>NZ_LMDB01000039.1 GCF_001425005.1 Duganella sp. Root336D2 | reverse complement strand
GCAGCGCGTCGGCCGGCGCGCTCTGATCCAGCGAACAGCCAGTTCTTTTTGCCAATGGCAATCGGGCGGATCGCGTTCTCGACGGCGTTATTGTCAATYGGGAAGGTGCCCGATTCGGCGTAGCGCACCAACGCAGGCCAGCGTTTGAGCGCGTGCTCAACGGCCTTGCCGGTGCCACTGCCTGGTGCCACCGCCTGCTGCATCGCCAGCAGCCAGGTGTGCATGTCGGCYAATGCGGGTGCGGCCTGCGTCTGGCGCAATTGCAGCCGCGTCTCCGGCGAAATGTGCGCTGCCTGCCGTTCGATGGCATACAGAACGCCAATGCGCTGCAGCGCTTCGGCGGCAACTGGGCTGCCATTGGTGGCATGCAGTTCGAAGAATTTTCTCCGCACGTGAGCCAGGCAGGCGAGTTCGGTCACMCCRTCGGCAAACAGCGATTTATAGCCGGCATAGTCGTCCACCATGAGGTGGCCACGCCATCCTTCCAGGAAAGCGCGTGCATGGGCGCCAGCACGCCCGGTCTGGTAGTCGAAGACGATGNTAGCCGGCATAGTCGTCCACCATGAGGTGGCCACGCCATCCTTCCAGGAAAGCGCGTGCATGGGCGCCAGCACGCCCGGTCTGGTAGTCGAAGACGATGATGGGTGGTCCTTCATCGAGGCTGTTGGAGCGATAGGCCCACAAGTATGCTTGCCTTGTTTTTCCTTGCCCTGGATCGAGTTGGCGCACCGGCGTTTCATCGGCATGCAGGCATGGGCGCTGCAGTAACAACTGCGCCAACCGGTCGCACAGCGGCTGCAAGGCCACGCCCACTTTGCCAAGCCATTCGGCCAGCGTGGAACGCGCCAACGGAACGCCTTGGCGCGCTGCAATCTGCTCCAGCCGATACAGCGGCAGATGATCGGCGAACTTGCGCTCTTCCGATCTGCCTTGTTTTTCCTTGCCCTGGATCGAGTTGGCGCACCGGCGTTTCATCGGCATGCAGGCATGGGCGCTGCAGTAACAACTGCGCCAACCGGTCGCACAGCGGCTGCAAGGCCACGCCCACTTTGGCAAGCCATTCTGCCAGCGTGGAACGCGCCAACGGCACGCCCTGGCGCGCTGCAATGTGCTCCAGCCGATACAGCGGCAGATGATCGGCGAACTTGCTGACCGCCACCCATGCCAGCAGACSCGGTGCGGCCATGCCGCCRTCGATCACCGCTGGCGGGATCGGCGCTGCCGTTACCGTTTCGCAGCCACGGCAGGCGTATTGCGGGCGGATATGGCGATGCACGAAGAAACGTGCTGGTTTCGATCACCGCTGGCGGGATCGGCGCTGCCGTTACCGTTTCGCAGCCACGGCAGGCGTATTGCGGGCGGATATGGCGATGCACGAAGAAACGTGCTGGTTCCACATCGAGCTGCTCACTGATGTCCTCACCGATCTTGACCAGGTCACGRCCGCAGGCCTCGCATTGGCAGGACTCCGGTTCGTGGCGATGCTCGATGCGCGGCAATTCGGCTGGCAATGGTTGACGACCGGCCCGGCTGCGCGGCGTGGACTCTCGCTTGCCCTGCAGTTCGTTCAGTTCCGCTTCCAGTGCCGCCAGGTCGCTAGCCAAAGCCTCGCCAAACAACTCAAGCTGCTCCCCGCTATATGCTTCGCTGGCCTTACCAAATTTGATGCGCTTCATGTGCGCCAGCTCCAGTGTCAGCGCCTGGATCTTCACGTCTTTGGATTTCCCCGCCGCGAGCATTTCACTCTGTTGAACCTGCAAGGCCTGCAGCTGAACATCCTGCTCGGCAAGCCGCGCGCCAGTTTCGGCGAGCTGCCCGCKCTGCTGCGCAATTTGCTCATCYTTCTGAGCCAGCATTGCCTTAAGCTGCGCAAGCAGCGCAGGGTCGGCATTGTTRCGGGCTAGTTGTTCGAGCAAATCCAWGCAGCGATGTTAACAGAACGGATTGCCGGTTAACAGGTCTTGCTCACAATTTCCATGCSGCCGGAGGCGRCGCCGACARGCGCTGCCAATCCACACCCGCCACCAACCACTGCCATTGTTCACMGGTCAATTCCCACGCTGTGTCACCGGCTTGCGGCCAGACGAACTGGCCGCGATGCAGGCGGCGCACGCACATCCACACGCCATTACCATCCCAGCACACCACCTTCAAGCGCGTTTGCCGGCGGTTGCTGAACACGTATGCCGTTCCATCGCAGGGTGCCTTGCCCAATGCTTGCTGCACATACAGCGACAGGCGGTCAATGCCGGCACGGATGTCGACGGGCTGCGTCGCCAGCCAGACCGAATTTGCCTGCAGCTGCATTACAGGCTGCGCAGCAGCTCGACCACCCAGCCCGCCGGCGTGCCTGCAGGTACTTCGATGGACCAGCCTTGCGGGCCGCGCACTTGCAATGCTGGCGCACCAGGCGCTTGCTTGACCACCACCGGCATCACCGAAGCTTGCGGCGCCTCACTGCTTATACGGCGAACCCAATACCCCACTTGGCGCACCGGGTAACCTTCCKCCAGCGCGAATGCTCGCTGCGACATACCGCTCTTGCGCCAGCGCGCTACTCGCTCCCGCCACAGCAAYTCCCGTTCAGTGTTTGACATCCCCATCTCCAAAGTAAAAATCGGAGTATGGCTTTGCAAATCACGCTTTCACAGGTGGAACGACTGCACGCTTACGCCCAAGGGATATATGCCTGGCGATCTGGCGGGCAACGTTGCGCTGTTCATGCACGTCGCCTTTGCAGTCGTGATTATTGCCGGAGGATTGCTGCAACTGGTACCGCAAATGCGCACCGTGGCTCCGGTGCTGCACCGTTGGAACGGGCGGACCTACGTAGCGCTGGCAGTTGTTTCAAGCCTGGCCGGCATGTTGATGATGGCGACGCGCGGGACAGTGGGCGGACCATTCATGTATGCGGGGATGACGCTCGATTCGCTGCTGGTATTGGGGTTCGCCTATATGGCGGTGCGCGAGGCACGCGCGAGGCGCTTCGATAGCCACCGGCGCTGGGCCCTGCGGCTGTTCATGGCCGTCAGCGCTGTCTGGTCTTTTCGTGTCGGCCTGATGGGGTGGCTGCTCATTAATGGCGGACCGGTGGGTTTCGATCCCGTGGCATTCCGCGGTCCCTTCCTCGATGTCCTCGCGTTTGCGCAATACTTGCTGCCGCTTGCCGTGCTGGAGCTCTACTTTCGTGCCCTGGCCAGCCGCAGCATGCTGGCTGGTCGCGCCATGGCAGCGACGTTGTTCGCGGCAACGACCTTGATGGGGGTCGGCATCTTCGGCGCGGCGATAGGAATGTGGCTGCCGCGCCTGTAAAAGAAAAAGGCAGCCGAAGCTGCCTTTCCAGTGCAACGAGAAAAGGGATCAGCCCTTGATCTTGCGCAGTTTTGCGATTGCTGCCAGCTGGCCGATAGCCGCTGCCAGTTCCGCTTGTGCTTTCGCGTAGTCGATGCCGGTCTGCTTGTTGGCCAGGCTTTCTTCCGCCAGTTTCTTGGCAGCTTCAGCTTTGGCTTCATCCAGGTCGTGACCACGGATCGCGGTGTCAGCCAGGACCGTCACAGCGTTAGGCTGCACTTCCAGCAGGCCGCCGGCGACGAAGACGAACTCTTCTTCAGCCTGGCCTGGAATCTGGATGCGCACCGCGCCTGGACGGATACGGGTGATCAGCGGGGTGTGCTTAGGGTAGATACCCAGCTCGCCCTGCTCGCCCGGCAACGCCACGAAAGTCGCTTCGCCCGAGAAGATCTGCTCTTCGGCCGAAACCACATCGACGTGAATAGTGTTTGCCATGTTTATCCTCTGTAGATAGCAGCCCCGCAAGCGAGGCCGCTACTTCAATCGATTAGCCCAGTTTCTTGGCTTTTTCGATGGCTTCGTCGATGGTACCAACCATGTAGAAGGCCTGTTCTGGCAGGTGGTCCAGTTCGCCGGAAGCGATCATCTTGAAGCCCTTGATCGTGTCTTTCAGCGAAACGTACTTACCTGGGGAACCGGTAAACACTTCAGCAACGTGGAACGGCTGGGACAGGAAACGCTGCATCTTACGAGCGCGTGCCACGACCAGTTTGTCTTCTGGAGCCAGTTCGTCCATACCCAGAATCGCGATAATGTCGCGCAGTTCCTTGTAGCGCTGCAGGGTGCCCTGAACGGCGCGTGCGGTAGCGTAGTGCTCTTCGCCCACGACCAGCGGGTCCAGCTGGCGCGAGGTCGAATCCAGTGGGTCAACCGCAGGGTAGATACCCAGTGCAGCGATGTCACGGGACAGAACGACGGTCGAATCCAGGTGACCGAAGGTGGTCGCTGGCGACGGGTCGGTCAAGTCATCCGCTGGAACGTACACGGCCTGGATCGAGGTGATCGAACCGGTCTTGGTGGAGGTAATACGCTCCTGCAGACGGCCCATCTCTTCAGCCAGGGTAGGCTGGTAACCCACTGCGGAAGGCATACGGCCCAGCAGTGCGGAAACTTCGGTACCGGCCAGGGTGAAGCGGTAGATGTTGTCCACGAAGAACAGAACGTCACGGCCTTCGTCACGGAACGATTCAGCGATGGTCAGGCCGGTCAGCGCAACGCGCAGACGGTTACCAGGTGGTTCGTTCATCTGACCGTAAACCATGGCCACTTTGGAGTTGGCCGGGTTTTCCAGGTCAACCACTTTAGCGTCAGCCATTTCGTGGTAGAAGTCGTTACCTTCACGGGTACGCTCACCAACACCAGCGAACACGGACAGGCCCGAGTGCGCTTTAGCGATGTTGTTGATCAGTTCCATCATGTTCACGGTCTTGCCCACACCTGCACCGCCGAACAGACCAACCTTACCACCCTTAGCGAATGGGCAGACCAGGTCAATCACCTTGATGCCGGTTTCCAGCAGGTCCTGGGATGGGGACAGTTCGTCGTAGGCAGGGGCCACGCGGTGGATCGAAGCAGTCTGCTCGTGGGAGACAGGACCGCATTCGTCGATCGGGTTGCCCAGCACGTCCATAATACGGCCCAGGGTGGCTTTACCCACTGGAACCATGATTGGTTTGCCGGTGTTCTGGATGGTCATACCGCGACGCAGACCGTCGGAGGAGCCCAGAGCAATGGTACGGACAATGCCGTCACCCAACTGCTGTTGCACTTCCAGGGTCAGCTCGGAGCCTTCCATTTTCAGCGCGTCAAAAACCTTAGGCATCGCGTTGCGTGGGAACTCAACGTCCACCACAGCGCCGATACACTGAACGATTTTGCCATCAGCCATGTTCGTTCCTTCAAATATAGTTAAATTCGTTTAAACCGCTGCCGCACCGGCGACGATTTCAGACAGTTCTTTGGTAATTGCAGCCTGGCGGGTCTTGTTGTAGACCAGCTTCAGCTCACCGATCACGTTGCCGGCGTTGTCCGATGCGGACTTCATCGCCACCATACGCGCCGATTGCTCGGACGCCAGGTTTTCTGCAACGGCCTGGTACACCAGCGCTTCAATGTAGCGCTCGAGCAGTTCGTCGATCACGGAAGCAGCGTCCGGCTCGTAGATGTAATCCCAGTTGTGGGACTTGTCATCGGCCTTCATCTTGTCCGCGGTCAGCGGCAACAGCTGCTCGACCAACGGTTCCTGCTTCATCGTGTTGATGAACTTGGTGTAGCACAGGTAAACGGCGTCCAGTTTGCCTTCCTGGAATTTCTCCAGCATCACTTGCACTGGGCCGATCAGCTTTTCCAGGTGCGGCGTATCGCCGATCTGGGTAGCTTGTGCGACCACTGGTACACCGATGCGGTTCAGGAAGCCCAAACCTTTGTTACCAATTGCGACTGCTTCAATCTTGTTGCCTGCAGCTTCCAGCTCGCGGGTCTTGTTGGTCACCATACGCAGAACGTTGGTGTTCATACCACCGCACAGACCTTTGTCGGTCGTCACGATGATAAAGCCCACAGCCTTGGCTTCCGTACCGGCTTCAGCCAGGAACGGGTGCGTGTACTCGGGGTTGGCATTCGCCAAGTTTGCAGCGATATTACGAATCTTGTCACTGTAGGGACGGGCGGCGCGCATACGGTCCTGCGCTTTGCGCATTTTCGATGCGGCGACCATTTCCATCGCCTTGGTGATCTTCTTCGTATTCTCTACGCTCTTGATCTTGCCACGTATCTCTTTGCCTGCTGCCATGATCCTTCTCCTTTGCGGGGTGGCCCGTTGCCGGGCCACCAGGTATTAGTTTGCGAAGGATTTCTTGAAATCAGCAATGGCGGCCGACAGCGCAGCTTCGCCGTCTTTGTCCAGTTGCTTGCTTTCTTCGATCTTGGCCAGCAGTGCGGAGTGCTTGGTCTTCAGGAACGAGTGCATTTCGCCTTCGAAGGCCAGCACGCGCTTGACTGGAACGCTGTCCAGGAAGCCTTTGTTCACTGCGAACAGCGAAGCGCCCATCAGGGAAATCGACAGCGGCGAGTACTGAGCCTGCTTCAGCAGTTCGGTCACGCGGGCACCGCGGTCCAGCTGCTTACGGGTCGATTCGTCCAGGTCGGAAGCGAACTGCGCGAACGCAGCCAGTTCACGGTACTGTGCCAAGTCGGTACGGATACCGCCGGACAGGTTTTTGATGACCTTGGTCTGGGCAGCACCACCAACGCGCGATACCGAGATACCTGCGTTAATCGCAGGACGGATACCGGAGTTGAACAGCGAGGTTTCCAGGAAGATCTGGCCGTCGGTAATCGAAATCACGTTGGTTGGAACGAACGCCGAAACGTCGCCAGCCTGGGTTTCGATGATTGGCAGGGCGGTCAGGGAACCGGTCTTGCCTTTGACAGCGCCCTTGGTGAAGGCTTCGACGTAGTCGGCGTTCACGCGAGCTGCGCGTTCCAGCAGGCGGCTGTGCAGGTAGAACACGTCGCCTGGGTACGCTTCGCGGCCTGGTGGGCGGCGCAGCAGCAGGGAGATCTGACGGTAAGCAACTGCTTGCTTGGACAGGTCATCATACACGATCAGGGCGTCTTCACCGCGGTCGCGGAAGTATTCGCCCATGGTGCAACCGGAGTAAGCCGAGATGTACTGCATTGCTGCGGATTCCGAAGCGGAAGCGGCGACAACAATGGTGTACTCCATCGCGCCGTGCTGTTCCAGGGAACGCACGATGTTCTTGATGGTCGATGCTTTCTGGCCGATAGCGACGTAGATACAGGTAACGCCCTGGCCTTTTTGGTTGATGATGGCATCAACTGCAACGGCGGACTTGCCGGTCTGGCGGTCGCCAATGATCAGCTCACGCTGGCCACGGCCGATTGGTACCATCGCGTCGATCGACTTCAGGCCGGTCTGCATAGGCTGGCCGACGGACTCACGGGCGATAACGCCTGGAGCGATCTTTTCGATTGGGGAGGTCAGGCTGGTGTTGACAGGACCTTTGCCGTCGATCGGCTGGCCCAGCGCGTTAACTACGCGGCCGCACAGTTCAGGACCGATCGGCACTTCCAGGATACGGCCGGTGCACTTGACGGTGTCGCCTTCGGAGATGTGCTCGTAGGCGCCCAGAATAACGGCACCAACGGAGTCACGCTCCAGGTTCATTGCCAGGCCAAAGGTGTTGCCTGGGAATTCCAGCATCTCACCTTGCATCACGTCGGACAGGCCGTGGATGCGGCAGATACCGTCTGCTACGGAAATTACGGTGCCTTGATTGCGCACTTCAGCGCCGCCGTCAATGCCTTGGATCCGGCTCTTGATCAGCTCGCTGATTTCGGATGGGTTGAGTTGCATACTAACTCCTAAATGTTTTCTCTCTAGCTGTCGCGAAAGGCGGCCTGATTAGGCGACCAGCGCGGAACGCAGCTGCTGCAGCTTGGCATTGACCGAAGTGTCCAGCACTTCGTCGCCAACCACGACGCGAACACCACCGATCAACGAAGGATCGACGGACACGACTGGTTTGAGCTTGCGGCTGAATTTCTTTTCCAGCGTCTTGATCAGCTCGGCCACTTGGGCTTCGCTCATGTCGAATGCGCTCGTGATTTCGGCGTCTGCCGCACCTTCGGCTGCATTCTTCAGCAGCGTGAATTGGGCGCCGATTTCCGGCAGCAATGCGATACGACCGTTTTCGATCAGCATCGAGAGGAAGTTGTTCGCTTCCGCGTTGAGCGGCGATTTCAGCAAGGCCTTGATGGCTGCGATGACATCGCTATCCAGAACTTTTGGATTGCGGGCATATGCCAGCACCTCTTCATGCGAACCGATCTGGGCCAGTTCGGACACCAGATCGGACCACTGCGCGAGGTTGCCAGCCTGGGCTACGCGGAAGACGGCTTCCGCGTAAGGACGGGCGACGGTTGCGAGCTCTGCCATAATCAGAGCTCGGTAGCCAGGCGAGACAGCAGGTCAGCGTGAGCCGACGCGTTGACTTCGCGCTTCAGGATTTGCTCCGCGCCCTTCACAGCCAGGTCAGCCACTTGGCCGCGCAGTGCTTCGCGGGCCTGGGTTACTTGCTGCTCAGCTTCAGCTTTAGCTTGTGCCACGATGCGGGCAGCTTCAGCTTGTGCGTTTGCTTTGACTTCTTCTGCGACCAGTTGAGCACGCTTTTCAGCGTCCGAAACGAGCGACGAAGCATCGTTACGGGCAGTGGTCAGGAGTTCTGCAGCGGCTTTTTCAGCGCGCTTCATGGCATCCTGACCTTGGTCGGCGGCAGCCAGACCATCTGCAATTCGCTTGGCACGCTCATCCAGCGCACCATTCAGCGCTGGGAATACGAACTTCATCGAGAACCAGACGAGCACCGCGAAGGTGATCATCTGACCGATGAGAGACATATTGATGTTCATACCTTGCTCCTAGAAAGAGTTTCCCCGGTTGGAGCGTTGATTACTGAACAGCTGCGGTCAGGGCGGTCAGGAATGGGTTGTTGAAGGTGAACAGCAGAGCAACACCAACGCCGATCATGGAGATCGCGTCCAGCAGACCAGCGATAACGAACAGTTTGGTTTGCAGTTGTGGCATCAGTTCTGGTTGACGTGCCGAAGCTTCCAGGAACTTGCCGCCCAGGATAGCGAAGCCGAGTGCGGTGCCGATGGCGCCCAGGCCAACGATGATTGCTACGGCCAGAACGGTCATGCTTTGTACTTGTGCGATCAGAGCTTGCATTAGATTTCTCCTAATTTAAAAAAAACGAAAATACCAAAAAACTAAAACCAAATACTACGAATAAGTTGCTGATTAGTGCTTTTCAACCGCGAGGGCCAGGTACACAACCGTCAACGCCATAAACACAAACGCTTGCAGAGTCACAATCAGAATGTGGAAGATTGCCCATGGACCGCCCAGCAGCCACTGTGCCCACCATGGCAGCAGTGCGATCAGGATGAAGATCAGTTCGCCGGCGTACATATTGCCGAACAGTCGCAGCGACAGGGAAATCGGCTTGGCGAACAGTTCCAGCATCTGGAAGATGAAGTTCACTGGAGCCAGCAGGATGGTAGCAACGGTGCCGTGAGCGTGGAACGGTGCGGTGAACAGTTCTTTACCCCAGCCACCGACGCCTTTGGCTTTGATCGAGAAGCCGATGATGCAGATCAGCACACCAACGGACATGCCGAAGGTGTGGTTCACGTCAGCGGTAGGAACGACGCGCAGGTAGTTGACGCCGACATAGCTCAGCAGCTTAGGCAGCAGGTCGACCGGCAGGAAGTCCATTGCGTTCATCAGCCAGACCCATACGAAGATGGTGATGGCCAGAGGAGCGATAACAGCGGATTTGGCGTGAAATGCGGAATTGACGGTCTCGTTGACCATCTCCATGACCCATTCCACGAAGTTTTGCAGCTTGCCTGGCACGCCAGCGGTAGCGCGCTTGGAAGCCATGTAGAAGATCCCGAGGAATACGAAGCCCAGGATCAGGGAGATCCAGAAGGTATCCAGGTTGACGGTGCCATTGCTGTTGTGAGTAAGGTGGTGCTGGATATACTCGGTGGCGTTAGCCGGGCCGGCGTGACCGCCCGTAGCGTGTTCAGTAGTCATAGGTCCGAATTTTTAATGATTAAATCTTGAGCAGCGACAGCCAATAAGCCAGGGTTGCCACTACGAATCCTAGGATCAGCCATAACCAGGCGGCTGATTTAAACAGCACCAGTGCACAAATAAACAGCACTGCCGTTACAAATACCTTCAGCATCTCGGCGCGGAAATGCGTCCGAAATGCTTTCTTTGCATCATCGGTGCCGCGCGCTACCATCAGCGCATAGACCAGGCTACCGGTTACTGCCATACCGCCGCCCATGGCGGCAGACCAGCCTTTTTCCACCCCGGCGAAAAGCGCCACGGTAGCGGAAAAGAGGACGGCGATTGTGAATTGCAGGGCAACTACTCGGAAGACTGGCCAGGCGATACTTCTTGAAGAATCACTCACTTGCCACCATTCCTTAAGACCCAAAGACACGGGATTATAGTTTGTTTACATCGCCAAGGTCAAACGTGGTCCATCGCAAAAAGTCGCTCTAACAACAAGTTATTCTGCTGAAAAGGTAGGCATCTGGCGATTACTTGTGGGGTAATCGAAACCGGTAATGCAGTGTCTGACCTCAGGGTCAGACACTGCTCGGCAGCCGCCGCGGGTGCGGGTCTGACCCTTGGGTCAGACCCTGGTTTACCGGGCTTTAGCCGCGCAAACGGGCAATAACGCCATCCAGGATATCGAGATCCGCGAAATCAATAATCATCTGCCCCTTGCCCTTGGCCCCCATCTTGAACACGACGGAGGTTGCCAAAGTATCGGACAGCTCTTCTTCGAGACGCTTGATGTCGCCCGATTTTTCTTTGGCGCGCGCGGTTGGCTTAGCCTTCGCCTCTTCCATATGGTTGTGGACAAGTTTTTCCGTCTCACGCACCGATAGTCGTTTCGCTACAACAACATTCGCCAAAGCAATTTGTGACGCCGCATCGACTGCCAACAAGGCACGCGCGTGCCCCATGTCGATATCCCCCGCCATCAGCATGGTCTGCACCGGCTCCGCCAGGTTCAGCAAACGCAGTAAATTGGAAACCGCCGAACGCGAACGACCGACAGCCTGCGCGGCCTGCTCATGGGTAAACGAAAAATCTGTAATCAGCCGATGGATGCCCTGCGCTTCTTCAAGCGGGTTCAGGTCTTCGCGCTGGATGTTCTCGATCAGGGCCATGGCGGCCGCGGTCGTGTCATCCACATCCTTCACCAGGACTGGCACGGTTTCCAAACCAGCAAGTTGTGCTGCACGGAAACGACGCTCGCCGGCGATGATTTCATATTTGACATGACCGGTTGCCTGGTCGATGCCGACCGGACGAACCAGCAGCGGCTGGATAATGCCCTGGGTCTTGATCGACGCAGCCAGTTCCGCCAGGCCACCCTCATCCATCTGGGTACGCGGCTGGTATTTGCCGGCTTGCAAGAATTGCACTGCCATCTCCGACGGAGTCGGGTGCGAAGTTGGATTGGACGGGTCTTCGTCGCCGCCGAGCAGCGCGTCGAGACCGCGGCCGAGGCCTTTCATTTTTTTAGTCGCCATTGTGGATAAGTCCGCTTACATTTTCTTGATACGTTTAACCATCTCGGCGCCGAAGGCGATGTAGGCCTGCGCGCCCTTCGACGTCGGGTCGAAAGTCACGCCCGGCATGCCGTAGGACGGCGCTTCGGCCAGCCGCACATTGCGCGGAATGATGGTCTTGAATACTTTGTCGCCGAAGTGCTGCTCGAGCTGGGCCGAGACTTGCTGCGACAACGTCATGCGCGGATCGAACATCACGCGCAGCAGGCCGATGATCTTCAGGTCCGGGTTCAGGTTGGCGTGCACTTTCTTGATGGTGTTGACCAGGTCGGACAAACCTTCCAGCGCGTAATACTCGCACTGCATCGGGATGATTACGCCATGCGCCGCGCACAAACCGTTCAGCGTCAGCATCGACAGCGCCGGAGGGCAATCGATCAGCATGAAATCATAGTCTTTCGCTGCCAAGCCCAGCGCATCGCGCAGGCGGCGCTCGCGATTCTCCAGCTGCACCATCTCGACTTCGGCACCGGCCAGCTCGCGGTTGGCTGGCAGCACGTCAAAGCCGCCGGCTTCCGAGCGCACGCGCGCAGTCGCCACGTCGGCAGTGCCGAGCAGGACTTCATAAGTGGAAGCTTGAAGCGTCGCCTTGTTGATCCCCGCGCCCATTGTCGCGTTACCTTGAGGATCGAGGTCAACAAGCAACACTCGTTGATTAAGTTTGGCCAGGCCGGCGGCCAGGTTCACAGTCGTGGTAGTCTTACCTACGCCGCCCTTTTGATTTGCTACACAGAAAATTTTGGCCATCGAGTTTTCTTATATGGTCTAAATCGTTTATTCGGTATAAACCGTTTATACTATTTATCTCGTATAAACGATTAAAATTATTTATACTGTTTAGCCAGTTACGTCCTGCCGATGAAAACCAGGTGGCGCTGCGCCTCCAGTCCTGGTACTTGCAAAGGCTGTAGCTCGTTCACTTTCCATGGGTCTGGCAGTCGCTCGCGCTCCTCTGCCGGCGCCGTGCCTTTCAGGGCGATGAATCGCCCGCCCTCTGCCAGCAAGTGTCCGGACCAGTTCACAAAATCGCTCAGGTCCGCGAAGGCTCGCGAAGTGATGACGTCGTAAGGCGTCTTGACCTGCAGTTCCTGCACCTTCTTCGTGTACACCGTTACGTTGACCAACTCCAGCTCGGCTTTCACCTGGTTCAGGAAGGCGGTCTTCTTGTGCACGATGTCGATCATCGACACTTTCATGTCCGGTCTTGCGATGGCCAGGACCACGCCCGGCAATCCCCCCCCTGCCCCAACATCCAGCACACTCTGCGCATCCTTGAACGCCGGCACTGCTGCCAGCGAATCGAGAACGTGCAGGGTCATCATTTCCATCGGGTCGCGTACGGCCGTCAGGTTGTACACCTTGTTCCACTTGTTCAGCAGGGACAGGTAATCCAGCAGTTTTTCCTGCTGTACTTCGCTCAAGCCCAGGTCCAGCTGTTTGACACCGTTCTCCAGTACATGCGCCAGGGCGGCGCGATCAAACATCGCCATCAAGCCGCCTCATCTTTCAGCGTGACGAAACCGCCGAAGCCGGCTTTCTTCAGGTGCACCAGCAGCAGCGAAATTGCAGCCGGGGTCACACCCGAAATACGCGAAGCCTGGCCCAGGGTTTCCGGACGATGCTTCTGCAGTTTCTGGCGCACTTCCATCGACAGCGCTGTGATCTCTGCGTAGTTGAAACCTTCCGGCAGCTTCAGGTTTTCGTAATGCTCGTGGCGCTCGACTTCCCGCAGCTGGCGATCGATATAGCCGGAGTACTTCAGGGTGATCTCGATTTGCTCCATCACTGCATCGTCGGTAACGCCCTGGCCCGCCAGCGACTGGCCTTCGGTACCAGTCATGGTCATCAGCTTTTCGTAGCCGACGCCCGGACGACGCAGCAGGTCGGCCAGCGAATATTCACGTTCGATGGCTTGGCCAATCACGCGCTCGGACTCGGCTGCCGCCAGGATGCGCGGGTTGACCCAGACCGATTTCAGGCGTTCCAGCTCTTGCGCCACGGCTTCGCGTTTGCGCTCGAAAGCTTCCCACTGCGCATCACCGACCACGCCCAGCTTACGCCCGATTTCTGTCAGGCGCATGTCGGCGTTGTCTTCACGCAGGCTCAGGCGGTATTCCGCGCGGCTGGTGAACATACGGTATGGCTCTTGCACGCCTTGGGTCACAAGGTCGTCAACCAGCACGCCGAGGTAGGCTTCGGAACGGGCCGGGGTCCAGGCTTCCTCGCCCTTGGTTTGCAGTGCGGCGTTGATACCAGCCAGCATGCCCTGGGCCGCCGCTTCTTCGTAGCCAGTTGTGCCATTGATCTGGCCGGCGAAAAACAGGCCGTTGATCGCTTTTGTTTCCAGCGACGCTTTCAAACCGCGCGGGTCGAAATAGTCGTACTCGATGGCGTAGCCTGGACGCAGGATGTGTGCGTTTTCGAGGCCCTTCATCGAACGCACCAGCTCGATCTGCACGTCGAATGGCAGGCTGGTCGAGATACCGTTCGGGTAGAACTCGTGGGTAGTCAGGCCTTCCGGTTCCAGGAAGATCTGGTGCGATTCCTTGGCCGAGAAGCGGTGGATCTTGTCTTCAATCGACGGGCAATAACGCGGGCCGACACCCTCGATCACGCCGGTGTACATCGGGCTGCGGTCCAGTCCGCCACGAATAATGTCGTGGGTTTTCTGGTTGGTGTGGGTGATCCAGCACGGCAATTGCTGTGGGTGCATGGACGTATTGCCCATCACCGAAAACACTGGCACCGGGTCCAGGTCGCCCGGCTGCTCGGTCATTTGCGAGAAGTCGATGCTGCGGCCGTCGATACGCGGCGGGGTACCGGTCTTCAGGCGGCCTTGCGGCAGTTTCAATTCTTTCAGGCGAGCGGACAGCGAAATCGCAGGCGGATCGCCGGCGCGGCCAGCCGAGAAATTCTGCAGGCCGACGTGGATCTTACCGTCCAGGAAGGTCCCAGCGGTCAGCACAACAGCACGACCGAGGAATTTCAAGCCGATCTGGGTCACGGCGCCAACCACGCGCTCGCCCTCCACCATCAGGTCGTCCACCGCCTGCTGGAACAGCCACAGGTTTGGCTGGTTTTCCAGGCGATGACGGATCGCAGCCTTATACAGGATGCGGTCGGCCTGGGCGCGAGTCGCGCGCACGGCAGGGCCTTTGGACGAGTTCAGGATACGGAACTGGATGCCCGACTCATCGGTTGCGATGGCCATGGCGCCGCCCATGGCGTCAACCTCTTTGACGAGGTGGCCTTTGCCAATGCCGCCGATGGACGGGTTGCACGACATCTGGCCCAACGTCTCAATGTTGTGCGTCAACAGGAGAGTCTTCTGGCCCATGCGGGCGGAAGCGAGGGCCGCTTCGGTACCGGCGTGACCACCGCCGACAACGATAACGTCGAATTCAGTAGGAAATAACATGGTGAAAATGAGGGAAAGCTGGGGATCGAACTGAATTATAAAGTTTTTTCGCCCCTGCGAATTTTTTGGGCAGGATTTTTTTGCGCGCAATGTTTCACGTGAAACAAAAAAGGGCGCCGTTTAGCGCCCTCTTCAACATTGTTTCACGTGAAACACTATTACTTAAACCACGCGTCATAGCCGGTTTTGATGATTAGCAGCACCACCACAACCAGGAACAGGCGCCTTACAAACCCGCTCCCATGCTTCAGTGCGAGCTTGGTGCCGAGTACCGAACCGACCACCTGGCAGACCGCCATGGTCAGGCCCAACTGCCAGATGATGTGGCCAGTAAATCCGAACAGCAGAATCGCCGCGACGTTGCACGCCACGTTCACCACCTTCGCGGCCGCTGAAGCGCCAAGGAAGTCGAAGCCGAAGCTGCGGACGAACAGGAAGACAAGGAAGCTACCGGTGCCGGGACCGAAGAAGCCGTCATAAAAACCGATGCCCGCCCCCACCAATATCGCCAGGACCTTTTCCTTGGTGCCGGTATGCAGCGGTGCATGAACACTGCCAAGGTCCTTGCGAAAGAAGGTATAACCCGCCACAGCGACCAACACAAATGGGAGCAAACCACGCAGGAAATCCGGCGGGATCCGGGTGACGGTATACGCGCCGAGGAAAGCAAACAGGAAAGCAGCAATCGCCGCCGGTGCGACAGTGCTCCAGGCAATCTGAGTGCGCCGTGCATAGTTCACTGCCGCGGCGCCAGTGCCAAACACACTGGCCACCTTGTTCGTACCCAACAACGTCGCGGGAGGGGTAGCACCCATTGTCGAGAAAAGAGCAGGAATCTGGATCAGCCCGCCGCCGCCAACCACCGCGTCCACAAATCCCGCCGCAAATGCGGCCCCCGCCAACAATCCATACTCGACCATTACCCTGCCCCAGCCATATTCGGAAACGTAATATTGTAAGTCGGAACCCGGCACGCTGCTGGAGGCTGGTGTAAGCTTTCCCGATGGACCTGTTGACCTCTTTCAGCTTTGCGACCGTCCCCACCATCCTGTCCGCTCCCGGCGCGACAAAAGCTCTGGGCAAGGAACTTCGGAGCCGGTTCCCGAACATCCGTCGCGTGCTCCTGGTTAGCGACCAGGGTTTCCTACGCACCGGCCAGGCCGATGCAGCCATCGCAAGCATGCGAGCGGCAATGTTTCACGTGGAACAATTTGCGGATGTGGTAGCTGATCCTCCCGAGCACGTCGTGGAAGAGGCACTTGCCCTCGCCCGACAGCATGCGTCAGAACTCGTTATCGGCCTCGGTGGCGGAAGTTCAATGGACGTCGCCAAGCTCGTTGCCGTGCTGACCGCCAGTCCGCAATCGCTGTCTGAAATCTACGGCATCGGCAACGTACACGGCTCGCGCCTGCCCCTGGTCCAGATTCCGACCACTGCCGGCACAGGCTCAGAAGTCACCAACATATCCATCGTCACCACCGGCGCCACCAGCAAGATGGGCATCGTTGCACCCCAGCTGTACGCCGACATGGCCATTCTCGATGCCGAGCTTACCATCGGCCTTCCGCCCGCCGTGACCGCAGCAACGGGCATAGACGCCATGGTTCACGCCATCGAAGCCTACACCAGCAAGCACAAAAAGAATCCGCTATCGGATGGGCTTGCACGCCAGGCCTTGGGCCTGCTGTCGCGCCACCTGATCCGCGCCTGCGAAAATGGACAGGACTTGGCAGCCCGACAGGCCATGCTGCTTGGCGCCATGCTGGCTGGACAGGCCTTCGCCAACGCACCGGTCGGAGCCGTTCACGCGCTGGCATATCCCATCGGCGGCATCTTCCATGTCGCCCATGGGCTCTCGAACTCTTTGGTCCTGCCCCATGTCTTGCGATTCAACGCGCAGGCGTGCGCCGAACAATATGCAGAACTGGCGGCGATTGTCGTGCCTCACGCAGCGGGAAGCACGGCGGCGCGCGCCGAAGCCCTCGCTGTTGCAATGCAACAATTCGCCGCTGTCACGGCTCTGCCGCGCACCCTAAGTCAAGTCGGCATCACCGCCGGCGATCTCGACTTGCTTGCGAGCGAGGCCATGAAGCAAACTCGCCTCCTCGGCAACAATCCACGCCCGGTTGCTCGCGCAGACGCCTACGCACTGTATGAACTCGCGCTCTGAGTTATCACCGTGACAAAGATATAATCCGCGTTCCCAAAAAAACTACGCGGATACTGCACATGGCCGTTCGGTCAGCCCTTCCATTTCTCATATTGCTGATGGCCGGACCAGCTGCCGCAGGCGATGGAATCGATGGGCGCTTTGGTCGCACCGAAGTTCGCTACATTGCCGCCAAACCGGCCGTCTTCCAGAATGGGCAGAAAGCACTCGCCCTCGACGACGCAAGCGAAGCCGCTATCCTGCGCCTGGTGCCTGAAGCTACAAAGGACTTCATCCTCCTCCGCTCCTGGAAGCCAGCACCGAAGTGCCCAGCCAGTTATCGCTTGCTAAGCATCCAAGCGAAGGCGCCGCTCCAATCCTCCCCGCCGTTTGGTGTGTGTGCTGACCTCGCGGGTATCAGCTTCGCTGGCCCCTATCCACTCCTTCACCTGCGCCAGTCTGCCCCAACGAAAATTACGCAGTTCACCTGGAAGGATGGGAAGATGTTCGAACTGCCGGCGATGACCGAGGCATGCTTCGCCAAGCACGAACACGCGGTCGAAATGAGCGGCCGGCAACTTCAGCAAGCTAGCTATGTGGCAGCCGGCGAAGGGCGGCTGCAATTCCATTCAGCACCAGATGAACGCTGCGGCATTGAAGGCATTTTCGTGGTTCCTGGCGACCGGCTCGAAGCGTCCCGCGTCAACGGCCGATACACGCTGGTCTTTTACCAGCATCCAAAGACCCCCAAAGTCGCTGCCGGTTGGGTCCACAGCGCACGGCTCAAGCCAGTGAATTAGGCTTGCTTGCGCCGCTTTCCTTGCAGGTAGAGGAACTCGCCAACGATCCCCTTGCGGAACAGCAGCACACAAGCGACGAAGATAAATCCAATCACCAGGCTGACCGCTTCGCCAAGCGTGGAGAACCACTCAATGCCGGTGGCCCCAGCCATCATGGTACCGAAGTCCCCAAGTTTGTTTTCCAGCGAAATGATCAGGATCGCACCGATGATCGGGCCAACCAGCGTGCCCATTCCGCCAACAAGCGTCATCAAGATGACCAGGCCAGACATCGCCCAATGCACATCGGTCAGCGTTTCAAAGCCCAGCACGATCGACTTGGTAGCCCCCGCGAGGGCAGCCAGCGAACCCGAAAGCACGAACGCCGCCAGCTTGTACTTGTCCACGTCATAGCCAAGCGAAATTGCCCGCGGCTCGTTCTCCTTGATCGCCTTCAGCACCTGGCCAAACGGCGAATGCACCGTGCGCATAATCAGCGCAAAGCCCGCAATGGAAATCGCCAGCACCACGTAGTACATGGTCAAGTCGCTACCCAAGTCCAGCACACCAAGCAGCTTGCCGCGCGGGACACCCTGCAAGCCATCTTCGCCGCCGGTGAAATCGGTGAAGCGCAGCGCAGCGAAATACACCATTTGCGCCAGTGCCAGCGTAATCATCGAAAAGTAAATTCCCTGGCGCCGAATCGCCAAGCCGCCCATCACCAATCCAATCGCGGCACCGGCCAGCACGCCAACCAGCAAACTCAGCTCAAACGCCAGTCCCCAGTTTTTCAAGGCGTTGCCGGCAAAGTAGCCCGCGGCGCCGAAGAAGGCCGCGTGGCCAAACGACAGCAAACCGGTAAAGCCAATCAACAGGTTGAACGCGCAGGCAAACAGCGCGAAACACAGAAGCTTCATCAGCAGCACGGGATAGCCGACAAACGGCGCGCCCAGCGCCAGCGCAAAAGCGATGGAATAGCCCAGCTTCTTGTTCATTTATCGTTCCTTGCCAAACAGGCCGGCGGGACGCAGCAATAAGATGATGACCATCACCAAAAATACGACGGTGTTGGCAAACTCCGGATAGAACACTTTCGTCAGCCCTTCGATCACGCCGAGCGCCAGGCCGGTCACGATCGAGCCCAGGATCGACCCCATGCCCCCGATCACCACAACGGCGAATACGACGATAATCAGGTTCGACCCCATCAAGGGTGTCACTTGCTGGATTGGAGCCGCCAGGACGCCTGCAAAGCCCGCCAAAGCGACACCGAAGCCATAGGTCAGGGTCACCATCAGCGGCACGTTGATTCCAAAGGCTTCCACCAGCTTCGGATTCTCGGTCCCGGCCCGCAGGTAGGCGCCAAGTTTGGTCTTCTCGATCACGAACCAGGTCGCCAGGCAAACCACCAGGGATGCCAGCACCACCCAGGCCCGGTAATTCGGCATCGCCATGAAGCCAAGGTCGGTCGCCCCCTGCAGGGCCTCCGGCGTCTCAAACGGCTGCCCAGAGACCCCGTAAAACGAGCGGAAACCACCTTCAACCAGCAGGGTCAGGCCGAATGTCAGCAGCAGCCCGTAAAGGTGATCGAGTTTGTACAGGCGCCGCAGCATCGTCCTCTCGATCACCACGCCCAATATGCCGACGATCAACGGCGCGAGAACCAGCATGCTCCAATAGCTCATGCCAAAGTAGGTCATGCCGATCCACGCGAGGAAGGCGCCCATCATGTACATGGCGCCGTGCGCGAAATTGATCACATTCAGCAGGCCGAAAATTACGGCAAGACCGAGCGACAGCATGGCGTAAAAAGAGCCGTTGACGAGCCCCAGCAAAAGCTGGGACATCATCATCGGAAGCGGACGGCCGAAGATCTCCATCTAGCTTACTTCCACAGGGCACACTTGGATTCGGCCTTGGACATATAGGCCTGGTTGCCAGGGATCGTCGCCGCAACCTTGTAGTAATCCCATGGATACTTGGATTCCGACTGCTTTTTGACCTCCATCAAATACATATCGTGCACCATGCGGCCATCAGGCCGGATCACGCCGTTGCTGGTGAATACGTCCTTGATGGTGGTCGATTTCAGCTTCGTCATCACCTTGTCCGCATCGTCGGTACCGATAGCCTTCACAGCGGCCAGGTATTGCGAGGCGGCGGAATAATCCCCCGCCTGCAGCATCGACGGCTCCTTCTTCATTTTCGCGAAATAGCGCTTCGACCAGGCGCGCGTGGTGTCGTTCATGTCCCAGTACCAGCCGTCCGTGAGGTACATGCCCGCGGTGGCGTTCAGGCCCAGCGAATGAATGTCGTTGATGAACACCAGCAAGCCAGCCATCTTCATCTTCTTCGACACGCCGAATTCATTGGACGCCTTGACCGAATTGATAAAGTCGCCGCCCGCATTCGCCAGGCCAAGCACCTGCGCACCTGAAGAAGACGCCTGCATCAGGAAGGACGAAAAGTCGGTGCCAGGGAAGGGGTGGCGCACATTGCCGATCACCTTGCCGCCGGACTTATTCACCACCTCAGTCGTGTCTTTCTCCAGCGAGTGGCCGAAGGCGTAATCGGCCGTCAGGAAATACCAGTTCTTGCCGCCCTGCTTGACCATCGTGGCGCCGGTGCCGCGCGCCAGCGCCACGGTGTCGTAAGCATAGTGCACGGTGTAGGGCGTGCATTCCTCGTTGGTCAGGCGCGACGAGCCGGCCCCAATCACCATGAACACTTTCTTCTTATCCGCGGCAATCTTCGCCATCGCCAGGTTAGCGCCGGAATTGGTGCCGCCCACCAGCATGTCAACGCCCTGCTGGTCGAACCATTCGCGCGCCTTGGATGCTGCAATATCGGCCTTGTTCTGGTGGTCGGCAAAAACGAACTCGATCTTCTTGCCATTGATCGCGCCGCCCGCATCGGCAATCGCCATCTTGATGGCTTCGGCGCCGCCCTGCCCGTCGATGTCTGAGTAGACACCCGACATATCGGTGATGAAGCCGATCTTGATGGTGTCGCCGGAAATCTGGGCGTGGGCGCTGCCCACCGGTCCAAATGCGCAAAGGGCTGCTGCAAAGGCAATGGCGTTGCGTTTCATAGTGTCTCCGTTTTCAGTTTTTGATATTCAAACGCCCAGCAGCTCGGTCAACACCGGCATGCGGGCATCCAATTCCGATGACGCAAAACTCTCAACAATCCGACCGTGTTCCATGACATAAAACCGATCCGCCAGCGGCGCCGCGAACCGGAAATTCTGCTCGACCATCACAATCGTGTATCCCTTGGCTTTCAGCGTGCGAATCATACGCGCCAAGCCTTGCACAATCACTGGCGCCAGCCCTTCGGAGATTTCGTCCAGCAGCAACAGGCGCGCACCAGTGCGCAGAATCCGCGCCACCGCCAGCATCTGCTGCTCGCCACCGGACAGGCGCGTACCCTGGCTGGCGCGGCGTTCCTTCAGGTTCGGGAACATCTCGTAGATTTCTTCAACCGACATGCCCTCCCCGGTTTTCAGCGCAGGAGGAAGCATCAGGTTTTCTTCGGTGGTCAGCGAAGAGAAAATGCCGCGCTCTTCGGGACAATAGCCGACTCCCAGATGGGCAATTTTGTGCGTCGACAAACCGATCGCTTCCTGGCCGTTGATCCGGATCGAACCCTTGCGGGTTCCGGTCAGCCCCATGATGGCGCGCAGCGTCGTTGTACGGCCGGCGCCGTTACGCCCAAGCAGCGTCACCACTTCGCCGTGGTTCACGTTCAGGTTTACGTCATGCAGGATGTGCGACTCGCCGTACCAGGCCTGGAGCTGGCTGATCTCCAGCGCCGCCGTCATGCTTCGGTCCCCATATAGGCTTCCATTACGTGAGGATTTTTCGATACCTCAGCATACGGCCCTTCAGCCAGCACTGCGCCGCGCTGCAGCACGGAGATCCGGTCGCAAATGCCGGAGACTACGTTCATATTGTGTTCGACCATGAGGATCGTGCGGCCGGCAGAAACCTTTTTGATCAACTCCGTCACCCGGTGCACGTCTTCGTGCCCCATGCCTTGGGTCGGTTCATCGAGCAGCATCAGTTCAGGCTCCATCGCCAGCGTGGTCGCAATCTCCAAAGCACGCTTGCGGCCATAAGGCATATCGACCGTCAGCGTATCGGCAAACGAAGCCAGGTCGACCTCAGCCAGCAACTCCATCGCGCGGCCATTCAACTGCTCCAGCGTTCGTTCGCTGCGCCAGAAATGGAAGGTTGTGCCGAGCTTGCGCTGCAAACCGATGCGCACATTTTCAAGCACGCTCAGGTGAGGGAAGACTGCAGAAATCTGGAACGAACGAATCACGCCCATGCGCGCAATCTGCGCCGGCTTGTACGAAGTGATGTCCTTGCCGTTAAAGAGGATCTGGCCCGAAGTCGGCACCAGGAATTTGGTCAACAAGTTAAAGCAGGTCGTCTTGCCGGCGCCGTTCGGGCCAATCAAGGCGTGGATATGCCCACGTTGGACTTGCAAGTCCACGTTGGCGACAGCGGTGAATCCCTTGAACTCCTTGGTCAAACTCTTTGTTTCCAAGATGAAGTCGGACATTGCGTCTCCCCGGTTTTGCTAGATCATACACAAAAGCGCTGCCTTTTCCGCAATCATGATTACCGGGGAATTCGTGTTACCTGAAGTGATGGTCGGCATCACCGAAGCGTCGGCAATGCGTAAACCGCGCACACCGCGAACCCGCAATTCGCTGTCAACCACGGCCGAAACGTCGTCCGTGCGGCCCATTTTGCAGGTGCCGACCGGGTGGAATATCGTGGTGCCGATGGAGCCCGCAGCCTCCGCCAACTCCTCGTCGGTGCGAAAATGCACACCGGGTCTGCATTCTTCCGGCCTGTATTTTGCCAGCGCCGGCGCCGCAACGATTTTGCGCGTGAGGTTCAATGCAGCCGCGGCGACGCGCCGGTCTTCATCGGTGCTCAAATACATCGGCGTGATTTTCGGCGGCGCATAAGAGTCGGCGGAAGCAATCCGCACATGGCCGCGCGAAGTCGGGCGCAAGTTGCAAACGCTGGCCGTGAAAGCAGGGAAGTCATGCAGAGGTTCTCCAAAGCGTTCCAGCGACAGCGGCTGCACATGGTATTGCAGGTTGGGTGTCGCCTGCTCCGGGCCCGAACGCGCAAAGGCGCCCATTTGCGATGGCGCCATCGACATAGGGCCGCTCTGGAACAACGCATACTCAAGCCCGATGCGGGCTTTGCCCAGCCAACTGGCCGCCAAAGTATTCAGCGTACGTGCTCCCTCCACCTTGAACACCATACGCAGCTGCAAATGGTCTTGCAGGTTCGCACCGACACCCGGTAAGTCGAGCACTGGCGTCACCCCTGCTTTCGCCAGCACATCCGCCGGGCCAATACCGGACAGCTGAAGGATTTGCGGCGTACCGATAGCGCCAGCTGCCAGCACTGTCTCGCGCCGCGCCTCGGCGCTCCAGCGGGTCCCGCCACCGGTGAAGATCACACCTTTGCAAACACCCTGCTCCAGCACCAGTTTCTCGACGTGGCAGCCTGTCATCAAGGTCAGGTTAGGGCGCCGCGCCGCCCTGCGCAAAAAGGCCTTGGCCGTGTTCCAGCGGATGCCGCGCTTCTGGTTCACCTCGAAATACGAACAACCGAAATTGTCACCCCGGTTGAAATCATCGACTTTCGGGATCCCGGATTCGGCGGCCGCGTCCCGGAAAGCGTCAAGGATGTCCCAGCGCAGGCGCTGCTTCTCAACGCGCCATTCACCACCGGCGCCATGAAAATCAGTAGCGCCGCCATGATGGTCTTCGCTCTTGCGAAACAACGGCAAGACTTCCGACCAGCGCCAGCTCGAATCACCGCACATCTCCGCCCATTTGTCGTAATCGCTGGCCTGTCCGCGCATGTAAATCATGCCATTGATGGAGGAACTGCCGCCAAGGACTTTACCGCGCGGATAAATCAGGCTGCGGCCGCCCAACCCCACATCTTCCTCTGTGCGGAAAAGCCAGTCGGTACGCGGGTTATTGATGCAGTGCAGATAGCCGACGGGGATGTGAATCCAGACGTAATCGTCCTTCCCTCCCGCCTCGATCAACAGTACTTCCACCTTCCGGTTTTCAGTCAGGCGGTTCGCGAGCACACAGCCCGCAGTCCCACCGCCCACAATAATGAAGTCAAACTGGCCTACAGATTCCAAGTGTTCTCCGGGTCAGGAATTATCGATTTCCGAAATAAGAGTTTCCATCAATTTTGCAGTCGGCATGGCGCGGCATTTAGCGACGCCCGTGCCCGCCCACAACGACATCAATTCGGCATCGCCACGCTTCGCCGCTTCAGCACGAATGCTGCCGGTCAGGGCGTTCTGGATTGGATAGGCCGGCACTTCGGCCTCGACCTCGGCCATCTGGCGCATGAAGCGGTTCTCGATTCCGCGTGCATAGCGCCCCGAAATGGCGCGCGTGAGCCGGGTGGGGTTGCCTTGCGCGGCCAGCAAGCGCTCTTTGTAGGCCGCCGGGATGCCTGACTCTTGCGTGACCAGGAAGGCAGTCCCCATTTGCACCGCAACTGCACCCAACGCCAGGCGCTCACGGATCTCTGCACCCGTCATGATATTTCCGGCGGAGATAACGGGAATCTTCACCGCCTGCAGCACGGCAGACAACAGCGGAATTGCCGCCAGCGTCGCAGCGGTTTGCTCGCCAATGAAGGTGCCGCGATGGCCGCCCGACTCCACGCCGGAAGCAACAACCGCATCAGCTCCGGCGGCCTGCCAGGCCAGCGCTTCTTCCACATTGGTAACCGTACCGATAACAAACATGCCCGCATCATGAAGGCGTTTTACCTGCGCGGCGCTAAGGATATCGAAGGTAAAGCTGGCGACGGCAGGCTTCAGCTCCAGCAAAAGCTCAAACTGCGCGGCGAAATCCTCACACCATTTAGCCGGCTTCGGCAGGTCCGGCCAGCCCAGCGAGCTCCAAATTGGCCGCAACAATCCAGCCCCGCGCTCCACTTCCTGCTGCGAAGGCGATGGCATTCCCTGCACGAAGCAATTCAGCATGAATGGTTTGGCGGTCAGGCGCCGGGTTTCGGCAACTTGAGCACGGATTGTCTCCTGCGAAATCATCGAAATACCGAACGATCCAAGCCCCCCGGCATTTGACACCGCCGCCACCATCGCCGGCGTATTGGCACCACCAGCCATCGGGCCCTGGATGATCGGAATGGGAAAAATCGCTTTCATGCTCATTTTTCACCCCTTTATAGCTGTGGATAACGCTATGAATATCCACAGGCATCATTTGTGAGTAAACAAGACTTCCCGAAAACCGCCGAAAATTGTCCAAAAACAGTTCTCTGTTCACGCAAGGTTTACGCGCCTGCTTATACAGCTCGTAAACCCCTGATTTTTCTTCGCAAGGTGCACTTATCCACAGAAAGTCGGGGTTGTTAACAACCATTACTACTTTGTATACACACTAATCTAACGTAAACACAACTCTCCACCTATACTGAACAAGCAAGTTGTTCCATGCAATTCGCCTGGAGGGCTCTTGTCGACCACCGACGCCTATCGACGCTTTCGCAGGCGTTTGCTCGTCACCATGACCATGCTCGCCCTGCTCGCCACGGCAGTCGTGGCCTGGCAGCTCGCCTCTTCCGCACGCGATCGCGAACAGGCCATCCGTCAGCAAACCCAACACTACGCACGAGCAATCGAAGCCCAAGTCCTTAGCTCGATCCAACTATCCGACATCGCATTGCTCGGCTTTGCCAACGCGATCAAGGTCGCTCCCTACACGCCACAGACCATTGACGGCCTGCTTTCTTCTCGCGGAGCCTCTTTCGGCAACAGTTTCTGGATAACCTTCCTTGATCCAAAAGGCTTTGCCACTGCCAGCTCGCGCGATATCGCTGTCAAGGGCATCAACTATGCTGACCGCGACTACTTCCGGGCCCAACTCAAACCCGGAACCGAACTGTTTGTCGGTGAACCGACCTATGGACGAATTTCAAAATCGCGGCTTCTTTTCCTGAGTCGCCGGGTTGAAGACGCTGAGGGCAAATTCCTCGGGGTGATCGTGGCTCCGGTTGACGCCAGTCGCCTTGCAGAAACCTTTGAGAACTCACGCCTCAGCGACGACGTCACGGTCACCCTGTTCCACACCAACGGACATATCGTTGCTCGCGCTCCCCTGTTCAGCGAAACCTTCAACCGCGATATTCACGATTCAAACGTCTACAAGGCCTTCGGCAGCAACCCGATCGGCACAATCGAGACGGTCAGCCCCATAGACAAAAAATCCCGCATCGCCAGCTACCGCAAACTACCAAACCTGCCCCTGGTAGTTACCGTCGGTAGCTCAAATGTCGGCTTAGCCCTGATTTCGCAGCGCCAATTACTCATCGCCGGCATCGCGCTGTTCCTGATCTTTACGCTGATCGTTGCTGCGATCATCTACGCCCTGCGTTCCTTTGCCGCGGCAGAAGACCGGGAAATCCGCTATCGCGCCCTCTACGCGACCTCGATGGAAACAGAAAAGAAACTGGCCAGCAGCGAACAACGCTTGCGCCTGATAGCGGACAACCTGCCAATCGTGATCGCCTACATGGACCGGGACGAGCATTACTCCTTCAAAAATCGCCGCTTTGCTGAAACTTACGGCAGTGGCGAAAGCCTGCAGCAAGCCCTGCCACCTGACCTTTACGCCGAAACCATGCCTCACCTGGAACGTGCCTTTGCCGGCGAAACGGTACATTTTGAGCGGGGCATGAAACGCAAAGACCAGGAATGCTGCGACGCCATCACCTACGTGCCCGATCGCGACGAACAAGGAAAAGTCCTTGGCCTGTTCGTCATGGCGGAAGACATCAGCGAGCGAAAGCGCCACGAAGAGACCAGCAAACTGGCCACCCTCATGTACGAGAATGCCAGCGAAGGCATGATGGTGACCGACGCGGAAGGCCGCATCTTGTCCGTGAATCCAGCTTTCTCCCAGATCAGCGGTTATGCCCCAGAAGAAGTCATCGGCCACCTTGCTTACGAGCTGACCTCGAGCCACCAGGACATCAAGTTTTACAGCCGCATGCGCCAGACCATCACCGACACCGGCCACTGGGAAGGAGAAATCTGGCACCAGCACAAGAACGGCGACCACTACCTGGTCTCGCTGCGCTTCAACACCGTCTTCGATAACAAGGGCAACCCGCTGCGCCACGTAGCCCTGTTCACCGATATCACGAAGAAGAAGGCGAGCGAGGAGGCAATCTGGAAGCAGGCCAACTTCGACACCCTCACCAGCTTGCCCAACCGGCGCATGTTCAATGACCGGCTGCGGCAGGACATCAAGAAAGCAGCACGCGACCATTTGCCAATGGCGCTGATCTTCATCGACCTGGATGGCTTCAAGACTGTCAACGATACGCTTGGCCACGACTTTGGCGACGTCTTGCTCAAACAAGTGGCGGAACGCCTCATGCAATGCGTGCGCAATACCGATACCGTGGCCCGCCTGGGAGGCGATGAATTTACCGTCATCCTCAGCGAGCTCAAAGAACCCGGTGACGTGGTCAGGATCGTCCAAGAAATCCTGCACAGCCTGGCCAGGCCATTCCAGCTCAAACATGAAATAGCCGATATCTCGGGCAGCGTCGGCATATCGCTATTCCCCGACGATGGTGACGATGCTGAAGTGCTTATTAAAAATGCAGACCAGGCCATGTACCTCGCCAAGCAGCAGGGCCGTAACCGCTTCAATTACTTCGCGCCCTTCATGCAGGAAGCCAGCCAGATGCGCATCGAACTGGCGAATGAGCTGCGCAGTGCCTTGAAAAACAATGAGTTACGCCTGCTGTTCCAGCCAATCAGCAACTTGGCCACAGGCAAAGTCGAAATGGCGGAGGCCTTGATTCGCTGGGAACACCCTCAACGAGGATTGCTCAAGCCAGCCGAATTCATCGGCGTCGCTGAAAATACCGGGGTCATTGCAGCGATCGGCGAATGGGTCTTCCAGGAAGCAGCAGCGATGGCAGCCAGATTTGGCAACGAGTTCAAGGTATGCGTGAACAAATCGGCTTGGCAGTTCCGCCATGAAGCGGTCGGCGTTGAGCATTGGCTGGAATTGCTGCGCGAGCAGGCCCTGTCCCCTTGCTCGATGGTGATCGAAGTCACCGAAGGCTTACTGCTCGAAGCAAACAGGGAAGTGGTGCACCGGATGCAGTCACTCAGGGACGCCAAGCTCCAGATTTCCCTGGACGACTTTGGCTATGGCTACTCGTCCCTGAACTTCCTGAAGCGATTCAAGATCGATTTCCTCAAACTGGACACCAGTTTCAGCGACAACCAGCTCCTTTGCGAAGCAATTGTCACCATGGCGCACAAGCTCGACATCAAAGTGATCGCAGAAAAGATCGAAAACAACGCCCAAATGGAAATATTGATGGCTGCAGGTTGTGATTTTGGCCAGGGATACCTGTTTGGAGAGCCAATTTCAGCTGAAAAACTGCATCGCCTGTTGATAAGTTGATGAATATCCACAGGATCGAATGTGCGTAAACACCATTTTCGAGTTCACGCACAAAAATTGTTCAGAACTCATCCGGTTTACACACAGTTCTTGTCCAGCCAGTTCTACAATTCGTAAACTTCTGATTCTGTGGATGTTAACAGCTTTATCCACAGACAGGCTCGCGTTTACTATCTACTACTATCCTTTCGTATACAACTTTAAATAAATAGAGGACAACTCGCGCATGCGTCTCGGGATCATCTCAGCCTTGGCAGAAGAACAGCAAGGTCTACTGGAAGCCATGGAGAGCCCCTACAAGCTCATCCACGGCAAGCGTGAGTACACAGCCGGAAAACTCTGGAAAATCGATTCTGTAGCTGTTTTATCGCGAATTGGGAAGGTTGCTGCAGCAGTGACAGCTGCAACACTTGTGGAGAAGTTCAACGTTACCCACATTATTTTTACCGGCGTTGCCGGTTCTGCAGACCTGGGGGTTCGAATTGGAGACGTCGTAGTCGCCGATTCCCTGGCTCAACACGATTTTGATGCCAGCCCCTTGTTCCCCCGCTTTGAAATCCCGCTAACCGGGCTCTCGCGCATGCCGACAGACCGTGAATTGAGCCTGAAGCTGAGCCTGGCTACGCGCCAATTCCTGCAAAACGACGCACAAGTGCATCGCGGCCTGATCGGCAGCGGAGATCAATTCATCAAGGACAGGCTCCACCTGGAAGCCCTGAAAGACGCACTGCCTGATTTATTGGCAGTGGAAATGGAAGGTGCAGCAGTCGCCCAGGTATGTCACGAACTGGGAGTACCGTTTGCCATCATGAGGACGATTTCCGACAACGCAAACGAAGAAGCGGCGACGGATTTCATGCACTTCGTGCAAACCGTCGCCGCTCGCTACGCCTTTGGCGTGATCCAGAATTTCTGCAAATCGCTTACTTGATGGGCAGTTTGGTAGTGTTTTTAACTTCTTCCATCACCGCATAGGTGTGCGTCTCACGCACACCCTTCTGCAGCAACGTTTTGCCAAGGAACTCACGGTAAGCCGCCATGTCTTTTACGCGAGCCTTGACCAGGTAGTCAAAACCGCCGGCAACCATATGGCATTCCAGCACTTCGGGAATCAGCTGCACGCTGTGCTTGAAAGCATCAAACACCTCCGGTGTCGTGCGATCCAGCACCACTTCGATGAACACCAGCAGCGAAACATCCAGTAGCTGCGGATTCAGCTGGGCCGTATAACCCATGATGTAGCCCGCTTCGTGCAACTTTCGCACTCGTTCCAGGCAGGCGGCAGGCGAAAGGTTCACTCGCGCAGCCAGTTCAACGTTGCTGATCCGGCCATCATTCTGCAACTCGGCCAGAATCTTCTTACTGATCTTGTCCAGCATTACATCCCCACTATTAATTTTATTCGGTCAAATTCTCTCACCAAAAACTATCTATTGCTAGCAATAAGTATTACCAGAATTAATCCGAGCGATTCCGCCGTACAATCGAATCATTAGTTGCACTGCACAACACGCCCGGGCAAACAGGGTTTGCCGGGCGTGTTTTCTTGTCAGCGTCCAGATTTTTTACATACCAGCCAATAGAGACATCCATGCACCTGAACACCACACCGTTCGCAGCACTTCAAGCGGAAATCCTGCGAGATCCGAGCCCGTTGCGCAGCGCCATCACTGCTGCGTACCGCCGTGACGAACAAACTGCGGTGCAATGGCTCCTGTCGCAGATTAACGTCGGTTCGCCGGAAACTACGCAAGATGCACAATCCTTGGCTAAGCGGCTGGTGACCTCCGTTCGTGAAAAACGCACGCGTTCTTCCGGTGTGGATGCCCTGATGCATCAATTCTCGCTGTCGTCCGAAGAAGGCATCGCCCTGATGTGCCTGGCCGAAGCACTGCTGCGTATTCCAGACTCTGCAACCGCTGACCGCCTGATCGCCGACAAGATTTCCAAAGGCGACTGGCGCAAGCATTTGGGCGAATCGCCTTCCCTGTTCGTGAATGCAGCGACCTGGGGCTTGCTGATTACGGGCAAGCTGGTCAGCTCTTCCAGCGAAGAAGGCCTCGGATCGGCCATTACCAGCATAATTGCCAAAGGTGGCGAGCCCCTGATTCGCAAAGGCGTCGACCTGGCAATGCGTATGCTGGGCAACCAGTTCGTCACCGGCCAGACCATCGACGAAGCAATCAAGAACGGCAAGGACAACGAAGCACGCGGCTATCGCTACTCCTACGACATGCTGGGCGAAGCAGCACTGACCGAAGTTGATGCTGCCTACTACTACGCCGCATACGAGAAAGCGATCCACGCGATCGGCAAGGCCTCGAATGGCCGCGGCATCCGCAATGGCCCTGGCATTTCCGTCAAGTTATCAGCCTTGCATCCACGTTACAGCCGCGCCCAGCGCGACCGCGTGATGTCCGAACTGCTGCCGCGCCTGACCGCGCTGGTCAAGCTCGCCAAGCGCTATGACATCGGCCTGAATATCGACGCCGAAGAAGCTGATCGCCTGGAACTGTCGCTCGACCTGATGGAGGCAATGGCCTTCAATCCGGAACTGGAAGGCTTCGACGGCATTGGCTTCGTGGTACAGGCCTACCAGAAACGCTGCCCGTTCGTAATCGACTACCTGGTCGACCTGGCAAAGCGCAGCGGCCGCAAATTCATGGTGCGCCTGGTGAAAGGCGCCTACTGGGATGCTGAAATCAAACGCGCTCAGGTTGACGGCATGCCTGGCTATCCGGTCTACACCCGCAAGGTCTATACCGACGTGTCCTACCTCGCGTGCGCACAGCGCCTGCTGGCAGCGACCGACGTCATTTACGCGCAATTCGCAACCCACAACGCTCAAACCCTCTCCACGATCTACACCTGGGCCAAGCGTGACGGCATCTCAGGTTACGAATTCCAGTGCCTGCACGGCATGGGCGAAACCCTGTATGACCAGGTCGTAGGCGCAGAAAACCTGGACAAGGCATGCCGCATCTACGCCCCGGTAGGCTCGCACGAAACCCTGCTGGCTTACCTGGTACGCCGCCTGCTGGAAAACGGCGCCAACTCCTCGTTCGTGAACCAGATCGTCGACGAAAGCATCCCGGTCGGCTCCCTGATCACCAACCCGATTGAAGCCGCACACAACCTGAATGGCGTGCCGCACTCCAGCATCGCCCTGCCGCTGGACATGTTCGGCACAGAGCGCAAAAACTCCGCCGGTATCGACCTCTCGAACGAAGACGTGTTGCGCGAAGTATCGCTCGCGCTGGCCCAACCTCGCAGCTGGACTGCAGGCCCACTGCTGGCGGTGAAAGCCAGCGCCGGCCAGGCATCCCAGCCGGTCATCAACCCGGCCCGCAAGGACGATATCGTAGGCTCCGTGACCGAATCGACTGCAGATGACGTCAACAACGCCCTGAACGCCGCCAGCCAATTCGCCATGGACTGGCAAACCACCGAACCATCGCAACGCGCCGCCTGCCTGGATCGCGCCGCCGACCTGTTCGAGGTCCACAAACTCGAGCTGATGGCCCTGGCCGTGCGCGAAGCCGGCAAATCGCTGCCGAACGCGATCGCCGAAGTGCGCGAAGCGGTCGACTTCCTGCGCTACTACGCCGTACAGGTGCGCGGCTCCACCAATACGCTGGCACTGGGCCCTGTCACCTGCATCAGCCCATGGAACTTCCCACTGGCCATCTTCACCGGCCAGGCCGCAGCCGCACTGGCCGCCGGCAACGTGGTGCTGGCAAAACCAGCAGAACAAACTCCGCTGATCGCCCAACGCGCAGTCGAACTGCTGCACGAAGCCGGGGTACCGCGCGCAGCCTTGCAATTCCTGCCAGGCCGCGGCGAAGTGGTTGGCGCAGGCCTGTGCAACGACTCGCGCGTCAAAGGCGTGATCTTCACCGGCTCCACCGAAGTAGCGCAACTGATCAACCGCACCCTCGCCAAGCGCGCCGCTGCTGAAAATGTAGACATCCCGCTGATCGCAGAAACCGGCGGCCAGAATGCGATGATCGTCGACTCCTCCTCGCTGCCGGAACAAGTGGTGGGCGATGCAATTTCGTCCGCCTTCGACAGCGCCGGCCAACGCTGCTCCGCCCTGCGCGTACTGTTCCTGCAAGAAGACATCGCCGACAAGACCATCAAGATGCTCAAAGGCGCGATGAAGGAACTGCGTATCGGCTCACCGGACCGCCTGGTAACCGACATCGGTCCTGTGATCGACAAGGAAGCGCAGCAAAACCTGCTGTCGCACATCGACAAAGTACGCGCCCACGCCAAGGACAGCTTCTCGCTGGAAGTTCCGGATGCCGATGCAGGTACTTTCGTGCCGCCGACCGTGCTGGAAATCCGCTCCCTGTCCGAACTGACCAAGGAAGTGTTCGGCCCGGTGATGCACGTGATCCGCTACAAGCGTCCCGAGCTGCCGAAAGTGATTCAACAGATCAACGCCAGCGGTTTCGGCCTGACCCTGGGTGTGCATTCGCGTATCGATGAAACCATCGACTACATCGCCTCCAGCGCGCACGTCGGCAACATCTACGTGAACCGCAATATCGTCGGTGCGGTGGTGGGCGTGCAGCCGTTTGGCGGAGAAGGCAAGTCCGGCACCGGCCCGAAAGCCGGCGGCCCGCTGTACCTCAAGCGCCTGCAGCGCGGCGCCGTCGCCCTGGACCGCCACGAGCGCAAAGGCGTACCGGCAATCGACTCGCTGGCCGCATGGGCCAAGGCACAAGGCAAAGCGCGCCTGGTAGCGCATATCGAAAGCTATGCACGCACCACGCCGGTAGGCTGCCTGACCGCCCTTCCAGGCCCGACTGGCGAGCGCAACACGCTGGCTTACGTCCCACGCGGCCATATCGCCTGCTTCGCAACGCATCCTGAAGTGCTGCTGAACCAGGTCGCAGCCGCCCTGTCGACCGGCAACCGCGCACTGGTAGTTGATGGTTCCTTGCCGGCAGAGCTGCCAGCCGAGGTAAAAGCCGCGATCCAGACGATAGCCGCAGCCGACCTGGCTAAATCCGACTTCCAGATCGCACTGGTCGAATCCAGCCTCAGCGCCAAGTTGCGCCCGGAACTGGCCGCCCGCGACGGCGCGATTGTGTCGGTCATCGACACAACGGAAGAAGGCGACATCCCCCTCTGGCGCCTGGTGGCCGAACGCGCCCTGTGCGTCAACACCACCGCCGCCGGCGGCAACGCCAGCCTGATGACCCTCGACGCCTAACTACGGCTGACCTCGTGTCACACCATGGGGTCACACCCCAAGTGTGACACGGGCCCGGCCGTTTGATTTTAGTCAGCATGCGTGGTTTGGCGCGGTGCTAGCGTTGCTGGTATGAGCCGAGCACCCCGCGTCGTATTTCCCGGAGCGATTTACCACATAACCTCGCGTGGAAATCGTCGCGCCGCCATTTATCATGACCGGCGTGACCACCTGATTTGGCTCGATACGCTAGCCGAAACAGTGGAAAACCATGAGCTAAAAGTCCACGCTTTTTGCCTGATGCCGAACCACTACCATCTTTTGATGGAAACGGTTCGTGCTAACTTGTCGGAGGCGATGCATCAGCTAAATGCATCGTACTGCCAGCATTTCAACAATCGGCACCGTCTAACGGGTCACGTTATTCAAGGACGCTTCCACGCAGTGACTGTGGCAAGGAGCGAGCAGCTGCTCGCGGTAGCGCGCTATATCAGTCTCAATCCAGTACGGGCAAAGCTTGTAAATGACGCTGCGGATTGGCTCTGGGGCAGTCATCGGTACTATCTTTCTCCCGACGATGCGCCCGATTGGCTAGAGACGAAATGGATCCTTTCGCAATTCGGGCCAGGCGACCAGAGCCGAAGGATTGTCGCGTACAAAGAATTCGTTGCGAGTGGGGTCGACTTACCGAATCCCTTGAAATTTCACACTGAACGACCTAATCCGCGATCCGCAGCGGCGCATCCTTTGGCGACCTATGCCGCAAGTTACCTGAATCGCGACGAAGCGATGGCGCGCGCATTCCAAACTAGCGCCTATACTCGCCTGGAAATCGCACTTCACTTCGGCGTCTCCATCCGGACAGTAGCGCGTGCCATTAAGAGTTACGCACAGGACGACAGCTGAGGGCGTGTCACACTTGGGGTGTGGCCCCATGGTGTGACACGGGCCCAACAGTAAAATTAATAGGTATCGTTTTTAGGATTGGTACCCGGGGCGGTCTTCTGGGCGATGGCGTTCATGCTCTCGAGGTGGCCGCGCAGCCATTTGTGGGCTGGGCTGCGGGCGTCGCGTTCGTGCCAGAGCATGTCGAGGTGCACGGCTGGCAGCTGGAACGGCAGCTCTTTGTAGATCAGCGCGTCGGTCATGCCGGTCGAGGCGATCAGGTGCTTCGGCAGTACCGTGATCAGGTCGCTATTGGCTACTACGCGGCCGGCAGTGAAGAACTGGTTCACCGTCAGCAAAATCCGGCGTTCGCGCTGAATCTGCGCCAGCGCTTCGTCCACCAGGCCGTGCGCGCGGCCGGAGAAGCTGACCAGCAGGTGGTTGGCTCCGCAATAGTTGTCCAGCGTTAGGTCTTGCTTGGCCAGCGGATGTCCGCGCCGCATCACGGCCACGTAGATCCCCGAATACAGGCGTTCATGGCGGATAGGTGAGCTTGGTTCACTCATCAACTGCGCCGCCACGCCCGGGAAGAAGCCCACTGCCAGGTCAATATCGCCGCGCAGCAGCATCGGACGCGGTTCGCGTGTTGTCAAAGGAACCATGCGGATGTTGACGCCCGGTGCTTCGCGTTCGATCGAGCGCATCAGTGCGGGCAGCCAGAACGCCGCCGTTGCGTCGGCCATCGCCATGCGGAAGGTGGCATGGGTCTTGGAGACGTCAAACGTCCCCGGCGTTACCGCGGCTTCCAGGGAAGCCAGCGCGCTGCGCACCTGCGGCCACAGCGCTTCGGCCCGCGGCGTTGGTTTGACGCCGTAAGCCGTACGGATCAGCAAGTCGTCGCCCAGGCTTTCACGCAGGCGCTTGATGGCGTTCGACACCGCCGGCTGCGTCATGGCCAGGTGGCCGGCAGCGCGCGTCAGGTTCTGCTCAGTCATTACCGCGTCGAAAACGCGCAGCAGATTCAGGTCGAGGGTCAGAAAGCTCATCGGTCATTCACACCAATAATAATTGATATCGGGAAACGGAATTGGCGTTATATGTTGCGGCGCACTATAGTACCAGTAGATTCTAAAGGTACAGAAACGGCCATGTCTACTTACATTAACATCATCGAATTCGCGCAGTACCTGCCGCTGGTGATCCTGGCGCTGGCGCTGGCTGTCGTGTTCAAGCCGCTGCTGCGTGGTATCGCCCGCGCAGCCGTGCTTGTCGTTAAGCCAAAGTTGAGCAAAGAGGAACGCCTGCAGCGTCGCCTGATGCGCGACACCATGATGTTCAAGCGTATGCTGAATTCGATGGAAGGCTCGCCTAGCCACGTCGCAGAACTGCGAGCGATGGCCTGCCGCGCGTAAGCCTTCCGCAGCGCAGCAATCAGTTAGTTTCTGGCGCCGGGGCTGGTTTCTCAACGCCCGACAGCAGTTTCGGTTTCAGCGAAGAATCAACCGGCTTGTTACCGATCCAGATGCGCATGATGGCGTTGAAGAACGCCTGGTCCGGCAGCACTTCCCCTACTTTCTTACCGTTCAGGAACGGCTGGGAGCCCACGGCCGGGTTCCAGTCGACGATCAGCTCGTCACCCTTCTTCAGTCCAGGGAACTGGGCAAAAATCTCCCCGAAAGCCTTGGTCTGCGGCAGCAGCTTGGTGCGTTCCTCCGGGCTGACGTTGTCGTTCAGGCCCTTCATGAAGGCCATGCCGAAGTCGTCCGAGCTCAGGTCACGCATCGCGACGATGCGGATCCGGCGCGGGCCGCCTACGGCCAGCACATCCTGCACGGTGGTCTTCTTTTCCTGCAGGTAGAAGCCCACTGCGTAGACTTTGAACACCAGCTTGGTGCGCACCCCGGCGCCGTTCAGCTTGAGGTCATGGCCGGCTACAGAAACAGTTTCCGGGAATTTGACGCCTGCCACGTCAGCGGCAAAGGCGGGTATGCTGCTCGCGGCCAGGAAAGCGACGGCGGCTGCAGTTTGTAAAAGTTTACGGCGAGTAATACTCATTTTGTCTCCGTTTGTATCAGATAGCAATATACCGCAGAGCTACCCTTTTTGGGAGGCATCAGGTCTTATCTGCCTGCAATTTCACGAATTTTGCCAACAGTTGCTCCTTGCTTTCCCGCCAATCTGGATTAAAAGGAATGCAAGAGACCGGGCAGACTTGCTGGCACTGCGGTTCGTCGAAGTGACCGACGCACTCGGTACACTTGTTGGTGTCAATTTCGTAGATCTCCGGACCCATGTAGATTGCGTCGTTCGGGCACTCCGGCTCGCACACGTCGCAATTGATGCAGTCGTCGGTAATCATTAAGGCCATGGCAATACTCTCTTAATCGCCCTTGCGCGCTGCGATTTTTTTACGCAGCCAGCGGTCGACGGACGGGAAAACAAACTTGGATACATCACCGCCAAGCTCGGCAATCTCGCGCACGATGGTGCCCGAGATGAACTGGTACTGGTCGGACGGGGTCAGGAACAGCGTTTCCACATCCGGCAGCATGTAGCGGTTCATGCCCGCCATCTGGAATTCGAACTCGAAGTCCGACACGGCGCGCAGGCCGCGCACGATCACGCGTGCATCGTGCTCGCGCACGAAGTCCTTCAACAGCCCGGAAAAACTCTCAACTTTGACGTTGGGATAATGTCCCAGCACTTCGTTGGCAATTTCCAGCCGTTCTTCGAGGGTGAAGAACGGATGCTTGTTCTGGCTATCGGCCACGCCCACGATCAGCGTGTCAAACAGGCCCGATGCGCGGCGCACCAGGTCTTCGTGACCCCGGGTCAGCGGGTCGAAAGTACCCGGATAAACTGCTACAACCATTGCAACTCCATGCGATTGGCTTAGGACAAAGAAGGATTATGCCTCATTTTCAGGCAATGCCTGAAGCAGGTGGTAGAACACCATGCCCGCCTTATCGGCGCGAACCACCTGCCAGCCGTCGAAGGCCAGCGGTGCTTCCGCCTCGGCATATACCAGGCCGCCGTCCTTGAGCAGGGCACGGCACAGTGGCATCGAGCGCTCCAGCAAGCCTTGCTCATACGGCGGGTCGAGGAAAATCAGGTCGAATTTGGCGCCGCGGCCGGCCAGCGATTGCGCCGTTGCCAGTGCGTCGCCGCGCTGGATGGCGATATTCGTGGCCTTCAGCTTCTCGCGGTTGGATTCAAGCTGGCGCACAACGGCGCTGTTGGCGTCGATCATGGTGACCTTGGCCGCGCCGCGGCTGGCAGCCTCAAAACCGAGCGCGCCGCTGCCGGCGAACAGGTCCAGTACCTGGGTGTCGCTCCAGGCGGCATCGTGCAGGTGGTTGATCCAGTTGAAGACGGTTTCGCGCACACGGTCGGGCGTTGGGCGCAAGCCCAGTGCTTCCAGTACCGGCAATGGCGTGCGCTTCCAGTCGCCGCCGATAATGCGGACCTGGTTGGGGACTTTCTTCTTTTGCATGGGCGGCATTATCTCATGCCGCCCCTATGCCAAGGCCTAATGCACTTGCGCCGAAAGGGTATTCAAGTCCTTGATCCAGCCGTCCATGCGCTTTTGCGCGTGGGCTTTTTGCTCCGGCGTGGAGATGCGCACAACGGTGTGGACAAGGTCCAGCGTCGCCTGGGTGTAGTTGTCGAAGAAGGCCCTGCGCTCCGAGACGCCGAAGCGGTCAAAGCCCGAGCGTATCAACTCCTCTATCCATTGCGTGGCCACCTGCTTGCTCGGTTGCTCGGTCATGATCCTGCGCGCCAGGTTGATGATCTTGAGCTGGCGCCGCATGCGTTCATCCAGCCATAACCCGTTATCCAGCGGACGCGCATCGGATGCCTTGCGGATAATGGCCTCCTGCTCGTCGCTGAAGTCGCCGAACCACAGCTCGAACTGTTCCATCGATTTCTTGTAGCGGAACCTGTTCTGGTCCTGCGCGTCGCCCTTCATATTCTCTTTACGGAATTTGGCGTTGTTCTTGGCGAACTTCTTCTCCATGCTCTCCAGCTGGTCGGGCTTGAGCGACAGCGCCAGCTCCGCGATATCGGGTGCCGAGCGCAGCATCAACGCCTCGGTGCGGTCGCGGATATCCACATAATCGGCCATCAGGTCGGCCGGGGTCGGGTTGCCATGCAACTGGTGCTGGGCCTTCTGCAGGAACTGCACATAGTCCTGGAGCTGGGTCTTGCGGTGCCAGCGGAAGAACTCACCAATGTCCTGCTTGACCTCCCCTTTCTGCTCGTTGTCGAAATCGACATAGGCATCGAGCCACCAGTACAGCAAGGTGTCGCCGTTGTTATAAGCCAGGCGCAGGGAACTGCACGCTGCGAGCAGAATGGCAAAAGCCAGCACGATGCACGTGTTAAACTTTTTCATCTTTTTAACTCACACAAGAAAACTACGGTCTATGAACGTCGTCATCCTCGCCGCCGGCATGGGTAAGCGCATGCAGTCGGCGCTGCCAAAAGTTTTGCATCCCGTAGCTGGCAAGTCCCTGTTGTCTCACGTTATCGACACCGCGCGCAGCCTGTCTCCGGCTAAATTGTGCGTCATTTACGGTCACGGCGGCGCAGCGGTGCTGGCTTCGCTGGACAAGCACAAGGCCGTTCCCGGCACCGAAATCTCGGCCGCATTGCAGGAACCGCAACTGGGCACCGGCCACGCTGTCCAGCAGGGCCTGGAACACCTCGACGACGACCAGCCAACCCTGGTGCTGTACGGCGACGTTCCGCTGACTTCCTCCGCTTCCCTGAAACGCCTGGCCGACGCCGCAGGCAAGGACAAGCTGGGCATCCTGACCGTGGTGCAGGACAACCCCTTCGGCCTTGGCCGCATCGTCCGCGTGGGTGGCGCCATCCAGCGCATCGTTGAAGAGAAGGATGCCACAGAAGCCGAACGCATGATCAAGGAAATCAATTCCGGCATCATGGTGATCCCGACCGCCAAGCTGAAACAGTGGCTGGGCAAGCTGAAAAACGAAAACGCGCAAGGCGAGTACTACCTGACCGATATCGTCGCCATGGCGGTGGAAGAAGGCGTGCAAGTCGTTTCGGCCCACCCTGCCGCACCCTGGGAAGTGCTGGGCGTGAACAGCAAAGCGCAATTGGCCGAACTGGAACGCATCTACCAGCGCAATGTCGCCAACTGTCTGCTGGACAAAGGCGTGACCCTGGCCGACCCGGCACGCATCGACGTGCGCGGCGAGCTGACTTGCGGCCGCGACGTGACCATCGACGTTGGCTGCGTTTTCGAAGGCAAGGTGGAAATCGGCGAAGGCGCGACTATCGGCCCGAACTGCGTGCTGATTAACGCCCGCATCGGCGCTGGCGCCAATATCAAGGCCTTCACCCATATCGAAGAAGCGGTGGTGGGCGACAAGAGCCAGATTGGCCCATACGCCCGCCTGCGCCCGGGCACCGAATTGGGTGAGGACGTCCATGTGGGTAACTTCGTCGAGATCAAGAACAGCCAGGTTGCTGCGCATTCGAAGGCCAATCACCTGGCCTATGTAGGCGATGCCACCGTCGGATCACGCGTAAATATCGGCGCCGGCACCATCACCTGCAACTACGATGGTGCGAACAAGTTCCGCACCGTGATTGAAGACGACGCCTTTATCGGCAGCGACAGCCAGCTGGTGGCCCCGGTGATCGTGGGAGCAGGCGCGACCATCGGCGCCGGCACCACGCTGACCAAGGATGCGCCAGCCGGCAAGCTGACCATCTCGCGCCCTAAGCAATTGACGATTGAAGGCTGGAAGCGCCCAGTCAAGCAACCGAAAACTGGCGGCGGCGCTGGTAAGTAAATTTCACCAGCTCGGGGAAGAAGCGATCGAATCCGTCCGCGATCGCCTCGTAGTGCTGCTGCACTTCCCCGATGCCCTCGCGCAGCAGGTGGCCGTTGCGGCTTAACCTGTCCGACATGCGCGTCAGCGCCAGCTCGACCCCGCTGAATTCCCCATAAGCTCCCAGCCAGTCCTGCTTGATCAGCTTGGGCAGGATTTCGCGCAGCCGCTCCGGCAATTGCCCCTCATGGGAGGCCAGGGCGCCGTAAAAGCGCTCGATCAACTCCGCGCGCGGCTCTTCGCAGTATTCGTCCCAGCGCTGGCTCAGGATATGGTCGTAGAACACGTCCAGCACGATGCCCGCGTAACGCCGCCGGCCCTCCGTGAACAAGCTTTTGGCCTCGGTTACCACCGGGTGGCTATCCGTGAACGAGTCGATAAAGCGGTGCAGCGCGATCTCGTTCGCAATCTCCGGCGCATAGTGGTCCCCACCGTTCGCCTTGACGAAGTCGCCCAGCATGGCGCCAACCATCGCCGCCTCACTATGCCGTGCCAGGTAGATATGTGCGAGGTAGTTCATGCCCCATTCTAGCGCTGTGGATAAAGATGTGTAAAAGCCGGTGCAATTCCGACTGAAAACGGTGGGATAGGCATTGGATAAGCGACACCTGGCATACCTGCATTATCCACAAAGCGCGCCATGGTAACGGTTCTGTGGAAAAGCCTGGGGAATACAGGCTAACAACCATGCATAACTCAAAACTGTGGATAAATGTGTGGGAAACCCTGCGGAAAACGCGAGGATATGCGGTGTGGATCGCTGGATAACTGCGTTCGGGCAGCGCGTCCGTGTGGAGAAAGTTGTGTATAAGCTTGTGACTAGCCGGGTATAAGCCGGGATAACTGCTTAGACCGGGATGCTGGTTTCAAACTTGCTTCGGAAAGTGGAAAAGTAGGCTTTGACGTTACGTACATTGGCCTGGCCAGCGAACAAACGGTGGGCCAGCGCGTGGTAGGCCGGCATATCTGCCACCTGTACGATCAGCACGAAATCCGGCCCGGGCGAGACCCGGTAGCATTGCAACACCGCCGGCTCCGGGGCCACCAGCGCCTCGAATTCCGTCATGCGTTCAGCGGCTTGGATATCCAAGGAGATTTCCACAACCGCGGTCAGGTGCGAGCCAACCTTATCCGGCGCCACCAGGACAACTTCACGCTCAATCACCCCGGAGTCGCGCAAATGCTTGACCCGACGCAAACAAGTGGGCGCCGAAACGTGTACGGCAGCGGCCAACTCGGCGTTGGTTTGCGACGCATCCTTCTGCAAGGCATTCAGAATACGCCGATCAATTTCATCAAAGTCCATAATTTGAAAGAATATTTCTCACAATAAGTGGTGAGAAATATTCTTTCACACTATTGGAAAATGAGAAAGCAAATTTCGTCACACCTGCTCTAGCATGCACTCATTAACTTTTAACGAATGAGGTCGCGTATGTGCGGTATTGTCGGCGCTGTAGCCCAGCGCAATATCACCCCAATCCTGGTTGAAGGCCTGAAACGCCTGGAATACCGCGGCTACGACTCCTGCGGCGTTGCCTTGCACCTGGATGGCAAACTGCAGCGCTCCCGCAGCACCTCGCGCGTGGCCGACCTCGAAAAGCAGATCGATGAAGGCGGCCTGAACGGCTTCACCGGCATCGCCCACACCCGCTGGGCCACGCACGGCGCCCCAGCCTCGCATAACGCCCACCCACACTTCTCCCCAAGCGAAGCTGCTGCCCGCATCGCCCTGGTCCACAACGGCATCATCGAGAACCACGACGAACTGCGCGCCGAGCTGACCGCCCTGGGTTATGTCTTCACCAGCCAGACCGACACCGAAGTGATCGCCCACCTGGTCGACCACATGTACAACGGCGACCTGTTCGACACCGTGCAGCACGCTGTCAAGCGCCTGCATGGCGCCTACGCCATCGCCGTGTTCTGCCGCGAAGAGCCGCACCGCGTGGTGGCAGCGCGCCAAGGCTCGCCGCTGATCGTCGGCATCGGCCAGGGTGAAAACTTCGTCGCATCCGACGCCATGGCGCTGGCCGGCACCACCGACCAGATCATCTACCTGGAAGAAGGCGACGTAGTCGACCTGCAGCTGGGCCGCGTCTGGATCGTCGACGTCGACGGCAAGCAAGTGAACCGCGAAGTGAAGACCGTGCATGCCCACACCGGCGCCGCGGAACTGGGCCCATACCGCCACTTCATGCAGAAGGAAATCTTCGAGCAACCGCGCGTGGTCGGCGATACGCTGGAAGGCGTAACCGGCGTCATGCCGGAGCTGTTCGGCGACGGCGCCTACAAAGTATTCAAGGAGATCGACCGCGTGCTGATTCTCGCTTGCGGCACCAGCTACTACGCCGGCCTGACCGCCAAGTACTGGATCGAATCGATCGCCAAGGTACCGGTCAGCGTGGAAATCGCTTCCGAATACCGCTACCGCGACAGCGTACCGAATCCTAAGACCCTGGTGGTGACCATCTCCCAGTCCGGCGAAACCGCCGACACCATCGCCGCGCTGAAGCACGCGCGCAGCCTGGGCATGGAACACACCCTGACCATTTGCAACGTGTCGACCAGCGCCATGGTGCGCGAGTGCAAACTGGCCTACATCACCCGCGCCGGTGTGGAAGTGGGCGTGGCCTCGACCAAGGCCTTCACCACCCAATTGTCCGCCCTGTTCCTGCTGACCCTCAGCCTGGCGCAAGTAAACGACCTGCTGACCGAAGAACAGGAAGCCGCACACCTGAAAGCCATGCGCCACTTGCCGTCCGCCATTGCCGCCGTGCTGGCGCTGGAACCGCAGATCATCGCCTGGGCCGAAGAATTCGCACGCAAAGAGAACGCCCTGTTCCTGGGCCGCGGCCTGCACTACCCGATTGCCTTGGAAGGCGCGCTGAAGCTGAAAGAGATCTCCTACATTCACGCCGAAGCCTATCCAGCCGGTGAGTTGAAACACGGCCCGCTGGCGCTGGTGACCGACGAAATGCCGGTCGTGACCATCGCCCCGAACGACGCGCTGCTGGAGAAGCTGAAGTCGAACATGCAGGAAGTGCGCGCCCGCGGCGGCCAGCTCTACGTCTTCGCCGACGTCGACTCGCGCATCACCTCCGGCGACGGCCTGCACGTGATCCGCTTGCCGGAACACTACGGCCATCTGTCCCCGATCCTGCACGTGGTTGCGCTGCAGCTGCTGGCTTACCACACCGCCTTGGCCCGTGGTACGGACGTTGACAAGCCACGTAACTTGGCGAAGTCGGTCACGGTTGAGTGATCAATTTGCTTTGATTGACTTGAAACAATAAAGTCGGTCGGTAAACAATAAAGTTGGTCGGGCGGCTGGCGGTGCCATACCGGCAGTGCGCCTTCCAAAATTATGGGAATTCAGGGTGATCTTTTCATTTGCGCGGCAAGGCGAAAACGGAAATGTGGAGATTCACGCTTTTCCCGCAGAACTGGCCGAACGAGTCAGAAGTTCAGTCTCGACGCTCGCATATGGTCAGATGCACACACCATCGGACACCGTGATTTCAGTTCACTTGGACGGGGAGCTCCTGAGCATCCCTTATCGTGTGTATTACGACAAGGGGCAACTGGCTAATGGCATGAATCGCCCAGGCGAAGCGGCCTTAATTGCGCTTTGTCTGGGGACACGTCACTACGATGGTCATGTGCGCGAGCAATGCGTCCGCCGCCTCTTGGAAGTTGAAGAGCGGTGGGCTGCGCCGTATGTAGTACAGTTGAATCGTCTGCATCGCCTCACGCATAGGCCCTCGACTCGGCCATAGCAATCAGCTCGCCAGGAGTTCTTGGTCAGTCATCGTATCGAGATATGAGCCGGGCCGCACACCGCCGAGTGCCGGCAGCGGACTGTTAAGCCAGGCCTCCAGCCACTTTGTTGAATCGAAGCTTGTCGCTCCGCTCCTTGCGACCATTGCTTCCACCCGGCCAATCAAGGACATTAAGCCGATCACACGCTCACTCGGCGCAGTCCAATGCGTCCTAAGCTTACTTGAAACGCGGTTTCACGTGGACAGTGCCGGCTTAGAACCGCGCGTCTTATAACGTGAGTGTCAGCTGCGCTTCATGCTCAGTTCAACATCGCCCGGCAGCGACAGGGACAGATAGTCGCCCTCCGCGTCGCGCACCTTTGACATATACTCAGGGCAGTAATCGGCGTTGTCGGCGATGATCAGCGCACCGGGACGCAGGCGGTGCTCCACCAGGCGCAGGATGTCGAAGTACAGGCCTTTGGCGCCGTCCAGCAACAGCAGGTCGATTTGCTCCGGCAAGCCATTGCGCAGGGTTTCCAGTGCATCGCCTTCACGGATCTCGACGAGGTCGAGCAAACCGCCGGCCTCCAGGTTTTCGCGGGCCCGCTGTACCTTGGACGGTTCGAATTCCGTGGTGACCAGCAGGCCGCCGCCGTTGTCGCGCAGGGCTGCGGCAAGGTGCAGGGTCGAGATGCCGAACGAAGTTCCGAATTCGACGATCACGTTCGCCTTGGCGTTACGCGCCAACATGTACAGCAGCAGGCCGGTCTCGCGCGAAACCGGGATCGCGGCGTCTTTCAAGTCCGCATAGATGTCGCGATAGCCGGTCTTGCTGCTCATGATGCGCACGCGATCCTCTGCTGGGAGCGCGCCGAAGGCGGCGATGGCGGGCACCCTGGTGTTTTCGGATTCGTCGAACAGGCGGTTCAGCAGGGGCGCGACAGGTGCGGATGTCAGGGTAATCATGGGGCTCTTCCTTTCTTGTGTAAGAGCAGGAATAATATGAATAATCCTTCACGTTTCATATTCGCATTCCCGACTCCCCTCATGACTGATAACAAAAGCTCCCGTGTCTCCTCGAGAAGAAGGCCAAAACAGGCCCGCTCAAATGACCTGGTTGGCGCGATACTGCAGGCAGCTATTCAGGTTTTAGCAAAAGAAGGTGCTCGCCGCTTCACTACGACAAGGGTGGCGGAGCGCGCCGGCGTGAGCGTGGGGTCGATCTACCAGTACTTCCCCAACAAGGCGTCCATCCTGTTCCGCCTTCAGAGCGACGAGTGGCAGCAGACCTCGTCCATGCTGACCGAAATCCTGCAAGATCCAGCGAAACCGCCGCTGGACCGCATGCGCGAACTGGTACATGCCTTTGTACGTTCGGAATGCGAAGAGGCGGCGGTGCGGACTGCCCTTAATGATGCGGCGCCGCTGTACCGCGACGCGCCGGAGGCGATCGAGACCAAAGCTGCCGGCGACCAGATGTTCCGGCTCTTCATCGACGAGGCGCTGCCCAAGGCTACCGACGCGGAGCGCACATTGGCGAGCGACCTGGTGATGGATACGCTCAGCGCCGTCGGGCAGCAGTTTTCACAAGAGCCCCGCAGCGACGAAGAAATTACAGCCTATGCAGGCGCCCTGGCCGATATGCTGTGCGCATACCTGGCCGGGCTGGGCGCTCAGAACACCGCGCGCAAGGTCAAACGCACCGTACGTGGTTCGCCGGGGTGAAAGTGAATGTCGGATACGCCCTCTGCCGGCTCGCCGGCAAGTCGTGAGGGGTAGTAGTAATCGACATCGCTCGCCTTGCGGTCGAACAGGTTGAACACGTCGGCCGTCAATTGCCAACGGCGATCGAAGCGATAGGTAGTGCGCAGGTAGGCAAGCGCCGTGCTGGCTGAGCGAATGCTGTTATCTTCCACCAGCGGACGCGGACCGAAATAGCGCAGCTGGAACGCACCGGACCATGGGCCGATGTCGTTCAGTGTCGCACCAAATGACACCACCTTTTCCACAGCGCCCGGAACACGGTCGCCGGCCGCATCGAACTCCGTGTAGCGGGCGCGCGAATAGGCCAGGTCGAAGTCCAGCAGCAAATGGCTGGTGGCTGCATAGTGGTTGTTCCATTCGATGCCGGAACGTTTACTGGCGCGGCTAGGTGCGGTGTCGCCTGCATCGCCGGAGAACACCAGCTCGGAGCCAGAACGCAGGCGCCACAGCGCCATCGAGCTTTGCAAGCCAGGCACGAACTCGCTGCGTGCGCCGATTTCCGAGCCACGTGTCTTCACCAGCGGTGTGACGGGCTCGACGGGCTCGCGCTCGCGTGGCGACAGGCGGGCCGTGGCGCCGCGCGCGTCGTTGCTATGGAAGCCTTCTCCGTAGTTCACGAAAAACTCCGTCTTGCTCCAGGGCCCCAGGATCAATGAGAGCTTGGGCGATGCAATGTGATCGTTCACCTTCCCGGAGTTTTCCAGGATAGAGCTGGCGACATCAAAGCTGTAGCGGTCATAACGCAGGCCGGTGATGGAGCGCAGCCAAGGCGTCCACTGCACGGTGTTCTGGAACCACACCGCCACGCTGCCTTCTGTCACGCGCGACTCGGCGATCGGGTGCAGCACGCGCTGCTGCGTCGTTGCATACAGGCCGACCGGGGCAATGCGGTCGAAGCGGCCCTGCACGCCGATGCTGTTTTCCATCGAGCGGTCACCAAATTGCCCGAACCAGGTCTGGGTCAGGTCGAAGCCAGTCATCTTGCGGCGTTCGGTTTGCAGGACCTGGTCGCCGTTGACCGGATCATCCAGGAAGTAGGTGACGTCGTTGTACAGCGCCAGGTCATTGCGCACCACGTAGGCGTGGGCTTCCGTCAGCGAATCGCCAACACGCTTGCGCCATTCGCCGGAAAGGCTGTAGCGCGCCGTGCGGCCGCCATCGCTTGGATCGGCCGCGCCAAACTCGTCGAGGCGCCCGTCCTGCACTGCGCGCAACGGAATCTGGCTGGTAGCGTGCCAGCCTGCTTTGTAAGCCATGCCGGTAATGCTGAATCGTTCCGCGCTGGTCCCCGAGCTGTAGCGCAGCACGCCAGTCGACTTGTGGAATCTCTCCGGCATCTGCCATGGGCCGTCGTTGTGGCCCAGATCCAGTGCGTACAACAGGTTGCCGTTGCCAACCTCGGTGGAATTCGCCACGACGCCGCGGCGATAGGCATGCACACCGGCGGTAAGCGATGCGAAGCCTTCGTTCAGCTTATCGGCCAGACCCATGTGCGCAGCACCAGCCGAGGCGAAGTCGCCTTCGTCGGCGTAATAAGGGCCTTTGCGGTAGCGGATCTTGCTTACCAGCTCCGGGATCAGAAAGTTGAGGTCCGTGTAGCCCTGGCCGTGGCCGTGTGTACGCATATTGACTGGCATGCCGTCGACGAAGGTGGCGAAGTCGGTGCCGTGGTCCAGATTGAAGCCGCGCAGGTAGTATTGGTTCGCCTTGCCGTCGCCGCTATGCTGGGCGACGATCATGCCCGGCACGAATTCCAGGATTTCGCCGGGCCGCAAAGCGGGCCGGTTGGCAATCAATGCTGCGGTGATGGTTCCTTCGCTGGCTGCGTCGGAAGTGCGGATGCCATTGTCGTAGTGGTGGCCAACAACGTACACCCTTGCTGGTGCTTCCTGCTCTTGTGCGTGCGCGACAGCGCACAACGCCCCCGCGATCATGGGGATCAATGATTTTTTCATTATGGATGCTTGAATCGGCAATCCCGCCCACCTCCCCGTGAGCGCGACCGAACAGCGCACGCATCGTTGCCGACGTGTGCACCACCTGTCTGGCCGGTATCCGGGCTGGCAAGGCGGACCGTCTTGCCTTCCCATGCTTGCGCACAGTGGCTTGAGAGACGACCTGTCGTTGAAGAACGACGCTTGCTTACCGTTGCGGGGGCAGCACACCTTGGCTTGCTGGCTGAAGCAGCATGGCCATGTGTTTCCCGTTTAACTGCGCGCTTGAACGCGCGCGAGGCACCAAACGGCGGCGATTATACGCTATACACTGTTGTTATCCTGCCACCTGTCGGTATAAACCAGGTCGGCAAGTTTGCCGCGCTTTGCCCACCCTTCGAGTTCCAGCATCGGCTTGGGATAGAAGCCGGCAACGTGACCCAGGCAGATGATGGCGACCGGTTTGCCGCCCTCCGGTATGCCCAGCAAAGACGCCAGCCTGGCCGGGTCGAATAGCGACACCCAGCCCATACCCAGGCCTTCAGCGCGGGCGGCCAGCCACATGTTCTGGATGGCGCAGGCGACCGAGGCCAGGTCCATCTCGGGCAAAGTGCGGCGGCCGAAGATGTGCCTTTCGCGCTGGTCCATCAGGGCCGCCACCAGCACTTCGCCGCATTCGCGGATACCTTCGACCTTCAGCCGCATGAATTCCTCGTTGCGCTCGCCCAGGGCTGCGGCGGTAGCCTGGCGTTCTTCATCGACCAGCCGGTACATCTGCTCGCGCAAAGCGGGGTCCTGGATGCGGATGAAGCGCCACGGCTGCATCAGCCCAACGCTGGGCGCCTGGTGGGCTGCGGCCAGCAGGCGCATGAGCAGGTCTTCATCCACTGCACCGGGCACGAAGTGACGCACGTCGCGCCGTTCGGCAATCACACGATAAACGGCATCAATTCCTGCCTGGTCAAAACTACTCTGCACTTCTACTCTCACTGTTGATGGAACACGATTTCCTCGACGGCCTGTCCATTGCACAGGTGTTGGTCGATGATGCGGTCCATGTTCTCGGGAGTGACATTGTAGTACCAGGTGCCATCCGGCTGGACGCAGGCGATCGGGCCGCCCTTGCAGGCGGCGAAGCAGCTTACCCGGCTGCGCTTCACACGCAGCTCGCCTTCGTTCAGGCCCGCGGCCTTGAATTTATCTCCAAGACTATCGAACAAGGCCTGCGCTTGGCCGTCGGCGGTGCAGCGCGGGCCGGTACAGATCAGCAGATGGCGGTGGTAGCTGCTGATTTTTGGTTTGACTGGAGCGTCGCTCATGCCTCGCCCCCGTCCACTTCAGTGACTGTTTCGGCTTGCCACGGCTCGTCCAGCGTGGCCTGGATGTAGTCGGCCGGTAGGCGGTACTGCGCTGCCAGTGTTTCGATGCTGGCGCCGGCTTCGTGTTCGGCGCGCAGCGTATCCAGCCATCCCAGCAAGCCAGTCGACAGCGAGCGGCCTGCGCGTTCACCTTCGCGCGTCGTCCCGCCCTCTTGCATATCGTATTTGTTGGCGTAGCCGCGCGGGGTGACCATCAGGCCATTACGGATGAAGGTATTACTGTTGCCGATCAGGACGGTGCTAAGCATGCCGATGTCGGCGTCGCCCATGCAATCCAGGGTGGTGAAGACAATGTTTTCGCGGCGGCGGTAGGCGCTCTTGACGATGGCCACGGGGGTGTCGGGGCGGCGGTGGCGCAGGAACAGGCGTTGCGCTTCAACGATCTGGCGCGTGCGGCGGCCGCTTTTCGGGTTGTACAGCGCCACCACAAAGTCCGCCATTGCTACCGCATCCAGGCGGCGGGCGATGGTTGGCCAGGGCGTCAGCAGGTCGGACAGCGAGATCGCGCAGAAGTCGTGCGTCAGCGGTGCGCCGACCAGGGCGGCGCAGCTATTCAGTGCGGATGCGCCGGGGATGATCTCCACCTGCACCGGGTCCTCCGGCGTCCAGCCGGACTGGAACAGCACCTCGTAGGTCGGGCCGGCCATGCCGTAGACGCCGGCGTCGCCGGAAGAGATCAGCGCGACCTTCTTGCCGGCGCGTGCCGCCTCCAGGGCGCTGACTGCGCGGTCCAGTTCCTCCGTCATCGATTTGCGGATGATTTCCTTGCCTTCAATGAGGTCGGCCACCAGCTTGATGTAGGTGACATAGCCGATGACTACGTCGGCTTCGGCGATGGCATCACGGGCGCGCTGCGTCATGTGCTCTACGCTGCCGGGGCCGATCCCCACCAGCATGATCTTGCCCGCGGTAGCGGCTTGTTCGAGTTGTGCGTTCATGGGTTCTTCCTTGCGATGGAGACGGTGACATTGCGGTTGTCCACGCCTCGCAGTTTGAATTTTTCAACGACCAGTGCGGTCATTGGTGTGCCTGGGCCGGCTGCCAGCAGCGCGGCCGCCTCGCTGACCGATGGCGTTCCGGTGTAGCGGCGCACCGTTTCGGATGGATTGGGTACCGGCACCGCGGCCAGTTCTTCCGGGGCGTAGAAATGCAGCGGCCAGCCGGCTTCCTGCGCGAAGGCGAGCAGCGCCTCCTCATCGCGCTTCAGGGTGATGCTCGCGGCGGCGGCCACTTGGCCAGGCTGGGCGCCGGCTGCGCGCAGTGCTGCGTGTACAGCATCACGAACCGTTTGCAGCATGGCGCCACGGTCGCAACCCAGGCCGATAGTAAACATGCTCACGCTGTGCTTTCCTGCGGCGGGCGGTAGACCACCAGGCGCTCGTGCAGCGCATTCCAGCGTTCTTCCGGTACCTCGGCATGGGTTACCCACAGCAGCGCGGTGTAACGTTCCAGCAGCACATCGTCGAAGCGGGTGAAGAAGTGGATGTTTTCCGGCAGCGGCGTTGGGCGGGTCCACCAGTTTGGGCTGCCCGCTTCCTGCACGAAGGCGATCGGTTCGCCGTTCACGACGTGCGCCGAGACGCGCGTGATGTTGATCTTTGGCGCCTCGACGCGCCAGCCAAGGTGGCGCCCGAGGATATCCACAGGGATCGTGCGGCCGACGTCCGATGCGGTGGTCAGCACCGGTGCTGCACCCAGCAGGTCGGCTACGCGCTCGCTCCATTCGTTGGCGCCGCCGACGTGGCCGGACAGCACCGGGATGACGTACTGGCCGGCGTCGTCGACCACGATCACGCCCGGGTCTTCATCCTTGCTGCGCAGGTGCGGCGCGATCAGGCGCACTACGGCGCCCAGCGACACGAAGAATATGACCTGGTCGTAGCCTGCAAACAGTGGGCCGATTTCGTCGCGCAGTGCGCCGTCGTAAGCGCGGACCTTGTTCGGCAAGCCGGTAAACTGCGCCGCGAACTTGGCGGACGTGCAGATATCGGCGCCGGGCAGGTCGCCGGCCAGGCGTGCTGCCTGCGCTGCGCCGTGCTTGGTGATGGCGACCAGGCATAAGCGCGGGGTCGATGTGTCCACAATTGATAAGCTGCTCATGCAGTCTCCAGGGAGGTTGGTTGGGGGCTGGTCTTTTTAAGGCAGCCTTTGATTCGTTCGCCGCGAATGCGATGCGGGTGTTTGAGGATCAGCAGCGAGAGGTAGCTGACTTTGGTGCCGCGCAGTGCAAGGATTTCGTCGGCGCTGAAGCGGCGCTCGTCAGGTGCGCCAACGCGTTCGATGAAGTGCGCTCCGGACAGCAAGTCCTTGTGTTCCAGCCAGTCGATCAGTTCATCGAGCAATGGCTTGACCTTCATCAGCACCAGGGTGTCGAAGTCGGGCAGCAGCCGGTCGACAGCGCTCACGCCGTACGCTGCCGGGACGATAGCTACCGTGTCGTCCTGCTCCGCGAATGGCACAGCCACGTCGGCGCAGGCGGCAGTGAAGGAGTTGACGCCAGCGATGACCTGCACCGGCACCTGCTCGTCCAAAGCGCGCACCGTGCGGGCCAAGTGGCCGAAAGTGGCGTAGGTGCTGGCGTCGCCTTCGACCAGGAACAGTACGTCGCGGCCGGCGCGCAGCCAGGGCAGCACAATTTCGGCCGCCCTCAGCCAGGCGCGCGCGAGCTTCTCGCCGTCATGGGTCATGGGGAAAAGCAGCAGCTGATGCTCGGCCGGCGGCTCCAGTCCGGCGCGCAGCACGATATCCAGCGCATAGCTGGGCGTCTTGCCGCTGCGGGCGGGATAAACCCAGATCGCGTCGCGGCGCTGCAATGCGTCCCAGGCGGCGCGTGTGATCAGGCCCGGATCGCCGGGGCCAAGCGAAATTCCCCATAAGGTGCCGCTCATGCCGGTCCTCCCACGCGGCGCGCGCAGACGATCCACACTGGATTTTCGGCCGCCATGCGGTGCATGTGCAGGATCGGCTTGCTGCGTGCAGCCTGTAGCTGCAGGACGTCCCAGGATACGCCCTCACCCTCGAGCGCCTGCAGCGCGGCGGTGGCGGTGGCCAGGTTCTCCAGCGTGACGAAGTTCATCACCAGCGTGCCGTTCGGCCGCAGGCGGCTCAAGATCCCCGTGATCAGGCCTGCCAGCTCGCCGCCCGAACCGCCGATGAAGACCGCATCCGGATCGGGCCAGGCATCCAGGCCTTCGGGTGCTTTGGCATGGTAAAGGCTGTAGTTGGCAACGCCGAAGGCAGCGTGGTTGCGGCCGGCGATGGCGCAGTCTTCTTCGTTCTTCTCGATGGCGAAAACGTGGCCTTGTGGGCACAGGCGTGCTGCTTCCAGTCCCACCGAGCCGGAACCGGCACCGATATCCCACACCACGCTGTCGGCCCGCAGCTGCAGCCGCGCCAGGCTGACAGCGCGCACCTCCTGTTTGGTGATCAACCCTTTTTCCGGCTGCCGTTGTTCGAACTCGGCATCCGCCAGGCCAAAGCGCACAGGCTGCGGTATCGGTGTCACGCGCCACAGCAATACCACATTCAGGGCCGCGAAGCGCATGCCCGCCGCCTCCTGCGGACTGAGTTCGGCCAGCACGCGCTCTTCCGGCTGCAGCAGGTTTTCCGCTACCGCCATATGGAAGTCGTCGCCCAGGCCTTCAGCCAGAAGCAGGCGGGCGACGCGATCCGGACTGTTGTCCGGGCTGGTCAGTACCAGCAGGCGCGAATGCTGGCGCAGCGCCTGGGCCAGCGCGTACAGGCCATGTCCGGGCGGACTGCCGCGCGACCATTCGCCGGCATCGCGCGCGTGGACCGACACGATGCGCGCATCCTGCCAAGCCAGCCCGACGCGCGCGCAAGCCAGCTGCAGTGTCGAGAGATTGGGCAGGATCTCAAGCGCCTGTACGCACAGGTGCTGCGCCAGGTAAGGCGCTATGCCGTGGCACAGCGGATCGCCGGTTGCCAGCACCACGCAGCACAGGTTGTCGGCGCGTGCGGACCGCACCCAATCGGGTACCTCCCTCAGCCGCGCAGTCAGGTCGCGACTGATGGCGCCTGGCTTGAGTTCATTCTTCAGCAGCGCGAGCGTGCGGGTACCGCCAATTACCACGTCGGCATTGCGCAGCCAGGCCAGCGCTGTCGCATTCAGGCTGCCCGCGCCGTCATCCAGTACGCCGATCACGCGGCAGGGATTGGGATCAGTTAGACAAGTATTCATTGAATCACTCAGGAATTGGTTCGGGGTCGACATCGAGGATGTGGTCGATACCGATTCGCCTTGCATCGGCCGGTTGCCCCTGCGGCTGTGCGGCTGCCGACCAGACATCGGCTACCTGGTTGCCGCTGAAGTCGCACACCAGCACGCGCAGCTGGAATGCGCGGCCATAGCGCTCGGGCGCGGTCAGGGTATCGATAGCGGCTTGGGCCAACGCGTGGTGGAAAGCATCGCCCAGGCCGCGTTCGACCATCAGTTCGGCGCCAAAGCGCGCAGTTTCGGCCGCGGCGATGGCAGCGCAGTCTTCGGGGGCGGCGCCAATGCGGCGCGCGATCTCGGCCACCAGGTCGGTATCGACTTCGCTGCGGTTGGCGTGGGTGATTGTTTCGCCCTGCGCGATCTTGGTCAGCTTGCCGACCATGACCGCCAGTACAACGAGACCGATGCGCTGCGAAGCCGCTTCGTCCAGCGCATAGCGCAGGAAGTCGCCCATTTGCACGAAGCAGGCCGATGGCAGTTCGGGACGTTCGGCGCGCAGGGTAGCGATGGCGAAGGTCTCGGTGCGGCCGCCGGTGGTCAGGGCCACCACTTCGTGGCCGGTGGTCGCCGCCACCTGCACGCCCTGCACCACGCTGGCACGCCAGGCCGCCGTCGAATACGGTTTGACGATACCGGTGGTGCCGAGGATGCTGATGCCGCCCAGGATGCCCAGGCGCGCATTGGTGGTCTTCTTGGCCATCACTTGCCCGTCCGGCACGCTGATGGTGACTTCGATACCGTGCTCCTGGAGCAGGCCGGGTGCGGCTTCGCGCAGGTTGTCGGCGATGTTACGGCGCGGAACCGGATTGATGGCCGGCCCGCCGACTTCCAGCCCGAGTCCGGGCATGGTCACCGTGCCGACGCCGTCGCCGGCCACATACAGTACGTCGCCAGCCCGGCCGGGCAACAGGCGCAAGTCGACCGTCAGGTGGGCGCCGTCGGTGCAATCGGGATCGTCGCCGGCGAACTTGACCACCATGGCGTGCGCTGACTGCGCATCGCAGCCGCCGTCATGCACGGCGAAACGCACCCGGCTGCCATTCGGCAGCAGGCTTTCAATCTCGCCGGGCACCTGGCCCGTTGCCAGGCCAAGCACCGCAGCGCGCGCTGCCGCAGCAGCACAGGCGCCGGTCGTGAAACCGGTGCGTGTGCCGCGTTCGGCCGCTGCCTTTTCTTTCATGCCAGTCCTGCTTTCTGCTTTGCCTCGGCCAGTGCCAGCAGTGCATGCAGGGCCGCGACCACCAGCGTCGAGCCGCCTTTGCGGCCGCGAATGACGATCCACGGCACTTCGGCCACTTCCGCCATCAGGTCTTTTGATTCAGCGGCGGAGACGAATCCTACCGGCATGCCGACCACCAGGGCCGGGCGCAATCCTTCTTCGCGGATAAGTCGTACCAGCTCGATCAGCGCCGTTGGTGCATTGCCGATGCCGACGATGGCCCCCTCAAGCAGGCCAAGCCGGTGCGCCTTGCGCATTGCCTGCACGGCACGGGTGGTGTCTTCCGCCTTGGCTGCCTCAATGACGTCGGTGTCGCTGATGAACTGGTGCGTCTTCATGCCGAAATGCGCCAGGCGCGGTTGCGACAGCCCGGAACAGATCATCTCAACGTCGGCCACGATGGGCGTGCCGCCGGCCAGCATGGCGGCGATGCCGGCGCGCACTGCTGACGGATGGAAATCGGTCAGGCCGTTGAAGTCGAAATCCGCATTTGCATGGATCATGCGCCGCACGATCGGCCACTGCGATTCGGTGTACGTGTGCCCGCCGACTTCAGCGTCGATAATGGCGAAACTGTCATGCTCGATTACCTGGCCGGCGCGCGTCAGCTGCTCGGTAACCGTGTTGATGGTACTCATGCCGGCTGCGCCTCGGTGTGTTCGTGCGTGTGCGCATGGGAGTGACCGTGGCCGTGATCATGCGCAATCTCACGGTAGCTGCAACCGTCGCAAGGCAGGCGGCTATCCGGCACACCTGCTCGCAGGTCTTCCACGCGCTGGTCCATCAGTGCGAAGATCTCGGCTTCGAAGCCGAAATGCTCAGTGCAGGCGAAACGCACTTGCGGATATTGCGCGCGCAGGTGTTCGACCTGGCGATGGATGCGCTGTATCAGCGTGCCGGTGTACAGGTAATACGGCAACACCACAAGCTGGCGCATGCCCAGCGTTACCTGGCGCTGTACTACCTTCTCCAGGCGTGGCCAGGTGATACCGGTGAAGGCCAGGTCCACCAATTCGTGGTCGCCCTCTTCCAGCAGCCAGCGCGCCATCTTGGCCATTTCACCGTTGGCGCCACGGTCGGAAGAGCCCCGTCCCAGTATTACCACTCCGGTGGTGGTCGGATCGGGCATGTCGAGCGATCCCATGGCCTTGCGCAGGCGGCGCTTGAGGATGGCCAGCACCGGATCACAGGCGGTCAAATGGGGCGCCAGCAGGAATTCCGTGTGCGGGCAGGTGATGCGTGCGCCTTCGATGGCTTCCGGGATTTCCATCTTGACGTGGCCGGCGGCATTCAGGATCAGCGGCACCACCAGCACGCGGCGCGAATTGGCAGCCACCGCCTGCAGGCTGGCATTCAGCTCGGGAGGCGCGAACTCGATGAAACATAACTCAATGCGCCAGCCTGGCCGGCGCGCGCGCCACATGTCGACGAAGTCGCGGATTTCCTGGTTGCCGGACTCTTCGCGGGAGCCATGGCCGACGATGAGGATGGTATCGCTCGCTGCTGCAATCGCTGGCATCATGATGGGTTGGTTCATGCGCTGGCCTTTCTGAAACGGTGGGTAAAGGTTGGGTCATACAATTTGGACCGCACCAGGCTCTCCCAGTGCAGTGCGCCCAGCGTCGGGCTGGCAACGATCATGGCCTGGCTGGCGACACCGGCTTCGCGGCAGCGCTGCTTGATGTCGGCCAGGGTGCCGCGCAGGATCTTTTCCTCGCCAGGCCAGCTGGCTTTGTGCACAACCAGCATGGGGGCGTCTTCCGGCCAGCCGGCGGCACGCAGCGCTGCTTCGACCTTGTACATCAGGGTGATCGACAGGAAGATGCACAGCGTGGTGCGGTGCGCCGCCAGGCTGGCCAGGTCCTCACCTTCCGGCATTGGCGTGCGGCCTTCAACGCGGGTGAAGATCACGCTTTGCGTCACCTCGGGCAGGGTCATTGATTCGCCTGCTGCGGCCATCGAGGCCATGGCGGACGAAACGCCCGGCACGACGGCCCATTCAATGCCTTCCGCGCTGAGCGGACGCGCCATTTCGATCAGGGCGCCGTACAGGCCGGGGTCGCCGGTCTGCAGCCGCACTACGGTGGCGTGAGCGCGTGTTTGATCGATGAGCCATGCCGTCATTTCTTCCAGCGTCATGTCCTTCGAATCGCGGATCACGCAGCCGGGTGGCGCGTACAGCGTCGCGGCGCGGTCGACCAGTGAGCCGGCGAATAGAACGGCGCCGGCTTGCGCCAGTAGCTTCTGTCCTTTTACTGTGATCAGTTCGGGATCGCCGGGACCGGCGCCGACAAACCAGACCTTGCCTGTTTGGCCGGATGTCATGTCTGTAGTTCTCCTGTTGGTTCGTGGACTGGCTGCGAGTGCAATGCGGCCAGCACGGCATCAATGCTGCGCGCGGCGGGAGCGGCCGGAAGAAGGCCGCGCTTCGCCAGTTCGGTGTGCAATACCAGCGCCTGTGGCAAGCGCTGGCCGGCCGCGCGCAACGCCTCGCACTGGGAAGCCAGCTCCTGGGCGGGAGTGGACGCAATGCAGCGGCCCGCAGCCATCATGTGGATTTCGTCGGCCCAGCGATAGGCGAAGTCGACGTCGTGGGTGGACAGAATGATCGTGACGCCGCGCGCGGCCAGGCGGTCGAGCAGTGCTTCAAGTTCTGCCTGCATAGGGGTATCCAGGCCTGCCATCGGCTCGTCGAGCAGCAGGACCTCGGGTTCCATGGCCAGCACGCCAGCGATGCAGACACGCTTCTTCTGGCCAAAGCTCAGGTGGTGCACGGGACGGCGGCCAAAGCCGCCCAGCCCTACTGCATCGAGTGCTGCGGAAACGCGGCTGCGCACCGAGGCGTCATCGAGGCCCAGGTTCAGCGGCCCGAACGCCACGTCTTCTTCAACCAGCGCCGAGATGAGCTGGCGCTCCGGGTTCTGGAATACCAGGCCGACGCGGCTTCGCAGCGTGGTCAATCCGGCGCGGCTGTAGTCGTACTCGCTGCCGTGCCAGCGCAAACGGCCGGCGCTTGGGCGCAGCAATCCGTTCAGGTGCAGCAGCAGCGTGGTCTTGCCGGCGCCGTTCGCGCCAAGCAGCGCGTGGCGCCGTCCCTGCGCCAGCGACAGTGTGCAGCCGCGCAGCCCGCAACTTCCATCGGCAAATGCGTGCTCCACCGCTTCCAGTTGGATCAATGTCTTCATAGGCGATCCCGCAAGGAAATCGCCAGTAGCGCTGCGCTGGCCAGAAGCGAGAGTGCAAGCTGGCGCCGTGCTTTGAGGAACGACGCAGGCAGGAAGCGTAAGCTGCCCTGGCAGACGCGCGCATCGGCTGCCATCTGCATTGCCGAAGCGCGTTGCCACACCTGCACCGCCATTTGCCCGGCCAGCAGGCCCATTGAGCGCCATTGCTGGCGCAAACCGCGATGCCCGAGACGCGCGGCTTGCGCAGTACTGGCTTCGTCCCATGCCTGGCGCAGGACGAACAGCATGCGGTAGCACACTGCCATCAGGTCCAGCAGCAGCTCCGGTACGCGCAGGCGGCGCAGCAATGACAGCAGGTGTGGCAGCGGCGTCGTCAACACCAGGCCGAGCACCGCTGCCATCGTGGCGAATGAACGCAGCGCGATGTGCGCGACAGTTGGCAGCAGTTCCGGCGCCCATCGCCAGCCACCGCCGCCGGCCGGCGTGACCAGCATCGTCAGGCAGGACAGCAACACGAATCCGAGCGGCGCTGCCGCTACGGCAAAATAGCTGCGCATTGGTACGCGCGCCCCGGCCAGCGTAGCGAGCATCGACAGCAGCGCGACCACGCCCAGCGTGCCCGGGCTGCGAGCAAGCCACGCGGCTGCGATTCCCGCCAGCGCAAATACGCCCTTGGCAGCCGGGGAAACACCCCGCCAGCGGCAGGCATAGGCAGTGGCGTCAATCCGCATGGGTACCCTGTCCCGGTTCTGGCGCCGGCCGCACGCGCTTTTGCTCCCGCTCGCGTGCCATCGACATCCCGAGCCAGAAGCCGATCACGCCGGCGCCGGCCGCAGCCTGTAGCGCGAAGAGCAGCGACGCGATCTCGCCGCTAGGCGGCTCGAACAGCGGCACGAACCACGGCTTGTAGTTCGGTGCTATGGTGACGATTGCCTGCTGCGCGCGCGCATCAGCGCCACCGAATGCTGCTGGTGGCTCAGTGCCCGGCTCCGCAGGCGGCACGACAGCAAACCACAGCGGCAGAACGGTCAGCAGGACGATGGCGACCCAGGTCAAAGCAGTGCGTGCCTTCATGCAGCTTTCCCTTTCACCAGCGCCATCACCGGCAGCATGCGTAATTCATGCGCATTGAAGCGTGCCATCGCATTCACCACCAGCACGCTCAGCAAGCCCTCGCTGATGGCGATTGGCAGCTGCGTCAGCGCGAAAATACCGGCAAATTTAGCGAAGGATGCGCCAATGCCGCCGATCGGGTCAGGGAAGGCCCAGGCCAATTGCGCAGAGGTGGTCAGATAGGTCGCCAGGTCGCCGATGAAGGCCGCCATGAAAACCGCCACGCTGCGCGACAGGCCCAGTGCTGCCACTAAGCGAAACACGCCATAGGAAACGAAGGGACCGACGATTGCCATGGAAAACACATTGGCGCCAAGCGTGGTCACGCCGCCGTGCGCCAGCAGCAAGGCCTGGAACAGCAGCACGACGAAGCCGACCGGCACCATCGCCGCGGGACCAAACAGCAGCGCGCCCAGCCCGACCCCGGTAGGATGCGAACAGCTTCCGGTCACCGAGGGCAGCTTCAATGCCGACAGCAGGAAGGCAAAGGCCGCCGCAACGCCCAGCAGCATGCGCTGCCCGGGATGCGCATGCAAGCCGCGCGCCATGCTGCGCAGGCCCCAGGCCAGGAAAGGAATGGATACGGCTGCCCAGCCCAGCGCGTGCGCAGGCGGCAGGAAACCTTCCATGATGTGCATTCGAGTCCTCCCGTCGAATGGTCAATGGGAGCACCATCAGGGGAGAGTAAGAGGACGGTCGACAGGGGCCGGGCGGACAAGGCGCAGGAAGCCGGTCGACAGCGGCTTCCCTTCACCCCGGAGAATAGTGCTGGTTGTATCGGGCCGGTATTCTGGCTCGCCTTCATCCTTCCCCGGGCCTTCCCGCGCAATGCGCAGTGGCGTATTTCCGAAGTCGTCAGGCTTACAGCAGCGGGGGCTGCACCGGAATGGCCGCACTTGGCAGCGTCACCGGTTTCCCGTTTAACGCGCAACCCGAGCAGGAAGCGCGCACCCAATTGCCGAATAGTACATTAAAGAACTCAGGCGTGGCAAACGCTGCGGGATCAAACTTTCATTAAAAAAGTCACGCATGACTATCGTGCGCAGGGTTGAATTAAACAGACAATCGCCGCGCACAATAGGTTTAGCCCAGCAATTTCTGGCTATACTGCACCCTCAAGGAAATTTCCGAGGGGCAACAATGGACGACACAATCGAATATAAAGAGGGCTTGCCAAAGCTCCCCGCGACGCTGGCTGCGGCAACCCTGCTGACTGCCTGCGGTGGCGGCGGCAGCGCAAGCGACGGCAGTGGCGGCGGCGGCACCACTTCCCCTGTGCCACCTACCGCAGTCGAATCGATTGGCAATCCCCAGGCTGCACGCTTCCTCGCGCAGGCGTCAATGGGTGCAACCCGTGAACAAATGACGCGGCTGCAGGCCGTCGGCTACAGCAAGTGGCTGGACGAGCAAATGGCGATGCCGGCTTCGCAATCGCGCTGGGACTGGCTGATGGCGAAAGGCTTCAACGCCATCGACAACAAGAACAACCAGGCCGGCATCGATGCCGCGCTCTGGGTCAAGCTGCTCACCTCGCCCGATACCCTGCGCCAGCGCGTCACGCTGGCCCTGTCCGAAATTGTCGTCGCTTCGCTGGACGGCTTTACCGGTTCCTGGCGCGCTTTCACCGGCGCCGCCTACATGGATATCCTGGAAGCCAACGCTTTCGGCAACTACCGCACCCTGCTGCAGCAGGTCACCCTGTCGAGCTCGATGGGCGAGTACCTGACCTATCGCGGCAATGCCAAGGCCAATCCGAAAACCGGCTCCATGCCGGATGAGAATTACGCGCGCGAGATCCTGCAGCTGTTCACCATCGGCCTGCTGAAACTCAACCCGGACGGCACGGCGACCGAGCAGGAAACCTATACCCAAGCCGACATTTCCGGCCTGGCCCGTGTGTTCACCGGATGGGACTTGGACCTGGCCGGCGGCACCAGCGATACGCCGGACTTCCGCAAGCGCCCGATGGTCCAGACCGGAACCAAGTACGAACCCGGCGAGAAGACCTTCCTCGGCACCACGATCGCCAGCGGCGTCGACGCCGCAACGGCCCTGAACAAGGCGCTCGACACGATTTTCGCGCACCCGAACGTGGCGCCCTTCGTCTCGAAGCAACTGATCCAGCGCCTGGTCACCAGCAACCCTGCGCCGGCCTATGTGGCGCGCGTGGCAGCCGTCTTCGAAAACAATGGCGCCGGCATCAAAGGCGACCTGAAAGCGGTGGTCAAGGCGATCCTGCTGGACCAGGAAGCACGCTCCGCATCCAACCTGGGCTCCGCCAGCTTTGGCAAGGTGCGCGAACCTGTGCTGCGCTTCACCGCCTGGGCGCGCGCCTACAACGTCACCTCGCCAAGCGATGCCTGGGCTATCGGCAACACCAGCGAGCCCTCGTCCCGCCTGGGCCAAAGCCCGCTACGCTCGCCGAGCGTGTTCAACTTCTTCCGTCCCGGCTACGTGCCGCCGGCGCTGGGCGTGGTCGCACCGGAATTCCAGATCGTGAACGAAACGAGTGTGGTCGGCTACGCCAACTACATGCAAACCGCCATCAGCAAAGGCATTGGCGACGTCAAGGCCGACTATGCGACCCTGCTGCCGCTGGCCGACAACGTACCGGCCCTGGTCGACGAGATCAACCTGTTGCTGGCCGCCGGCCAGTTGAGTACCGATACCGTCACCCTGATCCGCAACGCTGTCGCCAGCATGGCGACCGGCACCGACGCCGCGCGCGCCAACCGCGTGTACGCGGCGCTCACGCTGGTAATGGCATCCCCTGAATTCATCGTGCAGAAATAAAGGCCACACCATGACTAATCAAGCTTCGCGCCGCGCCTTCCTCAAGCGCGCATCGGCACTCGGCGTGGCAGGCGTGGCGGCGCCTTGGGCAATCAACCTGATGTCGATCGCCGAGGCGGCGGCAGCCACTGCCGGCGACTACAAGGCGCTGGTTTGCGTCTTCCTGTACGGCGGCAATGACTACGCAAATACTGTAGTCCCCTACGACAGCACCAGCTACGCCCTGTACCAGCAACTGCGCCCGACCATCGCCTATGCGCGCGACGCACTGACGGCGACCGCATTGGCGCCATCGGTACCGGTGCTGGATTCGACCGGCGCCGCCCGCGAGTTTGCTCTCGCTCCTGCGCTGGCGCCGCTGGTCCCGATCTTCAACGCGGGCGCCCTGGGCGTCATGCTGAACGTCGGCCCGCTGATCCAGCCGACCACGAAAGCGCAATACCAGGCCAGGTCCGTGCCGCTGCCACCCAAGCTGTTCTCGCACAACGACCAGCAATCGATCTGGCAATCGTCCGCTCCGGAAGGATCGCGTTCGGGTTGGGGCGGTCGCCTGGGCGACCTGTTCGAGGCGGGCAATGGCAATGCCACCTTCACCTGCGTCAACGTGTCCGGCAACGCGGTCTATATGGCGGGCAAGACCGCGGTGCAGTACCAGGTATCGGCCAACGGCTCAATGCAGTTCAACGGCTTGAAGTCGCCGCTGTTCGGCTCCTCTACCGCCACCGAAGCCCTGCGCACCTTGATTACCCAGCCGCGCACCCACGCGCTGGAAAACGAATACAACCGCGTTGCACGCCGTTCGGTGGACGCCAACGCTGCGCTCACTTCGGCGCTGGTGACTGCGCCCGCGCTGCAGACGGTATTCCCGGCATCGAACTCACTGGGCGACCAGTTGAAAATGGTCGCGCGCATGATCTCCGCCAATGGCAGCCTGGGAGCCAAGCGCCAGGTGTTCTTCGTTTCGATGGGCGGTTTCGACACCCACGACAACCTGGCCACCGTCCATCCAGGCCTGATGGCCAAGCTGGGCGACGCCATGGCCGCCTTCTACCAGGCGACTGTGGAGCTGGGCGTAGCAGACAAGGTGACCACCTTCACCGCCTCCGACTTCGGCCGCACCCTGGTGGCCAATAACGACGGTTCCGACCACGGCTGGGGCAGCATGCACTTCATGATGGGCGGCGCGGTCAAGGGCAAGCGCTTCTACGGCACCGCACCGGTGGTCGCCAACAATGGCGCCGACGACGTTGGCCAGGGCCGCCTGCTGCCAGGCACTTCGGTCGACCAGTACGCGGCCACCATGGGCAAATGGCTGGGTGCCAGCGACGGCGACCTGCTGTCGCTGCTGCCGAACCTGTCCAACTACACCACCCGCGATCTCGGCTTCCTGTAATGCCGCTGGTCCGATTTAATCGGATCACATGGTAAAGTAGTGGCGTTGAACCAACGCCACTACCTACCATGAGCAACGCAAAGCCCGCGCCGGACCCGAAAGACCTGAAGCTTGCGGATTTCCTGTGCTTCGCCATCTATTCGGCCAACCTCACCTTCGGCAAGGCCTACAAGCCCATCCTGGATGAGCTGGGCCTGACCTATACCCAGTACATCACCGTCATCGCGCTGTACGAGGAAGGCGGCCAGATGGTGAGCGAACTGGGTGAAAAGCTGTTCCTTGAATCGAACACGCTGACGCCCATCCTGAAAAAACTGGAAGCCATGGGTTACGTCACGCGCCAGCGCAGCGCCGCCGATGAACGCCAGGTACTTGTCAGCCTGACCGATGAGGGGCGCGCACTGCGCGAGCGCGCCTTCGGCGCAAACCTGCGCAATGCTTGCGGTTTGACGGGCAACGAATTCGCTGAAACGCGCGCCGCCGTGCTCAAGCTGCGCAACAACCTGGCCAAGTCCCTGGCCAAATAGCCCGCCTTACAGTCGCGGCATCTGCTTTGTCAGGCAGTGGATGCCGCCGCCCCCGGCTGCGATCGGATCAATATCCAGCTGCACAACGTCGCGCCCCGGATAGAGCTTGGTGAGCAGCTCGCGGCAGTAGCCGTCGGCTTCCGCATCGCCGAATTGCGGTGCGATCACCGCGCCATTAATCGGCAGGTAGTTGATGTAGCCCGCAGCAAAATCCGGATTGCCTTCCGTAAAGCGGTTGCTGCGCGGGTTGGCCGGCGGCGGCAGAACATGGATTTCCAGTTTGCGGCCATCGGCGTCGGTGGCGTTCTTCAGGATGTCCAGGTGCTTGCGTGTGACCGCATAGTCTGTCCCGCCGCCATCGATTCCGCTCAAGTGAAATAAATATCGTGTCCGATGTAATCGAATCCGCTTGACATCGAAATACGTGCAGCTATACTCCTGTTAATCGAATGCGACTGCATCGTATGCGATTTAAAAAACCGACCATTATGGAGCAACACATGAGCAAGATCACCAAAGTCCTCGCCACTGGCAAAACCACCACCACCCCAGTCGATTCCGCAATCTTTTCCGGCAATCCTGAAGGTCTCCTGGATATCCACCTGACTACGCCGGGTAATCCTGCCGGACGCGTGATCGATATTCAGGCGACCCAGCCGCATCCGCTCGCCGAACAGCTGTTTGCCGGCGCATGGTCGGCTTGCTACTCGGGTGCAGTCGGCCTGGCCGCCAAGGAAAAGAAAGTCGTCCTGCCGGCTGATACCCATGTCGAAGTCGAGGTGGACCTTGGCCAGGGTACAGGTGGCTACTACCTGCAGGCGCGCCTGACCGTGTTCGCACCGGGCGCCGACCACGCAGCCGTCACCGAGGTAGCGCATTTCGCCGATGTGATCTGCCCATACTCGAAAGCTGTGCGCGGCAATATCGACGTTGTGATCAATGTGGTCACTGCATAAGGGATACAAGATGTAACCTTCGTTGCAACGGACGTGCCTCTGGATCATCTTAGCAAGACAATAATTCCAGAGGATGTCCGCCATGAAAAAGAACATAGGATTTGCCCCGGTCGCGGCGGTCGGCATACTCACGCTTGCCGCTTGCAGCACCCTCGCGCCTGTCCAGATCCAGAATTCAGAGCCGGTTGCAGCACCGGCCGCCCCGGTCCGCGCGGTCGCACCCGTCGCGCCGGCGCAAGCCGCCGAGCGGCGTGCCACGGTAATGCCAGCCCCGGTGTTGGCTTACTCGGCCGGCAAGCCAGCGCCGATGCCGCACTTCGCGCCCCTGCCTGAATCCGCAGACAAATTCCCCGACAAGGACGGCAACAAGTCCGCCCTGGTGAGCGAGCAGCCTGTTTCAACCTTCAGCGTGGACGTGGACACCGCCTCCTACGCCTTCGTGCGCCGTCTGTTGTCCGATGGCCGCATGCCGCCGCAGCAAGCCGTGCGCGTGGAGGAAATGGTCAACTATTTCCCTTACAACTACGCCACCCCGGCCAACGCCAGCCAGCCCTTCGCCGTGACGACCGAGGTGATGCCGAGCCCTTGGCAGCAAGGCAACCAGCTTGTCCACATCGCGCTCAAAGGCTATGACATCAAGACCGCGGCCCGCCCGCGCGCCAACGTCGTGCTGCTGGTGGACATTTCCGGCTCGATGGGTCCGCGCGACCGCCTGCCGCTGCTGCAACAAGGTTTCCGCCTGTTTGCCGAGCAGTTGCGCGATGATGATATGGTCTCCATCGTCACCTACGCCAACGGCACCGCCGTCGCACTCGAGCCTACCAGCGGCAAGGACAAGCAGAAGATCATCGACGTGATCAACAACCTGCACGCTGCGGGCGGCACCGCCGGTGGCGACGGCTTGCAGCGCGCCTATGCCCAGGCCGAGCGCAACTTCGACCCGAAAGCGGCGAACCGCGTGATCCTGGCTACCGACGGCGACTTCAATATCGGAATCACCGATCCCAAGCAGCTCGAGAACTTCATCGTCGACAAACGCAAGTCCGGCGTCTACCTGTCGGTATTTGGTGTCGGCATGGGCAACCTGAACGATGCCCTGATCCAGCGCCTGACCCAGTCCGGCAACGGCAACGCCGCCTACATCGACACCCTGCTGGAAGCCCGCAAGGCGCTGTCGCAGGAATTGGGTTCGACCATGTTCCCGATTGCGAACGACGTGAAGGTGCAGGTTGAATTCAACCCGGCGCAGGTCGCCGCCTACCGCCTGGTCGGCTACGAAACCCGGATGCTGAACCGCCAGGATTTCAAGGACGACAAAGTCGACGCGGGCGATATGGGGGCAGGCCACACTGTGACCGCCATCTACGAAATCACGCCGGCCGCCAACGCGGGCAAGCTGGTCGACCCGCTGCGTTATGAGCAGCCGGGCAAAAAGAAAGCCGACGCACCGGGCAAAAGCGATGAGTTGTGCTATGTGAAAGTACGCTACAAGCTGCCAGGCCAGTCGGCCAGCAAACAGGTCGATCACGCCGTGCGTGCCGACAGCGTTCGCCGCTCGCTCGACGCAGCGCCGGACGACCAGCGCTTTGCCGTTGCGGTTGCAGCTTTCGGGCAGCGCCTGCGCGGTGAGCAGCAGGTGGCAGACTTCAGCTATGGCGATATTGCCAAGCTGGCGGAAGGCGCACGCGGCGCCGATCGTGACGGTTATCGCGCTGAATTCGTGAAAATGGTACGAATGGCGGAGTCCCTTGGCACGGTCGGCGCAACTGCGCAGCGATGATGCAGCTTACTTGAGCGTGACGTTCCAGTTGCGCTCAACGCACTTCACGTAATTGCCGGCGATGAGCGCGTTGTACGGCGTCTGGTAGTTCACAAGCTGGCACTGGTAATCGCCGCCGCTGTTCCAGTTCTTCTCCCAATAGATGTTGTAGGCAGCAGAACTGGAAGGGCCGAAGCGCTGCATCGTGGCGCACGACAACTGTTCGCCCGTCACATTCCAGCCCAGATCCGCCGCGAACTGCTTGTAATAATCGATGCGGTTCTGCGCCGCCGGCTTTTCGCTGCCGGTGCCGCATTCAGCATTGATGATCATGATCGTAGTGGCGAAGTTGTTCCCCGCCCCAGCGGCAGTGTCGCTGGCGTTGGGAACCCAGCTGCCGTCGATCACATGCAGCATCGATGGCTTGGGCGGTTGCGGGTAGACGAAGAAGAACGTCGCCGATGCCAGATTCAGCCAGGTCGATGCCACCTGGTCCGGATTCTTCAGCAGCACCGACTGGTCGCCGTTGAACATCACCTGCGAGAATGGCCCGTAGTTGTAGTTATACGAGAGCTGCTTGGCGCCGCGCCCGAAGTACTTCTTGTAGCTGCCGTCGGCGTTTTTGCCGCAAGTCCAGACCGTGTTGAATACCGGGTCTGCACATTCGGTGTTATAGCCGCAGCCCGGTCCGTCTTCGTTGCAACCCAACTCGCGCAAGTACTTCAAGCCCTGCCGCCATTGCGGCAACGGCAGGCTCGCGTTGTGTTCGCCGGTTTCCTGCGCAAAGTGGGCGAACATGGTGGCCAGCGAGTGGCGGCAGATGTTGTCCGCATTGCGGCCGTCGGTGTAGTCGCCGCAGACGGCAGGGAATTTCGCTACCGCCTGCAGGAAGCGCCGATACTCATAGCTCGCCTCGCGCAGGGAGAAGTAGTAATCCCATTTCGCTGACGACAGCAGGCGTTCGACCCGCTTCACGTTGGCCGGGTTGCTTGCCGCGCCGGGCGCCACGGCTTCCACCGCCGCGTTGTCGAGGGTCCTTATCGACGCCTTGATGCTGCGGAAGAAGTCATTGCTGGTCAGCGCCTGTTCGCGCGCTTCGGCCTGCGCCTTGGTTGGGACTCCGCCGGGTTGCGTCGGCGGATCGCCCGGGTCGGCGGGCGGATCGGCCGCATCACCGATGTACTTCCACGGTCCCCAGGTATCGGCTTGGCTTGGCGCATTTCCCTGCGTCCACCATTTCGCCTCGTATTGCTTGCTTTGGTAGATGGCGCACATGCCGGCGGTGTACACCTGGCTCGCGCTCCACGCCGGGCACGATGCCGTGGCGCCGGCCACGACGCCCTGCGCCAGCGTGCGCGGAGGCGCTGTGCTTTCCGTGCCGCCGCCACCGCAGGCGGACAGCAGCAGTGCAAGTAAGGCATAAGTGAGGGTTTTCATGTCAGTTCTCCTCGCTTATTGGAGCGCCACCGGCAGGTCCGGATACTCTTCGCTCAGCGCATAGCGCACGCCGTTCACCGTGATCGTATAGGCGGAAGGCCCGCTGATCGGCAAGGTGTAGTTCAGCGTCAGCGAAACCGAGGCACCCGGCGCCAGCGACTGCCATGCCGGGATCGTAAATTTGGCGCGGTTGAAGTTGGCCTTGAAGCCGCCGATATTATTCGGCCCGGTGTAGCCGGCCTTGATGACGGTCAGGCCGTAACCCGACTGGTCGCTCATATTGGCCGGCGCCGATACCGGATAGTCGAACTCCACCGCCGAGCCGCCCGGAATCGTGGTGGCGGTATTGTTCGTCACCGTCATCACAGGGTTGATCGGGTAGTTGCTGTCGCCGAGCTTCCAGCCGCCGAGGGAGATACTGACCTTGGCGCTGCTGCCTGGCATGGCTGTTTCGGCGCGTGTTGCGCCATATGGTGCGGCGCTGCGGAAGGCTGCGGCAATGTTATTGGTCAGCGTGTAGCCCATGAAGTACTCGCCTGCCCCGCCGTTACGCGCTGCATTCCATGCGTAGTCGCCGGCCAGCTCCCAGATCATGATGCCGCCAATGCCGTTGTTCACGACGTAGCTGGTCTTGGCTGCGATGGACTGCGCCGTTTCTGTCGAGATGAAGACCTGGCGCGTTGCGTTCCACAGCCACGGCGCCGCCAGCGTTGCGCTGTACTGCGGGCTGTAGGTGCCGGTGATGGTCTTCTCGGTGACGCCGTAAGCATCGAGGTAGGACGGCACGATGGCGTTTTGCAGGTTGAGCGCGTGCCACAGCGGGTTGCCGCCGCCCGGCACCGGTTTGCCGTTGGTATCCAGGTCATACCAGACGTTGTCGATGCCGGTGGCGCCTTTGCCGCAGCTCTTCACACCGGCACAGGCGACAGGGTCGTTGACCACCGGGCTGGTGCCCCACAGTCCATTGTTGCCGCCGCTGACTTCCTTCCAGCCGCGCGTGTAGTACGGCACGCCGATGTTGATGCGGCCTGCCTGCAGCGCGCCGCGGTAGTAGCGGTAGGCCCAGTCGACGTTCAGGTAGCCGATGCCGCCGTACTGGTAGGCGTTGCCGGCCCTGAGTTCTCCGTCGTTGCCGTCGTCGAACAGGGGCGCGTTGGGGCCGACATACTGGTTCCATCCGCCGTGCAGGTCGTAGCTCATCAAGCTGGCGTAATCGAGGTACTTCAGGCCAGAGAGATTCTCTTCGCCGCGTAGCACCCAGCCGGATGCGGAGCCGGCAATTGTCAGCATGTAGTACTTCTTGTCTGCCGCGGCAGCCGCGTCGAGTTTTTCGCGCACGGTTTTCAGCAGCACGTTGTAGCTCTTCATCAGGCCCGCCAGGCGGGGTTTTGAGAGCGGGAAGTCGAGCGGGTTGCCTGCTTCGTTATTGGTGGTTGGATGTTCGTAGTCGATGTCCATTCCGTCGAAGAATGTGTACTGGCGCAGGAAGGTGACCATCGAGTCGGCCAGGGTGTTAATGCCTGCCGTGTTGATGCTGCCGTCCGCGTTGGTCGTGGCGGTATAGAAGCCGCCGCTGCCTGCCCAGCCTCCGACCGACAGCATGATCTTCACGCCGGGGTATTTCTTCTTGTATTGCGCCAGCAGGTTGAAGTGGCCTTTGTAAGGCAGGGATGGATCCATCGCTGCGGCCGGGATGCCTGGCCAGGTGATGCCGGTTTCGGGACTGTTGGCGACTGTGCCGATCAGCACCTTGTTGTCAGTGCCGACGCTGGCGAAGGCGTAGTTGATGTGGGTGACGTTCTGCCATGGGATGTCGTTGACCAGGTAGGACGGTTGGCCGTTGGCTCCTGTGCGCCAGCTGGTGAAGTAGCCGACGATGCGGCGGTTCAGGCCATTTGCCAGCTTTTCGCGGCCGTTGGCGTCGTACACGCCACAATACGGAACATTTGGCACCGGCGAAGCCAGGCCGTCAGGACGGCAGGCCACTGGAGTCGGCGTTGGCGTAGGTGTCGGGGTAGGTGTTGGAGTTGGAGTCGGAGTTGGAGTTGGAGTCGGAGTCGGAGTCGGAGTTGGCGTTGGCGTTGGCGTTGGCGTCGGCGTCGGCGTCGGCGTCGGCGTAGAAGTCTGCAGCTCCCACGGGCCGTTCACTTCAGTGCCTGGTACATTGTTCTGCGTCCACCACTTTGCCTTGTACACGGAACCGTTATACGTAACGCACATGCCGCCGGTATAGACCGCGCTGGCGCTCCATGCCGGACAATCCGGTGTTGGCGTCGGGGTAGGTGTTGGCGTCGGAGTTGGCGTCGGCGTGGTCGCTTGTGCTTCCCATGGCCCATACTGTTCGGCGCCGGGGACGTTATTCTGCGTCCACCACTTGGCCTTGTACACCGTGCCGTTATAGGTCACGCACATGCCTGCGGTGTAAGTCGCGCTGGCGCTCCATGCCGGGCAGGATTCAGAAGCCGCCGCAGTCGCGAGTGTGCGCGTGGCCTGCGGCGCCTGGCCGCTGTCGGTGCCGCCACTGCAACCTGCGATGGCGCTGCCGACCAGCGCCAGCATCAGGTAATTCGGTCGAAAATTCATTGCTGTCTCCGTTATTAGAAATCGTGGTTATTCGGATAACTGCTGAAGAAATCGTTATCCCAGCGGAAGTGCGTCGCCGAGATGGTGAGTGAGATGTCGAGCCCTTGGACGAAATGCCACCAGCCCACCGGCAGGAACAGGATCTCGCCAGGCGCCAGTTCAACGTCCAGCACCGGCACTCCGGCCATTGAAGGGAAGCGCTGCAAGTCGATGTCGCGCCCGTCGACGGGAGTGAAGCAATGGCGCTGGTTTTGCAGCCGAGGCGTTTCGCACGGTGCGATCAGCCGCACGCGTTTGCGCCCCATCACCTGGATCATGAAGTTGTTGGTGAGGTCGTGGTGGAAGGGCGTGATGGTGCCCGCCGGTCCAAGCCAGAAGAAGCCTTTGCGTTCGCCATCCAGGTATTCCGGCAGCAGCGGCATGTCCTGCCACAGCTCGTCCAGTGCCTGCCGGTTGCGGCCGTCGTTATTGGCCGTCATGTAGAAATCGTTGGTGCTGGCGCTGCTGCGCACCCGCTCCACATACTCGCCGAACGGCATATGGCGCTTGTGCGCGATGCTGTTCATCTCGTAATCGGCGTCGGCATTGCGTCCGAACTGAACTTCCACTTCGCGTTCGCCGAATTTCGCGGCGAGCCAGTCCAGTGTCCATTTACCGCGCGCTGGCCAGTCGTCCAGCATGCCGGTGATGATCACCGGGCGGTTGCACAGGTAATGCTCGTGCAGAAAGGCCTCCGTCGACAAACGTTCGCGGCGCAGTACTTCTGGTGGCGCCATGCGGTTCAGGCGCGCCTGGATGCCAAGCAGCCAGTCGCGCTTGGCCAGCCGGTTATGCAGGCGTTGTACACCGTGCAGGTATGGGCTGTTCATCGCAGCCGTGATTTCGGCTTGCGCAAGTTGGGGAGGGATGCCGGACTGGCCGAGGATGCCGGCCAGGGTGGCAGGCGAATGGCCCAGCATGAGGTTTTCGGCAATCCAGCGCCGCCATTCGTCGCTGATGCCAATGGAATGCACCGTCGCACGACGTTTCATATTCGTCTCCAAATGGGAAAAGCCGGCGGCGTGGGGAACGCCGCCGGCAGGGACTGGACGATTAACGCCCTTTCCAGACTTCGCTGGTCAGTGCACCGCTTGCATCGCCGTCCAGTTCCCACGAGAAGGCGCCGCGCAGGCCCTGGTCGCGGACGTACTGCATCTTGGTGCCGATCACGGTCGGATCGTCATAGCTCCACCACTCGCCGGTGCTGGTGTACAGGTACAGCTGCTTGGTCACCGGGTGGTACCAGCGCTGGCCGGTCTTGTTGCGCAGGACCTTGTAATCGTCGATCCCGCCTTCGTAGGTACCGCCGGCGCCGCCGGTGGCAGCCTGGTACAAGCCGTTGCCATTCGGACCGGCCGTAACTCCCTTCCAACCGCGCCCATAGAACGGAATCCCGAGCAGGATCTTGTTCTTCGGCATACCGGCCGCCGTCAGCGCAGCGATCGCGTCGTTGGCGTTGTACTTGACCAGATTGCCAGTCGCAGGATCGGCCGGGTCGCGGTACAGCGGCGAGTGGAAGTTGGTGCTCGATTCCCACGCGCCGTGGAAATCGTAGGTCATCACGTTCACCCAATCCATGTACTGCCCGTACAGGTTCGGCTCCGTGTTGGCGATCTTGTCGACGCCGGCGCCGATTGCTGCAGTCAATGCATAGCGCTTGCCGTCGGCGGCGCCTTGCGCGTCAAGCTGGGCCCGGAACTCCGCCATCAACAGCGTGAAGTTATGCTTGTCGTTGACCGCGTCGTAGGTGTTGTATGGCTGGCCGCCGCCGCCCGGGTATTCCCAGTCGATGTCGATACCGTCGAACACACCCTTGCCGGCACCCGGTCCGCCGCGCCCATCCTGGATTGGCAGGTCGCCGGCGATGAACATCTTCACGCAGGATTTGGCGAGCTGCTTGCGCAATGCGTCGGTCTTGGATGCGGCCGAGAAGAATTTCGACCACGACCAGCCGCCCAGCGAGATGAACACCTTCAGGTTCGGGTGCTGCTGCTTGAGCAGTTTCAGTTGCAGGAAGTTGCCGGACAGCGGAGCGTCCCACGGCACGGACTGGCCGTTGACGGTGCGGCGCGGCTGGCGCTGGTAGTCGGCATAAGAGTCGCCACCGGTGCCGGCATCTGGCGACGTCGGATTGTCGTTGCCGACTTCGGCCTTCGTCACCATGTCGCACTCGTAGCCGCCGTTCTTCTGGTACACGTTGCCGAAGGCGTAGTTGATGAAGGTGAGCTGGTCGGCGACGCTGGTCTGCACGCCATTCACTGGCGTTTTCGTGGTGTGGATATCCGCCACTTCGTAATCGCGGCCGTACACGCCCCACTGCGCGAAGTAGGATCCGATCTCGCGGCCATTTGGAGTCGGCGTCGGTGTCGGTGTCGGCGTTGGAGTAGGCGTCGGTGTAGGAGTTGGTGTGGGGGTCGGTGTAGGTGTTGGTGTGGGAGTCGGGGTTGGCGTGGGTGTCGGCGTAGTCGACTGTAGCTCCCACGGCCCGTTCGCTTCCGTGCCAGGGACATTGTTCTGCGTCCACCACTTCGCCTTGTACACGGAACCGTTATAGGTCACGCACATGCCGCCGGTGTAGACCGCACCGGCGCTCCATGCCGGACAATCAGGCGTTGGAGTTGGCGTTGGAGTCGGAGTCGGCGTAGTCGCCTGCGCCTCCCAAGGCCCATATTGCTCGGTGCCCGGCACATTGTTCTGCGTCCACCATTTGGCCTTATACACCGTGCCGTTATAAGTGACGCACATGCCCGCGGTGTAAACCGCGCTGCTGTTCCAGGCCGGACAAGACTCAGACACTGCAGATGTCGCCAATGTGCGCGGCTGTTGTGTGGGCTGGCCAGTGTCGCTGCTGCCACCGCAAGCAGCCAGCAGGCTGCTGGTCAAACCGGCGACCAGAAAACTTCTCGATACCCTGTGTTCCATGCTCCCCCTCCTTCGGTTGTGGTTGTCGGGCTAGGATGGGATTGGGACAATTGGTAGTCAAGTGGTTTTAATTAGTGTCACCAATATAAGACCAGTTGCAAAAATGCACGCGCGAAAAACGTGCGTCGAAATTGAAGGAACACGAATGGGAAAGGCGCTGTCTCAAATGAGACATTCTGTTAAACAGTAGATACCGGCAAAATGCAAGTTACTCACTGGTATTGCTGCTCAATTGCCGGGCAGGGACTTCTGGAAGCGTTCGATGGTGCGCTCGGCCTGCATTTGTTTCAGCACGCGGGTCAGTTCCGGCACCAGCGCCTCATGCTTCTTGTTCAGGTAGTGATAGACCGGGAAGGAGGACAGCGGCGGCTCCAGCACGGTAACGCCGTCCAGCTTCTGGCTGCGTACCACCGCCATGCCGGAGGCGCGATGTCCCAGCACCAGGTCGGTGCGCCCCATCATCAGTTTTTCAAAAGCCCGGTGCATGGTCGGCACCTGTTCAACCTTCATGCCCTTGGTGTTCTCCTGCGCGATCTTGTTCCCTCGCACAAAGCCCATGGTATAAGGACGCAGGCTTTCCCAGCCGTTGACGATGAAAGAAGTGCCGCGCGAGAAAATCACCAGTTCAAAGGTGAGCAAGGGGACGGGAACAATGACGAGGTTGGGATAATCGCGGTCCAGGCCAAGCTTGCGATACAGCTCGCCATCCATCTTGCCGTCGTTGGCGTACATCAGCGAGCGCTCGCCGGGCAGCTGGTGCACGACCAATGTGCGGCCGATGCGCCGGTAAGCTTCGCGCAGCACCAGTTCCGAAATGGTGGCGGCGGGATCGTCGCCCACCAGGGTGGAGACATTCATCACCGGCGAAGCCTGCGCAGCGACCCAGGCTGGCAGCAGGCCAGTCAGCGCGAACCCCAAAACGGCGCGACGACGCATTTCATCTCCCGGCAATTCCTTACCTGGAGCATAACACTGCCTACACTTTTTGTAGTTCCGAAAACTCCTGGTAAGCCGCGACGGCATTCGCGGCATACATGGCGACGGGTCCGCCGCCCATGTAAATCGCCACGCCCAGGGCATCGTGCACTTCCTGTACGGTGGCGCCGAGCCGGGCCAGCGCCTTGGTGTGGAAGCCGATGCAGCCGTCGCAGCGCGCGGCAACGCCCACCGCCAGCGCAATCAGTTCTTTGGTCTTGGGATCCAGCGCGCCACCCGCCATGGCGGCCTTGCCCATGTCGCTAAAGCCTTTCATCACGTCCGGCTGGGTCTTGCGCAGCTGCGCCAGGTTGGCGGAGATATCCTGGGTCAGGTCGTGGTATTGGGTATCCATGACCGGATGGTAGACCGCCCACCACCTCGGGGAAATGATCCAGGTCAGCTTTCCATTGCCTGGTCATCCCCCTTGGGAAGCCCTATTTCGCCAGCGCTTGACGGAAATCGGGATCGTCGAACAGCGTACCAACCAGCTTCTTGTAGAGGAAAGCGTAGTTTTGTGCTGCAGTTGGGATAGCAATCAGACCCACAAATGAGGATTCCCATTCCAGCTTCGTGCTCAACCGGCGGTCGTAAGCAACGCTGTCAGCCTTCTTGACCACAAATCGCGCGGTCAGGTGGCCGGTGCCTGTTCCAATCGCGGCGTCGACGTCGGAATCGACCAGGAAGCCGCTGATCTGGGTAGCGGAGTTTGCGTCCAGCAGGTTCGCTGCTTGCAACTCCTTGCGCAGCGTTTCCTCAAGATACTTCGAGAGCGAATCGCCCACCGGAGATACCAGGGCGTTGCCGCGCATGCTGACGGATTTGTCCTTTGCCGCAGGCGTGCCTTGTGCCAGCGCGAATTCGCCGATCGCGGCCGGCGCCAGCGCAGCGTTGCGCAATTTGACCGTGTTCTCGATCGACGAAGAAGGTGCTGCCATCGGTGTGGAACAAGCCACAAGCTGGGTCGCAGCAGCGAGTACAGTGGTAATCGAGAGTAAGCGCAGGAATCGTTTCATATGTGCCATTCCCTGCGATCAGTTAAAGCCAGGCGCGTTGGACAGGTCGCGCAGTGCAGTGCTGACCACTTCGCGGGCCATCTTGCGTACGGCGGATTCCATATCCGGCGACTTCTCGGCATTTGGCGGTGCGGAGCCCGCGCCAAGCCCGGTGTGGATCGCATGGCGTGCGCTGGCAGTGACAGCGGTGTTCGAACCAGCCGGCAGGTAGTTGATATTGCAAACATAGCCGTCGGTCACGGTGCTGCCCGCCAGGCCGAACGTCAGGCCGGTGACGAAGCCGGACATGGCCGGGTTCTGGCCGTCGACTGCCACATTGTTCAGGGTAACGTTGAGCAGGTCGGCGTTGGCGTCGACAGTCGCCTCAATGAACAGGCCGCTGCTCAGCAACTGTTCATTGACCTGTTTCTTCAGGAAGTCGGTAGCGCGGCTGTTCGGCACGCCCTTGGTCTGGAATTCGAAATTCACCTTAACAATTTTAGGCTGGTCCGGCTTTTTGAAGTCGGCAACCGGCACTTCGCGGGTGGCGGTGTCGACATAGGCGGTTGCGCAACCGGTGAGCAGGGTGGCGCCGGCCAGCATGGCGACGCAGGAGAGGCGTTGGAACAGGGAAGAAGAGCGCATTTGCTTTCACTTCAAAAGTTGGAAAGCAGCGATTCTAGTCATCAATTAGTGTTAAACATTCACCAATTGTCACGTATGGCTTATTTACAACTATTCAGGATTTCGATCGCTTCGCTTGCCATCTTGATCGCCAGTTCTTCCTGCGCAATACCGCCCTTCAGCAGCACATATTGCAGCTTGCGTTCGCGCGAGTCGGAATCGCTGGCGAAGTCGCGCTGTTCGAAACTCTTGTAGAGCGCCAGTTTCGCTTCATGCAAAGCCAGGTGGCGGCGCATTTCGTCCGCCAGCCCCGCCGGGCCGATCGCCGCCTCCGCGCGGATGCGCACCATCAGCGCATCGCGCTGGGGACGGGGATCTTCGCCCTCGGCGACCCAGCGCCGCAACTCTGCGGTACCGGCCGGCAGCACCCGGTAGGCGCGTTTGCGGCCGCGGCCCGTCTCGGCGGGCAAGGATTCGATCCAGCCGGCTTGCTCCAGGCGCGCCAGTTCACGGTAAATCTGCTGGTGGGTGGCGGCCCAGAAGAATCCGATCGATTTATCGAAGCGCCGGGCCAGCTCCGAGCCGGAACCGGCTCGCTCGGACAGTGACGTCAACAGCGCGTGGGGCAAAGACATGGCAGGAAACAATGAAAAAGATGCCACCATCTTGCCTGAGCAGCGCGAGGCGGACAAGCCACACCGTCTCTGCAACTAGTTGCAGAGACGAGCCAACCGGGCTATATTTGTGCAACTAGTTGCATAATGAGGACGCCAATGAACCGCTACCCACACCTGCTCGCCCCGCTCGACCTGGGCTTCACCACCCTGAAAAACCGCGTGATCATGGGTTCCATGCACGTCGGCCTGGAAGAAGAAGTCGACGGCTTTGAACGCATGGCCGCCTTCTACGCCGAGCGTGCGCGCGGCGAAGTGGGCCTGATCGTCACCGGCGGCATCGCCCCGAACGAGGCGGGTCGTCCCTGGAAGGCCGGCGCCAAGCTGACCACCACCGAAGAAGTGGCGCAGCACCGCAAGGTGACTGCCGCCGTGCATGCGGAAGGCGGCAAGATCGCCATGCAGATCCTGCACTTTGGCCGCTACGCCTATCACCCGAAACTGGTGGGCCCGAGCGCGATCAAGGCGCCGATCAACCAGTTCACCCCGCACGAGTTGAGCACCGAAGAGGTGGCGGCCACCATCGAGGACTACGCCCAGTGCGCCGTGCTGGCGCGCGAAGCGGGCTACGACGGCGTGGAAATCATGGGCTCCGAGGGTTACCTGATCAACGAATTCATCGCCGCCCGCACCAACCAGCGTAGCGACGAATGGGGCGGCAGCTACGAGAACCGCATGCGCTTCCCGGTCGAAATCGTACGCCGCGTGCGCGAGCGCGTAGGCAATGACTTCATCATCATCTACCGTCTGTCCATGCTGGACCTGGTGGAAGGCGGCTCCTCGCTGGAGGAAGTGGTGCAACTGGCACAGGCCGTCGAACAGGCTGGCGCCACCATCCTCAACACCGGCATCGGCTGGCACGAGGCGCGCATCCCGACCATCGCCACCAAGGTGCCGCGTGCCGGTTTCGCCTGGGTTACCAGGAATCTGATGGGCAAGGTCGGCATCCCGCTGGTGGCGACCAACCGTATCAATACGCCTGAAGTGGCCGAGGGCATCCTGGCCGATGGCGCGGCGAATATGGTCTCTATGGCGCGCCCCTTCCTGGCCGACGCCTTCTTCATGCAAAAAGCGCGCGAAGACCGCGGCGACGAAATCAATACCTGCATCGGCTGCAACCAGGCCTGCCTGGACCACACCTTCTCGGGCAAGATTACTTCCTGCCTGGTGAACCCGCGCGCCTGCCATGAGACCGAACTGGTGATCGCCCCTGCGCAGCAAACCAGGCGCATCGCCGTAGTCGGCGCCGGTCCAGCGGGCCTGAGCTTCGCCACCACCGCAGCCTCGCGCGGCCATGAGGTGACCCTGTTCGACGCCGGCAGCGAAATCGGCGGCCAGTTCAATGTGGCGAAAAAGGTGCCGGGTAAGGAAGAATTCAACGAAACCCTGCGCTACTTCGGCCGCCAGATTGAGCTGACCGGCGTCAAGCTGCACCTGAATACCCGCGTCGACGCGGCCGGCCTGGCTGCAGGCGGCTTCGACGACGTGGTGCTGGCCACCGGCGTCATTCCGCGCACCCCGGCCATTGACGGCATCGACCATCCGAAAGCCCTGGGCTACCTGCAGGTGCTGCGCGACGGCGCCCCTGTCGGCAAAAACGTGGCCGTGATCGGCGCCGGCGGCATCGGCTTCGACGTCTCCGAATACCTGACCCACGAAGGCAAGAGCGCCAGCCTGGTGCCGGAAAAGTTCTACGCCGAATGGGGCATCGACAACGGCTACAAGGACCGCGGCGGCTTGCGCGCACCCGAAGTGGAAGCATCGCCGCGCCAGGTCCACCTGCTGCAGCGTAAGACCAGCAAGGTTGGCGATGGCCTGGGCAAGACCACCGGCTGGATCCACCGCACCGGCCTGAAAGCCAAGCGCGTGAACATGCAGTCGGGCGTCAGCTACGACCGCATCGACGACGCCGGCCTGCATGTGACCGTGGAAGGCCAGCAGCACGTGCTGCCGGTGGATAATGTGATTGTTTGCGCCGGCCAGGAGCCGCTGCGCGAACTGCAGCAAGGCCTGCTCGACGCTGGCTGCAAAGTACACCTGATCGGCGGCGCCGACGTGGCTGCCGAACTGGATGCGAAACGCGCTATCAACCAAGGCACCCGACTGGCTGCCGCCATTTAAGGAGTAAGCCCATGCAGCTGCAACCGGCCGTTGCGGAATCGCTCGAACGCTGGCACGACATGATCGCCGGCGGTAATTTGTCGACCCTGCCCTCCATCGTCGATGCGGATGCGGTGTTCCGCTCGCCGATTGCGAACAAGCCTTACGCCAGCCGGCAGGCGGTGGTGCTGGTACTGAACACCGCTTACCAGGTGTTCGAGAACTTCGCCTATCACCGCCAGTTGGCGGCCGACGATGGCCTGAGCGTGGTGCTGGAATTCAGCGCCAATGTGGGCGACAAGCAGCTCAAGGGCATCGACTTCATCCGCTTCAATGAGGCGGGCAAGATCGTCGACTTTGAAGTGATGGTGCGCCCGCTGAGCGGCCTGCAGGCGCTGGGCGAGGCCATGGGCGCGCGCATCGGCGCCCAGGTAGGCGCCTTCAAGGTTCCTGCCTAGCCTCCAGCATCGCCAGCAGCTTGCGCAGCTGGGCATCCAGTTCGGCTGCGCCTTCCGCCCCTAGCGGGGCGATGATGTTCTTTTCATTTTCCACGTGCGCCACCACGGCGCGTTCGATCAGCGCCAGCCCAGCGGGGCTGAGCTGGACCAGCATGCTGCGCGCATCGGCCGGATTCGGGGCGCGCGTCACCCAGCCCTGGGCCTCCAGCCTTTGCAGGCGGTGGGTCATCGTCCCGGAAGTCACCATCAGCTGGGAAAACAGGGTAGTCGGCGCCAGCTGGTGAGGGGTGCCCGCGCGGCGCAGGGTCGCCAGCACATCGAATTCCCAGTTACTGAGTCCAAATTGCTCGAAAGTCGCGTCGAGCCGGCGCCGCATCAGTGCCGCGCAGCGGTTCAGGCGGCCGATCACGCCCATCGGTCCTACGTCCAGGGCGGGCATCTCGCGTGCCCATTGCTCCAGGATTAAGTCCACTTTATCCACAGCCGTCTCCAGGTTAGCTATCGGGACGATTATAACAATTTATCTCGATATCAAGATAATTTGCTATACTTCGATTTATCTCGACTTCAAGATAATTTTACCGCCATGAAAAAATTCCCCCTGGCCGATACCGCGATCACCGCGCTGGCCCCCGTCATCTGGGGATCGACCTATATCGTCGCCACTGAAATCCTGCCCGCCGGGCGCCCCTTCACCGCCGCTGCCGTGCGCGCCCTGCCGGCCGGCCTGCTCCTGGTGCTGTTCGCCGGCCGCATGCTGGCTCGCCATCTCTGGTGGCGTGTCGCGGTGTTGGCCGCGCTGAATATTGGCGCGTTCCAGGCCCTGCTGTTTGTCGCCGCTTACCGCCTGCCGGGCGGCCTGGCAGCCGTGCTGGGCGCCATCCAGCCGATCGTGATCATGGGCCTGGCCTGGGGCTGGGAAGGACGTCGTCCGCAATGGGCGGCACTCGGCGCTGCGGCGGTCGGCGTGGCCGGCATGGCCGCGCTGCTGCTGTCACCCACGGCCCGCTGGGATGCGCTGGGCGTCGGGGCAGCCCTGGCCGGTGCCTTGAGCATGGCCGTCGGCACCTGGCTGGCGCGCCGCTGGAAAACCGGCCTGCCGGTGGTCGAACTGGCCGGCTGGCAATTGCTGCTCGGTGGCCTGATGTTGGCGCCGCTGGCGCTGCTGGCCGACCCGCCGCTGCCTGCCTCGCTGGCCACCAGTGAAATCCTTGGCTACACCTACCTGACTTTCGTGGGTGCCCTGGTGGCCTACCTGCTGTGGTTCCGCGGCCTGAGCCGCCTGTCGCCGGTCGCCGTGTCCTCGCTCGGCTTGCTGAGCCCCGCCACCGCCGTGATCCTGGGCTGGGCCCTGCTTGGCCAAAAGCTGGGCGGCACCGCAATGCTTGGTCTGGCCGTGGTGCTGGGCAGCGTACTGGCACTTCAACTCAAACTGCAGGAGGCAAAATAATGAACAAGGCAATCAAGGACCTGATCGAATCCCGCGTTTCGGCCAACTATTTCGACCCGTCGCAGCCGGTCGGCGATGAACAGGTAGCGGAACTGGCGCGCTTGGCAACGCTGGCGCCTTCCGCCTACAACGTCCAGAACTGGCAGTTCGTCGCAGTGCGCTCGCAAGAGGCGCGTGAGAAATTGCGCGACTTGTCCTTCGGCCAGCAGAAAGTTGTGGATGCGCCGGTGACCTTCATTATCAGCGGCACCCTGAAAGCGCACGACCAGGTAGCTGCGGCGCTGAAACCTGCTGTGGATAAGGGCATACTTATCCAGCCCGTCGTGGATAGCTGGACCCGCATGGCGCAGGGTTCGATGAATGGCGACGAGCGCGCCCAGCGCGACGAAGCCTTGCGCTCCGCTTCCCTGGCCGGGATGACCATGATCCTGGCTGCCGAGGGCATGGGCCTTGCAAGCTGCGCCATGACCGGCTTCGATGCGCAAGCCGTGCATGCCGCCTTCGGGTTGGGCGCGGACGAAGTACCGGTAATGCTGGTCGCAGTCGGCCACGCCGCCCAGGGCAACTGGCCGCAAAAGCCACGCCGTCCGCTGGACGACGTGCTGCGCTACGCCTGATTACCGGTTCGTGATCGTCACGCCGGTGGCCACCAGCAGGCCGCCGGCGATCATCGAAGCCATCACCTGCTCGCCCAGCATCAGTGCGGCGAGCGACACGCCGAATACCGGCACCAGGTTGTTGAACACCGCCGTGCGTGCCGGGCCAAGCGCTTTCACGCCCTCATACCACCACACGAAGGCCACCACGGTGCCGAAGGCGCCCAGGTAGGTAACGGATACCCATACTTGCCAGCCCAGCGAAGCCCAGGCCACGTCCGGCAGTTCGCGCGAGGCGGTGATCAGCAGGAAGCCCAGGCCCCACAGCGAGGCGTAAGTGGTGGCGGCAATCGGCGACAGGCCTTTCAGTGCGGCGCGGCCGACCAGGGTGTAGGCGGCCCAGCACGAGGCGGCGCCCAGCATCATCAATTCACCGGCGCCGATCGACTGGCTGATGTCATGCAGGGCGGCCATTGGCTCGCCGCGGGTAATCAGCACGGTGACGCCGACGAAGGCAATCCCGATCCCCGCCCATTTTTGCCAGTTCAGGCGTTCGCGCAGCACAGCAGCCGCGGCCAGCGCCGTCACGATCGGGTTCATCGCGATGAACAGTGCCGAGCGGCTGGCTTCCATCTTGCCCAGCGCGGAAAAGAAGAAGAAGTTGTACAGGAAAATGCCGGTCAAACCCAGCGCCGCCGTGGCGCCCAATTGTTGCAGCGACAGTTTCGGCAGGCCGCCTTCGCGCTTCCAGGCCAGCACCAGCAGCAGCGCCGCCGCAATCGAGAAACGGATGGAGGCTGCCACCAGTGGCGGCAGTGCATTCGAGACAATATGGCCGGCGATGAAGGTGCCGCCCCAGATCAGGGTGCAGGCGATCAGTTTCAGGTAGATCATGGCAGTGGGCCTTGCGTGTCAGTGAAGGAGGTTATACATTAATGCTAATCCTTGCTCATAGAAAAATGAGGAAAAGCTCATGACGTTCACACAGTTGGAGATCTTTGCCCTGGTGGCTGAATTGCGCGGCTTTACCGCCGCAGCCATGCGCCTGGGGGTAAGCCAGTCCGCCGTTTCACATGCCATCAAGTCGCTGGAGCAGGAGTTGGGCGTGCAATTGATCGAGCGCCAGGGCGCCACGGCCGACGTGACGGAGCTGGGCAAGCGCCTGCTGGTGCGCGCCCGCGAAATCCTCGGACTGGCGGAATCGATGCGGCAGGAAGTGGCGGCGGCCAGCGGCTTGAACAAGGGCTTGCTGCGCATCGGCTCCTTCGGCCCCACCTCCTCGCTCAAGCTGATCCCCGCCATCCTCGACGTTTTCCAGAAGCGCTACCCGGGCATCGAGGTGCGCATCGACGAGGGCACCGACGACGACACCCTGCAATGGATCCTCGACCGCCGCGTCGATATCGGCTTTATCCAGCAGCCCGACGACCGCTTCGACACGGTGGACCTGGTGGAAGACCAGATGGTGGCGTTGCTGCCGGCCGGCCATCAACTGGCCGCCAAGAAGTCCGTCAGTGCGCACGACCTGGCGCACGAGCCCTTTATCATGCCCGATGCGGGCTGCTCGACCTTGATCGAGCCGCTGTTTGCCGCGCAGGGCCTGTGCCCGCAGGTGCGCTACCGCATGTCGCAGGTGCTGACCGTGCTGGGCATGGTGGGGCGCGGCGATGGCGTCTCCGGCATGGCGGAGCTGGCGCTGCCGGTCAATCTCGCCTCCAGCCACCCGAATATCGCAGTCCGGCCGTTTTCACCGCCAGTGCGGCGCCGTGTCGGGCTGGCCTTGCGTAACCTGGCGCAGGCGTCGCCAGCCGCCAAGGCATTTGTCGAAGTCGCACGAAAGGTCAAGCTATGAGCGTCAAACCGGAACTGGAACAGCGCTTGTTCGCCACCGGCAAGGCATGGTGGACCTGGCTGCAGAAGCAGCATGCCGCCTCGCCCGGGGTGTGGATGAAGATTGCCAAGAAGGGCGCGCCGGAGTCCTCGGTGCAGTATCCGGAGGCGCTGGATGCGGCGCTGTGCTTCGGCTGGATCGATGGGCAGAAGAAGAGCATCGACGAGCATTACTGGCTGCAAAAGTTCACGCCGCGCGCCAAGCGCAGCATCTGGTCCAAGATCAACCGGGACAAAGTGTCCGCGCTGGCCGGGAAGGGACTGATGCAGCCTGCCGGGCTGGCGGAGGTTGAACGCGCGAAGCAGGATGGCCGCTGGGAGGCCGCATACGGCTCGTGGAGCGCAGCCCAGGTGCCGGCCGACTTGCAGGCAGCGCTGGATGCCAGCGCCAAGGCCGCTGCGAAATTCGCCGCCCTCAGTTCGCAAAACCGCTACGCGATCCTGTTTCGCACGCACCAGGCCAAGCGGGCGGAGACGCGCGCGAAGCGGATCGGCGAATTCGTCGCCATGCTGGAACGTGGTGAGGTGATTCATCCCCAGGCCGGTTTTACCACCATCAAATAGAACACTGCGATGAAGGCGAAGAAAGCCGGAATCCCGAGCGCGATCCAGGCGCGGAAGTAGCTCCAGAACCGGACTGGCAGCGCCGACGCCTGCTGCATCGCCTCAGCGGCAACGTCGCGCATCTTCATCTGCAGCCAGACTACGGGCAGCCAGCAAAGCAAGGCAATCACAAACAGCACGATGGACCATTTGATCCAAGGCGTCTGCATGGGAAAGCCAGCGAGGTGGATCAGGTAGAAGCCGGTCGCAGGCTGGGCGATCATTGTGACGCCGGTGAACAGCCAGTCGGCAATGACGAGGATGCGCGTGACGACTGCGATTGCCTGCACGTTCCTGCTGATGACCGCGAACAGCAGGTACCACGCGGAGCCGATGCCGGTGCCGAACAGCAGTGTCGAGGAGAGGATGTGCAGCCATTTTACGATCAGGTATTCCATGAGGGTTTCTCCAGTTCGTAGAGCATCCACAGCGCAGCCAGCATGGGGAGGTTCTTGCTGATTGGACCGTAGGGGTGGAGCAGGAATTCGGGCAGGCGCCAGGCGATGACGATGCTGTAGAAGGCGATCAGGGCGATTTGCGCCAGCCACAACCAGCGACGGTTGCGGCGTGGCCATGCCAGCGTTGCTGCGCCGAAGGCCAGGTCGAGTGCAGATGCGCCGTATAGCATCAGCGGCGCAAGCATGGGTGGCACGCCGGTGCGGATCAATAGCGTGTGGCTGTCGGCGACGGGGTACAGGCCCGCAGATACGATGGCGGTCCAGATCCATACTGCGGCGATACTCAGGCGCAGCAAAGGCAGAAGCCAGTCGAGTTGCGCCTGGTGGCGCGTCGCCTCGGGCTGCACGATAAAGTCGCGCACCGCACGCGGTTGGCGGCCAAGCAGAGCGGCCAGCGGTGCGGCGTCTGCGGTGTTGCCGCGTGCCAGCATATCCAGCGCATCGCGGTCCAGCGGACTCCCCGGCAGCACTTCGCCCACCTGCGCCAACCCGCGCGCCAGCCAGTCCGGCAGCCGCAGCACCGGTAGCCGCCACGCTCCCAGTCCCATCGCTATCCGCAGCGCGCGCAGATAGGCTACAAACGGCATCGCGTCCGGTCCCACCAATGCAAGCCGCCGCACTTCATTACCCATGCCGCCGCGCGCGCCACGTTGGGCCATCGCGCCCTGCTCGACGAGTGTGACGATTGCTGCCGTGACGTCATCGATGTGCACCGGCTGCACCATTTGCTGTGCGCTGCCTAACTGCACCCCGACAGGCATAGCCGCCAGCATGCGAAACATGCGCGCACTGGCGCCGTCCGCCCCATAGACCAGCGACGGCTGGACAATGCAACCCGCGAGCGGCGAGGCCGCCAATGCATCATCCGCCGCCTTCTTGCTCGCATGAAAAGCGGTTCGCGCGCCGGCATCGGCACCCAGCGCCGACACCTGCACCACATAATGCACGCCCGCGCCTGCGCAAGCGGCAAACAAGGCACGCGGCGCCGCATCATGCACAGCCGCAAACGACGTATCGCCATGAGAGCGAAATATCCCCGCGGCATTCACTACAATATCCACGCCCTTGAGGCGCGCCACCCAGGCAGCTTTTTCAGTATCGTGGGCAAAGTCGGCAGGAACAAAGCCCATGCGAGGATCGCGGCTGGGATGCCGCCCGGCAGCAATAACCTCATGACCGCGCGCCAGCAAGGCCGCCGCAACATGCGACCCGATAAACCCTGTAGCGCCGGTCAGCAGCACCCGCATCGGCCCCTCCTCCCGTCTCCGGACATTACACGAAAAGGGAGAATCGCCATGGACACTTGGAGCAGAGCGCTCAAACAAAGCGTATTGCCTGGCGCGCTAGCCAGCCTCACCTCGACGCTGGTGCTGGCCGCTTGCGGCAAGCGCGAAACGGGCAGCATGTTTGCGGGCGTGAATGCAGTCAGCCACTGGCTCTGGGGCGACAAGGCCACACGTGCTGACCATCCTTCACTGAAGCACACGCTGGTCGGCTACCTGATCCACCATGGCGCATCGATGTTCTGGGCTGCGTTGTTCGAAAAGTCCTGCCGCAAGACGCTCGACAAGAAGGAAGCTGCGACCACGGCCACAGTGGCGGCGGCCGCCACCGCCGTCGCCTGCTTTACGGATTACCAGCTTACGCCGCGCCGCTTTCGCCCCGGTTTTGAGGAACGATTGTCCAGGCCTTCGCTATTGATGGTGTATGCTGCTTTCGGGGTGGGCCTGGCCGCCGGCGCCTACCTGAACCGGCAGGAATGCTAGCGGTCTTCCTGCTCCAGCCAGCGGCGCCCGTGCGCCAGTACTTGCTCCAGTTCGTAGCGCACGGCAGCCAGCATGCCGGGCAAGTTGTCGGGATTGCCGACCCTGATCGCCGACTCCGCATCCAGCGTTGCCTTCACCAGCCGCTTTGCCCCCAGTACGCCGACCGCGCCACGCAAGCCATGCAGGATGCGCGCTGCTTCGCCCGGCCGCCCGTCGCGCACGGCGGCATCGGCGTCGTCCATCGGCTGCAGGCCGCCTTCCAGCGCGCCCCGCACCATCTTGAACATGACAGCGCGGCCCTTCTGGTCCTTGCCCATCACGCGCATCAGGCTGTCCATGCTGAACACCTGTTCTGACGAACCCTGCCCGGCCTCCGCCGTGGAAGCATCGTTTGCGGCCTGGACCCGCGTTGACGAGCGGCGCAGGTTGCGCTCGATCACCGCCATCATCTCTTCGATCACCACCGGCTTGGCGATAAAGTCGGTGATGCCCGCTTCGGTGCAGCGATGGCGCTCGGATGCCAGCACGCCTGCGGTCATCGCGATCACGGGCATGTCCAGCTTCAATTCATCGCGGATCATGCGCGTGGCGCTGAATCCATCCAGCACCGGCATCTGCATATCCATCAGCACGATGTCGTAGCGGCTGGCGCTGGTCCGCAGGATATCCACAGCCTGCTGGCCGTCGCCCACCACGTCGAGCGTGGCCCCGGCCAGTTCCAGGATGCCGCGCGCCACCGCCTGGTTCAGCAGGTTGTCCTCCACCAGCAGGAAATGCACGCCGCGCAAGCGGTTGCCCAGCGCGGAAGCGGATGCCGAAGCATCTTCGCCGCCGCTGGTGGCCGCCAGCGCCTGGTGCATGGCATCGAACAGGCTGGATGCGGTGATTGGCTTGACCAGCACCACGTCCGCTTCCGGCGTGCCGGCGATGTCGTCGACCTGGGCGCGTGCGAAGGCATTGATGGTGACCACGATGGGCTGGCGACGGCCTTCCGCAGCGCGCCGGATTTCACGCGCCGAGGCATAGCCGTCCGAGCCCGGCATATGCCAGTCGGTCAGCACCACGTCGTAGGGGTGCGGCCCGTCGAGCTGTTCGCCGAAGCACTGCAGCGCCGCTTCGCCCGAATCCACTTCATCGGCGTCCCAGCCCCAGGCGCGCAGCAGTTGGGCGATCATGCTGCGGCTGGTGCTGTTGTCGTCCGCCACCAGTACGTTCAGCGGGCCGATGGAAGGCAGGCGCCGTGCCACGGTGCGTTCCGGCAGTACGCCGAACCACAGCTCGAAAGAGAAGGTGCTGCCATCGCCCGGAACGGTCTGCAGCTGCATCTGCCCGCCCATCAGTTCCACCAGTTTGCGCGTAATGGCGAGGCCCAGGCCGGTGCCGCCAAAGCGGCGCGTGATGCTTTCGTCGCCCTGCGAGAAGGCATTGAACAATTGCGTGGTCTGCTGCTCCGTCATGCCGATGCCGGTATCGCGCACTTCAAACCACAGCAGCACGCGGTCGGCCACCCGCACCGCAGCCTTCACCGAGACCACCACTTCGCCCTGCTCCGTGAATTTGATCGCATTGCTGGCCAGGTTGGTCAGGATCTGCTGCAGCCGCAGCGCATCGCCATGCAGCAGGGTTGGCACGTCGGGCGCCACCACGATCGCCAGTTCCAGCTCCTTGTCGCCGGCATTCATGGTCATGATGGTGGCCAGGGTGGCCATCGCCTCGTCCAGGTCGAAGTCGATCGGCGCCAGCTCCATGCGGCGCGCTTCGATCTTGGAAAAGTCCAGCACGTCGTTCAGGATACCCAGCAGGGACTGGCCGGAGGTGCGGATCATGGTCAGGTACTTGCGCTGCTGCGCACTGAGCGAGGTATTGCCCAGCAAATACACCATGCCCAGCACTGCATTCATCGGCGTACGGATCTCATGGCTCATATTGGCCACAAAGTCGCTCTTGGCGCGGTTGGCCGCTTCGGCGCGGTCGCGCTCCTGCTCCAGTTCCGCCGCGCGCAGGGCGGCCTCCGCCATCAGGGTTTGCGAATGGGTTTCGGCCGCCTGGCGTTCCTGCATCAGGCTATTGAAGGCGTCCGTCAGCTCCCCGATTTCATCCTTGCGGGTGACCGGGATTGGCCTGAAATCGCCGGGCGCCGCGCGCAAATCCTGGATCGCATTCCGCAGCCTGGCCACGGGCGCCAGCAGGTAGAGCGTAATCCAGCCGATCAGCAGGGCGGAAATCACCGACGCCGCCAGGCCCCAGGCCAGCAGGTGAAGCTGCACGCCTTCGAAAGGCTCGAACGCTTCATGCACCGGCAAGATGGAGGCCAGCAGCCAATCGGCGGACTTCAACCGCCGGTAGCTGCTCACGCCCGGCACGCCGGCGGCGCTGGTACTGAGGACCGTGCCTTCGACGCCCTCCCTCATGGCGCGCGTGGTCGCAGGATTGGAATTCGCGGCGCGCGGCTGCAGGATGCGTTTGGCGTCGGGATGCACCACATAGATCGACGGCTCGCCCAGCGTCACGGCGAAGTAGTAGCCGGTCTTGCCCACTTTGGCGGTGCGCAGGTGGCCCAGCATATTGTCCTTATACAGCCGCAGCACGCCGGCCAGCACGCCGACCACCTTGCCGCGGTCGTCCAGGATGGGCGCCACCATCTGCACAATGGGCTGGCCGCTGACGCGGCTCTTGACCGGGTCCGCAATCAGCGGCTTGCGGGTCTCGAGCACTTTTTTGAAGTACTCGCGATCGGCTACGGAAATCTTTTCCCGGCCCGTGATGTGCGGCACGTCGGCCACCACATTACCTGCGCCATCGATCACGATGATGTCGTCGAACATCGACAGCATGGCGCGCTCCTCGTACCAGCTGCGCAAGGCGGCGGGGTCGTTCATCAGGCTGCGCGGCTGCTTGCGTGCCGACTGGGCGATCACGTCCAGCAGGGTGGTCAGCTTGTCGTCCAGGTCCTCGGCCGTGCGGGTGATCAGGGCGTCCTGCTGCGCAAACAGCACCTTTGTGAAGTCCTCGCGCAGGCGTTGCGCCTGCAAGACGGTCACCACGGCGATCATCACGATGGACGTGATGCTGGTGGCAAGAGCGACCTTCACATTGATCCCGAGAGGCTTCATTGACGTCCTTTGTCGAGGGGGCTGCTGGCTAGTGTAATTTATTTTTGTAACCGCGAATCCAAATCCCGGATCGGCTCCTCTTGGCAGGTGAGGAATTTCCCTCCAATGGCGAAAAGGAGTGCAAAATGTTCTATGTTAAAAATGTACCAACTTGGGAACGCGCTTTGCGTGTGATTGCCGGACTGGCGGTGGTGGCGTGGAGCGTGCCGGCCCTGGGCGGCTTGTGGGGCACGGCAGTGGCGCTGTCGGCGGCGGGCATCGTGCTGTCAGGGCTCTTTGGCTTCTGCCCGGCCTGCGCCATGGTGGGCCGCAAACTGGATAAGGCGAAGCGGTAAATGGCACTTCTTGAACAGCACCAGCCGGTGCTGCTGGCCGCCCATGGCGGCGATCCACAGGCGCTGGCCAAACTGCTGGCGGTCTGCCAGCCGGATATCCGCCGCTATGCCAGGCGCAATTGCCTGGTCAGCGATGTGGATGATGCAGTGCAGGAAGCGCTGCTGGTGATGTCGCGCCGGCTGTCGTCGTTGAAAGTACTGGCGGCATTTTCCGGCTGGCTGTTCAAGGTGGTGCAGCGCGAGTGCCGCCGGCTGGGCCGGCGCGCCTTCAATTACGATCCCTATGACGAGGAGCGCGCGGAACAGTGGCTGGCATCGCGGGATGATGCGGGCCTGCGCATGGAATTGGTGCAGGCGCTGGAATCGCTGCCGCGCGACTACCTGCAGATTGTGCTGCTGCGCGACTTCGAGGAGTTGAGCATTGCGGAAATTGCACAGGAATTGGGCTTGACGACGGCGGCCACCAAGAGCCGCCTGCATCGGGCGCGCACGCTGGCACGCGAGTACCTGGTCGGTTAGCGCGCCGTGCCGGCGTCCGCGCGGATCGCTATTTCGCGTTCGTTCGGCCATTGCCATGCACCTTCCAGGCGCCAGTCGCGCTGCTTGCCTTCAACCAGCACCTGCCAGCGCGAGCGTTCCAGCATTGGCAGGGCGACGCTGAAGTTGCCTTCGGCGTCGGGCCGCGCCATCAGCACCATATCGCGGTTCGGCTGGGTGGCGTGCTGCAGGCGCACGGACAGCGTCTCGTCCGCAAGGGGGCCGGCGCTGCCGACGTGGCCGTGCAGCAGGCCTTCGGCGACGTCGTAGCGCAGCGCGATCGACAGGCCGAGGGCTGCGGCCGCGCGGTCGCGGCGCAAGTCCTGGTTGATCGCCTTGCCTTGCTTGTAGTAATCGCCCACCACCAGCGCATCCTGGCTGGTGAAAGCGACGTAGCTGGTGGCGATGCCCGCCACTGCCACGACAGCGGGGCCGAGCATCAACAGCCACGGCCAGCGATGGGTGTACCAAGGGGCGGCGTCGGGGTGGGCGACGGTAGCATTCAATTCAATCTCCTTAGCGCGGCACGATGAATACCGCTTTTTCCTTGACCGCCAGCGATGGATCGTCCAGCGCCGTCAGTTCAATCGCAATCTTGTTGGAACCGGTCTCGCCCTTGCCGTGATCGGCGCGCAGGCGGATCGGTACAGCGCGTGTTTCGGTCGGACCCACCTCGACGGTGTCCGGCACGGCAACCTGCAGCGTATCGATGCCGCTGGCGCGGATGCGGTAGGTATGGCCTTGCTCGGTGGTGTTCATGATCTGCAGGCGGTACACGTTCTCGATCATGCCGTTCTCCACTTCGCGGCCCATCGAGCCGCGGTCGCGGATCACATCCATCTTCAGCGGCGTGCGCAGGGCCAGCGTGGTGAACACGGCGACGATGAACAGCAGCAGGCCGCCGGTATACAGCAGCACGCGCGGGCGCGTCACGCGCTTGCGGATTTCTTTCGCGCTCAGGCCTTGCGCCATCGCGCGGTCGGTGCTGTAGCGGATCAGGCCGCGCGGCTGCTCGATCTTGTCCATCACGATGTCGCAGGCGTCGATGCAGGCGGCGCAGCCTATGCATTCGTACTGCAGGCCTTTGCGGATGTCGATGCCGGTCGGGCAAACCTGCACGCACAGCGAGCAGTCGATGCAGGAGCCGTCCGATTTGGGGCCGCGTGGTTCGCCGCGCTTTTCATCGTAGGTGATGATCAGGGTATCGCGGTCGAACATCGCGCTCTGGAAACGAGCGTAGGGGCACATGTACTTGCACACCTGCTCGCGCAGCCAGCCGGCATTGCCGTAAGTGGCAAGGCTGTAGAAGCCGACCCAGAACCATTCCCACGGACCGAAGTTGAACGTCAGCGCCTCGAACGCCAGGGTGCCGATCGGCGAGAAGTAGCCGACGAAGGTGAAGCCGGTCCACAGGGCCAGCAGCGCCCACGCGATATGCTTGCCGCCCTTGCGCCAGGCCTTGTTGAACGACATCGGCTCTTTTGCCAGGCGCATCTGCGCGCTGCGCGCACCTTCGAATTTGCGCTCGATCCACAGGAACATCTCCGTGTAGACCGTTTGCGGGCAAGAGAAGCCGCACCACACGCGGCCAGCGACCGCCGTCACCAGGAACAGCCCCCAGGCACAGGCGATCAGCATGGCCGCCAGGTAGATGAAGTCCTGCGGCCACAGGACCAGGCCGAAGATGTAAAACTTGCGCGTCATCAGGTCGAACAGGATGGCCTGGCGGCCATTCCACTGCAGCCAGGGCGCTCCGTAGAAGACCAGCTGCGTCAGGATCAGGCAGATCCAGCGCAGGTTCGTGTAACGGCCTTTCACCTCGCGCGGGAAAATATCCTCGCGCTTGGCGTACATCTTGATGACTTGTGGTGCGGGGGCGTTCATGATGCGTCTACTTCATGGCTTGGACAGGTGGGTTGGACAGGCCCCATACGTAGGCGGCCAGCACGTGCACTTTGCTTTCGCCGAGGAAGTCCTCGAAAGCAGGCATGGTGTTGTTGCGGCCCTTGCGGATGGTTTCCATGATGGTTTCGGCGCTGCCGCCGTACAGCCAGGTCTTGTCGCTCAGGTTAGGCGCGCCCAGCATCGGGTTGCCTTTGCCGCCGGCGCCGTGACAGGCCATGCAGGCGCTGAACTTCGACTTGCCCATGACCGATTTGATCGGGTCGCTGGTGCTGTCCGACAGGCTCAGGACGTACTGCGCAACGTTCTCGATATCCTTTTCCGAGCCCACAGCGGCGCCCATCGGCGGCATCACGCCGTGGCGGCCCTTCATGATGGTCAGCTTGATGGTGTCGGGATCGCCGCCATGCAGCCAGTCCTTGTCGGCCAGGTTCGGGAAGCCTTTGTTGCCGCGTGCATCGGAACCATGGCACTGGGCGCAGTAGGTCAGGAACAGGCGTTCGCCGATGGCGTGCGTCTGCGGGTCTGCCGCAACGGCTTTCAGGTCCTGGCCCTTGTATTTGTCGAACAGCGGACCGTAGTCCTTCTCGGCCTTGGCCAGTTCTTCCTTGTGCTCTTTGGCGGAAGTCCAGCCCAGCGAGCCTTTATAGTTGCCCAGGCCTGGATACAGCCACAGGTAGCCGATAGCGAAGGCGATGGTCAGGTAGAACAGCCACATCCACCAGCGCGGCATCGGGGTATTGAGTTCGGTCAGGTCTTCGTCCCAGATATGGCCGGTGGTGCCGACTTTGCCGTCCACCGACTTCAGGGCCGAACCTTTGACGGATGACTGGGACCACAGCAGCACGCCGCAGCCGACGATGCCGATGACGGTCAGGACGACGACGTACAGGTTCCAGAATTCGCTGGTGAAATCAGCCATGATCCTTCTCCTCGTCTGCGAAAGGCAGTTGGGCTGCTTCTTCCCAGTTGCCGCGCTGGGCCCACCACACGATGCCGAGGAAGGTGAGGAACGATATCACCGTCATCACATTGCTCGCATTGCCAAAAAAGTTTTCCATTTCAGTTCCTCGTCTTGATCAGGGTGCCCAGGCCTTGCAGGTAGGCCACCAGTGCATCCTCTTCCGTCTTGTTGGCCAGTTCGGCCGGTGCGGCGGCGATTTCTTCTTCCGTGTACGGGTCGCCCATGCGCTTCAGCGCGCGCATCTTCGGCACCACGTCTTCCGGCTTCAGCTTGTTCTGGGCCAGCCACGGATAGTTGGGCATATTCGATTCCGGCACCACGTCGCGCGGGTTGTTCAGGTGGGTGCGGTGCCATTCGTCGCTGTAGCGGCCGCCAACGCGCGCCAGGTCGGGACCGGTGCGCTTGGAACCCCACTGGAACGGGCGGTCATACACAAACTCGCCCGCCACCGAGTAGTGGCCGTAACGCTCGGTCTCGGCGCGGAACGGCCGGATCATCTGCGAGTGGCAGGTATAGCAGCCTTCACGCACATAAATATCGCGACCCGTCAGGCGCAATGCGGAGTAAGGCTTCAGTCCCGCGACCGGCTCCGTGGTCGACTTCTGGAAGAACAACGGAATGATCTCCACCGCGCCGCCTACCGACACCACCAAAGTGACCAGCGCGATCAGCAGCCAGGGGTTCTTCTCAATCCATTCATGGGAAAATTTCATCATTTGCTCCGATATGCTCCGTTACGCCGCGAGGCCCAGTTCAGGGATGCGTGCACGGGTGGTTTCGCGGCCCTTCAGGGTCATCCAGGTGTTGTAGGCCATGACGCACATGCCGGTTAGGTACAGCAGGCCGCCGAGGAAGCGCACCACGTAATACGGGTAGCTCGCTTTCACGCTTTCCACGAAGGTGTAGGTCAGGGTGCCGTCGGCATTCACTGCGCGCCACATCAGGCCTTGCATCACACCGGCGATCCACATCGCGGCGATATACAGGACGATGCCGATGGTCGCGACCCAGAAGTGCAGGTCGATCAGCTTGGTGCTGTACATCTTCGTCTGGCCGGCCATGCGCGGAATCAGGTAGTAGATCGAACCCATGGTGATGAAGCCCACCCAGCCCAGCGCGCCGCCGTGTACGTGGGCGATGCCCCAGTCGGTGTAGTGCGACAGCGCGTTGACGGTCTTGATCGACATCATCGGGCCTTCGAAGGTGGCCATGCCGTAGAAGGACAGGGACACGATCATCAGCTTCAGGATCGGGTCGGTGCGCAGCTTGTGCCATGCACCCGAGAGGGTCATCATGCCGTTGATCATGCCGCCCCAGCTTGGCGCCAGCAGGATCAGGGAGAACACCATGCCCAGCGATTGCGCCCAGTCAGGCAGCGCGGTGTAGTGCAGGTGGTGCGGACCGGCCCACATATAGGTGAAGATCAGCGCCCAGAAGTGCACGATCGACAGCTTGTAGGAGTACACAGGACGCTCGGCCTGTTTCGGGATGAAGTAATAGACCATGCCCAGGTAGCCGGCGGTCAGGATGAAGCCCACCGCATTGTGGCCGTACCACCACTGGATCATCGCGTCCTGTACCCCGGTGTACATGGAGTAGGACTTGAACAGGGAAGCCGGCATGCTCATGCCGTTCACAACGTGCAGGATGGTCACCGCCAGGATGTAGCCGCCGAAGAACCAGTTGGCGACGTAGATGTGCTTGACCTTGCGCTTGATGAGGGTGCCGAAGAACACGGTGGCGTAGGCGATCCACACCAGGGCGATCAGGATCGAGATCGGCCATTCCAGTTCCGCGTATTCCTTGCCGCGGGTGTAGCCCATTGGCAGGGTGACCACGGCGGCCAGGATCACGGCTTGCCAGCCCCAGAAGGTGAAGGCAGCCAGCTTGTCGGAGAACAGGCGCACCTGGCAGGTGCGCTGGACCACGTAATACGAAGTGGCGAACAGGCCGCTGATGCCGAAGGCGAAAATCACTGCGTTGGTGTGCAGGGGACGCAGGCGGCCGTAGGTCAGCCAGGGAATGTCCAGGTTGAGGGCGGGCCAGGCAAGTTGGGCGGCGATGATGACGCCGACCAGCATGCCCACAACGCCCCACAGTATGGTGGCGATCGCGAATTGCTTCACGACCTTGTAGTTGTAGTCCAGTGATTGATCCACTTTGAATTCTCCAGGCAGACACTTTGATGAGATATGTCAAAGGTTACCGAGGAGCACTTCAAAAAAACATGACGTGGATCAAATCCGGTCGTTGTCCTGCAAAACTCGGATTGCCGGACCTACAAGATCGTCGAATTGGCCGTCGTCCGAGGCCTTGAAAAACAGCCACAGCGCGCCGAAAACCAGGCCGACGCTGAGGGGGATAAGAAGGTATAGCGATTCCATTTTATTAACTCCTGCGCAGCCGAAGCGCATTCAGGACGACGATGGCGGAACTGGCCGCCATGCCAACGCCGGACAGCCACGGGTTCAATACGCCGAAGGCTGCTGCCGGAATGGCAACAATGTTGTACAGCGTGGCCCAGGCCAGGTTCTGGCGGATCACGCGCATGGTTTTGCCTGCGCTGCGGGCGGTATCGGCCAGCAGCGGCAGGCGGGCGTCGAGCAGCACGCAGTCGGCGTGCACTTGCGCCAGGATTGCACCGCTGCCCATAGCAAAGGAAACATCGGCGGCGCTCAACACCGCGGCGTCGTTGATGCCGTCGCCGACCATCGCCACTACGCCGCCGTGCGCTTGCAGCGCCTGCACATAGGCCAGTTTTTCGTCGGGCAGGCAGTCGCCGATTGCTTCCCGGATGCCGAGCTGTCCTGCCACGCTGTCAGCCAGCGCCTGCTGGTCGCCGCTCAGCAGCACCACTTCCTTGCCGAGGCGCTGGAAGAATTCCACCGTGCGCAGCGCATCGGGCCGCAGCGCATCCGAGATCAGGAAGCGCCCAAGCCAGCGGCCGTGCATGCCCAGCCAGACCGTCGTCATCGGTGCGGCGCCGGCCGCAGCCTGGACCGATGGCGCTAGCGGGCTGCCAGCGATACCGGCGACATAAGCCGCGGTGCCGAGGCGGTAGCGGACGCCGTTCACCATGCCTTCCATGCCCTGCCCGGCCAGTTCCTGCAAGCCGGTGGCGCCTGCCGCTCCGGCGCCATGGGCGTCGGCGGCGGCGGCGATGGCCCGCGCAATCGGGTGCGCGCTGCCGGCTTCAAGTCCTGCCGCCACGCGCAGGATGCCGATGATCCGCGCGCCGTCGATCGCATCGACGCTTTGCACGGCCGGCCGGCCTTCAGTCAGGGTGCCGGTCTTGTCGAATACGATATGGGTGGCGCGATGCAGGGTCTCAAGCACATGCGGCTGCACGACCAGCGCGCCTTTGCCAAGCAGGCGGTCGGTCGCCGCCGCCAGCGCCGACGGAGTTGCCAGCGACAAGGCGCAAGGGCAGGACACCACCAGCACCGCAATCGCCACCGGCCACGCGCGCGCGGCGTCATGCCAGGTCCAGAACCCAAAGCTGGCCGCCGCAAACAGCAGCAGCGCAGCGACGAACCAGGATCCAGTCCGGTCCGCCCACTGTGCGATCTGCGGTTTGGCGCTGCCGGCGCGTTCGATCAGCTTGAGCAAACCGGCCAGCGTGCTTTCGCGGGCCGGCTTCTCGACGCGCAGCACGACCGGGCTGCCTGCATTGACAGCGCCGCCGGGAATGGCATCGCCGACAACCTTGCGCTGCGGGGCGCTCTCGCCGGTCAGCAGCGACAGGTCCACGGCCGTGCTGCCTTCCACCACGACGCAATCGGCCGCCACCGCCTCGCCGCCTTTGACGACGATATGGTCGCCGGCGGCCAGTGTGCTGGCGGGCACGGTGGCGGCATCGCGCAGGTCGGGCCACGCGGCCAGGCGCTGCGCCATCTCGGGCACGCCATGGCGCAGGCGCGACAGGGCGCTGGCTGCCTTGCGGCGCGCCGCCATTTCCAGGTAGCGGCTGGCCAGCAGCAGGAAAATGAACATGGTGAGCGAGTCGTAATACACCTCGCCGTAACCGCGGAAAGTCGACACGGCGCTGCCGATGAAGGCCGCCATGATGCCCAGCGCAACCGGCACGTCCATGCCCGGCACGCGGGCTTTCAGGCTGGACCAGGCGCCCTTCAGGAACGGCTGGGCGGAGTAGGCGATGGCAGGCAGCGTCAGGAGCAGGCTGGCCCAGCGCATCAGGCTTGCCATGCCGGGGTCCAGGGTGCCGTCGTCGCCGGCCATGTATTCGGGCGCCACATACATCATCACCTGCATCATCGACAGGCCGGCCACGAAAAGCTGGCGGCCCAGCGTACGGCTGGCTTTCTGCAGCTGCGCGTCGTGGCGCGTGGTGTCGTAGGGCCAGGCGTTGTAGCCGATGCTGCGCACCGCTTCCAGCACTGCGGCGGCGGTGGTTTTGTCCTTGTGCCAGCGGATGAACAGTTTTTCGGTGGCGACGTTCAGGTTGGCCTGCTGCACGCCGTCGACCTGGTGCAGGCGGTGCTCGATCAGCCACACGCAGGCGGCACAGCGAATACCTTCCACCAGCAGGGTGGTTTCGCGGGCGTCGCCATCGCTGATGATGTTCGGGTCGTCCTCCGGCAGTGCGAGCGCGGCCGGCACCAGCGCGGCGACGGCGCCTGCGTCGCCCGGCGCGGCGAAGCCGTTGCGCTCGCGGTAATAGCTGGCCTGGCCAATATCGACAATGGTTTGCGCGACAGCCGCGCAGCCGGGGCAGCACATGGCGCGCTCGACGCCTTCGATGTTCACGGACCAGCCGGCGCTTGCCGCCACCGGTTGGCCGCAATGGAAGCAGGCTGCGATCTCCGTCATCATCATGGCTGCACCGTCAGGCAAAGTACGTCGAACCACGCATGCTGGCCGCCGCTCGCCGCGCGGGCCAGCCCCAGCACGCCAAAGCCCAGCACCAGCAGGCCGCAGGCCGCTCGCACGCCGCGCTGCTGCAGGTACTGGCGCAGCTTGGCGCCTGCCATGCCCATGGCCAGCAGCATCGGCAGCGTGCCCAGGCCGAAGGCGCCCATCACCAGCGCGCCATCAAGCGCGGAGCCGGAGAGCATGGCAGTCAGCAGCATGCTGTACACCATGCCGCAAGGCACCCAGCCCCATACGCCGCCGAGGGCCAGCGCCTTCAAAGGCGTGTCCATCGGCACCAGCGGTTTGATCAGCGGCTGCACCCGGCGCCACAGGATGCCGCCGGCGGCTTCCACGCGGGCCAGGCCGCGCCAGGCATCCATCAGGTACAGGCCCATTGCAACCAGCATCAGGTTGGCGACCCAGTAAGCGGCCAACTGCACCGATGCCATTTGCAGCAGCCTGGCAACGCTGCCGGCGATGCCACCGGCAATCGCCCCGGCCAGCATATAGCTGCCGATGCGGCCGGTGTTATAGGCCAGCACGTGAACGATCTCGCCGGCGTTGGCGCCGGCCCATGTCATGGCGGCGGCCCCGCCCGTATCCACCTGCGCGATCGTAATCACGCGGGCCCGCACCGGCGTGGCGGACGGCCCGCCGGCGCTGAAGGCGCCGACGATGCCGCCGCACATGCCGGCGCAATGCACACTGCCGGCCAGGCCGGCAATCAGGATGGGCAGCAGGTTCATCGCCTCCCTCAGATGGTGCGCGAGAAGCGCAGCGTATGCACTTGTCCCGGCGCCGTACCCGCAGCGCGGTCGGCAGCCAGGTGGCGGTCGAACACCATGCAGATATTGCGGATCAGCAGGCGGCCCTTCGGCGTGACGGAAATCCAGTCATCCTCGATCGCCAGCAAGCCGTCGCGCTCGAACTCGCGCATTTTTTCCATTTCCCTGGCAAAGTATTGCTTGAAGCGGATCGGGTAGCCCAGTTCCAGCGCCGAAATCGACAGCTCGAAATTGCACATCAGGTTCTGGATCACCATGCGGCGCATCAGGTCGTCGTTATCCATCGCGTAGCCGCGCGCGATCGGCAGGCGGCCTTCGTCCAGGCGCGCATAGTATTCGTCCAGCGTTTTCTCGTTCTGGCTGTAGGTGCCGTTCACCGAGCTGATGGCCGACACGCCGAGCGCCACCAGGTCGGTCTCGGCATGGGTCGAGTAGCCCTGGAAGTTGCGGTGCAGGCGGCCCTGGCGCTGTGCCACGGCCAGGTCGTCGTCCGGTTTGGCGAAGTGGTCCATGCCGATGTAGACATAGCCGGCTTGCGTCAGGCGTTCGATGCACAGGGCCAGCATGTCCAGCTTCACGGCCGGCGTCGGCAGCTCGTCCTCCGCGATGCGGCGCTGCGGCTTGAACAGGTGCGGCATATGCGCATAGTTGTACAGCGCGATGCGGTCGGGATTGGCCTCGATCACCTTGTCCATCGTCGCCTGCATGGTGGTCATGCTCTGCTTCGGCAGGCCGTAGATCAGGTCGACGCTGATGGAGCGGAAGCCGGCGTCGCGTGCAGCCTGGATCACAGCCAGGGTTTCCGCGGCGGGCTGGATGCGGTTGACGGCCTTCTGCACGTCGGGATCGAAGTCCTGCACGCCCATGCTGACGCGGTTGAAGCCCTGCTTGCGCAGCGTGTGGATGCGCGCCGCATCGACGGTGCGTGGATCGATCTCGATCGAGTACTCGCCCTCTTCATCCGGCGCGAATTCGAAATGCTTGCGCATATGCGCAAGCAGCTCGCCCATCTGGTCGTCGTCAAGGTAGGTCGGGGTGCCGCCGCCGAAGTGCAATTGCTCGACGCGGTTCATGCCGGCAAACAGCTTGCCCTGCATATCGATTTCCTGCTTCAGGTAGCCGAGGTAGGTTACCGCCTTGCTGCGGTCCTTGGTCACCACCTTGTTGCAGGCGCAGTAGTAGCAGACCACGTTGCAGAACGGGATATGCACATACAGCGACAGCGGGGCCCGGGCCCCGCGCATGCGCAAGTTGGCTTGCGCTTCGAGGAAGCTGGAGTAGCTGAAGTCAGGCTTGAAGCGGTCGGCCGTGGGATACGAGGTGTAGCGCGGACCGGAAGTGCTCATGCGGCTGATCAGCTCTGCGTCAAACTGTACGGTTGGTTCTGCGATATTGTTCATGATTTTCTCGTTCGGGATTAGGCGGCCAGGCGTTTCGGGGACGGGCGGGTTTGCTGCGCGCCACGTGCCGAATTGACAGCCGCCAGGCGCGCGTAGCGGGTGCGTTCAAACTTGAACAGGCTGAAGGCATCGCGCAGGTGGCCGGCTTCGTCGGCCAGGCTGATTGCGGCAGCGGCAGCTTCTTCCACCAGGCCGGCGTTCTGCTGCGTCACCTGGTCCATGTGGTTGACGGCCTGGTTGACCTGGTCCACGCCGATGCTCTGTTCGCGCGATGCAGTGGAAATTTCGTGCATGATGGTGGTGACCTGTTTCACCGAGTTCACCACCTGGCCCATGGTGGCGCCGGCGCGCTGTGCACGTTCCATGCCGGTGCTGACTTTTTCCACCGAGATTTCGATCAGCTGCTTGATGTCCTTGGCCGCCGCGGAAGAACGCTGCGCCAGGCTGCGCACTTCGCTCGCCACAACGGCGAAGCCGCGGCCCTGCTCGCCGGCACGCGCCGCTTCGACTGCGGCATTCAGCGCCAGGATATTGGTCTGGAAGGCTATACCCTCGATCAGGCCGATGATGTCGACCACGCGGCGGGACGAGGAGTTGATCTCGTCCATCGTTGCAATCACTTCGGACACGATCTTGCCGCCCTGCACCGCCACATCGGAAGCGCTGACCGCCAGTGCGTTCGCTTCCATTGAATTTTCGGCATTGGCCTTCACGGTGGAAGAGAATTCTTCAATGCTCGATGCGGTTTTTTCCAGGCTGGCGGCCTGCGATTCGGTACGGCCGGCCAGGTCGGCATTGCCGGCGGCGATCTGCTTGGTCGCCACGGCCATCGCATCGATATTGAAGCGCACGTCGCGGATGGTGGCGATCAGGTTGTTATTCATCTGCTGCAGGGCGCGCAGCAGCTGGCCCATTTCGTCGGTGCTGTCGGTATCGAAGGAGCCGGTCAGGTCGCCGGCTGCGATCAGGCGCGCACCGTCCAGGGCGCGGTCCAGCGGCTGCAGCATGCTGGTGCGCAGCGTGTACCACAGGAAGACGTTGATCAGGAAGCCGAAAGCGGTGGCGCCAAAGATGCCCCAGCGCGTCAGTTCACTGGTGCCGTCGGCAAACAGCGCGGCGACGCAGACTGCGATCTGCAGCACGTTGACCACGCTGGTGGCCAGCCAGATGCGCATGGCAAGCGACACATGGCTCAGGCGCGCTGCCACGTTCGACAGGCCGAGGCGCACGATCTGGCCATTCTTGATGCGGATATTGCGGGCACCGGCAATGATCTTTCGGTAAGCCTCGGCGGCGGCAGCCACCTGGGCGCGCTCGGCCTTGGTGCGCACCGACATATAGCCTGTGGTGCGGCCGTTTTCCTTGATCGGGGTGATGTTGGCTTTGACCCAGTAGAAATCGCCGTTCTTGCAGCGGTTTTTCACCAGGCCGGTCCATGGGATGCCGGCGCGGATGGTTTGCCACAGGTCGGCAAACGCTTCCGGCGGCATGTCAGGATGGCGGATGATGTTTTGCGGCTGGCCAACCAGCTCAGCAGCGCAGAAGCCGCTGATGTGCTCGAAGTAGGGATTGACGTAGACGATATTGCCTTCCAGGTCAGTCTTGGAGACGATCGCCTGGTCTTCGTCCAGCTCTACTTCCTGATTGCTTACCGGTAAATTCTTACGCATTGCGCGCCCCCTGTTGACGTTCTTGCCATAACGCAAGATCACAGGGATAAGTCTAGGGACTTAGGCGCGCTTTTTTAATGATGTAGATCAAATCTGGCAGGGTTGGCCTGTCAGGCCACTTCCGCCGGCCTTGCCGAACTGTCGCGAACATTCTTCTGTACCGCTACGGCGCCGAACAGGCTCAGGGCGAAAGCCATGCCATAAAAGCCCTTTTCGCTGAGTACCAGGGTGGCGTTCCACATGCCGATCCCCAGCAGCAGGATGGCTGCCGCGGTCGAAATCCAGCACAGGCCGAAGTACATATTCGACACGTGGATGCCTTCCACCTTGTCACGCACCGATTTTTGCAGCGATACGGCCGAGAACAGGCCGTAGAGCAGCAAGGTCAGGTAATAGCCTTTTTCGTTCAGCGGCATCTGGGCATTCCACAACCCGGCGAGGAAGGCGCCGGCGCCCAGCAGCAGGGCGCCCCACGAAGCGCCGACGAAGGCGCCGGAAGGTCGATGATGGGTCGACATAAGTTCTCCTTGTTAAAAAAGACATTATGCCAGCCGGCCCGCTACTTAACGTTTGAGCGCACTCAACAGTTTGCTGCCGATGGTGACGACCGCCAGCACCATGGCACCGGCGATCACGCCGCCAATGGTATCGAGCGCGGACGGGGTCACGGCAGCCAGCAGGGGGCCAACGCCGCCCACCGAACCGGCAGCTTCGGCCGCGTGGTGGATCACGTCATGCGCGCCCGGGATGCCGTGGGTCAGGATGCCGCCACCGACCATGAACATCGCTACGGTACCGGCCACCGACAGGAACTTCATCAGTTTAGGCGCTGCACTCAGCAGGAAACGGCCCAGGGCCTGCACACCGGCACCGGCGCGCTTGGTCAGGTAAAGGCCGGCGTCGTCCATCTTCACAATGGCGCCCACCAGGCCGTACACGCCGATGGTCATCACGACGGCGATACCGACCAGCACAGTCACCTGCTGCAGGAAAGTGGCGGTTGCCACGGTACCCAGGGCGATCACGATAATCTCGGCCGACAGGATGAAGTCGGTGCGCACCGCGCCCTTGACCTTCTCCTTTTCCATTGCGACCAAGTCAACACTCTGGTTCGCGTCGACCAGTTCCTTGTGGTGCTGGTCGTCTTCCGCCTGCGAATGCAGGAATTTGTGGGCAATCTTTTCGAAACCTTCAAAGCACAGGTAGGCACCGCCCAGCATCAGCAGCGGGGTAATCGCCCACGGTGCGAAATAGCTGATTGCCAGCGCAGCAGGCACCAGGATCGCCTTGTTGATCATCGAACCCTTCGCTACTGCCCAGACAACAGGCAGTTCACGGTCGGCTTGCACGCCTGCGACCTGCTGCGCATTCAGCGCCAGGTCGTCGCCCAGCACACCCGCGGTCTTTTTAGCTGCCACCTTGCTCATGGCAGCCACATCGTCCAGGATGGTGGCAATATCGTCGATCAGTGCAAGCAGGCTGGAACCGGCCATTTCGTATAACTCCACAGAAAAATTACAGGATCGACAATCTAACACGCCACTGCAGCAAGCGGGCGGCTTGAACGCTACAATGAACTCTTTATTCGTCGGTAATCGGTCATGGCTTTCACCACCTGGATCACCTTTGTCATCGCTGCCTGCATCATTGCCGTGTCGCCTGGTTCGGGCGCCGTGTTGTCGATGTCGCATGGTTTGTCGTATGGCGTGAAGCGTACTTCCGCCACCATCCTCGGCCTCCAACTTGGCTTGCTGCTGGTGCTGGCGATTGCCGGTGCGGGCGTCGGCTCCCTGCTGCTTGCCTCTGAAGTCGCCTTCAGCGTCGTGAAGACCATCGGCGCCCTGTACCTGATCTGGCTCGGGATCAGCCAATGGCGCGCCAAGGTTGCCGCCGGCCAGGGGATCCAGGCCGCGCAAGCAGCGCTGCCGTCGTTCCGCAAGCGCTTCATGACTGGCTTCCTGACCAATGCTACCAATCCGAAGGGCATCATCTTCATGGTCGCCGTGCTGCCGCAGTTCATCAACCAGCATGCGCCGGTGCTGCCGCAGCTGGCCATCCTGGCAGCGACGATGTTCGTGATCGACCTGGTGGTGATGCATGGCTATGCCTTCCTGGCATCGTCGATGCAGCGCTTCTTCCGCGAATCCTCTGCCATCAAGGCGCAAAATCGCGTATTCGGAGGTCTTCTGATGTTTATCGGCGGGGCGCTGTTCTTCGTCAAGCGCGGAGCGGCCGAGGCATGACGACCCGGTTCCGGCATTACAAAGGCGGGTTCTACGAGCTGGTGTGCGAGGCCACGCTGGAATCCGACCACAGCACGATGATCGTGTACAAGGCCGCCAACGGCTCCATCTGGTGCCGCCCGCGCGAAGTTTTCTTCGAGATCATCGAGGTCGATGGCAAGAAGGTGCAGCGCTTCACCCCCATTTGAAATTATTTGTAACTTGCGTCCTCGCCAAGGGGGTTCAGGCGTTATATAAAAAACGAAAACGCCTTAGAACGTTCCCTTGGAGAGATAGAAAATGAGCCGCAAGATTGCGCAATTCCTGATGCTGGCAGCTTTGGTCGCAGTGACCTCGGTCGCCATGGCCGATCCGCCCGCCCGGGTGGGGCGGGTAACCGTCACCGAAGGCAGGGTGACCATGCTGGTCAACGGCGAAGAAGAAGCCGGCAACTTGATGAACTGGCCGGTCACCAGCGAAAACCACCTGACGACCGCCAGTGGTGCTCGCGCGGAGTTCCGCGTCGGCTCCGCTGCCATTCGCCTGGACGGTGACAGCGACCTCGAGGTACAGGAGCTGGATGACGAGCGCCTGGTGCTGCGCCTGAATTACGGCACCGCTGCCGTGCGCTTGCGCGATCCGGCCATGCTCAATGAATTTGAATTCCTGACGCCGCAAGCGCGCGTCACGCTGGCCGAACCCGGCTCTTTCCGCGTTGATGCCGAACGCGCTCCCGACACCACCGTGATCAATGTCTTCGCCGGCAACGCCCGTGTCGAAGGTGCCGGCACCATGCTGACCGCCCGTACCGGCAAGCGCGTGGAAGTGCGCGGCGACGATATCTTTACCGCGCTGGCAAGGCGTGATGATTTCGACAACTGGGTCGCTGGCCGCGACCGCCGCGACGAGGGCATGGTCGCTTCGCGCTATGTGCCGGCCGACATGACCGGTTACGAGGACCTGGACAATTACGGCAACTGGGTCGAGGACCGCGAATATGGCACCGTCTGGTTCCCGCGCGCTGTCTCGGCCGGCTGGGCGCCTTACCGCGACGGCCGTTGGGTCTGGATTTCGCCTTGGGGCTGGACCTGGGTCGACAACTCGCCTTGGGGTTATGCACCGTTCCACTATGGCCGCTGGGTCGTCGTGGGCGGCCGCTGGTGCTGGACGCCGGGCCGCGTGGTTGGCCGCTCGGTGTGGTCGCCGGCGCTGGTGGGCTGGGTCGGCGGCAATAACTGGAGCGTAAGCTTCGGCTCCGGCCGCTCGGGACCGGCAGTCGGCTGGTATCCGCTGAGCCCGCGCGACCGCTATGTGCCGGCCTACCGCATGTCGTCGGACTTCGAGCGCCGCCTGGTATGGAACCACCGCACCAATGAGCGCTGGCATGAGCGCTACCAGGACCGCGACCATGACGGCCGCCGCGATGGCGTGACCGCCCTGCCGAGCGACCAATGGGGCCGCGGCCGCCATATTCCAGTGAACAACGGCGCCCGCGTTACGCCGCAGGATGTGCGCAATGTGCCGCTCATGACCGCGCCGCCAGTGCTGTCCTCCAGCCTGCAACGCCAGACTCAGGCCCAACCCCCGCGGCAGGACTGGCAGCATAACCGTGAGGACCGCTTCAACCGGGATCGCGACGAGCGCTTCAACCGCGACCGCGGCCAGGACCGCCACGCCGAGCGTGAGCGCGGACCCGACCTGCGCGTCCCCGATCGCCAGGATCAGCAACGCCAGCCAGTACTGCAGACACAGCCGCAGCCACAACAGCCACAGCAGCCGCGTCAAAACTGGACCCGTACCGACAATGACGAACGCGATGGCTGGCGCAACCGCATAATGCGAACCCAGCAACAGCAACAGCAACAGCAACAGCAACAGCCGCAGTTGCAGGCCGCGCCGCCCCAGGCGCAGCCACAACCGCAACCGCAGCGCATGGAGCAGCCGCGCCACGAGCCACGCTTCGGCGGAGGCGAGCGCGAAGAGCGCGGTCGCCGCGACGCCCCTCAAGTGCAGATGGCCCCGGCCCGTCCGGCGCAAATGTCGCCACCGCCGCAACCGGCCGCACCGCAACCGGCCGCACCGCAGCCGCAGCCGCAGCCGCAAATGCAGCCCCAGCAGTCCCAACCACAGCAGCAGCACCAGCAGCAACAGCGCCGTGAAGCGCGCGAGCGCCGCGAGGAACGTATGGAAAACGGCGAAAATCGCCGCTAAGCTGCTGCGCTACCTAAGCCAGCCACCCCAAGTGGCTGGCTTTCTTATTTGCTGATCTTGGCGCGCTGGCGAATCCGCTCACGCCACTCGCCCAGCGCCGACAGCGCGCCGTGGAATTCACGTTCGATCAGGTCCGCCTCCGCCTCCGTCACCTTGCCGTCGAGCAGGGCTTCCGACACTGCTTCCGCCACAGCGCCTACTTGGGCCATCACCTTGCACACCGTCTGCGACAAGTCATCGTTGCTCACGTCATTCGGGATCGGCACGATGAAGGCCGCCATGCCATGCCGTGTCAGCAGGGCATGCAGCGGCAGCATGGCTTCATTCACCCCCGCCTTATGGCACAGGTCGACGATGGTGGAAACCTCCTCGAACGAGGGGTAATGCGAGGCGATGGTCGGCGCCAGCTTGTTGCGCAGCACGTTGGACGAGATGCCCATTTGCTGGGCAAGTGCCTCGATACCGCCGGGGAAAGTGCGCGCTACCTTATAGAGCGCGTCGTGCTGGTTCATGTCCAGGTATTTCTTAGTCATGGTGAAGCGGGCCTTTTTTTACCGATGCAGTCGGATTGTTTGAAAGATATGCTGATTTTCATCGAAAGTTTAACTACCTGACAACGGTGAAATTCATGTTCAAGCGCACTCGCTTCGCGGCCATCATGGCAATCGTGGTGGCCATTGTAGCCGCCAACACGGCCGATGCCCGTCCTGGCGGCTCATACCGCAGCGGCTTTTCCTCGGGCCGGAGCACGGCGTCGCGCAGTGTCAGCACCCCGAAACAGCCAAGTTTCGGCACCTTCGGCCAGCGCCAGTCGCAGCCGCCGGCTGCAGCGCGCACGCCACAACGCGACTCGGCGATGTCGCGCGACCTCGACCGCCGTGCGGCACAGGACCAGGCCATGCGCACTTATGACACGCGCCGTGCCGGCACTGCCGGCCAGGCTGCTCCCGGCAGCTTTGGCAGCTCCACGGCCACGCGGACCGGCACCACGCCGCCACTGCCACCGCTCGATCCGGTAGTCCCCGGCGGCCGAGGCAGCGGTAGCGGCGGCTACAACAACGGTGCCTACGCCCAGCACGGCGCACCTGGCAACACCAGTGCACCTGCCCCGGTAATCGTCCGTGACAGCAGCAACGGCTGGCTGTGGGGTATTGGCGGCTTCATGCTGGGCCGCGCCGCCAGCGGCCACGCCGCTCCAGCCCCGGCCCCGGCCCCGGCCGTCCAGCCGGCACCGTCCACGCAGCAGCCAGTCGATGTCAGCGGCAACACCGGCGCCATGGCAGACGCAGCCGGCGCAAGCGATATCGCGACCTCGGGTGCCGCGGCAGGCGCCGTTGTCGAGCCCGTCCGCCAGCCGCCAGTGCAAGCGCCGGCAGCCAAGCCAGCCGCTCAAGAATCGAGCACCCTGGCCAAGCTGGCGGTAGCCCTGCTGGCCGGCTGCCTGGTGTGGCTGGCCTGGAAAGCCTTCCGCCTGATGGCTGGGGCACAGGAAGTGAAAAAGAACGCCAACTACTCGTTTGAAAGGAACTAAGGAATGGGCTGGAAAGACGCCATCGATTACCTGCGCAGCGGCGCCAAGCGCCGCGGTGTCGAAAGCGACGCGCCGCAGCCGGAAGACCGCAGCCTGCCGCTGGCAGCCAGGATTGGCAGCGTAGTGGACCTGCAAGCCTCGCCCCTGCTGCGCGCCAACGCCAACGGCTCCCTGGTCGCGCTGCCGGAAGCGGAAGACAGCCGGATCCTCGCCATTTCCCAGTTCAAGCTGACGATGGCCGGGCGCCTCTACCGCTACTACCTGGCCAAGGGCGACGAGGACGAGCGCGAAAAGTTCCTCCAGCTGTACGTGGATGAACACGGCGAGGTGAAGGAAGTCCTGTACTGCACGCAGCTGGTGCGCTTCATCCCCACCACTGCGGAAGACCAGGACGCCTTCACCGGCGCCGATGGCTGCGGCCTGGGCGAACTGCAATTCAGCCTGTGGCGCAGCCAGCTCGAGGAAAGCGGCGCCGACAGCACAGTGCTGGCCAGCGCCTTCGGCGAGCAGGAAGCGCTGGACTTCGAACGCGATGTTGGCGACCCGAATGCCGGTTTCATCCCGCCCTTCACGGGCACCGAAACCCGCATTGACGAGGCCAGCGGCATGCAGGGCCTGAAGCAAGAGCTGTACTTCATGCCCTACGCCCGGCAACTGGGCGACGGCAGCAAGGAATACCTGCTGGTCACGACGGAGATCCTCCAAAGCGTGAACGGCGATGCAGGGAAACGCGGGATTCACGTCGATTTCGTAGTGGGAATCCCGGTGGAGCAGGAACGGCTGGTCATCCAATAACGACCGCCGCATTGGTGAATTGAACTTAACTGAAAGGATGCAAAAAATGAGCAACTCGAATGGCTGGGCCCTGACTGCACGACTGATTTCCAAGCACTTTGGCGCCTTGGGCGACCGGGTCTCGGAAGCCATCGCCAGTTTTGACCCGGAAACGGCGACTGAGGCCGACCGCGACCGCCTGGCCGACACCCTGCGCAGCGCCGCCCAAAAGCTGGCCCAGGCCCGCGCCGCCTTCAACAAGGAACGGGACGACGTGGTCCGCCTGCGCAAACTGATCGAAACCGACGAGAAAGCCACCGGCACCCTGGCCGAACGCCTGGCCGCCGGCCAGATCTCGGAAGCAACGATCAACCTGTTCTGCGACGAGCTGGAAGCCAACAAAGGCCGCCTGCCGCAGGAAATCCAGGAAGAAGCCGATGCCCAGGCTTACATGGAAGAGCTGCAAAAGATCGTTGACGCCCTGTCGCAGCAACTGGCCGACTTCGACGCCGCCGCCAAGAAAGCGATGCAAGCCCTGTCCCAGGCCAAGGCCCAGCGCGAACTGCAGGAAGTGCGCGCCGATCGCCAGAGCCAGCTCGCCAGCCTGTCAGGCATGCGCGGCAACACCAGCGCCCTGAACGCGCTGACCAAGCGTGCCCAGCAGATCAGCAACGAAGCCGAAGGCATGAAGATCGTCTCTGACATCGGCCAGCGCCCGTACGACCAGGCCGCTGAAATCGATGCAATCCGCAAATCGGTCACCAACCCGGTGAACGGCAGCGAATCGGCCCTGGAACGCCTGCAGCGCCTGTCGAACAAGGTGCCAGCCGCTGCGGCATAAGCCCCTCGCTTGAAAAATGGCCCTCCGGGCCCATATGGGTAACGATGTAAAATGGAACCCGGCGCACTCGCACCGCGCCGGGTCTTTTTTTTGTTGCTACAAGATTGGAAAAATCATGATGAATCCCATCCCGCCTGAAGAGTCCCTCATCGAGTATCCGAGCGACTTCCCGATCAAGGTGATGGGCGCTACCCACGACGCCTTCGCCCCCACGATCATTGAAGTGGTGGTCGCGCACGACCCGACGTTCCATGAAGGCAAAATGGAATCGCGTCCTTCGGCCAAGGGTAACTACACCAGCCTGACCTGCACCGTGCGCGCTACCAGCCGTGAGCAGCTGGATAACATCTACCGCGCGCTGTCCGGCCACCCGATGGTCAAGATGGTGCTCTAAGAAGCTGGCTGCGGGCGATCTCCGCCTTCAGCCACTCACGGAACGCCCGCACCTGCGGTTTCTGCAGCGCGCCGGGCGGACTGACCAGGTAGTAGTCATCCGGGCAAGGCGAAGCAATATCGAATAGCCGCACCAGCTGGCCCGAAGCAATTTCCTGCATCGCCACCACATGGCGCACCAGCGCCACGCCGTCGCCATCGACGGCGGAGCGAATCAGCATCGATAAATCCTCGAACATCACGCCGCCGGAAGGCTCGGGCAAGTCCAGCCCGGCCGCCCGGAACCACGGCGCCCATGGTTCATTCGAGCGCAGCAAGGTAGCCTTTGCCAGGTCCTGTGGATAAGCAGGCAGTTGCCCACCGCGATAGTGAGGGCTCGCTACCGGATAGTAAATCTCGCCGATCAGGCGCTCCACGTCCAGCCCCGGATATTTGCCGCGCCCGAAGCGGATACCGACATCGATCCCCTCCCGCAGCAAGTCCTGTAAAGCCCCGCTGGCCTGCAGGATCACCTCGATGGTCGGATGCTGTTCGATGAATTGCCCCAGCCGGGGCGCCAGCCAGCGCGCCGCAAACGAAGGAATCGCAGTCACGCTCAGGCGCTGCACACCGTCCGGCGGCCGCAGCTCGGCCGCGCCGTCCGCCAGCTCCGCCAGGCAGCGCGCCACGGTGGCCGCGTAGCGCCGCGCTTCCGGCGTCGCCGTCACTTGCTTGCCGTTGCGGACGAACAGCTGCACGCCCAATTCCTCCTCCAGCCCGCGCACCTGGTGGCTGATGGCGCCATGCGTCAGGTACAGCTCCGCCGCCGCCCGCGAGAAATTCTCGTGACGGACCGCCGCCTCGAAGGCGCGCAGGGCAGATAAATTCGGCAATCGCATATCGTTGTGAAGAAAACTAACTAGGCAATAGAAAATATATCGTTTTGGCAAGCGTGAAGCAAGGCATACCATGTGAATAAACCTAACCAAGCCGGAGCCCCGCCATGAGCCTCAAACTGTATGTGGACAGCCAGTTCACCAGCCCCTACGCCATTTCCGCCTTCGTCGCCCTGCGCGAAAAAGGCCTCGATTTCGAACTCGAGACCGTGGACCTGGAGGCCGGCAAGAACAAGGAACTGTCCTATACCGGCAAGGCCCTGACTGGCCGCGTACCCTGCCTGGTGCACAACGACTTCATGCTGACCGAGTCCAGCGCCATCACCGAATACCTGGACGAGATGTTCCCAGCCCCCCAGCACCGTGCCCTGTACCCGGTGCTGCCCCAGAAACGCGCCGTCGCCCGCCAGATCCAGGCCTGGGTGCGCAGCGACCTGGGCGCGCTGAGGGAAGAGCGCAGCACCTACAAGGTGTTCTACCGCCGCGCCGAACAGCCGCTGTCCCCCGCCGCCCAGGCGGCGGCGGATAAGCTGGTACACCTGGCCGAACATGTGATCGACGGCCCCTACCTGTTCGGCCGCTGGTGCATCGCCGATACCGACCTGGCCATCATGCTGAGCCGCCTGGTGATGAACGGTGACCCGGTGCCGCAAAAGCTCAAGGATTACGTTGCGCACCAATGGCAGCGGGAGTCTTTGCAAGATTGGCTAAAGAACATCAACCTGATGCCAGCTTAAGGAAATCGGCATAAAACTGCTTAGTCATTAAGCAGTGAAAGGGCGAGGCCGGTATAATGGCGGGGCTTTTCCCGACCTGTAGCCCTATGCCTATCCAGCCGGCGGTGATCCGCCATCTCGGCCAAGCCGAATACGAGCCAACTTTCGCAGCGATGCGCGCCTTCACCGACGCGCGCCAGGAAGATACGCCCGACGAACTGTGGATCGTCGAGCATCCGCCCGTCTATACGCTGGGCCTGGGCGCCGACCGCGGCCACCTGCTGGCCGGCGCCACCGCCATCCCGACCGTGCAAACGGATCGCGGCGGCGAAGTGACTTTCCATGGTCCCGGCCAGGTCGTGATCTACCTGATGATGGACCTGCGTCGCAACAAGAAAGGCGGCAAGCTGTACGCCCGCCAGTTCGTCAACAAGATCGAAGAAGCGATCATCCATGTGCTGGCCGCGTATAATCTCGCCGGTGAGCGCATCGAAGGTGCGCCCGGCATCTACATCGCCAACGGCCCGAAAAAAGGCGCCAAGATCGCCGCCCTCGGCTTGAAGGTGCGCGGCAATGGCTGCACCTACCACGGCGTATCGCTGAACGTGGGCATGGACCTGGCCCCCTTCACCTGGATCAATCCCTGCGGTTACGCAGGCCTGGAAACCATCGACATGCGCTCGATGGGCGTGGATGTCCCGCTGGCCGATGTCCAGCAGGCCCTGGCCAACGAGCTGGTCAACCAGCTGCAGGTGGCCGAACCTGAATTAACTTGAAAGCAAGCAGATGACTTACAACCCAAGCGACAAGCAAAAAGGCGCCGACAAGACCTCCCGCATCCCGATCAAGATCATCCCGATCGAACAGGCCGAACGCCTGAAGAAGCCGGACTGGATCCGCGTCAAAGCCGCATCGGCATCGACCCGCTTCTACGAGATCAAGGACATCCTGCGCGAGAACAAGCTGGTGACCGTCTGCGAAGAAGCGAGCTGCCCGAATATCGGCGAATGCTTCGGCAAGGGTACTGCTACCTTCATGATCATGGGTGACAAGTGCACCCGCCGCTGCCCGTTCTGCGACGTGGGCCACGGCCGTCCCGACCCGCTGGACGTGAACGAACCGCAAAATCTGGCAAACACCATTGCCAAGCTGCGCCTGTCCTACGTGGTGATCACCTCGGTGGACCGCGACGACCTGCGCGACGGCGGTGCCGGCCATTTCGTAGAGTGCATCACCAAGACCAAGGAACTGTCGCCCAAGACCCAGGTTGAAGTGCTGGTGCCCGATTTCCGCGGCCGCCTGGAAAAGGCGCTGGACATCTTCGCCGACGGCCTGCCGGACGTGATGAACCACAACCTGGAAACCGTGCCTCGCCTGTACAAGGAAGCCCGCCCAGGCGCCGACTACCAGCACTCGCTGACCCTGCTGAAAGACTTCAAGGCACGCTACCCGCACGTCAAGACCAAGTCCGGCCTGATGGTCGGCCTGGGCGAGACCGACGAAGAGATCCTGGAAGTGATGCGCGACATGCGTGCGCATGACATCGACATGCTGACCATCGGCCAGTACCTGGCGCCGTCCAACAGCCACCTGCCGGTGCGCCGTTACGTGCACCCGGACGTGTTCAAGATGTTCGAAGAAGAGGCATACAAAATGGGCTTCGCCCACGCCGCAGTTGGCGCCATGGTGCGTTCCTCGTACCACGCCGACGTGCAGGCGCATAACGTACTGGAACAGGCCTGAGCTGATTCAGCCATTCTGAAGTAGTATATTGCCGACCTGATAATAATAGGAGGCAGGAATGGCTGAGCATAAATGGCATGAGGAATTCGAAGCACTGCGCAAGATCGTTCTTTCCACGCATCTGAACGAGGAGACCAAATGGGGTTGCGCATGCTTTACCTACAATGACCAGAACGTGGTCCTGATCCATGGCTTCAAGGAATACTGCGCGCTCCTGTTCTTCAAGGGCTCGCTGATGCAGGACCCGGAAAACATCCTGGTGCAGCAGACCGCGAACGTGCAGGCCGGGCGCCAACTGCGCTTCACCGGACTCGCCGAAATCAAGAAGCAGGCGAAGATCATCAAAGCCTATGTCGAAGAGGCGATCCGCGTCGAAAAATCCGGCGCCAAGGTTGAATTCAAAGACACCAGTGATTTCCCAATGGCCGACGAATTCCTGCAAAAGCTTGATGATCATCCGGCTTTGGCGGAAGCCTTTTACGCGTTGACCCCGGGCCGCCAGCGCGGCTACCTGCTGCACTTCTCCTCCGCCAAACAGGCCAAGACACGCGAATCGCGCGTCGAGAAATGCGTGCCGCAGATCCTGGCCGGCAAGGGCCTCGACGACTAAAGCCTGCGGCGGGCGAAGCGGATCGCCTCCGGCAGGGCATGCTCCTGCCGCCCAGCAAGCAAGCCTTTCATAAACGATAGTTCCGCCGCATTGGCGGGCAGTTGGTCCTGCAAGGATTGCAGCAGGTCGCGCGCGATGCGGCCGTCATTCAGCTTGCCCAGTAAATCCTGCGCACGGGACAGCACTTCCGAACGTGCCGCCACGCCGAAGAATTCACGCATATAGCGCTCCTTCTTCACCGCGATCCGCAGCCGGTGCAGGCTCGCGGGGCGTCGCACGTCCAGTTGGCGAACACGCTTCGCAACCGCGACGCGCGCCCGCCGCACCAGCGCCCGCGCCACTTTGCGCGCATCCTTGTCCCATGGTTGGATGCGTGCCGGGTCACGCCACAGGCGATCGCCGCGCCACAAGGCCAGTTCGTCCATCAACGAGCGATAGCGTGGCCCTTCGAGGAGTTGGCGTACGTGTTTATGCTGCTGCGCCGCCTGTTCGCGCGCGACCGACAGCACTGGTTGCGACGCGCCGCCCAAAGCGGGCAAGGTCGACGCCACGAATACATCCCAGTTGCGCGCTCGGCCAAACTCCTGCCCGAGCCAGCGCAGTTTGCCCGCAGTCCCGTCAGGCATGGCGTCCCAGGATTGGACGCCCGATAACAGTGCGCGCAAGCGCCGCACCCCGACGCGCATCTGGTGCAGGCTCTCGACGTCGCTTGCCAGGACGCCGGCAACGTTATCGCGCACCTGCGTCAGGCAATCGAATACGATCGCCTCGAATGCCTCGCCAAACCTGGCTTTGCGACGGATGTTCATTGGCCCAGTATAGGCCTGCGGTGGAATGATAAGATTTCGATATGACAGTTCGCATCGAACCAAGCTGGAAAACCCAACTGGAAGACGAGTTCACGCAGCCGTACTGGCAAGCGCTGACTGGCTTCGTGCGCGCGGAATACGCCGAACGCCAATGCTTCCCAGCCGGGCGCAACATCTTCCGCGCCTTCGACCTGACGCCGTTCGATGACGTGAAAGTCGTGATCCTCGGACAGGACCCTTACCACACCCCGGGTGCTGCGATGGGCTTCTGCTTCTCGGTCCCCGACGGCAACCGTCCGCAACCGAGCCTGCAGAACATCTTCCAGGAACTGCAATCCGACCTTGGCGTAGCGCGCCAGCGCACCGACCTGTCCGACTGGGCCGGGCAAGGCGTATTCCTGTTGAACAGCGTGCTGACGGTGCGCGCCCGCGAAGCCGGCTCGCATGCAGGCAAGGGCTGGGAGAACTTTACCGACAGCGCCATCAAGCGCCTGTCCGCCGGGCGCGAAGGCCTGGTATTCATCCTGTGGGGCAGCTACGCCATCGCCAAGCGCGCCCTGATCGATGCGCGCAAGCACATGGTCATCACCTCGCCCCACCCGTCTCCGTTCTCGGCGCACAAAGGCTTCTTCGGCAGCCGCCCCTTTTCGCGCGCCAACACCTATCTGGCGCAGCAGGGCAAAACGACGATCAACTGGGCTTGAGTGCCGCGAGCAAGGCTTGCGTGACGACAGCCTGCTGCGCTTCACGGCTGACAGCCGGATTGCCATCCAACGGCTGGTGCCCGTAGTGGCCGAACTGCGAATGGTTACCGCCCTTGATTTCCATCCAGCGTGTGTGCGGCGGCGGCAAAGCCGTGTTGCGCCTCACATCGGCGATGCGTGCCACGCCATCGTTATTTGCGAACACCTTGGTCACGGGGATGCGCAGGCCGGAAAGATCCTGCTGCTTGCGATGGGTAGTGCCAGCCAATACCAGCGCCGCCGGCAAAGCCGGCGCGTCATGGGCCAGCCGCGCCGCCAAGCGAATGGCCGGCGACCACCCAGCGCTGCAGGGCTTCAATGCGTAGTGCGCTTGCCGTAGCAGAGGGTGTAGAGCTGGGTGCGCAGGGCGCTGAATTCTTCGTCGAGCTGAAGATCGCTGATGGAGCCGGCGCCGCCGAAATAGTGCAGGATCTCGCCCTTGGCAGCCGAGCAATCGAAGGCGCTCAGCGTGCGTGCGCGGTGCAGCAGGCGGGCCCAGTCATCCTGGTGGCCCTGCGCCAGCTTCACTTCCATGCGCTGCACGATGGCAGACAGTTGCTCTCGTTCGTTCATAGGAAATTCTCCGTAAGTTAATCGGTTGAATCCACCTTGTGAGCTTCTGGTCTTGCCTGCAGACCGGGCCCTTGTGGGGCGGGTCGCGCATGCGTAAGCATACCCTGTTTCGCGCTGTTATGATTCTTCATCTGTAAACGGAGACTAGCCCGATGAAATTCGACCTCGAAAAACTCAACCAGCTCACTCACAACAACCTGACCGGCCACCTTGGCGTACGCGTTACCGGCGCCGCCGAAGGCGAATTGCAGGCCGAAATCGACATCGTCCAGCACCACCTGGCGCCCAACGGCTACCTGCACGCCGGTACGGTCGTTACCCTGGCCGACACGGCCTGCGGTTTCGGTTGTATTGCCAACCTGCCGGAAGGGGCCCAGAATTTCACCACGATCGAGTTGAAGTCGAACCACCTTGGGACCGCCCGCGAAGGTACGATCGCCGTTGCTGCCCGCATGGTGCATGGCGGCCGCACCACCCAGGTGTGGGACGCGACAGTCACCAACAAGGCGACCGGCAAAGCCATTGCCCTGTTTCGCTGCACACAGATGATCCTTTACCCCAAAGGCTAATATGCGAAAACTCCTTGGTGCAGGTTTGCTGGTGGCCGCTTCGGCTGCGCAGGCGCAGGATGGCAGCCTCTATCGCGGGCTTGGCGGCGATGCGGGGATCAAACGCATCGTCGACACAATGTTCGACATTGTGCTGGCCGATGAACGCATCAAGGAAACCTTCGAAGGCTTCGATATCCCGCAAACCAAGGCGCGGCTGGCCGACCAGGTCTGCGAGTTGTCCGGCGGTCCATGCAAGTTCACGGGGCATGGCAAGAACCGCGACATGAAGGCGGCGCACGAAGATTTGAAGCTCAACGACAAGCATTTCAACGCGCTGACGGAAGACCTGCAAATTGCCATGGAACGCAACAATGTCCCGGCCAGCGTGTCGAACCGGCTGGTCGCAAAGCTGGCGCCCATGCACCGCGATATCGTGACTGCCGGCGGCGGCGCGCCGCAAGCAAAGCCGGATCAGGGCAAATTCATCGCCACCGGCGGCGCCAGTATGGTGGAAGGCAGCGCCGGTGGCGGCGTCGTACCGTGGGCGATGATTACCGGCTACGGCACGCGTGATAGCTGGGGCGCCAGCGCTTTCGCCACGCACCTTTCCACACAAGACTACAAGCTGCTCAGCTATGGCTTGGCCGCCGGCATTGGCGACCGTGTCGAAATCTCGCTCGCCCGCCAGGATTTCGAAGGCGACCTTGCGCCGCTCGACCAGCTGCGCATCAAGCAGGACATCGTCGGGGTCAAGCTGCGCGTGGCAGGCGACGCTGTCTATGAGCAGGATAGCTGGCTGCCGCAAATCGCCATCGGGCTGCAATACAAGAAAAACAAGGGTGTTGCCGGCCTCGCTGCACTCGGTGTCAGCAGCGTCAAGCAGCTCGGCGCCAGGTCCGAACGCGGCACGGACTTCTACGTCACCGCCACGAAGATCATGTTTGAACAGAGCCTGCTGGTGAACGCCACCCTGCGCAGCACGCGCGCCAACCAGATGGGGCTATTGGGATTTGGCGGCGACAAGGAAAGCAGCCGCAAGCTCATGCCCGAGCTGTCTATCGGCTACCTGCTGACGCGCAAGCTGGTGCTTGGCGCGGAGTACCGCCGCAAACCGCACAATCTCAGCGTAGATAACGAGAAAGCCTACAAGGATATTTTCCTGGCATGGCTGCCGAGCCGCCAGTTCTCGCTGACGGCGGCGTATGCGGACCTGGGAACGATTACGGTCTTCAACCCGAAAACCCAGCGCGGCGCTTACCTGTCCGCGCAAGTCGCTTTTTAGGCGATCAGCCCTTCAGGGCTTTTTCGAGCAGCGCGTGGAGGGCCGGGAATTCCGGCTTGCCCACGTAGCGCTTGATGATGTTGCCGTCCTTGTCGATGACGAAGGTAGTCGGCGTCATTGAAACGTCGCCATAGGCTTTGGCGGCATCGCCGGTCACGTCCAGCGCCACTTTGAAAGGCAGTTGGCGGGTTTCGGTGAAATTGACTACGTAATTGGGCGCGTCGTACTTCATCGCCACGGCGACGAATTCCAGGCCCTGGCCCTTGTACTTGTTGTACGTTTCGACCATTTCCGGCATCTCGGCCACGCAGGTGGTGCACGAGGTGGCCCAGAAATTGACCATCACGACTTTGCCCTTCAGGCTCTCAGGTGTGATCTTTTCCCCTTTGATGCCGAGGAAGGTGACGGCAGGCGCGGATTGGTGCCTGTTCAGCGACTGGTAAGCCGTGAAGCCGATACCGGCGATAACGGCAAGCGCAATCGCCGGTTTGAGCCACACCTTGGAGCCGGACGACATGATCAGCCCTGCGAAGCTTGCTGGGATGGCTGGTATTGCTTCACGTCGTCCTCGGAGATGTACTCGAACACCTTGACGACCTTGGTCACGCCGGCAACGCCGCGCGCGATATCGGCCGCCTGAGCGCCTTCACGCTGGGTGACGCGGCCCATCAGGAACACGGCGCCTTTTTCGGTGATTACCTTGAAGGAGTTGGCCGAGATATCCTTGGCGTCCGCCAGGCTCAGTTTGACCTTGGAGGTGATCAGCGCGTCGCTGGAACGGGAGGTGTAGCTGGACGAGAAGCCAACTTCCAGTTCATTGGTGATGTTCATGACGCCTTCGATAGCGCGCACTTCGCGCTCCACCTTGGCCTTGGTTTCATCGTCCGGCACTTCGCCGGTCAGCAGCACGCGGCGGTTGAAGCTGTTCACGTTGACGTGGGAGCTCTTGCCGGCGATGTTAGGCATCTTCACTTCGGCCTTTACAACGATCGACTTGTCTTCCGTCTGGGCGCCAAGCGTGCGGCGGTCGGATGCCGCCAGGGTACCTGCAACTGCGCCGCCGGCAACAACGACCGGAACGCAAGCGGACAGGGTGGTGCTCGCCAGGACCGCGGCCACGATGGCCAGCGAAAGTGGACGGGCTTTATTCATTTACATCTCCTCCGAACAGGGCGACGTCGATGCCGTCGCAAATGCAATGGATGGTTACCAGGTGGACTTCCTGGATACGGGCGGTACGGTCTGCCGGCACGCAGATATGCACGTCGGCGTCGGTCAGCATCTTGCCGATTGCGCCGCCGCCTTTGCCGGTCAGTGCCACTACGCGCATCTCGCGTTCCAGCGCCGCTTCGATCGCCGCCATCACGTTGGCCGAATTGCCCGAAGTGGAAATCGCCAGCAGGATGTCGCCAGCCTGGCCGAACGCCTGCACCTGCTTGGAGAAGATCTCGCGGTAGCTGTAGTCGTTGGCCACAGCGGTCAGGATGGAAGTGTCGGTTGCCAGCGAAATGGCCGGCAGCGGGAAGCGCTCACGCTCGAAACGGCCGACCAGCTCCGCGGCGAAGTGCTGGGCGTCAGCCGCCGAGCCACCATTACCGCAAGCCAGGATCTTGTTGCCGTTCGAGAGGGCGGAGAACATCAGGTCCACAGCTTGCGCGATAGGCTGCGCCAGGACGGTTGCGGACTGGATCTTGATTTCGGCACTTTCGTGGAAGTGCGAGAGGATGCGTTGATTGGTCATAGTGTGCGTAATTATAGTGCAGTGGCTTGGCCGGCCTCACAAGCGCTGTTAAAAATGCTTACATTTGATCAATGATAGCGTTGCGCAGCCAACTTATGTGCTCGCCGTCGATGGCCACCACGTCGATCCGGCATGGTGGCATTTTGACAAAACGCAGCAGGTAAAACTTCGCGGCCCGCAGGACGCGGCGCTGCTTGGCGGGGGAAATGCTGGCGGCAGCACCGCCGAAATGGGGATTGTTGCGCTCCCGGACCTCAATGAACACCAGGTGCTCGCCATCGCGCATGACCAGGTCCAGCTCCCCGGTCTTGCAGAGGAAATTGCGCTCGACCAGCTTGAGCCCCTGCTGCTGGAGGTAAGCCAGGGCCCGGTCTTCGCCGCCCCGGCCGATCTCCTGGAGTTCGGTGCGGGGCATGGTTTCTCCCTATTGGCCGACCGGGACCGGCACGCCGTTGTGATACTCGGCCGGCACTTCGGCCCGCTCGAACCACGACGGCCCGGTGCCGAAGTCGATGGTCAACTGGCCGGTCACGCCATCGAGCTGGAAGCGGCGCTGCGGCTGGATGGCGATTTCACGGGCGATGCGGAAGGCGTCGATGCCCAGCGCATAGACGCGCTCCATGTCGGCGCTGATGCGCGCTTCATCGCGCGGAATCGGCTGCGGATAGGTCATCACTGCCGGATGGTCGCGCTGCACCAGCCATGGCAGGTCGAGCAGGCGCACGCCGTCCAGCTCGGGCCCGGCGCGGTACATGCTGCGGCCAGGATTCAGGGACGATGTGCCGTATACCGGGATATCGCCCAGCGGCGGCGCCGACAGCGCGATCTTGAGCTGGCGCACCTGGTCCGGGTCCAGCGCGGCGAACAGCACGCCGGCCGGCTCGCTTTGCAGGCGGCCGCGCAGGGCCACCAGTTCGGAATCCTGCAGGTAGCCGTTGAGCGGCGTCAGGTCTACGTTGCGCGGACGCAGGCCGAGGCGCTGCAATTGCGCCGACATGGCGCCGGCGATGCGCTTCTGCCAGGACGAATTACCCGAAATAACCAGCGCCCTGGCCGAAGGATTTTCGCGGGCGCCCCACTCGGCCACCTGGCGTGCCTCATCTTCGATCGACAGTCCGACCACCAGCATCTGGGGTGGGATCTGCGGATCGCCGCGCAGTTCCGGGTGGTTCAGCGCGATGGTCGGCTTCTCCACCAGCGGGCTGGAGGCAATTGCCGTAACAGCGGAGCGGGCCAGGGGACCGACCACCATATCGTTCTTTTCCTGGGCCGTTACGTAGGCGGACAGCACGTCTTGCGGCGAGTCGCCGGTTTCCACCACATTGATCTCAAAGCCATGGCTGTCGCGCTCCAGCGCCGCCATGAAGCCGGCGCGCAAGGCATCGGCGGCACGGCCCAGCGCCTCCGAACGCAGCGGCAGCAGCAGCGCAATGCGGTAAGCCCGCTGGCCGTCAGCCTTTTCCGCAGGCTGCGGGACGACCTGCATGATGCTTGGCGGGCGCGCCACCTCGTCCGGCGAAGGCACGGAGAAGGTCTCGACCACCGCCTCCGGCTCAGGCGGCGGCGCCGGCGGTTTCGGCCGCGGCGCCTTGGCAACGGCAGGCGGTGCACTTGTCACCGAAGTGATTGGCGCGCACAATCCCCCGGGCGCGTCGCACGGAGTGCTACAAGCGCTGGCCAGCATGGCCGTGGCAACGCCAAGTATCAGATTTTTGATATTTTTAAACAGCATCCTTCCCCCAATGACAGCACAAGATTCCACTCCTCTCGCCAGTTTAGCAATCCTCGGCGAGACCGCCCACCAAAATTATCCCACGGCAACTCTATACGTGGTGGCCACGCCAATCGGCAATGTGACTGACATTAGCCTGCGCGCCTTGCATGTGTTGTCGCTGGTTGACGCGGTCGCCTGCGAAGATACGCGCAACACCGCGCAACTGATGAACCGCTTCGGCCTGCACAAGCCCCTGATCGCCGCCCATATGCACAATGAACGCGAAGCGGCCGCAGGCCTGATCGTGCGCCTGCAGGCCGGCGAGCGTATTGCCCTGGTGTCGGATGCCGGCACCCCGGCAGTCTCCGACCCTGGCGCCCGCATTGTGGACGCGGTGCGCACCGCCGGCTTGCGGGTGATTCCCCTGCCTGGCGCCTCGGCAGCCGTGGCAGCGCTGTCGGCCAGCGGCCTGGTAAATGACCAGTTCCACTTTGTGGGTTTTTTGCCATCGAAGTCCAAGCAGCGCGAAGGCGTGTTGCAGGGATTGGCCGCCGCGCCGGCCACGCTGGTGTTCTACGAAGCCCCGCACCGTATTGTCGAGTGCGCCCAAGCCTTGGCCGACGCCTTCGGCGCCCAGCGCCAGGTGGTATTCGCCCGCGAGGTGACCAAGTTGTTCGAGCAAATCCACCGCTGCCCGCTGGGCGAAGCCGTCGCGTGGCTGAAATCCGACACCAACCATGAAAAAGGCGAGTTCGTGGTACTGGTCGAAGGCGCCCCGCCAGCCGAAGCAGGCCACGACGGCGAAACCGACCGCATCCTGCAAATCCTGCTCGCCGAGTTGCCCGTAAAACAAGCCGCCGCCCTCGCCGCCCAGATCACCGGCAAGAAAAAGAACGCCCTCTACGACCGCGCCCTCGAGCTCAAGCAGTAAATGTCCACCTCGGGGTCAGGAACGAAAGTGGACATTTACCATTTGCAGCCGCTGTCTTTCTTGTCCATCATCAGGTAGAGCGGGGCCAGCAGGCCGCCGGGGATGCCGTCCTTGCAGTTGGGGCGGGCGGCGTCCTGGATTCGGCGGGCCAGCTTTTCGTCTCGCGTTTCACGCATTTTGAGTGGGGCCGATTCCAGCTCGCCTGCAATGTCGCGGGCGGCGGCCTTGGCGGCTTCGCGGTCGAAATGCGTCGTTGCCCCCGGTTCGGCGGGACGCAAAACCAGCGTGGATTCGCGGGCCGGCTCGACAGCCATCGTTGCCTCCTCTTTCGATGCATTCTTGTGCGGCTCGGCCCGACGCGGCTGGCGGCGCGGTTCGGCGAGCGCAATGCGCTCTGGCTTGCGCTCGATCTCCGGTGCGGGCTCAGGCGGCGGCGTTGGCGCCACGATCCTCACTTCTACCTTCGTCAGCCAGGAACGCGAATCGGCCACATTGCGCGGTTCGGGCGGCCGCACGAAAACCACTACTGCCAAGTGCAGTAACAAAGAAATAACGATACCGGCTGCAATCCGCCACCTCGGCGTTCGGTAAGGCATCAAAATTCTCCAACTTTTAAATTGGGGGTTGACGACCCCCCGCCCAGCTTGTATTATCTTGCTTCTTCGGAGTGTAGCGCAGCCCGGTAGCGCATCTGCTTTGGGAGCAGAGGGTCCAAGGTTCGAATCCTTGTACTCCGACCAAGTTTCAGAAAAAAGACCTGCATTCGTGCAGGTCTTTTTTTTTCTGCATTAGGATCAGCGCCATGTACACCTGCCCTTGCTGCGGATATGCCGCCTTCGCCGGCGCCCCCGGCTCACTTGCAGCGTGCCCTGTCTGCGACTGGCACGACGACCTGCCGCAACTCTACTCCCCCTTCCTCGCCAGTGGCGCCAACGTACACAGCCTGGCGGAAGCCCAAGTGCGATACGTACAGTTCGGCCATTCGGCGACCGGCGCCGAACACGTGCGCGACCCGCACTGGTTCCCGCTCTGGCAGCAAAAAGCTGATATCCCGGACGGTCCCCCGCTCGAAAGCGCCACCACCTACGATCTGTATTACTGGCTGCGCACCCCGCGTACATCCGTGCCCGAGCAACCGGTCGGCCTGCGCCGCGTGCGCAACCGCATCATGGAATACCTGGAGCTGGCCAGTTCCTTCGACGCACAGCGGCAATTGCAAGCCGCCGCGCCAGCCATGTCAGCTGCGGATGAAGTCTTGAATCAATGGGAAGACTGGGTAACGCCAGACTGGAAACAGCATTTCACTGAACCAGTTTTCTCGGCGGAAGAACGCAACGGGATCGCGCAGTTTGCGCGCGTGTGGAGCGAGATCGCGGAAGGTGCGCCGCATCCCCTGCCGCGCCTTGAAGCGCTGTTCGCAACGCCCAACTGGCAATCGTTGCAGCGCGCAGCGGCCAGGCTGCTGGCAATATTCCTGCAGCGCGGCCGCTCGGACGAAAGCTAATCAGCCGGCGCGTTTGGCGGCAATCGCATTGCCGGCGCGGCTGGCGCCTTTGCGACCCAGGAAGCTGGAGATGAACTGGCCCGCGTCGACCACCTTGTCCAGGTCCACACCGGTCTCGATGCCGAGGCCATTCATCATGTAAATCACGTCTTCGGTCGCGACGTTGCCGGTAGCGCCCTTGGCATAAGGGCAGCCGCCCAGGCCCGATACCGAGGAGTGGAAAATCTCAATACCCGCTTCCATCGAGGCGTAAATATTCGCCAGCGCCTGGCCGTAAGTGTCGTGGAAGTGGCCCGCCAGCCCGTTGGCGCGGAACTCCTTGATCGCGCGTTCCATTACCGCCCTGGTCTTGAGCGGGGTCGATACGCCGATGGTGTCGGCAATATCGATCTCGTCGCAACCCAGGTCGCGCATGCGGCCCACCACATAGGCCACCGAATCCAGCGGCACTTCGCCCTGGTAAGGACAGCCGAACGCCGTGCTGACCGAAGCGCGCAGGCGCAGGCCCGCATCCTTGGCCGCTTTCGCAACCGGCACGAAGCGCTCGATCGATTCCGCGATCGAGCAGTTGATGTTCTTTTGCGAGAACGCCTCCGACGCTGCGCCAAAGATCACCACTTCATTGGCACCCGCCGCCAGCGCGGCTTCGAAGCCCTGCATATTCGGCGTCAGGGCGGAATAGATCACCCCCGGCTTGCGGGTAATGCCGGCCATGACTTCCTTTGAAGTCGCCATTTGCGGCACCCACTTCGGCGACACGAACGACGCCGCTTCGATGTTCGGGAAGCCCGCTTCCGTCAGGCGGTTCACCAGCTCGATCTTCACGTCGGCAGGAACGTCGCCCTTTTCATTCTGCAGGCCGTCGCGCGGGCCCACTTCAACAATCTTGACCTTCTTTGGCAAACTCATTTCAGTACCCTTTTGTGCGATTGATTACATCGGCGACTTCTTCGCCGCGTGCATGCTGGCGCATCTTGGCGGCCATTTGTTCCACGCTTTCACGGCGCAGCGTCAACGCTGAAATGTGCGGCGTGATCGTGATGCGCGGCTCCATCCAGAATGGATGCTGCGCCGGTAGCGGTTCGTTGCGGAACACGTCGAGCGTGGCGCCTGCAATGTGGCCGGACTTGATCAGCGGCAGCAGGTCCGGTTCGGAAATGTGCGCACCGCGTCCCACGTTGATGATGTAAGAGCCTTGCGGCATCTTCATCATGTTGGGGCGGTTGAGGATGTGGGTGGTTTCTTCTGTCAACGGCAGCATGCACACGACAACGCGCGAAGAACCGAGGAAACCATCCAGCCCCGCCTCGCCATGGAAGGAATCAACGCCGTCCAGTGACTTCGGCGAACGGCTCCAGGCGCGCAGGGGGAAGCCGAAGGGCCTGAGCGCTTCGATTACGTGCGAGCCAAGTGCGCCCACGCCCATCACGCCCACGGAGAAGTCGGCCTTTTCGCGCGCTTCCAGTTGCAGCCAGGCGCCCGAGCGAGCCTGCGTCTCGTACTCGTCGAGGCGGCGGAAATAACGCAGCACGGCATGCGTGACGTATTCCGCCATCTGGATGCCCATGCCGGCGTCATTCAGGCGCACGATGGGAATATGCGGCGGAATCGCGTGCGAATATTTCATGATCGCATCGGCGCCGGCACCGGTCAGGAAGATCGCCTTCACGCGTGCCAGCTCGGCCAGCATGGCTTGCGGCGGCGTCCACAGCACGGCGTAATCACAAGTCGGCAAGTGGGCGCCTTCGCGCCAAACCACCACTTCCGCCTCCGGCATCAAGTCGGCGAAATCCTTGACCCACGGCGCGGTGTTGCCATCCGCGCGATACAGCAGGATGCGCATTGCGCCTCTCCTTAAGCGGCAGTTTTGAAGGCCAGCAGCGGCGCGCCATCCGCCACCTGGTCGCCCACCGCGTACAGGATCTCCTCGACCACGCCGTCATGCGGGGCGGAGATGGTGTGCTCCATCTTCATCGCTTCCATGATCACCAGCGCGTCGCCTTTCTTCACTTCCTTGCCCTTTTCGGCCAGGACTGCGACTACCTTGCCCGGCATCGGCGCGGTCAGGCGGCCGCCTTCCGCTTCGGATTCGCCGGCATGCGCCATGGGGTCGTTATAGTCCAGCACATAGTGGCCGCCGCCGGTGAAGACGTGGAAGGCCACCCCGTCACGGGTCGTCTCGCGGCGCACCGTTCCATGCACCGAGGTCTCGCCCAGCTTGATGCTCAGGTCCGAGCCGTCCTGCTTGAACAGCGACAGCTCGACTTCCAGGCCCTTGATCTCGAACTGCCAGCCGTGCGGCAGGTAGGTCAGCATCGGCGCGTACTGCTTGCCGTGCTCGTCGCTGAAGGACAGCTTGCGCGCATAGTTGAAGTTCATGCGCCAGCCCAGCGCCTGGCCCCACGGATCACCTTTGTTGGCGCCGGATTGGGCGGCCGACTTGTCCTTCTCTTCCTCGATCAGCGACACCGCGGCCAGCGCTACTGCAGCCACCGGGATCGAGCGCGCAGGCGGGAACAGCGCGTCGTGATTCCGTTCAATCAGGCCGGTATCCAGGTCGGCATTGGCGAAGGCATCGCCTTCCACCAGGCGCTTCAGGAAGGCGATATTGGTCGCCAGGCCGACGATCTGGTATTGCGACAGCGCCTGCGCCATGCGGGCCAGGGCCTGCTTGCGGTCGGCGCCCCACACGATCAGCTTGGCGATCATCGGGTCGTAGAACGGCGAAATCGCATCGTTCTCGCGCACGCCGGAATCGATACGCACGGCAGCCGGATGGCCAGGCACGCCGCCCAATTCGAAGTTGGCGGCGCCAGGCGTTTCCAAGTGGCGCAGCGTGCCGATCGACGGCAGGAAGCCCTTCTCCGGATTCTCGGCATAGATACGCGCCTCGATCGAGTGGCCGTTGATGGTCAGTTCTTCCTGCTTTTTCGGCAGGGTTTCGCCGGCGGCGACACGGATCTGCCATTCCACCAGGTCGGTGCCGGTGATCATTTCGGTCACCGGGTGTTCAACCTGCAGGCGGGTATTCATTTCCATGAAGTAGAAGCTGCCGTCCTGGTTGGCGATGAATTCCACCGTACCGGCGCCGACATAGCCCACGGCGCGCGCCGCAGCGACGGCGGCTTCGCCCATCGCGGCGCGGCGTTCGGCGTTCATGCCCGGCGCCGGCGCTTCCTCCAGTACTTTCTGGTGGCGGCGCTGCACGGAGCAGTCACGCTCGAACAGGTAGATGCAATTGCCGTGCGTATCGGCGAACACCTGGATCTCGATATGGCGCGGGCGCTGCAGGTATTTCTCGGCCAGCACCTTGTCGTCGCCGAATGAGCTGGTGGCTTCGCGTTTGCAGGACGCCAGCGCATCCTTGAATGCTTCCGACGACTCGACCACGCGCATGCCCTTGCCGCCGCCGCCGGCCGAAGCCTTCAGCAGCACCGGGTAGCCGATGCGGTCTGCCTGTTCCTGCAGGAAGCCTGCATCCTGGTTGTCGCCGTGGTAGCCCGGCACCAGCGGCACATTGGCCTTCTCCATCAGCTGTTTGGCAGCCGACTTCGAGCCCATGGCGCGCATGGCGGACGCCGGCGGGCCGATGAAGGCCAGGCCCACTTCGGCGCAGGCATCCGCAAACTCGGCGTTCTCGGACAGGAAACCATAGCCCGGGTGGATCGCTTCCGCACCGGTGGCCAGCGCCACGGCGATCAGCTTGTCGCCGCACAGGTAGGATTCCTTGGCGGCGGCCGGGCCGATGTTCACCGCTTCGTCGCACACGGCAACGTGCTTGGCATTCGCGTCCGCATCCGAATATACGGCCACGGTCTTGATGCCCAGGCGCCGCGCGGTTGCAGCGACGCGGCAAGCGATCTCGCCACGGTTGGCAATCAGGATTTTTTTGAACATGTCTCTCTCTACTCTTTTTTTGGATTTTTTCTTAGCAGCCGCAGGCTTCTTTTTGTACCGAGTCCAGCACGGCGCCGCGGGTCGGCAGGCCCAGTTTGGCCAGCAGGGCGCGGTCGTCGTTGGCTTCCGGGTTGTCGGTGGTCAGTAGCTTGTCGCCGTAGAAGATCGAGTTGGCGCCGGCCATGAAGCACATCGCCTGCACGGCTTCGCCCAGTTCGCGGCGGCCAGCGGACAGGCGCACGCGCGCCTTCGGCATGGTGATGCGGGCGATGGCGATGGTGCGCACGAACTCCAGCGGGTCCAGCTTGTCCAGGCCGTGCAGCGGGGTACCTTCCACTTGCACCAGGTGGTTGACCGGTACCGACTCAGGGTACGGATTCAGGTTGGCCAGCTGGGCGATCAGGCCGGCGCGCTGTTCGCGCGTCTCGCCCATGCCCACGATGCCGCCGCAGCAGACCTTCAGGCCGGCGCTGCGCACGTGGCCCAGGGTGTCCAGGCGGTCCTGGTACTGGCGGGTGGAGATCACGTTGTCGTAGAAGTCCGGCGAGGTGTCCAGGTTGTGGTTGTAGTAGTCCAGGCCCGCGTCCTTCAGGCGCTGTGCCTGGTCGGCTTCCAGCATGCCCAGGGTGGCGCAGGTCTCCAGGCCCATGGCCTTCACTTCACGCACCATGGTTTCGACTTTCTCCATGTCGCGCTCTTTCGGGCTGCGCCAGGCAGCGCCCATGCAGAAACGGGTGGCGCCGTTGTCTTTCGCCTGCCTGGCGGCGTCCAGCACGGTGTCCAGGTCCAGGATCTTCTTGGCTTCCACGCCGGTGTCGTAGCGCGCGGCTTGCGGGCAGTAGCCGCAATCCTCTTCGCAGCCGCCGGTCTTGATCGAGAGCAGGGTCGCCAGTTCGACGTCGCCGTCCGGCCAGTTGGCGCGATGGGCTTCCTGTGCGCGGAACATCAAATCGTTGAATGGCAGCTCGTACAGCGCCATGACGTCTTCCAGGGGCCAGGTAGCGGCCTCCGGCAACTTGATGGCGGCGGTTGGACGGTGCAGTTGGACGGCTTTAGGTTCTTGCAGGGACATGTTCTTCCTCTCTTACGTGGTGCGGCGGCCCGGCCAGTTCGGCAGGGACGTGAAGTTCAGGTATTCGGCAGCGGCGGCGGCAGTCGGTTTTGCCAGTCGCGGGATGCGGCCGAGCAGCGGCGCGGGAATGCGCGCTGACAGTGCGGCGATATTTTCGTCCGCGAAGTTCATTTCAAATTCCAGGGTGTTGGCGACCCAGCCCACGAGCTTCAGGCCGCGCGACTCGATCGCTTCCACGGTCAGCAGCGCATGGTTGATGCAGCCCAGGCGCAGGCCCACCACCAGCACCACCGGCAGCGCAAGCTGCTCGGCCAGGTCGGCGGTGTCGAGATCGTCGGTCAGCGGAACGCAGAAACCGCCTACGCCTTCCACCACGATGGCGTCGGTAGCGGCGGCGATTTCAACGTAGGCGGCCAGGATCGGCACCGGGTCGATCTCAATGCCTTCCAGCGCGGCGGCGATATGCGGTGCAGCCGGCTCTTTCAGCATGAATGGGGTGGTCAGCGACTGCGGCAAGTGTACGTTGCTTGCTTCGATCAGCTGGTCGGCGTCGTCGTTGTGCAACTGGCCGTTCCTCATAACCGCGCCGGCGGCGACGGGTTTCATGCCGCAGGCGCGGGCGCCATTTTTCACCAGCGAGTACAGCATCGCGGACGACGTGAGCGTCTTGCCGATTTCGGTGTCGGTGCCCGCCACAAAGCAGGCGAAGCGCGGCGGCAGGCCATCGACGGCCACTGCGGCTTGTGGCTCAGGAGCGATGACAGGGTCTTCAAGCGCCATATCAGGTCCTTTCAAGTTTGTTGATAGCGTCTGCCAGGCGGCGCACGTCGTCGGCCGAGTGGCCGGCGGACAAGGTGATGCGCAGGCGCGCGGTTCCGGCCGGCACGGTCGGCGGCCGGATGCCGCCTACCCAGATGCCCTGCTCGTACAGCGCGGCGGACAGCCGCATGGTTTCATCGTTCTCGCCAATGATGATTGGCTGGATCGCCGTCCTTGACGGCAGCAGCTGCCAGCGCTTCAGGCGCAGGCTGTCCTGCAATTGTGCCACCAGAGACTGCAGGTGGGCGCGGCGCTCGCGGCCTTCTTCGCCGCAGATGATATCCAGGCTCGCTTGCAGTGCGTGCGCCAGCGCCGGCGGAGCGGCGGTGGTGAAGATGTAGGGGCGGGCGCGCTGGATCAGGGTTTCCACCACGGTGCGGTGCGCCGCGACGAAGGCGCCGCCGACACCGGCCGCCTTGCCCAGCGTGCCGACATAGACCAGGTAGGGCGAGCGCATGGCGAAGTGCTCCAATGCGCCGCGGCCGTTCTCGCCCAGCGTGCCGAAGCCGTGGGCGTCGTCCACCACCAGCCAGGCATTGTGCTGCTCGCACAGGGCCAGCAGCGCAGGCAGCTCGGCCAGGTCGCCATCCATGCTGAACACGGAATCGGTGACCACGATCTTGTTGCTGGCGGTGCTGGTGGCCAGCAGTTCACCCAGCGCCGCTACGTCGGCGTGCGGGTAGACGGACAGCCTGGTGCGCGCCAGGCGGGCACCGTCGATCAGCGAGGCGTGGTTCAGTGCTTCGCTGAAGATTTCAGTGTCCTTTTCGCCCACCGAGAGTCCGGTCAGCACGGCAAGGTTGGCCATATAGCCGGTGCAGAAATACAGCGCCTGCGCGTGCACCAGGTGCGGCGACAGGAATTCTGCCAGGCGCTGCTCCAGCAGCGTGTGCGCGCGGCTATGGCCGCTGATCAGGTGGGAGGCGCCGCTGCCGGTGCCGTACAGCTCAACGCCCTGCTGCATCGCTTCAGCCAGGCGCGGATGCGCGGCCAGGCCAAGGTAATCATTGCTGCAGAAGGCCAGAAGTTCGCGGCCATCCACCATCACGCGCGGGCCGCAGGCGGTTTCCACCGAACGCCGTTTGCGGATCAGGTTTTTGTCATCCAGCGCCTGCAACTGCTGGTCGAGTTTTGCGAGAAGTTCCATGATCAGCCCACCCGCGTTTTCTCGAACACCGACAGCGTACGCGCGGCCAGGCCGTCGATTTCCTCGTCGCTGAGGATGTACGGCGGCATCAGGTACACGGTATTGCCGATCGGGCGCAGCAAAAGTTCCTGCCTGGTACCCTCGGTGAAGAAGCGGCGCGAGAAGCCCGGCGTGGCGCCGACTGCATCGAAGGCCCAGATCATGCCCCGGTTGCGGAAGTTCCCGGTGTGCTCGTGCTTGGCCAGCGGCGCCAGGGCCTCGGTCAGTTTGCGCGAGCGCGCCTTGTTCGCTTCCAGCACGTGGTCTTCGGCGAAAATGTCCAGCGTAGCAAGCGCGGCGCGGCAGGCCAGCGGATTGCCGGTGTACGAGTGCGAGTGCAGGAAGCCGCGCGTGACGTCGGCATCATAGAAGGCCTGGTAGATTTCGTCGCGCGACAGCACGATGGACAACGGCAGGTAGCCGCCGCTGATGCCCTTCGACAGGCAAAGGAAGTCCGGCCAGATGCCGGCCTGCTCGCAGGCGAAGAAGGTGCCGGTGCGGCCGCAGCCGACCGCGATTTCGTCCAGGATCAGGTGCACGCCGTGCCGGTCGCACAGCTCGCGCACCAGTTTCAGGTAGAGCGGATCGTGCATCGCCATGCCGGTCGCGCATTGCACCAGCGGCTCGATGATGATGGCCGCGATCTTGCCGGCGCGTTCGGTGAACATGCGCTCGACGTCGGCGGCGGCGCGGCGCGCCACATCGGCCGCCGTTTCCCCTTCGGCAGCCTGGCGCGCATCCGGCGACATCACGGTCTGCGTGGCGCGCAGCAGCGGACCGTAGGCGTCCTTGAACAGCGCCACGTCGGTTACCGCCAGCGCGCCGATGGTCTCGCCGTGGTAGCTGCCTTTCAGGCAAACGAATTCCTGTTTGCCGCCCTGGCCCATATTGCGCCAGGAATGGAAGCTCATTTTCAGGGCGATTTCGACCGCCGAGGCGCCATCCGAGGCATAGAAGGCGTGGCCCAGATTGTGCTGGGTCAGCGTCGCCAGGCGTTCGCTGAGCTGGATCACCGGCTCGTGGGTGAAGCCGGCCAGCATCGCATGCTCCAGCATGTCGAGCTGCTCGCGCAATGCCGCGTTGATGCGCGGGTTGGCGTGGCCGAACAGGTTCACCCACCAGGAACTGATCGCATCCAGGTAGCGGTTGCCTTGGTGGTCGTACAGCCACACGCCGCGGCCATGGCTGACGGGAATCAGCGGCACGCTTTCATGGTGCTGCATCTGGGTGCACGGGTGCCAGACAGACTTCAGGCTACGTGCTACCCAATCGCTTTGTTGGTTTGCTTCCAAAAACTGCTCCGTTCAATTCAGCCAGCCCGGCTTGCGCTTCTCCAGGAAGGAAGTCACGCCTTCGCGGCCCTGCTCGGAAGCGCGGATGTGGGCGATGCGTTCGGCCGTATCGGCCAGCAGCGCATCGTTCACCGGCTTGCCGACGATGTCGCGCACCAGCACTTTGGCTTCCTTCACTGCGTTCGGGCTGTTGGTCACCAGCGCCTTCAGCACTTCCGCCATCTTGGCGTCCAGCGCGTCGGCGGCGACCAGTTCGTGCACCATGCCGATGCGGTGTGCTTCGGCGGCGCTGAAACGTTCGGCGGTGAGGAAATAGCGGCGCGAAGCCTGCTCACCCATCGCCTTGATCACATACGGCGAAATGGTCGCGGGGATCAGGCCCAGTTTCACTTCGCTCAGGCAGAAATTCGCCTCCGGCACCGCGACGATGATGTCGCAGGCGGAAACGAGACCCATGCCGCCCGCATAGCAATCGCCATGCACGCGCGCCACGGTCGGTTTCGGGCACAGGTAGATCGTGCGCAGCATTTGCGCCAGCTGCATGGCGTCGGCCTCATTCTCCTCGTGGGTGTAATGGGCCATCTTTTTCATCCAGTTCAGGTCACCGCCGGCGCAGAAGGCCGGACCGTTCCCGGCCAGCACGATGGCGCGCACGTTTTCGTTGCGGCCCAGTTCCGAGAAGGCGCGCGCCAGCTCGTTGATCGAATGCTCGTTGAAGGCATTGCGTACGTCCGGGCGATTCAGGGTGACGGTGGCGATCCTGTCGCTGATGCCGATGGTCAGGGTTACATAGGTCATCGTCATCTCCTTACATGCGGAACACGCCGAACCTGGTGTCCGGGATTGGCGCGTTGAGCGCGGCGGACAGGCCCAGGCCCAGCACCATGCGCGTGTCGGCCGGATCGATCACGCCGTCGTCCCACAGGCGCGCGGAGGCGTAATAAGGGTGGCCCTGCACTTCGTACTGTTCCTTGATCGGCTGCTTGAAGGCCGCTTCCTCCTCGGCGCTCCAGGTGCCGCCCTTGGCTTCGATGCCGTCGCGCTTCACGGTGGCCAGCACGCCTGCCGCCTGCTCGCCGCCCATCACGGAAATGCGCGCATTCGGCCACATCCACAACATGCGCGGCGAGTAGGCGCGGCCGCACATGCCGTAGTTGCCGGCGCCGAAAGAGCCGCCGATGATCACGGTGAACTTGGGCACGGATGCGGTAGCGACCGCAGTCACCATCTTGGCGCCGTTACGGGCGATGCCCTCGTTTTCGTACTTGCGGCCGACCATGAAGCCGGTGATGTTCTGCAGGAAGACCAGCGGGATCTTGCGCTGGCAGCACAGTTCGATGAAGTGGGTGCCTTTCAGCGCCGACTCGGAGAACAGGATGCCGTTGTTGGCGATGATGCCGACTTTCATGCCGTAGATGTGGGCGAAACCGCACACCAGGGTGGCGCCGTAGCGTGCCTTGAATTCATCGAATTCGGAACCGTCGACGATGCGCGCGATCACTTCGCGGATATCGAATGGCTTGCGGGTGTCGACCGGGATCACGCCGTACAGTTCTTCCGGCGCGTACTTCGGCTCCACCGCTTCGCGCAGCACGCCCTGTTGCGGCTTCTGGCGGTTCAGGTTGGAGACGATGCTGCGGGCCATCGACAGCGCGTGCATATCGTCCTGCGCCAGGTGGTCGGCCACGCCCGACAGGCGGGTGTGGACGTCGCCGCCGCCCAGGTCTTCGGCGGAAACCACTTCGCCGGTCGCCGCCTTCACCAGCGGAGGACCGCCGAGGAAGATGGTGCCCTGTTCTTTCACGATGATCGATTCGTCCGACATGGCAGGCACGTAAGCGCCGCCGGCCGTGCAGGAACCCATCACCACCGCGATCTGCGGGATGCCCTTGGACGACATATTGGCCTGGTTGAAGAAGATGCGGCCGAAATGGTCGCGGTCGGGGAATACGTCGTCTTGGTTCGGCAGGTTGGCGCCGCCCGAGTCGACCAGGTAGATGCAGGGCAGGTTGTTCTGCTCGGCGATTTCCTGCGCGCGCAGGTGCTTCTTCACCGTCATCGGGTAATAGGTGCCGCCCTTGACGGTGGCGTCGTTACAGACGATCACGCATTCCTGGCCATTGACGCGGCCGATGCCGGTGATCACGCCCGCAGCAGGCGCGGCGTTGTCGTACATGTCGAAAGCCGCCAGTTGCGAGAACTCGAGGAAGGGCGTGCCGGGGTCGAGCAGCATCTGTACGCGGTCGCGTGGCAGCAGCTTGCCGCGCGCCACGTGCTTGGCGCTGGCCGCCTCGCCGCCGCCTTGCGCCGCCTTCGCGACCTTGGCGCGCAGGTCGTCGACCAGGGCTTGCATGGCGTCGGCGTTGGCTTTGAAGTCCTCGCTGCGCGGATTAAGTTTGCTCTCGATATGCGGCATTGTCTCGTCCTCTTCTTTTATTCTGGAAATTCGCCGTCGACGTAAAACCAGCGCAGGCCACCTTCACCCGGTTCGCGCAGGAAGCGGCTCAGCTCATGCAGGCGCTGGCCGCGGCCATTCACCCGCAGGCGGGCGACGAACTCGACAAAATCCTCGTTCGGCTGGGCTTCTGCTTTACGTTGACGTAAACGTAAAGCAGATTTTACCTCAAGTCCCAACCACTGGAGCTTTTCGTCCTGCTTAATAATTGGCTCGGCGGGACGGGTGCTTTGGTGCCAAGTCGACAACAAATACGACTCGTTCTGGAGTGTATAGGCGGAATAGCGGGAGCGCATCAGCTGCTCAGCCGTTTCCGGCAGGGCTTTCCCTTCAATAAAGGGGCCGCAGCAAGCCTCAAAAGAAGGACCGCCGCATGGGCAGCCGACAGGGGTCTTGGATTTGGACATCCCGCCATTATCCGCCATATCGCACGCTGGCGTGACTTCCCAAGGCCAAGCGGCGACTCCAAGCGCGTCGCAGATCTTTACGCCAGGCGCGGTTGAAACAGGAGGCGACTGGATAATCAGGCACTTAGGGGCAGGTACAGTTGATGCATCTGCAAGCTTGAAGTTTTCGCCAACCCGACCCGGAGCGCAAAAAATGAAAGCTGATGCCTTGCTCAAAACTTGTCTGCTGGCCTGCTTTGTCCTGGCCCGGGATCAAGCACTTGCGGATCCAATCGTATCGACACAGTCGCCCTATACCGTCAACAGTATCCAGTTCAGCTATATGAACTACAGCCAGCCGCCGGCATCGTATTTCAATCGCAGGCCTCCGCCTTTCAGGGGGCTGCCGCCGCCCCTGCCTGTGCCGGATCCGCCTGCCAGCGTGCCTGGCCCGGCATTGCCTTCGACTTACCCGGGGCAAACCGGCACGCCGCCGCTCTTCGAGACGCCGATCCAGTCGCCCGTGCTGGTGGCAGTGCCCGAGCCGGGGACTTTCGCATTGCTAAGCCTGGGCCTTGCCCTGCTCATCGGCTGTACGGTAAAGAAAGCCGACAGTGCCAGGTGCTAACATATCGAGATGAACGAAGTCAGTAAAAGCAAGTTCCTGAGCCTGGTCTTGCGTCACAAACCGGAAGAAATCGGGCTCGTACTGGACCAGAATGGGTGGGCGTCGATCGACGAATTGATTGCCCGTGCGAACCTGCGGGGGACCGATTTGAGCCGGTCCCAGATCCAATCCATCGTCAAGAACAGCGACAAGAAGCGTTTTGCGATCAGCGAGGACGGGACGAAGATCCGGGCCAACCAGGGCCATTCCGTCGACATCGCACTGGGATTGGCGCCGCAGGCGCCGCCGGAGCAGTTGTACCACGGCACCGCAACGCGTTTTCTCGACTCGATCCGCGAAAGCGGCCTGCATCCTGCCGCGCGCCAGCACGTCCACTTGTCGACCGACCTGGCAACTGCGGAAAAAGTCGGCAGCCGGCACGGCAAGCCAGTGATACTGAGCGTGGAATCCGGCCAGATGGCCCGCGACGGCCACCTCTTCTACATTTCAGAAAACGGGGTTTGGCTGACCGCAGCCGTTCCTGCGAAATACCTGAATCAGACCTTGTAAGCCAGGCAGTCGAGTTCGAACGGCGGCTCTTTGCCGCGCATCAGGGTGGCCAGCAGGTTGGCGCTGCCGCAGGCAAAGGTGAAGCCCAGCGGGCCGTGGCCGACGTTGAGCCACAGGTTGGGATAAGGCGTGGCGCCGATGATCGGAGCGCTGTTGGGCGTCGCCGGGCGCAGGCCGGCCCAGGCTTCCGCCTTGTCGTAGTCGGCGGCATTCGGCATCGATGCGCGGGCCAGTCGCGACAGGCTGGCAATGCGCCGCCGGTCAATGCGGGTACTTTCGCCCACCATATCGACCATGGCGGCGATGCGCAATTGCTTGCCGATGCGGGCGTACAGCGTCTTGCGCTCAAAGTCGGTCACGCTGATATTGGGCGCCACATGCTCGCTGCGGATCGGCGCCGTCAGGCTGTAGCCCTTCAACGGATACATCGGCAAGTCGAGGTTGGCGGTAGCAGCCAGGTCGCGGCTCTGGATGCCCGCCGCCAGTACGTAATGATCGGCTGAAAGCCAGCCCGCGTCGGTCTCGATCGCAGTCACCTTTCCGTTTTCGACGAAGATGGTGCGTGCCGCCGTGTGCATGCAGCGCTCGAAACGCGGGTGGGCGTAGATGCGCTTTTCCAGCGCCAGGCAGAAGGCATAGCAATCCGCCACCGCTTCGCCGGGATTGAAGATGCCGCCCGCCAGGTTTGGCGCCATCTGCGCCAGGGCCGGCTCGATGCGGGCGGTATCCCGGCCCCACAACACGGCGCGGTTCTCGTCGTTATCCGGCTTGTCCAGCGCCGCCTTGAAGGCTTCTTCGCTACGATAGACCACCAGCTTGCCGGCATTGCGCCAGTTGAATTCCGACAGCGGCAGTTTCAGTTCGAGTATGGACAGTGAGAGGCGGCTCAACTCGCCGAGCTGGAGCAGCTTGGCGGTGGTACGGGCATTGGCCTCGGCATTGCAGTTGGCGACGAATTGCGCCATCCAGCGCCACTGGCGGTAATCGGCTTCGGGACGGAAGCGGAATGGGCCGTCGCGCTCGAACAGCCATTGCATGGCCTTTTTCGGCACTCCCTCATCTGCCAGCGGGGAGACGTAGCGATAGCTTAGCTGGCCGCCATTGCGATAGCTGGCGGCGCTGGCGACCGTCGGAAAGCGTTCGAGCAGGGTCACGCGGAAACCTGCTTCCAGCAGCCACCACGCTGACGCCAGGCCGACCACGCCTCCGCCAATCACCACCACTTGCCTTCCTCCCGCCATCCCGTCTCCGAATCCTGTTGCCCTGTGGAAAATCAAAGCTATTGTAGTTCAGTCCCCGCGACCGAGGATGGCGCGTTGGTAAATAGCCTCAAGGATCCTCTCTTCCGCCCGCGTGTGCGCCGAATGCAGGCCCGGATCGGTATCCGGATCGCTGCCAAAGCCCCCGATCAGGGATACGATGCCTTGTTTCTTCTTTAAGTCTACGGCGAAGGTGGCGACTAAGCCATAAGCTTCGCCCAGGTGGCAGATGGCAGTGAAGCGGCCATCCTGCGGCATGCCGCCCATATTGCCCCGCACGTCGGCGAAGCGCTGGATGCCCAGGCCCCAGCTATGGTAGAGCCCTTTCAGCGTGTTGCCATTGTTGCCGTTGAAGCGCCATTGTTCGCCGAACATCAGGGCCAGCGATGCCGGTTTGAGAATCTGCCTGCCCGCATGGCGGCCATTGTTGATCAGCATGAGCATGATCCTGCCCATATCGCTGGCTGACATGCGCATGCCGCCGGTCGGGCTGAAGGGCGTGGCATTGGTGCCGATGACATATTTATCGAGGCCAGCCGGCTCCTGCGGCGCGGCGACGCCAAAGTCATCCACCTGCGCAATCCACGCGCCCTTGCTGTCCCATATTTCGCTCTCGCGCGTGCGGCGGCGGTACAGCGTCGCGGTATCCGCCACCTCCTGCTGGCTGAATGCGGCAGGGTTATAGCCGCCACGCAGTCCCATCGGTGCCAGCAGCAAATGCTGCATCAGGCGGTCGAAGCGTTCGCCCGTCACGTGCTCCATGGCGGTGCCGATCACAGCCCAGTTCAGGTTGGAGTAGGTGAAGTATTGGCCGGGCTCGCCATCGCGCGCCCACATCCTGCCGTCCGGGACCAGTACCTCGCGCAAAGCCGTGCCGGCACGCCAGAAGTAGCCGGCGTCGTCACGCAGCGTGGAAGTGTGGCTCAGCAAATGCCGCAGCGTGATCGCTTGAGCAGGGTAATTCGGATTGCGCAGCGCAAAGCCAAGGTATTCGCCAACGTCGGTATCGAGCTTGAGCCGGCCTTCTTCGACCAGCTTCATCACGCCGAAGCTGGTCATCATTTTAGAAATGGAAGCAATGCGGAACATGGTCTGCGGCGTCACTGGCGCGGCGGCGGCGCTGCCTGTCGTATCAAGCCGGCGCAGGCCGAACTGTTGTTGATAAGCCACCTTGCCATCGCGCACCGCCAGCACGGACAAGCTCGACAGCGGCCGCTGCGCATCGTTGACGATAGCCGCCAGTTCCCGATCCAGTGCGCCGGCCGAAGCAGGGCCGAGACAGCCCAACAGTACGGCGCCGAACCAGGCGCGCATCGCCTTTCGCATGCATTCTCCTTTTGCGTACAGCATACGGCGCGGCCCTTTCGGCCAGCTAATGAAAACTGATTATCTGCCTATAACCCTGGTGTATCGGGCGTTAAAGCTAAATGAAAAGAGCAGCGTGATTTCTCTTTCGCTATTACACTAGCAGCTATAGGAGAAATGTAATGAGCCTCACCAGCGTTGAATTCAAACCAGATCAACAAGACAATTCGCCGCTGTACATGCAGATTGCCCGCAAGTTGAGCGACGATGTTCGAAACGGACGTTACCAGGTCGACCAGGCGCTTCCTTCCGAACGAACCCTCTCTGAATTGCTGAACGTTTCGCGCGTAACCGCCCGCAAAGCCATCGACCAATTGGTGGACCAGGGCCTGGTGGTGCGCCGCCGCGGCTCGGGCAATTACATCGCGCCGCGCATTGAACAACCGCTGTCGAACCTGACCAGCTTTTCGGAACAGCTCTCGCAGCGCGGCTATAAACCGGGCTCGCGCTGGCTCAAGCGCGCGCTGGTCGCCGCCAGTGCCGACGAACAGTTGAGCCTTGGCCTGTCGCCCAACACGCGCGTGGCGCGCCTTGAACGCTTGCGCCTGGCCGATGATGTGGTGATGGCGTATGAAGTTTCGGTGCTGCCGCAAACCATCGTCCCCAACCCCGAGCTGATCGGCGATTCGCTCTACCAATACCTGGATTCGGTCGGCAAGGGACCGGCGCGCGCGCTGCAGCACATCCGCGCCATGAATGCTTCGGCCGAGCTGGCGCGCCAGCTGGAAGTACCGGAAGGCCAGGCTGTATTGTTCATTACCCGTATCGCCTATCTTGAGTCGGGCCAGGCGATAGAGCTCACGCATTCCTACTGCCGCAGCGATCATTACGACTTCGTGGCGGAAATGCGCCGGGCCGCGTAGGCAGGGCGGCATAACCTGCGGACATGAGCTCCGCAAGTCCTGTCATGGGCGGTCCCGGCAATTTGGCATTACACTCGTTTTATGCTGAAGACCGAAACGCCCAGCTCCCAACATCGCGAGCTGGACCAATATTCCACAGAGAAGCTGGTCGCCGCCTTTGCCGATGACCAGCTGAGTGCGCTGCAAGCCGTGTGCGCCGCTGTCCCCGCTATTGCCCAGGCTGTTGAAGCAGCCGTGCCCCGCATCGATGCGGGCGGGCGCTTGCTCTACGTCGGCGCCGGGACTTCCGGCCGGCTTGGCGTGCTTGACAGCGTTGAGCTGTACCCTACCTTCTCCTGGCCGCATGACCGCGCGGTCGCCATCCTTGCTGGCGGCATGGACGCCATGTTCAAGGCGGTGGAAGGGGCGGAGGACGACCGTGGGCAGGGCGCGCGCGACCTGCTGGCGCTGAACCCCGGCCCGGACGACGTGGTGCTGGCGCTGGCGGCATCCGGCACCACGCCCTATGTTCTGGGTGCGGTGCAAGCTGCGCGCAGCGCCGGCGCGCTGACCGTCGGCATCGCCAACAACCCCGGTTCGCCGCTGACGCAGGAGGCCGAAATCGGCATCACCCTCGACACCGGCCACGAGATCATTTCCGGCAGCACGCGCCTGAAAGCCGGCACCTCGCAGAAGATCGTGCTGAACACGATTTCCAGCGCGATCATGGTGCGCTTGAACAAGGTTTATGGAAACTTGATGGTAGACTTGAAGCCGACCAATGCGAAGCTGTTTGCACGCACGGTGCGGCTTACCATGCACGCCACCGGTGCCGACGAAGCGACAGCCCGCACAGCGCTGGAACAGTGCGGCTTCCACGTCAAAGTGGCGGTGGTCGCCCTGTTAAAGAAAACCACGGTGCAGCAGGCGGGAGACTTGCTGGACCAGGCCAGGGGCAGCGTGCGCGGCGCACTCACCATTTGATTCGCCCCTGCGCTCGTCCCGGCCGATAAGAAAGGACGTAATGGATCGAGCGCAGCAACGCAGCCCATGGGGCTGGGTCCCGACACTGTATTTCAACCAGGGCATCCCCTACTTTGCGGTCATGGCGCTGACCACCGCAATGTATAAAGACCTTGGCATCTCCAACGCCGACATGGCGTATTACACGGCCTGGCTATACCTGCCATGGGTAATCAAGCCGCTCTGGTCGCCCTTGATCGAGATGTTCGGCACCAAGCGCGCCTGGACCACGATCCTGCAGATGGTGCTGGGCGTATCGCTGGCGTCGGTCGCCTTCACGCTACCGCTATCGAACTTCTTCCAGCTCAGCCTCGGCGTCATGTGGCTGATGGCGTTCAGCTCCGCCACGCACGACATTGCCGCGGACGGCTACTACATGCTCGCCCTGCGGCAAAAACAGCAGGCGGAATTCGTCGGCGTGCGCAGTACCTTCTATCGCGCCGCGACCGTGGCCTGCCAGGGCGGCGTGCTGTTCCTCGCCGGGAACGTCATCAAGCACACCGGTAATCCGCAAATGGCGTGGTCGGTCGCCTTCGCTGTCCTGGGTGCTGTATTTCTGGCGTTGGCGCTCTACCATCTCTTCGCGCTGCCGAAACCTGCCGATGATGCGCGTGCTGTGCGTTCGTCGGCGCCGATGAAGGAGTTCTTTGCCACCTTCGCAGCCTTCTTCCGCAAGGATGGCATCATTGTCATCCTGCTGTTCCTGCTGCTGTTCCGTCTTGGCGAGTCGCAGCTGCTGAAAATGGTGGTGCCGTTCCTGAAAGACCCGCTGGCGAATGGCGGACTCGGCCTGAGCACCGAAGCGGTGGGCATCGCCTACGGCACCGTGGGTATCATCGGCTTGATTCTTGGCGGCCTGGCGGGCGGTTGGCTGATCGCGCGCTTCGGCCTCAAGCGCTGCTTGTGGCCGTTCGCGATTGCGATCCATATCCCGGACCTGATTTTTGTCTACCTGTCGCAGGCACAGCCGCAAAACTTTGCCTGGATCTCGGCCTGCCTGGCGGTGGAGCAGTTTGGCTACGGCCTGGGATTTACCTCCTTCATGATGTACATGATCATGGTCAGCCAGGGGGAGCACAAGACGGCACACTATTCGATCTGCACCGGGTTCATGGCGCTTGGGATGATGATTCCGCAGATGGCCAGCGGCAAGCTCCAGGAGCTTCTCGGCTACCAGCATTTCTTCATTTTCGCCTGCATGGCGACTATTCCGGCCTTCATCATGACGGCGCTGATCAAGATAGACCCGGACTTTGGCCGGGAATAGGTAGAATACGGCTCCTGCTGATGTGAGGATTAGGTTTTGGCTTTTAATGCGAAAAGGCGGCTGACCATAGCCGCCGCCGCGGCCGGCGTGGCCGCATTAATGGGGGCGTGTTCGTCGACGCCGACCGTGCCAGCCCCCGGCGAAGCCGCGGCGCCACCCACCGGTGGCGGAAGCGGCAATGTGCCGGCTCCAGTCTCGAGCGCGGCCCCGGCCCCGGCCCCGGCCCCGGCACCGGTGCCGCAACGCATCACCGGCGAGCAGCCGCCTGCCGCGCCGCGTGAATTCCGTGCCGCCTGGGTGTCGACCGTCGCCAATATCGACTGGCCAAGCCGCGGCAGCCTGCCGCCGGCACGCCAGCAAGCCGAAGCCCTGGCCATCCTCGACCGCGCCAAGTCGCTGCACCTGAACGCCATCGTGCTGCAGGTGCGCCCCAGTGCCGACGCCATCTACCCGTCCAAGCTCGAACCCTGGTCCGAATTCCTGACCGGCCAGCAGGGCAAAGCCCCCGAGCCGGCCTGGGACCCGCTGGCGTTCTGGATCACCCAGGCCCATGCCCGCGGGCTGGAACTGCATGCATGGTTCAACCCTTACCGCGCCCGCCATTCCGCCGCCCGCACGCCGAATGCGCGTGAGCATGTCGCCAATACCAAGCCGCAAGTGGTGCGCCAGTACGGCAAGTTCCTGTGGATGGATCCTGGTGAGGAGAGCGCCGCCCAGCAAACGCTGGACGTGATCCTGGACGTTGTGCGCCGCTACGACATCGACGGCGTTCACATCGACGACTATTTCTACCCTTATCCGATCGAAGCTCCCGGCGCCAACGGCGGCGAGGCGGCGCTGGATGCACCATCCAACGGCAGCAAGGCCGAACTGGACTTCCCCGACAACGCGCCCTACCAGCGCTACCTGCAAGGCGGCGGCACCCTGGAGCGCGCGAACTGGCGCCGGCAGAACGTCAACCAGCTGATCGAATCGATCTACACCGGCATCCACAAGGAAAAATCGTGGGTGCGCTTCGGCATCAGCCCCTTCGGCATTGGCCGCCCCGACCGCCGCCCGCCCGGCATCCAGGGCTTCAGCCAGTACGACAAGCTGTATGCCGATGCCGAATTGTGGCTGCAGAACGGCTGGCTCGATTACCTGGCGCCGCAGCTTTACTGGCCGATCGCCCAGCAGCCGCAAGCCTTCCCTGTGCTGCTCGATTATTGGCTGGGGCAGAACAAGCGTGGCCGCCATATCTGGCCAGGCCTGTACACCAGCCGCATCGACGACAGCAGCAAGTCTTTCACGGCGGACGAAATCGTGCAGCAGGTCGGGATCATGCGCAGCCGCGGCAATGCGAATGGCCACATCCATTTCAGCATCGCCGCCCTGATGCAAAACCGCAAAGGCGTGAGCGACCAGCTGAAAGCTGCCAGCTACCAGGGACCGGCGCTGGTGCCGCCATCCCCCTGGCTGGGCAGCGAAGCGCCGCCGGCGCCGACGGTGGCAGTCAAGCGCCATGCCAGCGGGCTGTCGGTTACCCTTGGCAACGCCGCGCGCGCCAGCCATCTGGCGATCTGGGCGCGCTATGGCGAGGAGTGGCGCTTCAATGTGGTGCCGGCTGGCCGCAGCGAGGTGGTACTGACCGACGACAACGGCGTGCCCGCCCGCAGCGTGGTGGTGTCGGCCGTGGACCGCTTAGGCAACGAAAGCCCCCGGGTTTCCGCTGCCTTATAACTTTTTGGAATGAGTGCGGAACACGCTTTCATGTCAAGATGACAGCGTTTCAACGTACACTCGACAGATCATGGGCAAACCTGACACCGATCGTACCTTAGGGCTGGGAATCGATGCCGGCGGCACCGAAACACGCTGGGCGTTGTCCGACCCGGCAGGCGAGATCGTGGCCGAAGGCACAGTGGCCGGACTGTCTGCCCTGATGATGGCCAGGCCGGCCGGCCGCGCGCTGGTCCACACTACCTTCAGCCAGCTGGCGAAAGAAGTGCTGGAAGCCGGCGAGCCGCTGCGCATTTGCGCCGGTCTGACCGGTTTCGGCGGCGATGGCAACGTGCTGCTGGACTGGCTCTCGACCCTGTTCGGCATACGCCTGGACGCCATCACCCTGTGCAACGATATCGAAGTCGCCTATCTCGACGCTTTCGAGCCCGGCCAGGGATACCTGGTCTATGCCGGCACCGGCTCGATTGCCGCCTTCATCGATGAACAGGGCGAATTCCACCGCGCCGGCGGCCGCGGCGTCACGCTGGACGATGCCGGCGGCGGATTCTGGATCGCGCGCGAAGCGATGCGCCGCATCTGGCGCGGCGAGGACGAGCAGCCCGGCATCTGGGAGGATTCACCGATGGCACATGCGGTGTTCGACCATGTTGGCGGCAGCGACTGGAGCTTCTCGCGCAACTTCATGTACTCCCGGGAGCGCGGCGAGATTGGCAAGCTGGCGCTGGCCGTCGCCATGAGTGCCGGCGCCGATCCTGCCGCCCGCCATATCCTGCTGCAAGCCGGACGTGAACTGGCGCGCCTGGCGCTGGCGCTGGTGACGCGCTTCGGCGAGCGGCCGATTGTCTTGTCCGGCCGCGCCGCCGAACTGCATCCCCTGATTTTCGAAGCCATGCGCGCCGACCTGCCGCCCCAGTTCAATTTGCAAAAACGCAGCGCCAGGCCGCATCATGCGGCCGCCAGGATGGCCGCCCGGCCCCGCAACTAAAAGACGAGATCGATGAAAAAACTGCTGCTTGCTTCCCTGATCGCCCTGCTGACCGGCTGCGCCACGCAACTGCCGAATATCGACCATTCGCTGACGTCCAAAGGGCAGAGCAGCCGCGTGCGTTTCGTGGTGCTGCACTACACCGTATCGGACCTGCCGCTGTCGATCAAGCTGCTGACCGAGAAAGAGGTAAGCGCCCACTATCTTGTAACCGACGAGAATGAGCCGCGCGTCTACGCCCTGGTCGACGAAAACCGCGCCGCATGGCACGCTGGCCTGAGCAGCTGGAAGACCTATACTGCGCTGAACTACAACTCGATCGGCATCGAAATCGTCAATCCCGGCTTCAAGGACATGCCCGATGGCCGCCACTGGTACGCCTTCAGCGACCGCCAGATCGACCAGCTGGTCGCCCTGCTCAAGCAGATCAAGGAGCGCCACCAGGTCGCGCCGGAGAACTTCCTCGGCCACGCCGACGTCGCACCGCAGCGCAAGCAGGACCCGGGCCCGATGTTCCCCTGGAAGCGCCTGGCCGACGAAGGCCTGATCGCCTGGCCGGATGCCAATGCGGTCGCCGCAGCACGCCCGCAATACGAAGCCCAACTGCCGGATATCGCCTGGTTCCAGCAAAAATTGGCGCAGCACGGCTACGCCACCCCGCAAACCGGGGTGCTGGACCCGGAAACCCACAACGTGCTGGTGACCTTCCAGGCCAAGTACCGCAACAGCAAATGGGACGGCGTGCCCGACGCCGAATCCGCCGCCATCCTCGACGTGCTGACCGCGCCCAAGCCAAAACCGTAAGGCGGTTTGCACGAGCGCCGGCTTTCCCCTATCCTGCCAAAATGCCGCGGGGAGGACTTGCGGCGCTGAGGAAGAGGAACCAGGACCATGCGGCTGCGCCACATCGAAGTTTTCCACGCCATCATGCAGGTCGGCACCATCAGTGGCGCCGCCCAGGTGCTGCATATTTCGCAGCCGGCCGTGACCAAGGTCCTGCAGCACGCCGAACTGCAACTGGGCATGCCGCTGTTCGAACGCGTGCGCGGCAAGCTGTATCCGAAGCCGGAAGCGCACCGCCTGTTCGCCGAAACCGAAAAGCTGCACCGCGACCTGCAAGGCATCCGGCGCCTGGCCGCCAGCCTGAAAGGGCGCGCCGTTGAAACCGTGCGGCTGGTCTCGACCCCGACCATCGCCATCAGCGTGCTGCCGCAAGCGATGAGCGAATGGCGCAAGGAATTCCCGGATACGCGATGCGAACTGGCTACCCACCACACGTCCGAGATCGTCAACACCTTGCGGCTGGGCGAAGCCGACATGGCGCTGTCGCTGCAGGACCCGCGCCACCCCGGCATCATCGCCGAGCCGATTGCGCAGGGGGCGATGACGGTGATCGCACCGGCCGGCACCTGGCGCAGCGACGAAGCGGGCCTGCCGCTGACGGCGCAAGGCCTGACCGGTGAACTGATCGGCCACGCCGACAACGATCCGCTGGGCGAAATGATTGTTGCTTCCTGCGAAGCGCAGGGCATCCATCCCAACTTCCGCACCACGGTGCAGACTTACCAGATTGCCCGCTCGCTGGTGGAAGCCGGCGCCGGGCTGGCTGTGGTCGATCCGTTCACGGCGGCATCGGCCGACTCGGCCAGGGTACAGAAGCGCCAGTGGGCGCCGGCCATTCCGATCCAGCTCTTCCTGCTGACGAACAGCCACGCCCCCCTGTCGCACGGCGCGCGCCAACTGGCCGATTCCATCGCCAGCATGGCGCGCGCCTGTCTCGAACAAGGACAGTAATGGGCAACACCATGCGCAGCGAAGACGTTGCCGGCAGCCCCGACTTCCGCCACCTGGCCACCATCGGCGGAATCGCGGTGGACCTGCGTTATGCCGGGGCGGATAACTTTGTCGGTCGCGACCTGTATTCGCCGCTGGACTGCGCCTGGCTGCATCGCGATGCAGCCGCGGCCATCGAGAGCGCGGTGGGCTACCTGGCACAGCGCGCGCCCGGCTTCAAAGTGCTGTTGCTGGACGCCCTGCGCCCGCACCGCGTGCAGGAACAGTTGTGGGATGCGCTGGCCGGCACCAGCCTGCAGATGTACCTTGCGCCGCCGGAGCGCGGTTCCATTCACTCGTTTGGGATGGCGGTCGACGTCACCATCCTCGATCCCAGCGGGCAGGAGCTCGACATGGGTACGGGCTTCGACGACATGACAGAATTGTCCCACCCTGCACTCGAGGCGCGGCACCTCGCCAGCGGCGAGTTGACTGCCGCGCAAATCGCCAACCGCCAGCTGCTGCGCGACGCCATGTTCCAGGCAGGCTTTGCGGGGATCAACAGCGAATGGTGGCATTTCGACTGCGGCGACCGCGTACTGGTGCGCCGCGATTACACGAAAGTCCTTTAAGGAGACGGCAGCCATGCATCAGCCCTGGTCTACCCCACGAGCAATCCTGACCGGCGGCGCGCTGGGCGGTTTGCTGGACATCCTGTTCGCCATCAGCTTCGCCGGCTATAACGGCCTGCCGCCGGAGCGCCTGTTGCAAGTTGTCGCCAGCGGCGCGCTGGGTAAAGCGGCCTTCAGCGGTGGTGCGGCTGCCGCGGTGTTCGGCCTGGCCTGCCATTTCGCCCTGAGTTTCGTGTGGATGGCGCTCTTCTTCTTCGCCGCGCGCCGCATTCCCGCGCTGGCACGCAAGCCGCTGCTGGCAGCAGTCGGCTACGGTTTGCTGGTGTTCTTCACCATGCGGCTGGTGGTGCTGCCCTTGTCGGCGTTCCCGCGCCCGGTGACGTTTAACGCCTTCTCATGGGGCATGGACATCCTGTCGCATATTTTCCTGTTCAGCCTTCCGATCGTGTGGGCGACGCGCAAGGTGCTGCGCGCTTCATAGAAGGAACCCGGACAGCTTCCAGTCCGCAAAGCCATGGCGGACGAAGACCAGCGCGATCCTGTCATTGCGGACGATGTAGCGATTGACGCCATCGCGCTCGGTCACCCATTTCGGCCTGTCTTCGCCGGAGGGCGGCGCCTCGTCGTGTTCGCGTTCGCCACGGTCCTCATGCCGGCCACCACGCTTCTTCGCAAATTCGCCATGCTCCAGCACGAACATCACCGCCTCCGGCCGCACCAGCGCATCCACTACGACGCCGCCCAGCAGGCGCCCGAAGCCGGTAAGGGCGTCGTCGCCCGGCTTGCCGGCCATGTCGTCCTTCATGTTCTCCCGCAGCGCCGGAAAATCGACGTGGCTGTTGAACGCCTCCACGTCATGAACCCGCACCGCTTCCTTCATCTGGTGCACAACGAGCAGCGGCGACCAATACCAATAAGCGGCTACCGCGACAACGACCGCCAATGCCGCTGTCGATATGCTTTTACTTTGCCTTGCCATCATCCCCCCAGCGCCAGCGCGGCGGCTCACCCGTGAGGTAGCAAACCAGGATGAAGATCGAGGTGGCCACGGTGGTCAGCGCCAGGAAGCCCAAAGGCGAGTGCGCAGGATTCAACAACAGGGCGCCGCCCACCATCGCCAGCAGGTAGGCAACCAGTACCAGCCAACCTTGCCAGGTGACAGGCACACCCCATCCCCAGCCATAGCGTTTGGCGGGGAACCAATACTGTTTTACTTCACCCATCTTCAACTCCTCAATGTGTGCTTGGCATTGCAGGTACCGCTTCCGGAGCGGAATTGCGCGAAACCCAATCGATCATGCCGTCCGCCAGTGCGCGGCCGTTGCCGTTGCCGGCGCGCTCGTGGTTGACCATAACGACCACGACGCATTGCTGGCCGTTGGCGTCGGGGACGTAGCCCGCGACAGCCACCACGTTCTTGATCGAACCCGTTTTGACGCGTGCGTGCATAGCAGCCGGGCTTTCCTTCAGGCGGCGCCTCATGGTGCCGTCGATTGCCGCAATCGGAAGGCTGGTGAGGAACTCCGGCGCCCACAGCGATTTCTGCGCCGCCTTCAGCAAGCCGGCCATCTGTTCCGGGCTGGCGCGCTCGATGCGCGAAAGGCCGGAACCGTTTTCGAACACCATGCCGGCATCGTCGACGCCGTGGGCGCGCAGCCAGTTGCGAATCACCATTTCCGAGCGGGCATTGGTGCTCATCGGTACTGGCGCTGCTTCCGCGCCGCCCGGGATTTCCATCGGCGCCGTATCAGGCAGGGGACGGCTGCCCAGCACCGGGTCGGCCTGCAGGCTGCCCAGGCTCAGGAAGATGGTGCGGGCCAGGCCGTTGTCGGAGAGCTTGTTGGTATCGCGCACCATCTCGGGCAGGGAGCGGCTCACATGCTCGGCCAGCAGCGTCGAGGCAGCGCTATTGAGGGCGCGCGCCTGCTCGGCGGAGGCTTCGAACGCCTGGCCGCTGAATTGGCCGCCCAGGCGCTCCCAGATCGCGCGGAACAGGCGCTCTGCGTAATCGGTGCGGTCCATCACGTTGATCACGTTGGCCTTGCTGCAGTTGCGCGGGAACGTCCCTTTCAGCACCATGCTCAGCTGCGAGCCATTGCGCACATACTCGGGAATCTTCCAGCCGTCTTCCCATTTTGCGCAGTCGCGGTCGACCAGCATCAGCTCCGAACGCACGCGCACATTGTCCAGTTCCGGCAGCACGCTCACCTTGATCGATTTCGCATCAGAGGTGATGTCAAGCGTCTGCAGGTTCATGTTCAGCAGCAGCGCATCGGGAATCAGGTTGTAGTAAGCCTCGGGCGATTCGTCGAACGGCGGCGCGCCGGCATCGGCACGCGCGGGCTGCCACAGCTGGCGGTCCAGTACCAGGTTGCCCTCGATCCTGCGGATGCCCCTGGTGCGCAATTTTTCCAGCATGTGCGTGAAAGCGTCGGCAGTGAAATCGCCATCGGCGCCGCCGCGCAGCACCAGGTCGCCGTGCAGCACGCCGCCTGCCACTTCGCCGGTGGTGCGCAATTCGGTGCGGCCGCGGAATTGCGGGCCCAGCACGTCCAGTCCCACCATGGTGGTGAACAGCTTCATGGTCGAAGCGGGATTGAAGGTGCGCGTTGCTTCATTCGAGACCAGCACCTGGTCGCCGCGCAGCACCACCGCCCCGATCGCGCTTTCCGGGATGCCCTTCTCTGCCGCCAGGCGAGCGATCGGCTCCGGCAGGGCCGCATGGGCGGCAGTGCCGATGGCGGCAAACAGTGAGGCGAGAAGCAGGCGGCGCATCGTTGGATCCTTAACCGAAAAACACGTAGGCTACAGCAATCGCGGTCAATACCCCCGCGAGATCCGCGATCAGGCCGGCGGAAATCGCATAGCGCGTCTTGCGGATGCCGACCGAGCCGAAATACAGCGCCACGATATAGAAGGTAGTATCCGCTGAACCCTGGAAGATGCAAGCCAGGCGGCCGACGAAGGAATCCGGGCCGTAAGTTTTCATCGCGTCGATCATCATGGCGCGTGAGCCGGAACCGCTGAAAGGCTTCATCAGTGCCGTCGGCAGCGAAGGCACGAAATCCGTACGCAGGCCCAGCGCACTGAAGACCCAGTTGAAGCCATCCATTACCAGCCCGAACACACCGGCATTGCGCAGCACGCTGATCGCCACCAGCATGCCGACCAGGTAAGGAATCACCGTCAGCGACGTCTGGATGCCGCCTTTTGCGCCCTCGATAAAGGCGTCATACACATTCACCTTCTTGAGCAGGGCGCCGATGATGAAGGCGGCAATAATCGACATCAGGATCAGGTTGGACGCCACTTTCGACACCACCTCGATCTGGTCGCGCGTCAGGAAGGCGGTGAAATACCAGATCAGGCCCGCAATGGCCGCGGTCATGCCGCCGATCCAGGCCAGCAGCACCGGGTCGAACAGGTTCAGCCGCTGGCGGATGCCGACGGCAATAATGCCGGTGATGGTTGCCGCATACGTCGCGATCATGCAGGGAATGAAGATGTCCGAGGGATCGGCCGCGCCGAGGATGGCGCGCTGCGCCATGATCGCCAGCGGGATCAGGGTCAGGCCCGAGGTGTGCAGCACCAGGAACATGATCTGGGCGTTGCTGGCGGTGTCCTTGTTCGGGTTCAGCGTCTGCAGGCTTTCCATCGCCTTCAGGCCGAACGGAGTCGCTGCATTGTCGAGGCCCAGCAGGTTGGCCGAGAAATTCATCACCATGTGGCCGGTAGCCGGATGGTCCTTCGGCACTTCCGGAAAAATGCGCGAGAAAAAAGGCGAGATGATCTTTGCCAGCCAGCCGATGGCGCCGGCCTTTTCACCAATGTTCATGATCCCCAGCCACAGCGTCATCACGCCGGCCAGCGGCAGGGCGATGTCCATCACACCCAGTTTGGCGGACTCGAACGTGCCGTCGATGATCTTCTTGAAGATCTCCGTATCGCCCATGAACAGCCATTGGATGATGGCGGCGGCGAAGCCGACGAGGAAAAACCCGGACCAGATGTAATTAAGGGACATGGATGTACTTCTTGTAGTGGAATGACCGATTTTGCAGCGAAAGTATAGGGCCAGCAGATGAAAGTATGCGCTGCGCTCATGTAAAAAAGTTATAAGCTGGCGTATCGCCACGCACTGGCTTATGCTCCGCCGCATGATAAAACTTCGCGTTCTCGCCGCAGCTCTCGTCCTTGCCACCGCCGCTCCGGCGGCGCTGGCCGCCGACAAAGTCCTGCACGCCTTCCTGTCGACGGGGGAAACCGGCCTCGATCCCGCTGTTGCCTCCGACCTCGCCAGTTTGAGCCTGCTGGAAAACCTGTTCGAGCCGATGCTGCGCTACGACTACGAGGCGCGGCCGGTGAAGCTGGCGCCAAGCAGCCTGCGTGAAATGCCCAGCAGCGATGCCAGCGGCAAGGTCTGGACCTTCCACCTGAAGCCCGGCATGTTCTTCAGCGACGATCCAGCATTTAACGGGAAAAAGCGCGAAGTTACGGCGACGGATTACAAATTTGCCATTGAGCGACTGCTCGATCCCGCGCTGAAATCGCCCTGGTCTTTCATGTTCGAGGGCAAACTGGCCGAGCTGCGCGCGCTCGATAAATACACCCTGCGCCTGACGCTGAAGGAACCGGATCCGAGCCTGCTGTTCTACCTCGCCCTGCCTGCCACCGGCGCGGTGGCGAAAGAAGTGACCAATGCCTACGGCAGCCAGGTCGGCAACCACCCGGTCGGCAGCGGCCCCTTCGTCATCGAGGAATGGAAGCGCAGCGACAAAATCACGCTGGCCGCCAACAAGGGCTACCACCAGGTCTGGCAAGGCAGGCACCTGCCCATCGTCGACAAGGTCGAAGTCAAGATCATGGAGGAGTACCAGTCGCGCGTGCTGGGCTTCCTGAATGGCGAATTCGATTACATCGAACAGGTGCCGGAGTCGATGCGCGATATGGTGCTGGACCCATCCGCGCCGAAACCGGTGCTGAAAAACGACCTGGCCAAGCGCGGCATGGTGCTGTCCCCATTCCCCGTGCTGCAGACCTATTACATGTGGATGAACATGGACGACCCGGTGATCGGCGGCTACAGCAAGGAGAAGGTCGCCCTGCGCCGCGCCATAGCGCTGGGTTATAACAGCCCCGAAGACATCGCCCTGCTGAAGAAGGGCTTGGCCATCCCGGCACAAAGCCCGCTGCCGCCCAATGTGCTGGGCTACGACCCGGCCTACCGCAGCCCGGTCAGCTACAATCCGAAACTGGCCAGGGCCCTGCTGGACCGCTTCGGCTACAAGGTCGGCAAGGACGGTTTCCGCAACCTGCCCGATGGCCGGCCGCTGGCGCTGGTGATGCACAGCGAACCGACCATGGTGGGCCGCCTGCGCGACGAACTATGGCGCAAGAACCTGAATGCCCTCGGCATCCGGGTCAGCTTCAAGACCGACAAGAAGACCGAGATCATCAAGGCCAGCCGCCTGGGCAAGGTGCAGATGTTTGAAACCAACTGGGTGGCCGATTTCCCGGATGGCGACAACTTCTTCCAGCTGCTGTGGGGACCGAACAGCGGCCGAGCCAACTACGCCCGCTTCAACCTGCCGGATTACAACAGCCGCTATGAGAAAGCCCGCAAGCTCAGCGATGGCCCGGAGCGCAACGCCCTGTATCGCGAGCTGAACCAGCTGATCCACGCGTATAACCCTTGGGTGCTGTTGATCCACCCGATTTCGGCCGATATCCAGCAACCGTGGCTTAAAAACTACAACCGGCATCCGGTCGAACTGACCAATTGGCGCTACCTGGACATTGAAGCAAAAAGCAATGTGACCATGGCATTACATTAAGTTATGGACGCAATAGTAATTTTCATTGGATGACAAGATTTCCATAGCGCTACTCTGCAAAAAACACCTGTTCGGGAGAGGCTAGTGAAGATTAAGAAGCTGGCGCAACTCGTTGCGTTGATCGGGGTAGTCAGTCCAGCAATGGCACAGGAAGCCACGCAGCCAATGCAGCGTGTCGAGATTACGGGTTCCAGCATCAAACGCGTTGCGGCGGAAGGCGCCCTGCCGGTCCAGGTCATCACCTTCGACGCCATCCAGAAAGCCGGCATCACCAGCACCGAAGACCTGCTGCGCAGCATTTCCGCCAACGGCACCGGCGCTGACAACATGACGTCGGGTAACAACGTATTCGGCGCCGATGCCGACCGCGTATCCGGCGGCGCTTCTTTCGCCTCCCTGCGGGGCCTGGGCCCGAACGCCACGCTGGTGCTGCTGAACGGCCGCCGCGTGGGCAACCACGGCGCCTCCGGCAAAGCCGTCGACCTGAACTCGATCCCACTGGGCGCCATCCAGCGCGTGGAAATCCTGAAGGACGGCGCTTCCGCGATCTATGGTACCGATGCGATTGGCGGCGTGGTCAACTTCATCCTGCGGACCGATTACACCGGCGTCGAAGCGAGCGTGAGCTATAACGCCACCGAAGCCGGCGGCGGCATGCAGCGCCGCTACTCCCTGCTGGGCGGCATCGGCAACCTGCGCGAACAGGGCTGGAATGTGATGGCCAGCGTCACGCACGATGTCGACGACAAGCTGTCGTCCAGGCAGCGCGATTTCGCCAACGGCTTCCAGCCGGAGCGCGGCTTGTCGCCGGACACCACCGGCACGCCGTATGCCAATGTACTGACCGGCGCCGGTACGGCGTTGGGTACCGGCTTCAAGGTCGCGGGCGACAATACCACCTACCTGCAAGCCAGCCCGTTGAGCTTCCAGGGCAAATGCGACAGCATTCCCGGCATGTCGCAGTACCAGACCGGCCTGTGGAAAGACGTTACGGCACCGACCCGCACCAGGTATTCCTGCGCCTACGACTATGGTGCGGACTATGTGATCAGCTTCCCGGTCGAACGTACCAACGCCGTGTCGCGCGCGACTTTCCAGTTGAGTCCCGATCACAAGCTGTTCGCGGAACTGCTGGGTTCACGCACCAAAGCCACGGCCGAACTGACGCCGGTGCAGATTTCAACGCGGCTGGACAATGGTTCTGCCTATCCGGTCAATGGTCCGTACTACCTGGACATGAGCCAGTTCATCCCGGCCTACGACACGACCAAGCCGATCATCTACAAATGGCGCTCGACTCCATGGGGCAAGCGCACCCAGCAGAATGTCACCGAAAACCTGCGCGGCCTGGTCGGTCTGGAAGGCCTTCTGGCCGGAAAATACGACTACAAAGTCGGCCTGTCGCGCGCCCAGAGCAGCACCAGGACCGACCTGATCGACGGCTACGGCTGGACCAGCCAGATCTACTCGGCCCTCGGCAGCGGCAAGATCAACCCCTGGCTGCTGCCTGGACAGAGCCAGACTGACGAAGCCATGAGCCTGATCGAATCGACCAAGTTCCGTGGCCGCCTGCAGCATGGCAAGACCACCATGACCCAGCTCGACGGCTCGATCTCGGGCGAGGTGTTCCAGCTTCCGGCGGGCGCCGTGATGATGGCGGCCGGCTTCGACCTGCGCAAGGAGAGTTATGAGTTTGCGCAGGATGTGGATGCAGGCAAGCTGCTGCTCGCGCCAGGCAACGCCAACCAGGACAGGGTCAGCCGCAATGTAAAGGCCGTGTACGCGGAAATGATTATCCCGGTCGTCAAAGACCTGGAAGTGCAGCTGGCCGTGCGGCGCGACCATTACTCGGTGTTCGGTTCCACCACCAATCCGAAGATATCGTTCCGTTGGCAGCCCTCGCAGAACCTGATGTTCCGCGGCTCCGCCTCGGAAGGCTTCCTGGCGCCGAGCTTTACCCAGCTCTACTCCGGCCGCCTGCTGGGCGAGTTGCCCAATGGCGTGATCGACCAGGAAGGCTGCGCCCAGCATCCAGGCGATCCGGCCTTCTGCGCGATTCCACGGCTGAACTATTTCTCCGGCGGAAATCCGCGCCTGAAGCCGGAAACCTCCAAGCAAGGCACGCTTGGCATGGTGGTGGCACCGTTCACCGGCTTCACCGCCTCGCTCGACTACTGGGCGATCAATGTCACGGACCGCATCCTGAACCGCACGCCGCAAGTCGTGCTGAAAAACTGGCAATACCTGAACGACTACATCATCCGCAACCCGCAGACCGGCGCGATCGATCACGTGGAAGCGGGCTGGATCAATGCCGCCGGCCTGAAAACACGCGGCCTCGACCTGGGCTTACGCTACGACGCCAAGTTCGGCGGCTACAAGACCAGCGCCACCCTCGACGGCACCTGGATGCAGTCGTTCAAGTTCGCCGAATTCGAAGGCCAGCCCTTCGTCGAGCAAGTGGGCCAGTTCGCTACCCGCGACGTCTACCTGCGCTGGAAGCACAACGCCGGCCTGACGGTTTCGCGCGGCGACTGGAGCGTCCTGTTCAACAACAAGTTCGGATCGCACTACGCCGACCAGCTGCCGAACGGCGGCAAAGGCACGCCGCCGGCCGGCTTCGACCCGCAGGTCAGGCACTACAGCATCTTCGGTATTTCCGGCACGTACACCGGCTTCAAGAACACCACGATCACAGCCGGCATCCAGAACCTGTTCGACACCGACCCGCCCTTCACCGCCCACAATGTGGACGAAGTGGTGGGTGCCGGCTGGGACCCGCGCGTGGCGGACGGCCGTGGCCGCTCCTTCGCACTCAACGCGAAATACAAGTTCTACTGATGTGATTACCCGGCGCAGTTTTGGCCGCATCGTGGCGGCCGCCCTGGCCGCTGCCGCACTCCCCGCAGTGTCGGCAGCGGCCGGCAGCCATCCTGTTTCCCGAAAGCAAACCATGAAGAAAGCGGCACTGGTCAAGCCACCGCGTCTGACCGCCGGCGATACCGTAGGCCTGGTCGCCCCCGGCGGCCATACCGACGCCCCGGCGATCGCCAGGGCCATCAAGAATATCCAATCGCTGGGTTTCCACGTCAAGCTGGGCCGCAATCTCGAGGCTGTGTACGGCAACTATGGCGGCCTCCCCCAGCAGCGGCTGGACGACCTGCATGCCATGTTTGCCGATCCGGACGTGAACGCCATCTGGGCGATTCGCGGCGGTTCCGGCTGCCTCCAGTTACTCGAGCACCTCGACTACGAGCTGATTCGCCGCAATCCCAAGGTCCTGATCGGCTATTCCGACATCACGGCGCTGCACCTGGCAATCCAGAAGAAAGTCGGGCTGGTGACTTTCCACGGTCCGGTAGCCTCTTCCACCTTCTCAGACTATACGACGACCCAATTGTTGAATGTGCTGATGCACCCGGAAGACGAATACACCATCCCGATGGCGCTGGAAAACAGCCGCAAGGCAGAGGAAGAACCGCACTACGCGCTGCGCACCGTGGTGCCCGGCGTATGCGAAGGCCCGCTAACTGGCGGCAACCTGTGCCTGGTCAGTGCCCTGGTCGGCACCGAATACGCCAGCAATTACCAAGGCGGCATCCTGTTCCTGGAAGAAGTGAACGAAGCCCCGTACCGGATCGACCGCATGCTGATGCAGCTCCAGCTCAGCCAGAAGTTCGACAAGGCCGCCGGCGTCATGCTCGGCATTTGTGAAAACTGCGGCCCGCAGGACAGCGATATATCCCTGACGCTGGATGAGACCACCGACCAGCACCTCAAGCCACTAAAAGTGCCAGCGGTCACCGGCTACAGCTTCGGCCATATCCGCAACCAGTTCACACTCCCAATGGGCATCCGCGCCCGGCTCGACACCGACCGCCAAACCCTCACCCTGCTCGAACCCGCTGTCTCCTAGCCCCACAGCAGAGCCCGTGTCACACCTTGGGGTCACACCCCAAGTGTGACACAGGCTCGTCCACAGACTTCGGCGTAGAATGGGGCGATGCGCATACTCAAGCACAGGGCGGTGGCTTTTGTGCTGGCGCATCCCCTGGACTTCGCCCTCCGGTGCCTGAAGGGTTTCCGGGCCAACCAGGGGTTGCTGCTGGCCGGCGCCGTGGCCTACTACTCGCTGCTGTCCATCGTCCCGCTGCTGATGCTGGTGGTGGTGGCGCTTTCCCACATCATTCCGCAGCAGGAACTGCTGCAAATCATCGGCCGCTACCTTGAATGGCTGATTCCCGGCCAGTCGCAGGCCGTGGTGGCTGAGGTCGGCCATTTCCTCGACCATCGGGAACTGGTGGGCTGGGCGCTGGTGCTGGTGATGCTGTTCTTTAGCTCCCTGGCTTTTTCGGTGCTGGAAAATGCCATGTGCTTCATCTTCCTGCACCGCGCCAAGGTGCGCCGCCGCCACTACCTGGTATCGGCCGTCCTGCCTTACTGCTATATCCTGTTCCTCGGCATCGGTGCGCTGGTGATGACCCTCGTCGCAGGCAGCCTGCAAGTCATCGGCGAGGAAACTGTGCACCTGTTCGGCTACGAATGGTCGCTGCATGGCTTGTCCGGCGTGCTGCTTTACCTGCTGGGCCTGGCCGGCGAGGTGCTTATGCTGAGCTCCATCTACCTGGTGATGCCGGTGGGCCGCCTGTCGCTCTCGCATGCGCTGATTGGCGGCGCGACCGCCACCGCATTGTGGGAAATTGCGCGCCATGTGCTGGTCTGGTACTTCACCACCCTGTCGCAGGTGAACCTGGTGTATGGCTCGATGACCACCGCGATCGTCGTCATGTTCAGCCTGGAGATTGGCGCCACCCTGCTGCTGTTCGGCGCCCAGGTCATTTCGGAGTTCGAACGGGTCGGGCGCGGGGAGCAGACCAAGGCCCCGCACCGCCTGCAAACCAAGACTGCCTGCTAGGCCGGCAAGGTAATCGTGAAGCGCGCCCCGCCCAGTGCTGAGCTGCCAACTACCAGGGTGCCGCCGTGCAGCTGTACCGCCTTGCGCGCGATGGATAACCCTAAACCAAAGCCGCCCGTATTGCGGTCGCGGCTGCGGTCGAGGCGGTAAAAGGGCTCGAAAATGCGTTCGCGCTCGGCGTGCGGGATGCCGGGCCCGTCGTCCTCGACCACCACCTGCACCACGCTGCCCATCCTGGCCGCCCCCAAGCGCACCGAGCGCGTGCCGTACTTGAGCGCATTGCGCAGCAGGTTGCCGACCGCGCGTTCCAGCAGGCGCTGGTCGCCGCTGAACTGTCCCAGCGACGTACCCAGCGCCATTTCCAGCGCCATGCCCTCGGATGGCGGCAGGGTTTCGCTGCAGTGGGCCAGCGCCGAGCCGAGGTCAAACGCGCGGCGCTGCAGGTGCGGTTCAGCATCCAGGCGGGTCATGCCAAGCAGTTCGTTGACCAGCTCTTTCAGTTCGCGCAAGTCGCCTTCCATGGCGTTGATGCGCTTGTCCAGGGCCGGGTTCTCCGCCGCATCGCGCAGCAGTTCCAGTGCGAATTCCAGGCGTGCGATCGGAGTGCGGATCTCGTGCCCCACCGAATGCAGCAGGTTGCGCTGCGAATCGAGCAGCCGTTCGATGCGGTCGGCCATGTGGTTGATACGCTCGGCCAGCGGGTAGATGCTGTCCTTGGGCTCCATATGCGCGCGCGCCCCCAGTTCTCCGCCGCCGAAGCGGTCGGCCACGTCGGACAGCTGCTGCAGCCCCTGCCAGTGCGCGCGCGACCATGCCGCGATCGGGATCAGCAGCACCAGGGCCACGATCAGGTAGCGTACCGCCTCCATCGACAGCGCAAAGCCGATATCGATCGGCAGGTCCTGCGCCACCAGCGCTTCCTCGTTACTGCCGATATAGCGCTCGCCCACCAGGTCGACACGCCGGTAGAAGGCCTTGCGGCTGATATCCAGCACCACGTCGCCGCGCTCGAAGCCGGCCGCGTCGATGCCGGTGAGCTGCCGCCGCACGTCGCCCAGCGGCACCAGTTCGAAACGTACGCCGGAAACTTCGCGCACCTTGTTCAGGCGGTCCAGCCACTGGTCGGCCGGCGCCTGGTCGATGTACTGCTCGAGGAGGAAGATCTGGGCCGCGGCCTGGCGCCGCGCAATCGAGTCCAGCGGGTCGCCGAACAGGCGATTGATCGCGAAATAGACGATGAATGCCGCCGCACTGATGGACAGCATCACCAGTATGAAAAAACGGAAGAACAGGCGATTCATCAAGGCGCATTGTATAAGAAACAAGGGCCTGCAGCGAATTGGCGTACAAATTTCCGACAAAAAGCGTACAGCTCAGGGCGGATTTCCAGCGCCGACTTATCTAAGATCACACCATCGCCAGGAGAATCCCGCCATGAACCTGATCATTCGCTGCCTGCCCTTATTGGGCGCCCTGTGCCTCGCCGCCTGCGGTGGTGGTGGTGGTCCGTCCTCGCGAACCCTGGCTGCTGCACCGGTCGTCGCCGATGGTCCCATGGCGTTTGAACAGTTGGCAAACCTTGGGCATTCCGCCCTGCAGAATCCGGAGACTTTCGTGGTGCGCGACAACGACAGCCTGGAAAAGCTGTGGAGCCGCGCTTACCAGAACACGACTACAGCGCCCGCAGTGCCCACGGTCGACTTCAGCCGCAAGATGGTGCTGGCCGTGACCCCGGGCTATGTCGCCGCCTGCACCAGTTTTGCAATCGAGAAGGTGACAATGAGCGGCGGCGTGATGCTGGTCAATTACAAGACTACTCCGCCGCTTCCGACAATGATGTGCATCGCCGCCGTTTTCTCGCCTGTCTCGATCATTGTTGTAGATCGCCTCGATACAACAGTGAAATTCATCGGGAGCTGAGCGTTTTAGCGGCTTGGGCCAGTATTGCATTTAAAATGTGCGGCTATCCCAACCGTAGGTAGCCTTATATGCGACAGTACCTGTTCCTCGCCATTGCCAGCGCCTGCAGCACCGTAGCTGCACAGACGCCGGCCACCAACCCGATGCCGGACGGCAGCCGGGATATGTTTATTGGTATTGGCGCCCAGTCAGTCCCCCGCTACGACGGTTCGAGCGATAACCGCACCCTGGCCATGCCGGTGCTGCAGGTCCAGTGGAGCAACGGCATTTTCGTCTCTGGCACCGCCCTGGGCTGGCACCTGTCGCAGTCGCCTTCGATGGAATTCGGCCCGATGCTGGCGCTGTCGCCGCGCCGCGACCAAGGTGGCGTCTCCTTCAGTTTCAGCGGCGTCAGCGAAGGCTCCAGCACACGCATGGCCTATACCAGCCTGCGCCCCGGCGAATTCAGTGAGCGTGAGGAGCTCGACCCTAACCGGCTGCGCAATATGGACGTGGTCAAGCGCCGCATCCTGGCCGGCGGCTTCTTCAACTATTACCTGTCGCCCAAGCTGCGCCTGACCAATACCCTGACTTATGGCAGCGGAAAGGAGCGTAATGGCGCGCGCCTGCACACCTCCTTGCAGTACATGATGGTCGATGTGGCGCCCCACCATACCGTCGTGCTGTCGGCCGGCGTTTCCGTGGCCAACCGTGCCTACAGCGAAACCTGGTTCGGCGTGACCGAGGAAGAAGCCGAGCGCGCCGGCACGCGTGGCTATTACCGTCCTGGCGCCGGTGTGCAGGACGTGCGCGCCGGCGTGCGCTGGAATTGGGCGCTGAGCCCAAGCTGGATGCTGACCTCCGGCGCTACGGTCAACCGCCTGGCCGGTGATGCAAAAGACAGCCCGCTGGTCGAGCGGGCTGCCAATTATTCCGTTTCAACTGCCCTGGCTTACCGATTCTGATGAAAACCCTGACCTTGCTCCGCACCACGCTGCCGGCTGTATGCCTGGCGGTGGTGTCCTGCGCCGCCCAGGCGCAGGAGGAGTGGGTCAGCTATCGCGACGCCTATAAGCAGATGGTGGTGTTCGCCAAATACGGCAAGCCGAAGAACTTCCTGCAGATCCATTACGAAGTCAGGCCGCGCGATCCTTCGTCGTCGCTGGAAGGCTTGCACCTGACGCTGACCGGCAAGAATACCCAGCTTAACCTGCCGCTCGACGCCACCGGGCGCGCCGTGTTCCCGCTGCTGAAGGCTGCTTATGACGATAACGCCGTGCTGGCGCTGAACCGCCGTATGGCCGGCTACCGCTTTGCCCCGCGCGTCACGATCATTGCGCGCAACGATGGCATTTACGAATCGGCCGACCTGCAGGCGGCGTGCGAGCAGGCGCTGGCTTACCAGCGCTACATCGATGCCTCATATGGTTCGAAGAAGTGCGGCGGCGTGCGGTTTGTGTTCGGCAATCGCGCGGATGCGCTGGTGCAGGCGAAGTATGGACCGCGGGAAGCGCCGCTGCCCGTGGTGGACGGGCCGGCCTTTGACGGCGAAACGCTCGGTACTTACCGCACCGCGACTTACCGCTTCGCCGACTGGTCGGCGCAGGGCCAGGTCGTCAGCCAGAATACGCCGCTGGCGATTGCCCCGCTGTTTGAATAGGCTGCTTTAATTCCAGGCCGACGGCGAGAACAGGTACCCTTCGCCCCAGACGGTCTTGATTTTCTCACCATCCGTATCGTCGAACTTGCGGCGCAGTTTCGAAATCGAGTTATCGATCGAGCGGTCCAGCCCATCGAATTCAATGCCGCGCATGGTCTTCAGCAGCGCATCGCGCGACAGCACCGTGCCGGCCGATTCCGCCAGCACCAGCAGCAGCTTGTACTCGGTGTTCGAAAGCGGGCAAGGCTGGCCGCGCCAGGTGACCGAACGGTCGCTGGTGGCAATGCTTAATTGGCCAAAGGCCAGTTGGTCCACTTCCGACTTGCCCTGGCGGCGGCGCAGCAACGCGCGCAGGCGCGCCAGCAGCACGCGCGGCTGTACCGGCTTGTTGATGAAATCATCGGCGCCCTGTTCCAGCAGCGACACCTCGTCGTAGGAGTCCTCGCGCGCGGTCATGATCAGGATCGGCACGTCGCTGATGTCGCGGATCTGCTGGCTGACCTTCATGCCGTCCATGCCGGGCAACATCAGGTCCAGCACCACGACGTCGGGATTGGCTGCCTTGAAGCGCGGCAGGGCCTCATCACCGCGCGGCACCACGTCGACCTTGAACTCGTAGCCCGCCAGGTACTCGGTGACCAGCTCGGCCAGGCGCTCATCGTCTTCCACCAACATCACTTGAACCATGTCTTTCTCCTTATGGCGGACATTTTATAAGAGCTACAAGCACATGGCATATATGCACTTGAAATCCGACAAAGCGATACATTTTGTGAAGCGGCTCCTGGCTGAGCTCCTGGCCGGGGGCCCGCTGCCTTACAGCGCGCGGGCGATCAGCAGTTTCTGGATGTCGCTGGTACCTTCGTAGATCTGGCACACGCGCACGTCGCGGTAGATGCGTTCCACCGGGAAGTCCGCGGTGTAGCCGTAGCCGCCGTGGATCTGGATCGCGTCGGAGCAGACCCGTTCCGCCATCTCGGAGGCGAACAGCTTGGCCATCGCCGCCTCTTTCAGGCAGGGCTGGCCAGCGTCCTTCAACGAGGCGGCGTGCCAGATCAGCTGGCGCGCCGCTTCCAGCTGCATCGCCATTTCCGACAGCTTGAACTGCACCGACTGGTGCTCGAAGATCGGCTTGCCGAAGGATTCGCGCTCGCGCGCGTACTTCAGGGCCGCTTCAAACGCGGAACGCGCCATGCCAACCGATTGCGAGGCGATGCCGATACGGCCGCCTTCCAGGCCGGACAGGGCGATCTTGTAGCCCTGGCCCGCTTCGCCGATCATGTTCGCTGCCGGTACGCGGCAGTTTTCGAACAGGATCTGGGCGGTGTCGGACGAGTGCTGGCCCATCTTGTGTTCGATGCCGGCCACGATATAGCCCGCGGTGTTGGTCGGCACCCAGAACGCGCTGATGCCCTTCTTGCCGGCTGCCTTGTCGGTCACGGCAAACACGATCGCCACGTCGGCATGCTTGCCGGAAGTGATGAACTGCTTGGTGCCGTTGATGATGTAGTCGTCGCCATCGCGGGTTGCGGTGGTGCGCAGGGCGGCGGCATCGCTGCCGGTGTGCGGCTCGGTCAGGGCGAAGGCGCCCAGCATCTCGCCTTGCGCCAGTGGGCGCAGCCACTGCTGCTTCTGCTGCTCGTTGGCGTACATCATGCCGATGCTGCACACCGGGCAGTTGTTCACGGAGATCACAGTCGATGTGCCGCCATCGCCGGCCGCGATTTCTTCCAGTACCAGGGCCAGCGACACGTAATCGAGGCCCGCACCGCCCAGTTCTTCCGGCACGGCGACGCCGAAGGCGCCCAGCGCCGCCAGCTCCTTCAGCTCTTCTTTCGGGAAGTGGTGTTCCTTGTCCCAGCGTGCTGCGTTGGGCGCCAGGCGCTCCTGCGAAAACGCGCGCAGCGCGTCGCGGATCATTTCGTGTTGTTCGTTGAGGATCATGTTTTAGTTTTACCAGCCAATAGGTGAACCGTCATAGTCTCGGTAGACGGCTTGTTCGGACGCTGGCAGTTCGGCCAGCACCTTGCGCAGTCCGCGCACGCTTTCTTCAACCGCCAGCGCGGCGCCGGCGCCGCCCATATCGGTGCGCACCCAGCCCGGGTGCAAGGCCACGCAAGTGGCGCCCTGCGGGCCGAACTGGTGTGCGGTGTCGACCAGCACGGAGTTCAGCGCGGCCTTGCTGGCGCGGTACAGCGAGCCGGTGGAACCCTGGCGCTCGCTGAGGGAACCCATGCGCGACGACATCACCGCCAGCTTGCCGCGTCCCGCGCACACCAGCGGCGCGATGATCGGCAGCAGCCGCATTGCCGACAGCACGTTGATGTGCATGACGGAGTCGAAATCCGCCTGCATCGGAAAGCCGTCGCTGCGCGGGCCATACACGCCGGCGTTCAGGATGGCGACGTCCAGCTCTTCGCCATCCAGTTTCCAGCCCATGCCGGCCACGGCTTCCAGGTTTGTTACATCCAGCTTATGGGCTTCGGCACCCATTTCGGCCAGCATGGCGACATCTTCCTTGCTGCGGGCCGTGGCGATCACGCGCCAGCCGTCGGCCAGGTACTGGCGAACCAGTTCCAGGCCGATGCCGCGCGAGGCGCCGATAACGAGTGCCAGCGCCATCCTGCTTACACCAGCTCGATGCCCATGGCGGTGGCCTCGCCGCCGCCGATGCACAGCGCTGCCACGCCCTTCTTGCCGCCCTTGGCTTTCAGTGCGCCGATCAGGGTGGTGATGATGCGCGCGCCGGTGGCGCCGATCGGGTGGCCCAGGGCGCAGGCGCCGCCGTGCACGTTGACCTTGCTGTGCGGGATGTCCAGGTCGTGCATCGCTGCCATTGGCACGGCGGCGAAGGCTTCATTGATCTCGAACAGGTCAACGTCGCTGACTTTCCAGCCGGTCTTGGCCAGCAGCTTCTGGATCGCGCCCACTGGAGCGGTGGTGAACTGTTCCGGCACAAGGGAGTTGGTGGCGTGGCCGGTGACCTTGGCGATCACGTTGGCGCCCAGCTTCTTGGCGGTGGATTCGCGCATCATGACCAGTGCGGCAGCGCCGTCGTTGATCGAGGAAGACGATGCGGCGGTGATGGTGCCGTCTTTGGCAAAGGCCGGCTTCAGCGCCGGGATCTTTTCGATCCTGGCTTTCAGCGGGCCTTCATCCTTGTCGATCACCACGTCGCCGGCGCGGCCGGATACGGTCACCGGCGTGATTTCCCAGTTGAAGGCGCCGGATGCCTGCGCTGCCTGCGCGCGCTTGACGGATTCGATGGCGAAGTTGTCCTGCGCTTCGCGGGTGAACTTGTAGGCAGCGGAGCACTGTTCGGCGAAGGTGCCCATGGAACGGCCGGCGCCGGTCTTGGCGTCGCGCGTGTAGGCGTCTTCCAGGCCGTCGTACATCATGTGGTCGAACATCATGCCGTGGCCGATGCGGTAGCCGCCGCGTGCCTTGGGAACCAGGTAAGGGGCGTTGGTCATGGACTCCATGCCGCCGGCCACGATCACTTCCGCGCTGCCGGCCGCCAGGGCGTCGTAGGCGAAGATCGCCGCCTGCATGGCGGAGCCGCACATCTTGGACAGGGTCACGGCGCCGGCGGATACCGGCAGGCCGGCCTTGATCGAAGCCTGGCGTGCAGGAGCCTGGCCCTGGCCCGCCATCAGGCAGTTGCCGAAGTAGACGTGTTCGACAGCTTCCGGCTTGATGCCTGCGCGTTCGACGGCGGCCTTGATGGCTACCGCGCCCAGGTCATTGGCGCTCAGGCTGGCGAAGTCGCTCTGGAAGGCACCCATTGGGGTACGGGCTGCGCCAACGATTACGATTGGGTCATTCATTTTCAAAGGTCTCCAAAAGGGAAGGTGTTGCTTGCTTCGCCGCCTCGGGCAGCGAATCTCGGTTGCGGAAACGGACGTGCTGGGGATACGGGAACACGTCCTCAATGACGCCACTGGCGATCAGCTCTTTTTTCCTGGCCCACCAGTGGGGCGAGAGCAGTTCGGCGTGGTGCTTCATAAAGTATTTTCGGATGTTCGCGTTCCCCAGCAAGAATTTGTCGAACTGCTCGGGGAACACGTCGTGCTTTCCGATGGGGTACCACGGCTCGGCGGACATTTCATCCTCCTCGTTGCGCGGCGCCGGAATCACACGGAAGTTGCAGTCCGTGAGGTATTCAATTTCATCGTAGTCGTAGAAAACGACACGCTTATGACGGGTGACGCCGAAATTCTTGTATAGCATGTCGCCCGGGAAGATATTGGCGGCCACCAGGTCCTTGATGGCGTTGCCGTATTCGACGATGCCGTGCTCCAGCGCCGCTTCGTCGCCCACCTCATCGGCGTGCGACAGGAACATGTTCAGCGGCACCATGCGGCGTTCGATGTACAGGTGCTTGATCACCAGCTGGTCGCCTTCTTCCTCGATCAGCGAAGGGGCGAAGTGCTTCAGCTCCATCACCAGCTCTTCGCTGAAGCGGTTGCGCGGGAAGGCGACGTTGGAGTATTCCAGCGTGTCTGCCATGCGGCCCACCCGGTCGTGGTGTTTCACCAGCAGGTATTTGCCTTTGATCTGCTCGCGCGTGGTTTCCTTCGGCGCCGGGTAGAAGTCCTTGATCACCTTGAATACGTAGGGGAAGGACGGCAGCGCGAACACCAGCATCACCAGGCCGCGGATGCCGGGCGCAATCGCGAACAGGTCGGACGAGTGCTTCAGGTGCTGCAGGTAGTCGCGGTAGAAGGCATTCTTGCCTTGCTTCTGCAGGCCAAGGATGGTGTAGATCTCGCTGCGCGGCTTCAGCGGCAGCAGGTTGCGCAGGAACTGCACGTAGGCCGATGGCACTTCCATATCGACCAGGAAGTAGGCGCGCGTGAAGGAGAACAGCAGCACGATATCCTGCTGCTCCGTCAGCACCGCATCCAGCACCAGTTGCCTGTTCTTGTTGTGCAGGATCGGCACCACGAAAGGCAACTCGCGGCTGCCGTTGATGGCGCGCCCTACGATGTAGGCGCCCTTGTTGCGGAAGAACAGGCTGGAAAGGACCTGGATCTGCGCATTCGGCTCCGGTTCGCCGAACAGGTCGGACAGCCGTTCTTCCACCAGCGCCACGTCGCGCGACAGGTTGGCGAACGGTGTGTTGAGCTGGAAGTTGGTGACGATGCGCTTGAGCGTGAAGGTCAGGCCATCCTGGCCCGGGTAATACACGCGGTAGGTGGGCGCAACTTCTTCGGTATCGATGTACTCGGTCGACACCACCGGGCGCACGAAAATGAACTCGTTGTGGAAGTAGGAGCGGTGCAGGATATTGCAGCACACGGAATTGAAAAAGGTCTCCGCCAACTCCGGCTGCTTGTGGCCGGACAGCATGCCGATGTAGTGCAGCTTGAGTTCGCGCCACACTTCATCGGTCAGCTCGGACGGATCGTACTCGTCCTCCAGCATCTGCACGCATTCCTGCACGCGCTTGTCGTAAAAGTCGATCCGTTCGCGCGCCGCGACCTGGGCCACCGCCCAGTCGCCCTGCTCGAAATGCCGCTTGGCCGCCTGCGCCGCCTGGCGGAACAGGCGGTAGTGCTTGTCGAACCCCTCGCGGATGGTGCGCGCGATGTCGAACGCGATCTGCGACGACAGCAGCTTGGGGAAGGCGGCGTGGATCATGGCGGCCTTGCGGCGATGTTCGCTTACTTGGTTTCGGCGAACAGTTCGCGGCCGATCAGCATGCGGCGGATCTCGCTGGTGCCGGCGCCGATTTCGTACAGCTTGGCGTCGCGCCACAGGCGGCCAACGCTGTACTCGTTGATGTAGCCGTTGCCGCCCAGGGTCTGGATTGCTTCGCCAGCCATCCAGGTTGCCTTCTCGGCCGAGTACAGGATGGCGCCGGCGGCGTCCTTGCGCAGTGCACGCACTTGCTCCGGCGAAGTGGCGCGGTCGCAGGCCTGGCCGACGGCGTAGACGTAAGCGCGGCAAGCCATCATGGTGGAGTACATATCCGCCAGCTTGCCCTGCATCAGCTGGAATTCGCCGATCGGCTGGCCGAACTGCTTGCGGTCGTGGATGTAAGGGACCACGGCGTCCATGCAGGCCGACATGATGCCCAGCGGGCCGCCGGAGAGCACGGTGCGCTCGAAGTCCAGGCCGGACATCAGCACGTTGACGCCCTTGCCCAGGCCGCCCAGCACGTTCTCGGCCGGCACTTCGCAGTCTTCAAACACCAGCTCGCCGGTGTGGGAGCCGCGCATGCCCAGCTTGTCCAGCTTCTGGGCGATGGAGAAGCCCTTGAAGCCCTTCTCGATCAGGAAGGCGGTCATGCCGCGCGGGCCGGCTTCGATGTCATTCTTGGCGTATACCACCAGGGTGTCGGCGTCCGGGCCGTTGGTGATCCACATCTTGGTGCCGTTCAGGACCCAGCGGTCGCCCTTGAAGTCGGCGCGCAGCTTCATCGACACCACGTCGGAACCGGCGTTCGGCTCGGACATGGCCAGCGCACCCACGTGCTCGCCGGAGATCAGCTTCGGCAGGTATTTCTTCTTCTGTTCTTCGGTGCCGTTACGCTTGATCTGGTTGACGCACAGGTTGGAGTGCGCACCGTACGACAGGCCGACCGAGGCGGAAGCGCGGGAAATCTCTTCCATCGCGATGATGTGGGCCAGGTAGCCCATATTGGCGCCGCCGTATTCTTCGGAGACGGTAATGCCCAGCAGGCCCAGCTCACCCATCTTGCGCCACAGGTCCATCGGGAACTGGTCGGTGCGGTCGATTTCAGCGGCGCGCGGGGCGATCTCGGCGGCGGCGAACTGCTGTACCGCTTCGCGCAGGGCGGCGATGTCTTCGCCGTGGTCAAAGGTCAGGCCTGGCAGATGGAGCATGTCTTCCTCTATTGGTGTTGGGTATTGAAGCGCAAATGATACGCCTGACTTACGTTAACGTAAACGTCAACTCAGCCGGCCGTAGTTTGCTTTTCGGCAAGTGCAGCCAGCAGGCGCCTGCACTCTTCCTCGTGGGTGGCGATCTCCTGCAGCGACATATCGATGTCTTCGCGCTGTTGTTCCAGCGTCTCACGGTGCTGCGACAGCACGCCCAGGAAGCGGTTCATCTGGGCTTCAGTATCTTTTGGCGACTCATACATGTCGACCAGGCTCTTGATTTCGCTCAGCGACAGGCCGATGCGCTTGCCGCGCAGGGTCAGCTTGAGGCGGGTGCGGTCGCGCGGCGTATACACGCGGTTGCGGCCGCCGGCGCCTTCGCGCGACGGCGCCAGGAGGCCCTGGTCTTCATAGAAACGGATGGCGCGCGGGGTGATGTCGAACTCGCGGGCCAGTTCGGTGATGGTGTAGGTCGGCATGGCTTACAATGGATCTTCCGTTTACGTAACGTCAATCTATTGTACGCCATGAACCCGCTCGAATCCCAGCTTGACTACCCATTTGGCGACACCCTGCCGGACAGTGGCACGGTGCTCGAAGTCGCGCCTGGCGTGGCGTGGATGCGGCTGCCTTTGCCGTTCGCCCTCGACCATATCAACCTGTGGCTGCTGCGCGAAGAAGGCGGCTGGAGCGCGGTTGATTGCGGCGTGGCGCTCGATGCCAGCAAGCAGGCCTGGAATGCCGTGCTGGCCGGGCCGCTGGCGGGCCAGCCCTTGCAGCGTGTAGTGGCTACTCACTGTCATCCTGACCACGTCGGGCTGGCGGACTGGCTGTGCCAGCGCTTCGGCGTTTCGCTCTGGATGACGACCGGCGAATATGCCTTCGCGCGCATGATGTCGGCGGCCCTGCCGGGTGTGGACGGCCCTTCTGCCGTGCCGCACTTCGAGCGCCACGGGCTGGCCGACCCCGACATGCTGGAAAAGATGCGTTCGCGGAAGAGCTATTACCCATCGCTCGTGCCCTCGGTACCGGCTTCCTATGTCCGGCTGCTGGACGGCCAGTCGATCCCGGCCGGTGGCTGCAGCTGGCGCGTGATTACGGGTTCTGGCCACTCGCCGGAGCACGCGGCGCTGTATTGCGAACAGCTCAATGTGCTGATTTCCGGCGACATGGTCCTGCCGCGCATCTCCACCAACGTTTCGGTATTTGCCGTCGAGCCGGAAGGCAACCCGTTGCAGCAATACCTCGACTCGCTCGAGCGATTTGCCAGCCTGCCGGACGATGTGCTGGTCCTGCCATCGCACGGCCGCCCGTTCCGCGGCCTGCACACCCGCATCAAGCAGTTGCGCGATCACCATGAAGCCCGCCTGGCCGAGGTGCTCGCCGCCTGTAGCGGCCAGCCGTGTTCTGCCGCTGAGATAGTACCAATCATGTTCCGTCGGCCACTCGATGCCCACCAGCTCAGCTTCGCATTGGGCGAGGCGCTGGCCCATCTTCACAAGCTGTGGCGTGATGGTATCGTGCGCCGGGATACCGGGAATGACGGCATCATCAAATTCATCAAGGCGCATAAAGTTACCGGCGGTCTTTAATACCAGCCGACCGGTCGGCAACCAAGACAGCCTCTAGGTTTGTGGTCGAAAATCAACTTTATTTCTAAAGTTGTAACCGATTGCTTGTCGTCCTGACAAGTAGATTCTGCTGTTTTTTGCCATTTCTGCCAAAAGAAATTTGGGCTAGCAGAGCGGGAAATCGGACAGTCTGTAGCGTCAATTGTTAATTGTTGTTATCTACAATTGTCACAATTGGTCTGATAATTCTAGAGACTGACATTCATGTTGTGACATGAAATAGTGCAACTATGAATTCTTCAAACGAACGTGAAAGCTTTAGCCAGCGTCTCCAGCAGGCTTTGAAAAATGCCCACTACTCCCCGGACAGCCCAACTCGTCTGGCAAGAGAGTTCAACATCAGGTTTGAGGGCAGGCCGATTACGGTCCACGCGGCCCGAAAATGGCTGGTTGGCGAGGCAATTCCGACCCAGGAAAAGCTGCGCATGATTGCGCAGTGGCTCGGCGTTCCTGCTGAATGGCTGCGCTTTGGCGGTGCCGAAATCGAGCACCATAATGGCGACACGAACGGTAGCAGCCTGGCGCGTTTCGAGTCGGCTGACGTCAAATTGATCGCCGATTTGCAACGGCTGGACGACCACCACAAGCAAATTGCGCGCGAATTTATTCGCATGCTGGTAAGGGTCAACTACCAAAAGTAACAGAACGACACTATTTGTCCTGCGCAAAACAGCCCAAATAGCTTTCAAAAGTAGGTCCGAGTTTCACTTAGCGCGCCGGCTCCCGGCGCGCCTCCCCGAAGTGCCAGGATGATGTTTTCGGCACTGCCGGCATGGCGTCCTGCCATGTCACAAACGACCATACCAGTTTGTAACGAGCTTGATACATCAGCTCGCAAAGGCGCATGTTTTCAGGGATTCATGCCATTCCAGCGAGGGGCCAGATTGTGACATAGGCCGAATAAGTCGATGACGCGCGCCACGGTGTGGTCCACCATATCATCGATGCTTTGCGGCTGGTGGTAAAAACTTGGCAATGGCGGAAAGATAATGCCGCCCATTTCCGTCACGGCGGTCATATTGCGCAAATGCGCGAGGTTGAAGGGCGTCTCGCGCACCATCAGTATCAGGCGGCGGCGTTCCTTCAGCATCACATCGGCGGCGCGGGCAATCAAGTTGTCCGACAGGCCATGCGCGACGGAGGCCAGGGTTTTCATTGAGCAGGGGGCAATCACCATGCCGTCGGCCTGGAACGAGCCGCTGGCGATGGAGGCGCCGATATTGTTCTGCTTGTGGACGACATGGGCCAGCGCTTCGACTTCCTTGCGCTGCAAGCCAGTTTCCTGGTGGAGGGTGAGGACCGCGGCGTCGGAGATGACCAAATGCGTCTCGACGCCTTCAATATTGCGCAGGTGCTGCAGCAGCCTCACGCCGTACACGGCGCCGGTAGCGCCGGTGATGGCAATGACCAGCCGCTGCGGGCGATCAGCCATTGTTGTCCAGCAGGGCCTTCAGTTCGCCGGATTCATACATCTCGGACATGATGTCGGAGCCACCGATGAATTCGCCGCGCACATACAGTTGCGGGATGGTTGGCCAGTTCGAGTATTCCTTGATGCCCTGGCGCACTTCCGGATCGTCCAGCACGTTGACGGTGGCGATGTTCTCAACGCCGCAAGCTTTCAGGATCTGGATGGCACGGCCGGAGAAGCCGCACTGTGGGAACTGGGCGGTGCCCTTCATGAACAGCACGACAGGGGTGTTGCTCACGGTTTCTTTGATCCAGGTTTGTACGTCGCTCATTGCATTCTCACTGCTAAGGATTGGAATCCCGTCATTTTACCGCGAAACCGCGCTTGGCCTGTTGACGCAGGTCATGTCTCAATTCGGTGCCAAATTCAGTGCCAGGTCTGTCATTTGGACAGATACCGCTACCCATTGATCCATCTCAATACGTAAAAAGGGGCTAAATCGCGTATTGAGAAAGATCAAATGATGGCGCTAGCTGTCCGATTGACAGACCTGGCACCGACTTCTTGGCACCGACTTCTTAGCGGCGAAATTCTTAGCTGCGCAGCTTGGCGAAGGCGGCGGCCATCGAGCCTTGCTGGACCGGCTCGCGCGATTGCTGCTTCTGCTGCTGGCCCATGGCGCGGCGGTCGTTGCGGTCGCCGCGCTGTTCCGGGCGCGAGCCGGCAGCCGGGGCGCTGTCCGACAGGCGCATGGTGAGGGCGATACGCTTGCGCTTGGCGTCCACTTCCAGCACTTTGACCTTCACCACCTGGCCGGCTTTCACCACCGTGTGCGGGTCTTTGACGAAGGTGTTCGACAGGGCCGAGATGTGAACCAGGCCGTCCTGGTGCACGCCGATGTCGACGAAGGCGCCGAAGGCGGCGACGTTGGTCACCACGCCTTCCAGGATCATGTCCACGCGCAGGTCGCTGATCTCTTCCACGCCTTCCTTGAAGGTGGCGGTGGTGAATTCAGGGCGCGGGTCGCGGCCCGGCTTTTCCAGTTCCCTGATGATGTCGGTCACGGTCGGCACGCCGAACTTGTCGTCGGCGTACTTGGCGGGCGACAGGGCTTTCAGCAGCTTGCTTTCGCCGATCACGCCGCGTACGTCTTTCTGGATGTCGGCCAGGATCTTCTCGACCACCGGGTAGGACTCGGGGTGCACCGCCGATGCGTCCAGCGGGTTCTCGCCGCCCATCACGCGCAGGAAGCCTGCTGCCTGTTCGAAGGTCTTGTCGCCCAGGCGCGGCACGTTCTTCAGCGCGGTACGGGAGGCGAAGGCGCCTTTCATGTCGCGGTAGCTGACGATGCTCTGCGCTACGCTGGTCGACAGCCCGGAGACGCGTGCCAGCAGCGGTGCGGAGGCGGTATTGACATCGACGCCGACGGCGTTCACGCAGTCTTCCACCACCGCGTCCAGCGAGCGCGCCAGCTGGGTCTGCGATACGTCGTGCTGGTATTGGCCGACGCCGATCGATTTCGGGTCGATCTTCACCAGCTCGGCCAGCGGGTCTTGCAGGCGACGTGCGATCGATACCGCGCCGCGCAGCGATACGTCCAGCTCCGGCAGTTCGCGCGAGGCGTACTCGGAGGCCGAGTACACCGATGCGCCGGCTTCCGACACCACGATCTTGGTCAGCTTCAGCTCCGGGCATTGCTTGATCAGGTCCTGCGCCAGCTTGTCGGTTTCGCGCGAGGCGGTGCCGTTGCCGATCGAGACCAGCGACACATTGTGCTTGGCGGCCAGCTGCGACAGGGTGTGCAGCGCGCCGTGCCAGTCGTTGCGCGGCTGGTGTGGATAAATGGTGGCGGTATCCACCACCTTGCCGGTGGCGTCGACCACGGCAACTTTCACGCCGGTGCGCAGGCCAGGGTCCAGGCCCATGGTGGCGCGCGGGCCGGCCGGCGCTGCCAGCAGCAGGGCTTTCAAATTGGTCGCGAAGACGTTGATCGCGTCCAGCTCGGCTTTTTCACGCAGTGCGCCCATCAGTTCGGTTTCCAGGTGCATGAAGGATTTCACGCGCCAGGTCCAGCGCACGGTGTCGGCCAGCCATTTGTCGGCCGGGCGGCCGGCTTGTTTGATGCCGAAACGGGCCGAAATGCGGCTTTCGCAAGGGTTATGCGGCGCGTCCCACTTCGGTTTTTCCTCTTCCGTGTCGAGGCGCAGCGTGACGTCCAGCATGCCTTCCCGGCGTCCGCGCAACAGTGCCAGGGCGCGGTGCGACGGCACGGCGGCCAGCGGTTCGGAATAATCGAAGTAATCGGCGAACTTTTCGCCTTCCTCTTGCTTTCCGTCAACAACTTTGGATTCAACTACGCCATGATCTTGCACATATTCGCGCAGCGATTGCAGCAGGGTGGCGTCTTCCGCGAAGCGCTCCATCAGGATCTGGCGGGCGCCGTCCAGGGCGGCTTTGGCGTCGGCCACGCCAGGATTCTTGCCGTCGGCGGATTCGAAGGCTTCGCGCAGGTAGCCGCCAGCCAGCTCGTCAGGGTTCAGGCTCGGGTCGGCCAGCAGGGTGTCGGCCAGCGGGGCCAGGCCGGCTTCGATGGCGATCTGGGCCTTGGTGCGGCGTTTTTGCTTGTATGGCAGGTAAAGGTCCTCGAGACGGGTCTTGTCCTCTGCGTGCATGACCGCATCTAGCAGCTCCGGCGTCATCTTGCCTTGTTCGGTAATCGAATTGACGATCGCTTCGCGGCGGTCTTCCAGCTCGCGCAGGTAGCGCAGGCGCTCTTCCAGCAAACGCAGCTGGATGTCGTCCAGGCCACCGGTCGCTTCCTTACGGTAGCGGGCGATAAACGGGACGGTGGCGCCTTCGTCCAGCAGGGCGATGGCGGCGGCGACCTGGGCCGGCTTGGCGGCCAGTTCGAGGGCGAGGCGTTGTTCGATAGAAGGCAGCATGACGGTGTTTCCAAACGGTGAAGGCCGAAATCATACAACGCCCGCATGGCCAACGGGCGCCGGAATAGATTATTATTAATTAGTTAATGTTGTCCGTCTAACTTGTAGTTGCACTAAGTTAGGATTTTCACAAACACGAAACTGTGGAAGGCGGATAATATTGCATGTTGCTGTTTTTGAACCGCTGATTTAAAAGAATGCGCCCAATGGATATTACCCGCGACGAAGCCCGCGAAACTCCAGTCGCACCGGCCCCTGCATCTGCTCCGGTACCAGCCGCTCCGCCCAACCAGCTTCCCTATGCTGTGGCGACGTGGTTGCAGAGGGTGGATGCAGCCGCGCATCCCAAGCCCAAACTGGCCCCGGTCGACATCGACCCGAAACAGACCAACTACAAACTGATTTACGTGCTGGCGCCGACCAGCGGCGGGCGCCATGTTGCGCTCTGCCTGTACAAGGCGCGCCTGAAGCCGAACGGCGACGTGGCTGCGGCCACTCCGGTCAGCGAAGTGTTCTCCCTGCTCTCCGCCCCGCCGGCCTTCCTGGCGCCGGGCGATGAAGACCTGGTGCGCTTCTTTGTGGCGATGCGCAGCGGCCCCAATTCCCAGACTGGCAGCGCGACTGAGCCGCGCGGCAAGATCGGCGCGGCCCTGCTGCAGATGCTGTCCGAGCATGACAAGTTGCTGTGGGCGAATTCCTGGTCCGACGTCGGCAATGGCCTGGTCTATCCAATGAAGGCGGGCGACATGCGCAATGCCAGCCTGGCCTGGCGCGAAGAAGGCAAGGGTTTGCGCCTGGGCTGGCAAGTCGATGTGCAGGAAGGCACGAAACACCATGGCGCCGACCAGATCGACTACATGCTGCCGACCGAACCGCCGTGGTATATCGACAACCTCTCGACCGGCGTGCTGCAGCTGAACCAGGGCGGCACCACGATTCCGCTGGCTGAGCTGCAAGCCCTGGTGGCGCAGGCGCCGCTGCTGATGCCGAACGATAAGATGCGTGTGTCGCAACTGCTGCTGGCGCATGGCCTGCAGCAGCTGATGCCGCTGCCGCAGCCTTTGCCGCAGCGCGTGCGCACCGACGTCAAGCCGCGTCCGATCCTGGTGCTCGATTCGGCGCAACTGGCCGATGGCACCCTGCAGCGCTGGAACGACTATGCCGTGCTGTCGTATGACTATGATGGCGAACGCGTCTCCTTCGACCCTTCGCAGCGGGTGGTGCGCCAGCGCGGTGAAGTCACCGAGATCATCCAGCGTAACGAAGCTGCCGAAGCGGCTGCGCTGGACACCCTGACCCAGCTTGGTTTCAAGAAACCTACCGCTTTGCCGCTGTCGAGCGTGCGTGGCGGCCTGCTGCTGGCCAACCAGGCGGACTGGATCCGCTTCGCCGAGTTCGGTATCGATGAGTTGCTGGCTGCCGGCTGGCGCGTCGAGAAGTCGCCCAAGTATCGCTACGATATGGTGACGGTCGACGACTGGTATGCCGAGGTCGAGGAAGAAGCGTCTGACAATGGCAACGCCTGGTTCGACCTGGAGCTGGGCATCACCGTCAATGGCGAGCGCGTGCCGCTGTTGCCGGTGCTGGTGCAGATGATCCGCAACTTCCCGAACGACTTCGGCCCGAAGGCGCTGGCCGTGCACGGCGAATCGGACCAGATGCTGGCCGCGCTGCCGGACGGCACCCGCGTGGCCCTGCCCTGGAACCGCCTGCGCCCTATCCTGGCGACGATCGGCGAACTGTACTTCAGCGAAAAGATTCGCCACTCGGTGCGCATGTCCTCGCTGGACGCGGCGCGCCTCGACGAACTGGCGCGCAATGTCGACTTCCAGTGGACCGGCGGCGAAGCGCTGCGCGAAATGGGCCGCAAGCTCAACCAGTTCTCCTCGGTGCAGCGCGTGCCGACCCCGGCCAGCCTGCGAGCCACGCTGCGCGACTACCAGACCGACGGCTTGAGCTGGATGCAATTCCTGCGCGAGTACAACTTCGGCGGCATCCTGGCTGACGATATGGGCCTCGGCAAGACCGTGCAAACCATCGCCCACATCCTGGTGGAGAAGGAAGCCGGCCGCCTCGACCATCCAGCCCTGGTGATTGCGCCTACCAGCCTGATGAACAACTGGCAGGATGAAGCGGCCCGCTTCGCGCCAAGCCTGAAAGTGCTGCTGTTGCAGGGCAAGGATCGCGCCGAACTGTTCGACGAGATCCCGAAAGCCGACCTGGTGCTGACCACCTACGCCCTGCTGCCGCGCGATGAAGAAAAGCTGCGCGAGCACGATTTCCACCTGGTGATCCTGGACGAGTCGCACTACATCAAGAACACCCGCTCCAAGGCGGCGCAGAGCGCCGGCCTGCTGCGTGCACGCCACCGCCTGTGCCTGTCCGGCACGCCGCTGGAAAACCACCTGGGCGAGCTGTGGTCGCAATTCCACTTCCTGCTGCCTGGCCTGCTGGGCGACGAGAAGACCTTCAACAGCAATTTCCGCCACCCGATCGAGCGCCAGGACGACCCGCAGCGCCGCATGCTGCTGAATCGCCGCATCAAGCCGTTCCTGGTGCGCCGTACCAAGGACGGCGTGGCGAAAGAACTGCCGCCGAAGACCGAGATGGTGCGCAAGGTGGAGCTGTCGGGCGCCCAGCGCGACCTGTACGAAACCGTGCGTCTTGCGATGGACCAGAAAGTGCGCGAGGAAATCGACCGCAAGGGCGTAGCGCGCTCGCAGATCGTGATCCTGGAAGCGCTGCTCAAACTGCGCCAGGTCTGCTGCGACCCGCGCCTGGTGAAGAGCACCAAGAAGGCCGCGACTACCGGCTCGGCCAAGCTGGTCGACCTGATGCAGATGGTGGAAGACCTGCTGGAAGAGAAGCGCAAGATCCTGGTGTTCTCGCAATTCACTTCGATGCTGGAGCTGATCGAGGAAGAGCTGGAAGCGCGCGATATTCCGTACGCGATCCTGACCGGCGAAACCCGCGATCGCGGCGCCCAGGTAGCGGCCTTCCAGCAAGGCGCGGTGCCGATCTTCCTGATCTCGCTGAAGGCCGGCGGCGTGGGCCTGAACCTGACTGCGGCCGACACCGTGATCCATTACGATCCATGGTGGAATCCTGCTGCCGAAAACCAGGCCACCGACCGCGCCTGGCGGATCGGCCAGGACAAGCCGGTGTTTGTCTACAAGCTGATCGCCAAAGGTACGCTGGAAGAGAAGATCCAGCTGCTGCAACAGAAGAAATCGGACCTGGCGCAATCCGTGCTGGCCGAAGGCGAATCGCAGAAGATGGCCTTGACCCAGGAAGATTTGCAACAGATCTTCGCACCGTTACAGGATTGATCCCATGCTGAGTGCTGAACACTATCGCCAGATTCTCGACCACAGCAGCGACGTACACTGGATGCTGGACTGCGATAGTGGCCAGCTGCTGTACGTCAGCCCTGCCGCGGAAAAGCTGTTCGGCTACATGCCGGAACGGGCGCAGCAGGTGGCTGCCGACTTGATGGGCGAGTTGCCGCAGCGGCTCGAAGCCTATTCTTCCGGCGACACCACGCGCCGCCACACCGTGCGCGATGCTGAAATGGCCGGCCGTGATGGCGTGATGATCCCGGTGGAAATCGAATCGACCCTGGTGCCCGATGTCGACAGCGGCGTGCTGCGCCTGGTCGGTACCGTGCGCGATATCCGCGACCGCGTCGAGCGCGAAAAGCAGCAGAAGAAATTCGCGTCGATGGTGTCGCACGAATTCCGCACGCCATTGTCGACCATCGACGGCGCCATCCAGCGCCTGGAAATGACCTCGGCCAATGCCGATGAAAACACCAAGAAGCGCTATCGCAAGATTCAAACCTCGGTCGACCGCTTGCTTGAATTGATCAACGAGTACCTGAGCCCGGAGCGTATGGCCAGCATCGGCCGCAAGCGCCAGGCCGACGAAGTGTCGCCGGAAGCCTTGCTGGAAACCGCCGCCGAAGCCGCGCGCCAGCGCCGCAGCGAGATCACCGTGCGCGCGGAAGGCTTGCCGCAATGGATGCGTTGCGACCCGCAAGGCATGCGTTTGTGTCTCGATATACTTTTAGATAACGCCCTCAAGTACACAAATGACAACGTTGCGATAGAATTGCAGGGTAGGAAAGCCAGCGAAGGCGGGGTTGAACTCCTCGTCATCGATCGCGGCGCGCACGTTCCGGATGATGAGCTAGGCAAACTCTTCGACAAGGGTTACCGAGGCAAGGCCGCCGCAGGGCATGCCGGTTCCGGCCTCGGCCTGTATATGGCCAGGAATGTTATAGAGGTCCACGGCGGCACACTGTCTGTGGAAAATTTGCCTGAAAGCGGCAAGAAATTTCGGATTTGGCTCCCTATTGCTGCTTAAGCCTTGCGCAGCCCGGGACCAACCGTGATAATTCTTCGACGCAAGCCCTAAACCCCGGCTTGCGACTGAATGGAAAATGGCGCATCAATGACGCAAATACTGATTGTGGAAGACAACCTGGAATACGCCGAGGAGATGGCGGATTTCCTGGCTGAGCTTGGCCATGTAGTTCACACCACCAATAATGCCCAGGAAATGTGGTCCGCCCTCAGCCAGGGCACCGTGGGCGTTGTCGTGCTCGACCTGGGCTTGCCGGACGAGGATGGTTTCAACGTCATCCCGCGCATGCGCCAGCTCTACCCGCAAATCGGCCTGCTGGTGCTGACCGGCCGTGTGGCATTCGATTCCCGCATCATGGGCCTGCGCCTGGGCGCCGACCATTATCTGACCAAGCCGATCAAATTCCCGGAACTGGCGGCCCATATCGAGGCGCTCGATCGCCGTGTCGGCCCGCAGGAAGCCATCCCGGTTCCCAGCAAGTGGACCCTGAAAGTGTCGGCGCGCCAGCTGGAACTGCAGGGCCAGGCCATCACCCTGACCGAGAAAGAGTGCAATTTCCTGCACCTGCTGACCATTAACACCCGTCCAGTGCCGCGCCAGGTGATCGTCGCCGGCATCGGCGGCGATGATCCGGATGCCGGGCGCCGCGTCGACATGCTGGTGTATCGTTTACGCAAAAAAGCGCGTAGCGGCCTGGGCCAGGATTTACCCCTGCGTTCGGCCTATGGCGAGGGTTATAGCCTGTCCGCCAGCTTCAATCTCTCCTAATAGGGACAGAGTCACGCGAACTGGGTAGAATCGGGGTTTCCCGATCCTGCCCTTTTTGCTTTTATGGCCCGCCTGCCTCGCCTCGTCGTTCCCAACCAGCCTCATTACATCATCCAGCGTGGCCTGAACGGCCAGGAAGTGTTCCTCGATGATGAAGATTTCAGCAGTTTTATCGCCTGGATGCGCGCTGCCGCCCGCCAATACAAGGTGGCGGTACACGCTTACACCCTTTTGCCAGGTGAACTGCACCTGTTAGCCTCGCCCAGCGATGAAGATGGCCTGGGCGGCATGATGCAGTGGATCGGGCGCCACTATGTCCCTTATTTCAACCAAAAGTACTCCCGTGCCGGCACATTATGGCAGGGGCGCTATAAAACCTCGGTGCTCGAAGCCGAGCGCTACTTCGTTTCCTGCTCTAAATACATTGAATTCGCCGCGGTGCGGGCGCGTCTGGCCGAGGGGCCGGAACATTACCAGTGGTCGAGCTATCCGCACCATGCCGGCATTCGCCAGGACGGGGCGGTCAACGACCATCCGCTCTACTGGGCACTGGGCAACACGCCATTCCAGCGCGAGGCGGCCTATATAGAACTGGCGGCGCAGGGGCTGGCGGGCGCGGAAACGCGGGCGATCGAGAGCGCAGCGCTGAAAGGCTGGCCATTGGGCAGCGACAAATGGAAGGCAGAGCTGGAGCGGCGCATGAAACGGCAGGTATTGCCGGCAAAACGCGGACGCCCGCAGAAAAGCGCAGACTCTGTCCCTGATTAAAATTCCCAGAGACTGATGCTGAATTAATCTGACTCCGACCCTAATTGTTTTTGTTGCGCGATTTTGTGCATTGCACTACTCTGGATTTTCGTGAGTAAAAATTCAGCGGAGAAATGCATGGAAGCGCAAGGTTTGTACAACCCAGCCAACGAACATGACGCCTGTGGCGTCGGTTTCGTCGCCCACATCAAAGGCAACAAGAGCCACTCGATCGTCGAACAGGGTCTGCTGATCCTGAAGAACCTGGACCACAGGGGCGCGGTCGGCGCGGACAAACTGATGGGCGACGGCGCCGGCATCCTGATCCAGATTCCCGACCAGTTCTACCGCGATGAAATGGCCAAGCAAGGCGTGGAACTGCCGCCGCCTGGCGAATACGGCGTCGGCATGGTGTTCCTGCCGAAGGAAAATGCCTCCCGCATCGCCTGCGAACAGGAAATCGAACGCGCCGTGCGCATCGAAGGCCAGGTTGTGCTGGGCTGGCGCAATGTGCCGATCGACTCGGAAATGCCGATGTCGCCGCGCGTGCGCGAAAAAGAGCCGGTCATCCGCCAGATCTTCATCGGCCGCGGCCAGGACGTGATGGTGACCGATGCGCTGGAACGCAAGCTGTACGTGATCCGCAAATCGTCCGGCCACGCGATCCAGGCGCTGAAGCTGATCCACGGCAAGGAATTCTTCGTGCCGTCGTTGTCGGCCCGTACCGTCGTGTACAAAGGCCTGCTGCTGGCTGACCAGGTCGGCGTGTACTACAAGGACCTGCAGGATCCGCGCTGCATCTCGGCGCTGGCGCTGGTGCACCAGCGCTTCTCGACCAACACCTTCCCTGAGTGGCCGCTGGCCCACCCATACCGCCTGATCGCGCACAACGGCGAGATCAACACCGTCAAGGGCAACTTCAACTGGATGCGCGCTCGCGAAGGCGTGATGAAATCGGCGGTGCTGGGTGAAGACCTGCAGAAGCTGTTCCCGCTGATTTACGAAGGCCAGTCCGACACCGCCTGCTTCGACAACGCGCTGGAATTGCTGCTGATGGCGGGCTACCCGCTGGCACAAGCAATGATGATGATGATTCCGGAAGCGTGGGAAAACCACACGCTGATGGACGACAACCGCAAGGCCTTCTACGAATACTACGCGTCGATGATGGAACCATGGGACGGCCCTGCCGCCATGGCCTTCACCGACGGCCGCTATATCGGCGGCACCCTGGACAGGAACGGATTGCGGCCTGCGCGTTATATCGTGACCGACGACGACCTGGTGGTGATGGCGTCCGAATCGGGCGTGCTGCCGATTCCTGAGTCGAAGATCATCCAGAAATGGCGCCTGCAACCAGGCAAGATGTTCCTGATCGACCTGGAAGCCGGCCGCATCATCGACGACAAGGAGCTGAAAGACACCTACGCCAACGCCAAGCCATACAAGGCATGGATCAACGCGGTGCGCATCAAGCTGGGCGAGCTGAAAATGAGCGAAAGCCAGACCGCAGCCAACGTGGCCAAGTACGGCCCGGCCGCCGGCGAGAAGCCATCGGCATCGCTGCTGGACCGCCAGCAGGTGTTCGGCTATACGCAGGAAGACATGCGCTTCATCCTGGCGCCAATGGCGATCAATGGCGAAGAAGCTGTCGGCTCGATGGGCAACGATTCGCCGCTGGCCGTCACTTCCAACAAACTGAAGCCGTTGTACAACTACTTCAAGCAGCTGTTCGCCCAGGTGACCAACCCGCCGATCGACCCGATCCGCGAAGCGATGGTGATGTCGCTGGTGTCCTTCATCGGCCCGAAACCGAACCTGCTCGATACCAACAACGTCAATCCGCCGATGCGCCTGGAAGTGGCGCAGCCGGTGCTGGGCTTCGACGACATCGCGCGCCTGCGCACCATCAGCCAGCACACCGGCGGCAAGTTCAAGTCCTATGAGCTGAGCATCTGCTACCCGCTGGCCTGGGGCAAGGAAGGCGTGGAAGCGTCGCTGGCATCGCTGTGCGCGGAAGCAGTCGACGCGGTGAAATCCGGCCACAACATCCTGATCATCTCCGACCGCACCGTCGGCCCGGACCGCGTGGCGATCCCGGCCCTGCTGGCAACGTCCACCATCCACCTGCACCTGGTGAGCAAAGGCCTGCGCGCCTCCACCGGCCTGGTGGTGGAAACCGGCTCCGCCCGCGAAACCCACCATTTCGCCCTGCTGGCGGGCTACGGCGCCGAAGCCGTCCACCCTTACCTGGCGATGGAGTCGCTGGCCGAACTGGCGCACTCTCTGCCAGGCGACCTGACTCCGGAAAACGCCATCTACAACTACACCAAGGCCGTTGGCAAAGGCTTGATGAAGGTGATGTCGAAGATGGGCATCTCCACCTACATGTCCTACTGCGGAGCGCAGATCTTCGAAGCCGTTGGCCTGAACCGCCAGCTGGTCGACAAATACTTCCGCGGCACCCAGTCGAACGTGGAAGGCATCGGCCTGTTCGAGGTGGCCGAAGAAGGCTTGCGCCTGCACAAGCTGGCCTTCGGCAACGACCCGGTGCTGGCCGACGCGCTGGACGCGGGCGGCGAATACGCCTACCGCGTGCGCGGCGAAGACCACCTGTGGACGCCGGATGCTATCGCCAAGCTGCAGCACTCGACCCGTTCCAACAATTACTCGACCTATAAAGAGTACGCCCAGCTGATCAACGACCAGACCAGGCGCCACCTGACGCTGCGCGGCCTGTTCGAGTTCAAGATCGACCCGGCCAAGGCGATCCCGCTGGACGAAGTGGAACCGGCCAAGGAAATCGTCAAGCGCTTCGCTACCGGCGCCATGTCGCTGGGTTCGATCTCGACCGAGGCGCACGCCACCCTGGCCATCGCCATGAACCGCATCGGCGGCAAGTCCAACACCGGTGAAGGCGGCGAAGACCCGCGCCGTTACAGCAACGAGCTGAAAGGCATCCCGATCAAGGTCGGCGCGACCCTGGCTTCCGAACTGGGCAAGGAGCAGGTGGAAGCGGATATCCCGCTGCAGGAAGGCGACTCGCTGCGTTCGCGCATCAAGCAGGTGGCATCCGGCCGCTTCGGTGTGACCGCGGAGTACCTGAATTCCGCCGACCAGATCCAGATCAAGATGGCGCAGGGCGCCAAGCCGGGCGAAGGCGGCCAACTGCCGGGCCACAAGGTGTCCGAATACATCGCGCAGCTGCGCTTCTCGGTACCGGGCGTGGGCCTGATCTCGCCGCCGCCGCACCACGACATTTATTCGATTGAAGACCTGGCGCAGCTGATCCACGATTTGAAGAACGCCAATCCGCGCGCTTCGATCTCGGTCAAGCTGGTGTCGGAAGTCGGTATCGGTACCGTCGCTGCCGGCGTGTCGAAAGCCAAGGCCGACCACATCGTGGTGGCCGGCCATGACGGCGGCACCGGCGCCTCGCCGCTGTCCTCCGTCAAGCATGCGGGTACGCCTTGGGAACTGGGCCTGTCCGAAACCCAGCAAACCCTGGTGCTGAACGGCCTGCGCAGCCGTGTGCGAGTGCAGGCCGACGGCCAGATGCGTACCGGCCGCGACGTGGTGATCGCCGCCCTGCTGGGCGCCGACGAGGTAGGCTTCGCTACCGCACCGCTGGTGGTGGAAGGCTGCATCATGATGCGCAAGTGCCACCTGAATACCTGCCCTGTCGGCGTTGCGACGCAGGATCCGGAATTGCGCAAGAAGTTCCAGGGTAAGCCGGAACACGTGGTGAACTACTTCTTCTTCGTCGCTGAAGAAGCGCGCCAGCTGATGGCGCAACTGGGCATCCGCACCTTCCAGGAACTGATCGGCCGGGCCGACCTGCTGGACAAGTCGAAAGCCATCACCCACTGGAAAGCACAGGGCCTGGACTTCAGCAATGTGTTCTTCCAGCCGAAAGTGGACGACGGCATGACCATCTTCCACAGCGAACAGCAGGACCATGGCCTGGACAAGGCGCTGGACCTGAAACTGATCGCGCAAGCCCGGCCGGCGCTGGAGAAAGGCGAGCGCGTCTCCTTCATCTCGCCGGTGAAGAACGTCAACCGCACTGTCGGCACCATGCTGTCGGGCGAAGTGGCCCTGAAGTACGGCCATGCCGGCCTGCCGGACGACACCATCCACATCCAGCTGCAAGGCACCGCGGGCCAGTCGGCTGCGGCCTTCCTGGCAGCCGGCATCACCATCGACCTGGTGGGCGAAGGCAACGACTACGTCGGCAAAGGCCTGTCGGGCGGCCGCATCATCGTGCGCCCGAACACCGAGTTCCGCGGCTGGGCTGTGAATAACATCATTGTCGGCAACACCGTCATGTACGGCGCCGTTGCCGGCGAAGCCTTCTTCAACGGCGTGGCCGGCGAGCGCTTCGCCGTGCGTAACTCCGGCGCCACCGCGATCGTGGAAGGCCTGGGCGACCACGGTTGCGAATACATGACCGGCGGTACCGTGGTGGTGTTGGGCGCCACCGGCCGCAACTTCGCGGCGGGCATGTCGGGCGGTATTGCCTATGTGTACGACCCGGACGGCGAATTCCACAGCAAGTGCAATATGTCCATGGTGAGCCTGGAAGAAGTGAAGGCGGCCGCCGACCAGCAGGTCGACAAGGCCACCTGGCACAGCCAGCATCGCAATGGCGAACCGGAGGCCGATGAAACCATCCTCAAACGCTTGATTGAGCGCCACTTCAAACACACCGGCAGCACGCGCGCGCGCCTGTTGCTCGACAACTGGAACGAGAGCCGTGCCAAGTTCGTCAAAGTGTTCCCGAGCGAGTACAAACGCGCCCTGGTGGAAATGGCAGACAACGCCGCGATCGAAGCGGAAACTCAAGCAATCGCTGCGTAAGAGAGGATCAGAAAAATGGGTAAGATCACCGGTTTCATGGAATTCCAGCGCCAGGAAGAAAGCTACCTGGCACCCGAGGCTCGCCTCAAGAACTACAAGGAGTTCGTCATCCACCTGAGCCACGACCAGGCCAAGGTGCAGGGCGCACGCTGCATGGACTGCGGCATCCCCTTCTGTAATTCGGGCTGCCCGGTCAACAACATCATCCCGGACTGGAATGACCTGGTTTATCGCGGCCACTACCGTGAAGCGCTGAATACGCTGCATTCGACCAACAACTTCCCCGAGTTCACGGGCCGCATCTGCCCCGCGCCTTGCGAAAGCGCCTGTACCCTGGGCATCCACGAGCTGCCGGTCGGGATCAAGTCGATCGAACACAAGATCATCGACGAAGGCTGGGAGCACGGCTGGGTCGTGCCGCAGCCGGCCGAAGTCAAAACCGGCAAGAAAGTTGCCGTAGTCGGCTCCGGTCCTGCAGGCTTGGCCGCCGCGCAGCAGTTGGCGCGCGTCGGCCACGACGTCACCGTGTTCGAGAAGGCCGACCGCATCGGCGGCCTGCTGCGCTACGGCATTCCTGACTTCAAGATGGAGAAGGTCCACATCGACCGCCGCGTCGAGCAGATGGAAGCGGAAGGCGTGAAGTTCCGCACCTCGGTCCTGATCGGCAAGGATTTCCCGGCGAGTGTCGCCAACGGCTCCAAGGAAACCATCTTCCCTGAAGACCTGGAAAAAGACTTTGATGCAGTGGTGATGGCCGGCGGCGCTGAAGCACCGCGCGACCTGCCGGTGCCGGGCCGCGAGCTGAAAGGCGTGCATTTCGCGATGGACTTCCTGCCGCAGCAGAACAAGGTCAATGCCGGCGACAAGGTCAAGGACCAGATCAAGGCCACCGGCAAGCACGTGGTCGTGATCGGCGGCGGCGATACCGGTTCCGACTGCGTCGGCACCTCGAACCGCCATGGTGCCGCCAGCGTCACCCAGTTCGAACTGATGCCAATGCCGCCGGAGCAGGAAAACAAGCCGATGGTATGGCCTTACTGGCCGACCAAGCTGCGCACCTCTTCCTCGCATGAAGAGGGCTGCGAGCGTGACTGGGCTGTCGCCACCAAGCGCCTGGAAGGCAAGAACGGCAAGGTCGAAAAGCTGGTCGCCTGCCGCGTCGAATGGAAAGACGGCAAGATGACCGAAGTGCCGAACTCGGAATTCGAAATGAAGGCCGACCTGGTGCTGCTGGCCATGGGCTTCGTTTCGCCGGTGGCCCAGGTGCTGGATGCCTTCGGCATCGACAAGGATGCACGCGGCAATGCGCGCGCCCAGACCGAAGGCGACAACAGCTACAAGACCAGCAAGCCAGGCGTATTCGCAGCAGGCGACATGCGCCGCGGCCAGTCGCTGGTGGTGTGGGCGATCCGTGAAGGCCGCCAGTGCGCCCGCGCTGTCGACGAGTACCTGATGGGCAGTTCGGTCCTGCCGCGTTAATCCCTTCCCAAAAGTCAAGCGTGCCTGCGCGCACGCTTGACCTTTCTTAAGCAGTTGTCATACAACTACGGCCCCGTTCCACCCGATACTGCGGCGTTTCCGTCGCACGAATTACTTTTTGGAAATCTTTTTGCGCAATTTCAGGTATTGTTATAGGATGTCTGACGACATGGGTTGTTTGAACTAAGTTTCTGACATGTCACTTCCTCTTTAACAATTTCTGGAGATATCTAGGCTATGAAGAAAAGCTTCATTTGCGGCGCCCTGATGTTGATCTATTCCGCCAGCTCACTTGCGGCCGATTGGCCAAGTGGCTATTCCAAGTGCTCCGACCAGGGCGGCACCTGTAGAGTTGGCAGCAGCAGCCGCTCGGTTTCTTACGGCATCAAAGACAAGTGGGTCATCAAGACCCTCGTGGGCGACATCAAGTGCGACACCGGCACGTTTGGCAGCGATCCTTACCCCGGCGTGACCAAGAAGTGCGCCATCGGAGCGCTGGCCGGCACTGACCCGACGCCGACGCCAACGCCGACCCCAACTCCAACCCCAACCCCGGCGCCATCCGCCAACGCCACCAAGGAGGCCGCGCCTTCCACCGGCTGGGCAGGACAAGGCAGCGGCACGACGGGCGGCGCCGCAGCGCCTTCCTCGGCTATCTACCTGGTCAACACCGGTTCGCAACTGGTCGCCGCGCTCAAGGCGCAAGGCGATAATCCGAAGATCATCAAGCTGCAGGGCACCATCAATATGGCTGCCGCGGACAACGGCGGCCCGTTCAAGAGCGCTACCGATGAAGGCTTGCGCCTGCAAATCAAACCTGGCAGCAACACCACCCTGATCGGCGTAGGCAGCGATGCACGCCTGGTCAATGGCAACATCGTGCTGAGTGGCGTGCAGAACGTCATCATCCGCAACCTGACGATCCAGAATCCATGCTCGCTCTACCCTGTCTGGGATCCGAACGATGGCAGCAGCGGCAACTGGAATTCGGAGTATGACGGCATCACCGTCTCCGGCTCCCGCAACGTCTGGGTCGACCACAACGTCTTTACCGACGGCTCGATAACGGACGACAAGCTGCCGGTCGAAAACGGCAAGGTCAAGCAGTGCCACGACGGTGCGCTGGATGTGAAGAATGGCTCGGACTACGTGACCGTATCGAACAACCGCTTCGAACTGCACCAGAAGAACAACCTGATTGGCTCTTCCGACAGCCGCACTACGGACGATGGCCACCTGACTGTCACCTTCCACAACAACCACTTCCTGAACGTGGCGGAACGAGGTCCTCGCGTACGGTTCGGCAAGGTGCACTTGTATAACAACTACTTCGAAGGCTCGCGTTCGCACGCCGTCTACCCGAACCACTACAGCATTGGCGTCGCCTACAAGGCCAAGATCATCTCGCAGCACAACGCCTTCGATATCGCTGGCGCTTCGAGCTGCCCGAATGTCGTGACCAACCCAGGTTCGTCCAGCAAGACCGGCGCGATTACCGATGCGGGCTCGCTGCTGAATGGCGCCGCGCTCGACGTAGCCGGCAAATGCAGCTTCAGCAACCAGGTCGGCTGGAGCGTGCCGTACTCGGTGACGCCGATGAATGCATCGGCCGTGAAGGCATCAGTATTGGGTAATGCAGGGACCGGCAAGATCACGGTGAACTGATTCCCGCCCTGGTCAAGCGCACAGTCCTGTGCGCTTGACCGGATTGGCCGCATTCACATCCCTCTTTCCAGCAGGGCAAGCTGCTCGTACCGGCCAGGCTTCAGGCGATAGAGCTGGGCCGGCCGGTGCGCGGCGCCGCTCGAGTAAGCACCTTCGACCGGTTCCAGCATGTCCATTTCGCCGATCTTGCGCCGGAAGCTGACCTTGTTGATCGATTCGCCCATCAGCGATTCATACACGCGCTGCAGCTGCGGCAGCGTGAATGTGTCGCCTGCCAGGTAGCAGGGCAGGGACGAATACTGGCTCTTGCTGCGCAAACGGGCGACTGCCGCACGGATAATTTCCAGGTGATCGAACGGCAGCTTCAAGGGCTTGTCGACACTGGCGAGCCGCATGTCCGGATGCGCGCCATCGCCAATGAGCCCGGGCGGAACCAATGCATAATAAACAATCGATACCGACCAGCCGCGCGGGTCGCGCGCTGGGCCTGAAAAGGTGGCCAGCTGCTCCAGGTAGGGCGGCGTTATTCCTGTTTTCTCTCTCAGGACCCGCAAAGCGGCATCCTGCGCATCGCCATCTTCGCGGGGATGGATGTAGCCTCCCGGCAGCGCGGCTACGCCCTGGAAAGGTTCGTGGCTGCGGTTAAGCAGCGCCACTTTCAGCACATCGTCCTGCAGGGCCAGCAGGACAACGTCGACGGTGCAGATCACTTGTTGCATTGCCGGTATCTTGGGAGGTCTTAGTATGAAGATTATACTAAGCAGACACTTAGTTGCAAAACTATCCTAAGTGACTTAGACTGTCTTCATAGGCTTTGCAAAGGCAATTCGTATGAATGAATACAGCATCATCCCCATCCGGCCCCTCACTGGCGACATTTCGGCAAAGCTGTTTGCGGCACCCGTACTTTCGGCATTGCCAAAGTCTGTTCCAACCGTCGCGTTCCGCGCCCCCGATCCTGCCGACGAAGAGCGCTGGCGCTGGCACAGGATCGGCGGCCAGGCTTACCGCATCGCCCAGCCGGTCACCTTTACGCCTTACGCTTCGGCGCAGCCATGTTCCGCACGTTGCCGCTTCTGTTCGGAGACCCTGGTCGAAACAGGCGCCGCGCGTCCATCCAGCGGATTGCGGCCTGGCCCGGACTACTTCGCCGGCCTGGAAAGCGCGCTCCATGAACTGCGAGGTTTGCCTCTTTCATATTCATTGTCCGGGCTGGAAACCACCGACGATGCAGGCTGGATGGGTGCGATGCTCGACGTTCTTGCGCGGCATGCGGCCGTTTCTCCAGTGCTGAACCGCGTGCTGTACTCGAACGGCGCGGGCTTGGCCGTACCCTCGCAAGGCGAAGCACTGCTGCAACGGCTGGCAGGCTTCGGCCTGGATTGGGTGGAGCTGTCACGGCACCACTTTGATGAAGCGGCCAACCAGTCGATCATGCGCTTCAGGCATGGCATCGAAGTCCAGTACCAGCAGCCTTTTGAAGCGATGGTGCGCAGCCTGGCGGACAGCGTGAATGTGAAGCTGGTTTGCATCGTGCAGCAGGGCGGGGTGTCGCGGGTGGACGACATCATGCGCTATCTGGCGTGGGCCCATGGATTGGGTATCCGCTCTGTCATCTTCCGCGAATTCTCGAAACTGGACGACGGCTACAGGGCCAATGTCACGGCGCGCTACATCGGTGCGGCGCGCGTGTCGATGAATGCCCTGCTGGCGCAATGCCTTGCCGCGCCGGTATTCGCCGGCGATTTCGCCTTCGAACAGGTTACCGAAGGCTATTACTTCTGGAACCTGCGCGGCAGGTTCAGGGATATGCAGGTTACGTTCGAGGCGTCCGACTATTCGCAGATGCACCGGCAGCACGATTCCGGGAACGTCTACAAGCTGGTATTCCATGCCAACGGCAATTTGTGCGGCGACTGGAATCCGGAGCGTCATGTGCTGTTTGCAGCAAGCCGGCAGGAGCAGGCCAATGGATGACAACAGCTGGCTCCTGCTGCGCGAGCGTGACCAGGCATTCGACCTGCCGCCCGACTTGGCGGCGCGCGATGCCTTCGGCGCGCGCGATTGCGGCTGGGTCGAACAGATGCGGCCCTTTATCCGGCACTTTTCACCTGCGGCCGGGCTGGTGGTCGATCCGTTCAACGGCTTTGGCACAACCCTGGTCGCCGCTTCGCTCGAGGGACGGCGCGGCATCGGTATCGAGCTGGAGCAAGCGCGCGCTGCTATCGCGACGGAGCGCTTGCAGCGGCTCGGTGCGCGCAACCAGCTTGTACTATCCGGCGACCTGGTCGAATTGGCCGCATCCCTGCCCCAGGCTGACCTCATATTGACGAATGTCCCCTATTTCGGCTGCCGCTGGCAATGCAGCGATGACGCGGCGGCGCAGTTGTATAGCGCGCGCAGCTATGCGGATTTCCTCGGCATGTTCTATCGCGTGCTGAAGGCGCTGAAGCCGGCGTTGCGCGATGGCGGGCACCTGGTCGTGATGGCGGAAAATTTGCGTATCGGCGCCCATTTCGTGCCGATGGCATGGGATATTGGACGCATGCTGGCGGAGCATTTCACTCTCGTTGACGAGCGCATCCTGCTCTACCCACGTCCAGCGCAAGCACTGCCGCCAATGGCGGTGCAGAGCAACCGCTCCCACGAGTACGCGCTGATTGCCCGTAAGGAGCCCAGGCCGATCGATCTGCAAGACAGCCTGCGCTGCCTGCACGAATTGGCGGCGGACTTTCCCGAGGCGATAGTCTATGGCGGCTTTGCGCGCTGGCTGGCGCTGGAAGAGGAGGCTGGCTTGCCGTCCGATGTCGACCTGCTGGTGCCGGATAACCCCGAGCGGCTGGCTGGTATGGCGCGCTGGTTTGAGGCGCACGGTTTCCAGGTCACGCGCTGGGGCCAACCCATGGGTTGGGAGGCAGCGCCGGCGGCGCTGAACGGCGCTCACTATTTCCGTGCCCAACGGCTTCGGGCCAATGGCGGCTTATGCGTGTTCGATGTCTGCTTTGAAGACGCCATTATTGCATTTGACGTTGCCGCCGGCCAGGCGAGACGGATCGACGGACTCTCGGTCCTGCCCACGGCCAGGCCGCAGTCCACATAGGAATGGCGTAGAAGCAGCTATAGTTCGCGAGCCTGGCGGGGCATGAGTGGTAAGTGATGACTCCAACCCGTGGCCATGGCTTCGGCCAGTGCCTGGAAGTCCGTGTTCTTGCTGATGTCGTTCCGGACCCTGCAGAATTCCTGGTCCCGATTGAATAGCGATGCGGCGAGCCGGCGGCCTGCGACCGTAATGCCGGTGGTTTTGTCCAAACGGATTTCGGTAAACTTTGCAAATGCCTGCGGCAGGTCCTGGCTGGACTCTTTCAGGCATGCCGCAAGATGCCATGCGTCTTCCAGCGCCTGGCATGCGCCTTGGCCAGATGTTGGAAGAGAAGCATGTGCCGCATCGCCTATCGCTATAACGTTGTCCCTATGCCAGGTCCCGATGGGGTCGTGGTCGTGGACGTAAATCTTGTTCATCCGCTCAAGCGGGGTGTGTTCAATCATTGCCTGGATCGGGGCAGGCCAGCCAGCGAAGGCGGAGGCCAGTTCATCCTTGTAATGGGCCGGCACCTTTGGCGAGATCTCGGTGCAAGCGACACCGCCAGCCCAGTACGCCTTATTTCCTGCGACAGCAACTATGCCGAAGCGCTCTCCCACGCCCCAGTAATCCGAGACTTCAATCCTGTCGAAGTAATCTCCTTCAAGCTCGCAAACCCCAACCCAATTGATAAATCCCTGGTAGACGGGGGTGTTATTACCATGCACGTAGCGCCTTGCAGGGGAAGCCATACGACCATCGGCGCCAATAATGACGTCGGCCGTTATCGCCTGGCCATTCTGGAACTGGACTTCCGCTTGCCCTGCGCTTCGCGGCCTGATGCTTATGACCGTTTTCCCGAATTCCACGAAGCCGCCCAAGGATGCCAGCTTCGATTCGAGGATGCCCTGGAAGTCGCTCCGCAGTATTGAAAGGCTGGGATAGCCCATCTGCTTGTTGATCAGTTCGATATCTATCGAACCCAGGAATTCGCCGCTACGGGAAAGCCGCCGCATGCTTGCCGGGGAGCCCGCGACCGACTTGACGGCGTCCAGCACGCCGAGCTGCTCGAGAACGAAGCACGCGTTGGGCCAGGCGACTATGCCGGCGCCTATGTTCGATGAGGCAGCATGCCGCTCATAGATGGAAACGTCAAAGCCCATCTGCTTAAGAAGAATGGCGGAGCTGACGCCCGCAACGCCACCACCCAGGATCGCTATTTTCAACGGATTGATCTCACTGTGACTGGCGCTTGGCGCTGGGAACCCACCGCAACTGGGCGATGGTTTGCCTGCGCAGCAAGCAGTTGCGCGTACAGGTTTTTCTGGTAGCTTTTCGAATCTTCTGCCGTGCGGTCGAAATTAACGCGACGACCCTGGTAAGGCAGGCCGTCCACCAAAAGTCGTGCGCCACCATGCGATTTCGCCATACTTCAGAACTTCGCTGCGATGCTCATGCCGATACTGCGCGGCGCCAAACGGTAGCCCTGCACGATCGAGGCGACCTGCGGGTGCTGGATGACCTTGTCTTCGTCGAAGGCATTCTTGATGAAGGCAGTCAGCTGGTAGCGGTCAATCGAGATGCCCGTGCTGAAGTTGGCGGTGTGGTACCCAGGGCGCTCGTAATCGGTCTGCTCGGGATTGAGCGAGCCTTTACTTGGGCCGACCCACTGCACGCCGCCCATCACGAACGCACTGCGGCCGCCGGCGGTCGAAAAATTGTATTGCGCGGTGACGGTGCCATTGTACTTCGGCACGCCCTGCACTTGCGCGCCTTTGACTGCGCCGACGACGCCATTGGCGATGCCGTCGTCGTTCGACAGTTCGGCTTTCACATAGCCGCCGGCCGCACCCAGGGTCAGGCCGGCCATCGGTTTGGCCTTGACGTCGAACTCGAAACCTTTGCTGGTGGCGTTGCCGGCGTTGGCGTTGTATGAGTAGGCGCAGGTCGGCAGGTAGACGCCTTGCTGGATGTTCTTCCACTTCACGTAGAACACGTCGGCATTGACGGCAACGCGGCCCTGCATGAAGCGCGACTTGCTGCCGACCTCATAGCTCCACAGGCTGTCGGAGGCGTAGGTCGGCGGGCCGGCGGTCAGGCCGTTCTCCTCCAGGTCCGGGCCGCACGTGGTGGGCGGCACGAATACATTGGAGCCGCCCAGGCGGAAGCCTTTGGCAACGGAGCCGTAGATGGTGTGGTCAGGCGTGGCTTCCCAGGTCACCGCGTATTTCGGCGTGAAGGCGTGCGACGACAGCTTGGTGGTGCTGTTGTTGCCGGCGCCGGCCAGGTACAGGCTGTTGCGCTGTGCCAGCGCAGACTCGCCCTTCAGGTAGCGCGCGCCGATGGTGGCGTGCAGCGTGGGCGAGAAATAGTAATTCGCTTCGCCGAAGATCGAATTCTGCTTTTCGCGGTAGTGGAATTCGCCGGCGAATGAATTGTCGTTCGGGAAAGCGCCGGGATAGGCGCCCGGCAGCAGGTCCGGATCTGCGCTGGAGAAGCCGAACTGGGTGAAGGTGTCGTTGATGCCGAAGATCGGGTCATTCTCATTCAGGTTGGTGTGCTGGTTCGAGAAGTAGTAGCCCACCAGCCAGGTCACAGGCGAACCGCCGGCTGCAAAAGGCTTGGAGGCCAGGCGGAATTCCTGCGAGATCTGACGCACCGCATTATTCAGGTAGACCGCCGACGGCAGGCCGGCAATCGCTTCGATCAGCTGCGGCGGAGCATTGCCGCCATCGGCGGTCGAGGTCAGGAAGGTCGACAGCGAATAGCTGTTGTAGGCCGAGCCGTTCTGCGTGCGGTCGAACTTGCGCAGGAAATAGCTGGTGCTGGAAGTCAGGTCGGCCGCGCCCAGGTCCCAGTTGACCGCCAGGTTCGGCGTCAGCAATTTGTCGATGGAAGGCTCGCGCACCTGCTTCTGCGCCTGGTATGGCGGACGGTCCAGGTTGAAGGCGGCGATATCCTTGGCGTCCACGCGCTGGTAATAGATCGATGGCGTAATGCTCAGGTCGCGCGTCGGCGCCCATTTCAGGGCTACGCGCAGTTCCTGGTCCTTGATCTTGTTGATGTCGCTGGCCAGCACCTTGCCGTCGCCGTCCACCTGGTCGATGAAGCCGCCCGAGCGCTGGGCTTGGGCGCCGATGCGCAGCGCCAGTTCATTGTCGACCAGCGGGAAGTTGCCGACCACGCTGCTGGAATAGCTTGGGCTGCCGCCTTTGGTGGAGGAGGCTTCGGCATAGGCCGTGGCTTCGCGCTCTTTCAGGTCCGGCTCGTTCGGCACGAACTTGATGGTGCCGCCCATGGAGCTGGCGCCGTACAGCGTGGCTTGCGGGCCGCGCAGCACTTCGACCCGGTCGATGTCGAAGAACTTCGGTTCCACCGTGCCCATGGTATACAGGTTACCCACCGTCAGCGACACGTCGCCAAGGTAGATGCCGACGGTGGCCTGGCCGGCCGCCGAGCTGATGCCGCGGATTTCGATATTGGAAGTGCCGGGCCCGGCGCCGCCGTTGCCGGTGGCGGCCGTGAAGGAAATATTCGGCACGGCCCGTGTCAGGTCGGTGAAATCGTCGACCTGCTGCGACAGCAGCGAGGCGCCGCTGATGGCGGAAATACTCATCGCCACCTTGTTCGGATCTTCCTTGCGCTTTTGCGCAGTGACAGTGACAACTTCGATCTTGTCGCTTTCCGCCAAGGCTTGGACCGAAATAGCTGCCAGGGAGCAAGCGAGGACCGTCCGACGAATTTTCATGCCTTTTTTCCTATGAATGAGCCAAAGTTATTAAAATAGCAGGAATTTGCTGCCTTGCAGCACTGAACTCCAATCAACAAGCGTTTCAATTTGTAAATTGCTGACTTTGCGGTTATTAGTGTTGTAAAATTTACCTCTTTAGCTGTACCACCCAGGCCGCTACGGGGCTCCAAGCAGAGAGAACCGTTTCTGAATTACAATGTGGCCTCAAGAACAAAGAGCGACATATCAGTGTCAAATTTAGTCGAAATCCGTGACTTACACTTCAGCTATGGGAAGCGGGCGATCCTGTCCGGTCTCCATATGGACTTCCCGCGCGGGAAAGTGGTGGCTGTCATGGGTGGTTCCGGCAGCGGTAAAACCACCGTCCTGCGCCTGGTAGGCGGCCAGATCCGCCCGCAAAAAGGTGCCGTCAGCGTGGAAGGCCAGGTCGTTCACAAGTTGAAGACCAGGGACTTGTATGTGCTGCGGCGCAAAATGGGCATGCTGTTCCAGCATGGCGCGCTGTTCACCGACCTGAGCGTGTATGAAAACGTGGCCTTCCCGCTGCGCGAACATACCGACCTGCCGGAAGAACTGATCCGCGACCTGGTGCTGATGAAACTGCACTCGGTGGGCCTGCGCAATGCAGCCAAGCTGAAGCCGGGCGAAATTTCCGGCGGCATGGCGCGCCGGGTAGCGTTGGCGCGCTCGATCGCGCTGGATCCGCAACTGATCATGTATGACGAGCCGTTCGCCGGCCTCGACCCGATCTCGATGGGTGTGACCGCCAACCTGATCCGCAACCTGAACGATGCGCTCGGCTCGACCACGATCCTGGTTTCGCACGACGTGAAAGAGTCGTTCATGATCGCCGACTATGTCTATTTCCTGTCGCAGGGCAAGATCGTTGCCCACGGCACCCCGGCAGATATGATGGTTTCGACTGACCCTTACGTGAAGCAATTCGTGCACGCGGAAGCGGATGGCCCAGTGCCGTTCCACTATCCGGGCAAATCGCTGGCCGAAGACCTCGGCCTGGGAGCACGCAAATGATGCGCCGTTTCCTGCTCAGCGTAGGTGGCGGCGCGCGCGATTACGTGGAAAGCATCGGCCTTTCCTTCCGTACCCTGTTCGTCATGCTGGGGCTGTCGCCCGGCCTGCTGCGCCGTCCGCGCCTGCTGGTCGAACAGCTGCATGTGATCGGTAACTACTCCCTGCTGATCATTATCCTGTCCGGCCTGTTTGTTGGCATGGTGCTGGGCCTGCAGGGTTACTACACTCTCAACAAGTACGGCGCCTCCGAATCGCTGGGCCTGCTGGTGGCGTTGGGCCTGACCCGCGAACTGGGCCCGGTCATCACGGCCCTGCTGTTCGCCGGCCGCGCCGGTACTTCGCTGACCGCGGAGATCGGCCTGATGAAAGCGGGCGAACAGCTGTCCGCCATGGAAATGATGGCCGTGAACCCGATCCAGCGCGTGCTGGCGCCGCGTTTCTGGGCGGGCGTCATTTCGGTGCCGCTGCTGACCGGCATGTTCAGTGCGGTCGGTATCCTCGGCGGCTACCTGATCGGCGTTGGGCTGATCGGTGTCGACGAAGGCGCGTTCTGGTCGCAGATGCAGGGCGGCGTCGACGTGTGGAAAGATGTATTCAATGGATTCGTGAAAAGTGTGGTGTTCGGCGTAGCCATCACTTATATCGCGCTGTACCAAGGCTATGAAGCCCAGCCTACCCCGGAAGACGTATCCGGCGCGACAACGCGCACTGTGGTCATCTCTTCCCTGATGATCTGGTGGCTCGACTTCATGCTGACGGCGCTGATGTTCAGTAAGTAAAAACCGGTGTCAGGACTTGACACCGCTGACTAAGGATTTGATATGCAACGTAAATCTCTCGACGTTTGGGTTGGCCTGTTCATCGTGATGGGCGCTGCTGCGCTGATGTTCCTGGCGCTGAAAGCCGGTAACCTTGGCTCCATGACCATGGGCAAGACCTACCAGGTGACCGCCCGCTTCGACAATATCGGTTCGCTGCGCCCGCAGGCTGCGGTAAAGGCATCCGGTGTGGTGGTGGGCCGTGTGGCCTCGGTTGGCTTTGACGACAAGGTGTACAAGGCAGTCGTTACCCTGGATATGGAAGAAGGCTTCAAGTTCCCTAAAGACAGCTCGGCCAAGATCCTGACTGCCGGCCTGCTGGGCGAGCAGTACATCGGTATCGAAGCCGGTGGCGACGACAAGAACCTGGCAGCGGGCGACCGCATTGCCCGCACCCAGTCGGCCACCGTGCTGGAAGACTTGATCAACCAGTTCATCTATAGCAAGGCAGCTGAAGGAAAGGACTCCCAATGAGCAAATTCCGTACACTTGCCCTGAGCCTGGCGGTGGCAGGCGCGCTGAGCGGCTGCGCCGGCACCAATCCACGCGACCCGTATGAAGGCTTCAACCGCGCCGTCTTCAACTTCAACGACAAGGTTGATGAATATGCGCTGAAGCCGACCGCCACCGTCTACAAGAACGTGACCCCGGGCTTCTTCCAGACCGGCGTGAGCAACTTCTTCGGTAACCTGGGCGACGTCTGGACTGCCGCCAACAACTTGCTGCAAGGCAAGGTCGGCGATGGCATGTCGGACTTGATGCGCGTGGCGATGAACTCGACCTTCGGCCTGCTGGGCGTGCTCGATATTGCGTCCGAAGCAGGTTTGCAAAAACATAAAGAAGATTTTGGCCAGACCCTGGGTTCCTGGGGCGTGCCGTCCGGCCCTTACCTGATGCTGCCGCTGCTGGGTCCGTCGACCGTGCGCGACACTGCCGCCCTGCCGGCGGATATCACTGCCGACCCATGGCAATACAAAGATCCTGTCAACGTGCGCAACGTCGGCACCGTTCTTCGCGTTGTGGACCAGCGTGCAGCCCTGCTGGACGCTTCCACGCTGCTTGAAGATGCCGCCCTCGACCGCTACGAGTTCATCCGTGACGGTTGGATGCAGCGCCGTAACAGCCAGGTTTACGATGGGGAAGACGGTCCAAAGGACAAGCAGAAGCAGCCTGAAGTGGAGGACGAGGCCCCAAAGCAGCCTCAGGCTATAATGCCGGAACCGGCTGAAAGCAAACCCAGCCTGTGATCCGGAACACAACCCTACATAGGTAAAGAACAATGAATCTGATCAAACAACTGATCGCGGTCGCAACGGTAGCGTTCGCCACCAGCGCATTTGCCGCTACTGCTCCAGCCAACGAAGCGCCGGACGTACTGATCAAGCGCATCAGCTCCGAAGTGCTGGAAACTGCCAAGTCCGACAAGGACATCCAGGCTGGCAACCAGAAGAAAGTCATGGACCTGGTGGAAACCAAGATCCTGCCTTACGTCGACTTCCAGCGCATGACTTCGCTGGCAGCCGGCCGCTACTGGCGCGAAGCGACCCCGGAACAGCAAAAGCAGCTGGCCGCTGAATTCCGCACCCTGCTGATCTTCACTTACTCGGGCGCGCTGTCCCAGGTGAAAGACCAGACCGTCGACTTCAAGCCTATGCGTTCGTCCCCAGGCGACACCGAAGTGGAAGTGCGCTCCCAGGTGAACCAGGCACGCGGCGAGCCGATCCAGCTGAACTACCGCGTCGCCAAAACCGATGCCGGCTGGAAGATCTATGACATCAACGTGCTGGGCGCGTGGCTGGTAGAAGCCTACAAAGGCACTTTCTCTTCGGAAATCTCGAAAGGCGGCATCGACGGCCTGATCAAGACCCTGTCCGAAAAGAACAAGAAGCTCGCTTCCAAGCCGCTGAAGACTGCAGGTAAATAATGCCTGATACCACTGTTTCCAACCAGCTTGCGCTGAAGTCGCTGACCGTGGCCAACGCCACGGAAGCGCTGGCGCAGGGCCTGGCTGCGCTGCGCGCCGGCCAGACCGTGTTCGACCTGAGCCAGGTGGAAGCCGTGGATTCCGCTGCCGTGTCAGTCATGCTGGCATGGCAGCGCGCTGCCGCTCAGAACGGCATCAAGCTGGAACTGCGCAACCTGCCAGGACAGCTCCAGAGCTTGACCAAGCTCTACGGCGTGTGCACGCTCGTGTCGCCCGCCGACCTGCATCATCATTGACCCCCGCCCCACTCCCGCCCGCATGACCTAGAGGTATCAGGGGCCAACAGGCTGCGCCTGTCGGCACCCGGCACCTGAAATTGTTGACTCGGCGAGCCCGAGCCAAATTTCCCCTATAATTGACCGTCTACCGCGCCTGTTGCGCGCGCGCCTTTGCAACGGTCATCGTTGTCCCAGTTATCTATACAAGTAAGCATGACAGCAATCGAAATCAGCAACGTCCAGAAGCGCTACAAGGCGCTGCAGGCGCTTGGCGGCGTGTCCCTGAAAATCGAAGAAGGCGAGTTCTTTGGCTTGCTCGGTCCGAACGGCGCGGGCAAGACCACTTTGATCTCCATCATTGCCGGCCTGATCCGCGCCGACGCCGGCGGAGTGAGGATTCACGGCCATGACGTGGTGTCGGATTTCCGCGCCGCGCGCAAGAAGCTGGGCGTGGTGCCGCAGGAGCTGGTGTTCGATCCCTTCTTTACCGTGCGTGAAACGCTGCGCCTGCAGTCCGGCTACTTCGGCCTCGGCAACAACGACAAGTGGATCGACGAGGTGATGGAAGAGCTGGGCCTGGCCAACAAGGCCGACACCAATATGCGCGCCCTGTCCGGCGGCATGAAACGCCGCGTGCTGGTGGCGCAGGCGCTGGTGCACAAGCCGCCGGTCATCGTGCTGGACGAGCCGACCGCCGGCGTCGACGTCGAGTTGCGCCAGACGCTGTGGAAGTTCATCTCGCGCCTGAATCGCGAAGGCCACACCATCGTGCTGACCACGCACTACCTGGAAGAAGCGCAAGCCATGTGCAAGCGCGTCGCCATGCTCAAGCTGGGCAAGGTGGTGGCGCTGGACACCATGTCGCAGCTGATCCGCCGCATCTCCGGCTCGCAGCTGGTGCTGCACCTGCCGCACAACAGCTTGCCGGAAGAGCTGCAGCCGCTGCTGAACCATCCGCCGGAAGACAACAAGTACAGCCTGCGCATCAACGATTACGCGGAAGTGGAAGGCATCCTCGCGCGCCTGCGCCAGGGCGGCATCAGCATCGACGAGATGCAGCTGCAGCAGGCCGACCTTGAAGACATCTTCCTGCAAATCATGGACGAGAACATCGTATGATCACCACCGGCTTCCGCACCCTGGTCTACAAAGAGACGCTGCGCTTCTACAAGGTCGCGACGCAGACGATTGCCGCGCCGATCCTGACCGCCATGCTGTACCTGCTGATCTTCGGCCATGTGCTGTCGGGCCGCATCGAGGTCTATCCGGGCGTGACCTACACCGCCTTCCTGATCCCGGGCCTGGTGATGATGAGCGTGCTGCAGAATTCCTTCGCCAACTCGTCGTCGTCGCTGATCCAGTCCAAGATTACCGGCAACCTGGTGTTCGTGCTGCTCACGCCCCTGTCGCACTGGGAGATCTTCTCCGCCTATGTGCTGGCCTCGATGGTGCGCGGCATCACCGTCGGTTTCGGCGTGTTCGCGATTACCGCCTGGTTCACGCACCTGAGCTTCACGGCGCCGCTGTGGATCCTGGTGTTCGCCCTGCTCGGCGCGGCCATCCTCGGCACCATGGGCCTGATCGCCGGCATCTGGGCCGAGAAGTTCGACCAGCTGGCCGCCTTCCAGAATTTCCTGATCGTGCCGCTGACCTTCCTGGCCGGCGTGTTCTATTCGATCCATTCGCTGCCGCCGTTCTGGCTGGCCATATCGCATGCGAACCCGTTCTTCTACATGATCGACGGCTTCCGCTATGGCTTCTTCGGGCAGTCCGACGTGAACCCCTGGATCAGCGTCGCCATCGTCTCCGCCTTCCTGGTGGTGCTGGCGCTGCTCGCCATCAAACTTCTGCGCAGCGGCTATCGCCTGCGCCACTGATTTATTGAGGAATTCAAAGTGACCACAACTCCAGAAGCAATCCACAGCTATATCGCTGCCGGCCTTGAATGCACCCACCTGCAGGTGGAAGGCGACGGCCAGCACTTCCAGGCCGTGATCGTGTCGCCTGCCTTCGCCGGCAAGCGCCTGATCCAGCGCCACCAGCTGGTGTATGCCGCGCTGGGCGACCGCATGCGCGAAGAGATCCATGCACTGTCGATGAAAACCCTGACCCCTGAAGAATTCCAAGGATAAGAAGAATATGGACAAACTGCTCATCACCGGCGGCAAGCGCCTGGTCGGCGACATCAAGATCTCCGGCGCCAAGAACGCTGCCCTGCCCATCCTGTGCGCTGGCCTGCTGACCGCAGGCGACCTGGAACTGACCAATGTGCCGCTGCTGCACGACGTGGCGACCATGCTCAAGCTGCTGCGCCAGACCGGCCTGTCGGTCCAGCAGGATGGCGAGAAGGTCACGCTGAACGGCTCGAAGATCGACAAGTGCGAAGCGCCGTATGAGCTGGTGAAGACCATGCGCGCATCGATCCTGGTACTGGGTCCGCTGCTGGCGCGCTTCGGCGAAGCCAAGGTGTCGCTGCCGGGCGGCTGCGCCATCGGTTCGCGTCCGGTCGACCAGCACATCAAGGGCCTGCGCGCCATGGGTGCGGAGATCACCATTGACGGCGGCTATATCTACGCCAAGTGCAAGAAGCTGAAGGGCACCCGCATCGTCACCGACATGATCACCGTGACCGGCACCGAAAACCTGCTGATGGCTGCCACCCTGGCCGAAGGCGAGACGGTCCTGGAAAATGCCGCGCGCGAGCCGGAAGTGACCGACCTGGCGAACCTGCTGGTGGCGATGGGCGCCAGGATCGAAGGCATCGGCACCGACCGCCTGGTGATCCAGGGTGTGCCCTCCCTGCACGGCGCCAAACACGATGTCATCTCCGACCGGATCGAAGCGGCGACCTTCCTGTGCGCAGTCGCAGCAGCCGGCGGCGACATCACCATCCGCAATACCCGCACCGACATCTTCGACGTGGCGCTGGACAAGCTGCGCGAGATGGGCGTGGAGCTGACCGTGGGCGACACCTGGATCCGTGCCAGGATGGACCAGCGCCCGAAACCGGTGTCCTTCCGCACCACCGAATACCCGGGCTTCCCGACCGATATGCAGGCGCAGTTCATGGCGGTAAACCTGATTGCCGGCGGCAGCAGCAAGGTGACCGAAACCATTTTCGAGAACCGCTTCATGCACGTGCAGGAAATGAACCGCCTGGGCTCGAAGATCTCCATCGACGGCAATACCGCCTACATCGACGGCGTCGGGCAGCTGATCGGCGCGCCGGTGATGGCGACCGACTTGCGCGCATCGGCTTCGCTGGTGATCGCCGGCCTGGCCGCCAAAGGCGAGACCCTGGTGGACCGCATTTACCACCTGGACCGCGGCTACGACCGCATGGAAGACAAGCTGTCCGCCGTTGGCGCCAATATCACCCGACTCAAGTAACCATGGAACTTATCCTCGCCCTGTCGAAAGGCCGGATCTTCGAAGACACGCTGCCGCTGCTGGAAGCGGCCGGCATCAAAGTCCTCGAAAACCCGGAAACCTCCCGCAAGCTGATCCTGCCTACTTCGGACCCCGGCATTCGCGTACTGATCGTACGCGCATCGGACGTGCCGACCTACGTGCAGTATGGCGCCGCGGACTTCGGCGTGGCGGGCAAGGATGTCTTGCTGGAACACGGCGGCGAAGGCCTGTACCAGCCGGTCGACCTGCATATCGCCAAATGCCGCATGTCGGTGGCGACGCGTGCCGGCTTCGATTACGAGACCGCAGTGCGCCAGGGCGCGCGCCTGCGCGTGGCGACCAAGTTCACCACGATAGCGCGCGAGCACTTCGGCAAGAAAGGCGTGCACGTCGACCTGATCAAGCTGTATGGCTCGATGGAGCTGGCGCCCCTGGTTGGCCTGTCCGACGCCATCGTCGACGTGGTTTCCACCGGCAGCACGCTGCGCGCCAACAACCTGGTGGAAGTGGAAGAGATCATGGACATCTCTTCGCGCCTGGTCGTGAACCAGGCTGCGATGAAGCTCAAGCGCGCCCGCCTGCAACCGATTATCGAAGCTTTTGAACGCGCCAGCGCCGCTGCCAAATGATGCCCATGATCCGAAAACTCGACTCCACCCAGGACGATTTCCAGGAAACGCTGGACGCGCTGCTGGCCTTTGAAGCGGAAACCGACGACGCGATCGAAAGCGCCGTCGCAAAAATTATCGCCGACGTGCGCGCGCGCGGCGACGAAGCCGTTCTGGAATACACCAACCGCTTCGACCGCATGAGCGCCGCCGGCATGGCCGATTTCGACATCGGCCAGGCGGAGCTGGACGCGGCACTGGCCGCGCTGCCGGGCGCGCAGCGCAGCGCGCTGCAAACCGCGGCCGACCGCATCCGCGCCTTCCACGAGCGCCAGAAGCAGGAACTGCAAGGCTTCACCTACACCGAAGCCGACGGCACCATCCTCGGGCAGCGCATTACGCCGCTGGACCGCGTCGGCATCTACGTCCCCGGCGGCAAGGCTGCCTACCCTTCGTCGGTGCTGATGAACGCCGTGCCGGCCAAAGTGGCCGGCGTCGAAGAAATCATCATGGTCGTGCCGACGCCGGACGGCGTGAAGAACCAGATGGTGCTGGCCGCGGCCGCCATTGCCGGCGTGACCCGCGTGATCGGCATCGGCGGTGCGCAAGCCGTGGCCGCACTGGCGCACGGCACCGAAACCATCCGTCCCGTCGACAAGATCGTCGGCCCGGGCAATGCCTATGTGGCGGCAGCCAAGCGCCGCGTGTTCGGCACCGTCGGTATCGACATGATCGCCGGCCCGTCCGAGATCCTGGTGATTTGCGACGGCACCACCGACCCCGACTGGGTGGCAATGGACCTGTTCTCGCAGGCCGAGCACGACGAACTGGCGCAAGCCATCCTGCTGTGCCCTGACGCAGGGTACATCGCGCAAGTGGAAGCCAGCATCGCCAAACTGCTGCCGGCCATGCCGCGCAAGGCTGTCATCGAAACCTCGCTGCGCGACCGCGGCGCGCTGGTGAAAGTGCGCGACATGGCGGAAGCCTGCGCCATCGCCAACAGCATCGCCGCCGAACACCTGGAGATTTCGGCCGAGAACCCGCAGCAGTGGGCCGAGCAGATCCGCCACGCCGGCGCCATGTTCCTCGGCCGCTTCTCGTCCGAATCGCTGGGCGACTATTGCTGCGGCCCGAACCACGTGCTGCCGACCTCGCGCACCGCACGCTTCTCGTCGCCGCTGGGCGTATACGACTTCCAGAAGCGCTCCTCGGTGATTCACGTCAGCGAAGCCGGCGCCCAGACGCTGGGCAAGGTGGCGGCCGAACTGGCCTACGGCGAAGGCTTGCAAGCCCACGCCCGCAGCGCGGAGCTGCGCCTGAAATGACGCATTCATCCCATCCTTGGAAAAACCAGGTCTTCCAAGAGGACGCGATGGCCGGACTGGCCCGCGTGCCGGATGGTTCCGTCGACCTGATCCTGACCGATCCGCCCTACAACCTGGGCAAGGATTACGGCAACGCGTCCGACCAGCAGACGATGGAAGACTACCTGGCGTGGACGGAGGCATGGATCGATGCAGCCCTGCCGAAGCTGAAGCCGAACGGCAGCCTGTACATCTTCCTGACCTGGCGCTACTCGCCGGAAATTTTCGTCATGCTGAAAAAGCGCATGACGATGATGAACGAAATTATCTGGGACCGCCGCGTGCCTTCCATGGGCGGCAGTACCCGCAGTTTCTCGTCGGTGCACGACACGATTGGATTCTTCGTGCGCCGCAAGGATTACTACTTCGACCTCGACGCCGTGCGTATCGCGTACGATGCCGAAACCAAGAAGGCCCGTTCGCGCTCGATTTTCGTCGGCGCAAAATGGCTGGAAGTGGGCTACAACCCCAAGGACCTGTGGAGCGTATCGCGCTTGCACCGGGAACATGCGGAACGGGTCGACCACCCGACGCAAAAGCCGCTGGAAATTATCGAACGCATGGTCAAGGCCAGCTGCCCGCCGGATGGCGTGGTGATGGACCTGTTCATGGGCAGCGGGACTACCGCTGTCGCCGCGCGTCGCTGCGGGCGTGATTTTGTCGGCTTTGAATTGAATCCCGAGTATTGCGACATAGCCCGGAGGCGCCTGGAGGCGCTTGCCGAAACCGGTAAACCGCTGTCTGACCCGCAGGGTCAGACACCTCCGCCACGCAGGGGACGCAGGCCGAAAACGGTGCCTGCCCCGAACGAGGCTTTAGAACAGGAGTAAATGCAGATGTCCCTCGACAGCCTTATCGCCAATACGATCCGCCAGGATGTGCGTTCCGACCACATCTACCATGTGCCGGATGCCAGCGGATTTATCAAGCTGGATGCGATGGAGAATCCATATGTGCTGCCGAGCGACCTGCATCATGAGCTGGCGAACCGCATCGCCGGCGTCGCGCTGAACCGCTATCCGGTCGCCAGCTACGAAACCATCAAGCAGCGCATCCGCGCCAGACTCGGCGTGCCGCAAGGCTACGACGTCATGCTGGGCAACGGCTCGGACGAGCTGATTGCCATCATGGCGCAAGCCTGCGCGCTGCAGCCGGCGGAAGGCCGGCGCGCCGTGATGATGGCGCCGGCGCCGTCCTTCGTCATGTTCCAGCGCTCGGCCATGGTGGCCGGCATGGACTTCACCGGCGTGCCGCTGAAAGCCGACCTGACGCTCGACCTGCCGGCCATGCTGGCGGCAATCGCGCAGCATAAGCCGGCGCTGGTCTTCCTGGCCTACCCGAACAACCCGACCGGCAACCTGTTCGACGCCGGCGATATCGAGCAGGTGATCAAGGCGCTGGGCGACAAGGGCCTGTGCGTGGTCGATGAAGCGTATGAGCCGTTTGCACAACAAAGCTTCATGGGCCGCCTGCCGGAATTCCCCAACCTGATCGTCATGCGCACACTGTCGAAACTTGGCCTGGCGGGCATCCGCCTTGGCTATATGTCGTGCGCGCCAGCCCTGCTGGAGCAATTCGACAAGATCCGCCCACCCTACAACGTCAATGTCCTGACCCAGGCCGCCGCCGAATTCTGCCTCGACCACCTCGATGTGCTGAATGAACAGGCTGCCCTGCTGCGCCAACAGCGCGGTGAGTTGTCGAATGCACTGGCGAACTTGCCGGGTGTCAACGTTTTCCCCTCGGCGGCAAACTTTATCCTCATTCGCGTACCGAACTCCGAGCAGGTTCATGCCAAACTGTTGGAGCGCAAGGTTTTGATCAAAAATGTGGGTAGAATGCACAATGTACTGGCCAACTGCCTGCGCATCACGGTCAGCACGCCCGAGGAAAACGCAATCATGCTGGACGGCTTGAAAGCCGCCCTGGCGTCCTGAAGCGAAAACCAAGAGCTTTTCATGAACCGCACCGCAGAAATCACTCGCAACACCAGCGAGACCCAGGTCCGCGTCGCCATCAACCTCGATGGCACCGGCGCCCAGAAGCTGAACACGGGCGTGCCTTTCCTCGACCATATGCTGGACCAGATCGCCCGCCACGGGCTGATCGACCTCGATATTGAAGCCACCGGCGACACCCATATTGATAACCACCACACGGTGGAAGACGTGGGCATTACGCTCGGCATGGCGGTCGCCAAGGCGATTGGCGACAAGAAGGGCATCCGCCGCTACGGCCACGCCTATGTGCCGCTGGATGAAGCGCTGTCGCGCGTCGTCATCGACTTTTCCGGCCGCCCGGGCATCGAATACCACATCCCGTTCACCCGCGCGATGATCGGCGCGTTCGACGTCGACCTGACGCTGGAATTCTTCCGCGGCTTCGTCAACCATGCTGGCGTCACGCTGCACATCGACAACCTGCGCGGCACCAATGCACACCACCAGTGCGAAACCGTGTTCAAGGCTTTCGGCCGCGCCCTGCGCATGGCCAGCGAGCTTGACCCGCGTGCTGCTGGCGCCATCCCGTCCACCAAAGGAAGCCTGTAACGACACACCGGCTGACTGACATGAAAAAAATCGTAGTAGTCGATTACGGCATGGGCAACCTGCGCTCCGTCGCGCAGGCATTGCGCGCGGTCGCGCCCGAGGCCGAAGTAATGATTTCCGGCGATCCCGCCGCCATCGATGCCGCTGACCGCATCGTGCTGCCCGGCCAGGGCGCCATGCGCGACTGCATGGGCAGCCTGCGTGAGTCGGGCGTGCAGGAAGCGTTGATGCGCGCTGCCGCCTCCAAGCCCATGATGGGCGTGTGCGTAGGCGAGCAGATGCTGTTTGACGCCAGCGAAGAAAACGGCAGCACGCCGGGCCTGGGCCTGTTGCCCGGCAAGGTGGTGCGCTTCCAGCTCGAGGGCCAGCTGCAGGAAGACGGTTCGCGCTTCAAAGTGCCGCAAATGGGCTGGAACCAGGTACGCCAGCGCATGCCGCACGCGATGTGGGACGGCATTCCGGACCATGCCTGGTTCTACTTCGTGCACAGCTACTTCGCGCAGCCGGAGATCGATGCGCAGAACGTCGGCGAGACCGTATACGGGCAGCCGTTCTGCTGCGCGGTAGCCCGCGACAATATTTTTGCCACACAGTTCCACCCTGAAAAGAGTGCCGCCACCGGCCTGCAACTGTACAAAAATTTCATCCACTGGAATCCCTAACCTCAAGAACAACATCATGCTGCTCATTCCTGCTATCGACCTCAAGGATGGTCACTGCGTTCGCCTGAAACAGGGCGATATGGAACTTGCAACCGTCTTTTCCGACGACCCGGGCAAGATGGCGCGCCACTGGCTGGAACAGGGCGCGCGCCGCCTGCACCTGGTGGACCTGAACGGCGCCTTCGCCGGCAAGCCGAAGAACGAAGGTGCGGTGAAATCCATCCTCAAAGCTGTGCAAGACTATGCCGAGGAATTCGACCTGCCTGAAATCCCGGTGCAACTGGGCGGCGGCGTGCGCGACCTCGATACCATCGAGCGCTACCTCGACGACGGCATCAGCTACATCATCATCGGCACCGCCGCCGTGAAGAGTCCCGGCTTCCTGCAGGATGCCTGCGGCGCCTTCCCCGGCCACATCATCGTCGGCCTGGATGCCAAGGACGGCAAGGTCGCCACCGACGGCTGGAGCAAGCTGTCCGGCCACGAAGTGATCGACCTGGCGCAGAAGTTTGAAGGCTACGGCGTTGAATCGATCGTGTACACCGACATCGGCCGCGACGGCATGATGGGCGGCGTAAATATCGAGGCCACGGTGCGCCTGGCGCAGGCGGTGCGCATCCCCATCATCGCTTCCGGCGGCCTGCACAACCTGGGCGATGTGGAAGCCCTGTGCGCGGTGCAGGACGAAGGCATCGAAGGCGTGATCTGCGGCCGTTCGATTTATGAAGGCACGCTGGACCTGGCTTCGGCGCAGGATCGTGCCGACGAACTTTCAGAGTAAAAAATATGCTGGCTAAACGCATCATCCCCTGCCTCGACGTGACCGATGGCCGCGTCGTGAAAGGGGTCAACTTCACCGAGCTGCGCGACGCGGGCGACCCGGTGGAAATCGCACGCCGCTACGACGATCAGGGGGCCGACGAACTTACCTTCCTCGACATCACCGCGTCGAGCGACAACCGCGACCTGATCCTGCACATCATTGAAGCCGTGGCATCGCAAGTGTTCATCCCGCTGACCGTCGGCGGCGGCGTGCGCAAAGTGGAAGACGTGCGCCGCCTGCTCAACGCAGGCGCCGACAAGGTCAGCGTGAACACCTCCGCCGTGACCAATCCGCAGCTGGTGTACGAAGCTTCGCAAAAGCACGGCAGCCAGTGCATCGTGGTGGCGATCGACGCCAAGAACGTCGCCCCCGGCAAGTGGGAAGTCTTCACCCACGGCGGCCGCAACGCCACCGGCCTGGATGCCGTGGAGTGGGCGCGCAAGATGGCCGGGCTGGGCGCCGGCGAACTGCTGCTGACCAGCATGGACCGCGACGGCACCAAGTCCGGCTTCGACCTGGGCCTGACCCGCGCCGTGAGCGATGCGGTCAACATCCCGGTGATCGCTTCCGGCGGCGTGGGCGGCCTGCAAGACCTGGCCGACGGCGTCAAGCTGGGCCATGCCGATGCGGTGCTGGCAGCCAGCATCTTCCACTACGGCCAGCACACCGTACAGGAAGCCAAGCAATTCATGGCGGCGCAGGGTATTCCCATGCGTCTTTCTTAAACTTCGGGGAACACACAATGGCTACCGCAATTGCAGCGAATGTCGCCAAAGCCAAATGGCTGAACAAGGTGAAGTGGGACGAGCATGGCCTGGTGCCTGTCATCGCACAGGAAGCCGGCAGCAACGATGTGCTGATGTTCGCCTGGATGAACCGCGATGCGCTCTACAAGACCGTGGAGCTGGGCGAAGCGGTCTACTGGAGCCGCTCGCGCAAGAAGCTGTGGCACAAGGGCGAAGAATCCGGCCACGTGCAGAAAGTGCTGGAAATCCGCCTCGATTGCGACGAAGACGTGGTGCTGCTAAAGATCGAGCAGGAAGGATCGATCGCCTGCCATACCGGGCGCCACTCCTGCTTCTTCAACAAGTTCGAGAATGGCGACTGGCAGAATACGGAACCGGTGCTGAAAGACCCCGAAGAGATCTACGCGGAAGTGAAAAAATGAGCAATGTACTGGACCGTGTTGCGGCCACCATCGAAGCGCGCAAGGGCGGCGACCCGTCCTCCTCCTATGTCGCCAAGCTGTTCTCCAAGGGCGACGACGCGATCCTGAAAAAGATCGGCGAGGAAGCCACCGAAACCGTGATGGCGGCGAAGGATGCCCGCGCCAGCGGCGACGCATCGAAAGTGCTGTACGAATGCGCCGACCTGTGGTTCCATTCGCTGGTGCTGCTGGCGCAATTCGATTTGTCGCCGCAGCAGGTACTCGATGAGCTGGCGCGCCGTGAAGGCTTGTCCGGCCTGGAAGAAAAAGCATCCCGTAAGGAATAAACGTGGAAAATTGCCTGTTCTGCAAGATTGCAGCAAAACAGATTCCGTCGTCCGTGGTGCACGAAGACGATGACTTGATGGTGTTTAAGGACATCCACCCGGCCGCGCCGGTACACTTGCTGATCATCCCGAAACTGCACCTGTCGACCTTGTCTGACTGCAAGCCGGAGCACACGGCCCTGCTGGGCAAGATGCTGGCGCTGGTGCCGCAACTGGCTGAGCAGCATGATATTGCCGTGGCCTACGAGGCGGATGGCACGCCGGTGCGCGGCTACAAGACCCTGATCAACAGCGGTCCGGATGGCGGCCAGGAGGTGTACCACCTGCATATGCACCTGTACGGCGGGCCGCGTCCATGGCGCGGCATGCGGACTTGAAATTGTGACAAGCACATGACAGCTGCGCTTCGCGTATACTGTCCAAACGAATGATTTTTTTAGGGGTTTTGTAATGGGTTCAATGAGCATTTGGCACTGGCTGATCGTCCTGGTCGTCGTCATGCTGGTATTCGGCACCAAGAAACTGGGCAATATCGGCTCGGACCTGGGCAAGGCTGTCAAGGGCTTCAAGGATGGCGTCAAGGGTTCGGACGAGGAAGAGAAGCCGGCACAGCCAGCTCCTCCGCCAGCCCAGGTGACCGACAAGGGCACCATCGAAGTCGAAGCCAAGGAAAAGACCAAGCAGTAACCAGCGATGATTGACCTCGGTCTTACCAAAATCGCCGTCATCGGGGTAGTGGCCCTGGTCGTCATCGGTCCTGAGAAGCTGCCCAAGGTGGCGCGCATGGCCGGGACGCTATACGGCCGTGCCCAGCGCTACCTGAACGACGTCAAATCCGAAGTCTCCCGCGAAATGGAGCTGGACGAGCTGAAGAACCTGCGCAAGCAGGCTGAAGAAGCTGCCAGCACTTTCAAGGACGAGATGGAAAACTCCATCGGCAAGGATATGGCGGAAGTGGAAGCGGCGCTGCGCGACCAGCCCACGTCCTCCCCGGCGCTGGACCTGTACACCCCGACCAGCGCAGACATGGCCCGCAAGGCCAAGGATTTCCGCCGCAAGCGCGTAGTGCGCAGTTCGGCCGTGCCGCTGTGGTACAAGCAGCAGGCCGGCGTCCGCACCCACGTCATCTCCGGTGCGGCGCGCATGAAGCGCCACCGCCCCGGCAGCCGCAAGAACGCATCGTTTTTCTAAATGAGTCAACAAGAACCCGCCGAAGAAACCTTCATCAGCCACCTGGTTGAGCTGCGCGACCGCCTGGTCAAGGCCAGCATCGGTATCGCAGTGATGACGGCGCTGATCGGCTTCGGCATCGGCCCGGCCAAGATCTATGACCTGATCGCGGCGCCGATGATTGCCGCCATGCCGGCCGGCTCGAAGATGATCGCCACCAGCGTGATCTCGCCTTTCCTGGTACCGATGAAGGTGACGCTGCTGTTCGGCTTCATCCTGTCGCTGCCGTGGGTGCTGTACCAGATGTGGGCCTTTGTCGCGCCTGGCCTGTACCAGCATGAAAAGCGCCTGGTGGCGCCGCTGGTGATTGCCTCGTCCTCGCTGTTCATGGCGGGCGTGGCGTTCTGCTACTTCCTGGTGTTCGGCAAGGTGTTCGCCTTCATCAACCAGGTGTCGCCGACTTCGATTGCGGTGATGCCGGATATCGAGAATTACCTCGACTTCGTGATGTCGATGTGCCTGGCCTTCGGCTGCGCCTTTGAAGTGCCGGTGGTGGTGGTGGTGCTGGTGCGCATGGGGCTGGTGTCGGTCGCCAAGCTGCGCGAGTGGCGCGGCTATGTGATCGTGGCTGCCTTCGTGATCGCTGCCATTGTGACCCCGCCTGATATCGTCAGCCAGTTCTCGCTGGCTATCCCGATGTGGCTGCTGTTTGAGATCGGCGTGATCCTGTCGCCGATGTTCGTCAAGGCCACCACGGCGCCGGAAGAAAAAGCCGACTAAAAGAACAACTTGGTCATGGTGATGACTTGCATCACCGTGAGCGTGCCGAGCCAGAAATAAATTGGCCGTAATCTTGCATCAAGCTCGGTCCGCATCTTTGCTTCAAGCCTCAACTCCATTGCTTCCAGCCAGGCGCGCATTTCTGCGCGTTGAATTGCCAGGTCAGAATCGGCAGCAACAGGCTGGCTCAGCGCAAGCCTGAGTCCGTCTGCATGCGCCTCAGCCTGCTCGCGCGGAATACCGGCATCGGTTAGCGTCCTGATGTATTGAGCTGTATCAAACTGGATCGGCATGGTCATGGCCACTCCCTTCTTCATGGTAGCAGAATCGCCCCGCGGCGCGCGCGGGGCATGGGAGCAGCCTAAACCGGTTACTGCATTAGCTCTTTGATCACGCGCACAGGTGCGCTGCCGTAGCCCAGAAAGTCTTCGTGGAATTCCTTCAGCGAGAACTTGCTGCCCAGGGCGGCGCGGCGCTGTTCGCGCAGTTCCATGATTTCCGAGTAGCCGGAGAAGTAGCTGGTGAGCTGCACCGAGGTGAGCTGCGCGCGGCGCCATTTCTCTTTCGCTTCGGCGGCGGTCTGGAAGGCCTGGCGCGTCAGCAGGTCGATTGCTTCCTGCTCCGCCATGCCTTTCACGTGCACGCTGTAGTCGAGGATGGTGTTGGTCACGCTGCGCAGGTTCCACTTCGAGTACATCAGCCACATTTCAGGATCGTTGTTGCCATAGCCTGATTCGAGCATCATGCGTTCGCTGTAGACAGCCCAGCCTTCCACCATCGCGCCGTTGCCGAAGATCGACTTTACGATCGACGGCGATTTGTTGGCGTACACCAGCTGCGCATAGTGGCCCGGGATCGCTTCGTGCATGTTCAGGATCTGCAGGATCCAGTGGTTGTATTCGCGCAGCGTGGATTCGGCCGCCTCCGGCGAGGCGTCGTCCAGCGGCGTGACGTTGTAGTAGGTACGGTCCTGCGGGCGGTACGGGCCAGGAGCTTCGATGCTGGCCCCGGCCACGCCGCGCTGGTAGGCAGGCGTCTCGCGCACCACCAGCGGCTTGTTCGAGTCCAGCGTCAGCAGGTCGTTCTTCACCACCCAGTCCTGCAGCACAGGGATCTGGCGCCGGATCTCGGCGAAGAACTCCTCGCGCGGCACATGGTTCGACGACAGCTTCTCGATCATCATGCCGATCTTGGCGAAGCGGTCGGAAGGCTTGGCTTTGTCGGCCAGGTATTTCGGCCACAGGTCGTCCGAGATGCGGTCCATGTTCGACAGCAGCTGCTCGCGGGTCGCCAGCGCTTTCTGGTAAGTCTGTTCGGCATTGCTGCCGGACTGGATGTCGTAGCCGAACTTCGCTTCGTACAGTTCTTTGCCGATGCGGAAGGAGCGCGCGCCACTGACGGCCAGCGACTTGTCCTGCTCACCGAGCCAGGCGGCATAAGCCTCCACGGCTACCTTGGCAGCCGCAATGCGCTGCGAGTACAGGTTCTTTTCATTGGCGTTCAGGATCGAATCCTGCACCTGCTTGTCGAGGTCGGACAGCACCGCCAGTACGCCGGGCGCCTGGTCGATGGCCAGCTTCACGTGTTCGCGCGTCGGGTTCTTGATGTTGTTGCGCGCAGCCTCGTAATACGCCGGCACGCTGCCGATACGGCGCAGCAGGGTGCGCAGTCGCTGCGGCCTTGCCGCGTACTCGGTGTTCAGCACGAAGTCGATCGGGCCGGCGATGTTGTAGACCGCCGGGTTCCATTCCCATTCGCGGAAGGTGGTCAGGTACCAGCGGTCCGAGTTCAGCTTGTTCTGCAGCAGGCCAAGGTCGCTGCGCTGTTTCGGCGACAGCTGCCGGGCGTCGATCTTGCCGAATTTGTCCAGCCATTCGTCGATGAAGGCGAGCTGCTGGTCGCGGTAGGCCTGGTCCGGAACGGTCAGTTGGGCCGCGGTGTCGTACTTGCCGACCGAGATGGCGGTCTCCGGATCGATGCGCCACAGCGCGCCCAGGAACTGGCTGGCCTGGCTGTCGAACGCCTTGTCCTGGCGGCGCTCTGCCGGCAGCGGTTTGCCGGCAAGCGCCGGTTTTGCCTTATCCGCTTTGGTTTTTCCGGCCTTGGCACCGGATTTGCCGCCCTTGGCGGACTTCGGCGATTTGCCGGTTTTGCCTTTGCTGCTGGACTTCTTGCTGACGGCAGTCTTGGCCGGCGCGTTGGATTTTTTGCTCTTCGTCGCGGCCTCGACTGGCGACAGGGCCAGGCTCAGCATCATCGCGGCGAGGGCGATTCTGGTCTTCATCATATTTCAACCTCTTGCTAGTGCAGCGTGGGAGATTATCACAAGCCGAGTGCCGCCCGCGCCCGGACGGGGTCGAAGGCCTCGGCTTCCAGCGCCGCATCGAGCGGCAGCCATTGTGGAAAAGGGGTCTCTTCGTTGACGTGCTTGCCGCCGGCGGTGTGCAGCTGGCGCACCCGCGCCACTGCCGCCGCCGGCAATTCGCCGGCCAATGCAGCCACGGCGGGCCACAGGCGCCGGTGTACCAGGGTCAATTTGCCTGCCAACAGGCGGCAGGCCAGGATATCGCCGTGCCCTTGCACTTCGCTGAGCACGGCGAAAATACGCTTGCCTTCCGCGTGTCCCCACCAGCTGCCTTTGATCGGGGCGCCGGCGATGGCTTCTGTCAGCGTCGGCACTTTGCCATGTGCCGACGCCAGCACGACTCCGTGCTGTTCGACGAAGGCCAAGGCTTGCTGCGCGTTCATTCTGCGGCCTGCTTCAAGGCGCGCAGCAGCAGCGGCTTGAGGCAGTTGCGCTGCGCCTCGTCCTTGCTTTCGCTGATGTTGACGTATAGCGGCTGCAGGAAGCCGTTCAGGTTGTGCTTGCGAGCCAGGGCCGCTTGCTGCGCGCCGGCGGACGTTGGCCGCGCTGCCAGGCCGGCAAACCAGGCGTCCCAATCGGCGCATTCAAGCGTCCTGGCGCGCGACAGGTAGAAGATGGGGGCCATCAGGCGCTCGCCTTCACCGTAGCGGTAAAAATGCTCGCCTGGCGGCGCGACCTGGCCGGCGATCGCCGCCAGCATGGGTTCATGCTCGGCGCGCCCCAGTGCCGGGTTGAGCGCAAGCTGCAGCATGATGTCGGCGGCGTGGGCGACGCCGTGGCGCCAGCCCTGCTTTTCATCGAAGCCGCGGTAGTCGGCCACGCCGCGCAGGTAGCCTGTCGCGGCGCCGACAAGCTGCGCGCGCTGCTCCGCCGACAAATAGGGCTTGATGCGGTCCACGCGCGCCACGTCGGCCAGTACCAGTGCGGCGAAGGGCCGCGCGAAGCCTTGCGGGTCGGGTGCCTGCAGCTGTGCGCTCAGGCGCGTGCGCAGTTCCTGCAGTGCGGCGGTATCCAGCTTGTCGGTGCGCATCCAGGTTTGCAGGCCCTCGAAGGCCAGTTCGTCGCGCTCGACGGGGTCAGGCGACGCCAGGCAGGACACCGCCTGCAGTGCCAGTGCCTGGCGCCTGGCGCTGTCGTCGACCTGCCATTTGGCGGCTTTGGCAGCGCGCAGCGCGGCCGTGGGGCAGGCCGAGGCGGCGGAAGGCGGGGCTGCGTGGCACGCCGTGCCGGCCAGCCAGGATGCCGCCAGCGCGGCGGCCGCAGCGGTGCGAAGTGCAAGTGATGTCAATTGCATGGCGTCTCCAGTCAGAAGCGGCGCAAACCCTCGTTCAGCATCGCCAGCATGACGTCCGCCGTCATGCGCGCGGCGGTGTCGCTGCCATCAAGCAGGCTGTCGGCCAGCTCGCGTTTATGGCCATGCAGCTCGACGATGCCTTCCTCAATTGTATTGCGCGCCACCAGGCGGTAGATGGTGACCGGCCGCAGCTGCCCCATGCGGTGCGCGCGGTCGGAGGCCTGGTCTTCCACGGCGGGATTCCACCACGGGTCCATGTGGATCACATAGTCGGCAGCGGTCAGGTTGATGCCGACGCCGCCGGCCTTCAGGCTGATCAGGAATACATCGCCCTCGCCGGCCTGGAAAGCATCCACCGACTGCTTGCGCGCCGCCATTGACGTGCTGCCATCGAGGTACTGGTAGCGGATGCCGTTGCGGTCCAGGTGGGCGCGGATCAGCGACAGGTGATCGACGAACTGGCTGAACACCAGGACCTTGTGGCGGTTCTCCAGCAGGCCTTCCAGCAAGCCGGCGAAGGCCGCCAGCTTGCTCGAGTCCAACCGCAGCGAGGGCGCCACCAGGTTCGGATTGCAGCAGGCGCGGCGCAGCTTCATGATCTCCGCCAGGATCTGCATCGACTTCCGGTCCGCCGGACCTTCGATGGATGCCAGGTTTTCCAGCGCCTCGCGGCGCAGCGATTCGTACAGCGCGGTTTCTTCCGGCGACAGGTCGACTTCCAGCACGATCTCGGTGCGGGCCGGCAGTTCGGTCAGCACCTGCGCCTTGGTCCGGCGCAGCACGAAAGGCCCGATCAGGCGGCGCAGGCGGTTGCGCGCACCGACTTCGGCGCGGTGATCCTGCTGGCGCTCGATCGGGCCGGCAAAGCGCAGGTTGAACTGCTCATGGCTGCCCAGCAGGCCGGGATTGATAAAGCGGAACAGGTTCCACAGCTCGCCGAGGTGGTTCTCCAGCGGCGTACCGGTGGCCACCATCCTGAAGTCGCCCTTCAGCGCCATGACGGCCTGCGAGCGCTTGGTAGCGGCGTTCTTGATGTTCTGCGCTTCGTCCAGCACGATGGTGTGCCACTTCGGCCTGGTGAAGCGCTCGGATTCCAGTTGCAGCAGGCCGTAGCTGGTGATCACCAGGTCGAACGGGCCGGCATTGCTGACGATGTCGTCGCGGTCGCCGGTGGCATACATTTTCACGTTCAGCGTCGGCGCAAAGCGCGCGGCTTCGCTGGCCCAGTTCAGGCAAACCGAGGTCGGTGCCACTACCAGTGCCGGGCCTTGCGGTGCGCGCAGCAGGAGCAGGGCCAAGGCCTGCAAGGTCTTGCCCAGGCCCATGTCGTCGGCCAGGCAGGCGCCGACGCCCCATTGCGCCAGGCGGGCCAGCCATTCAAAACCGGCCAGCTGGTAGTCGCGCAATTCCGCCTGCAGGGTGCTGGGCAGTTGCGGCGTGTAGCCGGCGCTGGCCTCGATGCGCTGCAAATGCTCGCGCCACATGGCGTCCGCTTCCACCATGCCCACGTCGTTGGCCAGCTCCTCCAGCACGAAGGCGGCCAGGCGATGCACCTTCATGCCCGCATCATCATCTTCGCCATAGGCGGCCAATTCGGACAGGCGGCGGTGCAGCTCTTCCGACAGGGCGAGGAATTCCTTGTCGCCCAGGGCGATGAAGCGGCTCTTGCCGGCCCGGATCATGTCCAGCAGCGAACGCAGGTCCAGTACGCGGTCTTCATCGACCACCAGCTGGCCGCTGGCGGCAAACCAGTCCTTCCTGCTCTTGATGTTCAGGCGCAGCTGCTTGCTGTACACCGGCTTGGTGAGGCGGAAGGCTTCACCCTCCGGCCAGGCCAGCACCACCTTGTCGGCGCCCTGCTCCTGCAGCTCGGCCAGCAACTGCAGGCACAAGGCAGGTTCGCCCAGCAGCCATTCGCCATGCTCTTCGGTGGCCTGTTCCAGCACCTCGCATTTGAGCACCAGCTGGCGCTGGGCATCGCGCTCGCCCGCCAGGCTGCGGCGCGCCTGTACCGAGCGGCCGTTGACGTCAGCAATCACGTTCTCGGCGCCGGCGCCCGGGGCGTAGTAAGGCCCGGCATCGCGCAGCGGACGCACCTGGACCTGCATCTTCAAGCCTTGCTGGTACGGCAGCAGGTGGATGTGCAGGCGCGGGTCGGCATCGCACTGCTCGGTGTTGGCCGCGCCGCCGCCGATATCGGATTGCACCGTCACCATCGACGACACGGCGCCGATCGCTTTCAATACCTGCTCCTTGGCGTGCTCCGGCACCGTCAGGCCATCGCCGACGATGGCTGCGATGCGGCGATGCTCGTCCTGCACGCTGACCACGCGCAGGCGGTTCGGCGCTTCGCGCACCACGATCACGCTGGCGCTCAGGTTCTCGATGGCGGGGTGCAGCGCGAGATGCAACTGGCCCTGGTGGGTGCGGATCAGCAGCTCCGGCGCACCGGCCAGCAGTTCAACGCGGGTATCCGGCGCGTCCATCCAGAACACCAGCGGATGGCCGACCAGGGCAAGCACCGCCTGTTCCGTATCGATGTCGTAACGCAGGCCGGAAGCATAGGCCTGGCGCGATGGCATGATGGCGCCGCTGACGCGTATGTCCTGCGGCGTCAGGAATTCCATCTGCGCCGCGTCATCGCGCAAGCGTTTGAGCGCCACCGGGCGCGCCTTGCCCCAGGCACCGCGCGCATCGCGCTTCTGCTCGCGCGGTTCGATTTCAGCGATGCCCTGCCGTTCGCCATAGCTGATCGCCCAGGCCAGGCGCATTTCGCCGCCGCTTTCCGGGCCGCCTTGCTGCAGGTTGATCAGGGCCGCCAACTGGCGCTGCCAGGCTTCCTGGCGCTCGAACCAGGTGGCCATGTCGCCAAAGCCCAGCTGTTCTCGCAAGGCTGCTGCGCGTCCTGCCGCCACCTCGTCGCCAAGATGGCCCAGCAGGCTTTCCGCACCGGCGGAAAGCAGCGTGAAACCGGCCGCGTCGGCAGCCTGCGACAAGTCCTGCAATTCCGCCCGGCGCTGCTTCAATTGCGGCAGCGCCAGCCAGTAGTAGAGCATGCACTGGAACAATTGCGCCTGCAGCGGCGCCTCCCAGGCGCGCTGGGCCACCAGGTCGGCCTGCATGGTGCCGGCGCGGATCTGGCGCAGCATGCTCAGTTGCTGGTAGACCGCGCTGTCGGCGTTGTGCTGGGCGTGCACTGCCACGTCGAGGTAGCTCTCCGCCGATTTCAGGTGTTTGGCGTCGCCGCTGCGCAGCAGGGCCAGCACGTACAGGTGGCCGGCAATGCCCTGGAACAGGTGCTTGCGCTTGCCGGATTCGCGGCGGATCGATTTCAGCGCGGCTTCATAGCCAGTGATGGCAGCGGTGACGTCGCCGCGCAGCAGCAGCACGGCGCTGGAGAAGCATTGCACCAGGGCGCCGTCCATCCCTTCCAGGTAGCGCAGGGCGTCGGCCAGTTTGCCGCACAGGATGGCGTGTTCCGCCATTGCCAGCCGCAAGGCAGGGCTGGCCTGCTGTTCGGCGCTTTGGCGGCGCTGCAGGTGGCGCTCGGCGTAGCCGCGCACCAGCGGCGCCAGGCCGGGCTCGCGCTGGGAGTGCTGGACCAGCAGCATCAGCACGTCGTCCTGCAGGGCCGGATGCACCAGCAGCAGCATGCCTGCTTCGAAAGGGCGCGAAAAAATGTCGACGATCGGGTGCAGCTGCGCTGCTTCGTAGCACACCATGCAGGCAGCCAGCAGCGGCATCACATCCTGCGGCGGCCGGCCGCGCAGCATGGCCATGCGCAGGCGCGCCACGCCATGGCGGTAGCTGCGCGGCTCGTAAGCGCCGTTCCAGTTCTGGCGCATCGGGTTGAGCGTCTCGTAGGCCTTGCAGAGATCGTCGAGCAGGTGGGCGCCGATGGCAGCGCGGATGGCGGGCCAGCGCAGGCGCGCATTGCAAACGAAGCCGCGACCCATGACGGCAGTGGTATAAGCCAGGCGTTCCAGCTTGAGCAGCGGGTCGTCCAGCGTCAGGGTGGTGAAGGGCTGGCCGTTCGCATCGCGGATGCCGGCAGCGACCATATGGTCGAGGATGGCGGTGCGGCCGACCGGGTCGCTCACCAGTGCCAGCAGGGCGAGGACAGCTTTTTCAGGCTGTTCGAGGGCTTCGAATTCCGCCAGCAGGGTGTCGCTCATTCGCGCAGGCCAAACATGCGTTGGTAGAAGTCCAGCTCCGCCTGCAGCGTGCGTACGATGGTGTCGGCCTTGCGGAAGCCATGGCCTTCGCCTTCCAGTTCAACATACGTCACGGGGATGCCGCGAGTGCGCAGCGCGTTCACCATGGCCTCCGATTGCTGCGGCGGCACCACCTTGTCGTCCAGGCCCTGGAAAAAGATCATCGGGCGCGACAGGCGGTCAGTGTGGTTGATCGGGGAACGTTCGGCGTACACTGCCTCGGCTTGCGCCTTGGACGCGATCAGGTACTCGTTGTAATGCGATTCGAACTTGTGCGAGTCGTCGTCCAGGCCTTTCAGGTCGGATACGCCGTAGTAGCTGGCGCCCAGCTTGAAGACATCATGGAAGGTCAACGCGCACAGCGTCGTCAGGCCGCCGGCGCTGCTGCCGCGGATGATCAGGCGCTCACCGTCTGCCAGGCCTTGCGCGACCAGGTGGCGTGCGCCGGCGATGCAGTCTTCCACGTCGACGATGCCCCACTGGCCTTTCAGCGCGTCGCGGAAGTCGCGGCCAAAGCCGGTGCTGCCGCCGTAGTTCACGTCCAGCACGCCGAAACCGCGGCTGGTCCAGAATTGCGTCTTCAGGTTCAGGGTGCTGGCAGCCATGCCGGTCGGGCCGCCATGGCTGATAACGACGACGGGCGGTTTCCCGCCTGGCGGCGCGCTCACATCCTGGTTGGCCGGCGGGTAGAAGAAGGCATGGGCCGTGCGGCCGTTGGCGCTCGGGTAGCTGATGCTTGCCGGGACCGACAGGTAGCCCGGCGCCGGCAAGGCCGCGATCGAGCGCTCAAGTACTTCGCGCTCGCCAGTGGCCAGGTCGATGCGGGCGATCTCCGACGCGATGATGGGGCTGCCCGCCAGCACGACCACGCAGCCTTCGCCCACGCGCAGTTCGCGGATCTCCTGGTATGGCGTGGCGATCGGTTCCAGCAGGGTGCTGCCGGCGCGCAGGCGCGCCAGCTTGCTGACGCCCTGTTCGATATAGCTGCACACAATTTCGCCGCCCGCGCCGAAGCCGTACAGCGAATTGCCGAAGGTCCAGTGCGGGGTCGCAAACTCGGCCGCCATCGGGCACAGCGCCTCGACAGCGCCGCTTATGCCTCCCGCGCCTTCGCGCAGGCAGTACAGGTTCCACCAGCCGCTGCGGTCCGAGACGAAGTGCAGCACGCCTTGAGGCGACCATTCCGGCTGGCAGATGGACTCCTGCGGACCGCCGGCGACGCGCCAAGGTGTGCCAAGCGTTCCGTCGGCCTCCACATCGGCGACCCACAGTTCGGTGCCCTGCCACGGCATGCGCGGATGGTCCCACGACAGCCAGGCCAGGCGGCGGCCGTCCGGTGACAGCCGTGGCGACGAATAGAAGTCGTTCCCCATAACCAGCACGCGCTCGCCGCCATCGAAGCGCACCGCGCAAATGGTATTTGCCGGCTGGGCATGCGAGCCGTCGTCCTCCGGATGCTGTTCCCGCACGGCGATCAGGCGCGCATGCGTGTGGTCAAAGACGAAATCCGCGAAGCGCTGGCGGCCGGGGGCGGTCAACGCTTCGGCCGCACCGTCCGGGACAATGCGATACAGCCGGTTGTCGGCATGGTGCGAAAACACCACGACACCGTCGGCGACGGCATAAGCCCCGCCGCCATACTCGTGGACGCGGTTGCGGACATTGAAGGGCAGCGGCGTGACTTCGGCGGCAGCCGCAGGGCCGGGCCGGCGCATCAGGGTGGTCCGCCCCGCCTCGGCTGCGCGCCCGGCCAGCCAGTAGATATCCGTCCCGTCCAGGACAAGCGAAGACAGCGGGGTAGCGCCCGCAGCAACGATCTCGGCGCTGATCGGTGATGGCCAGGCGCCAAACGGCGCGGTGGAGGTGGGTGTCATGGGCGCTCCAAAACGCGTAAAAACAGGGCAGGGATGCGATAATACCCCCTTTCTATCTGCTTTAGATTGTCTTTCATGCCACAATTTGCCCCGCTGAAGAACGACACCTTCCTGCGTGCGCTGCTGCGCCAGCCGACCGAATACACCCCGGTGTGGCTGATGCGCCAGGCAGGGCGCTACCTGCCTGAATACCGCGCTACGCGCCAGAAGGCGGGCTCCTTCATGGGCCTGGCGACCAATCCGGACCTGGCGACCGAAGTCACCCTGCAGCCGATCGACCGCTATCCGCTGGACGCGGCAATCCTGTTCTCCGACATCCTGACGGTGCCGGATGCAATGGGCCTGGGCCTGTACTTCGTGGAAGGCGAGGGCCCGAAATTCGAGCGCCCGTTGAAGACCGAGGAAGACGTCAAGGCGCTGCAGCTGCCGCCGGCCGGCTCGCTGGACTATGTATTCAAGGCCGTGACCCAGATCCGCACCGAACTGAATGGCCGCGTGCCGCTGATCGGCTTCTCCGGCAGCCCATGGACGCTGGCCTGTTATATGGTTGAAGGCCAGGGCTCGCGCGAATTCCACACCATCAAGAAGATGATGTACGCGCGGCCGGACCTGATGCACCATATCCTGGACATGAATGCCCGCGCTGTCGCTGAATACCTCAACGCGCAGATCGACGCCGGCGCGCAAGCCGTGATGATCTTCGATTCCTGGGGCGGTGCCCTGGCCGATGGCGCCTACCAGCAGTTCTCCCTGAAATACATGCAGCAGGTGGTGGGCATGCTGAAGCGCGAAAAAGACGGCGTGAAGATTCCTGCCATCGTGTTCACCAAGGGCGGCGGTCACTGGGCCGAGGAAATTGCCGCGATCGGCGCCGATGCCATGGGCCTCGACTGGACCGCCAACATCGGCAAGATCCGCCAGCTGGTGGGACACAAGATGGCCCTGCAGGGCAATATCGATCCGGCCATCCTGTTTGCCAACCCGGAGCAGATTGCCGCCGAAGCGCGCCGCGTGCTCGATTCCTATGGCCCGCACAATACCGGCCACGTCTTCAACCTGGGCCACGGGATTTCCCAGTTCACCCCGCCGGAGTCGGTGACGGTGCTGGTGGATACCGTTCACAGCCACAGCCGCAAGCTGCGCGGCGGCTGAACACTGTAGTCCCGTTTCAAAGGGCGCTGCGGCGCCCTTTTTTATTTCGTGCAGAAGCGACTTATGCACAAAAATTTTTACTGCGGAAATAAGAGGCAGCGGCAAATGCCCTCCTCTCAGCGTATTTGCAAGTGCTTGATTTTTAAAGATTTGTTTTTTACCTGTTTTGCCAATGTTTTGGGTTTTATAAACCTTATCCCAAGGTGCAAGCGAGCTTGTGGGGCCATTCTCCACAAAGTTATCCACAAAAACTGTGGAAAAAAGTCAAAAGTACTTTGTAAACCGGGACTTAGTAGGAATTTGTAGGAATTATCTTAGCGTCATGTTGCATTGCATGATATTTCACTAAGACTTTCACTGGTGAAAACGCTTGCGGAAACACAAACCTTGTCGCGCCTGCCTGTGTACAATGTTTGGCTTGATGTTGTGGCGCACCAGGCACGTTTTGCCCTGAAAAGCCTGTAAAAAATGCTTGATTTCGGTGAAAAACTGCTCCTTAAATGGTGCACTTATTCACAGAGCGCGGAAAAATATGCGCTTTCTGAGCCTCCTAGGGCGGCTCTTGTAAGTTATTGAATTAAAAGGGGAAAAACCGGCGCATTTGGCCGGCCTGCCCCAGATTGCAAGCTGGAGGTTAGTGCTTGCTCAGGATTCCAGCCCCTTTGTTCACAAAGTTATCCCCAGATTCTGTGGATAGTTGAAAAACCCTCGATTGATAGCCCTGGATGGCGCACTGCATTCTCCGAATTGCCTTGGACACGCCGCTGAACGCGGTTTTTGATTACCGCTGGGATTGCGAAGAATCAAACCGTCCGCGTGTAGGACAATTGGCAATGGTGCCCTTTGGCCCGCGCGAAGTAGTCGGGCTCATCGTGGGTATCTTTGAGGAAACGGAAGTCCCCGAGGAAAAGTTGAAGGCAGCGCTGGCCGTGCGCAGCCAGCTGGCGCCGCTGTCAGCGCAATGGCTGGCGCTGGCCGGCTTTGCCGCCGAGTACTACCAGCGCCCGCTGGGTGAAGTAGCCTTGCCCGGGCTGCCCAAGAACCTGCGCGTGACCACCACCGTAGCGCTGGACCGCGCCATCAAGAAGCTGGCCAAGCTGGAAGAACCGCACGATCCGGCGCCGGCCAATGTGCCGGCGCTGAATGCCAGCCAGCAGGCGGCGGCCGATGCCATCGCCGGCGCGCAGGGTTTTGCGCCCTTCCTGCTGTATGGCGTGACGGGTAGCGGCAAGACCGAGGTCTACCTGCACGCCTGCGCGCAGGTGCTGGCGCGCGAGCCGCAGGGCCAGGTGCTGGTGCTGGTCCCCGAGATCAACCTGACGCCGCAACTGGAAACCAATATCCGCAACCGCTTCCCCGGCGTGATGCTGTCCACCCTGCACAGCCGCCTGTCGGAGGGCGAGCGCATGCTGCACTGGCTGGCGGCGCACGAAGGCAAGGCGCGCATCGTGCTGGGCACGCGACTGTCTATCCTGGCTTCGATGCCGCACCTGAAGATGATCGTGATCGACGAAGAGCACGATCCTTCGTACAAGCAGCAGGAAGGCCTGCGCTATTCCGCGCGCGACCTCGCCGTGTGGCGCGCCCACCAGCTCCAGATCCCGGTGGTGCTGGGGTCCGCCACCCCGTCGCTGGAAAGCTGGCATCACGCGCTGAAAGGCCGCTACCGCAAACTGGAGCTGCGCGAACGCGCGGTGCAGCAGGCAGTGCTGCCTGACGTGAAGCTGATCGACACTTCGCGCCGGCGCGGACAGGAGGGCTTGAGCGAACAGCTGGTGGAGGCGATCAGGCTGCGCATGGAGCGCGGCGAGCAATCCTTGCTGTTCCTGAACCGGCGCGGCTATTCGCCGGTGATCACCTGCGAATCATGCGGCTGGGTCAGCGAGTGCAAGCGCTGCACCGCCCTGATGGTGCTGCACAAAACGGATTACCGCCTGCGCTGCCACCACTGCAGCCTGGAGATGCGCATCCCGCGCCATTGCCCGACCTGCGGCAATATCGATTTGCAGCCGCTGGGACGCGGCACGCAGCGTATCGAGGAAAGCTTGCAGGAGCTGTTCCCGCAGGCGCGGGTGCTGCGCATCGACGCCGACAGCACGCGCCGCAAGGGCAGTGCGCAGGAGGCTTTCGACAGCGTGCACCGGCAGGAGGTGGATATCCTGGTCGGCACGCAGATGGTGGCCAAGGGGCATGACTTCAAGAACCTGACGCTGGTGGGCATCATGAATCCGGACAGCTCGCTGTTCTCGCAGGATTACCGCGCCAGCGAGCGGCTGTTTGCGCAATTGATGCAGGTGGCGGGACGCGCCGGGCGCCAGGGCGGCAGCGAGAGCGAGGTGCTGGTGCAGACCAGCTATCCGGAACACCCGCTGTTCTCGGCGCTGGTGGCGCATGATTACGACTACTTCGCCAACTCCTTGCTCGGCGAGCGCGAAGTGGCGGGCCTGCCGCCCTACCTGTACCAGGCCATCTTGCGGGCCGAGGCGCGCGAGCTGGAGCTGGCGCTGGAATTCCTGCGCGGCGCGCGCGAGCTGGTGCAGCATGGCGGCATCACGATCAATGATCCAATCCCGATGAGCATGGCGCGCGTGCACAATATGGAGCGCGCGCAGCTGCTGGTGGAGTCGCCGTCGCGCCCGGCGCTGCAGGCGTTCCTGAAGGAGTGGATGCAGGCGCTGCGCGAGCAGAAGACGCGGATCAAGTGGTCGCTGGAGGTCGACCCGGTTGATATTTAAAACCGGTAAACCAGCGCTACGGCCGGGGGACGGGTTTGAGGTTTTTGACTTTTTGAGAAGATCAAGGGCGCACAACCGAACCCGCGGCAGTTGATCAGGCAGTGTCCGATCCTTGGGTCTGACACTGGTTTACCGGTTTTCAGGGCTGCACAAGATAGCGCCGCGCAGTACTGACAATCTGCTCATTGAGGGCATGCGTGAACGGCGTATCCAGTTCCCAGGCATGCCAGTCCAGCTCCACATCGATATAGCGCCCCGGCAGCAGGTCAACCAGCGCGCCTTGCGCCAACGCCTGCGCCGCCTGCAGGTAAGGCAGCAGGCCATAAGCCATCCCGCCGAATACGGTATCGTTAAAGGCCGTCGACAGCGGCAAGGTGTGATGCGGGAACGGCCGCACATACCCTGCCTCGCGCGCCAGGAAGCGTGCCATCAGGTCGCGATCTTGCACCACCGCAGGCGCCAGCGCCAAAGCCTCTACGCTGAACCCATCGCCGAACCAGTGCCCCGCGAAGGATGGCGCAGCCACGCACACATACCGGATGGCGCCAAGCGGGGTGGCGGAAGAACCGGCAGCGGCAGGGGCAGGCACCTCGGCGCGCGCGGCGACGCAGCCAAACACGGCTCCTTCGCGCATCAGGTGCAGCGCCACCTCGCGCTCCGCGCATTCCACGTCGAGCTGGCAGCGCGGCGGCGACAGCAAGGGACGCAGGGCCAGGGGCAGCCAGGTCGCCAGGCTGGCCGCATCGACGGCCATCGCGATTTCAGGCATGCTGGTCTCGTGGCCAAGGTCGATGTCGAGTGCTGCCTCCATCAATTTGACGTTACGGTAATGCGAGACGAGGCGCTGGCCCAGGCCGGTAGCTTCGGCGGGCGAACCGCGCACGATCAGCAGCCTGCCGACCGCGTCCTCGAGCGCCTTGATACGCTGGGATACGGCCGACTGGCTGATGCCGAGCGCATTGGCCGCTTTTTCGAAACTGCCATGGCTGGCAACGGCATCCAGCACCGCCAGCGCGCGGTAGTCCAGATTTTCCATAAGGTATGCTTAATAAAAGCGCGAAAAGATAAGTCATACTAATGCAATACCAATGCTGGAGGCAAGATGGAAACTATCGAGTGCGATGTGGCAGTGATCGGTGCCGGTACGGCCGGGCTCAGCGCTTACCGCGCGGCGCGCAACGCGGGCAAGCATGCGCTATTGATTGAAGACGGACCGCACGGCACCACCTGCGCCCGCGTCGGCTGCATGCCGAGCAAGCTGCTGATCGCCGCTGCCGAGGCGGCGCACGCGGTACGCGAGGCGCCCGGCTTCGGCATCGAGGCCGGCGGCTTGAAGGTCGATGGCAGGGCTGTCATGGCGCGCGTGCGCAGTGAGCGCGACCGCTTTGTCGGCTTCGTACTGGAGAACGTGGCCGCCATGCCGGCCGAGGACAAGCTGCATGGACGTGCGCGTTTCACCGCGCCCAACCGCCTGCAGATCGGCGCCAACCTGGAGGTGGCGGCGAAGGCGGTGGTGATCGCCACCGGTTCCCGCCCGGATATCCCTTCGGAATGGGCGGCAGCCGGCCCGCGCGTGATCAACAGCGATGCAGTGTTCGAATGGACCGACTTGCCGCGCTCCGTGGCCGTCATCGGCGCCGGCGTGATCGGCCTCGAACTGGGCCAGGCGCTGCATCGCCTCGGCGTACGCGTGGCGATCATCGCGCGCAGCAATAGCGTGGCGCAACTGAAGGACCCGCATGTGCTGGCAGCTGCCTCGCAAGCGCTGGGCGAAGAACTGGACCTCCGTTTCCGCACTGAGGTGGCAGGCATCGCGCGCAGCGGCGACGGGCTCGAACTGCGTACGCGCAGTGCCGAAGGTGAAGAGCGCATCGAGCACTTCGATTACGTGCTGGTCACCACCGGGCGCACGCCGAACGTTTCCGGCCTGGGCCTCGATCACACCGGACTGGCATTGGACAAGCACGGCGTGCCGAAATTCGACCGCTACACCATGCAATGCGGCGATAGCTGCATCTTCATCGGCGGCGACGCCAGCGCCGAAATCCCCGTATTGCCGGAAGCTGCCGACCAGGGCAAGATCGCCGGCGCCAATGCCGCCAGCTACCCCGCAGTGAGGCCCGGCCTGCGCCGCACGCCGCTTGCCATCACCTTCAGCGAGCCGCAGATTGCCACGCTGGGCAAAGGCTACAAGGAGCTATCGAACGGCCGCGAACACTTCGCGATCGGCGAGGTCAGTTTTGAAGACCAGGGACGCAGCCGCGTCATGCGCCAGAACAAAGGCATGCTGCGGGTCTATGCGGAGTATGGCAGCGGGCGCTTCCTCGGCGCCGAGATGGCGGGGCCGCGTGCGGAGCACATCGGCCACCTGCTGGCCTGGGCGCACCAGGCAAAGCTGACGGTATCGCAGATGCTGGACATGCCCTTCTACCACCCGGTAGTGGAAGAAGGCTTGCGCACCGCCTTGCGCGGCCTGGCGCTGGAGCTGCAAAAACCGCCGCCTCCGCCCAAGCCGGTGCCGAACGATTGCACGCCCGGCTGCTAGATCAGTTCAGGCTCGCATTCAGGCGGCCCTGGCTGGCCAGTTCGCGCAGCACGCGGATGGTGTCCAGGTCCGACTCCTGGTACGCGGAGCGGCGGAAATCGTCGTACATCGCGTTGGCGGCATCGGTTGCCGCGTCATGGCCGTCGTCGTACTGGAAACGCACGTACAGGCGTTCCGGCTGCGGCATCTCGATCGTCATCGTCAGGCTCGAGGCGCTGATGTCTTTTTGCGCCGGCACCTCATAGCGCACCACGTACGGCTCGTGCAGCACCACATTGTCTTCGATGACAATATCGCCATAGCGCAGGCGGCGGCTGAAACCGGCCCCGGTGCGGGCCGAGATTTCCGCCTCGTCCAGGTGCGGCACGAACAGCTTGGGCGACTCCGCGCGCAGCACCAGGCCGCGCCATAACTGCTGGTGGGTGATGGTGTCCATCAGCGGGTTGAGGAGGTCGTTCACTTCTATCAAATGTTCAAATTTCATAACACGTCTGCCTACGTTTTTTCGGGCTCTTTCCGGGGATTGATACCACTATATTCTGTACAATGCCGGGATGTCCAATGCACCCCAGTTCGGCCTTAACGGGCCCCAGAGCGAAGCCGTGCTCTATCTCGACGGCCCTGCCCTAGTACTGGCGGGGGCCGGCTCGGGCAAGACGCGCGTGATTACGCAAAAAATCACCCATATGATCGAGGATCGCGGCTATGACCCGCGCACGATCGCCGCGCTCACCTTTACCAACAAGGCAGCGCTGGAAATGCAGGAACGCGTTGGCAAAATGCTCAAGCAGCCGCGCCAGGCCAAGCTGCTGACCGTCTGCACCTTCCACTCCCTCGGCGTGCGCATCCTGCGCCAGGAATGCAACCATCTGGGGCTGAAAGACCGTTTTTCAATCATGGACAGCGACGATTGCTATTCGCTGGTCCAGGACCTGGCCATCACCACCGACAAGCACCTGATCCGCCGCATCCAGAACGATATCTCGCTGTGGAAGAACGGCCTGGTGACGCCCGAGGAAGCGCTGAAACTGGCGCAGACCGAGGATGAGGCGCAATCGGCGCGCATCTACGGCAGCTATATCGCCACCCTGGCCGCGTACCAGGCGGTGGACTTTGACGACCTGATCCGCCTGCCGGTGGAATTGTTCCGCAACCACGACACGGTGCGCGATAAATGGCAGCGCCGCCTGCGCTACCTGATGATCGACGAATACCAGGACACCAATACCTGCCAGTACGAATTGGTGAAACTGATGGTTACGGGCCTGGGCAAGAAGCCGATGTTCACCGCGGTGGGCGACGACGACCAGGCGATTTACGGCTGGCGCGGCGCGACCATGGAAAACCTGGCGCTGCTGCAGGTCGACTTCCCCGACCTGCGCCTGATCAAGCTGGAACAGAACTACCGCTCCACCACGCGCATCCTGCAGGCGGCCAATGCGGTGATCCAGAACAATCCCAAGCTGTTCGAGAAGTCGCTGTGGTCCGAACTGGGTATCGGTGAGCCGATCAAGGTGCATTCGATGCCGAACGAGGAGCAGGAAGCGGAGCAGGTCGCGATCATGATTTCGGCCGACCACTTCGAGCGCAAGAACAAGTGGGCCGATTACGCGATCCTGTACCGCGGCAACCACCAGGCGCGCGTGATCGAACAGGCATTGCGCACGCAGCGCATTCCCTACACGATCTCCGGCGGCCAGAGTTTCTTCGACAAGGCGGAAATCAAGGACATCATGGCCTACCTGCGCCTGATGGCCAATCCGGACGACGATCCTGCCTTCATCCGCGCAGCAACCACGCCGCGCCGCGGCATCGGCCAGTCCACGCTGGAAGCGCTGGGCTCCTTCTCGGGCAAGTGGCAATGCTCGCTGTTCGAAGCCGTCTTCAAGGGCGGCATCGAGGCGGTGCTCAACGACCGCCAGCTGAAGCCGCTGCAGGACTTCTGCAACTTCATCCTGGAACTGGAATCGCGCGCCACGCGCCCCGGCCCATCGGGCAGCGGCGACAATGCGGCGCAGGTGCTGGACGACCTGATGGAAGGCATGCACTACGAGCATTACCTGTACGACGCCTTCGAGGAACGTGCGGCGCAAGGCAAGTGGGACAACGTGACCGACTTCGTCAACTGGCTGAAGGATCGCGGCCGCGGCGGCAAGGACCGCGACGGCGAAGAAAAGAACGTGCTGGAGCTGACCCAGATGGTGGCACTGATGTCCATGCTGGACGGCAAGGACGAAGAGCCGGACGCGATCCGCATGTCGACGCTGCATGCGTCGAAGGGCCTGGAGTACCCGCATGTATTCCTGGTCGGGGTGGAAGAGGGCATCCTGCCGCACAAGGGCGATCCGGATGCGCCGGTGGAATTGCTGGCCCAGCGCATCGAGGAAGAGCGGCGCCTGATGTACGTGGGGATCACGCGCGCGCAGCGCACCTTGCAGCTCACCTGGTGCAAGAAGCGCAAGCGCGGCGGCGAACATATGCAATGCGACATATCGCGCTTCATCGCCGAGATGGCGCTCGATGTCGGCACTGCCCCGCCGACGGAATCGGAAATCCTGTCGCCGCGCGAACGCCTGGCGCGCATGAAGGAATTGTTGTCGGCTCCACGCGACATTAATCCGGCTTGATTAGTGCTAGCATGGGTGCTCTTCCTTATGACAGGAGGTTCCCATGTTATTTCGCATTTGCCTGCTCGCCGCCATGGCGGGCGCAGCGTCCCTGGTCAGCGCTGCGGATATGGTGACCAAGCCTGAAGCCGAGGCGATGGTAAAAAAAGCCCTGACTTACCTGAAAGCCAACGGCCGCGAAAAGACTTTTGCGGAAATCGGAAAAAAGGACGGCCAGTTCGTCGACCGCGACCTGTACCTCACTGTGTATGGCACCGACGGCGTGGTGCGTGCGCACGGCGCCAACGCCAAGATGGTCGGCAAGAACCTGATGGAACTGAAAGACGTCGACGGCAAGGCTTTCGTGAAAGAGCGCGTCGAAATGGCCAGGAAAAAAGTCCCGTTCTGGCAGGACTACAAATTCAACAATCCCGTCACCGGCAAGATCGAGCCGAAAACCATGTACTGCGTGCCGGAGGAGGACATGATTCTCTGCGGCGGCGTCTACCTGAAAGAGTAAAATGCCTGCTTTTCCATTGGCGGGAGCAGGCCGTGAGCAGCGAAGATCGTTTTGTCAATATTGAACTTAAACTGGTGCACCAGGAAGACCTGGTGGAATCGCTGAACCAGCGCGTCTACGAGCAGCAAAAGCAGATCGATATGCTGGAAGACCTGGTGCGCGCGCTGGCCGAGCGCGTGCGCACCTCCGCACTGGCCAGCCAGGCCCCGCTCAACGAGCGTCCGCCGCACTACTGATTCCTGACACTTTACGATACGCAGTGCAGCATGACTTTGCACTGCGGGGTTGCTATTATCGTGCGCCTCGAAACATTACAAAACAGGAGAGAGAATGTTCCGTCCGAAATTGCTGGTGCTCGCTGCCGGCCTGGCTGTCGCGGGTATCGCCAATGCCGCCCTGCCGGCGTCCAATCCCTTCGCAGCCGAATCCAGGCTGCCGCTGAACTACCCTGCCTTCGACAAGATCAAGAACGAAGACTACGGTCCTGCCTATGAAGAAGGCATGAAGCAGCAGGCGGCGGAAATCGCCAAGATCGCCAACAACAAGGCCGCGCCGACTTTCGACAACACCATCGTGGCGATGGAGCGTTCGGGCCGCCTGCTCGATCGCGTGAGCTCCGTGTTCGGCAACCTGTCCGGTGCCAACACCAACGACGCCTTCGAAGCGCTGAACCGCGAACTGGCGCCGAAGCTGTCCGCCCACAGCGACGCGATCCGCCTGAACGAAAAACTGTACGCCCGCATCAAGGCCCTGTACGACAAGCGCGACAAGCTGAAGCTCGATGCTGAATCCGCGCGCCTGCTGGAACGCTACCACACCGACTTCGTGCGCGCCGGCGCCAAGCTGTCGGCCGCCGACAAGGAAAAACTGAAGGCCTACAACTCGCAGCTGGCCGCCCTGTCCACCACCTTCAGCCAGAACGTGCTGAAGGAAGCCAATGCTTCGGCGCTGGTGGTCGATACCCGCGAAGAACTGGCCGGCATGTCCGACAAGGCCATCGACGCCGCCGCTGCAGCAGCCAAGGCCAAAGGCATGGACGGCAAATTCCTGATCGCCATCGCCAACACCACCGGCCAGGCGCCGCTGGAAGTGCTGACCAATCGCACCACGCGCGAACGCCTGCTGGCTACTTCGCTCGCGCGCGGCAGCCGCGGCGGCGATTTCGACAACCGCGACGTCGTGCTGAAGATCGCCAAGCTGCGCGCCGATCGCGCTGCGCTGCTGGGCTATGCCTCGCACGCGGCCTACCAGCTGGAAGACCAGACCGCACACGACACCGACGCCGTCAACAAGCTGCTGGGCGAACTGTCCAAGCCTGCCGTGAACAACGCGCGCAAGGAATCGGCCGATATCCAGGCCGTGATCGATGCGGAAAAGGGCGGCTTCGCCAACGCGGCGCAGGACTGGGCCTTCTACACCGACAAGGTGCGCCAGGCCCGCTACGCTTTCGACCAGAACCAGCTCAAGCCATACTTCGAACTCGATAACGTGCTGAAAAACGGGGTGTTCTACGCTGCGACCAGGGTGTACGGCATCACCTTCAAGGAGCGCAAGGACCTGCCGGTGTACCAGCAGGACGTACGCGTGTTCGATGTGTTCGATGCCGACGGCAAGCAGCTGGCGATCTTCCTGGGCGACTTCTACGCGCGCAGCAACAAGCGTGGCGGCGCCTGGATGAATGCCTACGTGTCGCAGTCCAAGCTGATGGGCACCAAGCCGGTGGTGGCCAACCACCTGAACATTCCCAAGCCGGCAGCCGGCGAGCCGACCTTGCTGACCTACGACGAGGCGCGCACCCTGTTCCATGAATTCGGCCATGCGCTGCACGGCATGTTCTCCGATGTGAAGTACCCGCGCTTCGCCGGTACCCGCGTGCCGCGCGACTTCGTGGAATTCCCGTCGCAGGTCAACGAAATGTGGATGGCCTGGCCGGAAATCCTGAACAACTACGCCAGGCACTACCAGACCGGTGCGCCAATGCCGAAGGAACTGCTGGACAAGGTACAGGCTTCCGCCAAGTTCAACGAAGGCTTCCGCACCACTGAATACCTGGCTGCCTCGATCCTGGACCAACGCTGGCACCAGCTGCCAGCCGACAAGATCCCGACCGACGTGCTGGGCTTCGAGTCGTCGGTGCTGAAGGACGCCGGCGTTGATTTCTCGCCGGTGCCGCCGCGCTACCGCACCACCTACTTCTCGCACGTGTTCGCGGGTGGTTACTCGGCGGGCTACTACGGCTACCTGTGGTCGGAGAAGCTGGATGCCGATACCGTTGAATGGTTCACCGAGAACGGCGGCCTGCAGCGCAGGAACGGCGACCATTTCCGCAAAGCCCTGCTGTCCAAAGGCGGCACAATGGATGCGATGCAGATGTACCGCGAATTCCGCGGCCGCGATGCCAGGATCGATCCGTTGCTGGAGCGCCGCGGTCTTAAGTAAGCTGTGTCCGCGAGCGCATGAAACCTTCCTGCGCTCGCGCGGGCCGGAGGCCGCCGGATTGAGCACATCCGTAGCTGCTCACGGCGGATGGGTGTATAAAGAGGGATCGCCACTTCACCGGGGAAAGGGATCATGGACACCAAGCTGAAGGAGACCCTGCGCCACTTGCACGCCACGCTGGCCCACCACGGTCCGGTCGATGAGGAATTGCAAAGCCTGTTGCGCCAGCTCGATGGCGACATCAAGCTGATCCTCGACCAGCCGCCGCAGCCCGAAGGCGGCACCTCCACCTACGGCCTGGCCGAACGCACTCAGGAAATCACTGCCAAGTTTGCTGCCAAACACCCGGCATTGGAGCCTACTTTGCGCGAACTTACGCGCATCCTGGGGAATATGGGAATCTAACAACAGATCAAAAGAAAGGCGGGCCGCAGCCCGCCTTCAGTATAGAACCCGGGGTTGTACCGGCTGTCCGGCCGGTCCCCGGGAGGCTGGCCTTATGGGAAGGCCAGCATGGGCGGTTCTTCACCGCCAAAGTTGAAGTCAGGATGACGTTTGGCGATCATTTCCTCGATCTCCTTCATGCGCCGCACCGGCACGTCGACCATCATCAAAACCTGACCTTGTTCAATACGCTCTGAGTACTGTTCCAGCTTCTTGTTGGGGACGGCCGCCGCATTCATGCCGCTGGCCCAGCCGCCGAACAGTGCACCGCCCAGCGTGACCAGCAAGATGGTCATGGTGCGCAGGGTCAGCCCTTCGGGTGGGAAAACGACCAGGAAGATGCCGGCACACAGCCCCACAATCGCGCCAATGGCGATCCCCAGCTTGGCGCCGTGGATCAGGTCCGTTCGCAGCAGGAAATTGCAATCTGGCATGTCGTCGGGCAGGGTGCCCTCTTTTGCCATGAAGTGGATATGCCGTTCTTCGATGCGTGCCAGCAGCAGTTCGTCCAGTTCTGCGCGGGCGGCTTTTACATTGGGAAGCATGTAGTACAGTCTGCGTCGCATGATTACGCTCCATGGAAGACGTTGTATACCCGTTATAGCAAAAATGTCACGATGTGCAATGTGTATTTACCGGAAACGCCTTGCTGGAACGTCACAAGTTACTGAAATTTAAAGGTTTTTTGTGCGCGGCGATGGGCGGAAGCCAGTGATTTCCGGTACAATGCCGGGATGAATTCCCCAGCCAATCTTTTCGCGACCGTCGCCAAGCGGTCTGCGCGTGCTTCTGCTGCGCCTTTCCTTCCCATGTCCCGCGCCGAAATGGACGCCCTGGGCTGGGACCAGTGCGACGTCATCCTGGTGACCGGCGACGCCTATATCGACCATCCAAGCTTTGGCATGGCCCTGGTCGGCCGCCTGCTGGAAGCGCAAGGCTACCGCGTCGGCATCATCGCCCAGCCTGACTGGCACAACGTGGAATCGTTCCGCGCACTGGGCAAGCCGCGCCTGTACTACGGCATCACCGCCGGCAATATGGACTCGATGGTCAACCGCTACACGGCCGACCGCAAGATCCGCTCCGACGATGCCTACACCCCGAACGCCGAGCCGAACAAGCGCCCCGACCGCGCCGTCACCGTGTACGCCCAGAAGGCGCGCGAAGCCTTTCCCGGCACGCCGGTCATCATCGGCTCCATCGAAGCCTCGCTGCGCCGCATCGCCCACTACGACTACTGGTCGGACAAGGTGCGCAAGTCGGTGCTGACCGAGTCCAAGGCCGACCTGCTGATCTTCGGCAACGCCGAACGCGCCCTGGTCGACCTGACCCGCCGCCTGGACATGGGCGAAAAGATCAAGGAAATCAAAGACCTGCGCGGTACCGCCTTCCTGGTGCCGCACGGCTGGCTGCCGTCCGGCGAATGGGCGGTGCACAATTCGAACCGCGTCGACGTGCCGGGCCGCGTCGACCCGCATCCCGATCCTTACGCCATGGCGAAGGAAGACAAGAAGGAATGCGCCACCGAGAACGCCGCGCCGGAACCGGTGGTCAAGCCGGTCATCATCATGAGCCGCGAAGAGCGCCTGGCCGCCGCCAAGGAAAAGCACAACAAGACCGTGGTGCGCCTGCCGTCGTACGAGGTGGTGAAGGAAGACCCGGTGATGTACGCCCACGCTTCGCGCGTGTTCCACCTCGAATCGAATCCTGGCAATGCGCGCGCGCTGGTGCAGCAGCACGGCGACCGCGACGTGTGGATGAACCCTCCGCCGCTGCCGCTGGCCATGGACGAAATGGACGGCGTGTACGATATGGAGTACTCGCGCGCCCCGCACCCAAGCTATGGCAACGCCAATATCCCGGCCTGGGAAATGATCCGCTTTTCGGTCAACATCATGCGCGGCTGCTTCGGCGGCTGCACCTTCTGCTCGATCACCGAGCACGAAGGCCGCATCATCCAGAGCCGTTCGGAGCCGTCGATCCTGCGCGAGATCGAACATATCCGCGACAAGACCAAGGGCTTTACCGGCATCATTTCCGACCTGGGCGGCCCGACCGCGAACATGTATCGCCTGTCCTGCAAGGAAAAGGAGATCGAGGAAACCTGCCGCCGCCTGTCCTGCGTCTACCCCTCGATCTGCGTCAACCTGGGCACCGACCACAGCAAGCTGATCCAGCTGTACCGCAAGGCGCGCGAGATCAAGGGCGTGAAGAAGATCCTGATCCAGTCCGGCCTGCGCTACGACCTGGCCGTGCGTTCGCCTGAATACGTGAAAGAACTGGTGACCCACCACGTGGGCGGCCTGCTGAAGATCGCGCCGGAGCACACCGAAAGCAATGTGCTGAGCAAGATGATGAAGCCGGGCATCGGCGCCTACGACGAATTCAAGGCGATGTTCGAGAAGTTCTCGCTGGAAGCGGGCAAGAAGCAGTACCTGATTCCCTACTTCATCGCCGCCCACCCGGGCACCAGCGACGAGGACATGCTGAACCTGGCCCTGTGGCTGAAGAAAAACAACTTCCGCCTGGACCAGGTGCAGACCTTCATGCCGACCCCGATGGCCATGGCCAGCGCCATGTACCACTCGCGCAAGAACCCGCTGCACAAAGTCACCGACACGTCGGAAACCGTGGAAACCCCGCGCACGCTGAAGCAGCGCCAGGCGCACAAGGCCTTCCTGCGCTACTACGATCCGAAGAACTGGCCGATCCTGCGCGAGACCCTGCGCCGCATGGGCCGCGGCGATTTGATCGGCGATGGCGAACGCCACCTGATCCCGCCATACCGCGTCGGCGAAGAGCACTTCAAGCCATCGCAAGGCAAGCGCGCCATGCCGACCCTGGCCCCGGGCCAGCAGAAGCGCGGCGCCGGCCTGCCTCCGCCGGCCCATATTGCGCGCGGCGGCAAGCCGAATGCCCTGACCGGTTCGATGACGGCGCGCGCCACGGTGGAAACCAAGGTCCGTCCATCCATCCTCGACACTATCAAAGTCAAAGCCAAGGCCGCCCCGGCCAAGACTGGCGGCCGCCCCGGCCGTAAGTAAGACGCTACGTGCTATCACCTGCTGCAATTCCATAGGATTTTGCAGCAGGAATGCCACACTTCGGCGCGCTGCGTGCAGCGAAGCGGATACAATCGGCTTGTAGACTCTGCCAACTTCGTATCCGGAAGAAAACGTGCCCCAATTCCTGGCTGGCCTGTTCATATTTCTGCTGCTGTCGACACCTGCACCCTGGGCGCAGGCGCAGGAACGCGTCACGCTGCAGTTGAAGCACAGCCACCAGTTCCAGTTCGCCGGCTATTACGCCGCGCTGGAAAAAGGCTATTACCGCGATGCCGGCCTCGATGTGCAAATGCTGGAAGGCAGCGACGGCAACGAACCGGAACGCGCCGTGCTCGATGGCCGCGCCCAATACGGCGTTGCCAGCAGCAGCCTGCTGCTGGCGCGCTTGTCGGGCAAGCCGCTGGTGGTGCTGGCGGTAGTGTTCCAGCATTCCCCCTATGCGCTGGCGATGCGCCAGACCGGCCCGGCGCCGGATATCCGCAGCATCGCCGGCAAACGCGTGATGATCGGCTCCCTGACCGATGAACTGACGCAGGCGGACGAAGTCATGGCCTACCTGCGCAAGGAAGGCATTGCCAACAACCAGCTGGTGCGCGTGGAGCACAGCTTCAATCCGGACGACCTGGTGAAGGGCAAGGTCGACGCCATGTCGATCTACGTGACCAATGAGCCGGACTACCTGGACCGCCTCGGTTTCCCGTACGATATCTACAGCCCGCGCGCAGCCGGCATTGATTTTTACGGCGACAACCTGTTCACCAGCGAAGCGGAAATCAAGGATCACCCGGACCGCGTGCGCGCCTTCCGCGCCGCCAGCATGCGCGGCTGGCAGTACGCCATGAGCCACCAGGAAGAAATCGTCGACCTGATCCTCAACAAGTACTCGCGCCAGCACGACCGCATGCACCTGCTGTACGAAGCGCGCCAGATGGTGCCGCTGGTGCAGCCGGTGCTGGTGGAAATCGGCTACATGAACCCGGACCGCTGGCAGCACATCGCCGATGTTTACACGGAACTGGGCATGCTGCCGAAAGGTGCGACCTGGGCCGGCTTCCTGTACAACGCCGATCCCGGCTCCGACCTGACCTGGCTGTACCGCGTGCTGGGCGTGGCGGCGGGCCTGCTGGTGCTGGGCGCCATGATCCACTTCTCCCTGCTCACGCGCGAACGCACGCGCGCCGAGGAAACCATCCGCAAGGGCGAGCAGCGCTTCCGCACCATGTTCGAAGCGGCGCCGATGGGCATTGCCCTGATCGATTCAGGCGACGGCCAGTTCCGCGATGTGAACCCGCGCTTTGCGGAAATTGCGGGGCGCTCGGCGCAAGAGATGCGCCACAGCCGCTGGCTGGAAATCTGCCATCCGGACGACGTCGCGCCGGAACAGGAAAAGATGGCGCAGTTGACGGCGCAGCAGATTGCCGGCTTCAAGATCGAGACGCGCCTGGTGCGCCCCGACGGGCGTATCGTCTGGGTGGAAGCTTCGATGAACGCGGTCGGCACGGAAAGCCAGCCGCACCACCTGTGCATGATCGAAGACATCACCGACAAGAAGGAAACCGAAGCCCTGATCTGGCAGCAAGCCAACTTCGACACGCTGACGCAGTTGCCGAACCGGCGCATGTTCCTCGATCGCCTGCAGCACGATATCCTGAAGTCGCGCCGCGACGGCACCCGCATCGCCATCCTGTTCATCGACCTTGACCACTTCAAGGAAGTCAACGACACCCTGGGCCACCACCAGGGCGACGTGCTGCTGGTGGAAGCGGCGCGCCGCATCGGCGCCTGCGTGCGCCAGTCGGACACCGTTTCGCGCCTGGGCGGCGATGAATTCACCGTGATCCTGCCGGAGCTGTCGGAAGTGGACCGGGTAGAGGACATCGCCCAGCACATCATCGACAGCCTGCGCATGCCGTTCCAGCTCGGGCAGGAGCAGGCGTTCGTCTCAGCCTCGATCGGCATCACCATCTACCCGGACGATGCCGGCAATATGGAAGACTTGCTGAAGCACGCCGACCAGGCCATGTACGCCGCCAAAGGCGCCGGGCGTAACCGCTTCAGCTACTTCACGCCGGCCTTGCAGGTCGCAGCGCTGAACCGCATGCGCCTGACCAACGACTTGCGCGGCGCTTTGAAAGGCAACCAGCTCAAGCTGTACTTCCAGCCTATCGTGCATCTCCAGACCGGCAAGATCCACAAGGCCGAAGCGCTGATCCGCTGGGAACACCCGCAGCGCGGCATGGTCAGCCCGCTGGAGTTCATCCCGCTGGCCGAATCGAGCGGCCTGATTGTCGATATCGGCGAATGGGTGTTCCGCGAATCCGCGCAGTGGGTCAAGCGCTGGCGCGAGGAGGTGCATCCTGGCTTCCAGGTCAGCCTGAACCAGTCGCCGCTGGAATTCCAGCGCGAGCGCGGCAGCTATGCCGACTGGCTGGCCCACCTGCAGCAGCTCGGTGTTCCCGGCGAAAGCATCGTGGTGGAAATCACGGAAGGCTTGCTGCTCGATGCGAACACCAGCGTCACCGACAAGCTTCTGCAACTGCGCGATGCCGGCATCCAGGTCGCGCTGGACGACTTCGGCACCGGCTATTCCTCGCTGTCCTACCTGAAGAAATTCGACATCGACTACCTGAAGATCGACCGCAGCTTCACCCGCAACCTTGCGCCCGATTCGAGCGATATGGCCTTGTCCGACGCGATCATCGTGATGGCCCACAAACTGGGCCTGAGCGTGATCGCCGAAGGCGTGGAAACCACCGAACAGCGCGACCTGCTGGCCGGCGCCGGCTGCGACTACGGCCAGGGCTACCTGTTCGCCCGCCCTTTGCCGGCCGCCGACTTCGATGCGCTGCTGCACCAGCAATCGATCCCCACCGCAGCTACCCCGCACGCCACCGCCGCATAAAACCGTGCTAGACTAGCGCCGCTTTTCCTTCCTTGAATGCGCTGCTGCAAGCGAGGACGTCTACCGCGAACGTCGCGGGTTCTCACTACGTCCCTGGCAGCCATGAACAATTACACTCGACTTCAACGGGCCTTTGCCCGTTCCGGCATCATCGTCAACTACCGCGATGGTGTCTACCAGATCCATAACGAAAAGGCGCAGGCACAGGTCCTTTTGCCGGCCAGCCTTCCCCTGGAAGAAAAGGCCGTGCGCCAGCTGCTTGAATTCGCCTCCGTGCGCAGTCATGACGATGCGCGCGGCGTGTGCAAGGCGTGCGCCACGCCCGACTTCCATCCCGGTTCGATCGCACCGGTGGGGAGCATCGTTGCGACCGACGGCGATTTCGTCATTCCCGCCGCAATCGGTACCGACATCAACTGCGGCATGCGCTTGCTGACCACCGGGCACACGCTGCAGCAGCTCGAACCGCACAAGGAGCGCCTGCTGCAGCGCCTGACGCGCAGCCTGCTCGATAACGGCCGCGACGTGCCTGCGACCACGGCAGCTTTCCGCGCCCTGTTCGACCTTGGCCCGGAGGCCTTCCTGCACCAGATACCGCGCCAGGGATTGTGGGGCGAAATGGATCACGCCCGGCTGCAGGAGGAGCTGGCGCGCTGCATTGGACTGCAAAGCTTTGCCGGCTGTGCAAGGCATGCGCCGGAAGCGTTCACCGGCCGCCGCCACGCGGTATTCCGCGACCCCAACCTCGGCACGCCCGGCGGGGGCAATCACTTTGTCGAATTGCAGGTGGTCGAAGAGGTGCTGGATCGCCATGCCGCCTATCGCGCGGGCCTGAAAGCCGGCGATGTGGTCGTCATGATCCACAGCGGCTCGCGTGATCTTGGATTCTTCGTCGGCCAGGCCTGGATGGACCGGGCCCGCGCTGAATGGCCGGCCGGCGTGCGCCATCCGGAGAGCGGCCTGTATGGACTGTCCGGGCCGCTGGCACTGGAATACCTGGAAGCGATGGGCGTGGCGGCACGCTATGCCTGGGCCAATCGCCTGGTGCTGGCGGAGCTGGTGCGGAAGGACCTGGAAGCAACCGTCGGCGCCTCCGCATCGCGGCTGGTTGTCGACGTGCCGCATAACGTTGTCCTGGCCGAGCAGGGCATGAACATCCACCGCAAGGGCGCAACGCCGGCGCACGATGGCCAGTTCGCCCTGATTCCAGGCTCCATGGGCGACAGCTCCTTCCTCGCCACAGGCTTGGGCCGTGCCGACTGGCTATGGTCGTGCAGCCACGGTGCCGGGCGGCGCCTGCGCCGGCAGGAAACGCGGGCCCAGCGCCCTGGCGGGGCAACAGGTGAGCAAGCCTGGCAATGCGTCACCTTGCGTGAAGAAAGGCGTATTGAAGAAGCACCGGATGCCTACAAGCCAATCGGTCCGGTGATCGCGGCGCAGGAGGAGGCAGGCCTGATCCAGGCGGTTGCCCGATTCCGGCCCTGGGTCACATTCAAAGCATGACGATTGGGGCATTCTTGACCCAGGTCAAAGTCAAGCACCCCTGCGAAAACCTATAGTTACTCCCGAACCAACCAAGGAGTAAGTCAATGGGAAAAGAAAAACAGGTGTATATGGCCGGTGCCGGCATTGGCAACCTGGCGGCGGCGGCCTTCATGATCCGCGATGGGAAAATGCGCGGTGAGCAGATTCATATTTACGAATCGCTGGGCGTGGCGGGCGGCAGCCTCGATGGCGCGGGCACCGCGCAAGACGGCTACCGCCTGCGCGGCGGCCGCATGCTGACGACCGATAATTACGAATGCACGTGGGATTTGTTTGCGTCGATTCCATCGCTGGTTCATCCTGGCCAGACGGTGCTGGACGAAACGCTGGCATTCAACGAACTGCATAAATCGCACTCGCAGGCCCGCCTGGTCGACCGCAATCGCCATAAGGTGGACGTGACGTCGATGGGTTTCAGCCTGCGCGACCGGATGGAGCTGCTCAAGCTGCACGAGGCCGATGAGGCTGTGCTGGGCAACAGCCCGATTACCGACCACCTCTCGCCCGAATTCTTCGAAACGCCGTTCTGGTACATGTGGGCCACAACCTTCGCCTTCCAGCCATGGCATAGCGCGGTCGAATTCAAGCGCTACCTGCACCGCTTCATGAAGGAGTTCTCTCGCATCGAAACGCTGGCCGGCGTCAAGCGCACCGTGTACAACCAGTACGATTCGTTCGTCCGTCCGCTGCAGGCATGGCTGGTGCAGCATGGCGTGCGCATCGAGACCGGCTGTACCGTGACCGACATCAAGCTGGCCGACGCCAGGGACGAGCTGCTGGTGCACGCCATCGAGCTTGAGCGCGATGGCCGGCGCGAACTGCTGCCGATCACGCCGGACGACCTGGTGTTCTTCCAGAACGGTTCCATGACCGATGCGTCCAGCTTCGGCAGCATGAAGTCGGCGCCGCCGCAGCTTGACCGCCGCCAGAGCGGTGGCTGGAAGTTGTGGGAGCGCCTGGCGGAAGGCCGTCCCGAACTTGGCAAGCCTGCTGCCTTCAACCGCAATATCCAGCAATCATGGTGGGAATCGTTCACGGTGACGCTGCGCGACACGGCTTTCTTCGACCAGATGGAGGCATTCAGCGGCAATGTTGCCGGCACCGGCGGCCTGGTAACCTTCAAGGATTCCAACTGGCTGATGTCAGTCGTGCTGGCGCACCAGCCCCACTTTGCCGGCCAGCCCGCCGACGTCAAGGTATTCTGGGGCTATGCCCTGCATCCGGACCGTGTCGGCAATTTCGTCGCCAAACCAATGGCCGATTGCAGCGGCGAGGAAATCCTGCGCGAACTGGCCGGGCACCTGAACTTCGAACCTGAGGTATTCGCACAGGCAAACTGCATCCCTTGCCGCATGCCCTACATCACCAGCATGTTCATGCCGCGTCACTACAGCGACCGTCCGCTGCCGGTGCCGTTCGGCTCGCGCAACCTCGCCCTGGTGAGCCAGTTCGTCGAAGTGCCGGACGACGTGGTATTCACGGTCGAATACTCCGTGCGCGCGGCGCAGATGGCGGTCTACCAGCTGCTGGGGATCGAACGCGAAATCCCGCCGATCAAGCGCCACGACAAGACGCTGGAAGTGATGCTCGCCGCCCTGGTCAAGGCGGCCTGACAAAGGAAGCGCGCGGCCGATCGGGGAATCCTTGACCTGGCTCAAGGATTTTTAGTTCGCGCCCGCGCATGATGCCGGCTATGAATCTCGCAAACTCACTCCTGCACGCGCTGGCTGATCACGGCGCGCGCGAAGTCTTTGGTATCCCCGGAGACTTCGTCCTTGCCTTTTTCGAACAAATTGAGAAATCTGGCGTCCTGCCCCTCTACACCCTGAGCCACGAGCCGGGTGTAGGCTTTGCAGCCGATGGGGCGGCACGCTATCACGGGCGCATAAGCGTGGCGGCGGTGACCTATGGTGCGGGGGCCCTCAATATGGTCAACGCCGTCGCGGGCGCTTATGCTGAAAAAGTACCGATGGTGGTGATCTCCGGCGCGCCGGGCACCAATGAACGCCGCAACGGCTTCCTGCTGCACCACCAGGTCAAGCACCTGGATTCGCAGATGGCGATCTTCCGCGAGATCACCTGCGACCAGTGCGTGCTGGACGATCCGCAGCGCGCCCCGGAAGACATTGCGCGCGTGCTGCGCAGTGCGATCACGCACTCGCGCCCAGTCTATATCGAGCTGCCGCGCGACATGGTGCATGCGCCGTGTGCACGGGTGCACGCCTTGCCGGCGCCGGTCCATGATGCGGATGCCCTGGCGGCCTGCGTGGAAGAAGTGCTGGCCCGCCTCGAACGCGCCGCACGCCCGGTGCTGATGGTCGATATCGAAATCCGCCGCTTTGGCCTGGAGAGCAAGGTGGCGCAGCTGGCCACCAGGCTGCAGGTACCGGTGGTGACCTGCTTCATGGGCCGCGGCCTGCTGGCCAGCGAGCCGGAAGCGCCGCTGCTGGGCACCTACCTCGGCGTCGCCGGCGCCCCGGAAGTGACCGAAGCCGTGGAAGGTTCGGACGCCCTGCTGATGCTGGGCGTAATCCTGTCCGACACGAATTTCGGCGTGCAGCGCGAACGCATCGACCTGCGCAAATGCATGCTGGCGCTGGACGGCGACGTCACGCTCGGCTACCACACCTACCACGACATCCCGCTGGAGGCGCTGGTGGACGGCCTGCTGGCCCGCGCCAAGCCGCTGCGCGCCGACGCCGCCCTGCGCGGCGAACGCACCGCCTATCCATGCGACCTGCCTGCCGACGACAGCCCGCTGGTACCGCGCGACGTGGCCAGCGCCATCAACGACATGATGCGCAAGCACGGCCGCATGACCATCGCTTCCGACATCGGCGACTGCCTGTTCACCGCGCTCGATATCGAGAACACCGACCTGCTGGCGCCCGGCTACTACGCCACCATGGGTTACGGCGTGCCTGCTGCCTTCGGCCTGCAAGCCGCCGGCGGCGAACGACCGCTGGTGCTGGTAGGCGACGGCGCCTTCCAGATGACGGGCTGGGAGTTGGGCAACTGCCAGCGCTACGGCCTGGACCCGATCGTGGTCATCTTCAACAACTGCAGCTGGGAGATGCTGCGCGCCTTCCAGCCGCAATCCGGCTTCTGCGACTTGAGCGACTGGCGCTTTGCCGACATGGCGCCGGCACTGGGCGGCGACGGCTACCGCGTCGCCACGCGCGCCGAACTGGTGGCGGCACTGGAGGGCGCCGTGCAGCGGCGCGGCCGCTTCCAGCTGGTGGAGGTCATGCTGCCGCGCGGCGGCCAGTCCGACACCCTGGCGCGCTTCGTCAACGGCGTACGCCGCTTGCAGGGAACCAAAGCATGATCGAACTCGTTTGTCCCGCCGGCAGCCTGCCGGCATTGAAAGCAGCTGTCGACAATGGCGCAGATACCGTTTACCTCGGCTTCCGCGACGCTACCAATGCACGCAACTTCGCCGGCCTGAATTTCGATGAAGCCGCGATTGCGGAAGGCATCCGCTATGCCCACCAGCGCGGCCGCCAGGTCCTGCTGGCGCTGAACACCTATCCGCAGGCGGGCAACTGGCAGCTCTGGCGCGAAGCAGTCGACCGCGCGGTCGGCGCCGGTATCGACGCCATCATCCTGGCCGATCCCGGCCTGATGGAATACGCCCGCAGCAAGCATCCCGGCTTGCGCCTGCACCTGTCGGTGCAAGGCTCCGCCACCAATTACGAGGCGATCAACTTCTACCACGAACAGTTCGGCATTTCGCGCGCCGTGCTGCCGCGCGTGCTGTCGATGCAGCAGGTTGAGCACCTGATCCGCCATGTGAAGACCGAAATCGAAGTATTCGGCTTCGGCAGCCTGTGCGTGATGGTGGAGGGCCGCTGCGCGCTGTCGTCCTACGCCACCGGCGAATCGCCCAACACCGCTGGCGTATGCTCGCCCGCCAAGGCGGTGCGCTGGCAGCAGACGCCGAAAGGCCTGGAGTCGCGCCTGAACGGCGTGCTGATCGACCGCTACCAGCCGGATGAAAACGCCAGCTATCCGACGCTGTGCAAGGGCCGTTTCGAGGTGGAGGGTGAGACTTACTACGCCATCGAAGAACCGGCCAGCCTGAACACCATGGAACTGCTGCCGCAACTGGTGCAGATGGGCGTCAAGGCGATCAAGATCGAAGGCCGCCAGCGCAGTCCCGCCTACGTGGCGCAAGTGACGCAGGCGTGGCGCTCGGCCATCGATGCCTGTGGCGACGGCAAGCGCCGCTTCGCCATCCACCCAAGCTGGAGCGCCGCGCTGGACCGCGTGGCGGAAGGCCAGCAGCACACCTTGGGCGCCTATCACCGCAAATGGAAATGAGTATGTTGAAACTAGCCCTCGGCCCGGTGCTGTATTACTGGCCGCGCCTGACCATGTTCGAGTTCTACCAGCAGGTAGCCGAAAGTCCGGTCGATATCGTCTATCTCGGCGAAGTCGTATGCTCGCGCCGCCATGAACTGCGCCTGCCCGACTGGCTCGATATCGCCGCCCTGCTGCGCGATGCCGGCAAGGAAGTGGTGCTGTCCACGCAAGCCCTGATCGAATCGGGCGCCGAGCTGACCACCATGCGCAAGCTATGCGAACACCGCGACTTCCTGGTGGAGGCCAATGACTTCGGCGCCGTGCGCAACCTGGAAGGCGCCGGTTTCATCGCCGGCCCGCACCTGAACATCTACAGCGAGCCGACGCTTGCCGTACTGGCGCGCCAGGGGGCACGCCGCTGGGTAGCGCCGCTGGAAATGGACCGCGCTGCCATCGGCACCCTGCTCAAGACGCAGCCCGCCGGCATGGAAAGCGAAGTGTTTGCCTGGGGCCGCATGCCGCTGGCCTTCTCCGCTCGCTGCATGACAGCGCGCAACCGCAACTTGCCGAAGGACGACTGCCAGTTCAGCTGCATCGATTATCCCGATGGCCTGATCATGGACACCCGCGAACAGAAGGCCTTCCTGGTCCTGAACGGGATCCAGACCCAGTCGGCGCTGTGCTGCAACCTGGTACGCGCGGTGCCGGAGATGGCAGACATGGGCATCAATGTGCTGCGCATTTCGCCGCAGTCGCGCGATACGCTGGAAGTGGTGGCGGCGTTCGACAAGGTGCGCCGCGGCGAATGGCAGGCGCCACATGCTGCCGTCATGCTGGAGTCGCTGGCTCCCGGCGGAAGCTGCGACGGTTTCTGGTACGGCCAGCCCGGTATGGAGCGTGTAGCGTGAATAATGCAATGACCGCCCCATTCCGCATACCGCCCGCCATCGGCCGCCTGCTGGGCCGCCTGCCGCCGCAGCCGCCCGCCTGGCTGTTCGTGCAGGGACTGAACCGAATCCTGGCGCCGCAATTGCCTGAAGACGTGCGCCAGGCCCTGTTTGCCCGCCGCCTGCGCCTGCGGGTGGAAGATGCCGGGCTGGCGATTGATTTTGGCTGGCAGGGCAAGGGCTTTGATATGGCCCGCCACGGCGACCAGCCCGACCTGACCATCGGCGCCAGTGCGCATGACCTGGTACTGATGGCGCGCCGGCAGGAAGACCCGGACACCCTGTTCTTCTGCCGCCGCCTGATCCTCGAAGGCGACACGGAACTGGGCCTGCTGTTCAAGAACACGCTGGACGGCCTGGATGCCAGCGCCTTCGATTGGCGCAAGCTGCTGCCGAAATTCCCGACCCCGCCCGGCGCCCGCCATGGCTGAAAAGACGCTGCCGCTGGTGTACTCGTGCTCCGGCTGCAGCAGCGCCGCGCAACTGGCCAACGCCATTGCGCTCAGGCTTGACCGGGAAGGCGCCGCAGAAATGTCCTGCATCGCCGGCGTGGGCGGCGGCGTCGCCCCGCTGGTCAGGCTGGCCCAATCCGGCCGCACCATCATCGCCATCGACGGCTGCCCGCTGGCCTGCGCCCGCGAATGCCTGGCCAAACAAGGCGTCGCTCCGCGCCACCACCTCCTCCTCAACGAACTTGGCGTACGCAAGAAGATGCACGCCGACTTCGATCCCGCCGATGTCGACCGCTTGGCCTGCCAAGCCGCCAGCCTGCTCGAAATCCTGACGGACTGACAACCTGATTGCCCACAAAAGGCGATAATAACGATCGCGTTTCGCGGTTCCAATAGGCAAAGACTATTGAGTCTATTTGAACAATCAAATTTTCAAATCTACGAGAAGGCCTTAAACTGGCGTCTCATTGATTCACAAACCCACGAGGAAACCACAATGTCCCTGATTAACACCCAAGTAAAACCATTCAAGGCCACCGCATACCACAACGGCAAATTCGTTGACCTGAGCGAAGAATCCCTGAAAGGCAAGTGGTCCGTATTCGTGTTCTACCCAGCCGACTTCACCTTCGTGTGCCCAACCGAGCTGGAAGACCTGGCAGACCACCACGCAGAATTCGCCAAGCTGGGCGTGGACGTGTACGGCATCTCGACCGACACCCACTTCGCCCACAAGGCATGGCACGACACCTCCGACGCGATCAAGAAAGTGCAGTACGCCCTGATCGGCGACCCAACCGGCACCCTGTCGCGCAATTTCGAAGTGATGATCGAAGAAGAAGGCTTGGCGCTGCGCGGCACCTTCGTGATCAATCCGGAAGGCTTCATCAAAGTGCTGGAAGTGCACGACAACGGCATCGGCCGCGACGCAGCTGAACTGCTGCGCAAAGTGAAGGCAGCCCAGTATGTGGCTTCCCACCCAGGCGAAGTGTGCCCAGCCAAGTGGACCGAAGGCGCGGCAACCCTGAAGCCATCGCTGGACCTGGTCGGCAAGATCTAAGCATCTCGTCTGCTAATGGCTTGAACAGGCGACCCCACGGGGTCGCCTTGGGGCGTTGAAGCGGTACCTACCGCAAGCGACTAATCAAGAAAGGAATAGCCATGCTGGACGCAGACCTGAAAGCCCAACTCTCCTCCTACCTGGAGCGCGTTGTCCACCCGATCGAGATCGTGGCGAACACCGACGCCTCCGCCAAATCGCAGGAAATGTCGGCCCTGCTGCAGGACATCGTATCCGCAGGCCACGGCAAGATTACCATCGTTGCAGGCGCTGACGACAAGGCCCGCAAGCCTTCCTTCGACATCACCCGCAAAGGCAGCGATATCGGCGTGAGCTTCGCCGGCATCCCGATGGGCCACGAATTCACCTCCCTGGTGCTGGCACTGCTGCAAGTCGGCGGCCACCCGATCAAGCTGGATGAAAAAGTCATCGAGCAAATCCGCAACCTGGACGGCGATTTCGTCTTCGAAACCTTCATCTCACTGAGCTGCCACAACTGCCCTGAAGTGGTGCAGGCACTGAACGCCATGTCCGTGATCAACCCGCGCATCAAGGTGGTGGCAGTGGATGGCGGCGTGTTCCCGAAAGAAGTCGAGGAACGCCAGGTGATGGCTGTGCCGATGATGTACCTGAACGGCCAGCACTTCGGCCAGGGCCGCACCAACGTCGAGGAAATCCTCGCCAAGCTGGATACCGGCGCCTCGGCCCGCGCTGCGGCTGAATTGAGCAAGAAAGACGTGTTCGACGTGCTGATCGTCGGCGGCGGCCCTGCAGGCGCTGCTGCGGCCATCTACACGGCGCGCAAAGGCATCCGCACCGGCGTGATTGCCGACCGCTTCGGCGGCCAGGTGCTGGATACGCTGTCGATCGAGAACTTCGTCTCGGTCAAGGAAACCGACGGCCAGAAATTCGCGGTCGCACTGGAGCAGCACGTCAAGGAATACGACGTGGACATCATGAACACCCAACGCGCTTCGAAGATCGTGCCGGGCAAGATCAAGGAAGTCCACACCGAAAGCGGCGCCGTGCTGAAAGCCAGGTCCGTGATCATTTCGACCGGCGCCCGCTGGCGCGAAATCAATGTGCCGGGCGAGAAGGAATACCGCAACCACGGCGTTGCCTACTGCCCGCACTGCGATGGCCCGCTGTTCAAGGGCAAGCGCGTAGCGGTGATCGGCGGCGGCAACTCTGGCGTGGAAGCGGCGATCGACCTGGCCGGCATCGTGGAGCATGTGACCCTGATCGAATTCGGCGCGGAACTGCGCGCGGATGCGGTGTTGCAGCGCAAGCTGGCCACCCTGCGCAATGTGAAGGTGATCAAATCGGCGCAGACCAGCGAGGTTCACGGCGACGGCAAGAAGGTCAATGGCTTGAGCTATACCGACCGTGAGAGCGGCCAGTCGCATCGCATAGAGCTGGAAGGCGTGTTCGTGCAGATTGGCCTGGTGCCGAATACCGAATGGCTGAAGGGCACCATCGACCTGTCCAAGCATGGCGAGATCGAGGTGGATGCCAAGGGGCAGACTTCGGAGACCGGCGTGTTTGCCGCAGGCGACGTGACCACGGTGCCGTACAAGCAGATCGTGATCGCGGTCGGTGAAGGCGCGAAGGCGGCACTGGGCTCGTTCGATTACCTGATCCGCTCTTCGGCGGATGATGAGCCGGCGGCGATTGCTGCTTAAACCGGTAAGGCGGGGGGCAGACCCAAGGGTCTGACCCCTGGTGTGCGAGATGAGCAGACAGTGTCAGGCACTTGTGCCTGACACAGGTTTACCGGTTCTGGAAATGAAAAAAGCCCCGAATTTCTTCGGGGCTTTTCTCTGAATATTGGCGGAGCGGACGGGGCTCGAACCCGCGACCCCCGGCGTGACAGGCCGGTATTCTAACCAACTGAACTACCGCTCCAATTCTTCCGCAGTGACTGGTGGGCGCTGAGAGGCTCGAACTCCCGACCTAATCCTTGTAAGGGATCCGCTCTACCAACTGAGCTAAGCGCCCCTGCCTTCACTGTTGAACGTTTGTCACAACGTTCAGAAGAGGCCGCATTATAGGATGGATTTTCGAACCTGCGCAAGCGTTTTTCCAAAAAACCTCAAAATTATCTGGCAACCCCGATTTGCGACAGCAGCCAGGCCATTTCGAAGGCTTTCTCGCCCAGCGCGTTATAGCGGCCGGACGAGCCGCCGTGGCCCGCTCCCATGTTCACCTTCAGCAGCAGCGGATTGCTGTCGGTCTTATTGCGGCGCAGTTTGGCCACGTACTTGGCCGGCTCCCAGTACATCACCTGGCTGTCATTCAGGCCGGTGGTGACCAGCATGGCTGGATAATCTTTCAATAAGATGTTGTCATACGGGGAATAGCTGCGCATGTAGTCGTACGCCGGTTTTTCGTTCGGATTGCCCCACTCCAGGTATTCGCCGGTAGTCAGCGGCAGGCTGGCATCCATCATGGTGTTCATCACGTCGACGAACGGCACAGCCGCGTGCACCGCCTTGAACAGGTCGGGACGCATGTTCACCACGGCACCCATCAGCAGGCCGCCGGCGCTGCCGCCCTGGATCGCCAGGCGCTCGCGCGAAGTCCATTTTTCCTTGACCAGGTATTCGGCGCTGTCGATGAAGTCGTTGAAGGTGTTCTTCTTGTGCATCAGCATGCCGTCGTCATGCCATTGCTCGCCCATGTCGTTGCCGCCGCGGATATGCGCCGCCGCGTAGATCACGCCGCGTTCCAGCATGCTCAGTCGGGTCAGCGAGAAGTTCGCTTCCTGCGCAATGCCGTAAGAGCCGTAGGAGTACAGCACCATCGGCGCCGAGCCATCCAGCTTCACGCCTTTCTTGTAGGCGACCCAGATCGGCACTTTCACGCCGTCGCGCGCGGTTGCCCACAGGCGTCTGGTCTCGTATTGGCTGAAGTCGAAGCCGCCCGCCACCTCCTGCTTTTTCAGCACGGTGCGTTCGCCGGTCTTCATGTCCACGTCGATGGTGGCGGGCGGGGCCAGCGGCGACTGGTAGCTGATGCGGTATTTGGCCAGGCCGTAATCGAGGTTGGTGGAAGGCGTGGACACATACACCTCGTCGTCGAACTTCACGGTCAGCCACTTCTTGCTGCCGAAGTCGTAAATGCGGGTACGGCCCAGGGCGCGCGATTTCTCGTTCACCGCCAGGAAGCCTTTGAACAAGCTCACGCCTTGCAGCAGGGTGTCCTTGTCATGCGGGATGACCTCGGTCCACTTTTTCGGGTTGGCGACCGGTGCGCTGACCAGGCGGAAGTTCTTGGCGTCCTTGTTGGTGCGGATGTAGAGCTGGCCGTCGCGGTGGCTGACGAAGTAGCGGTGGCCCTTGCTGCGGCCCAGCACGGACTTGAAGCTGCCCTTCGGCCGGTCTGCCGGCAGCATGAACACTTCGGTGGTATCGGTCGCGCCGGACAGCAGGTAGATATGCTTGCGATCCAGGCTGCCCATCACGTCCAGCGAGAACTGCTCCACAGCCTCGTGGTAGACCTGCTCAGGCTGGCCGTCGAGCGTAACGCGGAACAGGCGGTCGGCGCGCTTGGTGGTGGCATCTTCCTGTACGACGAACAGGGTCTTGTTGTCGGCAGCCCAGGCTACGCTGGTCACGCGCGGCATGCTGGTCGACAGCACTTTGCCGCTGGCCAGGTCCTTCACGTGCAGCTCATATTGGCGGAAGCCGTTGTTATCGGTGGTATAGGCCAGCAGCCTGGCGTCCGGGCTGGCGACCATCATCCCCACGTGGAAGAACTTGAGGCCTTCAGCCATCGCGTTCTGGTCCAGCATGATTTCTTCCGCAGCGGAGGCGTCGTAGCTGCCGTCCTTGGCTGCCAGGCGGCGGCAGTTGAGCTGGTACTGCTTGCCCGCCTCAATCCGGGTGTAATAGTAGTAATCGCCGCGGCGCGCAGGCACCGACAGGTCGGCCGGCATCGTGCGATCCTTGAACTCCTTGTACAAGGCATCGGCGAAGGGCTTGATGCCTTCGGTCATGGCGGCGGTATAGCTATTTTCCGCATTCAGGTATTCAATGACGGCAGGATTGGTCTTTTCCTGCAGCCAGCGGTAATCGTCGCTCACCTGCTCGCCGTGGCGGGTCTCCATCCATTGCGTTTTTTCGGCGATCGGCGGCTGCGGCAGGTCCGCGGCGAAGGCTGGTGCGGCCAGCAGGGGTAACAGCAGGCCGGTGATAAGGTGTTTGCTCACTTCTTCAGCTCCAAGGGGGAAAATGTGCAATGATTCTAGGGTGCCATAGTTAGAAATACAACAAGAATGATCACTACCGAAAAGCTGTATGCGCGCGTCGGCAAGCGCCTGCTGCCCTTCCTGTTCCTATGCTACGTGGTGGCATACCTGGACCGGGTGAACGTCGGCTTTGCCAAGCTGCAGATGCAGGCCGACTTGCAGTTCTCCGATACCGTGTACGGACTGGGCGCCGGTATCTTCTTCGTCGGCTACTTCCTGTGCGAGGTGCCATCCAACCTGCTGATGCTGCGCGTTGGTGCGCGGCGCTGGATCGCGCGCATCATGGCCAGCTGGGGCCTGCTGTCGGCGGCCATGCTGTTCACCACCAGCTCGACCAGTTTCTACGCGATGCGCTTCCTGCTCGGCGTGGCGGAGGCAGGCTTCTTCCCCGGCGTGATCATGTACCTGACCTACTGGTATCCCGCGCAGCGGCGCGCCCGCATCGTCGCCATCTTCATGAGCGGCGTCGCCGTGGCGGGCGTGGTGGGCGGACCGCTATCGGGCTGGATCATGTCGCATTTCGCCGGACATGGCGGCCTGGCCGGATGGCAGTGGCTATTCCTGCTGGAGGGCCTGCCGGCAGTGGTGCTGGGCGTGCTGACGCTGGCGCTGCTGGACGATGGCATCGATGATGCGGGCTGGCTGAGCGATGAGGAAAAGGCGCTGCTGAAACGCGAGCTGGCAAGCGACGGCGCACCGCGCGCGCAATGGGGCCTGCGCCATGTGTTCGGCAGCAGCCGGGTGTGGATCCTCGCCCTGGCGTACTTCCTGCTCGTGATGGGACTGTACGGCGTGGGCTTCTGGCTGCCGCAGCTGATACGCAACAGCGGCGTGCAGGACGTGCTGGATATCGGCCTGCTGACGGCCATCCCGTACGGTATCGCCGCGGTGGCGATGATCCTGGTCGCGCGCCATTCGGACCACACGGGCGAGCGCCGCTGGCACGTTGCGCTGGCGGCCTTCATCGGCGCAGCGGCGCTGCTGGCGTCGACGCACTATGCCAACAACCCGGTGCTGGCGCTGGCCGCGCTGAGCGTGGCGACGGCGGGCATCCTCAGCACCTTCCCGGTGTTCTGGAGCATCCCGACAGCCATGCTGGGCGGCTCGGCGGCGGCGGCAGGCATCGCCATGATCAATTCGCTGGGCAACCTGGCCGGCTTCGCCAGCCCTTACCTGGTGGGCGCGATCAAGGATGCAACGCACAGCACGGCCAACGGCATGCTGCTGGTGGCAGCCAGCCTGGCCGCCGGCGGCGCACTGGTGCTGCTGTGCGTCGGCAGCAAAGGAGAAATGCTGTGAAGACTGGCCGCGAGCTGCTGTCCGAACTGTTCAACGCCGCGCTGCGCGCCGCCGACCCGCTGGAAACCATCGCGGCCCACCTGCCGCCGCCGCCCAAAGGCCGCACCGTCATCATCGGCGCCGGCAAGGCTTCTGCGCGCATGGCGCAGGGCGTGGAGCGGCGCTGGCATGGTCCCCTCAGCGGCGTGGTGGTGACGCGCTACGGCCACGGGGCGCCAACCAGGCAGGTGGAGGTGATCGAGGCCGGCCACCCGGTGCCGGACGACGCCAGCCAGGCCGCCGCGCGCCGCATGCTGGCCGCCGTACGCGGGCTGGGACCGGACGATATGGTGCTGTGCCTGATGTCCGGCGGCGGTTCGGCGCTGATGTCGCTGCCGGCCCCCGGCATGACGCTGGAACAGAAGCGTGACATCAACAAGGCCCTGCTGCGCAGCGGCGCGCCGATCGGCGACATCAATATCGTGCGCAAGCACCTGTCGGCCGTCAAGGGCGGCAGGCTGGCGCTGGCTTGCGGCGAGGCGCGCGTGGTGACCTTGGTGCTGTCGGACGTGCCTGGCGACGATCCGGCGGTAGTGGCCAGTGGCCCTACCTTGGCCGATGCATCGACCGCGCAGGACGCGCTGCGCATCCTGCAGCAATATGGCATCGAGATCGCACCGGCCGTGCGCGCCGTGCTGGAAGACCCGGCGCAGGAAACCCCCAAGCCCGGCGACCCGCGCCTGGCGCGCAATAGCGTGGCCGTGATTGCATCCGCCAGGCATGCCCTGCAGGCGGCGGCCGACGTCGCCCGCGCCGAGGGCCTGCGCCCGCTCATATTGAGCGACCGGCTGGAGGGCGAATCGCGGACCGTGGCGGTATCGCATGCGGCGCTGGCGCAGGGCGTGATCCATCATGGCAGCCCGCTGCGGGCGCCGTGCGTCATCCTGTCCGGTGGAGAAACCAGCGTCACCGTGCGCGGCTCGGGCCGCGGTGGACGCAATGCGGAATACCTGCTGGCGCTGGCCGTTGCATTGCAAGGCACGCCGGGCGTACACGCCATTGCCTGCGATACCGACGGCATTGACGGCACCGAAGACAATGCCGGCGCCGTGCTGGGGCCGGAGACGCTGCAGCGCGCCGCCGCGCTGGGACTCGACGCGCAAGCCCTGCTCGACAACAACGACGGTTACAGCTTCTTCTCCGCACTGGGCGACCTGGTGGTCACCGGGCCCACGCGCACCAATGTGAACGACTTCCGGGCGATCCTGGTTATTTGATGGCGGCGGCCATTTTGGCCCACACCGCATCGCCAATGTCCTTGCGGCCATCCGGTGCACGGTAGGACAGGAAGAAGGTCTCCTTCTTCTTGCCGGTTGCCATGTACATGAAGTAGGCCGGCTGACCCGTGGTGCCGCTGATCATGGAAATCATCACGGCCGGGTTCTTCGCCTCCTTGAACTCCTGAACCTGGATATTGGTCGCTGCGCCGCGCAGTTTGTTCAGCGAGCCCGGATCGTTGATGCCGTAGAACACATGGTGGGCCGGGTCGTACGTGACGTTGGTGGCGGTCGAGCCGTACATGTAGCCATTGCGGGTCGGCAGGTTGGCGGCCGTGGCTGTCGCCGCATCCTCAGGGCGCATCCAGTATGAATAGCCGATTTTCTTGACCTTGGACTGCTGGAACTCCGCCGGTACAGGCACGTTCAGGGCAATCTGGAACGGCAGGCGGCCCTGCATGAAGTCATTGACCGGCACCTCGCGCGTCTGCACCTGCACGGCGGCTGGGGCCGGAGCGGCGGCAGGCTTGGCCGCCTTCGCTGATGCCGATGGCGCTGCGGCCGCTGCCGCAGCGGTGGCGCTGGTGATGGCCAGGCTGGCCGCAAACAAAATCGATTTCACGTAATGCTCCTGTTCTTCATTTTCTATTACCTGGGAGGTAATCGTCGCACGGCGCCGATTTGTTGACAATGGCCTCACCAACCAACGATAGGAGAAACACCATGCAAATCGTCGAAAAATACCTGGCCGCCTGGAATGAACGCGACACCGGCGCCCGCCGCGCAGCAGTGGAGGCAGCCTTTGATCCGGCTGCAGCCTACAAGGACCCGCTGATGCAAGGCGCCGGCCACGAAGGCCTGGAGGCGATGATCGGCGCTGCGCAGGGCCTCTTTCCCGGCCACCGCTTCGAGCTGTCCGGTGCCCCGGCCAGCCACAACGACATGCTACGCTTCTCATGGACGCTGGGCGCGCCGGGAGCAGATCCGGTGGCGCGCGGCACCGACATCGCGGTGCTTGCGGCCGATGGCCGCCTGGCCAGCGTAACCGGGTTCCTCGATTAAGGAAAGGCGGGCGAATGGGCGCAGCAGCACCAGGGCAGTATTTCAGCGATTTCGCGGCGGCGATGCGCTATTGGCGCAGCAAGCGCGGCTTCAGCCAGCTGCGGCTGTCGACCGAGAGCGGCATCTCGCAGCGCCATATCAGCTTCCTGGAAAGCGGGCGCTCGCAGCCCAGCCGCGAGATGATCCTGAAACTCGGCATCGTGCTGGATATCCCGCTGCGCGAGCGCAATGTGATGCTGCTGGCGGCCGGCTATGCGCCGGCCTACCAGGAGCGCAACCTGTCCGACCCCGAGATGAAGGCGGTGATGCAGGCGCTGGATTTCATGCTGCGGCAGCAGGCGCCTTATCCAGCGCTGGTGGTGGACCGCTTGTGGAACCTGGTCATGAGCAATGGCCCGGCCGGCAAGATGATCGAGTGGCTGCTCGACGGACCGCCCAGCACCGGTAATGTCATCAAGCTGACGCTGGCGCCGGATGGCCTGCGCAAGTACATCGTCAACTGGGAAGATGTCAGCGCCGACCTGCTGCAGTGGATCCAGCGCGAGGCCATGGGCGATGGGCCTGGCAGCGAAGCGACCAGGCTGCTGGAGGAGCTATTGGCGATGCCGGGCATCCGGGCCGCGTCGCAGACTGCCAACCTGGATCGCCGCGCATTGCCATTCCTGCCGTTCACGGTGCGCAAGGACGGCGTGGAACTCAATCTGTTCACCACCATCACCACGCTTGGCACGCCGCATGACGTGACGCTGCATGAACTGCGCATGGAGGCGTTCTTCCCCGCCGACGAGGCGACGGCGGAGTGGTTCCGCAAGCTGCCGGCTTAAAACTCTTCCCAGTCGTCGCCAGGAGGCGTTGCGCGCGCTGGTGCTGCCGCAGGTTTTGCCGGGGATTTTGCCAAAGGTTTTGCCGCAGGTTTTGCCGCAGGTTTTGCCGATGCGCTGCGCGCTCCGGCGGAGGCTTGCGTAGCCGCGACGTCGGCCTCGATGATGTCGTCCGCCGCCGCTTCCCTGGCCCTCGGTTGCCCGCTGGCCGCGGCCGCCGCGCGCCGCGATAGGCCGGCGCCGGCCGTCCCGCGTGCTGCCCGCAACGGCGGGATTGTCGCGCGCGCCGGCACGCTGACTGCGCGGGCGGCAGGAGCCGCCGGCGTCCGCGCCGCCAAATATGTCCCTGCCGAGCCTTCCATCCGGAACACCGCCACCGCCTCCACCAGCCGCTCCGACTGCTCCTGCATGCTGCGCGCCGCAGCCGCAGCCTGTTCCACCAGCGCGGCATTCTGCTGCGTCGCGTTATCCATCTCCACGATGGCCGTATTCACCTGCTCGATGCCGGAGGATTGCTCCTGGCTGGCCGACGTAATCTCGTTCATGATGTCCGCCACCTGCTGCACCGATGCCACGATCTGCTGCATGGTGGCCCCGGCGCGATCCACCAGCGCACCGCCGGCATCGACCTTCGCGTTCGAATCGTCGATCAGCTCCTTGATCTCCTTGGCCGCCGCAGCGCTGCGCTGCGCAAGGTTGCGCACCTCCGACGCCACCACGGCAAAGCCGCGCCCCTGTTCGCCGGCGCGTGCCGCTTCGACAGCGGCATTCAGCGCCAGGATATTGGTCTGGAACGCAATGCCATCGATCACGCTGATGATGTCCGCCATGCGCGCCGAACTGGCCTTGATCCCGCCCATGGTATCGACCACCTCGCCCACCACCTGCCCGCCCTCGTTGGCGTGGGCCGCCGCCGACACCACAAGCTGGTTGGCCTGGCGCGCGTTGTCCGCATTCTGGCGCACCGTGGACGTCAACTCTTCCATCGACGAGGCGGTTTCCTCCAGGCTTGCCGCCTGTTGTTCGGTGCGGCGCGACAGGTCCAGGTTGCCCGCCGCGATCTCCGCTGCCGCGGTATTGATCGTATCGGTGGAAGTGCGAACCGAACCTACGGTGCTTTTGAGGGAAGCCACCATGTCCTTGAGCGCATGCAGCAAGCGCCCGGTTTCATCCTTGCGGCTGGTGTCGATGTCGGCAGTCAGGTCGCCGTGCGCCACGGTCTCCGCTACTTCCACGGCTTGCAGCAAGGGGCCCGTTACCGAACGCGTGATCAGGTACCCTGCCAGAATCGACAATATCGTCGCCAGCACCAGCAGGCCGATCATCAGCATCGTTGCATTGGAAGCGGACCTGGTCGCCTCATCGCCATCATGCGCCATCAGCTTGTTCTGCTGATCCAGGATCGCATCGAGCTTGCCGAAGTAGGCGTTCTGCAGCGGAATGGCCTGCTTGAACAGGATCTGCACCGCGCTGTCCTGGTCGCCGTCCTTGAACAGCTTGAGCACTTCGTCGCGCTTGGCGCGGAAGGTTTCAAACGCCTGGGTTTCCTCGGCAAACAGCTTCTTCGCCTCGTCCGACAGCAGGATCTTCTGCAGTTTCTCCGCAGCCGCGGCACCCGCTTTGTCGGCGTCCGCCATGCTGGCCAGGAAGCCATCGCTGCTGATCTTGTCCGGTGCCAGCATGGCGTTGCGCAGCGCCTGCGCCGAACGGTTGGAATAGCTGCGCATTTCGTTGGTCAGCTGCACCTTCAGGTAGCGATCGCTGATCAGCCTGTCCGTCAGGTTCGCGTTGTGGCTCAGGCGGCTGATCCCCGTCAGCGACATCGCCAGTTGGATCGCAATAGCCAGCGCAAAACCGAGCGCCAGCTTGACACCGATATTCATGTTCGAAAAGCTCATGCAAGCCTCGCCGGAAAGTGGTTTTTGTTTCGATGATCGCACAGGCATGGTAACGCGGCGCCGCGATCAGCGCCACAGCAAACTCAGGGTGCCGGCTGGTAGGCGGAAATGATGCCACGCCCGTGGTCCGGCACCAGGCTGCGGCCATTCGCCTCGCCGACATACTTGCCGTAAATGCGAGCCACGGTGCCGTCGGCCACCATGCCAAGCAAGGTTTCGGCAAACACCTTGCGCGCCGCCGGCGCCAGGCCGTCGCGCGAAAGATAGGCGCCGGCCAGCACGGCTGCCGATTCGGTCACCGGCATCACGCGGGCCTGCTTTTGCAGGCCGGCGCTTTGCAGGTAGCGCGAGTAAATGGTCATCGGCGCCAGGGTCGCCTCGGCGCGCTGCGAGGCCATTTTCCTGAAAGCGATATCAAAGTCGTTGACCACCTCGACCCGGCCTTGCCCGCGCAGCCGCTCGACCTGGGTCAGGACTTCAGGCGCATACAGGATGCCGCGTACCAGGTTCAGGCGCGCGCTGCCATGCTCCACCAGTTCAGCCAGCGATTTGAAGGTGGCCGGCACGCGGTGCGACAGCACCAGGTCGAAGCGCGTCGTCACAAAAGGCACGAACTGGCCCAGGCGGTCGCGTTCGGCGCTGCGGGCGGAACTCGCGGTCAGGTTGATGCGGCCGTTTGCATACTCGGCCCACAGCCGCGCCCGCGGGTACCAGCTGATATTCAGGGGGCAGTTGGTGCGCCGCGCCAGTTCCCGCACAACGTCGATGGCGGCTCCGCCGACCTTGTCGTCCTCGCGGAACGACGCCAGGCCAAGATCGCTGGCGCCGGCATGCAAGGGAGCGGGGCAGGTGGCAGCGCCAAGGGCCGGGACGGCGGCGAAAGCGAACAGCAGTGGAAGGATGCGCATGCCCAGCAGTATATCCAGTGGGCACCTTGCGTAAAATGCTGTATATAATTACAGTATCACAAGCGAACTCGACTATTTGTTATGGACTGGCCCCGCCGCATTGCCCACCTCGACATGGACGCCTTTTACGCGTCCGTGGAGCTGTTGCGCTATCCGGAATTGCGCGGCCTGCCCGTCGTGATCGGCGGCGGCGGACGCCACCAGCCGCGCGAGCTGCCGGACGGCACCCGCGAGTTTTCCCGCCTGCGCGATTACGCGGGGCGTGGCGTGATTACCACTTCCACCTATGAAGCGCGGGCGCTGGGCGTGTTTTCCGCCATGGGCACCATGAAGGCGGCGGCGCTGGCGCCGGACGCCATCCTGCTGCCGGTGGATTTCGATTCCTACCGCAAGTACTCGCGCCTGTTCAAGGCGGCGGTGGCCGCCATCGCCCCGCAGATCGAAGACCGCGGCATTGACGAAATCTATATCGACCTGACCGAGGTCGAGGGTGAAACGCGCGAACTGGCCCAGCGCATCAAGGACGCGGTGCGCGCCGCCACCGGGCTGTCGTGCTCGATCGGCGTGGCGCCCAACAAACTGCTGGCCAAGATCTGCTCCGACCTGGAAAAGCCCAACGGCCTGGCCGTGGTCGGCCATGACGACGTGGCGGCGCGCATCTGGCCGCTGGCGGTGCGCAAGGTGAACGGCATTGGCCCCAAGGCGGAGAAAAAGCTGGTCGCGCTCGGCATCGACACGGTGGGCCAGCTGGCAGCGGCCGACCCAGCCCTGCTGCAGGAGCATTTCGGCCTCAATTACGCCGAATGGCTGCAGCGCATTTCCCATGGCCACGACGAGCGTGAGCTTGCCACGCGCAGCGAGCCGAAAGGCGTCAGCCGCGAAACCACCTTTTCGCGCGACCTGCACGTCAAGCGCGACCGCGCCGAGCTGTCCGAGATCTTCACCCGCCTGTGCCAGAAGGTGGCCGATGACCTGGCGCGCAAGCGCTACGCCGGCCGCACCGTGGGCATCAAGCTGCGCTATGCCGACTTCCGCACCGTGACGCGCGACCTGACCCTGCCCTCGCCCACGGCCGATGCCGCCGCCATCCGCCGCGCCGCCGGCGAATGCCTGCGCCGGGTGCCGCTGGATGACCGGCTGCGCCTGCTCGGCGTGCGCATGTCGGCCCTGTGCACGCTGGAAGAGGCCGCCCAAGCCCAGCCGGCGCAGGGTGATCTTTTTGCCAATATGTGATATTTTCGCTACGCGAGCTGGCAAGCTGAGTCCGGCTGCAAAACGGAATACCCTATGCAAGCAGATTTCCGCCCGGCGCGGCGCGCCTGGCTGGCCGTTATCGCCCTGCTGCACCTTGCAGTGTTCTTGTGCTGGCGCGGCCTGCCCGAGCGGCGCGAAGCCGGTCCTCTGCGTGAAAGCGAACTGGTCTACCTGCTGGCGCCTCCCGAGCCCAGCACCGCCGCCGCGCCTGCCCGGCGCGCGGCGGGGCGGCCGAAGCCGCCCCTGCCCTCGGTCCGCGCCGTCCCCGCGCCCGCAGCGTCCGTTAGCGAGCCGGCGCTCGCCGAGGCAGTGACGGTGCCGGCGAGCGCCGGCGATCCCGGCGATCCGTTTGCCAAACCGGCGGCGCCGGCTGAGAGCCTGCTCGAGAGAAACCGCAAGTTGGCCGCCGGCGTTGACCGCCAGCTACGCAAGGAAAGCCTGAACCAGTTCGCCACCATTGTGCCAGAGCAAAGTCCGCTGGCCCGGCAGCTGGCCCGCGCCTATAAAGGGGAAGTGGTGCTCGAGCAAGTCTCCACCATGGCTGACGGCCGCAGCGTGAAACGCTACCGCGCCGGCGGCCAGGAATGGTGCGAAGTGGTGAACCTGGTGGGGGCGGCGGGGCAGGACCCTTTCCGCGACGGAAACAAATATCAAGTGAAGACCTGCCCATGAGCGCGCTGCGACGGCGGCATGGCTGGCTGCTCCCGATTGCTGGCCTGCACCTGGCCCTGCTGGTTTGCTGGCGCTTGACCGCAACGCCCACCATTGCGACCGAGGCGCAGCGTGAGGGGGAGATGGTATTCCTGATGCACATCGCGGACCGGCAGCCGCAACCGGAGGCGCCGCGGGTTCCCTCGGCGCCGCGCTCGCGCCGCAGTGCAGCGCCTTTGCCCACGGCGGCAGGACCCGCAGTCCCGGCAGCCGCCAGCATGCCGCCGCGGGCCGAGCTGCCACCGGAGGCGGCTGCGCCCGATCCCTTCGCGCAACCGGCGCCCGAGGTGCGAAGCCTGGTTGAGCGAGCCCGTTCAGCGGCCATCGGGGTCGACCGCGAACTGCGCAAAGAGAGCAAAAATGACAATGACCGGGCCCTGGCGCACGAACCGAAACTGGCGCAGGACATCGCCCTGGCCTACAAAGGGTCCGGTGCCTTTTCGATGACCGAAACGGTGTTGCCCAACGGCGACAGCCTGGCACGCGTCACCACGCCCCTCGGCAGCTACTGCATTCTCAAGCGCGGCAACCGCGACAAGGCAGGGCTGAACGCCGTCGACAACAACGGTAAAACATTTATCGTTCGCTGCCCCAAATAGCTCCTGCTAAAATGTCGTTCCTTTGAAAATGCTCAGCTAGGCTGCAAACAAGTATGTGGTTTAAGAATCTCCAGGTCTACCGTCTGCCCGCGCCTTGGGCATTTACTCCAGAACAACTCGAAGAGGCCCTCCAGCCGCAGTCCTTCTCTCCTGCCAGCAGCAATGAGCTGATGCGCCAGGGCTGGGACAAACCGCGCCCGAACGGCGGCCTGGTGCACGTCGTCAACAAGCAGATGCTGATGGTGCTGGGCACCGAGAAAAAGCTGCTGCCATCGACCGTGGTCAACCAGGTTGCCAAGGCGCGCGCTGCTGAAATGGAAGAGCAGCAAGGCTTCGCCCCTGGCAAGAAAGCCATGAAAGAACTCAAGGAACGCGTGCACGACGAACTGCTGCCGCGCGCCTTCACCATCCGCAGCAACACCTGGTGCTGGATCGACCCGGTCAACGGCTGGCTGGTGGTCGATGCCGCCAGCCCGGCCAAGGCCGACGACATCATCAAGATGCTGCTGAAAGCGGTCGACCGCATGCCGATCGAGAGCCTGCGCGTACAGCGTTCGCCAGTCGGCGTGATGACCGCCTGGCTGCAGGACGACGAAGCGCCGGCCGGCTTCACCGTCGACATGGACACCGAACTGCGCGCCACCGGCGAGAGCAAGGCGGCGGTGCGCTATGTGCGCCACACCCTGGAGCCGGAAGAAGTGCGCCGCCACATCGCGGCCGGCAAGCAGTGCACCCGCCTGGCCATGACCTGGGACAGCAAGATCAGCTTCGTGCTGACCGAAGCGCTGGCCATCAAGGGCGTCAAGCCGCTGGACGTGATGAAGGAAAACGACGCCGTTACCCGTAACGACGACGAACGCTTCGACGGCGACTTCATGCTGATGACCGGCGAGCTGTCCAAGCTGCTGCAGGATGTGGTTGACGCCCTGGGCGGCGAAGCGAAAGCTTAAGACCGCGTGAGCGCCAGCAGGCGCTCGCAATAGCCCGCAGCCGTGTCCTCGGGCACATTGGTCACACCAAGCAGCAGCCCGCCGCTGGCGGGTGCTGCCCCGGCATACCATCCGGACAAGGCGGATGGCGCCATGCCAAGGCTGCGTGCCCGCGTAGCGACTTCCACATCGTTGACTCCCTGCGGCAATTGCAGCAGCACGCCCAGTGCCGCCGGCGCATGGACCGCGCCCAGCTGTTCCAGCGCCGCGCCCAATGCGTTCCTGCGCTCCTGGTACAAGCGCTTCATGTGCCGCAAATGGCGCAGGTAGGCGCCGCTATGCAGGAACTCCGCAACGGCCAGCTGCACCACCGGCGGTGGCGCGCTGGCGCAAATGGAAGCCGTTTGCGCCAGCAAGTCGGCCAGCTCCGGCGGCGCTACGAGGAAACCCACCCTTAGCGAAGGGGTCAGCGTCTTGCTGAACGTGCCAAGGTGTAGCACGCGGCCTTTGCGGTCCTGCGATGCCAATGCCGGCGCGGCGCGGCCTTGCGGCTGCAATTCGCCCAGGTAGTCGTCCTCGATGATCCAGGCGCCGGCCTGCGCCGCCCACTCCAGCAAGACCTGGCGCCTGCGCAGCGACAGCGTAACGCCGAGCGGCGCCTGCTGGCCAGGCGTCACCACCGCCAGTTTGGCACGTGGCGCCAGGTGCACACCGGCTGCCACGTCCAGTCCTTCGGCATCGACCGGGACCGGCACCAGCTGCAGGCCCGCCGCAGCGAGCGCATCGCGGGTAGCCATATACCCCGGCTGTTCAATCCATGCCTGCTCGCCTTTCAACTCGAGTGCACGCAGGACCAGTCCCAGCGCGCCAGCGTAGCCGTTGCAGACCAGCACCTGCCCGGGCGTGCAATCGAGCCCGCGCGCCACGCACAGGTAAGCCGCGATTTCCGCGCGCAGGGAATATTCGCCGCGCGGATCGGGATAGGACAGGGGCAACGCAGCCGCTGCGCGGGCAGCCCGGCCCATCACGCGCGACCAGGTCTTGAAGGGAAAGGCATCCTGGGCCGGCACGCCGACCTGGAAAGGTTTGGTGCTGACGGCGCGACCGGGAAAGGCCCGCACCACTTCCAGCACTGCAGCACCCGGTGCAGCGCGTGTAGACTCGCTGCCTTGCCGGCCTGCGCCTGCCACAGCGCCTCCGGCACAGACGAAAGTGCCGGCCGCGCCTGCGGCGTAGACCAGTTGTTCATCGCGCAGCCGCTCATAAGCCTGCCGCACCGTGCCGCGCGCGACTCCCAGTTGAGCCGCCAGGTCATGCCAGGACGGCAGCCGTGCCTGCGGCGCCAGGCGGCCATCGCTGATCGCCCCGCGCAGGCCGAGGAAGATCTGGTCTGCCAACGTGGCAGCGGCTTTGCGGTCAATGGCGAGCTTGATCGAATGGTACATAAATTCAGCGCATTCTTGCGTCTTTAGAGTGAACCAAGGCAAAGGTACCATGGTTTTCCTACCAATCCACGAAAGCCATCATGTTCAAACCCCTGATCACCGCACTGCTGGTGAGCCTTTCCACCGTCGCCGCCCATGCCGATGAAGCAGGCAGCGGCGCCAGCCGCGCCAGACTGGCCGGCAAGGCGTTGTTAGGCCAGCCGGGTCCCGCCGCTGTACTGCAAACCATTGACGGCCAGCGTATCGACCTCGCTTCGTACTACGGCAAGCAGCCGGTCTACCTCAAATTCTGGGCCACCTGGTGCGTTCCCTGCCGAGAGCAGATGCCCGCGTTCAAGAAGGCTTTCCAGCAGTACGGCGACAAGCTTGCCGTGGTCGCAGTCAATGCCGGCTACAGCGATACCGAATCGGAAGTGAAAAACTACCGCAGCCAGCATGGCCTGCATATGCCAATCGTCATCGATGACGGTTCGCTGGCGGCCAACCTGAACCTTCGCGTAACGCCGCAGCACATCGTGATTGGCCGCGATGGTCGCATCCGGCACATCGGCCATTTGCACGACAAGGAACTTGAGAACGCCCTGCAAAGCGCGGTAAACGAACGCGCGGTCGCGACTCCCCTGGCGCTGGCGCCGGCTGCTGCTGCGGCGCCCCGTCCAGCCCTGAAAGTTGGCGACATTGCGCAAGGCCTGCCGCTGCCCGTCGTACAGGACAAGCCGCGCGCCCTGATGTTCTTTTCCCCCTGGTGCGAATCCTATTTTCGCGAAAGCCGCCCTGCGATTGCACAGGCCTGCCAACGCATGCGTGAAGAAGCCGAGGCGCTGGCCGCAACGCCGGGGGTTGAATGGACTGCCGTCGCATCGCCGGTATGGTCGTCGGAAAAGGAGGTCGCGGAATTCGCCCGCAGCAAAAAGTCGCGCATGGCCATGCGGCTGGACAAGGACGGAGCGCTATTCAATGCCTTCGGCGTACGCCAGATTCCCAGCATTGTTCTGCTTGACCGGCAAGGCCGCGTAGCGCGCGTCATGGGCCCTGAAGAGCGCGGCCTGGCGCAGGCAGTGCAAGCCTTGCAGGTGCAATGATGCGGCGCCTGTTGCTGGCGCTGCTGCTCGCAGCGCTGGGGATGGCTCGGGCGATGGCTGGGGACTTCCTCGAACCCGAAGCCGCATTTCGCTTCTCGGCGCGGATGGCGGACGGCGGCGCCGCCGAGGTCAGTTTCGACATTGCCGACGGCTACTACATGTACCGCGACCGGTTCCGCTTCACTGCGGACGGGGCCAAACTGGGTGCACCCGAACTGCCGCCAGGTAAAGTGAAATTCGACCAGACCTTCGACAAGGAGGTGGAAACCTACCGCCACCGCGTCACGTTGCGCGTGCCGGTGCAGGGCGAAGGTCCCTTCGTGCTGCGCGTGACGAGCCAGGGCTGCGCCGACGCGGGCCTGTGCTACTCGCCAATGGATTCCGGCGTCACGCTGGAGGCGGCGGCACCGCTGGCGCAAGCGCTGCAAGGCGGCCAATTACTCACGATCGTGCCCCTGTTCCTGCTGCTTGGCCTTGGCCTGGCCTTCACGCCCTGCGTGCTGCCGATGGTTCCGATCCTGTCTTCGATCATAGTCGGCGACAGCGCAAAGCCAAGCCGCCGGCGCGGCCTCCTGTTGTCTGGCGCCTACTCACTGGGCATGGCACTGGTGTACACCGCCTTCGGCGTCGCAGCCGGACTGGCCGGCGAAGGCTTAGCCGCTTCGCTGCAAAAACCGTGGCTGATCGGCGCCTTTGCCTTGCTGCTTTCCGCGCTGGCGCTCTCGATGTTCGGCCTCTACGAACTGCAATTGCCTGCGATCCTGCAATCGCGCCTGGCCGACAGCGCCAATCGCCGCACAGCCGGCAAGCTGGCGGGCGTATTCGGCATGGGTTCCATCTCCGCGCTGATGGTCGGCCCCTGCGTGGCAGCACCGCTGGCAGGCGCGCTGGTCTACATCAGCCAGACGCGCGACGTGCTGGTCGGCGGCAGCGCGCTGTTTGCAATGGCGGCCGGCATGAGCGTGCCGCTGGTGCTGGTCGGCCTGTCGGCTGGCAGCCTGCTGCCGCGCGCTGGTGCATGGATGGAATGGGTCAAGCGCGGCTTCGGCATCATGCTGCTGGCGCTGGCCGTGTGGATGGCGTGGCCGCTGCTACCTAACCCTCACGTTTCCGCGCTTCCGTTTAAGCCGGTCGCCAATGTGCAACAGCTCGAGGCCGAATTGGCGAAAGGCCGCCCCGTCATGCTCGACTTCTACGCCGACTGGTGCATATCATGCAAGGAAATGGAAAAGTTCACCTTCCGCGCCGCGCCGGTGAAGTCAGCCCTGGAAGGCACCGTGCTGCTACAGGCCGACGTCACGGCCAATAGCGAGGAAGACAAGGCCCTGCTGAAACGCTATGGCCTGTTTGGACCGCCCGCCATCATTCTGTTCGATGGCGGGGGCAAAGAGCGGGCGCGCGTAATCGGCTACCAGGACGCCGCGCGCTTCCAGCAAACGCTGGCGAGACTCAAATGATTCAGAGCGGCTGGAACACACCGGCCGCTTTGTTCTTCTGCACGTTATCCCACGCGAAGATCTGGCCATTCATCGCCACGTACACGCCGGGCGGCAGCACTTGCGCCACGCCGCAGGCAAACCCCATATTGAAGAACGCGTCGGAATTATCGATCTCGTAAGGGATCATGGCGCCGGTGAAAACGATGGTCTTGTCCTTGATCGCGGGGCCGAGGACGGCAGCGGTCTGCGGCATGGTATCGGTGCCGTGCACGATCACGATCGCTTTCTCGGGAGCGCCCTGGCAAGCAGCCAGCACGCGCTGGCGGTCGGCATCCACCATGTCCAGAGAATCCAGCAGCGACACGACTTCCAGCTCGCAAGGCGTGGTGATGCGGGCGCGCTTGATCGCAGCAGGCAAGTGACTTTCGGTGAAAGCCAGGGTGCCATTCAGTTCGTTGTAATGCTTGTCGAAGGTGCCGCCGGTGGCGATGATACGCAGGGTCATGATGAATTAAAATGAAATCGATGAATGGCGTGCATGATAGCCGAAAAAAGTTTGCGCCTTCCGGCTGGCATTCCGCTGAACAGTTGACTACACTGGGTTTTTTGCCCGGCAAGACCATGAAAGCGCTCGCACCAGGAACCGTGATTTTCCACCGCTACCGCGGGTATGGCGTGATTACGGCTGTCAATTTGCTGACCGGCTGGATTTCCGCCCGGTTTGGCAACGAGTCGCGCACGCTCGACCTGAATCTCTCCACCGACGAAGTGCAGTTTGCCGACGGCGAAGCAATCCTGTTCCGCCGCGCCCCGCCCGACCGCATGCCGCATGCGCGGTTGATGGCGGTGGTGCGCGAATTGCACAAGGCCGGCTACCAGAAGTTATACCTGTACTCCTGGCCCAAGGCATCCGGGCTGCACTGGCGCTGGCACCTGTTCACCGGACCGCGCGACTGGATGCAGCGCTCCTGGCGCGAAGGCTGGTACGGCTCCGGCGCCGACTACATTTTCAATCCCGTGATGGGCTGGGGCGACCAGCCCGGCGCCACGACGGAAGAACTGGTGCACGCGCTGGCCAGGTTCGACCCGCACGGGTTGGCGCAAGCCCTCGGCCGCGACGAAGACCACACCAACTGGTTCGCCCAAGTCTGCGACGCCCTGCTCCCCGGCTACATGTACAGCCTCGACATGCAGCGCCCCCATGGCGGGCCGCTGACCGACATGCCGCCGGTGCCAGTAGCGCCGGTCCGCGCCAACCTCCCGCCCTACAGCGGCGAATCGATCACCTGGCCCCCAGGCTGGGCCGGCCTCTGGAGCAAAGTCCACGCCATGCCCCCACAGCCCAGCCCGTGTCACACCCTGGGGTCACACCCCAACTGTGACACGGACACAGCCGTGTAATGCTTCAGCTCGTGTCACACTTAGGGACTCGGCGTCCCCGTGATGACCCCAAGGTGTGACACGGGCTCAGCCGTTGAGGTGCTTGACCAGGTTCTGGAAGGCGTGGCCGAAGTACAGCTCGTAACTGGCTTTCTCGACGTAGCCTAGGTGCGGGGTGCACAGCACATTCGGCATGCGCAGCAGCGGCGAATTTTCCGGCAGCGGTTCGGTTTCGAACACGTCCAGTGCTGCATAGCCTGGATGGCCGGACTTCAGCGCTTCTTCCAAAGCGCCGCTCGCAACCAGCTCGGCACGGCTGACGTTGACGAACAAGGCATCGCGCTTCATGCGCGCCAGGTCTTCGGCGGTGACGACGCCGCGCGTGCCGTCGGCAAGGCGCAGGTGCAGCGACAGCACATCCGCCTCCGCAAAAAATGCTTCGCGCGAAGCCGCCGCTTGGTAGCCGTCGGCCGCCGCTGCCGCGCGGCTCGACTCGCTACCCCAGACGATCACGCGCATGCCAAACGCCTTCGCATAACCCGCCACCAGCTTGCCGATCTTGCCGTAGCCCCAGATCGCCATCGTGCTGCCGGCCAACACCAGGCCCAGCGTGTTGTGCTCGTGACTGATCGACACTTGCTGCCACTGCCCATCGCGCAGCTTGCCTGCGTACTGGAACAGCTTGCGCCTCGCCGCCATTACCAGCGCCCAGGTCAGCTCGGCTGGCGCAGTCGGCGAGCCGACGCCTTCCAGCACGGTGATGCCAAGCTCGCGGCAGGCCTCCATGTCGACGTGGCCGCTTACCTTGCCAGTCTGCGAAATCACTTTCAAATTGGGCAGTTTGGACAGCAATGTTCGGCTAAACGCAGTGCGCTCGCGGATCAAGACCAGCGCTTCAAATGGCGCCAGCCGGGCCACCAGTTGCCCCATGCCGCGCACGGAATTGTTGAAAATCTTGACCTCATGGCCATCCAGCAGTTTGATGCATTCCAGGCTACGCGTTGCATCCTGGTAATCATCGAGAATCGCAATTTTCATGTCAGTTAGCAGATTTTGTGATGAAAATAGTAGGGAAATAACAGGTTTGTGAATATCTGGAATAGCCTACTACATTGGTCGGGCAATATTCCTACATTTTGGTCGGAATCGCTGGATCGCAGGTGTACAATCGGCCAATTCAAGGAGCCCAACCAGGCTCCAGCAGTATATGTTCCAGCGCCTGAGCACCCCCCCGCCTGGCGCTTGCGCCCTCGAGTAATCGGGCGCATCGACAGAACCGCCGTATTTCGCCGAAGTAAGCAAAATTCTTCCGCGCAAGCTATCAGCTGACGACGATTCCTGCCGTGCCGGGACAAGACAGAATTCTTTATTGGCATTGGAGGTACTATGAATCAGCCCGTTATGGGAGGCGTTGCAACTATGAACGCACCAGCTTACATCAAACAGCAAAAACTGATCAATTGGGTGGCGGAAGTTGCCGCGTTGACCAAGCCTGCCCGCATCTACTGGTGCGATGGCTCGGCGGAAGAATACGACCGCCTGTGCGCTGAAATGGTTGCCGCGGGCACCATGAAGAAGCTGAACGCCGAAAAGCGTCCAAACTCCTACCTGGCTTGCTCCGACCCGACCGACGTCGCCCGCGTTGAAGACCGCACCTTCATCTGCTCGCAGACCAAGGAAGCGGCCGGCCCGACCAACAACTGGATGGACCCGCAGGAAATGCGCGGCACCCTGAACGGCCTGTTCGACGGCTGCATGGCTGGCCGTACCATGTACGTGGTGCCGTTCTCGATGGGCCCACTGGGTTCGCCGATCGCCCACATCGGCGTGGAACTGTCCGACTCCCCATACGTCGCCGTCAACATGCGCACCATGACCCGCATGGGCAAGGCCGTGTATGACGTGCTGGGTACCGATGGCGAGTTCGTGCCGGCGATCCACACCGTTGGCAAGCCGCTGGCTGCCGGCGAAAAAGACGTGGCATGGCCATGCAACGCCACCAAGTACATCGTGCATTTCCCGGAAACCCGCGAAATCTGGTCCTACGGTTCCGGCTACGGCGGCAATGCGCTGCTGGGCAAGAAGTGCTTTGCGCTGCGCATCGCTTCCACCATGGGCTACAACGACGCCAAGAACGGCGGCGAGGGCTGGCTGGCGGAACACATGCTGATCCTGGGCGTTGAGTCCCCGGAAGGCAAGAAGCACTACGTTGCTGCGGCCTTCCCATCGGCTTGCGGCAAGACCAACTTCGCCATGCTGATCCCGCCGAAGACCTTCGACGGCTGGAAAGTTACCACTATCGGCGACGACATCGCCTGGATCAAGCCGGGCAAGGATGGCCGCCTGTACGCGATCAACCCTGAAGCAGGCTACTTCGGCGTGGCTCCTGGCACCAACACCAAGACCAACTCGAACTGCATGTCCTGCCTGAACGAGAACACCATCTTCACCAACGTCGCACTGACCGATGACGGCGATATCTGGTGGGAAGGCCTGACCAAGGAAGCGCCTGCGCACCTGGTCGATTGGCAAGGCAAGGACTGGACCCCGGCGTCCGGCACCAAGGCCTCGCACCCGAACGCGCGCTTTACCGTGGCTGCAACCCAGAACCCGGTGATCGACCCGGCGTGGGACGATCCAGCCGGCGTGCCTATCTCCGCCTTCATCTTCGGCGGCCGCCGCTCTACAACCGTGCCTCTGGTAACCGAAGCGCGCAACTGGATCGAAGGCGTGTACATGGCCGCGACCATGGGCTCCGAGACCACCGCTGCAGCCGCCGGCCAGCAGGGCGTGGTGCGCCGCGACCCGTTCGCCATGCTGCCGTTCATGGGCTACAACATGAGCGACTACTTCCAGCACTGGCTGGACATGGGCAAGCGCCTGGAAGGCAAGGGCGCCACCCTGCCTAAGATCTTCTGCGTCAACTGGTTCCGCACCGACGAAAACGGCCACTTCGTATGGCCAGGCTTCGGCGACAATATGCGCGTGCTGAAGTGGATGCTGGAACGTGTTGAAGGTAATGGCGGCGGCGTCGAGAACATCTTCGGCACCACTCCTCGCTACGGCGACATCTCCTGGGACGGCCTGCCATTCACCGCCGAAGAGTTCGAGACCATCACCTCGATCGACAAGGACGCATGGCGCGCGGAGCTGAAACTGCACGCTGAACTGTTCGAGAAGCTGGCATACCACCTGCCGCAAGAGCTGAAGGACAATATGGCCAAGCTGGAACAGCGCCTGAACGGCTAAGCTGCTTTCGCTTCGACAAAAAACGCGCCCACGTGGCGCGTTTTTTTATTCCCTGCTCGCTGTCGACCATTCCGGACGCTTCTCGACCGGTACTTCCGCCTGGTCGAAGCTGTCGACCTCTTTCATGGTACGCAGCTCGTACAGCGTTTCGATTCCGGAGAAATGCAGGCCTCCGCAATCGGTGGCGACGTGAGAGCCGTCCTTCCAGAACCAGTATTCTCGAATGATCAGCCCGCACTTGCTGGAGCGCGTGCGGCCGGCGTGATAGACATGCAGCTCGGTTGGCCACTTCCTGCCATCCGCAGCGAAATACGAAAGTACGAGCCAGGTGGCGGACTCGCCATCGGGCGCGAGCCGGACGTCATCCGCCCGCCGGTCCGTCGTCAACTTGATGTCCTTGCCGGACGCTGTCACGACATGGACGTTGTTCGACTTGTCGGCATACGCCTTGGCCAGGCTCCCCGCGCTGGCTGTAGAACATCCGATGACAAGCGCAATGGCAAATGCAAAGCGGTGATACAGCATCTCCTGCCCCCATTCTCCGACCGCGTATTGTGCGCGGGCAATTTTTCTGATCAGTTATTATTATCGCAATAATGATGAGAATTCGGTGAGATCATATGGCAGGAGAAATAATCCGTCTGGGCGATACCACAAGCCATAACGGCACGGTGCTCGAAGGTTCGATGCAGGACATCTGCCACGGCAAACCCATCGCCTATATCGGACACAAGGTGCATTGCCCGAAGTGCAAAGGGGATTACCCTATCGTCGAAGGGGCGATGACCACCACCTTCTACGGCAAGGGCGTGGCACTTGCCGGGATGAAGACTTCCTGCGGTGCCACCCTGATTCCAAGCCAGTTCACCGATACCGTTGAATACGGCCAGGGGAAAAGTTCCGCCGCTGCTGCCGGCGCAAGTCCCAAGGCTGCAGCAGCTCCACCGCCGGTCACAGCACCCGCTGCGAGCAAGGCTCTTGCGGGCAGTGGCGTTGCACAATCGCTGGCTGCCAGCGAGGACGCGGCCGAGGCCGAGCAGAAGTTCGACTTGTTCTTCCATGCCAAGGACGCCAACCAGGCCAGCCTGGCCAATGTCCGCTACCGGATCGTGCTGGACGATGGCCGGGAGTTCATCGGGAAAACCGACAAGAACGGGCACACGGAAAAGGTAATTTCCGATTATGCCCAAAACGCAAAGATAGAGATTCCATACTATGACCACAGCCACACTCACGCCGCAAACGGATCAGACACCTGCAGTTGTTAATGTTGTCGATGAGCTGAGCGGAGCAGTCTGGGTACCACGCTTTCCGGCCCAGAACACGACGGACCATCTGAGCGCGGATTTCCAGGCTGCCGTTGACGGCTTCATTGCTGCCTTGGAAGCAGCTGGCGCGGAGGTGCGCATCGCCAATACCTTCCGGCCGAAAGAGCGTGCATACATGATGCATTGGGCGCACAAGATCGCCAGGAACGGCGTTGATGCAGCGACTGTGCCTGCAATGGAAGGCGTTCACATTAACTGGGTCCATCCCACGCCGGAGCAGTCGGTCGCCGGCGCAACTGCGATGGTGAATGGCTTCGGCATCCAGGGGCTGGGCGTCAACACACCGCCGGCCCTGAACACGCTGCACGGGACGGGCGAGGCAATCGACATGTCGATCACCTGGACCGGCAACATCACAGTGGCCAACAAGGATGGTACGACTGTCGAAGTGAACACGGCTCCTCGCACGGGCATGAATACGCAACTTAAAGAGATTGGGGCAACATATGGCGTTAAGAAATTTGTCGGCGGTAACTCGGATAAGCCGCACTGGTCGACAACTGGCCATTAATGCCCTGGCTGCGGGGGCACTGCTGCTCGGGACTTTTGCGCCGGCGTATGCAGAAGCAACAGCGCCATCGCTGATTGGACATTATTCGAACCAGGTATGGGACGACAGTGAGGACCCACATGCGCTATCCGGCTATTACTTGGACTTGTTCAGGCAGGGTAAGGTCGTTTTCGGCAGGATCGCCGTTGCGACAGGTTCACCGGAACCGGTAAGCGCGAAGCTGTACGATGTGTCTTTGAATGAAAAGGCGAAAACAATTTCATTCAAGGCGAAGTATTCGGCAGGGAGCCATGCCGGCAAGAACATCCCTCCCGAAAAACGCGATGCGAAAGTGTTCCTGAGCTTTTCCGGAAAACTGAGTGCGCGCGGTGTCCGGGGAGAGCTGGTCCGGCGCGACGGCTATCCGCCGTTCGCAATCATCGGGAAAGAAAAAGCATTGCTGAAAAAGCAGGACGATAAATTCGTGCCGTCCAGTATCGAAGAATGGAACCAGATGTTCGGCGACCCGGTTCAGCTCGGCCAGGAAAATTGAATATCTCCCAGCGATAAAAATTCTGCTTGACATCCCGTTCAGTGCGGGAGCAGAATCGCGTCCACTGATTTTTTATTAACCCGAATTTTCGAAAGGACGACCATGCCACGTACGGCTATCAACAATCTGCAACTTCGATAGCCCCGCAGCGCGCGCGCTCGGGGCAGGCAATCAAGCCACCCGAGCCGGTCGTTCTTCCAACACGAACCCCGGCCAGGAAACTCGCCGGGGTTTTTGTTTCTACAGCCCCGGCATAACGAAAGACGTTATGCCAATCAAGCAAAGCCTGCACAAAGGCCTGGTGCCTGTGCACATCTATACGGATGACATTGATCATTCGGCCATCCAGCAACTGCTGAATATTTCGAACCTGCCGATCGTGCATCCGCACGTGGCAGCCATGCCCGACGTCCACGCCGGGATCGGTGCAACCGTCGGCAGCGTAATCCCGACGCGCGGCGCCATCATCCCTGCCGCTGTCGGCGTCGACATCGGCTGCGGCATGAACGCCGTGCGTACCACGCTGACTGCGAGCCAGTTGCCGGACAACCTGGCGCGCGTGCGCAGCGCCATCGAAACGCTGGTGCCGGTCGGCTTCGAACAGCACGCCTTCGACAAGGTGCGCGGCTCCGCCCACGCCCGCGTTGGGCGTCCGCTGAACGACCGCCTGGACCGCATCGTGGCGCGCCACAAGGGCATCATGAAGATGCAGCACAAGTTTGCGCAGACCTGGATCTGCCAGATTGGCACCCTGGGCGGCGGCAACCACTTCATCGAGTTGTGTATCGATGAAGAGCAGCGCGTCTGGATCATGCTGCATTCGGGCTCGCGCGGCATCGGCAATGTCATCGGCCGTTACTTCATTTCCGCTGCACGCAAGGAGATGATGCGGCACAAGGTGAACTTGCCGGACCGCGACCTGTCCTACTTCAGCGAGGGTTCGGAACTGTTCGACGACTATGTGGAAGCGGTGGATTGGGCGCAGGACTATGCCATGTTGAACCGGCGCGAAATGATGCGCCGCGTGGTGGCGGCACTGGAGCCGCACGTCCCGCCGTTCAAACTCGATGGCGAAGCGATCAACTGCCACCACAACTACGTGGCGCAGGAATCGCACTTCGGCCACAAGCTGTACGTCACCCGCAAGGGCGCCATCTCGGCGCGCGAAGGCGAGCTGGGAATCATCCCCGGCAGCATGGGTGCCCGCAGCTACATCGTGCGCGGCAAGGGCAACGAGGAATCGTTCTGCTCCTGCTCGCACGGGGCCGGACGGCGCATGAGCCGCAGCGAGGCGAAACGCAAATTCAATCGTTTCGACCTGGCCGAACAGACGCAGGGCATCGAATGCCGCAAGGACGGTGGCGTGGTGGATGAAATCCCCGCCGCCTACAAAGACATTGACCAGGTCATGGCACACCAATCCGACCTGGTCGAAATCGTGCACACGCTGAAGCAAGTCGTGTGCGTGAAAGGATAAGCAATGAAGGTAACCATCAAACTACCTAAGCCGCGCAACCCGCTGGCCGTGCTGGCGCGCCAGCGCAAGGCCGGCGGCCACCAGCGCATCGAACAATCGCGCCGCGCGTTGAAACAGCAACTGCGCCGCCAGCTGGAACGGGAGGAGTAAGCGCATGCAATCAGCAATCATGTTGAACCAGCAGCAGGCGATCGACTTTCTGCTGCACGTTGCAATTACACGCCCGGTATTCATGTGGGGGCCGCCGGGCATCGGCAAGAGCGCCCTGGTGCGCCGCTTTGCGGAAGCCGTGGGCATGGAGTGCGTCTCTTTGCTCGGCAGCCAGCTCGCGCCGGAAGACCTGCTGGGCATCCCGCAGATCGACGGCAAGTGCTCGCGCTTCTTCCCGCCGGCGAACATCGTGCGCGATGAGCCGTTCGTGCTGTTCCTGGACGAGTTGAATGCGTCGTCGCACGAAATCCAGAAGGCGTTCTATTCGCTGATCCTGGACCAGCGCATCGGCGAGTACAACTTGCCGAAAGGGACTATCGTGATTGGCGCGGGCAACCGCGCCAAGGACGCCGCCATCGTCAAGCCGATGCCGTCCGCGCTGGTGAACCGCATGGCGCATATCCACCTGCGCTCCGACCATCGCCAGTGGCTCGAATGGGCCAAGGGCGAGGGCGGCATCCACCCATGGGTGCTGGAATACATCCAGCTGCGCCCCGATCACTTGTGGAGCGAACCGCCGAAGCATGAGGAGCCGTTTTCAACGCCGCGCAGCTGGCATATGCTGTCCGATGCGCTGCATTCGTTCGGTGAGGATGCTGGCGAAGAAATGCTCGATGCATTGGCTTACGGCTTGCTCTCGCCCAACCATGCCGGCAACTTCAAAGGTTTCATTAAGCAGTTGCGCCACAAGCACGGCCTGCATGCCATCATCAAGGGCGACCAGCATTGGCCGGATTCTCCGGCGGACCGCGACGTGCTGTACTTCCTCGCGCAGTCTTTCCGCGCCCACTTGCTGAAGGAATTGCCGGAGGAAGAATCAGCGGTACGCAGCGCGCACCATGCCTTGTCGATCCGCGCCAAGGATATGCTGCGCGACCTGGCGCGCATCAGCGTCGAAATCGCGCAATCGCTGCTCGGTGAAGATGCGCAAGGACGCCGCCTGCCGGCCTGGTTCCTGGTCGAAGTAGCACGCGACCTGCCGCGGCTGGCCGGCCGCGGCCAGAAGGAAACGGCATGAGCAAGGACAAGAAGCCCGATCCAGCGGCGGCTGCGCGCCAGGCCGGCATTGCCTTGGTGCAGGCGCATCCGGTCCTGGGCGCAATCGCCAAGCAGGTTCAATTTCGCCCAGATCCGACGCATCAAATAGCTCCCGCCAAGGGATGGCTGGCACTCTCGCCCGGCGGTACGGTATGGCTGCACCCGAAACGCCGCGCGCAGCCGGAGGAATGGGCGCGCGTGGTCGGCATCATGCTTTCCTGCCTTGGGCTTGGACTGGTGCGGCGCCGTGAACCGGCAGACCTGTGGGAAGTGGCGGCGTTGGTGTCTGCATCGCGCTTCTGTGCTGAACTCAAGCTCGGTGAATTGCCGGAGGAGTGGCGTTTGCCGGAATGCGTGGACGCTAGCGTGGAAACCTTGCTGCAGCGCTTTTGCACCGAGGGCTGTCCCGCGCCGCTGCTGGCCTGGCACGCCGATATCGCGGGCGGCGCATCGCTGTTCGCGGCGCTCGACGAAAAGCCGGTCGCATGGCGACGCCAGACGCCTGTGCCCTGGCAAGAATTGCTGGCGGATGGCATCGCGCGCGGCGTTGGCAGGGCGCTTGCCATCGCCGGCGGTGCGCCTGCGAGCCAGGCGGCCCAGCCGCACAGCCGCGAACACCGTGCGCGCCGGCGCATGATGGACCGCTATCCCTTGCTGGGCGCACTGGCCGCCAGCTTCGACCTGGAGAACGATATCCGCATCTGCCAGCAATACGACATTCGTGTCGCAGCCATCGACGTCGGTGCCCGCCGCATCTGGATCAATCCGGCGGCAGGCCTGAACGATGATGAAACGCTGTTCGTGCTCGCCCACGAATTGCTGCACGCCGGGCTCAATCATGCTTCACGCCGGCGCGGACGCGATCCGGTGCTGTGGAATGTCGCCTGCGATTTCGCCATCAACAGCTGGCTGCTCGAGATGCAGGTCGGTTCGCCGCCTGCCATCGGCATGCTGTATGACGCTGATCTGGCCGGACAATCCGCCGACGAAATCTACGACGGCCTGGCGCGCGATATTCGCCGTGCCCGCAAGCTCGCCACGCTGCGCGGTACCGGCCAGCCCGACTTGCTGGGCGAGGATAGCGGTGCGCCGTTCACCGACGCCGAGGAGTATTGCCGCCGCGCGCTGGCGCAAGGCATGGACCGCTGGGAACACGATGGCCGCCGCGGCACCGTGCCGGCCGGCCTGCTGGAAGAAATCCGCAGCCTGGCACAGCCGCCCATTCCCTGGGATGCGCGGCTGGCGCACTGGTTCGATGAGCGCTTCCCGCCGCTGGAAATGCGGCGCAGCTATGTGCGGCCGTCGCGCCGGCAAGGGGCTACGCCGGACATTCCCCGCCCAATGCTGTGCAAGCCGCCGGAAGAGGAACGCAAGAGCCGCGTCTTTGGCGTGCTGCTCGACACGTCCGGCTCGATGGAGCCGGCGATGCTGGGCAAGGCGCTTGGCGCCATTGCCAGCTATGCGATGGCGCGCGACGTGATTGCCGTGCGGCTGGTGTGCTGCGATGCCATGGCCTACGACTGCGGCTGGGTCGAGCCGGAAAACCTGCTGGACCGCTTTACGCTGCGCGGGCGCGGCGGGACCGTGCTGCAGCCAGGCTTCGACCACTTGCGCGACCTGGCGCGGAAAGGCGAGATGCCGGCGCATGGGCCCGTCCTGGTGGTGACGGACGGCTGGTGCGAAGACAAGCTCGAGACCAGCATGGATCACGCTTACCTGCTGGCCGATGCGCGCCGCTTGCCATTTAGCCCGCGCGGAGAGGTCTTCTACATTACGGAATAGCTATTGGCCGGAGGAGACAGGCATCGGCGGCAGCCCCATCATCTTGCGCCGGATATTGAGCTCGTTGGCGTCTTCGATCACAACGGGCTTGCCGCCGGCGAGCTGGGTGCCATAACGTTGCGGCAGTCCCTTGGCGATGCGCAGCCGGTCCTCGGCCTGCGCCAGTTGCGTGCCAGGCACGTCGTTCTCGGCTTGCGCTTCACGCAGGGCTGGAAGCAGGGCCTCCAGTTCCTTCTCAGGCATGCGCATCAGGACCGCAAAGGCGTTCTGCGAAAGTTCGGGTCCGGCGAAGCGCGTGCCGGGCCAACCGTGCGAGGCCACGATGGTCTTCAGCCGCGCCAACTCCTTGCGGTCGCGCGCCGCATCGCGCTTGCCGGGGGCGCCCATGCCTTCCAGTGCACGGATGGCGGCCAGTTCGCGGGTATCGAGCACCTTGCGCTTGATGATGATCTCTTCGCCGGCGATGGTGGTGGCGGCGCCGCCCGTGCGGATGATCACGCGTACATTGCCGCGCGCATGGGTGGTGCCGCGGCTATCCTGCTCGACCTGGTTTGCCTCCACCTGCACATTGTGCTGCTGCCCGATCGGCAGCATGATGCGCGCAACTTCCTTGCCCGCTGCCAGCGTCTGCACGCTGATACGGCTGGGCTCGGCCGCAGCGGCGAGCCCATGGAAGGCCAGCAGCAGCGGTAGCGCAAGCTTGTAGACGCTCATCATGGATTGACGGTAGCAAACCTGCGCGATCAGTGGAGCACGGATGGTCACGCGCTAAATGCGACGCTGTCCTGAACAAGTGCATCGGGTGGATATTTATACAAAGTTTTTCTTGACACTACATTCGCGCAGAGCGCAGAATCAGCGCTCGTTAGTTTCATAACCCAGATTAAGAAAGGACAGTCATGCGCAATTTCGCTATCACCTGCATTAAGCACACCAGATAGCCCTGATGCGCGTGCGCTCGGGGCTGCTGGCAAATCGCCACCCCCGAGCCGGACGTCCCACGACAAAAACCCCGGTAAGGATACTTGCCGGGGTTTTTGTTTTTTTGGTCCCGGCGCATGGAGGAAAGGAATCATGGAGATCCAACTCAAAGCTGTCACGCGACAGAACTTCGACGACATCACCGACTTGCGGCTGCTGGACTACCAGCGCGACTACATCGCCAGCAACGCCTATTCGATCGCACAAGCCAGCTTCTATCCGGAGATGCAGCCGCGCGGCATCTACGCCGGCGGCGAGCCGGTTGGCTTCCTGATGTATGTCGACCTGCAACTGGAGGGCCACCCCGGCGAGTTCGGCGTATGGCGCCTGATGGTGGACATCCTGCACCAGGGCAAGGGCTATGGCCGCGAGGCGCTGCATATGGCGCTGGCCGAGATCCGTGCGCGCGGCGGCGTGCGCAAGATCTGGATCAGCTACCAGCCGGACAACAACAGGGCTAAAGAGCTTTACGCCAGCATGGGCTTCGTCGAAACCGACGTCGACGAGGATGGCGAAATGAATGCAGTACTAGAGCTGTAACGAAGAAGAAGGAGTCATTAATGAGACCATATCAACGCTTCCTGAGGAAATGGATCACCACCAACCTGCACGTGGTCACCAAGGAGAATTTCGCCAACATCGCTGAACTGGAACTGCATGATCACCAGCAGGACCATGCGTCGGACACCATGTACGCGATTGCAGAAGCCAGCTTCCACCCGAACTACCATTGCCGCGCCATCGCCGACAAGGACGGCGTGGTCGGCTTCCTGATGTACGCCGCTCCCGGCGCCGAAGAAGAACCGGGCGATTACGCGATCTTCCACCTGATGGTGGACCGCCGCTACCAGGGCAGGGGGCATGGCCGCCGCGCGGTCGACCTGGCGCTGGCGGAAATCCAGAAGCATGGGGATGTGCAGCGCATCTGGACCAGCTACCGTCCCGATAATGCCGTGGCGAAGGACCTCTACGCCGCCTGCAGTTTCATTGAGGCAGGCGTAGAGGAAGACGGCGAGATGTACGCCGTCTGGAGTCCTGATCCTTACTGAGTGAAGGTCAGGTTGTAGGCACCGGTCGCATTGCTGCCGTAGCTGGTAGCTTCGATGGTGTAGGTGCCGGTGGATGGCAAGCTGAAGCTGATGCGCGAGTTGGTGCCGCCGCCGCCGTCATCATCCGATTTGACCACATTGCCGGCCTGGTCGCGCAGGTACAGGTATGTGTCGAAGCTCGATGACGACATGGCGATCGTCACGACCTTGCCGGCCGTACCAGAGAAGGTATAGCGGTCGACGTAATAGCTGCTGCCGCGCGCACCCGCCGGGCAACCGTTCGACTTGAGCAAGCCGCTGACCGGACTACCACTGGTGATTGGCGTGCTGCAGGACGTTACCTGGGTCGATGCCTGGCTCAGGTTGACCGACAGCGCCGGGCCGGAGCCGGACATGGTTGCGGTGGCACTGCGCGCCGCACCCGTGTTGGCCGCCACGGTGAAGCCGAGGGTGGCGTTGCCACTGCCGCTGCTGGTGCCGGGGCTGGTGAGGGTCAGCCAGGACGGCAATCCACTCAAGTTCCAGGTGCAGCTGCCGGGTGCCGTCACCGTGAAGCTGCTGCTGGTGCCGGCCGCCGGAATGGCAAGACTGGTCGGGCTGATGGTCCAGTTCAGGCAAGGAGAACCTTCCTGGCTCAGGGTGAAGCTGGAGGAGGCGCCCGGACCCGATACGGCGGCGGAAATGTTGCGGGCAGCGCCCGTGTTGGCTGCTGCAGTGATGGCAATCGGGCTGTTGCCGCTGCCGCTGGCATTGCCGCTATTGCTAGCCGTTACTGCGGCCCAGCTTGGCAAGCTGATGTTCCAGTTGCAGGTGGCCGGTGCGTTGACGCTGCCGCTCACCGTGCCGCCCGCAGCAGGGAAGTTGGAAGAGTTCAAGGTGACCGTCGGTGCGGTCGGACAGGGAACGCCATCCTGCGTGAAGGAGAATACGGTCGCTTGGCCCAGCGAGGTGATCTGCCCGGAGCCGCTGCGTGCCGCCGTGTCGGGGTTGGCAGCAGCCGAGTAAGTGATATAGCCGTTGCCGGTGCCGCTGCTTGCTCCTTTCACGGTGACAAAGCTTGGCATGGCCGAGACTGTCCAAGGGCAGCCGGCACTGGCTGTTACGTTCAGATAGCCGGTGCCGCCGCTGCGCGTCAGCGTGCTGATTGCCGGCGATACGGTCGGCGTGGAAGTGCAGTTTGCGGAAGCTGCCTGCATCACGGTCACGGTTTCGTTGGCCAACAGGAAGGATCCGTTGCGCGCAGCGCCAGTTTGGTTGGCGGCCGCCGTGAAGGTAACGGTAGCAGGGCCGCTGGCCGGCGTTTGTAGCGGGTTGCTGCCGGCGAGGGTCAGCCAGGCCGGCAGGTTGGCCGCTTCAAAGCGGCATCCTGGCGAGGCCGTCACGGTGAAATTCACTGCGCCGCCGTCGCTGCCGACGGTTTGCGTGCTGCCTACTATGCCCGCGACCTGGCCGGCACAGGCCTGGTCCCAGACTGCGGCGTAGTTCGTTGCATCGTTCAGGGTAGACCCGCCAGAAATCAAGACATTCCCATCCGGCAAGCGCGACAAGGCCGAATCGACCGCGTTGGTGCGTTGCGCGCCGGTCAGGCTCCAGCGCGCATCAGCCGCCCGGTAATGCATCAGCTGGCGCTGGAAGCCCGCAAGGTAGAGCGCATCGCCGTTTGGCAGCATGGCCGCCGCCTGGGGCTCAAATCCTGTTGGCATATTCGGGCCAGCGCTGAATGTCGCGGTGGCGGGATCATAGATTTCCGTGCTGTTGAGGGTCATGGCGTTGCGGCCGCCCGCCACCAGGACTTTGCCGTCTGCCAGCAGTATCGGCTGTATTCCCGAGCGCCCAACCGCCATCGGGCCGGTAGCAGTCCACTGGTTGGTGGCCGGATCCCAGATTTCCGCTCGCGTGCTGTACGGATAATAGGGACCGGTGGCCGTGCTGGCCTGGCCGCCGACTTTCATTACGCGGCCGTCGGCCAGTACGATCAGGCCGTGCCAGCCGGAATTGTCGACGTAATTGCCAGTCTTGGTGAAGGTGCCGGTTGCTGGATCAAAAATGTCGGCAAAGCTGCCAGTCGAGTAGCTATCCTTGCCCATCACCATCACGCGACCGTCCGGCAGCAAGCGTGCAATGGTGCGATAGCGCTGTGTGTTCATATTGCCGGTGGCGCTCCAGCTTCCCGTGACGGGGTCGAAGATTTCCGCCGAGTTGGTCATGGCGTTGTTGAGTGACACACCGCCGGCCACCAGGATGCGGCCATCTTGCATGGTGACGGCGCCATGCTCCTGGCGCGCAGTCAGCATAGGCGCGGCGGGCGTAAATTGTCCGGTAACGGGATCAAAAATCTCCGTGCTGGCGTAGACGGTACTGCCAGGCAAAGGCGTGCCGCCAGTCACCAGGATGCGTCCATCCTGCAGGGGGCTGGTCTGATGCAGCTTGCGCGGCACGGTCATGGTGCCGGTCGAAATCTGGGCTTGGGCGGACAGGGTAGCGCAGGCCAGCAAAGCGGCGGCTGCGAGGTGACGCAAGGGTGTGGGGTACAAAACTTTTCTCCTCAGAATATTTCTGAGGCACAACTCTATATGTATTTGTGAAATAGTCAATTAAAAAGAATAACGAAATATTCAGTTTTGATATTTCGCGCGCCCGCGCCAAGGGCGCAGGCGCGGAGGCAGACGGCGGGGTTCCCGCCGTCTGAAGGCCCGATTTTTACTGGCTGAATGTCAGCACGTAAGCACCAGTCCGGCGTGTTCGCGTTTAGCGACCAGCATCGGCGCCATCGGCATGAAGATGCCGGTGGACGGGTCATAGATTTCAGTACTTGCAAGCGGCGCTGCGGACAGGCTGCCTGCTCCGCCAGTGACCAGGATGCGGCCATCGGCCAGTGTGCTGGCCTGATGGAACATACGCGGAGTAGTCATGGCGCCGGGGTTGATGCATGATTTCTCCAGTCGATGATGTCCAGTCCGCAACTGTAATCGTGTTTGCAGAATAATCAACTCAAAATGCCAACCATAAATCGCTTGTAATTTCGCACAGCTGTGCTAAAGTTCGCCACATGGACACCCTGACCGCAAAAAGCGAGGCGACCTTCGCCACCATCCTCGACGCCGCCATGGAAATGGCAGCGGCGGAAGGCATCGGCAAGCTGTCGCTGGGCGAGATCGCCAAGCGCACCGGCATCAGCAAGAGCGGGGTGTTTTCGCGCGTTGGTTCGCTGGAGCAGTTGCAGTGCGCGGTGCTGGACGAATACGACCGCCGCTTTGCCGCCGAGGTATTCATGCCGACGCTGTCGCTGCCGCGCGGCTTGCCCCGGCTGCAGGCCCAGGTAGCTGCCTGGTTCCAGCGTGCTGCAGACGAGGCACTGCGCACGTCCTGCCTGTACACGGCGGGCGCTTTCGAGTTTGACGATTACGAAGGCAGTGCGGTACGCGACCGCTTGGCGCAAGGTGCGCTGGCATGGCGCGCTTCGCTGCGCAAGACCATCCTGCAGGCGATGGAAGCCGGCCAGCTAAGGCCGGACACCGAACCCGAGCAACTGGTGTTCGAGATTTACAGCCTGGTAGTGGGCCTGCTGCACGATGCCCGCTTCCTGCGTGACGAGCAGTCGCCGCGCCATGCGCAGCGTGCGTATAACCGCCTGATTTCGACGTACAAGAGTTTCAACGACTTGTGATTTGGGTTGCCGCGGGTTCGCCTGCGGCCTTTTTTTAAGCAAGCTTCGCACGGGTGTGCGAAATTGGAGAGAGAAATGCGATTCCTACTTTTGCTGGTGCCGGTTGGCATCTACTTCATGAGCCATAGCAGCCTGTGGGGCATCCTGCGCGGGCTGCCGAAGAACAATAGCGATTTCGGCGAAAACTATTAGGGAGCGGCCATGGTCCTCGACTTCTACTTTGATTTCGCTTCGGGCTATTCCTACTTTGCCGCGCGCCGCATCGAATGGCTGGCGGCCGCCAATGGCGCTACCGTGAGGTGGCATCCGGTGCTGCTGCCGGCGCTGACCCAAGTAACCGGGGTGCTGCCGTCGCCGGTGGTGCCGGTCAAATGGAAATACGTCACGCGCGATATGCAGCGCACGGCGCAGGAGGAGGCCATTCCCTTCAATCCCTCCGGCGCCTTCCCGCAGATGCTGATCGCACCGGGGCGCGCCATGTTGTGGGTGCGCGCCAACCATGGTGACGATGCGGCGGTGTCGTTTGCGCGTACCTGCTTCCAGGCCTATTACGCCGATGGCGTGGATATTGCGGACAAGGCGGTCCTGCTGGGGATCGCGGAGAGCCAGGGCATCGACGGCTCGGCCTTCCTCGCGGGCCTGGAAGACCCTGTGATCAAGGCGCAATTCAAGCAGGGCAACGAGGATGCACTGGCCAAGGGTGTGTTCGGCGTACCTTTCGTGCTGGCGGACGGCGAGCCGTTCTGGGGCTATGATCGCTTCCCGCAGCTGGAACGCTGGTTGGCAGCAGCGCGCCGCGCGGCCTAGTGACAGCCGGGAGCGCATTGTCTATCCTTACAGGCACTTTCTTGTAGAGGATAGACATGAACCTGAAGCGCGCCGTGAGCACGGCTGTACTGGCCATGATTGCGCTGCCGGCCCTGGCCGAATCCCAGGCCTGCAGCGAGCCGGAACTTGAACTGGCTGCCGTTTTCCTGAAGGAGACTGGAAAACGCAAAGCCAGCGAAGACGAACAGTCAGCCATTGCCAGCGCCTGCAAATCGTGGCCCGGAAAGGAGCCGTACGTCATTGGCGTCTTCGTCTACGAAGGCGGGAAGCAAGACGGCAAGCGGCTGCTTGTCGCCCTGCTTGACAGGGCGCAGGGCAGGGTTGTTGCCAGCAATTGGAGTGTCGTCGAAGAAGACGCCATCATGCGGTACGTCGACGGCATCAGGATCGATACAGCGCGCTATCAACTGCAGCCAGGCCTGCGCGCATTCGGCGTCGATATCAACACGTATTCGCCGCGTTATGCGGAAGGCGGCTACGGCCCAATGCGCACCTTGTATGTGCGCGAAGGCTCCGCGATCCGGCCGGTGCTTTCCGAAATGCCGGTTTCCCGCTGGAGCTATATGGGCGAAATGCAGTGGGAACCAGGAAAAGATGGCGAACCCGCGCCTGAACCTGACATCGAGCGTTTCGACTACACCATCGGCATCGCTGCAACGCGAACCAAGGGCTTTGCGGATCTTCTCGTCACGCGCAAATCAAACCAGAAGGAGACGAAGCCTGCTACCCAGCTGCTGCGTTACGACGGCAAGCAGTATCCGCTGCCGCAGGAGTAGGATGCAGCAGCTAGGCTGGCGCCAGCGCGACATCAATCCATTGCGCGCCAGTCAGCGTCGCCATGCGTTCAGGGCAGATGCGCACGGCGGCATTGATCGCGCCGCCCGCCGGGATCACTTCCGTGTACTCGCGTAGCGAAACATCGCAATAGACGGGAATCGGCCCGGGCAGGCCGAAGGGACAGACGCCGCCAACCGGGTGGCCAGTCAGCGCTTCCACTTCATCCGCGCCCAGCATGCGTGCGGTGGCGCCGAAGTGGGCCTTGAACTTCTTGTTGTCCAGCCGTGCATCGCCGCGCGTGACGACCAGCACAATGCCTTCCTTCATGCGCAGCGACAGCGTCTTGGCTATCTGCCCCGGCTCGACGCCGTGCGCGGCCGCGGCGAGTGCCACGGTCGCGGTGCTTTCCGCCAGTTCGATGACTTCCAGGTCCGGCGCGTGTTGCGCCAGGAAGTGTTTGACGGAATGCAGGCTCATTACTTCTTCTTCAGCAGGGGGCCGAGGTACTTGCCGGTCACGCTGGCCGGGTTGGCCGCCACTTCTTCCGGCGTGCCGCTGGCGATGATCTGGCCGCCGCCGGCGCCGCCTTCAGGACCGAGGTCGACGATCCAGTCGGCAGTCTTGATCACGTCGAGGTTGTGCTCGATGATGACCAGGGTGTTGCCGTGGTCGCGCAGGCGGTGGATCACCTTCATCAGCAAGTCGATATCGTGGAAGTGCAGGCCGGTGGTCGGCTCGTCCAGGATATACAGCGTGCGGCCCGTGTCGCGCTTGGACAGTTCCAGCGACAGCTTGACGCGCTGCGCCTCGCCGCCGGACAGCGTGGTGGCGCTCTGGCCCAGCTTGATGTAGCCCAGGCCCACGTCGAGCAGGGTTTGCAGTTTGCGCGCGATGACCGGCACGGCCTTGAAGAATTCGTGCGCGTCTTCCACCGTCATGTCCAGCACTTCGGTGATGCTCTTGCCCTTGTAGTGGACTTCCAGCGTCTCGCGGTTATAGCGCTTGCCGTGGCAGACGTCGCAAGGTACGTAGACGTCCGGCAGGAAGTGCATTTCGACCTTGATCACGCCATCGCCCTGGCAGGCTTCGCAGCGGCCGCCCTTGACGTTGAAGGAGAAACGGCCAGCCGAGTAGCCGCGCTCTTTCGCGACAGGCACGGTGGCAAACAGGTCGCGGATCGGCGTGAACAGGCCGGTGTAGGTGGCCGGGTTCGAGCGCGGGGTGCGGCCGATCGGCGCCTGGTCGACCGAGATCACTTTGTCGAAGTGTTCCAGGCCGCTGATCGATTCGTGCGGTGCCGGTTCGGTCTGGGAGCCGAACAGGTGGCGCGACAGGGCCGGGTACAGGGTGTCGTTGACCAGGGTCGACTTGCCGGAACCGGAAACACCGGTCACGCAAGTCATCAGGCCGACCGGCAGGCTGAGCGAAACTTTTTTCAGGTTGTTGCCGGTGGCGCCGGTGATGGTCAGCTGGCGCTGCGGGTCGGCCTTGTGGCGCTTTTTCGGCACTTCAATTTTCAGCTTGCCGCTCAGGTATTGCGCGGTCAGCGATTCCTTCGACTTCAGGATGTCCTTCAGCGAGCCGGAAGCGATCACGTCGCCCCCATGCACGCCGGCGCCCTTGCCCATATCGACCACGTAGTCGGCGGTGCGGATGGCGTCTTCATCATGCTCCACCACCAGCACCGAGTTGCCGATATCGCGCAGGTGCTTCAGGGTGTCGATCAGGCGGTCGTTATCGCGCTGGTGCAGGCCGATGGACGGCTCATCCAGCACGTACATCACGCCCGTCAGGCCGGAGCCGATCTGCGACGCAAGGCGGATACGCTGGGCTTCGCCGCCCGACAGGGTGTCGGCGCTGCGGTCCAGCGACAGGTAATCCAGGCCCACATTGTTCAGGAAGGTCAGGCGCGAGACGATTTCCTTGATCACGCGGTCGGCGATGTCTTTTTTCGCGCCCTTCAGTTTCAGCTGCTCGAAGAATGACAAGGTATCGCGCAGCGGCTTCTCGGCGATCTGGTAGATCGCGCGTTCCTGCTTGCCGGTGCCGATCTTCACGTGGCGTGCTTCCACGCGCAGGCGCGCGCCTTCGCAGCTCGGGCACTTCTTCTCGTTGATGAACTTCGCCAGCTCTTCCTTCACCGCCATCGAATCGGTTTCGCGATAACGGCGCTGCAGGTTGTTGACGATGCCTTCGAAGGTGTGTTCCTTGACCACGGCCTTGCCGCGCTCATTCATGTAGGTGAACGGGATGGCGGTCTTGCCGGAGCCGTGCAGCACCACGTCCTGCGCTTTCGCCGGCAGCTGTTCGAACGGCGTGTCGAGTTCGAAATCGTAGTACGCGGCCAGCGCTGCCAGCATCGAGTAGTAGAACTGGTTGCGGCGATCCCAGCCCTTCACAGCGCCGGAAGCCAGCGACAGGTTGGGGAAGGCGACGATGCGGCGCGGGTCGAAGAATTCGATATGGCCCAGGCCATCGCACTCAGGGCAGGCGCCCATCGGGTTATTGAAGGAGAACAGGCGCGGCTCCAGTTCCTGCAGCGAGTAGCCGCAGGTGGTGCAGGCGAACTTGTTCGAGTAGACGTGCTCGGCGCCGGTGTCCATTTCGTAGGCGACGGCGCGGCCGTCGGCCAGGCGCAGCGCGGTTTCGAAGGACTCAGCCAGGCGCTGCTTGATTTCGGCATTCACCTTTACGCGGTCGATTACCACGTCGATGGTGTGCTTCTCGGTTTTCTTCAGCTTCGGCAGCTCGTCCACTTCATAGATCTTGGCGTCGTGGGTGCCGCTCTGCACGCGGAAGCGCACGAAGCCCTGGGCCTGCATGGCCTCGAACAGGTCGGCGTGTTCGCCTTTGCGGTTGGCCACAACCGGCGCCATGATCATCAGTTTGGTACCTTCGGGCATGGCCAGCACGGCGTCCACCATCTGCGATACCGACTGCGCGGCCAGCGCGTGGTCCGGGTGGTTGATGCAGTAAGGGGTGCCGACGCGCGCGTACAGCAAGCGCAGGTAGTCGTGGATCTCGGTCACGGTGCCGACAGTCGAACGCGGGTTGTGCGAGGTGGCCTTCTGTTCGATGGAAATCGCCGGCGACAGGCCCTCGATCATGTCCACGTCCGGCTTTTCCATCAGCTGCAGGAACTGGCGCGCGTAGGCCGACAGCGATTCGACATAGCGGCGCTGGCCTTCTGCGTACAGGGTGTCGAACGCCAGCGACGACTTGCCGGAGCCGGACAAGCCGGTGATCACGATCAGCTTGTTGCGTGGCAGGTCGAGGTTGATGTTTTTCAGGTTGTGCGTGCGCGCACCGCGGATGCGGATCTCTTCCATGCGTGGGTACCTTTCGGGGTCAGCCCGATACTATAGCGTCGAATGAATTCTTGCGCCGCGCCCTCGATACACCAAGCCCAGCGTCAAATACTGTACATATTACCAGTATTTGTGCGGTACGTCAGGTAACCCATGACGGCGCTGGTGATCGAGGCCTCGATGTCGGCCATTTCGAAGCCTGGCGCGTCGATCACGGCCGCGTGCACCATCGATTCCATGATTTGCAGGACAACCCAGGTGGCCAGGTCCAGGTTGGGCGGCGCGATGTCGCTTCGCCAATCTTCCAGCAACGCGCGCACGCGCTTGAAGATGCCCTGGTCGGCTTCGTTTTCCGACTGCGGCGCATCGAAATAGGGGAATTGCAGCTCCAGCATCTTGTGCAGTTCCGGCTCCAGCAGGTGGGCCGCCAGCAGCGCCTGCACCAGGGCGCCGATATGCCCGGCCAGCGTCGGATCGAAGGGCCGCGCCAGCACTTCTTCCACCGTTTGCTGCACCTGTTCCGCGTGGCGCTGGTGCAGCGCCGCGATCAATGTGTCCTTGTTTTTGAAGTACTGGTAGAGCGAGCCGATGCTGATGCCTGCCTTCTCCGCGATCAAATTGGTGTTGGTTCCGGCGTAGCCGTGCTCGGAAAAAATGCGAGCCGTCGCCTCCAGGATCACTTCGACGGTGGCTCGGGAGCGCGCCTGGCGCGGGGCTTTTCGGGGTTGCGGGATCTCGACCATGGGCGCTTTTGAATGCGAGTTTTCGCGGGATGTTGTTGATTCTAAAATTTTGGCTGTATGTGAGCAAATGCTCGCATTCCCGGAATTCATTGTCAACCATGAAAGATTCTGTATGAGCCCACCTAAAGATTTTGCTTCTCCCGCTGCGGCAGCCGTCCCGCCGGCCGTCAATGTCGTCCCAAGGATTTTCCCTATCGTGCTGGCGGTGTTCGCCAGCTTCCTGGCCATCGGCATCGCGTTGCCGGCGCTGCCGTTGCACGTGCATGACCGCCTTGGCCTGAGCACCTTGATGGTCGGCGTCGTCGCCGGCGCCCAGTTCGTTGCGGCGCTGCTGACGCGTGCCTGGGCCGGTGGATTGTGCGACACGCGCGGTTCCAAACGCGCCGTGATGACCGGCTTCGTGCTGGCCGTCGCCTCCGCGCTGGTCTACCTCGCCTCCCTCCCGATGGTTGCGCAGCCCGAGGCATCGGTCGCAGTGCTGATCGCCGGCCGCATCCTTCTCGGTGCAGCCGAAAGCCTGATCGTGACCGGCGCCTTGAGCTGGGGCGTGGGCCTGGCCGGCCCGCAGAACGCCGGCAAGGTCATGGCCTGGGTCGGCATTGCGATGTATGGCGCCTATGCCGCCGGTGCGCCGGCCGGGATGGCGCTGTACCAGCAGGCTGGCTTCCAGGGCATCGCGTATGCCGGCATGCTGGCGCCGGTACTGGCGCTGGTGGTACTGGCTGGTATCGAGGGCCTGCCGCCTGCCAGTGCGCGCCGCATCCCGTTCTACAAGGTGCTGGGCGCGGTCTGGTGGCCGGGCATGGGGCTGGCGTTCTCCAGCGTCGGCTTCGGCGTGATTACCGCCTTTATCTCGCTGCTGTTCACCGCCAGGGAATGGGGCAGCCCGTCGCTGGCGTTCACCGCCTTCGGTGCCGCCTTCATCGGCGCACGCCTGCTGTTCGGCCACCTGCCGGACAAGATCGGCGGCGCGCGCGTGGCCCTGGTGTGCGTACTGATAGAGGCGATCGGGCAGCTGTGCATCTGGCAGGCCTCGGCGCCAATGCTGGTGTACGTCGGCGCCGCGCTGACCGGCTTCGGCTACTCGCTGGCCTTCCCTGGTTTCGGCGTGGAAGCAGTCAAGCGTACCCCGCCGCAAAGTCGCGGCGCGGCGATGGGTGCCTATGTCGCCTTCCTCGATATTTCGCTGGGGCTGACTGGCCCGCTGGCTGGTGCATTGGCTGGCCAGCATGGCGTCAACACGGTGTACCTGGCCGGTTGCGGCGCGGTTTCCTGCGCCCTGGTGATCGCCCTCCGTCTGCTGAAGCCGCCGCGGGCTAACCCGACAACAAATTGAGCTGCGTCAGGTCCCGCTATATTTGAGCGAATATTAATTTAGGGTAAACTCCGTGGTTTTGGGGCCGTCGGAAACAGCCCCCGTTCCACTTCAGGAGTTTCATAAATGGCATCTGTCAACAAAGTGATCATCGTCGGCAATCTGGGTCGCGATCCGGAAATCCGCTACATGCCTAGCGGTGACGCGATTGCCAACATCGCCGTAGCTACTTCGTATCGTTCGAAAGACCGCAACACCGGCGAACAGAAAGAGCTGACCGAGTGGCACCGTATTTCCTTCTTCGGCCGCCTGGCTGAAATCGTCGGCCAGTACCTGAAAAAAGGTTCTTCCGTCTACGTGGAAGGCCGCCTGCAGACCCGCAAATACACGGATAAAGACGGCGTCGAAAAGTACGCAACCGACATCATCGCTGAAAACATGCAGATGCTGGGCGGCCGTGGCGATGCCGGCGGCATGGGTGGCGGCATGGGCGGTGGCGATGACATGGGCTACGATGCACCAGCTCCACGCCAGGCTCCACGTCCACAAGCTGCACCTGCTCCGGCACCACGCCCGGCACCGCGCCCAGCGCCGAACTTCTCGGACATGGATGACGACATCCCGTTCTGACGCATGCCCCTGAGCTAGTTGTAAAAAAGCCCCGCAACTCATTGAAGTTGCGGGGCTTTTTCAATTTCGGGAGGTCGGGAGTAAAGGCTATTCGCCCTAATGTGCCATTATTTTAGCTTTTCTTCTGTTCTTCGTACGGAATACTAGCTAAATCGCTGCTAAAGGCAACGTAATGCCATTATTTTGAGCATAAGCCGAGATTTAAGCTAGAATAATGGCATCATGGCCAAAACTATCTCATCATTGCTCCCTGCGTCCGATGCGCTGCTGCGCGAATTCGGCGCGAGGCTGCGCCTAGCCCGCTTACGCCGTAAGCTGACAGCAAAGCAGGTTGCTGAACGTGCAGGCATGGCGCCCATGACGCTTCGCGCTGTTGAGCACGGGGGCTCTGGTGTGACAATTGGGGCGTACCTTGCAGTAATGCAGGTGTTGGGACTTGAAGGCGATCTTGGCTTGCTTGCCAAGGCAGATGCCGTAGGGCGTGAGCTTCAGGACATTCCCTTGCATAAAAAGTCACGCAGGCGAGAACAGCTGGATAGCGACAAAGAGGGACTGCATGCCGCCGCTGGCGCAGCGAGCAGTCGGATCACTAATCGCATTGCATCCCTGCCTAATGAAGCTCTACGGGAACAGCTGGATGGCCTGCCTCTTAGCCAACTGCGCAAAGTATATGAGCAGTTGCCCAGCGCAAGATTGAAGGAAGTCGTGGAGCTGTTACCGAGCGAACAGTTAAAGAAATTGTCTGCCACGCTTCCCATCGAGCAGATCAAGAGAGTGCTGAGCGAATCACCCGGTAATCGAGTGAAGCAGATCATGGAATCGGCTTCGCTGGAAAACGCCAATAGGACAAGGCAGGATGCTGATAAGTCCTTCCCAGGAACCTCGAGTCCGGCTTCAGCCGGCAACTGGATCGAACGCGGCGGCTTTTCCAGCGCTGAATCGTTAGCGGACCTGATCAGCTCCTCTCCTCCAGTTGGCAAGAAAGCCGATTGACCGTGACCAAAAGCATCTCCGTTTACGCAGATTGGGAACCTCTCCCCAACCCGAGCCTGTTGGGCACGTTGCATGCCCACGCTGGGGGAGGTAACGAAGTCTTTGAGTTCGAGTTTGATTCGGATGCATTATCGAATCAGCACATAGCGAGCGTTTCTTTGGATCCGCGGCTGGGCTTCCATGACGGGCGGCAGCATCCCGCTCATGGACAGACCTTCGGCATATTTGCTGACGCGAGTCCAGACAGATGGGGGCGGCTGTTGATGAAACGCCGCTTGGAGCGTGATCAGCGTGCAGGCATCGAAGACCCAAAGCGGCGGCTCGTCGAGTCCGACTATCTTCTTGGCGTTCACGATGAATTTCGGGTAGGAGGTCTTCGATTCCGCATTGGAAATGATGGCGATTTTCTCGATAACAGATCGCACGTGGCCGCGCCGCCGTTTGTACAGCTGCGTGAGCTGGAGGCTGCAGTGGCAGCCCTGGAACGCGATCACGATAATACTGAGCCAGCAGGAAGTGAGTGGTTGAGAATGTTGATTGCGCCAGGAGGATCGCTTGGCGGCGCTCGACCAAAAGCAAGTGTGATTGATCCGGACGGACGTCTATGGATTGCAAAGTTTCCGAGCTTACGCGATGAGGGAAATGTTGGCGCCTGGGAGTTGGTGGTACAGACTTTGGCACGGCAGTGCGGACTGAATGTTCCGGCAAGCCTTGCCAGGCAGTTCGCAAGTTCCCGCCATACCTTTCTGGTTCGGCGTTTTGACCGCACCGCCCAAGGGCGTCGCCTGCACTTTGCATCAGCAATGACGCTCACGGGCCACAGCGATGGCGACGATGCTGACGTCAGCTATTTGGAGCTGGCCCGGGTATTAATCGATCATGGGGCGCAGACGAATGCCGATCTGCAGGAGCTTTGGACGAGGATTCTGTTCAATGTACTGGTTTCAAATACGGATGACCACTTGCGCAATCATGGATTCATCCTGAAGCCCGGGCAAGGCTGGCGCCTATCCGCTGCGTATGACATGAATCCCGTACCGGGATCGGCAGGCCTTAAACTGAACATTAGCGAGAGTGACAATGCACTCGACATCGACCTCGTGCTCTCGGTAGCACATTACTTTCGTGTAGCTGATGATGACGCGTTCGCGATCATGAAGCATTGTGTGAATGTTGTCAGACAGTGGCGAAAAGTGGCCACGGCGCTAAAAATATCTGAGCGCGAACAGAATTTCATGGCTTCAGCATTTCTGTTGGCCGAGTGAATTGGATACTGCACAGGAATAGCCTTGATGAGAAAGATAGCAATACCCCTCTTCCTAATAGTTATCGTGGTTTATGCCGGCTTCGCGCTGTGGGTGATTCCAGCCGATGGCTTCAGCAAGCTTGGCTTAGGTGAGCGCGGGCAGATCGGCGATACCTTCGGCGCCTTGAACGCCTTGTTCTCCAGCCTGGGTTTTGCCGGCATCCTGCTCACGCTCTACCTGCAGAAAAAGGACATGGCGATCCAGGCGACGAAGGACGACGAGGAGGTGGCCGAGCGCCGCTCCCTGTTCAATCTTGAGGCCAGCATCCAGGCTTACAGCCAGGCCCTTGGCCTTCTGCGTGATGGCAATAACCACCGCGCGACCTGGATACGTGCGGCAAGGATCCTGAAGCATGGCAAGGTCCTGGCGGATGCGGTAACGGTTGATGCGCATAAGCGTGCGCTGGAGCTGCGTTTGCTGGACTACCGCTCGGAATTCCGCGACATTCTTGAGCATAAGCCTGCCGAGTTCTTTTACGGTGTCGATCCTCGCTATTACGAGTTGGGGCTGGACCGCGTGGCGGCACTGGCTTCATTGGCCGACGCCAACGAGCAGGCCCACGCGATGCGATGGCTCGACGAGAAGTCAGTCTATGCAGTGCTGGAAGCGTCGCAGTGGCCGGACGATTACCAGGATCCCTTGCGCGACGACCTGCCCGGGGAAATGGATATCGAGGAAAAGACCTTCTTCGCACAAGGCCTCGCAAGGTACATGGAACACCGGCAGCAGTGGCATTCGATCGCCGGCAACCTGAGTCCACGGAACTCGTAGCGGCGAACAGGCTGGCCGTGCCAAAACCCACGTGTTATAGTCGAAAATATAACATTTCTCTTGGGTAATGAACTACGATGCGCCGCTTTGAATTCGCTGACAACAGCTCGAACAAATTCTGGGAAGTTGAGCAGGAAGGCTCTGATCTGAACGTACGCTGGGGCAAAATCGGCACCCAGGGCCAGAGCCAGACCAAGTCCTTCGCAGACGATGCCAAATGTACGGCGGCGATGGCCAAGCTCATTGCCGAAAAGACCGGCAAGGGCTATGTCGAAGCAGGGGTGGCGCCCACCGCATCAATCGGCAAGTCCGCGCCCAAGCCGGCAACGGAATCCAAACCCAAAGCGGAAAAGCCAGCTGCTGTTGCCGATGCGCCAGCACCAGCACCAGCACGAGCACCTGTGCCAGCGCGAGAGCCGGTCGAAGCGGCTGATCCTTCGACCACGCCACCGTGGCTGCTGCAGGGCGTGCCACTGGCGATTTCCCGCAAGATGACAGCGGCCGCCTTGCCTTCGCGCCGCTTCCCGAAAGCGGTGCCCGAGGTCGACGTGCAGGCCGTATTGAACCGCGCGGCCAACGTCCCGGCGCCGGATTTCGATGCCACCGATGCCGACCTGCGCGATGCGTTTGCGGAAGCGCTGGAGCGCCTGAAGGCGCGCAGCATGGACGGTTCGCTGCTGTCGGACGCGATCTTGCTGGCACTGTGCTGCAATCGTTCGCGCAGCCATGAGGACTGGTCGGAAAAGCCAATCTCCGAGCTGATGGTCGATGCCCTTGCCCGGCACAAAGGCCTGGAGCATTGCGTCGACGCTTTCATCGAACTGCAGCATTTCCAGGTAGAGGCCGAGTGGGTGGGGCGAACCTTGAAGGTAGGCCTTTCGCGCATGGTCACCCGCGAGCTTGGCGATAGCGAGCCTGTATCGCCAGCCGAATTTGCCTTGCGCCGCCAATTGTCGTCGGCGCCGGAGGCAGTCTGGCAAGCCTGTGCGGACAAGATCGAGGCCGCGATCCCGAGCGTCCCGCGCGTGCGCAAGGCCTGCCTGGCCGCGCAACTGCCGGAGCGGCCCGAGTTGTCCATCGCCCTGGTGCGCGATCGGGTCAATGGGGCGCTTCCTGTGACCTGGCCGGTGCTTCTGCTGAGCGGCACCGATCCTGAACTACCAGGTTTGCTGAACAAGACCTTTGGACCTTACAGCCGCTGGACCAGCGGGCCGATGATGGCCGCCACCGTCCTGCAGGAGCGCGGTGTGGATGCCTGCCCGATCCTCGATCTGATCAAGTTTAACGACACTGCGAATGAAGCCCTGACCCAGATCGGCACGCCGGAAGCAATTGGCTTGCTCGCTGACGTCGCGCTCAAAACCAATGCCGGCAAGGGATGGCACAGCCTCACTTACAAGACGGCGATAGCCCGCCTGCTGACCGCATTGCAGCAATGGCCGCTGGCCGGCATTGCAGCCCTGGCGGAAATGGGCGAGCTGCGCGGCAAGGATATGGATGTGATGCGCTCGGCGATGATGAAACTGGTGATTGCGCGTCCCGAATACATTTCCCAACTCCTGCCGTGGGTCAGCCCGGCTGCACAGGAACTGCTGCAACGCTTGTATGAAAAAGCCAGTGAGCCGCTGGAGGTCGCTGCGGCAGCGGACTTGCCGGCCGTGCTGGCCAGCCCGCCGTGGCTGCGCCAGCGCAAGAAGGGCGCCGCAGCGATTGCGGTACAGCCGCTGCCGCTGGACCCTGTCGAGCGTTGGGACGGTATCCCTCGCGAACTATGGGGAAGCGCTATTGAGTGGATGGAAGATGAATTCGCCGAAGCGCGTAAAGACGTCTCCAAGCTGGTTAGTTCGCTTGGATTCCGTTTGCAAGGCTCGGAGTCGGATAAGGTGGCGCACGACCAGGCCTGCGCAGCCATCGGCAATGCAGACGCCAATGGCCTGATTGCAGCCTGGCGTCTGTACAAAGCTGACACGCCGTGGCGAGAGATCTACTCGCATTACCTGCCGTTGTTGCCGGACTCGATGGTCATCGATGCCTGGGTCGGCTTGAGTGCCGCGATGGGGACAGACGGAGTTGCCTTCCTGTTGTCGAGGTTGGGCCTGCGGGCCGTTCCAGGACTTGAGGCAATGATGGGGCGCCGCCCGAGCGACGTCGGGTCGTACGCCAAATGCATTGGGTCGGTTGGCCTGGCATTGCCGATGGCGCGCGCCCTGGCCAAGCTCAAGAAAGTACAGGCGGACGCACGCCAATGGCTGCTGCGCTTCCCCGAGCACGCGGCCTGCGGGCTGATCGCGCCGGCAGTCGGCAAGGCGGGTGAGGATCGCGAATCTGCGCTGACGGCATTGCGCTTCATGGCCGCCAGCGGCCACGAAGCCTTGATCCATGACGTCGCCGCGCGCTACGGGGACCCGGTGATTGCCGCGGCGGTGCGAGCGCTGCTCGAGGATGATCCGCTCGAACGCCTGCCGGCCAAGCTGCCCAAGCTGCCGGACTTCTGGGCGCCGCAAGGTTGGCGTCGTCCCGTGCTGAACGAGAGCGGTGGCGCCAGTGCCGGCAAGGCCTTGCCCGATGAAGCGCTGGACCACATCGGCACCATGCTGATGCTGCCGACGCTGGACGGCCTGTATCCCGGCATCGCGCAGTTGAAGGGAGCGTGCACTGCCGAGTCGCTGGAAGGCTTCGCGTGGGACTGTTTCGTCGCCTGGCTGAACATCGGCGGCAATTCCAGGGAAGGCTGGGCCATGACGGCGCTTGGCTTCCTGGGGACCGACGACACTGCCCGCAAGCTCACCCCTTATATCCGCACCTGGCCAGGCGAGTCGGCGCATGCGCGCGCGGTCACTGCGCTCGATGTGCTGGCCGATATCGGCACCGATGTGGCACTGATGCTGTTGAACGGCATCGCACAGAAAGTGAAGTTCAAGGGCTTGCAGGACAAGGCGCGCGAAAAGATCGACAAGATCGCCGAGGCGCGCGAATTGACCACCGAGGAACTGGAAGACCGCCTGGCGCCGGACCTGGGCCTGGACGACAACGGCAGCGTGCTGCTGGACTTCGGCCCGCGCCAGTTCCGCGTCGGCTTCGATGAAGCGCTGAAGCCGTATGTGCGCGACAGCGAAGGCAAGCGCTTGCCCGACCTGCCCAAGCCGAAGAAGACCGACGACGAAACCCTGGCGCCGGCCGCAGCGGACCGCTTCAAGCTACTGAAAAAAGATGCCCGCACCGTCGCCAGCCAACAGGTGGTGCGCCTGGAGTGGGCCATGTGCAGCCGCCGCCGCTGGCTGCCGGAACACTTCCGCCAGTTCCTGGTGGAGCATCCGCTGGTGCGCCACCTGGTGCAGCGCCTGGCATGGGGCGTCTACGAAGTGGAAGAGGGCGGTAACGCGGGCGGCAATCTGCTCGGCTGCTTCCGTGTGGCGGAGGATGGCAGCTACACCACCGCCGAGGACGACGTGTTCCCGATTCCGGAAGGCGCGAATATCCGCGTCGGCCTGCCGCATGCGCTCGAGCTGCCGCAGGAAGCCGCCGGGCAGTTTGGCCAGTTGTTCGCGGATTACGAGCTGCTGCAGCCGTTTTCCCAACTGGGCCGCGATACCTACACCCTGGCTGCCGAAGAGCGAGCAGACATCAAGCTGGAACGCTGGAAAGGCGCTGTGGTTCCCACCGGCCGGGTGCTGGGCCTGGTCAACAAGGGCTGGCGCCGCGGCCAGGCGCAGGACGGCGGCGGTATCTGGTACTTCCAGAAGCCGCTCTCCGGCACCAGGGTGATCGAGCTGACGCTTGATCCGGGCATCATCGTGGGCATGGTCGATGAGTATCCGGAACAGACGCTGCAAGTGATCACGGTGGGTTCCCCCGCCGCCTGGGGTGAGATCCGGTCCGCGGAAAGCCTGGCCATTCTCGACCCGATTGCGGCCAGCGAATTGATCCGGGATATGGAATCCTTGCGCTAGCAACGGTGTGGGCCGGGCCCACACCTGCATGATATAGTCGAAAAGATAATATTTCTTCTTGGTAATAAGACTTCATGCGCCGCCTCGATTTCACCGACAACAGCCCGACACCGCCCTGGTTTGCCCAGGGCGTGCCGCTTTCGATTTCCCCTGAAATGGCCGCGGCGGCCTTGCCATCGCGCCGCTTCCCGAAAGCGGTGCCGAAGGCCGATGCCGAAGCGGCGCTGCTGCGCCTGGGCGCGATCGAAAAACCGGATATCGCTGCCACTGACCCCGACCTGCGTGCCGACTTTGCCGATGCGTGGATGAGTACGCTTACCGGCTCGCTGGACGGCTCGCTGCTGTCGCACGCGATCCTGCTTGCACTCGCAAACGATCCAGCCCACGGCTCCCAGGAAAAGGGCGAAGCGCCACTCGGGGAGCGTGTGCTCGATGCGATTGCCGAACACAAGGGCCTGGAATATTGCGTCGATGCCTTCATCGGGATGCAGGGCTTGCAGGTCAAGCTGGCGCACAAGAACTACAAGGACTGGCGGGTAAGCGTGACGCGCACGGTTACCCGCCAATTCGGCGACCGCCACCCCCTCTCCCCGGCCGAAGTTGCCATGCGGCGGCAGTTGTCCTCAGTGCCGGAATCGGTCTGGAATGCCTGCGCGGACAAGATCGAACGCGCGATCCCGAACGTGCCTGCCGTGCGCAGGGCCGGCCTTGCGGCGCAGCTGCCGGAACGTCCGGAAGTGTCGAACCGCCTGATGCACACGCTCGGCAAAGGCAAGACATCACTCACCCTGCCGGTGCTGCTGTTGACGGCGAATGATCCGGCACTGCACGGCATGCTCGGCCGCGACCTGCTCGAAGACGACCGCTGGACTTCGGATTTGATGCTGGTGGCGACCGTGGTGCAGGAGCGGGGCGTCGCCGCGGTCCCGATCCTGAAGCTGGTCGCAAGCAGTGCCGGGGCCACCATCGCCTTGAGCCAGGTCGGAACGCCGGAAGCCATCAAGCTGCTGGCGGAAGTGTATTGCGCCACGCCGGCGCGCGGCATGGCCGACGACATGATGTGGTGGCTGGCTGAACGCAAGACGGCGCTGCGCCACCTGGCGGCCGCGCTGAAGCAATGGCCGCAGGCGGGCATCGCAGCCCTGGCCGAACTTGGCGGGCTGCGTGGCAAGGACGGCGAAATGCTGCAGGAGGAACTGGCGAAACTGGTGCGCGCCAATCCCGGACACGTGCAGCAACTCCTGCCCTGGGTCAGTCCTGCGGCCCAGGCCGTGCTGCAACGCCTGGGCGAGAATAACGATACTTCGACACCAACGGCGGTGCTGGCAGGCCTGCCGGGCGTGCTGGCTGACCCGCCATGGCTACGCCCCCGCAAGAAGGCCGTTGCCGCGCCTGCGCTGAAGCTCTTGCCCGTGGCGCCGGTCGAGAACTGGGACGGCATCGACCGTGAACAGTGGGCTTCCCTCGACCGCTGGCATACGAAAGACTTCGACAAGGCGCGCAAGTCCACCGCAGCACTGGTGGACTTGCTCGGGTTCTGCCGCAATCCGGGATATGCCGGCGATGAAGCGCGCCGCATGGCAGCACAAGCCATCGCCAATGCCGACAGCGAGGAATTTGCCGAAGCCTGGCAGCTTTACCGCGAAGGCGATGAGAGGGCACAGCTCTGCACCCGCTTCCTGACGTTGTTGCCGAGGGAAATGGGCCTCGAAACCTGGAATGCGCTGGCTGGCGAGGCGGAGTCTTATGGCGTGGATTACCTGCTTAGCCAGTTTGGCCTGGCAGCCGTGCCGGGTTTCGCGGCAATGATGCGCGAGCACTTCGACAAGATGCTGCCGCTGGCGCCGTATATCGGCGCGGTGGAACTCGCTGGACCCATCGCGCGCGCTGCGGCCAAGCTCAAGAAACTGCAGGACGACGCGCGCCGCTGGCTGCTGCGCTTTCCTGAGCATGCCATCGCTGGCTTGATCGCTCCGGCGATCGGCAAGGCAGGCGAAGAGCGTAATTGCGCCCTGTCGGCGCTGCGCTTCCTGCGCGCAAACGGCTATGAATCCCTGATTGTCGGTATCGGTTGGCGTTATGAGGATCCGGCAGTCGCCGCTGCCGTGCGCGCCATGCTCGACGAAGATCCGCTCGAACGGCTGCCCGCCAAAATGCCCAGGCTGCCCGACTTCTGGGCGCCGGCTGGCTGGCGCCGCCCTGTTTTGAACGATACCTGCGGCGCCAATGCCGGCAAGGCATTGCCGGATGAAGCGCTGGATCATATCGGCACCATGCTGGCCTTGCCGACAGTGGACGGCGTGTACGCCGGCATTGCGCAGCTCAAGGAGGCCTGTACGGCGGAGTCGCTGGCCAACTTCAGTTGGGATTGTTTTACCGCCTGGCTGAGCGCCGGCGGGCCTTCCAAGGAAAGCTGGGCCCTGTCGGCACTTGGATGGCTGGGCAATGACGACACGGCGCGCCGGCTCGCTCCCTACATCCGTTCCTGGCCGGGCGAAGGGTCGCATGCACGCGCAGTGGCGGCGCTCGACGTGCTGGCCGATATCGGCAGCGATGTCGCGCTGATGCTGCTGAACGACATTGCGCAGAAAGTGAAGTTTACCGGCCTGCTGGTCAAGGCCCGCGAGAAGATCGACCAGGTCGCAGAAAACCGCGGCCTGGCCAGGGAGGAAATGGAAGACCGCCTGGCGCCCCGCCTTGGCCTGGACGACGACGGCAGCATGCTGCTGGACTTTGGCCCGCGCCAGTTCCGCGTCGGCTTTGACGAAGCGCTGAAACCCTGTGTCCGGGAGAGCGACGGAACGCGCCTGAAGGATCTTCCCAAGCCGAAGAAGAGCGACGACGAAGCGATGGCCAGCGCCGCAGCCGAGCGTTTCAAGACACTGAAAAAGGATGCCCGCACCGTCGCCAGCCAGCAGCTGGCACGCCTGGAACAGGCGATGTGCAGCGGCCGCCGCTGGCGCCCCGAGCACTTCCGCCAGTTCCTGGCCGACCATCCGCTGCTGCGGCACCTGGTGCAGCGCCTGGTCTGGGGCGTCTATGCGCTGGAAGACGGGAAAGCCACTGGCGGAAAGTTGCTGACCTGCTTCCGCGTATCCGCAGAAGGCGGCTACACGGGCTGGGACGATTACGACACTGCGCTGCCGGCAGGCGAGGAATTCCGTGTCGGCCTGCCGCATCCGCTCGAACTGCCGCAGGCGGCGTTAGCGCAGTTCGGCCAGCTGTTTGCCGACTACGAGTTGCTTCAACCCTTTGCCCAGCTTGGCCGCGAGACCTACCGGCTCGAAGCCGGGGAGCTGGCGGCGGAGACGCTGGAACGATGGAAAGGCAAGGTGGTGGCAACTGGCCGGGTGCTGGGACTGACCAGCAAGGGCTGGCGCCGCGGATCGTCCATGGACGGCGGCGGTGTCTCATTTTTGAGCAAGCCGGTGGGAGGATCCAGCGTGATCGAACTGATGCTCGACCCCGGCATTATCGCAGGCATGACCGACGACTATCCGGAGCAGGCAATCGGTGCTATCACAATGCGGGAGGGTAGCATCGCCAGTCTCGATCCGGTCAGCGCCAGTGAACTGGTGCGGGATATCGAGTCCTTGTTAACCTGATCGGACGCGTGTTAAAGTCAAAATTACAACGCTTCTTTGTGTAACTGGATTTTGATGCACCGTACTGAGCTCCCCGACATGACGACACCACCCTGGCTGGCACAGGGTGAACCCCTGGCGATTTCGAAAAAGATGACGCAGGTGGCGCTGGCTTCGCGCCGCGCGCCAAAGCCGGTCCCGCAAGTCGATCCCAAGGAGATATTCCGCCGCCTGAATGACGCCATCGAAATCGTGCACGAAAAGTGCGATGCCGAGGTCCGTCCTGCATGTGTGGAAGCGTCAAGGCGGCTGCAAGAGCAGTCCCTGGATGGTTCGCTGATGTCGGATGCCGTCCTGCTTGCCGTGTCAAACAATTCCCTGTTCCGCAGCGATAAAGGGGACGAACATCCGTTTGGCGAGTTGATGCTCGATGCCATCGTTGCACACAAAGGGCTGGAATATTGCGTCGATGTTTTCTTGGCAATGCTGAAACTGCACGCGGGACTCTATCTATCGCGGATGACCGGGAAGCGGATGGCGACCATCGAGTGCACCGGCCTCCTTCAACTGGCCCTGCATGAGCCGTTCTGCGGAGTTGAAATTGCCTTGCGCCGCCAGCTGTCCAATGCCCCGGAGGCGGTCTGGCAAGCCTGTGCCGACAAGATCGAGAAAGCGCTGCCATCCACCCCGCTCCTGCGCCGGGCAGCACTGGCCGCGCAGTTGCCGGAACGTCCCGAGCTGTCCAACCGTTTGGTACAAGAACTTATCGGCAGCCCTGCGCATTCGACCTTGCCGCTATTGCTGATATCGGCCAATGAGCCGGAATTGCTACGGGTACTGGGCGAAAAAATGCCGGACGTCGACCGCTATTTCAGCAGCCCGATGCTGGCCGCGAGCATCCTGGCGGAACAGGGCGTGCAGGCATGTTCGTCGTTCAGCGTTGCGGTCACGCGCGATGCCGTCAGCGAGGCCCTGACCCAGATCGGCACGCCAGATGCCATCAAGCTGCTCGTTGAATCCGTGGCGCGGACTTCCGATCCTCGATATTGGCGCTGGCACACCGAGATCACGACCAAGACCGCGCTTGCCCGCCTTGCGGCCGCGCTCCAGCAATGGCCTTTGGCTGGCATCGCTGCGTTGGCGGAACTCGGCGAAAAGCCGGGCAAGTCAGGAGCGGTCGTGTCGTCCAGCCTGGCGGCGCTGGTCAGCCTGAATGCCGACAGCATCCCCCAATTGCTGCCCTGGGTCAGCCCGGCGACGCAGGCATTGCTGCAACGCCTGCAAGGCCAGGTCAGTACCTCCCTGGCAGAAGCTGCGCTTGAAGACCTGCCGGCCGTGCTGGCGAATCCTCCGTGGCTGCGGCCACGCAAGAAGGCCATTGCGCCCCTGGACCTGCAACCCCTGCCCCTGGCGCCGGTTGAGCGATGGGATGACGTCGATCGTGAAGCATGGGCCCAGCCGACCCCATGGTGGGAAGAAGCCTTCGAGCGAGCACTCAAGGATCCTGCGGTGTGGGTGGCGGAACTGGGCTTCAGCCGTAACCCGGGGCCGGCTGGCGACGAAGCCCGCAGGCAGGCGGTGCTGGCCATCGCCGGCGCCGATAGTACGGCGCTGGCAGCGGCCTGGCGTCTTTACGCGCCTGGCGACAATTGGGCGCGTCTCTATCCGCCATTCCTTACGCTGCTGCCGGGGGATATGGGCGTTGAAACCTGGAACCTGCTTTCCAGTGCAGTGGATGCCAGTGGCAGGTACATGGAAATCCTGCTCGCCAAATTCGGCTTGCGGGCGCTTCCAGGCTTTGAGGAGATGCTGCGCCACCGCTTCGACCAGGGGGTCGAGTATGCCCCGCGCTTCGGTTCTGTCGGCATGGCGGCGCCGATGGCGCGCGCTGCGGTCAAACTCAAGAAGCTGCAAGCGCAGGGGCGCCAATGGCTGCTGCGCTTCCCCGAGCATGCCATTTGCGCGTTGATTGCGCCGGCGCTGGGCAAGGCGGGCGAGGAGCGCGATTGCGCAAAGTCGGCACTGCGCTACTTGCGCGCGAAGGGCCATGAATCCCTGGTCATGGAGGTGGCGGCACGCTATGAGAATGCGGCCGTCGCCGCCGCGGTGCGTGCGCTGCTCGATGAAGACCCGCTCGAGCGCCTGCCGGCCAAGGTTCCCAAGCTTCCTGCGTTCTGGTCGCCGCTCGGGTGGCGCCGCCTGGTATTGAATCAAACCTGCGGCGCCAGTGCCGGCAAGACGATACCGAACGATGTGCTCGACCATGTAGGCACCATGCTGATGTTCCCGACCGTCGACGGAGTCTATCCCGGCATCGCACAGCTGCGCGATGCCTGCACTCCAGAGTCGCTGGCGGACTTCAGCTGGGACTGTTTCATGGCCTGGCTGAATACCGGCGGCGCCGTCAAGGAGGGCTGGGCGATGTCCGCCCTGGGCTGGTTCGGCACGGACGATACCGCCCGCAAGCTGATGCCATTCATCAAGGCGTGGCCACCGGAAGGGGCGCATGCACGTGCGGTAGCTGCGCTCGACGTGCTGACCGACATCGGCAGCGAGGTCGCGCTGATGCTGATGAACAGCGTCGCGCAGAAGGCCAAGCAAAAGCCGTTGCAAGATAAGGCGCGCGACAAGATCGTCAAGATTGCCGAATCGCGCGGCCTGTCGACCGAGGAGCTGGAAGACCGCATGGCGCCCGACCTGGGTCTCGGGCAGGACGGTACCATGGTGCTGGACTTCGGTCCGCGCCGCTTCCGCGCCGGTTTTAACGAGGCATTGAAGCCTTTTGTACGTGATGAAGACGGCAACATGCTGCGTGACCTGCCCAAGCCAAGACAGAGCGATGACGAGGCGCTGGCCGGCGCCGCGGTCGAACGGTTCAAGACCCTGAAGAAAGATGCCCGGTCCATCGCCAGCCAGCAGGTCGCACGCCTGGAATGGGCGATGTGCAGCCGCCGCCGCTGGCGTCCAGAACATTTCCGCCAGTTCCTGGTCGAGCATCCTTTGGTGCGTCATCTGGCGCAGCGCCTGGTCTGGGGCGTCTACGCGGCAGGCGAGGACGGGGCACAATTGCTGGACTGCTTCCGCGTGGCGGAAGACTGCAGCTACGCCAATGGCGACGACGATGTATTCACGCTGCCGGAAGGTGAGCACATCCGTGTGGGTTTGCCTCATGCACTGGAGTTGTCTCCGCAAACGTCCGCAAAGTTTGGCCAGCTGTTTGTCGACTACAAGCTGCTGCAGCCGTTTGCCCAGTTGGGGCGCGATACCTATGCACTGGATGCCGGCGAGCTGGCGCAAGCGCAGCTCGCGCGCTGGAAGGGAATGCTGGTCGCCAGCACCCGCGTCATGGGCCTGGCCAGCAAGGGCTGGCGGCGCGGCGATATGATTGGCGGCGGCACGTTCTGCTCGTTCCAGAAACCGGTTGGCGGCGCCAGGATGATCGAGCTGACGTTCGAACCAGGTATCTATGCGGGCATGGTCAGCGAGAACCCGGAGCAGGCGCTGGAAGTCGTCACGGTGGGCGCACCCCCGCTGGACCCGATCGCCGCCAGTGAACTGATACGTGACATCGAATCCCTGCGGGCATGAATGCCTGCAAACTTTCTGAATGATTGAACTCCGATGCGCCGCTTTGAATTCTCCGACAGCAGCTCGAACAAGTTTTGGGAAATTGAACAGGATGGGCTGGACCTGAACCTGCGCTGGGGCCGCATCGGCACACAGGGACAGAGCCAGACCAAATCCTTCGCCGACGACGCCAAGTGCGGCGCCGCCATGGCGAAGCTCATCGCCGAGAAGACCGGCAAGGGCTATGTCGAAATCGATATTACGCCAGCTTCGATTGGCAAGGCTGCTCCCAAGCCTCTGGCCGAGCCGAAGCCTGAGGCGCCTGATGCGGCAGTTGCTGCTCCAGCCCCCGCTGCCGTCGCAGCGCCTGTAGCTGCCGCCGATCCGTCGACCACGCCGCCGTGGCTGGCGCACAGGGCGCCGGTTGCATTGCCCCGGAAGCTGGCGGCAGCAGCCTTGCCATCGCGCCGTTTTCCCAAGCCTGTGCCGGTGGTCGACGCGCAGGACGTATTGCGCCGCATCTTCGAATGCCAGTTGCCGGATGCCGAGGCGACGTACGCCGAACTTCGTCCGGCATTTGAAGAAGCATGGGAGAGATTGCGGACCCGGACCCTGGACGGTTCCGTGCTGTCGGACGCGGTATTGCTGGCCATGGCTGCCAAGCTTCCGTGGGACTGGGAGGGCAAGAACGATGTGCTGGCGGAACAGATGGTTCACGTGCTGGCCAAGCATAAAGGACTGGAGCATTGCGTCGACGCTTTCATCGAAATGCAGCGGATACAGATGCATTGGACGAACGCGGGCAACTTAAAGCGGAAGGTCAGCGCCAGGTCCGTCATCACCACTGAACTTGGCGTATCGGAGCCACTTACGCCGGTCGAAGTCGCCATGCGGCGCCAGCTTTCGTCAGCGCCGGAAGCGATATGGCAGGTGTGCGCCGACAAGATCGAGCACGCCATTCCCACTGTTCATATCATGCGCAAGGCAGGATTGGCAGCGCAACTGCCCGAGCGGCCGGAGATTTCCGATCGCCTGGCGCCCGAACTGGCCAAGGGGCAAGCGGCCAATACCTTGCCACTCCTGTTGATGACGGCCAGCGATCCCGGCTTGGCGGAAAAGTTCGACATCAAGATTTCGGATCACGAGCGCTGGTGCAGGAATCCGATGCTGGCCGCGACGGTCATACAGGAGCGCGGGGCAGATGCCTTCGCAATCCTGAAATTGATGCCTTACAGCGAACCAGGCTGCGAAGCCATGTCTTATGTCGGTACCCCGGAAGCCATCAAATTGCTCGCTGAGGTACTTGCCGTGGTTTCCGATACCAATACGTGGACCGCCATATCGCTGAAAATGGCGCGTACCAACTTCTCTGCTGCGCTGGCGCATGCGCCGCTGGCGGGCATTGCCGCGCTGGCGGAGCTTGGAGAGCGGCGTGGCAAGGAGGGCGAAGTATTGCAGACGTCCCTCACGACGCTGCTGCGTATCCATGCCGATCAGGTTCCGCAGTTGATGGCCTGGCTGAGCCCTGCAGCGCAAGCGTTGCTGCAACGCCAGCTTGAGAAACTGGGCACCTCGATGCCGGTCGCGGCTCGGGAGGACTTGCCGGGCGTACTGGCCGATCCGCCTTGGCTGCGGCCGCGCAAGAAGCCGGCTGCGGCACTGGTCGTGCCGCCCTTGCGGCTGGCGCCGGTCGAGCGCTGGGATGGTATCGACCGCGAGGAATGGCTTGCGGCTCACAGCCAGATGTGGGGGCGCTTCAGGAAAGAACCTTTGAATCCGGTCTCGCTGGCCTGGGAGCTCGGGTTCTATGGCGATGCGTCCGACCAGCTGACCATCAGGGCGCTGGCCGTCAAGGCCATTGAGAACAATGATACCAACGGGCTGGCCGAGGCATGGCGCCTGTACCAGGAGGCATACCCTGGTCGCCAGGTTTGTGCGGTGGTGCTTGCGCTGCTGCCGGAAGCGATGCGTGCAGAGGCCTGGAACAAGCTGGAACGCGAGGTTGACCCGTATCATCCCCGTGTCGCCGGCCTGCTTGCCAAGCTTGGCTTACCGGCGCTTCCCGGCTTCGAAGCGATGGTGGCGCGACGCACCAACGACGTAGGTGCCCTAGCCAAATGCTTTGGCTCCACCGGCCTGGCGCTGCCTATGGCGCGCGCAGCCGCGAAACTCAAGAAGATCAAGGAAGACGCCCGCCAGTGGCTGCTGCGCTTCCCCGCGCATGCCATTTGCGGCCTGCTCGCGCCGGCGCTTGGCAAGGCGGGCGAGGACCGGGATTGCGCGGCGTCGGCGCTGCGCTACCTGGGCGCGAACGGCCATGAGGCCCTGATCTTCGAAATGGCCGCGCGTTACGAGGATGCGGCGATCGCCAAAGCGCTGCGTGCTTTGCTCGATGAAGATCCGCTAGAGCGCTTGCCCGCCAAGCTGCCCAAGCTGCCTGACTTCTGGGCGCCGCTGGGATGGCGCCGCCCTGTGCTGAATGACAGCTGCGGCGCCGGTGCCGGCAAGGCGGTGCCGGACAGTGCGCTGGACCACATCGGCACCATGCTGATGTTCCCGACTGTGGATGGGCTGTACCCGGGCATCACACAGGTCAAGGATGCCTGCACTGCCGAATCGCTGGTGGACTTCGCCTGGGATTGCTTCTCGTCCTGGCTGAATGCAGGCGGCAACTCCAAGGAAGGCTGGGCCATGACCGCCTTGGGCTGGCTGGGAACGGACGACACGGCGCGCAAGCTCACCCCATTTATCCGCACCTGGCCAGGGGAATCGGCGCATGCCCGTGCCGTATCGGCGCTGGACGTGCTGGCCGACATCGGCACCGACACGGCCCTGATGCTGTTGAACGGCATCGCGCAGAAGGTCAAGTTCAAGGGCCTGCAGGACAAGGCGCGCGAAAAGATCGACAAGATCGCGGAGGCACGCGAGCTGACCACCGAGGAACTGGAAGACCGCCTGGCGCCCGACCTGGGCCTGGATGACAACGGCAGCGTGCTGCTGGACTTCGGACCGCGCCAGTTCCGCGTTGGTTTCGACGAGGCGCTGAAGCCATATGTTCGCGACAGCGAAGGCAAGCGCCTGGCCGACCTGCCCAAGCCGAAGCAGAGCGACGACGAAGCGCTGGCCGGTGCCGCCGTCGACCGCTACAAGTTGCTGAAGAAAGACGCCCGCACCATCGCCAGCCAGCAGGTCGTGAGGCTGGAGTGGGCCATGTGCAGCCAACGCCGCTGGCTGCCCGAACACTTCCGCATGTTCCTGGCCGGCCATCCTCTGGTGCGCCACCTGGTGCAGCGCCTGGTGTGGGGCGCCTACGAAGTGGCGGATGGCGAGAACGCCGGCGGCAGACTGCTGGCATGCTTCCGCGTGGCGGAGGATGGCAGCTGGACCACGGGCGAGGACGACCGCTTCACAATGCCGGAAGGTGCGAATATCCGCGTGGGCCTGCCGCATGCGCTCGAACTGGCGGCGGAAGTTGCGGCGCAGTTCGGCCAGCTGTTTGCGGACTATGAGCTGCTGCAGCCGTTCTCCCAGCTTGGGCGCGATACCTATGCACTGGGCGCCGACGAGCAGGCAGTGACGGTCCTGGAGCGCTGGAAAGGCGCAGTCGTTCCCACCGGCCGCGTGCTTGGCCTGGTCAACAAAGGCTGGCGGCGCGGGCAGGCCCAGGATGGCGGCGGCATCTGGTTCTTCCACAAGCCGCTCAACCAAACCAGGGTGATCGAATTGAGGCTTGATCCCGGCATCATCGTGGGCATGGTTGACGAATATCCTGAACAAACGCTGCAAACCATTTCGGTCGGCTCACCTTCCAGCTGGGGGGAGATCAAGGCGGCCGAAAGCCTGGCGATCCTCGACCCGATCGCCACCAGTGAACTGATACGCGACATCGAATCCTTGCGGGCATGACACCATGAAGAAAAGTACAACCAAAGAAGCACCGACTTTGCAGCGCCCACCGGCGGAGATCCTCCATGCGCAGGAGCTGCAACGCCTGCGCGACAATGATACCGGCCCGCGTCCGCCGGGCTGGGCGCTGAGCCTGACCGCCGCGCGCAAATTCATCCTGGGCGACGACGAGTTGAAAATCGAGCGCAAGATCGTGGCGCCTGCGGCGTCGATCGAACGCATGCTGGTGACGCTGGCGACGGGCCGCGGCCTGATGCTGGTGGGCGAGCCGGGCACGGCGAAGTCGCTGCTGTCCGAGCTGCTGGCTACCGCCATCTGCGGCAAGTCGACCCTGACCATCCAGGGCGGCGCTTCGATCACGGAAGACCAGATCAAGTATTCGTGGAACTACGCGTTGCTGATCAACGAAGGCCCAAGTCCGCGCGCACTGGTGCCGGCACCGCTGTACCAGGGCATGCGCGACGGCCAGATCGTGCGTTTCGAAGAGATCACGCGCGCGCCGCTGGAAGTGCAGGACTGCCTGCTTGGCATGCTGTCGGACCGCGTCATGAGCGTGCCGGAACTGGCGGGCGAGGACGGCATGCTGTACGCACGCGACGGCTTCAACATCATTGCCACCGCCAACACGCGCGACCGCGGCGTGAATGAAATGAGCGCGGCGCTCAAGCGCCGCTTCGACTTCGAAACCGTGTTCCCTATCCTCGACTTCGACCATGAGCTGGCGCTGGTGAAAGAGGCTTCGGCGCGCCTGCTGGAAAAGAGCGCGATTCCGCGCAGCCTGCCGGTACCGGTGCTGGAACTGCTGGTGACCACCTTCCGCGACTTGCGCGGCGCCTCGCAGGCGCACAGCGGCGACGCCGCGATGGACCGCCTGACTGCTGTCATGTCGACGGCGGAAGCAGTCAACGTCGCCCATGCCGTCGGCGTGCGCGCCTGGTTCCTCGAGCAGCGCGACGGCAGCCCGGCCGACCTGGTCGACTGCATCGCCGGCACCGTGGTCAAGGACAATGCCGACGACCGCGCCAAGCTGCGCCGCTACTTCGAGCAAAAGGTCGCGCGCAGGAACGGGCCCCACTGGCAAGCCTATTTCGAAGCAAGGCATCGTTTGCCGTGACAGAGCCAGTCATCATCGGCGTTCGCCATCACAGCCCCGCCTGCGCGCGGTTGGTGGCGCACAAGATCCGCAGCCTGCAGCCGGCCCATGTGCTGATCGAAGGGCCGGCTGACTTCAACGACAAGCTTGGGCAGATGGCCTTGCCGCACAAGCTGCCGCTGGCGATCTACAGCTTCCTTTCGTCGGAAGCAGGGCATCGCGCATCCTGGTCGCCATTTGCCGAGCATTCGCCGGAATGGCAGGCGCTGTCCGTCGGGAGTGAGACGGGTGCGCACGTGCGCTTCATCGACCTGCCGGCATGGGACGATGCTTTTGCCGATGTGCTCAATCGCTATGCCGACGTGGGCGACGAGGCGGAGGCTGAACGCGCCGCCACCTACGAAGATGCGCTGCGCCGCAAGATGGCGGTGGACAGCCGGGACGCCCTGTGGGATACGCTGTTTGAACAACAGGATTCCCTCGAACAGCTGGAGCAAAGCCTGTCCGCCCATTTCGAGCACCTGCGCGCCAATGATGCGGGCTCGATCGGCAACCAGTCGCGCGAACGCATGATGGCGAGATGGATCGCCTGGGCAATGGCGCGCAAGGAAGGCCCGGTACTGGTGGTGTGCGGCGGCTACCATGCGCCCGCACTGCAGCGCGCCTGGCGCAGCGAGGACGGTGCGCACCCGCCCGGACTGCCGGCGCCGGACAATGCTGCCGGGGAAGTGCGCTTCGGCTCCTACCTGGTGCCATACACCTTCAAGCGGCTCGATTCCTTCACCGGCTACGCATCGGGTATGCCGTCCCCGTTCTTCTACCAGCTGGCATGGGAAGAGGGCATGCAGGGCGTGGGACCCGCGCTGCTGCAGCGCGTGACGCAGCGCCTGCGCAACAAGAAGCTGGCGGCATCGACCGCCGACCTGATTGCCGCGCACACGCGCGCCGATGCGCTGGCGCGCCTGCGCGGCCATGCCCAGCCGGCACGCTGCGACTGGCTCGATGCGCTGGCAGGATCGCTGGTCAAGGATGCGCTGGATGCGGCGCTGCCGTGGACCTATCGCGGGCCGCTGCGCTTCGGTACCGACCCGATCCTGGTCGAGATCATGGACGTACTGGCAGGCGATGTGGCGGGCAAGCTGGCGCCCGGTACGCCGCAGCCGCCGCTGGTGCTGGCGGTCGAGGAGGAACTGGAAGCGCGCGGCATCAAGCTGCCGTGCGATATGGTGCTCGATTTGTTCGCGCCCGCCGACCGCGAGAAGAGCCGCGTGCTGCATCGCCTGCTGCTGCTGGACATCCCCGGCATCGACCGGCGCTCGGGCCCTGGCCTGGCAATGTCCGGCGAGCGGCGCGAAGAATGGGCGTTGCGGACACCGCTGGAGCAGCGCGCGGCGCTGATCGAGGCCGCGGCATATGGCGCCACGCTGGAAGATGCAGCGCGCATGAAGCTGGAAGAGCGCATACGGGCAGCGGGCCGTGCCAACGGCGAAAGCCGTTTCGCGCAACTGGCTGAAGTCCTGAACAAGGCCGCCTTTGCCGGCCTGGCCAGCATGAGCGACGGCATCCTGGCCGAACTGGAAATGGCGGTCGGCGGCGAGCCACACTTTGAATCCTTCGGCACTGCGCTGCCGGTACTGCATTCCCTGCTGCTGCACGGCCAGTCGCTCGACATGGCGGGTGCACCGATCCTGCGCACCGTCATCGCCGCCGCCTTCGACCGTGCGTTGTGGCTGCTGGAAGCGATGGGCATGGTTCCTGCGGTGGACCACAGGCTGCATATCCAGGGCTTCCTCGCCTTGCGCCAGGTGGCCCGCGATGCGCTGGCTGGCGACGTGGCGCTGCCTTTGCAGATCGAGCCCGAACGTGCGCTGGCTGTATGGCGGCGCAAGCTTGCTGACCAGCGCTCCGCTCCGGTCAGCCGCGGCGCAGCGCTGGGGGGACTGGTCAGCCTGAATGCAGGAGGTTCCGCTGCCACAGGCGAAGCCACCTTGCAGGCGCTGGCCCTGCTCGGCGAAATTCCACCGGGACTGGTTGGCGATGCGCTAGCCGGCATGCTGGCCCTGGCGCGCGATGAACTGGTGCATGACGCCCATTTCGTCGCCGGTCTCGATGCATTGGTGAAGTCGCTGGACGACCTCGATTTCGTGCTTGCCTTGCCGGCCATGCGCAACGCCTTCGGCTGGCTGCCGCCGCAGGAACGCGGCTCGCTGGCGGAGGCTGTGCTGGCCCAGCATAACGCGGGGCATCTGCCGCGGCGGGCGCTGACCGCGCACTTCGCCGGTGCCGATGCGGAAGACCTGGCTAAAGCCGCGCTGCTGGAACAGGCCGCGCTGCGCAAACTTGCTTCATGGGGATTGGTGTCATGAGTTTAAAAATTCCCGATTCGCTGACGCGCTGGCGCCTGCTGCTCGGCGAAGCAGCGGCGCCTGCCTTGGGCAGCTTGTCCGGCGAGGCGCGCTCGGCGGACATGGCGCTGGACTGGCTGTACGGGCGCGATACCGACATCGCCGCGCGCGGCGAACGTAACGCAGGACTGGGACCATCGCAGCTGTCCACGCCGGACTGGATCAACACGATCCATGAACTGTTCCCGAAAGAAGTGATCGAGCGTCTCGAAAGCGATGCGGTGGAACTGTACGGCATCGACGAGGTGGTGACCAACCTCGAGGTGCTGGAACGCATCGAGCCATCGGAATCGCTGCTGCGCGCGGTGCTGCACACCAAGCACCTGATGAATCCCGAAGTGCTGGCTGCCGCACGCCGGCTGGTGGCCGAAGTCGTGCGCCAGATCATCGAGAAGATGGCAACCGAGGTGCGGCAAGCGTTTTCCGGTGCGCGCGACAGGCGCCGACGGTCCATGATGAAGGTGGCGCGCAACTTCGACTTCAAACGCACGGTGCAAGGCAACCTGCACCGATGGGACCCGGAGCGCGGAAAGCTGTTCCTGGAAACGCCGATCTTCATGAGCCGCGTGCGGCGCCACACGGAGCGCTGGGACATCTGCCTGCTGATCGACCAGAGCGGCTCGATGGTCGATTCGGTGATCCATTCCGCTGTGATGGCATCCTGCCTTTGGAACCTGCCGGGCATGCGTACCCGCCTGGTCGCCTTCGATACGGAAGTGGTCGACCTGACCTCGGACGTGTCCGACCCGGTCGAACTGCTGATGAAGGTGCAGCTGGGCGGCGGTACCGACATCGCCAAGGCGGTCGGCTATGCGCAATCGCTGGTGGAAAACCCGCAGCGTACCGTGGTGGTGCTGGTCAGCGACTTCTTCGAAGGCGGATCGCAGCATGAACTGGTACGTCGGGTCAAGGCGCTGGTGCAGTCCGGCGTGACGGTGCTGGGACTGGCCGCGCTGGATTCGAGCGCCGATCCCTGCTACGACAAGGACATGGCGGCGCGGCTGGTGCGCGAAGGTGCGCACGTGGGCGCAATGACGCCCGGACAGCTGGCGGCCTGGCTGGCGGAAAAGGTGCGCTCATGAACGCTCGCAGAACCGACCTGCTGGAACTGACGCCCGAAGCGCTGATTGCCCTGGCCAACGCGGGCTTTGTAAAGCGCGCGCAGAAGGATGTCGCCGAAGGCAACCTGCCCGCCATCGAGGAAGGGGAAGATGGCGCCATCCGCGCCACCTACGCCGACGGTCACAGCACGGTGCTTGCGCCGAACAGTACACTGCGCGACGCCAGCTGCACTTGCCCGGCCAGCGGCTTATGCCGCCACCGCGTGACGCTGGTCCTGGCGTACCAGGCGCAGGCCCAGGCGCATCCGGAAAGCGAACCGGCCGACGATTCCGGCCCATGGTCGCCGTCGCATTTCGCTGCGACGATGGCCGAAACCATTCCTGCTTCGACCCTGGCGCAAGCCATGAAGCTGGCGGCGGCGCAGCCGTTAGTCAAGCTGATAGCGTGGCAGGAAGCAGCGCCCGTTCCAGGCGCGCGCCTGCCGATGTGCAATGTGCGCTTCTTCTCGCGCAGCAGCCTGACGCACGCCAGGTGCGATTGCAAGGAGGGCAGCGGTTGCGCGCACGTCGTCCTGGCAGTATGGGCATTCGAGCAGGCGGAGAAGAAGTCGCCGGGCTTTGCCGAAGCCAGCGTTACCCTGGCCAATGCGCAGGCAGGCGGCGCCCCGGCGGCAGCGCGCCTGTTTGATACGCAAGCAGCGGCAACGCTGCTCGAGCGCACGCACGCCCTTGCGCTGCAGGTCTGGCTCGATGGCTCCAGCCAGCCGATGCTGGCACTGGAGGCGCGCTTCGAGGAAGTCTTCGCCCTGGCGGCCCGACTGGGATGGTGCTGGATTGGCGAATCGCTGCATGGCATGAAGGACCTGATGCTGGCGCAGCATGCGCGCTCAAGCCGCTTCGACCCGACGATGCTGTTGTCGGCGCTGGCAGGCCTGCATGCGCGCCTGGCGGCAGCAGTGCTGGTGGACGGCCAGGCTGCCGCAGGAGAGCTGCCGGAAGTGCCGGCCAGCCAGCTGCTCGGCATCGGGGTCAAGGGCGAAGTTGCGTTGGACCACTTGCGGCTGGTATCCCTCGGCGCCCAGCTCTGGGCGGATGACGAGGCGGAGGGCGCGCTGCTGGTATTTGCCGACCCCGATACCCTTGCGGTGACGGTGATCGATCGCAGCTGGCCAAAGCCGAAGGCCGGGGAGCCTGGCATGGCCATCAAGTCGCGCAGGATTGCCGGCCAGCCGGTGGAAAGGCTGGCCGCCAGCCAGGTTGTCACCAACGGCGCCCGGCGTCGTGCCAATGGCGCCCTGGAGATCGCGGCTGGAGCGCGGCAGACCAACGTCCTCCCCTTGTCGCCCCGGGCGTGGGATGACCTGATGGCGCCGTTGCGGCAGGCCTCCGCCGTTGGGCTGCGCGACTACCTGCTGAACGCCGTTCCGGATTTCGCACGGCCGCTGCAGGCGATTGAGCACATGCACATCGTGCCCGTGGCGCGGGTCGGTGAATGGGAATGGAATGCGGCGCGCCAGACGCTATCCGCCTGGATCGAAGTCGGCGGGGCAGGCGAGCGCCTGCTGCTGCGAAAGCACCACAATCCGGCTGCGCCGCATGCCATCGATGCGCTGGCCAGTGCATTGTCCGGAGAATCCGGCGCGCCGACTGCGGTATCGGGGACGGTCACGCTGGAAGCTGGACTGGTGGTCATCGAACCGTTTGCCGTCCTGACCGAACAGCGCGCCGTGGTACCGGACGTGGAAACGGCGGCGTCGCGCGGCCTGGCGCCTGTCATGTTGTTGCATGAGCCGCCAGCGCTGGTGGAGCTGGTCAACCAGGGCCACGCGCTGCTTGCCCGCTGGATGCGGCAGGGTTTGCGTCACCAGGCCGCTGGCGCCCTGCAGGAAGCTGCGGAACTTGCGGCCGCCCTCGAGCGCAACGGCCTTGCCGCGGCAGCCGGGCTGCTGCGCGAGACCGTCACCCTGATGCAGGCGCCGGAAAAGCAACCCTTGCCCGGCAAGCTGGCAACGTTATACCTATTACTAGCCGAAGTCGCACGTTCGGCTTGAGAACACGGAGATTTCATGGCAAGACAAGCAAAAGCGGACCCATTGCTGGCCGCACCGGACGGTAAAGTCCACTGGACCAAAGGCATGCAGGAATGGCTTGATCTTTTTGTAGAAGATCCAGGCTTGTTCCTGCCCGGCGCCGGCTTTGACGAACATCATGGGGCGCACAAGGCTTTGCTGGGGAAGGACAACTGGGTGCCCTCCGCCTTCCGCCTGCTGCAGGTGTACGGCGTTGATGCATTGCCGCTGTTCGTCGACTGGATAGCATCGAAGCGCTATAGCCCGCCAGCGGTGCAGACGGCGCTGCTGAATATTCATAGTGAGCAGGCTGTCGACGCGGTAGTCGAACGGCACCGCAGCGCCGAGTTCCGGCCGCTTGTCCTGAAGCTGGCAAAGAAATGGCCCGTCTTCGTCCTGCGCAAGCTGCTGGACGTGAATCCGGCAAAGAAGCAGCCCGCTGCCTTGCTGATCCAGGAAATCCTGAACCAGGATCCTGGCTGCTTGCCGCTGCTGCGGGAGCACGCCAGCGAGGCGCAATCGAATACGCTGGAGCGTCTGCTTGAAGTTGCCGACGCGGCGGAAGAAGCTGAGCCGGCGGAGTTTCCGCCGGTGCTGCGCGAACTGCCCTGGGCGAACCGCGAGCCTTCCCGTGTTCCATCGCTGTCCCTGCAAGCAATCCATGATGTTCCAGGTATCGATTGGTCGAGGTGGAAAGGCTACGAAACCCTGAAGGTGGACGGACCGGATCTATCGGATCTCGCATACTCGGAAGCGGTACTGAAACGTTCGGAAATCGCGTCCGAAATGCCTGCGCACGCCAGCTCGTGGGACCTGGCACGGAAGTCGTTATGGGCCATGGGACTGGATGCCGGGGCGATCGAACGCGCGATCGCCTCTGAATCGGTGCACGAAGATGATTTCGCAGTGCGTTCCGGCAGGTACTGGGATTGCGTCTCGTTCTTGCGTTTCCTGCCCCCGAATCTGGCTCTCTCGGTCTTCAATAATATTCCGGCTGAGGGCTTGCGCAGGGGGTATCGAATGCCGGACAAGTTTGCCTGGTTCGGCGCCGCAAGCCTGCCGCGCTTCATGCATCTCTATCCCACGGCATCCATTCAGTCGATGCTGCTGGCTGCTTGCTTCGACTGGGATGCACTTGCGATGTACGTCGCCAGGGGCTTCTACGCTAACCGTTGGGTCAAGCAGGAAGCCGGCGACTGGCTGCTCGCTTACCCGGCCGCTGCCGCACGCGGTTTGCTTCCAGCAGCATTCGGGGAAGATCCCGCCGAGCGGTTTATCGCGCAGAATGCCTTGCGCCACCTGGCTGCCAACGGCCAGGTGGCAGCCGTGGCGGAGCAGGCGGCACGCTACGGGAGCGCCGCGGAAGAGGCCTTGCGCATCATGCTGTCCGAACCGCAGCGCGAATTGTTGCCTGAAAAGCTCCCGGCGCCGCCAAAAAGCGTGCATGTGCCCGGCCTGCCGCGCCTGTACCTGAAATCGAACGGCAAGGCGCTGCCGATCGGCTCCGTGCCGGATGTCCTGACCATCATGGCGCTGTGCAAGCAGGACGCTCCGTTCAGCGGCCTGCTCGCGCTGCAGGAAGCGCTGACGCCGGAATCGCTCGCCAAATTCGGACAGGCCCTGTTCGAATGGTGGCGCGACAACGATACCCCGCCCAAGGAGCGCTGGATCTTCTGGATGCAGGGTGTCATCGGCAACGATGAAACCGCGCGCCAGTTGAATGTCGCGTTGAAGCAGTGGCGCGCGGCACTGGTCCGCGTGCGCGCCTACGATGCGATGGAAATGCTGGTGCAGATCGGCTCCGATGTCGCCTTGATGTACCTGCACCAGTTGAGCGAGCAAACGCGCTACAACGATTTGCGTGAGCGTGCGGTGGGAATGATGGAGGACCTCGCTGAGCAGCGTGGCCTCAGCATGGAGCAACTGGCCGACCGCACGGTGCCGGACCTGGGCCTGGACCAGAATGGCCGCCTGGCGCTGGATTTCGGCCCGCGTTCCTTCATCGTGCGCTTCGACGAGCACTTGCTGCCGTATGTATGCGACAGCGACGGCAAGCGGATCAAGGACCTGCCCAAGCCAAACAGCAAGGATGATGAAGCGATTGCCAAGGCTGCCTCGCAGCGCTACAAGGACCTCAAGAAGCAGGCCAAGAACGTCGCCAGGGCCCAGGTCAATCGGCTGGAAGACGCCATGTGCGGGCAGCGCCGCTGGTCGGCGGAGGAATTCGAAACCCTGCTGGTGCGGCATCCGCTGCTGCGCCACCTGGTCCTGCGCCTGGTGTGGGGCAGCTACGACGCGAGCGGCAAGCTGCTCACCCTGTTCCGTGTTGCGGAAGACCTGAGCTATGCCGACGCCAGCGACAATGCCTTGCAACTGCCGCTCGATGCGAAGCTCGGCATCCCGCACCGCCTGGAACTGGCGGATGCCGATGCGCAGGCGTTTGCGCAGCTGTTTGCCGACTACGAAGTCCTGCAACCGTTCGAACAGCTGGGCCGAGCCACCTACCGCCTCGACGAAGCGGCGCTCGATGGCAGCACCCTGCCTGAGTGGCAGGACCGCAGAGTGAGCACAGGCGCCCTGCTGGGTCTTGAGAACCGCGGCTGGCAGCGCGAGGTTGGGGACGGCGGCTGCATCGATTCGTTCGTCAAGGCGCTGGACGGCGGGAAGACGGTCTTCATCACCCTGGAAGGGGAGTGGTTTGTCGGTGACCGTGCCGACCCGACGGCGATTCATACGATTACGCGCTGCGGGCTGGGTGGAGCGCAGTGGCGTACCTTGCCTCCGGTACTGGTGAGCGAGATCCAGCGCGACCTGCATCAAATGTACTGGACCAAATGAGCTACGATTTCGAGCTGATCCAGCGGCAGGTAGCCCTGGTGAGCTACGGCAGCAGGTTCCTGCGCAAGAAGCTTGCGCTCGAGGACTGGTACCGGCACGGCATCTTCTTCGGCGCGCGTCTGCAGTTCAGGGACCGTGCGGGGAATGCCTTGCTGGCCGACGACTTCACCCGCTGGCTGGACGTCCTGGCGCAAGCCGGGGCCACTGGGCTGTCGCTGCATCCGGTAGAGCTTGTGGGCATCGAGGTGCCTCAGACCCTGGCCCGATGCACGCAGGTGGTAGCGGTCCACTACCCCGACCGCTACCAGCTTTGGGCGGTCGGCACGGAGCGGGGCGCGTGGGAGGCAGGAGGCTGCGCGGGCAACGTCGATTGCTACCTGTTTGTGGCCGAGCGGCCAGGCGGGCTCGATGTGCCGAATACGGACTGGAAAAAGCTGGCCAAGGCAATCGCCGCCGATCTTGATACCCCGGTTCCTTCGGACGGGGTGCCGGCAGCGCCTTTCTGCGTCGAGGCCAGGGAGAGCGCGCCATGGTCGAAGATGCCGCTGTTCGTTGCCACCGGCGCCGATTCGCTGGCACACCGGGTGCTGGCGACGCTGGACCGGCGGCAGGGGCAATTTGCGAACGACATGAACCCGAAGAATGACAACAGCCATTTCCAGCACCTGGCCGAGACGGGCGCCGCGGCCATGCAGCACTGGGGCGAGCGGCTCGATAGCTGGATAGGCGAAGTCCTGCTGCGCGCCGCCAATATCGATCATGGAAGCGTCGAGTCGCATAAGGAAGAACGTTTGCACGGCGCGCCGACGCCGCTGGATCAAGTGCCGGCTGCGGCCCCGCCCGCGCCATTAAGCCTGCCGCCCGTTGCCGAAATGCCGCCGCCGGCGGAGCGCAAGCGGACGCGCCACATCGGGCTGGCCATCGCGATTGCCATACTCAGCGTGCTGGTCATCGCCTTCGCCCACATCATCGCCCGCTTCCCCTGGCTGGCCGTCGTGCTTGTCCTGCCGTGGGTGCTGTATATGCAACAAAGGAAGTAGTTAAGCTGCGGTTGTAATTGACAGAAAATACACGACAATTCATGATTTGATATTTATTTCCACTGGGAAAAATCATGTTCATTGTTTGGGGGCGCAAGATTACGCGCCGTGCATTGGGGTATGTCGCGGATTTCTGCGGCGTTTGCAGGGTGCCGCGCGCTTTCCGCATGACCCGTCTCGGCTCGGTAGGCCATGTTTATTACATCAGCTTTGGCGAAGGAAAACTGGTCGGGCACCAGCGCACCTGCACCAGTTGCGGTGCATTCAGCGACGCCGACCTGAATGCCTATGCCGGCGTATCGAAGAGCTCCGGTTCACTGGAATCCCTGAAGCGGGAAACTTACCCTGGCCTGGATGCCGCCCTGGAGCAGCGCCTGGCACTTGAAGTGCGCATGCAGGCCGCGCCGCACCTGTTGTCGGCGGAAGAGCGCCTCGGGCTGATTTTCTCACCGATTAACCTGCTGTCGCCCAAAGTGGAAAAGCACTTCGCGACCACGCATATGGACGGCGGTGTGGCGCTGGCAATCGCCGGCGGCATCGGCCTGTGCTTCATCGTTCCTGCCATTGGCGCCGCCATTTCATCGGAATATGGCCCGCCGGGCTTCCTGCTTGGCATGGCGCTGGGCTTCGCCCTGCTCATCTGGCAGCTCATCGCAGCCGGGCCGCGCTTCATGCGCAAGGAAATCCTGCCGCTGCTGGCGAAATCGCTGGCGCCGGTGAAGCCGAGCGAGGCCGAGGTCGACCGCGCCTTGCGTGAATTCAAGCAGGCCGGCCACAAGATCGGCAAAAAGTTGACCGCGTCGCAGGTCATCGAAGCCATTCGCTCGCCGCGCTAGAAGTTCAAGTATCATCGGCCTGTTGCCAGGACTATATTAATTGCCATGCTACAGACCCCTGCCGGTTTCCAGCCCCTGATCCAATCCCTCAACGCCGCCGATATCCAGACGCTGGTCTTCCACAAAGACCGGCTGCTGCTGCGGGAGGAAAGCCTGGCCCTGCCGCCGCATGCGGAACTGGTGGCAGCCGGACTGGAACTGGCCGGAGCCATGCCGCTGGGTACCTGGGAAGGGCGCTACTGGCAGGTCGCGCAAGCGCCGCATGACACGCCGCCGTTGCCCGGCCACTCTTACGTCGGCCTGCGCACCCTGTTCGGCACAGTCGATGACGGATTGCTGGGCGTTGCAGGTCGCGCCTTCCAGATCGCCGAATGGGCGCGCACCCACCGTTTCTGCGGCGCCTGCGGTTCGCCGATGCTGCTGGCGCCCGGCGAGCGTGCCATGCGCTGCACCGCCTGCAGCCATCTCGCTTATCCGCGCATCTCGCCTGCGATGATGGTGTTGATCAAAAAGGGCAAGCAGCGCCTGCTGGCCGCGCATGCCAATTCGCCGTACAAGCGCTATACCGCGCTGGCTGGATTCCTCGAGGCCGGCGAATCGGTGGAGGAGGCGGTGCATCGCGAAGTATTCGAAGAAGTCGGGCTGCGCGTGCACAACCTGAAATACTTCGGCAGCCAGTCCTGGCCCTTCCCGCATTCGCTGATGATTGCCTTCACCGCCGAATACCTGGACGGCGAGATCGTCACCGACCCCAATGAAATCAGCGACGCGCGCTGGTTCGGCCCGGAAGATGAGTGGCCGGTGCTGACGCATACGGTTTCCATCGCCAGCGAGCTGCTGGCAGCGAACCGACCCTGAACGCTGTATACTGGTGGATTAGATTCCACATTTCACGGTCCTTGCAATCATGACTAAAGAAGTATTCACCGAAGACGATTGGCGCCGCCTGCTGGAGCACCTGGGCGAAGACCCGAATCGTCCAGGCCTGATCGAAACCCCGCACCGTGTCCACAAGGCGTGGAAACACTGGGTCTCCGGCTACGGCCAGGATCCGGCGGAAGTGCTGAAGGCTTTCGAAGATGGCGCCGAGCAGTACAACGAACTGATCGTCGTGAAGAACATCCCGGTGTACAGCCATTGCGAGCACCACCTGGCGCCGTTCTTCGGCAAGGCCACCGTGGGGTATGTACCAAATGGCAAGATTGTCGGCCTGTCCAAGCTGACCCGCCTGGTGGACGTGTTCTCCAAGCGCCTGCAGGTGCAGGAACGCATGACCATGCAGATCGCCGAAGCGCTGATGACCGTGCTGGAGCCGAAGGCGGTAGGCGTGGTGGTCAAGTGCCGCCACCTGTGCATGGAATCGCGCGGCATCCGCACCGCCGGTGAAGAAACCGTGACCTCCGCCATGCTGGGCGAACTGCAGCCTAACCTGGCAATGCGTACCGAATTCCTGGCACTGGCTCGCGAGTCCTGATCCATGGCTGACACCATCGAGTGGTTCGAAGGCGGTTTTGATGCCGCACTGGAGGGGGCCCAGGCTGCCGGCCGTCCGCTGTTCCTGTACTGGGGCGCCGCGTGGTGCCCCCCGTGCAACCGGGTCAAGTATGAAATCTTCGGCCGCGAAGAATTCCCGGCCAAGCTGCAAACCATGGTGGCGATGCAACTCGATGGCGACAGCCCGAACGCGCAGGCGATGGCCGCGCGCCTGAAGCTGCGCAGCTATCCGACCATGGTGATGTACCGTCCGGATGGCAGCGAGATCACCCGCCTGCCGTGCGAACTCGATGGCGAACTGTTTGGCGAAGCCCTGATGGCGGCGCGCTTTGCCGGCAATTCGGCGGGCGAGTCGATGGCCGCGGCGCTGGACGGCACGCGTGCCCTGTCGCCGTCTGAATGGACGTTGCTGTCGAACTATTCCTGGGATACCGATGAAGGCGTGCTGCTGCACGGCCGCGACCTGGGCGTGACCTTGACCACCCTGTCGCAACTGGCTGCTGCTGCGGTAACCGGCGAAGCGCCGGCCGCTGCGCGCCAGGTGGAGGATGCCGCCACGCGCCTGCGCCTGCATGCGATGGTGGCGCAGGCTGGCCGTGTGGTGGATGCCGCGTCGCCTGAATTCCTGTTGAAGGTGCTGGGCGATGCGCGTGTAGCGCGCGCCAATATGGACATCTTCGGCAATAGCGGCCACCAGCTGGTACGTGCCGCGCCGGCGCGTCATGCTGAACTGGCGACCGCCATGGCGAACGCCGCGCATGCGTGGGCTGAGGACATGTGGCTGTCGGCGCCGGATCGTCTGACTGCGGTGCGTTTGCAGGTGCGCATGTCGCGCATGGGTTATGCGGCGGAAGGCTTGCCGCAGCTTGTGCGTACGCGCGTGCAGCATGCGCTGGCACTGGTGGATGACAAGCATGGCCGGCATACGCTGGTCAACACGGCGGCCAGTGCGCTGAACGATGCGGGGCTGCATGCGGAAGCTGAAGCTTTGCTGCAGGCGACGCTGACGGAGTCGCATGCGCCGTACTATTTCAAGCTGAGCCTCGCGTCCGCGGCCAAGCGCCGGGCGGATCTTCCGGCAATGCTGGATTGGTATGAGAAGGCCTGGTGCTCGGCGGTGGGTCCTTCGACCCGCATCCAGTGGGGCGCGACTTACCTGTCGGCGCTGATCGATACCACGCCGGGTGATGGCGCGCGGATCGAGGCTGCGGCGGCAGGGCTGGCGCAGGATTTTGTGAATGCGCCGGATGGGTTCAAGCAGCGCAATCTGACGCAGGCGCAGAAGCTGGTGGCGAAGTTGCCGGCGGGCTTGGCGTTGGGTGACGTGCTGCGGGCGGGCATCTAAACCGGTAAACCAGGGTCAGACCCAGATTGACCGGGTTTTGGGCCCAGCCTCAACACCTCCCCCAGCCAATCCACGAACACACGCACGCGCGGCGACAAGTGCCGGTTATGCGAATAAATAATCGACACCGGCATCGGCGCCGGCCGCCACTGCGGCAGCACCTCCACCAACTCCCCTCGCTCGAGCAACGCCTCAATCCCCGGCAGCGGAATCTGCGCCAACCCGATCCCCGCCAGGCAGGCCCCCAGGTAAGCCTCCGAACTCCCCACCGACACCTTGCTGCGCACCGACAGCGTCTTCACCTCCCCATCCGCCACATATTCCCAGGGCAGGTCGCGCCCCGTCTGGCTGGAGAAGTAGTTGACCGCCCAATGCTCGCGCAAATCTTCCAGGGTGACAGGCGTGCCATGCGCCGCCAGGTAGGACGGCGAGGCCACATTCACCTGCACCATCGCCCCCAGCGGCTTGGCCACCAGCGTTGAATCCCGCAGCACCCCCGCCCGCACCGCACAATCAATCCCTTCCCCCACCAGGTCCGCCATGCGGTCGTTGGCCCCCACGCGAATCTTGATGTCCGGGTAGCGCGTGAAGAAATCCGGCAGCGCGGGAATAACGCTCAGGCGCGCAATGCGTTCCGGCAGGTCGACCCGGATCGTGCCGGACGGTTTGCGGCCGTCGGACAGGAACAGGGCATTGATGTCTTCCAGCTCATTGAGCAGGGCACGGCAGCGCTCGACGTAAAGCTGGCCTTCAACAGTCAGGCTGACCTTGCGCGTGGTGCGCTGGAGCAGCCGCACGCCGAGCTGCTGCTCGATGGACTGCACGGCATTGGTGACGGTAGGGCGGGGCAGGTCGAGCTGTTCAGCGGCCTGGGTGAAGCTTTTGCTGTCGGCCACCGCCAGGAAGACCTGCATGGCTTTCAACTGGTCCATTATTATGCATTCCCGAATAAAGATGTAGCAAACGCCGCATTTATTGTTGGAATCGATAATAGCACAATGGTCCCTATCGAAACCCCACCTGGAGATCACACATGGAAACCCGCAAACTTGGCAGCACCGGCCCGCAAACCTCCCAGCTCGGCCTGGGCCTGATGGGCATGTCCGACCTGTACGGCCCGGCCGACCGCGCCGAAAGCCTTGCCACCATCCGCGCCGCGCTGGACGCCGGCGTCACCCTGCTCGACACCGGCGATTTCTACGGCATGGGCCACAATGAAATGCTGCTGGGCGAAGCGCTGCAGGGCCGCAACCGCGAACAGGTGCAAATCAGCGTGAAGTTCGGCGCCCTGCGCGATCCGGATGGCGGTTTTATCGGCTACGACGCGCGCCCGCAGGCCGTGGCCAACTTCCTGGCCTATTCGCTGCGCCGCCTGGGTACCGGCTACATCGACATTTACCGCCCGTCGCGCCTGGATCCTGCCACGCCTATCGAGGAAACCGTCGGCGCCATCGCGGAGCAGGTGCGCAAGGGCCATGTGCGCCATATCGGCCTGTCTGAAGTGAATGCCGAAACCTTGCGCCGCGCCCATGCCGTGCACCCGATCACCGACGTACAGATCGAGTACTCGATGATTTCGCGCGGTATCGAAAACGGCTTGCTGCAGACCGCGCGCGAACTGGGCGTCGGCATCACCGCCTATGGCGTGCTGTCGCGCGGCCTGATCAGCGGCCACTGGACGACGCAGCGCGAAGGCGAGCAGGATTATCGCGGCCTGCACAGCCCGCGGTTCCAGGGCGAGAACCTGAAGCACAACCTGGAGCTGGTCGAGCGCATGCGGGCGGTGGCGCAAGCCAAAGGCATCAGCGTGGCGCAGCTGGCGATTGCATGGGTGATGGCGCAAGGCACGGATATCGTGCCGCTGGTCGGCGCCCGCACCCGCAGCCGCCTGCAGGAAGCGCTGGGCGCGCTCGATGCGGTGCTGTTGCAGTCCGACCTGGAAGCGCTGGAGCTGATCGTGCCGCAAGGCGCAGCAGCCGGTGGCCGCTACAACGATTACCAGCTGTCGCACCTCGACAGTGAGAAGGCAGCCTAGGCGAAGACCTCGCCCAGGAAGTCGATGAACGCCTGCACCTTGGCCGCGCGCTGGTGCCGCTGCTGGTACAGGGCGGTCAGCGTGGGTCCCGGTGCCTGGTACTCAGCAAGCAATGGCACCAGCGCGCCACTGCGCAATTCCTGCTCCACCGACAGCGACAGGAACTGGCCGATGCCGGCGCCGGACTTGCAGGCTTCGACCAGCGAATCCACATGGTCGAACGCGACGCGCGACGGCGGAGTGAACACCGCGCCATCCGCGAATTGCCATTCGCGCAGGCGGCCCGCACGGGGCAGGATGAAGTGCAGGCAATCGAAGCGCACCAGCTCTTCGGGTGCGCCAGGCCTGCCATGGCGCGCCACGAAGCCGGGCGACGCGCAGCAGGTGAAGCGCGTCCGCAGCAAGGGCCGCGCCACCAGGCGCGCATCGCCGATATCCCCCAGCCGCAGCACCACGTCGTAAGCCTCTTCCACCAGGTCCACCATGCGGTCGCTGGCGCTGGCCTGCAGGGTGATGGCCGGATAGCGCTCAACGAAGCGCGGCAGGGCCGGCGCAATATACAGGCGCGATACCAGGCCAGGCATATTGACGCGCAAGGTGCCGCGCGGCTCCCGCGTTGCCTGCTGCAGGTTGGCCTCCAGTTCCTGCATGCCGGCCAGCAGGCGCTGGGCCTGTTCATAGCATTCGCGCCCCTCGCCGGTCAGCGACATGCTGCGCGTGGTGCGGTTCATCAGCTTGACGTGGAAGTGCGATTCCAGCGCGTTCACCTGGGCCGTGACCGAGGACGTGGAGATGACCAGCTTTTCCGCCGCGCGCGAAAAACCTCCCGTTTCCACGACTGCGCAGAAGACGCGCAGGGCATCGAGTTTATCCATGCTGCCATTATCCACAATTCGTGGATCCCGTTTTCAGCCGGGCCCCATTTTTCCCGCGGCTTGCACTGCCTACACTGGCATGCATTGAAACCCACAGGAGTCCTTGAAATGAAAGCCATGATTCTCGAAGCCGCCGGCAAGCCATTGATCCTCGGCGAGATTGCCAAGCCCTCACCGGCGGCGGGGCAGGTGCTGGTGCGCATCCACGCCAGCGGCGTCAACCCGCTCGACCTGAAGATCGCCGCAGGCCAGGCCGGGCATGCGCGCATGCCGCTGCCGGCAGTGCTGGGCATTGATATGGCGGGCGCGGTGGAAGCAGTCGGGCCGGACGTGAGCGGCTTTGCGCCAGGCGACGCGGTCTTTGGCATGACGGGCGGCGTCGGCGGCGTGCAGGGTTCGTTGGCGGAATATGCTGCGGTCGATGCCAGCCTGCTGGCGCTGGCGCCGCGCAGCATCAGCCTGCGCGAGGCAGCGGCGCTGCCCCTGGTCTTCATCACCGCCTGGGAAGGTCTGGTGGACCGCGCTCGCGTGAAGGCCGGCGATTCAGTGCTGGTGCAGGGCGGCGCCGGCGGCGTTGGCCGCATGGCCGTGCAGCTGGCGCTGGCGCACGGGGCGGTCGTATCGGCCACCGGGCGGCCTGCCCAGCGTGAACTGATCGAAGCCATGGGCGCCCGCTTCATCGAGCAGGCGGAAGGGGAAGAATTCGATATCGTGTATGACACGGTAGGCGGCGAAGTGCTGGACGCATCGTTCCGCGCCGCGCGCCAGTATGGCGGGCACGTGGTGAGCAGCCTTGGCTGGGGGACGCATGCCCTGGCGCCCTTATCGTTCCGGGCGGCAACTTATTCGGGCGTCTTTACCTTGCTGCCGCTGTTGTCCGGCAAAGGCCGGGCTGCACACGGCGCCATCCTGCGCGAAGCGGCGCGGCTGGTCGATGCCGGCAAGCTGAAAGTGCAGCTGAATCCTGGACGCTTCGCGCTCGCAGAAGTGAACCAGGCGCATGCCGCGGCGGGAGGCGGCAAGGTGGTGGTGGATATCGGCTGATGCCTATTGCGGCGGAGGCGCCGCAGGGGCCGGGGTGGCCTCCGCATCGAAGCGCATCTTCGACTTCTTGCTCTCCGCTGTGTAGGTCCCGAGCCTGGTGCCGGTGGCGGCGGTATTGCCGCCTTCGGCGACCAGGGTGCAGCCCTGTGTCTCCACCTGCCACACATACTTCCCGGCGCGCAGGCTCCAGACGTTATCGCCACTGGCGAACAGTTCGAACTCCAACCCTTCCAGCGGCATCTCGCCCAAGGAAATCGCACGCTGGCATTCCGGCAGGCGCGCCGCCATCAGCGTGTACTGCGCATCTTCCTTCCAGAAAAACTCCTGCTGCCGCCGCACGGTCAGCGTGTGTTCGCGCGTGCCGTCCGCATAGAAGGTTGCGGAATCATTAACGCAGCCAGCCAGCAAAAACAGCGGCACTACAATCAGGATCTTGCGCATTGGGCGATAGGGAGTGATTGGTTTGAAAGCAATTATAGCCCCCGCGCACGATTGCCGCGCAAGCTCCGCCGTAGGGGTACACTGGGATATTCCCGATGCCTGTCCGACCAATTCAATGCAAAGAAGTTCGACCATCGACGACCAGGGTTTTCGCCGCATCCTTAACCGCAACGTGAAGATCCCGCTGCTTGGCGGGATTGTTGCTGCCGGCATTTTCGTCGTGCTGTTCGCCTACCTGATGAGTACCTGGAGCGCAGTGGAATCCACCGAACGCGCGATCGGCAATGCGCAGGAATTGCGCAAACTGGCGGTCGATATGGAAAGCGGCATGCGCGGCTACCTGCTGACCGGGGATGACGCATTCCTCACGCCCTACGTCGCGGCCCGGCCGCGCTTTGAAGCGGCGACCGATTTCCTGTCCAATATCGTGTCGGATGACTCGACGCAGGTGGAACGCCTGAAGCACATCCGCGCCCAGCACCAGGCATGGCTGCGCGCCGCGGAGCAGATGATCGCCGCCCGCCGCCAGCAGGGCGATTACCTCGGCATGGTGCGCGCCGGAATGGGAAAGATACCGTTCGACGGGTTGCGAGAACAATTCCGGGCCTTCATAGAGCACGAGGAGCGCCAGAGGGCCACGCGCGGTGAAGCGGTACGCGTGGTGGGCTTCTGGACGGTGGCGATCTTCCTGGCAGTGAGCCTGACGGTCAGCTGCCTGCTGGCCTGGCTCGGGCGGCGCGATCTGCTGCGGCTGTCGGCGGTGTACCGCGACGCATTGCAGGAGCAGCACACGCATGCCTACCAGCTGCAGCACCAGGCCTGGCTGCGCGAAGGCCAGAGCCAGTTGGCCGAGCAGGGCATCGGGCAGATGACGCTGCCGCTGCTGTCGTCAACGCTGCTGCAGTTCATGGCGCGCTACCTGGATGTGGCGGTCGCCTCGTTCTATGTGGTGAAGCCGGACGGCTCGCTGGAACGCACGGCGGCGTATGGCTTCAGCCAGGAAGACGAAGCGAGGGGGCGCCAACTGCTGCCCGGCGAAGGATTGGTGGGGCAGGCGGCGCGCAGCCGGCGCGCGGTGCACCTGGGACAACTGCCGGAAGGGTACATCAAGGTGACCTCCTCGCTGGGCGATGGCATGCCCCATCAACTGGTGCTGGTGCCGGTGCACAGCGATGGCCGCGTGAACGGCGTGGTGGAGCTGGGCTTCATGCGCGAAGCGGGGCGGCGTGAGCTGGACTTCCTCGAACTGGTAGCGGCGAATATCGGCATGGCGATCGAGGCCACGGTCGCGCGCCAGCGCCTGGGCGAGGTGCTGGTGGAAACCCAGTCGCTGAACGAGGAGATGCAGGTACAGCAGGAGGAGCTGCGCACCGCCAACGAGGAACTGGAAGAGCAATCGCGCGTACTGGAGCGATCGCGGACCAGCCTGGAAATGCAGAAGCTGGAGCTGGAGCAGAGCAACGAAAAACTGGCAACCCAGGCGGAGATGCTGGACCAGCGCAATGCCGCGCTGGCGGCAGCGCGGGTCGATGTGGAAGCACGCGCGCGCGACCTGGAACGGGCCAGCGAATACAAATCGCAATTCCTGGCGAATATGTCGCACGAGCTGCGCACGCCCTTGAACAGTTCCCTGATCCTGGCCAAGCTGCTGGCCGATAACGCGCAGGGCAACCTGGACGAGGAGCAGGTGCGGTTTGCGCAAACCATCTACAACGCCGGCAATGACCTGCTGGCGCTGATCAACGATATCCTCGACATCTCCAAGGTGGAGGCGGGCAAGCTGGAACTGGCGCCGGAAGATGTGGTGCTGCAGCTGATGATCGATAACCTGCAGGCAGTATTTGCACCGTTGGCGCAGGAAAAGCACCTTGAGTTCGTCATTGATCTTTTGCCAGGCTTGCCGGAGAAGATCTATACCGACCGGCAGCGGCTGGAGCAGATCCTCAAGAACCTGTTGTCCAATGCGGTCAAATTCACTGATCGCGGCAAGGTAATCCTGCGCGTGTCGCCGGGCGAAGCAGGCTTGCTGCGCTTTGCAGTGATTGATACCGGCGTTGGCGTTCGGGCGGAGCAGCAGGGTGCGATCTTCGACGCCTTCCAGCAGGGCGATGGCACGCCAAGCCGGCGCTTCGGCGGGACCGGCCTGGGACTGTCGATTTCGCGCGACCTGGCCCGGCTGCTGGGCGGTGAGGTCGAGCTGTCCAGCGTTGAAGGGCAGGGCAGCACGTTCACCCTGCTGCTGCCGACGCAATGGGCGGTCGCCGCGCCGCAGGACGAGCTGCCGTCCAGCACGGTATTTTCCGTCCCGTCCGCCATGCCGGCGGACCCGCCGCCCGCGAGCGATCCATTGCCGGCCGCCGATGGCGCCGGCAATGCACTGCGCCCTTTCGAAGACGACCGCAGCGCCGCCGCCCCGCCGGAACGCAAAGTCCTGATCATCGAGGACGACCCCGCCTTCGCCCGCATCCTGTACGACCTAGCGCATGAAGCCAGCTACCGCGCCCTGGCCGCATTCACCGCCGAAGAAGGCCTGCAACTCGCCCAGGAGCAGCAGCCGCAGGCCGTGATGCTCGACATCCGCCTGCCCGACCGCTCCGGCCTGTCGGTGCTGCAGATGTTGAAGGACAACCCGCAGACCCGCCACATCCCGGTGCACGTGATCAGCGGCACCGACAACGGCGAGGCAGCCCTGCACCTGGGCGCCGTCGGCTACGTCCGCAAACCCGCCGGGCGCGAGGAACTGCTGGCCGCCTTCGACCGCCTGGAACGCCGCTTCACGCAAAAGATCAAGCACATCCTGCTGGTGGAAGACGACGAACGCCAGCGCGAAAGCATGGTCAAGCTGATCGAAGACGAAGACATCGACATTACCGCAGTCGCCAGCGGCGCCGAAGCGCTGGAACAGCTGCGCGCTACCGTCTTCGACTGCATGGTGATGGACCTGAAATTGCCCGACATGCAGGGCAGCGAACTGCTGCAACAGATGTCCCAGCAGGAAATCGCCAGCTTCCCGCCAGTGATTGTCTATACTGGACGCAACATGACGCGCGCCGAAGAAACCGAGCTGTCGAAATACTCGCGCTCCATCATCATCAAGGGCGCCCGTTCGCCCGAGCGCCTGCTGGACGAAGTGACGCTGTTCCTGCACAAGGTCGAGTCCCAGCTCTCCAGCGAGCGGCAAACCATGCTGAAGGCGGTACGCAGCCGCGACCGCGTGTTCGAAGGCCGCCGCATCCTGCTGGTGGATGACGACGTGCGCAACATCTTCTCCCTGACCAGCGCCATCGAGCAAAAGGGAGCCCTGGTGGAAATCGCCCGCAATGGCCACGAAGCCCTCGACAAGCTCGACACCGTGCCCGACATCGACCTGGTGCTGATGGACATCATGATGCCCGGCATGGACGGCCTGGAAGCCACGCGCCGCCTGCGCGCCGACCCGCGCTTCGTCCGCATGCCGGTGATTGCCATCACCGCCAAGGCCATGAAGGACGACCAGGAGCAATGCCTGGCCGCCGGCGCCAACGATTACCTGGCCAAGCCGATCGACCTGTCCCGCCTGTACTCGTTGCTGCGGGTGTGGATGCCAGCCATGGACACGGTGTGATGAGCGACGGGGCGCCTATCAGCAGCGTCGAAATCGAGCTGCGCATGTTGATGGAAGCGATCTTCCTGCGCTACAGCTACGACTTCCGCGACTACACCAGCGCCTCGCAAAAACGCCGCGTGCTGCACGCCATGAGCGAAATGGGCTGCGCCACCGTTTCGCAATTGCAGTCGCGTGTATTGCATGAAGCCAGCGCCTTCAGCCAGCTGCTGCAATACCTGACGATACCCGTCACGGAAATGTTCCGCGACCCAACCTACTACATCGGCCTGCGCGAGCACGTGATGCCCGTACTGGGCACCTACCCCTCGCTGAAGATCTGGGTGGCCGGCTGCAGCACCGGCGAAGAAGTGTTCTCACTCGCCATCCTGCTGAAGGAAGAAGGCCTGCTGGAGCGCAGCATCATCTACGCCACCGACATCAACCCGCAATCGCTGGAGAAGGCCAAGAAGGGCGTTTTTCCGCTGGAGAACATGCGCACCTACACCGCCAACTACCAGGCGGCAGGCGGCAAGCGCGCCTTCTCCGACTATTACACGGCCGCTTACAACGCCGCCCTGTTCGACCGCTCGCTGTGCGAGAACGTCACGTTCGCCGACCATAGCCTGGCCACCGATTCGGTGTTCGCCGAAACCCAATTCATCAGCTGTCGCAACGTGATGATCTACTTCAACAAGAAGTTGCAGGAGAGGGCGCTCGGGCTGTTCCACGAGTCGCTATGCCACCGCGGCTTCCTGGGTTTGGGGAGCAAGGAGAGCATCGACTTCTCCGCCTATGGACCGAGGTTTGAAGTGCTCGCCAGGCGCGATCGCCTGTTCAGGAAAAAATAATGCAAACCGACCCTTCGCTGGAACTGGCTGTGCAAGGCCGCACCACGGAGGCGGTCGTGATCGGCGCGTCGGCCGGCGGTGTGAATGCGTTGTTGCAGATGCTGCCGGCGCTGCCGCGCGGTTATCGCTTACCGATAGTCGTCGTGCTTCACGTAAAGAGTGGTAGGCAAAACCAGCTGGTGGAGGTATTCCAGCAAAAGGTCGCGCTACCCGTACGCGAAGCGGGCGACAAGGAGGACGTAATTCCAGGTACTCTCTATTTTGCACCGGCTGGTTACCACCTGCTGCTCGAGAACGACCGCAGCTTCTCGCTGAGTTGCGACGCCCCCCTGCATTTCACCCGGCCCGCCATCGACATCACCATGGAGACGGCGGCCGACGCCTACGGCGCCGGCCTGGCAGGCGTATTGCTGACGGGCGCCAATGAAGACGGCGCAGCGGGCATGGCGGCCATTGGCAGGGCCGGCGGCCTGACGGTCGTACAGGACCCGAACGAAGCAGAAATTGCAACCATGCCGCAGGAGGCGATCAACGCCCGCGCTCCCGACCTGGTGCTGCCGCTTGAGCAGATCAAGCAATTGTTGTTGATGCTGGAGACGCACTGATGGAACCGACCAATGTACTGCTGGTGGACGACCTGCCGGAAAACCTGCGCGCCCTGAATGCCCTGGTGCGCGCCGATGACCGCGTCATCTACCAGGCCCGCAACGGCGAAGAAGCGCTGGCCCTGCTGCTGGAACACGAATTCGCCCTCGCCATCGTGGACGTGCAGATGCCCGGCATGGACGGCTTTGAACTGGCGGAGCTGATGCGCGGCACCGGCAAGACCCGCCACATCCCCATCGTCTTCGTCAGCGCCGCCGGCAGGGAGTTGAACTACGCCTTCAAAGGCTATGAAGCAGGCGCGGTCGACTTCCTCTACAAGCCGCTGGATTCGGATGCGGTGAAAAGCAAGGTGAATGTCTTCGTCGACCTGTACCGGCAAAAGCAGGAAGTTCGGCAGATCGTTGAACAGCGCGAAGCCACGGTGCGTGAACTGAACGCCGTACAGCAGGAGCTGCAGCGCGCGCTGGAAATGCGCGACCAGTTCATGTCGATGGTGGCGCACGAACTGCGCACGCCGCTGAACACCCTCTACCTGGAAGCGCAGATGCGCAAGCTGCAGCTCGAGCGCGGCAACATGGACCACTTCGCGCCGGAGCAGCTGGAACGCATGGTGGCGCGCGACATGCGCCAGATCCACGCCATGGTGCGCCTGATCGACGACATGCTCGATGTATCGCGCATCCGCGCCGGCAAGCTCTCGATCCGCCCCGCACGCGTCGACCTGGAAGCGCTCTTGCAGCGCATCGTCGGCGACCTGTCGCACCACGCCGCCGACATGCAGAGCGAACTACGACTGTCGATCGTGCAGCCGGTAGCCGGGTGCTGGGATGAATTCCGCGTGGAGCAGGTAATCGTCAACCTGATCAACAACGCCCTGCGCTACGGCGGCGGCAAGCCGGTCGACGTACGCCTGCATGCCGACAGCGAGAATGCCCGCATCGAAGTGATCGACCAGGGCGTCGGCATCCCCGAAGAGGTGCTGCCGAAAATCTTCGAACCCTTCGAGCGCGGCAAAATGGAAGGCATGCCCGCGGGCTTAGGCCTGGGCCTCTACATCTCGCGCCAGCTCGCCGAGGCCCACGGCGGCACCCTCGTGGTCCGCAGCAAGTCCAACGAAGGCGCCACCTTCATCTTCACCTTGCCCCGCGCCGACGAAATGTCCAACCGGGGGTCAGGAACGAATGTGGACATTCTTAGCGAAAATGTCCACATTCTTTCCTGACCCCGAAGTGGACATTTTGCTTTTGGCAGCGAGTTGTGCCTAGAATGTCTCATGAACCGGGACTTGCTCAGCGAACGCAGGGAATGGCTTCTGCGGCGCAATTGCTCATTGTCGCCCCAGCAGATGGGGATGGCTTATGCCTTGATGTGCCTGTTCTCGTTTGCGGTCGCAACGGGCTTTGTGTTGATCGGCATGTGGCAGGTGCTTTTCTTCACCGTGCTGGAGATGACGGCCGTGGCGGCCGCTTTCCTTTACTTCGCTCGCCATGCCACGGACTATGAACACATCGTGCTCGCCAACGGCAAGCTGCTGGTGGAACAGGTCTCCGCCGGCAAGATGAGCGTGACGCAGCTCGAACTTTACTTCCTGCGGCTGCAAATGCCGGCCCGCTATGGCGACCTGATTCACCTTGAATCGAAAGGCGTGGCGGTCGATATCGGCTACTTCGCCACCGACCCGCGCCGCCGCGCGCTGGCCCAGGAGCTGCGCGCGGAAGTGCAGGGCGGACTGTTCAGCAATTAGAAGCGGTAGCCTACGCCCACGCCCAGCATTACAGGATCAACCTTTACCTTGCTGACCTTCACGCCCGCCAGCAGCACGTCGCTGCGGATCTGCACTTTCTTGATGTCCAGGTTGAGCGACCAGTTCTTGTCCAGCTTGTAATCCACGCCAGCCTGCAGGGCCAGGCCGAAGCTGTCATGCTCCAGGCTGCCCAGGCCGCCCAGCATCTTGTTCTTGGAGAAGGTGGTCCAGTTCACACCCACGCCAACGTACGGGCTGAACTGGGCGGACGGCATGAAGTGGTACTGCGCCAGCAGGGTCGGCGGCAGGTGCTTGAAGGTACCGATGGACTCGCCATCAATGTACACGTCATGCTTCTGCGGATAGGTCAGCACCAGCTCGGCGGAAATATTTGGGGTGAAGAAGTATGAAATATCCACTTCCGGAATGGTCTTGTTGCTGACGCTGATGAGGTCGGATGGTCCCACGCCGAGGATCGGATCGGACTTGTCCGCAGGGTTGATGTGCACGGCACGTGCGCGCACCTGCCAAGGGGTTTCCTGTGCCATTGCACCAAGCGCCACGCTACCCAGGACAACTGCCAAAATCGCTTTCTTCATTTCACTGCCTCTTTCGTTTGGTCATTGAGATTTGCTGACTGAAAGTGTATTGATGCGACGCAGCAAAATCTTTGACCTAAGTCAAAATTGCCCGAACGAACACAAGTTAGCTAAAACGGGAGTAATATTTCGCGGATTCACATCCCACCTATTCCCCCGGAGGCAGGACATGAAATTGCACGTCAATGGCCAGGTACGCGAGTTCGAGGCCGAAGAAGATACCCCGCTGTTGTGGGTGATCCGCGAACAGCTGGGACTCACCGGCACCAAATACGGCTGCGGCGTAGCGCAGTGCGGCGCCTGCACCGTGCACATTGACGGCGAACCGACGCGCAGCTGCGTGCGCCCTGTCTCCACCGTGACGGCCGGGCAGAAGATCGTCACCATCGAAGGCCTGGGCCTGGACGGCAGCCACCCGGTGCAAAAAGCCTGGGCCGCGCTGGATGTGCCGCAATGCGGCTTCTGCCAGTCCGGCATGATCATGGCCGCCGCCGCGCTGCTGAAACAGAAGAAGAACCCGACCGACGCCGATATCGACGCCGCCATGACCAACATCTGCCGCTGCGGCACCTATAACCGCGTGCGCAAGGCGATCCACGTGATTGCCAAAGGCGGCGACGTGAAGACCGCAGGCCTGGACATCGTGGAAGGGAGCAAAGCATGAGCGGCATGACCCGTCGTGGTTTCATCGGCCGCTCGCTGGGCGCCACCGCAGGCCTGATGTTCGGCTTCCACATCCCGTTCGCAGAAGCGCAGCAGGCGCCAACCGCTGCCGCTCCCGACGCGCCTGAAATCAACGCCTGGGTCGTCGTCAAACCGGACGACACCATCGTGGTCCGCATCGCCCGCTCCGAAATGGGCCAGGGCACGCTGACCGGCCTGGCGCAGCTGGTGGTGGAAGAACTGGACGGCGACTGGAGCAAGGTCACCACCGAATACCCCTCGCCCGGCCGCCAGCTGGCGCGCAACCGGGTGTGGGGCAGCTTCTCCACCGGCGGCAGCCGCGGCGTGCGCGAATCGCACGAATACGTGCGCAAGGGCGGCGCCGCAGCCCGCACGATGCTGGTGCAGGCCGCAGCTACCCAATGGGGCGTGCCCGCGAATGAATGCGTGGCCGCGAAAAGCGTGATCACCCACACGCCAACCGGCCGCGCGCTCACCTACGGAAAAGTCGCCGACGCCGCCGGCAAGCTGCAGGCACCCGCCGCCGCCGACATCAAGCTGAAAGACCCGAAAGACTGGAAGCTGGCCGGCAAGCGCCTGGCGCGCCTGGACACGGTCGACAAGACCACCGGCAAGCAGATCTACGGCATGGACTTCAAGCTGCCGGGCATGCTGAACGCCGCTATCAAGGACTGCCCGGTCTTCGGCGGCAAGGTGAAGAGCTTTGACGCTGCAGCTATCGCCAGCAAGCCCGGCGTGAAAAAAGTACTGCAGGTAGGCGACAGCGCAGTGGCTGTGGTGGCCGACACCTGGTGGCGCGCCCGCAGCGCCCTCGATGCCTTGCCGATCGAATGGGACAAAGGCCCCAACGCCGGCATGAACAGCAAGGACACCGCCGCCTGGATCAAGGCAGGCCTGGACGCACCCGAAGCCGCAGTCGGCAACAGCAACGGCGACGCCAAAGCCGCCCTGGCCAGCGCCCACCGCAAAATCGAAGCCGTCTACAGCTACCCGCACCAGAACCACGCCACGATGGAGGTGATGAACGCCACCGCCGTGTGGACGCCCGAGCGCTGCGACGTCTGGACACCAACGCAGAACGGCGAAGCCGCCTTGGCCGCCACCAGCGAGGCCGCCGGCCTGCCGCTGGCCAAATGCGACGTGACGAAATTGCACCTCGGCGGCGGCTTTGGCCGCCGCGGCGCCACGCACGACTGGGTGACGCAGGTCGTGAAGATCGCCAAGGAAATGCCCGGCACACCGATCAAGTTGATCTGGACCCGCGAAGAAGACATGCAGCACGGCCGCTACCACCCGGTCAGCCAATGCAAACTGACCGCAGGCCTGGACGCAAAAGGCGAGGTGACCGCACTGCACATGCGCATTGCCGGCCAGTCGATCCTGGCCGCGCTGTTCCCGCAGAACGTCAAGGACGGCAAGGATCCCGCAGTCTTCCAGGGCCTTAACCCGCCCGGCCCGGAAGCTTCGTTCGGCTACACCATCCCGAACCTGCTGATCGACCACGCCATGCGCAACCCCGCCGTGCCGCCAGGCTTCTGGCGCGGCGTGAACCTGAACCAGAACGCGATCTACGTCGAATGCTTCATCGACGAAATCGCCCACGCCACGAAGCAGGACCCGCTTGCCCTGCGCCGCAAGCTGATGAAAGACAGCCCGAAACACCTGGCGGTCCTCAACGCAGCGGCCGAGAAAGCCGGCTGGAGCAAGCCACCGAAGAAAGGCATCTACCGCGGCATCGCCCAGACCATGGGCTTCGGCAGCTACGTCGCCGCCGTGGCCGAAGTCTCGGTCAGCAAAGACGGCAAGCTGAAGATCCACCGCATCGTCGCCGCCACCGATCCCGGCCACGCAGTGAACCCGCAACAGATCGAAGCGCAAGTGGAAGGCAGCTTCGTCTACGGCCTGAGCGCCGCCTTGTACGGCGAGATCACCATCAAGGACGGCCAGGCCGAGCAAACCAACTTCGACACCTACAACGTGCTGAAGATGGACGAAATGCCGAAAGTCGAAACGGTCGTCATGCCAAGCGGCGGCTTCTGGGGCGGAGTAGGCGAGCCAACAATCGCCGTAGCCGCCCCCGCAGTGCTGAACGCCATCTTCGCCGCCACCGGAAAACGCATCCGCGACCTCCCGCTAAAAAACCACAGCCTGAAAAAGGCATAGAAAGAGGCGAGGCGCCCCAAATGCCGCCAGTCCGCGCCCTTCGCTCAGACGGTGTCAGACCCTTGGGTCTGACACCGGTTTACCGGTTTCTGCTAGCGTCAGCCATAACAATAGCCCCCGCCCACGCCCAACCAGGCAACCCCGACACCGGCCGCGCCATAGTCGCCAACCGCCAGCTAGGCCTCTGCCTCCTCTGCCACCCCGCCCCCATCCCCGAGGAGCGCTTCCAAGGCAACCTGGCCCCCGACCTGGCAGGCGTAGGCGACCGCTACACCCCCGCCCAGCTCCGCCAGCGGATAGCCGACAGCAGCGCAATCAACCCCGGCACCATCATGCCCGCGTACCGCAAAACCACCGGCCTGACACGCGTAGCGCCATCGCACCGCGACAAACCCATCCTCACCGAGCAGCAAGTGGAAGACGTAGTCGCCTACCTCGCCACCCTGCGCGAAGAAAACAAATGACCACCCGCCGCCAACTCCTAGCCGCGCTCCCCCTGCTGGCCCTGGTTCGCCCAGCCCAGGCCACGCCCGCCGAGATGACAGCCGCCATCGGCGCCTACACCAACAACGCCAGGATCCAGCGCGCCCGCGTACAGATCGACATCGCAACCTTGATCGACAACGGCAACGCAGTCCCCGTCACCGTGCGCGTCGACAGCCCCATGACCGAGCAATCCCACGTCACCGACATCGCCATCTTCAACGAAAAGAACCCTTTGCCCGACGTGGTCCGCTTCAAGCTGACACCCTTGGCCGGCAAGCCAGAAATCAGCACCCGCATCCGCCTCGCCACCAGCCAGACGCTCACCGCAATCGCCCGCACCAGCGACGGCCAATGGTGGCAGCAGACAGTCGACGTGATCGTGGCGTTGGCCGCCTGCGTCGAAGGCGAGGCAATCTGACATGGCCAGCGCCCTGATCCACATGCCCGCCACCGCCAAGCCCGGCGAAGTGATCGAAGTGCGTGCCCTGATCGCCCACACAATGGAAACAGGCTTCCGCCCCGGCCCCGACGGCAAGCTCCTCCCGCGCGACATCATCCGCAAATTCGAATGTCGCTACAACGGCAAAACGGTCATCAGCACCGAGCTGCACCCCGCGATGAGCGCCAACCCCTACATCGCCTTCTTCATCAAGGCCACGGCCAGCGGCCCCCTGGAATTCACCTGGACCGGCGACAACGCCTTCACCCAGACCGAAAAAAAGCAGCTGACAGTGCAACAATGAGAACCGCCGTCCTCCTGCTAGCGCTAATAAGCACCACCACCCTCGCCGCAGACAGGGTCAGACCCTATGGGTCTGACCCAGGTTTACCGGTTTTAAACGAGCGCAAATCCGGCGCCGAATACATGTCCCCCGCCACGCAAGTAATGCAACGCGACGACACCCAAAACCCCGCCATGCTCTGGGTCGCCAACGGAGAGGTACTCTGGCGCACCGCGCCAACCGATGGCAACGGCAAATCCTGCGCCACCTGCCACACCAACGCCCAAACCACCATGCGCGGCAAAGCCACAGGTTTCCCCCGCTTCAGCAAGTCGGCCGGCAAAGTCATCACCCTCTCCGGCCAGATCAACCAATGCCGCACCGGCGCCCAGCAAGCAAGCCCACTGAAGCCCGAATCCCAAGACCTGCTAGCCCTCGAAACCTACATCGCCCTGCAAAGCCGCGGCATGCCCCTAAGCCCCGCAACCGACAAGGAAACAAAACAGTCCGCAGCAAGAGGCCAGCAACTCTTCACCACCCGCATCGGCCAGCTGAACCTCAGCTGCGCCCAATGCCACGACAACAACGCAGGCAAGCGCCTGGCCGGCGCCCTGATCCCCCAAGGCCACGCCAACGCCTACCCCATCTACCGCCTTGAATGGCAAGGCGTAGGAAGCCTGCAACGCCGCCTGCGCAACTGCATGAGCGGCGTACGAGCCGAAGTCCCACCCTACGGTGCCCCCGACCTGGTAGACCTGGAAGCCTACCTCGCCCACCGCGCCCAAGGCATGCCCCTAGAAACCCCAGGAGTACGACCATGAAGACAATCGCCGCCCTGGCGCTCGCGCTGTCCACCACGCTCCCCGCCGCATCCGCAGACGCCATCCAGCCCGGCGCACGCCTTGCCGCAAGCTGCACCGGCTGCCACGGTACCAACGGCGCCACCCAAGGCAAAGCGCTACCTCCCTTGGCCGGACAGCCCAAAGACCAACTCCTGGCCGCGCTAAAAGACTTCAAGACCGGCAAACGCCCCGCCACCATCATGACCCAGCTAACCAAAGGTTACACTGACGACCAATTGGAAATAGTGGCAGCGTACTTCGCCGCCCAGAAAAAATAGAAATGCGATTGAAACTGCTCCAAAGCTTGCTTGCGGCCGTATTGGGTATGGCGACGCTTGACGCCAGCCCCCAGCACATCCCTTTACAACACTTTGGACAGAGCGAAGGCCTCGGCAACCTCTCCGTCACGGCACTGAGCCAGGACGCCAGCGGCTACCTCTGGGCAGGCAGCGAAAATGGCCTGTTCCGCTACAACGGCGCCCACTTCCGCCGCTACGGCATCACGCAAGGAATGACGGACCCCTTCGTCACCGCCCTGCACAGCAGCAGTACCGGCGCGCTATGGATCGGCAACCACGAAAACCTGTACCGCCTGAACCAGGGCCGCCTGACGCCCGTGTTGTGGAACGGCGAGAAGATCCCCGTCTGGCCCTACCAGCCCATGGCTGAAGGCACCGGCGGCGACCTGCTGCTGGCAAGCGAAGGCCGCCTGCTCGTCATCACCGCAAAAGGCGACAGCACCAGCGTCCGCCATTACTTCGACCAGGCCACGCTCAGGGCCCACCCGGAACTGCAAGCCGTGCGCAGTGTTTACGCCGACAGCAAAGGCACCCTGTGGCTGGCCTGCGAAGCATCCCTGTGCCAGGCCAGCGAAGGCCGCATCCGCGTGCTGGGCGAAGCAGAAGGGCTGCCGCACGACGAATGGAGCAGTATCGCCATCGACAAGGACGGTAACCTGTGGACCCGCAGCGCCCAGCGCATCTTCACGCTGCCCAAAGGCGCCAACCGCTTCGAAGACCGCACACCCCCGCAAGACATGATGCGCAAGCACATGCTGCGCAGCGAGCTGCATATCGACGACAACGGCAACGTGCTCACCAACGCCGACCCCGGCCTGCTGCGCTGGCGCCAGGGCCGCTGGGAAGCTTACGGCAAAGAGAACGGCCTGGCCGCCGGCGGCGGCATCACCGCCGTCCTGCACGACCAGGGCCACGGCACCTGGCTGGCAACGCGCGGCCGCGGCCTGCAGCACTGGCTAGGCTACGGCAACTGGGAAAACTGGACCGCCCAGCACGGCCTGCCCGACGACGTGATCATCTCGGCCCTGCGCGACCGCCGGGGCGCCATGCACATCGGCACCCGCAACGGCCACGCCATGATGGCGCCCGGCGCCAACAAGTTCACCACCCCAAGCACGCCGCCGGCATTGGCCAGCCAGCAATGGGCCAGCATGGACATGGACCGCAGCGGCAGGCTATGGGCCGGCAGCTACTCCGGCATGCTGATGCGTTACCTGCCGGACAGCGGCAAGACGGAACTGGTCGCCAAGCTGCCCTTCATCACGCAAGTACTGGCCGACCGCAACGACCAGATGTGGCTGACAACCTGGAAAGGCGTCTACGTCCTCCCCGCCAGCGCGCCCACCGGCACGCAGCCGCAACTGGTGAAGATGCCCGAAACAGCAGGCCGCCACCCAGAAAACCCGGTCGGCGCAGGCTGCATGGACCAGCAAGGCCACCTGTGGCTGCCCAGCGTAACCGACGTGCTGCACTACGACGGCAAGGCATGGCAAGTACTGCCCCTGGGGGACACGGTAGGCAAAGCCACCTTCGACGGCATCGCCTGTTCGCGCGACGGCAAGCTATGGGCCGCCGCCGGTGGAGCCCTGTGGCAGATGACTACGCAAGGCAAGCCACGCGCCACCCGCATCGAAGCGCCAGTACTGCGCGAGCGCAGCGTCTACGCCATGGTTGAAGACAGCCGCGGCTGGCTCTGGGTCGCCACCGGCGCCGGCATGGCGGTCTGGAACCGCGAGCGCTGGCGCATGCTGAACCAGACCCACGGCCTGGCATGGAACGACTTGAACGGCATTGGCTTCTACGAAGACCAGGACGGCTCGATGTGGGTCACCACCAGCAACGGCCTATCGCACCTGCTGCACCCCGAAACCCTGTTCGACACCGGCGCGCCGCCCGTCGTGATTGAAGAAGCCAGGCGTGGCAGCACCGAGCTCGCGCCAGGCGCAGCGCGCCTGCCATGGTCACGCGAACCGCTGGTCTTCCGCCTGGCCAGCCTGCAATTCGAAGGCCGCCAGGGCCTGCACTACCGCTACCGCCTGGCCGGCCTGGAAGACCAATGGAACGACTCCGCCCAGCCGGAAATGCGCTACGCAGCCCTGCCGGGCGGCGATTACCGCTTCCAGGCCGTGGCAGTGGATGCCGACAGCGGCATCCAGTCCAAGCCCGCCGAACTCGCATTCTCCATCGCACCGCCATGGTGGCGCAGCTATCCCTTCTACGTGCTGTGCGCCGCCGGTATTACGCTTGGCTTCCTGCTATTCCACCGCATGCGCCTGCTGGTCCACAAACGCCGCGAAGCGGAACTGGAAGTGATGGTGCAGGAACGCACCCGCGCCCTTGAAGAAGCGCAGGAAGCCCTGAAAGTACGCGCCTTGAAGGACGCCCTCACACGCACCTGGAACCGCGGCGCAATGATGGAAATCCTCGAGCGCGAAATCGGCAAGAGCCAGCGCACCGGCGAAAGCTTCGTGCTGGTCCTGCTCGACCTGGACAAATTCAAGAACATCAACGACACGCACGGCCACCTGGCCGGCGACGCCGTGCTGGTGGAAACCTCCCGCCGCCTGATCGCCACCGTGCGCACCTACGACTCCGTTGGCCGCTACGGCGGCGAAGAATTCCTCGTACTGCTGCCAGGCCTGTCGCTGCCGGCCGGCGCCAACCGCATCGAAGCCCTGCGCCATGCCATCCGCAGCGAGCCGGTAGACATTGGCGCCGACGCCGGCCTGCCGGTCACCGCCAGTTTCGGCGCAGTCGTCTTCAAGCCGCATAGCCAAGCCACCGCCACCGACCTGCTGCACCAGGCAGACCTGGCCCTGTATCGATCGAAGAACGAAGGCCGCGATCGCATCAGCTACGCGGACGAGACAATGCAAACCTGACCAAGGAGGCACCATGGAGCGTCGAACATTCGTGCAAGCAGCCGCAATCCTCGCAGCTACCACCGGCTGCGCCAGCATCGGCGGCCGCGCCCAGGCCCATGTGGTCGTGGTCGGCGGCGGCTACGGCGGCGCCACCGCCGCCAAGTACGTACGCCTGTGGAGCCAGGGCAGCATCGACGTCACCCTGATCGAACCGAGTGCCAACTTCGTCAGCTGCCCGCTCTCCAACCTCGTGCTGGGCGGCTCACGCCAGCTGCAAGACCTGACCCGCAGCTATGACGACCTGCAACGCAAGCACGGCGTAAAGATCCTGCACGACAGCGCCTCCAGCATCGACCCCGAAAAGCGCACGATCAAGCTGTTAAGCGGCGAAGTACTCAGCTACGACCGCCTGATCCTCAGTCCCGGCATTGAATTCCTGTGGAGCGAACTGCCCGGCATGAGCGTAGAAGGTGCACAAGACAAGATCCTGCACGCCTGGAAAGCCGGCCCGCAGACCACAGCCCTGCGCGCCCAGCTCGAAGCCATGCACGACGGCGGCGTATTCGCCATGACTGTACCGCCCGCGCCATACCGCTGCCCACCGGGCCCGTACGAACGCGTATGCCAGGTAGCCCACTACTTCAGCCAGCACAAGCCGAAATCCAAAGTCCTCCTGCTCGACGCCAACGAAGACGTGGTCAGCAAAGGCCCGCTGTTCAAGAAAGTCTGGAAAGAGCGCTACGCCAGCATCATCGAATACCGTCCCAGCTTCAAGACTGTCGACGTAGACGTAGCCGCCCGCACCGCCGTCTCCGAACTGGGCGACAAAGTAAAAGCCGACGTGCTGAACGTAGTACCACCCCAGCGCGCCGGCGCCATCGCCGCACAGACCGGCCTGGCCAACATGAACAAACGCTGGTGCGAAGTCGACTTCATCACCTTCGAATCCACGCAAGCGAAAAACATCCACGTGATCGGCGACGCCATCCAGGGCTCCCCCCTGATGCCCAAGTCCGGCCACATGGCCAACCAACACGCCAAGGTCTGCGCCGCCGCCGTAGTCGACCTGCTAAGCGGCCGCGCGCCCGAACAATCACCGCTGCTCACCAACACCTGCTACAGCTACGTAAGCGACAAAGACGTCATCCACGTCGCCAGCGTGCACGCCTACAACGCCGAAAAGAAAACGCTGCTCGTCGTCCCGGGCAGCGGCGGCGTCAGTCCCGGCCCCACCGAGCTCGAAGGCCACTACGCCAACAGCTGGGCCCAAAACATCTGGAACGACATCCTTTCCTGAAAAAATGTCCACCTCGGGGTCAAGAACCGAAGTGGACATTTTCCGCAACGCAGCTCGCTGGACCTTTGTCTCATCTCAAAGAGTGCCGAACTCTTGAGTGCCACCATGAGCAGGCTTATCCCTGCCTAATGGTGACCCCATGCCACAATCCGCTGCGTCGCAAAGCCCGAACCTCTGGCACATGTCAGCCCTGGTCTGGGGCACCTCCCTCTTGCTTATATCGCTGTTCGCGATGCCGATCAGCCTTAACCCGCTGGGCATACGCCTGCAACTCTGCCTGACAGCTGCCCATATCGGCGGCGTGTTCTACCTGTGGCGGCTTGCCGCAAAGCGTGGCAACCCCGAACGCCTGATCGACATCGCCATCATCACGCTGGTGTTTATCTACTTCGTACCATTGTGCATGTTCATCGCGCCCGTGATCGTGTTAGCGGCATACGCCATGCCGGAGAATAACTGGGTACCCGTCGTCGCCATGATGATGCTTTGTTCAGCCATCCTCACCATCGTGCGTCTCTGGACCACTGCAACCGACAAGCACACCGGCCACCGCTTCGAAATATGGCTGGCAGAGGAACTGAAGGGCGACACGATCAGGACCAATTCAATCAGTGTGTTGTTAAGCCATGTGGGGCGCCACACCACGGAGCCAAGCCGCATCGATGGATGGTCAATGGTCGCCGCCATAGCGACCGGCCTGCCGATCCTCACCGCCGATATCGCCTACGATAGCTGCAGCGGCAGCCTTGCCATTTGTGCGTTGGCCGCCACACCATTGGCCATGCATGCTTTCTCCCGACTGGTGGTGCGCGCCTATTTGTGGATATTCCGCCTGCACCGGTTCGAGCGTGAAACAGGCCTCAAGATTGTCGTCAACCTGCGCAATGAAAAATAGCCATGGACAAGCTCCTGCATTTCTACGAACAAGAGCTGGGCCGCCTGCGCCAGGCAACGCGAAAGTACGCTGAAGCCCACGCCAGCACCGCCGCTGCGCTGGAGCTTGGGCCGGACGCCAGCACTGATCCGGAAGTCGAGCGCCTGCTGCAATCAGTAGCGCTGCTCAACGCAGCCACCCAGCAACTGATCGAAGACGGACGCAGCGACTTCCACAAAGCGCTGCTGCAAACTCTCCAGCCGCACTGCCTGCGCAAGATGCCCGCATGCGGCATCGTCCAGGTCGACACATCGGCCGCGCGTCCCAATGAAATCAGCGCGGTAAGCAGCCTGCCGCGCGGCACGATCCTGCGCTCGGGCTCAAGCAGGTTCGTCACCACCGGAGATATCTGCATCGCTCCACTCGTCATTTCCGAAGCTAAATTCCAGCCAACACTCGACGTGCCAGCGACATTGCGCCTTCCACGCGAATCCACTTCGTCGCTTTGCATCAGCCTTGAGTCGACCGCCAGCAACACCTCGTTCGACAAGCCCCCCACATCAAGGTTCAGAATATGGGTGGATGGCGAATCTGGGCTGCGCGCAGCACTGCTCGACGCCATCCTGCTGCAAAGCCAATGCGTTTGCATCGAAGCGGGTGCCAGCTGGAACGTATTGGAGAATTCGCCCTTCACCCCAGCGGGGGCCAGCATCGAAGATTGGCTTCTGCCGTACCACGCCGGCCAGCAAAGCCCGCGGCTGCTGACGGAATTTTTCCACATGCCGCAAAAATTCGACTTCCTCCACCTCGACCTGCAAGCGCTATCCGCACACTGCCCGCCCGGGTGCAAACGCATCACGCTGCACATCATCCTGCCGGCCTTCGATCAGCGGCTTCGCCACGCCGACGCGACAAACTTCCGGCTGTCCTGCGCACCGGTCATCAACCTTTTCCCGCAAGCCGCCGCACCAATCCGTATGGATGGCCGAAGCGAAGCCTACCCGGTCACGCCAAGCCAGCCCGGCCTGGTCATCCACCGCATAGACAAGGTCTCGCTCATGAACCGCAGTGGTGACCGCCTTCTGCCCCCGTTTCACGGCACAGAACACACGGGCTTCGGCCCCTACTGGCAACTGGACGAAAGCGAGGGATTCGCCCTGAACTTCGTAGACCGTGAGCAGCGACCCGCCAGGCTCGAAACAGGAACGATCTCCGTGCAGCTCACTTGTACAAATGCGGAACCGCCGCAAGCCGGCTCCAGGCTGACGACAGAAGCAATTACCGGCGGCTTCCCCATCCGCTTCATGCACGGCCCAGCCGCTGGACGCAGTCTCTCCAACCCGCGCGCCCAATGCGAAAGTCTCTACGCGGACGGTACTACACTGCCAGCTTTGCGCGAGCTTTTGCAGCTCCACGGTTGCCCATATGCCGAAAGCATGAAAGCCCTGGCCACCAAACCCACCACCGCCTGGCTGAATCACCCCATGGGACGGATCCATATGCACGGCACAGAATTCACTTTGCTGGTCGACCAAGGCGCCTTGAGCGGGCATAGCATCCGCATGTTCGCCGAAATACTGCTTGCCACACTGGCGGACAAGCTGCGCGAAAACCGCTTCGCCAAGCTCCGTATCGCCACCGAGACTGGCCACGTGCTTTGCCAGGCAGGCCCGCAAGCGGGAACGCGCCCGCTCGCATGAATCAGCTATAGACCTGCCACGGCCACTCCATGCCGCCGTCTCCATTGGCCCTGCGCCGCATAATCTCGCTCGATAGCTTGTCATCAATGGCTGTAAGCAGTTCCCGATACTGCGCAACCTGCCAATCCGGCTGCGGCACGCGGAGATCAATGGAGCGCTGCTCCCTGCACGCCATCATCTTTGCCCGCTCCGCCAGGACAGCTGACTGGTTAAAGAGCCAGTAAAGGAAGCGCTGCGCCTCCACACCGTCCTCCCAGATCGCGCCATAAGAACCGAGGTACAGCTTGGCCAGCGGAGGCTTTTCATTTGGCCAGAAATGTGTGACCGGATAAGGATTCGGCTGATACCCGTAGAAGATCATCTCTGCGATATACGGATTGATCGCAATGCCGCGCCGGAAAGCAGTCGCCGCCTCAACCAGCCTTTCCTGCTGAAACAGGCTTATCCCAAGCTCGTAGAAGTAGGGCGCGTATTCTTCTCCATGCTCGTTAAAGCAGGCATGCGCCTTATCATGCTCGCCGGCCCGCAGCAAAGCATGCCCGATCACGAAACGCACGCCGCAACTATCGTCGGGATCCGCGCGCTGAACCAACTTGCACCAGTCCGTAGCCTTGTCATACTTTTTGTCGGCAACGTAGCAAAGCAGGACAGTCTTCAACAATGCCAGGTAAGGCCGGTTCCCATCGTGATGCCACGGGAACGGCCCCGCGAAGTCGTCCGGAATCATGCCGTGCACGGCCGCCATCCCTCGCACCGCAGTATCAAGAGCCTTTGCGTGCTTGCCTTTTGAAAAATGGATCGTGGCGAGGATATGGTAGGGCCGCAGCAGCGGACGAAAGTCGCGGATCATGGATTCGCAGAGGGCGGCCATGCGTTTCTGCTGGATCCGCCCATCTTCGAAGGCCTCTACCAGCCGGTCGAATTCATCGGATGTTTCTTGCGAGCCTGGCGCGGTAAAGACAAACGCCCCGGACTTGTCTGCAAATACCTTGAATTCCATGGCTGGCTCCCCTGATCGGATGTGAACCCGATTGTAGGCAGCGGCCGCAGTCGCAGGCTTTGAGAACGATCAACGGTGTGGCAGGAAAGCACAAGCCCTGCTACCGTTTGCGGTTTTGACAACTTTACTTTCAGTGACCGAATTCACCTGGGCATACCTCCAGATCCTGGAGATCGTAAGAGCACCGCTAACCGTGATGGCAGCGGGCATCTTCGCTGTGATGCTGCAGAAGCAGCTGGTTCAGCGTCAGCCACCCAAGCGGTGGCTGGTGATGCTGAACCACGCAATACTCCTGCAGTTTGCAGCCGTGCTGCTGGCATGGCTCCTGATAGCTTCGCAATCCGACCGGGCTTACTACTACTTGGTCCTCAACTTCTTCCTCATCACCTGGACGTCGCTGCCATTCTTCGTGCTGGCAGCCCTGCTGCCACCGGCCATGCGGCTACGCCAACGCAAACTCAGTTTACAGTGAAAGTCCTGCTGGTCCCCGACAAACCATAGATGGCGCCATTCCAGCCGTTCTTGTAATCGCCGTAATGCCGAATGCGATACTGTCCGGTCGCCGCATCGGCAGGAATGCTCCATCCAATAACCGCCTGCGAAGTACCCCACACCGGATCGATCCGCACCCAGCGATAAGTCGTATTCCAGTCCCCATCCACGGCCACTGCGCGCCATGCCGCACCATCCCAGCGCTGCACTTCCAGGAAGGTGCCGTTAAGCCGCAGGTTATTCTTGGGATGCCCGGTCCAGAACGAAACCTCAACACGCTGGCCCCGTGAATAGCTTGCATTCGCCTGCTGCACCACATCGCCGAAGCTCTTGAAGATCGGCGTGTTATCCAGCACCACACCGGTCTGGAACGACATCTGGTTGCCGCTCAAATCCCGCACCGGCGCGCTGCCGCCAACCGCCGTTCCCTGCCTGAGCGCAGTCGCCAGCTCATGGAAGCTTTGCTGGTACGCCCCCAGCGTCCACTTGCCGAAGTGTGTGGAAGCGCCTTCGTAATGCTGCGCATCGTATTCCTCCGGCGTGGTGACATAGCCCGAGTAGGCATTCGAATATCCGGCAAACACCAGGTGCCGCACATCGCTCCCCAACGCCGCCCGGACGGTGTCCCGCACGCGGCGCCCCGACATGATGGTGAATTCCGCCGGCGCCGCAATGATCGCCAGCTGCCCGATGCGCACGATGGAAACCGGCAGCACCTCCGGCGACCAGGGGAAGGGCGTCTGCGTACCCGTCGACAGCAACACCGGCTTGACGCCCTGGCAGTCGCGCACCCACTGCGGCGCCGGCGCGATAATGCCGCCCAGCGCCTGGAAGAATGGATTGCCAGTCAGGTCGCCCTCATTGAAGCCATCGAGCCCGCGCCCATCTTCCGTTCCCGCCGCGAACGCACTGCCGATGGCGGCCGGGCAAGTGCTGCGCGCCACACCGTCCGCAAAAGGCGCCGCCACCGTCACGCGCGAAAAATCGACGTAGCGCTGCCGGTAATCCACCGGCCCTGCCAGCGGCTCCAGCGCGCCGTTGTAGATGGAAAGCGCCTTCTGCAACTGCCGCTCGCCGATGATGCGCGTGTTATCCAGTTCATTGGCGGTGGGCCCGGTGCCATCCAGGTTCAGGTTCGGCGTCATGTCGCCCGCGTTCGACTGAGCAAAGGCCGCCACGAAATCGCCATCCGAGTTGTAGCGCACGCCCTTCAAGTCGTGCTCCCAGCGCCACTCCGCATAGCCCTTGTTATCCGGTGTGATCAGCCGGTTCAGCGGCGTCATCGACACGCCATGCGTTGAGAACCAGCTGATCACGCCCACATCATTGCTGCCTTGGCGGAAGCGCAGCACCGTCATCTCCGGATCGATATTGCGCCCCCAGCGATCGCGTTCCGCCTGCGGATTACGCAGGTAGGCAGGATTCGAACGGTTATTGCTGGCATCCGTCAGCTCGCCCTTGCCGATAGCGATGCTGCCCGGCTTCAGGTCGCGATGCGCCTTGTCTATCGCCGCTACAATGCCGCTGACAATCGCATCGAAGGTGCGCGAGTTGAAGCCGTAGGTAGTGAAGTTGTACAGCGCGTAGTGGGAAAAGCCACCCGGCCCGCCATGCGTATGGGTCGCAGAGAGGATCACATTCTCCGCCGAGTACAGGTTGCCGTAGCGCGCCTGCAACTGCCGCAGCACCGCTTGCTGCACACCCTGGAACACCATGCCCAAGTCATTGTTGACGAAGACCACGCGCTTGCCGCTGGCCTGGTCCACCACAATGAAAGCCCGCGCCCGCTGCCGCATGTGGATGCCCGCCGACACCTGCGAGGTCGAGCAGTATCCCATCATGCCTACTTCCGCCGCCTCGCCTGTGATGTCGGACATGCCGCGCCCGACGAGGAAAGGATCTGCATATGCCGCACTACAAACCACGCTTGCGCCCAACAGAGAAACCAGGCGCGCGAACCGAATGAGCTTCGTCATGACCGTCTCCTATGCCGCTGCTGTTTGAAAAACGACGAACTGGGAGAATAACAGTGTTTTTATTTTGGCCGATGATTTTGATCAAAACGCTACAGTAGCAAGCGAGAAGCCGCTAGTTTCGGAATATCAGAAATTTGTGGAATATACTGAGCGCTCACATTGGATTTTCTGAAATTCCGAAATATGAGCCGAAAATACCCCACAGCGTTACCAACAGTGCAGGTCGTAAGCGAGATGGCCGACATTGGCGGACAAGTGCGAGCGCACCGCAAGCTACAAGGATTACGCATTGATGATGCTGCGGCGCTGATCGGTGTCTCGGTGGACCTGCTATCACGGCTCGAAAACGGTGCAGGCGGCATTCGCACCGACAAGCTCCTGGCAGTTCTGGACGGTCTTGGCCTGGCCCTTGTCATCACACCAAAAGACCACGAGCTTCTTCAACACCTACCTCAAGGCCGGCTTGGCGGCGAAGAGGCTACAGGAACCAGCCCAATCACCAGCTAAGCTTATGGCTGCATAAGCGCCATGTTGCCGATATTGGCTACCAGCCGCTCAACGAATCATGGTCCTTGCGTTATGCGGATGAATGGTCGGCGGACCGGCAGGCGTTTGCACTTTCGCCGGCACTGCCGCTGGATGCGGAATGCGGTTCGGCTTCGATCCGCCGGTTCATCGAAAACCTCCTGCCGGAGGGGCGGGCGCTGGACATCGTGGCATCAGCCCAAGGGGTCGCTAAGAGCCAGCGACCTGCCAGCCGCGTACAAATACAAACGCAATATCGGCAACGTTGGCGAGGCCGCGCTGTATCGTGATGGCGTCAGCCTGCCCAAGCTCTTCGGCTTGCTTGAACATGCCACCCCGCAAAGCGGTTGACAGGCTTGCCATGCTGCGCTGGACGCTCTTCCAGCTTGTGATTGGGAATAGCGACGCCCATGGGAAGAATTTTTCCTTCCTCGTGCACCGGTCAGGCCTGCAAGCAGCGCCTTGGTATGACCTGGTGGGCGTCGTGCAATACCCGCAGTTCTCGCACGACCTGGCCATGGCGTTCGGCGACGAGTTCAACCTCGATCAGATCAAAGCGTTCTCATTGGCCGACTTTGCCCAGCGCTGCGCAATTGACCGGCAACTGCTGGTGCGTGAGTGCCGCCGTATGCGGGAAGGCGTGCGGAAGCATGCTATGGCCGCGACGAGCAGCCAGTCTTATCTGCCGGGGGAGCAGGTGCTGGTGGATAAGATTGCGGAGTTTGCCCTGTCCCAGTCAGATCGGTTAGCAACATTGGCTGAGGAGGCAAGCCGTATTTCGCCGGACATGCTGTGATCAGCGCGGAATACCCAGTGCCAGAAGGACCAGCTGCCACGAGATGCGTTCCTGCTCCAGCCTTAGGCAGTGCCCCCAGCGATGATCCCGCAATCCCTGGTAGACAATGCGTTCCGCAGGCTGCAAGAGCGGCAAGTCTTCCGCGGCGCATTGATCTGCCTCCTTGGTCCACAGCGAAGAAAACTGCAGCAAGGTCGCTTCGTCCATCAACAGCGATTGCAGTTGCGGCAGGTGACAGCGTGCGCGATGAAGGATCGCGTAGCCGTGCGTGTCGATGTCGCCCCAGTAGATGCCCCTGCAGCCGCTGATCCATGGAATGCGCGATAGTACGTCAACGTTATATCCCAGCGCGATCAAGGCGATGGTGCCTGGCATGTCGGGCAAAGCCAATCCCGACTGCAGGTTTTCCACAACCAGCACGGTTGTTGGTTCCAGTGACATGCCGGCCAACTGTTCAACGGGCGCGCTGAAATCACGCAAGCCGCCGCACCTGGCACGCAAAACAGGGTCGAGAAGCCGCACCTGCACGACGGCAGGCAGAGACTCCAATCCGCTCAGGCTATGGAAATCCTCCCCGTTGCCGTCCAGCTTACGTATGCCAGCCAATAACTTTGCAAGCAGGCCTTTGCGCGGCTCGATCCATTTGGTATCCAGGCCCGCTATCGGCAGCTGCCGAGGATAGAGGCCGGAGCGAGGATTCGCCTCCAGCCAATCCAGCGCAAGCAGCAGGCGCTGAAAGTCGGCATCTTCAAAATCGGCCAGCACATTGAACAGGCGGGAGGCAGTCAGCGCCAGTTGCGGCCAGCGCTGGCACAAGTCCTGGAAACGGCGTTCGGCAATGCGCCAGCGATCAAGCTCGCCAATCCACGCGCAAACCGCACGTGGGCCGTCCAGATGCAAGGCCTCTGGCAGGCGTTGAGTGCCGAGCAGGCGCCAGCGGCGCTCCACCCACTTAACATCGCCTTCGCCGCTCCAATTGCGCCAGACGGAGGCCCAGTCGCGCACAGCGTCGACCTGCTTCAAAGCCTCAGCCTCGCTTGGAGGCCCAAGTGGAATCACCAGCGGCCACTGCTGCGAAGGATCACCGGCAACCAGCCATTCGCGGTGTTTGCCTGCGAAGCGTTTTTTCAGCAGCGTGCGAACATCATCCGGCTGCTTCAAGGGAGGCCTCTGCGCGTACGTCGGAGGCCAGTTTCAGCCTCCGTTGTTCTTCATCGTATTCAATCAGCAGTATTCCGGACTCACGCCGGTCGCGAATCGCGACAAAACAGGCGCCGCCAATGAAGGGTTCCAGGGTCATTACAGACTTTAACGGCGTGGCAACGATCATCTGGAATCCAAAATTGGCAAAGATATTCATGGCCAGCGCGGTGAACTCGTTGTCTGCCTTGTCAAAGGCTTCATCCAGCACCACCGGCGCGTAGACTGGCACGCCGCTTTCACTGCCGCCAAGCTGGTAGCGCAGCGCAGCTGCGAGAACAGTAGTCGCCAGCTTCTGGCGCTGGCCGCCGGATTTGCCAGCGCCGCTCTCGAGCACATCCTGTTCGACGCCATGTTCGTCGTACTCCCTGCCGATGAATTCGACGTGCAGGCGAACATCCAGGACGGATTCGCGCCAGCGCCGCTGTTCGGCATCCTGGCTGGAGAGGCGGTCCACCAGGCGGCGCAGTTCGATGAACCTTGCTTCCGCCGCTTCCGGATCGTCATGCCACGCGTGGCTGAGCGCATCGAGAATGTCCTGCTTGAACTGGCGCACGTCCGGCAGTTGCCGGTCTTTCGGCTGTATCTGCAGGTAGGTTGTACGTTCCTCGTTGCGGTTGAACGGCACCTGCCGCAAGCTCTCGTTCACCACCTCCATGCGTGCCAGAATCGCCTTGCGCGCATCACTCAGGTAGGTGTTCAAGGCTGCCAGGTTCTGGTGACTCTGGTTGCGCAACAAGTCGAAGAAGCGCTGTTCGTGGGCCGGCAAGCCATCGGTCTCAAGCCGCGTCAGTTTGGTGAAGAAGTCCGGTGCAGCTGCCAGCGCGGCATCCAGGCCATCGGAATCGGCACGCCAGTTGCTGATGAACGCTGAGAACTGGGCTTCGATAAACTTGCCGCAATCGCCGATATGCTCGCTAAGCTTCAGGATGTCGTCTGAAATGCCCTTGCGAACTACCCGGTCCGCATGGTCGACGTCCTTCAATACCAGCGGTTGCGGCAGGCGAAGATAGCGCTCGTCCAGGCCCTGTTGCTGGTAGGGCGTCGGGCGGACGATGGAAGGATCCTGCTGTGCCGCGGCAAGCTGCTTTTCATGCAGATCGATCTCGCGCTGCCGCGCCAGCAGCGACACCTTCTCTTCCTCCAGTGCCGCCGCCGCCTGCTTCACCAGCTCGCGCTGCTGGCGCAGGCGATCGTCGATCGCCTGCAGGTTGGCGTTGCCGTCGCGGATGGCCGCAAGCTGGCGTTCGATTGCGCCGATGCGCAGGACTAGGGGCTCGACTTCGATCTCATGCCATTGGAGGTTGGCGAGGGTATGGCATTGCAGCACGCGTGCGCCGGCCTCGCGCCGCTGCTTGCCAAGGGCTGACAGCTGGATTTCCAGCGACTCATGTTGCTGGCGGAGTTCCTGGTCCTGCTGTTCGTACAGGCTTAGCTTCTCGCGGTTATCGAAACCAAGGACCCAATACCGCCTGTCGTTGACGCTATTCCTGTCGTCCTTCTCATGGCGTGCACGATTGTGCTTGACCTGTCCTTCGCGCGTCAGCGCCCGTTCCGGCGCGGCGCGGAAAGCGCGCATCGACTCCACGCACTCGTAGTCAAATCGTTGCCGCAAATCGGCCTGCAGCCAGTCTGCAAAGCGGCCGCTTTTTACATTCAGTTTGGTGACCAGCGAACTTGCCCGCAGCGCCCGCGCCTGTGACTGTTCGGCGCGGCCGGTACGGAAATACACCAGCTTCTGGCCCAGGCTGGCCTCGTTGACGTGGTTGGCCAAGGCTGCGTAATGTTCCTCGTCGACGAGGATGGACAGCGCGAAGCCGTGCAACACGCGTTCGATGGCGCCACGCCACTGTGCCTCCTCCGGCTTGACCTCCATCAGCTCACCGGCAAAGGGCAGGGCGTCGTGACCCAAGCCCAGCGCGGCTGCCAGCTGCCGGCGCATTTCAAGCATATGTGCCGGGATGCTGCTTGGCTGGCGCCGCAATGACTGGAGTTCCTGAAGTACTTCCTCACGCTTGCGCTTCACGTCATCGCGGGCGCGTCCCAGCTCCAGCAACTGGTCTTCACCGGTGGCGCTCTGCTGCCATTCCTCGAGTTCCCGCCGGGCCTGGCCGGCCAGCAGCGCGAAGCCATCCGGCGAGCCCGCAAAAGTCCATTCGAGTGCAGTGCAGGCATCGACGGCCTGCTTTCTCTTGGCCATCCGCCCGATGCGTTGCTCTTCCACCAGGCGGCGTTCGATTTCCAGCTGCTCGATGCGGTCGCCGCCGGCGGCACTGCGTTGCAGCTCCAGGTCGCGCAAGGCGAGTTCGCGGTTGTCCTGGGAATTGCGCAACTGCTGGACACGGCCGGACATGCCTTCAACGTCGATGCGCAATGCCTCGATATGCCCGGCCAGCAGCTTCATTCGCATCTGTTCGCGGTAGCCATTCAGTCCAGCTTCCAGCTCCTTCAGACCGTTGCGCTCCAGTTGCAGTGACTCCATCTCCTGGTGCCGCGCGCGGGCTGGCGCCAGGGTTTGTACCTGCCGGCGTGCCGTAACGACAGACTGGTGCGCGGCGTTCAGCTCGCCGAACTCGTTGACCAGGCGGTCCGCCACCTCGAAGGTTTCCGGCTTGTCCAGCATGAAATCGCGCAGGAAGGTATTCAAGTCACCCACGTTCTTGGCCGACTGCGTCTTGTGCAGCAGGCGCAGCGTCATTTCACTCTCGATGCCAAGCAAGCGGCAGAAGCGCTCGCAGTAGGGCCGGAATTCATCCTTGATGTGGGCGTCCGGGAGGGTTTGCTTCAGCTTGCGGATATCGAAATTGGTGCTGCCAAAGTCCTGCAGTTCCCGCAGGTCGAACGGGCGCTCCAGGACGAGGAAGATGCGCTTGACATCGGTGTTGGCATTGCTGTTCCCACGCAGCCAGAACAGCTGGAGCAACACTACATCCTGCCCGTTGCTGTTGTGGTAGTGCAGGGCAATCGCGGACCAGGTGGTGGTGCCGCCGCGCAGGTAGCGCGTGGACGTAACGCCGGAGGCGCTATCGCTCTGCGCAGACCAGGCGCCGCGGATGTAGCTGACCAGGTTGCGATCGCGCCCAGTGCGGTCGGCCTCGCGCGCCGCGGCGTTGAAATCGATCCAGCGCGGCGGCACCAGCAGTGCGGAAAACGCATCCAGCAAGGTCGATTTGCCTGCGCCGGACGGGCCGACGATCAGGAAACCGCGCTCGCTGATCGGAATATCGTGCAAACCACTGAAGGTGCCCCAGTTGAATACCTGCAGGCGCGCCATGCGGAACTGGTCGTTCATTCCTCGTCCTCGCCATCATCCAGCGGCTGGCGCTCCAGTTCAGGTGATTCGCCAGCGGCCATCGCATCATACAGGGCCGTCAGCGCTACAATCTCCTCAGCGGTGAACAGGAGCTTCAACGTAGGTGAGATCTCAAAGCGGTCCTCGCTGGCGCGGATCTTCTGCAGGATATTGTGCTTCTTCATCTTCTCGATGGAGGCGGAGATACGTTTGGTGAAGCCGGCACGGTCGGTGCTGGCTGCGCGTTCGTAAAGCACCAGGTTCTCCACCATCTCATCACGCGCTACTACGGCGCGGTCGCCGTGCGCTTCGGCCTGGGTCAGTCGCTGGCGCAGGAACAACACCAGCACGGAGTCGATGAACGTCAATTGGGCGCGGCGCAACAGGATTGGTATATCCAGGTCGCCGGCATCCACTTGGCGTGTAAAGGCCACCTGCAGGTCGCGGTCGATCACCAGGTCCAGGAACAGGTCGTGCAAGCGGCGTTGCACCACTGTCTCGTCGCGCAGCAGCACAGGCCACAGCTTGGGATGGCGGCGCCCTTCAAGCGAAGGTCCTGATAGCAGCTGCACCAGCACCCGGCGCGTATCCAGCGGCAGCTCACCGGTATCGTTCATGAAGAGAACGGTCGGCGCCGGCGCAACGTCAGCCTGCGCTGCCGCCTGTTCGGGCAAGTCCATCCTGTTGATCCTTGAAGAAGTAGATAGCCGGTATTGTAGCTTTGCGTTGCACGTTGTCGTTGCCAAGCCAGGTAACGGTCTCGCTGGACTGGGCCACCATGCCATAGCGGCTGCCCAGCGACATCAGGCCGATCACGCTGCCCAGCCCCTGGGCGGCGGGGAACGCGTACAGCACGTCGGCGACGGAACACTGGGAATGCGTTGCCAGCACCGCCTGGACATTGACTGCCAGCGAGCGGAAGTCGATTTCCGACTGGGCGACCAGTTCGCCGATAGCGGCAAGGTCGATCGGGACTGCGGCAGCCTCGCCCATCCGGTCCGGCAGTGCCTGCAGTGCGGGATCGTGCAGCAGCCACTGCGACAATGAGGACAGCTTGCTGCTGGTCAGCTCCAGCGTGTAGTTGAGGGTATCCGTCGCCTTGACCTCTTCCTTCAATGCCAGGGCCGAACGCTGGGCGGAGCGAAGTAACTGGGTCAGGCGGCGCTGCTCCATGAATTCCCGGCTTTGTACGAAGTGCTTCAGGCTGCGGGCGAAGGATTGCAGCACTTCGTGGACGATGCCGCCTTGCTCCAGTAGCGTACGCGTGAGGCGCAGCAAGAATTGACGCTCGGCTGGATTCAGCGCAGCGACAAATTCGCGCGACATTAACTGGTCCAATGCATCCTCCAGGGTGGAGGACTGCACGGGATCGGTCAACAGGCGCCAGAAGGCCGAGAAGGTGCGGCCCGCTTCGCTCTCGCTGATCAGGTCAATGCCGGCAAACAGCGAATCCAGTACTTCGCCCCGGCTGCCTTCATTGTCCATGATGCGTTCGCGCAGGTCGCGGTTCAATTGCTCGAACTGGTCTCGCACCCGGCGGAAGTCGCCCGCCAGGTTATCTGCCAGCGCAATGATCTCGCGCGTGCGTTCCAGCGCCGCCGCTTCCGGAAGGATGATTGCCTTGCCTTGTTCGATATCGGCAATTTCGCGCTCGATGCGTGCCTGCTCAGCGCGCAGGCGTGCAATTCGACGGCCCTTGTCGGTGTCGGTATCGTCGGACAGCTTGGAGAGCGCGTCTATCACCAGCCCTAGCCGGCTCTCCGTGGCGGCGCTATGTGGTTTTGCCAGGCTTGAAATGAAGCGGATTGCTTCGACGGTAGACGTCGCAAGCTCGTACTCTTCTTCTTTCGAGCCGGGCGGGAAACGACGTTCGAGGTAGCCATCCCCCAACCAGGAAGCGGCATATTGCTGCGCGGTTTGCGGCCACTCCTCACCAAGATTGCGCAGGCGTTCAAGTTCGCGCTCAATGCGCTCGTGGAAGATGGATGCAGGCAGGCTGCGTTCACTTTCGTATAAATGTGCTTGCAGCAGGGCGATGACAGTCGGCCCGTTGGCGGCCGCCAAAAGCCGCCATAAAGGCTGCTGGCGCATTTGCCGATAGGCGGCTAATGGTTTGTCCGGTTTCATTTTGTCTCTTCAGTACGCGCCGAAGACCCTGTCCAGCGCGGCCTGGATAACAAACTGACTGTCACGTGCTGACGCCACCCTGCTCTTAAGCTCTGCCAAGGGAATGGCGCCCAATTGCGGAGTGTCCAGCACGTAGTCTCCGCCATCGATCTGGATGATAGGGAACAGGTCTGGCGGCAGCGCAGATGAAGAAAATCCAGCCAATGGACGCAATGGCACCACGATCCTTGTCGCCAATCCGCTAATGACATTGCTCTGCACATCGACCAGGTATGGGATATTGCGATGGTTCCGCCCCGGATTGACGTAGATGTCAAAGCGCGCCATCAGAATGCTCGCCATTCCTGCAGGGCGACCCCTTCCTCGATTACCCGGTTGTTATAGGCGTCGAGAAAGCTGGCATGCTCCTCATTCCATTGCTGTTCCCTGCGGGCCTGGATCTCTTCCCGCAAGCGCTGTTCACAGACTTGCGAAATGTTGATACCCAGACTCTTGGCTGCCTGATAGACGTCCATGGACAGGGTGATGTTAGTCGCCTTTTTGCTTGGCAGCTTGGGAAGGGATTGTGCTGGCTTCATACGGCTCCAATGCGTATCAGGCATGAGGATGTTAATGCGCATTATACGCCCACGGTCTGTTGACGCATTTGCCGGTTTCTTTTTAACAATTGCCAAGATGTTGACATTTGTGCATACGTTTCATCTGACGAATGCCTCGTAAATTGACTTGGTAATGCAATCGCATTACCATGGATGTTCATCATCAGGCGCCACGAATCATGCCTACCTTCCTTAAAGCCGAATCTACACTGACTGACCGGTATCAGACCACCGTTCCGGAAACGGTACGCCGCGCGTTGCGACTGGGGAAAAAAGACAAGATCCGGTACACGATTACTGCCAATGGCGAAGTGCTGCTCACCCGCGTGGAAGGCCCAGAGGCCGAAGACCCTGTTTTGAGCCATTTCCTGCGCTTTCTGGCTCAGGACATTGCGAACTCTCCGGAGCAACTAAAGGCGATCGATGCGCAGCTTGTCGAGCGCCTGAAGGAACTTACCGAAGGTGTTGAATTTGACATGGACACGCCGCTGCCGGAAGAAGATGAATGAGCGGAACAACGCCCATTCCACTGCGGCGTCATGGTTGGACAATCTATGCCCATCCGCTATTTCTTGCCCAACTCGAGGCACTGGTCCAGCAGGTTGAAGCGCTTAAGCAGAAGGATCCAAAAGGGTACGTAACAAAGAACCCAAGCAAACGGCTTGCGGCAATCACCAAGCTTGCGTTTGACGTTATCCCTCAAGATCCGACTCGCCCTGAATATCGGCAGGGAAGTACGCTCGGCGAAGAACACAAGCACTGGTTCCGCGTCAAATTCTTCCAGCAGTATCGCCTCTTCTTCCGGTTCCATGCTTCCAGCAAAGTGATCGTTTTTGCGTGGGTGAATGACGAGCACTCAAAGCGCGCCTATGAAGGCGGTGACGATGCGTATCGGGTCTTCCGGAAGATGCTTCAGGGCGGTCATCCTCCGGGCGATTGGGCCGAGCTACTGGCTGAAGCGACTCGCGAAGCGCAGCGATTGCAAAAGTTCGCTATCTCGAAAAGAACTTGGCAAGATTGAGCCATATCAAAGCCAGCGATATTTAGCTTCGCCCGCATTCGATTTGCTGAAGATCAACGTCGACAAATTTTACGCGTGTAACCATAGGCACCTGCGTCAACCAGACGATGGGAGCCTAAAGTGGACAATGCACTACTCAGCTTCTTCCAGCAAGACAAGGACCTGGTCACAGAAAACCGACCCTTGCGCCTGCGTCTGGCTCACCCGACGCAAATGCTGGAAGACGTGCTGCTGCCACAACGCGTCCAGGGCAACGAGTCAATCTGCGGCAGCATTGAGTACCGCATCCTGTGTGTCTCCCTCGACGCCTTCATCCCGCTGAAAGAACTGATCGCCCTTCCTGTTGCAGTCGACATCGTGACTGACCGCGGCGACCTGCGCAGCGTATGCGGCATTGTCACCGAGGCCAGCGCCGGCGACAGCGATGGCGGCCTGGCCAGCTACCAGTTGGTGCTGCGCGATGCGCTATCCATCATGGAAAAGCGCAACAACACCCGCGTCTTCCGCAACAAGAACGAAGTGGAGATCGTGCGGGTGATCCTGGACGAATGGCTGCAGACTAATCCCATCATCGGAACCTGCTTCCGCTATGAGATGGATGAATCGTTCCGCATTGACGCCTATCCGCAGCGCGAGTTCACCATGCAGTACAACGAATCCGATGCCGCCTTCATTCGCCGCCTGCTCAAACGACGTGGCATCGCATGGTACTTCCGCGCCGACCAATCGGATTGCCCATCGCACACGATGGTCTTGTTCGACAACGCTGATACGCTGCCGCCAAACGCCGCAGGCATTGTGCGCTACCACCGCGACGCCGCAACCGAAGAGCGCGACACGATTACATCGTGGTGCGCTGTTCGCACCCTGCAGCCGGGAAGCGTGTCGCGCTTCAGCTGGAACTACAAGAATCCGCAAGATTCGGAATTCATGACCACGAGGCTCGACGGCCGGGTGGACCAAGGACCAAACGGCAACGAGATGTCCGCAACGCTGGATGACTACCTCGTTCTTTCGCCGCATGCGGGCGATGACCATGATGACCTTTGCCAGCTTGGCCAGCTGGCCATGAACCGCCATGACCTTGAATCAAAATGCTTTCACGGTGAAGGCAGCGTGCGTGACTTCTGTGTTGGCGAACACTTTGAACTCGAGGGACATCCAGAAATTGACGTACACGCTATCGGAGAACGCGAGTTCGTCATCAGCGCGCTGCAAGTGGACGTATCAAACAACCTTTCCAAAGACCTTGCTGCGCGGGTCGAACATTTGTTTTTTCGTAGCCGATGGATGCCAGGCGCAAACATCGAGTTATCGCCAATGCGCGTGAAAGTGGGCTTCACTGCTGTTCGCCGCGGTATTCCTATTGTCCCCGCCTACGACGCGCAAGTGGACATGCCCAACGTCCCTATGCAAAGCGGTATTGTCGTTGGACCAGATGGCGAGGAAGTGCATTGCGACGAGTTGGGCCGCGTGAAAGTCCACTTTCGTACTACGCGAACGAAAGACCACGAGCACGCACAAGGTGCTGGTGCAGCCGAAAGAGACTACGACTCTGCCTGGGTGCGGGTTGCCAGTAGCTGGGCAGGTAATGGGCCGGGAAGCACAAATCAATGCGGCAGCTTGCAGCTTCCACGTGTAGGCAGCGAAGTGCTGGTTGCATTCCTTGGGGGCGACCCAGATAAGCCTGTTCTCGTCGCCCAAACTTACAACCAGGTAGGGCAACCTCCTGCACTAAGCCGAGGAGGCGGACTGCCGGGGAGCCGCTATCTGTCCGGTATTCGAAGCCGGGAAATCGGGGCCGGTCGATCGAACCAGCTTCGATTCGACGATACGACGGGCGAAATAGGTGTGCAACTGGCGAGCGACCATGGACAAGCGCAACTCAACCTGGGGTACCTGACCACGGATCGTGAAAGCGGCGCAGGCAGGCCGCGTGGCGAGGGAGCCGAGCTTCGGAGTGAACTAAGTACTGTAATCCGAGGAATGGAAGGTGTGCTGATCACAAGCGAAGTCAATGGAGGTGACGAGAGCAAGATGCTGCAACGTTCTGGATTCATGGAACTCGTAACCGGGACCAGGCGCATAGCGGAGCAGCTATCTAAGCTGGCCAAGCAGTACGCGAATGAAGAAGATGCATGCAGCGAATTGCAGCAGTTGGAAGACTCGCTTGCCCAGTGGGATAGACAAGGATCACAACTCACAGCCATCCATGGCCCGTCTGGCGTGGCGACGACCAGCGGCGGACCAATGGTGATCGGTGCAGCGACAGATGTGGACATATGCAGCAACACCACAACGCGACTTTCATCGGCAGGAACCACCTATCTTCGGTCTGCCCAAGGTATTCGGCTTTTTTCCAATCGGGGCGGAGCCAAGGTGGTCGCCGCGATGGGAAAGGTTGAATTGAGATCCAATCTCGACGAGGTCGAAATTGTCGCAAGAAAGGTCGTCGAGATAATCAGCACTGCTGACTGGATCAATTTGAAGGCAAAGCAAGGAATCAGATTGCACGGGGGCGGAAGTGAGCTTGTATTGAATTCGGATGGGATCAAAGGTTACACGTCGGGGAAAAGCGAAATGCATGCCGCCGACCATCAAACGATGAACGGAGAGTCTATGACGGCTGACTTTCCTGGCGCGAGTGCTTGCGAGCAGCAGGCGGGAAGCGCCGCACAATCCGGGCATGCATCCTATTCTTTGAGTGGGGGCTAACGATGAAACTTTATGAAGGGGAATGGCCGAAGCTTCCGACGCAGGGATTTGTACTGCTCGAGCCATCCAACCGGCCACACTTCATTGATGATGGGTGCCTCATTGGAAAGCCCTGTGTCCCCTTCGGCATGGAAAAGATCGAACACTTGATGCCCCGGCTGATTGACCTTCAGACGATCTCAGAGGCCGATGGAGAATTGCTACTGGATCTCTGCGCTACCGAACTTGCGCAAACCAGGCCCCCTTACGTTAACGCTTGGATATCGAGCGAACGGAGCGGGGAGGATCTTGCTGCGCTGGTGGCCGCACCTCTTGTCGGGTCTTCTGGAGGTCTTCGGATGATCTGGCGATACTACGATCCGCGGGTGCTGTCTTTAGCATTCAACGTTTTGGCATCCACACAGTACGAAGCACTTTTTCATGGCATTCAACGTTGGGTAATGCCGTGGTCTGGGCACTGGTGGAAAACCGATGGAACTCAAGATCGTTCACGCAGTTTTGACAGAGCAGATCAGGCGTGGCCAACACCTGACCAGTGGGCGACGTTCTCAAGCAGCGAGCTCATACGTCGCGTCCATCGGGAGATTTGCGCGAGGAGAGTTCTTGAGCCAAAAGACCTTCCAGCCATGCAGCAAGCCATTGTCATCGGCATGAGAGAAGCAGCAACAAGGTTCAGGTTGGGCGAGCCAGTACAGCAAGCTGAATATGCTCGATTGCTGGTTCTGTTCGGGGAAGCGTTCAAGCATCACCGCTTGCTCGATGGTCCGCGCGAGAAGCTGGCCAATGGACAGATGAACTGGCCGGAGTTTCGAGCGCTGGTTGATGAGGATGAGCTGAAGCGCCTGACGCACTAGGTCCACTACTCACTGCCTATACGAGGTAACCCATGGCCAAAAAGACTTGTAGCTATTGTGACCGCAAGGGCATATTGATTTACCCCGTGCGCTACGCCGTCGCCTGTCCGGCTGGCGCATCGGGCGTACCAGGGTTATCAGGAACGTTTCGGGTCGAAGGCGGCCCTCAAGACATCAGTCCAGCCAAATACACACTGCGAAGCCTCCGATCAGGATATTTCTACGTCTATGATGAGAAGAGGGGGCGGTTAAAAATGTATGTGGTCCTGCCGAATGGCTCGCTGTCGCCGGTCGACGAAGACTTTGACCCCGTGCTGCAACCTACGGATGGTTCTCAAGCATGCCTCCCCTCGATACGAACGGTAGTTTCTGCGTGCTGCTCGATTGATCATTCCGAGTCCGAACCCGCAGGCCGCATCTGGTTGGGCTGGTCCAATATCTTCTGGCCGGGGCGGCTAAAAGCCATCGCCGGGGACGCTTCCTGGCGCAAGGGACACATGAAATGTGTCGACGTTCCTTCAATGTTAAAGGGGGATGTTGCACACGCGGGCAAGTTCCCTGCAGCGGCAAACAGCATTCCGCACTTTGCCGTAAATGCCAAGAGATTGAAGGGCGCTTTCGGATTCAGCGGCGCGCCGACCAATGCAGAGGAGACCCGGCATGTTATGCGCAAGCACTTCGAAAAAATTCTTGGCGAGAGCAGCTTCGCCGGGGACGCATTCGTAGTTGCGCTGGACGACCCAGTAGGCATGGCGAACGATTTTAGTGAGCTGACTTTACCAATCGCGTCGGCCGGCTTCGATGAAACTGCCCACCGTGGTGCTATCTGCTTGAATTTGCTCGACTCGCTGGAGTCGGGTGTGCGTAGTGACGCGCGGAGCAAGGCCGAGGAAAAGCATGTCACAGGTGTGCAGCCGAAGGTGGAAATGATGGTTGTTCGTGGCGGTGCCCTGCCTAAGCCTGAGCGGCGTGTTTTCCACCCCAATGATGCTGAGCGCGAGAAAGCCATCCAAGTGGAAGAAGATGGCGCGTGGGAGGGGCTGATCGTAGATGGAAAGCCTTTACTGGATTCGGCTCGAATGAAGGAGTTCTCTTCAAAATACGCCACTGCACTGAAGAACTTCGAATCAAGGGCCGCGCGGATGGCCGAGTTGCATTGCGCATGGCTGGTGTCTGACCAGTTGCTTAACTGGATGCAGGCTGTGCACGACGACGAAGATATTCGAAGCGGCTTTGCGTATCGCGAATCCCTTGCCCAATGCATCGGGCACGGCGCCAATACCACGCAGTGCAAGAAACTCTTGCACGCATGGCTCAGTGCAGAAAGCGTCAAGGACAGCAAGAACTTGCTAGGGAAAGCATTGCTGTTTAATCAGGCCGAGCTGATAAATGCCGCCACGCCTCATCTTAAGAGCAGCGACTTCCCGACAGAGGGAATTCTTAATCTCTATAAGAGGGCAATTGAAAAGGTATCGAAGACCGAAGAGGGAAAACTGGTCGAGAGCCTTATTCTGACAGTTGCCAATGTGTTGATAGAGGCGGTGCAAACCTCAACCTCCTATGTGGCTCGAAATCTGGTGATGGCAGGACTTAGTCTTACCGGTCGCGTAGTTATTGTGGCGACGAAAAAAACCAAGCGAGAATTATGGGACTGGATCACTCTGTCTGTGCGCAATGCCTCAAAGCCCTTGTGGCAAACCAGGCAGCAAGCAAGAGCGGCAGCGTTCGATGCAGCAAAGACCGGAGTCAAGCTTCGAAATGAAGCATCAACGCTTTGCATACTTGAACTTGATATGAAGTCTATTGCCCAAGACGGAGCGATTTACGCCGATAGCGTTCGCCAGGTGAAAATCCCCGGACTAGAGCAAGGAAAGAAGTGGCTTGGATCTTCCGCACCACGTGAGTTCAGGCTTGGAATAGTGACGTCTATAGTCCAACTGATTGCGCTCGGCTTCGCTTTCAAAGATCTGAATGACAACAACCGCTACAACGAGTTCGAAACAAGAGTCAAGGCCGGGAGCGCCACTGTCAGCATAATTGCGACGGTAACTGAATCTGTCGCAATGACTGCGCAGAAATCTGCGACACACCCACTCTCGCTGTACCTGCTTGAGCATTGGAAGATCACTCAGGCTACGTGGGGAAAAATCGGTGGCGTTGCTCGAGTAATAGGGGGAATCGCAGGGTTAGTTGGAGCCCTTTTCGATTTTCAAAAAGCGTGGATTGCTTGGCAAAGCAAGCGCACTGGAACAACCGCCACTTATGTTTCGTCCGGTGTCGCTGGTTTGGCCCTTACCTGGGCGGCTTGCGGTGCAGTTCCGGCGCTGTGGTTTCCACTGTTGGCAGCGGTGGTATTTGCTCTCTTCTTGCCATATCTAAATCGTGCAGAGCTACAAACGTGGGTAAGTCGATGCTTCTTTGGTACGGAGAGTGATAGGTATCTTTCGGGTGAGGAAGAAGTGAAATCGTTCAATGAAGCGGTCGGAGGCTAGGATGGATGAGCGGATTTTCTCCAACAAGTGCGAGCAGCCAGTTCCTGAATGGGATAGCAAACATCGACTGCCTATTGATGGGAAGGTTGGGCCGATGATTGCTGACGATGGGACGATTTTCCGTATCAATTCGACTTATATGGATGTAAGCGACCAGCCATTTTGTTCGAGGCAGTGGATAGGTGCAGCTACGCTCGTGGCCTTGTTTGGCTGTATAGTTGGGTTATTCTTCTCGATGCTTCCGTACTTGGATGACCGGCTTGGGCCGCAGCATATAGGCGGTTCGCTTACTCTTCTTTCCGTGTCTGTGCCAATGATGCTCGGGTTCGGTTATCTCACATTTTATACCGGACGTGACGAGTTCTTTTCGCTTACACGTCGCACGATTCGCTTCCATAGAAGAGAGAAAAAGATTTTTCTCATTCGCCGCCGCCGCTTCTTTGAAAAGCCCGGCGAGGGTGATATTTGTTGGGAAGTTCCTTGGTCTGACAGAACCGTCTTTTGTGTTAACAAAGGAAAGAAGATGGGGTTAAATAATTACCAGATCGTAGGCTATGTACTCGATGAAACAGGTTTAATTAAACGTAATTTCGCCATAGGCAAAGAATGGCTTGAATCCACCGGTCTGGAGTACTTACTGGCGCAGTGGAACTACTACTGCGCATACATGAATGATGGTCCGGGCTCCTTGCCTTCCCCAATGCTCTATTTGTCCGAGAAAGAGGACATTCGCGAGTCCTTTTTGCATTGCGTTTACGAGATCGATCATTCAGCCGGGATTGTCTTTCGAGTCCTCTTCATGCCCGCATTCTTGGGGCTAACGTTCTTCCGCCTACTTTCATTGTCAACGTGCCGTCCGCCAATCTGGCCGGATGAAGTGGAACGTCTTTGTTCTTTGGACGCTAAAGACATTTACGCGCAACCAACGGGATCCACTCCGATAGGATGGGCAGCGACTGTGCATGCCAAGCATAGAAATGAGTACCCGCACTTTCCCCGGCTGGAGATCGCCGATTGGTGCGGACAAGGCGAATCAAGAAATGCAGAACTTTGGGCGGGAAATGAATCGCCATTGAACATTGAGGCACCCTATCCGGCGAGGGCAGTATGAAAGACAGTAAAGGCTGCGGCATCATTCGCTTGGACGATCAGACGCCACAGGCATAGGGTGTCCCAGGATTATCGGGAACGTTTCGGGTGGAAGGCGGCCCTCAAGACCTCAGTCCAACCGAATACACACTGCGAAGTTTTGGCTGCAGTTGCGTTTGCCGTGCTATTGCCCTATTTGAGCCAAGCAGAAATTCATACATGGCTGAGCTGTTGTCACTTTGGAGCTGACCAGGACAGGTACATATCAAATGAAGAAGAGTTGAAAGCATTTAACGACTCAGTCGGGGGCTGAAATGGATGAACGAGTTTTTCCGCAAAAGCGTGGTTACCCGATTCCCGAGTGGAATATGAATCATCGGCTTCCGCTTGATATTAAAGTCGGCCCGTTATGTGCGGATGACGGAACAGTGTTTCGAATTAACTCGAAATATATGGATGTCTGTGATCAGCCATTCTGTTCCAGGCAATGGGCTGTTGGCGGCTTCTTCATCGCACTGATGGGTACGGGAGCTGCTTTCTTCTTCTCGATGACTCCCGTCCTACAGAACTGGCTCGCATCCGGTGACATCTCCGGTTCGATCCAGATATTTGCAATTTTTCTACCAGCGGCACTTGGATTCGGATATCTGACATTTCATGTTGGGCGAGATGAGTTCTTTTCACTCACACGTCGCACGATTCGCTTCCATCGACAGGAGAAAAAGTTGTTCCTGATTCGCCGTCGCCGCTTCTTAGCAAAGCCTGGTGCAGGTGACATCTGTTGGGAAGTTCCTTGGTCTGACAGGACGATTTTTTGCGTTCACAAGGGGAAGATGAACGGCTTCAACAATTATCAGATCATGGGTTACGTACTCGACGAAGCAGGTTTGGTAGAACGCGCGTTTGCCATTGGTAAGGACTGGCTTGGCGATTTGGGACTGGAGTACCTATTAGCACAGTGGAACTACTACTGCACCTATATGAACGATGGTCCTGAAAACCTGCCTTCGCCAATGCTCTACTTGTCAGAGAAGGAAGACATCCGCGAGTCTTTTCTGCATTGCGTATATGAGATCGATCACTCCGCTGGCATTGTTTTCCGAACCATTTTTATGCCAGCCTTCCTGGGGCTAACATTTTTTCGCATACTTTCACTGTCAACGTGCCGTGCGCCAATCTGGCCGGCCAATGTGGAGCGCCTCTGTTCCCTGGACGCTGGCGAAATTCATGCGCAGCCAACAGGAACAACGCCAATCGGATGGGCTGCAACGGTGCATGCCAAACGTCGAAACGAATACCCCCATTTCCCGAGAATGGAAATCATTGGTTGGTCTGGAAAAAGCGAATCAAGAAATGCAGAACTCTGGGCCGAGGATACTTCTCCGCTGAACTATGAAGCATCCTATCGTTGTGGGGCGATATGAAAGACAGCAAAGGCCGCGGCATCATTCGCTTGGGCGATCAGACTTCACACGGTGGAAAAGTCATTAGTGCCACAAGCGATTTCAAGGTGCTGGGGAAACCAGTAGCCGTTGACGGCGACATGACGTTCTGCCCTCAGTGTAAGGGTACCTTCCCCATCAAGGTAAGCCACAGCGAGCGAACCCATAATGGCAAGGAAGTTGCCTATGATGGGCACCGGACAGGCTGTGGCGCAAAGCTTGTCTCGTCAATTTGAATGGGGCTCTGATGCCGACCATGTTCATTGCGCGAGTGAGCCCTTTTAGAGTTTGATATACAAACCGCAGTTCTTTGGCTGTGCTTTGTGCTGAGCGAAGGTCTGGGAAGAAAGCTAACTTCAAAGGGTAAGTCGAAACATGGAATCAGGGCATAGCAGGCATTACGGGCCAGCGCACCGTAACGTTTCCACCCTCCATCACAACGATATCGCCAAATTGCTGTAGCACCGACTCGCTTTGCCGCGGCCGCAAGAACACAAAATCATCGACCTGCAATTGCTGTGTGCCAGACCCCAGCAAAGCCTGCTGGTTCGACGAATTCCCGTACAGGCCACTAGGTGCCAGGCCTTCCGGTGACACTGGATCAGCCATCCAGTTGCCGCCGTAGACGAAGTAGACCCGTTCCTGGTTCACATCCCAAGTCCGCGCCGCATCGCCCAGCGCCTCCACACCGCGCGGCATCTGGAAATGCCGCCCAGCCTTCAGCACCGGCGTAGCGATGAATGCCGCAGGTGCCAAGTCCTTCAACAAATCCGCATCGAAGTCACTCGGCTTGACCAGCGCCGACCCCAGCGCAACTTCGTTCGCCGCGCCGCTGCTGTCGTGCATGCGATAAGTAGGTGAGCCACCAGCATTGAACACCAGCCCTTCCAGGCTGCCATTGGGCCGCATTGCTTGCGTCGCCATCCCTGCGTAGTCACGATAGATTTCCTTGGCGTGCGTGAGTGCCTTCTCGCGCAGGCTCGCCAATGGCAGCTTGGACACGTGCGCGTCGTAGCCCATCATCCCACTCCACTGCAAGCGCGGTTCCTCCTTGAGGATTGCCAGCATCTGTTGCAGCACCTGTACGCTATCGACACCACCGCGATGCAGCCCTACATCAATCTCCAGGCTTACGCGCATATCGAGTTGCTGTGCCTTCGCCAGATCGCGATACTGTGCCAGGCGCTCCGGCGTATCCGCCAACCACTGCAACTGTTTCCGAGGATTGAACTGCCCACCTTGGAAGCTGCGATAGAACTCCGCCGCCGCGGCTGCTGGTAAAGGCTTGCCTAACAACAGATCCACATCGCCACGCTGCGCAGCAAGCTGCTGCAGGTAGGGCAGGTTGAACACCATTAGCCGGCGCGTTTGCATGGTTTGCATCAGCAAGTCCAGCAAGGGCAGGCAGGGTAGGGACTTTGCCACCAGCCGCAAAGGCAAGCGCCCATCCACATTGCGCATGACCTGGCGCGCGTTGGCCAGCAGGCGATCGCGGTCGATCACCATGGTGGGTGTGGCGATACCCGCCGCACGCAAAGCCTTCGACGTTCGCGAAAAGTACTCTGCATGCGGTGCCCCTTTGTCGCGCGGACGAACGGCCAGCGCCGCAGCACCAACCAGCCCGGCACCAATGGCAGTGAGTACGGCACGACGTTTCAGCGCCACCATCATGCCACCCCGAACATGGAACGCAGATGCGGATTCAGCATGCGCCCTTGCGGGTCCATCTGCTGACGCAGCGCCAGGAAGTCCTTCCAGCGCGGATATAGCGTTGCCAACTCCTTCGCCGTGAGGTTATGCAGCTTGCCCCAATGCGGCCGGCCGCCATGCTTGCGGAAGATCGGCCCCAGTTCGGTCACCAGGTAATCATGCGCCTCGCCATGCGCTGCGTGCACGGCGATGGAGCAGCTATCGCGCATGTGGAAAGGACTGAGCCAGGCATCATCTGCCTTCACGAAGCGGAACTCCATGGGGAAGTAGACTTCGTTGCGCTTCTCCAGCGCCGCGATGATCTCCTTAACGCAGGCAATGCCCGCCTCGCGCGGCACGTGGTATTCCGTTTCGTTGAAGCGCGTTGGCCGCACTGTGGAAAGCAGTTTCCACGAGCGGTTCTTCGCTTCCTCCGTGAGGTCTTCATCGATCAACTTGCCCGCCGCCCAGCGCCGCATGTCCGGGAACTTGCCCAGCCAGTCGCGCAGCTTGCGCAAGTCGCTTAGCATTTCCTCGTCTTGCGAATGCGGCACCAGCACATCGCTGCCCTGATAGTCATCATGCGCAATGCCTGCCGCATAACCGGTGAAGGGCAGGTAGTAGAACTCAAAGTGCCTATGCTTGCGCGCCAGCTCGGCGGCCTGTTCCATCATTTGACCCACAGGGCGTAGCCAAACCTTGCGGTGCAGGCTGAAGGAGGGCACCACCCGCACGGTCGCCTGCGTAATCACACCCAGGCTGCCGAGGGAGACGCGAGCTGCGGCCATTTGCTCCGGATGACGCTCCTGGTCCCACTCTACCACCTCGCCCTGCGGCGTAACCAGGCGCAGCGACATTACATCCGCATGCATGGCCTGCAGGTTCGCGCCCGTGCCGTGCGTGCCTGTACTGATTGCGCCCGCCAGCGACTGCATGTCGATATCCGGCAGGTTGCGCAAGGCCAAACCAACGCCATCCAGCTGGCGCGAAATTGCAGCCAGGCGCGTGCCGGCGCGTAGCGTGGCCGTCATGGCGGCCTTGTCATGCGACAGCACACCGGACAAGCGTTCCAGCGAAACGATCGTGCCGTTGGTGGGCACCAGGGGAGTGAAGGAATGGCCGGCACCAACGCAGCGCACCGTACCGCCGGCATTGCGCAGCAAGTCGGCCAGCGCCTGTTCGTCGGCAGGAGTGGCCAGCGCCTGCGCCTGGCATTGCTGCACTTCCGACCAGTTCTTCCAGCGGAAGGGGCTAGGTAGTGCCAGCTCAGCTTGGGCGCGACCGGCGAGCAAGCCAGCCGCCGCAGCCATGGCGCCGGCTTTCAGGAAAAGGCGTCGCTGTTTCATGTTCCGCTCCTTGCCATAAAGAGCGTCAACGCGCGTAAGTCGCCTGCGCTGCAGTCATTGCATTGGCCCATGGCAGGCATGGCGTTAAAGCCATCGCTCGCATGCTGGACTAGTTGATTGATGCCTTTGTCAAGGCGCGGCTTCCAGTGCGGCGCAAAGCCCGCCAGCGGCGCTCCGCTGCCGTTCCGCGCATGGCACACGGCGCAAGAGCGCTCGTAGCGCTCCGCCAGTCGCGCATCGACTGGCCGGGAAGTCTCGGCCCATTGCAGGTCGGCCGTAGCCGGTTCCTGTTTGGCGGCAGAGCAGGCACTGAGGCCCGCCAGCACCATCACCACGCCCAACAACGCTCGCATCGACTCCCCTTCTTCAAGTGGAACAACGTCGAATGAGGATAACGACGAACTTTAGAAAAAACAACGTTTTTCTGTTTCAAAGTGAACAGAATGCCAAAATTTAACGCCCGTTAACCAAGGGCTGTGCTGGCCAGCGCCTTAATCCATGAAGACAATTTCCCGCGTGTAGGCCTGATAAAGTTTTGGCTCATTGATTTTGTTTTTTAGTCCGGTCTGAATAAATCGTTATTCAGCAATGCCTGGGCTGGAGTCGGCGCCAAGTCCACGCCACCGGAATCGGCGGCGGCATTGCCTGGGCTGCGATCAAGGCCAAAAGAAGCCGCAGCTTCCGCAGGA
>NZ_LMDB01000038.1 GCF_001425005.1 Duganella sp. Root336D2 | reverse complement strand
AAACTCTTCAGTTTAATCTCTGTTTTTCCAGCATTGCTGCCGGAGGTCACTCACTCAAAATACTGACGAATCTCTTGCGAGATTACGTTTAATATATTTGTGCGAGCGTATAACTATATTTTGAGCATCGAACCCGAAGGTTCGTGGCAATATCGTCAAACGCCCACACTTATCGACTGTTGATTTTTAAAGATCGCTGCCTTGTTTATTCGACGAAGCGTTGTGTTCGTCAGCAGCAGAGAAGCGCTGCCGTTCGACTTGCATGTGTAAAGCATGCCGCCAGCGTTCAATCTGAGCCAGGATCAAACTCTTCAGTTTAATCTCTGTTTTTCCAGCATTGCTGCYGGAGGTCACTCACTCAAAATACTGACGAATCTCTTGCGAGATTACGTTTAATATATTTTGTGCGAGCGTATAACTATATTTTGAGCATCGAACCCGAAGGTTCGTGGCAATATCGTCAAACGCCCACACTTATCGACTGTTGATTTTTAAAGATCGCTGCCTTGTTTGTTCGACGAAGCGTTGTGTTCGTCAGCAGCAGAGAAGCGAGATTATGCGGTACAGCGTGCAGCTCGTCAACCCCTTCTTTTTCTCGTTTCGCTCTGCTGTTTTGTCAGCACTGCGTTGCGAGGGACAGAACTATAGCAAACGACNGCAGCAGAGAAGCGAGATTATGCGGTACAGCGTGCAGCTCGTCAACCCCTTCTTTTTCTCGTTTCGCTCTGCTGTTTTGTCAGCACTGCGTTGCGAGGGACAGAACTATAGCAAAGGGATCGCCATACCGCAAGGCCTGTTTTTACAAACCCTCGAACTTCGGTGCCCGTTTTTCCAGGAAGGCATACATGCCTTCGCGCTGGGCAGGGGTGCCGAAGCCCGCGTGGAACAGGCGGCGCTCGTAGTTCACGCCCTCGGATAGCGTGGTTTCAAAGGCGCGATTCACGCAATCCTTGATCTGCATGGCGACGGAAACCGGCATCTGGGCGATTCCCTGGGCGATCTCCAGCACGGATTCGATCAGCTTGTCGGCCGGGACCACCCGCGACACCAGGCCGATACGCTCCGCTTCGGCAGCGTCGATCATGCGGGTGGTCAGCAACATATCCATGGCCTTTGACTTGCCGATGGTGCGCGGCAAGCGCTGGGTGCCGCCTGCGCCCGGAGTTACGCCGACCTTGATTTCAGGCTGGCCGAACTTGGCGCTGTCCGCTGCAACCAGGAAGTCGCACATCATGGCCAGCTCGCACCCGCCGCCCAGCGCGAAGCCGGCCACCGCGCCGATCACCGGCTTGCGTACTTTCAGGATGTGCTCCCAGTTGCGGCCAATATAGTTGTCCCGGTGGGTATCCTGATAGGTGTAGTCCTTCATTGCGGCGATATCGGCGCCAGCGGCAAAGGCTTTTTCGCTGCCAGTCAGCACGATCACGTGGATTGCAGGGTCTTTCTCGAACTTGGCGAAGGCCTCACCCAGCTCATTCATCATATTGTCGTTCAGGGCATTCAGCGCCTTGGGGCGGTTCAGACGGATCAGTGCCACTTTTTCATGCACTTCCACGAGCAGGTCCTGGTATTCCATTTATTCTCCTCCAGTCGGTTAACTATCGGGCAATTGTAGCTGTTGTGGTCGAAGCGCGCGCCTGTGAATCGGGGGCAGACCTACACTGGACAAAGGAATTTGTCAGGAGAACCGCCATGTTCAAATCGATTTTGCTGCCCACCGACGGCTCGCAACTTTCGGAACGGGCTACCCAGACCGCGATCGAGTTTGCCAAGATCCATGGCGCGCGTATTACTGCGGTGTCCGTGGTTCAGCCCCTGCCCTTCGTGCCGCTGGCTGATGCGGCCGTGCTGCCGGATCCGGGGGCCTTCGACCGCGAAATGCGGCGGAATGTGCAGCTCGGCCTGGATAAGGTGCTGGCTGCCGCCAGCGCTGCCGGCATCGAGTGCGAAACAGTGCTGGGCGAGGCGATCAGCCCTTATGAGGTGATCGTCAGGACTGCAGAGGAACGCCATTGCGACATCATCCTGATGGCGTCCCATGGCCGCACCGGCTTAAACAGGCTTTTCCTCGGTAGCGAAACGCAGAAAGTCCTCGCCCACACACATTTGCCGGTACTCGTGCTGCGCTAACGGGCCAGCTTGGGCAGCAGCACCCAGATATTGCCGCGCTGTTTCATGCGGCCGGCAAGATCTGCCGCTTCCGAGCCGAAGCCGAAGAACAGGTCGAGGCGAATCGCACCCTTGATGGCGCCACCCGTATCCTGCGCCAGCATCAGCCTTTGCAGCGGCATCTCGTCGTCGCCTGGCAGCGTGGTATTCAGGTAGACCGGCGCACCCAGGGGAAGCTGGCTGCGGTCGATCGCGACGGAACGCTGCGGCGTCAACGGCACGTTCAGCGTGCCTTTCGGCCCGACTTTCGGGTCCGGCAGCTTTTCTTCCTTGAAGAAGACATAGCTCGGATTCGCGTTGAACAGTTCCTGCTGGCGCGTCGGATGGCCATCGATCCAGGCCTTGATGCCTTGCGCGGTGGCTTGCTCGAGCGTCAGCTCTCCCTTCTGCACCAGCCATTTGCCGATCGACTGGTAAGGGCGGCCATTCTGGTCGGCGTAGGCAACACGCACGGTATCGCCGTCAGGCAGTTGCACGCGGCCGGAGCCCTGCACCTCCAGGAAGAAGGCCTCGACCGAATCGTCCACCCACAGCAGTTCGTTGCCCGGCAGGCCTGCGCGGCTGATCTCCTCTCGCGCCGGATAGGGCACCACGCGCTTGCCTTTCAGGCGGCCGCGCACGCGCTTGCCGGCCAGCTCGGGGTAGACCGAGCCGACGTCGATAATGACCATATCGTCCGGCACTTTATATAAAGGGGTCTTGTATGGGCCACCCTTCTTGCGGGCGCCCCGCAGCAGCGGCTCGTAATAGCCGGTAATCAGCCCGGTGTTGCTGCCGTCCGGCCCAACCACCTGATGCGGGTCGAAGAAGGACTCAAAGAACAGGCGGATGGCAGCTTGGCTGTTGGCATCCACCGTTTTGGCGATGGCGCAAGGCTCTTTCCAGTCTGCGCCGCCTGCCAGCTTGGAGCAGGACAGCATGAAGGCCGGCCATGCGGCGCGCAGGTCGTCACGGTCCCAACCGGGCAGGTCGGAGAAGCGGGCCGGGATGAATTCAGCCTTGGCGGGTGCAGTCGGCGCCGCGGGCACGGTCGGCTGTGCCGGCGGCTGGGTGGGCGCGGCCGGTGCGGTTGGCGTAACTGGCGCAGGCTTGCTTGGTGGAGATGGCTGCGTCGCGCAGCCGGCCAGCACTAACGCGACGGCGGTGGCGCAAACGGGTAAACTACGGCGTGTCAAAAACATGAGGTGTTGTCTATGATTTATCTGATGCTTGAAGCGCTGGTGGCGCTCTTCCTTCTGGTGTTCATCGTCTGGTGGACGCTGCCATCCAACAAAAAGAAGAAGGACGGCGACAAGTAATTAGTGCAGGGCTCGCGGCAGCGACAGCACGAATTCCGGAATCCTGGTCTCGAACTGATGGCCATCTTCGGCCACGCAGAAATATTCGCCATACATGGAACCCTGCTGCGTGCGCAGTTGCGTGCCGCTGGTGTATTCAAACACTTCGCCTGGCGCCAGCAATGGCTGGTGGCCCACCACGCCCAGTCCGCGCACTTCTTCAATATGGTTGTTCGCATCGGTGATCACCCAGTGGCGGGAAATCAGCTGGGCAGGCACAGTGCCGGTGTTCTTGATGGTAATCGTGTAAGTAAACACGAAATTGGTGCGATCCGGATTGGACTGTTCCGGCAGGTACTGGGTGCGTACCTCGACCGCAAACTCATACTGGGCCATAAGGGTTTCCTTCATAACAATTGGGCAATTCTAGTCCAAGCAATCGGACAGCGTCCGCACGGAAGCGTAAAATAACGCATCTTTTTTCACAGCCGACCAGCCATGACTACATTCCGTATCGCTCCCAGCATCCTGTCCGCCGACTTCGCCCGCCTGGGCGAAGAGGTTCGCAACGTTGTTGCAGCCGGTGCCGACATCATCCACTTTGACGTCATGGACAACCACTACGTGCCGAACCTGACCATCGGTCCGCTGGTATGCCAGGCAATTCGCCCGCACGTGCAAGTGCCGATCGACGTGCACCTGATGGTCAAGCCGGTCGACCGCATCATCCCTGATTTTGCCAAAGCCGGCGCCAACATCATCACCTTCCACCCGGAAGCCTCCGATCACATCGACCGCTCGCTGCAACTGATCCGCGACAACGGCTGCAAGGCCGGCCTGGTTTTCAACCCTGCCACCCCACTGAGCTACCTGGACCACGTGATGGACAAGATCGACATGATCCTGATCATGTCGGTGAATCCGGGCTTCGGCGGCCAGTCCTTCATCCCGCAGGCGCTGAAGAAGATCGCCGAAGCGCGTCGCCGCATCGACGAATCCGGCCGCGACATCATGCTGGAAGTCGACGGCGGCATCAAGATCGACAACATCAAAGCGGCAGCAGAAGCTGGCGCCGACACCTTCGTGGCCGGTTCCGCGATCTTCGGCCAGCCTGACTACAAGGCCGTGATCGACGCAATGCGCGGCCAACTGGCTTCGGTGTAATCGCATGGCAGCGGTCCTGCGCGGCGTAAGGGCCGCCATCATTGACCTCGACGGCACCATGCTCGACACGATGCCGGACTTCGAGGTGGCCATCAACCTGATGCGCGAAGAACTGGGCCTGGCGCCGATTGGCGTGGCGCAGATCGAGCTGATGGTCGGCAAAGGCTCCGAGAACCTGGTACGGCGCGTGCTCGCACTGGACTACGGTGAAGAAGGCGTTGAACGCCTGTTCGCCCAGGCGATGGAGGCTTACCAGCGCCATTACCTGGTCATCAACGGCCGCCACAGCGAGGTGTATGCCGATGTGATGGCGGGCCTGCAGGCGATGAAAGCCAGCGGCCTGCGCCTGGCCTGCGTCACCAACAAGCCGGTAGCCTTCGCCAAACCGCTGCTCGCGCTGAAAGGCCTGGACGGTTATTTCGAGGTGCTGTTCGGCGGCGACTCCTTCGAAAAGAAGAAGCCGCACCCTATGCCGCTGTTGAAGGCCTGCGAATTCTTCGACCTGCCGCCGGCCCAGGTAGTGGCGATCGGCGACTCCTCAAACGATGCGGAAGCGGCCCGCGCGGCCGGCTGTCCTGTGCTTACTGTGCCATATGGATATAACCACGGAGTGGGTATACATGAAACAGATTCCGATGGTATAGTTGACACGCTTCTTCATGCAGCTGAACTGATTTCACGCGCAAACTAGACCGATGTTTCTCAACAAAAGACACAATGTAACCCACCGGGGCTCGATTGAGGCCTGGCTGTGGCGACGCTGGCAATCCTGACTTAGTCCTGATTGCTGCCGGCGCACGCGCATGTGTTCCGGCAGGTTTTTTGCAACCTACCGCCCCCACCCTATCCTGCGGCGGAACGGAGAGACACATGACCGAACTCGAATTCAAATCCCTGGCCGCGGAAGGCTATACCCGTATCCCTTTGATCGCGGAAGCTTTCGCCGACCTTGAAACCCCGCTCACCCTGTACCTCAAGCTGGCCCAGACCCAGAACTACGGCAAGAACACCTTCCTGCTGGAGTCGGTGGTAGGCGGCGAGCGCTTCGGCCGCTACTCTTTCATCGGGCTGCCGGCCAACACCATCCTGCGCAGCACCGGCAAGCTGACCGAGATCGTCAAAAACGGCCAGGTGATCGAGACCCATGAAGGCAATCCGCTCGAATTCATCGAGCAATACCAGGCGCGCTTCAAAGTAGCCGTGCGTCCCGGCATGCCGCGCTTCTGCGGCGGCCTGGCCGGCTACTTCGGCTACGACACCGTTCGCCATATTGAAAAGACCGTGGCCAGGACACAGCCAAAGGACGACCTGGGCCTGCCGGAAATCCAGCTGATGGTGACGGAAGAACTGGCCGTCATCGACAACCTGTCCGGCAAGCTCTATCTGATCGTCTACGCCGACCCGCAACAGCCGGAAGCCTACTCCAAAGCGCGCCAGCGCCTGAAAGACCTGCGCGCCCTACTGCGCCGCGGCGTCGATGCGCCGGTGACCACGCCTTCGGTACGCACTGAAACCATCCGCGACTTCGCCAAAGAAGATTACCTGAAGGCGGTCGCCAAAGCACACGAATACATCCTGGCCGGTGACCTGATGCAGGTGCAGATCGGCCAGCGCATCCGCAAACCGTATGTGGATTCGCCGCTCACGCTGTACCGCTCCCTGCGTTCGCTGAACCCCTCGCCTTACATGTACTTCTACAATTTCGGCGACATGCAGATCGTCGGTGCGTCGCCGGAAATCCTGGTGCGCAACGAGACGCTGCCGGACGGCGAAAAGAAAGTCACGCTGCGCCCGATCGCCGGCACCCGCACGCGCGGCAATACGCCGGAACGCGATGCGGCCCTGGCGGAAGAACTGCTGAACGATCCGAAGGAAGTGGCGGAACACGTCATGCTGATCGACCTGGCGCGCAATGACCTGGGCCGCATCTCCGAAATCGGCAGCGTGAAGCTGACCGACAAGATGGTGATCGAGAAGTACTCGCACGTACAGCACATCGTCTCCAACGTCGAGGGCAAGCTGAAGAAAGGCATGTCCAACCTGGACGTGCTGCGCGCGACCTTCCCTGCCGGCACCCTGACCGGCGCGCCAAAAGTGCGTGCGATGGAAATCATCGACGAACTGGAAATCTGCAAGCGCGGCATCTACGGCGGCGCCTGCGGCTACCTGTCCTTCGGCGGCGAAATGGACGTGGCAATTGCGATCCGCACCGGCGTGATCAAGGACGGCATGCTGTATGTGCAGGCCGCCGCCGGCATCGTCGCCGACTCGATCCCGGAAATGGAATGGCAGGAAACTGAAAACAAGGCGCGCGCCGTGCTGCGCGCAGCCGAGCAAGTGCAAGATGGCCTGGATGGGGAGTTCTGAAATGCTGCTGATGATCGACAACTACGACTCCTTCACCTACAACATCGTGCAGTATTTCGGCGAACTGGGCGAAGACGTGCGCGTGCACCGCAACGACGAGATCACCATCGCTGAAATCGAAGCATTGAATCCCGACCGCATCTGCATCTCGCCCGGTCCAAAAGACCCGTCGCAGGCGGGCATCTCGCTGGAAGTGCTGAAGCACTTCGCGGGCAAGAAACCTATCCTGGGCGTCTGCCTGGGACACCAGGCCATCGGCGAAGCCTTTGGCGGCAAAGTTATCCGAGCCAAGCAAGTCATGCATGGCAAAACTTCTCTTATCGCGCATACGGGTGTCGGCGTGTTCCAGGGCTTATCCAGCCCGTTCACGGTAATCCGCTACCACTCTTTGGCAATCGAGCGATCCTCGCTGCCTTCCTGCCTGGAAGTGACAGCATGGACCGACGACGGCGAAATCATGGGCGTGCGGCACAAGGAATACGACATCGAGGGTGTGCAATTCCACCCTGAGTCCATCCTGTCCGAGCACGGCCACGCCTTGCTGAAGAATTTCCTCGACCGCAAATAAGAGAAGGAAGCATCATGGCAATCACGCATCAAGAAGCACTGGTTCGCTGCATCGAACACCGTGAGATTTTCCACGACGAGATGCTGCACCTGTTCCGCCAGATTATGTCCGGCGAAATGTCGCCTGTGATGATGGCGGCCCTGATCATGGGCCTGCGCGTCAAGAAGGAAACCATCGGCGAGATCACCGCTGCGGCGCAAGTCATGCGCGAGTTCTCGACCAAGGTGCCGATGGCCGACACCACCAACCTGGTGGACATTGTCGGCACCGGCGGCGACGGCGCCCATACTTTCAATATTTCTTCCGCCTCGATGTTTGTCGCCGCTGCCGCAGGCGCGCGCGTGGCCAAGCATGGCGGGCGTTCCGTGTCTTCCTCTTCGGGCAGTGCGGACCTGATCGAATCGCTGGGCGCCAATATCAACCTGAAGCCGGAGCAGATCGCGCAGTCGATCGCGCAGACCGGCATCGGCTTCATGTTCGCGCCCAACCACCATGCCGCGATGAAGCATGTGGCGCCGGTGCGCCGCGAACTGGGCGTGCGATCGATCTTCAACATCCTTGGCCCGCTGACCAATCCTGCCGGCGCGCCGAACATCCTGATGGGCGTGTTCCACCCGGACCTGGTCGGTATCCAGGTGCGCGTGCTGCAGCGCCTGGGCGCGCAGCACGCGGTGGTGGTGTACGGCCGCGACAACATGGATGAAGTGTCGCTGGGCGCCGGCACCATGGTGGGTGAACTGGTCAACGGCGAGATCCGTGAATACGAGATCCACCCGGAAGATTTCGGCCTGTCGATGATCGCTTCACGCAACCTCAAGGTGGCCGATGCGGTGGAATCGAAGGCGCGCGTGATGGAAGCGCTGCGCGGCGAACCGGGTCCCGCTTCGGACATCGTGGCATTGAATGCCGGTACCGCCCTGTATGCGGCGGGCATTGCGTCCTCGATCGAGGACGGCCTGGCACGTGCCCGCACGGCTGTCTCTTCCGGCGCTGCGGTGGCCAAGCTGGAACAGTTCGTCCGCGTGACCCGGGAACTCGGCCGGGAGGGCTAAGCGATGTTCGGCATCCATGACCTGACGCTGTTTGTAATCTCCGGTCTGCTGCTGAACATCATGCCGGGACCGGACTCATTGCTGATCATGGCGCGCAGCGCCACCCAGGGCTGGCGCGCCGGTTGCGCGGCGGCGCTGGGGATCGGCGCCGGCACCATGGTGCACATCGGCGCGGCAGCGCTGGGCTTGTCGGCAGTGCTGGCCACCTCGGCCACCGCCTTTACCGTCGTCAAATGGGTCGGTGCAGCTTACATCGTCTGGTGCGGCATCGGCATGCTGCGCGCACGGCTAAAGCGCGACGCTACAGCCGGTGCTGCGCTTGCACCGAGCACCCCGCCGGCCGCCCAGCCCTTCCGCAAAATCTTCGCCCAAGGCTTCCTGACCAATGTGCTGAACCCGAAGGTCGCGCTGTTCTTCCTGGCTTTCGTACCGCAGTTCATTGATGCTGGCGCGGCCAACAAACCGCTGGCCTTCCTGGTCCTGGGCTGCATATTCAACTTCAACAGCATGCTGTGGTGTAACGGCCTTGCCGTCTTCACCGCCTTCGCGAGTGCGAAGCTGAAGGTCAAACCGCTGGTGGCACTGTGGCTGAACCGCGTGACCGGCAGCCTGTTCATCGCACTCGGCGCACGCCTGGCCCTGTCCGAACAACATTGAGAACCATATGTCCGATATCCTGAACAAAATCCTGGCCGTGAAGGCCGACGAAGTAGCAGCCGCCAAGAAGCACCGCAGCTTGCAATCGCTGCGCGACGAAGTGGAAGGCGACAAGGAATTGCATGCAAGCCTGCGCGGCTTCGAAGCCAGCCTGCGCCAGAAGATCGACGCCGGCCAAGCCGGCGTGATTGCCGAAGTGAAGAAAGCATCGCCATCGAAAGGCGTACTGCGCGCCGACTTCCGCCCTGCCGAAATCGCCGACAGCTACGCCAAGGCCGGCGCCGCCTGCCTGTCCGTGCTGACCGACGTGAACTTCTTCCAGGGCTGCAACGAATACCTGCAGCAGGCACGCGCCGCCTGCGATATTCCCGTGCTGCGCAAGGACTTCATGGTCGACATGTACCAGATTTATGAAGCCCGCGCGATGGGCGCCGACTGCATCCTGCTGATCGTGTCGGCACTGGACCATGGCCTGATGGCGGAAATGGAAGCCTGCGCCCACGAACTGGGCATGGACGTGCTGATCGAATCGCACGACGGCGACGAACTGACCGCTGCGTTGAACCTGAAAAGCCGCCTGATCGGCATCAACAACCGCAACCTGCGCACCTTCGACGTCACGCTGGACACCACGCTCGACCTGCTGTCGCGCATCCCGCCGGAACGCATGGTGATCACCGAGTCCGGCATCATGGCCCCGGCCGACGTACAGCGCATGCGCGAACGCGACGTGCACGCCTTCCTGGTTGGCGAGGCCTTCATGCGCGCGCCCGACCCTGGAGCCGAGCTGCGCAAGCTGTTCAATTAAATCCGCAACGCGCCGATTTCATGGCGCCCGCGCGGCGCCATTCAGTAAACAGGCCCATCGACTTGGGCTCGAAAATAGTCAGGGTCTGGCCGTCCAGGCTAAGCTTGAAGGTCTCGATACGTTCCACCTTCATCCATGGCTTGTCGGCCAGCGGCACTTGCCACACGAAGTTGCGGTTACGTACGGACCATTCGCCCTCTTCCTGTTTTACCTTGTCCTCCTGGCCTTTCAATGGCAGGACAAAGTAATTGCCGTCATCGCGCATCAGCACCCTGCCATTCGGGCCAAGTTTGCTCGATTCCCAGATGCCGACAATGGCGCAAGGCTGCGGGTGGCTGCCAAGCGCTGCGTCGATGTATTTTTCCGCCGCCTGCCGCCCAAGGCCGACCAGGCCAGCCACACCCAGCGCTGCAATCAAACCGATCGTGGTCGAAGGAAGAATCCCGGTACTGCCGCCGCGCAAGCGGACAATATCGTCATACGACGCGCCGAACCAGCCGGTGCCAACTTCATTCTCGCGCAGCGCCACTTTGCCGCGCCTGATCAGCAGCAGCAATACCAGGATATTGGCAAGCGGGATGATGATGAAGATCATCGCCAGGATGCGCATCACAATATTCGACCCTGCGCCCTTGGACAGCCGGTAGACGCCAGCCATAGCCAAAACGGTCACGACCAGCGCCAGCATGCCCCTCGGCCATCCGGCCAAGCCGCGGATGAAGTATGCCGAAACGAGGTAAAGCACGGTCGCAAAGACCGTCAGGCGCAAACCATCTGCCAGCATGAAGAGGCGCGCATCGGCGCCGGAATCGGCCGGGGCATACGGTTCCGGCTCCGGCTCACGCGATCGCGGCGGCATGGCGGATTTGGCTTCCGCCGCTTGCAGCGACAGGCCGCCAGCGGCCGGCGCCCGCTTCGCCTGGGCCGGCCGGGCTGGCGCCGGGTTGGGCGGCGGAGGTTTCGGATACTCCTCCCGGTCGTGTTCCGCTGCCAGCGTAGCGTGGCAACCCGCGCGCTCTTTCAGCGCATCCACGTAGTACTGGGCCTGGCTGCGCGGCACGCCTTTTTTGACGACCTTGCGGCGCCCACCCGACAACAGTGCCAGCATTTCCGTGATCGGCTTGTTCATCAAGGCGGCAAGGCGGTTGGCGGCGTCGCCCAGCGCCACGCCCGGCGCGGGGCCCTCGAGAACGACCTGGTAGCTTGCAGGGCGATGCACTTTGCCGGTCTGGTTATCCACCACGGCCAGCCCGAATTCACCGGCAAGGTAAAGCACATGCGGCACGACTTCGTCGCGGCGATGCGTCACTGCCAGGCGTCCCGCATCACCGGCGAAGTGGCTATCCGACCAGGGCGCATCCGGGAACAACGCGAGCAAAGCGTCATGAAAGCGCTGCAACGAGGCGGACGGCGGCAGTCCGCCGCTGTCTTGCCGCAACTTGTTGATAAAGGAGAATACGTCCAGGTCTGCCTCCGGAAGGGCGACCGACGCCAGTTGGATCTGGTAACTCATGCAATTAAATTAAACTACTATCAAGCCATGGTAAATTACTACGAGGCAAAGATAAAGTTTCTGGAGACATGAAAACGACAAATCGCCCCGCCGGCCGGCGGCCGATTCGTGTTTTCGGTGTTGCGGAGGAGGAGGATCGGCTGGCAGCGCAGCGCTGGCCAGCCGTTGTGATCTCACTACAGATAGGTAATGTAGGCGTATCCGCCGGCTGGGGCCAGGACCAGCAATGCGAGCAATAATTTAGTTGAAGGCAACATTCCCTCGCGGCCACCCAGTTCACGCACCTCGTCGGCATCCAGCAAGGCGTTGCGGGTGGTGAGGCCATTCGCCTTCAAGACGCCCGCAGCGCGGAAATAGGTCCAGATGGCCAGCAAGCTGCCGATACCTGGAACCAGTGCCAGCGGTGACAGCACCATGCGGAACAGGGTCGAACCTGTCGCCTGGCCAAGCTGGAAGACCGCCGCGGCACCCAGTACATTCATCGCCAATGCCAGTGCGAACAGGTAGGGCGAATTGAGGCGCAGGACCATCACCAGCAGCAGCACTACACCACTGAAAAGCAGAGCCCGCGCTGCCATGCGCTGCGACTCGGCTGCCTTGAACATCTTCTCGTCCGGCTCGATGCCGACAAATGTCGGCGCGTCAAAGACCGGGGCCGGCTGCGGCTGCGGCACGCGCGGCTGCGGCACGCTTGGCGCCTTCGCTGGAACCTTGCTTGCTACATGGGGCGCGGCTTTTGCCGGGGATTTGCGCGGTTCGGGCGACACCGAAGCACGACAGCTGGCGCGCTCGCGCAAGGCTGCCACATAGACTTCGGCCTGGGTCCGGGTGAGCCCCTTCTTGACCAGGGTACGGCGGCGCGAATGCAGCAGCAGCACCATCTGCGGCAGCGGCTGGTTCATCAGCTCTGCCAGCTGGGTCGCAGCGACTTCGACTTCCACGCCTTCCAGCGCGCCTTCCAGCACCACCTGGTAGGACAGCGGGCGGTGCACTGCGCCATTCTGCTCGTCCACCACCGTCACGCCAAGGTCGCTGGCAATACGCAGCACATGCGGAATCACTTCATCATGGCGGCGCGCAATCGCCACGCTGCCATAGCCGCCCTTGAAGTTGTCGGACAGGGGGCCGTCCGCCCAAGGGCAGTTGTCAATGGCCTTATCCCCGGCGCCATAGCTGCTCAGGCAGGGGAACAGCTTGACGATGGCGTCGCGAAAACTCTTCAGCTGCTGGGATGGCGCAATACTGATGGTTGCGCCGGCAATCTGTTCCAGGAAAGGGAGAACTTCCGCATCGTTGGCTGGAACTTCGCGCGCGACGATGTGCAGTAGATAAGTCATAAATTAAACGTTAACCAAACTCGTAATGAGTGATGTTAAATTACTGGCGAGCAAAATAATAGTCCGTGCGGCATGAAAACGACAGCCATCAACGCGGCGCCAGTCAAGCGGCTAACGGTGTATGGGTCGCGATTTCAGTGCGGTTGCGGCCATTTGCCTTGGCGCGATAGAGGGCGGCGTCGGCGCGCGATAGCAAGCTGTCAAGAGATTCGGCCGGCGTTTGTTGACTAGCAACACCGATGCTGATCGTGCAAGATGGCACGCCTGGTTGTTGGCATTCAAGCAATTGCGCCTGGATGCGCTGGGCCAGCTGCTGCGCCTGCGGCAGCGCGGTTTCCGGCAGCAGCGCGACAAATTCCTCGCCGCCGAAGCGGGCCACGAGATCGCATTGGCGCACTGAGCGCATCACCACCGACGCCACGTGCACCAGCACTTTGTCGCCCTGCGCATGGCCATGCTGGTCGTTGATCGCCTTGAACAGGTCAAGGTCGATTGCCATCAGCGACAGCGGCGAATCGTGGCGCTGCTGGCGCGCCCGCACGCCGCTGAAGCCTTGCAGGAAGCCGCGGCGATTCAATACGCCCGTCAGCGGATCGTGGGTGGAGCGCTGCTCCAGGATCTTTTGCAGCTTGCGGGTGGCCAGCATCAGGAAGGCCACCGTCATCAGCAAGGTCATGAAGTTGGCCAGTGCGAGGTAGACGTTGACCAGGGGGCTGCGCTGCATCAGGTCCGCCGCTTCGCCGTTGATGAACATGGCGGCCACGCCGCGCGTCAGCACGTTGACAACCTGCAGCGCCAGCAGGACGCCGAAGAACCAGCTCGTGAAATGAGGCGTACGATGGCGCCAGACCAGCCGTAACTGGTCCAAGTAAAACACCGCGACCAGGAAGCTGAAGGCCGTTGCACGGCGCGGGAAACTGGGCTCCGCCAGCAGCCACCACAGGATGGCCGCCAGCTCCAGCACCCACACCGCGTGGAATATCCTCCAGCCCGGCGGCGCGCCGAAAAAGCGCCGCGTTCCCACCATCGACAGCCCAATGCCCCACATCAGGCAGGTATTTGCCGCAGGCAGCGCCAGTTCGTCAGGCAGCAGTCCGCGCGACAGGAACAGGCCGCCGGCGCCCACCATGCAAAGCAGTCCGCAGGCCCAGTACCCGACGCCAGCGACCTCGCGGCGGAAGCTCACATGCATGGAGTACATGGCTACCGCCAGCACCGCGCAAGTCAGCGTGGTGGTGAACAGGATGGTGAACGGGTCCAGCGCGGACTTCACGGCTGCATCAGGCAGTCGGGCGGCGCAGGCTGGTTTTCTGCTGCTCCACCGCGATGCTGATGCCCGGCGCGCGGTCGCCTTGCAGCACCACGTCGAAGGCCATCAGTTCGTCGCGCCGGAAAGCATGCACCTGCACGGTCTCACCGACCTTGTAGCGCGACAGCAGGGCGTCGACATTGGACGGATTGCCGCTGACACGCAGGCCGTCGATCGCCACCAGCAGGTCGTTGGCCGAGAGGCCGGCCTTCTGCGCCGCGCCGCCGTCGTGCACGGCGCCCAGCTTGCAGTCGGCGCCGTCGCGGCCGATGTTGACGTCCAGGCTCGGCTTGGACGACTTGCGTTCGTCCCTGTAGCCGACGCCGAACTGCGGCAGCAGCTTTGCCAGCGGTACGTCCTCGGTGCCGCGGATGTACTTGTCGAAGAAGGTCTTCAGCTTGAAGCCGGCCACATTATCGAACAGCGCTTCCACCTCTTCCGGCGTGACGCCGCGCGCTTTGCCATTATAGAAATCGCGGCCGAACTTTTGCCACAGCGCGCGCATGATGTCGTCCAGCGAGCGCTTGCCGTTGGTCTTGGCGCGAATGGTCAGGTCCAGGCCCAGGCCGATCAGCGAGCCCTTGGCGTAGTAGCTGACGATGGCGTTCGGCGAGTTTTCATCCTGGCGATAATACTTGCCCCAGGCGTCGAAGCTGGAATCGGCCACGCTTTGCTTGCTGCGGCCGCTGCCGCGCAGCACGGCGCCGGCGGTCTTGCCCAGCATCTTGAAGTAGCCCTCTTCCGACAGCAGGCCGGCGCGCACCAGCATCAGGTCGTCGTAATAGCTGGTAAAGCCTTCGAACAGCCAAAGCAGCGGGGTGTAGTTCTCCACCTGGTAATCGTAAGGCGCGAACACCGCCGGCTTGATGCGCTTGACGTTCCAGGTGTGGAAATACTCGTGGCTGCACAGGCCGAGGAACTTCATATAGCCTTCACTTGGCTCCTTGCCTTTCTGCGCGGTGGTGGGCAGGTCGGCACGGGAGCAGAACAGCGCCGTGGAGGCACGGTGTTCCAGGCCGCCATAGCCGTCGCCCACTACCATGGTCATGAAGACGTAGCGTTCCATCGGCGCTTTTTTCGTGCGCGGCTCGAAGAAGGCAATCTGCGCCTCGCAGATCTGTTTCAGGTCGGCGCAGACGCGGGCGATATCGAGGTTGGGCACGCGGCCGGTGAACACCACGTCGTGCTGCACGCCCAAAGCCTTGAAGCTGGCAATTTCAAACGTGCCCATTTCGACCGGGCTGTCGATCAATTCGTCGTAGTCCTGCGCGATGTAGGTGCCGAAGCCGTAGCGCTTGGCCTTCAGTTCCGGCAGGGCCGTAGCGACGCGCCATTTGGCCGCTGCCTCATGGGCCGGGCGCTGGATGTCGACCACATGCGGCTCGCCTTCCTGGCCAACGGCGCGCAGGAACACGCTGGTGCCGTTGAAGAAGCCGTGGGTCTGGTCGAGGTGGGCGGCCCGCACCGACAGGTCCCAGGCATAGACTTCGTAGTGCACCGTGAGCTTGCCCTTGCAAGGCGCAGCCTGCCAGGAGTGCTTGTCCAGCTTCGCCAGTTCCACCGGCTGGCCGCCGGCTTCGGCGCGGATCTGCACGATATTGCGCGAGAATTCGCGGATCATGTAGCTGCCGGGGATCCAGGCCGGCAGCACCAGGACCTGCCCCTCCGGCGCCGGGGTCTCAATCGTCATCGCGACCTGGAACATATGGGTGGCCGGGTCTTGGGCGGCGATGGTATAGCTGATTTTTTTGCTTTTCATTGGATGTCGGACGGCGTGTCGATGTCCTGCAGGATGCCGGGATCGTTCACCGTCAGTTCGTTAACCGGGTTGTTCTTCAAGATGCTGCGGGCGCCCTGGTCGCCGGCCAGCGCCAGCAAGGCTTGCAGGTGGGTACGGCCGAAGGCGACCGGGTTGCCGCGCCGGCCTTCGTGCACCGGTGCCGCGATGGCCGCAGTGCCTGAGGCGCTGCCGCCCTGCCCGACCGCGCCTGCCAGCGCGGCCATTGTGGCCGGCTGCACATAAGGCATATCGGCCAGCGCGATCAGCCAGCCGCCGGCATCGCGCGCGTGCTGCACAGCGCATGCCAGCGAAGCGGCCATGCCATCTCCAGCGTTGGCGCAAACGACAACTTCACAGCCAAGGCCGCGCAACAAGCCTGCCGTTGCCGCGTCTTCCGGGCGCACCACGGCGAATACGCGCGGCACGGCTGCCAGCAAGGCGCGGGCACTGGCCACAACGACCGGATCGCCATTCGGCAGCGCCTGCAGCAGCTTATAGCGCTCGCCAGTGGGATCGAAACGGCTGCCGCGGCCTGCCGCCAGCAGGACGCCCACCACTGCGCTCCCCACGGCGCCTGCGTCCGCAACTACGGCGGACGCGATGGCGGCAGTTGGGGCGGCCACGTGCGATGCCCGCCTTAAGCTGTGGACAGGTCGAACGGCAGCTTGCGAACGCGTTTGCCGGTCAGTTTGAACACTGCGTTGGCCAAGGCCGGAGCCAGCGGAGGCAAGCCAGGCTCGCCCATGCCGGTCGGATTGTCGGTCGATGCGACGGTGAACACCTCCACCACCGGCATGTCCGTCATGCGCGCCACCGTGTAGTCGCTGAAGTTCGACTGTTCAACCACGCCATCTTTCAGCGTGATCGCCGCGCCGGGCAAGGTAGTGCCGAGGCCCATCAAGGCCGCGCCCTGGACCTGCGCCTCGATGGTCATCGGGTTCACCGGCAGGTTGCAATGCACGCCGGCGGTTACCTTGTGCAGCTTGGGCTGGCCATTCTTCATCGACGCCACCACGACGTATGCCACGGAAGTTTCGAACGATTCATGCAGCGCCACGCCCCAGGCCTGGCCTTTGGGCAGCTTGGCCTTGCCGTAGCCCGACTTCTCCACCGCCAGGTTCAGCGCCGCCAACTGGCGTGCATGTTTGGGGTCGATCAGCTTGCGCCGGTATTCCACCGGATCCATCTTGGCGACATGTGCCGCCTCGTCGATCAGGGTCTCCATCACGAAGGCCGTGTGGGTCGAACCGACGGAGCGCCACCACAGCACCGGCACATTGGCCGTCACATTGTGCACGCTCAGGTTCATCGGCACCGAATACGGGTCGCCCATGCCCTCGACCATGGTCGCGTCCACGCCATCCTTCACCATCATCGGTTCGAACGGCGTGCCGGTGATGATGGACTGGCCGACAATCACATGGTTCCAGCCAACGATATTGCCCTTGGCATCAAAGCCGATATCGGCCTGGTGCACATGGGAAGGACGGTAGTAGCCGCCCTTGATATCGTCCTCGCGGCTCCAGATCAGCTTGACCGGCCCCTTGCCCCAGGCCTTGGCCACATTCACCGCTTCCACGATGTAGTCGGAAGTCGGCACCGCCCGGCGGCCGAAACCGCCGCCTGCCATCATGGTGTTCAGCGTGACCTTGTCCGGCGTCAGGCCGGCCGCCTTGGCGGCAGCCACCGCGTCCAGGGTCTGGAACTGGCTGCCCGCCCAGATGGTGCAGGAATCGCCCTTCAAGTCCACCACGCAGTTCAGCGGCTCCATTGGCGCGTGCGCCAGGTAAGGGAATTCATAGGTCGCACTGATCTTCTTCGGCGCCTTGGCGATGGCCGCGATATCGGCCTTCTTCACCGGCGTGCCGGGCTTCTTCGCCAGCGCCTTGTACTCGGCGAGCTGCTTCTTGCTGCTGACCTTTTCCAGGCCCTCGGTATCCCACTCGACCACCAGCGCCTCGCGGGCCTGTTTGGCCGGCCAATAGCCGTTCGCCACCACGGCCAGGCCGCTGCCGCCACGGTCGGTATCGACCTTGATGACATCGATCACGCCCGGAATGGCCTTGGCCCTGGAAGCATCGAACTTCTTCACTTTGCCGCCAAACACCGGGGCACGCACCACCAGCGCAACCTTGGCGCCCTCAGGCTTGAAGTCCATGCCGAATTGCTGGGTGCCGCTCGACTTGGCGCGCGCATCCAGGCGCGGCGTCGGCTTGCCGATGATGGCGAAGTCCTTCTGGTCTTTCAGTTTGACTTCTTTCGGCACCGGCTGCTTCATGGCCGCATCGGCCATGGCGCCGTAAGTCGCGTTCTGTCCGGCGGGGCCAGTTAGCACGCCCTTCGAAGCACGCACCTGGGAAACAGGAACTTTCCACTGCTCGGCCGCCGCGGCAACCAGCATGGCGCGTGCCCGGGCGCCGATTTCGCGGTGCTGCTGCCAGGAGTGCTTGACGGCGGTGGAGCCGCCCGTCATCTGGATGCCGAAATTAGGGTCTTTGTACGGATCGCCGGCCGGCGCCAGCGAAGAGCGCACCTGCGACCAGTCCGCGTCGAGTTCTTCGGCGATCAGCATCGGCAGCGCGGTATGCACGCCCTGGCCGAATTCGAGCCGGTTGACCTGGATGGTGACGGTATTGTCAGGCGCGATATGCAGGAAAGCGTTGGGCGCCACCGGCGGCTTGGCCGGCGCATCGGCAGCCAGCGCCCGGGCAAAGCGCCCGCCGCCACTGGCCACGTAGAAGCCGAGGAGCAGGCCACTGCCGGCCTTCAGGAAAGAACGGCGCGACACCCCTTCAGGAGCCGCATCGTCCGCTTGAGCTGCCATGAACCATTCTTTGCGCATGGCGGACTCCCTTAAGCGATGGATTTCGCGGCGTCCTTGATGGCGGCGCGGATCCGTTGATAGGTACCACAGCGGCAGATATTGCCCGACATGGCGTTGTCGATATCGCTATCACTCGGCGCCTTGTTGGTGCGCAGCAGGGCCGTTGCGCTCATCACCTGGCCACTCTGGCAGTAGCCACATTGCGGCACATCGTGCTTGACCCAGGCATCCTGCACCGCCTTGCCCACCTTGTCGGCTGACATGGCTTCGATGGTGCTGATCTTCTGCCCCACCGCCGCCGAAATCGGCGTCACGCAGGAACGGATCGCCTGCCCTTCCAGGTGCACCGTGCACGCACCGCACATCGCCATGCCGCAGCCAAACTTGGTGCCGGTCATATTGAGGTTATCGCGCAAGGCCCACAGGATGGGCGTGGAAGGATCGGCGTCGACTTGCACGTCGCGCCCGTTGATGTTCAATGTGACCATGCCAGCTCCCTAGTTAGTTGGACCTGAACCCGCATTTTTACTTAATGGTGGCGAACTTTGCTTCCAGCGCACGCTGGTCAACGGCTCCTGCAATGCGGCTACCGTCAGCGAAGAAGATCGCCGGCGTGCCATTGATGCTCATTTTCTGGCCCAGGGCCAGTACCTTGTCGTTAGGCGAAGTGCAGCCATTCGGCGCTGCCGGCGCTGCCTTGCCGTTCAACATCCAGTCGTCCCAAGCCTTATTGCGGTCGGACGAGCACCAGATGTTCTGCGACTTGGTGAAAGAATCCGGCGACAGGATGTTGTACAGGAAGGTGTACACGGTCACGTTATCCGTACTGGCCAGGGTCGTCTGGCGGAAGCGCTTGCAATAGCCGCAGTTCGGATCTTCGAAAATCGCCATCACGCGCTTGCCGTTGCCCTTGACGGACTTCAGCGCCAGTTCGAAAGGCAGGTCGTCGAACTTGATCTTGTTCAGGTCATCGATGCGGGCCTGGGTCAGGTCGGTGCGGGTCTGCAGGTCAAGGATGTGGCCTTCCAGCAGGTAGCGGCCGGTCGGGTCGGTGTAGCGCAGCTCATTGCCGATCGCCACTTCATACATCCCGGGGATCGGGGCCTTCCTGATGGAGTCGATCTTGACGCCGTTCAGGCGCTCGGCCAGGGCTTTGCGCACTTGCGCTTCTTCTTTTCCATTCTGCGCATCCGCACAGGACATCAGCATGACCGAGGCCATTGCCAAAACCAGCTTACTCTTCTTCATAGGTTCTCCGCTTACAGCTTTCCGAGGGCATGTGAGATCAGCCGGCGCTTTACGCCCGGCAATTTATCCAGCAAGTTTAGCCCGAAATTACGCACTGCGCGCACCGGTTCGAGATCGGTGGCGAACAGTCGCTCCAGTCCATCCGTTGTGGCCAGCATCAGGCTGACTTCTTCCTTGCGTGCACGGGCATAGCGCGCCAGCACGCGGTCATCGCCGATGGAACGGTGCTCTTCCCGTTCCGCCACGGCTTTCACCAATTCCTGCACATCGCCGAAGCCCAGGTTCATGCCGTGGCCGGCCAGCGGGTGCACCACGTGGGCAGCATCACCCACCAGGGCCACGCGCGGCGCCACCATCGAATGCGGGCGCATCAGCCGCAGCGGGAAGGCCTTGACCACTTCCGGCTGCAGCGGCGCCAGCTTGCCCAGCTTTTCATGGGCAAAGGCGGCCAGCCGTTCGGCCAGCGCAGTGGCGCCTTCGCGGCACAGGGAATCGGCCAGCGTGTCCGGCGCAGACCACACCAGCGAAACCTGGTTGCCCGGCAGCGGCAGCAGGGCCACGATGCCCTGCTCGCCAGTAAACCACTGGTGCGCAACGCCGTGGTGCGGCAGTTCGCAAGCGAAGTTGGACACCACGCCGCTCTGGTTGTACGGGCGGTAATCGAGGCCGATATCGCACTGGCCGCGCACCCAGGACTGGGCGCCGTCGGCGCCAACCACCAGCGAGGCGCCCAGGTGGGAACCATCGTCCATGGTGATCACCGCGCCCTGCTCGTCGTGTTTCAGCGCGACCGCTTGGCCGTGCACGAAATGCACGTTCTGGGCGAAACGCAGCGCGGCATCCAGCGCCTGGTTCAGGTTGCGGTCCTCCACGATCCAGCACAATGTGCCGGTGTGGGCGCCGTAGGCATCGAAGTTCAGCGCGCCGGCCTTGCTGCCGTCGCCATTGACCAGCATGGCGTCGACCGGGGCAATACGCGCCTGATCCATCGCGCCCCACACTTTCAGGGAATCAAGCAGGCGGTGGGCAGTGTGGTTGATGGCGAACACGCGGACGTCCCAGCTCGCCTCGTCCGGGCGGGCCGGCGGCGGAGCCGGCGCCAGCAAGGTCACACTCAATCCGGACTGGGCAAACGCCAGGGCGGCCGTCTTGGCAATGGCGCCATTGCCAACGATGCAGACCGCAGTCTGCATATGGTGATGCGTGGGCTTGTTCATGCGCGCATTATAACTTTCCCACAACAGAAAAAGGCTATTGCAAACCAAGGATTGCCTGCTATAATGCTGCCTCTTGGCCTGGTAGCTCAGTTGGTAGAGCAGAGGATTGAAAATCCTTGTGTCGGTGGTTCGATTCCGCCCCGGGCCACCAAGAATAAAAAGTAAAAACGCCGATCCTTGCGATCGGCGTTTTTGTTTTGTGCAATGGCTTTTGATTTGGTGAGAATTAGCGCATTTTAAGAAGGTATCAAGATGATACCATCTCGCGTTTATATTTCCCCTTAGCAAGTTTTTCAACAAGAGATCAAAAGCATGAAAAAAGCTGTATTCGCCCTCGCCGCGCTGGCAATCGCCTCGTCTTCGTTCGCCCAGGAAGTTGCCGCCCCGGCCAAGACCGTTCGCGGCTTTGTCGGCATCGGCGCCAGCACCGGCGGCGACAAACTGGCCACCGCCGAGTACACCAACGGCGACACGGCCAGCATCAAAGCCGGCTCCGGCGTGTACTTCACCGCTGGCCTGGAATTCCGCATCAATGAGCAGTTTTCCGCGCAAACCAGCGTCAACTTCCACGTGGACGAGCAGTCCGCGCAAAATGGCAGCCTGACGTTCCAGCGCGTCCCGGTAGAAGCCATGGCCTTCTATCACATCAACCAGCAATGGAAGATCGGCACCGGCCTGCGCTATGTATCGGGCGCCAAGCTGAGCGGAAGCGGTGTGGCCGATATCGACGACGTGAAGTTCGACAACACCCTGAGCGGCCTGGTAGAGGCGGAGTATATGTTCTCGCCGCAAGCGAGCATTAAAGTGCGTTACGTGAATGAGAAGTTCGACGTCAAGAGCCGTTTCCGTCCCGTGGAAGTGAAAGCCGAGCACGTTGGCATCTCGGGCAATTACTATTTCTAAGGCCTGCACGAAGCTTGTCCTGGAGCTAAAAATGCCACCTTCGTGTGGCATTTTTGTTTTTGTCGGGAAATTTTACACATTGCCATCCAGGCAATGAATTTCACTAGTAAAACAAGGCGTAACCGCTTGTAACTACAAGCGAAACCAACAATATTGTTGCTATGGCATGATTTGTGCTAATCCTGTTGAGTCTTTGTCAACCCTTGGGATTCTCAATGAAACTTCTTCGCCAGCTCTTGGCTGCCATCGCACTGATCGCCCCGCTGTCAGCCTTTGCCTTCCCGATCGCCACCACCGGCACCGAAGGCAATCCTGTGCTGGTTGGCAGCACCGCCAATATTGTCGCGCGCTACGAGGGCAATTCCGCTTCGTACAGCAATGACCTGTACCTCGTCACCAATGACGGCATCGCGGGCAACGACATTTTCCTGTTCAATAATCATGGCTCGGCCATTGGCGCGACTGTGGACCTGGGCAGCTTTGCCGTGGCTAGCGAACTCGTCTTCCGCCTGCACGTCAACAACACCAATTCGGACTATTTCACCGGGTTGGCCGGCCGCAACCAAGATGGCTCGTTCCACGCACGCGTGCAGGGCAACTGGCTTCCCAACACCACGCTGGTGAGCTTCGAAGACCTGTACAACGGCCCCTTCGAATTCAATGACCTGAGCTTCTCCTTCAGCAACACCACCACGCCGAATGACATCCCGGAACCAGCCAGCATGCTGCTGCTGTCGCTGGGCCTGGCAGGCATTGCCATTGCGCGCCGCAAGCCACGCAAGTCGTAAGCCGAAGCCCCCCCTGAAAACGCCGATCCTCACGATCGGCGTTTTTCTTTCCGGGACAGGACGCGCTTGACGCCATCCCTTCTCCGGCCTATATTAAACCAATCAGTTAATTAATCGATTGGTGAAATTCGATGCAAGATCCTCTCAGCCAAACCTTTTCTGCGCTGGCAGACCCGACCCGGCGCGCCATGCTTGCGCGGCTGTCGCTGGGAGAGGCCAATGTTTCCGACCTGGCCGAGCCTTTCCTGGACGAGATGAGCTTGCCTGCTATCACCAAACATTTGCAGGTGCTCGAAAAGGCCGGCCTCATCACCAAGACGCGCAAGGCGCAATGGCGCTCGTGCAAGATCAATGGCCAAGGGCTGAAGGACGCCGCCGGCTGGATGGAGCAATACCGCGGGTTCTGGGAAGAAAGTTTCGACCGCCTCGAGGCCTACCTGAAAACCGTCACTGCAAAAAACCCACCTGAAGGAGATGAAAATGCCTGAATTCACTGCCCCGAATGAGATTCGCATTATCCGCAGCTATGACGCGCCCGTGCAGGCAGTCTGGGATGCGTGGAACGATCCAGCCCAAGTGGCGCAATGGTGGGGGCCGCGCGGCTTCACGCTGACCACGCACAGCAAGGACCTGCGCGTCGGCGGAACCTGGCGCTACACCATGCACGGCCCGGACGGCACCGACTTCCCCAACATGACCACCTATCACGTGGTGGAGCCGCTGCATAAGCTGGTCTACGACCACGGCGCCACCGAAGACACGCCGCCGCTGTTCCGCGTCACCGTCCTGTTTGAAGAGGTGGATGGCAAGACCCGCATGGACATGACCATGGCCCTGGCCGATGCGCAAGCTGCCGCCCAGACCCGCCAGTTCATCCGCCACGCCAATGGCGATTCGACCTGGGACCGCCTGGCCGAATACCTGGGCAAGCGCCTGGCGGACCAGGACAAGTTCGTCATCAACCGCAGCTTCGAGGCGCCGCTGGCAACCGTGTTCGACATGTGGACCAAGCCCGAGCACCTGGCCCGCTGGCTTCCGCCTACCGGCATGGAGATGCGCTTCCTGCGCGCAGACATTCGCTCCGGCGGCGCATCGCTGTACTGCATGAGCAATGCGGCCATCACCATGTATGGCCGCGCCCATTACGAAGAGATCCGCCGCCCCGACCTGCTGGTCTACACCCAGCAATTCTGCGACGAGAACGAAAACATCGCGCGCCATCCAATGGCGCCGGTATGGCCGGAAACCATGCGAACCACGGTGCAATTCGCTGCCGAAGCGCCGAATCGCACCCGGGTGACGGTAACGTGGGAAGTGGAAGGCAAAGCGACGGCGGCCGAACTGGCGGCCTTCCTCGAGCACCGCGCCAGCATGACGCAGGGCTGGAGCGGATCCTTCGACAAGCTCGAGGCGCTGCTCGGCGCTTAAGGGGAGACCCGCCGCGCGAAGCGGCGGGGAACTTCAATTACGGCTTGGAGGCTGGCGCCGCACCGGCTGCACCGGCTGCGGCTTTGGCAAAGTCACCGGCCTTGATCACCGAAACCGCTTCCGGCTTCAAGTGAGCGCGCAGTGCCTCGTTCACCTGTGCTACGGTCAACGCACTGACTTTGGCTTCCAGGTCCTTCTCGAAGGCCATGGTGCGCTCGAAGCTCAGGTAGCTCGCCAGGCGCCCAGCCAGGCTGGCGTCACCGGTACGGCCCACTTGCTGCGATTGCAGCCAGGCTTTCTTGGCATCGGCCAGTTCAGCGTCGGTGAAACCGTCCTTGAGCGCCTTGGACAGTTCCTCACGCAGCGCAGCTTCTACCTTGGCGGTGTTTTGCGGCGCGCTGATCGCGAAGGCCAGCCACAGGCCGGCCGGATCGCGCGACGGCACCGACAGCTGCGAGCCCACGCCATACGACAGGCCTTCTTTCTGGCGGATGCGGTCGGCCAAACGGCTGCGCAAGGCGCCGCCGCCAAGCATGTAGTTACCCATCAGCAGGGCCGGGTAGGCCGCGGCATCATCCTTCATCGGCACTGGCTGGATCGCGAACAGGACCGAGTTGGCTTTGTCCGGAGTCTCCAGCGAGATGGCCTGGCCTGCCACCTGCTTCATTTCGCTGGCGATGCGGACGTACGGCTGCTCCGCCTTCCAGTTGCCGAACAGCCTGGCTGCCTGCGCCTGCACTGCGGCGATGTCGAAGTCGCCAACCACGGACAGGGTCGCGTTACCGGCGCCATAGTAGGCTTTGTGGAAGGCTTTGACTTGCTCCAGCGTCGCAGCCTTTTGTTCCGCCAACTGCTCCGGCAGGGTCATGGTGTGATGCGGGTGGCCGGCCGGGAAAGTATTGGTCAGGCGCCGCATCGCGTTGCTGGCCAGTGGCTGCGGCTCGGTCAGTTGCTGCTCGGTGCCGGAGATCATATCGCGCTGCTGCTCGGAGAAGTCTTTCGCCGTCAGCGCCGGTTTCATCAGCGATTCGCCCAGCAAGTCCAGTGCTGCCGCCAGGTTGTCGCGCGTGGTGGTCAGGTTGACCGTCACGCCTTCCGCGCCACCGTTGACGTTCACGTTTGCCTTCAGCTTATCCAGCGCATCCTTGACTTCCTGGCGCGACAGTCGCTCGGTACCGCTCAACAGCAACGATGCGGTCAGGTCGCCGATGATGGCCTTGCCCGCCAGGTTCTCGGCCGTTCCCATGCGCAGCTGGATCGATGCGCTGACAGTGTTGCCCTTGGTGCTCTTTGGCAGCAGCGCCAGCTTCATGCCGTTGGCCAGTACTGAACGCTGGGTGCGCTTCTCGATGTTGTCCGGGCTCGGGTCAAACACTTCGCCCTGTGCCACCGCTGCACGGCCTTTGTAGTCCTTGACCAGTGCTGCCACGTCAGGCGTCTTCGGCACTTCGGTGCGGTCCGCCCCTTCGGTAGGAATGAAGCGCGCCAGGGTGCGGTTCGCAGGTTTCAGGTATTTCAGCGCAACCGCCTGCACTGCTGCCACATCGATTTTCTCGACCTGGTCGCGGCGCTGGTGGAACAGGCGCCAGTCGCCGGCGGCTTGCGCCGAAGTCAGGGCGATGGTGAAACGGGCGGTGTCGTTGACGGTCTGGTCGATGTCTTTGGCGATCGAAGCTTTGGCGCGCTCTACTTCTGCTGCGGTCAACGGGTTGGACTTGATGTCCTCCAGCGCCTTCAGCATCGCCTCTTCCACCGCGGCGGTCTGGCCGTCCTTCGGCACGACCGCTGCGAACAGGCGGTAGCCCGGCTCCATCTGGTTGAAATCCAGGTCCATCACGGAAGACGCCAGCTTGGCATCGACCAGGGCTTTGTGCAGTCGGCCGCCTGGTGCTTCGGACAGGATACGGCCAAGCACCTGCAGGGCTGCCGCATCGTCATGGCTGGCCGGGGCCACGTGGTAGCCGGCGGCCACGATCTGGGTGCCGCCGGTGCGGCGGATGGTGACCGAACGCTCGCCATCCTGGGTCGGTTCGGCGGTATAGGTTGGGGCCAGCACGCGCGTCGGCTTCGGGATTTTTCCGAACAGTTCGTTGATCTGGGCCAGCACCCTGGCTTCGTCGAAGCGGCCGGCAACCATCAGGATCGCGTTGTCCGGCTGGTAGTAGCGCTGGTAGAACGCGCGCAGGCGGTCGATGCTGACGCCTTCGATATCGGAGCGGGCGCCGATGGTCGATTTGCCGTAGTTGTGCCAGTCGAAGGCAACCGACATGGTGCGCTCGAGCGTGACGCGGAACGGATCGCTTTCGCCCCGTTCGAATTCGTTACGCACGACGGTCATTTCGCCCTTCTGGGTCTTGTTGTTCCACAGGTCATCCTGGCTGATCGGCGAATTGACCATGCGGTCCGCTTCCAGCTCCAGCATCAGCTTCAGGTTGTCGTCGTTGGCCGGGAAGGTCGAGAAGTAATTGGTGCGGTCATACCAGGTGGTGCCGTTGAAGCGGCCGCCGGTCTGGTTCAGCACTTCCACCGGAGTCTTGCTGCCTTTCTTGATGCCGAAGTTGGCGGTCGGCTTGAACAGCAGGTGTTCCAGCAAGTGGGCCATGCCGGTCTCGCCGTAGTTCTCGTGGCGCGAACCCACCATGTAGACGATGTTGGTGGTCAGCGTCGGCTTGCTCGCGTCCGGGAACAGCAGCACGCGCAGGCCATTGGCCAGGCGGTATTCGGTAATGCCCTCGACCGAGGTGACTTTGACGGCGGCGGCCTTGGCAGCGGCGGCCTTGGCCGGTACGGCTGGCGCGGCGGCGAATGCTGGCGACAGGATTCCTGCGCTGAGCAGGATGGCGGTAAGTAGCTTCACTCTGGGTAGTTCCTATATAAAAATAAAGGTTATCGATTATATAATCGGGAATTTGCCATGGTGAAAATTCTTTAATTTTCGCCGCAGCTCACCACAGGTGCTTGCCGTCGATCACGGTCACAGCGGCCGTGGCAGCATCAAAGCCGTCGAACAGGCGCGCATTGACGCCGATGCGGCGGGTATGGCCATCCCAGCTGCCGTCGAGCTGGAAGTCAGGAGAATCAGAAAAGGTAGCGCAGCCGCACAGCGGGCAGAAATGGTGCGCCACAGCCCTGGTCTTCCAGCGATAGGCGCTGTCGCCCGACGGTGCCGGCACCAGTTTGAACTGGCCCGGGGGAAAATAGGCCAGCAGCGCACCGCGCTTGGCGCAGAAGGAGCAGGTACAACGCGTGAGCTGAGGGGGAATTTCGCCATCGATCTCGAATGCGACGGCACCACAATGGCAACTTCCTTTGATAGTCATGGCCGGCCTCCTGGGGAAAATGCCAATGTAGCGCCATCGGCGCCCCAGGAGCGCGCAGCTATTCCATTATTAACAATATAATTACTTACCATGAATAAACACTTGCACCTCGCCATTGCGGCGCTCACCCTATCCAGCGCCGCGCTGGCCAACGACGGCATTGCCGCAGTTGGCGTTGGCGGCATCGTATTCGGCAAGACCGACGCCATTGCCATGAAAAAGGAAGTGCTGAATATCAGCCACAACCTGATCAGTGTCGACTATGAATTCCTGAACGAATCGGCCAGCGATGTCGAAGAAACCATTGTTTTCCCGTTGCCGCCCTACCCTGCCGCGCAACAGGACAGCGATACCTACTACGGCCAGCCTGACGGTTTTTCCATCCGGGTAGACGGCAAGCCGGTGTCGTTCCAGAGCCGGATGGTAGCTCGCTTGCCTGATGGCAAGGACGTCACGGCGCAACTGCGAAAACTTGGTTTCAGCAACAAGGAAATCGCCTACTCGCCCAGCTTTGGCGCAAAGTCGGGCAGGGCCGCCGCGTTCACTGGACAGCAAGCCAAACAGATGACCAAGCTGGGCCTGCTGGACAAGGATAATGGTGAGCCGACCTGGAAGGTGGAAGTCAATTACGTCTGGAGCCAGAAATTCCCTGCCAATAAAGTCGTGCGCGTGCACCATGACTACCGCCCCTTCGTCGCCGGCGGCCCCGGCGAATCCGGCATGCACGAGGACTTCGCGAAAGTCTACTGCACCGACAAGAGCTACCTGAACGCGCGTGCCAAGGTGGAGGCGCGCAACAATGGCTATGTCAACACGCATAACGTGTCCTACATCCTCACCACCGGCAACACCTGGAAGCGCGGCATCGAAGATTTCACCCTGAATATCGTCAAGCGCAAGCCCGATGAACTGATCAGCCTGTGCTTCCCTGGCACCTTCAAGAAGATCGACGCACGTACCTACCAGGTGCGCCTGTTGAATTTCCAGCCGACCCAGGACCTCGAAGTCCATTTCGGCAACGTCGACAGCAGCGAGGAAGACCAAAGCGGGGTGATGCCGGTGCTGCCCAAATGAGCGCATTTCACATTGCAAAATCCTGATCTCATATCGTAGAAAATTGCTTGGCGGCGCATCATACCGAACAGTTCATTCCGCGAAAAGCAATTTCATATCATGGTAATTGCAAAATATCTCATTGAATTTAAACGATAAAATATAACTTATATGTCTTATATAAGACATGGTGCATCGCAAAAGAACGGCCTATCATTATTCCAAGTGCTTCGCCTTTTTTAATCCGCTTTTTTGCTAGGAATAGACCATGTCCCACTACCAAGACGACATCCAAGCCATCGCAGCCCTGAAGGAACGCAACGGCAGCGCCTGGAACGCCATCAGCCCGGAAGCGGCCGCCCGTATGCGCGCCCAGAACAGGTTCAAGACCGGCCTGGACATTGCCCGCTACACCGCCAAGATCATGCGCGCCGACATGGCCCGCTACGATGCCGACCCATCCCAGTACACCCAGTCCCTGGGTTGCTGGCACGGTTTCATCGGCCAGCAAAAAATGATCTCGATTAAGAAGCACTTCAACAGCACCGACCGCCGCTACCTCTACCTGTCGGGCTGGATGGTCGCTGCACTGCGCTCCGAGTTCGGCCCGCTGCCGGACCAGTCGATGCATGAAAAAACCGCCGTCTCGGCCCTCATCAAAGAGCTGTACACCTTCCTGCGCCAGGCTGACGCGCGCGAACTGGGCGGCCTGTTCCGCCAGCTCGACGCCGCCAGCGGCGACGCCAAGAAAGCCATCCAGGACAAGATCGACAACCACGTCACCCACGTCGTGCCGATCATCGCCGACATCGACGCCGGTTTCGGCAACGCCGAAGCGACCTACCTGCTGGCCAAGCAGTTCATCGAAGCGGGTGCCTGCTGCATCCAGATCGAAAACCAGGTGTCCGACGAGAAGCAGTGCGGCCACCAGGACGGCAAAGTCACCGTGCCACACGAAGACTTCCTGGCCAAGATCCGTGCTGTGCGTTACGCCTTCCTCGAACTGGGCGTGGACGACGGCATCATCGTGGCGCGTACCGACTCGCTGGGCGCCGGCCTGACCAAGCAGATCGCCGTCACCAGCAAGCCTGGCGACCTGGGCGACCAGTACAACGCATTCCTGGACTGCGACGAAGTGGCGGCCGACGCCCTGGGCAACGGCGACGTGATCATCAAGCGCGACGGCAAGCTGCTGCGTCCTAAGCGCCTGCCTTCCAACCTGTTCCAGTTCCGCTCCGGCACCGGCGAAGCACGTTGCGTCCTGGACTGCATCACCTCGCTGCAGAACGGCGCCGACCTGCTGTGGATCGAAACCGAAAAACCGCATATCGGCCAGATCGGCGGCATGGTCAAGGAAATCCGCAAGGTGATCCCGAACGCCAAGCTGGTCTACAACAACAGCCCATCGTTCAACTGGACCCTGAACTTCCGCCAGCAAGCCTACGACCGCATGAAGGCTGCAGGCGAGGACGTGTCGTCCTACGACCGCGCCGCCCTGATGAATGTCGAGTACGACAGCACCGCACTGGCACTCGAGGCAGACGAGAAGATCCGCACCTTCCAGGCTGATGCGGCGCGCGATGCAGGCATCTTCCACCACCTGATCACCCTGCCAACCTACCATACCGCGGCACTGTCGACCGACAACCTGGCCAAGGAATACTTCGGCGACCAGGGCATGCTGGGCTACGTGGCCGGCGTGCAGCGCAAGGAAATCCGCCAGGGTATCGCCTGCGTCAAGCACCAGAACATGTCCGGTTCGGACATCGGCGACGACCACAAGGAATACTTCAGCGGCGAAGCTGCCTTGAAGGCAGGCGGTAAAGACAACACCATGAACCAGTTCTAAGCTTCCTCCTGGGGCAGAACGCCACCTTCGGGTGGCGTTTTTTTTGCCTATTTCCATATGGAATTTGTGTAGTTTCCTGGTCAATTTTGCGGGGAAAGCCAATGTTGCGGTTGACCTCAGGGTTGAAGCCACCTAGCATCAATTTGATAGCCGCTACCCGCGGCTGTCTTCTTCTGTTGTCCAAGGCCATTCATTCCACATTCGATCCCAGGACTCATCATGTTCAAAAAACAGAGCAGAAATCCGCGCGCCAAACTCGCCATGAGCGTGCTGGCGGCAGCCCTCAGCGCCCAGTTCCCTGTCGCCAGCGCCGCAGCCGGCGACATACGCGTCATTGTCGGCTTCAAGGCCGGCGGCGCGGCCAACGGCAAAGCAGCTATCGCGTCAGCGCGCGGCAAGGTGGTACAGGACCTGGCGGAAATCAACGCCACAGCGGCCGAAGTCCCCGGCAGCGAACTGGCCACGCTGCGCAAGAATGCACAGATCGAATTCGTGGAAGAGGACAAGAAACGCCGCCCCTTCAGCGCCAGCATGCCATCGACCGGGAGTCCCTATTTGCCGGGCCAGCTGGTGCCTTATGGCATCGGCATGGTCCAGGCCGACCAGTTGCCCGACACCTATGCCAGCAACCGCACGGTGTGCATCATCGACTCCGGCATCGACCTGGCGCATGAAGACCTGAACGGCAACCGGCTCAGCGGCAACAGCAATCCCGGCACCGGCAACTGGTTCACCGATGAACTGCACCACGGCACCCACGTAGCCGGCACCATTGCCGCCATCAACAATGCCGGCGTCGGCGTGGTCGGCGTCAATCCGGGGCGCCAGTTGAACATCCACATCGTCAAAGTTTTCAGCGCCGACGAATGGACCTACACTTCGACCCTGATCGGGGCCGCCAACAAGTGCGGCGCAGCGGGCGCCAATGTGATCAGCATGTCACTTGGCGGCGAAGAGTCGAGCATCGCGGAGGAACGCGCCTTCGCCGGCCTGGCCAAGCGCGGCGTGCTGTCGATTGCCGCCGCCGGCAACGACGGCAACAATACCCAATCCTATCCCGCCGGCTATAGCAGCGTGATGTCGATCGGCGCGCTGGACGAAAACAGGCAGGTCGCCAGCTTCTCCCAGTTCACGCCAAAAGTCGAGTTGTCGGCGCCCGGTGTCAGCGTGCTGTCGACAGTCCCGATGGGCAGCGGCCGCACCGCGACCCTGCAGGTGAGCGACGTCATTTACACGCCGCTGCCGATGGACGGCACCCCGCCCGGCACCGCATCGGGCGTCCTCGCCAACTTTGGGCTTGGTACTGCTGTCGATGGCGCCATGGCGGGCAAGATCTGCCTGATCCAGCGCGGCTCGGTCTCCTTCGCAGCCAAGGTCACCAACTGCCAGGCCAGCGGCGGCATTGGTGCGGTGGTATACAACAATGTGGCCGGCGAGCTGAATGGCACGCTGGGCGGAACGGCGACCAGCATCCCTTCAGTCGGCGTATCGGATACCTTGGGCGCCTCCCTGTTGCAACAGGCGGGACAGCCCGCGGTCCTGCAAGTGAACGCAACCAGCTATGCGCTGTTTGACGGCACCTCGATGGCGACACCGCACGTATCGGCAGTCGCTGCACTGGTGTGGAGCTACTTCCCGAAATGCAGCGCGGCCCAGATCCGCAGCACGCTGGACAAGACTGCGCTTGACCTGGGCGCGGCCGGCCGCGATCCATACTACGGCTACGGGCTGGTGCAAGCCAAGACTGCCTACGACCGCATCCGCACCATGGGCTGCAATAATTAAGCGGGAGCGACGGCCTTCAGGGCGAGGGAAGCCATGGCCCGGATTCCCTCGTAAGACCTGGCGGAAGCGATAAACCTGCCGTTGTGGCAAAAGCCGGCGTCAGGCACGCCGGTGACAGCCGCCAGTTCGGCGTCGCGCAGTCCGGCCCAGGCCTGCGGCAAGTCGGCGCGCGCATCGAAACTCTCGGTACTCACCGGAACGGTATGCAGCATGTGGCGCTGTTCGGCGATGCTGTAGCTGATCACGAACAGCACCTTCGGCATTTCCTTGCGTACCACCTGGCTCCAAGGCAGCGCGCCATTCTTCAGGAACAGGACCTTGCCGCCTTCCAGCACTTCGCCCTGGCGCACCTGCTCCAGGGCCAGCAAGGCGGCAACGCGGTACCTGACGGCATTGGCCATGACATCGGTCAGCAAGGCCATCGCACGGCGGAATTGCGACAGCCGGAACCCCTCCGTCTCTTCGCCATAACCCAGCCTTTGCTCATCGAGCCAGTTGGTGTTGTAGCCGGAAACCACCGCCGACAGGCCATAGCCGCCGGGCGCGCTTTTCGCAGCGCCAACGTCCGACAGGTCGAGGTACTGCACCACATCGGCATCAATGCCGTAAGCGATTTCGCGCGCCGGCCCTTCGGCCAGCTGCTGTCCGGTGTGCGCCAGGGCCAGGGCAGCCACGCAGCGCGCGCCGTATTCGCGCCACACCAGCCCAGCGCTGGCGTAAGGCACGCCTGACTGCCGCGCCACGTCGAAACCTTTTTGATGGTGGTCGAAGCGGCCGGTGGCCGGGTCCCAGACACCGCCCACATCCACCGCAAAGTCGGCCGTGTCGATGATGGCCTGGTCGCGCGTGCGGATGATCTCGGCGCCGGGATACAAAACGTTGAGGACAGCCACCGCCCACGCATCGTCTGCGTGGAACTTGCCGCTGTGAGTCACTATGAGCATGCCAAATCCAGTTCTATGAAACTACCTGCATGATATACCCTGACACAATCCAGATACGTTTCGTTTCTATACTAGGCCCCTTACAAGAACGCCGCGGCCTGCGGTACCACGCGCTTCCTGTCCAAAGACGCCTTGCGCAACGCGCAGCAGACGGCCGTCGCGCTCGACATCATCGGCATGATGGATGCACTGAAGATCGAGAGCGCGGTCTTCGGCGCCTTCGACTGGGGCGCGCGCACCGCCTGCATCATCGCCGCCCTGTTCCCGGAACGCTGCAAAGGCCTGGTGTCGGTCAGCGGCTACCTGATCGGTACGCCGGCCGGCAACAGGAAGCCGCTGCCGCCGCAGGCCGAGTACGAATGGTGGTACCAGTACTACTTCGCAACGGAGCGCGGCAAGCTGGGTTATGAGGCAAACCGCAATGACTTCAACCGCCTGATCTGGAAAACCGCCTCGCCCAGGTGGGCCTTCGACGACGCCACCTTTGCGCGCAGCGCGGCGGCATTCGACAATCCGGACCACGTTGAGATCGTGGTCCACAACTATCGCTGGCGCCTCGGCCTGGCCGATGGCGAACGCAAATACGATGCACTGGAAGCCAGGCTGGCAACCGGCCCTGCAATCACCGTGCCATCGATCACGATGGAAGGTGATGCCAACGGTGCACCGCACGCGCCGCCGGCTGCCTATGCGAAAAAATTTACCGGCAAGTACCAGCACCGCACGCTGAGCGGCGGCATCGGCCACAACCTGCCACAGGAAGCGCCGCGCGACTTTGCGCAGGCCATCATCGACGTGGCGGCCCTGTGATCAGATAAAGCTGGATGGATGCGCCTCGAACAGCTTCCTGTGCTCCTGCATGCAGAAGTAATACGTGCGCTTGCGGTAGGTGGTGGAGAACGAGCTCGCCTTGTCGACATCCATTTCGCAAACCGGGCACAGTGGATGCTGACCGGTCGAGCGGCGTGCCTTGGCATAGGCGCTGTTGGAGAACGGGTCCAGCCAGCCCTGCCCCTGGTATTCCATGGTATTGGCCGTGTTGCGCGCCACGGTGCGGCCAAAGTAGCGCTCCACCACACGCAAGGCCAGGTCGATGCCGGACGAGAGGCCGCCCGCGGTAGCGATATTGCCTTCTTCGACAAACCGTGCACCGCGCTTGAGCGCAACGCGCGGGAACTTCATGGCGAAATCCTTGAAGGCGGCGTGATGGGTGACTGCCGACTTTCCGTCCAATAGCCCCGCATGGGCCAGGATGAACGCGCCGGTGCAGACCGACATTGTCAGGTCCGCCGTGCGCGACGCCTGGCGCAGCCACTCCAGCACGGCCGGGTCGCTCACGGTTTGCGCAGGAACCACGATCACCCTTGGCGCCGGCGCGTTGGCAATGGAGAAGTTCGGCACGATCTTCATGCCGCCATAGGTAGTGATCGGCGCCTCCGTCGCGCCAACCGTGTATAGCTGGAACAGCGTCCCCTCCCGTCCCGGCACGCTGACGTTGCAGAACACTTCCCAAGGGCCGCCAAAGTCGATCATCACCGCATTGTCCGACAGCAGGAAAGCAACCGGGATGGAGCCTTGCGCCGGTGGCGCCAATGGCGCTGCCGGCGCAGCGGCCTGCTGCGCTTTGGCATGCGCCAGCGCCGGCAGCGCGGCACCCAGGCCCATTGCGGTGGAAATACGGAAAAGGTCTCGTCTTTTCATGGTCTCGCCTCAGTGGATTGTCAAGGCTTGCAGTCTCCCATCGCCCTTGTGCGCAGCGCGATGCTGTTCGCTGCAGCCTGCTGTGGTTTCGCTGCAAACCGGTGTCCCGCTGCCTTGATATCCCATATGATTGCGGCCATGACCGCAATTGCTCCCTTCATCGCCTGGCTGGCACTGGCCCTGTTCGATGCGACCCAGACCGTGGTGTCCATGCGCGCCATGGGCATGCAGCACGACTGGTGGACGCTGTTCTTCGTGATCGTTGCATCGTGGGGCGCATGGGCGGCGGCCACCCCGCTGGCGCTTGCACTGCTGCGGCACTTTCCCCTGCCTTCGCGCGCCATGCGCAATTGGGCCGTGCATATCTGCGCCTGCCTGGCAATCGGAGCGGCGTGGACCTGCTGGGCCGCCACGCTGGAACATGCGTTCAATCCTTTCGCCTACCCCAAGGGCCCCGATCCGTTTTTGCCACTCTGGAAATCGAAGTTCATCGGCAACCTGGTGGGCGAAGTGATCCTGTATGGCGCGGTTACGGCGCTCAGCGTCACTTTCGCCACCCGCAAGCGCTTGTCGCAGCAGCGCGAGCTGCTGGCGCAGGCGCAGCTGGCCGCACTGCGGCTGCAGCTCGAGCCACATTTCATTTTCAATGCGCTCAACGCGGTTACAGGCCTGATCCGCGAGAAGAAGGATAACGAGGCGATTGCCACCATTGCTGCCCTGGGCGACCTGCTGCGCCGGGTGACGGATCGTTCCGAGCGCCAACTGGTAGCACTGGAAAGCGAAGCCGATTTCCTGCGCAAGTATCTCGAAGTCCAGCAGGTGCGCTTCGGCGAGCGCCTGCACTGGCAGCTCGACATTCCGGCCGCAATCTCGGGCGCTCAGGTGCCCGACCTTGTCCTGCAGCCGCTGGTGGAAAACGCCATCAAGCATGGCATCGCCAAACGCGCCAAAGGCGGAACACTGCGCGTCACGGCTGCCCGCGCAGGCGAGGTGCTGACGCTATCCGTCGCCAACGACGGTCCGGGGCTGGCGGCGCCGCTGCGCGACGGCGTCGGACTGTCCAACACGCGCCAGCGCCTGCAAGCGCTGTACGGCGGGCAGCAATCGCTGCAACTGCGCGACTCCGGGCAAGGGGTGCTGGCCACCCTCACCTTACCCTACCGGGGGCAATAATGCTGCGGGCATTGATCGTCGACGACGAGCCACTGGCACGCAGCAACGTCGCCCTGCTGCTGGCGCGCGACCCGGCCATCGCGCTGGTCGGCCAATGCGGCTCGGCGGAAGAAGCGCTGGCGGCATTACCTGCGGCCCGGCCCGACCTGCTCTTCCTCGACGTGGAGATGCCCGAATGCGACGGCTTTGACCTGCTGGAGCGCCTGGGCACCGCCCCGCCTTTTGCCATCGTCTTCGTTACGGCCCACCACCAGTTCGCACTGCGCGCCTTTGAAGTCGGCGCGCTTGACTACCTGCTCAAGCCCTTCGACGACCAGCGCTTCGAACGCGTGCTGGAGCGCGTGAAAGAACGCCTGCGTGCGCCGGGCGAAACGCGCCGCTTCATCGTCAGGAACGGCAACGCGCTGGAGGTGGTGAAATTTACCGACATCGACTGGGTCGAGGCCAGCGACTATTACGCCACTTTGCATGCGGCCGGCCGCGCCCATATGCTGCGCCGCAGCCTGTCCGATCTCGAAGGCGAACTGGCGCCGCACGGCTTCCAGCGCATTCACCGCTCCGCCATCGTCAACCTGGAACGGGTAAGGACCCTGGAGCTGCATGAAGACGGCGAGTATGAAGTCGTGCTGGATGGCGGCCAGCGCCTGCGCATGAGCCGCCGCTATCGCAAGGCGGTGCTGGATCGAATGTCCCCGACTTAGTTTATACTTGCATTTTTTTTAACCCCAGAAGACATGCAACGACTGATACTGGCCATTGCCGCGCTGGCCCTGAGCGCGTGCGCCACCAAGGAGCAAAACCGCATCCAGGAAATTGGCGTCACGCCGCTGCGCGACCTGAATATCGCCAAAGTTGAAATCCCCGACGTCCTGCGCGACGCCATCGGCAATCCATACAAAACCCCCTCCGACCGGAGCTGCCCGGCCTTGCTGGCGCAAGTTGCGGACCTGGACGAAGAGCTTGGGCCGGACTTCGACGTTCCTGAAGAAAAGCAGAGCCATATGGACGCTTCGAAGGAAGCACTGGGCGATGCCGCAACCGGCGCCCTGGCACGCACGGTGGAAGGCGCAATTCCATTCCGCGGCTGGCTGCGCAAGCTAAGCGGCGCGGAGCGCCAATCGCGGAAAGCTCAAAGCGCAATCCTGGCGGGCAAAGTGCGTCGCGGCTACCTGCGCGGCATCATGGAGTCGAATTCCTGCCAGAAGGCATAAACGCTTGCTTTTGCTGCGCCGCATCATGCTAGAATCGTTGTCATCCAAGCCACAACGGGGGCCAGCAAATGAAACGCGTAATCTTCAACCAGAAGGGCGGCGTCGGTAAATCGACCATTGCGGTAAACCTGGCGGCCATTGCGGCGCACCATGGCAAACGCACGCTATTGATCGATATCGACCCGCAGTGCAATAGCAGCCGTTACCTGCTCGGTGCGGCGACCGCAGCACTGGCGCCTACGCTTGGCGCCTACTTCGAGCAAATGCTCAGTTTCAGCATGTTTGCCAAGCCGGCCGGCGAATACGTGCACGCTACGCCGTTCGACAACCTGTCCATCATGCTGGCCCATCCCGAACTGGGCGACCTGCAATCGAAGCTGGAGTCGCGCCACAAGATCTACAAGCTGCGCGATACGCTGAACGAGCTGGAAAAGGAATACGACGAAATCTACGTCGATACGCCGCCGGCCTACAATTTCTTCACCCAGTCGGCCCTGATCGCGGCCGATAGCTGCCTGATCCCCTTTGACTGCGACGACTTCTCGCGGCAGGCGCTCTACACCCTGGTCAACAACGTCAAAGAAATCAAGGCCGACCACAATCCGAACCTGCAGATTGAAGGCATCGTGGTCAACCAGTTCCAGCCACGCGCCCTGCTGCCGCAGCGCATGGTCGACCAGCTCAAGGAAGAAGGCTTGCCGGTATTCGAGAACAAGCTCTCCAGCTCGATCCGCATCCGCGAATCGCACGAGCGCAACCTGCCGATGATCCACCTTGACCGCAGCCACAAGCTAAGCCAGGAATTCCTCGCCCTGTACGGCGAGCTGCAGCCGGCGTAATACGCCAGGCTTGATCCAGGTCATGGCCGGGCCGCGGCGGCATGGCTATGCTGGCGGATTTTGCCTGCCATGCTGACCGCCCCCGAACTCCTCCTGCCCGCCGGCTCCCTGGCCAAGATGAACGCCGCCCTCGACTACGGCGCCGATGCCGTCTACGCCGGCCAGCCGCGCTACAGCCTGCGCGTGCGGAACAACGACTTCTCCACCCTGCAGGCGCTGCAGGAAGGCATCGACGGCGCCCACGCACGCGGCAAGCAGTTCTTCGTCGCCAGTAATATCTTCGCCCACAACGCAAAGCTCAAGACCTACCTGCGCGATATGGCGCCCGTGATTGCCATGCAGCCCGACGCGCTGATCATGGCCGATCCGGGCTTGATCATGATGGTGCGCGAAGAGTGGCCCGACATGCCGATCCACCTCTCGGTGCAGGCCAACGCCGTCAACTGGGCCGACGTGAAATTCTGGCAGCGCATGGGCCTGACCCGCGTGATCCTGTCGCGCGAACTGTCGCTCGACGAGATCGAGGAAATCCGCCAGCGTTGCCCGGACATGGAACTGGAAGTGTTCGTACACGGCGCGCTGTGCATGGCATATTCCGGCCGCTGCCTGCTATCCGGCTATTTCAATCACCGCGACGCCAACCAGGGCAGCTGCACCAATGCCTGCCGCTGGGACTACAAGGTGGGCGAAGGCTGCCAGGACGCCACCGGCGACATTTCGGTGCTGCACCAGCAGCCGCGCCACCCGCTGTCCAACCAGACTTATTTGCTGGAAGAAGCCGGACGCCCCGACCAGCTGATGCCGATCTTCGAAGACGAACACGGCACGTACATCATGAACTCGAAAGACCTGCGCGCAGTGGAGCACGTGGAACGCCTTGTGAAGATCGGCATCACCTCGCTGAAAGTGGAAGGCCGCACCAAATCCGCCTACTACGCAGCGCGCACGGCACAGGTGTACCGCAAGGCGATTGACGATGCGGTAGCCGGCCTCCCCTTCGACGAAAGCCTGCTCGGCCAGCTCCAGGGCCTGGCCAACCGCGGCTACACGGACGGTTTCTACCAGCGCCACCATACGCAAGAACACCAGAACTACATGCGCGGCGCCTCGGAAACCGACCGTAGCCAGTATGTAGGGGATGTACTGGAAATCGACGGCGGCTGGGCGCGCGTCGATGTGAAGAACCATTTCGCGGTGGGCGACCGCATTGAAGTCATGCACCCGGGCGGCAACCGCGATATCACCATCGCCCGCATGCTGGCGAACGATGGCGGCGAGATCACGGTTGCCCCAGGCAGCGGCCACATCGTGCACATCCAGCTCGATGCAGGGCTGGATGGCGCAATGCTGTCGCGCTATCTGTAGCCGGATAAAAGTCGGGGTCAGCTCCGGCAATCAGACATAAATTCCGCGAGCGAAACTTATGTCTGATTGCCGGAGCTGACCCCGACTTTTCAATTGAGAGTAATTACCAGAAGATCACGCGCTGCTGCGGCGACAGGTACATCTTGTCGCCTTCTTTCACGCCAAAGGCGTCGTAGAAGCCCGGATGATTTTTCAGGCTGCCGTTCACGCGAAATTCGGATGGCGAGTGCGGGTCGGACTTCACTTGCTGGATCAGAAAAGCGTCGCGGCCTTTGCCGCGGCGTGCCTGCGCCATGCCCATGAAGATGCGCTGTTCGGCGGTATAGCCGTCGATCACCGGGCCCGGCTGGCCTTTCATGTAGATCTTGTAGGCGCGGGTAGCCATGATCAGGCCGGCGTTGTCGGCAATGTTCTCGCCCAGGGTCAGTTCGCCGTTCACGTTATACCCCGCCAGCGGGCTGTAGCCGTTGTACTGCGCTACCAGCATCTTGCCGCGTGCCGCAAACTTTTCGCCGTCTTCCCTGGTCCACCAGTTGCGCAGGTTGCCGTCGCCGTCGTATTGCGAGCCTTTATCGTCGAAGGCGTGGCTGATTTCGTGGCCGATCGAGATGCCGACCGCACCGTAATTGACCGCCGGTTCCGCCTTGGCGTCATACAGCGGGTACTGCAGGCGCGCCGCCGGGAACACGACCTCGTTCAGCGAAGGGCTGTAATAGGCGTTGACAGTTTGCGGCGTCATGCTCCACGCCGAACGGTCCACCGGCTTGCCCAGTTTGTCGATACTGAAGCTGTGCGCGAATTCGCGCGAGCGCAGCACATTGCCCACCAGGTCGGTGCGCGCCACTTTCAGCCTGGTGTAATCGCGCCATTTGTCCGGATAGCCGACCTTGACGTTGATCTTGGCCAGCTTGGCCTGCGCCTGCAGCTTGGTTTCAGGGCTCATCCACTCTAGCGTGTCGATCCCTTCGCGGAAAGCAGCGATGAAGTTCTGCGCCATCTCCGCCACCTGCTGCTTGCGTTCAGCCGGGAAGTATTCTTTTACATAAGCCTTGCCCACCATTTCGCCCAGCGCACGGTTCACTTCCGTAATGGCGCGTTTTTGCAGCGAGCGGTTTTCCTTGGTGCCGGCCAGCACGGCGCCGCGGAAAGCGAAGTTTTCATCGACCAAAGGCTGCGACAGGTAGGGCGCGAACGAGCTGATCATGTGGAATTCAAAGTAAGCCTTCCACGCAGGCAGCGGCGTCGCTTCAATCAGCTTGTCCAGCGCCGCCAGGTAGCTTGGCTGGCTGACGATCACGGAATCGATCTTGCCTGCCACGCCAACGCCCTTCAGGTAAGCATCCCAGTCGAAGCCCGGCATCAGCGCTTTCAGCTCGGCCAGCGACAGCTTGTTGTAGGTCCTGACCGGATCGCGGTTTTCCACGGCGGACCAGTGGGCGCGGGCGATCTCTGTTTCCAGCGCCACGATCTGTGCCGCCTCCTGCGCCGCCTGCGCGTGGCCGGCCAGCGCCAGCACCTTTTCAACGTGCTGCTGGTACCTGGCGCGGATATCGCTCAGGCGCGCATCCTTTTCGGACAGGAAGTAGTCGCGGTTCGGCAGGCCCAGGCCGGACTGGCGGATGGCCACCACGTAGCGTGTCGAATCCTTCGCATCCTGGCGCACGCTCATGTCAAGCGGGCCGCCGCCATCGATGCGGTTCAGGTGCGCCACCAGCGCACCGATGCCCTGCTTGCCGGATAAGGCAGCAATACGCGCCTGCTCCGCCTTCAGCGGCTTCAGGCCCAGCGCATTGCGGCGCGCTTCATCCATGAAGCTGGCGTAGTAGTCGCCGATCTTCTGCGCGTCGGAACCGGGCTTGCGCGTCTTGTCGCGTTGCGCATTCTCGATGATGGAATTGACCTGCCCTTCCACGTTTTCCTGCGCCACATTGAACGCCCCCCAGCTCGAACGGTCGGCCGGAATCTCGACGCCGCTCAGCCACTTGCCTTGCGAATAACGGAAAAAATCGTCCTGCGCGCGGACCTGCTGGTCAATGCCGGCAGCGTCAATGCCCGAACCCAGTTGCGCCGCCCATGCGTGGGAACATGCCAGGCCAACAATCAGGCTGCCGAGAATAGTGCGTTTCATGTAATAACTCCGATGAAAAAAATGCTCCCGGCAGTATGCCGCAGCCAGCGCCGCGCGTGGACGCTGCGGCCCAACGAGCAACACTAAGTTACATAAGGCCGGGCATTTGACCAACAGCCCGGCAAGGCCGATACTTGCCGGGTTTTAGATCCATTCACCCCAACCAGGAGGTAACCAGTGAAATATTCCATGCTGGCCACCGTGCTGCTGGCTGCAGCCGCAGCGCAAGCGCAGGACGTGCCGAAGATCGATCCGCAGCGCCTGTCGCAGGACGTTAAAACTTTGGCATCCGATGAATTCGAAGGCCGCGGCCCGAACACCGCCGGCGAAATAAAAACCGTCGAATACATCGCCAGGCAATTCGAAGCAGCCGGCCTGAAGCCGGGCGGCGACCTGGTGAAAGGCAAGCGCAGCTGGTACCAGGAAGTCCCGCTGGGCCGCTTCGAGATCAAAGGCCCGGTGGTGCTGAATGCGCACGCCGGCAAGGACAGCATCGCGTTTGCCCAAGGCGAGCAGATGGCAGTGCGCGCCGCGATGAACGGCGCCAAGCGTGTCGACTTCGACAAGGTCCCGCTGGTTTTCGTCGGCTATGGCGTCACCGCACCTGAGCGCAAGTGGAGCGACTTCAAGGGCGTGAACCTGAAGGGCAAGCTGGCCGTGGTGCTGATCAACGATCCGGACTTCGAAACCGGTGAAGGCGAATTCGGCGGCAAGGCCATGACCTACTACGGCCGCTGGACCTACAAGTACGAAGAGATGGCGCGCCAGGGCGCGATCGGCACCCTGATCGTGCACGAAACAGCGCCGGCTTCCTACGGCTGGGCGACGGTGAAGAATTCCAACACCAACGTGATGTACGACATCGTGCGCAAAGAGCCAGGCAAGTCGCACGCGCCGATGGAAGCATGGATCCAGCGCGACGTGGCGTCCGACCTGTTCAAGCGCGCCGGCCTCGATTTCGACGCGCTCAAGAAGCAGGCGCAAACGCGCGACTTCAAGCCGGTGGAACTGAAAGGCGTCAGCCTGTCGGCCCACTATGCGGTGGACGCGCAAGTGATCAAGTCGAAGAACGTGATCGCCGTGCGCGAAGGCAGCGCAGCACCAAATGAAACCGTGATCTACAGCGGTCACTGGGACCACCTCGGCGTCGGCCTGCCGGACGCCAAAGGCGACAAGATCTACAACGGTGCCATCGACAACGGCACCGGCATCGCCGCTTTGCTGGAACTGGGCCGCGCCTACGCCAAGGCGCCGGCACCCAAGCGCAGCGTGGTATTCCTGGCCGTGACGGCGGAAGAAAAAGGCTTGCTCGGCTCCGAGTACTACGCATCCAACCCGGTCTATCCGTTGGCCACCACCGTCGGCATGATCAATATGGATGCACTGAGCCCATACGGCCCCGCACGCAACTTCACCATTTCCGGCAGCGCCAAGCTGGACCTGCTCGATATGCTGGTCGCCAAGTTCAAAGCGCTGAACGTCAGCTACACGCCTGACCCGCATACCGAAGCCGGCTACTTCTTCCGCTCCGACCACTTCCCGATGGCCAAGCGCGGCGTGCCTGCTTTCTCGCTCGATTCCGGCGAAGACTGGGAACAAGGCGGCGTGGCAGCCGGCAAAGCGGCGCAGGAAGCCTACACCAACAACAATTACCACCAGCCTTCGGACGAGTGGGATGCCAAGTGGCCGTTCAGCGGCATGGCGCGCGACCTCGGCGTGCTGTATAGCCTGGGCCGCGACCTGGCAGAATCGAAGGACTGGCCGAACTGGTCGAGCGACTCCGAGTTCCGCACCATTCGCGACCAGAGCGCAGCAAAACGTTCCAGGTAAAAATGCAAAGCCAAGTCAAGGCCCTCCACGGAGGGCCTTTTCTTTTTCTGCGAGGCGTGCCATGCTGGGTTCACAAAAAGGATCGTTTAAGCTGGAGACAAATCATGAACTTCACGCAGTCGATGAGCATTGCCAAGAAACTCGCAGTGCTGAATGCCGGTGCCATCCTCGGCATCATCATCCTTACCGCCATTTTCCTCATTTCAGAGCGCACCCTCATCCTTGAGGAAAGGACCAGCAACGTGCGGCAGGCCGTCGAAACGGCCTATGGTGTGCTCGACTACTACCAGAAGCAGGAAGCGGCTGGCGCCCTGCCGCGCGCTGAAGCCCAGAAGAAGGCAATGGATGCGATCAAGGTGTTGCGATATGGCAACAACGAGTATTTCTGGCTCAACGATATGCAGCCGAAGATGATCATGCACCCGATCAAACCGGAACTCGACAACAAGGACCTCAGCGCCAACAAGGACCCGACCGGCAAACACCTGTTCGTCGAATTCGTCAACATGGTCAAAAAAGCAGGCGCCGGCCCGGTCGATTACATGTGGCCCAAGCCTGGCAGCGACAAGCCGGTGCAAAAGGTCTCCTACGTCAAAGGCTTTGAACCCTGGGGCTGGATACTCGGCTCCGGCGTCTACGTCGACACTGTCGACGCCACCGTGCGCGGACGCGCCGTCGTCTTCGCCGCAGGTGCGGTGGTGCTGGCCGCCGTACTGCTTGGCATCGGCGTCTTCATCGCTCGCGGCATGCTGCGCCAGTTGGGCGGCGAACCGGATTACGCTTCCGCGATTGCCCGCAGCATTGCGGGTGGCGACCTGACCGTGCCGATCGACGTCAAGCATGACGACAACAGCAGCATGGTCAACGCGCTGAAGGGCATGCGCGACGACCTGGCGCGCATCGTCAGCTCGGTGCGCAACGCCACCGATACCATCGCCACCGCATCGGGCGAAATCGCGGCCGGCAATAGCGACCTGTCGGCGCGTACCGAAAGCCAGGCCAGCTCGCTGGAGGAGACCGCGGCATCGATGGAAGAACTGACTTCGACTGTGCGCCAGAATGCAGACAATGCCCGCACTGCCAACGAACTGGCCGCCAACGCTTCGGAAGTGGCGCAGAAAGGCGGCGCCGTGGTGTCGCAGGTGGTTGAGACCATGGCCTCCATCGACAGCTCTTCGCGCAAGATCGTCGACATCATCAGCGTAATCGATGGCATTGCGTTCCAGACCAACATCCTGGCGCTGAATGCGGCAGTGGAAGCGGCGCGTGCCGGCGAACAGGGCCGCGGCTTCGCAGTCGTGGCGTCGGAAGTGCGCAACCTGGCGCAGCGCAGTGCCGCCGCTGCCAAGGAGATCAAGGACCTGATCGGCGCCTCGGTGGAAACCGTCGGCGTCGGCAATTCGCTGGTGGCGCAGGCCGGCAGCACCATGCAGGAAGTGGTGGAAAGCGTGCACCGCGTGCGCCAGGTCATCAACGAGATCAGTACCGCCAGCAACGAGCAAAGCGCCGGCATCGCCCAGGTCAATGAAGCGATTTCGCAAATGGATGCGGTGACGCAGCAGAATGCGGCGCTGGTCGAACAGGCTGCCGCTGCCGCGGCCAGCATGCAGCAGCAGTCGGCGGCGCTGCTGCAGGCGGTCGGCGTGTTCCGCGTCGATGCCGACGCCCCCGCCGCGCCGGGGCGCCGCACACCACGTCTTGGCCGCAGCTGATGTCGTGATATGATCGGGCCTGTCGAAAAAGGCAGGACCGGTTCAAGGTAAGCCCGATCCCTCTCCTCCCCGGAGAGCTCTGCTCCATGCGCAGTCTTGCATGAGAACCCACGACGATCCCGGCGCAAATGCGTCCCGGGCTCGTCGGGGCGTTGCCAATCGATCCTCACAGGCACTCCCGTTGGGCCCACCAACTATGGAGTCATCATGCAATTGAATCACCTCGACCTGTCCGTGCCCGATGTGGCCGCGGCTTCAACTTTCCTTACGCGCCACTTCGGCTTCGCGCTGCTGCAAACCAAAGGCAACCAGGGCATGGCCATATTGGCTGGCGACGGCGGCGTGGTACTCGTGCTTACGCGCAGCGAGGAGCCCAGCTACCCCAAGACATTCCACATCGGCTTCCTGGTGGACGATGCCGGCAAAGTCAGCGCCAAACACGCCGAACTGGAGGCGGCCGGCGTGAGCGGGCTTTCGCCGCTGCAGGATATGCGCGGAGGCCCTGGCTTCTATTGCCGCACCGGGTGGGGAATCTTGCTGGAGGTTGCGCACCGCGTGCCAGTACCCGTGAGGTAGCACCGGTGCGCAGGCCCCTCGCGGGGCCTTGCCTTATTTGACGCGGGTGTAGGTCATTTCCATCCACTTCATGTCCTTGCCATTCTGCCCCGGCCCCCACATTTCCAGTTTGTGGTTGTCGTTGTCGGTGATGGCCACGCTCATGGTGTATGGAATTTCCTTGCCGCTCATCGGGTCGGACATCATGCCCTTGTACTTGATGGTGTTGCCAGTCATGGCGCCATGGGCCAGCGTCATGCCGGTGCCGCTGGAATCGATCCAGCTGCCGAAGTACTTCTTCGTCACGTTGTCATAGCCCTGGATGCCCATGCCATCGAATGGCTGGCCCATGAACTTGCCCTGGTAGTTCTCCTGCAGGTAACGGTTACCCATGATCCATTTGCGTTCCGTGGAACCGTCGGTTTCTTCAGGAGGTTTGGATGGGTCCATCCACATTTTTGACTTGACCGTGAACTTGCCTGCCAGCGCGTCAAGCTTCTTGTGCGCTTCGCCGGGAGCGGCGGCCTTGGCCATCATCTCCATTGCCGCCTTGTCGTCAGGCGGCGCGGCGGCCTTTTTCTTTTCCGGGGCGGCGCTGACGGCGGCGCCGGCCAGGGTGAATCCCGCAACAACCAGGTACTGCGCGATACGACGGAGCTTCATGACTTCCTCCTTATCCAGCAGGGTTGTGGAAGGGCCATTCTCCGCGCGGCCGCGCAGCCCGTCAACTGCGCCGCTCGGTTTCACGCAACTTGCGGCGCAGACGCAGGTTATCCGCCACAACCGACACCAACGCAAGCATCATGAGTACGACTACCGCATCAGTATCCAGATATCGCCAGAACGCCCACGCCCCAAATGCGCAAGCAGCGGCAGATAGCAGAAGCAGAAACTGGTCTCTCATCACCGAGTCATCCGTGCTTGGTACAAACTACGACCGATTACCCTTGCATCATAGATCACCGGGTGACGACGCATTGTGTCGGCCAACCAAGGGCGGTATAGGCCGTTGCATCGGATATCCCACATCACGTCGGCTAGGGAGACGCCTCCGCTCAGCGTCCTTCCCGTCGCGACAGCAATGCTCCCGATAACTGCTCCCACATAAAAGGCAGCACCCATTGTCGCTATTGCGCCAAGTTTCTCTGCGCGCAGTCCAGCGCCTATCATTTCACCTACCGTGATTCTTTGTCCGAATTTATCGATATGCGCAATGAATGCTGCCGCGTTTGCCAGTGCCATCTGAAGACTACCAAATAATGACACTGGCGCCGGCAAGCCTAGCGATTCCATATTTTCTCGGAAGTACTGGTAGAAGTTGGACATGGTCACTCCCCGATGGATTGGCGTAAAAGGGAGAGTAGCGCCACGAGGGGCGGCGCGTTTTGCGCTGGGGCAAGTGAAGTGCTTACGCGGCGTAGATGCTGACGGCTTCGACCATGAAAGGCGCGAGGTCGGGGTGGATATTGCCGAAGCTGGCGCGGAAGCGCGGACCGTCGCGCGAGGATGCCCCGCTTCCTGCTGCTATGCCGCCATCCTCAAGGCTGACGCCGCGTCAGGGTCGCGCAATACTGCTCAGCCCAGTTCAAAAGTTGTGATGCCGTACTGCCGCGCCAGCGGTAGCCTTGGGTCTGCACCGGTGTACATGCGCGCCGTTTCGAAGCAGGCATGCATGCCATGCCGTTCAGCCAGCGCCACGGCGGCGGCATTCGGCTCGGGCACGTCGAGGAAAACCGGTTCACCGGCCGGCACACGGCCACATACGGCCAGCATCAATTCCTCGGCCACTTGCGGCGATTCCGCGCACAGCGGGCCAATCTTGAAACCCGCGCGGCACGGGCGCAGCACCGCGTAGCCAAGCAGCGTGCCATCCGTATCGCGTACACCGAAGGCGACGCTGCCTGCCTGCTGCAACCAGCAGCGCATGAATTGCTCACGCTCGTCGGCGAAGAAAGCGCGGTCATATGCCAGCACTTCGCCCACATCGTGCGGGCCGAGCGGCAGCACGCGGTCGGCAGCCGGGACGTCGCTGCCACGGCCTTCATAGCGCACATTGCGGTGCGCCAGCTTGAAGCCGGAGCGCGCGTAGTTGGCCTGCTGGGCCGGTACGCCATCCAGCCCCACGTTGCGCCCTGCCAGCCGCGCCATGCCGGCGTGCCAGATCGCCATGCCGTAACCCTTGCTGCGATATTCAGGCCGCACGATATAGCCACCGATGAAACCGAACGCGGCGCCGAAGCGCACCGCGAAGATGCTGGCCACCGCTTCGCCATCCACAGTGCCCAGCAGGAAGCCGTCCGGGTCGGCCGCATAAAAACTGGCGGCATCCTGCAGTCCAGGATTCCAGCCCTCCGCCGCGGCCCAATCGAGCACCATATCGAGCTCGGGCAGGGTCATGGCACGAATGTCCATATCAGCCTCCATTTGCCGAATCATAAGCGGCAAATGCGGCCCGCACAGCATATTCCCATGCAGCGCCATCCTGTTCGTAAAGGTAGTTGGCTGGCGCAGGCGCCGCGCCCTCCAGCGCACTGCGACGGCGATACAGGTACACCGTGGTCCATGCCACGCTGGGCGGCGCGAATTGCTTTACCAGCTCGAAAGCCGGGTTCAGCATGGGGAAGGTGACCGTTGTGACCAGGGCGCCCTCCGGCAGTTCCCCTGCCAGCTTATCGGCCAGCCGGTCCATCATCGGCGCGAAACAGGTGCTGTAGATATAAACCATGCTCGCTTCGGAGACGTCCGCTTCAAACATGTCCTGGTGCAGCAGACGCACGCGGGCAGCAACCCTGGCCGCCGCGGCGGGATCTTCGGACACCCCGACCGCCAGCATCTGCGCCAACCGCACCTGCGCCATATCGTTGCGGTATCCGAGCAGCTCAACCCCGGTGCAGCGCATGCCGGGCAAGGCCAGTGCCGCGCTCATGACGACCTTGCCAAGACCGCTGCCCAAATCGATGAAGTGGCCGTGCAAAGGCAGCCATGGCGCCACCGCTTCGAAATAATTGTCCAGTTCCTGCTGCGTGAATTCGCCATAGATCAGGCGTCCGTCATCGACCAGCCATTGCGCCAGGTCCGCGTCGGAGATCTCGGCCAGGCTATGGGAAGGAACGCGCTCCGGCAGCATGCCGTGCTGCTGGATGCCAGCCGGCACGCAGCCGGCAATCAGGCGCCGGTGGGGCTTGAGGCGCGCAATGAAGGCCTCGCGCAGCTGCGGCAGGCGGAACGCTTCGCGCACCGCCAGGCCGATTTCGACGTAACGGGCAAGCACTGCATCGTCAATAACGGGCCTTACGTGCTGCGCACCACTTGTGATTGCCCGCCGCATCGAGAGCATAGTCTCCCCTCACCGGTTGATTACCCACTTTACAATAAAAAACCGCCCCAAAGGGCGGTTTTCGCATCGGCTGGGTTGCGCTTTAGAAGCGGTAGTTCAGCGACGCTGCGTAGGTGCGGCCCAGCTGGCTGAAATGCGAGCCATCGTAGGTCACCATGTCGTAGCGGCCGTTAAAGGTGATCAGGTTGCGCTGGATGGCTCGCGCGTTAGGATCATCAATCTTCTTCTGGCCTTCGGCGTTCAGGGCGCGGAACTCCCACTCAGGCGTGGTGTTGAACACGTTGTTGACGTTGAACGACACGGTCACATTCGGCATCAGGTTGTAGTTGAGCGCGAAGTCGGTGACGTTCTTGGTCTTGAACTTGGTCTCCAGGTTGCTGTCCAGGCCGGCCTGGCGGAAGTGGGTCGGGCCGAACACGGTGTTGTTGAGCGACAGGTTCAGCTTCTTGTAGTCCCAGTCGGCGCCAAGGATGGTCTTGAACTTCGGACGCGAAGTGAACATCAGCGCTTCCTGGGTTGCATCCATCACGGATTGGTTGGCGTCGGCCACCAGCTTAGGATTGCGCACCGCACCGTCGCGCTCGTTCCTGTGGGTATAGTTACCGGACAGGTTCAGGGTCAGCTTGCCGTCCGCCAGCGGGATGTTCTTACGCGACAGCACGTAGTCCAGGCCTTCGGTGCGGGTAGTCAGTGCGTTGATGAAGAAGCTCACCGAAACAATGCCTGCCTTGGCCAGTTCCTGGTCCAGCTTGCTCTTCGCAAAGCAGGCATCGTACTGCAACTGGTCTTCGGCTGGCGTCAGGCTATCGTCGTGGTGGCAGACCGGGCCGATTTCCTTGCCCAGCACGATGCGGTCCTTGACCTTGATGCGGTAGTAGTCCAGGGTGATGCTGGTGTTGTCGTCCGGCTTCAGGCCCAGGCCCAGGGTGATGTTGTCCGACTTCTCGGCATGCAGCTTAGGCACTTCCAGGGCAGCGGCTGCCGCCGACACATTGTTCACCAGGCCGGAAACCTGGATGCCGCCGCCGGCTACGAAGGAGTACTGCGCTTTCTGGGTGTAGATCTGCGCCAGCGATGGCGCGCGGAAGCCCTTCGATGCGGAAGCACGCAGGGTCACCCAGTCGTTGGCCTTGAAGCGGGTCGACAGCTTCCATACGAAGGCGGAGCCGAAGTCGGTGTACTTCTCCCAGCGGCCGGTACCGTCGACCAGCCATTCCTTGCTGATATCCCAGGTGGCGCCGGCGTACACGCCGTAGTTAGAGCGCGAGGTCGGGAAGGAATTGCGTGGGTCGTTGCCGGCAAAGGAGTCGGCGCCGGTGCCCTGGTAGGAAGCCACGTCGCCCGGTTTTGTTTCAAACTTCTCGTGGCGCAGTTCGGTACCGGCGTAGAAGTTGACGGTATCGCTCAGCTGCCTGGAGATATCGCCGTTGAAGACAAAATGCTCGAACTTCACGCCGCCTGCGTAGAAACTGGTCGGCGAACGGACCGTGCTGATTCCTTTCAGTACGTCATCCTCCATACTGCGGTTGACGGAATTATTCACATTGTATTTCTGCTCGTTGCCGCCATAGGTCAGGCTGAAATCGGTGTTCCAGCCAGCCAGGTCCAGCTTCACGCCCGCGGTAGCGTTGTAGTCGTCCAGCGTGCCGTCGAAGGTTGGCTGGTAGCCTTCATACACCGAACCGGCCGGATGCAGCAGGCCGTAATCGGTCGGGCGCCAGTACGGGGTTCGGTAGTTGGCAAAGGAATTGATTTTCTTGCGTACGTAGGCAGCATTGCCGTAGATGGCGACGCCATCGCCGATATCGTAGCGGGTGTTGAACAGGCCTTTGAAAGCCTTGGTCTTCGGCGAGCCGTTGACGTTGCGCGCATCAGGATACTTGGACAGGAAGGCCTGCACCTCCGACAGCGGGGCGCCGAAGTCGCCCGCTTCCCCAACGGCGCTGACCGCGCCGGAGCGGCTGGCCAGGTTCACGCGCGAGGCATCGATGGTGTAGTTGAAGAAGCCGCGGTCGCCGCCCAGGGCGAAGCCCTGGTTGAGGCTCAGGCCGCCCATGCCGCCGTCGTGCTCGTGGGTGATGCCGGCACGCGCCGTCACGGAGCCGCCTTCGGCATTGTCCTTCAGGATGATGTTGACCACGCCGGCAATCGCGTCGGAGCCATACTGCGCCGAAGCGCCGTCGCGCAGCACTTCGATGCGCTTGATCGCGTCGGCCGGGATGGCGGAAATGTCGGAACCGGATTCGCCGCGGCCGGGCGAGGTCTGGGTGTAGACCAGCGAGCTCATGTTCTTGCGCTTGCCGTTAATCAGGATCAGCACGCGGCTTGGGCCCATATTGCGGATCTCGTACGGGTCCAGCAGCGAGGTCGCATCGTTGACCGGAGTCTGCACGGTATTGAAGGACGGGACGCGGAACTGCATCGACTTGTCGAGCGTGGCCTGGCCGGTCTTGGTCAGCTCGCGCGAGCTCAGCACGTCAACCGGTACCGGGGTATCGACCATGGTGCGTTGCGAACCGCGGCTACCGGTCGAAACGATGACCACCTTCTGGATGTCGTCGGTGGTGGTGTCGGCAGCCTGCTGCGCCTGGACAGGGGCAGCATCCTGTGCCTGTGCATGGGCTTGGCCCAGCAGCACAAACGGGCTGGCAGACAACATTAATGCTGCAATCGGAAAATGTTTATTCATGTATTTCTCTCTTCCATACAGATTTTAAAAAAACTAGGGAGAATTTATATGCAACATTTTCATCCGTCTATTATTTCCAGTTATACATGCGCAAATACAACATGTATGGATCTTTTTTATGAAGTTGCCCGGAACATAAAAACACCGTGATAATCTTTGTGCCATGAGCTACAAAAGCCTCTGCGTGCTGCTGGCACTGTTGAGCGGCATGGCTGCCCATGCCGCGAAAGAGCCGCCGCTGCGCCTGTGCTTTGAAGACGTCGACCAGCGGCCATGGAGCACGCCGGACGGAAAAGGCCTTAATTTCGAATTATTAAAGCGAGTTGAATTACTCCTTAATGAACAATTTATTTATTCACCGAAACCCTGGAAGCGTTGCTTAAATGAATTAAAACTTGGCCAGGTGGATGCCGTAGTTGGTGCAGCGGATGCAATTGACCGCCGCGCCTGGTCACGCATTCCCCAATTACCCGACGGGCGCGAAGATCCGGGCCGGGCATTATTCGAAGATGCCGCCCTGGTATTCCTGCGCGTCGGGGGCAATGGCAGCTGGGACGGCCATGAACTGCTGGCACCCGGCAAGGTCGTGATCGTGCAGACCGGCTACCTGGTGGCGCAGCAATTGCGCGAAAAAGGCTATATCCCGCACGACACCGTGAAGTCGGCCGCCGATGCGCTGCGCATGCTGACCAGGGGCAGCTTCGATGTCGCCGTCCTGCAGGGACTGGAAGCGAGCAAGCTGGCACACGAAGATCCCCGTTTCGTCGGCAAGGTCCAGCAGGCCGAACTGCCATATTCCACCGTCCACCTGCACCTGATGGTCGGGCGCGGCGTCTACCAGCGCGATCCGCAGCGGGTCGAAGCCATCTGGCAAGCCATCGGCAACGTGCGCCAGACACGCGAATACCGGCAAGTCGAGGAGGCGGCCGGCATAAAACATTTCCATTGATATTTCCATTGAGGAAATTTTATGGTTAAATAAATGGCATGAATTACCTTCTCGACGGACGCCTGTCCCTGATCACCCCAGAAGGCGTGCGTTTGCAGCTTGTTCCTGCCGGTCCGGTAGTGCGCGCTTACGCATGGGCCATCGATTTCGCAGTCTGGAGTATTGGCGCCAGCGTGCTCATCGGGCTGCTGGGCGCCATCATCCCTTCCGAAAAACTGTTCAACGGCGTGACCGCGATCCTGTTCTTCCTCGCCTACTGGGCTTACCCGGTGATCTGCGAGGTGTACGCCGGCGGCCGCACGCTGGGCAAGCACATCATCGGCCTGCAGGTGCTGCGCGCCGACGGCCTGCCGCTGCGCTGGCGCGAATCGGTGCTGCGCAACCTGCTGATGGTGGCCGACTTCCTGCCCCTGCTGTATGCCTCCGGCCTGCTGGCCATGCTGTGCGACCGCCATTTCCGCCGCCTGGGCGATATCGTGGCCGGCACCCAGGTGGTGTACCGTGACAAGGTGTCCAGGCGCGTTGAGGTACCCGATGCGGCGCCGCTGCCGCTGCCTTTCCCGCTGACGCCCGAACAGCAACGTGCGCTGGCCGACCTGTTTGCACGCGAAAGCCGCCTGCCGCACGCGCGCATGCTGGAACTGGCCGATATCGCCGAACCGCTGACCGGCCGCGACGGCGACGCTTCGCTGGAACGCTTGCGCGGCATGGCCGCAGGATTGGTCCGATGAAGCAAGCCCAGTTTGAAGCGACCTACGCTCCGCAGTGGAGCGAGATCGACACCCTGCTGGCCAAGCGCGCCGAAGGCCGCGAAGCCCTGCCCGAACAATACCGCCGCCTGTGCCAGTGCCTGGCCCTGGCCGGCCAGCGCGGTTACTCGCCGCAATTGGTGTCCTACCTGCACGGCCTGGTCGCGCGCTGCCATCACGCGCTGTACGGCGTGGCAGCCGAACGGCCGACCGTGCTGCTGCAGTGGCTGCGTGCGGACTTGCCGCGCCGCGTGCGCGCCGAATGGAAGCTGCTGCTGCTGGTGCTGCTTTGCCTGTTGGGGCCGGCCGTCGCCATCGGCCTGCTGGTATGGCACGACTCGCACAATGCTTTCATGTTCGCCTCGCCGGAAGAACTGACGCGCATGCACCAGATGTATTCGCCCTCCAGCATGAAGACCGGCCGCGGCGGCAGTGAAGGCGACCTGCAAATGTTCGGCCACTATATCTGGAACAATGTCTCGATCGGTTTCCGCACTTTCGCCAGCGGCATCTTCGGCGGCGTGCCGGCCTTGCTCAGCGTACTGTTCAACGGCATGAAGATGGGCGTGGTGGCTGCATGGCTCAGCCTCGACCCGGCGACCCGCACCAACTTCTGGTCCTTCGTGGTGACCCATTCCAGCTTTGAACTGACCGGCCTGGTACTGTCCGGCATGGCCGGCGTGCGCCTTGGCCTGGCGCTGGTGCAGCCAGGACGCCTGGGCCGCCGCCGCGCGCTGCAGGAAGCCAGCATCCAGATGTACCCGGTGGTGGCGGGCGCCGCCCTGCTCACCGTGCTGGCTGCCTTCTTTGAAGCCTTCTGGTCGGCCAGCAGCCTGGCGCCGGCCGTCAAATACAGCGTCGGCGCCGTCTGCTGGGCCCTTGTGTTCCTGTTCTTTGCTTGCGCCGGCCGCGGGAAAGGCGTACATGCAACTCGATAAGCTGCGCCTTGATTTGCGCCCGCGCAGCAATGCGCAAGGCCTGGACCTTGGTTTCTCCCTGCTGCACGCCGGCGGCGCCGACGTCTGGCGCGCCTGGCTGGCCCTGTGGCTGCCGCTGTCGGCGCTGGCCGTCCTGCTCAGCTGGTACAACCCCGACCTGGCCCTGGGCTGGCTGCTGCCATGGTGGCTGCGCCCCTTGCTCGAGCGCGCGCCGCTGCACGTGCTGGCGCGCCAGGTCTTCGGCGAACAGGCCAGCTGGCGCGATGCCTTGCGCGCCTGGCCGCGCGAACTGGGCGGCGGCTGGTTCCGCATGCTGACCTGGTGGCGCCCCTTCATGGCCGGACGCGGCCTGCACCAGCCGGTGTGGGTGCTGGAGCGGGCGCGCGGCAAGGTCGCCACCGCGCGCCGCGCCACCATCGCCCGCAACGGCACCGGCGGCGCGGCGCTGATGTTCGGCAGCATGTGTGCCAGCTTCGAATTCGTGCTGATGATGGGCGTACTGGCCCTGCTGGGCCTGTTCATGCCGGGCGAAACCGCCAATCCTTTCGCCCTGCTCACCTTGACCAACCAGGGCCCGCTGCAGGCCGCGCTGGGCACCGCCGCCTGGTGCCTGGCGTGCGCCATCATCGGCCCGATCTACACCGCCTGTACCTTTACCCTGTACCTGAACCGCCGCGCCACGCTGGAAGCCTGGGACCTCGAAATCGTGCTGCGCCAGCTGCGCCCGCCGGCACGTCCAGCCGCAGCGCGCCAGGCTGCCGCCGTGCTGATGGCCGCGCCGCTGCTGGCCATGGCCTTGCTCGGCATGCCGCCGCCGGTGCAGGCGGCCGGGCCGGTTGCCGGCGCCAAGTCCGTGGCCACCGACTGCGCGCCGCCCGAAGGGCTCACCAAGCAGGACAGCGGCCGCGGGCCTGACCGGTCGCCGCAACAGGCCGCGCTGCGCCGCCAACTCGACCAGGTGTTTGCGCACGAAGACTTGCGCGGCTATCGCTGCGGCGAGCAATGGGAACTGCGCGTACCGCCGGCCGCGGAAAAAGAAAAGGAAAAACCGAAGTCGCCGCCGCTGCTGCCGCGCTGGATGGTCGCGATCCTGGCCGGCGGGCTCAAGGTCGCCCTGATCGCCGGCGCCGTCGCCCTGGTGGCCTGGCTGCTGTGGCGCTATGCCGCGCCGCTGCGCTTCAATTTTGCGGCCGCAGCCGAACCGAAGCTGGCCACCGAAGTGGGCGGCCTCGATATCCGCGAAGAGAGCTTGCCGGCCGATGTGGCGGGCGCCGTGCGCGCGCTGTGGCAGCAAGGCCAGCAGCGCGCTGCGCTGGCGCTGCTGTATCGCGCCACGCTGTCGCGCCTGGTCAGCCGCCAGTCGCTCAAGCTGCACCATGGGGCAACGGAAGGCGAGTGCCTGGCGCAAGCGCGCAGCGCCCACGCCGCCGGCGCACTCGATAGCGCCAGCCTGGCGCTGGCCGACCAGGCCACCACGCTGTGGCTGAACGCCGCCTACGGTGCGCGCTGGCCCGCTGCGGAAAGCGTGGCGGCGCTGTGCACGCGCTGGCAAGCCCATTTCGACCGCGAGGCAGCATGAAGCGGAGCCATACGATCATCATCGCCATCGTCGCCGTGCTGCTGGCCGGCGCCGGCTACGAGCTTTGGCACCTGTACTTCCATAAGGTGTGGCGCGGCCAGTACCACGTCTCGGAAGCACAGGCCAAGAACCCGATGCTGGCGGCAACGCGCCTGCTGGAAGCGAGCGGCCACAAGGTACGCGTCGAGCCCGTGCTCAGCTACCAGTTGCTGAACCAGTTGCCGGATGGCGTCCTGCTGCTGTCACGCTACGCGCGTCCGCCGGACGAGCGCCAGGCCAGGCTGCTGCTGGACTGGGTCCGCCGCGGCAATACCCTGGTCATGACGCCCGACTGGGTGGGCGACACCGAAGAAGGCGAGGCCAGCCCGGCCGACCTCGACCAGGCAACCGATCCCTTGGGCAAGCACTTCGGCGTTGCGATGTCGGGCCGTTCGCGCGTCGATGACAGCTGCCGCATCGACCCGCTGGAAACCAGCCGCCGCGAGAAGCGCGCCGCAAAGGCCAAAGCCGGGCAGGCCCAGAACAACGATGGCGACGACGGTGAGGAGGGCGACGACGGTGACGACGGCGACGGCGCGGCCGGCAAGGAAGCCGAAGGCCCGGCCCGGCTGGTATGCCTGAACGCGCCCGGCGCCGCCAACACCATCGAGCTGGCCCGCCCATCCGACACCTTGCAACGCTTCCAGGGCAAAGGTCCGGCACCGCTATGGGGCGACACCTACGAGCTGGCCGTGCTGGTGTATGGCGAAGGCCGCGGCAAGGTCGCAATGGTGGCGGTCGATGCCGGCGACAGCTATTTCGACAACGACGCGCTGCGCCAGTTCGACCACGCCGAACTGCTGCTGCTGCTGGCCGGGCAAAGCGGTCCCCATGCCCCGGTGATGCTGGTGCAGCACAACGAACCGGTGGGCTGGGCCGCCTGGCTGTGGCAGCACGGCCGCCCGGTCGTGCTGGGCCTGGCCGCCCTGCTGCTGCTGTGGACCTGGAGCGCTTCGCGCCGCTTCGGCCCCATGCTGCCGGAAGCGCCCACCGCACGGCGCGCCCTGATCGAGCACATTGAAGCCAGCGGCCGCTGGTTGTGGCGCCTGCCGCAAGGCCGCGCACTGCTGCTGGAAGCCGTGCGCAAGAGCACGGAGAAGCAGCTGCTGCGCCGCCTGCCGGAATTGCATGCCCTGGGGCCGGCCGAGCGCGCACGCCGCCTGGCACGCCTGGCGAAAATGCCGGAACCGCAGGTGAGCGATGCGCTGCTCGGCGCACCGGCCAAGCGCGCCGCCGACTTCACGCGGCAAATTTCAATACTCCAACAATTACGAGCCCATCATGAGCGATAGCATGTCCATCCAACCCAACAACGCCATTCCGGCCGACCGCCTGGCGCAGGCGATCGACATCGTGCAACGCCTGCGCGAGGAAATCGGCCGCGCCATCATCGGCCAGCAAACGGTGGTCGAGCAGGTGCTGGCTTGCTGCCTGGCCGGCGGCCACGTGCTGCTGGAAGGCGTGCCGGGCCTGGGCAAGACCCTGCTGGTCAAGGCGCTGGCCAAGACCTTTGCCGGCGAGTTCTCGCGCATCCAGTTCACGCCCGACCTGATGCCGGCCGACGTCATGGGCCACGCCGTTTTCGACCAGCGCCAGCAAACTTTCAGCGTGCGCAAGGGGCCGGTCTTCACCCACCTGCTGCTGGCCGACGAAATCAACCGCGCACCGGCCAAGACCCAGTCCGCGCTGCTGGAAGCCATGCAGGAGCGCCAGGTTACCATCGAAGGCGAAGCGCACGTCCTGGACGCCCCCTTCATGGTGCTGGCCACCCAGAATCCGCTGGAAAGCGAAGGCACTTACCCGCTGCCGGAAGCGCAGCTTGACCGTTTCCTGATCAAGGCGCGCATTGCCTACCCAAGCGAGCAGGAAGAAACTGAAATGCTGCTGGCGGTGACCCAGGACCGCGTCGGCGACGCGCTGGAAGTGGCGCAGGTGCGCACCCTGATCAAGCCGGAAATCCTGGTCGCGCTGCAGCAGCTGGTGGCCCGCATCCGCGTCGATGAGGCGGTTGCCAACTACGCCGTGCGCATGGTGCGCGCCACGCGCCAGTGGCCCGGTGTGTCGGTCGGCGCCGGTCCGCGCGGCAGCATCGCCCTGATCCGCCTGGCGCGCGCCATGGCGCTGATGGCCGGCCGCGACTACGCCACGCCGGACGACATCAAGCAAGCCAGCCTGCCGGTGCTGCGCCACCGCATCGCACTGTCGCCGGAAAGCGAACTCGATGGCCTGGGCGCCGATGACGTGCTGGCCGCGCTGATCGACTCCGTCGCCGCGCCGCGCAACTGATGAAGCCAACCCGCCGCATGTTCCAGGCCCTGCTGGGCCTGACCGCGCTCGGCGTGCCGGCCAGCATCTGGCCGGCGCTGCAGGCGCCATGGCAAATGCTGGGCGGCGCCCTGCTGCTGGCCGCCGGCGCCGACGCCTTGCTGGCGCGCCGCCGCCCCGCCCTGCGCGCAGAGCGCAGCATGGCCGGCGTGCTGCCGGTCGGCGCCTGGCACGACGTGCGCCTGACCCTGCACAACGAAGGCAAGGCCGCGCTGCAGCTTGACGTATTCGACGATTACCCGGCCGCCTGGGAACTGGAAGGCATGCCGCACGCAGCGCAGCTGGCGCCGGGTGCGTTTTCCAGCATGACTTACCGCGTACGCCCGCTGGAGCGGGGCGACGGCGAATTCGGCACGCCGTGGCTGCGCGTGGCCGGCCCGCTCGGCCTGTGGCAGGCGACCCACCGCATCGGACCACAGCAGACGGCAAAAGTATTCCCCGACGTGGCGCGCCTGCTGGGCCAGGCCCTGCGCGCCACCGACCGCCAGGCGCCGACTGCCGGTTCGCTGCTCAAGCGCCAGCGCGGCGAAGGCACCGACTTCCGCCAGCTGCGCGAATACCGGCGCGGCGACAGCCTGCGCTCGATCGACTGGAAAGCCACCGCGCGCCACCGCAAGCCGATCAGCCGCGAATATCAGCTCGAACGCGACCAGCAAGTCGTGTTCCTGCTCGATACCGGCCGCCGCATGCTGGCGCGCGACGGCGACACCAGCCACTTCGACCATGCACTGTACGCCGTGCTGACGCTGGCCTTCGTGGCCGGCAAGCAGGGCGATGCGGTGGGCTTGATGAGTTTTGGCGTCGACAAGCGCTGGCTGGCGCCGGCCAAAGGCCGCATTGGACTGGACCGCATGCTGGCCGGAGTGTACGACCTGCAGCCCGGTGAAGCCGCGCCCGACTACATGCGCGCCGCCAACGACCTGCTGAACCGCCTGAACCGGCGCGCCTTCGTGGTGCTGGTGACGAACGTACGGGATGAAGACGATGTGGCGCTGCGCCAGGCGGTCGACCTGCTGTCCTCGCGCCACCTGGTGCTGTGCGCCAGCCTGCGCGAGCGCGCCCTGGATGCCGCCAGCAGCGCGCCGGTTCAGGGCTTCGAAGACGCCCTGCGGCTGGCAGCCAGCGAGCATTACCTGCAACAGCGCCAGGATGCCATCCGCCGCCTCGGCCTGCGCTCGGGCCACCTGGTCGACGTCGCGCCGGAACAGTTGGCCGGCGCCCTGCTGAACCGCTACCTTGACATCAAAGAAAGCGGAGCGCTGTAAAGCCGAACAGCAAGGCCCCCCCCGAGTGCGACCCCGAGCTTCACGCCCCAGTCGGCCGGTGCCGGCAGCGCACCAAAACGGTTCGCTTCCGGCGTACCGGGTGCGACCAGCAGGTAGATCAGGAAGATGAACTGGAAGATGGGGAACAGCAGCAACAGCGCCCACCAGCTGCTGACTTCGATATCGTGCAGCCGCCGGCGTGTCGCCAACACAATCGCCAGCAGGAAAACCAGCGGGATGGTAAAGATCACCGAATCGCTGGCCGAGGATTCCGCAGGGATGTACTGGCGCACCCTGGATAGACCGAAGGCGATGGCGATAGCGTACAGCACTGTCACCGGGATACCCAGCATGCAGTACGCCACAAAATGCAAGCGCCCGATGCGGCCATTCCAGGAAAACAGCCGCGCCTGGTTCGCAGGTGCAAACGGCAGCTCGAGCGCTGCCTGCGGCGCGGCGTACGGGTTATGCACTGCTTACTGGCCGCCTTCCTGCATCTGTGCGGCGCGCGCGCGATCGGTGTAATCCTTGTATGCCGGGATCGACACCGCGGCCAGGATACCGCCCACGACGATGAGGACAGGCACGATCCAGGCGACGACCAGCACGCCCGTGGTGTTCGGCGCCGGTTGTGGGCCGTAGTCGTTAGCGCAATCGTCACCCGGTGCAAACAGCAGCCACAGGCCAATACCGATCTGAACGATGGGAATGATTGCCAGGATGCTCAGCCAGCCCGACTTGCCCATGTCATGGAAGCGGCGGCGCGCCAGGATGATGGTGATGGCGAGATACATGCCCCAGATCAGCAGGCCAAACATGGTGCTTGCGGCGCCCGGGCTGGTCATGATGCCGGACAAGACGCCCACCACGACGACCAGGAAGAGTACCGGCATCATCAGCAAGCCGGCCAGGAAGCTGTACGACCAATAGCGCACGCGGCCAATACGCCCATTCAGGGCAAAAAACTTCGGCATATAGGTTTCGTCGCCGGCGCGTTCCGCCAGGTCGGACTGCGGCATCGAATAAGGATTACTCACGGTTGCTCCTAAAGGATTATTTATATCGTTATTAAAGTTACCAACAAGAAAATCTTACATTATTCTTTTACCAAGGCACAAGGCCGATTTCGATACAACACCCGGCTTGCGGCTTGCACCCGCGGCTGCGATACTTTCTTTAAAGACTGGACGGTTGCACAATACACAAAACACCTCCATGCATCCCTCACTCAAGTGCCAGGGCAAGTTCTCCCTGAACTGGACCTACCTGAATGCCATCGCCTCGGGCGTGTCGGCGATCGACCTCGGCGGCCTGGCCCTGCGCAACCAACACGACGCCCACCAGTTCGTGCGCGAATACGGCTTCGACATCGATAACCCGCATGCGCGCGAAGTGATTGCCGCCGCCCATGCCGAAGCACTCGACTTCATCTGCGGCAACTTCCTGACACCCGGCCAGGCGGCCCTGGTCCCGCCCGAAGTGCGGGCGCCGCAGGATCCGCTGGACCTGCTGGTATTCGCCTCGCTGCACGGCAATGAACAAGTCGAGCTGCGCCGCATGTGGTCGTGCGCCGTACTGAAAGTCATGCACGGCATCTTCTACATCGATAACAACCTCAAACTACGCTACTTCAACACCATCCGCCAGCAAGTGTTTGCCAGCCTCGATGAAGTGATCCAGGAAGAAGATGGCCAGTTCTATTTGAGCGATGGCGAGATTTGCCTGCCCTTGCTGCATTTTGACCGCAAGAACAATAAAAGCCGCGGCAGTATCCTGTTGAAGCTGCTGCAGAAAGCAGCCTACCTGGCAGCCGACATCTTCGACCATCTCGGCGTGCGGCTGGTCTTCAATACACGCTTCGAATGCCTGCTCGCCTTGCGTACGCTGCAGCGCGCCCACCTGATCTCGGTAACCAATGTCGATTCCCAGCGCACCCGCAACACCCTGCTCGACATGGAGGCGGCCAAGGAAGTGTTCACCCAGTACCGCTGCATGCTGGAAGCGGCGGATGGCTATCCGGCCGGATTGCTGGAACAGATGGACGCGGAACTGATGCAGATTTCGTCGCCGCAAACGCGGGCCGACAACCCGCACAGCGGCGCCGGCTTCAGCAGCATCCAGGTCACGGTGCGCAAGATGATCCACCTGCCGCCGGACGATCCGGCAGCGAGCGGCCCCGACTACGACGTCGGCTTCTTCTTCGAGTACGAAATCCAGCTGATGGACAAAGCCAGCCATGGCCGAACGCTGGAAGGCCCAGCCAGCCACGACGCTTACAAGAAACGCCAGGTCGACACAGCGCGCCTGCGCGTGCTGGGGCGCGACCTGGTGCGCTATCTCGAAACCCGGCCCGCAGTGCACGCCGCTTAATGCGGCCGCAGGCCTTCCGGTGCGCCTGTCTCCGCGCCCGGCGGCATCGCATGCTCGGGTGGGATGCCCTCATGGATCATGCCGCGGATGGCGCTGCGCAGTTCAGGACTATCCGCGTGCTTGTGGACCGAGACGGCGTGCTGGACAGCGACTTCCAGCAGCTCGTCTTCGTTATCTGCCGAAATCGCGACGCTGCATTTCGCATCGCTGGGAAACTCGCGGCAGTCGATATATTTGCGGGTCATGGCGACCTCCCTTCCAAAGAGCTACTTACACTATAGCGCGCCTGACCCGCAATGGAACTCAGTTCTTTTTCTTGGCAGGCTTCTTCTCGAGTTCTTTGGAAGCCGGCGTCGAACCGCCCTGCACGCCCAGCGCGCCGCCGGTACCCATGCCGCCGGCCACTTCCTGCGCCCTGTAGTTGCGCACCGCCTTCACCAGTTGGTTGTACGAGTCCATGAACGAGGCAATCAGGATCTTGCCCTCAGGCGTGTTGGAATAGCCGCCGGCTGCGCCAAAACCGCCGCCGCCGAACAGGGCGCCGCCCATGTTGAAGTCATAATTCTTGGCGCTGCCTTCGGCCGCAGCCAGCTGGATGCCGGAACGGTTATCCACCATCAGCAGGGTGGTGGAAGCCTCGTTGGCCTTGAGGCCGCCAGCGACGACACCCGCCACACTGCCCAGCAGCCCCAGCCCGCCCAAGGCGCCGCCAACCCCTTGCGTGCCTTTCTGGCTGAAGGTAATGCTCGGGCTCATGGTGTAATCGGCCGCCACCATCTGGCCTTTGCCGTAATTGCTGCCGGCCCGCATTTCACCGGACGAGGCCAGCGCGCGTTCCTGCATCAGCTTGCCCATTGCCGCGCCACGCTCAACGACGACGAAGCAATTCGATTGCTGGATCATCATGCGCAGTACAGGCACGGTCGAGCCGAGCTTGTATTGCGACAGGTGGTGGTACCAGGGTGCCGCCGTGTCTTCCACCACGCCCAGCGTGCCTAGCGGCTTGTCACATTTTTCCAACTGTGTGTTGGCATTCGACGCCGTGGCGCCGCCGGCCGAGCCGGTCGCCATGGTCGGTGCTCCGCCCAGTTTTGGATCCGTTCCCGCACAGGCAGACAGCAGCAACAGCGCCAGGCCGGCAGTGGCAGTTCCTGATTTGAAGACCTTCTTATTGTCCATGTTCACTCCCCAAGGAAACGGCCGTTTGAACTCATCGGCGTTCTTTGAGAATAGGCCACATCGACAAAAAATCTATGTATAGTTGTTACCGCAAGACCAACTCAACTGTTAGAAGGAAGCCGCCTCATGAAAAAACTGATCATTGCCGCCCTGGCCCTGTCTTGTTCCGCCGCTTTCGCCGCGGATCCGGCGCCGGCAAAGAACTCCCAGCAATCCAAAATGACGACCTGCAACAAGGAAGCCACGGGCAAGAAGGGCGACGAACGCAAGGCCTTCATGAAGGAATGCCTGGCCGCGAAGCCTGCCGCGCCGGCAACCCAGCAGGACAAGATGAAGACCTGCAACGCAGACGCGACGGGCAAGAAAGGCGACGAACGCAAGGCATTCATGAAAGAATGCCTGAGCGCGAAGAAAGCTGCCTGAGCAGCTTAAAGTTAGCGCAGGCCGCTGGCGAGGCGCGGCGACGACAGCAATGTCTTGAACGCTTCCCAGCGCTGCTTGCGGGCGGTTGCCGGATCGGTGGCCGTCACATGTTTTTCCACCCAGGCTTTGACCATGTCCTTGCCCAGGTTGTAGTTGATGACGTAGCCGCGGTTGGCGTCATAGAAAGACAGGCGCTGCGCCGATTTCTCCGGCGGGTACAGGGCCACGTTCACCAGCCATTCGATGGTCTGCTCGCGCGTCCACTTCCCTTCCAGGTAAGCCTGTGCCGCATCGTTGTCGGCATAGCTCAGCTTGCCGAGCAGTTTCATCAGCTTCGCATATTGCGGCGCCAGTGCCGGGTCCAGCCCGGCCAATGGATACAGTACCTTCTGCTCGAAGGCCAGCCGCTCTTCATCGGTGAACGCCATTTCGATGCCGTAGTTGGCACTGCCCTCGGCGATCAGCGACATCGGCGAATACAGCGGGTAGACGCTGAACTCCACCCAGTTGCGCTGTTTGACCAGCGCCTGCTCCAGCAGGGCGTTGTAGACGTGGTGGCCCGGATAGCCCTCGTGGCAGCCCAGGTCCACCGCGCGCTCGATGTAGATCGGGAATTCGGTATTAATCTGGATCAGGCTATGCGCATTGCCCTTGTACCAGTTATAACCGGACCAAGGCTTGTTGCTGACGAATTCCAGTACAAAGCTTTCCTTCTGAGGCAAAGGCATGAAGGCAGCGGTGCGCTCGCGGCAGGCGGCAATGGAAGCATCGAACACCGGCTGCAGCTTGTCTTTCGGGATCGCGAACCTGGCGCGGAAGGCTTGCAGGCGTTCCGGCAGCGTGCCGACGCCCGGCAGCAGCTGGTCGACCTGCGCCACCAGCGCCATGTAATGGGCGCGGTCATGGTGCGGGCTTACGGCGTCGTACAGCAGCGCAGTCTCTGCGTCGAACGTAAACTTGCGGCCCTCCATCATCTCGACGCGGGCCTGCATGGCCTTGAGCTGCTTGGCCAGGAATTCGATGCGCAACGCTTCGTCGGCGCCGCCGGCCTTCTGCTGCGCGATGTCGCGCTGGGCCGCCGCGACGCCGGCCTTGATCGAAGCCAGGCTTTGCTTGTCCTTCGCTGCCTGCTGCTCCAGTTCCGGCGGGCCGTAGTAAGCGTCCACGTAGCTGGCGTCATGCTGGCCGATGGCCAGCGCCAGCTTGCGATAGCGCTGCGCCACGTCCTGCACCGATGCCGCCATGGCGCTGCCTGCCATCAGCATGGCCAATCCTCCCAGTACGATTTTTTTCATTGTCTCCCCTACGCCTTGTTTCAAAGTCGTAGAGTGTAACTCAGCCCGTGCGCAGCTGGCGGGCCAGGTCGGCCAGGCGATATGGCTTGCCCACGACGGCAAATTCCTCTTCGGATTGCGGGAATCCGGACGCCAGGATGATCTTGACGCGGGGGTAGCGCTGGCGCACCTCGCGCGCCAGTTCAAGGCCCGTCATTCCGTTCGGCATCATCACATCGCTGAACAAGACATCGACCTCGCTATCGCGCTGCAGGCAGCGCAAGGCCGCCGCTGCATCGTTGGCATGCAAGGTTACGTAGCCCATGGCCTGGAACAGCTCGCGCGCCGACTCCATTACCAGCGGATCATCGTCCACGATCAACACCCTTTCCTCACGCGCGGCGCGCGGCGCGGGCGCCTCCGGCGCCGACTCCGCCAGGGCTGGCAGGAAGAGGTTGATGGTGGTGCCTTTGCCTTCTTCGGTATCGATCGTCACGGCGCCGCCGGATTGCACGATAAAGCCGTACACCTGGCTCAAGCCCAGGCCGGAGCCCTTGCCGACTTCCTTGGTGGTATAGAACGGTTCGAAGGCACGCTGGCGCACCTCCTCGCTCATGCCGGTGCCGGTGTCGGCAACACTCGCGCGCACATAGTCGCCAGCCGGCAGGGCACCGGCCTGGTTGGCCTCGAGCTTGACGTTGCGCGTGGTGACTTCCAGCGTACCGCCTTCCGGCATGGCGTCGCGCGCATTCACCACCAGGTTGAGCAAGGCGGCTTCAAAGCGCGCTTCGTCGATCGAGGCCTGGCGCAGCTTGGGATCGAGGTCCATCTCGAAGCGCATCAGCGGGCCGGCAGCGCGCCGCAGCACGCCTTCGAAACCGAGCACCAGGCCGTTCAACTGCTGCACGCTGGGCGCCAATGGCTGCTGGCGCGCAAAGGCCAGCAGTTGCGCCGTCAGTGCGGCACCACGGTCGACCGCGCGCCGCATGCTGTCCAGCACGCGCGCGCCGGTATCTTCCGGCGGTGCCGTGCGCAGGATGTCGATGCCGTTCGATACCACCGCCAGCAAATTGTTGAAGTCGTGCGCCACGCCGCCCGTCAACTGCCCGATCGATTCCATCTTCTGCGCCTGGAACAGGGCCGCGCGCGCCTGCTCCAGCGATTCCTGCGCCTGGCGCTGCTCGGTGTTGTCTCGCGTAACCTTGGCAAAACCGAGCAGATCGCCGTCATCGTCGTACAGTGCGTCGACCACGGCGTGGGCCCAGAAACGCGTGCCGTCCTTGCGCACGCGCCAGCCTTCGCTTTCGTAGCGGCCCTCGCGCGCCGCGACTTCCAGCGCCCGCTCCGGCACGCCAGCCGCCTTGTCTTCTTCAGTAAAGAACTGGCGGTAGTGGGTGCCAAGCACCTCCTCCGGAGCATAGCCCTTGATGCGTTCGGCGCCAAGGTTCCAGTTGGTGATCAAGCCCTGCGGCGAGAGCATGTAGATCGCATAATCGATCACGCCCTGCACCAGCAGGCGGAAACGCTGCTCGCTCTCGCGCAACGCTTCCATGACGCGCTTGCGCTCCGTGGTGTCGCGCGTGACATTGGCAAAGCCGACGTGATCGCCCTCCTGCGTATAGATCGGATCGATCACCACGGTGGCCCAGAACAGCGAGCCATCCTTGCGCACCCGCCAACCCTCGTTTTCAAAACGGCCTTCGCGCAATGCGGTGGCGAGGGCATGTTTCGCCAGGCCGGCTTCCTGGTCTTCCGGCGTATGGAAGCGCGAAAAGTGCCTGCCCAGTATCTCCTTCTCGCTGTAGCCGTTAAAGCGCTGCGCACCCGCATTCCAGCTGCTGATGCGGCCTTCGGGGTCCATCATGTAGATCGCATAGTCGCTGATGCTGGCTACCAGAAGTTCATATCTGGTTGACATACTCTCAAGCGTCGGGGCTTCGTTGATCATTAGTAGCTGCGCGCACTGCAGCGCGCATCGATTGTGCGAGGATTTCAGGAGAATGCCACAATCTGCAATTATGTGGAAAACGACTATGTTGCTGGCATTGGCCTTGTCGATCCCCACGGTAGAAGTCCCCAGCACCCGCTCGCCGGTGGACAAGTCCTACCGCAAGATGCTGCAAGGCATGGAGCGATTCAAGCGCGAGCACGCGCTGGCACCGCAGGCCACCTTGCGCTTCCGCCTTCTGCCGCGCCAGCCGGGTACCGCGATGCGGGGCATCAAGCTGAAGGTGGTGGGCGATACCAGCAGCATGGACGTCCCGATCGGCGCCGACAACAGCTTCACGCTGGACTACCAGGAGCTGCTATGGCGCGAAGATGCCGCCGTGCTGGCCAACCGCAAAACCTTGTCGATGACCTGGCGCGCCGAGGTGCGCAGCCCGGGCGTACCGGACGGCATGCGGCGCCTGGGCGACCTGCGGCTGGAATGCCTGGTCGGGATGGAGGCTGGGCTGGTTTCGAACAATGCCCAGCTGTTTGCCTGGCTCGATGAATTCCTGCGCAGCCCGGACAAGGTATGCAGCGACCCGCACGGCAACTACTTGTTCTTCACGGAAAAGCCGCTCTTCGCCATCACCCTGCAGGCAGGCGAACGGCGCGCCACCCTCCCCTTCCACGCACTGTACGCAGGCAATCCGCCGGCGGCTGAAATGCCGTACTGCGACTGCCAGGTACTGCTTGAGCGCAGCTACCTGGCCCCAGTCTGGGACCGCTCCTGGCCGGACGATACCCTGCTGCGCTTTGAATACATGGACGACCCGCCGCCCGCCAGTCCAGCCGCGCCACGCGACCGCAACGCGGCACTGGCAGCACTCGGCCCGCCCCAGCTCAGCCGGCGCTTCGACAGCGGGCGCGAAGTCTGGCTGTACCAGTCCGCGCCGGCGAGCCACTTGGCACCGGGCCCCGACGGCCGCCCGCGCATGGGCGAGCACGTGCTGCTGTTCGACGCCGACGGCACCACACTGAAATCACGTCAGCGCGCTCCTTAGCTTTCGTTGGCTTCGGGGCTGTACTTGTCGGCCTGCACGCGGCCGCCAACGCCGTGGGTACGCACATCGGCACTGATAGGCAGCATTCCAGCATCCCAACGCTCCCACTGCGCGCGCAGCACAGCCAAGCGTTCCGGCTCGCGCTCGGCCAGGTTGAACAGGAATTCCTGATTGCGAATTTTCAGGTACTTCCAGTCGCCGTCGCACAAGACGCACTGGGCATTGGCCTTGTAGCGCCAGTACAGGCTGCGCTGCTGCACGCCCTGCTCGCCCAGCAGCACCGGCAGCAGGTTGGCGCCATCCGGCGGATAGGCCGGATCCGCCGCGGTGCCAGTTGCCGCCAGCAGCGTAGGCAGCCAGTCCATGCTGATCACCACCTGCTGGCTGGTCTGCCCGGGCTTGATGCGGGCCGGCCAGCGCATCAGTCCCGGCACGCGCCCGATCGACGCATCCAGAGCCTCCACTATGCGTCCGTAGGTTTCCAGATGCCGCCGTCGTAGTGGAATATGCCGCCGACAGAGCGCGATACTTCGTCGTCCTTTGGCCCCTCCCACGGCCAGTGTGGCGCGATGTAACGCAGCGACGGGAAGAAAGGCTTGCTGCGGTCTTGCTTGTCGATGAAATTGGCGGCGCGGTCGCCCGGCAAGTCGATGTAGTAGCCGGCCTGGCTGACCGGAACCTTGCCTTCGTACAGGTCGTCCTTGACGTTCGGCCGGCGCCCGGCTTGTGCGTAAAGTAGTCGATGGTGCCGCCGTAATTGGTCGTCGGCGAGGATGAACAGAATATTCGGCTTGGCTGCGACGTTGCCGGTGGCGCCCAGCGCTGCAGCGGGCGTCAGTGCCAGCGTGGATACGCCGCCCACTACGGCGCGGCGCTTGCTGTTGACGGTGCTCATATGATTTCCTCCTGCGCCGCGTCATATGCAGCAACCCTTACGTCAAGGAACGAAGCGTTTCTCATACCATTGTGAAGCGTGGCTGCATTACTTAAGAAGACTTCCAGCCCGAAAGACCGAACGCAAGCTGGCCGGGATCGAAATCAGTTTCAATCATGATAACAATCTGACGTCCTGCAATCACCTTGACGCTCCAAGTCCGCATGGCCAATAATCCCATTTGACAATTTTTCAAGCGCCGCCCCCCTCCCACAAATACGGCGCGATCCCCTTCATGATCGACAAAATCCTCTACGCGGCAACTCATTACTTCGCCTTATTGATCTTCCTGTGCGCCTGCTGGGGTATCGGATGGGCCGTACTGCGCCGCCTGGAGGCCAAAACCTCCCTGGCCGAAGCCGGCGACACGCTGGTATGGCATGGAGTCGCCGCGGCACTGGGGATGGGCTTGTATATGAGTGTCATCCAGTGGCTGGCGATCGCAGGGCAGTTGCGCCTGCTGCCGTTGTTGATCTTGCTCGCAGGCGGTCTTGGCCTGTGGCTGCTTGAATGGCGGGCGCTTCCGGTGCGCACTGGCCCGACGTTGGCCCGGCACTGGCATCAGGCTGGCTGGCCCGCACGCGGCATGGTGTTGTTGATCGCCTTGATGGTGCTGCCGACCCTCGTCGCCCCGCTATGCCCACCGCTGGCCTGGGATGAGGTGAGTTACCACCTGCCTCATGCCAAACAATGGGCATTGGAGGGCAAACTCAACGTTAACGAGTGGCTGCGCTACCCATGGTTCCCCTTCAACGCAGACCTGCTCTTCAGCGCGGCCATGCTTACCTATGACGATGTGATGCCGCACCTGCTTAGCGCGCTGACTGCTTGGCTCACTGCATTCCTGATTTATCGGGTCGGCAAACGCTATGCCGGCCAAACCGTTGCCGGCATGGCCGTCATCATCTTTCTGTCGCTGACACGGAATGAATACGACAATGCGATGGTCGATACCAGCGCCACCCTGTTTATCTTTGCGGGCTGCCTGGTATTCCATTTCTGGCATCAGCAGCCACAACGGCACGCCTTGCTGGCCGTTGCAGCCTTCCTGATCGGCGTTGCCGCTGGCATCAAATACCAGGCGCTGCAAGTTCTTCCCTTGTTCGCGATTGCCTTGCTGATGCGAACCCGTTCGCCTCGCGCCTGGCTCATCGCCACGGCCAGCCTGCTGCTGCCATGCGCTTATTGGTACGTAAGAAATTACGTGTTGACGGGCGACCCCTTCAATCCCCTCGGCGGCAAGCTGTTCGGCTTTAGCGATTGGAACCTGGGGGATTACCAGTTCCAGATCGACGACGTCAAACGCAATGCAGGCTGGCCAAGCTGGGTTATCTGGCCGGCGCTGCTGGCACCATTCATCCCCAAAGTGCGTCGCTTGCCGGGGGCGCGAGCCGCCATGATCCTGTGTGCCGCGGCACTGGGAGTCTGGTTGCTAACCTCGCGCTACCCGCGCTACCTGATGCCGTTCTATCCGGTGCTGGCACTGTTGGCAGCAGCCGTCTGGCATTGGGCATTGACCACAGCATGGAACCTGATCGCTCGCAGGCGCGCGGCCAGCGGGCAGAACAAGGCGGAGATGGCCTGCGTCGCCTTGGCGCTGCTGATCGTTGTACCGGTTGCGCTCAAAAATGCGTACAAGGGCTGGAAACTCGTGGCGCCGACTGCCAGCGCGCGCGAAGCGATATTGCAGCGGGAAATCACGGGTTATCCTGTGCTGGCCTATTTGCGAGAGCACCCCATGGGCCGCACCTACCAGTTTGGCCTGGAAGACGCGCTGTACTATGCTCCGCTGCGTACCGGAGGCGATCACTTCGGGCCAGGACGTTATCGCGATTTGGCCGGCCTGGCTCCAGCCGACCTGGCCAAGGCCTTGCACCAGGCCGGTTACGCCAGCCTGTTGATCCATAGCGGCCGCTGGACAGGAATCAATTCCCGGCCAGGATTCGAGCAATTCTTTACGCTGGTACGCCAAGAGGGCGAAGTGTCCGTGTACCAGATCGCGCAGTAGACGAATTGGCAAGATCCTGATTTGCGCCGCCGGCCCTTGGCAAAAGGAAAAACCCTCTGCTATAATTGCGCGCCTTGGCCTGGTAGCTCAGTTGGTAGAGCAGAGGATTGAAAATCCTTGTGTCGGTGGTTCGATTCCGCCCCGGGCCACCAAGAATAAAAAGTGAAAACGCCGATCCATGCAGATCGGCGTTTTCATTTGCGGTTTAGTAGTCCTTGTGTCCGGTCTATTCGCGGTTCTCGCCCTTGACCTGAGACAGCTACGCGACAAAATTGCGCGACAAGTAAGAGTTCATCAATTTTCTTCATTGCGCATTGGCAATATCGCGGTATTATCTTGATAAGATTTGTATCCCATATCCTTATCATGTGGTTTGAACCTCTACCCGACCAATGCCCTCCTGGCGATGCAATTGCTCCAGACGGCATCTACTACCGAGTGACTGAGTCTTCTGACGTTACATGTGAGGATTTTTGGTCGCACCGCAAACTGAATCCCACTCAAAAATACAATACTACTGAGTGTCGAGCAATGGCAGTTTCGGTGTTTGACACGTTACCAGCCGCGCAAAAATTGCTCCTGCTCGAGCGGCATCGTCACAAGGTCATAACCGCCATAAAGCTAGATCCAACCGCAGGAAAGATCGAGAAAAACGGAGCACCTAACCACTTCTCTTGGTGGCGTGCAACGAGCTATCCAGTTTTGCAGAACGTGGTATAGGTTGACAATGAAAATACTCACCCAAGACCTCGTTTTACTATTCTATGACGTTCCCCAAGTCTTTCTTGCAAGGGACCAAATAGGGTGCCGGTACGTTTGTATGATCGGGAACGACGACACAGACAGTGGTCCTATCTATTCATGTGTAGCAATTTCTGCCGCCCGCGCCGATATGCTCACTAGCGGAAAACTTGACCTCCGCTCAGTATTCGAAGCCCCTGAATTATCCGAATTCTACTTAGCTCACTTTTCTACCGGTGATGACCGCACGCTGGCGGCCAAACAAGCTGAATACGCCATATTTCCAGCCAACTCATTGCCTGGGGAGGGGCTGGTCTTTAACGAATTCGACGAAGTTGCGCAAGCTGCTGCCGAGCTAAATACTACGGTCTCCTTCGTGTCACTGGACGTGCCCGAAGCGGCTCAGTCCGCTAGGATTCGGTCAGCGACTTTGGGAGGTTTTCTGTTCCTCTTCCAAGCAATCGTAAGAAATCTGTCACGCTCGGTAGCGCGCACCGCGAAACGCCCGCTGAAGCGTGATGACGACTCGTTCGCCGCAGATGTTTTTGGCTTCGCTCAAGGATCTTTCAAGATTAAGTTTCGCAGCGCTTATCCCAGCGATATAACCGGAGAAAGCCCGGTCTTCACTATTGCTATGGCTGAGGTACAAAAGTTCCTAGCATTAGCGGATAACCCGGCAAAAGCGATTGAGTATCTGCAAGCAGTAAAGGGGCATACAGCTTCCTCATTGATCAAACTATTAGGTTTCCTATCAGAACACGCTGCCGGAATTCACATGGAATGGGCAACCCCATCTATGAGTTCTGCATATGGGTCACGACTTGAACTAGATAACATCAGGCAACTCTTCGAAATGTGCCGCCTACGTACTGATCTGACAGTTCAAGAAGTTATCCTGCGCGGCCGAGTCGATCTCGCTGCGCATAAAGCGGGAAGCTGGAAGATCATAAGTGAAGAAGACCAAGAATCCTATTCTGGAGAGATTCTGCCGGGCAGCCCAATTAGCCTCAGCGGGATGATCATCACAAACGCAGTTTATGAATTTACGTGCGAGGAGCACATTGAGACGGTACCTGCAACAGGGAGAGAAATCAGACGCCTACTTCTAAAGAACTACAAAAAGGTTGCAGACTAGAGCGAGGCATAGAAGTCGATCTCAGCAGCGTACATGCTCATTTGTTCGTCCATCGTCAAGCCCGTTCAACATTTAGTTTCGGCCACAATTTGTTCACTCAACACACAGCGGATATAGACCGTCCTCTCTTACCTAAGACCACCCATGACGAAGCAGCAAGGCTCCACCAATCCAACACCAAGGCCATCGCCTACGCCCACACCAAGCAACCCTAGAGATGGCGTGTTTCCGGGGGATTGGGCGAAATGGAACAAGAGATAACCCCTCCGCCGGAGCGCCCCCGAATCGCCGCCCATTTCTCGCATATATCATTCTGATGGTTGATTCCAACCAAAGCCCAAGCCCCTACAAGGTCTTGGGCTTTTTCTTTATGACTACACAGAAAAGGCACTCCATCAATGATGAACACCACGGCCAAACCAACCTGGTCAGGCAAGCAGTATCGTCGCGCAGCCACCCCCATTCAGAAAATCAGTATCGCCGCCGCCAGCATCCTGTTCGCGTCGCTCTCGGGCCCAGCGTTTGCCGCCCCCACCTGCAGCGCCTATATCCCCGCCATTAACAAGGCGCTGGCTAGCTACCTGACCGCCGTCGGCCCGCGCGCGATGAAGAACGTAAGCCTGGATGAATTCGGGAATATGGTCGATCCGATGTGGGGCCGCCCCATCGTCAAGCTCGACACCTACGTCCTGCCGGAATCGATCAGCAAGAAGCTCTCGTACCGCTTCACCGACGCCGCCACCAAGGGCGTACGCACCGCCAACGGGCGGACGGTCTGCAACTTCAGCTACGAAGCTAATGACGGCTTCAAGATAGAGAAGGGTTACGCCAACTTCGATGTGGAGCCTTTTTCGAAGGCAGCCGAGGTGGTGATGTACGTCAGCCCCGGCGAAGCGAAAAGCGGCCTCCAGTTCACGCCGGAGGGCTTCACCCAAATGATCATCAACTCCGCCGTGCGCAAATCGCTAGCTAGCGACCCTCAATACAAAGGGAAGTTCAACGTGGTTTTCTGACGCAAGCACTCTAGTAAACACAGCCCGAATGGCCCAGGCCCTTCGGGCTTTTTCATTTCAGGTACCCGAATGACGAAGCCACTAAATACAACCATCAAGGCAAAGCCTGCATCACAAGCCAGCACGGCGCTGAAGACCCTGCGCACCAATGCCATCTTCAAGACCGCCATGTCCAGCTCCCTTCGCAGCCTGGATCTGAAGTTCTCTCTGAAATATCGCCGCTAACCAAACCTCTATACAAAAGGAAAAACATGAACGCAAAAGCTACCAAACCAAATAGCGACAGCGCACAAACAACGCCAGCAGCAGAAAGCGACGCTGGCGTGACTTACTGGCTGCTCAAGGAAGGTAAATGCAGGAAACTCGGCAAGAACGCCGAAGGCGGCATCACTTATCAGGTACTCGCGGACGCCGATCGCCACCGTCTCTATATCGCCATCACCGGCAACGAAAGCGGCGGCTACTTCAGCCGCGAACACGTACCGTTCGACAAAATCGAGGCTTGCCTGAACGCGCTCCCTCCAGATAAACCTTTCCCATCGAAGGCGCTCAAAGGCACGTTTATCGGCCGCAGCAGCAACAACTCGGGCTTCGCAATGGCCGTACTGCGTAATGAAGGACTAGCTACGGCTGCGCCGGATGCCGAAACCCAACACGTGCGACACGGCGACATGGCGACCTGGAAGGCGAAGTTGCTGACCGAACCCGGCAAGCAGATCACGCTGCCGCTCCAGGCCAATAGCACTCCGGTCTGCGACGGCGGACCGGACGAAGCGACCGGCACAACACTCTCCCTGCCGCGAAAAAAGGCGTAACGCCCTGACCGCGCCAGATTACGAAAGTTCTCCATGAGACAACCAAAACCAAACTTCTCGATACTCGTTAACTGGCGCACCAAAGGATTCGGCTGCGCCAAAGTATGCAGCCATTGCAGCTGGAGGGAGTCCCCCTTTCTTCCGCATGGCATACAGAACAAAGAAGCAATCGCCGATTTCGTGGATAAATGTGATAAATCATTTATCACGATCAGCGGCGGTGGCGATCCCCTATACCGATTCGATGAGCACTACCCGCAACTGCTGTCGATGATTCGTATCATCACGGATCGCGGCCTGAAGGTAAGGATCATCACCCGCGAAGTACAGCATATCGCCAAACTGCGGGGAGTAGCAGATTACTTCTCGATCTCGCTCGATGCCGATGTGCTGGACGCCGTCCAGCTATATCGGCACGAATGGGATGGGCTAAACATCGAATACTCGCTCGTCCTTCCTCCGCTCCCCAGCGCCGACCTTGCCACGCTAAAGCCCCAGTATTTGGCCCTGTACCGCCGCCTTGGCCAACGGCTCGTGCTCCGCGAGAACCTATTCAGCATCTTCCCGCTCGACTTCGCAGACCTTAGCTTCGGGCACAGCGGCATCGTGTTTGTTCCCAAGGTACTGTGCTTATCGAGCCGGTACCTATCGACCGTGGACTGCACCGGCTACGAGCTGATGCAGGACACGGAGCGACTAGCCGAGTACCTGATGAACGAGCCAAACCTGCACCTGTTCGGCGGATTCGCGAAGCATCTGATCAATCCGAGGCTGCACCCCGACTTCGCGGACATCGACGTTATCGCATCCAGCACTGACGTTATCGACAATCTGGAACGCGACTTCGCCTTTACGTTCAAGGATGTATCGCCATCCCCGGCTAGCTACCCACGCTACTTTACCGGCAAGTCCACTCGGGCAGGGAAGACCATCCATCTCATCTTGGTCAAGTTTCCTTCCGATACAGCGAAATTCATCAACGCAGCGCAGTACGACGCGGACCGCGTCAGCTACAGCGCTGGCGAGTACCACTTCGACAGCATGATCGGCGAAACAGCAATCCGCCACGCCATCAATTCCAAGTGCGTGAACCGAATTGGCGATGATCGCGACCTGAGCCTGTTCACGATCAATCGCCCCGCCATCGAGCAACGCCACAAGATCAAACTGCTACGCAAGGGCTTCACCATCAACGAATAAAGGGTACCAATCCATGCAGGCCAATATCTATATCAGCGCAGAGGCGATGGCAACCGTCAACGCCATCCAACATCTGGACTACTACGAACGGATCAGTCTGAGCGACGATCCGGCGACCGATCTTACCCACCACCCAGGCTACTACCTCAACACCAACGCCCTGCACCTCATAGGGCTGCCAGAAGGCGCGAAGGTAATATTATCCCTCTCTCCCGCTGACGCTGACCGCTACGGGCGGCACGTCAGCATTCCCACCAACCTACGCGGCGTCATCTTCTCAGGCGCGCCCAACCTTCCAGTCAACTACGACCAGATCATTTCCTACTGGTCGCCGTTGTCCCTGATGCCCTACCATCGCAATGCGCTGTACTACCAGAACGTGCAGTCCGAATATTGCGTGACGCTGACCGAAACTGACGGCATGGGTGACGCGGGGGATGGTCTGCCCGAAACCGTCGATACGCTTATCAGCGATTCGGTGGTGGTCGTTATCTCCGGTCTAGCGGCATCGCTCACCAACCTGAGTTCCGATCACTTCGTTGCGCTGACCATCCCGATCAACTCGAACATGCTCGGCATCGAACTGGACGGCTATCGGTCATCGCAGGACTACGTCACCAGTAATTCCCTGCAATCGGAAACCGTGTTCCTGCGCATCGCGGATATCCTGGCTTCGCCCAATCCTGATCTCATAGCCATCGCTGCGATCAGATCGGAGACGGACGATTACGGCTATATCTACTGAGGGCCTTCGTGCGCACGGGCTGCTGCTCCAGCAATCATCCTGAATGTACCAGCAGCGCCCAAGGCTGCTGCTACATTCAGGGGCCGCATATTCAGTCAACCGAAAATCCTGACGGCATATACAGAAGCAATATAGGGAGAGGGTCAATCCTACAGTCCTGATCGTGGCCTGATGAACGCTGGCGACACGGCGACAGTGGCGACCAAGTACATTACCGCGAGCCGGACGTGTCGCTATGTCGCCGTGTCGCCAAGCATCCCCTCCACCGCCAACCTCCCCCGATCACCAGGGAAAGCAAAGAAGTCCTCGTACTCCCGCTTATAGAACCGAACTTCACGTAGCTCAAAGTCATTCAGAACATAGTCATGCTTCATGATCCGCTGATGAAATTGCGGTGTGGGCACTGTGAATCGTGATGTCCCGTGCCGCGCTTTGGCAGCTGTATCCGATCTAGTCAACATGGCATCAAGAACCTCACGAGCACGTTCCAGGCATTGCAACGCCACTACCTTGTTATGCCGCTTTACCAAGTCCGACAGATAGGATGTTAGCTCAGTTGCGTTGGTGCCTGTGCACCATGCAATGAAGGGATGGTCACCATCGCATGTACGATAAGGCCGTTTACTATCCCAGCTGCACGGCAGTTCATTGTCTCCAGCCAGTTCCTTACGCCCCCTGAGCAACATCCTTCCCGCCGAAAGGGACAAGTAAGCCACCTTGCCAGCTCCTGGCGTGAAGTCCATTATTTTTTGCGTGAACAAGACCTGCTGAATCGGCAAACCGACCATCCGACCGCATTCATCCACAAACGCCGCGACCGTTGCGGCAGGAATCCGGTTACAGAGCGGCATGTCTTTCGGATCCCCGCTGAAATCTGTCCCGCGATACAGGCGGAAGTGGAGCAAGCCGGAGCACACTTCATAACCCAACAAGATAACCAGTTGGCGCGTCTTTCCCTGCCGCTTGTCTTGCCTAAACTGGGCCTTGAGCGACACCACCCGCAAGCGGAGCTGGCAGCTCATGGGGTAACTCCCCATACGGCACGATTCCGTCGCACTGGCGATGCTGCCCCTTGCCCAGTCATTCCGCTCCATGTGCGAGTAGAACGTCTGCCGCGCTTTAGGTACTTGCAATCCCAAGCCCGTTCCCCACTGATAAAGTCGGGATGGCGTCTCGCCCGTCAGTTCAGCTACTTCACGAGCAAAGGCAATTCCCAATTCCTGAGCCTGCTTCTTATCAAAATTAGACAAAATCGAAAATCCACAAAGATTCCCGGCAGGGACTTCTTATACACCACGTCCCAACCAGCAAATTGGCCATATAAGCCATTGATAATAAACATATTCTCCGAACGATACCGGTTAATCATCCGGCAGTAAAGTGCAACCCGTTGCCTCACATCGGGCCGACTATAACAGGAGAAATCAACATGAAAAAAGGTAGTGCCGCAAAGATCGCCCTCATCATTGCAAACAAAAAGCGCAGGGCACAAGCCACAGCAGAAGCTACGGCCAGCACCGACGATGGCAAGGATGAGGCACAATGCGATGATGGCGAGCCAGCGGTTGAGCCTGCCGCAACCGACGACGACTATAACGCCGGTTACTACGAGGCTGAACACGAAGCCGATTACGAAGACGATGACGATGGCAACTACGATGATGGTGAGCCAGCGGATGAGCCCGCCGCAACCATTGACGACTATGACGCCGGGTACGACGAGGCTGAACACGAAGCCGAATACGAGGACGACAAGGAAGGCGACTACGATGACGGTCACTATGAAGATGCCAACGAATACCTCGACATCCCAAATGACAACGAATTCGTAAGCGAAGAAGAATGCCCATCCAGCCAAGATGAGCAGCACGTCTCGGCAATCTCCTCGACGCTCACTGTCCAAAAACCGTCCAGCGTAGCCACTACCGGTGTAAAGCAAACGCGCCGTCCATACCCTGTCGAAGCCTTCGGCAAGTTCGCAACTGTCATCAAGCTGATCGCCTCCGCTGTGCAGGTCGATCTGGAGATGGTCGGTTCGTCGCTGTTGGGCGTAATCGCCGCACTGGCCCAAGGCTTGATTAACGTTTCGTCCCGCACCAACGATAGCGGTTGCCCGGTTTCGGTCAATATGTTCGTGATCGCGCCATCGGGCGAGCGTAAGTCCTCGACGATCGACAAAATCATGAAACCAGTATACGACGCCATCCGTCGTGCACAGGATGAGCGCAAACACATGATCGTCCAGGACCTGACGGTGGACGGTCTGATCGTGGGCCTGATTGCCCGCTGCCCGGTCCAGTTCTGCCTCGCACTGGAAGGCGCGTCACTCCTCGGCGGGCACGCCATGTCCCGCGATAATCTGAGCCGATTCTTAGGCAATGTGGCTTCGCTCTATTCCGGCGAACCAATCTCCCGTACCCGAGTTAATGAACACCACTACGCGCAGGATCGCCGCCTCAATGTACTGCTGTTCACCCAGCCGATCGTGGCGATGGACTTCCTCAGTTCCGAAATGGTGATGCAGCAGGGTATGGGTAATCGCTTCCTCTACAGCCAACCATCGTCGCTGCTGGGCCAACGCCAGCATACTGACATCGAGCTGGAAGACAAACCCGCATATCAGAAATTCTGCGCCAAGATCGCCGAACTTGCGAGCATGACTTGGAAGATCAACCCTGAAAGCGGTGGCGTCACCATCCGCATGGTACGGATGACGAGCGGAGCCAAGGCTGCATGGGTTGACCTGTACAACGAGCTGGAGAGCGCCGCAGGCCCCGGCGGCAAGCTGGCCCAACATGCTGGTTACGTGACCCGCTTTCCAGAACAGGTAATGCGCATTGCGGCCTTGCTCGCCATGCTGGAAGATCCGACTGTAGAGCACATCAGCGAGGACATCATGGTACGTGCCATCGAACTGGGAAAATACTATCTCGACTCGGCCATGCGTGTGTTCGATCTGACCCCAGCCAATAAAGACGAAGCAGACGCCAAGACCTTGCTGAACTGGATGCAGAACAAGGCCGACGAGCAGGGCATGGAAGCCATCCCGGTAAGGATGATGTACAAGGATGGACCACGCTGCGCCCGTCCCAGCAAGCGCACTAAGGAACTACTTGCCGTTCTGGCCGCTCGTGGCGAGATTGTCGAATTCGATGAGGCAATCTATTACGACAAAAAAAACTCCTACGACAATTACGCGATCGTCAGTACCTAACGGATCTGCAAGACAAACGCCCGGTACGGCTTGCTGGCCTGTACCGGGCGTTTTGCTTTTTCGGTGGTTCCGATCGCCCCTTTCGGTCGCACCATCCCGCGCACGCTGTCGCCCTGCCCTGATAGCGCGGCTACATGGCTACATGGCTACACGCATCCACAATGCGCGCCTGAATGTGCAGGTTTCCCCTCTAATATCCAAGCGGCAAAGCATTCGCTTCGTTGCGCAGACGAGCTGCACAACATGCCTCGGCTACGCCCAACCGTGCATCAAGTGCAACCTTTCTCATAATGCGCTGCGCCTTTTTCTGTGCTGCTCGTAATGTCGCCGGGTCGCCGTGTAGCCGCATAGCCTCTCGTCGATGGTTTTCGCGCCGCCGCACTGGCGCGGAAAACCATCAGCCGCCTGGAGCAGCACCGGGCCGGAAATAGACCGGCAGGCCTGCGCATAGGGATTCACAGGAACCACGTAGCCGCTCATTGATCGAGACTGACCCTCGCCGCATGCGGTACGTCCAGCGTCAATCATTTACCCAGCTCCAAGGACTTGGAAGACTTGCTTCACTCACCCTGCCAGACAAGAAGCAACATCGCTGACGTCTCGCACAAAATTAGACAAAACCGTAATTCGCAAATCGGGCCGTCAAGGAACATTCCTGCCCGGATGCCCTGCGCGAAAAGAGCGCGTGTAAGCCACTGAATCGCATCAGTATTCGCCGCCTGAAGCGAAGCCAATCAGCCAATAAAGTACGTCTCAAGCAACCAGCACTGGTTCTTCACGACCAACAATTCCTTTAGGAGAAACTCAATGGCAGCAGCAGTAAAATGGACCAAGGCAGCGCTGGAAAAGCTCCCGCCGCATCAGCAAGGCGCAAAGTCCAGCAATTACGAAATCACCGATCCGCAGACTGCCGGACTGAAACTGCAAGTAGGCACGACGGGCCGCAAATTCTTCTGGTTCCGCTATACCTACCGTGGCGAAAAGCTCGCGGTGCGTATTGGCGAGTTCGGCGCACTGAGCATCGAGCAGGCGCGTGCAGCAGCGATGCAGCACCGCGCAACGCTCGACCAAGGCGGCAACCCGCAGGATGCGCGCCAGCAGCAGAAAAACATGCCGCTCGTGAGCGAGTTCATGGATGACTACATGGCGCAAGCAAAGCTGACGAAGATCACCTACAAAAATGATCTGGCCAAGTTCCGCGACTACATCCTGCCAGCCATCGGCAAGCTGCGCCTGTCCGACGTCACGCAGAAGGACATTCAGCTGCTGCTGGGCGGCCTGAAGGAACGCCTTGCTCCCGCCACGATCAATCGCGTCCACGCCTTGCTGAGTGTTTTCTTCAATTTAGCCGTTTCGTACAAGAGGATCAATGACTCCCCTTGCGCCAACATGAAGAAGCTGAAGGAATTGAATAAGAAAGACCGCTTCCTGACGCCAGATCAAGTCCGCGAAATTCTCGCCATGGCCCAACTGGACATGAACCGTGTGGCCGGGAACGCTATTTCTGCGCTGATTCTGACCGGGTTGCGCCGGGAGGAAATCCTTCGCAGCCGTCACGAGCACCTCGATCTGGAGAAAAAGTCGCTCTACCTGCCCAAGACCAAAAGCGGCAAGTCCCGGCATGTGGCACTGAACGACGCTGCGCTGGCAATCTTCAAGGCCACGCCGCGCATCGACGGCTCGCCGTGGATCTTCCCCGGTAAAGACCCGATGAAGCCACTGAACAATCCGACGAAGGCATGGCACCGTATCCTCGCCGCAGCTGGCGTGGAGCGCTGCCGACTGCACGACTGTCGGCACACTTTCGCCAGCCTGCTGGTGAACGCGGGCGCTTCGCTCTATCAGGTACAGCAACTACTGGGGCATGCCTCCAGCGTCACGACGCAGCGCTACGCGCACCTTTCTTCGCATACTCTGCGTAGCACGTCCCAGATGGTCGCTAACCTCGTCAGCTAGTATCTACGCTTCAGCAAAAATGCTGGGCTGCTCTTCACGGACAGCCCAGCATTTTTTTTTTGCGATTGCTGAGGTCTTATCGCTCCGGCACGGAGTATTTCTCCCAACACTGCTATGCCGCTAGACGTCAGCGTGTGCAATCACGAATTTCAAAACCAGCACCCAGACATTTCTGAAGTGAGCAAAGAAGACCCGCAGTCTCCACCTGAAAACGCTCACGCTCTATATCAGACCATGGTGAAGGTCCAGGCGGATTGGTCCAATCAATAGACGTATCAAAGCGCGCTATCAGCTCTTCAGCAAGCATCCTCACCGACGAATTGAGGTCAAGATCATCCAACTCCACAGCGTACCCGAATCTATCGCTGGCTAAGTCATTTTCCGACCAAAGGCAAATACCAGAGCCTGGGTCGAAGAAATATCGCAGTCTATAATTTTCCATGTGCTAAAGCCGTTCGCGTGACGGCTACAGGCCGTTCTAGGCTACCTAGATGCCATACTTGTTTTCAACAGCGGCCGAGAGCTCCGCGAGCCCCAAGCCACCGCGCTGCCAAAAGGCAAAAAAATATTCGAGGGCCTCTGCGGCTACTCCTAACTCCATAGGATGTAAGACGCATATTGCGGTTCTGATCTTCAGTACATCAGGCTCATCTGATTGATCTCTACCTTCAATCGCTTTCCACAGTCGGACCCGCTCTTCTATAACCTCATCCGCCGTAGCCGCACCAGTAATGAAACGATTGGCGGTGGAAGCGGCAGTCCGGGCAATTGACGGCAGTTGGTTCGTTACTCTCCCGAGAGCTTCAATCATGAACCTTTGCGCGAGGAATTGCTCCGCAGGATCATTCAAGTCAGCGTGCGATGAAATCGCATCAAACAGTTTCGTATTCAGCATACACAATTAGTTCTAGCAAGCTTTTGTGGCGTTACGGTACCGGCGGCATCTGACCGATACCAAATCGGTCCTAGATTCTGTTCCAGAGCGCTTCAAAATCCTCCGGCGAAATCGCAATGTACTCTGCATCCGACATATCGATTGATATCTCAGCAAGCGCGCCGAATTCGTCCTCAATATGCTCTTCACTATAACGCAGCAGCCTACCTACTTCGTAAAGTTCTGCTTGCCGGGTGACGTCGCCGTTTTCACTCACTTCAAAGAACCACCAAGAGGTCCCCCATGAGTCGTACTCATCGCCGCGTCCTTCGTTCCAGTATTTTTTCAAATATCTAGGCATGCGTTTTGAAATTTTGGTAGTCCGTTTTTCCGAATTGAGCCCGTCCATGTTGGGCGTCATACACGCATGCCAATCCAAATGACGGTCTCCGTAGAGGCGGACACTATGGGTGACAGAATCCTCGACCAGAACCGATCAAATGCAATATGAGTTGCCGATTGATCGTGATGCTGCCGCTCCTCTGTAACGATTGAAGCAATTGCTTGGGTTGCCATCTGGTCCTTGCCCGACAATAACGAAAGCTGTTGATCAAGATGGCGAAGAACTACGCGCTCGACTGCTACTGTAGTTGCCGCAATAGCGCGGCGACCAAACGCGCCAGTTATCGCACCAAGAACGAAGCCGCCTACCCCACAGAGCCAAAAGCTCTTGCAGCGAGGACGATTTCGTCTTTGAAGTTCAGCCCAGAATATGGCTCGGTGTCGTTCTTCATGTGACTTGAATTCAATGAGCTCGGCGACCATGGATGGCGCAGTAAGTCGTGCAAGAAAAATCTGCCCTGCGTAGATATTGACAGCCCCGTGCTCGCCAGCGTGGTTGACTTTCAATACGCGCGAAGCAAATTCGTCTACTGTATCAATTGGGATTGCTGAGTGCATAACGGCCAGATGTTAGATAGGTATTCGCCAAAATTTAGCAGCATTCCTAGGAGCGCCCGCCGCTAACCGGCTCGCATGTTCGGCGCTGACTCTCTCTTCCTCATGCCCCGTATTCTAAGGCTTCTCGCGAAGAATAAATCGACCGGACATTCTATTCCAAGCTGAAGCTCGCCCCTGCAGGAACAAGAGTTGTCCATATTCATCCATACTCGAATTCCGACCCGTTTGGCTTAACCATTCTTCATAAAACCCATCGAAGCCCTTCTGATCAAGTTCTGGCAATAGGTTGTTCGAATAGTCGAACAGCGCCGAAAATTCAGCGCTTTGAGATATCAACGTAGGGGAAGACAGCGTTATGCCAAGTAGACTCATCAGCAGCTCCAGTTCGTCGTCACCTGAAAGTTCTACCGCGAACATTTCAACACTGGCCTCCTGCAACGACTCGATCGAACTGGACGAAATTGAACATGCTTCGTTCGACGATAAAAATATGTAGCTTGAAATTTCGACCTCCAGTGGGTGCTTATTGCCGTTTTCAGCCTAGCTCTCGTTGGATGATGTGCGACTAAGCTGCTCAATGAATTCATGGGGCGCAGCAGCGAAACGTGCGGCCCGCGACTTCTGAACAGCTCCGCTGAGTGCCGCCAAGTCCAAAGCAATTATGGCGCGTTCCGCAGGGAAAAATAGGACGCAATCAAGTACGCTAGCGAGTTCAATAACTCTAGAGCATAGGTGTGCCGTATCTTCTCGGGCATCGATGCGAACCATGACCGACTCGACATTATCGCCTTCGTAGCCTACCTGGATATCACTTCTACGCTCATCACCCCAAATTCTCAGGGAGTCGCTCCAAGATTCCGCAGGAGGCAATATTCCAGAAATCAATTCGGCGAGATTAACGTTAGGCTGATTATTCTGCCAAGCGCTCGACGTATCATTGTAACCCTCGCCGTCATACAGCATTTCAGGACTGTTACCGTCCCGTTCAGCCCACTGCCGTGGTATTAGCGCTACTAAGAACTGCCAAATGGCCATTGAGTACCTGCAAATAAAATGAACGACGGATTCTGGCCGGTTGCGGTCTACCGAAGCATGAAGTAACGCACGGGGGGGACAACGACCTGACGGCAGTGCTAAGATGCGTCTCCGGCACTAATCAACGCATCTGTAAAAACATGACGAAGCAAGACTCGACGAAGCCAAATCCCCAGCCCGCACCGACGCCAGCACCGAACAACCCTAGAGATGGAGTGTTTCCGTTCGATTGGGTAAAGATCAAGACAAAATAACTTCCAGATTCTTCCATCAAAAAGGCCAGCCACTGTCCATACACTGTCTTTACCACGGGACAGGTAGCAGGCTTGCCGGGAACCGATTCGATTTCATGAACGACTTACCTGATGCGCCAGCGTGACCGACTGCAATCTCACCTGTCTATTGTCGGTTCCCTTGTGCAAAATGGGAAGTCCCAGGACGCTAAGAGCGCGTGCCAGAACACCTTCGGCTGGCTTACCTATCAGATGAAACTGCCAGTCCCTTTTTCGACAGTATATCCTTGCTCGATTCATCTATCCCAGCCGCGCAAGGAAGATACCCAATACTAAGACTTCGAAAGAACTCAGGTTCGGCAGCGCGTTGTCTTGAAAATCCTTGTGTCGGTGGTTCGATTCCGCCCCGGGCCACCAAGAATAAAAAGTAAGAACGCCACCTTCGGGTGGCGTTTTTGTTTTTCGCTTTACAGATGACACCTCCCACGATGCTGACTTAAAATGCAACACCTCCAACTTGCATTATGAGCAAAAGTACATGAGCATCCCCGCACAAGGCGTGGTCCTTGCCCTTCGCGGCAAAGTCAAGTTCATCTCCTCCAATCTCGTTTTCCTCATCTTCCTGGTATTGACGGCGCTGGCCGTGTTCGTCCCCTTTTCGCCGGCCTTGCCGGGAGAGGGGCTTGACCCATCATGGATGCTGGCGATGAACCAGGCCATCGCGCAGGGACTGGTGATCGGTTCCGATATCGCCTTTACCTTTGGGCCGTATGCCGCCATCTATACGAAGGCATACCACCCGGCCACCGATCATTTGATGATCTGGGGCGCCATGTACCTTGGGTTGTCGTTTGCACTGGCGGTTTACCGGAATTTCAAGAATGCCAGCTGGACCATGCAGCTCGCTCTCCTATTTGTTCTTGGGGCGTTCATCTATTTTCCGGATGCGCTCCTGTTCTTTTACCCCCTCCTTGTCGGCGCCAGCCTTTATCGGTCGGTCGCCGCGGACGAAATCGAAAAGACCGGCACGCGCACCTTTGCCGCCATCGTGGTCGCGCTGTTCACTCCTTTCGGCCTGCTCCCGTTGATCAAGGGCTCCGCCTTGGTTGCGTGCATCGTGATCGTTTTATTCTCCGCATTCCTGCTGGTGAAAACCGGACGGCGCCAGTTGGCTGCGGCATGCTGCCTGGTTCCCGTCGTTTCGATGATGGCGTTCTGGAGCGTGGCTGGCCAGCCTGTCGCTGCCCTTCCCCGCTATTTCCAATCCATGCTTCCTATTATCAGCGGATACACGGAGGCGATGTCTCTCAGCGGCAGCGCAAGGGAGTTGCTGGCCTATGCGGCTGCGGCAAGCGCCATTGTGATCCTCGTATTTTTGCGCAAGGATGTGCCGCTATTCCTGCGCTCGACAGCGGCCCTGATGTTTTCGTGCGTGCTGTTCCTCGCATTCAAAGCTGGATTCGTCCGGCACGATGGCCATGCGGTGATTGCCAGCACCACGCTGTTCCTGGTGGCGATGCTGGCGGGGACCCTGCTGTCTCGCTATAAGGCGCTCGTCCTCTTTCTTGTTGCAGCGGCCGCTTGGTCATATATCGATAGGGCGCAAATCAAGACGTCTCCCCAGACCGCTTTCCACAACTTCAAATCCACCTACCTGAATGCCTGGACCGGCATGGCTTCGAGGATATCGGTGCCAGGCAAGCTGAAGGAAGATTATGCGCGCAGCCTGGCCGAGCTCAACGCCCGTGGCATGGTCCCTGCCTTGGAAGGGACCGTCGATATTTATTCTTACGACCAGGCGTATCTGATTGCATCGGGTAACAAATGGAATCCCCGTCCTGTTTTGCAGAGCTACTCGGTGTATGCGCCTGCCTTGGCCGATAAGAATAAGGAGCACTTGGTCGGTCCTAACAGGCCGGATAACATCCTCTTTAAAGTACAGCCGATTGACGGCAGGCTGCCGGCCCTGGAAGAAGGTCCGAGTTGGCCAGTGCTCATATCTGACTATGAGCCGTCTTCTTTTGTGAACGGCTACCTGCTGCTTAAGCACCGCCAGCCAGGCAGCATCACCCCTGCCCAGTCGAACAGCGTTCTCACACGTACCGCTTCGCTCGGAGAGCAGCTTATTTTGCCGGCGACCAATAAGGCCTTGTATGCAAAGATCAACCTGCAAAAAAGTGTGCTCGGCTCACTCTCGAACACCCTGCTCAAACCGAGCCAGCTTGAAATCCGGGTTACGACGGCAAACGGGATTGAAAAAAAATACCGCATGATTGCGAGCATGGCCGCAGCGGGATTTGTCCTCTCGCCGCTGGTTGAAAGCACCGAGGACTTCGGCCTACTGTACGCCGGGACCAACTTCCTGAAAGGCAAAGCAGTCGCATCGATCAGCATCGAACCTGTCGGCCGTAACATATTCTGGCGCAACAGTTTCGAGATCGAGCTCTTCGCGCTGGAATACAAGGCAGACGAAGGCGTGATTGCCAAATACGGCTTCGCCCAAGTGGAGGACAGGACAGGTTTTGGCAATCCCGTCTTAGTCGAGAAATGCGATGGCAGCATCGATTCGGCCAACGGCGTCTCTCCCGCCCAGACAGTCGTATCCGCCGCCGCGTTGCTGAACGTGAATGGATGGCTGGCACTTTCGGCCGACGCAGCGGAACTGCCAGATAAGACCTACCTCATGCTGACCAGCGAGCAAGGAACGCGCTACTTTGTCGAAACCCAACAGACCGAGCGCCCGGATGTCGGCGCCCATTTCCACAAACCGCAATTGAACCAGTCAGGCTACGTGGCCACTGCCGATGTGACGAAGCTGGCAGGCGACTACACGCTGGGCCTGGCATATGAGAAAGGGAATTCCATGTTCATGTGCCCGCAGTTCAAGATGAAGACGCATATTGGGCGATAAGCCAAGCTAGGCGTTTCGTGCGGCCTGCTTGGCCGAAGACAGCAGGGACAAGGCGCCAATGGCCATGCCCAGCCAGAGTGTCACAAGGCGGATGGCAATCGCCATCGACACGGCAACGCCGCCATCCACCCCGCGCTCGGTCAATTGAATGACCAGCGCGGCCTCCATGGCACCTAAACCGCCCGGCAGCATGCTTGCCGCGCCAAACAAGGTTGCCTGCACAAAGATCAGGACGCAGGCGGCGACAGGCACCCCAGTCCCCGCGGCAGCACAGAACCAGGCGAACACCAGCGCCTGCGTGCCATAGGCAATCATCGCCACGACGGAATAAGCCGTCACTCGCGGCAGTTTCCACACACCGGCCCAGCTTTCGAGGACAGCTTGCCCGCTCTTGACAGGCAGGCGTTGCCAAGCGCGGCTTAGCCAGCCCCAGCAGGCTCCGGCATGTGGCTGGCGCAGGAAGCCGGCAAATATGCAGCTGCCCAGCAGCAGCATGCCAAAGGCCAGCATCCAAGCCCAGGCCAGCACCTGTCCCGCCATCCATGCCGCAGCAAAGCCCAGCAAGCACATGCCCAGGACATCGCTGGCACGGTCGACAATGAAGGCGGCAAGGCTGTGGGAAACCCGCACGCCCTGCTGCAGCAGCAAAGCGGAGCGGAAGGTCTCGCCAGACTTGCCCGGCGTTGCTGTCAGCCCCAGTCCGGACAGGTAGATGGCCAAGTGGCGCCACATCGGGACCTGGTGCCCAAAGCAGCGCAGCGAAGACTCCCAGCGGCCGAAACGCCACAGGTAAGAAGTCGACGACAGCAGGGCTGCAAGCAGGATGGTTTTCAGGCCAAGGGACGATAATGCTGCCACCGTCCCCGTCCAGCCGAACCAGAAAATTGCAGACAGGTAAAGCAGCACCGCGGCGCTGACAAACAGGACGACGGCCCGGATGATGCGTGGATCACCCAGTGCCAACTGGAGTCGCGCCGCAGCCCCGCTCATCGGAAAGTCAGGAACTTATGGCCAAAATAGCTGGTAACCACTGGCACGAGTACGCCAGCCAGGTGCGCCAGCGCTTCGGCATGTTCGACAATGCCGAGTGAGGGTAACAGCCAGCGCGCCAGCAGCAAACTGATCGCCAGTGTCTGGAGTACTGCCAGCACGTTCACGCCAACGAACTTGCCGACCTGGGATGCAAGCGCCCCGTCCTGCGCCTTGAACACGTGGCCGCGCATCAGCGTAAAGGCGACCAGCATCCCCACCAGGTAGGCAAAGAAGACCGCCGGCGCATAGTCCAGGAAGGTGCTGAAGACGAAGCGCGAGCCGAAATTGGCACCGGCGGCAATGCCCCCGGCGACGAGAAATCGCAGGAATTCCTTATTCAGCATGGGCCGCCATTTTCGCCATGTTCCGGCCAAAGTCGATACTCTCGGAGATGCCGCGATCCTCCGGGTAGTAATACGAGGTGTCGGCGACCCACAGGCCCTTTACCGGCAGCGCTACGGGTGGCAACTTGTCAAGGTAGCCGGGGTCGCAGATCGGCTGCGCGTAGCGGTAGCGGCTGGCGCGCATGTCGAGGAAGTCTTCGTCGCGCAGCGCCGGATTGATCTTCTTCAGGTAGCTGCGCACCTTATCCAGGAACACCTGGTCCGGGTCGGCAAACTTCGGATGCTCGCCCGGCATGTAGAACGGCACGTAGGTGATGTGCTCGTCGAGCGGGCGCAGGTTCGAATATTCGACCAGGCCAGGAATGTCCATGTCAGGGTCGTTGGTGTTGAGCCAGAAGTTCTCCGTTACCGGCTTGCGCAACTTGGCAATCACGCATACCACGGCGATATTTTTCACCGACTGGAACTTGGCCAGCACGTCTGGCGGCAGGTCCGGCACCACGCGCGGAACATACGGCAGCGGGATGGTGCTGACCACCTTGTCGAAGGCTTCGAACTGCCCGCCGGCCTCGACGCCGCGCACCTGGCCCTGCTCCATGACGACTTTGGCGACAGGCGTACCAAGGCGCACTTCGCCGCCGTGTTTCACGATATCGTCGCGCATTGCGTTGAGCAGCGTCTCGGAGCCGCCGTCGAGGTAGCCAAGCTTTTCCTCGAACAGGCTGGCACGCGAAGTGCCGATGCGGCGGATGCGGCTCCAGATCCAGGCCGCCGACAGGTTGGTGCTGTGATCATAGAACTTGTAGTCGAACAGGCGGCGCCACAGCACTTCCCAGGCTTCCTCGCCCACCCAACGGCGAATCCAGCCGGTCGCCTCGACGTTATCGAGCGGGCGCCAGTCTTCGCGCTTGCGCTTCGTGGACAGGAAGGCGTGCAGGCCATAGCGGAATTTGGCCGCAAAGCTCAAGCCACGGAACTTCAGCAGCGCGACCGGGTTACCCCACGGTTGCAGGCGATTCTGGTACCAGTAGCCCATCTTGGTAGCGACCCAGTGCATCTTCGACTGCAGGCCCAGTTCATCCAGCACCTGCAGGAAGGCGGTGTCGGAGATGCAGTGGAAGTGATAATAGCGCTCGATCGACAAGCCGGAGAAGTCGAAGGCTGCCGCCATTCCGCCGACCCGGTCGTCCGCTTCGAACACGACTGGGTGATGGCCGTCGCGCGCCAGTTGATAGGCAACGGCCAGGCCCATCGGCCCGGCGCCCAGTACTGCAATACGTTGGCCCATGATCAGAATTCCAGAATAATCGCGTTATAGCGCGCATCGTTGAACGTGGCATCGAGGGCCTTGTCGAACGGCGTGTAAGGAACACCGAACTTGCCGGGCCAGTCGATCACTTCAAATTCATCTTTGGCGGTCAGCGCAGCAAGCTGCTGGGTGGTGAACGGCGGTTTCTTGTCGAACAGCGACCACGTCCAGATCAGCGCATAGAACAGGCCGTACGGGATCTTGACGATAGGCGTCTTGGCGCCGGTCGTCTTCTTGATCATGCGGATGATGTCGATGTAATCGATCTTTTCGTGACCGGAAATATTGAAGATCCCGCCGCCAACACGCTGCTCGAAGCAGCTGATGATGATGTCCGAGAAATCGCGTGCCCACAGCGGCTGTCGCATGTAGCGGCCATGACCCGGGATCGGGAACACCGGTACTTTCTGCATGAAGCGCGACAGCCAGCCCAGGTGTTTTCTGTCAAACCAGCCGAACATCAAGGTCGGGCGCAAGATCGGACACGCGATGCCGCTGGCAAGGACCACTTGCTCCTGCTCGATCTTGCTGCGCGTGTAAAAGTCGTCGGCCACAGAACATACGACCGAAGAACTGATGTGCACCAGGTAGGGCTGCTTGGCACTGGCTTTGACCAGGTCAAGAATATGCTTGGTCGAATCGATGTTGTTGCGCTGGAAATCCGTATAGTCGAGGCCGCCAATTTGCGCTTGCAGCATCAGTACCACGTCGGCGCCGTCGAAATGGCGCATCCATTCGCCGGGTTCGGCCAGGTCAGCGTACACGCAGGTAATGCCGGGCTGTGCCTTCTTCAGGATATCCAGGTTGGCCTGATGCTTGTCGAGCACAACCAGGTTGGTGTAGCCGCGGTCGATCAGGCGGGCCACCAGGTTCTGGCCTACCAGGCCCGCACCACCGGGCAGAAGTATTTTTTGGTCGAGAGAACTCATAAGCATTCCTGTATAAAAATCATTGTTTCGCGGCGATAGGTCCATCGATCCTGATGGCTACAGCCGACCATTCGCCCCAGCCGTCGCCGGAATCGGTCAACTTGACGGTAAAGGCTTGATGCGGCAAGGCGTCGCCGGAAAATTCCAGCAGCCCCCAATCCTGCGCCAACGGCATCGCTACTCTCCCCATGCCTTCAATTTCCATGCTTTGCTGCCGGCCCGACGGGCCGGAGCGGTAGAACAGCCGGGCGCCGCGCTGCAGGCGCAGCACTATCGTGCCGCGGTCGGCGTCGGAATTGATAAAGCTGCCGTAGACCCGCATGCCCGGGAAACTCGATCTGGCATAGTCCCCTCCCTGCCATGCGCCGCCGTCGACCACGTTGGCGCTGCCCACCGTGGCACGCTGCGCCGACGGCGCCTCTGTCGAAAAGCGATACGGCAGCGCCATCGGCGCCTTCAGCTGCATTTGGCAGATTGGCCCGGCAGGTCCCTCGCCGCGCACCGTCAAATCCTGGCCATGCACGGCTGCCATCAAGTAACCGCGGTACCCCGCCAGGCGGGCCGGCTTGCCAGCAGCCGCCACAACATCATCCCTTCGGTTGCCGCCAAGCGCGTAGCCGACCTGTTTGCCTTCCGCATCGAGGAAGCGCACGACCTGCGGCGCAGTTTTCCCGCCGGCTTCGTACAGCCAACCGTCGACGCGCAAAAAGCGCCCGTCGCCTTCGATCATGACGGTGGAATCCAGGGCGCCCGAGCATGCGGGCAGTGCCGCAGGCGCAAACACAATCCCCATGTGTGCCCGTACGCCGCGGTATGGATACATGCCGAACACCGAACTCTGGCTGTCCGCAGCCTTTGCAGACATGGCAATGACATCCGTGGTGGGATACACGTGGCCAATTTGCACCTTGTCGGGGACGCGCAGTTCGATTGCCAGCGCGGCAACTGCACGGTCGTAGATCTCGTCCGCTTGCGATTCGAGTGCCTTGAGCTGGAACGCCAGCATAGGCAAAACCAGCAAGGCCAACGCACTATATGCGAACTGGCGCCGCCTGCCATGCAATGCCAGGATGGCCGGCGCCGACAGGGCCAGCAGCGCGGCCCAGGCCATCAGCGCGGGCGTGGTGTAGCGGAAGGCTGGGGCCATGCTGATATGCATGCGCCCCATCGCAGTACCGCTTGCTGTAGCGCCGATATAGGCGATGAAGAACAACAGCGCCAGCTGCAGGGCGGGCCGATGCGGATGCCGCAGGTTCTGCCACGCAAACCGTACCGAACCGGCGATCAGGAACAAGCCGGCAAGCAGTGCCACCGTTTTACCGGTGCGGCCTGCACCCATCGCAAAATAGAACGGGCTGCCGAGGTACATGGCAATGTAACGGACAAACTGCTCCTTCCGTTGCCACAGCGGGGACAGCGCGGCATGCCCGGCAGGCGAGGCGTAGTCGTGCAAGTAGGCAAACAGTACCAACGCCGACAATGCTGCGAGCACGCCGGCGCGACGTGCCCCCTGGCGCGTCAGCATGGCGTAGACGGTCATCATCGGCAGCGCCAGAATGCCATTCGCCATCGTGCCAGCGCTCAGGACGCCGAGCAGGCAGGCCAGCGCAAACTGGGCACTTCCGCCCCGGATCGAACGATACAAGGTGTACAGCGCAGCCAGTGGCAGCAACTGGGCGAGAATGAACTGGCTTTGGAAGGCCCAGGTCAGGTTCTCATGCTGGCTCCAGAAAAACAGGCTCGCGACAGTGAATGCGGCAAGCGCATGCTGGTCCAGTTCCCGGCCCGACGGTGCCGCCGCCTCGCGCAGTATGCGGCAAAACAACACAGCGCCCAGCAGCACAAGAATGTAATTGATGGCGATCAGGAACCAGCTAGCACCGCCAAACCAGCGCAGGTCAACCCAGAAAAGCAGGCGCGACAATACGATGCGGTGTTCGTTATGCTGGTGCCACCAAAGCGACCACCCCCCGTTTGCCGCCGGGTCCGCCATTGGCAGGTAGCCGCCCCACATATCCCAGAACGGTACCGGTGAATAGCCGCGAACGCCGCCCACCACCGCCAGCACGGCAAACAGCAAGGCCAGGCCGCTGAGGCCAAGCCGTACCAGGCGCGGCGACGCGACGTTCGCGTCGCTCATATATCCATCCGGTTGAAGACGAAGCGCGGCAGGTTGGCGATGATCAGCATGATCAGCGCCCATTTACCCGGCGCATACAGCACCGGCTGGCCTTTGGCCGTGGCCGCAACGATCTGCGCTGCAACCGACTCGACGCTGGCCATGCCGCGCTGCGGCATGTGCGCCGTCATCGGCGTAGCGGTCGGTCCCGGCTTCACCAGCACCACTTTGACGGCGCTCCCAGCCAGGGCCAGGCGGTGCTGCAGGCCTTCGGCGTAGCGCGTGACAAGGCCCTTGGCGGCGCCATAGACGTAATTGGATTTGCGGCCACGTTCGCCTGCCACCGAGCCGATGATGGTCAGGGTGCCGCGGTTGACACGCTGCATATGGCCGGCAAAGGCTTCGGCGAACAGTGCCGGCGAAATGCCGTTCACGTCCATGGCCTCGGCCGCCTGCGCCAGGTTGTCCTGGCAGGCTTGCTGATCGGGCAGCGTGCCGTGCGCTACCAGCACGATCTCCGGCACGCCACCGGCGACAATGCCGTCCACCGTGGTGCGGATCTGCTGCGGGTCGCTGAAGTTCGCTTCGATAACGCTGACCGTCGATTGCGGGCTGCGCACGCGCAGGTCGGCAGCCACCGCTTCGGTTTTCTCGCGGTTGCGGCCCAACAGGGTCAGGTCGAGCGCCTGGCCTGCCGCCCACAAGCGGGCGCAGTGCTCGGCCATGGCAGAGGTGGCGCCAACGATTACGATTTTCTTTTTAGCAGACACTTATTTCCCCATCAAGCGACGCGACATCGCGGAACTGATGCCCGGGTCGCGGTATTGCAAAAATTCGGCGAGGCGCGGGTAGCCGGCCTCGAACAATGCGCGCGGCATGCGCGCGTCTTTGGCCATGTAGATGCGGCCGCCGGCTTCGGCAACGATGGCGTCGAGCCGTTCGAACAGGCGCAGCGTGCGCTCGCCCCGGTTCGGGAAGTCGAGCGCCAGCGTGACGCCAGGCTGCGGGAAGCTCAGCATGCCAAGCGACTCGCGTTCGCCAAAGGTTTTCAGCACGGCCAGGAAGGAACCCTCGCCGCTATCGCTGATTGCCGCAAGCATGGCCTGCACTGCGGCGCGGCCCACTGTGCGCGGCACCACGCTCTGGTACTGGTAGAACCCTTTCGGGCCGTACATGCGGTTCCACTCGTGCAGGTTATCGAGAGGATAGAAATAGCTCTCGTAATGGGCCACGCCCTTGCCGGCCCGGCTCTTCTGCAGGTTGTAGTACGCGAAGTTGAACGGCGCCAGCGACAGCCTGTTGACCAGCGATACCGGCGGTACGAAAGGCATGGTGCGCGGACGCGCGGCAGGCACTGGCTTGCCTTCGATGGCGCAATGGTTAGCACGCAGGAAGATTCCGCGCCCGTTGCCGGACAAGCAGTCAATCCACGACACCGTATGTTCCCAGTCCGCCTCGGAAGCGTCGGCCAGCGCGAAGAACTCGTCGAGATTGTTGTACGGCAGGGTTTCAGTTGCCAGCCAAGGGCCGGCAACGCGCCGCAATTGGATTTCGGCAGTACTGATCACGCCGGTCAGGCCCAGGCCGCCCACTGTGGCGGCGAACCATTCGGCCTGCTCGCCCGGGCCGCAAACGATGCGGCTGCCGTCGGTACGCAGCAATTCGATACGGCGCACATGGTCGCCAAAGGAACCGACCGCGTGATGGTTCTTGCCGTGCACGTCGTTGGCGATGGCGCCGCCGACGGTGACTAATTGAGTGCCCGGCGTGACCGGCAGCATCCATCCACGCGGGATCGCCATGCGCTGTATATCGCGCAGCAGGACGCCAGCCTCGCAGCGTAGCAGGCCCGTCTCCTGGTCGAAGCTGATGAAGCGATCAAGCCCGGTGGTGCGCCACAGCAGTCCGCCAGGATTCAGGCAGACGTCGCCATAGCTGCGCCCCATGCCGTGCGCCAGGCCAGGCATGCCGGCCTGCAGCTGGCGCGTCATTTGCGCGCGCTCCGCCAGGGGACGCACCTCGTGCTCCCATTGGCCCAGCCGTCCCCACGAGGAAACCATTACCTTGGCCATCCTGCGGTCCCCACCGCCAGCACCGCCGCGAAGCAGACGCCGGCAACCAGGCTGGCTTTATCCTTGACCGCGAATACCAGCGGGTCGTCGTGCATATGACCGCGATGCGCCTGCATCCACATCCAGCTGACCCAGAACAGCATGACCGGCACCGCGCCCCATACGATTTCGGGTGTGCGGTACAACGTCACCACCGCGTCGCTATTCAGATACAAGGCCAGCACCACCAGCGCAGCATAGCCGGCGCAGACGCCCAGCATCTGGATCAGCGGCGCATCCGTCGTGTAATAGCCGCGGCCATGCGCCTTCTTCTTGCCATGCAGGACCTGGACTTGCAGTTCCGCATAGCGTTTGACGAAAGCCAGCGACAGGAACAGGAACACGGAGAAGGCCAGCAACCAGAACGACAGCGGCATGCTCAGCGCGGCAGCACCGGCAATGATGCGCAGCGTATAAAGCAATGCCAGCGTCACGCAGTCGACCAGCATCAGCCGCTTAAGGAGCCAGGAGTAAGCGCAAGTGAGCAGGAAATATCCGCTCAGCCAACCAAAGAAGTTGCCGCCGACCTGCCAGGCCACCGCGGCGCTCGCCATCAACAGCAGCGGTGCGCACAGCACGCCCTGCCAGGCCGGCACCTGGCCGCTGGCAAATGGCCGGTTGCGCTTGCGCGGGTGCTGGCGGTCGCTTTCCAGGTCGAGCAAGTCGTTGGCGATATAAACAGAAGACGCGCAGAGGCTGAAGGCGATAAATGCCAGCAGCAGTGGCATCCAGTTGGCCGGGTCGGTGAACTGGTGGGCTGCGAACAGCGGCACAAACAGCAGCAGGTTCTTCAGCCATTGGTGGACACGCAGCACGCGGCGCCACGCGGTGAAGCCGGCGCCCGGTGCAGCGAAGGAACGCTCCACTTCGCAGCAGTTGGCAGCGCGCCGGGCCAGGTCGGGCGGCGCGTTGACCACCACGGCACGGCGCGCACTGCGCCACACCGGCAGGTCGGCATGCGAGTTGCCGGCATAGTCGTAGCCGGCCTGGCCAAAGCGCTGTACCAGCGCATCTGCCTTGTTCTTGCCTGCCAGGTTGACCACGCCATCGCTGGCCATGACTTCGTCAAAGACGCCGAGGTGGTCGGCAATGGCGTTGGCGATCGACTGGTCCGAAGCGGTGCACAGGATCAGCTTGCGGCCATTGCTGCGCTCCTGGCGCAGCCATTCCAGCAAATCAGTGTTATACGGCAGCGACGTCGCATCGAATTCACCGTGCTGCGCCAGGCGGCGTTTCAGCACGGCCTTGCCGCGCGCCAGCAGGAACGGGATGCGCAAAACCTCGACCGGCTTGTCGCGCAAGGTTCTCAATGCCGACTCGTGCAGCATATCGGTGTGGATCAGCGTACCGTCAAGGTCAATGATAAGAGGCAGCGAACTCATTTCAGCTTGCCTTGTGGGTTGGTCATGCATTCTCCAGCCTGGATCGTATTTGCAAATGGTGGCTCAGCGAAAGTAGCGAAAGCGTGGCGTGCAGGGGCACCGTTGTTAGCAAGAAGGGACACGGGGCGGCCAAGCGTAAGAGAAGTCTTCACCGTCCAGAGTCAAGTTAGGGCTATATGTTGGATCGTTTAACAGATCGTCGCCCCAACGTGCCTTCATGAAATCAATCTCCCTCTTGAAACGGGCAATCTTTACCGGAGAATCCTCTTCGCCGCGCGATGCCGATTCGTGGTGGTTCATTTCCGCGTAAGGAGTCCAGACGTTGCGATAGCCCGCAGCCTGGACGCGCAAACAGAAGTCAACGTCGTTGAATGCCACCACGAGCTGCTCATCGAGACCGCCCATCTGTTCAAAGACTGAACGGCGCACCAGCAGGCAGGCTGCCGTGACGGCGCTGAACGATTGGTGCAGTACAGCGCGCGCGAAGTAGCCCGCCTGCCCTTTCGGCAGGTACTTATGGGAGTGGCCGGCAATCCCGCCCACGCCGACGACGCAGCCACCATGCTGCAGGCGGCCATCCGGATACCAAAGGCGCGCGCCAACGCAGCCGACGTCCTCACGGCACGCAAACGAGACCATTTCCTCGAGCCAGTCGGGCGTCAGGATCTCGATGTCGTTATTCATCAGACACAACAACTCGCCACGCGCCAGGCGGGCGGCACTATTGTTCAGGGCCGCATAGTTAAAGGGACTGTCATCCCGCACCACCTTGAAGCGCGGTGCCTGCAGGCGATCGAACAAAGCCTGCGTGGCTGGTTCGACGCTGCCGTTGTCGACGATGATGACCTCGTAATTGCTGTAGCTGGTCTTGGCCTCCAGGGAATTGATGCACATTTCCATCAGGTCGGCGCGGTCCTTGGTCGGGATGATAATGCTCACCAGGGGCTGTGGCGACGGGCACGCAAAGCGCACGCGGTTCAGCGCAGGCGCTTCCGGGGCCGATGTCACTTCCGCGACAAGCCCCCTGCGCGCCAGATGCTCGGCCACCGCACGGCGCCCGGCATCGGCCGCATAGTTCTTTTCGCCAGCCGCCAGCGCGGTACTGCCCGCGATGGCTCGCCAGTGGTACAGCACCTGCGGCACGTGCACCACCTGCGCCGGCTCAAGCTGCTCAATGACGCGCAGCGCCAGGTCGTAGTCCTGTGCGCCATCGAAGCCGGTGCGGAAGCCGCCAAGGCTTCGCAACAGGGCCGTGCGGTAAACGCCCAGGTGGCAAATCATGTTCTGCGCCAGCAGCAGTTCGTAATTCAGCTCGGACTTGAAATACGGGTCGTAACGACGGTTGGTGGCGTCGACCTTGTCTTCATCAGAGTAGATCAGCCCTGCATCCGGCTTGCGATTAATTGCTTCCACAATCCAGTACAAAGCATGTTCAGTCAGCAAATCGTCGTGGTCAAACAAGGCGACAAACTCGCCCTGCGCCAACGCCAGGGCGGAATTGCTCGCCTGCGAAATGTGGCCGTTGGATGCCCTGAATTCAATCTTGATCCGGCGGTCCTGGGCCGCGGCGGCTTCCAGCAGCTCGCGCACCCGTGGATCCGTCGACGCGTCGTCGGCGATGCACAGCTCCCAGTTGGGATACATCTGGCTGCGTACGGAATCGATGGCTTGGGACAGGAATTCGACTGGCGCGTTATATACGGGCATGAGCACCGAGATCAGAGGTTGCAAAGCAAACCCCGCCATCTTGTTGCGCATTTCCAGACGGGACTCTTCGGTCAGGGTGCCGTAGCGCTGCACCCACGCTTGATAGTCATTCCGGTCAAAGCTTTCGGAGCGCGTCTTGACAACCATCATGCCGCGCCGAAGACCAGCCACGCCCTCGCGTCGGAAGAGGCCATATGCCATGCTTGCGGTATTACCCCAGCCGCCATAGCGCCGCTTGACACTCGCGGCAAACTGCCAGGCACGTCGCAACTTCAGCACGACACTGCCAACGGCACGCCATGGCCGGGTCAAGCGCCAACTGGTCGAGCTTTGCATCGCCTGCACGGCTTGGCTGAGCTCAGCGATCTGGCGGTCGCGTTCGATGAGGACCTTGAGCAAATGATCAACGCCTGCCTGATGGTCGGTCGGACGGCCTTCCGCACGTCCTTTTTTCGTATAGTGTTCGTAGCCAGAAGCAAATTCTTGTCTGCGCACGGCTTCGGCGATGTCCGGATTGACCTTCAAATATACTACTTCATTAAATTCCGAATTCATGACAACCATTTAACTATCAACGATAACGAGGCCAACGAGCTCAGCGCCACCTCGCGACAGCGGATTCGCAAAAGAGCGCTGCCACGCAAGTAAGCTAAAAAATTAACTGATTCTTCGCCTGCGAAACAAGGGGTACGCTATACGCCAATTCTCAGACGAAGCTGCACCAGCTATCAGAACCGGCAAACGCGCAAAGCTCATGCACTTGAAAGGACACAATTTTCTATTTTAACATCCAGGCCCAACCCACCCCCTTCGAAAAATGTGCAGCCTGGCATCGAACGACAGGCTCTTCCTTGTCTCGTGCTCGACTCCTGACTCTTCGCAAAGCCAGATGTGCTGGGATGTTGAGCAACAGGCACACCCAGCGCTAGGTGTGGTTTACAATCAGGATCTTTTTGAACCGGACTCCTACATGTCTCGTCCCGCCTCTACGGCTTCCGCCCGGCCGATCTACTTGATTATAGTTTTGGGGCTTCTGGTCAGCGCTTGGACATTCTTTCCCGGCTGGATGAGTAATGACTCCCTGATCCAGTATCGAGAGGCGCGCCTCGGCGTATTTAATAGCTGGCATCCCGTGCTGATGGCATGGTGGTGGAGGCAATTGGATCATCTTTATCAAGGTCCAGCGCCTTTCCTGATTCAGAATCTCTTGATGTATTGGGGTGGATTAGGTCTCCTGACAAACGCCATCCGGCGGAGCGCCGGCCAATACGCATATATAGTCCCGATTTTAGGCCTTTGGCCAGCACTATTCTTCGTGTTAGGCGAAATTTGGAAAGATGTCGCATTTGCGTGCAGCCTGTTCATGTCTTGGGCCATTGTTATTAACGCTTATTGCTGGCAGAGGAAGACATCTTGGCTGGAAAGATGCATCCTGATCATTCTAATAACCTTCGCAATCGGAGTGAAGACCAATGGCATTCTCGCCATTCCGTTTCTTGTAATTTTTTGGTTGTATAGTGACGGCGTGCGCCATAGGAAAATTTTTGCTGTGCTGACTTCTATCATTCTTTCAGCTGCAATACTTGTTCCTTATGGTGTTACTCGTACCCTTGCTGTTAAGCACGACAATCCTTTGCAATACACCCAAATTTATGACTTGCTTGCGATTTCAGTAAAAATCAAACAAAATTTGCTTCCACCTTACATTAATGAACGAATTCAGCTATCACAAGATGAACTGAATCAAAATTACATTGTCGGTGGCAACAATGGCCTCTTCTACGGCTACACAAAGGACTTGGTCGGACTCCGAGCGCCGTCCACCCAAATTGCAGAGGAGCTCCGCGATTCGTGGATTAAAGCCATCAAGGATTATCCGCGAAGTTACCTTGCCCATAGATGGGATAACTTTCTTTCCCTTTTAAGGATTGGACAATCGACCGCAGCATATGTCGCCAATCCGCTGGTAGTTGAAAATGAATTTGGCATCAAATTTAATGCTAACGAAATTTCTGATTTTTTCGATAAAGAGCCGTCAGCACATCCTTGGATTTTTTATCCTTGGCTGTATGTGTTGCTAACATTTATTTCGGCTGCCGTTTTGTTTTTGAATAAAAAACATAGACTTCTTGCAGCTGTGATCAGCGGGTCTTCGCTCACATTTATCGCAGCTCATTTCTTTATTGCCCCGGCATCAGATTTTCGTTACCTGTATTACTCGTACTTTTGCGCTTTGATAGTAGCTTCTTTCGCCGTCTTTTCATTAAAACCCCTGCACAATGACGCAAAGCAGTTCTTAGCACAAAGACGGGGACGCACCGCTCCTCGCAGCTTATAATCAGGGCTATATCAAATTTACGTCTGGCGTGAGCAATACTCGCGCTCGAGGAATCACACGCATGGCTTTCTATCCTGTCTTTCTATCGGTTGTATTTGTAGTCCGCAATCAAGGCGTGCAATTGGAAGGCATTCTCAGTGCAGCCAGCGAACAGGTGGCTTCGTATGCCAGCGACTATGAGTTAATCATCGTCGACAATGCGTCCGATGACGAGAGCGTCAGCATACTCAAGTCCCTGACCACCCAGCAGGGCTTGCCGAACCTGCAAGTCTACGCCTTGACCAAGGAAGTAAATAGCGACACCGCGGCTTGGGTTGGCTTGGAGAATGCGCTGGGGGATTTTGTTGCAGTTATTGACCCACTGATCGATGACATCGCATTCCTGCCACAAATGCTGGAGAAAGCCGTCAGTGGCGCTGACGTCGTGTTTGCCAACAATACCCAAAAACCCCGCCAGAGCCTGCCATACCGCTTGGCCAACAGTGCGTTTCACTCGCTTTACAAGAGCTTTAATGGCATCCATCTGGCGAAGGAAGCTCCGAGTTACAGACTTCTCAGCAAGCGAGTCATCAATTTCATTCTGCAGCATCCGCAGCCCTCTGTAACTTACCGGCACCTACCCGCGACCGGAGGTTTCGCGCGCGTCAATATGGAGTACAGTGCAGCCCCGATCGCGGGGGGCATCAAGAAGCTTGGCGCGAGTATCGATCGCGGAATGCGCCTGCTAGTTTCTACAACCCAGACGCCAATGCGTCTGGTGACCAGCTTGTCGCTGTTTGGTGCAGTTGCCAACTTGGTGTATTCGATTTATGTCGTCGCAGTCGGCATTTTCAAATCCGACGTCGCGCCAGGCTGGATCAGCCTGTCTCTTCAACAGTCCGGCATGTTTTTCCTGATTTCGCTCGTGCTGCTTGTGTTGGGCGAGTACATCCTGCACATGGCGACTTTGTCCAACGAGGGACCGCTCTATCACGTTGGACAAGAGTTCACGAGTGCCCGCGTGACCCGCAAAGAAAAACTGAACATTGAAACGGTGAATGCCCGGCCTGTCAGCGTCGAGCATCCAGCTGCACCCATAGGTACCTGATTTTGAGCATGACGGACGCAGATGCAGTCATCATTGGCGGAGGATTTTATGGCGCAGCAATCGCCATCTACCTGGCCAAGGAGCGCGGCCTCAAGCGTGTGGTCTTGCTCGAGCGGGAACCAAAACTGCTCTGCCGGGCTTCGTATCACAATCAGGCCCGTGTCCATAATGGATACCACTACCCGCGTAGCTTCACCACGGCTTTCCGTAGCCGTGTAAACTTGCCCCGTTTCGTTCGTGACTGGCCTGAGGCAGTCAAGCAGGATTTCACCAAGCTCTACGCCATTGCGCGGCGCAATTCTAAAGTGACAGCCAAGCAGTTCGAGCGCTTTTGCTACGAGATTGGTGCCAGGATTGAGCCAGCCGAAGCTAGCCTGCAGAAGTTGTTTGAACCGCGTCTGATCGAAGCGGTGTTCCTGGTTGAAGAATATGCCTTTGATTCGACCCGCCTTGCGGCTTGGGCGCAAAAAGAGCTTCAGGAATCCGGCGTCGAAGTGCGCCTGTCGACCAGGGCAATGACCGTGGCGCGCGACGCGGGGGCGGGGCTGCAGGTAACAACCTTGAATGAGAACGGCGATTCGGATTCCGTGCGTTGCCGTTACCTCTTCAACTGCACCTACAGCGGGCTGAATCAACTGTCAGGGGAATTCCCAGGGACCAAGACACGCTTAAAACACGAGATCACCGAAATGGCCCTGGTCAAGGCCCCGTCGGCATTGGAAGGGCTCGGCGTAACCGTGATGGACGGCCCGTTCTTCTCCATGATGCCCTTCCCTGCCCGCGGTCTGCACACACTTTCCCACGTGCGCTACACGCCACATTTCAGCTGGCAGGATGAGAGTGGGGATGACCCGTACAGGAAACTGCAGGAATATGAACGTGAATCGCGCGTCGACCGCATGCTGCGGGACGTGGGTCGCTACATGCCGTCGGTGCTTGACGCAAAATACGCCGACTCGCTGTTTGAGGTCAAAACGATTTTGCAAAAGAATGAAGGCGACGATGGTCGCCCAATCCTGTTCGAACAACACGCTGAACTACCTGGCTGCTACTCGGTGCTGGGCGGGAAGATCGACAATATTTACGACGTGCTTGAAAAACTCGAAACTGAGCAATTTGAGAACGTTGCGGAGCGATAAATGAAAAAGAACGCATTGATTGGTTATTCCGGTTTCGTCGGAACCACGCTGCTCAAGCAAGCATCCTTCGAGGCGCTGTACCGCTCAACCAATATCCACGAAATCGACAACCAGGAATTCGATGTCGTCGTCTGCGCCGGCGCCCCCGCGCAGAAATGGATCGCCAACGGCAATCCAGCAGAAGACAAGGCCAAGATAGAAGGGCTGATCAACCACCTGAAGACCATTACCTGCGATACCTTTGTGCTGATCAGCACGGTTGATGTATTCAAGAATCCGCAAGGGGTGGACGAAGATACTCCTATCGACGAAGACGGGCTGCACGCCTATGGACTGCACCGCCGCCTGCTGGAAAAGTTCGTCGAGGAACATTTTCCAAAGCATTTGATTGTCCGCCTGCCAGGCCTGGTCGGCCCGGGCTTGCGAAAGAACGTCATTTTCGATTTCCTGAACAATAATAATCTGCACGCAATCGAGAGCCGCGGAGTGTTCCAGTTCTACCCGATGGTGAACCTCTGGTTCGACATCCAGACCGCGTTGGAAAAAGGGCTGAAACTGGTGCACCTGACCTCTGAACCGGTCAGCGTGGCGGACGTTTCGCTGCATGGCTTCGGGCGGTCCTTCACCCAGGAGCTGGCCAACGCGCCGGCCCACTATGACATGCAGACGCGCTATGCCGGCCAATTTGGCGCAGGCGGGTGCCATCAATACAGTGCGCGCGAAACGATTCTGGCAATCCGGGCATATGCACAGTCCGAACCACTCAAGACTGGAGATGCCGCATGAGGCTCGCTATTTCCAACATTGCGTGGGACATCGTCGAAGACGAAGGCATGGCAACGCTGCTGAAAAAATTCAGCGTTGACGCCATTGATATCGCGCCCGGAAAATATTTCCCGGAGCCTGCCAAAGCATCCGTCTCCGACATCGAAGCCGTCAAACAATGGTGGGCAGAGCGCGGCATCGAGATCACGGGAATGCAGGCGCTTCTGTTCGGCACCGTCGGCCTGAATGTGTTTGGGCCGACGGAGGTGCAGAATGCCCTGCTCGCGCACCTGGCCGCAGTTTGCCGCATCGCTTCGGGGTTGGGCGCAACGCGCCTGGTTTTCGGCTCGCCGAAAAATCGCGATCGCACCGGTTTGAGCGATGAGCAGGCCTTGGCGGAGGCGGTGCCATTCTTCCGGCGGCTCGGCGACATTGCCCTCGAACAGGGCGTGATCATCTGCCTGGAGCCGAATCCGACCTGCTATGGCGCCAACTTCATGACTACCAGCGCCGAAACGGCGCAAGTGGTCAGGAGCGTCGCCCATCCGGCGATCCGGATGCAGCTCGATACCGGGGCGCTGACCATCAACGGCGAATCGGCTAACACGGTGCTTGAGGATTGCGCGGATCTGATCGGCCACGTGCACGTCAGCGAACCGAACCTGGTCCCTATCGGCGACCTCGACACCGACCACGGCAATCTGCACGAGGCGATGGCCCGATTCCTCCCCGCCCATGTTGCCTCAATCGAGATGGTCGCAACCAAAGACGAGCCCCACATTGCCGCCATCGAGCGTGCGCTCACCCGCGTAACCAATTTCTATCGCCCAGTAGCAGGTATATCAGTATGAAGTGGATAATTTTATTAACTGGCATTCTTGCCAATGCATCCGCCAGCGTGCTGGTCAAAATCGCGATGATGCCGCCTCGCAAATTCCCGTCGCCCGCAGATCCGATGGCGGCGCTCAGCAATTGGCCGTTCTGGCTGGGCCTCGGGCTGTATGGCGCGGCCTTCCTGCTTTATGCCGCCGCGCTGGCGCGCCTGCCGTTGAACGTTGCGCACCCGATCCTGACTTCGGGTGCAGTTGCCACGGTCGCACTATTCTCCATTTTTCTCTTCCGTGAACCTTTCCACTGGACCACGATCGCCGGGATAGTCCTGGTGATTTCAGGTGTAACACTCATTACGGCGCGCGTGGCATGAATCCAATGAATATTCCAGAGAACATCAAACCAGCTGGCCGCGAAACGTGGAAAGTGCCAGCGATGGAAGTGCCGCTTTGGCAGGGCAAGCAGCACGCGTATTGTGTGGTGATCCCTGTGATCAACGAAGGCGACCGCATCCGAAACCTGTTGCAGCGTATGCAGGCCTGCCGGATCTCGGCGATTGCCGACATCATCATTGTCGATGGCGGCAGCACGGATGGCTCAATGGAACTCGAAGCGCTCAAGCGCTTCGACGTGAGCGGCCTGATCGTCAAGAAAGGCCCTGGCAAATTGAGCGCCCAGCTGCGTTGCGCTTATGCGTTTGCGCTGGACCAGGGATATGACGGCATCGTCACGATTGACGGCAACGACAAGGACGATCCGGATGCCATCCCAAAGTTCATTGAGGCACTGGAAACAGGCGTCGACTTTGTGCAGGCCTCTCGCTTCATTTCCGGCGGCGTAGCCGAGAACACGCCGAAGTCGCGCGACTTTGCGATCCGCTTTATCCACGCACCTGCGCTCTCTTTGAGTTCTGGCTTCAAGTGGACTGACACCACTCAAGGCTTCCGCGCATACAGCCGCAAGATGCTGCAGGATCCGGATGTCGGCGCGTTCCGCGATATTTTCCGCGAATACGAACTCCTCGCCTACCTTTCGCACCGTGTTCCACAATTGAACTATCGTTGCCTAGAAATTGCAACGGTGCGCCGCTATCCGAAGGGCGAGGTTCCGACCAAAATTTCGGCATTCCGCGGAAATTTCAAGGTACTTAGAACACTCGTACATGCCTGCTTTGGGAAATATAATATTGATAATTAATTTACTGATTCCCGAGCATCGCCCGGCAGGTCGGTGATGAGTTCCCAGCACGGCTGGTACAACAAAAACCAAGCTAGAACTAACAAAGCAGTCAGATATGGATCAGTCATGCGCAAATCAAAAACGGCAGTAAGAAAAGCACATTTCCTTCTCGCATCCATGACTTCCGTTGTGATCGCGGGGTGCGGAGGTTCGTCGGGAAGTCAGGAGCCTGCTCCACCTAGCACTGTGGGACAACTAAAGGTCTCTACTACTACTCCCGGTGATGCATCTAATAGTGCAAACCGAAATGGCCCCATCGAAGTCGTATTTGATCGTGAACTGAATCCATCCACTGTATCCTCTGAGAAAATAGTTCTTCAGAACCCGATCGGCAGTATTCCGGCAAACGTCACTGTCGCCGGGAATAAGCTGACGCTCACCCTTCCGCAACGCTTGGCTCGTGGCACGACATATTCAATTGATGCGGTCAGCCTACAAGGAAAGTCGGGGGAAACACTCTCGGGCACACGATTGCTAAGTTTTACGACGACGACAGAAAGGGAGTGGAGCAAGCCTATTAAGGTTGATGTATCCGGCAGTTCGAGCAAACCCCACATTTCGGTCGACAGCAATGGCAACGCCATTGCGGCATGGCGCCAGAATGACGGCACAACTGGAGCTATTCACTACGCTCGGTAGTCGGCCCTGAACAATTGAACGGAGCCTGATTCTAAAGGCGAAACGCCTGAAAAACACTGCTGCAATTTGCAAGGTTTCGTTAGAATAGAGGCAATTCCTTGCAAATTCCAGAGGGGCAGATGGGACCAAAGCCAGTCGGACCGCAAAGCAATGACATGTTTCGCCAACGGCTAGACGAGTTGGTGAACCCGCAGCACCCGCTGGCCAGATTGGCCAAGCACATCGACTGGCAAGTGTTTGAACAAAAGTGGGCACCCCACTTTCCATCGTCGCGAGGCCGTCCCGCCACGCCAACGCGCCTGATTGCCGGCCTGCTGTACTTGCAGCATACCTTTGCCCTGTCGGACGAAGACGTGGTGTGGGGTTGGGTCGAGAATCCATATTGGCAGCTGTTCTGCGGCGAAACCTGGTTCCAGCACCGCCCGCCGATCGATCCAAGTTCATTGACGCGCTGGCGCAATCGTATCGGCGAGGAAGGCTTGGAATGGATGCTGACGCAAACGATCAAGGCCGCCGAATCGACCAAGGTCGTCAAGCCACAGAGCTACCAGAAAATTATCGTTGACAGCACGGTGCAGGAGAAAGCGATCGCCCATCCCACCGACAGTAAACTGCTGGAGCGGGCCAGGCAGCACTTGGTCAAGCTGGCCACTGAAGGCGGTTTGGTTCTGCGCCAGAACTACAACCGGGAAGCGCCGAAACTGGCGGCACAGACTGGCCGCTACGCTCATGCCAAGCAATACAAGCGTATGCGCGGCAGCCTGAAAAAGTTGAAGACAGTGGTAGGCCGGGTGTGGCGCGACGTGCAGCGCCAAGTGGAAAAGCTGCCCGCAGCCATGCAGGGCAAGGCCGGTGATTTGCTGGCCAAGACCAAGCGTTTGTTGACTCAAAAGCAGAAGGACAAGAATAAGCTGTACAGCCTGCACGCGCCCGAGGCGGAGTGCATCGCCAAAGGCAAATCGCGCCAGCCCTACGAGTTCGGCGTGAAGGTCTCGATTGCCACCACGCACAAGGAAGGTCTGGTGGTCGGCATGCGCAGCATGCCTGGCAATCCGTACGACGGACACACGCTGTTTGAAGCGCTGGAGCAGGTGTCGATCCTGACCGACTGCCAACCCAAGGAAGTCTTTGTGGACCTGGGCTATCGCGGCGTGGATGTCCAGCCCGGCACCAAGGTCTACCACCCCAAGCTCAAGCGAAACATCACCCAGCGCTTGCGGCGCGACATCCGCCGCCGCAGCGCCATCGAGCCAGCAATCGGGCACATGAAAAATGACGGGCGCCTGCGGCGTAATTGGCTGAAAGGGACCGACGGCGATGCGTTCCATGCGCTGTTGTGCGGATGCGGGCACAACCTGCGCATGATCCTCAGGAAGCTACGGCTTCTTTTTGCCCAGATTTCCGCCGACCTAATGTCGTCACTGAACCTGGCGATACGCCGGCAGTCCCGATGGCAACTGACGTCGCTCTGAATTTTGATTTATTCAGACCGGACTCGGTATACTCGAGAAAAGGGATGGGGCAACCCAGAGGTATTGCCCGGTGCGTCGGGTGACGTAGGGCGAATTCAAGTTGCACATATAGACGACAACCACGTTCTCGCCGTATGGCCAAGATTTGACACTTGCTGCCTCGGCGTTTATTCCAGCCTGTACGACGTTGGATCGGGATGGGATGCGCCTCAACGAATCGACTCAGGCTACCTCGGCTCTTGGGGGCCAATCAACGATCCAGTATCCATCAGCACAGACCACGCAGGTAAAGCGCTTGTAGTTTGGAGCGAATTCACGGGCAGCGTCACAAAGATTCAATCAAAATTCTTCAACGTTGGACAACGGTGGAGCTCGCTAGCCACAGTAGACTTTTATCAAAGCAGGTCAGATCCCCCCAATGTCTCACTGAACAAGGCCGAAGCGTGTCAATGAATTTGAAACACCTTGTTGAATTGGTGAGTGTCTAAATCTCGGATTTCAGGCAGCTTTTTTCTCCATGGTCGGTGGGTTGATCCAAGCAGCCGTGGGCAGTTTCTGCGGTTGCGGCATACGGTTTTTGAAGCGGTTCGGCGTGCGCTGGTAGGCGCTCGCCAAAGTGGCTTGGCGCTGCTTGCGCACTTCGGCGGCACGGCCGGTGTGGACGCTCTCTGGCGTCATCATGCCGATGCCAGAATGGCGATGCTGCTGGTTGTACCAGGTGAAGAACTGGGCGCAATGAGCGCGGGCGTCGGCCAGCGAGCCAAAGCGCACTGGAAAGCCTGGCTGGTACTTCATGGTCTTGAACTGCGCCTCCGAGTACGGGTTGTCATCGGAAACATAAGGCCGGCTGTGCGACTTGGTGATTCCCAGGTCTGATAGCAGCGTGGCCACCGGCTTGGAGCGCATGCTGCTCCCCCGGTCGGCATGCAAGGTCAGCGCACCAGGCGCGATGCTTTCCTTGGCGGCAGTGTCGGCAATAAGCTGCTCGGCCAGCTCGGCCGTTTCGTGCTCGGCCACCATCCAGCCAACCACGTAGCGGCTAAAGATGTCGAGGATGACGTACAGATGGAAACATGTTCCCCTGATCGGCCCCTTCAATTTTGTGATGTCCCAGCTCCAGACTTGGTTAGGCACCACGGCCAGCAGTTCCGGCTTGGTGTATTCGGGATGTCGCAGCTGGTTGCGCCGCTCGCGCACGGCGGCACAGCCTTGCAGCAGGCGATACATCGTACGCACCGAAGCCACGTAGCGCCCTTCATCGAGTAGCTGGGCGTGGATGGCAGCCGGCGCACAGTTGGCGAAGCGTGGGCTGTTGAGCAAATCGAGTACCACTCGCCGCTCCAGCTCCGACAGTGCCAGTGGTGGACGCTTGGCTGGCGTAACGGTGACCGTTGGCGGCAGTGGGCGAACGTTACGCGCAACGCGATCCCGATAAAAAGCGCTGCGTGGCAGGCGCAATGCGTGGCACGCGACGCTCACGCCGACTTGTTCGGCCAGGCTGTTGGCAGCGCTGATCACTTCGGCTCGCTGGGCGTGTCGCTGGTATCGAGCCCCAGCAGAGTGGAAAGTTTTTTTTGGACGTCAATAATCAAGTCCGCCTTTGCCAGCTTGGCGCGCAAACGTTCGACTTCCTTCTCTAATGCCTGAACACGGCGCGCTTCGACAGCGCCGGAATCGACTTTCGGTCCGCGCTTGCGTTCCAGCGCGGCGGCTTCACTGGCCTGCTGCCGTTGCTTGCGCCATGTCGCCAGATGCGACGAGTAAATGCCCTCTCGACGCAGCAAGGCGCCAATGTCACCAGCGGCCACGCAGGCGTCGGCTGCTGCCAAGATGCGCAATTTCTCGGCCTTGGAGAAGGTGCGACGTTTGGCCGTGGGTACAACCTCGGGGTCGGGGCGCTGGGCCTCGGCAGACGATGCGTCGTTGGCGTTGCCAGGGACTACTGGAGTGCTAATTTGATGCTTTCGGTTGTGCATATTGGGGACCTACCGCTGTACTCTAAATTATATCGGGTAGGTGTCTCAAGTTATATTGGCACAGAGGGGGCTGGCGAGGCGTTTGCGGCCTATACAACTCAAAACATTGCATGGGGAACCTCTGGTATCAGTGCATCCGCGAGGCGATACACGCAGGATCGCGGGTGGGTAGACGTGTCGATTTACTCTTCGTTCCTCACTGAGGCTCGCTTCCCACAAATCGCAGTCGATGAAACAGGGAACGCAACCTTTGTATGGGTGCAAACTGACGCAGCGGGTAAGAGAGTGCACGCTCAAAGATTCTTACCATCCGGGCCACCACCGTTTGATACCGATTCGGTCATCTCTGATAATTCGGGAGATGCTTCACCTCCGAAAATGGTCATTGATCCCCTTGGCAATGTAACCGTAGCATGGAGCCAAAGCATTGACGGCACATCCCGGGTGCTAGTCAATCGTTACACCACTGCAACGGGCTGGCAAGCAGTGAAAGCCATTGCAACGGACACCAAATATATCGGCTCCGATTCGCCACAGGTTGCAGTCGACAAGGATGGAAATGTTGTGGTTGTGTGGCTAGGGACTGAAGATTCCAAGACCCAAGTGCACTCGATGCGATTTGTTCCGTCCCGAGGCTGGGAAGACGCGAGGATTCATGGCACTACCGGGATCACATCGAGCCCTCAAATCGCATTAGGTACTGCTGGGGATGCAATGATTATTTGGGAAAGCAGTGACGGAACCTCAAGCAGTATCCTTGTTAGCACTTTCGATTGAATCGCGTGAGATAGTCGAGCGAAAACGCAGTTGGCGAAGGGGTTGTGATATGCCTGGCGCAACGCAAAACCAAGCCAGAACTTTACAAAGCAGTTGGATATGGATCAGTCATGCACAAATCAAAAACGGCAGTAAGAAAAGCACATTTCCTTCTCGCATCCATGACTTCCCTTGTGATCGCGGGGTGCGGAGGTTCGTCGGGAAGTCAGGAGCCTGCTCCACCTACCACTGTGGGCCAACTAAAGGTCTCTACTACCACTCCCGGTGATGCATCTAATAGCGCAAACCGAAATGGCCCCATCGAAGTCGTATTTGATCGTGAGCTGAATCCATCCACTATATCCTCTGAAAAAGTAGTTCTTCAGAACCCGATCGGCAGCATTGCGGCAAACGTCACTGTCGCCGGGAATAAGCTGACGCTCACCCTTCCGCAACGCTTGGCGCGTGGCGCGACATATTCAATTGATGCGGTCGGCCTACAAGGAAAGTCGGGGGAAACACTCTCTGGCACAAGATTGCTTAGTTTCACGACAACGACAGAAAGGGAGTGGAGCGTTCCTCTTCAGATTGACGCGACCGGTAATTCCAGCAAACCTCACATTTCTTTCGACAGCAATGGCAACGCCGTCGCGGCTTGGCGCCAGAATGACGGGGCAAATGGAGCAATATATTTTAATAAATATACTCGAGGACTAGGATGGAGCAGTCCCGGCGCATTGCAAGTTGCATCAGGTGATGTTGGGTACATCCAATTGGCACATATCGACGACAATCACGTACTTGCGGTTTGGCCTCGATTTGATGCATGCTGCTTCGGCATTTATTCAAGTCAGTACACTGTTGGTGGTGGTTGGGACACGCCACAACGAATTTACGAAGGAATGCGCGTCTTTGGCGAATTCAATGTAAGTGACCCTATATCGGTCAGTACAGATCAAGCGGGTAAAGCATTCGTCGTTTGGAGCGACTTTACCGGAATGAATACAACCGCCCGCTCGCGAATCTACACCTTGAGTGGAGGATGGGGCCCGCTAACCACCGTGGACTCTTTCCAGAGTTACATGGATCGAGCGAATGTGTCGATGAACAAGCGTGGACAGGCTTTTGCAACTTATACGACTACAAATCTTCCCTATGGGGACAGCGGAACCAAGGTTCGCGCCAAGCAGTACACACAGGACGGTAAATGGGCTACTGTCTTGCTCTTCTCTACCGAATTTATTGAGGCGCGTTTCCCGCGGGTTGCCACAGATGACGCTGGAAACGCTACGTTCGTATGGCTGCAATCTGATGCTACGGCTAAAAGTATTCACGCCCATCGCTTCAGCGCCACCGGCCCGCTGGACACAGACACTGTCCTGTCCAATGATTCTGGCGATGCGCTCCCACCAAAACTGGTGGTTGATTCTGCAGGTAACGTAAGCGTTGTATGGGGGCAGAACATCGACGGCAAGGTCCAGCTTTACACTAATCGCTATTCTATAGGCGGCTGGCAAACTGCTCAGGCCATTGCAGCAGACATCAAATACAGCGGCACCGACTCACCACAGATTGCAACTGACAAGGACGGAAATGTCTTGGTTGTGTGGCTTCAGTCTGATGATTCCAAGATCAATGTCTATTCAAGGCGATTCGTGCCGGCTCAAGGCTGGGAGGAAGCAAAAATCCAAAGCACTACGGGCAACGCGTCGAATCCGCAGATCGTATTTAGTAGTCCAGGTGATGCTATGATCGTTTGGGAAAGTCACGAAGGAACAGCAAGCAAGATCCTCGTTACGGCGTTCGATTAACTGCTCGTCAAATACTCAGGCAAAAAAGCAAAGGCGGCATTGATATCAATGCCGCCTCCAAATTCTTGGATCTGCTTCAATCGCTTCTTGAGGACCTCATCCATTCGATCGTCGCTTGCAGCCCTGCTTCGAACGTCGTGTGCGGTCTCCAGCCTAGATCACTTGCAGCAAAGCTCGTGTCCAGAATGCTCACCGGGACGTCCACTGGCCGTCCCGGCCGGTGATCCACAGGAATTTTTTCGCCAAGCAGCCGGTCAATCGAACCGACGATGTCATTCAGGGTCCGGCCCTCTCCGCTCCCGATGTTAAAGATGCGGCCCAACCCTTCATGGTAAGCAGCCAACATAAGGGACTCGACCACGTCGTCAACGTAAATATAGTCACGGGTCACGCTTCCATCGCCCCACATCTCAATCGGTTTGCCCGATAGCGCCCCGCGCAAGAAGGCAGCAATCACTCCCTGATTTTTCAATGCTGTCTGGTAGGGACCGAAGGGATTAGCGACACGCAAAACTCGGTATTGCAGGCCATAGAGATACTCATATAAGCCAAGGTATTTCTCGATCGCCAGCTTACTGATTCCGTAAGCCGTGATTGGATTGGTACGTGCCGTCTCCGGCGTCGGTACCAGGTCAGGGATACCGTAGACGGTACCGCCTGAAGACACAAAAACTACCCTGGACACACCAGTCTCACGACATGCTTCGAGCAGGCGCAAAGTGCTTGCGACATTCGCGTTCAAATCAGCAAGCTTGTCGACATTTGCGCTGGCAGGAGTGGTTGCATTTACGAGGTGGAACACCACTTCGCACTCGGAGACAGCCGCAGCTACACTGGTCGAATCCGTAAAGTCACCAGGTAGCCAGTCACATCCATGCAATGCCTCAGGAAAACTCTGACGTCGTCCGAATGCTCGCACCTTTGCCCCCTGCTCTGCGAGCGCCCGGCATAAATTGGTGCCGATGAAGCCGCCAGCCCCCAGTACTGCGCAACGCAACCCTGCCATCGACGGCATAATTGTCCGGCCAATGGTACTCATGCTACGTTCTCCACCGCATCCCCTATTTCAATTTTCTTAAGATTGTTAAGAACGTATCATATTACGTATCCGTCGAGCCAGCTTCCATCCAGTTGCGCCAATGCCACGTACAAGGCGGAATACGACCGGGATGCGAGCCAGGCGATTGGCGATGCCCCGTGCGGCCCTGACCGATGCACGATTTAACTCAGCAGACATTGCAGCATTCGCTAAGCGCAACTCATGGCCCGCATCACCGTTGCGGCAAAGTTCCGCATTAAGACGGGCAATTTCTGCACTCAGGCCTTGATCGTGCTCATTCAAGTTGTGCATCAATGCCTGCAGGCGGAAGCTTTCAAAACGCGGCAACCCATACATATTGCGCGCGAGGCGTCGCATAGCAGGCCATGCCTTATATGTACGCAGCATCGATTGTTTGCGGACACGATATAGACAGTCAGCTTGCGGAATAACTCCGATCCGATGGCCCGACGAAGTGATCTTCAAGAAGAGTGCCCAATCTTCCCACATCGACTTCTCACTATCATCCCATCCACCGAGTTCGCGAACTACGCTGGTGCGATAACCCGAGTTCGCATGTCCGAGGTGATTGTTGAGCTGGGAGATCACCACCCCTTGCCCCAGCGGGCGATAGATGTAACCACCGAACACCTGCTCATTAAAATCGGCTTCTTCGTCAAACGCTTTCAGATATGGTACTGCCGCCGCACAACGGGGCTCGGCGTCGAGCAATCGAACGATGTTGCGAACGAAGTCATTCAACGGAACATCGTCGGAGTCCACATTGATGACATATTCGGTATTGGCCGCGTTCAGGCCAGTATTTCGCGCACCTGACAGCCCTTTGTTCGTCGGATGGCTAATGATGCGGTATGGCAGACGCAATTCACGTTGCACTAATTCCTCGAGTTGGCTTGCGTAGCCAGGCTTCGATGCATCATCAATAAAAATCACTTCAGCGGGCGATTTGCTCTGATTGTTCAGGCCGAAGATAAGGTCGCTGATGAATCGAAGCTCGGTGTTAAACACTGGTACGATGACACTGGCATTCCCGGCTGGAAGCTGAACTGCCGGAGGAACGACGGATTCCCCAAATTCTTCAACCGCTTCATTAATGGCCGCTTGGGTCTCCACCATGTTGGCCATGAAATTCACGCGCAATCGGTGCACTTCATCCACCGGCAGCTTGGCAAGATTCCTCATGGCGGACAACAGCGAGGCCTCAGTCGGGTCAGCGAGCAGGATTCCGTCAAATGGTTCAGAATACATCTCGCCCACCCCGCCGGCCCGCAACATCAATGGCAAAACGCCGGCGAAGGTAACATCAAGCATTGCATATGGATGGTTGTCCCCGAGATACGGCATCACGCAGAAGGCGTTTTTTGCATAACTGCGAAGCTTGTCCATAGCCGCGTCACGGCTTAGGGAAGTGAACTCGAGCACTTCGAAGCAGGTGCGCAGCGCTTCCAAACGCGCTGTCTCTTCAGGCGCCTCATTGACTTTCGGGCCAATGAATACTATTCGTTTAATTCCAAGCTTCTGTAGCTGGCCGCCGTCCACGGACATCGCTCCAAGGAAGAGTGGGTATCCCTTCATGGCGGAGCGCTTCCCGAAGAAAACTATGGTATCGATTGGCTCGGTTGGCTCGATCTCAGCTTCTTCATAGTGGTACGGGTAGCGCAGACGGACGATCTGCTCGCCAGTCATTTCGATTCCCGTTTCGTGGTAAAGGTCGTGCAAGAATTTCGTCGGGAACACGATACGGTCAGCGTTCTCAATAGAGATCTTTTCCCGCTCGGCTACTTGGAAATGCGAAAGCCCAAACCAGTTTTGGTTAGCATTTTCCAAATAGTGAGTCGACCCGTGGCAATGCACGATCAGTTGAACCGACGGCGGAAGCAGACTGGCGCGCTTAGCCTGAGCAAGTCGTGCCCCCATGCCTTGATAGTCCGCATATTCGATCTTCGTGATATTCGGGAAATAGAACATCAACTGAAGCGTAGCCTTGAGAGCCAGGTCTTCAACTGGCAATGACAAGTCATTCTTATCAACGAGATGCTGTGGGCGAATGAGTTCAAGACGTCGGAACAAATTCTCGTCCAGCCCTTCCTGGTTTCCTATGAAGAGGCACAGCGTATTATCCAACCCATAGGTCGAGCGCTGTTCTGCAACAAACGTACCAATTCCGCCCGTGTTGTGTAGGCCTGCATATTCAGAGGTCAGCAACAAGTGCTTTGGCTGCACGCCACAGTGCAGCAAGCCGGCGGCCTTGAGGAAGGCTAGGTAGCGCGTCGGTTCACAGCGAAGCTCGATATAAATCGTGCTGAACTTCTCATCGAACTGATTAGCCCGCGTATGACCGCAGCGCTCAACCTGGAAGCCCGCTGCCTCGCAGAACGATGCTAGCTCTTCGTGCGTCCACTCCCGCACATGCGCGCGATTTTCAGGAGTAGTGCCATACGAAGCGTAATCCATGACGTGGCGATCAGGAGTCGATACAACCAACCGGTTTGTCAAATGTCGCATCAGCACAGTGCGCAACTGAGCAAGCAACAAGCGCGGATCAGGAATATGTTCGATCACATCAGACAGAATCAACAAGACAGGCTCGTCAGGATCCAAATCCCCAAACACCCGTGCCAAATCTCCGCTCGAGTTCAGATCGCATTCGACCCAACGTGCACCGGGGAATGTAGTTGACGCCAATTCCAGAGAACCATGGAAATCGAGCCCGACGGTGTTGAACTCTTCCGCTGGGAAGTAGTGCACCAGTTTCTCTCCGTTGCCACAACCTACGTCGACAATACGCTTAATACCGCTCTTTTCGGCCAAAATACGCGCTTCGGCATACACATCTGGCTGCCACATTACATTGTTACTTGGCGTATCCGCGTAGAGAGCATTGATTTCTCTGGACATGCCATTGCTGCCAAAATGCTGTTCAGGCGTCGCAAGGCGTACATCTGGCTGCAAGGATTTCACCTTGCGCACACGGATAGATTCCGATGGGAAGTTAAATTTGGTCATTCTTGATAGGATTTAGTTCGTAGACGAGAGCGCTTCAACGGCGTGCTGGCCGACATCGACGCCAGCGATGGCGCCGGCGGCTTCGATTTCGGCCGGGAGTCGGACTGCCCCCCAGAACTTGCGGTTTCCAGTGATAGAGATCGCAGTGAAGTCGTACAGGCCGTAACACTCCCGATAACTTTGCAGTGAATCATGTTGCGCAATGCCAGCGATGAGGAGGTACTCACCAGGCATCAGTTCGGCCTTGATACGTGCGGTCAACAAACGACGCTCGCCCGCGCGAACCGGCCCAACCGGGTTCCCGGAATAGAAAGTGTGTGCCCCGCCAATCAGAGTGCCAGAGCGATCACGAATACCGACCCCGAAATCGATCTGATCGTAATCTGCCGAGAAGAGCACGTTCAATTTCACTGTCAACCACTCGCCAACTGTGTAATTCAAGCTGGACTCACCATGGGCATTAAGAACGTAAACCTGTTCAATATAGGCGGTCCCATCATCCACGACGTGGTCACGGCGAACGGGCACAGGCTCAGCAGCGGGCATCGCAATCGCCGCTGCTGACTGGGCTGCAATATCCTTCTGCCCGGCGACAACCGATGCCGCCGCTACAGTCGGCTCTTCCCGGCTCATCTTGTAATACACATTCACCGCATCGGCTGTTCCCCCCTCGAACACCTTCTGCCCTTTGTCTAACACAATGGCACGAGTACAGATCCGTTCCACCGAGTACGTGTCATGCGTGACGAAGAATACGGTTCCGCCACGCTCGCGGAATTCATCCAGCTTGCGCATGCAACGGGCTTGAAAGAACACGTCGCCAACGGACAAGATCTCATCAACCACGAGGATTTCAGGATCCAGTGCAGTTGCAACTGCAAACGCCAGGCGCGCATACATACCGCTGCTATAAGTCTTGACAGGCTGCTCGATGAATTCACCGATATCAGCGAATGCCGCGATCTCTTCGAACTTCTGTTCAATTTGCTCGCGTTGCAACCCAAAGATGGCCGCGTTCAGAAAGACGTTTTCACGGCCTGTAAATTCCGGGTTGAAGCCAGCCCCAAGTTCGAGCAGTGCCGTAATCTTGCCGCCAATTGCTACTTGGCCAGATGAGGGTGTAAGTGTGCCAGCAATCATTTGCAGCAAGGTCGATTTACCCGAACCATTACGCCCCAATACCCCGATGGTCTCACCACGGCGCACTTCGAACGAGATATCGCGCAGTGCCCAGAAATCACGGTAATAGCGCTTTCGCGTCATACCGACCAGCCCTTGGAGAGAAGGAAGAACGAACTGTTTTAAGCGGTCACGGGGTTGCTCGTAAATGTGATAGCTCTTGCTCAGGTTCTTTACAGTAATAACGACTTCAGAGGACATCAGCAAAACCCTTCCGTGTTTTCTGGAACCACGCAAAACCTAACCATGCGACCACCGCAGAGAAGGCGGTCCAATATCCCCAATGGAGCCAATCTAAGCTTTTGCCCCAGATCATGACATTGCGCGTATCTTCTACAATATAAGTAAGCGGATTGATTAACATGAGTCCTCGCAAGTCCTCCGGAATAGCCGTAATCGGGTAGAACACCGGAGACATGTACATCAATACGATCGTAATGACGCTGATGATCTGGCCCACGTCTCTCAGGTAAACACCCAATGAGGCCAGCAACCACGCAATTCCTAACGTTAACAACATCAACGGAATAAAGATCAGGAAAACTTGCAAAGCTGCGATGCTAGGGACGCTAAAGAAGATCAGGAAAAAGATTAGCCAAACTAACAGGCTAATCAGCATATGGAATGCTGCTGAACCGAGTGCGACTACCGGTAAAACTTCCAACGGAAAAATGACTTTCTTAACGTAGTTCGCATTATTCAGGATTAAGCTCGGCGAGCGGTTGACCACCTCACCAAACAGATTAAACATCAAAAGACCTGTGAACATAATCAGGGCAAATTCAACCTTGGAGTCAGATCCACCGACCCAGCGAGCCTTAAACACCACGCTGAACATAAAGGTGTACACGGCCAACATTAAAACAGGATTAAAAAAAGACCAGAGTAGGCCCATTGTTGAGCCTCTGTAACGTCCAATCACTTCACGCTTGATCAGGTCGAAGATGAGATTTCGGTTTTTGTATAAGGACGCCAGCAGCGCCAGCGGCTGCGTCGATTGTGGTGCATGCGGATTCATACGTATCCCTGAGGGTTTTGTTTTTGCCAGTTCCAGTGATCCCGGCACATCATGGCCAAGTCACGTTCCGCGCGCCATCCCAGGTGGCGTTGGGCAAAGGCTGGGTCTGCGTAGCAGGCGGCGACATCGCCTGGGCGGCGGGGGGATACGCGGTAGGGGACGGCTTGCCCGCTGGCGCTTTCAAACGCCTTTACCACGTCCAGCACGCTGTAGCCGTTACCAGTTCCCAAATTAACTTCAGTGCACTGAGCCGCGTCGAGCCGCTCCAGTGCCTTCAAATGGCCCAACGCCAGGTCTACTACGTGGATGTAGTCGCGCACGCCAGTGCCGTCTTCGGTAGGGTAATCGTTGCCCCAAACATTGAGGAATTCCCGACGGCCCACCGCAACCTGCGCGACGAACGGCATTAGGTTGTTCGGGATACCCAGTGGGTTTTCACCGATCAGGCCGCTGGCATGTGCGCCGACAGGATTAAAGTAGCGCAGGATAGCGATACGCCAGTCCGGGCTTGCGCGATACAGGTCGCGCAGCATGTCTTCGATGATCAGCTTGCTTCGGCCATAAGGATTCGTAGCCGACAGCGGATGGTCTTCGGTGAGTGGCAGGCGTTGCGGTTCGCCATAGACGGTGGCCGAAGAACTGAAAACCAGCGTGTTGATGCCGCAGTTCTGCATCGCCGCCAGCAGGCGATGGGTACCAATCACATTATTGTCGTAGTAGCTCAGTGGCTGTTCCACCGATTCGCCAACTGCCTTCAAGCCCGCGAAATGGATCACGGCCTTGCACCCGTATTGGCGCAAGGTAGCTTCGATCGCATGCTGGTCGCGGATATCGCCTTCGACCAGCACCGGCTTGTGGCCGGTGATCTGTTCGACGCGCTTAAGCGACTCCGGATGGCTATTGCAGAAGTTGTCGAAGACGATAACTTCGTGGCCGGCCTGAAGCAACTCGACACAGGTATGCGAGCCGATGTAGCCGGCACCGCCGGTGACTAGGATGCTCATGCAAACACCTCGGCATTTCGAAGGGGCGTACCCTGCGCATCCTTGGCCGACAGCGACGGCGCGCCGTCAAAGTGCCAGTCGATCGCTAGGTCCGGGTCGTTCCAGGCGATGCTGCGCTCGTACTGCGGAGCGTAGTAGTCGGTTGTTTTATACAGGAACTCGGCGCTGTCGCTGAGCACCACGAAACCATGGCCGAAACCTTCAGGAATCCACAACTGGCGCTTGTTCTCGGCGCTCAGTATTTCGCCAACCCATTGACCGAAGGTAGGCGAGCTCTTGCGCAGGTCGACGGCGACGTCGAACACCGTGCCAGCCGACACACGCACCAGCTTTCCCTGCGACTGCTGAATCTGGTAATGCAGGCCGCGCAGCACGCCCTTGACGGAGCGCGAGTGGTTGTCCTGCACGAAATGCACGCTTCGCCCCACGGCCTCTTCGAAGCGGGCCTGGTTGAAGCTCTCGTAGAAGAAACCGCGCTCGTCGCCGAATACTTTCGGTTCGATCAGCAGCACCTCTGGGATCCCAAGGCGGGTGACGTTCATCAGTACACCTTTTCTTCCAGGATGCGCAGCAGGTACTGGCCATAGCCGTTCTTGGCCAGCGGACGGGCCAGCGATTCCAGCTTGGCAGCGTCGATCCATTCCTGGCGGAAGGCGATCTCTTCCGGGCAAGCCACTTTCAAGCCCTGGCGATTTTCCAGGGTAGCGATGAACTGGCCTGCTTCCAGCAGCGACTCGTGGGTGCCGGTGTCAAGCCAGGCGTAGCCGCGGCCCATGATTTCGACATTAAGCTTGCCCTGCTCCAGGTACAGGCGGTTCAGGTCGGTAATTTCCAGCTCGCCACGCGGCGAAGGCTTCAGGCTCTTCGCCAGTTCCGCCACCTGGTTGTCGTAGAAGTACAGGCCAGTTACGGCGTAGTTCGACTTCGGTTTGGCCGGCTTTTCTTCCAGCGACAGTACGCGGCGCTGCCCATCAAACTCGGCCACGCCATAGCGTTCCGGGTCGTGCACGTGGTAGGCGAACACGCTGGCACCTTCGGTGCGCGCCATGGCGTTGCCCAGCAGGTCCTGGAACTCGTGGCCGTAGAAGATGTTATCGCCCAGCACCAGTGCCGACTGGTCGCCGCCAATGAATTTCTCGCCGATGATAAATGCTTGCGCGAGGCCGTCCGGCGACTCTTGCACCGCATATTCCAGGTTCAGGCCCCAACGCTCGCCGTTGCCCAGCAGTTGCTGGAAGCGCGGCGTGTCTTGCGGAGTCGAGATGATCAGGATATCGCGGATGCCCGCCAGCATCAGGGTGCTGAGCGGGTAGTAAATCATCGGCTTGTCAAACACCGGCAGCAATTGCTTGCTGATCGCCAGGGTGGCTGGATGGAGGCGGGTGCCGGAGCCGCCGGCCAGAATAATGCCTTTGCGTTTCATGCGGATGTCCGTTCAGGAAAGTTGTTCAATGAGGCGATCGACGTGGATCTTCCACTCGGGAAGCTGCAGGTCGAGGGCACCGGAGAGCTTGCTGGTGTCAAGCCGGGAATTCTTTGGGCGCTTGGCCGGTACCGGGTATGCTTCGGTCGGGATCGGCTTGATCTGCGCCGGGTCGACTTTGAGCGCCGCGCCGCGTGCCTTGGCGCACTCAATGGCGTAGCTGGCCAGTCCATGCCAGCTGGTGGCGCCGGATGCCGTCAGGTGATAGATGCCGCCAGCCAGCGCGCCGCGGCGGAAGGCCGCCACCGCCAGCGCAGTAACATCGGCGATCAGCTCGGCCGATGTTGGTGCACCAAACTGGTCGGCGACTACATTCAGGCTGTCACGCTCACCGGCCAGGCGCAGCATGGTCTTGATGAAATTGCCGCCGTGAGCAGAGAACACCCAGCTGGTGCGGAAGACCAAGGCGTTGCAACCGCTGGCGAGAATCGCTTCTTCGCCGGCGCGCTTGCTGCGGCCGTAGGCGCTTTGCGGCGCAGTGGCGTCGTCTTCGACATAGGGCGACTGCTTCTCGCCATCGAACACGTAGTCGGTCGAATAGTGCACCAGCAAGGCGCCATGGGCGCGGGCGTAGTCGGCCATCGCGCCCACCGCAGCCGCGTTGACGGCCATTGCGCCCGCTTCATCGGCTTCGGCACGATCGACCGCGGTGTAGGCGGAAGCGTTGACGATGACGTCCGCAGTTTGGCTTTCCAGCACATGCTTGACGGCCGCCAGGTCGCCCAGATCAAGCCCGTCGCGGCCGAGCGCGACCAGCTCGCCCAGTGGCAGCAGGGTACGCTGCAACTCGTGCCCAACCTGGCCATTCTTGCCGATCAGCAGGATCTTCATGCGTATTGCTTCTCTACCCAGTTACGGTAATTGCCGCTGGTGACGTTCTGTACCCAGTCTTGGTTGGCCAAGTACCACTGCACCGTCTTGCGGATGCCGGTTTCGAAAGTTTCGGCAGGCTTCCAGCCCAGCTCACGCTCCAGCTTGCTGGCATCGATCGCATAACGCTTGTCGTGGCCTGGACGGTCCTTGACGAAGGTGATCTGGGTCTTGTACGACTGCGCATCGCTGCGCGGCTGCAGCTCGTCCAGGATGGCGCACAGGGTATGCACCACGTCGAGATTGGCCTTTTCGTTCCAGCCGCCGACGTTGTAGGTTTCGCCCAGCGTGCCGGACTCCAGCACGCGGCGGATGGCGCTGCAGTGATCCTTCACGTACAGCCAGTCTCGGATCTGCTGGCCATCGCCATAAATCGGCAGCGGCTTGCCTGCCAAAGCGTTGTGGATTACCAGCGGGATCAGTTTTTCCGGGAAATGGTAAGGACCGTAATTGTTCGAGCAGTTGGTGGTCAGCACCGGCAAGCCATAGGTATGGTGGTATGCGCGTACCAGGTGGTCGCTGGCGGCCTTACTGGCCGAATACGGGCTGTTCGGCTCATAGCGGTGCTGCTCGGTAAAGGCCGGCGCCTGCGGCTCCAGCGAACCGTAGACTTCATCGGTCGATACGTGCAGGAAGCGGAATGCCGCCTTGGCTTCGCCTTCCAGCCCGCCCCAGTAGGCGCGCGTCGCTTCCAGCAGGTTGAAGGTGCCGACGATATTGGTCTGGATGAACTCGCCAGGACCATGGATCGAACGGTCGACATGGCTCTCTGCGGCAAAGTTCAGGATCGCGCGCGGCTGGTGCTCGGCCAGCAAGGCCTCGACTTTTTCACGGTCGCCGATATCGGCATGCACGAACACATGGCGCGCGTCGCCATCAAGGCTGCGCAGGCTGTCCAGGTTGCCCGCGTAGGTCAGCTTGTCGAGATTGATGACTTTCTCGTCGGATTGCGCCAGCCAGTCCAGGACAAAATTGCCGCCGATGAAGCCGGCGCCGCCGGTAACTAAAATTGTCATTGTATTAAATTTTCTTAAAAATTGCCGCAGCGAGCAGGCCAAGATTGCCCAGCAAGGTTTGGCGGTGAATGCCGGATTTCTTCAAATCGATCAAGCGCGGTACCAGAGAGCGTTTGCGGGCCCGGGCCAGCAGTTCGAGCGTATGGCGGCTCTCGGGCGTGAGGCGGGGTTGCAGGCGCTGCAATGCTATCAAATGGCGCTCATTCCAGGTGCTCAGATGGCCTTGCCACAGCATGCGGATACGCGTGCGGCGCGCAGCCCAGGTGGTATTCATGCCAACCACATTGTTGTCGTGCTGGCGATAACGCAGTGTCGGATAGGCATCGTACTTGACCTTGCCGCCGCATCCCGTGACCACCATATACGCCCAGCTGTCGTGCGAGACTACTTCGATATTCTCACCGGCTTCGCGCAACAGGCGGCGCGCGGCATCGTTAAAAATCATCGTGTTGGCGCCGCCAATGTTCTGGATCAGGGCGTTGGCAAAGCTTGGCGGCTTGGCAAACAGCGGCGACAGGCCCAGCTCGCGGTTCTCGGCATCCACCAGCCGGGTGCGTGAGCAATACAGCGCCGGCACATCCTTGGAAACATTGCGCAACCATTCCAATCCGCGCTGCAACTTATCCGCTTCCCAGATATCGTCCTGGTCCGAGAATGCATAGTAATCGGCCTCGATGTCGGCCTTGCACGTCAGCGACAGGAAGTTGGAAACAAAACCTTCCGCCGGGCCATTGTGGATGGAAATACGTTGGGCGCCCCACTTCCCCTGGTAGCGCTCCAGAATCGCATGGGTATCGTCTTCCGAACCGTCGTCCGACGCCCACACCTCCCAATTCGGGTGCGTTTGCCGCTCAATCGAGTCCAGTTGATCGGCCAGAAAATGCTGGCCGTGATATGTACAAAGCAGAATCGCTACCTTTGGCAGGGTATCGTCATCTTGCATAATTAATACGCCTCTTTGCCTGAAGGCTTTTTAGCCAGCAAACATATTACATTTACCACACAATTAGCTTGGTTAACGACCAAACATATTGCACCTGCCACACAATTAGCTTTGGTTAACGCAGAACGGCCCTCACGGGCCCCATGTAAATAAACCGGCACAAGCATTTTGCCCTTGCGCCCGAAAATTGGCCAACATTCTAACATCCTGACACATCTACCGCCACTTACAGCGCCGTAGGCGTTGACCCGTCTCCACATTGGCGGTACGGATCGCGCTTATATTTTTTTGAAAACTGCTGCCAAAATCAGGCTTATATTCCCAGCCAAGGTCTGGCGATAAACTCCGCTGCGGTTAAAGTTAAGCAAGCGTCGAATCAAACTCATTTCGCGGGCGCTGGCGAAACTGTTTAGTATTTCGCGACTTTCCGGTGTCAGCCGATGATCGAGTTTGCGCAGCGCCTCAATATGGATTCCATTCCATTTCCTGAACTGCCCTTGCCATTGCTTTCCCAGCCGCCTGAAGCGCGCCAGCCAGCCATCGTTCATGCCGATCACGTTAGCACCGTGCTGGCGATAGCGCAGCGTCGGCAAGCTGTCGTAATGGACCTTGCCGCCGCAACCCGCCACCACCATATACGCCCACCAGTCATGTACCACGATCGGCAGTTGCGCTCCCGCTTCCTTCAAGAGTGCGCGGGCCGCGTTATTGAAAACCATGGTATTGCCGCCAGCAATGCTCTGGACCAGCGCATTGGCAAAACCAGGCGGCTTGCCGAACAACGGCGACAAGCCAATTTCCCGGCCGTCGTTATCGACCAGCCGGGTCCTTGCGCAATACAACGCCGGCGTTGCAGGTGAAATACTGTTCAGCCACTGAAGGGCGCATTCCAGCTTGTTAGCATCCCAAACATCGTCCTGGTCGGAGTAGGCGTAATAATCCGCCTGGATGGCCTCGTTGCAGGTCAACGACAAAAAATTGGCAACCAGCCCTTTTGCCGGCCCCTGCAGGACCCTCAGGCGGCCTGCCGGCCACATTTGAACGTACCCTTCCAGAATGTCGCGCGTACCATCCCTGGAGCCATCATCCGATGCCCATGCTTCCCAGTTGGCATGGGTCTGCGCCGCAAACGAATCGAGCTGCTCCGCCAAATATTGCTGGCCATTGTAAGTACATAGAAGGATTGCCACTTTGGCCGGCGCCCCAACGTTTGTCATACGAAGTTGGTTCACCAACCCTCCTTGAACAATGAATTATTTTGATACCGAATAGTCGCGCCATGATAACCCGGCGAAGCAGGGTCTCAGTGCAGCCTTGAAATGCGAGTGCTTTTTGGTGGTGAAATGCTAAGACCCAGCAGCAAAGATGATTAGTCATTTGCTGGGTCTTGGTGGTCAAGGTCTCGGTTGCCTGTTAAAGCTCGCTGGTTGGACACGAGCTTGGTCCAAAACGGTGCAGTGGAGGCAGCCACATGCAACCATCAATTTCCTAGTTTGGGTGGCGCCGCTCCAGCCACGCAGAAAATTCACTTCCGACTTCATCATGGAGCACTCCCAAATCGACCGTGGCTTGCAAAAAACCGAGCTTGCTACCACAGTCATAACGCGCGCCCTTGTAGCGATAGGCAAACACCTTTTCGCGACGTAAAAGGTTGGCAATGCCGTCCGTAAGCTGGATCTCACCGCCCACGCCGCGAGGTAAATTCTCCAACTCCTTGAAAATGCCTGGCGTCAGGATATAGCGTCCGGCAACCGCAAGTGTACTTGGTGCTGCTTCCGGCGTCGGTTTTTCTACAATTTCAATCACATTTACGAGGTCCTGGTTGACACTTTCGGCACTAACGATCCCGTAACGTTTCGTATCTTCGCGCGGCACATCCTGCACAGCCAAGATGCTTGCACGCCATTCGGAAAATTGTTCAACCATCTGCCGCATAACTGGTGGACTGCCAATCATCAGGTCATCAGCAAGCAGCACCGCAAAAGGCTCATTGCCGACCAGTTCTTGGGCGCATAGAACTGCGTGGCCAAGCCCTAAAGCGCGTGGCTGGCGTACATATGTGCAGACCATGTCTTCCGGAGCGATGCTGCGAGCTGTTGCCAGCAAAGCCGTCTTTCCTGCCAGCTCCAGTTCATTCTCGAGTTCGTAGGCAGTGTCAAAATGATCCTCCACACTGCGTTTCGTACGGCCAGTCACGAAAATCATATGGCGAATACCGGCAGCATATGCCTCCTCAACCGCATATTGAATCAGCGGTTTATCGACGATCGGCAACATTTCTTTTGCAGATGCCTTGGTCACGGGCAAGAAGCGGGTTCCAAGACCCGCAATTGGAAACACGGCTTTCCTAATTTTATTCATTATGGAAGATTTTCCGGCAACTTAACGCCAATATGGATGAAACAATGGCCAATATTCTAACATCGGACTATTTCTCCAGAAATGAAGCAATCCTTTCCGCGTAGCCGAATATGCTCTTCCTGGTTGCAATGGTCGGGTCGGCTGCACCATGGGAGTGGCGCGGAGTCGCATTCAGCCAGCGGCCGCCTTGCGCGCAGCCTTTGAAGCATACATGGCCTGGTCGGCATGGCGCATCAGCTGGTCGATGACTTCACCGTGCTCGGGGTAGAGGGCGATGCCGATGCTGGCATGCGGCCGCACGGTGCGGCCGGCCAGCACCAGGGGCGTGGCGATCACCTGCTGGATCTTGCGGGCCAGGGCCTCGGCCTGCGCCTGGTCGGCCACGTTTTCCAGCAAGGCGACAAATTCGTCGCCGCCGATGCGCGCCACCGTGTCGGCTTCGCGCACGCAGGAAGTGATGCGGCGGGCAATGGCATGCAGGAGCTGGTCGCCAGCCACATGCCCATGCTCGTCGTTGACCTGCTTGAAGTCGTCCAGGTCGATGAACAGCAGGGCGCCGCGCGACTGGCCGCGCCGGCAGCGCGCAATGGCCGACAGGATGCGGTCCTGGAACAGGCGCCGGTTCGGCAGTCCGGTCAGCTCGTCATAGCGCGCGGCATGCGCCAGGTCGGCATGCAGCGCCAGCCTTTCGATGACGGCGCCGGCCTGGCCGGCTGTAAATTCCAGTAAATCGATTTCCTTGGCCGACAGCGTGCCGGTGCGCCCAAGGTCCAGCTGCATCTCGCCAAAGGCGATGCCGGAAGCAGACAGGCTGAGGTGATGCCAGCCCGCCGCGTCCAACGGTGCCGTGCCGCCGGGTGTGCTGGAATACACCAGCCGTTCGCCCGGCTGCAGCACCACGGCCATGCCGCGCAGCGGCAGCAAGCCTTGCAGGATCTGGTCGAAAGCGCAGAATAATTCGGGCAGCGTTTCCGCGCCGTGGGCGGCCGTGGCCAGCGCCAGCATGCCGGCCTGGCGTTGCTCGGCAAGCTTGCGCTCACTGATGTCGCGCGCCACGCCGATGCGCAGGCGGTCTTGCGGCGACCAGCGCGCCGTCCACATAATGTGGGCCACGCTGCCGTCCTTGCGCAGGTAGCGGTTCTCGAAACCCAGGCCGTCACGGCCAAGCAGCACATGTCCCATTTCCGCCACGGTCTTGTTCTTGTCGTCGGGATGGATGAAATCGAGGATGATGCGGCCGATCATTTCTTCCGGCGCATAACCGAAGATCGCGCGGCAGGCTGGGTTGACGAACACGATCCGCCCGCCCTCGTCCACCATGAAGACGGCATCCAGCAACAACTCCGGCAGGCGCTCTAAAGCATCGGTCATTCACCGAGGATACAGCAAAACATGGCGCCGACCCATTTATCGGCAGGCCTGCTTCCGGCGCGCCTTTAGCGCAGCGCCAGCTGCCGTCCGGCGGCCGGGCCCGCCAGCCGGAACTGGCTGACGACACCGGCCAATTGCGCGGCCTGCTCCTGCAGCGCACCGGCGGCGGCCGCCGCCTCCTCGACCAGGGCGGCGTTCTGCTGCGTCACTTCGTCCATCTGGCCGATGGCGCGGTTGACTTCATCGATGCCGGTGCTTTGCTCGGCGCTGGCAACCGAGATTTCCGCCACCACGTCGCTGACGCGGCGCACGCTGGCCAATACCTGTTCCATGGTGCTGCCGGCCTGCTGCACCAGCTGGGTACCCGAACTCACCTGCAGCGCGGAATCATCGATCATCTGCTTGATTTCCTTGGCCGCCGAGGCGCTGCGCTGGGCCAGGTTGCGCACTTCGGAGGCGACCACGGCAAAGCCGCGCCCCTGTTCGCCGGCGCGCGCCGCTTCCACCGCGGCATTCAACGCCAGGATATTGGTCTGGAACGCGATACCGTCGATCACGGCAATGATGTCGACGATCTTGCCCGAGGCAGCGCTGATGTTCTCCATCGTCACGATCACCTGCTGCACCACCTTGCCGCCATCGCTGGCCACGTTCCATGCCGACTGCGCCAGCTGGTTGGCCTCGCGTGCGTTGTCGGCGTTCTGGCGCACGGTGGAAGTCAGTTCTTCCATGGCCGACGCGGTTTGTTCCAGCGAGCTGGCCTGGTTTTCGGTGCGTGCCGACAGGTCCAGGTTGCCGCTGGCGATTTGCGCCGAGGCGGTGGCAATGGCATCGGTGCCGCCGCGCACCTGGCCCACCACGTGCGCCAGGCTGTCGTTCATCTCGCGCAGCGAATGCATCAGCTTGCCCGTTTCATCGCGTGAAGTGACGCTGATACTGGCGCTCAGGTCACCACCGGCCACGCGCTGCGCCACCACGACCGCTTCCTTCAGAGGCGTGGCCACAATGCGCGCCACCCACAGCGCCAGCAGCACCCCCACCACTACCAGCGCGGCCAGCATGCCAATGATCAGCGTGCGCGACATGTCGAAGCGCTCCGCGGCTGCCTTCTCGGAGCCGCTGCTGCCTTCGTCGTTATATTTCGACAGCGCTTCGAACTGCTCGTTGAGCTTGCGGTAAACCTTGTTGGAAGCACCACGGAACAGCACGCGCGCTTCTTCCTTGTTGCCTGCCCGCGACAGCGCGACCAGTTTTGTGCTGTGCGCCAGGTAGGCTTCGATGTCCTGTTTCAGGTCGGCGTAAATGCGCGATTCCTCGGCATCGGTCACCAGCGCGGCCAGCGATTCTTGTTGCTTGCGCATCGTTTCGAGGCGGGTCGCCATCGACTTTTCGATGGCCGTCATCTCATCGCCTTCATCCACCAGGATGTGGCTGGCCTCGGAGATGCGGTAGCGCGCCAGCGAAGTCTGCACCTGTCCCACGTAGCGCACTGCCGGCAGCCAGTTGGTGGCGATATCGGTCGAGGACTGGCTGACTTTGACCAGCTCGAGGATGGAGAACAAGCCCATCACACAGGTGAACGCAATGACCAGGCTGAACGCGAATAGCAGCTTGCTCCCGATCTTCAGGTGATGGAACCACTTCATGCTTGTCTCCCTATTATTTTGTTACCCTCGGTTTGTTACCAAGAAGCAAATCCGAGCGTATCAAACGGGAGCTTTCAGTTTCCTTTCATCCATTGCCCTATGGCAAATCGTTCGGTATCGTGTCTGGATTGTGGACCCCTCACCGGAGCCGGACATGGCAGAGCACAGCATCCCCCCACTGGAAATTCCCGAATCGGTCACCGCTGCACTGAACAGCTGGGTGCAGCAGGCGGCGCAACAGGTGGGCGGCCCGCTACGCAGCGAGATCGAGGACCTGCGCGCGCAGCTGGCAGCCGCCAACGCCACGCTGGAGGAAAATGAGGACCAGATCACGCGCCTGAACGGAGAGCTGCGTAACGCGCGCAATATCGCGGCCGACGCCCTGGTCGGCAAGGCCAAGGACCAGTTGGCGATCGAAGGCAAGGATGCCCAGATCGCCGACCTGCGCGGCCAGCTCGAACGCAGCGTCGCTATTGCAGCGACGCTGTCCGACGCCAAGCTGGCGGCGGAAATGGAACTGGTCGGCGCCGCCACCGCGCGCGACAACTACCTGGCTGAAGCCACCGAACTGCGCACCCAGCTCGAAGCCTGCCGCGCCGCCCGCCGCAACGGATAATTACTCCGAGACCTCAACCAGCTTGTAGCCCGGGTCGGAGGTGATCTGGGCTTCGGTGTACAGCAGCTTGATCCACTGGCCTTTGGCATACAGCTTGGTCTCGTCGTTGAAGTGCTGGCTCTCGGGGTTGGAGGACTGGCTGTAGGTCAGGATGCCTTCCGCCACCGGTCCGCGCTCGTCCCAGGTCACGAACTGGATATAGCTGTTGCCATAGGCACCGGCATTGGTTTTCGAATCGGCCGTATAAATCCAGATGCCGGGATAGATCTGGTTCTTCACGCCGCGCCAGTTCATGAAGGTATAGCGCCCGCCCGGCACGGCCAGGGCGCCGTCCGGGCGCGAGATGGTCTGCACTTCTTCCGGGCGGGTGCGGCGCTTGGCCGCGGTGTCGAACTGGCTGCTGGCGACCAGCGTCTCCAGTTTCGCCATGGCGGCAGGAATGCCGGCAGCGCCGCGCGGCGTTTCCAGCGGGTCGGCCGGATTGTAAGGCACGCTCCACCACGATGCCGCATTCAGTTCACCCAGCGCTGCGTACAGCTCAAAGAACAGGATTGCGCCCTCGCTGCCTGGCGCATGGGTTTTGTCCCACGATTCCAGCACGGCGCAGGCATCCTTGGCCGCTGCCGTTGCGGTGCCGGAAGCCAGGCAGGCGGCAGTGAATTCAGGCAGCCATTTCTGTGCCTTGAAGAAGCGCGCCTGCAGATAGATCTGCTGCAGGTTGGCCATGGTGAAGCGGTTGCCCGCCACGCCGTCGGTGCCGGCCAGGCGGTCGCGCACGATGGCGTGGCCGGTGCGGGTGCGGTTGTTCTGCGGCGCACCTTCCTGGTTCGGACCGGTGGCAATGATCTTGGGATAGCCGGTGAGGAAGGTGCTGGAGGACGGCCACCAGTGGCTGTCGTTGGCGTTCAGGATGTAGTCGCTGCGCTTGACCCAAGGCCGCTGGGCTGCGCCGATCGCGCCCGACCAGTCGCAGGCCGATGAGGTGCCTGCCATCACTACCACGCCGGTGGTAGCCATGATGTCCTGGAACGGCGCGCCCTGTGCCGCACCGGGCACGCAGCCGGCCAGTTGCGCATTCTGCACATTGGCTGCCACGGAGAAGTTGCCATACAGCGTGTCGCCGGCAATGTCGGCCGCCATGGTGTTCACCCATGGCAGGGCGACGTAGGTAGACGCCGCGGTGCGCAAGTCGTCCACGCTGCCGGCCTTGCCATTCAGGATGATCTGGTCGATCAGCTTGTAGTTGGCCAGGTTGGCGTCCTGGATCGCAAACCCTGACGACGTGCCCCAGGCGAAGGAGCTGTCCATCAGCATCGGGCCGAACTCGGTGGTGTACAGGGTGCGCGACAGCGACGTGAGCGCGCCGTCGGCGCCCTTGACGCTGATCGTCAGCGGCACCGCCGTCATCGCCACCGGCTTGCCATCCTTGATGTAGCGCGTCGGGTTGGCCGGGTCGAGCGCCAGGTAGCGCAGCGTGAAGCGGTTGTCGGTGGAGAAGGTGTGGGTCCACGCCACCTTGTCGTTAAAGCCGATCAGCGGCAGCGGCACGCCCAGCAGCGTGGCGCCATACACGTCGTAGCCTTTGCCGGTGACGGTCAGGTGCAACTGGTTCAGGCGCAGCGCGCCCCACCATGGGAAGTGCGGATTGCCGAACACCATGCCCTTGCCGGACTGCGTCACGTCCTTGCCCAGGCCAAAACCATTGGAGCCGATGGTGTGCTCCTGGATAGTCTGCAGCCCCTTGGCAATCGAAGAGTTGGCGTAATCGGATGCAGCCAGCAGGCGCGGCTTGCTGCGCTTGAGCAGCGCGGCCGTGGCGCTTTTCGGCGGCTGCGCGGAACCGATCTGCTTGATGAAGGCCAGCGAACTGCCGGCCATCGCGGCCTGGGCGAAACGCAGGTAGGCATCGTCTTCCGTCATCGGCTGCACCCAGGCGGCGTTGTTGCATGCCGTTGGCAGGCTGGCGGCAGGGGTCTCTTTCAGGTAGCGGTTATAACCGGCCACGAAGCCGGAGGTGAGTTCCTGCGCATCGGTGCTGGATGCGGCCTTGATCCTGGCCGCCAGCGCTGGCGTGAACAGCAGCTTGTAGAAGAAATCGGAATCGATGTTGCCGAAGGTGTCGCCCAGCTGGCCAAGGTAGCCGCCGGCGCCGCCGAAGTACTTGGCGCGCTCGCCGTGCAGCGTCACCATTTCCTCCGCATACAGGCAGATGTTCTCCTTGGCGAAGGCGTAGCCATATCCGTAGCCGGCGCCCTTGAAGGTTTCCGCCTTGACGTGCGGTACGCCGTAGGAGGTGTAGCGGATCGAGGCGACGTAGGTGGTGCCGGTGATGGGCGGGACAGCCGGCGCAGGCGGGGGATCATCGCTGCCGCTGCCGCAGGCCGCGAGCAGCGCGAGGGGAATCAACATCAGAATACGGGATAAAACATGCTGTCTCATCGTGTCTCCTAGTTATCGGTATTGGCAAAGTTATTTGCTTGGCAATAATACCCCGCTCCGGGCATGAAAAACCGGAATAACGCATAATCGCGGTTCATTGTCCAACCGGGAGAGCTTGAGCATGACTGGCATTACCGACTTCCCTATCAACGCCAAATGGCCAGCGCAGCACCCTGAGCGCCTGCAGCTGTATTCCCTGCCGACGCCGAACGGCGTCAAAGTATCGATCATGCTGGAAGAGATCGGCCTCGCCTACGAGCCGCACCTGGTCAGCTTTGACACCAATGACCAGATGTCGCCGGAGTTCCTGTCGCTGAACCCGAACAACAAGATCCCGGCCATCATCGATCCGGACGGCCCGGGCGGCAAAGCGCTGCCGCTGTTCGAATCGGGCGCGATCCTGCTCTACCTGGCAGAAAAAACCGGCAAGCTGATTCCGCAGGACGCCGCGGCGCGCTATGAAACCATCCAGTGGGTGATGTTCCAGATGGGCGGGATCGGCCCGATGTTCGGCCAGGTCGGCTTCTTCCACAAATTCGCCGGCAAGGAATACGAAGACAAGCGCCCGCGCGACCGCTACATCAACGAATCGGCGCGCCTGCTCGGCGTGCTGGACCAGCGCCTGCAAGGGCGCAAGTGGATCATGGGCGAGCAGTTCACCATCGCCGATATCGCCATCTTCCCGTGGGTGCGCAACCTGGTGGAGTACTACGGCGCGGGCGAGCTGGTTGGCTTCGAGAAGTTCGCCAACGTGCGCCGCGTGCTGGGCGCATTCGTCGACCGCCCGGCTGTGGCGCGCGGCCTGAATATTCCGGCCCGCGGCTAATTTCCTGCAAATGACGGGCGTAGAATAGCTGGGCACGATTCACCTTGCCAGGGAGCATCGCCATGCTACGCCTCCACCGCCTGTTCGCTGTTGTCCTGCTGCTGGCCGCCGCGCTGGCTGCCCCCGCCTACGCCGGCAAGCCTTACCAGTATTACGCGCTGGGCGACGCCACCAACGTGATCCTGCCGCAGCCGAAAAAATCCAGCCTGGTGCTGATGGGCGGCGGGCCGGATGTCGATGCCGCCTTTGCCTGGATGATGCAGAAAGGCGGCGGCGGCAACTTCGTCGTGATCCGCAGCCGCGGCAGCGACGCTTACAACCCCTATATCTTCGCCATGGGCGGCGCGCGGTCGGTGGAAACGCTGGTGATTCCAAGCCGCGAGGCCGCCAGCGATCCTTTCGTGATCGAGCGCATACGCAATGCGGAAGAACTGTTCATCGCCGGCGGCGACCAGTCGGATTACATCAATTTCTGGCAAGGTACGCCGGTGCAGGCGGCGATCCAGGAACTGGCCGGGCGCAAAATCCCGATCGGCGGCACCAGCGCCGGCCTGGCCTTGATGGGGCGCTTCGGCTTTGCTGCGCTGAACGGCAGCATCACCTCGGATGAAGCGCTGGCCGATCCCTTCGACAAGCGCATGACGCTGGAGCGCGACTTCCTGCTGCTGCCCGACCTGGGCAGCGTGATCACCGACGCCCACTTCGACACGCGCGCGCGCCTGGGCCGCCTGGTAGCGTTCATGGCCCGCATCGTCGACGATGGCTGGGCCCCCATGGCGCGCGGCATCGGGGTCGATGTGGAAACGGCGTTGCTGGTGGAGGACGGCAAGGGCACGCGGGTTGGCGCCGGCGCGGTCACCTTCCTGCAATCGGTCGGGCTGCCGCAGGTGTGCAAGCCGAAGCAGCCTTTGACTTACCTGAACCTGCAAGGCCAGCGCATGGCGGGCGGCGGCAGCTTCGACCTGCGCAACTGGGCCGGCTATGGCGGAGCGACGGTGCCGTTCACCGTGTCCGCCCAGGCCGGCGTGCTGCTTACCAGGTGAAGTCGTCCGGGATCTTGTAGTCGGCGTAAGGATCGTCTTCCGCCGGCTGCTCGCCGGCGGCCTTTTTGACGGCCACCACTACTTCCGGCGCGCGCTCGGCGATCTTTTCGCCCACCACTTTCGGCACCAGTTCGGCCACGCCGTCCAGCACCACGATCACCAGGCGGCCGTTGACCAGGTGCTGCTGCACCTTGTCCGCGACATAGATACGCTCGATCTTGCTGCCGATGGTGAAGTTGTAGGCCACATCGCCATTGCCTTTCGGCTGGCGGTGCTGCTGCACCATCTGGATCACCTGGGCCATGACGGCTTTCTGGCCGGCGGCCGCGTCGCGCTGCGCATTCAGTTCGCGCGCCCGCTCGGCATTCTTGCGCTGCTGCTCCACGGCGGCCTCGCGCGACTGGTCCACGGCCTTGCTGCCGCTGCGCAGTTCTTCCTTGTGCTGCTTGGACTTGTCCTGCTGCGCCTTGTTGACCTTCTTCTTGTCGACCAGGCCAGCCTTCATCAATTGTTCTTGCAACGAAACCATGTTTAACTCCTCTGTTGCCGGCAGTTTAGCAGAGCGCGTATAGTGGCCGCATGAAAAGGCTTATCATTCTCGCAAGCGCATGCGCGTCGCAGCTTCCGGCCGCCCACGCGGGCGATGCGGATCAACTGGCAGCCATGGTCAATGCCTGGCGTGCCGCCCCCGCCACTTGCCAGGGCAAGCTGCGCCGCGCCGTCCCGGTGCTGACGCCAAAGCCTGTGTTGTCGCGCATTGCGCTGCGGCCTGGCGTCATCCTGCTGGCCACGCTCGACAGCGCCGGCTACGATCCGGAAATTGCAGACGCGGTCAATGTGGAAGGCCCCAATGATGCCCGCAGCGCCTTCGAGGCCTTGCGCGAATCGTATTGCGCCACCCTGGGCAGCACACGCTACCGCGATATCGGAGCCCACCGCGCGGGCAATGAATGGACCGTCGTGCTGGCGGCGCCAACACCAAATCCGCTCGAGCTGCTGCCCGACACTGCCGCCGCGGCGCGCCAGGTGTTCCAGGCCACCAATGCCGCCCGTGCCGAAGCCCGCCAATGCGGCGACAGCTGGATGGAGGCCGCGCCGCCGCTGGCGTGGAACCAGCAATTGGCCGAGGCGGCGCAGGCCCATAGCGAGGACATGGCACAGCAAAACTATTTCGCCCACAAGAACAAGCAGGGCAACGAGGTGCCGCAGCGCGCCGAAGCGCAAGGCTACCGCTGGCGCCATGTCGGCGAAAACATCTCGCGCGGCCAGACCAGTGCGCAGGAAGCAGTGACCGGCTGGATCAATAGTCCCGGCCATTGCCGCAACCTGATGAATCCCAGATTCACCGAGTTCGGCGCCGGCGTCGGCATCCGCCGCAGCAAGCGCCCGGCAGCCTATTGGACCCAGGTATTCGGCACCCCGCGCTGAGCTTGACATCTGCCCGCTGCGTACTAGGCTTATCTGATCGGCAGCCTGCGGCATGCCGCTGCAGGTGCCGGTAATTGGGGGATGTATGGACACCAAGAAGTTCATCATGGAAGGCTACAAGCTCTACGCGGCAGGCGACCTGAAAGGCCTGCTCGAACGCTACAACGACGATGCGGAGATGATCAATCCCGACTCCGACTACTTGCCCATAGGCGGCAGCTATCAAGGCAAGCAACAAATAGCCGAATTTTTCGTGAAGTTGAATGAAACCACGCAGTGCACCTACCTCGAGCCCAAGACCATGGTGCAGGAAGGCGATACCGTGGTGGTCACCGGCGACTCGAGCTGGATTGCGCGCAGCACGGGCATCGCCTACGACAATCCTTTCGTCCATGTCTTCAAGATGAGCGGCGATAAAGTCGCTTCGCTGCGCGCCTACTACGACACCAGCAAGCTGGAACACGCCCTGCACCCGGCCACCACCGGCCAGGCTGCCGGCAAGCCGTTGCACCACTAGCCAGGAGAGCCGACATGCCGACCGCCCGTGCCCTGCCTTTGATGCTGTGCCTGGCGGCCGGCGCCCTGCCCGCCGGTTCGCAGGCGGTCCGCGAGCCGGTCTTCGATCCGCTGCTGGATGGCGCATGGTGCGCCAATCCAGCCGGCGGACGCCCGCTGCTGCTGGCCATGGCGGCGCCAAGCGAAACGGCGCCCTTCAAACCGGTGCAGCAGGCGCGCAAGCCCAATGATGCCGGTCCGCCGCCGCTGTACACGGACCTGGGGAAGCTGCATTTTTCGATCACCACGCGCAGCCCGCGCGCCCAGGCTTATTTCGACCAGGGCTTGCGGCTGCTGTTTTCCTTCAACCATGCCGAGGCGGCGCGCGCCTTCCGCGCCGCGCAGCAGGCCGACCCGCAGTGCGCCATGTGCCACTGGGGCGAGGCGCTGGTGCTGGGACCGAACATCAACGCGCCGATGTTGCCCGAAATGGCGGCGCCCGCATTCGCGGCAGCCGAGCGCGCAGCAGCGGCAGCCAACAGCGCCAGTCCGCTGGAACAGGCGCTGGTACGCGCCGTCAACCAGCGCTATGGCGCGCAGGCGCCAGCCGACCGCGCGCCGCTGGACCAGGCTTATGCGGCAGCCATGGGCGAAGCGGCACGCAGCTTCCCCAACGACGACACGGTACAGGCACTGTTTGCCGAAGCGCTGATGGACCTGTCGCCCTGGGATTACTGGGAGGCCGGCGGCGCCAGCCCCAAGGGGCGTACGCGCGAACTGGTCGATGCGCTGGAGCGGGTGCTGGAGCGCAATCCCAGCCACCCCGGCGCCATCCACTACTACATCCACGCGATGGAAGCCTCGACCCACCCGGAAAAAGCCCTGCCCTATGCGCGCCAGCTGGCCAGGCAGGTTCCCGGCGCCGGCCATATCGTGCACATGCCGTCCCACATCTACTACCGCGTCGGCCTGTACAAGGACGCGCTGCAGTCGAATCTCGACGCCATTGCCATCGACGAAAGATACTTCCGCGCTGCCGCCAGCGACGCCGTGTACAAGGGTGCCTACTACCCGCACAACATTCACTTCGCGATGGTGTCGGCGCTGATGGGCGGCGACGGCAAGGCGGCGCTGCAAGCCACGCAAAGGCTGGAGCGATCGATCAGCCCCGAGCTGCTGCGCGCCATTCCGCCGATGCAGCCGGTGCGCGCCGCGCCCTATTTCGCGCACGTGCAATTCAGCAGCGCGGAAACCCTGCTGGCCCTGCCCGCCCCCGGCGAGGAATTCGTCCTGCTGCGCGCGATGTGGCATTACGCGCGCGCCGTCGGCTTTGCACGCAAGGGCATGTGGGACGAGGGCCGGCGCGAGGTCGACAGCATTGCCGTCATCGAGCAGAAGGCCGACTTCAAGCCGCTGCTCGATTGGGGCGTGCCGGGCGCCGATATCGTGCGCACCGCGCGCCTGGTCGCGGCGGGCAAGCTGGCCGAAGCCAAGGGCGAGCTGGCGGGCGCGATCGCGCTGTTCACGCAGGCGGTCGCGGCGCAGGATGCGCTGCCCTATACCGAGCCGCCCTACTGGTACTACCCGGTGCGCCAGTCGCTGGGGGCGGCGCTGCTGAAGGCGGGCAAGCTGGAAGAAGCGGAAGCGGCCTTCCGCGCTTCGTTTGCCAGAACACCAAGCAACGGCTGGGCCCTGCGCGGCCTGCTCGAGGTGTATGAGAAGCGCGGCGACAAGGCGGCGGCGGCAGCCACCCGCAAGCGCTTCGCCGCCACCTGGCTGGGACCGAAAGACGGGCCGCAGCTGGCCCGCCTGTAACCGTTCGCCGCCCCGGCATGCAGCCCCGCTTCCGGGTAAGATGCGCCTTTTGCGAATCGCGGGTTGAGGCATGGGGTTACATCGTTGGGCGCTGCTGCTGGGCAGTATGATTGCACTGGCCGTCCAGGCGCAGCAACTGTATCCGGACGGGCAAAGCTTTGAGCGGCGACGCTGGACGCAAGCCGACGGCGCACCGCAGCAAGCCCTGAACATGACCCAGACCGACGAAGGCCTGCTGTGGTTGGGCTCCGCCGTGGGACTGTACACCTTTGACGGCATACGTTTCCGCCAGATGGACAAGGTGTATGGCCATGCGCTCCCATCGAACAACATCATGGCCATGCGCAAGGTGACGGGCGGCCTGGCGGTCGGTTACTACTTCGGCGGCTTGAGCATCTTCACGCCGGGGCATGCCACGCATTATGTGGCCGGCCAGGGTTTTCCACGCGGCTCTGTGCTCAGCATCAGCACCGACAACAACGGTCATATGTATGTCGCCACCAGCAGTGGCCTGGTGATGCGGCAGGACGGCCAGTGGCTGCCGGTGGGCCAGGACTCGCTGCCAAAGGGCTCGGTGAATATGGTCAAGCACGACCAGTCCGGCCGGCTGTGGGCGAAAGTCGGCGCCGAATACTATGTGCGCCCGCTCGGCAGCCAACGCTTCGTCCAGGTGCCGGTGCCGCCACAGTCGCGGGTCACCTGGCGCATGGATGGCTTGTTCGTAATGGCGCCGGGCCAGCAAGTCCAGGTGCTCGACATCCAGCCCACGCAGCGCCAGGAGCGCTACGATCAGCCGCAGCTATACCAGGGGCCACCGGTGTCCGGGCCGCATGGCACACTGTGGGCCACGCGTGTGGACGGACTGGTGCGGCTGGCGCGCGACGGCGCCGGCATCCTGCGGGCGGCCGAACTGTTCACCAGCGCCATGGGGCGCGAGGCGCAATTCGACAAGATCACCATCGACCGCGAAGACAACCTGTGGCTGATCACGCCGGGCGGCATCGAGCGCCTGCGGCGCCATCGCTTCCACCGCCTGGAGTCGCCGTCCAATGCCTTCTATTGGCTGGCGCAGCAGGGTTTCGGGGAGGAGCTGTGGCTCGGGGCCAACAGGTCCCCGCTGGCAAGACTGAGGCCTGACGGCAGCCGCCTGCAGACCGAAATCGATGGCCCGAGCGCCCTGCTGCGCCTGGCGCCCGACCATGTCTGGGTCGGCTCCGCGGACGCACTGTGGGAATTCCATGGCGATGTCCGGCAGCGCTGGGCCCTGCCGCCGGACCTGGGCCGCGGTTACGAAATCCAGGCGCTGGCGGCAGAATCTGGCGGCCGCCTGCTGGTAGCCATTTCACGTAACGGCCTGTGGACGTTCGAGCAGGGGCAGTGGCGCCCGGACCAGCGCCTGCACGGCATCGAGGAGCCGATGCCAACCTGCATGCTGACCGACGGCCAGGGCAGGACCTGGCTCGGTTTGACCAACAGCCGCCTGGCCGAGCTGACGCCTGGCGCGGCCAGGCTGCTGCCCGCCAGCGCCGGACTGCAGGTGGGCAATGTGCTTTCCCTGCTGGACGCCGGCGGCAAAATGCTGGTGGGCGGCGACCTCGGGGTCGCCTGGGTCGAAGGCGGCACGGCGCACCCGCTGCGCTTGCAGCAAGGCGGCGGCTTCCAGCGCATCACCGGCATGCTGCTGGACCGGCAAGGCAGCCTTTGGATGCACAGCAACGCCGGCCTGCATCGCGTCAGGCAGCAAGCGCTGGCGCGCTTCTGGGCCGCGCCGGCACAGGCGCTGGAGTCCGAGCTGTTCAATTTCGAGGACGGCATCAACGGCATGGCCGCGCAATCGCGGCCACTGCCCTCGCTGGCGCTGGCGCAGGACGGCCGGCTGTATTACGCGACAATGACGCAGGCCGGCTGGATCGATCCTGCCACCATCCCGCGCAATACGCGCGCGCCAACCGTTCTGCTGCAAGCGCTGCGCACGGCTGAACGCGAGTACCATCCCACCGACCAGTTGCTGCTGCCGCAGCGCACCACGGCCATCGAGCTGGCATTCACTGCCACCGCCCTGTCGATCCCGGAACGGGTGCGCCTGAAGTTCCGGCTCGATGGCGTCGACAGCGGCTGGCGCGAAGCCGGCCTGGAGCGGCGGGTGCAGTACACCAACCTGGCGCCCGGCGGCTACCGCTTCCATGTCATCGCCGCCAATGAGGATGGGGTGTGGAACAACGAAGGCGCCCAGTTCCGCTTCGAGATCGAACCGGCTTTCTGGCAGACCAGCTGGTTCCGCCTGGCCTGCGCCCTGGCGCTGCTGGTGGCAGGCGTGCTGCTGTACCGCTGGCGTGTGGCAATCATCCAGCGCCGCGCGGAGCAGCAGGTAGCGCTGCGCCTGGACGCGACGCTGCAGGAGCGCAGCCGGATTGCGCGTTCGCTGCACGACAACCTGCTGCAGGCAGTACAGGCCCTGCTGCTGCGCTTCCACCTGGTCGAGCAAAAGCTGGGGCAACAGCCGGAATTGCAGAAAATGGTCGGCAGTGCGCTCGACTACGCGGAATCGCTGGTCGTCACCACCCGCGACGAAGTGATGGAACTGCGCCGTGCACAGGATGCCGATGAAATGTTCGCGGCGCTGCGCCACGCCGCCGCACAGGCGGCGCCGGGCGCCGAACAGCGCCTGAGCTGCACTGTCGTGGGCCAGCCGCGCCACCTGCGCAGCGACACGTGCGCCGAACTGGCCAGCGTGCTGCGCGAGGCCGTACTGAACAGCGTGGCCCACTCCGGTGCGGCGCATATCGAGGTGCGCCTGAGCTTCAGTGACGAAGCCCTGCTGGCGGAAGCCCGCGACGATGGCATCGGCCTCGATGCCATCCTCGCGCAGCACGGCAAGAGCGGACATTGGGGCATCACCGGCATGCGCGAACGGATCGTGCGCCTGGGCGGGCAGATCGACATCGGACCCGGGCCGAAGGGCGGCGTGGCGGTGCGCCTGGTGATCCCGGCGCAGCAGGCCTACGCCTGAAGCGCCGGCGCCGCCTCCCCCAAAAGAGGTAGTGCCTACGCCCCCGGATGGGCGATTCGGCCGCGGCCTGGTCTGGCTATTCTTTCAAGTGCGTTTTAACCACATTAAGAAAGAAAAACAGACCATGCCATCCCCTATCAGCAACCGCCGCCGCAACGTCCTGCTGGGTGCCGCCACCGCCGTCGCCGCCGCCGGCGCGTCCTTCTCCGCTTCCGCCGCGCCCGCAGCCGCCAAAGGCAGTGCTGCCGCCGGCCGCACCTCAGGCACTTTCACCACCCGCGACGGTGTGGAAATCTATTACAAGGACTGGGGCCCGCGCAACGGCCCGGTGGTGGTGTTCAGCCACGGCTGGCCGCTGAACTCCGACAGCTGGGAATCGCAGATGCTGTTCCTGGCCGACCACAGCTTCCGCACCATCGCGCACGACCGCCGCGGCCATGGCCGTTCCAGCCAGCCATGGGACGGCAACGACATGGACCACTACGCCGACGACCTGGCGCAGCTGCTGGACCTGCTGGACGTGAAAAATGCTGCGCTGTTCGGCTTCTCCACCGGCGGCGGCGAAGTGGCGCGCTACCTGTCGCGCCACGGCAGCAAGCGCATCGCCAAGGCCGGCCTGATTTCCGCCGTGCCGCCGCAGATGCTGAAAACCGCCGCCAACCCTGGCGGCCTGCCGATGGAAGTGTTCGACGGCATCCGCGCCGGTTCGCTGAAGGACCGCTCGCAGCTCTACCTGGACATCGCTTCCGGCCCGTTCTTCAACTTCAACCGCCCGGGCGCCAAACCGTCGCAAGGCATGATCAACGCCTGGTGGATGCAGGGCATGATGGCCGGCCACAAGAACACCTACGACTGCATCAAGGCGTTCTCGGAAACCGACTTCAGCGCCGACCTGAAAAAGATCGATATCCCGATGCTGGTACTGCACGGCGACGACGACCAGATCGTGCCGATCGACGCATCGGCAAAGGCGGCAGCAAAACTGCTGAAAAATGCTAAGCTGGTGGTGTATCCCGGCGCGCCGCACGGCCTGACCGACACCCACAAGGACAGGCTGAACGCCGACCTGCTGGCCTTCATCAAGGGCTAATCCATGGACCGCAAACTGACTACCGCAGCCGGCGCGCCGGTCGCGGACAACCAGAACGTGGAAACGGCCGGCCCGCGCGGGCCCATGCTGCTGCAGGACGTATGGCACCTGGAAAAGCTGGCCCACTTCCACCGCGAAGTGATTCCGGAGCGCCGCATGCACGCCAAGGGCTCGGGCGCCTTCGGCACCTTCACCGTCACGCACGACATCGCGCGCTACAGCAAGGCGGCGCTGTTCGGCGCCGTCGGCAAGAAGACCGAAGTGTTTGCGCGCTTTTCCACCGTCGCCGGCGAACGCGGTGCGGCCGACGCGGAACGCGATATCCGCGGCTTCGCGGTCAAGTTCTACACCGAGCAAGGCAACTGGGACGTGGTGGGCAACAACACGCCGGTGTTCTTCATGCGCGACCCGCTCAAGTTCCCCGACCTGAACCACGCCGTCAAGCGCGACCCGCGCAGCAACCTGCGCAGCGCCGAAAACAACTGGGACTACTGGACCCTGCTGCCGGAAGCGCTGCACCAGGTGACCATCGTGATGAGCGAGCGCGGCATCCCTGCCTCCTACCGCCACATGCACGGCTTCGGCAGCCATACCTTCAGCTTCATCAACGCCGCGGGTGAACGGCACTGGGTCAAGTTCCACTTCGCCAGCCAGCAAGGCATCGTCAACCTGAGCGACGAAGAGGCGGCAGCGCTGATCGCGAAAGACCGCGAATCCTCGCAGCGCGACCTGTATGAAGCAATCGAGCGCGGCGAATACCCGCGCTGGACGCTGAAGGTGCAGCTGATGACGGAACAGCAGGCGGCGCAGGCAGCCTTCAACCCGTTCGACCTGACCAAGGTCTGGCCGCACAAGGACTACCCGCTGCACGAGGTGGGCGTGCTGGAGTTGAACCGCAACCCGGACAACTACCACGCCGACGTCGAGCAGGCCGCCTTCACGCCGGCCAACGTGGTGCCGGGTATCGGCTTCTCGCCCGACCGCATGCTGCAATCGCGCCTGTTCGCCTACGGCGACGCGCAGCGCTACCGGCTGGGCGTGAACCACCACGCAATCCCGGTCAACACGCCGCGCTGCCCGTTCCACAGCTACCACCGCGACGGCGCCATGCGGGTCGACGGCAACCAGGGCGGCAGCATTGGCTACGAGCCGAACTCGAAAGGCGAATGGCAGCAGCAAGCCGCCTTCGCCGAGCCGCCGCTGGCGCTGGAAGGCGCCGCCGCGCGCTGGGACCACCGCGCCGACGACGACTATTACAGCCAGCCGCGCGCCCTGTTCCGCCTGATGGACCAGGAGCAGCGCCAGGCACTGTTCGACAACACCGCGCGTTCGCTGGCCGGGGTGCCGCTGCACATCCAGCAGCGCCACATTGAAAACTGCAACAAGGCCGATGAAGCCTACGGCGCGGGCGTGTCCGCCGCGCTCGACAAGCTGCGCCCACTCTGGTAACTCACTAAAAGGAAACAACATGACCGTTACTGCCAAAGCCACCGCCGGCGCCCTGCTGCTCACGCCGCAAGACCACACCCTGATCATGATCGACCACCAGTCGCAGATGGCCTTCGCCACGCACTCGATCGACGCCGTGCAGCTGCGTAACAACGCCGCCCTGGTGGCGCATGCCGCGGCCGGCTTCAAGGTTTCGACCATCGTCACCACCGTGGCCGAGAAGAGCTTCTCCGGCCCGGTATTCGACGAGATCAAGGATGCCTTCCCCGGCGCGGAAATCACCGACCGCACCTCGATGAACACCTGGGAAGACGAGCACGTGATCCGGCGCGTCAACGCCATCGGCAAAAAGCGCATCGTGCTGGCCGGCCTGTGGACCGGCGTCTGCATCGTCGGCCCGGCACTATCGGCGCTGGACCAGGGCTTCGAGGTGTACGTGATTTCCGACGCCTGCGGCGACGTCTCGGCCGAAGCGCACGAACGCGCCATGGAGCGCATGGTGCAGGCCGGCGCCCGTCCGATGACTTCGCTGCAGTACCTGCTGGAACTGCAGCGCGACTGGGCCCGTACCGACACCTATGAACTGACCACCGGCATCGCCAAGAAATTCGGCGGCGCCTACGGCCTGGGCATCATCTACGCGCAGACCATGTTCCACGCCAAGGAAGGCCAGTGAAGATTTATCTTCTCTCGCTGGGTGCCGGCCTGCTGGCCGGCATCCTGTACGGCGTGCTGAACGTGCGCTCGCCGGCGCCGCCCGTGGTGGCGCTGGTGGGACTGCTCGGCATCCTGCTGGGAGAACAGGTGCCGCCGCTGGTTCGCCAGTGGCTGGCACCGAAGCAACAGCAGGTATCCTGGCTGCATGGACAGGTCAAGCCGCATTGTTTCGGCCAACTGCCATGCGCCGGCAAGAAGGAGGACACGCAATGACTGCTGCACCGGAGCTGATACTCCATAACGGCCGCTTTACGACGCTGGACAAGAGCCAGCCCGAGGCCGATGCGGTCGCCGTCAGCGGCGGCCGTTTTTCCCATGTAGGCGCGGCGCGCGCGATCCTGCCGCTGGCCGGTGCGCAGACCCGCGTCATCGACCTGCAAGGCCGGCGCGTGCTGCCCGGCCTGATCGACAACCACCTGCACCTGATCCGCGGCGGCCTGAACTTCAATATGGAGTTGCGCTGGGACGGCGTACGCTCGCTGGCCGACGCCATGGCCATGCTGCGCGCCCAGGTGGCAAACACCCCGGCGCCGCAATGGGTGCGCGTGGTGGGCGGCTTCACCGAACACCAGTTCGTGGAAAAGCGCCTGCCGAGCATCGAGGAGTTGAATGCCGCGGCACCCGATACGCCGGTCTTCATCCTGCACCTGTACGACCGCGCCCTGCTGAATGGCGCCGCGCTGCGCGCCGTGGGCTACAACCGTGATACGCCGGAGCCGCCGGGCGGCCAGATGCTGCGCGATAGCGCCGGCAATCCGACCGGGCTGCTGCTGGCCAAGCCGAATGCATCCATCCTGTACGCCACGCTGGCCAAGGGGCCCAAACTGCCGCCGGAATACCAGCTCAACTCGACGCGCCACTTCATGCGCGAGCTGAACCGCCTGGGCGTGACCGGCGCGCTGGACGCGGGCGGCGGCAACCAGAACTACCCCGAGGACTACCAGGTGATCCAGCAACTGGCCGATGCCGGCGAGCTGACCATCCGCCTGGCCTACAACCTGTTCACGCAAAAGCCCAAACAGGAAAAGGACGACTTCCTGCACTGGGCGGCCAGCAGCAAGTACCAGCAGGGCGACGACTATTTCCGCCACAACGGCGCCGGCGAAATGCTGACTTTCTCGGCCGCCGACTTCGAAGACTTCCGCCAGCCGCGCCCGGACATGCCGGCCAATATGGAAGACGACCTGGAAGGCGTGATCCGCATCCTGGTGCAGAACCGCTGGCCGTGGCGCATGCACGCCACCTATGACGAGACCATCTCGCGCGCACTGGACGTGTTCGAGAAGGTCAACCGCGACATGCCGCTCGATGGCCTGCACTGGTTCTTCGACCATGCGGAAACCATCTCGCCGCAGTCGATCGACCGCATCGCGGCCCTGGGCGGCGGCGTGGCGGTGCAGCACCGCATGGCGTACCAGGGCGAGTACTTCGTCGAGCGCTACGGCGCGGCAGCGGCCGAGGCGACGCCGCCGGTGAAGTACATGCTGGAATCGGGCGTCAAGGTATCGGCCGGTACGGATGCCACACGCGTGGCGTCCTACAACCCGTGGGTCTCGCTGTCCTGGCTGAGCACCGGGCGCACGGTGGGCGGCATGCGGCTTTACCCGCAGCGCAACCTGCTGGAGCGTGAAGCGGCGCTGCGCATGTGGACCGAAAACGTCACCTGGTTCTCCAACGAGGAAGGCAAGAAGGGACGCATCGCGGCCGGCCAGCTGGCCGACCTGATGGTGCCGGACCGCGACTTCCTGCGCTGCCCGGAGGACGAGATTGCCGATACCACCTCGCTGCTGACCGTGGTCGGCGGCAAGGTGGTGTACGGCGCCGGGCCATTTGCCGCGTTTGATCCGCCCATGCCGCCCGCCATGCCGGACTGGTCGCCAGTGCGCCAGTATGGCGGCTATGGCGCCTGGGGCACGCTGCCGGGCGCCGCGGCGCGCGCGGCGCAGGGCGGCACTGCCGGGCATGCGCGCACGGCTGCCATGGCAGCGGCGGCGGCTTGCGCCTGCTCCAGCCAGTGCGGCATGCACGGCCACCAGCACGCCACGGCGTGGACCCGTTCCCTGCCGATCGCCGACCTGAAGTCGTTCTGGGGCGCGCTGGGCTGCTCCTGCTGGGCGGTGTGACGTGGCGCGCCCGCTACGCGTCCTGCACTGGCTGGCCCTGCTCCTGCTATGCGCGGCCTACCTGCAGGGCGGTTTGAACAAGCTGCTGGACTTCGGCGGCGCGGTCGGCGAAATGCAGCACTTCGGCCTGCAGCCGGCGGCGCCGCTGGCGCTGCTGGTGATCGGCGGCGAGCTGGGGGCGGCGGCCATGGTCCTGAGCGGGCGCCTGCGCTGGCTCGGCGCAGCCTGGCTGGCCCTGTTCACGGTGGCGGCCAGCTTGATCGCCAACCGCTACTGGGAGATGGCGGGCATGCAGCGCTTCATGGCCGCCAACAGCTTTTACGAGCACCTGGGCCTGGCCGGCGGCTTCCTGCTGGTGGCCTGGCATGACCTGGCGGCCAAGTCAGGCAAGGGGGGGCCATGGCACGCGGAACGACCCTGAGTTTCCTGGGCGGCTATGTCGATACCCTGGGCTTCGTGGCCCTGCACGGGCTGTTTACGGCCCACGTGACGGGCAACTTCGTGCTGCTCGGGAGGGAGCTGGTGGCGCCGGGCAATGACGTGCTGCTCAAGCTGCTCGCCTTCCCCGCCTTCGTGGCCGGCATCGTCGCGGTGCGCGCCCTGGTGCGCCGGCGCCAGCGCGGCGGCGCCAACGCCCTGCGCCCGGCCCACGTGCTGCAGGCGGCGCTGCTGCTGGCGGCGGCCGCCGCGGCGCGCTGGGACATGGCGGCCGGCCTGCTGTGCGCCGCCGCCATGGGCGCGCAGAACGGCTACGGCAAGCTGCTGCTGGCGAAGCTGCCGGCCAGCACCGTCATGACGGGCAACGTCACGCAGCTGGTGATCGACTGCCTGGACCGCGCCGGCGGCGAGCAGCGCCCGGCGCTGGCGGCGCTGGGCGGCGGCGTGCTGGCGTTTGCGGCGGGCTGCGTGACGGGTGCGCTGGCTTCGCGCTGGGGCATGGGGGTCGGCCTGCTGCCGGCCATCGCACTGCTGCTGGCGATGGCGCTGCTGTCAAAGAGCGATAATGCCGCGCTTTAGGGCAATGGTGACGGCGTGCGTGCGGTCGTTGGCATCGAGCTTGGCCAGGATGCTGCGCATATGCGCCTTCACCGTTTCTTCGGAAATCGCCAGCAGGACGGCGATGCGCTTGTTGGCGTTGCCGGCCGCCGCGCATTGCAGCACTTCGACTTCACGCTCGCTGAGCAGGGAGGCGCCGAGGTGGCTGGCCAGCTGCTGCGCGATTTCCGGCGAGATGTAGCGCTGGCCGCCGTGCACGGCGCGGATCATGCCCACCAGCTCCTTGCGCAGGCTGCTTTTCAGCAGGAAGCCGCTGGCGCCGGCCTGCAGCGCGCGCCGCACCTGGGCGTCGCCGCCGAAGGTGGTCAGCATCACGATGCGCGCCGCCGGAAACCGGGCGCGGATCGCCTGCAGCGCCTCCAGGCCGCACATGCCGGGCATGGCCAGGTCCATGATGGCCAGGTCGGGGCGCACCGAGGCCCAGGCGGCAATCGCCTGCTGGCCGTCGCCGGCTTCGGCCACAACCTGCATGTCGGGCTGGCCGGCAATGGCATCGGCCAGGCCGGCGCGCAGCATGGGATGGTCGTCCACCAGCAGCACCCGGATTGGCGCGGCGGTGTCTGGAATGGTCTGGGTGTTCAAGGAAAAGCTCCGCGCAGGACTGCAACGGAGCACTATAGCAATGCCAGGCGCTGCTGGCAATTTGCCGGGCGTAGCGTACGCCCGGCAAGCATGGCCGCTTACTTCTTCTTGGCCTTGGTTTTCGACGACGGGGTCTGCGACTGCGCAGCGACCGGCTGCTGCGACGCCGCCGTGGTGCCGCCCTGCACGCCCAGCGCGCCGCCGGTGCCCAGGCCGCCCGCTACTTCCTGCTGCTTGTAGTTGCGCACTGCGCGCACCACGTTGTTGTACGAATCCATGAAGGCCGCCACCAGGATCTTGCCTTCCGGGGTGTTGGTGTAGCCGCCGGCACCGGCTGCCGCGCCGCCGCCGAACATGGCGCCGAACATGCCGAAATCGGTGTTCTTGGCGCTGCCTTCGGCTGCCGCCAGCTGCACGCCGGAGCGGTTGTCGATCATCAGCAGCATGGTCGACGCTTCATTGGTCTTCATATTGCCGGCCACCATGCCGGCCACGCTGCCGATCAGGCCCAGGCCGCCCAGTGCGCCGCCGACGCCGGAGGTGCCTTTCTGGCTGAAGGTGATGGTCGGGCTCATGGTGTAGTCGGCCGCCGCGATCTGGCCTTTGCCGTAGTTGCTGTTGGCGCGCATTTCACCGGACTTTTCCAGCGCGCGCTCGCCCATCATATGGTCCATGGCCGCGCCGCGTTCCACCACCACGAAGCAGTTCGACTGCTGGATCATCATGCGCAGCACCGGGGTGGTGGAGCCCAGCTTGTACTGGCTCAGTTGCTGGAACCACGGCATGCTGCGGTCTTCCACCACCGACAGGGTGCCCAGCGGACGGTCGCATTTCTCCAGCTGGGTGCTGGCGTTGGCGGCGGTGGCGCCGCCGGCGCTGCCGGTGGCCACGGTACTGCCGCCGCCGAGGGTTGGTTGGGTGCCGGCACAACCGGCCAGCGCCATGGCCGCCACGGCCGCGAACAGTTTGGTCTTCATACGGAGATCCCCTAATTATTGAATGAAACGGCCGATTTTATAAGAAAGGCATATCAAAAATTCTATCAAATAGTCACACACGCGCTACGCCGGCGGCGGTGACACGGGGCGCCATAGGGCGTACTATCAAGGTTCCTTAGAGCAAGGAAGCAAGCGCATGGCTGCCCCCGACCAGATCACCCACTGGCGCGAAAAAATCTTTGCCCGCCTGGTCCAGGTCGTGCTGGTACTGGGCCTGGCCACGGCCATCCCCAGCATCGCGCAGTCGCTGCGCGAAGGCTTGTGGGGCGTGGTGGTGGTGGACCTGGTCGCGCTGTCCTGGCTGGCGGCCCTGTGGCGGCTGCAGGAGGTGGTGTCCTACCCGCTGCGCGCCATGCAATTCCTGCTGATCACCTTTGCAGTCGGCGTGGCGCTGATGCTGCAGGTGGGCCCGGTGGCGCACACCTACCTGCTGGCCGTGCCCTGCCTGGCCGCGCTGCTGGTGGGGCTGAAGCCGGCCGTCTGGCTGCTGCTGGCCGGCGCCGTGGCCATCGTGCTGACCGGCTTTGCGCCGGCGCCCGATCCGGCAGTCATGGGCCTGGCCGACGACCACGCCGTGCGCGCCGCCATCGTGGCCCTGAATTACCTGTTTATCGCCGGCATCCTGACCATGAGCTGCGGCGTGCTGCTGCGCCACCTGGCACGCTCGCTGGCCGAGGGCGAGCAGCTGGCCTTCTACGATCCGCTGACCGGGCTGCCGAACCGGCGCCTGCTGCTGGACCGGCTGGCCGGCCTGCTGGCCAGTTCCGAACGCCAGCACGTGTTCAGCGCAGTGATGTTTGTCGACCTCGACCGCTTCAAGACCATCAACGATGCGCGCGGCCATGCCACCGGCGACCACCTGCTGCGCCTGGCCGCCCAGCGCCTGGAAGAGGTGGTGCGCAAAAGCGACACCGTGGCGCGCATCGGCGGCGATGAATTCGTGGTGCTGCTGGCGCACCTGGCGCCGGACCTGGCGGCGGCCAGCAGCGCCGCGCAGGGCGTGGCGGAAAAGATCCGCGCCGCGCTGGCGCAGGAATTCGAGATCGCCGGCCAGGGCTACGGCTGTTCGGCCAGCATCGGCGTCACGCTGCTGCCCAAGCACGGCCAGCAGGCCGACGACCTGCTGCGCGAAGCCGATACGGCGATGTACCGCGCCAAGGGCGCCGGGCGCAACGGCATTGCCTTCTTCGAAGCGGCCATGCAGTCCGAGCTCGAACGGCGCCTGACGCTGGAGCGCGAACTGGGCCAGGCCATCGAGCAGGAGCGGCTGCACGTGGTGTACCAGCCGCAGTTCGATTGCCTGGGACGGCTGCACGGCGCCGAATTGCTGATGCGCTGGGAGCGCGACGACGGCAGCATGGTGGCGCCGGCCATCTTCGTCCCGCTGGCGGAAGAAGCGGGGCTGATCGGGCCGCTCGGCTTATGGGCGCTGAAGCAGGCCTGCCTGGCGCAGCAGCGCATGGCGGTGCTGGGACTGTCGCTGCCGCTGTCGGTCAACGTCAGCCCGCAGCAATTCCGCCAGCCCGACTTCGTGCAGCAGGTGCGCACAATCTTGCAGGAGCAGGGCATGGAGCCGGCGCTGCTGATCCTGGAAGTGACGGAAGGGCTGCTGGTGGACCGGATGGATGAAATCGTGGCGCGCATGAACCAGCTGGCCGACCTCGGGGTGCGCTTTTCGATCGATGATTTCGGCACCGGCTATTCCAGCCTGGCGTACCTGAAACGCATGCCGCTGTATGAGCTGAAGATCGACCGCAGCTTCATCATGGACATGCCGGACGACGCCAGCGACGTGGTGATCGTGCAGACCATCCTGGCCATGGCCGGCCAGATGGGCTTGCGGGTGGTGGCCGAAGGGGTGGAGACGCAGGCCCAGGCCGACTTCCTGGCGGCCCACGGTTGCCATGCTCTGCAAGGCTACCTGCTGGGCCGCCCGGCGCCGCTGCCGGCGCTGCTCGACCTGCTGACGGCGCAGGCCGCGCTCTCCACCAAAGTGCAGGTTTAGTTCAGCTTCACGGTCAAGGCTTTGCGGATCGCCAGGCAGCGCTGGTCTTCCTGGTGCGCCACCAGCAGCGCACGGCGGGTGCCGGCGCTCAGGCCCGGGTTGGCCTGCGCGCTGTCGGCCAGGCGCTGCACGCTGGCAGCGGTGCAGGTGGCCGGGATCATGGCGCCGGCATAATCGCGCATGAAGACCGGGCCAGCCGACTTGTCCAGCTGGGCCAACTGCGCCAGGCGGGCTGCCGCGCTTTGCTCATTGAGCGCCACTTGCGAAGACGGATACAGCGCGTGCATCGCGGTGCGGATGCGCGAGAACGGCAGCTTGCTCTGGGTGTCGCCGATCTTCGCCAGCCATTCCTGCTTCACCTTCGCGTCCGGACGCGCAGCCTGCGCCGCCACCGCAGCCAGTTCGCCGCTGTCGGACTTGTCCTTGGCCTGCTCGGCCGCGATGCGCGCTTCGGCGCCCGGATAATCCTTGCGGTTCAGGACCGCGATCATGTCCCAGCGCACGTCCTGGCTCAGGGTCAGGCCAGCCAGCTTTTCGCGGCCATCGAGCATGGCTGCGATGCGCTGCAGCGATTCCTGGCTGCCGGCGGTGCCGAGGTAGGCGCTGAACCAGCGGCGCTGGAAGTCGCCCTTGCTGGCCCTGGACTGCGCCCAGGCCATCTTTTCCAGGCGGCCCACCACGGTGCGGGTGTAGGCGCCGTCGCTCGACATGGTGCGCAGGTAGCGGATCGACTGGCCCATCTTGCCCAGTACATCGCCCAGCAGCACGTAGTCTTTTTCCAGCGGCGCGTTGAGCAGCACCGTGTCGAGGAATTCGTTGAGCGGCAGCGCGCCGTCGCGCACGTTGTCCCACATGCTGTGCCAGAGCATGGTGCGCAGCAGCTTGTCGTCCACCTTGCTGACGTCCTGGCGCGCGGTGGCGAAGGAGCGCGTATCGAGCTTGGCTTTCACGAAGCCCCAGTCCTGGTAGTTCGGGTAGACCAGGTCAGGGCAGGCGGCGCCTTTCAGTTCCGCCACCTCGGTGCTGGCGCCCTTGTAGGTCACCGGCAGCACCCTGGAGATCGTCAGCTGCTTGCCCGTCTTCTGCATCAGGGCCAGCTGCACGCGCTGCTCGCGCAGGGTCGGGAATTGCGCCACGGCCGTCTGCTGCAGCCTGAAGGCGTCGACCTTGCCGGCCTTGCAGCTGTAGCTGGCGGTGATGGTGTTCACGCCCGGCTGGTACAGCCAGTCCTGGGTCCACTGCCCCAGGTCGCGCCCGGCCGCTTCGGCCTGGCTGCCGATGAAGTCATCCAGCCTGGCGTTCTTCCACTGGTATTTGACCAGGTAGTTGTGCACGCCCTTGCGGAAGGTTTCCTCGCCCAGCAGGTGGCGCAGCTGCTTCAGGGTGGAGGCGCCTTTGGAATAGGTGATGGCGTCGATATTGTCGAAGGCGTTGGCGGTCGAGGGCACCGGGGTTTCGATCGGGTGCGTGGTGACGCGCTGGTCCATCACGTACGCGGCCGATTTGCCCTGGGCGTAGAAATACTGCCAGGCCGAGTCCTTGAATTCGGTGGCTTCGGCGGTGGCCAGGGTGCCCATGAAGGAGGCAAAGCTCTCGTTCAGCCACAGGCCGTTCCACCACTGCATGGTGACCAGGTCGCCGAACCACTGGTGCGCCATTTCGTGCATGATCACGCTGGCCAGCTCGTGCTTCTCGGCGCTGGACATCTTGTCCTTGTGCAGGAAGGAGTGTTCGGCAAAGGTCACGGCGCCGGCGTTTTCCATCGCGCCGTACAGGAAGTCCGGCACCAGCAGCTGGTCGTATTTGCCGTACTGGTAAGGGATGCCGAAATAGTCGTCGAACCAGGCCAGGCCCTGCCTGGTGTATTCGAACCATGGCGCCGGGTCGACCTGGTCGGCCACCGACTGGCGCGCTAACAGGCGCATCGGGTACTTGGCGCTGGTGGCGTCCTCCCACACCTTGTAAGGTCCGGCGTGCAGCGAGAAATTGTACGGGCTGAGGATCTTCGAGACCGGGAAGGTCCAGCGCCTGGTGTCGGGCGAACTGGCGACGTCTTCCACCTTGGATTCGCGCGCGGTGGACACCACGGTCCAGTCGGCAGGTGCGCTCACATTGACCTGGTAGGTCGCCTTCAGGTCAGGCTGGTCGAACAGCGCGAACATCTGGTGCGCGGCGGCCGGCTCGAAGTGCGAGTAGGTATACACGCGGCCGTCGACCGGGTCGACCATGCGGTGCAGACCCTCGCCGTTGGTGCTGTGCTTGCGCTCGAATTCCACGGTCACGCTGTTGCGCCCGGCCTTCAGGTCGGCGGCGGCCAGCGTGATGAACCAGTTGTTGTACTGCGGCGCGGCGACCGGCTTGCCGTTCACCACCAGGCGCTTGATGCTGGCCTTGTCCAGGTCCAGCGTCAGCGGCTGCGCGTTGTCCTGCAGGTCGAAATTGACGGTGGTGGTGTTGCTGAAGGTCTCCTGGCCGGTCAGCGTGAAGTCGAGGACATAGGCGACATTCGACACGCGCGCGGAGCGGGCGGCGGCATCGACCTGGCTCAGGTAAGGGTTTTCGGCGCGCGGGGTGACGGCGCTGTTGTCGGCCGCGATGCCGCTGGTGGCGACAAGTGCACTGACTGCCAGTGTAATGGCGTGAGGAACTAGCGATTTCATGGTTATCCTTAGACATGTCTCGCCCCGGACCGACCCCGGTCTGGCGGCGCAGGGATGATACCATTGGGCGATGGACATCAAACTCGAGACCCCCAACCAGCCCGAAGTCGTGGCCCTGATCGACCTGCTGGACGCCTACCAGCTATCGCTGTATCCACCGGAGAGCGTATATGCGCTCGACATGAATTCCCTGCTGCAGCCCAATGTGCTGTTCGCGGTGGCGCGCAATATCGATGGCGCGGCGGTGGGCTGCGGCGCCATCGTGGTGACGCCGGAATACGGGGAAGTCAAGCGCATGTTCGTGCAACCTTCAGCGCGCGGCCAGGGCGTGGCACAGCGCCTGCTCGGCATGCTGGAGACGGAAGCGCTGGCGCGCGGCTGCCGCCAGTTCATGCTGGAGACCGGGCCGTCGCAGCCGGAAGCGATCGGTTTGTACGAACGCCTGGGCTACCGGGTACGCGGACCGTATGGCGATTACCGCGACGATCCTTTGAGTGTATTCATGGAAAAGGCGGCATGAGCGACGCGCTGCACGACCTGCGCGAGCGCACCCGCGCTTTTGCCGCCGCGCGCGACTGGGAGCAGTACCACACGCCGAAAAACCTGGCGATGGCGCTGTCGGTGGAGGTGGCCGAACTGGCCGAGCATTTCCAGTGGCTGCCGACCGGCCGCGCCGGCGAGCTGGCGCAGGGCCAGCAGGAAGCGATCCGCCAGGAGCTGGCCGACGTGCTGCTTTACCTGGTGCAGATCGCCGACAAGCTCGATGTCGACCTGCACGCGGCGGCGCTGGAAAAAATCCAGCTCAACGCGATCAAGTACCCGCCGCGGAATAAGTAAGCCTGGCAGGGCTAAGCGTTTTCCAGCAGGTTGGCGACGAAGGTGCTGTACTCGCCGCGCATCGGCAGCTCCAGGTCCGTCACGATTGCGCGGCGCTGCGACACGACCGGTACATTGTCCTTGGGGTTGAAGCCCGCCTTCTCTTCGACGCCCCAGTAGAGGCCCACGCCGCGCTTCTGCCAGTTCGGCAGTTCATTGAAGTTGATGCCGCGGCTGAAAAGCAGCTCGTTCTTGCCGGCCAGCGATTTGCCGGCGATCGTTGCGGCTGCACTGTTGGGGTCTACGCCTTCCTTGCGCAGCATCCAGTAGCAGTGCGCATTCAGGGCGTTGCGGTGGGCGTCCTCATTACGCCAGCGGAAATAGTCGACCACCAGCCGCTTCGTCGGCAGTTCCGAAATCCGGCAATCGAAGGCGCCCAACTGCCCCAGCATCAGGCTGAATTTGGCGGAGGCTTCGCCGGCCAGGATGGAGTTGTACTTGCGGGTCTTGCGGCCGAATACATTGATATCCGGGTCGAACAGCAGGGAGATTTCATCGCTCTCGGTGTAGCCGTACATGACTTTGAATCCGCAATTCATCAGGTGCCTGGTGGTTTCGATCATCAAGTCGCGAAAGCGCACGTCGAACGGCGCTTCGAAACCGGCAAGCTCCTTGGTCAGCCGCGTAAAACTCCGGCCGTCGATGCGGGCGACCATATAAATGCCGGGCAGGACGCACTGGTCATGCGCGGTTTCGTACACGCGCATGGATTCGTCGAGTTCATCAAACTTCACTATTCCATTCCTTTACGACGCGTTGGCCGCCTATCCAGTCAACGTAAAACAACTCATCAAAGCCCTCGTCCGGGCTGGGGATTTCCAGCCGCTTGTGGGTGCTGAAGATGCCGGCCCGGGGGATGCATTCGGCTCCCTGGCGCTGGTCGTTCCATTCGAGCGACCGCTCCAGATCACTCTTGAAGTAGTAGCACTTGATGCGGTAGCCCTGCTCCTTCAGCAGCGCGATATAGCGCGCCCTCACCTCTTTGCTGGCATTGGTGTTGTCGATAACCAGCGGCATACCCGTGTCAAAGCACAGCGCGAACATCAGCTTTTCCCGGTTCTTCGTTTTCAGCAGGTCGTTGCTGATGCGGAGGTGGGAATTGAAGAATCGCTCTTTGTAGAACGTCGACTTTCCGGAGGCCTGGATGCCGACAAACAGGATTGCTTCCATCAGAGTCCGAGCGCTTTCCTGACCTGGGCGTTGACGATTGCCCAGGCTTTCGAGTCGGCCGAGACTTCGTCGTAGTGGCTGCCGCCGGGCAGTACCAGGACCTCGGCGCTGTCGCCGGCTGCACGCGCGCGGCGGGCGTAGTTTTCGCCGGTGACGGTGGGCGAGATGTCGTCATGCTCGCCGTGGATCAGCACCGTACGCACGCCGGCCGGCAGCATTTCGGCCGGCGAGGTGTCGGCAAAAACGTCGGGGCGCCGGGCGCTTGGCGTGCCGGCGATTTGCGCCGTCTCGCGGTCGCAGGTGCGGCGGATCAGGGCTGCTTCGTTGCGCAGGTCGGCCAGGCCGCCAAGGCTGATCACGGTGCCGATCTTCAAAGGCTGTGGCGCCCAGGCGGGACTCCATTCGGGCAGCTTGTGGCGCGCAACGGCCCACTGCGCAAGATGGCCGCCGGCGGAGTGGCCGACCGCGACAACGCGGCCCAGGTCGAGGGCGCTGGACTTGGCCTCGTGCTTCAGCAAGTCCACTGCGGTGGCGACGTCCTGGTACATGCCGGGATAGCCGCCGCCCTCCTCGTCGTAACGGCGGTATTCCACGTTCCACACAGCGATGCCCTGCCTGGCCAGCGCGCCGGCCATATTGCGCATTTGTTCGATACCGCCAAAGTGCACGGTCCAGCAGCCGCCGTGCACCAGCACGACCACCGGGTGCGGGCCGGGGCCGGCGGGCTTGAACAGTTCGACAAACTGGCTGGGCGCCGTGCCGTACATGATCCGCTTGTCGGGCGCAGGGCCCTTCAGCGCAAGGTAGTCCTGCAAGTCCATTGGCTTGGTGACGACGGTGTCGGCCGGCGCGGCGGAGGCGCCAACGGCAGCAGCGCCGGCGGCGGCGCACAGGGAATGGCGGATCAGTTTGTGCATGGCTTTCTCGGTGAGGTCCGGAACAGCCAGCAGCATAGCGTGGGGATGGCTAATCCGGCAACAAGCGGTGCTGGGGCCGCCAGCCTGGGCGCGGCTTTCGGTTTCCCTTGCGGGCCTGTCGCGGACTACTACTGAAAACTACTGAAAGAACTACTGAAACTACTGAAATCTACTGGTTTTTCCCGTGATAGCGCTATAAACGGAAAAATTTCAGTAGCTTTCAGTAGCAGGTGCGGAGGGGGCGAAAAGGCCGGGCGGTTTGCCCGGCCCCAGGGTGCCGGCGCGGATCAGCGCTTCGGCTTGGCTACCGGCTTCTTCGGCGGGGTGTGCTTCCCGGACATTGCCGGCATGCTGTCGGCCAGCGACATTTTCAGCTGCTTGCCGCCGACCCACACTTTGCGCAGGTGCTTGAAGATGTCGTCCGGCATACCGTCCGGCATCTCGACGAAGGCGTGGTCGTCCAGGATCTCGATGCGGCCGATGAAGCGTGATTCGAGGCCGCTCTCGTTGGCGATAGCGCCAACCAGGTTGCCGGCATTGACGCCGTCGCCCGAACCCACTTCCACGCGGTAGGCGCGCATCGGCATCGGGGCAGCACCGCCGTCGCCTGCTTCGGCCTTGTCCTTCTTCTTGCGCTTCGGCGCTTCTTCTTCGAACATCGGTTCGTCGTCATCGTCGCGCGAAGACAGCGGCGGCGCGGCGCGCTCCGGGCGCTCGGTACGTTCGGCACGTTCAGGACGTTCAGCACGTTCAGGCTTGGCTGCGCGCGGCGCTTTGGCGGCTGGCGCCGGCGGCGGCGTTTCGCCGTCGCGATGCAGGCGCAGCGGCTGCCCGGCTACGCGCAGCGCCTGCAAGGTTTCGATGTCGCCCGGCTGCAGGTCGGCCGGCATATCCAGCAGGGAGTAGTCGTCGTAAATCTCGATACGGCCGATGAACTTGGAATCGATGCCGCCCTCGTTGGCGATGGCACCGACGATATTGCCCGGCTTGACGCCGTGCTGGTAGCCCACTTCCACCCGGTAGGTGGCCTTGCCCGGCTCCGGCTCACGTTCGATGCGTTCTTTCTTCGCACGCGGCTCGCGCGGCTCACGTGGCTCGCGTGGCTCACGCGGTTCGCGCGCTTCGCGGCCCGGGCCTTCCTGGCGCGGCGCGCCGTCTTCATGCCAGCCTTTTTCGCGCGATTTATCCAGCAGCAGCGGCTTGCCGCCGCTGGCCATCAGCGCCAGCGCCGCGGCGATTTCAACTGCCGGGACATTGTGCTCAGCCTCGTACTCGCTCACCAGCGTTTCATAGAAGGACAGGCCCTCCTGCGCCAGGGCGTCGGAGATCTGGTCCTTGAAACGCTGCACGCGCACGTCGTTGACGGCCTGGATGGTTGGCAGCGTCATTGGCGTTACCGCCTGGCGCGTGGTGCGCTCGATCAGTTTCAGCAGGTTGCGCTCGCGCGGGGTGATGAACAGGATCGCGTCGCCGCTGCGGCCGGCGCGGCCGGTACGGCCGATGCGGTGGGTGTAGCTCTCAGGGTCGTACGGCACGTCGTAGTTGACCACGTGGCTGATGCGCTCCACGTCCAGCCCGCGCGCCGCCACGTCGGTGGCCACCAGGATGTCGATCTTGCCGTCTTTCAGCTGGCCGATCATGCGTTCGCGCGCCGCCTGCTGCATGTCGCCGTTGATGGCGCCGGCCGAGAAGCCGCGCGCCTGCAGGCGCTCCGCCAGTTCTTCGGTACCGATCTTGGTGCGTGAGAAGATGATCATGCCGTCGAACGGCTCCGCTTCCAGGATGCGGGTCAGCGCGTCCAGCTTGTGCATGCCCGACACCAGCCAGTAGCGCTGGCGGATATTGGTGTTGGTGGTGGTCTTGGCCGCCACCATCACTTCAGCCGGGTCGTTCAGGTAAGTGGTGGCGATGCGCTTGACCTGGGCCGGCATGGTGGCCGAGAACAAGGCGGTCTGGCGCGATTCAGGGGTTTCCCGCAGGATGCGCTCGACGTCCTCGATAAAGCCCATGCGCAGCATTTCGTCCGCTTCGTCCAGCACCAGGGTTTTCAGCTTCGACAGGTCGAGCGAGCCCTTCTCCAGGTGGTCGATGACGCGGCCCGGGGTGCCGACCACCACGTGCACGCCGCGGCGCAGCGCCTGCAGCTGAGGGCCGTAGGATTGGCCGCCGTAGATCGGCAGCACATGGAATTTCGGGATGTGGGCGGCGTAGCGCTGGAAGGCCTCCGCCACCTGGATCGCCAGTTCGCGCGTCGGCGCCAGCACCAGCGCCTGGGGCGACGCCTGCTTGATGTCGATGCGCGACAGGATCGGCAGCGCAAAAGCGGCGGTCTTGCCGGTGCCGGTTTGCGCGGTGCCCAGCACGTCGCGGTTTTCCAGCAGGTGGGGGATGGTGGAAGCCTGGATCGGAGACGGGGTCTCGTAGCCTACTTCTTTCAGCGCCTTCAAAATGGGGGCGCTGAGGTTCAAATCGGTAAACATGGTGTCAGACATGGCGGCACTCGTGAGGTTATTGTTGTATCGCCTGATGCGACGGAAAGCGCTATTTTACCCTTTTAACCCGGTAGATCCGGGTCAGGTGTGCGGCTTGACATCATCCTTCAACGCATTTAACGCCATTTTCTCGATCAATCCCGGCGCCAGCAGCTTGAGCCAGCGTCCCAGCTTGCCCTTGGCCGTCATCACCACCTCGCGCCTGCGCCCAGCCATGCCGCCGATGATCAGCTGCGCACATTCGGCCACCGGCATCGCCGCATCTTCGCGCAGGCTGCTCTTGCCCAGCTCCCCGCCGGCAGCGTTGTAACCCCGATAACGGATCTGGGTATCCACCACGCCCGGATAAGCCGTGGTCACGCTCACGCCATACGGCTTCAGCTCCGCCCGCAGCGCCTCAAAGAACCCGGCCATGGCGAACTTGGTCGCGCCGTAAGCCGTGCGCCCCGGCACCCCGACCAGTCCCGCCAGCGACGACACGGCCACGATCCGCCCCTGCGACGCCTTCAGGTAAGGCAGCGCCGCATGGGTGCACCAGATGGCGCCCCACAGGTTCACTTTCATCAGGTCTTCGTACCAGCCCAGGTCCGTCACTTCTTCAAACAGTGCGTGCGCCGAGCGCCCGGCGTTGTTGACCAGGGCATCGATACGGCCGAAACGCTCCACCGCCGCCGCCACCAGTTGCCGGCACTGCTCCTGCTGCGCCACGTCGGTGGCCACCACCAGCGTAGCCGCGCCGGCGGCGCCGCACTCGGCAGCCACCGCCTGCAAAGCCGCCTCGCTGCGCGCCGCCAGCACCAGCGCCACATCCTTGCCGCGTGCCCTGGCCAGCTGGCGTGCCACTTCTGCTCCGATGCCGTCGGATGCGCCGGTGATGATAATGACTTCCATGTATCTCCTTTGTTTCGCCGCCGGGAATGCGTTTCATTATGGGGTAAGATCGGCGCCATGAAAACCAAGTACTGCATCCCTGCCAGCCTGCTGCTGGCGGCCGCTTCTGCCGCAGCGCAGCAAGCGCCCACCGTCAAGGAAGCGCCGCTGCGCGCCCACCTGTCCTTCCTGGCCGACGACCTGCTCGAGGGCCGCGGCACCGGCCAGCGCGGCGGCGACCTCGCCGTGCGCTACCTGGAGACCCAGGCCGCAGCCATCGGCCTGAGCCCCTTGGCGGACGGCAGCTACCGCCAGCCGGTGAAATTCCAGGGCACCCGCCTGCAGCCCGGCAGCTCGATCAGATTTTTCGCCGGCCCCAGCACCCTGCTGCCGCGCCTGGGCGAGGATGTCCTGATCGGCACCGGCAGCGGCCGCGCCGAAGTGCTGTTCGACGCGCCGCTGGTGTTCGTCGGCTACGGCGCCGTCGCGCCGGAAGAAAACTGGAACGATTACAAGGACGCCGACGTCACGGGCAAGATCCTGGTCATGATGGTCAACGACCCGCAGCCTACCGCCGAAGAGCCGAAGCGCTTTGCCGGCAAAGGCTACACCTATTACGGCCGCTGGATGTACAAGTACGAGGAAGCGGCGCGGCGCGGCGCCGCCGGCGCGCTGCTGATCCACACCACGCCCTCGGCCGCCTACGGCTGGAACGTGCCCGCCACCAGCTTCTCGCTGGAGCGCTTCCACGCGCCCGGCGGCGGCAACCTGGTCGAAGGCTGGCTGTCCGAAGACTATGCGCGCACCCTGTTCAGGGAAGCCGGCTTCGACCTCGACACCCTGCGCGCCGCCGCCGAACGGCGCGACTTCCGCCCGGTGCTCCTGAATATCAGCGCCCACAGCGAGATCCGCTCCAGCGTGCGCCAGGTCGAGCAGTTCAATGTGGTCGGCATCGTGCCCGGCAGCGACTCCAAGCTGAAGGACGAAGCGGTGGTGTATTCCGCGCACTGGGACCACCTGGGCAAGGCCGACGGCCCGGCCGACGGCGCCGACCGCATTTACAACGGCGCCATCGACAACGGTTCCGGCGCCGCCGCCCTGCTGGCGATGGCTGCCGCCGCCGTGCAGCAGCCGGCCAAACGCTCGCAGGTCTTCCTGTGGCCGGCCGCCGAGGAAGTCGGCATGCACGGCGCCCAGGCCTATGTCGCCGCGCCGGCCTTCCCGCTGAAGCGCACGCTGGCCGACCTGAACCTCGATTCGATGAATTTTGCCGGGCGCACGCGCGACATCGGCGTGGCCGGCGCCGAGCGCAGCACCCTGTACCGCAGCGCCGCCAAGGTGGCCCGCCAAATGGGCCTGAAGCTGGCGCCGCCGATTGCCGACCTGTCGGGCGCCTACTTCCGCGCCGACCATTTCCAGTTCGCCAGGGCCGGCGTGCCGGCGTTCAACGTCGGTTCCGCCGTGTTCTCCGGCGACGGCCACTTCGAGTTCGAGCATGGGCACGATGCCTCGGCCGCCAGCATCGTCGCCTTCAAGGGCGACTACCACAGCGTCAAGGACGAATACCACGCCAGCTGGGACCTGGCGGGCATGGTGCAGCAGGCCCAGTTCACCCTGAACCTGGGCTATGAAGTGGCCAACGGCAAGGCCATGCCGGCCTGGAACAAGGGCGATCCGTTCAGCTTTGTGAAGCGCTAGCGGCGGCTTCGTCCTGCAGCAGCAGGGCCAGGAAGCCTTCGGCCGGCAGCGGCCGGCCGAAGAAGTAGCCCTGCATATGGCGGCAGCCATGGCGGCGCAGGAAGTCCAGCTGCTCCTGCGTCTCCACCCCTTCCGAAATCACTTCCAGCCCCAGGTTGTCGGCCAGCGCGATGATGGTGGTGACGATGGCGGCATCGTCCGGATCGACCGTCAGGTCGCGCACGAAAGTCTGGTCGATCTTCAGCACGTCGATCTCGAAGCGCTTCAGGTGCGCCAGCGAGGAGTAGCCGGTGCCGAAATCGTCGATCGCCAGCTTCACGCCCAGCTTCTTCAGTTCGTGCATGACGGCGGTGGCATGCGCCACGTCGTTCATCACCGCGCTTTCGGTCAATTCCAGCTCCAGGCAATGCGGCGCCAGGCCGGTATCGGCCAGCACTTCCGCCACCCCTTGCACGAAGTCCGGCTCGGCCAGCTGGCGCGCCGAGACGTTGACCGCGATGCGCAGCGTGCGCCGCCCGTCCTTCTGCCAGTCGCGCAGCTGGCGGCAGGCGGTGCGCAGCACCCAGTGGCCCACGGCCAGGATCTGGCCGGTTTCCTCGGCCAGCGGAATGAAGCGGTTGGGCGCCACCATGCCCATCTCCGGGTGGCGCCAGCGGATCAGCGCTTCCATGCCCATGATGCGCCCCGTGCTGCTGTCGACCTGCGGCTGGTAGTGCAGCTCGAACTCGCGCCGCTCCAGCGCCGTGCGCAGCGCGCTCTCGATGCGCAGCCGTTCGCCCAGGCGCTCGTTCATGGCCGCGGTGTAGAACTGGTACTGGTTGCCGCCCATTTCCTTGGCGCGGAACATGGCCATGTCGGCCCGTTCGGCCAGCACGCCCGGCTCCCTGCTGTCGGTCGGGAACACGGCAATGCCGGCGCTGGCGGTCAGGAACAGCTGCGTGCCCTCGAGTAGCAGCGGCGCCGCCAGGCTGTCCAGCACGCGCTGCAGCTGTTCGGCGCGCGGCGCAGCACCACCCCGTTCCGGCAGCAGCAGCAGGGCGAATTCGTCGCCGCCCAGGCGCGCCACCGTATCGACCGGCCGCACGGCCGCCTGCAAGCGTGCCGCCACGATCTGCAGCAGGCGGTCGCCGCCCTTGTGGCCCAGGCGGCTGTTGGTGAACTTGAAGCGGTCGAGGTCGATCGACACCAGCCACAGCTCGTGCCCCTTGCGCCCCGAGTGCTGGATGGTCTGCGCCAGCCGGTCCTGCAGCAGCACGCGGTTGGGCAGGCCGGTCAGCGCGTCGTGGGTCGACTGGTGTTCCAGCTCCGATTCATAGGCCTTGATGGCCGTGATGTCGTGCTGGATCGAGATGAAGTTGACCACCGCGCCGTGCTCGTCGCGCACCGGCGACAGGTACACGTCGTTCCAGTACTGGCTGCCGTCCTTGCGGTAGCAGCGCAGCACCGCGTGGCCGTCGCGCTGCTCGCGGATGGCCGCCCGCAGCTCGTCGATGCCGGGCTGGTCGAGGTCCTGGCCGAACAGCATGCGCGGGCTGCTGCCCAGCGTTTCGGCCGCGCGGTAGCCGGTGATGCGTTCATAGGCCGGGTTGACGTAGACGATCGGGTTGTGCGCTTCGGCCGCGGTGATCATCACCGCGTTGGTGCTGGACTCGATGGCGCGCTGGCGCAGCAGCAAGGCCTGGTTGGCCGCCTTCAGTTCCGCCGTGCGCATGGCCACGCGCTGCTGGATCAGCAGCTTGCGGCGCTTGAGCGAATCGATGAAGGCCGAGCCGAGCACGGTGGTCAGCACCCCCAGCACCAGCGTAAACAGCGAGGCCAGGTGCTCGCTGGCCAGCACGCGCGGGCTGGGCGTGGCTACCAGCAGCCAGCGCGAGCCCGCCACGTCCAGCGCCTGCTGCAGCGGCGCCGTGCGCGCCGGATACAGCCAGGACGGCAGCGCCAGGCCGCCGCTGCGCGGCGCCGGCGGCGCGCTGTACACCAGGCTGGCTGGATCGATGCCGGCACTGGCATACACCTGCAGCTCGGGCGCGCCGGCGTCCGCCCCGGCGCTGGCAAAAATCTTGCCGATCATTTCCCCCGGCTGCAAGGTAATGGCGGTCTCGCCCACCACGCGCCCGCCGCTGTACAGCGGCTTGACCACCACCACGCCCAGGCGCGAACGGCCGCCGGCGCGCTGCACCAGCTGCACCAGCGGCCCGGCCGCCGGCTCGCCGCTGGCATAGGCGCGCTGGCGGGCCGGGTCGTCGCGTTCGGCCAACAGGGTGTTCAGGCCGAGCGCGCCCTCGTTGCCGGCCAGCGGCTCGATGTAGTCGATCACCCGGTAGCGCGGGCGCTCGGCTGCCGGCTGCGCCCGTCCCTGCCGCAGCTCGCGCACGGCGGCGCCCGGCTGCACTGCCTGCAGCGCCGCCTCGAACGCCGGCCGCTCGGCGTGTTCGATGAAGCGCAGGTAGCTGGTGCCCAGCACATAAGGGTGGCGCGCCAGCAGCGGCGTGACGAAACGGTGGAATTCCTCGCGGCTGGCGGTGGGGCGCGCGACCAGCAGCTGGTTGACGGCATGCAGGCTGGCCAGGGCGCCGCCGATGCCTTCGCGCAGCACGAAGGCGCGCGCCTGCACCCGCTGCTCGAACGCAAGCTGGGCGCGCTGCGCCTCGAGCCGGCTGACGCCGGCAAACAGGGCGCCGGTCAGGCCGAAGCCGCACAGCAGCGCCAGCGCCGCCGTGCGGGTGCGGAAAGGTTGCCGCGGTGCTGCGTTGATCGGATCGTCCATCGTGCCCCTGCCTTCGCTGTGCGAGCTTACCATTTTCGCACGGCCGGACATTTAATGCTATAGGGCAACATTTTCCGCCCGGCTCGCGCGCGCCGGGCGCCACGGCAGCACCCTATACTGGACTGCCCACACCAAGGAGGCGACCATGGACCACACCTGGATCGTCGTGGCTGACAGCAGCCACGCCCGCATCTTCCAACTGCGCGACGGCCAGCTGCCGGCCGAGGAAATCGAAGACCTGGCCAACCCGCTGGGACGCGCCGACAACCGCCAGCTGGCATCCGACGGCCACGGCCAGTATTTCGGCCCCGACGGCCATGGCCACACCGCGCCGCGGGTGGAAGAACCGGTACAGCACGAAGTGCGCCAGTTCGCGCGCGAGATCGGCCACCGGCTCGACACCGCCGCCGCGCAACACCGCTACCAGCACCTGGCGCTGGTGGCTGCGCCGCGTTTCCTGGGCTTGCTGCGCGACAGCCTGGACAAGCAGACCCGCAAGCTGGTCACGGCCGAAATGGCGAAGAACGTCAGCGCCTTCGCGCGCCAGGACCTGGACGCCTGCCTGCAGGCGCTGGCGCGGCCGCAGCAAGGCGGCTGAGGCGATGGACCTGAGCACCCAGTGGAGCACGGTCGATGGCCCGGACGGCGCCTTCGACGCCTTCCTGGCCCTGCCGCGCGGCGGCCGCGGCCCGGCCCTGCTCTTGCTGCAGGAAATCTTCGGCGTCAACGCCCATATCCGCGCGGTCGCCGAGCAGTACGCCGCCGACGGCTACGTGGTGCTGGCGCCCGACCTGTTCTGGCGCCAGGGCCGGCGCCTCGCGTTCGGCTATGACGAGGCGGACTGGGGCCGCGCCGCCCAGTGCATGCAGCGCGCCGACGTGGCGCAGGCGCAGGCCGACATCGGCGCCGCCGCCGCCGCCCTGCGCGCCACGCCCGGCGCCGAAGGCAGGCTGGCCGCGCTGGGCTTTTGCTGGGGCGGCCGCATGGCTTACCTGGCCTTGGCCAACGGCCACGCCGAGCATGCGGTGGCCTATTACGGCGGCGGCATCCAGCACTGCCTGGAGCGCGCCGACGACATACGCGCCCCGCTGCTGCTGCATTTCGGCGCGCGCGACGCCCACATCGCACCCGCCGCAGTGCGCGCCATTGCCGAACGTTTCGAGGCGCGCGAGGAAGTGGAAATCCACCTCTATCCGGATGCCGAACACGGCTTCAACTGCAACCACCGCAGCAGCTACCACCAGCGCAGCGCAGCCGAAGCGCACGGCCACACGCTGCTGTTCTTGAGTGAAAACCAGTAAGTGCGTTCCCGCACAGATGGCGCGGTGGGGCAGTCCTACAGTTGGCTGCTAACCCAACCGGAGAAGATGATGGCAGATGAGCTGAATTCCCGGCCCGCGACTGCGGCCCCCGCTTTGTCCCCGGCCAGCACGCTGGCCGCAACCTTGATGGGCGCACTGCTGGCAGCCTGCGGCGGCGGCGGCGGTGGCGACAGCCCGCCGCCGGTGACGCAACCGGAACCACCGAAGCCGGCCTTCGCGCTGGCGGTGAAGGAAGTGGCCAGCGGCCTCAGCACTCCATTGCTGCTGACGGCGCCAGCCGGCGATACGCGCCGTTTCATTGTCGAGCGCCCGGGCCGCATCCGCATCCTGGCCAGCGACGGCAGCTTGCGCGCCACGCCCTTCCTCGACCTCACCGGCCTGCTCAGCACCGACGGCGAAGGCGGGCTGCTGTCGATGGCTTTCCATCCCGGCTATGCGCAAAACGGCCGCTTCTTCATCTACTACACGGACAAGTTCAGCAATATCGCCATCGATGAGGTGAAGGTGTCGGCCAATGCCGATATAGCCGATGCCGGCACGCTGAAGCGCATCATCACCATCCCGCACCCGACCTACACCAACCACTACGGCGGCATGCTGGCCTTTGGCGCCGACGGCTACCTGTATGCCGGCACCGGCGATGGCGGCGGCGCCGGCGATCCCGGCGGCAATGCGCAAAACCTCGACTCGCTGCTGGGCAAGCTGCTGCGCCTGAAGGTGGACGACGTGGTGGCGCCGCTGTACAACGTGCCGTCCGACAATCCCTTCGTCGGCCAGGCCGGCAAGCGCGGCGAAATCTGGGCCTACGGCTTGCGCAACCCTTGGCGCTTCGCCTTCGACAGCGCCACCGCGTCGCTGTATGTCGCCGACGTCGGCCAGGAACTGAGGGAAGAAGTCAACGTGGTGCCGGCGGGCCTGAAGCCGGCCAATTACGGCTGGAACATCATGGAGGGCGGCAGCTGCTACAACGCCGCCACCTGTTCCCAGCAGGGCCTGACCCTGCCCGTGTTCGACTACCAGCACGGCGCCAACAACGCCAACGGCTGCTCGATCACCGGCGGCTTCGTCTACCGCGGCACGGCCCTGCCGGAACTGGCCGGGCGCTACCTGTACTCGGACTATTGCAAGGGCTTCCTGAAAAGCTTCCTGTACACCAATGGTGCTGTCAGCGACAGCAAGGACTGGGCGGTGGGCGATATCGGCCAGGTGCCCGGCTTCGGCCAGGATGCGGCAGGCGAACTGTACATAACGAGCGCCAACGGCAAGGTCTATCAGATCATCCGCAAACCGTAGCGGCCCGATGCGGGTGGCGAAGGCGCGCTACAATGGGCGCTTTCCCACTTGCCCCCGAAAGACATGGCCAGACTGACGCTTGCGTTCCCGGAAGATCAATTCTGCTTTTCGACCCAGCTCACCGTGCGCGTCACCGACATCAACGGCGCCCGGCACCTCGGCAACGACTCGATGATTTCCATGATCTCGGAAGCGCGCGCGCGCTTCCTGTTCGAGTTCGGCGTGCAGGAAACCGAAGCCGACGGCACCGGCATCATCGTCACCGACCTGGCCACCACCTACCGCGCCGAAGCGCATGCGCGCGACCAGCTGCTGTTTGAAGTAGGCGTGATGGATTTCAACAAATATGGCGGCGACGTCATCTTCCGCATCACCCGCCCGGCCGATGGCACGCTGGTGGCCATGGCCAAGCAAGGCTTCGTGTTCTACAACTACAGCCACAGCCAGGTGGTGCCGATGCCGGACGACTTCCGCGCCAAGTTCAGCCGCGTCAACTGGCTCGACTGAGCGCCCTGCCCTTCACTTACTGCTGAGCTGGGTCGGCGCGCCGAAGTTTTTCTTGAACCACTCATCGACCATCGGCTTTTCATAACGCAGCGAATCGCCGCCGGCATAATGGTTCATGCGGTCCAGGTACAACATATTGCTGAGGCGGTCGGTGCCGCTGGCGAGCACCTTGCCCTCCTGTTGCAGGGTATATTGCAATTCCATGGTTGGCCAGTCGGCCCCGCCGCGCAGGATGCGCACATCGTGCATCGAGCGCCGGCGCGGTTCGACACGGCCGGCCAGGTCGATATCGGTCACCGTGATCGACAGCTGCTGGTTGGCGGGCAACTGTGGAGCCAGGTGTTCGAAGTGGGCGGTCAGCTCTTTCAGCACCTGGTCACGGTCCTGCTCCCAGAACGGCACGTCCGAGAACTTATCCGGATCCTGGTACTTGACGGTCACCTCGCCTGCCGAGGCGGCGCCGGCCGCCGCCAGCAGCAGGGCGGCGGCAATCCAGAAGCGAGTTTGGCGTTTCATGATGGGTTTCCTTTCGCAGATTACCTTCAATATACTCCCGCGCCGCCCCCTTGCCGCAACTGAAACAATTCCTGACAAAAGAGACGGCCCCGATACTTGGGGCCGATTCTTTTGCGACATCTGCTTACAATCTAAAAGTCGGGGTCAGGTCCGGCAATCGGACATTTCGCAAGCGAAATGTCCGATTGCCGGACCTGACCCCGACTTTTAATCAACTACCGATGCGGCCGCCGTCGTTCTTGGTGATGGCGATGGTGGCCGAGCGTGGGCGCTTGCCGGCGCCGTAGCCGGCATTGCCCGGCCATTGGCTGGTGTACTTGGCCGGGTCGCCGATGTTGGCGTTGGCCGTGCCTTCGCCCGGGTGCTGGATGTTGACGAACAGCGTCTTGCCATCCGGCGTTTCGGTGATGCCGGTCAGTTCGCAGTCGACCGGGCCGACCAGGAAGCGCTTCAGCGTGTCGGCCGTCGGGGTCTTGCCGACGAAGGTGTCGACATTGCCGGCGCCGTAGGCCAGCGTGACTTTCTTGCCGTCGCCCACCGAGCCCGGCAGGCCGGCCAGCATCATGCAGTTGGTGACGTCGGTGTAGGCGCCGTCGTCGGTCTGGATCCAGCAGATGCCGGTGGCGCGCGAGAACGCCAGGCCGTCCGGGCTGGAGAAGTCCTGGTCGGCAGTCAGGCTGGACAGGTTGACCAGGCCCGGGCTGGCATCGGACTGCGCGCCGAACAGGTAGACGTCCCAGGTGAAGGCGGCGGAGGCATTGCCATCCTTTTCCTTGACGCGCAGGATGTGGCCGTTCACGTTGCCGCTCTGCTTGCTGCTACCCTTCATGTCTTCATAGGTGCGCGGGTTCGGGCCGTCCGGTACCGTGCGGCCGCTGTTGTTGGTCAGCGTGAAGTAGACCTCGCCGTTGGCAGGGTTGACCGAGCACCATTCCGGGCGGTCCATCTTGGTGGCGCCGACCGCGTCGGCGGCCAGGCGGGCGTTCACCAGCACGTCGGCCTGGTCGGCGAACTTGTAGCCGGCGTAGGCAGCAATGGCGGCGTTGCCGATGTTCAGTTCGATCCACGAACCGCTACCGTCGGCGGCGAACTTGGCCACGAACAGCTTGCCCGAGTCCAGGTATTTGTCGCCGGTGGCCAGCAGGTCGGCCGGGTTGGCGTCGGCGTCGCTCCAGGTCGCGGTGGAGACGAATTTGTAGATGTACTCGTTGCGCGAATCATCGCCCATGTACACAGCCAATGGCTGGCCGGCCACGGTCTTGCCGAAGGCGGCGCTTTCGTGCGCGTAGCGGCCCAGCGCGGTGCGCTTGCGCAGGTTTTTGGACTTGTTGTACGGATCGGCTTCCACGATATAGCCCATGCCGTTCATCTCGTTGCGGTAGTCGTCGGAGCCGTCCAGCGAAGCGCCCAGCTTGGAATTGTTCCAGCGTGCGTACTTGTCGTCGGCACCGCCGGATTCCCAGCCGTGGCGCGACGCGGCGCCCTGGTTGCGGCCGTAGCGCTTGAGCGCTGCGACGCTCTTGTCGTTGCCGCGCGCGGCATCGTCGGCTGCGCCGCGGGTGAAGTAGCCGCTCCAGTTTTCTTCGCCGGAGACGAAGGAGCCCCATGGGGTGCGGCCGGTGCCGCAGTTGTTCAGCGTGCCGCGGACCTTGCTGCCGTCCGTCGAATACTTGGTTTTCGCCAGCGCATTGCCTTTCACCGGGCCGCTCAGGTCGCACTCGGTCAGGCAGGTGACGCGGCGGTTGAACGCGGAATCCTTGACGTATTCCCACTTGCCGGCGGCCTTGCGCACTTCCACCACGGAAATGCCATGCAGCGCGGTTTCGCGGTCGACTTCGGCAGCCGGGCGCGGCAGGGTGTTGGTGCCGCCGTTGGCGTGGATGAAGAAGGACGCCAGCTTTTCGTTGGTGGTCGCTTCATGGTTGATCGCCAGCAGGCCGCGCTCGTTGCCGCTGGCCGAAGGCTTGCCGGCGCTGTCCAGGCCGAAGAACTCCATGCCGTCATGGTGGTCGCCGGCGCGGTTGTCGAAATCGGCATCGCTGCCATCGTTCTTGAAAGCGGTTGCCGATGCGGTCAGCGGGTCGCCCAGCGCATAGATCACGCTGGCGGTGTAGCCAGCCGGCACGGTGACCACGTCAGCCAGGCTCTTGCCCACGGCGCTGAAGCCGAGCAGCTTCTCCACTGGTACTGGCGTCTCCGGCTTGGTGACGACCGGTGCATCGTCGCTGCCGCCGCCGCAGGCGGTCAGGGTGGCCGAACCCATCATCACGGAGATGGCCGACGCTACCGAACCGCGCAGCAGGTTGCGGCGGCTGATGCGCTTGTCGAGGACTTCGCTGAAATGTTCGTTCGGGGTATCGTTGTAGCCGATGTCGTCGTGATCGATTTTGTTTTCCATGACGCTTTCCAAAAGTGGGGTAGTTGAAACTGCCCGCTATTCTAGAAAGCGAAAATGACAACATTGTGACTATCCAAATGCGCGCCGCAAACGAAAGCGTTCAGGGGATCAGCTTTCGTTTGCCTGCCATGCCATTTTCTGCACGCTGATGTGCGGATGGCTTTCCAGCGCCTCCCAGTGCGGCAGGAAGCGGAAGCCGCGTTTCAGGTAGAACGCTGCGGCGCGCTCGTTGAGCGGCGACACGTCCAGCACCACACGCTCGTGGCCCGCGGCTTGCGCGTGCGCCTTCATGGCGTCCACCAGCGCCGCCGCCGCGCCGCTGCCGCGCTGTTCCGGCTTGACCCACATGGCAATCAGGTTGAATTCCTGCGCGGCGCTGACGACGCCGCCGACCATGCCGATCGGGGTGTCGCCGCTGAAGGCGAGCAGGTAAGTTGCCGGACCGCGCGCAGCGGCACGGTCGCGCCATTGCTGTTCAGGGTTGGCGGCGGCGCTGGCGTGCGTCACGCCAAAGGCAGTGGGCGAATCGAGCAGCGCGGCAAGGCGCAGCGCTTTGAGGATGGGCCAGTCTTGTTCGGTGCTGTGTCGTATGAGCATGCAGACGAGTATAGCAACTGTGCGTGGGCGCACGGCGCGGCTTGCCTCACGGCGGGAGACTGGGGCCAAAGGAGGCTTGCCATGCCCGAAGGCCCATCGATCGTCATCCTCACTGAACAAGTGCGCGCGTTTGAAGGCCGCACGATTTCCGCCGCCAGCGGCAACAGCAAACTCATCCCGTTCGAGGAACTGCCCGGCCAGCCTATCCTGTCGCTGCGCAGCTGGGGCAAGCACTTCCTGATCGAGCTGCCGCTGTTCGCGCTGCGTATCCACTTCCTGATGTTCGGCAGCTACCGTATCGACGAGCGAAAGGAAGGCGCCGATCCGCGGCTGTCGCTGCAATTTGAAGAAGGCGGCGAACTCAACTTCTACACCTGTTCAATCAAGCTGGTCGAAGGTGAACTGGAGCAGGCTTATGACTGGCGCGGCGACGTCATGTCCGAGCAATGGAGTCCGCGCCTGGCGCTGAAAAAATTGCGCGAAGATCCCGAGCGATTGGTGTGCGATGTTTTGCTCGACCAGAGTATCTTTGCTGGCGTTGGCAATATTATTAAAAACGAAGTATTGTTCCGATTGCGCATTCATCCTCTCTCTACAGTAATTAACTTACCCCCAGGAAAATTGCGTGAATTGGTGAAGCAGGCGCGCCAATACAGTTTTGAGTTCAAAACCTGGAAGCAGGCGTTTGAGCTTAAAAAACATTGGCAGGTACACAACCGGCGTGACTGTCCCAGATGTAATATCCCATTGCAGCGGGCCCATCTCGGGCTCACCCAGCGCCGTACTTTCTGGTGCGAACGCTGCCAAAAGCGTTACGGCGAAGCAGCCGATGTTGTAAAGATCTAGCTCATCCAGTATTGCTTGTTGTTAATAACAATGGGTAGGACTACAATCATTTTGATGCGCCTAAAAATTGCGCATCACCCAGGACTGTATGTCACATTTGGAATTTGCCAATATGTCTTTCTTGTCTTCTGCTACGCCTAAACTCACGCCGTGGCGAATCCTGCTGGTTGATGACGAACCCGACATCCACGACATCACCAAGCTCACCCTGAGCCGGTTTCGCCTGGAAGGCCGCGGCCTGACATTCCTGCACGCTTACAGCGGCGCCGAAGCGAAAGAAGTGCTGGCCAAAGAAAAAGACATCGCCCTGGTCTTCCTCGATGTGGTGATGGAGCGCGAGGACTCCGGCCTGGAAGTGGCGCGCTGGATGCGCGAAGACCTCGACAACCAGTTCACCCGCATCGTGCTGCGCACCGGCCAGCCGGGGCAGGCGCCGGAAGAACGCGTGATCGTCAATTACGACATCAACGATTACAAGGAAAAGACCGAGCTCGATCGCACCAAGCTGTTCACCACCACTTTCGCCGCCCTGCGCGCCTACCGCGACATCATGAAGGTGGAAGAAGCGCGCCGGCAGCAGATGCACTACCGCGAAGGCCTGGAGCGCGTAATCGCCGCCTCGGCCCACATCTTCCAGGCGCGCAACCTGAAGGACTTCGCCAACGGCCTGCTGCAGCAGGTGGTCGCCCTGCTGCGCCTGGAGCAAAGCATGCTGGTGCGCCTGCGCGGGGCCAGCGCCGTCAGCGGCGAGACCGATTACGAAGTGCTGGCCCAGATCGGCCAGGACGAAGACAGCCTGCTGACGCCGCAGTTGCTGGCCCAGCTCAAGGACGCTGAACGCAACCGCATTTCGCGCATGACCGGCGACACCTTCGTCGGCTACTTCCCCAACAACAGCGGCAAGGCTTCGCTGCTGGTGCTGAAAGGCGTGGAGGAGATTTCCGAGATCGACCAGAAGCTGCTGGAGATTTTCTGCAGCGGCGTCGCCATCGCCTTCGACAATATCCTGCTGACGCAGGAAATCACCGATACCCAGGCCGAGCTGATCATGCGCCTGGGCGATGTGGTCGAATCGCGCTCCAACGAAGCGGGCAACCACGTGCGCCGCATGGCCGAATTCTGCCACCTGCTGGCCACCGCGGCCGGCATGCCGGAAGAAGAAACCGCGGTACTCAAGCACGCGGCGCCGATGCACGACATTGGCAAGATCGCCACCCCGGATTCGGTGCTGCTGAAACCTGGCAAGCTCGATGCGGCCGAATGGGAGATCATGAAGCAGCACCCGTCGGTCGGCATGTCAATCCTCGACGGCTCGCAGCGCCCAATCCTGAAAGCGGCTGCCGTGATCGCCCACCAGCACCACGAGAAGTTCGACGGCAGCGGCTATCCGCAAGGGCTGAAAGGCTACGACATCCACGAATACGCCCGTATCGTGGCCGTGTCAGACGTGTTCGACGCCCTGATGCACAAGCGCTGCTACAAGGATGCCTGGCCGGTCGAGAAAGTGGTGGAGCACATGCGCGAGGTGGCGGGCAGCCACCTCGACCCGAAATACGTGGAACTGATGGTGCAGAACATCGACAAGGCGCTCGCGATCAACGAGCGATTCCCTGACTAAGCCGCTTATTTACCCAGGGCCGCCCTGGCTTCGGGCGTCAGGAACTTCAATATCTCGCCGTAGGGCACCAGGATTTCTTCGTCGCAGTTCCTTGAAACGGAGATGAAATTGGTATAGAGCAGCAGCCCTTTGTCGGTTGCGGCAACCTGGTAGTAGCGGTTTGTGTCAAGTTGTTCGGTACATATCGGCTCCGGACCCTTGTTCCCCTCGGCCCGCGCCAACACCAGGCGCTTGGCAGGCGCTGGCAGTCCCTCTTCCCCGATCTTCCCGAACCAGTAGTCCAGATCAAGTTCGCGGCCTGTTGCCACGTCCCATGTCCTGTAAGAAGTCCTGGCGCCAGGAAAGCGCCCACCGCACTCCTCAACCGCATTTGTCCTGACCGACAACAGCTGCCGGTTCCAGAATACGATCTCCTGGCTGAGCGACTGCATCGGATCATCTGCACTGCCGCCGAAATTACCTGTGATCTCCAGCAGGTTACGCCGGCAATCGTAAAAACTCTGCCTGTCGTCCGCGAAGCCTGCTCGCAGCGCCAGGTTGATCGCGTTTGCCGCCGGAGTTTTCTCCCGCAATTGCACCACCTCGAACGTGCCAAGGTCCGCGGAGGGGCCGCTGGCGTACAGCGTTTCATAGCGCTGGTCGCCAAAATATCCTTCCCCCCGGCTTACTTCAACGTCCTTTTCCAGCGGCGCGTTGAACGCATCGCCAGCGCAGGAATGGTCAGCGCCTGCAGGCCGGGCAAGGCGAATTGCCAGGCCCGGCGAGCCGCGCTTGCTCCACGTGCCCGTCAGTGCATCGTCGCCGGCCTGTTTCAACTGCCAGTGTCCGGGATTCTTCCCATCGGCATACTCGTCCCATTCACCTTCTACTGTTTTCGCAAGAGGAATCGGGGTGAGGTGGCGCCGGTAGTAGTAGGTGCCGCCGGCGCCATATTCGGGCAGGCAGGCGACAACCTTGCTGCGGCCAATGGTGCCTTCCCATACGCCATGCATTTCCGCATGGGCGCAAGCCGGAACAAGTGAGGCGAGCAGGCAGATCGCAATCTTCATGGTCAATAAGCCGTAAGGTCCACCGGCATGCGTTTGGCGCCGGAACGCCATTCGCCTGAAAGCTTTGCACCCGATAGTTTCAGCGTCATCACGGCGGTTGGCTTGCCATTCTTGTCGTTCTCCGTCAGCACAAACGCGTCGCCTTCGCGCTGCATTACCAGGGCGATCTGCTGGCGGAATTTATCGTAATAATAATGCGCGCTATCAAACGGCTTTTCACCCAGGCGGCCGCTGGGGCCAAGGAACAGCGTTACCGGCAGCCTGCCGTTGATAGTTCCCTTGAATAGCTGTCCTGACTTGTTGATTGAGGGCGCTTCGGCCTGCGCATCGCCAAGCAGCAGGCGGCGACCGTAGGAGCTCAGGTAAGGACGCATGGCCTCGCCTTTCACGCTGTATGAAAATCCGCCAAGCTCATCGAGCGCGCGCGAGGCGTGGCTGCCGCATTCCCCAAACGATACCACCAGGCTGTTCTCGGCGACGAGGAGGTAGCTGTAGTCCCTGGCTGCATCCTCGCGCCCGGACAGGCACATTTCGTATAACTCGATCTGCTCCTGGAGGCGTGCCTTGTCGGGACCGCTCTTGCGCAGGTCTCGCTTCAGCGCTGCCAGGAATTTTTCGATTTCCGCGACGTGGGCCTTGTGCGCTTTGAGGTGCAGCCTGGCCTTGGCGTCCGGAGCGGTCAGATCCAACGCGCCAACCGGGCGGCCGCTCGCTGCGTCAAAGTCGAAATCGCTGATGCCGCTGCTGCAATAAGCCCCGCAGCCTTCCTCTTCAATGCTGACGCGCACCATGCGACCCCCGTTCATCGCCTTGACGCCCTGCGATTCGATCATTGTCATGCCGTCCAGGACCTTGATCCTGGTTTCCTTCGGATCGCTAGCCGGCAGCGTCTGCAAGTAAGCGTCGTGCAGGTAGCTGTTGATGTGTTCCGCCGCACCCGGCGGGCCGCCTGCGATCCAGGGAAAGTGCGCTGTAGCCGATTTTCCGCCATCTCCTGTGAAGACATAGCTGCGCGGCTGGTCGGAAAAAGGCGCGGCTTGCGCGGCGCAGCCCAGGTTCGCCGCCAGCAGGACGGTGGTTAGTTTGATCAATTGAAAATGCATTTCTTCGAATTCTCAACACTGATAATTTCGTAATCCAGCAGGAAGGAACCATCTCCGTCGGTGCCAGGCCCTGCGACAAATTCGAATGCCAGGCCTGTCACTTCGCGTGCGTGGGCCTGTCGCGCAGCCCTCGGCGCCGGACGCCGGCGTGAAAAAGGCCAAAGCCAGCATCAAGCCGGCCAACGTTCGGAGCGAGGGTCATGCGGACTGCTTGCGCTGGTCGCGCGGGAAGCGCAGGTGGTAGTGCAAGCCCATGCCGGGCGAGCTGACCACCTTCACCGTGCCACCCAGCGGGCCGGTCACCAGGTTGTACAGGATGTGCGCGCCCAGGCCGCTGCCGCCGGAGCCGCGCTTGGTGGTGAAGAAAGGATCGAACAATTGCTGCAGCGTGGTGGAATCCATGCCAACACCGTCATCGCTGTAGTCGAACAGCACGTGGTCGCCATCGAGCTTGCCGGTGATGCGGATGGTGCCTTTTTGCCCCTCTTCAAACCCGTGCACCAGCGAGTTCACCACCATATTGGTGACGATCTGCGATACGGCGCCGGGGAAGCTTTCGCAGTGGATATCCGGCGGGCAGTCGACGTTGACGGCGATCGGCTTGCCTTTCAGCTTGGGCTGCAGCGACAGCAGCACTTCGTCCAGGTATTTGCGCAGGTTGAAGTGGCGGATATTGTCGGAGGACTGGTCCACCGCCACCTGCTTGAAGCTGCGCACCAAGGCTGCGGCGCGCTGGGTATTGGTGGTCATGATCTTGAGCGACTGGTCGACCGTGTCGAAGAACTGGCTCAAGCCGTCTTCGTCAAGCGTCCCTTCGGCCAGGTCCAGGCGGCACAGGCGCAGCTCTTCCACCAGATGGCTGGTGGCCGTGACGCAGATGCCAAGCGGGGTGTTGATCTCGTGCGCGACGCCGGCCACCAGGCGGCCCAGCGAGGCGAGCTTCTCTTGCCGCACCAGCTCCGATTGCGCGGTCTGCAATTGCGTCAGGGCGCTGGCCAGCGCGGTGTTCTGCTCTTCCAGTTCGGCCTTGGCGCGGCGGATCGCAAGGTCGGAGCGGGTACGTGCGATGGCCGCCGCGGTATGGTTGGCAACATAAGCCAGGATGTCCAGTTCGGCCTGCGAGTAGAGCACCGACGCATCGTAGCTTTGCACGATGATCACGCCCAGCGCCTGTTCGCCCACCATCATGGGACAGCCCATCCAGCTGGCGATGCCCTGGTTGCCGAGCGGTTCATTGATTTCGCCGCCGGCCATCAAGGCAGCGAACGCGGCCCCGTCCAGCAGCATCGGTTGGCGCTTCTTCAGCACGAAAGAACTCATGCCGACGCCGTATTCGAAACGCTTGAGCGGCGCTTCCAGGTCTTTCTCGTCGACGAAATAAGGGATCGAGATTTCGTCGCGCTTGGGGTGGTACAGCGCGATCAGGAAATTGCGGGCGGTGATCAGGCTGCCGACGATGTCGTGCAGGCGGGCATACAGCACGCCGGCATCCGATTCAGCGGAGGCGGAGGCGGACAGGCTGGCAATTTCATACAGTGCGCGCTGCAAGCGTTCGGCCTTGCTGCGCTCGGCCACTTCGCGCTCCAGCTCCAGCGTGCGCTCACGGACGGCGCGCTCCAGCCGGTCCATGCTTTGCAAGCCTTGCAGGGCGCTCGACACGTGGTTGGCAATCTGCGCGAACAGGGCCTGGTCTTCTTCGCTGTAGGTATGTTCTTTGTCGTAGCTCTGGATCACCATGGCGCCGATCACGTCATGGCCCTGGTCCAGCAGAGGACAGCCGACCCAATGTTCGGCAATGGTACCGACGCCGAATACCTCGTCCTCTTCGCGGGCGCGATGTTCGTCGCCCGTCATCACCAGGCGCTGCTTGTTGAGGATCACCCAGGCGGTGGGCGACTGGTCGGGCGTGGCCAACTGTACCAGCTGGTCCTTGTAGGGATGGTCGTCCACTTCGTCGACAAAGTAGACGAAACGCACGGCATTGCCGGGCGCATCGCGGTCGCTCAGGGCCACATAGAAATTCGAGGCGTACATGATGCGGCCCAGCGCCGCGTGCACGGATTGCAGGAAGACCGTGATGTCCGTGCAACTATTGGACAGCTTGCCAATTTCCAGCAGGATTTCCTGGACGGCCTCCAGGCGGCGCAGACGGCTTTCCATCTTATTCCCAAGGTTAGATGCGTCTGGGAAATATAGCAGGAGGCGCCTACGCTAGCCAGTGAAAAACAAAGCCCGCTTGACGGGCGGGCTTGTGCGAAATCAATGCAGCGACATGGCAGGCCATCGCGGCGGCAGGATCGGCGGGCCGAGCGGCGTAATGCGCGGATCGATGGCCGGGTCGGGCGTCTGGTATTTGAAGGGATTGATGATGATAGGTGGAATCGTCGGTGGTGCGGATGGCGGGCCTTTGGGGCCCAGCTCGATCGTCGCGCTGCGCTGGCGCGGTTCGCTGTCGATTCCCAGGAGCAACGATTGGCTCCCGTCTCTTACTAGCCAAGCCATATTCCCCTCCATCTCAGTGATCGGATATTCAGTATAGGCAAACAGTTAATGAATTCAAGCTGCGATTGGGGCTCGCCGCGAAACTTTTTCCGTTCATCATCCCAATTCCACCGTTCGTCGCAATCCGATGGCTGGCCCGGGCCAGCGGGCCTACAGTGACACCATGTTCAACGCCAAGAGGCCCATCATGAAAAAGGTATTCGCCCTGTCCCTGGTCCTGCTGTTCTTCTGCATGGTTGCAGGCTGGATGTCCATCGACAGCAACGACCTCGTCGTCACCGTCGGCGACTCGGACTATGACGGGCCGCTGGGCGCCCTGCTCGGCACCATGCTGGCCGGCGGCGTATTTGCCGCGCTGGCGGTAGTGATGGTGTTCGTGGCAGCCATCGTCGCGGTGGTGATGGCCGGTGTCGGCGTGATCGTGATCCTGTCCCTGGCGCTGGCCGCCGTGGTGACCATGGCTGCCGTGTCGCCCCTGCTGCTGCCTTTGATGATCCCGTTCTTCATCTACTGGCTGATGAAGCGCCGCGACCGCAAGCCTGCCGCGCCAGCCCTGGAACACGCCCCTGCCTGACCGCCTGGGTCGGGTGCTAGAATGCAAATTTGGCAACCTATACGGAATTGCATCCATGCGCCCGACCATCTCGCTGCTTCCTGTCGCAATCGCCCTCGCCTGCTGCGCTCCAGCCTTCGCTGACCAACTCGACGACGCCATCCAGGCGGAAATGAAACGCAGCCATATTCCCGGCATTGCCATCGCCGTTGTCAAAGACGGCAAGATCATTCGCGAACAAGGCTATGGTTTTGCCGACCTTGAAAACAAGGTCAAGGTCACTCCCGACACCGTGTTCCAGTCCGGCTCGATCGGCAAGACCTTCACCGCCGCGCTGGTCATGCTGCTGGCGCAGGACGGCAAGTTGTCGCTGGACGATCCGGTTTCGAAGCACCTGGCCAATACGCCCAAGACCTGGGAAGGCATCACCATCCGCCACCTGCTGTCGCATACTTCCGGCCTGGGCGATCCTTACGCCAAACTGGACCTGGCCAAGGATTACACCGAAGAAGAGCTGATCGCGCTGGAAGCCGACATTCCCGTGCTGTTTGCGCCGGGCGAAAAATGGTCCTACTCGAATATGGGCTATCACCTGCTCGGCTTCATCTGCAACAAGGCGGGCGGCAAGTTCTACGGCGACCAGCTGCGCGAGCGCATCTTCGCCCCGCTGGACATGGGCACGCGCATCATCAGCGAAGCCGACATCATCCCGCACCGTGCGCGCGGCTATGAACGCAAGGGCGGCAAGCTGGTGAACCAGTCCTGGGTGGCGCCGCGCCTGAATACCACGGCAGACGGCAGCCTGTACCTGACGGCGCGCGACCTGGCGAAATGGGACCTGGCGCTGTACGGCGACAAGGTGCTGCCGGCCAGCGTGCGCAAAGCCAGCTGGACGCCGGCCAGGCTGAACGACGGTTCCGCCACCGAATACGGCTACGGCTGGCAACTGTTCGAGCGCAACGGCCATCGCGCCATTGCCCACGGCGGCGCATGGCAGGGCTTCCGCTCGCAGTTGTACCGCTTCGTGGACGACAAGCTCTCGGTGGTGGTGCTGGCCAATTCGGCCAGCGCGCGGCCCGGCAAGCTGGGCGACATCGTCGCTGCGCATTACCTGCCGGCGCTGGCGCTCAAACCGAAGGCGGCGATTGCGGAAACCGAACCGGGCGTGGCCGAACGCGTGCGCGCCATGTTCGCCAGCATCGCCGACAGCAAGCTGCCGGAAGGCTTGAGCGACAAGGTGGCGGGCAACCTGTCGCCGGAATTCCTGGCCATGGTGTCGGAAGACTTGCGCGAATGGGGCCCGCTGCGCAGGGTGGAAGCACTGGCGCGCAGCACCGACGGCGAGGTGCGCAAGTACAGCTATCGCCTGAACTACACCAGCGGCGCCTTGCTGGTCGACCTGAGCCTGGGCAAGGGCGACAAGGTGGAACAGCTGCGCATGCGCCCCGACTGATCACCCTTCGACGCGATTGCGGCCGGCGCGCTTGGCGCGGTACAGCGCATGGTCGGCGCGCACCAGGACCGCGTCGCCGCTGCGGTCGGCCGGCGCCATGCTGGCAATGCCGATGCTGACCGTGATCGCAATGGTGCTGCCGTTGCGCCCCATCGGCGTGTCGGCAATGCGCTGGCGCAGGCGCTCGGCGAAAGCGCGCGCCGCTTCCAGGTCGGCACCCGGCAGCAGGATGGCAAATTCCTCGCCGCCGACGCGCCCCAGCATGTCGATCTTGCGCTGCGAATCGCGCATCAGCCCTGCCAGGTGGCGCAGCACGGCGTCGCCCCAGTCGTGGCCGTGAGCGTCGTTGATGTCCTTGAAGTAGTCGATGTCCAGCATCAGCACGGCGGCGCGGCCGCCGACATCGCGCTGCAGGCGGGCCTGCTCGTCTTCCAGGCGCATCATGAACTCGCGCCGGTTCGGCAGGCCGGTCAGGAAATCGGTGGTGGCCAGCTGCACCAGCTCTTCGTTCAGTCGCTTGCGCTCCGTGATATCGATGGTGGACACGATGACGAAGTCCAGCGCGTGCTCGTGGCCCGGCATCACCAGCAGCGTCAGTTCATTCTGGCGCTCCACGCCATCCAGGCGCAGGAAGCTGCCCTCGCACTGGAACAGGTGCGAGCCCTGCTCCATCGCCAGCAGCGCGCGCCCGAACTCCGGCATGGCAGAAGGCGCGAAGTTCTGCGCCAGGCCAAGCCGCCCGGGCTGCTTGCAGGCCGGGCCGGCTCCCACCTGTTCCAGTCCGGCGGCATTGACATCGGTGATGCGCACCAGCCCGGCCAGGCGCTGCAACTGGCTCGGGTTCACCTGCAGCCATTGCGCCACATCGTCCACACCCGATTCCAGCAATTCCTGCATGGCCGCACGCACGGCCGACCAGTCCTGCTGCCACAAGGCTACCGGTGCGTGGTCGTACAGGCTGCGAAAACGCGCTTCGCCTACGCGCAGGGCCTCTGCTGCGCGCGCCTGCTCCACCGCGATGCCGGCCAGGCTGGCGGCCTGGTCGATCAGCACCAGTTGCGCCACGCTGGGCCGCTGCGGCCCGCGGTGGTAGATGGCGAAGGCGCCCAGCACCTTGCCGTTGGCGCCATGCACCGGCTCCGACCAGCAGGCGCCCAGGCCGGCACGCAGCGCCATTTCACGGTAGGGCCCCCATAGCGGGTCGCTGGCGATGTCTTCCACGATTACGCGGCTATTGCTGGTGACGGCCTTGCCGCAGGAGCCATTGCCAAAGCCGATCGGCAAGCCGTCGATGGCCTGCCGGAAAAAGGCCGGCAGGCTGGGCGCGGCGGACAGCAGCAGGTGCCTGCCTTCCTCGTCCAGCAGCATGACGCTGCAGATCATGCCCGGGTTGACGGCTTCGATGCCGCGCATCAGGCTGTCCAGTACTTCCTGCTGCGGGGCGCCGGCCGCCAGCAGTTCCAGCACCTGGTGGCGTCCTTCTTCACGCCGCTCGTTCAGGATGCGTTCGGTAATATCGCGGAAGGACCAGAGCCGCGCCGCTTCGCTGCCAAGGCGCAGCGGGCGCGTCGTGACTTCAAGCACGCGCCCGTCGCGCATCTGGAGCTGGCCATGGCTGTCCTCGTCGCCCGGTCCGGCCTGCGCGCAGGCCTGCAGGAAGGCATCCGGCAATTCGATCTGGCTGGCCATATGGGCCAGCAGGATGGCGCCGTCGTTTTCCCAACCGAGCTGCTCCGGCACGTTCCACAACTGGCGGAAACGCCGGTTCGAGTTCAGCACGGCGCCGCTGTAGTTGTCGACCAGGATGCCGTCCACGGTGGAGTCGAGGATGCAGCGCAGCACCGTCTGGCTGCCCTGTGCATGTTCGGCCATGGCCAGCAGGGTTTCCTGCCCTTCGCGCAGCTCGTCGCCCATGCGGCTGCTCTGGTGGAGTGCCAGGCGCAGGCGCTGCCGGCTTTCCGCCAGCACGTAGGCCAGCAGCGCCAGCACGCAGCTGATCAGGAGGCCGCCGATGGCTATCGCGCGCGGTTTATCCGACAGCACGCCGTTCGGCCTGGGCAGCGCGCTGATATGCAGGGTCCAGCGCCGGCCGGCCAGGCTGATGCGCTTGAGCGCATGCTGGCGCCCTTCCGCAGCGGACGCCTTCGGCGCGCTGTCGAACAAGCGGTTCATGGCGTTGCGCTCTTCGCCGTCGTAGATTTCCACGTCGAGGCCGCGCAGCGCATCGTGACCCAGCGCCGCCATCACGTCGTCCATGCGAAACGGCGCGTAGACCCAGCCCTTCAAGGCGCTGCGGCGCTGGACCAGGGTATAGCGCCCAACGCCGTTCTGGTAGATCGGCAGCGCGATGAGGAAGCCGGCCTGCACCGGGCCGCTGGTTTCCTGTTTCAGCAGCAGCTTGCCGGTCATGCCCGGCAGGCCGGAGTCGCGCGCCTGCTCAAAGGCGGCGCGGCGCACCGGCTCGGACAGGCCGTCATAGCCGAAGGCCTGCAGGTTACTGCCGGAGAAAGGTTCGAGATAGACCACCGGGCCGTACTGCCTGCGCTGGCCCGGCGGCGTTACCGAATAATCAGGAAAGCCCTCGGCCCGCACCATGGCGATATGCGACTCCAGCTGCGCGCCGGGCACCATGCGCATAAAGCCGATGCCCTGCATGCCGGGAAAATTCTGCTCCAGTTCAAGGCGCTCGATATAAGTGCGGAACTCCTGGCGGTCGACGAAATCGGAGCTGGCAAACAAGCCCTGCACGCCATACAGTACCTGTACATAGGCCTGCATGCGCGCGGCCATATTGTTGACCAGTTCCCGGCCGTGGTATTCGAAGCTGGTGCGGGCATCGCGTTCCGCATCAAGGTGGGCGCCCCACCAGACGCTGCCGGTCGCGGTCAGGCAAAGCGCTGCCACCAGCCCTGCCAGCAGGCGGGGTTGGAGCAGGCGTTGCAGCGGTGGGCTGGCAGGTGGCCTCGGCATACCAGCATCTTAAGTTGTTCAGGGCAAAATAATTGCCCTATAGAAAAAGTCAATCGGCGCCAGTGCCGTGATTGCCACTCAGTGCCGCTTGATAGAGTCGGTAGCCGCGCGCGCGCAGTTCGCAGGCCGGGCAGGTGCCGCAGCCATAGCCCCAGTCGTGCAGGGCGCCGCGTTCGCCCTTGTAGCAGGTGTGGGTATCGGCCCGGATCAGGTCCACCAGCTGCTGGCCGCCGAGGCGTTCGGCCAGTTGCCAGGTTTGCGCCTTGTCCAGCCACATCAGCGGGGTTTCCAGCTTGTTGCGGGTATCCATGCCCAGGTTCAGGGCCACTTGCAGCGCCTTCATGGTGTCGTCGCGGCAGTCCGGGTAGCCGGAAAAGTCGGTTTCGCACATGCCGCCCACCAGCACGGTCAGGCCGCGGCGATACGCCAGGGTGGCGGCGACGGTCATGAACAGGAGGTTGCGGCCGGGGACGAAGGTGTTCGGCAGGCCGTTCTCCTGCATCACGATCTCGATGTCCTCGGTCATGGCCGTCTGCGACAGTTGCGAGATCAGGCCCAGGTCGACCATGTGGTCTTCGCCCAGGCGCTCGGCCCATTCCGGCTTGACGCTGCGCATCTGCTCCAGCAGGCGCGGGCGCACGGTGAGTTCGATCGCATGGCGCTGGCCGTAGTCGAAGCCGATGGTTTCCACGCGCGGGTAGCGCTCCAGGGCCCAGGCCAGGCAGGTTGTCGAGTCCTGTCCACCGCTGAACAGGACCAGTGCGGCGTCGTTTGTCAGCATCGCAGTCTTTCTTTGAGGTCTATTTGTAATCAATCATTAAGTGGCCGACAAGATTGCGGCTGATCCGGTAACATTCGGTTTCGACTTCCAGATCACAGACCACGAATTTTGGCACAAACCGGCATAAAAGTATTGAGGGGCCTTGTACTGGGCTGCGCTGCCCTGCTGCTGCCCTTGCTGGCGGCTGCCCAGGGCTGGACTTACCAGGTCCGCATCGACGCGCCGCGCCAGCTGGAGTCCCTTCTTGAAGATAACCTTGACCTGCTGCGCTACCGCTCGAACGAACGCATGGACCGCGACCAGCTGCAGCGCATGCTGCGCGCCGCGCCGGAGCAGATCAAGACGCTGGTTGCCACTGCCGGTTACTACAACCCGGCGGTGAATATCAGCCTTGACGAAAGCGGCACGCCGACCGTCAGGATCGAGGTGCAGCCGGGCGACCCGGTGCTGGTGGGTGAAGTCGACATCGTGCTGCAGGGCTTCCAGTCGTCCTCCGGCGCGCCTTTCGACAAGGATGCGCTGAAGGCGGGCTGGGGCCTGCCGAACGGCGCCGTGTTCCGCCAGGACGAATGGGAAAAGGCCAAGCGCGACCTCCTGCGCGCCGTGGTGCAGACGCGCTATCCGCGCGCGCAACTGGTTTCCAGCGAGGCGGTGGTCGACCCCGAGACCAAGCGCGCGCTGCTGCATGTGGCGCTCGATAGCGGGCCGGAGATGCGCTTCGGCGAACTGAAGATCGAAGGCTTGCGGCGCTATCCGGAATCGGCGGTGCGCAACCTGAACCCGATCAAGCCGGGCGATTATTACAGCGAAGCGGCGCTGCAGGCATACCAGGGCAAGCTGCAGGAAACCGGCTACTTTGCCAACGTCGAGGTAAGCGCCGACCTGACATCCATCCTGGATGAACAGATCGAGGCCGCCGAGAACAAGGCTGAAGGCGTGCCGCAGCCGACTTCCATGGCGCCGCTGCCCTTGCTGGTGCGGGTGGTGGAGAACAAGCGCAAGAACGCCAGCGTGGGCGTGGGTTTCAGCACCAATACGGGGTACCGCATGTCGGGCACCTATGACGACCTGAACGTGTTCGGCCTGAAGATGAAGAGCGCGCTGACGCTGGAAACCAAGCGCCAGCAGGCGCGCAGCGATTTCTACTTCCCGACCACGGCGGACGGCAATAACGACAGCGTCGGCGCGGCACTGGAACGCAAGGATATCGAGGGCGAGATCACGCGTACTGCTTCCGTCGCGGCCAAGCGGGCCTGGGGCACGCCGCTGCTCGAGCGCAGCATCTCGATCGAATACCTGAACGAAAGCAAGACCGTGAACCGGGTGCTGTCATCGCACAGCCAGTCCCTGCCGATCACCTATGCCGCCACCTGGCGCAAGGTGGACAACCTGGTGTTCCCGACCAAAGGCTATGTGCTGAATGCCACCCTGGGCGGGGCGCTGCTGCCGCTGCTGACGGACGAGAAATTCATCCGTGCCACGGCGCGCGGCATCACTTACCGCCCGCTCAGCCCGAAATCCACCGTGATCCTGCGGGCCGAATTCGGGGCGCTGGCTTCGGCGCGCCAGGATGGCGTGCCGACCACTTACCTGTTCCGCGCCGGCGGCGACAATTCCGTGCGCGGCTATGCCTACCAGGAGCTGGGCGTGGCACAAGGCGAAGCGACAGTCGGCGGCCGCTACCTGGTCACCGGCAGCGCAGAATACCAGTACTGGTTCAAGCCGACCTGGGGCGCGGCTGTGTTCTACGACGCCGGCAATGCGTCCAATTCCCTGGGCGGCCTGCGTCCCAAATCCGGCTATGGCGTCGGTGCGCGCTACAAGAGCCCTGTCGGGCCGATCAACGTCGACATCGCGTATGGCCATGCCACCAAAAAGGCGCGGCTGCACTTCTCGCTGGGGTTCACGTTCTGATGGATACGCCGTACACTCCGCCGCCGTCCGACGCGCCGCCAGCGGCTGCCAAACGCAAATGGCTGCGCCGCACGCTGGTCGGCGGCGGCGTAACACTGGCGGTGCTGGGCGGCGCCGTCTGGCTTTTGGGGCGCGAGACCACGCTGCAGCAGATCGTCGCCCAGGTCGCGCGCTCCAGCGGCGGCCAGATCGTGGTCACCGGCGTCAGCGGTTCACTGTACGGGCGCATGCATATCGGGCGCATCGTGTATCGCGACCAATCCAGCATACTCACGCTCGACAACATCGATATCAACTGGTCGCCGCTGCAGTACTTCAGCGAAGGCGTGGCGATCAGCGAGCTGCATGTAGCGCGGGCGGAGTCGCGCAGCACCGGGCCTTCCAAGCCCGCCGCGATGCCGGCATCGATCACGCCGCCGTTCCGCCTGAGCATTGCGGATGGCCGCGTCAGCACGCTGGCCCTGGTCAGCGAAGATGGCAGCCGCACCGAGCTGCGCGCCGTCAAGCTGCAGCTGCAGGGCGATGGCCAGCACTGGCAGTTGAAGGACGCCAGCGCCGAAACGCCGGTTGGCGCCCTTGCCGCCAGCGCCGAAATTTCCACCGCGCACCCGTACAAACTGAGCGCCACGGCCGCCCTCGCACCTATCCCGCCGGCACCTGCGGCCCGGCCAGGCGGTTCCACAACGACGCCGCCCGGCGCGCCGGCAGCAACGCCGCCCGACCCTGGGCTGGTCCAGCGCAGCGCGACGCGGCTGGAACTCTTCGCCAGCGGCGACCTCGCGCAACTGAAGCTGGACGTCAAAGGCAAATCGAACTACGCCAACGGCGACGGGACCCTTGTGCTGGCGCCGTTCGACGCCCTGCCCCTGCGCAGCATCCGCCTGCAGGCGCACGACGTCGACCCGGCCCGCTTCGACCCGGCCTGGCCGAGGGCAGCAATCGACCTCGCGCTGGAAGCCGCCATCAACGGCGACAAGCTGTCCGGCAAACTGGCAGCAAGCAACCGCAGCGCAGCCGGCCCGCTCGACCAGCAGAAACTGCCCCTGCAAAGCGCTTCCGCGCAGCTGGGCGGTACGCTGGATAACGCAAGCCTCAGCGGCCTGCTGATCGACCTCGGCGCCGCAGGCAAATTCACCGGCAGCGGCAAGTTGCGCCGCCTGCCGCAAGACGGCAGCATCGACACCGCCAGCGTGCGCCTGCATACCGACCGCCTCGACCTGCGCGCCCTGCATGGCGCCGCCATCAGCACGGCAATCGCCGGCGATATCAGCGCCGAAACCAAGGGCCGGCAGCACACCCTGCGCGCCGCGCTGGGGGAAGGCAAGCTGCGCCTGGACGCCCACGCCACGCTGCAAGACCTGCTGCTGACCTTGCACCAGGCGCGCATCACTGCCGGCCAGGGCAGCGTCGGCGCCACTGCGCAAGCCAGCCTGAAAGGCGACAAGGCCTTCAAGGCCAACGCGGTCGTCAAGCGCTTCGACCCGGCTGCGCTGGGCGCATTCCCGTCAGCCGACCTGAATGCGGCGCTGCAGGCAAGCGGCAAGCTGGCGCCGGACTGGCGGGCAAACGCCGATATCGCGCTGCAGCCCAGCAAGTTGATGGGACAGCCGCTGTCCGGCAGCGTCAAGCTGGCTGCCGACGCCCGGCACATCGCCAACATCGACGCCCGCCTCGCCTATGCCCGCAACACCGCCACGGCGCGCGGCGCATTCGGCGCAGCGGGCGACAAGCTGGAATGGCAGCTCGACGCCGCCCAGCTCTCCGTGCTTGACCCGCAGCTGCAAGGCAGCGCCAGGGCCAGCGGTATCCTGGGCGGCGGCTACCAGGCGCCCCGCACCAGCTTCACCGCCGAGGCGCGCGGGCTGGCTTACCTGGCCCAGCCGGCTCGCGCCGACAGCGTGATCCGCGCCAGCGGCGAGGCGGCACTGTCCGGCGCAATGGACGTCAAGCTGTCCGGCAGTGCGAGCCACATCAATCCCGCCAGTTTCGGATCTTCGGTCGCGGGCAATATCAATGCCGATTTCGACGCCACGCTGCGCGCTTCCGCGGACTGGCTGGCCAATGCCGACATCCGCCTGCAAGCGGCATCCACGCTTGGCAACGCCGCGCTGAGCGGGCACGCGAAATTCGCCGCAGGCCCGGGCCGCGTGCAGGACAGCGACATCGACCTGCACCTCGGCCCCAATATGCTGCAGGCGAAAGGCTCCTTCGGCAAGCCGCAGGACCGCATCGACTGGAAGCTCGATGCGCCGCAACTGGCCGTGCTGGGCCGCGATTGGTCCGGCAATTTGCGCGGCAGCGGCTACGCCAGTGGCGGCAACGTCGCAGGCCGCGGTCCCAGCACCCTGCCGACGCTCAGCGCCACGCTGGACGGCGCCCACCTGCGCCTGCCCGGCCAGCGGGAAATCTCCGCCATCAAAGGCAGCGCCACCATCGGCACCTCGTTCGGCCCGGACGATCCGCTGCAAGCCGACCTGACGGTCACCGGCCTGAACATGCCGGGCATCCTGCTCGACCGCCTGCGCCTGCAAGCGAGCGGCAGCGCCGGCAACCACACGGTGCAGGCAGCCGCCGCCAATCCCGACTTCGATGCCAGCGCCAAAGTGCACGGCAGCTTCAGCACGGACAACTGGAGCGGCAGCATCGATGCCCTGCAAAACAAGGGCCGCTTCGCCCTCAACCTGCAAGCGCCGGCCACGCTGCGCGTCACCGGCGGCAAAGGTGAAGGCGTGGCCGGGCTGGCCAATCCGGAGCAGCTCGCATTAAGCAGCGCCACCATCGCCATGCCGGAAGGCAGCCTGCGCATCGAGACGCTGGAGAAGAACGGCCTGCACTGGCGCAGCAAAGGCAGCGCGGCCGGCGTCAACGCCAGCTACCTCGCCCAATTGTCCGATACCTGGCGCAGCAACGTGGCCAGCACCATGACGCTGGGCGGCGACTGGTCGCTCGACCTGGTCGCGCCGGCCGCCAAAGGCGCTGCACCGGCGCTGGACGGCTACCTGCACGTATTCCGCGAAAAAGGCGACGTGACGATCACCGGCGGCGAACGCCCCATCCCGCTCGACCTGAAAGTGCTGGACGCACGCGTCACCGTGGCCGGCGACCAGTTGCGCGCCCAGGCCGAACTGGCTGGCGACCGCGCCGGCAACGCGCGCCTGGAAGCCAGCGCCCAGTTGCGCGACGGCCGCATCCCTTCCGACAGCCCCCTGACCTTCGGCGCCAGCGCCAGCCTGCCGTCCATCGCATGGCTGTCGCCGCTACTGGGCGTACAAGGCATGGAGCTGGGCGGCGCCTTGCGCGCCCACGCCGGGGGGCACGGCACCATCGCCAACCCGCTGCTGGATGGCGAAGTTGTCGGCGAGCAGCTTGTGATCAACTGGGCCGAGCAAGGCATCCGCCTGCGCAACGGCGAGCTGCAAGCGAAAGTGAGCGGCGACCAGTTGCAGCTGCAACGCCTGCGCTTCGACGGCGCCGACGGCAATGTGCAGGCCGATGGCTGGCTGCGGCTGGCCGGCGGCGACATGTCGATGGACCTCAAGCTGGCCGCCAACAAGCTCGAAGTATTCAACCGCCCGGACCGCACCCTGGTCCTGAGCGGCAGCAGCACCCTGGTGCGCGACGCCAAGCGCTTCGAATTCGACGGCAAGTTCAAGGCCAACCGCGCCGTGATTGAGTTGCCGTCGCTCGATACCCCGACCATCAGCGAAGACGTAGTGATCCTCGGCCGCGAAAAACCGAAAGCTGCCGTAACGGCCGGCCTGCCGCTGAGCATCGACCTCGACGCCGACCTGGGCGACGATTTCACCTTGCGCGGCAAAGGCCTGGACGCGCAACTTGCCGGCAGCGTGCGCGTGCGCGTGGCGGATCGCCGCGCTCCACGCGTCAACGGCAGCATCCGTGTTGTCAGCGGCACCTATGCCGCCTATGGCCAGCGCCTGGCCATCGAACGCGGCGTGCTGAATTTCACCGGCGCTTATGACAACCCGAGCCTGAACATCCGCGCCGTGCGCAAGCGCCCCGAAGGCGAAGAGCTGAGCGAGACCAACGTGGAAGCCGGCGTCGAAGTGCGCGGCACCGCCCTGGCGCCATCCGCCAAGCTGGTCTCCACGCCGTCCGTGCCGGACAGTGAAAAGCTGGCCTGGATGGTGCTCGGCCACGGCACCGCCGACATGGCCGGCAATGAAATGAGCCTGCTTGGCACTGCCGCCGGCGCCCTGCTGGGCGGCAGCGGCGGTCCAAGCCTGGCCAACCGCGTCGGACTGGATGAGCTGGGAGTCAGCCAGGCCAAAGGACTGGAAAGCACGGTGGTCACCGTCGGCAAAAAGCTGTCCTCGCGCGCCTACATCAGCTTCGAGCAAGGCGCGGGCACGGCGACCAGCCTGGTGAAGCTGCGCTACAAGCTCAATAACCGCGTGACGCTGCAGGTGCAGACTGGCACCAACAATGCGCTGGACGTGCTTTACAACTGGGCTTTCGACTGACCGGGCGGTTGCAGCTCGGGGTTATGGTCGGGCACCGGCTCGTCTTGCGGGACGGGACTATGCGGACTGTGGGGATGCACCGGCTCGGGGCGCGGCTGCGACTCATCGACCGGCACCGGCAGATCCGGTGCGCGGTGGGCGTGGATACGGTGTTTTTCCATGGCTGGAGCTCCCGAAAGCGAGATCACGAAGGTGTATTTTACGCCTGCGGTTAAAATTCTTCTTTTTTGACGAATCCGGCGCCCAATGCAACTGACTGTCACCACCGTAGTCCTGCTCATCCTTGTCCCGACGCTGATCTGGCGCGTCTACTCGCGCCTGAAGCTGGTGTTCCGCCGCCAGGAATCGGTCGCGTGGCGGCACTGGGTCGGTGCGGCGGGTTTGCCGGTCCTGCTGCTGGCTGCCGCGCAGTCCATGCTGCGCAACCCACCCGCGCTGGCGATGATGGCTGCTGCCGTGATAGCCGGTGCCTGGCTGGCCTTCTTCGCGCTCAAGAAGACGCGTTTTGAAAACACCGGCAGCAAGCTGTATTTCACGCCGCCGAGCCGGACCGCCATCCTGGTCTGCATGCTGTTCGCCGCCCGCGTGCTGCAGATCGGCGTCGAGTTCTACGTCAACCGCCAGTCCGAGCACCCGCACGTGATCAACCAGGCCGAAGTCCTGCAGCACCCGCTGACCGTGATCCCCTTCGGCCTGATGCTCGGCTACCTGGCCGCCTACTCCATCGGCCTGCTGCGCTGGAGCATGGCGCAGAAAAAGCTGGACTAAACCAGGTCGGCCAGCGCTTGCCGCACTGTCGGGAAGCGGAAGCTGTAGCCGCTGGCCAGCAGGCGCGCCGGTGCGACACTGGAGCCCTCCAGCAGCAGTGCCGATTGTTCGCCCAGCAGCAGCTCCACCGGCCACGCGGGCGTGGGCATCATGCTGGGGCGATGCAGTTCGGCAGCGGCGGCCTGGGTGAATTCCAGTTGCGTCGGGTGCTCGGGAGCAGTGAAATTCCAGGCGCCGTCGGCATTGGCGCCTAAGCGCCAGACGTGGGCCATGGCACCCAGCAAGTCGGCGATGTGTATCCACGAATTGCGCTGGCGCCCTGTGCCCATGCGGCCACCGAAGCCCAGCCTGATCGGCAGCAGCATCGGCTGCAGCGCGCCACCACGGCCGTAGACCACGCCGAAACGTGCCAGCGCAACTGGCACACCATATTCCCGTGCGCGGCTGGCCGCCGCCTCCCATTCCTGGCACAGCTGCGACATGAAGATCGCCTGCGGCGGGCTAGCCTCGTTCAACACATGTTCGCCGCCTTGCGGCTGGATACCGTAGTAGCCGACCGCGGAAGCATTGATCAACAGGCGCGGCTTGCGCGCCGCGCCTGCGATCCAGTCCACCACGCCCTGCGTCAATCCGCTGCGGCTGTTGCGCAGCACTGCTTTGCGGCGCTCGCTCCAGCGCCAGCCGAGGATGCGGGCGCCTGCCAGGTTGATGATGACGTCGATATTCTCCGCTGGCGACAAGTCGGCCATGCTGCCCACCGCGCGCACCGCGCCGCCGAACTCCCATGCCGCCTTGCGCGGCTCGCGCGACAGCACAATCACCCGGTGGCCGCTGGCGAGCAAGGCAGGCACCAGCGAACAGCCAATGAAACCGGTGGCGCCGGTCACGAGCACCGTTTGCGATGGGCCGTCGAAGCGGACCTTGTCCGCTGCGGCGCCAGGCAGGGCGCGCGACGCAAATGCATCGCGAATGCCGGATACCAGCACGCCAACGCCGCACAGGGCGAGGAAGACGCTTAGCCAGCCTTGGGGCGCATAGGCGAAGCCGGTGGGCGCCTCCATGGCGAGCGGCATTCCCAACACCAGCAGCGTGATGAAGGCGCCGCCGTTAATTGCAAGGACGGTGTGCGTCACACGCTCGGTTGCCGGCAGCAGGCGGGTCTGGTCCTCCACGACGAAGTCCCACAGCGTGAGGACGATCTCGACGCCGAACAGCGCAAGCAGGACCCACGCCCAGGCGCCCTGCCACACCCAGGCCGACAAGCCGACGAACAGCACGCCGTAAATCGTCGCGCGCACTGCATGAATGGCCAGCTCACGCCGTGCCGTGGCGCGCTGCGGCAAGGCTTCCGTCAATTCATGGTGGTAGAGCGTGTCGAACGCGCCCAGGCAGCCTTGTGCGGCCATGAGCTGCAATGCAAGTAAATGCGTATTCATGCTGCCTCCTTCTCCGCCTCGCGCCTTTCGCGGAAGACGCCTGCCTGCACGAACGTCGTGCCGAACAGCGCGTGGCGGATTTCGATACGGATGTTGAAACGGTTGGGCGCCTCATTGCAATGGCGCAGGAAGGTTTTGCCCGGCGTGAGCACGCCCGGCAGTGGAATGCGCCAGCCCAGGATGTCCCAGAAATAGCCGTCGCTGGTGAAATGCAGGTTGCCGTCGGCGACGTGCAGCTTGAGTTTCATGCCCAGGCCCAGGCCCACGTATTCCAGCACTTCGCCGCGCTCGCTCTCCGCCATGTAGGAGGTGAACTTGATCGGCTTGCGGCCGTTCAGCATGTAGATACGCTGCTTGTAGATGTTCTGCGAGCCTGGCTTGCCGTAGACCTGGATGTCGACCGGGAAGCCACTGTCGCTATAGGGGATCAGCGCACCCTGGATGAAGGGCCTGCTGATGTAGCCAAGCAGCTTGCCAAAGCGCGACGCGCTCAGCTCCGACAAGGTGCCGTAGTACAGCAGCGGCTTGCCGGGTGCAGGATTCTTGGCGAAGCGCTGCTGGATGTCGGGGTGCAGCTTGTTCCATTCACTGCCGAGGATTTTGCGGAACAGCTCTCCTTCACCGACCGCCGGCAATGCCTCGCCGGCATCGCGGGCAGCAGCGTCGATCCGGTACAGGCGCCAGGCGGCGGGCAGCATGAGCGCCAGCGTGGCGATGTCGAGCCACACGTTCGGCCATACCCCGGCGCGCAGCGAAACCATGATGTCCTGCGGCCCCCACAGCAGCATGCCGGCCGCCACCCACAGCCAGGCCGCCTGCTCGCGGCGCTGGTCGCCAAACCACACCAGCGCCAGCATCCACAGCCCGACACACTGGATGGTCGGGCCGAATAGCGCCATCCACCAGGCGTGCTGCGGCCGCGTCGAGGCCGGGCCCAGCCAGGCAAGGTACCAGTCCAGGGCAGCCGCGCTGGCACCCCATGGCAGTGCCAGGCCGACCAGCAAGTGTGCGGCGGCGCTGGCGTACATCCAGCGCACCAGCCATTTACGCTCCATCTTTACCTCCAAAATAGATTTGGCAGCGGTCGCCATCGCATGCGGGGCGCGCAGCGCCGATCCTGAGCCAGCGCGAAATGCGGTAACGGTTGCGGGCGAAGCTGCGATAGGCCGATGCCAGCAGTGGCCGCAGTGCAGGCACGCGCAATGGCCATACCAGGCAGGAGCGGCCCACCAGCGTATATGCCTCGAGGATGGCGTCGGTGCCGACCAGCATGGTGCCGTTGGCACGCAAGCCGTGCAGTTCGGTGTTCATAGCGGCCAGGCTGGCGCCCAGTGGGGCGGGATCGAACCCTTGGGCCGCGATATCGACGAATTCCAGCTGGCCGGAGTGGTCCCAGCGCCGCAGGCGCGCCATCTCGCGCCGGCAAAACGGGCAGGCATCATCGAAATACAAGGTCAGTACGGACATGGACCAGCTTCCTTTGTGACGAAAAAACTACAATAGTGAAATTTATCTTCCACTCCTTTAACATGACGAAACTCACGGAGTTTCACCGGTTCCAGAATGAATAGTTGTTGAATTATGTTATTTTTCATTTTTTTCTGTCGTTACAGAAATTAAAGACGATATTTCAACCGATGTCAAATCCTTAAAGGTCGTGTATTCTAAATTCACACAAAATGATTGCCATTAGGAAATATTCTTATGACGACTTACAACAAGACCGCTAAGGGCCGGGAAGAGATCTCGGCGCGCACCTATGGGCTGCAAACCCGTATGCGTACCCTGCTGGTGATGATTGACGGCCGCCATCCAATGGAAGAGCTGCTGCCGAAAGTCACCGGACTCGGGCTCGATGCCGGGGCCGTGCAGGAACTGCTGGCACAAGGTTTCATCGAAGAAGGCGAAGCGCCGCCGATTACCATCATGCCGATCCTGCCTACCGAAGAAGAACTCGCTGCGCAATACAAGCAGGCGCGGGAATTCTATGCGCGCACCATCGAGCCAACCCTGGGCCTGCGCGGCCAGGTCCTGCAGGCCAAGCTGGAAGCGGCGCAGACGCTGGAGGATCTGAAAGCGATGCGCATCACATTCTTCGAAATGGTGAACCGCATCCGCGGCCGGCCGGTGGCACTGGCATTGAAGAAGGAACTCGACGGCATTCTTGGCGCCTGCTCCAAAGAAGCAGCCTGAGCACACGCTTAAGTTGATCCAGGTCATTCCCGGCAACGCCGGGCTTTCCCATACTGGTTGCCAGTTGAGAGGAGAAAGCACATGACCATGATTGAAAATATCGGCACGGTGGACCGTGCCTTGCGCGTTGCCGTCGGCCTGGGTTTGATCGCGGCTTCGCTATTCGGCCTGATCGGCCTGTGGGGCTGGATTGGCGTGGTGCCGCTGCTGACGGGCACGCTCAAGTTCTGCCCTTTGTACCAGGCCATCGGGGTCACCACGAACGATTAAGCCGCCGTACCGTCTTGCGCGCCGGTTCAGGCAGCGCGGCACGAAATAGTAGGCGGCCCCGAACAAAGGCGGCTAAGGCCACGCCGGCGATGACAAAGTTCCCCGGGTCGTCATACGATTCCCGGTCCACCACCGCATTCGACGGATGTTGCGGATCGACCCATGCCAAGATGGGTGCCTGCGCCTTGCGCGCCATAGGCCTCCATTTCCAGCTTGCGCATATTCACTGGAACGGCCACGTAATGCTGGGCAGCCCGCCAGCCGAGCCATTGACGTGCGGGGCTGTATAGGGACGCAACCAGATAAGCCAGGCACACACCCAGCTTGAGCGCGATGGCAGCCTTTGACTCTTCGCCGCTGGTCCAGCGTGACGTGCGGCCAGCCGCGGTCAGGCGGCGGCGGCCTGGCGGCGCTGCAGCACGAAGATCGGCTGCGCCCACTGGGTGTCTTTCTTTTTCTTGCTCGTGATGAGCGTGAGGTCGGAAGGATCGTAGACGTCGGTGTTGTGGGTCAGCGGCGTCGTCATCAGGTACTGTGCGTCGGTGTTCTTCAGGAACTCGCCGACCAGCTGGATGTTGCGGATGTCCAGGTGGGCGAACGGTTCGTCGATGAACACGAAGCCGCCGGAGCCGTCTTCCGACTTCAGCAAACCAATCAGCAGCACCAGCGATTTCATCACCTGCTGGCCGCCCGACGCTTCGCCGTCGTTCAGGCCGATCGGGCCCTTGCCGTCGAACTTGAAGCGCACCTGCAGGCCCGCTTGCGACAGCAGCAGGTCGTCATTCTCCAGCTTGACCGGCTCGACGTGCACGTCGATATTGGCCAGCGCGCCCAGTTCCTTGATGTTCGACGAATAGGTCTTGATCGTGTAGCGCAGGCGCTCGATGTAGGCGCCGCGCGCATTGGCGGTCGCTTCGATCGCACGGTTGTTCTGGTAACGGCGCTCTTCGGTTTCCGACTTCCGGTTCGACAGCTGCTCGTTCAAACGAGCATACTGGTCGATCACGGTCGCATCCAGTTCCCAGTCGTCGCGCGCCAGCGAGGCCTGCAGGCTGGCAATACGCAGGTCGACCTGGTGCGCGTTCTGGTGCTGCTGTACCAGCGCCTGGCGGCGCGCAGGACGGCGCCAGGCGCCCGGCAGGTGGCGCCACTGGCGGCGCAGCGCCAGCATGGCGCGTGCGTGGTCGGAGCGCTGCTCCATCTGGCGCTTGAAGTTCAGGCGCATGCCGGCTTCCGCTTCGGACAGCGACATGCGGGCACTTTGCCACGAGGTGTCGGCTTTGGTACGGGCCACGGTGGCGTTCTTCATCAGGCCTTGCAGCTCGCCCAGGCGCGAGCCCACTTCCAGGCGCTCGGCGCGCAGCGGCACGGCGGAGCGTGCGGCTTCGTCGAATTCCCCGGTGCGGGCCGACAGCTCCTTCACCGCATCGACGCCGGCCAGGCGGGCTTTGAGTGCGGAAGTTTCCGAGGCCAGCTTGGAAATCTGCAGCGTGTACTTGTCTTCTTCGGCTTCCAGGTTCGGCAGGTTCTTCTGGATCGCGTCCATACGCGAGGTCTTGCCGGCCGAACCGAAGCGGTAGCGCGACGCTTCCACGAACAGCGAGCGGCCGCCGCGGCGTTCCTTGTGGTAGGCCTCCGGCGTGATCCATTCTTCGATATTGCCCAGCTTGGCGCCGTCTTCCACCGACTCCACGCGGGTGATGCGCGACAGCTGGTCGATCAGCCATTCCGGTGCCAGGCCGCTGAACTTCACCACCGACAGCAGGCTTTGGTTCTTCGGTTCGTGCGCCTTCACGCAATCGGGCACGATGAAGTGGCGATAGCGCTCCTTTTCCGCCAGGCGGTAGGCGGAAGACGCATCGGACGAGCGCTCCAGCAGCACCACGGAGGCATAGCCGCCCAGCACGCCCTCAACCGCACCCTGCCACTTCGGATCGGTCACTTCGACGATATCCGACAGCATGGCGTGCGGGATGCCCGCATCGTTCAGGGCACGGCGCATGGCGCGCACATTGTCCGGCTCCGGCATGGCGCTCTTGCCCGACAGCGCATTGATGGTAGCCTTGTCCTGCGCGATGCGGTTGGACACGGAGTCGCGCTGCGAGCGCAGTTTCAGCAGCTCGGCTTCCTTGGTTTCCAGTTCCGCTGCGGCATCGGCCACGTCCGCGCCGGATTCGGCAGCCAGCTTTTGCAGGCGGGACTTCTGCTCCGCCAGCGATTCCAGCGGCTTGAGCTTGCCGTTGATGTGGTTCAGGCGCGAAGTCAGCGCAGTCTGTTCCTGTTCCAGCAGGGTTTCCTGCTGCTGCGCATCCTGCAACGCCTTGGCTTGCTTGGCTACTTCATTGCGCTTGTCGGCCAGCACCTGGTCGGCCTGCGCCAACGGCTTGCGCGCTTCGCGCAACTGGCGGCTGACGTTAGCGGACTTCTCGCGCGCCTCGTGGTATTCCAGCGATGGCAGCACTTCTTCCTGCAGGTTGCGGCGTTCCTTGTGCAGCGTTTCCCACTGGTGGTAATTGGCCACGCGCAGGCGCAGACCCTCCAGGTTGGTCTTGGAACCCTCCAGTTCGGCCTCGAAGCGCTTCAGCTCTTCCTCGGTATCGCGCTGGTGGCGCTTGGCCTCGTCGTAGGCATCCAGCACTTCCTTGTCGCCGAATACCTGGAACACCAGGTCCAGCAACTGGCGCGGCGCGTATTCGCACAGCTTGTCGGTTTCGCCCTGCTCCAGCGCCAGCACTTTGGACATTGCTTGCGACAGGCCGGCATTGGCCAGGCGCTTGCGGTAGTTCTCCACGCCCAGCCAGTCGTTGGCTTCGGTGACTTCTTCGATGTCCACGTTACCGGGACGCATCAGGTACTGGCGCTTCCAGTCGCCGCCGTTCTTCTGCACCTGGCAGAACAGGGTTACTTCGTCTTCAGCGAAGAAACCGCTGCTGCGGAACGGACGGTTGGACAGCTGCTTGCCCCGCGGCTTGTTATCCACCACGGCGCGCAGCCAGGCGGTCTGCTGGCCGCTGTGGCGGGCGTAATGCTTGTAGGTGCGGCCCATCGAGCAATCGAGGCCGAACAGCGTGCGCAGCGCGTCCAGCAAGGTGGTCTTGCCGGAGCCGTTCTGGCCCGCGATGGTGATGATCTTGGCATCCAGCGGAATGTTCTTGATGCGCTGCCAGTAGTCCCAGTGGACCAGCTCAAGGGATTTGATTTGGAACATCGCTTATTCTTCCGTTGGAGTTTCTTCATTGGCCGCTTGCTGCGGCTCGGCGTCGTTGGCTGCAGCCAGCACTTCACGCGGAATGTGCACGATCTGCGCCGGGGCGCGCTTGAACACGTCGGCCAGGGCGCCGTTGATGATGCGCTCTTTCAGCAGGTCGGTATCCATCAGCAGGTCCAGCAGCGGGCCTTCGACGATGATCTCGCCGCGGCGCTCGATGAAACCGAGCTTGCCCAGGATGCCCAGGTTCATGTCCATGCGGGTCTTCTTGCCCAGCTTGTCACCGAAGTCGGCCAGCAGCGCCTTGTACGGGATGCCGATCGAAGTGTCTTCCGCGCGCGGCACCGGCTTGTCGTTGCCGAACATATCGTTCTGGTCGTCGTCCGCCGCCTGGTGGGTTTCCTGGCGTTCGCGCTTGGGCAGGATGATCAGCGCCCACAGCACCACCAGCAGGGCCACGCCGTCGCGCGCCAGGCCGAAATTATTGTTCTGCCAGGTGTCTTTGGCGCCGAATACCTTCGGCTCGATATTGCGGTGCAGGGCCAGCGTGACGTGGTCGGCGTAGACGTTATCCAGCAGCTTCATGCCGCAGGCGGCGAGGCGGGCATCGACTTCGGCGCGGAACAACTCGTCCGACAGGGCGCGCTTGACCATCTTGTCGTCGCGGCGCAGGGTCTGGTGCGCTACCAGGCGCGCGATCAGGATTTGGGTATCGTCACTCATCGGACTTCGGACTTTCTTTGTCTAATTCGAGGGTCAGCGCGGCCAGGGATATGGCGGCGATCTCCAGGTCGGGCAGTTGCACCATCTCGTCTTGCGGCGAGAAGCGCACCGGCAGGCGCGCCAGGTCGGCTGTGGTGCCCTGCATCGACGCCTCGGCCTCGTCGCCCAGCAACGGCAGCATCGACGCGCGGTAGGACGCCAGGGCGAAGGATGCCGGCAGCAGCGCTTCGTGCACCTTGACTTCGCGCGGAGAGCCTTCGGCCACGGCCGGGAAGTTGTTCAGCTGCGCGAAGTCGGACAGGCGGGCCAGCCAGTCGTCCAGCTCCCTCTGCATCGCAGGGGTATCGTTGATCGTGGTCGGCGCATCCTGGCCGGCAGGCAGGCCGTTCAGCCCAGTGTTATTGGCACGTTCTGTCATTAATTCTGTCTCGGCGACGTCGATCATCTCGGCAGGCGTGATGAACAGCGGTTTCACCGGTTGGTCGATCGCATCAAGCGCCAGCGAAGACAGGTCCTCATGGGCCAGCAGCCAGCGTTTGATGTCGGTAGTAGAGAGGCCGGACTGGCCCAGGTGCACGCGCTGGCGCTCGATCTGGTTCAGTGCGCGCGAGAACATGCCCTGCATGTTCAGCAGCTGCGACTGGGCACGGCCGATGGCTTGCGCGGCGCGGTGCGTGGCACTGTCCGCATTTTCGTCAGTGGTAATGGCACGCAGGATCACCGAGCCCTTCTCGACCCAATCGCAGGCCTGGTGCCACTTTGCCTGCGATTCGCGCAGGCGGAATTCGGAACCGGACGCGATGGCGTCGCGGAATTCTTCGGTCAGGTCGACCAGGCGGCCCAGCAAATGCTGCAGCTGCTCGGTGGTGATGCCGCCCACGGCTTGCGCGCCCGCCACCTGCGACAGCAGGAAACCCATTTCGGCATCGTCGTCTTCCGGAGCAGCCAGCGCCAGCAGGCTGTCGATCGAGGCCAGCACATTGCGCGCCATCGGCGTCACGCGGTATACCGATTGCTGCGCATCCCACGCCAGCAGGCCGTTGGAGCGCAGGCGGTTCAGCACCGTTTCCAGGCTTTCCGGCAGCAGGTAGGCCAGGCGCGTGTTGATATCGGCGCGCGAAAACGCGGACGAAGTTGTTTCATTTGCAAGTTCGCGCAGGACCAGCAGGCGCACCAGCACTCCCTCGAAGCCGCCGTGGAACAATGCAGTAAACACCTGCAGCAGCGGCTGGGCGCGCTTCAGGTGATAGACCTGCTCGATCTCGTCGGCGGAAATATGGGGCTGGAAGTGGGCCTGCAGGGCGTCCTGCTGCTCTTGCTCCGTCGGGTTGGTGTCGGCCGGGGCCGCACTTGCCATCAAATCAATCATTGCGCTCCAGTAATTAAAACCGGGGTCGGCCACCAATTTGAAAGTCGGGGTCAGCTCCGGCAATCGGACATTTCGCATAGCGAAATGTCCGATTGCCGGAGCTGACCCCGACTTTCAAATTGGTAGCAAGCCCCGACTTTGAGGGTGCAAGTATAACAGGCCGGGTGTGGCTATTTTCGGTTGACTTTCTCTAGGACTTGCTCGAAGGAATCACCGTCTTCTTCCTTCAACAGGATGCGCGCCGGGTACCAGTCGAGGTCGGGGGCCAGCCACAGGTCGACCCGCTGCTCATGGCCGCCGACTTGCTTGCGGCTGAAGTGCAGTACCTTTTGTTCGCCGAGGGTGGGATTTTCCAGCGTTTCGCTGCCAACCACGCGGAAGGTCCAGGGCTCGCCGTCCCGCCGGCCGGCTACGAAGAAGGTCCATTCGCTGCCAGGCGTGAACTTGTCCGGGGTGGCGCGGGCCAGGATCGCCAGCTGGAAGGTCACGCTGCTGCGGTCCTGTTCGCCGCCGCGGATGGCGTAACTCGTTTTGCCGTCCTCGAACTCGATACGGCGCGTGTCGCGCTCGAAACGGGTGGTGGTCGGCTCCTTGCGGAAGCGTTTTTCGTAGAAGGTGGCGGGCGCCAGGCCGTAGCCGTCCAGCGTGCCTTCGCTGCGCTGCTCGAGCACTTTGCCGAACAGGCTGGAACGCGCTTCGCTGTGCAGCGAGTAGCTGCCTTCTCCCTGGCGCCAGGCGATCGTGCCGGTGCCTGCCAGCGGGAAGCCGTGGTTGCTGCCCTTGACGGCATACGACAGGTCGGCCGACGGCGGCAGGCTGGTGGCGCGCTTGGCGACCGGATAATCGGGTTTGGCGGCGCTGGCGGTGGTGGCAGCGAAGGCCAGGGCCAGGGTAATCAGGGTACTGCGCATGGCGACATCCTTACTTGATGATGCGTGTGACGGTTTGGGTGGTGACGGCGCCGTTGCTTTCCGTATTACGGATCTGCACCGGATACCAGTCCAGGCTTGGCGCCAGCCAGATGTCCAGCCTGGCGCTGTAGCTGCCGGGCTTGGGCGGGCGCGCCAGGTGCCAGGTCACCAGCTTGCCCATCTTGGTTTCGATCTCATCTTCGCCCACCAGCAGGAAGCTGTAGACCTGGGCGTTGCGGTCTTCACCGACCAGGATCTCCATCGGCTTGCCGAACTGGTTGACGTCCGCGCGCCCGATGCCGGCCAGCTGGAACAGCACCGTGGCGCGGTCCTGCGCTCCCGCTGTCAGCGGCACGCTGCGTTCGCTGGCGGAGAAGGTGATCTTCTGCTCCTGCTGGTTGAAGTGGGTGGCGGTGGCCGAACGGTTGCGGCGTTTCTCGCTGAACTTCGCAGGGGCGATGCCGAATTCGTTGATCGTGCCTTCGCTGTTCACTTCCAGCAGGTTGACGCGCGCGATCAGCAGGCTGATGCCAACTTCCTGCGTCGCCTTGTAACTGGCGCCGTCCGTCTGCCAGCCAATGCTGGCCGATCCGCTCCAGTTGGTGCCGTCCGCGTCCTTGCGCCTGACGTCCAGTTCGAACCGGGCGGACGGCGGCAAGGCGACCTTCCAGCGTGTGAGCTCGGCTGGCGGCTCGGCCTGTGGCGCAGCTTCAGGCTGCGCTTGCGCGGATTCTACGCCAGCGGTGGCCGGCGCAGCGCCCGCTTGGCCGCCTTGCGCAGCCGCTTCCGGCTCCGCAGGCGCAGTTTCCGCCGGCGCGGGTTCGCCGACCGGCGCCGCTTCTTCAGGCGGCGGGGCGGGCTTGGGCGGCTTCGGCTTCGGCTTCGGCTTGGGCTTCGGCTTGGGCGGCGGCGCTTTGACCGGCTCCGGCACTACCGGATCGGGCGGCGGCGGCGGGCGCAGCTCCGCGCTGATGACATTTTTTTCCGTATCGCGTTCGCGCTCGGCCGCGCCAATGCGGCCACTGACCCAGTTGATCGTCACAAAATGCAGTGCCACGGTGGCAGCACAGATAGCAATGATGCGGCGGCGGTGGCGGGGAAGTGTAACGATCGTCATGGTCGCTAGTTTAACGTGTAGCCCCCCATTTCCGCTGACAGCACGCTCAATGGCATAATTTGCCGGATATTCTGACCAGGAGTCCCGATGTCCCTTTTGCGCCAGCGCGGCCAGGCCGATTCCGGCAAGGTCGGCATGGTCGAGCTGTTTTTCGATCTTGTATTCGTGTTTGCCGTTACCCAGCTTTCCCACACCCTGCTGAAAAGGCTGGATGCCGAAGGCGCATTGCAGGTCGGCCTGCTGTTCCTGGCGACCTGGTGGGTCTGGATCTACACGGTCTGGGCTACCAACTGGTTCGACCCTGAGAAGAAATCCGTGCGCGCTGCCCTGTTCGCGCTGCTGGCGGCGGGCCTGCTGATGTCGGTTTCGATCCCGCGCGCCTTCACCGACCTGGGCTGGCTGTTCGGCGCTTCCATCCTGGTGCAGCAGCTTGGCCGCACGCTGGCAATGCTGGCAGCCAGCCGCGGCGAAGATGCCGCTTTGCGCTGCAATTTCGTGCGCATCGCTTTGTGGCTTGGCGCCAGCGGCGCGCTGTGGCTGGCCGGTGGCCTGGCGGCTCCCGAATCGCGCCTGGCGTGGTGGCTCGGCGCGCTGGCGGTGGATATGCTGGGGCCGGTCATGTTTTACTTCGTGCCTGGCCTGGGCCGCTCCACGCTGGCCGACTGGAATGTCGACGGCAGCCATATGGCCGAACGCTGCGCCTTGTTCATCATCATCGCGCTCGGCGAATCGCTGCTGGTGACCGGCGCCACGTTTGCCGACCTGGCTTTCGATCGCGCTACCGTACTGGCCTTCCTGCTGGCAGTGATGGGGGCGATCCTGATGTGGTGGCTGTATTTCGACCACGGGCTGGAACAAGGGCATCACCGCATCGTGCATTCCGAAACGCCGGGCCGCCATGCGCGCAACAACTACACCTACCTGCACATTCCGATCGTGGCGGGCATCATCGTCGGTGCCGTGGGCGATGAGCTGGTGCTGAGCCATCCCCACCATGGCAGCGCGGCCGCCTTGGCGGCCATCATCGGCGGCCCGCTGCTCTTCCTGAGCGGTACTGCCGTGTTCAAATGGCTGGCGCATACGCGCGCCTGGCCGCCGCTTTCCCATTTGCTCGGCATCGCCCTGCTGCTGGTGCTGGGCATGCTGTCGATGGTGCTGCACCTTTCCCCGCTGCTGGCCACCGGCGCTTGCGTTGCCGTGCTGCTGCTCGTTGCTGTCTGGGAGAGCTGTGTGCTACGCTAAACCACCTACCCTCGGAGACCCGAAATGAGCAATCCACAAATGCCCCACATCCCCGGCGCTGCAGTCATGACGGATACGCTGGACTTCGTTAAATCCCTGTGGGGGAGCATGGGCGTGCCAGGCATCAGTATGCCCGGCATCGCCGCGCCGACGCTGTCGGTGGATGACCTGGACAAGAAAATCAGCGAGCTGAAAGCGGTCGAGTCCTGGCTCAACCTGAACGCCACCATGCTGCGTTCGAGCATCCATGCGCTGGAAGTGCAGCGCGGCACCATCGCGGCGCTCAAATCGATGGGGCAATCGCTGGCTGCCGCTGTGCAGCAAGCGCCGCACAACGATCCGTTTGCCAAGCCGGCAGCTGCCAAGCCTGCCGACAAGCCGGCGACCGAAGCCGCCAGGCCGGCCGACAAACCAGGCGACAAACCAGACGACAAACCGGCCGCCGACGCCAAGCCTGCTGCGCACGACAGCGCCAGCGCCGCCGCCAACCAGATGGCCAATCCCGCCGCCTGGTGGAACCTGCTGCAGGAACAGTTTGCGCAAGCCGTCAACACGGCCATGGCTGCCGACCCGGTCGCCAAACCGGCAGCAGCCAGGAACGGCGCCGCGCACGACGCCAGCAAACCAGCGGCCAAGCCGGCGGCGCGCAAGCCAGCCGCCAAGCACGCCCCGAAAGCGCCGAAGCCTTAATTCAGCTTCTGGATACGGATGGCCTCAATCAGGCCATCCTCATCGCGCTGCACCTTCATGATATTGATCAAGCCTTCGTCTTCCATGGCCCTGGCCGCGTCGTGTGCGGTCTGGAAGGATTCCAGCGTGTCCCCTTTCGCGCTGACTGGACGAATCCAGGCAGCAGCCCCGACCTTCATCTTGCTATAGACCTCTTTGGCGATATCGCGCATGGATCACTCCTTGTCGTGGTCATCTTTCATGGCGGCCTTCAGCTCGGCTTCGATTTCTTCCGCCGACATCCGGCCGGGAATCAACTTTTGCAACTGCTCGATTAGCTGCGCAAAGCGCTGCTGGCCCGGTGCAATCCGGTCAACGTGCATCAGTACATCATTCGCTTCCGACATCAGGGTGTCGTTATAGCCCTTGGCCTGCATGTGCGAGATCAGGATCTGGGCGAAGTTGAACAGGATACGCATATTGTCAGGCAGGTTGCGGCGCGCTTCGCGCATCCATTCCACCGCATCGTCCAGCTTATTGGTCTTCCATAGCAGCACGCCCTTGTTCATCAGCTCCGACGCTTCCCTGCGCGCCGTGTTGATGAAGGCGGCACCCTCCTCGCCCATGCGGGCCTTGTCGAAGATGCGCTGTACTTCGTCGTGGATGACGGTGTTCTCGTCATTGTTGCGCACCACGTAGCACAGCAGCTCGATCGGCGCATCTTTCACGCCGACAGCAAACAGCAAGGTGGCCAGTTCCAGGCAGGTCGCCGTGTCAGGCCGTTCGCTGTCCTGTTTCAGCATGGTTTCCAGCTCGTCGCCGGACTTGCGCGCACGGCGGTAGTCGCCGCTCTCGTGGTACACCAGGCCTTCGGTAATCTTGGAGCGCAGCTCCACCATGCTGCCGGAGAAGTCGCGCTGCGCCGCAGCCAGCAGCAGCAAGGCCTCCTTGGCGTCGTTCTTCTGGCCCAGCACGCGCGCCAGGCCGAAGTAGGCGTCGACCGTCTTCATGATCGAGTATTCGCCAATCTGCAGGCACTTGCGGAAGGCCCGCTCGGCCAGCGGGATATTCCCCAGCTTGAGCGCGGTCGTGCCCAGCGCGCGCTGGCGCGGCACCGAATTGGGCGACATCCTGGCAGCGCGCTCCAGCACATCGCAGCTTTCCTCGATGCGGCCCATGTTCTGCAAGGACTTGGCCAACTGGTCGTAGGCGTCCAGGTAGAAGCGGTTCTCGGCAATCACCCCCTGGAACATCTGGCGCGCCGCTTCGTCTTCACCGTTGGCCATGCGGATCTTGCCGATGCCGGTGCGGGCCCAGTTGAAGTCGCGCTCTTGCAGTACTTTTTCGTAGACCAGGCGTGCTTGCTCCGTCTCGCCGGCTTTGAGCAGCAAGGTGGCGCGCATGCGCATCAGGTCGACTTCGTGCAGCTTGTTGCGACCTGCCGCTTCCGCGCACAGTTTGGCGGCGCGCAGGTAATCCTTTTCCAGGTAGGCCTCGTCAATGTCCTGGAATATCTGCTTTTTCTGCCAGGCGCGGTTCAGGCGCGTCAGCAGCACGCCTTCGGTGATCGGCTTGATCAGGTAGGCGTCGGGCTGGTGCTCGGCGGCGCCCATTACCGCCTCCACGCTTTTTTCCGCGGAGACCATCAGCCACACGCAGCTTGGCATCAGCAAGCCCCGAGTGCGGGCTTCTTCCAGCACGTGCTGCCCGCTTTTGCCTTCGCCCAGGTTGAAGTCGCACAGGATCACGTCGTATTGCACGCGCGCCAGCAGGCCCATTGCTTCGCCGCCGCTCGAGGCCTGGTCGATATGGCGTGCGCCCAGACTGCGTAAGGCTTCGCGCAGCAACTGGCGCACCCCGACAAAGTCGTCCACGATCAGGTAGCGCCTGTCGGCCCAATTGATACCGGGTTCTTTTTCCGTCGCTGCTGCGACAGCTGTGGTGACGGCGGGCGCGTTCATGGCAAACGCAGGATGAAGCAGCCGCCGCCCAGCATGCCGCCGTTTTCCAGCGCAATGCTGCCCTGGCGCTGGCGATGTTTATGGGACTTGGCAACTTCGCTGGCGAAATACAGGCCCAGGCCGCTGCTATTGGTCAGGAAGTTGATGCCCTGCCCTGTAACCTGGCCTGCCTCCAGCATATTGGGCGGGAAGCCGCTGCCGTTGTCTTCCACACGCACCTCCAGGAAGCCATCGTGCTCGCGAATGGTGAGGGCGATGCGGTCGCGCGTGTAGCGCACGGCATTGTTGATCGCATGCGCCAGCAGGCCCAGAACAAGGTCTTCGTCAAGGGTCCAGATCAGGCCTGGCGGGAATCCGGTATCGAGCCGGATGCCTTTCGATTGCAGCAGGACACGCTGCTGGGCCACCAGCTGATCGACCACTTCGCTGACCTGCACCGGAGTCGGGTCGAAGGGGTAATTGGGCCGGCCGACTTCCTTGTAGAGCGCTAGTAGCTGGATCAGGTGGTCGTTCAGGCGCTTGGACTGGTACAGCATTTGCGCCATCTGCGGGTAGGCCGGATTGTCTTGCGCGGAATCCCCTGCCTGCACAAGCAGGTTCTCCAGCGTACCGGTCAGCACGCAGATGGAATTCTTCATGTCGTGCACCGTGGAGGCAAGGAACATGAACAGCTCTGGCGAGCCGGCGCGCTCTTCCATGGATTCTCCAGCCATTGGATAGGAAACCATTATAGCTTGCGCCGCTGCTTGAGCAGGAAGCGTCCGGGGTCCAGTGCGGCGGCCAGTGTTGCTTCGATGGGAAGGGGCTCGTCTTCCAGTTGACAGGCCAGGATTTCGGCGGCGAGGGGCGCCCAGATCAGGCCACGGCTGGCGTAGCCAAGCAAGGCGTAGAGGCCCGGGTGGCGCGGCAGGTCGCGCAGGCGTTCGGTGCGGGCCTGGTTTGCGTTGTCGGGCAGCGGGCCCACCAGCGGCAGGCGGTCGGGAGCCATGGTGCGGAAGCCCACGCGGCCTTGCAGCGGAGCGCCTGCGCCATGCGGGTTGCCCAGGATCTCTTCTGCGCGCAGCAGGTTTTCGTCCTGGCTGGATTGCCAGAGCTGGCGTGCGGCGGACTTGTCGTAGGTGGCGCCGACGCAAATGATGCCGTCGACCGGCGGCGTCATATAGGCTTCGCGGCAAACCACCAGATTCAGGCTGGGGAAGCTGCCTTCCTGCAGGTGGGTGACCTGGCCGCGCATGGTGTAGAGCGGCAGCTCGCGCGCCGGTTCAAGCGCGGTGGCACCGGCGCCGTTTGCCAGCACGACGACCGGTGCCGTGGCGAGCAGCTTGCCTTGGGCGTCCAGCACGTTCCATTCGCTGCCGGAGCGTTCGATGTGCAAGGCTTCGGTATGGAAGATGCGCTGCAGCTTGTCGCCACACGCTTGCAGCATGGCGCGGCAGGCGGAGGCCGGTGTAGCCCAGCCACCTTCGGGGAAGTGCCAGGCGCCATAGGGTGTTGGGGCGCCGAGCATGGCGCTTGCCTGCTGTGCGTCGAGCCAGCGCACGTATTGTTCGGGGTAGCGCCAGGTGTCGACGACTTCTTTCTGCAGCAGCGCGTGTTCGGCGTCGCGCGCAAGTTGCAGCACGCCGCATCGATTGCCGCGGATTGCACCCTCCCCTGCCTCGGCGCCCGGCGCGTCCGGATCGAGGCCGCCCAGGTTCTGCCATGCGCGCTGGGCGTACAGGTAGGCGGCACGCGTCAGGCGGGTGGGGATATTGTCGTCTTTCGACAGGAGGGGCATGAAGATACCGGCACGGTTGCCGGACGCTTCCTGCGCGGGAGCGTCATGACGCTCGATCAGGGTGACCTGCCAGCCGCGCGCAGCCAGGCGTTCACACGCTGCGCTGCCTGCCACGCCGGCGCCGATCACGACGGCGCGGCGTTCGGGCGTTGGGGCGCACGGCGGTTGCGGCTTGCGGCTGGTGTAGGCAGCGTGCTGCCATCCAGCTTCCGGCTCACCGGTGACGGTGAAGCCGGCGGCGCGCAAACAGCGCAGCGCTTGCTCGTCGGGCTGGCGCATGCGCAGCGTGGATGCCGGCGCAGCCAGGCGTTGCAGGGCGCGGACCTGGCCGAGCGGTTCGGCGATGATGAATTCATCGATGCGGGCCACAATTTCGGGCAGCCAGGCTTCGGCCGGGCCGATGAGCAGGTCGAGCGTCAGGCGTTCGGCAGGTGCATGCAGGCGATGCAGGCCTGGCACGTCGAGCGGCCATTGCGCGGCCAGGCCGGGAGCGGCGGCGGCCAGCGCCGCCAGCGCCGATGCGCCGGGGACGGATGGGGCGATCGCGAGGTAGTGCAGGTGCCCGGCGCTGCGGCGCGCCAAGCTTGCAAGGAACTGGGCGCCGCTGCCGAATGCGGTGTCGAGGATGACGTGGCGGGAATCAGCCACCGTGCTGGCACTCCTCGTGGCGGAAGCATGCCAGGTCATGGTCATTCACCATGCCGATGCCCTGCATATACGCATACATAATCGTGGACCCGACGAATTTGAACCCGCGCTTGGCGAGATCTTTTGAGATGCGGTCCGACAGCTCGGTACGCGCCGGCCGGTCGCCCTGCGCAGCCACGCGGTTCACAATCGGCTTGCCGTCCACATAGCTCCAGAGCAGCCCGGACAAGCTGCTGCCCTCTTCCAGCAGGCGCAGGTAAGCGCGCGCATTGGTGATGGCGGCATTCACCTTGAGCCGGTTGCGCACGATGCCCGGGTCGCACAGCAACTGTTCGACCTTGGCCTCGTCATACGCGGCAATCTTGCGTGCGTCCCAGCCATCGAAAGCGGCGCGATAGTTGTCGCGCTTATTGAGGATAGTCTCCCAGCTCAGGCCCGCCTGCGCGCCCTCCAGGTTCAACATCTCGAACAGGCGCAGTTCGTCGCGGCATGGAACGCCCCACTCCTGGTCGTGGTAGGCGATATAGCGTGGATTGTTTGGATTGGCCCAGGAACAGCGATGTGTGCTCATGGGGTGATTATAGTGCGCTCCCCGAGGCTGGTCACGATGCGCGCCTCGCCGCGCGCCACGCATTGGTCCAGCTGGTGCACCAGGCGCGCGAACAGCTCCTCCGGCTGCGCCGCATCGGTCGCATGCACCGCGGTCCAGGCATCGCGCCCGGAGTGCTTGGAGATGTACAGCCCCACGTCAGCCAGCTCCACCACCTGCGACCAGCTCATCAGGCGAGGCTGCGACGGCAGGAAGGGATAGCAGGCGAAGCCGATCGAGCAGGTACGCGCCAACGGCGTGCCGTCCGGCAGAACGAAAGCGCGCGACGATACGGCCTGGCGGATGCGCTCCGCCACCACATGCGCGCCACTGCGGTCGGTGGCCCGCGCCAGCACCAGGAATTCTTCGCCGCCCCAGCGCACCAGGTAGTCGGACTCGCGGAATACTTCGCGCAGGCGGTCCTTCATCTGCACCAGGACCGAATCGCCGGCGGCGTGGCCGTGGCGGTCGTTGACATCCTTGAAGTGGTCCAGGTCGACCATGTAGAACACCAGGTCGCTGTCCGCGCCGGCCCCATCCCCGTCATACCCGCGCAGGCTGAGCGCCACGTCGGACTCCACATGCTGCAGGAAGAAGCGGCGGTTGCGCAAGCCGGTCAACTGGTCGGTCAGGCTCACCTCTTCCAGCGCCCTATAGGCCCGTTCCAGTTCGAGGTTCTTCTCCAGAAGCTGCGCCTGCGCCGCCGCATTGTCGAGCGCAATCGCACCATAGGCGCACAGGGTGCGGAAAATCAAGCGTTCGCGCTCACCGTAGGCGCGCGGCAGCATGGACTGCACCGTCATCACGCCCAGCACGCGCTCGCCGATCATCAGCGGCGCAAACAGCAGCGTCAATGTCGGCAAGGTGCCCGGGATCAGGTTGGGCGTATCCGACTTGTCTTCGATCTCGATCAGGATTTCATCGCGATTGCGTACGCAGCGCGCTGTGTTGAATTGCGGATCGGACAGCGCGATGCGGGTCGGCGGCAGCGGCAAGCCCATTTCCACCCCGAATGCGCAATGCAGCACCGCGCCGTCCGGGTCCAGCAGGAAGATCGAAAAGTGGGTCGAATCGAGCAGGCCATGCACATGGCGATCGAGCGCGCGGAACACCGCCGACGCATCGAGTTGCGCAGTGATTTCCTGGCCGATGGCGGACAGGTGGCTCAACGTGGCACTGGTCTGTGCCAGCACTTCCGCACGCTGCGCCTCGGCGGCGGCGAGCTGGCGATCGCGCTCGGTCTGGTGCTGCACCTGCATCGCAATCGCGCGGTTGGTCGCTTCCTGGCTGTTGCTGCGCACGCGCGCCGCATTGGCCTGTACCGAAAATTCATAGGCGCGGGCGAAGTCGCCCACTGCGGCATACTCGCGCGCCACTGAATCGAGCAATTCGCCCGGCACGATATAGCCATCGATGGTGGCAGCGATCATCAGCGCTTCGCGCAGGTACTGCAGCACCGACATCGCATTGCCGGCATGGATATCGGCCAGCACGCGCAAGGCCGCGATCTGGCTGAACGGGTCGCTCAGCTCGCGCGCCAGCGCCAGTGCCGACATGGCCGCTGCCTGCGCCTCCTGCATCCTGCCCAGCCCCGCCAGCGCATGCGCCTGGCCGCGCCGCGCGCAGCTGTGGAAATCGCTCTGGGCCAGTGCGTGGCCGCGCTGCTCCAGTTCGCGGAAGCTGGCCAGTGCCGCCTCGTAGTCGCCCAGGTCCAGTGCCAGGTCGCCCTGGTACTCCAGCGCCATGACAAAGGCGCGCGAACCGGACAGGGGCGCCAGCATTTGCAATGCGTCGCGCAGCAGCGCTTTGGCGGCCGGCCGCTGGCCCAGGTGGCGCAGCGTTTCAGCCGATTGCATCTGGGTCAGGCCGATGCACATTGGCCAACCGGTGGGCCGCGCCAGTTCCAGCCCGCGCTGCATCCATTCCAGCGCAGCGTCGTGCGCATTCAGGCGGGTGAAGGCGTTGCCGATATTGGTAGCGAGGATCACGGCGCGGCGAACCTGGCCGGAAACCAGGGCCGCCTCGAATGCCGCGATCAGGTGGCTGATGGCGCGGCCGAATTCCGCCGCCTGGAAGGCCGCCGTGCCAAGGTAATCCGAAATCCAGCCCGCCACCACCGGGTGCCGGCCCGCCAGGTCGATGGCAAAACGTTTGCTCCAGCGTTCGTTGGCTGCCGGCGCATTGCGAAACACGCTGAATAGCGCCGCCAGGCTCTCGAAAATATCGATGCGCATGGTGTCGCCTGAGGCGCGGGCATCGGCAATGGCCAGCGCCAGCTCGTTTTCGCAACCGGCGGAGTCGCCGCGGTCGACCGCAATCCAGGCCATCAGGCTGTGGGTATCGGAAGCGCCCAGCCGATCGTTCCGGCGGGCGAATTCCAGCATGGCGCGTTCGGCGATGGCGCTGGCAGTGACCAGGTCGCCGTCCAGCCAACTGGCTTCGGCCTTGATCAGCTCCCAGCGCGCTGCCAGCACACGCCTTTCCGCCGGCGGCAAAAGAACAGCCAACGGAGTTGCTTCGGCGACAAGTTGCGCCGAACGCACACCATCGCGCTGGCGCAGCTGCCAAGCCAATAGGGATAGCAATTCCAGGCGGCGTTCGCCCTCGGAATACGGTAATTCTGCTTCCCACTGGGCCAGCTCTTCGTCGAGCGCGAACAAATCCACTACTTAATATCCTTGAAATACGTGTTGCAGTAGAGAATCATACCGCACGACCGCACTTTTCGGTGTTCAAGTAGCTTAAGCTTGCTTAACGAGCAACAACGCGGCCTCCTGCCGCTGCCGTCAGCGTCGTTCGGGCTTGCTGTCGCGAGAGCTGGCGTCCGGCTTGTCGCCGCCGCTGCTGCCCTCGGTGCCGCTGCTGCCCATACTCGCGCCGCCGCCCTTGATGGCAGCATTTAACTGTTCCGCATTATTCAGGTGCTGGTGGATGGTGGGCTGCAGCCGGGTCGCCAGCGATTTCAGCTCACTGTCCTGGGCCGTCGACTCTGCCTTGCTCACCAGCTGGTGCGCTTCCTTATGGGCCTGCACGCCGGCCTGCTCCATATAGCTGCGGTCAAACTTGTCGCCGGATAGCCTCTCCAGCTTGGCTGCCATGGCTTTGTGCTTGGCATCCAGTTCGCTCGGCAGGGTCACGCTGCGCGCGGCAGCCACCTTGCGCACTTCGTCCAGCCCCTTGGTGTGGTCATCGACCATTTGCTGGGCGAAGCTCTTGACCCGGTCGCTCTGGGTCTTTTGCAATGCCAGCTTGGCGGTTTCGATTTCCGCCATATTGGCCATGGCCAGGTCGGTCAGCATTTTCTGGTCCGCTTTGGCGAGCCCTTCAGCCCAGGCGCTTCCTACACCGAGCAGGGCCGACAACACAGCTACACGCATGAAATTGTTCATCGCATCCTCCGTGACAGAATTGGCAGGAAAATTATTTTATGCAGGATGGAATAAGCTGGCCACACGCTACGTATACGCAATACTCATCACCCATGGAGGTTAATAATGAAAGCTATCGTACTCACCCTGGCCGCCCTCATGAGCACCGCCGCCATCGCTGCCGAACCGCTGAAAAAAACCGACGGCGTCTATGTCGATGGCGCCGGCATGACGGTGTATACCTTCGACAAGGACGTTGCCGGCAGCGGCAAGAGCGCCTGCCTCGATGGCTGCCTGAAAAACTGGCCGGCCGTTGCCGCTTCCGGAGAACTGGCCGCGCCGTGGTCGGCTATCACCCGCGATGACGGCAGCAAACAGCTGGCTTACAAGGGCAAGCCGCTTTACCTGTTCGCCGGCGACAAGAAGGCCGGCGACCGCGCGGGCGACAACGTCAAGGACATCTGGCACGTCGTCAAGGATTGAGCCCATGCAGGATGTGCAGGATGAGATCCATGCGCGCCTGCTGGCCTGCCTGCCGCGCCTGCGCCGTTACGCGCGGGCGCTGACCGGCGATAGCGCCCGCGCCGACGACCTGGTGCAGGACACCGTGGAACGCGGCTGGGCGCGCATCGCCCAGTGGCGGACGGACGGGGATTTGCGCGCCTGGTTGTTCGGCATCATGCACAACCTGCACGTCGACCAGTTGCGGCGCACGCCCCCGCCGGCGGTGGAGCTGGAGGATGGCGACCTGCCCTGCGCGCCATCGTCGGGAACGCTGGACATGCGCGACCTGGAGCGCGCCTTGCAGCAACTGCCGCCGGCGCAGCGCGAAGTGCTGCTGCTGGTGGCGCTGGAAGAAATGCGCTATGAAGACGTGGCGGCCACGCTCGACATCCCGCTTGGCACCGTGATGTCGCGCCTGAGCCGCGCACGCGAGAACCTGCGGCGGCTGATGGCGGGCCAGCCGCCAGCGGCCAATTTGAAGGTAGTAAAATGAACGAAGCCGAATTGCAAGCCTGGGTCGATGGCCGCCTGCCGCCGGATCGGCTGGCTGCGGTCGAGCGCTACCTGGCCGACCATCCCGCCGAAGCCGCACGGCTGCGAGCCTACCGCGAGCAGAATGCCGCCCTGCATGCGCTGTTCGATGATGTCCTGGACACCCGCGTTCCGGAAGCGCTTCACCCGCCGCACCCCGGCGCGCCATCCGCACCGCCCCCGGCCTGGTCCATCCCCGGCTGGCGCCGCATGGCCGCCATGCTGGCGGTGGCCGTCGGCGCCGCAGTGATCGGCGGCGCCGCCGGCTGGACGTTGCGCGGCGCAGGACCTGGCGGCGGCGCCGGCCTGGCAGCCGGTAGCCCCGCGCTTGCCGCCTTGCCGCGCCAGGCCGCCATCGCCCATGCTGTCTATACGCCCGAAGTCAAACACCCGGTAGAAGTCGGCGCCGACCAGCAGCAGCACCTGGTGGCCTGGCTGTCAAAACGCCTGGGCAGGCAGCTGCGCCCGCCGCAACTGGTGCAACAGGGATACGAACTGGTTGGCGGCAGGCTACTGCCCGGCGACACCGGCCCGGTGGCCCAGTTCATGTACGCCGACGCCAGCGGCCAGCGCCTGACGCTTTACGTCAGCTCCGGCCAAAAGCAAAACCGCGACACCGGATTCCGCTTCGCGCAGGAAGGCAATGTGGGGGTGTTTTACTGGATCGACGGCAGCTTCGGCTATGCGCTGTCAGCTGCCGTCGGAAAGAAAGAGCTGTCGCAGATCGCAAACGCGGTCTACGAACAGCTGCTGCCTAATTAGGCATGCGGCGGCCGGCTTCGTTGATGCGGTTACGCATCACTTCCGGCGCTGCGGGCCCTGGCGCGAACATATAGTCCTCGTCATTGATGGCCAGGCCGCTATTCGCATCGACCAGTACCTGGTCGGCCGGCTTGCCGGTTTCGCGGCTCACCACCAGCAAGCTGGCGCCTTCCGGCGACAGGTGCTCGTTACCCCAGGCAATGAAGGCCAGCAGGACAGGCTTGAAGTCGCGGCCAGCCTTGGTCAGGATGTACTCATAGCGAGGCGGACGGGTGCTGTACTGGCGGCGTTCCATCAGGCCACCCTCGACCAGGCCGGCCAGGCGGCGGGTCAGCATATTGGGCGCGATCTTCAGGCTCTTTTCGAATTCGTCGAAGCGGGTCAGGCCGTAAAACGCATCGCGCAGAATCAAGATGCTCCACCACTCGCCTACCTTGCCCAGGCTACGTGCGATCGGGCATGGCATTTGGCCAAAGTCGGTATGTTTCATGTTGCCTCCTAGTCAGTTGGTTTAATTTAACCAGTTGAATGCTTCAGACTCAATTGAACCGCGAAAACACCCCTAAAAGACTCACCAAAAATCACTCTTGCAAGGAACGTGGCTATCTTCTTTCCATTCGGCGTTGTTGCGGCGCACTTTACTTTTGCCAGAGGAGAGAACGCCTTTGCACCATGTGAAATGCGCAACATTCTTTTAAACATGGGCATAATAAGCAACACTGCCCGACCCTGGAAAACCATGTACCTGACCAGCGATGCACAAGTGCGCAATATTTTGATCGTGGATGATTCCGCGTTCGAACAGCGCATGCTCGTCGACTTGTTAAGCGAAATGCCCTACCGCGTATCGGTAGCTTTCAATGGCGAACAGGGATATCAGTTGGCGCTGTCCGGCCAGCCTGACCTGATCCTGCTGGACGTGCGGATGCCGAATATGGACGGCTACACCTGTTGCCGGCTATTAAAAGCCAATCCGGCGACGCGTGATATCCCGATTATTTTCCTGAGCGGCACCGAAGCGGTGGAAGACCGCATCATGGGCCTTCAGCTGGGCGGCGTCGACTTTGTCAGCAAGCCATTTACGCCGGGGGAACTGGCGGCACGCATCCACGTGCACCTGAATTTGATGAAGCGGCCCCCGGTGGCGGCCGCCGAAGCCGAACCGATCGACACCGACTCGGTGATCGTCAACGCAGCCAAGCGCCTGATCTACGACAACCTGGCTGCCCTGCCCGGCCTGGCGGAAATTGCCGCCAGCGTGGGCACCTACCGTGAAAAACTGAATCAGTTGTTCCGCACCCACACCGGCATGACCGTGTTTGCCTACATCCGCGAAGCACGCATCCAGCGCGGCATGCATCTGCTGCGCGATACCGACATGGACGTGCAGGATATCGCGCTGCTGCTGGGCTTTGCCAATGCCGGCAATTTCGCAACCGCCTTCCGCGAACGGATGGGCACCACTCCCAGCAGCTACCGCGCCACGATCATCAAAACTTGTGATTGAGTTTGACTGACGCGAAGCGGCCACGCGGGTCGCCTTGCGTATAGTCGAAGAAGTTGAACGAGCTATCCCAGGAAGGCTTGCGGTCAAAGGCATTGGCCAGCAGCAGGCTGACGCTGGTGGCTGCGCTGATCTTGTAGCCGACGTTGAAGTCCACGGTTGCAAATGGTTTCACACGCTCGCCAGGGCGGGTGGTCTGCTCGTAGCCGCCAACATAATTCCATGCGGCGTTGGTGCTCCACTGGCCCAGCTCCCAGCTAGCGCTGGTGGTGCCGCGCCATTTCGGGATGGAACCGAAGTAATTGGTGCCGGCGCCGTTGGTCAGCGCCTCCCCGTTCGACAGCGGTTGCTCGTATTTGAACACGCGGCTCAATTGCGCATTCAGGGTCACGTTGCCGTAGGCATTCTTCGGCAGCTTGTAGCGCAGGTCGACGTCGATGCCGCTCACTACGCGCTCGCCCTGGTTGGAATATTGGCGGTATAGGGTCAGGATCCGGCCCTGGGCATCACGCACCACTTTCTCAGGGTGGGTGCTTTCGTTGGCCAGGATGGTGTCCGTGCTTTCGGTGTCGATCACGCCGTTGGTGCGGATATGGTAGAAGTCCACGCCCACGCTGCTATTGGCCGATGGCGACACCACAAAGCCCAGGTTCACGTTCTTCGAGCGTTCAGGCGAAAGCTCGGTATTGGCGACGGTGATGTTGGTCACGCCGCGCGCCTGGCTTGGCGTGATCGGGTCCAGCTTGTCGATCACCGAACCGTAGCTGACCGAAGTAGAATTGGTGATCTCCGGCAGCGACGGTGCGCGGAAGCCGCGCGACACGGTGCCGCGCAGCAGCAGCCATGGGGCGGCCTGGTAGCGCACACTGGCTTTCGGCGAGAAGGCGGAGCCGAAGTCGCTGTACTTGTCGGCACGGCCGGCCAGGTTGACGGTCAGGTCTTTCAGCACTGGCACGTTGAATTCTGCGAAGGCCGCGGTCACTTCGCGCTTGCCCTTGATGATATTGATCGCGGGACGCAGCTCGGTACCCGACAGCACCGCCGTCGAGGTATTGGAGTTCATTTCTTCCTGGCGCCATTGGCCGCCAAGAGCGAAGCCCAGTGCACCGGCCGGCAGTTCCAGCAGCTCCCTCGATGCGCTGAAATCGGCCACCGTCAGTTTCGATTCAGCCGGACGCAGGGTCGACAGGCGCAGGCGATTGCGCACCGCTTCACTGTTCTTCGACTGGTCGGCGAAGTTGTAGCTGCCGTCTGCCAGCACTTTTTCAAACTCGTAGCGGTTGACGAAGTTGTCGACCGTTTCTTTCAGCTTGCTGCCGGAACGGGCGATGGAGGCGTCATATTCCCAGCCGTTCCTGCTGCCCTTGATGCCGGTCAGCACGCGATAGAAATCCACCTTGTCTTGCTTCAGGCGCGGGCCCAGGTCGAACAGGGTGGCAGTGAATGGCAGCGCGGTCGGGCCTGGATTGTTCGGGTGGCCGGCTGGCAGGGCCACTGGAATGTTATCCAGCGCCTGCCTGCTGTTGTTCCATGCGCGCAGCCCGCTGCCAACGGTCAAAGGCGCGCCAAAAGTCTGCTCCGCCCAGGAATAGCCGTACAGGCCTTCGGCATAGGCTTCGGTGTTTGCATCCAGTTTCAGGGTGCCGCGCAAGGAAGTGTGCACGCGCTCCACGCCCGGGACCAGGGTGCGGAATTCGGCCGGATTGTAGGCCAGCACCTGGCCGGATTTGCCCGGCGTGATGTCGCCGTAATTCTGCACCTGCAGCGGGCCCTGCACGCCGCCCAGTTGTTTGGTCGCATCGGCAGTGCCATAGTAATTGGTCGGAGTCCATGCCAGGGTGCCGTTGGCATAACCGCGGAAGTCGCTGCCGCGCAGGTATGAGACGTCGGTTTGCTGCAGCTTGTCGCGCTTCAGCGCGTCGAGCGAGAACACCACGCTCCAGCCATTTTCATCAAGGCTGCCAAAGCCGGTCTGCAGCGACGCGCTGCGTTCCAGCTGGCCGGTGCCCTCGGTGGAAGAACCCAATTGCGCGCTGACTTCAGTGCCCTTGAATTCCTTGTACAGGATGATGTTGACCACACCCGCCACCGCATCCGAACCGTAGACGGAGGAAGCGCCATCCTTCAGCACTTCGATGCGCTGCACAGCGGCCATCGGCAGCGAGTTAAGGTCGACGAAGACTTCCTGCAGGTCTTGCGCAGTGGCGTAGGAAGACACGCGCTTGCCGTTCACCAGGATCAGGGTGTTCTTCTGGCCAAGGCCGCGCAGCGAAAGGCCCGCAGTGCCGGCTGAGAAGCTGCCGGTGTACTGCTCGTTGTAGCTGTTGCCGCTATTGGCGGAAATCGTACGCAGGATATCGGCCACGGTGGTCTTGCCGGTGGCGGCCAGTTCCTTGGCGGTCAGCACCTGCACGGCGCTCGCGCCTTCTTTCTGGGAGGTGCGGATATTCGAACCTGTCACGACGACTCGCGCCAGTTCTTCCTGTGCATACGACAGTTGCGGGAAAGCGGCAGCAATGGCCAGGGTGATGCTGAGGGGCTTGATCATGTTCTTCCTTTTGGGTATGCGGGGGCCTGCCTGCCTCGTGGGCGGGAATGGCTAAACGGTTTGTTGCGAGGGGTTTGAGTGGGTGCGCTTAGCAGCGGCACATGCACTGCGCCATGCAGAGCAGGTAGACGGTGTGGCGGAGGAGTGAGGCTGGCGTTTTCATGAGGCAACTATAACGGCGGCCTTTCATTTCTGAAACTAATTAAAACTCAGACCTATATGCAATTTAGATCTATAGACATCGTTGTCTACATTACGCCACAGTGAAGACCACAAAGTATACAACTCTGTCTAGAAAGACTATTCTAGTCAAAACCTTACCAGGAAATAAATATGCCCTCCCTTCCTAAACCCACTCCAGCCGAGCTGGAACTGCTGCAGGCGCTCTGGCCATTGGGGCCTGCCACCGCGAAACAGGTACACGAGGCCATGCTGGCCGGGAAGCCCGACCTGGCTTACGGCGCGGTGCTGCGCCTGATGCAGATCATGCATGGCAAAGGCTTGCTGATTCGCGACGAGAGCCAGCGCTCCCACATTTACGCCGCAGCCGTGGCGCGCGAGGCGATGCAGGGCAATATGCTGCAGGACCTGCTGCAGCGCGCCTTCGCCGGTTCCGCCAAGGCACTGGTACTGGCAGCCCTGAATAGCGGCATCTCGAAGAAGGAACGCGACGAGATTGAAGCGCTGCTGAAGCAAGGGGACAAGCCGAATGAATGACATCATCCATGCCGCAGGCTGGGCCCTGATTCACTTTTTGTGGCAGGGCGCGCTGCTCGGCCTGGCCGCGGCCGCCCTGCTTTGGCTGATGCGCGGCGCCCGCCCCGGTGCGCGCTATGCCATGGCCTGCGCAGCAATGCTGGCCTGCCTGCTGTGGCCAGCGTACGAATTCGCCGGCGCCCTGCAAGCCACACCCCGTTCGCTGCAAACCCTGGTGCTGGCGGGCGGAGGCGCGTTCGGGCAAAGCGAACTGCTGGCCAGCATCGACAACCGCCTGCCCCTGCTGGTGGCAGGCTGGCTGGCATGCGTAGGCACGCTGGCGATGCGCAGCGCCTTCGGCCTGGCCTGGATCACGCGCGCCCGCCGCAACGGCAGCCGCAATGAACATTGGCAGCAATGTCTATCGAGCCTCGCAGCCCGCCTCGGCATCCGCCGCGAAGTCGGCCTGCGCATTGTTGAAACGCTGGCCAGCCCGATCACTGCGGGCTGGTGGCGTCCCGTCGTACTTGTACCCGCCGCCCTCGCGGCACGCATGCCGCCGGAACTGCTGGAGGCGCTGCTGGCGCATGAACTGGCCCATGTGCGCCGCCACGACTTCCTGCTCAACCTGCTGCAGAACGTGGTCGAGATCCTGCTGTTCTACCACCCTGCAGTGTGGTGGCTGTCGCGCCGCATCCGTCATGAACGCGAACTGGTAGCCGACGGCATCGCCGCGCAATTGACTGGCGAACCACGCCGCCTGGCACTCGCCCTGTCCGAGCTGGAGAAGATGCAGTTTTCCTCGCAGCGCATGGCATTGGCAGCCGACGGCGGCGACCTGATGCAACGCATCCGCCACTTGCTGCTGCCACCAGAGCAGAGCAGCAACTGGAAGGCAGCGGTGGCCGCACTGGGCCTCAGCGCTGCATGCCTGACCGGCTACGCCAATGCCCGCATCGATGCCGCAAAGGTCCCCGCCGCACGCACGCCAGCCGTCGTCGACTTCAAATCCTGCTCCAAGCCACTGTGGCCTGGCGAGGATCTGCAGGCAGGGCATACCGGCACCGTGACGCTGTCTTTCAACATCGATGAAAGCGGCAAGGTCGCAGGCTCGAAAGTACTCAGGTCCAGCGGCCACCGTGGCCTGGACAAGGCGGCGCAGGCAGGCATCGGCAAATGCCATTTCAAACCCGCCACGGTGCGCGGCAAGCCTGTCGACACCTGGCAGAAAATGCAGTACGTGTGGACCCTCGAATAAGGAGATAAAACAAATGAAGCAACTTTGTACCGCCGCCTTGCTGGCAACCCTCACCGCTTGCGCCTATGCCGGCTCGAACGATGCGACGACGCTCCCTCTTGTCGATTTCAGCTCTTGCGGCAAACCGGCCTGGCCGAAGCAAGACCTGGAAGCCGGGCATACCGGCACCGTCACCCTCAGCTTCACGGTGGACGAACATGGCGCCGTCAAGGATTCGGCCATTGTAAAATCGTCCGGCCACCGGGCCCTGGACGAGGCGGCCCGCAGCGGCATCGCCAAGTGCCGTTTCAAGAACGGCCCGGGCAAGACGGACGTGCAATACGTCTGGATCCAGGAGCAGCACCAATGAAATTGAGCCGCACCATCGCGGCCCTTGCGCTCTGTGCGATGTCGGCCAGCTGCGGCGCACAGGCATCCGGCGGCGCCCTGCCATCGCACCCGTTTGTCAGCAGCAGCGGCAAGGCGCAATTGTGGATGCGTCCCGATATCGGCGAAGTCAAGTTCGAAGCCGGCACGCAGGATGCCAGCGCGGAAACCGCCGCCGGCCAACTGCGGGAGCTGAGCGCCAGCGCAATGCAACTGCTGGCCGAGCACGGCGTGCAGGAAGCCGACATCGAGGCATATGAAATCGAAAAGAAGACCGTCCCAGTGGGCGAACAGCGGCAGCCCGCCTATTCGATGGGACGGCTGTTCCACGCCCGTGTGCGCGACCTGGCGCAATGGCCGGCGCTCATTGCCAAGCTGGTCGAGATGGACCACATCACCAATATCAGCTCCACCTTCGACCGCACGGACGGCGACGACATCAACTCCCAGCTGATGGCAGCCGCCGCGGACGATGCGCGCAACAAGGGCAGCTCACTGGCTAAATCCTTCGGCCGCAAACTTGGCCCGGTAGTTGCCATTGCACGCGGCCCGCTATCCCAGGTCGGCGCGCCTTTCATGGAGTTGCAGGCCGGCCGAGAAACGCGCGGCACTGCCCCCCAAACCGGCAAATACAGCGTACCGGATTCAATCGCCTACTCACAGACCGTGAACGCGATCTTCCAGTTGAAATAGGCGGATGCTAGACGCCTGCGGCGCGTTCGCGGCGCCAGTGCCGCCACGCGACCAGGGCATTAATCCAGTACGCCGCATATAGCGCTGCCGTCAGGTACAGGCCGCGGCTGGCATACAGTGGAATCGAGATGGTGTTCACCAGCAGCCACACCGGCCAGTTCTCGATACGGCGTCCCATCAACAGGACTTGCGCAATGATGGAGAACATCAGCACCGTTGAATCGACGAAGGGTGCAAAGGCATCGGTGTAATGCTTGAGCATCAGCCCGTAGGCCGCGGTGGCCGCCGCTCCCGCAACGACCATCTTCACCAGCGTGGCAGGCCGCGTGGCGCGGATATGCAGCGCATGGCCATAGTCGCCACGCAGCCACTGGCGCCAACCGATGATGCAGGTGACGATGAAGAACAACTGCAGCGCGACGTCGGCATACAGCTGCGAGCCGTAGAACAGCACGGAAAACAAGGTGCAGCCGACAATGCCGGTCCACCAGGAATGAATGTTATTGCGGCCGGCAAGGAAGATGGAGACGGCCATCACCGCATTGGCGGCAATTTCAAGAGGCTCGGCCATGCTCACTTGATTCCGGAAAATTGCAGCTGGTCGTCGAAGCAGCAATGCAGATTAGGTGCATACAAGGTGTCAGTTTCCCGATAATATGACCAGCAGCCCGCGCATGTCCGCGCCGCTTTCCTGGCGCAACGTGCTCGGAATAATCTCGTTAATGGCGAAGCCGTGGCTGCGCGCCAGCGCTTCGACGCCTGCGCGCGAATGCGCATAGCGGCCGGAGGAACGCAGTGCGAATTCTTCGGTGCCATCGTTCTCCTCCACGGAGAACGCGAAACGGCCGCCGCTGCGCAGCGCCAGCCGCGCCACGGCAAATACCGCTTTCAGGTCGCCCAGGTAGACAAACACGTCGGCCGCGACGATGACGTCGACGCTGGCCGGGCGCACGCGCAGGTAGCTCACCATCTCACCGCAGTACAGGCCATCGTACAAGCCGGTATCGCGCGCGCGGTCCAGCATGTGCGGCGACAGGTCGACGCCTTCCAGCAGGCAGGCCAGCGGCCGCAGCAACGGGCCGCACAAACCGGTACCACAGCCGGCATCCAGCACATCCAGCTCGCCGGGCGGCAGGTGGCGGCGCAAGGCTTCCACCAGCAGGGACGGGGTGCGGTAACGCAGCACGTCAACCAGGTGGCGGTCGAAATTGCCGGCGTACTGGTCGAACAGCGCCTTCACATATGCGGCGGGCGAAGCACCGGGCGCCTGCTCGGCACCCATGATGGCCAGCATGTAGCCGACAGTTTCAGCGTCGGCGCCAAAGGAGAGCGCTGCCTGGTAGGCTTCGACCGCTTCTTCGCGGCGCCCCATGGCGCGCAGGGTGTTCGCCAGGCCAAGCTGGGCGCGGGCGTAGCGCGGGCGCACTGCCAACGCATCCTGGAAGCTCGCCAGCGCTTCCCCATGGTCCTGGGCGCGCAGCAGCAAGGCGCCGCGCGAACACCATGCTTCCGCGTATTCCGGCTGCAGGTGCAGCGCCCGCTCAAAACCTTCCAGCGCGTCGGCCGGTTTGCCAAGCGCCAGCAGCGATACGGCAGCGCCGTGTAGCGCTTCCGGATATTCCTGCCGCACAGTCAGCGCCGCGCCGAAGCCGTCCAAAGCAGCTTCGTGGCGCGCCAGCGACTGCAGCACCAGGGCCCTGTTGCACAGCGCGTCGGCATACCTGGGCGACAGGCGCAGCGCCGCATCATAGCTTTCCAGCGCACGATCCAGGTGCCCCAGGTGGCGCAAGGCGTTGCCGCGGTTGCTCAGGGCAATAGCGTAGTCCGGCTGCAAGGCCAGCGCGCGTTCGAAGCTGGCCAGCGCCTCGTCATAGCGGCCCAGATCCTGCAAGGCGACACCGCGGTTGCAGTGGGCGATGGCACGGCGGCTGTCGATGGCCAGCGCGCCATCGATCAGGTCCAGCGCACGTTGCGGCTCGCCCTGCTGGCGCGCCAAGGCACCGCTCAAGTGCAGCGCATCGAAATTCAGCGGTTGCGCGCGCAGCACCTCGTCGTAGATGGCTTGCGCGCGACCGAGTTCGCCCTTCTGGTGCAGGGCGACGGCTTGTTGCAGGAGTGCATGGTGTGTTTTCATGGGCCGTATTACACCAAGCCGTCACACTGGCGTCAAACGGCCGTCACATTCGGCCCGCAGAATACGTTCACTTGGCGCTGCGGCGCCACTACCGGGGCCGGCGGTCGGGAAATATACCGGCACCACACTGACTAGCTTTTCCCTTTACAGCGACGCTGCCATCTGAAACACTGTCCTCGTGGATACTTTCGGATGCCCTCGGCCATGAGGCTGTTGCTCGCTGCGCTCCTGCTACAACTCGCCGGCCCTGCCGGGGCCTGTACCCTGCGCCTGGCACCCGAAGAATGGCCACCATACTTTTATCACAATGACAAGGCGGTACTGGGCGGCGTCGATTTCGAGTTGCTGCAGGCCATAATGAAGCACGCCGGCTGCGCCCTGCAGCTGGAAAAAGAAATGCCGCCGGCGCGGCGCAATGTCCTGTTTCAGCAAGGCAAGCTCGATCTCTTGATGGCAGCTTCCGACACCGAAGAACGGCGCGGCTATGCCCGTTTCAGCCTGCCCTATCGGCAGGAAACCGTGGGCCTGTTCACCGTGCCCGAAAAGCTGGATAAATTCCGCCACGTCGACAGCTTCCAGGACCTTGTCAGCCGCCGTGCCAGCCTGCTGGCGCCGCGCCTGGGCTTTTACGGCGATGACTACGAACGCGCCCTGCCGGTGCTGAACGCGGAAGGACGGCGCAGTACTTTCGGCACCTTTGAACAAGGCATCAAGATGCTGGAGGCCGGGCGCGGCGACCTGATCATGGGCGACGCGAACGCCCTGCGCCACGTCGCGCGTCTGCAAAATGTCCGGATCGTACAGTTGTCCTACCTGCCCTACCGTGCGCCAGTACACCTGATGCTGAATGCCGCCAGCACGACGCAAGCGCAACTGGCGCGCATTAACCAGGCCATTACCCAGCTCGAACAGAACGGCACGCTGGCTGCCATCCGGGCGCGCTACGGTGTCAACTGATCACTTCCTGAACTCCGCATAGGCGGCAGGAATATTGATCCCTTTATGGACCCAGTCGTAAATGGCATAGCCCTTGAATGCGGCCAGGTCGGCGTGCGCCTGCGCCTGCTCCAGCGTCATGCCTTTGGCGTGGGCATCCTGCACGGCGGCCTTCAGCGCCGCCAGGTAGTCCAGGTGCCATTTCATCGCCTCCTTGCCCATCACAGGACCGTGCCCCGGCACGATGCGCGCGTCCGCTGGCAGGAAATTGTAGATCCGGGTCAGCGTGTCCAGCGTATCCTGGACGTGGCCATCCAGCAGCCAAGGCAGCGACGGCTGGCCGGCTATCACCGGATTGCCGGTGAAGGCCACCCTGGCCTGCGGGTCCCACACCACCAGGTCGCCGCCGGTCTGGCCGAAGCCGAAATCAATTATTTCTACTACTTTGCCGCCCAGGTCCAGCTGCACGCGGCTGTCTTTCGCCACCAGCACGTCGCCGGTGCGCGGCTTGATCTTGTCGATGCCGCGGCCCTTGCCGAATGCACCCTCCATGAACTGGACATCCTTGGCGAAATTGGTATCCACATAGGCCTTGGCCGCAGCGTGCTGGATCACGGTGACCGATTTCGGCAAGAAGTAATTGCCATAGGAGTGATCGCCGTGGTAACTGGTATTGACCGCATAGCGCAGCGCACCGTGGCGCTTTGCCTCCGCCATCACCTGCTTGTGCAGGCGCTCGTTGATCATGGTATCCACCACCAGCACGCCCTTGCTGCCGGCCAGGATGCCGGAGGTGGTGGCTATCGGCACGCCATCCGCCGCCCTGGCCGCATCGGCCGGTACCATCGCGTACACGCCGTCGGCCAGCTTCTGCGCCTTCAGTTCTACCTTGTTGGCATCCCAGACCGGTTCGCCGGCCTGCGCAGCTCCGGCGGCCAGCAACAATGCCGCGGCAGTCATCCTGATTTTCATGCTTCTCTCCTGTGAAGGTTTTATACTACCCCCATCATAGGCGCGTGCCGGCCACTTGGGGGACCTCGCACTGAGCACACAGAATCCACCGGAGAAGAACAATGCAGGACCGCTATGAAGATTTGAAGACGTTCGTAGCGGTGGTGGAAGCGGAGGGATTTTCCGGGGCAGCGCTGCGGCTCGGCGTGGTCAAGTCGGCGGTCAGCCGGCGCATCAGCGAGCTGGAAGACCGCCTCGGCACGCAACTGCTGGTGCGCTCTACCCGCAGCATGAGCGTCACCGAGGCAGGTGCCCTGCTTTACGAGCGTGCTTTGCGCCTGCTGGATGATCTTCACGATGCGGAAGCCGAAGTCTCGTCGGGCAGCGCCGCCCTGCGTGGCAAGCTGCGCGTGGCGGGGCCGATGTCCTTCGGCGTCATGTGCCTGGCGCCGCTGGCGGCGGAATTCGCAGCGCAGCATCCCGACCTTGCCGTCGAATTGGACCTGAACGACCGCATCGTCAACGAGGGCTTCGACCTGGCGATCCGCATCTCGCGCCTGAAGGATTCCAGCCTGGTGGCGCGCAGTATCGCCGCGATCGACCATACCGTGTGCGCCAGCCCGGCATACCTGGCGCAGCATGGAGCGCCGCGAACGCCGCACGACCTTGCCTCCCACCGCGGCCTCGCCTACAGCAACCTGGATGACAGCGCCTATTGGTCTTTCCGCGATCCAGCCAATGGAACTCCTTTCAGCGTCGACGTGCGCTCATCGTTCCGCGTCAATAACGGCGCCGCGCTGCGCGAAGCGGCAGTGCAAGGACACGGCATCGCCTGCCTGCCGCATTTCATCGTGGCGCAGGCGATTGCGCGCGGCGAACTGCTGCCTTTGCTGGAAGACTGGCGCAAGGCGCCGGTCGAGGTTTATGCCGTGTACCCGACGCGGCGCAACCTGCCGTTGCGGGTGCGCGCCTTCATCGACTTCCTGCTGGTCCGCTATACAGGAAATCCAGCACTTCTTCATACAGCTTGAAGCGCCCTGTCTCGAGGTGCACCACGTGGGTCCCGCGCGGAATCACTGCGTAGCGTGCCTCCCTGATCGCGGCCGCCATGGCTTTGTAGTCGGCGGCGCTGGGCCAGGCATCCCACTCTCCCCGTACCAGCAGCACCGGCATTTCCAGCCGCGCGGGATCGTAGTAAGTGCGGCCCTGCTGCAGGTCCGCCAGGTCGGCGCCGGGACCGGAGGGGAAACGTACTGCGCCATCGCGCCGATCGTCCGATGCCAGCCATTGCGCGCCCCAACGGCGAAAGATATCGGCGTGCAACAGCGGCGCTTCCTGCAAAGGGCGCAAATCATCCATCGCGGCAATTCGCTGGACGGGCGTCAGCTCCTCATAGGGTTTGGCAGATAGCGCCGGCGCACCGGTGGCGTCTTGCGCCGCGCGCGGCGTGATTGCGGCAAACAGCACCAGCTTCGCCACCTTGCTCGCATGCTCCTGCGCATAGCGTGCCGCCACCGAGCCGCCCCAGGAATGCCCGACCAGCAGGATTTGCTGCCTGCCTGTCTTGCCCAGGATGGCGTCGACCGCACTGTCCACGTCCGGTACCACCTCGCGCGCTCTGCCGGGTGGCGACGGCGCATCGGCGGCGTACCGGTCCGACAGTCCATAACCGGGAAAATCAAGCGCATACACGTCATAGCCACGCGCCGCCATCCAGTCCATCCACGATTGCCCATCCATGCGGAAATCGAAAGACAGTCCCGAGGGGAATGAAGACCCGTGCACGAACAGCACGGGCGGCGCACCATTGGCGCGGTCAGGCGCGGTGTGGCGCACGCGCGCCGCCAGGTATGGCTGGTGGCTGGGGATATCGATGACTTCGTAGGCTGGCATGTCCGGCTCCCATCAAAGCCATCATGCTAGCGACAGCGTCGCCGCAACAATTCGCCCGCCAACGAAAGATGGATGCGTCAGCAGACCTTGAAGACGCGCAGCCATTCACAAGCCCACATGCTGACGCGGTGCAGTAACCCGGCAGGATCGCCCCAGATAAAGAAGGCGGCTGCAGCCAATACCAACACGAAGAAAAATCGCTTCATTTCAGCACGTAGCTTGCCAACACTGCCTGCACTTCATAAATGCTCAGGCGTTTGTTGAATTTTTGCGCGAACGGTTCCGAGGTGCTGGAGATCCAGATCTTCAGCTCCGCGTCGAGGTCCAGCGTACCGCCGGTCTCGATGCTGAAATGCGTCACGCTCCTGTAGGGAATCGAGTGATATTCCTTCTTGCTGCCCGTGACGCCCTGGATATTCACCACCACCAGGCGCTTGTCGGTGAAGACGAAATAGTCGCGTATCAGTTGATAGGCATGCTCCACCCGCTCATTCGGTGCGAGCACTTTAGCAAAGTCTTCCCGTAAGTCCGCAATGTCGATCTTGGACGCGTTGCCCAGCATGCCGTCAAGGATTCCCACTTCAAACCTCCTTCTCATTGTTCAAAGTGGGAATCTACCACGTTACAGCCGGCAGCTAGCTAGCGGGGTGGGTTCCACCACAAAACTGTAATGGGCGGTGTAATCACCCTGGATCGGCTGCGTGCCCGAAGCGCCGGCGTTCGGGCCGATGATATAGGTCTGCGCCTTGGCGATGCCGCCATCGGCGTAGGCCGCGATATCGGTCGTGGCATTGCCATAGGCGCGCACGATGTTCAGGCCGACCGTGTTGCGCAGGTAGCGCACATAGTCGGTCTTGAACTGCTGTGTATCTGGCGGGATCGGGCCGTCGCCGTAGGGGTTGGAGTGGTAATGCCATTGGCCCATATTCTGGATTTTCAGCCATTCCAGGCCATCCTTCGTCACCCAGTAAGGCCGTCCGGTGAGGAAGATGACCTGGTAGCCTTTCTGGCGGTAGGCGTTAACAACCTGCTGCGCATAGGAATATGCCGTTGCGGTCTTGACGCCAACGTAGTCGGCATAGGCCTCGAAATCGTTGATCGTCAGCGTGCCATCGATATCGAACAGCACTGCATCGCGGTTCGGGTCGACCACGCTCAGGTAGCCGTTGGTGCTGCTCAGGTCGCCCTCCACCACGAAACGCACCGCATAATCGCCGACAGGCCGCACGCCCAGCGGCACATTGACCTTGCCATCGCTATTTGTAATAAAGCTGCCGAGGTACTGCCACTGCTGCATGCCGCTGCCGTAAAGATAGGCGTGAACCCGCTCGCCTTCCAGGTCCTTGTGCAGCACCGCGTCGTAGTCGAACTTGCCGGTAATGGTCGCAGGCTGGCCGGCCTTGACGATGACATCGTGCGCCATATGCCAGGGCTTGTACAAGCCGGACAGGATGGTGTTGCCGAAGTTGGCAAAACCCTTGCGGGCGGGCCCTGACAGTGCAGGCGGATTGGCTGCGGTTACGTAGTCAGGGCAAGCTGCCATGGCAGGCAAAGCAGAAAGGGCACACGCGGTCACGACCGCGCAGCGAACGGCTTTCAACATCGGTTCCTCCTTCAAATGGTTTGTGACGGCAAAACTAGCAGGACTCTGCTACAAGTAAATGACCGCACGAGCCAAAATCTTAGAGGTGGGCCTCCATCGTGCGCCTGCCTTTCCTGGGGTAAGTTAGCCGGTTCAGGGCACTAAACTTTCGGAGGCAGAATGAAGCTGGCAGGCGTCATCGTTTCTCTCCTGTTCGGAATGCAGGCATTGCATGCCGCGGACCTGGGCCTGGGCATCCGTACACAGTACGACGTGGCGATGGATACGCCACTCAATCGCGTCCAGGTACTGGGCGCGCACAATGCCTGGAACGACAGCGGCGCCACCTGGGCCAACCAGCGCTGGCCGATGAACCAGCTGCTCAATTCGGGCATCCGCAATGTCGACCTGGACCTGCACATCAACAATGGCGAGGTGCAGCTGTGCCACCAGGACTGCTCGGCGATCTACGGCGCGCCGGACAACTATCCCAATGAACTGTGGAAGATTCGCAACTGGCTTGATGCCAATCCGAAGGCAATCGTCTTCGTCGACCTGGAAGACCGCGCCAACAGCCAGGCCGGCGTGGTGGGACCGTTGACTGCGGTCTTCGGCTCCCTGCTGTACAAGCCCTCCGACAAGCCCGCCAATCGCTGGGAGTCGCCGCGCGAGATGATCGCCCGCGGCAAGCGCGTGCTCGTGAAATCCGCCAACAACACCTACGACGGCGCAGTGGTCTGGCAAGGCCCTCTGTTCGCAACCGGGGCTGCCGGCGGCTGGAACAGCCGGCAGGTCAAATTCATCAACACCGCCAACTGCACGGTGGACGGCGTGCCGATGGACCAGGAAAATATCTATGCCGTCTCCGACTCCAAGCTGGGCAAGGATGTGCTACCCGATTCCTGGGTCGACGAAACCGGCACCATCGACACGTCCAACATTGCGGCGCTGATGCGCTGCGGCGTAGACAATGTCGACGCGGACCGCTGGGACGAAGGAATGATCGCCTCCGCTATCTGGTCCTGGGCCGACGGCGAGCCAAATGACTACAACAACGAGGATTGCGCACAAATGCGCGGCGACGGGCGCTGGAATGATGGAGCTTGCACCGCCGCGCTGCGCTTTGCCTGCCAGAACAAGGCCCAGCCCGACGACTGGCGCGTCACTCCGGCTGCCGGCGTCTGGCAAGGCGGCAAGCAGGCTTGCAGCGCGGCCTTCGGCAGCGGCTTTGCGTTTTCCGTTCCCGCCAACGCTTACATGAACGAGCGCCTGCGCCTGGCCGCTGGCGCCAACCCTGTCTGGCTGAATTACTCTGACCAGGCGGAGGAAGGCAAATGGGAAAAGTATGACGACGCCCCAACACGCTGGGATACCGGCGCGTACGGCAACAATGAAGACCGCGCCCAGACCCTGCGCCTGCCTGGCGCCGGCGCCGTTCGCGTCAACGTAAGCGGCTCGCTTGGCGCTGGCGATGTTCTACGCATTTACGACAGCAACCGTCGCCTGCTGCACAGTTTCAGCGCAGCGTTTGCCCAATCACTGGTAGTTGCGGACAACGCCATCATCGCACAACTGGTCTCCGATGGCGCCGGCACCTCGAGCGGCGCCAGCGTCGGCATCGAAGCACTCGCCACCACCTGGAGCAGCGGCGCCTATGGCAACAACGAGGACCGCTCCCAGTGGCTGACCATTCCAGGCGCGGCTGCGCTGAAGGTCTACCTCACTGGCAGCACCGATGCGAATCGGGATTTTGTCCACGTATATGACCGCAATGGCACGCTGGTGAAATCCCTGTCCGGCGCCATCGCCGCCAGCTTCATGGTCAGCGGCGACAGCGCGCGCATCCGGCTGGTGTCGGACGGTTCAATTACGGGAGCGGGCGCGGGCGTGAGCGCCAGCGTCAAGCCTGGCAGCGCTTATGTGTTCCGCAAGCTGGTCGACGGCCGCGGCAAGTGCATGGACATCGAAGGCAACAATATGGCTAATGGCACGCCCGTCCATCACTGGAGCTGCCAGGGCCAGGTCACGCAACTCTGGTACCAGGACCCGGATGGCCTGCTGCGCAGCAAGAACAACCCTGACAAATGCGTCGACGTGTACGCTTTCGGCACCGGCAACGGCACCAGGCTGGTGATCTGGGACTGCAACGACAAGGCCAACCAGCGCTTCTCCTGGTCCGGCCAGACCCTGCGCCCGGCCCATGCGCCCGGCAAGGCCATCGACGTCAAGGACGCCTGGTGGAGCTCATTCGACGGCCAGGACCTGCACCTGTGGGATTACCAGGAAAGCTGGGGCCAGAACTGGCACTGGGAGTGACTGGATGGTGAAGCCCGGCCTCACGCCACTCTCCTGTCGTTTGCCAGGTAGTCCGTTGCGGCGTAAGCGGCTAGCGGGCGTGCGAAGTAATAGCCTTGCAGAAGGTGGCATCCCAGCTTGCGCAGCTGCGCCGCCTGCAGCGCATCCTCCACACCCTCTGCTACCAGTTCGAGGCCCAGGTTGCGTGCCAGGCCGACCGCGGTGGCGCAGATCTCCAGGTCCTTGGCGGACCTGCCGATATCGCGCACAAAGCTGCGATCCAGCTTGAAGGCATGCACCGGCAGCAGCTTCAGGTAGCCAAGCGAGGAATAGCCGGTACCGAAATCGTCGATCGAAAGACGGACACCCAGACCGCGCAAAGCCTCCAGCCTTTCGATCGAGCGCTGCGGGTCCTGCATCAGCACGGACTCCGTGATTTCCAGTTCGAGGTCGGCACCCTGCAGGCCGGCGCGCTGCAAGGCCGACTGCACCGTGTCGCCCAGGTCGGTCACCAGCAACTGCTGCGCCGACAGGTTGACCGCCACGCGGACACCGGTGAAACCGTTTTCACGCCAGCTTGCCAATTGCTGGCAGGCGGCATCGATCACCCACGAGCCGATGGCGGCGATGGAACCGGTCGCTTCGGCCAGCGGAATGAATTTATCGGGCATCACCAGTCCCAACGTCGGGTGGTGCCAGCGAATCAGCGCTTCCATGCACACCACCCGATCCGACGCCGCGCAAACCTGCGGCTGGTAATGCAGGACGAACTGCCCTTTCTCGAGCGCCTCCTTCAATTCGTATTCGAGCCCGATACGTTCGCTCAGCGACTGCTGCAGCGAAGGATGGAATACGCGCAGGTTGCCCGGCCCGGCATCGCGCGCCTGGTGCAGCGCCAGCGCCGCCGATGCCAGCAAGTCCTCTGCCGACGAAGCGTGGTCGGGATAGACTGCCACGCCCGCGCTGAACGTCATGTTCAACACTGTGCCCGGAATGGCGAACGGCGCTTTGGCTGCCTCCAGTATCGACTCCACTTCGCTCTCGATGCTGGCCCATGTCTTGTGTCCAGCAATGCCAACAACGAAGCGCGCACTGCCCAGGCGCGCCACCAGCATGCGCTTGCCGCAATGCTGCCGCAGACGCTGCGCCACCTCGAGCAGCAGCTGGTTGCCGGCCTCGTAGCCGCGCGTGCCGTTGATGATCGCCAGCCGGTCCAGGTCAAGCAGCAGCACACCCATCCGGGTCAGCTTCGATTCGCTCTCGACGAACATTTTGTGCAGCAAGTCCAGTGCGCCGGCGCGATTGGGCAGCCGCGTCAGCGCATCGTTGGTCAGCGCATGTTCGAAGCGCAGGCTGGCGCGCTTGTGGCTCTCCACTTCGCGCTCCAGCGCGGCGCTGATGCGGATCTTCTCCGTCATGCGCTGGGTGGCTTCGCGCCGCACCAGCAGCAGGTAGGAGGCAGCGAGGAACAGGAAGCCGAACCCGCTCAGGTAGGGCAATTGCAGCCGGCCCGCATCGCTGGCGCCGCCAAGCGCAGTCGTGACGCTGATCAGCACCACCGAGAGCCATACCAGGCGATTGGAAAAGCGCACGCTCTGGCTACGGACCCGAATGCAGTACACCGCGGCATACACCGCCGCGCCAAGCGACAGCAGGCGATTGACCGCATAGGCCGGCGTGGTTTCACCGGCCAGCAGGAAGGCACGCTCGCCCCACCATAATTCGCCTGGCAGGTCGATCGAGAGCTCTGAAAAGCGGTAGCCATAGGGCGCGGCAAAGTTGTCAGCCACCAGCCAGGCAGTCACGCAGCCCACGGCGTAGGCCAGGCGGAACGCCCATTTGCGCTCGTCGAGGGAGGCAAGCAGGTACCAGATTTGCGGCACCAGCAACAGCGAAAAAAGGTTCACCCATTTATGTGCGGCGATGGCAGCCGCCAGGTCGGGCGCCAGCTGCTGCCGCACATTGGAGAACTGGAACAATGCAAACGTCAGGCACAGCACGGCGAAAGTCCAGCAGGCCCGCACATAAGAGCTGCTGCGTGCCAGCAAAGCGGCTTGGAATGCACACATTGCTAGCGCTCCCATGGAGACAAGGTAGAGCGAAGCAATGGGAGTATCCATACGGTCCTCGATTTTCTTTTTGGCAATTCGCGTTATTTTATTACAAACACGAAAAGCGGCCACTGTTTCGGCTATGCGGCGGCCTGCCTTTGATCCATCAGGAAGTTGGTGGCCGCATGCGCCGCCAGCGGACGCGCAAAGTAGTAGCCCTGCAGCAGGTTGCAGCCCAGGTGGCGCAACTGCGTTGCCTGCACCATGTCTTCCACGCCTTCGGCAACGATCTCGAGACCGAGCTTGCGCGCCAGGCCGACCGCAGTGGCGCAGATTTCGAGATCCTTCTCGCTGGTACCGATGTCGCGCACGAAACTGCGATCAAGCTTGAAGGAGTGCACCGGCAGCATTTTCAGGTAGCCGAGGGACGAGTAACCGGTTCCGAAGTCGTCGATCGAAAGCCGCACGCCCAGGCTGCGCAACGTCTCGAGCCGTTCGATCGAGCGTTGCGGATCTTCCATCAGCACCGACTCCGTGATCTCGAGTTCAAGATCAGCGCCCATCAGGCCGGCGCGCCGCAAGGCCGATTGCACATTGTCGTCAAGATCGTCCAGCAACAGCTGATGCGCCGACACGTTGACCGCCATCCGCACTTCACTGAAGCCCAGCGCACGCCAATCCTGCAGCTGGCGGCAGGCACTTTCGATCACCCATGCGCCGATTGCCGCAATAGTGCCGGTCGATTCGGCCAGCGGGATGAATCTATCCGGCATCACCAGGCCCAGCTCGGGGTGCTGCCAGCGAATCAGCGCTTCCATTCCCAGCACGCGTTCCGTGACGGCACAGACCTGCGGCTGGTAATGCAGGAACAGTTCCCCGTTCTCGAGCGCTTCCTTCAGCTCATTCTCCAGACCGATGCGCTCGCTCAGCGACTTCTGCAGCGATGGGTGGAAAGTACGCATGCTGCCCGGTCCCGCGTCGCGCGCCTCGTGCAGCGCCAGGCCCGCCGATGCCAGCAGGTCTTCCGCCGACTCGGCATGGTCAGGATAGATTGCCACGCCGGCGCTGAAAGTCATATTGAGGATGCTGCCCGCCACCGCGAAAGGCGGCTTGATCGCAGCCAGCACGCCCTCCACTTCGCGTTCGATTCCTCCCAGCGTCTTGTGGCCGGCAATACCGACCACAAAACGCGCGCTGCCAAGGCGTGCCACCAGCCGGCGCTTGCCGCAGTGTTCACGCAGGCGCTGCGCCACCTCGATCAGCACCTGGTTGCCGGCCTCGTAGCCGCGCGTGCCGTTGATAATCGCCAGGCGGTCCAGGTCGAGCAGCAGCACCGCCATGCGGGTCATGCTCGACTCACTCCAGGCCGACATGGTGCGCAGCTTCTCCAGCGCGCCTTCGCGGTTCGGCAGGCGGGTCAGTTCATCGTTGGTCAGGGCGCGCTCGATGCGCCTGCTGGACAGCTTGTGGTTTTCCAGTTCGCGCTCCAGCGCGGCGCTGATGCGAATCTTCTCGGTCAGGCGCTGGGTTGCTTCGCGCCTCACCAGCAGCAGGTAAGACGCAGCGAGGAACAGGAAACCGAATCCGCTCAGGTACGGCATGCGCAGCACGCCGGTATCGGTAGCGCCGCCCAGGGCTGTCGTCACCACGACCAGTGCCGCGGAACTCCATACCAGCCGGTTGGAAAAACGTGCCCGCTGCCGCTGCACGCGAACAAAGTAGATGACCGCAAACACCACGGCGCCCAGCGACAGCAGGCGGCTTACCGTATAAGCGGCTGTCGTTTCGCCAAACAGCAGGAAGGCGTGCCCGCCCCATACCAGTTCCGTTGGGGCATCGCTCGCCAATGAGGAAAAACGATAGCCAAAAGGGACCATGAAATTGTCAACCGCCAGCACGGCCGATATGAAGGCAATGCCGTAGGCAAGACGGAATGCGCTTCGGCTTGGGTCCAGGGAGGCGACCAGGTAGCAGAACTGCGGCGCCAGCAAAAGCGAGAAGAAATTCACCCATTTGTGGGCCCTGACCGCCTCCGCCAGCCCGGGCGCCAGCTGTTGCTGCACGTTCGTGTACTGGAAGCAGGCAAATGTCAGGCAGATTACTGCAAAAGCCCAGCAAGCCCGCACATAAGAACTGTTGCGAGCCACCAGCGCAGACTGGAATGCCGACATTGCCAGCGCACCTGCGGAGATCAGGTAAAGCGACGCAATGGGAGTGTCCATATGACCTTGTTAATTTCCGTTTTCAAAGGCGATAACCTCGTCACCAGCCTGCGCTTCGCAACCCGCACCCATCGTTTCCCAGCCGCGCCGGATCACGATATGGTTCGCGTTGTAGCAAAGCTCGATGCGACGCGCTTGTGGCGCTTCGCGGCGAACAAAATTTTCAATCGACGAAGGCAGGCTGACGCGCATTGTTTGCGCACGCAAGTCCTCGTCGGGATGGTCAATCACGTGCACTAACGGCACGAAGTGCGCGGCGATCACCAGCGTGCGGCCAACGTCGACCGCTTGCGCCTGGTAGCCGCGCTCACGCAGCCAGCGCTGCGCCTCTTCGCGCTGCGGCGCGGATGCGCCCCAGGCGCTGGCAATCAGCTCCACCAACCACTGGTTGCAGTTCTGGAAGCGCGTGCCGTAGGCATAAGCGTTGGCACTGTACTCGCCCGCCAGCAGCGACAAAGGGGTTTGCGCATCCAGCGCTGCTGCTTGAAGTTTGCTGGCCGCTCCTTCCGGCAGCAGCACCATCGACAGGTGGCCGTGCGCCGGTTCTTCCGCACCGAGCACGAAACCGGCCATGCCCTGGTCGAAGATGCGCGGGCGCTTCTCGTCGCAAGCATAGTAAAGCTGGCGCACCGACCAGGGACTGTTTGGGTTGGCTTTCAAAGCCAGGCCCGCGTGCGAGTAGCGCAGTGCGAAGCGCGCTAGGTCAAGGCCGGCGCGCGACACCACGGCGGCGCTAGCGCCGGAGCGTTCCAGTTCATCTTTCACCACGGCGGCGAAACGCAGCACGTGGTCCTGCGCCGCCGCCGAAACTTTCGCCGGACGGTCGCAGAACATCATCCCGCCAGCCTGCGCCGCGGCATTCCAGCCGAGCGCCAGGCAGGCAGAGATCAGATGGCGTGCGAGCGCAGTTCGCGTTGCCATGCGTCGTCGAGGGCCAGGAAGAAGGCCTGGCGGGTGTCGGCGTACGCGAATTCGTAGCCGTAAGGACGCTCGCTCACCTGCACCAGCGCGCCCGCCGGCAGTGCGCGGTCAGCCAGGGCTGCTTTCGGCACGGTGAGGAAGAATTCATTGCCTTGGCCTTGCAGCTTCAGGCGGGTTGCGCCTGGCTTGCCTGGCGCCTCGGCCACGTCGATGACGCGGTACTGGCCGGCGGCCACTTTCTTGTCGTCGCCGCTGGAGCTCTTGCTGGAGCCGCCGATGGAATCGGAAATGCTACCGGAGGATGCGGAACCAGCGCTCGAGGCGGACGAAGCAAAGCTGTCGGCCTGGGCCGGGATGGCGATAGCGGCGGCCAGCACAGACAGTGCGGCGGCGCGGCGCAGGAATTGCATGGACATTGATGGATTCTCCCGTTGAAAACGTCGCGTGGATTATACGCGCACTCTTGAGCGGCAAGACCGCGCACTTGCTGCCATAATGGCTGCTTTGCATTTTTGGCAACTAGAGAGCGCCATGAAAAAACCTGTCTCGCCCATCGCCATCGAACTGCTCACCAGGGAGCTTGCCTACCAGGCCAAAGAGCAGCGCGAAAGCATCGTCCTGCGCCTGCACAGTGCTTTCCTGCACCTGACGGAAGCACTGCAGCCTTTGCGCGAAATGTGGCAAGGCAGCGGCGCAGCCGCCTACCAGGCCGCCGCGGAATGCGGCTGGAATCCGCTGCAGGCCAAATGGCTGCGCGCCAAGCGCAGCGTGTTCAATGCTGAACTCTGGGGCAGCGTAGCGGACACGATGCGGCAAGGCGCCCAGCCCGGCGACGAGACGCAATCCGCCGAGGCCGACGAATGGGTGTGGTGGAAAGGGCGCCTAGGCGGCCTGCCAGCCATAACAGGGATCAAACTGCTGCCAGGAACATTGCCCGACGCGCCGCACGACTTCAGCCATGGCGCATTCGGCGGTGGCGTCACTTTCGCCGCAAGGCTGCAGGAACACCGTGCCGCGATCTTCGGGCTGCCCGCTCTTATCGCCAACGGCGACCGGCAGGGCATCGACGATTTCCTCGAGCGGGTACTACCTGCGATGCGGCCGAAACTGGCGCGTGAAGTGCTGGCTTCCCATAACCGCCGGATGATCGACCAACTGCTGGCGGAGCAGGACAGCATGCTGACCTGGCTGGCGTACATGGAGATGGTTTTCGAGTCGGTTCCCCCGTCCCTGTACGCCCACCTGGCAGGTCCGGGCGGTGCCACCCTGATGCTCGAACTGCGCCTGATGCTGCCGCTCGCCTTGCTCTGCAGCGGACCGGTAATAGGACACGCGATCCATGAAGTTGCCAACCACCTGGAATGCTTCGTCGAAGACGAGGAAGATCCTTCACCGCTCGACGCCGCCGTAGCGGAATTCGCGCATTTGCTCGTTGACTTCGTGCGTGCGGCAAATGAAGTGCACGAGCTTGAGGAATTGCTGTCCGAAGCACGGATCGAGGAGCTGGACTTTCCTTTCGTACCGCGCTCCGACCTCCGCACGCGCAAGGCCGCTATCCGGCGGGACAAATCGTGCCGCGCCTGCGGCAGCCTTGAACATCGCGGACATGGAGTTCGCATGGGTACAGTTGCGTACGAATGAAAGCCAGACGATGACCGCGTTTGAAAAAGAGTACTACTTCCTCCGGCGAGGCAGAAATGCGTCGCTCCCCTATCCCACCGCCTTCCATGAAACGCACGAGCGCGAATACTGGAGGGGCAAGGTAGCGCCCGACTCGGCGCCGCTAGCTTTCTACAACGGCGAAAAACGCGGTCACCGCAAGGAAGGTATCAAGCCAATGCTCGTGCCACCCGATGTGATGTATGACGCTGGCAACCTTATCGTGCGCAATCACGTGCGCGAGGCTCTGCTGGAACGCAAAGTTACCGGTCTTTCCATGCACCCCGCGTGGTGGGTGCATGACGATAAGTCCCTTTATGAGGACTATTGCTACGTGGGCTTTCAAAAAAAGTTCGATTGCTGGGACCGGGAACTTTCCGAGCATTCCGGCCAGGAAGAAGATGCCGATCCCACTGACCCTGAGCCGATCGTTTCATCTTTCTGCCTGAATACACAGCTATTGGAACGGACGCCCTTGCACGAGCGCCTGTTGTTCGTGATGGGCGGCTGCTTCGCCGGCGATCTGGTGTGCCACGAGAGCATTCTCCAGCTGCTTCAAGGAGGTGAACACAGCGGCATCCGCGCCACCCTCATCGCGGATGACTGAAATGTTCCCGAGGCCCAGGCATCGATAAGGCCTTTACACCTTTTCCATACCGGGCCATGCGGGAATCGTCGCTTGCAGGAATTCAATCAAGGCACGCGTACGCACTGGCACAAAGCGGCGAGAAGGATAAAGAATATGAACTTCATGCGGCGCAGCTTCCCACGCCGGCAGGATGCGTACCAATTGCCCGCTTTGCAGCAAGTCTCCGACCAGCCAGAGTGGCGCCATCCCGAGCGCAAATCCCGACGCCAGGCATTCGCGTACCGCATGGGAACTGTTGATACGAAAACGTCCGCGTACCGCGACTTCCGACGCTTGCCCTTCACGATGGAAGGTAATCCGGTCGCCGCCTTGCAGCCACGCGTACCGCACGAAATTGTGATCGGCCAGTTCCTCCAGCGCTGCCGGCGCACCGAAGCGATCCAGGTATTGCGGCGACGCGAGCAGCACGCGCGGCGACGAAGCGATTTTTCTCGCGATCAGGTTGCCGGGAAGCTCGCCGCCAAGGCGCACCGCAAGGTCGACGCCCTCCTCGACCAGGTCGATCATGCGATCGTTCAGAATCAACTCGACCTGTATCTTCGGATGCGTTTCCAGGAAGTGCTGGATTGCCGCGCTCAAATGCGCCTGGCCGATGCCGACCGGCGCGCTCACCCGGATCGCCCCTGAGGGCTGCTCCCGCGCTCCATGCACGTCCGCCAGCGCTTCCTCATAAGCGTCAAGCACGCGTTTGGCCTGTTCATAAAATCGTTTTCCGGCATCCGTCACCGTCAGGCCGGTGAAGCTGCGCTCCAGCAGCCGGGCGCCAACCGTTCGCTCAAGATTCGAGATTGTCTTGCTGACGGTTGGCTGCGTGATACCGGCATCGCGCGCGGCCGCCGACAGGCTGCCCGTTTCCACGACGCGCACAAAAGACTGCATTCCCTTGAGTTGATCCATTGCCCTCAGCATTCCATTTTGGAATGGCACCCATTCGATTTGACAGCGTACCCAACGCTTTTTGAAGAGCATACACTGCGTCGCAACTCAACTTCAACTGGAAGAACGATATGCTCGACAGTCAACACGTAGTCATCTTCGGCGGCAGCAGCGGGATCGGCCTGGCCGCCGCCGTCCAAGCCAGGAGCCTGGGCGCCGAACTGACTTTGGTCGGCCGCAACCGCGCAAAACTGAACCAGGCGGCAGACTCGCTGGGAGGCGCGCGTGTCGTCGTGGCGGACATTACGGACCGTGCGGAAGTCGAGGCAGTATTCGCCGGCTTGGAACGCGTGGATCACCTGGTGGTCACCGCCGGCACCTTTAATGCCGGCCGCGTTGCCGACTGCGATCCGGATGTCTTGCTGCACGCACTGGACGAACGTATCGCCGGGCCCCTGTATGCGATCAAGGCAGCACTGCCCTTGTTTTCCAATCGAGGTTCCATCATCCTGACGGGTGGCCAGTTGTCGGATCGCCCGACCGGCAACGGCGTTGCGGTGATTTCGGCTGCGGTTCGAGGCGTCGAAGCGCTTGCAGGCGCACTCGCGCAAGAGCTGAAACCCATTCGCGTCAACGTGGTTGCACCAGGCTTCACCGACACGCCACTGTTCGATGTACTGGGTGAAACCAGCAAAGCATTCCTTCAGCAGGTTGCCGAAAGCCTTCCCGTCGGACGCGTGGGACAGGCGGAAGAAATTGGCGCCGCCATCCTGTTCATGATGACCAATACCTACATCAACGGAGAGGTGCTGCATATCGATGGCGGGGGCCGCCTGATATGATCAGGACATGCGCTTACTGATTCTCTCCGACCTCCATCGCGAATTCTGGAATAAGCACCAGGTTTCGTTTGACATCGCCGCTTCGTCGCCGGACGTCGTTGTCCTGGCTGGGGATATCGATACCAGCGGCGTGCGGTCCGTGCAGTGGGCCGAAGCTGCCTTTGCAGGTATCCCGGTCATCTACGTGCACGGCAACCATGAAGGTTACGGCCACAACCTGGATAGCGAGATCGAAAAGATACGTGCCGCCAGTGCCGCGACGCAGAATGTGAAGTTCCTGAATTGCGATGAGCATGTCATAGGAGGCGTGCGCTTCCTGGGTGCTGCGTTATGGACCGACTTCAAGCTGTTTGGAGATGACCGGCGATACTTCGCCATGACCAGGGCGGAAGAGGTCATGTCTGACTACCGCCGCATACGGCTCGCCAGCAAGAACTACGGCAGGCTGCGCACCAAGGATACTGCCTTGTTCCATGAGCAGCACAAGTCCTGGATCAGCACTAAGCTGGCTGATCCCCACGGCGGTAAAACCGTCGTCGTAACCCACATGGCGCCTTCCATGCGCTCGGTTCCGAGCCAGTATGCGAACGACCTGACTTCATCCGCCTATGCCTCGAACCTGGACGAGGTAGCGGCCAAGGCGGATCTTTGGGTGCATGGCCACATGCACGAATCATTTGACTACGAAATCGGGCCTTGCCGAGTTGTGTGCAACCCGTTTGGATATATGTCAAAGAGCGGAAGTGGTGAGAACGAAAGCTTCAATCCGAACTGCATCGTCGAGATTTGAAGCCCGCATTCAGCCGCCACGCGGATAGGTAAACGCGATGAAATGTGCCAGGTTAAGCAGGAAGTGGGCGGCGATCGGAATCTCGATGCGCCGCGTCCTGGCATACAACAGCCCGTATCCCACGCCGGCCAGGCTGGCGAGCACGCCAATCTGCCAACCACCGCCCAGGTGCGCGGCACCGAACAACAAGCCCGAAACCGCTACGGCTAAAGTGTTGCCGTAGCGCGCAAGCTGCCCCTGGATGACGCCACGGAAGAAGGCCTCCTCCGCCACGCAGACAAACAGCAGGTTGACGACGGCGAACAGCGGCAGGAATGGCGAAAGTTTGAAGTCGGGATGCACGAATCCAATTGCCCAGCTCGCGCCCAGCACCGCCACCAGGAGCGCTGCCAGCACAATACCCTGCGATCTCAATGCGGCGCCAAAATCCCGCAAGGAACTGGCACGGTGGCAGAAGAACACCAGCAGCACTACCCCGACCACCCCCTTATCGAAGTTCGCATACATGGTGTACGGCGCCGAAGCAGCTGACAGCTGCACATCCTTCAACAACAAGGGATTGTCGAAGCCAGGAACCGCATGCACTGCGAGCGCAAGGGCCAGCAGCAGCGTCAATAGCGTGAACAGCACCCGCACAGCGGGCTTGCCGTGGCGGCTCGCCAACCATGCGAAAGCCAGTAAGGCGCAGATACTGGCCAGCACGACGGGGTGCAGCACCCCTGCCGCCAGGCCGGCGCCAGTCGCCAGTCCGAGCAGGACGAGCCAGAGGTGCCGCAGGAAGGCTGGCCGTTCATCGTTCGCCGCTGCCAGGCCCGTGCCAGCAATCGAAAGGCCCAGCAAACAAAACGGCAGCCAGGCCAGAGCAGGAATCGCTTGCATGCTTCGCGTCAGGCGAACTTGGAGAAGTCCGGCTTACGCTTTTCGAAGAAGGCGGTGAAGGCTTCCTTCGCTTCGGCGCCGGTCAGCATCGAGCCGAATTGCGCGCTTTCCAAGTCGATGTGGGCTTTCAGCGCTTCGCGGCCGGCCTTCATCAGGCGTTTGGTCTGGCGGATCGACTCCGCCGGCAGGGCGACCAGCTTGGCTGCTTGCGCCTGGGCGTGGGCCAGAACCTGGTCGGCCGGCAGCAGCTTGGAGATCAGGCCCATGTCGTAGGCTTCCTGCGCGCTGAACGGTTCGCCCAGCATCAGCTTTTCCGCCGCGCGGGCATGGCCGCCATTGGCCGGCAGCAGCATGCTGGAGCCGAATTCAGGACACAGGCCCAGTGCCGCGAAAGGCACCGAGAACTTCGCGTTGTCGGCGGCGTACACCAGGTCGCAGTGCATCAGCATGGTGGTGCCGATGCCGATGGCGGCGCCGTTCACGGCTGCCACGACTGGCTTGGTGCTGTTGAACAGGGCCTTCATGAACTGGATTACCGGCCGGTCGGAGAATGCCACGCCGTCGTTGGCGGTGGTGGTCATGGCGAAGTCGACCAGGTCGTTACCGGCGGTGAAAATCTCCGGCTTGCCGGTGAACAGGATGGCGCGCACTTCAGCGTCGGTTTCGGCGGCGTTGATGGTGTCGGCCATGGTCTGGTACATGGCGGAGGTGATCGCGTTCTTGCGGTCCAGGCGGTCGAATTCGATGGTCAGGATGCCGTTGGCTTTGCTGGTCTGGATTGCCATTTTCGTTTGTCTCCGTTCTTTGAACCGGTAAACCGGTGTCAGACCCGCAGGGTCAGACACCTGCTGCTCACAGGACTGTGGATATGAAAAAGGCGGGCCATCCGACCCGCCTTGCTAATGCGTTATCGCGTCGTCGCGCGGATTATACGCGCTCGATGATGCCTGCTGCGCCCATCCCGGCGCCCACGCACATCGTGACCATGCCGTATTTCAGCTGGTTGCGGCGCAGTGCATGCACCACGGTCGCGGCGCGGATAGCACCGGTGGCGCCCAGTGGGTGGCCCAGGGCGATTGCGCCACCCATCGGGTTCACTTTGCTGGTGTCCAGGTTCAGGTCGCGGATCACGGCCAGGGCCTGTGCTGCGAAAGCCTCGTTCAGTTCGATCCAGTCCAGCTGGTCCTGGGTGATGCCGGCAGCGGCGCAAGCGGCTGGGATGGCAACCTTAGGACCGATACCCATGATTTCCGGTGGTACGCCGCGCACGGCGAACGAGGAGAACTTGGCCAGCGGGGTCAGGTTGTGTTCTTTCAGGATCTTCTCGGAGACCACGATCAACGCGCCGGCGCCGTCGGACATCTGCGAGGAGGTCGCGGCGGTCACGGTGCCCTTGGCGGCGAACACTGGCTTCAGCTTGGCCATGCCTTCCATGGAGGCGTCGGCGCGTGCGCCTTCGTCGGTATCCACGGTGCGCTTGCCAACCTTGATCTCGCCGGTGCGCAGGTCAGGGGTGCGGGTGATGATCTCGACCGGGGTGGTCTCGTCCTTGAAGAAGCCGGCTTGCTGGGCGGCGATCGCCTTGCGGTGCGATTCCAGGCCGAAGGCGTCCTGGTCTTCGCGGGAGATCTTCCACTGCTGCGCCACTTTCTCGGCGGTCAGGCCCATGCCGTAGGCCAGGCCCACGTTCTCGTCCTTGAAGGTGTCCATGTTGATCGACGGATGGTGGCCCATCATCGGCACCATCGACATCGATTCCACGCCGCCGGCGATCATCACGTCGGCTTCGCCAACGCGGATGCGGTCGGCAGCCATGGCCAGGGCGGTGATGCCCGAGGCGCAGTAACGGTTGATGGTCACGCCGCCCACGGTGTTCGGCAGGCCTGCCAGCACCACGGAGTTACGGGCGATATTGAAGCCCTGTTCCGCTTCCGGGAAGGAGCAGCCGATGATCGCGTCGACGATCAGGGCCGGGTCCAGGCCAGGCACGGCGGCCATGGCGCCCTTGATGGCGGCGACCAGCAGGTCGTCCGGGCGGGTCTTACTGAACATACCGCGCGGTGCTTTACCGATCGGGGTGCGGGTAGCGGCGACGATGTATGCGTCTTGGAGTTGTTTGCTCATTTTTAAGCTTTCCAGTATCTGTATTCGTTAGCGTTTGGCGGAGAGGTACCAGTCCACCTGTACTTGTGCTGACAGCGTGCCGTGTTCGTCGAAGATGTCGACGTTGACCGGGAACGCTACTTTTCCTTCATCCTTCAGCTGTGCGCGGATCGCGGCGAGGTCGCCCGGTACCTTGCCGGAGGCGCGCGTCGCGCCCTTGGCCACTTTCTGGTACTGGATGCGCGACTCCTTGGCGACCGGGCGCATGTCCATGATCAGGTCGGCAAAGCCGCCTGCCATGGCTGCGCCGGAGGCCGTTTCGGCCAGCGTGAAGATCGCACCTGCATGCGGCGTGCCGAGGTGGTTATGCAGCTTGCCGTCGTCCGGCATCGACACTTCGGCCATTCCCGGGCCGATGCTGTCGATGCGGATGCCGAGCAGGCGCACAAACGGCAGCGACTCCGTCATGTGCTTCTTGATTTGCTCATAGACCATGCCAGGTTTCACTCGAAGTAAAAGTTTAAAGGCCAGCGACAGGATGGACATTTGCTCTTAGTTGCGTACCGGCTTACCGGTCTGCAGCATGCCCATGATGCGCTCTTGCGACTTAGGATGGTTCAGCAATTCCAGGAAGGCCTTGCGTTCCATATCCAGCAGCCACTGCTCGCTCACTACGCTGCCCTGGTCGATGTCGCCGCCGGACACGATCTCGGCGATCATGTCGCCCAGCTTGTAGTCGTGGGCGGAGATGAAGCCGCCATCGCGCATGTTGACCAGCTGGCCGCGGATGGTGCCCCAGCCGTAACGGCCGGTCACTGGCACCGGACGCTGGATCGGCGCGCGGTAGCCGGAATCGGCCATCGCACGTGCCGTGGTTTTCGCCACGTGCAGCAGTTCATACGCGTTGAACACGATCACGTCGTCTTCCTTCAGGTAGCCCATGGCCTTCGCTTCCAGCGCGGACTTGGAGACGTTCGCGGTAGCAGCGTTGGTGAAGCCGGTCTTCAGGAATTGCAGGATGTCGTTGCCCTTGGATTCCTTGGCAGCACGGACAGCCGCTTCTTTCAGGCCGCCACCGCCAGGGATCAGGCCAACGCCCACTTCCACCAGGCCGATGTAGGATTCCAGTGCCGCTACGCGCTTCGATGCGTGCAGCATCATCTCGCAGCCGCCGCCCAGGGCGATACCGGCAACAGCCGCCACCACTGGCACGTTGGAATATTTCATCGACATGAAGGTGTCTTGCAGTTCCTTGATGATCGGGTCGACCGCTTTCGCGCCGCCGGCCATGAAGGCTGGCAGGGCTTCCTGCAGGTCGGCGCCGGCCGAGAAGGCGCCGCCTTCGGCTGCGTCGGTGTTCCAGATCACCATGCCCTTGAAGTTCTTTTCAGCTTCGGCCAGGCCCAGCTTGATTCCGTTGATCACGCCTTTGCCGATCACGTGCATCTTGGTCTTCAGCGACAGGATCAGGACGTCGTCGCCGGTGTGCCACAGGCGCACGGACTCGTCTTCGTGCACGGTCACGCCGGCAGTCTTAGGATCGGCGCCGCCGCCGCCCACTACCGGAGCGCGGAATTCCTGGCGCTTGTACACGGCCAGTTCGGAACGTGGCGTGTAGGACTTGGTCGCTGGCGAGAACGAGCCTTCAGCGGTATGCACGCCCTGCTCGCCAACTTTGCCCTCGAACACCCAAGCTGGCAGCGGTGCATTGCACAGCGCCTTGCCGGCTTCGATGTCTTCCTTGACCCACTGTGCAACCTGGCCCCAGCCTGCCGCTTGCCAGGTTTCGAACGGGCCGACGTTCCAGCCGAAGCCCCAGCGCATGGCGAAGTCGATGTCGCGCGCGTTGTCGGCGATCGATTCCAGGTGGATCGCGATGTAATGGAAAGCGTCACGGAAGATCGCCCACAGGAACTGGCCTTGCGGGTTGGTCGATTCGCGCAGCGCCTTCATCTTCTTGACCGGATCCTTTTCTTTCAGGATGCGGGCGATGATGTCGTCTGCTTTCTTGCCGCCGGCGACGTATTCACCGGTGGCTGCGTCCAGGCGCATGATGTCCTTGCCGACCTTCTTGTAGAAGCCGGCGCCGGACTTCTGGCCCAGGGCGCCCTTGGCGACCAGGCCGGACAGCACGGCAGGAGTCTTGTACAGCGCTGCGAACGGATCGTTCGGCAGGTTGTCTTCCATGGTCTTGATCACGTGGCCCATGGTGTCCAGGCCAACCACGTCGGCGGTACGGAAGGTACCGGACTTGGCGCGGCCCAGCTTGGCGCCGGTCAGGTCGTCGACCACGTCGACGGACAGGCCGAACTGCTCGGCTTCGTGGATGATGGCCAGGATGCCGAACACGCCAACGCGGTTGGCGATGAAGTTCGGGGTGTCCTTGGCACGGACCACGCCCTTGCCCAGCACGGAAGTCATGAAGGTTTCCAGCTGGTCCAGGATTTCCGGCTTGGTGTCGGTGGTCGGGATCAGTTCCACCAGGTGCATGTAGCGTGGTGGGTTGAAGAAGTGCACGCCGCAGAAGCGCGCCTTCAGGTCTGCGTCGAAGCCTTCGGCCAGCTTGTTGATCGACAGGCCGGAGGTGTTCGAGGCGAAGATCGCGTTCTGGGCGATGTGCGGAGCGACCTTCTTGTACAGGTCATGCTTCCAGTCCATGCGCTCGGCGATCGCTTCGATGATCAGGTCGCAGCCGGCCAGCAGGTCCAGGTTGTCTTCGTAGTTGGCGATCTGCACCAGTTCCGCGTCGGCCTTGTCGCCGAAAGGAGCCGGGGACAGCTTTTTCAGGCCTTCGATGGCCTTGATGCCGATACCGTTCTTGTTGCCTTCTTTGGCTGGCAGGTCAAACAGGACCACCGGTACTTTAGCGTTGACGCAGTGGGCAGCGATCTGCGCACCCATCACGCCGGCACCCAGTACCGCTACTTTTTTCACGTTGAAGTTGCTCATGTTTTTCCTTTAATTAGAACAGGTCAGCATCCAGGGCCATCAGGTTGGCGGCGCCGGAACGAGCCTGGCGGATCAGGGTTGCGGTTTCTGGGTACAGGCGGCCGAAGTAGAAGCGGATGGTTGCCAGTTTCGAGGTGTAGAACTTGTCGCCCGACGCTTCTTTTTCCAGGGCGATCTTCGCCATCTGTGCGAAGAAGTAGGAGTACACCAGGTGACCGGCGACGCGCAGGTAAGGCACGGCGGCGGCGCCCACTTCGTCCTGGTTCTGGAAGGCCTTCATGCCGATTTCCATGGTCAGCTTGGTCAGCTTCTCGCCCAGGTCGCCCAGCGGGGTGACGAATTCGGACATCGCTTCGTCGGTGCCGTTTTCTTCCACGAAGGCGCGCACTTTCTCGCCGAACTTGCGCAGCTTGGCGCCGTTGTCCATCAGGATCTTACGGCCCAGCAGGTCCAGCGACTGCACGGTGTTGGTGCCTTCGTAAATCAGGTTGATACGCGCGTCGCGCACGTACTGCTCCATGCCCCATTCGGAGATGTAGCCGTGGCCGCCGTACACCTGCATCGCGTCGGAGGTGGCGATCCATGCGTTGTCGGTAATGAAGGCCTTGATGATTGGGGTCAGCAGGGCTACTTCGTCGCCGGCTTCCTTGCGCACATCGGCGTCAGGGTGGTGCAGTTCGCGGTCGATCTGCAGTGCCACGTAGGAAGCGAAAGCACGCGCGCCTTCAGCGTAGGCTTTGCCGGTCAGCAGCATGCGGCGCACGTCAGGGTGCACGATGATCGGGTCGGCAGGACCTTCCGGGTTCTTCACGCCGGACAGGGAGCGCATCTGCAGGCGGTCTTTTGCGTACACCAGCGCGTTCTGGTAAGCCACTTCGGTCAGGCCCAGGGACTGCACGCCTACGCCCAGGCGGGCAGCGTTCATGAACACGAACATCGCGTTCAGGCCCTTGTTCGGCTGGCCGATGATCCAGCCTTTTGCGCCGTCCAGGTTCATCTGGCAGGTCGAGTTGCCGTGGATGCCCATCTTCTCTTCGATCGCGCCGCAGAAGATCGGGTTGCGCTCGCCGATCGAACCGTCCGCGTTAGGGATGAACTTAGGCACCAGGAACAGGGAGATGCCCTTCGAGCCTTCCGGTGCGTCCGGTACGCGAGCCAGCACCAGGTGCAGGATGTTTTCAGCCATATCGTGTTCGCCGGCCGAGATGAAGATCTTGGCGCCGGTGATGTCCCACGAGCCGTCGGCGTTAGGGATGGCTTTCGAGCGCAGCATCCCCAGGTCGGTGCCGCAGTGTGGCTCGGTCAGGCACATGGTGCCGGTCCACTCGCCGGAAACCAGCTTAGGCAGGTAGGTCTTCTTCTGTTCGTCGGTGCCGTGTTCTTTCAGGCACTCGTAGGCGCCGTGCGACAGGCCTGGATACATGGTCCATGCCTGGTTGGCCGAGTTCAGCATCTCGTAGAACGAGTTGTTCAGGACGATAGGCAGGCCCTGGCCGCCGAAGTCAGGATCGCAAGCCAGCGCAGCCCAGCCGCCTTCAACGTACTGAGCGTAAGCTTCCTTGAAGCCCTTTGGAGTGGTCACAGTCTTGGCCGCTGCATCGTGGTGGCAGCCTTCGCGGTCGCCCGAGTGGTTCAGCGGGAACAGCACTTCGGAGGTGAACTTGGCGCCTTCTTCCAGCACCTGGTTGATGATGTCCGCGTCGGTTTCGGCGTGAGGAGGCAGCTCTTTCAGCTTCTCTTCCACCTTCAGCAGTTCATGCAGTACGAACTGCATATCACGGATTGGCGCGACGTATTGACCCATTTTATTCTCCAGATAGCTAAAAGGTTATGTTTGCTCGGCTGCTGCGAAACGCAGCCTTAGGATGGTTGATAGTTCTCGATCAGTCGGTTGAAGCCCACGCCTGCCCGGTCCACGCTGCCAGGAGTGCGCATGAAGCGCGCCTCGTGGTGCAGGGCCAATATCAGGCCATACATCTCGTACACAAGCTGGGAAGCATCGGTATCGGGCCGCAGGTCGCCGTTGTCGATAGCCTGGCGCACGCAACGCAGCAATGCTGCCTGCCACGCGCCGACCATTGCCAGCAGCTCTTCGCGGATCGGGCCAGGGCGGTCGTCATATTCAACGGCGCCACTGATATAGATGCAGCCCGAGGCGATTTCCACGCTCACACGTTTGATCCAGTTGGCAAACATGGCGCGCAGGCGAGGCAGGCCACGGGCCTCCTTCATCGCCGGGTAAAACACTTCCTGCTCGAAGCGATGGTGATACAGCTTCAGGACTTCAATCTGCAAATCTTCTCGCGAACCAAAGTGCGCGAACACACCGGACTTACTCATGTTCATCTTGTCGGCGAGCAAACCAATGGTGAGGCCTTCAAGGCCGTCACGGCTTGCCAGGTCGAGGGCCACATCGAGGATGGCCGCACGGGTCATTTCGCCTTTGCGCATGAATTTAGTTGGTGTATTTACAAGAGTGCCACTCACTTTTGGACCCATCCAGAAAGAAGGAAAAACCTTATTCTCGCTCTAACAGATCGGCCGCTGGTGAAAAGTTTTGCGAACGTTCGTACTATTATCCAGCGTGTGGCGAAAGTCAAACGGCACTACTAGAAGTGCACCTCTATTGTTGCGCCGCAGCAAATGTCCACCATGGGGTCAGGAACGGAAGTGGACATTTCCTGCTGGTCATCCAGCTGCGCGCAGCTGGTCCCAGCTTGTCCCGAACGGCCACTTGATGCTCTGGATGCCCTGCTCCAGCGCGCCATTCAATCGTTCAATCTGAGCGTCCTCCAGATTGGCGCCAAGAAGCCGGGGATCCAGGATCGCGAATGGGCCACCAGCCTTGGCCGGCCGGTAAGGGAAGGCAATTTTCAGCTTCATCGGCGAAGGCCCGTAGGTATACAGGAGGACCATAATCGCATCGCTTGGTCCGGATTTGAGGTCCGCCACGCCGTCATAACTGAATACCTGCCAAGCCGTGCCTTCGGGATTTTCCTCAAGAATACGGCCACCTGATTCCAGGACTTCGCCGACATCGCGCCCGGAGAAAGCCGATGAAATCCAGGAATTCGGGGCTTTGGAAGTCAGGCGCACCGGCCAGACCATCCCGCCATCGGCCGCCATCATCATCTGCCAGGACGCCATTCGGCCTAGCGCATGCATGCCGGTCCACCACACAACCGGCCCATTACGCTCCACCTGCGCCACCAGACTATTGACATAATCATCGGCGCTGAGCTGCGGGCCGTCGCCCAGCAGCCTTGCCTCGAGCCAGCCGAGCGGCAGGAACGCCGCGCCCTGGTCCGGCGCCATCGAAACCAGGCGCGCGAAGCCATCGTCCGGCAGTTGGCTTCCTATCGGCAACGCATCCAGCGCTGAGGCGCGATCGTGCCAATCAAACGAAGCGCCGGTGCGACGGCTCACGAGTTCGATCAGGTAATAGGCGATGAGCGAGCAGAAATTGCGCCCTTCCAGCGTATCCTGTACTTTCTCGCGCGACGGTTTCGCACGCTCCTGAATCTGGGTCAGCAATTGATCCAGGCGCCAAAGACTCTTGTCGGAATAATCGAGTTGAGCCTGTTGCAGTGCTTTGCCAAACAACCATCCCCCCTCAACCTCACGATTGCTGGCATAGGTTTCCAAAAAATGCAGGGCTATTTGATTCATGGAATATCCTCGTGAAAGTCGGGGTCAGGTCTGGCTTCTCGAGGAGCTTTGCGCTTCGCGCAATGTCCGATTGCCAGACCTGACCCCGACTTTTCATTCACCAGTTGCTCGTTCCCAGGCGCGGCGGTCGCGCTTGGTCGGACGGCCTTTGTTGTCGGCAAAGGGTTCGGGGAACATCTTCCTGCGCTCGATCAGGGCGGCGCGGCGGGCCAGCGATTCTTCGCTCTCTTCATAGAGCAGGCGGGCAATTGGCGCTCCTTCGCGCTTGCCGGAAATCCCGACCACCAGCACGTCCCACTCATCCGCGCCATTGTCGATATGCAGGCGCTCGCCCAGCTTCGCATTGCGCGAAGGCTTGATGCGTTCGCCATTTGATAACCTCACCTTGCCTTTGTCGATGGCGTCGATGGCCAGCTGGCGCGTCTTGAAGAAGCGCGCCGCCCACAGCCATTTGTCCACTCTTACGTCACTCATGTGTACTTCCCTACCGCAAAAATGCGCATCAGCGTGCGGTAGAAGAAGTACGCCACTTCGTAACCTACCCGCCGGAAGCGCCCGACATGTTCGAAATCCTGCTGGTGGATCACCACCCCATCGGCAATCGCCTGCTCGATCTTGGCCCGCAGCGAACGCGCAAATGCGGCGTCCTTGATGACCACATTCGCTTCCTGGTTGAGGAACAGGCTCAGCCCGTCCACATTGGAGGAGCCAACGGTCGCCCAGTCATCGTCGATCACGGCCACCTTGGCGTGCAGCTGCGTCTTGCGGTATTCCACCACCTTGACGCCCGCCTCCAGCAGCTTGGGATAGAAGGAATGCGCCACCGCATCCTGCAGCCAGAATTCGCCGACGCCGATCAACAGCACCACATCCACCCCGCGCTGCGCAGTCGCCGCCAGGGCGCGGCGGAATTTACGTCCCGGCGCAAAATAAGGATTGGCCAGCAGTACGCTCTTCTTCGCCCTGCCCAGCGCCTGCAGGTACGCGCGCTGGATGGTGCGCCTGTTACGCAGGTTGTCGCGCACGACGAACCCGGCCTGCATCGTGCTCTGGCGCGCGATCTTGTTCAGTTTGCGCACCTCGTTGAACAGGGTCAGGCGCTTGACGAAGTTCATATGGCCCAGGCGGGTCCACTGCGTTTCCGCCTCGCTATGGATGGACTCGACCAGCGGCCCGCGCACTGCGACCGCAAAGTCCCAGCGCGGCGCCTCCAGCGCCTTGTTGTGGTCGTAGTCGGTAAACATATCGTCGTTGATATTGATGCCGCCGACAAAGGCCACCTGGGCGTCCACCACGCAGATCTTGCGGTGGGTGCGCGTGACGCCGCGCCGGAACCAGGGATTGAAGATGCGATGCTCGACGCCAGCCGCCGTGACCTCGGCATGCAGGCGGTAGGCGGGCTTGTGGCCGGTGCCGAACCAGTCGGTAATCATGCGCACGACGACGCCGCGCTGCGCAGCCGCCTTGAGCGCGGCCATCACGCGCTTGCCGGTCTCGTCCTCGGCAAAGATATAGGTCTCGAAATAGATTTCAAACTGGGCAGCTTCGATAGCCGCGACCAGTGCCGGAAAATAATCGGTACCGCAGTGCAGGAGTTTGACTTCGTTATCGGCCAGAAAATCAACGTGACGCATGTGTCAGGAAACCAGTTTCAGGTTCGCCACGATGGGCGCATGATCCGACAGCCTGGCCCACAGCGGGCCATGCAGGACTTCCGCGGATTCTACCTTGAAGCCCCGCACATAGATGCGGTCCAACCTGAAAAATGGCAAGGCTGCCGGGAAGGTGCGGGCCGGGCGCTGGGAGGCTTTGCGCCGCGCCAAAGTGCGCACCAGGTCGCCTACCGGATGGCCGTGATTGATCTCGTCGAATACTTCGCGCACGCCGAGTGCGCTTTGCAGCTTGTCCGTCAGGGTATTGCGCCAGTCGTTGAAGTCGCCGGCGATGATGACCGGCTCGCCATCCGGCGCCGAACTGCGCACCGCCTCAATCAGGATCTCCGCCTGGCGCACCCGGCTGCGCTCGAACAGGCCAAGGTGGATCACGTAACAGTGCACCCGCTTGCCATCCGTCTCCACCACCGAATGCAGGATGCCGCGCGATTCATAGGCGTGGTCGGAAATATCAGTATTGGTCCAGCGTGCAATCGGGTATTTGCTGAGCAGGGCATTGCCGTGGTGGCCATGGTCGTATTGCGCATTCATGCCGTAAACGGACTGGTGCGATTCACCCGCAAAGAATTCATGCTGGGCTTTTTTCGGCCAGTGCCGGTGGCCCTGGCTTTCCTCGCCATAACGGGCCTCGATCCGGTCGTGCTGGCCCTGCACTTCCTGCAGGAACACCAGGTCGGCATGGAAGGCTTCAATCGCATGGCGCAAGGCGTGCACCCGTGGATGGCTACGGTACGAGACGCCTTTGTGGATATTGTATGTGGCAACGCGAATCATCATGGGAACATTCTAACCCCAACTGCCCGGCTTGCTCCCTGTCAAAAGTGCTGGGAATTGCTTTATAGTCATGCCCCATGACCGAACGACACACTACCTTCCCTTCTGCATCGAAAGCTTTTCTGCTGGCGATGTGCGCCTGGGGCATGGCAGCCATTGCACCAGGCGCCACGGCCGCCAGCAATTGCCACGGCACAGTTAATCGCGGCAGCATTGAAGGCAGCGTCCAGTTGCCGCCTGAGGGTGCCAACTTCACGGCCTACAGCCCGGTCGCGGTCGCCATGCGGCGCAACCATGTGCACAGCGAAGTGTCGGCGATTATCCTCGAAGCCTATGCGAAGCTCGAGCTTGCGGCGCCAAAAGCACAATATGTCTACGGTGAAACAGGCAACGAGTATGGCGGCCGCTTCCGCCCCCACCGCACGCACCAGAATGGCCTGTCGGTCGACTTCTTCGTGCCGGTGCACGGCAGGGACGGCCTTCCTGCACGCCTGCCAACGCCGGCTACCCAGCACTTCGGCTACGACATCGAATTCGACCGCACGGCGCGCTATGGCGAATACAGCATCGACTTTACCGCGATGGCCGAGCACTTGTACCAGCTCGACCAGGCCGCCCGGGCGCGTGGCCGCGGCATCGCGCAGGTCATCTTCGACACCGCCTACCTGCCGCGCCTGTTCGCCACGCCGCGCGGTGCGGCGCTAAAGAAGCTGAACTTCATGAAGGGCAAGCCGTGGGTGCGGCATGACGAGCATTACCACGTCGATTTCGCCGTCCCCTGCCTCAAGTGACAGGCGACATTGCCAGGCCTCCGTAAAAGACCATCCACATCAAGACCTTGAAGGAATACGCCGTCAGGCAGGCTGCCGCTCCCCAGCGCAGCAGCAACACCAGGCCGCCGCCATACACCCTGCGCATCGCCCAAAGTAAATACAATGGAATGGCGACAAGCGCGGCCATCCATGCGGCATCAGCGAGCGGGGCAAGCGCGATCCCCAATGTCAGCCCGGCCAGTGAGAATGCGAGCAGGTGCATGGCGAACACCAGGTGCTCGCCGTAGCGCCACCCATTGCCAAGGTGGACAAGCTTCAGCCAAACCGCTATCAATGGGATCAGCAGCAGCGCCACGGTCGGCCCCTTTGCAAGCCACAGTTTGAAGAAAGCCTCATTTCGCTGGTGGCTTGAGAGCGCCTGGTAATGCTCGAAGTTCGTGGCAAATGACGCACTTCCCCACCTGAAGGCCTTGACCACCAGCAGCTGCAAAGGCGGCATGGCCTCATGGGGCACGGCATTTTGCGCCTGCGCCGCCTCAGGCACCGCCTTCTTGCCGGGCGCCGGGTCAATGGCGGGAATCACTTTCAGGCAAAGGAAAGCGACCAGCGAGATCGTCAGCAACAGCCGCAGGGGATCGATATAGCGGCCGCGTCTTCCCTGGATGAATTCAAGCGTCAACTGCCCCGGCCGGAAAAACAGCAAGCCCAGCGTGGCCCACAACTTGCCCTCGGCGGCGACGTAATGTCCGATGAAGTGATGAATGAATTCGTGCGCGCTGGCGACATGCACGTGGCCGGGCTGGCCACACTGGCCGCAGAATTTTTCGGGCACCGGGGCATGGCAGTTGTGGCACTCGCCAGACTGCGGCGGACGGACGGTGTTGGCGTGTAGCCCCGGATGGAACAGTCTCTTCATGCGCGGCATCTTAGCCAGATGCGCGCCAATTAGTCAATTTACAACATCATTTTCCTCGGCGGCGGGCGACATCTGTCGCGGCAGGATCACACGGAAGGTGGTACCGCTCCCGATCTCGCTATCGACCTCGATGCGGCCGCCGTGCTTTTGCACGATGCTGTAAGACAGCGACAAGCCCAGCCCCGTCCCTTTCCCGACCGGCTTGGTGGTGAAGAAGGGTTCGAAGATGCGTCCCAGGTTCTCGGCCGCGATGCCGCCGCCGGTATCGCTCACCGACACGGTCACCATCTCGTTTTCATAACTGGTGCGCACCGTAATGCGGCCGCGGTTCTCGATGGCGTGCGCGGCGTTGACCAGCAGGTTCATGAACACCTGGTTCAGCTGCGACGGGATGCATTCGATTTCCGGCACGCCGCCGTATTCCTTCACGACTTCCGCCTTGTATTTGATTTCATTCCAGACCACGTTCAGCGTACTGTCCAGGCCCGTTTCAAGGTTGGCCACCAGCACGTCGCCGCCGCCTGCATGAGAGAAGTCTTTCATGTCCTGCACGATGCGTTTGATGCGGTCCAGGCCATCCATCGATTCCGACAGCAGGCTGCCCAGGTCTTCGCGCAGGTAGTCCGCATCGATCTCCTTGCGCAGGGCATTCAGTTCGCCGCGGTCGTTTTCCGGCAGGTGCTCTTCGCGCGCCTCATAAGCGTCGAGCAGGCGCATCAAGGACTGCATATAGCGCTGCAGGCTGCTCAGGTTGGAATTGACGAAGCCGACCGGATTGTTGATCTCGTGCGCCACGCCGGCCGCCAGCACGCCGATGGAAGCCATCTTCTCCGATTGCAGGAGCTGGTTCTGCGCCTCGCCCAGCTTGCGGATCAAGTCGGCCTGGCGCGTCTTCTCGCCCTCCAGCGTGATGTTGGCCATCTGCAGTGCCAGCGTGCGTTCGTGTACGCGGCTCTCCAGCTGGTCGCGCGATTCGCGCAGAGCCTGTTCGGCATGCTCGCGCTCCGTGGTGTCCAGGAAGCCGAACACGCGGCCGATTATGCGCTCACCGAGGAATTGTGGGCGTGAGCGGCATTCAAATACGCGGCCATCCTGCAGATGCAGCTGGTCCAGCGTCTCGTGCGGGTCGCTGACTTGCTGCAGCCGTTCGCGGCACACTTCCTGCTCCACCACGTTCGCCGTCAGGAATTCAAGGATGGCGGCATCGTTGCCGTTCTTGAGGAAGGCATCCGGGATGTGCCACATCTCGCTGAACTGACGGTTCATGCTGGCGATCTTGTTGTGCCAGTCGATCACCAGGATGCCATTACCGGTCGCTTCCAGCGTGGTGCGCAGCTGCGACAGGGTTTGTTCAAGCACGTCCTCAACCTTGCGTTCCTGCCGGGCATCGCGGGCCAGGATCAGGATCAGCCAGCGCTCTTCGTGGCGCAGCACGCGCAGCGACTTCATGACCATGATCTGGGTGCCATCGGCGCGCTGGTATTCGCCTTCCTGCGCGTCGATATCCTGGAAGTGGCCGCCGCGCACATCTTCCCAGTAAAACACGTCCTGAAGCGAGCTCTCGATATCGGTAATCTGCATTTCAACCAGCTGCGCTCCCGAGTAGCCAAGCACATGCTCTGCCACCTGGTTGGCGACGATGATGCGCAGGTCGCTGGGATCGACCAGCAGCATCATATGCGGGCTGTGGTCGAGCATCAGCTGGCGTAGTTCGGAGATCACCCGGCAGCTCCCTGGCCCGGCTTGGTGGCGTCGAAGTAGTAGCTGACCCGTTTGCGCGGACTAAGGTAAGCGTAGATTTCCTTCGGCACTTGCGCAGGCTTGATGGCGCGTACGATATTCAGGTCGCTCTCCAGGGCCATGTCGACCATGATGGCATCCTCGCGCGGCACGCCCGCTTCATACACGACGAGTTCCGGCTTGTTCGGTTTCTCGGTGTTGACGGTGGCCACCATGCCGGTGGCGCCGTTCGATAGCTGTACGATGGTGCCCGGCGGGTACACGCCCAGGCAGCGGATGAACACCTGCAGCAGCTTGGGATCGAACTTGCCGCGGTTCTTGGCGAACATCAGCGACAGCGCTTCGTGCGGGGTCAAGCCGGGCGTGCCGTTAACCGGATTGCACAGGCGGTCGTAGTAGTTGGCGATTCCTACAATGCGCGCCAATACGCCGATTTCCTCGCCCTTCAGATGGCGCGGGTAGCCGCTGCCATCGAACATCTCGTGGTGGTCGCGCACGATGGCCACGGCGGCGGCGGGAAACTTGAGCTGCTGCCCCATTTCGGTCCCGACCGCGCAATGGGTCTCGTACATGTTCTGCTCGGAATGCGTCCACGCTTCCGCCTTGGTCAGCACCTTGTCGGGGATATTGCGTACGCCAAGGTCATGGAACATGGAGCCGACACCCATCGCCCCCGCCACTTCGCGCGGCAGCTTGATGTCGCGCGCGATCATCATCGACAGCATGGTGACGTTGAGCGAGTGCAGGTAGATTTCTTCGCCCCCGGTGCGGTCGCCCATGACGTGGATCGCCAACTCCGGCGCGCTCAGGATGGAGTCGGCAATCTTGCCGATCATCTCGCTCGCCTTTTGCAGGTTCTCGGCCGGGCGCGCGAAGATGTTCTTCTCCATGTCCTTCATGGCGCGCGCAGTATCGACGAAGGCGTGCTCGATGCGGGCCGCGTTCTCGCGCTGCTGGCGCATGCGTTCCATCATGGCGCGCTTGGCGGCAAGCTCAGGGGATTCGGGAGCCGGCGCTTGCGGTTTGCCGGCCGACTCCATGGCAGCGGCTGCCGACGCCTCGACCGGCATCGCGGCAGGCTGGACATCGCTCAGGGCGGGGTCGATGCGGATCTTGTGCAAGCCCAGGCTGCGCAGCTGGTGGATCTGCTCCTGCGACTTGATCTTGAAATGGCTGAATGCAAAAGGATGCTCGAACCACTTCAAGTCGAGGTGGACGTATAAGCCGACCTGCAACTGTTCCAGAAGGATATCCTGAGTCTCCGGCATGGCGTGCGCCCCCAGCGTGACAGTCGATGTCCGATTATAGCCACAACGAGCCGGGTGCAATTAACAAGCAAATTGCAAGTTATAAGTGCTGCGGCAGTTGCAGGATTGCTTCGGCGTTGGAGGGGGAGAAGCAGCGGTCGGCAGCTTCGAGGTAGGGCAGCCAGACGTGGGCGGTATGTTCTCGCGGGCTCAGCATGATGGGCACGTTGCGCGGCACCTGCACGCTGAAAATATGTTCCAGGTTGTGCGTCACGCCGGGTTCGTAGCGGTGGCGCCAGACCGGGTAGATTTCGTAGATGTTCTGCAGCCCCCAGTCGCGCAGCACGATGCCCCTGCCGTCGGCAACAATGCCGGTTTCTTCGAACAGTTCGCGGGTGGCGGTGGTGAGCAGGGGCTCGTCGACGGCGTCCTTCGAGCCGGTGACGGATTGCCAGTAGCCGGGATTGCCGGCGCGCTCGATCAGGAGCACTTCCATGTCGGCGGTATGGATCACCACCAGGACGGATTCCGGGATTTTGTAGGGCTTCATGTAAAAAAGGCGGGCTTTGCGGCCCGCCCTTTGCAGCTGATTAGCCGGCTACTTTCGGCTCGGCCGAACGCAGGCGGATATGCAGTTCACGCAGTTGCTTCTCGTCGACCGGCGAAGGAGCCTGGGTCAGCAGGCACTGTGCGCGCTGGGTTTTCGGGAAGGCGATCACGTCGCGGATCGAATCGGACTTGGTCATCAGGGTCACGATACGATCCAGGCCGAATGCCAGGCCGCCGTGCGGAGGCGCGCCGTACTGCAGTGCGTCCAGCAGGAAACCGAACTTCTCGCGCGCTTCCTCGGCACCGATCTTCAGTGCGCGGAACACTTTCGACTGCACTTCTTCGCGGTGGATACGGATCGAGCCGCCGCCCAGTTCCCAGCCGTTCAGCACCATGTCGTAGGCCTTGGCGATACATGCGCCTGGATTGGTTTCCAGCATGTCTTCGTGGCCGTCTTTTGGCGAAGTGAATGGGTGGTGGGTTGCGGTCCAGCGGTCGTCTTCTTCGTCGTATTCGAACATCGGGAAGTCGATCACCCACAGCGGCGCCCACACGTCGTTGAACAGGCCGTTGGCCTTGCCGAACTCGGAATGGCCGACCTTCACGCGCAGCGCGCCGATCGCATCGTTCACAACCTTTGCCTTGTCGGCGCCGAAGAAGATCAGGTCGCCGTCCTGTGCGCCGGTGCGCTCCAGGATGGTAGCCAGCGTTGCGTCGTCCAGCGACTTGACGATTGGCGACTGCAGGCCATCACGGCCTTTGGCCTTTTCGTTGACCTTGATGTAAGCCAGGCCTTTCGCGCCGTAGATGGCAACGAACTGGGTGTATGCATCGATCTCGGAGCGCGACATGGAGCCGCCTTTCGGCACGCGCATGCCGACCACGCGGCCGTTGCTCAGGTTGGCGGCGCTGGAGAAGATCTTGGACTCGACGTTGGTCATGATGTCGGTCAGTTCGGTGAATTCCAGCTGGACGCGCATGTCCGGCTTGTCCGAACCGTACTTGCCCATGGCTTCGGCGAAGTCCATCACCGGGAACGGGTTTGGCAGGTCCACGTCCATGGTGTTCTTGAACACGTTGCGGATCATGGTCTCGAACAGGTCGCGGATCTCCTGTTCGGTCAGGAACGAGGTTTCGCAGTCGATCTGGGTGAATTCAGGCTGGCGATCGGCACGCAGGTCTTCGTCGCGGAAGCACTTGGTGATCTGGTAGTAACGGTCGAAGTTGGCGACCATCAGCAGCTGCTTGAACAGCTGTGGCGACTGCGGCAGCGCGAAGAATTCGTGCGCGTTCACACGCGATGGCACCAGGTAGTCGCGTGCGCCTTCCGGAGTGGACTTGGTCAGCACCGGGGTTTCGATATCGATGAAGCCCAGGTTGTCCAGGTACTTGCGCACTTCCATCGAGACCTTGTAGCGCAGGCGCAGGTTGTTCTGCATCTGCGGGCGGCGCAGGTCCAGCACGCGGTGGGTCAGGCGGGTGGTTTCGGACAGGTTGTCGTCGTCCAGCTGGAAGGGAACAGGCACGGAGGCGTTCAGCACTTCCACCTTGGCGGCAACGACTTCGATCTTGCCCGACTTCAGGTTGTTGTTGACGGTGCCGGCCAGGCGGTCTTTCACGGTGCCGGTGATGCGCAGGCAGTACTCGTTACGCACGGATTCGGCGACGGAGAACACTTCCGCCTGTTCCGGGTTGCAGACCACCTGCACCAGGCCTTCGCGGTCGCGCAGGTCGATGAAGATCACGCCGCCGTGGTCGCGGCGACGGTGCACCCAGCCGCACAGGCTGACGGTTTGGCCGATGAGGGCTTCGGTTACGAGGCCGCAGTATTCAGTACGCATGGACATATTGATTCTCAGTTTCAGGTTAAGTTTTATTCAGGGACGACAACGCCCATCGAAACGATGTACTTCAGTGCGGCATCGACGCTCATGTCGAGCTCGATTACATCTTTTTTCGGCAACATCAAAAAGAAGCCGGAAGTCGGGTTCGGCGTGGTTGGCACGTAGACGCTGATGTATTCACCGTCCAGGTGCTTCTGCACTTCGGTCGCCGGCGCGCCGGTCAGGAAACCGATCGTGCGCGAGCCGGCATGCGGATATTGCACCAGCACCGCCTTGCGGAAAGCATTGCCGGATTCGGAGAACAAGGTGTCCGAAACCTGCTTCACGCTGCCGTACAGTGAGCTGACCACAGGAATGCGATGCAGCAGCTTTTCCCATTGGCGGATCATGAAATTGCCGACCAGGTTATTGGTCAGCAGGCCGGTCAGGAATACGATCGCCACGGTCAGGATAGTGCCAAGGCCCGATGGGCGACGGTCATCCGGCAGCCATTTCTCCGGGATCAGCAACAGCGACTGGTCCATGGTGGAGATCACCAGGTGCAGCACCCAGGCCGTGATCGACAACGGTACCAGGACCAGCAAGCCGGTAATGAAATATTTACGCATCGTGTTCCTTGTGCGGGGGAATTACGCCTCGCTGGTGGACTTTGCCGGCGCAGGCGCCGGGGCGGCGGCTGCCGGGGCTTCGGATTTGGCCGTGCTGGCAACGCCGGTTGCCGGGGCGGTGCCGCCACGGAAATCGGTTACGTACCAGCCGGTGCCCTTGAGTTGGAAGCCGGCCGCGGTCAGTTGCTTCTTAAAGGTGGACTTGCCGCAGGAAGGGCAATCCGTGAGCTGCGGATCGGAGATCTTTTGCAGCACATCCTTGGCAAAGCCACATTCCTCGCAGCGGTAAGCGTAGATAGGCATCGATTACTCCGCAAAAAACATCAAAACCCTGAATTATAAAGCTTTTTTCCGGCGCCAGGCCATCCAGCGCTCCTTGCCCTGGAATACCGGGATGGAATCGCTTACCGGCGCGTCCTGCTCGAGATCAAAGTGAGCACTCATTAACTGCGCCAGCTGCTCGCGCTCGGCGCCGAAGGGCGGGCCTTTTGGATTGCCATCGAAGAAAAAGTAGCCCAGCAGCAGGCCCCCTTCCGGCAACAATTGCGCCCAGCGCTGCACCACGCGCGGCCACATGTCGCGCGGCATGGCGCACAGGAAGGCGCGCTCGTAGACCAGGTCCAGCGGCTGCTGCGGCGCGTAAGCGAAAAAATCTGCCTCGAGCACGTGCTCGCGCCAGGGGCCCAGCGCTTGTTGCGCCGCAACAACGGCGGAGGGGGAAAAGTCGATGGCGGTGGCGTTCCAGCCGGCCTGGCAGAAGGCTTGCAGCTCGTAGCCGCTGCCGCAGCCGGGGATCAACACCGAAAACCGGTGGCCCGGTGTCTGACCCTGTGGGCCAGACACCGGGCCACCGGTTTGCAGCCAGGCGGAGAGCTGCTCCGGCACCCCGCCCCGATCCCAGGGAGTAAACGCCGCCTCAAACCGCTGGTCCCAAAACTCCGCCGTGCGCGGATCGCGGTTAGTGAAGTCGGGCATACGCCACAAACGCCACCGCACCCACCACAAACGACCCGACAAAGAACGCAAAGAACGACAGCAAGCGGTTGGTATGGCGCTGCTCCGCCACCAGGTGCGCCAGCAAAGCTTTGGTTTCCACATCCCGCTCCGCCGCGACGGTGAGCGCCTGGTGCGCCAGGCGCGGCAATTGCGGGAAGATATGCGAATAGCGCGGTGCTTCCGCCTTCAAGCGATCCACCAGCCCGCGCCAGCCCACCTGCTCCGCCATCCAGCGCTCCAGGTAAGGTTTGGCCGTCTTCCACAAATCCAGGTCAGGATCGAGCTGGCGGCCCAGGCCTTCAATATTCAGCAGCGTCTTTTGCAGCAGCACCAGTTGCGGCTGCACTTCCACATTGAAGCGGCGCGAGGTCTGGAACAGGCGCAGCAGCACCTGGCCGAACGAGATATCCTTCAGCGGACGGTCGAAGATCGGCTCGCAGCAAGCGCGCACCGCGGCTTCCAGTTCATCGACACGGGTTTCTTTCGGCGCCCAGCCGGATTCGATATGCGCCTCCGCCACGCGCTTGTAGTCGCGGCGGAAGAAGGCCAGGAAGTTCTGCGACAGGTAATCCTTGTCGTAATCGTTCAACGTGCCGACGATGCCGAAGTCCAGCGCGATGTAGCGGCCAAACGATTCAGGCTCGATCGACACCAGGATATTCCCCGGATGCATATCGGCGTGGAAGAAGCCATCGCGGAACACCTGCGTGAAGAAGATCTCCACGCCATCCGAGGACAGCTTTTTCAGGTCCACGCCGGCCTCGGCCAGGCGTCCGATCTGCGACACCGGAATGCCGTACATGCGCTCCATCACGATCACGTTGCTGGAGCAATAGTCCCAATACATCTCCGGCACCAGCAGCAGCTTGGATTCGGCGAAATTGCGGCGCAGCTGGCTGGCATTGGCCGCCTCGCGCATCAGGTCCAGTTCATCATGCAGGTACTTGTCGAATTCCTGCACCACTTCCTGGATCTTCAGGCGCTTGGAATCGGCCCACAGCCGGTTGATGAAGTTGGCCGCGATATGCATCAGCGCGACGTCTTCGTCGATCAGTTTCTTCATGCCCGGACGCAGCACTTTCACCGCCACCTGCGTGCCATCCTTCAGCGCAGCGAAGTGCACCTGGGCGATGGAGGCTGAAGCTACCGGCACGCGCTCGAAGCGCGCGAACAATTCGTCAGGATGGGCGCCCAGCGACGCTTCGATCATCGCAATCGCCAGGTCGGAATCGAACGGCGGCACACGGTCCTGCAGCTTGGACAGCTCGGACACGATATCGAGCGGGAACAGGTCGCTGCGGGTCGACAGCACCTGGCCGAACTTGACGAAGATCGGGCCCAGCTCCTCCAGTGCGCGGCGCAGGCGCACGGCGCGCGGCGTCGACAGGTCGCGCCAGAAGAAAACGATGTCGAGGAATTTGCTGATGCGCGGCTTGTCGAAGCCGGAAATGGCGATTTCGTCCAGCCCGTAACGGACGGAGACACGGACGATCTTGAACAGCCTGAGGAATTTGCGGATCATTTAGCCAGTTTTTGTTCGAGTTTTTCCAGCCGTTTGCTGGCGCGCTCCACGTCGTCGCGGAAGCGGGTCACGTCGGCCGCAAAGCTTTCCGCCACCAACGGGCGGATCAACAGCGGGTTTTCGTCGAGGAAGTACTCCGCGACATTCTCGGCCACTTTGCGCTGGCCGTTGCGCGCGCCCTCCACCAATGCCTTGGCGCCCTGGACCAGGCGCACGGCAGCAACCGGGCCCACCAGTTTCTCCAGGTCATGCTCGGCTTCCCAACGCAGCGATTGCGACAGGTGCGAAATGGCGTTGGCAAATTCGGCGTCGCCTTCGATCTGTACGTACGAAAAAGCGCGCTCGCGGTTTTGCGCGATCAGCGGCAGGTCGCCCAGCTTCAGGCGAATCGTCACCGCAGCTCCCGTCTCGCTGCCTGCCGCCTCCACCATGCCGTCCGGCGTGACGCGCAAGCGCAGTACAGCAGGACTGGCGTCGATCACGGCGACCTTGCCGGCGTGCAGCTTGAGTTCGGTGCGCGCCCAAGGCTCTTGCGCCAGCAAGTGGTTGACGGTGGCGGCTGCCGGCATGCTGAGGCCGGGCAGCCTGGTAGGAAATGGAAACATAATCAGGTCGGTCCAAATAAAACAAAACCGCCCCGGAAAACCAGGGCGGTCTCGATCTTACCAGTTACTGCGCCAGGTCACGCAAGCTGCTGGATACCTGCCAGCATCCAGCCCGTTTTGCCGTTATGCGGTTTGGTCAGGTTCCATACTTCCTGGAATGGTTCCGGCAGCGCATCGGCTGCAGGCTTCATCTTGCCCCAGAACTTCACGCTGGCCAGGGAATCGTTGCCGTCGTTCTCGATGCCCAGCAGCTCAGCCTCGATTGCCACCACATCGGTGTACTCGGCTTGCGCGCCGCGCTCCTGGATCTGCATGCGCAGCTCGGCAAACACTTCAGGCGTGGTGAAGGTGCGGATATCTTCCACGTCTGCCTTGTCCCATGCCGCTTGCAGGCGGATGTAGTTGGACTTGGCCCCACGCAGGAAGCCAGCGGTATCAAAATCGGCCGGCACACCCCAAGGCGCATGCGCTGCCGCTTCCGCCGCGGCAGGCGCCGCCAGCGCTGCACCGGCCGCAGGCGCCACCGGTTCGAACGCCGCTGGCTGCATCTGGTGCACGTTGCCGCCGTTGTAGCCGCCGCTGAATGCCGGCTGGGCCGCCGGCTGCGATTTACGGCGCAGCATACGGACGATGAAGAAGATCACGCCGCCGATCAGGGCGATCATCAGGATCGAGCTGATGGCCGACGCCATGGCGCCGCCCAGGCCGAAGTGCGACAGCAGCGCGCCCAGGCCGAGGCCCAGCAGTGCGCCGCCGAGGATGCCCTTCCACATGCTTGGCTTAGGGGCCGGTGCGGGCGCTGCAGGAGTCGGTGCGGCAGCAGGACGGTTGGCGGTCGGCGCGGCGCTCGGGGCGCTTGGTGCCGGCGCCGGAGCTGCCTGGCGCGGCATGCTGCTCACGCCCGACGACTGGCGGCCGAAGGACTTGCCGCCGCCCATCGGGCGTGCGGACAACTCGCTCATCATGCTCACTGCGGACAGCGCGATCATCGCGCCGGCCAGGAATTTTTTCATTTTCATCTTTTGGCGTCTCACATTTTGATGCCGGTGTGTAAAGCGGCCACACCGGCCGTCAGGTTGTAGTACTGCACGCGCTCAAGACCCGCAGCCTGCATCATGGTCTTCAGCGTTTCCTGGTCCGGGTGCATGCGGATCGACTCGGCCAGGTAGCGATAGCTCTCCGAATCGTTGGCCACTTTCTGGCCCATCCACGGCAACACCGTGAAGGAATAAAAGTCATATGGTTTTTGCAAGACCGGATCCACTTTCGAGAATTCCAGCACCAGCAATTTGCCGCCCGGCTTCAGCACACGGCGCATTTCAGAAAGAGCAACATCCTTGTGCGTCATATTGCGCAGGCCGAACGCCACGCTGACACGGTCGAAGTAGTTATCCGGGAATGGCAGCTTCTCCGCGTCGCAAATCAAGGTGGGGGTCACCAGGCCCTTATTCAAGAGGCGATCGCGGCCGACGCGCAGCATCGATTCATTGATATCGGTCAGCCAGACCTCGCCGGTCGTTCCGGCCGCCTTGGCGAATGCCTTGGCCAGGTCGCCGGTACCACCCGCGATATCCAGCACCTTCATGCCCGGCCGCACGGCAGCGTTAGCAATAGTGAAAGCCTTCCAGATGCGGTGCAGGCCGCCGGACAGAAGGTCGTTCATGATGTCGTACTTGGCCGCGACGGAATGGAAGACCTTGGCGACTTCCTTGACTTTCTCGTCTTCGTTGACGGTTTTATAACCGAAATGGGTGGTATTGGTCATTTTGAGGGTGCCTTGTAATTGCCGCATTATACATTTGTGGGGTGGCGCACAGATTTTGATGACGCTTGTCAACCAGAATGCTCAACGAGTCGTTTTATGGCTCAGACGATTTGTCTTACTAGGAGATTTTCAGATGGAGCTTCAGCAAAAATTGCCCGCGGACATTTTTTTCCCGGATATCGACGAAGCCACCAAGCAGTTCATCGATGCCACCCGCGCCCAATCGCGTGCACTGGCATCCGCTGAGCCGCACCCGATGACCTTCAATGTTGAGGCCATCCGTCGCCTGACTCCGGAAGCCCGCGCCGCATTCCGCTACATCTGGGAACGCGAGCAGCAACGCTATGAAGAGTTCCAGCGCCGCAAAATGATGGTCAACTAAGCATTCTTTCAATGGCGGCAACATGCCGCCATTTCTTGACGTATCCGAAAGCAGGCATTCGGGCCAAGCGCAAGCTGGCCCAATGCCCAGCAAGATCTACCTCGACACCGCCATCCTCTGCGCCAGGCCGATCCGGCGGCCCGCGGCGCCTGCGCGCGCGCATCACCGGATCTGGATCCGGACTGGCTCAGTGGTGGTGGCCGCAGCCGTGGGCCTTGGTGGCGGCGCCGGGCAGCACGGTGCCGGCTTCGCGGCCGGAGTCGCCAGGGAAGCCGGCGGCTTCCAGGCGTTTCAGGTAGTCCGCCCAGTGGTGCTCCATGCGGGCGCCCAGGTCGTACAGGTAATCCCAGGTGTACAGGCCCGAATTGTGGCCGTCGTCAAAGGTCGGCTTGACGGCGTAATTGCCGACCGGCTCGAGGTTGGTCATGGCGACATCGCGCTTGCCGACTTGCAGTACTTCCTGGCCCGGCCCGTGCCCCTTCACTTCCGCCGACGGCGAATACACGCGCAGCAGCTCGAACGGGATGTTGAAGCTCGCGTCATCGTCGAAAGAGATTTCCAGGTAGCGCGATTTGCTGTGGACTGTCAGGCCGGTTGGGTTCTTCATTTCAGATTCTCGATGATAGCCGCACGCAGGGCCGGCAGCAGGGCTGCACGCGCCGCAGTGGCGGCCGCGTCAGGCTCGCGCTGCCTTGCGCCCCAGGTCGGGTTCGGGAAGTGCGCGTCGTCAGTGTAGCGCGGGATGACGTGCCAATGCACGTGCGGCGTCATATTGCCGAAGCTGGCCACGTTGACCTTGTGCGGCGCCATGGTGGCGCGCTGCGCCTGCTCAACCGCCCAGACGGCCTGCATGAGGTGGTCGCGGTCCGCCGGCGGCAGGTCGGTCATTTCGCGCACGTGGTCGTGCCACACTACACGCGTGAAGCCCGGGTAGCCCGGCTCGTCGACCAGGATCACTGCCAGGCGGTCGTCATGCCAGATCACCACGTCCACAGGCGGATTGGCGAGCAGCTTGCACAGGTCGCAGTTGATCGTCATACCAGCACCCTTTCGATGCCGCCGTCATTGGCGCGCGCCACGTAATCCACCAGCCAGTTGTCGCCCAGCTTGTGCTTGGCCATTTCGACCACGATGTAGTCGGCAGTGGTACCGGAATCGTCGTTATAGCGGGTCAGGCCTTGCAGGCATGCCGGACAGCTGGTCAGGATCTTCACGTCGCCATCGAAATCCTGGCGCAGCTTGTCGGCGCCGGCCACCATCTCCTGTTCCTTGCGGAAGCGCACCTGCGTCGAAATATCCGGACGGGCGGCAGCCAGCGTGCCGGACTCGCCGCAGCAGCGATCGTTCTTTTCGATCTTCACATTGTCGACCGTGGACACCAGCGCGTTCACCGTCTTCAGCGGATCCTGCATCTTCATCGGCGAGTGGCACGGATCGTGATACATGTAGCGGGTGCCGGTCACGCCTTCCAGCTTGACGTTCTTCTCCAGCAGGTACTCGTGGATGTCCATGATGCGGCAGCCAGGGAAGATTTTTTCGAACTCGTAGCCAGCCAACTGGTCGTAGCAGGTACCGCAAGACACCACCACAGTCTTGATATCCAGGTAGTTCAGCGTATTTGCCATGCGGTGGAACAGGACACGATTGTCCGTCACCATTTTCTCCGCCTTGTCGTAATCGCCTGCACCGCGCTGTGGATAGCCGCAGCACAGGTAGCCCGGCGGCAGCACGGTCTGTACCCCCACATCCCACAGCATGGCTTGCGTGGCCAGGCCGACCTGGGAGAACAGCCGCTCCGACCCGCAGCCCGGGAAGTAGAACACGGCCTCGCTATTGGCATTGGTCTTCTTCGGATCGCGAATGATCGGGATCATCTTGTTGTCTTCGATGTCCAGCAGCGCCCGCGCCGTCTTCTTCGGCAGGTTGCCCGGCATTTTCTTGTTCACGAAGTGAATCACCTGCTCGCGCACGGCCGGTTTGCCGACCGTAGGCGGCGGTGCCTTGGCCTGCTTGCGCGCGACGGTCTTGAACACTTCATGCCCCAGGCGCTGCGCCTTGTAGCCCCAGCCCATCATCACCTCGCGCGTGGCGCGGATCGTGGACGGGTCGGTCGCATTCAGGAAGAACATGGCCGCACGCTTGCCCGGATTGAAGGAGCGCTTGTCCATCTTGCGCAGCAGGTTGCGCATATTCATCGACACATCGCCGAAGTCGATATTGACCGGGCATGGCGATTCGCACTTGTGGCATACGGTGCAGTGGTCGGCAACGTCTTCGAATTCTTCCCAGTGCCGGATCGAAATGCCGCGGCGGGTCTGCTCTTCGTACAGGAAGGCTTCGATCAGCGACGACGTCGCAAGGATCTTGTCGCGCGGCGAGTACAGCAGGTTGGCGCGCGGCACGTGGGTCGAGCACACCGGCTTGCACTTGCCGCAGCGCAGGCAGTCCTTCACGCTGTTGGCGATGTCGCCGATATCGCTTTGCTGCATGATCAGCGATTCGTGGCCCATCAGGCCGAACGAAGGCGTATAGGCATTCAGCAGGGTCGCTTCCATGCCCGGCAAGTTAAGCAGCTTGCCTTTGTTGAAGCGGCCTTCCGGGTCGACGCGTTTCTTGTATTCGCGGAATTCGCCGATCTCGTCTTCAGTCAGGAATTCCAGCTTGGTGATGCCGATGCCGTGCTCACCCGAGATCACGCCGTTCAGCGAGCGGGCCAGCTTCATGATGCGTGCCACTGCCTTGTGCGCATCCTGCAGCATTTCGTAGTGGTCCGAGTTGACCGGCAGGTTGGTGTGCACGTTGCCATCGCCGGCGTGCATGTGCAGCGCCACGAAGACGCGGCCGTGCAGTACGCGCTTGTGGATCGCCTGCGCTTCATCGAGGATCTGCTTGTAAGCGCCGCCGTTGAAGACCTGGCGCAGTTGCGCGCGGATTTCCTGCTTCCAGCTGATACGCACGGTGCGGTCTTGCGCCACGTCGAACAGGGTCGCTTGCGGCTGGTGCTGCAGGCGGTCGTCCAGCGCGCCAGCCAGGTGCTGCAGGCCCAGCGCCAGCAAGTCGGCGCGCACTTCCGCCAGCGGCTTGTCCAGGTTGGCCAGGGTGAAAGTCCAGCGTGCATGCACCTGGTCCAGCAGCGCCAGCGCCTGGGATTGGCGGTCGCCCAGCATTTCGTCGTAGCCGACCTTGTCGTCGGTGGCGTCGTCGCTCTTGCCGATCGGGAGCTTGTCGGCGGCCAGGAATGCGCGCAGTTCCTGGGCCAGCTGCAGCTTGTTCTTGAGAGACAGCTCGATGTTGATGCGCTCGATGCCGTCGGTGTACTCGCCCATGCGGTTCAGCGGGATCACCACGTCTTCATTGATCTTGAAGGCGTTGGTGTGCTTCGCGATTGCCGCGGTACGGGCGCGGTCCAGCCAGAATTTCTTGCGCGCTTCCGGGCTCACGGCCACGAAGCCTTCACCGACGCGCGTATTCGCCAGGCGCACCACTTCGGATGCGGCCAGCGCCACGGCGCTTTCATCGTCACCGACGATGTCGCCGAACAGCGCCATCTTAGGCAGCACGCCGCGCTTGGATTTGGTGGCGTAGCCGACGGCGCGCAGGTAGCGCTCGTCGAGGTGCTCCAGGCCAGCCAGGCGGATGGTCGTGAATTGCTCGCCCTGTGCCGGCAGGCCATCCAGGTAGTCTTTGATCTCAACGATCGACGGGATCGCATCGCGCGCCTGACCGAAGAACTCCAGGCAGACGGTGCGCGTGAACTTCGGCATCTTGTGCAGGATCCAGCGCGCGGACGTGATCAGGCCATCGGTGCCCTCTTTCTGCACGCCGGGCAGACCGGCCAGGAATTTGTCGGTGACGTCCTTGCCCAGGCCTTCCTTGCGGAACTTGCGGCCTTCGATTTCCAGGATCTCGGTCTTGAACGGCTCGCCTTTCGATTCGCCGCGTCCGTTCGGATGCGTCCACTCCAGTTTGAAGCGCGCCAGCGGCGTGTCGTGGATCTTGGACAAGTTGTGGTCCAGGCGCGTGACTTCCAGCCAGTCGCCGTTCGGGTCGACCATGCGCCACGAGGCCAGGTTGTCCAGCGCGGTGCCCCACAGCACAGCCTTCTTGCCGCCCGCGTTCATGGCGATATTGCCGCCGATGCAGGAGGCGTGGGCCGAAGTCGGGTCGACCGCAAACACGAAGCCAGCTTTTTCCGCCGCTTCGCTGACCTTGTTGGTAATGACGCCTGCTTCCGAGTGCACGGTCGCGTATTCGCGGTCCAGGCCTGGCAGCACCTTCATTTCAACGGCGCCCAGCTTGAGCAGCTTTTCGGTGTTGATGACAGCCGACAATGGCGTCAGCGGAATCGCGCCGCCGGTGTAGCCGGTGCCGCCGCCGCGCGGGATAATGGTCAGGCCAAGTTCGATACAGCCTTTCACCAGGCCTGCCATTTCATCTTCGCTGTCCGGCGTCAGCACCACGAACGGGTACTCGACGCGCCAGTCGGTGGCGTCGGTCACGTGGGTGATACGCTTCATGCCGTCGAAGCAGATATTGTGCTTCTCGGTGTATTTGCCCAGCACCTTCTGCGTGCGCTTGCGCAGGTCGTACATCTGGCGGAATTCTTCGCCGAAGTCGGCCACTGCCTTGCTTGCGGCGCGCAGCAGCTTCTCCACATTGCCGCTGCGCTTTTCCGAATCGGTATCGGCTGCAGCGTCGACAGTGTTGCGGCGCTTGTCAACTTCCGCCAGACGGTGATGCAGTGCATCGATCAGGGATTGGCGGCGCTTCGGATTGTCCAGCAGGTCATCCTGCAGGTAGGGGTTGCGGCGCACGACCCAGATATCGCCCAGCACTTCGTACAGCATGCGCGCGGATCGGCCGGTCTGGCGCGAGGCCCTCAGTTCGTCCAACAACGCCCAGGACTCTTCGCCCAGCAGGCGGATCACGATTTCGCGATCAGAGAAGGAAGTGTAGTTGTACGGAATCTCCCGCAAGCGGGTATGGGCGTGACCATCTGGCGATTCGGCGAGCAGTGCCTGGATTTGTGCTGGTGCGTTCATATTGCGTGGACGGGGGGCTGACGCTGGGACAGAACATTCTATCTTATTGCGGCGCACAAGATGGAAACAGCCTTAGAGGCCAACGGGGTTCCGTTAACGTCAATTCAAAGAACTAAATTTCGCTAAAGGCAAATAATTCAACATTTAGTTTGTAAGTTTCCACGTCAAACTACCCGAAATTCTGCAACCCCGCTGCCATGCGGAATGTTCACCCGCCCAGCGAGTGGGCCAACGAGCGCCAGAAGCCATCCGGCACGTACAGCAGCAGGGAGGTCATGGTCAGGTAGCGCGCCAGCTTGCCGATCGCCATATACATGACGGACGGCCAGAAAGGCAGCTTCAGCCAGCCGCCCAGCGTGCACAGCGGGTCGCCGATACCAGGCACCCAGGACAGCAGCATGGTCTTGGCCCCATGGTGCGCCAGCCAGCCGAACCAGCGGCTCGAACGTTCCTTGGTGAAGGCTTTCTTGGCGTAATAACCGATCCAGTAATCAACCATCCCGCCCAGCGTGTTGCCCACCGTGGCGACCGCAATGGCCGGCCAGAACAGTTCAGGGTTGGCTTTGCAGACGGCAAAGACCGCGGGCTCCGAGCCCAGGGGTACCAGTGTGGCTGAGACGAAACTGATGATAAACACCGACGTCAGCCCCACTTCTGGCGCCGCAATAAGGTCCAGCAGCCAGCGAATAGCGTTTTCAATCATGGGTCAATTATAATCATCCGTACCAAGCTCAAAGCACGTTAGACATCCTGCCACCCGCATACCCGCATGGCAGGCGTGCACCTCCTCCGGTTACCCGCCGTTGTCAGTCTTTGCACCACACCTTTACTTTTGCAAATCATGACTATCGACTACCTGAAGAAAATCCTGACTTCCCGCGTCTACGACGTGGCCCATGAAACTCCGCTCGAACTGGCACCGATTCTCTCGCAACGAATTGGCAACCAGATTTACTTCAAGCGAGAGGACGTGCAGGACGTCTTTAGCTTCAAGGTACGCGGCGCTTACAACAAGATGGCGAATCTGAGCGACGCGCAATTGAAGCGCGGCGTCATTTGCGCCTCTGCCGGCAACCACGCGCAGGGCGTTGCCCTGTCCGCAGCAAAACTCGGCTGCCGCGCCCTCATCGTCATGCCTGCCACCACCCCGCAGCTGAAAATCGAATCAGTGCGTCGCCGCGGCGGCGCCAGCGTGGAAGTGGTGCTGCATGGCGAGTCCTACACAGACGCCTACAACCACGCCCTGCAGCTTGAAAAAGAGCAGAAGCTGACCTTCGTGCATCCGTTCGACGATCCGGAAGTGATCGCCGGCCAGGGCACGATCGCCATGGAAATCCTGCGCCAGCACTCCGGCCCGATCCATGCGATCTTCGTGCCGATCGGCGGCGGCGGCCTGATTGCCGGTGTCGCAGCCTATGTGAAGCAGCTGCGCCCCGATATCAAGATCATCGGCGTGCAAACCATGGATTCGGATGCGATGGGCCGCTCCATCAAGGCTGGCGAACGCGTGACCTTGTCCGATGTCGGCCTGTTCGCCGACGGCACTGCCGTGCGCCTGGTGGGCGAAGAGACCTTCCGCCTGGCGCAGCAGTTTGTCGATGAAGTGATCGTGGTCGATACCGATGCGATCTGCGCGGCGATCAAGGACGTGTTCACCGATACGCGCTCGATCCTGGAGCCTTCCGGCGCACTGGCCGTCGCCGGCGCCAAGGCCTATGTCGAGCGGGCCGAGATGGGCAAGTATCCGGTACAGGGCGAAACCCTGGTCACCATCTGCAGCGGCGCCAACATGAACTTCGACCGCCTGCGCTTTGTGGCGGAACGCGCCGAGCTGGGTGAATCGCGCGAGGCAGTGTTCGCGGTGACCATGCCGGAACAGCGCGGCTCGTTCAAACGCTTCTGCAGCCTGGTGGGACCACGCAATGTCACCGAGTTCAACTACCGTATCAGCGACCAGGAACAGGCGCACGTGTTTGTCGGTGTGCAGATAGCCGATCGCAGCGAGTCTTCGACGATTGCGCGGCGCTTTGAAGAGAACAACTTCAAGACGCTGGACTTGACGCATGATGAATTGGCCAAGTCGCACTTGCGCCACCTGGTTGGCGGCAAGAGCGTGCTGGCGAAGGATGAATTGCTGTATCGCTTCGAGTTCCCCGAGCGTCCGGGTGCGCTGATGCGTTTCCTGGATTCGATGGCGCCGGAGTGGAATATCTCCCTGTGCCATTACCGCTCGCAGGGCGGCGATGTGGGGAGGATCCTGATCGGCTTGCAGGTGCCGGCACAGGATGCGGACAAGTTTGCGCAGTTCCTGGCTACCCTTGGGTATCGCTATTGGGATGAGTCGCAGAATCCGGTTTACAAGTTGTTCCTCTAAAACCGGTAACCGGGTTTCAGGTAAACTGGCGGACTGTCCCAAAACGAAGTCCGCCATGTCCAACCACCCAGAGCAATCCCCCCTCGGCAAAACCTCCGCCTACCGCACCGACTACGCGCCGGAACTGCTGTTCCCGATCCCGCGCCAGGCCAAGCGTGACGAATTGGGACTGAAAGGCACCCTGCCCTTCTTCGGCGTGGATATCTGGAACGGGTACGAGCTGTCCTGGCTCAACATGCGCGGCAAGCCGCAAGTCGCCGTGGCGCGCTTCACCATCCCGGCCGACTCGCCAAACTTGATCGAATCGAAATCTTTCAAGCTTTACCTCAATTCCTTCAACCAGACCAGGCTGGCCGGCCCCGACGCACTGAAAATCCTGCTGCAGCAAGACCTGTCCGCAGCCGCCGGCGCCAGCGTACACGTCACCCTGACCATGCAGGAAGACTTCGAAAAGCTGGGAATGGGCGAACTGGAAGGCCAGTTGCTGGACCGCCTGGATATCGATGTCGACAACTATTCCCCGCAGCCGGAAACCCTGAAAGCCAACTTCGACGAATTGCCAGTAGAGGAAACCCTCGTCTCGCATTTGCTGAAGTCGAATTGCCTGGTGACCGGCCAGCCCGACTGGGGCAGCGTGCAGATCAGCTACTACGGCCCGCAGATCGACCAGGAAAGCTTGCTCAAATACCTGATCGGTTTCCGCGAACACAATGAATTCCACGAGCAATGCGTCGAGCGTATCTTTACGGACATCCTGCGCCAGTGCAAGCCTCAACATTTAACGGTGTACGCGCGCTATACCCGCCGGGGCGGCCTTGATATCAACCCATGGCGCACCAACTTTAGTAGTGCACAGCGGCCGGCCAATTTGCGCAACGCCCGCCAGTAAGTGCATTTTCCACGCGGAAACATTGCGTGAATTTCGAGTTACACGGCTGAGAAACAAGCCTATAATGCGCTCGCAAAGCACCTAAATGTCGCGTCATGAATAACCTGAGCAAAATCCTTTCGCTAGAGAACGTCCAGCTCGACCTGGAAGTCTCCAGCAAAAAGCGCGCTTTCGAGCAAGCCGGCCTGATCTTTGAGAACAATTGCGGCATCGCTCGCTCTACCGTATCGGACAACCTGTTCGCGCGTGAACGGCTGGGTTCCACCGGCCTGGGTCACGGCGTGGCTGTACCGCACGGGCGTATCAAGGGATCCAAGAGCCTGAAGGCGCCGTTGGCCGCCTTCGTTCGCCTGGCCGAACCGATTCCTTTCGAATCGCCGGACGGCAAGCCAGTGAACCTGCTGTTCTTCCTGCTCATTCCTGATCACGTGACGCAGCAGCACCTCGAAATCCTGTCCGAGATCGCAGAAATGTTCTCGGACGACGCCTTCCGCCAGGCCCTGACGGAAGACCCGGACCCGAAATCGGTTTACAGCCGCATCGTCAACTGGCAGCCCAGCCTGCAGGCGGCGAGTTAAGCCATGCTGCAAACGCCGCTGACGATCCAGAGACTGTACGACGACAATCGCGAAACCCTGCAGCTTGGATGGTTCGCCGGCTTTCCAGGCGGCGAACGCCTGATCTCCGGCGACGTCGCTTCGGCGGCCGACCAGGTTGGCCACTTGAATACGATTCACCCTGGACGTATCCAGGTGTTCGGCCACCAGGAAATCAATTACTACCAGCGCCTCAAGTCCTTGACGCGCGCCCACGTGATCGGTGAACTGATCGCGGGCGGACCGCCGGCGCTGATCATCGCGCAGGGCCTTGAGACGCCGCCGGACATCCTGGCGATCTGCGACGAAAAGAATATCCCGCTGTTCTCCACCCCGCTGCCGGCGGCGCAGGTGATCGACTTCCTGCGCGTCTACCTGTCGAAGAAGCTGGCGCAGCGCATCATCATGCACGGCGTGTTCATGGACGTGCTGGGCGTGGGCGTGCTGATTACCGGCGACTCCGGCCTCGGCAAATCCGAGCTGGGACTTGAATTGATTTCACGCTCGCACGGCCTGGTGGCCGACGATGCGGTGGAGTTCGCACGCATCGCGCCGAACATGATCGAAGGCCGCTGCCCGCCGCTGCTGCAAAACCTGCTCGAAGTGCGCGGCCTGGGCCTGCTCGACATCAAGGCGATCTTCGGCGAGACCGCCGTGCGCCGCAAGATGCGCCTGAAGCTGATCGTGCACCTGGTGCGCCGCTCCGCGCTGGAGGAAGAAGTGGAGCGCCTGCCGTTCCAGTTCCCGACCGAAGACGTGCTGGGACTTCCGATCCGCAAGGTCGTGATTCCCGTTGCTGCCGGCCGCAACATCGCTGTGCTGCTGGAAGCTGCGGTGCGCAACACCATCCTGCAACTGCGCGGCATCGACACGCTGCAGGAATTCATGGAGCGGCAACGCCAAGCCATGTCCGGCGACTGATACGGACTAATGGTACTATCAGTCGCATGCGAATCGTACTACTCACCGGCATCTCCGGCTCCGGCAAATCAGTTGCGCTGAACGTTCTTGAAGACATCGGCTACTACTGCGTCGACAACCTGCCTCCGGCACTGCTGCCAGACCTGATCAACCGCCTCGCAATTGAGGGAACGGATGCATTGGCCGTTGCGGTCGATGCGCGCAGCGCTTCCAGCCTTGCCAGCCTGCCCGGCGAATACCGCAAGCTGAAAGAAGACGGCCACGATGTAAAGGTGATCTTCCTCACCGCGAACACCCATTCGCTGGTGGCGCGCTTCTCTGAAACCCGCCGCAGCCACCCGTTGTCGCACGAACTGGCGCCCGGCCAGAATCCTGCGGCACGCCGCACCCTGATCGAATGCATCGCCGAGGAACGCGAACGCCTGTCGGCCATCCAGCAGCTTGGCCACGTGATCGATACATCGGAGATGAACGCCAACAAGCTGCGCGCCTGGGTCAAGGACCTGGTGCACAGCGAGAACGCACCACTGACGCTGTTCTTCGAATCTTTCGCTTTCAAAGTCGGTGTACCGCTCGATGCCGACTTCGTGTTCGACGTGCGCGCGATTCCGAATCCATATTACGACCTCACCCTGCGTCCATTGAACGGCCGCGATGCGCCGGTGATCGCCTTCCTCGATGCGCAGGAAAGCGCGGAAGAGATGTTCCAGGATATCAAAGGCTTCGTCGCCAAATGGCTGCCGCATTTCAGGCGCGACAACCGCTCCTACCTGACGGTAGCAGTCGGCTGCACCGGCGGCCAGCACCGCTCAGTCTATATGGCCGAACGCCTGGCACGCCACTTCGCGCCGACTGAGACGGTGGTGCTGCGCCACCGTGAGCAGACGTAATTTCAATTACTCCAGCCGCAGCTGCCAGTAGCTGACGTCGATCCAGCGGCCGAACTTGCGGCCGACTTCCTTGAACGCGCCGACGGGCTGGAAGCCCATCTTCTCGTGCAGGCCAACGCTGGCGTCATTGGGCAGCGCCACGCCTCCGATCACCAGGTGCACGCCGCTCTGGCGCAGCAGGTCGAATAAATGCTGGTACAGCTTGCGCGCGAAACCTTTGCCGCGCACTTCCTGGTGCAGGTAGATCGAGCTCTCGACCGAAAGGCGATAAGCAGAACGTTCTTTCCATTTGCTGGCGTAGGCGTAGCCGAGGATCTTCCCGTCCTGCTCCAGCACCAGCCAGGGCAGCTTGGATGAAATGACTTTCGTGATGCGGTTGGCCATGTCGTCGATGCCTACTTCGGCCTCTTCGAACGTGATGGTGGTGGTCGAAACGTAGTGGTTGTAGATTGCAGCGATGGCAGCGGCATCGGCCGGGTGGGGCTGAGCGGATGGTGGTCATTAGCGCTTGGATAAAGTGGATGACCCAAGCGGTACTGCAAGATACGGGCCAGCCGTTGGCCGGCCCCGTGCACCAAATTAATCCAGCCAGTGCACCACTTCGATCGTATGCTGGTCCGGATCAGTGATCATCGTCCCAAAATAGCGCTCATTGACATCGGGGCGCAGGCCGGGCGTGCGCAAGGATGCACCACCCTGCGCCATGGCATTGGCGTGGAAGGCGTGGGTCGCGAGCTGCGATGGCGACTTGATGGCAATGTGGCCGCGCTGGCCAATCAGCGGCGCATCGCCTTGCGCTGGATAGATGGCGAAGGCCCAGTGGCCGTCCGCGCCGAAGATGGCCTGCTTGTCATCCTGGTGCTGCACGCTGTAGCCAAGCGGCTCCAGGCAGGCTGTATAAAATTCCACCGCACGCGGCAGGTCGCGGGTGGCAATGGATACGTGGTCAATCATGATGCTCTCCTTTCAAACAACGAGCGATCATCTTAGGCAGTCCGCACGAAACGATTTCCCGATTACGCACATGCCAGTGAGAAATTTTTTCACTTGCCGACATGCTAACATTCTCCATGATGCAGAAACTTATTCCCATCCTTTGCCTTGCGCTCGCAGCCTGTTCCGAAAAATTGGCGGAAGTTGCGGTCGCACCCGAGCTCCCGCAAGGCGTCCGCCCCGACTTCATGGAGCGCATCGACAGCACGACACTGAAAGAGGCGATCGACCGCGCCAGTCAAAATGTCCAGGTTGAAGCTGGCGAGCACGCGCTGGATATTCCGTGCAATGGTGTCAGCGAGAACGAGTTCGCCAAAGTCACATTCAAGGTCGACCCGCAGGTACTGACGGTGCTTACCTTCAAGTCCTGCGGCGTAAGCTTCCAAACCATTTTCCCAGAATGAAAATACGCCGGCTATCTCTGGTTGCAATGCTGGCCCTGACTCCTGCAGTGCAGGCTGCCGGACAGCATCGCCAATACAATCTGGATTGGCCACGCGCAGGCGAAGTCCTGACCTATCAGTCCTGCGGCTGTGCCGATTCCTGCTGGACCGCGGAACTCCGGAAGGGCAAGAAACTCAAGGCTCGCCTGCGATGCGACTGCGAAAAGCTCTACTTCGCCAAAGAGCCAGGGCGAGAGGAACAGGTCGCCGACAACTGCGATGCATTCAACGCTGTCGACAAGATGGACCAGATCACGCAACGCATGAAAGAGTTGGAGGGTAAATGAACTTATTCGTCTTGCTGGCAGCAGCCGCAGTTGGCGCCGCACCCGTGGATCCGGATCCGGCCTGGCGCTGCACTGCGCAGCATTATGGTGCCTTCGTCTCCCCATCCGGCACCGCGGCCAAATGGCCCGTGCTGAAGGCCTTGCCCGGACATTTGCGGAACAAGCGGTCCATGCTGCTCAACACTTCCGGCGCCTACGCTGGAGGCAAGTCGCACGTCATGTACGTTGATACCAAAGCCGGCAAGGCCTACATCGAGCAGTCCGCCGGCACGCTGGACTCAATAGTGATCTTCGGCCCATTGGCAAAGGTCGCCTGTGCGGATCCTGCGGCAACCGACATCCTCGATCTCGCGCACTTCTTCATGGATACCTACGCGGACGATGTCGCCGCAGGCGACCGCAAGGCGCTGGCCAACAGGTACTCCCGGCGCGGCACGATTTTCATTGGCGGAGAATGGAAAGAAGAGCTTACGTTCGACAAGCTGTCCAGCGAATACGCGAAAAGCTGGAAGCCACCCGCTACGTTCCGCTGGCAAGGCCTGGCATACGAGAAGCTCGGCGACCAATCGGTCATGGTCACCGGCGGTGTAGCGCGAAGCGACCAGGCAGGTGCCGAGACTACATCCCATTCGTATGCGGTCCTGCTGGTCAAGGAAGATGGAGAACTGCGCATCCGGATGGAAAGCGGTGCGCCTCCGGCCAGGCCGCAGCTCAGCCGACGGTAACAATTTAAAGTAATCCTATAGCTGATTTTTGATCTATCATCTGCACATGGCGATCTCATTACTGCTTGCAGCAGCGCTGGGCGCTGCACCTCCCGAGCCGGAACCAATCTGGCGTTGCACGGCTGCGCATTACGCCAGCTTCGTGTCGCCATCCGGCACCCGCGAAAAATGGCCCACCGTGCCGCAGTTGCCGGAGAAGCTGCGCGACACGCGACACATGACGCTGAATTCACCTGGCATGCTGCCGGGCGGCCGCGCGCATATGATGTACGTCGACAGCGCGGCTAAAGTCGTCTACATCCTGCAGACTTCGGGCCCAGCCGATACCGAGGTCGTGTTCGGCCCCTTGCCGCCAGTCGACTGCCCTAAAGAGTGATGCAGGCGAAGTCGTCGTTTTACCCGGCGGCCCGCGAGCACCTCTTCCTAGCCCAGAAGACCGAACGCAACTTCCTTAACTGGGGAGCGCCGCAGTCCGCAAGAGCTTCATGCGATTTGCGTAAGCACCATCGCGAGCCCTCCATTTAATTTCCTTAGCATCATGCCCACCATCCTTACCCACCCAGCGATTCCGCTGGCACTCGGCGTCGTACTTGGCCCAACCCGCATTTCACGTCGGCTGCTGATGGCCGGCATGGTGGCGGCAATCGTACCTGATATGGACGTCATCGCCTTCAAGCTTGGGATCGAATATGCAAACCAGCTTGGCCATCGCGGAGCCTCGCACTCAATTGTGTTTGCGCTGGCATTAGGATTGCTGGCGGCGCTTGCCGCGCCATGGCTGCAAGCGAAACGCTGGGTGACAATGGCATTCGTGTCGTTCGCCTGCGTCTCGCACCCCTTGCTCGATATGCTGACGACAGGCGGCCTTGGTGCCGCGATCTGGTGGCCATTCTCCGATCAGCGGCATTTCTTCCCGGTCCAGTTCATCCGCGTATCGCCATTAACCATGGGACGCTTCCTGGGCCCCGCCGGCTTAACCGTCATCAAATCTGAACTCCTATGGGTTTGGCTGCCGTGCCTCTCCTTGATCGTGGCCGCATTGGCGATACGCAAAAGTGCCCACTCCAAATCAAATGCCAGCTGTATCGCTTGCGATTAACTGGCAAGAAGACCGATTCATGGCACCGATTCGTGCGGCTTTTGATACGAACTACTAAAGGTAAAAGCCTCTAAGCTTGATCGATGTACGAAAAAACCCTCTCCCTCATCATCGAACTTGAGGCTTTCCTGCTGGAAGGCCGCTTGAGCAGTTCCACCCTGCTACGACTTCTTCAACGGCTTCTCTGGCTACCATTGAAGTTCTTGAAGATGGGGGTGAAGGAAAAAACCAATGGAATATTTTTGTGGGCGTATATCGCCTTTGCAGCTGCCTTCATAGGGGTCGGACTAATCGAAAGCATCGGCCTCGCAAAGACGGAAGCCGCGAACATCATGAACCTGACACTGATGTTAGCCCCAGCACTGCTGGTCTTGTTTTCGCTGCCCAGCTTCTACGCGCATAGCGGTGTGACACCGGACGCCGTTAATTTCGTGGTCGATTTTCTCGGCAAGAATGGGTTCCAGTCCGAGAAAGAAGTCGAGCTCCTTAAAAAGTCAATCAAGCCTATTGAAGAACGCTCACGCAATCGCGTCACAGCACTTAAATGGATTGTTGGTCTCATTTGGGCAAGCTTCATTTATACGTTTTCAAAGGTCCTGGAACCCTCCCAGTCCACAATGGCGGGAATAGCGTCGAGCCTTTGGACCCTTGCAATAATGGCATTGACGCTGATCGCTGCCTATCTATTGGTCTGGGGATATGAAGCGGCGCTCGACAAGCTCTTTAAAGCCGTTGAATTTGGCTGCAATGATTTTTGTTATTCGCTTGAGGTAGCCAAACGCAATCCGGCCTAGCGTCAGAGCGGCAGGTTGGTCTCGAACTTCGCTAGCCAGTGCCACAAGCCAGTGCCAGGTCTGTCATTTGGACATCAGCACCGAACCTTTGACTAATCTCAATGCAAGAAATTGGCGAAATTCGTGTCTTGATATTTCTCAAGTGAGAGCGCTAGCTGTCCAAATGACAGACCTGGTACAGACTTTGATAAATAGCGAAGCCGCGACATTCTGCTCAGTACTTCATGCGGTGAATCCGGCCAAGTGCCAATCACAAGCTCTTCAACATTGATCATGCCGGAAATCGGCGTCAGGCTGCGATACCTGCAATGCCAAATCCGCGCAGTGCGAATTGCCGACATGTCCCCTACTGCTGGAAACGTGCTCGCCCTATCCCTCATTAACTCAAGATGGTTTCCCATTTGAACTTCCATGACTTAAGCCGGCCCTGCCCCAAAAATCAAAGCGTCAGCTTGGTCTCGAACTTCGAGCAGTTCATGGCGAACAGGCTCTTCACGTTGATGACATTGTGGTGGGAGGTGAAGACGCGGCGCGTGAAGGCGCTGTATTCCTCCATCGATTCCACCGTGACGATCAGGTGGAAGTCGAATTCGCCCGCCACCTCGTAGCAGGACATCACCTCGGGCTCGGAGCGCATGCGATGCTCGAACTGCTTGAGGATGTCGGTATTCTGCTTCTCCAGTTCGACCGACACGAACACCGTCAGCGGCCGCCCGGCCAATGCGCGGTCGACCAGCGCGACGGCCTTCACCAGCACGCCGTCGCTACGCAGCCTTTCGATGCGGCGCTGGCAGGTTGCGACCGATGAATGCACGCGCTCGGCGATCTCTCGCAGCGGCGTACTGGCATCCTCTTGCAGGATATTGAGGATGCTGCGGTCGATCCGGTCCAACTCCCTCATGCGAGATGCCGCAGGGGGTGCGCCCAGGCCGGCCAGCATGGCTCGAAAAAGCGCTCCACCATTGCGGGCGTAACTTCGGCCAGGGTCGCGGGATTCCACTTCGGCTGGTTGTCCTTGTCGATCACCAGCGCCCGCACGCCTTCGAAAATTTCGCCATGCTCGAAGTTGCGGCGCACCAGATTGCGTTCCATGCGCAAGCAGTCTGGCACCCCTAGCGCTGCACCGCGCTTCAGCAGTTCGTGGGTCACGCTCATCATCAGCGGCGAGCGCAGCTCCATTGCCTTCAGCGATTTCTGCGCGAATGGCGTACTGTCGCCGCGCAGCGATTGCATGATGGTCGGCACCGAGCCTGCCGAGAAATGCTTGTCGATCAAAGCGCGCTGCGCTTCCAGCTCGCTGTCGCCGGCGAAGGCGTTATGCGGGCCGGCATAAACGGCAATCGCGTCGCGCAGCGATTTGCCGGGCGTGGATTCGAGCAGCGCGGCCAGACCGGCCAGTTCCGTCTCCGGCACGAAGTAATCAGCCAGGTCGAGGTACAGCGCATCGGCAGCGCCGACCGTCAGGCCGGTGAGGCCCAGCCACATGCCAAGCTGCCCCGGCGCATGCGACAGGAAATGGCTGCCGCCTACATCCGGGAACAGGCCGATATTCACTTCCGGCATCGCCATCTTGGTGCGGCCGGTGACGATGCGCACGCCGCAGTCAGGCCCGCCCTGTGCGATGCCCATGCCGCCGCCCATCACCACACCGTCCATCAGCGCCACATATGGCTTGGGATAGAAATGGATTAAATGGTTTAGCGCATATTCTTCGGTGAAGAAGTCTTCCAGCAGTGCGCTGTCGCCTTGCGTGTTGGCGCGGCCGACGTCGTGGAAGAAGCGGACGTCGCCGCCCGCGCACAGCGCGCGCTCGCTGCTGCTGCGCAACACGACTGCCGCCACGGACGCATCGTCGCGCCACGCAAGCAGCGCCTGCGTCATCGCGCGCACCATGTCGAGGGACAGTGAATTGAGGGCCTTCGGGCGGTCCAGCGTGATAAAGCCGGTACCGTTGGAGAGATGGGTGTGGACGTGTTCGCTCATGCAAATATTTTAACGCACACTGGCCGCAAAAAAGGGCGCCAATTGCGCCCTTTGGTGTGCTACACGGCCGCTCCTTTACACGGCGGTGGGTGGTGCTTCGTACGTATCCGGGAAATGCTTGATGGCCGCATGATTGTGGTTCTGCACGCGGTCTTTGTATTTCATGACCTGGCGATCCAGTTTATCAATCAGGGTGTCGATGGCGGCGTAGAGGTCTTGCGACAGGCTTTCGACGTACACGGTTTTGCCAGACATGCGCAGGTTGATTTCCGCTTTCTGGCGCTTCTCTTTCTCGGTGAGGTTATCTACAGTCAGGATGACAGCAATATCAATTACTTGATCGAAATGGCGCTTGACGCGTTCCAGCTTGTTCTGCACGTACTCGCGGATGGCTGGGGTCACTTCGACATGATGTCCACTGATGGTGAGATTCATACACACTCCTAAAGATGATGTCGCTCTCGAGTTCGTGCACGCCGAAACGCACAGAGGAACCCATGCACTGCACTACAAAGATTTGCGGAGGCTTACCGGAGGGATTTTCAACGCTTCTCGATATTTGGCAACAGTCCGTCGCGCAATCACCATGCCTTGTTCTCCCAGCATGTCCGCAATCTTACTGTCGGATAAAGGATTTTTCGGGTCTTCTGCTCCTGTCAATTGCACGATCAGTGCCCGTATCGCTGTCGAAGAAGCTTCACCCCCAGCTTCGGTCGCGACGTGGCTACCAAAGAAATATTTCAACTCAAACATGCCATGTGGGGTGAGCATATATTTTTGAGTTGTTACGCGAGAAATAGTGCTCTCGTGTAGTCCCAGTGTATCAGCAATTTCACGCAACACAAGGGGTCTCATGGCCACTGCGCCATGACTGAAAAAGTTCTTTTGTCTTTCTACTATCGCTTCCGCAACGCGCAGGATCGTGTCGAAACGCTGGCGCATATTCTTGATCAGCCACTTGGCTTCCTGCAGCTGGCCATTCATCTGCGATTCGCTCTTGCCTTGCTTGAGCAGGTTGGCGTACAGCGCGTTCACGCGCAGGCGCGGCACCACGTCGTTATTCAGTGTGACCAGCCAGCCGCTGCGGCCCTTCTTCACGATCACGTCCGGCACCACGTAGTCGGACTCGCCAGACGCGAATTCGGCACCCGGATGCGGGTTGCACTGGCGGATCACGCACTGTGCTTCACGCAAGTCTTCGTCGTCGCAGTCGAGGGCTTTCTTCAGCTTGGTGAACTCGCGCTGGGCGAACCAGGTCAGGTGCTTCTCGACGATGGTCAGCGCCATGCGGCGCGTCACCAGCGGCACGCCGGGCATGCGCTTGATCTGCAGCGCCAGGCATTCGGAGGCATTGCGTGCCGCGACGCCGGCGGGGTCGAAACTTTGCAGCAGCACCAGGCTGCAGCGCAGGTCGTCCAGCTCGATTTCCAGTTCGGGCGGCAGGCGCTCGTGGATTTCTTCCAGCGCTTCTTCCAGGTAGCCGTTGTCGTCCAGCGCGTCGATGATCAGTTCCATCAGCGCGCGGTCGCGCGGCTCCTGCACGGTGACGCGCATCTGCTCCAGCAGGTGTTCACGCAGGGTGCAGCCGGAAGCTTCCAGCTGCGGGCGGCTGTCTTCGTCGTCGGCGGATTTGCTGCCGGAGCTGGAGCTCCAGTCGCCGTCGTCGCTGCCGTTGCCGGCATTTTCGCTGTCGCCGCCTTCATAACCTTCGCCGTCGGCAGCGGCAGCCGGGGCGTCGCCGCCCTCGCCTTGCCCGCCTTCAGGGGCGGGCGCGGCGGGCGCTTCGGTGCCATTGCCGTTGCCCTGGCTGATGGCGCCATCGGCCAGCAGGCGTACCGAGTGGTCGAGCGGATCGTCGAGGCGCTCCAGCATGGGATTGTCGCCAAGCAGCTGTTCCAACTCCTGGTGCAGCTCCAGCGTGGACAGCTGCAGCAGGCGGATGGATTGTTGCAGCTGCGGCGTCAGCGCCAGGTGTTGCGAGGTTCGCAGTTGCAGTGTTTGTTTCATGGCCTCGCTTACATGCGGAAGTGTTCGCCGAGGTAGACACGGCGTACGGATTCGTTGGCAATGATGTCGTCCGGGCGGCCCGAAGCCAGCACGGCGCCTTGGTTGATGATGTAGGCGCGGTCGCAAATGCCGAGGGTCTCCCGCACATTATGGTCTGTGATCAGGACGCCGATATTGCGCTCCTTCAGGAAACGCACAATACGTTGGATTTCGATCACGGCGATCGGGTCGACGCCGGCAAACGGCTCGTCCAGCAGCACGAAGCGCGGGTTGGTCGCCAGGGCGCGGGCAATTTCCACGCGGCGGCGCTCGCCACCGGACAGGGACAAGGCCGGGTTTTCGCGCAGCTTCTCGATCTGCAAGTCAGCCAGCAGCGCTTCCAGGCGCTGGTTGATCTCGGCCTTGGGCAGCGGCTTGCCGTCGACCTTCTGGATTTCCAGTACGGCACGGATATTTTCCTCCACCGTCATCTTGCGGAAAACCGAAGCTTCCTGCGGCAGGTAGGACAGGCCCAGCGTGGCGCGTTTGTGGATCGGCAGGCTCGATACGTCGGTGCCGCCGATATCGATGGTGCCGGCATCGGAGGCCACCAGGCCCACGATCATGTAGAACGACGTGGTCTTGCCGGCGCCATTAGGGCCGAGCAGCCCCACCACTTCGCCGCAATCGACTTGCAGCGAAACGTCGTGCACCACCTGGCGCTTGCCATAGGTTTTCTGGAGGCCGCGCACGACCAGCGTGCTGGCGCAGGTATTTGCTTGCATGCTTACTTCTTCTCCGCTGGCGGGGTGGTTGGCTGAGCCGCTGGCGGCGTTGCCGGCGGTTCGGTGCGGGTCGGCTGGATCACCATGGTGCCGCGGCCGCCGCCCGGCTTGCTCTCGCCGCTCGCGGTATTGCGCACGCTGAAGAACTCCTTGCGGCTGTCGTAGGAGATGAACTCGCCCTGCACTTCATCGTTCTGCTTGCCGCCTTCCAGGCGGCGGATGGTGGCCTTGTTGAACATCTTCACCAGCTCAACCTGTTCTTCGTATTCGATACGGTCGGCATCGCCTTCCACCCACTGGTCGCCGGCACCGTCGCGCTTCTGGCGGAAGGTGGCTTTCTTGCCGTCGCCGAACAGGGTCACCTGCTGGTAGCCTTCCGGCGTCTGCTTGACGTAGGCGCGCTCCGCCGTCATGGTCAGCGTGCCGCGCGTCAGCTTGACGCCGCCCAGCAGGATGGTGACCTGCTTGACGTCGTCGATATCCATCGAGCCATAGCTGATATTGGTCGGCTTGTAAGAGTCGGCTTTCTCGGCCAGCGCCGGAGCCGCGACTCCCAGCAGCAATGCTGCCGACAAGAGTAGTCGTTTCATAGTCATTCCTCAGTTATTGGTCTGCAGCCCTGGGGGGAAGCTGCAGCGTGCCATTGCCGGCCAGATGCATTTCGCGCGTCGCATTGTTGGCGCGCATGCTGTTGGCCGAGGCGGTGGTATTCCCCAGGCGCAGCTTCACCGGCTGGTCGGTTTCCATGCGGTCTTCGTCCGGGAAGATCACCAGCTTGTCCGATTCCAGGTGCAGCAGTTGCGCGTCCGGCGCGGCGGCGCGGTCGATGGTGACGTTGCCGTTCAGGGTGACGCGGCTGTTGGCGTCTTCCACGCGCGCCGTTTTTGCCACGATCTCCATTGGCGGCTTCCCGCCGGCCAGGCTGCGCACACGCGGGTTGTCGACCTCGGACGAATCGTCGATCGGGCGATGCGTCAGCTTGTCGCCGGCGATGATATAGCTCGGCTTGCCATCTTTCGACATGCGCACGAAAGAGAAGTTATGGATGATGTAGTCCGGCTCGTTCAAACGTTTATCGGCCTGCATCTGTTCGTCCGCACGGTTCAGCAACTCGAGCAGGTAGAAGCTGCCGAGCGCCGCCAGCAGCACGAAAATCATGCCGAGCGAAAGGCGGAAGCGGTGGGCGATCCTCTGGTTACGCATTGCCGGCTCCCTTACACCAGGAACTGCGCCATCACGCGGTCATAGCTGCCCGTTGCACGCAGCACGAATTCGCAGGCCTCGCGCACCGCGCCGCGGCCACCCGCAGCTTCGGTGATGTAGTGGGACCGCTGCTGCGCTTCCTGGCGGCCATTCGGCACGCTGACTGCGAAGCCTACGCGGCTCAACAGCGGCAAGTCGACCACGTCGTCGCCGATGAAGGCGACCTGTTCTTCGGCCAGGGCCAGTTCGGCCAACAGGGCCTTGAACGGTGTCAGTTTGTCGTGGCCGCCCTGGTGCACGTAATCGATGCCCAGGTCCTTGGCGCGCGCCAGCACGATCGGCGTGCGCCGCGCGCTGATGATTGCGGTCTTGATGCCGGCTTCCTGCAGCAGCTTGATGCCCAGGCCGTCGTGCACGTTGAAGGTTTTGACCATTTCACCGTCGGCGCCGTAGGTCAGGCTGCCATCGGTCAGCACGCCGTCCACGTCGAAGATGAAGAGGCGCACCTTGGCTGCGCGGGCCACGAGGTCTTCGCGTTTGAACGCCATCAGATCACCTTGGCGCGGGTCAGGTCGTGGATATGCAGCGCGCCAACCAGCGTGCCGTCGTGATCCACCACCAGCATCTGGTTGATGCGGAATTCTTCCATCACCGCCACCGCATCCACTGCCAGCTGGTCGGGGCCGATGCTGCGCGGGTTCAGGTGCATCACGTCCTTGATCACGACCTTGGTGAAGTCCTGCACCTTCTCGATCATGCGGCGCAGGTCGCCGTCGGTGAATACGCCGACCGGCTTGTTGCCGGCATCGACGATGGCGGTCATGCCCATGCCCTTCTGGGTGATTTCCAGCAGCGCGTCCGGCAGGCGCGTCTCCATGCCCACGGCCGGGATGGCGCCGTCCTTGCGCATCACGTCGCGCACATGCGTCAGCAGGCGGCGTCCCAATGCGCCACCAGGGTGGGAGCGGGCGAAATCTTCTTCCTTGAAGCCGCGCAGGTCGAGCAGGGCCACGGCAATCGCATCGCCCAGCGCCAGCGTGACGGTGGTGGAGGCGGTCGGCGCCAGGTTCATCGGGCAGGCTTCCTTGGCCACTGACACGTCCAGGTGCACGTCGGCCAGCTTGGCCAGGCTCGACTGGGGCTTGCCGGTCATGGCAATCACGTGGCCGCCCATGCGCTTGACCACGGGCAGGATGGCCATCAGCTCAGCCGCTTCGCCGGAATAGGAAATGGCAATTACCACGTCTTCCGGCGTCACCATGCCCAGGTCGCCGTGCGCGGCTTCGGCCGGATGCACGAACAGGGCCGGGGTGCCGGTGGACGCCAGCGTTGCTGCAATCTTGCGGCCGATATGGCCGGACTTGCCGATGCCCGACACCACGACGCGGCCCTTGCATTGCAGCAACAAGGACACAGCCTGGCCCACGGTCTCGTCGGTAGCCAGGCGCGCATTCAGCGCTGCCAGGGCGTCCGTTTCGATCTGCAGGGCCTCGCGCGCCAGTTCCAGCGCGCGTGTTGCGGTCTTGGCATCAAAAGATTTCAGCATTGTTTTTTCATGGGTTAAACTCATGCCCGAAGTATAGCCGAATTAGATAAGCAAAAAACTTGCCAGACAAAACAAACAACGGATGTTCTCCCCCCTTGAACTGACCCTCCTCCTCCTCGGCAGCGCCGTCCTCGGCGTCGTTGCCTTCCGCATGATGCACCTGCCGCCAATGCTGGGTTACCTGGCTGTCGGCATCCTGCTGGGCCCCCATGCCATGGGGCTGGCCGAGCAAAGCCATGCCACTGAATTGCTGGGTGAATTCGGGGTGGTGTTCCTGATGTTTTCGATCGGGCTGGAATTCTCCCTGCCCAAGCTGATGGCCATGCGCTCGATCGTATTCGGTCTCGGCATGGCTCAGGTGGGACTCACCATAGCCGCCACCATGCTGTTCGGCTGGCTCATCCATTTCCTGCTGCCGCCCTCGATCCAGCTCGGCTGGCAGGCTTCCTTTGCCTTGGGCGGCGCGCTGGCCATGTCCTCCACTGCCATCGTCGTCAAATTGCTCACGGAGCGGCTCGAGCTGGAGAGTGAGCACGGGCGCAAGATCATCGGCATCCTGCTGTTCCAGGACCTGGCGGTGGTGCCGCTGCTGATCCTGATCCCGGCCCTGGCGCAAAATCCGGCCGACTTGCCGAAGACGCTGGGCCTGGCCGGCCTGAAGGCGGCGGTGGTGCTGCTCCTGCTGCTGTTCGTTGGCCAGAAGGTGATGCGCAAGTGGTTCACCATCGTCGTGCTGCGCCGCTCGCAGGAGCTGTTCATGCTCAACCTGCTGTTGGTGACGCTGGGCGCGGCCTGGATCACCGAGCAGGCCGGCCTGTCGATGGCGCTGGGCGCATTCGTGGCCGGCATGCTGATTTCCGAGACCGAATACAAGCACCAGGTGGAAGAGGACATCAAGCCTTTCCGCGACGTGCTGCTTGGCCTGTTCTTCATCACCGTCGGCATGCTGCTCAATGCGCGCGTGGTGCTGGAAAACTGGTGGCTGGTGCTGGTACTGCTCACCGGGCCCGTACTGCTCAAGTTCGCCCTGATCGCCGGGCTGGCGCGCCTGTTCGGCGCCTCCACCTCGACTGCCATGCGCACCGGCCTGGCGCTGGCGCAGGCGGGCGAATTCGGCTTCGTGCTGCTGAATGTGGTGGGCGGCATGAAACTGGTCGATCCCTTCGTCGTGCAGGTGGTGCTGGCCTCGATGGTGCTGTCGATGCTGCTGGCGCCGTTCCTGATCGCGCAGTCGGACAGGATCGTCATGAAGTTCTCCGCCAACGAGTGGATGATGCAGTCGCTGAACCTGACCAATATTGCGGCGCGCACGATGTCGGCGCAAAAGCATGTGATCGTGGCGGGCTTTGGCCGTTCGGGCCAGTCGCTGGCTACGCTGCTGACCGAAGAAAAGATTCCTTACCAGGCGCTGGACCTGGACCCGATCCGGGTGCAGGAGGCACAGGCGGCCGGCGCCAATGTGTCGTACGGCGATGCGGCGCGGCGCGAGTCGCTGGTGGCAGCCGGCATCAAGCGCGCTTCGGCGGTAGTGATCACTTACGCCTCCACCCCTTCCGCGCTGCGGGTACTGCACCTGGTGCATGAACTGGCGCCGGAATTGCCGGTGATCGTACGCTCGCACGACGATACGGACCTGGACCGGTTGAAGGAAGCCGGCGCCGCCGAAGTGGTGCCGGAACTGATGGAAGGCTCGCTGATGCTGGCCTCCCATGCGCTGGTGATGCTGGGCGTGCCGTTGCGCCGGGTTGTGCACCGCGTGCAGCGGGCTCGCGAAGAGCGTTATGCCTCGCTGCGCGGCTACTTCCACGGCGCCAGCGACAGCGGCGAAGAGTTGGAAATGGTGCGCCTGCATTCGGTGTCGCTGGGCGAGCAGGCGTCGTGCATCGGCAAGTGCGTGAAGGACCTGGGGCTGGATGAAACCGGGGCCGAAATCTCCGCCATCCGCCGCGGCAAGGTGCGGCTGGAAGCGGACGCGGGCACCACGCTGGAGGCGGGTGACGTGGTGGTATTGCGCGGCACGGCAGAAGAGGTAGCGCGCGCCGAAAGCGATTTGCTGGCCTAGAACCGGTCACCCGCCGTCATGCAGCGTACCGGATCACCCGATTGCGCCCACCTTCCTTGGCCTGGTACAGCGCTTCGTCGGCCTGCTCAATCAATTGCGTCGCCTGCTCTTCCGGCGTAGAGCCGTCCGGCACCTGCGCCAGGCTGGACACGCCCACCGAGGCCGTGATCGACACCTTCACCCCGTGCGACAGCTCAATCATGCTGGCCGCAATACCGGCCCGGATCCGCTCGCCCACGTAGGTCGCACTCTCCAGGTCGGCATCGATCAGCAGCACCACAAACTCCTCGCCGCCAAAGCGCGCCAGCGCATCCGACAGCCGCAGCTCCGCCTTGATGCGGTTGGCCACCTCGCGCAGCACTTCATCGCCGCCGCCGTGGCCGACCGTGTCGTTGACGCGCTTGAAATGGTCGATGTCGATATACATGAACGACACCGGATACGACTGCCGGCGCGCACGCGCAATTTCTTCCAGCAGCCTGCGATCGACGTAGCGGCGGTTGAACACCCCGGTCAGTGCATCGGTCAGGCCCATGTACTTCAGCATTTCATTGGAGATCACGTTCTCCAGGCAGATGGCGATGATGGACGCCATGTGCTCGACGAAATCGGTGCCCAGGCTGGGCGAGAAGCGCGTCGGATCCAGGCTGCCCAGGTTCAGCGAGCCGATCAGCCGCTTGTTGCGCAGCAGCGGCACTATGCCCACGCTTTGCAGGCGCATGCCCGGCAGCGCGAACTGGCGGCCGTGCTTTTGGGCGTCGAACATGCCAAGGTAGGGCTTGGGCGCCAGGCCGGGATCGAGGTCGAAGGCCAGGCTTTCAACGTCCGGCACGAACAGCAGGTCGGGAAAATCGGCGAAATCGACACCCAGTTTTTCCATCACCGTGCGGATATCGTCACCCACGTCAACCAGGGCCAGGGTCACCGCATCCAGGTCGGAAATCACCGGCAGGGTGCGGAAAATGGTGCCAATCAGCTCGGGGAAGCTGGCCGCGCCAACAATCTCCAGGTCGAACGCCTGGTGGCGCGTCATGATCGAATGATTGCGTTCGGCCTGCTCGATCAGGTACGCAAGGCGGGCGCGCAGGGACTGGTTTTCCGCTGCCAGTTCCGCCTGGGTGGGCTGCTTGCCCGTGATTTTCTGCGTGATCTCCATCGCCCTGCCGATATTCACTACTAAAACGACAGTGTAACCTCGATTGGGTCGCCAACCGATAGTTTTATACCATCACCTGTTATTACGATTGCATTCATCCCGAAGCAGATGCCGCCGTCGACTTCCGGCTTGGCGCGGTAGCCTTGCAGGATATCCAGCGGATCGGGTCCGAATTCGCCGCTGGACTGGTCGACCGACGGCATCGGGCAACGGGCGCAGGGTTTGACCGGTTTCAGGGCAGCCCCGCCGATGCGGAATTCTTCCGTGTAGTCCTCTTCAAAGGCATCCAGGTCGCCCACCACCAGGTTGGGGCGGAAGCGGTTCATTGGCAAGGGCTGGCGGCCCTGCTGCTGCAGCTTGTCGTTGAGGTCTTGCAGCGAGCCGCTGCCGATGACCAGGAGCGGGTAGCCGTCCGAGAACAGGGTCGGGTGCTGCTCGCCATTGGTCCACTTGCCGCTGGTCAGGCGCCTGGCGTTGGCATGGAAGCGCGCCAGGCGGCATTCGATGCCGAGGAACTTGCTGAACCAGGTGGCGGTGGTTTCATCGCAATCATAGGCCAGCACATTGTCTTCCCAGACCTGCACCTGCAAGGCCGGCGCGGTCTCAGGATCGGGCAAGCCAAGCGGAATTTCCAGCTGCAGCATGCCGGGGGCGCGCAGCTCCATGGTTTCCGCCTTCAGGCGCGGCACGATCAGCGCCATGCGCGGATGCTCGCGCTGGGTCAGCGCCACACCGTTGGCGTCGACCAGCATCCACTCGCGGTCGTAGACTTGCTCGGTCATCAGGCCGGCGCGGGTCAGGGTCGCGTGCTTCAGCGACAAGCCGGCGCAGGACTTGATCGGGTAAAGGGAGAGTTCAGAGATGAAGGGCATAGTGCCCGTGAGTATGGCAGAAAAAGAAACGCCGCGCGGCGCGCGGCGTTGTATGGCGTTAAGCTTCCGTTTTCGGCTTCTTCGGCAGCTTGCTGCGCGCGGGCTGCTTGTGCATGCCCGGCTTCCTGGCCCGCTTTGGCGCTGCAGCCTTGGCTTCGTCCGGCGCATCCACTGCCGCCGCTTCAGCCACTACCGCAGTTTCCGCAGCCGCCGCCAGCACGGCTTCCGCCTGCTGCACCGCTTCCGCCGCTTCGGCCGCGACCTGCGCTACCTTGCTGCCGCGCGAGCTGGTTTTCCTGGCAGCCGGCTTTTTGGCTGCAGCACGGGTACGCTTGGCCGGTGCCGCTTCGGCAGGTGTTTCGGCTGGCGCTTCCACGATTGGCACAGCTTCTTCCACCACCGCCACGGCAGCGACTTCTGCATCTGCCGCCACGTCAACTGCAGCGGCAGGAGCGGCATCGCCCTCGCCACGGCGGCCACGGCCACCACGGTTGCCGCGGTTGCGGCGGCTATCGCGGCCTTCGCGTTCGCGGCGTGCTTCGCCGGCCTCGCCAGGAGCGGTGGATTCCTCGGCACCTTCCTGCGCCTCGGCATCCATAACGACACCGGAGTCCTGTTCGACCGGCGCATCCACAACAGGCAGCACAACCGGCTGGCTGCTACGGTACACGTACGCGCCCGACTTTTCGTCGCGGCCGAATTCCAGCAGGCCGCGCGCCTTCATTTCTTCCAGCAGGTTGCCGAAAGTACGGAAACCATAGTACGACTCGCTGAAGTCCGGCTTGCGGCGCTTGATCGCCTCCTTCAGCACGGAAGCCCAGATCTTGCCTTCCCCGCGTTCGGCTGCCAGCGCATCGAAGGTGGTGTAAGCGATTTCCACGCACTGGTTGCGGCGCTTTTCCATCTCTTCGCGGCGGCGCTTCTCTTCTTCTGCAGAGCGCTTTGGCTGCTGCTCGCGGTCATTGCGCGTTGCCTGGCGCTGGCGGCGCGATTCGCGCACCAGGTCGTCGTAGAAGATGAATTCGTCGCAGTTGGCCACCAGCAGGTCGGAAGTGGAATCCTTGACGCCGACGCCGATCACGCGCTTGGCGTTCTCGCGCAGCTTGGATACCAGCGGCGAGAAATCGGAGTCGCCCGAAATGATGACGAAGGTATTGACGTGGGCCTTGGTATAGCACAGGTCCAGCGCATCGACCACCATGCGGATGTCGGCCGAGTTCTTGCCGGACAGGCGCACGTGCGGAATTTCGATCAGCTCGAAATTGGCCTCATGCATCGGGCCCTTGAAAGCCTTGTAGCGGTCCCAGTCGCAATAAGCCTTCTTGACCACGATGCTGCCCTTCAGCAGCAGGCGCTCCAGGATAGGCTTGATGTCGAATTTCTCGTAATTGGCGTCGCGGACGCCCAGTGCGACGTTTTCGAAGTCGCAGAACAGTGCCATGCTGGCGTTATCGTTAGGTGAAGCCATAGTGTTGGTTGTTATTGGTTGCCTTGTTCAATCCGGCGATTATACAGGGCGGTAGCACGGCATATGCGCCAAGGATCCTGCCGAGCCACGTGAGGCTGTGCACAGGCCTGGACCAAGGCTGCCAGCACTGCATCGCGCCCCGCCCCTTGGCGCTGCAGGAAAGGCCGCAACCGTGCGATTTCGCGCAACGCCGCCGGATTGCCCTCTGCAGCCTCCTGGTACCGGCGCGCGACCGGCACGCTGCTGGCCAGGATCCGGCATTCGTCTTGCCCCATCTGCAGCCTGGCCAATGCAAAACCCAGCCAATACTGCCACGGCAGTTCACTGACCTGCAACTCGGCCAGCCTGCAGCCTGGCGCCGCAGCCGCCTGCGCTCCCAGCGCCTCCAGAGCCTGAGCCAGCCGCTCCGGCAGCACGCCACCCGGAGCAATTCGCGCCCACGGGTTGCGCTCCTGGAGTCGGTCAAGCTCCAGGCCGTCCTGACGGGCGTTGACCCACGCCCCCTGGCGCTGGAACACGGTCAGTTCCACCAGAATGGCCAGTTCACGTTCGAGTTCCCCGTCCGGCCAGGCGTCCGGCTGCTGCACCGTATTGGGCAGCTTGACCGACAAATAGATCGCCCGCAGCATGGCGCGCTCGCGCAGTGCACGCAGTTGGGACAATTCGTCCGGCGTGGCGTTGCCCGGGCGCTCTGCCAGCGCGGCGGGCAGGGCGAAGCGCTCGCCGGGTCCCGCCAGGCGCTGCAGGATACCGGGCAGTTGCGGCGCTTGCCGGTTCAGCGAGTGCAGCGCGTGCAGCAGGGACAAGCACGCATCCGGCCCGCCCACGGTGCATTGCCCCGACATCAGGAAGGCACTGAGCTTCTGTTCGAGGATGGCTGCGGACTGCTTGCCGCGCGCTGTAGCGGGCCGGCCCGGATAGCTCACGCTCACGTCGTCCACCTGCTGCAGCACGCATTGCCCGAAATCGAAGACGTTCGGTTCCTCCCACCCCGCGCCCTGCTCGACCGCCCAGAGCATCGGATCTTTGTGACGCACGTGCCAGGCCGGTGTAGCCAGGCAATGCTGCAAAGCGATCGCAGCGCCGGACTCGGGACTGTACTGCGGTTCGGAATGGAAGGAGCCGGCGCGATTAAGGTTGGCACGTTGGTCCCCGACCACCTTGTCGAACCCGCGATCCGGATACCAGGCAGCCCACCTGGCCTGGACATCCGACGGCTTGTCGAAGCGCATCAAGTCCCATTCGCCCGCCAGGTCGACCAGCAATGCCTTGGGCTCATGCTCCATGCCGACAAACTCGGGCATGCGCATCAGGCGCACCAGCTTGTCGCGGTCCAGCGATTGCCAGGCGCCGCCAGGGGCGTCTTCTTCACGCTTCTTGCGCCAGGCTTCCCGCTTGATCTCCGCCACTTCGCGCGCCGCCAGCGGCTGCGCATACGCTGTGCATCGCCCACCCAACAGCATGAGGCAGGCCAGTCCTGCAAACAATTCCCGGATCATCGCGGTAGCTCCACCAGTGCGTAGCGGTTCCAATCCCGTGCCACGGCGCGGCGGCCGCCGGCAGGAACCAGTGCCGTTGGCGCGAATTCCGTAGCGATGCGCCAGGTGCGCCAGCCACGCTGCCTGCTCCAGACCAAAGCCAGTTGCGACCGGTTGTTCGGCAGCAGGACAACGTCCCGTCCTACAGCCACCAGCTGCAACAGCGAAAAGGACTGCAGCGGCGGCGGCGGCAGGAGCTTCCAACGCGCCAGCGCTGCCCCTGCCACCTCGGCGCGCACGCGAGCGTCGGCCAGCGTCACCTTGAAAATGCTGCCGTCGGCCATGCGCACGGCGCGTCCGCCCGCCACATGTGGCTTCGGTCCCCGCTGCCAGCGGCCGCTGCGAGGGCTGAACAGATCACTCACCGGGTTCGGGGCGCCGGTCCCGGTCGTACCGCCCACGACCAGCAGGCGGCCATCCGTCGTTTCCAGCAGCGTCGCAGCAGTATGCGGCCGTGGCAGCGGTATGCGCCGCGCTACCGCGCCGGGACGCCAGCGCAGCAGATCAGCGCCGTCCAGCACTGCCAGCGTGCCGTGCCGGTCGAGCAGGAAATCGCCGCGCGGCCATTCCGATATCAGGGCGCCACCCTCCGTGCTTTCCAACTGGCCCGCGGCATAGCCCACTTCCAGTCCCGGCGCCGGCTCCCAACGGTCTTGCCTTGCGTCGTAACGGAAGGCTGGCGCCGGCATCGCCTCGCGGTACGTGCGCCGGCCGCCGAACGCCAGCAGGCTGCCGTCGGGCAGCGCGACGGCCGACAAGCTGCCAAGGGGCAGCGGCAGCGGCGCAATGGCTTGCGGCGTACCATCCGCTTCGCCCCCGACCGCTTCCGGACGATTGATCGGTTGCCCCGGATCCCCCCCATCCAGCAGATACAGCCTGCCACCTGGCGCCAGGACATCGGCGCCCGCGCCATGCGAGTACAGGAATTCGCCCGCTTTCGCACGGTGTAGCTGCTGCAGCAACACCACGCGGCCATGCTCGCGCAGGAAAGCCAGCACACGCCCTTTGCCGAGAGGTGCGAGGGCGGGATCCGGGCTATCTATAGCCGCTACGTCCTGGGAGCGGGTCCAGCGCAGGGTGGCGGGGTCCAGGAAATCGGCATATTTGTTGCTGGAGCCTCCAAGCGCCACCACCTCGTCGTCCGCGGCGAAACCGCTGACCAGCCGTGCACTGACGGGGGGCTTGCTGGTAAAGGCCTCCCATTGCTCGCGCTGTGGATCCCAGATATACGGGGTGTCGATCGCCGGTTCGCCCGCAGCGATGACAATACGGCCATCCGGCAAGTACTGGGGTTTGACCGCTTGCTTGCCATTGGCCAGCCCCTGCGGTGGATTGCGCATCTGCCAGCCGCAAAAGGCAATCTCAAAGCGTACCGGCGCGCTGCCGGCATCTGACTGGCCGATGCCATCGACGGGTCCCGTGACGCCTTTCGCTGCCAGCAGTTGGCGCAGCGCCGGTGCAGGTTCGTTAATGATGGTGGGAATACCCTGCCGCAGCGACACCAGCACCGCCCGCGTGCCGTGCGACGGGCTGCCCATGCAAGCCAAAACCGTGTCGCCGTCCAGCGGCACCAGCGCCGACGGGTAGCTCGCCGACGGCAGTACTAGCGGCGGCGAAAACGTTGCGGCCTTCTTGTTCCACCAGACCAGGCTCCTGACCGGATTGCCGTCATCGTCGTGCGCGCGGCCCTCCACCAGGACTCCGTCGCCCAGCGGGGTCCAGTCGCCGCCGATAGCCGTGTGCAGGGGCCAACCCGCCGGCTCGCCAAAACTGTTCATTTCGGCGTCCCAAACGAGTTTTCCGCTGCGCGTCGAAACCAGGAAGCGCCCTGCTCCAAGGGGGACAAAATGCGGGTTCAGCTTGTTTGGCCAGTCGATAGTGGCATAGGCGTTCCCGGGCGGGGACGCATGGGCCGCAGCGGCAAGGAGCCACAGGAAGACAAGATAGTTGCGCATGGCGAACATGGTGCCACGCAGGCATGTCCAGATCAATCACCCACATGATGTAAGCTGCCGGTTTTCCTTTCCTGGAGCGCCTTGTGAAAAAACTCGCATTCGCCATAGCGGCCCTGCTCATCATGCTTGGCGCAAGCGCTGCCCCAGCCGATGCCGAATTCCGCCAGCAGGTCAACGCCTTCGTCGACAGCTGGCACGACGACGCTGCCAACACCCGCCCTGACTACTGGGACAAGTTCACGCCGGACGCCGTGTTCATCGGCACCGACAAAAGCGAAGTATGGAGCTACAAGGAATTCAAAGCCTGGGCCAAGCGCTTCTGGGACCGCAAGAAGGCGTGGACCTTCACCGCGCAAAAGCGCAATGTCTACTTCTCGCCCGATAAGAAATATGTGTGGTTCGACGAACAGCTCAACACGCAGATGGGCACATGCCAGGCCAGCGGAGTGCTGGTCAACACCGGGAAGGGATTCAAGATCGAGCACTACCAGCTGTCGCTGGCAGTGCCCAATCCGCTCATGGACAGCTTCACCAAGGCAATCCGCGAGCATGAATCCCGGCAATAGCAGCGCCATAAGGGCTTACCCTTATTCCCCAGAACAAATACGCGTTGTGTTTCAGTTATACTCCGCTGCTTTTATTACAACTAGACACACGGGGGAAGGTAATGCTTTTGATCTGGGGAAAACGCCCATACGGCGCGACGCAGAAAGTGGGGACAGTAAGCAAGCAGACGATATTCGGGCACCTATGGTATTTGCCGCTTTTCCCGATGACCAGCTATTTCATCAACAGCAAGGACAAGCGCGCATTCGAACTGAACCGTCTGAGCAAGCGCTCCATACTGTACGGCTACGCGCGTGTCTGGCTCGGCGTATTCTGCGCAGCCAACCTGGCCGCGCTGGCTGCGGTGGAAGACAAGCCGGCCGCAATTGCAGTTGCCATGTTGCCGGCCATTCTGCTTGCCAGCCTGATCGGCCTTACCTACTGGGTCGACAGCAAACAGTTCAAACCGCAACAACGCCTGCTGCGCGAGATGATGGGGCGCCACCTGGGCGTCGCGCTCGATCCGTTCGATTGCCTGGAGAACTTCAGTCCCGAGATCACTTCGGTAGCGCAGCGCTACAGCAGTACCACGCTGGAAGAATACTGGTACAAGCCAGTGCTGCGCGATTCCTTCGCCAGCCAGCCGCTGCGCGAATTGGCAATGCTGCGCGCGCGCTGCGACCAGCACGACAAGGTCCTGCAGCAGGAAGTATTCATGGCACTGGAAAAGCCGGCGCCGCACAGCGCACAGTCCGCCTCGTTCAATGGAACTAAGGCCTAGGCATTGCCGCCCCTGACGGGGCAGCAATCTTGAGGGGATGGTGGATCAGACGTTGAACAGGAAGTTCAGCACGTCGCCATCCTTGACCACGTATTCCTTGCCCTCAGCGCGCATCTTGCCCGCTTCCTTGGCGCCGGCTTCACCCTTGTAGGTGATGTAGTCGTCATAGGCGATGGTCTGGGCGCGGATGAAGCCGCGCTCGAAGTCGGTGTGGATCACGCCCGCAGCCTGCGGCGCGGTGTCGCCCACGTGGATGGTCCAGGCGCGCACTTCCTTCACGCCGGCGGTGAAGTAGGTTTGCAGGCCGAGCAGCTTGAAGCCGGCGCGGATCAGGCGGTCCAGGCCGGGTTCGGCCATGCCCATGTCGGCCAGGAAGGCTTCCTTGTCGGCGTCGTCCAGTTCGGCAATTTCCGCTTCGATGGCGGCACAGATAGCGACGATCGGCGCGTTCTGCGCTTCGGCATACTTGGTCAGCTGGTCCAGCAGCGGATTGTTGGTGAAACCGCTTTCGGAGACGTTGGCCACGTACATGGCCGGCTTGGCGGTAATCAGGCACAGCGGCTTGATCAGTTCCATTTTTTCGGCGTCCAGGCCCAGTGCGCGCACTGGCTTGGCTTCGTTCAGGTGCGGTACCAGTACCTCCAGCAGGGCCACCAGCTTGGCGGCATCCTTGTCGCCGGAGCGGGCTTTCTTCTGTTCGCGGTGGATGGCTTTTTCTACGGTGCCGAGGTCAGCCAGCGCCAGTTCGGTCTGGATCACTTCGATGTCGTCCAGCGGCGATACACGGCCCGATACGTGGATCACGTTGTCGTCTTCGAAGCAGCGCACCACGTTCACGATCGCGTCGGTTTCGCGGATGTGGGACAGGAACTGGTTGCCCAGGCCTTCGCCTTTGGAGGCACCCGCCACCAGGCCGGCGATGTCGACGAACTCAACGATCGCAGGCAGGATACGCTCCGGCTTGACGATTTCAGCCAGCTGTTTCAAGCGCGGATCAGGCACTTCCACCACGCCGACGTTCGGTTCGATGGTGCAGAACGGATAGTTCTCGGCCGCGATGCCAGCCTTGGTCAGTGCATTGAAGAGGGTGGACTTGCCAACGTTAGGCAGGCCGACGATGCCGCATTTGAGACTCATGGAAAACCTTTAAATGATATTGTTCTGCTACGGAATTTTCCGCAAATAGACCGAGATTGTACCCCAGATCATGTCGAGAACCGCCCATATCACCCTGCTGGCCCGCTACAACGATTGGATGAACAACAAGCTGTATGAGGCGGCGGCGACCCTGCCGGCGGAAGAGCTGGCGGCGGATCGCGGGGCGTTCTTTGGTTCGTTGCTGGCGACCCTCAACCATATCGCCGTAGCCGACACCATCTGGCTGAAGCGCATTGCCAGCCACCCGCGCTTTGCCGCCGCGCTGGCGCCGGTTGCAGCCCTGCCGGCGCCGGCTGCGCTGGACCAGCCGCTTTTCGATGCCCTCGGCGCCCTGCGCGAGCGCCGCATCTGGCTCGACCGCCTGATCCTGGATTGGAGCGCCGGCCTGGACGAGGCCGACCTGGATGCCGTCATCACCTACCGCCGCTTCAATGGCGAGGCCAATCACCGGCAGCTCGGGCTGCTGCTGCTGCATTTCTTCAACCATCAAACCCACCATCGCGGCCAGGCTACTACTTTGCTGTCCCAAGCGGGCGTGGATGTCGGCGTGACGGACTTGCTGGCGCTGGTCCCGGAAGCGGCGATGTAGGCAGGATCAGATCCTGATACGCCTGCGAACAAACGGCGATACGGGTATCACCGGCGCTTGCAATATTGTTACCGCTGGAAAATAATGCCATTAGAACAATGTAGGGAGCAATCATGGATTTGCTTTGGTTTATCGTACTGGCGCTCGTAGCGCGCTGGGCTTGGCTGGCCCGCCGCGATGCGCGCCAGGCACGCGAGCACGCCCTCCAGTTGCAGCGCGACTTTGCTGCACTGGAGATCACATTCGACAGCGTAATGCGCACTGCCGCCAGCAGGCAGGCTGCCGCCGCAACGGAGTCGCAAGGCGCGCCAGCACCTGCCGCTGCACCGGCTGCGCCGGCTGCACGCGCTGTGCCGGAGGCACCGGCCAAGCCCGCCGAGCGCGAGCCGCTGGTGGCGCGCGCCGTCGTGCCGCCGCAGACGGTGCCGCCAGCGCCGGCAGCGGCCGAAAAGCCCGTTCCGGCACTGGCGCCGGCAAGCACCGCAGCGACGCCCCAGCAAGCCGCTGCAAAGACCGCAGACGCTGCCGACCAGGCCTGGGCCACGGCGAAGGAAGCCGCGCCGGAAAGCGCCGCTCCCGCCCGCCCTGCGGCACGGCCAAGCCTGCCGCCAAAGGAACCGCCAGCCTGGTTCACCGCTGCCCGCAACTGGCTGTTTGAGGGCAACCTAGTCGCCAAAATCGGCCTGCTGATCCTCTTCATCGGCGTCAGCTTCCTGCTGAAATACGCCGCCGCCCGCGTCACGGTTCCCATCGAACTGCGCCTGGCCGGCATCGTGCTCGCCGATTTGGCCGCTCTGGCCTGGGCCTGGCGCATCCGCAACAGCAACCAGGGCGTCAGCCTGCCGCTGCAGGGCACCTGCATGGCCGTACTGATGCTGGTGGTGTTTGGCGCCTTCCGCATCTACCACCTGATCCCCGGCGGCCTGGCCTTCGCCATGCTGTTCCTGCTGACGTTTGGCACCTGCCTGCTGGCCGTGCTGCAGAATGCCCAATGGCTCGCCATTTTCGGCATTACCGGCGGTTTTGCGGCACCGATCCTGGCCTCCACCGGCCAAGGCAGCCATATCGGCTTKTTCAGCTATTACGCCCTGCTCAACGCCGGCGTCCTGGCCATCGCCCTCAAACGCTCCTGGCGCGCACTGAACCTGCTTGGCTTCGCGTTCACCTTCGCCATCGGCACCGCCTGGGGGGTGCTGCGCTATGAACCGCAGTTCTACCAGTCGGTGCAGGGCTTCCTTGCACTGTTCTTCCTGTACTACGTCGGCATCGCCGTCGCCTACGCCCACCTCGAGGCGCCCAAGCTGAAAAGCTATGTCGACGGCACGCTGGTATTCGGCACGCCGATGCTGGCGGCCAGCCTGCAATTCGGCCTGGTCAAAAGCTTTGCATTCGGCATGGCCTATTCCGCCCTCGCGCTCGGCCTGTTCTACGGCGTGCTGGCGATCACGCTGGCCCGCCGCCGCGCCACCTACGGCCTGCTGGTCGATGCTTTCACCGCGCTGGCCGTGGTCTTCGGCACGCTCGCCATCCCGATGGCGCTCGACGGCCGCTGGACTTCCGCTGCCTGGGCCCTGGAAGGCGCCGGCATCGTCTGGATCGGCCTGCGCCAGCGCCAGCCGCTGGCATGGGGCTTCGGCCTGCTGGTGCAGTTGGGCGCCTGGGTCAGCTTCATCGGCGCGGTTTCCGGCCTGGACCAGGAAGCGGCAATGCATTCCAACCTGTGGCTCGGCTTCCTGCTGCTGGCAATCAGCGCCTGCATCATGGCCATGCGCTTCCGCAATCATGCCAGCGATGAAGGCAGGCGCGGCCTGCAGCTGCTGGGCGCCTTGTTCCTCGCCGGTTCCGCCGTCTGGCTGGTGGGCGGGGCCTGGACCGAGGTCATCCTGCGCACCAGCGGCAAGCTGCAAGCGAACTTGCTGGTTGCCAGCGCACTTGGCGCCGCCGTCGTGATGGCCCTGATCGGGCGCCGCCTGGCCTGGCCGATGGCACGCGGACTGGCACTGGCAGCACAGCTGCTGGCCGGCCTGGTGCTGGCCGGCCTGCTGGCTTTGAACTGGCAAGTCGCACCGGTTTCGCCGGACCTGTTTGCCACGCCTTTCCTCGGCAGCGTCATGCTGCTGGCTGGCGCCGTGTTCAGTGCCTGGACCTTGAAGCGCTACGGCACGGAGTATCCGCCGTCCTGGTCGAATGCGGTGCTGGCGTATTCCGGCTTCTGGTGGCTGCTCGTGATCGTGCCAACCATCGCCAACTGGCTGCTGGCGCATTACCAGATCGCCACCAGCGGCAACTTTGATCCGCACAGTCCACTGCGTGCCAGCGCTTACAGCCTGGTGATCGTCCTCACCACGCCATTGTTCATCAAGCTGGCGCAACGCCTGTCCTGGCCGGCCCTGCGCGCCGCAGTACTGCCGGCGTGGCTGCTGTTCGGCATTACCACGCTCGGCATGCTGGGGGGCCTGTATAGCAGCATCAACGTGCCCGCCGGCGAAATATGGTTTGCCTACGCGGCATTGTGGTTGCTGTCCGAATGGCTGATGCGCGGCTCCGGGCTTGGCCAAGCGCCGCTGGCCTTGCTGCACACGCTGCGCAGCACCGGCCCCTGGCTGATGATCTGGCCGGTCGGCGCCTACTGGATTTCGCGCGCCCTGGAAGGCACCGGCGCCGATCCGGCCTGGGCCAACTTCCTGCCGGCCTGGCTGATGATGGGCGGCCTGGCCTGGGTCATGCGCCGTGTGCGCGCCAACGGCTGGCCGGTAAAACCGGTGGCAGGCTGGTACCGCGACGTGCTGCTGCCCCTGGGCTGCGGCTGGTCCCTGCTGCTGGTGGCGGTGTGGAACCTGACGCAAGACGGTGCGATGGCGCCGCTGCCCTACGTGCCGCTGGCCAACCCGCTTGACCTGACCAGCATCTTCGCCCTGCTGCTCGCCATTGCGGCTTACCGCCTGCTGCGGGACAGGCTCGCGCCATACCGCCCGCAGCTGCTGGCCGGCAGCGCGCTGGTCGCCTATGCCTGGTTCAATCTTGCGCTGCTGCGCACCGTCTCGCATTACGTCGGCGTGCCCTACCAGTTTGAGGACCTGTTTGCGTCGCAGTTCGTGCAGGCCATGCTGTCGCTGGTGTGGAGCGTGACCGCGCTGCTGCTGATGCGCTTCGCGACCCGCAAGCAGCAACGCAAGCTGTGGATTGCCGGTGCGGTGCTGCTCGGCGTCGTGGTGGCCAAGTTGTTCGTGGTCGACTTGTCCAATGTTGGTGGCGTTGAGCGTATCGTGTCCTTCCTTGGCGTCGGCGCGCTGATGGTCGGTATTGGCTACCTCGCCCCTTACCCGTCCGCCCGTGGCGGAGAAACTGAAAAGGAAGCTGCATGAACGCGCTGCTCCTGGCGGCTGCTGCCGCCACCACCGCGGCCAGCGATTTGCCGCAGGATTACACCCATGTGATGCCGCTGTCGATCAACGGCAAGCCAAGCGTGGTCCAGCTGCAGTTGCCGCGCGATGCTTACCTGAATGCGCGCTCGGCATCGCTCAACGACCTGCGCGTGTTCGATGCCCGTGGCACGCCGCAGCCGTTTACGCTGCGCCAGCCGGATGCGGTTCCCGGCACCAGCCACCGCGCCCTGCCGGTACGCACCTTTCCGCTGATGGCAGAACGCGCCGATGCTCCGCTGGCGGGGCTGGAGGTCAGCACAGCGACCGATGGCCGCGTACTCTCGGTGCGCCTGCCAGGGCACCAGGGCACGGCATCGGGCACCGGCCGCGCGCAGGAGCGCCTGGCCGGCTTGGTGCTTGACCTTCGGCAAGAGGGCAAGCAAGAGCCGCCAACAATCGATGCCCTGCATTTCACGCTGCCGCCCGGCCGCAACACATACACCGGCCAGGTATTGCTGGAAGCCAGCGACGACCTGAAACACTGGGATACCATTGGCGTCGCGGAATTGAGCTGGCTGGCCAATGCCAGCGCCGAAACCCTGGCCAACGACAAACTGGAATTCCCGGCCCGTCCGATGCGCTATGCGCGCCTGGGCTGGCGCAGCGGCGAGCCGCTTTCATTTGCCAGCATCAGCGCCCAGTCCCCGGTACACACGCCGGCGGCAGCGCCGGTCGAATCGCTGCTGCTGCAGGCGCAGCCGGGCCGTGACCCGCGCGACCTGCAATACAAGATGCCAGCCGGCGTCGCACCGCGACGCGTCGGGCTGCAGATCGACAGCGGCAATATGGTGCTGCCCGCGATGCTGGGCAATTACGTGGAGGTGCGCCGTACCGGCCAGTTCCGCTTCGAGCCTGCGATGAGCACCACGTTCTACCGCCTCGAAAAGGATGGCAAAGCGCGCTTGTCGGACGATATCACGGCTCCTGCCGGGATGGGCGAGCGCTGGGTGCTGCGCTTCGACCAGCCGCCACCGGTCAAGCCGGCGCTGCGTATCAGCTGGGTGCCGGCCACATTGGTGTTCGTTGCCGGCGGTACGCCGCCTTATACGCTTGCCGTCGGGCGCGATAAAGCACCGTGGGCGGCGCGCGATATCTCCGAGGTGGCGCCCGGCTTCACGCCGGCAGAATTACGCACTTTGGATCGCGCTACGGCAGGTGCGGCGCAAGAGCAGCTTGAAGCGCTGTCCAACGCAGCCAAACAGGCGAGCGCCGACAACAGCGCAGCCCAGAGCCGCCTCATGATCCTGTGGGGCGTGCTGGTGCTGGGCGTGGCGGTTGTGGCGGGAATGGTGTGGCGCCTGTTGCGGCAGGCGGGCGCCAGCAGCACTTAATTGGTGTGCAGCTCCATCGTCGCCTTGGTGAAGTCACCGGCGACGGCGGTGGGGATGATGCGCAGCGCTTTCTCGATCGCTTCTTCGATCAGCAGTTGCTCTTCGCGGCGCGGACGGTGCAGCACAAAGTCGGCCACCGGCTGGTTCAGGTTCAGGGTGCGCGGATGGCCGATGCCGATGCGCAGGCGCCAGTAGTCCTGGGTGCCGAGCGCGGCAGTGATGTCCTTCAAGCCATTGTGGCCGCCCGACGAACCGCCCTTCTTCAACTTTGCCGCGCCAGGCGGCAGGTCCAGTTCATCATGCACCACCAGTACTTCGTCCGGCTGGATCTTGTAGAAGCGCGCGATTGCGCCCACCGACTGGCCGGAGCGGTTCATATAGGTTTGCGGCTCGAGCAGCCAGAGCTGGTTGCCGCCGATGTTGGTCTTGGCCACCATGGCGTTATAGCCCGACTCGCGCTGCAGGCGCGCATTCGGCAGCGAATTGGCGAGATTGTCCACCAGCCAGAAGCCGGCATTGTGGCGGGTTTGTTCGTATTCGGCGCCGGGGTTGCCGAGGCCGACGATCAGGCGAATGGGCATGGTCTTGCGGTTGCGAGTGCAAAACCGCAGATTATACCCTTGCCCTTAGCCCAGGATCCCACGCGCAAGCAAGGCCACCTCGCCGAGCAGGATCATGGCCATCATGCCAAATCCCCAGCGGCTGATCCGGTCCACGTGGTTGCGCAAAGAGTCGATCTGGGCCTGTAGCGGCGCGATCGCTTTAGCGATCTCATCCCGCGTATAGATCTGCATCTCAAGACGCAGTTTGACGAAACCGTCATCGACGTATTGGCGCATGCGGGCGAATTGCGCGTCGGTGGATGCCTGCATGTTGGCGAGCTGTGCGTCAAAAGACGCCTGCATCCCGGCGAAACCGCGTCCATATGCTGTCTCAGCAAAGCTAAATCACAATGGACGGCATCCAAGGCGTTCTCCTGTACGGCGATCCGGTCATCCGGGGTCAACTGCTCCATGATGCGCTCCCGCTGTCGGCAGACCATCATTGTTTGTCATTTTCGCGCGCCGCACTTTGAGGCGGCGCACCGGAAGCCGGGGAACTATTCAGCCGCTGCGTGGTCAGGATTCCAGGTAGCGCGCCAGTAAAGCCACATCCCATCCCCGCCTGCAGGCGATTCAACGCTGGTTTGGCGCCCGCCCTTCCTGCGCAGCCACCAGCTTGGCGTGCTCCGCCAAGTCCACCGGCCGGTATTTGATCGTGCTGCTGGCCGGGTCGGCGCCCAGGAAGTTATTGCCTTTCCAGTTTCTGCGCGGGCGGATTGGCCGCGGCACAAAGCCCCCGCCGCAGTTCGGACAGACATTGGCCAGCAGCGCGTCGACGCAGTCGGCACAGAAGGTGCACTCATAGGTGCAGATGCGGGCGTCCAGCGCTTCCGGCGGCAGGGCCTTGTTGCAATGTTCGCAGCTTGGGCGCAATTCCAGCATGTCCGTATCCTCGTCAAGTTACAAAAAAATAATGCTACACGAATTTCTTTCTTGACACAGACTGCCACCTGTAAGATATTTATTACACGTGTCTTTAAATTTTAAACAGAAAGGACGTGCCATGAAATCCCAGAACACCCTGCTGGCCGAACAATGCGAGCGCCCGAAAAGCAAAGAGGAAGCTTTCGCCCAATGCATGCAAGCCGCACGCGGCGAAAAAGGCGCGATGGCGACCGAATCGGTCGCCTCCAACTGCCGCCTGCTGCTGAAGTGAGTGGAATGCAAAAACTGCTGCCAGTGCTCGAAGCGCTTGCCAATCCGCACCGCCTGCGCATCATCGCTGCATTGAAAACGGACGGCCGCAACTACGTCAGCCAGCTGGCACGCGACGTAGGTATCAGCCGCCCGTTACTGCACCTGCACCTTGCCAAGCTGGAGGCGGCCGGCCTGGTCACCAGTCAGCACGAATTATCGAGCGACGGCAAGGCGCTGAACTACTTCGAAGTGGCGGATTTCTGCCTGACGCTCGATCCCGCTGCGATCGTGGCAGCCGCCAAACATCTCAACCTGGAAGAGGAATAACCGTATGTCCGAGCATATCTACCTGCTGACCCTGGGCCTGCCGCTGGCCACCGTGCTGGTCGTCTTTGGGATGAAATACTGGTCCGCTGCACACAAGGCCGGCGCCGAAGCCGCCAGCGCCGAGGCATACCGCGCGCTGGCCGCCAAATCGGCTGCGGTCCTGGCCGAAAATGCCGGCGCGCTGGCTGCCATGCAAGCGACGCTGGCAAACATGGACGGCCGCCTGGCCGAAGTCGAAACCATGCTGAAAGAGGTGGGCTGATGCTGGCCCGCCTGTGGCAGCGCGATGCGCGGCATGAAGGCGTCATGCGCGTCAACATCTACTTGCTGCGCCTGCTCTACGCACTGATGTTCTTCATGCTGGGCCAGACGACCTGGACCGAAATCCTGACCCACCAGGGCCAGTGGGAACCAAACAAGGCGGTGGCCTGGACAGTGTGGACTGCGTTTGCCACCCTGGCCGGCCTGGGCCTGCTGCGGCCGGTGAAGATGCTGCCGATCATCCTGCTGGAAATTTTCTACAAGGTGATGTGGCTGGCGATCGTCGCCTACCCGCTCTGGTCGCGCGGAGAACTGGTCGGCTCGCCGGCGGAAAGCACGACCTATGCCTTCCTGGGCGTGCTGCTGGCCATCATTGCCGTGCCCTGGGGTTACATCGCCACGTCCTACTTCACCTGGCCATCCACAGCCAAGCCTGCCTGAACATGCCCTTCCTTGCCAGCGTAATACTCGCCGCCGCGCTCACCGCGGCGGCTGAACCGAAACAGATTTACCAGATGTCGCCGCAGGAAGCGGGCGCCTTCATCGCCGAGGTGCGGCAGGCCGAACCGGACCTGCGCAAGCGCATCGCCGCCATCGGCCGCCGTAATATCGGCCAGCCCTACAAGCTGAACCTGCTTGGCGAATTCCCTTACGAGCTGCACGACACGCTGCCCATGTATAGCCTGTCCGCCAGCGACTGCCTGGTGTTCGCCGAGCACACTTACGCCATGGCGCTCAGCTCTTCGTGGGAGGAGTTCTTCTGGACCCTGCAACGCATCCGCTACAAGGACGGCGTGATCGGCGTCGCCAGCCGCAACCACTATATGGAAGTGGACTGGAACATCAACAACCGCTGGCTTCTCACCGACGCCAGCAGCGGCGCAAGCTACGCCATGCGCATTGACCGCGCGCAATTCCTGCTGTCCCAGCACCATGTGCAGCGCGACATCCCGCTGCAGGACACGGTGGAAGCCTTCCTGCCGGTCGAGCGCGCGCGGCAGGAATTCAGCACGCTGGCCGAAGGCGATCTGGTGGAAGTGGTGTCGGCGCGCAAGGGCCAGCACATGGTGACCCACGTCGGCCTGGTCGTGCTCGATGCGCAGGGCGCACGCCGCTTCCTGCATTCCTCGGCGCCGCAAGTGCGTGAGGAAACGTTTGAAGCCTTCATCGACCGCACCCAGGCCCGCGCCAATAATGGCCTGGCCGGCTTCAAGTTCATGCGGCTGAACGAGGCAATCGTGGTCCCGCCCTCGGCACCCCAGCCGCGCCCCGGCGCTTAGAAAACAAAAAACCCCGCCGAGGCGGGGTTCTTCATTGCAGCAAAAGAGGATTACTCTTTAGCAGCAGCGGCTTCAGCAGCAACAGCGCCGGCTGGCACGGATGCGGTAGCGATGGTTGCATCGGAACCGTGGGTCACGATGGTCACGCCTTTTGGCAGCTTCAGTTCGGAAGCGTGGATCGACTGGCCGACGTCCATCTTCGACAGGTCAACAGCCAGGAATTCTGGCAGGTCGGCTGGCAGGCAGGAGATTTCGATCTCGTTGGCCACGTGGCTGATGGTTGCAGCGTGCAGTTTCACAGCTGGGGACACGTCAGCGTTTTCGAAGTGCAGGGCAACTTTCACGTGCAGTGGCTTGTTGGCGTCAACGCGCTGGAAGTCAGCGTGCAGGACCAGTTGCTTGAACGCGTGCATCTGGAAGTCACGCAGCAGCACTTTCTGTACGGCGCCGTCGATTTCCATGTCCAGGATGGACGAGTGGAAAGCTTCTTTTTTCAGCGCGTGGAACAGTGCGTTGTGGTCCAGGGCGATGGTCACAGGGGCTTCGGTGCCGCCGTAGATGATGCCAGGGGTCTGGCCGGAATTACGCAGGCGGCGGCTCGCACCCGTACCTTGCAGATCACGTTTGAATGCAACAACTTTCATGGAATACTCCAAAAAATAAAACAAGGCTCGCGCCTTGTCGGTCAACGAAGTGCCCCGCGACCAGGGCACTTCAACAAATCGGCCGCGGCTTGCGCCGCGGCCGGAAAAACTTTAGTCGACGAACAGTGAAATCACCGAGTCGCCCTTGATGATGCGCTTGAAGGTCTCAGCCAGCAGCGGTGCGCAGGTCAGTTGGCGGATCTTGCCGCAGGCCTTGGCAGCTTCGGACAGCGGGATGGTGTCGGTCACCACCAGCTCGTCCAGCGAAGAACCGGAGATGCGTTCGATTGCCGGGCCGGACAGCACTGGGTGCGTGCAGTAAGCGGTTACTTTCTTGGCGCCGCGCTCTTTCAGCACTTCGGCAGCCTTGACCAGGGTACCTGCGGTGTCGACCATGTCGTCCATGATCACGCAGTTGCGGCCTTCGACGTCGCCGATGATGTTCATCACTTCGGATACGTTGGCTTTTGGACGGCGCTTGTCGATGATGGCCAGGTCGCAACCGAGGCGCTTGGCCAGTGCACGGGCACGCACCACGCCGCCGACGTCAGGCGACACCACCAGCAGGTCTTGCTCGGCCTTCTTCTGCAGGTCGCCCAGCAGGATTGGCGAAGCGTAAATATTGTCAACCGGGATATCGAAGAAGCCCTGGATCTGGTCAGCGTGCAAGTCCATGATCAGGACGCGCTCGACGCCGGCTTCTTCCAGCATATTGGCAACTACTTTTGCCGAAATGGCCACGCGGGCGGAACGCGGGCGGCGATCCTGGCGGGCATAGCCAAAGTAAGGAATTGCTGCAGTGATACGGCCAGCGGACGCACGTTTCAGGGCATCGACCATCAGGATCAGTTCCATCAGGCTGTCATTGGTCGGCGCGCAGGTCGATTGCAGCACGAACACGTCTTTACCTCGGACGTTTTCGTTGATTTCGACCATGACTTCGCCGTCCGAGAACTTGGAAACGACTGCTTTGCCGAGTGGGATGCCGAGATTTTTTGCGACCCCTTCTGCTAAGGCTGGATTAGCGTTGCCGGTAAAAACCATCAGGTTTTCGTAAGCCATTGGGAGTCCCGAGAGGTAGTGTTGAATTCTTGCGGCACTCCTGCGATACAGGAGCTTTTGTCTTAACCCTGGCTGGAGACTGCTGCCTCGACAGACCCAGGGAAAACGGTGGCAGGGGAACAAGGATTCGAACCTTGGTATGCCGGAATCAAAATCCGGTGCCTTAACCAGCTTGGCGATTCCCCTACTCTTGACTGACTGTCTTTCGTCAGTAGGCCGACATTATATAGCCTATTTCACGAAAAACCAAATCTTTTTTACGAATCACAACTTTGCGATGAGCGGATGCTGTTTCAGTGCCTTCGCTTTCCATCCGGTCCAGGCGGCTGGCACTTTCGCAAGTACCGCATCGGCCTGTTCTTCGCTTTGGATTGCGACGAACACACAAGCTCCGGAGCCAGTCATCCTGGCGTCACCGTAAGCGCCCAGCCATTCTACCGCTTCTGCTACCTGCGGGAATAAGCGGCACGCCACTTGTTGCAAATCGTTCTTCCCAAACTGCCGCAGATCTTGTCGATTCGCGTGGTAGCTGGAAAAGTCCGACATCTTAACGGGCGCAGTATCCCTTGTCAAATGCTCGGAGGTAAAAATCTGCGCCGTCGGGCAAGCCACGCCAGGCTCGATAACAACATACCAACAGTCCGGCGCATCGACCGGCTGCAACTCTTCGCCGACGCCTTCGGCAAAGCCGGTCTGGCCGAAGATAAAGAACGGCACGTCGGCGCCCAGCGGCAAGGCCAGGGCCATCAGCTCATTGCGCGTCAACCCGCCCCGCCACAGCTTGTTCAGCGCCATGAAGGTGGTCGCCGCGTCCGAAGAGCCACCGCCCAGGCCGCCACCCATGGGCAGGCGCTTGTCGATGGTGATATTCGCGCCGGGCGGCAACGCGCCAGTGCGGCGCTGCACTTCCGCCTGCAGGATGCGGGCGGCGCGGATCACCAGGTCCTGCTCGGCAGGCACGCCTTCGATATCGTTGGTGCGGTGCAGTTCGGAATCCGCGCGCAGCGAGAAATGCAGGGTATCGCTGCGGTCGATGATCTGGAACACCGACTGCAGCAAATGATAGCCGTCGGCGCGGCGGCCATTCACGTGCAGGAACAGGTTCAGCTTGGCCGGGGCCGGGCAGTTCAACAGGCTTTTCATGCTTACTCGGCGATCACGATGCGCAAGGCCATCTGCTGCACATCGCCCCCACCCGGATGTTCGGCATCGATCAGTTTCGGGCGCGGCGGCGAGCTGCCGGGCTGCCAGTCGGTATATCGCAGGTGCCAGCCTTCGCGCGTGGTCACCTCGCTGTCGGCAGGGCTGGCCGACCATGGCTTGCCGTCGGCGGCAGTGGCATGGCCTTGCAGCCAGCCGCGCAGTCCGGCCACCGGCAGCGCCCAGCCCAGTGCACGGGCGCTCAGGGCATCGACGCTAGGCGCTGTCAGCGGCGGCTTGTTGCCGCCAGTGTTCAGCGTCGCCCCCTGCGGGTTCACGCTGATCGTTGCGACCTTGCTGCCAAAAGGATTGAACAGTGCAACGTCAGTACTCTGCGCGTCCTGCTTCCAGTCGAAATTGACGGTGCTCGATTCCTGCTTACCGTCCTTGAGATAGCGCACATTCAGGCGGCCCGACAAGGCGGCGCTATCGGCATAAGGCGCCACGACGGCGCTCGATGGCGGCACCGAAGGCGTGCTGGCGCAGCCACACAGGATGGCGGCCGCGCCGGCGATGGCGGCGAGTGTCTTGAAGCTCATTAAATACCTGCGTTGAGGCGCGCCAGCGTGCTGCGCAGCGCGTCGTTTTTCGGATCCTTGTCGCGCGCTTCGCGCCACAGCCTGGAGGCGCCGGCCTTGTCGCCCTGTTTCCACAGCACTTCGCCCAGGTGCACGGCGATTTCCGCATCGCTGCGCAGCGCGTAGGCCTGGCGCAGCGATTGCTCCGCTTCTTTCAGTTTGCCCATGCGGAACAAGACCCAGCCCATGCTGTCCATGATGTAGGGATCGCCCGGCGCCATTTTCAGCGCCTTGTCGATCAGCTCATAGGCTTCGTCCAGGCGCACATTGCGTTCGGCCAGCGAGTAGCCCAGGGCATTGTAGGCGTGGTGGTTGTCGGGCACCGATTCGATCACCTTGCGCAGCGCCGTTTCCATCGCCTCCACCTTGCCCAGCTTCTCCGCTGCCAGTGCGTAGTCGTACATCAGGTCCGGGCTGTTGGGGAAGCGCAGCACGCCATCCTGCAGGGTCTTGAAAGCTTCCACCGCGCGGCCTGAGTCGCGCAGGAGCTGGCCTTCCGTCTGCAGGATCTGTACTTGTTCGGCCTGGTCAGCCGGCGTGATGTCCTTCAACTGGGCACGCGCGCCTTCGACGTCGCCCTTGCGTGCCGTCAGGTGGGCACGCTTCAGGCGCGCCGCCAGGACAGTGCGGGCATCTTCGCCATCGATCTTGTCCAGCCATGCCAGCGCGCCATCGAGGTCGCCCCGTTCTTCGGCGATCTGGGCCAGCAGCATCAGCGCCTTGTTCGGGTCGCGTTCAGGATCGGGCTGGGCTTCCAGCACTTCCAAGTAGCGCTTGAAATAGCCTTCCGCAGCCTTGCTGTCCTGGCCCTGCAGCGCCATGATGCCGAGCGCGTACAGGGTGCCCGGATTGTCAGGCTGCTCTTTCAGCAGCAGCAGGAATTGTTCGCGCGCCTGGTCGTACTGTTTTTGCTCCACCAGCAGCCGGGCATACGCCGAACGCACTTCGCGCGCGGCAGGATATTTCTGCAGGAAGTCGGCGAACAGCGTTTGCGCGCCATCCAGCTCGCCCAGCATCTGTCCCATGGTCAGCGTAGCCAGTTCGGAATCGGGCTTGATCGCCACCGCTTTTTTCGCTTCCTCGCGCGCGCGCGCGGCATCGGTCGCAGCGTGGGCGCCTTGCGCCAGCACCAGGTGGGCCTCCTGCGTGTTCAGGTAAGGCTTCAGCACGCGCTCCATCAGCGCGAACGCGGCGGCCTTGTCTTTCGCCCGCAGCAGGAATTGCTGCATCTGGAACATCAGCAGCGGGCGGCCGGTTGGCGCGGCGGCTTGCAGGCGCTGCGCGAACAGGGTTTCCGCTTCGCCCAGGTCATCGCCCAGCACGGCAAAGCCGAGGAAGTACTGCGCCGCTTCTTCGGATTCAGGCGCCAGTTCGCGCCACAGCCGGATCGCCGCCAGCGCTTCATTACCCTGCTTGGACGACAGTGCCATCTCGGAAGCGCGGCGCGCCAGGCGCGGATCGCGCGTCTGCTGCGCCAGCACCATCATCGTCACATAAGCGCTTTGCCACTGGCCGCGCTTGAAATCGAGTTCGGCCTTGGTCAGCTTGTAGAATAAATCGCTGGTCAGTTCAACGTTGGGCAGCTTTTCGTCGGCTGGAGCGGCCTTGGCAACGGCGTCGGCAGAAGGTGCGGCCGGCGCGACAGTTGGCGTTGCGGGTTCGGCTGCAGCCTGTTCCGGTGGCACGACTGCGCAGGCGGACACGAGGGCCGACAGGGTTACAATGGCGAATGCGTTTTTCAAAGGAAGATCCTGCAAATCGGGCTCAAGACTTGATTCTACGCCAACCCGCAAGAAACCACCCTCATGCCTGAATTACCAGAAGTAGAAGTGACCCGGCGCGGTGTCGCACCCCATATCGAAGGCCGTATCGTGCGCGACGTGGTGCTGCGCCGCGACGGCTTGCGCTGGCCGTTCCCGGACGACTTGCCGGCCCTGCTGGCCGGGCGCCGCGTCGGGTCGACCGATCGCCGCGGCAAGTACCTGCTGCTGCAGTTCGAACATGGCACGCTGATCATCCACTTGGGCATGAGCGGCCACCTGCGCGTGCTGCCGACTGGCATCCCGCCGGAAAAACATGATCATTTCGACATGATGGTGGAAGGCACCGACGGCAAGCATGTGCTGCGCCTGACCGATCCGCGCCGCTTCGGCGCCGTGCTGTGGCATTCCATGCAAGATGGCGAACTGGAACAGCATATGCTGCTGCGCGGCCTGGGCGTGGAGCCTTTGGGCCCGGCCTTTACCGGCAAGCTGCTGTTTGAGCAAACGCGCAGCCGCAGCGCGGCTGTCAAGCAGGTCCTGATGGCGGGCGATATCGTGGTCGGAGTGGGCAATATCTACTGCTCTGAAAGCCTGTTTCGCGCCGGGATCAACCCGAAAACGGCTGCCAACCGCATCAGCGCAGCCCGCTACGACCGGCTGGCGCAGGCCATCCGCGACGTGCTGGCTGAGGCAATTGTGCAAGGAGGCAGCACTTTGCGCGACTTTATCGGGGTAAATGGGCAATCAGGGTATTTCCAACAGACATATTTCGTCTATGATCGTGCTGGTGTGCCTTGCCGTTGTTGCGGCGCGCCTGTGCGCCAGATCAAGCAGGGCCAAAGATCAACATTTTATTGTGTAAATTGCCAGAAATAACGAGAAGCTAATGGTACGGGACCTGGAACAATATAGCCAATGGCGCCAAGGCGTCATGGGCGCTGTCGCAAACTATCGGGACTGGATCGTGCAGGCCGATCTGTCCGACGCCGCGACTGAGCAGCGCCTGGCGCAAACGCTGTCCAAACTGGCCGACGACAAGTTGTCGGTGGCCTTTGTGGCGGAATTTTCGCGCGGCAAATCTGAACTGATCAATTCGATCTTCTTCGCCGATTTCGGCCAGCGCATCCTGCCATCGGCAGCCGGCCGCACCACCATGTGCCCGACCGAGCTGATGTACGACGCGGCCTACCCCGCCTGCATCCGCCTGCTGCCGATCGAAACCCGCGCCGAAAACCTGTCGACCAGCGATTACCGCGACGATCCGCACGCCTGGACCATGCTGCCGCTGCAGCTCGATTCAGCGGAACATATGCAGGAAGTGTTCAAGCAAGTCAGCCTGACCCGCCACGTGCCGGTGGAAGAAGCCAAGCGCTACGGCCTGTACGACGAGAACGATCCCGACATGGGAGCCACGCTGGACAACAACGGCCTGGTCGAGATTTCGCAGTGGCGCCACGCCATCATCAACTTCCCGCACCCGCTGCTGAAGCAGGGCCTGGTGATCCTTGATACGCCAGGGCTGAACGCCATCGGTACCGAGCCGGAACTGACGCTGAACATGATCCCGCATGCGCACGCAGTACTGTTCATCCTGGCCGCCGATACCGGTGTCACCAAGAGCGATATCGAAGTGTGGCGCACCCATATCGGCAACGGCGCCGGCCGCATGGTCGTGCTGAACAAGATCGACTCCATGTGGGATCCGCTGCGCACCGAAGAAGAAATTGAAGCGGCCATCGCGCGCCAGCGCGAGCACGCAGCCCATATGCTGGGCCTCGACGCGCGCCAGGTGTTCCCGGTCTCGGCGCAAAAGGCGCTGCTGGGCAAGATCACCGGCGACCATGAACTGGTGCACAAGAGCCGCATGAAGCAGCTCGAAAGCGCGCTGTTCAACGAGCTGATCCCTGCGCGCAAGGACATCATCCGCCGCCGCCTCGGTGGCGAGCTGGCAGCGCTGAGCGGCGCCCAGTATGCGGCGCTGTCGGCCAAGACGCGCGGCATCGTCGAGCAGTTGCTGGAACTGAAAGGATTGCGCGGCAAGAACCAGTCGGTGATTGCGCACATGGCGCGCCGCGTCGAAGCCGAGAAGAAGGAATTCGACGAAAGCCTGTTCAAGCTGCAGGCGACGCGCGCGGTGTTCACCCGCCTGTCCACCGAGCTGTATTCCAGCCTGGGCATGGGCATCCTGCGCGACAACCTGGTCAAGGCCCGTTCGGAAATGCAGAACAGCCGCTTCACCACCGGCCTGCGCGATGCGATCAAGATTTACTTCGACAGCATCCACGCCAACCTGGATGAATCGGAGCGCAAGATCGAAGAGATCCGCAGCATGATGGAAACCATGTACAAGAAGTTCTCGGCGGAGCACGGCCTGACCTTGCCGATGCCGATGACCTTCTCGCTGGCCAAATACCGCGACGAGATCAACGAAGCCCACGGCATCTACGAAAAGCAGTTCGGTACCGCCGTCATGCTGACCACTTCGCGCGTGGTGCTGATGGAGCGCTTCTTCGATTCCGTGGCGTCGGCTGTCAAGCGCTGCTTCAAGGCCGCCAATGCCGACACCGATGCCTGGCTGAAGGTGATCATGGCGCCGCTGGAAGCGCAGATCCGCCAGCACAAGGAGCAGCTCAAGCATCGCCAGCAATCGATCGCGCGCATCCACGATGCAACCGATACGCTGGAGCAGAAGATCGAAGCCTTCGAAACCACCCAGGCCGAACTGGAAGCGCAGAAGGCCAAGCTGGCTGCACTGGCCGCCGCCATCAGCGACGCCATCTCAGCCGAGAATGTAGTGCTGGAGGCAGCGGCGTAATTGCAGTACCAAGACCCGAGCTTTGCTGCCGCGCTGGTCGCGTGGCAGAAAGAACATGGCCGCCACGACCTGCCGTGGCAGAACACCCGCGATGCCTACCGTGTGTGGCTGTCCGAAATCATGCTGCAACAGACGCAGGTATCGGCGGTGCTGGGTTATTACGCACGTTTCCTGCAGCGCTTCCCTACCCTCGCTTCGCTGGCCGCCGCTCCCGTTGAAGACGTGATGGCGCAGTGGGCTGGACTGGGCTACTACACCCGCGCCCGCAACCTGCACAAGTGTGCGCAGCGCGTAGTGGCGGAGTATGGCGGCGAGTTCCCCTCCGATCCGGCCTTGCTGGCTGAACTGCCTGGCATCGGGCGTTCGACGGCAGCCGCCATTGCGGCGTTTTCCGCCGGCCGCCGCGCCGCCATCATGGACGGTAACGTGAAACGCGTGTTCGCACGCGTGTTCGGCATCGACACCTATCCCGGTGAACGCAAGACGGAGCAGGCCATGTGGGCGCGTGCGGAAGCGCTGGCGCCGGCCGAGGGCATCGAGGCTTACACGCAAGGTTTGATGGACATGGGGGCAACGCTGTGCACGCGCAGCAGCCCTTCCTGCGAGCGCTGCCCGATGCAGGCACGCTGTGTCGCCTTCGCCACCGGCCGCACCGCCGAACTGCCGGTGCGCAAGCCGAAGAAAGCGACGCCGGAAAAGTCGGCGCACATGCTGCTGCTGGTGGATCGCGGCCAGGTGCTGCTGGAACAGCGCCCTGCGAACGGCATCTGGGGCGGCCTGCTGTCCCTGCCCGAGCTGGCTGGCCACGCCATGCATGCCGAAGCACCCGGAGATGCCGCCGTGGCCGCTGCCGTGCAGCCTTTCGGTACGATGGAATCGCTGGAGCGCCTGCTGCCGGTGGTGCACATCTTCACCCACTACAAGCTGCACATCCACCCGCTGATGGTCACGCTAGCCAGCCGCGCGGCAATGGCCGGCGAAGAGCGCTATGTGTGGCTCGGCGCCGCCGCCATCCCCGCCGCCGCCCTGCCCGCCCCGGTCAAGAAACTCCTGCTCGACCTGCTGGGTGAACGCGGCCAGGCGCGCATGTTCTGACCGCCGTTAACGCAGCCGGCGCGTCAACAGCTTGCTCAAAGGGCGGACCAGGAACAGCAGCAGGAAGGCGGTATTGGCGATCCCTGGCGCCTGGCCAGCCAGCACCACGGTCAGTGCCGCGACGGCGATCAGGATGCCCTGGCGGATGCAGACGCCGGCATAGGTCGCCTTGTCCATCGGGTGCGAACACAGTTCCGGATGGCGGTAGATGCGCGCGGCGACCAGCAGCGAACCGACGGCCATCAGCGTCATCACGACCGCATACACCGCCTGCGCCAGCTGCGACAGGAAGCGCCCGTTCACCGCGGATGCAAACGGCAGCAGGCTGGCCCCGGCCAGCATCAGGATGGTGTACCACGTCAGTGGCCCGTCGAGGTGGCGCACATGGCTGTAGAGGCGGTGGTTGCCGACCCAGAAAATGGCCAGCACCAGGAAGCTGATGATCCAGGAGCCAAAGGTCGGCGCCAGTTCGCCCAGCACATGCAGCAGTTCCGCGCTGCTGCTGGCCTGTACGTGTTCAGGCAGTTTCAGCTCGATCACCAGCAGCGTCATGGCGACGGCGAAGATGCCGTCGACCAGGGCTTCGATGCGATGTTTGCTGAGTTGCGGGCCGTGGGCAAGCGTGGTGTCGGTCATGATTCTTCTGGCAATGTTGGATTGCCAGAAGATTAACCCGGCGCGGGCCGCCATGCAAGCTAGAGATTGTCCAGCGAATAGATGCGGCGGTGTTCGGCAATCGCGTAGCGGTCGGTCATGCCGGCAATGTAGTCGGCCACGCGGCGCGCCTGGCCGCTGGCGTCGCCGCGTTCAGTGCGGTAATCAGGCGGCAGCAGCGAAGGGTCGCAGGCAAACGCTTCATACAGCTCGCGCACCATGCGGCTGGCCTTGACGCGCATGCGGTTCACCTTGAAATGGCGGTACAGGTTTTCGTGCAGGAAGCGCTTGAGCTCGCTGGCATCCTTGCGCATCCGGTCGGAGAAGCGGATCAGCGGCGGTGCCGCGCGTACCTGCTCGATGCTTTGCGGGCCGTGCGCGGCAATGCGGTCTTGCGAGGTGGCGATCAGATCGTCCGCCAGCGCGGTGATCAGGCGGCGCAGGGTTTCGTAGATGGCGCGGCGGCCGGCCAGTCCCGGATGGGCGGCCTGCACCTCGCGCCACAGGCGGCCGAAGAAATCCACCTGTTCCAGCTGCGCGATGGAGATCAGGCCGGAGCGCAAGCCGTCGTCGATGTCATGGCTGTTGTAGGCGATTTCGTCGGCCAGGTTGGTCAACTGGGCTTCCAGCGAAGGCTGGGTCTTGTCGAGGAAGCGCTGCGCCACATCGCCCAGCAGGCGGGCATTATTCACCGAGCAGTGCTTCAGGATGCCTTCGCGCGTTTCGAACATCAGGTTCAAGCCGTCGAAAGCGCCATACTGCTCTTCCAACAAGTCGACCACGCGCAGGCTTTGCAGGTTGTGCTCGAAGCCGCCGTGCTCCTTCATGCATTCGTGCAGCACATCCTGGCCCACATGGCCGAACGGCGTGTGGCCCAGGTCGTGTGCCAGCGCGATGGCTTCCACCAGGTCTTCGTTCAGGCGCAGGTTGCGCGCCAGCGAGCGACCGATCTGGGCCACCTCCAGGCTGTGCGTCAGGCGGGTGCGGAACAGGTCTCCTTCGTGGTTGAGGAAGACCTGGGTCTTGTATTCGAGCCGGCGGAAGGCGGTGGAATGGATGATGCGGTCGCGGTCGCGCTGGAACTGCGAACGCGAAGCGTGCGGCGTTTCCGGGAAGCGGCGGCCGCGCCCCAGGTCAGAATGTGCTGCGTAGGGGGCGAGCGTCTCTTCCATATTACTCGGTGCAGGCGGCCAGGGTTTGCAGCAGCAGGTCTTGCGGCGCGCTCGTGATGCGGGCTTTGCCCAGCGGTTCGAGCAGGATGAACTTGATTGCCCCGCCCTCGTTTTTCTTGTCCACTTCCATCAGCTCAAGCCAGCGCTCGCTGCCCAGGTCCGGCGCCACGATCGGCAGGCCGGCTGCAGCCACCAGGTCGCGGATGCGTTCCACCGTAGCGTTGTCGATGAAGCCCAGGCGCTGCGACAAGTCGGCCGCCATCACCATGCCGCAGCCGACTGCCTCGCCGTGCAGCCAGGCGCCGTAGCCCATGCCCGCCTCGATGGCGTGGCCGAAGGTGTGGCCAAAATTCAGGATCGCGCGCAGGCCGCCTTCGCGTTCGTCCTGGTGCACCACGTCGGCCTTGATTTCACAGGAACGGGCGATGGCATACGCCAGCGCGCCCTTGTCGCGTGCCATCAGCAGCCCCATGTTCGCTTCGATCCATTCGAAGAACGGCACGTCGATGATGCAGCCGTACTTGATCACTTCCGCCAGGCCGGCCGACAGTTCGCGCACCGGCAGGGTTTCCAGCGTGGCGGTATCGGCAATCACCGCCTTCGGCTGGTAGAAGGCGCCGATCATGTTCTTGCCCAGCGGGTGGTTGATGCCGGTCTTGCCGCCCACCGAGGAATCGACCTGCGACAGCAAGGTGGTCGGCACCTGCACGAAGTCCACCCCGCGCATATAAGAGGCGGCGGCGTAGCCGGTCATGTCGCCGATCACGCCGCCGCCCAGCGCCACCAGGGTGGTCTTGCGGTCGGCCTTGCCGGCCAGCAGGGCATCGAACACCTTCATCAGCGATTCCCAGTGCTTGTGCTCTTCACCGTCCGGCAGCACCACTTCGATCACTTCCTTGCCGGCCGCCGCCAGCGGCGCGCGCACGCGTTCCATGTACAGCGGCGCCACCGTATCGTTGGAGATGATGGCGACCTTCTTGCCGCCCACGTATTTGGCCAGCAGGCTGGCGTCTTCCAGCAGCGCAGGGCCGATGACGATCGGGTAGCTGCGCTCGGCCAGGTCGACGTTGAGCAGGATATTGGTTTGTTCGTTCATGGCGGCTTGTGCCTTGGTCACGCAATTGGGCGCGGCCTGGCAGGCCAGCGCGTCGAGCTGGTTGATGATGTTCTGGACCATCGATTGTACGTTAGGGCGGCCGGTGTCGATGACCAGGTCGGCCATGTCCATGTACAGCGGTTCGCGCTGCGCCAGCAGTTCTTCGAGTTTTTTGCGGGGATCGGACGTTTGAAGCAGGGGCCGGTTCTTGTCGTGCGCGGTGCGCGCCAGGATCGAGTTGATCGACGCGCGCAGGTAGATGACGGTGCCGCGTTCCTGCAGCAGGGCACGGCTGGCTTCATTGAGGATGGCGCCGCCGCCGGTGGCCAGCACCAGGCCCTGCTGGCTGGTCAGTTCGCGGATGACTTCCGCTTCGCGCCGGCGAAAGGCGGGTTCACCTTCGATCTCGAAAATCCAGGGGATGGAGGCCCCGGTACGGCTTTCGATTTCATGATCGGAATCGACAAACCGCAAGCCCAGCTTGCGGGCGAGCTGGCGACCTATGGTCGTCTTGCCCGCCCCCATCAATCCAACTAAGTAAACATTTTGCATTCACGCATGATAGCGCAAATTACATGGCAGCAGCCTGCCGCGGGCAGGCGCTGCACTGGCCCAGCTTATTGCGTGGTGACGGTAATGGTGTTGGTGCTGACGTTGTCGACACCCTGCACGCCGGCGGAAATCTTGATCGCCAGGCCGGACGGCTGGCTGACGCCGTTCACGGTAACGCCTTTCACGCTCAGTTTCTCGGTGACGCTGCCACTGCTGTCAGTTTTCGCGCCGCTGTTGCTGATGGTGCCGGCCGTGGAATGGAACTGCACGATGGCACCAGGCACGGCCTGGTTGCCGCCATCCTTGACGATCGCGGTGATCGATACTTCGGTGCCGTCGATGCCGGAAGCGGCAATGGTGTTGGAGCTGGAGCTCACCGCCACGCTGGCTGCCTTCGGCGTCAGCGGATCGGGATTGGTCGGGCTGACGCCCGGGCTGCCGCCGCCGCCGCCGCAAGCGGCCAGCAGGCTGGCGCAGACCAGCGCGCCTGCCAGGCCGGACAATTTTCGGAATACTACGTTTGCCATTTTCTTTCCTTTATTCTGATAACACTATTTTTCGTCTCAACGCGCAGAGAGGCGGTCGGTAACGATCTTTGGCGTAATGAAGACCAGCAGTTCGGTCTTGTCATTGGTACGCGAATTCGTCTTGAACAGGTTACCCAGGATCGGCACGTCGCCCAGCACCGGCACCTTGGAGGTGACGTTACGCTCGGTCTGCTGGTAGATACCGCCCAGCACCACGGTGCCGCCGTTCTCCACCATCACCTGGGTCTTGACGTGTTTGGTGTCGATCGCGAAACCGGCGCGGGTTTCCTGGCCCACGGAGTCTTTGTTGACATCGACTTCCAGCACCACGTTGCCGTCCGGCGTAATTTGCGGGATGACGTCCAGTTTCAGGTTGGCCTTGCGGAACACGATCGAGGTCGCGCCGGAAGAAGTGGCCACCTGGTAAGGCAGTTCCACACCCTGTTCGATGGTGGCAGGCGCCTTGTCGGCAGTTACCACGCGCGGGCTGGAAATGATCTTGCCGGCGCCGTCAGCTTCCAGGGCCGACAGTTCCAGGTTCAGGAAGCGGTTGGCCGCCGAGTTGAACAGGCTGACCGCCAGGCTGCCAGCCTGGGCGCCATTGATCGATTGCGCAGGCAGGTTGATGAACTGGGTGTTGTTGTAGGAACCCTGGCCATCGTCCACTTTCACGATGCCCTGCTGCTGGCCCATGCCTGTGATGTTACCGGTCAGGCCGACACGGTTGTTGCCGTTGCCGACACCCCAGCCGGCGTCGCCGCCACGGATGCCGCGCATGTCGGCAAAGCCCAGCTTGGCGCCCAGGTTACGGGTAAAGGTATCGGACGCTTCCACGATACGCGCTTCGATCAGCACCTGCCTGGTAGCGACGTCGGTCTTCTGGATCAGCTTGCGCACTTCTTCCAGCTTGGCCGCAATGTCGGTGACGAACAGCTGGTTGGTGCGGGTTTCGATGATGGCGCTGCCGCGTTTGGACAGGATGCGGTTCTTGGTGTCGCCGCCGCCTTCAATGCCGAACACGGTCTTGAATGCTTCCGCCTTCTGGTAGTTCAGCTGGAAGATTTCGGACTTCAGCGGCTCCAGGTCGGCGATCTGGGCTTTCTGCTCCAGTTCCAGCTTTTCCTTGGTCAGCAGTTCTTCTTTTGGCGCGATCCACAGCACGTTGCCGTTCTTGCGCATGTCCAGGCCCTTGGCTTGCAGCACCACGTCCAGCGCATGGTCCCATGGCACTTCCTTCAGGCGCAGGGTCAGGTTGCCCTGCACGCTGTCGCTGGTGATGATGTTCAGGCCCGAGATGTCGGCAATCGCTTGCAGCGCTGCGCGCACTTCCACGTTCTGGAAATTGAACGACAGTTTTTCACCGCGGTAGCCCTGGCTGCCCTGTACCAGCTTGTTCGGGTCTTCCTTGATCGGCTTGACGTCGACGATCAGCTGGGTGTCACTCTGGTAGACGCTCTGTTCCCACAGGCCGTGCGCCTCCACGGTCATGCGCACGTTGTCGCCGTGCGGCACGGTGGTGATGCGGTTCACCGGCGTACCGAAGTCGGTCACGTCCAGGCGGCGGCGCAGGGTTTCCGGCACCGTGGTCTTGAGGAAGTCCACCACCACGCCGGTCGGGGTCTGGCGCACGTCGACGGCGACCTGGTTGTTCGGCAGGTCGATCACGACGCGGCCTTCGCCGCCGTTACCGCGACGGAAATCGATGTCGCGCAGCGCCTGCTTGCCGGCAGGCGCCGGCACCGCTGGCTTGGCGGCTACCACCGGCAGGCCGCGCGCATCGACTGCCTGCGCCACGCCGCCGGAAGCGTCGATGGTCAGGATCACGTTCTTGCCGTCCAGCGCCGTAGCGTAGTTCAGCGTGCGCTTCAGGTTGAACACCAGGCGCGAACGGTCACCGGCTTGCACCACGTTGACGCTGGCCAGTTCGCCCATGTTCAGGTCCTGGCTGGTCTTGCCGGTAGCATTGGTGGTCTGGCCGAAATCGAGCGCGATACGGGACGGATTGGTGATGGCAAAGCCGATCGGCAGCTTTTGCGGCGTTTCCTTCATTGCGATCTTCACGATCACATTGCTGCCTTGCTGGTTGGCCGTGATCGATTCGATCGCGTTGCCTTGGGCCTGCGCAACAGCTGCGCTGCCGGCCAGTGCCAGCATTACGCTAGCCTGGCGGCACAAGCGCTTCAGGGTTCTGATGGCGATCATTTGGAGCTCTCCTTACTTTCCTGCAGTTCCAGCTTCGACATGCGCTCGACCCAGTCGCCGGCCGCATCCTGAACAATTTCACGCACCGTGATCGCGTCATCCGTGACCGCGGTGATCAAACCATAATTCTGTCCCACGTACTGTCCCTTCTTGACCTGGTAGACGGTGCGGTCGATCTGCACCAGGCCATTCATCACATTGCTCTTTTCCATGGTGCCGACCATCTTCATGGCATCCAGCGGGAAACTCTCGAGGAATTCCTTGCGGCGGTTCTGGTCCGGCGCCTGGGAGCTGCCGGCGCGGCTCTTGGCCAGTTCGGCCAGCAGCTTGCTGGCATTGAACGGATCGAGCACATCGCCGGCCACGTAGGCGAAGGGCACGAAGGTTTTCGGCTCCTGCAGCGGCTTGACGGTCGGCTTGGTCTGGACTTCGGTTTCCTTCATCCAGGTACGCACCTGCTGGACGTCGCTCTCACCGCAAGCGGTCAGCAGCAGCGCGCAGGCGAGGGGGGCAAGCTTCTTCATTACTTCTGACCTCCCTTTTTCTTCTCGTTGGCTGCTTTGCGCTGCTCAGCCACTTCTTCCGGATCGAGATAGCGGAAGGTTTTTGCAGTGGCATTCAGCTGCAGCACGCCGGCCGGCAAATCCTTGCCTTCGCGCGGCTTGATGTCCAGCGAAATGTTGTTCAGCGTGACGATACGCGCCATGCCTGCCAGGTCGCCGGCGAAGGCGCCCAGGTCATGGTAGCTGCCGTTGACACGCAATTCGATCGGCTGTTCGGCGTAGTAGTCCTTGACTTCGACCCGGTTCGGCTTGAACAGTTCGAAGGTCAGGCCGCGGCCGGTACCGGCATTGTTGATGTCCGACAGCAGGGCCGCCATTTCAGCTTTGCCCGGCAGTTGCTTCTCCATCTGTACCACGTACTTGTCGACCTGTTCTTTCTGGCGCTTCAGTTCTTCCAGGTTGACCGCCTGGGCGATCTTCAGCTTGTACTCTTCACGCAGCCTCTGCTCCTGCTGCGCGCCGGCTTCCAGTTCCTCGTACTGCGTCTGCCAGTAGAGGAAGTAGCCGGCAGCGACTGCCACCGCCGCCACGCCCAGCGTAACCAGCAAGCGCGGCAGGATCGGCCACAGGCCCGGGTGCACCCCGTTCAGGTTCCTGAACTGGGCCTTGAGCACCTCATCTAATTGTTTCAAATCAGTTGCCATGGTTATGTTCTCAGGACTTGACTGCGGCATTCGGATTGGCGCCTGGCTTGGCGCCCGGCTTGCCGTCCGGGTTTTCGTCCTTGTCGCGTGGACGCTTGATCATGACCGAGAGCTGGAACTCGACGATGGCGCGGCCGCTCGCCTTGTCCTTGCCGCCGATCGTGCCGGCTTTGACTTCCACCAGTTCCGGACGCTCCAGCCACGGCGAATTGCCGGACAGGTTGCGCAGCAGCTCGGACACCCGTTCCTGCGACTGGCCACTGCCGGTCAGCGTGACTTTCTGGCCTTCCTGCTTGACCGTCTTCAGGAACACGCCTGGCGGAGTCTGCTTGACCAGTTCGTCCATCAGGTACACCGGCTGGTTGCGGTCAGCCTGCAGGTCTTCCACTGCCTGCTGGCGCGCCTTCAGCGCATCGATTTCCTGGCGCAGCGTGGAGATTTCCACGATTTTCTTGTCCAGTTCAACGATGGCGCCTTGCAGCTCGCCGTTGCGCAGCGACTGGATCGACAGTGCCCGGGCGTTGTAGCCGCCCACCACCAGTACCACCGCCGCGCCGGCTGCAGCGCCGATGCCAAGCATCGCGTAGAACGCTTTTTTGCGCAGCGCGCGTTTTTCCTCCCGGTGCGGGAGAAGGTTAATACGTATCATCAGCCGAACCTCCGCATGGCAAGGCCGCAGGCCACCAGGTATGCCGGCGCATCGCTGCGCAGGGCCTGTTCACGCACGCCGGACGCCAGCTGCATGCCTTTGAACGGCGAAATGACGGCGCTGGAAATACGGGTGCGGCTGGCGATCATGTCCAGCAAACCCGGCAACACGGCGCAGCCGCCCGCCAGGAAAATCTGGTCGATCTTGGTAAATGGCGTCGACGTGAAGAAGAACTGGATCGCGCGCGTCACTTCCAGCGCCGCGCCTTCCAGCCACGGTGCAAGCACGTCGGACTGGTAGTTCTCCGGCAAGTCGCCGGCCTTCTTGCGCGCCTCGGCCTCTTCAAAAGCCAGGCCGTAAGAACGCACGATATCCTGGGTCAGCGAATTGCCGCCAAACGGCTGCTCGCGTTCATAGATCGTGGCGCCATCGAGCATCACCGAAATCTGTGTCGACACGGCGCCGATCTGGAACAGCGCGATCACCTGCCCGGCGCCGCCATTTGGCAGTTGGGAGGTGACGTGGTCCAGCGCGGCACGCGCGGCGTAGGACTCGACGTCCACCACCGATGCTTTCAAGCCGGCTTCTTCAGCGATCGCCACGCGGTCGACAACTTTTTCGCGGCGCGCTGCTGCCAGCATCACCTCGATGTCCTCGAGCGAATTGGCAACCGGTCCGATCACGTCGAAGTCCAGGCTCACCTCGTCCAGCGCGAACGGGATGTACTGGGCAGCTTCGGACTCGACCTGCAGTTCCAGCTGCTGCTCCGACATACCGGCTGGCAGAATGATTTTCTTTGTGATGACGGAAGCAGGCGGCATGCCCAGCGCGACATTCTTGGCGCGCGTGCCGCTTTTCTTGACCAGGCGGCGCACCGCCTCGACCACTTGCTCCATATTTTCAATATTGCCGTCGGCGACAGCGCCGCGCGGTAGTGGCTCAGAGGCGCACCGCTCAAGGCGCATGCCGTCCTTGCCCGCATCGGACAATTCCACCAAGCGCACACTCGAGGTGCTGATATCTAAGCCAACCAGCGGGCCTTGGGCGCCGCCAAACAGGGCTTTCAAGTCCAATGGCATGGATGCACTCCTGACAACTCCATAGACATTTACATATCCAAATTCGTTTAAAAACCCGTGTTTAGACCGCAAACATGAGACAGTACATTAGATGCTAGCAACATTGTCAGCGCCGTGTAAAGGTATTTCTCCAGTGCACCATTAATGTTTTGTGAGGGATTTGCCACACCCGATGTTGCAATTAATGGCATATCAATAAACTAAGTTGCCTTGTTGCCCACAACCAATATTTCCGGATATCACGTGCGCTCAAGGGCCGGGAGCCTCATTTATAATGCCTTGCATAAAACTTAGCGAAGCTCCGTATGACTGCAAACAACCACGAAACCACGGCTAAAAAATCGCCGAAGGGTTTTCTGCTGATGGCCCTGATTTCTTTGCTGGGCCTGATCCTGGCCGGCGTGCTGCTGGTGGTATTCGGCCTGGCGCTGGCTTACCCGAACCTGCCCTCGCTCGATACCATTACCGACTACCGTCCGAAAATACCGCTGCGTATTTACTCGGCCGACAATGTGCTGCTCGGCGAGTTCGGCGAAGAGCGCCGCAACCTGGTGCATATCAAAGACATCCCCGAGGTCATGAAGAAGTCGGTGCTGGCAATTGAAGACAGCAACTTCTATGAACACGGCGGCGTCGACTACTGGGGCATCCTGCGCGCGGCGGTCCACAACGCGACCGGCGGCGCCCGCCAGGGAGCGTCCACCATCACGCAGCAGGTAGCGCGCAACTTCTTCCTCTCCAGCGAGCAGACGTTCAAGCGCAAGGCCTATGAAGCGCTGCTGGCCTGGAAGATCGAGCAGAACCTGACCAAGGACCAGATCCTGGAGGTCTACATGAACCAGATCTACCTGGGGCAGCGGGCCTACGGCTTTGCTTCGGCCGCTCAAATCTATTTCGGCAAGAACCTGAAAGACATTAGCGTGGCCGAAGCGGCCATGCTGGCCGGCCTGCCCAAAGCGCCTTCGGCCTACAACCCGGTGGTCAACCCGAAGCGCGCCAAGGTGCGCCAGCAGTACATCCTGCAACGCATGGCCCAGCTTGGCTATATTACGCCCGCACAGTATGAGGCGGCGAAGAATGAGCAGTTAAAAGTCAAAACAGACAGCAGCGCGTTTGGTGTTCATGCCGAATATGTTGCGGAAATGGCGCGCCAGCTGGTCTACGAGCAGTTCAAGGAGGAGACTTACACGCGCGGCCTGAACGTTTTCACCACGATTACCAAGGCCGACCAGGATGCGGCCTACCTCGCGCTGCGCAGCGGCGTGATGGAATATGAAAAGCGCCACCCATACCGCGGCCCGGAATCGTATGTCGACTTGCCGTCGAATAAATCCGAAGCCGACGAAATCGTGGAAACCGAACTGGCCGAGCATCCGGACAGCGACAATATCGTGGCTGCGATGGTATTGAGCGCCGCTGCCGACAAGGTGGTGGCCGTTACCGCCTCCGGCGAGGAAATCACCATCAAGGGCGCCGGCCTGGCCATGGGCAAGAGCTGGCTTTCGGACAAGAACCCGCCGAACAAGCGCATCCGCCGCGGCGCCGTGATCCGCGTCATGCAGGATGACAAGGACTGGCTGGTCACCCAGATGCCGGAAGTGGAATCGGCTTTCGTCTCGGCCAGCACCGAAGATGGCGCGATCAAGGCCATGGTGGGCGGCTTCGATTACAACCGCAACAAGTTCAACCACGTGACGCAGGCCTGGCGCCAGCCGGGTTCCTCGTTCAAGCCTTTCATCTACTCAGCCTCGCTGGAACGCGGCCTGTCGCCGGCAACCATGATCAACGACGCCCCGATCTCCTTCGACGCCGGCCAGACCGGCGGCCAGGCCTGGGAGCCGAAGAACTACGACGGCAAGTATGAAGGCCCGATGACCATGCGGCGCGGCCTGACCAAGTCGAAAAACATGGTCTCGATCCGCATCCTGCACCGCATCGGCGCCAAGTACGGCCAGGAATACACCACCCGATTCGGCTTCGACTCCGAGCGCAACCCGCCGTACCTGACGCTGGCACTGGGCGCCGGCGGCGTGACGCCGATGCAGATGGCCGGCGCCTATGCGGTATTCGCCAACGGCGGCTACAAGATCTCGCCTTACCTGATTGCCAAGGTGACCGACGCCAACGGCAAGGTGCTGTCGCAGGCCAGCCCGGACAAGGCCGGCGACGAAAAGAACCGCGTGATCGACGAGCGCAATGCCTTCCTGATGGATTCGATGCTGAAGGACGTAGTGCGCTTTGGTACCGCGACCCGCGCACTGTCGCTGAAACGCCCTGACATCGCGGGCAAGACCGGTACCACCAACGATTCGATCGATGCCTGGTTTGCCGGCTACCAGGCCAAGCTGGTGGGCATTGCATGGATCGGCTTTGACCAGCCGAAGAACCTTGGCAACAAGGAAACCGGCGGCGGCCTGGCCCTGCCGATCTGGATCAGCTATATGGGCAAGGCGCTCAAGAGTATTCCGGTCGAGGAAAGGACGATTCCGCAGGGCATCATCGCTCAGGATGGCGAGTACTACTATGCGGAGAACCCGCCGGGCGTGGGGATCGACAGCCTGGAAGGCGCGACCCGTGGCACGCCGGCCGAGGAGAAGCAGAAGGACGCCGTCAAGAACGAGTTGTTCTAAACCGCTAAACCTGAATCGGCCCCGTCACGCGACGGGGCTGGCCGAGTGTCACGCCCTGCGGGTCTGACACGGGTTTGCCGTCTACGGCGCCACCACCACCGGCGCCCCACCCTGCTCCGTCACAATCTCCGACAGCGCCGCATACAATTCCGTCCCGCGCCGCGTATCCGTCCATTTGCCCGCCACCTGGCGATAGTGGAAGCCGCCCGAACGCGCCGCCACCCACAGCTCCTGCATCGGGGCCTGCGAGTTGATGATCACCTTCGATCCGTTTTCGACGAACTCGATCTCCAGCACATTGCCGCTGCGGCTGCACTCCACGTCCACCATATCCTGCGCGCACAGGCGGTCCAGCGATGCCTCGATCGCATCCAGGGTCGCTTCGGCCAGGTCCAAAAATTCCGATTCGGTCATGCTACACTCCAAGATTCCTATCAAGCCCCTATTCTAATCGTGAAGTCCCCAATCGCACTTGCTGTCCTTACAATGGCAGCCCTGTTGGCCGGATGCGGCCAAACCGGCCCCCTCTATATGCCAAAGCGTCCCGCCAAGCCCGCCACCGAGGCGAAACCGGGCGTGGCGCCACCGGCGGCTCCGGTTCCCTCCACACCACCAGCATCCCAACAGTAAGCTTATGTCCCACTTCGAATACCAGAACGGCGTGCTGCACGCCGAAGGCGTTGCGCTCGACACTATCGCAGAACAATACGGCACCCCGGCCTACGTCTATTCCAAATCCCAGCTCATAGCGAACTTCGACGCCTACGCCAATGCCTGCGCCGGCCGCGACGCGCTGGTGTGCTATGCGATGAAGGCCAATTCCAACCTCGCCATCCTCGACCTGCTGGCCCGCCGCGGCGCCGGTTTCGACATCGTGTCGGGCGGCGAACTGCTGCGCGTGATTGCCGCCGGCGGCGACCCGAAGAAAGTGATCTTCTCCGGCGTCGGCAAGAGCGTGGAAGAAATGCGCCTGGCACTCGAACACGACATCCTGTGCTTCAACGTCGAATCGATCCCCGAACTGCACCGCCTGAACGAAGTGGCAGGCAGCATGGGCAAGAAGGCGCGCATCTCGCTGCGCGTCAACCCGAACGTGGACGCCAAGACCCACCCCTACATCGCCACCGGCCTGAAAGCCAGCAAGTTCGGCGTAGCCTTTGACGAAGCGCTGGAAACCTACCGCACCGCCGCCAAGCTGGCGCACCTGGACGTGTCGGGCATCGACTGCCATATCGGCTCGCAGCTGCTGGACGACGCGCCGCTGCTGGAAGCGCTGGACAAGCTGATTGAACTGATCGATGCGCTGGGCGCCGAAGGGATCCACCTGCACCACCTGGACATCGGCGGCGGCCTCGGCATCGACTACGGCGACGGCGCACCGGTGCCGGTCGGCGACTACCTGGCACGCCTGTTCAAGCGCATCGACGCCTGGCGCACGGAACAGCACGGCGGCGCACCGATCAAAGTGATTTTCGAACCTGGCCGCTCCATCGTCGGCAATGCCGGCGTGCTGCTGACCCGCGTGGAATTCATCAAGCACGGCGAAGAGAAGAACTTCTGCATCGTCGACGCCGCCATGAACGATATGGCGCGTCCGGCAATGTACCAGGCCTGGATGGATATGCAGCCGGTGCTGCGCAAGGATGCCGCTGCTGCCATGTTCGACGTGGTCGGCCCGATCTGCGAATCCGGCGACTGGCTGGCCCGCGACCGCGAGCTGAGCGTCGACGCCGGCGACCTGCTGGTGATGAAGACCGCCGGCGCCTACGGCATGACCATGGCCTCCAACTACAACACCCGCGGCCGCGCCGTGGAGCTGATCGTCGACGGCGACCAGGTCCACGTCGTACGCCAACGCGAAAATCCAGCCGACCTGTTCGCGCTGGAATCGGTGATCAAGTAATTCTCCCTCCGGGGCGGCAGCCAGCGCCGTCCCATCCAAACCTCGGCGGCGCGGTGCGACGGCGGCAGAAGGGTGCCAAGATTCGGTGCCAAAGATTCGGTGCCAGGTCTGTCATTTGGACACGCAAGCTGATTGTTTGATAATTCTCAATACGTAAAAATGCCGGATTTTGCGTCTTGAGATTTATCAAGCGTGAGCGCTACCTGTCCAAATGACAGACCTGGCACCGAATTGTGGCACCGAATTTCAAACCTCAGCGGCGCGGTGCGACAGCGGCAGAAGCGGCGGCCGTCTTACTGCGTGCCCACCAGGCGCGCATCCCCAGCAGAACCAATACGATCAGCCCAAACAGGATCGGCTTGTTGAAGTCGTGCTTTCCTGCCCGCATCCACCAGAAGTGCAGGATGCCAAGCGGCGCAATCACGTACACCAGCTTATGCAGCAATTGCCAGCGTTTGCCGCCGAGGCGGCGTACCATGCCGTTGGTGCTGGTCACGGCCAGCGGCACCAGCAGCACAAACGCAGTAAAGCCGACGGTGATAAAAGGCCGCTTGGCGACATCCTTCAGCATCTCCTGCACGTCGAAGAAGTGATCGAACCACAGGAACGTGGTGAAGTGCAGCAGCGCATAGAAGAAGGCGTACAAGCCCATCATGCGGCGCAACTTGAGCAGCCAGTTCCAGCCCGACAAACGGCGCAGCGGCGTGACCGCCAGCGTAATGCACAGGAAGTACAAGGTCCACGAGCCGGTGTTGCGCGTGATGTATTGCAGCGGCTCGACCAGCTGGTCGGTCGCGACCAGGTAGACCAGCGCGAAGAACGGCACCAGCGCCAGCATGAAGGCGGTGGATTTGATCGCCGTCAGCTGGCGCGGTGTCGGGGTAAAGGCCATCAGTAGAACTTCTTCAAATCCATGCCGGTGTACAGCGAGGCCACTTCCGGATAGCCGTTGAACATCAGCGTCTTGCGCTTCTTGGTAAAGAAGCCGTCTTCGCCGATGCGGCGCTCGCTGGCCTGCGACCAGCGCGGGTGGTCGACGTCCGGATTCACGTTCGAATAGAAGCCGTATTCACTGGGCGCCGACTTATTCCATGAGGTACGCGGCATGTCGCGCACGAAGCGGATCTTCACGATCGACTTGGCGGATTTGAAGCCGTACTTCCACGGCACTACCATGCGCACCGGCGCGCCATTCTGGTTCGGCAGCACGTCGCCATACATGCCCAGCGTGAGTAGCGCCAGCGGGTGATTGGCTTCGTCGATACGCAAGCCTTCCACATAAGGCCAGTCCAGCACGCGGCTGCGCACGCCCGGCATCTGGTTATGGTCGGCCAGGGTGACGAACTCGACGAACTTGGCATTGTTGGTCGGCTCGACCTTCTTGATCAATTCGGAGAACGAATAGCCGATCCACGGGATCACCATCGACCAGCCTTCAACGCAGCGCAGGCGATAGATGCGTTCTTCCAGCGGCGCCAGCTTGAGCAGGCTGTCGATGTCCAGCGTCATCGGCTTTTTGACTTCGCCTTCGATCTGCACGGTCCAGGGACGCGTGCGCAGCGTGTGCGCATTCTCCGCCGGGTCGGACTTGTCGGTGCCGAATTCATAGAAGTTGTTATAGCTGGTGGCGTCCTTGCGCGAGGTCTGCTTTTCCATCACGGTATAAGCAGGATTCAGCTTGGACGGAAGAGTGGCCGCTTGCACCAGTTCGGGCCCGAGGATGGCGCCGGCAGCAGCCAGCTTGATGAACTTGCGGCGCGACTCGAAAACTTCGCGCGGCGTGATTTCGGAAGGGAGAATCAGCATGGTCGGCTCCAACTGGTGCAAGGTAATAGCCAAACCTTACACCAGTTTGCTGAAGCCGATATTAAAGCTAGCCACGCGCCTTCAGCCACTCCGACACGAAAACGCAATAGTCATTAAACGTCAGTTCTTCTGGCGTCAACTGCGCTTCGTCGCACATGGAAGGCAAATCCCCCAAGAATTGGCGGTATCTTTGCGCTATAGCCGTCCCTCCGGGTATTGTCTTCCTACGAGAAGCGTCATTCAGCCAATCTCGAACATGTCGGATCAGCACACGCTCATCCATACTGCCGCGCACCTAAGAACAAACCCAGTTCGAGGGGCATGTTGAAACGCGGAAGACTGTTGGCAGGATCCAATTCGGTCCGCGAAATATCGTGCACGCCATACCTGGAGGACTGGATTAACCTCTTAATTTTGTCCAGCCGGATGTCTGCCCCGTCGTTCTCTTCCAGCGCACAGCGCGGCACAAATCCACAATCGAAGATGGCAAACACCATCGCATTCTGGAGCGGCTTAAATTCTTCGTCGAATGGACAATTGATAAAAACATTATCGTTGTAATTATCCTCGTCCCCATTCAAGTCCTATTTTTTGGCAGCGAGTGCAGTCGCAACTGCGCGCTTCACGACAGTCTCCAGTTTACAACCTTCCGTAGGAATGCAGGCCGGAGAGGAACATGTTCACGCCGAGGAAGGCGAAGGTGGTGACCAGCAGGCCGACCAGGGCCCACCACGCCGCCGGGCGGCCGCGCAGGCCCGACATCAGGCGCATGTGCAGCCAAGCCGCATAGTTCAGCCAGACGATCAGGGCCCAGGTTTCCTTCGGGTCCCAGGACCAGTAGCCGCCCCAGGCTTCCGCCGCCCACAGGGCGCCGAGGATGGTGGCGATGGTGAAGAAGGCGAAGCCGATCGAGATCGCCTTGTACATCACGTCGTCCAGCACTTCGAGCGAAGGCAGGCGGTCCTCCAGCAGACCGTGCGATTTGAGCAGGTAAGCCGAGGCCACCATTGCAGCCAGCGCAAAAGTGCCGTAGCCAATGAAGTTGGCCGGCACGTGGATCTTCATCCACCAGCTTTGCAGGGCAGGTACCAGCGGCTGGATCTCCGACGCGCCACGCGCCACGGTGTACCACAACAGGAAGCCGACTGCGGCCGAAATTACCAGCAGCACGAAGGGCCCCAGGGTGCGGGTCTTATAATGCTCTTCGTAGTACAGGTAGAACATCGCGGTGATCAGCGAGAACAGGATGAATACTTCGTACAGGTTGGAAATCGGGATATGGCCGACGTCGGTACCGATCAGGTAAGACTCGTACCAGCGTACCAGCATGCCGGTCACCCCCAGCACGATACCGGCCCAGCACAGCCTGGAGCCAATCGCCCCGCCGAAGTCGGAACGCGCCACCAGCCCGCCCCAGTAGAACAGGGTGGACAGGACGAACATGGTGCTCATCCACAGGATGGCCGACTGGCTCGACAGCATGTATTTGAGGAAGAAGCGCTTGTCCGCTGCCGCCAGGTCGCCGCCGTACAGGCTGACTGCCCACAACGCCAGCGCAAACGACAGCGGCATCAGCCAGCGCACAGGCTTCCAATACCAGCCCAGCGCGGCAAACACCGGTGCCGACGCCAGCAGGATGCCCTTCTCGTAGACGTCCATATAGGCGCCGAAGCGGTTAAAGGCGTACAGCGCCCCTGCGCACAGGACCAATGCAAACAGCCAGTCGAACGCGTTGAGGCGCTTGAAATAGCCGGGTTGCTGGGTATAGGTTTGTATTGCTTCCATTTGCGATTCTCCAAAACTTGGCAACAGCTTACGCCGTTTGCGGAAGTTTTTCCTTGAGTTCCTTAAATTCCTGTTCAAAGTCCAGCGTCTTGCGCTGGGTGCTCATGGCCATGAGGGCCGCGGCACCGCCTTCGCCATCCTTGATCCACACCCAGACCCGGCGCTCGCGGATATAGAACATCGCGAACACGCCCAGCACCAGCAGCAGGCAGCCGAGGTACACGATGGTTTTGCCCGGCGAGCGGGTAACCTGGAATACCGATGCCTTGACCTGGGTGAATTCGTCGAGCTGCAGGTAGACCGGGGCGCCGTAGAAGAAGCTGTCCGACAACGCATTGGTGGCCAGCTGCAGGAAACGGCCGTGGGCTTCATCCATCGTGGCAGCCGGCTTGCCATCCTGGGCGCGGGCCGCTTGCCACAGTTCCCACATCGAGCCATTCAGGATCTTCAGGAAGATTTCGGCAGCCTTGGTCTGCTCGGCCTGCGGCACCTTTTCCAGGAAGCGGCTAATGGCGAAGAAGCCGGCGCCGTTGGTGTCGCCGGCGAAGATCTCCAGCCCCTTCAGGGCCGAGGCTTCCAGTTGGCCGCGCAAGGCATCGCCAGCCTTCGATTGAGGCATGGCGCGTGCCGCGTAGCCTGCGGCAGCTTTCTGGCGCAGCAGCGGGTCTTGCAGGGCGGCGCGCAGGCGCATCCACTCCCGCACGCTATGTTCGTCGTCGGCCGGAATGCGCAGGTAGCTGAACGGATCGGACGGATTGGCGCGCACGCCGGCCAGGAAGACGGTATCGCCTTCGATGGTCACCGGCTGCATATAGTTCTGGTATTCGCGCGCCTGTCCGGTCTTGTCGCGCAGCTTGTATTGCACCGAGGGGCCGACGTTCTTCAAGTCCTTGTTGTTGGCGGTCTTGGCGGCCGAGCCCAGCTGCTTGTCCAGGCTGCGCGAGAACGATTCATTCAGGCTTTCGCCCTTGGTGACCGCACGCGCGTCCTGGCCGCTGATGTTTTCCACGTTGAAGGGCCGGAAGTCGCTCCACTCCACCGTGTATTCGTCGCTCAGCTTGGTGGTGCCGTTGACTTCGCCATCCAGGCCGAAAGTGGTGGTGGCGGTGCCCTTCATCGGGTGGCCGAGCAGCTTCAGCTTGCTGCCGCCATCTTCGAAGGAAGACTGGTAAATCGCCACGCCTTCAAAGATCAGCGGCTTGTTGACCTCGACCACCGCGTCGACGGTCTTGCCGCTCTCGTTGGAACGCACCGTCACGTGGCTGGCGAACAGCTTCGGCATGCCGGTGCTGTAGAAGTCGATATCGAATTTCTTGAGCTGGATGGTGAATGGCAGTTCCTGGATCAGTACGCCGTCCGGGCGCGACAGGATGGCGGTATTGCCGGCCGTGCCTTCCGGCAGTGCAATATTGCCGCGGTAAGTCGGGTTGTGCACGCCAAGGCGATGCTGGGCCGGGATGTCGGCAATCAGGCCGGTACCGCCGAAGGCGGTCTTGCCCAGCACCCATTGCTGGAAGCGGATCGGCAGGTCGGAGTCGAGCATGCCGCCAACCAGGATGATGACGATGGCGCTGTGGGCAAAGATATAGCCGAACTTGTTGCCGGCACCGCGTTTGGCCGAGACCAGGATGGCGCCGTCTTTTTCAATGACCTTGGTGCCGTAGCCGGCATGGCCCAGGCGCTGGGCAGTCTGGCCCGCCAGCTGTTCGCGCGACAGCGGCGACTGCCAGTGCGCCTTATGGTGGAAATTGTTCAGCGAAGCCTCGCGTACCTTCTCGCGCCAGCTACGCATATCCTTCAGCATCTTCGGCGTATTGTGCACGATGCACAGCGAGGTCGACACGACCAGCAAGCCGCACATGGAAACAAACCACCACGACGAGTAAATCGCGTACAGTCCCAGTTTATTGAACACTTCGAACCAGAACGGCCCAAACTGGTTGATGTAGTTCGGCATCGGCTGGCTTTGCTGCACGATGGTGCCGATGATGGCGGCGAAGATGATCACCACGAACAGTGCGATCGCGAACCGCATCGAAGACAGCAACTCGACCGTCTCGGCCAGTGCGCCGCGCCGGTTGCGCAGCTGGATTCCGGAGGTGCTTGGGGTATCGCTCATTGCTGCTCAGGGAAAAAGTCAGGAGAATAACAAAAAAGGGCAGCCTGCTTGCGCGGCCGCCCTTTTCATGTCCAGAACCGCCCTGCATCGGGCGGCGCATTGCAATTACTTCAAGCCGGCCATGTAGTCGGCAACCGCTTCGATTTCCTTGTCGGACATGCGGTAAGCGATGGTTTGCATTTCAGCGCTGGACTTGCGGGTGCCGGCCTTGAAGGCTTTCAGGGTGGCAGCGCTGTAGTCCTGGTGCTGGCCGCCGACGCGCGGGTACATGGCTGGCATGCCGCCGCCGGCTGGGCCGTGGCAGGAAGCACAGGCCGGCACGCGGTTTTCAGCGATGCCGCCGCGGTAGATCTTCTTGCCCAGTTCGACGGTGTCCTTGTTCTTGGCGGCGCCGGCCTTGCCGGGCTCGGTGGCCAGGTAGGCTGCGATGTTCTTCTTCTCTTCTTCGGTCAGTGCCTTGGCAAACGCGGTCATCACGGTGCCTGGACGGGCATCGCCGCTGAAGGCCACCAGCTGTTTGTAAACGTAGGCTTCGCCCTGGCCACCCAGTTTTGGGTTGACGGTGATGGTCGATGCGCCCTTGGCGCCGTGGCAGGATACGCAGGCCGGGATGCCGCGTGCGTTGTCGCCTTCCGCATACAGGGTGGCGCCTTTGGCTGGATCAACCTTGGCTGCTGCCGGGGCATGCGCTTCATTAGCGGAGGCCACGCCGGAAACGGCCAGCATTGCAACGAACAAGGATTTTACAAATGGCGAAAACGCACGATTCATTCAGACACCTTGGGACAGAAGTAAATAATGAGTAGTATAAGAATTGGCGCAATATAGCATGGCAACAATTCGTAACCCCTTATTGTACAATAGCTTTCCTGCACTTTTGCCCTCTTTTTGTTGCTTTCCCCATGTCCAAACTCTGGCAAGCCCGTTTTTTCACTACCGTTAACCATCTGCGCGACCTGCCGCGCACGACGGTGCCAGAGATCGCCTTTGCGGGCCGCTCCAATGCTGGCAAATCAACCGCGATCAATATCCTGTGCAACCAGAAAGGCTTGGCTTTCGCCTCCAAAACTCCTGGCCGCACCCAGCACATCAATTTCTTCTCGATCGGCGGCGCCCACGTCGCGATGCACCGCCACGATCCGCTTAACATGGATGAGCTGCAATGCCTGGTAGCGGACTTGCCGGGCTACGGCTATGCGGAAGTGTCGGGCGACGCCAAGAACCACTGGCAGCGCCTGCTGGGCGACTATGTCCAGCGGCGCGAGCAGCTAGCCGCCCTGGTGCTGATGATGGACGCGCGCCGCCCGTTCACCGACCTGGACCAGCAGATGATCGAATGGTTTGCCCCGACCGGCAAGCCGATCCACTGCATCCTGACCAAGGCCGACAAGCTCAACCGCAATGAATCCATCAATGTGCTGCGCCAGGCGCAAGCCAAGCTCGACAGCTACGTCGATGAAGACGGCGAAGGTTTCCCCTTCACCGTGCAACTGTTTTCCGCGCTGAAGCGCATCGGCATCGAGGAAGCGACCGCCAAGATCGAAGAGCTGGCCGGCCTCGCCGATGGCGACCAGGCGCCCCCTCCTGATGAAAGTGAAGAATGATCACTCCTGATTTTCCAGCCATCCGCATGCGCCGCATGCGCCGCGACCCGTTCTCGCGCGCCCTGATGCGCGAGAACACCGTCACCGTCGAAGACCTGATCTACCCGGTCTTCGTGGTGGAAGGCGCCAACCGCCGCGAAGCGGTGGGCACCATGCCGGGCGTGGACCGCATCTCGATCGACAACCTGCTGAAGGTGGCCGAGGAATGCGTGAAGCTGGGCATTCCTGTGCTGTCGCTGTTCCCGAATATCGATCCGTCGCTGAAGACCAACGACGGCGTGGAAGCCACCAATCCGGAAGGCCTGATCCCGCGCGCGGTGCGCGAGCTGAAAAAAAACTTCCCTGAGCTGGGCATCATGACCGACGTGGCACTGGACCCGTACACCAGCCACGGCCAGGACGGCACGGTCGATGAAAAAGGTTCGATCCTGAACGACGAGACCACCGCAATGCTGGTGCGCCAGGCGCTGACCCAGGCCGAAGCCGGCGTCGACATCGTCGGCCCGTCCGACATGATGGATGGCCGCATCGGCGTGATGCGCAAGGCGCTGGAAGAGAAGGAACTGATCCACACCCGCATCATGGCTTATTCGGCCAAATACGCGTCCGCCTTCTACGGCCCGTTCCGCGATGCGGTCGGTTCGGCGGCAGCGCTGGGCAAGGCCGACAAGTTCACCTACCAGATGGACCCGGCCAACACTGACGAAGCCCTGCGCGAAGTGGCGCTGGACATCGCCGAAGGCACCGACATGGTGATGGTCAAGCCAGGCATGCCTTACCTGGATATCGTGCGCCGCGTGAAGGATGAATTCAAGGTGCCGACCTATGCCTACCAGGTATCGGGCGAATACGCCATGCTGAAGGCCGCCGCGCTGAACGGCTGGCTCGATCACGACAAGGTGATGATGGAATCGATGATGGCCTTCAAGCGCGCCGGCGCCGACGGCGTCCTCACCTACTTCGCGCTCGATATCGCGCGCAAGCTGAAAGGCCTGGCGTAAGAAAAAAACGCCGCGGAATCCGCGGCGTTTTTGTTTATGGATTCAAGCCTTTGACGTGGTGCACACCGTCATGGCGATTCTGCAGTACCTGTGGCATCAGCGAACCAGCGATCATGCCGATGAAGCCCGCCAGCAAGCCTGCCAGCTGTCCCGGGAACGTTGCGCCGAGCGAGGAGATCTGCGGGAAGAAGACAATCCAAGTAGCGATGCCAGCGCCCAGCGAGAAGATCGCGCCCTGGGTCGTGGCGCGCTTCCAGTACAGGCCCATGACCAGCGGCACAAACGCACCGACCAAGGTGATCTGGTAAGCCGAGGAAACCAGCTCATAGATCGAGGTGCCATTCATCTTGATCGCGTACAGCAGCACCGACGCTGCGAACACCACGATGGTGGCACGCATGGCGAACAGCTGCTGTTTGTCGTTCATCCCGGGACGCAGGTTTTTCAGGATATTCTCCACGAAGCTGGTCGATGGCGCCAGCAGCGTCGCCGACGAAGTCGACTTGATCGCCGACAGCAGCGCGCCAAAGAACAGGATCTGCATTACCAGCGGCATCTTGGTCAGCACGAAGGTCGGCAGCAGGCGCTGGTAGTCGTTCTTGGCCATTTCCAGGCCATGCTCGCCCAGCACGATGATTGCGCAGGAAACGATGAACATCGGCACCGCGGCGAACAGGATGTAGCTGGCGCCGCCGATGATGGCGCCGGTGCGCGCGGTCGGCGCATTCTTGGCCGACATCACGCGCTGGAACACGTCCTGCTGCGGAATCGAGCCCAGCATCATAGTCACGGCCGAGCCGACGAAGAAGGCGATGTCGGTGAACTGCGCCGGCGGCAGGAAGTTGCCCAGGTCCTTGCTGGCCACCATATCGACCACCTTGCCCGCTCCGCCTGCCAGGTCAGCCGAGAAGAAAGCGATCACGGTCAAGCCGACCACCAGCACGATCATCTGGATGAAGTCAGTCCAGGCCACCGCCAGGAAGCCGCCGATCACCACATAGATCAGCACCGCCAGGGTGCCGACGATCATGCCCATGGTTTCCGACATGGCGCCATTGGTCAGCACCGAGAACACCAGGCCCAGTGCAGTGATCTGCGCCGCCACCCAGCCCAGGTAGGAAACGATGATGGCCACCGAGCAGAACACCTCGATGCCCTTGCCGAAGCGCTGGCGGTAAAAGTCGCCGATGGTCAGCAGGTTGAGCTTGTACAGGCGTGCTGCGAAGAACATGCCGACCAGGATCAGGCAGGTACCGGCGCCAAACGGGTCTTCCACGATGGCGTTCAGGCCACCCTGCACGAACTTGGCAGGAATGCCCATCACGGTTTCCGCGCCAAACCAGGTCGCGAAAGTTGTCGTTACCACCATGATCAGGGGCAGGCTGCGGCCGGCCACCGCAAAGTCGGTCGTATTCTTGATGCGGGTGCCAGCCCATACGCCAAGGCCAAGTGTGCCCAGCAGGTACAGCACAACAAAGGAAATCAGGGTGATGTTCATCGCGGCGAAGACTCCGGCTCCAATCGGCAAATTCGGCGATTATAGCGGCAAGAACCCTGCCGGTTTCAAGAATTTTTACAACGTTGTTGCCTTATCGCACTTTGCCATAATTCGGCCAGAACTCAAGCAGCAGGAAGGCTTGCAGCTCTTTCTCGTCTTCCTTGCGCGCGCTCATTGGGACGTTGCGGCCAAGGCGATGCGACTCCCAGATGAAGTCGCCGGGCTTCTCCTTGCGGATCATCTCGACCATCTTCTTGACGATTGCCGTTTCGATATCTTTTTCCGCGCCCTGGTCGACGTGGATCTGCTGCTGCCAGGTGCGCTTGAAGTTGGTGCTGAAGCCGCGGAACTTGATATCCGCGCCATTGAAGGTCTGGTTGACGATCTGGAACACGCCGCCGGTATCGTTGCGTTCGCCATTCGCGTTGCGGCCCTGGGCGCCCATGATATTGGCCAGGGCGCGCGCCTTGCCGGTGGCGCCCGCATCTTCTTCCTGGGCCGGCTGCTGCGTCTCGCCGTTGCGCGCACGGCGGCGCTGCTCGATCAGCGCCGCCATATCCGGCACGTTGTCGGGCACCGGGGTCAGCTTGGCCTGCTCGGGCGGCACAATCTTTTCCTGCGGCTTGATGATCTCGGTGATCGCGTTCTTGTTCGGCGGCAGGTAGGCACGCGACGAGCGCGGCGTTTCCTTGGACGGCTTGGCTTTCGGCTGCGCTTTGGGCTTGGGCTGCGGCGCCGGCTTGCCCGGGGTGATATACACCATTTCGCCGGCCTTGGCCGGCGGGGTCAGGTCGATCTTGTCCTTGGGCTTGATGAAATAGATCAGCACCACCAGCAAGTGCAGGCCGATGGTGAAGGCCATGCCCCAGCGGTTGGGCTTGCTCGCGCCATACTCAAGCACCTGATCCTGCGGCCATGGCTGGCCGCAGGTCGGGCAATGGTGCCCGTCGTGGGCCGCAAGCTCGGCGTGGGAGTGGGTGTACTGGTGCAAGATATTGGCTTTTTACTGAAGATACTGGGGTGGAAGCTTACCGACTTTCGCCCTTGACGAATGTTACAGGTTGTAAGCGCCGCCCCGCATATTATCAGTGTTTGGCCGCTTTGACGGCCCTCAGCTCGACCGGCTGCGCGGCTTCCGCCGCGGATCCGGCATCCAGCTCGCCATCCTTCATCGGGCCGTTGCCGGAGTACTTGTCGAGGAACAGGTAGATCACCGGCGTGATGTAAAGGGTAATCACCTGCGAGAAGAGCAGGCCGCCGATGACAGCCAGGCCCAGCGGCTGGCGCAGTTCGGCGCCGGCGCCCAGGCCCAGCGCAATCGGCAAGGCGCCCATCAGGGCCGCCAGCGTGGTCATCATGATCGGGCGGAAGCGCAGGATGCAGGCCTCGCGGATCGCATCCAGCGGCGCCTTGCCCTCTTCCCGCTGCGCCACCAGGGCGAAGTCGATCATCATGATCGCGTTCTTTTTCACGATACCGATCAGCATCAGGATGCCGATGATGGCGATCATGGTCAGGTCCATCTTGAAAATCCACAACGTCAGCAGCGCGCCCACCGCCGCGGCCGGCAGCCCGGCCAGGATGGTCAGCGGGTGGATATAGCTTTCGTACAGCACACCGAGCAGTACGTAGATCACGCCCAGCGCCGCCACGATCAGGATCAGCTGGCTGCCTTGCGAATCCTTGAACACGGCAGCATCGCCGCCGTAGCTGGTGATGATCGAGGCCGGCAGGCCCATCTGCATGCCCATCTTTTCGATCTTGGCGGTGGCATTGCCGAGCGGGATATCGGGCGCAAGGTTGAAGGAGATCGTGATCGCCTGCAGCTGGCCCTGGTGGTTGACCGACGTCGGGCCCACAGTGCGCTCGACGCTGGCAAAGCTCGACAGCTGCACCAGCTGGCCGCTGCTGTTACGCACCGACAGCTTGGTCAATGAGTCGTCGAACTGGCGGTCTTCGGTCGCCGCTTCGAGGATCACGAAATAGCTGGCGGCCGAGGAGTAGATGGTCGACACTTGGCGCTCGCCGAAAGCCAGGTAGAGCGCAGTGCGCACATCGGCCAGCTTGACGCCCAGCATATTGGCCTTGTCGCGGTCGATCTTCAGTTGCGCCTGCAAGCCCTTGTTCTGCGAATCGCTGGTGACGTCGCGGAAGTCGGTATCGGCGCGCATCAGGTCCAGGAACTTGGCGGCCCAGTCGTTCAGGGCATCCGGGCTGACCGACTGCAAGGTGTACTGGTAGCGGCTTTTCGATGGACGGCCGCCGAGCTGCAGGTTCTGCACCGGGCTCAGGTAGACCTGGATGCCGGCGATCTTCCTGGTTTCCCTGCGCAGGCTGTCCAGCACCTCCGTCATCTTCTTGCGCTCCGCGCGCGGCTTCAGCACCAGGAACATGCGGCCGGTATTGCCGCCGCCGGTGAACGAGGTGACATCCTTGATGTTCGGGTTGGCCTGGATCGTGGCTGCCACCTTCTCCTGCAGTTCCAGCATGGCCGAAGTCGAGATGTCTTCCGACGCTTCGGTATTGACGCGGATCTGGCCCAGGTCTTCCTCCGGGAAGAAGCCTTTCGGGATGGCGATGTACAGCCAGGCCGTCAACGCAAAGGTGCCAAGCGCGATGCCCAGCACCACGAAGCGGTGGTGCAGCGCCAGCTCCAGCGTGCGCGCATAGGCGTCGCGCGTGGCATGGAAGGCGCGCTCGAAGTGGCGACCGATAAAGGTATCGTCGCCCGAGGTCTCATGCGAGTCGGCCGGCATGAAGCGCGAGGCCAGCATCGGCACCAGGGTCAGCGACACGATCGCCGACACCAGCACCGACAGGCCGACCACCACGGCGAACTCGTGGAACATCAGGCCCATCACTCCCGGCATGAAGAAGATCGGGATGAACACGGCCACCAGCGAAACCGAAATCGAGATGATGGTGAAGCCCATCTCTTTCGAGCCGACCAGGGCTGCCTGCAAGGGTTTCTTGCCCAGTTCGATATGGCGCACGATATTTTCCAGCACCACGATCGCATCGTCGACCACCAGGCCCACCGCCAGCGTGATGCCGAGCAGGGATACGTTGTCCAGGCTGTAGCCCAGCGCATACAGCAGCGCCAGGGCGCCGAGCAGCGAAATCGGCATCGTGACGGCCGGGATGAAGGTGGCAGCCAGGCGGCGCAGGAACAGGAAGATCACCAGCACCACCAGCACCACGGTCAGCGCCAAGGTCAGGTTCACGTCGTGGATCGCTTCGCGGATCGACACCGAACGGTCGTTGACCAGGTTGATCGAGACCGATTCCGGCAGCTGGGCGCGGAAGCGCGGCAGCAGCTTGCGCACCGCATCGACCACCTGCACGGTGTTGGCATCGGGCTGGCGTTGCACCAGCAGCACAATGGCGCGCTCGCCGTTATAGCTGCCGGCCGCCTTGATCGACTGGTAGCTGTCTTCCACCGTCGCCACTTCCTTCAGGCGCACCGGCTGGCCATTGCGGGTAGCGATGATCAGGTCGGCGAAATCGGCGGCATGCATCAGCTGCGCGTTGCCCTGGATGGTCAGCGTCTGGCTCGGTCCATCGATGGTGCCAAGCGGGGTGTTGGCGTTGGCGGCCTTGATGGCGGCCTGCAGTTCGTCGAGCGTCAGGTTGCGCGAGTTCATCAGGTCCGGCTTGGCGCGTACGCGCACGGCAAAGCGCTTCTGGCCGTTGACCGACACCTGGGCCACGCCGGGCAGGGTGGACAGGTTGGGCGCCACCAGGTTTTCCGCGTAATCGTTCAGCTCCGACAGGCTCAGCGATGGCGAAGTCATGGTGGCGAACAGCACCGGCGCATCGGCCGGGTTGACCTTGCGGTAGGACGGCAAGTCCGTCATTTCCTGCGGCAGCGAACGCTGGGCGCGCAGCAGCGCCGCCTGCACGTCGACCGCGGCTTCATTGACGTTGATCGACGCATCGAATTCCAGCGTCAGCGAAGTATTGCCGAGCGTGCTGGTGGAGGTGATCATCGACAGGCCGCCGATGGTCGAGAATTGTTTTTCCAGCGGCAGCGCGACCGACGACGCCATGGTTTCCGGCGAGGCGCCCGGCAAGTCCGCGCTGACGTTGATGACGGGGGTGTTATAGCTCGGCAGTGCAGCGACGGGAATATGGGAGTAAGCCAGCACACCCGCCAGGATCAGGCTCAGCGAGAGCAGCACCACCATGATGGGGCGCCGGATACTCAGCTCGGAAAGGTTCATTCGGACTTGCCTTTCTTGTGGCCCTTGCCGTTCTGTGCCACTGCAGGTTCGGCGATGCGGACTTTGCCGCCCGGGCGCAGGTTCTGCTTGCCTTCGACGATGATCTGTTCATCGCCGTTCAGGCCGGTGACTGCGGCCAGCGTGCCGAAGCCATGGATGCGTTGGACGTTGACTACCTTGGCCGTCTGGTCAGGCGCAACGGTGTACACGAAAGTGCCTTTGGTATTGGTAATAATAGCGTTCTGCGGAACCACCAGGGCGTCTTTCAGCGTGGCGACCGTCAGCCTGGTGTTGACGTACTGGCCCGGCCACAGGCGGCTGTCGGCATTATCGAACACTGCCTTGACGCGGATCACGCCGGCCACCGGATCGACCGTATTGTCGACAAAGCTGAGCTGGCCTTTGACCGGCTTGTCCGAATTGTTCTGGAAGGCTTGCACCGCCACCTTGCCGGCGCGCTGCGCATCGAGCAGGGCCGCCAGGCTGGACTCCGGCACGGTGAAGGCGACGTTGATCGGGTTGAGCTGGGTCACCGTGGTGAGCGAGGTGCTGAGCTGAACCAGGCTGCCCGGGTAGACGTTGATGGCGCCGACGCGGCCGTTCAGCGGCGCGCGGATTTGCGTGAAGCTCTGGTCGACCTTGCTGGCGCGGGCCACGGCGATATCGGCTTCCAGTGCGGCCCGGCTCGAGTCTACCTGGCTCTTCAGGGTATCGACAGCGCTCTGGGCCAGGAAGTTCTGGGTGCGCAGCTCTTGCGCGCGCTGGTACTGGCGCTCCAGGTCGGCCAGGGAGGCGCGGTCTTTCGCCACCTGCGCATCCGCCTTCTCGACATTGGCCGCTTCGCTGCGGGCATCGAGCGAGAACATCAGCTCGCCCTGCTTGACGAACTGGCCTTCCTTCACATGCACCTTGACGATGGTGCTGGTGGTTTGCGGGTGCAGGTCGACAGTCGAGATCGGGCTCACGGTGCCGTTGGCCGACAGTGCCACCGGCACATCCTGGCGCTGCGGCGCCACCACATTGACCGTGGTCGGGCCTTGCTCGCCCTTGCCTTTACCGCCAGCACCGCCATTGCCTTGCGCGTGCTCTGCGCCCTGCTCGGCCGGGCCCTTGTTCGCAAGCCAGGCGCCGCCGCCGATGGCCATGGCCAGGCCCACCACTACTGCCAAAGTTTTCTTCTTCATGTGAGGTCTAACTACTTTCCTGCATAAAATTCCGGGAACACGAGGGTGGCTTCCAGGCCGCCGCTCGCGTGATTGGCCAGGCTCAGGCTGGCACCGTGCTGTTCAGCGATATTGCGCGCAATCGTCAGGCCGAGGCCGGTGCCGCCGGAGGAACGGTTGCGCGAGGTTTCAAGGCGATAGAACGGTTCGAACACCTGTGCCAGCTGGCTGGCCGGGATGCCAGGTCCTTCGTCGCGGATGCGCACGCGCGAAGCGCCGGCTTCGCGCTCGACCGTCACATGGGCACGCTGGCCGTACTTGACGGCATTGTCGATCAGGTTCACCAGGCAGCGGCGGACGTCGAGCGGGCGGCCCATCAGGTCCATGGCGGCGCGGCCTTTCAAGTCCACTTCCTGGCCGGCGTCGGCGGCGTCGGCGCATACGCTGTCGAGCAGGGCGTCGAGGTCGACGCGCTGCATGGCTTCGGTGGTGTCCATGCTGCGCGCCAGGTCCAGGCCCTCCTTGACCATTTGCTGCATGGCCGACAGGTCTTCCAGCAGCTTGCCCTGCAATTCAGGGTCTTGCACCTTTTCCAGGCGCAAACGCATGCGGGTCAGCGGCGTCTGCAAGTCGTGCGTGATGGCGGCCAGCATTTCGGTGCGCTGGGCGATGTGCTGGCGGATGCGCGCCTGCATCGCGTTGAAGGCAGCCGATGCGGTGCGGATTTCGGTTGCGCCGCCCAGCGTGATCGGCGCGTAGTTGATGTCGTTGCCCAGGTTCTTGGCGGCGTCGGCCAGTTTATTCAGCGGCCCCATCGTCATGCGGGCCACCAGGTAAGCCAGCACGGCAATGCTGAGCAGGAATGGAACAAAAGCGGCATATTCATTTTTGCCTGTCGGCGCCGGCTGGCGCGGCGGCAGGATGGACAATTTCAGGTGCTGGCCGTCGGGCATGGTGACCGCCAGCGATTCGCAGGTGCCGCGCCAGGTGCCGGTACCGGCGCCGAACACGGAAAAGGCCGTGTAGGCAGGCGTTGGGCGTTCGCAGGCGTCCGGGCGCTCAAGCAGCGATTGCAGGGCATATTCCTTGCCGAGGCGGTTGGCCAGGGTGGCGCCGAACTCGCTCATTTCCGGGTTGATGCCGTTCAGGTCGTTCAGCACTTCGAGCTTGATGGCGCCCATGCTCGCCACGCGCAGGTACTGGTTGCGCGACTCCGGCAACACCACCACCGCGGTCGAAATGATCTGCTCGGCACGTTCGAGGGCAAAGAAATCGCGGTAGCGCTGCAAGGTGCGCTGGCGTTCGTTGACTGCGAGGTATTGGGTCAGCGCGGCAGAGGCAAGGATGCCCAGCATCAGGACCAGGAAGACCCGGCCCGTCATGCCCCTGAAGAACGCTTTCATCAGTCGGGCTCCACGGCCACCGTACCTGCCAGGACGTAGCCGCCATTCCGTACCGTCTTGATGATTTGCGGCAGGCGGGCATCTTCGCCCAGCTTCTGGCGCAGGCGGCTGATCTGGATGTCGATCGAACGGTCGAACGGATCGGCATCGCGGCCTTGCGTCAGGTTCAGCAACTGGTCGCGGTTCAGCACGCGGTTCGGGTGCTCGAGGAAAACCTTGAGCAGGCGGAATTCGGCGCCGGATAGCATGATGACCGTGCCCTGCGGGTTGACCAGGTGGCGCGCGGTCAGGTCCAGCACCCAGTTCGAGAAACGGATGCGGCTGGCTTTGTCGACGCCGCTGGCGGCGGTACTGGTACTACGGCGCAGCACGCTGCGGATGCGCGCCAGCAACTCGCGCGGCTCGAACGGTTTTGGCAGGTAATCGTCGGCGCCCATTTCCAGGCCGAGGATGCGGTCCAGCGGCTCGCTGCGCGCAGTCAGCATGATGACCGGCAGGGTCGAGTGGGCGCGCAGCTTGCGGCACAGTGTCAGGCCGTCTTCGCCGGGCAGGTTCAGGTCCAGCACGATCAGGTCGGGCTTGCTGTTATCGAGCAGCTTCCACATGGCCGCGCCATCGCTGGCGCCGTGGGTGCGGTAACCATTGGTTTCCAGATAGTCCTGCAACAGGGTGCGGATATCACGGTCGTCGTCGACGATGAGGATAGTGGCGGCATTTTCCATGCCTACAATTATCCCTTGATACGCTCAGGCAGGGGAATGAGTTTGTATCGCCATGTGTATACCGATCCGGTCTACACAATGCGTTACAAACTCCCCCGGCCAGTCCTTATTCCTGGGTCAGGTTCCAAGTGCCGTCGTTCAGGTTCGGCGGAATGCTCCAGACACCGCTCATCTTCTGCAGGCTGTCGAGCTTCCCTGTAAATAACATGCCGGGGTAATCCGGGTCCCCAACGAAAGTCAGCGTCCCGTCAGCACCCAAGGTGCCGGTAAAGCTGAAAGAAGTCGCCATCCCTAAGCAGTAACCTCGCGCACTCCCATTGACGTCCACTGTGAGACGGCATTCCAGCGGATAGCCGCCGGGAGCAGGCACCCCGCCAAAGTAGCTCCCCTTCCAATTACCGGCAAACCGAACCGCCGTGTCCACCTTGCGCGACAGTTTCTGATTGGCATAGCCAAGCATTTCCCACGTCTCCTTCTGCGAGCTTGCTGCGCCGGTTGCCGTGATAGTCTTGGTCGAATTTGAAACACATTTCACCTCGACCCCGAGCTCGGGCTCCCACCAGCAATTGCGCTCAGTAACGATGGTGGAGGTACTACTTTTTTCGCTTGAGTTCCGAATCACCTTGATGGTGTTGAAGGTTCCGGCCGCCACCGTTACAGTCTCTTGTGCAACCGCGCTGTCCTTGATTTCAACGGCGGCCTGAGTCGGAGCTTGCGGCGAACAGTTATTGCTCACAACGATCGAATATTGCCAGTTCATGCCGACCGAGATTGTCAACGGTGCTACAGCGTGATGAGGCAGATTTGGAGTGCTTGTGCAGGTCGAACTATTTTTTCCGCCAAGCCAGCGCCCAAGGACGTCATATTCGTCAGTCGAGGTGCTTGAACTGAATTTTGGACCAGCTGGCCATGTCGTCGTCGACAACGGCGAATCGTACAGGTGAGTAACGGAAACTCCACCGTCAGCTGCCACATTGCTGACCGACGCCGTGATATAGCTCGACGTTTCCGCAGCGGCGCCGTCCTGACTGACCAGTTTGTAGGCGTAATAGTCGTTTACCGTCGGCTTCGCCGCCAGATACGTCTTCGGCCCTGTTTCTAGTTGCGGAGACTGAACGCCGCCCGCTTGATTGCCGCCCCCACACCCAGCCAGAACTCCCAGCGCTGTCATTACGCCAACCCAACGAGAACGCATACTTTTCCTTTGCAAGTGAAATTTTGTTATAAAAATAATCTTTACATAAAGAAAATAATTGTGCAACAACTGGATACAAAACCCTTGCTCCAGGACATTTGGAAAAAGCAGGAAAGCGAGAAGATGCGTCCATGTGCAGTGCGAGTGCACATTTTCATAAATTCATTTCTGAAGGGATAAATGATGAAAACCTTGCATAAAGCATTCGTCATCAGCGCAGCTGTGTTTGGATTTGGCGCGGCTTCTTTGCCGGCCATGGCAGAAGAGGCTCCGCAGCATCAATATGCGGCGACCAAGTTCGATCCGGTAAAGATGCAGGAGCGTATGGACGCGCATGCCAAGCGCATGCACGATACGCTGAAAATCACGCCGGCCCAGGAAGCCGCGTGGCAGGCTTATTTGTCGGCACTGAAATCGAATATGCCGCAGCGCGGCCAGTTCGATCGCGCCTCGTTCAAGAATATGCCGGCGCCGGAGCGCATGGAAAAACGGATTGAAATGACGAAGGCCCGTTTGAGCCGCATGGAAAGCAACCTGGCAGCGACGAAAACCTTCTATGCCGCCCTGACGCCTGAACAGCAAAAACTGTTTGATGAAAAGGCCGGCCATTTCGGCCACGGCAGGCACCACGGCGCCATGCACCAACATCGCTGATCCGGGACGGCAAGCAATAAGGGCGCCTCGCGGCGCCCTGTTGTGGCAAAACCTAGTCCTGGGTGATCAACCAAGTACCGCTGCCTTGATTCGGCACGCTCCAGGTGCCGCTGATCTGCTGCTGGCTTTCGAACTTTGCTGTGATCGTCTGGCCTATGACACCGTTGCCGACCAGGTTCAATGCCAGCGTCCCGTCCGGATTGACCTTGCCGATAATATCGAATTCGAATCCTCTGTCTGCGCAACTGCCCTTGATCGTCCCATCGGGGTGGAACATCGCCGTACACTTGCCGTAGGCGTCGCCTAGCAGGAGGCCGCTCCAGGACCCGGTGAAACGCAGGGCCGATTCCATCTTGCGCCCCAGCTTACGATTGGAAAAACTTTGCAACTCGAAGGAGTCGGCATAATTCGTCTTTTCTCCGGTCGCCTTTTTCGTCCGCACCATATTGGTAAGGCATTTCACCTCCACGCCCAACTCGGGCTCCCACCAGCAGGTGCGCTCACGCACCGACGTCCAGGTCTCATTGATCGAGGTGGAACTTCGCGTTACTTTGAACGCATTGAACGTACCAGCAGGCACGGACACCGGCTCCAGGGCGCCGACCGTATCTTTGAATTCCAGGGTGGATTGCACAGGCCCTGCGCCACAATTGGTATCGAACGCGCCCGCATGCTGCCAGTTCATCCCGGCCGAAATCGTCCGGAGCGCCACGAGGTGATATGGTGGATTGGCGGTCTGGACACAAGAAAAATCCTTGATACTCAGCAGCCGTCCCAGGCTGTCATAATCTTCAGTGCTCGTCTGCGAACGGTATTCCATCAGTTCGGATTGCCCGCCGATTGCGGACACGTATTTAAGGGTCGCGCCTCCATCCGTTGCAACCGCGGCGACCAAACGCGTTACATATTCGGTCCAATCGCCCTGGCCTGAAACCTGCCACACCTGTTTGTACGAGTAATAGTCGCCCACGCTTGGCGTGGCTGCGACATATGTCTTGGGGCCGGTGGGTAATTGCACGCTCGCGCCTGCACTGCCATTACCATTGGCACTACCACCGCCACCGCCACAGGCGACCAGCAACGCCGCCAACACCGTCACGCCAAGACAACGAACATCCATAAACTTCCTTCGACCATTTGTTTATTCAGCAAAAACTATTGATATTATCACAACCTCCCATCCAAAATAAAGGGCGCCTTTCGCGCCCTTGGACTAGTTCAGCTTTTGCAGTGATCGCAAGAATTTCTCTGCGTTCTGGAATCCGATGACACGCGAACCGGCGATTTCCTGGCCTGCGGCATCGAAGAAAATAATTCCGGGCGGGCCGAACAAGGTGAAGCGCTGCAGCATGGCCTTATCGGCTTCGTTATTTTCCGTCACGTCCACCTGCAGCAAAATCGTATTGGCCAATTTCTGCTGGACCGCCGGGTCGACGAAGGTCAGCTTCTCCATTTCCTTGCACGACACGCACCAGTCGGCATAGAAGTCCAGCAGCACGGTTTTGCCGCCGGTCTGCTCCAGCACCGCATCCAGGTCTGCCACGGTTTTGATGCGGGTGAACTGCAGGTGGCGGTCGGCGCGGCCGGCCAGCCTTTCAATCGGGTGCAGCGGATCGGCACTGCCGGTCGCCAGCCCTGCTACCTGGATCAGGCCGAATAGCGCAAAGAAGGCTGCGATGACTTTCGGCAGCCATTTGCCGCGCTCATGGGTCAGCAGGAAGAACGCATAGCCCACGCCCAGGATGGCCCAGCCGATCATCTGCACTTTACCCGGCAACACCGGTGCGACCAGCCACAAGGCCATCGCCAGCATCAGCACGCCGAAGAAGCGCTTCACAGCCTGCATCCAGATGCCGGCGCGCGGCACCAGGGCGCCGGCCGAGATACCGACCAGCAGCAGCGGGATACTCATGCCCAGCGCCATCGAGAACAATGCACTGCCGCCGATCACGACGTCGCGGGTCTGGCTGATGTACACCAGCGCTCCGGCCAGCGGAGCGGCGACGCAAGGGCCGACGATCAGGGCGGAGATGGCGCCCATCGCAAACACGCCGGCCAGTTTGCCGCTGGACTGGCGGTTCGATGCGCCGGCCAGGCGCGATTGCATGGATGCCGGGACTTGCAGGTCATACACGCCAAACATGGACAGCGCCATGGCGGCCATCCCCAGGCCGAAGAAGCCGAGGACCCAAGGGTTTTGCAGGGCAGCCGACAAACCCTGGCCAACCAGGCCGGCTGCCACGCCGAGCACGGTGTAGACGATTGCCATGCCCAGCGAATAGCTGACCGACAGCACGAAGCCGCGCGAGCGGTTGCCGGCAGAACCATCGCCAACAATGATCGAAGACAGGATCGGCACCATCGGCAGTACGCAGGGAGTGAAGGACAGGCCCAGGCCAAGCAGGATGAACAGGGGCGCAATCACCAGCAGGCTGCCACCCTTCAAGGCCGATTCGATCTTGCCCATTTCGCTGTCGCCGGAGGCGGCCACCGCCACGGGGACTGCTGCCGCCACGGCCGCCTCTGGCGTATCGACGCCAGCCGATGCCGGGGCGCCCGGCACGCTCTGCTGGGCAGCCGCAGCGCCCTGCTTCGCGCCGAAGCCGAACACGCCGCTGCCAATGGATGCGCTGCTGCCGCCCACCACCATCAGGCGCGCCGACGATTCCATCGGCGAATAGCACAAGCCTTTCTCCGAACAGCCCTGGCTCGTGGCCTTCAGGGTGAACGGCCCCGGCGCCTGCACCGGGATCACGATCGTCACCTGGTGGCGATAGGTCTCCACATTCTTGGCAAACGTCTCATCGTATTTGACCTTGCCCGGCGGGATTTGCGCTTCACCCAGGGTTGCGCCGTCGGCAACGAACTTGAAGCGCTCGCGGTACATGTAATAGCCGTCGGCGATCTCGTAGGTCACGGCGATGGCCTTGCCCTCCACCACCTTGGCGGAAAACTTGAATGCGACCTGCGGATCGAGGAATTCTTCGTCGGCCCGCGCCGCGCCGGCAAACAGGAATACAAAGAGCGAGAGCGTGGCGAACAGCCACGTCTTGAAGAAGGACGCTTGTCGTTGCATGGTCTTGGGCGGTGGATCGATCGGGCACGCCAATCTTACACCGGGCGGCTTAACGCCGCTTTAAGCTGCTACCAGTGGAAAATAAAAAAAGCCGGGCAATGCCCGGCTCTTCAATAAACCTGACTGAGATTACTCAGCGGTTGGTGCCTCGTCAGCGGAGGTGGTTTCTGGACGGTCCAGCAGCTCGATGAAAGCCATTGGAGCGTTGTCGCCATGACGGAAACCCATTTTCAGGATACGCAGGTAGCCGCCGTTGCGGTTTGCGTAGCGTGGGCCCAGTTCAGCGAACAGCTTCAGGACCATCTCGCGATCGCGCAGACGGGAGAAAGCCAGGCGCTTGTTGGCCAGGGTGTCGGTCTTGCCCAGGGTCAGGATTGGTTCCACGACGCGACGCAGTTCCTTTGCCTTTGGCAGGGTGGTCTTGATCGCTTCGTGACGCAGCAGCGAAACAGTCATGTTGCGCAGCATTGCCAGACGGTGGGACGAGGTACGGTTCAGTTTACGGAGGCCGTTACGGTGACGCATGGTACTTCCTTTCGATGTTGTTTAAATCCGAGATCTTCGATCGCCTTGGCAAGCCGCGGCGCGGTCCGGTTATCACGTTAAGACGCCAGCGGCAAAACGCAGCGGGCGGTACTGCTAAACTGCTAATCAGTTGGTGACAGGGCAGAACATCGCTGCGCGATGTCCAGCACTGTCACCCGATCTGGAAATTACTTCTCCAGGCCAGCCGGTGGCCAGTTCTCGAGTTTCATGCCCAAGGTCAGGCCGCGCGATGCCAGCACTTCCTTGATTTCGTTGAGCGACTTGCGGCCCAGGTTCGGGGTCTTCAGCAGCTCGTTTTCGGTACGCTGGATCAGGTCGCCGATGTAGTAGATGTTTTCTGCTTTCAGGCAGTTGGCCGAACGCACGGTCAGTTCCAGGTCGTCCACTGGACGCAGCAGGATCGGATCGACCATTGGAGCACGCGATGGCGCTTCAGCGGTGGTTTCGGTGCCTTCCAGGGCAGCAAACACGTTCAGCTGGTCGACCAGCACGCGCGCCGATTGACGGATCGCTTCTTCCGGGGTGATCACGCCATTGGTTTCAATGTTGATGATCAGCTTGTCCAGGTCGGTACGCTGTTCCACACGAGCCGATTCGACAGCGTAGGAAACACGGCGCACTGGCGAGAACGAGGCGTCCAGGATGATGCGGCCGATGGTCTTGTTGGCGTCTTCCGACAGGCGACGCACGTTACCAGGAACGTAGCCGCGGCCTTTTTCGACCTTGATCTGCATGTCCAGCTTGCCGCCGGCAGTCAGGTTGGCGATCACATGGTCCGGGTTGATCAGTTCCACGTCGTGTGGCAGGTCGATGTCCGACGCTAGCACCGGGCCTTCGCCTTCCTTCTTCAGGGTCAGGGTCACGGAGTCACGGTTGTGCACCTTGAAGACGACGCCCTTCAGGTTCAGCAGCAGGTCAACCACGTCTTCCTGCACGCCGTCCAGCGAGGAGTACTCGTGAACGACACCGGCGATGGTGACTTCGGTCGGCGCGTAGCCGGTCATCGAAGACAGCAGCACGCGGCGCAGCGCGTTGCCCAGAGTGTGGCCGTAGCCGCGCTCGAACGGCTCCATCACGACTTTGGCGTGACCGTGGCCCAGGGCTTCAACATCGATAATACGTGGTTTCAACAAGCTATTTTGCATGTAAATGTCCTTTTCATTACCCTCGGCTCGTTACACCGATAAGGCTGATGGCATTAAATGGAAAAGGCGGGAGCCAGTCCCGCCTTGGTACAGCAACCCGGGATTAACGGGAATACAGTTCGACGATCAGCGATTCGTTGACGTCAGCAGCGATTTCGTTGCGCTCTGGCAGGGACTTGAAGGTACCTTCCATTTTCTTGGAGTCAACCGACACCCAAGCTGGCATGCCAACTTGTTCGGCCAGCGACAGCGCTTCGACGATACGGGTCTGCTTCTTCGACTTTTCGCGCACAGCGATCACGTCGCCGGTCTTCACGTTGAACGAAGGGATGTTCACCACTTGGCCGTTCACGGTGAAGGCTTTGTGGGAAACCAGCTGACGCGCTTCCGAGCGGGTCGAGCCGAAGCCCATGCGGTAGGCAACGTTGTCCAGGCGGGATTCCAGCAGGGACAGCAGGGTTTCGCCGGTTGGGCCCTTGCGGCGCTCAGCTTCAGCGAAGTAGCGACGGAACTGGCGTTCCAGCACGCCGTACATACGCTTGACCTTCTGCTTTTCGCGCAGCTGGTTGCCGTAGTCGGAGGTGCGGGCGCCGGATTTCACGCCGTGCTGGCCTGGCTTGACGTCCAGTTTGCACTTGGAATCGAGCGAGCGGCGTGCGCTCTTCAGGAACAGGTCGGTGCCTTCACGGCGGGACAGTTTTGCTTTTGGTCCGATATAACGTGCCACGGTATTTTCCTTAATGATTTAGATGACGCCCCAGCCGCATCGGGATGCGGTTAGGCGCTAGCCTGCTCCACTGACAAGCAGGCGGTGGCTCAACATTGCCAACGCGGCCACAGATGCGGCGCGAGAAGGCAAAAATAGCCGGACAGTATAACCGTTTCCGGTTCACTGTTCCAGCGATTTTGATTGCAGAAGACGGTGGCCGGTTCACACCGAACCGGCCAATGTCAGACTGACTATTAGATGCGACGACGCTTAGGAGGACGGCAGCCGTTGTGCGGCACTGGAGTCACGTCCTGGATCTCGGTGATCTTGATGCCCAGGTTGTTCAGTGCGCGAACAGCGGATTCGCGGCCAGGACCAGGGCCCTTGATGCGAACTTCCAGGTTCTTCACGCCGCATTCCTGCGCAACTTTACCAGCGGCTTCAGCAGCAACCTGCGCTGCGAACGGGGTCGACTTACGCGAACCCTTGAAGCCAGCACCACCGGAGGTCGCCCACGACAGAGCGTTGCCCTGGCGGTCGGTGATGGTGATGATGGTGTTGTTGAAGGAAGCGTGAACGTGTGCGATACCTTCAGCGACGTTCTTCTTGACTTTCTTGCGTACGCGAGCGGCTGCTGCGGAGCTTTGTTGCTTAGCCATAGTAGTTCCCTAGATTATTTCTTCAGCGATTGAGCGGCTTTGCGCGGGCCCTTGCGGGTACGTGCATTGGTGCGGGTGCGCTGACCGCGGACCGGCAGGCCCTTACGGTGACGCATACCGCGGTAGCAACCCAGATCCATCAGACGCTTGATGTTCATCGACAGCTCGCGGCGCAGGTCGCCTTCCACGATGAATTTGCCGATTTCTTCACGCAGCTTCTCGAGTTCGCTGTCGTCCAGGTCCTTGACCTTCTTGTTGGTTGCAACGCCGGCTTGTGCGCAGATGAACTGCGAACGAGGACGGCCGATACCGTAAATCTCGGTCAGGCCGATAACGGTGTGCTTATGATTTGGGATGTTAACCCCTGCAATACGTGCCATTCGTTATTCCCTCGAATTAACCTTGACGCTGCTTGTGACGAGCTTCCACGCAGATTACGCGGACCACGCCCTTGCGCTTGATGATCTTGCAGTTGCGGCAGATGCGCTTAACTGAAGCGTTAACTTTCATGATTGCACTCTCTTATGTTCGAAATTGCTTAATTAATTACTTTGTCCGGAACACAATACGGGCCCGGGACAGGTCGTACGGCGTCAATTCAACCGTGACTTTGTCGCCAGGGAGAATGCGGATGTAGTTCATACGCATTTTACCCGAAATGTGGCCGAGTACCACGTGGCCGTTTTCCAGCTTTACCCGAAAAGTTGCATTGGGCAAGTTCTCCAGGATCTCGCCCTGCATCTGAATTACGTCGTCTTTTGCCATTTATCGTGTCGGAAGCCCGCCCTTGAAGTTAGCTTTGCGCAGCAGCGATTCATATTGCTGCGACATCACATAATTTTGCACTTGGGCCATGAAGTCCATGGTCACAACTACAATAATCAACAGCGAAGTACCACCAAAATAGAACGACACCTTCCAGTAGCTCTGCATGAATTCCGGCAGCAGGCAGACTACGGTGATGTACACGGCACCCGCCAGGGTCAATCGCATCAGGATCTTGTCGATGTAACGGGCTGTCTGCTCACCGGGACGAATCCCTGGCACAAAGGCCCCGCTCTTCTTCAAGTTGTCCGCAGTTTCTTTGCTGTTGAACACCAGTGCGGTGTAGAAGAAGCAGAAGAAAATGATTGCCACGGCGTACAGCAGTGCATGGATTGGCTCACCAGGAGCCATCGACGCAGCCAGATCTTTCAGGAAGCGGACCACCGGGTTAGAGGTGTCCGCACCTTTCGAAAACCAGTCCACGATGGTAGCCGGGAACAAGATAATCGACGAAGCGAAGATCGGCGGGATTACGCCTGCCATGTTGAGCTTGAGCGGCAGGTGGCTGGTCTGCCCACCGTAGATCTTGTTACCGACCTGACGTTTGGCATAGTTGACCAGGATCTTGCGCTGGCCACGTTCGACGAACACCACGGCGTAGGTGACAGCTGCCACCAGGACCACGATGACGATCCCCGAGAAAGCGTTGATCTGGTTGTTGCTGACCTGGGTGAACAAGCCACCCAAGGCACTCGGCAGACCAGCCGCGATACCGGCGAAGATGATGATCGAGATGCCGTTACCAAGGCCGCGCTCGGTAATCTGCTCGCCCAACCACATCACGAACATGGTGCCGGTCAGCAGCGTCACCACGGTGACGAAGCGGAAGCCCATGCCAGGGTCGATCACCAGGCCAGGCTGGGATTCCAGCGCGACCGCGATGCCGAACGCCTGGAACAGTGCCAGACCGACAGTTGCATAACGGGTGTACTGGGTAATCTTGCGACGGCCCGATTCACCTTCTTTTTTCAGCGCCTCCATGGTCGGCGACACGATCGACACCAGCTGCATGATGATCGAGGCCGAAATGTATGGAGTAATGCCCAGGGCAAAGATCGTGAAACGCGACAGCGCGCCACCCGAGAACATGTTGAACATGCCCAGGATGCCGTTCTGCTGCGATTCAAACAACCGTGCCAGCTCTACCGGGTTGACACCCGGCACAGGGATGTGTGCACCGATACGGTACACCACCAGAGCGCCCAGCAAAAACCACAGCCGGTTCCAAGGGAAGCCGGCGGCGGCGGATTTAGCAAGCTGTTGGTTTGTTGCCAATTTTCGCTCCGATTAAGCTAGCTGACTCAGGCTACCGAGCCGCCAGCTGCTTCGATGGCTGCTTTCGCGCCAGCGGTCACTTTCAGGCCTTTAACGGTCACTGCTTTAGTGATTTCGCCGGAAGCGATAACACGTACGTCGCGTGCCAGAACATTCAGCACGCCGGCCTGTTTCAGCACCAGGATGTCGACTTCACCGACAGCCAGGGCGTTCAGGTCGGACAGACGCACTTCAGCCTTGAAAGTGGCATTCAGGGATTTGAAGCCACGCTTAGGCAGACGACGCTGCAGAGGCATTTGACCGCCTTCGAAGCCGACTTTATGGAAGCCGCCCGAACGCGATTTCTGACCTTTATGGCCGCGGCCTGCGGTTTTACCCAGGCCGGAGCCGATACCGCGGCCAACGCGGCGCTTAGCGTGCTTCGCGCCTTCTGCTGGTTGAATGGTATTCAGTTGCATTGTTTTCTCCAGTTCCTAAGGGTCGCTTAGGAAACGACTTTAACGAGGTAGGCGACCTTGTTGATCATGCCGCGCACAGCAGGAGTGTCCTGCAGTTCGCTGACAGAGTTCACACGACGCAGGCCCAGGCCACGCACGGTTGCGCGGTGGTCTTGACGGGTGCCGATCAGGCCCTTCACCAGTTTGACTTTGATAGTGCTCATTGAAGTGCTCCCTATTAACCCAGGATCTCTTCAACCGACTTACCGCGCTTGGCGGCGATGTCAGCTGGAGTGCTCATTTTGGCCAGGCCGTCCAGGGTGGCGCGCACCAGGTTGTACGGGTTGTTCGAGCCGGTGGATTTCGCCACGACGTCGGTCACGCCCATCACATCGAAGATAGCGCGCATTGCGCCACCTGCGATCACGCCGGTACCTGGCTTAGCTGGCGACATCATCACTTTCGACGCGCCGTGGCGGCCGGTGACGGTGTGCTGCAGGGTGCCGTTCTTCAGAGGAACCTTGATCAGGTTGCGACGGGCTTCTTCCATTGCCTTCTGCACACCGACCGGAACTTCCTTCGACTTGCCCTTGCCCATGCCGATGCGGCCATCGCCGTCACCAACCACGGTCAGCGCGGCGAAGCCCATGATGCGACCACCCTTGACCACTTTGGTCACGCGGTTGATCGCGATCATCTTTTCGCGCATGCCATCATCCGGCTTATCGGATGCCATTTTTGCTTGCATTTTTGCCATGATCGTACCCTTAGAACTTCAGGCCAGCTTCACGCGCGGCTTCAGCCAGCGCCTTGATGCGGCCGTGGTAACGGAAACCGGAGCGGTCGAAGGCGACTTCGGTGATGCCCGCTTTCAGTGCTTTTTCTGCGACACGCTTGCCAACCAGTGCGGCAGCGGCGGCGTTGCCACCCTTGCCCGACTTGCCAGCCAGCTCGGCGCGAACTTCCGCTTCCACGGTCGAGGCCGAAACCAGAACTTTGGCGTCTGGGCTGATCAGGTTCGCGTAAATGTGCAGGTTAGTGCGGTGCACCGACAGGCGGTTCACTTTCAGTTGCGCGATCTTGATGCGAGTTTGACGTCCGCGGCGCAGACGAGATTCTTTTTTGTCCATCGTCAGCCCCTAATTACTTCTTCTTGGTTTCTTTGAGCTTAACCACTTCGTCCACATAGCGGACACCCTTGCCCTTATAAGGCTCAGGGGAGCGGTAAGCACGCACTTCGGCAGCCACCTGGCCAACCTTTTGGCGATCAACGCCAGAGATGATGATCTCGGTTGGGGTCGGGGTTGCCACCTTGACGCCGGCAGGCATGTCGTGAACGACCGGGTGCGAGAAGCCCAGGGACAGGTTCAGCTTGTCGCCTTGGGCCTGGGCTTTGTAGCCCACGCCGACCAGGGACAGCTTCTTCTCGAAGCCCTTGGTTACGCCCACGACCATGTTGTTGACCAGGGCACGCAGGGTGCCGGACATGGCGTTCGATTCACGGCTGTCATTGACCACGTCGAAGGACAGGGTGCCAGCATTGTTTTCAACTTTAACCAGGCCGTTCAGGCTCTGGGTCAGGGTGCCCAGTGGGCCCTTGACGGTGATCGCTTGTGCGGAGATGGCAACTTCGGCGCCAGCAGGCACAACGATCGGCATTTTAGCTACACGAGACATTGTGTTACTCCTTAAGCCACGAAGCAGATGACTTCGCCACCAACACCGGTAGCGCGCGCCTTGCGATCGGTCATGACGCCTTGCGGGGTCGACACGATTGCCACGCCCAGGCCGTTCATCACGGTTGGGATCTCATCTTTGCCTTTGTAGATACGCAGGCCTGGACGCGAAACACGTTCCAGACGTTCGATCACAGGACGGCCTACATAATATTTCAAACCGATTTTCAGTTCCGACTTGCCCTCGTTGGTGGACACGGCGAAATCTTCAATGTAACCCTCGTCTTTCAGGACGTTGGCAATCGCAACTTTAACCTTCGACGATGGCATTGCCACGGAGGTCTTTTGCACGGTTTGTGCGTTGCGAATACGGGTCAGCATATCGGCGATAGGATCGCTCATACTCATTGCTTATTCTCCTATTACCAGCTGGCTTTGGTCATACCCGGGATCTCGCCACGCATGGCGAATTCACGGAGCTTGATACGACCCAGGCCGAATTTACGGAAGGTGCCACGTGGGCGACCGGTGACCTGGCAGCGGTTACGCTGACGGGTTGGAGCCGAGTTACGCGGCAGTGCCTGCAGTTTCAGGCGCGCTTCGTAACGCTCTTCTTCCGACTTGGTCTGGTCATCAATGATGGCCTTCAGAGCGGCGCGCTTGGCAGCAAACTTGGCTACCAGGTCAGCACGCTTCTGTTCACGGTTAATCAGTGCGAGTTTTGCCATGATCGTTTAGTTCCTGAACGGGAATTTAAAGGCGGCGAGCAGCGCTTTGGCTTCATCGTCGGTCTTCGCGGTGGTGGTGATCGAAATGTTCATACCACGCAGTGCGTCGATCTTGTCGTACTCGATTTCCGGGAAGATGATCTGTTCTTTCACGCCGATGTTGTAGTTACCACGGCCATCGAAGGATTTGCCAGACACACCACGGAAGTCACGCACGCGCGGCAGGGCCACGGTGATCAGACGGTCCAGGAATTCATACATGCGGGCGCCGCGCAGGGTCACCATGGTACCGATCGGGTAGCCTTCGCGGATCTTGAAACCTGCGATTGCCTTACGGGCCTTGGTGATGACTGGCTTCTGGCCGGCGATCTTGGTCAGGTCGCCAACAGCGTGCTCGATGATTTTCTTGTCAGCCACGGCTTCCGAGAGACCCATGTTCAGGGTGATCTTGGTCAGGCGCGGCACTTCCATCACGGAGGAGTAACCGAATTTACCGGTCAGCTCAGCGACGATCTTGTCTTTGTACAGTTGTTGCAGACGGGCCATTTCTGATTACCCTTTCACTACTTCGCCGGAGGACTTGAAGACGCGGACTTTTTTACCGTCCACTTCTTTGAAGCCTACGCGATCTGCCTTACCGGTCGCAGCGTTGAACAGAGCAACGTTGGACACGTGAATAGGCATGGTCTTATCGACGATGCCACCTTGAACACCAGTCATCGGGTTCGGCTTAACGGCTTTTTTAGCCACGTTAACGCCATCAACCACGACGTGCTCAGCGTCTACACGCTGGGTCACTACGCCGCGCTTGCCCTTGTCCTTACCAGTCAGGACGATGACTTCGTCGTTTTTGCGAATCTTATCCATTGTCTGACTCCTTACAGGACTTCCGGTGCCAGGGACACGATCTTCATGAACTTCTCAGTGCGCAGTTCGCGCGTCACTGGTCCAAAGATACGGGTACCGATCGGTTCCAGCTTGTTGTTCAGCAGGACAGCAGCATTGCCGTCGAACTTCACCAGCGAACCGTCCTGGCGACGCACACCCTTAGCGGTGCGCACTACCACGGCGTTATAAATTTCACCTTTTTTGACACGGCCGCGAGGCTGAGCCACCTTAACGGTGACTTTGATCACGTCGCCGATGCCAGCGTAACGGCGCTTGGAACCGCCCAACACCTTGATGCACATGACTTCCTTGGCACCGGTGTTGTCGGCCACTTCGAGCCGGCTTTCAGTTTGAATCATAGTTATCTCTTTCCCAACTTAAGCCGAAGAATCCACACAATGCGGATATCGGTCAGTCTTGGTCCCGCCAGCCAAAATGGCTGATTGGGTGCTTGATCTTCATACAAGTACTGACCGCTATCGCGTCTGCGGAGAGAAACTTTGCGGCGGATACATGGACGAAGCCCGCAAGTATCACATAAAACCTGCGGGCCTGCAAGAACTAATTAAATTGTGGCCGGGAACTCACGCTCCCGGCTTGCAACTTACTTAGACGATTTGTGCAGCTTGCACTACACGGGTCACCGTCCACGCCTTCGTTTTGGAGATCGGACGACCTTCCACGATCTCTACCGTGTCACCGGCTTTGACCTGGTTGGTCTCGTCGTGCGCGTGGTACTTGGCGCTACGAACGATGATCTTGCCATACAGAGGGTGCTTGACGTGACGTTCGATCAGAACGGTAACGGTCTTGTCCATCTTGTCGGACACGACTTTACCGATCAGAGTACGCTTCAGCTTAACTTGTTCGGTCATTTCGCTTCCTTCGAGTTCATTACCGTTTTTACGCGGGCGATGTCGCGGCGGACCTTCTTCAGCTGCGAACTGTTGCCCAGCTGCTGGGTAGCAGCTTGCATGCGCAGACCGAACTGCGCCTTCAGCAGGTCGTTCAGTTCTTTCTGCAGTGCAGCCTGGTCTTTGCCACGGAGTTCAGATGCTTTCATATTTCACTCCAATTATTGGCCAACCTGGCGCACCACGAAGGTGGTAGCCAGAGGCAGTTTAGCAGCAGCCAGACGGAACGCTTCGCGTGCCAGTTCTTCGCCAACGCCATCCATTTCGTACAGGACTTTGCCTGGACGGATTTCGGCAACGTAGTACTCCGGATTACCTTTACCGTTACCCATACGGACTTCGGCAGGCTTGTTGGAGATCGGCTTGTCTGGGAATACACGGATCCAGATACGGCCACCACGTTTGATGTGACGGGTCATCGCACGACGTGCGGACTCGATCTGGCGCGCGGTGATACGACCACGTGCCACGGCCTTCAGGCCGAATTCACCGAACGACACGTTAGTGCCGGTGGAGTGCGAAATGCCGGTGTTGCGGCCTTTCTGCTCTTTACGATATTTCCTGCGGCTAGGTTGCAGCATGCTTATTCTCCTGCTTTATCAGCTGCAGCCGGCTTGGCAGCGCGGCGGGCGGCTGGTGCGCCTGGTTTAGCACCGGCACCTGCTGGGCGGCGGCCTGCTGGCTTGCCGTCTTCGCGGCGCGGGCCACGTGGCTTCTTCTCTTCGGCCGGGGTGTCGATGACTGGTGCTTCGCCGGTGGCGGAGCGGTCACCCTTGTACACCCACACCTTGACACCGATGATGCCGTAGGTGGTGGAAGCTTCGGAGGTACCGTAGTCGATGTCCGCCTTCAGGGTATGCAGAGGCACGCGGCCTTCGCGATACCATTCGGTACGGGCGATCTCGATGCCGTTCAGACGACCCGAGGACATGATCTTGATGCCCTGGGCGCCCAGGCGCATTGCGTTCTGCATGGCGCGCTTCATGGCGCGGCGGAACATAATACGCTTTTCCAGCTGCTGCGAGATCGAGTCAGCGATCAGCTGAGCGTCGATTTCCGGCTTGCGGATTTCTTCGATGTTCACGTGCACTGGCACGCCCATGATCTTGGTCAGGGCGGACTTCAGCACTTCGATGTCTTCGCCCTTCTTGCCGATCACGACGCCAGGACGCGAGCTGTACACGGTGAAGCGTGCGTTCTTGGCAGGACGCTCGATGACGATGCGGCCTACGGAAGCGTTTTTCAGCTTCTTCTTCAGGAAAGCACGTGCCTTCAGGTCTTCGTTCAGCATGGAAGCGAAGTTACCGTTGGTTGCGTACCAGCGAGATGCCCAGTTACGGGTGACCGCCAGACGGAAACCGGTTGGATGAATTTTCTGACCCATCGCAGCTCCTTAGTTACCGACAGTCACGTAAATGTGACAGGATTGTTTCGAGATACGGTCGCCACGACCTTTAGCGCGTGCAGTGAAGCGCTTCAGGACCGGGCCCTTTTCGACGTAAATGGTCTTGACGACCAGCTCGTCGATGTCGGCACCGTCGTTGTGCTCGGCGTTCGCAATAGCGGACTCCAGCACTTTCTTGACGATGAACGCGCCTTTCTTAGGGCTGAACTGCAGAATGTTCAGCGCAGCGTCAACCTTCTTGCCGCGAATCAGGTCAGCGATCAGGCGACCTTTTTGATCCGACAGGCGCACGCCTTTGAGGATAGCTTTGGTTTCCATTATTTCTTAGCCTTTTTGTCAGCAGCGTGGCCCTTGAAGGTACGGGTCAGCGCGAATTCGCCGAGCTTGTGACCAACCATGTTCTCGGAAACGTACACAGGCACGTGGACCTTGCCGTTGTGCACGGCAATGGTCAGACCGATGAAGTCAGGCATGATCGTCGAGCGACGGGACCAGGTTTTAATTGGCTTTTTGTCTTTGGTCGCTTGCGCGGTTTCGACTTTTTTCACCAGGTGGGCGTCGCAGAACGGCCCTTTTTTCAATGAACGAGTCATGGTTTATCCTTATTTCTTGCCGCGGCGAGAGACGATCATCGAAGAAGTACGCTTGTTCGAGCGAGTCTTCTTACCCTTGGTCTGCTGGCCCCATGGCGATACTGGATGACGACCAGCTGCGGTACGGCCTTCACCACCACCGTGCGGGTGGTCGATCGGGTTCATGACCACACCGCGGACGGTTGGGCGAACACCGCGCCAGCGCATGGCACCGGCTTTACCGATCTTGCGCAGGCTGTGCTCAGCATTGCCGACTTCGCCGATGGTGGCGCGGCACTCGATGTGCACGCGGCGCACTTCGCCGGAGCGCAGGCGAACCTGGGCGTAGGTACCTTCACGGGCCATCAGGACCACAACAGCACCAGCGGTACGGGCCATCTGGGCACCTTTACCTGGCAGCATTTCCACGCAGTGGATGTTGGTGCCGACTGGGATGTTACGGATTGGCAGGCAGTTGCCGGCCTTGATCGGCGCTTCCGAACCGTTCAGCAGGGTGTCGCCGACAGCAACGCCTTTAGGGGCGATGATGTACTTGCGCTCGCCGTCGGCGTAGCACAGCAGGGCGATGTGTGCGGTACGGTTTGGATCGTATTCGATCCGTTCCACTTTCGCAGGGATGCCATCCTTGTTGCGCTTGAAGTCCACAATACGGTAGTGCTGCTTGTGGCCTCCGCCGATGTGGCGGGTGGTGATGTGGCCGTTGTTGTTACGGCCAGCAGTCTTCGACTTCTTTTCCAGCAGGGCGGCGAACGGACGACCTTTGTACAGGTCGCTGTTCACAACCTTCACCATGCCGCGACGGCCTGGGGAGGTTGGCTTCATCTTAACGAGTGCCATTATTTAGCCTCCTCGGTGAAATTGATTTCCTGGCCTGGCTTCAGGCACACGAAAGCACGCTTGGTGTGGTTGCGGCGACCGACGAAACGGCCGGAACGCTTAACCTTACCTTCGCGGTTCACGGTCTGCACCGATTCCACTTCAACCTTGAACAGCAGTTCAACGGCGGCCTTGATTTCTGGCTTGGTCGCATCCTTGGATACCAGGAACACGATCTGTTCGTTCTTTTCCGCAACCATGGTGGCTTTTTCGGAAATGACCGGAGCCAGCAGCACCTTCATCAGGCGCTCTTCGCTGTGTTTGATAACTGCGCTCATGCCAGCATCTCCTCAATCTGTGCCAAGGCTGCCTTGGTGACCAGGACCTTCTTGTAGAAGACCAGGGACATTGGGTCAGCGTGACGCGGCTCGACAACCAGCACGTTCGGCAGGTTGCGGGAAGCCAGTTCCAGGTTTTCCTGGATGGTGTCGGTAACGATCAGGACCGAGTCCAGACCCATGCCGGTCAGCTTTTGCGACAGCAGCTTGGTCTTAGGGGCTTCGATCGACAGGTCTTCGATCACAACCAGACGCTCTTCACGGGCCAGCTGAGACAGGATCGAGCAGATACCTGCGCGATACATCTTCTTGTTGACCTTGTGGGTGAAATTCTCGTCAGGCGAGTTCGGGAAGATGCGGCCACCACCACGCCACAGCGGGGAGGAGGACATACCAGCACGAGCGCGGCCGGTGCCTTTTTGGCGCCATGGCTTCTTGGTCGTGTGGTGGACTTCTTCACGGTCTTTTTGCTTGCGGTTACCGCTACGTGCGTTAGCAGCGTAAGCAACGACGACTTGGTGGATCAGTGCTTCGTTGTAGTCACGGCCGAAGACGGTGTCAGCGGCGGCTACGTTCGACGCGACTTGACCTTGCGCGTTCAAGAGCTTCAGTTCCATCGATTAAGCTCCCTTCTTTGCTTTAACTTTAACAGCTGGCGATACAACAACCTGGCCGTTTTTCGCGCCTGGTACTGCACCCTTCACCAGCAGCAGCTGGCGATCAGCGTCGATACGAGCGATTTCCAGGTTCTGGGTGGTGACGGTGACGTCGCCCATGTGACCGGTCATGCGCTTACCTGGGAACACACGGCCTGGATCCTGCGCCATACCGATCGAGCCTGGTACGTTGTGCGAACGGGAGTTACCGTGGGTTTGACGACCCGATGCGAAGTTGTGACGCTTGATGGTACCGGCGTAGCCTTTACCAATCGACACACCTTGCACGTCGATCTTCTGACCGACTTCGAACAGGGAAGCGGCGATAACTTCACCAGCTTTCAGTTCGTTTGCTTTAGCTGCGTCAACGCGGAATTCCTTGATAAAGGAACCAGCTTCAACACCTGCTTTAGCGTAGTGACCGGCAGCAGCTTTAGTCACGCGGGATGCGCGACGCTGACCGAAGACAACCTGAACAGCGGAATAACCATCCACTTCAGGAGTTTTGATTTGCGCAACACGGTTGTTCGATACGTCCAACACGGTGACTGGGATCGAATCCCCGTCATCGGTGAAGATGCGCATCATACCAACCTTGCGACCGAGGAGGCCAAGGCTCATTTTTTCTCCATTCCCACCTACGATTGGGCGGGGCTTTGTTTAACTACAAAAAAAGATACGGGCCATAAAAAAGACGAACCCATACCGAAGCCGGCTAGTGTACCGCCATTCCCCCCTTGACGCAACAGCTTTGTACGAGGTATGTCAGGTGTTTTAGCCATCCGGCAAGCGGGCGCCGCCATGAATTGACTCACAGTTAAGATTGCCCACTTCGCGCAAGGAGGTAAGCATGGTTAAACTGGCAATTCCTGCTGTCCTGGCGGCCCTCATGGCCATTTCCCCTGCCCGCGCCGGTGTGGTCGGCGCCATCCTGAGCCTGGACCAGCTGCAGATCCAGACCAGCGGCAATGTCGCGCTACAGCCCGGCTACTGGGAAATGTCGTCGCGCATTCTCAATGCCGGTCATGGCGAGGAGATTTCCGGCACCGATAGCCACAACGATAGCTGGGCGCCGCTGGCCACCTCGTCCAGCCACGGCGGTTCGCTGACCCGCGGCAGCTGGGATGCCCTGGGCGGTGGCGGCGAGCTGTATGTCGCCATGGTCGATAGCGATGCCCCTTGGACCCGGGGCCATACCGAGCTGTGGACCAACACCACGGTTTACCTCGCGCCGGGCGCCAGCATCACCGTCAGCGGCCAGGTCGGGCTGGAATTCGAGAACAGCACGACAGCCCAAGCCTTCGGCTCCGCGATGGCCGGTGTCTGCCTCGACCTGGCGCCGGGCGAATGCCGCAACAACTACAGGCGCACTACCTACCTGGCCGACGATCCTGATGGCTATACCGACAACTTTTCGGTGAGCTGGACCAACAATACGAACACCAACCAGCAACTGCTATGGAGCAGCAACCTGTCGGTCGGTGCCATGCCGCCTTTGCCGGTACCGGAACCGGCCGGCTGGGGCATGCTGGTTGGCGGGCTCGGCCTGCTGGGGGCATGCCGGAAACGGTATCGCAGCGCCTGAAAAACTCATTGGTGGGCGGGCGCAAGGAATCCTAATGTGGTGATGGGCCAGTGCGCCCTATAACCATAAAAGGAGACCTGATGAAAAAACTGCTGGCAGTACTCTGCCTGTGCCTGCCCGCCCTGGCGGCGCAGGCCATCAACCTGGCCGGACTGCAAAATGCCCATGACCCGGGCACCATCACCAAGGACGGCGATACTTATTTCAATTTCACCACCGGTAGCGGGATCTGGTATTCCACCTCGACCGACCTGGCAAGCTGGCAGGGCGGCCCGGGGCCGGTGTTCGGCACCACCCCAAGCTGGGTCGCCAACAAGATCCCCAACTTCAGCGGCTCGTTCTGGGCGCCGGACGTGATCCACATGAACGGGTATTACTACATCTACTACTCGGTATCGACCTTCGGCACCTCCAGCTCCGCCATCGGCGTCGCCCGCTCGGCCTCGCTGAAGAACCCGGCCTGGACCGACCTTGGCATCGTGGTCGAATCATTTGGCGGCAGCAGCGAGATCAACGCCATCGACCCGGCCCTGTACCGCGACCATGACGGCAAGGTGTATATGAGCTACGGCTCCTTCTTCGGCGGCATCGGCGTGGCCGAGATCAACCAGTCGAGCGGCAAACTGGCCGGCAATGTCAGCAAAATCTGGGGCGGCAACGGGCAGGACATCGAAGCGCCCTACATCACGCGCGACGGCGGCTACTACTACCTGTTCGTCAACCGCGGCGCCTGCTGCAAAGGTTCGAACAGCACCTACTACGTCGAAGTACAGCGCGCCACCAGCATCACCGGCCCCTACTCCGGCACCCGCACCGTGCTGCCGAACGTCGACGGCAAATACAAAGGCCCCGGCCACATCGGCGTGCTGAAGCAGGACGGCTGCAATTTCACCTCGATCCACTACTACGACCTGAACGACAGCGGCAACGCCAAGCTCGACATCCTGCGCATGACTTACAGCGGCGGCTGGCCAGCGCTGACACGTAACTTCAGCAACTTCGCCGGCTGCGGCGGCATGAGCGACGGTCCCTACGTGATCAAGTCGCGCCTGAGCGGCAAGGCACTGGCGGTAGCCAACGCCTCCACCAGCAACGGCGCCATGGTGCAACAGCAGAGCTACAGCGGCGGCAAGCACCAGCAATGGTATGTGGTCGGTCATGGTGACGGCCAGTACAGCGTGATCAACGCCGGCAGCCTGCTCAGCCTGGACAACTGGGAAAACTCCACCAGCGCCGGCACCAATATCGCGCAATGGTCATACTGGGCCGGCAACGGCCAGCACTGGAGCTTCGCCAGCCCGTCCAGCGGCTGGTACACAGTAAAGAACCTGCTGAGCGGCTACGTGATGGACGTGCAAAACAAGAGCACCGCCGACAACGCACAAATCATCCAATGGCCGCTAACGAACGCCAGCAACCAGCAATGGAGCTTTACCCGCCCGTAATACGGCAGAGCCCGTGTCACACCCTGGGGTCAGACCCCAAGGTGTGACACGGGCTCGTCCGGAACGCGGGCGTAGAATGCAGCGATGCTATCTCGCCTCGCTGCCGATGCGCTCCTGCTGCTGCATCTTGCCTTTATCCTGTTCGCACTTTTCGGTGCTGTTCTGGCGCTGCGCTGGCCGCGCATCGTGCGGCTGCACTTGCCGGCTGCACTGTGGGCCATCGGCATTGAACTGATGGGCGCCATCTGCCCGCTCACCTATCTTGAAAACGAATTACGCGTGCGCGCAGGCCAACAGGGCTATGCGGATGGATTCATCGAGCATTACCTGCTGCCCCTGATCTACCCTGCCGGACTGACGCCTGCCGCGCAGCATATAGTGGCGGGCGTCGTATTGGGCGTGAACCTTCTGCTGTACGCGCGGCTGTGGTTGCGCCGAGGCGCCCGCCGCTGATCCGCAGGAAGCAATCGCCACTTGCTCGGGCAAACGTACATAGCCCCGGAAAGTATCCGGCCGGCTGCGCCCAAGCCGGGTTTGCAGGATCTGCATCAGGTCCTGGTATGCGGCACTGTCCGGCGTCGGTGCACACGGCAGCGCCAAACGATACGCCGGCGCGGCGCCATGCCCGGTCACTGCGACAGCGCGGTAAGCGCTGGCGACTACTGCGACCAGTTCCGTGCCAGGCCGCACATCGAGCTCCCAGGCCACCGTCTCGTAGCTGGCCAGCACTAGCACCACGCGAGCGCCGCGCTGGTCGAGCACGACCCGCACCGGACCGGCGGGCTCACCGGCCGTATAGCCAGACAGCAGCACCAGTTGCGCGCCCTCAGCGAGGGATGGAGCGAGCAAGCCGCCCGGCAGCAGCGCGCCGGCCTGGGCCGGCAAACCATTCATATCGTTCATCAAAGGTTTCCTTTCTCAACTTGCCGGGTAGCCGAATAAAACACCATAGGCCAACCAGACCGCTACTGGGCAGGTGAGCGTCATGCCAAGGTGGGCCAACCGGCTCGGCCATGCCTCAATGCCGAAAAATTTCGTGCTCCTTGCCGATATGAAGACTGCAGCAAGGTACGTCACGGCAAAGCCGATATTCAGAACAGCGACGAGGACGTCCCAGGTATCGGGATTGCCGCGCGCGCCAAACTCGGTGATGCGCAACCTGGTGAGCCCTGCGTGTTCGAGCAAAACAAGGATTGCAAACTGCAGGGCAAGCAGCAGCCGGAACGCAAGGCGTATCGCTTGCGCCGCCATCTCCTGGCTTACGCCTGCTCTGCCGGCAGGACTGCCGGGTTGTTCAGGTTGTACCAGTCCACTTTGCGGGTAGCGACCATGATGGCGGCCAGCACGGCGAACAGCAGGATGGCGCCCAGCATCAGGGCATTGTTCTCGGAGTTGAGCAGACCAAACAAGATCCCGTACAAGGCGCACAGCGCAGCGCCGAAGCCCAGGCCGCGCTTCCAGTCGTGCAGCACGTGCATCAGGTAATAGCCAATCAGCACGATGCAGGCGGCGCTGGCGGCGATGTAGGAGGCGACAAAGTCATAGTGCTCGGACAGGCTGACCAGCAGCAGGAAGAACAGCGCCAGTGCCAGGCCCACCAGCAGGTATTGCACCGGGTGGATCGGCAGCCGTTTCATCACTTCGAACAGGAAGAAGGCAGCGAAGGTCAGCGCCACGAACAGCAGGCCGTACTTGGTGGCGCGGTCGGCCATTGAATACACGTTGACCGGCTCGATAAACGCGGCTTCGATAGTGTCAAGCGCGGGCATGGCATTTTCGCCCTGTCCTGCCGACTGCTCGCGCTGGCGGAGCTGCGACTGCGCTTCGCTGGCCAGCGATGAAATGCGCCACACCGCCTGGAAGCCCTTCTCATCCAGGCTATATTGCTCCGGCAGGAAGCGGCCGCTGAATTGCGGATGCGGCCAAGGGGAGGACATGACAAAGCGGTTATTGCGCGCCAGCGGGACAAAGCCCTGGCTGTTCATGCCCGCCAGGTTCAAGTTGAAGCTGAACTTGACCGGCCCCGCCGCAGCATCTTCCATCGACAGTTTGGCGTGCAATCCCTGGCGCGAAGAACGCAGGCCGGACCCTTGCTCGAATTCGACACTGCGCGTGCCCCACACCAGGCGCGGGATGTCGCGTACGCCGCGCACGTCGGCCACCGCCAGGGCGATGTACGGACGCTCGGGCGTGATCTGCGAGCCGCTCTCGGTATGCGGCAGCTCGGCCACGGCAGGCACGAGGAAGTCGCCGTTGATCTTGTGCGCGCCGTTGAACATCAGCACCTGATGGATGCCGCGGTGGCGGCGCTCGGTGCCGAGATTGGACACGACCTCAAGCTGGTTGGGGAACACCAGGTGCTGCGATTGCTTGCGGTAGCGCTTCGTCTCCGCCTTGCCGTCCTTGTCCTTCTCTTCGGCGGTGTACACCTCGCTGTACGGCATGACCAGCACTGGTCCGTAGATATGCTGCTCGCCGACCGAATCGTTGGCAATGCTGCGCGCCGCTTCGTCGCGGTAGGAGATGCGTTCACTGATGGTGGACTGGATCATGGCCAGCGGCACGCCGAGCAGCAGCATCAGCATGCCGACGATGAGGGCCTTGAATAGGAGTTTCTTTTGCATGGTATGGCGCATCCTGTTGTTATGGTTGCGCCAGTGTAGAAAGCCGGTGTGCGGCGACGATGCGTTCTGTGTGAAGCAAGCGAATATTTTTCGCACCAGTTCAGCGCGCACGCTCGACCGTCAGCGCGACCGGCATGGCCCACGTCGCCTGCGCAAAAGGCCAGCGCAGCAAGCTCACCTCCGTTCCCTTCGGTGCGCCCTCGCGCACCTGCGCTTCCCATCGCGCATAGAACCTGCGCTGGAACCCGTTCAGCCGCACGCTCTGGCAAGCGACTGGCCCGCCGTCCAGGTTGAGCGCCATCTTCAGGTCCAGCGGTGCGTCCTTGAGAAAGCTTGCCAGGCGGTCAAGCGAGAAAAATGCTTCTTTCGTGGTGCCGACCAGGATGCGTCCCGACCGGTCCTGCGCCACGAAAGTGCGATTGGCGAGCCAGCGGCTTTTCACGTTCACGTGCGTCTCGCCATCTTCGCCCAGCAAGAGTGGATAAGAAACCATCGCATTGCGTGCGCCCGTGAAAGCATCCTGCCAATCAGCTTGCACGAGGTTGTGCAGCGCTGCGCTTCCGTCTTCGCGCGCAACAAAGGCGCCGGCGCGAGCGTTGTACTGGCGGGGACCAAGCTGTTCGCCTTCGCTGATGAACGGCGTATCGGGCTGGCCTTTCAGGCCGAAGTAGCTGCCGTTCACGATCAGCACGGCGCTGGGCAGGGCGCGCTCCCATTCATCCAGCCCTTTGTCGCCTGCGGGTGCGCTGCGCACCGCGAAGCGGAAACGCTGTGGATCGATCCGGTTCAGCAGGATGCGATCTACTTCGCCATCTGCCGACATCACCGGCATGTCAGCCACCTCAAAGCCGGGTTCCGCTTCGCGCCAGTGGAACTGGCCGGCCGAAACTGCCGGCACGATGTCTTTGAGCGCTTCCCGCATGGATGGCGGCAACCGGGCATCGTCGGCGCCCATCTTGATCCAGTAAGTGCCGCCGCGCCGCTGCAGTACATTGAAGCCGTAGTCGCCGTTGCGCTGCCGGACCCAGATGCTGGCAACAAGGAGCGCCAGCACCAGCAGCGCCAACACAAGGTAGATCGATTTCCGTTTCAAGAGTGCTCCGTCACTTGCGCAAATTGCGCCAGTGTGGGGAACGGCTGTGCGTTGGCGATGCGTTCGGCGTGAAGCGCAGTCAATATTTTGGTATGCAAGCTCCCTCGACCGCGTGCTCTTGAAGGTCAGGCGGCGCCTGATCGGTACTGACGTCTGTCAGCGATACCACGCAACCGTCCGGAACGCCGTCCACCAGCATGTCACATGTCTTACCCGCCTCGTGCCCAGCAATAGATTGCTCAGGTATTTTTCGAGTTTTGTGGCAGGCGTACCATGGCGCGGCAACCAGTGCCGGACACATTTGCAACCTGCGCTGTGCCGCCATGCAGCGCGATCACCTCCCGCACAAAGGGCAATCCGAGGCCAGTGCTCTTTGGTGCATTCGGACGCGGCAGGGAGTAGAAGCGTTCGAACACGCGTTCGAACGCATAGTCGGGAATGCCGGGGCCGTTATCGGTAACCGCGATCTCCAGCAGGTCGCCCTCGCTGCGCGCGGACATGGTGATGCAGCTGCCGCGCGGCGCGAAGCTGATTGCATTGTCGAGCAGGTTGCCAAGCGCCTGGCGCAGTAGCAGGCGGTCGCCGAGGAGCTGCAGTTGCGGCGGTGCGTCGACAATGAGCTGCAGCGAGCACGCGGCGAGGCGCCCCTGGTAGTCTGATGCCACGTCCTGCAACAGCCCTGCCACATCGAGCGGCGCGGCGTCGTCGATGCGCTGTTGCTTTTCCACGCGCACCAAGGCCAGCAGCTTGTCGATCAGGTCGCGCTGGCGCGCGTTCTGGGCCTGGATGGTGGACAGGAACCGGCGGCGCTGCTCGGGCGGCATGTCTTCTTCCAGCAATTCGGCTGTGGCCTGGATGGCGGCGATCGGGCTTTTCAGTTCATGCGTCAGCGTATGCATCAGGGTTTCGACGTAATCTTTGCCCTCCAGCTTGGCGCGCATGGCTTCCAGCGCGTGGCCGAGCGTGCTGATCTCGCTGCTACCCAGCTTGGGCATGACGGCTTTGCGGCCGGCCTGCACCTCTTCCACGAATACCATCAGCTTGTTGACGGTGCTGGCCATGCGCCAGGTAATGGCGACGCCGATCAGCAGCGACAGGCCAAGCAGCACAATGCCCCATTTGAGGATCTTGCGCTGGCTGCGCTCGATGAAGCCTTGCACGCTGGAGATGGGCTTGGAAACCGTCAGCACGCCGATGATGCGCTCGCCGTCGCGCACCGGCGCAGCGACGTACATGCCGAGGCTGCTGTAATCGCGCGGCACTTCGCTCGTCATGCGCGCACCGTACTGGCCACGCAGCGTGAGGTAGACGTCGTTCCAGCGCGAGTAGTCCTTGCCGACCGACTTGCCGGCAGAGTCGAAACGCACGATGCCATCAGCACCGGCGATAGTGATGCGGTAATCGGTGTTGCGGCTGGCGGCGCCGAGCTTCGCCAGCAGGGCCGTTTCAGTAGCGCCCTCTTTTACATCGTCGGCGACCAGCTGGGCCAGCAGCTGCGCGGTGTCGTTCATGGCCGCTTCCAGCGTGGAGCGGGCACCAGGTTTCACCTCCTGCACGAAGACGTTGAGCAGGAACCAGGCTGCCAGGCCGACGATCAGGAAGTAGCCGAGCAGGATGCGCAGGCCGATCTTCATGCGCCGGGCTGCAGGCTGTAACCCATGCCGCGATGGGTCTGGATCGGGTCGGCGTTGTCGTCGATGGCGCGCAGCTTGGCGCGCAGGGATTTGACGTGGGCGTCCACCGTGCGGTCCAGCGTTTCCGGCGCGTCGCACCAGACGCGGTCCATCAGCTGGGCGCGCGACAGCACATGGCCGGGATGCTCGACCAGCGTTTTCAGCAGCAGGTATTCATAACGCGTCAGGTCGAGCGGCTGGCCGGCGAACAGGATGCGGGCTTCGGCCGCGCGCAGTTCGAAGGCCGGCGTGCGCGAGGCGGCGGGCGGTGTGGCCTGGGCAGCTGGCACGGCGCCATTACCATTGCCATTCCCGGCGCGGCGCAGGATCACGCGCACGCGCGCCACCAGTTCGCGCGGCGAGAACGGCTTGGTCACATAATCGTCGGCGCCGATTTCCAGCCCGACGATGCGGTCGATTTCATCGCTGCGCGCGGTCAGGAAAATCACCGGCGCTTCGGAAAACTGGCGCAGGCGGCGGCATACATCAAGGCCGCTGATATCGGGCAGGCCGACATCCAGGATCACCAGCGCCGGCGCCAGGTCGCGCGCGGCCGCCAGGGCCTGCTCGCCCAGCATCACGTGGTGCGGGGTGAAGCCTTCCTTGCCCAGGGCGAAGGCAATACTGTCTGCAATGGCTTGTTCGTCTTCGACGATCAGGATGGTCTTATCGCTCATGCGCGGCAGTATAGCGCGTCAGTTCTTGTCGGCTTCTTCTTTCTGCTTTTGCTGGGCCTCTTCCATCTTTTTCAGTGCATCCTGCGTCTTGTCGCGCTGGGCGCCCATGGCCTTGATGTCCTGTGCCGCCTGGTCGGCCGGGTTCTTCCTGCCGCATGCGGCCAGCAGGGACAGGGCCGCGATGGCGGCAAATACTGCGATGCGTTTCATTGGCTACTCCTGAAAAAGAAAAGCCCGCTCAGGAGCGGGCTTTTCAGGTGTCTTGCGACGAAACCGGGATTACTGCAGTTTGATTTCGACGTCCACGCCAGCTGGCAGGTCCAGCTTCATCAGCGCGTCAACAGTCTTGTCGGTTGGATCCACGATGTCCATCAGGCGCTGGTGGGTGCGGATTTCGAACTGGTCGCGCGAAGTCTTGTTCACGTGCGGGGAACGCAGCACGTCGTAACGCTGGATGCGGGTTGGCAGAGGAACTGGGCCTTTTACCACAGCGCCGGTGCGCTTGGCGGTGTCAACGATTTCCAGTGCGGACTGGTCGATCAGCTTGTAGTCGAAAGCCTTCAGGCGGATACGGATCTTTTGGTTTGGAGCGGACATGCTTATTCCTTAAAAGAACGAACCGGCAACAATATGTTTCCGGCAATGTATGTAATTACTGCGACGGGCCGACATGATAGCACATGCCGGCCCGTTTGAATCACCCAGGCAGATTAAGCCAGGATCTTGGCTACCACGCCGGCGCCGACGGTACGACCGCCTTCACGGATGGCGAAACGCAGGCCTTCTTCCATCGCGATCGGGGAGATCAGNTTAAGCCAGGATCTTGGCTACCACGCCGGCGCCGACGGTACGACCGCCTTCACGGATGGCGAAACGCAGGCCTTCTTCCATCGCGATCGGGGAGATCAGCTTGACGGTGATGGAGACGTTGTCGCCTGGCATAACCATTTCTTTGTCCGCTGGCAGCTCGATCGAACCGGTCACGTCGGTGGTACGGAAGTAGAACTGTGGACGGTAGTTGTTGAAGAACGGGGTGTGACGGCCGCCTTCATCTTTCGACAGAACGTAGATCTCGCCGGTGAARTGATCGTGCGGCTTGATCGAACCTGGCTTGGCCAGAACCTGACCACGCTGAACGTCTTCACGCTTGGTGCCGCGCAGCAGCAGRCCAACGTTGTCGCCGGCTTGACCCTGGTCCAGCAGCTTGCGGAACATTTCCACGCCGGTGCAGGTGGTTTTCACGGTGTCGATGATACCGACGATTTCGATTTCTTCGCCGACCTTGATGATGCCGCGCTCAACACGACCGGTCACCACGGTGCCGCGGCCGGAGATCGAGAACACGTCTTCCACMGGCATCAGGAAGGCGCCGTCAACTGCGCGCTCTGGGGTCGGGATGTAGGTGTCCAGGGCTTCAGCCAGGCGGATGATGCACTCTTCGCCCATTTCGCCAGCTGCGCCTTCCAGCGCCATACGTGCCGAACCTTTGATGATTGGCAGGTCGTCGCCTGGGAATTCGTACTTGGAGAGCAACTCGCGCACTTCCATTTCGACCAGTTCCAGCAGTTCTGCGTCGTCGACCAGGTCGCACTTGTTCAGGAACACGATGATGTATGGAACGCCAACCTGGCGTGCCAGCAGGATGTGCTCGCGGGTCTGTGGCATTGGGCCGTCAGCTGCGGAGCAAACCAGGATCGCGCCGTCCATCTGCGCAGCACCGGTAATCATGTTCTTGATGTAGTCGGCGTGGCCTGGGCAGTCAACGTGAGCGTAGTGACGGTTKGCAGTCTCGTACTCGACGTGGGCGGTGTTGATGGTAATGCCGCGTGCTTTTTCTTCTGGAGCAGCGTCGATCTGGTCGTAAGCTTTGGCTTCGCCGCCGAATTTCTTCGACAGGACGGT
>NZ_LMDB01000037.1 GCF_001425005.1 Duganella sp. Root336D2 | reverse complement strand
AAACTCTTCAGTTTAATCTCTGTTTTTCCAGCATTGCTGCCGGAGGTCACTCACTCAAAATACTGACGAATCTCTTGCGAGATTACGTTTAATATATTTTGTGCGAGCGTTACAACTAATATTTTGAGCATCGAGCCCGAAGGCTCGTGGCATATTCGTCAAACGCCCACACTTATCGACTGTTGATTTTTAAAGATCGCTGCCTTGTTTATTGCACGAAGCGTTGTGTTCGTCAGCAGCAGAGAAGCGAGATTATGCGGTACAGCGTGCARCTCGTCAACCCCTTCTTTTTCTCGTTTCGCTTACTGTTTTAACAGTGTTGCGTTGCGAGCAGCAGAGAAGCGAGATTATGCGGTACAGCGTGCAGCTCGTCAACCCCTTCTTTTTCTCGTTTCGCTCTGCTGTTTTGTCAGCACTGCGTTGCGAGGGACAGAACTATAGCAAACGATCCGACTGTCCGCAAGGGCATTCTTCTATTCCCGTATTTCTGCATTCTGTCGCACGCCGGTGGCGGCTTTGCACAAGCTTATCTACACTTGCCCCATATTCAATAGAAAGTCGCGCATGTTTCCAACACCGCAAGCACAAGACACAGCAAAAACCATCCTGGCTTGGCTCCACCGGGGCTTTGATGCGACGACCGGCTGGGTGACGCACCTGTCGTGGTGGAAGTTCTTCCTGTTCGCGGCCCTGTCCATGATTGCTGCGTCGATCTTGCAGGATGAACTGTTCTCGCCTTCGCGCGAGGAAGAAATGGCAATCCGCTCGCATAAGCGCGCAAAATCGGGCAACGCGGATCCAAATATCACGATTGACGACAGCGGCATCCACTTCAACCCGCGCGCCGGGAAGATCAAGAAACAGGCCAGCGCAGAAGCAAGCGGCGACGAAACAGCAAGCGCTCGCCACGACGACAGCGATACTGAAGAGACTGCCGCTGCGGAAGCTGCGGCCCCGGCCATGCCGGCTGAAGCGGCTGCACCGGCAGATCCCGCAGCCCCGGCGCCCCCTGCCCCGCCAGCGCCAACGGCTAACAGGGCAAAGCCCGCGCCACCGGCCGCGCCGGCCGCTCCAATGCCGGGAGAAGAAGTCCACATCGAACTGCCGCCGCAGATTGGCGAAGAATTGTCCAACGCACTGGAACAGGCCGTGGACAGCGCAGCTGAAGAAAAAGTCTCGCGCTACCATAAGCAGGCTTCGACCTGGTTCACCAGTTTCATCACCCTGCTCTTGCTGGCACTTTTTGCGATGAAGGCGCTGGTTGGTGGTAAGAAGAAGGCAGAAGCGGAGGCGCAGGTGGCCAATGCTGCGGCTGAGCGCGAATCCATGCAGCGCCAGTTGAGCGAAGCCAAGATGCAGATGATGCAGGCCCAGGTCGAGCCGCACTTCCTGTTCAACACCCTGGCTTCAGTCGAGCACCTGATCGAAACCGATCCGCCCCGCGCCTCGGCCATGCAGCGCAGCCTGATCAAATACCTGCGTGCCGTGCTGCCGCAGATGCGTGAAAACAAGCTGACCAGCACGCTCGGCAGCGAGTCCGATATGGTGGCGGCTTACCTCGCCCTGCTGAAGATGCGCATGGAAGAGCGCCTCATCGTCGACTTCGACGTGCCCGAAGGCCTGCGCAGCGCCGCCTTCCCGCCGATGATGCTGCAGTCGATGGTTGAAAACGCCATCAAGCATGGCCTGGAAGGCAAGCCCGAAGGGGGCTACCTGAAAGTGCGCGCCGATGTAGCACACAGCAAGCTGCGCGTGACCGTGTCCGACGACGGCCTTGGCTTTGGCGCCAAGCCAAGCACTGGCACCGGCCTCGGCCTGACCAATATCCGCGAGCGCCTGAAGCTGCTGCACGGCGACCAGGCCTCACTGAAAATCGAGCCCAACCAGCCGAGCGGCGTAATCGCGATAATCGAGGTGCCGTACCAGTTGGCGCGTTCGGAATAAGCGATTGCCATACGCTGCGATCCATTGAATAATTGATACTTCTTATTTCCTAATATTGAGCACTATGCCCACAGCAATTATTGCCGATGATGAGCGACTGATGCGCGACCAGCTGCGCATGCGGCTGGAACAAGTATGGCCGGAGCTGGAGATCCTCGGCGAAGCCAAGAACGGCGACGAAGCAGTCGAACTGGTCGATGAGCTGAAGCCAGATTTCACCTTCCTCGATATCCGCATGCCGGGCAAGACCGGCATGGAAGCAGCCGCAGAAATCGGCAACAAGAGCAATGTGGTGTTCGTCACTGCTTATGACGCCTACGCGGTGGAGGCATTCGAGCGTGGCGCAGTCGACTACGTACTGAAACCGCCGGAGCCGGAGCGCCTGAAGATCACCGTCGAGCGCCTCAAAGGCCGCTTGGCCTCGCCGGCGGCCAGCGCGGCACAAGGTGCCGACATGGCAGCCATCCTGAATCAGCTGGCCGAAAAGATCGCTTCGCCAAAGGCGAAGTACCTGCAGTGGATCCAGGCCAGCATCGGTTCCGACCTGCGCATGATCCCGGTCGAAGAGATCCTGTTCTTCCGCTCGGATGAAAAATACACCTGCGTGCAGACCGATAAATTCGAAGCGTTGATCCGCAAACCGGTGCGCGACCTGGCCGAAGAACTGGACCCATCCCTGTTCTGGCAGATCCACCGCGCCACCCTGGTCAATGTCAACGCCATCGAAGGGGTAACGCGCGACATCCGTGGCCGCCACCTGGTGATGATCAAAGGCCGCCCAGACAAGCTGGAAGTGAGCCGCTCCTTCCTCCATCTGTTCAAACAGATGTGATCCAGATCAAGCCGTCCGGCGGCTTGCTGTAATACGGTGTCTTGGTGGTTGCTGCCGCCAGGAGGCCGACTTTGAAGAATCCCCGCACCCGCGTCCAGGGACGCCGCTCCACCGATTCCGCGCTGGCGGAAATCCGGGAGGATGAACGCGTCCATATTTCGCGCGAACTGCATGACGACCTGGGGCAACTGCTGGCGACCCTGCGCGTCGAGCTCACACTGTTGAAGCAACAGGTTCCTGGCTCCCCGGATGCCGAGGCCCGGCTGGCCAGCATGGACAACCTGCTCGTCACAGCCATCGGCTCGCTGCGCCGCATCGCAGGCAACCTGCGCCCGCGCGCGCTCGACGAAGGAGGCTTGTACTTTGCGCTGGAGTCGCTACGGGGGGAATTCGAGAAGCGGCACGGCATCAGTTGCCTGCTCGATGCACTGCCAGAGGTCCTGGTGCTCGACGAGCGTTACAGCACCGCCATCTACCGGCTGGTGCAGGAGTCGCTAACCAATATCGCCCGCCACGCGGGCGCCGCCACGGCAGAAGTGCGATGCCGTCGCGATGGCGGCGAACTGCTCATCGACATATCGGATGATGGGCGCGGCATTGTCGTCGGCGACATGGCGAAGGCCGATGCGCTCGGCCTGCTTGGCATGCGCGAGCGTGTCGCGGCAATGCGCGGCAGCATGGAGGTCGATGGCGGCAGCGGAACGCACATCGCGATCCGCATCCCCCTTCCCTGCGGCACATAAAAAAAGGCGGGTCCGAAGACCCGCCAAAGATCATGAATCACCTCGAGAGAGATACTGCTTTGCTACAAAACCTGCTTAGAAGGCGTGGCGTACACCCAGGTTGAACGCTTTGTCGCCCGTACCGGCTTCAGTGTTGTTGCCAACGGTGTAGCCGGCGCCGTTCTTGTTCTTGATCTTGGCGATCGCGGTGTACGCAGTGGTGCGCTTGGACAGGGCGTACAGGTAGCCGATGCCGAACTGGTTTGCGTCCTGGGCGTTTTGCTTGTCATCTTTGTGGATGTAGGAAGCAACCAGGGTGCCGCCGCCCATTGGCACGCCTACGCCCAGCAGCCATTCGGCGCTGTCAGCGGAGGACTTGGGTGCAACTTTCAGGCCGTAGGCGTTAGCCACTGGCAGCGGTGCCGAGCCGGCGCCTTTGTCTTTTTCGTAGCCGAAGTAGACTTTGGCGACGCCGAAGTCGTAGTTAGCAGCCAGCAGGGTATTCTTGGCTTTGTCTTTGCGCACGGCTGGGGTGGCGCCCACGGCAGCGGTGTCGTTGTTCTTATTGTTGTGAACCAGGCGAACGTTCAGTTCCTTGCTGGTGTAGTTCACGCCAAAGCCGAACTGGCGGCCGGCAGTGTTATCGCCAGCCTGCTCGCCCATGCCATACAGCGCATCGACGCTGAAGCCGGAGAATACCGGCGAGTTATAGACGATGGAGTTCGACAGGCGGGTATTGACGCCGCCGGTAGGGAACAGGTTCTTGGCGCTGCCAGCATAGCCGGCGCCGAATGGGTCGGCAACTTGCGACAGGGCGTTGTACAGCATGGTGTACTGGCGGCCCAGGGTGACCTGGCCCATTTCAGCGCTCTTCAGGCCAACGAAAGCCTGGCGCTGGGCGAACACGCCTGCGGTGTCCTGGTCGCCGGTGTCGATCTTGACGCCGGATTCGATTGCGAAGATTGCGGAAGTGCCGCCACCCAGGTCTTCAACACCTTTGAAGCCCAGACGGGAAGCCGAACCCACACCACTGGTCACCTTGTTGACGCTGCCGTTCACGCCGCCACGCTCAGCGACAAAGCCAGCGTCAGCGATACCGTAAATGGTCACATTGGACTGGGCTTGAGCTTGTGCTGCGAAACCGCCGATGATCAGTGCTGCCAGAGTAAGTTTTTTCACTTGTTGTCCTACGTTGTTGAAGTTGAGGGAAATGTTTCAAACGCAGCTATATTGCCCCTCAATTACTTCAACAATGTGACAGGAAAAAATTACTTCAGGCGTGATGTAACAACCCAGTAATATTCAGACCGCAAGACCTTGATTTCACGCGCAGCGATGCCCAAACGCTTGCGCAGCCAGCTGTCGGACGGGTAGTTCTTCATCACTTCGATACGGTTTCCGTCGTCATCTTTCTGGAATTCGTAGGTATTTCCATGCTGGTCGGTGCGGGCGATCGGGAAGCTCTCGCCATCGACATAGTCTTCGCCCATCAAGACCAGCAGCACATCCTTGCCGACCTTGTCACGCAGCTGTTTCAGGAACTTGTCCTGTTTTTCACGTCCCAACTGGGACCACAGGAACTCGGCGTAGACGGCCGTATACTGGCCCGGCGCGGCCTCCAGGCTATCCAGGTCAAGGCTTTCCAGCTGCAGGACCTCATGGCCATCCAGCAGTTCTTCGATGTGCTCGCGCACTTCGTACAGTTCGTCTTCGTTAATCACAGTTCGTAGTTCTCATGTTCGCCCTTCATCGCCTGTTCGATCAGCTTGCGGTTCAACGTCGGCGCCAGCAGCTCGATGAAGGTATATATATAGGATCGCAGGTAGGCACCCTGCTTGACGGCCACGCGCGACACATTCATGCCGAACAGGTGGCCGGCGGGGACGGCCCGCAGGTTGCGGTCGCGTTCAGGGTCGAAGGCCATGCCGGCGATGATCCCGACGCCCATGCCCAGTTCCACATAGGTCTTGATCACGTCAGCATCGATCGCTTCCAGCAGCACATCCGGCTTCAAGCCCCGCTTTTCGAAAGCCTGGTCGATGCGCGACCGGCCGGCGAAGGCGGCATCATACGTGATGATGTGGTGCTCGGCCACTTCTTCCAGCGTGACGGACTTGATCCTTAACAGCGGATGGTCCGGCGGCACCACCACCACGTGCTCCCATTGGTAGCAAGGCAGGGTAATCAGGCCGTCGATGGCGGCGATCGATTCGGTGGCGATGGCCAGGTCGGCCTGGTCGCGCTGTACCATTTCCGCGATCTGCTTCGGATTGCCTTGCAATAAAGACAAGCGCACCTTCGGGTACTTCTGCATGAAGGCCTGTACTACTTTAGGCAAGGTGTAACGGGCCTGGGTGTGGGTGGTGGCGATGGTGAAGCTGCCCGAGTCCTGGGCCGCATACTCCTTGCCGATCCGTTTCAGGCTGTCGATCTCCTGCATGATCAGTTCAACCGAGGACAAAACCAGCCGGCCTGGCTCGGTCAGGCCGCGAATCCGCTTGCCATGCCTTGTGAAAATATCAACACCCAACTCTTCTTCCAGCTCGATGATCGCCTTGGAAACGCCCGGCTGGGATGTAAACAAGGCCTTGGCGGCGTCGGTCAGGTTGTAGTTCTGGCGCACGGCTTCCCGCACGAATCGCAGTTGGTGAAGGTTCATTCTCGCTCTCGTTGGACTCCCCAGCGCATATTTTACGCTGATGCTTATGCCTTAACAGCATATAAGCAAATAAAGACTATGTTGTTTGGAATAAGGCCCCAGTTTATTACCATTGAATCCACTCTGGGCATGCCTTACTGGGAAAGCTATGTATCAATACGATCAATACGACCACCTCATCATCCGCGAACGCATCGCGCAGTATCGCGACCAGGTTCAACGCCGCCTGAACGATGAGTTGACCGAGGCCGAATTCCTGCCACTGCGCTTGCAGAACGGCCTTTATATGCAGCGCCACGCTTATATGCTGCGTATCGCCGTTCCTTACGGCCTGCTCAGCTCCAGGCAAATGCGCATGTTCGCGCATATCGCCCGCAAGTATGACCGCGGCTATGGCCACTTCACCACCCGCCAGAATATCCAGTTCAACTGGATCAAGCTGGAAGAGACGCCGGAAATCCTGAGCGACCTGGCTTCGGTGGAAATGCACGCCATCCAGACCTCGGGCAACTGCATCCGCAACGTCACTTCCGACGAATTCGCCGGCGTGGCCGCCGACGAGATCATCGATCCGCGCCCTTACGCCGAAGTGCTGCGCCAGTGGTCGACCTTCCACCCCGAATTCATCGCCCTGCCCCGCAAATTCAAGGTGGCGATCAACGGCGCCGTGGAAGACCGTGCCGCCATCGCGGTGCACGATATCGGCCTGACGGTGGTGCACAACGAAGCCGGCGAAATCGGCTTCAAGGTGATGGTCGGCGGCGGCATGGGCCGCACCCCGATCCTGGGTTCCGTGATCCGCGAGTTCCTGCCGCGCGAACACCTGCTGACCTATACCGAAGCGATCATGCGCGTGTATAACCTGCATGGCCGCCGCGATAACAAGTACAAAGCCCGCATCAAGATCCTGCTGAAAGCCCTGGGCGTGGAAGAATTCACCCGCCAGGTGGAAGCCGAGTGGGAAGACCTGAAAGGCACCGAGCAGACCCTGACGCTGGATGAGATGGAGCGCATCATCGCCTACTTCCAGCCACACGCCTACAAGTCGCTGCCGGCCATCGATCCGGCTGCCGGCCACGCCGACAACAAGGCCTTCAACAATTGGTTGAAGCGCAATGTGAAAGCGCACAAGGTGCCGGGCTACGCAGCCGTGGTGCTGTCGCTGAAGAAGACCGGCGTACCGCCGGGCGATGCGACCGCCGAGCAGATGGATTACATGGCCGACCTGGCTGACCGTTACAGCTTTGCAGAACTGCGCGTGACCCACGAACAGAACATCGTGCTGGCCGACGTCGAACAATCCCAGTTGTTCGCGCTGTGGCAGGAGATCAAGTCGCATGGCCTGGCAACGCCGAATATCGGCCTGCTGACCGACATTATCTGCTGTCCAGGCGGCGACTTCTGCTCGCTGGCGAATGCCAAGTCGATCCCTATCGCCCAGGCCATTGCAGAGCGCTTCGACCATATCGACTTCCTGCACGATATCGGCGACTTCGAGCTCAATATCTCGGGCTGCATCAACGCCTGCGGCCACCACCACGTCGGCAATATCGGCGTGCTGGGCGTCGACAAGGACGGCAGCGAATGGTACCAGGTGTCGATTGGCGGCGCGCAAGGCAACAACTCCGCCATCGGCAAGATCATCGGCCCATCGTTCTCCGCGCAGCAGATGCCGGAAGTGATCGACCGCCTGCTGCAGGTATATGTACGCGAGCGCACTCCGGAAGAGCGCTTCGTCGATACCGCGCAGCGCCTGGGCATTGTCCCGTTCAAGGAATTTGTATACGCCACGCCGATTGAAACCGCTGGCCGCCTGGTAGGAGAAGACGAATATGCCTAAGCAAATCATCAAGGGCCGCGCAATCGTGGCCGACGACTGGAACCTGGTGCGCGCCGAAGAAGGTGCCGAAGCAGCCACCGTGGCAGCACTGGAAATACCGGCAGGCCGCGTGATCCTGCCGCTGGCAGCCTGGCTGGCGCAGCGCGATGCGCTTTCCGCCCGCGCTGCCGCCGGCGAAATCGCCGTGTGGCTGGCACCGGACGAGGACCCGGTCGCACTGCGCGACGACCTGCCGCGCCTGGCGCTGGTGGCAGTCGACTTCCCGAAGTTCACGGACGGCCGCGGCTATTCCCATGCCTGGAACCTGCGTTCCCGCCTGGGCTGGACCGGCGAACTGCGCGCCATCGGCGACGTGTTGCGCGACCAGCTGTTCTCGATGCAGCGCGTGGGCTTCGACGCCTACGACACGCGCCCGGACCGCAGCATTGAAGACGCCCTGAAAGGCCTGACCGTGTTCAGCGAGACTTACCAGGCATCGGTCGACCAGCGCGTTCCGCTGTTCCGCCGCCACGCACGTCCTACGCCTGCCGCAGGAGCCTGACCATGAGCGAGCTTGCCACCCGCGTGCGGGATACGCTCGCCACGCTCGAACGCGTTGCGGAAGAGTTCTCGCCTGCAGTTTTCGCCTCCAGCCTGGCCGCCGAGGACATGGTCCTGACGGACCTGATCCTGAAGGCCGGCCTGCCGATCGGTATCTTCTCGCTGCAGACCGGTCGCCTGCACCAGGAAACCACCAGCATGGTGGAGCGCGTGCAGGAGCGTTACGGCTATGAGATCGCGCTGTACCGCCCGGTGCAGGCCGACATCGACGCCTACGTGGAAAAGAAAGGCCTGAACGCCTTCTACGACAGCGTTGAACTGCGCAAGGAATGCTGCAACATCCGCAAAGTGGAGCCGCTGGGCCGCGCCCTGAACGGCAAAAAATCGTGGATTACCGGCCAGCGTCGCGCCCAATCTGCAACCCGCTCCGACCTGCCGGTGCAGGAGTATGATGGTTCGCACCGCATGGAAAAGTTCAATCCCCTGGCCGACTGGTCGGAACAGGAAGTGTGGGACTACATCCGCGCCAACGACGTGCCCTACAACCCGCTGCACGACCAGGGTTATCCGTCGATCGGCTGCGAACCCTGCACCCGCGCCATCCAGCCAGGCGAGGACGTACGCGCCGGCCGCTGGTGGTGGGAAAACCCGGACTCCAAGGAATGCGGCTTGCACCTGGTAGACGGCAAACTGATTCGAATTAAGAAAGTAAGCTAAATGAACGCACTGGTAGAACAACACGTCAACTCGCGCCATCTGGACGCGCTGGAGTCGGAGGCCATCCACATCCTGCGCGAGGTCGCCGCCGAATGCTCGAACCCTGCCCTGCTGTTCAGCGGCGGCAAGGACTCCGTGGTGCTGCTGCGCCTGGCGGAAAAGGCTTTCCGCCCAGGGAAATTCCCATTCCCGCTGGTGCACATCGACACCGGCCATAACTTCCCGGAAGTGATCGAGTTCCGCGACCGCCGCGTGGCCGAACTGGGCGAACGCCTGATCGTCGGCTCCGTCGAGGATTCGATCAAGAAGGGCACCGTGCGCCTGCGCAACCCGGCCACCGATTCGCGCAATGCCGCGCAAGCCGTGACGCTGCTGGAAACCATCGCCGAACACGGTTTCGACGCCTGCATCGGCGGCGCCCGCCGCGATGAAGAGAAGGCGCGCGCCAAGGAGCGCATCTTCTCCTTCCGCGACGAATTCGGCCAGTGGGACCCGAAAGCCCAGCGCCCGGAACTGTGGGACCTGTATAACACCCGCGTCCACCCAGGCGAGAACATGCGTGTGTTCCCGATCTCGAACTGGACCGAGCTGGATGTGTGGCAGTACATCGCCCGCGAAAACCTGGCGCTGCCGTCGATCTATTTCGCGCACCAACGCCAGGTGATCCCGCGCAACGGCCTGCTGGTGCCGCTGACCGACCTGACCCCGGCCCGTGAAGGCGAGACCGTCGAAACCCAGGTAGTGCGCTTCCGCACCGTGGGCGACATCTCCTGCACCTGCCCTGTGTCTTCCGACGCTGCCGACGTGGGCGCGATCATCGCCGAAACCGCAGTGACCCAGATCACCGAGCGCGGCGCCACCCGGATGGACGACCAGACCTCCGAAGCCTCCATGGAAAAACGCAAGAAGCAAGGATACTTCTGATGAACGCACTGAACGAGAACCTGAACGAACGCAACCTGCTGCGCTTCATCACCGCCGGCTCCGTCGACGACGGCAAGAGCACCCTGATCGGCCGCCTGCTGTTCGACAGCAAGGGCATCTTCGCCGACCAGCTGGCAGCCGTGTCGCGCGCCAAGCATAAGCGCACCGTGGGCGACACCATCGACCTGTCCCTGCTGACCGACGGCCTGGAAGCGGAGCGCGAGCAAGGCATCACCATCGACGTGGCCTACCGCTACTTCGCCACGCCCAAGCGCAAGTTCATCATTGCCGACACCCCGGGCCACGAACAGTACACCCGCAATATGGTGACCGGCGCCTCCACCGCCGATGCCGTGATCCTCCTGGTCGACGTGTCGAAAGTGAAGCTGCGCGAAGACGGCGGCGTAGACCTGCTGATCCAGACCAAGCGCCACTCCACCATCGCCCACCTGCTGCAGATCGAGCACGTGGTGGTGGCAGTGAACAAGATGGACCTGGTGAACTACGACCAGGACGTGTACGAGCGCATCGTCAAGGCATACGGCGAATTCGCGGCAACCCTGGGCATCAAGGACGTGAAGACCATTCCGCTGTCCGCGCTGGCCGGCGACAACGTGGTCGAGCAATCCGGCAAGATGCCTTGGTACCAGGGTCCTACCCTGATCGAGCTGCTGGAAGACCTCTCGGTGTACGACGAATCGCACAACTCCGCCTTCCGCTTCCCGGTGCAGCTGGTGGCGCGCCACAACGGCCACGAAGCCAATGACTTCCGCGGCTACATGGGGCGTATCGAAGCCGGCAACGTTTCGGTCGGCGACAAGCTGGTGGTGCAGCCTTCCGGCCAGAGCGCCACGGTCAAGGAGATCGTCACCTTCGACGGCTCCCTGCAAAGCGCCAGCGCCGGCCAGTCCGTTACCATCGTGCTGGAGGAATACGTCGACGTATCGCGTGGCGACCTGCTGGCCTCCAGCGCGCAGCCGGCAAACCTGCTCAAGCAGGTGAACGCGGACGTGTGCTGGCTGTCCGAAGAACCGCTGGACCTGCGCCGCAAGTACTGGATCAAGCATGGCACCAGGCAGAGCGCTGCAAAAGTGAGCAAAATCGACTCCATCCTTGACATCAACACCCAGCAGCGGCACGATGCGGATGCGTTGAAGCTGAACGACGTGGCGCGCATCGCGCTGACCGTGCAGCAACCGCTGGCGGCCGATGCCTATTCGGATATCCGCGCCACCGGCGCCTTCATCCTGATCGATGAAGTCACGCACCAGACAGTAGCCGCAGGCATGATCCGCCTCGGCGAATAAACTTCGCCAGACAGGAGCCTGCGCATGCCATACGGGAAAGTGTATTTGATTGGGGCTGGACCGGGGGCGCAGGATTTGATCACCATGCGTGGCGCACGGCTGCTGGCGCAAGCCGACGTCGTGCTGTACGACGCGCTGGTGACCGAAGAAATGCTGGCGCTCTGCCCGCAGGCGGAGAAGATCTCGGTCGGCAAGCGCGCCGGCCAGCGCTCCACCGCCCAAGGCGTCATCAACCAGCAACTGGTTGAATGCGCAGCGCGCTACCGCATGGTGGTGCGCCTCAAAGGCGGCGATCCGATGCTGTTCGGCCGCGCCGACGAGGAATTGACGGCGCTCGAGCAGCACGGCATCGAGGTCGAAGTCGTCCCCGGCATCACCACCGCGGTTGCCGCCGCCGCCGCGGCGCAGCAGCCGCTGACCAAACGCGGCGTGGCGCGCAGCGTGGCCTTCTTCACCTCCTCCACTGCTCCGGGCCATCCGGAAGAACTCACCATCCCGTCGACCGACACGCTGGTGCAGTACATGGGCGGGCGCGAAGCGATCGCCACCGCCAACAACCTGCTGTCGCAGGGCCGTTCGCCGGACACCCCGGTGGTCGTGATCGAAAATGTCAGCCGGCCGGACCAGCGCCTCGAACGCATCACCCTGGCCGAGCTGGCGCACGGCCTGCCGGCCGCGCATGGACCGGTACTGGTCATGCTGGGCAAGGCAATGGCGCCGCGGCCGCAGCAAAAAAGGTAAAATATCGTCCTCTTGCAATGAGAGGAACAAGATGAGCCAAGCCCACGAAGTCCTGGAGCGCGCCCGCAATGCGCGCCTGGCAGGCAAATACGAAGATGCCCTGCGCGACCACCTGTGGTTCCACGAACATGCGATCGAGGACGACCCGACCCTGGCCGGCGTTCGCCTGTCCTTTGCCCTGCGCGACTGGATCTACCTGGCCGAGCAATTCCCGCTGGCGCGCCGCGCACTGCAGGCGATCCGCGACCGCGACACCCAGCGCATCCTGAACGGCAGCGCCACGCTGGGCCGCTTCCATGACGTCAGCGCCATCAACAGCGCGCTTGGCGAGGAACGCGCCACCCACGACCTGTTCACCCAGATCGACGCCCAGCTGCCGGAACTGGCCAAGGATTGCGCCGAACTGGCCCTGCCGGCCCTGGTGGCCGTTGAAGATTTCCAGCTGGCGCGCCGCTACCTGCCGGACCCGGTGGCCCGCATCGCCGCCCTGGCCAAACGCGTCAACGACTTCGCCGAAGACCTGGCCAGGCGCGGCAACACCTCTTCCGCCCCGCAATTGCTGGCTTTCGTGCTGAATTACACCAAGGAAGTACGCCTGGTAGTGGAAGTATTGCGCCGCCTGGGTGAAGATGAGGAGCTGGCCAGAGCCAGTGCCGCCGCAATCGAATCGCTGAAGTCGGAAGCCCTGCGCGACGCCGTGCAGCGCGAATTCGACAACCCCGGCAGCACGATTGCCGCCATGGTGGCTCACGCCAAAGGCAGCGACGACAAGCAGTAATCGGTCATCGCGCGCAGCACGGTGGGGTCCTCCCCCACCGCGCCGACGGCGCGAATCGCCACGCCGGGATGCGCCAGGCGCATTTCATCGAGAAGCAGCGGCAGGTCGCGCAGCACATGCCCGCCCTGTCCCAGGAACACCGGCACCACGGTCACATCGTCGATGCCCTGCGCGGCAAGCGCAGCCACCTGCTCCGGCAGGCGCGGCGACATCAATTCCAGGAAAGCCAGCGAAACATCGGCATCCGGCGCACGCGCCGCGACCATGTTACGCAGCTGCTCGAACGGCGCCGCCCAACTGGCGGAGCGGGCGCCATGCGCGAACAGCACCAGAGCGCGGCCGCCCATGCTAGTGGCGCTCCACCCAATAAAGGGCTCCCAGCGCCAGCATCAGGTAGAGCAGGCTTGGCATCAGCGCCGTCAGGAACGCCGGAAGCGCCGACAGCAGGCCGATATGCGAGAACAGGGTATTCACCAGCAGGAAGCTGACGCCGATCATGATGCCGATGAAGATCTTCAGGCTCACGCCGCCGGCGCGCGTATGCAGGTAGGCGAAAGGCAGCGCCAGCGCCATCAGCACGAAAATGGCCAGCGGGTCGAACAGCTTCTTCCAGAAGGCGATCTTGAAGCGCTCCGTGCCCTGCTTGTTTTCCTGCAGGTGGCGGGTATACACGGCCAGCTCATTGACCGACATGTGTTCAGGATCGGAGGCGGACACCGACAGGATCTTTGGCGTAATCTCCGAAATCAGCTCCTTGCTGGCATGCCGCCTGATCTCAACCAGGCTGGTTGCCTGCGCATAGTTATTGGCCAGGTTGGCTTGCGCCCCTTCCACCGCCAATGCCGGGTTGCTGAAGATATTCTCGGTCACCTCGTTCAGGAGCCAGGTGTTATTGCCCTTGAACGAAGCCGTCTTGGCGTAAGTCAGCGTACGCAGGCGAAAGCGATTATCGAAGTCGTACAGCTTGACATCCGCCAGCTGTCCATCCGAGCGTACTTCGCGCACGTTGAAAAAGCGCGTACCCTGCACCTCGCCGGTCATGCCTTCGCTCTTGATAATATCCTTGGTCCACATGCCGGAGCGGAATTCGGACGACACGGTGGCGCCTCGGCCCATCAGGCGAACTTTTTCCGCCACCGGCGCCAGGCGCGGCGTAATCAGTTCTCCGAAGATGAAGGCAATCAGCACCAGCACCAGTCCGACCTTGCCCACCATGACCGCGGCCATGCGGGTAGACATCGACGAGGCACGCATGATCGTGAACTCGGAAGTCGAGGCGAACTGCGCCATGGTATAGATGGTGCCGATCAAGGCCGCCACCGGCAACACCTCGTTTACGTGCTGCGGCAGCATCGTCAGCGTAAACAAGGCGGCATGCTGCATGCCATAGCCGTTCTTGCCGACCACAGGCAGTTCGCCGGTCAAGTCGAAGAATGCCTGCAATCCAAGCAAAGCCGCCAGCGCAAAAGCGACGGCCTGCAGGATCGAAACGAAGAAGTAGCGTTGCAGAGTGCTCATTTGCGTACCCCTCGCTTGAATGCGGCCCACATCGCGCGAGGATGGTAGCGGTGATTTACGTTAAGGCGCCAGGCGAACAATATCAGCACTGCCAGCGCCATCGCCAGGTGCAGCGGCCACCAGCTCATGCCAAATTTGAAGTTGCCGCGCCGGATACCCGACTCGAACACGTTGATCAGGTTGTTATAAGTGAAGAAGATCAGCACTGCGAGAATCAGGTTGATCGAACTGCCCGCGCGCGGATTGACGAAGCCCAGCGGAATCGCCAGCATCGACAGCGCCAGGCAGGCCAGCGGCAGCGACATGCGCCACATCAGTTCCCCCTTGGCTGGATTGGTGCCGGCGGCGATCAGCTCCGTCGTCGGCAGCGTTTTGGTCTCCTTCTGGCTGTCGGACTCGGACGACTGCTGCGAAACGCGCATGCTGTATCGCTCGAACTCCATGCTCTGGAAATCGGCATCGCCCGGCTTGCCCTGGTAACGGCGGCCGTTCTTCAGTACCAGGTGGCGGTCGCCGGAAGGCAGCGTCTCGATCACGCCCTCGCTCGCCACCACCACGGACGTGCCCTTGGCATCGACCTGGTTAACGAACACGTTGCGCACCACGGCGCTGCTGCCCGTGACGCCTTCCACAAAGAAGATGCGGTTGGCCGACGAGGATTCCTTGAACTGGCCCGGCGAAACTTTCTGCAGGTCTTCACGCTTGGCGAAACGCTCAACGTAATCGGCGCTCTTCGAACGCGCCCACGGCGTCGCATAAAAACTCAGCGCGCCGGTCAGCAGGACCAGCGGCAAGACAAACATGAATACCGGCTTGACGAAACGCGTCAGGCTGACGCCCGCGGCAAACCAGACCACCATCTCCGAATCCTTGTAGATGCGGGTCACCACCATCAACACGGAAATAAAACTGGTGAAAATCAGGACAATTGGCAGATAATTCAGGGCTGCGAACGCGATAAGCGCGATGACATCGCTGGACGCGACCTTGCCGCCTGCGGCTTTGCCGAGGATCGAAATCAAGGTCCACGTCAGGAGGATCGAGAACAGTACCGTAAAGGAAGCCCCGGCAGAGCTGACCAGCTCACGGCGGAGGGCGCGATGGAAGATCATTCGACGTTTATAATTCGTTCTACAAAATTTAGGAGAAACCAAATGGACTTTAGCATAAAAGCACTCGACGCCAAGAACACCATCGCCAGCGCCAAAAGCGGCTGCATCGTGGTCGGCGTCTTCGAAAACAAGAAGCTCTCGAAAGCGGCTAAAGCCCTCGACGGCGCAGGCGAAATCACCGCCGCCCTGAAATCAGGCGACATCACCGGCAAAGCCGGCACCACCCTGCTGCTGCGCGGCCTGAAAGGCGCCGCAGCCGAACGCGTGCTGCTGGTCGGCCTGGGCGCCGACGAAGCTGTCGCCGAAAAAGCCTTCGGTTCCGCCATCAATGCCGCCATCAAGGCGCTGGGCACCGTGGCATCGGCGGACGCTATTATCGCACTGCCTCTGGAAGAAGTGAAAGGCCGCGACGCCAACTGGGCGATCCGCTGCGTGGTGCTGGCCGGCCGCGATGCCGTGTACCGCACCGACGCACAGAAATCCAAGAAAGACCCGGCATGGGCCGGTCCCGGGAAAGTGGCGCTGGCCGTGGCCAACAGCGCCGGCAACAAGCTGGCCCTGTCGCAAGCGCTCGCCACCGCCAACGGCATGGAACTGACCAAGGACCTGGGCAACCTCTCCGCCAACGTCTGCACCCCAACCTACCTGGCCAACGTCGCCAAGAAACTGGGCAAGGACTTCGGCTTTGAAGTCGAGATCCTGGAGCGCAAGCAGATGGAAGCTCTGAAGATGGGTTCCTTCCTGTCCGTGACCAACGGTTCCGAACAGGCGCCCAAGTTCATCGTCCTGAAGCACAAAGGCGGCAAAGCCAAGGATGCACCGACCGTCCTGGTGGGCAAAGGCATCACCTTCGACACCGGCGGTATTTCGATCAAGGCCGGTCCTGGCATGGACGAGATGAAATACGATATGTGCGGCGCAGGTTCGGTACTGGGCACCTTCCGCGCGATCGGCGAAATGGGCCTGAAGTCCAACGTGGTCGGCATCGTGGCCGCATGCGAAAACATGCCTTCCGGCCGCGCCACCAAACCGGGCGACATCGTCACCTCGATGAACGGCCTGACCATCGAAGTCCTGAACACCGACGCCGAAGGCCGCCTGATCCTGTGCGACGCCCTGACCTACGCCGAGCGCTTCAACCCTGCCGCCGTAATCGATGTGGCGACCCTGACCGGCGCCTGCATCGTCGCCCTGGGCCACCATAACAGCGGCGTGTTCGCGCGCGACGACGAAGCCGGCAATGCACTGATCGACGCCCTGATGGCATCGGGCAAAGCGACCGGCGACACCGCATGGCGCCTGCCGATCGGCGAGCAGTACAACGACCAGCTAAAGTCCAACTTCGCGGACCTGGCCAATATCGGCTCGCCAGGCGGCGCGTCCTGCACCGCGGCCGCCTTCCTGGAAAACTTCACCCGCAAGTATCCATGGGCGCACGTCGATATCGCCGGCACCGCATGGAAGTCGGGCGCCGCCAAAGGCGCCACCGGCCGTCCAGTGCCGATGCTGACCAATTTCCTGATCGGCCGCGCAGGCTGATATTTGGAGCAGTCAATAAAAAAGCCGGGGAAACCCGGCTTTTTCTTTAGTAGACCGACGATGTCGGCAGCTGCGGCGGCGCACCGCGCGCAGCAGCACCCTCCCCGCGTTGCAGGACGACCGTAATCGTGGAAGGCAAGTCAAAGCCGGCCCCCGTCTGTTTATCGACGATCTGGCCGGCTCCGAGGGTGAAGACGATATTGCCCCACTTGGAGGCATTCTGGCGCGCTTCGATCTGGTCATAAGCCCAGACATCTTCGCGGCGGCAGTCCACCACGAGCGGCTGGGTGCTCTTGCGCACGGTCACCCGCCCGGGGGAAGTCACGAACCAGCGCCCCCGGTCATTGGAGAGCACACAGCCGATGGCAGACACCTGCTGATGATCCAGCACGGTCTGCACCAGTACCGACTGCTCGGTCGAGTCGAACAAAGTGGCGCAGCCACCCGCCGCCGCTGCGCATAGCGCTGCGGACGCGAATCGACTCAGCCTGGTTGGCATGCAGTCAGGCTCAGTCGGCCGACTGGCCCCGTTTCTGGCGCAGGCCCTGAATGACGTGCATGATGTCGTCCATGCTGTTCGCACCAATGCCCTGGAACGCGTCCAGGACTTCGTTCAGGACTTCATTACGCACTTCGGCGTCAGCGACTGCAATAGCTTGCGGACGCTGGGTCGCTGCGCGTGCGCTTGCCTCGCGGGCGGACTTGCGGCCGGTAGGCGACTTGCCGTGTTCCAGTGCCGCTTGCCAGATCAGCCAACGACGTTGTGTCTCATACACCAGATACTCTTCTGGCTTGTCTTCGCGCCGACGGACGATTTGGCCGTCCTTCTGCGCCCATGCTTCGAATGCAGATCGCATGTGTATTCCTTTAGTTTGCAGTGCCCGTTAAATCGGAATTAGTTTCCCTATATTACCACTTATTTACCTACAACAACATTCAATTCGTTGTATATAAGCAAAAACACCCAGCTTCGCGGAAACAACTTCGATACCAACCGTTTAATTATATTGACGTTTACGGTTGTTGATAGCGTAATTTTAGTACCAATCTGATAACTTTGAAGCACTATTGGAAATTATTTTTACAGTGGCACCTTTTTGCGACAGGAAAGCACAATTTTGATGTCACCACAGAATCATTGTTTGGCTCAAATACGACAGCTTCCCATAGCATAGTGAGTATTGATAAGATCTGCCCCCACGCAACTTGAAAGCCCGACATGAAATTAGCCACTTGGAATGTTAACTCATTGAACGTTCGCTTGCCGCACGTTACGAAATGGCTGGGTGAAAATCCGGTCGATGTGCTGTGCATCCAGGAAACCAAGCTGACGGACGACAAGTTCCCGGTCAAGGAAATCGAAGCGATGGGCTACCAGGTCGTTTTCAACGGCCAGAAAACCTACAACGGTGTCGCCATCCTGTCGCGCCATCCGCTGCAGGACGTGGTCAAGAACAATCCGAAATACCCGGACGAACAGCAGCGCATCCTGGCCGCCACCATCAACGGCATCCGCGTGGTGAACGCCTATGTGCCAAACGGCCAGGCGCTCGACTCGGACAAATACACCTACAAGCTGGGCTGGATGGCCGGCTTCCGCGACTGGCTGGGCGAAGAGCTGGCGAACAACGCGCACCTTGCGGTGCTGGGCGACTACAACATCGTGCCCGATATCCGTGATACGCATGACCCGGCGATGGAAGGCGACATATTCTGCTCGGACAAGGAGCGCGCCGCCCTGCAGGCACTGTTCGACCTCGGCCTGCACGATTCATTCCGCCTGTTCGAACAGCCGGAAAAAAGCTTCTCCTGGTGGGATTACCGCATGCTGGGCTTCCAGAAGAACAAGGGCTTGCGCATCGACCACGTGCTGCTGTCTGCGCCATTGAAAGAACGCTGCCTGTCCTGCGTGATCGACCGCGCACCGCGCAAGTGGCAGCAGCCGTCCGACCATGCGCCGGTCATCGCGACGCTGGGCGCTTAAGCTGCCTGGCGTTCCATCATGAGCTGGGCGCGCACGCCCAGCACGGGTTTCGAGAACAAGTAGCCCTGGGCAAAAGTACAGCCTTGCGCGCGCAAGAGCTGGAACTGCCCTTCCGTCTCCACCCCTTCCGCCACCACCGATAGCTGCAGGCTGTCCGACAGCGCGATGATCGCGGCTACGATGGCGCGGTCTTCCGCGCTTTCTTCCAGGTCCTTGATGAAGGCGCGGTCGATCTTGATCTTGCGCACCGGGAAGCGCTTCAAATAAGCCAGCGAGGAATAGCCGGTGCCGAAGTCGTCGATCGACAGGCGAATGCCCATCGCATTGATCTGGCCCAGGATCTCCAGCGTCTGTTCGCCATGCTGCATCAGCGCCGTTTCCGTGATCTCGAATTCGATCAGGACCGGATCGATACCGGTTTCTTCCAGGGTGCGCCGGATCGAATCGACCAGGCCGCGATGCATGAACTGGCGCGCCGACAGGTTGATCGCCATCGGCACCGGCGCCATGCCTTGGCGCTGCCACTCCATGCTTTGCTCGCAGGCGCGGCGCAGCACCCATTCGCCGATCGGCACGATCAGGCCGTTTTCTTCGATCAGCGGAATGAACTGGTCCGGCATCACCAGGCCGCCGGCCGGGCGCCGCCAGCGCAGCAACACTTCCAGCGTAGCCAGCCTGCGCGTGGCGATATCCATGATCGGCTGGTAGTGCAGCTCGAACTGCCCCAGTTGCAAGGCTGAGCGCAAGGCGCTCTCCATCTCGAAATGCATGGCGGCCGCCATGTTCATCTCTTCGTTGAAGTACTGGTAATTATTGCGGCCGGAAGCCTTGGCGTGGTACATGGCCGCATCGGCATTGCGCATCAGCGTGGCAACGTCGCTGCCGTCATCGGGATAGGTGCAAATGCCGATCGACGGCGTGATATGCAGCAGGCGCCCTTCCAGCGGAATCGGCTCGGACAGCAGGTCGATGATCTTTTGCGCAACGTGGCTCGATTCGTCGGTGCCGTGAATGCCGGGCAGCAGCACCACGAATTCGTCGCCGCCCAGGCGCGCCACGGTATCGCTGGCCCGCACCGCACCCACCAGGCGCGCCGCCACCTCCTTCAGCAGGGCGTCGCCGGTCATATGGCCCAGCGAATCGTTGATGGTCTTGAAGCGGTCAAGATCGATGAACATCACGGCCAGGCGACACCCGGAGCGCTGCGCGGCCAGCATGGCGCGGTCCAGGCGATCTGCCAGCAGTGCGCGGTTGGGCAGGCCGGTCAGGCTGTCGTGGTATGCCATGTGGTGCACACGGGCCTCGGCCTGGCGGCGCTCCACGATTTCAGCCTGCAACTGCGCGTTCGCACCTGCCAGTTCTGCGGTACGTTCCAGCACCCGCACTTCCAGTTCGTCGCGTGCACGGCGCACCGCCTCGGCGGCTTCACGGCGCGAGGTGACGTCGTCGATCAGCCATACCGAGCGGCCTTTGGGATCGGCCATGTCGAATGGACGTCCCGACAGACGCGCCCAGAAACTGCTGCCGTCCTTGCGCACAAGCCGGTATTCGTAAGCGCTGGCGTGACCGGCCAGGAAGTCTTTTTCGGTCGCCTTGCGGGCCGCGTCCCAGCCCGCCAGGTCGGGATAAAAGGTCTGTACGCTGACGCCGGCCATTTCACCCGGGCCGTAGCCGAACAGTTCCTCCATCTTGGCGTTGCAACGAAGGTTGCGGCCCTTCTCGCAAACGGATATGCCCATTACCGCGCTGTCCAGGATGGCCTGGTTCTCCAGCAGCGCATTGCGCAGCGATTCTTCGTCGTGCTTTTGCGCGGTGCGGTCTTCGATGATCCAGATCGTACCCTGGGTTGGGTCTTCCGGATTGACCACATAGCCGATCAACTGGGCCCAGAAGTCGCTGCCGTCTTTGCGGCGCATCAGCGTCTCGGAGTGGAAGTGCCGGCCCTGGCTAAGCAGCGGGCCGGCAATGGAGCCGACCCGGTGATAGGTTTCGTCGTCCGGATAAATGGCGCGGCCCGGCATGCCCAGCGCTTCATCGCCCTGGTAGCCGAACATGTCGGCAAAGCCCCGGTTATAGCGCGTGATCAGGCGGTTCTTGGTGAACAGGATGCTGATCGAGGCATTGGTCATGATGGCCTCGACTTCCATCTGAGTCTGGCGCGACAAGGTCACGTCCTCCAGGATCCAGATAGTGCCGCCGGCGTTGTGCGCCTGGTCCACCGCCTGGGCGCGCACGCGGCACCAGATGATGGCGCCGTCCTTGCGCACCAGCTGGCACTCGCGCAGTTCGAACAGGCGGCCTGCAGCGAGCAAAGGCCCGGCCTGCAAGCCGAAAGCCGTGTGCTGCGCGGCCTGTTCAAACAGGATCGAAGCATGGCGGCCGCGCAGCTGCTCCAGCGTATAGCCGAACATTTCAGCCATGCGCGGATTGACCGTCAGGATTTCCTGGTTCTTGGTGAACAGGATGCCGACCGATGCATTGTCCAGGATCGCTTTCTGCTCCAGCAGCAGGCGCCCCATCGCTTCCGTCGCCACCCGCTGCTCATTGATATCTTCCAGGATGAAGACCGTGCCTTCGCGGGCATCGGACGGGTCCAGCGCACGGCCATTGGAGCGGCACCAGAACAGGCTGCCGTCGCGGCGGCGCAATTGCAGTTCCAGCGTCAGCGGCGTGCCCTGCGCCAGCACCGGAAAGTACTCGGTGCGCATGCGCAGCGCTTCTTCCGGGGTCGGGTACAGGATGTCGCTCGGCGCGCCCTCCAGCTCCTGGCGCGCATAGCCGAACATCTCGGCCGCGCGCATATTGCATTCGACCACGTAGCCGTTTTTGGCCAGGATGATGCCGACAGCCGCATTTTCCAGGATGGCCTGCTGCTCCAGCATGGCCTTGCGCAGCGCGCGCTGGTCGCGCTGGGCACTGCTGATGTCATTGAAGATGATGGTGGCGCCGCCATCGAGTCCGCCCGGCAGCGCCTTGACGGTCAGTTGCACGGCGATGTAATTGCCGCTGGCGTTGGTCAGCACGCTGTCCCACTTGGGCGCGGTGCGCGGCGCCATGTTCGGCAAGGCTGCGGAAACCACCAGCGCGGCATTCAACTGCGCATTCGCTTCGGCGCGCACATGGCGGGCAAACATCTCCACCACGTTGCGCCCGCGCGGGTCCGATTGCAGCAAGGCGTCGAATTCGGAGTTGGATGCGATCACCAGGCCGTCGGCATCGCAGGCGCAGGCCGGCATTCCGACCAATTGCAAGGCATTGGCCACAACTTCAACATTGCTCGAAACAGAATTCATGTACGCCTGGACTCCGGGGGTATCCAGCCGATCATAGCGTACAAAACTGGCGCGTCAAAGAAAACGCCGGGTTTGCTGGCCTTGTTACAACAAAGCCATGTGTTTTTGCCGACGCGCAGCATCAACCTCCTCTTTCAACCGTGCGTTGGCTCTCGGCGCAATTTGATATTCTTCGAAACTTTGTAAATTTGATAAGTGCACTCGGCGCACTTGTTCCCCCGGATAATTGATAGGAGTTGCCCGAATGTCGTTTGGTCCATTGGATGGCAAGACAGCGCTGGCGTCATCGCCCCCCGGCGAGGCGCCAGGCGTATCCGCGCTGGCCGGCAAACTGGCCGGCCAGGCACTACCCACCGCAGTAGACATGGCAACCCAGGACAGGCTGCCGCCTGCTGCTGCGCAGTTGGCGCAAGAAGCGATTGGCGCCGGGCTTGGCGCTATCGGGAGCGCTGAAGCAGTGCCGGCACCGCTGTTGCAGGGCGCGCCCGCATTGGCAGCGCAAGGCCTGGGCGGCGCCCTTCCTGCTGTCAACGCGCTGGCGGCGGAAACGCACGCTGCGCACTCCCGCGCAGTCGAAGAGGCTGCGCCCGCCGCCGCACCGGCCCTGGCCAAGGCGCTGCAAATCGAAGAACATCCGCTGGCCGGCCTGGCGATCGAGGACTTCATGTCGCCGGCGCCGGAATATGCGCCGGCTGTCATGAAGCCGCGCCTGGCAGCGCTGCAGCAGGCTGTCGGCAGCGGCCCGTTTGCCGCCCTGCACGAAGGCAGCCGCCTGCTGCGATTCTATTCGCCCCTGGAGGGCGACAAGGCCCTGCTGGTCGAAGCGGTGACCGGCGAATCCGCTCTATCCTCGCCCTACTGCTTCACCTTGCGCCTGCTCTCCAAGAGCTCCAGCATCGACCTGCAAGACCTGCTGGGCAAGAACGTCAGCGTCGGCGTGCGCCTGGCAGACGGCAGCGAGCAATTCATCAACGGCTACGTCAATGTCTTCGGATTCACCCGTTCGGACGGCGGTTTCGCCTTCTACCATGCCGAAATCGTCCCATGGCTGGCCTTCCTGCAACGCCGCACCAACTCCCGCATCTTCCAGGACCTGAGCGTGGTCGATGTACTGACACAGATCTTCACCACGGACTACGGCAGCCTGGCGGCCTATGAATTCAGGACCGCCAAATCCTACCTGCCGGAAAACTACATCGTCCAATACGACGAAACCGACGAGCACTTCGTCAGCCGCCTGATGGAGAAGTACGGCCTGTTCTACTACTTCGAGCACAGCGAGGAAGGCCACGTCATGGTGATCAGCGACGATTCGCGCGACAGTACTTTCTGCCCGCCGCAGTCGGCCCACGCCGAAATCGACTTCAATGGCGGCAACCGCTGGCACGAGCGCGATGCAGTCACCGCCTTCACTGCGCGGCGCGTGCTGCAGCCGACCAAGGTTGCCCTCAACACGTTTGACTTCAAGTCGCCCAATACGGTGCAATACGTGGAGCTGCCGACTGCCGCGCGCCAAGGCGATGTGCCGACGCTCGAAGTCTACGACGGCAATCCGGCGTTCTCCTACAAAGACCGCGACAGCGGTGAGCGCGAGGCGCAACTGCGCATGGAAGCGATGGAATGGCAGGCCAAGCTGTTTGCCGGCGAATCCGACTGCCGCGGCCTGGTTCCGGGGCACACTTTCAAGCTGCATGGCCACCACTGGTTCGACGTGACCGACGAAAAGGACAACGACTTCCTGGTCATCGGCGTGCGGCTCGATTGCCGCAACAACTTCTTCGCCAGCGACCAGGACGACGTTTATCGCAACAGCTTCAGCGCGATCCGCCGCAAGATCCCGTATCGCCCCGTGCGCGCGCATCGCTCGCCGCGCATGCCCGGCCCGCAGACCGCCACCGTGGTCGGCCCCAAGGGGCAGGAAATCCACACCGACCAGTATGGCCGCATCAAGGTGCAATTCCACTGGGACCGCTACGGGCGCCGCGACGCGGCAAGCTCCTGCTGGATCCGGGTATCGCAGCCGTGGGCCGGCAAAGGCTGGGGCACGGTTTCCATCCCGCGCATCGGGCAGGAGGTCCTGATCGATTACCTGGAAGGCGATCCAGACCGCCCGGTGTGTACGGGACGCCTGTTCAACGCCGACCAGCCGGCGCCCTACGCCCTGCCGGACGGCGCCCACATGATGGGCTTCAAGAGCCGCTCCACGCCGGGCGGCGGCGGTTTCAGCGAAATGGTGATCCACGACTCCAAGGGGGCGGAGCTGATCAACATCCACGCACAGAAGGACATGGTCACGACCGTGCAGAACGCGCACGCGACCACCGTCAACGGCCCGCACCAGACCAATACGGTAAGCCAGGGCTACCAGCGCAACACGGTCAAGCAGCAGATCGAAATAGTGTCGGAGACCTCCTATATCGACCAGCGGGCAAAGCAGCATATCGCGCTGACCGCCGAAACCGAACATATTGCCCTGACCGCGAAGAAGCACGTCGAAGTGGTGGCGGAGACGGAGCACATCGGCGCCACGGCAAAGAAATTCGTGGAGCTGAAGGCGGAGACCGAGCATATCGGTGCCACGGCGAAAAAGCACGTCATGCTCAAGGCAGAAACCGAGCATGTTGAGGTGGGCGCCAACAAATTCGTCGACATCAAATCCGACACCCAGCATATCCACCTGACGGCCAGCACCGACATCACGCTGCAAGTCGGCGCCAGCAAGATCGAGCTGCGCGCCGACGGCACCATCACCATCCAGGGCAAGTATGTCGACATCGTCGGCAGCGACCGTATCGACCTGAACAAGTAGGAGCCTCAACAATGCAATACCACACCAATAGCGCCACGTTCGATCTGCCAGCGCCGCTCAAAGACAAATCGATGCACATGTTCGTGATGCGGGATGATGGGCCAAGTGAATTCAGCGTCGTCATTACCCATGCCGACGTGCTGCCGGAAGAAAGCCTGGCAGATTTCGGCGATCGCCTGCGGCAGGAACTGGGCCGCGCCCTGCCCCGCTTCCAGCTGCGTGGCCTGAAGGAATGCCAGGTGGGCGCCTCCCCGGCCATCGAACTGGCCTACAGCTGGCGCAAGGACGGAAACTTCATGCACCAGCGCCAGGCCATCGTGCTGGTGGAGGGGCCAGCACCCGGCACGCGCCAGGCCATAATGATCGCGGCCACCTGCCTGAATGCCTTTACCGAAGAATGGAACGCAGCGTTTGACGGTCTTCTCGCCAGCATGACGCTGCGGAATCCTTTGAGCGTGGCTGCGGCCGCCCCCAAACGGAAAGTGGTGGCAGCTACTCAGCCATACACCTTCGCACTTTCTGCACGCCGGCGCAGCCTGCACGTCTACGCCAACCAGGCCGAGGCCTGCCGCAAGACCGACCCGCGCGAAGTGGAGCTGGAAACCTGGGCCTTCTTCGACGCTGCCGGCAACCGTTTGCAGCCGCATTTCACGGCGCCCAATTCCTACGATCCGGGCTTGCGCAACACGGGCATGTATCAATTGGCGGCCCATCCTGATCCCGACGCCACAAGCCTGCTCGACAACCTGCACCTGGCGGCCATCTACGATCCACCAATGGACGTTCCGGGTCTGCCGCATCTGGACGCGGTGCGCAATTTCCTCGAACAGCAGGCGGCCTAGCCATGGCACAAGCGGCAGCAAGGCTGAATGACCCGATCGGTCATAGCCCCACCATGAGCTGGCTGCTGGGCGGCCTGATCGCCGCCGCAGCTATCGCGGTGGCGGCGGTGGCCGTCGTCGGCACTGGCGGCCTGGCCGCCGCCGCCATCATCGGCGGCGCAGCAGCAGCCGGTGGCGGCATAGGTGAAGTGATGAGTACCATGAGTTGGGCGCCCAAAGAGGAAGTGGGCAACATCACCACCACAGGCTCACCCAACGTCTTCACCAACAGCCTGCGTGCAATCCGCGCCCACCTCGACACAGCGAAGTGCGACAAGCATACGGATACTGAAAAGGTGGCGACCGGCAGCGGCAAAGTCTTCATCAATAGCTGGCCAGCCGCACGCGTCGACGACAAGACCACCTGCAGCGCCACCATCACCAAGGGTTCTCCCAACGTGAATATTGGTGGCGAGACCGTGCAGACCGACGATATGCACGCCGAAGACCTGGTGCCGACCTGGGTGCATGTCGCACTGTTCGTCGTCGGCGCAGGCGCAGCTGTGGTGCTTGCCGGTCCCGTCGTCGCTGCCGGCGGGCTGATTGGCGGCATCCTTGGCGGAATGGGCGGGGGCTGGGTTGGCGGGAAAATATTTGGCGAAGGCTCGGACGGCCAGAAGTGGTCGATGCTGGGTGGCGGCCTGCTTGGAGGCTTCCTCGGCGCCAAAGGTGCCGGTCTGTGGAAGCCGACGTCGGTTTCCCCTAAAGCCGCCGCCCCGGGGGATGATGTTCACCCGAATGCGGACGTTGGCAGAAATCCCTTTACGCGTACGGGGTTACCAAGGAATACGGACCGCCTGGTGCTGAACCAGGGACAAAAGCCAACTTGCGGCCAGAACTCGATGGCCATGATAATGGATACTCTCGGTAAGCCTGTCGAAGTTGGCGCGCTCATTGATCGAGTACCGCCGGCCGGTGGTGGCACTACCATGCCGCGCATGGTCAGTTTGTTCCGCACCGAGGACGTTAAGGCTATGGCATGGACTGGCCGCAACGTGAATGACGTAGCAAAATACACGTCGAAAGGCGTGCCGATCATGGCGGTGATTGCAGATAATCCGAAGGCCAATCCCCCAGGATTCCTGCACTATGTTGTGGTTGACGGCGTAACTACGCGAAACGGCGTACGCGTTGTGGCTATCCGTGACCCGCATGGTAAGCAGTATTTTCAGCCCGTCAGCAAATTTGAACAGCATTTCACCGGCGAAGTCATCGTGCCGCGAAATGTCAGTGTCCCAAGGAGAAAGTAGTGAGTCTGTACCTGCATATTAATCTGCCAAAGAATCTCATTTCGGAAGAAATGATCCGGCAAAAAAACATCCCTTGCTTTTGCAAGGTAGCCAAGGAATTCGAAATCGAATTCCTGGACCCATTACCGGAAGCGACAGGTGTTGTGCAAGGTTGGGATTGGAAGCTGCTCCACGAGCGGGCTATTTCGGGCGTAGGCGGCATTTATACCCACTACACCTTCGGGATGGTGTCACTGGAAGCTGCGCAGCCGGGCGTCTACAAGGTCATCGACCTCGCCATGTTCGACACAAGCTTTGGCTGGTGCCCGGTGTTCCAGAACGGGGAATATGGCCCGCCCGGTAAATTCTATGACGATGACGACGAAGACGACGATATCAGGCGATGATGACGCGGTGGGCCTGCATGCGTCCAGGCGCGCAAGCGTCCGGCCGTCAAGCCGAACGCATAGCCTGGCGCATCAGGCGGCTGGCACCCTCACCCAGCCTTCCATCAGGACCCGCGCGCTGCGGCTCATGATGGCTTTCTTCACGGTCCACTCGCCATTCTCCTGCGTGGCCTGGGCGCCAACACGCAGCGTACCGGAAGGATGGCCGAAACGCACCGCTTCACGTTCGCCGCCCCCGGCTGCCAGGTTGACCAGGGTGCCGGGAATGGCGGCAGCCGTGCCGATTGCCACTGCTGCAGTGCCCATCATCGCGTGGTGCAGCTTGCCCATCGAGAGGGCGCGCACCAGCAGGTCGATGTCGCCGGCCTGCACCTGCTTGCCGCTGGATGCGGTGTAGCCGGTTGGCGGCGCGACGAAGGCCACCTTTGGCGTGTGCTGGCGCGTGGCCGCTTCCGACACGTCCTTGATCAACCCCATGCGCACCGCGCCGTGGGCACGGATGTTTTCGAACTTCGCCAGTGCGGCGGCGTCGCCGTTGATCGCATCCTGCAGCTCCGTGCCGGTGTAGCCGATAGCATCGGCATTGATGAAGATGGTCGGAATGCCGGCGTTGATCATGGTTGCCCTCAGTGTACCGACGCCCGGGACTTCCAGATCGTCGACCAGGCGGCCGGTGGGGAACATCGAACCTCCCGCTCCCTCCTCTTCCGCCGCCGGGTCAATGAACTCAAGCTGCACTTCGGCGGCCGGGAAGGTCACGCCATCAAGCTCGAAGTCGCCGGTTTCCTGCACTTCGCCATTGTTCATCGGAATATGCGCGATGATCGTCTTGCCGATATTGGCTTGCCAGATGCGCACCACAGCCATGCCGTCGCGTGGCACGCGGGCTGGAGCTACCAGTCCGCCGCTGATGGCGAACGCCCCGACCGCTGCGGAAAGGTTGCCGCAGTTGCCGCTCCAGTCGACAAAAGCCTTGTCGATGCTAACCTGGCCGAACAGGTAGTCCACGTCATGGTCGGAACGGGTGGAAGCGGACAGGATCACCGTCTTGCTGGTGCTCGAGGTCGCGCCGCCCATGCCGTCAATCTGCTTGCCATAAGGGTCCGGGCTGCCGATCACGCGCAGCAGCAAGGCGTCGCGCGCCTTGCCTGGCACCTGGGCCGCTTGCGGCAGGTCCTGCAGCCGGAAGAACACGCCCTTGCTGGTGCCGCCGCGCATATAGGTGGCGGCTATCTTGATTTGCGGTGCGTGTGCCATCATGCCGCCTTTGCCGATTCAAGGAAGTCCTGCGCGAAACGCTGAAGCACGCCGCCTGCTTCGTAGATCGATACGTCTTCCGACGAATCGAGGCGGCAGGTGACCGGTACTTCAACGCGTTCGCCGTTCTTGCGGTTAATGACCAGGGTCAGGGTGGCGCGCGGTGAGCGCTTGCCGATGACATCGAAAGTCTCCGTGCCGTCGATGCCAAGGGTCAGGCGGTTCACGCCCGGCTTGAACTCCAGCGGCAGCACGCCCATGCCCACCAGGTTGGTGCGGTGGATGCGCTCGAAGCCTTCGGCCACAATGGCCTCCACGCCGGCCAGGCGCACGCCCTTGGCGGCCCAGTCACGCGAGGAACCCTGGCCGTAGTCGGCGCCGGCGATCACGATCAGCGGCTGCTTGCGCTCCATATAGGTTTCGATGGCTTCCCACATGCGGGTCACCTGGCCTTCCGGCTCCACCCGGGCCAGCGAACCGGCCTTGATGCTGCCGTCGGCATTGCGCACCATTTCGTTTTTCAGCGTCGGGTTGGCGAACGTGGCGCGCTGCGCGGTCAGGTGGTCGCCGCGGTGGGTGGCGTAGGAGTTGAAGTCCTCTTCCGGCAAGCCCATTTTGTGCAGGTATTCGCCTGCAGCGGAATCCATCATGATCGCATTCGATGGCGACAGGTGGTCGGTGGTGATGTTATCGCCCAGCACGGCCAGCGCGCGCATACCGCTCAGGGTACGCTCGCCTGCCAGCGCACCTTCCCAGTACGGCGGACGGCGGATGTAGGTCGATTGCGGACGCCAGTCGTACAGCGGCTCGGCACGTTCGGCGGCTTCTTCGCTGCGCGCGAACATCGGGATGTAGACTTTGCGGAAGTGTTCCGGCTTGACGGAAGAAGCGACGATGGCGTCGATTTCTTCGTCGCTCGGCCACAGGTCCTTCAGGGTGATGGCCTTGCCGGCGGCGTCATGGCCCAGCACATCCTTCTCGATATCGAAGCGGATGGTGCCGGCGATGGCGTAGGCCACCACCAGCGGGGGCGAAGCCAGGAAGGCTTGCTTGGCGTACGGGTGGATACGGCCGTCGAAGTTGCGGTTGCCCGACAGGACGGCGGTGGCGTACAGGTCGCGCTCGACCACTTCCTTCTGGATCACGGGATCCAGCGCGCCGGACATGCCGTTGCACGAGGTGCAAGCATATGCGACGACGCCGAAGCCCAGCTTTTCCAGTTCAGGCATCAGGCCCGCTTCTTCCAGGTATAACGTGACAGCCTTGGAGCCTGGCGCCAGCGAGGACTTGACCCATGGTTTGCGCAGCAAGCCCGCCTTGTTCGCATTGCGGGCCAACAGGCCGGCGGCGATCATATTGCGCGGATTGTTGGTGTTGGTGCAGCTGGTGATGGCGGCGATGATCACGGCGCCGTCAGGCATCTTGCCCGGCTCGTTTTCCACCACGCCCGAAATGCCGCGTGCGGCCAGCTCGCTGGTCGGCACGCGCTTGTGCGGATTGGACGGACCGGCGATATTGCGCACCACGCTCGACAGGTCAAACGTCAGCACGCGCTCGTACTCCGCGGTGGCCAGGTCGTCCGACCACAGGCCGGTGTGCCTGGCGTAAGTTTCCACCAATTCGACCAGGTCGTCGTCACGGCCGGTCAGCTTCAGGTACTTGATGGTCTGCGCGTCGATGGAGAACATTGCCGCGGTGGCGCCGAATTCAGGCGCCATATTGGAGATCGTTGCGCGGTCGCCCAGGGTCAGCGCGGTCGAACCTTCGCCATGGAACTCCAGGTAAGCCGAGACCACTTTTTCCTTGCGCAGGAATTCAGTCAGCGCCAGCACGATGTCGGTGGCGGTGATGCCAGGCTGCGGCTTACCGGTCAGCTCAACGCCGATAATGTCCGGCAGGCGCATCCAGGAGGCGCGGCCCAGCATCACGGTTTCCGCTTCCAGGCCGCCCACGCCGATTGCGATCACGCCCAGCGCGTCCACCATCGGGGTGTGGGAGTCGGTGCCGACCAGGGTGTCCGGATACGCTACGCCGTCGCTCACCTGAATGACGGGCGACATGCGCTCCAGGTTGATCTGGTGCAGGATGCCGTTGCCTGGCGGGATCACGTCGACGTTCTGGAACGCCTTCTTGGTCCAGTTGATGAAGTCGAAGCGGTCTTCATTACGGCGGTCTTCGATGGCGCGGTTCTTGTTGAACGCATCCGGATCGAACCCGCCGCATTCCACCGCCAGCGAATGGTCGACCACCAGCTGCGTCGGCACCACAGGGTTGACCAGGGCTGGGTCGCCGCCCTGCTCCGCGATCGCGTCGCGCAGGCCTGCCAGGTCGACCAGCGCGGTCTGGCCCAGGATGTCGTGGCACACCACGCGCGCCGGGAACCATGGGAAGTCCAGGTCGCGCTTGCGCTCGATCAGCTGCGACAGCGACGCGGTCAGCATGGACGGGTCGCAGCGGCGCACCAGGTTTTCCGCCAGCACACGCGAGGTGTACGGCAGCGTAGCGTAGGCGCCCGGCTTGATCGCATCGACAGCTTCGCGCGCGTCGAAGTAATCCAGCCTGGTGCCTGGGAGTTGTTTGCGGTATTGGGTGTTCATGATTACTTGCGGTCCTTCAGTGGTACGAAGGCCAGGTCTTCAGGGCCGACGTAGTTGGCGCTTGGACGAATGATCTTGTTGTCGATGCGCTGTTCGATCACATGGGCAGCCCAGCCCGAAGTACGGGAGATCACGAACAACGGGGTGAACATGGCGGTCGGGACACCCATCATGTGGTACGACACGGCGGAGAACCAGTCCAGGTTCGGGAACATCTTTTTGATTTCCCACATCACGGATTCCAGGCGCTCGGCGATGTCGAACATCTTCATCGAACCGGCTTCCTGCGACAGGGAGCGCGCCACTTCCTTGATCACCACGTTGCGCGGATCGGAAATGGTGTATACAGGGTGGCCGAAGCCGATCACGACCTCCTTGTTGGCGACGCGGTTGCGGATGTCGGCTTCGGCTTCGTCGGCGTTTTCGTAGCGCTGCTGGATATCCAGCGCGACTTCGTTGGCGCCGCCGTGCTTCGGTCCGCGCAGCGCGCCAATTGCGCCGGTGATGGCGGAGTGGATGTCGGAACCGGTGCCGGAAATCACGCGGCTGGTGAAGGTGGAGGCGTTGAACTCGTGCTCCGCGTACAGGATCAGGGAGGTGTGCATCGCACGCACCCACGATTCGGACGGCTTTTCGCCGTGCAGCAGGTGCAGGAAGTGGCCGCCGATGGTTTCGTCGTCGGTTTCCACGTCGATGCGCTTGCCGTTGGTGCTGAAGTGGTACCAGTACAGCAGCATGGAGCCGAAGGAGGCCATCAGGCGGTCGGCGATGTCGCGCGCGCCGGCGATGTTGTGATCATCCTTCTCAGGCAGGCAGCAGCCGAGCACGGACACGCCGGTGCGCATCACGTCCATCGGGTGGGCCGATGCCGGCAGCGCTTCCAGGGCGGACTTCACGCCTTGCGGCAGGCCGCGCAGGGACTTCAGCTTCTTCTTGTAGCCTTTCAGTTCAGCCAGGTTAGGCAGCTTGCCGTGCACCAGCAGGTAGGCGATTTCTTCAAATTCGCAGGTGGTGGCGACGTCCAGGATGTCGTAGCCGCGGTAATGCAGGTCATTGCCGGTCTTGCCGACGGAGCACAGGGCGGTATTGCCGGCGGCAACGCCGGACAGGGCGACGGATTTCTTGGGCTTGAAGGCTGGGGCTTGTTCGGTCATGGCGGTCTCTCCTCGGATTATTTCTTGGCCGCTGCGAACAGCGCGTCCAGTTTTTGCTCGAAATCGTGATAGCTGATGCGCTCGTACAGTTCGGCGCGGGTCTGCATGGTGTCGACCACGTTCTGCTGGGTGCCATCGCGGCGGATCGCGGTGTACACATTCTCGGCAGCCTTGTTCATGGCGCGGAAGGCTGACAGCGGGTACAGCACCAAACCCACGTCGGCGGACTTCAGCTCTTCCACGGTGAACAGCGGGGTCGAGCCGAATTCGGTGATATTGGCCAGTACCGGCACTTTAACTGCCGCGGCGAACTGCTTGTACATGTCCAGCGAGATCATCGCCTCCGGGAAGATCATGTCGGCGCCGGCTTCCACGCAGGCCACGGCGCGCTCGATGGCCGCATCCAGGCCTTCCACGGCCAGCGCATCGGTGCGGGCCATGATCACGAAGTTTTCATCGGTGCGCGCATCCACGGCAGCCTTGATGCGGTCGACCATCTCGCCTTTGGACACGATTTCCTTGCCCGGACGGTGGCCGCAGCGCTTGGCGCCGACCTGGTCTTCGATATGCATCGCTGCGGCGCCGAACTTGATCATCGACTTCACGGTGCGCGCCACGTTGAAAGCAGAGGAGCCGAAGCCGGTATCGACGTCCACCAGCAGCGGCAGGTCGCATACGTCGGTGATGCGGCGCACGTCGGTCAGCACGTCGTCCAGGTTCGAAATGCCCAGGTCCGGCAGGCCCAGCGAGCCGGCCGCCACACCGCCGCCCGACAGGTAGATCGCCTTGAAGCCGGCGCGCTTGGCCAACAGGGCGTGGTTGGCGTTGATCGCGCCGACCACCTGCAGCGGGGATTCTTCTTGCACGGCCTTGCGAAAGGCGGCGCCTGCGGAATATTGGCTCATGATGTCCTTAACAGTTATGGAGAGTTTGCCGACCATAGTGCAAGTGGCGTGCCAGCCGCGCCGGTCCAGCAAAATCAAGTACTTGCAACGCCGGCGCCAGAGTATAATGTTCCAAATTGAAACACGTGCAACGTTTCAGGTGAAACATGCGACATTCCACTCCCCTGCCCTTCGACCCGGCCGACAAGCCTGTGATCTGGACCGTTTCAGTCTCGCGCCTGTCGGAACTGTTCCGCGATATCACACTGGAATACGATGCCCTGGCCGATATCGAGCCGATCAACCTCGGCTTCGACGAAGCCGCGCGCCACATCCGCGAACGCCTGGCGGCCGAGCGCTGCGATGCGGTGATCGCGGCAGGTTCCAATGCGGCCTACCTGAAAGGCCGCCTGTCGATACCGGTGGTGATCGCCAAGGCCAGCGGTTTCGACTTCATGCAGGCCCTGGCCCGCGCCCGCAAAGTATCGGACCGCATCGGCGTGATCACCTACCAGGAGGACATGCCCGCGCTGGCGGAGTTCGCAGCCACCTTCGGCGTTCCGATCGAACAGCGCACGTACGCGACCGAAGAAGACGCGCGCGCGCAAATCAACGACCTGAAAGCTGCGGGCATCAAGGCCATTGTCGGCGCAGGCTTGATTACCGACCTGGCTGAAGAAGCCGGCTTGACCGGCGTGTTTGTCTATTCCGCCGCCTCGATCCGCCAGGCCTTCGACGATGCACTGGAACTGGCGCGCCTGGCGCAGCTCGAAACCAATCGCAGCCGGCGCCACGTGGTGGCCGACACCCTGCGCGCCAAACATGGGCTGGCCGACCTGCGCGGTGAATCCGAGGCGATGGAGCGCGTGCGCCAGGCGGTCGTGCTGTACGCGAAGTCGCCCGCCACAGTGCTGATCCAGGGCGAAACCGGCAGCGGCAAGGAACTGGTGGCGCAGGCCATCCACCGCGAATCGCCGCGCACCCTGGGCGGCGCCAACCGGCCGTTTGTCGCCGTGAACTGCGGCGCCATCGCCGAATCGCTGCTGGAATCGGAATTGTTCGGCCACGAAGAAGGCGCCTTCACCGGCGCGCGGCGCGGCGGCCACGCGGGCCTGTTTGAAGCAGCCAACCGCGGCACGCTGTTCCTCGACGAGATCGGCGAAATGCCGCTTGCGCTGCAGACCCGGCTCCTGCGCGTACTGGAAGAACGCGAAGTGGTGCGGGTCGGCGGCACGCGGCCGATTCCCGTCAACGTGCGCATCATCAGCGCCACCCATTGCGACCTGGAGGCACGCGTGCGCGAAGGCCGCTTTCGCGCCGACCTGTTCTACCGCCTGGCCGTGCTGCGCCTGTCGCTGCCGCCGCTGCGCGACCGTCCAACCGACATCCAGCCGCTGGCCGAATGGTCATTGCGCACCGCACTGGCCAGCCTGGGCGCACGCGCCCACCCGAACCTGCCGGCCGAACTAGCCGCCTGCGCCCCGCTGCTGCTGCGCTACGATTGGCCGGGCAATGTGAGGGAACTGCGCAACCTGACCGAACGCCTGGCGCTATTCCTCGCCGCCGAACCGCTGCAAGCCCTGACACCAAGCTTCGTCATCGGCGTTGCGCCGGAACTGGGCGCGTCCCCGCACACGGCACCGCAACTGGCCGCACCGTTCGCATCGGCGCCACGCGCGAGCGCACCGGAACGCGTCACCGAAGTACTGGCACGTTTCGGCGGCCGCCGCGACGCCGCGGCTGACTACCTGGGCGTCAGCCGCACGACGCTCTGGCGCCGTTTGCGCGAAGAACAGGAAACCTAGTGCGCCTGCGGCATCGAAACCACATAATATTGCATCAATTACAATGCCGTAGTATCGTCTTGCCTTGATTTCAGGGGCAATTCATGGAATATCGCAGGGAAATTGATGGTCTACGGGCGGTTGCCGTCCTGCCGGTAATCCTGTTTCACGCAGGGTTCCAGCTGTTCGGCGGCGGCTTCGTTGGGGTCGATATTTTCTTCGTCATCAGCGGCTACCTGATCACGACGATCCTGATCCATGAACTGCAAGCCGGCCAGTTCTCGATCCTGAATTTCTACGAAAGGCGGGCGCGCCGCATCTTGCCCGCGCTATTCCTGCTGCTGCTCGCCTGCCTGCCGTTCGCCTGGTTCTGGCTGGTGCCCGATGATTTGAAAAGCTTTGGGCAAAGCCTGCTGGCCGTCACTGTCTTTGCATCGAATATCCTGTTCTGGCAACAGAGCGATTATTTCGATTCTTCCGCCGAATTCAAGCCGCTGCTCCACACCTGGAGCCTGGCGGTGGAAGAACAGTTCTACCTGCTCTTCCCCCTGTTCCTGATGCTGTTCTGGCGCCGCGACCAACGCGTGCTGCTTGCGGTGCTGGCAGGTACGGCGCTCGCCAGCCTGGCTGCAGCACAATGGGGCGTTGCCAAGGATCCGACTGCCACCTTCTTCCTGCTGCCCACACGCGGCTGGGAACTGGCCATCGGCGCCCTGTGCGCGTATTACATGTCGCGGCCGGGCGCCGGAGAGTATGCGCAGCGCACCCGCGAACTGGCCAGCCTGGCGGGGCTTGGCCTGATCGGCATCAGTATTTTCGCCTTCGACAAATACACGCCCTTCCCCAGCGTATATGCGCTGCTGCCCACGGTTGGCGCTGCAATGATCATCCTGTTCGCGGCGCCGCCGACTACGGTCGGCAAGATCCTGGGCAGCAGGATCCTGGTCGGGGTGGGCCTGGTCAGCTACAGCGCCTACCTGTGGCACCAGCCGCTCCTGGCGTTCGCGCGCCATCGCAGCATGGAAGGCCCCAGCACCGCGTTGATGGCCAGCCTGGTTGCGTTGACCATGGTGCTGGCCTACCTTAGCTGGCAGTTTGTCGAAAAGCCGTTCCGCAACCGCAGCAAGTTCGGCCGCCCGCAAGTCTTCGCGTTTGCCATCGCCGGCTCGCTGCTGTTTTTCGGCATCGGCTTGGCCGGCCACAAAACCGATGGTATGCGAAGCGTGAAAACTACGCCACAGCAGCAGGAGGTCCTGCGTACCGTCACTGCAAGCCCAGAGCGGGCTGTCTGCCATACCAAAGGGCTGGACTACCGCAAACCCCAGGACGCCTGCGCTTTCAATGCAACTGGCGGCGAATGGGCTGTATTCGGCGACAGCCATGCCATCGAACTGGCTTACGCGCTGTCAGTGGAGTTGAAGGACAGCCACCAGGGAGTGCGCCAGTTCAGCTTCAGCGGCTGCTCGCCTTCCTATCAGCGCGCAGACCTCAATCCCGGCTGTAGCGACTGGACGCGCGAAACGGTCGACTTCATCGCCGGCGATCCCCATATCAAGGAGGTAGTGGTCAGCTACCGCCTTCACAGCGCGCTGTTCGGCGACCATGAAGGCATTTACCCGCGCTTGCCGGACGAATTCTCCGATGCCAAGCGCAGCGCCATCTGGGCATCGTACAAGACGATATTGAACCGCTTTGTCGGCGCAGGCAAACGCGTGACCGTGGTATTGCAAGCGCCGGAACTGCCGCGCCAGGTGGACAAGCTGATACGCCAGGCCGAGGATCCACGCACCGTTGACGGTGTCACCCTGGACTGGTGGCGCCGTCGCAGCGCCTATGTCGAGCAACGGTTGGGCGAATTGCCTGCCGGCGTGCGCATCGTGCGGCCGGAATCGTTGTTTTGCGATGCAGCGCGTTGCTACGCCGTCAAGGACGCCAAAGCCCTGTATTTCGACGACGACCATATGTCCGTCTACGGCGCGGGTCTTGTCGCGCACGGTATCCTGGCGGGACAGGCGCGCGCCTGCGAAACCGGCTGCTCGCTAAAATCGACGGCATGGACGAGCACACCGAACAAGAGACACTAAAAGAACAGATGGGCCGCATCATTGAAGAGGCGCGCATGATACTGCCAGGTATCCAGGCACTGTTCGGCTTCCAGTCCATTGCCGTCTTCAACGACCGCTTCGAGAAGCTGCCGGTCTACGCCCAGGACTGCCATGCCGCCGCCCTGGCGCTGGTGGTGGTGGCCATCGCACTGGTCATGCTGCCTGCTGCCTACCATCGCCTGGCCGAACCGGGCCAGGTCTCCATGCATGCGATCAAAATTTCTTCGCGCGCCATCTGCTACGCCCTCGCACCGCTTGCCGCCGGCCTGGCGCTGGACATCGCCGTGGTCCTGTATATGGTCACAGGAAGCGACATGGGAAGCGCAGCCGGCGGCCTGGCCGCCTTCCTGCTGCTGATTGGCACCTGGTTCATTTTCCCCTTGCGCGCCCGCGGTCGCTCACACCGCCCCTGAGCAACCGCCTGTCATCCGATCCGACCACTCGTCATATCGCCGGAACGGCATCCTTCTGCGTGCGTTATGCTTCCATTCCATGAAAAGAGCACACTATTTTTGGCCGCTGCAAGTCACTGGCTGGGCCGGCGTCGCGCTGTTCGTCGCCCTGGTCAACCGGCTGGAAATCATCCTGTTCCCGCTATCCGCCTGGTGCGGCTTGAGTGGCCTGGCCTTGAGCTGCGCGTGGCGCCAACTGTGCAATACCAGGCAGCGCCGCGGCAAACACCTCACCTGGCCGGTTGCAGTCGGAGCGGCGATCCTGCTGGGAGTCATCCAGAGCGTCGGCAATCTCGAAATGGACCGTTTCCTGACAGGTCCCGGCTGGCAAGGCGGCGGGTTGCCGTGGAAATTGATCCTGCTGTCGTTCTGGAGCGGCGTCATGCTGGCATGGAATGTCTGCTACATGGCCGCACTGTCGCTGCGCAGCAACCAGCGCCTGCCGCTGCAAGAAGAACTGAGCGCCGTGAACGCCTACCTGGCGATCGAGAAAATTCGCTTCGAAGAACGGCTGCAATTCGCTATCGACATAGGCAAGGACATGGAAGCGATCATGGTCCCGCCGATGGCGCTGCAAACGCTGGTGGAAAACGCTGTGAAATACGGCGTCGAACCGTCCTCGAGCGGCAGCGCAATCAGCATCCGCGCGCAACGTACCGGCGGAACTGCCATCATCGAAGTAGCAAACCGCGGCCGCATCCTGGCAGGCGGCAAATCGGCCGGAGTTGGCGTGAGCAATGCACGCAAGCGTTTGGCGCTATCCAAAGGCGAGCATGCCACCCTCGATCTTGCTGAAATCGACGGCTGGGTGCGCGCAACCTTGCGCTTTCCGGTCGCAGCATAAAGGATTCCACTACATGGACCACAACCGCGCCCCCGTCTCCCGCCTTGGCTGGTTCTCTGCGCTACAAATCATTGGCTGGGGAACGCTGTTCCTGTTGATCATCCTCGGCAACAACCGCTATACGAATGCCAAGATACTGGCCTCATTCATCCTGGTTTTTGGCAGCGGCTGGATGTTCACCAGCGCATGGCACCGCATCTTCAAGGCATGGCGCTGGAACCGCCATGGCAACGATTGGCGGCTGCCAGCTGCCGCAGTGCTGGTACTGGCACCCTTGCAGACTGCGATCTCGGAGCTGGCAACCTACATCTTCGCGCCTCACCTGGCCGATGTCGGCCGTCCGGAGCGCATTTCAATAGAACTGGCCTTCTGGTGCGCCGTCATGCTGGGATGGACCATCTGCTACATGGCGGCGGTTGCGCTGCGCCGCGCCTCGAGGCTCGAGGCCGAAGCACTTCGACTGGAAGTGCTGGCAAAGGACGCCGAACTGCGGGCCTTGCAATCGCAGGTCAACCCGCACTTTTTCTTCAATAGCCTGAACAGCGTCCGCGCCCTGATGTACGAAAACATCGACAACGCCGCCCATATGGTCGACCAGCTTGCTACCCTGATGCGCTACACGCTCATGTCCACGTTCAGCGATTGCGTGCCGCTGAAGCAGGAACTGGATGCCGTGCACGCCTACCTGGGCATCGAGAAGCTCCGCTTCGAGGAACGCTTGCGCGCGCATTTTGAGATCGGCGACGGGATGGCGCACGTGACGATTCCGCCAATGACTTTGCAGACCCTGGTTGAAAATGCGGTCAAATACGGCGTCGAGCGCCGTACCGACGGCAGCGAGATCCGCATCACCGCACGCCAGTCGGGCGGCCATGCAGTGATCGAAGTCGCCAACCAGGGCTCGCTGCTCGCCAATGCCGGCTCGACCAAGGTTGGCATGGGCAATGCACGCAAACGGCTGGAACTGGCAAAGGGCGGACAATCCAGCCTGGACTTGAGCGAACACGATGGCTGGGTGACGGCTACCTTGCGTTTCCCGCTCGCCGCCTGAGATAGAGCGCAATGAATAAACTTCGTACACCGCTACTTGCGCGCATCAACTGGTACTGGATCCTGCAAGGACTGGGCTGGAGCGCCATCACTGCTTTCATCATGCTGGTCAACGGCCCCTTCCTGGAAAAGCCAGGCGCGGTCCTGGCCTGCATCCTGGATGGCGTCAGCGGCCTGGTGCTGACCGACTTATGGCGCCGGTACATGAAGCTGCGCGAATGGAACTCGCGCAAGGCGGACTGGCGCCAGGTCGCCGTGGCCATCTTCATCCTCGGTCCATTGCAACTGGCTGCCGTCACTTTCATCGCGCGCACACTGGTTGGCGTGGCCGACGGCGGTAGCTGGCTGCCGATGCTGATCCTGTTCTGGTCCGGCATCATGACGGCGTGGCAGGTGTGCTATATGGCTGCCACGGCCTTGCGCCGCGCCAACCGCTTCGAATCGGAGGCGCTGCGTCTCGACGTGCTGGCCAAGGAGGCCGAACTGAAGGCACTGCAGGCCCAGGTCAACCCGCACTTCTTTTTCAATAGCCTGAACAGCGTGCGGGCGCTGATCTTCGAGAACCCGCACTCGGCCGCGCAGATGATCGACCAGCTGGCAACGCTGATGCGCTATACGCTCGCTTCCAGCTATGCCGACACCGTACCGCTGAAAGAAGAAATGGAGGCAGTGCAGTCATATCTCGCCATCGAAAAGATCCGTTTTGAAGAACGCTTGAATGTCGCCATCGACATCGCCGGCGAGATGGGCGCGGTGACGATCCCGCCAATGGCCGTGCAGACGCTGGTGGAAAACGCGGTCAAATACGGCGTCGAGCAAAGCAGCGTTGGAACGGAAATCCGCATCAGCGCCAGCCAGGCCAATGGCCGCGCACAGATCGAGGTAGCCAACCGTGGCACGCTGGCCAAGCTTGGCAATTCGACCCGCGTCGGCCTGGCCAATGCCCGCAAACGTCTGCTGCATGCCAAAGGCGGAAATTCCAGCCTGGACCTGGTGGAGCGCGATGGCTGGGTGCGCGCCACTGTTACCTTTCCTTTGTCATCATGATGCGCGTGCTGGTCGTCGACGATGAACGGCTGGCGCGCAAGGAACTGCGCCGCCTGCTGGCTGGCCACGCGCATTTCGAAATCGTCGGCGAGGCGGCGGACGTTGGCGACGGCATTGCCCAAGCCGCCGCTTTGACGCCGGAATTGATCCTGCTGAATGTTCAAATGCCGGGCGGCAGCGGCTTCGACCTGCTCGACGCACTCAACGAGGTACCGGAGATTATCTTCACTACAGGCCAAGGCCCCTGCCCGGCCGACTACCTGCTCAAGCCCATCCACCCGCAACGCCTTGCAGCCGCATTGGAACGCGCTGCAGTGCGAGCCGGAATGGGCGGGAAGCCGGGCAAGCTTTTCATCCGCGACGGCGACCGATACTGGCTCGTGCGCCTGATGGATATTCGCCTGTTTGAATCGGAAGGCCAGCAAACACGCGCCTATTTCGACGGCGGCTCGCCGCTGATTGCACGCCCGCTGCCGCAGTTGGAGAAGCTGCTCGACCCGCAGCAATTTCTCCGCGCCAGCAGCCGCCATATCGTCAACCTTGCCGATGTCGATCGCATCGTCCAGACAGCCGGCGGCTCCCTGGCGTTGAAAGTAGGCGGCGTCGCGGTGGAGATCACGGGCGCTAACCAGCCCGTTATTTCATGATGTACGACGATGCAGAATGGATGTATGCTCGCACCGACCAATTCCTCCACTAACCGCTCCTATGACAGAACTCCGGCGTCCTTTGTTGGCAAGGCTTAACTGGTACTGGATCATGCAAGGCCTCGGCTGGACACTGATCTTCCTCGTTGTCGCGGTAATTTACAGCCATTTCCTCAACTTGCCCGGCGTGCTGGCCACCTGCGTCTGGACCGCGGCCAGCGGCGCCTTGCTGTCGGACCTTTGGCACCGTTTGATCAAGGCCCGCAGCTGGAATACCGGCACGATCAAGTGGCGCATGTTCGTAGGCCCGTCGCTTTTGTTAGGACCGCTGCAGGCGCTGAGCGTAGCGGCGGCGATCTATTTCTTGCAGGGGAAATTCGACAGCAGCTGGGCATGGATGGCGCCTTCGGCTACCCTTTGGAGCTGCGTTTTCGTCGGCTGGCAGCTTGCTTATATGGTGGCGCTGGCTATCCGCCGCGCAAACCAGTTCGAAGCGAGCGCCCTGCGCATGGAGGTGCAGGCCAAGGACTCCGAATTGCGCGCGCTGCAAGCCCAGGTCAATCCGCATTTCTTCTTCAATAGCCTGAACAGCATCCGCGCGCTGGTCTACCAAGAACCCGATTCGGCCTCGCAGATGATCGACCAGTTGGCGAGCCTGATGCGCTATACCCTGCAGACAGGCGAATTGCACAAGGTGCCGCTGCAAAAGGAACTGGAAGCAGTCGAAGCCTACCTGGCCATTGAAAAAATCCGCTTTGAAGAGCGCTTGCGCGCCAGCATCACCGTCGAACCGGGGCTGGAACAGGTCATGGTTCCACCCATGTCATTGCAGACTCTGGTGGAAAACGCCGTCAAGTACGGCGTGGAGATGAGCAAGACCGGCAGCGACATCCTGATCACCGCCCGCCGTGCCGGCGACAACGCCCTGATCGAGATCGCCAACGCGGGCGCCATCCGCTCGTTCGGCAACTCCACCAAGGTTGGCCTTAGCAACACCCGCAAGCGCCTGGCCTTGTCCTTAGGCGACGAAGCGAGCCTGCAATTGAGCGAGAACAGCGGCTGGGTACGCGCCACCTTGCAATTCCCGGTGGCCGCATGATGCGCATCCTGGTCGTCGACGACGAACGTCTGGCGCGCGCCGAATTGCGGCGCCTGCTGGCCTCCCATCCCGGCGTCAGTATCGTCGGGGAAGCGGCCAATGCCGCCGAAGCGGCGCTGCAGATCGCAACCCTGCAACCGGACCTGCTGCTGCTGGACGTGCAGATGCCGGGCGGCAGCGGCTTCGACCTGCTGGCCACACTGGACGAGGCGCCGGAAGTGATCTTCACCACCGCCTTCGACCAGTACGCCCTGCAGGCCTTCGAAGCCAGTGCGCTCGATTACCTGATGAAGCCCATCGAACCGCAACGCCTGGCCGCGGCGCTGGAGCGAGCCGCCGCTCGCCTGGGCCTGGCGCCGCCGCCCAGCGCCGCGCCACGCAAGCTGTTCATCCGCGACGGCGAGCGCTGCTGGTTCGTGCGGCTGGAAGACATCCGCCTGTTCGAGTCGGAAGGCAACTACACCCGCCTCTACTTCAACGGCTCCGCACCGCTGCTGGCGCGCTCGCTGCTGCAAGTCGAGCAGCGCCTCGACCCGCAGCAGTTCTTCCGCGCCAGCCGCCGCCACATCGTCAACCTGGCCGCCGTGCAAGGCGTCGAGAACGGCGAAGGCGGCGCCTTGTCCTTGCGTATCGCCGGTATGACGGTGGAAGTCTCGCGCCGCCGCGTGGCGGCCCTCAAGCAATTGCAGGAATTCTGAGCGAAAAAAAACCCGCCCAAAGCCGGGCGGGTTTTCGCAAGCGGAGTACCGCTTATTCGACTTCAACGGTCTCCGGGGGTGGCGTAGGCGCCGCATCCGGTTCCGGGAACTCCAGTTTGATGGCTTCGGCTTCGTCCAGGTCCACGATCACGCGGCCGCCGGACACCAGCTTGCCGAACAGCAGTTCGTCGGCCAGCGCCTTGCGGATCATGTCCTGGATCAGGCGCGACATCGGGCGCGCGCCCATCAAAGGATCGAAGCCCTTCTTCGACAGGAACTTACGCAGTTTCTCGCTGAAGATCGCTTCCACCTTTTTCTCGTGCAGCTGCTCTTCCAGCTGCATCAGGAACTTGTCCACCACGCGCAGGATGATTTCCTCGTCCAGTGCGCGGAAGCTGATGGTCGCGTCCAGGCGGTTGCGGAACTCCGGCGTGAACATGCGCTTGATGTCCGCCATCTCGTCGCCTGCTTCCTTGCTGTCGGTGAAACCGATCGAACGCTTCTGCAAGCTTTCCGCACCCGCATTGGTGGTCATGATGATGATCACGTTGCGGAAATCGGCTTTACGGCCGTTGTTGTCGGTCAGCGTGCCGTGGTCCATGACCTGCAGCAGGATATTGAAGATGTCAGGATGCGCCTTCTCGATCTCGTCCAGCAGCAGCACCGCGTGCGGCTTCTTGGTGATTGCTTCGGTCAGCAGGCCGCCCTGGTCGTAACCCACGTAGCCAGGAGGCGCGCCGATCAGACGGCTCACCGCATGGCGCTCCATATATTCCGACATGTCAAAGCGGATCAGCTCAATGCCCAGAATGAAGGCGAGCTGCTTGGCCACTTCGGTCTTGCCGACGCCGGTCGGACCGGAGAACAGGAAGGAACCGATAGGCTTGTCTTGCTTGCCCAGGCCGGCGCGCGACATCTTGATCGCGGAAGCCAGCGCTTCGATCGCAGGATCCTGGCCGAACACCACGTTGCGCAGGTCGCGGTCGATGGTGGCCAGCTTGCTGCGGTCGTCCTGGTTGACGGTCTGCGGCGGGATGCGCGCGATCTTGGAAATGATTTCCTCAATCTCGGCCTTGCCGATGGTTTTCTTCTGCTTCGACTTCGGCAGGATACGCTGCGCGGCGCCCGCCTCGTCGATCACGTCGATCGCCTTGTCCGGCAGGTGGCGGTCGTTGATGAAACGCGCCGCCAGTTCGGCCGCAGTCGACAGCGCCGACGACGAATACTTCACGCCATGGTGTTCTTCGAAACGCGACTTCAGGCCGCGCAGGATCTGCACGGTTTGCTCCACGGTCGGCTCGTTGACGTCGACCTTCTGGAAGCGGCGGCTCAGCGCATGGTCTTTTTCGAACACCCCACGGAACTCAGTGAAGGTGGTCGCACCGATGCACTTCAGCTGGCCGTTGGCCAGGGCCGGTTTCAGCAGGTTGGACGCGTCCAGCGTGCCGCCCGAGGCCGAACCGGCACCGATGATGGTGTGGATCTCGTCGATGAACAGGATGCCGTTCGGGTTGTCTTTCAGCTGCTTCAGCACCGCCTTCAGGCGCTGCTCGAAGTCGCCGCGGTACTTGGTGCCGGCCAGCAGCGCACCCATGTCCAGCGAGTAGACCACAGCGCTCGACAGCACTTCCGGCACGTCGCCCTGGGTGATGCGGTAAGCCAGGCCTTCCGCAATGGCGGTCTTGCCCACGCCAGCCTCGCCCACCAGCAGCGGGTTGTTCTTGCGGCGGCGGCACAGGACCTGGATCACACGGTCCACTTCGTCTTCGCGGCCGATCAGCGGGTCGATCTTGCCCTCGGCGGCCGACTTGTTCAGGTTCTGCGTGAACTGGTCCAGCGGCGATTCCTTGGCCTGGCCTTCCGGCACGCTGCCCTCTTCCACGCCCTCGGAGGCCTTGCCGGACTCCATCTGCTGGTCCTTGCGCACGCCGTGCGAGATGAAGTTGACCACGTCCAGGCGGGTGACGCCCTGCTGGTGCAGGTAGTACACCGCGTGCGAGTCTTTTTCACCGAAGATGGCCACCAGCACGTTGGCGCCGGTCACTTCCTTCTTGCCGTTGGAAGCCGACTGCACGTGCATGATCGCGCGCTGGATCACGCGCTGGAAGCCCAGGGTAGGCTGGGTATCCACTTCGCCGGTGCCAGGCACGGTCGGGGTGTTATCGCCGATGAAGTTGGTCAGCGTTTTGCGCAGGTCCTCAATATTCACTGCGCAGGCGCGCAGCACCTCGGCTGCCGATGGATTGTCAAGCAGCGCCAGCAGCAAGTGCTCCACGGTGATGAACTCGTGTCGTGCCTGCCGCGCTTCGACAAACGCCATATGCAAACTTACTTCCAATTCCTGCGCAATCATACTTCCTCCATCACACATTGCAGGGGGTGCCCCGCCTTGCGTGCATGCGTTAAAACAAACTCCACTTTGGTTGAAGCTATATCTTTAGAGAAAACGCCGCACACGCCTTTGCCGTAGCGATGGACACTCAGCATAATTTGTGTGGCCGTCTCCCGGTCCTTATTGAAATACTCCTGGATGATGGCGACTACAAACTCCATCGGAGTGTAGTCGTCGTTCAAGAGCGCCACCTGGTACATAGGTGGCGGCTTTATTGCCTGCCGTTCCAGGACGGTTTCGGTGTCATGCTTGGTTGCCATACGCTTATATTCTAATGCTTTCAGACTAGTTGCAACGCCCATTTAAGAGGGCCATTTCCACCAGTACTCATCTTACGCGTTTTCGCCGATTGCCGCAGATGGCGGTCAGGTTGGCATAAATCAAGGGGCCTCAAAAATAGCTGTTGCAAAAAGCTCACCGTGTGCTAGTGAAAGCGCTTGACATTAAAAATTGTTCCGCCAACAATGCGATATCGACATTGTGCAGTTCTGTACATGCCGGTAAGAAGTGAGTTGTCGAGGAGGGGGCAGGAAGCTTCTTGCTTTTATGGCTCGTGTGATTCGTTTTTAATGAAGGTTTTTTTAATATGGCAACTGGTACCGTTAAGTGGTTCAATGACTCCAAAGGTTTTGGCTTCATCACTCCTGATGATGGCGGTGAGGATTTGTTCGCGCACTTTTCCGCTATTAACATGAACGGCTTCAAGACCCTGAAAGAAGGTCAAAAAGTGCAGTTCGAAGTCACGCAAGGCCCTAAAGGCAAGCAAGCTTCCAACATCCAATCCAGCTAACCCTGGCCTCGGATCAGCAAAAGCCCCGCCCTGCGGGGTTTTTTTTCGCACCTTGCCCGGCAACTACTATGCTGATTTCGTCATGCAAATACGCACTCTCAGCCTAGCCGACACGCCAGCCCTGCTTGCGTTCGAGCTCGCCAACCGCGATTGGTTCGAATCGCAGGTCGATGCGCGAACGCCCGACTTTTACAAGCTGTCCGGCGTAGCGGCACATATAGAGGAATACCTGGCCCGCTATTCGGCCGGCAGCCTGCATCCCTGCCTGTTGATTGAAGACGGGGGCATTCTTGGCCGCTGCAACCTGAAAGATATCGACCGCATCGGTGGCCGGGCCGAAGTCGGCTATCGCATTGCAGCGTCCGCCATTGGCCGCGGCCTGGCGGGTGCCGCGCTGTCGCACCTGATGGAACTGGCATATGGCCGCTGGGAGCTGGCCGGCCTCGACGCCCACGTCACCATTGCCAACGCCGCCTCCGCCCGGGTCCTGGAACGCGCCGGCTTCGCGCTGGCAGGCCCGTCCCCCATTACCGCCGTGGTCGGCGGCGCGCAACTGGCCTGCCTGCATTACCGGCATAATTAAAGCAGCCCCCGCCAGCATTCCCATGATTTGGCGAATCAACGCGGGAATTTTTGTGCGCTGGGGTAAGATAGACTTATCTTTAGGATAAGTTTTTCATATGCATAAGCCGCGCAATCTCACCGCCACCGTGGAATCAACAAGCTACCAGGTCGAAAGTCATGAACGGTTGGCAAGCGGGGCGATCCGAAAGGCACTGGAAGAACCCGACAATCCGCACCAATACAGCCTGCTGGCAGTACCCAGCCACCTGGCCCGGGGACTGCTGCAGCGCTACGCTCGCGGCGACTCGCTCGACTTGCTGCGTCACCACTTCCATGGTGACTACCTGCCCTTACTTCAGCAGGCGGCAGACTTGTGCGCCAAGCTGTTTCCCGATCATCGGCTGCGCCTGCAGGTTGACCAAACAGCTAGCTGGATGCTGCTGTTCGCCTTGGTCTGCTTCGATGACGATGGTGCGCAGGTGACGCATCTGGACAACTGGTTCACGCCGGGCGGCAATCCAGTCCTGTTTACGATGGTGCGCAAAGCCTTCGCGCCAGGTGAGCGCTACCCGGCTGATCTCGATATTGAGCATAAGGCGATGCCGCACGAGGAGCAGCTGGTGGGTGCGCTGCTGCAGCCGCCCGCAACCTGGCCGCAGGCATTTGCCACCTACATGAAGCAGTGGCCCAGGCTGATGAAGGCTTTCGGCTACCGCGAGCAGGTCGGGGACGGCAAGTCGGCATTCGAATATTTCCCGCTGCACCTGGGCCTTGCCGTTTGTGCCTTCGATGTCGACGACAGCGCGTTCCGCCACCTGCCCTACTATCCGCACGAACTGGTCGACTACTACCGCACTCACGTTCGACCAACGCGCGACGCCTGGCGCAGCTGCGTGCGGGACCCGGCTGAGGGCTTGCCCGCTACCGCCAGACCAAAACCCAAGCGTGACTATGTCCTGACCAAAGCCGAAGCGTACGCCCGCTGGATCGAGCTGGTGTGCGGCGAGCAGCCTGCCCTAACCGACGCCGCCAGGCAGGCGCTGGGCAAGCGCAAAACCATGCCGCCTATCCATACGCTGATGGCGACGTTGGCAGCGCGTGGCCTGGCGCTGCACGCCGATTTGAAGGATGACGCCACGTTGGCCGCCCAGGCAACGGCCCTGTGCGAAGCATGGCAATTACCCGCAGCAGGGCTTGCCAATACGGCGCAGCAAGGAACGGCCGCCGTCACCACGATGCTGAATGCGCTGCAAGACCGTGCAAACGACAACGAACGGCGGCTGGCCGTCTTCGACGACGGCGGCGATAACTGGAATGCCCTTCTATACAGCTATCACCATGAAGCCGAATTCACGACGCTATGTGAGCAACTTGGCCTCAAGCGCCTGAACCATAGCCAGTGGCAATAACTTAACAAACAAAAGGAAAATAAATGTCGACATTCGAATTGCATACAACGCACCGCCTGCTGGCTGCCCTTCTGTTGGCGGCAGGCGCATTAACTAGCGAGACAAGTCTGGCGGCGCCCATCGAATTGCCGCCACTGGGCCTGTACCGCATCGATACCGACGGTACGATGGCCTTCAGCGGCAACCCTACCCAAGTCCGCTTGACCACCGAGGGTGAGCACGGCGATACAACCGCACGCTGGCAAGCCGGCGCAAATAGCGCCACGCGTGAGTTCAAGGGCAGTGCTCCGGTCACGCATTGCGTCAAGGCCGTGACCGGCGGGACGCTGCCCTTGCCGCCGCAAGCCGAAGCTTGCACGGTGCAGTCGATAACCAGAATCAAGGATGGCTTTACCCAGACCGCCAATTGCTCTTTCGGCAGGCTTGACTTGACCGTGCACCAACTCGACAAGGAGCGCTGGGAATTTCTATCGGATATGACGATGGTGACGACCGGCGCCGCGCCCAATATGTCAGTCCTGTCGCCTTTGCTCAAACAGCAGGCCGAGCATGGTGAGACGCCCGAGATCCGTGCACGCGCCAAACAGCAACTGGCCGAGCTGCCGGGCATGCAAAAGCAGAGCGACGCGACTTACGCCGCCACCATTGCACGCATGAAGGCAGAAATGGAGAATAGCACCGACCCAGAAGAAAAAGCCGGCATCCGCATGGCGCTCGACCGCATGCAAGCGGGCACGCCGACCATGAAAACCCGTTCGCGTACCGTCTGGACGCGTATCTCGCATACCTGCGATAGCGGCAAGTAGTCAGCTTGCGCCAACGTTGAAGGGCTGCCCCAGCCGAGAAAAATAAAAACCCCATGTCCTCGCGGAAATGGGGTTTGGCTTGAAGCCGGATCGATTACATCTGTTCGATCATCACGTCGCCGAAGCCGGAGCACGACACCTGGGTCGCGCCTTCCATCAGGCGGGCGAAGTCGTAGGTGACCTTCTTGGAGGTGATGGCCTTTTCCATCGCGGAGATGATCAGGTCGGCAGCCTCGGTCCAGCCCATGTGGCGCAGCATCATTTCAGCCGACAGGATCAGCGAACCCGGATTCACGTAATCCTTGCCTGCATACTTGGGCGCGGTGCCGTGGGTCGCTTCGAACATGGCCACGGAGTCGGACAGGTTGGCGCCCGGTGCGATGCCGATGCCGCCCACTTGCGCCGCCAGCGCATCGGAGATGTAGTCGCCGTTCAGGTTCAGGGTGGCGATCACCGAGTACTCCGCAGGACGCAGCAGGATCTGCTGCAGGAAGGCGTCGGCGATCGAATCCTTGACGGTGATCTCGCGGCCGGTCTTCGGATTCTTGAACTTGCACCATGGGCCGCCATCGATCAGCTCAGCACCGAATTCCTTCTGCGCCAGCGCGTAGGCCCAGTCACGGAAGCCACCTTCGGTGTACTTCATGATGTTGCCCTTGTGGACAATGGTCACGGACGGCTTGTCGTTGTCGATCGCGTACTGGATCGCCTTGCGCACCAGGCGCTCGGTGCCTTCGATCGACACCGGCTTGATGCCGATGCCCGAAGTTTCAGGGAAGCGGATCTTCTTCACGCCCATTTCCCTGGTCAGGAATTCGATCAGCTTCTTGGCGCCTTCCGAGCCTTCCTGCCATTCAATGCCGGCGTAGATGTCTTCCGAGTTCTCGCGGAAGATCACCATATCGGTCTTCTCAGGCTCGCGTACTGGCGATGGCACGCCTTTGAAGTAGCGTACGGGGCGCAGGCAGACGTACAGGTCCAGCTCCTGGCGCAGGGCCACGTTCAGGGAACGGATGCCGCCGCCGACCGGGGTGGTCAGCGGGCCCTTGATCGACACGACGTAGTCCTTCAGTACCTTCAGGGTTTCTTCCGGCAGCCATACGTCCGGGCCGTAGACCTTGGTCGACTTTTCGCCGGCGAAGATTTCCATCCAGCTGATCTTGCGCTTGCCGCCGTACGACTTGGCAACCGCCGCGTCCACCACCTTGATCATCACCGGGGTGATGTCGACGCCGGTGCCGTCGCCTTCCAGGTAAGGGATGATCGGGGTGTCAGGCACGCTCAGGGAATAATCGGCATTAACGGTGATTTTCTGGCCGTCGGCAGGTACTTTGATATGTTGGTACATCGTGTTCTCCGAAGAAGGGGTTTGGCAGTCTTCTATAAGACATAAGACACTGGCGTTCCACATTATGCACCAGTATTTTACTGGGCGCTATACTACCAACCTATGCCCCTGATACTTTTTAATAAACCTTTCCAGGTATTGTGCCAGTTTTCCCCCTCCGGGGATAAGGAAACCCTGGCCGATTACATCAAGATCCCGAACGTCTACCCGGCCGGCCGCCTCGACTATGACAGCGAGGGGTTGATGCTGATGACCGACGATGGCAAATTGCAGCACAAGATTGCCCACCCCGATCGCAAGGAAGCCAAGACCTACCTGGTACAGGTGGAAGGCGTGCCGGATGCCGACGCCATGGGGCGCCTGCAGGCGCCGCTCGACCTGGGCGACTTCACCACCCTGCCCTGCAAGGCGGTACGCATCGCCGAGCCGGCCTGGCTGTGGCCGCGCAATCCGCCGATCCGCCAGCGCGCCGGCCAGCCCACGTCCTGGCTGGCGATCACCCTGCAAGAAGGCAAAAACCGTCAGGTACGGCGCATGAGCGCCGCCATCGGCCACCCTACCCTGCGCCTGGTGCGCTCGGCCATCGGCGCCATATCGCTGGCCAGCCACCCGCTGATGCCGGGCGAATGGATGGAAGTTTCAGCGGACGACCTGAGCACGCACTAAATAAGTCAACCAGGCAAGTCGCGGCAGCGTTGATGAATCAGGTTCACCAGAACCTTCATCCACTATAAAAGGAGTTCGCCATGTCTAAGACTACTGTCGCGCTGCTTGCCTCCCTGCTTTCCCTCTCCGCCTTCGCTGCCGACCACCACCTGAAAGGCTCGGCTTCCGCCTCGGCTTCCGCCGCAGCATCCGCTGCCTCGATGGCATCCGCCGCACCAATGGCTTCCGCCGCATCGGCCGCTTCGGCCGCCGCTTCGGACGCGGCCTCCGCCAAGAAATCGGCCAAGAAAGCCAAGAAAGCCGCTTCTGCCGCGGCCTCTGCTGCCGCATCGGCAGCCTCCGCCGCTTCCATGGCTGCTTCGATGAAGTAGGCGCAAAGTGAAAAACCCGCTATGGCGCAATGCCATGCGGGTTATTCCGGTACACCTGTTTGGCGGCTAATGCTGCCAGCACACGAACTTAGGCGGACAGTGCCTTCAGGGCAGCTGCCAGACGGCTCTTGTGACGAGCAGCCTTGTTCTTGTGGATGATTTTCTTGTCAGCGATCGAGTCGATGGTCGACACGGAAGCCTGGAAGATGGTGGTAGCAGCAGCTTTGTCGCCAGCCTGGATCGCCTTGCGAACAGCTTTGATCGCGGTGCGCAGGGTCGAACGCTGAGCGGAGTTGTGAGCGTTTTGCTTAACTGCTTGACGAGCGCGTTTGCGCGCTTGTGCGGTATTTGCCATTTGAGAATCCTAATTCGTTGTCAAAGTTCGTTTGCAAACAATAGCGTTTGCCAAACCGGTGCGGTGTTTTCAGAGCCGGCTGAACGTCGCTGCCTGCCATACTGAATTCTGTACAGCCTTAAATTATAACGGGGTTTTGCTGCCAGGGCAATTCTAAATGTCGGGGCGTTGCTGCTTTCGCTATAATCAGCGCCCATGAACTTGCTCAAGACCCTCGCCGCTATTTCAAGCATGACAATGTTGTCCCGCATTACGGGGCTGCTCCGTGAAGTCCTGTTCTTCCGCGCTTTCGGCGCGGGCGGCATGACCGACGCGTTCTACATTGCCTTCCGCATTCCCAACCTGTTGCGCCGCCTGTTCGCGGAAGGCGCTTTTTCGCAGGCTTTTGTGCCAATGTTGGCAGAATACAAAAACAGGCAGGGTGAAGAGGCTACCCGTTCCCTGGTCGACCATGTGGCGACCGTCCTGGTCTGGGCCACGCTGCTCACCAGTGCGGTGGGGATTATAGGCGCTCCGCTGTTCATCTATCTGATTGGTTCGGGCTTGAGCAAGGATCCGGCATCGTTTGACGCCGCAGTGTGGATGACGCGCCTGATGTTCCCCTATATCGCTTGCATGTCCTTCGTCGCGCTCTCCAGCGGCGTACTGAATACCTGGCGCCAGTTCAAGATCCCGGCCTTTACCCCGGTGCTGCTGAACATCTCCTTCATCTCCGCTGCCCTGTTCCTGGCTCCGCACTTGAAGCAACCGGTTTATGCCATGGCGATCGCGGTCGTGGTGGGCGGCGTCCTGCAGGTTGCGATCCAGGTGCCCTCGCTGGTGAAGATCGGCATGCTGCCACGCTTGTCATGGAATCCGCGCGTCGGCCTGGCCGATCCGGGCGTGCGCCGCATGCTGAAAAATATGCTCCCTGCCCTGTTTGCAGTGTCGGTGGCGCAAATCAGCCTGATGATCAACACCACGTATGCCTCCTGGATGCAGGAAGGCAGCGTGTCCTGGCTGACCGCCGCCGACCGCCTGATGGAATTCCCCAACGCCTTGCTCGGCGTGGCGCTGGGTACCATCCTGCTGCCTAGCCTGTCAAAGGCCAGCCAGGAACAGGACCACGACGAATATTCGTCCCTGCTGGACTGGGGCTTGCGCCTGACCTTCCTGCTGGCCATGCCGGCGGCGGTAGGTATTGCTGTGCTGGCGTTGCCGCTCATGGCAACCCTGTTCCACAACGGTAAGTTCACCGACTTCGCGGCCGTGATGTCGGCGCAGCCCTTGCTGGCTTATGCGGTCGGCCTGGTCGGCATCATCCTGGTCAAATCGCTGACGCCGGCATTTTATGCGCGCCAGGATGTGCGCACGCCGGTGCGCATCGGTGTCATCACCCTGGTTGCGACCCAGGTAATGAACCTGGCTTTCGTCTGGCAGTTCAAGGTCGCCGGGCTGGCGCTGTCGATCAGCGTGGCGGCGCTGCTGAACGCCGCCTTGCTGTACCGGGGCCTGCGCGCGAAGGGCATCTACAATCCGCAACCGGGGTGGCCAAAGTTCCTGGCCCGTTTGCTGGCGGCGGTAGTCCTGATGGGGCTTGCCGGCTGGTGCGGTGCGCAGCAATTCGACTGGCTGGGCATGCGCCAACACGCTTTCCTGCGCGCCGGCGCGCTGTTCCTGGTGATCGGCGCCTGCGCAGTGGTGTACTTCGGCACCCTGTTCGCGCTCGGTTTCCGCCTGCGCGACTTCAAGCGCCGCGCCAAGTAAAGGCGCCAGGCTTCAGCGGCGCGATGGCGGCGGTGGCGCCTCTTCGCGCGGCTGCTCGCCGGACTGCTCCGGCGCCGGCTCTGGTGGCGGCTCCTGCGGCTCCTGCGGCGGCTCTGGCGGCTCCTGCGGCGGTTCGGCAGGCTGCGGCGGCTCTTGCGGCGTGCCCGGCTTGCTGCCAGGCTGCGTGCCGCTCAAAGCACCGGGCTGGGTGCCGTTCATGCCGGTCAGCGGACTGCCCGGCTGCATGCCCGATCCGGGTTTGGCCGGCTGTCCCGGCTGCTGGCCGGGCTGCTGGCCGTCCGCGCCCTTGGCGCCAGCAACCTGCACGCCCTCGCCGCTGAATTTCCAGTCGGCCAGGCTGGTCTTGCCTTCAAAAGCCACGAAGCGCGGCGGGAAATTCCCGATCTTGATCGGCGCCGCTTTCGACAGGCTGTATATGGCCAGGATGCCGCCATTCTCGTTTGCCTTCACCAGGCCCCATTCGGCCTTGCCCGTCATCGGGTCGACATAGACGCGGCGCAAATGGCGGCGCAGTTGCGGGAAGCGCGGGTCCTTCAGCAGTTCGGCGAAAGAATTGGGATAGTTGGGCTGCCCCTGCGGCGTGGCGGCGGCATAGCTGGCCAGGGCGTTGCTGTACTCCATGCCGATGTCGAGCAGGGCCTGTTCAGCGGCCGCGCGCTGCATGGTTGTGCCAAGGCGCAGCGACATGGCGCCAACCAGGCCGATAATCGCCACCAGGATCACTACGCTGGCGTAGGTGAACCCGTGCTGCCTACCACTCGGAATAAGGCTTGCCGCTGCGGTCATTGCCGGGCGCTCCGCTCTTGATGTCTGCCACGCCGCCTTTGCTGACGTCCTCCGGCGGCACGATAGTCCAGCTATCGCTCTTTTCCGTGATCGGGTCGATCGGGACGGCACGCAGGTATTTTTTCTCCACCAGCTGCTCCAGGCTGTCCGGGAAGCGGCCAGTGTCGCCGTAGAACTGGTCGATGATGGCGCGCGTGCTGCGCAGGTTATCGGCCAGGATGGTTTCCTTGGTCTTGTCCACGCTCGGGAAATAGCGCGGCACGGCGAGCGTCAGCAGCAAGGCGATGATGCCCAGCACGACCAGCAGCTCGATCAGTGTGAAGCCCTTCTTGTTCACCATTTCTTGTAAGGCACGCCGTTCAGGCCTACCTGCTCCGAAGTCGAAAACACGTCAAAAACATCCTCGCCTTCGCGCGGATCGTCGGCGTCGCTGGCGTAGCTGCGCTTGCCCCAGCTTTGGCCATTGCTGGCATTGGAATCCGGGTTGAAGGGGTCGCGCGGGATGCGGCGCAGGAAGTAGATCTTGCTGCGCTTCGGGCTGCGTACATCGACCACGCCTTCCACCAGCACCTCCAGCGTGCGCGGATAGCCGTTGCCGGTGATGGACTTGGCAATGCGCCCCTCATCGTAGGCGGTCTTGTAGTCGTCCAGCGCCTTGCGCATCACGTGCAGCGCGCTGCGCAGCTCCTGCTCGTTGCGGCGCTGGACCACGGTCTGCCCGACCGGGATCGCCAGTGCGGCGAGCAGGCCAAGGATGGCCAGCGTCACCAGCAGTTCGATCAGGGTGAATCCGCGCGCGCGCATGCTTACTCTTTACGCTCCGTGCTGGCCGGCGGCTGCACGGTATTGGCGGGGACCGGTGGCGGCAGCGGTTTGGTCACGCTGGAAGCCGGGCCGGGCTGGGTATTCGACAGCGGCAGTTTCTGCGGCGCGGGCTGGTCCGCCGGTGCGGCGGGTGCGGCGGGTGCGGCGCCTGGCGTCGGCACGGCCGTCGTGACGGCATCCTGCGCAGCAGTCGCGCCGGCTGGGCGGGCGCCCGGCAGCACCACGGCCTGGCGCGGTGCGACGTCAGGCTTGCGGCGGAAGTTCGCTTCGGTACCGGCCGAGAATTCGGCAACCGAGGTTTCCGGGCGCTGCAGGTTGCGCACCAGGTGCGGCGTGATCGACAGCACGATCTCGGTCTTCTGCTTGTCATCCGTCTGCGTGCCGAACAGGCGGCCCAGGATCGGCAGGTCGCCCAGGCCCGGCACGCGGTTGCCCGTACTGCGCTCTTCGCTATTGATCAGGCCCGCCAGCACCTGGTTCTCGCCATCCTTCAGTTGCAGGAAGGTGGAAGCCTGGCGCGTGCCGATCTGGTAGGCGGTGGTGCCGCTGGCGGTCGTCACGCGGTCGATCAGGTTCGATACTTCCAGCGCAATGCGGATGCCCACTTCGTTGTTCAGGTAGATGATCGGCTCCGCATTCAGCGTGAGCCCGACATCGACATAGCTCACCGATTCGGAGGCAAAGCCGCCCGTGCCCGGCGAAATGGTGGTGGTAATCACCGGCACCTTTTCGCCGATCACGACCTTGGCCTTCTCCTTGTTGCGCACGCGGATGCGCGGGCTGGCCAGCAGGTTGGTGTCGCCGTCGGTCTTCTTGATATTGAGGGTCGTGGCAAGCGCCGAGACGCCGATGTTGTCGCGGTTGATGTTGTCGAGGTCGCGCAAAGTCAGCTTGGTTGCGTCGCGGGCACTGCCCAGCACCGACAGGCCGACCTGGTTCGGCCAATCCACGCCAAGCTTCATCAGGCGGCTGCGCTTGACCTCCAGGATCTCCACGTCCAGCATCACTTCGGGCTCGGCCTGGTCTTGCGTTGCAATGATCTTTTCCGCCAGTTTCACCGCATCGGCACTATCGCGCAGGATCACCAGGTTGAGCTTTTCATCGGCCACCACGTCGCGCGACTTGAGGATGGTCTTGAGCGTGTTGGCGACGGTTTTGGCTTCCGCGTTCGACAAATAGAAGGTGCGCACCACCGTTTCCTGGTACTCCTTCAGCTTGGCCGCCGTGTTCGGGTAGACCAGGATGGTATTGGCATCCATCACCTGCTGCTCCAGCTGGTTCGTCATCAGCAGGAAGTAAATTGCCGATTCCACCGTGCTGTTCTTCAGCATGATGGTGGTGCGGGCGTCGCTCTTCACATCCTTGTCGAAGATGAAGTTCAGGCCCGAACGGCGCGAAATGATGTCGAATACCTGTTTCAGCGGCGCTTCGCGGAACTCGATCGTAATCGGGGTCTTGTAGGCTTTGGACAGGCCCGATTCGGCCGGCGGCTGCGGCGTCTGCTCATTGATCTCGCGCATCAGGGCGCGGCCGGCCGCGTGGTCCGGCTTCTCGGCCAGCACCGTGCCGACGCGGCTCTTCGCCGCTTCGAATTCCTTCTGCTCCAGCGATGCACGGGCTTGCGCCAGCAGCTTGTCGTGGCGGTCAGCCATTTCCAGCGCACGCAGGCCGGCGCGCGCGCGTTCGTTTTGCGGGTCCATCGACAGCACGCGCTGGAAATTCTGCGCGGCAGGGAGGTATTTGCCCTCATTGATGAACTGGTCGGCCTGCTCCAGCAGGCGGGCGCTGGCCCGCTCGCGCGTGTCGAGGTAGGCGGAGCGGTACAGGGCGCTGTCCGGGTTGCGCTTCATCGCTTCCTGGTATTTCAGCAGGCCCGCTTCCACCTGGTCTTTTTCAACCAGGCTGCGGCCATCGCGGTAGGCCATATCGGCCGCGCAGCCGGACAGTGCCAGTACCAGCACGGACAGCGACAGCGTTCTCAGATTTGGCTTCACTCAATTACTCCAATATTTAACTGCTGCACCTGGTTCATGGGCAGGTAGGTCATGGTCAGGGTTGGCGGTGCGATGGCATCGACGCGGTACGTGCCGTCGATCTGCATGCCTTTTTTCACGACAAAAGTCTGCTCGCCGCGGCCAAGGTACACCTCCCACTGGCCATCGGCGGCTGCCTTGCCCAGGAACTGGAACGGCAGCGGCGGCGCTGTCGGCGGCGGCGGCGGCGGCGGTTTCAGTTCCGCAGCCGTGGGCGGCGGCGGCGGTGGATTCCAGTTCTGGCCGCCGAATACCCCGTCCTTGCTCTTGAACGAGCCTTCGCCGACTTCGCCGATCAATTCCTCGCGCGGCACCAGGCGCAGGATCGAGGTCTCCCCTGCCGCCGCATGCGCCACTTTCACCGCCGGCGGCGCGCTGGCGGCCGGCGCGCGCGCCGGCTTGCGTTCGACCGCTTCCGCCACCGTGTCGTTGGGGGCCTTGTCGCCGAACAGCACCAGCGCTGCGGCGCACAGCAGCGCCGCGCCCATCAGCATATGGCGCGGCTTCATGGCTTCTCCTTCAGGTACAACGTGAAACGCATGCGCGCCTCGACCACCGGCTCGGTAATGGTTTCGCGGCGGAAGGCAATATCGTCCAGCGCCGCGAACGGGATCGCCGACAGGGCCTGCATGCTGAACTGCCAGATATTCTGGTAGGCGCCCTTCACCGGCAGCGTGACCTGGTAGGCAGAGACGCCGCTGGCCTTATCCAGGCTGAATTTGTATTCGCCCTGGTCCAGCGCCAGGCCGGTCTTGGCCGCGATGTCGAACAGCTGCTTGACCTGCTGTTCGGCATGGCGTTTTTCGCCCAGGGAGGCATAGAAATGGGCCAGGTTCTCGTTGGCGGTCGGCGGCGGCGCCGCTTGCACCAGCTGCGCCGGCGCGGGCGGCAAAGGCTGGGCCGCCTCTTGGCGCGCTTTGAGCGACCATGACAACAGCGACGCTCCGGCCAGCAGCAGCGCCAGCGCAACGCAGCCGGCTATGCCAAGGCGCATTGCCGCCAGGCGCAGGCGCAGCATCAGGGCCGCCGCGTTCATCGCGCCCTCCATTGCACTTCGACCTGGAAGCGCAGCGGGCGATTCGGGTCCTGGTCGTTGATTTCATGGCGCAGCAGCGCAGCGCCGGCAAAGAATTCCTGCTGCTTCAGCTGCTCGATGTAGCCGACCATATCGTCGCTGTTCTTGGTCTCCGCCGTGATTTTCAGTGTCTGCTTGCGCGGATCAGGGTCCAGCGCCAGCAGCGCCACAGCCGGCGTATTGGCGGCGGCCACCGCATCCTGCAGGTCGCGCCATGGCAGGTTCAGTTGCAGGATGGCGGTGTTGACCGCCACCGCCTGGGCTTCCAGAATCACGGTTTCCGGCTTGCGCTCAGGCGCGCGCACGGCGGCGGCTTGCTTGCGCTGCTGGGCGCGCAGGTTTTCTTCGCGCGCCGCTTGCTGCTGCGCAGCCTGCACGCCGAAGACGCCCCCCGCCGTCAGCAATGCCAGGCCCAGCACGCCGGCAGCCAGCGCCAGCGGGTGGCTGCGATACAGCGTGCGGCGCCAGCCGGCAGCGGCAAAATCGATCTGCATAGGCCTCATGCTGCAGCTCCCAACGCGGCAGTGGCGATATGCTTGTCGCTGCTGGCCGGTTTTGCCAGCGCCGGCGGCACCTCGCCGCTGAGCTGGATCAGGGCCGGCGCCTGCAATCCGAGCAGCAAGGCCTCGCGCTGCGCCGCCTGCGTCAGCCAGTAATGGTCGGCGCCGGGCGGAATGGCGACATGGCGCAAGGCGCGCAGCTTGCCGCCTTCGCAGGCGGCCAGTGCCAGCACATTGGCCTGCGCAACGCCGAACCAGGCATCGTTCTTCAAGGCGCCGGCATGGCGGTTCCAAGCTGCCACGAAATAGGGAACGATGGCGCTGACGACCAGGCCATGCTGGGCGGCGGCGTTTTCGATGGCGGCCTTCAGCAAGCGCGGAATTGCCGCTGCCATGAAGGGGGCGGCGGCGTTCCAGTCCGCGCTGACGTGCCAGGCGGCCGGCGTTTCGCCGTACAGCGTGTGGAAACGCAGCGCCGCGGCGCCTTCCAGGTCGGCCAGGCGGGCGGCCTGCGCCGGCGGGCTTACTTGCCACAGGCGCAGCAGTTCATCGGACAGGACAAAACTGGCGGCCATGCCGGCAGCGCCCTGCCCTGCAAGCAGCGCGCCCAGGGCCAGCGGCAAGGCAGCGGCCGGCGCAGCAGCCAGCGCCTGTTCGGCCAGCAGTTCCGGTGCGGCCGAGCCCCAGCGCGGCACGCGCAGCAGGCGCATGGCGTGCGGCGTGACTTCGATGCGCAGCGATTGCGTCAGATTCTTAAGCATGCAAGGTCACCCGCTTGATTTCCGCCAGGGTCGTATCGCCGCGCCGCACCACGTCCAGCGCCGCATGGCGCAGGCTGCGCGTGCCGTTGGCATAGGCTGCCGCCTTGATCTGGCGGATCGGCCGCTTTTCCACGATCAGTTCGCGGATTTCATCGTTCAGGGTCAGGATCTCCGCGATCGAGCGGCGGCCCTTGTAGCCGGTGCCGCGGCAATCGCCGCAGCCCTTGCCTTCCTTGAAGTTGTATTCGTAGACGTCGGCGCGCGCCAGGCCGACGCTGGCCAGCTCCTCGTCCGACGGCGTCACCTCGACCGCGCAATGCGGGCAGTTGATGCGCACCAGGCGCTGCGCCCAGATGCCGTTCAGTGCCGACACGAAGGCATAGGGATCGATGCCCATATGGGTAAAGCGCCCGAACACGTCGAACACATTGTTGGCGTGGACGGTGGTCAGCACCAGGTGGCCGGTCAGGGCCGACTGCACCGCGATTTCCGCCGTTTCGCGGTCGCGGATTTCGCCCACCATGATCTTGTCCGGGTCGTGGCGCAGGATCGAGCGCAGGCCCTTGGCGAAGGTCAGGCCCTTCTTCTCGTTGACCGGGATCTGCAGGATGCCCGGCAGCTGGTATTCCACCGGGTCTTCGATGGTGATGATCTTTTCGCGGCCATTGTGGATTTCAGTCAACGCAGCATACAGCGTGGTGGTCTTGCCGGAACCGGTCGGCCCGGTCACCAGCAGCATGCCGTAAGCCTCCTGCGCCAGCGCACGCAAGGTCGACAGCGAAGCGTCGTCGAAGCCCAGCGCCTCCAGCGTCAGCGAGCCATAGGACTCGATCATGGCGCGCTTGTCCAGGATACGGATCACCGCGTCTTCGCCATGGATGGACGGCATGATCGATACCCGCAGGTCGATCTCGCGCCCCATCGATTCGACCCGGAAGCTGCCGTCCTGCGGCACGCGGCGTTCCGCGATGTCCAGCTCGGCCAGCACCTTCAGGCGCGAAATGATCTGCTCCGCCACGTCGATGCCGTTGACGGCCGTGGCATGGTCCAGCACCCCGTCCACCCGGTACTTGACGGCCAGGCCGCCGGCAGTCGATTCCAGGTGGATGTCGGAGGCGCCGGCTTTCAAGGCGTCATACAAGGTCGAATTGACCAGCCGCACGGCCGGGCTGGCGCCCTCCGACACCGAGGCAAACGACAGCACCGCCGCCGTCTTGCCGTCGCGCCGCGTGCCCTCCGCGCCCGACACCAGGGTATCGACCGCGCGCGCCGACTCTTCCTGCTTCGACAGGTAGGCCTGGATGTCGGCCTGCAGCGCCAGCCGCAGCTGCAGCGGCGCGGCTGCCGAGCAGCGCGCCTGCGTCGCCAGCCAGGTCTGCAGGTCGAGGTCGAACGGATCGGCAATCACGCCCACCGCCGCCCCATCGTGGGAGCGCAGCAGCACGCAGTGGCGCGCCATGGCCTGCGACAGCGGCAGCAGGTCGAAAGCCGTCTCGAAAGCCAGCATGTCGGCCGTTTCCAGCACCGCCAGGCCGAAAGGCTGGGCCAGCGCCCGCACCGCCATGCGCGGTTCGATGCCGGACAGCTCTTCCAGCTCCTCCACCAGGCTGCGTTTGGACAGCGCGCCCTGCGCGCGCGCCTTGGCCAGCAGGGTTGCATCAAGCACCGGCAGCGTCATGCCATTTCTCCGGCCAGGTCAAAAATCGGCATATACAAAAGCACCACGATAGCGCCCACCACCAGGCCGATACCGGCCATCAGCAGCGGTTCAAAAGTACGGGTAAAACGGTCGATCCAGCGCCCGATCTCGCCGTCGTAGAAGGCGGCCGACTGCGTCAGCATGGCCCCCATTTCGCCGGTGCGCTCGCCCACGCGCAGCATGCGCAGCGAAATCGGCGTGGTCAAGCCATTGGCTTCGAAGGCCGACGACAGCGGCAAGCCCGCCTCGATCATGGCGCGCGCGCCCTGCAAGCCTTCTTTCACATTGGCGGACACCATTGCCTGCACCGTGTCCACCGCATTCAGGATGGTGATGCCGCCCTCGCTCAGCATGCCCAGCGTCAGGTACAGGCGCGACAGCTCATAGATCTTCACGCGCTCGCCCACGCCCGGCAGGCGGGCCAGCAGGCGCGCCAGGCCGCCGCTGCGCAGCAGGTGGCGCACGCCGACCACCGCGCCGCCGATCGCAGCGGCCAGGCCGGCCACCAGCGGCAGGGTATGCGCCGCGGCAAACTGGCCCCAGCTCAGCATCAGCTGCGACATCCACGGCAGGTTGCGCCCCGCGCCCTGGTACACCTCGGCAAAGCGCGGCACCACATAGGCAATCAGGAACAGCGACACGCCGCCGCCCACCAGCAGCAGGATGCAGGGATAGATGGCGGCGCTGACCAGCTTGGCGCGCACCAGGTCGACCCGCTGCTGGTAATCGATGAAGCGCTCCAGCGAGCGTGGCAGGTCGCTGGTGCCTTCGGCAGCCTTGACGATGCCCACATACAGGGGCGGGAACAATTGCGGCTGCTCGGCCAGCACGGTGGAAAAGCGCTGCCCTTCGCGCAGGCCTTGCAGCAGGCGCTCCAGCACGCTGCGCGTGGCCGGCGCCGATTCCTTTTCCAGCAGCGCTTCCAGCGCCTCCACCACGCCCAGGCCCGCGTTCAGCAGCGCCAGCAGCTCCTGGCTGAACAGCACCAGCGAGAGCGCCTTGGCTTTGCCCGCGCGCAGGCCGGCACTGCGCGGCGTGATGGCGCTGACGAACAGGCCGCGCGCCTCCACCTGGCGCCGTGCATCGGCCTCGTCGCGGCCATCGACCACCAATTGGCCGATCGCCATGTCCGGCGACAGGGTGCGAACATCAAACTGCATTGCTTAAACCACGCTGTCTTTATTGGGCGCCGATGTCGGCGTTCTCGCCTTCGCCGCCCGGCTGGCCATCCTTGCCGAGGGAGATGATGTCGTATTCAGCCTTGGCGCCGGGCGCCTTGTACTGGTATGGGCGGCCCCATGGATCGGGCGGCACGCCCTTTTTCAGGTAGGGGCCATTCCACTTGGTGCCTGCCGTGGCCGGCGCCGCCAGCAATGCAGGCAAGCCTTCCTCGGTGCTCGGGTAGCGCCCGACATCCAGGCGGTAGGTGTCGAGCGCCTTGTCGAAGGCCTCGATCTGCGCCTTGGCGATCGTGACTTCGGATTTACCGAGCTGGGAAAAGTATTTCGGGCCGACATAGGCGGCCAGCAGGCCGATGATGACAATCACCACCAGCAATTCGAGCAGGGTGAAGCCGGCGGCGCGGCGCGAACCTTGAAACTGTGCTACTTGCATCCGGACGACTCCTATGATGACCGCTGAAGAACTCGCAAGACTACCACGCAGTTTAAGTATTCAACAACATTTTGATTAATAGTGTGTGTCTTTGCAGTCATTCACAAAAAAAAACCGCCCGGACGGCCTGCGCCCGGGCGGTTTTTCACCTTGCAAACTGCGCTTAGTCCTGCAGCTTGGCTTGGGCGCGGTCCGATTCCGGCGCCGGCACGGTAGCGCTGCCGGTGTTCACATTGACCAGGGTGGTCGCTTGCACCGTGCCGCTCAGGTCCTGGAACTGTACGCCGCCGACATAGCTCTGGTTCTCATCCAGGCCAGCCCAGCTGACGCCCACCGTGGTGTTGGTCCCGCTGTACACGCGGCCCGGCAGGGCCGCAGTGAACTGGCCGCCGCTGTCGCCCGGGGTCACGATCCACGACGCCAGCTTGTGGTTCATGGCGTCAGGATTCTCGCCGCCATAGGCCACTACGCACACCTTGTAGTTGCCGGCCGCCGGCGAAGCCACCTGCACCGCTTCGCTGGTGCCGTCATGGCCGGAATAATTCCAGCTGCCGTCCGGTGCCAGCATGCCCAGGTCATGGTCGTCGCTGGCCGTGCCGGTATCCTTCTGGAACAGCGCGAAGCGCGCCGCTACCGCCCCGGCCGGGATGGCGACGTTATAGACCTTGATGTTGGCGGTGTCGGCGCCGGTGGCGCAGGCATCCTTCAGGGCCGCCGAGCTGACCGCCTTGGCCGCCAGCGTGACGCTGTCGCCGAAGACAGGCGCTTTCAGGCCGCCCTTCAGTGCCGTCAGGCGGCCGCTGAAGGTGGTGCGCACGGTGAACAGGCGGGTGCCGGCCGGCTTGTCGCCCGACGCCAGTGCCGGCGCAATGACCGGCTTGGCGGTACGGGCCTGGATCGGGCTGCGCACCACGTGGTTGCCATCGGACCAGACCAGGCTGCCGAACTGCCACACGGTTTCAGGCGCCGTGGTGCGGGTCAGCTTGACGGTGAAGCTGCCGCTGGCGCCAGGCGCCAGGGTCAGCGTGGCTGGCGTGACCACGGTGCTGAAGCCGGTCACCGCAGCGCTGGCATTGTAGGTGGCCGTTGCGCCGCCCACATTGGTCACCTTGCGCTTGATGGTGACGCTGTTCTGGATCGCACCGGCGGTGATCGATGCCAGGTTCAGGTTGTAGGTCTCGTCCAGCGTGCCGTAGGTGATGCAGTCGGAAGCCGGCTGCACCAGCGGGCGGTTCACCTTGCACTGGTAGGCCACCAGGTCGGCCTTGCCCATGTCGTATACCAGGCCAGGATCGTTGGCCTTGTTCGGTGCTACATGGCCGGCGCCCTGCGCCCATGGCAGCTTGCCGTTCTGCGCGCCTGGCAGGGCGTCGTCCAGCGTATCGTAGGCGGTGGTCATCAGCGCCGACTTGATGGCAGCTGGCGACCACTCCGGATGCGCCTGTCGCAGCAGCAGGCCCAGGCCGGCCACGTGCGGGCTGGCCATGGAGGTGCCCTGGATCGAAGCGTAGGCTTGCTGGCCCGGCGCGCCGGCCGCCACTGCCGCCGTTTCGGCAGGGTTGAGGGCTGCCGCGTAGCTGGCGATGACGTCCACGCCCGGCGCGGTGACGTCCGGCTTCAGGATATTGCTGTCGCCCTGGTTCGGGCCGCGCGAGGAGAAGCCGGCCATGATCGGCGCCGGCTTGGTGCCGGGGTAGAAGGCGCTCAGGGAAGCCGTCGCTGCCGCCTGCGCCTTGGCGTAGGCCTTGATCGCGCTGCCGTCGGCGGCGCTCACGTGCACCGTCGGCACCGAGTGGATTTCGCTCACCAGGCCGGCGCCATTGTCGCTCAGCACCATGCCAACGCCGCCGGCATTCAGCACTGCCAGGCTCTTGTCGACGCGCGCGTTATTGCCGCGGGTGCAGACCACCACCTTGCCGGCCACCTTGGCCGGGTCCAGCAGGACCTGGCCGGCTGGCGGCGCGGCGCTGAAGCACAGGCTGGCGTTGCCGCCGCCCACGCCTGCATCCTCGGCGCGGATCAGGGCCGTATCAGGCAGGCTGCTCAGGTTGTTGGAGGCGCCGTAATACTTGGCGCCGCTGCCCAGCTTGACATCGGCCTGGAACTTGCGGTCATGGGTCGAGGCGCCGACCGTGGTCAGCCATGGGCTGAGGTGGGCCACGGTATTGGCCGGGCCGGCATTGCCGGCCGATGCGGCCACGAACACGCCGGCCAGCGAGGCGCGGTAGAACGCCTGTTCGACGGCGTCGCCGGTACCGGTCTGCGAACCGCCGATCGAGAAGTTGATCACGTTGACGCCATCCTTGACGGCGTCGTCGATCGCCTGCACCGAGTCCGAGTTGTAGCAGCCGTTGTTGACGTTGGTGCCGTCGGCGGCGCCCTCTTCAGCCGTGCTCCAGCACACCTTGTAAGCGGCAACACGGGCGCGCGGCGCCATGCCGGAGGTCAGCCCCATCGGCACGCCGCCGATGGTGGCCAAGACATTGGCATTGCCGGCGGCGGTCGAAGCGGTGTGGTCGCCGTGGCCGCCATGGCCGATCGCGTGGCCGTCGGTGCCGGAGCTGGAATCACGCGGCGAAAAGTACTCGGTCCAGTGCTTCGGCTTGCGGGTGGAGAGGAAGCCGGCATTGTAGAACTTGGCGCCCACCAGCTTGTTGTTGCAATGCAGGGCCGGCTCAAAGCCCTCGCCCGCCACGCAGCCGCCCTTGAAGGTGGCTGGCGGCGCGCTGAAGGCCAGCGTGCCGGCCGGGTCGAAGGTTGGCACATCGTTGGCATCGACACGGTCGGCAAAGGCCGGGTTTTCCGGCCAGATGCCGCCGTCGATCACGCCGATCACCAGGTTTTCACCCTTGACCTGGCTGCCGCCGGCAAATTGCGACCACAGGCCATTGATGGTGCTCAGGCCCAGGAAACCGGTGGTGGACACGGTGTCCATGCGGCGCACGGCATCGGCCTGCACGTCGGCCACGGCCGGGTTGGCCTTGAGCGCCAGCACTTCCGCCTCGGTCAGCATCACGGTAAAGCCGTTCAGCACCACGTCGTAATTGCCGACCACGGTCGGATTGCCGACGCTGGCCAGCACTTCATCTTTCTTCGTGCCCAGGTAGCTGACATAGTTCTGTACCTTGGACGAGCGGAAATCAAACACTTCGCCCTTGGCCGGCTGGGTTGCCGCCAGGCCGCTGACGCCGCCGTTATAGGTGGCGGCCGGCTGGTCTTGCAGCTGGACGATGTAAGCCTTGCGCTCATCTTGCGCGACAGCGGACAGGGTAATGCTGGACAGCAGCGCCAGCACTGCCAGTGCGGCTGGACGTTGTTTCAAATTCAGTTTCATGGATTCTGTTCCGGTTCAGGTTAGCAGGGAGATTCAGCGCGCGCGGCGACGGCGGCTGGCCAGGGCCAGGCCGCCCATGCCAAGGCCAAACAGCGCCAGGCTGCCCGGTTCCGGGATCGTCGCGATATCGTCGATCGCAAAGTTCGCCATGCCGCCGCCGCGGTAGCACTTGCCGTCGCTGTTGCACTCCAGGCCGAACACCAGCACGTAGCTGTAGTAATCGGTCAGCTTGCCCAGGTTGAAATGCTGGAAGCTGAACTGGCCATTCTCCGGTGCGGCCAGCGCCAGGCGCACCAGCGGCCCCATTTCTTCATCCTTGGCGTTAAAGCCTTGCACCAGCAACTGGCCGGCCATGTCCGGGAAGCTCTCCTGGCCGGCGCCGACGAAGCTGGCGTTCAGGCTGCCCAGGCGGAAGGAGGAATTGTCATTACGGCCGAAGTAGAAATAGCCATCGTTGAGGCCGGTGTAATACTGGCTGACATTGTTGACCGGGCAGTTGCCCGTGGCGCAGGTTTCCGGTTCGCTGCCTTTGACAAAGGCCCCCACCATATCGCCCTGCTGCTCGCCGCCGTAGGCTTCCATCCAGTAGTCGCCAATCTTGACATGCTGGCCGGCCAGCATGAAAGGCGATTGCGGATTGCCCTCAAAACTCAAAGTCCCCGCCTGGGCGACGCCGCCCATGGCCAGCACTGCCGCCAACAGGATGTGACTGACTGCTTTTCCTGCGCGAGGTGTTTGATTATTAAAAAATTTCACCGTCGATTCCTCTGCGAATTGTGATCATGAAAGGGCGTACGGAACTTTTGGTCCGCTCCGCCCCGGCTCCACTAAACGTTCTACTTATGAGCAACTTTACTTGCGGAAATTTTGGTAAGCGCAAGTTGCCGGTAGGAAGCATGATTCATGCCAAGATAATAATTATCAAAGGAATCAATGTGTTATCTTGGCAAGATTTATTTAACTCAAAAAGTGTAAAAATTTCCGACACTTTGCATACGAATGCATGACAAATAGCCGGCACTTGGCCGGCTGCTTGGGAATCGGGACGGGAATTAGCGGTCGAGTGCGCCGCCCAGCTGGCATTTGCCGGCCACGCACTGCGCGCCGGGGTCGGCGATGAAGCGGCAATCGCTGGCCATGCCGGAGCGGGCATTGGCATCGCTGCGCTCCTTGCGGTAGCGCTCCGCCAGCTGCGCCACCTTGGCCGGGTCGCTGCGCGCGGTCGAATAGGCAAGGTAGCCTTCCGGCCCGCCGCAGGATTTGGCGCCCAGCGCCACCGTGCGGCACTGCTGGTCGCTGCTGCAGGCGGCATCGCTGCCCAGGGCGCGCAACTGCGACAGGGTGTCGGGGTTGGCGTGGCTGCAGGCGGCGGCGCCCAGGCAGGCCAGCAGGATGGCAAGTTGTTTCATCAGAATTGCTCCGAAGGCGATGGCCTATGATCAGTCCTGCCGCCCGCCCGGTCAACCGTGCCGGCAGCGGGTGCAATAAAAAATCCGCCCTGGCATGCGCCGCGGCGCACACCAGGGCGGACTGTCGCCAGCCGTCGTTTAGTCCTGCAGCTTGGCGGCCGCTACGCGGTCGGTCTCGGCAATCGGCACGGCCGCGGCGCCGGTGCTGACATTGACCAGGGTGGTGGCCTGCACCACCCCGTTCAAGTCCAGGAACTGGGCCGCGCCGACATAGCTCTGGTTATTGTCGAGGCCGGACCAGCTGACGCCCACCGTGGTGTTGTTGCCCGCCACCACCTTGCTCGGCACTGCCACCACGAACTTGCCGCCCGTGTCGGCCGTGCTGACCACCCACGATGCCAGCTTGTGCTGCATGGCTTCCGGCGTCGTGCTGCCATACGCCACCACGCACACGTTGTAGGTGCCCGCTGCGGGCGATGCCAGTTGCACCGACTCGTTGCTGCCATCGTTGCCGGAGTAGCTCCAGGCGCCGCCTGGCGTCAGCACGCCCAGGTCATGGTCGTCCGAGGCCCCGGAATCCTTCTGGAACAGGGCGAACTTGGCGGCCACGGCGCCGGCCGGGACGCTGACCTTGTAGACCTTGACGTTGGCCGTATCGGCACCGGCCGTGCACAGGGTTTTCAGGACGGCCGAGCTGGTCGACTTGGCTTCCAGCGTCACCGCATCGCCATAGCTGGCGGCCTTCAAGCCGCCTTTGGCATAGCCCATGCGGCCGGAGAAGCCGGTCAGGACCGGGAACAGGCGGCTGCCGGACGCTTTGTCGCCGCTCAGGATCGCCGGCGCCGTCACCGCCTTGCCCACCTTGGCCTGCACCGGAATGCGCACATTATGGCTGCCATCGTTCCAGGCCAGGCTGCCGAACTGCCAGGCGTTGGCCGGTGCGCCGTTCGGGGTCAGCTTGACGGTGAAACTGCCGCTCTGGCCGGTGGCCAGCGTCAGCGACGACGGCGAAACCACGACGCTGAAGCCTGGCAGCGACGCCGTGGCGGTATAGGTGGCTGCCGGTCCCACATTGGTCACCTTGCGGCGCACCGTGGTGCCAACCCCGCCCAGTGCCGTGGACACCGTGATCGAAGGCAGGTTCAGGTTATAGGTCTCGTCCAGCGTGCCGAAGTTGCTGCAGTCGGCGGCCGGTACGGCTGGCCGGTTGACCTTGCACTGGTACTGCACGTAGTCGGCCTTGCCCATGTCGTACACCAGGCCCGGGTCGACCGCCTTGTTCGGATCCACATGGCCGGCGCCTTGCGACCATGGCAGCAAGCCGTTCTGCGCGCCCGGCAAGCCATCGTTCAGGGTCGAATAGGTGGTGGTCATCAGGGCCGACTTGACGGCGGCCGGCGACCAGTCGGGATGCGCCTGGCGCAGCAGCAGGGACAGCCCCGCCACGTGCGGGCTCGACATCGACGTGCCCTGGTAGGACTCGTAAGCGGCCGGCGGCACGAAGCTGCCCGCGACCACCGCGCTGTGCTGGGCCGGTGTCAAGGCCGCCGACACGCTGGCGATGATGTCCACCCCTGGCGCGGTCAGGTCGGGCTTGAGCACGTTGGCGTCGCCCATATTCGGGCCGCGCGACGAGAAGCCAGCCATCACCGGCGCCGGCTTGCTGCCCGGGTAGAAGGTGCCGATGGCGGTCGTGGCGGCGGCGCCCTGTGCCAAGGCATACGCCTTGATGGCGGCGCCGTCGGCAGCGGAGATGTGCACGCTCGGCACCGAATGGGCTTCGGCCACCAGGCCGCCGCCGTTGTCTGCCATCACCATGCCGACGCCGCCGGCATTCAGCACAGCCAGGCTCTTGTCGACACGGGCATTGGTGCCGCGGGTGCAGATCACCACCTTGCCGGCCACCTTGGCCGGATCCAGCATCACCTGGCCGGCCGGCGGCGAGCTGCTGAAACACAGGTTGGCGTTGCCGCCGCCCAGGCCGGCGTCCTCGGCACGCACCAGGGCCGTTTGCGGCAGTGCCTTGGTGTTGAGCGAAGCGCCGGTATACTTGCTGCCGCTGCCCGTGGTGGCATCGGCCACCAGGTTGCGGTCGTGGGTCGAAGCAGCCACCGTGGTCAGCCATGGGCTGATGTGGGCCACCGCATTGGCTGGGCCGCTGTTGCCGGCCGAAGCGGCAACGAACACGCCCGCCAGCGAAGCGCGGTAGAACGCCTGTTCGACCGCATCGTTGACCGTGTTCTGGGCGCCGCTGATCGAGAAGTTGATGGCGTTCACGCCATCCTTGACCGCGTCGTCGATGGCCTGCACCGAATCGGAGTTGAAGCAGCTGTTGGAGGCGCCGGTGCCGTCGTCGGCAGTGGGATCATCATAGGTCCAGCATACCTTGTAGGCAGCCACGCGCGCGCGCGGCGCGACGCCGGAGGCCGGGCCCATCGGGATGCCGGCCACCACGGCAGGGACATTGCTGTTGCCGGCGGCGGTAGAAGCAGTGTGGTCGCCATGGCCGCCATGGCCGCTCGTTACGCCATCGCCGCCGACATTGGAATCGCGCGGCGAATAGAATTCCGTCCAGTTCTTGGGACGGCCGCTGGCCAGGAAGCCGGCGTTGTAATACTTGGCGCCCACCAGCTTGTTGTTGCAATGGATGGCCGGATCGAAGCCCTCGCCCGCCGCGCAGCCGCCGGTAAACGAGGCCGGCGCCGTGTTGTAAGCCAGGCTGCCGCCGGCATCAAAGGTCGGCACGCCATTGCCGTCGACCCGGTCGGCAAAGGCCGGGTTTTCCGGCCAGATGCCGCCGTCGACGATGCCGACCACCATGTTTTCGCCTTTGACCTGGCTGCCGCCGGCAAATTGCGACCACAGGCCGCCTGCCGTGCTCAGGCCCAGGAAGCGCGGCGTGGAAATGGTATCCATGCGGCGCACCGCATCGGCCTGCACGTCCGCCACGGCTGGATTGCCTTTCAGGGCCAGCACTTCGCTGTCGGTAAGCAGGGCGGCAAAGCCGTTCAGCACCACATCGTAGTTGGCAATCACGACCGGATTGCCGACGCTGGCCAGGACGTCGGCTTTGCGGTCGCCCAGGTAGCGCACATAATTCTGTACTTTGGGATCGCGGTAGTCGAACACCGCGCCCGGTGCCGGCTGGGTGGCCGGATAGCCGCTGACGCCGCCGACATAGGTGGTGGCCGGCTGGTCGCTCAATTGCACGATATAGGTTTTGCGCGCCTCTTGCGCGCCGGCGCCCACGGTCAAGCTGGACAGTACGGCCAGCACCGCCAGCGCCGCAGGACGCAGTTTCATGGTCATTTTCATTTGGATTCCCGGATCAGGTTAGCGAAAGAGCCGCGGCTTAGCGCACACGGCGGCGGCGGGCGGCCAGGCCAAGGCCGGCCATGCCCAGGCCGAACAGCGCCAGGCTGCCTGGTTCGGGAATCGTGACGATATCGTCGATAGCGAAGTTGGCCAGGTTGGAGTTGCGGTTGCAGCTGCCATTGGCATCGCAGGAGTAGCCAAGCACGCGCACAAAGGCGAACTGTTCCTTGATCGAGCTCAGGTCGAAAGTACCGAACTGGAACTGGCCGCCGCTCGGGCCGGACAGGCCGAGCTGGCGCGCGCCGCCCAGCGCCTGGCCCAGGGCGTCAAAACCTTGCAGCACCAGCATGCCGGCGACAGCCGGGAAGCTGGCCTGGCCGGTGCCGATGAAGCTGGCGCGCAGGCTGCCGAGGCGGAACAGGGAATCGTTATTCTGGCCAAAGTAGAAATAACCGTCATCCAGGCCGGTATAGTACTGCGATGCATTATTGACCGGGCAGCTGACACCGAAGCAGCTGGCAGGATCGCTGCCGTCGACAAAGGCGCCGACCAGGTCGGAAGTCTGGCTGCCGCCATAGGACTCGATCCAATACCCGCCGACCTTGATGTGGTCGCCGGCGAAAACGAAGGGCGAATCGACCTGCCCTTCAAAATTGAGCACTCCTGCCTGCGCCACACTGCCTGCGGCCAGTGCTGCGACGCACAGGAATTGTTTGATCGCCTGGGCTGCGCGATGTGTTTGGATCTTAGAAATATTGGCCACGGAATCCCCTGGATGGTTGAACTCTCGAAAATGGCAGCCTGCCTCGTGGACAGCTGCCTGACTCAGATCTATTGCCTACAACACAACTTTACGCACGGCTATGCTGCCGCGTGCGGGAGGGCGCACGCAAAAATCATGCCCAATCAACATTTCCAAAAGAATCAACCAGTTGATGAAGTGCCATTATTGGCACTTCATCAAAGTGTAAAAATCTTCGACAAATCTGCAAGCGGCGGGATGGGGAATTGCGCCACGGCGTGGGCGCGGTTGTTGACGCCGAGCTGGCGGTACAGGCGCTGCAGGTGGTTCTTGACGGTCAGGGGACTGATGCCGAGCAGGCGGCCGATTTCCCCGTTGTTCTTGCCCTCGCGCAGCCACTGCAGGATTTCAGCCTGGCGCGGCGAGACGGCTGGCGCCGGGGCCGCGCTGGCGATGCGCTGCAGCGCCAGGTGCAGGTAGGGCAGCAGCAATTGCAGCAGCCAGGATTCGCGTACGCCGGCCGCCGCCGGCATGCCAAGCAGGACCATGGCACTGCCGCCGCAGGCCAAGGGCCCGCAGCCGTGCAGCAAGCCGTGCCCCATGGCGCCGGCCTGCAGCGCCAGCGGCTGCCCGCCGCCCTGTTGCCACTGGCGCAGCCAGGCCGGGGCCGGCCCTTGCCGGGCGTCGCACAGCAGGGCGCTGGCGGAGGCCGCCAGCACGCTGCTGTGCAGGCACTCCACCTTGCGCGCCCGGCCCTGCTCGTCAAGCTGGATGCACAGCAGTACGCCATGCGGCAACAGGGCCTGCAAGGCGCCCTGGCTCCACAGGAATAATTCGCCCTGCGTGGCCAGGCCATGCGCGCCATCGATGGCGTGCAACAGGTATTCCTGCTCGCGGGCGTCGGAATTCAGCATTGGGCGTGGAAGCGGTAGCCGCTGCCGCGCACGGTCTGGATCGCTTCATGCATGCCGCTGGGTTGCAGCGCATTGCGCAAGCGCCCCACATGGGCGTCGACCGTGCGTTCGTCGAGGAAGACATGGCTGCCCCACACCTGGTCCAGCAATTGCGCGCGGCTGTGCACGCGGCCCGGGTGGTGCATCAGGTAGTTCAACAGGCGGAATTCCACGCGCCCCAGGTTCAGCTGGCGGTCGCCTGCCGTCACGCTCAGGGTATGCGGATCGAGGCGCAAGCCCGCCACCTGCAAGGCGCCCGGCATGCCGGCTGGACGCCGGCGCCGCAGCACCGCATGCAGGCGGGCGATGGTTTCGCGCGGCCCGAACGGCTTGCAGATGAAATCGTCGGCCCCGCTTTCCAGCGCCAGCACCTTGTCCTGCTCGGCGCAGCGCGCACTCAGCATCAGGATCGGCAGTTCGCTGGTGCGCGGCGCCGCGCGCCAATGGCGGATCAGCGACACGCCCGACTGGCCCGGCAAGTCCCACTCCAGCAATACCGCTTCCGGCAAGCTTCCCTGCAGTGCGGCAAGCGCCGTCATCGCATCGCCGTGGCACTGTACCGCATAGCCCGCCTGCCCCAGGTTATGGGCCAGCAGTTGCTGCACAGCGGGGTCGCTGTCGATGACGAGAATGTTGAAGGACATGGCAAAAAACGCAGGTCGTTATGCGGAAAACTATGAATCATGCCAAGTCCTGCACGCTAATACAATTTTAATTAAGTATTAATATTCTGCCGAAATAAATCCCCCCACTCCCTCTGTGCCATCCAAATGAAAAAGCACCTTGGGAGCCCAAACTCCCAAGGTGCCTGTGGTGTTTGTGCAACCGCGCTGCTTATGCGCGGCGGCGAACCCAGGCCAGCATCAGCAGGCCCAGCGCCGCCAGCGCCAGCGACGCCGGCTCCGGCACTGCGGCCGGGAGCGCCACGCTGGCGATCGCGTCATTGATGCTGAGGATCTGCAGGTCGGGGCTGCCGTCCGCTGCCGCGACAAACATCAGGTCCAGGATCTTGCCCTTGATCGGGTTCTGGTCGATGTCATAGGCCACCACGCCGAAATTGGAATTCAGCAGCGCCGAAGGATCGCCGGAAATCGTCAGCAGGAAGCTGAACACGCCACCGAACACGCCCTGGTACAGCACATCGTTGGGGCTGCTCGAATTGAGCATGGCAAAACCGCCCGGCACCGCGGCGGCATCGCCCCAAGGCGAAAAATTGGCCGGGTCCATATTAAAGCCCTGCAGTTGCGCCATGGTTGCAGTCGCGGCAGGCGCCCCGTCCACGCCATTGAAGGTGAAGTCCAGGTAGCCTTGGCGGCCGGCGCCGTAAATGGAGGTATCCAGCGTCACCAGGCGCATGACGTCCGCCATGGCGTGGCTGCTGGCGCCAAAGGCCAGCAACAGCGCGGCGATGCGCAGGAATCGGGTCAGAAGCTTGTTTTGCATGGTTCAGGTCCTCAGAAACTGCCGTTGTAGACTTTTGGCGTGTAGTTGACGGCGACACGGCCCGGATTATTGAATTGCAGCTGGACGGTTGCCTGGGCACCGGCAGCCAGCGCCGGCGCGGCGGTGATGTAAGGCATGCCGTTGATAGAGCCGCTGGCATTGGCCAGGGTGACCCCGGCCGGCAGCCCTTGCAGCACATACTGCAGCGGTGCGGCCATGTCGGCGCCGCTGCTGTTGGTCAGCCAGGCAGTGGCGGTGGCGATGCTGCTGAAGCGGCCCTGCACCAGGCCGGAACGCTGGATCTGCACACTCGAAGTCACGTCCACGTACGATGGCGCCAGGTTCAGGCTGATCACCACCGGATCGTGGTCGGAAGCGCGGTAAGGCAGCGTGTTGTACAGGGCCTGGGCGGCGGCATTCTTGCCATCGAGGTTGAAGTCCAGCACTTCCGGCTCGTCGGCGTTGGCGTTCCACTCCATGGCGCCGGCTACCTGCGAACTCATGGCAGCGCTGGCCAGGGCGTGGTCCAGGTAGCCGCTCTCGCCGCCGAATACATAGGAATGCGGCATGCCGTTCGGGCGCACGAAGCGTTCGACCTGGTTCTCGAAGCGCAGCGGGCGCTCGGCGGCGGTCAGGTACATGATCGGGTCTTCCATGCCGTAGGCATTGAAGTCGCCGATCAGCAGCACATCCGGGTCGCCGGCCGCCGCCACCACTTGCGGCACGAAGCTTTCGGCCAGCTGCTGCGCCTGCGCCATGCGGTCCGCGTTGTAGCAGCTCTGGCCGTCATTCTGGTCGGCATTGGCGCCGCTGGCGCCGTTGCAGCGCTTGGATTTCAGGTGGTTGACGATGACGCTGAACTTCGCGCCGTTATTGGCCTTGAAGGTCTGCGCCATCGGCGGCCGGTCATTGACCTGCGCCGCATCGGACAGCGCAGCGCCCGCCAGCGCCACCTTGGCCGGCTTGTAGATCATCGCCACCCGGATCGCATCGGTGCCGGTCGCAGGCGGCTTCGGCACATAAGCGTATTCCACCCTGCCGTATGCCGAGTTCAGGCTGTCCACCAGGTAGCTGGTGGCATAGTCGCCGTTGTTCTGGATCTCCATCAGGCCCACCACGTCGGCATCGATCGCCTTCAGCCCGGCCACGATCTTGTCGCGCTGGCGCACGAACTCTGCCATATTGTCGGCGCCGCGGCAGTTGGCTTTGCTGTTGCCGCTGCCCAGGGTGCAGCCCTGGCCGGTCTGTCCCAGCACATCGGTGCCGTCCATGAAGGTGGTGAAGAAGTTCAGCACGTTGGCGCTGGCCACCTTCAGGTTGCCAGCCGCCACTTCCGGCACCGGGGTGCGTGGATTATCGCGCGAGAAGACCGGCGCTTCGGTCGGCTGCAGCTTGAAGCCCGCGCCGCCGCTGCCCAGGGCGCCGAAATCGATCACGCCGGTCAGGCCGCTGACGGTATAGCCGACGCGCACCGTGCCGTCCTGGTCCAGGTAGGGCACCGTCGCCGGCGTGACGAACAGGCCGTCGTCCAGCGTGATCATATTGGCGGCATTCTGCGCCGCCAGCGCGAGCGCATCCGCGCTGCGGGCCGGATAGCGGTTGGTCGGGATCTCGCGGCGTCCGGCAGACAGCGTGAGTTCGCCGCGGCTGGCCAGCGAATCGGTAGCGTTGACGGTCAGCGCGCCCGGGAAGCGCACCAGCATGCCTTCCACATTGGCCAGGCTGGTGCTGGACAGGTCGATATTGGCCGGGGTAATGCTGTTGCCGGTGCTCTGGGTGAGGACGCTGGTCACGCTCGACAGCTCGGTATAGGACCGTGTTGCCCCGCTTGGCTTGTACTCGGTCACGGTGCCGCTCACGCGCACCAGGTCGCCGACCTTGGCCGCCATCGCAGCCGCCCCCATGTAGACGAACATGCCGTCGGAAGTATTCGGGTCGCCGTCGCCGGCCACGTCCTGGATGAAGAAGCCGCTGCCGACCGTGGCAGTCACCACGCCCTCGGTGGTCAGCTTCGCACCGCTGAACGGGCTGCTGGCGCCCGAGCCCTGGATCTGCGGTACCGGCACCACCGTGCCGGCGCCGACTTCCACGGTCAGGCTGACCGTGCAGCTGGCTTCCTGCCCCTGGTCGTTGGAGAACTTGACCGCAACCGGGTAAGTGCCCGCCGCCAGCGATGGCGAGGCCAGCAGCGACACGCTGGCACTGCCGCCAACCCCGCCCGCAGGAAGCAGCTTGCCCAGGCTCAGGCCAGGCACTGCGGCCGACGTAAGGAGCGCGTCGTTGACGATGCCGTCGGCGTCGGAGGCCGACAGCGCGATGCTGCCGCCGGCGCCGAAGTTGAGCTTGGCGGCGGCCGGGCATAGCGGCACGATTGGCTGCGGCAGCGGCCCGTTGTCGCACATATTGGCCGGCGAAGCGGCCGTGCGGAATTGCGGTGCGACGGCGCTGAAGTCGGCCGCGTTGTTGTTGCTGTCGGTGCAGCCGTTGTTGGCGCGCAGCAGGCTGGTGGTGGCGCTCATGCCGGTCGCGGCAGCTGTTTCGGAGAAGTTGGCCGAACCGTAGCCGACCACGTCCTGGATCGATGCGCTGCCCGGCTGCGCGCCGCTCAGCGCCGTATTGTTATTGACCAGCGCTACCTTGCCGGACGCGCCGCTCATGTTCACGCTGGCGCTGTAATGGTCGGCCGCGAAGTCGGCGCCGACCGCGACATTGCTGCTGGCCAGTTTGAGCAGGAAGTATTTGCCCGGGTCGATGCTGGTGCCGGCCGGCAGTTCCGCCTTGCCCCAGGTGGTGCCGCTGGCAGACGCATACTGGATGGTCCAGCCGCCCACGGCCACCGCAGCGCTGCCGCGGTTGAACAGTTCAACGTAATCGTAGCGCAGGGTAGCGCCGTTATTGCCGCCCGCGCCGTACATCTGGCTGATCACCACGTCGGCAGCGAAAGCCGGCTGGCAAGCCAACAGGGCGGCCAGCGCGCTAGCGCGCAAAGGAATGCGTTTGTCCATGAAAATGAATACCCCCAGAATATGTACCAAAAGGAATTTTTTATTGTTCTTTTGCATATTAACTGTTTGATATGACTAGTTGGTGACACACGATTAGTCCAAACGGACTAACGGGGATAGGGCCGCGCCAGCGGGTCTCCTATGAAAAGGCCCTGCGCGGGCCATGCCACGCTGCGCCAATAGGCTTCGATCGCGGTGGCTCCGCTGAGGTAATGCTGCAACAGGATTTGCGGATGAGGAAATTTCTGCCAGTGATTGCAGGGCTCGCTGACCGTGCCATAGCTGGCGGTGGCGCCCGCCTCCAGCCAGCGCAGGCTGCTCATCTGGCCGCTGCCCAGCAGGTCGCCGCCATAGGACGTCAGGTGGTCGGCCAGGGCGCCGGGCAGGAAGCGCAAGGTCTCCAGCTTGCCGACCTGTGCCAGTCCGGTCTGGTAGAGCATGACATCGCGGGCTCCTTCCAGCACGTCCTGCTGCAAGGTGTGGATCGTCAATTTGCGCGCCGGGATGGCGCCGCTGGGCGGAAAGAAGCGCGCCCGGGTATTGCGCGCCGCCTCGCTGGTCTGCAGGAAATAGGCGCCCGCTTGCGGCACACTGAAACCGGCCGCCTTGCCGCGTTCGGCCACCGCGCGCGCCACCTCCAGCGGTTCGGCCGGCAACAGCATCGACAGCCGCATGCCGGGCGGCAGCAGCTTGCCATTGAAATAGGGATTTTTGCGCCCGGGCGCGCAGCTGCGCTCGCATTGCGCCGCATCGAAGCCCAGTGTATAGGCCGAGGTCAGGCTATTGCATTCCACCGCATAGGGAGCGGTCCAGGCAAACAGCACGGCGCGCGCGTCGCCAGGCAGCTGGCGGTCGATTTCGGTTTTCAGCCGCGCAAAGGCATCGGCATCGAGGCGATGCGGCTGGCCGGGAATACTGACATGGGCGATGCGCGCCGATGGGATGCCGCGCAACCGGGCGTAGTAAGCGCCCAGTGCCACGCTGGCAGGATCGGCATCGTTGACCACCAGCCCAAGCTGGGCCGGCTGGAGTTGGGCGCGCGCCCCGGCTGCCGACAGCAGGAGCGCGGCAACAATGCAGCGTCTAGCCGCGATGGTAGACATCCTCGAAGCGAACGATATCGTCCTCGCCGAGGTAGCTGCCCGACTGCACTTCGATCAGGTGCAGCGGCAGCTTGCCCGGATTCTCCAGGCGATGGCTCATGCCGATCGGGATATAGGTCGATTCGTTCTCGGTCAGCAGGCTGACCTTGTCGCCGCAAGTCACGCGCGCCGTCCCCGATACCACCACCCAATGTTCGGCGCGGTGATGGTGCATCTGCAGCGACAGCTTGCCGCCCGGGTTGACGATGATGCGTTTGACCTGGAAGCGCTCGCCCACGTCGATGCCTTCGTACGAACCCCAGGGACGATACACCTTGGTATGGTGCAGATGCTCGGTGCGGCCGCTGGCTTTCAGGTGGTCCACCACCTGCTTCACGCGCTGCACATGGTCCTTGTGCGCCACCAGCACCGCATCGGAAGTCTCGACGATCACCAGGTCCTGCACGCCGATTGCCGCCACGATGCGGCCCTCGGCGCGCACCAGGCAGTTCCTGGCATCATCGGTGTACACGTCGCCGCGCGTCACATTGCCGTTGCCGTCGGCCTCCAGCACGTCGACCAGCGCCGACCAGGAGCCCACGTCGTTCCAGCCGATCGCCGCCGGCGCCACGACAGCCTGCCTGGTGTGCTCCATCACCGCGTAGTCGATGGAATCGGATGGGCAGGCCGTGAAGGCCGCCTCGTCGAGGCGGCAGAAATCCAGGTCGCGATAGCCCTTGCTGACCGCTTCCTCGCTGAATCTGGCCATCTCGGGCTGGAATTGCGCCAGCTCCTTCAGGAAGGCGTCGGCGCGGAACAGGAACATGCCGCTGTTCCAGAAGAAGTTGCCGGCATCGATAAAGCCCTGCGCCGTCTCGCGGTCCGGCTTCTCGACGAACCTGCCGACCTTGTAGCAGCCTTCGGCCGGCAGCGGCTCGCCGCTCTGGATATAGCCATAGCCCGTTTCCGGCGCGGTCGGCACGATGCCGAAGGTGGCCAGTGCGCCGCCTTCGGCCTGGGTCGCGGCGCGCTCGATCGCAGCGTAGAAAGAGTCCACGTCCTTGATCACATGGTCGGCCGGTAGCACCAGCATGAGCGCTTGCGCATCGATCGCCTGCAGGTAATGGGCGGCGGCGGCCACCGCCGGCGCGGTATTGCGCCCCACCGGCTCCAGCAGGATGCCAAGCGGGCTGACGCCGATTTCGCGCATCTGCTCGGCCACCAGGAAGCGGTGCTCGTTGCCGCACACGATCAGCGGCGCCATCATGCCGTTGCGGCCAGCCAGGCGTTGCACGGTCTCCTGCAACATCGTCTTGTCCGATACCAGCGGCAGCAGCTGCTTCGGCAACGCCGCGCGCGACAAGGGCCACAGCCGGGTACCGGCGCCGCCGGACAGGATGACGGGATAAATTTTCATATTAAAGTTGTCTCTTTGGCAACATTATGCGCGGCACGCCGGGTCGCACGGCGATCCCGCGCATTAGCCCAGCCTCCGCCTTCTGCTTGCGAAATATGCTGCATTTCGCCAGCGCGGTCGACACTATACTCTTTGAACACGATTAATTCGTCGAGTGTAACGTCCGGTAAGACTCGAGTATATTCGAACAACACGCTGCGCACTACCCTTGCCCCGCTGCGAATGTGGCTGCCGTGGCCAATCCACGTCGGCCCGATGATGGTGGCGCCGGCCTCGATGCGGCAACCGGAGCCGATATAGACCGGCCCGATGATGCGGGTGCCATGCCAGTCGATGCTGGTGTTCAGGCCGACCCACACGCCCTCCTCCACCTGCACGCCCGGCACCGTCATGTGCGCCACGCCGCCGGTCAGCACGCCTTGCAGCACTTCCCAGTAATCCTTGACGCTGCCGATATCGATCCAGTCGAATTTGCGCGTCTGGCAGTAGAACGGCAAGCCGCGCTGGGCCAGCAGGGGGAACAGCTCGGAGCCGATATCGAACTCCTGGCCGGAGGGAATCAGGTCGATCACTTCCGGTTCGAACAGGTAAATGCCGGTGCTGGCGCAATTCGACTTGGCCTGCGCGCGCGATGGCTTTTCCTGGAATTCGAGCACCCGGCCGCCGCCGTCGCTGACCACCACGCCATAACTGCTCACCTTCTCCCACGGCACTTCACGCGTAATCACGGTGGCCAGGGCGCCCTTGCGCCGGTGTTCGTACAGTGCCGACTTCAAATCCAGGTCGATCAGCGCGTCGCCGCACAGCACCACCACCGTCTCGTCGAAAAACCCGCCGAACTCCTGGATCTTCTTGATGCCGCCGGCGGACCCGATCGGCTGCGGCACGACCTCGCCCTGGTCGTTGGTATAGCCTTCAAAGGAATAGCCGATCTGCACGCCGAACTGGTGCCCTTCGCCGAAATACTCTTCGATCTTCTCATGCAGGTAGCTGACATTGACCATGATCTCGCTGACGCCATGCCGCTGCAGGTGCTCAACCAGGTAGGCCATCACGGGCTTGCCGAGGATCGGGATCATCGGCTTCGGCAGTTCATAGGTCAAAGGGCGCACCCGCGTGCCCTTGCCGGCCGCCAGAATCATCGCTTTCATAGGTTGTCCTTTTCCAGAATCAGCTCGGGCGCCGAGTACAGCCGCTCATAAGCTGCCAGCAGCTTGGGCGCCTCGTATTCCCATTCAAGTTCATTGACCACACGGTTGCGCCCATAAGTACCCATGCGCGCGCGCCGCTCCGGATCATCCAGCAACTCCACAATCTTCAGCGCCATGTCGACCGGGTCGTTCCTGGCCGCGTACAGCGAAGCTTCCTGCGCCGATACACGGCCCTCGGTCAGGTCGAACTGCACGATCGGCTTGCCCAGCGCCATGTACTCCATGATCTTGTTCATGGTGGACTTGTCGTTCATTTCGTTGGCAACGTCAGGATTCACGCACACATCGGCCGTGTTCAGCATTTCCAGCAACTGCTGGTCGGGCACCCGCCCCGTAAACGTCACGTACTCGGCTACGCCGAGCTCGCGCGCCAGCGTTTTCATCTCCTCCAGCGAAGTGCCGCCGCCAACCAGGCCGAAATGCACGTCGCGCCGCCCCATCTCGTGCACCACCACGCGCACGCTTTGCAGCAGCAGGTCGATGCCTTCCTGCGCCCCCATCACGCCGACATAGCCGACCAGGAAACGCCTGCCCTGCTTCAGCTGCTGCAGCGGCGGCAGCACGCGCAGGCGGTCCAGCTTGGGTCCGCTGCGCACCACGTACACCTTGTCGGGATCCATGCCGCCGCGACCGATGGCGATGCGCTTATACGAATCGTTGGTGGCAATCGACACGTCGGCGGTGCGGAACGACAGCCGCTCCAGCCAGACCATCAGCTTGTAGAAGAAGTCGCGCCGCCCGAACTTGGCTTCATACAGTTCAGGATTGATGTCATGGTGGTCGAACAGGAAGCGCTTGCCCAGCAAGAACTTGAAGAAGCCGCCGACCAGGAACAGCAGGTCGGGCGGATTGCAGGCATGGATGACGTCGAAACCGTGGCGTAACAGCACCTTCCACGCCAGGCGCGAACTATGGAACAGCGCCGCCGAATACTCGATGGCATAGCCCAGGGCGCCCTGCGCCTCCATCGGCAGCTTGTAGCGGTAGATATGGATGCCGTCCAGTTCCTCGTAGCGCGACTCATAACCCTTGCCGGTCGGGCAGATGATCGCTACCTGGTAGCCATTGGCATGCAGCGTCGTCGCTTCCTGCCATACGCGCCGGTCAAACGGCGATGGCAGGTTTTCGACGATGATAAGCACACGGCGCTGCTCTTCGCGGTTACCAGCAGATGCCATCGTACGCCCCTTCGCTCTGCTTGCCCGAGACGCGCACCAGGTCCACCAGGTGCTGTCCCGGCCGCAGCTTGTCAGGTACGGCCTGGAATTCCGGCGCGCCATTGCCGATCACCACCGTGTCGGCAAACGCAAGGACCGCATCCATCGAATCGACCATCAGCCGCGAGATGTGGGGAATGATGTTCATGATGTAGTCCTGGTTGGCGCCGGTCAGCGCCGCCAGCTTCACATTCCTGTCGTACAAGCGCAGGTCGTAGCCCTTGCCGATCAGGTGCTCGATCACGTCCACCAGCGGCGATTCGCGCAGGTCGTCGGTGCCGGCCTTGAAAGAGAAGCCGAGGATGCCGACTTTCCTGCCCGGCTTTTCCATCACCATCTTCAAGCCCTTTTCCACCTGCTTGTGGTTGGATGGCAGGATGGCGTTCAGCAGCGGCAGTTCCAGGTCGAGCTGGCGCGCCTTGTAGATCAGCGCGCGCACGTCTTTCGGCAGGCAGGAGCCGCCAAAGGCAAAACCTGGCTTCATGTAATACGGCGAGAGATTCAGCTTGGTGTCCTTGCAGAAGATCTCCATCACCTCGTGGCCGTCAATGCCGACCGCCTTGCAGATATTTCCGATCTCATTGGCGAAATCGACTTTCAGCGCGTGCCAGGTATTGTCGGTGTACTTCACCATTTCCGCCGTCTCGACGTCGGTGCGCACCACCGGTGCATCCATGCCCGCATACAGCTGCAGCAGCAGGTCGCCGGAGCGCTCGTCGGTCTCGCCGATCACCGTCTTCGGCGGGTGGTGGTAATCGTGCACCGCCGTGCCCTCGCGCAGGAATTCCGGATTGCCGCACACGCCGAAATCGATGCCCGCACGTTTTCCGGACGCCTGCTCCAGCGTCGGAATCACCAGCGAACGCATGGAGCCGGGCAGCATCGTGCTGCGCGCCACCACCACGTGGAAGCTCTCCTTCTCGCGCAGCGCATGGCCGATCTGCTCGCACACCTTGCGTACCGCGCTCAGATCGAGGTTGCCGTTCATCTGCGATGGCGTGCCGACGCACACCAGCGAGATCTCGCTCGACATCACGGCATCGCGCACACTGTCGGTAGCGCGCAGGCGGCCGTCACGCACCGCATTTGCAATCATCTCGCCGATATCCTTTTCGATGATCGGCGTCCGTCCTTCGTTGATCAGCCCAACCTTGGTGCGGTTCGGGTCGACCCCGATGACCGTATGGCCTTCTGCCGCCAGGCAGCCTGCCGAAACTGCACCTACATAGCCCATGCCAAAGATACTGATCTTCACGATGACGCTCCTTCCAGTAAGGTAATTTCGGTCACGATCGTGCTGGTGCCGCGTATCGCTCCGCGCCACGCTGCTGTCGTGATGCCGGCTTTGCTGTCAAAGCTGCGCGAGATCCATCCCGCGATTGGCGCCGTGCTGGCGCAATGGAGTTGCGGCCCATTCCCGAACCGGCATGACATGTGCAAACCCTTATCCCGCTTGGCGATATGCAAAGCTTGCCCAACCGTTTCGGCATGGCAGCCTTCTGCAAAATGCCAGTGCAGGGCTACCTCGTGCTCGCCAAAACATTCTAGGATATCTTCAACAACGAGCGCGTTCTTTTGGGAATCGAAACGAATGATGCGCCGGTGCATGACAGGATCGCGCAAGCGCATATAGCCGTCTTGTTTTCCCTCAAAGAAATGAGTCGCGTCGTGCGACAACGCCACAGCGTTGGCCTTACGCAGCCACATGAAGTTGCCGCCGATTTCCGACTGGTCCAGCCCATCGACTTGCACGGTGTTATGCGCCGCAGTACTGCGGAAATAGTCGCGCCACTGGCGCTGCGTGTGGTAGGCGTAAGTACCGGGATCGACCAGCATTTCCTGCCCGCCCATGGAGAGCGTGAAGGCCAGCGCATCGGCATGCCCATGCGCTGCCAGCGAGAGATAGCCCAGCGGTCCGCAATCGACCACGATGCGCACTTCCTGCGGCGTGCCGAAATCCTTTCCAAGCAGGTAATAGCCGCCTTGCGGGAAAGCCAGGCGCGGCGTTTCCCGTTCACCCGGCACGCCAGACGGCAACGCGGCCCAGCGCGCATCGGCATCGGCGAACAGCCAGCGGTTGCGCTCATCCAGCGCGCCGGCCTTGGCCTTGAAGTCGGCGCGCCCGAACAGCAGCGCCGCGCTGGCAAGCAGGGAGCGGTACGGCGCTGCGCCAGATGCGTCCAGGCGCAGCATGCGGGCATCATCGGCATCGCCGGTCATCGGCACATTGCCGCCCACGTCCATCAGCGCCGCGAGGAATTCCGCCATGCGCTCAAGGCGAGCCAGCCACCCGGGCGGGAAGCTGGCGCCGTTGGCTTGCGCGGCGAGCTGGCATAGCAGCATCATGTCCATCACCTCGTGGTGATAATAGATCGCCTGCTCCTTGTTGACGCCATCCTCCCAGTTCTGCTGCAAGCCCTGCTCGGCCAGGCCGCGTTCGGCGCGCGCGCGCCAGCGTACGCTCTCGGGCCAGCAGGGCCATTGCACGCTCGCGATGTACAGGCCCATGTACTCGCCGAGCAGATGGTTGTTGGCGGACGAGTGGCGCGACAGGTGGTGGCTGATAAAGTGGCAGTGCTTGTAGACCGCATTCAGCCAGCGGTGACGCCAATCGTCGTCAAGGCTGCCGTCCAGCAGTTGCCAGGCGGCCGACCAGTTCAGCAGGCGCACGCCGAGCTCCAGCGAACTGGCCCAGTGCACGCCTTGCGGATAGGGGCATTGATCGAGCCAGGAAATGAGCAGCGTGCGCGCACCGTCGCGGTATTTCCGCTCGCCGCTGCAGCGCCAGGCCTGGGCCAAGGTCACCAGCTCCAGGTGCCGGCTCGGCTCCCACAGGTATTTGATATCGCCCACCAGCGACGCGGCGCGGTAATCGATGGACGGCCCCGGCGCCATCGGCGCGCTGGTGCCGCTGCGCGGGTCGCGGTTCCACTGCGGCGGAAAGCCCAGCGGCGCCCCTTCCAATGCAAACACGTTCCAGCGCCCTGCCAGCAGCGCATCGGCTGCCATGCACAGCGCGCCGGCCTCCACCTCCGCTGGTGCGGCAAGAAAGGCGGCGCCGAAACGATCCAGGGCCGGCACCGGCGGATAGCTGGCCAGCCCCAGCCCCATCGCGGCGGCTTTGCGGCGCGCCAGCTGGTGCATACGCCAGACAACTTCGGCAGGCCCCATCAGTTTGAGGCGATTGATTTTCCAGGCCAGTGCAGTCATTGCGGCAAAAATCCCAGTTCGCGATACAGCCGCTCAAGCCGCGGCAATACGGCATCGCTGCTGAAGGTGGATTCCACCTTGCGCCGCGCTGCCTCCCCCATGCGCCGCGCCAGCGCATCGTCTTCCAGCAGTTGCGCCAGCCGCGCCGCCAGCGCATCGACATCGCCCGGCGCAACGAGGAAGCCCTCCACGCCGTCGGCCACCGCTTCCGGAATGCCGCCCACCGGCGTGGCCAGCACGGGCAGGCCGGCCGCCATCGCCTCCAGCACGCTCATCGGCAAACCTTCGTTATACGAGGGCAGCGCGTAGAGGGAGGCCAGCGCCAGCTGCTGCCGGCGGCTTTCCGCCCCGACCCAGCCCAGCAGGTTGAGCTGGCTGGCAATACCCAGCTGCGCGGCGCGCTGGCGCACCGCATCGAGCTCGCCATCGCCGCCCAGCCGCAATTCCAGCACAGCGACCTGCGGCGCCACGCGCGCCGCCGCCTGCAGCAGGTCGTAGCTGCCCTTGCGCCGCCCCAGCCGGCCCAGCGACAGCACCGCGCCGCGCCGCCGCTGTTCCCAGGAACTCGCGGCCGGCAGCAGCACCGGGTTGTATATCGCCTCGACATGCGGGTTGCGCGACATCCCCTCCACCCAGCAGCGCCATGCCTCCGACAGCACCACCACGCGCGTGCTGCGGTCGAAAATGAAACGCACGAAGCGCTTGCGCCAGGGCCCGCACTCCTCGCCGTAGAACATCGCAAACTCCGCTCCGTGCAGGTGCAGGATCGCCGGCACGCGCGCAGCGAAAGCCAGCAGGAAAAAGCCCGACTTGCGCCAGAAGCTGGCGCGCGAAGCCACGTGCACGTGCACCAGCCCGACCTGGCCGCGCAACAGCATCGCGGCAAACGCCGCGTAGGCAGCCAGCATCGCGCGCAGCTTGCGCCACCGGCTGCCATCGCAATGCGTGGCCAGGTAGCGTACGCCGAAGCGCCGCAGCATGCCGGCCTGCTGATACACCCTCACCACGGAAGCGATGCCGCCCATGGTGTCCATCCCGGTTCCCAGCATGACGATGGTTTTCATGTACGCTGTCCGTCCTTCCATTCATTGACCACCCAGCGGAACTTGCCGGCCGCCGTATTCGGCAGCTCGTCGCGCAGCACCACCCTTACCTGCACCGTCGCATCGACCAGGTGGCGGATGTTGTGCAGCAGCTTGTCCTGGTCCGCCTGCGAGAAGCGCACATCGGGCACCAGCCGCAATTCCCAGATGCCCGGCCCGACCTGGGCCACCTGCGACTTGCGCACGTTTTCCACGCCCTTGAAGGCAAAAGTCAGTACCGAAGGACTGACTTCGGAACCGTCGCCGCCGGTGATGCGGTCTTCCAGCTTGCCGCTGACCGGCTCGATCATCGGGAACGGCCGGCCGCACAGGCAATGGCCGTGGCGCCAGCGCGTACGGTCGCTCAGGCGGTAGCGCACCAGCGGCATCGCCAGGTTATGCAAGGTGGTGCCAACCACATGCCCGTAGCCGTCGGTCGGCTCGCCATGGTCGTCCAGGATTTCAACGTGCGAATAGTCCGGATTGACGTGCATCGAACCGTACTCGCACTGCGTGGCAAACGCCACCCGCTCCGCCATGCCGTACATGTCCATGATCTTTCCGGCCAGGCGTTCGCGGATCAGTTCCTGCTGGTGCGGGTACAGCGGCTCGGAAGCCGTGAACAGGCGGGGAATGGACAAGGACGTGCCGCGCCGCTCCAGCTGCTGCGCCAGCGTGTAGGCGGTGGACGGGTAAGCCTGCAGCATGGCCGGCGCGAATTCGCGCAGCTTGTCGATGATGGGATCGATGCAGCGGTCGGTCAGGTGGCGCGACGACAGCAGCAGCTGGCGGTTGTAGCGGTTCTCGAACCAGAACGGCGGGCGTTGCCGCTCCAGCCCGGCCACCATGTCGCCGCGCAGCGTGGCGCGCGGCATGCCGTCGACATAACCGCCCCAGCTCCAGTGGCGCTTGATGAAGGCCTGTTCCATCTGCACCGAATGCAGGCTGCGGATGATCACCAGCGGCGTGCCCGTGGTGCCGCTGGTCTTGCCCAGCGCCTGCCATGGACGCTTGCTGCCGCGGTTCGGATACAGCGCCAGCGGATGTTCCAGCAAGGTCGCCTTGTCGACAATCGGGAACAGCTCGCGCAAGGCCTGCCGCGCCTCAACCGGCGAGAAGTCGGTCGTGATGTGCGCATAGTAGGGTAGCTTGCCGATGGCCGCTTGCAGGCTGCGGTGCAACAGGCGGTCGCCCAGCACCTTCAAGGCATAGTCGTCCATCAACTCATGCCGGCGCAGGCGCTGCACCAGGCGCTGGCTCAGCGCATTGTCGCGCACCAGCGCGCGCCCGCCGTACAGGAACTCTTTACGCAATTCGGCCAGCATGATCGCCTCCCACCAGGTTCTGATAGCGCTGCGCCACCGCTGCGCCCAGCACGCGGTAGCTGCGCGCCGCTTCGATATAGGCCGGGCCAGCCGCGGCGCGTTCACGGGCGGCCTGCGGGTCGCGCAGGATGGCCAGCAAGCCTTCGGCCATGGCCCGCGGCGTACTCGCCGCCAGCCAGCCGGCACCGCTCGCGGCCAGCACCGCTTCCTGGTCGGGGATATCGTTGCCGACGCAAGGCATGCCCAGCGCCAGGTACTCCAGCAACTTGGTCGGCGAGCTGACGTCGTACAGTGCGCCGCGCGGCACATACGAGATGGCGGCCTGCGCACCGAGCAGGAATTCCCAGGCTTGCGCGGGCGGCAGCCAACCGGTGACCTGCACCGCATCGGCCAGTCCCTTGGCGCGCGCGGCGCCGAGCAATTGCGGCACATCGTCCTGCTGCGGCGAACTGCCGATCAGCAGCAGTCTCGCATCCGGCAGCTCGCGCCGCACCAGTACCAGCGCATCGAGCACGCGCTCCAGGCAGCGCGCCCGGTCCAGCGTGCCGAGGTAGGCCACCACCGGCCGCCCCTCCCAGCCAGGCCAAGCGCGCGCCGCCGGCCGCAAGCCGGGCTGCGCCAGCGCTTCCATGTCGACCCCCATCGGCACGGCACTGATGCGCCCCGCAGGCACGCCATGCCGCGCCACCAGGGCGGCCATCGCCTCGCTTTGCACGAACACATGGTCGGCGCGCGGCAGCAGCACGCGGTACAGCAGCCAGCGCTCGGCAAGCCCCTTCGCAAGCACGAGGCGCGCCCGCAGGCGGCGCAAGCCGCTGCGGCCCTGCAGCCGCGCCAGCTCATCCTGCGCCCGCTCGATGCGTCCTTCGCTCATCAGGTAAGACAGCCAGTACATCATCGGCAATCCCTTCATGCGCGCCACCAGCAATGCCAGCAAGCCTATGCTGACCATATCGCGCACTTGCACCGCATCGTGGCTGCGGCGGTCAGCGCCAAGCAAGGCGCGCAGGCATAGCCAGAGAAAAGACAGTTCCGCTTTCCAGCGCGCACCGGCCCGCGCCCGCCGTGAAGAGGCGAAGCCCTGGTTATCGGCTGGTGCCGCGCTGCCTTTGCCGACCAGGTGGCATTGCACGCCATGGCGCGGCAGGTATTTGCCAAACAGGGTCGCCACGTCGGCGCGAAAAGTCGGCAGGGGTTCCGGCACGAGCTGCAAGATGCGGACTGGGCGGGCCATGCTTCATCCTAGCAAGAACTGCTCAATTTCAGCGCCCGGTTCGCCTCGCCCTTCCAGCTTTCCCGCGGCCAGCCGCACGCGCTGCGCCAGCTCCTCGCGCCGAGCCGGATGTTCGAGCGCATGGGCCAGCGCCTGGCGCATCGCCTGCACATCGTCGTGCGGCACAAAGCCGGGATAGTCTGCGCCAAGATACGCTTCGATCGCTTCGTGGCGGGTCGCCACCAGCGGCTTGCCGTGCCGCAGCACGCGCAGCAGGACGCTCTGCCCGCATGCTTCGCCGAGGCCGCGCAGCGGCATCGCCACCACGCTGCTGCGCGCCAGCAGGCCTTCAAATTCAGCCTCCGGCAAATCGCGCAGGATGCGCGTGCTGCCGCGCGCCGGCTGGCGGATCTGGTTGCGCTGCGAAGCCACGATCACCAGCGGCGCCGGCAGCGGTTCGGCCGCCTCCAGCAGCAAGTCGTAATCGCGGTTGGAAAAGCCGCCGGCGAAAATGCTGCCGTCGTCGCCCTGCGGCGAAGCGCGGCCATCGAGTTCCTGCCGCCACAGATGGCAATGCACGTCGTGCTCCGCCATGCCGACGTTCTGCACCAGGTTGCGCGCCTCGCCCGGGGAGAAGGCGATAAAGCCCAGGCCCGGCACGCGCAGCGCTCGCAGCACGCGGTCGGCAAGCCGGCGCGCCCGCTTGCCGTGCACGAAGCAGCTCATCACCAGCAGGCGTTCGGGTCGCGGCAGCAATCGCGCCTTGACCAGCGCCAGCACCGGCAAGGCTTGCCAGCCGACGACCAGTACGCGATCCGTCCGCTTCCATAAGCCGAAACAGCGCAACAGCTTTGGCGACAACATGGACATCACGATCGCGAGCTTGCCGCTCATGCCCTGCGCGCCGGATGCCACGACCGTCACCTGCGCACCGCGCTCGCGCAGGTACCCGGTGATGTCGCGATAGCTGCCGGCTTGCGGCAGGAGCACGTGGATCATGGCCGCCGGCCCTCCGCCACCACTTCGCGCAGGATCTGCAGGTACTGCCGGCTCACCACGTCCGCGGTATGCTCGGATGCGTAGCGCAAGGCGCCGCCGTCCTGCAGGGTGCTGTAGTACTCCGCGTCGTCGTACAGGCGGTTGATGGTGGCCAGCATGGCCGGCACGTCCTGCGGCATCATGCCGGTCCAGCCGGGGACGATGCTGAAGGTCGACTGCGGGCACAGGACCGGGGTGCGGGTCGACCATGAATCGCACAGGAAGCCCCAGCCGGAATTGCTTTCGGTATAGGAGAACCACGCCGACGACAGGCGCTGCAAGGCTTCGGCACGGGTCACGCCTTCCACGTGTTCGACGCGCTCGCCAAGGCGCTCCTGCAATTGTTTGACGATGTGGGCGTAGGGCCCGCGTCCGATGACCACGAAACGCTCCACCGGCGTGTGCTCCAGGATGGCCGGCACAGTCTCCAGCCAGCGCTCGCAATTCTTGTGGCGGATCAATGAACCGACGTAGATCATTTCCCCCTGCCGCCGTTCGCGCGCCGGCCGCCAGTCCGCCGGCCGCTGCGCGCAATGTGCCGCGTAATATGCCCGCCTTCCGCGCAAGCCGAGCGCCGCCAGTTGCGGCAGGTCGGCCGGATCGTTGCTCATCAGCGCATCGACCTGCCCGCACACCTGCCACCAGCGCATGCGCCCGGCGACGCGGCCGATCGCCGGCACGCCGCCGTAATAGCGCCGCCGCAGCAGTTGCACCGGATCGGCCGATTCCACCCGCAGCAGCACCGGCACCGGATACAGCGGGCGCAGCATCTCCAGCAGCGGCAAGGTGTGGAAGGAATTCACCAGCAGCACATCGGGCTTGAAGGCATCGGCGATTTCACGCACCTGCGGCAGGTAATGCTGCGCTTCGTGCGACAAGGCACGCAGGCTGGGGAAGATGCGGTGAATCGGCACGCCCTGGAAATTCTCGTATGCCGCGCCCGGCTCCGAACTCTTAAGCGCCGACACGCGCGACGTCACGACTTCCACTGCCACGCCCCTCGCAACCAGCGGCGGCAGCACATACGCCACCTCGTCGAAGGTAGGATTCAATCCTGGATAGATGGCAAGCACTTTCATGTAGCCTCGCGCAGTAGTTGGCGTCCCAGCACTCGATTGATGAGCTGTCGATCTTTCTCATCAATTGCACCCGACAATAACAGCGCTACCGTAAAAACGGCGCACAACAGCAGGGTTCCCACAGCAGCAGCAAGCACGCCTTGCCCCGGCAACAGCCATGCCACAACGGCTGCCGCAGCAATCGCCAACAGCGCGCGCGCCCACCAGCGCAATCCCAGCGGCCATGCAAATCCACGGCGCCGCATGCCGGCCACGACCAGCCCGTTTACGATCAGCTCATTGCCCAGCAAGGCGGCCGGCACCAGCCACAAGCCAAGCGCCACCGAACCGAGCCAGGCCAGCAGGGGCAGCACCAGCAAGGAGCACAGCGACGCCAGCGCCCACATGCCCATCAGGCCAACCGCATTGCAAACCACGTTGAGGATCAGGCGATGCAGGCGCAGCGCCAGCCAGCCGCACAGCACCGCAAACAGCAAGCGGTACTCGCCAAAGCGGCCGCCGCTGGCCAGCTGCAGCACCAGGTCGCCATACACCGCGGCCACCGCCAGCACCGGCAGCAGGCTCAATGCGCTGACCTTGAACACGAAGTGCGCCCAGCGCTGCAATTCGCCGTAGTCGCGATTGCCGGCATAGGCGCCGATCATGCGCGAACGCACTACCGAAAAAATTACCATGCCCGGCATGTAGTTGCGGATGATGTCCGTCAAACGCAGGACGAATCCCAGCCCCGCCATGGCTTCCGGTGCCTGGCTGCGCGCCAGCAGCAGGATCAGGCAGGACGGCGAGTACAGGTATTCGACAATGCCGCTGGCGTAGTTATGCAGCGCCACCGCACGCATTTGCGCACGGCTGGGCGGCTGCCACCCATCCTGCGCCCGGGCCGGCAGCTTGCGCACGGCATGGGCCAGGAAACCCGCCGCCAGCAGCAGCGCACCAAGGCTTGCTGCCAGCTCGGCCAACAACAGCTGGCGCGCCGTGCCGCTGCCCATTGCCAGCAAGGCGCAGGCGATGACCGCGCCGCGCAGCAGCGTGACGATTTGCATGCGCGACTGCAGGGCCAGCGCCTCCAGCGTGTTGTCGCGCAAGATGCGCATCACGCCTTCCACCACCAGCAGGATTGCCGCCACGCCGGCCAGCTCAGGCGGGAAGCTCGCTGGCAGCCAGCCCTGCCCGCGCGCCGACAGCAGGCCGCCGGCAACCACCGCCAGCAGCAGCAGGCGGCTGGCGGCGACGGCAACCACCAGGCGCGCCAGCGCATGGCGGCTGCCGCGCAAACGATATTCAGGCAGGAAGCGCAGCAGGACCCAGTCGAGGCCAAAGCTCGACAAGCCAAGCACGAGTTCCACCAGCGCCATGGCGATCACGTAGTGGCCGAATTCGACAGCCGGCAGGACGCGTGCCGACAGCCCGAGCACGCTGGCTGTCAGCACGGCGGTAGGCACCTTGCCTACCAGGAAGGCGGCAATATTGCGCCGCGTTTGGGAACCCGAGTATGGTGCTGTCATAGCATGGCTCTGTCCCCCTGGCGGCTCAAGGCAGCGGCAAGGTGATGGTCTGGCTGCCCACCGTCAGCACGCGGCTGGTGGTGCCCGTGGTCAGATTGACCGCCGGCTTCTTGCAGCCCACATCCAGCAGCACCACGAATTCGCCCTTGAGTGCAGCCGGGCGCGTAAATGCCGCATGCTCCTCGATGCCCGTGCGCGGCGCCGGCCCGTCGCGCTTGACCAGGCTTGCCCCCGGCGTGAGCGAACTCACGCACAGCGAACGGTCGCCATTGACGATGGTGGCCGTGCCGCCTGAATTGACCGTGATCGCTACCGCGGCATGGAAATTCCACTCCCAGGCATGGGCCACCGGCGCCGTCAGCGTATCCATCACGACCGCTGCGTCCTGGCTGCGGAAGTACCACACCTTGCGGCGATTGAGCGACAGCGCACCTTCAAACGCCGGCGTGGCGTCGCCCTCCACATAGTCCATGGCGGAGGTAGTCGAGAAGCCGGTGATCTTGCCGTTGCGGCCCAGGTTCACCGTATTGCCCTCGATCCGCTGCCCTATGCCATTGTCGTAAGTGACCGCATTATGCGACTTGGTGGCGCGGTACCAGCTGCTCCACAGCGGTGAGCCGTACCAGTCGTAATACCCGGCCTCGATCAGCAGCCGTTTGCCCCCGCTGTTGAGCACGATTGAATTCTGGTCGCCATGGCTGTGGTTATACGAGCCGTAGGGGCTGGACTTGAAATACAGCGAAGTGCGTTTCGTGTCCGCCAGGGAACTGTGCATCGCGGCCCATCCCACGCTCGGATAGAACGCGCCGTTCGGCGGCGGCACCGCGGTCGTGACGGTGCTGACCGGCAGCGGCGATGGCGCCTGCAGCAGGGTCAGCGGATCTTCCACCCCGGCCATGCCGTTGTAGTACCACTTGGCCGCCGGCGTATTGAAGCGCGAAGCAAAAGCCTTCAGCAAATAGGTATTCGGCACGTCCTCGTGGCCATCGCCAAACACATGGTTCGGCGCCCCAGGAGGAACGAAGTGTGCCATGAAGCGCAGGAAGCCGTCCGACCAGGGCTTGCGGTAGATCGACACCCCCAGCGCCTGGCTCAACGGGTCCCAGATCTGCACCGAAAAGTCGGCTGCGGCCTGGCCATATGCGGTACCGTTGGCATAGCCGCCTTCCGGGCCGCTCCAGGTGTAGACCTGGTGCACATAGGTGCGCACTGCGAAGTCGAACCAGGTCTGGGCCGCCGGCACGTCGCCCAGGTTCAGCGCAGCGATCAATGCCAGGAAGCCCAGCGTATTGCCGCCGTGCGCATCGTATGGGTATTGGTCCATGCGCCCGTTGCTGCCCGAAAGGTCGTTGTAGATATCGCTCGTGCGGCGTGCAATATTCGATTGCCAGCTTGCCTTGCGCGTCGCGTCGAGGTTATTCCACAGCATGTCCAGCGCCTTCGACAGCGACATGGCAATGGTACGGGTAGCCTGGTCCTGGTTGGCATAGCTGGTTGGCCCGGTCGGGCTCAGTGCGGCCAGTTCATCGCCCCGTTTGATCGCTTCGTTCAGGTATGCGGTGGCAATCGCTTCCCCCTGCTTCAGGCGGTACAGCAGGGCCGCTGCTTCCACCTGGTGCGAAGTGCGGTTGATGCGATTGCGGATGTCGGAATTCTGGTTGCTCAGCGCCGTCGTCATGGTGCCGCTGCTGATGAGCGGCCAGTCGCTGTCCTTGACCGGCGCCATGGTCATGCGCGACTGCACGGTTTCGATCAGGCGCCGCACCTGGTCGCCGCGCTCGGTGACCATGGCCGAGTTCCATTTCAGGTAAGGCAGGAAAGTCGGCGACAGCATGCGTGAACGGCCATGCCGCAACACATTGTCGCGCAGGGTTGCATTGTCGTACACCTCGAATTTGGTGGCGCTGCTGTCGATGGTGAAACTGCGCACCGTCGACCAGTCCTTGGCCACCGCTTCCGCCAACGGCACCACCGCCGCTTCGGCCGCGGCTTCGATCTGCGCCAGGTTGGAACCGGCCGCCTTGGCCTTGCTGCGCGCTGCCGCATCGGCATCGTTCATCGCCTGGGTGCGGGTGAAGGGCGCAACTTTCCAGGTATAGATGCCGGCAGTGGGGAACGCATGGGTCGGCAGCAGCCAGTTGCGCGGCACCACATACTTGACCGGCGATGCCGTGCCCGGCGGCTGGATGATCACCAGGTACCACGTCGATGACGTGGCAATCGGATAACGCGACCAGGAAAAGCCGGGGGGGTTCTGTGGCTGCAATTGCATTTTGTCCGGCGCCGGGCGCACGGCTTCGATGTTGGCAGAGATCGCCCAGTCAGCGCGACTGGCGGGGGCGAAGGTGGTCAACGCTGCGAAAACAGCATAGGGCAAGAGGGAATATTTAACGAATTTCATGTGATACTCTCCAGACAATTTCGTTTGCGAATCAATAAGTTAACCGCGATTTGATCCGTCACAACAAGGAAAGTCTACATCACGCATTTCACAAATTCGTTTCTGTGCGACAAAAGTTTTGTAACAATGTCGCCCAAAAATGACACGATTCCCTAGCCTTGGGACGAGCCGAACCGGCACAACTGGACTATCGTCCCCATGCACATCATCAGGAGCAGCTGGGCGGTGGGTTCATCCATCAGCGCGCGGTTATAGACCAGCATCATCAGGAACAGCAGCATGGCTGCGACGCAGGTATCGGCCAGCGCGAGCTGGGCCACGCTACCTTGTTTTCGGCGCACGTAGCGCCAGGCAGCTAGCAGGGAAAACAGTAGCATGGAGCCGTAAGCGAGAGCGCCCAATAGGCCCACATCCCAAAGCAAAATGCCGAGCGCCGTGGCATCGAGGTGCAAGGGCTGGTACCGTTTGGCGACCTCCCCTGCCCCGAGCAAGCCGGACGGTTTGGACGCGCCCGGCCCGTACCCGACCAGGCGGCGCGGCACCGTTGCCAGCGGGTCGTTCGACCATAGCGCAAGCGAGGCGGCGCGGCTGATTTCACCGGTGCGGTAGTTGACGTTGTTGGGGTCAAAGAAGTAGCCGCCGCCACGGTCGAGTTTCTCAGCCATATTGTGCGCCGACTGCACCTTCTTGCCCCAATACAGCGTTTCGTACACGGTGTACGTGGTGCCGACGAAGGCTGCGACCAGGACGGCGAAGCCGATGAAGGCGCCGATGCTGCGCAGGATGCGCCGCCGCAGCACCCAGGCCAGCACCAGCGGCAACCAGATGAAGGCCGCTTTCACTTCGCCAAGCAGGATGATGGCGAAGCCGATCGCCTGCAACGCCCACATCGCCTTGCCCGACATCTGGCCGGCGTTCCAGCGTGCCGCGGCATAGCCCATCGCCAGCACGGTGAACAGGACCATGATGGCGCTATTGCCGCCAAAGCCGGGCGTACCGCCGAAGGTGCCGACAATCGAATCGAAGGTAGTGGCCGAGGCGACGAAGAAATGCTGGTACAGCACCACGGGCACCTGCACCAGCACCACCCAGAACATCATGCGCCAGCTGGTCTCCAGGTGGCTCTCCTTCCAGCGGAACCAGTACAGCGCAAACAGCACCGAGAACATCGGCAGCATGGCTTTCGCCGCCGAAAAAATCTGCGACTTCGGGACCCGGTTGAATACCAGGCTGATGACAAAGGCCGCCACGAACAGCAGCGCCGCCAGTTCAACCGTGGAGCCGTCGCCCTTGCGCATGCGCCGCTGTTCGCGCTTGTGCACCACCAGGTCGAGTAGCGCGCGGCAGAAGAACAGGATGGCCAGGCCGAAGGCAAGCCAGGCCGCCGGCCGCAACTTCAGGAAATACACGGCAGAACCCTGCAGCAGGAAGGTCAGCACGAAAAGGCACCAGAACATGCCGTGCAGCGGCAGCACGAACAACATCAGCACCGACAGCACCGCCGTGCCGACGATGGCCACCAGCGGCGGCGAATCAAGTCCGCCGACCACGCCGACGAAGATCGCCAGCAGGATAAAGGGCAGCAGCAACATCAGGGGCAGTCCGCGATTCGGGCGTACCAGGGCATGCGCGCCGGCTGGCACGGCCGCCGCGGCTGGCGAACGGTGGAACAAAGGCAAGCGCATCGTCCTCCCCCTAGCCGCCGAAGACGCCGACCAGGCGCTCGCGCGCCGGCTTGTCGAGCGCCGCCAGCAAGGAGCGCACGAACTGGTCTTGCAGCGCATAAGCCGCACCGGCTTCAGCGCCGATGCTCGACACCCGCACCAGCATCCCGTCCGGCACCGTGCCGCTCAAGCCGTAGCGCAGCTCCTGCAAACGCTGGTCGACACCGGGCATGGTGGCCTTGCGCCCGACCGTGATCCAATAGGTAATCGGCTCCTGCCGCGCACCGGCAACAGCGAACAGGCGCTTTACCGGCAGCACCCCGCTGCCCGTATCGAGGCTGCTTTTCTCGCCATCGCGCACGGTAAAGCCCTGCGCCGTGTAGCACACCTCCGGCTTGTGCACGCCCATATTGTCGCTCTGGTCGCCGCCGTAGGCGATCGACAGCATGATGCGCTCGCCATTGCGGTTGATATAGGTGCGCCCCAGCGTCTGGTTGTAGATCTTGTCCAGCTTGGCCTGGGTGGCAGGATCGACCTGCAGCGGCATCACCCGCGTATCGACCTGCCACTCGCCAAAGCTGCGCGGCACCATCTGTTCCAGGCTGAAGCGCCCTGCCGTGTCGGCCATGCGTGCGGTCGGCGTCAACGCCCGCGTCACCGCTGCCGAACAGACCATCAGCGCACCCAGCACCACGCTCACCATCATTGATTTTTTCATGAGTTGCGCCACCTGACGAACCATTGCAGGAAAGCGTCCACGCCGATAATCAGCAGCAGCGCCGTAATGAACAGCACCATGCCGGCAAAGCCATGCAGGAAGCCCTGCCCTGCCGCGTCGCCGAGGTAATAGGTCACCAGCGACAGCGTAATCACGCGGATCACGTTGGCGGTGAAGGAAATCGGGATGATCAGCAAGGCCAGTGCCACATTGCGGAAAGCCGAGGAATGGCGCACCACGTTCAGGTAAAACAGTCCCAGCGCTTCCAGCGTCAGCAGGGTTTGCAGGCCGGCGCAGGCATCGGCCACCAGCAGCTGGTACTGCCCCACTTGCAGGATCACGCCGCTGCGCGCAATCGGATAGCCCGCGGCATACATCAGATGTTCGGTGGCCCAGGACACCGCCATCTTCATCGGCATGGTCAGCATGCCGACCAGGGGACCGGGCAAGGGCACCATGAAGGCCATGAAGAAGAAGGCAAACCATTGCACGCGCAGTGCGCCATGCCCGCATTTGAGCATCAGCACCGCAGCCAGCAGCAGGATGAAGGAGGCAATCTCGAACGCGATGATGCCTTGCGAGCGGCCCAGTATATACGCCAGCAGGCCGACACCCAGCACCGGCCAGCCGAGGGTGGAAGGCTGGCCATCGGCACGCGCCAGCATGGCCGGCCACTGCCGGTACATCAGCCACAGTGCCAGCAGCAGGATGATCGGGCCGTGCGCCTGTTCCTCGGTGGCCCACAAGCCGCTGAACAGGCGGTAGAAGGTGGGAACGTACAGCACCAGCATGCCGGCCAGCACCGGCGCCCAGTCGGGCAGCGCATCACGCAAGGCGGCGCGTATCGCGGCTTGCGGGCGGATCGCCAGGCCCGGGTCCATGTCAGAACTCCAGCAGCACCGAGCCTACGACTTCGGCGCCGGCATACCGCACCTGTTCGCTGAGCGCCGCCACGTCGTACAGCGAGGTGGCGTTACGGTGCACCACCAGCAGCACGCCGCGGGCGCGCGCCATCACCGGCAGCGCATCGTGGGCGGTCAGCACATCCGAGGTGTCGTACAGCACGATATCGTGCAGCGCTTCGAGCTGGGTATTCAGGCCGGTGAAATCCTTGCGCGCCAGCAGTTCGGCCGGATTCGGCGGCAGCGTGCCGGCGCCCAGCACGGCCAGCGACTCGAAGGCATCGATACGCGTCACCGCCGCCATGGAGGCGCGCCCGGCCAGCATGTCGGACAGGCCGCTCTTTCCCTGCAGGTTGAAGATCTCGTGCTGCGACGGCTGGCGCAGGTTGGCGTCCACCAGCAGCGTGCTCTGCCCCAGCTGCGAGAACACCACGGCCAGGTTGGCGGCGAACAGGCTGGTGCCCGAACCGGGCTCGACCCCGACGATCGCCAGCGACTTGTGGCCGCGTGCGAACCAGCGCAGCATCAGCTGCCCGCGCACCGCGCGCAGCTTTTCCACCTGGCGGCTGAACGGGTCATAGGCCGCCACCAGGCGCGAAGAAAAGTATTTCTCGCCGGCCGGGACGTAGGGATAGTCGAACTGGCGCGCCAGCACTTGCTGGATATCGGCGGCGCTGACCATGCCCAGCGCCTGCGCCGCTTCGCCGAAGCGGACCCCGGTTTCCTCCTGCATGCGCAGCACGGCATCGGTATTTTCCGGGGTCAGCTTGCCCGCTTCCTGCAGCAGCGCGCCGATGGTCGCATCGCCCACGCCGTGCGGCGAAGCGGGATTGAAATGCAATGGGCTGTTCATTCAGCTCCTCCTCAATTCAGGCGCAGCGTGCGCGGCGCATGCAGGTGCGGCAGCCCGAAGCGGCGCTGGCGCGGCGGATTCCAGTCGATCGTGGCCAGCACAGGAATGTGCACCACCTCGGCCAGGTCGGCTTCCGACCGCACCCGGCGATCGAACATCTCGGACAGCATGGCAATGCCGATGCCCAGCATGGTCCCCAGCAGCAGCGACAGCACGGTGTTCAGCACCACGCGCGGACCGGCCGGCTCGATCGGCGCCACGGCGGGATTCAGCACCGACACGTCGGACTGGTCGTTGCCGCCCTCGATGCGGGTCTGCGACGAGCGCTGCGAAGCATTGTCGAAGGCACGCTGGGCGCTCTCGACATCCTTGTTCAGCACATTCATTTCATCGCGCTGGCGATTCAGCTGCAGCACCTTGGTCTTCTGGTCCGCCAGCGCCGTGCGCAAGGCCGCTTCGCGCTGGGCAAAGACGTTGGCGTTGTTGCTGACCGAAGAAGTGACCAGTGCGGTCTGCTCGTTCAGGCCGGCCCGCAGGCGCGCCACTTCCGCCGCCGCGCTCTGGTATTGCGGGTGGTTGCGGCCCAGGCGCTGGCCCATTTCCGCCAGCTTGGATTCCTGCTGCGCCAGGTTCACGCGCAGGTTCTGTATCACCGGGCTGGCCGTTACGTCGGGCGAAGCGCTGCCGGAGCCGTGCGCCACCGCCTGCCGCGAATTGGCTTCCATGGCCTGCGACTGCGCGGCCACCAGTTGCGCCGACAAGTCGTTCAGGCGCATCGACTCGACATCGAGCCGGTTGTCGACGCTGACGATGCCATGATCCTGCTGGTATTTGGACAGCTTGGCCTGCGCCACCTCCAGGTTATCGCGCAGCACTTTCAACTGGGAGTTGAAATAGTTGGTGGCCTTCTTCAGCGGCTCCACCTTGAGCTGGACATTGATCTTCTGGTACTCGTCGGCGAAGGCATTCGCCACCGCCGCCGCAAACTGCGGGTCGGAAGCCTTGAAGGTCACGTTCAGCACCGAGCTTTCCTTGGCCGGCACGATGTCCAGCTTCTTTTGCAGCAGCTCGGCCAGCCAGTCGCGCACCGTCCCCTTGCCGCCGGTCGACTCATTGAACTGGGCGATGACGGCCGGGCTTTCGGCCAGCTTGAGCTGGTCCACCACGCGCAGCGCGACATTCTTGCTGCTGATGATGTCGATCTGCGTTGCCATATAGCCGGGCATGAGCTGGCCCGGCAAGGCCATGCCGGTCAGCGGGTCGACGCCCTTGTAGTTCATCACCAGCGAACTGGTCGCCTCATACGTCTTGGGCAGCAGCAGGCTGACTACGAGGGTGGCGGCCACCGTGACCAGCAAGGTCAGCAGCACGATCTTCTTGCGCGCCTGGAGGATCAGCAGGAACTGGGCGAAATTCATAAATCCTCCTTAGAACCAGCTTTCCTTGATGAAGATGACGTCGTCGGTCTGCACCACGTCTTCATTTTTGGCAGCGATCACCTGTACCGCACCGTCGCCGCCGCGGCGTTTGATCTTGATGCCGCTTTCAGTGCCGCGCGGGGTCAGGCCGCCGCCCACCGCCAGCGCCTGGCTGACCGTCATGGTGCGCTCCAGCCGGAAGGAGCCGGGACGCTGCACTTCGCCATAGATGTAGAAGCGCGGCGAACGTTCGGCATAGATCACATCGTTGGGGCCGAGTTCGATCTCCTTGTCCAGCGCCCCATTGCGCACCATGTCGACCACGTCGATCACCGTCTTGCTGGTCTTGCCGTCGCGGGTACGCACCACGCTCACCGTATCGCCGCCATCGGCATTGAAGCCGCCCGCCTGCGCCAGCATGTCCATCACACCGCGCTTGCCGCCGTCGAGCGGATAGCGTCCGGGGCGGTTCACCATGCCCAGCACCGACACCTGGGCGCTCTGGATCTGCGAGACGATGATGCTGACCTGGGCATTTTTCAGGTAGCCCTTCTTCACCAGCTGCTCGCCAATCGCACGCTCGGCCTGCTGCACCGTCATCCCGCTGACCTTGACTTCCCCCAGCAAAGGGAAAGTGATCTTGCCCGATTCGCTGACCCGGGTTTCCGTCGCCATGTCCGGGTTGCCGAACACGGAAGCCTTGATGACGTCGCCAGCCCCCAGGGTCAGGTCGGCGGCCTGCGCCAGGCCTGCACCGAGCATAAAGGCCATGGCCACCATCCACATCAGTAGTCGTTTCATGATTGCTCCTCGATCTGGTTGTTATTTCAGGCCAGCCACGCCGCGTTCCAGGGCATTGGCCGGGGCGCCCGCGTCCGCCACTGGCGAGGGCTGGTTGATATAGGCAATCTTGGCGCTGGCGCGCAGGCGCTTGACTTCCTCCTCCGCCGCGTCCTTGCCCTTCTTGGCAGCCAGGTACTGCTCGATCTGCGGCCGCGCGGCATCCAGTTCCACCGGCGAGGAACGGATATCGGCAATGGTGACCAGCATGCTGCGTTCGCCTTCGCGCACGATGAACAGCTGGCCTTTCGCAAGCGCCAGCAATTTGGCCGACAGCTCAGGCGGCAACTCCGAGCCGCTGCGGCTCAATTGGGCTTTCTGGTACTTGACCTTGTGCTGGTCAAGCCAGGCCGCCACTTCGTCGAGCGAACGGGTCTTGTCCATTACCGCCTTCAACTCATCGGTCACCTCGCGCGTCGGCAGGACGATTTCCCGCATATCGAAATGCTTGCGCTGCGCAAAAAATTGCGGGTTCTGGCTGTAGTAGGCTTCCACATCCGCCGCGCTCGGCTTACCCGGCGTGCCCAGGCGCTTCTGCATATAGGCTTGCGCCAGGATCACCGAGCGTGCCCTTTCGATTGCCTGCACCACGCGCGGATCGCGGTCGACTTTCTCTTTCGCCGCTTCGCCGATCAGCAACTGGCGGTCGATCAGCGCCTCCAGTGCCTGCTTGCGTGCGGCTTCCTGTTGCGTGGCTGGAGCATTGCTGCGCGACAGCTCGTCGTTCAACTGCATGACGGTGATTTCCTCACCGTTGACGTTGGCCAACGCCTGGCCTGGTTTCTGCTCCACCTTGCTGCTGCAGGCTGAAACCAGAGCAACCAGGATGCCGGCGAACGCCATATTCGGGTTGATGTGCTTCAAAATATCCTCCCTCGACTGTTGCAACTCATTCTAATAGCGCGCCAAGCGCGCACGATTGACTCAGTACGCGTTTTGCCGGTTCAACACCACCTTGACTGTCCGCAAGACGATCCACAGGTCGAGCCACAGCGACCAGTGGCGCAGGTAGTCCAGGTCATAGCGGATACGCGCCTCCATCTTTTCCAGGGTCTCCGTTTCGCCACGCAGGCCGTTGACCTGGGCCCAGCCGGTGATGCCCGGCTTGACCTTATGGCGCAACATATAGCCCTTGATCAGCTTACGGTATTGTTCGTTATGGGCAACGGCATGCGGGCGCGGCCCGACAATGCTCATTGATCCCTGCAGCACGTTGATAAACTGCGGCAATTCATCCAGCGAGGTGCGGCGCAGGAAGGCGCCGATCTTCGTGATGCGCGAATCGTGGGCCGTGGCTTGCCGCACCACCGGGCCATCTTCGGTCACACGCATCGAGCGGAACTTGTAGACGATGATTTCCTCGCCGTACAGGCCATAGCGGCGCTGGCGGAAGATCACCGGGCCCGGCGAGCTGATCCACACGGCCAGCGCAATGACCAGCATCAGCGGCGCCAGTGCCATCAGGATCGCACTGCCGATGATCACGTCGCTGGCGCGCTTGACGATGCCGTCGAAGCCGACAAACGGCGTTTCGCAGATTGCCACCACCGGCATGCCGCCCACGCTGTCGAAGCGCGCCTGCATCAGGTCGAACACATAAATGTCGGGCAGGAAATAGACCGAGGCCGTGGTGTCCTGCAATTCATCGAGCAGCTTGCGGATGCGCGGCTGCGCCGAAATCGGCTGGCTGATAAAGATCATCTTGATGTGGTGGTCGCGCACGAAGCTGGCGACCTCCCCCATATTGCCCAGCACCGGATGCGACAGGCCGGACTTGCGGCGGTCGGCAGTACGGTCGTCGAAAAAGCCGCGCACGCTGAGGAACAGGTTGGGCATGCGCTCGACGGTGCCTGCGAACTTGGTGCCCACCTCGTTGGCGCCGACAATCACCACCGAACGCACCTCGCTTTCCTTGGCCGGATCGGTGCCGACATGGCGTGCCGCCAGGTGGCTCATGAGCAGTGCAAACGGTGTGGCCAGGAACCAGCTGAACACCACCGCTTCGTCGTAGTGGTAGGCCAGGCCGCTGACATTGCCTAGGAACACCAGGATCACGGCGGTGACGATCCAGCCCATGAAGATGTCGCGCGCATACGCCGTGATGCGGCCGCTGCGCCAGGTGCGGTAAGGATCAACGTGCTGGTACACCGCCGACGAGATGAAGAAGGCCAGCACCATCAGGACCAGCGAATATCCGGTAAACGGCTCCCCATACACCATCGATGTGGCATACAGCATCCCCATAATGATCAGCGGATCGAGCACGCGCTGGAAAAAGGAGACCAAGGGAATATCGTTTACCGTCATCGTCGCTCCTTGTCATTAAAACTGCATGGTCGCCATGAATGAAACGCCCTTGGCCTTGTAGCTGCCGGTACCGATCAAGGGCGTGCCGGTACGGCGGTCCTTGAAGCCGGTAACGCTCAGCTGGACCTTGCGCCAGGGCTGGTAGACCACGCCGATATTGGTGCTGCGCGTGGTGTCGCTCGGGTCGCCGTCGAAGCTGACATAGGGCATGCGCTCGAACTTCCGTTTCTCGCGCTTGAGGCCAGCGTTGGCTTGCACCTTGGCTGAAAGATCCCAGGTGGCATTCAGGCTGGCCCCCTTGTTGACGCTGTTGTTCACCACAATGCTTTCCACTGCGGCAAACTCGCGCCAGGCCTCGGCGGTGAAGCGCAGCTTGCTGCGCGGCCGCCAGTTCACGGTGGCACGGCCATTCAGCCCGCTGGTGTCGCGCTCGGTGAAGGTATCGTGCTTGCGCTTGGCGTAGCCGGCCAGCAATTGCAATTGCGTGATATCGCTGTACAGCCAGTTGACATTGGCTTTCAGTTCGTCCTGCGTATAGTTCTGGTCGAGGAAGGTGGCGCCAATGCGGCGCGGATTCAGGAAACTGCCTTTGATATGGCGCGCCACCAGGCCCACCCGGCTGCCGCTCGATGCGTGGTAATCGATACCGGCTTCGCTGCGGTCTTCCTTGCGGTTGTTCAGGCTTTGCGCTTCCAGCTCGTAGTCGAAGCGGTCGCGCTGGAAGCCGGTGTAAATGCGCCAGCTGGGATGCATGCGCCAGCCGCCGTTGGCATATTCGCGGCGCTGGGTGCGCAGGTTGCGTTGTTCCGAATGGAAATCATTGAACGGGGTCAGTACCTGCTGGTAGCTGCCGCCGATATTGCCGTCGAAATGATTGCCGACCACCCACGCCCAGTCCAGGCTGAAATCTTTTCCGTTGTAATCAAGCTGGTCGTAATGATCGAAAGTCACGCGCGAGACTTTCGCCTGGCCGGTAATTTTCTGGCGGCCGATCGGGCGCTCCAGCGCGATGCCTGCAATCGCCTGGGTTGAGCGGTCCGAACGCTGGATCGCATCCGGCGTATTCTCCGGCAGGCGCAGCAGGTTGTCGTCGTAAGTCTGGCCGACGCTGATAAAGGGCTTGAAGGTTTCGCTGATATCCGCCTGCGCAGGACAGCACGCCAGGGCGGCAGCCAGCGCCAAGGGAGTTGGCAGGATGCGCATATTATTTTTAGCCTTATTTAACACTACCAATAGGTCCAGCTGCCGGTCACCATGATCCAGGCAGCCAGCAAGCCGTTCGTCACGGCATGTCCCAGGATGGGAGTCCACAGCGTTTCGCTGCGCATGTACAACCAGGTGTAGGCGATGCCGGCGATGATGCCGGCCAGCCACAAGTTATGTTCGATACCGAACAGAAGAACTGAAATCGTCGTCGCGCGCAGGCCGGCACGTGCAGGCCGCAGCAAAAGGAAGTCACGCTGTTCAAGCCAGCGCAACAGGAAGGAACGCCAGAACAGTTCCTCCATCAAGGGCACCACCAGCGCTGCGCCGAAGGCACGTACGACAACCAGCGGCCAATCGATGCGGCCATCGCTGCCTGCGGCATCGAAGGCGCGCGGCGTTCCCAACTGCATCCAGCCCGCATCGAGCGCGATCCACAAAACAAAGACGCCGGCGCCAACAGCGATCGCGGCAAAGGCATCGCGCCGCGCAGGCAGCTCACGCAACTCCCGGTAATGTTTGCGCCACGCGAGCAGCATCGCCAGCACCAGTGCAATCTTGGCGGGATACAGCCAGCGCAGGGTGTTCGCGTGCGCACCGAATCGTTCAAGCACGTCGACGAAGATGATGAAAACAATGAAGGTGGCAAACGGCAGCACGCGCGGCATCGCACTGCCGCTATTGGTGCGCAGCGCGAGCACGGGCGCGGCAGCCGCAATCGCTTGCGGCTGTTGGGAAATGCGCTTAGGTGGCTGCTGTAAAGTCACAATATCTGCCTTCCCGTTGGAAATGCCGAGGCAGGACTGCCTCGGCATTAAGGTTGTCAGATATTACAGCGGGCAATCGTGCGCAAGCGCACGAAAGTGAGAACGTGCAAAGATTGGATTGCGTTACATCAAACGTTGTTGCGGCCTTCGATTGCTTCCCAACGTTCCAGCGCATTCATCAGCTCTTCCTCAATCTGCGCAACGCGCTCGTTGAGGCGCTTCGCTTCCGCCGGCGTCTTCTTATAGAAGTCCGGATCGGACAGCGCGAGGTTCAGCGCAGTCTGCTCATCTTCCAGTTTGGCAATGAGTTGTGGCAACTCTTCCAGCTCACGCTGCTCTTTGTAACTGAGTTTTTTGCCTTTTGCCTGCGCTGGCGCTTGGGCCGCCGAGACTGCCGCAGGGGCCTGCTTCGCTTCGTTCTTTTTCGCCCCCTGTGCCGCAGCACTGGCATCGCGCACGCGCTCCCAGTCACTGTAGCCGCCCACGTATTCTTTCCACCTGCCCTCGCCCTCGGCAACGATCACTTGCGTGACCACGTTATCGAGGAAGGTGCGGTCGTGGCTGACGAGGAAGACGGTGCCGGCGTAATCCTCCAGCAATTCTTCCAGCAGTTCCAGGGTATCGATGTCGAGGTCGTTGGTTGGTTCGTCCAGCACCAGCACGTTGGCTGGCTTGGCGAACAGGCGCGCCAGCAGCAGGCGGTTGCGCTCGCCACCGGACAGGGAGCTGACCAGCGAACGCGCGCGCTGCGGTTCGAACAGGAAGTCACCCAGGTAACTCATCACGTGCTTGCGCTGGCCATTGATCTCGACCCAGTCGGAACCCGGCGCAATGGTGTCGGCCAGCGTGGCGTTGTCGTTCAACTGGGCGCGCATCTGGTCGAAGTACGCCACCTGCAGCTTGGTGCCCTGCTTGATCGTGCCGCTGTCGGCCGACTCTTCGCCCAGGACCAGTTTCAGCAGCGTGGTCTTGCCGGCGCCATTGGGACCGATCAGGCCGAATTTATCGCCACGCATGATGATCGAGCTGAAGTCCTTGACGATGCTCTTGGCGCCGTAGGATTTGCTCACGTTCTCAAGCTCCGCCACGATCTTGCCGGAACGCTCGCCGGTGCCGACTTCCAGGCGCACCTGGCCCTGCTGGTCGCGGCGTGCGGCGCGCTGCTCGCGCAAGCGCTCCAGCCGGCGCACACGGCCTTCGTCACGCGTGCGGCGCGCCTGGACGCCCTTGCGAATCCAGACTTCTTCAGCCGCCAGGACTTTGTCGAACTTGGCGTTCTCGATTTCCTCGACGGCCAGCTGTTCCGCCTTGCGCACCTGGTAGGTGGTGAAATTGCCCGGATAGGACATCAGGTTGCCGCGATCGAGTTCGATGATGCGGGTCGCCACATTGTCCAGGAAGGAACGATCGTGGGTAATGAACAGGATGCTGCCCTTGAAATCGCGCAGCAGCGATTCCAGCCAGGTAATGGAGTTGAAGTCCAGGTGGTTGGTCGGTTCATCCAGCAGCAGCACATCCGGGGCGCCGACCAGTGCACGCGCCAGCGCAGCGCGCTTCTTGGTACCGCCGGAAAGGGTTTCGATCAGCACCGCGCCATCCAGGTTCAGGCGTCCGAGCACGGTTTCCACCTTGTTTTTCAGGTTCCAGGCATCGCCTGCATCCAGCTTGACCTGGATGTCGTGCATGCGCTCCATCAGCGCATCATCATCGCCCTGGCCGAACTTGCCGGTCAGCTCATCGTATTCTTTCAGCAGTGCCGGCAACTCGCCCAGGCCGGATGCCACCGCGTCGTGCACGCTCTGGCCAGCCTCGAATTGCGGCTCCTGCTCGACGTAGACGACTTTCAGGCCCTGCTGCATGACCAGCAGGCCGTCATCCAGCTTCTGGATGCCGGCAATGATCTTCAGCAGGGAGGATTTACCGGTGCCGTTACGCCCGATCAGGCCGACCCGCTCCCCGGTTTCGAGGGAAAATTCAGCGTGGTCCAGCAGGGCATGGTGGCCAAAAGCCAGTTGTGCAGATGTTAATGAGATGACAGCCATTGGGGTGCGATGTGTGACGGGAAAAGACGCATTTTACCTGTTGCCAGCCCGTCAGCTATAATTGCGCTCGCTTTGCGTCCTCCCCGTAGCACAATGGATAGTGCACATGCCTCCTAAGCGTGGGATACTGGTTCGATTCCAGTCGGGGGGACCAACAGCAACCGCGCGGTTAAAGCGGGAACAAACAGGTCCGCAATGCACTAGTCTACAATTACCTATTTGGCAATTATCTTGACCACTGCTGGAGACCGGCACCGTACGTACGCAATCAAGCACAGCCCGGACAGCAGCATCATCCAGGTGCCCGCTTCCGGCACCGCGAATATCCGCCACACTTCCATGTCGCCGTAGGTGACGTTGGGTGATTTGTAGTCGCGCCCATCGAGCAGGCTGGAATCGAAATTGCTGCGCTCGGGATCGATGTAGGAATACATGATCGAATAGCCGCCGTTGGTCAGGTCCCAGGGCACGTACAAGTCGTGACCGGCGCCGAATACCGGTCCGGTCCTGGCATCGTTCCAGGTCTGGAAGGAACCGACCGTATCCAGCGCGTAAGTGCGCGGTGTCTGGCGATGCATCTGGCGCGACGTCAGGTTGAACAGGAAGCCGGTGCGCTTTTCATCTTCGGTCGTGATGTGGAATTTCCCGGACGAATCCCAGCTTTGCGGGTTGTAGCCGCCCACCTTGAACATTTGCCCAAGCTCATTGGTGGCTTCCATCACGGTAAAGGTACGGCCCTTGCCGTCCACTGCCGCGTGGAAATCCGCTGCGGTTTGCCCATCGCGCTTTTTATATAAGCGCTCCAGCCGGATCGGGCCATTACCCAGCCAGGTCGATAGCTGGGCGATCTCCGCATCAGTCAATAGCGGCGTTGCGCCTTGCGCCGTCGATAGTACCAGCAGAAAGATAGCGCCCATCAGGCGCGCGAGAAGTTTAGCCATGGCATTGCACCTCCACGGCCGGACTATATCACTTCGTTAAAACTACGCGGGCACGACTGCCGTGACTTCGATCTCTACCCTTGCACGCGCCTCCAGCAGCCCAGCAACTTCGACTGCCGTCATGGCCGGATAGTGCTTGCCGATCAACTCACGGTAGATGGCGCCGATCTCCCGGTAGGCGCCCATGTATTCGTGCTTGTCGACCACGTACCAGGTCATGCGGGCAATGTGCTCCGGGCCGCCGCCTGCTTCTCTCAGTACGGTCAGGATGTTCTCGATTGCCTGGCGTACTTGTCCGGCGAAATCATCTGTTTGGAATTCGCAATTTGCATCCCAGCCGATCATGCCGCTGACAAAGACCATGCGGCCGGTGGCCGCGATGCCGTTGGAATAGCCGCGTGGACGCGCCCAGCCCGGCGGTTGTAATACTTGCATGGATACTCCTTAGCCTTCGCGCAGCAGTTCGCGCGCGATGATCAATTGTTGTACTTCGGTGGCGCCCTCATAAATCCGCAGCGCGCGGATTTCGCGGTACAGGCGCTCGACCGGATGCTCGCTGACCACGCCCAGGCCGCCGAACATTTGCACGGCGGCGTCGATCACCTGCTGCGCCGTTTCGGTGGCGGTCATCTTGGCCATGGCGGCTTCTTTCGTCACCTTCCGGCCCTGGTCGCGCTGCCAGGCGGCGCGGTAGGTCAGCAAGGCGGAAGAATCAACGCCGGTGGCCATCTGCGCCAGCTTCGCTTGCGTCAGCTGGAAGTCGGCCAGGGTCTGGCCGAACATCTTGCGGCTTTGGGCGTGCGCCAGCGCTTCGTCCAGCGCGCGGCGGGCCAAGCCCAGTGAGGCAGCGGCGACCGAGGTACGGAACACGTCCAGCGTTGCCATCGCTACCTTGAAGCCCTGCCCGGCCTCGCCCAGGCGCTGGCTGGCGGGAATGCGGCAGTTGCTGAACTTCAGGCGTGCCAGCGGGTGCGGTGCGATCACGTTGATGCGCTCCGCGATCCCGAAGCCTGGTGCGTCCTTGTCGACGATGAAGGCGCTGATGCCGCGTGCGCCGGGCTGTTCGCCGGTGCGGGCGAAAACCACGTAGAAGTCGGCGATGCCGCCGTTGGAAATCCAGGTCTTTTCGCCATCGAGCACGTAATGCTCGCCATCGCGCACGGCGGCGCACTGCATGGCGGCGACGTCCGAGCCGGCCTGCGGCTCGGACAAGGCGAAGGCGGCGATTGCTTCGCCTCGCGCGACGCGCGGCAGGTAGGCCTGTTTGTTGGCGTCGCTGCCGAACAGGCTGATGGCGCCGGAACCCAGGCCCTGCATGGCGAAGGCGAAATCGGCCAGCCCGTTGTGGCGCGCCAGGGTTTCGCGGATCAGGCAGATGGCGCGGGTATCGATGGCATCGAGCGCGCCGCCATATGCGGTGCCGCCGATGGCGTGGCGCAGCCAGCCCGCGTCGCCCAGTGCGCGTACCAGGGAACGGCATTGGGCATCGGTGTCGCTGCCGTGCGCGTCGCGCACATGGCCGGCGGCCCACGCATCGAGTTCGCGTTCCAGCGCGGCGTGGCGCTGTTCGAAGAAGGGCCAGCCAAGATAGGATTTATCGGCCATTTCAATCGCCCTCGAATACCGGTTTCTGTTTCGCCACGAAGGCGTGGTAGGCGCGATGGAAGTCGTTGGTGGCCATGCAGATCGCTTGCGCCTGTGCTTCCGCCTCGATGGCTTCGTCAACGCCCATATTCCACTCCTGCTGCAGCATCTTCTTGGTCATGCCGTGGGCGAAGGTTGGACCGCTCGCCAGGCCTTGCGCGAAGGCTTGCGCCGCAGCGAGCAGGCTTTCAGGCGCGTGCAGGCTGTTGAAGAAGCCCCAGCGCTCGCCTTCCGTGCCGGACATCGAGCGGCCGGTGTACAGCAATTCGGCCGCGCGGCCCTGGCCGATCACACGTGGCAGCAGGGCGCAGGCGCCCATGTCGCAGCCGGCCAGGCCGACGCGCGTGAACAGGAAGGCGGTCTTGCTGCGCTCCGTCCCGAGGCGGATATCGGAGCCCAGGGCCAGCATGGAGCCGGCGCCGGCGCATACGCCATCGATGGCGGCGATTACCGGCTGCGGGCAGGCGCGCATGGCTTTCACCACGTCGCCGGTCATGCGGGTGAAGGCCAGCAGGCCGGGCATATCCAGCCTGGTCAGCGGACCGATGATTTCGTGCACGTCGCCGCCGGAGCAGAAGTTTTCGCCGGCGCCGGCAATAACGATGACCTTGACGTCGTCGGCATACGCCAGGGCGCGGAACAATTCGCGTAGCTCGGCGTAGGAGTCGAAGGTGAGCGGATTCTTGCGCTCAGGGCGGTCCAGGGTGAGCGTGGCGACGCCCTGCTCCACCGTGAACTGGAAGTGCCTGGCCTGGTAGCCGGCGAGTTGCGCGCGGTTGCCTGGCAGGTGTTGCGGTTCCCCTTGCAGGTATTTCATGGTTTGTCCTTTTGTTCGCGGGCGTACAGGTGGCCCTTCATTTGCGACAGCAGCTCGATCAGCTGTCCTTTGTCTTCTTGCGAAATCTCTTGCAGCAGTTCGGCGACCCAGCTCTCGTGGACCTCGGCCATCTGTGCGAAAGCTTTGCGGCCGGCGTGCGTAAGCTTGACGCTGAAAGCGCGGCCGTCTTTCGGGTCGGGCACGCGGGCCACCAGGTTTTCCTGCTCCAGCTGGTCGGTGATGCCGGTGATATTGCCGCCGGTGACCATCATGCGCTTGGAAAGTTCGCCCATGCGCAATCCTTCGGGATGGCGCTCCAGCTGCGCCATCAGGTCGAAGCGCGGCAGCGTGATGCCGAACTCGCTGCGCAGGCGGCTGCGGATCTCGGTTTCGATCTTGTTGGTGCAGGAGAGCATGCGCAGCCACAGTTTCAGCGACTGGTGGTGGTCGTTGGTCAGGCGGCTTTCCAGGTCTAATTGCATCGTTCTGGTTTCCTTACATGACTTCACCGCCGGCGACGGCGATGGATTGGCCGGTCATTGCGCTGGAGGCCGGCTGGCAGAGCCAGGCCACGGCACTGGCGACTTCTTCGACCTGCACCAGTTTCTGCTGCGGGTTGCCGGCCGCCAGTTCGGCGCGCGCCTGCTCTTCGCTGCGGCCGGTTTTCTGCATGATGTTGGCGACGGCATCCTGCACGATGTCGGTTTCGGTGTAGCCGGGGCAGACGGCGTTCACCGTGATGTTCCTGGTCGCCAGTTCCAGCGCCAGTGCCTTGGTCAGGCCGACCAGACCATGTTTCGCGGCGACATAGGCGCTGACATACTTGTAGCCTTTCAGGCCGGCGGTGGAGGCGATGTTGATGATCCTGCCCCAGCCTTTTTCCAGCATCTGCGGCAATACCGCCTGCGTGCAGTGGAAGGCGCCGGTCAGGTTCACGTCGAGCATTTGCTGCCAATGCCGGCTGCTGGTTTTCGCGAACGGCGCGGGCTGCGCCTGTCCTGCATTGTTCAACAGGATGGTGATGGGGCCGAGCTGCTGCGCGGCTGCGGCGATTGCTGTGTGGACGGCTGCTTCATCAGTCACGTCCAGCACGCACGTTGCCACCCTCGACGCATCGATTTGTGCCGCGAGCGCCGCTGCGGCGGCGGCGAGCGAAGCGCCATCGCGGCCGGCGATGGTCACGCTGGCGCCCTGTGCCAGCAGCGCCCGCGCGCAGGCGAGGCCGATGCCGCGACTGCCGCCGGTAATGAAAGCGTGGTGGCCGGTGAGCTGCATCACTCAACCCTCCAGCAATTTGGCCGCCACCTGCTGCGGCGACAGCCCGGCGCTGGCGGCTGCCTGCTGGCGTTCCCGTTCAAGGTTGCGCTCAAGCTGCTGCTTGCCGGCCAGGTACTGCTTCGGCCAGGTCACGGGCGTGTAGCCAAGCCTGGCCGCCTCGCCCAGCGTCCAGGCGGGATTCGCGAGATGCGGCCGCCCTACCGCGCAAAGATCCGCACGGCCTGCGGCGATGATGCCGTTGGCATGGTCGGCCTCGAAGATCGAGCCCACCGCAATCGTTGGAATCCCCGCTTCATTGCGCACGCGGTCCGCAAACGGCGTCTGGAACATGCGGCCGAAAACCGGCTTTTCGAGCTTGCTGACCTGCCCCGACGAACAGTCGATCATGTCGGCGCCAGCCTGCTTGAACAGGCGCGCAATCCGTACCGCATCATCCGGCGTAATGCCGCCTTCCACCCAGTCATGCGCCGAAATGCGCACGCTCATCGGCTTATGCGCCGGCCATGCAGCCCGCATGGCCTTAAACACACGCAAAGGGAAGCGGCAGCGGTTCTCCAGCGAGCCGCCGTACTCGTCCCCGCGCTCATTGGTCAGCGGCGAAATGAAGGATGACAGCAGGTAGCCGTGCGCGCAGTGCAGCTCAAGCCAGTCGAATCCGGCCTCCTCCGCGGCCAGCGTTGCGCGCACGAAATCGGCTTCGATGCGGCGCATGTCTTCCCCGCTCGCGGTGCGCGCCACTTGCGACACGCCTGCCAGGTATTGCTGCTGCGAAGCCGCCACCAGCGGCCAGTTGCCTGTATCCAGCGGCAGGTCGATGCCGTCCCACATGGCGCGGGTCGAGCCCTTGGCGCCGGCGTGGCCAAGCTGCAGGCCAATCCTGGCGTCCGTGCTTTGGTGGATGAAATCAACGATACGCTTCCAGGCCATCGTGTGGGCCGGAGCATACATGCCGGGGCAGGATGGCGTGATGCGGGCGTCGGCGGAGACGCAGGTCATTTCCGCCATCACCAGTGCTGCGCCACCCATCGCGCGCGCACCCAGGTGGGCCATGTGCCAGTCGCCGACACAGCCGTCGACAGCGCTGTACTGCGCCATCGGCGACACCATGATGCGATTCTTCAAGACCAGGCCACGCACTTTGTAGGGGGTGAACATGGGCGGAATCGAGCGCCCCGCAGGCAGCACGGGCGCCGCAAGCCCGGCTTGCGCAAAAGCGCGTTCGGCCTGCCAGCGCTCGAAGCCGGCCACGTAGCCCTTGTCGCGCACGCGCAGGTTTTCATGCGACAGGCGCTGGCTGCGGGTCAGCATCGAGTAAGCAAACTGCGGCGCTTCCATGGCGGTGTAGCGCTGCACGTTCTCGAACCACTCCATCGAATTGCGGGCCGCGCTCTGGATCTTCAGCACTTCGACAGCTCGCACCTCCTGGTAGGTGTCCAGCGCCTCGCGTACGCTGCCGCGCGTGTCGAAGCAGCGCGCCAGTTCGATCGCATCTTCCAGCGCCAGTTTGGTGCCGGATCCGATCGAGAAATGCGCGGTGTGCGCGGCATCGCCCATCAGGACCACCGGCACGCCGTCATTCCAGTGCACCCAGTTCCGGCACACGATACGCGGGAATTTGATCCACACGTTCGAGCCGCGCAAGTGGGCCGCATTGCACATCAGCTTGTGCCCGTCCAGCCGCTCGGCGAACAGTTTCTCGCACCAGGCCAGCGCTTCTTCCTGCGACATGTCATCCAGCCCGGCTGCGCGCCACACCGATTCCGGCGTCTCGATGATGAAGGTCGAGGTCTCGCCGTCGTACTGGTAGATATGCGCCTGGAACCAGCCGTGCTCTGTTTGCTGGAAGTCGAAGGTGAAGGCATCGAATTTCCGGGTCGTTCCCAGCCACACGAAGCGGCACTGGCGTGCTTCGATCACCGGCTGGAACGCCGCTTCGTAGCGGGTGCGTACGCGCGAATTCAGGCCGTCCGAGGCAATCACCAGGTCGGCGTCATAGTGCGCCGCCAGCTCCTGGTCGTCCTGCACATCGGTCTCGAACACCAGTTCCACGCCCAGCTCTTCGCAGCGCTGCTGCAGGATATTCAGCAGGCGTTTGCGGCCGATGCCGCAGAAACCGTGGCCGCCCGAAGTGACCTTCTGCCCTTTGAAGAATACGTCGATATCGTCCCAATGGTTGAAGGACTGCAGGATCTCGCGCGCCGTCTTCTCGTCGGCCGCCACCAGGTTGCCCAGCGTCTGGTCGGAAAACACCACGCCCCAGCCGAAAGTATCGTAAGGCCGGTTGCGCTCCACCACGACGATGCGGTGCGTCGGATCCTGCTTCTTCATCAGCAGGGCGAAATACAGGCCGGCAGGGCCGCCGCCAATACAAACGATATTCATGCGATTCCTCAGGTGCTACGGAGTTTGAAGCGCTGCAGCTTGCCGGTTTCAGTGCGCGGCAGCGACGACAGGAAGCGGATCGAACGCGGGTATTTGTACGGTGCGATCTGTTCCTTCACGAAGTCCTGCAGCTGCGCCGCCATTTCGGCCGACGCTTCAAAACCGGGCTTCAGCACGACATGCGCTTCCACGATCTGCCCGCGCTCCTCATCGGGCTTGCCAACCACGCCGCATTCCGCCACGGCAGCATGGCGCAGCAGGACGTCTTCCACTTCGGGGCCGGCAATGTTGTAGCCTGCGGAGATGATCATGTCGTCGGTGCGCGAGCGGTAGAAAAAATAGCCGTCCGCATCCATTTCATAGGCGTCGCCGGTCAGGTTCCAGCCATTCAGGACATAGTCGCGCTGGCGCGGATCGTCCAGGTAGCGGCAGCCGGTCGGCCCTTTCACAGCCAGGCGGCCGACGATGCCGGGGCCAACCGGCGCGCCCTGGTTATCGAGCACGCAGGCGCGATAGCCGGGAATCGGCTTGCCGGTGGCGCCCGGGTGAATATCGTCGCCGGCAGCGGAAATGAAGATATGCAGCATCTCTGTCGCGCCAATGCCGTCGATCATGCGCAGCCCTGTGGCTTGCTGCCAGGCTTCGCGCGTCGCCACCGGCAAGGCTTCGCCGGCCGAGACAGACTTCTTCAGGCTGGACAAGTCGTACTTGCCGGCCAGGGCCGCCATCTGGCGGTAGAAAGTGGGCGCGGTAAAACAGATGGTGGCACTGTATTTTTCGATCGCCTGCAGCAGCGTTTCCGGCGTCAGCTTTTCCAGCAGCACAGCCGCGGCGCCCACGCGCAGCGGGAATAGCAGCAGGCCCCCAAGCCCAAAGGTAAAGGCCAGCGGCGGCGTGCCGATGAAAAGGTCAGCGGCGCCCGACTTGAGGATATGGCGCGGGAAGCAGTCGCAAATGGCCAGCACGTCGCGCTGGAAATGGATGGTGCCTTTGGGGACGCCGGTGGTGCCGGAGGTGAAGCTGATCAGGCAGATGTCGTCGGCCGCGGTGTCACACGCCGCTGCGCTCGCAGGCTGCACTGCCATCAGCGCATCAAGCGAGCGTTCCGGCGCAAGGCCGGCCTGCGCATCGGCCGGCACATTGAACCACAGGGTACGTTCGGGACGGTTTGGCACCGCTTCAATCTCTTCGCGCAGGGCATGGGCGCACAGCACCGCCTGCACCTGCGACTTCTGCATGATGACGCCCAGTTCACGCGCGCGCAGCAGCGGCATGGTGGGAACGGCGATCAGTCCGGCCTTGAGCACCGCCAGCACGGCAGCAGCCATCACCGGGTGGTTGGCGCCGCGCAGCAGCACCCGGTTGCCGGGCACCAGCCCCATTGGGCCGCGCAGCACATTGACGATACGGTCGACCTGCTGCTGCAGTTGCGCATAACTCCAGTTGATGCCGTCGCCGCGCAGGGCCAGGCGCGCGCCGCCGCCGGCAGCGACGGCCTTATCGAGGATCTCGGCCACGCAGTTCAGGCGCGCCGGATACTGCAACTCGGGGAGGTCGAACACCAGGTCCGGCCATTGGTCAGCCGGGGGAAGGTGCTGGCGCGCGAACTGGTCGAGATGCGCGCTCGGTTCTGCTGCAGTGGGTCTGTTCATGGTCGCCTGGGTAAGGTTCAGTTGAAAGTACAGCCTGCGGTGCAGACTACTTTAAACTTAAACTATATTTACCGCAAGGCCTGCTTGTTCAGCTTTGGCGTACCAGCGAGGATTGGTGCAGCACCGCCCGGATCACGTCCGTCAGCGCCGCCTGCACGGCTTCGTTGCTGGTGTGGCCGCCCATCAACGGCTTCAGCGATGCTGCAGCGCCGTACAGGCCCAGCGTGGCGCAGCCGGTATGCAGGCGCTCCAGCCGCACGCGAACCTCGGCCTGCTCGTCGTGCGCCAGCAGTGCATTGATCTCGTTGCCGGCCGCAGTCAGCTGGTTCTGGAAACCGGTCAGGTAGACCAGCAGGCGGTCGGCGGCAATCCCCAGCCGCACCAGGGTGGCTGCCGGCTCCTCCGCCCGGTGCTCGTAGCCGTTGGCCGCCTGGTCGAGGAAGGCGCCAAGGTGGGCGCGCACCTGCTCCGACTGGAACGGCTTGACGATATAGCCGGTGGCGCCGGCCAGGGTGGCCTGCTGCACTGTTTCCTTGTCGGTGGCGGAAGACACCAGCACGAAGGGCACTTCGGCAAGGTCGCCATGGCCGCGCACGCGCTGCAGCAGCTCGATGCCGGACAGGCGCGGCATGCGCAGGTCGCAGAAGACGATGCCCGGGCGCACGCCTTCCTCCAGTTGCTGCCAGGCGTCGGCGCCATCCTCCGCTTCGACGATTTCGAACTTGCCGCAACCATCGATCAGGTGCATCAGCACCATGCGTGAGACTACATCGTCGTCGACTACCAATACTTTCATTCTCTCTCCGCTTTTATTTTAGTGACGCGTTGGGGATACGACGTGTTCCAGCAGCAGCCGCAGGCGCGGCAGCTTTTCGCGGATCGCCGGCCACATGGCGCGATCCGCAGCGCGTTCCAGTTCACCGCACAGCGCATGCAGCTCGGCCTCGTCCAGATAGGCGGCGCTGCCCTTCATGCCATGGAACAGGCGCCCGGCCGCATCGGCATCGGCTGAAGCCAGTGCCTGGTCCATTTCGCGCAGGCGACCCGGCAAGTCGGCGATGAAGGCATCGCGCAGGCGCAGCTTGAGGGCTTGCCCGGCCTGGCCCGGCATCGGCGCCGGCGGCGGCAGGTCGCACACGCCGAACATGGCATCGAGCTCCGCCACCGAAGGGCGTTCTTCATTGCTGGCCCGCATCCGCGGCAGCTTCATGCCGCGCGCAAGCTGGCGTTCGATAGCGCGTTCGAGCTGCATGTGCAGCGCGCCTTCGTCGATCGGCTTGGTCAGGAAATCATCCATGCCGGCCGCCAGGTAGCGGCTGCGGTCCTCGTCGCTGGCGTTGGCCGTCAGGGCCACGATCATCAGGTGCGGATCCAGCACCGGCGCTTCGCGCGGGCCGCCGGAACGGATCAGGCGCGTGGCAGTGGAGCCGTCCATTTCCGGCATGCGGCCGTCCATCAGGATCAGGTCATAGCGCTGCTGGGCGCAGGCGGCCAGCGCCAGCGCGCCGTTGCCGGCGATATCGACCTTATGCCCCAGGTCTTCCAGCATCATGCGTACGATGATCTGGTTGGTCGGGAAGTCTTCCGCACACAGCACGCGCAGCTGATGCGAGTGCGGCTCGCGCGCGACATGCGGCGCCAGCGGCGGCGCCACGCCGTTGCGCAGCGGAACGGTAAAGGCGAAGCTGGAACCGGCGCCCGGGGCACTGACCACATCGATCGAGCCGCCCATCAATTCCACCAGCTGGCTGCTGATCGCCAAACCAAGGCCGGTGCCGCCGTAGCGGCGGGTGGTGGTGGTGTCGCCCTGTTCGAACTTCTGGAACAGGCGCGGCAAGGCGTCCGGCGGAATGCCGATGCCGGTATCTTCCACCACAAAGCGGATGCGGTGCCCTTCCGGCCCGCTGCTCTCGCGCTCCACCCGCAGCGACACCTTGCCGCGCTCAGTGAACTTGAAGGCGTTGCCGACCAGGTTGACCAGCACCTGGCGCAGGCGGGTCGGGTCGCCGACCACGAATTCCGGCAGATCCGGCGCGAAGTCGACTTCGAAGCCGACCATATTGGACATGGTCTGTTCAGCGAACAGGCTGACCACGTTTTCCACCATGCTGGCCAGCGCGAAGTCGATCGTTTCGATATGCAGCTTGCCGGCTTCGATCTTGGAGAAATCCAGCAGGTCATTGATGATCCCCAGCAGCGACTGCGCATTGCCCTGGCCGCGCTCGATCTGTTCGCGCGTGCGCTCGGCCAGCGCGTTGTCGCGCAGCGCGAAGCCCAGCATGCCGATCACGCCGGCCAGCGGGGTGCGCATTTCATGGCTCATATTGGCCAGGAATTCGGACTTCTGGCGGGTAGCGTCTTCCGCCCGCTGTTTGGCCAGCGACAGGTGCTTGTCGCGCTGCTCCAGCTCGCGCTTCTGCTCCTGCAGCAGCTGGTTTTTCAGTTCCACCTCGGCCGTGCGCAAGCTGACCTGTTTTTCCAGCTGCAGCTGCTGGCTGCGCAGCGCACGCACGCGCATATGGTAGGCGGCCCAGGCGCCGCCCATCGCCACCACCAGCATGCAAAGCCGGAACCACCAGGTTTTCCAGTACGGCGGCGCGATATTGATTTCCAGCGTGGCGGCATTGTCGTTCCAGATGCCGTCCTTGTTGGCTGCCTTGACGCGGAACTGGTAGGTGCCGGGGTCGAGGTTGGTATAGGTCGCGAAGCGCTTGCCCGCATCGGTCACCACCCAGTCCTTGTCGAAGCCGACCAGCTGGTAGGCAAAGCGGTTGCGCTGCGGCGCGGCGTAGTGCAGCGCCGCGAATTCCAGCGAGAATACGGAGTCGCCTTCGCGCAGCGACAAGGAACTGGTGTATTCGATGGCCTGCTGCAGCACGCCCCTGTTGGCGCCGCCCTGGCCCGGGCGCACCGGCTTGTTGAAGATCTGGAAATCGGTGATCACCGCGGTCGGCGCCGAACTGTTTTCCCGCACTTCCTGCGGATCGAATGCGGTGATGCCGTTAAAGCCGCCGAAGTACAGCGTGCCATCGGCCGCGCGCAAGGCGGAGCCGTCGAAATAGGCGCCCTCGATAGTGCCGTCCACGCCCGAATAATTGCGCACCTGGCCATTACCCATGTCGAGGCGGGAAATGCCGGTATTGGTGGACAGCCACAGGTACTTTCCACGGTCCGGCAGGATGCCGGCGATCGCATCGTCGGCCAGGCCGTCCTTGCGCAGGAAGCGGCGGAAGTGCACGCTGCCGTCCGGGCGCCGCTCCATGCGGTTCAAGCCTGCCGCGGTGCCGATCCACAGCATGCCGTCGTCGTCCTCGAACAGGTAGTGCACCTCGTTGTGGCTCAAGCTGCCCGCGTCGTTCGGGTTGTTGCGGAAGTGCGTGAAGCGGCCGGTCTTGCGGTCCAGCAGGTCAAGGCCATTGAAGGTGCCGATCCACAGATTGCCGCGCCGGTCTTCCAGCACCGGGCGCGAGACGCTGTCGGCCAGGCTGTGGACGTCGGCCGGATCGTGACGGAAGGTCAGCACGCCATTGCTGGACGGGTCGATGCGGTGCAGGCCGTTGCGGGCGGACGCCCAGACCATGCCTTCGCGATCGCCGAACAGGAAGCGGATCACGTCGTTCTCCGGATCGCCGTGCGACAGCATCAGCGGACCAAAGCGGCGCGCCTTGATATCGAAGCGGCGCACGCCGTTGCGGCTGCCGACCCACAGCACGTTACGGTCGCGCGGGTCATGCATCAGGGCCGTGACCTGGAACTCAATGCTGTCGCTGCCGGTACCGGTGCGATACAGCACGGTCTTGCCGGTCACCGGGTCGTAGTAATTCAGGCCATCGCTATTGCCGACCCAGATCTTGCCGTCGCCGGCGTCGAGCAAGGCGCGCACCTTGTTGTCAGTCAGCGTAAACGGCTGGCCCGGATCCTTGACCAGGCGCGCAAAGCCGCCGCTGCCCAGGTCGACCCGGCTGACGCCGCGATACCAGGTGCCGACCCACAAGGTGCCGACGTTGTCGCGGAATAGCGAAAACACATAGTTGTCCGCAATGCTGTGCGGGTCGCCCTGCTGGTGGCGGTATTGCACGAAACGGTCGTCCGACTGGCGCCAGCGGAACAGGCCGCCGGTCTGGCTGCCGACCCATAGCGTGCCGTCCTGGTCCTGGTAGATGCGCTTGACGGTACTCTGCGGCAGGCCTTCCGCCGCCCCCAGCACGCGCCGCTGCGGATACTTGCCGTCCAGCGTCCAGCGCTCGATGCCGTTCTGCGTGCCGACCCATAGCACCTGGTCGCGGTCCACCAGCAAGGACTGCGCGCCGCGTGCGCCGGCTGCCTTCAGCGGATAGTGGATGAAATTGCGCGCGCCGGCCTCCAGCATGTCGACGCCGGCCGAGGTGGCAACCCACAGCCTGCCCTGCTTGTCGCGCGCCAGCGCGTTGACCTGGTCATGCCCCAGGCTGTCCGCTTCGGTGCGTTCATGATGGTAAATGACGAACTTGCCCGAAGCCGGATCGAAGTGCTGCAGGCCGTCGGCGGTGCCGATCCACAGGCCATCGCGGCCGTCGTCGATGATGGCCTTGATATGGCGGTTGCCGCTGCCGCGCTTTTCCGGCTCGCGCGGCAGGTGGTGGGTGAATGCCTGGGTCTTGGGATCGAACAGGTCAAGACCGCCGTCGGTGCCCACCCACATGCGCCCGCGCGGATCGAGGTGCAGCACGCCAACCCAGTTCTCGGCCAGGCTGCGCTGGTCGCCCACGATATTGCGGTAGACCGTGACCTTGTAGCCGTCGAAGCGGCTCAGGCCTGCCTGGCTGCCGAACCACATGAAGCCCTGGCGGTCTTGCATAATCGCCAACACCGATTCCTGCGCCAGGCCGTCGTCCACGTCCAGCTGCTCGAAACGCAGGGTGCGCGGCGGCGCCGCCAGCGCCGGGAGGGCGAGCGTGCAAGCCAGTGCCAGTGCGGCCAGGCGCGTGATCAGTCGACGTACATTTCCAGCCACAGGGGTCAATAACCAGGAAGAAGCGGGGCAAAAGCTGCCATTTTACTATTTGTCGCCATCACGACCCGAAAAATGCCAGGACGTCGGCTCGCCGCGCCTGGGTATCGCGCTGGCCAAGGCGGATCAGCTCCTGGGTGTAGCTCGATTCAAACAGCAGGTAGGACGCCAGCGCCGAGCCACGCGCTTCGGTGGCGCCGATCCCGGACAGCATGGTGCGGATCGGCGCCGGCAGGCTGCCGATATGGCGCGCCGCCAGGTCGTCCAGCCGTTCCGACGGTGCAATCACCAGCAGTTCCACTGGCCGCAGCGGGGTCTTGGCCAGCAACTCCTCCGGCAGCACGGACAGGGTCTGGTTGACGCGGTTCAGGCGCTCGATGTCGACCGCCAGCCCGTCCAGGAAGATGGAGGACATGGCGTGGCCGGCAATCTGCGCCAGGCTTGGGTAGCGCGGCGTTTCCGTCATCTGGCGCGGCGGTTCGGTCAGGCGGCCGGCACCGACTACCAGTACCTTCTGCGCGCCAAGATGGATGGCCGGCGAAATCGGCGCCAGCTGGCGCATCGAACCGTCGCCGCAAAATTCCAGGTGGCCGCCCATGTACAGCGGCGTGGCCGGGAAGATGAAGGGAATCGCCGACGACGCCAGCAAATGCTCGACGCCGATCTGGTCCTGCATGGCCACGCGCTGCATCCGCACCCAGGGCGCGATTTCAGCGGCGGTCTGGTAGAAGGTGATGTGCTGGCCGCCGGTGTAGGACGAGGCGGTGACGGCAACCGCGTGCAGCAGGCCCTCCTGCAGGCAGTTGTCGAGGCGCGGCAGGTCCAGCATCCGGTGCAGCAGATTCACCAGCGGCGTGTTATCGAGCAGCGACTGCGGCGGCGTCGCCCGCCATTTTCGCAACAGCCAGCCGAATGAGAGCAGCGACAACCAGCGCGCACCGGAACGCAGCACGCCCAGCGAGTCGGCGCGGTAGACCTGGTTCGCTTCGAAATTGCTCCACACATCGAGCAGCTTCTGCACGCCTTCGCCGAAGTTGTCGGCACGGCAGGCCAGGGCGGTAGCGTTGATGGCGCCAGCCGAAGTGCCGCAGATGATCTGGAAGGGATTACGTGCCGGCGGCCATCCCTCTTCCCACAGGATTTCGGAGATCGCCTGCAAAACACCAATCTGGTAAGCCGCACGGGCGCCGCCGCCCGTCAGGATCAAGCCCGTTTTCTTTTTCATGCCCATTTATCAAGGGTAACATGCTGGCTGCGGGGCGGGAATGCCTGGCGCCCCGCCCGCCCTTAGCCTGTCGCGCGCCCGTCACTCGCCGCGCACGATGCCTTCGCGGCGCGGATCGGCGCCGCCGAACCAGCCCGCCGGCGTGCGCTGCAAGCCTTGCAGGCCCGAGTTCATTTCGACCTGGCGCACTTCGTGGCCGCGCGCTTTCAGCTGCTCCACCACTTCAGCCGGCACCCTGCCCGCTTCAACCTCGGTCGGGCCATTGCGGCTGCCGAAATTGGGCAGGCTGATGGACTGCTGCACGTTCAGTTTCCAATCCAGCGTGCCGACCAGCACCTTGGCCACGTAGTTGATGATGGTCGAGCCGCCCGGCGAACCGGCAGCCAGCACCAGTTTCCCCGTCTGTTTGTCGAACACCAGGGTCGGCGACATCGAACTGCGCGGGCGCTTGCCCGGCTGCACGCGGTTGGCGACCGGGCCGTTTTCATCGGCCGAATCCCACGAGAAATCGGTCAGCTGGTTGTTCAGCAGGAAGCCGTCCACCATCTGGCGCGAGCCGAAGGCGTCTTCCACCGATGTCGTCATCGAGATACCGTTGCCAAAGCCGTCCACCACCACCAGGTGCGAGGTGGATGGTTTGTCCAGCGCGGTATCGTCGCCCCAGGCCACTTTGACTTCGGCCGGCACGCCGGCGCGGGCGCGGCCCATCGACCGCTCGCCGATCAGGGTGGCGCGCTGGCGCAGGTAGGATTTATCCAGCAGGCCGCTGGCGCCCTTGCCGGGCAGCGGCACGAAGTCGGTGTCGGCCACGTAGCGGTTGCGGTCCGCGTAGGCCAGGCGCTCGGCTTCCGACATCAGGTGGATGGCGTCGGCCGTGATCACGCCGTTGACCGGCGCGTAGTCGCCGATCCTGCTGTTTTCCAGGATGCCGAGGATCTGTGCGATCGCCACGCCGCCGGACGATGGCGGCGGCATGCCGCAAACCGTGTAGACGCGGTAGTCGGCGCACAGCGGCTCGCGTTCCTTCGCCTTGTAGCCGGCGATATCGGCTGCCGTCAGGCCGCCGGGATTGCTCGGATGGCCCTGCACTTTGGCGGCGATGTCGCGTGCGATGTGGCCGCGGTAGAAAGCATCGGCGCCTTCAGCGGCAATCTCACGCAGCGTCTTGGCCAGGGCCGGATTTTTCAGGACGTGGCCGACGGGCCAGGGCTTCTTGTCCTTATCGAAGAAATAGGCGGCAGCGACCGGGTCGCGCTGCAGGTAGCGTTCGCTGGTCAGCAAAGCGTTCAGGCGCGGGCTGACTGCAAAGCCGTCCTCGGCCAGCTTGATGGCAGGCGCGAACAGCTTGGGCCAGGCCAGCTTGCCATACTCCTTGTGCGCCAGTTCCAGCATGCGCAGCACACCGGGCGCGCCGACCGAACGGCCGCCGACGACGCCATCCGCGCGCGGCAACGGCTTGCCGCTGGCGTCCTGGAACAGCGTTTCGGTGGCGACTGCGGGCGCGGTTTCGCGGCCGTCGAAGGAGCGGACTTTCTTGCCGTCCCAATGCATCATGAAGGCGCCGCCGCCGATGCCGGAGGATTGCGGCTCGACCAGGGTCAGTACCAGCTGGGTGGCGATGGCGGCGTCGACGGCGGAGCCGCCCTGTTTCAGCATCTGGTAGCCGGCTTCGGTGGCCAGCGGGTTGGCTGCGGCGACCATGAATTTTTGCGCGGACCACCCGGCTTTCTCCTGCCAGCCGGTGGCAATTTCAGGAGCGCGGTTGTCTTGGGCGTGGAGCGGGAGACTGGTGCAGCAGAGCGCTGCGAGGGCGAGGGCAATGGCTTTCATTTCTAAATGCTACACCAATTCGCCCTCGCCTTGCCGAGCTTACTTCGGCTGCATGCGGATCGCCCCATCCAGGCGGATCGTCTCACCATTCAGCATGGTATTTTCGATAATGGACTTCGCCAGCGAAGCATATTCGAACGGCTTGCCCAGGCGCGGCGGGAACGGCACCATCTTGCCCAGCGCATCCTGCACTTCCTGCGGCATGCCCAGCAGCATCGGGGTCTCGAAGATACCCGGCGCAATGGTCATCACACGAATGCCGGAACGCGACAGGTCGCGCGCCATCGGCAGCGTCATGCCCGCCACACCGGCCTTGGACGCGCCATAGGCCGCCTGGCCGATCTGGCCATCAAATGCGGCCACCGACGCGGTATTGATGATCACACCGCGCTCGCCCCACTCCGCCGCCTCGGTCTTGCCCATGGCGTCGGCAGCCAGGCGGCACATATTGAAGGTGCCGATCAGGTTGATGCTGACGGTGCGCGCGAAGGAGTCCAGCGGATGCGGGCCATCCTTGCCCACAGTCTTGATGGCAGGCGCCACGCCGGCGCAGTTGACCAGGCCGCGCAAGGTGCCCATGGCGGTCGCCGCAGCCACCACGGCCAGGCCGTCCGCTTCCGACGTGACGTCGCATTTGACGAATTTGGCTGCGCCCAGTTCAGCGGCCAGCTTTTCGCCCGCTTCCACCTGCACGTCCGCCAGCACGACTTTGCCGCCGTTGTCGACGATCATGCGCGCGGTCGCCGCGCCCAGGCCCGATGCGCCGCCGGTAATGATGAATACTTGGTCCTTGATTTGCATGCTTTGTCTCCCCTATTCACTTTACGTTACGTAAACGTCAATCGAGGCGTATTGTAGCCGAATTCAGTAGCAAGTCATCCATCCGCCGCTCTGGGAACACACTTTTCCGCCCGGGCTGATGACCTGCCCCGGCGGCCCGTGGTAATAGGTGCCGCTGGCGTCGCGGCAGCCGCCGGCATCGCACTGCACCGGGATCGGCATGCTGGGACCGGGCAGCGGCGTCGCCGGCGGCAGTGAGGGCTGGCCTGCCCGCGGCAGTTGAGCGATGGCTGTTGGAGGCGCATGCGGATCGCGTTTGCTGAGCATGGGCGCCCAGGTCAGGGAGGGGTCGGGCGCCGGCGCGATGCGCGGGGTGGGCGTGACTGTCATCGGCACCGGCCGGCGCGGCATATTCTTGCGGGCAGGCGCGGTACGGCAAGGCTCCCGCAGCAGGTGCTTGCCGTCGGCGCTGAGCCGGCACTCCGGCAAACGCCGGTAGTCTTCAAGGGATTCGGTGCCAGCGGCCGGGCCGGACAGCCCGGCGGCCAGCGCCAGCAGGAGTGGAAAATTCATGATGCCCTCCGCAGCGTACAGCCATCATACGCCGCGCAAGGCGGAAGCGGCGCGGCTTACCTGGCCGCCGGGGCCTCGCCCGCTTGCGCCGGTACCTCGGCCGCCGCTGGCGCCACAATCGGCGCCACAACCGGCGCCGCAACCTGCGGCGCCGCAGCCGAAGCCGGGGCCACCACCTGTTGCTGCGCCTGCATCGGCGCCATGGTCACCGACAGGATGCCCGTGGCCGGCAGCAGCGGCACCAGCAGCAGCGCCACGATGTTGATGATCTTGATCAGCGGGTTGACGGCCGGGCCGGCGGTATCCTTGTACGGGTCGCCCACGGTATCGCCGGTCACCGCCGCCTTGTGCGCGTCGGAGCCCTTGCCGCCGTGGTTGCCGTCCTCGATATACTTTTTCGCGTTATCCCAGGCGCCGCCGCCGGTGGTCATCGAGATTGCCACGAACAGGCCGGTGATGATGGTACCCATCAGCAGGCCGCCCAGCGCGCGCGGGCCGAGCAGCATGCCGACCAGGATCGGCACCAGCACCGGGAGCAGCGAAGGCGCGATCATTTCCTTGATGGCGGAAGCGGTCAGCATGTCGACCGCCTTGTCGTACTGCGGCTTGCCGCTGCCGTCCATGATGCCCTTGATGTCGCGGAACTGGCGGCGCACTTCCACCACCACCGCACCGGCGGCGCGGCCTACCGCCTCCATTGCCATGGCGCCGAACAGGTAGGGAATCAGGCCGCCGATGAACAGGCCCACGATCACCATCGGGTCGGACAGGTCGAACGTCATCGACATGTTGCGCGACTCCAGCGCGTGGGTATAGTCGGCGAACAGCACCAGCGCCGCCAGGCCGGCGGAACCGATCGCATAGCCCTTGGTCACGGCCTTGGTGGTATTGCCCACCGCATCCAGCGGGTCGGTGATGGCGCGCACGGAATCGGGCATGCCCGACATTTCGGCGATGCCGCCGGCGTTGTCGGTGATCGGACCGTAGGCGTCCAGCGCCACCACGATGCCGGCCATCGACAGCATGGAGGTCGCTGCAATCGCAATGCCGTACAGGCCGGCCAGTTTGAAGGAAACCAGGATCGCCACGCAGACGGCCAGCACCGGCCAGGCGGTGGACTTCATCGACACGCCCAGGCCCGCGATGATATTGGTGCCGTGGCCCGTGGTGGAAGCTTCCGCGATATGGCGCACCGGCGTAAATTCGGTGCCGGTATAGAACTCCGTGATATAGACCATCAGCCCGGTCAGCACGATGCCCACCACGGTCGCGCCCAGCATCTTGTAGCGCATGTCGTCGTCAGGCCACACCATCCAGGTCACGACCACGAAGCCGATCAGGGACAGGCCGGCAGCCCACCACAAGCCGGTGTACAGCGCGGACATGATCTTCTTGCCCGGCTTCGCCTTGACCATCGAGCAGCCGATGATGGAACCGATGATGGACACCGCACCAAGCAGCATCGGATAGATAGCCGCCTGCGCCGGCGCGCTGGTGATCATCAGCGCACCAAGCAGCATGGTCGCGATCAGGGTCACCACATAGGTTTCGAACAGGTCGGCCGCCATGCCGGCGCAGTCGCCCACGTTGTCGCCCACGTTGTCGGCGATCACCGCGGGATTGCGCGGATCATCCTCGGGAATGCCCGCCTCCACCTTGCCCACCAGGTCGGCGCCGACGTCGGCGCCCTTGGTGAAGATGCCGCCGCCCAGGCGGGCGAAGATAGAGATCAGGGAAGCACCGAAGGCCAGGCCGATCATCGGCTTCAGCACTTCATGCACATTGAGCGACGGGGCAGGCGCAGACGGAGCGCCCATCACGGTGAGGACCCAGTAGAAACCGGCCACGCCCAGCAGGCCCAGGCCGACCACCAGCATGCCGGTGATGGCGCCGCCCTTGAAGGCGACATTCAGCGCCTCGTTCATGCCCACCGACGCAGCCTGCGCGGTACGCACATTGGCCCGTACCGACACGTTCATGCCGATAAAGCCGCAAGCGCCGGAAAGCACGGCGCCAAGAAGGAAGCCGATGGCGGTCTTCATGTCGATCGCCGCCCCGATGGCTACCAGCAGGACAACGCCGACAATGGCGATGGTGCGGTACTGGCGGGCCAGGTAGGCCGCAGCACCCTGCTGGATGGCTGTCGCGATTTCCTGCATGCGGGCATTGCCCGCGTCCTGCCGAAGAATCCAGCTGCGCGCCCACAGCCCATACACAACCGCGAGCACGCCACACGCAATCGCGAACCACAAACTTGCTGCCATAAATAGCCCCCTTACGTTATTAGAATCAAAAGCTACAAAACGAACTCGGTACGACCGAACTACGTACTGCGAAACTTTGACACTTCACGGCCAGGGGGCCGCTAAACCGGCAAGCCGGTTCAAAAAAGCGGGCACTTGGCCCGCTTTTCATTGAGTTTTAGCTGTTCAGGGCCGCGAACGCACGGTCGCGGATCTCGTCAACTGGACCAACGCCTTCGATCTTGCGATATTTAGGCGCACCAGGCTGGCCCGATTTGGCCCACTCGCCGTAGTAGCCGAGCAGGACTTCGGTCTGGTTGTGGTAGACGTCCAGGCGTTTCTTGACGGTTTCTTCCTTGTCGTCGTCACGCTGCACCAGGTCTTCGCCGGTGACATCGTCCTTGCCTTCGACTTTAGGTGGATTGAATTTGACGTGGTACACACGGCCCGAAGCCGGGTGGCTGCGGCGGCCGCTCATGCGTTCGACGATCTGGTCGTCCGGCACGGCGATCTCGAGGACGTAGTCGATTTTGACGCCTGCGTCCTTCATCGCGTCGGCTTGCGCGGTGGTGCGCGGGAAGCCGTCAAACAGGTAGCCGTTGGCGCAATCCGCTGCTTTCAGGCGGTCTTTCACCAGGCCGATGATGATGTCGTCGGAAACCAGCTGGCCCGCGTCCATTACTTTCTTGGCGGCCAGGCCCATTTCAGTACCTTCCTTGATTGCGGCACGCAGCATGTCGCCGGTGGAAATCTGCGGGATGTTGTACTTTTCCTTGATGAAGTTGGCCTGGGTGCCCTTACCGGCTCCTGGAGCTCCTAACAGAATGAGACGCATGAATGTTCCTAAACGATTTAATAATAATTTTTGATGATGCCTTAGCCACCTTGCTAGAAACTTACCACAAAAGTTGGCTTATCCGCCACTTTTGTAGAGTGCCTGCACACGCGCCAGGTCTTCCGGGGTATCCACGCCAGCGGCCGGGGCGGAATCGGTCACGTGTACGGCAATGGGGTATCCATGCCACAGCACGCGCAGCTGCTCCAGGGCTTCAATCCCCTCCAGCGGCGACACTTCCAGCGCCGGGTAGGCTTGCAGGAAGTCGTTTCGATAGGCGTAAAGGCCGATATGGCGCAGCGGGACGTAGCCGGCCGGCAGGGCCGACTTGTCCTGGGCGAAGGCATCGCGGTGCCACGGGATGGTGGCACGGCTGAAATACAGTGCGCGGCCCTGCTTGTCCAGCACCACCTTCACCACGTTCGGGTTGAAGGCGTCGGCTGCATCGTGCAGCGGGTGGGCGCAGGTAGACATCGGCACGTCAACGCCGATGCGGGCAGCTGCAGCTTGCAGCAGTTGCGGGTCGATCAGGGGCTCGTCGCCCTGCAGGTTGACCACTACGGCATCCATCGGCAAATTCATGGCACGCGCGACTTCGGCGATGCGGTCGGTGCCCGACGGGTGGTCGGCGCGGGTCATGAAGGCTTCGATGCCGTGCTGTTCGCAGGCGCCTTTAATAGAGGTGTGATCGGTAGCCACCACGATGCGGGCAGCACCGGCTTCCCTGGCGCGTTCGGCGACGCGCACCACCATCGGCTTGCCGCCCAGGTCGGCCAGGGGCTTGTTGGGCAGGCGGGTCGAGGCCAGGCGGGCCGGGATGATGACGATAAAGGACACCGTTTACTCCGTGGTGTCTGGCAGGGAGCGCGCCTCGTCGGCCCACATGATCGGGATGCCGTCGCGAATCGGGTATGCCAGGCGATCGCCTTTGCAAATCATTTCCTGGGCTTTTTTGTCGTACTCCAGAGGGCCCTTGCACACAGGGCAGACCAGGATATCAAGCAGGCGTGCGTCCACGTAGTTTCTCCACAATTTGATCGGCCAGCGCCGCGTCGATACGGGCGCTGACTGGAACGACCCAGATTCTTGGATCGTTGCGTAATTCTTCAATTTGCCAGCATTTTACTGCATCCTTCTCCGTCACCAGGATAAAGTCGGCCTCGATTTTGGCGAAAGGACGGTCTTTAAAGTCGTGATGGTCGGGCAGCGGCAGCTCCTGCGGCTTGAGTCCTGCGCTGCGCAGCATGGCGAAGAATCGGCCAGGATTGCCGATGCCTGCCGCAGCGGCCACGCGCGCTTCGGTGCGTTGCGCCAGCTCGGCCAGAGTCATGCGCTCGCTGCGCTCGGTGAGCCGCTCGGCAACGTCGCCCGCAAGGCGCATCTGCCACGGAGACCCCGCCTGCACGCCCGAAGGCGCGACGTCGGCGCACAGCTGCGCCGGCAATTCCGGTGCATTGACCACGGTGAAATCGCGTTTGCGGGACGGCGCTTCGCGCAGCGGCCCTGCCGGCAAGGTCCAGCCATTACCGGCGCCACGGCCGTCAAACAGCACGATTTCGACGTCGCGCACCAACGCGTAATGCTGCAAGCCGTCGTCCGTGACGATAACGTTGACTTCGGGATGGGCCGCAAGCAGCGCCTTGCCCGCCGCCGCACGTGCACGGCCAACGAAGACCGGGCAGCCGCTACGGGCTGCAATCAGGACCGGCTCGTCGCCCACCTCGGCAGGCGTCGACCCGGCGCTCACTTCGCGCGGCGCGGCATCCTTGCTGCCAAACCCGCGCGAAACAACGCCCGGCCGGAAACCGGCTGCGCGCAGTGCATCCACCAGCCAGATGGTCAGCGGCGTCTTGCCCGTGCCGCCAATAAAGATATTTCCCACGACGACGACCGGTACCGGCAAGCGCTCGGCGTGCGAGACGCCAACCGCATACAGACCGCGGCGCAGGGCAGCCAGTCCCCGGAACAGCAGGGACAAGGGCCAGAGCGCGCATGCCAGAGCGCCCCGCCGCAGCCACTCGCGCGAAAAGGTCGTCTCGAGGGAAGTGGCCATTACCTGGCCTGGGCCGTCTGCGCCTCGAAGGTCACGCGCTCAAAGCCAGCCACCCGCGCCGCTTCCATCACGTTGATCACCATCTGGTGCATCGCGAACTGGTCGGCGTTGATCTTGACGATCGGGTTGGCGTCCTTGGCAGCGGTCTTCATCTGCTCGGCCAGGCCGGCTACGTCATGGAACGCCACCGGCGTGCCGTTGATGGTGTAGTTGCCCTTGGCATCCACCGTCACGTTCAGGTCATTCGGCTGCTCCACCGTCTTTTCCGCCTCGGCGGTCGGCAAAGTGATTTTCAGCTCGGTGAACTTGCTGTAAGTGGTGGTGATCATCAGGAAGATCAGGATCACCAGCAGCACGTCGATAAACGGGATCAGGTTGATCTCGGGATCTTCGCGCTTCTGGCCGCGGCGGAAATTCATCGCCATAAACTGGTCCCCCGCTTATTTGCGGGTGTTGTGGACGACGTCCACGAACTTGACCGCCTGCTGCTCCATGTCGATGACGAAGGAGTCAACCAGTGCGCGGAAGTGGCGATAGAACACCAGGGTCGGCATCGCGATCGCCAGGCCGAAACCGGTGTTGTACAGCGCCACCGAAATACCGTGCGCCAGTTGCGCCGGGTTGGCGCCGGCAGAATTCTGCGAGCCGAAGATCTCGATCATGCCGACCACGGTACCAAACAGGCCCATCAGCGGTGCCAGGGTAGCAATGGTGCCGAGGGTGGTCAGGAAGCGCTCCAGTTCGTGCGCTACTGCACCGCCCACCTCTTCGATCGATTCCTTCATGACATCGCGTGGGGCGTTGACATTACGCAACGCTGCCGAAAGAACAACACCGAGCTGGGACGATTTTTCCAGCTTGGCGATAATTTCATTGTTGATGTTTCCGCTGCGATAGACGCGCACAACCTCGTCCAGCAGTGTCTTCGGAATGATGCGCGAACGGCGCAGATACATCAGGCGTTCGACGATCAACGCAAGGGCAACAATGGAAGCGATCAGCAGAGGCCAGATTGGCCAGCCGGCGGCCTGGAAAATTGCGAGCAAGACATACTCCTAAGAAAGAAAACCTAAACGCGCAATGTAGCGTGTCGAGAGCTATCAGGCAAGTGTGCGCATTCTTCACATTTTCTGTGGACAACATTGTTGGCAATCCAACTATTTTGCGTTAACCCCATGATTTGATTATGATTTTTTCTAATGCAAAAATTTTCATCAGCTCTGGAAGGGGCAGTTCTACACATATTCTGTGGACAAAATTGTGGGGAATGGCGGCTTTTATATGCTAAGCCTTTGATCGCAAAGCGAATTATTCTCAAGCACAAAAAATGCGCAGTGGCACTTTTCCTGCTTATCCCCAGCTGTGCACTTCTTCACATATTCTGTTGATAAGATTGTTAGCAAGGCTATGCTTGAGGGGTGAAGTACTTGATCCATAAGGACTTTCTTGCCATGCGTAAAAATTTCGCATTGTCATGTCCGGATTCGTTCCTGACCCCGAAGTGGACATTTTTGCCGCTTCTGCACAAATTCTGTGGACAAAAGTGTGAGCAAGGCCGCAGGAGGTGATGCAAGTCTTTGATATGCAACGACAATCACGCTGCGCTCAATTTTGAGGCAGCAACTTTCCCCACAGCTTCTGTGGATAAAATTGTTAGCAAGGGACAGACTGGAGTGCCAAGTCCTTGATTTCTAAAATGAAAGTTACCCTGCAAACATTTTCATCACGCAAGTTCTGACGGCGAAAAGTTCCTCACACATTCTGTGGATATCTTTGTGCGTAACAGCCGTTCGCTATCGCAAAGTCCTTGATCTATAAGGAAATTCGCAAATTGCCCGCTTATGAAGCATTGACGTTTACCCTTAATAATCAGGTGTTTACAAAAAATACTTGCGATATGAAGTGATATATGACATAAGCATGACCGCTTTCAAAAAGTGTGGACAGGTCAATGATCAACAGCCCCGAACCCAACCAGGTTATTTCAGTCAGCGCCCTCAACCAGGCCGTCGCACGCCTGCTGGAGCGCTCTTTCCCCTTGCAGTGGATATCTGGGGAAATCTCGAATTTCACTCGAGCAAGCTCGGGCCATTGGTATTTCACGCTCAAGGATGACGCCGCCCAGGTGCGCGCCGTCATGTTCCGCGGCCGCGCCCAGTACGCCGGTTTCGTGCCGCGCGAAGGCGACAAGGTTGAGGTGCGGGCCCTGGTCACCCTGTACGGGCCGCGCGGCGACTACCAGATCAATGTGGAGGCAATCCGCCGGGCCGGCGTAGGTTCCTTGTTTGAAGCCTTCCAGCGCCTGAAAGAGCGCCTGGCCGCAGCCGGCTTGTTCGATACCGAACGCAAACGCGCCCTGCCCCTGTTCCCGCGCACCATCGGCATCGTCACCAGCCCGCAGGCGGCGGCCCTGCGCGACGTGCTGATCGCCCTGCGCCGGCGCGCGCCGCACGTCAACGTGGTGCTCTACCCTACCCTGGTGCAGGGCCAGCAGGCCGGCGCCCAGATTGCGGCCGCCATTGAGGCCGCCTCGCGCCGGGCGGAATGCGATGTGCTGCTGGTGGTGCGCGGCGGCGGCAGCATGGAAGACCTGTGGTGCTTCAACGAAGAAGTGGTCGCTTACGCCGTGGCCAACTGCAATATGCCGGTGGTGTCCGGCGTTGGCCACGAGACCGACTTCACCATCTGCGATTTTGCCGCCGACGTACGCGCCGCGACGCCGACCGCCGCCGCCGAACTTGCCGCGACGCCGCGCGCCGACTGGCTCGGTTCCCTGCGTGCCGACGCCACCGACCTGCGCCGCGCCATGCGCCGCGCCCTCAGCGATGCCACCCAGACCCTGGACAACCTGCAGCGCCGCCTGCTCAGCCCGACAGCCCGCATCGCACAGCAGCGCCTGCAGCTGCAAAGCCTGTCCACCGCCATGATGCACGCCACGCGCAACCCGCTGCAGCAAGCCCGCTTCACGCTCGACCGGCTGGCCGGCCGCCTGGCTGCGCGCAAGCCCGACGCCAGCAAAGCGCGGGCAGCGATGGAAGCCCTGCAGCACCGCGCCGGCGCCAGCATGCGTTCGCAACTGCTGCAGCGGCGCGATGCGCTGAACGCGCTGTCGGCACAACTCGAATTATTGAATCCCCAGCGCACGCTGGAACGCGGCTACGCCATCGTCACCGACGCCGCCGGAGCCGTCTTGCGCGACCCGGCGCATATCAAGCCGGGACAATCGCTGGGCGTCCGGCTGGCCGAGGGCGGCGCCGAAATCGGCGTCGCCACCGTGCAGCCAACGCTTACCTAGCGTTCGTATTACAATAGTCGCCGTTTCGGCAAAAATAACTTTTCGTCTCAATCAAAAGGAAACATTCATGGAACATACCCTGCCACCACTGCCGTATGCAATGGACGCGCTGCAGCCGCACATCTCCAAGGAAACCCTGGAATTCCACTACGGTAAGCATCACCAGGCTTATGTCACCAACCTGAACAACCTGATCAAGGGCACCGAGTTCGAAAACCTGTCCCTGGAAGAGATCGTGAAGAAGTCTTCCGGCGGCGTGTTCAACAACGCAGCCCAGGTTTGGAACCACACCTTCTACTGGAACTGCATGGCTCCCAACGCCGGCGGCGCACCTACCGGTGCCCTGGCTGACGCCATCAATGCCAAGTTCGGTTCCTTCGACAACTTCAAGGCTGAATTCACCAAGTCCTGCGTCGGCAACTTCGGTTCCGGCTGGACCTGGCTGGTGAAAAAGGCTGACGGCTCCGTCGAGATCGCCAACACCTCCAACGCAGCTACCCCGCTGACCGGCGCCGACAAGCCGCTGCTGACCTGCGACGTATGGGAACACGCTTACTACGTTGACTACCGCAACGCACGTCCAAAGTACGTGGAAACCTTCTGGAACCTGGTGAACTGGAACTTCGTGGCCCAGAACTTCGCTTAATCGCGGTTCTTCGCCAACAAAAAAAGCTCGCGATAGGCGAGCTTTTTTTTCGCCCGATTCGGTGCCAAAGATTCGGTGCCAAGATTCGGTGCCAGGTCTGTCAATTGGACAGACAGCGCTCCCATTTGATACTTCTCAATACGCGAATTCCACCGAAATTGCGTATTGAGATTTGTCAAAGAAACCGCTCGCGTGTCCGAATGACAGACCTGGCACCGAATTTATTCAATAGCGCGGCTTGACGCTGATCACGACTTTACCGAAGTGGTTGCCGGAGGCGAGGTGCTGGTAGGCTTCGCGCGCCTGGTGGATGTCGAACACACGGTCTACCACCGGCTTGATGTTGCGCTGGGTGACCAGGCGCGACAAGTCTTCCTGCATTTTGCGGCTACCCACATAGATGCCGCTCATGCTCTTGCCGCCGATGACGATCCCGAGCAATTGCAGGCTGGTTTCGAAGCCGCCACCCAGGCCGCCAATCACCGCCAGCTTGCCACCCATGCTGGCCGATGCGATCGAGCGCGCCACAGTGTCCTGGCCGCCCACTTCCAGCACCAGGTCGACGCCCTCGCCATCGGTGGCGCGCAGCACTTCTTCCTGCCACTCGGGAGTCTTGCGGTAGTTGATCAATACGTCGGCGCCCATTGCCCGTGCCCGTTCCAGCTTGGTGTCGCTGGACGAGGTGACGATGACGCGTACGCCTGCGGCCTTGGCCAGTTGCAGTGCCCAGACCGACACGCCGCCAGTGCCAAGCAGCAGCACGGTCTCGCCCGCTTTCAGGCCGCCTTCCACGAACAGCGCATTCCAGGCCGTGACGCCGGCGCAGGTCAGCGTGGCCGCTTCTTCATAACTCAGGTGCGCCGGGACGGCAGCCAGGCCGCCTTCGTGCATCACCAGTTCTTCCGCCAGCACGCCGTTGCCGCCCGCACCCAGCGTCACCGCCGTCTTGCCGGGAGTGACCTTGCCCTCTTCCCAATCAGGGAAGAAAGTGCTCGCTACACGGTCGCCGACGCGGAAGCGCTCCGCGCCCGGGCCGACTTCAATTACCTCGCCGGCCGCGTCGGAACCGGGCACGACGGGACCTTCGCCGCTGGTCGGATAGGTGCCCTGGGCCACCATCAGGTCGCGATAGTTCAGCGAAACGGCGTGCACTTTGACGCGCACTTCATGGAATTGCAGTGCGCGTTTAGGCAGCTTGATCGCTTCCAGGCTGTCGATCCCGCCGCCAGGGGTGATTTGGTAAGCATGCATTTGGAGCTCCTTGCAGGTTGTGGTTAAGTGAGAAGAACTATATAGTTTCCCTACACTCCACAGTGGTGGAGTTTTCTCGACATATTGTCGACTAAATGGAAACAATATGAATGAACGCCTGAATGGCATCAACGTCTTCGTGCAGGCGGTGGAGGCCGGCAGCTTCTCCGCTGCCGCGACCCGGCTGCACCAGACCCGCTCCGCTGTGGCCAAGTCCATCGCGCGGCTGGAAGAGCGGCTTGGGGTGCGCCTGTTCCACCGCACCACGCGCAGCCAGAACCTGACCGAAGCCGGCCAGTCTTATTACGAGCGTTGCGTGCGTGCCCTGGCCGAACTGGATGCGGGCGAGGCCTGCATCGGCACCGGCCGCAGCGAACCGACCGGGCGCCTGCGCATCAGCGTGCCGGTGCTGTTCGGCCGCCAGTTCGTGGCGCCGCTGATGATGGACCTGGCCCAGCGCTACCCGCAACTGACCATCGATATCTCATTCAACGACCGGGTGGTGGACCTGCTGGACGAAGGCTTCGACCTTGGCCTGCGCGTCGGCCCGCTGCCGAACAGCGGCAGCCTGGCCGCGCGCCACCTGGGCCAGCAGCGCATGCTGATCTGCGCCGCTCCTTCTTACCTGGAGCAGCACGGCGAGCCAAAGAGCCTGCAGGAGGTGGCCGGGCACGTCGGCATCCTGTACTCGCGCGGGCGCGTGGTGAAGGAGTGGACGGTGTCGACGCCGGATGGCCGCACGCACGACCTGCTGCCGCGGCAGCGCATGCTGCTGGATGACCTGCAGGTGATTGCCGATGCGACGGCGCGCGGCATGGGACTCGCCTGGCTGCCCTGCTGGCTGGTGGCCCCGTACGTGAAACGGGGCGAGTTGAAAGTGCTGTTCGATTGCGGGGAAATGGAAGCCTCACAGATGCATCTGGTGTGGCCCCATACCCCTTACATGCCCGCCAAGCTGCGCGTCGCGATTGACACGCTGCTTGAGGTCACGCCAATCTATCTGGCAAGCGCAGAGCAGAACCCGGCCCTGCCCCACATACGCCAGCGCAAGGACAAGCCGAACACGCGCTCCAAGACCCCGCCTGGCTAGCGGGATCCTCCTGGCCGGCCGGGCTTACATCTTCCAGTGCAAGCCAGCCGAGACCGAACGACCGGTCTGGACCGTACCGAAATTGCTCACCTGCGCGTTACCCGCATTGCCGAAGTGGTAGTACTGCTGCTGCAATTCGTTGGTCAGGTTGACCCCACTGATATCGAACGACATGTTCTCGTTGATTTTGTAGGAGATCTGGAAGTCCACGCTCTTTTCCGGATGACGCCAGATGCCGATCGGATTGGCAAACAAGGCGGCTTCGTTGCTGGCCAGGAAGCCGGAGCGCCAGACATAAGACAAGCGCGCGCTGACCGGGCCCTTTTCGTATGCCAGGGTGGCGTTGTAGGAGCTCCTGGAAACGCCGAAGAACGGTGTCTCGAGCTGGGCGACGATGACCCCGGCGTCATTGGCGTCGGGGACGTTCTGCGACGAGCTGAGTCGCGTATAGCTGCCCTGGAAGCCCAGGCCGTCGAGCAGGCTCGGCAGTCCTTTCGGGAAGTAGATCAAGCCCAGCTCGGCGCCCTTGATCGTGCCGTTGGAGGCATTGACCGGCGAATTGATGACGTAGTCATAGCCGTTCGTATGGTCGCCGCCCGAGGTCGAGTTGCGGAACGGGTCGTTCGCCGGATCGACGTGAACCTTGTGACGCAAGTTCACGACCAGGCCGTCGATCTTGCGCTTGAACACAGTACCGTAGAGTGCGCTGTCCTTCTGGAAATACCACTCGGCCGTCAGGTCAAGGTTCTTGGAGCGCGTCGGTTTCAGGTCCGGATTGCCGCCGCTGCCCGAGCCATATCCCACCTTTGAAACGTCGTCAGCGAGCTGCAGGACCGGATTCAGGTCACCGAAGTTCGGGCGGCGCAGGGTTTCACCGTAGTTGGTACGCAGCACGACGTCCCTGGACGCGTCGTAAATCAGCGTCATGCTGGGCAGGAGCTTGCTGGTCGACTTGCTGGCACTGGACGAGGTGACCGCCTTGGTGCTGGCATCCACCTTATAGAAGGTCATGTCGGTATCGACCTTGACGTAGCGCACGCCGAAATTGCCGCGCAGGCGATGGCCGAACAGCTCGTTTTGGGTATTCCCCATCAGGAAGAGGTTGCGCGTCTTTTCATCGATCTCGAACGTCTTCTGCAGGCCCAGCTTGTCCGTCGTCTGGAAGTTCGTATCGGCCGAATTCATGAGCTTGCGCCAGTCGTCGATATGGTCGCGGATGTAGTAGGCGTTGGGCTCGACCCATGTGCGCGGAACATCCGAGATGTCGCTGCCGAAGTTCGAGTTGGTGGAGGAATACTCCGGACCCAGCGAGGCCAGGTTGCGGTTCAGTGTGCCCGATTGGGTCCGGTTAGCCTCGGACGCCTTGCGGTCGTCGAAGCGCACGCCGAACTGGATCGTCTCCAGCGCCCCCCAGTTGGCATCGTAGACGCCCGACAGGTTTGCCGTCGCAGCGCTGCCCTTATTGCGGTTGGCGGTATCGAAGAACTGCGCAACATTCCACTTGGCCGGGTCGGCCAGGTCGGCATCGTTATTGAAGTGGAATGCCGTGTTGCTGCCGCCGGCATTGAAGTCGACGTCGATAGACGGTGCAACGCGATCAATCCGGGTGGCGGTGAATTCCGAGTGATAGCTGCTCGATTGGTACGACAGGTCACCATCGAGCTTCAGGCGGTCGCCAAGGTTCCACTTGCCGTTCACGGCATAAACGCGGGAATCGGTTGCCGACGTGGTGTAGTCGCCGCTGTTGAAGCCGTAGACGTTATTCACATGACGGCTCTTGATCACGTTCGTTCCCGGGAACGTCGTGATCGTCCCCGCCGGATTGCTGCCGAGGTCCCCCCACCAGTCAACAAAGCTGAACAGCAGCCGGTTGAAGGATTTGTTGCGATAACCGTTGTACATCGATTCGAAGGTGTAGACCGAATCACTGTCCGGTTTCCACTGCAAGGCGATATTGGCGGCGGGACGCTTGCGCTCGCCCTGCACGTCGCTCTGGAAAACGGCGTCGCGCGCCAGGTAATAAGGATAGGCTTTGCCGTCGAAATCCAGCGTTGAACCTTCTGCCATCGGCAAGCCTGCATGGGTTCCAGGCGTCCAGATTTTGTTGTCGAAGATGCGCTGCAAGGGCGTGTAACCGGCGGGAACTTCAGCGGCATTCGGGCTGGTAAACGGCACCATGGCACCCGGCGTCACGCTTTCATTGCGGTATTTCGTCCTGGTAGCCGCCAGATTGACCAGGGCGCCGAATTCGCCGACGCCGGTTTGCCAGCGGTTGCTTAACATGGCGCTGAGCTGCGGGTTCGCTTTTTTCGCGGGATCGAGGTAGGTTTCACGCGCCGAAAGCGAAAATTTCGGACCCTTGAAATCAAACGGCCGCAGCGACTTGACGTCAACCTGGCCAGCAATGCCGGTTTCCAACTGGCTGGCATCGCGCGTCTTGTAGACGTCGATCTGGCGCACCAGGGTCGAGGGGATGTCCTGCAGCGCGACCTGCGTGCCGGAAGCGGTAAAAATGGAGCGGCCGTTCCAGGTGGTCTGGAGGTCGGGCAGGCCGCGGATGGACAGGGTGCCGACTTCGCCGCCGGCGCGATTGGTGACCTGGATCCCCGTTACGCGCTGCAGCGCTTCGACGACATTGTTATCGGGCAGCTTGCCGATGTCTTCGGCAACGATCGATTCCACCACCTGGTCATTGGTGCGCTTGATCGCCAGGCTCTTGATCAGCGATGCCTTGACCCCGGTGACGACGACGGTTGAAGTGTCGGTCGGCTCCGCCTTTTCGGCGGCTTCCTGCGCCCAGACCGAGGCGCTGCTCAGCAGGCCAGTGGCCAGCATGCAGGCGACGGTGGTTTTCAGATTTAACTGGTGCTGCATTTGCGGTCTCCATGAGTTGGTTTTTGTGGAACCGACTGTAGGGAACTGGCGGAATGCAATCCAATTAATTCTTTTCCGACTTTAATACCGGTTTTGATATCAAGCGAACGGCTGCCCTAGGGAGAAAGCGCGCTCGTGCGTGCCCCGCGGCACCCCGGGCCGGGGCGCCTTGTAGCCTTGCCGCAACAGCTTTTCAGCTGCCGCGTTCGACGTCGTCGCGTTCCTGGCGTTTGGCGTCGGGCATCGATTCGACATGGTCGACATCGATATCGCCGCCATCCGGGGCCGGCGTATCACGGCCGACGCTGGCGCGTTCGCCGGTGCCCTGGGCATCGGTATCGCTGTCGAGTTCGGTGTCGCCGGGGCCTGGCGGGCGGGCGCCCTGCAGGTCGCTGCCGGAATCGGACGAGTCGCTGGGGCCGAGTGCCCCGGTGCCGTGACCCTTGTTGACTTCGCGGTCAGGCTGGGCTGGCATATTGTCCGGGTCGAGGGTACTGGTTCCTGACATGATGTCCTCCTGTTTCCAATAATCTAACGATTTCGGGCCCAAGGCGGCGCAGTGTTGGAAGATGCCAACACTGTGTTACATAAGCAATAATTCTGAAACATCTTCGGCTGTATGGCATTTGTACCAAATTTCCCCTTTAAGTATAAGGTTTTCCCAAGACGTAGCTTTCAAAAAAGACGGAACTCATCCTTGTCCGGGTCTTGCGTTCGGGGTTTGATGCAGATCAAAAAGGCATTTACCTTAGGTCAACACTAGTACAATTCAGGCTTGAACAAATTGCACAGGAGTGCCTGCAGAATGAGTAGTTTTGACGCAACCAATAAGCGCCTGAAAAATATTCATACTCGCATCCCGGAGTTCCCGGAAGACCTGGTACGCCTGCTGCGCATGACCTATCACGTCCAGAAACGCATGAAGGATCTGGCGAATTCGGTGTTGCGCAAGTATGACCTGGTCGATGCCAGCTATATGGTGCTGGCGGTGCTGTATGGATCGGAGAGTGAAACTTCGACCGCGTCCAACCTGGGCGAAGCCTGCATGGAAAAGCCGGCCAACCTGACGCGGGTTTGCAACGACCTGGAAGCGCAAGGCCTGATCACCCGCGGCAACCGCCCTGGCGACCGCCGTTGCGTGATGATTACCCTGACCGACGCAGGCCGCAACCTGATCGAACAGGTCATGCCGGAAGTCTGGACGCGCACCACCCGCGCCTACGACGGCTACAACGGCGACGACATCCGCGTGCAGGAGCAGCTCTTCAAGCGCCAGCTTGCCAACCTCGACGTCAGCGCATAAATGAAAGTCGGGGTCAGCTCCGGCAATCGGACATTCGCGCAGCGAATGTCCGATTGCCGGAGCTGACCCCGACTTTCATAAAAAAAGCCCGCTACGGCGGGCTTGCTTCATTTCTGGGGCTTGGTGTGCTTCATTGCGTAGTAGAGGTGCTGCCACCAGTGCTCGCGTGATTGCACGCTCTGCATGCACTGGCGGTCGATCTCTTCCTTGAAGACCTGGTCGCGGCATTGCTTGCTGGCCAGCGCATTGCGCTGGTTCTCGGCATTCACTACCGCGACGACGAGCCAGAACACCAGCCCCGACAGCAGGACCACCAGCGTCCAGGCAAAGTGGTTGACCCAGCTGCGCTGCACCAGGCCGGCCTCGTCAGGGGCCGACTCCCGGAATGCACGCATCACGCCTTCTTCACGTTGTTCCATGTCTTACTTCTTGCTTGCTGCAGCTTTGGCTATCAGGTAGTCCGCAACTGCCAGGGCGGCGGCCTGGGACTGGTCTTCCGGCTGGTTCGGACGGCCGGCCATCGATGGGGAGGTGACGAAACGGCCATCAATCACCAGGGTTGGCGCGCTGTCCACCTTGTACTGGGCGATGATGCTCTCCATACGCTTCATTTTAGACTCGACGCTGAAGGATTTGTAGACGCTTTCGTATTTGGCCTTGTCGACGCCGGCGCTGACCAGCACGGCGGTGACGTCCTGCTCGCGCATCAGGCGCTTGTGCTCTTTGTGGATGGCGTCGAACAGCTTCTGGCCGGCTTCCGTGCTGCCCATGGTTTCCAGGGTCACGTAGGCGCGTGCCAGCACGTCTTTTTCACCGCGGGCGAAGTGGATGCGGCGGAAGTGGATCTTGTCGGCGTTCTGCTTGACCCAGGCCGACATGCGCGGTTCGAGCGCGAAGCAGTGTGGGCAGGTGTACATGAAGAACTCGACAACCTCGACCTTTTTGCCCTGGGCTTCAGTGCGTACCGGGGTATCGAGGACCTTCCAGTCAACGCCCTCTTTCGGCTCGGCGGCATAGGCGCCGGCAGCGGTGAACATCAGGGCGGCAGAAGCAATCAGCAGTCGCAGCAAGCGCATGGTCATCCTTACAGGTAAATGGTAAACGCCGCGAGATTACCATTTTTTGCGCGCTGTGATCAGCCCCGCGGGCCAAATTGGCGCCGGCGGGGCATTTTTAAGCCTGATTTAAGTGCCTGGTGACCTGCCACGCTCGAATCGAGAACGCTTGCCGCGCGGTTCGACGCGCATGGCCGCGTTGCAAATGCTCGCAATAGCTCGCTATTGCTGCGCTTTGCGCCTTGCCCTGCACGCCGCCCGCACGTCCTTCGCTCCCGATTCTCCCGTTTCAGGCCACTAGAAGTCGTAGCGCGCCGAAACTTTCAGTTGGCGGCCACTGTTCGGGTAGATGCCGCCGCGGCAGCTGAACGCCTGGCTGTAGTGGTCTTTGTCGAACAGGTTCAGCGCGCTCAGCGCCAGCTCCCATTGGCCGAACTTGCGCGCGTAGCGGCCATCGACCACGGTGTAGGCCGGCATGCGGGCATCGCAGCTGTTATCAAAGTCGCTACCGTAACGCTGCTTGCCTACGCGCTGCACGCCGATGTCGGCGCTCTGGCCGTCCGCCGGCAGCCATGCCAGGCGCACGGTCAGGATGTTCTTCGGCACCAGCGCCAGCTCGCGCCCGGCGTTAGGGCCGGAGCGGAATTCGGCTTCCACTTGCTGGAAGTGGCCCTGCACTTGCCATTCCGGCGCGAGGCGGTAGCTGCCATCGAGCTCGAAGCCCTTGCGCTGGGTCGGCGCCAGGTTGGTGTTGACGAAGATGGTCGGGTCGAAATAGATCTCGTTGTCCAGCTTATGGCGGAAGACGCGCGCGTCGAGCTTGGCATCGCCAGCCGCGTAGCCCAGGCCGATCTCGGCGTCGTGCGACACCTGGGTTTCCAGCGGTTTGCCTGGAACCGGGGTGAAGGCATTGTCGTCGACGTTGGCGACGCGGTAGCTCTGGCCAACTTTGGCCCAGGCGGTCAGGCCTGGCGCGGCCAGCATGCTGCCCTGCGCTTCCCAGGCGTTATGCGCCTGTTTCTGGCTGTAGTTGGCGCCGAATGGAACCGAATCGGCGGAATCCTTGTCGAACAGTTCGCGGCGCACGCCGGCGGCCAGGCGGAATTGCTGCGGGCCGGAGAACTTCATTTCGTCGCGCAGGTAGAAAGCCTTGCTGCGCTGTTCGACGTCGGCGGCCGAGAAGAAAGCATGGGTCACGCGGTTCCAGCGGCTGAAGTCGAAGCCTGCCACCAGCTCGTTCAGCAGGCCGTCGAACTGGCCCAGGTGGCGCACGCGCGGCGAGAACTGGGTCTGCTTGCTGTCGTAGGCCGATTTGAAGCCGCTGTAAACGCCTTCCGATTCTTTCTGGCGGTGCGACAGTTCGGCCGCCAGGTCGAAGGCGCCGACCTTGTGCTCCCAGGCGGCGGTGTAACGGTCGCTATCGAGCTTGCCGAAATCATTCGGGGTCAGGGTCTGGCGCGGTTCGAGCAGGAACTGGCCCTCGCTCAGGCCACCGGCAAAGCGCTGGTCCTGGCGCGCGATATCGGCGCGCAGCGAGAAGCGGCCAACGCCGGTGTTGAACTGCACTCCGCCGTTGATGCGCGACTGCTTGAAATCATTGTTGTCGCGGTAGTTGTCGGTGCGCTGGTGGCCGGCCGACAGGTCGAATGCGTAAGAGTCGAAGCCCTGTGCCAGGCTGGCGCGCACTTCGCTGCTGTTGAACTGGCCCGCTTCGGTAAATACGTTACCGCTGCGCTCACCGGCTTGCGGGCGCTTGGTGGTGATGCGGATCACGCCGCCGGTCGCGCCTTCGCCGTACAGCACGCTGGCGCCGCCGCGCATGATGTCGATGCTTTGCACGCGGTCGATCGGGATGGTGGACAGGGTCGCTGCCAGCTGCTCGTTCTCGTTCAGGCGCACGCCGTCCAGCACGATCACGACGTTCTGGTCGCTGAAGGTGCCGAAGCCGCGCAGGTCGAGGCCGAAGTCAGGGCTGCCGGTCAGGCTTTGGCGGCCATACACGCCGCCGATCTTGCGGATCGCCTGGTTGACGTCCGATACGCCGGCGCGGCGGATATCGGCTGCGCTAATGGTGGTGGCGCCGATCGGCAACAGCGATGGGTCGCTGGCGAAGCGGGAACCGGAAATGACAACGGTGTCGGTTTGGGATTGAGCCTGGGCCGGTGCGGCGAAGCATACGGCAACAGCTACGGCAAGCGCGCAGCGCGAGGAGATGATGGTCATGACTGTTTGAATGAGTATTTTCCGCCTGCCTCCCCGCAGTCGGAATCCACAGAAGTCGAGCCCTGTACGGGTGCGCTTCCACCTCCCTGGCCGGTATCCGGGCTGGCAAGACTGACCGTTCCACCTTCCTGCGTGTTCATTGATGCAGTGGTTGTTTGGCGCGGCCTGCCGTCATGACGACGGCGCTTGCGTACCGTTGCGGGGGCAGCACATTGCGTTTCCCGTTTAACTGCCCCCACGAACAGGGGGCGGGCACCAAGGCGGCCACATTATACGCTGCTTAGGCTATAGTGACGCGTTGCCAAATTGTTACGGGAGATCCATGCGTACTTTCATCGCGCTCGCCGCCGTCGCCCTGCTGGCCGGCGCCGCAGCACCGCAAGCCGAGATACCGACTGCGCCGCGCAATGCCGCCGCGGTTTCCGTGCCCAGCGCGCCCAATGCCTGGGGTGGCATGCGCACCGGGCAGGAAGCCACGCTGTCGGAGCGCGTGGTGGATTACAAGATCGAGGCCAGCCTCGACCCGGTCAAGCATACGGTCGAAGGCAGGCAGCGCCTGACCTGGCGCAACCGCAGCAGCGAACCGGTGCGCAGCGTCTACCTGCACCTGTACCTGAACGCCTTCCAGAATCCGGGCAGCACCTATTTCACCGAGCAGCGCAAGAGCGGCAACAGCTTCCGCTCCGGCGTCGATACCAAGGACGGCGAATGGGGCTATATCGACTTGCGCAGCGTGCAGCAGAACGGCGCCAGCGTGCCGTGGAAATTCGTGCAGCCCGATGGCGGCCCCGTTACCGACCGCACCGTGGTGCGCATGGACCTGCCGCAAGCAGTCGCGCCGGGCGCCAGCACCACGCTCGATATCGGCTTCTTCGACCAGTTGCCGCGCGTGGTATCGCGCACCGGCTACTTCGGCACTTTCCACCTGGTCGGGCAGTGGTTCCCCAAGATCGCCGTGCTGGAATTGCCCGGTGAACGCGGTGCCACGGCGCCGCGCTGGAACGCCCACGAATTCCACGCCGAATCCGAGTTCTACGCCGACTTCGGCAACTACGACGTCAAGCTGACCGTACCCAAAGGCTATACCGTGGGCGCTACCGGCGAACTGCAAGGCCAGCCTGTCGAAAAAGAAGGCAAGCTGACCCACCACTTCGTGCAAGGCGACGTGCACGATTTCGCCTGGACCGCCGACAGCCGCAGCGCCAAGCCGCTGACCGACACCTGGATTGGCGCCGGCAGCCCGCCGGTGAAGATCACCGTGCTGTTTCCGCCGGAATATGCATCGAACGCAGCGCCCGCGCTGAAAGCCACCAGGGATTCGCTCGATTACTTCTCGAAGACGCTCGGCCCCTACCCTTACAGGACGGTGACCGTGGTGATCCCGCCGTACAACGCGCGCGAAGCGGCCGGCATGGAATACCCGACCTTCTTCACCGCCGATGCTTACAAGGACGTCACCCCGGGCACGCTCAGCGCCTTCGAACTGGATTTCGTCACCATCCACGAATTCGGCCATGGCTACTTCTACGGCATCCTCGCCAGCAACGAGTTCGAAGAGCCGATGCTGGACGAGGGGTTGAACCAGTACTGGAACACGCGCATGCTGTCCGACCTGCGCCGCACGGTCGATGCCACCACGCCCCTGCTCGGCAAGCTCGGTTTTGCGCCGCGCTTCAACGTCTGGGACGTAGAGCGCGCCATGACCCCGCGCGAAGAACCGTCCGACCCGCTGGGCGCCAGCGCCTTCCATCGCCTGCAGGGCGTCGGCCCGGTGTATTCCCGCACTGCGACCACCATGCACGATCTCGAAGCGCAACTGGGCAGGGACGTCATCGAGCGCGCTTTCAAGGAATACTACCGCCGCTGGAAATTCCGCCATCCGAGCCTGGCCGATTTCCGCGAGGTCTTGAGCGAAGTAAGCGGCAACCGCAGGCTGGTGGAGCAGGTATTTGCGCAGCAGGTGTACAGCGTGAACCGGGTTGACGACCGCATCTCCAAATTCACCAGCGCTGAAGTGCTGCCGCTGCCAGGAGTGCATGTCGAGAACGGCAAGCACGTCGAATTGACAGAGGAGGAAGTTGAGAAACGGATCGGCAAGCAGCGCAAGGGTTGGAAGGAGCAATACCCGGATGCCAAGGAAAACCAGGGCCCCTATCCCTACCACACGATCGTGACGGTACGCCGCCGCGGCGCCGACGTACTGCAAACCCTGGTCGTCACGTTCGCCGACGGCACCACGGAAATCGTGCTGTGGGACGGCGCAGAGCGCTGGCGAACCTTCGAATGGACCAGGCCGTCCAAGGCCGTGTCGGCGGAACTCGACCCGGGCCGCCAGCACTACCTCGACGCCAACAAGCTCGATGACAGCCGCACGCTCAAGTCCGATGGCCGCGCCGCGCGCCGCTGGAGCTTCGACTTCGCCGCTATCGTCCAGACCCTGCTCTCCTTCATTGCGACCTTATGAAACTGACCGCCAACCTGAAAAACGCAAGCCGCGCCGCCCTGCAATGGCGGCTGCTGGCGACCTGGATCGTGGCCGCGCTGCTGCCTACCCTGCTGCTCGCGGCGCCGATGTGGAGTTCCCTGTCCGGCATCCTCGACCAGTCGGTGCACGCGCCGGAACTGGCCAAATCGCTCGACGTGCTAAGCCTGGCCGACATCATGGCTGAACTCAAACGCAATAGCCTGTCGCTGCAGGCCGGCGGGATCGCCGCGCTGGTGCTGACGCTGCTGCTCTCGCCGCTCCTGACCGGGGTCATCGTCACTGCGGGCCGGGCGCCGGAAACGGCGACTTTCCGCCAGCTGTTCGCAGGCGGCGTGGGCGAGTACCCGCGCATGTTCCGCACGCTGCTGTGGGCCGTCATTCCGCTTGGACTGGCGCTGGCCATCGGCGCTGCAGTGGCCGACAGCGCGCAGGACTTTGCCGAGAAGGCAAGCCTTGAATCGGATGCCGACAGGTGGGTGCTGTTCGCCAATGTGCTCGGCGTCCTGCTGCTCGCCCTGGCCAACCTGACGCTCGATGCCGGGCGCGCCCAGTTGGCCATCGACCGCCGCCGCACGTCTGCGGTCAAGGCCTGGTGGTCGGGCCTCAAGCTGCTGCTGCGCCGCCCAGGCGCCATGCTGGGCAGCTATGCCTTGCTGACCGTGGCGGGCCTGCTGCTCGCGGGCCTGTTCGTGCTGGCGCGCTTCAACCTGGCAGGCAGCAACGGCTTGCTGCTGCTGGCCGGCTTCCTGCTGGCGCAGCTGGTGGTGCTGGCGATGGCGTGGATGCGTGCAGCGCGGCTGCTTGCGCTGATGACGCTGTCTGCAACGAATCGCTGACCGGAGTATATTGGTGGGCATGACAACCTTGCCCACCTTCTTCCTGTCCCACGGCGGCGGCCCATGGCCCTGGCTGCGCGACCAGTTCGGCAACGCCTACGACCAGCTGGACGCGTCGCTGCGCGACCTGCCGCGCCAGGCCGGCGGCAAGCCGAAAGGTCTGCTGGTTGTTACCGCGCATTGGGAAGGACGCCACTTCCTGGTGTCGTCATCGGCCAAGCCGTCGATGATCTACGACTACGGCGGTTTTCCGCCGCATACCTACCAGATCCAGTACCCCGCGCCGGGTTCGCCGGCACTGGCTGCGCGCGTGATCGAGCTGCTTGGCGAGCGTGCCCGGCTTGACGCGGAGCGCGGCTTCGACCACGGCACGTTCAGCGCCATGTACCCCGCCTTCCCGCAAGCGGACGTGCCGATCGTGCAGCTCTCGCTGCGCCATGGTCTCGATCCGGCCGAGCACCTGGCTGTCGGGCGCCTGCTGCGGCCCCTGCGCGATGAAGGCATCCTGGTCGTCGGCAGCGGCCTGAGTTACCACAACCTGCGCGCCTTCAACGCCGCCGGCGCCGAGGCCTCACGCGTATTCGACGCCTGGCTGCGCGAAACCATGGCGGCGGCGCCGGCCGAACGCACGGCGCGCTTGCTGGAGTGGGAGCGTGCTCCGGCAGCGCGGATGGCGCATCCGCGCGAGGAACATTTGCTGCCTTTGATGGTGGTGGTGGGTGCGGCCGAGGATGCGGCCGCCGAGGTGGTGTATCACGAAGACCGCTTCATGGGGGCGCTGGCGGTCAGCAGCTTCAAGCTCGGCTAAGGATCAAGCGCCGCGCTTGCCCTTCATGCGCTCGGCTTCCTTCTCTGCTGCCTTGCGCTCCGCCTCCTCCGCCTTGACGCGCTCCGCCTCGACATGGATTGCCAGCGCTTCAGCGCGGGAAGCCGGCGTTTCCAGCGAAATCCGGCCCAGCGCACCGCTGCGGTAATCCAGCAGCAGCATGTGCGAGGCTTTCTCGAAGTCCCAGTCGCCGCCCCTCAGGCGATAGCTGCGCAGCTGCGCCACGCGCTCGATCAGGGCCACGCCATCCATGGCCGAGACATCGGCCTTGTAGCGCGCCTTCAGCAGTTCCGGATAGCGCTTCAGCAGTTCTTCCGCCAGCCATACCGCCACTTCTTCCTCGATCAGCGCATTGGCGCCGATCGCGTGCGAAGCCGCCAGCGCCAGGCCGTCGGAGGGCATTTCGATCTTCGGCCACAGCAGGCCCGGCGTATCGATCAGCACCGTCTCCAGGTCCAGGTAGATCTTCTGCTGCTGCTTGGTCACTGCCGGCTCGTCGCCCACTTTCGCCACGCGGCGCTTGAGCAGCGCGTTCATCAGGGTCGACTTCCCGACGTTGGGAATCCCCATGATCATCATGCGCAGCGGCTTGATCGCTTCGTTGCGGTGCGGCGCCAGCTTGCGCGCCTTGGCAATCACCTTGGCCACGTCGGACGGCTTCTTGGTCGTCATGGCGTAGGCGGTGACGGTCTTGTCCTGCTCGAAATGGCGGATCCAGGCCGCGGTGGCGTCGGGGTCGGCCAGGTCGATCTTGTTCAGGATCTTCAGGCAGGGACGCTGGCGGAACTTGCGCAGCTCCTCCACCAGCGGATTGCAGCTGGCCGCAGGCAGGCGCGCGTCAACCACTTCGATGACGACATCGACGTCGGCCATCTGTTCCGCCGCCTTTTTCTTGGCGGCGTTCATATGCCCGGGGAACCATTGGATAGACATGCTCTTGCCTTACGAATCGAATGAACAATCCGCCATTTTACCTCAAGACCACCCTGCCGAACGAGGTGTCGGTCCGGGCGCCGCTGGCCTTGGGCGAGATGCCGAAACGACAAGTTTGCAGCCAGCTTACCGCATCGCGCACCACCGCGGCATCGAAATGCGCCGCCTCCGGCACGATACGCCGGGCCTTGCCCTCGGCGTCGACCAGGAACCGCAGCTTGATGGAGGCGCGGCCATCGGGCCGCTGGTCGAGGTTATCGTAGCGCAGGAAGCGCTGCGACGGGCCGCAGCTGCCGGGCAGCAGCATGGGCCGCAGCGGCGCCGGGCCTTCCAGCGTCCAGGCGTACTGCAGCGGGAAAACCGTGTCCTCGCGTGCCGCGGCCAGGCCCGGTTTGAAGCGGCAGCGCGCCAGGCCGGCCAGCGCCGCCTGGTCCAGGATGCCCCAGCCGCTGCCCTGCCTCACCTGCGCATTGCGCACGGCGCCGTCGGCGCCAAGCTGGAATTGCAGCGTGGTCGTGCCCTCGACTTCATAGCGCACGGCTTCGCGCGGCCACTCAGGCAGGGTGCAGCTGGCCGGCGTGGCCAGCGATTCATAGGGAAAGGCGCTGGCAGCGGCCAGCGCAAGCAACAGCGACAGCATCTCAGATCTCGGCCAGGGCCTTTACATGGGCGACCACGCTGCGGCCCAGGGCCGACAGGTTGTAGCCGCCTTCCAGGCAGCTCACGATGCGGCCATGCGCATGCTGGCGCGCGACCTCCATCACCTGCTGCGTCATCCACGCGTAATCGGCTTCCACCAGGCCCATGCCGCCCAGGTCGTCCTCGCGGTGGGCATCGAAACCGGCCGAGATGAAGATCATCTGCGGCTTGAAGGCATGCAGCGCAGGCAGCCACTTCTCCTGCACCAGCGCGCGCACCGTGTCGCCCTTGGATCCAGCCGGCACCGGCACGTTGACGCGGTTGGGCGTCTCCGGCAGCACTTCGCAATAGGGATAGAAGGGATGCTGGAAAAAGCTCACCATCAGCGCGCGCGGCTCGTCGAGCAGCGCTTCCTCGGTGCCGTTGCCATGGTGGACGTCGAAGTCCACCACCGCTACGCGCTCCAGGCCGCGCACCTCGAGCGCATGCTTGACGGCGATCGCCACATTATTGAACAGGCAGAAGCCCATCGGCTCGGTCGGTCGCGCATGGTGGCCCGGCGGGCGCACGGCGCAGAAGGCATTATCGATTTCACCGTCGATCACGGCATCGGTTGCGGCCACCGCGGCGCCGGCGGCGCGGCGCGCGGCTTGCCAGCTATGGGCATTGAGCGAAGTGTCGCCGTCGATCGGGTAGTACTGGCCAGCCGAAGGCAGGTGATCGCGCACGATGGCGATGGCGTTGGCGCTATGGTTGCGCGCAATCGAAGTCTCATCCGCCAGCGGTGCGTCGCGGTGCTGCAGCAGGTCGTCGATGTGGGCATTGATCAACTGGTCGGCAATGGCTTGCAGGCGCGCCGGACATTCGGGATGCCAGTCGCCCATTTCGTGGCGCTGGCAGTCGGGATGGCTGTAAATTGCTGTGCTCATGAATCGCGTTCTCGCATAGAATGCGAGTAATCTACCATGCGGCGCCAGCTCCACCAAACCACGTACCAAAACCATGTATACCAAATTACACGCCGTAGCGCGCCAGGTCGGACAGGTCATCGTCGGCAAGGAGCTGCAAATACGGCAGTCGCTGACCTGCCTGCTGGCTGGCGGCCACCTGTTGCTGGAGGACTTGCCGGGCGTCGGCAAGACCACGCTGTCGCACGCCCTGGCGCTGTCGCTGGGCCTGCAGTTCAACCGTATCCAGTTCACCAGCGACCTGCTGCCGGCCGACGTGGCCGGCGTTTCGATCTATGAACGCGAGCTGAATGCCTTCAGCTTCCATCCCGGCCCGATCTTCACGCAAGTGCTGCTGGCCGACGAAATCAACCGCGCCACGCCGAAGACCCAATCCGGCCTGCTGGAAGCGATGGAGGAACGCCAGGTCTCGGCCGATGGCGTCACCCGCCCGCTGCCCGAACCGTTCTTCGTGATCGCGACGCAGAACCCGACCCACCAGGTCGGCACCTTCCCGCTGCCGGAATCGCAGCTCGACCGCTTCCTGATGTGCATCTCGCTCGGCTACCCCGACGCTGCCGCCGAACGCGCGCTGCTGATGGGCGAAGACCGGCGCCAGATGCTCAAGCACCTGGCGCCGTCCATGACGCCGGCCGAATTGTTCGCCGCCCAGCAGGCGCTGCGCCAGATCCACGCCGCGCCGGCCCTGATCGATTATGTGCAGGCGCTGGCGCAGGCTTCGCGCCAGAACGGTTTCTTTGCCGAAGGCCTGAGCCCGCGCGCCGCGCTGGCCCTGCTGCAGGCGGCGCGCGCCTGGGCTGCGCTGGAAGGCCGCGACCACGTCATGCCGGAAGACGTGCAGGCCGTGCTGGTGCCGGTCTGCGCCCACCGTTTGCGGCCGCTCAAGTCTTCGCACGGCACCGCGCTGGCCAGCCGCGACCTGGTGCTGCAACTGCAGAAATCGGTAGCGGTATAAGCCATGCTTGCTCCAGCGAGGAGAATGCTTGACCGCTGGCTGTTCCAGCTGAAGGAAAAGGAAGCCGGCGAAGTGCAGCTGGTGATGCGCCGCGTCTTCATCCTGCCGACCAAGCCGGGGATCGCCTTTGTCGGCCTGCTGTTGATCATGCTGGTCGGCTCCATCAACTACAACCTGGGCCTTGGCTTCGTGCTGACCTTCTTCACCGGCTCGTGCGCCATCGTCGACATGTACATGACGGCCAAGAACCTGGCCTTCCTGCACCTGGCGCCGGGCCGTGCCCAACCGGTGTTCGCCGGCGACGAAGCCCAGTTCGAACTGCTGGTGCGCAATGCCACGCCGCGCGACCGCTATGCGCTCTGGCTCGGTTTCCAGGACGAAGGTGAGCCGCGCCAGGCGATCGACGTCGCCGCCAAGGGCAGCGCGGCCGTGGTGCTGTCGCGCCCGACGACGCAACGCGGCTGGCTGGCCGCGCCGCGCGTGCGCCTGTTCACCCGTTTCCCGCTTGGCCTGTTCGGCGCCTGGTCATATTGGCAGCCGGATTTGAAAGTGCTGGCCTATCCGCAGCCGGAAACGGCGCCGCCGCCGCTGCCGACCACCGGTGCGGCGCGCGAAGACGGCTACGGCACCGTGGGCCTGGATAATTTCTCCGGCATCCGCAGCTACCAGCCGGGCGACCCGATGCGCCACCTTGCCTGGCGCCAGATCGCGCGCCTGCACCCGGCCGACGGCGGCAACCTGGTGAGCAAGCATTTCGAAGGCGGCGCAGTATCCGACCTGCTGCTGGACCTGGGCGCACTGCCGCAGCAGCTCGATATCGAAGTACGCCTATCGCGCCTGACCGCCTGGGTGCTGGAAGCGGAGCGGCGCACCCTGCCTTATGCCCTCACCATCGGCGGCCGCGAGATTGCACAAGGCCTGGGCGAAGCGCATTGCGCCGAATGCCTGCGGGCGCTGGCGCTGTACGGCAAGGAGGGCGCATGATTGCCGGCCTGTCGAACATGGCCGGCCGCCTGACGCGCGACAAAGCCGATACCTTGCTGCTCCTGCTGGCGGCGGTGATGGTGCTGGCGCCCCACTTCGGCCACCTGCCGCTGTGGACTTCGGCCACGGTCTGCCTCACCCTGGCCTGGCGCGCCGCCATTACCCTGCGCGGCAGCCGCCTGCCGCCAATGTGGCTGCTGCTGCCGGTATCGCTGCTGGCCATGGGCGGCGTCTACCTGACCTTCCGCACCCTGCTCGGGCGCGAACCGGGCGTCACCATGCTGACCCTGCTGCTCACCTTCAAGCTGCTGGAAATGCACGCGCGGCGCGACCTGTTCGTGGTGATCTTCCTCAGCTTCTTCCTGCTGCTGACGAATTTCTTCTACTCGCAATCAATCCTCACGGCGCTGGTGATGATCGCCACCATCATCGTACTGCTGTCGGCGCAGATTACCTTCCAGCTTAGCGGCGCCGTGCCGCCGCTGGCCGCGCGGCTGAAGCTGGCCGGCCGCATTTTCCTGATTGCCGCGCCGCTGGGCGTGCTGCTGTTTGTCGGCTTCCCGCGCATCCAGGGGCCGCTGTGGGGCCTGCCGGGCGATGCCGCCGGCGGCAAGAGCGGCATGTCCGACAGCATGTCGCCCGGCTCCATGACCAACCTGGCGTTATCGGAAGAAGTGGCATTCCGCGCGCAGTTCTTTGGCGCCGCACCGCCGCCGGAACAGCTTTACTGGCGCGGTCCGGTGCTGAGCAACTACGACGGGCGCGCCTGGACCCGCATCGGCCGGCCGCTGCATCCGGTGGCCCAGGTGCGGCTGGCGCGGCAACTGAGCTGGAAAGGGCCGGCCTATCCTTACGAGGTGACACTGGAACCGGGCCGCCGCCAGTTCCTGTTCATGCTGGAACTGAGCGAGCCTGGCCCCAACATCGATGGCGCGGGCGCCGCTTACACCGCCGAACTGGAACAACTGGTGGAGGCCAGCAGCGACAAGCGCCTGCGCTACAGTTCCGTGGCGCACCCGGCTTACCTCGCACAGCCGGCTCTTGAACCGCCGGCGCTGGAGACCTGGCTGCAGCTGCCGCAAGGCTACAACCCGCGCACCTTGCGCTATGCGGCCCAGATCCAGGCGCTGCGCGCCGAACGCGGCGACGATGCCGCCATCGCCGCCGTGCTGGACATGTTCCGTAAAGGCTTCGAATACACGCTGGAACCGGGCCGGCTGGGCCGCGATGAAATCGACGAATTCCTGTTCGATTCGCGCAAGGGATTCTGCGAACACTTTTCCGGCTCCTTCGTCTACCTGATGCGCGCAGCCGGCCTGCCGGCACGCGTGGTGAACGGCTACCAGGGCGGCGAACAGAATCCGGTCGACGGTTATTACACGGTGCGCCAGTCCGACGCCCATGCCTGGAGCGAAGTCTGGCTCGGTCCCCAGCGCGGCTGGACCCGCATCGACCCGACCGCCGCCGTGGCCCCGGAGCGCATCCGCAGCAGCCTGGCGCAGGCCTTGCCGCGCGCAGCGCCTTTCGGATTGCAAGGCTTGGCCGACCTGGCGCGCGACAAGAGCTCGTGGCTGGCGCAGATGCGTTTTGGCCTCAGTGCGATGAATAATGCTTGGAATCAATGGATCCTCGATTACAATCCAATGAGGCAGCAAGATTTCCTTAGAGAACTGGCCGCAGCCTTTGCCGACTGGCGCTTGCTGGCCGGACTGGCCCTGTGCGCAGCACTAGTGCTGTTGATGAAATACCGCCGCACCGAACGCACGCGCGATCCGGTCGATGCGGCCTACCGCGCCTTCTGCCGCCAACTGGCGCGGCATGGCTTGGACAAGGCGCCGGACGAAGGCCCACTGGGCCTGGCCCATCGCGTGCGGCAGTCGAACCTGCCGCGCGAGAAAATAGCGGCCATGACAGCATTCCTGGAGCTGTATGGCGCGCTCAAATACGGCGTACCAGCGGCGCAAAAGGATAACCCGGTCGCACGACTGCATAGTTTGCTGAAGCAATCCCGATGAGATTTTCAAAAAAATTCCCCACCACCGCGCTGGCCGTGGCCTGCCTCGGCCTGGCCTTGGCGCCGGCCGCCGGCGCCGCCGTCCACAAACCGGCCAAGGTTAAAAAAGCAGCGAAGAAACCGGCCCTCGATTACAGCGGCGAATTCGTCAACTTCGGCCAATGGAAAGAGGTGCAGCAGTTCATGGGCGAGCTGGAACTGAAGCACGGCGTGCCGATTGCAGAATCGGAAAAGCTGTTCCTCGAACTGCGCTATATCGACGCGGCGGTGCAGCTGGTCAAGCCGGCGCCGCCGGGCAAGCCGAAGAACTGGCAAGCCTACAGCAGCCGCTTCATCGAGCCCAGGCGCATCAATGCCGGCGCCGAGTTCTGGAACGCCAACCGCAGCACCCTGGCGCGGGCCGAGGCTCAGTATGGCGTGCCGGCGGAAATCATTGTCGGCATCATTGGCGTAGAAACCATCTACGGCCGCGACATGGGCAGGTTCCGCGTGCTCGACGTGCTGGCCACCCTGGCCTTCTCTTATCCGCTGGCGCCGAACCGCGAAGTGCGCATGGAATTCTTCCGCAGCGAACTGGAAGCGGCCATCGTGTCGTCGCGCCAGGCCGGGATCGATCCCTTGTCGCTGACTGGCTCGTATGCGGGCGCCGTGGGCATGCCGCAATTCATGCCGGGCAATATCTATAAGCTGGGCGTCGACTTCGACGGCGACGGCAAGGTCGACCTGCGCAATTCGCCGGCCGATGCGATCGGCAGCGTCGCCAATTTCCTGGTTGCGCACGGCTGGAAGCGCGACGATCCGCCGCGGCTGGCTTATCCGGCAACCGTATCACCTGAGCGCGGCTGGGAAAAATATCTTGGCGGCGGGCTGGAAGCCCAATACAGCGGCGCCGACCTGCTGGCCGCGGGCGTGCACCCGGACGCGGACCTGCCGCCGGGCCTGTACGGCCTGGTTGATCTGCAGAATGGTTCCGACCCTACCGAATACTGGGTCGGAAGCAATAATTTCTTTTCAATCACAAAGTACAACCGAAGTTATTTCTATGCCATGTCCGTAATCGAACTCGGCCGTGCAGTAAAGCTTTCAATGAAGGAAACTTTGTAACTGCGTGTAACTTGTGTGATATACAAGAGTGTAGAATTACCCTAACACAAAAATTCAGGTAGAATTCTCTCAGAATGTTGCGATAGGACAACGCGTTTCGAGAGCAATATACTATTTTTTGTTGCACGCAAGTACTGCTGACCGCTCTGTTGTACAATTGTGTATATATTATGAAACTTGTTAAACAGGAATCCGTCTCAGGATTTGGGTCGTTAGCAGGACAACTTTAGAGAAGGAACAGAAGACATGACCAACCAAGTCGGTAATGATATGAACAGCGAGTCGGAAGGCGATGATCTGCTGCAGTACAACCCGAACCGTCTGCTCGACACCCTGATCGAAAACCTCCGACTGAAGAACGATGCGGCCCTGTCGCGCGCTCTGGAAGTCGCACCGCCTGTGATCTCCAAGATCCGCCACCACCGCCTGCCGGTTGGCGCATCGCTGCTGATCCGCATGCACGAGGTTTCCGACCTGAGCATCCGTGACCTGCGCTACCTGATGGGCGACCGCCGCAATAAGTTCCGCATCAGCGACAAGCAGTTCAAGCCGAAAGAAGGCGTCGGCTCCGAAAACAAGGGCTGATGCCAGTCCTTGGTTTCCCCTCCCCGCCCGGGGAGGGGAAGCGTGGCTTCGCTTATGCCGGGAACACCCCGGTCGATAAATAGCGGTCGCCGCGATCGCAGACGATGAACACGATCGTCGCGTTTTCCACTTGCTGCGAAATGCGCAGTGCAATCTCACAGGCACCCGCTGCCGAAATCCCGCAGAAGATACCCTCTTCAGCAGCCAGCCGGCGCGCCATGCGTTCCGCCGCCGCCTGCGACACGTATTCCACCTGGTCCACGCGCGCCTTGTCGTAAATCTTTGGCAGGTAGGCCTCCGGCCATTTGCGGATACCCGGGATCGACGAACCTTCTTCCGGCTGCGCGCCGATGATGCGCACATTCCCGTTCTGCTCCTTGAGGTATTGCGACACCCCCATGATGGTGCCGGTGGTGCCCATGGCCGATACGAAGTGCGTCACGCGGCCTTCGGTATCGCGCCAGATTTCCGGACCGGTGGCTTCGTAGTGGGCGCGCGGGTTGTCGCCGTTGGCAAACTGGTCGAGGATGATGCCCTTGCCATCCTTCTGCATCTGCTCGGCCAGGTCGCGCGCGTATTCCATGCCGCCGGTTTTCGGCGTCAGGATGATGTTGGCGCCGTAGGCGGCCATGCTCATGCGCCGCTCTTCGCTCAGGTTTTCCGGCATCAGCAGGATCATTTTGTAACCGCGGATGGCAGCGGCCATGGCCAGTGCGATGCCGGTATTGCCGCTGGTCGCCTCAATCAGGGTGTCGCCCGGCTTGATCTGGCCGCGCTCTTCGGCCCGGCGCAGCATCGACATGGCGGCGCGGTCCTTGACCGAACCGGCCGGGTTGTCGCCTTCCAGCTTGCCGAGGATGATGTTGCCGCGCGCGGCCGCTTCCGCGCCGGGGATGCGTACCAGCTGCACCAGCGGCGTGTTACCGATGGTATCGGCGATTGTTTTGTATCCCATGGTTCCTGCTGTGTAATGTTCTGTCAAACGACCATTTTATCCGCTTCGGCGGCGAGGTGCAGGGACATGAAGACATAGCCCTGGCTTTCGCCATCGATCCGGAACAGGTCGGGAATCTCGCCCGTCTGCACGAACCCGCACTTGCGGTATAGCGCGCGGGCCGGGGCGTTGCCCGTCAGGACCTCCAGGTCGACCCATTCCAGGCCCTGCCCGCGCGCCCATTCGGCTGCCGTTTTCACCATCGCGGCGCCAAGCCCGTTGCGGCGCGCGGCGCGGTGCACGCCCATGCCCAGCAGGCAGCGATGGCGTGCCGCTGCTTCGGGCCGCGAACGCAGGTCGATGTGTCCCATGATTTCCCCTTCGCGCAGCGCGCCCCAGACCCGGCGCCAGCCTTGCTGGCCAAAGCTGGCCAGCAGACCGGTACTGAAGCCGTTGATCTTCTCCGGCGGGAAGCCGGCGCTGGTGCGCGACATGGGCTGGAACAACGGGGCGCCATCACGCCCGTTATCGAGCAGGTGGTCGTTCAGATAATGGAAGAAGGCGGCCAATTCTTCTGCTTGCAGCGGCCGGATGGTAAAGGTCATGGTAAATCATAGCAGGCCGGGGTAATTGCATTAAACTACATGCATTAATAGAGGAGCCTTTCCCCATGAGCGACACCGAAGTCATCTCCATGCCGTCCACGCTGGAGAGCCGCAGGCACCAGGTCAACCCGGTGCTGACCGAGCAGGAAATCAAGCGCCTGCACCGCTTCGGCACGGTGCGCCAGTATGCGCGCGGCGTGCGCATTCTCGAAGCCGGTCACACCTGCTTTGGCCTGATCATCGGGCTGAAAGGTTCGATCACGATCTGCAAATATGACGGCCTTGGCAACTCCGAATTCCTGACCGAGCACGGTCCCGGCGAATTCACTGCCGAGGTATCGCAGCTTTCCGGGCGCCCTTCCCTGGTCAACGCCACCGCCAAGGACGATGTCGAGGTGCTGGAAGTGTCGCCGGAGAACCTGCGCGCACTGGTGATTGCGGAAGCGGAGCTGGGCGAGCGCATCGTGCGCGCCCTGATCCTGCGCCGCGTCGGCCTGCTGGAGACCGAAGGCGGCGGCCTGGTGCTGGTTTCCCCGCCCGGAAATGCGGCCCTGTTCCACTTGCGCAGCTTCTTGAGCAGCAACGGCTACCCCTACCGCATCCTTGATCCGAAAGACGACGAACAGGCGCGCGCGCTATGCGAATACTACGAACCGGGTCCGGAAGACTGGCCGCTGGTGGTATGCCCGGACGGCGTGGTGAAAAAAAACCCAAGCAACGCGGAAGTCGGCTATTGCATCGGCCTGCTGCCTGAAATCGACACCGAAAAGCTGTGGGATGTAGTGGTGGTCGGCGCCGGACCTGCCGGCCTCGCGACGTCGGTGTACGCCGGATCGGAAGGCTTGTCCGTGCTGGCACTGGAACAGCGCGCCTACGGCGGCCAGGCTGCCGCCAGTGCGCGCATTGAAAACTATCTTGGCTTCCCGACCGGCATTTCCGGCCGGGCCCTGGCCGGCCGCGCCTTCGTACAGGCGCAGAAGTTCGGCGTGGAGGTCGCGATCCCCGCCCCGGCCACGCGCCTGCTGTGCGACAGCTGGCCGCTGCGCGTGGAAATCGCCGGCGGACAGGTGGTGCGCGCCAAGACCGTGGTGCTGGCCAGCGGCGCGCGCTACAAGCGCCCTGCCCTCGACAATATCGGCGAATTCGAAGGGCGCGGCATATACTTCTGGGCTTCGCCGATCGAGGCCAAGCTGTGCAAGTCGGAAGAAGTGGTGCTGGTTGGCGGCGGCAACTCCGCCGGCCAGGCGGCGGTTTTCCTCTCCGGCTTTGCCTCCAAGGTGCATATGGTGATTCGCGGCTCCGGCCTGAAGGCCACCATGTCGACTTACCTGATCGACCGCATCAAGGCGACGCCGAATATCGAGCTGCACACGCATACCGAGATCACTGCGCTGGAAGGCAATGATGACGGCCTGTCCAAGGTCAGCTTCCTGTGCAAGGAGACCGGTGCAGTCGATAGCTGCGACGTATGCCGCCTGTTCCTGTTCATCGGCGCCGACCCGAATACGGCCTGGCTGGCCGATTGCGGCGTGGAGGTTGACGCGCAAGGGTTCATCCGCACCGGCTTCGACGCCATCAAGGACCAGTGCCGCGCCAAGATGACGCTGGCCGATGCGCCGCAGCGCGCTCCGCTGGAAACCAGCGTGCCGGGCGTATTTGCCATCGGCGACGTGCGCTCGGGCTCCACCAAGCGCGTCGCCGCAGGTGTCGGCGAAGGCGCGGCCGTGGTGTCGCAGATTCACGCCTTCCTGGCCAACCTGCCTGTCACATCCCCTTGAAACGGTGCTGGAAGCGCTGGCTGACCGGCAGCCGCGCTCCATGCCCGCGTAAAGTAAGCCACATCGCGTTGTCGCCGTCGCGCACGGCGGCGGCAATGCGCTTCACCGCTACCACGTAGCTGCGGTGGACCTGCCAGAATCCCGCTCCTTCCAGCGTTCCAGCGAGCTCCTTGAGCGGCGTGCGGATGTGCGCCTCCAGTCCCTGCGCCACCACGCGCGTGTACTTGTCCTCAGCGACAAAGTACAGGATGTCGGACAGGTCGATGAAGTGCACCGCCTGCCCTACCGACGCCTGGATCCATGAAGGCGCCTGCGTCCCGGCGGTCGCGGACAGCGCGCTTGCCGCGCGCACGTCGGCAGTGATTCGGCGCAAATCCGGCGGCGGCAGCAGCACCCGCTCGCGCAGCCGCCCGACTGTGCGCGCCAATCGCGCAGCATCGACCGGTTTCAGCAAATAGTCATGCGCGCCCTGCTCGAATGCGGCCAGCGCATGCTCGTTGTATGCGGTGACAAACACCACGTGCGTGCGCGAGCCGAATGTGGCCGCGAGCTGCAGCCCATCCAGTCCAGGCATGCGGATATCAAGGAAGGCCACGTCCGGCGCCAGTTCGCGTGCCAGCCGCAGCGCCTCGAAGCCGTCCGCAGCATCGGGTAAAAGCTCCGCCTCCGGCCACAGCGCGGCCAGCAGCTCGCGCAGCTCCGCGCGCAGCAGCGGTTCGTCATCGGCGATCAGGATGCGTGGTTTCATGCGCGCCCCTCGACCGGCAACAGCAATTCCGCCTCAGTGGCGCCGTCGGCTGCCTGCCGCAGTTCGAAAGCGGCCCGGCCGCCGTACAGCGCCTGCAGCCGTTCCCGTACATTGCGCAGCCCGACTCCGCTGCCCAGCAGCGTCGTGCCCTGCCCGCGCTGCAGCCCCCCACCGTCGTCGCGCACGATGATGCCCAGCCTGCCGTCGCCGCGCAGCGCCGCCGCGACGCTTACGCATACGGCGCCCGGTTTCGGTTCGACACCGTGCTGCACCGCGTTTTCCACCAGCGACATCAACATCATCGGCGGGACCGGCAGGCTGCCCAGGTCCCCAGGGCAATCGAGCCTGGTCGCAAGCCGCGCGCCGAAGCGGATTTCCATCAGGGCCAGGTAATGGCCCGCCAGCTCGCACTCGCGAGCCAGCGTGGATGACGATGTGCGCATGTCGGGCAAAGCGGTGCGCAGGTAGGCAATCAGGTGATCCAGCATTTCCACCGCGCGCTCCGGCGCATGGCGCGCCAGGTAGCGCGTATTGGCCAGCGTGTTATAGAGGAAATGCGGTTCCACCTGCGCCTGCAGCGACTTCAATTCCGCCTGCAAAGCGGCGCGCTGCAGTTCCGAAATTTCGAGGGCGCGCGCCTGGCGATGGGCATACATCAGCGGAACTGCCAGTACAACGGTTCCGAAAGCCAGCGCACTGCCCAGCATTTGCGCCGGCGACAGCGCCAGCAGCAGGAAATAGCCTGTCCCCTTGATGTAGGCCTGCATCGCAACGACAGCAGCGATCAGCTGCAGCAGTGGCTGGGCTGCCCAGCACCAGGTCCAGCCAGCCTTTGGCGGCAGCATCCAACGCAGTGCGTGCGCGCCGGCCAGCACGATGGCTGCGTCGAGCAGGAGCGCGCCGAACAAGGCAAGCCGGTCATAAGAGCCGGCAAAGACGGCCAATCCAGCCACCAGCAAGAACATTCCCGCACTGGAAGCGCCTTCCCGCAGGTTCACGGACAAGAGTTGGCGCAATGCGGCATGAGGTCCATTCTGCATCTTACAGGCTCGGATTGGTGTGCTGCGCGCGCCAGTACTCGCGCGGCGGCATTTTGTCGACGGGTACGTTTTTGTCGACCACTTCCATTTTGAGGTCATCGATCCAGACAGTGCCGCCGCCTGCGCCATTCACGCCAAACAAAACGAAGTCCGCGTGCTCCGCAACATCCAGCGTAACGCTGCGCAATTGCCAATCGGTAGTGCCCTTGATCGGCTTGTCCTGGCTATTGTAAAAACCATCCATCTCGCCGTTTTCCAGATCCACCCGCATCCACAAGCCACTCCAGGCACCGATGCTGTCGGTGCGGACCTGTGCCGAGAAGCGCACGCGCTTGCCGCGGTACTTGTCGGCAGCAACGGTCTGCATCAGCGTAGCCCATGCCTTGCGATCATCTGTTTTCGCGCGCAGGAATTTCGCGAAGCTGCCGCGCCGGAAGCCATTGGGGTCGGCGCCTATTTCATAGAGGTCCGGGTTTTCACCGGCGAGGTACCAGCTCTTGTCCAGGCTTGCGGTTGGCTGGGCCAATGCCAGCAAGGAAACTGAAGCGACAGCGGCGAGGAAAACAACATGGGGTTTCATGGGGCGGTAGTTTCTCATGGCATGACGACATTGTCATGTCCATAACTCTGCCCCAGGCCGCAGGCGTCGGGGGAAGCATGCGATGAACGCTTCACCTTGCCGATAAATGGCGCCGCCTGCGGATTAATGCAGCAAGGTTCCGGCTATTTTCGAGCGGCTTCCTTGCGCGGAGCGGCGCCTTCGCGCGACTTGCCATTGACCATCAGCCCGGCCTCCGACAACTTCATGGCGTTCTTCTCTCCTATGCCTTTGACGCGCTGTTCCAGGTCGGCCCAATCCTTGAACTCCCCTTTCGCGCGTTCCGCCATGATGGCTTTGGACTTGGCCGGACCGATACCCTTGACGCTATCGAGTGCGGCCTGGTCGGCTTTGTTGACGTCAACCTGGGCGAATGCCATGCCCATGCAAGCGACCAGCGTGGCGACGGCGAGCACTAATTTCCTGATCATGATTGCCTCCATAAGTGGACACGAGAAGACCTCGTTCAGCCACAACGCGGCCCGCGCCATCCGGCTGACACGGGCCGCGCGCTATTTGAGGCAGATCAATCAACGCACAACTAATTCCACACGACGGTTCTTGGCCCGGCCTTCGTCGCTGGCGTTGCTGGCCACCGGCGCCATATTGGCGACACCACGCGGCATCATGCGGTTGGCGGGAATGCCGTACTTCGAGGCCAGCGCATCAGCCACGGCCTGCGCGCGCTTTTGCGACAGCGCCAGGTTGGCATCGAACTCGCCCTGGTCGTCGGTGTGGCCGACGATGAAGACTTTCATCTTGGGCTGCGCCTGCAGGGCCTTGGCCATCTGTTCCAGCTGCTCGCTCGATTGCTCGCGGATCACGGCCTTGTTGGTGTCGAAGGTCACGCCATACAGCGCCACCTTGCCATCGCGCTGCAAGCCCTCCTGGATGGCGCGCGTATCGACAGTGACCTTGCCGCCTTCCATCACCGTCGGTTCGACGATCTGCACGAACTGGCGCACGCGCTGGTAGTCCGTGTATTCGGACAGCGCGACCATTACATAGGTATTGCCGCCAGGTCCAGCCTTGGCTGCGCTGACCAGGTGGAAGCGCGGCTGGTTGGCGCTATTGAAGGTACTGCTGACATACGCGTCGAACGACTTCCAATGCACTTCGCGCGGCAGCTCCTGCACCAGGTGCTGAACCTTGGCCTTCTCGCATTGGTCGGTCTCGCAGGCGTACAGGATCTTGAAACCGGCAGCGCTCAGCGCCTGCTGGTAGTTGCGGTGGATTTCCAGCGCACTGCGCCCTTTCGGCCCCCAGTAATAGCGGTTGGCCGTCTTGCCTTCCACCTTGTGCAGCACCGGCTTGCCTGCCTCGGCATCGACAACCCGGGCCTGGCCCAGGTTCTCACCGCCGTACATATAGAGCATCGAACCCTCATAGCGGTGCAGCAACGGGTGGTCGCTGCCGCCGGCAATGTCCTTGCTGAAGTTCGGCTGGGCGTAGGCCTGGAAGGAAAGCGCTGCCAGGGCGGCAAAAAGAATGGTTCGCATGGTATCGGCATCCGTTTGGAGGGATTGCCAATATAACAAAAACGCGACAATTGGCGCGCAAATTCGAGATTGCAATGACGCAACGAAACCTGCGGTGCCATACTTATATTTTTTGCAACCGAGATCAGCATGCGATCATTAGCTGCCCTGAAATCCGACCTGATGCGCATCGCGCTGTATGCGGTGCTGTCGCTGGCACTGGTTCCAGGCATTACCTTTGTGTTCAGCGGCCACGTCCTCAAAACGTGGGACGGGGAATTCCTTGAATCGATCGAAGGCGACATGCGCAAAGCCAACGTCGCCCTGGCGGAACGCGAGCAGGTGCTGGCGCGCTTCCGTGCCGATCCACCCTCCACGGTTTGCGGCAACAGCGACCCGGCGATGGCCGAGTACCGCTCCCGCGCCTGCGAATCATGGGGCCATCAATGGCAATTCTACTGGGCGCACAACATCTCGCTGATCATGCTGGTTGGCGGCGTGCTGCTGGCAGCCCTGGTCGCCCTGCTTTGCCTGGCGGCGCAGCGCGGCCGCGACGCCCAGTACCGCAGCCTGTTGCTGGGACAACGCCTGCTGTCCTGGTCGGGCTCCTTTGAAGTGGTGGCGCAAAACGCCATGCTGGCCTGGCTTTCGTTCTGGCTGACCGCCTGGTTCTTCCATATGTATTCGATCAAGCTGGTGGCCATTACCGGCATTGCCGCCGCAGCCGCCGCGCTGCTGGCCGTCACGCAGATCTTTGCGCGACCCAAATGGAAGTTCGAAGTGGAAGGTGAACTGGTGCGTGAACAGGATGCACCGGCACTGTGGCAGCGTGTGCGCGGCCTGGCTGGGATGCTGGGTACCGCCCCGCCACGCCAGATCATCGGCGGCATCGACACCAACTTCTTTGTCACCGAAAGCCCCATCGTGCTGGGCAACGAAACGATCGACGGCCGCACGCTGTTCGTCAGCCTGCCGTTGCTGCGCGTGCTGGACCAGCGCGAAGCCGACGCCGTGCTGGCGCACGAACTGGCGCACTTCAGCGGCGGCGACACCGAGCGCAGCGCAAAGCTCGGACCCGCCCTGTCGCAATTCGACGGCTACCTTGGCGCCATGCGCGGCAACTTGATGACGCTGATCGCCTACTACCCATTGGCGCTGTACCGCACGGCGCTGGAACTGGGCTTGATGCGCGAAAGCCGCGAGCGCGAATTCCTCGCCGACCGCGCAGCGGCGCAGGCGGTATCGGGACGTCCGCTGATTTCGGCGCTGATCAAGATCTCCGCCTATGGCAATTACCGCGGCCACATCGAGGAAGACCTGTTCCAGCGCAACGACCGCCACGAAGGCGAAATCGGCATCGCCACTTACGTGGCGCAGGGCCTGAAGCCTTTCGCCTGTTCCGAGCAGTTCCAGGATGCGATGCAGGGCGCGAACGTACCGCACCCATTCGACTCGCACCCCAAGCTCAGCGAACGCATGGAAAATGTCGGCAGCCCGATTCCAGGCACCCTGTTTGGCGCTGTGGTCGCAACGGCGGTAACGAACAGCTGGCACAGCGAGATCCTGACGGCGGACGCCATCGAAGGCCGCTTATGGAATGCCTACGAATCTCGTTTCGCCAAGGCGCACGAGCACACCCTGGCGTACCGCTACCGCCCATCCGATGACGCGGAGCGCGCGATCGTGCTGAAGTATTTCCCGCCGCGCGATTTCGGCCCGATCGTGGTGGCGTATGAAGGCATCACCGTGAACGCCGACCAAAGCATTTTCGGCTGGGAGCAGGTCACGAACATGAACTACGAGGACGGCTTTGGCGGCGACGTCCTGACGCTGACCCTGGCCGATCCGGACAGCGGCAAGAGCAAATCGAAAAAGGTGAAGTTGCCAGGAGTGAAGCCCCAGCGCGATGAGCTCAAGCAAGCGCTGGGCATGTACAAGCACCGCCACGAAGTCTCGCGCCAAAGCTCAATTTAGGCGAATAGTTCGTCGCGGGTGACGGTGGCGGTGCCGAGCTTGCCAACCACGATGCCGCCTGCGCGGTTGGCGGTGTCGACGGCGTCTTGCCAGCCGGCGCCGGAGCCGAGCATGGCGGCCATCGTGGCAATCACGGTGTCGCCTGCGCCGGAGACGTCGAACACTTCGCGGGCGCTGGCATGTACGTTGAAGATGCCGTCGTCGGTGAACAAGGTCATGCCCTCTTCCGACCGGGTCAGCAGCAGCGCGTCCAGCGACAGTTCGGCGCGCAGGTTCTGCGCCTTGGTCACCAGTTGCTCTTCGCTGTTCCAGGAGCCGACGATGCGTTTCAGTTCTGATTTGTTGGGAGTCAGTACGGTGGCGCCTCTGTAAGGCGAGAAGTCGTCGCCTTTCGGGTCGACCATCACGATCTTGCCGGCCGCGCGCGCGGTGGCGATCATTTCGGCCACATCGACCAGGCCGCCCTTGTTGTAGTCGGACAGCACAATCACGTCGTATTCCGGCAGCAGGGTCTTGAATTGCACCAGCTTGTTGCGCAGCACAGCGTCGCTTGGCGGTTCTTCGAAGTCGATCCGCACCATCTGCTGCTGGCGGCCGATCACGCGCAGCTTGATGATGGTGGAGATGGCGCTGTCGTGCTTCAGGTAGCTGTGAATGGCGCCGCTTTGCAGCAGCTGCTCCACTTCCGTGCCTGCTTCGTCGGCGCCGACGATGCCCAGCAGGCCGGCATGCGCGCCCAATGCCGCGGCATTGCGTGCGACGTTGGCGGCGCCGCCCAGGCGGGCTTCGCGGCGTTCGATGCGCACCACGGGAACCGGGGCTTCCGGCGAAATCCGGCTGACGTCGCCGAACCAGTAACGGTCCAGCATGACGTCGCCGGCGACCAGGATGCGTACTTTGTCGAGTGCGGGCGCTTTGCTCATATTCAGTTCATCACGTTGAGTTCTTCGGTGCGGCGCGGCGGGTAGGAATCCCAGCGGCTGCATCCCGGGCAGTGCCAGTAGAACTGGCGGGCTTTGAAGCCGCAGTGGCTGCACTGGTAGCGGGCCAATTTTTGCGTGTAGCCGTGCACCAGGTTTTTCACCATCGACAGTTCGGACAGCACCGAGGCCGGCGCATCCATCATGCGCGCTTCCAGCAGCTTGTCGAGGCCGAGCAGGGTCGGGGTGCGGCGCAGTTCATCGAGCACCACCTGCTTGGCGGCGTCCACGCCATCGAGTTCGATGACGGTCTTGAACACCACTTCCAGCAGGTCGATCGAGGACGCCTGTTCCAGGTAGGATTTCAGCAGGCTGACGCCTTCCTGCGGGCGGCCCACCTTGCGGTAGCCGTCCATCAGGCGGGTTGCCACCAGCGCGGTGTGCGGTACGGATTGCTGTTCGACGCGGCGCCAGGTAAGCAGCGCGGCTTCGGTATCGCCTTTGGCCAGCTGCGCGTCGCCGCACAGGATGGTGGCGCGTACGCTCGAACGGTCCGCTTGCAGCGCCTGTTCCAGCAGGCTTTCCGCTTCGTCGGGCTTCATGTGCACCAGCGCGTCCTGCGCCAGTTCACAGTAGAACTGCGAGATTTCTTTCTGGCGCGAGCCGGCGCCGGCTTCCTGCAGCGCGAGCGCGGCTTCGATGGCGCGCTTCCACTCTTTCTCGCGCTGGTAGATTTCCAGCAGCGCCTTGCGGCCCTGCACTGCGTAGGAAGTGTCGAGCAGGCGGGTATAGGTCTCTTCGGCGCGGTCCAGCAGGCCGGCCTTCAGGTAATCCTGGCCCAGCTCATATTCGGCGTGGGCGCGCTGCTCGGCCGGCAGGTCGGGACGCGACAACAGGTTCTGGTGCACGCGGATGGCGCGTTCCGTTTCGCCGCGGCGGCGGAACAGGTTGCCCAGCGCGAAGTGCATGTCGGCGGTTTCCGGATCGAGCTTGACGATCTCGATGAAGGAGTCGATAGCCTTGTCCGGCTGGTCGTTCAGCAGATGGTTCAGGCCGCGGAAGTAGCCGCGCGGCAGGGTGCGCGATTCGGACACCACGGCGCGGATGTCGACGCGTGCGGCGATCCAGCCAAGGGCAAACATAGCTGGGATGCCCAGCAGCCACCAGAGTTCAAAATCCATGTTTTTTCTTAGTGCTGGGTGTTGATGCTATCCGGCAGCGGGCGCTCGTTCACTTGCATGGCCGCGCTCTGCAGGGATTGGATAGTGGATTTCTGCTTGTTCGATTCGCGGCGCTGGCGGAACAAGGTAGGAGTCAGCGCGAGGATGCACAGGGCGGCGCCGGCCACGAAAAAGGCCAGCAGCATCAGCACCAGCGGGCCGCGCAGCTCGTAGTTCAGGAACAGGTGCAGGTCGACTTCCTGCGTATTTTTCAGGGCAAAACCAAAGAACAGGACAAACAGGACAACGCCGAAGGCGGTGGAGATGAATTTCATCGTCAGTTCCAAATTAAAAAGGGGCAGGCAAATGCCCGCCCCTTCATTCTACTGTGCCAGAGACTCAGTCCTCAATGATCGGTTGCCCGACCATCGCATCGACCCGCTCGCGCAGCTGCTTGCCAGGCTTGAAATGCGGCACCCGTTTTTCAGGGACCATCACTTTGTCGCCGGACTTAGGATTGCGTCCAATGCGTGGCGGCCGCGAATTCAGGGCGAAGCTGCCAAAACCACGGATCTCGATGCGCTGGCCGTCGGCCAAAGCGTTGGTCATCGCATCGAGAATGGTCTTGACGGCGTACTCCGCATCTTTGGCCACCAGCTGAGAGTAACGCTCAGCCAGGCGGTTGATCAATTCGGACTTAGTCATCTAAGTGCTCGTAGATTAGTTCTTGTTGTCGAACTTGGCTTTCAGCAGCGCGCCCAGGCTGGTGGTGCCGGAAGCGGCGCTGGAGTCAGCAGCCATCTTCGACATCACTTCAGCGGTGTCCGCACTGTCTTTAGCTTTGATCGACAGCTGGATCGAACGTGCCTTGCGATCGATGTTGATCACCAGGGCTTCCACGGAATCACCAACCTTCAGGTGGGTGCCGGCATCTTCCACGCGGTCGCGGGAGATTTCGGAAGCGCGCAGGTAGCCTTCAACTTCTTCGGACAGCTGGATCACGGCGCCTTTTGGCTCAACCGACTTAACGGTACCGGTAACCAGGGAGCCCTTGTCGTTCATGGCTGCGTAGTTGTTGAATGGATCGCCTTCCAGTTGCTTGACGCCCAGGGAAACGCGCTCGCGCTCAACGTCGATTGCCAGAACAACGGCTTCCAGTTCGTCACCTTTCTTGAACTTGCGTACGGCTTCTTCGCCGGACTCGGTCCAGGACAGGTCGGACAGGTGCACCAGGCCGTCGATGTTGCCTGGCAGGCCGATGAACACGCCGAAGTCGGTGATCGACTTGATTGCGCCCTTGACCTTATCGCCCTTCTTGTGGGTCACGCCGAAGTCGTCCCAAGGGTTTGCCTTGCACTGCTTCATGCCCAGCGAGATACGACGACGCTCTTCGTCGATTTCCAGGACCATGACTTCAACTTCGTCGCCCAGCTGCACGACTTTGTTAGGAGCCACGTTCTTGTTGGTCCAGTCCATTTCCGACACGTGAACCAGGCCTTCGATGCCTTGTTCAACTTCAACGAACGCACCGTAGTCGGTCAGGTTGGTGACTTTACCGAACAGGCGGGTGCTCTGTGGGTAACGACGGGACAGGCCGGTCCAAGGATCGTCGCCCAGTTGCTTCACGCCCAGGGACACACGGTTCTTCTCTTGATCGTACTTCAGGACCTTAGCGGTGATCTCTTGACCAACGGTCAGCACTTCCGATGGGTGACGCACACGACGCCATGCCAGGTCGGTGATGTGCAGCAGGCCGTCGATGCCGCCCAGGTCAACGAACGCACCGTAGTCGGTGATGTTCTTGACGACGCCGGTAACCACGGTGCCTTCTTTCAGGGTTTCCATCAGTTTCTGACGCTCTTCGCCCATCGAAGCTTCGATGACGGCGCGGCGGGACAGAACGACGTTGTTACGCTTGCGGTCCAGTTTGATAACCTTGAATTCGAGGGTCTTGCCTTCGAACGGGGTGGTGTCTTTAACTGGACGGGTGTCTACCAGCGAACCTGGCAGGAAAGCACGGATGCCGTTGGTCAGAACGGTCAGGCCGCCCTTGACTTTGCCATTGACGGTACCAACGACGATCTCGCCGGATTCCATTGCTTTTTCCAGTGCCAGCCACGATGCCAGGCGCTTGGCCTTGTCACGCGACAGGATGGTATCGCCGAAACCATTTTCCAGCGATTCGATGGCCACGGAAACGAAGTCGCCTACTTTGACTTCCAGTTCGCCTTGGTCATTCTTGAATTCTTCAACAGGAATGAAAGCTTCCGATTTCAGGCCGGCGTTAACGATCACAAAATTGTGGTCCAGACGCACGACTTCAGCGGAGATCACTTCGCCAGAGCGCATGTCTTGACGCGACAGGGACTCTTCGAAGAGGGCTGCAAAACTTTCCATTATTTATTTCCAGGTTAGCCAGTAAGACCCGCACGATGCGGCTTCAACTGGGTTGAGGGTTGAACAAGAACAGCTATTTATTTATGGGTGGCGGTCCACCATTTCAACACCTGCTCGGTCGCTTCATCAGCGTTCATGGCAGACGTATCGAGGAGGAAAGCACCCTCTGCCGGCGCCAGCGGCGCAATGGCCCGGTTCATATCCCGGTCGTCGCGCGCTTTCAAATCCATCAGCAGGTCTTGCATACTAGCAGAAATTCCCTTTCCGATCAATTGCTTATAGCGGCGATCGGCGCGCGCTTCGACGGAGGCGGTCAAAAACACCTTGAGGGGGGCGTGCGGGAAGATGACGGAGCCCATGTCGCGGCCGTCGGCGACCAGGCCGGGGGTCTTGCGAAAGCTCAGCTGCAGGCCGTACAGGGCCTGGCGCACGGCCGGCAGGGCAGCGATTTTCGATGCCGTATTGCCAACTTCCTCGGCGCGGATGGCGTCGGTGACGTTTTCTTGCGACAGGTAGACGGCGTCGCCGGCGAAATGGATGTTCAGGTGCTCGGCCAGCTTGGCCAGGGCATGCTCGTCGTTCAGGTTGGTTTCGCGGCGCAGGGCCTGCAGCGCGGTCAGGCGGTACAGGGCGCCGGAATCGAGGAGGTGGAAGCCAAGCTTGTCCGCGACCTTGTGGGCCACGGTGCCCTTGCCGCTAGCGGTCGGGCCGTCGATGGTGATGACTGGGATGTTCGATGTTGGCATATGGTTAATTATTAAACCGGTAAACCCGGGTACGACCCAAGGGTCGGACCCGCCGTATCCGCAGTCTGCGGCTTCGGAGGAGTCTGACCCTTGGGTCAGACCCAGGTTTACCGGTTTTGGCTAAAAGTTAAACGCTACCACGCTTCGCGATCGACGCGAACGCGGTGAAATACTCGGGGAAGGTCTTGGCGACGCATTTTGGATCATTGATGCGAACCTTGGCGCCCTTGCGGATGAACCCATCCAGCGAAGCCAGCGAGAAGCACATCGCCATGCGGTGGTCGTCATAGGTATCAATCGCGGCCGGCAGCAGCACCGCCGGCGGGGTGACGGACAGCCAGTCAGCCCCCTCCTCCACCTTCGCGCCCAGCTTGCGCAACTCGGTCGCCATCGCCGACAGGCGGTCGGTTTCCTTCACGCGCCAGGAAGCGATATTGCGCAAAGTCGTAGTACCTTCCGCATACAGCGCCGCCACGGCAATCGTCATCGCCGCATCCGGAATATGGTTGAAGTCCATATCCACCGCCTTCAGCGGGCCATTTGCGCTGGCTTCAATCCAGTTGTCGCCCATCACGATGGTCGCCCCCATCTGCTCCAGCGCCTGCGCAAAGCGCACGTCGCCCTGGATCGAGTTGTTGCCCACGCCCTGCACCCGCACCGGGCCGCGGCCAATCGCGCCGGCAGCCAGGAAATAGGAAGCGCTTGAGGCATCGCCTTCGACGTGGATGGCGCCCGGGCTCTTATAGGTCTGCCCGGCAGGGATGGTGAACGACGCCCAGCCATCCTGCTCCACCACGGCGCCAAAGCGGCGCATCAGGTTCAGGGTGATTTCAATATAAGGCTTGGAAATCAGCTCGCCTTCCACCTCGATGGTCACGGCATGCTCGCGCGCCATCAGCGGCGCCACCATCAGCAGCGCGGTCAGGAACTGGCTCGACACATCGCCGCGCACCGACAGGCGCTGCGACTTGAACTCGCCGCTGCGGATGTGCAGCGGCGGGTAACCCTTGTTCATCGTATATTCGATGTCGGCGCCGGCGGCATTCAGCGCGTCGACCAGGTCGCCGATCGGGCGCTCGTGCATGCGCGGCACGCCGTGCACCTTGTAGTCGCCGCCGATCACGGCCAGCGCCGCGGTCAGCGGACGGATCGCGGTGCCGGCGTTACCCATGAACAGGTCGGCGGTGCGCAGCGGCCAGCGGCCTTTCACGCCCTGCACTACGTGCACCGTGCTTTCGCCCTCGCGATGCTCGGTCCACTCGACGCCCAGCGAGCGCAGTGCAGCCAGCATCACGGCGGTATCGTCGGAAGCCAGCAGGTCGATAACGCGCGTCTCGCCTTCGGCCAACGCGGCCAGCAGCAGGATGCGGTTGGAGATGGATTTCGAGCCTGGCAGGCGCACCGCGCCTTCGGCTCGCGCGACCGGCAGCAGGTCGAGGTAATGCGGATAATCAGTCATGCGTGTTCCTTATTCTGCCGCCGCATCTTTCGGCTGCGGCGGCTCAGCCGCCTCGATGGTCTCGATCCATTGCCGGCGCGCGCGCTGCGCGTTGACGTAGGTGGCTTCCAGGGCGGCGGCGTCGCCAGCGGCGAGGCTGGCGCGCAAGCGGGTTAATTGTGCCAGATAAGCATCCAGCTCAGTCAGGAGTGCGGCCTGGTTGGCGAGGCTGATGTCGCGCCACATTTCAGGCGAGCTGCCGGCGATGCGGGTGAAGTCGCGGAATCCGCTGGCAGCATATTGGAACAGCAAATCCGAGTGGGGCTTGCGTTCGATGTCGTCTACCAGCGCGTAGGCCAGCAGGTGGGGAAGATGGCTGACGGCGGCGAACACTTTGTCGTGCTCTTCCGGGGTCAGGGTATGGATGATGGCGCCGCAGGCTTTCCAGGCGCTGGCCACGCGCTCGACTGCGGCGGGGTCGTTCTCGGCCAGGGGCGTGAGGACGGTTTTCTTGCCTTGGTACAGGTCGATGATGGCGGCGTCGGGGCCGTTGGTTTCGCGGCCGGCGATGGGGTGTCCGGGAATGAATTGGCGCACTTTATCGCCCATGACGGCGCGGGCGGCGGCCACCACGTCGGATTTGGTGCTGCCGGCGTCGGTGACGATGGTGCTGGCGTCGAGGTGGGGCAGGATCGAGGCCAGGATGCGGGCGGTTTGCGCCACTGGCGCGGCGAGCAGGATCAGGTCCGCGCCGGCAATTGCTTCCTCAAACCGGTAGCCGGCCGGTGTCTGACCCTGCGGGTCAGACACCGCTTTACCGGTTTCGGCGGCCGAGTCGATGATGCCCAACTCGAGCGCCCGCGACAGGAACGCCTCCGAGCGATCAACGCCAACGACATGCTTAACAGCGCCAGCCGCCTTCAGCGCCCGCGCAAACGAGCCGCCGATCAGGCCAACGCCGAAGATAACAACCTTATTAAGCACGATCCTCCGCCAGCGCCTTGCGCAGCGCAGTAATCAGCACCGCATTCTCCTGCGGCAGGCCGATGGAAATACGCAGCCACTGCGGCAGGCCGTAGTTGCCCACCGGGCGCACGATCACGCCCTGCTTCAGCAGCGCCAGGTTGATACGCGCACCGGCCGCGTCATCCGAACCAACGCGCACCAGGACGAAGTTGCCGTACGACGGCACAAACTCCAGCCCCATATCCTTGAACGCTTCCACGAACTGCTCGTAGCCCGCGGTATTGTTGGCAGCCGACTTGGACAGGAATTCCTTGTCGTTCAGCGCCGCAATCGCAGCAGCCTGCGCCAGCGAATTCACATTGAACGGCTGGCGAATACGGTTCATCAGGTCAGTCACTTCCGGCTGCGCCAGCGCGAAGCCTACGCGCAGGCCGGCCAGGCCGTACGCCTTGGAGAAGGTGCGCGACACCAGCAGGTTGGGGTACTTCTTGACCCAGGCTGCCGACTCGTACTGGTCTTCCTTCTTCAGGAATTCGTTGTAAGCCTCGTCCAGCACGACCACCACGTTCGCCGGCACCTTCTGCAGGAAAGCTTCAATCTCGGCGCCGGTGACGAACGTGCCGGTCGGGTTGTTCGGGTTGGCGATGAACACCAATTTGGTATCCGCTTCAATGGCGGCAGCCATCGCATCCAGGTCGTGGCCGTGGTTCCTGGCCGGCACCACGATATGGCGCGCGCCGATACCCTGGGTCGCCAGGGCGTACACGGCGAAGGAGTACTGCGAGTACACCACGGACTGGCCGCGCTCGACGAAAGCGTGGGCGGCGATTTCCAGGATGTCGTTGGAGCCGTTGCCCAGGGTGATCCAATCCATCGGCACGTCGTAGCGCTTGGACAGCGCCATTTTCAGGTCGAAGGCATTGGCATCAGGGTAGCGGCCCAGTTCAGCGGCGGCAGCGGCCATCGCCTTCTGCGCCGATTCCGGCACGCCGAACGGGTTTTCGTTCGATGCCAGTTTAACGATGGATTCTTCCTTCAGGCCAAATTCACGTGCCACTTCGGAGATAGGCTTGCCAGCCTGGTAAGGGGCGATTGCGCGAACGTATTCAGGGCCGTAAGTCTTGGACATGGATCTAATCACTTATAAAGGTCAGGTGAGGCTGGTCGGGTAGGAGCCCAGCACTTTGAAGAAGGCAGCATTGTCCTTGAGTTCAGCCAATGCCTTTGTCACGGACGGGTCTTGAACGTGCCCTTCAACGTCTACATAGAAATAGTATTCCCAGGTGCCGATGCGGGCCGGGCGCGATTCGAAGCGCGTCATCGACACGCCATGCTTGGCCAGGGGCGCCAGCAGCTGGTACACGGCGCCAGCCTTGTTCGGCACTGCCAGGATCACGGAAGTGTGGTCGCGGCCGGACGGGTTGGTGAGCAGGCTGCCGATCACCACGAAGCGGGTGCGGTTGTGCGGATCGTCCTGGATGTGGGCATTGACCACGCCCAGGCCATACTGTGCGCCGGCGTGCTCGCTGGCGATGGCGGCGATGGTCGGGTCGTCGCCGGCCATGCGTGCCGCTTCGGCATTCGAGGCCACGGCGCGGCGCTCGATATGCGGGTAGTTCTGGTTCAGCCACACCTGGCATTGGGCCAGCGCCTGCGAGTGGGCGCAAATCACCTGTACCCCTTCCATGGTGCCGGTCCTGGTCATCAGGCTGTGATGGACGGCAATCGCGATCTCACCCGAGATCAGGCAGGGCGTGGCCAGCATCAGGTCCAGCGTGCGGTTGACCGCACCTTCGGAGGAATTTTCGACCGGCACCACGCCGAAATCGGCGGTACCGGCTTCAGTGGCGCGGAACACCTCGTCGATGGAGACGCAAGGAATGCCATCCACAGCGGTGCCGAATTGGGCGTACACCGCCTGTTCGCTGAAGGTGCCGGCCGGGCCAAGATAGGCCACGGTCACGCGGCGCTCGAGCGCGCGGCAGGCCGACATGATTTCGCGGAAGATGGTTTGCACTTCGCGCGCGCCCAGCGGGCCCGGATTGCGGTCGGCCACGCCGCGCAGCACCTGGGCTTCGCGCTCGGGACGGAACACGGGCGCGTTGGTTTCGGCCTTGACGTGCCCTACTTCCTGCGCCACTTTGGCGCGGTCATTCAGCAACGCCAGGATCTGCGCGTCGATCGAATCGATCTTCTCGCGCAAGGGTTTCAGTTTATCGCTCATTATCTGCCTGCAAATTCGTTGAGGTAGTCGACCAGCGTTTGCACGCCCTCGATCGGCATCGCGTTATAGATCGATGCCCGCATACCACCGACGGACTTGTGGCCCTTCAGCTGCAATAGCCCGCGCGCTTTCGCACCGGCCAGGAATGCTTCATTTTTCGATTCGTCGCGCAGGTAGAACGGGATGTTCATGCGCGAGCGGTATTCTTTTGCGACGCGGTTCTGGTAGAAGTCGTCGGCATCGAGTGCCTGGTACAGCAGCTCGGCTTTCTCAATATTACGCTTTTCCATGGCGGCCACGCCGCCCTGCTTCTTCAGCCACTGGAACACCAGGCCGGCAATATAGATGCCGTAGGTGGGTGGCGTGTTGTACATCGATTCGTTTTCCGCCACGTTCCTGAAGTCGAAGGCGGACGGGCAGAATGGCAGCGCCTTGCCGATCAGGTCATCGCGCACGATGACCACGGTGACGCCGGCCGGGCCGATATTCTTTTGTGCGCCCCCGAAAATCACGCCGTACTTGCTCACGTCCACCGGGCGCGACAGGATATGCGACGACATATCGGCCACGATATCGGTCTCGCCCTGCGCGGTCGGCACGAAATTGAACTCGACACCGTCGATGGTTTCATTGGTGCAGATATGCAGGTAGGATGCGCCGGGAGTCAGCTTCCACTCCGCCTGGTCCGGCACGCGGTCGAAGCCGGTGGCTTGCGACGAAGCGGCCACGTTGACGCGGGCATAACGCGCCGCTTCCTTGATCGACTTGCCGGACCAGGAACCAGTCTGCACGAAATCGATGGTGCTGTCGGCGCCGCCGCACAGGTTCATCGGCAGCACCGCATTCTGCGACAGCCCGCCGCCCTGCATGAACAGGATCTTGTAATTGTCCGGCACAGCCAGCAGCTCGCGCAGGTCGCGCTCGGCCGCCTTATAGATCGCAATGAATTCAGGACCGCGGTGGCTCATCTCCATGACCGACATCCCGCTGCCGTGCCAATCCAGCATTTCAGCGGCCGCCTGTTGCAGCACTTCCTTTGGCAGCACGGCCGGGCCGGCGGAGAAATTGTAGATGTTCGCCACTTCGAGACTCCTTACTTCGTTTGTTCGACAATGCGCTTCGCGCGCTCCTGCATCAGCTTTTGTGCGGCCTGGGCGCTTTCGCCCATCAGCACCGGCATCACTTCCAGCGACTTCTTGCCGACCGGACTGCGGTAGAAAGCCGTCAGGGCCTTGACGTCTTCCTGCGTGAAATGCTTCGCATACAGCGGCACCACCTGGTTGTACAGCTCATCGACCATTTTCGGATCGTTCAAATCCTTTTGCAGGGCGGCGGTGATGACCGGCATGCGGCGCTCCACAGTCGCCAGTTCGGCCTTGCGCTGCTCGTCGTTGAACTTGGGGTTATTGCGCACCACCGCTTCCGCGCGCATGCGCAGGATCTGCGGCAGCGCCTTCGCCAGGTTCTGCAGCGAGGCAGCCATATTGGCGCGCGCTCCGGTGGTATCCATCAACTCGCGGATCGATGCTTCGCTCGGCGGGGCTGCATGGGCGGCGGCGGCGAAAGCAAATATTGCGGCGGCAAAGGCGAACTTTTTCATGCGGGCTCCTTAATTTTTACGGGACTGCTCCACAACTATTTTCTTCATTGCTTATTTGTTTTTCGAATTTGGCAGCTATAAAAACTAACGGGCCCGGCCTGATCACTCAGACGGGGCCCGTTGCGGGTCAGCCTTATTCGGCTGCTTCGCCGCCTTCTGCTTCCGCCTCCGGCTCGTCCGCGTCTGCTTCGACGATGCGCTGCAAGCCCGAGAGCTTGGTGCCGTCCTCCACCGCAATCAGGGTCACGCCCTGGGTGGCCCGGCCCATCTCACGGATCTCCGAGACGCGGGTGCGGATCAGCACACCGCCGGTCGTGATCAGCATGATCTCGTCGGTCTTGGTCACCAGGGTCGCCGCCACCACCTTGCCGTTACGCTCGGAGGTCTGGATCGCGATCATGCCCTTGGTGCCGCGGCCGTGGCGGGTGTACTCGGCGATCGGGGTACGCTTGCCGAAACCGTTCTCGGTTGCGGTCAGCACCGACTGCTCTTCGTTTTCCGCCACCAGCAGCGCGATCACGTTCTGGCCTTCTTCCAGGTTCATGCCGCGCACGCCGCGCGCGGTACGGCCCATCGGACGCACGTCGTTCTCATCGAAGCGCACCGCCTTGCCGTTGTCGGAGAACAGCATCACGTCGTGCTTGCCGTCGGTCAGCGCGGCACCGATCAGGAAGTCGCCTTCGTCCAGGTCGACCGCGATGATGCCGGCCTTACGCGGATTGGAGAAGTCCTTCAGCGGGGTCTTTTTCACGGTACCCAGGCTGGTCGACATGAAGACGTAATGGTCTTCCGGGAAGGTGCGGTTTACGCCCGACAGCGGCAGCACCACGGTGATCTTCTCGTTGTCCTGCAGCGGGAACATGTTCACGATCGGCTTGCCGCGCGAAGTGCGCGAGCCTTGCGGCACTTCCCACACCTTCAGCCAGTACAGGCGGCCGCGGTTGGAGAAGCACAGGATGTAATCGTGGGTGTTGGCGATGAACAGCTGGTCGATCCAGTCTTCATCCTTGGTCGCTGCCGCCTGCTTGCCGCGGCCGCCGCGCTTCTGGGCGCGGTATTCGGACAGCGGCTGGGCCTTCATATAGCCCATGTGCGACAGGGTCACCACCATGTCCTGCGGCGTGATCAGGTCTTCGGTTTCGAGGTCGGTCGCGTTGTTCTCGATATTCGAGCGGCGCGGATCCTTGTCGCCGAATTCCAGCATCGAGGCATTCAGTTCTTCGGTAATGATGGCGGTCACGCGGGCCGGCTTGGACAGGATGTCCAGCAGGTCGGCGATCAGGGACATCACGTCCTTGTACTCGTTGACGATCTTGTCCTGTTCCAGGCCGGTCAGGCGCTGCAGGCGCATTTGCAGGATCTCGCCTGCCTGTTCGTCGGACAGCTTGTACAGGCCATCGGACTGCAGGCCGTAGTGCTTCGGCAGGTGCTCAGGACGGAAGGCTTCGATACCGCCCTGGCCTTCTTCGCCGGTGCGTTTCAGCATTTCGCGCACGATGGACGAATCCCAGCCGCGCGCCATCAGTTCCTGTTTCGCGATCGGCGGCGTTGGCGCTGCCTTGATGATGGCGATGAAATCGTCGATGTTGGCCAGTGCAACCGCCAGGCCTTCCAGCACGTGGCCGCGTTCGCGCGCCTTGCGCAGTTCGTACACGGTACGGCGCGTGACGACTTCGCGGCGGTGCGACAGGAAGGTCGCCAGCAGGTCCTTCAGGTTCATCAGCTTCGGCTGGCCGTCCACCAGGGCGACCATGTTCATGCCGAAGGTGTCCTGCAGCTGGGTCTGCTTGTACAGGTTGTTCAGCACCACTTCCGGCACTTCACCGCGTTTCAGCTCGATCACCACGCGCATGCCCGACTTGTCGGACTCGTCGCGGATGTCGGAAATGCCTTCCAGCTTCTTGTCGCGCACGTTCTCGGCGATGCGCTCCAGCAGGGACTTCTTGTTGACCTGGTATGGCAGCTCGTCCACGATGATCGCGGTACGGCCGCCTTCCTTGCCGTATTCCTCGAAGTGGGTCTTGGCGCGCATCACCACGCGGCCACGGCCGGTGCGGTAGCCATCGCGCACGCCGGACACACCATAAATGGTGCCGCCGGTCGGGAAGTCCGGCGCCGGAATGATCTCGATCAGTTCGTCGATCGAGCAATCCGGGTTGTTCAGCACGTGCAGCGCGCCGTTGATCACTTCCGTCAGGTTGTGCGGCGGGATGTTGGTGGCCATACCCACTGCAATACCGGACGAGCCGTTGATCAGCAGGTTAGGAATCTTGGTCGGCAGGACGGTAGGCTCTTTCTCCTTGCCGTCGTAGTTGGGCGCGAAATCGACGGTTTCCTTGTCGATGTCGGCCAGCAGCTCTGCCGAAATCTTGTCCAGGCGGCACTCGGTGTAACGCATCGCCGCGGCGTTGTCGCCGTCGATGGAACCGAAGTTACCCTGGCCGTCGACCAGCATGTAGCGCAGGGAGAAATCCTGCGCCATACGCACCAGCGTGTCGTAAATCGACGCGTCGCCGTGCGGGTGGTACTTACCCATGACTTCGCCCACAACACGGGCGCACTTCACGTAAGGGCGGTTCCACACGTTGTTCAGTTCGTGCATCCCGAACAGGACGCGGCGGTGTACTGGCTTAAGGCCGTCGCGAGCGTCCGGCAGAGCTCGGCCTACGATCACGCTCATGGCGTAATCGAGGTAGCTCTTGCGCATCTCTTCTTCGAGGGAAATTGGGATTGTTTCTTTTGCGAATTGATCCATTGGCGGGTCGATCTTTTGTCTAGGCGTACAAGCCTGCGATTTTAGCATGGCGCCAAGGCGGCCGGATGAAAGTCATTGGGTTGACACAAATGCACCGTATTATGGCCCCTGCGTTGCAACAAAACAACATTTTGGTCAGATGCGCGAAACTGGCTTTTTCCTCTACTTTTGATGCAGTTTTGCGAAATATGGCAAAATGGACGAGAAACTAATGAAAAAGATAGTTTTAAAAGATAGTTTTAACAGCGTTACCCCCGTTTAAGGAAAAGACCAATATGAAGAAAATCCTCGCCACCATGTTTGCTGCGTCTTCCGTTCTGGCCGGCCCTGTGCTAGCACAAGACAAGCCAACCGCTCCTCCGTTCGCACCAGTAACCCAGGACATCAAGGCCGCGACGCCTAAGAGCGCCTATGTGCAGGATGCCCGTGGCGTCATCGCCCGCAATCCATTCGGCCTGTGCTGGCGCACCGGCTACTGGACCCCGGCCGATGCCGTGCCAGGTTGCGACCTGCCGATCTGCACCCCACCGGAAGAGCTGAAAGATGGCAAATGCGTGCTGCCACCTCCACCACCGGTCGCGCCAGAGCAGCCGCCAGTCGCCGTACCGCCAGTAGCAACCCCGGCAGCACCGACCGCGGCACCGACTGCTGAGAAGGTTTCGTTCGCATCCGACGCATTCTTCGACTACGACAAGGCCGTGCTGAAGCCAGAAGCGAAAGAAAAGCTGGACGACCTGGTCAGCAAGCTGAGCGGCATCAACCTGGAAGTAATCATCGGCGTCGGCCACACCGACTCCATGGGCACCGACCAGTACAACGACAAGCTGTCGCTGCGTCGTGCTGATGCTGTCAAAGCGTACCTGCAGAGCAAAGGCGTGGAAGCCAACCGCGTGTACTCCGAAGGCAAGGGCGAGAAGCAGCCAGTAGCGGACAACAAGACCGCCGAAGGCCGCGCCCAGAACCGCCGCGTGGAAATCGAAGTTGTAGGCACCAAGAAGTAATTCCCGGCGCCTCAGCGCTATTGGAGCCCCGCCCTGTGCGGGGCTTTTTTTGTCCACCCCAGGGTGGACATTTTTCCAGTATCATCCCGGCATGAACGCCGACCCATTAGAACTGCAAAAATTCAGCGAACTGGCCCATCACTGGTGGGATCCCACGTCCGAATTCAAACCCCTGCACGAAATCAATCCGCTGCGCCTGGAATGGATCAACGCCCGCGCCCCGCTGGCCGGCAAGAACGTGATCGATATCGGCTGCGGCGGGGGCATCCTGTCCGAATCCATGGCCCGCAAAGGCGCCAAGGTCACCGGCATCGACCTGTCGGAAAAAGCCCTGAAAGTTGCCGACCTGCATAGCCTGGAATCCGGCGTGCCGGTGCGCTACAAACTGATCGCCGCCGAGGCAATGGCAGCCCAGGAGGCCGGCCAGTACGATGTTGTGACCTGCATGGAAATGCTGGAACACGTCCCCGACCCAGGCGCCATCGTGCGCGCGGCAGCCACCCTGGTAAAGCCGGGCGGCCATGTCTTCTTCTCAACCCTGAATCGCAACCCCAAGGCTTACCTGTTCGCGGTGATCGGCGCCGAATACCTGCTGCGCATGCTGCCCAAGGGCACGCACGATTATGAAAAGTTCATCACTCCAGCCGAACTGTCGCAATATGTCCGCACTGCTGGTCTGCAAGTGGATGCCTTGAAGGGCATGGGCTACAATCCGCTCACCAAGGTCTACTCCCTGAACAACGACACCAGCGTTAATTACCTGGTGGCTTGCACCCGCCCAGCATAAAGCCAGGCGGCCCGCGCGCCGCCTGCTTCGAAAGTCTTTCCCTATCATGAGCCTGTTTCCAGCCCCGCGCGCCATCCTGTTTGACCTCGATGGCACCCTGGCCGACACCGCCCCCGACCTGGCCGCCGCCATCAACCTGCTGCGCACCGTGCGCGGGCTGGAGCCGACGCCATACGAGGTGCTGCGCCCGCAGGCATCGCACGGCGCACGCGGCATGATCGGTGTGTCCTTCGGCCTCAAGCCGCAGGATGAAGGCTTTGAGGAATTGCGCGATGGCTTCTTCACCAACTACGAAGCCGCCATGGCGGTGCACAGCAGCCTGTTCGACGGCGTGCATGAACTGCTGGCCGGCATTACCGAAGCAGGCCTGCGCTGGGGCATCGTCACCAACAAACCAGCCCGCTTCACCGACCCGCTGGTAACGCAGATCGGCCTGGAACTGGCGAGCTGCGTCGTCTCCGGCGACACCACCGCGCACGCCAAGCCCCACCCTGCCCCGCTGCTGGAAGCCGCGGCCCGCCTTGGCCTGGCGCCGGAAGAATGCTGGTACGTCGGCGACGACCTGCGCGACATCCAGGCCGGCCACGCCGCCGGCATGCGCACCATAGCCTGCCAATGGGGCTATTGCGGACCAGTCGAACCCGCCGCCTGGGGCGCCGACCACTTGCTGGCCTCGCCAGCCGACCTGCTGGCCCTGATTCGCGCAACCGTACCATCGCCGACACCGTTGGCAGCGTAGAAACTGCGTTATAACTTGCCCAACAGCAATAAGTTTCTATACTATAGTCAGTAGCGAATACTGAAAAAGGCACCTGGAGACTTTATGGACGGGGACGACAACATCGAGGCGGCGCTCCCACCACGCAGCAGTGCGCCGCAGGTTTGGGATGCCTCCGTTGCCGAGAGCCGCTTCTACTGGTACGACCTGCTGGTGAACGACCCGCTGGTGCCCGACTTCCGCGACCCGATCGGCCGCTACCAGCGCCGCATGCAGTTCGCGCTCGACGCGACCATGGAAAAGCAGCTGCTGTTCTTCGTCATCTCGCGCCAGCGCCTGCGCTTCGACATCAAGAAAGGCACCAGCTGGGGCTTCTTCGGCCTGAAGCTGACCGTGCCGCTGCTGGCCGGCACCGACAACCGCAAGGAATCGATCACGCTCGAACTGGAAGTGCCGTTCGAAGCCACTTTCAAGAAGCCGATCGTCACCCTGCACGACAAGTACATCACGCTGAACTGGGGCGCGCTGACGGAGTGCTATTCCGCGCACGACCTGCTGCAGAAATTCCCGAACGACCTGAAGTACGAAAGCATGGTGGAGTACGTCGGCATCACGCGCGACACGCAATCCCGCCTGGCCAAAGGCCGCCTCCCTGCCGTCAACCGCATCATGGAAGAGAACGACGGCACGCTCGACACCTTCCTGCTGGTCAAGCGCATGGATGTGAAAGTTGAATCCGCAGTGCAGGACGCACTCGGTGAAGCCTCCACCCGCTCGCATGTGGAAGTCATGGAAGGCGCACTGATCCGCTACTTCGAAGGCGAAAAGCCGGCCCACCATGGCACCATCGAAACCAACACCCGGCGCAACCGCGTGGAGCAGCTGGTCGAGACTTACCAGCTCCAGGGGCTGACCATCGACCTCGGCTTCAAGGAAGCCGACAGCTTCCACGACCTCAAGTCCGCCACTGCCCCGGTCTCGCGCCGCCACCTGGTCGAATTCACCTTCGGCCCCGGCGGCGAAATCCGCGCCAACCGACTTCCCGACGACGCCCGCCCGCTGATTTCGCTCGAAGAGTAACGCTCTCGAAAAGATTCAGGTAAAATACAACTTCCTTCTGTGGGGACGACCTGGTTTCGACGTGGGTTGCAAAGCAGAACAGGGCATACCGAGGGCTGGTTACCTCGTAAATACACCCAGAAACAAACTAACTGCAAACGATAACTCGTACGCACTGGCAGCTTAATCGCTGACCTGCCCGACAACACCTCGCCCTTAGGGTGTGACCGCAAGGTCGTGTTGGGTCATTTATAAGGGATCGGACTTCGAGGGTTCACTTCGAGAAGTCCTAAATCTAAGGTGAATCGCCTGTCCGGAACGTGCACATCCGTGCCGTACAGGTTAAATTAAATGATAGTGCTAAGTATGTAGAACTGTCTGTAGAGTGCTTGCGGACGCGGGTTCGATTCCCGCCGTCTCCACCACTATTTCATTTAAAATCATGAAGTTATGATTTTAATGCTGTCATTGATTGGGGTATTTGGAGGCTGATTTGGCACCGAAATGACAACAAAATGACAACCCTAAAATAGCCGCATTTTGCGGCTATTTTTTTTGCTTTCACGATTCAACATAGGCAGGCGACCGCTTTGCCAGGCAATGGGTAGAGCCCGGCAGTGTTCGCAGTCATTTCGCGTCTGCGTGACGCGCTCAGGATTTGGTCTCGCACCATTGCAAACAGTCTTCCGACGCCCTAGCGCACAAACGCGGATTGGCTTGGTCTTATCAGTCCGCAAAGACCGTCGAAAAAGGGATCGGTAGTCCCTGGCACTGATCGATGCCAGTGGGACCTCGATCAACTCTCACGCAATTTTGCTGCACGTCGTGAATTAACGACGATACGAACAGGACTTTTAGCTCCTCGAACGTATTGAGCAGAGAGTACTCTTTCAATAATCGGATCTGGAATTCCATTAAGAGCCATGAACTGACGGGCTTCTGCGGCACCTGCAAGATATAGCAGGGACAGGCCGTATTGGACTCGATCAGCAGTTACGCGATCCAATCGGCGATAGTTGGTGAGTTTTTCGGACATGGTCACCTCCTTGCTACTTAGAAGTATGACACGCACGAATTTGGTTTGTCGCACCGGTAGACTTGATCGCCCCCGTGACAAGAACTTGCTGGGCGATCAGATCTGAATCACGACAACTTACCACCAAGGTCGTTTTCCCTCGCAGTTTTCGAATTACAGCCCGCAAACCTCAACTGCGTATGCACTTAGATTCGCACGCCCTTCCGGCGTCAGGTTCTTAGCGAAGAAGCAGGCATAGGGCCGGCTAGTGACCTGGTCGACGTAGAGGTAGTCGGTCGGCACGTTGTACGCAATGTCGAACTTCGAAGCCGGCTGTGTTGGTGAGAGGGACTTAAACGCGAGATGCAGTTTCAAGCCGAAGTTCGGATGATGAAAGTCGAAGCATCCCTCCGGATAGGCGCAGTTGCCGTTTTGCGCTGGCAAATGAAGCGGCACGACTGTTTGCAGCGATTGATCAGTCGGCGCCCGCTCATATCGCATCGCGACGGGTGGGTCGTCGGTGGTGATTTCGTTGATCGAGCTGCCTGGCTGATGGAAGTTCGCATAGAGCGCCTCAAACGCAGGCCAACTGTCCGGATGAATGAAGGTCTGCTTGACCTGCTCCTTTTCATACGTGGTTTGCGCTTGCACCGCATACACCGCCCTGACACGCGACGACTTGGTCTGGTAAGGGAACGGGGCTTGGTCATCGGCCAGGTTCTTCGACAGCGCATTCATCAGGCCAAGCGTGCCGCGTGATTGGCCGACGATGAAAATATTGCTGCCATCGATGCCGAGCATGCCGGACCTGTGGCGTGCCCACTGCACGGCGCGTGCGATGTCCGTGTTTGGGATATCGAGATTAGGCGACTTGCCATACTCCTGGCTCGCGACCGGGTGGCGGAATTCGATCGACATCAAGGCGAAGCCCAGCGCCAGCGCGGGTGTTACGAGTTTCGGATACAAGTCGCCCTGCTGGGGCAAGTTATCGGTGGCGCCATTCGGATGTGCCCAGATGATCAGCGGCAGCCGTTGCGATGCGGGCAGCGAGGCGGGGCGGTAGAAGTCGAAGCGCTGGTCCAGCGTCACATCGTAAGCGCCGGCCGGCGACTTCTCCTTCCACTCGGTGCCCTCTGCATAGCAGATATCCCTGGCTACCGTGGCCTGGGTTCCTTGAGTTTTGGTATAGCTGGAAAGCTCGGCTTCTGTGCTGATTTTGCGGCAAGGCTCTGCTGCAGCAAAGCCTGCGGCGCCGACCAGCAGCAGGCCGCTGAGCAGGCGCAGGAATGATCGGGAACGTGGCAGGATGTTTTGTCGCATTCTTTGCTCCGGTAGTGGTGTTTGAATGGTAGACAGCCGAAGCACATTATCATTAAAACAATTAATCGATCGCATGGGAGGCGAAATGGAGAAATTCGAAAAGCTGTTTTCATATGGGACGCTGCAACAGCAAGGCGTGCAGCTTGCGACGTTCGGGCGCAAGCTCGAAGGCATGGCAGACCAGTTGAATGGCTATAAGCTTGGGCTGCTGGAGATCGATGATCCCGAAGTAGTTGCGACCAGCGGCAAGACGCATCATCCGATCATCGCGCGGAGCAGCAGTGCGATGGATGCCGTAGCCGGCTCGGTTCTTCTGGTCACGCCAGCGGAACTGCAGCAGGCGGACCGGTACGAGGTGGCCGCGTACAAGCGCCATCGCATCACGCTCGCATCCGGAACTGTTGCGTGGGCCTATGTGGATGCACGATGTGGACTGACGCACAGACCGCGCTCCCGCGCGCGACGTAGCCTATCCGCTGGCTCAAGGAGGCAGCGTGGATCAACGAAGTCACAAGGAACGGCGTCACGACAGCGGTACTGCCGAGCGTTTCGACATGGCAGTGCGCACCGCCCTGGCCTTCGACCAGGGCGCGGCTTATTCCTACCTCGCCATCTGCGGTGTGGAGCACATGCTGATCCGCTCTTTCGCGGAACGTTTCCCGACGCAAGTCAGGTCGGTGGCTTCCCTGCCCTGGCACTCCAGCGACCGCCGCAGCGATTCAATGCAGCGTGCGTTTTAGCGCGCGCCGTCTTTTCATCAAGGCCCGGCGGGTGTCGTAGGTGGTCTGCAGGGTGAGCCAGAACTCCGGCGTGGTGTCGAAATAGCTGGCGAGCTGCTGGGCGGTGGCGGGCGAGATGCTGCGCTCCTGCCGCACAATGCCAGTCAGGTATCCAGGTTCGAGGTGCAGCACGCCGGCCAGCGTGTTCGCAGTCAGCCCCATTGGGTCCATGAACTCTTCCAGCAAGACTTCGCCCGGATGGATCGGGCGCATAGTATTTTCCATAGTCGCCTCCTGTCCTTTGATTCTACTACCGTGCAGCCAGGCGCATTACTGTTGACTTAGAATAGCGACAGAATGAAATGGAAACCTTTCACTGCGACTATCCTCCTCGCTTTCGCTGCCAACAATGTGCTGGCCGCCTGCGGCACGATCCGCTTCGCCTACCCCGACCAGCACCGCCCGCCGTATTGGATGGGCAATGGCGCGACCGTGCCCGAACCTGCTGGCGCCAGCGTGGAGTGGATTCGCGAATTCGCCGCCAGCGGTGGCTGCGCAATTGAACTGGCGCGGCTGCCGGTGATGCGCTTGCGCAGTGCGCTGGTCAGCGGTGCGGTGGACTTTGTCCCGGTCGACATCACGGCCGATGGGCAGCCCGGCATCGTGATCCCGCGCGATGCGCAAGGCAAACCGGACACCAGGCGCGCCACCAGCCTGGTCGTGATGGCTTTTGTGCGCGCCAAGGACGGCTACCCGCGCGACCTCGATCCGGGGGAAATGGTGCGCGGAAAACGGGTTGGCGTGATGTATGGCTCATCCTACGGCGTGCAACTGGAGAAGTCCGGCGCCATCCTCGACCAGGGCGCGCCTACCGTGCCGAGCAATTTCGAAAAGCTCCAGCTTGGCCGCATCGATGCCTTCGTCGTGCCGATGATCGCCGCTACAGACCTGGACAAGTACGTGGCTGACCGCTACAAGGGCCAACTGGTGCGGCTGGAAAAGCCTGTGCTGAAATCCCATAACTGGATCGCGACCAGCACCGCCTATTACGAGGCGCACCGCCACCAAGTCGATACCCTCTGGAACTGGCTCGGCACCAATGGCAACAAGCGCTTCAACCTGCTGCTTCGCAAATACACCGAGAACTAGGATATTCCTCCCTACAGGCCTAGAATGGACTATTGGCCGTAGCTACAAGGAGGCAATCATGTCCACACTCAACAAGGGACGCAGCCTGGAGCAGCAAACCCACGATGGCACCAGCAGCATCGCGACCATGGGCGCCGGATGCACTGGCCGCCGCAACCTGTCCCGTTCCCAGGAAGGCAACCAGCAATCGGAAGATTCTGCCGGCCGCACCGACGACCTGCTGTCCGGCTGCGTCGATGAGGATAAACGCGAGCATGGTTTCCAGACCGGCACGCAATATCGCCAAGGTGAATCGCACGAAACGGGCCCCGATACCGTGCGGCGCAGCGAACGCTAGTTTCTTAACCCAGTACAAGATTTACGGTTGAACAAATTTCCCGGGTGGCGCATAATTGAGAATGATAACAATTCTCATTACGCAGCCACTTAGGAAATAGCATGTCGTTGAACAAGTCCCCGCTGGCGCTTGCCGTTGCGCTGGCAATGCCGCATTTCGCCGTTTTCGCCGAAGACGCTACCCTCCCCTCCGTTACCGTCTCCGCCGCCCGCGAAGCCGCTTACAACCCGAGCACCGCCACCAGCGCGACCAAGATCGATGCGCCGCTGCGCGACATCCCGCAGACCGTGAACGTGGTGCCGCAGGAATTGCTGCGCGACCAGGGCGCGAGCTCGATGGAAGACGTGATGAAGGGCATTCCAGGCGTCGGCCTGTCGCACGGCGACGGCCAGCGCGACCAGGTGACCATCCGCGGCTTTACCGCGATTGCCGACCAGTTCATCGATGGCATGCGCGACGATGCGCTGTATTTTCGCGACCTGTCCAACATCGAACAGATTGAAGTCATCAAGGGCCCGGCCTCGGTGCTGTATGGCCGCGGTTCTTCGGGCGGCATGATCAACCGCATCACCAAGAAGCCCGGCATCGACCGCACGGAAGCCAGCGTGACCTTCGGCAGCTGGAGCAAAAAGCGCGGCGAATTCGACTTGGCGCGCAACCTGAAGGATAGCGGCGTAGCCTTCCGCGTCACCGGCGCCAAGGAAGATTCGGACAGCTACCGCGACCAGCAATTCCTCAAGCGCGAGGCACTGTCGCCATCCGTGCTGTGGAAGATCAATGCCGACACCTCCCTGCTGGTGCAGGGCGAATACCTGTCCGACCGCCGCCTGACCGACTTCGGCATCCCTTCGTATAAGGGCGCGCCGGTCGACGTGGATCCAGGCACCTACTTCGGCGCCGCCAATGCGCGCGATGTGGACTTCAGCCAGGCGCGCGTGAAATCGCTGGCCGTGGTGCTGGATCACCGCATCAACGCCAACTGGTCGCTGCGCAACGCCTTCCGCCGCTACGACTACTCGCTGAACCGCAACAACACCCTGGTGGGCAGCGTCAACGAAACGGCGCAAACCGCGTCCCTCACCCACGGCAATGTACGCCGCGAGGAAGACGGCTACTTCAACCAGACCGAGTTGACCCAGCGCGCAGAATTCTTCGGCATGCAGCACCAGCTGTTGTACGGCGTGGAGATCGGCAAGCAGGACAAGGACCAGGTCAACCGCTCGAAGACCAATGTGGCGACGGTCAACCTGTTCAATCCAGTGCTGCCGGTGCTGCAACTGGCGGCCAACGTCGCGCCAGGCACCGACAACCTGGGCATCATGAAGAACAAGAGCGTCTACGTGCAGGACCTGGCGACGCTGACGCCGCAGTGGAAGCTGCTGGCCGGCGTGCGCTACGATGACTTCAGCCAGGAGACGCGCGAGCGCCGCGTAGGCCAGAAAAACCTGGAACGCACCGACCGCGCCTGGAGCCCGCGCGCAGGCCTGGTATACCAGCCAAGCGGCACCGTTTCTTATTACGCCTCGTTCAGCAAATCCTTCCAGCCTTCGGGTGAAACTTTCGCGCTGGCCGCCACCAACGCCGCCATCGAGCCGGAGGAAACCACCAACAAGGAAGTGGGCGCGAAGATCGACCTGTTGGGCGGCCAGGCCACCGTTGGCGCATCGCTGTTCCGCCTGCAGCGCACCGGCATCAAGGCGACCGATCCAATCACCAGCATCGTCATGCCAGTCGGCACCCAGCGCACCGACGGCCTGGAACTGACCTTCACCGGTGAACTGGGCCAAGGCTGGCAAGTAGCTTCCGGCTTGGCGTTGATGGATGCGGAAATCATCAAATCCATCGCACGCGACGACGGCCAGGATGTACAAGGCAAGCAACCGACGCTCACGCCTAAGCGCAGCGCGAACCTGTGGCTGAACAAGGCGCTGGGCGGCGGCTGGTTCACCGGCGCCGGCGTGAACTACCAGGGCGACCGCTTTGCCAACCCGGGCAACACCGCCACCCTGCCTGGCTACACCGTGGTCGACGCCATGCTGGCCTACCGCACCGCGTCCTTCGACGTTCAGCTGAACGTGAACAACCTGCTCGATCGCGACTACATTGTTTCCGGTCACGGGTCAAGCAAGCTGCTTAACCTGCCGGGCGCGCCGCGCAATTTCCGCGTAACGGCCCGCTACCGCTTCTGATCCAACTGAGGCACAATCGGGACATTACTTTGCGAAAGGAATGTCCCGATGATTTATGAGCTGGCGGAATTTGAGATCAAGGATGGCCAGGGCGGCGAGTTTGAAGCAGCGGTGCAGAAAGCCGTACCGTTGTTCCAGCGCGCGAAGGGCTGCAAGTCGATGCGGCTGGAGCGCGTCATCGAGCGCGCCAATACCTATATGCTGGTCATCGTGTGGGAGACGCTGGAAAACCACACCGTCGATTTCCGCGGCAGCGAAGACTTCCAGACATGGCGCGGCATGGTTGGCCAATACTTCGCCAACACCCCGCGCGTCGAGCACACCACCAACGTTGTCGCCGGATTCTGATGCGAATCCTCGCCTGCCTGCTGCTGGCCGCGGCCAGCCTGCCTGCTTTTGCTGCCACCCCGGCGGAAACCATGGACGCGTTCCAGCGCGCGCTGGCCGAGGGCAAGCGCGACGCGGCATTGGCCCTGCTGAGCCCCAAGGTCAGGATATTCGAATCCGGCTATACCGAGAATAGCCGCGACGAATATGCCGCGCACCATCTCGACAGCGATATCGACTTCCTGCGCACGACCAGGTCGCACCTGCTGCGTCACGAAGAACGCCGCGATGGCGCGACCGCAATCGTGATGCGCGAAACGGAAACCACTGGCAGCTACAAGGACGCCGAGGTCCACGTGTTCGGGCTCGAAACTGCCGTGCTGGAAAAGGTTGGCGACGGCTGGCAGATCGTGCACCTGCACTGGTCATCACGCAAAGCCCAGGCCAAGTAAGCGCGCGCCACGTTGCAGCGCCTTACGCGACAATCCCGCCAAACAGGAGACTTATCATGCCAAGCACTATTTACCGAAATTTCCGCCAGATCGCCGATGCCGAAGGCGCGCGCAGCGCCCTGCTGGCCGAAGGCTTTGCCAATTCGGCTGTACAACTGAACCTGCATGAAGCGCGCGCGCTGAGCACCACCGCGTCTGCCGTGAAAAACATCATGGATTCCCTTACGCCGGACGATGTCGACAACACCGACAAACCGGATCGCCCCGCCGCCCTGCTGTCGGTGGACGTGGACGACGACGCCCAGCGCGAGCAGGCAGACCGCATCATGGCCAGTTTCGGCGCGCAGGAAGCCTAAAGCTGGACCGACTTCAATTGCTCGCGCAGCCAGCGGTGCCCGGCATCGTGCTCGCTGCGCGGATGCCAGGCCATGGCAATCGCAAATTCCGGCAGGTCGAAGGGCAGCTTGAAGATATCCAGTTGGCCGCTGAAGCGCTGCAGGAAGCGTACCGGCAAGGTGCAGACATAATCGGTATTGGCCAGGATCGTCGGCACCAGGCTGTAATGCGGCACAACCACAGCCACCTGCCGCTGCTGGCCCAGGTCTTTCAACCGCTGGTCCAGGAAGCTGTGGAATTCTCCCCTGCCCGACACCAGCACATGTTTCAACGCGCAAAACTGCTTCAGCGACGGCGCACGCATGCCGCGCGGATGGCCACTCCGCTGCGCCATGACATAACGCTCGCTCGATAAGGGCACGGCTTTCAATGCCTGCGGAATGGTCTGCGCTGCACCAAGCAGCAGGTCAAGCTCTCCGCGCTCCATGCGCGCCACGATGCCATCCGCGTTTGGTTCAACAAAACCGGCGCGCAGGCCGTCGCCGCCGCTCGCCGCAATGCGCCGCACCAGTTCAATGCCGAACATCGTCACCACATTGTCGTTGGCGGCAATCATGAAGGTGCGTTCGGCGCGCGCCGGATCGAAGGATTCCGGATCGCGCACAGCGGCTTCAAGAAGGCGCAACGAATCGCGCAAGCCGTCACGCAGCGCCAGCGCCCGCGCCGTCGGCACCATGCCCCTTCCGCTTTCGGACGGGACCAGCAGCGGATCGCCGAACAGGTCCCGCAGACGCGCCAGCTGGGCCGACAAGGCGGGCTGGCTGATATGCAGCCGCGCTGCGGCGCGCGTCACATTGTTCTCCTCCAGCAGGGCGTTGAGCGATACCAGCAAGGCGAGGTCGGAAGGCCTTATATCCATATGAATTATAGGTCGAATATCAACGATCGATTTCAAGTATATGTCAAGGCTAGCCACAATGGCAATCATCCACCAACCGACAAACGGAGATTGCCATGAAACGAATGATCGCCACCGCCTTGATGGCCCTTGCCGCACAAGCCCCCACCCTGGCCTTGGCTGCCGACCAGGCGCCAGGTTTTTACCGCGCCCTGCTGGGTGATTTCGAGGTCACCGCCATATCGGACGGTGTCGCCCCGCGCGATGTCACGACGATCCTGAGCGACGCGGCCACCGCCCGCGCCGAACTGCGCGCCAGCCACCTGCACGACACCCTGGCCTTGTCGATCAACGTCTACCTGGTGGATACCGGCAAACACCGCGTGCTGATCGATACCGGCGCGGGCGAACTGTTTGGCGCCACCAGCGGCCACCTGCTGGCCAACCTCGCCGCGGCAGGATTCAAGCCCGAACAGATCGAGGCCATCCTGCTGACGCACATCCATGGCGACCACTCCGGCGGGCTTTCCAACGGCGGCAAGATGCTGTTCCCGAACGCCCAGGTGTATGTGGACCGGCGCGAAGTGGCGCGCTGGATCAATGAGCCCGCGCCGAAAGCGACCGTCGGCCCCTACTACGACGCGGGGCGCATCAAGTACCTGCCGGCGAGCGGCGAAGTCCTGCCTGGCATCACAGCGCGCGCCGTGCCGGGGCACACGCCGGGCCATAGCGCCTACCTGGTGGAGAGCAAAGGTCACCGCATGCTGTTCTGGGACGATACGGTGCATGTGGCGGAAGTCCAGCTGGCGCACCCCGGCATCACCATCTCTTACGACGACAGCCAGCCGCAAGCCGCCGCCGCGCGCCGCAAACTGTTCGACGAAGTGGCCGCCAGCGGCGTGGTGGTAGCGTCGCCGCATTTTTCCTTCCCCGGCGTGGGGCACCTGCGCAAGGACGGCGATTCCTTCCGCTGGATCCCGGTCGCCTATAACAACCAGCTGGCCGAGCTGGCGCCCTGACTGGCCGAGGGTGGCTCAGGGTTGGCTGAAATTGACGCATATGCGCACTATCGGCCAAATGCTCGGCGTCCGATAATGATTTCATCGCTAATCCATCGGACAAACATCATGCAAACCACCATTGCCACTGCCCTGCCCACCAGCAGCGCCTCGGTCAAAAACCTGCCCGTCAACCTGTTTGGCTCCGTCATGGGCATTGCCGGCCTGGCACTGGCCTGGCGCGGCGCGGCCCACCTGTTCGGCAGCAGCACGCTGATCGCCGATGGCGTCGGGCTCCTGTCGCTGCTGGTGTTTGCGGTGCTGGCCGTGGCCTACCTGTCGAAATGGGCCGCGTTCCCTGAAGCTGTGAAGGCCGAGTTCTCGCACCCTGTTGCCGGCAACTTCTTCGGCACGATCAGCATCGCCGTGCTGCTGTTATCAAGCGTCGTCGCACCGTGGAGCGCCGCCTTGCAAAAACTGGTGTGGACGGCCGGCGCGGTCGCCACGCTGGTGCTGGGTTATGTCGTAGTGTCACGCGTCCTGCAAGGGAATATGACGCCAGCCAACGTCGTGCCGGCCTGGCTGATTCCCGGCGTGGCCTCGCTTGATATCGCGGTGACCGGCGGCACCTGGGGCCATGAAATGAATATGCTGGCCCTCGGCATCGGCACGGCCATCGCCATCGTGTTTTATGTGATGATCTTCAGCCGCCTGGTGCATGGCGACCCGCTGCCGACCGGCATGCTGCCTTCGCTGATGGTGATGATTGCACCGTTCGAAGTCGGCTTCCTGGCCTACGTCAACGTCACGCAGCACGTCGACATGTTCGCCGCCATGCTGTTCTACTTTGGCCTGTTCATGTTCCTGGTGCTGGCCCCGCGTGTATTCCGCCGCTCGGTACCATTTGGCCCGGCCTGGTGGGGCATCAGCTTCCCGATCGCAGCATTGGTGAATGCCGCGATCAAGTACGCCGCCACGGCCGATAGCGCAGCTGTCGTGGTGCTGGCCGGCGTACTGCTCGCCTTCCTGACCGTAACGATTGCCGTGCTGCTGGTGCGTACCTTATATTCCCTGTACACCGGCAAACTCCTGGCAGGCTGACCATGCGTATCGCTTTACTCGTTTTCCCTGGCGTGCAATTGCTCGACGTGGCCGGGCCGATGGATGTCTTCCATGAAGCGGCCCGCCAGTCGGGCAAGCCGGGCACTTACCAGTTCGACCTGGTCGCCCTGGAAGAAGGACCGGTGCGCGCCGACAACGGCATGTTGTTCCAGCCGACGGCCACCATCGATACGCTCGGCCACGCGGTGGATACGCTGCTCGTCACCGGCAGCCACGCGGTGCAGGAAGTAACCGGCCACCCGCGCCTGATGCAGTGGCTGCAGCAGCAGGCAACCACGGTGCGCCGCCTCGGTTCCGTATGTTCCGGCGCCTGGCTGCTGGCCCACGCCGGCCTGCTCGACGGCCGCCGCGTCACCACCCACTGGAATATTTCAGCCTCGCTGGCACTGCGCTTCGAGCAGGTGCAGGTCGAGCATGACCAGATCTACCTGCGCGACGGGAACCTTTACACCTCGGCCGGCGTCACGGCCGGCATGGACCTGGCGCTGGCCCTGGTGGAAGAAGACCTGGGCCGCAACGTCGCCCTGGCCGTGGCACGTGAGCTGGTCATGTTCATCAAGCGCCCCGGCGGCCAGGCGCAGTTCAGCGCCCACCTCGCCGCGCAAACGGCGCAACGCAACCCGATCCGCCAAGTACAGGAATGGGTGCTGGAAAACCTGGAAGAAGATTTGACCGTGGACCAACTGGCCGCTCAAGCCGGCATGAGCGTACGCAATTTCTCACGCGCGTTCAAAAGCGATACGGGTGAAACGCCAGCCGATTTCGTCGAAGCCGCGCGGCTCGACGCAGCGCGCCGCATGCTGGAGGAAACCGCCAGCCCGCTCAAGCGGGTAGCGGCACGCAGCGGCTTCCACGACCAGAACAGCTTAAGGCGGGCCTTCGTGCGCCGCCTCGGCGTGACGCCGGGCGACTACCGCCAGCGCTTCCATCCTCAGGAAGCTTGATGGTTGAAGACTTGCCGCAGGTAGGCGAGGAAAGTCTCATCCTTGCACAGCGTCTTGCCGGGCGAATCGGACAGCTTGGCAACCGATTGCCCGTTCAGGCGAATCAGCTTCATCACAATATTCAGCGGCTTGATGCCGACATCGTTGGTCAGCCAGGTGCCGATGCCGAAGCCCACCATGATGCGGTCGGCGAACTGGCGGTACAGGCGGAACGCCGTGTCGAAGTCCAACCCATCCGAAAACACCAGGCGCTTGGTGTTGGAGTCGATACGCAAGGCCTGGTAATGCGCGATGGCCTTTTCACCCCACACGATCGGATCGCCCGAGTCATGCCGCAAGCCGTCGAACAGCTTGGCGAAGTACAGGTCGAAGTCGTCGAGGAAAGCATCCATCCCCACCACGTCGGTCAGCGCGATACCGAGGTCGCCACGGTATTCCTGCACCCACGCCTCGAGCGAAGCTTTCTGGAATTCGCGCAGCCGCACGCCGAAAGCCTGGAAGGACTGCATGTACTCGTGGGCCATGGTGCCGATCGGGATCAGGCCAAATTTTTTCGCGATGTAGACGTTAGAGGTGCCTTTGAAGCACTCCGGCACCTCGCGTGCCAGGCGCTCGACGACTTCATCGTGCCATACGGCCGAAAAACGGCGGCGCAAGCCAAAGTCGGAAAACTCGAAGGGATGGCGCAGCGCCGGATCAGTCCCGAAAGCCTTTAGCTGCGCGATCTTGTCGCCGAGGTGCCTGCGCCCCTCTTCCAGCGCAGCCGGCGTGCCGACGCGGCGGAAGTACAGTTCATTGACGATGTAGAGCACGAAGATCTCATACGCCATGATGTGCACTTGCGGGCCCTCGGCACGGATCACCAGCGTGTCGCCTTCCGCGCGCACTTCAATGAACTTGCGCTGGAAGCGGAACAGCGTCAGGAAATCGACGAAGTCGCTCTTGATGTAGCGCAGGGAGCGCAGGTAATTCAGTTCGTCCTCGATGAAGGACATGCTGCACAAGTGGTCAAGCTGGGCCTCGACTTCTTCCTTCAGCGCCGACAGCGGGAAGGCCGTCTGGTTGCGGCACACGAATTCATATTCGGCATGCGCGCTTGGGTGGCTATGCAGCAAGGCCTGCCACATGGTGAATTTGTACAGGTCAGTTTCAAGCAGGCTGCGGACGACAGGGATCATTGTTTGCTCTCCGCATTGGCCAGCAGTTCCGGCAGCACTTCAGCCGAAGCGGCAAGGCGCGCACCGCGGCGCTGCATAGCTTGCGCGAATTCGAGGTATTGGGTTTCAAAACCGGTCACAGGACTCATGCAATCGGTCACCAGCACCAGCTTGCGCGGATCGATATGATCGGCAATATGTTCGGTGGTCGCCTTCACGCAATGGCTGCCGGCTTCACCGGTGATGTAGATGGTGTCCGCTTGCGCCAGGCTGGCAATCAGTTCGCGATTCAGTTGCGAGGCCGGATCGGACGGATCGGGCACTTCGGCCATGACAGCGGAATAGTGTTCAGTCCAGGGATTGGAACCTTTGCCGACTTTGGCAACTACGGCATGGCGCCCCTCTTCCCAAGCGTTATAGGCAGCGCGCACTGCGTCGTGCACGTTATAGCCCCAACTGCCGATTTCGCAATGAACCGGCCAGACCATCAGTTGGTAGCGGCCGGCCGATTCCAGCGCATCGAGATAGGACAGCACACGCGGCAAAGCGGCAGCATCGCGCGGCGCAAACCGCCCCGCGCGCACGTCAGCGGCCGAAATCTGCGTGAACGGTCCCGGCGCCGCGCCTTCGGCCGTATGCCAGAAGGTCGGGTGCGCCACATCATAGCGGTGGTGCGAATCGAGCGTAACGGTGATGGCAGAAAGACCGGCGCCGCCCCGCTCGATCAGGCTGGCGACACGCAGCATATCCTGATGGGCGCCCGGAACCGGCAAAGCCGGCGCAGCCGGTGGTGGCAAATCGCAGAAATCGTTCTGCGGATCGATGATGAGCAAGTGATAGTGGCGTTTCATTTTGCAATGATAGCAAATGATAAAAAAGGCAGCACGGCCGGCGGGCCAGTGCTGCCAAGTCCACTACGGGAAAGTGAATGGTCGAGCCCGTGTCACACCATGGGGTCACACCCCAAGTGTGACACGGGCTCAAGCACGTAGCAGTCGAGTCCGTGTCACACCTAGGGTGTGACCCCAAGGTGTGACACGGGCTGGGCTGTAGTTACGCGGCGAGCAGTTGTTCGATCGACTTCTGTGCTTTGGCCAAGGTGTCGGCTACCGCTTGCTCGCCCATCGCTACGCCTTCGGCGCGGATGAACTGGACGTCAACCAGGCCGATGAAGCCCAGCACGGTGCGCAGGAAGGTGGTCAGGTGGTCATAGGCCACTGCTGCGCCTTCGCTGTACACGCCGCCGCTGGCGGTGAAGACGTAGACCTTCTTGCCTTTTAGCAGGCCTTCCGGGCCGTTGGCGGTGTATTGGAAGGTGCGGCCGACGCGGGCTACGTGATCAATCCAGGCCTTCAGCGACGATGGTACGGAGAAGTTGTACATCGGCGCGCCGATCACCACCACATCCGCTGCAAGCAGTTCGTCGACCAGGGTGTCCGATACTTTGACCACCTGCGCCTGTTCGGCATTGCGCGCCTCAGCCGGAGTGAAAAAGGCGCCCATCATCTGCTCGGTCAGGTGTGGCACCGGATTCGCTGCCAGGTCGCGCTCGACCACGGTGTCGGACGGGTTGACAGCCTTCCATTTGGCGATGAATTCAGCCGACAGTTGGCGTGACAGGGAACCAGCGCTACGCACGCTGCTGTTGATGTAGAGAACGTTTGCCATGTACTTGCTCCAAGAAAGTGGGTGATTGCAGCCATCTTAGAACGGGTTTATTATCGACGAAATAGGTTTTATAACGATAGAAATTATCGATTTTATTGATATGCGAGATCCCGGCCACCCCACCCTCGACCAGTTGCGCGTCTTCATCGCCGTCATTGACCACGGCGGGTTTGCCCATGCCGCGCGCGCCCTGCATCGCACCCAATCGGTCATCAGTTACACCATTGCCAACCTGGAAGAGCAACTGAATCTCACCCTGCTCGATCGCAGCTCGCGCAAGCCGACCCTGACCGAAGCGGGCAGGACGCTGCTGGCCGACGCCCGCGCAGTGACCAGCAAGGTGGATGGCATGCGTTCGCGCGCCAAAGCGCTTGGCATGGGCCTGGAGGCCGAACTGAGCATCGTGGTCGACGTCATGTTCCCGGCCTGCGTGCTGGTGCGCGCGCTCGAACAATTCCAGCGCGAGTTCCCGACCGTTTCGCTGCGCCTGCATACGGAAGCACTGGGCGCGGTGGCGCAAATGGTGGCTGATCGCCGCTGCCAATTGGGCGTGGCCGGCATGGCTGCCAGCGCGCCCGCAATTATCGAACGCCATGCGGCGGGCTTTGTGAAAATGATGCCGGTCTGCTCACCATTGCATCCACTGTCGCGCGAGGCCGCGCCAATCCCGACCTCGGTGCTGCGCGAGCATTTGCAACTGGTGGTGACCGACCGCAGCCCGCTGACGGAAGGCCGCGATTTCGGCGTGCTGGGCTTGCGCGACTGGCGGCTGGGCGACCTCGGCTCCAAGCACGCGCTGCTGGTCGGCGGGCTTGGCTGGGGCAATATGCCCGAGCATACGGTGATGCGCGACCTGGCGGAGGGGCGCCTGCTGCGGCTGCATACCCAGGAAGGCCGTGAGCTGGAATACCCGCTGTTCGTGATCCATCGCAGTGACGATGAACTCGGTCCAGCCGGCAAATGGCTGCGCCAGAAATTCATCGACCTCGATCACACGCTGCCGCAGGACGCTTTCTAAGCATTCCTACAGGCCAGCGGCGTGTGCACCTACAGGCTGGCCTGCAGCATCGGCCTAGCATGGAATCGCTTCAACACAAAGGAGAGCGATCATGGCATCACGCAAAGATAGCGAGCAATCGGATGATTGGCGCAACCAGGCTGGTCAAGCAGGCCAAAGTGGCGGTAACCGTCAACAAGGCCAGCGCGAAAACCTGACCGGAGGCAATCAGCAATCCGACCAGGAGAGCGGCAACAAGCAATCCGATCAGAGCCGCGGCAACAAGCAGAGCGACGTCGGCCAGGGCCAGCGCCAAGGCAGTCGCGATGACTTGATGGATGAGGAAGAAGGCAACACCGGCAACCGCGACAATCGCGGCGGCCGTGACCAGCAACGCTAGGCAGCCAAGCGGCTAAGCCATTCCGGCGGCGCGCAGGCGCGATTTCAGGCGGCGGACTTCGTCGCACAAATCCACTACCAGCGCCGCCAAATCTTCGTCCGCATCGAAATCCCGCTCAAGCTGGGCCAGGCGACGCGCCCTCCCCAAGTCCACGCTGGTGAATTGCAGGGTTTCGATGCCGCCCCCCTCCCTGCCGATCAGGATACCGCGCTGCACGTGGTGCACGACCCATTCCGGCTCGACGGCACAGGCGCGCGCCAGTTCATCCAGCGTCAACGCTTGGTATTCAAGCGGAACGCCTTCCACAATCTCTTCCTTTGGCATCGCTCATCCTCCTATTTCGCGTTGCATTTGTTCGTATAGCGCGCGCCGCTCGGGTGTATCGGCCGGCGGGGCAAAGATTTCCAACGTCAGGTAGAGGTCGCCGGCCGTACCGGAGGTATTGGCAGCGGGAATGCCGCGCCCTTTCAGGCGCAGCTTGCGGCCGCTTTGCGAATTGGACGGTACGGTCACGGTCACGCGGCCGGAGGGCGTGCTCACATCACGCTCGCCGCCCAGCGCAGCAAGCCACGGCGGGATCGGGACCTTCTCATAAACGTCGCGGCCTTCGACGCGATAACGGTCATCGGCCTGGAAAGCGATTTCGAGGAAAAGATCACCTGCCTCGGCACCATTCGCGCCGGGCTGGCCCTGCCCTCCCAAGCGCAATTGCTGGCCGGCCGTCACGCCTTTTGGAATGCTGACTTTGAGATTGCGCTGGCGGCCCAGGGAGATCTCGCGCTGGGCGCCATGATAGGAATCGAGCAGGCTGATTTCGAGGACGGCATGGATGTCTTCGCCACGCATGCGGAAGCCCTGGCGGCCGCCGCGCTGCCCGCCCACATGGGCAAACAGGTCGGCAAAGAAGTCTTCGGCGCTGGCCCCTTCAAAGCCGCCGCCCCAGTCCGGTGGCGGACGGAATTCCTGGCCAGCATGGTACTGGCCGCTGCCCAGCGAATCGTAGGCAGCACGCTTTTCGGCATCGCCCAGCACGCCATAAGCTTCGTTCAGCTCCTTGGTGCGGGCATCGGCATCCGCTTCCTTGCTGACGTCCGGGTGATATTTGCGGACCAGCTTGCGGTAAGCCTTCTTGATCTCGTCTTCGCTGGCAGTCTTGGCGACTCCCAGCGTGGCGTAGTAGTCCTTGTATTCCACGCTTTACCCTCTCTGTGAAGGAGAGGATAGGTTATCAGGAAATCGCCGGATGTGGCTTCGCGATCATTCGTTCATTTCGCACCCTGGGTTCCGAAGTCATAGGAGTCAATGATCGACTGATGGCGAGCTATCTGCGCCTTCAAGGGGCTGGCCGTTGCTTCGGCGTTTGCTTCGATGGCCCTTTTATCTCTGGCGACAGATTTCATGAAGCGCGACCCAATAAAACAGCCGATAAAGATGAGCGGCATGCCATACAACGGGCCAAAGATTCCCATGGAGAAGGCTACGCAGAGAGTGAGCCCCAATCCGATTCGAACATTATTCTTGTGATTGGCATCCAGCAAAGCGCGCACTTCACGATCTCTTTTCTTGTAAATGGCTACGACGTCGGTTTGAAGGCGCTCAAGTGCAAGTTCGGATGCAGCCCGGTTTGTACCCAGCTTGACGTCGTCCAGTGCGTCTTCCAATCGGCTCAAGGAGACAATACTGCCACTGCGTTCAACGTGTTGCTGAACACCGCAGTAGCCACAAGCAAAGTCGTCGATGTCCTGCTTCACTTCGAGGCCGGCACCGCAGTTCACGCACTTCAAGGAAAGAACTTTCATACGTCCGCAATTCCATTGTTGGGAGCGCGCCAGTGTACGGTTTCATTCTCAAAACAGCAATAAACATTGCCAAAAAAAAGCGCCTTCAAATTGAAGGCGCTTCTTGTCGTGGAGTAGCCGCAGCTTAGCGGTTATATACGGTCTGCATATAGCGGCGGTAAGTATCCGTGGACTCGATCCGCACCGAACGCGCCTTGACTGTCTCGCCTGCTGCCAGTGCCGTGAGCTTGAAATTGGTGCTGAAAGTGCCTGCCGCAGTCGGCGATTCGGTCGATTCCAGACCGTTGCCGATCAGCGAGGTTTCTTCCCAGATGGAGAGCCAGGTCACCGTGCCTGGATTGACGCCGGAGACTGCCAGCGTGAGGTCGCGGGTGCTGAAGCTCGCCAGCGCTGCCAGGCTCTGCTCCGACAGCGTCGGGAAGCCGGTGCTGGCTTTCGTTTCGCTCAGGTTCAGTGGACGGCGCTGTACTTTCAGCACGTAAGTGCCGTCGGCGCTGCCGGAAGCGAAGGAGAGCTTGGCATTGGATGCGTCGTACGCGGTCAGCACATAGGCCGCGTTGTCAGGCAGGCGCGCAATGCCATCATCACCCATCGGCGAAATCGTGCCGCTGCAGTCGGTGCCCATGACATAGGTGGTCGACGAATTGACGGTGTTGCGCCACTCTTGGCCCCAGCCTGCCACGTTATAGCGCAGGCCTGCCTGCGGCAAGCCTGGGCCCATTACTACGATGTGGTCGACCAGGCCAGCGGTCGTGTTGTTGGCCGGGTTGCGGTCAACGATGTTGAAGTTGAGGCCGGTGCGGTAGCAGGTGCCGCCGGCATTAACCAGCTTGGTCATGCTGGCAAACGCTTCCAGTTCAAGCGCACGCTGGTTGCCGTGCAGGCGCCATACGCCGTCGGTCGGGCTCTTGCGGATTTTCCAGTTTTCCAGGCGGTCCAGGATCTGGCCGCCCTTGGTCTTCACAGTGAACGACACGCGTGCAGTGACCTTGGCCGGATCGCTGTAATCGACCTGGTGGATCTCGAAATCGCTGAAGGTCGCGCCTACCAGTACAGTTTCGCTGACCAGCTGACGGAGGAAGTCCTTGGCGCCCACGTCATCGTGGAGGAAGCCGTCGGAAACAAATGGGAGCAGCGCTTCAACGGTCGGCTGGCCGTTGGCGAACTGGCCGATAAAGTCGGTCAGCGCTTTCTTCACCAGCGGGGCATCGGTAGTCGCAGTGCTGATATTGTCCGCAGCCAGTTTCAGCGGGTTGGTTTCGGCGGTGGCCTTCTGCTTCAGGTCGTCGGTGATGACGGAGGCATTGGCGGTGGTGCTGATGGTTGCCACGGAGGTGGTAGTATCGACCGACACCTGGATCGCGTCCAGGGCTTTATCAAGCGGGCTGGTCAGCGGGGTGAACGGGGTACGCAGCAGGTCGGCATTGGCATCGACGCCCAGCGCGGTCAGGATAGGCTGCAGCTTTTCTTTCAGCTTGGCGACTTCGGCATCGATCGTGCTTGCAGTTGCGGTGGCAGCGTTTTTGTCGAACTGGTCGAAATAGTCGGCTGCGAGCTGGCCGCCCACGTTTGCGGCAATCAGGTCGGTCAGCTGGGTGATATTGATCTTGCCGGTGGCGTCGGCGCTGGTGGCGACTGAGTGCACCGTGTAGGTACGGCCATTGGCCATGCCCGAGGCGCGGAATACGAACGGGCCGGTCATGCCGGTCACATCGACCGAGTAAGCACCGTTGTCGCCGATCTGGGCGACCTTGGTGGCGCCTTTCGAATCCTTGACGGTCACACTGCCGGCCAGTGGGGCGCCCACGGCTGCCGTACCGTTAAATACTACCGAAACCGGCGACGTCTGCACCGGTGGCGCCGCGCTGTTCGAATCGCTGCCGCCACCGCCGCATGCGGCCAATGCCATGCTCACGGCACCAGCCAAAATCAGTTTGTTGAATTTCATTCTTCCCTCGGGTTGTTAGCATCGTCTATTTTTGTCTAATAGTCACTATTAATATTTCTATCTCACAACTATTAGTACTAGAAAGCAATGCTAACACAGGCCGGGAAGCCGCTTCAAATCTGGTGTTGCGCAAAATACGCGCGCCGCACCAACGAAAAAAAACGCGCTGGGAAGCGCGTTTTTTCGGGGGCATGTGGCGATCAGCGGACGCGGCGGATCGACGAGATGCGGTCGCTGAAGTCCCTCAGGTCCGGGTAACGGCCTGGCGCGAACACGCGGCACTGGCCGCCGAAATCAGCATGCTCACAGGCTTCCCAGGTGCCGTAGTTGACGACCATCGAGTTGGCGTTGTCATTGAAATTGACGTTGCGCATGGTGTTCAGGTCATTGTTGATCTGCACGACGCGGCCGCGGAAGCCGTTGTCATTGAACAGTTCCACCGCCGGGCCGCGCGCCTCTTCGCGGTAGTCACGGCGTTCTTCGCGACGCTCTTCACGGCGCTCTTCTTGCCAACGGTCGTCGCGGTCGCCGCGAATTGCACGGCCCCAGCCCCCGCTTCCACCGTGGTCCCGGTCGCGGCGGCGGTCAATCTCGCGCGCGGACGAGAAGTTATTGTTGAACTGGCGCAGGTTTGGATATTCGCCGCGCTCGAACACGGCGCAATGGCCCTGGAAATTCACGTGCTCGCACAGCTCCCAAGTCCCGGAACGTACCACCAGGCTCGAGGCGCGATCGTTGAAATCGAAGTCACGGAAATCGTTGGCGGCGCCGTCGGCGATCACCACGCGCTGGCCGCGGAAGTCTTCGCGCGAGAAGAGCTGCATTTCACCAGCCGAAGCGGCCTGGCCAAGAAGGGAAGTGGCCAGCAGGAAAGCGGCGGTCAAGGTATTCTTCATTACTAAATCTCCGGTATTCAGGCATCCTAAGCGCTCTAACGCGGCGCAAAGGCCGTTAGACTACCCTACCTTGTAACAAATTCCTACTGCGCAACACATGCCAACCACGATTTTGACCGCCAATTTACGCAACGAAGCAACAGCATTATGGAAATTGGCCTGGCCAGTATTGATTGGGCAGCTCGCCACTGTCGGCATGGCGGTGGCGGACGTGGCGATGACCGGCCACACCCGGGCTTCCGAGCTGGCTGCGGTGTCGACCGGCGCCGCGATCTGGTCCATCGTACTGGTAACCGTGATGGGCACCATGATGGCAATGAACACGCTGGTGGCGCATGAAGTGGGCGCCGGCAGCTACCACCGCATTCCACACCTGGTGCGCCAGGGCTTGTGGAAAGGCTTGGGCGTCGGCCTGCTCGCCATGGTGCTGGCCAACCTGTGCACCCTGCTGTTCGACCACCTGCAATTGGCGCCGGAAGTGAACCAGCGCGCGTCCCTGTTTGTGCACTTCATCAGCATCGGCCTGCCGCCGTTCGCCTGCTACCGTGCGCTGTATGGCTACAGCACCAGTATCAACCAGACCAAGCCGGTGATGGTGATCGCCCTGTTCGGGCTCGCCTTCAATGTCTTCGTCAACTGGCTGCTGATCTTTGGCCATTGGGGCCTGCCGGCCATGGGCGGCGTGGGTTGCGCGGTGTCGACCGGCATCTGCATGTGGCTGATGCTAGGCGCCATGCTGCTGTGGATGCGCATTTCGCCGGCCTATCGCGCCACCTTCCCTTTCACCCATTGGGAGTGGCCGCACTGGCCGGAAATCCGCAGCATGCTGAAGCTCGGCCTGCCGATCGGCGTCACCTACTTCGCCGAGGTCAGCGCGTTCGGTGCGGTGGCCCTGCTGGTGGCCCGTTTCGGCGTCATCGAACAATCGGCGCACCAGATTGCGCTGAACTTTTCGTCGCTGGTATTCATGGTGCCGCTTAGCCTGGGCATCGGCATGGTGACGCGCGTCGGCCAGGCGCTGGGCGAAGGCGATGCGCACCGCGCCCGTTCGGCGTCGTGGGTCGGGCTCGGCATGTCGCTGGCGTTTGCGGTGGTGTCGGCAGCCTTCATTGCCCTGTTCCGCAATGAGATCGCGGCCGCTTACACCAGCGATGCCGCCGTGCAGCAGACTTGCGTCACCCTGCTGCTGTTTGCCGCGCTGTTCCAGCTGTCCGACGCAACCCAAGTGGCGGCGGCTTGCGCGATTCGCGGCTACAAGGTGACGCGCGGGCCGATGCTGATCCAGCTATTGGCCTTCTGGGTCTTTGCGCTGCCGGTCGGCTGCCTGCTGGGATTGGGGAAAGAAATGGCGGCGGCCGGCTTCTGGATCGGGCTGGTACTTGGCCTGACGATTGCTGCCATTTTGCTCACAGCCTATTTGCGCACACTGTCGAATTCCCGGGTGGCCGAAGGAAAAACGGCATAGGGCTTAGCATTCCGAATATCCGCGGGAGGGGGTTCTGGTATTGTCTTGCGATTCGTAAGTAAACCATTCCGGGACAAACAATGCGCCTTATCCTCACCCTGGCAGCCCTGCTGGCCGCCGGTACTGCTTCCGCCGAACGCCTGACGCTGGATCGCCTGTACGCCGATCCGGCCTTATCCGGCCCCGGCGTGCGTGCCCTCAAAGTCTCGCCGGACGGCGCCCGCGTCACCTTCCTGCGCGCCCGCGCGGACGACCAGTACCAGATGGACCTGTGGGAATACAATATGAAGGACAAGACCACGCGCCGTCTGGTCGACTCCAAGGCCCTGGTCCCGGTCGAGAACCTGTCCGACGCTGAAAAAGCGCTGCGCGAACGCGCCCGCACCGCGGCGCTGAAAGGCATCATTTCCTACAACTGGTCGCCGGATGGCAAACAACTGCTGGTGCCGCTGGCCGGCAACCTGTACCTGGTGGACCTGTCCAAGCCTGACAGCGCGCGCCTGGTGGCATCGGGCAGCGTGATCGATCCGAAGATTTCGCCCAAGGGCAAATACGTTTCCTTCGTGCGCGACCAGAACCTGTTCGTGATCGACCTGGCGACCGGCAAGGAACGCCAGCTGACCACCGACGGCAAGGGCACCGTGCATAACGGCGAGGCCGAGTTCGTGGCACAGGAAGAGATGCACCAATTCACCGGCTACTACTGGGCGCCGGACGATTCCGCGATCGCCTTCCGCTGGTACGATGAAGCGCAGGTGCCGGTGGCACGCCGCTTCGAGATCTATGCCGACCGCACCGATGTGGTGGAGCAGCGTTATCCAGCCGCCGGCGACAAGAACGCCATCGTGGGCCTGAAGATCGTCTCGCCTGCCGGCGGCGAGATCCGCGAGGTGGACCTGGGCGCCAACAAGGATATCTACCTGGTGCGTGCCGACTGGAGCAAGGATTCCAAGTCGCTGTTCTTCCAGCGCCAGTCGCGCGACCAGAAGACGCTGGAGCTGATTGCGGTCGACGCGGCCACCTTGGCGCAGCGCCCGGTACTGGCGGAAACCGCGCAGACCTGGACCACCATCAATGACGACCTGCGCTTCCTCGAAAGCGGCAAGGGCTTCATCTGGTCGTCCGAGCGCACTGGCCGCAACCACCTGTACTTCTACGGCATGGACGGCAAGCTGAAACACGCCATCTCCAAAGGCGAGTGGGGCTTCGACGACGTGCTGGCTGTCGACGAGAAGGCCGGCAAGGTCTTCGTCTCCTCCAACAAGGATGCGGCTTACGACAAGCAGGTCTACGAGCTGAAGCTGGATGGTTCCACTGCCGACAAGCCAAAGCGCATCACCCAGGCGGACGGCTGGCACGATGCGTCCTTCTCCAAGCACGGTGAAGTGTTCGTGGATACCTGGTCCGACCCGGCAACCCCGCCGCAAGTGGGGATCCGCCGCCCGGACGGCGCGCTCGTGAGCTGGCTGGAAAAGAATGAAGTCAACGAGTCGCATCCCTACTTCAAGTACAAGCCGGACCAGTTGCCGGTCGAATTCGGCAATATGAAGGCGAAGGATGGCCAGACCCTGTACTACTCGATGATCAAGCCGTACAAGTTCGACGCCGGCAAGAAGTATCCGGTCTACCTGTCCACCTATGGCGGTCCGCACTCGCAGCACGTGACCCGCAAGTGGGATGGCGCGCAGTTCGACCAGTACATGGCGCAGCAAGGCTATGTGGTCTTCCGCCTGGATAACCGCGGCTCCTCGCGCCGCGAACGGGTGTTCACCGACGCCATCTACCGCAACCTGGGCAAGGTGGAAGTGGAAGACCAGCTGACCGGTATCGACTGGCTGGGCCAGCAGTCGTTCGTGGACGCCAAGCGCATTGGCGTGTACGGCTGGAGCTACGGCGGCTTCATGACCCTGCGCCTGCTGTCGCAAGGTTCGGACAAGATCGCCGCTGGCGTGTCCGGCGCGCCGGTGACCGACTGGGGCCTGTACGACACGCACTACACCGAGCAGTTCATGGATCGTCCAAGCGACAACGTGGAAGGCTACAAGCAATCGAACGTGTTCTACCACGTCGATGGCCTGAAGTCGAAGCTGCTGCTGATTCACGGCATGGCGGACGATAACGTCCTGTTCACCAATACCACCAAGATGATCGACGCGCTGGTGAACCGCGGCGTGCAGTTCGAGCTGATGACCTACCCGGGCGCCAAGCACGGCGTGTCGAACCGCCTCGCCAAGCGCCACGTGCAAACCTACATCGACGCCTTCTTCCGCAAGCACCTGAAACCGGAATCGAATTAAGGCCCGGGCAAGCGCCCTCGCCTGCCAGCCCGCCCGCGCAAGCCGGCGGGCTTTTTCTTTGCCGTGGACGCGGCATTATCCCAACTTATGCACTTCCATCATTGCAGTCGTTGTTGCCGCGTTCGTACTTTACAAAGTCCACCTTTCGCTTGAGCTTGCTTGCAATTAAGCCAGGGCATGTCAAACTCAGTCCATATCAGGAGGTCACCAATGAAACAATGGCTATCAAGATCCTTGAGTGATGAAGATCGCGCATCCAGGATCATTGCAAACTGGATGGTTGGCATATTGATGGTGTGCTTCGTCCTGGAGATCCTATTAATCTCCTACATGAAATAAGCGGAGCACTGTCGAATTAGGAATGCCTCATCCGTCGTAGTGATACGATCACCCACTACCGACGGAGGCATCATGTCCCTGCAGCTGTTCTACCATCCCCTCTCTTCCTATTCGATGAAAGCACTGATTGCGCTCTATGAAAACGGCACGCCGTTCGAGTACCGCATGCTGTCACCCGACCACGCCAGCAACTGCCAGCAGTTCGCCCAAATCTGGCCAATCCAGAAGTTCCCCATCCTGCTGGACGGCGAGCGCATGGTGGTCGAGGCCAGCATCGTCATCGAGCACCTGGCGCTTTACTATCCGGGACCGGTCAAGCTGCTGCCCGCCGATCCCAAAGGCGCGCTGGAAGTACGCATGATGGACCGCTTCTTCGACAACCACATCGCCACACCGCAGCAAAAGCTGGTCGCCGACGTGCTGCGCCCCGAGGGTGCACGCGACCCGCATGGCGTGGCCGAAGCACGCCGCAAGCTCGATAGCGCCTACGCCTGGCTGGACAAAATCATGGCAAGCCGCACCTGGGCTGCCGGAGAAGAGTTCAGCATGGCCGACTGCGGCGCCGCCCCATTCCTGCTGTACGCCCACTGGTCGCACCCGATTCCCGAAAAACACGAACACGTCATGGCCTACCTGCGCCGCCTGCGCGAACGCCCTTCATTTGTCCGCTGCTGGGCGGAAGCGAAGCCATACCGGCACATGTTCCCGCTGGGCGTACCTACCGGAGAGGAATAAGCCTTGGCTCATCTTGATGAACAAGTTCATCTACAATTGCCCATCCAGCAATCAAGACGGGTATTAGGACTGAACAATATGAGCAACGAAGAACTGGTTCCTCTATTTATCCCAGCACTTGGCGTGCTGTTGGTGAATATGGAAGACGAGAAGGGTAGTCCGCTCGATGAGGATGAGGTACTCGCCCTCAGGGATAAGGCCTCCGTCATGATGGTCTCCAAAGAGCATTTCGAATCGATGGCGGAAAGTCGCGGGTATGCGGATCTTGATCCGGAAAATTGTTGGTACGATTGGCAGATGCTGAGGCGCAAATTAGGCAGAAAGCCCGATTTGGACCCCGGGGCACGATTCTCATTCGTCAGCAAGGATAATGAGGAATTTCAAGCGACGATCGTCGCTGCACAAGATACGTTGGGAGAATTTCGACATTTGCTCGTCGACGCCTCACAGCAGAAATTCCCTCTGGTGAAAACGTTGCTTTCGGAGCCCGACTACCGCGCCTATATATGGCTGTCTGTTGTCTCTCACGATAGCGTCGGATTTGTCGGCGAGATTTTTGAATTGCCTTCAGGGTTCAAAGAATACCTTGTGGGGGACCAAATTGAAGTGCCAGATAGCGAAGTCAAAGATTGGATGATCAATGATGAGGGCAAGCTCCACGGCGGATATTCCTTGCGATATGCGCGCTCCAAAATGAGCGATGCGGAAAGAGCGGCCTTCGATGAGCATGTCGGGGTAGAGTCGTATGTCACCATCGGCAGCTGACTGACCTATCAGCAAAAAAGAAAAGGGCCAGCGTGCACCTCGTGCATCCTGGCCCTTGGCAGCTATTACTGGCGATTGCCTCGGTCGATCAGCTCGTCAGTGGCGTCGTCGATCGCTTCACGCAGGTCGCCGCGCTGTTTCTGCAGCTTGCCTTCGACCTGGTTGGCGACACCCTTCACCTGCTGCTTCGAGCTGCCCACCAGTTCACCGGCTTCCTCCTGGATCTTACCGCCGATTTCCTTAGCCTTGCCCTTCACTTGGTCCTTGTTCATGATCCACTCCTCATTAAAAAAGTGCGACGAGCAAATCATACGAACAGGCATCGAGAGCCACTGTACGCAAGCTAACAGAACTAACCTTTACGCCAGACTGAAGCCAGCCATGGTTGCTGGTCCCGCGGCAAGCCTGCCGGGCGGTAATAGTGGTTGACTGGTTCGAAGCCTGCCGTGGTGAGCACTTCCGACCAGGTCTCAAAATCGTAGTAACAACCGTAGCGTGGGCCGTTCCAGCCTTCTTCATTGTGGCCACGCGGGTTGGAGCTGAACAGCACGCCGCGCGGCTTTAACGCTGCAAGCAGGTGCGCGATTACAGCGGGTAATACGGCACTGGGAACGTGGAACAGGGATGCATTGGCGAAGATGCCGTCGAACGATTCAGCCGGCAAGTCCAACGCGACAAAATCCTGGTGCAGTACGGTGCAGCCGCTCCAGCGCTGCGCCATCTCCACGAAGTGAGCCGAGCCGTCGAGGCCGACCGGCTCATGCCCAAGTGACTTGAAGGTGCGCAGGTCGCGGCCGGGGCCGCAGCCCAAATCAAGAATGCGGAACGGAGGTGTTCCTTCAATCGCATCGAGCAGCGCCGCGATGTTCTGGCTTACGTCGTGGTCGCGCGTGCCTTCCAGGAAGGCTTGCGCATTGCGCTCGTAATGCTCCAGCGTGCGGCGGGTGATCTGCTCGATGTCGTCCATTCCCCTACTTTACCAGACGCGCACGCGCTGTTCCGGCGCCAGGTAAAGCTTCTGCCCCGGCTTCACGTCGTAGGCCTGGTACCACGCGTCCAGGTTGCGCACGGTGTAAGTGCGCCACTTTGCCGGCGAGTGGCCGTCGGTCATGACCTGGTTGCGCAGTGAGGCGTCACGCGCTTTGTTGGCCCAGCTCGCGGCGTAGCCATTGAAGAAATCACGGTCTTGCGCAGGGGTGACTTTACCGCCCAGCGAAACGTGATAGGCATCCAGCGCTGCAGCGAGGCCGGCCAGGTCGGCCAGGTTTTCGCTCAGGGTCAGTGTGCCGTTCAGCTTCAGGTCGGGGAAGGCTTCATAGGAGTCGTACTGCGCTACCAGCTTGGCAGCAGCTTGCTTGAAGTGCTCGCCGTCTTCCTTGGTCCACCAGTCGCGCAGGCGGCCTTTGGAGTCGAACTGGGCGCCCTGGTCGTCGAAGCTGTGGCTGATTTCGTGGCCGATCACCGCGCCGATCGCGCCGTAGTTCAGCGCATCGCTGGCCTTCATGTCGAAGAACGGCGGCTGCAGGATCGCGGCCGGGAAGTTCAGCGCGTTCTGCATCGGCATGTTCACCGCGTTCACCACGTGGGGCGGCATGCACCATTCGGTTGGATCAACTTTCTTGCCCAGTTTTGCCAGTTGCTGCTTGTAGTGGAACTGCTCGGCGCGCAGCGCGTTGCCCATTGCGTCGTCAGGCTTGATTTCCAGGCCTTCGTAGGAAGTCCATTTGTCCGGATAGCCTACGCCCACATACAGGGTGCGCAGCTTTTCCTGCGCTTCCTTCTTGGTGGCCGGCGCCATCCAGTCCAGCGCATCGACGCGCTTGCGGAAGGAGTCGACGATATTCGACACCATGGTTTGCAGGCGTGCCTTGGCTTCTGCCGGGAAGTAGCGCTCGACGTACATCTTGCCGGCAGCATCCGGCAGCGCGCCATTGACTGCGCCCAGGCCGCGCTTCCAGCGCGGCGACAGCTGCGGCGTGCCGTTCATGGTGCGGCCATAGAACTCGAAACGCTGGTCGACGAAGGCTTTCGGCAGGAAGCCGCCGAAGTGATTCACAGTGTGGAAGGCCAGGAAGTCTTTCCAGGCCTGCAGCGGCATCTCGTTCACCAGCACTGCGCTGCCGGTGATCGCGCTCGGGTGGTAGACGATGAATTTGTTCTGCTTGCCCAGGCCGGCGGCGCGGAAGAAAGCGCGCCAGTCCATGCCAGGCGCCTTGGCGGCGAAGTCACGCATGGTCCAGCTGTTGTTGGCTTTCTGGATATCGGCGGAATCTTCACGGCTGCCGTGGGCCTGCGCCAGTTTGCGCTCCAGTTCATAAACGCGCGCGGCGCGGGCTTCCGGTTCGCTGTAGCCGGCCAGTTTCAGCATGGCGGCGATGTGGGCCTGGTAGGCGGTGCGCAACTGGTGCATGCGCTGGTTGTCGTCCAGGTAGTAGGCGCGGTCCGGCATGCCCAGGCCGCCTTGCAGGATGTAGGGGGTGTAGTGGTTCGGGTCGGTCAGGCCCTGGGCGATCCAGATGCCGAACAGGTTCTCGGTGTAGAAATTGGTGGAATTCAACGGGTCCACGTCGGCGCGGATGGAAGCGGCCAGCGCGCGCACCAGGGCGGCCTTGTCCTTGATGGCGTCGATCTTTTCCAGCTCCGGCTTGAGCGATTTCAGGCCATGCGCTTCGATGGCCGCTTCATCCATGAAGCTGCGATAGAAGTCCGTCACGCGGCGGGTATCGCCGGTGGGCGACTTGGCAGCGGTTTCGTCGATCAGCTTGACGATGCGCTCATTGGTCGCGTCGCCCAGGGCGGAACCTGCGCCCCAGCTGCCTTTGTCGGCCGGGATCTGGGTCTTGGCCAGCCATTCGGCGTTCACATGGCCAAAGAAATCGTCGCCCGGCAGCGGGGCGGCGTCCTGCGTTTGCGCGGCTGGGGCCGGGGTTGCCTGTTGGGCAATCGCCGGGGCCAGCCCGAAAGCGGCTCCACAGAAGGCCAGGGTAATGGCCAGCTTGAGCGGCGTGACGCGAGTGGATGCTTGCATTTTTTGTATCCCTATCTAGTTATAAGTGGCGGAATGAGCCAGGTTGCACTCTAACGGCAACACAGGCGCAGCATCGCCCAATTGCGACAGACTGCAAATTCCCGGGATCAAATGCAAAAAGCTGGGAATGCTGTGCGGCCCTGTCAACGTTTGTCGAAAAACTTGCTGCACTCCCCTCTGGAATCGCTATATAGTTTCACCCACAGCAACGCCGAATTTAGAGGAGATTTTTCATGAAGCTCGAAGCACTGTTCCAGAATCCAACTGCGTTGCCAACCGCCCCGAAGGTTGTTGACGAATTGATCAGCAGCTTCGACAAGGCCAGCGTCTCCACCGAGGAAATCGCCAAGAAACTGTCAGCCGACCCGGTGCTGAGTGCCAAGCTGCTGCGCCTGGCCAACTCCGCCTATTACCATGTGTCGCGCTCGATCGGCACCGTGGAAGATGCCATCCTGATGCTGGGCTTCGTCACCGTGCGCACCCTGGTGATCAGCTCCGGGCTGGTGAGCGGCTTCAAGACCGTGCCCGGGATGGACCTGCGCCAGTTCTGGCGCTACAGCCTGCGCACCGCGGTGGGAGCCAAATTCATCGCCAAGGCTTGCAAGCAAAACACCGACCTCGCCTTCACCATCGGCATGATGCATGCGATCGGCCAGCTCGTGATCCACGCCGGCATGCCTGAGCAGGCCAAAGCGCTCGACAAGGAAGCCGGCCCGCTGGATGAGCGCCGCCTGGACACCGAAAAAGCCGCGCTGGGTTACACCTATGCCGACGTCGGCGCCGAGTTGGCCAGCCGCTGGAAATTCCCGCCGACCTTCGCCGAAACCATTGCCGCCATCCCCAATCCGGGTGAGAACGAGCTGGCTGCGGTGATTCACCTGGCTTGCTGGCGCGCCCGCGTTGACGAGAACAAACTGACCCCAGAACAAATCGCTGCCTGCTATCCAAGCGCAGTGGCCGAAAGCCTGGGGCTGGAAGAAAACGCCCTGATTGATCAAATGCCATCGCTGGATGAGCTGAGCGCCGGCCTCGACGAACTGATCTCCTGACCGCTTTGCTTGAGATTTGCCGTTGCGACCCTTGGGATGGGGGCGCAACGGCAATTTTTTTGGGAATTTTCCAATTATTTTTCAAAACGACCCTAAAGTTCCTTCCGAGCCTGACGTTAATCCTGACATGCGGTACTCCGCGCACAGAATCCAAGGCTCAAAATGTCCTCGACCCAAGTTCTCGCTACCTACGAAAAAATTGCCGGTTTGACCAGCCAGATGGTAGGCGCCGCGCAAGCCAGCGACTGGGATTCGCTCGACCGCATGGAAAACCAGTGCGCAGCGACTTCGGTAGCCCTGATGGGTGGTGCGGCTCCGCTGCAGGGCGATGCCCGCCAGCGCAAGATTGAACTGCTGAAACAGATCATGGCCAACGACCGCGCCATCCGCGACGTGACCGATGCCTGGCAGGATCGCCTGAACGGCTGATTCCAGCGAACGCAAAGAAAGCGCCTCCGGGCGCTTTTTTATTTTGTCCACCTTGGGGTCAGGAACGAATGCGGACAAAACAAAGGCGCCCGCTTGGGGCGCCTTGGAATTGGGAGGGGCGAGCACCAGGTATCTCCTGGTGTCGCCTCAGCGCCGGTTGCACCCGGCGTTCAGATCGCCTCAGTCGGCTATGAACTGCTTCCGGAAGGGGTCGTTTCATCAACGTCGCTCTGCGGTTCGCGTCACGCTATCGGTGGTGACTGCGGCAGAACCCGGTCCGTGTGAACCCAGTATAACGCAGGTAAAAAAATCTTGTCCAGCACTGGAATGCAACGGTAGTTACTAGTGTGCAGCAACCTCCACCGCGTCTTCCAGGACTGGCACATCATCTTCCGTACTCCCCTTGCTGCGGAAGGATTGCCAGATCTTTAACGGACCCTTCGCCTGGCGTTTGCGCAGGAAGTAGATCAGGCCTGCAAGTGCTGCCAGGCCGGCGAGCACGCCACCTGCAATCATCATCAGCCGGCTGCGTGGGTTGGCCGCCAGGTCCGCGGCGACACCTGGCTTGACTGGAGTCGCGCCGGGTTTGCCGGGTGCTGCGCCTGGCTTGGCCGGCGCTGGAACCGCTTCGGTTTTGGGTACGGGCGCCGGCCCAGGTGTGGCGCTGGCGACAGCCGCAACGGCGGCGGGCGCCACCACGGCAGTCTGCAGGCGCTGCACTTTGCTTTCGATATCAGCCAGTTTGCTTGTCATGGCTTCGCATTGCCGGATTTGGGCCTCTACCACTTTGGCAGGTGCGCAGGATTGGGCAGATGCGCTGGCCGGCGGAGTGGCAATTGGCGCAGGTGAGGCTGCGGGCTTTGCGGTCGGCTTGCGGGAAGGCGGCGGCGCCTCGGTCGCGCGGCTCGCCTCGGCCTTCGGCGCAGGAAGCGGTGCCGCCTGCGGTGCCGGATTGGCGGCCTGCTGCTGGGCCTTCGCCAAGGCGACTTGCTGGCGGTGCGCGAAGGCGCGTTGCGCCGCCTCGCTCAATCCGGCCTCGCCGTTATCCGGCACGACGGGTTTCGCAGCAACAGCAGCAGCAACAGCAGGCATTGGCTCCGCAGCCGGCGTCGCAGCTTGATTGACTGTCCGCTGCCCTGGCGGCTCCGGCGTCAGCCAGATCGAGGCAGCGCGGATGATCTGCCGTCCTCCACTATTCAACTCCAGGAACAAGTGCAAAGCATCGGCATGCACCGGCTGCAGCGTGGTCAAGTGCACGAAGCGCTTGTTATCGCGCCTGGCGATAGAAATATACAGCCCGCTGAGCGCGGGCGGCATCGCCACGTTGGCGCCTTTAAAGACGTCTGGATTTGCCAGCTTTGCCTGCACATCGGCCAGGTCGGCCGCCGTCAGGTCGACCAGTTCAATATCCGCCGAAAGCTGCTGGCCAACGTGGGAATTGACCTTGATCTCGCCCAGTTCGGCGGCGCGCAACGAGCCGCATAAGGCGGCAAGCAGCGGCAGCGCGAGGGCATGAATGGTCAATCGTTTGCTTAGCATGGAAGACAGGCCTATTACTTCAATGTATTCATTAACGGCAGAATATCCCGATTTTGTAGGCCTCGGCAGGGCGAGTCGCATTGGCGTTAGAATTCAGACATCACTTTCAAACGAGGGAGCTTTACATGAACAGCAGAACCGAGCGCGACAGCTTTGGTCCGATTGAAGTTCCAGCCAGCCAGTTGTGGGGCGCCCAGACCCAGCGCTCGCTCGAGCATTTCCGCATTTCCAGCGAGCGCATGCCGGTCGAACTGATCGCCGCTCTCGCCAGCGTGAAGCGCGCCGCAGCCAAGGTGAACGTCGATCTTGGCGTGCTCGATGGCAGCAAAGCCAATGCCATCATGCAGGCAGCCGATGAAGTCCTGGAGGGCAAACATGCGGGTGAGTTCCCGCTGGCGGTCTGGCAGACCGGTTCCGGCACCCAGTCGAACATGAATATGAATGAGGTGCTGGCCAATCGTGCTTCCGAGCTGCTGGGCGGCGAGCGCGGCGAAGGGCGCAAGCTGCACCCGAACGATGACGTCAACAAGGGCCAATCATCGAACGACATCTTCCCCACTGCCATGCACGTGGCGGCCGCGCAGGCTGTGGCGAACAACGTACTGCCGGCCCTGCGCCAGCTGCGCACCACGCTGCAGGCGAAGGCGCAGGCGTTCGAGGGCATCGTCAAGATCGGCCGCACCCACCTGCAGGATGCAACGCCGCTGACCCTGGGCCAGGAGTTTTCCGGCTACGTCGCGCAACTGGACTATGCCGAAAAAGCGATCGAAGCCACCCTGTCCGCCGTGCTGGAACTGGCCGCCGGCGGGACTGCGGTCGGCACCGGCCTGAATTCGCATCCTGAATATGCAACCCGCATTGCCGCCGAACTGGCAAGCCGCCTGAAGCTCCCCTTCCGCACCGCCGATAACAAGTTCGCCGCGCTGGCCGGGCATGAGGCCCTGGTATCCGCCCATGGCGCACTGAAAACCCTGGCTACCGCCTTGATGAAGCTGGCCAACGACGTGCGCTGGATGGCCTCCGGTCCGCGCTCAGGCCTGGGCGAAATCAGCATCCCGGAAAATGAACCGGGCAGCTCGATCATGCCGGGCAAGGTCAACCCGACCCAGAGCGAAGCGTTGACCATGCTGTGCTGCCAGGTGTTCGGCAACGACGTGGCAATTACAGTCGGCGGCTCGTCCGGCAACTTCGAGCTGAATGTCTTCAAGCCGCTGATTGCGCACAACTTCCTGCAAAGCGCCCGCCTGCTGGCCGACGGCATGCGCAGCTTCGATGAGCATTGCGCCCACGGCATCGAACCGAACCTGGGCCGCATTGAAGAGCTGATGGCGCGCTCCCTGATGCTGGTGACCGCGCTGGCCCCGCATATCGGTTATGATCGCGCCGCACAAATTGCGAAGCAGGCGCAGCATGAGGGCACCACCTTGAAAGAAGCGGCATTAGCCCTGGGTTTTGTGAACGAAAGCCAGTTCAATGCGTGGATTGTTCCACTGGAGATGACCAAGCCAGGCGGCAAGGGTTAATGCCAGGTGGGAATACAACACCTCCGCGCCAACCCAACAGAAAGAGGATTAAAATGCAGAAAGTAGATTTCGAATTGACAGGCGAGTACATCGAGCTGAACCAGCTCCTGAAAGTGGTTGGCCTGTGCGACAGCGGCGGCGCCGGCAAGCAGATTGTGGCTAGCGGCGATGTCAAGGTCGACGGCAAACAGGAGTTGCGAAAGACGGCGAAGATCCGGGCGGGCCAGAAGGTTCGCCTGGGCGACGTGCAGATCGAGGTTCATGCCGAGGGCAGTGCGGCCTGATTGATCCGCGCGGAGGGGTAGCTCCATGAATGGTCCCGACGAGAAGCATGTGCAGTCCCAGGAACAATTGATCGGCGACCTGCGGCAGGTCATCGAGAATGCCGAGGAGCTGCTGAAAAACACCGATCACTACACCAGCGTGCTGTACCAGTCAGCACGCGCCAAGCTCGCCCAGGCTTTGCTCGCTGCGAATGAAGAGCTGGAACGGTGCGAGGATGCGCAGCTCTTGCGCATGATCGAAACGACCCACCGCGCTAACCTGCTGCACCAGGACTTGTCCGGCGAGGACAAGTTAATGCGGGCGTTTGACTAGGATTTGCTGCTGCAGCCATTGCTGCAGGCTGGCGGCCAGATCGAAGTTTTCATCCAGCGCAAAAGCGGCGTCTAGTGCGGCGCCGAATGTTTTCCCTTCTTTTAGTTCCTGCAGCGCCGCGAATTGCGCTGCTTGCTGCGGCGCGACCTGGGCTGTCCAGGCGGGGCGGCTGAGCAGTGCGCGGCTTGGCTCATCCATCTTTTGCGGGAATTCCATGCCCTGGTGAGCGAGCCAGAGGGGCACGACGGCCCATGCCGACTCGAAGAGCCGGGCTGTGGGCTGCCAGGGGAAACTTTGCTCTTCCACGGTGTGCGGATTGATGTCCTGCGCTTGCAGCGCCAGCTCGTGCCGCGCGTAGTGGATGCGGTGCAGTTGCCATTCCAGGCGGGCCATGTCGGGCAGGTAGGGCAGGTCTTTGGCGTGCTCGAAGCTGCGCAGGAAGGATTCCAGGTGGGCGCCGAATCGGTTCAGGTCGCCGCTGTCAGAGGGGTGGGCGCGGCCGTATTCGCGCGACAGGCCGGTGAAGAATTCCTCGCCGACCAGTTGGGCGATGACGGGGTAGGCGGCGACCAGGGCCTTGGTCCAGGTCGACGTCAGGTTGCCCCGGTATAGGGCGAATCGTTCCGCGTGCCTGAGCTGAAGGGCTGCCTCGGCGGCGGGGGCGAACAAGGCCTCGGCAAATGACTGCTGTTGCGCGGCCAGCGCGTCTTCGCTGCCGCGGGGAAAATGTCCACTTTCGTTCCTGACCCCGGGGTGGACATTTGCTGGGGGGAAGCCGGTGGCGATGGTGGCGGCTTTGGCGGCTTCGCCGAGCAGGACTTCCAGGGACGGGATGTCGGTGTCCCATTCGACCAGCGTGGGGACGGCGCCGAAGCGGGCCAGCGCTGCTTCGTACAGGCGCCAGACGGGATCGGCGACGGCTGCGCCGTGGTGGTCGACTACGGCATCGGGGGTGACGAGGTGGCCGGCGAGGTGGATTTCTCCGACCGTGCCGGGGGTGATTGCCGCCAGCGCTGCCATGGCGTCCTCTTCGTGGTTGCACTGGTTGACGTAGAGGTTGTTCACGTCGAGCAGCAGGCCGCAGCCGGTGCGGCCTGCCAGGGCGGCGAGGAATTCGGCTTCGCTCATGGCGTCGTCGGCGAAGCGCACGAAGCTGGAGACGTTTTCGAGCAGGATGGTGCGGCCAAGCGCGTCCTGCATGCGCCCTACCCGCTCTTCCAGCAAGTCGAGCGCGGCGTGGTTCAGCGCCAGCGGCAGCAGGTCGTTCAGGTGGCGGTCGAAGACGGCGCCCCAGCACAGGTGCTCGGAGATGAGCGCGGGCTGTATGCGCTGGGCCAGGCTGGCGATGCGTGTGAGGTGGCCGGTGCTGAAGCCGCGTGCGGAACCAAGGCCAAGGCCAACGCCGTGCAGGCTGAGCGCGTAGTCGCGCCTCAACTCCTGCAATACGTGGAAGTCGCCGCCGGCCTGGTCGAGGTAGTTCTCCGTGTGGACTTCGAGCCAGGCGGCGCGCGGCCGCTGCTCAAGGAATTGGCGGTAATGCGGTGCCCGCAATCCAATGCCAACCCCATGGGCCGCGGCATGTGGCGTCATGGTTTATTTGGCAGGTGCGCTGGTCTTGCCGCCGGCTTTTTCGCAAGTGCCTTTGGCGACCAGTTTCCATTCGCCTGCCAAATTGTCGGTCTTGGCCTGGTTGGAGCAGCCGTGGGTGCCGGTAGCGCAGTCATTCTGGCCGGCCTTGGCGATGCCGTAGCACTTTTCCTGTTCCGCTGGCTTTTCCTGGGCTGCGGTGGCGACGGTGGTGGCGGTGGCGCAGGCAGTGGCCAGGGCGGCGGCGATCAGGGCTTGACGGTTTTTCATGCAGGGTCTCCTCGGTAGGTTTGCAGGTGTGGGATTAGACCATAAAAAAAACCCGCTGGCACCGGTGACGGTGCGGCGGGTTTCCTGTGGCCTGCGCGTCTTGCGCGATCAGGCGGTGGTATTGATGTTCTGGCCGAGATGGGATGGCAGGCTGGCCGCTGCCGGCGCTGGCGGGATCGCTTCGATCAAGGCTTGGGCGCTGGAGGCTTGCACGTCTTGTGCTTTTTTCAATACGGCGTAACCGATCTCGGTACGATTGCTCGTATCGGCCATTGTCGTTGCCAGCCTTGCAATGCTCATTGCATCCATTTATGTCTCCCAGATATACCTATCCTAATTTACGGACAGCTTTGGGCAAACTTTAGGCTTGGCGCGGGATTTTTTTAATCAGCCAGGCCAGCACGCTGTCTGGACGATTCAGGTCGAGCCATTGCAGGCGCGGTGGCAGGCCTTCCGGGGCGGGCTGGTCGGAAGCGACGGCGACAATGGTGTGATCGTCCAGGTAACGCGGCGGCTGGCCGGCGAGGGGGCGATAGACTTCAAGCTTGTCGATTTGCCATGCATGGAAGCCTTCGACCAGGGTCAGGTCGGCGGGTTGCAGGCGCGCCAACTGTTCGTCGGCTCCCGGTTCGTCGGCCCCGCGCAGTTCGTGGATGATGGCGAAACGATATGGCGAGGCGATCATCACTTCGGCCGCGCCGGCGTGGCGGAAGCGGGCGCTGTCTTTCCCTGGCGGCTCGAGCTCGAAGTCGTGGTGGCTGTGCTTGATGACGTTGACTTTCCAGCCGCGTGCGGCCAGCTCGGTGACCAGGTATTCGATCAGGGTGGTTTTACCGCTGCCCGAGGGGCCGGTAACGCCAACGACGTTCTGCTTGCCGCTCATAACGGCACCCGGTAGCGGTAGCCGCGGAAGCTGAAGACTGCCTGCTTGGGCTGGAGTTTATCCAGGATCAGGCCGGGGGCGACTTCTTCGCCTTCCCGGCGCAGGACTTTGTCGATCAGCAGCAGGCGATCGGCGGGGTTCTTCGAATACATGTAGCCACCAAGGGTGATTTGCGGGATGGCGCGCTGGATTGGCTCGGGGAGCTCGCGCAGGGATTGCACTTGTTCTTCTAGCGGGGCCGGTGCCGGGGCCGTTGCGCGGGCTGGCGCAGGGGCTGTTGCGGGAGCCGGCGCAGCAGCTACGCTTGCCCCGCGCGGCGCGCTTCCAGCTTGCTTGGTGGCGGCTGGCGCAGCGGCGTGCGGCGCGGCGCGGGTGTCGGCGACGCGCTGGCTGGCTGCTTGCTGGACGGCCGGGGTCGCGGCCTGTTGTGCAATGCCAGTGTCAATGGGTGGGGGCGCGGCAGCGACAGGGGCGGCGGGCGCTGAAACTGGTGGCTGCGCAGGGGCGACGATGGCTGCGGCAGTTGCCGCGGGGGCAGCTGCGACGGCGGCTGGCGGCTGGTTGGCTGCCGGCTGCTGGCGCACCAGCATGATGGCGAGGCCGGCGATGGCGGCGGCCATCAGTGCCATTGCTGCGATCACTGGCACGCGCCTGCTGCGCGCGCCCTGCCCTGCCGATACGCTGGCCAGCGCGGGTGCATGGATGGTCGGGGTGCTGCCGATCTGGCGTTCGGCCTGCGCCTTTTTCAGTGCTTCGAGAATGTAGGACATATTATTTACCCGCCTCGGCCAACAGGTGCGGCTCGGTCTCCCTGCCCGGCTGCGACAGGCGGATGAAAGTTCTTGGTCCCGCCACGCCGTCGGCCTTCAAGCCTTGGGCAAGCTGGAACTCGCGCAAGTATCGCAAAGTTTCACCGGATAGTGGCTGGTTTTCTCGCGGTTTCTTGACCCCGTTCACCTGCGCCAGGCGACGCGCCAGCCAGTCGACGTCCGGCCCCTTGTCACCTTCGCTGACTTCCTCGCGCCAGGAGCGCGGCACACGCCAGAACGTGGTGAAGGAACCGTCGAAACGGGCATCCAATGCGTCGAGCGGGACCTTTTCGCTGCCGCGTGTGCCCACCAGCGTGGCGCTCTTGTCGTCGAGGGCAGTCAGCAGGACGTTGCGCGGCACCGCCTGGCCGTCGCGCAGCTTGATGATGACGGGACGGTCAAGCTTGCGGATTTCCTCCAGGCCGCCCTTGGTTTGCATGCAGCGCAGGTTGCGCTTGGCCGCTTCGGCACAGCCCTCTCCTTCGGGCAACGCCACCTCCCACTTTTCAGCCAGCTGGATCAAGGCGGCATCCATCGTCAGCCAGGCCGGCGCAGCGGCTTGCGCGGCTGTGGGCATGGCCGGCGCGGCGGCTGCTTGCGGCGCTGCGCTGGCCATGGTTTGGGGCGCAGCAGCCGCACTCGCTGCAGGCGCGGCAGCAGCTTGCGAAATCCGCCCGGTCGCTTGCGCGCTACGGGCAGCCGCGGGCGGCGCGGCGGCAAGCCCGCTGGCGGCTGGCGTCCGCACGGCTGGCATCATCTGCCACGCGGCGGCGGCCGTCAGCGCGGCGCCGGTCAATACGCCGGCGGCAGCCACGCGCCATGCGCGCGACTTGATGGGCGCGCTCTCGCCCGCAAACACTTCCTGCGCCGCGCGGCGCAGGATGGTGGCATTCACTTGCGCGCGATTTTCAACGTAAGTGCCAAGCAGCGCGCGGTCGCACAACAGGTTGATCCTGCGCGGTACGCCTTTGCTCAATTGGTGGATGCGGCGCAGCAGCCCGCGCGGGAACAGTTCCACCGCGCCAGCGCCAGCCACCGCCAGCCGGTGCTGGATGTAGCTGCCGACTTCCGCTTCGGACAATGGCCCCAGGTGGTAGCGCGCAATCACGCGCTGCGCCAGCTGTTCGAGTTCAGGCCGCGCCAGCATCTGGCGCAGTTCCGGCTGGCCGATCAGGATGATCTGCAGCAGCTTGCGCTCGCTGGTTTCCAGGTTGGTCAGGAGGCGCAGCTGTTCCAGCACATCGGCTGACAGGTTCTGCGCCTCGTCGATGACCAGCACATTATTATGGCCGGCCGCGTGGGATTCCAGCAGGTAGCTGTTGACCGCATCCACATACGATTTGACGCTGGCCCCCTCCGGCGCCACGCCGAATTCATCGCATACCGACTGCAGCAGTTCTTCCACCGTCAGCTTGGGATTGAAGATATAGGCCAGGCGGCAATCGGCCGGAATCTGCTCCATGAAGCAGCGGCAGACGGTGGTCTTGCCGGCACCGATTTCGCCGGTCAGCAGCACGAAGCCGCCGCCGCTGCCCACGCCATACAGGAGGTGCGCCAATGCTTCGCGGTGCCGTTCGCTCATGAACAGGTATCGCGGGTCGGGGGCAATCGAAAACGGCTGCTGTTTGAGGTTGAAGTATTGCGTGTACATGGTCGGCGCTTAGCGCAGCGCGGGCGGCAGTTGCTTGAATTTGGCGCAGTATATCTTGGAGCGCGTGTTGAAATAGACGATGCGGCTGCCTGGCTTGGACTCCCGCACCGGATAGCGCGAGGTGTCGATTTTCGCATAGGCTTGGCCATCCTGGCGAAGGATGGCCTTTTCCAGCTCCTCCGGCGTAGTATCGGTCACGGCGCCGACAAAGCTGTAGGGGAAGCTCTCGTCGCTGATGATCACCTCCAGCACGGGAAAGCCCCACAGGATCGCGTCATTGGTTCGGAACCAGTAGGCCCCGCCCTCGCGCTTGTAGGGGCGCCCGAAGTACTGGCTGAGGTAGTCGAAAAAGTAACGGTTGGAGGTCTGGTCGCGGCACAGCAAGCCGTTGCCGAGCACGTCGCCGAAGTGGGAAGGCGGCGCTGCCTGCGCCGCGAGACTGGCAGCCAGCAGGCCCGCCGCCGTAAGGAAGCGCCGCATCATTCAGAGCTTCTGCATCCAGGCGCGGTTGGCACTGATCTTGGCCTTGGCCGCGGGAGGCAACGCTTCGTAGCAGCCAGGGTATTGCTTCAGGGAACCTTCGCGGACTTCCTTCTGCAAACCATTGATCAGGAACACGTATACCGTTCCACCCTGGTCGGTCTTTTTGGTCCCTAAGTACTTGATCATAAGTGTCTCTCCTGACGAGCATTATGACATTTCAAGGCGAAATCACAACTTTTTGGCCGGTACCGTGTGCATTTCAGTAGCGGAAAAATGCAGTTGGCGCCTCGTTTTTGCGCGTCTGTCTTTTTCCGCCGCGGCGGCAAGGCCAATTCGCATATCGTTGCAGCATCACCAATCCTGAACAGTGACAATCAAAATGAATAAGCTGATCACCTACGGCGCCGCTGTTTCCCTGATCGCGCTGGGCGTCACGGCCCTGCATGCGAGCCCTCCGGACAGCGAAAAGAAGGCTGATTACACCCCGACCAGGGAAAACCGGCCGGTGGCGGCGTTCTCGCGCATAGAAGTTGACGGCCCTTATAAGGTGCTGATCAACGCCCAGGGCGCGCCGGCGGTGGAAGTCAGCGGCCCGAAACGCCAGGTTGAGCAGCTTGAAACCGTGGTCCAGGGCGATACCCTGCACGTGCGGCCGCTGCGCCGCAACCACTGGGTGTTCAGCTTTGGCAAGCAGCGCGAGCCTGTGATCGTAAAAATCAGCACCAGCGGCCTGAAAGCCCTGAGCAACAGCGGCAGCGGCGACGTGGAACTGGAACGCGTGGAGGGCAGCGACTTGAAACTGATCTCCACCGGACCGGGCGACTTCAGTGCCTCCGGCAGCGCCACCGAATTGACCGTCAAAGCCAGCGGCAGCGGCGACATGCACCTGCACCGCATGCGTACCGCCAACTTCAACCTGGTGATGACCGGTCCTGGCGACGTCAGCGCACCGGCCATTACCGGCGACCTGAACGCGGTCTTGTCCGGCTCGGGCGACCTGGAGGCGGGCGATGTGCGTGCCAACAAGGTGAATGCCGTGCTGAGCGGTCCCGGCTCGGTGGAATTGCGTGGCAGCAGCCGCGATATCCGCGTCGAGATTTCCGGCTCGGGCGACCTGGAAGCCTGCAGCCTGCAGGTGGAAAACGTCAGCGCCATGCTGAATGGACCGGGCGGCGCCTGCCTGAACGGCCAGATCAAGAAGTTCGACGCCGAAGTGCATGGTTCCGGCGACCTGGAAGCGCGCGGACTGCAAACCCAGAATACCCGCGTCAGCCTGAGCGGTCCCGGCGGCATGAACCTGTCCGGCAGCAGCGAAACCCTGAGCGCCGATGTCAGCGGCTCCGGCGACCTGGACGCCAAGCAGCTCAAGGTGGCCAAGGCCATCGCCCGCAGCAAAGGGCCCGGCAATATCTACCTGAGCAAGGTAAGCGATTCGCTGGATGCCGACGTACGCGGCTCGGGCGAGCTGCATGCCGAACCGGAATGCAAGGACGTCAAAGTCACCATGAGCGGTCCAGGCGGCGTGCAATTGCGCGGCTGGACCAGCACCCTGAATGCGCAGGTGACCGGCTCCGGCAGCCTGGATGCGCGCGACATGCTGGCCAAACAGGCCGAAGTCAATGTACGCGGCCCGGGCAACGCCACGGTCAACGTGGAAGGCAAGGTCGCAGCACAGGGCCAGCAACTGATCTCCGACAAACAGCGTGTGGTGACGGTCGACCGTCGCGGCGCCCACGCTGAATGATTGACGACATCGCTGCTGACGCCTGAGGCGCCGGCAGCGATTAGCTTTTTCTCCCTATTGCCCGGCCACGTGCCGGGCTTTTTTTCGTCTCTATTGCAACTTTGGCACCACAGTCCATACCAAAGTGCATACCATTCCAGCCAGCGCAATTTCACATACAAATCAACGACTTGTCTTTGCATATCGACGTTTACCCGCAGACCTAAACAATACCAGTTAAATACCTGTTGACAAGCTGGTGTGCTCCTCATATAGTCGCCACAGTTCTTTTCAACCCTTGAAAAAATGATCGAATTCCTGATAGGCGTCGATGGCGGCGGCAGCGGTACACGGGTACGCCTGGCGCGTGCCAACGGGCAGTTGCTGGGCGAAGGCCAGGCCGGTCCATCCGCCCTGCTGCACGGTATTAAGAATGCGTGGGCCGCCGTTGAGGAAGCCACTGCGCGCGCCTTCGAAGCGGCCGGCCTGGCGCAACCGGCGCGCGAGCACATCGCGATTGGCCTGGGCCTGGCCGGGGTGCACAACAAACAATGGGCCGCCAATTTCGTGGCCGCCAATCCTGGTTATGCCGCCGTGGCCCTGGAAACCGATGCCTTTACCACCGTGCTTGGTGCGCACGAAGGCCAGCCGGGCGCCATCATCGCGCTGGGCACCGGCAGCGTGGGCGAGATTCTGCATGCCGATGGCTCGCGCCATGAAGTGGGCGGCTGGGGCTTCCCATCCGGCGATGAAGCCGGCGGCGCCTGGATCGGCATGAAGGCGATCAACCATGTGCAGCAGGTTACCGATGGCCGCGTGCCCGGCAGCGCCTTCTCCCAGGCAGTGGCCGATGCTTGCGGCGGCAGCCGTGACCGCATCCAGGTCTGGCTGGCCAATGCCAACCAGACCGCCTTTGCGCAACTGGCGCGCGTCGTCCTGCAGTTTGCTGGCAGCGATGCGACCGCGCACGGCATCCTGTCCGCGGCAGGCCAGCAAGTGGCGCTCATCGCGCATGGCCTGGACCCGAGCGGCACCTTGCCGATCGCGCTGTGCGGCGGGCTCGGTGAACCGCTGCGCGCTTTCCTGCCGCCTGCCCTGTTGCAGCGGATTGTTCCACCCAGGGGCGATTCGGCCGCGGGTGGCCTGCGCCTGATCCAACAACATTTGAAGGAGTAGCCCGTGCTATCCCAGTTGAGCGATTTCCGGCCTGACGCCGACAGCGACACCCCTCTGTACATGCAGTTGGCTAACAAGCTGTCCGATGGCATAGCGAGTGGCGACTGGCGCGCCAACGAAGCGCTGCCGTCCGAGCGCGTGCTGTCGGAAATACTCAATATCTCGCGGGTGACTGCGCGCAAGGCGATCGACATGCTGTGCGCGCGCGGCATGCTGACGCGCCGCCGCGGTTCCGGGACTTACATCACGCCCAAGCTGGAACAGCCGCTGTCGCGCCTGACCAGTTTTTCGGAAGAACTGCGCCAGCGCGGCTTTACTGCGGGCTCGCGCTGGCTGCAGCGCGAAATCGGCATTGCGGCGCCGCTCGAGCTGTTGTCGCTCGGCCTGTCGCCGAACATGCCGGTGGCACGCCTGAAGCGCCTGCGCACGGCCGATGACGTGGTGATGGCGATCGAGACTTCGACCATTCCAGCCATGTACATGCCCGACCCGGGCACGGTGCACGGCTCCCTGTACGGCTACCTGGAAGCCGGCGGCAATGTGCCGATGCGCGCGCTGCAGCACATCCGCGCCATCAACGCCAATGCCGAGCAAGCCCGCCTGGCCAATATCGCTCCCGGCACCGCCATGCTGCACATCACGCGCGTGAGCTACCTGGAGAGCGGCGCAGCGGTAGAACTTACCCACTCCTACTGCCGGAGTGACTATTATGAATTTGTAGCGGAGTCGCGTCGATGAACCAGGCAATCAAAGGTAATATCCTGACACCGTCCGGCTGGCTGAACGGAACCATTTCCTTCGGCGAGCGGATCGAGGACGTCGCGGGCAGCGGCAGCGACCCGAAATCAAACAGCGACGACTACATCCTGCCCGGCTTCATCGACCTGCACGTGCACGGCGGCGCCGGCAAGGATGTGATGGAAGGCGGCGACGCGGTGCATGCGATTGCCGCGATCCACGCGCGCCACGGCACCACCTCGATGCTGGCCACCACCATGACCGCGCCGCCGGAGGATATCGACGTGGCGCTGGCCGCCATCGGCAAGGCGGTGCGCCAGCGCGGCAAAGGCGAAGCCCGCGTGCTGGGCGCCCACCTGGAAGGCCCGTATATCAATAGCGGCAAGCTGGGTGCGCAGCCGAACTTTGCGCGCGCCGCCACGATCGAAGAAGTGCATCGCCTGGAAAAGCTGGCGCCGATGCGCGTGATCACCGTGGCGCCGGAGATTTCCGGCCACCTGGAACTGGTGCGCGACCTGGCTGGCCACGGCGTGCGCGTGCAGATCGGCCACACGCTGGGCTCCTATGAAGAAGGCGTGGCAGCACTGGACCATGGCGCCACCGGCTTCACCCATTTGTTCAACGCGATGAGCGGGCTGCACCACCGCGAGCCCGGCATGGTCGGCGCCGCATTGGCGCATGCCGAATTTGCCGAACTGATTCCCGATCTGCTGCACGTGCACCCGGGCGCAATCAAGGGCGCGCTGCGCGCCATCCCGCGCCTGTACTGCGTGACCGATTCCACCGCTGCCACCGGCATGCCGGATGGCGAGTACATGCTGGGCCGCCACATCGTGCATAAATGCATGGGCGGTGTGCGCCTGCCCGACGGCACCCTGGCCGGTTCCACGCTGACGCTCGACCAGGCCCTGCGCAACCTGGTCGGGCTGGGCCTGGACCTGGCCGACGCCTCCAAACGAGTTTCCACCCATGCAGCCGATTACCTCGGCCTGCAGGACCGCGGCCGCCTGGCACGCGGTGCGTATGCCGACCTGGTCGTAATGGACCGGGACTTGAAACTGAAAGCCGTTTATATCGAAGGAGAACGTTGTGACCTCAATGATGCTTAAAGAAGCCCTGTCTGCCGCCGACTGCGTGGAACAGCAGTTGGCGAACGACACCGACCGCTACGCGGAACTGGGCCGCAAACTGAGGAGCACTCCGTTCAACTCCGCGTTGACCGTGGCCCGCGGCAGCTCGGACCATGCCTGCAACTACATCGCTTACCTGATCATGTCGCGCCTGGGACGGGTGGTGGCTTCGCTGCCGATGTCGCTGGTAACGCTGCACAAGTCGCCGCTGATTACGCGTGACACCCTGGTGGTGTCGGTCTCCCAGTCCGGCCAGAGCCCGGACGTGGTGGAGCCGATCCGCTACTTCCGCGGCGGCGGCGCCACCACCGTGGCGCTGGTCAACGATGCCGATTCGCCGCTGGCGCATAGCGCCGAATGGGCAATGCCGCTGCGTGCCGGCAAAGAGCAAAGCGTGGCTGCGACCAAGAGCTTCATCACTTCCCTGGTCGCCGGCGCGCGCATGGTCGCGCATTGGCAGAACGATCCTGAACTGCTGCAGGGCCTGGCGGCCCTGCCCGAAGCGCTGCGCGCAGCCTGCAACGTGGACTGGACGGCGGCCATTGAAGTGCTGGCGCCGGCCCGCAACATCATGGTGGTTGGCCGCGGCATCAGCTTCCCGGTTGCGCTGGAAGCCTCGCTGAAATTCAAGGAGACTTCGGCCCTGCAGGCGGAAGCCTTCTCCGGCGCCGAGATCAAGCACGGCCCGATGGCGCTGATTGAAGAAGGCTATCCGCTGCTGATTTTCGCAACGCGCGGCCCGACCCAGGCCGGCTTGCTGGCACTGGCGGAGGAGATGCGCGGCCGCGGGGCGCGCGTGCTGCTGGCGGCGCCGGAAGACGTGGCAACGCGCGACCTGACCTTGCCTGTGGCGGCAACACCGGATCTTGATCCGATCGTCGCGATCCAGGCCTTCTACGTGATGGCGGCCAAGCTGTCCGCAGCGCGCGGCCTGGACCCGGATCGTCCGCGTCACCTGAACAAAGTCACCAAAACCCATTGATCCACTGAGATTCCAGCGCGCGGCCATCGATGAAGAACAGTCTCCTGCTTGCTGCATTGATGGCCGTTGCCGGCGCCGCGCTCGCGACGCCGGCGCAGCGCATCGAGTTCTGGACCTTCAGCATGAAGCCGCGCTTCACGCCTTATTTCGAGGACGTAGTGAAGCGCTACGAAGCGGCCAACCCTGGCGTCAAGCTAGAATGGGTCGACTTCCCCTGGGATATTATCCAGACCAAGCTGGTGACACGCATCGTGGCTGGCAAGCCGCCGGCGCTGGTCAACCTGAATGTGCCATGGGCCGAAGAGTTCGCGCGCGACGGGCTGCTGACGCCTGTCGATGCGATGCTCGGCGGCGAACGTCCGCGCTACCTGGCCAGCGCATTGCAGGACCTCTCCTTCGGCGGCAAGACTTACGGCTTCCCGATGTACAGCAATGTCGCTGTGATTGCCTACAACCGCGACATCTTCCGTGCGGCAGGCATTGCTCGGGCGCCGCGCAACCTCGATGAACAGCTCGCTTTCGCGCGCCAGATCGCCCAGCGCACCGGCAAGGCGGGGCTATGCCCTGCCCTCGCAAAAGTCGATGGCTTGATGCTGCAGCAAGGCTTGCCGGTGCTGGCTGGCGGCCGCGCGGTGTTCAACTCCCCTGCGCACGTCGCCTTTGTGCGCAAGCTGGCCGAGACGTATCGCGCGGGCGGCCTGCTGAAAGACGGCCTGTTTGCGGAGGATAACTTCCCGCCTGCAGTGGAAGCTTACAAGAGCGGACGCCTTGGGATGCTGCTGGCGCCGCCGACGGCATTGAAGCGCATCCAGGCCGATGCGCACGAGGTGTATGCGATTACCGATGTGGCGCCCGCACCGCTGGGGCCGACCGGGATTGCCGATGGCGGCTGGCTGATCCACTTCGGCGTACCGGCGCGCGTGCCGGCCGGGGATTTGCCGGGCATCGGCAAGTTCGCACGCTTTCTGACCAGCGACGCGAACCAGCTGGAATTCGCCCGGCAGGCCAGCGTATTTCCCGCTTCGGCGCAGGCTGCCAATGATCCCTTCTTCACCGTGGTGCCGCCCAATGCCGGCGCGGCAGAGAAAGCCGTCGCCGCCGGTGCCGTGTCCATGCCCTACTCGCGCACCATGTACGTGGCCGGCATCGAAGACTACGACGAACTGCGCCGCGCGCTGGTAAAAGCCGTGGAAGCCGGCGTCACCGGCCGCCAAGACATCCAGCAAGCGCTGGACACCGCCGTCGCTATCTGGAACCGCAAATTGTCCACCCCGGGGTCAGGAACGAAAGTGGACATTTCGCGGGGGAATGCGCGATGAGGCGCTCGATTGCGGCTTGGCTGTTTTTGGCGCCGGCGCTGGTGCTGCTGGCGGTTTTTGCGTTCTGGCCGGTGCTGTTTGGGTCGGTGCTGGCGTTCACCGACTTTTCGCTGGTGCGTCCCACCCATTGGGTCGGCTTCGACAACTTCCGCTACATCTTCAACAACGAGATGTTCGTCACCGGCCTGAAAAATTCGCTGTTGTTCCTGCTGATCGTCCCCTGCGTGCAGCTCGGCGCAATGGCGCTGGCGGTGATGGTTAACAACCAGCTCCCCGGCATCAAGCTGTTCCGCGCCGCTTATTACGTGCCGGTGGTGACGACCGTCTCCGTGGTCGGCATCATGTGGGGCTTCATGTTCCACGAACAGGGCGCGCTGAATTACATCCTCGGCACCAACATCGGCTGGCTTCAGGATGATACCTTTGCACTGGCCGCGATCATGTTCGTCACACTGTGGCGTGGCCTGGGCTGGTATATGGTGATGTACCTGGCCGCGCTGCAATCGGTGCCGCAGGAAATGCAGGAAGCCGCCATCCTCGACGGCGCTTCGCGCTGGCAGCGCTTCTGGCATATCACCGTGCCGATGCTGCGCCCCACCATCATGGTCTGCACCATCCTGTCCGTGCTGGGCGCGCTCAAAGCCTACCAGGAGGTCGACGTGCTGACCCAGGGCGGCCCGATGAATTCCACCTTCACCGCCCTGTACTACGCCTACGACCAGGGCCTGAAGCACCTGAAGCTGCCGCGCGCCCTGGCTGCGAGCTTCATCGTCTCGCTGATCTGCATCGGCATCGCCCTGCTTTTCCTGCGCTACCTGAAGCCAAAGCACCGATGAAAAAGACCGCACAATACCTTCTGCTGGCCGCCATCGCGCTGCTCTGCATATTCCCGTTCTGGTGGACGCTGGTCACGGCGCTGTCGACTGAGGGCAATATTTTCTCGTACCCGCCGACCTTCTGGCCGAAGCAGCCATCGCTGGAAAACTTCGCGGAGGTATTCCGCGTGATCCCGATCTGGTCTTTCCTGAAAAACTCCATCCTGATCACCGCCTTTACCGTACTGTGGAAACTGGTGCTCTGCTCCATGGCCGCCTATCCTCTGGCGCGCCTGCATTTCAAAGGCAAGAAACTGGTCTTCGGGCTGATCGTCGCGACCATGGTGCTGCCGTCCGAAGTCAACTTCCTGGTCAACTTCATCACGGTGACCGAACTGGGGCTAGTCGACACCTACTCCGGCGTGATCCTGCCGAACGTGGTGAACGCGGTCGCCATCCTGCTGCTGAAGCAAGCGTTCGAGGAAGTGCCGCAGGACCTGGTCGATGCCGCCCGCGTCGACGGCGCCTCCGAATGGACCATCTTCACGAAAATCATGCTGCCGTTGGTCGCACCATGGCTGGCGACCGTCGGCATCCTGACCGCCGTCGAAGCCTGGAACGAGTACATCTGGCCTTCGATCGTGATGAGCAAGCCGGACGAATTCCCGCTGTCGGTGGGCGTGCTGTATTTGCGCGGCACCTTCGGCAGCAGCACGCGCGTCATAGCGGCAGGTACCATCATCACTATTGTGCCGACACTGGCGGCATTCCTTTTCACCCAACGTTACTTCATGCGCGGCATGGACGGAGCAGTTAAATGAGCACACAAGAATTACGAAAAATCGCGGGACAACTGATCATGATCCGCTTCCCCGGCACAGTGCTGGAGCCGGCGACGGCAGACTTCATCCGCGCCAACGGCATCCGCGGCGTGTGCCTGTTCCGCGGGAATATGACCGACTCCGCGCAGCTGGCCAAGCTGACCGCCGACCTGCGAGACGCCATGGGCCCGAATTCCCTGATCGCCATCGACCAGGAAGGCGGCGCCGTGGTGCGCTCGACCTGGGTCCCTGCGCCGCCAGCGGCGATGGGCCTGGGCGCCGCCGACGATACCGACCTGGCCTACCGTACCGGCGCCGCCGTGGCGCGCGCCGCCAAGTCGCTTGGTTTCAACTGGAACTTCGCGCCCGTGCTGGACTTGAACAACAATCCGAACAACCCGGTGATCGCCGAACGCTCCTTCGGCGCCGAACCGCAGCGCGCGGTGGAACTGGCCATGGCCTGGATGGCCGGCAGCCATGCCGAGGGCGTAGCCTGCTGCGTCAAGCATTTCCCCGGCCACGGCGACACCCACGTCGATTCGCACCGCGACCTGCCGACCGTCGACAAAGCGCTGCCCGAACTGGACCTGCTGGAACTGGCGCCGTTCCGCGCCGCCGCGCCGGTGGCGCCAGCCATGATGACCGCCCACATCGTCTACCCGGCAATCGACCCTGACAATCCGGCCACCATGTCGCCCGCCATCCTGGACGGCATCCTGCGCAAGCAATGGAACTACAAGGGCATCATCATCACCGATGGCATGGACATGCATGCCATCGCCGGCCGCTACGGCGTGGGCAATGCTGCCGTGCGCGCCCTGCTGGCCGGCGCCGACATGGTGATGGCGCTCGGCACCACGGAAACCCAGGATGAAACCCTGGACGCCATTGCGGCCGCTTTGGCCGACGGCTCCCTGCCGCAAGGCGCCGTGGAGGAACGCCTGGCGCGCCTGAACGCCCTGGCGCAAGCCTACCCTTGCCAGCAGCGCTCCTATAAAGAAGATGCCGCCGACCGCGCGATCATGGCCGAAGGCTGGCGCCGTGCGCTGACGGCGCGCGGCAACCCACAGCGCCCGGCAGCGGACAGCAGGCTGCGCCTGGTGGTGCGGCAGGACGTGGTGAGCGACGGCGTGTCCGAAGCGGGCGTACCGGCAGCCGGCGTGGCCGCCTCGCTGGGCAAGCTGTACGACGTGGAACTGCTCACCTTCGCCGACGCCAACACTTTCGACTGGTCCTCGCTGCCGCAGGATGGCCGCTTTACCGTGCTGGCCTCCACTTCCCGCCTGCGCTACGGCGACAACGCCCGCAACAACTGGAAGCCGGACCTGCATCTCGCGCTGTGGAATCCCTACCAGGCGCTGGACATCCAGTCCCCCGCCCTGATGACCTACGGCTTTGCCGCGCCCGCGCTGGAAGCCATCAACGCCTGGCTGTCGGGCGAACTCGAAGCCACCGGGCGCTGCCCGGTTCCCGGCTTTGCTTGAAGCTTAAGGAGACAAGATGGACGCCGCACGCAACAACCCGCTGAAGTGGATTCCCACGCTATACCTGGCGCAGGGCCTGCCCTACTTCGCCATTGCCCTCGTCTTCGGGCAGATGATGAAGAGCATGAATATGTCGAACGCGGAGATCAGCCACTGGCTGGCCTTCCTCGGCGGCGCCTGGATTTTCAAGCCATTGTGGAGTCCTTTCCTGGAACTGGCGTCCAGCAAGAAGCTGGTGGTGGTCAGCTTGCAGCTGTTCGGCGGCGTGTGCCTTGGCATGGTGGCATTGGCATTGCAGTTCCCGTTCTGGCTCAGCGCCAGCATCGGCGTGCTGTTCCTGGTGTCGATTGCCTCGGCTACGCACGATATCTCCTGCGACGGCCTGTACATCGCCAGCTTGAACAAGAAGGCCCAGGCACAGTATGCCGGCTGGACCGGCACCTTCTTCAACGCCGGGCGCTTCCTGGCGCAGGGCGGCTTGCTGATGCTGGCCGGTTACCTGGAAAAGACCCAGGGCGTCACTTCCGCCTGGACCGTCATCTTCGGCATCCTCGGCCTGACCATGTGCGCGCTGGGCGCCTACAACTTCTGGGCGCTGCCGCTCAGCCCCAACGCACGCATGGACGACCATACCGTGGCGGGCGTAGCGCGCACGCTGAAGGAAGTGATCCTCGACTACTTCCGCAAACCGGGCATCTGGGTTTCGATCCTGTTCATCATCCTGTTCCGCGCCGGCGAGGCCCAGGTGCAGACCATCGGCCCGCTGTTCCTGCGCGAAGCACGCGAAGCGGGCGGACTTGGCCTGAGCACGACCGAAGTGGGCGCCGTGTACGGCACCAGCGGCACTATCGCCTTCATCATCGGCTCCATTGCCGGCGGCTACTTCACTTCCTGGCTCAGCCTGCGCCGCGCCATCCTGTTCCTGATCCTGGCGGTGAACCTGCCCAACCTGGTGTTCTATTACCTGTCGCATGCGCTGCCGACCGACCTGACCCTGATCGGCGTGGCGCTCAGCGTCGAGATGTTCGGCTACGGCTTCGGTTTCGTCGGCGTGATCCTGTACATGATGCAGGTGGTGGCGCCGGGACGCTACACCACCGCCCATTACGCCTTCTCCACCGGCGTGATGCAGCTTGGCTTCGTGCTGTTCCGCTGGATCAGCGGCGACATCCAGATGGCGCTGGGCTACAAGAACTTCTTCCTATGGGTGCTGGTGGCCGCGATCCCGGTCACTATCCTGTCGCAGTTCATCCCGATGGAGTCGCGCGAACAGGCCAGTGGCGAAGCCGTGCCCGAGGCAGCCTGACCCATGGCGTCGGTCTCGCTGCGCAACATCGCCAAGCGCTATGGCGACAATACCCCGGTAATCCAGGGCATCGACCTGGATATCGCGGATGGTGAATTCACCGTGTTCGTCGGCCCGTCCGGCTGCGGCAAATCGACGCTATTGCGCATGATCGCGGGGCTGGAAGAGATCAGCGGCGGGCAGCTGCACATCGGCGGCCGGATCGCCAACAACGTGCCGCCGGCGCAGCGTGGACTGGCGATGGTGTTCCAGTCCTATGCGCTCTATCCGCACATGACGGTCTATGAAAACATGGCTTTCGGCCTGAAGCTGGGCGGCATGCCGGCCGCCGAGGTGCGCGCGGCGGTTGAACGGGCGGCCGTCACGCTGCAGATCGGTCACCTGCTCAATCGCAAGCCGAAGGAGCTGTCCGGCGGCCAGCGCCAGCGCGTGGCGATCGGCCGCGCCATCGTGCGCAAACCGCAGCTATTCCTGTTCGACGAACCGCTGTCCAACCTGGATGCCGGGCTGCGCGTGCAAATGCGTTTGGAAATCGGCCGCCTGCACAAGGAACTTGGCACCACCACCATCTACGTGACGCACGACCAAGTGGAAGCCATGACGCTTGGCCAGCGCATCGTGGTGTTCAACGGTGGCAAGGTGGAACAGGCCGGCACGCCGCAGGAGCTGTATAACAGGCCGGCCAACCTGTTCGTGGCCGGCTTCCTGGGCGCGCCGCGCATGAACTTCATCCCGGCTGAAGTGATCGCCCTTGGCGCCACCCATGTCGCGGTACTGCTGCCGGGCGGCGCCATCGTCGAAGTGGCAGCCCTGCCCGGCGACATCGAGCGCGGCAGCCGCGTCACGCTTGGCGTGCGTCCGGAGCACCTGCAATTGCGCGAAGAAGCTTACAATGCCGCCGCTGTAGCGATCAGCCATGTGGAGTACCTTGGCGATCAATCGATTGTTTACGCTGCCTTGCCCGGCATGCAAGAGGCGCTGGCGGTGAAACTGGCGCAGGATTGCCCCGTTCCCGCCTCCGGTGCGCCGGCCTCGCTATTCCTGCCGCCGGAGCGCTGCATGCTGTTTGCGGCCGATGGCGCGGCTTTCTGCCGGCCCTGAGAAATCGTTACAATTGGCTACTTCAGAAAAGCGGTCCCATGACAAAATTATGGGAGAATAGACGTTTGCCTCAATCACAAGAAGGATCACACACCATGACCCAACATCGTTTCGCACGTATCGGCCTGCTGCTGGCAGCCATCGGCCTGGGCGCAGTCCCGGCGCTGGTCCAGACCGCCCACGCGCAAGACAAACAGGCTGCCGCCAGTGCTCCACAAGAGACCGTGCGCAAAGAAATGGTCAAATTCCTGGACGGTAAAGTCCTGAGCCCCCTGCTGGATGCCAAGAACTATGGCGAAGTGAACGCCTTGCTGGACCAGGCAGATGCAATGCCGAACAAGACCCCTTACGAACAGTACGTCATCAACCGCATGCGCCTGGCCACTGCCCTGGGCGCTGGCAACAAGCCGAAGCTGATCGAAATGCTGGAGTACGTGCTGGCGTCCGGCCGCCTCGACAAACCTGAGCAAGCCAAGTTCACCCAGGCGCTGGCCGGCTACTACCAGGAACAGAAGAACTACCCGAAGACCATTGAAAACCTGCAGAAGTACGGCGAACTGTCCGGCGACCCGAAAGTGGCGCGCCAGATCATGGCGATCCGCTTCGAATCGGGCGACCACAAGGGTGTGCAAACCGACCTGCTGAAGAAGCTGAACGACAGCATCAAGGCCAACCAGCCAATGACCCGCGAAGAGCTGCACATGCTGGCCGACGCATCGCACCGCCTGAAAGACAAGGGCACCTACCTGACCGCGCTGGAAGGCCTGGTACGCTGGCATCCGCGTGACCGCTACTGGTCGGACATGCTGTACCGCACCCGCGGCAAGGAAAACTACTCCACCCGCTTCTCGGCTGACATCATCCGCCTGCAGAAAGTGGCCACCACCAAGATGGAAGAGCAGGATTACCTGGAACTGGCCGAAGTCGACCAGCTGGAAGGCCAGTTCATCGAAGGCAAGGCAGCACTGGACGCCGGTATCGCCAACGGTGCCATCACCCAGAACGCCAAAGTCAAGAAGCTGAAGGCTGACCTGGACCGCCAGGCCGCGGACGACATGAAGAACATCGCCTCCACTGAATCTTCGGCCCGCAAAGGCAAGAACGGTACCGGCATGGTCAACCTGGGCTACGCTTTCGTCACTATGGGCCAGTACGACAAGGGCATCCAGCTGATCCAGGACGGTATCGCCAAGGGCGGCCTGAAAAATGCGGAAGACGCCAAGCTGCGCCTGGGCTACTCCTACGCAATGGCCGGCAAGAAGGAGGAAGCCATCAAGATCCTGGAAACCGTGCAAGGCGCCGACGGCCGTGCCGACCTGGCCCGCTACTGGATCCTGTGGGTCAACCGTCCATACCCGGCGACTGCTGGCGACGACGAAAAGCAAGGCTAAGCAAAACGCCTGAGCGTCTAAGCGATACAACAAAGCGGGAATGGCTTTCGGGCCCTTCCCGCTTTTTTTCGCACGCTACCCCCGATTCAATTGAATCGCTCTTGCCGTTCGCGAAATTCTAGGCTGTAATGGCGGTCCGCACCGTTACTGAAAGAGCAACACCCATGCACGCCCCGCTGTCAGAAAGCGACTTTCAACAGTCCCTGCGCGACCCCCTGCTTAGGTATTACGGCTACGAAGAGAATTTCCTGGACCAGCTTGAGACCTTCGAGCATGTGCGGGAACGCCTGCAGCAAGCGCCGGACATGATCTCGGCGATCCCCCTGTACAACCTGATGAACACCACCAAGCGCCTGGCGACCGATGCCAGCGCGTTCCTTGTCAACTGCTACAGCGGTGGGCACGACATCGTTCAACTGCAAGCTTTCTATGACCGTGCGGTCGAATACTGGGAAACCTACGCCCACTACAACAAAGCCTATAACGACAGCAACGATCGCGAGACGCCGTGGCCGCACGTGGCCCTGGCCGGGCCGGAATACCACCAGGCATTGACCATGGTTTGCCTCGGCATCCTGCTAGGCAAACAGGATGTGCTGCATCGCCTGGTGCCCCTGATCGATTACCTCAATGAAAAGCGCGATGCGCTGGTCGAGCGCCTGCTCAGCTGTTGCGTCGAAGGCCGCGATCCGGCGGTCAGCATCTGCCGCCGCAACCTGCCTTACTCCAAAGCGCTGCCGATCTTTGCCGCCCAGCCTTCCGAGCGGCCCGCCCTGATGGCGCAATACCTCGCAGAATGGTACGAGGCCAGCCGCCGGGAGAACTACTATGACCTGCACAAATCGGGCTATCAGTTCGTCGGCTATTGGTCGTGGGAAGCCGCCGCCATCACCCTGGTGCTGGGCATCGACGATGCGAGCTATCGCCACCTGCCCTACTACCCGACGGACATGGCCGCCTTCGCACGCCAGGCCAATGCCGGCAGGATGCCAGCCTACGTAGCGCCGGCTATCGAAGAAAGCGCCGAGCTGGCGCCGCCAGAAAGCATCAGCGAACTGGCCGAATACTGGCGGCACAAAAAGCTGTCGCCAGCCGATTTCGAACAGCGGCGCCGTTCCAGCCGCATGCGCTATGGCAGCTACGAAGAAAACCTGGTGCTCTTCACCGACAAGGTCTGTTACGACTGCGCCGACCAGGACCAGTATGACGGGGCGCACTGGCTGGCATGGGAATCCGTGAACCACCTGCGCAACAGCTACAGCGCCGGCCATGCACTGGAGGACCTCAATACTTTTTTTCCGCTGGCTCTCAGCTTTTGGGAAAACTACGCGCGCTTCCTGGCGCCATTTACACCGTCGGAGGACGACGAGGACGAGGACTGCTACAAGCATTGGCTGGACCTGCAAGACGATGACTATCACACCGGCCTGTCGCTGGTGTGCTTCGCCATCCTGCTAGGCCACCAGGACAAGCTGGCGCGCATCATGCCGATACTCGACTACGGCAACCGCCGCCGCGACGCGCTGCTGGAGCACCTGGTTGCACCGTTCGTGGCGGGCCGAGAATCCCCGCCAAAGAAATGCACGCGCGGCAAGCCCTATTCGCAAACCCTGCCAATTTTTGTCGCGGCGCCTGAGAAGCGCCCCGCCCTGATGGCCGAATACCTGCAGGCCTGGTATGACATGAGCGAGGACGAGCCCTACTTCGGTACCAACCGCAAGGGCTTCCAATTCTTCGGCTACTGGTCCTTCGAAGCCGCCGCCATCAGCGTGCTGCTCGGCATCGACGACACTTCCTACCGCCACGATCACTTCTACCCGCGCGAGCTGGCCGACTTCGCACGCTCACGCACCGCATAAACCGGAGATCCACTTTGAAAGCCCCATTCCTTGGCGCGCTGCTGCTCGCCATTGGCCTGCCGCTGCACGCGCAACAAGCCATCACCCCGCAACGCGACATCACCAGCATTTCGGCGAACGGCATCGAGCTGAAAATGCTGTACACGGATATCGACAGGGGCAATCACACCCTGCGCACAATCACCTTCTTCCGCTCCAACGACAAAGGTCCCGCAGAGCAGATCCCTTTTGAGGTCAACGAAAAGTTCATACCGACGCTCCAGCTGAATGCGGGCGCCGACTGCGCCATCAGCGATTTTCGCGCTTTCAAGTCCAAGGCCGGCCTGCGTGTGATCTATGCCGAGCGCGAAGGCATGTGGGCGGACGACCGCCGCGTGACTTTTACGGTCATGGAACTGAAAGCAAATGACGACCAGGAATCGGTCGATGCGCCGGCCCTGTCCTTCCGCCAGGTCAACAAGTTCACCAGCCAGCGCAAATTCTGCGACGTCAACCAGGCGCTGGATGCGGAAGCCGCACGCTTGAAGAAATGACTTTCATTTTGCAAGTATAGCGATTCAATTGAATCTCTCTTGCTTCAAAAGAACTTCTAGGCTGTAATGGCGGTCCGTATGGTTATCTAAAACACAATCTCATGCTGGACCGCCTCACTCAAGATACACGCCTGCTGCGACTGACCACGCCGCAGGGCGCCGCGCAGCTATTGGTCGAATGCGTGCGCGGAGAGGAGGCGATCGGCAAACCCTTCGCCTTCGATATTTCGACGCTGTCCACCGACGCAGCGATCCCGCTCAAGTCCCTGCTTGGCCAGCCGGCTATACTGGAGCTGGTGACCGCCGCCAGCAAGGAAGCGCCGCGCCCATTCCACGGCCATATTACTGCCATCGAGTTGAGCGGCTCCAACGGCGGCCTGGCGCGCTACATGGTGCGGCTGGAGCCCTGGACGGCCTTCCTCGCGCAAAACCGTGACAGCCGTGTTTTCCAGGACCTGTCGGTATGCGACATCCTCGATGCCGTTTTGGGCAGCTGGCAAGGCCAGGGCAAACTGGTGCCCGAGTGGCGTTTCGAACTGGCCGACCGCGCAGCCTATCCAAAGCGCAGCCTGTGCACCCAATACCAGGAAAGCGACTGGGCCTTCGCCGAACGACTGATGGCGGAAGAAGGCCTGTTCTATTACTTCGAACACCGCAGCGACGGCCACCTCCTGGTGATTGCAGACCACAATGGTGCCTTCCAGCCCAACGAGCAGGCAGCAGTGCGCTTCACCCAGGCCGGCGCCGTGATGCGCGAAGACAGCATGGACCGCTGGCGCATGCAGGCCAGCCTGCTCACCAGCGAAGTCGCGCTGCAAAGCTGGGATTACCGCACGCTGGACCAGCGCGCCGCCAGTGCAGCCAGTGCCGACGATGGCGGCATTCCGCTGTCCGCCCGCGATGTGCCAGGCGCCTATGCCTACAGCGGCCGCGAACACGGCCAGCGCCTTGCCGAACGCCGCCTGCAGGCAGTCGATGTCGCACGCAAGAACATGACGGGCGCCGGCACCGTGCGCACCATGGCCCCGGCCACGCGCTTCTCCCTGCAAGGCGAGCCGGTGACCGGTGACAGCGGCGACTTCATCGTCATCCGCGTGCTGCACCTGATGCACAACAACCTGGCCGCGCAAATGCGCTCGAATATCCAGCGCGAACTGGGCCAGGCCGCACTACAGCTGCTTAACGACGGCGACCTGGCCGAAAGCCGCCATGCAGTCGGCAACGCCATTGCCGAACGCCCGCTGTACCGCAACCGCATCGACGCCATCGAAGCTGCCCTGCCCTACCGCAGCGGGGCGCCATGGAAACGCCCTACCGTGCAGGGACAGCAGACCGCCATCGTGGTGGGCCCATCCGGCGCGCCGATCCATACTGACCGTGACCACCGCGTCAAGGTGCAATTCCACTGGCAGCGCGGCGACAGCAGCCATAGCCGCCTGGCGCCATCGCTGCAAGCAGGCGACAGTGGCGCTCCCGCCGACGACAGCGCCGGCACCTGGGTGCGCGTCGCCACCCCGCTGGCGCCGATTGCCGGCGCCAATTGGGGCAGCAATACCCTGCCGCGCGTTGGCCAGGAAGTGCTGGTTGACTTCCTCGAAGGCGATATCGACCGCCCCGTCATTATTGGCGCCCTGTACAACGGCGACGGCCAGGCCGACGCCCAACACAACAAGATCGGCGCAGGCACCGGCGCAGCCACCGGTAATGCGCCCGTATGGTTCCCCGGCGAGTCCGGCGGTCACGCCCACCCGGCATCGCTGTCGGGCCTGAAAAGCCAGGCCATGCAAAGCAGCCAGGCCGGCGCGGGCGCCTACAGCCAGCTGGTATTCGACGACTCGCCCGGCCAGTCGCGCGTAGCCCTGCAGCGCCACGCCAAGCCGCACCAGGGCACAGCTGAACTGAACCTCGGCCACCTGCGACACCAAAGCGACAACCAGCGCCTGCATGCTGTCGGTTTTGGCGCGGAGCTGAAGACCGAACATGCCCTCGCCCTGCGTTCCGGCCAAGGCATGCTGCTCTCCACTCACGCAGCGCGCGGCGCCAGCGGCAATGTGCTGGACGCACGTCCCGCCCAGAACCAGGTTGAAAGCGCGAGGCAACTGCAAATTGCCCTGGCCGAGCAGGCAAAGACCCACAAAGCCAACTTGCCGAAACAAGAGGAAGCCGACAAGCTGCCGGTGACCGAAGGCTTGCAACGCACCGCCGATACCCTGTCCTCGCGTGCAAACAGCGGCGCACCGGCTTTCGACGCTCCGCTGCTGCAGGTCGACAGCCCATCCGGTATCGTCGCGGCCACGCCTGCCGACGCACTGCTTGCGTCCGAAACGTCCAGCAGCGTGACCGCCAGCCAGGACATCAACTTCGCCGCGCAGGCGAACCTGCTGCATTCCTCCGCTGGTGGCATCAGCCTGTTCACCTACGGCAAAGCGGACGCCAAGGATAAGCCGAACCAGGAAACCGGCCTGCACCTGCACGCGGCGAGCGGGAAGTACAGCAGCCAAAGCCAGGATGCCGCGACCATGCTGACCGCCGACAAGGCAGTTGCCGTCGCCAGCATCAACGCCGAAGTAAATATCGCCGCCAAACAGCATGTGCTGCTTACGACCCAAGGCGCAGCAATACGCATCGAGGGCGGGAACATCACGCTGAATGCACCTGGCAAGGTCGAATTCAAGGCCAGCATGAAGGAACTGGGAGGCCCGTCGGATGGCAGCATTGGACTGCCGAATCTTCCTAAGCTCGCGGTAACGAACTATCCGGAAAAGTACAGCAATAGGTTGGACGTACACGATCTCTTCATCCAGCATGAACTGGCTGGGATCACTTACGCGGCTAAACGCACCGATGGGAAGGTTGTTCGGGGCTTACTGGATCAACACGGCCGAACCGATCAACTGTATGTCAAAGACAAAGAAAAAATTGAAGTCCTGGTTGGTCCTAAGCAGACTGAATGGGGTCTGATTTACGACTACGACGACGAGTAAGAAGCTATGGAATTTAACAAAACAAAAATCGATGATGCACTTCGCAGCATCGTGAACGTAAAGCTGGTTGACCCGTTTGGTAAGCGTATCGCTGGTCTGCGATATCAAGTTCGTCAAGGCACTCAAATTGTCGCAAGAGGTGTCACGAACACGGAAGGAAAGTTTTCGTCATTCGCGTCAATCATAGGCACAATCTTGACCGTATACGTCGAGCGCTTCGGCACAAACGAATTCAAGGAGATCAAAAAGATCATTCCTTGGTCCGAAGACTTCCGCATCAAGCTTGTTAGCGAAAAACGGAAAGAAAACCTAAACGCGAAGGAACACCAAGGAAATCCTGGTAATTACCAGCGCAAAACGTATAAAGTCTGCAAAGACGATACGCTGGGCCATATTGCAAGCCAATTCGAAACTACTGCCGCAGACTTGGCTGCATTAAATGGCATTGCAGTGACAGACATTATCCATATTGATCAGATACTCAAAGTTCCGAATAAGCCAGCGCGATCAGGGGCTGCAACATCAAATGCCACGGCTCCATCTACTGCGCCAACTTCTGAGCCCGTATCAATTCAAGGACCAGTCTCAAACGACACAGGAACAGCAACTGGTGCCTCGCCATCGCCTGCGGCAACATCAAATAGCATTGCACAGCCGGCGCCGGGTGCATTGTCTGCGTCCACATCGTTACCTGCCTCAGTATCGGGGCAAGAAACTACTTTAAACGTTACAGGAACGCCGACTACGCCTTCATCATCGGCCCCTATACCTTCGGAGGCTGCGACTCAAGCCCCCACTGTTGCGGTCCCTGCGAACGAGGGGGCCAGTACTGAATCGATCCCAGCGAAAGCAACTGTTGTCACTACACCAGTACCTGTCGCCAAGGAAGAAGACCGTGGGCCAAATGGTACGCCGAAAACCGTTGTTACCCCGGTTTGCGACCAAAGTGGGTGTATTAAGCTCGGCGACAAAGGCCAACTGATCGAAGAACTGAACCTCCGTCTCATGGGTTTTGGCAATACAATCCATGACCCAGCTTCTCTCGACGAATTTACAGTAGCTACGGAAAAGGCTGTGAAGCAGTTTCAGCGTGACTATATGGGGGTAGCAGAGAGCGGCAAAGTTTGTGGCGCCGTCCTTACTGCAATCGACGAGTTCCTAATCAAATATCCAATCTCATTCCATCCATTTGCTTGCCAATGCGGTGCGCATGGGGCAAGTGTAGCTGACCGCTGTAATGGTTTTGGCAAGGCTAGGCTGGGGTCTGCCTCTGTCAGTCACCTGAAAAACGGCGCCAACGTTGCCGGAGTGGAAAAACCAGGAATTCACCGCGCGCTGTTCTGGAGTCTACGAGCGGCACTCTTCTACTTGGATGCCAAGGAGAGCCAGTTAGGCTTCAAGTTCGGGTATGTCGCGTCCGGCTATCGCTGCTGGAAGCGAGCCAAACAAATGGGTATCTTCACCACGAACCATCTGGGCAACGCATGCGACGTGCATTTCTTGCGTGTTAGCAATAATTCCGAGGTAACCGGTGACGCCCTAGAGTCCCTAAAGAATAAGGTATTCGTTAGCAGGATGAAGGCTCGTCCAAAATGGGATACGGAAAACTGCATTTCACTTGAGCCCAAACACATCACTGATGCGTGGGTGCATATGGATGTACGTATGTTCAAGGAAAAATACCTGCTACCTCGATACTACGCTAAGACCCGAGAGGCGGCTGATGGCGACCCAATCGCTACAATTGCAAGGCGCGAGGGCCGGCTTAGCTTAGTCAATTGTGGCGGCAGTACACCAACGCTACCTGTTGAGGCACCAATTTCCGCGCCAGTTGCGACCCAAAAGCCGACACCTGCGCCTAAGCCGCCCGCTAAACCACCAGCCACCAATCCGCAAGCTCAAAAACCGCCGCCTGCTGCCGGCAAAGGGAGCAAGAAAAGCCCGGTCACGGCCGGGCCAGCCGCTACGACGCGAAAAGACCCCGACAGCCTCCATGTATCGCAACTAGGCTTGGACTTTATTCGAGTCTGGGAGAATGGCGACCTAACCACTAGCCATCTCGCTCCTTACGACGTAAAAGATCAATGCACAGTTGGCGTCGGGCATTTAGTCGATGGCGAGCGATCATGTGCGGAGCTCGCAAGTTCAGGTAGCGTTGCCTATAAAAAGTATGCAGCCGGCATTACAGTTGAGGAAGAGCGGGCCCTGTTCGCTGAAGACGTCGAACGGATACGCAATCGTATTCTGCCCAGCCTTCAAGTGCCCCTGCACCAGCATGAATTTGATGCCCTGATGAGTCTTGCATTCAACACAGGCGGGCTGAAAAAATTCATAAAGTTACTTGCCAAGCTAAATACCAAAAACTACGGCGGCTGCTGCGATGAGTTTGCTGACATCACCAGCGGAGGTGCGTTGACAGCACGCAGGCAATCTGAAATGCGATTATTTCGTAACAATATATACGACGCAAACCATTAACGACATGAAATCAATTTTCCCTATATGGCTGACATTCGTCGGCGTTCTTCTCACAGCAATTAATACTCAAGCTGCCCCCGTTGAGGGCACTTGGAAACTCGAACGCTCTGTTGATTACGAAAGCAATGCTCCGGCAAAAAAAGCCTCAAAATTTCCCATCATCAAATTCCAAGATAACATTATTCAGCTATCTGAAAACTGTACGGCACGCCTAATCGCTACAGATTATCTCTTTCCAGAGGTATTCCAAGCGATGACAAAAGAGGGAATTTCCGAAACTCAAGTTGACCGTTTTCTTGTGAAAAATTTTGGCATTTCTCTATTGAAAACGAAAATGGTCTATAAACTTAAGCCGAACCCAGAATATTGCGCAAGTCCGGTAATGGAATTTTTTGTTGTTAACGATAAAATTCTAATCCCGGCAGGAGACATATTCTATATCTATGGAAAAACGCAACCTGATCACGGTGCCGCTTACCATAATGCCACCCAATCGAAGAATGACAGTTTAATCTCTGGTTACAAGCTATCGCGCCTGCCTATGGATTTCGATCGTTATTATGATACCTGCCGGCCGAAGATTACGAATTCCAAAGGAAAACCTCAAACCTCTGACAAATGCGCTCCTGAATTCTTCCCTTACGTCGCAGACCCTAAGAGCGATGACCCGCTGATGAAGCTGGTTGGTAACCATAATTACACAATGGGAGGCCATAGATATGCTGACGGCTTTTCCCCTCCATTTAAACAGAAAGCACCGGCTACATTCCTCGTATTCACGCCAATGAACCAAGTAGTTTTGTTACGAGTGGACGATTTTGAGGTAGTTCGCAATGAAGAGCGAGACATAATGGCTGGAGTTTATCTTTCGGTAGTCAACGGAAAAGTCGTCGACCAGATCTCCGGCTGCCATCTCAATCTAGAATACGTCTGCCTTGCTGAGGGACAGGCGGTCGCGAAACTAGCTCCAAACGGAAAGTTTCAAAAGATTACCAATCCATAACAGCTATGAATACTGCCCTTCGCAATCATTACTAGGGCAACACTGTTTTCACCTGTAACCGAGTCGCGCCCTCATGCATCGCTCGAATCGGTATCTGCGAGAGCCCTTACGGAACGCGCTGTTTAAATTATCGATTCCGATGTCGTTAACAAACAATTTAATATTGGGTGAACAAACCCAAGAAATTCAACAACATAAAGCTAAAGTTTGATGACGAAAAAGATAACTATCGCGTTCTTTCTTTTAATTTTTTTGACCAGCTCAAGCTTTAGCAATGCCGGATTTGCTGGAGGGCCATATTTCTTATGGATCAACTTCTCTAAAAATACCCATATCGACGATGTCATAGCAAGCAACCGGAGCCAAAGAGAAGACTGCGGTGAGCCAGACATGAAAATTGTTCCCGCTCCCGAATGGATATCTCGTGACTTAATTGACAAAGCAGTTATTCACGATAATAAGAATTCGATTTCCACTCTGGATAAGCTTTTACGAAAAAAATATCCAGAATATTCCAGCCAAGGCCTGGATGGAATCATCGTTTATACTGAATCCCCCACGCCTCATTTTTTGAATTTCGTACGAGGTAGAAAAATAATAATAAAAGAGCGATTAAAAAAAGGATCAAATGATGAAATCATATGGCAAGCCTTTTGCCTCATGGTGCCACCAATTACCAGACCAATTTGATTTAAGTCCCATTCATTAGCTAACGAGGCGGGCTCCAATGGCGCATGTTTAATGCTCAAGCCTGTTGCCCCGATTCGCAAGAACTCAAATACGTATGCAGTCAGCGATCGTCTACGTCGGAGGAAACAGCATTGTCGATGTGCCTAAGGCTGAGGAACCTGCAGTGCTCGCCGTACACGAGAAAACTACGTGCGAATGCAGAGGTTCGCCAAACGTTCGATCCGCGGCAAATGAGTCGAATACGGCTGACAAATCAGTGCCGACGTTTATTATTTTAAGCAACGGCAACGAAGTCTTACATAAGATAATATGGATCAGTTTTTCAGGACAAGCTCATGCTGATGAATTTGGAGAATCGAGATGGACTGCAAATGATGGGAGCGTCATCCAGTCCCGCATTCAAGACACTACTCTGTTTAGCACTCATTGCCTTCTCCAGTTCGAGCGAGGCAGGATTTGCGGGCGGTCCTTACTTTCTTTGGGTGAATGCGTCGAGCAATCAACGCATTGAGAAGATAATCGAAAAGCATCTAAACGCCGGCGAAGATTGCGGTAGACCAGATATGCAGGCCTTCCCTGCGCCTGAATGGATTCCGCGGGATTTAATCAATAATGCGATAGTGCAAGAAGACAGGAGATCCATTGCAGAACTCGATCAAATGCTGGGAAGGACGTACCCTGGATATTCCACAAAGGGTCTGGATGGCGTTATCGTTTACAGTGAAAATCCGAAACCGCAGCTTTCAAATCTGGTGCGCGGTAGAAAATTGATCGCCAAACTTCCATTAAATGACCCAAATAACGAGCAAACCGCATGGAGAACTTTCTGCAGCATGGTTCCTCCAATTACCAGACATAGTTAGGGGTAGTTATTCCAAGAATTGCTATTTAAGGCCACCTCGAACTGAGGCATGGACATTAAAACAACCGTACTTGCGCTGGCGTTAACGCTCATGGCTCCATTGAGCTATGCAGGGAACTCCAGTAGCGGTAAAACTTTTAGCAATTTCGGGAACGACCTCACGAGCCCGATATTCCCAGCGAACGGGACTCTGAAAGTCTATAAAAACAAGAATGACGCCAAGCCAATCCCTACACGCTTCGTGCAGATGACTGGCTTCCGCGAGCATCAGCAAAGCATAGTCACGCCTACTTTATCTCATCGAATTGTTGAACCTGAACATGGCCGCCAAATCACTTACCCTCGCCATCGCGCTGATCGGCCTGATGCAGGTCGCGCAGGCATATACTCTTTTCGGTCCAGATCTCAAGGCCCCTATTTTTCCGCAAAACAGAACCCTGAAAGTCTACAAGGCGAAAAACGACGAGAAACCGCTGGCAGAATTTTACGATCTGACCTACTACGCGATTGGCCCCACAGGCTTTGCCCATACCTGCCTGGGGAAAAGCGAGGATGGCTGGGTACGATGCAATATCAAAGGAAAAGCAGGCTGGGTGCGCCGCAGTGACTTCATCTCGGGAGCGGAATACCAGCCAGAATCCAACTGGCCGATTCGCTATTGGTTGGCCAGTGCTGGCGGCAGCATGCCCGGCGAAGAGACCGACGAACTACAGGACGAGGCAAAACGTAGCCCTTACCTCGCGCCCCAGAAAGATCTCTCCAATGTCTTCTTCAAAGTAGTGTTTGATAAAGACGGATTCGCCATCAGCGCAAAAACTGGCAAGCGGACCGGCGACCGTGTTTTTAAGGTCGGTAATGCGATTTACCTGGCCCCAGCAGATGGTGCGAAGCGCGACAACGCCACCTGGCGGTTTTTGAACTACTTCGACTCAAGCCTCCAGGCCATGTGCCCTTCACTTTCGAAAGAGAGTTGCTATAGCGCGGCAAACCTGGCGCAAGGATGGCCCGGGATCAGCATGCTGCACACTTCTCCGTCTCCTCAGTTTGTACAACGCCGAACGCGAAGAGAAGAACAAGGTGGAATGGTTTGGACAGGAAGACGTTGGCTTCGCCCGTTTCTCCGATCCAGTTAAACCAATGATGTACAAGCGCCCTGATGGCAAGCAGATTTGCATCATTGACTGCAAGTAGACGTCTCAATGAACTTGAAATCGCCGAGCAAGGCCTTTTGCATGGTTTTGTACTCCTGACGCGATTTACCCACGCACACAGTTACACCCGAAGATTACTGAAAATGAATAGATCCATTCCGATCATTGCGCTGTCTGCTATAAGCCTGTTCGCAATTTCTTCGTCAACTGCAGCCGAGCTTGCAGGAACATGGAAATTTGAAAGGGCCCGAGGCTTCTACAGCCATCAAAAGAACATCGCGCCACCAGATCAAAAGACGATTCAGCTTGTCAACAACCGGACCAATTTCGGGCCACGTTGCCTGGGTACGTATACAAGAACAAAATACTCGTACCACATGCTTTTTCAAATGGCGATGAAAGGCGGCGTTGACGAGAGGGAGCTCGGCTCATTCACCAAGAAAGAGTTTGGCGTGTCGTTACCAGCAAAGGGATTCTACTACCGACTCGAAGGTCCGACGGACGTGTGCCGTGAACAATTCGAAGACGTTTGGGTCGACGGAGATAGGCTTTTGGTCGCAGCAGGCGCCGAGATTTTCTACAGCTTTGTTCGAACTGCTGACCCGAAAGTGCCATTCCCAGAGCTGGCGGGCCTCACCGCATCCCACCTGCCTTACGACACTGATATTTTTGCCAATCATTGTGCCGCCCAGGTAGGGCTTGCCGGCGAGTTGCAACGCGAATTGGATAAGTGTTCGCCGGTGTTCAATTCATATATCGCTAAGAAAGAAAGCACGAACTATATCGCGCAGCTAGTTGGAAATCACGACTATCGAAGAGGCGGCGCATCCTTCGCCGATCACTACTCAACGCCTTTTTCGCACAACCAGCACCCCGTCTTTCACGTACTTCCTCCATTAAAAGGCATTGTGGTAGTTCGGGTAAACGATCTGGGGGCAAAGACAAAAGAAGACCGCGAAGTTATGGGGGGTGTTTATCTGTCAATCAAGTCTGGAAAGATCGTCGATCAACTGAATGAGCGCTGCAACTTAACTGAGAAATATACCTGCGTAGATGAAGACAACAATCCACAATTCCAGCTTCTCGAAACCGGCAAGTTCAAGCGGCTGTGAGCACGTTCGCTGGAATAGTTCTTTTATGCTTGTCCCAGGTATCGAGCGGCCCATCTGATGCAACTTAAGTCAACGCTGGCTTTCATAACTTTCGCCTGCTTCGCCAGCACGGGCTTTGCTTACGAATTCGAGAACGGGGTCCCGCTGACACTGGGCTTTCAGTTGGGCGAAACGACGGTCGAAGACGTTCAACTTCGAATAACCGGTCATGACGTTGAATTGGCGATATCGGTGCGGAACGCTACCGGGCAGCCGCAGTACGCGGGCTTTTATGCAGCCACCCCGCTGTTCGGGAGCCTTGGTGAGGGCGAAGAAAATTCAGATAAGACCTTTCCGGGGCTGAAGGCTTTCCACGATGGGAAGCCAGTGCGAACCTCACGTCACCATCGGGGCTTTTTCTTAGGACGGGACATCACGGCGCTTCTTCGTAAGGCCGGTGTGAATCCGATTCCGTCGAACAGTGGCGACTGGAGAAAAATCGAAAAGCTGCCGCGCTTGCAAGACCTCCGCTTGGAAAACTGGCAGGGCCAGGCCTCCTTGGGCTGGAGTGTGCGGTTGGCACCCGATTCCACGGCGCTTGAGACGATCAGGTACACGGCGTTGCCCAAGTTCGCTTTGGAAACCATCGACGCCGACTCCTTTACCCAGTTAGTACAACAGCATTGCGGCTCGCCTGAAAAGCTGAGGGACATGCTCCATCTGGCAGCGCCGGAAGAAACACTGGTGCTGACGGAGGTTTTCGAGTTTCCCCTTCCCTCCCTCGCGTTGCAGGATACGCGTTTGACGATAGAGAAGCCGGTGAAAAAAATGCCAGGCGGTCGCCGCTTCGCCACTTTGGCATGCGGTTTTGATGGCGCCGTGACGGTGCCGTCGGACGGCACGATTCACAGAGCTACCTATTCTGTCTCCGCCCTGGTGGTCTCCCTATTGTCCAGCGCACCGGAAAAATGAAATCTCGAATCAGATTTGGAGCCGCGATGCTTGCCACGGCCCTTGCCAATGTCGACGCCCAAGCACAGATGGCCACCTTGCATTACATGGTGGGAATCGTCAGCTTTACAGAGGACGCGACATATCCAGATTCAAAGCAAGCCTGAAGTTGGAATCGAGGTGCCGCCGGGAGGGCACACGTAGGGATTGTCGTCGCTGGTGAGCAGTTATATCGCGGATCGCAAGCAAATCTGGCTGAAAGGGCAGAAACGCAAGGTAGCCCAAAAGGCGGCTGGCGCGGGGCGGCGCCAGCCGCTGCCAGGTCTCATGCGCCCGTCGCAGTTTTCTCAAGCTTGCTGCGGCTGTACACGCGGCATTCGTTTTTCTTCCAACGGCCTTCACAGACGCGAATACGGCAGCGGGCGGCGTCCTGCTTGCCCTGCTTCTTGCATTGGTCAAGCGCCTTCGGCAAGGAGACGCGGGCGCTCGCGGAAGTATCGTACTTGGCGTGGGCAACCAGGGCCGCCAGGAGCTGCAAGTCGTTCTCTTCTTCCGCCGATGGCTGCGTGGCTTCCGGCTCCGCTTCCTTGACTGGCTTTTCCTTGGCTGGCTTGCGTACCGCCTTTGCTGCCACAGGCCTGGATGCTGCCGGCGCACCGCCTTCCAGCATCTGCTTCAAGGATTCTTTTGGTTTGCCGGCGACAGGCGGCGGCGATTCATCGATGATGGCCGCGACTTGCGGCGCTGGCGCGGTCAACGCGGCGAGCGGGGAATTGTCCGCTGGCTGCACAGTCTCCGCGACCACTGCGTTGGCAGCTGCCGGTGTGACTGCAGGCGGGGTAGCTGGCGCCGGCGCCGGTGTGGCAGCCAAAGTTTCGGCAGCCGGCTCGCTGTCGCCGAACGACACGAACGCCAAAGCGACTGCGACAACCAGCACGCTGACGCCGCCGGCAATCCACAGGTGCTTGCGGCGCGGTGCTTCCGCGACCAGCGGCGGCTCGAATTCCGCAGGGGAAGCTGGTTGATTCTCTAGAGCATTTTGCTGCTCAGCCGTAAGCAGGCTTGGACGGCCTGCCGGTTTCCGGGTTTCGTTGCTTGATGACAATGGATTACTCCTGGCAAAGGTTATCATTAATATACTTTACCTATGGAAAAAGGTGCGCACTCTAGAGCGCAGAGCCGCTAACGGGGGTGCGCACGATTGAAATCCCGGCAAAAGCGGATTATCAGAACTTCAAGATATACTTTCCCGCAAATAACTTATTGCTAAGGCGACACGCGCCCGCAGTGTTATCAAATTGGTAATTTAGATTCCAGAGGTCAATAGTGGTGTTCGTTGCCGTCGTGCTGTATTTCCTGCTGGCTTGCGCGCTGAGCTGGATGGTCCTGTTCCCTGCGGGACGGGCCTATGTCTCGCGCCGCCTGGAGCTGGTAGGCAGCCGCGTCCAGCGCAGTATGCAAAACATCGCACGCCGCGGCGGCGCACAGGCCGGCGCGCTGGGATCGGAATCGGCATTCGCCGTACGCCAGGGCGGCAACTTCCTGCGCGAGCATAAATGGACCGCGATTGCGGCGCTGGTGATCATGCTGCTGCCCGCTGGCGTGGCGTGGATGGCGAGCAGCCGCACCATGGTGGGCGGTTTCGATGCACCGGTGCGCGAAGCGAACCAGCAGGTATCGGCACTGCTGCAGGGCGAGCAGCTCGTTCCGCCGCCGGCCCTGCCGCCGGTGCTGTTCATGACGCCGGAAGTGGAAGTCGTGCGTCCTAACCTGGTGTCGGCGAGCCGCGACTGGGCCTTGCTGGATAAGGAATATTCGCAGCGCTTGCTGCAGGCGTTCCGCATCATGAAGGAGCGCCATGGCTATGACATGGCCATCCTGGAAGGCTACCGCAGCCCCGAACGGCAGGATGCGCTGGCGGCGCAAGGCAGCAACGTAACCAATGCCAAGGCCTTCCAGAGCTGGCACCAGTATGGCCTGGCCGCCGACTGCGCCTTCCTGCGCGAGGGCAAGCTGGTGATCTCGGAGCGTGATCCGTGGGCCATGCGCGGCTACCAGTTGTTTGGTGAAGTGGCGGAAAGCCTGGGCCTGACCTGGGGCGGCCGCTGGAAAATGATGGATTTCGGCCACACCGAGTTGCGTGTGGACGGCGTGAGAAAGAAATAGGGGTACGAAATGCCAGGAGCACTGATCCTTTTAGGCGACAAGACGACACATAAGGGCACCGTGGTCGAAGCTTCGCAGCAGAGCGATAGCGGCGGCAAGCCGATCGCCGGCCTGGGCCACAAGGTTTCCTGCCCGGTTCACGGCGATACCACCATCACCAGCGGTGACCAGAGCCTGCTCGTCGACGGCAAGCCGGCGGCGCGCCATGGCGACAAAACCAGTTGTGGCGCTACGCTGATCGCGAGCCAGCAGAATTCGACGGACGCGGTGTGAGGCAGGCATGCAGAATTGGATGAAACGCAGCTTGCTGGTGCTTGGTGTATTCGGTCTTTGCTGGATTGGGGCGGTTTGGTACTGGCGCACTACCACGCGCATGCCCGACACGGGCGACCTGACGCTGGCCATGCTGGTCATGCCGCTCACGCTTATCATGGGCTTCGTGCTGGCGCGGAAGACTTTCGCCGCACCGGAGGCGGTGACGGCAGGTGCCGGCGGCGCCCAAGCCCCAGCCACCCCGGAGCTGCAGGCCGGCCGGGCGACGCAGGGCTCGGGCGACGCACATGGCGCCGCAAACGTCGCGCATGCAGCCGCACCGTGGATGCAATTTGCTGTCGCAGGCACTGCCCTGCGCATGGCGCACGGCGACTCGCCGGCTGAACTGGCGGCTGCCATCGCCGAGGGCGAAGCGCGCCTGGACCTCGATCCTGAACTCACGGATTTGCAAGGCTTTCCGCTGCTTGCCGGGCGCGTGGCGGATATTGCCCTGGGGCCGCTGGAAGAATGGCTGTCTTCCCTGCAGCCGGCTCCGCGCACGCCGTCGGCGCAGCACCTGCGCGCCATGGCGCTGGGCGGCGATATCGCCGCCAGGCTCGCTGCACAAGCCTCGGAAAGCGGCAGCGATGGCGTGCTGCAACTGATCCCCCTGCTGCCACAGGACTGGCCGGCCACTACGCAGGTGCTGGCTACGCGCTGGCTGGAATATTCCATCACTGAGGCGGGCTGGCCGCTGGAGCAGCTGGCTGTGCGCCAGCCTGCAGCGGCAGCACATGCCTTCGCAAGCGCTGTACCGCCAGCACCGGCAACCACCCTTGCCGCGCTGCGCGCAGTGTCGGCCCAGGCGGCCGGCGCCGACGCCCCCGCGCTCAACCTGCTGCTGGCATGCGGTTCCGATATCGATGCCGATGCGGTCGAAAACCTGGCTGTCAACGGCAAGCTGTACGGCGCGCGCAATCCGAACGGGCGCATGCCGGCGGAAGGTGCCGCGGGCATCCTGCTGCAGTCGCAGCCCGAAGCTGGCGAAGAGTTGCGCCTGCTCGCGCTGCACGCGAAGGAAGATGCAACGCTGCGCGAACTGGCGCAGGAAGCCCTGGTCCAGGCCGATGGCGCGAAGCCGGCCTATGTTGCCGCCGATACCGATCACCGCGCTGCCCTGATGTCGGACCTGATGCAATGCGTCGAGGCTGCAGTCCCAGGGCTGGACGCCAATACTTCGCTGGCCTGCGTCGGTGCAAGCTGCGGCCACACGGGCGCTGTCGGCGCCCTGGCGGCGATTGCGCTGGCCCATCACCAGGCAATGGACAGCAGCGGCATTGCGCTCGCGCTGGCCAACAGCGACCCAACCCAACGTTACGCCTTGCTGGTCGGCCCGCTCCCGGCCCCGGCAAGTAAAGCGCCATCCCTTAGCTAACCTTGCAAGAGTAAAAAATGATGCACAGAATCCGGGAAATCCTGACCTCGCGCACCGCCTTCCTGATCTATGGCTGGCTTGCCTTCGCGGCATTCCTGCTGGTCGCGGCGGTACTGCTGGAATTGCCATACACCCTGGCCTTTGCCGTGTTGGCAGCAGCGCTGCTGCTTGGCATAATGGTCTGGTCATGGCGCCGCTATCGCGCGCGCCGCGCCGCCAACCAGCTGGGCAGCATGCTGGAACAGCAGGCCGTCACCACGCAGGCCAAGGCCGAACCGGCGCCGCGCCACGAAACGGAAGCGCTGCGCAAGCGCATGCTGGATGCGATCCAGACCATCAAGACTTCCAAGCTGGGCCTGCGCTCCGGCAGCGCGGCCTTGTACGAGCTGCCCTGGTACATGATCATTGGTAACCCGGCCGCCGGCAAGAGCACGGCAATCGCCAACTCGGGCCTGCAGTTCCCGCTGGCCGGCAGCCGCATCGTGCAAGGCGTGGGCGGCACCCGTAACTGCGACTGGTTCTTCACCACCGACGGCATCCTGCTGGATACCGCGGGCCGCTACGCAGTCAACGATGAAGACCGCGCCGAGTGGTTCGGCTTCCTCGGGCTGCTGAAGAAGTACCGCAAGAAGGCGCCGATCAACGGCATCATCATCGCCGTCAGCATCGCCGAACTGACCGGCAAGCGTCCTGAATTCGCCATCGAGCTGGCCAAGAACCTGCGCCAGCGCGTGCAGGAGCTGACCGAAAAGCTGGAGGTGCATGCACCGGTCTACATCGTCTTCACCAAGGCGGACCTGATCAACGGCTTCACCGACTTCTTCCACGATACCGAAATCGGTGAGCGCGACCGCGTCTGGGGCGCCACCCTGCCCTACCACAAGAACCAGCCGAACGAAGACCTGCTGCGCCAGTTCGACGCGCGCTTCGACGAGCTGTACGAAGGCCTGAAGGAAATGAGCCTGGCCAATATGGCCCTGCAGTGGCGCGAACGCCTGCCGTCCGGCGTGTTCACCTTCCCGCTGGAATTCAACTCGGTCAAGGCGCCCCTGCGCACCTTCATCGCGACCCTGTTCGAAGAAAATCCTTTCCAGTTCAAACCCGTGTTCCGCGGCTTCTACTTCACCAGCGCGCTGCAGGAAGGCGAAGGCGTTTCCGCCACATCGCACCGCGTGGCACAGCGTTTCGACCTCAGCCTGCAACGCCAGGAACACCACGGCAGCGAACAGCAGCATGGCTACTTCCTGCTCAAACTGTTCCGCAACGTGATCTTTGCGGACCGCAACCTGGTGGCGCAGTACGCCAGCCCGGCCAAGGTCCGCATGCGCTACGCCGCCTTCTTCGGCGCCGTAGCCCTGAGCGGCCTGCTGCTGGGCGGCTGGAGCTGGTCGTACATGGGTAACCGCACCCTGGTGGCCAATGTGCAGGCCGACCTGGATAAGGCAGTCAAGCTGCAGAAACAGCGCCCTGACCTGGCGGCACGCCTGGAGGCGCTGGAAATCCTGCAGGACCGTATCGAACAGCTGGACCGCTTCCGCGACAACCGTCCGCTGTCGGTCAGCCTGGGCCTGTACCAGGGCGCCTACCTGGAACGCAAGCTGCGCGAGGAATACTTCGCCGGTGTACGTGAAGTGATGCTGAAACCAGTTGGCCAATCGCTGGAGACCTTCCTCGGCGAAGTCAACACCAATGCCGAACGCCTGCAGCCGCTGGCGCGCAATGCCGCCGCAACCCCTGCCGCGGCAGCGGCCGGCGCGGCACCTGCCGCCGGCGCGACCCCGGCGCCGGCCGTCGCACAAGCCGGACCGCAGCAGTTCAAGGACGCTTCTCCGGAAAATGTGGAAGACGCCTACAACGCGCTGAAAACCTATCTGATGCTGGGCGATAAATCGCGCGCCGAAGCCAGCCACCTGAACGACCAGTTGACCCGCTTCTGGCGCGTTTGGCTGGAATCGAACCGCGGCGCCATGCCGCGCGAGCAGATGATCCGCAGTGCGGAACGCCTGATTGCCTTCTACCTGTCCGAGATCAACGATCCCTCCTGGCCGACGGTCGAAAACCGCCTGACCCTGGTCGACCAGTCGCGCATCACCCTGCGCGGCGTGGTGCGCGGCATGCCGGCGCGCGAGCGCGTGTACGCCGACGTCAAGGCGCGCGCCTCGACCCGCTTCCCGTCCATGACCGTGGCCCGTATCGTGGGCGACCAGGACCGCGAGCTGGTGCTGGGCAGCTATTCGATTTCCGGCGCCTACACCCGTGCGGCGTGGGAAGGCTATGTGCGCGACGCCTTCAAGGAAGCCGCCAACCATGAACTGCAAAGCGCCGACTGGGTGCTCAAAACCGCCGCCAAGGACGACCTGACGCTGGAAGGCAGCCCTGAGCAGATCCAGAAAGCCCTGGTCGACCTTTACAAGAACGACTATGCCAAGGAATGGCAGAAGTTCCTGCAGGGCGTGGCAATCAAGGACCTGAACGGTTTTGAAGCGGCGGCCGGCGCAATGAACCGACTTGGCGATCCGGCGACTTCGCCGATTTCCAAGCTGGTCACCACCGTCTACCAGGAAACCTCGTGGGACAACCCTTCCCTGCTCGATAGCGGCCTGCAGCGCGCCCAGCGCGGCATCGGCGACTGGTTCCGCGAAACCATCCTGCGCCAGAAGCCTTCGCAGGTGAACATCAACCTGCCGGCCAATCCACAAGGCCAGCCGGGCGCACCGCTGCCACTGGGCCCGGTTGGCCGCGAATTCTCCGGCGTAGCGCAACTGGTGGTGGTCAAGGACAACAACGCCTCGCTGATGCGCGGCTATATGGACAACCTGGGCAAGCTGCGCGCCCGCTTCAACCAGATCCGCAACCAGGGCGATCCCGGCCCCGGCGCCAAGCAGCTGATGCAGCAGACGCTGGACGGCAGCGGTTCCGAACTGGCTGACGCGCTGAAGTATGTCGACGAGCAGATGCTGGTGGGCATGAACGATCCGCAGAAACAGGCCATCCGTCCGCTGCTGGTGCGCCCGCTGATGCAAACCTTCGCCGTCATCGTGCAGCCTACCGAAGCCGAAATCAACAAGGTGTGGGCGGCGCAGGTGCTGGAGCCGTTCCGCCGCGACCTGCAGACCAAGTACCCGTTCGCGACCGAATCCAAGCTGGAGGCAAGCAATGCCGAAATCGGCCAGGTGTTCGGTCCGGAAGGCGCAGTGGCGAAGTTCTTCAACACCACCATCGGCCCGCTGGTGGTACGCCGCGGCGACTCGCTGAGCGCCAAGACCTGGGCCAATATGGGCATTACCCTGTCGCCTGCCGTCGCTAACGCCTTCCCGGGCTGGATCGCGCCGCTCAGCGCCAACGGCGTCGCCAACCAGGCAGCCAGCAGCGAAGAAGCGCAAACCCGCTTCGAGCTGCAGACCGTCGCCGTGACCGGCGTCAGCGAATACACCATCGAAATCGACGGCCAGTCGGTACGCTGGAAAGGCCAGCAGCAGCCATGGGTGTCGATGGTATGGCCCAACCCGCAAGGCGTTCCAGGTTCGCGCATCACGGCTTTCACGCCGGACGGCAGGAAAGTGGTGGTGCTGGAAGAAAATGGACACTTCGGCTTGAAGAAAATGATCGATGCAGCGCAGCGCAAGCGCCGTCCGGACGGCAGCTTTGAGCTGAACTGGAGCAACGGCGGTGTGACCGTGGCGGCCAACCTGCGCCTGCTGCCTTCCGCACCGGCGCCGGTTGCGGCGCCGGTCCAGGCCAGCCAGGGCTTCCGCAAACTGCGCCTGCCTGACGCGGTGGTCGGCGGCCCGGCACCGGCCGGCGCCGGCGGCGAGCCAGCGATTGCCGCGGCGGGAGGTGCGCAATGAGCCGCGCTGCTGCTATCGGTTACTTCGGCAAGATCCCAAGCCGGGCTGACTTTGTAAAAGGCGGCAGCGACCCGAAAGTGCTGCAGATGATGGATGACTGGATGGCGCGCTCGATGGACATGCTGAGCATCGACGCGCGCTGGAAGCTGACTTACGACGCCGTACAACCGCTGCACTTCGCCCTGTTCGGGCCGCGCCGGCGCGCGGCTATCGCCGGCCATATCGCGGCCAGCAGCGACCAGTCCAGCCGCCGCTTCCCTTTCCTGATGGCTGGCAGCATCGACGTCGACGAACCGTCGTCCTTCGCCGCCAACAGCCCGCTGGTGCTGAACCGGCTGTGGAATCGCCTGGAAAACCTGAGCGGCGGGGTGTTGTCCGCCGAGGATGCGGCAGCGCCGTTGCAGGCCTTGAACGGCAACACCGTGGAACTGGACACCCGTGCCAGCGCCTACGATGCGGCGTTTGCCGATTTTCTCGAGCTGCAGACTGTCGCCGGCCTGGATGGCATGCTGGCGCAGGCCGGCTTTACCGGCAGCGTGCGCCAGGTGCTGCTGGCACTTGGCATCCTGTTGCAGCCGGTCATGGCAAGCAGCTCGAGCCGCCTGGAGAAAAGCCTGGTGCTGCCGCTGCCTACCGATCCGATGTACCGCTACCTGGTGGCGGCGTTCTGGATGCATGTGGTGACGCCGTTCCTGGCGCGCGCCGACTTCGAGCTGTCGCTGTTCGTCACGCGGCTGGAAGGCAAGCCGGTGCTGGTGCTCGGTTTCAGCGGCGCATCGCCGCAAACCCTGCTGGGCATCATGGACCCGCAAGTCGGCGAAGGCCACCACATCGCCTTCGACAACGTCGAATGGGTCGAGGACCAGGTCAATGAAGACTATGCGATACAGAAGGTATCGGCCTACCTCGCCAATCCCGGACTTTCCCTGAAATCTGCGCACGACTCGCTGCGTACTTCCTTTATCGGAAACTGATATGCGTTACCTTCCCCTTCTCCTGCTGTGCGCCGCCTTTGCGGTGCAGGCGCAAATACCCGGCCAGGTCGTCGCGAGCGGCACCGTGGCCGATGAAGCCAGCAAAACCGCCGTACTGGCCAAGCTGCGCGAAGTCTACGGCGCCGACAAGGTGCTCGACCAGATCACCGTGGGCCAGGTCACCACCCCGGCCAACTGGGGCGACTACGTGCAAAAGCTGATTACGCCGGACCTGAAGCAGGTCAGCCGCGGCCAGCTCAAGGTCGACGGCACCACCGTCAGCGTACGCGGCGAAGTCGCCAACGAAGCGCTGCGCCAGCGCATTGCCAGCGACTTTGCCACGCGCCTGAATCCCACCTACACCGTCACCAACGGCCTGCGCGTCTCGGCGGCGGACCAGGGCGTGCTGGACCGCACCCTGGCCAACCGCATCGTCGAATTCGAAAGCGGCCAGGCCGTGCTGACGCCGACCGGCAGGACCATCCTCGACGAAATGGGCTCGGCGATGCTGAAGCTGAAGGGCCAGAAGGTCGAAATCATCGGCCATACCGACAATGTCGGCCTGCGCACCAGCAACCAGAACCTGTCGCAGGCGCGCGCCGAAGCGGTGCGCAACTACCTGGCCGGCAAGGGCATCCCTGCCGAGACCCTGGTCGCATCGGGCTCCGGCCCGGATCGCCCGATCGCCAGCAACGATACGGTGGAAGGGCGCGCGCGCAACCGCCGTATCGAATTCCGCATGGCCCAGTAACCGAGGAGATATCCATGTTTAACGCAGACACCTTGCTGGCGCCGATCTCGCCGGCGCAACCGGCCGGCAACGACCTGGCCTTCTCCAGCGACTTCGACGCCATCGCGCAGGCGCGCCGCTTTGACGACCCGTCGCTGGAACAGGGCGAGTGGGTCACCGAACTGAAAGAAGCCGATTGGGCTTTCGTGGTCAAGCGCTGCAGCACCCTGCTGGGCGAAAAAAGCAAAGACTTGCGGGTGGCGGTCTGGCTGGCGGAAGCCGCGGCCAAACAGCACCGCATGCAGGGCCTGGGCGAGTCGTTCCGCCTGCTGGCGGGACTGATCCGCGAATTCTGGAACAACGGCCTGTACCCTGAGCCGGATGAGGGCGACATGGAGCAGCGCGTCGGCAACCTGGCCTGGATCCTGGGCCGCACCCCTACCCTGCTGCGCGAAATGCCGCTGACCGAAGGCCAGGGCACGGCCTTTTCCGCCATCGACTTCGACATGGCGCGCAAGCAGGCCAGCTTGCCGGAACACGCGCGCAATTCGGGCTGGCCGAAGCTGGCCGATATGGAAACCGCGCGCTCGCGCAACTCGCCGCGTTTCCGCGAACAGTTCGCAACCGATGCCCGTTACTGCATGGATGCCTTGAAAGAACTGGAGCAGGTGTCCGATGAATTCCTGGGCAACGACAGCCCGGGTTTTGCGGCCGCGCGCGATGCCGTGCAGGCCATGATCGATGCCATGCCGTCGCATGCGGGCTTGCCGGCCACGGTCAGCACGCCGCTTGGCGTGGCGCCGGCGGGCGAGCAGATCATCATTGCGCAGCCGACCGCCGGCGTCGTGACGCAAGCCAGCGGCCCTGTCGCGTCGCGCGCCCAGGCCATCACGCAGTTGCGCGAGATCGCCAGCTTCTTCCGCCGCACCGAGCCGCACAGTCCTGTCTCCTACTTCGCCGACAAGGCTGCCGACGCCGGCGAGCAGGACCTGCACACCTGGCTGCGCAGCGTGGTGAAGGATTCCAACTCGCTGCAGCATATCGAGGAGATGCTGGGCATCCCCCCGTCCAACTGATCAGGCTACGCTGTAGCTGAAGTTCCCCTGCTGGTCGGCCGCTACTTCGATGCGGCCGATCGCACTTCCCTCCGCCATCTTCGCCAGCACTGCTTCCGCCACCTCTGGCAGCAGCGTGCCATTCAGGATATTGTCCACATTGCGGGCGCCGGAATCGACTTCGGTGCAGCGCGCCAGCACGGCTTCCACCAGGGTATCGTCGTAATGGAAGGTCGCCTTGTGGTTGGCCGCTACGCGCTGGCCAATGCGGTCCAGTTTCAGGGTGATGATGCTGGCCAGGACGTCGTCGCCCAGCGGGTAGTACGGCACCACTTTCAGGCGGCCCAGGAAGGCCGGCTTGAAGGCTTTGACCAGCTGCGGGCGGATGGCCGCTTCCAGTTCTTCCGGCGCTGGCATTTCTTCCGCCTCCTTGTTCAGGCAAGCCTGCATCATGGTGGCCGAGCCGACGTTGGAAGTCAGGATGATGATGGTGTTGCGGAAGTCGATCTCGCGCCCTTCGGCGTCATCCATCACGCCCTTGTCGAACACCTGGAAGAAGAGTTCCAGCACGTCCGGGTGGGCTTTTTCCACTTCATCCAGCAGCACCACGCTGTACGGGTTGCGGCGCACCGCTTCGGTCAGTACGCCGCCTTCGCCGTAGCCGACGTAGCCTGGCGGCGAGCCTTTCAGGCCGGACACGCTGTGCGCCTCCTGGTATTCGCTCATATTGATGGTGACCATCTTGCGTTCGCCGCCGTACAGTGCATCGGCCAGGGCCAGCGCGGTCTCGGTCTTGCCGATGCCCGATGGGCCGACAAACAGGAATACGCCTTTCGGCTTGTTCGGGTCGTCCAGGTTGGCGCGCGCCGTGCGCACGCGCTGCGCCACCGCTTCGAGGGCGTGCGGCTGGCCGATCACGCGTTCTTCGAGCGCCGGGCGCAGCTTCAGCACGGCCTGGATTTCGTCCTTCACCATCTTGCCGAGCGGGATCCCGGTCCAGCCGGCGACGATTTCGGCCACCACGTTGCCATCCACCTGCACCGGCACCATCGGCGCTTCGCCTTGCAGTGCGCGCAGTTCCTTGAGCAGGGCCTGGATGTCGTGCGCCTGGCTCGCGGTGCCGCCGTCCTGCTGGGCCGATGCCGCCTCGACGCTGGCGCGCGCCTCGCCGATCTGCGCCGCCAGCGCCTTTTCCTGCTCCCAGCGCGCTTGCAGCGCCGCCAGCTCTTCCTGCGCGGCGCCGCGCAAGCCGGCCAGCTCCTGCAGGCGCTCTTGGTGCGCGCCGCCGGCAGCCAGTTCGCGCTCCAGCGCGCCCGTTTCCACCGCCATGCGCTCCAGGCGGCGCTGCAGCGACTCGATCAGGGCCGGCGTGGCGCTCTGGCCCAGGGCGACTTTGGCGCAGGCGGTATCGAGCACGCTGATCGCCTTGTCCGGCAGCTGGCGGCCCATGATGTAGCGATGCGACAGGCGCACCGCTTCGGTGATCGCCTCATCGAAGATGCGCACGTTGAAATGCTGCTCCATCAGCGGCGCCATGCCGCGCAGCATGGCGCACGCCAGCTCCTCGCTCGGCTCCTCGACCTTGATCACCTGGAAGCGGCGTGCCAGCGCGGCATCCTTTTCGAAGTACTTCTTGTATTCGCCCCAGGTGGTGGCCGCGATGGTGCGCAGCTCGCCGCGCGCCAGCGCCGGCTTGAGCAGGTTGGCCGCGTCGTTCTGGCCGGCCTGCCCGCCGGCGCCGATCATGGTGTGCGCCTCGTCGATGAACAGGATGATCGGGGTCGGGCTCTTGCGCACTTCGTCGATCACGTTCTTCAGGCGGTTTTCGAACTCGCCCTTGACGCTGGCGCCGGCCTGCAGCAGGCCCATGTCCAGGGTGTGGATCGCCACGCCTTTCAGCACGTCCGGCACGTCGCCTTGCGCAATGCGCAAGGCCAGGCCTTCCACCACGGCGGTTTTGCCGACGCCGGCCTCGCCGGTCAGGATCGGGTTGTTCTGGCGGCGGCGCATCAGGATGTCGATGGCCTGGCGGATTTCCGCATCGCGGCCGATCACCGGATCCACCTTGCCGGCGCGCGCGCGCTCGGTCAGGTTGGTGGTGAACTGGTCCAGTGCCGGGGTCTTGCCGGCCGGCTGCTGCATTTCGCCGACCGGGTCGCCGCCCAGGCCGCCCTCGCCGCCGGTAACCGCGGCGCGCGTGGCGGCTGCCGCCTCGGCTTCTTCCGAGTTGGCGGTCAGCTTGTCCAGGTGGTGCTTGATATCGTCCGCTTCAAAGCGGTGGAACAGGGCCGAGCTGCGGTAGGCAAGCTGCGACAGCTCCGGATCGGTCAGCATGGCCTGCAGCAGGTGGCCGCTGCGGATGAACACCTGCTGGCCGGCCTGCAGGTCGAGCGATGCGATCAGCCAGGCATTTTCAAACAGTTTCGGCAGGCGCGCCGAGAATACCGGCGTGCGCGCGTTGCCGCTGCGAAAGCGCGCGATCTCGGCCTGCAGGTCCGATTGCAGGCGGCTGGTGTCGACTTCAAAATGGCGCGCCAGCGCCACCATGTCGCTGCGCGGATTCTCCAGCAACGCCAGCAGCAGGTGCTCCTGGTCCACCTCATACTGGCCAAGGCCAACGCAAATGCTGGCCGCGCGGGTCGCCGCATTGCGGCAGGTGTCATTCAGTTTCCCGATCAGGGTTTTCAGGTTGATGCTCATCGAGCGGTCCTCACATTGTTAATCCATGGATGAAGTAGCGGACATCGGTGCGGTCTTCGCTTGCACCCTCGTCCGGTATAAAACTGTCCCAGCCCAGCCTTGCCCCCGCGCCAAGCGACGCCCCGGCGACGTCTTCGGCGCGCAGCACCAGGCAGATTTCGTATTCCAGCGTCACGCCGGTGAACATCGACAGCAGCTTTTCCAGCGCCCGCGCAGCGGTGCCGCCGGGCAGGAAGGCATCGAAATCAGCGCGCCGCAGCGGGCCAATGGTCAGGCGCATGCGCAAGTCGCGCTGCCAGACGCGCGAGCCGATCATGGCGGTGGCGCCCAGTTGCGCCTGTTCGCCGCCAAGCACGGTTTGCTGCAGCGCCGGCACCGCGCACCAGCAACCGACAAACTGGGTGGCCGCGATCGCCACGCGGAAGTATTCGCCCAGCACGCGCGCCATGGTCGATGCCGAGGCGGGACGCTGGCGCAGCGCGGTGGCAAAATAAGCCAGCGACTCGTCGCGCACGGCGCCGCATGCCTGCGCATCGCGGCCGGCCAGCCTTTGCGTCAAGCCCTTGTTGCCAAGCCCGCCAAGTGCCAGCAGCAATGGCAGGAAGCGGTCCTGCCCATCGACCTGGTATTTCAGCTCCAGCCGGTATTTGCGCCATGCTTCGTAGAACAGCGACAGCGAACGGGTCGAAAAGGCATCGAGGAAGGCGCGCGGGCCCTCGTCCTTCGCGTACAGCTGGTGCGATGCGATGGATTCCGTGTAATGCGCCGGCAAGGCGCCTGCGCTGCCCAGGAAGCCCATGAAATTGGGCGTCATGCGCAGGTAGCGCAGCTGCTTGCTTTGCAGGGCATCGGCCAGCGCCGCCGCGGTCGGCAGGATCTCACGCGGTTCCGGGTGCAGCGTCTCGAGCTGGCTGGCCGGGAAGCGCAGCGTCACCGAGTTCTGGAAGCGCATGAAGTTCGCCACCGCGCCTTCCTGCGCGACGCCGTTGCGGCGCAGCCATAGCTCCACCATCCGCACCGCCTGGAAGAACTGGAAGCGGAACGGCTCGGCGAACAGGCGCTCGATTACAGCAGGCTCAAATCGCCGCTTCGCGGTGTGCATCGCAACAGCTCCTCCCCAGTCCTCTCGGCCACGACGACCAGTTGCGTAAAGCTGTTGGCATGTACGTACAGCCCCAGGAAGCGCTCAATCACCTGGGCAAAAGCATGGATGCCGCTGCCGACGAAAGCCTCTTCCTCGATGGTCAGCCTTACCTCCATGCCGCGCACCACGCAGGCGAACGGGTTCCCTGCCAGCCAGGCGTTGGCCGGCTTGTATTCGACCGCCTGCAGCCCGCGGATCTGGCGCTGCGTAGCGGCGGAACGCGGCAGGTCGTAAAGACCCAGCATTTCCTGGAACGCCTCCAGGCCGCCGCCGGACAGCGACAGGTGGTTCAGCGACAGGTGCGATACCAGGCGCCAGTGGGCGCCGTGGCCGCGTTCGAAGCACTGGGACGGCGTCGGCTTGCGCAGGAAATTGATGCTGCGCACGCTGGAACCGCCTTCCAGGAACAGGTCGCCGCCGCGCAGGCCGTAGGCCAGCGAAGCCGGCAGGTCGCGGTTGGTGCAGGTCAGTTGCAGGCTCAGGGTGTCGGTTTCCACCGCCGCCGGATCGAAATCGATATCGACAATGGTGATCTCGGTTTCATAGCCGGGACTCTTGTGCGCCATCTGTTCATCGCGCCGCATGACCCAGTAATGGCCATGCTTTTCCGGCGTCTCGCCGTGGCGCAGCGAATAGAACGGGCGGAATTCAATGATCGATTCGCCCTGCGGCGTCTGGCGCACCATGCGCACCGCATCGATGGCATACACCTCGTAGGCGTAGGCGCGGCGCGCATCGGCCAGCACCGGGTAGCTGGCCGAGGTATGCGAGATGCGGATCGGCTCGCCGCGCTGGCGGAACAGGTTCACCACCGGCGTGCAGCCCAGCAGCAGGTTATTGGTCGACAGCGTCGACAGCATGCGCGCCGCATGCGAATCAGGACGTATCCCGCCCATGGCGATATGCAGCGTCAGGCGCTTGGCGCCGAGCGGCAGCAGCGCGCACAGGGCCGCCAGGTCGATATCGAAGAAATTGAATTTCTCGGGGAAGCAGAAGTATTCGGTCAGCAGGCGATAAGCCTGGTGCGAGCGCGCCGAAAAATCGATCAGCGCGTCTTCCTCGTCAAAGCCGGCGGCGGCGACCGGAATGCGCGCCAGGGGCAGCCAGCGGCCGTTGCCGTCGCACTCGACCCAGGCCTTGGCACTGCGCATGAACAGCGCATCGCGCAGGGCGGCGCAGAAGGAAGGCTCGCCGTCGATGAAGACGCGCAGGCTGGACACGTCCATCGCCGGCAGGCCGACCTGCTCGGACAATGAATCGATCGTGATCGCCAGGCCGGCGCCGGCGCCCGGCGGCAGCTGCACCGCTTCCGGCGCAGCCAATGCGGCCGTGAACGAGGCGCGGCTCAGCGCCAGGGGCGCCACCGTCACCGGATAGGAGGTACGGAAAGTGCACGCAACGCCGTTGACGGGCCGCGTATTGAGCACCGTCCCGCGCGCAATCTCGCTGGCCGCAGTCAACTGGGCGGCGGTGGCGGCATAGTCCATGCGCGCGATCGAGCACGATGGAAACGGGCGCAGGTAGTGCGGGTAAAGCACTTCGAACAGTGCTTCGGTAAATTCGGGGTAATCGTCGTCCAGCCGCTTCGATACGCGCGAATTCAGCAGCGCGAAGGACTGGATCATGCGTTCGATATGCGGGTCTTCGCATACCTCGCCGCCAATCAGCAGGCGGCCGGCAATCTTGGGGTAGCGCTCGGCGAATTCGCGCGCATAGCGCCGCAGGAATCCCAGTTCGCGCTCGTAATACGGCAGTAACTCTTCCAAATCATGCTCCCGGCAGCGCGCGGCGTGCCTTGCTAATCGTGTATTGCAGGCTGGATGGTGTCAGGACCGCGTCGAAATTGACCGGCTCCTGTGCTGCGTGCAGCACCAGCAGCGCCGTAATGGCGAAATTCAGGCGGTCGATGCCGCCCTCTTGCATTTCAAGTGATGCCCGTACATTGCGCAGGCGCGGTTCATGCCGTGCGATGGCACGTTCCAGCCCCTGGCAAATGGCAGCGCGGTCGTCCGGGCTCGCCAGCGACATGCCGGCGAAATCGTTCAGCCCATAGGTGACGATGGAACGACCGCACTCCGGAAAGCGTTTGAGCAGGTGCTCAGGGATGACGGTGCGGGTATTCAGCAATGCTTCCAGGTCGCGCGCGACGGAGTCTTTCATCTCGTCGAGCGACATCCGGTAGACGGCCGCACTGCCGGAGCCGTCGCCAGGCTGGAGCAACCGGTCCATCAGCCCCGGTGCAAATCCCCTTACCGTCATTCAGTCCCCGCTTAAGCTACTTTGTTGGACGACAGGTCCCAGCCGCCGGAGGTGTTGCCACCGGAGCCGCCGCCAACTTTCTGCTGGGTGTACTTCCATTTTACTTTGGAGTACTTCAGAGCCACGTCTTCGGCCAGGATGTCGCCTGGCTTGACTTCTGGAGCCACGCTGGAGATCAGCACGTTTTCCAGTTCGATTTCGAAGTACTTGACGCGGTCGCCCTGGCCGTCAGCACGCATGAACTCGATTTTTGCTTTTGGCAGGGTTTTGCCCGAGGAGCAATTCTGCAGCAGCAGCGGCGAAGCCAGGTCGGCCAGCTTGGAAACAACGATATCGCGGTGCTCGGTGCGTTCCGCGGTGTGGCCGCCGCCAGTAGATGCGGTGGCCGACTTTGGCTGCAGGACTTCCCACTGGACGGATTTGACTTCGATCCAATCCTTGTGGGAGGTATCGGTGGACTCGCCTTTGATACCGTCGATTTGCAGGTAGACGTCGATTGCCATGGTATTCCTTTCTGTGTTGAAAAATAAAAATTAAGACTTGGTCGATTGCGGCAGCTCCGCGACCAGACGGAGTGAGACGGACAGCTCGTCGAGCTGGAAGTGGGGACGCAGGAAGGACACAGCGCGATACACGCCTGGACGGCCAGGCACTTCAGACACTTGCACGTTGGCTTCACGCAGCGGGAACTGCGCTTTTTGCTCCTGGCTGGCGTTATCGTCCAACAGCACGTACTGGGTCAGCCAGCGGTTCAGGTAATCCTCGACGTTGGCGGCAGCTGCGAAGCTGCCGATCTTGTCGCGCATCATGGCCTTCATGTAGTGGGCGATGCGCGACACGGCGAAGATGTATTGCAGCTGGGCCGACAGCACGGCGTTGGCGTTGGCAGCGTCGGTGTTGTACTTGCGCGCCTTCTGCGCGGACTGCGCGCCGAAGAAGGCCGCGTAGTCGGTATTCTTGCAATGCACCAGCGAGATGAAGCCAAGGTCGCTCAGCTCTTTCTCGCGGCGGTCGGTAATGGCGATTTCGGTCGGGCATTTCAGCGCGACTTCGCCTTCGTCGGTCTTGAAGGTGTGGGTTGGCAGGTCTTCCACCAGGCCGCCGCCTTCCACGCCGCGGATGGCAGCGCACCAGCCGAAGTCCTCGAAAGCACGGGTCAGGCGCACGCCGAAGGCGTAGGCTGCGTTACACCACAGGTATTTCTCGTGGTCGGTACCGTCCACGTCTTCCACGTAGTTGAAGCCTTCAACGGTGGCGCCGTCGGCCGGGTTGAACGGCAGGCGGCCCAGGAAGCGCGGCAGGGTGAGGCCGACGTAGCGCGAATCTTCGGACTCGCGGAACGACTTCCACTTGGCGTATTCCACGGTGTCGAAGACTTTCGACAGGTCGCGCGGCTTGCCCAGGTCGGCGTAGGTCTCCAGGCCGAACAGCTCGGGCGAAGCGGAGCTGATGAAAGGCGCGTGGGCGGCAGCGGCCACGTGCGACATCTGCTCGATGAAGTACATGTCTTCCGGCTGGCGGGTGATTTCAAAGTCGCCCAGCAAGGCGCCGAACGGGGCGCCGCCGAAGGTGCCGAACTCCTCTTCGTAGACCTTCTTGAACATGGAGCTCTGGTCGAATTCCAGCGCGCCCTGGAAGTCCTTGACCAGCTCCTTCTTGGTCGCGTTCAGCATCTTGATCTTCAGGCCGGTGCTGGTGGCGGTGTTCTTGACCAGGTAATGCAGGCCGGTCCAGCTGCTTTCCAGCTTCTGGAATTCCGGCGCGTGCATGATGACCGACAGCTGCGAGGAGATCAGGCGATCCAGCTCCGCCACGCGGGCGTCGATGGTGGCGGCCAGGTTGTCCGACACCACCACGGTGCCGGCCATGACTTGCTGCGCCAGCTCGGCGATGATGTCTTTCGCACGGGCGTGCTCACTGGTCGATTTGGCGACCTTGCTCTGCTCGACGATCTGGTCGAGCAGGTTTACTTCTGCGGTGGCCAATGCACCGGCGGCGTTCAATTGGGCCGACATCTCATTCTCCTTGTTCAGGCTTCTGGCCCAGTTCGGCCAGTTTTTCTGTGCTGCGCAGCACGTCGTTCAGCAGGTCTTCCAGCTTGTCGTTGCCGGCCAGCTTGTTGCGCAGGTCGGCCAGCTTGTTGCGCGCTTCCAGCAGCTGGCGCAGCGGCTCCACCTGCTCCACCACCGACTCCGGACGGAAATCCGAAATGGCCTTGAATTTCAGGTCGACGCCGAACTGGCCTTCGCCGCCCAGCTCATTCGGCACGCGGAAGGCGGCGCGCGGTTCCACGCCCTTCATCACTTCGTCAAAGTTATCGCGGTCGATCTGGACAAAGCTGCGATCCTTCAGGCGTTTCTTCTCCACCTCGGAATTGCCGCCGAAATCGCCGACAACCCCCATCACAAAGGGCAGTTCCTTGTTTTCGATTGCGTCGCCGATTTCCACGTCATAGGTCATCTGGACCCGTGGCGGACGGATTTTCTGCAGGCGCTTCTGGACGCTTTCGTTTTTGGACATGGCTTCTCCTTCTTTGGACTTGGTGGTTATTTCAGTGCGCCGAACGGGTCGGCGCTAGGGGCTGCTACAGGTGGTTTTGCCGTCTGGCCGCGACGGCCGCCGGCGTTGGCGGTGCTGTTGCTGCTGTTGCTGCCGGCATTGCTGCTGGTGCGAACCTGCTGCTTTTTATCGGCATTCGGCACCAGCACGGATTCACCCAGGCTCTCGCGCAGCAGCTTGGCCAGGTCCTGCGATTCGGTACGGATCGAACCGGACAGGTTGTTCTGGCGGCTCAAGTCGCCCAGTGCGCGGGTGGACAGGCGCAGGCCGGAAATGGCAATGATGCTGTTGGCCAGCTGGTCGGACGGGTCGCGCACCAGGATTTCCTGGGCGCTTACGATCGCTTCGCCATATTGCCCTGCGTCATAACGGGACTGGGCGATGTTCACCCAGGGCGATTTGTCGGCAGGATAGGCGGTGGCGGTTTCCTTCCACAGGGAGATGGCCTGCTCTTGTTTGCCGGCGACCTTGGCTTCGGTTGCCCGGGCCAGCATGTCTTCCAGCTTCGGCTTGACCGGAGCGGCGACTTTAGGATCCATGGTCTGGCAAGCAGACAGGGAAGCAGCGATTGCTGCGATGCACAAAACGCGGGAGATAACAGTGATTTTTTTCATAACTAACCTCATCAAACGGACAAATAGCTTTTTTACAATAGTTGCGTCCGACGAACGTTAGCAGAAAAAAAATATTACCCACGCACAATTGAATCTCACCAATATTCACACCCCCGCGCACGATTGAGCCTTTTAGTACAGGCTTTTCAAGGAGGTGTTATTGTTCTGGCACTTACCAGAAAACAATTATCAGAAGGATCACAGATGGCCAGCAAGGTGTTATGGGGCGAAGGCTTGTTTTTGCGCCCTCAGCATTTCCAGCAACAGGACCGCTATCACGAGCACCGTTTGCATCGCAGCGTAAAAGCCGTGCACCCGTATGCATGGGGCGTCGACCGGCTGACGATCGACATGGAAGCCCTGGCACATAACACACTGCGCCTGCTGGACCTGTCGCTGGTACTGCCGGATGGTGAACTGATCGAAGCGCCCGGCCACGACAACCTGCCGGAAGCGATCGACCTGGGCCAGCTCGCACAGTCGCAGCACAGCGTCACCTGGTATGCCGCCCTGCCCGTGTTCAAGCATTTCGGCGGCAATTTTGCGCAGGCCGGCCAGCCATCGAATGGCGCGCGCTTCTCGCAAACCAATGCCGACACGCCCGACCTGTACACGCAAGCCGCACAGGCCGAACTGGCCTTCCTGAAAAAATCGCTGCGGCTGGTGTCCGATGCCGAGCCGCGCGAAGGCTATGTGTGCCTGCCGCTGCTGCGCCTGCGCCGCCTGTCCACCGGCGGCTTCGAACTCGACCCGAGCTTCGTGCCGCCCAGCCTGACGATCCGTACCGCCCAGCCCCTGTACCTGCAACTGCGCCGCCTGCTCGACGCACTGCAGGCCAAGGTCAATGCGCTGTACGGCCACCATCGCGAGCCAAGCCGCAACGTGATCGAATTCCGCAGCGGCGACATGTCCACCTTCTGGCTGCTGCATACGGCCAGCACCGCCTTCGCATCGCTGTCGCACTACTACCATAATCCGGAACTGCACCCGGAGCGCCTGTACGAACAACTGCTGTCGCTGGCCGGCGCGTTGATGACGTATTCGCGCAGCTGGTCGCTGTCCGACCTGCCGCCCTATCGCCACGACGATCCGGGTCCGGCGTTTTCGCAGCTCTACATGATCGTGCGCGAACTGCTCGATACCGTGATTTCTTCGCGCTATTTCGCCATCGCCTTGTCGCAGCCGAAACCGGCGCACCACCGCGGCATGCTCGATTCCGGCAAGATCAGCGACGACACCACCTTCTACCTCGCCGTCGGCGCCGAAATGCCGGCTGTGGAACTGGTGGAAGTGGTGCCGCTGCGCTTCAAGGTCGGCGCGCCGGACGACGTGGAAAAGCTGGTGTTGTCCGCCATGCCGGGCGTGCGCCTGGCACACGCGCCGCAAGTGCCGGCTGCAGTGCCGGTGCGCCCCGACACCTGCTACTTCACGCTCGATGCCAAAGGCCCGCTGTACGAGCGCATGCTGCAGGCCCAGTCCATTGAAATCTACGCCCCTGCCGGCATGCGCGAATTGCGCCTTGAATTGATCGCTGTGAACTCCTGAACCAGAGCAGAACATGAACACCATCGCCCCACCTTCACTGATCGCCGAAGCAGTCGCCGCACCGGCCGCCAACGGTTCCCTGCTGGACATGATGTACGACGGCTTCTACGCCCTCTTCATGCTGAAAAACGGCAGCGCCCCGCAAGACCACACCGAATTCCAGTCGCGCATGGCGCGTTTCCTCGACGACTTCGGCCGCAATGCGCGCAAGAAGAACGTTTCCGCCGACGATATCGACGCTGCCAAATACGCCTTCTGCGCCGCAGTCGACGAGATCATCCTGCGCTCCCACTTCTCGATTCGCGACGCATGGGAACTCAAGCCGCTGCAGCTGACGCTGTTCGGCGACCAGCTCGCCGGCGAGAACTTCTTCAACCGCCTGGACGCGCTGCGCACCCGCAGCAGCGAACACGTGGAAGCGCTGGAAGTGTTCCATATGTGCCTGCTGCTTGGCTTCCAGGGCCGCTACATCCTGGAAGGTTCGGAAAAACTGGGCTACCTGACCAGCCGCCTGGGCGACGAAATCGCCCATATGAAGGGCCGCCGCCCCGGCTTCGCGCCGCATGCCGAACGTCCCGACCAGGTAATGCACAAGCTGCGCAGCGACCTGCCGCTGTGGGTGCTGTGCTCCGTGTTCGCACTGATCTCGGCGCTGGCCTATATCGGCCTGCGCGCCTCGCTGTCCAGCCATACGGCGCAGCAAGTGAGCGCCTATAACGACGTGGTGCGCATGGCGCCGCGCCAGGCCCACGTCACTATCACCCTGCCGTGATGCGGTCGTTGTTCGGGACAGGCCTGGCCCAGCACGGCCGCCTGTTGACGCTCTCCTGCGCCCAGGAATCCGGCTTGCCGGAAAGCCTGATGGCGGAACGTTTTACCGGCCGCGAAGGCGTGAACGAGCTGTTCTGCTTCGACGTCGATGCGCTCAGCACTTCCACCAACCTGGATCTCGGTCAGTTCATCGGCGAAGAACTCACCATCCGCCTGTTGCAGCCCGATGGCAGCCAGCGTTCATGGCACGGCCTGTGCACGCAGGCCAGCTGGCTGGGCGCCGATGGCGGCGTGGCCCGCTACCGCCTGCGCCTGGAACCGGCGCTCGGCCTGCTGCGCCTGCGCCGCGACAACTACATCTTCCAGGACAAGTCGGTACGCGACGTCGTGCAGGAGCTGCTGGCCGACTATACCCAGGTGCGGCTTGATTTCGACGCGGTGCAGGAACTGGCGCCGCGCGCCACCATTACGCAGTACCGCGAAAGCGACTTCGCGTTCCTGTGCCGCATCCTGGCGTCGGAAGGCTTGAACTGGCGTTTCGAACACGACCAGGACGAGCAGGCCAGCGAGGACGGCCAGTCGCGCCACCGCGTGGTGGTGTTCGACAGCCAGGCAGAGCGCCCTGTGGTGCAAGCCCTGCGCTTCCACGGCGTGCGCGCTACTGAACGCGACGACTCGATCGACCAGTTTTCCGCGCGCCGCGCCATCGCGCCGAACGCCATCAGCATCGCCAGCTGGGATCCGGCCCAGGTCTCGGCGCCGGCCGCCGAGCAAACCAGCAACCTCGATGCCGGCGAACTGCCATCGATGTCGATTTACGATGGCAGCGAAGAACGCAGCTACACCGCCAGCGGTGAGGCGGACGGCCATAGCCTGCTGATGCTGCAGGCGGCCGAACTGGCGAACAAGCAATTCACCGGTGAAGGCTCGGCACGCCGCCTGGCCGCCGGCAGCGATTTCGCGCTGACCGGCCATGACCGCTTCGACGGCGACGAATTCACCGCGCTGTGGGTCGAACACGAAGCCCGCAACAACTTCACGCCTTCGTTGACGGCCGGCCCCGGCGTGGCCCCCGGCACCTACCGCAACCGCTTTGCCTGCGTGCGCTCCGCCGTACCGCTGGTGCCGCCCGCCACTGCCCTGCGCGTGCAAGGCGCGGCGCTGGGTGCGCAAACGGCCCTGGTGGTCGGCCTGCCCGGCGCTGCCAACACCACGCAGCGCGGCCAGCAAATCCGCATCCAGTTCCCATGGCAGCGCGGTCCGGGAGCCAATCCGGGCGGCGCCGGCCACAATACCGATACCGACGGCAATGCACCGGGCGACGATAGCTCGGGCACCTGGGTGCGCGTCTCGGAAGCACTGGCCGGGCCGAATTTCGGCAGCCAGTTCACGCCGCGCATCGGCACCGAAGTGCTGGTCGACTTCATCGAAGGCGATATCGACCGCCCTATCGTGGTGGCCCAGCTCTACACCGGCAGTGACCGGCCGCCCTTCCCGGCCGGCGTCGATTCCGCCGCCAACCACGCCGGCGTCATCTCCGGCATCCATAGTCACGCCCTCGACGGCGGCGGCTACAACCAATGGGTGCTGGACGACACCAGCCAGCAGTTGCGCATGCGCCTAGCCAGCAGCACGGCTGCCAGCCAGCTGAACCTCGGCCATATCGTGCACCAGGCACCCGATTCAGCCACGCGCGGCGCGCACCGCGGCACCGGCTTCGAGCTGCGCACCGACGCCTGGGCCGTACTGCGTTCGGGCGAAGGCCTGCTGCTGACCACCAGCCGCCGCAGCGCGCAAGGCAGCGGCATCAGCTCGACCCAGCTTGATGCCGAGGACGCGGTGGAACGCCTGCGCGCCGGCCAGAAGCTGGCCGACAGCCTGGCCAAGCCCGCCGCGCAGCAGCAAGCCCTGTACAGCGCGGCAGCAAGCAAGGCGCAGCAGGACATGCTCAAGCAGCTCGATCCGAAACAGGACGGCAAGTACGACGGTGCGGTCAACGGCCACGCCGCCCAGCGCGCGCAGGATGGCGCACGCGACCTCGATCCCGCCAAGCCGGTGGAACGCTTCGGTGGCGCGGTCGCCGTGATCGACAGCGTGGACAGCATCAACCTCGCCACGCCCGCCTCCACCCTGCTGTTCGCCGGCAAGCAGCTGCACTGGACCAGCGGCTCCGACCTGCACCTGACTGCCGGCCAGACCTATTCCAGCGTGGCCGGCAATGCCGCCACCCTGTTCACGCGCGAAGGCGGCATCAAGGCCATTGCCGGCAATGGCGACGTCTCGCTGCAAGCCCACGCCGGCGAACTGGAAATCCTGGCCGACAAGGAAGTCGTGGTCCTGTCGGTCAACGACGGCATCGAGATCAAGGCCAACAGGAAGATCGTGCTGCATGCCGGCCAATCCTCGATCGTGCTGGAGGGCGGCAACATCACTTTCGCCTGCCCGGGCAACTTCACCGTCAAAGCGGCCAAGCATGACTTCCAGGGTGCCGGCTCCGCTGCTGCCGAACTGCCCCCATTGCCAAATGGCCTGGTCAGCATGCCGGAAGCATTCAAGTCGGAGGCGGGCCCGCACAGCTTGCGCTTCGCCTTCGCCGGCAGCGACAAGCTGGGCGACCTGATGGGAATTACCGGCCAGCCGTACAAGCTGGTGGATGGCAAAGGCAAGGTCGTGGCCGAAGGAACGGTGCCAAAAGATGGCCGCCTGCCACGCAAGGACTTCCCGCAGCAGGAAGACCTGCAACTGCTGATCGGCGACGACTCCTGGCGCGAACAGCCTAATTTCGCTGCAGCCGGCGTGCCGCCGACGCCTTTCGAGCATTACGTCGAAATGCACAACAGCCCGGAACTGCTGGTGAGCTACACCTCGCAGGCGCATGACGATGATGTCCAGTTCCTGGACTCCGACATGATTGCCCACCTGATGGGCACCCCAATTGGAGATGATGAATGATCAAACGCCTTTTCTTAGGCGCCCTGTTAGCCCTTAGTATGACGATGCCGGCATATGCCGCAAAAAACGTAGTACCAATGAGCCAGGGCCTGCATGAATGGCAGACCAGTTCCGGCAAGCTGATCCTGGTGGTCGGCAGCTACCAGGATGTGACCTCCTTCCACCGCAGCTACAGCTTCTATTTCAAGACCAACGGCGACCAGGACTGGAACCAGGTTCCGCTGATGCCGAAAAACAGCGGCATGGAATTTACCTGGGAAAGCGCAAGCGGAGGCGACGTGCTCCTGGCCGATGGCATTGTCGTCTCGCGCCAGGAAGGGACCTACTTCGTCGTCGCCAGCAGGAACTCCGACAAGGGATACAGCGCCGCAGGCGCGGCCAACGCGACCTGGTACCAATTCGTCGAAACCGATGGCAGCGATCCTGGCCAGCCGGCGTATTCGCTGCAGCCGGTATTCACCCGCCCGTATGGCAAGGTCAAAAATGGCGTCGAGGAGATACTCGCCAAGGAAGCACTCCTGAAGCCAGCGCGTTGAGAGCACCATCATGACGAAAGAGTTCCTGAGCGCGAAGTACGACGCCGACACCCTGACCGTTGACTATGTCGCCGGCGACGGCAGCCACCTGCTTCGCAGCGGAGGCACCGTTGCCTGGCGCTTCAACAATCCCGGCAACCTGCGCCCCGGAAAGAAAGGGGTGTTGATTTACGGCGCGATCGGCATCGGCGACACCAAGACCAACAAGTCGTTCCTGATCTTCTCCAGCTACGAAGAAGGCCGGAAACAGAAGAAAGCCTTGCTGCGCAGCCGCTATAACGACCGCACGATTTACACCATGCTGACCGGTATCGACGACGGCAAGGGCAAGCTCATTTACGGCTATGCCCCGAAGACCGACAGCAACGATCCGGAAAAGTACGCCACGGTGATTTCCAAGCATACCGGCTTGCCGACGACGACCAAGCTGTCCAGCATGACGGACGCTCAGCTCGAAAGCATGATGGATGCGATGGAGAAGCACGAAGGCTTCCACGGCAAGAAAGAGACGCGCAAGGAAAAAGAAGTTCCCGCCACGAATATCGTGGTCACCGATGGGGCAAAGCCCAAGGCCGACCTTCCGGTCAAGGTGGAAATCGCCGGCAAGGCGCATGAGACCAAGACCGACAAGAGCGGCCGCGTGCCGACCATCGTCCACCTGACGCCCGGCGAACAGGTCAAGATTTTCCTGACCGCAGTCGACGGGCAATGGAAGAAGGCACACGAGTTCGTCATGGCGCAGGAGTCGAAGACGCTGGCGCTGATCCACTCGCTCGACATTTTCTCGGGCACGACGGAAGTCAAGAAGAAGGGGGAAACCAAGGCCCCTGCAGCTCCGGCAGCACGCACACCGACCCAGTATGTGGTCCAGCCGGGTGATACCGCGGGCCGCATTGCCAAGGACTTTGAAACAACCGTCGCCGAACTCCAGCGTGACAATCCGCACATCAAGAATATCGCTCGCATTTTCCCCGGCGATAAGCTTTCCGTGCATGGCAAGGCGTCCGCAAAGCAGGCCAAAGCTGGTGGCGCCACCAAGCCTGCGCCCCTGCCCCAGGCGCCGAAGAAGAGTGCACCGGAAAAGAAACCTGAGCCGCCAAAGCAAGCCCCGGCCAAGCCTGCCGAGCCGGCACGCAGCAAGGAAGGCAGCGGCGCACCGCTGGCATTGATACCGGTTGACCAGAAGCGCGCGCCGTGGATGGCTGTCGCTATCGAAGAAGCGAAGAAGTGGGCAGGCAAAACAGAAAGCACGATTACCAAGACAAGCAACTATCACAAGTTGACCGGTGCCGGATTCCTGACTTCCCTGGAAGGCAAGGACAACGCCTGGTGCGCATCGTTCGTCACCTATTGCCTGACCAACGCCCAGCCGGCTTATTCGAAATGGAAGAACTCATTCCGCGCCCGTGCAGTTGCGCTGGATGCCACCTTCGTTGAGATCAAAGAACCGGTGTACGGCGCGATCATGCTGCAGGGTACCCACCACGTTGCCTTTGTCTATGCCAAGGACGGCGACAGCTACGCCTGCCTTGGCGGCAACCAGTCCGACCAGGTCAACTTCACGCCATTCAAGAAAAGCCTGCGTTTCTTCGTCCCGATCGCGTACTCGGAATTTGCAAAGAAGGAAATCAAGGATGGCAAGAGCCTGGTCAACCATTCCTGCGCTGACTTGAACAAGGCCTTCGGTATCTCGCTGCACAAGAAGGAAGGCGACGCGACTCGCTAGGAAATAACGATGAACAGATCTGCGAACACCCTCACCTATTCCGCTTGCTTCCTGCTCCTGCTGGCCTGCCAAAGCAGCCAGGCCAGCGAGCTGGCTTCCGTCACCATACCTGCGTCAGACATTGGCCAGTTCCACCTCGAAACCAGCGGCAAGGTCGTACTGGGGAAAAAGGTGAACGACTCGCTTGGCGAGCATATCCTCCTGCTGACCGAGAAACCGCGCGCCTCTCCTAACGGCCGTATCGAGCATATCGAACTGGTCGCCGCCTACTACGATCAGGCCGACGGCAAATGGGCGCCTTCCTGGACCATCAAGGACGGCGTGGATTGCCCCGGGCTCGATATTGCAGCCTCCTTCTTCGCCGGCGCAACCACCATCACCGACCTGGATAAGGACGGCAAAGCGGAAGTCACCGTCGCCTACAAGACCTTCTGCGGCGGCGGCGTCGATCCCTCGATCGTCAAGGTGATCCTGCGCCAAGGCAAGCAGAAGTTCGCCATCCGCGGCGAATCCCTGATCAAATTCAAAGGCCAGGAACCGATGGGCGGCACGAACAAAGCCGATAAAGCGCTGCTGGAAAGCGATAAAGCAGCGTTCAAGCGCCATATGGATAAAGTCTGGCAGCAAGTCTATGTCGAGGTGAACGATCGATGAAGCGGCTTGTCGTCGCTCGGGTCTATTAACATTTCCCTGAAAAGTAATTTCCACCGGCGCCTGCGCCATCCAGCGACTAACCCGCATCGAACCATGACTGCAATCCATTTTGCGAAGTCTCTGGCGCATATCCTCGCAGTATTCGCATGCTGCGTGGTCTTTTCTGCGCAGGCCGCCGGGTCGAGAGACTTCGGCTGCCAGCCAGGCACCCAGCGTCCAGGAGCCTCGCTATGCCTGCCCGGCAAGACGCTGACGATTGACTATCGGTCGAAAGCGCGCACGGTCAGCATCACAATCAACGGCAGCTCGCACGTGGTCGAGCGGATTGACAGGAACTTTGGCCCGGAGCTGATCGGGATGGAACAGTACATCCGCTTCCTGCCAATGGAACTGCAGCCATACTTGTCGCGCAACGTGGTCCTGTTCAATTCCGTTGTGCGCAGCAGCGGTGGCGAAGGCATGGGCCAGTGCGGATCAGGGGGCGAGGTATTTGTGAATGCCATGAGCATCAGCGGTGCAAAAGCCAGAGTGCTCGGTAAGGTACAGGTAGAGAGCTGCTCACTATCGATCGTCCCTGCCAACATGGAGCAGGAAACGGCCTTCTCCGAATACTCGGTCGTGGACGGCAGGTTGGCGGTCAGTTTCCGTCATTACCCGGAAATCGAGGGACGTCCGACAGGCGTGCTGTCGAGCGATTTTCGCCAATTTGAATTCCAAGAAACCGAACATTGAAAACCCTGGTCCTTTCCGTATCGCTGCTGGTATCCCTGACAGCGGGTTCCAACCCGATAAACACGCGCGACATAGGAAATCCTTTCGCGGTCCTGCCTGGACAGGGCAAGCAGTGATGATCGGGACTTTCGGCCGCCATCTTATCGCCGTGCCCCTTCTCCTTCTTGCTGGGTGTAGCCCCGACGTTTCAAAGCCGGGCGTATCTGATGATCTGGGCAAGCTGCGCGGGATCATTGAGTTGCAAATTCCGGCAAAGTCCGTGCGCTGGGAAACCTTTGGCACGCCTGAATACACAGGGGGCGTGCCGGGACCGACCTTTCTCATTACGCTCGTCGCCGAACTGCAGGCGGACAAATCCTGGTTCGAGGAACAAAAGGACCCAACAGGCTCTATCTATATCGCACCGGAATCGGCACGAACATGGCTCTCTGAAGACCTCCGTCAAATTCTGGATAAAGATAGGGGCGGCAAAGTAGACCTATCCAACAAGGCCAACTGCCGAAAGTTCACCACCACGCTTAAGAAAACGGGCGAGCCGCTCGAAGGATTCGTTTGCTCCCGCGCAGACCGAATATTGCTTCACTTGACCATTTGGTCAGAACAGTAGAACTCAACATGAAAATGAACCTCGCTGCCCTTGCATTTCTCGCCTCCTGCACCGCAGCCTCCGCACAGTCGCCGATAGCGGCTATCGAAGGTGAATACAAACTCACTTCATCGACCGCCGTACCGGTGAGCAAATGGGGCTTCACCAAGGCCCACATTTCGATCAGAAAGCTGGATGAACAGCACGTGGTGATCCTGCTGTCATGCGAATGGAAGGACGAACCCAAAGCCAAGTGCGATAACTATTACTTTGCAAAATGGCGCGACGATAGCCTTTACTTGCAGGATATGAACACCGACGGCTTCTTCCGCATGTATTTCGATCCGGCCGCCCGCATCTTTACCGTGATCTGGCGCGGTTCCGATCGAAAAGGAAGCATCCGGCGCGACGTGTACGGGCCCGCCAACGGCGCACCGGAAGATGCAGCGTTAATCCGTCGCCTGAAGCGCGCCGAGAAGAGCTACGTAGATCCGGACAACGTACGCGCATTCGGCACACACGACAAATGGACGTACGACGCGAACCGCATCGAGTTCCAGAACTCTACACCTTGATGTAAATCTTTCGCTTGTCCAGCCCGTAGCCCACCAGCCAGCAAGCAAGCATGAACAGCAGCGCAAAGGCCAGCGAGGCAGCTTTCGGGCTGCCGAGCGGCTCCAGCGCCGCGGCCAGCGGTGCGTATGAGCCGGTCTTGTCCAGCACTACGACGGCAACCTGCGACAGCATGTAGATCAACAGCGTGTTCTTGCCGAACACTTCGAAGAAATACGTCCAGCGCCGCACGCCGCGCACTTCGATGAGCCACGCCAGGGCTACCAGCACGAGCAGTGCGCTACCGGTCGAGAGCAGTACATAGCTAGCGGTCCACAACTTCTTATTGACCGGCAGCAGGGGCGCCCAGCACAGGGCCAGCACCGACAGCGCCACGCCGGCAGCGGCCATTATGCCGAGCGTGCGCTTGGTCGCCTTGCTCTCGCGCAGATATCGGCCGGCGAAGTAACCGCCGATGACATTCACCGTTGCCGGCAAAGTACCGAGCAAGCCTTCAGGATCAAAGGGAATGCCCTCCCCTTTGTAGAGGTGAGCGGCGCCAAATACCCACAAGTCGATGGCCCGTCCAGCATTGCCTTCCAATGTGTAGTCGCCGAACAGCCCCATGACCAGCCAATGGCCGAACAGCGCGGCGACACTGAATACCACGGCGCCGCGCTCACCCAGGTAATGCAGCACCAGCGCCGCAATGCCGAAGCACAGTCCAATGCGCTGCAGCACACCGGGCAGTCGTACCTCGCCCAACGGGCCGCCCAGCTTGGGCAACAGGCATAGCAGCAGGCCGAGGGCGATGATGGTCAAGGTCCGCCTGGCGATCTTGGCCAGTACGGCGCTGCCACCCATGCCTTCATAGCGCGGCAGTGTGAACGCAAGCGCATTGCCCACCACGAACAGGAAGCATGGGAAGACCCAGTCCGTCGGCGTAAATCCATGCCAGGGCGCATGCAGCAGCGGCGCATAGACGTGACTCCAGCTGCCCGGCGTATTCACGATGATCATCAGGGCGACCGTCAGGCCGCGCAGGACGTCCAGCGATTGGTAGCGTGCGGCAGCAGTCATTGTGCCGCCTCGCGCACGCGCGAATCAGCCGGTGCCAGGATGCGCTGGTAGGCGCCTGCCGGTACATCTCCCATCGAGCTACAGGCCGCCTCCGCCGCCTTCGACGGCTTGCTGCACGGCTGGTCGCGGTCGAGCGACCAATAATGGATTCCCGCCATGCCCAACTTGCGCACCGCTGCGGCAGTGGCGCGCGCATCCTCCAGGCTGTACACGTTTTCCAACACGTCGTTTACGCCGATCATCGGCGTCAGTTCAATCTGCGCATACGGCACCTGGTACTTGCGATGCACGTTGTGCGCGGCCTGCACGGCAGAAGCGCCCATATCGCAGCGTCCGCGCCGCGCCACGCATACCTTTCGGCTTGCCGGCCCATAATCCATCACCATCAGGTTCAGCACAAATTCTTGCACGCCATGCCTGCGCAACGCCGCCAGCACCTGTTCACCTGTCTCATTGAGGCTGCGCCCGCTGCCGTCAGAGGCGGCGTGGGTGGCGATGGTAAAGCTGAAGCGCAAGTGCGGATGCGCCCTCTGTGCCAGGGCGATGCGCCCGACCAGCGCATCGATTTGCTGCGCCGTCTGGCCGTGTTCAATATCAAAGTCAAAACCGATCAGCTGCGGCGACTGGTAGCGCGACACAAATGCTTCCATGCCTTCGTCGGTGGCGCAGGTGAAGATATTGCCCTGCCCTCCTGTCGAAACGATATAGCCGACACCGGCCTGGACGAAACGCGGCACATTGGCGGCAGCGACCGCAGCGCCATCGGCCTCGCCCCAGCGCTCCTGGCCGCATTCGCCGCGGGCAAATGCCCAGGTCTGCACGCCCTGCGCCGGGTCCCACGGCGACAGGTACTTATAAGGACTTTGGACAACCGGCGGCGCCGCGGCGGCTGCAGTCGAGAGGGCGGCGAGCACCGCCAGCATTATTTTACGCATTCAAACTCCGGATACAAAAAAGGCAGGGCCCCGGAGGAACCCTGCCATAACACTCTCACTTCGGGATCAGTTACATTTTGCCGCGCACGCCGAAGAACAACTGCTTGCCGTTCTTGTAGAACGCGCGTGGCTGGTTACGGGAAGAAGCGTACGACTTCAGGGTCGGATCGTTCAGGTCCTTGCCTTCCAGCGACAGCGTCAGGTTGTCGGTCAGGTTGTAGTTGAAGGCGGCGGACAGGGTGCCTACATCATCCTGGTAGATTGCGCTGTTGCGGTCCAGGCCATTCAGGAAAGCCGAACGGAAGCTGTAGTTGATACGTGCGCTGAACTTGCTGGTCTCGTAGAATACGCCCAGGTTATAGGAATTCTTCGAAGTACCGATCATGCTGCAGTCACCCAGGTCGGCACAAGCCGATTTCGGTGCCGCTTCGGTTTCCTTGCCGTCGGCGTAGGTGTAGTTCGCGTTCAAGCCGAAACCGTTGCCCAGGTCCTGTACATATTGCAGCTCCACGCCGCGTACACGGGCCTTGGTGTTCACTGCGGAGCTCATGTTGTACGTGGTGACCCTGCCGGCCGACTGGTTGAAGAAGTCAGCCTGCGAGGAACCGAAGGTCACGTAGGAGCCCATGTGCATGTTGTAGATGTTCATGCCCAGCAGGGACTTCGGCATGAAGTACCATTCCAGGCCCACATCGACGTTGTTCGACATGATCGGACGCAGGTTCGGGTTACCGCCGGAACCGGAGAAGGTCAGGTCACTCAGGCTCAGTGCACCCAGCGAACCGAAGTCAGGACGAGCCAGGGTGCGGCTGGCGGCACCGCGCAGTTTCAGGTCCGGCGTCAGGTTGGTGTACAGGTTGATGCTTGGCAGGAAATCGTTATAGGTGTTGGAGCTGTGGGTCGGATTCCAAACGTTGTTCGGCGAACCATTGTCGACATCGATCTTGGTCTTCACGAAGCGCACGCCGACGTTACCGCCGAAGTTTCCGAACTCCAGGTCGCCCATCACATATGCTGCCGTGGCTTTTTCCTTGATCAGGAATTCGCTTTGGTAGGCGTGGTTGGCGAAGCTGACATACTTGTCGCCCCAGGCCTTCATCGACTCGGCGTCGAAAGTCCACGCCTTGTTCAGCAAGTTAGGCAGTGGGCTGTCCGGGAAGTTGGTCAGGCCGGTTGGACGGTTGGCCAGCTGCGAACCGGCAGCAGCGACAGTGCCGCCCAGCCAGGTCAGGGCACGCTCGTGGTTCGCGCTGCGTAAGCCGAAATGCAGGGTCGGCACGCCGTTCCACTGGGTCTTGTACTGGCCGTCGACCTGGCCGTAGGTTTCCTTGTCCTTTGCGGTCACGTCCGAGGCCCAGCCGCCGAAGAAGTCGGCGCCGGTGCGCGGGTTGAAGGTACCGGCGTTATCCACGATCACGGTGGCAGGAGAATCCAGGCCATGGGTGGTCAGGCTGTTGCCCGCGTAAGCCAGCCAGGCTTCGTAACCGTAGTCGCGGGCGTAGCCGGTACCGCGTGTGGTACCAATCTGGCCTTTGAACTTCAGGTCCTGGGAAGGACGGTAGTTGAAGTCGAAGTTGACGAACTTCGAATCGCTATACGAACCAGGTCGGGCAATGATGTCCTGCACCGATGGCCCCATCTTCGAGCAGTCCGCCACCGGGCAGGCACTTGGGAAGGTGATCGAGGTGATGGTATCGCCGGTGACGGTCCACTTGGACGGGATGACGCCGCCCACGCCGGACCAGTTGTTGGTCAGCGGCTGGTATGGCGCCAGCATGAAGTTGGCATTGATATTGTCCGCATCCAGGCGGGTGTAGAAGCCGTTGATGTCGAAGTCGAACTCTTTGTTGACCTTGACCTGCACGTCGATCATGCCGCCCTTGCGCTCGCGCTCCTGGTTGAACATGGCGGTACCGGTCAGCAGGGAGATGTACTTGCCTGCCACTTCAGGATTGGCGGCCACCCACTGCGGCGCATAGCCTGCGTTCAGCTTGTCCCACCACAGGAATTCCTGGCCGATACGGCGCAGGGTGCGTTTTTCGTCGAACACCTGGACCAGTACGCCCACGTTGTTCTGTTCATTTTTCCAGTTGCCCAGGGCGCTGAACTGCGCATCGGTTTTCTTGGAGCCTTCGCTGTACACGCCAGTCACGGCGCCCATCACGGTCAGCGGATCCTTGAAGCTCAGCGGCTTGCGGGTTTCGATGTCGACGTTGCCGGAAGCACCGCCTTCGATCAGGTTGGCCTGGGAAGACTTGTGCACGGTAACGCGGCCGATCAGCTCCGACGGGAACATCGAGTAGCTGACGGAACGGCCGCCGTTGGTGATGTTGGAAATGTACCAGTCGCCGCTCGATACGGTGTGGCCATTCAGGGTGGTCAGGGCCAGGTTGGATGGAGTGCCTTTCAGGCTGACGCGGTCATTCTCGCCAAAGCCGCCTTCCGAACCGCCGGCCGTGGCAACGGATACGCCTGGCACGCGCTGCAGCGAGTCAGCCACGCTCTTGTCCGGCATCTTGCCCACGTCTTCAGCGGTAATCACTTCTACCAGCGAGTCGGCATTGCGCTTCTGGTTGATCGACTGTGCCAGCGCGGCACGCACGCCGGTCACGACCACGACGTTCTGCTCGGCTGGAGCAGCCTGCTGTGCTTGCGCCATGCCAGCGGTTGCGGTCAGGATGGCGACTGCAGTCGCGATCGGTGTCATATTGCGGTTCATTTACTCCCCCTAAGTATGGGCTGTCTCAAAGCCCGGTCTATTGTTACCAGTTCCTAAAACCACGTTCAAACCAATTGGACGCCAATATACCCCGATCGAATACCAGATCACTACCAATTTACATATTTTTTTCACATGTTGTACTGAAAAGACATACCACTTCATGCACAAAAGCCTACTGTTAGCGCTATCCTATGGGGCGGCGGAATGCGAGTGGCAGCATACCGCTGGTCCGAAGGTCTTTTTTTGGTATTATCAGCCGCACCACAAGGGAGACTAAATGGCATCGCTCGCTCAGATCATGGAAGACCTGGTGCAGACCAGTAGCCAGCCGCTTTACCAGCTTCTGCAACGCGCCTTGCGTGAAGCAATCAACCTGCATGTGTTTGGTCCCGACGAAGCCCTGCCCGCCGAGCGTATGCTGGCGGCCGACCTGGGAATTTCCCGCATCACAGTGCGCAAGGCCATCGACGGCCTGGTGGAAGAAGGCATGCTGGTGCGCCGGCCGGGTTCCGGCAATTTCATCAACACGCGCATCGAAAAGAACTTCGCCAAACTGACTTCCTTCTCGGAAGACATGCGTTCGCGCGGGCGTACTCCGCGCAGCGTTTGGCTGAAGAAATCGGAAGGAACCGTGACGCCGGAAGAAGCCCTGCGCCTGCGGCTTAGCCCGGGTGCGCCGGTGTATCGGTATCACCGCATCCGCTTTGCGGACGAAATGCCGATGTGCGTGGAGTACGCCACCATCGTGGCCGATGCGCTGCCATCGCTGGAATCAGTGGACGTGTCGATGTATGAGGCGCTGGAAGCGGCCGGCCAGCGGCCCGTGCGCGCGCTGCAGCGCCTGTCCGCCCTGCTGCTGACAGGCGAACAGGCCAAGCTGCTGCAGGCGAAGGAAGGCGATGCCGGGCTGGCCGTCGAGCGCCTTGGTTTCGTGCGCGATGGCCGCGCAGTGGAATTTTGCCGCTCGATCTTCCGCGGCGACATGTACGACTTCGTCGCGGAACTCTCTACGCCTTAGCCTTCCACGTAGCCCTTGCGCAGCTTCTCGTCGACCAGCTTCGCCATTTCACGCATCGCGCGCTCGGGCGTTTCGAATTGCTTGAGCAGCGACTGGCCGGCGCTGCCCATGCGGCCGTAGCTGACGGTCAGCTCGCTGCCGCGCAGCGAAGCGCGCCAGAACTTGCGTGACGCGCCCTGTTCGAAATGCAGGTTGCGTGCCTGGCCCCCGCCCTCGACGGCCGTTGCCGCTTCGGCCACCGGCGCCGCGTCTACGGCGGCCGCCAGCGCAGGAGACGGTGCGAACGGCACCGGATCAACCATCTGCTCCAGCGCCCTGTCCTCTCCCGCGGACAGCATGGCCTCGATACGCTGCACGACGGCGCCAGGATTATCAAGCCAGTCCTTGCCCGGGATATCCAGCACACGCCAGCCGAAACTGCGCAACACGCCGGGGCGGAATACATAGCGCTCGACGCTGTCGCTGACCGTTTCCGCCGGATTATCCAGCAGGATCGCCAGCGCATAGCCTGCGCTCGATTCATCAACGATGGCCAGGTCGCAACGGAACTGCGAGCGCCCGACATTCAAGTGCACCTGGTGGCCGCGCTTGCGCAAAGCTGCCGCCAGCGCGTCGCGGATGCTGTCCTGCGGAATATCGCGGGTGAACGCATGGCGCGCCCCATGGTTCAACGCTCCCAGTACCGATTGGGCGCGTTCGAACTGGCCCATGGCGCTGGCCTGTGCGAACTGCAGGAACGAGCGCAGCGCCGCCGCACCGTCGTTGTGGACATTGGTGATGGCCTCGGCGTGGATGGTCGACACCACCGCCATGCGATGGCGCGCCCGGCTGAAAATCACGTTCAAGCGCTTTTCGCCGCCGCGCTGGTTGATCGGGCCGAAATTCATCAGCATCTTGCCATCCGGGCCCGGCGCATAGCAGATACTCAGGATGATCACATCGCGCTCGTCGCCCTGCACGTTTTCCAGGTTCTTGACGAACAGGCCGTTGAACTGGTCATCGTCCTCACGCACATACTCGCGCTCCAGGCGCATCGCAAAGTCCGCATCCTCCTCTGCCAGGGCTTCCAGGGCAGATTCAATGGCGCCTTGCTGCGCCTCGGAAAACGCCACGATGCCCAGGCTCATGCCTGTTTCGCGCAAGAGCATTTCACGCACGGTAAGCGCGATATAGCGCGCCTCCGCTTCGTTGCGGCGCCCGCTATAGACGCCATCGGCCACCTGGTGGAAGCTGACCGGGCGCGCCATTAACGCCTCGGCCGCCGCGATGCCGACACCTTCGTCGTCTGAGCGGCGCGGCGTGGCAGTTGCCGATTCCTGCTCCAGCATACGGTCCGGAATGGTTACCAGGCGCCCTTCGTAGAATGCGGCGTTGGAGAAGCTGATCAGGGACTCGTGTCGGCTGCGATAGTGCCAGGCCAGCAAAGTCGCCGGCAGGTTGCGCGCCGCCTGGTTCAGCAGGCTGTCCGCATCGAGGTTGATCGCGATGCGTTCGCCGCCTTCTTCCACCAGGATCTCGTCATCGCCTTCGCCGGCGCTGGCGCTGAAGAAGCTGGTGGGCGGCAACTGCATTTCATCGCCCACCACTACAACCTGGCGCGCGCGGCATAGCGCCGGCACCGCTTCCTCGGTCGGAATCTGACTGGCCTCGTCGAAGATCACCACGTCGAACAGGTCGGCGGAAAGCGGCAGCGTATCCGACACCGACAATGGGCTCATCAGCCAGATCGGTTTCAGGTCGTTCACCACCAGCCCTGTCTCGTCATCGCTCAGGTCGCGGATCGAGCGGTGCCGCATGCTCTTGCCGAACTCGTGTTCCAGCTCGCGGCGCCCGGTTGCATACAGCTTCTTGAACGCCTTGGCATCGTCATCGAGCTGGGTGGCCGACGTGGCCGACACCCGGACATGCTCGCTGAAGCGCGCGTGTTGCGTGGCTTGCACCACCTGCGCATTCAGCGCCAGCAATTCGCGCTGCTGCAGTGCCATGGCATGTACTGCCTGCGCCAGTGCCGCGCCATTGAAACGGGCGAGCACCGGGTCGGCGCGCAGGACCCGGCGCAGCGCTTCGTCGGCGACCAGCGCGTCCAGGCCTTGCGGCGCATAATCCAGGCCTTGCAGGGCTAGCGCGCAGGCCGGGTCGGCGGCATGCACTGCGCGCAGCAACGGCAGCATGTCCGGCAAATCATCCAGCGCTTCGCGCAAGTCGCGCAGCAGTTCGGCCAGCGCGTCCAATCGCATGCCAGCGTCCAGCACCAGCTCTTGCCCGAGGCATTGCGCCAGGCGGGCCAGGGCCTGCCGCGAGGCAGCCCCGGCACGTGCCAGGGCAAGCGGATCGGCCGACTGGCGCAGCCGCGCCACCAGCGACGACAGGCCGTCGGGCGCGCTGAGCCGCTGCTCGATGTCATCCAGTGCGCGCAGGAAGCCCTGCAAGTCGCCCACCCCGTATTGCTGCTGGCCGGCCGCGGTGGCAGCGGCCAGGTTCGACTGGGCAGCATGCTCAGCCGCCAGCGCCTCCAGCACCTGCCGGTAGCGTGGACGGACGGCGTGGCGGCTGAAATCATAGCGCCGCTGCACCTCGCCGCGCATGCGCCACCATGCCGGCTGCAGCCAGCGCAGGATGGAACCTTCCAGGCGTCCTGCCAGTTCCAGGGCTGCCAGCGTGTCGCCTGGCGCAAGCTTGTCGCGCCAGTTTGCCGTGGCCTCCTGCGCCGTCGCCAGGGACTGGACATGGCCGGCCAGCGTGCTGCGCAACGCCCCCAGCGCCGCAAACTGCGGCGATCCATGCTCAAGCAGCGAGAGATGGTTTGCCACACCGGTGTCCAGCAGCCATTGGCTGTCTGTCGCGTCGCGCAGCGCCTGCTGCAGCGTCGCATCGGAACCTGGCTCCAATGTGTCAAGCAGGACTTCTGCCTCCTGGCACAGTTGCTCCAGCCTGCCGTATGCACGTTCGTCAGCCACCACTGCAGCGGCCAGCCGTGCGAACGGGTGCGCCGCCAGGCTATCCAGCCCGAAGCGCTCGCGCATGGCGCGGTGCAGACGCTGCACCAGTTCGCGCTGCTGGTCCCATGACGCCAGCGACGGCAGGCGTTCGCGCCATGCCGGGGATAGTTCCGGCATGGCCAGCGCTTGCGCCAGGCGCCGCAGCAGCGATCGCACAGCAACGCCCAACTCCGCAGGCGCCCCCGCAATTGCCGCTTCAAAGGCATCGATGGTGGCCTGCTGCCCGGCCAGGGCATCAGTGATTTGCGCGCGGCGTGCAGCCAGCGCTGCGCTGGCCGGCGCCCCGGCAACCCATTTCTCATAGCAGGCGCGAAGGTCGGCGATATACGCCTTTTTGTCCGCCTGCGAGTCGTGGATCAGGCAGCACAGGGAATCCAGCCCGCTTTGCTTCAGGCGATGGAACACCACGTCGAGCGCCGCCCTCTTCTCGCATACGAACAGCACGCGCTTGCCGCGGCCGGCGTAGTCGGCAATCAAATTGGTGATGGTCTGGGACTTGCCGGTGCCCGGCGGCCCCTGGATGATGAAGCTGCCCTGCGCGCGGGCCAGCCGCACGGCAGTATTCTGCGTCGCGTCAGCCGCCACCACATTCCATTGTTCCGCCGGCCCCAGCGGCGGCGGCACGCCGGCCTCCAGCGCCCGCGGCTCGATCGAGAAGATGCGGTCGAACGAGGGATTGGGCGCGGGATCGTCCAGCAGCTGGGCGTAATCGCGCACCAGCGACATCTTGCGGTAGTTGAAGTTGGCCAAGGTTACCTGGGTCAGGTCCAGGTCCCATGCATAGCGGTGGCCTTCCGTTTCTTCCAGCATGTAGCCGGCGCGCTCCTCGGCTTGCGCCACCGGCTCGCCCATGTGCGCCAGACGAGGCGCGGCGATCGGCGCCGCCCCAGCCTCGAACCGCTGCGGCAACACGCTGGGCCGCACCCAGTGTTCGAACAAGGCCCGCCCCAGCGGCCGGTAGTCATCGGCGGCATAGCTATACGGCGGCAGCCAGCCATCGCTGCGCTTTGCGCCAGCCGTTGGACGGCGGCGCTGGTACTGCTGCAAACGCTGCAAGGCCTTCTGGCGCACCAGGCGTACGGCAGCCTTTTCAACCAGGCGCAACTCGACTGCCGGTTCCGACTGGCGAATCTGCGCCAGGATATCGGCGTGCACCTCGGCCAGCGAGGTGCGTGACAGGTCCACGGTTTCGCCCAGGCGGATGCCGTACAGCTGGTTCAACTGGTGCCGCAGCACGGGATTGAATTCAGCCTCGCCGCCGGTGCACTGGATCACATACTGGTCGCGTACTCCTTTGCGCTTGACCAGTTCGACCGGGAGCCACAACAGAGGCGTCGTGATGCGTTCATCGGGCGCCTCTTTCAGGTTGTGCCAGCGCAGGAAGGCGATCACCAGGCGCAGGTTGCTGAAGCCGTATTCAGCGCGGTCGCGCCGCGTCTCGCTGATCAACTGGTCGAGCGCCGCAGGCAGGTAGGGCTGGTCGTCAAAACGCAGCCAGCTTTGCAGCGCCACCGGTTTGCCCGCCACCAGCTCGGCCGCGAACGGGCCGCCCCAGGTACAGATCTGCTCCGCGTCGATGCTTTCGACCTGCAGCATCAGCGGAACGCTGGCCACAGTCAGGTTAACCGTGGCAGCGGTCGGCCGGAAGTACAGCAGGCGGTTGCGGCGCGACAAATCGAACAGGCGATCGCGCAAGTGGTTCAACACCGCCGTGCGGCGCGGCGCGGCGCCGTTGGCGCCTGCCAGCGCACGCTGCACGTCCAGTATTTGCGGCTGGTCGCGCCAGGTGCGCAGGCGTGCAGCCAGTGCGGCGACGTCGGTAGCGCGTTCATGGCGGTTTACTTCCGTCATTTCGACGATGACCGCGGCGACAATCGGATGCAGGCGGTCGTGCACCAGGAACAGGTTGCGGCGCGATCCGGCAAACTGCTGCAGGTCCTGTCCGTCCTGGAAGTCAAGGCCGCAGGCCAGGCTGGCCAGCAGCATGCCCAGCATGTAGACGTCACTGATTTCGTCGTGGTGCCCGGCCAGTTTCTCCCAGCTGCACGGCCCCGGCAGGTGAACCGGCCGCGTAATGGCGGCGGCCAGGTCGAGCTGGACTTCCAGGTCGTTGCTTTCGGTCCCGCCGCCATCGATACGCCGCTGCTCCAGCGTCCCTAAGATATTCAGGCCCGACGCCGGGTGCGGCTGCAGGTTATGAATCGCGGCGAGGTCCATGCGCGGCTGCTGGCCTTCCGCCAGCCGCAGGCGCAGTGCGCCCTCGCCGTCGACCAGCACGTCGCCAGGGTCGAGGGCCGCGACCCTGCCTTGCCCATGCAAGGCGGCGACCTGGTTAAACAGCGGCAGCAGCAAGACCAGCACATCGTCAGTCGACAGTGCTGCCCCGGCTTGCGCCTCGATCAGTTGGCGCAGGGTGCGCACGTCATGCTCGCTCATTGATTCAACTCCTTGGCCAGCTGACGGTTATAGCGGTCCAGTTCTCGTTTGCCAAAGCCGGCGTCGCGCCACAAGTTGCGGCGCAGGCCCTCCAGGCTGCCCAGTTGCTGCGCCACCAGTCCGGCGCGCAGCAGCGCCTGCTCGCTCTGCTCGCTGTCGGCCAGCGCCATATCGAGCATGAGCGCATTCAGGTAATCGCGCACGCCGTCATCAACGGCATCTTCACCGAATGCTTCGGGCGCAATCACGGCTTCGCTGCCGCTCCAGTCGGGGAACAGCAGGCGTACTTGCGCCAGCACGGCTTCGCTCGCGAGCTCGGTGCCGCCCAGGAAATAGGCGAGGAAGCCGCGCGTCATTTCCTGCATACGCAACTGCGACGGCAAATCCAGCCGCGGCAGCGACAAGCGGCCATGCAGGCGCGAATCGATCCAGCTGTCCAGCTCCGCCGCGCCCTCCCACCATAGCGACAGCGCGCGGGCGCGGATAAAGGTCTCGGGATGGCTGTGCGCCGTGCTGGCGCCGGCCTCGCTCGATTCGATCTCGCTGGCCTGGCGCAGGTAAGCCGCCGGATCGACGCTGCCGATGCCGGTCTGCACCTTCACCAGCGTCGATACTGCCGGCCCCACGGCTTGCGCGGCAATGGCGCCGCCGCGGTCGGCAAACAACTCGGTATGCAAGGCATAGCGCCGATAGGTCTCGCGCTGGCTGGCGCTGGCATTGTGCGATGCCAGCGTGTCGGCCAGGATGCGATCCGCAATCAGGAAACTGCCGCCGTCCATCGACCAGAGCAGGTAATGCGCGAGCTCGTGCCCGAATAGTGCCAGCAGCTCTTCCTGCGACAGGCGCTCCAGCACGGGGCCTTGCAGGACGATGTGCACCTCGTCCGGCACGAACACCAGCGCCGCGTTCATTTCCTGTCCAGGCGACTGGTATAGCGTCGCCGGCGCCAGGATGCCGAGCCTGACCATGGCTTGGGCCAGCGTGCGGTGCACGCTGGCGTGGCTTTGTTCCTCGATGCGGTAAGTGTCGCGCAGCAACAGCGCGCGCAATGACTCGCGCTGCTCCGCGTCGGAGCGGCGCTCGCTGGCCCAACGCCATACCTCGGGTTCGTGGCGGCGCAAGTGGTCAACGACCTGCGCGTGATAGGCCAGTGGCTGCAGCTCCATGTTTTCCACTTAGCGCTTGGCCTTCGAAGCGTCGCTGGCAATCACCACCGACAATTTGGCCGGATCGATATGCTTGCGGAAGGCTGCACTCACCTGCTCCGCGGTCAAGGCCTTCAGCTTCGCCTCATATTCCTTGCTCCACACAAAGGTGCGGTCCAGGTAGCGGAAGTGCGACCAGGCGCCGGCTACCACGTCATCCTTCGAGCGGTTCTGCACGCGCTGCTGCATCAGGCCCGATTTGGCACCGGCCACTTCGGCCGCGGTAAAACCGTTCTTCACCGCGCGCTCCAGCTCCTGGAGCACAGCCGCTTCCAGCTTGACCATATTCTGCGGCGCTGCAATCGCTTCAACGCTAAAGCCGCCCGCGTCGTCACGGTCGCCGGCATCAAGCGAGGAACCGCCGCCATAGGACAGGCCCTCCTTCTGGCGGATCCGGTCCATCAGGCGCGACTTCAGGCCGCCATTGCCGAAGATGTAGTTCGCCAGCTCCAGCGCCGGATAATCGGCATCGTCCGTGCGCAGCGGGATATTCATACGCGCGGCGAACATGCCGTTTTCCTTGTCCGGCGCATCCAGCGTGAGGCGGGTCGCAGCCTTCTCCGCATGTTTATCCAGGATTGGCGCGTATGCGGCCTTGCTTTGCCAGCCGGCCAGCTCCTCGCTGGCGACCTTGACCAGTTCCGCCTTGTCGAAGTCCCCGACTACGGACAGCTCGCCGCGCGCAGTGCCGTAGAACTCATCGTGATAGGCCTTCACCTCCGCCAGCTGCATCGCCTTGACCGCCTCGATCTGTTCGTCGAGCGTCATCACGCTGCGCGGGTCGCCTTTCGGCCAATGATCGAAGTACTCGGCCAGCTTCCTGCCCGCCATCGCCTGCGGGTCGTTGCGCGAAGCATCGATGGCGACGATCCACTGCTGGCGCATCTGCTCGAATTCCGCCTCCGGGAACGAAGCATCCTTCAGCACGTGCGCCACCAGGCGCAGCGCGGCAGAGAGGTGTTCGCGCGTGGTCTCGAAGTGATACAGGCTGCCCGACATCTTCAGCTTCGACATTGCATCGGCCAGCTGCGCGCGCGAATACTTGCTGGTGCCGCGCGCCAGCATCTGGTCCGCGGCCGCTGCCAGCATCTGCTTGCCGAACTGGTTCTTCTCGTCGCCCCAATGCAGGCGCAGGTCCACTGCCACCGTCTCGCCGCGATTCTTCTTCGGCAGCAGCGCCAGCTTCAGGCCGCCGATTTCCTTCAGCTCCGTGCGCGCCATGATGTTGTCCTGGCTCGGATCGAAGTTTTCCGAGGTCAGGGCGCTGGCCTTGCTCTTGTAATCCTTGACCAGTTCGGCCGCGGTCGGCGCCGCGCCGATGTCCGCGCGCTGCGGCGCGTCGTCCGGGATGAAGGTGCCGACGGTGCGGTTGTCGCGCTTCATATAGCGTCCCGCCGCTTCCGCCACCTGAGTGGAGGTGATCGCCGCCAGGCCGTCGCGGCCCTGGAACAGCAGCCGCCAGTCGCCCAGCGCGATATGCTCGCTCAAGGCCACGCCGACCTGCTGTGGATTGTTCAGCGCCTTTTCGATCGAGTTGCCGTACTCGCGGCGCGTGCGCTCCATTTCCTCTTCGGTCGGCGGGGCCTTGGCAAAGCCCTCCACCGCCGCGATCAGTTCATCGCGCACCGGTTCGATCGGCTGTCCCATCTTCACCACCGCGCCGAACACTTGCAGGCTTGGCGCGAAACCAGGCTGGCTCATGGCAAACACCTGCGCTGCCTTGCCGCTTTCGACCAGTTGCTTGTGCAGGCGGCCGTTTGGCGTGTCGCCCAGCACCTGCCCCATGAAAGCCAGCGGATCGGCATCGTTATGCAGGCCCGATGGAATCTTGTAGCCCACCAGCACGATCTGTACATCGCCCTTGCGGCGTACCGCGTACTGGCGCTCCCCATCCTGCGTCGGCTCCACGGTCCAGAACTGCGGCAGCTTGCGCTTCGGCTTCGGGATGGCGCCGAATTTCTTGCTGATCCAGGCCAGCGTCTGCGAGGGATCGAACTTGCCCGCCACCAGCAGCACCGCGTTGTCCGGCTGGTAGTAGGTATGGTAGAACGCCTGCAGGTTCTCGATCTTGACGTTTTCGATGTCGCTGCGGTTGCCGATGGTGGAGCGGCCGTAGCTGTGCCAGTCGTAGGCCACGCTTTCCAGGCGTTTGTACAGCACTTCGAACGGGCTGTTCTCGCCGCTTTCGTACTCGTTGCGCACCACGGTCATTTCCGAATCCAGGTCCTTCTTCGAGATGAAGGACCTGGTCATGCGCTCGGCTTCCATGTCCAGCGCCCACTGCAGGTTTTCCGGGCTGGCCTGGAAGACTTCGTAGTAGTTGGTGCGATCGAGCGACGTGGTGCCGTTGAACTCCATGCCGCGCTCGGAAAACTGCTGCGGGATATTGCGATGCTTGGGTGCGCCCTTGAACATCAGGTGCTCCAGCAAGTGCGCCATGCCCGTTTCACCGTAATTTTCATGGCGCGAGCCGACCAGGTAGGTGACGTTGACGGTCACCGTCGGTTTCGACGCATCGGGGAACAGCAGGACTTTGAGCCCGTTGGGCAGGCGGTATTCGGTAATGCCTTCGACCGAGGGGCCTTTGGCGACGCCGGCGGGCAAGGTTTGGGCGAGAGCCGAAGAAGTGGTCAGCAGCAGCGCTGCGACGTATCTGATGTGCATGGGGTTCTGCTCATGTTGGCAAAACCCTATCCTACGACACTTAAGCCTTTTCGTCAGGTATCAGGCAGGCTTCGACCACCTGCAGCTTGTTATCCTTGGCGAATTCCTTAACGAAGTTATAAGCCATCGGCTGGATTTCGCGCAGGCCTTCGTTGACGACAACGGCCTTGATGCCGTTGACGACAGTCGGGGTGACGTAGGGTGAGAACTGCAGGTGGGCATGGCGCCCGCCGGAGCCTTCCGGGCGGAAGCACGCCAGTACACCGGCCAGTCGTTCCGCCCAGTCGCTTGGACGGAATTGTTTGCCGTCGGTCGTAAGCCCAAGAATGAAGAACTCGCTGGCCATATACCTGAAACCCGGTTGCTGTGAGGAACCCCAGTATTATATCTTATAGAAGACTTGAACGGGGCTCCGGGTTCAGGTCATTTTAGCCGAGCCACACCGCTCCGGACAGCAGCAACAGCAGCATCATCCACAGCAGCAGTGCGCGCCACACCAGGCCGACCGTGCTTTGCAGGGCGCGCACGCCCGGCTCATCGCCCGGCAGCTGGTCCACTTCCATGTCGCTGATGTCGACGGTTGCCGCGTCGGACGGAATGATCTTGGCCGCGTTTTCATTCGGCGTGCCGAGGCGCACGCCCATGGCGCCGCCGCCGGCCGACAGGATGATGCCGATCGCCTCATCCTTCCAGCGGTGGGCGAAATTGCGCCAGGCGTAGATCGCATCTTCGAAATTGCCGACCACGGCGAAGGCCACAGCCGTCAGGCGCGCCGGAACCCAATCGATCCAGTAGAACGCCTTGTGGGCGAAGATGCCAAAGGCTTCCTGGCGCATATGCTCCGGCTCGTTCCAGGCGCGGGCCAGGTATTCGGACACCCGGTACAGGATCGCGCCGCAAGGGCCAAGCGGCATCAGGAACCAGAAAAACACGCCGAACACATTGCGGTGGGTGGTCACCAGCGCCTTCTCCACCGCGATGCGGGAGATCTCGCTCACTTCCATGCCCACGGTATCGATCTTGCACCACTCGGCCAGCAGCGAGCGCGCCTGGCTTTCATCGCCGGCACTCAAGGCCAGCTGGATCGAGGTGAAGTAATGGCTGTAATGGCGGAAGCCCAGCGTCAGGTAGACGATCAGCACGTTCCAGGCGAAGGCCGCCAGCACCAGGTTGTAGCGCAGCAGCAGCCAGTACACCAGGCCGGCAGGCAGCGTCAGCGCGCCGATCAGCAGGAACCAGCCCATGCGGCCATGGCTCGCATGCCCGGCATTGAACCATTGCTCCATGCGTACGGCCAGGCTCTTGATTTCCGCCCAGATCGGGTTGTCCGCTCGCAGGGGCTTCAGTTGTTCGAACAGCAAGGCCACGAGAATGGAGAGAAAAGTCATCTAAATCCTTTGATTAGCAGTACCACAATGCCCGCTACGATAGCTTATGCGCGCAAGAAATGAAACAGGTTGCGCAGCATGCCGGCCGTTGCGCCCCAGATAAAATAGTTCTGGTAAGGCATTGCGTAAAAAGTGCGGCGCCCATTCGGCAGCTCGGCTGCCAGGCGCTGGTGGTTGGCGCCATCCATCAGGAACTGGAACGGCACCTCGAAGATCTCGGCCACCTCGAACGGGTCGGCCTTCATGTCGAACGGCGGCGTCACCAGACCCACCACCGGCGTCACGGCATAGCCGGTCCCGGTGTAGTACAAGGGCAGCGTGCCGATCACGTCGATATGGCGGCGATCCAGGCCGATCTCCTCCTCCGTTTCGCGCAAGGCGGTGTCGATCGCATCGGCGTCAGTCGGCTCGGCGCGGCCGCCGGGGAACGCCACTTGCCCGGCATGGTCGTTCAGGTGCGCGGTACGCATTGTCAGCAGCAGGTGGACGCCATCTTCGCGCAGCACCAGCGGCACCAGCACGGCAGCCGGCGTCGGTTCGCCGCGATGCAGGCCGAGCGGCGGCTCGGACGGTTCCGGCGTCCAATCAGGCGGCTCGGCAAAGCGGCGTCGCAGCCAATCCGGCGCCAGGCGCTCCAGCAGCACCGCGGCTTCACCGGCAATTGCTTCAATCGGTAGCTGGGTCGGGTCGAAAGGAGTTTTGGCCATAGGCGGCATTGTACCAAGCTGAAAAAAAAGGACGCCCGAAGGCGTCCTTTTCCGAATCCGATACCGGAGTATGGATTACGCTGCGGTTGCCGCAACTTTGCGGTTTGGCAGTTTTTCCTTGATACGTGCGGATTTGCCCGAACGCTCGCGCAGGTAGTACAGCTTGGCGCGGCGAACGTCACCACGACGCTTCACTTCGATCGAAGCGATCAGCGGGGAGTACAGCTGGAAGGTACGCTCAACGCCTTCGCCGGACGAGATCTTACGAACGATGAAGTTCGAGTTCAGGCCGCGGTTACGACGAGCGATAACAACGCCTTCGTAAGCCTGGGCGCGCTTGCGGGTGCCTTCAACTACGTTTACGTTGACGATCACGGTATCGCCAGGTGCGAATTCAGGGATGCTCTTGCCCAGGCGAGCGATTTCTTCTTGTTCCAGTTGCTGGATCAGGTTCATTGTATGACTCCTATTACCATCTTGCCGGCGCGATCAGGGATGCCCGGTAGAGGATGGGGTTGAAACACGGCAGGCAACATGCCTGCCACGGTACTACAACGGGTTTACAAACCCGCCAAAAACTTTTCGTCCTTCTTCGAGAGCAGGCCCGCTTCGCGCGCCTTTGCCAGCAGGTCGGGACGCTTGCGCGCCGTCGCTTCCAGCATGCGCTCACGGCGCCACTTCTCGATCTCGGCGTGGTTGCCGCCCAAAAGCACGGGTGGCACTGCCTCGCCTTCATAAATCTCTGGCCGCGTATAGTGCGGCGAATCCAGCAGGCCGTTGACGAAACTGTCTTCGACTGCCGAAGCATCGGTATTCAGCACGCCTGGCAACTGGCGCACCACGGCATCCATCAGGGCCATGGCAGGCAGCTCGCCGCCGGACAGCACGAAATCGCCGAGGCTGATTTCTTCATCGATGCAACGGTCCAGCAAACGCTGGTCCACCGCTTCGTAGCGGCCGCACAGGATCACGAGGCCGGGCTCCTGCTTCAACTGCATCACGCGTTCATGCGTGAGCTGCTTGCCTTGCGGCGACATGTACACCACGCGCGGCGCCGGCAAGCCGGAAACCACCTGGCGCTGCTTAGCGGCCGCGATGGTCTGTTCCAGCGGCTTGGCCAGCATCACCATCCCCGGGCCGCCGCCGTAAGGGCGGTCATCCACGGTGCGGTGGTTGTCAGTGGTGAAATCGCGCGGATTCCACAGCGACAGGCCCCAGCGCTTCTGCTCGAACGCACGGCGGGTTACGCCGGACTGCGTCAAGGCAGCGAACATCTCGGGGAACAGGGAAATGACGTCGAATTGCATTGTGCGGTTCCGGATTAGTAATCCAGGCCCCAGTCCACGATGATCTGCTTCGCGTCCTTGTCCACCCTGATGACAAACTGGCTTACAAACGGGATCAGGCGCTCTTGCGCCTTTCCATCAGCCTCGTACTCGACGCGCAAAATGGATTGTGGCCCATTGCTCATCATGTCCGCGACTATTCCAAGGCTTTCGCCCTGTTGATTCTGAACTGCCAGGCCGAGCAAGTCGCCCCAGTAGTATTCGTCTTCTTGCAGCTGCGGGAAATCGGCGCGCGAGACGAATACGGCCGCGCCTTTCAGCGCTTCTGCTTCGTTACGGTCCGTCATCCCGACGATAGTGGTGACGACATCGCCACCATGCAGCTTAGCCCGCTTGACTTCCACGTCACGCAGGCTTGGCTTGTCGAGCCACCAAGTGGTGGCATGCAGCAGCGCATCTGCTTCGGAGTTGAAGGGTCGGACACGGACCCCGCCGGTGATGCCGTAGGCACCGAAAACAAAGCCAACCTGAACCAGGTCAGCCGGGGCTTGCACCCCAGATGCGGTCTTGCTGCTCAAAGCTTGAATTAAGCTGCTTTCTGGGTAGCAACCAGCTTGGCAACAGCTGGGGACAGCTGAGCGCCAACGCCTTGCCAGTAAGCCAGACGGTCAGCAGCAACGCGGAAGGTTTCTGCTTGGCCGGTAGCCATTGGGTTGAAGAAGCCGATACGCTCTACGAAACGGCCGTCACGACGATTGCGGGAATCGGTTGCAACGATGTTGTAGAAAGGACGCTTCTTGGCGCCACCACGAGCTAAACGAATAACGACCATAATATTTCCAAAAAAGAGTGCTGAGTCGGATAAAGCCGCAAATTATAGCGCGCTTTCAATCCGACCTGCAAGATTAATCAAATTGGTGGGGACTTGGACAATCCGAAATTATCCCCTGAACTAGCCACGGCGGCAACAGCTTTGTTGTGCGATACTGCCGGTTTTTCGGACTTTTCGGCAGCAATCATGTCTGTTTTACACAAAAACAAAACCTTTGCCGCCCTGCTCGCCGCCGTCGCCGGCGGCCTCGGCCTGCACCGCTTCTACCTGCGCGGCCTGGCCGACAAATGGGGCTGGCTGCACGCGGCCAGCCTGCTCGGCTGCGCCGCCGTGTTTGCGCTGTGGCCGAAAGCCGATCCCTACTTCCTGCTGCTGCCACTGATCGTGTCGATCCTGGTCGGCGTGCTCGAGGCCCTGGTCCTGGGCCTCATGCCCGATGAGAAATGGGATGCCGCCTTCAATCCCGGCTCCGGCAAGCAATCGAGTTCGCGCTGGCCGCTGGCGATCGTACTGGTCGCCAGCCTGATGTTCGGCGCCTTCAGCCTGATCGCCACCATCGCCCGCCTGTTCGACCTGCTCTACACCGGCGGCATCTACGGCTGACCCCATGGTGGGACACAGGCTCATGTACGGCTAACGTCTTGTCACAAATTTGCATTCCATTCGGCAACTATTGACCTATACTCACCACACTACAACCGTTTTTGGAGAACCCATATGAAAGTAATTAAATTCCTCTTGCCAGCCATCCTGGCCGTAACGGTTACCGGCGCGAATGCGCAACCGAAACGCTCTGTTTGCGCCGATTGCGGCACTGTGACCGCTGTTAAAGTCGTCGAAAAAGATGGCGAAGGCGGCGCGACCGGCATTATTGCCGGCGGTCTCGCTGGCGGCCTGCTGGGCAACCAGGTAGGCGGCGGCACCGGCAAAACCCTGGCCACCGTTGCTGGCGCTGCCGGCGGCGCCTACGCTGGCAAGAAGATCGAAGGCAAAATGAACAAGGTCAAGGAATGGCACGTGACCGTCAAGTACGAAACCGGCAAGGTCGGCACCGTCGTACTGAAGAACGATCCTAACCTGCGCAATGGCGACCACGTTCGCCGCGAACACGGCGGCCTGGAACGCTACTAAGCCCTCCGCGACAGCAGTAACCCCATCCCCGCGCCGGCCAGCAGGCCGGCGCAAATCCGATTGAACGTCCTCTTGCCGCGCGGTTGCGCGAACCACTTCTGCATGCGCGCGCCCATCCAGGCGTAAGCCGCCAGCGCCACCAGCTCCAGCAGCAAAAACAATACGCCCAACACGAAGAACTGTGCGCCTACCGGCCCGGCAGGATCGACGAATTGCGGCAGGAAAGCCGTGAAAATCAGGATTGCTTTCGGATTGCCCGAAGCGACCAGGAATTCCTGGCGTGCCAACTGCCACCAGCCCGCAACTGGCGCAGCGCCCGCCACCTGCCCACCCGGCGGCGCACGCCAGAGCTGCCACGCCAGGTAGAACAGGTAGATCGCGCCAACGGTCTTGATCCCATAGAACAGCAGCTCGGAGGTATGCAGCACCGCTGCCAGCCCGGCCGACGCCAGCGCGATCATCCCTGCAAATGCGACCAGCCGTCCGGCACCCGCCAGGCACGAGCGGCGAAAGCCATAGCGCGTGGCATTGCTGACCGATAGCAGGTTGTTCGGCCCCGGCGCCATATTCAATGCAAAACAGGCGGGCACGAACAGCATGAGGGTTGAAGCATCCATGGCCGGCTCCATATGGAAATTTTAGTTAATATACAACGCCAAAACGCGCAAGGAGACACCGTGACAGACAATACCACGCCCCACTTCCCGCCCCACTTCCCGCCCCACTTCCCGCCCCAGTGGCAACCCCTGGTGGACCGCGCAGCCAGCGCCTTGCGCGAACTGGCCGTCAATGAGGACGCCAAGGCCCGCTTCCTGGAGGACCCGATGCTGCGCCCTTACATGGAGCGCGTATCGCAGCGTTATGTTGCGGGCAGCACGGTAGCGGACGTCATCGTGCGTGCCGCGATGATCAACCAGAACGGGCACCGCGCTTCCGCCGAGTACATGGGCGAGAGCGTACGCGACGAAGCTTTCGCCAACGCGGAAACCAGCGTATTCCTGCAGCTGGTGCAGGCCATCGGCGAGCAGCACCTCGACTGTTCGATCTCGTTCGACTTGTCGCATATCGGCTCGCTGGTCGATCCGGAGCTCGGCTATCGCAATGCGCGCCGCATCGCGCGGGCAGCGCAGGAGATCGGCCAGGAAGTGATGATTTCGATGGAGGCTTCCGATCGCACCTCCGGCATTTACGAGACCTATAGCCGCTTGCACCAGCAGGACGGACTGGCGAACGTCGGCATCACGGTGCCGGCCAAGCTGCACCGCACCGCGAACGACCTCCCTGCCCTGCTGCGCCATCCGGGCCGCATCCGCCTGGTCAAGGGCGCCATGTTCGAACCGGTGCAGATCGCCTATCCTCGCAACAGCCCCGAACTGGCTGCGGCCTATCGCCGCTACGCAGCCGTACTGCTGCGCAGCGGCCACAAATGCTCGATCGCGACGCATGACCGCCCGGTCCAGGACGAGCTGGCGGCCATGATTCGCGCCGAGGGCATCGCAGCCGGCCACTACGAATTCGAGTCGCTGATCGGCCTGGGCGAGCAGAATATCTCCGAGCTGCGCGACGGCGGCTTCGCCACGCGCGAGTACGCAGTTTTTGGGAAGGAGTACTTCTTGTACGTATTGAACCGCATCTCCGAAGAACCAGTCCGCGTCTACCAGGCGGTCGTTGACGCCCTGGGTGCGGCATGATGCGCCGCCTTCTCGCCGCAGCAGCCCTGGCCGCAGCCAGTGCCGCGCAAGCGCAATCGGTAGCGATCACCATCGATGACGGCCCCAACGCCGGCAACACGCCCCGCATGTCTGCGCAGGAACGCAACCAGGCTATCCTGGCTGCGCTTGCCAAGCACCGCGTGCAGGCGGCACTGTTCGTCACCACAAGCTACGGCGCCAACACGCAGCAAGGCCTGCCGCTATTGCAAGCCTGGAGCAAGGCCGGCCACGCGATCGGCAACCACACGGTGACGCATCCGGACCTGGAAAAAGTCCCGCTGGCCGAATACCAGCGCCAGGTGATGGAGTGCGACAGCTTGATCAGCACCCAGCCCGGCTACCGGAAATGGTTGCGCTTTACCTATCTGCGCGAAGGGAATACTCCGGAAAAGATCGATGGCATGCGCACATTCCTGCGCGACCATGGCTACCGCAATGCGCAGGTGAGCCTGGACACCAGCGATTGGCGCCTGAACGAAAAGCTGGAACAGGTACTGGCGAAGGATCCCAAGGCCGATGTCGGCGCGATCCGCACTGCCTACCTGGCCCATATCAAGCAGCGCGCACTGGCTTACCGCGAGCTGTCGCAGCAACTGCAAGGACGCGATATCTCTCAGGTCCTGCTGCTGCACCACAACCTGATCAACGCACTATGGCTGGACGACGTGCTGGCGCAATTCGGGCAGATGGGCTGGAAGATCGTCACGCCGGCAGAAGCCTTTGCCGACCCGGTCTACCAGCTGGAGCCGGTGCGCAAGGTTGCAGGCCAGAGCTTGCTGCTGTCGCTTGGGCGGACACTGGGACTGGGAATGATGCCTGGCGGCGAGCGCCTGGTGGATGATGGGGACTACGAGATCGCTGAACTCGCGAAAAAAGGACTGTAAGGCCAAAAAATTGTCGTCCGATTTTCGGTTGCAGCCCAGGCAGGAGCCTCGTTAAGCTCCTGCCATCAATCCTCCGCTTCCCTCCTCGACGATGAAATTCACTGATCCCACCGACATCCAGCGCTGCTACCAGGCACTGGTCGCACGCTCGCCTGAACATGTCGGCGCATTTTATGCGGCGGTCAAGACCACGGCATCTTCTGCCTGCCAACCTGCCGTGCACGCGAGCCGAAGGCGGAGAATGTCGACTTCTTCTCCGACATCAAGGAAGCGCTGGCGCTGGGCTTCCGCCTGGCCGGAGAAAACGCGCATACGCGCCAGGCCGAGACAGAGATCGCAGAATACTTCGAAGGCAAACGCCGGCAATTCAGCGTGGCGCTCGATGCGTCGGGAAGCGACTTCCAGCGCGGCGTCTGGAATGCGCTGCGCGCAATGGAGTTTGGGGAAGTGACGCATTACGCCGACCTGGCAGCGCGCCTGGGGGCGCCCAACTCGGTGCGGGCAGTAGCTGGAGCGAATGGGGCAAACCGGATTGCGATCATCATTCCCTGCCACGGGTTATCGGCAAGGATGGATCGCTGACGGGCTACGGCGGGGGATTGGCGCGCAAGGAATGGCTCCTTGCGCATGAAGGGCGGCGCAAGGGCCGCCCCGCTGCAACTTAGAACTGCTCGACTTCCAGGCCCAGCACACCTGCGCTGCCCTCAACGATGGCGGCGCGCATGCCGGTGGAGCCGGACAGGATGTGATCCGCGAAGAAGCGCGCGGTCACGATTTTGGCGTGGTAGAACGATGCATCGCCCCCGCCTGCCGACAGCTTCGATTGCGCGATCAGCGCAGCACGGCCCATCTGCCAGCCGCCGAAGACGATACCGGCCAGCTTCAGGTACAGCACGGAACCCGAGAATACGCCCTTGATATCCGACTTGACGTGGTTGACCACGTACTCCACCACCGCTTCCAGGTCGTCGGCGCCTTGCGCCAGGTGCTTGCGCATTGCGGCGAAATCAGGGCTGTTCACGCCAGCCAGTTCTTCGGCAGTCGCGCGCACTTGCGCAATGATCGATTTGGCCAGCGCGCCGCCATCACGCACGGTCTTGCGGCCGATCAGGTCATTGGCCTGGATCGCGGTGGTGCCCTCGTAGATGGTCAGGATCTTGGCATCGCGGTAGTGCTGCGCCGCGCCGGTTTCCTCGATGAAGCCCATGCCGCCGTGCACTTGCACGCCGTCGCGGGCCACGTTTTCCGACATCTCGGTCGACCAGCCCTTCACGATCGGCACCAGGTATTCGTAGACAGCCTGGTTTGCCGCGCGCACTTCCGCGTCTGCGTGGTGGTGTGCCACGTCATGGATGCCGGCAGCTACGTAAGCCAGCGCACGCGCTGCTTCGGTCTGGGCGCGCATCGACATCAGCATGCGGCGCACGTCCGGGTGGTTGATGATCGCCACGCCAGCCGGGGAGCCGTTCAGGTCGCGCGACTGCACGCGGTCCTTGGCGAAGGTCACCGCCTGCTGGTACGCATTTTCCGCCAGGCCCACGCCCTGCATGCCGACGCCGAAGCGGGCTGCGTTCATCATGATGAACATGTATTCCAGCCCGCGGTTTTCTTCGCCCACCAGGTAGCCCACGGCGCCGCCGTTGTCGCCGAACTGCAGCACGGCGGTCGGGGAAGCCTTGATGCCCAGCTTGTGTTCGATCGACACGCAGTGCGCATCGTTGCGCTCGCCCAGCGAACCGTCGGCGTTGACCATGAACTTCGGCACGATGAACAGCGAGATGCCCTTCACGCCAGCCGGCGCATCAGGCGTACGCGCCAGCACCAGGTGAACGATGTTCTCGGCCATATCGTGCTCACCGTAGGTGATGAAGATCTTGGTGCCGAATACTTTGTAGGTGCCATCGCCCTGCGGTACGGCGCGGGTGCGCACGGCTGCCAGGTCGGAGCCGGCTTGCGGCTCGGTCAGGTTCATGGTGCCGGTCCATTTGCCGGTCACCAGCGGCTCCAGGTAGGTTGCCTTCTGCTCGTCGGAACCAGCGGTCAGCAGCGCTTCAATCGCGCCGTCGGACAGCAGCGCCACCAGCGCGAACGACAGGTTCGAGCCGTGCAGCATTTCCACGCATGGGGTGCCGATCAGCTTCGGCAGGCCCTGGCCGCCGAATTCAGTCGGGTGCTGCAGGCCTTGCCAGCCGGCTTCAGCGAACTGCTTGAAGGCTTCCTTGAAGCCCTTCGAAGTGGTGACCTTGCCGTCAGTCCAGGAGCTTGGCTCTTTGTCTGCTGCGTGGTTCAGCGGGGCGATCACGCCGCTCACGAATTTCGCGTTTTCTTCCAGTACGGCTTCCGCGGTTTCCGCATTTGCATCTTCACAGCCTGGCAGCGCGGATACGCCTGCCAGGTTTGCCAGTTCGTTCATCACGAACAGCATGTCTTTCATTGGGGCTTGATAGCTCATGACACCTCTCCAAGGTAGTAAAAGGGCCACTTGCGTGGCCCCGGTACTCAGTCCTTTTTCAGGACATTTATTTAATTAACCCAGTTCCTTGACCAGTTGAGGAACAACCTCGAACAGGTCGCCTACGATGCCGTAGTCGGCAACGGAGAAGATTGGAGCTTCAGGGTCTTTGTTCACGGCCACGATGACCTTGGAATCCTTCATGCCGGCCAAGTGCTGGATCGCGCCGGAAATACCGACGGCGATGTACAGGGAAGGAGCAACGATCTTGCCGGTCTGGCCTACCTGCCAGTCGTTCGGCACGAAGCCTGCGTCCACCGCGGCGCGCGATGCACCCATGGCGGCGTTCAGCTTGTCAGCCAGCGGTTCCAGGATCTTGAAGGCGTCAGCGGAGCCCATGCCGCGGCCACCGGAAACGATGATCTTGGCAGCGGTCAGTTCCGGACGGTCCGACTTGGCCACTTCGCGGCCAACGAAAGCGGACTTGCCGAAATCGGCAGCGGCAGCCACGGTTTCCACGGCAGCGGAACCGCCTTCGGCAGCAGCAGCGTCGAAGCCGGTGCTGCGTACGGTGATGACTTTGACTTTGTCCGACGATTGCACGTAGGCGATTGCGTTGCCGGCGTAGATTGGGCGCTCGAAGGTGTCAGGCGCGTCAACCTTGGTGATTTCGGAGATCTGGGCCACGTCCAGTTTTGCAGCTACGCGTGGCAGGATGTTCTTGCCGTAGGCGGTTGCCGGAGCCAGGATGTGAGAATAGCCACCAGCGATCGCCAGGATCTGCTCGGAGACGTTTTCTGCCAGGCCGTCGGCGAAGTGGGCTGCGTCAGCGTGCAGCACTTTGGTGACGCCGGCGATTTTCGCGGCGGCAGCGGCGGCGGCGCCGGCGTTCGAGCCAGCGACCAGCACGTGTACTTCGCCTGCGCATTTGGCGGCGGCGGTAACGGTGTGGAGGGTGCTGCCCTTCAGGGATGCGTTGTCGTGTTCTGCGATGACGAGTGCGACCATGATTGAGTTCCTAGAGTATTCGGTGAATTAGATGACTTTAGCTTCGGCGCGCAGCTTGGACACCAGGGTCGCTACGTCAGGCACTTTGATACCAGCGGAACGCTTGGCAGGCTCGGCCACTTTCAGGGTTTTCAGGCGTGGGGTCACGTCAACGCCCAGGTCTTCAGGCTTGACGACATCCAGCGGCTTCTTCTTCGCCTTCATGATGTTAGGCAGGGTCACGTAGCGTGGCTCGTTCAGGCGCAGGTCGGTGGTCACGATAGCTGGCAGTTGCAGCGCCAGGGTTTCCAGGCCGCCGTCCACTTCGCGCGTCACGGTGACTTTGCCGTCGCCCAGTTCAACCTTCGAAGCGAAGGTCGCTTGCGGCCAGCCCAGCAGCGCTGCCAGCATCTGGCCAACCTGGTTGGAGTCGTCGTCGATTGCCTGCTTGCCCAGGATGATCAGTTGCGGTTGCTCTTTATCGGCAACAGCCTTCAGCAGCTTGGCCACAGCCAGCGGCTCCAGCTCAACGCCGGTTTCGATCAGGATGCCGCGGTCGGCGCCAATCGCCATGCCGGTGCGCAGGGTTTCCTGGCACTGGGTCACGCCGGCGGATACGGCAACCACTTCGGTTACTTTGCCGGCTTCTTTCAGGCGGGTCGCTTCTTCCAGTGCGATCTCGTCGAACGGGTTCATCGACATTTTGACGTTGGCGATATCTACGCCAGTGCCGTCGGATTTGACGCGCACTTTCACGTTGAAGTCGACGACGCGCTTGACAGGTACCAGGACTTTCATAGGTGTGCCTTTGAAAAAGAGATAAGTAAAATTAGTGGGCTAGATTATATTGGAATTCGATATCACTTATCGAATAAAAGCACGATCGTGCGTTTTTTAAATACAATCCGGCGCCGAAAATCAGCAACCGGTAGCATACCGCAGTTTTTACTTGCGGCGCATCAAAAACGTAAATTCAGTGCCCTGCTGGATGTGGGACAACAATGCATTGCCAGTCTGCTTGGCAAAGGCCTGGAAGTCACGCACTGACCCTGGATCGGTCGCCACGATACGCAATACCTGGCCGCTTTCCAATTCCGCCAAGGCTTTCTTGGCTTTGAGGATAGGCAGCGGGCAATTCAGGCCGCGCGCGTCGAGGTCCTTATGAAATTCCATGGTCTCGGACTCGAGAGTAAGAGTTTCGCTCATCAATATCTCGCTTCTGTACAACTGGTTCCGACATACTACTCCAATTTTGTGCGTCTGACGCACTGCACCAAAATAGTTAATGTTGCGTTGCAAAATCACAACGACATTGCCATGCCGGAAAGGCCCGCCCTAGTAGGCGCGGGCCCGCAGCAGCTCTTAGATACGCGACTCCACCCATGCTGCAACGCCACCGAGCGCACCTGGCAGTGCGTCCGGATTGGTGCCGCCGGCCTGCGCCATGTCAGGGCGGCCACCGCCCTTGCCGCCCACTTGTTGTGCAACGAAGTTGACCAGCTCGCCTGCCTTGACCTTGCCGACGGAGTCAGCAGTCACGCCGGCGATCAAGCTGACTTTGCCATCGCTGACGGAGGCCAGCACGATGGCGGCGGACTTCAGCTTGTCTTTCAGCTTGTCCATGGTTTCGCGCAGCGCGGTGACGTCGGCGCCTTCCATGGTCGCAGCCAGGACTTTCAGGCCCTTGACGTCGACTGCCTTGTTCACCAGTTCGTCGCCCTGGCCGGAAGCCAGCCTCGACTTCAGTGCAGCCAGTTCTTTTTCCAGCAACTTCACCTGCTCTTGCACGGCGCCGATCTTGGCGGTCAGTTCTTCAGGATTCGACTTCAGCGCGGCGGCAGCTTCATTCAGCTTGCGCGCCATGCCCTGCACCAGCGCCAGCGCGCCTTCGCCGGTCACGGCTTCCACGCGGCGGATACCGGCTGCAACGCCGCCTTCCGAGACGATCTTGAACAGGCCGATATCGCCGGTGCGGTGCACGTGCACGCCGCCGCACAGCTCTTTCGAGGAACCGATGTCCATCACGCGCACTTCGTCGCCGTACTTCTCGCCGAACAGCGCCATGGCGCCGTGCTTCACAGCGTCATCGAAGGACATGTTATGCGACTGGGTCGCAGCGTTGGCCAGGATCTCGGCGTTGACGATAGCTTCCACCTTGGCGATTTCCTCGGCGGTCATCGGCGCATTGTGAGAGAAGTCGAAACGCGCCTTGTCCGGATCAACCAGCGAGCCTTTCTGTGCCACGTGGCCCCCCAGCACTTCGCGCAGGGCTTTGTGCATCAGGTGGGTTGCCGAGTGGTTGCGGATGGTGCGGCCGCGCGCATGCTGGTCCACTTCCGCGCCGACAGCGTCGCCAACCTTCAGCGAGCCGGATGCCAGCACACCGTGGTGGCCGAACACGTCGGCCTGGATCTTCAGCGTGTCTTCCACTTCGAACTTTGCGCCGGCGGCCTGGATCAGGCCCTGGTCGCCCACCTGGCCGCCGGATTCGGCGTAGAACGGGGTGGTATCCAGGACCACGATGCCCTGCTCGCCTGCTTTCAGTTCCTGCACCGGTGCGCCGTTGGCGTACAGGGCGATCACTTTCGAGTTGTGCTGCAGCTGGTCGTAGCCGACGAACTTGTTCTTCTCGCCGCTGTATTCAACATTGGCCGCCATCTTGTTCTTGAACTTGCCGCCTTCGCGCGCCTTGCGCTTCTGCTCTTCCATCGCCAGGTTGAAACCTGCCTCGTCCAGCGTCACTTCGCGTTCGCGGCAGATATCGGCGGTCAGGTCCAGCGGGAAGCCGTAGGTGTCGTACAGGGTGAAAGCGGTGGCGCCATCGAGGTTCTTCGGATCCTTGGCCAGCTGCGCTTCCAGGATCTTCATGCCGTTTTCCAGCGTCTCGCCGAAACGCTCCTCTTCCGCTTGCAGCACCTGGGCAACGCGGTCCTTGGCCTCAGCCAGCTCCGGATAAGCACCGCCCATTTCAGTGTTCAGGTCTGCCACCAGCTTGTAGAAGAATGCCTTGGTCTGGCCCAGTTTATGGCCGTGGCGCAGCGCGCGGCGGATGATGCGGCGCAGGACGTAGCCGTGGCCTTCCGGACCAGGGATGATGCCGTCGACGATCATGAAAGCAGAAGCGCGGATGTGGTCAGCGATCACGCGCAGGGATTTGTTTTCCAGGTCGGTCGCGCCGGTTTCGCGGGCGGCAGCCTTGATCAGGGCCTGGAAGGAATCGATCTCATAGTTGGAGTGCACGTGCTGCAGCACTGCGGCCAGGCGCTCCATGCCCATGCCGGTATCCACGCAAGGCTTCGGCAGCTTGTGCATCACGCCCGCTTCGTCGCGGTTGAACTGCATGAACACCAGGTTCCAGATTTCGATGAAGCGGTCGCCGTCTTCCTGCTCCGAGCCTGGAGGGCCGCCCCAGATGTCGGCGCCGTGGTCGTAGAAGATCTCGGTGCAAGGACCGCAAGGACCGGTGTCGGCCATCTGCCAGAAGTTATCCGACGCGTAGCGCGAACCCTTGTTGTCGCCGATACGGATGATGCGCTCTTTCGGCACGCCGATTTCGTTGGCCCAGATGTCATAGGCTTCGTCGTCTTCGATGTAGACGGTGACGGTCAGCTTTTCAGGCGGCAGGCCGTAGACCTTGGTCAGCAGCTCCCAGGCGTACTGGATCGCATCGCGCTTGAAGTAATCGCCGAAGCTGAAATTGCCCAGCATTTCAAAGAAAGTGTGGTGGCGCGCGGTGTAGCCGACGTTTTCCAGGTCATTGTGCTTGCCGCCGGCGCGCACGCAGCGCTGCACGGTGGTGGCACGGGAATACGGGCGCACGTCCTGGCCGAGGAACACGTCCTTGAACTGCACCATGCCGGAGTTGGTCAACAGCAGGGTCGGGTCGTTGCCTGGCACCAGCGAGCTGGAACGGACAATCGTGTGACCCTTGGATTCGAAGAACTTCAGGAACTTTTCGCGAATTTCAGCAGATTTCATGTCGTAAAAGGTAGGTTGCAGGCTGGTGCAAAGGGTTGATTATACGTGAACAGCCCGCCGTTGCGGTGGGCGTCGGCCTCTAAGCCGCTAGTCGAAGTCCGGCCCGATCAGGTCGATGCGGTCGGTGCAAAAAGCGTCCACGCCGAGGGCGAGGATTTCCCGCGCTCGCTCAGGGGAATTCACGGTATAGCAAAACAGGCCCAGGCCCGCCGCCTTCACCGCCCTCGCCTGGTCCGGCGTGAGGTATTTGTGATTGGTATGGATCGCCACCGCGCCAAGCTCGCGCACCGTTGCCAGCCAATTCGCAGGAATCTTATCGAAAAGGCAAGCGCGCGGCAGGTCAGGCGCCGCATCACGCGCGGCCGCCAAAGCAGGCATGCTGAAGGAAGACAGCAAAGGCATTTGCGCCGGATCGCCCGCCGCCACTTCGGCGGCAAAGCGGGCACGCGCGGTTTGCGCCACCCAGCGGCCAGTCGCCTCGTCATGGCCCTCCGCCGGCTTGATCTCGATGTTCATCCAGATCTTGTGCTCTTTGCAGTAATCGACCCATTCCAGGAACAAGGGCACGGGCTCGCCGCGGAACTCAGGTCCGAACCAGCGGCCCGCATCCATCTTCGCCAATTCCGCAGCCGTGAAGTTAGGCAGAAAACCGTCGCCGTACACAGTGCGGCCGAAATGCGAGTCGTGCATCACCACACCGATGGCATCGGACGACAGCATGACGTCGAATTCCACCGCGCGGAAACCATAAGCCAGGCCAGCGCGCAGGCCGGCGATAGTATTTTCCGGAGCGAGCGTACCGCCTCCGCGATGCGCAACGATTTTTGGGTAGGGCCACATAGGATTAAGACACTAACACGGTTGGATGCGTTAAGCTAACGCTCCCTGAAAACAGTAGGAAGAAGACAACATGACGCCGAAGGCCCTTGGACACATTCGCGTACTGGACTTAAGCCGCGTACTGGCTGGGCCTTGGTGCTCGCAGAACCTGGCCGACCTTGGTGCGGACGTGATCAAGATCGAACGTCCTGGCGCCGGAGACGACACGCGTGCCTGGGGTCCGCCATACGCCAAGGACGCCTCCGGCGCCGACACCACCGAAGCGGCGTACTACCTGTCCGCCAACCGCGGCAAGCGCTCCGTGACCTGCGACATCTCCAAGCCTGAGGGGCAGGCCCTGATCCGCGAACTGGCCAGGCAGGCCGACGTGGTGCTGGAAAATTACAAGGTCGGCCAGCTGAAAAAATATGGGCTGGACTACGACTCGCTGAAGGCTGTCAAGCCGGACCTGGTGTACTGCTCCGTGACCGGCTTCGGCCAGGACGGACCGTACGCACACCGCGCCGGCTACGACTTCCTGATCCAGGGCATGGGCGGTTTGATGTCCGTGACCGGCGAGCGCGACGACCTGCCCGGCGGCGGCCCGCAAAAAGCCGGCGTCGCGCTGACCGACCTGATGACCGGCATGTACTCCACCATCGCGATCCTGGCCGCATTGACCCACCGCGACCGCACCGGCGAAGGCCAATACATCGACATGGCGCTGCTGGACGTGCAAGTGGCCATGCTGGCCAATATGGGCTCCAACTACCTGAATAGCGGCAAGGCGCCTAAGCGCTGGGGCAATGCCCACGCCAACATCGTGCCCTACCAGACCTTCGCCTGCGCCGACGGCTACATCATCGTCGCCACCGGCAACGACGGCCAGTACCAGAAGTTTGTCGAAGTGGGCGGCCGCGCCGACCTGGCTTTCCACCAAAGCTACGCTACCAATCCGCTGCGCGTAAAGAACCGCGACGAGCTGGTGCCGATCCTGGCCGACATGGTGAAGTCGCAGCCACGCGACTGGTGGATCGAGCAGTTGGAAGCGGTGGGCGTGCCATGCGGCCCGATCAACGACCTGCATGACGTGTTCAAGAACCCGCAAGTACAAGCGCGCGGCATGATGATCGAAACCGACCACCCGACCGCTGGCAAGGTAAAACTGGTGCGCAACCCGATGCGCCTGAGCGCCAGCCCGGCCGAAACCGACATGGCCCCGCCCCTGCTGGGCCAGCACACCGACGAAGTACTGCGCCAAGTCCTCGGCCGCAGCGAAGAAGAAATCGCCACCCTGCGCAGCAAAGGCATCCTGTAAAAGCGATACGGCCGAGCCCGTGTCACACCGTGGGGTCACACCCCAGGTGTGACACGAGCCCGACCGTGCTAAGGAAGAGCCCGTGTCACACTTAGGGTGTGACCCCATGGTGTGACACGGGCTCGGCTGGTGCGGCTTTTAGTGCAGGTGCTGTTTGAAGTCGAACAGTTCGCGGTGCATGTGGTTCACGACGGCTTTCATCTCGGGGGTGACCTGCATGCGCTCGCTGGCGCAGACGCGGCGGGCGCGGGCGCCGAGCAGCTCCATATCGTCTACCAACTTGGGTACGTTGGCGTAGTCTTCACTCACCAGCATTTCGCTGATGTCGTCGGAGCGGCGGTCCAGCTTCTGGATCGTGTCGCGCAGCTCGCCAGTCAGGTGGCGTTCGGCCGATAGTGCTTGCGCGGCCTGGCTCACTGCCATTTGGATGTTGCTGAGCCTGATACGGATTTCGCGATCGTGCATCATGATGATCTCCTCGCTCAAAACGGCACCCAGCGTGCCGGTCGGACTTGGAGATCATTCTCACCCGGCGGTTCAATCACCCTGCCTCAGCTTTGATCTGGCTCAACATTGGCGCAATGGGCGTCAACCGGCGCAAGTGGATAGCAATCGCAACAGCTCCCACCAAACAGCTGGCGAGCAGCGCGACAACTCCAGTCCAGCCCGCCCTCCCCCACAATATCCCCGCAGCCCAGCCGATCACGCTGGAACCAAGGTAATAGAAGAACAGGTACAGTGCCGAGGCCAATGCCGCCCCGCGAGCGCGCCTGCCTACCCAGCTGCTGGTCATCGAGTGCGATGCGAAGAAGGCGAAAGTGAACAAGGCCAAGCCCCCCACGACCAACGGCAGCCAGCTCGACAAGGTGAGTACGATTCCGGCCAGCATCAGGCTGAGCACCAGATAGAGCACACCCTTGCGCCTGTAGCGGTCGGCCAGCTTGCCGGCCCAGACTGAGCTGAAAATCCCGAGCAGGTACAGCAGCGAGATCCCGCCGACCACACTCTGGCGCAAATCGAAAGGCGCGGCCAGCAGGCGGTAGCTGATGTAGTTGTAGGCGCTTACCATGCAACCCATCAACAGGAAAGCCAGGGTGAACAGCCACGGCAGTCCTTCGTCACCCAGGTGCCGGCGCGCTTGCTCCGGCAGTGCGCGCCAACCTCCGGTTGAGGGGCGGAAGCGGCGCGATTCCGGCAGGCTGCGCCAGAACTCGGCAGCCGCCAGCACGCCGGCCACGCCCATCGCCACCAGGGCGACGCGCCACGAGAAAAAATCGCTCAGCACGGAAGTCACCATGCGCCCGACCATGCCACCGAACGCGCTGCCGCTGATATACAAGCCCATCGACAGGCCCAGTGACGCGGGCTCGATTTCCTCGGCGAGGTAGGCCATGGCGACGGCGGGCATGCCGCCCAGTGCAATGCCAAGCAGGACGCGTGCGGCGAGCAATTGGCCGTAGCCACCGGCCAGTGCGCACAGCAATGTCATCAAGGCGGAAATCGCGAGCGCACCAACCATCAAGGGCTTGCGGCCGAAACGGTCGGAGATCGCGCTCGACACCAGAAGCGAGACCGCCAAGGCGGCCGTCGACAGGGAGAGCGACAGGCTGCCCTGGGCCGGCGTCAGCGCAAATTCGTGGGACGGCAGCGGCATCAGCGGTTGTACGCAGTACAACAGTGCGAAACAGGAGAAGCCGCCAAAGAACATGGCGCGATTGGTGGGGTGGCTCAGGGCTTTCATGGTGAATCCATCTTAGGATTGCCCAGTATTACTGTCCAATATATATTTGAGGCGTTATTAATCGCTTCAACATATTATGGAATTGCGTCACCTGCGTTATTTCGTGGCTGTCGCCGAGGAGCTCAGCTTCACTCGCGCTGCCGAACGGCTGCATATCGGCCAGCCGCCCCTCTCCCAGCAAATCCAGGCGCTGGAGGCGGAAGTGGGCGCGCGCCTGTTCGACCGCAGCAAGCGCTGGGTGCGATTGACCGAGGCCGGCAAGCTGTTCCTGGAGGACGCACGGGCTATCCTGGCGCAGTCCGAGCGTGCGGCGGAACGGGCGCGCCGGGCGCAGCGCGGCGAGGCCGGCGAACTGCGTGTTGGCTTCACGTTTTCAACGCCATTCACCCCGCTGTTTGCGCGCACCATCCGCCGCTACCGGCAGCTTTATCCGGACGTGGCGCTCACCTTGCATGAGATGACGACGCTGCACCAGATCGATGCGCTGGAGGCGCGCAAGATAGATCTTGGTTTTGTGCGTCCGCCCGAGGTGGCGTTGCCGGAGCACTTGGCGCTGACTACCCTGCGCCGGGATGCGCTGCTGCTGGTCCTCGCCAGCGATTCGCCGCTGGCGCGCAAGCGCAAGATCAAAGTGGCTGACCTGGCGGAGCTTCCGTGGGTGATGTATCCGAAGGAGTCCGGCGTGGGCATTAATCACGCGATCCTGGGCATGTGCCGGGCGGCAGGCTTTGTGCCGCAGGTGGCGATGGAGGCGGGCGAGGCGGCAACCATTATCGGACTGGTTGCGGCGGGGATTGGGGTGTCGGTGCTGCCGTCGCCGTTCCAGTCGATGCATTTGGAGGGCGTGGCGTTTCGTCCGCTGGATGATGCGGGGGCGGTCACTTCGCTGCAACTGGCGCAGCGGCGGGCGGATGGCGGGGCGCTGGTGGAGGCGTTTGTGCGGGTGGCGCTCGAAGAGAACCGGTAAAACCGGGTCAGGCCCTTGGGTCTGACCCCAGCCAAGGTTCAGTCGTAGTCGGCGTCGAGCTCGGAGCCGGCGTAGTTTTCCAGCTCGGTCCACAGCGTCTTCATTGCGAAACGCCCCGGCAGCTTTTGCAGTACGGTGCAGGTGCGGCGATACAGGTCGATCCGGTTCAGCAGCACTGCGCGATGCTGCTCCGGTACCGCTGCCACCAGCGCCTCCCAGCCTGCCTCGTAATCCGGCTTGGCTTTGCGCACAGCCTTGACGAAGCGTTCAAACTCTTTCTGGCCGGTGCGGGCGACAATGCGGCCGCCGCCTTCCACCGCGAAGATGATCGCCAGCGCAATCACGCCTTCCGCGTTCAGGTCAGGATCCTTGATCGCGCCTTCCAGGTTATGCCGGCGCAGCCAGTTCGCCAGCCGCACCACGGCCTGCACTTCCTGCCGCTGCTTCAACTGGGTCTGGTATTTGGATGGACCATCCCAGTTGGCGCCCGGCTCGGTAAAGCAGATGTCGAAGAACAGGTCGCGCAGGCGGCGCTGTGCGTACATCGGGTCGTTGTCGTACTCACCGATCAGCGTATCTTCCGGCATCGCCGCCAGGTCCTTCAGCTGGACGAAGCCGGCCTGGAACGCCAGCTCGGCGCCCTGCTCCACCAGGAAGTCCAGCGCCAGCTCGTCGGAGTCGACGGTCAGCAGCTGCTCCAGGCCGAGCGAAACGCCGCCAACGGTCAGGTTGACTGCCCTCTGGATGCCTTCCGCCGTGCGGTTGTTGGTGAACTTGTCCGCCACCATGGCCGTGATGCCGCTCAATTCTTCCGCCAGGACGACGGCCGCATCTTCGCGGTCGTCGCCGGGCAGCAGTTTGATGGCGCGGGTCAGTCGCGGCAGGTTTTCTTTGACGAGTGCGGGCAGCATCAGCCGAAGATCCCCGTGCCGATCGAGCGGCGTGCGCGTTCACGGCCGGTGCCGCTGCGGGTGGTCGGCACTTGCTTGCGCAGCCGGTACAGCAGCTCTTTGGTCGAGCGCTGCAGGTGCTCAGGCTCTTCGTCCGGATCGTCGCTGAATTCAGCATCGGCCAGGTCGGCGCTGTGGCGGAATTCCGGGAACAGTTCGAACAGCGCTCGGTCCCAGCCGTCTTCATTGGCCTTCGCCAGGGCGACGGCAAGCGGCACGATGTCGTTGTCCGACGCGGTCTGGCCGGTCAGGTAGGCGCCTTTCGAAATCACCTCGCCCGCCACTTCCAGCACTTCTTTCGGCGCCAGCGAGAACAGGATCGCGAATGCGGTGCAGCCCCAGTCGGTAGCCGAGGCTTCCTTCAGCAGTTCGGAGCGGCGCTCCTCGTCTTCGGTGCCGAAGACAACGCCGTGGATGTGCGCGAACAGCGATTCGGCGATGCGTTCAGGATCGTCTTCGATCATGTCGTCCGGCCAGGTCGCTGCCAGGTAGGCCAGGCTTTCGGCCCACTGCTTCGGCGGCACCAGCAGCGTCGCCAGCGACATCTTGCCGCCGTCGAAACCGGACATGTGCAGCGCCGTCACGTGCGGCGGCAACTCCTGCAGCACTTCCACCACGGCCAGGTCGCCGTGGGTGTCGGCTGCTTCGGCAAAGGCGCGTTCGGCGTGCTCCAGGGAGCCTGCCAGAACGAGTTCGGTGACCTGCTTGCGAATGGCTGGCAGATTCTTGTCGGTCATGCTCAATCCTCCTGCTGGTCAAAGATGCCGGTGAAGTCGTCGGTTGCGACATCATCCGAGTAATCGTCTTCATCATCGCCCTCGTCGCCTTCAGCCAGGCGGTCGAGCGACGTGTCCTCGTCGTCCCACATGCGCGGATGCTTGTGCAGCAGCGCGGTGATGATGGCCTGGCGTGCCAGGTCGGGGTGGTTCTCTTCCAGCGCTTCCAGCAAGCCTTCCGCCTTCGGGCAGGTGGCTGCACCGAACACGCGGGCCGGGTCGCCGTGTTCGAAGTCTTCGGCGTCGGCAAAAGCGGCCTTCGGGTCGTGGAATTCAATCACGTCCACCAGGGCGAAAGCCATCATGTTCAAATCGTCGATGCCGCCGCCGTTCAGGTATTCGGTGCGCAGGGCTTCGACCATCTTCTTGTAGTTCTTGTGGTCAGGCGGATCGCCGAGGATGCCCTCGATCTGCCCTTCCAGCTCGCGCGCCTGGTAGGCGAACTCTGGGTGTACTTTTCTCATTTGCTGCTGTCTTTCTGTTGATTCAGGCGGCGGGGATCGTCACGCCGTTGACGCTGAAAACGGATCGCCACTGTTGGTAGGCTTCCGCTTCCGGGTCGATGATGATGCGGTGGTGCACACTCTGGTTGTATTCTTCCCGTTTCTCGGGGTCGGACAACACTTCGTAAGCTTTGACGATGGCCTTGAAGCGGGCATCTGCGCCCGGTTCCTGGTTGCGGTCCGGGTGGAAACGCATGGCCAGGGAACGATAGACCTTCTTGATTTCCTCGTCAGAGGCATTAGGCGCGACACCGAGCACATTATATAAATTTTCCATATTGCAACTCCGGGCCGGTTTTTAAACGCGTAAGGACAAATTATCCTATAAAATGCCCTGTTTACGCTGAATATCACCCTAAAACCGGTAAACCTGGGTCTGACCCAAGGGTCAGACCCAGTCTACTCAACGGCTAGCGGTTGGGTTTAAGGCTTTTGATCTTCGTCAAAAGTCAAAGGCCAAGAACCCGAACCCCTGGCGACAGCACAGACAGGGTCAGACCCTTGGGTCTGACCCAGGTTTACCGGTTTTAAACCAAGAACATACATGAGCAACGACAAAAAAACTGCCGCCCCGGCCCCAGCGCCGAATTTCCTGCGCAATATCGTTGAAGCCGACCTGGCCTCCGGCGTCAATAAGCGCGAAGGCCTGCCGCCGGTCATTACCCGCTTCCCGCCGGAGCCAAACGGCTACCTGCACGTCGGCCACGCCAAGTCCATCTATACCAACTTCGGCCTGGCGCGCGATTTCGGCGGCCGCTGCCACCTGCGCTTCGACGACACCAACCCTGAAAAAGAAGAACAGGAATACGTCGACTCCATCATCGACAGCGTGCGCTGGCTCGGTTTCGACTGGAACTACAAAGGCCCGGTTGGCGCCGGCGATCACCTGTATTACGCCTCCGACTACTTCGACAAGCTGTATGAAATGGCCGAATACCTGATCAAGGTCGGCAAGGCCTATGTCGACAGCCAGAGCGCCGAGGAAATGAAGAGCACCCGCGGCGGTTTCGGCGCCGCCGGTACCAATTCGCCTTTCCGCAACCGCTCGGTGGAAGAAAACCTGCAGCTGTTCCGCGACATGAAGGCGGGCAAATACAAGGATGGTGAGCACGCACTGCGCGCCAAGATCAGCGAAGATGCCATGTCCTCGCCGAATATGAATATGCGCGACCCGGCGATCTACCGTATCCGCCATGCCCACCATCACCGCACCGGCGACGACTGGTGCATCTACCCGATGTACGACTACACGCACCCGATCTCGGATGCGCTGGAAAACATCACCCATTCGATCTGCACCCTGGAATTCCAGGATCACCGCCCATTCTACGACTGGCTGCTGGAAACCTTGTCGGAAGGCGGCTTCTTCGCCAAGCCGGTGCCGCACCAGTATGAATTCGCGCGCCTGAACCTGACCTATATCGTCACCTCCAAGCGCAAGCTGCGCCAGATGGTGGAAGAAGGCATCGTCGACGGCTGGGACGACCCGCGCCTGCCGACCATGGCCGGCATGCGGCGCCGCGGCTTCACCCCGGAAGGCATCCAGTTGATGTGCGAACGCACCGGCGTGACCAAATCCGACGGCTGGATCGACTTCGGCGTGCTGGAAGGCGCCGTGCGTGAAGACCTTGACCCAAAAGCACCGCGCGCCATCGCCGTGCTGCGCCCACTGAAGCTGATCGTCGAAAACTTCCCGCAAGGCCAGTCGGTCGAGTGCACCTCGCCGGTTCACCCGCACCACCCTGAACTGGGACATCGCACCTTCCCGTTCACCCGCGAACTCTGGATCGAAGAAGAAGACTTCATGGAAGTGCCGACCAAAGGCTACTTCCGCTTCACCCCTCCTGCCGGCGACCAGCCTGGCGCCCGCGTGCGCCTGAAATACGGCTACGTGGCCGAATGCACCGGCTTCGACAAGGATGAGAACGGCAAGGTCACTGCGGTGCGCGTGAAATACTTCGAAGATTCCAAGTCCGGCACCCCGGGCGCCGACACCTACAAGGTGAAAGGCAATATCACCTGGGTCAGCGCCGAAGCGGCCCTGGAAGCGGAAGTGCGCCTGTACGACCGCCTCTTCACCGAAGAGAAACCGGATGCCGGCGGCAAGGACTTCAAGGAATTCCTGAATCCGAAAGCACTGGAAATCGTGAAGGCTTACCTGGAGCCGGGCTTGAAGGATGCCCCCGCGGAACAGCGTTACCAGTTCGAGCGCCATGGCTATTTTGTGGCCGACCGCGTGCTGTCGCAGCCCGGCAAGCCGGTATTCAACCGCATCGTCACATTGAAAGACAGCTGGGCCAAATAACTGACCCGAACTGTGACAAAAAAGCCGCCTGCGGGCGGTTTTTTATTGTTCGTTTGATTTCAATCAAAGTGGTGTTTTTGCAACTTGACCTTGAAGCATGGAAATTCTTATAGTCAGGCAATGACCCGCTTACAGCTCAGCCTGTTTTCCCCCACCAAGCCCTTGTGGTGGCTAGGCATTGTGCTGTCGCTGGCCGTGGCGCTCGGACTCCATACGGTTGCCACGCGTTCCGTCGAAAGTGAAGCGCGCGCCCGTTTCCACAACCAGGCCCGCAACACGCAGTTCAATATCAACGCCAGCATCAAGGCATATACCGATGTCTTGCGCGCCGCCGCCAGCTATTTCCAGGCCGGCGGCGAAGTCACCCGGGAAACCTTCCACCGCTATGTGCAGGGACTGGACCTCGAGCACAATTACCCGGCCATCGACAACATCAACTTTGCCGAGTACTACACCGATGCCCAGCGCCCCGCGGCGGAAGCCCGCCAGCGCCAGCTTACCGACAACCTTTATCCCTCCTACCGCCTCCATCCAGAAGGAAAACGTCCCGAATACGCGGTGCTGACCCTGATCGAACCGCTGGAAGGGTTCGGCGACCGTTACGGCCTGGATATCGCGGCCCGCCCCGGCGTGGCAGGCGCACTGTTCGCAGCGCGCGACCAGGGCGCCTTGAGCAGCTCCGGCCAGCCCATCCCGCTGCGCAGTGCGCCAAGCCATGTGGGCATGGCAATGCGCATTCCCATCTACCGCAACAGCATGCCCATTACCACGATCGAAGAACGGCGCCTGGCCTGCATTGGTTCAGTAGGGCTGGGGTTCAGCGTACCGCGCCTGGTCGATGCGGCACTGGGTGAAATGCCGGTGCGCACGGTGCGCGTATCGCTGCGCGACAGCAGCAGCATTGGCAAGCCGCCTGCCCAACTGTTCGATAGCCAGCCTAATATGCCAAGGGCGGACAGCGACCATTTCGTTACCGAGCTGCCGGTGCAGTTTCATGGCCGCACCTGGCATGCGCAGTTCAGCGTGCCGAAGCGCGCCTTGTATTCCAGCTTCGACCAGTTTCTGCCCGCGCTGGCGGGCAGCATGGGTTTCGGCGCGAGTGTGCTGATCTATGCGCTGTTCATAACGCTGGCTTCTTCCCGCCGCCGCGCCGTGAAGCTGGCGCGCGCCATGACGCGCGAATTGCGCGACAGCCAGGCGCGCCTGCAACTGTCGCACCATCGCCTGCGCCGCCTCGCTGCGCACGCGGACCACATCAAGGAAGAAGAGCGCAAGCGCATCGCGCGCGAAATCCACGATGACCTGGGCCAGAACCTGCTGGCCCTGCGCATTGAGGCCGATATCCTCGCCACGCGCACCGAGAAAACCCACCCGCGGCTGCATGCGCGGGCACGCGCCACGCTGCACCAGATCGACAACACCATCCGCAGCGTCCGCCAGATCATCAACGACTTGCGGCCGAATGTGCTGGACCTCGGCCTGTCGGCAGCGGTGGAATGGCAGATCGCGCAATTCCGCCTGCGCTCCGGCATCAAGTGCGAATTCATTGAAGATGCCGTGGCCGACCATGGCGTCGACGACCATTGTGCGACCGCTTTCTTCCGCGTGCTGCAGGAATCGCTAAGCAATATCCACCAGCATGCATCGGCCACCATGGTGCGGGTCGAACTGCAACAGATGCACGGCATGCTGCGCATGACCATCAGCGACAACGGCATCGGCATCAATACCGCCAGCCGGCACAAGGCCGGCTCTTTCGGCCTGGTCGGCATCGAAGAGCGCATCAGCCTGCTCGGCGGGAACTGCTCGATCAACAGCCTGCCGCATGGCGGCACCACGGTCAGCATTGCAGTGCCGGTCGGCTACCGGGTGGCGCCTGCCGACGATATGCGCCTCAGCGCTTAGGCGTTTTTACCACTTGCTAAGACTTTACCTGCCGCTGTTGATCCATATCAAACTCCCTTTCCACAGCTCAGCAAAAATGCATTTGTAACATTTGACGGCGCGACAAGCTATTGATTTGAAAGGATCTTCGCCTGTGTTGTTTATTCCGCGCACGTGTAAATTGTTACTTGCATTGCCGGGGGCTAAGTCTATACTTGAGCTAGTTGATCTACATCAACATCTGTGTTCCCAACTCCGAACACACCAGATGCCTGGCACCACAACACCAGCCCCCTAGAACGGCGTCTTCTCTCTCTCAGTCAGTCTTAAATTCGCTCACTTTTAAAGGGATTGTCACTCATGATTTCTGCTGAAAGCTTCAAGGCTATTGCCGATCTGGACCTGGAACCTATCAAGGTGAAACTGATGCACGTGGAGTCCGGCGAGGGCTGGTCGCTGGAAAAGGTCAACGCTACCGAATTCGAATACCGCCGCTTCCTGTACCTGATGAAAATGTTCCCTAACGAGCAAACCGCTCCCCTGATGGACGTCGACATCTTCTGGCACTATCACATCCTCGATACGATGAAGTACTTCATCGACTGCGAGAATGTGTTCGGCTACTACCTGCATCACTTCCCATACATCGGCCTGCGCGGCGAGGACGACGAAGAGGCGCATGAACGCGTAGGTAATCGCATGAAGGAGCTGTATGAAGAAACCTTCGGCGAAGACTATTTCCGTAGCGCCGTTGCTTACTCGGGTCGCGTCGCTGTCGAGGCTGCTGCAGACGGCTCCCAGGTTGCCTACTCGGGCCGCGTGGCAGACGAAACCGGCCAGCAGGTAGCCTACTCCGGTCGCGTTGCCGCCGAAGCTGGTGCGCAAGTCGCCTACTCGGGCCGCGTGGCTATGGAAGCCGCACCGCAAGTAGCCTACTCGGGCCGGGTCGCTGTGGAAGCTGCACCGCAAGTGGCTTACTCGGGCCGTGTCGCAGCCGAAGCCGCACCGAAAGTTGCTTATTCCGGCCGTGTCGCGGTTGCCTACTCCGGCCGCGTGGCGGCTGAAGCTTCGCCGCAAGTGGCTTACTCCGGCCGCGTCGCTACCGAAGCTGCACCGCAAGTCGCCTACTCCGGCCGCGTGACAGCCGAAGCAAAGACGGCCTACTCCGGCCGTATAACGACAGAAGCGAAAACGGCGTACTCCGGCCGTGTCGCAACTGAAGCACAAACCGCTTACTCCGGCCGTGTCGCGGCTGAAGCGCAAACCGCCTACTCCGGCCGCGTTGCCGCCGGTGCCCAAACCGCCTACTCCGGCCGCGTCAGCGCCGAGGCCCAGGCGGCATCGCAATCGCTGTTCTACTCCGCCCGTCCTCGCCTGGCAGGCGCCTGAGCCTGATCGAGCACGCAAATAAAAACGGCCGCACCTGATAACAGGTGCGGCCGTTTTTTTTCGTCCGGACGAAAGCTTAGTGCGCCATCAGGTCGCGCAGTTCACGGATGCTGAAATCGCTGATTTCATGCATGCGGATCAGGATCGTCGCGCCGATAGGCAGCGTGTTGTGACGGATCTTGCTGATCACTGGTGGGGCAACTTCCAGCGCGCGGGACAGGGCTGCGTCATTTTTCAGTTGCAGCTTTTCAATGATAGCGTCCAGGACGCGGTTCGGATTGTAAGACGACGATGCAGTAATTTCTTTCAGAGAGCTCATGACTATACTTTTTCAGTGTGTTGCGTGGTCGCAACAAAATTATTGGCGGAATTTTCGACAAAGAGCGCCAGAAAAAGCCGTTGTTGACGCAATTTTCGGCACACGGACGGTATCATACACCGTTTAATTGCCGTTCGCTTAACGCCGTGAGATTTTGATAGATTCTAGCGCGTAAAGCTGTGCTAGGAATTCATATAGTTTAACAAAAAGACTACTTCTGGTCGTTTGTTGCTAAAGTAAATGGCAAACACAGCCAGGCAAACGTGATCCAGACCAGGGCGGGAGGGAGGTACATCAGGGCCGCGGGCATTGGAGTGTACTCCGAACGCCAGTCAAGGCGGCGCCTGATTTCCTCAGGCGAAGGCGGGGGAAGATGGGCATGGCCACGCTGGGCCAGGTAGGCACGGACTTGCTCCTTGGTGGGATGGCTGTACATGGCGCCCTCCTTGGCAGGCATTGGCACAAGATAGCGCCGGCAGCATCACGGGCGCTTGATGCAACTCAGGGCGGCTGCAACATCCGGGAACCGCAGCCGTACCAGCAACTCCTCCTTCATGCGCCGGTTCGCCAGCCTGCGCGATTCCGACATGAAGGACAACAGGGTTGGCGTCACAGCCTGCGCCAATGCTGCACGATCCAGGCGAGGTGGGCGCGGCAAGCCGAAATGATCGGCCACCATGTCGAAATAGTCCCCCATTTTGAGTTCCGTGTCATCTACCGCGTGATACACACGGTTACAACTTCCTTTGCGTAAGGCCGCCAATACAACACGTGCCAGGTCGTCGGCGTGGATATGGTTGGTGTAAACATCGTCTTGTGCACGCAGCGCGGGAGTACCTTGCTGCAGGCGCTTGAGCGGCAGGCGGTCCGCGGCATAGATACCCGGCACGCGCAGGATGGACAGCCGACCCTGGGCTCGGCGCGCCCATGCCCGCAATACGTTCTCCGCATCGACCCGCCGCAGCGCCCGTGCATTGCGTGGCGCAACGGGCTGGGTTTCGTCCGCCCAGCGCCCGGCCAGGTCGCCGTACACGCCGCTGGTGCTCACATAAACCACTTGCGCCCGGTCAGGTAAAATGGCGGTCACATTGCGGGTGCGCCGATCCAGCCCGCCCTCGCCCGGCGGTGGAGCCAGGTGCACGACCTGGTGCGCCAGCCCGGCCAGGCGACGCAGCGATTCAGGCTGGTCCAGGTTGGCCAGCACCGGCACGGCGCCCGCCGCACGCAATTCGGCAAAGCGCTCGCGCTGGCTGGTCACGGCAAATACGCGGTAATGCGCGCGCACCAAAGGCAGCAAACGCATGCCTACATCGCCGCAACCAATGACCAGCAGGCGCGGCTTGTTGAATTTTTTACTGATTTCCATATTTAAGATTGTATGTCTTTCCAAATTACTGTTCAGCCTAGCGGCCACCAATTCATCTGCGAAGACGACGAAACCGTGTTGGCCGCAGCCATGCGCGCCGGCGTCGGCCTGCCATACGGCTGCAAGAATGGCGCCTGCAGCTCCTGCAAAGGCAAGGTGGTGTCGGGCTCGGTCAGCCACAAATCGCACCAGCGCCGCGCCCTGAGCGAGGAAGAAGAAGCGGCCGGCATGTCGCTGTTCTGCTGCGCGATTCCACATTCCGACCTGGTGCTGCAGGCGCGCGAAGTGGTGGGCAGCGGCGAATTCCCGATCAAGAAAATGCCGACCCGCGTCAACTCGCTGGAGAAATTGGCGCCGGACGTGATCGTGCTGACGCTGCAACTGCCGGCCAACGAGACGTTCCAGTACAAGGCCGGCCAGTACCTCGAGTTCCTGCTGCGCGACGGCAAGCGCCGCGCCTACTCGATCGCCACCGCACCAGAGGGCGGCGCGCTCACCCTGCACATCCGCCATATGCCGGGAGGCTTGTTCACCGACCAGGTGTTCAGCACCATGAAGGAACGCGACATCCTGCGCTTCGAAGGCCCGCTGGGCACCTTCTTCGTGCGCGACGATTCCGACAAGCCGATGGTGCTGCTGGCATCGGGCACCGGCTTCGCGCCGATCAAGGCGATTGTCGAACATGAACGCGCCAGCGGCTCCAGGCGCCCAATGACCCTGTACTGGGGCGGCCGCCGCCCGCAAGACCTGTACATGGATGCGCTGTGCCGCCAATGGGCGCAAGAACTGCCGAACTTCAAGTACGTACCGGTGGTTTCGGACGCCCTGCCGGAAGAAAACTGGAGCGGCCGCACCGGTTTCGTCCACCAGGCCGTGATCGACGACCTGCCGGACATGTCGGGCTACCAGGTCTATGCATGCGGCGCCCCGATCGTCGTCGAATCGGCCAAGCGCGATTTCGTCAAGGATTGCAAGCTGCCGGAAGACGAATTCTTTGCCGATGCCTTCACTTCCGAAGCAGACCTCCAGCAACCTTAAGACTTTCCCCGCGCTGCGTGCCGTGGGGCGCGCGGCGCCCCACGGCTTCCCCAAGCACGCAAACGTATGTCATCCAACGGTTTCTCAGTCCTTCGCCACCGCAACTTCGCCTTCTACCTGTCAGCCCGCCTGCTCGGCACCATCGCCGTGCAAATGCAGAACGTCGCCATCGGCTGGCAAGTCTACGCACAAACCAAGAACCTGTACTACCTCGGCATGATCGGCCTGGCGCAATTTGCGCCCTTTCTGCTGCTGATCCTGTACGCCGGCCACGCCGCAGACCGCTACAACCGCCGCAATATCATTGCCACCTGCCTCGGCGCGCAACTGGTATGCGGGCTGGCGCTGCTTGGCTACACGCACAGCGGCTTCAGCGCCGTATGGCCGATCTTCGCTGTGCTGGTGCTGTACGGTAGCGCTCGCGCTTTCATGAGCCCCGCCACGCAAGCGGTCCTGGTGAACATGGTGCCGACCGAAGATTTCAGCCGCGCCGTGGCGCTCTCCAGCTCCACTTTCCAGGTTGCCGTGATCCTCGGCCCAACGCTGGGCGGCCTGCTGTACATCTATGGGCCCGGCACCGTGTACACCGTCACCTCGCTCATGCTGCTGTCAGCCGTGGTGCTGGTGATCCTCACCCGGCCCGCCCCGCAAGCCACGCGCAAAGAGCCCGCCACCTGGCACAGCGTGCTGGAAGGGCTGCGCTTCGTCTGGTCGCGCCCCATCATGCTGGGCGCGATTTCACTCGACCTGTTCGCCGTCTTGTTTGGCGGCGTGACCGCCCTGCTGCCGGCGTTGGCGCACGACGTGCTGCATGTCGGACCAACCGGCCTGGGCCTGCTGCGCACCGCCCCCGGCGCAGGTGCGGCCATCACCTCGATTGCGTTGGCGTTCTGGCCGATCACGCGCCGTGTCGGCGCCTGGATGTTCGGCGGTGTCGCAGTCTTCGGCATCTGCACCGTCATCGTAGGCTTCACGGACAGCTTCGTCATTGCCCTGGCCTGCCTGCTGGTGCTCGGCGCCGGCGACATGATCAGCGTGTACGTGCGCCACCTGCTGGTGCAGTTCGAGACGCCGGATGAAATCCGCGGCCGCGTCAGCGCCGTGAACGCCGTCTTTATCGGCGCTTCCAACGAACTCGGTGAATTCGAATCCGGCGTCACCGCCGGCTGGCTGGGACTCACGCGCGCAGTGATCTTCGGCGGCGTCGCCACGCTTGCGGTCACCGCTATCTGGGCCTGGCGCTTCCCTATCCTGTCGCGCATGGACCGCTTCCCCCATCACGACAAGTAGTAAGATTTGCTGCATGAGCTACCACATCGTTCGCAGCCGCCCCCACCTGAGCGCCGCCATCGCGGTCGGCGCGCTGGCCGGCGTGTTCCTGCCCTCGCACTGGAAGCCGCTGCTGCGCGTGCTGACGGCCTGGGATATCGCGGTCTGGATGTACCTGCTTACCGTGGGCTGGATGATGATGCGCGCCGACCACCGCGAGGTGAAGCGCATCGCCGCGCGCCAGGATGAACGCGCCGCGACCATCCTGGCCAGCCTGGTCGTCGCCACGGTCGCCAGCATGATCGCCATCAGCAGCGAACTGGCCAGCCTGCGCGATATGCCGGCCAACGAACGCGGGCTGCATTACGCCTTCGTGGTGATCACGCTGGTGGGGTCCTGGTTCCTGGTCGGCACCCTGTTCTGCTTCCATTACGCCCACCTGTATTACAACGTCGAGGGACGCCCGTGCCCCCTGTCCTTCCCGGGCGGAGAAGCCCAGCCGGACTATTGGGACTTCCTTTACTTCTCCTTCACGATCGCGGTCGCCGCCCAGACTTCGGACGTATCCGTGCAATCGTCCTCGATGCGCAAGCTGGTGCTCGGCCAATCCGTGCTGAGCTTCTTCTTCAATCTTCTTATCCTGGGTTTATTTGTGAATATGGCGGCTTCGCTAATGTAGGAGTAAGATTAAATCGCGTGGCAACACGTTTTGGTTAACAAACGGGAGCAGCATATGCAAATCAGTGTGAACACCGACAAAACCATCGAACGTACTGCAGGCCTGGATGACCATGTGAAAGAAGTGGTCCAGACTGCACTCCACCGGTTCGGCGAGCACATCGGACGCGTCGACGTCCACCTCAGCGAAGGCAATGCACAGAAGTCCTCTGACGGCGATATCCGCTGCATGATCGAGGCGCGCGTCAACGGCTACCAGCCGATTGCCGTGACCGACCACGAGGCAACCCTGCATCAATCCATCCATGGCGCAGCAGACAAGCTGCAACGTGCTATCGAAAGCGCATTGGGCCGCCTGAACGATAGCAAGCGCCACACTTCGCAGCCCAACTTCGAAGAGGCTGAGGAATAATCCTTAGTCCGCGGCGGCCAGGCCCTTCAGGTACCGGATACCTTGCAGGGCACGGCTGCCGTACCAGGACATCATTTCCCCATCGACCAACTGTACCGGCTTGCCGATCTGGCGCTCCAGTGCGTCCACGTGTTCTTCCGTGAAGCGGTAAGGCTCGGACGACAACAGCACCCGGTCCACGTCGCGCACCAGCGCATCGCTCCATTGGAAACTTGGATAGCGCGCGTCGCCGATTTCAGGAATCGACCAGCCGATCAGCGCCAGCATGCGCGCGATATAGGTATCGCGCGACACTGTCATCCACGGATCTTTCCAGATGCAGTACAACACGCGCTGCGGACGGCCCGCAGGCACTTGCGCCAGCTCACTTTCGAACTCGCGGCACCAGGCGTCCGCGCGCTCCTGCGCGCAGAACACGCCGCCCATCAACTGCACCAGCGCCAGGTTATCGCGCGGTTCGATCGGATGCGTCACCACGATGTTCGGCACGAATTCAGCCAGTTTGTCGACGGTAGGCTTTTCGTTCTCGTCGATGTTTACCACCAGGTGGGTAGGCGCCAGCTTGCGGATCTTCTCGATGTTGACGTCCTTGGTGCCGCCCACTTTCGGGATATCGCGCACCACGTCCGCGGGATGGATGCAAAATCCGGTACGCCCCACCAGTTGCGGCGCCAGGCCGAGGTCGCACAGCAGCTCGGTAATCGAAGGCACCAGCGACACGATGCGCGCGCTCGGGGCGGCCGCATGGTGCTGGCCGAGGATGTCGGTAAAAGTCATGGGCGATATTGAACCACACTTAGGCTATCATTAACACCTGTTGATACCGCAGTAAGAAAGTTCATCTTGAAACCGATTGGCACCTTCGGCGCTTCCGCTTATCAGATCCAGGCCTTGCAGCTGTTCCGCGGCGCAGACAGCCTGCGCATCGCACCGCTGTTGAAAGAATGCCCGATCATGCTGGTCGAACAAGGCGAAGCGGTCGCAGACCCGCAACGCGCCCGTTTCTACATCGTGCTGCGCGGCGCCCTGTCGGTAGCAGCGGACATGAGCACCGGCATGTCCGACGGCAGCACCATCAGCAAAGTGCTGCCCGGCGAAAGCGTCGGCGAACAGGCCGTGCTCGACGAAGAAGCCAACCAGGCCGCCATGACCGCGCTGGAGCAAAGCGAATTGCTGGTGATTGAGTCGGAACTGGCGTGGCAGCTGATCGACGCCGCCAACGGCGTCGCGCGCAACCTGCTGCGCATGCTGTCCTTCCGCATTCGCGCCGCCAATGCGCAATTGCGGCGCCGGCAAAAGCTGGGCGAGTTCTATCGCCAGCTGTCGATGGTGGACGGCCTGACAAGCCTGTACAACCGCGCCTGGCTGAACGACTTCCTGCCGCAACTGATCGCCAGTGCCCAGGCCACGGGCCAGCCGCTGTCGCTGATCATGCTCGACATCGACCACTTCAAGAAATTCAACGACAGCCACGGCCACCTGCAAGGCGACGAAGCGCTGCGCACCGCCGCGCACGTGCTGACCGGCGCCCTGCGGCCGACCGACTTCGCGGTGCGCTACGGCGGGGAAGAAATGATGGTGGTGCTGCCCGACACGAATCTGCAGGTGGCCGAAGTCGTCGCCGGCCGCCTGTGCCAGCGCATGCGCGAAGCGGTCGTCTTCAGCGACATACGCCAGCCGCTGCCGCACATCACCAGCTCCTTCGGCGTCGCCGCTTTGGGCCCGGCCCAGGACGAAACCGCCCTCATCGCCGCCGCCGACGCAGCGCTCTACCGCGCCAAGGAAAGCGGCCGCAACCGCGTCGAAGTCGCAAAATGAAAGTCGCGGTCAGGTCTGGAAATCCGCCAAAATGGCGGATTGCCAGACCTGACCCCGACTTTTTTTATGCTACTTTTCCGCTCTGGGCTTCGTCGGTCGATGAAGCCTGCCTTTGACTCGACACAAAGGAGTCCAGGCCTTTCTGCACCAGCTCGTAAGTCTTGTCGATATTCGAGGCAATGTCGCCGCCCAGTACCTTCAAGCCCTTCAGGATATCGCGCGCTTCCTTGAACCCTTTTTCGATGCCGCCCTTGATCGTGTCCATGAAGCGATCCAGGGCGTCGTCGCCTTCCAGCCCGGAATGCTGTTGCTGGAAAGCGCCGAAGAAGGCCGTGGACAGCGATACAATGCGGCCCGCCGTGCCTTCGGGCGAGTTGTCCTGCCCGCTGGCGTTCTGGATCGCATCGGGACCGAAATCGGCCTCCAGCTGCTCATTAATCGAGGTAATTGCCGATTTGTAGACCAGCGCCAGCGGGTCGTTCTCGGAATTCAGCGAAACCGAGGCCGATTCCTGCAGGATCGACACGTTTAGCTGCATCTTGGCGCGGGTGGACGCCGAAATAGCCGTGTCATTGCTCGCCGTGGCGGGCGTGGCACGGGTGTTGACGGAAATGGGATTTGACACAACAGTCCTCCTTGCCTCAGCATTCGATAACGAGAACCAACATTTGCACCATGAGCAACCATACCTTCCTGTGGCATGACTACGAAACCTTCGGCGCTGTGCCACGCCGTGACCGCCCCGCCCAGTTTGCCGCCATCCGCACCGATGCAGAGCTGAACGAAATCGGCGAGCCGATCATGCTGTTCTGCCAGCCGGCCAACGATTACCTGCCGGACCCGGTTGCCTGCCTGATTACCGGCATTACCCCGCAGCAAGCTTTGCAGCAGGGTGTGCCCGAGCATCAGTTCGCCGCAACTGTCGAGAAGGCCTTTTCAGAGCCTGGCACCATAGGCGTAGGCTACAACACTATCCGTTTTGACGATGAAGTGACGCGCTTCTTGTTCTGGCGTAACCTGATCGACCCGTATGCGCGCGAGTGGCAAAACCAATGCGGACGCTGGGATTTGCTGGATGTGGTGCGGATGACCTATGCGCTGCGCCCCGAAGGTATTGAGTGGCCTCTTAATGATAGCGGTAAACCGAGCTTCAAGCTTGAGCATTTGACCAGGGCCAATGGCCTGGTCCATGAGGCGGCGCACGATGCGCTGTCCGACGTGCGCGCCACCATCGCCCTGGCCCGCCTGATCCGGCACAAGCATCCGAAGCTGTTCGATTTCTGCCTGGCCTTGCACAAGAAAGACCGCGTGGCCGAGGAGATCGGCCTGCACCTGGCGCGCGAGCTGCGCCAGCCTTTCCTGCATGTGTCGGGCATGTTCCCGGCGGAGCGCGGCTGCCTGGCGCTGGTGTGGCCGCTGGCGCCGCATCCGTCCAACAAGAATGAACTGCTGGTGTGGGATTGCACCCATGACCCGCAGGAGCTGTTTGCGCTGGATGCGGAGACGATCCGTCTGCGCATGTTCACCCGCGCCGATGCCATGCCGGAAGGGATGACGCGCCTGCCGATCAAGAGCATCCACCTGAACAAGTCGCCGATGCTGGTGTCGAACCTGAAGACGCTGCGGCCGGAAATGGCGGAGCGCTGGGGGCTGGACCTGGAGTCCGCTCGTGCCAACGCGGCGCGGGCTGCGGCGGGGCCGGATATGTCGGCGGTCTGGGATCAGGTGTTCTGGCGTCCGGTCGCGGAGCCGGCGGACGTGGACGAGGATCTGTACGGCGGCTTTGTCAGCAATGGCGATAAGCGCTTGCTGGAGTCGCTGCGGCGCGAGCCTCCGGCCAAGCTGGCGTCGGCGTCACCGCATTTCCAGGATGACCGCTTGGGGGAGCTGTTCTTCCGCTATCGCGCGCGTAACTTCCCGCAGACTTTGTCCGAGGAGGAGCATGAGCATTGGGAGCAGCATCGTGCGGCGCGCCTGTTTGAGGGCGCTGGCGGGGCGCGCACTGTCGATGAATTGTTTTCGGAGCTGGATCGCCTGGGGGCGGAGACCGACGAACGGGGACAGGAGGTGCTGGCAGCCCTGTATGACTACGTGGAGATGATTGTGCCGGAGCGCTACTGAAACCGGTAAACCGATGTCCGCCCCGCAGGGTCAGACACCGGGCTCACCGGTCTTAAGCGCGGTGCGCGTTGATCGCGTCGCGCGTCTCCTGCGCCATGCGGCGTGCGGCAGCCGCAAAATCTTCCCCGCCTTGCGGCGTCGCGTACAGGATGGCGCGCGACGAATTGATCATCATGCCGGTACCGTTGTAAGTACGGCCGGCCTTGACGGTCGCCTCGATATCCCCGCCTTGCGCACCGATCCCCGGCACCAGCAGCGGCATGTCGCCCACGATTCCGCGCACTTGCGCCAGCTCCTCTGGGAAGGTGGCGCCCACCACCAGCGCGCACTGTCCGTTGGCGTTCCACTTTTCCGCCACCAGCTTGGCAACGTGCTGGTACAGCGGCTTGCCGTCGACCTTCAGGAACTGCAGGTCGGAACCGCCCGCATTCGAGGTGCGGCACAGGATGATTACGCCGCGGTCGCTCCATTCCAGGTACGGTTCAACGGAGTCGGAGCCCATATACGGATTTACGGTCACCGCATCGGCGCCGTAGCGGTCGAAAGCTTCGCGCGCATACTGTTTCGCAGTAGCACCGATGTCGCCGCGCTTGGCGTCCAGGATCAGCGGGATGTGCGGATAGTTTTCCTTGGCGTAGGCGCAGATCTTCTCAAGCTGGCCTTCCGCACCCAGTGCCGCGAAATATGCGATCTGCGGCTTGAACGAACACGCCAGGTCGGCAGTGGCGTCGATAATCCGGGTGCAGAACTGGTAGATCCCTTGCGGGTCGTTTTGGAATTGCGCAGGCAGGCGCGCCATATCCGGGTCCAGGCCAACGCACAGCAGGGAATCGTTGGCTGCCCAGGCAGCGGATAATTTTTCGATAAATGTCACAGCGGGCCTCTTTATTCTTTGCGTTGCAAACCCTACATTATAACGGGCCGGGTGTGTGCACTGCCGCACATGGCCTGCGGTCGATTGCGTGTATATTTCGATAATACGTTCCAAGGGGCGAATAATGCGAAACTTTCTGGCAATGGGTGTGCTGGCGACGGTTCTCTTGTCCGGCTGTGGATACAACGATTTCCAGGCCAAGGACGAAGCGGTCAAGGCCCAGTGGGGCGAGGTGGTCAACCAGTACCAGCGGCGGGCCGACCTGATACCGAACCTGGTCAATACGGTCAAGGGCTACGCCTCCCACGAGCGTGAAACGCTGGAGGCGGTGACCAAGGCGCGTGCTTCTGCCACCAGCATGCAGGTGACGCCTGAAGTGCTGAATAATCCCGGCGCGCTGCAGAAATTCCAGCAGGCGCAGGGTGAATTGACCAATGCCTTGTCGCGGCTGATGGTGGTGGCCGAAAAATATCCCGAGCTGAAGGCGGATGCCAGCTTCCGCGACCTGCAATCGCAGCTCGAAGGCACGGAGAACCGCATCACCGTGGCGCGCCAGCGTTACATCGCCTCGGTGCAGGACTTCAATATCCTGGCGCGGCGCTTCCCGACCAACCTGACAGCGAAGATGTTCGGCTATGACGTGAAGCCCAGCTTCACTGTCGAGAACGAGAAATCCATTTCAAACGCTCCAACGGTGGACTTCAACAAGAAGTAAGGAGTCGCAATGGCGACCACACCTCGGCAAACGCGCGGCGGCGGCAAGGCTTCCAGCCGCGACGAAGATCGGTTGGGCGATCCGCTGCTGGACCGCGACCTGGCGCGCCGTACCGGCGGCCTGGCGGAGAATGCGCGGCGCTGGACTATCCTGCCCGGCTCCCCGTGGCTAAGGGTGGTGGCCGGGCTGGCGATCCTCGCGCTGCTGGTTCTTGTCATGACCGGCGCCCGCGCGGCCGACGGCTTCGTTGCGGTGCCGGCACATGCGGCGCGCGTTACCGACCAGGCAGGCATGCTGACCGCGCAGCAGCGCTCGGCCCTTGACGGCGTGCTGGCCGATTACGAGCGCAAAACGGGCAGCCAGATTGCCATCCTGCTGCTGCCTTCCACGGCGCCGGAAGCGATCGAGCAATACAGCATCCGCGTGGCGGATGCGTGGAAGCTCGGGCGTCAGGGCGTTGACGATGGCGTGCTGCTGGTGGTGGCCAAGGATAATCCGTCCGCCCTGCGCAGGCTGCGGATCGAGGCCGGCCGCGGAGTCCAGGGGACGCTGACCGATGCCCAGTCAAAACGCGTTTTGCAGGATGTGATTGCACCGCATTTTCGGCAAGGCGACTTTTATGGCGGGCTGGCGGCCGGTGTGAGTTCGATCGCTGCTTTGCTGGATAAGGAACGCTTCCCTGCTGCGCCGGGCGCTGCGGCTGGCGGTGCGGCCGCTGGAAGTGGCGGTATGGCCGGCATGGCGGAAGCGGCCGGCGCAGGCGCGATTGCCGGCAGTGGCGGCGCGGGCACGGCGCGCAGCGCGGCGGACAGCAGCGGCAACGCACGCGCGCCCGGCGGCCCGGACAACGGCACGGGCCAGGGTGGCCGCCGCGCTGAAGGTGGCAGCTGGTCGGCGGGTTGGCTGTTTCCCCTGCTGCTGTTTGGCGTCTTCGTCGTCCTGCCCATGATGCGCGGCGGTTCGCGCCGCGGCCTGCGGCGCGGTGGCTGGGGATCGGATGCCACCGGCGTGCTGATTGGCGCCGCGCTGGGCAACGCCCTGGGTGCCGCCGCAAATCGCGGCAGCAGCGGCGGCAGCTGGGGCGGCGGTGGCGATTTCGGTGGCGGCGGCTTTAGCGGTGGCGGCGGCAGCTTCGATGGCGGCGGCGCCTCGGGAGACTGGTGATGACGACCGAAGCAACTTCCTTCTTCGGCCGCTGCCAACGCGCCTGGCGCCATATGGTTAGCGGCACCGGCGCCGGCAAACGCGCCTTCCCGCCGGCCACGCTGCAGGCGATCGAACAAGCCATCACGCTGGGCGAGCAACGCCACCGCGCCGAAGTGCGCCTGATCGTGGAACCGGGACTGGACGCCCGCTCGGCCTTCCACAACATGAGCAACCGCCAGCGCGCCCGCGCCCTGTTCGCCCAATACGGCGTGTGGGATACCGAAGAGAACTGCGGAGTCCTCATCTACATCAACCTGGCGGCGCGCGAGGTCGATATTGTCGCCGACCGCCACGTCGGCAAACTGGTCGCAGACACCGAATGGCAAACCATCTGCCGCACCATGACCACCGGTTTCGCCCAGGGCGACTACCACTCCCCCACCCTGTCCGCGCTGGAACAGCTCAATACGCTCTTGGCGCGCCACTACCCGGCCGACGGCAAACGCCCCAACCAACTGCCCAACGACGCGGTCATCCTCTAAAATAAGCTTCCTAACCGACAAGCGGAAGCAACATGAAATTAACGAATAAAGTAGCCATCGTCACCGGCGCCACCCAGGGTATCGGCCTGGCCTGCGCCCAGCGCCTCATTACCGAAGGGGCCAAGGTCATGCTGGTGGACATCAAGCCGGAAGGCGCCCAGGCCGCCGAAGCCCTGGGTGGGCAGGCCCGCTTCTTCGCCGCGGACGTCAGCCAGAAAGCCGATGTCGACGCGCTGGTCGCTGCCACGCTGGCCGCTTTCGGCCGCATCGATATCCTGGTCAACAACGCGGGCGTGACCCACAAATGCAGCTTCCTCGACCTGGCGGAAGCCGATTTCGACCGGGTGCTTGGCATTAACCTGAAGTCCATGTTCCTGTGCGGCCAGGCCGTGGCGCGCGAAATGGTCAAGCAGCAAAGCGGCTGCATTATCAATATGTCAAGTGTGAACTCGGAACTGGCGATCCCGGACCAGGTGCCGTACGTGGTGTCGAAAGGCGGCGTCAATCAATTGACCAAGGTGATGTCGCTGAACCTGGCGCCTTATGGTATCCGCGTCAACGGTATTGGCCCGGGCACCATCCTGACCGAACTGGCAAAACAGGCGGTCCTGGCCAGCCCGGAAGCCAAACGCACCATTTTGTCGCGCACTCCTTTGGGGCGTTGCGGCGAGCCGGAAGAGGTCGCTTCCATATGCGCTTTCCTCGCTAGCGACGATGCCAGCTACATGACCGGTCAGACGCTGTTCGTTGATGGTGGCCGCTTGGCGCTGAATTACGTTGTACCAGTTAAAGAATAGTTATACGGAATATGAATAACGATTATCGGAAACAAAAATTGGACTGATATGCGGCGGCGCACCATAATTGCACATGTCTCCACTATTCTCCTCCAAGAAAATAGTTTAAGCCCGCTTTAACCAGCGGGCTTTTTTTTGCTTACTCGGGCACGTAGATATACAGGTCGCCGCTGCCAAGCGTCTTGGCCCCTTTGCCTGTCGCCCCCTTCAATGCTGCCTTGATTGCCGGGTTCTTCCTGGCATCCAGGCTCGAACCCAGCACTTTGCCGTCCCAGCTGTACACCTGTTGCCATTCGCATTGGGCGCAGTTGCCGCCATTGCTCATCATGATCACGATGAACTTCTCCCTGGACGGAGTCTCAGCACAGGTGACCTCGCTCAGGCGCTCTGCAATGACAGGATAGGCTTCGCCCGGCTGCAACGCGGCAGGCTTGAAAACCTGGCTACCCAGTTCGCGACCGGTGGCGATATCGCTGATGCTCAGGCTCTGCTTGGTACAGGACAAGCCGGCAATGCCATCTTGCTGGAAACATTCGCCCTTCAGTTCAATCTTGCGCTCTGCACATTGCATGGCAGCGCTGCGCTTGAGCAGGGGCACTTTGCCAGCTGCCGATGCAGTTTGCGCCAGCCCAACCGCTAGCAAGAGTCCTACGAATACAGTAATATTTTTCATGATTAGTTGAGTAATAAGCAATTTTTTCCGCGCGGAATTATAGCGCGCCTGGCGGTATCGGGTCGCGTAATTCCCAGCTACACTGTCGAGACCTGCCAATCCTGGGAGAACGCGGTGGCCACCCTGCTCGATAGGATGAAGCTATGGCAACGTTTTCTATTGCTGGGAATGTTGGGCGTGCTGCTGGTCGCGCCGCCGTCCTATCTGTTCCTGCGTGAGAACAGCCACAGCATCCATTTTTCCACACTCGAACAGACCGGGCTCAAACCCGGCGCCCAGGCCCTCGACCTCCTGCAAAGCATCCAGCAGCACCGCGGCCTGTCAGCCGCCTTCGTTGGCGCCGGCCAGCTGGCCAGCGAGCGCAGCGCCAAAGAAGCGGAAGTCAATCGCCTGCTGCTAGGCATGTCAACAATGCTTACCGATGGCGATGGGCAGGAGCACAAAATGCTCGCCCGCATCCGCGACGAATGGACTGCGCTGGCGCGCGACGTCAGCACGCGCAGCCTGGCTACAGTAGAAAGTTACGAACGCCATACCGCACTGTGTGAATTTACCCTGCTCTTCATCGAACAACTGGCCGACCAGTCCGGCCTCTCGCTCGATCCCGATGCCGATTCCTATTACCTGATGCGCGCCACCTATTTCGACCTGCCGCGCGTGGCGGAAGACCTGGGACAGATGCGTGCGCGCGGCGCCGGATTCCTGGCCACGCGCAAGATCGATATCGAAGGCCGCGCCATCATGTACAGCCTGCTCAGCAAGGCGCGCCATGCCAGCGCCAGCATGCAGCGCACCATCGGCAAGGCTTATGCCGCCAATCCCGTACTGAAGCAGAAGCTCGATATCCCGGTCGCCGCCGCCGCTGCCGCCGCCGCCGAAGTGACGGAGCTGGCACGCACGCGCATCGTCATGGCCGACACGCTGGAATACGCCGCGCCGGATTACATTGGCGCCACCACCCGCGCCATCGACCAGCAATTCAGCGCGGACGATGCGGCCTTTGCCCTGCTGTCTTCCCACATCGAGCAGCGCTTGCATGCGCAGGATGAGACCCGTCAATTGCTGGCCGGAGGCATCATCGCCATTGCTTCGCTGGCGATCCTGGCCGGCTACGCGATCAGCCACCACCTGGTCTACCAGATTGGCGGCGAGCCATCGGAGGTATGCGAGGTGCTGCACCAGGTCGCGCAAGGCGACCTCACGCAGCGCATGCGCTTGCACAAGGACGATCGCCGCAGCCTGGCCTATATGGTGCAGGACATGGCGCAGCGCCTGCACGCCACCGTGACCAGCGTGCGCCAATCGGCAGATGCGCTGGCCAATGCGGCGGCACAAGCCAGCGCCACCGCACAGGCCCTGAGCACCAGCTCCACCGAGCAGGCGGCCAGTGTGGAACAGACCAGCGCATCGATCGAAGAAATGAGCGCCTCGATTTTCCAGAACCATGAGAACTCGCGCGTCACCGACGACATGGCGGCACGCGTCGCCGTCTATGCGGTGGAAGGCGGCGATGCCGTGGCACGCACCGCCACGGCGATGCAGCAGATCACCCGCGAGATCGCCATCATCGACGACATCGCCTACCAGACCAACCTGCTGGCGCTGAACGCCGCCATCGAGGCGGCGCGCGCTGGCGAACATGGCAAGGGCTTCGCGGTGGTGGCGGCGGAAGTGCGCAAGCTGGCCGAGCGCAGCCAGGCCGCCGCCCAGGAGATCAGCGGGGTGGCGCAGGACAGCGTCGCTGTGGCCAACCAGGCCGGCATGCTGCTGAAGGAGATCGTGCCCGGCATCCGCAAGACTTCCGAACTGGTGCAGGAAATCAACGCGGCATCGCGCGAACAAAGCAGCGGCGCCAGCCAGATCAGCGAAGCGATCAACCAGCTCAGCGACACCACCCAGCGCAATGCCGCCGCGGCCGAACAGCTTGCAGCCACCGCCGAAGAATTGACGGGCCAGGCCGATACCCTGCTCGACGCTGTTGCATTCTTCAAAGTTTGACCGAAGCTTGATTTATGTCATGGTGCTGTCACAGCCAATCCCTATAATGGACTCATCTGCTGCACACGCAATCGATATGCGTGGCGGCAGAAGGTGCGCCGGCCTAGTGCCGGCGCAACCGCTTCCGTGGTATCTTCCCACCCATGCAAAAATTCCTGACCCTGCTGTTCCTCAGCGACGCCCACGCACGCTTGCGTTTCTGGGGCGCCATCACCTTGTTCGTGCTTAACTGCATTATCGGATCGATCCCCGGTGCCCGCGCTGAAGCGGCAGAATACGCCAGCGGCCTGGTGCTGCACAGCTTTGGCTATTCGGTGCTGGCTTTCTTGCTGTTTACCGGCTGCCAAGGCGAGCCGGCGCAGCGCGCGCTGAAGGCCGTATCCGGCATCGCCATCATGGGCGCCATCGATGAGATCGTTCAATCCTTCTTCCCCTACCGCCATGGCTCAGTCGACGACTGGCTGGTCGACATGGCAGCCGCGATCATTGCCTCGACCGTGATGTGGGCCTTGTGGAGCTTGCGTAAGCATCCTGCTGCTTGAAGTGCGTCGGCCGTTTTCGGAACGGCGTACACTTCCCGGACGCGCGGACCTTACGTGGCTTCTTATGGAGGATGTATGAAACTTTCCGTAATCATGCTGGTGAGCCTGGCCCTGGCGGGCTGCGCCCATGACAGCAGCAAGAAAACCGCCAGTGTGGATGAAGGCAGCAACAGCTCGGTGGCCGCCAATTGGGATGGCGTGGTACAGTCGATCGATCCGGCAGGCGCGATGTCGGCCGGCGGCGCGGTTGGCGCAGCTGCGGCCGGCAGCGCCGGTGGTTACCGCGTCACTGTGAAAAAGGCGGATGGTTCAATCGAAACCTTGAATGTGGACAGCATGCCCAGCTATCGCGTGGGCGACAATGTCCGCTATTCGAGCGGTTCGCTGAGCACCAGCCCGAAATACTAGTAGACCTTTTCGACCTGGTAGCCGTGCTGGCGCAGCAAAGCCGGCACGCCTTTGTCGCCGACCAGGTGCAACAGGCCGATGCCTATGAAGGCGTCGCCCTTGCGCATGATCGCTTCAATATTCGCTGCCATTTCCGGATTGCGCTTGCCCAGCAAAGTGCGGTCCATGAAGCGGGCGGACACCGAGTCGCCCGTGGTCAACTCGCGCGTCAGCGTCGCGATGCGCGACGCATCTGCAGCGCCCCATGCCTCCACCAGGCCAGCCGATTTGCGCAGCGCCGCACCGCTGTCGATATCGGCGATATTTTCCAGCAGGTAGGCTTCCTGTTGCGCGTCGCTCAATGAGGCGAACAGGCCGAGCTGGTAGTCCGCGGTCTCCAGCTCCTGCAAGGGTTTCTTCTGCTGCGTGGCGTTGCTCAGCAAATAGCCTTCCACACCCAGGCCGCGGTTGAAACCGCTCTTTTCGATCTCCTGCCCGACCAGGATATTCGCCACCACCCAGGGGCGGTAATGCTGGACGCTCGACAGCGGCAGCTTGACCTTGTCGAGCGCTACCTGCAGCCTGGCCAGTGCAGCCGGCGACAGATGGTCGCGGATCGATTGCCCGGCCGGATATTGGCCGTGGCGTTCCAGCGCCCGATAGTAAGGCGCACTGGCGCGCACATCGATTTCCAGCACCAGCGAACTGGACTTGGCCAGCGCTTCGGTCACTTCAGGCTCGAGCGGGAAAAAATCCTGCTTGCCCACGTGGATGGTGCCGAACAGGTAAGAAGTTTTGCCTTCGTGATGCACACGGTACAGCGAGCCGCGGCGCGGCACATCGTTGACCTGGAGGGCATCGGCGGACGCGGCGGAATTCGCCGGCGGGATACTCATATCCATGGTGTGTGCCGACAAGGAAAATGACAATGCAGTCAGGAAGACAAGCTTGCGGAACATGGCATCTTTTCATGGGATGCCTGTGTCGCAGCCAGGCATGGGCTGTAGGCTTCCAGTGCGAAAGCCTTGTTGCCCATGGTAATGTCATTTACTGCCGTAAGGCAATACTCATTTCACCAACAATGTCGACAATTACTTCGCCAATTCCACCAGCACCGCGGTGTACATTTCCAGGTTGAGAAGTAATTGCTTTTCCGTCATATGCTCGTGCTCGGAGTGGCCGGTATAGACCTTGCCAGGCATGGTCGGGCCGAAGCTGACGGCACGCGGGAACAGGCGTGAATTGGTGCCGCCGCCGACTGAAACCGGCTGTGGATCCTTGACGCCGGTGTAGTGCGAAAACACCTTCATCAGGGTCGGCAACTGCGGCGCCTTGTCCTGTATCCAGGGCTCGCCGATCTGCGCGGCCAGGGTGGCGCGCGGCTGGTTTTCCGCCTTCCACGCATCGAATGCCTGGTTGATTTCCGAAGTCAGCTGGGCTGTTGTTTTTCCGCGCGGACGGCGCAGGTTGATGCCCAACACCAGTCCCGTGTCGCTCGCCTTCAAGGTGGTTGGCGACACGGTCATCGGACCCATAAAGTCATCGCTGTAGGCAATCTTGCCGAACCGCTCACCTTGCAGGCCGGTGCCGATCATGTCGTTGACGAAATCGACCATCATGCCGGCCTGGCTGGCGCCCCAGTGCTGCACGTCCAGCGCATCGGCCAGCATGGCGATGGCGTTGACGCCGTCTTCCGGTTTCGAGGAGTGGGCGGCAAGGCCCTTGCCGGTGACGGTCAGGCGCGTGCCCTGCCATGCGTACTGGTAGCTCATGCCCTTCTGCTGCGCGGCGCGGGTGCGGATCGCCAGTTCCAGCGCCGGGTCGGCGTTGTCGATGACGGCCCGCGCATCTTCCGGAATCTGGCTGTCGAAGAAGCCGCCGGTGAAGCTTTGGATGACCGCACCGCTACCCGGCGCCGGCGCCATGTCCGGCAAGGTGACGCGTACCGCGCCCCAGCCTTTTTCCGCCGTCACTGCGGGATATTCGGCGTCGATGGTGATATTGGTTTGCGGCGGCGTATGAGTCTTGAGGAAGGCTTCCAGCGGCACCCAGTCCGATTCCTCTGCCATGTAGATATACAGCTCGATGCGCTTTTTCAGCAGCACATTGCGGTCCTTGATCGCCTTCATCGCATACATGGCGGTGGCGATCGGGCCCTTGTCGTCTTCGGTGCCGCGCCCCAGCAGCAGGCCCGGTTCGCTGCTGCGATCGAGCTTGAACGGCGACTGCTTCCACTTGCCCGGGTCAACCGGCTGCACGTCGCCGTGGGTGATCACGCCAACGCGTTCCTTGCCTTCGCCCAGGCCAACCACCATGATGTAGCCATGGTCGGTAAAGTCCAGCCCCAGGCGCGATGCTTCCTGCTTGATGAAGCGCTTGAAGCCGATGTGCTGGGGGTTCTTCTCGAACGGCACCTTCTGGTCGGCGACGGTGTTGAAGCTGACCATGTTCGCCAGGCTCTCGATCACCTTCTCGCCATAGGTCTGGCGGGCGTAGCGCGCGGTTGCGGTGGCATCGCTGCTGAGGGGAGCGGCATGGGCTGTGGCAAAAGCTAGCGTAGTGGCTAGTGCAAGTCTCTTGATCATTATGCTATTGGTAGTTGGACAGGATTTTGTTGATGGCGCCTTCGCGCAGCAACTGGGTGATGGCGGCATCGACTTCCGCCAGGGCCACGCGGCCCTTTTCCGAAACGGCGCAGCGCGTATGGTAGCTGCGCACTACCAGCGGTTCATGGACGTTGACTTTTTCGCCCTTGTGCAACTGGTAGTCGTAAAACGATTTGATGGTGGCGACGTGGCGCAGGCGGCCGGCTGCCAGCTTGCGCAAGTTGGCCAGGTTGGAATGGGCATCGGTGCGCACGAAGCCGGTGCCCATGGCTTTCTCCATTTCCGGATACTGGAAGCCAAGCACGGTGCCGATCGGCTGGCCCCACAGGTCGAGCAGGCTTTGGGGCTGCGCCACTGTCAGTGAAGTGATGACTGTTTCGGTCTGCGGCATGAACGCTTGCGTCCAGCCGAAACGCCCCGGCAGCCACTCCGGCAGATACATGCACAGTACGTCGCCCAGCCCCGCTTCGAGCGCCATCGAGATGCGCTTGCGAGGCATCGAAAGCGTGACCGGTGTGCGACCCATTTTTTGCGCCAGCGCCAGCGCCAGGTCCTTGTGGATGCCGCCCACCACTTCGCCGTTGCGGATATCTGCCATCGGCATTTCAGTGCCGGTGTCGACCAGTATGATGACTTTTTCGGCACGTGCCGAAGCGGCAGTCAAAAGGGCGAGCGTGATGGCGGAAATGGCTTTCATTTAGAAATATTAACCCACCAGCAGCCTTTTTGTTTCAGTGCTATCCTGCACCCGCATGAAACAAGCGCACCAGATCACCCCCGCCATGATCTTGCTGCTGGCTGTTGCCAGCGGCCTGATAGTCGCCAACCTGTATTACGCCCAGCCGCTGGTGGGCCCGATCAGTCGCGCCACCGGGATCGATCCCGGCGCGGCAGGCCTGATCGTCACCCTGACCCAGGTCGGCTATTGCCTTGGCCTGGCTTTTATCGTGCCCCTCGGCGACCTGCTGGAAAACCGCCGGCTGATCGTGACGCTGCTAGGCGCAACCTCGCTGGCGCTGCTGGGCGCGGCGCTGGCGGGCAATGCGGCGACCTTCCTTGCCGCCGCCTTCTTCATCGGGCTTTGTTCGGCAGCGGCGCAGGTACTGGTGCCGTTTGCCGCGCACATGTCGGCGCCGGAGCGCCGTGGGCAGACGGTCGGCACGGTGATGAGCGGGCTGCTGCTGGGGATCATGCTGGCGCGGCCCGTTTCCAGCCTGGTGACCGATGCACTGGGATGGCATGCGATCTTCTTCATCTCCACAGCGGCCATCGCCGCACTGGCAGTGGTGCTGCAACTGCGCCTGCCGCAGCGCCGGCCCGAGGGCGGTTATCGCTACGGTGCGCTGCTGGCCTCCATGTGGACACTGTTGCGCACCACGCCGGTCCTGCGCCGCCGCGCCGCCTACCAGGCCTGCATGTTCGGCGCCTTCAGCCTGTTCTGGACCACGGTGCCGCTGGTGCTGGCCAGCCCCGCCTTCAACCTTTCGCAAACCGGCATCGCGGTCTTTGCTCTGCTGGGCGTAGCCGGTGCGATTGCATCGCCGATCGCCGGCCGGCGCGCCGACCAGGGCAAGTCCCGTTCGACGACCCTGATGGCGCTGCTGGCCGCCGCGGCGGCGTTTGCCGCGCCGCTGCTGCTGCACGGCAGCCGCGACTTCACGCTGGTGCTGCTGGTGTTTTGCGGGATCGTGCTGGACATGGGAGCTTCGGGCAACCTGGTGCTGGGACAGCGCGCCATCTTTGCCCTGGGCGCGGAAATGCGCAGCCGCCTCAATGGCCTGTATATCTCGATCTTCTTCGCCGGGGGAGCCTTCGGCTCGTGGCTCGGCGGCTGGACCTGGGCGCATCATGGCTGGAATGGCGTGCTGCTGGCAGGCCTGTCGTTCCCGCTGCTGGCGCTGGCGCTGTTTGCCACCGAACGTCGCGATTAATGCGCCCACATCCGGAACTCGCCCTGCATCTGCAGGCTGCCGTTGATATTGACGCTGCCAAGATTGCCGGTGACGGCGGCATTGGGGTCGTTTTGCACACTCATTGATTCGAAGCCGAAATTTGTGTAGCGCATTTGCGACGGCAGCGTAATGGCGATGTAGTCGCCGTTACCGTCGGGCCTTGCCTGCACATTGAGGCCGACGGCAAACATGTCGACCGTGCCGCGCACATTGCGCAGCACGATGTAGCGCGGCTGCGCGCCATCATGGAAGCCAAGCGAGAGGCGGCTGTCGGTTACGGCGCCGACCAGGGTCGGATCGTTCACCACCACGTGGGCCGCGAAGCTGATGCCGTCGCGGGCGCTGACGCCGGAAAGTTCGCTGTCTTCAAGCGGCTTGGGCGGCGCGGCCTGCAGCATGGCCGGAAGCAGCAGCAACAGTGCGGCGAGTCTCGTCATTGGCGGAATTTGATATCAAGGTAGTTGATCTGGATATTGCCGATGCGGGAAGAACCCAGGTCCATATTGCCACTTGGCGCTGTGAAGCTGATCTTGCCGATCTCAATGCCGCCGCTGGCTGCCTGGCCGGTGCCGTACTGCGCGTCCGGCGCGCCGATGCCGATGTGCAGGCGCGGACCATTTTCGTCGGCCAGGGCATTGACCAGCGCCGGCTGGCGCGCGACGTCGGCGATTACCCATGGCTGTCCGGTGAAGTTGCCGTTTTCGTCGGTGGCTCCAATGCGGATGTTGTCGAGCGCCAGCTGGCCTACCGTATTGGCGCGTCCGTTCGGGCGCAGCGCCCACTGGCCGATTTCCATGCGCATCGCCACGCCCAGGGCCAGGCCGTCCTGGGTGCGCGGCGTGGAGAACTGCCAGCCGCCCCCGTACAAGGCCAGGTCGCTCACCACAATTGCGCCGCCATCGCGGTCGATGCCATCGGCGTTGACGCCGAAGTCGTGGGCAAGCTGCCATTTCTGCTCGCCGTTGACGTTTTGCGGCAGGCTGAATTGCGCGACGTCGGCCAGGCCGTTATTGCTGCGTAAGATGTCGAAGCGGTAGGGATCCGAGAATGGTGTCGCGCTGTCGCTGCGCGATGCACTGGGGTTACCAGCCCAGATGCTGGCGCCGTCCGGGCGCGTATACGTCACGCGCAGGTCGCCATTCATCGAAAAGCCATTCAGGTCGAAGCTGACGCCGTCGCGCCCCCGCACGTCGGAAAGGGCGCTGTCGTTCAGTGGGCGCAGGCCGCCGGCCAGCGCCAGCGGTGACGCCAGCGCGATGCACGCGGCCAGCAGGGAGCTGCGCGCGCCCAGCATCAGCGCCCCCCCGGCATGAGCGGTGCTACCGGTGCCGGAACCGGTGCCGCAGGCAGGTTGGTAAGCGACACCAGCTTGTCGCGCCAGTTCAGCCATACGCCCGACTGGGCTGCATCGGGCATCTGCGTCGTGCCGCTCGGCGCCTGGAACTGCACACCCGACTTCAGTACGGAGATCCAGAAATCCCGGCTCGGCCCGGAGGCATCGCCCGCGCGCACGCCGACCAGGGAGCTGGCGCCATCCCAGCGCTTGCCGCCGCCCGCATCGGCATGCGAATCGATGGTTGCCGGCTGGCCGTTCGCGTCGACGCCGCTCACCAGCAGCGAACCGGAAAGACCGTTCACCTTCAGGCCCACATCGCCCTTGATGCTGTCGAAGCCCATGCGCATGCCCACCACTTCGCGCGGTGCAGCGGTATCACCGGTGTTGCGGTACACGACTTCGAAGTACGGATCGGTAATCGAGACCTTGCTGCCGTTCTGCCCGAACTGCAGCGAGGGCATGTCGATATCGGCGCCGGTCCCTTCACGCGAAGGAAAGCGGTAATCGCCCAGGCGGATATGTCGCAGGCTGGCATTCAATTCCACGTCCGCATCCAGCGCGATGCGCGTGAAATCAAAGCCGCCAAGCGTGCTGTTGCTCACTGCCAGCAAGCCCTGCCCGCGTGCGCGCGACAAGTCGTCGTCGCTCATGGGCCGCAGCTGCGCAGAAGCCGGTGCGCAGAAAAAGACGGCCGCCAGGGCGGCCGCAAAGAGACGGGATTCCATCATCAGGAAAGTCGCAGAGCGGCCGCTCCCACGGCCGCAACTGCGATTAGTGTGCCCAGATCCACACTTGGGTGCCACGCAGGTCAAGCTGGTTCATGGCCATCGAACCGTAGGAAGCATTGCTGCCGCCCATCTTGATTGCGTCAACGGAGATGTTCAGCAGTTTGCCTGCTGCCACCTGCACGTCGGCCGGGATCGCGATTTGCACCACGTCGCCGCCGGTTGCCGGGTTGTAGAAGGTGCCTGGGTTGGTCACGCCGGCAGCGCCGGCAGCCTGCAGGAACGAATTGCGCGACAGGATGTCGATGGTCGCAGCGATCAGGCCATTGACCTTGATGCCGTTGAAGCTCACCGAACCGCCGCCCAGGCCGTTGGCATCCACTGCGTCGGTGTCGGTGTAGACGAAGGATTCGACTTTGACGTTCAGGTTGGCGCCGATCGACACGCCGTCCTGGCCGGTAACGGCGCTCAGTTCTGCGTCTTTGATCGGGGTCATGGCCGATGCCGACAGGGCCAGGGTGGACAGGGCGATTGCTACAGCGGTGGTAATGCGTTTCATATCGTTGATCTCCGTTCGAATAAGAATTGTCGTTTGGTCTTGCTCCTGTATGCCTCCTTGCCGGTCGCGGGCCTGGTGGGCCCGGTGCAGCGAGGCACCGTCTTAATATTGTCGCAATATTAATTAAATTTATGATAGGTGGCGCCACCGGAAAGGGTCTAGCGTTTCACACTGACCGCACAGGCCAAACGCTTGTCCTGGGGAGCCAGCCAGAGGAAGAGCGCCGTTCGCCGCATGTTGCCTGCATTAGCATAAGTTTTCGTGTGCGAACTAGAGGTGTGCATCTAATTTTTATGCAACGTGCGCTGCGTGAAACGTGCGTAAATAAATAACAAAAGAGCAAGGACGAACGTTCGTCCAAATTAATAACGGAGACGCCATGGGTGCAGAATTCGACGCGCGCGCGAAGCGCAAGGGCAGCGCTTACCCCAACGATCGGGAGCTGCCATGCTGATGCTGTTAATGGGGGTCCTGGCAGCCCTGATTGGCGGTTCCGCCGCCCTCTCGCGCCACGACGTGCAGGAGCGTCCCAAAGACCAGTACGAGATGCCGCAAACCATGCTCGGCGGCGGCAGCTACTCGCAGGCCGTGAGCATGGAGCCGTTCTCCGAGCTCAAATACCGCCACATCGTGCGCCAGGCTTACGACTACAGCTGCGGTTCGGCGGCGCTGGTCACCATCCTCAAATTCCACCTCGGCCTCGACGTCACCGAACAGCAAGCCATGGAAGGCATGCTGGATAAGGGCGAAAAGGAAAAGATCATCGAGCGCCGCGGCTTTTCGCTGCTGGACATGAAGCGCTACGCCGCTTCGCTCAACGTGCCCGCCGCCGGCTACAAGGCCGAAGTGAAGGACTTGCTGACGCTGGAAGAACCGGCCATCGTGCCGATCGACTACGCCGGCGCCAAGCACTTCGTGGTGCTGCGCGGCATACGCAACGGCGTGGTCTACATCGCCGATCCCTCAGCCGGCAACCTGGCCTTCTCGGTACAGGAATTCGCCACGCTGTGGGACAAGAACACCTTATTCATCCTGTCCGCACCGGCCGGGCAGAAAGCACCGGCACAACTGGCGCTGAATGACCAGGAACTGGGCGTGGTCGACATGGACCGCGTCACTAACCATGGCCAGCTCGATCCCTTCAACAACACCACGCAACTGCTGGAACGTGCCGTCAACTCCGGCCCGGCCCGCACCTGGATGCACCGTCAATAAGGAAACGCGAATGAAATATCAGTACCTGCCATTCATGCTTGCCACCGCCCTGCTGGTGCATTCGACCGCCGGCGCGCAGGAAAGCACGGCAGCCACCAGTACCGCCGCGGCACGCGATGCGCTGGCGAAAAAAGAGGGCGAAGGCGACCAGAGCGCCCTGCTGAAAGAAACCCTGACCGCAGTCGACAAGCAGTATTCCCTGATCCGCAAAGGCAAATCGCAGTACACCTACGACTTGAATTACACCTACATCGGCCAGGAAAAGCTCGTCACCGATATTACGGCCGAAGGCCTGACCCTGTTTGAAATCGAAAACGTGTCGGCCCACGTCGTCACCAACACCCTGTCGGTCGACTACGGCGTGTGGGACAACCTGACCGCCAACGTGACCCTGCCCGTGATCGGCAAGTTCGCCGAGTCGCGCAACGGCAACAACACCTCGTTCTCGCTGGGCGACGTCGCCATCGGCGCCCGTTACCAGCCATGGGAAGCGCGCCGCGACCGCGCCAACTTCACCGCCACCAGCAACCTGCGCCTGCCCACCGGCCGCAGCCCGTTCAAGATCATCGCAGGCAGCGGCGAAGCAACCGGCAGTGGCGTCGCTGCGCTCTCGCTCGGCATGAACGTCAACCGCATCGTCGATCCGGTAGCGCTGTTCGGCTCCCTGTCGCTGACGGCCAGCACCCAGGCCACCGGCCTGCACCAGGTCAACGGCACGCGCGTGCTGACCCGTGTAGCGCCGGGCACACAGTTTGGCTTCGGCATGGGCTTCGCCTATGCCCTGTCGTATGGCATTTCTACAACGATGTCCTTCCAGGGTGCGATTGCGCAGGGCGCGAAGTTGCGTTTTGCCGACGGCCTGAACGTGCGCACCAACACCCAGACTTCAGCGATCCTGAACTTCGGCATGGGTTACCGCATGTCGCCTAAGAACACGGTCAACATGTCGGTTGGCATTGGCCTCACCAGCGACTCGCCGAACTTCTCGGTGGGCCTGAACCTGCCGCTGGCTTTCTGACGAGGCAGCAATGCGAGCCCCGTTCCGCCTGGCGGCATGTGCCGCCGCGCTTGCCCATGTTCTGCCCGCGCACGCCGCGCTGGTGGAAAACCTGACCACCAGCGTGGTGGCCATGTCGCTCGGGAACGCCGTCACGGCCGACCCGCCCGGCATCGACTCGGTGCATTTCAACCCTGCCGGCCTGGCTCGCCTGCAGGGCGACAGCATGCAGCACACCGCGTTCGGCGCGTCGATCCGCGCGCGTGCCGGTTTTTCCGCGCCGGCCGGCTTCGATATCGGCGGCTGGAAGGACGACCCGCTCAGCGGCACCCACACCGGACCGATGCGGCAAGCCATGTACGTGCCCGGTTACGGCATGCCGGGGTGGCGCCTGCCTGGCGTGATCGTGCCTACCTTCGGTTTCGCCTGGAACAATCCCGGTTCGCCGTGGACCTTCGCCACCAATTCCTATATGGCGCAGGCGATCAGCCTTGACCGCACCAAGGATCCGGACGACCCGGGCCGCTTCGACGGCCGCCAGATCCAGCTGCAAAGGCTGGTGTGGGCCTCGCCTGCCGTCGGCTACAAGTTTTCGGACACGCTGCGCTTCGGCGCCGCCGTGCCGATCGCCCACTCGGCCTTCGTCGTCGACACGCATATGCGCTTCCCCAACCAGTTGCTGGGCATCTTCGGCAAACTGCAGGAAGGCTGGTGCCCGGAAGAAGGGGGCAACATCATCGATACCTTCGGCTTTGGCCTGTGCGGCGGCGGCAAGGCCGGCATGGTCAATCCCTTCAAGAAGGCTGCCGCGATGCGTCTGGAAATGACTGCGCCGGTCGATCCAACGCTGAACCTTGGCGTGCTGTGGGAACCAAAACCATGGTTCGCGCTGGGCGTGGTCTACCAGGGCGGCTCGAAGACCCGCTATACCGGGCATTACACCTTCGAAACCGAACCGATGCTGCGCAACTTCGTCAAAGGCCTGAATTCCAGCCTGTTCGGTCCCGTGGCAGGCGCCATCCTTGGCTTGCCGCAGTCGATCCCGGAAGTCCAGCATGGCAATATGTCGGCCAGCATCCCCTTCCCTGCGCACCTGCAGGTCGGCGTGAAGTTCAAACCGATGCGCTACGTGCAGTTGAATGTGGATGCCAGCTATACGCGCTGGAGCGACTGGAACCAGCTCGTGTTCGAATTCGACCAGAGCATCAAGCTGCTGGAAGTGGCGCGCCTGTATGGCGTTCCCGACTCCGGCAAGCTGAAGATACCGCGCGGCTACAAGAGCGTGCTGAATATGGGCTACGGCCTGCAATTATTCCCGTTTGAACGCTTGGCGCTGCGCTTTGGCTACGAGCCGCGCAAGACGTCGGTCCCGGCCAACAAGATCGACCTGATCGCGCCGCTGCCGGACACGAAGCTTTTCAGCGTCGGGATGAACTGGCGCATCAACAAGAAGTATGAGCTGAACCTGGCTGCTTCCTACATGCGGGGCAAGTTCAATGCGCCAGCCGAATCGTCGGACAATATGAACAGCAGCAAATTCCTCAACATTATTTACAACCCTTATGCCGGCCAGGACGTGGCCGGCGATATCAAAGTCCGGTACGCCGGATTCAGTCTTGTTGAACATTTCTAGGAGCGCTTGAGATGAAAAAACTCGCGACAATGATCGCCGCCCTGGCCATCGGGGGCTCAGTGCATGCAGCGCCGGTTCCGGCCGCGAAACAGGAATTGGTCAACCGCGTGCTGCAACTATGGCACCCGGAAAGCATCGGAGAATCGATGCTGCAGGCGCCGGTAGGCGATGCGGTACAACAGGCGCGCGCCGTGCTGCAGGGACGCGTGTCGCCGGAGAAGCGCGATGCCGCGCTGAAGGAGATCGTGGCCGATGCCCGCCAGTTCATGGACGAGAACAAGCCGCTGGCCCAGGCCAGCGCGCATAAGCTGGTGGGAACCACGCTGGCCCCGATGCTTGCGGAACGCTTTACGGAAGAAGAACTGCGCCAGATCATCACCATCCTCGAATCGCCGGTGAAGAAGAAATTCGAAGGCATGGTGCCCGAGCTGCAGAAAAAACTGGGCGAAGGCGTTGCCGCCGATACGCGTGCCGTGATGGACCCCAAGCTGCAGGAACTGCAGCAGCGCATCGGCATGCGCCTGCGCAGCGCGGTGTCGCCCTAAGCGGGAGCACAGGCCATGAGCTATTCTTCGGCTCTTCACCTGGTGCGCGGTGTGAAATCGCGCCTCTCCCATTCCGGCGTTGAAGCGGAAGCGCTGTTCGAGCAGGCCGGCCTGAATGAAGGCGACGGCCTGGCTTGCGATGCGCTGGCGCTGTCGGACAAACTCAGCCACCTGTGGGAGCTGGTGGTTGAACATTCAGGCGATCCGCTGATCGGCCTGAAGGTCTCCACCCCGCACCGCCTGGGCTGGCTGGGCGTGATGGGGCATATCATGCTGCTGTCGCCGACCGTGCAAAGCACGATCGAGCGCTGTCACGGCCACACGCGCGTGGGCATCCTGCTGCCCGGCTTGCAGCGCGTAGTGCCGCGCCAACGCTACGATTTTGTGTGGTGCGTGCTGCTGCGCACCCTGCGCTGCGCCTCCGGCCGCGATGACGCGGTGCCGGTCAAGGTGGAATACGCCTTTCCGGAACCCGCCAATTCGGCGTACTTCGAAAACACCTTTGGCTGCCCGGTGCATTTCAACCGGCCGCACAACGTGATGGAGTTTTCCGATACCGACATGGTGGCAGCGCTGCCCCATGGCGGTATGCCGCCCCCGGGTGGCCCGCAGCCGATCCTGGCGCAACTGGCGGAAGCGCAGCCGCCGGCGTTCACCGCCCGCGTGCAGGAAATCCTCGCTTCGCTGCTGCCAAAAGGTCCGCCGCACCGCGACGCCGTCGCCGGTCTGCTGGCCATGAGCGAGCGCACCTTGCAGCGCCGGCTGGCCGAGGAAGGCACCAGTTTCTCCAACGTAGTGGACGACACGCGGCGCGCGTTGGCGCGGCAATCGCTTGAAGCTGGCGAACTGTCGCTGAAGATGCTCAGCTTCCAATTGGGCTTTTCCGAACCGAGCGCGTTTTACCGCGCATGCAAGCGCTGGTTCGGCATGACGCCTTCCGACCTCGCCAATCATGGAGAGAAACATGGCATGGTATAAAGCGGAGCATCCTGCGCAACTGTTTGGCCAATTGCTGGTCAAGCACAAGCTGGTCACCGACGAGCAGCTTCAGCGCGCAATCGAACACCAGCGGCAGACCGGCCAGCGCCTCGGCGAGATCTTCGCCGAATGGGAGCTGGTAACCCACCAGCATGTGCAGGACATCCTGCTCAAGCAGCGCCGTGTGCGCATGGCCGCTGCGCTGATCGGGGCGATCTTCGCGCCGCTGGAGGCCTATGCGGCCGAAACGCTGGCGGCTGCACCTGCAGCCATCAGCGCGCAAGCAGCGATCCTGCCGCGCGAAGGTTCCCTTGCGGCGCTGGCGGAGCACGAGCTGGACGCGGTCACCGCGCAGGGCCTCGACGATGACCTGGTGCGGCAGGTGCGCGACCAGTTGAAGCGCAACGGGGTGGAAGTGAGCGGCGACCTGGCGAAGCTGGTCAATCCTATCCTCGGCGTGGTGGAATCGGACGCCAGCGTGCACAATGTGGTGTACGCACCGAATCGCGCAGCGACCACCGTCAATCCCGACGGCTCGTTGTCGCTGAACCTGCCCACCACCATCGGGGAAATCAACTTTAATAACATTCGCGTGCAGGGCGCGGCAGCCGGCGCACCATCCTTCGGCAGCATCTCCATCCGCGGCATCGACCTGACCGGTACCGTGATCACACTGGCGCTCAAACGATGAAGCCCGCATTCAGTCCCTCCACAACGCGCGCGCACCTGGCTTGCTGGTCGCCCCTGATCGCAGCTCTCGCCGCCGCCGCCGCAACTGCGAGTACCGCTGCGCCGCCGGTGCCCGACTTGGCCTCGCTGACCGGCGGCACGATCCACGTGGCGGAAGCGCCCAGTCCCGGCCATCCCGGCAAGGCCTTCACCGCCTGGACACTGGCCCCCGCCACCGTCCCACGCCTGTGCGCGATGGTGCAGGACTACGCTTCCTACCCTTCCTACATGCCGAACACAAAAAGCGCGCTACCGGTAGGCGAAGTTGAAGGATACGTCCTGGTCGACATGACACTGGACCTGCCGCTAGGACAGCAAAAGAAATACCGCCTGCGCCTGGAACAGCAACAGCAGCCTGACGCAGCCCAATGCAAACTGGCTTGGCAGCTGATCCCAAGCGGCGTGGCACCCGCAGACACCATTGCGGACACCTCCGGCTACTGGCTCTTCACGCCAATTCAAGGCGAAAGCGGCAAAACGCTGATCGAGTACCATGTCTATGCCGATCCCGGCCCGGTGCCTTACGGCTTCGGCTGGATCGTCGAGATGATGAGCAAGCGCAGCCTACCGCGCACGCTGGAGGCCTTGCGCGCGCAAGCCGCCAAATAGGCGCGGCAGCGCATCAATCAACGCAACGGAACACGCCTTTCATGTTCGCGCGCTGCCCGGCGGTCAACCGCGCAGCCGTCGCGTTGTAGATATAGTTCTCCTCTTCCCGCATCAGCAGGAAACTGCCGTCCGCCTGCTCGCTCCAGACCAGGTAGCCGCAATAGGTGTCGGCATTGGCAAAGCGGCCGGTAAAGTCCACCGCAGCATAGGTGCCCGGCGTGCCGCTTTGCGAGCTACGATAGATTGTCACTTTTTTCAGTTCGCGCTGCTGCATGGCTCCTGCACGTGCAGCGCTGGCGACTGCAGCATCGCGCCATCCCTCGAAGGTCCACTGCTGCCGTAAGCCCGCGCCCAGGCGCTCCCATGCCCTGGCATAGTGCGCCGCGTCCTTCTCGGCAAAGTAAGCCTTGCTCAACTCCTCGACGCGCGTTTTCTGCGAAGTGCTTGGCTGCCACGATGGCGCAGGGCCAGCGGCCATGGGTGGCGCCAGCGACTGCTGCAGCGCCGTATTCATGCGGCGGAATTCCTCCAGCATGCTGTCGCAGGCTTCCTTTTTCGCCTCGCACAACGAATTCATTTTGATCGACAGCTAGCCATTTTCCATGACTACTGTGCGCCGCACCGCCGCCGGATGCGCCGGATGGCCCGGCAGCGTGAATGACCACAGGGTGCCATTTACCTTGTCGTCCACGGTAGTCCAGCCGCCGCCCTCGGAGATCGTGACACCGCCGCGCGCTTTCAACGCCTCCAGCGCTGCCGGGGCGGAGCTATAGCCAATGCCGTCCGGCGTCGCTGTCATTGCAGCCAGCACTATCAGGAAACCAATCATGCGTTGCAATATAGACCACGGCGCCGCAAAAGGTCAATTGTGGTAGCATCCGGCGGTCTTACCACTCATCCAACAGCCGCCATGCAATCCGCCCAACGCTTGTCAGATGTCGTCGCCACCGAGCTGGAAACCCGGATCCTCGAAGGTTCGCTCAAACCCGGCGACCGTTTGCCTTCCGAGCGTGAGCTGGCGGTGGAGCTGGGCGTATCGCGCCCCTCCCTGCGCGGTGCCTTGCAATCGCTGGTAGCCAAAGGCCTGCTGATCACGCGCCACGGCGGCGGCACTTTCGTGACCGATTCGATGCAGGCGGCATTCACCGACCCGTGGCAGCAGATGCTGAACGACCATCCGGATATCCACGGCGACATGCTGGAATTCCGCCACATGCTGGAGGGGCAGGCAGCGCAACTGGCGGCGGAACGCGGGACGAAAGAAGATTTCGAGCGCATCCGCACCTGCCATGAAGCACTGGAGCGTGCGTTTGCTGCGCAGGACCTGGACCAGTGCATCAAGACCGACGTGGAATTCCACCAGGCGATTGCGGAAGCTTCGCACAATGTGCTGATCGGGCATCTGAGCTCCAGCCTGCACAAGGTAATGGAAGGCCATGTGCAGAGCAACCTGGAATACCTGACTGCCCGGCCGGAACTCTGGGCGCAGCTTCAAACGCAACACCGCGCGATCTGGGACGCGGTACGGGAACGCAGGATGGATGTAGCGGCACGCGCTGCCCACCAGCATCTGGATTTCGTGCAGCAGACCATGCGCGAAACCCTGAAGAACGAAGAGCGCCGCAATGCTGCGACGCGGCGGCTGTCAGCCAACTTGTAGGAGTGTCAAAAACCTGCCGCGTCTACTTCGGTCTAATTCAGACCGTCCGAGTTCCTTTTGCGGACGACTTCTCCGGCGCCAGAGTGCCGTAGTATTTGTTACGCGTTTCGTTGTAAGTGGCAGCGCGGGTACCGACCTCTGAGCAGAGAAGGCGGACCGCAAATTTGTGCGGCATCACAGAAAGTTCGGCTTCCGCCTTGTCGAGTACTCGCTCGCGCTGAATCCGGTTTTTAGCCGCGCTCGCGACGGTAATGCATGGCTACTGCACCGTTGTTGAGCGGTTTCGCCGAGAGCAATGCAAGCCGTCGCGTGCTGGACAGCCCGCTCTGGTACAGGGTCGGACCGTGACCGGCAATCCTGGGGTGAATGAGGAACAGGTACTCATCGATGAGATCCAGCCGGTCCAATTCGGTCGCGAGCTTCCCACTGCCAAGGAGAACGCCAGCCGGGGTCGCATCCTTGAGTTTTTGCACGCCCAAGCGCAAGTCGCCGCCGATGTGGTGGCTGTTAGTCCAGGGGAAGTCCATTCGCGTTGAAGACACGACGTACTTCGGCTTGATCTCCAGCTTGGCCGCCCATTCACGCACAGCCGGCAGAGCCGTTACATCGCCACGCGCGACCGCCGGCCAGTAGCCCTCCATCATCTCGTAGCTAGTACGCCCCCATAGCATCACCCCATTCTCGTCCATGAGGCGCGTGAAGAAGGCGTGCGTCTCGCCGTCAGCGATTCCCTCCTGATGGTCGACGCAGCCGTCCAAAGTGACGTTGAGGCTGAAGGTCAGGATTCCCATGTGAATCTCCTCCGAATTGGGGAAGGGGCGTCCCCCCTCTTCCCTGACGTTGATACTCCCTATTTGGTGCGAGCCTTGCCAAAAGCATCTCCGGCTTTCCACTCCGGCATCTTCGGCGCATCGGCCACGATTCGGCCCAGGTTAAGGGTGAATTGCGCCATCTGCGTCATGCCTGCCATCGACCAGTTAGGATCGTATTCGTCGCTGACCTGGTGATAGCTCTTGCGATAGGCCGCGCGCATCTTTTCGGCCTTCTCCTTGTCACCAAGGTAGTCGCTACCCGAAGTGATCGAAAACGCCGGCACACCTGCCTTGGCAAAGCTGAAGTGGTCGGAACGGAAGTAACCGCCCGCCAGGTCCGGCTTCTGTTTCGCGATCACCATTTTCATGCCTTTGGCCGCGGCTTCAGCCATCTTGCCCAAGTCGGTACGCTCGCTGCCGGCCGTGCCGATATCGTGCGTGGTGCCGATCCAGTTCAACGAATCCAGGTTCAGGTTCGCTGCGGTTTTAGCCAGCGGCCACAGTGGCGCTTCGGCATAGGCCGCGCTACCGAGCAGGCCTTGTTCTTCCGCAGCTACCCACAGGAACATCTGGCTGCGCTTGGCCGGCGCCTTGACTGCTTCCTGCGCCATGGCCAGCAGGGCTGCGCTGCCCGATGCATTGTCGACCGCGCCGTTGTAGATGGTGTCGCCCCCGGTGCCCTGCTTGCCCAGGTGGTCCCAGTGCGCAGAGTAGATCACCACTTCATCTTTCAGCTTCGGATCTGTGCCCGGCACCACGCCAGCCACGTTGAACTGTTCGACGTTGCGCACTTCCGCCTTCATGTCGCCCACCAGCTTGGCCTTCAACGCCACCGGCTGGAAGTCCTTGCGTTCGGCGGCTGCGCGCAACTGGTCCAGGTCCTGGCCTGCCGCCTTGAACAACGCCACGGCAGTATCGTTGGTCAGCCAGCCTTGCAGCTCAGTGCCCGGCGTGCCTTGTGCGAGCTGGAAGCGTTCTACGCCATCCCAGCTGTTTTTCACCACGCTGTAGCCATACGAAGCCGAAGCATCAGTGTGGATCAGCAGCGCGCCGATCGCACCTTTGCGCTTGGCTTCCTCAAATTTGTAAGTCCAGCGGCCGTAATAGGTCAGCGCCTTGCCCCCAAAACGGTTTGGCGCTTCGGCCGTCGGCATCGGGTCATTGACCATCATCACAATGACCTTGCCTTTCACGTCCTGGCCCTTGTAGTCGTCCCAGCCCTCTTCCGATGCCGTGATGCCGTAGCCGACGAATACCAGGTCGGCGTTGAAGCTGTGCGCGGACTGCGCATCACCCGGCGCATACACCCAATCCTTGCCAAAGCTCGCCGGCAGCGCGACGCCATTCGCTTCCAGGCGCAGGTTGGACGCTGCTGCATCGGTCTTGACGCCGGCGATCTTCACCAGTTGGCGGTAGGTGACCCCGTCGACCGGTTTCAGTCCCACGGCCAGTGCCTGGTTTTCCAGGTAGGAGACGGTCAGGTCGCCGCCACGCTGGCCGGTGCCGCGGCCTTCCAGCAGGTCGCTGGACAGGAACGCCAGGTGAGCGCGCAGCGGTGCTTCCTGCACGGTCGGCTGCATTGCCTTGCCGCCTTTGACGCCTGCGGCATGAGCCGGGGACAGCGCCAGCGCAATGCTGGCCGCCAAGGTGGACGCTACGAAGGTGATGGATTTAGTCATGTCTTTGTCTTTTGGATTGTCCATTGGGCACGGCTGATGGCCGCGCGGGCATTCTATCGGATTTGCCGCGCGCGCCAAGCTGCAGCGCAGCATACGGAATGGTATGCTACGCCCCGTATGAAACACACGCCTTACATCGGCCGCTTTGCGCCCTCTCCGACCGGACCACTGCACCTTGGATCCCTGGTGGCAGCCATGGCCAGCTATCTCGACGCCAAGGCCCATGGCGGCCAATGGCTGGTGCGCGTGGAGGATGTCGACCGCGACCGCAACGTGGAAGGCGCCGACCAGCACATCCTCGGGTCGCTGCAGCGCTGCGGCATGCAGTGGGACGGCGAAGTGACCTGGCAAACCAAACGCGAAGACCTGTACGAAGCGGCGCTGCGCCAGCTTGGCAACAACATCTATCCCTGCGGCTGCTCGCGCAAGGAGATTGCGGATTCCCAGCTTCGGCAGGGCCAGGCCGGCAACCCCAGCCTGGTCTATCCCGGCACCTGCCGCAACGGCCTGGCGCCCGGCCGCACTGCACGCGCACTGCGCCTGCGCACGCCGCAGGAACCGCATTGCGTGGTCCACTTCCACGACCGCTTCGCCGGTGACATCAGCCAGGACATCACGGCCGACGTGGGCGACTTCGTGGTGCGCCGCGCCGACGGTTTCTGGGCCTACCAGCTTGCCGTCGTGGTGGACGATGGCGCGCAGGGCATCACCGACATCGTGCGCGGCGCCGACCTGCTCGACTCGACTCCGCGCCAGATTTTCCTGCAACAATTGCTTGGCTTGCCGCAGCCACGCTACCTTCATTTGCCACTTGTGGTTAATGCCGACGGCGAGAAACTATCCAAGCAGACCGGTGCGCAGGCGTTCGACAGTGGCGCCCCTGCCGCAAGCCTGCTCGGCAGCGCGTTGCTGCCAGCCGCGCAGTTCCTTGGGCTCGAGGTCAGGGCCGACAGTATCGATGCTTTCTGGCGCGCGGCGATACCTGCGTGGGCAGCGGTGCTGTGCGCCCACGGTGAGGCGCCGCACAGACCATAAGCAGGGTCCGCGGCATACTGGCTCCACCAAGCGAAAGGAGGTGGGCCATGCGGCACTTACTGATCTCTTGCGCCTTGTGCGCGATGGCGCTGCCGGCAACCGCCGAGGAGAATTTTTTCCGCTGCGTCGACAGCCAAGGCGTGGTCATGCTGACCGACCGTCCTTGTGAGAACCTGCCGAACGGTGCACGGCCGGTCATGGAAAAGGAGCACTTCGTGCTGCCGGCATCCGAACAGGCGCGCAGCCAGTTCGTCAATAAGCCGCCGGTCCATGTATCGCCAAAAATCGATGTGCAAACCTTGCGCATGGCGCGCCAGGCCCTCGAGCTGCGCGACAAAGTCGCCAGCGCACGCTAGCTTCGGGCCTAAGCCGGGCCGTCCCCGTCTTCCAGCGGAAGCAAGAGCATGCAGGCTGCCGCTGCACCATGCACGATCGGCAGCAGCAGCAGGGTAACCTGCGCCGGAGCATCCGGGTCGCTGACAGAAAAGTAAGTGATAGCTACCGCCATCACAATAGGTGCCAGCGGCAGTACTGCCGCCGACACGGTGGCAGGATTCAGGCGACGCACCGCCAGCAAGTTCAGCAGCAACGCCACCAAATAAAGGGTGCGGTACACCCATTCGGAACGCACGCTGGAAAAATGCACCCCCGCGAGCATCCCTTGCATAAGCAACCCGAGCAATAGCGTCAGCAGAAGCGCGGGCAAGGCAGAGCGTTCCATGATCACTTTTAGCCTCCATCGTCACTAACAGTAACTAAGCAGGTTCTGTGCCACGCTTATGTGTCAAGGGGAACGCGCCCATGCGTTGAGGAATTTGTAGATTTCTGTAAGGAATTTCGACATCGAACGGTTGAAGCGGAAGGGCGAATGCTGCGGCGCGGTATAATAGCGGGCTTGCCTTTTGGATATCGGTTTCAGAGAAGAAGATGCACACTACGCCAGACACCCGCCCCGCCGTTGTACTGCTGCACAGTTCGCTTAGCTCGCGCAGCCAGTGGACCACCCTGATGGCCGAGCAAGAAGCCAACTACCGTTTCATCGCAATCGATCTGTTGGGCTATGGCAAATCCGCCTTCCCGACCGAAGCGGCTGCCGCCGGCTATACCCTGGCGCACGAAGCCGACGCCGTGGCCGCTGCCCTTGCCTCGCACCTTGATGCCGGCGAGCAATTCCATCTGATCGGCCACTCCTACGGCGGCGCCACCGCCTTGCGCCTGGCGCGCCAGATGCGTGAACGGGTACTGTCATTGTCCATGTTCGAACCGGTCGCCTTCCACCTGCTGCCGGCCAGCGATGCGGGCCGCCAGGAAATCGAGGCCGTGGTAGCCAAGATCAACGCTGCAACGACCGCGGAAGACGCGACCCGCGCCTTCATCGATTACTGGAACCGCGCCGGCGCCTTCGACTCCCTGCCGGAAGTGCAGCGCCACCGCTTCACCAACGGTATCGCCAAGGTCAAGCTGGATTTCGTTGCCCTGCTGGGCGAACCGGCGCGCGTGGCCGACATGGTGCAACTGGACCTGCCGGCGCTGGTGATGGCCGGCGCCAAAGGCCCGGTATCCACCCGCCGCGTAGCCGAAACCTTGGCTGCCGCCCTGCCGCAAGGGCAGTTCACGCTGACTGCCGGCGGCCATATGGCGCCGATCACCCACGCGGCCGACGTCAACCAGGTACTGCTTGGCTTCCTGGAAAACCAGCGCTTGCTCGCCTGATCCCGTTGTTCGATAATGACCCAATAACAATCCGGCAGGAGCGAGCATCATGAGCGATACACGCTATGACCAGCAAATGGCGGTCCAGGTCGACAAGGGCATCGAGCTGCATGCGCAGATGGGCGCGGCCAATGCCTGGATTTATATGCAAAGCATGCAGGTGCCGCGCAGCGTGATCCTGCGCGTGCTGGCCTACCCAGAGCAGCGCCGCAACTGCAGCGCTTCCGCCCACTAGCTCAGAGCACTAATTCACGCACTGCCTGCAGCACGCGCAGCTTGGCGGCATCGGGCCGCTTTCCGCTGCGCCAGGCCACCATCGCCTCCCATTCCCAGCGCGGCAGATCCTCAATCTCCAGTTTCACCAGGTTGCCCAGCTTGAGCTGGCGCGCAGCCGCCATCTCAGGCATGAAAGTCAAAAAGCCATGCTCCTGCGCCAGCAGGATCGATGCGCTGGAGGGCTGGATCGCGTGAATCGGACTGTCGCTGCAGCGGTGGACGCGGATCATCCTGATCAACTCATCGCATCCCGCCCCCCAGTACTGCGGCGCCAGGCGCGCATTGGCGACGTCGGCCAGTTGCAGGCGTCCTCGCCGCGTCAGCGGGTGGCCGCGGCGTACCACGGCGACGATGGGTGAAACCTGCAGCCGCTCCAGGTGAATGCCGGCGATCGCCGGACATTTCAGGACCAGTCCCAGTTGCACAGTCCCGGTCAGCAGCTTTTCCATAATGACGGGCGAATGGTCCGTGCTGCAGCGGATTTCCAGTGGCGCATCGGCCAATTTGAGCAAGATAGGACCGAACAGCAGCGCTGCCATCGAGGGCACGCTGGCCAGCGTCACCTGCGGCAGCGCCGGCGCGCCCTGCACCGCCTGGCGCCCCGCTTCCAGCGCGGTCAGCGCTTGCTGCGCCGCAGGGAGGAAAGTCAGGCAGGCTGGCGTGGGTGAGGCGCCGCGCCGGTGGCGCGTGAATAACTGCACCGACAACTGTTCCTCCAGCGCAGCCACGCGCTGGCTCACTTGCGGTTGCGACCAGCGGCGCCGTGCAGCAGCCTGGCTGAAACTCCCGCATTCCACGATTTCCACCAGCAGTGCCAGGTCGTCGAAACCAAGAGACATAAGAAAATCCAATATGAAATATGTCAAGATAACGGCTTCAATTATGCCTGACACGCGCCTAAGATGCCTGCATCGAACCAGGAGAAGGCAATGACGGGTGCACAACAGGCCAGGTGGCTGGGCAAGCGGTTTCTGATGGTGGACCACGTGCTGGTCGTGGGCGGCTTCTATCTGGTATTCCCCATCATTGGCCTGCATTTCGTCGGGCAATTGCAGTGGTCTGCCGCGTCGGTCGGCGTGGCGCTTGGCGCGCGCCAGGTGGCGCAGCAAGGCCTGGCGCTGTTCGGCGGCTCGCTATCGGACCGTTACGGCACCAAGCCGCTGATTGTCGCGGGCATGTTGCTGCGTGCAGGCGGCTTTGCCTTGATGGGCTTTGCAAGCAGCCCTGCATGGCTGCTGCTGTCGTGCGTGGCGTCGGGCCTGGGCGGCAGCCTGTTCGAACCGGCGCGAAGCGCGCTGGCAGTGAAGCTGACACGTCCTGCCGAACGTCCCCGCTTCTATTCGCAGCTGATGATGCAGGAAAGCGTTTCCGCCGTGGCGGGCGCGCTGCTCGGCACCCTGCTGCTGGGCGTCGACTTCCACTGGGTCGGTATGGCCGGTTGCACCGTGTTCGTGCTGGCGGCACTCGCCAACGCCTGGCTGCTGCCGGCCTACCGTGTCGCCACGCCCGGCACTTCAGTCGCGAAGGCAATGCGCATTCCGTTGCGCGACAAACCCTACATGACGCTGGTGCTGACACTGAGCGGCTATTACATCATGACCGTGCAGCTCATGATGCTGGTGCCGGTCACCTTGACCGGGCTTTCCGGCACGCCACGCACCGTGGCCTGGATGTATGCAATGGATGCCGTGCTGGCGCTGACGCTCCTGTATCCGATGGCACGCTTCGGCGAGCGATACCTGTCGCTGGAGGCCCGCTTGTTGGCCGGTATCGGCATCATGTGCTGCGCGGTGCTGGCCATGTCGGCAGCGCGTTCACTGGCACCAATGTTCGTATGCATCGCCGTGTTCTATACCGGCTCGCTGGTGGCGGAACCGGCACGCGAGTCGCTGGTATCGCGCTACGCCCTGCCCTCCGCCCGCGCCAGCTACATGGGCCTGAGCCGCTTCGGCCTGGCCGTCGGTGGACTGTTCGGGTACACGGCTGGCGGCTGGCTGCTGGACTGGAGCCGCGCCGTGCACACGCCCGCTTTGCCTTGGCTGGTGCTGGCGTCGATTGGACTGTTGACAATGACAGTGCTTGCCGCTACTGCCACGCCACAAAAAAAGAGCCCGCCAGTGGCGGGCTAAACACTTTGGTTGGGTGCTTCATTGTAGGTCGCGAAAACGCGTTTGATTCTCTCCAATCGTCACCCCATGCCAAATTAGTTATAGCTGGGCTGAAAAAAGGAATCGCGCGTTCCCGCCTTCGCCGCATAGAATACAAGGATGAAATCCTATACCGCCCAATGCGTCCTGCCCCTCGCCGCTGAGCTGGGCGAAGGCCCGCTCTACCTGCCGGCGCAAGACCGCCTGCTGTTCGTTGACCTTAAGCGTTGCATCCTGCATGCGTGGGATGCGGCGAAACACGAGCATCGCAGCTGGCTGCTGCCGGACTATATCTGCTGGCTGGTGCCGCGCCGCGATGGCGATGGTTTCATGGCGGGCCTGCGCGACGGCGTAGTGCGCCTCTGGCTGGAACCGGAGCTGCGCATCGAGGCAGTGGCGCACGTGGTCGATGGCGCCGCCGGCCAGCGCCTGAACGACGCCAAGGTCGACCCGAGCGGCCGCCTGTGGTTTGGCTCCATGCACAATACCGACTACAGGCAAAAAGTGGGCAAGCTGTTCCGCCTCAACCAGGACCAGAGCCTGCACGTGGCCGACGAGGGCTACCACATCTGCAATGGCCCGACCTTCGCACCGGATGGCAGCGCGCTGTATCACTCGGACAGCTTCCTCGACGTGACTTACCGCTACCCGCTGGCCGCCGATGGCAGCCTTGGCACGCGCGAAGTCTGGCGCCGCTATACCGACGGCGGCTCGCCGGACGGCATGCAGGTCGACAGCGAAGGCTGCATCTGGGTCTCGACCTGGGGTGGCAAGCGCGTATGCCGTTTCTGCCCGGATGGCGAACTGCTGGCCGAAGTGCCGCTGCCGACATCGCATCCTGCTTCGCTGGCTTTCGGCGGTGAAGACCTGCGCACCCTGTACATCACCACCGCACGCGAAGGCCTGTCGACGGAGCAGTTGGCGCAGGAACCGCTGGCGGGCGCCCTTTTCAGCGCCCGCATCGACGTACCCGGCCTGCCGGCCAACGCCTTCGGCTAACTCAGTACAGTTCTTTCGCCGCGCTGCGCACAGCCTGCAACAGCAGGTTGGCGCCCGGCGACATCAGGTGGTCGGCCTTGGTGATGATGCCGAAAGCATCCATGCGGAACGGCAGTTCCAGCGGCAGGATGGACAGCACATTCAGGTCGGCGTAGTAACGCGCCACTTCCACCGGCATCACATGCAGAGCGTCGGTCTTTTGCAGCAGCGCCGTGATCAGCAGCTGGGAGGTAGTGTCGACCACGTCGACCGGCGGCTCCAGTCCGGCGCGGCGGAACATCATGTCGCAGCGGTGGCGCAGGATACTGCCCTGCGGCGGCAGGATCCACGGGCGGTTGGCAATATCCTTCAACTGCAGCTTCTCGCGAGCCAGCAGCGGATGCCCTGTGCGCACCACGGCGCATGCAGGTTCTTCGGTCAGCTCCTCATACACCAGGCCTGCCGTGCTTTCCTTTTCCAGGATACGGCCGATCATGAAGTCCAGCGTGCCGCGCTGCAGCAGCTCCATCAGCACATTACTGGCTTCCACCTGCACCCCGATGCGCAGCAGCGGCGCTTCCTTTTTGACGCGGGTGATGGCGTTAGGCAGCAGGTTCATGGCAGGAGTCATGATCACGCCCACCTCCACCTGGCCGGACAGGCCGGCTTTCAGCGTTACGATGTCGTCATGCGCCAGGGCCAGGCTGGTGAGCGCCATGCGGGCATGGCGGATCATGGTCTCCCCGTACAGCGTCGGCTCCATACCGCGCGGCAGGCGCTCGAACAGCTTCACGTCCAGCATGTCCTCCAGGTCCTTGAGCTGCTTGGAGGCGGCGGGCTGCGTCATGTGCAGTTCCTCCGCTGCGCGGTGGATGTTGCGGTGTTCATCCAGCGCGATCATCAGCAACAGTTGACGAGTTTTTAACCTCGCCTTCAGGAACCAGTTCGGATTCGGGGTAGTCATGCGGGGCATGATACCACCGCCGTTATCGACCAATAAGTCGCGCTTCATTTGCAGCCCGGCGCTGGGTTGGCGGCTGGACCTTCGGCCGTTTGCGGGATGAAGGCGATGCTGCCATCGGGCTTGTAATGCAGTTCTTCCACCGCCACCGAGCGGCGGAATTCACCGCCGGTTGGCAGCTTGTCGTTATGGTAGAAAATGTAGGACTTGCCGTTGAAATCGATCACCGCCTGGTGAATGGTTTTCACGACCTTGTTCATGTCCATGATCTTGCCGCGGAACGTCCAGGGACCGGTGGCGCTTGGACCGGTGGCGTACGCTGTCTCCTCTGGGAAGTTGCGCGAGTAGGTCAGGTAGTAGGTCTTGCCGTGGCGGTGCAGGTAGGCCGCTTCGGTGAAGTTGTCGATGCCCACGGTGTGGATCGGGCCATCGAGTTCAATCATGTTCGGCTTCAGCCTGGCGTATTTCAGCACGCGGTTGCCCCAGTACAGGTAGGCCTGGCCATCCTTGTCGACGAAGACCGCAGGGTCGATGTCGTCCCAGGGAATATCGCTTTCCTTCGTCATGTCGTTGGTGACCAGGGCACTGCCGCGTGCATCGACGAAGGGTCCGGCCGGCTTGTCCGATACGGCAACGCCGATCGCTTTGCCCGGCTTGCTCGCATCGTGCTCGACCGGGGCGTAGAAGTAGTACTTGCCATTGCGCTTGGTGATGTCGGCAGCCCAGGCGTCGGCCTTGGCCCACTTGAAAGTCTTCACGTTCAGTGGCGAACCCATATCGGTCCAGTTCTTCATGTCGCATGACGACAGTACGCGCCATTCGCGCATCAGGTAGTCCTTGCCTTCCGGGGCAGCTTCGTCATGGCCGACATACAGATAGACGCGATTGCCGTCGACCAGCGCCGCCGGATCGGCGGTGAAGATATTCGTCACAAGCGGATTGGCCGCTTGCGCCAGCGTACACAGCGTCGCAAGTGCTGAAGCGAGGGCTGATTTCATGAACATGTAGTCTCCTTTTATTTTTTCTGTTTCCAGGCCAGCAGCCTTTGCAGCGCGCAGAACGCGAACAGCAGCATGCCGATGGCGATCTTGGTCCACCATGAACTGAGCGTGCCATCGAACACGATCAGGGTCTGGATGGCGCCCAGCACCAGAACGCCGGTCAAGGCGCCGGCCACATAGCCGTAGCCGCCCGTCAGCAGCGTCCCGCCGATCACCACCGCGGCGATCGCATCAAGCTCGGTACCCTGGGCATGCTGCCCATAGCCGGACAGCATGTAAAACGCAAACAGCAGCCCGGCCAGCGCGGCGCAGCCGCCGCTGATGGCGTACACGGCAACCTTGGTGGCGCCCACCGGGAGCCCCATCATGTGCGCAGATTGTTCGTTGCCTCCCACTGCATAGACGGCGCGGCCGAATGGTGTCAGGTGCGCCACGACCATCGCAACTGCCAGCAGTGCCAGCGCAATCACCACCCCGGGCGAGACAAAGCCATCGAAGATGCCGACCTGCGCCTGCGAGATCGCCACAAATGCCGGATCTTCGATCGGGATCGAATTCACGCTGATCAGGTAGCACAGGCCGCGCGCCAGGAACATTCCCCCCAGCGTGACGATGAAGGGTTGCAGGCGGAAGAAGTGGATCAAGGCCCCCATGCCGGCGCCGAACACGACGCCCATCAGGAGCACCGCTGCCATCACGGCCGCGGGCGGCCAGTGCGCGGCATGCAGCAGCCAGGCAGCGACCATGGTGCTGAGCGCCAGCACGGAGCCGACCGACAAGTCGATGCCGCCGGAGAGGATGACGAAGCTCATGCCGATGGCGATCACCAGCAGGAAGGCGTTGTCGATCAGGAGGTTGAGCATCACCTGCAGCGACAGGAAGCCTGGATAGGCAATGCCGCCCGCCAGCAGCAGGGCCGCCAGCAGGCCGACCGTAACGAGGGAAGTGAAGTACGGGGCGCGGGTCATGCCTTGCTCCTTTGCGACAGGCAGACCGCGAACACCACCAGCGACTTGACGACGAGGTTGACTTCCGGCGGCACACCGAGGGAATAGACGGTATAGGTGAGGGTCTGGATGATCAGGGCGCCGATCACGCTGCCGGCCAGGTGGAATTTACCGCCGGCCAGCGAGGTGCCGCCCAGCGTAACGGCGAGGATGGCATCCAGTTCCAGTAGCAGGCCGGCATTATTGGCGTCGGCGCTCTTGATGTTGGAACTGATGATCAGGCCTGCCAGGCCGGCGCATACGGCGCAGAAGGCATAGCTGGCGAAGATCAGGGCGCCGGCGCGAATGCCGGCCAGGCGGGCTGCCACCGGATTGACGCCCACCGCTTGCGTGAACAGGCCGAGGGCGGTCCTGCGCATGGCCAGCGCGATGGCTGCCACCACCGCCAGCGCCACGTACAGCGCGACCGGCAGGCCAAGCAGGTAGCCGCTGCCCAGCACGAAGAAGTCATCGCGGTAGACGGTGATGATCTGGCCATCGGTGACCAGTTGCGCCAGGCCGCGCCCAGCCACCATCAGCACCAGGGTGGCAACAATCGGTTGCAGGCCAAGGCTGGCAACCAGCACGCCGTTCCAGATGCCGCACAGCAGGGCGGCGCCCAGTGCGGCGGCGAAGGCCAGCCACAACGGCTGTTCGGCGGCGGCCATGGTGCAGGCGACGGCTGCTGCCAGCGCCACCACAGCGCCGATTGAGATATCGATGCCGCGCATGGCGATGACGATTGTCATGCCGGTGGCAGCCAGCATCAAAGGTGCGGCGCGGTTCAGGATGTCGACCATGGCACCGTACAGGTGGCCGTTTTTCACCTCCAGCTGAAAGAAGCCGGGCACGGCGAACAAGTTAACCAGCAGCAGAACAATCAGCGCGCCGAGCGGGCGCGCCAGCGGGTGGGCGAGCAAGCGCGCGCCCAGGCCCGAAGCCACGTTCGTTGCGGCGGGCGCTGGAGGCGCGGCCAGGTTGGCGACATTGTGCGTCATGCTGCCTCCCCTGCGATGGCGTGCAGGACGGTCGTTTCATCCAGCTCGCCGCGCCGGTATTCGCCGCAGCTGGCACGGTCGCGCATGACGATCATGCGGTCGCTGACACGCAGTACTTCCGGCAGTTCGGACGAGATAAACAGCAGCGACATGCCGCGCTTGCACAAGGTAGTAACGTAATCCATGATTTCCTGCTTGGCGCGCACGTCGATGCCGCGCGTTGGTTCGTCCAGGATCATCAGGCGCGGATCGGTAGCCAGCCAGCGCGCCAGCAATACCTTCTGCTGGTTGCCGCCGGAAAGCGTGCCGATCGGCGTCTCGATGCTGGCAGTACGGATGCCGAGCGCCTTGACATATTCTTCCGCCAGTTCGCGCTGGCGGTGCAGCGGGATGGCGCGCAGCATGCCCTGGCGCGCCTGCAATGCCAGCACCAGGTTTTCGCGCACGGAGAGCGACAGGACGGCACCTTCCAGCTTGCGGTCTTCCGAGCAGAAGCCAATGCCCGCAGCAATCGCCTGGCGCGGATTGGCGAATGTTCCGTACGCCTTGTCGCCTATCGCGATATCGCCCTTGTCCGCACGGTCTGCACCGAACAGCAGGCGCGCCAGCTCGGTGCGGCCGGCGCCGAGCAGGCCGGCCAGCCCGAGTACTTCGCCCTCGCGCACCTGCAAATCCATCGGCTGCAGCACGCCCTTGCGGCCCAGGCCGCGTGTTTCGAGCACCACCCGCGACGCTGCGGCGCCATGCGCTCCATCATTGCGCTGCACCGCGGTATCGCTGCCCTCGGCCGCGTCGGCGGCATCCGCCGCCTTGCCAATCATCTTGTTCACCAATGCCAGGCGCGAAAGGTCGGCCGCGGCATATTCCCCTTCCCTCTCGCCGTTGCGCATCACCGTGATACGGTCCGAGATTGCGTAGGTCTGGTCAAGGAAGTGTGTCACGAACAGGATCGCCATGCCCTGCTCGCGCAAGCGGCGCAGTACGCGGAACAGCAACTGCACCTCCGCCTCGTCGAGGCTCGAGGTGGGCTCGTCCAGCACCAGCACACGCGAAGAAATGTTCAGGGCCCGCGAGATTGCCACCATTTGCTGGATCGCCAGCGGGTAATGCGATAACGGCGCACTCACGTCGATATCGATTTCCAGATCGCGCAGCAGGGCCGCCGCGCGCGTCCGCATTGCGGCCCAATCGACCATGCCCCATCTGCGCGGATAGCGGCCGATGAAGATATTCTCGGCCACCGACAGATTCGGGCACAGGTTCACTTCCTGGTAGACGGTGGAAATGCCGAGCTCCTGCGCCTCCAGCGTCGAACGCGGATGTATCGCCCGGCCTTCCAGCGCGATGCGACCCTGGTCCGGCGCATGCACGCCGGTCAGCACCTTGATCAGGGTCGACTTGCCCGCCCCATTCTGCCCCATCAGCGTATGGACCTCGCCAGGATAGAGCCGCAGCCCCGCCTCGCTCAGCGCCTTCACGCCCGGGAACGCCTTATGGATGCCGGACAGCTCCAGCACCGGCGCCGCCGCCGCGTTAGCCATCAGTATTTCCGGTTAGGGAGTTCTTTAGCCGCCACTTCCGCCGGGAACACGCGCTCCTCGGTCACGATGCGTGGCGCCACAGGCTTGCCGGCAACGACGTCCTGCGCTGCCTTCATCAGTTGCGGACCAAGCAGCGGGCTGCATTCGACAGACACGTTCAGCTTGCCGGCGATCATGGCCTGGAATGCGCCCTTCACACCGTCGATGGAAACGATGATGATGTCCTTGCCTGGCTTCAGGCCAGCTTCCTCAATGGCCTGGATGGCGCCGATCGCCATGTCGTCGTTGTGCGCATACAGCACATTGATATCCTTGCCGTGGGCTTTCAGGAAGGCTTCCATCACTTCCTTCCCTTTGGCACGGGTGAATTCGCCGGTCTGGGTGCGGATCACCTTCAGTTTGGCGTTGCCCTTGATGGCTTCTTCGAAACCGGCCTTGCGGTCCAGCGCAGGCGCCGAACCTACGGTACCCTGCAGTTCAACCACGTTCAGAACAGGCTTGTTCGCCTTGGCCGCGTATTCGGCCAGCCAGCGCCCGGCGCGGCGGCCCTCTTCCACGAAATCGGACCCGATCAGGGTCACATACAGCGACTTATCCGCCACTTTCACGGCGCGGTCAGTCAGGATGACCGGGATCCTGGCCGCCTTGGCTTCACGCAGCACGGTTTCCCAGCCGGTTTCCACCACCGGCGAAAACGCGATCACGTCGACGCGCTGGGCGATAAAGGAACGGATTGCCTTGACCTGGTTTTCCTGCTTCTGCTGCGCGTCGGCGAATTTGAGGGTGACACCGGCCTGCCTGGCGGCGTCTTTGATGGAGGCGGTGTTGGCGGAGCGCCATTCACTTTCCGCGCCCACCTGGGAAAAGCCCATCACCAGCGGCTTGGCCGCGAACACGCTGCCCGAGGCAGCAAAGGCAAAGGCGAACGCGCCGCCGAGAATAGTCCTGCGGGTGAGAGTCATGCCGGTCTCCTGAATTATAGTAAGTCAATATTAGGAGAATCCGTCATGCCGATCTAATTCATTTTTTCGCAGGATCCATATCGATTTTGTTATCGCAACAGGCGCAGGCCATACAAACCTCCGGCCAGCGATCCCGGGTGCGCGACGAACTTCACTTCCAGCGTGCCCTCGCCGGCCACGCCATGCGGAAGCGGAAGGTCCAGGTCGTAGAAAGCGTCGCCCTTGCGCTCGATGGTGACCGCGTGCAGCAGGCGGCCATTCAGCAGTACGTCGAACTTGCGGCCTGCATCGCCCGAAGCGAAGGTCAGGCGCAGCACCCGGGCGGAGCCATCGCGGTCTTTCAGCTCGTAGCTGAACCACCCGCTGGCGTGGCGCCAGTGCCGCGTACCATTCAGGCCGGCGTCGGCGCCCTCCCCCTTGAAGAAATGATCCGATTCGGGTTGCTGCTCGCCGGGCGCCACCTGGTCGACGGTGCGCACATCGAGCGCCAGCCGCTCGGCTTCGGCAGCGGCAGCCTTCGAACGCATGCCGGCCAAGCCGGCAGGTGTTGTTTGCTGCCAGTAGATCATGTAACGAGAATCGTGCAAGCGGAAGAAAGGCATGAACTGCACCTGGTTCGCACCGTTCCCTTGCACCAGTCCCGGCGCCGTGAACGTCAGCGGCTGCCCCGGTACCGGTTTGAACTTGCTGAGGAAGTCTTTGCTGTCGCTGACGAATACCGGCGCCGCTTCCTGCGGGCAAACCTGGCCTTGCGCGATATGGCCCATGCGCGAGCCGTCCGCCATGAAGTTAAGGCGCTCGCCGGGGAACGGCGAAGTCTTGGCGGCCAGCACGATAGGGCCGTGCAGCACGGCGTAATAGTTCGACTTGTCGGGCATTTGCTCCAGCGTGGTGCGCATCGGCAGGTGCACGTCGACCTTGTCGCCCTTGCGCCAGTCGCGCGTCAGCTCGACGTAGCCGCCAGGTGCAGCGTGCACCGGCACAGGCTTGCCGTTCAAACGCAGCGTCAGTGCCCCTTTAGCGACCCAGCCCGGGTAGCGAACTTTCAGGGTGAACTTGCCGCCGCCGTCGACGCTCAGCCGGGTGTTTTCCTGGTCGGGGAAGCGGCTGGACTGGGTCAGGACAACGCCCTTCTGGCGCCACTCGAGGCGCGAGGGAATGAACAGGTTGACCAGCAGCGCATCGCCATCGCGGGCGTAGATGAACTCACCGTATTTTGCGTGGCTCTCGATGCCGGAGCCAACGCAGCACCACATGCCCTTGTCCACTTCAGAATAGACGCGGTAGTGGTTGGGCCGCATCGGTGTGAAGTAGACGAAACCGCCGCTTTCCGGGCGCTGCGAGGACAGGATATGGTTGTACAGCGCACGCTCGTAGTAGTCGCCGTATGCCGCGCTCGGATCGCGCTGGTACAGCAGCTCCGTGAGCTTGAGCATATTGTAGGTGTTGCAGGTTTCCGGCCCTTCCACCTCGCCGCTCATCGAGGAAAAGTCCTTGTCGTCGTGGAAGTGCTCCTTGACGCTGTTGCCGCCAATGGCGACAGTGCGGTGGTCATGCACGGTGCGCCAGAAGAAGCTGGCGGCCTTGTGCCATTGCTGTTCCCCGGTCAGTTCGGCGATGCGTTCGAAGCCGATCACCTTCGGTATCTGGGTATTGGCGTGCATGCCGGTCAGCTCGTCGCGCCCCGCTGCAAGCGGCTGCAGGACAGCCTGGTGCGAAAAGCGCTTTGCAGCCGCGAGATAGCGCTGGTCGCCCGTCAGTTGGTAGACGTCGGCCAGCACTTCGTTCATCCCCCCATGCTCTGCGCGCAGCATGGCCTGCATCTGCTCGTCGCTCAGGGCGCCGGTCATGGCGACCGTCCAGTCGGCAAACTTCACCAGCATCTGTCGCGCGTCTTCATTGCCCGCGTAGTGCCAGGCATCGCGCAGGCCGGCGGCGATCTTGTGCAGGTTATACCAGGGGACCCATTTGCCGTTGACCGAGAAATTGTCGGCATGGAGCTTGCCCTTGGCGACGTCGTTCCATGCCTCGCGACCCGAGGGAATGCCACCGAGGTAGCCGTCCGGCGCCTGCGCCTTCTTCAGTTCCTGCACGAAGTAGTCGAGGCGCTCGCATACGGTGCCGTCGCCGGTCGCAGCCCACATCAATGACAAAGCTGAGAGGTAATGGCCTCCCATATGGCCATCGAGGCCGCTGGATTCCCAGTTGCCGTACGAAGGCTTGGACAGCGGCAGTCCGGCCTCGCGCCGGAATGGCGCCAGCAACCGGTCTGCATCGAGCGCCAGCAGGTAGCGGCGGTTGGTTTCCTGGGCTTGCAGGAAAGGACTGGGAAGGAGCCGAACATCCTGTAGCGGGAACAGTTCGGCAGCACCCACGGCGAGCGGTATGCCGGCAGCCAACAGCGCCACCAGGCCGCTCCGTCGCAATGCGCAGGCGAGCGAAGGCAAGATCATTTCTGCACGCTTTGGTAGCTATCGAGGTCCGAAGTGTCGACCATGGGCCAGCCGGCGCTATCCCAGCGCATGTCCATGACCTTCAGCTTCTGAAGGTATTTATCGGCCGTTTCGTAAGCATGCAGCACCATCACGTCCTTGCCGTCGAAAGTATATGCACTGTTGTGGCCGAGCGCCTTCCACTTTGCGTTGCCCTGCACGACCAGCGAGCCGCCACCGAGCGCCATATCCTTCCCGTCTTTGTCGAGATATGGCCCGGTGACCGAGCGCGAACGGCCAACGACGACGTGGTATGTACTCTTCGCCTTCTGGCAGCATAGTCCCCACGAGGCAAACAGGTAGTACCAGCCATTCTTGCGGAAGATGAAGGGGGCTTCGATCTCCGCCGGGCCTCCGCTGTCATCCTTCACGAAGGCCGGGCGCTCGCGGGCGGCGATGGTGCTCCAGACTTGCGGTTCGGCCGGGCGCGTCCAGGCCTCGTTCAATTTGACCAGTTTGATTCCACCCCAGAAAGAACCGAACGCCATCCAGCCCGTTCCCTTCTCGTCCTCCACCACATTGGAATCGATCGCATTCCAGAGGTCGCGCCCCGGCACCGACTGCACGACAATACCCTTGTCTTCCCATTTGTAGTCGGGAGAGCGCGGGTCCAGCGTCCTGTTGACCGTTACGCCGATTGCCGAAGTGTTCTTGCCGAATGCGGAGACGGAATAGTACAGCAGGTATTTGCCGTTGTGATGCTGGATATCCGGCGCCCACACATGGTCGTCAAAGCCCGGCGCCGCCTTGGTTGCGGCTGCCGGATGACCAGTGAAGATGCGGCCTTCCGGCCTCCAGTTCAACATGTCTTTCGAACTGTAAAAGGTGATGCCCGGCCCGGTCGAATACAGGTAATAGGTATCGCCCTGCTTCGCCATCACCGGGTCATGCACGCTCACCTGGCTCGCTTGCACCATCTGCGCCAGCAGCAGGCCAGCGCAAAGAATCCATTTGTTCATAATCAGTTCCCCATCCTCGCGCCCCAAAGCGAAACGCCAGCCTTCGACTGCACGGTGAAGGTCACTTCGAAGGCATTGCCATTGGTGTTCCACTGGCGCGACAAAACGCCATTGTAGGCCGTGCCGTCGGTCGACACGATGCTGACCTTGTTACCGCCCAAGTGGCTCCAGTTGCCGGCGATTGCACCGCTCACAGCCCCCCCAGCCGCCAGGGTCACGACCTGCGATTGCTTGATGACCGCCGAAATGTCTTTGCCGTGGTTGATCACCTTGTAGATACCGGCAGCATCAGCCGCGCTGACGTCCGCCGACAGCGTAATTGCGTTTTTCGACAGCGGTACGTACCGGAACGGGGCGACGACCGGCCAGCCATCGACGTTGATGAACATTTCGTGCACGCGCACCTCGTGCGCCTCGCCCTGCCCCGGGAAACGGGCATGGAAGACCAGGAAGTACTTGCCCGCGGCTACATCGTAATAGGCCGAGTTATGGCCAGGCGACACGTAGCCCAGGGCAGTACCGGTCTCGCCGCTTGCCAATACGTACTGGTGGTTGCCCATCAGTTTCTGGCCATGCGGTGCGATACTGGCATCATCGAACAACGGCAACGCCGGATTGGCTTTGACGGTCGCCATGTCGGTTCCTGCGCCATCCACGTAGGGCCCGTCCGGGTTCAGGGAACGGGAGACGCGGATGTTGTAGCCGCCGTTGGCATCCAGCCCGCCGAATGATACGAACAGGTAGTAGTACTTGCTGTCAGGGCTGTACAGGATGTAAGCGCCCTCGATGCGCGCATGGTTGCCGCCCATCAGGTGCCTGCCATAGCCCTGGGCCGGCTTCTGCAGGCCAGTCGCCGGGTTCATCTCCATGATGAAGATGCCGCCAGAGTAGGAGCCGTACACCATCCACAACTTGCCACCGTTATCGCGGAAGACGTTCGGGTCTACCACGTTCGGGTGCTTCGTCGCATCGTAGACGGTGCCATCCGGGCTGGCCTCGCCCCACATGCCAGATTTCAGCAAGAGCTGCTTGTTGACGTAAGGTCCATCTACCTTGTCCGCCACCGCCAGGCCGAGGGCGGAACGCGGCGAGTCGCCTTTGCAGGCGCAGTAGTACATGTAGAACTTACCGTCATCCAGCCTGGCCACATCGGGTGCCCACAACGTGTCCGCCTGCGCCCAAGCCAATGCCTCGGACAAGGCGGCCGTCACATTGTTGAACAGCGGATTGCCGGCATTCACGCCATCCGCAATCCTGGTCCAGTTCATCCAGTCGGTGCTCCTGGCCGCCGCCAGGTGGGAACCGAACACATAATAGGTTTCGGCCGCCTTGATGACCGATGGGTCGTGCACCGAGACGCCGGTGAACGCGACCGTGGTGCTTGGCTGCACCACCGGCGGCGTGACTGGCGGCGCAGCGGCAGGGGCAGTCGCCGACGACGATCCACCGCCACCGCCACCGCCACAGCCGCCGACCGTTGCCATCACCGCGCCCGCTGCCGCCGTACGCAGCAGCATGCGGCGCTGCACGGAGATGTTCTCCATCTCAGCCCCCGATTGCCACCACTACGACAGACTTGGCAGGCATCTTCACGGTCAGCTTGCCGCCGCTGGCCTGCACGGCGATCGGTGCCGGCTTTACAGCATCCGGCTTGGCGAAAGTATTATGCGCGTCCATTTCATTGGCGGTCAGCACGCGAGCGCTGGCCTTGCCCTCGCCCACGCCGGCGATGCTGACTTCTTCCGCAACGCTTGGGTGGGTATTTACCAGCGCCACATAGACCTTGCCGTCCTTGCCGCGTGCCGCCGAAGCACTCACCTGCGGGATGCTCTTGTCGCCGGAGGCATACTTGCGGTTGCCTTCCAGGGACAGCGGCAAGGTGGTCGCTCCCTGGAACGGCACATACATCTCGTAGGCGTGGTAGGTTGGGGTCAGCAGCATCTTCTCGTTGTCGGTCAACACCATGGCCTGTAGCACATTGACCATCTGCGCGATATTGGTCATGCGAACGCGGTCGGCGTGATCGTGGAAGATATTGAAGTTCAACGCCGCAACCACTGCGTCGCGCAGGGTGTTCTGCTGGTACAGGAAGCCAGCATTGGTGCCCTTCTCGACGTCATACCAGGTGCCCCATTCATCGACGTAGAAACCAAGCTTTTTCTCGGGATCGTTCTTGTCGAGGACCGCCACGTTGCTGCGGATATGGTCTTCCATGCGCATGGTCGCCTGCAGGGTCGAGAACCATTCGTTGGCAGGGAAGCCAGTCGCCGCCCCTTTCACTTCCCATTTTCCGGTCGGGATGGTGTAGTAGTGGAAGCTGATGCCGTCCGTCATATTCTTGGCCGACTTGCTCAACTCATCGGTCCAGCTGGTGTCGCTGTCATTGCCGCCGCTGGCGACGAACTTCGGACGGCCCGCCGGCGGGGTCTTGAGGAAGGTGGCGCTCTGGCGGTACAGGTTTGCGTAGTATTCCGGCTTCATATTGCCGCCGCAGCCCCAGGCCTCGTTACCGACGGCGAAATAGGCGACTTTGAACGGCTTGTCGCGGCCGTTCTTGCGGCGCAGCTCCGGCAGGGTCGACTTGTTATCCGACGTCATGTACTCCAGCCATTCCGCCATTTCCTGCGGTGAGCCGGTGCCCAGGTTGCCGTTCACGTAGGCGTCCGCGCCGATTTGTTCGACCAGGTCAAAGAATTCATGGGTGCCGACGGCATTGTCCTCGTCCACCCCGCCCCACATGGTGTTGATCTTGACCGGGCGCTTGTTGCGCGGGCCGATGCCTTCGCGCCAATGGTATTCGTCGGCGAAGCAGCCGCCCGGCCAGCGCACCAGCGGCACGTGCAGGTTCTTCAGCGCGCCGATCACGTCATTGCGCCAGCCGCGCGTATTGGGAATCTTTGATTTCGGGCCTACCCACATGCCGCCGTAGATGCCGGACCCAAGGTGCTCGGCAAACTGGCCATAGACGTCCTTGTTGATTACCGGACCGGGTTTGGCGGTATCGATCTTTACCGTGGTGGCAGCTTGCGCAAGGCCTGCGGCGAGCATGGCCAACGCGATCATCGTCTTCTTCATAGCATCTCCTTGATTATTGTTTGAATACCGCAACGAAGCGGCCGCGTGGCTGCATCATGATTTTCTGCTTGCCTGGGGCGGTAAGCCGCGGTTCGGTGCGGTGCGTGCTCAGACCCAGCCTGCGTCGACGATAAAATCCTGCGCGGTGCACATGGCGCTGTCGTCCGCGCCCAGGAACAGGCACATGGCAGCGATATGCTCCGGCAGCAGCTTGCCCGGCAGGCACTGGTTGCGGGCGATTTCTTCCTCCGCCGCCTTATCGACCCACAGGTCGACCTGGCGCTGGGTCATGACCCAGCCCGGCGTAACGGTGTTGACGCGCACGTTGTGCTTGCCCAGGTCGCGCGCCATGCCGCGCGTCAGGCCGTGCGATGCGGCTTTGGCGGTAGCGTAGACAGGGTAGCCGCCACCTTTGGCGTGCCAGGAGATGGAGCTGATGTTGATGATGGAGCCGCAGCCCTTTTTCTTCATGCCCGGCAGGACTGCCTGGCAGGTGAAGAACAGGGGGCGCTGGTTGATGGCGATGCGCGTGTCCCAGTACTCCGGGGTCACGTCTTCGACGCTATGGCGCTGGTCGTTGGCAGCGTTGTTGACCAGGACGTCGAAGTCCCCCATCTCAGCGGCAAACTCCTTCATCGTACGCTGCAATGCCGGGATATCAGTGATGTCGCAAGCACGGAACCGGGGCCGCGGCGCGCCGCCCGCAGCGACTGCATCGCACAGGGCGCTGCTGGCGTCGGCCGCGATATCCACGAACGCCACCACGGCGCCCTGCTGCGCAAAGGCTGCAACGATGCTGGCGCCGATGCCGGTGCCGCCGCCGGTGACAAATACCCGTTTGCCTTGCAGGCTCGGGTAGTTGGCAGTGATTGTCATAGTGTCTCCAGTTTTTTTCTTTTTTAGAACCGGTAAGCCTCTTTAGTGCTGGCCAAGAACGCCGTCGCGGCGACGCCAGGTATTGCCGGGATTTGCATCCTGCAGCACCGGTGGCAGCAGCGCGGCCGGCAAGTCCTGGTAGCACACCGCGCGCAGGAAGCGGTAGATCGCCGCCGTGCCGACCGAGGTGCTGCGGCCGTCCGAAGTGGACGGGAATGGACCACCGTGCACCATGGCGCTGGTCACTTCCACGCCGGTTGGGTAACCGTTAGCCAGGATGCGCCCAGCCTTGCGCTCCAGCACAGGCAACAGCTTGCGCGCCGCCCCTGCATCGCCGTCGGCCATCTGCAAGGTTGCGGTCAACTGCCCTTCCAGGTGCTCCGCCACGGCGATCATTTCGTCGATATCGCGGCAGGCAATCACCAGCGAAGCCGGTCCAAACACTTCGTCCGACAGCGCGTGCTGCGACAGGAAAGCCTGCGCACCGGTGCGGAACAGCGCCGCACCGCCCTTGCAGCCTGAATGCGACGTAGCGGTGACGGTTTCCACGTCGCCGTGCGAAGCCAGCGCCTGCACGCCGCGCTGGTAGGCGCCGGCAATACCGGCGCTCAGCATGGTGCCCGGCGCGACGCCCGCCAACGCTTGCGCGGCACTGGAGCAGAAGCGCTCCAGGCCCGGGCCTTCAATGCCCAGCACCAGGCCGGGATTGGTGCAGAACTGCCCGACACCCAGCGTCAGCGAGGCTGCGAAGCCGACGGCAATGCTGTCCGGACGGCCTGCCAGTGCTTCCGGCAGCAGGAACACCGGGTTAATGCTGCTCATTTCCGCATATACGGGAATTGGCTGCTTGCGCGCCGCGGCGGTGGCCATCAGCGCGGTGCCGCCGCCACGGGAGCCGGTAAAGCCAACCGCCTGGATGGCAGGATGGGCCACCAGCGTCTGGCCGATATGGCTGCCGCTGCCGGTCAGCAGGGCGAATACGCCGGCCGGCAAACCGCATTGGGCAACTGCCGCAACCACGGCACGCGCCACCAGCTCCGAAGTCCCAGGGTGGGCGGAGTGCGCCTTGACCACGACCGGGCAGCCCGCGGCCAGCGCGGAAGCGGTGTCGCCGCCGGCAACCGAGAACGCCAGCGGGAAGTTGGAGGCGCCGAACACTGCGACCGGACCGACGCCGATCAGGCGGTAGCGCAGGTCCGCGCGCGGCGGAGTGCGGGTCGGCAGGGCGACATCGATGCGCGGGTCGCACCAGGAACCTTCGCGCAGCAGCGTGGCAAACATCTTCAGCTGGTTGCAGGTGCGGGCACGTTCGCCTTCCAGGCGGGCTTGCGGCAAGCCGGTTTCCGCCATGGCGCGCTCGATCAGCTCTGTGCCGAGGTCGACGATGTTGCGTGCAATCGCGTCCAGCAGATCCGCACGCGCGGCATCGCTGGAGGAGCGGAAGGTATCGAAGGCAGCGCCGGCCAGGCGGCAGGCTTCGTTCACCTGTTCCACGCTGACCGCGTTGAATTCCTCGCCGAACTGCTGCTCGGTGCCGGGATTGAAGGCGCGCTGCGAGCCGCCCTCCCCGCGCACGGCAACGCCGCCAATCATGGCCTGGCCGGTAATCGTCATAGTTGGCTCACTTTCTTGTAACGGGATTCCTGCACGCGCAGCGGATTGCGCAGCGCTGGACCAAAAGATGGGGCTTCGACTTCAAAGGTTTCGCCCGGCTGCACGGAGATGCCGTCTGCGAAGCTCAGGGTGGCAGTGCCGAAGAAATGGATGTGCACATCGCCAGGGCGGCAGAACAGCCCGTACTTGAAGTGATGGTATTCCAGGTTGGCGATGGTGTGCGACATATTCTGTTCGCCGCTGACAAAGGCCTTCTGCCAGCGTACCGCGCCATCCTTGCCGACGATGCGCGAGGCGCCGTCGATATGCTGCGGCAGCTCGCCCACGCGCAGTGCCGGTCCCAGGCCGCAGTTGCGCAGCTTGGAATGCGCGAGGTAGAGGTAGTTCTGGCGCTCGGTCACGTGATCGGAAAACTCGTTGCCGATAGCGAAGCCGAGGCGATAAGGCTGGCCATCTTCCCCGATCACATACAGGCCGGCAATCTCAGGCTCTTCGCCGCCATCGAGCGAGAACTCCGGCATGGCCAGCGCCTGGCCGCTGGCGGCCACGATCGAACCGTCGCCCTTGTAGAACCATTCAGGCTGCACGCCGCGCTGGCCCTCAGCAGGCTTGCCGCCTTCCACGCCAAGGCGGAACATCTTCATGGAATCGCTCAGCGTTTCCATGTCGCCGCCGATCTTGCGGTGCATGGCGTCGCGCGCATCGGCGCTGCCGAGGTGGGTCAGGCCGGTGCCGGTCACATAGCAGTGCGCCGGGTCGACGTGGTCCAGCGGCGGCAGGATGCGGCCGGCGCTTGCCACGGCTTCGTAGCTGGCGACCGTGGTACCGATGGCAGCTTGCGCCACTTCGGCCAGGCCCTTGCCGCGGCTGATGGCGCGCTGCGCCAGTTCATAGGTGGTGTAGACGCCGTCCAGCACGCGCAGCGTATCGCCGTCAAGCGAGGCTACGCGGCGGGAACCGCCTTCGTTGGTGAATTGTACGAGCAGCATATGGTCTCCTTAGTGCGAATGGCGCGGCACGGCGGAACCGCGGCAGCCAACCAGGAAGTCGAAGTCGCAGCCTTCGTCGGCCTGCAACACGTGGTCGATATACAGTTGCTGGTAGCCGGACTTGGGCGGCTCCTGCTGCGCAGCGCGCTCGGCCAGGCGCGCCGTCATTTCCTCGTCGCTGATTTCAAGCTGCAGCTTGTTGTTGGCGCAATCGAGTTCGATCCAGTCGCCATCCTTGACGGCGCCGAGGGGGCCGCCGGCCATCGCCTCCGGAGCGACGTGCAGCACCACGGTGCCGTAAGCCGTACCGCTCATGCGCGCATCGGAAATGCGCACCATGTCCTTGATGCCCTTGGCCAGCAGCTTGGGCGGCAGGCCCATATTGCCCACTTCCGCCATGCCCGGATAACCTTTCGGGCCGCAGTTCTTCATCACCAGGATCGAGTTCTCGTCAACCTCCAGGTCCGGATCGATGATGCGTTCCTTGTAGTGGTCGAAATTCTCGAACACGACGGCCTTGCCACGGTGCTGCATCAGGTGCGGCGAAGCGGCGGAAGGTTTCAGCACCGCGCCGCGCGGCGCCAGGTTGCCGCGCAGGATGCAGATGCCGCCGTCGGCAATCAGCGGGTTGTCGATCTGGCGGATCACTTCGTCGTTATAGATCGGCGCTTCGGCACAGTTCTCGCCGATGGTCCTGCCGTTGACGGTCAGCGCTTGCGGATGCGGCAGCAGCTCAGCTTCGCCCATGCGGCGAATCACGCCCGGCAGGCCGCCGGCGTAGTAGAACTCTTCCATCAGGTAGCGGCCGGACGGCATCAGGTCGACGATGGTCGGCATGCCTTTGCCAACCTTGGTCCAGTCTTCCAGTTCCAGCGGCACGCCGATACGGCCGGCAATCGCTTTCAGGTGGATCACGGCGTTGGTCGACCCGCCGATGGCGGCGTTGACGCGGATCGCGTTCTCGAAGTTTTCGCGTTTGAGGATCTTGGACAGGCGCAGGTCTTCCCACACCATTTCGACGATACGGATGCCGGACATATGCGCCAGCACGTAACGGCGCGCATCGACCGCAGGGATCGCGGCATTGTGCGGCAGCGAAGTGCCCAGCGATTCGGCCATGCAGGCCATGGTGGAGGCGGTGCCCATGGTGTTGCAGGTGCCGGCGGAACGCGACATGCCCGCTTCCGCCGACATGAACTGGTGCATGGTGATTTCGCCGGCCTTGACCTGCTCGTGCAGCTGCCACACGGCGGTGCCGGAGCCGATGTCCTTGCCGTTCAATTTACCGTTCAGCATAGGGCCGCCGGTCACGACGATGGTCGGCAGGTCGACGGAAGCGGCGCCCATCAACAGCGCCGGGGTGGTCTTGTCGCAGCCCACCAGCAGGACCACGGCATCCATCGGATTGCCGCGGATGGATTCTTCCACGTCCATGCTGGCCAGGTTACGGGTCAGCATGGCCGTTGGGCGCAGGTTGGATTCGCCGTTGGAGAACACCGGGAATTCAACCGGGTAGCCGCCCGCCTCCAGGATGCCCTTCTTGACGTGCTCCGCGAGCTGGCGGAAGTGGGCATTGCACGGGGTCAGCTCGGACCAGGTATTGCAGATGCCGATGATTGGCTTGCCGCGGAATTCGTGGTCAGGGATGCCCTGGTTCTTCATCCAGCTTCGGTACATGAAGCCGTTTTTGTCCTGCGTCCCGAACCATTCGGCCGAGCGCAGTTTTATCGTTTTCTTTGTCTCTGACATGGATTCCTCCGCTTATCGATGGAGGAAATGTTACGGCTCAGAGCAATATATTTCTAATGACTTATTTGTCGATACCAATATCGAAATCAGTATCGCGAAAAACGGAAAGCCAGCGTGTTGCGGTACACCTCTCCAGGGCGCAGGATCACGCTCGGGAACCGGGGTTTATTGGGCGCGTCAGGGAAGTGCTGCGGCTCCAGGCAAAAGCCGCCGCGGTAGGGGAAGCCCAGCGCGCCGTCGAGGAAATTCCCGCTGTAGAACTGGATGCCCGGCTGGTGAGTGAGTACTTCCAACTGGCGCCCGGAGCCCGGCTCGCGCACCCGTACCGCGCAGCGCATTCCCGGCGCCGGCGCCAACGCGAAGTTATGGTCATACACCGCATCGCCAATCGCGCGCGGCGCGCTGAAATCGAACGGCGTTCCGGCTACCGGAGCCAGTTCGCCGGTTGGTATCAAGCCTTGGTCGACCGGCGTGTAATGCGGTGCATCGATCCACATCTCGTGGTCGTTGATGGTGCCGCTGCCGGCCAGGTTGAAATAGGCGTGGTGCGTCAGGTTGACCGGCGTGGCGCGGTCGGTGCTGGCGCGCAGGTCAACCGTCAGCGCGCCATCGTCGTCCAGCGTGTAAGTCGCCTGCACGTCCAGGTTGCCGGGATAGCCCTGCTCCCCATCGACGCTGCGGTAGCGCAGCACCAGGGCGTCGCCTTCCACGGCAGCGTCCCAGACAACCTTGTCGAAGCCCTGCGCGCCGCCATGCAGGTGATTGTTGCCGTCATTGACGGATAGCTGGTGCTCGACGCCGTCCAATGTAAAGCGGCCCTGCGCAATGCGATTGCCGCAACGCCCGATCAAGGCGCCGAAATAAGGTGAACGGCCGAAATACTCGGCCGCCGTCCCGAAACCCAGCGTGATGTTGGCCAATTGCCCGTCGCGGTCCGGCGCAAAGATATGGGTGACGATACCGCCGTAATTGGTGATCCTGACCTCCATGCCTTGGGCATTGGTCAGGGTGAACAGGGACAGCGGCGAGCCGTCCGGTGCGTGGCCGAATGGCGCGCTCTGGATCATGTGTGATTACTCGATAACAGATGGTCGTCCGAAGACGGGCATGCCCTGCGCATCCCAGCGCAGCGGCTTGACGAAAGTATGGCGGTCCGGGTTCCACAGCGGATCGCCGACGATTTCCGTGTACGTGCGGGCATGGTACACCAGCAGCACATTTCCGTCCGCGTCCACGGTGAAGCTGTTATGGCCAGGGCCGTAGATGCCGTGCTCGAAGCAGGTTTGCAGTACCGGCTCCTGCGACTTGGTCCACGCCTCAGGGTCCAGCAGGTCCGCATCGGCGCCGGCCCACAGCAGGCCCATGGCGTAGTTCTCGTCGGTAGCGCTGGCGGAATAGCTGATGAACACTTTGCCGTTGCGCTGCAGGACAGAGGGGCCTTCGTTGACCCGGAAGCCGCGGATCTCCCAGTCGAATTCCGGCCTGGTCAGCATCACGGGCTTGCCCTTGATCTGCCACGGCGTCTCCATCTGGGCGATGTAGAGGTTGGAATTGCCCTCGATGTCATAGTCCTTCTGCGCCCACAGATAGTACAGCTTGCCCTTGTGGGTGAAGGTGGTCGCATCCAGGCAGAAGGTGTCGATCCCGGAATCGACCTGGCCCATGAACTCCCATTCGCCTTCCAGCGGATTGGCATTCTTGTTGCGGATCGCGTACATGCGGTGCTGGAACAGCTGGTACTTGATCTCGCGGCTGGGCGCAGCGGCGAAATAGACGTACCAGGCACCCTGGTTGTAGTGCAGTTCCGGCGCCCAGATCAATTCACTATAGGCGCCGGTGTCCGGCTTGTGCCAAACGTCCACGGCCGGCGCATCGCGCAAGCCCTCGATGCTGGTAGCGCGGCGCAATTCGATGCGGTCGTATTGCGGCACCGAGGCCGTAAAGTAGTAATAGCCGTCGCCGTGGCGAACGATGTAAGGATCGGCGCGCTGCTCGATCAGGGGAGTCAGTTTTTGCATATTCAAGCGCTTACGTAGCCATGGGACTTCATGCTCTCTTTCACGGTGCCGTAGTATTCGTCGCTGATGCGGTAGGCGAACATCAACAGCCCCATGAGCAAGTGGAAGAAGCCTGGAATCACCGACAGCATCAGGGCGATGCCGTTCAGTGCGAATTCGGATTGCGCCTGGTTGGGCACATAGTTGAAATAGGTCAGCAGGATGCCCACCAGGCCGCCGGCGATCGCCATGCCCGCCTTCTGGCACACCGAGATGCCGCCGAAGGCAAAGCCGGACACGCGTTTGCCGGTCTTGACCTGGCCGTAATCGATGGTTTCGCCGATGGCGGACCAGAACACCGGCGCATGCAAGTCGACGATGAAGGACAGCGCGAAGAACAGCACGAAGGCCAGCATCACATCGCCCGGCTTGACCAGCAGGTAGATCGCCACGCTGATGGCCGCCACGACCAGCTGGGTCCAGCGGAACAGTTTGACCTTGCAATAGACCTTGGTGATCCAGGTTGAAGCGATCATCGACAGGATGGCCGCCACCACGCCGGTGGAGAGGAAGGCGGAGACCTGCGCCGTATTCAGGCCCAGGTAATACTTGGCGTAATAGATCGCCACCGAACCTCGCACCACGTAGCCGATGGTGCCGGTCACGCAAACGCCGCACAGGATCAGCCACTGGTCATTTTTCATCAGTACATTCAACTGCTCGCCGAGGGACTGGCGTACCACCACATGGTGTACGCGCTCGGTGGTGGTGAAGAAGCAGAACAGGAACAGCGCCACGCCCAGCACCGCCATCACCGCCATCGCCATCTGGTAGCCGTGCGCAGCGCTGCCCTCGCCCCAGCGTTCGGACAGCAGGGGCACCACGATGGTGACCAGGAAGGCGCCGATCTTGGCGAAGAACAGCCGGTAGCCATTGGCCGACAGGCTTTCCTTCGGATCGCTGGTCAGTGCGCTTGGCAGGGAAATATAGGGAATGCCGACACCCGCTGTCATCACCGTCATGATGATGTAGGTGGAATATGCCCATACCAGCTTGGCGTCATAGCCCCAGTCCGGCGTGGAGAACACGAAAAGGATACTTACGCCATAAGGGACCGCGAGCCACAGCAGGTAGGGACGGTAGCGCCCGAAACGGCTGGTGAAGCGGTCGGTGATCTGGCCCATGGTGAGGTCAGCCACCGCTCCCACTACCTTGACCAGCACGAACAACAGCGCCAGGTCTTGCGTGCGCAAGCCATAGATGTCGGTGTAGAAGTAGGTAATGATCAGCATCATCGAGGAAATCACGACATTGAGCGCCGCATCCCCCGCCCCAAAGCCCGCCTTTTCGAGCACCGACATCTTTTGCTTTTGCATGGTAAATCAGTTCTTCCAGTTCAGCATCAGGCCTACGGTACGGTCGTAGCGGCGGATATCGCGTGGATACACGCTGGCGTCGGTCCAGTAGTCCTTGTATTTGAAGTTCAGCAGGTTGGTTCCGCTAAGCGTCAGCGACAGGTTCGGGCTGAACTTGTAGCTGAGCGAACCATCCAGGCTGCTGGTAGCGGCGGCGACCAGGTTGCGCTGGGGGGCAGTACCGCGCATTGCCGAAGTATCGCCATAAACCTGCGTAAATTTCGAACGCCAGTTATACGCCAGGCGGCCCGAAATGCCGTACTTCTCATACAACAGCACAATGTTATACGAGTTTTTCGACATGCCAGGGAAAGGCAGTTTGCCCGGTCCGACCGCAGCCGCCGTCACTTCGCCTTCCATATAGGTGTAGTTCAACTGCGTGCCGAAACCACTGAGCCAGCCCGGCAGCTTGTCATAGAACTGCTGGTATGCCAGCTCGGCGCCTTGCAGGTGGCCGCTATCGGTATTGAATGGGCGGCCGGTCAGGTAGTTGATACCCTGGTAGACCTCAGGCACGGCGCGGCTGACGATGTAGCCGTCGAAATTGTGGCGGAACACTGTGCCGCTCACCATGGCGGCCGGCGCGAAATACCATTCCAGCGCTGCATCGAGGTTCTGGCCGGTCACCGGTTTCAGGTCCGGGTTGCCACCTGAGGCGGAGGCCTGCACCGTAGTGCCGTTCGAGTTCACATACGCGGTTCCCGGATTGAGCTGGGAAAACTCAGGGCGGCTCAGCGTCTTGGCGTATGCCAGGCGTGCAATCAGGTCCTTGCGCAGCGTCGCCTTGAACGAGGCGCTAGGCAGCGTATCGGTTCCGGAACTGTCTTTCGGTGTGGCGACCGGCACGCCGTTGACCATGCTGTAGCCCAGCAGGTCAGAGTCGGTTTTGGACACGCGCACACCTACAACGCCGTCGACAGGCAGGCCGCCGATGTCGAAGCCCAGGCGCGCCTTGCCGTAGAAGGCGATGTTTTTCTCATTGACAGAGAAGAAGGAGCCCTGGTCGAGCGCCTTGGCGGTGCTGGAACCGGTGACGGCCTTGCGCACATCGCCCGTGTTATTCAACAGGAAGCCGGCGCAAGGCGTGTACCAGTAGGCAGTGCCATAGTTTTGCGACAGCTCGCGGTTGGTGCAGCTCATGCCCGGCTGGCTTGCCGCGGAGACGCGGGTGGCCGGATTGAACGCATCCGGCGCGCCGGCGCTGCCCTCGACCGACTTGATCGATTCCGCATCGCGCTTGTTGAAGCGTACGCCGGCACTGAATTCCTGGAAGATGCCGTTGCCGTCCGGCGTGTAGCTTGCGTCGGCACGCCAGTCGGTGGACGCACCCTTGTCGTTGCCGTAGCGGTCGAAGTACTGGAACAGGTAGACGTTCTTCGGATCGGTCATGTCCATGCCGCCGTAGCGCATGAAAGCGCCGCCGTTGACATTGGTCTTCAGGAAGACATCCGGCACGGTGACCATCGTATCGAGGATCGGGTTGCGCCAGTCGTATTTCGACTTGGTGCGCGCCAGCTCGGTGCTCAGGCGCAGGCCGGGTGCGGCATGCCATTTGGCGCCGATCGCGCTCTGCCAGGTGGTGTTGCGGGAAGCGCGCACCTGGGTCGACAGGATGGTGTTGGCGTTGTGCGACGTCAGTTCGTCCAGTTGGTCGGTGCCGGGAATCTTGGTGCCGCCGATGCCGGAACCGTCCGCCCACCACGGCAAGCCGACGAAGAAGTCGGTTTCGTCCTGGTTCCTGTAGCGCGAATAGAAGCCTTCGGCGTAAATCTCGGTGTCCTTGTTCGGGCGCCATTGGAGGGCGAAGTTCTCGGCAGTGCGTTTGCGCTCGCCGTAAATGCCCTGCATGCCGACCAGGTCGGGTGCGGTCAGGTTTGGCAGCAGCCAGTCCTTGGAGATCGGGAAGGTATTGAAACTGCGCTCTTCGTGGAAGTTGTTACGGACATAGGACACGCCGAACAGGGCGCCGATTTCGCCGTACCCGGTTTTCCAGCGGTTCGAAACCAGGCCATTGGCTTCAGGGTCGGTCTTGTGCGCCTTGTCCTGGTTCTTCACGCCACCGTTGGCGCTCAGCGTAAAGCCTTTGAAATCGAAGGGGCGGTTGGTGCGCACATCGATCGCGCCGGCGATGCCGCCTTCGACCAGTTCCGGGCTTTGGGATTTATACACATCCACGCGCTGCAGCATGGTGGACGGGATATCGGCCAACTGGATATAACGGCCGGTCGTGGTGAACATTTCGCGGCCATTGAGCATGGTAGCAATGCCGGGCAGGCCGCGGATCAGGACCGAATTCGCCTCGCCGGCGTCGCGGCGGACCTGGATGCCGGGGATGCGCGCCAGGGTTTGCGCCACGTTGGTATCAGGGAATTTGCCGATATCGTCGGCGACGATGGAATCGACAACATTGTCAGCCTTCTGCTTGATAGCGAGCGAGCTTTGGGCCGCGGCACGCACGCCGCTCACCTGCACTACTGCGACCTCGCTTTCGGGCGCCTGCTGCGCGGTGGAGGGAATGGCGCTGAATAAGCCGATGCCGGCCAGTGCGGCGACAGATACCTTGAGTGCAACCGGGCGGCGAGGCGCAGCCTGCCCAGGCTCGTATGCGTGGCGCTTCATAAGTCTCCTGACTATAGTTTTTGTAAGCTACTTGGTCTTGAAACTTATCTTAGGTAAATCACCGAGAACAAACTAATCAATTTTTTTCAAAGTTCGATATCAAAATCGATATCACGTTCCGGTTGATCTGGGTCATGGAAAGAGGTATGGGACATGCAGGATTATGACTGGCAATACCCATCCAGCCACCTCGCGACATGAACCTGACACTCCTGGCGGCCCTTGCCGCTTCCGCCCTTGGTACCTCGGGCGCCTTTGACCAGCAGGGCCGCTTGTGGGTTGCCCACACCGGCGACAACGGCATCGTGCTGCAATCGAGCGCCGACGAAGGCCGCAGCTGGACGCCTGCGCGCCAGGTGCTGCCCAAGCCGGAAACGGTGGAAGCGAGCGGCGAAACCCGCCCCAAAATCGCCATCGGCCCGCAAGGCCAGCTCTATCTGAGCTACACCCAGGCGTTGGGCAAACACCACAGTGGCAATATCCGCTTCATCCGGTCGCTGGACGGCGGGCAGACCTTTTCGGCCCCGTACACCGTGCAGCGCGACCGTGCCCCGAGCGGCCACCGCTTCGACGAGATCCAGGTCGACCCGCAAGGCCGCATCTTCCTGGCCTGGCTGGACCAGCGCGACAAGGATGCCGCCCAGGCGGCGCAGCGCCCCTATCGCGGCATCGCGGTCTATTACGCCGTCTCCAGCGACGGCGGCGCCAGTTTCGGTGACGACGCCAAATTGGCCGACCACAGCTGCGAATGCTGCCGCATCGCCACCGCACTGGCGCCCGATGGACGGGTCGCGGCCATGTGGCGCCACATCTTCGAACCGAACATCCGCGACCATGCGGTGGCCTGGCTGCCGGCCAATGGACTGCCCGCCGCGCCAGCGCGCGCAACGGAGGACGGCTGGAAGATCGACGCCTGCCCGCACCACGGCCCCTCGCTGGCCTTCGACGGCAAGGGCCAGCGCCACCAGGCCTGGTTCAGCGCCGCCGGCGAAGAAGGCGGCGTGTTCTATTCGGGGAACGGGCAGTTGATGCGCCTTGGCGGCCCGCAGGCGGAGCATGCAGAAGTAGCTGCGGCCGGCCAGCGCGTCGCCGTCGCCTGGAAGGAATTCGATGGCAAGGCCACCGCCATCCACACCCAGGTGTCGCCCGACGGCGGCGCAAACTGGAGCAAGCATACCGTCGCCACCACGCAGGGCGGCTCCGACCATCCGCACATCATGCGCCGCGGCGCCGAGCTTTGGCTGCTGTGGCGTACCGCCGATGAAGGCATCGTTGTTCGCAAACTCGAGGACTGATCATGAAAATGCTCCACCCACTTGCCGCCGCAGTCGTGGCGACAGCCATCGCGGCCCTGGCCGCGCTGGCGGCTTCGCCATCCGCCTACGCTGCCGGCCTGAAATCCTTCGACCCGCAAAGCGTCGAGCAGATCGCCGCCAGCCACAAAGGCAAGCCCTTCGTGGTCCTGGTCTGGTCCATGGATTGCGAATTCTGCCAGCACAGCCTTGATGTGCTGTCGAAAGCGCGAGCCGCCAGCCCTGGCTTCGACATCGTCACCATCACCACCGACCCGCTGTCCGACGCGGCCCTGTCGCAAATGGTCAAGAAGCGCCTGTCGGGCATTGACCTGCTGGCCGATGCCTGGAGCTTCGGCGAATTGGCGCCGGAGCGCTTGCGCTACGCCATCGATCCACGCTGGCGCGGCGAAAAACCGCGCAGCTACTGGTACGACGCACAGGGGCAGCGCATCGCGCACTCCGGCGTCATCACGCCCGCCCTGATTGAAAAGATGCGTTAATCGCGAAAACTTGACCGAGTTCATGGTTTGACAACAGCCCAATCGCTACGATGGGCACATGTTCTCGCACTGCACCACTCGCCGCTTCGTCACCCTGCTGTTGCTGCTGTATGTGGCACTGCAAGGCTACGCAGCCGCAGCGCAGGCAGCGATGCCGATGATGGATCACGCAGCATGCGCGGAACATCACGACGGCCACGACCAACATGGGATGACGGACTGCTTCACCCAGTGCACGCTATGCAGCGCACCGGCCACGGCACCAGGCTACAACAGGCCCTCCGCTCCCGCACCGCACGACCTCACAGGTCCTCGGACCGCCATCATCGCGGCGCAGTACGATGGCGAATCCCATCTGCCGCACCAGGCGCGTGGACCTCCATCCGCAGTGTGACACCTGCTCTTATTCCAGCTGCGCCGCCGCCCCCGGCGGCGCACGATACGTCACACCGGAGAATAAAAATGAATCCGCAGTTACGCAAGCACCTGCTTGCAATGTCTGTTGCTACCGCCCTTCCCTGCTACGCGCAAACCACCCTCCCCAGCGTCATCATCACCGGTACCAACCCCGACGTCATGCAAGTAGACGTCAGCAAGAAAGGCTTCCCCAGCGATACCGCAAACCTGCTGCAATCCGTGGCCGGCGTCAGCATGGTCAGCGGCGGCGGCGTATCCGGCCTGCCCTCGATCCGCGGCCTGGCGGACGACCGCCTGCGCATCCAGGTCGACGGCATGGACCTGGTATCGGCCTGCGCCAACCACATGAATCCCGCGCTGTCGTATATCGCGCCATCGCAAGTTGAATCGATCCAGGTGCTGCCTGGCATTACGCCCGTCAGCGTCGGCGGCGACAGTGTCGGCGGCACCATTCGCGTCCGCTCCGCCGACCCGAAATTCGCAGAAGCCGGCAAGCAGCTGCTTGAAGGCCAGGCCACCTTTGTCTACCGCGGCAACGGCAACGTGCGTGACGCCAGCCTGGCCGCGACCATGGCCAGCGACACGTTCTCTGCCAGCTATCGCGGCGCCGCGATCAAGGCGCACAATTACGAAGACGGCAGCGGCAAGGAAATCGGTTCCTCCGCCTATGATTCCCGCAATCATTCGCTGACCCTGGCCATGCGCTCCGAAGCGCGCCTGCTGGAACTCAAGCTCGGCGTGCAGCGCATGCCCTACCAGGGCTTCCCCAACCAGCGCATGGACCTGACCCGCAACGACAGCGAGCAGGCCAACCTGCGCTACCTCGAACGCTTCGGCTGGGGCACGCTGGAAGGCCGCGCCTACCACGAACACACCCGCCACGCGATGAACTTCGGCCCCGACAAGCAGTTCTGGTACGGCGCCAAGAAGAACATTCCCGGCATGCCGATGGATACCGAAGGCAAGAACACCGGCCTCTCGGTCAAGGCCACCATCCCGCTGTCGCAGCCCGATACCCTGCGCGTCGGCGCCGACTATCGCCGCTACCGGCTGGACGACTGGTGGGATCCTTCCGGCGGCGGCATGGCGCCGGACACCTTCTGGAATATCCGCGACGGCCAGCGCGACCGCCTTGGCGCCTTCGCGGAATGGGACCGCCGCTGGAATCCGGCCTGGTTCACCCAGTTCGGCGTGCGCGGTGAACTGGTCACCAGCGATACCGGGAAGGTGCAAGGCTATAACTCCGGCTATAACAAGGATGCTTCGGCCTTCAACGCCCTCGACCGCAAACGCGACGACCATAACCTGGACCTGACCGCCCAGGCGCGCTACGTGCCCTCGCAGGACATGACCGTCAAGTTCGGCTACGCCCGCAAGACCCGCTCACCGAACCTGTATGAGCGCTACACCTGGTCGACCGGGGGCATGGCGATGGCCATGGTGAATATCGCCGGCGACGGCAACGGCTATGTCGGCGATCCATCGCTGCGGCCGGAAGTGGCGCATATGGCCACCGGCAGCATCGAATGGCACGATCCTGCACAGGAGAAATGGTCCTTCGCCATTTCGCCTTTCTACACCAGGGTCAACGACTACATCGACGCGCGCTGCCTCACCACCTGCAAGCCGAACCTGTTCGTCAACCTGCGCTTCGCCAACGTCGATGCACGCCTGTACGGCACCGAGGTATCGGCGCATGCCGCACTGGCATCGGGCGGCTACGGCACCTTGTCGGGCGACATGCTGGTCAACTACGTGCGCGGCGAGAACCGCAGCACCGGCGACAGGCTGTACAACATGATGCCGCTGAACACCCGCCTGGCGCTGAACCATCGCCTCGGCGCCTGGAGCAATGTGCTGGAGCTGCAGGCCGTCACGTCGAAGGATCGCGTCTCCAGCCTGCACAACGAGCTGCGAACCGGCGGCTACGCACTGGCAGCCCTGCGCACCAGCTATGGCTGGAACAAAGTGCAGCTGGACTTCGGCGTGGAAAACCTGTTCGACCGGCGCTATGAGCTTCCTTTGGGCGGCGCTTATGTCGGCCAGGGCATGACCATGGCGCTGAACGGCGTTCCCTATGGGACCGGCGTGCGCGGGATGGGCCGTTCGGTGTATGCCGGCCTGACCTTCAGGCTTTAAGGAAGCGGTATATCAAACCGATATAGGAGCCGCGAAATAAGCCATTGGTAAGCTATTGCTGTCGACCGTAGGATTGTGCTGCCGGATACCGTCCAACACACAAAACTACGAGACACCGATGACGACACCGCGATTCCCCGCCCTGCTGGCCCTGGCCAGCGCGCTGGCGGCAGCCTTCCCCCTGGCCGCCAGCGCAGCTCCCGCTACCAAGCATGCCGAATGGGAGCAACCGGAAGTGGTTCAAGTGAACCGCGAGCCGATGAAAACCACCTTTTTCAACTTCGAGCGGCGCGACCTTGCGCTGAAGGGCGACAAGGCGGCTTCGCAGTATTTCCTCTCGCTCGATGGCACCTGGTCGTTCGCCTACTCGCGCACGCCGGAATCGCGGCCGGTGGACTTTTACAAGCCCGGCTTCGACGTCAGCCGCTGGAAGACCATCCAGGTCCCGGGCATGATGCAGGCGCAGGGCTATGGCCAGCCGCTGTTCAACAACAGCGACTACCCTTTCCCGCCCAACCAGCCTTACATCCTGCACAGCATGAACGAAGTGGGTTCGTACCGCCGCAACTTCGACCTGCCGGCTAACTGGGATGGTCGCGATGTCTTCCTGCATATCGGTGCGGCCGGTGCGGCTTACTACATCTGGGTCAATGGCCGGAAAGTTGGCTACTCGGAAGACTCCAAGCTGCCTTCCGAATTCAAGTTGACGCGCTTCCTGCGCCCCGGCAGCAACGTGGTCGCCATCGAACTGTATCGCTTCGCCGACGGCTCCTACCTCGAGGACCAGGATTTCTGGCGCGTCTCCGGCATCGAGCGCAGCGTCTACCTGTATGCCGAGCAAAAAGCCCACCTGCGCGACTACGCGGTGCGCGCTACCCTGGACAAGTCCTCTTACCGCGACGGCGAATTCACGCTGCAGCCCGAGTTTGCGGGGGCCGCCCAAGGCAAGCTGACAGCCACCCTGCTGGATGGCGGGAAGGCCGTGCTGTCGCTGGAAACCGCAGTCACCGCCGGCAAGGCCGAAGCGCTGCACGGCACAGTGCCGGGCGTGCGCCAGTGGTCGGCAGAGACGCCAAACCTGTACCGCCTGCTGCTTGAATTCCATGATGCCAAAGGTGCGCTGGTCTCCTCTACTTCGCGCGTGGTCGGCTTCCGCACCGTGGAGGTGAAGGACGGCGAAGTACGCGTCAACGGCAAGCGCATAATGATCAAGGGCGTCAACCGCCACGAGCACGATCCACACACTTTCCACGTGATGTCGGAAGAATCGATGCGCAAGGATATGGAGCTGATGAAGCAGGCCAATATCAACGCCGTCCGCACCTCTCACTATCCGAACGATCCGCGCTGGTACGACCTGGCGGACGAATACGGCCTGTATGTGATGGACGAGGCGAACATCGAATCCCACGAGTACATGGGCATGGGCGACCGCGTGCGGCACATCCCGGGCGAACGCGAGAAGATACAGCTCGGCTACCAGCCCTATTGGGCGGCGGCGCACCTGGACCGCGTCAGCCGCATGGTGCAGCGCGACCGCAACCACCCCAGCGTGATCCTGTGGTCGCTGGGGAATGAGGCCGGCACCGGTCCCAACTTCGAACGCGCTGCCAAATGGGTGCGCGAGCAGGATCCGGACCGGCTGCTCAGCTACCTCGGCCACGGCACCATCGGCGAAGAGCATCTGCCGAACGATTATGTCGACATCTATGCGCCGATGTATGACCCGATCGAAAAGATGATCGACTACGCGCAGGATCCGCGCTACAAGCAGCCGATGATCCAGTGCGAGTATGTGCATGCCATGGGCAACAGCGTTGGCAATATGGAGGACTACTGGCGGGTGATCCGCTCGCACCGCAAGCTGCAGGGCGGGTTTATCTGGGACTGGGTCGACCAGGCCATGCTGTTGAAGGACAAGCAGGGGCGCAGCTATTGGGCGCAGGGAGAGGATTATGGCCCGAATCCGCGCAAGGATATGTCGGAAGTGGGCGATGGCCTGATCCAGGCCGACCGCACGCCCGACCCGGAGTATTACGAGGTGCAGAAGGTTTATTCGCCCGTGGTGTTCGAGGGCGATCCGGCTGCGGGGCGGTTGCGGGTGGTAAACCGCTATGATTTCGCCGACCTGTCCGGGTTTGATTTCGACTGGTCGGTTGCGCGCGACGGAATACAGCTTGCCGGCGGCTCGCTGGCCGGCGTCAATGCGCCCGCGCAGTCTTCGGCTGACGTGGCGCTGGTCCTGCCGAAGCTCGAGCGTGATCCGCGCTACGAATATGTGCTGACGCTGCGTGCCAAAGCCCGCCCCGGCGCCATTCGCGGCGTCCCGGCCGGTATGGTGCTCGGCTTCAGCCAGTTCGTGCTCCAGGCGCCATCCGCTGCCGCCGTGACGGCCTCGGGCGGCTGGGTGTCACCGGTGCGCGCAGGAAGCGGCGTCGAACTGCGTGCAGGCGATGCAGTGCTGGCGGTCGACGCGGCGAGCGGCAGGCTGGCCTATTCAGCTGGCGGCAAGCAGTTGCTGACCGGCGGCATGCCCAACTTCTGGCGCGCACTGACTGAAAACGACCTCGGCACGGGCCTCGGCAAAACGCACGCGATCTGGAAGCAATTCAGCGAACAGCGCAATGTCCGCGCCTTCGATATCCTGCAGGACGCGGTGCACGTCGAATACATCTTCGGCGCCGGCTCCGCGCGCTGGGACGCCACCTACCGCATGGACAGCAAAGGCGCAGTGCAAGTCACCGCCACCTTCGCCCCGTTGCGCGGCGACCTGCCGGATCCGCTCCGCATCGGCATGCGATTCGACAGCAATCCAGCGCTGGATACGCTTGAATGGTACGGCCGCGGACCGCAGGAATCTTACAGCGACCGCATTACCGGCGCCCCGCTCGGCCGCTACAGCGGCAAACTGGCCGACCAGTATCACGACTATATCCGTCCGCAGGAAAGCGGCAACAAGACCGGCGTGCGCTGGCTGACGCTGAAAGGCGCCGGCACCGGACTGCAGCTGCGCGGCACGCAGCCGTTATCGGTCAACGCCCTGGCTTTCCCTTACGAAGACCTGTATCCGCGCCCGCGCGGCACCTGGCACAGCTCCGACATCCGCCCGCACGGCGACGGCTCGCTGATGGTCGACGCAGTGCAGACTGGCGTCGGCGGCGACACCGGCTGGAGCCAGGTCGGCCGGCCGCACACGCAATACCGCATCAAGCTGGAGCCGACCACCTACCAGTTCACCATCGCACCGCAAGGAGCCGCGCAATGACCAACCCATACCGCCGCCGAGTGCTGGCCGGTGCCGCCGCCGCCACCGCCGGGGCGGCCCTGCTGCCGATGTCCGCCACCGTGCACGCCGCAGCCAACGCGCGCTTCAGCATCGGCAAGGACGACTTCCTGCTCGACGGAAAAGCGCTGCAGATACGCTGCGGTGAAATGCACTTCGCCCGCGTACCGCGCGAATACTGGCAGCACCGCCTGAAAGCCATCAAGGCCATGGGCCTGAATACCGTCTGCGCCTACCTGTTCTGGAACTACCACGAATGGCGCGAAGGCCGCTACGACTGGAGCGGCCAGCGCGACGCCGCCGAATTCTGCCGCCTGGCCCAGGCGGAGGGACTGTGGGTCATCCTGCGCCCCGGCCCTTACGCCTGCGCCGAATGGGAAATGGGCGGCCTGCCATGGTGGCTGCTGAAAAAGAGCAGCAGCGACACCTTCCTGCGCACCCGCGACGAAGCCTTCATGAAGCCAGCCCGGCGCTGGCTGGCGGAAGTCGGCCGCGTGCTGGCCGCGCAGCAGATAACGCGCGGCGGCCCGATCCTGATGGTGCAGGTCGAAAACGAATACGGCTTCTTCAGCGACGACCTGGAATACATGCGCACCATGCGCCAGGCCCTGCTCGACGCGCAATTCGACGTCCCCCTGTTCCAGTGCAATCCGACCAACGCCGTCCCGCGCACCCACATCCCCGAGCTGTTCTCGGTGGCGAACTTCGGCACCGACCCCGACGCCGGCTTCAAGGCCCTGCAGGCGGTGCAGCAAGGTCCGCTGATGTGCGGCGAATACTACTCCGGCTGGTTCGACACCTGGGGCAACCCGCACCGCCGCGGCGCCGCCACCAAGGCGGTCGCCGACATCCAGCAGATGCTCAGGATGGGCGGATCCTTCAGCCTGTACATGGCGCACGGCGGCACCACCTTCGGCCTGTGGGGCGGCTGCGACCGTCCGTTCCGCCCGGACACCAGCAGCTACGACTACGATGCCCCGATCGGCGAAGCCGGATGGGTCGGCGAGAAATTCCTGGCCTACCGCAAAGGCATTGAGCCATTCCTCCGGCCCGGCGAAACCCTGCCGCCGCCACCGGCGCGCCAGCCGGTGATGGCGATACCAGCCTTCACGCTCAAGGAATCCGCCGCGGTCTTCGCCAGCCTGCCGCAAGAAGCGATACGCGACGTATCGCCGCAACCGATCGAGCACTACGACATCAGCCGCGGCCTGGTTTCCTACCGCGTCACGCTGCCTGCGGGTCCTGCCGGCAAATTGTCCGCCGCCAAAGTGCGCGACCTGGCCTGGGTCCACATTGACGGCAGGCTGGTTGGCACTTTCGACACCCGCCACCGCCGCTTCGGCATCGAACTGCCGGCGCGCGACAAGCCGGCCACGCTGGAGATCCTGCTATACACGATTGCCCGCGTCAATTTCGGCCCCGAAGTGCACGACCGCAAAGGCCTGCACGGGCCGGTGCAATTCCAGCCCAAAGGCGGCAACCCGCTGGCACTCGAAAACTGGGAGATCCGCGCCATCGACTTCGATGCCGACGGCGTACTGCCGCCGCTGCGATGGAAACAGCAACGCGCGCGCGGCCCCGCGTTCTGGCGCGGCAGTTTCGACGCCAGACAACCCGCAGACACTTTCCTCGACATGTCGGCCTGGGGTCAGGGCGTGGTCTGGATCAACGGCCGCTGCCTGGGCCGCTACTGGAGCATCGGGCCGACACAAACCATGTACCTGCCCGGACCCTGGCTGAAACGCGGCCGCAATGAAGTCGTCGTGCTCGACCTGACCGGCCCCCAGCGCGCCGAACTGCGCGGTCTGGAAACGCCGATCCTCGACCGCCTGCAGCCGGAACGCGACCTGCCCCGCCCACCGAACAAGTCCAAGCCGAAGCTGGCAGGCGTCGCGCCAGCCCACAGCGGCCAGTTCCAGCCCGGCAGCGCCACCCAGGACGTGCGTTTTACCGCCCCGGTCAGCGGGCGCCAGTTCTGCCTCGAATCGCTGGACGCCTTCGACGGCAAGCAATATGCGGCGGTGGCCGAGATCTCGCTGCTGGACGCCAAAGGCCAGCCGATCAACCAGTCTTCCTGGACTATCGCCTATGTAAGCAGCGAGGAAGGCCGGCGCGAAGACGGCCAGGCCCTGAACGCCATCAACGGCCAGGCCAGCGATTTCTGGCACACCGCTTTGGCAGGCAAAGCCCCGGCGCCGGCCCACCCGCACCGCCTGGTGATCGACCTGGAGAAGACCGTCGAAGTGGCCGGCATCCGCTATACGCCGCGCCAGGGAGACGACAAGGTGACGGGCCGTATCCGCCGCTTCAATGCCTATGTCGGCGCGCAACTGGTGGATCCGGGCGAATGATATGGCGCTATGCCCAATCGATATACATACCGATAAATTTCTCATATTTCTGAACTAGCTCGCCACGATAGACTTGCCTTACCACTTCACTAACGAACAAAAATGAAGATCACAAAACTGACCACATACCGCATCCCACCGCGCTGGATGCTGCTCAAGATTGAAACCGACGAAGGCATCGTCGGCTGGGGCGAACCGGTCATCGAAGGCAAGGCGCGCACCGTGGAAACGGCGGTCCACGAATTCTCGCAATACCTGGTTGGCCAGGACCCGCGCCGCATCAACGACTTGTGGCAAGTGATGTACCGCGGCGGTTTTTATCGCGGCGGTGCCATCCTGATGAGCGCGATCGCAGGTATCGACCAGGCGTTGTGGGACATCAAGGGCAAGGCGCTTGGCGTGCCGGTGTACGAGCTGCTTGGCGGCCTGGTACGCGACCGCATGAAAACCTATAGCTGGGTAGGCGGCGACCGGCCGGCCGACGTCATCGCCGGCATCAAGACCCTGCGCGAAGCCGGCTTCGACACCTTCAAGATGAACGGCACCGAGGAATTTGGCATCATCGAAAGCTCCGCCGCCGTGGATGCCGCCGTGGCGCGCATCGCGGAAATCCGCGAAGCCTTCGGCAACCAGATTGAATTCGGCATCGACTTCCATGGCCGCGTCAGCGCGCCGATGGCCAAAGCGCTGCTGCGCGAACTGGAACCTTACCGCCCCCTGTTCGTCGAAGAACCGGTCCTGGCGGAGCAGGCCGAGTATTACCCGCGCCTGGCAGAGTCCACCTCGATCCCGCTGGCAGCGGGTGAACGCATGTTCTCGCGTTTCGAATTCAAGAACGTATTCCAGGCCGGCGGCATCTCGATCGTGCAGCCCGACCTGTCGCACGCCGGCGGCATCTCCGAATGCCTGAAGATCGCCGGCATGGCGGAAGCCTACGACATCGCCCTGGCCCCGCACTGCCCGCTTGGCCCCGTGGCATTGGCGGCCTGCCTGCACGTGGACTTCGTTTCGTACAACGCCGTGCTGCAGGAGCAAAGCATGGGCATCCACTACAACAAGGGCGGCGAATTGCTCGACTACGTGGTCAACAAGGAAGACTTCAAGATCGAGAACGGCTTTATCAAGCCGCTGCCGAAGCCTGGCCTGGGCGTGGTGGTCGACGAACAGCGCGTGCTTGAAGCCAGCCGCAATGCGCCCGACTGGAGCAATCCGCTGTGGCGCCATCCTGACGGCAGCGTAGCGGAATGGTGAATCACGCCGCCACCGCCAGCCTGCTCGGTCTAGACTGGGGCAGCACCAGCCTGCGCGCCTTCCTGCTCGGCCCCGGCGGCAAAGTGCTGGCCGAACGCAGCAACGGCCATGGCGCGTCCACCCTGTCCGGCGTGCCCGCCTTCACCGCGGCACTGGACGGCATCGCCGGCGACTGGCTGGCCGCCCATCCGCGCCTGCCGATGCTGGCCTGCGGCATGGTCGGCAGCCAGCACGGCTGGCGCGACGTGCCTTACGCCGCATGCCCTGCCAACGCCGCCGCACTCGCCGCCGGCATGCTGCCCCCCCCCGGCGCCGAAATCTCCATCGTGCCGGGCATACTGTACGACGATGGCACCCTGCCGCCGGACGTGATGCGCGGCGAAGAAACCCAGGTGGTGGGCGCCCTGCAGCTGTATCCCGCGCTGCGCGACGCTTCCTGCATCGTCCTGCCCGGCACCCATTCCAAATGGGCGCAGGTGAATGACGGTCGCTTGATGCGCTTCGCGACCCATATGACGGGCGAACTGTTCGCCGTGCTGCGCAGCCATTCCGTGCTGGGCCGCCTGATGGGCGACAGCGGCGCATTCGCCGAACATGCGTTTGCGGCGGGCGTCGACGCCGCGCGCGACTATGGCCACCTCGGCATGAGCCACCAGATATTCGCAGTGCGCACGCTTGGCGTCACCGGCCGCGCCCCAGCCGGCGAGCTGGCAGACTACCTTTCCGGCCTGCTGGTCGGCCACGAACTGCGCGCCGGCCTGGCGTGGCGCGCTGCTGCCGGCCTGGCAAACGCGCCGCTGGCCCTGGTCGGCAGCCAGGTGCTGTGCCAGCGTTACGCGCTCGCCCTGCAACGCTTCCATGCGGCGCCACCGCTGCTGCTCGATAACACCGCTCCCGCCGGCCTGTACCACCTGGCACGCGCGGCCGGCATGCTCAAGGATTGATATGAACGCAACATCATCGCCTTTCGAATCCGCCTTCAGGGCGCTGCCGCTGGTAGCGATCCTGCGCGGCGTCCAGCCACATGAGGTGGAAGCCATCGGCGCCGCCTTGTACGAAGCCGGCTTCCGCCTGATCGAAGTTCCGCTGAACTCCCCGCAGCCGCTGGATTCCATCGCGCGCCTGGCGCGCAGCCTGCCGGACGACGCCGTACTGGGCGCCGGCACGGTGCTGACTGCTACCGCAGTGCAGCAGGTGCGCGACTCCGGCGGTGCACTGATTGTGATGCCGCATTCGGACACTGCTGTGATCCGCGCCGCCAAGGCCGCCGGCATGTACTGCGTACCAGGCGCTGCCACGCCGACCGAAGCCTTCGCCGCCGCCCATGCCGGCGCCGACGCGCTCAAGCTGTTCCCGGCCGAACTGGTGACGCCAAACGTCATGCGTGCCATGCGCGCCGTGCTGCCGCCAGCCCTGCCGCTGCTGCCGGTCGGCGGCGTCACCCCTGGCAGCATGGCCACCTGGCGTGCCGCCGGCGCCACCGGTTTTGGCCTCGGTTCCGCACTGTACCAGCCTGGCCTGGATGCCGCCGCCGTAGCCGAACGCGCACGCAGCTTCGTTTCCGCCTGGAGGCAGGATGGAACAGCAAGTCCAGCCTGAAGCAGCCCTTTGCTCCGCCAGCATCGGCGCCCTGCTCTGGCATGACGGCTGCTGGTGGTGGAGCGATGCCGCCACACCGGCCTTGAAGGCCTGGCGCGGCAAGGGGCCTCCTGAAAACAGCCGCCTGCCGGAACACCTTGCAGCATTCGCATTTTGCCGCAGCGGCAAGCTGTTGCTGGGCCTCGACAAATGGCTGTACCTGGCCGAGCGCACCCCGCCCGGCGCCCTGAAACTGGCACGCCGCCTGCCGCTCGCCGTCGCCGCCGTCGATCCGGCCGAAGCGCGCACGCGCATCAGCGACGGCTGCGCCGACCGCCACGGCAATTTCGTCCTTGGCACCGGCAACCTGAATCCCGATTCCCCGCCCATTGGCAGCTTTTACCAATACTCGCAACGTTTCGGCTTGCGCCGGCTCGCGCTTCCGACCGTCGCCGCCGCGCATGGCATTGGTTTCAGCCCCGACGGCGGCACGCTGTATTTCGCCGGCGGCGACGGCCGCGAACTACTGGAAACTACTTACGACCCGGCTCGCGCCGAAGTGGGTAGAATCAACCGCTTCGCCAGCCTGGGCGCCGCCCGCATCGGCGGACTCACGCTGGATGCCGCAGCCAACGTATGGATTGCGCTGCGCGAAGAAGGAAGGCGCGGCCGCCTGGCGCAATTTGCGGCTGACGGTACACTGCTGCGCGAACTACCGTTGCCGGCATCGCAGCCGTCGCGGCCAGCCTTCGGCGGAGCGCACTTGGAACACCTGGCGGCGGGCGCGCTTGACGGCGGCCTGCACACCATGGAGATAGCCGGCGTGCAGGGATTGGCCCCGTCCCTGTTTGACGACGCCGCTGATTGACGCTGCGGGGGAGCGGCCCTATTATTGTCCGCATGTCAGATCCACGCTCGGACCGATTCGTAAGGTCCCACCTGAAAACGCGCCACCTGGTGCTTCTGGTCGAATTGGGCCGGCACCGCTCGATCCTGCATGCAGCACAGGCGGCAAACCTCACCCAGCCCGCGGCCTCCAAACTGCTGGGCGAGATAGAGCACGCCCTGAACGTCCAATTGTTCGAGCGCCTGCCGCGCGGCGTGGTGCCGACCTGGTACGGCGAAGTGATGATACGGCGTGCCGGCACCGCACTGGCCGAAATGGATGCGGCGCACCAGGAAGTGATGGAGCTGGTATCGGGACTTTCCGGCCGCGTCTCCATCGGTACGGTCCTGACGCCCTCCGCCGGCCTGGTCACCGACGCGGTCAAGCTGCTGAAAAGCCGGACCGCCAAGGTGCAGGTGTCGATTACCGTCGACACCTCCAAGATCCTGGTGGAACGCATGCGCGCCGGCGAATTCGACCTGGTGATCGGGCGCCTGCTCGACTCCAATGTCGCCTCGGAATTCAATTTCGAGCCGCTCACCGACGAACCGCATAGCCTGATTGCCGCAGCCGACCACCCTTTTGTCGGCCGCAAGGACCTGCAACTGGCCGACCTGGCGCGCGAGCCTTGGGTGCTGCCGCCGGCCGGCAGTATCCTGCGCGACCGCCTGACATCGATGTTCCTGTCGCAAGGCCTGGAGCCGCCGACCGAAGTGGTGGAGACGCTGGCCATGCCGGTGGTGGTCAACCTGCTGCCTGGCAGCCGCATGATCGCCGCCATGCCGGAAGAAACCGTGCGCCCTTACCTCGATGCAGGCCTGCTGGCCGTGCTGCCCTGGGACCTGGGCCTGCGCATGGACATGTACGGCATCGTCACCCGCAAGCGCCACCGCCTGTCGCCTGGCGCGGAAGCCATGCTGGTAGCGCTGCGCGAGGCTGCGCAGGCACGCTACCGGCGCTGACTCCCGCCCTCAATAAGCGACATGGTAGTCCTTCGGGAATTTCTTGCCCCCGAAGGCCTTCTTCTGTGTCCAGTCCTGCGCCGGCGAGGTCCAGTAGGAATCGCCGGCTGGCAGGCCCAGCGCCAGGAAGCTCGATGCAGCGATATACATGCTGCCATTGTTCGAGTACCAGTCGCCCAGCTCCGGCTGGTGTCCTGCAAAGCCGATGGTCAGGTAGCCGTCCTTGGTGAAATTGCCCGGCTCCGACCAGATCGCCTTATGTACGCTCGCCAGCGCCGCACGCACCTGTCCTTCGGGCAGGCTGGCCGGCAACTGCTTGCGCCAGGCCAGCAGCGCCAACGGCTGGAAGGCCGCGGTGCGGTAAGTCAGCGAACGCCCGATCGGCGGGAAGGTGCCCTGCGGCGAGATAAAGCGCTCCAGGTGCTCGCCATAGCGTTGCATGCGTTTTTGCGCCTGCGCCAGCAGGTCGGCGGGCTTGCCGTTCCAGAACGGGCCATTTGCCTTGGCCAGCACTTCAAGAATCTCCACCAGCATCGGGTACATCACGAAGGAGTTGTAGTAGTCGAAATGGAAGGCCTCGCCATCCTTGATCCAGCCGTCGCCCACATACCATTCGTTGACTTTGCGGATCGCCACGTTCATGCGCATCGGGTCGTACTGCTCGCCGATCGAGAGCAGGAAAGCCTCATTCATGGCCGCGAACAGCATCCAGTTGATGTATGGCGGCTCGATGCGGCGCAGGCTCTTGACCTCTTCGATGATGCGCTGTTTGGTGGCGGCATCCAAGGGCTCCCACAGCGCTTTGGGCGCGCGCATCAGGGCATTGGTGAAATAGGCGGAGTCCACCAGCGTCTGGCCCGGACCTTTCCACAACAAGTAGTCCGGCGATTTCGGATCGACGGAGTTGGTATAGCTTTGCAGCGCCTGTTCGCGCAGGCGCCTGCGGGTACGGCCTTCTGCGCTGTCGTCGTCGGGCAGCGCGAGCCACGGCGCCAGGCCGGCGATCAGGCGGCCAAAGCACTCAAGATACGCGACGCCGGGATCACGGCCATCCCATGTGGGACTCAGTTCCAGTGCGAATTTCTTTTTCAGTTCTCCCTTCGCCATGTTGGCCAGCACCGGATCTGCCATCTTCTGCAGCAAGGCGACCATGTAGGCGCGGTCGCCGCCAGTGGCCGCCGCAGCCGCACCGGTCGCCAGCGACACGGCCGGCGCGGCCGCCGCGGCACCGCCCGCCAGCATGCCGCGCATGAAGTTCCTTCGTTCCATCCTGCCGCTCCTTATTTATTCTTGTCGATGTAGCGCACCATTTCGGCTGCGGCCAGCAGGTAGGCCCCGACGCCGAAGTGCGAAGTGGAATTCCTGTCCACGACCTGCCCCGCTATCGCGCGATCGCCGATCGGCTGCACATAGCCGATTTTGCCGTCCGGCTGCAGCGCGGTGCGCGTCAGGTAGCCCCAGCCTTTAAGCGCCACCGGCGCGTACTCGCCCCTGCCAAGCAAGCCATTATTGATGCCCCACAAATAGCCGTAAGTGAAGAATGCCGTTCCGCTTGTCTCCGGCCCCGGTGCATGCTGCGGATCGAGCAGGCTGCGCGTCCAGTAGCCCTCTTCCTGCTGCGCTTTTTTCAGCGCCGCCGCCATGCCCTGGAACTTGCGTACATACTCCTCGCGGTGCGGCGCATCCCTCGGCAAATCGTGCAGCACTTTCGCCAAGCCGGCAAACACCCAGCCATCGCCGCGCGCCCAGAAGTCCTTGCGGCCGTTGACGCTCTTATGCGCCGGGTACACATAGCGAGCATCGCGGTAATACAGCTCTTCATTCTTGTCGTACATGATGCTGTTCGAGTACTGGAAATACTCGTGCAGCTTCTCCAGGTACTGCGGGTTGCCAGTGATGTTGTACAACTTTGTCATCACCGGCATCACCATGTACAGGCCATCCGCCCACCACCAGTAATCGTTGCGCGCGGTGGACATCTGGTATTCCATCACCTCGCGGGCGCGGGCGATGCGGGCTGGGTCCTTTTCGAGCTGGTAGAGATCCGCGTACGTCTGGAAGCAGATCTGCCAGTCGCCGAACAGCACATGATCGTCGGTCTCGCCATAGGCCAGCTTCCACTGGCTCTTGTCCGGCGATTTCGCGCCCTGCCACTGGTTATGCTGCGCCCAGTCCAGCGAGTACTTCAGATAGGCCTGGTTGCCGGTGATGCGGTAGGCCTCCATATTGCCGGTATGGTATGCCGCCACATTCCAGAATGACCATTCCCTGGCCGGCGTGTTGGCTTGCCAGTAGGTGTTGACCTTGTCGATGACGGCGACGACTTCCTGTCGCGGCGGCGCCGGCTGCTGCTGCTGCTGCGTTGAGGCGCAGCCGCCCAGCGCGGCCAGCAGGACAATCAGTATGAGCTTCATGTTTTCGGATCCTGTCACAGCTTGCCGCGCAGGCCGATCTTGATGGTCCGGCCGTCGTACTTCGCATAATCCATGCGTGTCTTCCTGCCGCTGCCGTACTGGCCGGTGGCATCCTCGAAATAGTCATACGACAGTGTGTTCGACAGGTTCAGCGCATCCAGCCGCAGCTCCAGGCTGTCGTTGATCTTGTAGCTGATATTCCCGTCCAGGTAGCCGCGTGCCGCGCGCCAGCGGATCAGGTCATCGCCGTTGTTCTTCGGATTGTCGCCGTGCAGGCTGCGTCCCTTGTAGTTGTACGAGAAGCGAATTGCCAGCGGCCCATTTTCGTAATATGCGGTGGTGCTGTAGGCATACTTCGGCACCGAATTGACCTCGATCTCCCGGCCAGCATTGGTGATCCACTTTTGGCTGTTGAACGGATCGATGTGGGTATAGCTGGCCAGCATGCCAAAGCCCTTGTATGGCGCAGGCAGGAAGTCGAAATCCTGCTGGTACGACAGCTCGTAGCCCTTCAGCACCTGGCGGCCGGCGTTGCTGTAAGTGCGCAGCGTCATCGGCAGGTTCGGGTCCACCCGCCCATCCGGACCATAGAAAATCGCACCCATTGCGGTATCGGGCAGGCCCAATGCACCGAACGTGGTCTGGGCCGTGCTGGACACCGTGGCATCGGTCAGCACCTTGCGGAAATATGCCGCCGACAGCAGGCTCCCCTTGCGGAAATACCATTCCAGGCTGGTGTCCATATTCTTCGACTGCTGCGGGCGCAGGTTCGGGTTGCCCGCCGTAGCCGAGTTGTCGAACGGGTTCGGCACCACGGTTTGCGCGGCGATAATCGACAGCGATGCACGCGAAATGGTCTTGCCGAAAGAGGCACGCCACATCAGGTCTTCAGTCACATCCAGCGCAGCGCTGACGGCGGGCAGCACGTTGCTGTAGGAGCCGCTCTCCCGGTTAGGCTGGTAGGTACCGCCCGCGCCAGTCTTCTTGAAGTTATCGATATCCAGGTCGGTGCGGGAATAGCGCACGCCGGCATTCAAGCGCAGCCCATGGCCCAGCACTTCGCCCTTGAAGTCGGACTGCACGAAGCCCGAAGCCACCTTCTCGGTCGCGGTGAAACTTTGGGCCGGGGTGAAGGTCGCTTCGGTGTTGTAGGCCAGCGGGTCGAAGGTCGAGTAGGTGTAGCCGCGCGTGAAAGTGCCGAATTGATGCGGCCAGCCGGCGCCCATATCCAGCTTACTGATCGGCAGGTCGAATACCATGCCCTGGCGCATGCTGGCGTTGCCCATGCTATTCAACTTGGTCGTCACGTCCGAAGTGGCGTTGCGTTTGTGGACGCCCTTCTCGGTTTCGACATAGACCAGGCCCGTTTTCAGGTGGCCGGTCCAGTCGCCCCACAAGTTGTAGTCCCAGTCGGCAATCACGCGGCCCTGGCGTCCGCGGTCGGTTTCTCGCGTCAGGCCGGTGCCGATACCGAAGCCGGAGTAGTTGGCCGGATTCAGGTAGTCGCTGGTGGAAGACAGCGACGGATAGACATGGTCGCTGCCGTAGTCGATGGTGGAGGTGACGCCGAAGATCTGGCCCGACAGGGTGTCCTGGTAGCTTTGCGCCTTGCTGCTGTTGGCGCTCAGTTGCGCAGTCAGCGCCAGCCGGTCATTGGCTTTCCAGTTGGCGTTCAGCGACGCATAGCTGAACTTCGTTTCGTCCTCGCTGTAGGTAACGCCGCTGCTGTACGAAGTATTGCCGAAAGTGCCGGTCAACAGGTTCGAACCGGGGTCAATGCGAACATCGATCGGCACCAGCCCGTTGTGACCAGCGGTACCCGGCGGCGCGCTCGGGTTGGTCGTTTTGCTGTTGCGGATCAGGATGCCGTAATACAGTTCGTCGCGCGAATTCTTCAGCTTGGAGTACATGGTATCCAGGCTGACATTCAGCGTGCTGTCCTTGTACTGCAGCGACGAAACCAGCCCGTCGCGGCTGCGGTCATTGGACGAACCATAGAAACGGTAAATGCGCGGCAGCAGCGCGTTATCCACCTGTTCGCGCGTGTAGCCGGACAGGTTGGCGCGCGGATCGTCGTAATCGAGCTGCATCGCGAAGTTGCCCTGCACTGGCGACTTGCTGCCGCGCGCCGAGCTGTTGTAGCCGCCGGTCGCCTCGAAGCCGGAGCGGTTGTTCATGGCCTTTGAATGCGCACCGCCAATCAGGAAGCCCCAGTTGCCCCAGGTCTTGGAGAACAGGCCGAAGGCTGCGGGGTCGGTCTTTTCGGACATGGTGTTGTACGCCGCAGTTACCGCGTAGCGCACGGCACCTTTGGGATTGTCGAACGGGCGCGGCGACTGCAAGTCCACCACGCCGCCCATGCCGCCTTCCGGCAGTTCGGACAGCGGCGATTTGAAGAAGTCCACGCGGCCAAAGAGCTCGGACGCAAACACATCGTAGTTGAAGCCACGCGCCGCGTTGCCGATGGAACCAGTACTGGTGGTATTCACCGGTGCCCCGTTCAGGGTGGTGACGGAATACTCGGTCGGCAAGCCGCGAATCGAAATGCGCTGGCCCTCGGCCGAGCTCTCATCGCGGTTCAGGATAATGCCCGGCACACGCTGCAGCGATTCGGCCACGTTCGACTCGGGGAACTTGCCGATATCCTCCGCCACGATGGAATCGCGCACGCCGATTGCCTGGGCTTTCAGGTTCAAGGCCTTCTGCAAGCTGGAACGAAAGCCCGTTACCACCACGGTATTCTCTGCACCCACGTTCGGCGCTTGCGCTGCCTCCTGCGCCATGGCCCCTGGACCATATGCCGCCGCCAATGCCAAAGGCACCAGCGTTGCCATTACTTTCTTCTTCATTTTGTATGTCTCCCGTATTAACTTCTTATTTAACGAAACAGCTTTGACACCTCCCAGTCCAGCACTCGTACCGGTTCTGCCGGCCGTTGCGCAACGCCCTCCCCGTCCACTTGCGCCACAGTCTGAACAAACAGGCTCAGGATGCGGTGCGACTTCCACAACTCGCTGTCGAAGGTCGGCTCCCATTCCCCGACCGAAGCTTCGGACAAGTCGTGTACGGACCACTGGAAAGACTGGAAATCCTTGATGAGCGCGAGCGACACCTTGCTGCCGCGCTCTTCGTCGCGAAATACCAGCAAGCCGCCCCGGTCGGCCAGCAGCAGCTGCGGCCGCGCCATCGAAATGCGTTTCGTGCCGCCGCCCGACAGGCTGAACGCCGCCTTGTGCAGCGGCAGGGTACGTACCTCCCAGCGCTGCCCCGTATGGAAGACCACGCGATACTGGGGAGTCGCACTATCCGGATCCCGCCAGTAAGTTGCGATATAAGGATGGCCTTTGCTATCGGCCGCCATCGAAGTCTGGTTGATCAATTCACTGCGCTGCGGGATGCGCAAGGCATACTCCGCACTGGCCGCGGTAATGGGAAGCGTGTACGGTATGCCGTCCGCATGCTCCCAGCTCTTGCCGCCGTCGCGCGAGCGGGCATAGGCCAGGTCATGGTTGCTCGCCACGTCCGGCGACTCGCGCCACACCCAGGACAGGTGCAGCAGGCCCCGGCTGTCGGCATGCGCCTGCCAGTACGCATTGCGCTGCCCTTCACCGTCGATCAGATTGTCCTGCAGGCGTTCCCACTTCGCGCTGGCCCGGCGATAGCGGTTCATCACCAGGTTGCCGCGCCCCGAAGCGCCGTCGCGATACAGGAATAGCAGGTCGCCATCCGGCAGGCGATAGAACTCCGGATAGCTCACGGCCTGCTCATCGCGCCCCACCATCGCCTGCTGCGGGCCCAGCGCCAGCCCGCCCGGCGCCCTGCTGCGGGCATAGCGCAGCGGATTGTCGTGCTGGTCCCACGCCGCATGCAGGTAGCCCGCACCATCGACCATGATGCTGATGCCATTGTGCGCATCTTCAGCCTTGCCCTGGTACTGGCTGCGCTGGACGGTCCACCCGCTCGCCCCCACGCGGCGCCTGGCAAGCACCACATAACGCTCGGCATCGTAATAGGCCGCGTATTGCACGTTTTTATGGGTTACGAGGGAATTCTTGCGGAAGACGGTCACGTTGACCGAATTGTTGGCCCAACCCGGACCAATGATGGATTGTTTGACTTCGATTGCCTGCGCGGCTGGAATGCACAGCGCGGCGCACATCGCCGCAGCCACTGCCCTCCATTTCCTCGCAATAGATTTCATGGTCTCGTTGCAATCATTAATGAAGCCGAAACCATTCTAGGGAAAACGAAATGCGGAACCTATATATTCTTTCGCAGTTTCTAGATCAAAACCATATACCTTGAGCCGGGCGCTCCGCAAGGCCGAGGCGCAGTAAGATGGCCGCATGGCTAAGGAAGGAAAACGTCAGCTCGACCGTGCGGTCGACGATCTTGAACATGAAGTACCGGGCAAGGCCAGGCGCTTCATCGAATGGGGGCGCTCCGACCGCGCGCGCTGGGTGCGGATTCCCCTGGCCCTGGCGCTGATCGCAGTCGGGATACTGGCGCCGTATATGCCGATCGTCGGCGTGGAGGACGTGCCAGTCGGCTTGCTGCTGCTGTCTTACGACATTCCTTTCCTGCGCAAACCGATGGCGGCCTTCATCGAATGGCTGATCGGCCTGTGGCGGCGGCTGCGGGGCAAGTCGCCTCACCGCAAGTCATGACTTGTCCTGGTATGCCGCAGCCATACGCTGGGCGGTCTGTTTGATTTCGTCCCTCAGGTCCGCTGGCTCATGGACCACGACACCGTCACCAAAGCCGAGCAGCCACCAGGTCAGCGCGCGGGTGCGCGGTACCGTGGCGATCAAGCGCAGATGATCGGCCGATTCGCTGTACAGTACCTGGTCTTTACTCAAGGGCGTTTCCGCCAGGTGCTCGCCGGCCGCACGGGCGAAGACCGCCTGCAGCCTGATCTCGCCGCCGTTTGCAATGCCGAACTGTCCCTGGGCGATGAAAGCATCGATATCGAAGCCCTCCTTGCGGCGCGCCTGCAGGTAAAGCATCTCCGCCTGCTTCACGCGATGCAGCGCAATAGTGCGCGCATCCGCATAGTCGGAAAACATGCAGACCAGGTAAACCGTGCCGGCCTTCTGCACGATGGCCAGCGGATGGACCGCGTCATAGACAGTCAGCGCACTGCCATCGCGCTTCTGGTAATGCAGCCTGAGCTGGCGGTCCTTCATCAGCGCATCGTAGACCGTGCGCTGGGATTGTTCATCCACTTCCGCCGGCAGCAAGGGCTGCGCCGATGGAATGCTGCGCACCTTGCCCAGCCAGGCCTTGGTTTGCGCACGGTCGTCGATCGCCGCCAAGGTCTGGGCAGCGGCCGAAAAATGCGGCTGCAGTGCGTCCAGCGTCGAAGGCGGAAGCTGCCGCTGCAAGTGCTGCTCAACCATCGTCAGCGTCAGCGCCTCCGGCACCGACATGCCAGGCAGGCTGAAAATCGCGCCATCGCGCCGCCAGCTCCACTTGAATGGCTTGGCCGATTCATCGACCAGCAAAGGGAACAGCGATTCCAGCGCCTTCAGGTCGCGTTCGACCGTGCGCTTGTCGATCGGATACTCAGCCTGGGCCAGGCGCTCGGTAATCTCGGCAACCGTAATGCTGAGTGGTGCGCGCGGTACCAGCCGCAGCATATTCCACTGCCGGAACATGGAATCTTTGGAAGCCATCCGATAAATGCCAGGTTGTCAAAAATTTCATTGTAGCAATTATTTGAACCGCGCACCCCGCAATCCGCTCGGCGTAACCACGATCTCCCACACATCCATTTCCTCCAGCCGCCCTGCCAGCTCGCAGGCGCGCCGGTAGCCCAGGCGGAACCGGACCTGCAGGCGCGACACGGGGCAAGCCAGCAAGCCGCTGCGCGCGGCATTCAGCCCCCGCACGAAATCGATGGCGCCCGCGATTTCGCCCATGGTGAATTTTCCATCTCCCAAACTGCCCCTCCTGAACTCACTGACGATGCAGCAGTATTGGGCGCCGCTGCGACAGCCTATGTCGCAGGCCGTGCGACACAAGCTGTCGCAGCGTCTGCGACAATAAGCAAAAGGAGGAAATATGAAGCTAGTCGTCGCTATTTCATCGCGGGCCCTGTTCCAACTGGACGAAAGCCACGCCATCTTCGAATCCCAGGGAGTGGCCGCCTACTGCGCCCACCAGCGCGAGAACGAACATGTGGTGCTGGAGCCCGGTCCTGCCTTCAACCTGGTGCGCAAGCTGCTGGCCCTGAACCAGGACGCGCCCACTGCGCCGCTGGTGGAAGTGGTGCTCTTGTCGCGCAACAGCGCCGACACCGGCATCCGGATTTTCAACTCCATCGAGCACTACCAGCTCGACATCAGGCGCGCCGCCTTCTGCTCCGGCGCCAGCACCCACCGTTATGTGGAAGCCTTCGGCGCGCAGCTGTTCCTGTCCACCAATCCGGACGACGTGCGCGAATCGCTGGCCCAGGGCCATGCCGCGGCCACCATCCTGCCCTCGCACCGCGAGGACGACAGCGGCCAGCTGCGCATTGCCTTCGACGGCGATGCCGTGCTGTTCTCCGACGATTCCGAACGTATCTACAAGCAGCTTGGCCTGGACGCCTTTGCGCGCAATGAAAGGGAAGCCGCGCGCGACCCGATGCCTGGCGGCCCGTTCAAGAATTTCCTCGGCGCGCTGCACGCGATCCAGGCAGCGCACGGCGCCGACGATGCACCGATCCGCACCGCCCTGGTCACCGCCCGCTCGGCGCCGGCGCACGAACGGGTGATCCGCACTTTGCGCGCCTGGGATATCCGTATCGACGAAGCGCTATTCCTCGGCGGCATGCCGAAGGGCGCCTTCCTCAAGGCCTTTGGCGCCGATATCTTCTTCGACGACCAGACCATGCATTGCGATTCAGCGCGCGAGTTCGTCCCAACCGGGCACGTCCCCTACGGCATCGCGAATGCCGCTATCGCGGGGGAAAATTGACAGCACCTGCAGGAAGCTGGCTTCCGGTGCGGCGCTGAGCTCCAGCAGCCCGCCCGGCACCGGATGTTTGAACGACATGCCGACAGCCGCCAGCATCAGGCGCCCAAGGCCGAAGCGCTCCGCGAAATAGCGGTTGTGGCGCCCGCGCCCATGGTTGGCATCTCCGATGATCGGATGGCTGATGTGCTTCATATGGCGCCGCAACTGGTGGCGGCGGCCGGTTTCAGGAAATAGCTCCACCAGGCTGTAACGGCTGCTGCTGTAGCCTTCAATGGCGACCGGGATCTCGGTCGTCGCCAGGCGGCGGAAACGCGTCACCGCCTCGCGAATCGGCGCTTCCTCGTCCTTGCAGCGGCGGTCTTCCGGTTCTTCGCGCAGCGGATGGTCGATGATACCGTCGTCCGGCGCCCAGCCGCGCACCATGGCGAGGTAGCGTTTGTGTACTGCGCCGGCCATGAACGCCTTACCAAGCACGCTGGCCGTCTGTTGGTCGCGCGCGAACACGAGCAAGCCGGAGGTGGGCCGGTCCAGCCGATGCACGGCGTACACATACTCGCCGCCATTCATCTCGCGCGCATACTGCAAGGCGAATTCGGTTTCATGCGGATCGATCGGGCTGCGATGCACCAGCAGGCCGGCCGGTTTGTGCACTGCCAGCAGCCAATCGTCGCGGTAGATTTCTGTCAGGGGATTCTGTTTCATTGCAGGCGGTATTCTCCCACATGCGGCAGACGCAGTTGGATATGCCGAAACCTTCGTTCACTTGTGCGGCGGCCGCGGCGTAGACTGGGCTCCCACGTTACCCCGAGGAGCCTGCGATGAGCTACCCAGCCTTGAATGCCTACCTGGAGCGTCTTGCGACAGGCGGGACTTCCTCCGGCAGCCTGCGCCTAAGCGGCGACGGTGAAGTTCAGGGCCATATCTTCAACGTAAGCGTCTTATGAGTACCGTCTGGACGGGATAATTTCGTCCCAGCATGATTGAATTTTGGCACAGCAGTTGTGCCCACAAATTCGATTATGGACACANGTAAGCGTCTTATGAGTACCGTCTGGACGGGATAATTTCGTCCCAGCATGATTGAATTTTGGCACAGCAGTTGTGCCCACAAATTCGATTATGGACACAAATTTTCGACCAGTCATTCAGCGCGGTCCGCGCGGGAAGTATCGCCAGCATTCCCTGGAGTTCAAGCGTTCGCTGGTGCAGTTAGCTTCACAGCCTGGTGCGTCGGTGGCACGCATAGCACGCGAGCACGGCGTTAACGCAAACCAGGTGTTCACCTGGCGCCGGCAATTCGAATCAGCGGAGCTGGTGGCCGGTGCGCCGGCCCAAGGCAGCAAGCTGCTGCCGGTAGTGATGGCGGCATCATCGTCGGAGCCGGAGGCGGCTACAGCCACCAGCAACATCACGCTGGAGATCGGGCGCGTGCGGTTGCGTATCGAGGGGCAAGCCGACGCCACCACGCTCGCCCAAGTGCTGGAGCGTGTACTGCGATGATCGGTCTGCCTGCGGGAACGAAGGTTTGGCTCGCCGCCGGCGCCACGGACATGCGCAGTGGTTTCAACGGCCTGGCTGCGAAAGTTCAAACCGCATTGGAAGAAGATCCGTTCAGCGGCCACGTGTTTGTGTTCCGTGGCCGGCGCGGCGACTTGATCAAGCTGCTGTGGTGGACCGGCGACGGCTTATGCCTGCTGGCCAAACGCCTGGAGCGTGGGCGCTTTATCTGGCCGCAGGCCAACAGCGGCAGTGTGGCGCTGACCCAGGCCCAGTTGTCGATGCTGTTGGAGGGTATCGACTGGCGCCGGCCGGAACGTACCTGGCGGCCGCAGTCGGCCTTGTAAACGTGGCACGATCTGCGTAAACTAGGCCACATGCTCAACGCCGCCGAACTCCCAAACGACATCGAAGCGCTCAAAGCCATGCTGCTGGCGAAAGAGATTGCGTTGGCAGCGCGCGATGCGGCGCTGGCTGCCAGCGAAGCGAAGGTTGCACATCTGAGCGCGGAACTGTCCACCCGAGCGGCCGAGATCGAGCATCTGAAGCTGGTGCTGGCCAAGCTGAAACGCATGCAGTTTGGCCGCCGTTCGGAAAAGCTGGACCAGCAAATCGAACAACTGGAACTGCAGCTGGAAGACCTGGAAGCCGAAGCCGCCATTGCGGAAGCACAAGCGCCAACGGAAGTGGCACCGCGCAGGAAGGTCGAACGCAAGCCACTGCCGCCACACTTGCCGCGCGAAGAACGGGTGCAGATGCCGGCCAGTGACGCCTGCCCGGCATGCGGCGGGAAGCTGAAGCAGCTGGGCGAGAGCGTGTCAGAGCAGCTTGAATATGTGCCGGCCAGCTTCCGCGTGATCCGCCACGTGCGTCCCAAGCTGGCCTGTGCCTGCTGCGACGTCATCGTGCAGGCACCGGCCGCCAGCCGACCGATTGAGCGTGGCATGGCCGGCCCAGGCCTGCTGGCGCACGTGCTGGTCGCCAAGTTCGCCGACCACATCCCTTTATATCGCCAGAGCACCATGTACGCTCGCGAAGGTGTGGACTTGGAGCGCGCTGTGCTGGCCAGCTGGGTCGGCGCCGCCGGAGCACTGCTGCGCCCACTGGTCGATGCCTTACGTCGCCACGTGTTCGCGGCTACGAAACTACATGCCGACGACACGCCGCTGCCGGTCCTGGCGCCTGGCAATGGCAAGACGCGCACGGCGCGTCTTTGGACCTACGTGCGCGATGACCGTACCAGCGGCGACAGCTCGCCGCCAGCGGTATGGTTTGCCTATACGCCCGACCGCAAAGGCGAACACCCGCAGGCACACCTGGCCAACTTTCGCGGCATCTTGCAGGCCGATGCATATGCCGGCTTCAATGCCATTTACGAAAGCGGCCAAGTGCTCGAAGCCGCGTGCTGGGCACATGCCCGGCGCAAATTTTATGATCTGCATGCAGCGCGGCCATCGGCCCTGACGACCGAAGCGCTACGCCGGATCGGCGAGCTGTATGCCATTGAAGACAGCATACGGGGAAAACCGCCCGACGAGCGGTGCACCACTCGCCAGCAACATGCCAGGCCACTGCTCGACGACCTCGAACGATGGCTGCACGCCACGCTCGCTACGCTGTCGCGCAAGTCCGATACGGCGGCCGCCATCCTTTACTCGCTCAAACTGTGGCCGGCGCTGACGCGCTACTGCGATGACGGCCGCATCGAGATCGACAACTCCGCCGCCGAGCGAGCCTTGCGCGGCGTGGCCCTGGGTCGTCGCAACTTCCTGTTTGCAGGTGCAGACAGTGGCGGCGAACGCGCTGCCGCCATGTATGGCCTGATCGGAACGGCCAAGCTTAACGGTGTCGACCCCGAGGCCTGGCTGCGCTACGTGCTGACCCATATCGCCGACCATCCTGTGAATCGGGTGGACGACTTCCTGCCCTGGAACTGCGCCGACAAATTCGCCGGCGTTTAAACTCCGCTTCCCAGCGGTGTTGGGAACATCATCGGTTAAAGTAGCGTGGCGCTCAAGACGGCGCTGCGTTGACGCTTACATCAGTCAAGTTATCGAACCCAGGGATTCCATCGGATTTCAACGGCCATAATCCTCTCGTAACAGCAGGACCTTCGGGCGGACGAACTGAAACGAATGCATGCCCTATTTTATCGCCGTCACTATCGAGTTTTGCCCCAACGGTCAATTTCCATGACGGAATGGATTGTTCCGCAGGCACACTCTTATTAGATAGCCGCGAACCACCAATACCAAGGTCTCCGCTTTCTCGTGTCAGCAGTTCCTTGGTAGCCTTTCTTACACTTTGGGCGGCAGAATTAACTGCTTCAGCCGTCTTACGCACTGTTTCTGTTGCAGCAACTTTCCCTACAATCGGCCCTACTAAAGGTGCCGCGCCGCCGAACCCAACACCTGCGCCGGTCGCAATGACAGTGCGTCGAACATCATAATTCTCCTGCAACCCTGCAGCTATGTTAATCCCTTGAGTCGTCGCATCGGTCCCGCCAGCCGTGAGGCCACCAACCCCGGCCCCGATCAACGCCTTGCTTCCCAGCGAGGTCACAGAACTGGCACCAACTCCGCCTATGGCAACGCCTGCGACGTTGACGGCTACGATAGCGGCGCCGCCGCCTATTCCACGTGCTGCATATTGGCCGCCGCTGATCTGTCCTTCGTCGTACAAATCCCGTACTGGGTCATGCACAGTAGCAAAGCCAAAAGTCGCTGCTGCGTATGCTCCCTTGGCTAACGCCCACCCAGCGCAAGAAAAGGCCCCACAACCCTCGGCAGCCTTGTCAATGTTGGCGAAGATCGATTCGTAACCATTCAGGTCGACATAGACGGTTGGATTCCCATACGCATAGAGGTAATGGTGCAGCGACAGCGGAGTGCGCCACTCGCCTTCGTACGGGTCTTGTGTGATGAATCGGCCCAGTTGCGGGTCGTAGTAACGGGCCTGGAAGTAAATCAGGCCGGTCTCTGCATCCATCTGGTGACCGGTGTAGCCGAACTTGTTGGCGCTCTGACCGGTCGATTCGGTGATGTTGCCGAAGGCGTCGTAAACAATTTCACTCTTCAGCTTGCCGGTGCCGTCGGTGGTGGCAACGATCGAGCCCAACGCGTCGCGGTGCAGTGCCTGGCTGCCGTCGTCGCGGTGCCACATGCCGACCGGGTGGCGGCCGTCGTTATCGTAGCGTGCGATGACTTCGCCGCCACTGTCACGGTCCTGGAAGGCATTGCGGCCGTCCCACAGGGTGCGCAGCTTGACCGGTGGTGCGCCCGGCTGCAGTGGGTCCTTGGCCTCCTTCTCGATACGCAGGCCGGCGTGGTCGTTGCTGTAGCGGCCCAGCATGGTGCCGTTGCGGGCGACCGAGATCAGATTGTCGTTGCCGTTGTAGCGGTAGATGGTGCTGTCGCTGCCCTGCTTCTTCTCGGTCAGGTTGCCTTCGCCGTCGTAGTTCAGCGTGGTGATCACGCCNCTGCAACGGGTCCTTGGCTTCCTTCTCGATGCGCAGGCCAAGGTGGTCGTTGCTGTAGCGGCCCAGCATGGTGCCGTTGCGTGCGACCGAGATCAGGTTGTCGTTGCCGTTGTAGCGGTAGATGGTGCTGTCGCTGCCCTGCTTCTTCTCSGTCAGGTTGCCTTCGCCGTCGTAGTTCAGCGTGGTGATCACGCCGCTGCCGTCGTCGATGGTCTTCAGCTCGTTGCGTGAGCCGTAGGTCGAGGTGCGCTTGCTCACCGTTGGCGCGCYGCCGTTTGCCGTGGTGGTCACGGTTTCGGTCAGGCGGTTGGCCATGGCGTCCAGGCCGAAGTCGGTGGCAACCGACTTGGCGGCGNATCAGGTTGTCGTTGCCGTTGTAGCGGTAGATGGTGCTGTCGCTGCCCTGCTTCTTCTCGGTCAGGTTGCCTTCGCCGTCGTAGTTCAGCGTGGTGATCRCGCCGCTGCCATCGTCGATGGTCTTCAGCTCGTTGCGKGAGCCGTAGGTCGAGGTGCGCTTGCTCACCGTTGGCGCGCCGCCGTTTGCCGTGGTGGTCACGGTTTCGGTCAGGCGGTTGGCCATGGCGTCCAGGCCGAAGTCGGTGGCAACCGACTTGGCGGCGCTGGCGGTCACGGTTCGGGTCAGGCGGTCGGCGCCGTCGTAGTCGTAGCTGGTGACCTGGGCGCCGGCGACGCGGTTGATGGTCTCCTTCTTGCGGTTGCCGTTGCTGTCGTACTCGTAATCRGTRCGCGACAGGTTGCTGCCGCCTTTCTGGTGCAGCACGCTGCTGACGCGGCCGGCCTTGTCGTARTTGAAGACGCTGGCCACGCCGTTGTTGTAGTCGATGCGCGTTTCCAGGCTGGAGCGGTCGTAGCTGTAGCTGGTCACGCCCGACTTGCCNCTTGCGGTTGCCGTTGCTGTCGTACTCGTAATCRGTRCGCGACAGGTTGCTGCCGCCTTTCTGGTGCAGCACGCTGCTGACGCGGCCGGCCTTGTCGTAATTGAAGACGCTGGCCACGCCGTTGTTGTAGTCGATGCGCGTTTCCAGGCTGGAGCGGTCGTAGCTGTAGCTGGTCACGCCCGAYTTGCCSACCACCGAGGTCAGGCGRTTCAGCACRTCGTAGCCGTARCGGGTYACCTGYCCATCCTGGGTCAGGGTGGACAGCTTGTTGCCGTTGGCRTCGTAGGTGCTCGATACCTTGGCGCCGAAGGCGTCGGTGTGCGTGATCTGGCGGTCRAAGCGGTCGAAGGTGTAGCTCGAAGTGCGCGTGCTGCCGCCCTTCTGCTCCACCGWCASCACGTTGTTGTTGGCGTCGTAGCCGG
>NZ_LMDB01000036.1 GCF_001425005.1 Duganella sp. Root336D2 | reverse complement strand
GGTAAGCGTAAAGCCAGCACCGTCTGGACGTAGGAATCGCCCCCATCCATGATCGAATTTTGGCACAGCAGTTGTGCCCACAAATTCAATTATGGACACAAATTTTCAACCAGTCATTGAGCGCGGACCGCGCGGCAAGTACCGCCAGCATTCCCTGGAGTTCAAGCGAACGCTCGTGGAAATGGCCATGCAGCCCGGTGTTTCTGTAGCGCGCCTCGCGCGCGAGCACGGCGTCAATGCAAACCAGGTGTTTAGCTGGCGCAAGCTATACGAGGCAGGGCAGCTTGTAGGCGGCGCGGCGGCGCCGGGGAATGATTTGCTGCCAGTGGTGATGACGACGCCGGCGCAGCAAACTGAGGTTGGAGCTGCCCCTGCCGGAATCATCACGTTGGAAATTGGGCGTGTGCGGCTGCGTATCGAAGGCCAGGCCAACGCCGCCACGCTGGCACAAGTGCTGGAGCGCGTGCTGCGATGATCGGCCTGCCGGCAGGTACGAAAGTCTGGCTGGCCGCAGGCACCACTGATATGCGCAGTGGTTTCAATGGCCTGGCAGCGAAAGTGCAAACCGCGTTGGAAGAAGATCCGTTCAGTGGCCACGTGTTTGTCTTCCGTGGCCGGCGCGGCGACTTGATCAAGCTGCTGTGGTGGACCGGCGACGGCTTATGCTTGCTGGCCAAGCGCCTGGAGCGTGGCCGCTTTATCTGGCCGCAGGCCAGCAGTGGCAGCGTGGCGCTGACGCAGGCCCAATTGTCGATGCTGCTGGAAGGAATCGACTGGCGCCGACCAGAACGCACCTGGCGACCGCAATCGGCCTTGTAAACATGGCACGATTTGCGTAAACTTGGTCGCATGCTCAACGCCGCCAATCTGCCAAACGATATCGAAGCGCTTAAAGCCATGCTGCTGGCGCGCGACGCGGCATTGTTGGCGAGCGAAGCGAAGGTGGCACACTTGAGCGCCGAACTGTCTACGCGCACCGCCGAAATCGAGCATCTGAAGCTGGTGCTGGCGAAGCTGAAGCGCATGCAGTTCGGCCGTCGCTCGGAAAAGCTGGACCAGCAGATCGAACAGTTGGAGCTGCAACTGGAAGACTTGGAAGCCGAAGCAGCCGTGGCGGAGGCGCAAGCGCCGGTGGAGGTTGCGCCGCGCAAGAGGGCCGAGCGCAAGCCACTGCCAGCCCACCTGCCACGCGAGGAGCGAGTGCAGATGCCAGCCAGTGAAGCATGCCCGGACTGCGGCGGAAAATTGAGGGTACTGGGCGAAAGCGTGTCGGAGCAGCTGGAATATGTCCCGGCCAGCTTCCGTGTGATTCGCCATGTGCGCCCGAAGCTGGCCTGCGCCTGCTGCGATGCCATCGTACAGGCCCCGGCCGCCAGCCGCCCAATTGAGCGCGGTCTGGCCGGCCCCGGCCTGCTGGCGCATGTGCTGGTGGCCAAATTCGCCGACCACATTCCCTTGTACCGCCAAAGCACTATGTATGCGCGCGAAGGCGTGGAACTGGAGCGCGCCTTGCTTGCCAACTGGGTCGGCGCCGCCGGAGCGCTGCTGCGCCCACTGGTCGATGCGCTGCGCCGACATGTGCTGGCGGCGACCAAGCTGCACGCCGACGACACGCCACTACCGGTGCTTGCGCCGGGCAACGGCAAGACGCGCACGGCGCGTCTTTGGACCTATGTGCGCGACGACCGCGCCAGCGGCGACAGCACGCCGCCAGCGGTATGGTTTGCCTATACGCCCGACCGCAAAGGCGAGCATCCGCAGTCGCATCTAGCCAGCTTCAGCGGCATCCTGCAAGCAGATGCGTATGCCGGATTCAATGCCATCTACGAAACAGGCAAAGTGAGCGAAGCCGCATGCTGGGCTCATGCCCGCCGCAAATTCTACGACTTGCACGCAGCGCGGCCATCGGCCATAACGACCGAAGCGCTACGCCGGATCGGCGAGCTTTATGTCATCGAGGACAGCATACGGGGCAAACCGCCAGACGAGCGGTGCACCACTCGCCAGCGACATGCCAGACCACTGCTAGACGACCTCGAACGATGGCTCCACGCCACGCTCGCCACGTTGTCGCGCAAGTCCGATACGGCATCCGCCATCCTTTACTCGCTCAAACTGTGGCCGGCGCTGACGCGCTATTGCGATGACGGCCGCATCGAGATCGACAACTCCGCCGCCGAGCGAGCCTTGCGCGGTGTGGCCCTGGGCCGTCGCAACTTCCTGTTTGCAGGCGCCGACAGTGGCGGCGAACGCGCTGCCGCCATGTATGGGCTGATCGGAACGGCCAAGCTTAACGGTGTCGACCCCGAGGCTTGGCTGCGCTACGTGCTGGCTCATATCGCCGACCATCCGGTGAATCGAGTGGACGACTTCCTGCCCTGGAACTACGCCGATAAATTCTCCGGCGTTTAAACTCCGCTTCCCAGCGGTGTTGGGAACATCATCGGTTAAAGCAGCGTGGCGCTCAAGACGGCGCTGCTTTGACGCTTACCAAATTCTCCGGCGTTTAAACTCCGCTTCCCAGCGGTGTTGGGAACATCATCGGTTAAAGCAGCGTGGCGCTCAAGACGGCGCTGCTTTGACGCTTACGTAATTTCAAAGGCGAGAAGCGCAGCAACGACACCCACCAGTCGAAAACCGATCCGGATTCCCGCTTGTACCGCAAGGGCAACAACACCGGCAGCGAATTGCGCTATATGGGCCACACGCTCAGCGACAACCGCCACGGTCTGATCGCCAATGCGGTGGTGACGATGGCCGATGGATATGCCGAACGCGAGGCGGCCAAGGCCATGATCGGCGATGCGCGTCAGGCGATGGTTGATCCAGAGCGCGAGATCACATTGGGCGCGGACAAGGGCTACGACGCAGCTGAATTCGTGCAGGCCTGCCAGGCCATGAACGTTGTCCCTCATGTGGCGCAAAACAAATCCGGGCGTAGTTCAGCCGTACCAGAAACGATCGCGCAGAGCGTGGGTTATATGATCTCGCAGCAAAAGCGAAAGCTCATCGAACAGGGTTTCGGCTGGGCTAAGTCCATCGGCGGCATGCGCCAGGTCATGGTGCGCGGCCTGAAGAAAGTCGACCAGATGTTTGTATTGACCATGGCGGCGTACAACTTGGTGCGCATGCGTTCCCTGGGACAAATCCGTCCTCAGGTAGCAGCATGATGGGAAATCGGAGGAGAAAGCCTTAAAAATAGGGAAAATCGACGCTGTTTCCTCCCAAAGTCCCATCTTGTGAAATAACTTGGCCAGCATCCACAGTCCAGCGGCATGACTGAATCAACCTGGGCGATATTTCAGCAGGCTGCTAGTGCAAGAGCAAAAAATTTGCGCTATTTCCCAGCTGGGCTGCATTGCGAAGTAACATTCATTTTCATATATTCCCCCCTTGCAAGCAGCTCATCTCGAGCCAATGGGGCAAATCGCTCCAAATTCCGAACGGCGCCATACCTTTTAAGTATATTAACCATCTCAAGATTGAATGATTCATAATCACTCGATTCTTTGAATCCATATGGTGACGTTTGAAAAAGTATGAGCTCACCATTGCCTAGCGTAGTAACATTTCCGACAAAATTCCCCTGGCAATATATTTGGACCTGCCATCGAACGCCATCTCCTGAAATTCCCGACGCAGGATTCATACCGTATTTCTCAGCCAATGCTATCAATGCATCACTTAGACTTCGGGTTGAGCGTTCTTGCGAAATAACATCCAAGGAGCCACGAAAAGTTGTCGGGATACTATTCAAACTATGACCACTACGAATCCCGATAAAAGCTGCTTTGAAATCCTGTAAGGTAAGCCCCCCATGAATAAGGTAGACAAGCAACAAGAATGACACTAAAAGTAACGTTAAGTACTTACCCACTGTTTTCATTCTTTTCTCTGATTTAGCGCGTTCAAAGTCGAATTAATCCCTTGAATCTGAGTGCGAAGAGATTGCTGCCACAGGCCAAAATAGACCTCGCCGATCCCATAATTAAATGGTTTATGAAGTGTTGATTTTGCGTAACCGTACCCGACTGTCTGCAAATGCAACTCATCATTTTTCCAATACAAATCACTTTCCACGGCGCCGGGGTGGAACCGATGCGCCTTTTGCGTTTGATTGATAAACTTTCCTTTTTCAAGATCAGCGGAATGAATAATTGGATCACCGCCAATCAAGTTCTGCGGGCCGCTTTCCATTTTTTCAAAACCGTTCCAAAGGCCATCCCAACCCATTTTTGGCGCCGAGTTATAGTCGACATAAGGGGCTACCTGGGGAATTGTACAGAACGGCTGCGACCGATAGCACAAGACAACGTCCATTGTGTACTCGTGATAAGTCGGATCAGTTTTATCATAGTACTGAATTCCCACTGGTGCAAAATCCATTTTCAATGCTGTGCCGCGTGACGTAATTTTCGGGTCTATCGTCCTTTCTGCAGGATTAAAGATAGACAGCATGCTTTCAGGCCCCCCGCGAACGTCTACAGGTCCATGGTAGGGATCGGCTCCAAATGGCGAAGGCTGCATTCCATTCATCCGCAAAGAGAGTAACGCACCAGACGCTGCTCCGCTGCCCCCACCCAGTTCGCCTTTAAACATCCGCTCCATGTATTGAATGTCTTCTGAAGTGAATAGTTGGCCGTTTGACTGAGCGGCGTCCGAATATTGCCTCGCTTCGCCCCCAATCGTAAAGGCAGGTGGAGGTGGCAGGCTCGCAAGCGACTTACGAATGAGCGCGGACTGACGAGCTGCACGTGCTTTGTCGCCTGCGCTGAACTCCTCAGCGATGCCTGCAACAGCCGCTGCATCATTCTCGATCTGAAGCTTCGAAGCCTCCTTAAACGACAGCTTGAATTCATCCAGCTCCGAAGGCACCCTCGGCAAATTGTTGATGGCGTCTGCTAGTCCAGGCGTCGGAATGGGTTCCATTGGCAACGCGTCGATTACTGGCATCGCCTCGCCACGAGCCCTTGCCCGCGCTGTGCTTCGTGCACGAGCGCCATTCAACTCGCGGTCGGAATCGAACAGCTCCGCGAAGCTCGAACCCAACGCATTGCTGACGGCGTCAACGGCCACGGCCTCCCAAGACATCCGTCCACCTACCACAGCCACGCGCGTTGCCGCGGAAACCACGGCAGATGCAGTACTTGTTGCAAATATACGAAGGGCCGAATTCGCATTGGCCCAATCAGAGCTCCCGATCTTCTCGCTAATTTTTGACGTGATCGGCGCCGAAATGGCGCTAACGGCAACGCTGCTCCAGTTGAAACCCTTTTGCAAGCCCAGTACGTTTGCGGTGGCCTGGCTCGCAACATTGGATAGAACAGCTCGGCCTGCAACTGCTGTCCAGCCTTGGCCGCTCAAGGCCTCTCCGAATCCTGGAGAAGCGCCCGCCGCCATGCTGGCTGCACTTGGATCGAGGTAACTGCTGACACCAGACGTAACTCCAGCACTGACTGCACTGATCGCCACACTCTTCCAATTGAATTTCTCTTGTGCGCCAATCGCAATCCCAACCGCCTGACTAGCGATGGACCCGAGAGCAGCGCCCGCCATCGCCCCGAGGATTTGGCTGCCGAAGAATGCAGCTGCGGCTCCACCTGTCATCGCAGTGACTACCACTGCCACCACGACCATGATGATCTGGCCAACAATGCCGCAACCATGTTTCTTCGGCGGCGGCGCTGGCATCGGCGCATCCGGCAACGTCGGGCTGACATCGCCCATGATTGCGCCCGGCTCGTATGGCCTGAACGTGCCGTTGTTGTTGTGGATGTTGGTGACCTTGTTCGGAATCGTCAGGGTCTGGCCTGCCGACAGCTCGGTTTCCGCACTCAGGCCATTGGCGTCGGCAATCAGGTACCACATGCTGACATCGCCCCACACCGCTCCCGCGATGGAGTACAGCGAATCGCCCGCCTTGACGGTATAGCTGCTGCCCGTCGCTGCCGGGTATTCGCGCGTGATCGGCTGGTAGTTCTGGTCGAAGTCGGCGCTGCTGACCGGGCGCCAGTTCTTGTACATCTGCTCGCGGCTCTGGTTCGGGCGGGCCAGCGTCTGAGCATAGTCGAGGTGCGCGTCGCCGTCGTTGCCGACGTCACCCACCATGTTCCCGTTCAGGTACATGTAGCGGTGGATCATGCCGATCGTATTGCCCTTGAATTGCTCGCGGCGGAGAACCAGGCCCTGACCATTGCTGATGTAGTTGAAGGTCACATTACCGACGACATCGATCGCCTGCACCAGGTGGCCGTTCACGTCATACTTGAACGACGAAACACCTGGGCGCCAGACCGTGTCGGGCTTGTACGGCGTTTCGCCGCTGACCGTCTGGCTGCGCTGCTTGGCGTCATCCCAATAGTCGTAAGCGGTGACGTTGGTGATGGTCGCGGCGCCGGCTTTTTCGGTCTGCACCTTCGCCAGTTCACCTGCACCGTCGGAGCTGATGCCGGTGAGGCTGTCTTCGTTGCCCACGCGTTGGGTGTAATAGTAGTAGGTGGTGGTGCCGTCCGTGCCGGTCTGGCTCTTCTGGCGGCCATCGGCCGTGTACACCGTGCTGCGCTGGTAGCTGATGTTGCCGTTGGTGTACTCCGTGTAGCCAACGGTGCGTCCCAATCTGTCATTCACGCGCATCGATGCCAATGCACCTTGTGCGCTGGCGTCCGCGTTGATGTAGGTGAATTCGAGGTAGCCTTCAACGCCGTAGGTGTAGTCTTCACGATGGCCGTCGCGTGCCGCAACAGTGGTCTTGCGCTGGCTGGCCTTGTTGTAGAAGACCTGAACACCTTCGCTGCCACGATCGCCCAGCACCACCCGCACGCTGGTGTCGGCAACGCTGGTGCCACGGGCGCCATTGACCGACGACAGCTTGCCCATCGTGAGGGTGAAGCGGTTCATATTGTCGTAGTCGTACCAGTAGTCCTGGACCTGGACCGAGCCATCGAGGCCGTCGTGGTACATACTGCGCACGCGCCGGCGGTTGCCTACCGCATCGTATTCGTACTGGATGTCGGCACGCGGGTCGCGGATACGGATGACGCGGTTATTGCTATCGTAATCAACGCTGGAGTTTTCAAGGTATTCGACCTGGCCGTTCACCGTGCGCTTGTAGGACTCGTACACACGATTGCCTACCGAGTCGTACTCGTACGCGGTTTCTGTGTTCAGCGCAACGTCGCGGATACTCTTGACGTAGCCGTTGGCGTAGTACGTGTAAGAGATATTCTGCCCGGTGGTGCCGCTCTGCGAATCGAGCCAGCCGGCGGTATTGAAGTTGTAGAAGAACTTGTGCCCACCCAGGTCGGTATGCGCGGTGGTGCGTCCGTAGGCATCGATCTCGTCGATCACGGTACGGCCCATAGGATCGCCTACCGTCTGGCGCCAGCCGCCGACCACGCGCCCGCCGGTGCTCTTGATATTGGCATCCCACTCGTAGGTGTAGTTGCTGCTCCGGCCAGCTGGGGTAACAACCTTCGACACGCGGCCCATGCTGTCGTAGAAAGTCTTGTTGGTGTACGACGCCAGCGTGGCAGATGCGTCGGGGGTAGCGGCCTGCGTAATGCGGTTACCGGCCTGGTCGTAGGTCATGGAGACTTCAGCGCGCATGCCGTCGGTGCGCAGCGGACGCTGGATCAGCGTGAGCCTGCCATTCTTATCGTAAGAATAGTCGGTACGCTGGTTGATCTCGTCCCTGCCGTAACGGAGGTCGCCAAAGATGTCGTAGCCGTTGACCTTGATGCCGCCGTCGGCGTGGAACTCCGCAGTTACAGCGCCACTGCTGGCTACCATCGCCTGGCTGGTCAGGTTACCGTTGGCGTCGCGCTGGGCCAACATGCGGCCGGCGCGGTCGTAGTAGTAATACGTTTTCGGCGTGATGCTTTGCTGGTAGCCGTTCGACAGCGTGACGCTGACGTTCGGGTCTTCCTTGCGAATCAGCTTGCCCAATGCGTTATATACGCTGACGGTGGTGTAGCCGCGTGCATTGGTCTCCGATACCACTTCGCCGAAGGCGTTGGTTTTCTGGGCGTGATGGATCAGGGCCACGTTGCTGACGGTGCCGGTTTCCTGCCACTTGAGCTGTGCTTCTCCATCTGTCGGGCCGAGGTACAGCACGCCGTCGACTTTGATGTCAGTGCCATCGTCGCGCTTCAGGACGGTGCTGCCATTCTTGAGGGTGAAGGCGTAGTCAATGGCGCCGCTGGTCCCTGGTGGTACTAGCGCGCTGGCATCCCACACGAATGCGCCGTTCGCATTTTTTGACAACTCTTTTGTAGTGAACGCACCGGTGCTGCCCAGCATGCGGTACTGCAGCACCAGCGTGGTTGCTGTCGCGGCGACTGGATTGTTGGCCGGGACGTTGAAGCTTGCCAAGGTCGGCAACGAGTCCTTGACGTGCGAGGCGATCTTAGGATCGCGTCCCAGGGTGACGATACCGTGGGCTTGGTTGATCACCACACCGTTGCTATCCTGGCTCTCATAGATGTAGTCGTAGTCGCGGCTTTCCGTGTCCGAATTGAAGACGCCACTGCTGGCCCAGTCAAATATGCCCGTGGTGACTTTTGGCAGGTTCACCGTGGTATAGGCGCCACTACCCTTCACCCGGTACGACAGGCGTACGTTTGCCGTATTCACCGGCTGACCGGCAAAGCGCGTGACCACCGGGGGCTCGGAATATCCTGCCAAGGCCGACACTGAGCCAGCATTCATCTTCACAAAGGTGCCGGCAGTCTTGTTCAACAACTGGTTACTATCGTTGCGTGTTTCGATCACATACTCAAGGTCGGCTTCCGCGATGTTAGCCGGATTGAAAATGAACCAGCCCCGTGTCGACTGACCGCCGAGCACAGCAGGCGTGAGCTCAGTACGTGGACTCCACAGCTCAGCAGAGCCCTTCTTACGGTAACGGATCGACAGCTTCGTGGCGGCAGAGCCCTGCTCTGTGAAATGAAGATTGCCAGTCGGATCCATGAATACACGCCCCGCACCGCCGATCAGGTCATTTGTTTGAGGAGTCACCCTCGGGGTCGAGCCTAGTTCGATCTCACCACTACCGGTCTGCAGTACGTTCCCATTGTCATCAAGCGCCACCGTCCGGTACGTATAGGTGCCCGGCGTCCAGCCCGTCCAGTTGAGTGCGAAGCGCCCGGTCGTGGGGGCGGCTTTGATCCATTGCTGATCAACCGACCTGACAGTCCATCCGCCCAAATCCGATTTTCCGCGCAATTCCAGGATCATCCGGCTTGCCTTGGTTGGCTGGGTGTCGAATGCGATCCAGTTTTCATACGTCTGTACGGGCATTGTCTGGCTCTCAGGCATGATCGTGCCCGAATACCACGCCACAGCCAGCTCGCCGTTAACGGTCTGTTTGTATAACGCCCACCAGATATTGGTGGATGGATTACCACCACCACCGGTAAGCGTTTCAGGCAAATACATCGAGATGGCATTTTGGGTGTATGGCGCGGTGGCACTGCCACTCGCACCCGAATAGGTTCCGTAACTGCTGGTGCTGCCACCAATGCTTACTGCGAGTCGGACCGCGCCATCGCCCCATGCGCTGGTATCCGGTATCTGCACCGAAAGCGAATTGATGGGGGGGTTGGGCTTGGTATAGATTTCGTCCCCAAATTTGTCATAGACCGGGGTCGAACTGATGTCGCGATATAAAGTTGCCTGGCGTGTCGTCGCGGCCATTGCGGCGATAGAGACATTCGTCAATGGGCTGGTCTGCACAGACACACCGGATGGATCATTGACAGTGATCGGCGAGCCAATAGTGAAATTGCTGCTCGACTTGGTAAGCGTTGTGCCGGTGCCATTCTTGGCCTCGATCGTGTACTCGTACGTGCCCGCCAGCATGCCAGCGGTCGACAAAGTGAACCAACCCGGCAACTGCGTGCCGCCAATGGTCGATGGCGCCATGTCCAGGGTGGTCCAGTTGCCGCCTGGGAGCCTGTAACTTACCGTCAGGCTGGTGGCCTGGCCACCCAGCTCGTTGAACACGATGTTGTTGCCGGAATCGACGAAAGCCCGCCCCGCACCGCCCATCGTGTGGCTCATCTGGGACATCGATGGGGTGCTGGCGTTCAGCACCATCGTGCCTTGCTGGGAGTTGACAACCTCGTTGCTGCCATTGAAGCAAACGTAGCGGAACTCGTAGCTGCCTTGTTGCATGCCGGACCAGTCAAAATTGAAGCATCCGTCACGGTACGCGTTGTTGACAATGGCCTTCGACGCATTGTTGATGGTCCAGCCGCCGGTACTGCCGGTCGGGCGTGTCATCAGGACCAGGCGTTGGGTATCCGGCCTTTGATCGATGAACCGGATCGTATTGCCGGTGGTGGCAATCGATGCATTGACCGTCGTGGTACCGCCCCCCGGCGCCGAACGCCACACCTTCTGCGAGTTGAGTTGCACCAGCCCGCTGGCGGTTTCCTTGTAGAACGTGATCGTGAAGTCACGCCCGCCTGCCCCTTCTCCCGACTCCCAGTCAACCGGTTCGTTGAAGGTGAGCGATGGGGCGGCGGCGGTCGGATAGAACGATCCGTCATAACCCATCAGCGATCCGCTCGCAGGGATCGAGATGTCGACGCGGACTGCGCCGGAGCCCCAGGAACTGGTGTCAGGCACGGATACAGTCACCGTATGCGAGGCCGAGCGGAATGCCGAACCCTCGTAGTACTTGGTTGCGACTGAGTAGCGGTCTGTCAAAGTCACTGCTGCGAACAGCGCAGGTGCAATCGTTACCGCCCCCGGCGTACCCGGCATCACTGCCGCTGCAGCACTGTTCAGGCCCGAGGCCACCCACATTCCAACGTCGCCACCCACGCCGGCAAAGCTGGTGCCCTGCTTCTGCGTCAGCGCCTGTTCCACCGTGATGATGCTGTGCTGGCCGTCCATTGGCGGCTGGTAGGTGTCGCTCAGCTGGTTGCGGGCGTCGAATACGCTGTAGAACTGGTTGGAGTCGACCATGCTCAAGGCACTTGCCAACGTCGAATTGCGCAGGTCGGTCCTGGCGTGATCGAGCTTGAGCGTCGTGTTGCCGTTGGCGTCCGTCACGTACATGTGCGTGATGCCGTCGCCGGCATTGCTGCGCCATACGCGGCCTGCCTGGTCGTAATCCGTGAATTCGGCCCACTCCGTACTGCCCGGTGCAGGATTGGTACGCTTGCCGGAAATTTCGCCAAAGGCGTTGTAGCGCGTTTCGACCGCGGTGTTGGTGGCGCCGTCCGTGTGGCGGGTCTCGCGGCCTTGCGCGTCATACCAGTAATACGTCACGTCGTTCACGCTCGCGCCGTCGGCGTTGACCCTGCCCACCAGCGTTTTCCTGGTAATGTTGCCCGCCGCATCCACGCGGTAGTCGATCTGCGCGTTCTCGCCGTCGAACTGGCTGACCAGGTGGCCGCCGGCGCCATAGTAATAGCGGGTGATGCGGTCGTCGTTTTCGACCGCGTCGTTTTCCCCGCGCGCGATCTCGCGCCGCACCTGGTTCAGGCCGTTATATTCGAAATCGGTGGTGGTCCGTACCGACACGCCGCGATAGTCGACGAAAGCGGCTTGCTGCTCTTTGGTCTTGCGCCCCGCCTTGTCGTACTGCCAATCCGTCACGGCGCCGTTTGCATCCGTGCGCCTGGTGACGTTCGACAGTCCATCATATTCGTAGGTGGTGGTCGCGGTGCCGGTGGTTTCGGTCAATGCGCCAGTATTGCCATCCACCACCGCATACGCGACGTTCAGGCGCGATTCGGTTTTGACGCGGCCCAGGCGGTCGTAGGTGAAATTGGTGATCCTGTCGTCCGGGCTGGCGACCAGAGTCAGTTGAGGCAGCGTGGTGTTGTCATCAACGACCACGTTTGCCGCAATTGCGTTCGCGTAGGTCGCCTGGGTCGAAATATTGCCGTTGCCATCGAACTGGTAGACCGTCAGGTAGCGCATCGCGTCCAGGGTGGCCATCAACCGGCCGGCGCGGTTGTAATAGTTGCGCGTCACGTTGCCATTGGCGTCGATGGTCTTGACCACATTGCCGGTGGCGTCGTAGAAGGTCTGGGTGCGGATGGTGCTGCCGGTGGTGACGACGTAGCGGTTGGTCGCCTTGTTGAAGACACCCGTCGTAATGCCGTCCACCACGGTTGTCTTCAGTCTACCTACGTTATCGTAGGTAAAGCTGGTGGTGCGGTCGTTCGCCGTGTCAGTGCGCAGGTAAGCGCCACTGGCCGGCAGTGCAGCTCCCGGCGCCAGCAGGACTGGCGCAGTCGCATTCGGGATCGCGCCGCCGCCAACCACCTGCACCGTATTGGCATAGATGGTCTGGCTCGCCTTCTGGCCCGCGATATCGTAGGTAAAGCGGGTGTAGGTGCCGAGCGAGTCGATACGGCCCGTTTCGCGGTTGCCTTTGTCAAAGAAGTGCAGCGTGCGACCGCCACGTACGTCGATTTCTTCGATCAGGTTGCCGCGCTGGTCGTACTTCTGCTCCTTGACCGGGGTCACCAGCAAGTCTTGCCTGGTCGTCGCATCGAAGGTGTTGATTGCCTCGCCGATCTCCTTGACCTGGCGGTTCAGCTTATCGAAGACATAAGTCGTCACGCGCTGCTCTGGCAAGCCGTACGCTTCGATCTTTTTGACGACGTTGCCGCGCGCATCGTATTCCAGGCGGTTTTGCACCGCGACGTCGGCGTTGGCGGCATTCTTGCTCGTGATCGGCAGGGTTTCAGTGATCAGGCGGTTATTCTTGTCGTACTCGTAAGTGGTCACTCCACCATTACGCGACGTCATCGTGAGCTTGTTACCGTTACCGTCATAAGAGAAGGTTTCGGTGTAGTACGCAGCTCCATCGCTTCCCGTAAATGTACCCTTGACTCGGCCTAAAACGTCGAAATAGCTGTTCTGGTACTGGTCGTTAGAACTTTGCACAACAAATACCCCGGTGCCTGCACTTGGCAACACCTGCGGCCTGGTATTTTCGTTGACCGTACCCTGAACTTTGTTGGCGTAGCGGATGATGTTGACGACGTTGTCCTGCAAATCGTAGCGAGTCTCGCTGACCGAACCTTCCGGGTCAACCTGCATCGTCACGCGGCCCAGCGCGTCAGAATAGAAGTAGCCGGCGTTGCCACGCGCATCCGTCACTTTGACGATGTCGCCGAAGGCGTTGTAGGTCGTGGTGGTGACTGCCTGATTGCCGTCTTTCACGCCGGTCTTGCGACCCAGCGCATCAAAGTACTGGTTGGTTGTTACGCCACCGGCCGTAATCGTGGTCTGGTTGCCCCAGGTATCGTAGCCATACTGGGTAGTGAAGGCGTCGACGGTGCCGTATGCACGCGTCTCGGTCACCACTCGCGAGGCTCGGTCGTACACGCGGTGCACTGTGGCTGCGGCATTTGTGCCATAAGCGACAGTCGTATCGGTCAGGTTACCCAGGCCGTCGTACGCATAGAAGGTCACGCCGCCCGACGCGTCAGTCGAGGTTTGCATGCGTCCGGCGCTATCGTACGTCCACGAAGTGGTCTGGTCGCCTTTGAACGGATCCGTATTGGCAACCGGATTGGTCGCTGTGTCATATGCCCAGGCGTCATTTGCAGCTGCAGGCAGAGCGACCGGATTGGTGAAGCGGGTTTCGGATTTGAGCTGGCCGTTTGCATAGTAGCTGCGCGCGGTCACATAGCCGGCAGCATCGACCTGGCGCACCAGGCGATTCGCGGCATCGTAGGCCGACCACGTGGTATTGCCACGCCCGTCCGTGTGGCGGATCGCATTGCCGGCCTTATCGTACGCCCAGCTTTGCGTGCTGGCATCCGCGGTGCCGACGCCGTCGGTCCTGCTGATCAGGTGGCCGCTTGCATCGTAGGCATAGCTGGTTACGCGGTCAAGCACGTTGCTCAAGACGTAAGCACCGCTGCCTGGAACGGTTGCAACCACTTGCGGGACTGCGCCGTCGGCCAGCGTTCCTGCCAGGCCGTTGGCGTAGGCAATGGTTTTGCTCAGGTTGCCAGCTGCATCGTAGCGGTGTTCAACCACGCTGCCCAGCGCATCGATGCTCCATGTCAGGCGGCCATTGGCATCGTAGCGGTTGCGCTGACGGATGTCCTTGGTCGCATCGGCCTGCAGCAGTTGACTGACCTTCGCCACATTCAGCGTGTTGAAGGTATCGTTCTTTACGCTCCAGGCGGCAGCGCCAGTTGCCATCTGGCTGTTTTCATTCAGCACCTGCCCGGTCGCAACGTCTACCAGTTCGATATAGTCAACTTCGACGCCGGCGGTACCGTCAGCGCCTACCTGGCCACTAATGTTGGTGAATACCAGCGGTTGCGCGAACTTGGTGCCCTGGAAGAATTTGTTAGGGTCGTATGAGCTTGGGCTGATCAACTGCTCGCCCGTAATAGTGCCTTCGAATTCCCTCCAACCCATTTCGGGCGTCAACAGGACGCCATTCGCGCCCGGATAAGGGTTGCCCGGTGCATTCGTCTGCGTGAGCCAGTTCTTGTTGGCGTCGAGGGCGACAACGCCCAAATAGAAACTGCCGGAACCCGTCACCTGGCGCACACGCGCACGCACCGCATAGGTCTTGCTGGTATCGATTGCGACAGTGCTGCCCGAGTGGGCGCCGTTGAGGCCCCACTGCGTAACCGTCTTGCCATCCATGCTCTTGTTGAGGCGTGGATCAATCGGCGTGGCATAGCGGATCGTTTCCGTCACGTTGCCGCTGGCATCGTAACGGTTCTCGCTGACGGCGCCGAGCGGGTCGATCGTGAAGACCAGGCGATTGGCGTCGTCGTAGACATAGTTGGTTGCCGCGAAGCCGTTGCCAGGCATCGGGATCGCTGAAGTGTCGGCAGCCAGCTTTGCCATTGCCGCAGGACTCAGCGCAGTCGAGTAGGCAATGCGGCTGACCAAGTTGCCTTTCGCGTCGTAGATCAGCTGCGTGGTCGCACCGAGCGCATCGACGGTCCAGGCCAGGCGGCCATTCTTGTCATAGCGCTTGAATTCGCGGGTGTCGTTCGCCGCGTCGGCGACCAGCATCTGGCGCGTCATTGGCACGATTGGCGCGGGGATGTTGACGGCCTTCACGCTACCAACACCCGTCCAGTTGCTAGTACCCGCTGACATATCGCTGTTGGCGTTCAGGACGTTGCCGTCAGAGTCAATGAATTCGAGATAGTCGACCTCGATCCCGAGGCCGCCATCAGGTCCCGGCGTGCCGTAGAAGTTATAGCGCAGAAGCGGGGCTGCAGTCTTGGTGCCGGCGATGAACTTGTGCGCATCATACGCACCAGCCCCCGGTACGAACTCGCCACTGATGGTGCCCTCGAGGACTTGCCAGCCCATGCTTGGCTTCAGGCGGATTCCAAGACCGGCGGCATACGAATACGTCCCGTCGGCAGTCGTATTTTTCAGGATCGTACCGTTGGCATCCTTGGTCATGACGCCAGCGTAAATAGTGCCCTCGCCGCTGGTCTGGCGCACACGCAAACGCACCTTGTAAGTCTTGGTCGTGTCGATCGCTGTGTAAGCGCCGACGATGTAAGGCGTATTCGATCCCCACAGGCTGAGCGTGCTGCTGTCGGTCATGCTGACCGCTGACGGCGAAATCGGCGTCGCGTAATGCACCGTTTCCAGCGCATTATTGTTGAAATCGTAGCGTTTTTCGGTCACCGAGCCATTGGCATCGATTGTGAATATCAGGCGATTGGCAGCGTCGAATACAAACTGCGTCATGCTCGAAGCGCCCGTCACCGCCGGAATTGCACTTGCATCGGCAGCCAGCAATGCCAGCGCCGACGGCGTCAGGCGGTCGGCGTACGCCAGGCGCTTCACCATATTGCCGTTGCTGTCGTAGAAGAACTGTGTGGCGGCTCCGGTAGCATCCACGCTCCACGTCAGGCGTCCGTCTTTGTCGTAGCGCTGGAACGTGACAGCGTCCTTCGTCGCATCGACACGCGATTTCAACATATCCCGCACGAGGAATTCGCTGACAGCGTGGGAGTTGATGGTCTCCCCAGTGTTGCTTGTACCGGAATAGCTCGCCACACCGGATTCCATCTTCCAGTTGGCGTTCAGGACATTGCCGGTCGCATCGTCAACCAATTCGATATAGTCGATCTCGACGAAGCGTTTTCCATCGACGCTCTGCGAACCGTAGTAGTTAAACAGCAGGAGCGGCGCAGCATTGACACTGCCGGCAATGAACTTGTTCGCATCGTATGGATCAACACCAGAAACGTATTGCCCTGTGATCTTTCCCTCAAAGGATTGCCATCCCATTTCCGGAGTCAGTTGCGTTGACCCGCCCGCGTACGAGTAGCCAGCGCCAGAAGCATTGGACAGCAGGTTCCCGTTCTGGTCGGTGGTGCGCACGCCGACATAAACCGTGCCCTTGCCGCTTACCTGGCGCACCCGCGCCCGGACTGTATAGGTCTTACTGGTGCTGATTGGGCTATAGGTTCCCGTCGCAGCTGTATTTGCAAAGCTGTTGACAGCCAGCGTACGGCCATCCGTGCTGGCCAGCTGCTTCGGATCGATCGGATTTGCGTAGCGCACGGTTTGCACCACGTTGCCGAGCGTGTCGTATCTGGTTTCGTTGACTGCACCGACCGGATCGATCGTGAAAATCAGGCGGCTGTCGGCGTCATAGACATACAGGTTAGTGCTGCCAGGGCTTGTCAGCGTCGGGGCGGTAGCGGCTGTGACAGCGGGCGCCGAGCCAAGCGACGCCACCAGGGCCGCGAAAGCTGCATCCGACAAGGCTGCGCTGTGCACCACACGTTTGACGAGGTTGCCTCGCGTGTCGTACGCGAACTGCGTGATTGTACGGGAGGGATCCACCTGCCATAGCACGCGTCCGGAGCCGTCATAGCTCTTGAACTCACGTACTTCTGGGTTGCCGCTCAACAGGGACCGGACACGCGCCTCGCGCGTACCGGCTACACTGTCCACGCCTACGGCGGTAGAGTCGATTACCTTCGTGTATTGCAAAACCTGAGCTACATTGCCTTTGGCGTCATAGCGTGTCTCACTGACATCTCCGAGTGCATCGATCGTGAAGACGAGGCGCTTGTCGGCGTCGTACACATATTGTGTCATGGTGCATGCCGCCGATACCGCCGGAATGGCGGCAGGGTCAGCGCGCAATGCCGCCAGTGCGGTATCGCCCAGCGCGTCATTGTATGCAATGCGCTTGATGACGTTGCCGTTGCTGTCGCAAACAAGTTGGGTAACCGCACCGCTTGGGTCCACGCTCCACGTCTTGCGCCCTTCCTTGTCATAACGATAGAACTGCTGCGAGTCCTTGGCAATGTCGGCTCGTGTCGCCACCATGGCACGGATCTGCGCCTCGCTGACGGCATAGCTGTTCACGCCAGCGGCACCGCTCGCGGCGCCATAGATGTCGGACCAGTTGGCAACGCCGGAGGACATCGTACCGTTGGCATTGAGCACCTGGCCGGTAGCATCATCGATGAACTCGAGGTAGTCGACTTCGGTCGTCGCCTTGCCATCTGCACCATTCACCCCGCCATAGTTATACAGCAGGAGCGGCGCAGCGCTCACGGTGCCCTCCAGGAACTTGTGCGCGTCATACTGCCCTACGCCGCGCGGGAAAGTCCCGGTGATCTTGCCTTCAAAGGTCTGCCAGCCCATTTCGGGCTTGAGGCGCACAATCCCACCCGCATAGTTGTGGGTGTAGCCACCGGCATTGACGATCAGGGAGCCGCCAGCGTCCTTGGCGACGACGCCAACGTACACGGTCCCGTCCCCACTTACCTGGCGCACGCGCGCCCGAACGGTGTAAGTCTTGTTGACGTCAACGGCCGAGTACGAGCCGCTTAGTGTCGAGTTGAGAGTGCTTGCGGTGAGGATGGTGCGGCCATCCGTGCCAGCAAACAGTTGAGGATAGAGGCTGGCGGCATAGCTTACAGTCTGCACCACATTGCCCAGTGCATCGTACTTGGTCTCCGTGATGCCGCCAACAGGGCTGATCGTAAACACCAGGCGATTGTCGTCATCGTAGACGTATTGCGTGGTATTGCCTGGGCTGACGAAGTTGGAGAACGCATCGCCGCCAAGCACTGGAGCCGCCCCGGGATTCGCGGCCAGTGCCGCCAGCGCAGTCGCGTTCAGGGTTTCCCGGTGCTCCAGGCGCTTGACGAGATTGCCTTTGACGTCGTAGGACAGCTGCGTCGCCGCGCCGGTCCCGTCCACTTGCCAGGTCAGGCGGCCAAGGGCGTCGTAGCTCTTGAACTCGCGCACGCAATCGGCGCCGGCCCCCAGCTGCTGGCGTACGCGCGATTCGCGGGTCGAGCTGTCGGTGGTGGCTACCTGGGTTCCTGGGCCGGTCCAGCCGGTCGTTCCCAAGGCCATATCGGCGTTGGCGTTCAGCACTTCGCCGGTTGCGGCATCAATGAACTCAAGGTAATCAACCTCGATGCCCATCTTTCCATCAGGTCCGCTGACACCTTCATTGTTGTAGGTGATCAGCGGCTTGATGCTCTTTGTACCGGCAAAGAATCGGTGGAAGTCGTAGATCCCGCCGGAGGGCGAGTAGGCGCCGGAGATCGTGCCCTCAAACTCCTGCCAGCCGTTTGCCGCGTCGAGCGTGACATTGAATGCGGCTGCGTATGGGAATGTAGGCGTGCCACCGCTTGGGTTGGGCATCCGGGCGCCGGCTGCGTCGAGCGTGGTGACGCCGATATAGATCGCCCCCCTGCCACTGGTTTGGCGCACTCGGGCGCGGATGGTATAGGTCTTGTTCGTATCGACGGCAACGACGCTGCCGTCCAGGTTGTAACCGGCCGCGCCGGTAATGGACAAGGTGCGGTTGTCCGAGCCGACGGCGGCTGGATTGATAGGCTTGGTGTAGCGCAAGGTCTGCACCACGTTGCCGTTGGCGTCGTAGCGCTTCTCCTCGACCGCGCCGAGCGGATCGATGGTGAACAGCAGGCGGTCAGCCCCGTCGTACACATAGCGCGTCGTGAATGCCTGGCCCGCTGGCGCGGGACGGAAGCCCGGATCCATATCAAGCTTGCTGATGGTAGCGGCGTCCAGCGCCATACTGTAGGTGCTGCGTTCAATCACATTGCCGCGGGCGTCGTAAACCAGCGCCGTAGCGGCGCCGCTGGCATCAACACTCCAGACCAGGCGGCCGGCATCATCGTAACGCTGGAAAGCGCGCGATGCCAACGCACTGTTCGGCGCAACCAGCGCCGCTACTGCGGCGATAGTCACCGGATTGCCAAGTTGCAGGGGATCGATTGTCTTGGCGTATTGCAGCGTTGCCGTCACGTGGCCGCTAGCGTCGTACCGCGTCTCAACGACCGAGCCCAATGCGTCGACGGTAAACACCAGCCGGTTGCCGGCATCGTAAACATAGTTCGTGGCGCTGAAAACAGACGATGGCGCAGGCAGTGCGTTCACGTCCGCAGCCAGGGCGTTGAGCGCCGATGCCGACAGAGGTTCCGTGTAAGCAATGCGTTTTACGACATTGCCTTTGGCATCGTAAACGATTTGCGTAGCCGCGCCAGTTGCGTCCACTGCCCACGTCAGCCGGCCGTTTCCGTCGTAACGCTGGTACTCGACAGCGCCCGCTTCGCCTGTCAGCATGGCACGCACCGTAGCCGGACTCAGGGCATTCACAACTGTTGTGGCACTGACCCAGCCTGTTGTACCGGATGCCATCTGCCCGTTCTGGTTCAACACCTTGCCGGTGGCAACATCAACCAGCTCCAGGTAGTCCACTTCCACCTTGGCCGTGCCGTCCGGCCCGTTGGTGCCTGGATAGTTGAAGAACAGTACCGGGCCACCGTTCTTGCTTCCTGCGAAGAATTTATTGGCGTCATAGACCCCTGCCGACGCAGTGTATTCTCCAGTGACGGTACCTTCAAACTCCTTCCAGCCCATTTCGGGTGTCAGTTGCACGTTCACCGCGCCCGGGAACGAGAAGTTCTGGCCGGTGCTGTTCCACAATTGGTTGCCATTGGCGTCGGTGGTTGCAACACCAACATAAATGGCGCCGGTGCCGCTCACTTGCCGCAGGCGAGCGCGGACCTTATAGGTCTTGCCGGTATCAATCGCCGCGCTGGTGCCGTACAGTCTTGCGTTCGGGCCCGCAAACGTATTGGTCGCGTTGTCGGTACTATTGATGCGCGCAGGATCGATCGGTTTGGCGTAGCGGATCGTGCCCACGACATTGCCGTTGGTGTCGTATTTGTTTTCCGTTACGATACCGAGCGCGTCGATGCTGAAAACCTGGCGACCGTAGGCATCATAGACAAAGTGCGTGGTTTTTCCTGCAGCATCGGTGATGGCAATCTTGTTGCCTTGCGCGTCGTATGCAGTCTTGCTGGTGACATTGCTGCCATTGGCATCGGCATGCTTTTCCGTCAGGCGGCCAAGCTTGTCGTAGACGAAGCGCGTGACCACACCTGCCGTGGTCGAAGTCAGGATATTGCCAATGGCATCGTAGGTGAACGCGGTCGCGTTGCCCGCGCCGTCAACCTGGCTCGATACCAGGCCACGCCCGTCATAGGTGGTGCTGGTGGTGACATCAGCGGAGCTGTACACTGTCGATGCCCACCCCGCCCCCTGGCGAGGAGACGGCTCCACCGCAATTGCATAACGGGTCGTACTGATTTGGCGCCCCGCCGGATCGTAGCGCAATTCTGTGAGGTAGCCCTCGCCGTCCATCGAAAAGCGCAGCTTGCCATCCTTGTCGTAACCGTTGCGCGCGATGCGGTCGTAAGCGCTGGCAGCAGGCGTAGCGTTTGCGGCAACAGGATTGGCGGCAAATGTGCTCAGGTTGATAGCCGTCGCGCGCAATGTCGCATCAAGGAGCCGCGACGCGCCGTCGTACGCAAAGTCAGTGACATAGCCAAGCGCATCGACCGACTTGACCAGGCGGTTCGCATTGTCGTACAGGCGCCATTCGCGCTGGTCCGCGCTGGACGTCGCAGGCCGCACACCGGCAGTCTCCAATGTTGCGACGGACGGCTTGCCATCCGCGCCAACCAATGCCGCCAGCGAAGCCTGGCTGACCGGGCTGGCATAGACGACGGTCATGGAGACCTGGTTGTTGGCGTCGTAACGGTACTCTGTCATGCTGCCTGCCGCCGTGATCGTCGCCGCCTTGCGGCCCGCCTCGTCATACAGGATATGGCTGCGCGCCCCTTTCGGGTCGGTGACAGTGCGCAGGCGGCCAACGTTATCGTAGAGGTAGCTGGTGGTGCCCAGCGTCGCGCCGCTGATATCGGCCAGCACAGTGGACAGCAACTGGCCTGCCTTGTCGTAGGTCGCGGTGCTGGTCACGCCGTCGGCGCGACGGGTAACAACCCGATTGCCGGCGTCGTCGTAAGTGCGCAGAATGCTGTTTTGCAGCGCGTCGGTGGTGCTCAGGAGACGGCCCAGGCCATCGTAGGTATAGGTGGTCGTGTTGCCGTTGCCATCGATCGATTGCAGCAATTGGCCGGCCTGATCGTACACATGGCGCACGATTGCCGTATCCGGGCCGGTGGCCGGCGCCGCATCTGCCGCACCAACAGTCGCCGCGTGAGACGTCGTCTGCGTAACCATGCCGCGCACATCGTAGGCATAGTCGATGCGGCTTGCCGCTGCCGTCTTGACTGGCGTGGTTTGCGACCAGGCCAGCATGGCGTCGAAGGTATAGGCGGATTCCGGGCTGGTGTCCGCCAGGTTGGCGCCGATATAGGCAAGTTCCACCGTGCGCTGCAACTGGGCATCGTAACGGTACTCCTGCACCCTGCCCTCCGGGCTGACCACGAAACGCAGCAAATTGTACGAGTCGTAGACATAACGCGTGATCATCTTCTGGGTCGGCATCAGGCTGCCGGCGCCGTCAGGATCGATGTCGGTATAGCGCGTTTCGCTCAGCAGTTTATTGGAGCTCGAATAGACGCGGGTGACGGTCGCGCCAGTAGCATCACGTTCGAGGATCCGGTTGCCGTTGGCATCATAACCGTACGAAGTCGCCAGGCCGCGCGCATCGATGGTGCGCGAGACGTTGCCCGAGGCGTCGTACTCGAACTGGGTGATTTGCGAGACACCAGCCACCGCGGGCGCCGTGATGCTGACCAGTTGGCCCTTTGCATCGTAGGCATAAGCAGTCTTGTAGCCCAGGTGATCGGTGACGGTGGTCTTGCCGCCCACCGAATAATCGAATGAAGTCTTGCGGCCAAGGGCGTCGGTAACGCTCGCCACCTTGTTCTTGCCGTCGTGGAGTACATAGGCGAAGGTCAGGCGCGTGCCATCGCTTTGCGTCACTGTCTCCACCTGCGAGGACGTGCCCAGATAGGTGTAGCTGACCGTGTACGTCTTGGCGTCGGCTTGGTTTTCCGGCGTCAGGTCGGTGATGACGCTGGCCAGGCGGTTCGAAGTGTCGTACTGGTAGCTGACCCGGCTGAAGTCGCCCGTCGTTCCGGCCAACACCGTGCGGATCTTGCTGACGTTGCCGTTCAGGTAGTCAAAGTAAGTCTCGTCGCCACGCGCGTCCCGCACCTTGGCCAGTTGCTGGTTGCTGTCGTAGGTATAGGTGAAACTCACGCCATAGCGGTGGTCGGCCTTGGACTCGATCAGGCCGGTAACGCCGTCGTAGATCTCGTAGATGCCCAACTGGTCGTTGTGGTCCGCTTGCCAGGTCCAGCGGTTGGTGGCGGAGTTGAAGACCAGCGTCTGGTAGGCGCCGCCGCCGTCGGTACTGACATAGGCTGCGCGCGCGGCATCGTAAGTAAATACCGTGATGCTGCCATCGCCGTCAGTCCGGGTGATGGTGCTCCCCGCCGTATTGACGGTGCCGGTCAGGCCATTGACCTGCTTGCGCAGCCCCTGGCGCCAGCCTGAACCATCCGCACCATTGAATAGGCCTTGCGAGTTATAGGTCCGGACGACCTCCATATCGATGCCGCGGGCGACAATGCAGTCGTCCCGGTCTTGCAGCAGGAGGTTGCCGTTGGCGACATTGATGTATACCGAGTCCTTCGCGTTGCCATTGGCGGAGTTGCCAAAAACACCACTTTGCCCCAAAGTCCCGGCCGAAGTGTTCGAAATGCCTACGCCATTACCGCTAACGATCGCTACCATTCTTGTCCCTGTCTCCCGGCACCCTAGGCTACCGTGTTAAATCGATGCATATGGCCGCAGACACGTTCGACACGCGCATGCGGCGGCTCATACACAAGGTATCCAGAGATTTCTGCGAAAGTTTAGGGGTGCAAGAAAAGATTTCTAATGGAGGGAAATGGAGCTAACGAGGCATTTGCCAGCCCTTGGCATCGGCGCCTAGAAAGGCTGAGCGAAAACGGTGCGCGACACGCAACCGGCCTGAAAAGCGAAATACCTGAAGCGCGCCGTATTCGATCCGTGAAGGTCTTCGATCAAGCCGCCCATTAAAACACCGTTGATCGGCAGACTTGGGATGAAAAATAAGGACCGGGCCTCCGGTTGCTCCGAAGGCTAAGTTCTTTTTAAAGTGTAAACAGTGTCGGAGCTGTCCTCATCTTGGTCATCAATAAGCTCAACTTTCTGCGGGGAAGCTAACCCGCGTATGAGGAACATCGACGAGGCGACAGGGCTCTCATCGTCTGAAACGAGGCAATCAGATCCCAAGACGTGGCTGATCCGAGCAGCGATACTCAAAAAATCGAGATCACTCGTGGCTCCACACAAATATATGAGCAGAAAGGTTGCGAACTCACCCGGTACTGAATCGCGGCGACACCATATTCTGGTTGTCTCATGAATGGGCGATGAATCTGCCATATCTTGCACTTCAACGCTGCCAACCGAAACATCATATGCTGCGGCCAGTGCGGATGCAATCCTATCATCTGGCACATAGTCACGAACAATCAATTCAAAATCTACTCTCAACGTGTATTCCCCCATTGCAGAACCTGCAAGGCCTTTGCCCTAGCGGCCGCATTTTGTTCCATTATTAACATTGCCCTGCCCATGTCAGCGCCCTTTGCAATTTCCGTCTCCAGTAATGCTCGTTCTTGATTTGCCATAATTTTCGCAGCCAAATCAGTGTCCCCATGTGTTTTATATACTTTGAAAGCGTTGAATTCAACGCGATCTAGTGTGACGAAACCTTCACCGGACACCGGATATACTGTCCCAGAATGATGGGAATATGTCCTGCCGTTTACGGTCACAAAGTCGCCATCATGATCACCGAGTCTTTTTCGGATAGTCGCCATGTCATCAATTACGTTTTGCCGCATACTTGGATGAATAACTGTGTTCGCCTCCTTAGTGACGGACTTCATGTCGATCTTGTCAAAATGGTGGCGCTTATCTGGAGATTTCGCATGCTCCGCCCATCCGGGTATTTTGTTCTTTACCTCAAATTCAATACCACCGTTGCCATGCACATTGTCTGGCAGCATGCGGTCTGGAGTGCTGTGGCCGGGCGCATGATTAATCCCTGACCGCAAATACTTATATGCAATGACTCCGGTAATCAAAGATCCTGCGGATCCTATTGCAGCTTCAACGCCAAATCCGCTTAGTGCATGGCTAACCTTATTGATTTCCTCAACTCTTTGCGAGTCTGCGTCGCTAACATTAAAAGCTCTCAGCGCTATAGTATCGGAAAGCTTATCGGTCAGGTAATTCTTCGTCGGGCCAAATATTTCGTCTCCCAAATAGGACAAGGCGGTCCTAGGAATCCCCCCTACTGCGATTTGCATCGCGAAGGCGGCGGCCTGTGCCTTCTTGGGACCTACCGTCTCGATAAGGTCTGCCATCGCGTTTTGAGTTATATCCAGAGCATTAGCCCCCGACCTTACAAAGTCGTTGAAGCCGCCACCTCGGCCATATACCTCGACTGTATCTCCGCCCATGAAGATTGGTCGCTTGGCAGCTACTTCGCTAGTAACTAATCGATCGGTAGAGGCCAACACGGGTTCGATGGCCGCCCGCTGATCCTTGAGTGACATATCCTCAAAGTTCACCCCAGCAGCATCTTGCACATTCCCCATCCCGGCGAAAAGTTGCACGGCACGCTGGACCTTTGGTCGATTCGCAAGAGCGGTCGCATCCTCAATGCTCAAAGACGGATCAGACTGCATTAATTTATCGCGAATCACATCTGTGCCGTTCTTTGAGAAGTTACTCAACGTAGCCGAAGTCGCGGCTTTCACCTTCTCCTGCTGAGTACTTCTTTGCACAGCCCCGGCGATACTGCTGCCAAGCGCATTGCCGAATGCATTTGGCCTGATGCAAAGTCGTACGCACATCGGCCAGAACGCCAGTAACGGCGGGCGGTATTGTAAGCGACGTCGCCTTGAAATGCTCGATTTTGAATTTTTGGGCGCCGATGTGCGGTTTAGGCGGCGCGGCGCCCGCAGGGCGCTGCGCTGGGGTTGGGTGTTGAAGTTGCGTTGCCCTTGACTGACTGACGGCAGCGCGCGGCCGTGGGCACCGCAGGTGCCTACGCCGTAGGGCTGACCGCTTGTTGCGCCCACAAGGCGCACATGCTGGCTTGGCAGCCGCGCAGGGGCGCGAGACATAACGCCTATTCTGTCAACCCGCAGGGCGCGGAGGCGCAGCCGGAGCGATCGACCCAAGGAACGAAGCGCAGCGTAGTGAACGGGGCGATTTGACAGAATGCGGCGTTATGTTAAAGCGCTCGCGCAGCGAGCGATTTACCCCGGAGCGGCTGTGCCTTTGCTGTAGTTGGCCTGACTGACGGCGAAGCGCGGCGGCAAGCGCCGCAAGGCGCGCGCCCTGTAGCCCGCGAACGAACCAAGCGTGGCTTTTGCCTTCCGAAGGCTGGCGGTATCGCGCAGCGACTGATGTCGTTGTTGTTTCGCGCGCGTCCGAAGTCGGGCTGTCAGCGTGTCCACCAACGCCAGCCTGGCGCGCAAGCTGCCGTGCCCCAAATGTCACCACTGCACGCCGAGCGGCTTGCGTGCCAGGCGGGTAAAGAGCTGCGACCGTGGCGTCCTGTTGGCGTGTCCCGTTACTGCGTAACGCGCCAATCAGATAGGCGTCAGCACTCGATCAAGAAGCGCCACTAGCGGCTCCAGCCTGCAGTTGTAGGCGGCGATGTTTGCGTCCAACCACTCCGCGCGGCTGATTAGTTCCCAGTCCAGCGTGTAGCCGGCATTGGCGCCGATCACTTCAAACAGCACGCGCTGGGCGCGTCCATTGCCGTCTCGGAACGGGTGAACCACATTGAGTTCGCAGTAGTAGTGCGCCAGCCGGGCGACGAACTGCTCGCGCGGCAGGCCCACGAGGTAATTCTCTTGCGCCAGTTGCCGGAAGAGTTTTTCCGCCTCAGGCTCCACCCGGCTCACGTTGGCGAAGCGGGTGCTGCCTTTGCTGATGTCGACCGACCGCAGCTCGCCGGCCCATTCATAAACGTCCTGGAACAGGAAGCGATGGATGTCGCGCAGGGCAGATAGGGAAATGTTGTTGAAGTCTGGATTGAACTGCTCGATGCGCGCCAGCGACAGCTTGATTTCAGCCGCTTCCAGGGTGGCCTCGTCGGTGAGGCCGAGCTTGTTGATCAGTACGTCGGAGCCGGGGTAGCAGTACTGCGTGTCGCCACCGGTACCGTACTTATCGGGCATGTTTAATCTTGGGCGCAGGCGCGGCCGGCGCAGGTTTGCGGGCAGGCTCCGGCGGTGGGGTCAGTCCTTCCAGGCGCAAGCTGGCACGGTAGTTCTTGGTGCGCATCTTCAGGAAAGCCTGGAGTTTCATTTCATTTGTCAGCATTGCAACATCCTCAGAGAGCGATTAGTCATTGTAGCGCACTCACCGGCGCTGGAAGTAAGCGTCCCATTCAGGCGAATCAGGCTTCATCGTGGCCAGAATGCGGTCGTCCTCGGCGGTGATGAAGCGCTCCAGGATCTCACGTTGCGTTACTTTGTTCCGGCGGGCCAGCCTGGCCAAGGCCAGCGAAGCCTCCGTGGTCAGCCAGGTGTTGAGGCGTCGTTCGCCGTTGCCGGCGGGGCCGGCGTTGTGGCGGCGGGCGCGGTACGCGGCCTGCCGCTGGGCAGAAGTAGTGCTCATGGTCGTGTCCTTGTCGTGTCGTTACTGCGTAACGCTTCCTCGCTGGCCTCGGCGTCCAGCGCGGCCCAGAGTGCGTCTGTGGCGTCGCCGGCAGCGGTTTGAGGGGTGGGGTCATCCGGCGCCGCCGGTGTGCTCCTGCGGCGCCTCTGCGCCCCTGGATGGGACGTCGCATGCACCAGCTGCAGCTGGCGGATCGCCACTTGGGCGTAGATCTGCGTGGTCGACAGCTCGGCATGCCCCAGCATGGCCTGGATGAAGCGGATATCAGCGCCGCCTTCCAGCATCAGGGTTGCCATCGTGTGCCGGAACAAGTGGCAGCCGCCATGCTTACCCACTTGCGCCTTGTCCACGTAACGGGCAATGATGGACGACAGCCACAGCGGCGACAGCGCCTTGCCCTCGGCGCCCAGGAACAGCGTCGGGTCGGCATGATTCCACACCAGCTGCGAGCGGGAGATATCCAGGTAGCGCAGGACCCAGTGCATGGCGCGCTCACCGAGCGGAATCAGGCGGTCCTTGCGTCCTTTGCCTTGCCGGATCAGCACCACGGCGCGCTCACCGTCGATGTCGCCGATCTCCAACTGGGCAATCTCCATGCGCCGCATGCCGGTGGCGTACAGTACCTCCATCATGGCCCGGTCGCGCAGCCCGATGGTGGTGCCCACGTCGGCGCCGGCCAGCACCCGCTCCACCTCGTCGATCGTCAGCACATGGCGCGGCAGGCGCTTGATCTGGCGCGGCAGCTCCAGCTCCGATGCCGGGTTGGCAGGCAGCTCGCCAGTCTTGGTCAGCCATTTGAAAAACACCCGTAACGGCACCAGCTTGCCGCGCTGGCTGGCGATCGACAGCGGCGCCCCGTTGGCCTTGCGGTAGTGGTACAGCCAGCGCTGGTAGCGTTCCAGGACGGCCTGGCTCACGTGCTGCGGGTGGGTGACGGCGCGCTCCTCGGCCCACACGATGAAGTCGCGAATATAGCGCTCCAGGGCATAGAGACTAGAATCGGTGGCGCCCAGCATGCCCCGATGTTCGATGAAGCGGCGCATGGCCGCGTACAGGCCGCGCGCGTCGCGCGGGTCGCCCACCGGCTTGAGAAAGCGCGGGCGGCGCGTGGTGACGACCCTCGGTTGCATGTCAGCCTGCGCTTATGACATGACCGGCGCCATTGGCATAGATATGCGCTGGCGCCTCGAAACCGGTGAAATCAGCCACCGCGCCCTCAACCACGGGCGTTTCGCCGGCCTGACTTGGGGCCAACTTGGGGCTAACTTGACCCTGACTTGAGGGTAACTTGCGCTCCTTTACCCCTGACTTGCGCCCGTCGTATCCGTCCAGATCCTCCGGATCGAGCAGGCCGGCCAGGCGCTTGCCCTCGTCGCCGCCGTCATACAGCAGCTCGTACTGCAGGTGGTGGCCACGGCCGCCCCCATGCACCAGCAGGTATTCCATTTCGCTCAAGCGGGTGCAATGGATCTTTAACTGGCCGTCGCTCCAGTGGGTGTGGGCGCGAATGTCGCGGCGGGTAAAGCGCACCTCACGCGGGCTGATCCCGCAGCGCTGCGCCATGTCCCGCACCATGCCGAACACCAGCGAGAGCAGGCGCCGAGTCTGGGGCGGCAGTTCGTCCAGCGTGCGGCCCAACACGTCATGCGCAATCTGGTTGGCCAGGGCGATGTCGTCGCGGGTGGCCTCGATGTAGGCCAATCGCTGGCCCCGGTGCTCCACCGTCCTGACCGGCCGTTGGTGCTGGTGCAGCAGGGTAATGGCCCGGATCAGAGTCAGATACTTGACGTGGTCGCGCCGCATGCGCGTCTTGTCGTCCATGAAGGTCAACTGGTCGGCATACGGGTTCACCACCAGCACCGGTTTTAAGAGGCGCTGGGCGTTCTGGTGCAGCGCCGTGATCGCCTCCTTGTCGTTGGCCGCCAGCAGACCCTCCAGGGTTTGCTTCATGCGCTGGCGGGCGTGGATGGCGCGGGTCTGCTCGCGCGACTCGTTCACCGTCAGCACCAGGCAGCGGTTCATCAGCTCCTCGTCCACGTCGATGGCCGTGGTGGTGAGCATCAACATCACCGGCCCCTTGACCCGATATTGCTTGGTCACCAGGTTGCCGCTGGCCTCGTCCTTGCCGGTGCTGGCCATGGTCAGTTCGCCATCGCTTTGCAAGAGCTTCAAGGCATACGCCGCCTGGCGCACGCCTTCCTCCTCGGCGATCGCCAGGATCTTGTGCTGCATGTCCGTCTCGCCCAGGTAGAACAGGCTCTGGCCCGTCATGGCGCTGTACTGCACCTTTTCCTCCGGCGGCACCATGGCCAGCACCGCGTCCATCAGGCTCGATTTGCCGGCCGCGCTGGACGACTGGATCAGGATCGCCAGCGGTGTGTCCAGCTTGCGCGACACAGCGGCCAGGTAGCCGGCCAGCAGGTTGTTGGTTTCGCCCACCACGCCGCAGCGCTCCATATCCAGGGCGATGCGCGCCACCAGGTCCGGCGCGCGCAGCAACTTCAGGGCGGTCGCTTCCTCCTCGGCGCCCAGCACCGGCATCGCGCTCTTCGGCTGCAGCTCCTGCCGGATCACCTCGTCCTGCAGCATTTCCAATTTTAAGAGCACGTGGCCAATATCCGTCTTGACCGCCTCGTCCGTCATACCCAGCTCGATGGCGGCCTGCCGGATGTAGGCGGCGCGCGCCCGCGCCGAGTACAGGTCCAGCGTGTCGACGTGGTAGGCGCCATCGGGCTCGCGGCGCACCTGCAGGTTGACCCGCATCTGCTCCGGCGACAGGTTCTTCTTCCAGCCGCGCACACGCCACTGGCGGTCGCCGTGCGGCAGCAACAGCTCGTCCGGTGCCGGCTCAAGCAAAGGCTCGGCGGCTAAAGGAAAAGACTCCACGGCAGCGGCCACCGGCTGCGGCGCAAGCTCCACCTGCTGGCCGGCCACACCGCGCCCGATCCATTCCGCCTGACGCAGCACCAGGGCCAGGCTTTGCCGGACCGGCTGCAGCTTGAGGGCATAGGTGTTGGCGTCCATCCCCTTGGGGAACAGCACCCGCAGACACTCGATGCCCTCGGCCATCAGCTCCCCGGCCAGCTTTTCGGCGGCGCGCTCGCCGGCATCGTCGCGGTCGTAGGCGATGAACACCCGCGTTACGCCGTAACACTTGAAGGCGGCCAGGATGTCCGGCGTAAAACCCTCGATGCCGTAGGCGGCCGTCACGTTGGTAAAACCGGCGCACCAGAAGGTCATGGCGTCGATCAGGGCTTCGCACAGAATCACTTCCTTGGTTTCGGCCAGCGCTTGCTCGTTCCACACGCCGCGGTGCGGGCCGGGCAGGTACAGGTGGGCCGGCGTGCCTTTGCGCAGGTTGTCGAGGATCTTGCGGCCGTAGATCTCCGTCACGTGGCCGTCCAGGTCGAACACCGGCACCACCAGCGAGCCGTTGAAGTGTTCATGCCCGCTCTCGCGGTAGATGCCCACCTTTTGCAGGCGGGAGCGGATCTGCTCCCCGGCCTGGCGGTTCTTCTCCGGCAGGCGCAGGCCCAGCGTGCGGTTGGCGTAGCCCAGTTTGAAGTGCGTGACCAGGCCGGGATGGTCCAGTCCGCGCGAACGCAGGTAGTCCAGCGCCTCCGGCGACGCCAGCAGGGTGTCGTGGTAGTAGCCCACCGTCTGGTCCAGCAAGGCTTGCTCGTCGGCGTCGAACGCCACCGGCGGCGGCAGGCTGCGCACCGTGTTGCGTTTGAGCGGCGCTTCGCCAGCGGCTAAAGAAGAATCCTCCTTCAGCAACTCCACGGCATGGCGGAACGACACGCCCCGGTGCTTCATCACCCAGTCGATCGGCCCGCCTCCGATCTGGCAGCCGAAGCAGTGCCACAGGTTCTTGGCCGGGGTCACCACCAGCGACGGCTCACCGTCGGAGTGGAACGGGCAGGTGCCGATGCGGTCTTTTCCGCTCTTGCGCAGGGCGATGCCGGCGGCCTCCACCAGGCGCTCGACCGACACCTCGCTCTTGAGCTGGTCGATCTCACTATCTGAAAAACGTGCCATGGAGTCGCCTTTGCGCCAAAAACCTGTCAAGGGGGTAAAGAGGAAAATAACTAAGTTGATTATTACTCTCAATACGAGTACAGTCAACTCTTGTTCTGAAAACGGGAGATAAGCTATGCACTCGGCACACCATCATTGGTTCGAGAACATGGCAGCAGACGACAAGGATTTTTTCGTGGCGCTGGGGCAGCGCATTGCGCAGCTTCGGAAGGAGCGCGGCTGGACGCAGCAGGAGCTGGCCGACAAGTTGGGCGTGGCCCAGCAAACCCTGGCCCACTACGAAGTGGCGCGCATCCGCATGCCGGCGTCGGTACTACCGCAGTTGGCCACCTTGTTCGCCACCAGCATTGATGAACTGGTGGGACTCGCCCACCAGCAGCAGCGCGGAGGCAAGCGCGGACCTGCCTCCCAGCTGGAACGCAATATCGAGCGCATCAGCGAACTCCCCAAGAGCAAGCAGCGCTTTGTCAATGAGATGCTGGAGACGGTGCTGGCCCAGGCTGGCGCCTAGGTCCTCCGTTAGCAGCTAAAGAAAAACCCCGCGCAAGGCGGGGTTTGGGGAAGCTATTTCTCTACAGAGAATAAGCAACGCTTGAGCACATCTATAAATACCCTGCCTCTTGAAAGACGGGGAAAAGCAACGCGTCAAGATTCTCATCTGCTATTCCCTGCGTCTTCCCTGGGCCTTTCCAGTGCCATACCAGTTGCACAGCCTCACCACTTAATTCCTCAAATTCCTCCATGAGGATTTCAGCAAGACGCCTGTTATTTATTGTGGGGTCAGCCGCAATGATCTGACGAAAGACCTCGCTTGGTTTCGCCCCAGTCAAAATTTCCTGCATCATGACAATACCTCTTCTATTTCGTGAAAATTACCGTTGTCGTTCCCAACCACGTTTTTGGTTCGCCGACCTTGGTGTACCCATATTTCGCAGCCATCTGACCAGTCCAAGTGTTCCTTGCTGCATCTTGAGCCGACATGGTCTTCAAATTATGCAGGTATTGCGCGGTATTGACACTATCCGTACCCTCTACCCAGGTTCCGCGAATAGCGTTTACAGTTACCTTTTCTTGCTCAAGGCGAATCATGGCACTCGCAAACATGTCAGTCCCAGATGCGTTCGACCATGATGTACCACCTTTAGCCGACCGAATATCAAATCCGAGCACTCCACCTTTATCGATAAAGACCTCAAGACCGTGAGTCTCAGGGTTACCGTACGACAGGAAGGCGCTGCCATTTTTCTGCGGCTTAAACACAAACTCGTCCGATACATCAATACGCGGTACTGGTCGCACTGGAGGGGTAGTTTGAGTCAGCGATGGACTGAGCCCATCAAAACTTGCGCGATAAGGCAAATCGGCATCAAGAGCAAAACGCATCTCTTGCTGCAAAAGTGTCAAGTCGGAGCGTGCACTGAGATTGATGTACTTCGAACCTGCTTGCGCCAAACCAGCCAGCCCCTTTGCAACCACATACTCAGTCGCCATCACCTGCATGCCTTCGTTCAAGCTCTTCGCCTGGACGGTCTCAAAGGAGTTCTCCCATCCGGGGAGCTTATCAACTGCGTAGGCAACGCCCGTTGGTCGATATACACATACGAGACCATTGTCGATCCAGCCATTTGCTGCATTATCTGCAGCGAGATTGAACCTAAATCGTTCCAGCTCACGTTGTGAAGCCATCGCTTCCTTAGCCCCCAACATATCTGGACTCAGCGCATCGCGCACCCGGAACTTAGCGTCAGATGCAAAGTCCGAAACTGCAGAAGACATTCGGCCAAGTGCGGATCTTGTCGAAGTCACGAGCGAATCGAATGGGCCTGCGGCAAGCAACCCGCCGTCCAAACCGCGTTCAAGTTCGGCTCGAATCCGTGCCTCTTCCTGACCCTTCGCCCAAGTGTACTTTTCGATCTCTGCGTCCTCACGCCCAGAGCGTTGCTGATCGGCTTCAATTTGCGCACGTCGAGAAGCATCCTTTCCAGCTTCAGCCAGGCTGCTACCCAGCGCATTGCCGAATGCATCTGCCGCGGTCTGGATCGCATTAAGCAGCGCAAGGCCTGAGCTGGCGGCAGCGGCTAAAGAAAAAAGCTCTCCCACCCCATCACTGGGGCTTAAGGAAGCTTTTTTTATTTCTAGCTACAACAATTGCCAGCTAGCCGGGGCTTATCGAAAAGAGAGCGGGCTACTTGTCGTGGCCAATCGGAGCCCTCCGCGTCCGGCAGGAGGCGCCAAATGCGATTAGCGCGATGTGCGAGTGAATGCATCAAATCCCACGTTCTCGAACCAAGTACGAATTACGCCGTCCGATAAATCGAACCGCCCAACGACCTCCATCGACCATTTCCCGCGTTCTCGGTCGAAGGTGCCGACATACTTACTAATATTGAGCTCCTCTTCAAAAGTAGAATGCCAAGCCACACTGATCTTCCCTTTGCGCCAACCAAAGCAGTCTAAGACTGGCGGCCATGCAAAATTTCCCATTGCCGCAAAGATCCGAATTTTTAGGCTCGGGGTCCAAGGAATTTGCTGCCACAGCTTGCCACCATCATCTGAATACATTAAGTGTTGGCTCTCAAATTTGACTATTCGTTCCTCACTAAGCGAACAATATGGGGGATTCTGCTCATGTTGGTTTTGACTCTCTTCCATGTTCCACTCCGGAGATAAATTCGTGCAGTATTATCAGTTAGGCCCCAGTATACGATCAGCCACAACTCCGCCAAACATGCCGCCAGCAATACCACCACCAAACGACGCTGCGAGATAAGTAATGCCAGCATAGGCTCCCAGCGCGGCACCAAATGGTGATGCCAAGAGCAAGCCAGCTCCTGCCACACCAGCAACAGAACCGAGCGCTCCGTAAAGCAGGTTCGAACTTAACTTGAATCCTTCACGCCCGGCGACATGCAGCCGCTCGTCTGGTGCTGCCTGATATACCTGCGATCCAATCATGCCAATCTGGCCGACTGTCATTACGGGCCCTAAAATTCGTGCTCCACTTGCAAAACGAGAAACCCATTTATTCGAGTAACCGGCACCAGCTGCAACTCCTTTCAGCAACTCGAATTCAGCTGGCGCTCGACCAAGCTGCTTGGTCAGCTTTGCTTCCCGATGAGCCATTCGATCTTCAAACGGCACATTGGCATTCCCCTCGATACGCTTCGACATAAACTCGCCCCAAGGCGTCAACGTCTTCTGAGTCGCCGTCCTAGCGGCATCACGGAACGCTGACGCGGAACGAGCGACGGACGCCACCTCTGGAATGCGCGTAGGTCCTAATGCATCAATCTGCTGCACGGCAGCGCGTGCATTAGCCTTAATTGCTTGCATGTAGCCGCCGCGCTGATTGGAGTCATAGGTCATAGCGACAGAGTTCAGAGCGCTCGACCGAGTCCAATCAAAGAATCTCAAGGCATAATCCCCAGCAGTTTGCAAAACTGGTATGCCCGCCTTAACAGGTTCCGGCTCATCTATCGCCCCAACCTGCACTTCATGCCTGCTTTCGCCCACAATATTAGTAGGTGAAATGCCATGCAATTCCCCAACAATGCGTGCCATTTCAGCGCTTCGCAGCGCCGAAACTTCGGGATTACCATTCTCGGCCCGATAGATAAAGCTCGCTTCGTCCGACGTTAACCGCTCAATGGACTGGACAGAGTATCCCTCGATCAGAGGAATTTGGTTAGGAGACGTTAGGACCAACAACCGATTGTCACCGGAATATATGCTCTTGTTAATCAACGTCCCATCAGCAAGGGTTCTTCCTGAATCAGTCCATGGTGTCCCAGAAATCGTGACAGAAGACGAATTCTGCTGCGCGCTCCCAACAGGATCCAAATTAACAAACCTCTCGCCATTCTGGATCTGATCCCGAACGTCCCGATCAAACTTGTCTTTGTCGACGCCAGCCCACAGCCGCTCCTCTGCCGCAGACGGGGTACGCAGTTGCTGCGCTAGGCTGCTACCCAGTGCATTGCCGACCGCATCGATTGCGACCGCCTCCCACGAGACGCGCCCGCCAACTACTGCAACGCGCGTTGCCACCGACACGACAGCGGATGCAGTACTTGTTGCCAGGATGCCCAAATGTTGGTTGGTGCTGGCCCAGTCCGATTTCCCGATTTTTTCACTGATTTGCGACGTGATCGGCGCAGAGATTGCGCTGACAGCAACGCTGCTCCAATTGAAACCCTTCTGCAAACCAACCACGTTCGCAGCTGCCTGCGTAGTGACATTTGCTAACACTGCGCGACCTGCAACTGCCGACCAGTTAGTGCCCGATAACAGTCCGCTTGATCCTGCGGCATTGAACTCGGCTCCAACACCAAGGGTGACTGCGCCGCTAAGCGCGCCCATGGCAACACCTTTCCAACTGATGCTACTCTGAACACCCATTGCCACGCCGGCTGCTTGGCTCGCAAGCGAGCCTGCCGCACCAGAAACCGCACCCACGATCAGCGCTTGAGTGAGGCCCATTTGAGCCAGCGTTGTGCCAAGTGCCGCTGCTGCAGCACCCGCAGTAATCACTGTTGCCACCACTGCGACGACGATCATCACGATCTGGGCAATACCGCCGCAGCCATGCTTCCTCGGCGGCGGCGCCGGCATCGGCGCGTCCGGCAAGGTCGGGCTCGTGTCACCAATGATGGTGCCCGGCTCATACGGCCGGAACGTGCCGCTGTTGTTGTGGATGTTGGTGACCTTGTTCGGAATCGTCAGCGTCTGGCCGGCCTGCAGCTCGGTTTCCGCACTCAGGCCATTAGCGTCGGCAATCAGGTACCACATGCTGACGTCGCCCCACACTGCACCCGCAATCGCGTACAGCGAATCACCTGCCTTGACGGTATAGCTGCTACCTGTCGCAGCCGGATAGCTGCGGTTGATCGGCTGGTAATTCTGGTCGAAGTCCGCGCTGCTTACTGGACGCCAGTTTTTGTACATCTGCTCGCGGCTCTGGTTCTGGGTGGCGAGCGTCTGCGCATAGTCCAGGTGGGAATCCCCATCATTGCCCACATCACCCACCATGACGCCATTCAGGTACATGTACCGGTGCATCATGCCGACGGTATTGCCCTTGAACTGCTCGCGGCGCAAGATCAGGCCCTGGCCATTGGTGATGAACCTGAACGAAACGTCGTCAGCCGTGTCCATCTTGCCATCGACGCCGGCATCGACCGACTTTACCAGATGCCCATTGATGTCGTATTCAAACCAGGAAACCCCCGGACGCCACTGCGTATCAGTCTTATACGGGGCTTCGCCAGCGACAGTCTGGCTGCGCTGCTTGGCGTCGTCCCAGTAGTCGTACGACGTGACGTTGGTCACCGTGGCGGCACCTGCTTTTACGGTCTGCACCTTTGCCAGCTCACCCACACCATCGGAACTCAGGTCGGTAACGCTGTCGTAGCCGTTCGCCTGGCGCGAGTTGTAGTAGTAATAGGTGGTTGTGCCATCGGTGCCTGTCTGGCTCTTCTGGCGGCCATCGGCCGTGTACACCGTGCTGCGCTGGTAACTGATGTTGCCGCCGCTGTATTCGGTATAAGCGACGGTGCGTCCCAGCCTGTCATTCACGCGCATCGACGCCAGCGAACCACGTGCGCTGGCATTTGCGTTGATGTACGTGAACTCGAGATAACCTTCCACTCCATAGGTGTAGTCTTCGCGATGGCCGTCGCGGGCGGCGACCGTCATGACGCGCTGGCTGGCTTTGTTATAGTGGACTTCCACACCTTCCCCGCCGCCCAGCACGACGCGCACACTGGTATCGGTGGCGCTGGTGCCGCGTGCGCCATTGGCCGACGACAATTTGCCCATCGTAAGGATGAAGCGGTTCATATTGTCGTAGTCGTACCAGTAATCCTGGATCTGCACGGAGCCGTTCACGCCATCGTGGTACATGCTGTGCACCCGGCGCCGGTTGCCGACTGCATCATATTCGTACTGGATGTCGGCACGCGGGTCGCGAATACGAACGACTCGGTTGCTTGCGTCGTAGTCGATCGTGGAGTTTTCCAGGTATTCGACTTGGCCATTCACCGTGCGCTGGTAGGCCTCGTACACTCGGTTGCCCGCCGCGTCGTACTCGTAGGAAGATTCGGTCTGGAGCGCGTTGTCTCGGATGCTCTTGACGTAGCCGTTGGCGTAGTAGGTGTATGAGATATTCTGGCCAGTGCTGCCAGTTTGACTGCTTAACCAGCCTGCGAAGTTGAAGTTGTAGTAGAACTTGTGCCCACCAAGGTCGGTGTGCACTGTTGTCCGACCGTACGCATCGATTTCGTCGATCACGGTGCGGCCCATCGGGTCAGACACCGTCTGACGCCAGCCACCCACAACGCGGCCACCCGTGCTCTTGATCGCTGCATCCCACACGTAGGTATAGTTGCTGCCTCGTCCGGCTGGCGTGAGCACTTTCGACACGCGTCCCAGGCTGTCGTAGTAAGTCTTGCTGGTGTACGAGGCAAGCGAGCTGCTGGCGTCCGGGGTGGCGGCATGCGTAATGCGGTTACCTGCCTCGTCGTACGTCATATACACTTCCGCGCGCGTGGCGTCAGTACGTACCGGGCGCTGGATCAGCGTAAGGCGACCATTCTTGTCGTAAGAGTAGTCGGTGCGCAAGCCGATTTCGTCCTTGCCATAGCGCAGGTCGCCAAACAGGTCGTAGCCACTCTCTTTGCGGCCGCCATCCGCGTGCAATTCGGTCGCGACTGCCCCGCTGCCGGCCAACAGGATCTGGCTGGTCAGGTTGCCGTTCGCATCGCGCGATGCCAGCATGCGGCCCGCGCGGTCATAGTAGTAGTACGTGCGCGGCGTCATGCCGTACTGGTAGCCATTGGACAAGGTGACGTTGACGTTCGGGTCTTCCTTGCGTACCAGCTTGCCCAGTACGTTATATACGCTGACCGTTGTAAAGTCGCGCGCATTGGTTTCCGACACCACTTCACCGAACGCATTGGTCTTCTGGGCGTGGTGGATCAGGGCGACGTTATTGACCGTGCCGGACTGCAGCCACTTGAGTTGTGCATCGCCATCCGTCGGGCCAAGATACAAGGTGCCGTCCACCCGGATGTCAGCGCCGTCATCACGCTTCAAGACGGTGCTGCCGTTCTTGAGGGTGTAGCTGTAGTCGACGGCTCCGCTCGTCCCGGGCGGAACGATGGAACTCGCGTCCCACACGAACGCATTGTTGGCGCCTTTGGGCAGATCAACCGTCAGGAACGGACCATTACTTCCCAGTAAGCGATACTGCAAGACCATTGTGGTCGCCGTCGCCGCCACGGGATTGCCACTCGGGACGTTGAAGCTGGCCATGGTCGGCGTCGAATCGCTGACATGCGACACGACGCGCGGATCCCGGCCCAAGGTCATCAGGCCGTGCGCCTTATTGACCAGCACGCCGTTGCTGTCCAGGGTTTCGTAAATGTAGTCGTAGTTGCGGTTCTCAGTATCCGATCCAAAGATGCCTCCGCTGGCCCAGTCGAATACGCCCGTCGCGACCTTGGTCAAGTTCACCGTGGTGTAGGCACCGCTACCGCTTGGACGGTAGGACAGGCGCATCGCCGCCGCACTTGCCGGCTGCGATTTGAAGTGCGTCACGGCTGGCGGCTCCGTGTATCCCTGCAGCGCTGAGACCGAGTTGGCATTCAACTTCGTAAAGGTTCCGGCAACCTTGTTCAGCAGTTGGCCTCCCCTGCGCGCCTCAAGAACGTACTCCAAATCAGAAGGCGCATCCGCCGGCGGCGTGAAAACAAACCAGCCCGGCACCGACGTGCGAGGCAAGTCCGCACGGGTGCTCCACAGTTCATCCGTGCCTTTTTTCCGATAGCGGATCGTCAGCGTTTCAGTGGCAGTGCTTTGCTCGGTGAAAACAAGGTTGCCGGCACGATCCATGTAGACACGCCCAGCGCCGCCTATCAAGTCCTGTGTTGGCGGCGATACGCTCACCGGATGACCCAAGTTCATCGTGCCCGAGCCGGTCTGCAAGGTGTTACCAACCGCATCAATGACGAGCGTTCGGTAGTCATACGCGCCAGCTGGCCAAGTAGTCCAATCGGTCGCAAAGCGTCCAGGCACGGTCTGGCCATTGATGACCTGCGGGGGGATCGTCACCAGATCCCAAGGGCCTGGATCTCCCTGGCGCCGGAATTCCAGCAGCAACTGCGCGCCCTGCACAGCCGGCTGCACGCTGAATGTAACCCAATTCAAGTTGTATTGAACTGTCGAATTCGTGTACGTGCCGACGTCGTCGTGGTACTCGTCCTTCGACCATCCCCCATAGGCACCGATTTGCACGTCGCCATAAGGGGTTTCCTTGACCACTCGGTAGGAATAGTAGGTGGAGAAATTTCCGCCCCACCCGGAAACGGTTTCCCAAATACTCAGGTGTGCCGAACCCTGGTTATATGCTACCGTGGTGCTCGCAAAGCCTCCCGAGAAGCTCCCGTCTCCGTAACTAGGCTCAACCTTAAACTCAATGCGGATGTTTCCGGTCCCCAACGAACTTGTATCCGGCAACGGCACGTAGAGACTATTGTAGGGTTCGTCGGGCACATCATGGCCCTCGGTATCGTACCGGTTATAGTAGACCGTATGCCAGCCGTTCTTGCGATACAACGAAGCTTCGAGGCTCGGCGAACTCGTTGCAACCACGGCGACACTCGCGGCCGGCGTGGTCTGGACCGATACGCCAGACGGATCGCTGATAGTACTTGGCGAACCAATTGTGAAGCTGCTGCTTGATTTGTTAATCGTGACGTTCGAGGCATTCTTGGCTTCGATCGTATATTCGTAATTGCCTACTCCAAAGCCCCCTGCCGGCAGAGTGAACCATCCAGGCAAGGAAGTACCGCCGACGTTGGAAGGCCACAGCTGCACGCTGGTCCAATTGCCACCCTGGGGGCGATAGCTCACAGTCAGGGTGGCCGCCTGGCCACCCAACTCGTTGAACACAATGGAGCCGTTTGCATCGAAGAACGCCCGGCCTGGGCCGCCCATCGTATGGCTCACCTGGGAAATCGATGGGTTCGAATCATTCAGCACCATCGTGCCCTGCTGCGAATTGACGACGTCGTTGCTGCCATTGAAGCAAACGTAGCGGAATTCGTAGCTGTTGCGAGGCCAGCCAGTCCAATCGAAACTGAAACTCCCGGCTTCAACGCCGCCATTCACCACGGCCTTCGGCACCTCGGTGATAGTCCAGCCTGCGGTGCTGCCGCTTGGACGCGTCATCAGAATCAATCGTTGCGTATCTGATCGCTGGCCCGTGAATTTGAGAGCGTTACCGCTGGTAGTGATCGTCGTGTTGACAGTAGACGAGCCGCTCCACGGAGCCGGGCGCGATAAAACACGCGTTCCGAGAACGACCAGTCCGTTCGCGCTCTCTTTGTAAAGCGTGATCGAGAAGTCACGCCCGCCCGGCATCTGGTCAAATTCCCAGTCCACCGGCTCGTTAAACGTAACGGAAGGAGCGCCGGCAGTTGGATAGAACGAGCCCTCGTAACCTCCCAATGATCCGCTTTCAGGGACCGAAAAATCCACCCGGACCGGGCCAGGGCCCAGGTAGCTGGTATCCGGCAGGCTGACGGTCAGCGTATGCGAAGCCCCGCGCATTGTCCCCCCACCGTAGTATTTGCTTGAGACGGAATACTGATCGGTCAAGGTCAACGCGGCGGATAGTGCGCGCACCACCGTTACCGCCCCTGTTGCACTTGGCATGACTGCCGAGTCAGCGCTGGTCAGTCCGCTCGCCACGCCCATCGAAATGAAACTGCCTACACCGGCGAAACTGGTGCCCTGCTTCTGGGTCAGCGACTCCTCTACGGTGATGAGGTTGTGCTGGCCATTCATCGGCGGCTGGTAGGTGTCGCTCAGCTGGTTGCGCGCATCGTAGACGCTGTAGAACTGGTTGCTGTCAGCAATGTTTAATGCACTCAGCAGCGCATAGTTGCGCAGGTCGGTCGTCGCGTGGTCAAGCTTGAGGGTCCCGTTGCCGTTCGCATCATGCAAATAGATGTGGGTGATGCCGTCGCCAGAGTTGCTGCGCCATGCGCGGCCGGTCTGGTCGTAGTCGGTGAATTCGGCCCATTCCGTGCTGCCTGCAACCGGGTTGGTGCGCTTGCCGGTGATTTCGCCAAAGGCGTTATAGCGGGTCTCGACCGTGGTGTTGGTGGCGCCGTCAGCATGGCGGACCTCGCGGCCTTGCGCGTCGTACCAGTAGTAAGTCACGTCGTCTGCGCGCACGCCATCAGCATTGACCCGGCCCACCAGGGTCTTGCGGGTGATATTGCCGGCCGCGTCCAGGCGGTAGTCGATGCGCGCATTGCCCGCGTCGGTCTGGCTGATCAGGTAACCGCCCACGCCATAGAAGTAGCGCGTGATGCGGTCGTCCGTTTCGACCGTGCTGTCCTCGCCGCGCACAATTTCGCGGCGCACCTGGTTCAGGCCATCGTATTCGAGGTCGGTGGTGGTCCGTACTGTTACACCCCGATAGTCGACGAAGGCCGCTTGCAGTTCTTCGGTCTTGCGGCCCAGGCTGTCGTACTTCCACTCCGTGACAGCGCCGTTCGCGTCGATACGCTTGGTGACGTTCGACAGTCCGTCGTATTCATAAGTGCTGGTTGCGGCACCGGTCGTTTCGCCCACTGCGCCAGTCGTTGCATCGACCGATGCGTAGGACAAGTTCAGGCGTGATTCCGTCCTGGTCCGGCCCATGCGATCGTATGTCATCGCGGTCACACGATCATCCGCGCTTGCGACAACGGTCAACAGCGACTGCGTCGTGCTGTCGTCGACCAACACGTTTGCGGCCAGGGAATTGGCATAGCTGGTCTGGGTCTTGACGTTGCCGAATGCATCGCGCTCATAGAGCGTCAGGTAGCGCATCGCGTCCAGTGTAGCAGTCAGCTGGCCAGCCTTGTTGTAGTAGCTGCGCGCGACATTGCCGTTGGCATCGATGGTCTTGGTGACGTTGCCCGCCGCGTCGTAGAAGACTTGGGTGCGGACAGTCCCACTGCCGACGACGTAGCGGTTCGTCGCCTTGCTGAATATGCCCGTCGTGATGCCATCGTTGAAGGTGGTCTTCAGCCTGCCAACGCCGTCGTAGGTGAAGTTGGCGGTGCGGTCGTTCGCGGCATCGAGCTGCAGGTAGGCGCCGCTGGCGGGCACCGCCGAGCCGGGCGCCAGCAGGACCGGCGCGCTTGTATTGGAAATGGAGCTCCCACCTGCCACCTGCACTGCATTGGCGTAGATCGTCTGGCTCGCCTTTTGGCCGGCGATATCGTAGGTGAACCGGGTGTAGGTTCCCAGGGAGTCGATACGGCCCGTCTCACGGTTGGCGTTGTCGTAGAAATGCAGCGTGCGGCCGCCGCGTGCATCGGCTTCCTCGATTAGGTTGCCACGCAGGTCGTATTTTTGCTCCTTGGTCGGAGCCACCACCTGATCCTGGCGGGTGGCGGGGTCGAAGGTGGTGATCGGCTCGCCGATCTCTTTCACCTGGCGGTTCAGCTTATCGAAGACATAGGTCGTCACGCGCTGTTCTGGCAGGCCGTAGGCTTCGATCTTCTTGACGACGTTGCCCCGCGCATCATATTCGAGACGGTTTTGCACCGCCACGCTCGCATTGGCAGCGTCCTTGCTGGTGACCGGCAAGGTTTCAACGATCAGGCGGTTGTTCTTGTCGTATTCATAGGTGGTCACAGCGCCGTTGCGCGAAGTCATGACCTTCTTGTTGCCATTGCCGTCGTATTCAAACGATTCGGTGTAGTACGACGAGCCGTCGTACCAGGTACGCGTTTCCTTCGTACGGCCCAGGGCGTCGAAGAAATTCTCCTGATACTGGTCAGATGGCGATTGCACGACGAACACGCCGCTGCCTGCCATCGACAGTACCTGCGGCCGCGCATTCTCGTTGACAGGTCCCTGGACCTTGTTCGCGTAGCGGATAACGCTGGCGACATTACCCTGCAGGTCGTAACGGGTTTCACTGACCGCCCCTTCCGGGTCAACCTGCATCGTTACACGGCCCAACAAGTCCGTGAAGAAATAGCCGGAGTTGTTGCGCGCGTCGGTGACTTTGACGATGTCGCCGAATGCGTTGTATGCGGTCGTGGTCAGGGCCTGGTTGGCGTCTTTCACGCCAGTCTTGCGGCCAAGCGCATCGAAGTATTGGGTCGTCGTGAGCCCGCCCGCGGTGATGGTGGTCTGGTTGCCCCAGGTGTCGTAGCCATACTGCGTAGTGAACGCGTCAACCGTTCCGTACGCACGGGTTTCCGTCGACAAGCGGGAAGCGCGGTCGTAGTTGCGGTGTACGGTGGAGGCTGCGGCCGTACCATACGCCACGGTTGTATCGGTCAGGTTGCCCAGGCCATCGTAGGCGTAGAACGTCACGACGTTCGCCGCGTCAGTCGACGTTTGCATGCGGCCGGCGCTATCGTAGGTCCACGAAGTCGTCTGATCGCCGGTGACCGGATTGGTATTGGCGACCGGATTGGTCGCTGCATCGTATGCCCAGGCGTCATTCGCTCCCTGCGGCAAAGCAACCGCGTTGGCGTAGCGGGTTTCGGCCTTCAGGCGGCCATCGGCAAAATAGCTGCGGGTGGTCACATAACCTGCGGCGTCGATATGACGCACCAGGCGGTTGGATGCGTCGTAGGCCGACCAGGACGTGTTGCCACACCCATCGGTATGGCGGATCGCGTTGCCGGCACCGTCGTATGCCCAGCTTTGGGTCGTGGCCACTGCGGTGCCAACAGCGTCGGTCTGGCTGACCAGGCGGCCCTTCGCGTCATAGACGTAGTCCGTCACGCGGTCCAGCGCATTGCTCAATACGTAGCCGCCGCTGCCTGGTGCCGTGGCAATCACCTGCGGAACAGCGCCGTCGGCCAGCGCACCTGCCAAGCCGCTGGCATAGACGATGGTCCTGCTCAAATTGCCGTTCGCATCGTAACGGCGCTCCGTTACGCCGCCCAGCGCGTCAATACTCCAGGTGAGGCGGCCGTTGCTGTCGTACCGGTTGCGCTGGTGGATGTCCTTCACAGCGTCGGCCTGCAGCATCTGCCGGACCTTCGCTACGCTCAGCGTATTGAACGTATCGTTCTTTATGCTCCAGGCCGCAGCGCCGGTATCCATCTGGCTGTTTTCGTTCAGCACCTGTCCGGTGGCGACGTCAATCAGCTCAATATAATCGACCTCCACACCTGCGTTGCCGTCAGCGCCGACCTGGCCGCTGATGTTGGTGAAGACCAGCGGCTGTGCGAATTTGGTGCCCTGGAAGAATTTGTGCGGGTCATATGAATTCGGGCTGATCAGCTGTTCACCCGTGATGGTTCCTTCGAACTCCTGCCAACCCATTTCAGGCGTCAACAGGACGCCATTCGCGCCCGGATATGGGTTGCCAGGCGCATTCACCTGGGTCAGCCAATTCTTGTTGGCGTCAAGGGCGACAACACCCAGATAGAAGCTGCCGGAGCCTGTCACCTGGCGCACGCGCGCACGCACCGCATAGGTCTTGTTGGTATCGATAGCGACAGTGGTGCCGGAGTGGGCACCATTCAGGCCCCACTGCGTGACCGTCTTACCATCCAGGCTCTTGTTCAGACGGGGATCAACCGCTTTGGCGTAGCGTACCGTTTCGATCACGTTGCCGCTTGCGTCATAGCGGTTTTCGCTGACAGCGCCGAGCGGATCGATAGTAAATACCAGGCGGTTATCGTCGTCGTAGACGTAGTTGGTGACAGCTTCGCCATTGCCGGGCATCGGCATGGAAGAAGGATCTGCCGCCAGCTTGGCCATGGCGGCCGTACTCAGTGCGGCCGTATAGGCAACGCGGCTTACCACATTACCCTTCGCGTCATAGAAGAGACGCGATACCGCGCCGGCGGCGTCGACGCTCCAGGTCAGGCGGCTTTCTTTGTCAAAGCGCTGGAACTGGTGAATGTCTTTCGACGCGTCAGCACGCAGCAACGCCCGCACCGACGACAACGTCAGCGCGGGGGTGTTGATCGCTTCAGAGCTGCCAGAGTAATTGGTCCAATTACTGGTCCCTTCTGCCATACTGCTATTGGCATTGAGGACATTGCCAGCAGCATCAATGAACTCGAGGTAGTCGACCTCGACGCCCATACTGCCGTCGGCAGCTGGGGTGCCGTAATAGTTATACAGGAACAGAGGCGCCGCATACTTGCTGCCAGCGATAAATTTGTGGGCGTCGTAGGCGTCCGGGCCAGGAATGAATTCGCCGGATATGGTGCCCTCGAATACCTGCCAGCCCATTTCGGGCTTGAGCCGGATGGCCTTTCCGGCCGGATAGGAATAATATCCGCCAGGATAACTGGATGTGGCGCCCGGAGCGATATTCTGCAGGATCTTCCCGTTCGCATCCGTCGTCCTCACGCCGACAGTGACTTCGGCCTCGCCACTAGTTTGCCGTACGCGTGCGCGCACTTTGTACGTCTTCGTGGTGTCGACCGCTGCGGCTGCCCCAACGATAGCTGGGAAGGACCCGCCAGCGAGGCTGAGTGTTTTTCCATCCGTCGCACTTACCGCCGTCAGCGCGATGGGCGTCGCATAGTGCACTGTTTCGACCAGGTTGCCCAGGGCATCGTAGCGGCTTTCAGCGACCGCGCCCATCGCATCGATCGTAAATACCAGGCGGTTGTCGGCATCGTAGACGTACTGGGTCATAGTCGATGCGCCAGTTATCGCCGGAATTGCACTCGCGTCGGCACTCAAGGAGGCCAGCGCCGATGCCGTAAGGCCTCCAGCGTATGCCAGGCGTTTGACCAGGTTGCCCTGGGTGTCGTAGATGAGCTGCGTGACGGCGCCGGTGCCGTCCACGCTCCAGGCCAGGCGGCCGTCCTTGTCGTAGCGCTGGAATTGATGCACGTCCTTCGCCGCGTCGGCCTGCACCAGGGCCTTGATCGCCGCTGCGCTCAGCTGCTGCGTGCTGTCGCCCACTGCAACTGGAGTTGCATAGCGCACCGTCTCAACGGCCTTGCCATTCACATCGTAGCGATTCTCGGTGACGATGCCCAGCGCATCGACGGTAAAGACCAGGCGATTGTCGGCGTCGTAGGCGTACTGGGTCATTGCCGACGCACCGGTTGGCGCCGGCAGCTCACTCGCGTTGCCGGCCAGCGATGCCATGGCTGCTGGCGTCAGGCGTTCAGTGAACGCCAGGCGCTTGATCAGGTTGCCGCTGTTGTCGTAGAAGAGCTGCGTTGCGGCACCCGTGCCGTCGACACTCCAGGCCAGGCGGCCAAGCGCGTCATAACGCTGGAATTGATGTACGTCTTTCGCGTCCGCCAGCAGCAGCGGCTTGATGGACGCTACGGTCAATTGGGCGTCATTGGCCAGCGTAATCGGCACGGCATAGCGCACGGTCTCGACAACGTTGCCGCGCACATCGTAGCGGTTCTCGCTCACGATGCCCAGCGGATCGACCGTAAAGACCAGGCGGTTGTCGCCATCGTACGCGAACTGGGTCATGCTCGATGCGCCAGCCGGGGCGGGAAGCGCACACGCGTCAGCCGCCAGCGATGCCAGGGCCGCCGCCGTCAGCGGGTCGGTATATGCCAAGCGCTTCACTACATTACCATTAGCATCGTAGATGAACTGCGTCGCAGCACCAGCAGCATCGACGCTCCATGTCAGGTGCCCTTCTTTGTCATAGCGCCGGAATTCGTGCACGTCCTTCGCGGCGTCCACGCGCAGCAGCGCCCTGACCGCCAATACTGCCGGCGTTTGCGTATTACTGGTATCGATAGGCGTGGCATAACGCACCGTCTCGATGACGTTGCCTTGGGCATCATAGCGACTTTCCGCGACCGCGCCCATGGCGTCGATCGTGAACACCAGTCGGTCATTTTCGTCATAGATGTAACTGGTGGCAGTGAACTCATTGGCAGGCACAGGCACTGCACCGGGATTTGCTGCCAGGCTTGCCAACTCATCTGTGCCAAGCGCATTCTTGTAGGCGATCCGCCTGACTACATTGCCCTTTGCGTCGTAGACCAACTGCGTGGCGGCGCCCGTCGCATCCACGGTCCAGGTCAGGCGGCCATCCCGGTCGTAACGCTGGTGCACGACCGATTCGATATCGGCACTGAGCACCGCTCGCACATCGGAAGCGCCCAGCACCTGCTCAGCGCTGACTACATTGATCGCCTTGGAATAGCGGATTGTCGCTACTGCATTGCCGTTGGCGTTGTACCTGGTCTCGGTAACGATGCCCAACGGGTCAATGCTGAAGACCTGACGGTTGCTGGCGTCATAAACAAGACGAGTCGTATTGCCCATCGCATCAGTGACCGCAACCTTGTTGCCTTGCGCATCGTAGGCGACTTTGCTGGTGACGTTGCTGGCATTGGCGTCTGCATGGCTCTCGATCAGGCGGTTAAGCTTGTCGTAGACGAAGCACGTTGCCACACCCGCCGTAGTTGAAGTCAGGACGTTGCCCTGGCCATCGTAGGTGAATGTAGTCGTGTTGCCTGCGCCATCCGTTTGCGATACCACCTGGCCCCGGCCATCATAAGTGGTGCTGGCAGTGATCCCAACCGAGCTGGCCGCGGCCGTCATCCAGCCGCTACCCGAACGGGCGGCTGGGTCGACTGCGGCGGCGTAACGCACGGTACCGGTATGGCGTCCCGCCAGGTCATACTGGAATTCGGAAAGGTAGCCCTCACCGTCCATCGTGAAGCGCAGCTTGCCGTCTTTGTCGTAGCTGTTGCGCGCGACGCGGTCGTTGGCATGCGGCGCGGGGCTCGCGTTGGCGACGTTCGGATTAGCGGCAAATGCCGTCAAATCGATCACCGTCGCACGCCGGATTGTATCAAGCAGGCGCGATGCACCGTCGTAGCTGTAATCGGTCACGTAGCCAAGTGCATCGACCGTTTTGAGCAGGCGATTGGCATTGTCGTACAGGCGCCATTCGCGCTGGTCTGCCGCTGTAGCTGCCGGACGCAGGCCTGCCGTTTCCAGCGTCGCAGTCACTGGCTTGCCGTCGGTGCCGATCAGGGCAGCCAACGAAGCTTGGCTGACCGAAGTTGCGTAGGCGATGGTCAGCGCGAGCTGGTTGTTGGCATCATAGCGGTACTCGGTCAGGCTACCGGCCGCCGTAACCGTTGCGGCCTTGCGGCCTGCCTCGTCGTAGAGGATGTGGCTACGGCCGCCATTGGGATCAATGACTGTGCGCAGTTTGCCTGCGTTATCGTACAAATAGCTGCTAGTGCCCACCACCGTGCCATTCGCTTCTGCCAGCACGGTAGCCAACAGCTGGCCTGATTTATCGTAGGTCGAAGTGCTGGTAACGCCGTCCGCGCGACGGGTGACGATACGGTTACCTGCATCGTCATAGGTGTGCAGCACTACGTTCTGTTGCGGGTCAGTAGCGGAGAGCTGGCGGCCGAGGCCATCGTAAGCATAGGTCGTCGTGTTGCCGTTGCCGTCGATCGATTGCAGCAACTGGCCGGCATGATCGTACACATATTGCACGATCGCCGTGTCAGGGCCGATTGCAGGCGCGGCATTTGAGGCACCGGCAGTTGCGGCGTACGAAGTGCTTTGCATGACCAGGCCGCGTCCATCGTAAGCGTAGTCGACCCGGGTTGCCGCCGCGGCCTTGACCGCGGTGCTCTGCGACCACGTCACCATGGCGTTGTAAGCGTAGGCCGATTCCGCACTGTTCTCGGCAAATTTGATGCCGATATACGCCAGGTCCACCAGGAGCTGATGCTGGGCGTTGTAGCGGTATTCCCGCACCCGGCCTTCCGGGCTGATGATGAAGCGTACGACATTGTAAGTGTCGTAGACATAACGCGTCGTCAGCTTCTGGGTCGGCAACAGGCCGCCTGCGCCATCAGGATCGAGATCGATATACCGCGTTTCGCTGAGCACCTTGTTGGCGCTGGAAAAGGTACGGGTAATCGTCGCGCCGGTGGAGTCGCGCTCCAGGATGCGGTTGCCGTTGCCATCGTAGCCATAAGTGGTCGCCAGGCCGCGCGCGTCGACAGTGCGCGAGATATTACCCGCAGCGTCATATTCGAATTGGGTAATTTGCGATACACCCGCCACCGCAGGCGCCGTTACGCTGAGCAGTTGGCCGTTCGCGTCGTAGGCGTAGGCGGTCTTGAAGCCAAGACTGTCGGTGACAATCGTCTTGCCGGGTTGCGTATAGTCGAATGAGGTGCTTCGGCCAAGGGCGTCGGTGACGCTGGCTACTTTATTTTTACCGTCGTGGAGCACATAAGTGAAGTTCAGTCGCGTGCCGTCACTTTGAGTCACCGTTTCTACTTGGGAGGTATTCGAAAGGTAGGTGTAGTTGACGGTGTAGGTCTTGGCGTCAGCCTTGTTTTCCGGCGTCAGGTCGGTGATAACGCCGGTAAGGCGATTCAAGGCATCGTACTGATAGCTGACCCGGCTGAAATCCCCCGTCACGCCAGCCATCACCGTACGGACCTTGCTCACATTACCGTTCACGTAATCAAAGTAGGTGGTGTCGCCATGTGCATTGGTGAGCTTGGTCAGCCGATTGGAACTGTCGTGGGTAAAGTAAAAAATTGCTCCATACCTGTAGTCGGTCGCGGAGTAAATCAGGCCTGTGGTACCGTTGTAGACTTCATGCTCACCGTACAGATCATTGTGATCCGCCTGCCAGGTCCATTGATTGTTGGCGGCACTGAACGTAATGGTTTGGTAGGCGCCCCCGCCCTCGGTAGTGAAGTATGCCGCGCGCGCGACATCGTAAGTAAACACTGTCGCGCTGCCGTCGCCGACGATGCGGGTGATGGTGCTGCCGGCGGTATTGACGGTGCCCGTCAGGCCGGTCAATTGCCTGCGTGTGGCCTGCCGCCAGCCGACACCGTCGCCAGTATTCAGCTGGCCCTGTGAATTGTAGGTCCGCACGATTTCCGAATCGACACCTCGCGCAACGATGCAGTCATCCTGGTCTTGCAACAAAAGGTTACCGTTGGCAATATTGATGTAGACGGAGTCTTTTGAGTTTCCATTTGCTGCATTGCCAAACACTCCGCCTTGGCCGAGCGTGCCAGCCGAGGTGTTCAAGATGCCTGCGCCATTACCGCTAACGATCGCTACCATTTGTAGTCCCTGATTTTTCGGCGCGCGGGGCGCCTGCGTAACCCATGCGTACGATCAAGACACGTCAATTCGTGTTGTGACCCCTCTAGCAAGGTATCCAGAGATTTGTGTGAAAGTTTAGGGGGCCGTGAGGAAAATTTTCACGAGCAAGCGAATTGCCATAGAGCAATCATTGCGCAGACTAGCCCTACAGAAATGGCCAACTGAGGATGCCTTTGGCATGCAACACGGGGCGCAGCACGAGATATCCGACAGCAATGCCAATTGCCAGCAGCGCGGGCATCTCCCATCGCAGCAAGGAACACGCGACCCACCGTGGCTGCGGCCACCAGCATCATCAGTCAGACTTCGATGCTGGCAAAAAATGGCGCGGCCAGGCGCCAGGTGTCGACGGTCACCTTTCTAGGTCTTCGGGTCGAGAAATTCAAATATCAAACAATGACAAATGCACCGTCGATATAGGAGAGCGTCTGACCGTACAACGCCGCCGACATGGATGGATCAATGTAGAACTCAAGTCCACCCACGAGGATCGTCTCTTCGGCGCCCAGGTTCTTCTTGTCGTAAATGCCCATGGCCCACCTTTTTTTCTCGGCATCCCTTGCATCCTGAACCGGCGCAAAAACAGCAAATTCGACTTCTGGAATTTCCTTTAAGAAGCTAAGTAGCGCTGCCACGGCTTCCTTGGTGAGATCAAAACGAAAGTTCATTTCCCATTCCCTCAATAGGCTGGGCAATTCGGCTGCTTCCAATTGCTCAGATTTATATAAAACGAGGTCCCGTCATCACATATATATGTGCAGGTCGTTTCATACCCGTTCTCCGCAAATAGAATAGACAGACTTCGCTAGCGTTCTTTTATCCGTAGATCGCAGTCACCTCCATAATAGAAGGTCGTTTGAACCGGTGGCCAATCGTATGGATCATTGCAACCATCGACATTCCCAACGCTGTATTGATCATTTCCCAGTATCCCTAGCGTAATTTTCAATCGAGTATGCATGCTGCAAAGTATGCTCAGGAAACTCCCTCCGCATTTTTCCCATCTCAGCAGGACTATTTACTGTTCCACTGCCTCGACCTACTTTGCTGTAGCCATCAGTTGAATAGCCAATGTCATCAAAATGGGTCAATTCATGAACTATTAGCGCACCAATTTCAACTGCACCTTTTTCCCTTATTACATTCCAAAGCCCACCCAAATAAATCGTATGTGAGACGTCTTCCGTCTTTACAAATGCATTTACCCCCGATGGGTCGTGCTTGCCCTTTGGATCACGATAATTGTAATCGGCCCACGTGGCATGTCTGAAGTCTTCAGTGCTCAGCGCCAGACCCGCCTGTAGCTCCCGCCGAGCAATCTCTTTAATAAAGTTACGGGACGCCATCAGCGCGTCCAAACACACTTTTGAAGATCTTTTGGTCATTATCATTCCAACGTTTGAGTGATTGCTGCATTGTCAGCGCAGCCGCGTTCCCCGATCCAGGGCGTGCCCACCAGTGACAAGACTCCTTCAAAAGCTCATCCGTCGAAACTTGAGGAACTGTTCCACGATTTGCCGTTTGCCTCGAGGTCGCCTCTCAACAGTTCGTCAACAAATCATTTCGGATTTCGCCGACTAAATGCTGTGGCTCAGCTTGATAGAGCGTGGTCTAAACATCTATGCTGAAAACACCAAGTATGCAGGAGACGTATCGAACCAGTGCGATTCGCGAAGCAAAAAAAATCCCCGATTTCTCGGGGACTTTTATCAGATTTGCCACTCACAGCAGCAAACCCTTGACGTTTTGGAGGCGAGGGCCGGAATCGAACCGGCGTACACGGCTTTGCAGGCCGCTGCATAACCATTTTGCTACCCCGCCGAAGGGGTCACACAAGAGCCGCGGCAGGTCGCGTGTCTCTTCGAATTCTGGAGCGGGAAAAGAGTCTCGAACTCTCGACCTCAACCTTGGCAAGGTTGCGCTCTACCAACTGAGCTATTCCCGCATGGGTTTGAAAAACTTGGAGCGGGAGAAGAGTCTCGAACTCTCGACCTCAACCTTGGCAAGGTTGCGCTCTACCAACTGAGCTACTCCCGCATGGAGTTATTTCATTTACTACTACTGCTGCTCCAGTGAACTGGAGCGGGAGAAGAGTCTCGAACTCTCGACCTCAACCTTGGCAAGGTTGCGCTCTACCAACTGAGCTACTCCCGCATTTCAGAGGAACCGCATTATCGCAGAAACATTCTCATATTTCCAGTGCGATTATTACTGCTTGCTTACCGCTTTGTTGCTGATGACTTTTGGAGCGGGAGAAGAGTCTCGAACTCTCGACCTCAACCTTGGCAAGGTTGCGCTCTACCAACTGAGCTACTCCCGCTTCGCATCACTGCGCCGTCATCAACAGCAGGCCAGCATTATAGATGAACTATGGGCGCTGTCAAGGGGCAATATTGTTATTTAGGATAAGTTGCCCGAACGTTCCTTAATCATGGGCCATGCCTTCTTCAGGTAATAGAACATGGACCACACAGTCAGCACACTGGCCAGCCACAGCAGCAGGTCGCCCCAGAAGCGCGTGTCGATGGCACCCCACAGCACGTCGTAGTAGAGCAGCATTGGGATGGCACTCATTTGCGCGGCGGTCTTGATCTTGCCGATCGAACTGACCGCCACCGATTTGGAGGCGCCGATCTGCGCCATCCACTCCCGCAGGGCGGAAATCGTGATCTCGCGGCCAATGATAATGAAGGCGACGATCGGATGGCATCTGCCGCCGTCCAGGTTAAGCAGTACCAGCAAGGCGCCTGCCACCATCAGCTTGTCGGCTACGGGGTCGAGGAAGGCGCCAAATGCCGAAGTCTGGTTCCAGCGGCGTGCCAGGAAGCCGTCGAACCAATCGGTAACGGCGGCGACGATGAAGATCAGCGTGGCGGCCAGATTGCGTTCGTGCGGAGTGAGCCAGGTGACAGGAAGGTAAAACACGCCAACGACCAGGGGAATCAGCGCGACGCGCAACCAGGTCAGAAGGATCGGGATGTTGAAAGGCATATGCGGTGTATAAGAATTGTAATGACGCGCCGCTAGTGTATAACGGCGGCGCATTCAAAGCCACTCTAGTGCAACTGCCGGTAGATTTCTTCTGCCAGGGTGTGGGAAATACCCTCCACCGACTTCAGGTCCTCGATACTGGCGTTCATCACGCCTTTCAGGCCGCCAAAGCGGGACAGCAGCTTTTGCCGGCGCTTGGCACCGATGCCTTCGATCTCCTCCAGGCGCGAGGTCTGGCGCGCCTTTGCGCGCTTTGCCCGCATGCCGGTGATGGCGAAGCGGTGCGCCTCGTCGCGAATCATGGCCACCAGCATCAGGGCGGCGGATTCCTTGCCCAGTTCCTGCGGCTCGCGGCCATCGACGAAGACCAGCGTCTCGAGGCCGACACGCCTGCCCTCGCCTTTCGCCACGCCGACGATCAGGCTGATGTCCAGCCCCAGTTCGACAAACACCTGGCGCGCCATCTCAACCTGGCCCTTGCCACCGTCGATCAGCACCACGTCCGGCATCACGCCGTCGCCGCCGGCCACTTTCTCGTAGCGGCGCGTCAGCACCTGGCGCATGGCGGCGTAATCGTCGCCCGGCGTGATGTCGTTGATGTTGTAGCGGCGGTATTCGCCGTTCTGCATCTGATGATGGTGGAATACCACGCACGAAGCCTGGGTCGCTTCGCCTGCCGTATGCGAAATGTCGAAGCACTCCACGCGCAGAGTGTCGAGGTCTTCATTTTCCAGTCCCAGCACTTCGGCCAGCGCGCGGGTGCGGGCCTGCTGCGAGCCTTGTTCGGACAGCAGTCGTGCCAGCGAGATCTCGGCGCCCTTTTGCGCCAGGTCCTGCCATTGGCGGCGCTGGCCTTGCGGCTGGAAGATCAGGTGAATGCGGTGTCCGCACTGCTCCTGCAGCGCCAGGATCAGCTCCGGCTGGTCGAATTCGATATTCAGGATCAGCGTGCCGGGGATGCTCTTTTCCGTGTAATGCTGCACCAGGAAGGCTGACAGCACTTCCTGCTCGATCGGGCGCTCGGCTACGACCTCGGCGTCCATCACATGGGTCGGGAAGTAGGCGCGGTCGCCCAGATGGCGGCCGCCGCGCACCATGGCCAGGTTGACGCAGGCGCGTCCGCCCTGCACCACCACGGCCAGGATATCCACGTCCTGGTCGCCGGTGGTTTCCATCGACTGCTGGTGCAGCACTTTGGACAGCGACTGGATGCGGTTGCGCACCACCGCCGCCTGCTCGAATTTGAGCTCGGTGGCATAGGCCAGCATTTTCTGCTCCAGTTCCTGCATCACCTCGGTCTGCCGGCCGCGCAGGAAACGCGCTGCGTTATTGACGTCGTTGCGGTAGTCCTCGGGGGCTATCAGGCCCACGCAAGGGCCGCTGCAACGGCCGATCTGGTGCAGCAGGCAGGGGCGCGTGCGGTTCATGTAGACGCTGTCTTCACAGGTGCGCAACATGAAAACCTTTTGCAGGATCTGCATCGATTCCTTCACCGCCCACGATGAAGGGAACGGGCCGAAATACTGGTGCTTGCGATCCACCGCACCGCGGTAGTACACCATGCGCGGCACGTCGCCGCCCGTGATCTTCAGGTAGGGATAGCTCTTATCGTCGCGGAACAGGATGTTGTAGCGCGGCTGCAGCGCCTTGATCAGGTTGTTTTCCAGGATCAGCGCTTCGGCCTCGCTGCGCGTTACCGTGGTCTCCAGGCGCGCGATGCGCTCGACCATCAGCGCAATGCGCGGGCTCGACAGGTTCTTCTGGAAGTAGCTCGACACGCGCTTCTTCAGATCGCGCGCCTTGCCCACGTAAAGCACCTTGTCTTCGGCATCGAAGTAGCGGTATACGCCGGGCAGGTTGGGCAGCTTGGCAACGGTGGCCAGCACCTGTTCGCGTGGGTCTAAGGTTTCTTCAGTCATTCGCTCGCTCGACGATCGCATAGGCAACCGCGTAATCCTCTTCATCGCTCACGGAGATATGGGCGACCAGCGCGTTCTGCAACATGAATTCGCCCAGTGCACCGCTGCAGGCCATATAGGGCTTGCCCAAGTCGTCATTGAGCAACTGCGCCGTGTGCCAGGTCATCGGCGGGCGCAGGCCCAGGCCGAGCGCCTTGGAAAAGGCCTCCTTGGCGGCGAAGCGGGTCGCAGCATAGCGCACGCCGCGCAGCGGGCTGCGGGCGCAGCGTTCCTGGTAGACCAGGAATTCGTCAGGACCGAGGATCTTGCGCGCAAAGCGCTCGCCGCTGCGTTCAAGCGCGGCGGCGATGCGGGGTACTTTGCTGACGTCCGTCCCGATCCCGTAGATCATTTCGCGCCCAGGCGGGTCGACACCATGATGGCCTTCATCTCGCGCACGGCATTCTCCCAGCCGGCGAAGATCGAGTGCGCCACGATGGCATGGCCGATGTTCAGTTCGGCGATGTCCGGAATGGCAGCGATGGCCTGGACATTGGCGTAGTGCAGGCCGTGGCCGGCATTGACCTTCAGGCCATTCTGCACGCCCCAGCGCACCCCGTCCTTGATGCGCGCCAGCTCGCGCGCCTGCGCGTCGCCTTCGGCATCGGCATAGGCGCCGGTGTGCAGCTCGATCACTGGCGCGCCAACGGCGGCGGCGGCCTTGATCTGCTCTTCGTCGGCATCGATGAACAGGGAAACGCGGATGCCCTCCCCTTGCAGCTGCTTGACGGCGGCTTCCACCTCTTTGTGGAAGCGCACCACGTCCAGGCCGCCCTCGGTGGTGATCTCGGTGCGCTTTTCCGGCACCAGGCAGACGTCGGCCGGCTTGATGCGGCAGGCGAAGTCGATCATTTCCTGGGTGACGGCCGCCTCCAGGTTCATGCGGGTGAGCAGTTGCGGCGCCAGCGCAATCACGTCGGCATCCTTGATGTGGCGGCGGTCTTCGCGCAGGTGCAATGTAATGCAGTCGGCGCCGGCCTGTTCGGCCAGCAGCGCAGCGCGGATCGGGTCTGGATACACGGTGCCGCGCGCATTGCGCAGCGTGGCCACGTGATCGATATTCACGCCAAGGTCGATGACGGTGCCGGAGGGAGACAGGAAGCTCATATTCTTTTCTTAAAGTTGCAGCAAATCGATCAATATCTGGCGCGTATTCAATGGCGCGCCGCCAAGATGCCAGGACAACAGGTAGCGCATCAACTGTTTGCTTTGCGCTTGCGTGGCCGGGTCGGTGTAATCCTCGCGCTCCATGTCGAGCAGTGTCTTGCCGGCGACGCGCGGCGCTGTGTCGTCGTCGCGCTCCGGACGCGGGCCGCGATCCGGGTCCACCACATAATGTACATCGGCCACGACTTTCGTGCGCGTGTCGGTGCAGCGCGCCAGGTCGGCCGCCACGCCGGTCTCCTTCAGCAGCGCCATCTCGAATTTGCGCAGCACGATCGGCGCCGGTTCATTGTGGGCCAGCTGGTTGAGGGTGGAGACGTAATGGTCGAACAGCCTGGCATGCGCATCGTCGCGCGCGGTCAGCTTGACCAGCAGTTCGTTCAGGTAGAAGCCGCACAGCAGCGCGGTCTTTTCGAGGGGCAGCATGCCGCCGACCCAATCGGCGTCAGTCAATGTGCGCAGCTCGTTTTTGCCGGTCCAGCCGGTCGTCAGCGGCTGGAAGGTTTGCAGCACGCCGCGCAGCTGGGAGTGCGGCCGCTTGGCGCCTTTTGCAATCAGCGCCACGCGCCCGTAATCGCGCGTGAACAGCTCGACGATGAGCGAAGTTTCTTTGTAGGGATAGCTATGCAGCACGAAGGCCGGCTGCTCGCTGACCCTGGTGCCCACGGTGCGCTGCTGCCCTGGCGCGCGGCGGCGCTGGGTGGGCGCAGCGGCTGCCAGTTCAGACATTATTCGTAGCCGTATGCGCGCAGGCCGGCTTCGTTATCGGCCCAGCCGGATTTGACTTTCACCCAGATCTCGAGGTAGACCGGGCCGCCGAACAGCTTTTCCATGTCCTGGCGGGCCTGGGTGCTGACTTCCTTCAGGCGCGCACCCTTGTTACCGATGATCATGGACTTGTGGCCGTCGCGCTCCACCAGGATGGCGGCGAAGATGCGGCGCAGGTTGCCCTCCTGCTCGAATTTCTCGATCAGCACCGTGCTGGTATACGGCAGCTCGTCGCCGACAAAGCGGAACAGCTTTTCGCGCACGATTTCCGATGCCAGGAATTTCTCGCTGCGGTCGGTAATATCGTCTTCGCCGAAGATCGGTTCATTTTCCGGCAGGTACTTCTTGATCTCGTTCTGCAGGCCGTCGAGCTGGAAGCGCAGCTTGGCGCTGACCGGCACAATCGCAGTGAACTGGAACTTCTCGGCGATCTGCTGCGCAAACGGCATCAGCACGGCCTTGTCTTTCACGCGGTCGGACTTGTTGATCACCAGGATCACCGGCACGTTCTTTGGCAGCAGGTCCATCACTTGCTGGTCGGCTGGGCCGAAGGTGCCCGCTTCCACGATGTACAGGATCAGGTCTGACGATTCGAGCGTGTTGGTGACGGTCTTGTTCAGCGTCTTGTTCAGCGCATTCGAGTGGCGGGTCTGGAAGCCCGGCGTATCGACGTAAATGAACTGGGCGTCCGGCACGGTCTGGATGCCGGTGATGCGGTGGCGCGTGGTCTGCGCCTTGCGCGAGGTGATGCTGACCTTGGCGCCGATCAGCGTATTCATCAGGGTCGACTTGCCGACGTTCGGCCGGCCGACAATGGCGATGTAGCCGCAGCGGAAGCCGGCGGGAGTGGGTGCACTAGTCATGATGCAAACTCAATTCAGTTATTGTTTGGCGAGCTTCTTGTCAGCCGCCGTTTCGCCCTGGACCGTGGCAATGCCGGCCAGCTTGAGCTGGGCCGAGCGCTGGCGCGGCTTGCGGCCCGCGGACGGCGCCTTCTTCAGGGCTTCCTCAGCGACTTCCAGTGCCAGCTTGGCAGCGGCCTGCTCGCCGGCGCGGCGGCTGCCGCCTCGCCCGAACACCTGGATGCCCAGCTTCGGCACCAGGCACTCGATCTCGAATTCCTGGCTGTGCGCAGCGCCATGGGTGGCGACCACGTTATACAGCGGCAGCGAGATCTTCTTCGACTGCAGGAATTCCTGCAGCAGCGTCTTGGCATCCTTGCCCAGGGTCTGCGGATCGACCGAGTCCAGGATCGGGATGTAGAAGGCACGGATCACGCCCGCGGCCTTGTCGAAACTGCCGTCCAGGTAAATGGCGCCCAGCAGGGCTTCCAGGGTATCGGCCAGGATCGACGGGCGGCGGAAACCGCCCGATTTCAGTTCGCCCTCGCCCAGGCGCAGGAACTGCGACAGCTCCAGCTTCTGGGCGATTTCGAACAGGGATTGCTGCTTGACCAGGTTGGCGCGCACACGCGACAGGTCGCCCTCGTCGAGGGAATTGAAACGTTCGTACAGAATGGAGGCGACCACGCAGTTAAGGATCGAGTCGCCGAGGAATTCCAGCCGTTCGTTATGCAAACTGCTGTGGCTGCGGTGCGTCAAGGCCTGCTGGAGCAATCCAACATCCTGGAACGTGTAGCCCAACCTGGTTTGCAATAACTGTAAATTCATCACTTGTTATTCAACCTTCTTCTTTGCGCCAGCCTTTTTTGTCGTGCCCTCATACTCCATCAGCAGGCTGGCCGGGCCAAACAAGGGAATCTTCTTCTCATAGGCGAAGCTGATGTCGAATTCGCCGCCATTGCGCTCGATAAGCAGGTCGCGCGAGGTAATCGAAGAGATATAGCCTACTTCGGCACTCCTGTTGAAGGAGTCCTGGATTGCCTTGATATTGTCGCCGCCATCCTTCTTGGCACGGTCAATCGCACCCGCGATGGAACGGTACTCAATGAAGGTCGGCAGGATCTGCGCACCAATCAAGCCGAGTACCCCCAGGATGGCGATCACAAAAATCAGGCCAATCAGGCTAATGCCACGTTCACGCTGCATGCGCATATGTTTTGCTCCCCTATCTGCTTAGCGAATGCCGCCAAGACGATCAAAATTGAAATTACCCAGGTTCATCCAGACGAAGAAAGCCTTGCCTACGATGTTCTTGTCCGGTACGAAACCCCAGATACGGCTGTCGGCACTATTGTCCCGATTGTCGCCCATCATAAAGTAATTTCCTTCAGGAACTACACACGAAAAGCCTTCATAGTTGTAGGTGCACGCTTCGCGGTGCGGATAATTGTCGTCCACCTGGCCGATCAGGACCGGCGGCGCCTTCTCATTGTTCAGGATGCGGTGCTGCACGTCGCCCAGCTGCTCGGTGAACTGTTTCTGGTAAGTAAGGGTGCCTTCTTCCAGGTAGTCTTCCATCGCGGTATAGCCAACCACCTGGCCATTCACCGTTAAACGCTTGTTTTGATAAACAATTTTATCACCCGGCACGCCAATCACCCGCTTGATGTAATCCTGGCTCATGTCCTTCGGATATTTGAACACCATCACGTCGCCGCGCTGCGGGTCGTTGAGCTGCACCACCTTTTTGTTGAGGATAGGCAGGCGGATGCCGTAGGTGTATTTGTTCACCAGGATCAGGTCGCCCACCAGCAGGGTCGGCACCATCGACGACGATGGGATCTTGAACGGCTCCCACAGGAAGGAGCGCAGGAAGAACACCAGCGCAATCACCGGGAAGAAGCTGCCCGAATATTCGATCCAGGTCGGCTGGCGCAGGATGTCCGCTTCCAGCTTGGAGCGGGCATTGCCCTGCTCGTCCATGCGGATGCCGTTGGCCGCCGAGCGCGCCATGCGCTCGTCGTATTCGACCAGGGCCCGGTTGGCGGCAGCGCGGCGCTGCTTGGAGAATACCACCAGGTCGAGGACCCAGATGATCCCCGTCACCACCATCAGGACGAACAGGATTAAAGCAAAATTGCCCAGGATGGATTGCAGTGTCATTTCTCGTCCACTTGAAGGATTGCCAGGAATGCCTCTTGCGGGATCTCCACGGAGCCCACTTGTTTCATGCGTCGCTTACCTGCTTTCTGCTTCTCGAGCAGTTTTTTCTTACGGCTGATGTCGCCGCCGTAGCACTTGGCCAGCACGTTCTTGCGCATCGCCTTCACGTTTTCACGCGAGATGATGTTGGAGCCGATGGCAGCCTGGATCGCCACGTCGAACATCTGGCGCGGGATCAGTTCGCGCATCTTGGCCGCCACGGCACGGCCGCGGTATGGCGCATTGGCGCGGTGCACGATGATGGCCAGCGCGTCGACTTTTTCGCTGTTGATCAGCATGTCGACCTTGACCACGTCGGCGGCGCGGTTTTCCTTGAACTCGTAGTCCATCGAAGCGTAACCGCGCGAGGTGGACTTCAGCTTGTCGAAGAAGTCCAGCACGATCTCGGCCATCGGCATTTCGTACACCAGCTTCACCTGGCGGCCATGGTAGGCCATATCCATCTGCAAGCCGCGCTTGCCGATACACAGGGTAATCACGGAGCCGACATACTCTTGCGGCATGTACAGGTTGACGGTGACGATAGGCTCGCGCACTTCGTTGATGTGGCTCGGGTCCGGCATGCGCGACGGGTTGTCGACGTGGATCACGGTGCCGTCGCGCATTTCCACCTCATACACCACGGTCGGCGCCGTGGTGATCAGGTCCATGTCGAATTCGCGTTCCAGGCGTTCCTGCACGATTTCCATGTGCAGCAGGCCGAGGAAACCGCAGCGGAAGCCGAAGCCCAGCGCTTGCGACACTTCCGGCTCGTACATCAGGGCGGCGTCGTTCAGCTTCAGCTTTTCCAGCGAGTCGCGCAGCGCGTCATACTGGTTGGCTTCGACCGGGAACAGGCCGGCGAACACCTGCGGCTGCACTTCCTTGAAGCCTGGCAGCGGCGCTGTGGCCGGCTTGGCCACGGTGGTGATGGTGTCGCCCACGCGTGCCGCTTTCAGTTCCTTGATGCCGGCGATCACAAAGCCAACCTGGCCTGCGCTCAGCTGCGGCAGCGAAACCGAGCGCGGCGAGAAGATGCCGATGTCCTCCACCAGCTGCACCGAATCGGTCGCCATCAGGCGGATCTTTTCTTTTGGACGCAGGGTACCGTTTACCACGCGCACCAGCATCACCACGCCGACATAGGAGTCGTACCAGGAATCGATGATCAGCGCCTGCAGCGGCGCTTCCGGGTCGCCCTTCGGCGGCGGCACCTTGGCGATGATCGATTCCAGCACATCTTCCACGCCCAGGCCGGTTTTGGCCGAGCAGTGCACCGCGTCGCCGGCTTCAATGCCGATCACGTCTTCAATTTCCGCGATCGCGGTTGGCGGGTCGGCGTTCGGCAAGTCGATCTTGTTCAGTACCGGCACCACTTCCACGCCCAGGTCGAGCGCGGTGTAGCAGTTGGCTACGGTCTGCGCTTCCACGCCCTGCGACGCATCCACCACCAGCAGCGCACCTTCGCAGGCCGACAGGGAGCGGCTCACTTCATAGGAGAAGTCGACGTGGCCCGGGGTGTCGATCAGGTTCAGGTTGTAGATTTCGCCGTTGCGCGCCTTGTATTTCAGGGCTGCGGTCTGGGCTTTGATGGTGATGCCGCGTTCACGTTCCAGGTCCATGGAGTCGAGGACCTGCGCTTCCATCTCGCGGTCGGACAGGCCGCCGCACAGCTGGATGATGCGATCGGCCAGCGTGGACTTGCCGTGGTCAATGTGGGCGATGATGGAAAAATTGCGAATGTTATTCATTAAAAATCGAAGCGAGCTATAACAAAAAGGCGCTTGAGCGCCTTTTTATGGAAATCAATGCAAGGGTAACCCCCGGCATTTTACCGGATTTCAGAGGAGAAAGCCGGATTTCTAGAGAAACAATGCCAGAACAGCAATCATTCCGACAACACGGCACGTACTCTGGCCTCGTCCAGGAAGTAATGGCACAGTTCCGGCTCAGCCGGATCGGCAAATAGCACCGGCACCAGCTCATCGAAACGCGCCACCAGGGCCGCGTCGGCATCGACGTCGATTACCTCGACGGTAAACGGCTTTTCCGGGGTTTGCAGGGCATTCAGGGCGGCCAGCATGTCGTCGCACAAGTGGCAGTAGGAGCGGGAGTACAGTGTGAAGTGCATTCAGGGCTTGCGTCGGCTGGTCTGCGCCCCCTCGGGCGCGGGTTGCCATTGTAGCGCCCCGGGGCATAACGGCAAACCGAATGCAAGGCCGCCGCGGGCTTGCCGCCCCGATGGGCGACAAACGCGCGGCGACGATGGGGCAGCGCTTACTTGGCAGCCGGCGTCGGACGCAGCGAGAAGTGCTGCGCCTGGCTGCCGCGGCGCACCAGCACGGCAGCGGCCCGCTTCGGATCCAGCTTGGCCACGGCAGCATTGAACTGCTTGGCATCCACGATATCCTGGTTATTCAGCATCAGCAGGATATCGCCCTGGCGCAGGCCGGCAGCCTCGGCCGGGCCGTCGGTATCTTCGACAATCACGCCACCGCTTACACCCAGCTCACGCTTCTGCGCCGGGGTCAGGTCGCTGACCACGAAGCCCAGCGTATTGGCTGCGCTGGCAGGCGCCTCATCCTTCTTCTCGCCCTTCCTGCCGCCGGAACGGCCGGCCACCTTGCTGTCCGGATCGGCCTCGCCCACGGTCACGTGCACGTCCACCGGGGCGCCCTTGCGCCACACCGTCAAGGTCGACTTGGTGCCTGGCGCCGTGCCCAGCACCATGCGGGTCAGGTCGGCAAAGCGGTCGATCTCCTTGCCGTTGTACTTGATGACCACGTCACCCACGCGCAGGCCGCCTTTGTCGGCCGGGCTGCCCGATTCGACCTGGGTCACTTCCGCGCCCTTGTTGCTCTTCAGGCCCAGCGACTCGGCGACGTCCTTGTTCAATTCGCCGATCTGCACACCCAGGCGGCCGCGCGTTACCTTGCCGGACTTCTTCAGCTGGTCGGCCACGCGCATCGCCTCGTCAATCGGAATCGCAAAGGAAATACCGTTATAGCCGCCCGACAGTGTCGCGATCTGGGAATTGATGCCGATCACTTCGCCGCGCAGGTTGATCAGCGGACCACCCGAGTTGCCTGGATTGACCGCCACATCGCTCTGGATCAGCGGCAGCAGGTCGCCGGTATCGCGCGCCTTGGCCGAAATGATGCCGGAGGTCACGGTGTTCTCCAGGTTGAACGGCGAGCCGATGGCGATCACCCATTCGCCCACGCGCGCCTTGTTCGGGTCGCCAATGGTCAGGTATGGCAGCTTGCCGCTATCGATTTTCAGCACGGCCACGTCGGCGCGCGCATCGGCGCCCAGCACCTTGGCCTTGAATTCGCGCTTGTCGGTCAGCGTCACGTAGACCTCGTCGGCGCCATCGACCACGTGGGCATTGGTCAGCACATAGCCGTCGGCCGACACCACGAAGCCGGAACCGATGCCGCGCTGGATTTCCTGGCCCGGCGAAGGCAGGTTGCGGCGGCGCGGGGTTTGCCCCTGGCCGCGGGGGATCTGGCCGCCAAAGAAACGGCGCAGGAATTCCTGCATTTCATCGGCCTGCCCGGCCGCGTCGACATCCTTCTGGGTAATGCGTTCGGTGGTACGGATATTCACGACTGCCGGGCCGACTCGTTCAACGAGGTCGGCAAAATCCGGTAAACCGGCCACGGCGGGAGCCGCTGCATAGGCGGGCGCGAAACCGGCAACGGCCGGCAGGCCGAGGGAGGCTGCACTGAGGACCAGCGCAGAAATCATGGTTTTTTTCATGGTTGCGTTCAATGAAAGTCAATGAAGAACAAGCAATATAAATCAGCTTCGCGTTAAACGGGAGCCGGATATTGTGACGATATGTTGCGGGCAACCCCGCCCGGTTTCAAGAGGCTGTTTCAACAGCCTCCGAGCCCTGCCCCGCATCACGCGCGGGCTCGCCCGCTTGCCCGCCCTCGCCGGCCTGGGCGCCTGCCGCCGCCGGCCGGCCATCCTGTCCCGCTGCATCGAGCGCGGCCGCCAGCCGCGCCGCGAAACCGGCGCTCGGCTCGACGCCGGCCACGCTTTGCCGCAGCGCCTGCCCGATCATCGCATGGACCTGGGCGCCCACAGGCAGCCCTTCCTCATCCGGCAGCAAGATCATTGCCCCTCCTCACCAACGCTTATCGACAGGCAAATCCAGCAAAGGCCGCAGGCGCCGCGCAATCGCTTCACGCGCCCGAAAAATCCGGCTGCGCACGGTTCCCAGCGGACACTCCATGATTTGCGCAATTTCCTCATAACTCAAGCCCTCGATCTCCCGCAGCACGATGGCGGTCTGCAGTTCCAGCGGCAATGCCTCGAGTGCCGCATCGATCGCCAGCATCACCTGTTTGCTGAGCAACATCGATTCCGGGGTACCGATCTCGGGCAGCGGCGCCGGCAACTGGGACGGCGCTATAGCCTGCGGTGCACTGCGCTGGCGCCGCCGCAGGATCGCATTGCGCGCGCCGTTCAAGGCAATCCGGTACAGCCAGGTGTAAAACGCTGCTTCGGCCCGAAAGCGCGGCAAGGCGCGGTACGCCTTCAGGAAGGTCTCCTGCACCACATCTTCCGCTTCGGCCGGATCGCGCAGCAGGCGCAGCACCAGCCGCAGCAGCCGCCGCTGGTAGCGCGCCACCAGCAAGTCGAAGGCTGCCCGCTCTCCCGCCCGGGCCCGCTCGACCAGCTCACGATCTGGGTCCTCCGACATAAGAGCAGCCCCGCGAAGATTGGTTCACATTTTTTGAAGCTGGGCCCGCACTGCTGCTTGCAGCCGGCGCCATTCGCCGCGCGCGACTGAATCGGGCAGCAAGACCAGCCACAGGCGTTGCCCCTGTTCCAGCTCCATATGCAGCAGCAAGGCGCCGGGCCAGGCGGTGCAGCCGTCCAGCAAGCGTGCCCGGCACTGCTTCCGGTATACCGTCAGCCGGATTTCTCCGACACCGGAAATATCAATGTGGCTGCAATTGACTTCGCGCCGCAGGCTTGCCAGCGCCGCTGCCGCCAGCAAAGGCTGCCCGCTCCAGGCACCCACGGCCAGCACGGACGCAACAATTCCTGCCCGCAAAGCGTTCAGGCATGGCGACGGACGGACAGCGACAGAGGCCGCGATCGACATCGGATAAATAATCTGGGGGGGTACAGCGGAAGCGCTCGCCCCGGTGCTAAGACCGGGGCCAGGCTTGGAAGTTCCGTTTAGACTTTAGCGAACAGCAGGCTGCCGTTGGTGCCGCCGAAGCCGAAGGAGTTCTTCAGCGCATAGTTGATCGTTGCTTCACGCGCGGTATTGGCGCAGAAGTCCAGATCGCATGCCGGATCCTGATTGAACAGGTTGATGGTCGGCGGGATCACCTGGTTGTGGATCGCCAGTACGGTAAACACGGTCTCCAGGCCGCCAGCGCCGCCCAACAGGTGGCCGGTGGCCGACTTGGTGGAGCTGACAACCAGCTTCTTGGCATGGTCGCCGAAGGTGCGCTTGACACCCTGGACTTCCGCCACGTCGCCTTGCGGGGTCGAGGTACCGTGCGCATTCACATAGTTCACCTGGTCAGGGTTGATGCCAGCGTTCTTCAGCGCGTTTTGCGCCGACTTGCTGCCACCAGCGCCGTCTTCCAGAGGCGAGGTCATGTGATATGCATCGGCGCTCATGCCAAAGCCCAGCAATTCTGCATAGATCTTGGCGCCGCGCGCTTTCGCGTGTTCGTACTCTTCCAGAACCATGACGCCTGCGCCTTCGCCCAGCACGAAGCCGTCGCGGTCCATGTCCCATGGGCGGGACGCGGTAGCTGGGTCATCGTTGCGCGAGGACAGTGCGCGAGCCGAAGCGAAACCGCCCAGGCCCAGTGGCGATACGGTGGATTCCGCGCCGCCGGCGATCATGACATCCGCATCGCCGTATTCAATCAGGCGAGCAGCCGCACCGATCGAATGCAGGCCGGTGGTGCAAGCCGTCACGATGGACAGGTTTGGACCGCGCATGCCGTACTTGATCGACAGGTTGCCGGAAATCATATTGATGATCGAGGCCGGTACGAAGAACGGGGAGATACGGCGCGGACCGCGCTTGTCGTAGTCTTCCTTCTGCGCTTCGATCATCGGCAAGCCGCCGATGCCGGAACCAATGATCACGCCGATGCGATCGGCATTTTCTTCGGTGACCGTGATGCCGGAATCCTGGATTGCCTGGATGCCAGCGGCCATGCCGAAGTGGATGAATTTATCCATGTGACGCGCTTCTTTGGCGTCGAGGTAGTCCTCGACGTTGAAGCCTTTCACTTCACCCGCGAAACGGGTGGAAAAGGCCGACGCGTCAAAACTAGTAATGTTTGCGATCCCGGACTTGCTCTCGGTGATTGCTTTCCACGCGTCGGCAACGCTGTTGCCGACGGGGGAAATTACACCAAGGCCGGTGACCACTACACGACGGTTTTTAGAACTCAAGCGAGTCTCCCGGAGTGGATCGGAGAGTCAGGGCTTTGATTAGGCCTTGACGTGTGCAGTTGCGTAGTCGATCGCTTGCTGCACGGTGGTGATCTTTTCAGCTTGTTCGTCTGGGATTTCCATTTCGAACTCGTCTTCCAGTGCCATTACCAGTTCAACGGTGTCCAGGGAATCGGCGCCCAGATCGTCAACGAAGGAGGATTCGGTCTTGATGTCTGCTTCAGCGACGCCCAGTTGTTCAGCGACGATTTTCTTAACGCGTTGTTCGATATCCGACATGTTATGGCTCCAATATGTTGTTACGGAAAGCGCGCATTTTAGCAGGTTTGCGCGCCTATAAACTAATTTCGACGTTTGATTTGATCTACGTTGAAATCACTATTAAATGATGCGATCGTGCGGCATTATGCCGCATAACCGTATCAATTCATATACATACCACCGTTCACGTGAAGGGTGGTACCGGTAATATAAGCGGCAGCTGGCGAAGCCAGGAAAGTGACCGCTGCAGCGATGTCTTCCGGCTTGCCCAGGCGGCCCAGGGGAATCTGGGTCAGCAGGGTCGCATGCTGGTCTTCGCCCAGCGCCTTGGTCATATCGGTATCGATAAAACCTGGTGCAACGCTGTTGACGGTAATGTTGCGACTGCCGATTTCACGGGCCAGGGCGCGGGTCATGCCCTCGACGCCAGCTTTGGCGGCAGCGTAGTTCATCTGGCCAGGATTGCCGGCCGATGCCACCACGGAGGTGATGTTAATGATACGCCCGGTCTTGGCTTTCATCATGCCGCGCAGGACCGCGCGCGACAGGCGGCCAACCGACGTCAGGTTGGTGGCAATCACGCTGTCCCACTCCTCGTCCTTCATGCGCATGGCCAGGTTGTCCTGGGTGATGCCCGCATTATTGACCAGGATGCCGACGGCGCCGCAGGTTTTCGAGATGTCGTCGATGATGGCAGCGCACTGCTCGGCGCTGGTGACGTTCAGCACCATGCCCTTGCCTGCCTCGGCGCCGATGTCAGCCAGGTAAGCCGAAATTGCTTCAGCGCCGGCTTCGGTGGTGGCGGTGCCGATCACTTTCGCGCCCTGGCGGGCCAGTTCCTGCGCGATTGCCTTGCCGATGCCGCGCGAGGCGCCGGTCACCAGTGCTACTTGATTAGCGAGAGTCATTATCGTCCTTCTTTATTTCAGGGTTTCCAGCATGCGTTCGAGGGTTGCCTGGTCGTAGATGGCTTCGCCAACCAGGCGGGCGTCGATACGCTTGGCCAGGCCCATCAGGACCTTGCCCGGACCGCATTCAACCACATTCGTGATGTCGTCGGCAGCAACTTTTTGCATGGTTTCCACCCAGCGCACCGGGGAGGCAGCCTGGCGCACCAGCGCATCCTTGATCGATGCCGGGTCGGACAGCACGGCCACGTCGACGTTGTTGATCAGCGGGATTTGCGGCACGTTGAAGTGGATCGACGCCATGTAGTCGCGCAGGCGGTCCGAAGCCGGCTTCAGCAGCGAGCTGTGGAACGGGGCCGAGACCGGCAGGCGCATGGCGCGCTTGGCGCCTTTGGCCTTGGCGATTTCGCAGGCTTTTTCGACTGCGGCGGTATGGCCGGCCACCACCACTTGTGCCGGCGCATTGTAGTTAACTGCTTCCACGATTTCGCCCGGCACTGCGGCAGCGGCTTCGGCGCAGGCTGCACGCACGTCTTCGTCGGACAGGCCCAGCATGACAGCCATGGTGCCCTGCCCTACCGGCACGGCTTCCTGCATCGCTTGCGCGCGGAAGCGCACCAGCGGCACCGCGTCTTTAAAGGAAATCACGCCCGCGGCAACCAGGGCCGAGTACTCGCCCAGCGAGTGGCCGGCAACCACGCTTGGCACCGGACCGCCAGCGGCGATCCAGGCGCGGTAAGCTGCCACGGCAGCGGTCAGCATGACCGGCTGGGTATTGGTGGTCAGGTCGAGTTCTTCTTTCGGACCTTCGGCAATCAGCTTGCCCAGGTCGAACTGCAAAGCATCGGAAGCTTCAGCAAGGGTTTGCGCAACCACCGGGTTGCCGGCAAAACCTTCCAGCATGCCCACGGCCTGGGAACCCTGGCCCGGGAACACGAACGCGAATTTATTCATCTTTCAACCTTTAGACTTCTTATTCTAAAAAGGACTGCATTTTATAACATGCGCGCCAGGACGGCACCCCAGGTGAAGCCGCCGCCCACACCTTCCATCATCACCACATCGCCCTTCTTCACGCGGCCATCGCGCACCGCGACGTCAAGCGCCAGCGGGATCGAAGCGGCGGAAGTATTGCCATGCTGGTCGACAGTCACCACCATCTTTTCCGGCGCCATGCCCAGCTTCTTGGCGGTGCCGTTCATGATGCGGATATTGGCCTGGTGCGGGATCAGCCAGTCGATCTGCCCGGAGGTCATGCCGGCCGCATCCAGCGCCTCGTACGCCACCTTCTCCAGCACCGACACTGCCAGCTTGAACACCGCCTGGCCATCCATGTAGAGGAAAGCGCTGCCGGCGATGGCGCCGTTGGACAGGCTGCCCGGTACGCGCAGCACATCGGAATGACGACCGTCCGCATGCAGCTTGCACGCCAGGATGCCCGGCTCTTGCGACGCGCTCATGACAATCGCGCCAGCGCCATCGCCAAACAGCACGCAGGTGGTACGGTCTTCGAAATTCAGGATGCGTGAGAAAACTTCGGCGCCGATCACCAGCACATTCTTGTGCATGCCGGACTTGATGAAGCTGTCCGCAGTCGACACCGCATAGACGAAGCCGCTGCACACGGCTTGCACGTCCACTGCCGCGCAGTTGTTGGTCATGCCCAGCTTCTTCTGCACGATGCAGGCCGTGCTGGGGAAGCTGCCGTAGAAGTCGGGCGTCGAGCTGGCGACGATGATCAGGTCGATATCGTCCGGCTGCATGCCGGCCATTTCCAGCGCGCGCCTGGCAGCGATCACGCCCAGGTCGGACGAAGCCTGTTCCGGCTCCGCATAGTGGCGAGCGGAGATGCCGCTGCGCGACACAATCCACTCGTCCGACGTCTCGATACCCTTGGCAGCCAGTTGGGCCGCCAGTTCATGGTTGGTGACGCGTTTCTCAGGCAGGTAGCTGCCCGTGCCTACGATCTTGCTGTACAGGGTCATGCGTGTCTCTCGGTTCGGTTGGCGGCTCTTCTTGCGGCATCAGTTCGGCAATCATTGCCGACAAATGCTCTTGTACGTCGTTTTTTGCCGCATCATATGCACGACGGATCGCCCATTCATAGGCCTCCGCCTCCGCCCCGCCATGGCTCTTGAACACCAGGCCGCGCAGGCCCAGCAAGCCAGCGCCGTTATAGCGGGCAGGATTCAGGCGATTACCGATCTGCTTCAGGGCCGAGCGCGCAATGAGGGCGCCCAGCATGGTGATCGGATTTCGCTTGAATTCGGTTGTCAGCACCGTCTTCACCAAACGCGCCAGGCCTTCCACCGCCTTCAGCGTTACGTTACCGACGAAGCCATCGCACACCACCACGTCGGCGGTGCCTTTGAAAATATCATTACCTTCCACGTTGCCGTGGAAATTCAGGGCGCCGCGCGCATGGTCGGCCTTCAGCAGCTCCGCCGTGGCCTTGACCACCTCGTTACCTTTGATGTCTTCGGTACCCACGTTCAGCAAGCCAATGCTTGGGCGCTCAATGCCCTCGGCAGCCTGGCACAGCACCGAACCCATGATCGCGAACTGGTGCAGGTGGTGCGGCTCGCAATCCACGTTGGCGCCCAGGTCCAGCACGTAGGTCGGACCGTTCTTCTGATTAGGCAGGATACTGCAGATCGCCGGGCGGTCGACGCCAGGCATGGTTTTCAGCACATAGCGCGAGACTGCCATCAGCGCGCCGGTATTGCCGGCAGAAACGCACGCGGCGGCATTGCCCGCCTTGACCTGCTCAATGGCCACGCGCATCGACGAATCCTTCTTGCGGCGCAAAGCGACCTCGAGCGGGTCATCCATGGTGACCTGTTCAGATGCGTGAAGGATAGTCAGGCGCGGTTCGGCCTCGGCGTGGTGCTTCTTCAATTCAGCGCGAATAACGTCTTCCAGGCCAACGAGGATCAGCTCGGCGTTCGGTTCGTGCTTGAGGAAAGAGATTGCTGCGGGAATGGTAACTGAGGGGCCATGATCGCCACCCATGCAGTCGATAGAGATTTTGATTGTCATTGTATAACTCAAAGAAAAAGCGGCGCGACGTCAGAGAACCTGCGTAGCACCGCTTTGTCTTGTGGCCAAAGGCTACAAACGTCGATTACTCGTCGTTCTTGGTCTTCAGCACTTTGCGACCACGATAGAAGCCGTTAGGCGAAATGTGGTGACGCAGGTGGGTTTCGCCGGTCACTGGCTCAACGGCCAGGTTCGGTGCTACCAGAAAATCGTGCGAACGGTGCATGCCGCGCTTCGACGGGGATTTCTTGTTCTGTTGAACAGCCATGATGACTCCTAATACTAAAGTTCTAAGATTTTAACACATCCGATGCGCAAAAACATGCGAATCGAGCTTTTACATCCATGCCAAACTCGATTACTGCACGCGTTTTGACACGTTCTTTGCTACTACAAACCGATTAATTCGTTTTCAGGCCTTTCAGGCCGGCGAAGGGCGATGCCTTCTCATTTTTCGCAGAGTCGACCAGCGAGGTATCAGGGCACACCTCGTGCTTCGGCGCTTGCGGCAAGGCCAGCAGGGCCTCATCTTCAACCAGGTCCATGAGATTCATGGAGCGCGCACCAACGATGACGTCAATGCTTTCATCGTCAATGACTTCCTCGATCTCGTCCGCATCCGCGTCATCTTTGCCGAGCAGCAGGATGGTCGATGAATCGATTTCATATTCAAACGGGCTCAGGCAGCGCTGGCACACCAGTTGCACTTTACCGGCAACGGTCAGGCGCAGCTGCGGGTAGCCCTGCTTGCTGGAACCGCCTTCCACCTTCCAGGACACCTCACCGGAAGTATTGGCGCATTCCTTGCCAAACCGGGTCATTTCAGCGACGGGAGCTACCCCTTCCTTGCTGCTGTTGGTCCGACAAAATTCAAAAGCGTCGATCTCAAAAGCATTCATTGGCTAAAATTTCCCTCGAAAACCTGCGATAATAACAGGATTTTCCACACCACGTCAAAGACTTGCGAGACTTTTCGCTCTTTTTCTACGGCGCAGAGAGCATATAACATTTCCCTGATGAAAACAACCAACATCATCCTTGCATCCAGCTCGGCCTATCGCCGGCAACTGCTGTCGCGCCTCCAGCTGCCCTTCACAGTCGACGTACCGGATATCGACGAAAGCCCTCAACCGGGCGAATCACCGTCCGCCACCGCTTTGCGACTGGCCCGTGAAAAGGCCGCCGCCGTGGCTTGCCGCCATCCGGGCCCACTGGTTATTGGCTCCGACCAGGTCGCCACTTTGGACGATGAACAAATCGGCAAACCTGGCAACCATGCCAATGCGCTGGCCCAATTGCAGAAAATGCGCGGCCGCGAAGTGGTATTCCATACCGCCCTGTGCCTGTGGGATGGGCGCAACAATACCCACCAGCTTGAAGACATCCGCACCACGGTCAAGTTCCGCGACCTGCCGGATGAAGAACTGGATGCCTACCTGCGCCTCGAACAGCCCTATGATTGTGCCGGCAGCGCCAAGAACGAAGCGCTGGGCATCGCCATTCTCGAACGCATCGACTCCAACGATCCGACTGCCCTCACCGGCTTGCCTCTGATCGCATTGACCGGCATGCTGCGCGCCGCCGGCGTCACCTTCTTTACCAAGTAATATGACTGGAACACTGTTTTTAATCCCTAACACCCTGGGCCCAACCGAATCACTGGACCAGGTCATCCCGCAGCACGTGCAGCAGCTTACCAGCCAGCTCACCCACTTCGTCGCCGAAAACGCCAAGACCGCGCGCGCCTTCCTGAAACAAGTCGGCACCGCCAAGCCGATCCAGGAAATCGCCATCAGCGAGCTGAACATCAACACGCCGGCCCAAGCGCTGCAAGCCCTGCTCGAGCCCCTGAAAGCCGGCCACGATGTCGGCCTGCTGTCCGAGGCCGGCGTCCCTGCGGTGGCCGATCCCGGTGCCGACCTGGTCCGCCTGGCCCACGCCAGCCACATCCCGGTGCGCCCGCTGGTCGGCCCCTCCTCCATCCTGATGTCCGTCATGGCCAGCGGCCTGAACGGCCAGAGCTTCGCCTTCAACGGCTACCTGCCGACCGACGCCGCGCAACGCGCCAAGCGCCTGAAAGAACTGGAAACCCGCTCGCGCCAGGAAAAGCAAACGCAGCTGTTCATCGAAACGCCCTACCGCAACGCCGCCATGCTGGAAGCGCTGGTCGGCGCATGCCACAGCAGCACGCTGATCTGCGTGGCCACCGACATCAGCCTGGCAACGGAAACGATCCACACCCGCACGGGCGCTCAATGGAAAGGCCTGCTTGACTCCGGCAAGGCGCCGGACTTCCACAAGAAGCCTACGGTTTTCCTGCTACTGGCCCAATAGGCTATTGAACCGAGTGGGCATATTCATTGACCCACTCGAACGCCTCGCACTGCAAGGCATACAGCGCCGAGGGCGCCAGATCGAGCTTGTGCAGGATGCCGGTCAGTTCCTGCCCCTCCTGCGCCCGCTCGATCAGTTCGATCAGGCGCAGCGCCAGGCCCAGTTCGCCTTCGCGATGCAGCAGCGCATCGCGCACCTCGTCCAGCACATTGACGCTATCAAGGATTTCGCCCATGCGCACCGAGAACAGCGCATCCATCAGCGACATGATGCCAACCGTGAAGCCGATATCCGCCGCCACCCTCTCGGAAGGCCGCGTATGCCCCATCACCAGCTCCATGGTCTTGCCGCGCGTGGTCGCCATCTGCAGCAGCGGCGAATCGAATTCCGAGCCCTTCACATACAGCAGGATCTGCAGCCAGCGCTGCAACTGGCGCCGCCCCAGGACGATCAAGGCGTGGCCGACCGAATTGATGCGGAAGCGCGCTCCCACCGACGGCGTATTCACCAGCCGCAGCAGGTTCAGGGAAATCAAGGGGTCATGTTTGACGCTGCGCTCCACCTCGCGCTGGTCCGCATCCTGGTTCAGCAAGTCGAGCAAGTGCATGATGGACAACTGGGAAGGCGTAATCTTCTTCCCGCTCAGGATTACCGGCCGCGCAAAATAATAGCCCTGGAAGTACTCAAAACCCAGGTCCATGCATTCGCGGAACTCCTCGACCGTCTCCACCTTCTCGGCCAGCAGCTTCTGGTTCGGATTGCGCAAGTAGCGCGTCAATTCGGGCAAGCGGCCGCGTTCGATCTGCTTGATGTCGACCTTGATCACGTCCATCAGCGGCCGCAAAGCCGTCACCGCCTCGCTCTCGCCCGCCACATCGTCCAGGGCGAACTTGTAGCCCGCCTGCTTCAACTCCTGCACCCGCCTCAGCACGTCCGGCGTCGGCTCCACCGACTCCAGCACCTCGAGGATGACCTTATCGTTGGGCAGGAAGTGAATGAAATCGCTCATCAACCCCGTCGTATCGACATTGACGAAGGCAAGCTGGTCGCCAACCACCTGCTCCATGCCCAGCTCGGAAGCATGGGCAATGACGGAAGCAGTGGCATGGGCACCGTCAGTCACATGGGCTTCATGGACTTCGGCATTTCGATAGAGCAGCTCGTAGGCCACGAGCCGCTGGCTGCGGTTGAGGATGGGTTGCCGTGCCAAGAAGAACTGATTGGCATACGGCATTGGAATCGGCACTTCACTTTCAACCACGGCTGTCATGGGTTTCCCCATTGCTAAAACACATGGTTACAAGACTATACCCATTAGTGCAGTCTTGGCAATATTTTTATGCGCTGCGCGACGCACCTTTCTTCGCTGTGGTCGCATCACCACTCTCCAGCGTGAACTGGGCGCCGGCATCACGGCCCAGAACCTGGACCAGATAAGGCAGCACCTGGCGCAGTATCGGCTCCAGCGTGTACGGCGGATTCAGCAGGAACATGCCGCTCGTGTGCAGTGCAATGCCGTCAGGCGTCGGCGTGCTGATGCACAGGGTCACGTTCAGCCAGCTCTTGGCCGGCAAGTGCTTCATGCGCTCGGCAAAGTTGCGCGCCTCAATGCGCTGCAGCACCGGGTACCAGACCGCGTACGTGCCGGTCGGGAAGCGCTTCAGCGCATCGTTCAGCATCTCGGTGACCTTCTTGTAGTCCTGCTTGTCCTCGTAAGGAGGATCGCACAGCACGAAGCCGCGGCGCGACGGCGGCGGCAGCAGCGCCTTCACGCCGAGGAAACCATCGGCCTTGTTGACGATCACGCGCTTGCCGCGCGCAGTCGGACGACGGCCATTGGCAGCCTGGTGCTGCTCCAGTTTGTAGAAATTATCGGCAAGGATCTTGGCATCCGACGGGTGCAGCTCGAACAAGCGCAGGCGGTCTTCTTCGCGCGCCACGATTTCGGCGCAATACGGCGAGCCAGGATAGAAGCGCAGCTTGCCGCTCGGGTTCAGGTCCTTGATCAGTTGGACGTAGTCGGCCAGCGGCTGCGGCAAGTCATCACGCTCCCACAACGGGCCGATGCCGGTCTCGAATTCGGCAGTCTTGGTGGCTTGCGCGCTGTCCAGCGAGTAGACGCCGGCGCCGGCGTGGGTGTCGATATAGGTATACGGCACGTCCTTCTGGTTCAGGTATTCGAGGACCTGGACCAGGACAAAGTGCTTGAGGATGTCGGCATGATTGCCGGCATGGAACGCGTGGCGGTAACTGAACATAAAAGAGAGGCGGGAAGATAAGATTTGCCCGCATTATCTCATGCGCATCATGGCCTGCGGTACACTGGCCGCATGATTGCCTTCCTGCCAGCTGCCAGCACCGACATTCCAGCCCTGTGGGAACTGCGCACGCGCGCGCTTCGCAAGCAATGCGCCGCCCATTACGCGCCGGATATATTGAACACCTGGGCCGCGGCCCCGGCCCCTGCGGCCTATCCCGCACTCCTGAAGCAAGGCGGCGGCATCAAGGCGCACATCGGCGGCGAACTCGCCGGCTACGCCATCCTCGAACGGGAACGCAATGAAGTCGATGCGGTCTTCGTGGACCCGCATTTTGCCGGCCGAGGCGTCGGCAAGGCCTTGATGCGCGCCCTGGAGCAGCTGGCCAGCCACCCCACGGCCCTGCACCTTTACGCCTCGCTGAATGCCGTGCCCTTTTACGAAGCAGCAGGCTATCGCGCCATCGAAAGCATGCAGTACCAGCACCCGTCGGGGATCCTGCTGGACTGCGTGTTCATGACCCGCGGTTAGGCGACCTTCTTGTTTTCGTCGAAGAACTGCGCGTCTTCGGTCGAACCGTGCAGCGCGGTGGTGGAGCTCTGGCCCTGCTGGATGGCCAGGGTCACGGCGTCAAAGTAGCCGGTACCGACTTCGCGCTGGTGCTTGACGGCGGTGAAGCCCCTGGCTGCGGCCGCGAACTCGGCTTCCTGCAACTCCACGAAGGCCGACATCTGGCGCCGCGCATAGCCGTGGGCCAGGTTGAACATGCCGTAATTCAGCGAATGGAAGCCCGCCAGCGTGATGAACTGGAATTTGTAGCCCATGGCGCCCAACTCCTTCTGGAACTTGGCAATGGTGGCGTCGTCCAGGTTCTTCTTCCAGTTGAAGGACGGCGAGCAGTTATAGGCCAGCATCTTGCCCGGGAACCGGGCATGAACGGCTTCGGCGAATGCCTTGGCAAAGGCCAGGTCCGGCTTGCCGGTTTCGCACCACACCAGGTCAGCGTAAGGAGCATAGGCCAGCGCGCGCGCGATCGACTGGTCCAGACCGTTGCGGACCTTGTAGAAGCCCTCCACGCTCCGTTCGCCGGTGCAGAAAGGCTTGTCGTTATCGTCCACATCGGAAGTCAGCAAATCCGCCGCCTCGGCGTCGGTGCGTGCAATCACCAGGGTCGACGTGCCCATCACATCGGCCGCCAGCCGCGCAGCGGCCAGCTTTTCGAGCGCCTCGCGGGTAGGCACCAGCACCTTGCCGCCCATATGGCCGCACTTCTTCACGGACGCCAACTGGTCCTCAAAGTGCACGCCGGAAGCGCCCGCCTCGATCATGGCCTTCATCAGCTCAAAGGCGTTCAGCACGCCGCCGAAGCCGGCTTCCGCGTCGGCCACGATGGGCGCGAAATAATCGATATCATCCTTCCCCTCGGACCACTGGATCTGGTCGGCACGCTGGAAGGTGTTGTTGATGCGGCGAACAACCATCGGCACCGAATTGGCCGGATACAGCGACTGGTCCGGATACATTTCGCCGGCCAGGTTGGCGTCGCCCGCCACCTGCCAGCCGGACAGGTAAATCGCCTTCAGGCCGGCCTTCACCTGCTGCATGGCCTGGTTGCCGGTCAGGGCCCCGAGCGCATTGACGAAAGGCTCGTTGTTCACCAGGTGCCACAACTTTTCCGCGCCGCGCTTTGCCAGGGTGTGTTCAATGGCCAGGGAACCACGCAAACGCACCACGTCTTCCGCGCTATAGGTGCGGGTGACGCCTTTCCAGCGTGGATTGGTATCCCAATCGTGCTGCAAAGCAGCGATTTGTTCGGCGCGAGTTGCCATGATGATCTCCTACGAAAGCGTTAGAAAACGAAAACCGTTAGGGATATCTTAGGCTTGATTGTTTGGGTGCAACACTGTCTTATATAAGACACATGAGCACTATTTATCCTCGACGAATCATGCGCTTAGCAGCAATATTCCATGATACGGAACGTAATTTCTCATTTCGAGAGAAACAAGGTTGGTTGAATTGGTGCACTTTCCATCGCATGAAACGATGTTTTCACATCGTGGAAAGCGCAACAATATCAGGCAAGCTTTTGCCGTGCCACCAGCACCCCATCCAGGTCCGCATAAATCCAGTCGCCTGGTTGGATGGCCACGCCGGCAACCTGCACGTTCACATCACGCTTACCGACACCATCGCGCGCGCTGCGCTGGGGGTGCGTAGCCAGGGCCATGATGCCGACATCGCACTCCGCCAATTCCGCGCTATCGCGCACGCAACCATCGACGATCACGCCAGCCCAGCCATTATTCTGTGCCAGCAAGCCAAGCTGGCCCCCGACCAAAGCCCGGCGCAAGCTGCCCCCACCGTCCACCACCAGCACCCTTCCCGCGCCCGGAGTTTCCAGGGTTGCCCGCACCAGCGCGTTATCCTCATGCACCTTCAGCGTCGCCGCCGGCCCGGCAAACCGGGCCCGCTTGCCAAAGTGGCGGAAAAATGGCGACAGCACTTGCAGGCTACCGTCATCCAGCATGCCAGGATTGTCATCACAAAGGTCAGTCGTAGCAAAACTCATAGCATCACTCCCAAAAAAGTCGGTACCAGGTCTGTCATTCGGACACAGACACAATATCTTTGATTTAGCTCAATACGCAAATCTGGGTCATTTTGCGTATTGAGAAAGATCAAAGAAATGTGCCGTCTGTCCAAATGACAGACCTGGCACCGAATTTGGCAACCTATTTACGCGGCGGCGCCGGCAGTGGCGCGGGTGCGGCTGCCGACGCCTGTGGCGGTGGCGATTGCGAGCAGCAGGAAGAAGGCAATGCCGGCAAAGACAAACTGCGGCTTGCCGGCGTCCATCATCAGGCCGAACAACAGTGGGCCGACCGACAGGCCGCTGTCGAGGCCGGAGTACACCACGCCATACACGCGGCCCGTGGCATTCTTCGGCGCGGCGGCGCGGATCATCAAGTCGCGCGATGGGCCGGCTATGCCGGAGAAGAAGCCGACCAGCGCCATCAATACCAGCGCGCCCCAGGCAGGTACAACCGCCAGCCCAAGCAACAGCGCCAGTACGGCAGCCAGTGCGAATGCGGCGGCAATCGTGCGGTCATGGTTCTTGCGGCCAGCGCCAAGGAAGCCGCCCAGCATCATGCCTGCCGCGGATGCCAGCATGTAGGCTGTGAACGCGCTGGTCGCCATCGCCAGCGACATCCCGTATAGCTTGACCAGGCCGGTCGAGGCGAAACTCTGGATGCCGCCCAGCGCCAGCGCGGTCAGGAAGAAAAATCCAAAACACATCCACACCGAAGGCAGGCGCAGGAAGTCAAGCGAGCCTCCGTTTTGTGCGCCGGGCGCATGCGCAGCAATCGGGTCGGCTCGCAGCGCTTCACGGTTCCACCACAGGATCGCCAGCACAATCGCAGGCAGTGCAGCCGCCGACAACAGGGCTGTGCGCCAGTCGGTGGCGCTGGCTACACCCGTCAGGAACAGCGGCGCAGCAGCCCAGCCAAGGCTTCCGCTGATGCCGTGCACCGAAAAGCCATGCGCCAACCGGTCGCGCGATACGCGCTGGTTGAGGATCGTGTAGTCGGCCGGGTGGAAGATGCTGTTGCCCATGCCTGCCATCAGCGCGCCCGCCATCAGGCCGGCATAATTCTGGGCGTTCGACAGCACCAGGGCCGATATGCCCAGCATCGCCATGCCGGCGAACAGCACACGGCGCGCGCCCACCCGGTCGACCACGAAGCCGGCCAGGGCCTGGCCAATGCCGGAAACGACGAAGAATACCGTCATCAGCAATGCCAGTTCGGAGTAGCTCAGGCCAAAGGCCGTCTTCAGCCAGGGAAACAGCGCTGCCAGGATCAGGTGGTAAAAGTGCGAGACGCCGTGCGCCAGCCCGACCAGGCCGATCACACGGGCGTCCGTGCGTAAGGTTTGATTATCCATTCCGTACCTCGTTCCTATTGAGAATGGAAATATTGTAGGAAAACCTGGAGCGTCTGTTTTGAGCTAGGATGACATCATTTATCGCAAAACCGCCAACCCATGCCGATCCAGGTCGTCACCCATACGGGACCACACGAAAGCCGCCGCGAACCGAGCGACGGACAGCCTGTCACCATGATCGCCCGCGACCTGATTTGCGAACGGGCCTTGCAATGGCATTCCCACGATTGCGCGCAACTGACCCTGGCACTGGACGGCGTGATCCGCCTGAACGCCATGGACAGCAGCTGGATCGTGCCGCCGCAACGCGCGATCTGGACCGCGGCCAATGTCGAACACTCGCTGAGCGTGATCGCGGCCGCCCGGCTGCGCCCTGTCTATTTCGTGTCGTCTTACGATCCGTTCCCCGGCGAACCATGCAAGGTACTCGAAGTGTCACCGCTGCTGCGCGAGCTGGTCATGGCGCTGGAGCAGGAAGATCAGGAAGTGCCAAGCCATCGCTCCCAATTGATCAGCAACCTGATTCTGGATGAACTGCCGCACCTGGCAACGCGCCCGATCCGCGTCCCGATGCCGCGCGACAAACGCCTGAAAGGCCTGTGCGATGCCTTGCTTGCCGATCCGGGCGCGACCCAGACTTTAGAGGAATGGGCCAGCAAAGCCGGTGCTTCGGAGCGTACGCTGGCGCGCCTGTTTGAAAAAGAACTGGGCATGAGCTTCGGCCAGTGGCGCCAGCAGGCCCGGCTGGCGCACGCCGCGCCGATGATTTCCGGCGGCATGCCCTTGTCGCAAGTGGCCGATGCGCTGGGCTACTCGAGCCAGTCGGCCTTCACTGCCATGTTCCGCAAGACCTTCGGCTGCCCGCCGACCGAATTCTTCAGCTCCCGCGTCTGATCGGCGCTGCGCCCTGCTGGCGCCGGCTTGTTTCGGCGTCGACCATTTCACGCAGCCTCACGAATAACGGTGCCGTGGCAGTGTGCTTGCGGCCGTACCCCAGGTTGAAGGCATAGTCGAAACCGGGCGGGTTATCGCCCTGGTTGTGCTGGAGGATGGTTTCCAGTTTATCGAAGGCTTTTACCGCCTGGGCTTCTGGCGTGGCGGTGGCTTCATACTCGTCCCACAGGGCGATGATTTCCGCGCGCAGCAGCGGGTCGAGGTCGCGCGCCAGGATGTGCAAGTCTTCGCGTTCCTGCGCTGACTTGCCGGGATGGGCATGCTGGTGGATTGCAGGAATATCGCCATGGATTGCTTCGCCGAGGTCGTGCACGATGCACAGCTTCAGCACACGGGCCAGATCGAGGCCGGGCAGTTCGTCGGCGAACACCAGCGCCATCAGCGCCAGCCGCCAGCTATGCTCGGCGGTGCTCTCCGGCCGGCCGCTCGAGGTAAAGCCACTGCGCAGGACACTCTTGAGCCGCTCTGCTTCGCGCAGGAACGCCAGCCGGCCCGCCAACCTTGACTCATTCATGCAGTGCTCCTATCGAGATCCATACGTTTATCGCCCCTGGACTTCGGCTGCCACCGGAGAAGCCCGGCGCCGGCGGCAAGTTGTCTGCCGGACGCCTGGCCGCTGAGCTCAGGCCTTGCGGAAGGCCAGCTCGTTGCCGTCGGCTTCGATGCGGATCGTATCTTTCGGGCCGAAGCGGCCTTCCAGGATCAGCTTCGACAACGGATTCTCGATCTGCTGCTGCACTGCGCGCTTGAGCGGACGTGCGCCATACACCGGATCGTAGCCCGCCTCGGCGATCTTCTGCAGCGCGGCGTCGCTCACTTCCATGCCCATGTCCATGCGTTTCAGGCGCTGCTCCAGGATTTGCAGCTGGATGCGGGCGATCGAGCCGATATGCTTGTCGTCCAGGCCGTGGAACACCACGATCTCGTCGATCCGGTTGATGAACTCGGGACGGAAATGGCCGCGTACTTCGGCCATCACCGCCAGCTTCACCACTGCCGGATCAGCTTCGTCGAGCGACTGGATCTTCTGCGAGCCCAGGTTCGAGGTCATGATCACCACCGTGTTCTTGAAGTCCACGGTGCGCCCCTGTCCGTCCGTCATGCGGCCATCGTCCAGCACCTGCAGCAGCACGTTGAACACGTCCGGGTGCGCTTTTTCAATCTCGTCCAGCAGGATCACACTGTAGGGCTTGCGGCGCACGGCTTCGGTCAGGTAGCCGCCTTCGTCGTAGCCCACATAGCCCGGCGGCGCACCGATCAGGCGGGCTACCGAGTGCTTCTCCATGAATTCGCTCATGTCGATGCGGATCAGCGATTCTTCCGAGTCGAACAGGAAGTTCGCCAGCGCCTTGGTCAGCTCCGTTTTACCGACACCGGTCGGGCCGAGGAACATGAAGGAACCATACGGGCGGTTCGGGTCCGACAGGCCGGCGCGCGAGCGGCGGATGGCATCGGCCACGGCACTGATCGCTTCGTCCTGCCCCACCACGCGTTCGTGCAGCTTCTCCTCGATGTGCAGCAGCTTGTCGCGCTCGCCTTGCATCATGCGCGAGACCGGAATGCCGGTCGCTCGCGACACCACTTCGGCAATTTCTTCGGCGCCGACCTGGGTGCGCAGCAGTTTCGGCTTGTCGCCGGACGATTCTGCGGCGCCGGCGGCTTCGGCCTGCTTCAGTTGCGCTTCCAGTTCCGGCAGTTTGCCGTACTGGAGTTCGGACACGCGCTGCCAGTTGGAAGCGCGCGTCGCCTCCTCCATCTGCTGTTTGATGCGCTCGATTTCTTCCTTGATGTGGGTGGTGCCCTGCACATTGGCTTTTTCGGCCTTCAGCACTTCCTCGTAATCGTTGTACTCGCGCTGCAGCTTGGCGATTTCATCGTCCAGCAACTGCAGGCGGGCGCGCGAGGCTTCGTCCTTTTCGCGCTTGACGGCTTCCTTCTCGATCTTGAGCTGGATCAGGCGCCGTTCCAGCTTGTCCATTACCTCCGGCTTGGAGTCGATCTCGATCTTGATCTTCGAGGCGGCTTCGTCGATCAGGTCGATCGCCTTGTCGGGCAGGAAACGGTCGGTGATGTAGCGGTGCGACAGCTCCGCTGCTGCGATGATCGCAGGGTCGGTGATTTCCACCTTGTGGTGCAGCTCGTACTTGTCCTGCAGGCCGCGCAGGATGGCGATGGTCGCTTCCACGCTTGGCTCGTCGACCAGGATCTTCTGGAAGCGGCGCTCCAGCGCGGCATCCTTCTCGATGTATTTGCGGTATTCATCCAGCGTGGTCGCGCCGAGGCAATGCAGCTCGCCGCGCGCCAGCGCAGGCTTCAGCATATTGCCGGCGTCCATGGCGCCCTCCGCCTTGCCGGCGCCGACCATGGTGTGCAATTCGTCGATGAAGACGATGGTCTGGCCTTCGTCCTGCGCCAGCTCCTTCAGCACGGACTTCAGGCGCTCCTCGAACTCGCCGCGGTATTTGGCGCCTGCCAGCAGCGCCGCCATGTCGAGCGACAACACGCGCTTGCCGCGCAGGGAATCCGGCACTTCGTTGTTGACGATGCGCTGCGCCAGGCCTTCCACGATGGCGGTCTTGCCGACGCCGGGCTCCCCGATCAGCACCGGATTGTTCTTGGTACGGCGCTGCAGCACCTGGATCGCGCGGCGGATTTCATCGTCGCGGCCGATCACCGGGTCCAGCTTGCCCATGCGGGCACGCTCGGTCAGGTCGAGGGTGTATTTCTTGAGGGCTTCGCGCTGGCCTTCCGCTTCCTGCGAGTCGACCTTGGCGCCGCCGCGTACGGCGTCGATGGCGCTTTCCAGCGCCTTGCGCTGCAAGCCGTTTTCGCGCGCCAGCTTGCCGGCGTCGCCCTTGTCTTCGGCAATCGCCAGCAGCACCATCTCGCTGGAGACGAACTGGTCGCCGCGCTTCTGGGTTTCGCGGTCGGCCTGGTTCAGCATATTGACGAATTCGCGGCCGACCGTGACGTCGCCGCCGGACACCTTGGGCATGCGCTCCAGCGCATGCTTCAAGGCCTGCGCCAGCCCGCCGACATTCACGCCGGCACGCTGCAGCAGCGAACGCGCGCCGCCGTCTTCCTGGTTCAGCAGGGCCAGCAGCAGGTGCGCAGGCTCGATGTACTGGTTGTCGTTGCCGACGGCCAGGCTCTGGGCATCGGCGAGTGCTTCCTGCAGTTTTGTTGTAAGTTTGTCTTGACGCATGTCGAACGCTCCTGATGAATTGTCAACGACAATCTAAGGACGCGTTGACAGTTTTCAAGACCACTTTCTCAAAGCTTCATCGTCGCTGTTGCGCGCATCGACCCAGCGGGCGCCTTCCGGCGTCTGTTCTTTCTTCCAGAACGGCGCCTCGGTTTTCAGGTAATCGATGATGAATTCGCAAGCCGAGAATGCCTCGCCCCGGTGCGGTGAAGTGACCGCCACCAGCACGATCTGGTCCATGGGCTTGAGCGGCCCGACGCGGTGGATGACCAGCGCGCCATAAATCGGCCAGCGTACCTTGGCCTGGTCGATGATGGCCTGGATCGACTGCTCGGTCATGCCGGGGTAATGCTCCAGCTCCATTTCTGCAACGGAGGCGCCTTCGTTCAAGTCGCGCACCGTGCCGACGAAGCTGACTATAGCGCCAACTTTAGCGTTGCCGGCGCGCAGTTGCGCCATTTCTTGCGTCAGGTCGAAATCTTCGGCCTGGATCCGTACTTCGATCATTTCCCCTCCGCGCCAATCTTGCGGAACAACTGCTCGATGCGGCTGGCAGTGCGTGCGTCCACCAGTGCGGGCATGGCACACAGGGCAAGTAACTGGGCGGAGTGGCTGGCCGGCTTCTGGCCGGACTTGAGGGAGGATTGCAATACTTCCACCTGCATTTTCAATCGGTCTTTCGCAAATTCAGCACCGCTGTCGATGCCGGCCATGATTTCGAGGCGCAGCACTTCGGACAGCAGGGGTTGACGGTTGGTATCCAGTTGGCCGGCATAAGCGGCCCGCGCCGCGGCGCCCTCCCCGGCCGCTTTCAGTGCGGCGTCAAAGCGGGTGCGCAGGGTGCGCTCCTGCTCGGCAGGCAGGGCCGCCAGCGCCTGCCAGCGATTGCTCCATGCGGCGCCATCGATATCGCCGGCCTCGGCCAGTGCACTTTCCAGCGCCTGCGCCAGGCGCAGTTTTTCACGCAGGGCGCTGGCTTGCGCCGCACCGGCGCGCTTGCGGATGGATTCCGCCTGCGATTGCAGGGCGCCGACGGCGGCGCGGTAGCGCTGGTCGATTTTCTGTTCGCTGGCGCGCGGCACTACGCCTGAGGCATGCCATGCGGCGGCGCCATCTTTCAGCGCTTTGCCGATGGCGGCCAATACGGCCTTGTCGTCGCCTTCGAAGGTGGCCGATTCCAGGCCCGCGCAAATCGCCTCGCGTGCGTGCAAGTGGGCCTTGCGCTCATGGTCGGCCGCGTGGGCGTGTTCCTTGCGCCGGGCGAAAATCTGGTCGCAGGCGGCGCGGAATTTTTGCCACAGCGCCTGCTCGGTCTTGCGTTCCAGCGGCAGGGCGCGGGCGTGGCCTTGCCAGGATTCCTGCAGGCGGCGCAGGGTATCGATGGTGTGGCGTTCGAGCGGATTGAGTTTGCCGACTTCCTCGATCAATTGCTCGCGGCGCGCCACCTCGATCTTGCGCTGCGAATCGAGGGGCGCCATCAAGGCGTCCATTGCCTTGCTGAAGGCCGTGTCCAGGCGCTTCTTGTCCTTGCGGTCGATGGTGCCGAGGCGGCCCCAGGCCTGGCGCAGCCGCTGCGTCGATGAAGCAAGCGTGCGCCAGTCATGGGTGTGCGGCAGGTTGCCGGAGGCCGATTCCTCGCGGTCGACCTCGGCGCCGCCGGCGGCTTCCAGTTGCGCTGTGTCCCTCGCGATCAGGGCATTCGCCTCGTCGACCAGCTGTTGCGCTTTTGCAGCATTGGAGTGGCGTTCATCCGCCAATTGCTTGAAATGGGCGGCGGCGGGGGCGTAGGCGGCAGTACAGGCAGCGTCGAATTTTTCCCACAGCGACTTGGGTGCGGCGCCGGAGACGCCATCCAGCGCCTTCCAGCGTTCGCGCATGCTGCCGACTTTCTTGGCCAGCTCGCTCATGCCGAGGCCTTCGGCCGGCAGGCTTTCCACGGCGTGCACCAGTTCTTCGCGCGAGACGTTGCCGCCCCAGCGTGCCCAGTCGCCCAGGCGCTTCAAGTCAGCGCGCACATGGGCCAGGCGCTCGGCCTGGGCCGGCGTCAAGCGGCCGGTTTTGCTTTCTTTCAGCGTTTTATCGTGCTCGGCGGCAATATGAAGCTGGCCTTGCGCCAGTGCTGCCTCCATGGCTTCCACCAGTTCCATGAACTGGCGATTGGCTTCCTGCTCGGCAGGCGACGGCTTGTGCTTTTCCCGTGGCGGGCGCGCTGCGCGGGCGGCAGTGGCATCGTGGCCGTCGGCATGCAGGACGGCGTCGCCTTGCGCCGGCGCGGGCGCGCTGGCCATCGGGGCAGGCGCGGCGCTGTCCTCCGTGCCCGGGCTGGCCGCGGCCTGCGCCGCGGGGGACGCCGGCATGGCCAGGGCGGCGTTGGCAGCCGGCGGCTGCGCGGCGCGCTCGGCCGCCAGCGCGGCATCGAAATCGTTCAGCAGGTGGCGCGGCAGGGAAGCCCGTTCGGGCGCCGCCATATGGGCTTCATGTTCGGCGGCCAGCCGCGCCAGCTCGGCGGCATCGGGATGCTTGCGCAAGGCTGCCAGCGCATCGATCATGGCGCGCTGCAGGGAAACCTGGGCTTCCAGCCGCTCGGCCAGCGCATTGCGGATATGGGCAAATTCAGCCGCCGCGGTAGGCGCCGCATCAACCACCTTCCATTGACGGTCCAGGTCAGCCACCAGGTTCGGGGTCAGCTTTTCATCTGCCAACAAACGCTGCGCGAGAGCAATTGAGGCCTGCGCCTGCTTCTGCTCGGCCTGCACGTGCCGGATCGCATCCAGCCGCCCCTGCATGAGCTTGGCCACCCGCCGGTCCGAGTTGCGCACCGCCTGCTGCACTTTCTCCAGCGCATCCTGGGATACGACATGTTCGGCTGCCGCCAGGCGCACGTCGGCAAATTCACTGTTCAGGATAAGCTCAACCGCAGCAGCTTCGTCGCCCGCGAGGTTGCGGGCCAGCTCGGCTTGCGCCGAGCGGCGTTCTGCGGGAGTGCCAAGCGGTGCCTGCGGTCCGCCGGAGCTGGGCTGGCCGGCAACACTGGCCTGGCTGGCCTGCTGCTTGAAAAGGAACTCAAACATAGATGTGCTATGAATGGATCAAAACCACCATCATAGCGCAGCGCCGCCCGACAGGGGCGGCGAATGCAGGCACGGCGTGTTCAGGCCGTATCCGCAGCGGCGCGATGGGCCGAACGCGTGCGCCGGTGGTAGCGCAGCTTCGGCACAGGAACTGCGGCCTCGTCTTCACTTCGCAGGGAGGCACGCACCTGCTTGGCTTCCAACAAGGCTTTCCTGTCTTTTTCGGCGGAGGCCGGGACACGGCGCGCTTCCACCACTTGGGCATCATGGGCCAGGAACTTGTTCGCAATATCGAACCACGCTTCGCCGCCAATGGTGGCGCGGGCGATCGCAAACAGTTCCTTTTCCTCTTTCTCCAGGCGCTGCAGCAGCACGGTGCAGAAAGTCTCAATCGATTGGCAAATTTCCGTCACTTGCTGTTCGCTGTATTCCACCGCCGAATCGAGGTCCGCCTGCAGCCGCCGGATCACCGACAAGGCAGACTGGTTCAATCGGCTCAGCTCGTCCAGCAACTGGTTGGCTTGTTCCGTCGCATCTTGCAGCGCGGGAATCAGGTACAGCTCGATCTTGCGCCAATGGCAGGCCTGGTACAGGCGCTCCAGGGTTTCGCAAGCATATTCAAGCTGGGACAGGGTCAGGCGCTGTTGCCGCAACAGCGTCGATTGCACGTATTTTTGAAACGACAGCAGGCTAAGGCGCACGTTAGCCTGTTCAACGGATAACGCAACTAATGTATATGTGGCCGTTAACATTCTTGCTCCCAAATATCGCTACGCGGAAACGGAAGTACAAGTGTAAATAAGCCCGACAGGTTCGCTTTGACGTACATCAATGTAACGTCACATGCCCTGCCCAATTTAGGAGGTTTTCCCATCCAGCGCAAGGCGAAGATCAACCATACCAGCTTCTCGCGACGCCGTCACTGTTCCGCCAAATCTGCGCATAAGTTGTTGCATTCCGATATTCTCCGACAACGCTTCACCCGTGATTTCACGCGTTCCGCGGCTGCGGAAATAGTCAAGCAGTTTCTGGAACAGGATATTTCCCAGCCCTTTTCCTTTCAGGTCGGAACGCACGATGATCGCGAACTCCGCTTTCTGGTTGTCCGGGTCGGCCACTGCCCGTACCACACCCAGCGTTTCCGCCTGGCCATCGGCACCGGTGCGGGTGGCGATAAAGGCCATGGCGCGGTCGTAGTCGATCTGGGTCAGCCGTGCAAGCTGGGTCGGCGGCAACTCCTTCATCGCCGAGAAAAAGCGCAAGCGTACGTCGTCGGGGTCGAGCTGGCTGAAGAAGCGCACGTGGGCCGGCGCATCTTCCGGCCGGATCGGGCGCAGTAACAAGGGGCCGCCCTGCCACTGGATTTCCTGCTCCAGCTCCTGCGGATAAGGGCGGATCGCCATGCTGCTTTCGGCGCGCCGCGGGCCCAGCACGGCACGGGCGCCGTGCACCTGCAGCACCCCGTCCACCACGGTGACGGGATCGATCTCCAGTGCGGCGATTTCGCCGATGTCGGCCACCAGTTCGGCGGCGTGCACCAGGGCGCCGCACAGGATTTCGCGCTCATCGACCAGGGCGCGGCCGACGCCGGTGCGCCGCAGCATGTCGCGCGCCAGCACGGTATTCAAGGGCGGCAGGCCGACGGCGCGGTCGTCCACCACGCGGCCGGCGCTGCCGCCCAGGCCGACACTGATGGCGGGACCGAAGACCGGATCGACCTGCATGGCGATGCGAAGCTGCTGCACATTGCCGCCGGCCGGCTCGCTTGCCAAGGGCAGGCCGTACGCTGCCAGCAGTGCGGCCAGGTCGGCTGGCGCCAGCTCGCCCTGGCCAGCGGCGCGCGCGGCTTGCACCAGGTTGCGCGCGGCCTGCCGCTCCGGCACCGAATGCGCCGGCACCTGGCCCGGCACTTCAATCAGCAAGGCCTGGTTGCGCGAGTATTGCACCACCTGGCTGTAGGCGCGCACCGCCTTTTCGGGCGTGTCGTAGGTCGGCAGGCCGGCATCGGCAAATACCTGCCGTGCGCCCGCCACCGAAGCGCCGCCCAGCCAGCAGGAAAGCACACTGCGCCCGCTCTGGCGCAGCATCGGCGCCAGAGCCTGCGCCACGCCGGTGCTGGCTGCCGCCGACGATGGCGCGTGCACGATCAACAGCGCGTCCGCGCCGGGGTCGGCCAGCAAGGCGCCGGCCACGGCAACATGGCGCTCGGCGCTGGCTTCGCCGCCGATGTCGATCGGGTTGGCCAGCAACAGACCGGGCGGCAGTTCGTTGCGCAGGCGCTTGCCGGTGTCGGGAGAAAATTGCGCCAGCTTGCCGTGCACATATTGCAGGGCGTCGGCCGCGAGCTTGCCGGTGCCGCTGCCGTTGCTCATGATCGCCAGGCGCGTGCCGCGCGTGGGCCTGGCACGCGCCACCGTTTCCACCGCGTCGAACAGGTCGGCCGAAGAATACACGCGCAGCATGCCAGCGCGGCGGATCACCGCGTCATAAACCTTGTCGTCGCCGCTGCGGCCTGCCTTCAGCACCACCACCGGCTTGCCGCGTGCGGCCAGGCGGGCGGCCGAAATGAATTTGCGGGCGCAGGTCACCGATTCGATGTGCATGATGATGGCGCTGGTGTCGTCGTCCGCCGCCAGGTAGTCCAGGATGTCGCCCAGGTCGATATCGCCGCCCTCCACCACCGATACCACGCGCGAGAAGCCGATGCCATGCAGCTGCGCCCAGTCCAGCACCGCCGTCATGAGCGTCGCCGATTGCGAAATGAAGGCGGTCTTGCCCGGCTTGGCGCCGGCGTGGGCGGCGCTGGCGTTCAAGCCTGCCAATGGCGCCACCAGGCCGATGCCGCCCGGGCCGAGGATGCGCAGCAGGTAGGGGCGCGCGGCGCGCATGACCTGCTGGCGGATGGTGTCGCTGACCGGGGTCAGGATGATGGCGCCGCGCGTGCCCCGGCCCCCCAGGTCGGCGATCAGCGCGGCTACAGTGTCCGGCGGCGTGCAGATGATGGCCAGGTCGGGCGTGCGCGGCAAGGCCGACAGGCGCGGATAGCACGGGATGCCGCGCAGCTGCTCGTACTTCGGGTTGACCGGCCAGATCGCGCCGGCAAAACCGCTTTCGGCCATATTGTTCATCACCTGGGTACCCATGCGCTCGGGCCGCAGCGAGGCGCCGACAATGGCCACCGAGCCGGGCTCGAACAGGCTGTCCATATTCCTGATACTCATGGCGGCGCTCCCTTACCAGCGTGAATAGTGATCCTCGGTCACGCCTGCAAGCTGCGTGACGATGCGTTTCGGCCCGTCCGGTTCGCCGCGCACCCAGCCGTTGAAGTGGCCCACCGGCTGGATATAACGGCTGGCGGCCACCAGCAGGTTGCGGTTCTGGCGGCGCGCCCCGTCCGGGGTGAAGAACAATTCAAGCTGGTCGTCTTCCGTGAAGATATGCCAGCGCTGCATCGGGTCGTGCGGGTCGAAAATGAAATGCGCGGGCGCCAGCGGCACTACTTCGCCATCGATCCAGAGCGCATTTTCGTTCCCGCCGAAATAGCCTGATTGCAGGTTGAAGCCCATTCCCAGGCTATGCCCGGAAGCCCAGCGCCATGACGTCTCGCGCGCCAGCAGGCCGTTCGAATAATCGAAGCTGGCGACGCCGCCATCGAGCTTGTATTCGTCGCGGAAGGTGCGCACCTGGCCGCTCAAAGGCATGCCGGGTGACTTTTGCGTGCCGTGCAGCGCCCCGCCCTGCACCGGTCCCGTGGCCAGCAGCAGCGGCGCGATCGGCGGCCCGAATTCGGCGTCGATTTCCATGTAAGGGCAGCGCAGGGCAAGTTGGTACCGTTCTCCTTCCAGCGGCTCGATGCTGATCTGCGTGCTGCGCGTGCGGAACCAGCTGGCGGCGCCAGCGTGCCCGCCGACGCCGACCGACATGCGGCCCGGCAGGCCGTCTTGCGAGAAATTGGCCATCATGTCGTTGTCGTGGCGGTCGAAAACATAGGCGAAGCAGGTGCTGGTCCAGCCCAGGTCAACAATGGCAACTGCGGCCATCACATGCTCGGAAACCAGCGACACGTAATGCCATTTCTTGTGGTGGAAGCGGCGCCACAGGCTGCTGCGCGCATGTTCGCCGGCCAGCAGATGCCAGTCGAAGGAATCCGTCGCGCCGGAAAAGCGGCCCAGTAACGGCTTGCCGTCGGCGCCGACCACGCGTTGCGGTGCGGGGGCCAGCTTCATTGTGCGACTCCTTGTGCGTCCAGCTCCGCCTGTAGCGTGGCTGCGAATTCGGGCGGATCGCTGGCCTGCACCTGCACATGCGGGCAAGCGTGCCAGTTGGCCAGGCGCTGCACGGCGCCAGCAACGTCGCGCACGAAGCGCCCGCTCACGCGGGCGCCCGGTTCCAGCGCCAGGTTTTTCAGCTCGAAGATGCCGCCGCGGCGGTGCGCCTTGGCATCGATGCGCCCTACCAGCGCACCGCGGCGCAGGATCGGCAGCGTGAAGTAGCCGAAGCGGCGCTTTTCGGCCGGCGTATAGCATTCCAGGCGGTAGTCGAAGCCGAACAGGTCCAGTGCGCGGCGGCGGTCCCACACCACCGGGTCGAACGGCGACAAGATGGTGGTCAGGGTCGGCGCCAGGCTGCCGTTGGCGGCGGCCTGTGCCAGGTCGGCCAGATCGCGGTGCACGAAAACGGGATCTTTCCAGCCCTCGACGCGCGCACGCAGCAGCAGGCCTTGGTCAGCCAGCGCTTCCAGGTCGGGGCGCGGCGGCTTGGTGCGGTAGTAGTCGGCCACCCAGGCGCTGCGTGCCAGGCCAAGGGCGCGCACGGATTTCAGCGCCAGTTCGCGCCGGGTTTCATCCATGCCTGGCATCTGGCTGTCGTTCCAGCCCGGCAATACGCGCTCGGCCAGGTCGTATACGCGCTGGAAATTGTGGCGGCGGGCGATCATCAACTCACCGGCGGTAAACAGCACCTCCAGCGAACGCTTCTCCGGCTTCCATTCCCACCAGCCACCGCCCTTGCCGTCGCTTCGTTCGAAGTCGGCCGAACGCACCGGCCCATTGCTGCGGATATGCTGCAGCACCCGGTCCACGTCGGCGCGCCGCTCCTGCATCCACTGCGCCGAATACTTCCATCCCATTGCGCTCGGGTCGACCATGCGGTGGCGCAGCAGGCGGTAGTCTTCGATCGGCACGAAACAGGCTTCATGCGCCCAATATTCGAACAGCGCGCCTTCAGCCAGGTGCTCCTCCAGCCAGGGCTGGGGATAATCGCCCAGGCGGCTCCACAAAACCAGGTAGGGACTGCGCGCCACCACGTGGATGGTGTCGATCTGCAGCACGCCCATGCCGCGGATCGCCTGCAGCACGTCGGCCTTTTGCGCCTTGCGCCGGCGCGGCTGCAGCAAGCCCTGCGCCGCCAGGTGCAGCGCACGCGCCGCGGCGAGGGTGAGATTCAGTTCGGTCAAGACTCGATTCCTGTAGGAGGTGAACGCCTATTCTAATAGCGATTTGACAGTATTTCCCGGCATTTTGCGAATGATGGTGGCGGCAAGGCTGCATCGCTCCGCTTTTTTGCCCCCGCTGCCGGGGTTTGAGTGCAAAATGAGCCTGTGCCAACATCAACCGCCCGTCAGATTTTCCGCAAGCTGTATCGCATGATACTGCTGCCCTCTTTCACGCTGGTTTTGCTGGTGATCATGTGGGCCGACGTCTTCTACCAGGTCAGGCAGGACGCCGAAAGCGCGCATTACGACGCCGTGCAGCACAGCCACTCGCTGGCGCGCACGCTGGCCGAACACTCCGGCCACCTGCTGCGCCAGGCCGACCACGCGACCCAGCTTTTCAAGCTCAAATTCGAAGAAACCAACGGCGCCCTGCGCCTGCCTGAATTCAGCAAACGTGGTGGCTTGCTGGACTCCGTCATGCCGGCCCGCCTCGAATTGCCGATCGCCCTGATCGACGCCAACGGCAAGCTGCTGGACAGCATGCACGGCGCCTTCCCGGCCAACTCCGCCAACCAGGGATTCTTCAAGGCCCTGTCCACCACCGCCGCCGACGCGGCCCTGGTCACCAATCCGATGGTGGAACCGATTACGAAAAAGTGGCAGATCCAGATCGCACGCCGGCTGGACGACAGGGCCGGCAAGTTTGCCGGCGTCATCGTGCTGATGATCGATCCGGCCTATTTTGTCGAGGATTACGATCGCCTGCATGTGGACGAAGGCGGCCTGGTCATGCTGATCAGCCGCGACACCGCCCTGGCCACTGGCCGGGTTGATGAAAAGCTGTTCATCACGGATACCATCGACTATGTGGCGCCGTCCGATCCGGTCAACCTGCCGGAAGAACTGCTGCTCAAGACGCCGATCGACAAGACCGAGCGCATCTACGGCTTCCGCGACATGCCGCGCTATTCGCTGACCGCCGTGGTGGGCGACGCCAAGGAGCACGCGCTGGCCAAGTACTACAGCCAGCGGCGCCTTTATTTTGGCGTTACCGCCATCGTCTCGGTCGTGGTGCTGGTCTTCAGCTTGCTGCTGACGCAGCAGGCGCAGCGACTGCGTGTAAGCACCCGCGAGGCGACATATGCGCGCGAAAAGCTGCACGCCGCAGTCGACGCCAGCCTTGACGCCCTGTTCCTGATCAAGGCTTGCCGCGCCGGCGGCAACAACAGCGAAATCACGGACTTCATCCTGGTCGACGTGAACGAGCGCGGTGCGCGCGTCCTCGGCCACGCCGCCGATGAAGCGCTCGGCAAGCGCATGGGGGATATGCTGCCGCATTGGCATAGCGAAGGCCTGTTCGACAAATGCCTTGGCGTGATGCGCACCGGCGAACCACTGGAAGAAGAATTCGAATCGACTGTCTTCGGCGAGCAGCTCTGGCTGCGGCACCAGATCGTCGCCATCGAGGACGGAGTCGCTGTCACGGCGCGTAACATCACCGAGCGCAAACGTTCCGAAATGGCGGTGCGCCAGAACCAGGCGGAGCTGCAGGCCGTCAACGACGCCTCACCCCTTGGCCTGGTGCGCGCCGACAAGGATGGCAAATGCAGCTATGTCAACCGGACCTTTGAAGCGATTACCGGCATGTCGCGCGAAACGGCCCTGGGCGACGGCTGGTTCAATGCCGTTCATCCCAACGACCGCGACATGCTGCGCGCATCGCTGCGCCACCTGAATACCACGCAGCAGGCTTTCCAGGAAACGCTGCGCTGCGTGCATCCGGACGGAAAAGTCGTCTGGACCTCGATCAAAGTGGCGCCGATCGTGATCGACGCTGCGATTGCAGGTTATGTCGGCACGCTGGACGACATCACGCTGGTGCGAAAATCAGTGATGGCGCTGCGCGAGAGCGAAGCGCGCCTGCGCACCATCGCCGACACGCTGCCGGCCATGATCGCCTACGTCGATTTCGAGGAAATCTACCGCTTCCACAACCTTGCGTATGAACGCGAATTCAGCAAGACCGGCCTGCAAGTGACGGGGCGCACGGTGCAGGAGACTGTAGGCGACAAGCGCTACGCCATGCTGCAGCCCTATATCGCCCGTGTCCTGCGCGGCGAAACCCTGACCTTCGAGGAGGAGGACGACAACGGCGACTACCTGCGCACCTACGACGTCGTCTACATTCCCCAGTTTGACGAAGATGGCATCACCGTGATCGGCTTCCACGTGATGCGCCAGGACGTGACGGCGCAAAAGCGCGAGAAACAGCGCTTGTTGCGCCTGTCGCAGGTCGATGCGCTGACCGGGCTGACCAACCGCGCCGGCTTCCTGCAAAAGCTGAACGAAACCATGGTGGCATGCCGCGAAAGCGGCGGCCTGATGGCGGTGATGTACCTGGACATCGACCGCTTCAAGCCGGTCAACGATACGTATGGCCATGCTGTCGGCGATGCGCTGCTGAAGGCATTTTCAGCGCGCCTGTCGAATACCGTGCGCGCCAGCGATACCGTGGCGCGGCTGGGCGGGGATGAATTCACCATCATCATGGACCACATCTCCAAGCCCGACGATGCCGCCGTGACAGCCATGAAAATCGTGAACGCCATGCAGCAGCCGTTCGAGCTGGATGGCATCCTGGCCAATGTCTCGACCAGCATCGGCCTGACTTATTACCGCGACGAGGAAGTCAGCCCGGCGGAATTGCTGAAACGGGCCGACCTGCTCTTGTACGAGGCCAAGCAGGCCGGCCGCAACACTTTCCGCAGCGCCCTGCCGTTGCCGGAAATGCGCTCCCCGAACGCGGCCTGACCGGGATCAAGGCATTCGCCTGCCGTTTGCGCTATATTTGCGCTTCCCTCGCCCTGCTTTACATTTCATGCGCCTGCTGCACACTTCCGACTGGCACCTTGGCCAGTCGCTGCATAATTTTGACCGACACTACGAGCACCAGCGTTTCCTGGACTGGCTGCTGGATACCATCGTGTCCGAACAAGCCGATGCCCTGCTGGTGGCCGGCGATATTTTTGATAACGCCAATCCATCGGCGGCCTCGCAGCGCCAGCTTTACACCTTCCTGCAGCAGGCCCGCGCCCGCGCGCCGCAGCTCGATATTGTCGTTATTGCAGGCAACCACGATTCGCCAGGCCGCCTCGAAGCTCCCGGTCCCTTGCTGGAAGTTCACGGCACCACCGTGATCGGCTACCCGCACCGCGATGCCGACGGCAGTCTCGCCATCGAGCGCATGCTGGTGCCGCTGACCGGTAAGGACGGTGCCACCGCCGCCTGGGTGCTTGCAGTTCCCTTCCTGCGCCATGGGGACGTGCCACGGCTGGCGCCGCAGGAAGCCGCAGACGGCGAAGATGCGGCGCCGCAGGCCGATCCCTACCTCGCCGGTATTGCGGACCTGTACCGCCAGGCTTTGGAACTGGCAGGCAGCCGCGCCTCCCAAAGCCAGGCCATTGTCGCCATGGGCCACTGCCATATGGTCAACGGCACCATGTCGGCCGAATCCGAACGCCGCATCGTGATCGGCGGCACGGAGATGCTCCCAACCGGCATTTTCCCGCCGCCTATCGCCTACGCGGCCCTGGGCCACCTGCACCTTGCCCAGCAAGTTGGCCCGCACGCCCATATCCGCTACTGCGGCAGCCCGATTCCCCTCTCATTTGCCGAAACCAGCTACACGCACCAGGTCCTGCGCATTGACCTGCAAGGCGCACAGGTCGGCGAAATCACGGCCCTGCCGGTGCCGCGTGCGGTGCAATTGCTGCGCGTGCCGGAAAAACCGGCGCCGCTGCAGGAAGTGAAAACCGCCCTGGCCGCGCTGGAACTGCCGGACGTCCCGCTGGAACAGCAGCCGCTGCTCGAAGTTCGCATCAGGCTCGCCGCGCCGGAGCCCGGTTTGCGCGCAGCCATCGAAGAAGCCCTGCAAGGCAAACCGGTACGTCTGGCGAAAATCGAAACATCCAGCGCGGCCCGCGCATCCTTTGAGGAGGCCGCGCTGTCGCTCGACCAGTTGGCCACTCTGCAGCCGGACGACATTTTCAAGCGCCTTTACCAGCTGCGTTACGGTACCGAAGCGCCGCCCGAACAACTGGCCGCCTTTGCGGAACTGGTGCGTCCATGAGGATCCTGCGCATCTCCGGCATGAACCTTGCCTCGCTGGCCGACCAGTTCTCGGTCGACTTCACCGCCCAACCGTTGTCCGACGCCGGCCTGTTTGCGATCAGCGGTCCAACCGGCGCCGGGAAAAGCACCCTGCTCGACGCCCTCTGCCTGGCGCTGTACGACGACACGCCACGCCTTCACAAGGCTGAAGGCAAAACACCGGATGTCGGCGACCCGGTCTCCTCGCAGGACCCGCGCACCTTGCTGCGCCGCGGCGCCGCCGAAGGCTGGGCTGAAGTCGACTTCGTCGGCAACGACGGCGAGTCCTATCGCGCGCGCTGGAGCGTGCGGCGCGCCCGCACCAAGGCTACAGGCGCCTTGCAGCCAAGCGCGATGACGCTGCAAAAACTGCCGGGCCAGCAGCCACTGGGCCATAAGAAAACTGAAGTCATGGCCGAGATCGTGCAGCGTATCGGTTTGACCTTCGACCAGTTCACGCGCGCCGTCCTGCTGGCGCAGAACGAGTTCTCCGCCTTCCTCAAGGCTAGGGACGACGAGCGCGGCACCCTGCTCGAAACCCTGACCGGCAGCGGCATTTACAGCGAGATTTCAAAGCGAGCCTTTGAACGCTGGCGCGCCGAAGAGCTGGAATTGAAAACACTGAGCGCCGGCCTGGCAAACCAGCAACCGCTGTCGGCGGAGCAGCGCGCCGACATCCTCGCCCAGTCCGACGCCGCCGAAGCAGCGCTGCACGCCTCGGCACAGCGCCTTGGCGCACTGGAAGCCGAGCTGCGCTGGCACCAGCAAGCCGAACGCCTGGCCGCGGCAGTGCAGCAGGCGCGCGAGCATTTACAACAGCGGCGGCATGAAGCCGACGCCGCCGCGCCGCGTCGTGCCCTGCTGGCGCAGCTGGATGCGGTGCAGCCGGCACGCGCACTGGACGACGAGGTAGTGCGGCTTGCGGCCGAACGCGCCGCCACCCAATCCGCGATTTCGATCGCAGAGCAGGAATCCGAACGTACCCGCCTGGCGCTGGCAGTCCTGGCCGGCGACGTCCAGCAGGCCGGCGCTGCGCTGGCCGCAGCAGAAGATGCGCAGCAAGCTGCAGCGCCACTGCTGGACCAGGCAAAAGCACTCGATACGCGCCTGGAATCGTTGCAGTCCGCCTTCGGCCAGGCCGCCAGCGCCCGCGACGCGGCAGCCCAGTCCGACGCTGCCGCCCAGGCCGCCCTGGCCGCGCGTGAAGCGCAACAAACGGCCCTCGCCGACGAACAGCAGTCATCCGTGCAATGGCTGGCCGCGCACCAACACTGGTCGGCCGTGGCGCGCGACTGGGCGCGCTGGGACGTCCTGTTTGCGCAAGCCAGCCAACAGGCCGACCGTGCCGAAAAACACTCGCAGTCCTTGGCCGCCGTGCAGCAGGCAGCGACCCGCCAGCGTCAGGACGAAGTGCACGCCCGCAACAGCCTGGATGCAGCCAGCGAGCGCCTGCGCCAGGCCGAATTCCAGCGCGAACAAGCTGCGAAAGCGCTGGCCGGCATTGACGCCGACAGCCATGCGCAGCAACGGCAACGACTCGACCAGTGCCGCGCGCTGCTGGCCGATGCCAGCGCCGCCTGGCAAGAACTGGCGCAACTCGGCACGCGCCGGCTGGATCTGGCGACACGCTGCACGTCGCTGCAAACGGCCCGCGACAGCGCCGAGGCGGAAGTCGCCGCCGCCCGCCAGGCCAACCTTGCACTCGTCGCCGCCTCGACCCAGGCCGAGCGCTCGCTGAAGCTGGCAGAAGCCGCCACCGGCGAGAACGTCGAAAAGCTGCGCGCAGCGTTGCAGGACGATGCCCCCTGCCCCGTATGCGGATCGCACGCGCATCCCTACCGCAACGAAGACGGCCCGCTGCACGCCATGCTGGCGCAATTGCAAGCCGAAGTGCACGATTGCCGCGACAGGCTGCAACGCAATATGAAGCATGAGGCCGAGCAGCAGGCCCGCCTGCAATCCAGCGTCGAGCAATTGGCAGCGATCGGCGTCGAACAGCACAGCATCAGCAATGCCCTCGCCGCCACCGAGGCGCGCTGGCAAGCTGCACACACGGCCCTGGCCGCACACGGCGGCCAGGCTGCCGCCGGCGGCGACGTCCCGGCCTGGCTGGCGGCGCAAGCCGACGCGCTGCAGGCGGCGTTACGCGCACTTGAGGGCCAGGAGCACTCCCAACGCCAGGCTAGCCGCACCCGCGAAGTGGCGCAAACCGCATGCGAGCAAGCGGCAGCCGAGTGCAGCCGCCAGCAGCAAGCCTTGTCCACCGCCCAAGCCGCCCTGGCTCAGTCGGAAGCGCAGCATCAAGCCCTGGACCAGCAGCGCATCGACACCGCACTGCAAATTGCCAACCTGCTCGACCAGCTTGACGCGCCGCTGGCGCGCACCGGCTGGCAGGACGAATGGAAGGAAAGTCCGGCGCGCTTCCACGAACAGCGCACGCGCGAAAGCAGGCAGTGGCTGGCGCAGCGCCAGTCGGCGGACGAGCGCACTGCCGCCATTGCCGCCATCGCCATCGAACTCCAGGCCTTGCGCGCCGCCCGGGAACGCAGCGCAGCCGATGCCCGCGCAACCCAAGCCGCCGCCGATGCCGCCCGCGCTGCGCGCGACGCTGCAGCAGCCGAACGCCAGGGGCTATGGCAAGGCCGCCCTGTGCGCGAGGTGGAGGCCGAACTGCGCGCGGCGGTCGACGCCGCCCGCGCCGCACTGCAGATGCGCCAGGAGTCGGCACAGCATGCCGCCCAGCAGCGCACCCGCGCCGATGAAGCCCTCGCACAGGCCAGGCTGCGCCTCGCAGCGCTCGATACCGCTGCGAAAAGCGCTTCCACGCGCCTGCATGCCTGGCTCAAAGACCACCAGTCGCTTGGCATCGAAAGCCTGGACACGCTGCGCGCCCTGCTCGCCCACTCCCCGCAGGCGATGCGCGACGAGCGCAGCAGCATCCAGGCGCTCGACCAGGCCCTGGCCTCGGCCCAGGCCGTGCAGGCCGAGCGCGAAACCCAGCACGCCGAACACCTGGCAAGTGCGCCAGCCGGAGAACCAGGCAACGCCGGCGAGCTGGAACAGGCGCTGGCGGCACTGCAGGAAGAACGCAAGCAGGCCCAGGATCACGCCGCCGCCCTCAAGCTGCAACTGGCGCAGGACGACGCCCGCCGCAAGTCCGCCGAAGCGCTGCTGGCCGGCATCACCCGCCAACAGGAATCAGAGCGCCGCTGGGCACAGTTGAGTGAGCTGATTGGTTCCGCCGACGGCAAGAAGTTCCGCAACTACGCCCAGCAATTCACGCTGGACGTCTTGCTCGGCTATGCCAACGCCCACCTGTCGCAACTGGCGCCGCGCTACCAGCTCGAACGCATCGACAACCCCGCCCAGCCTTCGCTTGGCCTGCTGGTACGCGACCTGCACATGGGGGATGAAAAACGCTCGGTTCACTCGCTGTCCGGCGGTGAGTCGTTCCTGGTTTCGCTGGCCATGGCGCTCGGCCTGGCCTCGTTGTCGTCCAACCGCGTGCGCGTCGAATCGCTGTTCATCGACGAAGGTTTCGGCAGCCTGGATGCGGAGACCCTGCGCGTCGCAATGGACGCTCTGGATGGACTGCAGTCGATGGGAAGGAAGGTGGGAGTGATCTCCCACGTACAGGAAATGACCGAACGGATCGCCACCAGGATCGTGGTGCAGCCGGCTGCCAACGGCCGCAGCGCAGTGTCAGTCAGCTAAACGCCAGGTACGCTGGTCCTGTTCGGCGCGCACCATTTCCCAACCGAGTTCACGGCGGATCTGCTGCGGGTCGGGCAAAGGACGGCGTTCTTGCTGGCGCGACTGCAGCCAGCTGCGCACTGCTTCCTTGCTCGGTTGCTTCGACTTATCCATCGTAAACCTCCATCGGCATGACGGTCACTCCTTCAACGCAGGAACTGGCCGGCAGTTGACGGAATACGCCAGCCAATTTGTTATGATGTGTAAATGGGAATCGGCGCCATTCAATCGTCAAGCACCTATGCGCCGCAGGCCAGCGCACCTGCGCGCAGCGCCACGCGCAGTGAAAGCACCCAGGCAGCCCAGCTGCAATATTCCCCCGAAGACCAGGCAAAAATCGACCAGCTCAAGACGCGCGACCTCAAGGTCCGCCAGCATGAGCAAGCCCACCTTGCCGCAGCGGGCAGCCTTGCCACCTCCGGCGCCACTTATACATACCAGCGCGGCCCGGACGGCGTGAATTACGCCGTTGGCGGCGAGGTCAATATCGACACCTCGCCCGGCCGCACGCCGGAAGAAACCATCGCCAAAGCACGCCAGGTGCAGGCGGCAGCCCTGGCGCCTGCCGATCCTTCCGGCCAGGACCGCAGCGTGGCCGCCAGCGCCGGCCAGATGGCCCTGCAAGCCCAGGCCGAGATTTCAGCAAAGCAACAACAAGTCCAGCGCGGATACAGCCTTTCCGAAAAGCAATCTACGATCGATATCTTGGCCTGATAAAATCGTCCTTTTGCCCGGAGTCCTGGCCATGTTCCTGAAAGCCCCACGCACCCTCACTTTCAAATGCGCGAAATGCAGCAAAGCGGTTAAAGTTGCATTGCAGAAAACATCTGCGTGCTCGCACATAACGCCGTACTATGGTGTCTGTACCTGTGGCGAAGTGAAGCTGCACGCCACCGGCGCCCCGGAAGCCGTCAAGTCCTATCTCGAATCGAACGGTTTGTGGACTCATCATCATTGATAAAGCTCAAGAAATTCGGAAACTTGCCGTATCAGGGGTAGTGCCCCTAAAGGTTGCCTATCATGAACCCACTGAATTCCATCGGCCCACGCCAGTACCAGAACACTTCCACATCCCCGGCCACCTCGCAGGCGGAAAGCAAGCCTTCGCGCGCCAACGCGGTGAGGGATGTGAATGCGGATAGCGCGGTTTCCTTGTCCAGCAATGCCGTCGACCTGCAAAAACGCGTCGACCAGCTGGGCAACCGGACTGTCGACATGGCACAGGACCTGATCGGCAGCTTTGCAAAAAGTTTGCTCGGCGACAACGCCAAGGGGGCCAAGATCTCCTTCGACTCCGTGGCACTGGAATCGAACGCCAGCTTCGCCGCCGGCGCCCTGCATGCCGAAGGTGCCGATGGCGTGACTGACGCTTTCGGTTTCAGCCTGAGCGAAAATTCCCATTTCCTCGGCAAAGGCACCATCACGACCGCCGACGGCCGCAAGCTGAGCTTTGAAGTGGAAATCCAGTATGAAGCCACCATGAGCGCCGGCGCGGCATCCAGTGTGCCTGGGCGCCGCCAGGACCAGGCCGGGCAGAATCCGGCCATGCCGCTGCCGGAAGTGGAATTCCCGGATATCGACTTCCCCGGCAGCCTGGCCGACCTGTTCCGCCTGATGGACCGCAATATCAGCGCCACCCTCAAGCAGCAGGACGAACAAGGCCAGGAAAGCGATGCCGGCAACCTGACCATGCGCCTGCTCAAGCTGGTCGATTCCGAATCGTCGCTGGACACTTACCTGCCGGCCAACGCCAGCGAGAAAGCCAAGGCCTACGGCCGCCTGCAATCCGAACCTGGCCAGGCTGCCGAACTGGCGCACGCCGCCAAAGCCGCCCGTGACGGCGAGATCGACCCGCCAAGCGAGGAAACCGATCCAGCGGCGACCGATATCGCCCCGCCTGCACCGGCAATCGCCCCGGCGCCAGAGGAACCGCCAGCCGCCTGAGCGCGCGTATAATGACAGCCTCCTGATTTGAAATTCGGGGTCAGGTCTGGCAATCGGACATTTTGTCCGATTGCCAGACCTGACCCCGAATTTCTTCGTTTACACATTGGCCACTATGCAAGAAATCTACTGGACAGAACAAGGCGAGCCGCGCTCCGCGCGCTGGCATTCCGAATCGGGCAACCCGCCGCCCAAGCGCGTGCAGGTTGCCGACGACACCATGAACGCCGACGTCGCTTACCGCCTCGCCTGCGAAGGCACTGCCCTGCTGTGGCGCGGCGATTTCCACAACGCGCGCCAATTGCTGCAAGCGCTGGCCCGCCGCGCCGACCCTAAGAAGGCCAAAGGCGGCAAGGGCCGTAAGGCCGCCGCCGCCAAATCGCCGACTGGCCCTACCGAAGCCTTCCACCTGCACCGCCAGGCCCAGTCGCAGCGCGCCCGCACCCTGGCCATGCTGTTGATTCCCTTCGAACCCGGCTACCGCATTCCCCTGCGCCGTGCACCCGACGTCGCGCAGGCTTGCAATGAGGCTTACGGCCGCGGCGAAGATGCCTTCGTGATTTCCCTGCGCGAACTGCAAGGCCTGATCGGCGCCCACGAGTGGCGCAAGGCCGGCGTGCCGGTGGCAGCGCTGGGCGAACGCATCCACCCGCATTACGGGGTGTTCTCGCCGGTGCGCGGCGAATACGTGCAACTGGTGGCCGATGCCCCGCTGCCGAAAGGGGCTGCGGAACTGGCCTTCGATATCGGCGCCGGCACCGGCGTGCTGTCCGCCGTGCTGGCCAAGCGCGGTGTGAAGCGCGTGGTCGCCACCGATATGGACCGCCGCGCCCTGAGTTGTGCGCGCGACAACCTGTCCCGCCTGATGCTGGACGGCCAGGTGGAATTGCTGGCAGCGGACCTGTTCCCGCCTGGCCAGGCGCCGCTGGTGGTCTGTAACCCGCCATGGGTGCCCGCCCGTCCGAATTCCTCGGTTGAGCACGCGGTCTACGACCCCGACAGCCGCATGCTGCGCGGCTTCCTGTCCGGCCTGAAGGCACACCTCGCACCGCAAGGCGAAGGCTGGCTGATCCTGTCCGACCTGGCCGAGCACCTCGGCCTGCGGTCGCGCGCGGAACTGGAAGCATGGATCGCTGCCGCCGGCCTGAAGGTACTGGGCCGCCTTGACGCCCGCCCAGTCCACCCGAAAGCCGGCGACGCCAGCGATCCCCTGCATGAAGCGCGCTCGGCAGAGACCACTTCACTGTGGCGTTTGGGAATCGCATAAATCGACCTTGCGGAAGTAAGAAGTGCGAGCTATAATGCTTGCCTCAGACGCGGGGTGGAGCAGTCTGGCAGCTCGTCGGGCTCATAACCCGAAGGTCACAGGTTCAAATCCTGTCCCCGCAACCAGATTCAAAAAGCCGTTGCCCATGCAACGGCTTTTTTCATTTCCGGGTGCACCAATGCGGATAATTCCTTACCTTGCAGCCCTGCCCCTGCTGGCGGCATGCGCGACGCCCGCCAATTCGCCCGACCTCCTCGCCCAAAAGCTAAGCGCCGACATCCTGGCCAGCAGTAGCGCCACGCTGACGCTGGAAAAATGGTGCGCCGACCACGCCATGGCCGCAGCACCGAAAGTCGTGGCCCGCCTGGTGCGCGGGAACAGCAAAGCCGCCAGCGCCGAAACGCTTGCCCGGTTGGGCGTGCCCGTCACAGACATCAAATACCGCCGCGTGCAGCTTTACTGCGGCAGCCACCTGTTCTCGGAGGCGGACAACTGGTATGTCCCAAGCCGCCTGACGCCCGAAATGAACCGCCTGCTGGACGAAACCGACACGCCATTCGGCAAGGTGGTGCAACCCTTGGCGCCATATCGCCGCACATTCTCCAGCACCATGCTGCTGTCGCCAACCGCGCTGTTCGAACACGCTGCAGTGCTGTACTCCTCGTCCCACCTGCCCATTGCCGAAGTGCGCGAGACCTACCAGCGCGGCACCCTCGCCTTTTTGTAATCGAACTGTCACAATTGCACGCGACAAGAACAGCAGGAGCAACGCGTGAACGACGAAACAAAGAAGGTGACCCCAGACCTGCCGGCCAGCCCGGCGCGCCGCCGCATTTTCCAGGCGGCCGGTGCGGCCGGCCTTGCAGCCAGCCTGCCCGGCGTGACTGCCGCCCCGGCCTCGAAGGCAACCCAGCCGGCCAGGGCTGCCTCACTGGACGACAAGCTGCAGGCCAACATCCGGAACGTGGTGGTGATCTACCTCGAGAATCGCAGCTTCAACAACCTGTTTGCCGACTTTCCTGGCCTGGCATCGCCGATGTCGGCCCTGAAGCCAGCCGACTACCAGCAGCGCGACTACGACGGCAGCATCCTGCCGACATTGCCGAAAGTCTGGGGCGGCCTGGTGCCGGTGCCGCAGGATATCGCCGGCAAACGCTATGAACTGAAAGAAGACCAGCTTAGCGGCCTGCCCAACGCGCCGTTCAAGCTGGTCGACGCCGAAGGCAAGCCGCTGCCGGAATCCGTCATCACGCGCGACTTGTGGCACCTGTTCTACCAGAACCAGATGCAGATCAACGGCGGCAAGAACGACAGCTTCGTCGCCTGGGGCAATACCGGCGGCATGGTCATGGGCTACTACAGCGAGATGGAAAAGAACCTCGGCTTGTGGCAGGTGGCGCGCCAGTACACGCTGTGCGACAACTTCTTCATGGCGGCCTTCGGCGGCTCTTACCTGAACCACCAGTTCCTGGTCTCCGGCCGCTGCCCGGTCTACCCGGACGCCGCCAACAGCCCTGCCAAGCGCAAGATCGCCGTGTTGTCCGATGGTCCGACCGGCCGCACCCTGGCGCTTGATCCAAAGAGCCCGAAATCGGCAATGGAAGGCCGGCCGCACTACGTCAACGACGGCGCCATCACGCCCGACGGATTCGCCGTCAACACCATGGCTCCGCCTTACCAGCCAAGCTGGGTGCGCCCGGCGCCGGGCGGCGATCCACTGCACGCCAATGCGGAAGACCCGAGCTACCTGCCGCCGCAGACGTATGACACCATCGGCGACCTGCTGTCGCGCAAAGGGGTAAGCTGGGCGTGGTATGGCGGCGCTTTCCAGGCCGCGCTGGACCACAAGGGCGGCGGCACCAAGCCGAACTTCCAATACCACCACCAGCCGCTGAACTATTTCAAACAGTTCGCCCCTGGCACCGCCGCACGCTCCGCCCACATCCGCGATGGCGGCCTGGGTGACAGCCCGATCTCGAACAAATTCCTGGCCGACGTGGTGGCGGGCAAGCTGCCTGCGGTGAGCTTCTACAAGCCGCAGGGCAACCTGAACCTGCACGCCGGCTACTCGGATATCGAATCGGGCGACCAGCACATCGTCAACGTCCTGCAGCACCTGAAGAAATCGCCGCAGTGGGAAAACATGGTGGTGGTGGTGGCCTTCGACGAAAACGGCGGCTGGTGGGACCACGTGGCGCCGCCGACGGGCGACCGCTGGGGTCCCGGCTCGCGCATCCCTGCGATTATCGTGTCGCCGTTCGCCAAGAAGTCCACCGTGGACCACAGCTTCTACGACACCACCTCGATCCTGCGCTTCATCACCCGCCTGCATGGCCTGCCATTGCTGGAGGGCCTGGCCGAGCGCAATAAGGCCTTCGCCGAGCGCGGTGCTCTGCCGCCGGGCGACCTGACGGGAGCCCTCGCCTTCCGTTGAGATGGTTGCCCGTGATACAATCCTCCGGTTCTAAAAAGGAAGCCCGACTGATTCAGCCGGGCTTTTGTTTTCTGCGACGGATAATGAGAGATAAAAAAGACAACGCGACAATCGACCTGCCAGGCTTCGAGCCTGCCGAGCCGATGACGGCGGAAGCCAGGCTTCCCCCGCCGCCGCGCGTACGCCGCTCTCCGCGCAAACAGGAACAACTTGAACTGCTGGGCGAACTCGGGCCAACCGACGCCAGCGGCCTGCCGATCTGGCAAAATGATCCCAACCTGGACCTCACCGGCCTGCCCATCTGGCGGCAGGACTAAAAAATGACCTCTTTCGCCACCCTGCCACTGTCCGAAAAACTCCTTGCCAACCTGGACTCGCTGGGCTACCGCGAAATGACCAAGATCCAGGCGCAAAGCCTTCCATCGATCATCGAAGGCCGCGACCTCATTGCGCAAGCCAAGACCGGCAGCGGCAAGACCGCAGCATTCGGCATCGGCATGCTGTGCAACCTGAATACCGCCTGGTTCGCAGTACAAAGCCTGGTGCTCTGTCCTACCCGCGAGCTGGCCGACCAGGTGGCCAACGAATTGCGCCGCCTGGCGCGCTGCGTGCCCAACGTGAAGGTGGTGGTGCTGACCGGCGGCACGCCGATGCGCCCGCAAATCGCCTCGCTGGAATTCGGCGCCCACATTGTGGTGGGCACGCCGGGCCGCGTACGCGACCACTTGTCGCGCGAATCGCTCGACCTGTCCAATGTGCGCACCCTGGTGCTGGACGAAGCGGACCGCATGACGGACATGGGCTTCTACGACGAAATCGCCGGCATCGTGCGCGCCTGTCCCAAGCGCCGCCAGACCCTGCTGTTCTCCGCCACCTATCCGGACGACATTCGCCAGGCCACCGAAGCCTTCCTGGCCGATCCGGTCGAAGTGACGGTGGAAGCACAGCACAGCGGCGGCCAGATCGAGCAGCGTTTTTACGAGATCGGCTTCGACCAGCGCGACAAGGCCGTCGGCAAGCTGCTCAAGCACTACCAGCCGGCTTCCGCCATCGTCTTCTGCAACACCAAGGTACACTGCAAGGAATTGCTGGATGAACTGCACGCGGAAGGCTTCTCGGCGCTGGCCCTGTACGGCGAACTGGAACAGCGCGAGCGCGATGAAGTCCTGGTGCTGTTCTCCAACCGCAGCTGCTCGATCCTGATCGCCACCGACGTCGCCGCCCGCGGCCTCGATATCGCCAACCTGGCAGCGGTGATCAATGCCGACGTGTCGCGCGACACCGAAGTCCACATCCACCGCATCGGCCGCACCGGCCGCGGCGGCGAGAAAGGCCTGTCGCTGACCCTGTGCGCCCCGAACGAGAAGAAGTGGGTCAAGCTAATCGAGGAGTACCAGGGCGCCCCCGTCGAATGGCACGATTTCAAGGGGCTGGCCGAAGACGAATTCGTGAACGCCGAACCGGCGCCGATGCTGACGCTGTGCATCTCCGGCGGCAAGAAGGAAAAGCTGCGCGCCGGTGACGTGCTGGGCGCGCTGTGCGGCGACGGCGGCCTGACCAAGGAACAAGTCGGCAAGATCAACGTCACCGAATTCCAGACCTACGTCGCACTCGACCGCCGCATCGCCCACGACGCCTTCGACCGCCTGAAGGCCGCCAGCACCATCAAGGGAGGCGACTTCGGCAGCTTCAAAGGCCGCAACTTCAAGATGCGCTTTATCGAAGTCTAACAATGTCCACTTTGGGGTCAGGAACAAAAGTGGACATTCCTAACGGAAATGCCCACTTTGCTTCCTGACCCCGAAGTGGACATTCAGGGGCGGATCGAGACGCTGGCGGGGAATTGTGGTGCGCGGCGCACCATCGTCGCCTGCTCGAATGCGTAAGCCATGCCGATCAAGGCCGTTTCGCTGAATGCCGTGCCGACAAAGGACAGGCCGATCGGCAAGCCGCGCACATAACCTGCCGGCACCGTGATGTGCGGATATCCCGCTACCGCCGCAGGCGAAGAGAAACTCTTGCCATAGTGGTCGCCGTTGATGAAGTCCGTCAGCCATGCGGTGCCGTCGGTCGGCGCGACCAGCGCGTCCAGTTCGTGCGCTTTCAGCACCAGGTCGATGCCCTCTTCCCGCGAGTAGCGGCGGTTGTTGGCCAGCGCATCCTGGTAGGCCTGGCTGTCGAGGCCCGGCTTGGCTTCGGCGCGTTCCAGGTACTCCTGGCCGAAATACGGCATCTCCTGTTTGGCATTCTGCCGGTTGAAAGCGATCAGGTCGGCCATGTTCCTGACCTTCGCGTTCGGCGCATAGTCGCGCAGGTAGGCCGCCAGGTCGGCCTTGAATTCGTGCAGCAGCACTTCGGTTTCGCTGTCGCCGTATTTTTCCGTGTTCGGCACCTGCACATCGACCAGGATTGCACCCTGCGCCTTCAGCGCTTCGAGCGCCTTCTCGATTTCGGCATCGACACCATCGCTGCCGCCGAAGAAATTGCGGGCAACGCCGAGGCGCTTGCCGCGCAGGGCGTCGCGCTTCAGGGCGGCCGAATAATCAGCCGCCTTGCCGGCGCCATCCTGCGTCGCCGGATCGCTAGCGTCAACGCCTGCCATTGCGGCCAGCATCAGCGCCGCGTCCGAAACGCTGCGCGCCATGGGGCCGGCCGTGTCTTGCGAATGGGCGATTGGTATGATGCCGCTGCGGCTTACCAGCCCAATGGTCGGCTTGATGCCCACCAGGCCGCAGATCGATGCGGGCGACACGATCGAGCCGTCGGTCTCGGTGCCGACAGCCAGCGTCGCCAGGCCGGCTGCAATCGCAGCGCCGGAACCGGAACTGGAGCCGCTGCAGTTGCGGTCCAGGGAATAAGGGTTGCGCGTCAGGCCGCCGCGCGCGCTCCAGCCGCTGACCGAATGGTTCGAGCGCATATTCGCCCATTCGCTCAAATTGGTCTTGCCGATGATGACCGCGCCGGCCGCGCGCAAGCGCGCCGCCACGTGGGAGTCGCGCGCCGCCCGCACGCCGGCCAGCGCCAGCGATCCGGCGGTGGTGCTCATACGGTCAGCTGTCGCGATATTGTCTTTCAGGAGTACAGGAATGCCGTGCAGCGGGCCGCGCACACGGCGCTGGTGGCGCTCACGATCCATCTCGCGCGCGATCTTCAGCGCTTCCGGATTGATCTCGATGATGGAATTGATGCGGGGGCCGGACTTGTCGATCGTATTGATGCGCGACAGGTACTGCGAGGTCAGTGCGTGCGAGGTCAGCTTATTGGCGGACATCAGCTCTTGCTGATGCTGGACTCCGGCATCGAGCACGGACGGCACTGCGGCCTGCGTACGCGGCAAACTGGCCGCCCCGCCGGCAGCCAACCCCAACTTCACGAACCCCCTTCGATCCATCTGGTACGCCCTCAATCAAGAAAAGCACAAACCAGTAGAATACCAGCAGTTTGCAAGTAATTAATACTGCCGAAAAGCAAAAAAGCCCGCTTGCGCGGGCTTCGTATTGCGTAATTGCAACAAACAGCTGCAATCAGCCGCGAACGACCTTCTTGAACTCGTGGGTACGGGTGTCGATCTCGACCACGTCGTCTTGCGACACGAACAGTGGCACCTGGATCGAGAAGTTACGGCCTTCGATGGCGTTTTCCAGTTTCGCTTCCTTGGTCACGTTACCGGAGGTGTTGCCTTTGACAGCTGGCTCCGAGTAAATGATCTGGCGTGCGATGGTGGTTGGCAGTTCAACCGAGATTGCCTTGCCGTCGTAGAAGACAGCTTCGCATTCCATACCGTCTTTCAGGTAGTTGACGGCTTCGCCCATGTTCTCTTCTTCGATTTCGAACTGGTTGTACTCTTCGTCCATGAAGACGAACAGTGGGTCAGCGAAGTACGAGTAGGTCACTGGCTTCTTGTCCAGAACAACCACGTCGAACTTGTCGTCGCCGCGGAACACGTTTTCCAGCGGGGAGCCGGTCAGCAGGTTCTTCATCTTCCATTTGTAGGTGAAGCCAGTGCGGGACGAGCCGTTGACGTCGGAACGCAGAACGATGAATGGCTTGTCTTCAACCATGATGATGTTGCCGACACGAATCTCTTTTGCGAATTTCATAGCGAATATATACCGGTTAAGGGGAGTTGCAGTAACCGCGCATTATAGCACGGGGTTCTAATGTGTTACCTGAGCGATGCACAAAATTTAGTCAAATTCGTGGCCAGATCGCCGTTGGCCAGGATTTTCTGTTGCCATTGTGACGACTTTGCCGAAATTTCAGGCATTGCCGCTGCGAGGGCTTTCCACAAGGCTGGCCAGTCGCCTACGCCTGCGCCGGCGCCGTTCCAGCACAGCGAGAACTCATCGAACGCGCTGCCGGCCGCATATCGCTGCAGGAAAGCGCGCAGCTTCTTATGGTGCAGGTTTTCATCCTGCGCGTAAATGTGCCAGATGAAGGATTTCCCAGCCCATTGCGCCCTCACCCAGGAATCTTCGCCGCGCACAAAATTCAGGTCGCAGGACCACAGCAGCCTGTCGTAATCCTGCTGCGGCACGAACGGCAATACGCGCACCGTCAGCGCGCCTTCGCTGCGCGCCGCGCCAGGCAGTGCTGGCTGGCCGAGGAAGGTTGCGACGGCGTCGCTCGCCACACCCTCCGGCACCAGGCAAGCCACCGGCTGCCCGCCATCGCGCCACGCCGCGAACAACGCGGCGACCGGGGCGTATGGATAACAGAAAAGCGATACCTTGATTGCCGCCGCTTCGGCGTCCGTTACACCCAGCGACGACAGGAATGCCGATACGGCAGCGGGATCGGAGACATAGGCGCGGCGCGCAACCTCAAGCCCCTCTTCGTACAAGAGCCCGCCAGTCCTTTCGGTAAAGCCCGGGAAGAAGAAGTACTTCGTCAGCGGCAGGCGCGGATGTTTGGATGGCAAGCTGTGGCAGCCCTCCACCCACTCTTCCGCGCTCAGGCCCTCGAGGTTCAGCCACACCGGCCGCTCCGGCCGCTGCGCCATCGCAGCGATATAGCCAGGCGGGATGTCGCAAGCGAAGAATTCAATCACGATGTCGGCCACGTCGTCCGGCGTGAATTCGCCATCCTGCGCAGCCCAATGGCGCACGGTGATGCCCTCGACCAGCTGCAGCCCTGCCGTCACATCGACCTGCGGACACATGCGCTGGAATGAACGCAAGTCATCGACCCACAGCGTGACGGCGATGCCATGCTCGCGCTGCAGTTGGCGCGAGAGGCGCCAGCAGATGCCGATGTCGCCGAAGTTATCGACAACTTTGCAAAATAGATGGAGGGACAAGCTGGATGTCATAAGCCGGAAAATGAAAAAGCCGCACTAGGCGGCTTCATTCTAATCTGTGGCGTCCCCACGGGGATTCGAACCCCGGTACTCACCGTGAAAGGGTGATGTCCTAGGCCTCTAGACGATGGGGACCCTGGACTTGCACTGCGCTTTTGAAATGACTTGGCGTCCCCACGGGGATTCGAACCCCGGTACTCACCGTGAAAGGGTGATGTCCTAGGCCTCTAGACGATGGGGACGTCGTAAAAGCGTGCGCGAATTATATCAGCGTGCAAGCCTCATTTCAAGGGCGCAACTGCGAAGTGTTCGGTGCGGTTTGCATTCACATAATGTGACTCCGCCGACATCATCCCCACCAGCACGAGAATCGCCAGTGGCGGCAAGGTGATTGCGAAGATCAGCGCCAGCCTCTCCCACTTCATGTGCATGAAGACGGCAACGATAAAGCCGGCTTTCAGCGCCATCAACACCAGGATCAGCGACCAGCGCAACAAACCCTGCAAGTGGAAGAAGTCCACCAGGTATGAGAAGAAGCTCAATACGAACAGCAGGATCCAGACTTTGACGTAGGTTCCTATCGGGTGCTGTTGATGTGCTGCGGTAGCTTCGGACATGGCGGCCTCCTACCAGAGATAGAACAATGCAAAGATGAATACCCAGACAAGGTCGACAAAGTGCCAATACAGCCCGGTGATCTCGACGATGTCATAACCCTTTTTCTCGTAATGCCCGTTCAGCACGCGCCGCGCGATGATCGACAGATAGATCACGCCCGCCGACACGTGCAGCCCGTGGAAGCCGGTAATCATGAAGAAGCATGAGCCGAATTGCGCCGCACCCATCGGATTGCCCCATGGCCGCACGCCCTCGTGTATCAGCTTGCTCCATTCAAAAGCCTGCATGCCGACGAACAGCAAACCAAAGCCCGCCGTCGCCAGCATCAAGGCCGCCGCCATCTTGCGGTTGCGCTGGTAGCCGTAGTTGACCGCCATCGCCATCGTGCCGCTGCTGGTAATCAGCACGAAGGTCATGATCGCAATCAGGATCAGCGGATAGCTGGTGCCGGCGATCGTGAGCGAGAAAACTTCGCTGGGATTCGGCCACGCCGCGGTGGTGGCCATGCGGACCGACATATAGCCGGTGAGGAAGGTGCCGAAGATGAAGGTGTCGCTAAGCAGGAAGATCCACATCATCGCCTTGCCCCACGGGACGCGGAATGCGACGCGGTCGCCCGCCCAGTCGGAGACAAAGCCTTTCAAATCGTTGGTGCCGGTATCCATACCTCACCTCACTGGAATGCCTATCGTTGTGCAGAAGGCCCTGACCAGTTCCGGCGTCACCAGGTAGAGCAAGGCAAACACCGCCAGCCAGAGGACAAACAGGAAATGCCAGTACCGTGCGCACAGGCCGATCGCCTGCCCTGCCCTGCGCACGGCGAACGCGCCCGCCACCATGCCGCCCATCACGTGCAGCGCATGCAGGCCGGTGATCAGGTAAAAGAAGCTGTTGGCAGGATTCGCAGCCACGCCGTAGTCAGCGGCCATCATCGCCTGCCAGGCGTTGAACTGGCACAGCACAAACACGGCCGACAGCAGCAACGCGCCAATCGAAGCGCTGCGCGCTGCCTCGCGCCGGCCGGCAGCGACATGGCGCCGCGCCAATTCCCAGCTCAGGCTGCACAGCACCAGCAGCCCGGTGCTTCCGTAAAGCTGCCATGGCACGTAAGCGATGGGGCGCCAGTCCTCATAGGCGGCGCGCATCATGTACGCTACGCCGAACAGTCCAAACAGGGTGGTGACCACCGCCATGAAGACCCACAATCCGATGCGGCGCGCATCCTGCGGATTGCGTTGGCCGCCATCGCCGCCGGGTAGTCCGGGAATCCTGCCGCCAGCCCTCAACGCAGCATCGGCGCTCATTTCGGCACCTCCACCGGATCATGATGGGTCATGCGCGCCTTGGGATGCGGCGGCGGGGCATGCGGATCCGGGCCGTACTCCGGCCCTGCATTCTGCGGGATGTAATCGCCGCCAGCGCCAGGGCCGTCGACACCATATTCATAGGCCCCGCGGTGCACGGATGGCAGCTCAGGCCCCCAGTTGCCGTGTTCGGGCGGGGTTTGCGGGGTGTACCACTCAAGGCTGGCCGCGCGCCACGGATTCCCGCCCGCGACCGCGCCCTTGCGCGCACTCCACGCCAGGTTGAACAGGAACAGCAATTGCGCCACGCCGACAATCAGCGCCACCACCGAGATAAAGGCATTCAGCGTATGCGCCGATTCGGGGATGAAGGCGTAATTCTCGTAAGCGTAATAACGGCGCGGCATGCCGAGGATGCCGAGGTAATGCATCGGGAAGAAGATCGCATAGGCGCCGATGAAGGTGATCCAGAAGTGCGCCTGCCCCAGCGTTTCGCTGTACATTCGGCCGGTCACTTTCGGGTACCAGTGATACAGCCCGCCGAACACCGCCAGCACCGGCGACACGCCCATCACCATATGGAAGTGCGCCACCACGAAGTAGGTATTCGACAGCGGGATATCTACGCTGACGTTACCAAGGAACAGGCCAGTCAGCCCGCCAATCAGGAAGGTGCTGATAAAGCCCAATGCAAACAGCATCGGCACCGTCAAATGGATGTCGCCGCGCCACAGGGTCAGGGTCCAGTTATAGACTTTCAGCGCAGTCGGCACGGCAATGATCAGGGTCGTGGTGGCGAAGAAGAAGCCGAACCAAGGATGCATGCCGCTGACGTACATATGGTGCGCCCACACCACGAAACTCAAGGCGCCGATGATCACGATGGCCCACACCATCATGCGGTAGCCGAAGATGCACTTGCGGGCGTGTACGCTGATCAGATCGGAGATCACGCCGAAGGCCGGCAAGGCGACGATGTACACCTCCGGGTGGCCGAAGAACCAGAACAGGTGCTGGAACAGCAGCGGGCTGCCGCCCTTGTAGTCAAGCTGCTGGCCCATCGACACCAGGGCCGGCATGAAGAAGCTGGTGTGCAGCGTCTTATCGAACAACATCATCACCGCGCTGACGAACAGTGCCGGGAATGCCAGCAGCGCCAGGATGGTGGCCACGTAAATGCCCCACACCGACAGCGGCATGCGCATCAGGGTCATGCCGCGCGTACGCGCCTGCAGCACCGTGGTCACATAGTTCAAGCCGCCCATGGTAGCCGCGACGATGAAGATCGCCAGCGAAACCAGCATGACGATAATGCCCCACTCAACGCCCGGCGTGCCCGGCAAGATCGCTTGCGGTGGATACAGCGTCCAGCCCGCGCCGGTCGGCCCGCCGGGCACGAAGAAGCTCACGCACAGCACCACAACCGCCAACAGGTAGAACCAGTAAGAGAGCATGTTCAGGAACGGGAACACCATGTCGCGCGCCCCGACCATCAGGGGAATCAGGTAATTGCCGAAGCCGCCGAGGAACAATGCCGTCAGCAGGTACACCACCATGATCATGCCGTGCATCGTGATGAACTGGTAATAGCTGTTCGGGTCGATGAACTGGAATTTTCCGGGGAAGCCAAGCTGCAGCCGCATCAGGTCCGACAGGATCAGGCCGACCGTGCCGATGAAGAGCGCCGTCAGCGTGTACTGGATCGCGATCACCTTGTGGTCCTGGCTCCAGACATATTTGGTCCAGAAGCTGGTCGGCGCGTGGTCGTGCCCATCATCGTGGTCGTGGCCGTGCTGTTCACCATAAGACATGCGAGGTCTCCTCAGCGTACCGTCTTGATGTAGTCGATCATTGCCGCCATTTCCTCATCGCTCAGCTGGTTGGGCGGCATGATGTTAGGGAAGCCCTTGACCACTTTGGCCTTGGGGTCGTTGATGGATTGCTTCAGGTAGGCCTCATCCACCGCCACGGTGGTGCCGCCTTCCAGCGCCTCCTGCTTGCCAAACAAACCTTTCCAGCTCGGGCCGACGCCCGGTGCGCCGTCAACGCTATGGCACGCCACGCAGCCTTTCGACTGCGCGATCAACCTGCCCTGCTTGCCCGGCTCCGCAGGTCCGCCGACACCACCCACCGCGCCATGGCCGCTGAAAGTTGGCTGCTTGGCCAGCCAGGCTTCGTAGACTGCCTGCTCCTCGACCACCACGGCACTGCGCATATTCGAGTGCCCCACTCCGCACAGCTGCGCGCACAGCACTTCGAAGCGCCCGGTTTGCGTCGGCGTGAGCCAGAACTGGGTCACCAGGCCCGGCACCATATTCATGCGGGTGCGGAACTGCGGCACGTAGAAATCGTGCAGCACATCCTGCGCACGCAACAGCACTTTCACCGGCTGGTCAAGCGGGATATGGATTTCACTACCGTCGACCAGCACATCGTCCTGCCCGGCCGGGTCCTGCGGATTGATGCCGAAAGGATTGGTGGCATTAATGAAGCGCACGTCCGTCGCGCCAAGCTTGCCGTCCTTGCCCGGCAGGCGGAAATGCCAATCCCACTGCTTGCCCATGACCTCAAACACGCTGGCGTTTGCCGGCGGGGAAATCAGCTTGGCATAAACGTTCAAGCCCGGTGCCAGCATCGCCACGATACCGAGCGAGGTGGCCCCGATCAGCCACCATTCCAGCTTGCGGTTATGCGATTCCGCCGCGGCACGATGGCCCTCGCGATGGCGGAACTTGACCACGGCGTAGGCGACAAACAGGTGAATGATGATGAAGAGGGCGGCGCAGATCACGAGTGTGATCATCAAAGCATCGTCCATCGCCTGCCAGTTGGAGGCTATGGGAGTCAGCCACCATGGGCTGAGCCAGTGAAAAATAATCGCGCCAAGAACAATCAGGATGAGGGAGATTGCCAACGCCATAATGATAAGCCCGGTTAGTTATGGGGAAACTACACACGGCTACGCCCCGCTCAATGGCGGGGCGCAATGCTAAGGCTTATTCACTCGTGTTTTTCCGGCCTCTCCAGCATGCGGTAGAACACTGCGCAGCAGGCGCCGAAGACGACATGGGCGCCAAAGGTTGTCCATCCTCGCAAATCGGCGAACCAGGTGAAGGCGCCGGACATGCCGTAGAAATTCAGCACATACAGCAGCACGCCGAACGCGGCACCGGTCAGCGCCACCAGGCCCGTGCTCGAATCAAGCTGGAACGGTGCGATGATTGCCGCCAGCATCATGGCGAAGGTAATACCGAGGATATAGTGCACTGCCAGCGCTGCAATCACGACTGCCAGGTCGTAGCCGGAGCTTTGCAGCACCTCCCAGCCCATGACCATCGCCGCTACCATCCGGGTTGTCAGCCATCGGTCACCGCCTTGCACGGTGGCCCACATCAACTCCATTAACATCAGGATACCGCCGGCACCGAAACCGGCGATGGCTGCGGCCGTCCAGTCAGCCTGGCGCGCCACCCAGCGATGCGATTGCAACACGCGAAGTTCCATGACTTCCTCCTGTGCAGGGTTCGTAACTCATATTAGTACGCAAACACCGAAGATGCAAAGGAGTTAAGCTTGCACGTTTTTTAGGCAGGCTTAAATGGAAGTAAGAAGAATTATGGCGTCCCCACGGGGATTCGAACCCCGGTACTCACCGTGAAAGGGTGATGTCCTAGGCCTCTAGACGATGGGGACCTGTTGGACTATTGCTACGTTGTGCCTTGTTGGTGGAGGTAAGCGGGATCGAACCGCTGACCTCTTGCATGCCATGCAAGCGCTCTCCCAGCTGAGCTATACCCCCCTGGGCACAACATAATGCGAAAAGCTGGCGTCCCCACGGGGATTCGAACCCCGGTACTCACCGTGAAAGGGTGATGTCCTAGGCCTCTAGACGATGGGGACCATATGGACTTTCCGTTACTACTCAATCTCTGCCGCGTTGGTGGAGGTAAGCGGGATCGAACCGCTGACCTCTTGCATGCCATGCAAGCGCTCTCCCAGCTGAGCTATACCCCCATGCTGGCACAGATTGTTACTGCTCTTGGCGTCCCCACGGGGATTCGAACCCCGGTACTCACCGTGAAAGGGTGATGTCCTAGGCCTCTAGACGATGGGGACCCTGGACTAACTTTACTGCTTTTCCTTCGCAAAACTGGTGGAGGTAAGCGGGATCGAACCGCTGACCTCTTGCATGCCATGCAAGCGCTCTCCCAGCTGAGCTATACCCCCGTTTTGCAAGGAGACAGAAGTATAGCAGCCCTTCTTTGAATTGCAAATGCTAATTTGCAAGATTGTCGAAATTATTTACGCGAACTTCGACAGGCGGGCTGCCACAGTGTCGCGTCCAAACAATTGCAGCACTGCATCGATCGCAGGCGTCTGCAGCTGGCCGGCCACCATCAGGCGCAGCGGCATGGCCAGCTGAGGCATTTTCAGGCCGTGCGCCGCCAGCACTTCCTTGATCATGGCGGCGATGGCTTCCTTGGTCCACTCGACGGTAGCAATGCGGGCAGCGAAGTCCGCTACGGCTGGCTTCACGGCATCGGTGTAATGCTGGGTCATCAAGGCAGCATCCGGATTTGGCGCGCGGTAGAACAGCATTGCGGCTTCGGCCAGCTCGTTGATGGTGTTGCTGCGGTCCTTCAGCAGGGCCAGCACCAGCGGCAGTTCAGGCGCGCCGTCCAGGCTGCCACCTTCGGCCAGCAATTTAGGCGTGACCAGTTCAGCCAGGCGGGCGTTGTCGCACTGCTTGATCCAGTGGTTGTTGACCCATGCCAGCTTGTCGTAGTTGAACTGGGCTGGCGAAGCGGTCAGGCTCTCCAGGTTGAACCACTGGCAGAACTGCTCCATCGAGAACAGTTCGTCGTCGCCGTGCGACCAGCCCAGGCGGGCCAGGTAGTTCAGCATGGCTTCCGGCAGGTAGCCCTGGGCCGGATATTCCATCACGCTCACGGCGCCATGGCGCTTGGACAGCTTGGCGCCATCGGAACCGAGGATCATCGGCAGGTGGCCGTATTGCGGCAGCTCGGCGCCGATCGCGCGCAGGATGTTGATCTGGCGCGGGGTGTTGTTCACGTGGTCGTCGCCGCGCAGCACGTGGGTGATCTTCATGTCCCAGTCGTCGACTGCCACGCAGAAGTTGTAGGTCGGGGTGCCGTCGGGGCGCGCGATGACCAGGTCATCCAGCTCCTTATTGGCAATGGTGATCGGCCCCTTGACCACGTCGGTCCAGGTCACGTCGCCGTCCAGCGGGTTCTTGAAGCGCACCACCGGCTTGCGGTCGGCCGGGATTGCCGGCAGGGTCTTGCCCTCTTCCGGACGCCAGGTACCGTCGTAGCGCGGCTTCTCGCCTGCCGCCGCCGCCTTGTCGCGCATCGCCTGCACCTCTTCCGGCGACGAGTAGCAATGGTAGGCGGTGCCGGCGGCCAGCATCTGCGCCACGACTTCGCGGTAGCGGTCCATGCGCTGCATCTGGTAGAACGGGCCTTCGTCGTGGTCCAGGCCGAGCCACTGCATGCCATCCAGGATGGCTTGCACGGCTTCCGGGGTCGAACGTTCCAGGTCGGTATCCTCGATACGCAGCACGAAGGTGCCGCCGAAGTGGCGGGCGAAGGCCCAGGAATACAGCGCAGTGCGCGCGCCGCCGACGTGCAGGAAACCGGTCGGGCTAGGTGCGAAACGGGTACGGACTTGAGTCATCTCGAATGGAAAGCGAAAAAATATAAAGGCGTAATTCTACCGTAATGAAAGTCGGGGTCAGGTCCGGCAATCGGACAAAATGTCCGATTGCCGGACCTGACCCCGACTTTTTACTTAACAGTGACGGTGATGGATTTCGACAGGCCGGGGCCGTAGCTTTGGTGGGCGCCATTGGCGAACTGCATGGTCAGCTTGTAAGTGCCTGGCGGCAGGGTGACGTCGGTTTCGGTCTGGCCTTTGCCGAAGTGCAGGTGGGTTTCATCGAAGGGAATCGATTCGCCGACCTTCATGCTGTCGCCGTTGATGATCAAGTGGTGGTGGCCGGTGTTGCTGTCCATCGAGCCGGCGGGCTTCACTTCCATGCCGGTGACGGCGAATTTGACCTTGAACGGGCTGCTAACGACTGCGCCGCTCTTGGGCTCAGTAAAGTCCACCGATTGCGCTGCCGCAGTGCCGGCAACCAGGGCCATTGCGAGTGCCGCCAGGATTTTCTGCATGTCTGTCTCCTTATCTTAGAGGGGGTCCAACGTATTTGACGATCAAGCCCTTCGGTCCGACCGCCCATCCGGCGCCGGAAGCTGAAAAGCCAACGGCGTTCAGTTTCGTTTCCTTTTCGATAATTGTCCAGCTTTTGCCGCCATCGCGGGTGTAGCCGGAGCCAGCCAGGCCGACGGCGACAAAGGTGTTGCTTGCCCCTGGCACTGGCACCACCGCCGACATGAAGCCGGCCGGCAGGATCTGCGCTGGCGACCAGCGTGCGCCGCCATCACTGCTCACTGCCCCGTTCAGGGTGCCCAGCGCAGGCTCTTTATAGTCGCCGCCCGAAACCAGTCCCGGCCCTCGGCCGGCAAAACCTACCGAGAAAGCGCCCTTGCTTGCTGCAGCAGCGGGAATGGGCAAGGCTGTCGACTGCCAGCTGCGTCCACGGTCAGCCGAGCGGAAGACGCGCGATTGCGCCGCTCCGCCGGTGACGAACCATGCATTGCCATCCACGCCCGCGCTCAGGCACGTGCCACTGGCTGCAAAGGCACCTTCCTGCGGCAGCGCGGCCAGGCCTTGCGGATCATTTGCCGGCTGCCAGCTCTCGCCGCCATCGTTCGTCAGCAGGACCTGGAAGGCGCCGCCTACTGGATCGCCGAAAACGATGCCGTTGCGGGCATCCCAGAATGCCATCGCGTCCCAGAAGCCTTCTGCGTCCTTGTTGACGACCAGCAGTTGCCAGGTGGCGCCGCCATCACGCGTACGGTACATGCGCGACGCGGCACCTGGGCCGGCGCCCATCACGATGGCCGTATTGGCATCAAATGCCTCAATGTCGCGGAAGTCGAACGCTTCGGCGCCAGGCACTGCCAGCAAAGTCCAATGCTCGCCATCGACGGTGCGCAGCACAGTACCCTTGGCGCCGCTGGCCCACGCGACTTTGTCGCTCAGGACGGACAGCCCGCGCAATTCCGCGCTAGCTGCGTGCTGCTGCGGCACCCACGTTGACCTGACGTTCGCAGGGGACGGAGGCAACGCTGAGCAGCCCGCCAACGCGGCGAGGCCGGCCAGTGCGGCAAAGGCCGCGCGTGGGAAGGCGCTGCGCATCAGTCGTGCTTGATGACGATGCTCGGGAACTTGCTGCTCAAATCCTTGGCCTTCTCGGCCACCTTCACTGCCACTTTGCGCGCAATCGCTTTGTAGATGGCAGCTTCCGCGCCATCCGGCTCAGCGACAACGGTCGGTTTGCCGGAATCGGCCTGCTCGCGGATCGCCAGCTTTAAAGGCAGCGCGCCAAGGAAGTCGACGCCGAAGTCGGCGCACATTTTCTCGCCGCCGCCGTGGCCGAAGATTTCTTCGACATGGCCGCAGTTCGAGCAGATATGGGTGCTCATGTTTTCCACTACGCCCAGGATCGGGATGCCGACCTTCTCGAACATCTTCAGGCCCTTGCGTGCGTCCAGCAGCGCGATATCCTGCGGCGTGGTCACGATCACGGCGCCGGTCACCGGCACCTTCTGCGACAGTGTCAGTTGGATGTCGCCGGTACCGGGCGGCATGTCGACAATCAGGTAATCGAGGTCGCGCCAGTTGGTCTGCTCCAGCAGCTGCTGCAGGGCCTGGGTGACCATCGGGCCGCGCCATACCATCGGCTCGTCCGGGTCGATCAGGAATCCGATCGATGAAACCTGGATGCCATGGCCTTCCATCGGGTCCATGGTCTTGCCGTCGGACGTGGTCGGACGGCCGGAAACGCCCAGCATCATCGGCTGCGACGGGCCGTAGATATCGGCATCCAGCACGCCCACGGAGGCGCCTTCGGCGGCCAGCGCCAGCGCCAAGTTGACGGCAGTCGTGGATTTGCCCACGCCGCCCTTGCCCGAGGCAACGGCGATGATATTCTTCACGTTCGGCATCAGCTTCAAGCCGCGCTGCACGGAGTGCGAAATGATCTTGCTGGCGATACTCAGGTTGACCTTGGCGCCCAGCGGCTGCAGGGCAGCCAGCACGTTGGTGCGGATCGATTCGATTTGCGACTTGGCCGGGTAACCCAGCTCGATATCCAGGCTGATTTCGCCGCTTTCGACCTTCAGGTTGCGAACCGATTTGGAGGAGACATAGTCCTTATTGGTATCAGGGTCAATTACTTTGGACAGTGCTGATTTGACGTCATCTACAGTGATACTCATGCAATTCTCCATTGGTGATGGCGCAGTCTAGCGCATCCACTGGTAAAATGCTCTTTTTATCCACCTTAAAAGCGCATCAATTATGACTCGCAAGCTGTTCGTCACCACTGCCCTGCCATACGCAAACGCTGCCTTCCACATCGGCCACATGATGGAGTACATCCAGGCCGATATCTGGGTCCGTTTCCAGCGAATGCAGGCCGAAGGCGACGGTTTGCGCGAGGTGCACTTCGTGGGCGCCGACGACACCCACGGCACCCCGATCATGATCGCCGCTGAAAAGGAAGGCATCACCCCGCAGGAATTCGTGGCCAAGATCGCCGCCGGCCGTCCGCAGTACCTGGACGGCTTCCACATCGCGTTCGACAACTGGTATTCCACCGATTCGCCGGAAAACGTGGAACTGTCGCAGGGCATCTACCGCAAGCTGCGCGATGCTGGCCTGATCCAGACCAAGACCGTTGACCGTTTCTTCGACCCGGTCAAAGGCATGTTCCTGGCCGACCGCAATATCAAGGGCGAGTGCCCGAAGTGCCACGCCAAGGACCAATACGGCGACAACTGCGAAGTGTGCGGCGCGGCCTACCAGCCGACCGACCTGGTTAACCCGTATTCGGTGTTTACCAACGCCACCCCGATCCTGAAGCCTTCGGAACAGTACTTCTTCAAGCTGTCCGACCCGCGCTGCTTCGAGTTCCTGCGCGACTGGCTGAACACCCCTGGCCGTTTGCAGCCGGAAATGGTGAACAAGGTATCCGAGTGGCTGGGTGAAGCCGGCGAAAAGCTGGCCGACTGGGATATTTCGCGCGATGCGCCCTACTTCGGCATCCCAATCCCTGACGCGCCGAACAAGTACTTCTACGTCTGGCTGGACGCGCCGGTCGGCTACCTGGCTTCGCTGAAAAACTACTGCGGCAAAAAAGGCCTCGACTACGACGCGCTGCTGGCCGATCCAGGTACGGAGCAGATCCACTTCATCGGCAAGGACATCGTCTCCTTCCACCTGCTGTTCTGGCCGGCGATGCTGCAATTCGCCAAGCACCCGACCATCGACCGCATGAAGGTTGCGGTGCACGGCCACCTGACCGTGAACAACGAGAAGATGTCCAAGTCGCGCGGCACCGGCATTTCGCCGCTGCGCTACCTGAACCTGGGCATGAATCCGGAGTGGCTGCGCTACTACCTGGCCTACAAGCTGAACTCCCGCGTCGAAGACCTCGACTTCACCGGCGACGACTTCGTGGCGCGCGTGAACTCGGACCTGATCGGCAAGTTCGTCAACATCGCATCCCGTTGCGCAGGCTTTATCGCCAAGAAATTCGACGGCAAGCTGGCTCCTTCCCTGTCCGCCTCTTCGCAGGAATGGATCAGGAAGGCGCTGCTGGCAGAAGACGGCAGCGAACGCCAGGCCTCCATCGGCGCCAACTTCGAATCGCGCGAATTCGGCAAAGCCCTGCGTGAGATCATGGAAATTGCCGACGTGGCCAACCGCTTCGTCGACGAGAACAAGCCGTGGATCCTGGCCAAGGACGAAACCAAGGTGGCCGAACTGCACGACGTCTGCACCGCTGCCCTGATCCTGTTCCGCCAGTTGACCATCCTGCTGTCGCCAGTGCTGCCGGGCGTTGCCGCCAACGTGCGCACCTTCCTGAACGACGCCGCCTACACCTGGGCTGATACCTCGGTCGCATCCGGCGCAGCATGGGAGCCAATGCTGGGCCGTACTATCGGCGCTTACAGCCACCTGATGACCCGCGTCGATGCAAAGATGATCGAAGACCTGTTTGATGCACCTGCACAGCAAGCCGCAGCGGCTCCAGCACCAGCTGCCGTTGCTGCCGAAGCAGCGCCGGCGCTTGAGGCCCCCGCCGCAGGCGACATCGAAGAACTGGCTCCCGAGATTTCGATTGATGATTTCAGCAAGATCGACCTGCGCATCGCCAGGATCGTCAACTGCGAACACGTGGAAGGCGCCGGCAAGCTGCTGCGCCTGACGCTGGACGTGGGCGAAGGCCGCTACCGCAACGTCTTCTCCGGCATCAAGTCGATGTACAAGCCGGAAGACCTGGTCGGCAAACTGACCGTGATGGTCGCCAACCTGGCGCCGCGCAAGATGAAGTTCGGCGTGTCGGAAGGCATGGTACTGGCCGCATCCGCCAAGGATGAAAAAGCCAATCCAGGCATCTACGTGCTGAATCCGTGGCCGGGTGCCGAGCCGGGCATGCGCGTCCGTTAAGCATGGACATAATAGTTCGCGAAGCGACCGCTGAAGATGCGCCCCTGATCGCCGAGCTCACGCGCAAAGCGTGGGCCGGCAAGGTCAGCGTCACCTCCAGCGGGCACCGTGAAACCGCCGTCTACGTCGCCGAACACCTGCGCGACGGCGGCGGTTTTATTTTGCTCGATGGGGATACGCCGATCGGCTCCGTGCGCTGGCTGCCGCTCGACGCGGAGCCCGATGTGTGGGAAATCCTGCGCATGGGCGTAGTGGCCGGCTACCGCGGCACCAACCTCTCGCAGCACCTGCTGGAAGCCGTGATCCACCACGCCCTTGCAGCTGGCATCGAAGAACTGCGCCTCGCCGTGCGCAGCGACCAGCCCAAGCTGATCGACTTCTACACCGCCTACGAATTCACCCTTGCCGAAGAACTCGAATACTCGCACGCCAATCCGCTTGAGCCGGCCCCGCTGGTGATGCGGCGCCATCTCCGGCATTAGCGGGCACTGACGCCGCCTTCCGCCGCGCCCTTCCTGGCGCGGCTTCTGGCTTCGTCAACGCTGCCCCATGCGGCAAGGCTGAAAAGCGTAAACGGGAAATAGAACAACAAGAGAAACTTCCTGTTCTTCGCGCGAAACCGGCGCATCTGGCAGCGTTGTAAAAACTGCAGGATTGTCGGCCTGATAGGTTACCGTCAAATGTGATACATCACTGAGGATGCGGGGCAACGACGCTGCGTAGCAGTGCCCTGGTACTCCACCCCATCCACACTGAACGTGTAGTGTACCTTGCCGGACCTGCCTGAACACTCGATACGCATCGAGCTGGGTGCAATGGTGCGGCCATTCGCTTCCACGCGTACAGCCTCCTCGCGCACCGGTTCGTAGGCAAGGAATCCAAGCGCGGCAACCGCCGCGGGGAGCGTGCCCCGTAAAACCAGGCCGATCGGCAGGAAGCACGAGATCGTCCCGCCAACGACCATCAATAAGGCACAAAGAAAACCATTCATGCCGAAATTATAACTGGGGGCATGTCAAGAAAATTCAAACGCGCATCCAGCCAAAGTAAATGCCCACAACTGCCGGCGCGCCAAGGGCGACTGCGGACGCCGCATCCCACCAGCCATCGCCAACCAGCGCAGTGATAGTCTCGATATCCAGCAGCGCCCACAGCAGTTTCATCAGCTGGCCGCCATAGCCCCCGAAGTGCAGCGGCTGCGAAATCAGCGGTGCGGTCAGGTACCAAGGCAGGTCGCGGTTGTCGGTCACCTGTGCCGTCTGCACATCGACCAGCACCGGCTGGTACAAGCGCGAGGTCAGCACCTGGTCGCCGCGCATGAAAATGCCATAGTGGTGGGCGCTGGTGAATGGCGTGCCCGGGAATGCAACAAAGCCAACTTTCATGCCCGGCTCAGCAGCCAGGGCGCGCTGCAGCGAGAGATCCATCGAAGCCAGCGAGGTTGACGGCGGCAGGTCCTTGTAAGGTGCCACCATCTCAGCCATTTCGGTGAACTGCCAGTACTTGAGCAACAGGTCAGCCCAGGTATTGACCATGCCCGTCGCCCCGACTACTGCCGCCGCCGATCCTGCCCTAATTCGGCTTGTATACTGGGCGCGCCCTATAAGCTCGAGTCAATTTCCAGGTGCCGCTTTGAATACCCGTGCAGGTAATGTCGTCGAAAGGACTAATTGCGCGCATTAATAATTGGGGGGAATGTCGGGTTTTAAATCAAACCCGCCATCGCGCCAATACCTGGCATGTTCAGGCTATTACTTGGCTCATGGCAGCAATAGGTTTAGGCGGCTTGGGTGGCGGCTTCTGGCAGGCACTCAGGGAGATGATGGCCGCAAGCGCGGCAAGGATGAGGATACGCATGGCAACCTCCATCAGAAAATTTGAAATTATCAGATTCAGCGCCGGGTCGTCGCACGGCCGGAGGAGATAATAATCCCGCCGACGATCAGGATAAATGCAATCGCGTGATAAATTCTTGGCGCTTCACCGAGAATCAAGGAGGACAACATTGCAGTAAATAAAGGCGTGAGATTTACAAAGAAGGATGCAATTGCCGGCCCGGCTTGCTGTACGCCAGCGCCCCAGCAGCGGAATGCAATAATCGCCGGGCCAATTGCAACATAGGCCAGCGCAGCAAGCAGCGGCCAGCTCCAGTGAATTGAGGCAGTCGATAAAACATATTCGCCGGCAGCAAACAGGCCCGACCATATCGCGCCAAAAGCCACCTGCGCCAGCAGGAAACTTGCCCAATGGCTGCGAATATCCGCCGGACCGGTGGTGCGCGTTAATAGCCAGCTATATAAAGACCAGGCGATTGTGGCCATGATCATGAATACATCGCCCGCCACCAGGCGCAATTCCATCAAATGCGACCATTCGCCGCGCGCCAACACCAGCAGGACGCCGGCAATCGACAAGACTGCTCCGGCCACTTGGCGCCGCGACACGCCGGCACCAAAGAAAAGCCAGCCGGTGAGCATCATCCAGACCGGCATGCCCGATGCAACCAGCGTCACATTGATCGGGGTGGAGCTTTGCAAGGCGAGGTATTGCAGGGCGTTATACAGCCCGATGCCCAGCAAACCCAGCACGGTAAAGCGCTGCCAGTTTGCCCAGAGCCCGCTGCCGCGGCGGAAAATCGGCCCGGCAAATGGCAACAGCAAAACGAAAGCAATCGCCCAGCGCAGGAAATTCAGCATGACTGGTGGCACATCGTGTGCCACCAACCGGCCAACAATCGCGTTTCCCGCCCAGAGCAATGGCGGTATGGTCAGAAGTATTGCTGTGCGGGCTTTCATGGTGCCCGCAAGGATACGCTATTTCTGAACTAACCGCGCTTGGCCTTCTGCTTTGCCCCGCCGCCGGCACCTTCGCTGCTGCCAGCCTTGGTGCGTGATGCCTCGTTCCTGGTGTTGCGTTTGGCGGTGTCTTTATTGCCGGTCTGGTCGGACTCGACGGTCTGCACCGATTGGCGATTCTGATTGCTGAGTTGTTTACCCTGAGCCATGGCGGCCTCCTTTAGCGAAATCGAGCCTTTACTGTGGGATGCGCACTGCTGCGGGTCTGTGCGCTGGCAAACCGGCGTGGCTGCACACCCACGGCAAGGGAAGTTTTCCTTGTCGCCGAACTGGGCAGCAGTGACAATGGGGACGCAGCACGAGGCCTAAACAACAATATTAAGAAGGTATTCATGAAACGACTGCTCCCAGCCATCACCCTCCTCCTTCCTGTCGCTGCGTCGGCGCAAACCCAGGTTACGCTCTACGGCGTCGTCGACGCCTACGCCGGCCGTACAGCCACCGCCAGCGCCCCGCAAGCCGTCAACGCCGTCAACAGTGGCGGCATGATCACTTCCTACTACGGCTTTTCCGGTACGGAAGCACTGGGCGGCGGCCTGAAAGCCCAGTTCCAGATCGAAGGCTTTTTCCGCGGCGATACCGGCGAAGCGGGACGCTTCCCCGGCGAGGCGATGTTCGCCCGCAATGCCAACGTTGGCCTGGCCGGTGAGTTCGGCATGTTGCGCATGGGCCGCATCGCCAACCCCTTGTTTGTCGCCGCCGGGCAGATCAACCCTTTTGGTCCCTCGACCCGCTTTTCGCCACTGATCAACCAGATTTACACCGCTGCCGGCGGCAATGCGACGCTGGGCGATACCGGCTGGAGCAACTCGATCCAGTACGCCTCGAACCCGGTGCATGACACCACCTTCGTCGCCCAATACTCGCTGGGCGAGCAGCCGGGTGCGCACAATAACAACTGGGCGGCCGTCGCAAAATACGTCGGCAAAGAGCTGGCTGTGACGGCAGGCGCGGTCAATGTGCGCTTTGGCCCAGGCTTGAGTGCGGCCGTGCCGGAACAGCGTACTTACCTTGCCGCGGCCTCCTACGACTTCAAGGCGATCAAGCTGTTCGCCTCCTATTCCGACCACCATGCCAAGGTCAGCGAACGCGATGCCCATTCCGTACAGGCCGGCTTCACTGTGCCAACCCATGGCGGCGCGGGGCGCTGGATGGTGGCCTGGTCGCGCCTGACCGAAGAAGCCAAGGTGGTACCTGAATTCCATCGCGACACCGCTGCAGCCGGCTACGATTACAACCTTTCGCCTCGTACGGACGTGTATGCGGTACTGCTGTACGACAAGATTAGCAACGCTAGCAAGGGAAATACCTACGTCGCTGGCATTCGGCATCGTTTCTGAAGAGAAAAGACGGTAAAATGTCCGTTGCTGAACCCAGTTATTTTCACGATATGAAATTCCTCAAGCAGAACCACAAATACGAATCCGACCATTCCTTGTTCATCAAGGACCTCAAAGCCAAGAACCCGGAAATGGAAGCAGGCCAGCAAGCCGGCCGCGCGATCCTGTGGGACAAGCCTTCGACCTCGCTGGACGACCAGGCCCGTAACAAGGCTTCGTCGGTCAAGCAACAGGCTTACGTGTACCAGAACAAGGTATAAGAGCCGGGACGGCACACAGCATGTCGCCAAAAGACGCGGTGGACGATCAGGCCGAACAGGCTGAACTGGCCGTCGCCGCGGACTTGCCGCCTGACGCAGGCGGACCAGGCAGCGGCGCGGAAGACGCGCCACCCGAAGCAAGCGCCCCGGCGGAAGCCGACGGCGCCGCTTTTGCACGCCTGTATGGCGAGCCGGTGCTCAAGCTGCCGAACGACCTGTATATCCCGCCCGACGCGCTGGAAGTCATCCTCGAAGCGTTCGAGGGCCCGCTGGACTTGCTGCTGTACCTGATCCGCAAGCAGAACTTCAATATCCTCGACATCCCGATGGCCCAGGTAACGCTTCAATACCTGAGTTATGTCGAAGAGATCCGCAAGACCAACCTGGAGCTGGCGGCGGAATACCTGCTGATGGCGGCCATGCTGATCGAGATCAAGTCGCGCCTGCTGCTGCCGCAGCGCCAGCACGACCTCGACGTGGAAGCGGAAGACCCGCGCGCGGAACTGGTGCGCCGCCTGCTCGAATACGAGCAGATCAAGCTGGCCGCCTACGACCTGAACACCCTGCCCCAGGTCGGCCGCGACTTCGTGCGCACCCAGGTCTTCATCGAGCAAAGCCTGGTGCCGACCTGGCCGGAAGTTGAGGTGGTCGACCTGCAGGACGCCTGGCGCATGCTGATGAAGCGCGCTACGCTGAAGCAGCACCACAAGATCACCCGCGAGGAGCTGTCCGTGCGCGAGCACATGACCTCCATCCTGCGCAAGCTGCAATCGAGCCGTTTCATCGAATTCACCGAGTTGTTCAACCCGGAATCGCCGCCCCCGGTGGTGGTGGTGAACTTCGTCGCGATGCTCGAGCTGGCCAAGGAAACCCTGATTGAAATTACCCAGGCGGAGCCATTCGCACCGATTTACGTGCGTCTTGCGTATTCGCCTGCCTGACTAAAAACTATGAAAATCATCTCCAATATCGAAGAACTGCGCGACCAGCTCAGTGGCCAGTTACGCACGGCATTCGTCCCGACCATGGGCAACCTGCATGAAGGCCACCTGTCGCTGATGCGCCTGGCCCGCAAGCACGGCGACCCGGTCGTGGCTTCCATTTTCGTCAACCGCCTGCAGTTCGGCCCGAACGAAGACTTCGACAAATATCCGCGCACCTTCCAGGCTGACGTGGAAAAACTGGAGAAAGAAGGCGTCTACGTGCTGTTCGCGCCGACTGAAAAGGATATGTACCCGGAGCCGCAGGAATACCGCGTGCAGCCGCCGGACGGCCTGGGCAATACGCTGGAAGGCGAGTTCCGTCCCGGTTTCTTCGGCGGCGTCTGCACCGTGGTGACCAAGCTGTTTTCCTGCGTGCAGCCAAAAGTAGCGGTGTTCGGCAAGAAGGACTACCAGCAGCTCATGATCGTACGCAACATGGCGCGCCAGCTTGGCATGCCAACCGAGATCATCGCCGCCGAAACCTACCGCGCGGATGACGGCCTGGCCCTGTCCTCGCGCAATATGTACCTGTCGGCCGGCGAACGCGCCGAGGCACCGGCGCTGTACCGCGTGCTGAACCAGGTGGCAGACGACGTGCGCGGCGGCCACCTCGACGTATTCCAGCTTGAGCACAAGGCAATGGACGAACTGGCTGCGCGCGGCTGGAAGCCTGACTACATTTCGATCCGCAAGCGCAACGACCTGCAACCGCCAAACGCCGGCGACCTGGCGCAAGGCGAAAAACTGGTGGTGCTGGCCGCCGCCAAACTCGGCACCACCCGCCTGATCGACAATCTCGAGATCTGAGCGGCTCTTACCGCAGCGCCTCGGCGACCTGGTCGCCGAATTCCAGCCCATGCAATTGCGAAGCCAGCTGGATGGTGCGCATCGCACATAACTCGACAGCAGGCGAACCCGGCTCTTGCATGCAGCGGCTTTGATGCGATACCGCAAACTCTTCAGCCTGTGCGCTGGTGCCATGCGCAGAAGCCAGCGCTGCCACCAGCGCAATCCAAATTGCCACCTGTACCTTGAGCGACGACGTCCAGCAGTAACGTACGAAGAACATGGCGCCTCCTGTAGCTAGAGTGGTTCCGATGCTACGCAGACAATATTTCCGCTTAATGACTCCAACCGTTGATTTAGCGCAACTGGTTTATTGCTAACTTTTAAACGCTCGATCAGAAAATTCCCACAATTGCTTTCTTTATTGTAGGATGCTCCTCTTGTGAATTTTCATTTGCAGACTGACCTTCAGTATATAGGAATAACAGGATGGAATTCCGCTTGGGCGCTAGCGCCATTACCACGGCTGACAGCACTCAAGACCGAAGCAGCAGCGCATCACTTTTAGTCAAGGTGTTATGCGTCGCAATCCTCGTCATTGCCGCCGGGGCCGAATACAAGCGCTGGATCAACACGCGCCAGACCAGCTCGGCCATGCTGTTTGTCCCCGCCCAGCCGGGCAAGGTGAAATTCATCCCCCGTTCCGCCACGCTGTTGCCCAGGCCGCCTAACGCCCCATCCGCGCATTCCAGCGCCATGACGCCGCTGCCTGGCGGCCGCATGGCTGCATTCTGGTGGGCCGGCAGCCGCGAAAGCGGGCCAGACGTCAAGGTCTATTCCTCGCATTGGGAAAATGGCAAGTGGAGCCAGCCGTGGGAAGTGGCCAGCCGCGAGTCGCTGTCGGCCGCCCTTGGCTACGGCGTCCGGCGCGTCGGCAACCCGGTTGCCTGGGGGGCCGCCGACGGGCGCATCAACCTGTATGTAGTGGCGACCGGCCTGGGCGGCTGGGCCGCCTCGCGCATCGTCCAGATGGTATCCGATGACCTGGGCAAGAGCTTCACGGTCAAGCGCGTGCTGCCGATGTCGCCGCTGTTCAATACCAGCATGCTGGTCCGCACGACGCCGGTTGCCCTGGCCGATGGCGGCTGGCTGCTGCCTGCCTATTTTGAAATGGGCATCAAATATCCGCTGATGCTGGCCTTCGACCAGAACGGCGATCCGCGCTGGATCTCGCGCATCGGCAGCCGCATTTCGACGCTGCAGCCAACCATCGTCCCCTTCTCCTCTTCCGAAGTGCACGCCTGGATGCGCGATTCGAGCGGCGAGCAGCGGGTGCAGCATGCGCGCAGCAGCGACGGCGGCGTCAATTGGGACGACCTGCCCGCACTCTCCCTGCCGAACCAGAGTACTTCCCTCAGCGCGCTGCGCCTCAGCAACGGCAGTATCGCCTTGCTGCATAACCATATCGTGCCCGGCGGATCCGACCGCAATGTGCTGCGCCTGTCGACCACCGACGACGGCCGCAACTGGACGCACGTCACCGACATCGCCCACGGCAGCGCCGGCGAAGAATTTTCCTATCCCGACCTGCACCAGGTTGGCGATGAGCTGCACATCACCTATACCTCGCGCCGCGAAGCGATCGCGCACCATGTGATCGACCTGGATTTCAAAGGGGGCGCGGAATGACCCTTCCTGACCTGCTGCTGCAAAACACGTATGGCAAGGTGGCATGGGGCATCGTGCTCGCCACCTTGCTTGTCAGCCTGCTGCCGGCTTCGCGCCAGCTTTCGCGGCGGGCAACAGCCCTGCTGCTGGGCTTCATGATCGTAGTGACGCTGTTGCCTGGCAAGCTTTCGCCGGCTTACTGGATTGCCCTCGCGCTGCAGTGGCCGAGCGGATTGCTGGCCGGCCTTTGCCTGGTGCGCCTGGCCCGGCCCTGGCGGCCGGCAGCCGCTGCCGGCGTCATGCCCGTGGCCCTGGCCTGCACGATCGCGCTGTTCGGCACCGTCCTCTATCTTGACGCGCTGGGCCTGATCTCGCTCAGCCTGTATTTCTGGGGCTTCGGCCCGCGCGGGGCGCCACTGTTCGCATTGGCCGTCATGGTGCTGTGCGCGGCCTGGATCGTCCAGGGCCGCTGGCGGCCGCAAGCCTTTGCTGCGCTGGCTGCCCTCACCCTGTTCACCTTGCTGCGCCTGCCCACCGGGAACCTGTGGGATGCACTGCTCGATCCCATGCTCTGGCTCTGGGCCGTGCTGACGCTCGCCATCCGGGCCTGGCGCAAGCGGGAACGCAATTCTGCAACAAACAATCAAGGAGTAGTCAGTGTTAAACCGTAAATGGTATTCGCATCCGGTCCTGTTGACCGGCATCGCCATCAATATTTTCGCGCTGCTGCTGGCAGTGTCGGTGAAGAATTCGCCGGAACAACTGATGCGCGTACTGACCGAAGACGGCATCGTCGAATGGCTGCAGTTCCTGTGCTTTGCCATGACTGCGGGCCTGCTGGTGTTTGCCGCCATTGAGCGCTGGAAGCGCAACGGCTTCGACCTGGCCACCCTCGGCATGCTTGGCCTGGGCCTGCTGGTGGCCGCCGCGGCAATGGAAGAGATCAGCTGGTTCCAGCGCATCCTGCATGTGCAATCGTCCGAATTTTTCCAGCATAACAACCGCCAGGGCGAAACCAACCTGCATAACCTGGCCATCGGCAAGGGCGGCAGCATCCACAAGACCATCATGCTGAAGATGATCCTGCTGGCCGGCCTGACCCACAACGTGATCCTGCCGCTGCTGGCGCGCAGCCGTCCTGCCGTGCGCAATTTCGTCGAGAAGTTCGGCGTCTACCTGCCGCCGCTGCCTGTCTCCGTCATCTACCTGGTGCTGGTGGCGCTGTCGCACGTGCTGATCGACCATCCGCGCAAAGGCGAGCTGGGCGAACTGTTCGGCGCGGTGCATTATATGTCCACCATCTTTGCCGCTTACTTCCTCGGCTTTGGCTACGGCCAGCCGGCAGTATTCCAGCAGACGGCGGAAGCGCGCCTGGTGGATAAGCTGTTCAGCTGCGTAATGGCATTCCTGCTGCTGACCGCCTGGCTGCTCAGCGCCGGCGCCGGCGCCATGATGGGCTGACAACATGAACCGCGCTGCAGCCCGCCTTGCCCGCCTGACCCAATGGGCAGGCCCTTACGCTACCCTGGTGCAGATGGTGCTTGCCGGGCTGGTGATCCTTTCGCTCTCGCGCCTTGGCCTGGCCGCCTGGCAATGGGAGCGCGTCAGCGCCACCGGCATCCTGGGTGAGATGCTGGTGCAAGGCGTACGCGCCGACCTGATCCTGCTCGGCTACCTGCTTGCGCTGCCGCTGGTGCTGGCGCCTTTCCTGGCCCAGCGCTATTCGGCGCGCGCATGGAAGCTGTTCACCGTGACCTGGGCCAGCCTGGGGCTGCTGTTCATCATCTTCATGGAACTGTCCACGCCGCAGTTCATCATGCAATACGATTTCAGGCCGAACCGCCTGTTCATCGAATACCTGTCCTATCCGAAGGAAGTCGCCGCCACGCTGTGGAACGGTTTCCGCCTCGCGGTGATTCTTGGCGTCAGCGGCACCGTCCTGCTGAGCGTGCTGGTGTTCCGCCTGCTGAAGTCGGCGTCCGCCGGCACCGGCATGTGGTCGCCCAAGCTGGTGCTGCTGACCTGGCCGCTGCTGGTGCTGCTGGTCGGCTTCCAGATCCGCTCCACCACCGAGCACCGCCCGGCCAATCCGGCGACGTTCGCGCTGACCGGCGATGCCATGGTCAATTCGCTGATCATCAATTCGCCATGGTCGGTCATCGATGCCATCGCCTCGATGCGCAAGGAGGCCAATTCCTCCGAGATCTACGGCAAATTCCCGCGCGAGAAAGTGTTCCCGGCAGTGACGTCGGCGCCATGGCTGCGCGATTACCAGTTCACGCAAGAGGAACTGCCAACCCTGCATGCGCAACAAGCCGCCATCCAGCGCGACAAGCCGCTCAACCTGGTGATCGTGCTGGAAGAGAGCCTGGGCGCCACCTTCGTGCAATCGCTGGGCGGCCTGCCGGTCACGCCGGAGCTGGAAAAACTGAAGAACGAAGGCTGGTGGTTCGAGCAGCTGTATGCCACCGGCACCCGTTCGGTGCGCGGCATTGAAGCTGTCGTCGCGGGCTATGCGCCGACCCCGGCACGCAGCGTCGTCAAGCTCTCGCTGGCACAGCAGAACTTCTATACGCTGGCACTGGGCCTGGGCAAGCAGGGCTACCACACTGAATTCGTGTACGGCGGCGAGGCGCACTTCGACAATATGCGCAGCTTCTTCACCGGCAACGGCTTCCAGAACGTGGTCGACCGCAGCGAAATGCAGCCGAAGTTTGTCGGCAGCTGGGGCGCATCCGATGAAGACCTGTTCGACAAATCGCTGGAGCGCCTGAAACAGCTGCATGCGCAGAAGAAGCCCTTCTTCAGCCTGATTTTCAGCTCCTCCAACCACGAACCGTTTGAATTCCCGGATGGCAAGATCGAGCTGCACGACCCGGCCAAGCAGACCGTCAACAACGCCGTCAAATATGCCGATTACGCGCTCGGCAAGTTCATCGCCGAGGCGAAAAAGCAGGATTACTGGAAGGATACGGTGTTCCTGATCGTGGCCGACCACGACAACCGCGTGTACGGCAACAGCCTGATGCCGATCAAGAAGTTCCACATCCCGGGCCTGATCCTGGGGGCGGACGTGGCGCCGAAACGCATCACGACCCTGGCCAGCCAGATCGACCTCGGCCCTACCCTGCTGTCGATGATCGGCATTTCCAGCACGCACCCGATGATCGGCCGTGACTTCGTCAAGGACAGCACCACCCCGGGCCGCGCGATCATGCAGTTCGATAACTACTTCACCTGGCTCGAAGGCGACACCGCAACCATCCTGCGCCCAAGCCAGGAGCCGCTGATCGGCCGCTACGACTTCGCCAAGGGCGAGCTGCAGCTGACCGATACCAGGCCAACCCAGGCCCAGGTCGACCAGGCCATGGCGCACGTGATCGCGCCTTCGCTGCTGTACCGCGAACAGCGCTACCGCTTGACCAAGTAATTTTTTCGGTGGGGAATGGAGCGCCCGGCAACGGGCGCTCCAGCGCTGCTTACGCCGTGACGCTCTGGGTCCAGGCCAGGGCCGACAGGTGGGCCTTGTTGACGTCTTCCGGCGTCAGCGACAGCGAATCGGCCAGCGAGCTGACCAGGTTCGAATTCAGTTCGCAAGCTTCGGCCAGTGCCAGGAACGGGCCGTACTTGCCGCCGCGCGTCAGCAGCGCCTTGACCACTTCGTCGTTCAGCTGGATCTCTTGCAGCACATCCTTCATCGGGATGCCCAGCAGGCGGTCCAGCAGCGAGAACATGCCGGCTACGAAGATATTCTCCGCATCAGCCTTGCCCAGTGCCTTCTGGCCCAGTAATTCAGCCAGGCGGCCGCGCACCACGGCAGTTTCCAGCAGCACCGGCGAGAAGCCGGAGGTGGAAGCGGTCGCCAGCAGCAGCGTCAGCCAGCGGTACATCGGCTGGTAGCCCAGCAGCTGGATCGCCTGTTTCAGCGATTGCACTTCACGCCCGGCGCCAAAACCGGCCGAGTTGATGTACTTCAGCAGCTTGTACGACAGGGCCGCATCGCGCTTGAGCACGCTTTCCAGCTGGGCCACGTCGGCATTGGCATTCACCATCTGCATCAGTTGCAAGATGATGGTCTGGGAAGGATTCAAACCCTGCCCCTCGCTGCCCGGACGCGGGGTCAGGTGCAGCTTGCCGACAAAGGCATCCAGCCCAAGGGCGGCGCAGGCATCGAAATCGGACCAGGTGGTGACCGGCCGGCCCACCATGCGGATATTGGACGTCTTCAGCAGCGAATAGGCGCGCGCCTGCGCGGCCACATCGGCGCCGGTAAAGCGTACTTCGACATACGAACAAATGGTGCCCAGGCGGCTGCCCACGCGCGCCAGGTCGGCTTCGCGCAGCAGGATGCCGACTCCGCCGGCACGCAGGCCCTGCACGGCCGCCAGCGTGGTCGGATTGGCCAGCTCGGAGGTTTTCAGCGACAGCACGGTGTGCTCGGGCGGCAGGTCGAACATGGAATCGGTCGACAGCATGCCCGGCACGGCTTGCAGGAACAGGGTCTTCTGTTTCAGCAGCCAGCCGTGTTCGGGGTGATTCACCTGGCCGGCAACGAAACCGACCAGGCCCTCGAGCTCTTCCAGGGAGGGCACATGGGTCGCAGCTTCCTGCTGCCATGTAAGTTCGTAGCCGACCACGCGCTGCTCGGGATCGAGCAGGGGTTCACGAACCAGGAAATGTGACTGATGCATACGTGGTCTTATGCTTGATTCGGGAGGGAACGGCGGCGGCCAGGGCCGCCACCGCAAATTACTTGTAAAGCCGGGATCAAGCGCCGAGCTTTTCGAAAATCTTGTTCAGCTTTTCATCCAGGGTGGCCGCGGTGAACGGCTTCACCACATAGCCGTTGGCGCCTGCCTGCGCAGCCGCGATGATGTTTTCCTTTTTGGCCTCGGCGGTCACCATCAGCACCGGCAGCTTGGCCAGCGCCGGGTCGGCACGGATGTTCTGCAACATGGTCAGGCCATCCATATTCGGCATGTTCCAGTCGGAGACCACGAAGTCGAATTGCTCCGCGCGCAGTTTAGCCAGCGCCATCACGCCGTCTTCCGCCTCGTCCACGTTGGCATAACCCAGTTCTTTCAAGAGATTTCGCACGATGCGGCGCATCGTCGAGAAATCGTCAACAACCAAAAATTTCATCTTTGGATCAGCCATGAATTGCTCCGTTGTTTCTACTTACGCGGTTATTAATTAAAGTGGTGTACCCAGCAAGTTGTAGGATAGCATTTTCGTTGCTCCAAGGCGAACTAACTACCCCAAAACTGTCAATCACGTGTCAAACGCGCAATGCACGCGAGCCATGCTGCGCAAGATAACCCAATACCATGCCGGGCAGCGCCGGCAAGGCGCCGACTTCGTGCGTTGCACCAACGGCAATCGCCTCGCGCGGCATGCCGAACACCACGCAGCTGGCTTCGTCCTGCGCGAAATTATACGCCCCGGCGTTCTTCATCTCCAGCATGCCTGCCGCACCGTCCTTGCCCATGCCGGTCAGGATCACCCCAACCGCGTTTTTACCGGCATTCTGGGCTGCCGAACGGAACAGCACATCGACCGATGGGCGGTGGCGGTTGACCGGCTCGCCCTGGTCCAGCCTGGTCATGTAGTTGGCGCCGGAACGGGTCAGCAGCAGGTGCGAATGACCCGGCGCGATATAGGCGTGGCCTGGCAGCACGCGTTCATTGCCCTGCGCTTCCATGACCGAGATCTTGCACAGCGAATCGAGGCGCTTGGCAAACGATTTGGTGAAGCCTTCCGGCATGTGCTGGGTGATCAGGATGCCCGGGCAATCCGACGGCATCTGCATCAGGAACTCGCGGATGGCTTCCGTGCCGCCCGTTGACGCGCCGACAATAATCAGTTTTTCCGAAGACATCAGTGGGTTCCGTAATTGCGGCAGCGTCGTGCCGCCCTCGCCTGCCGCGCCGGCAGCAGGCAGGGTGCGGGCGCGGACCCGGGCCTTGGAGGCGGCGCGGATCTTGTCGGAGATCAGGTCGGCGTATTCGCGCATGCCGGACTGGATCGAAATCTTGGGCTTGGTGACGAAATCGACCGCGCCCAGTTCCAGCGCACGCAGCGTGATTTCCGAGCCGCGCTCGGTCAGCGAAGACACCATCACCACCGGCATCGGCCGCAAGCGCATCAGGCGTTCGAGGAAGTCGAGGCCATCCATCTTCGGCATCTCGACATCCAGCGTCAGCACGTCCGGGTTGGTCTGCTTGATCAGGTCGCGCGCCACCAGCGGGTCGGGCGCCACGCCCACCACTTCCATGTCCGGCTGGCTCTTGATGATCTCCGTCATCACGCTGCGGATCAGCGCGGAGTCGTCGCAAATCAGGACTTTGATCTTGTTCATTATGTACACCTGGTTTCTTAAAACAGCTCGACCTCGCCCGCCACCGGCTTGGCCTTGAGGCGGTTGGCGTAGTCGTTTTCACGCTGCGCCAGGGTGTCGTTATGGGTTTGCATCAGTTTCTTGACCAGCACCTTGCCGGTCTTGGGGAAAAAGTAGACCTTGCGCGGGTAAATGTCGCACAGGTCTTCCGCCATGATGCGGATCTTCTCGTTCTTCAGGAAGCTTTGCACGAAGGCGGCATTGCGTTCGCCGACGTTGATCGCGGTGAAGCCTTTCAGCACCGCGCCGCCGCCGAACACCTTGGCCTCCAGGTTGTCGCGCCGCGCGCCGGCCTTCAGCAGGTCGTTGATCAGCACTTCCATCGCATACGTGCCGTAGCGCGCCGAGGCGGAAACCGGGCTGCCGGCATCGGAGCCGCCGTCCGGCAGCATGAAGTGGTTCATGCCGCCCAGGCCGGTCAGCCGGTCGCGGATGCAGGCCGACACGCAGGAGCCGAGCACGGTCACGATCAGCATGTCCTTCTGGGTGTAGTAGTACTCGCCCGGCAGGATCTTCGCCGCGTCGCAGTCGAAGGTCCTGTCGTAATAGACATTGGTTGCGAATTGTTCTTTATCCATGTCATGCCCTCTTGCGCTCATCGAGTTCGTAGACAGTCTTACCGCGCAACTTCAAAGCGTCCGACACGTAAAGGAAGTTCTCGGAATGGCCGGCGAACAGCAGGGCATCCGGTTTCATCAAGGGCACGAAGCGCGACAGGATCTTGCGCTGCGTTGCCTTGTCGAAGTAGATCATCACATTGCGGCAGAAGATCACGTCGAAGCCGGGACGAATATCCCATCTCTCGTCCAGCAGGTTGACCTGCCGGTAGGTGATCAGCGAGCGCAGTTCCTGCCGCACGCGCGCCATGCCTTCGTTGGCGCCGCGTCCTTTCATGAAGAAGCGGCGCTGCTGCTCGGGCGACAGCTTGTCGATCCGCTCCATCGGGTAGACGCCGTTGGCGGCCGTGGCCAGCACATTGGTGTCGATATCGGTGGCCAGGATATGCACCGGCGGCGTCAGCGTGTTGAAGGCTTCGCAGCAGGTGATGGCAATCGAATACGGTTCCTCGCCGGTGGAACTGGCGGAGCACCAGATGTTGATCGGTTCCCCGCGCTTGGCCTTGAGGTGCTCGGCCAGCAGCGGGAAGTGGTGCGATTCGCGGAAAAACGACGTCAGGTTGGTGGTCAGGGCATTGGTGAACGCCTCCCACTCGCCGTTGCCCAGGCGCCCTGCTTCCAGGTCGTCCAGGTAGTGTACGAAACTATTGATGCCGGTGGCGCGCAAGCGTCGCGCCAGGCGGCTGTACACCATCTCCTGTTTGGAGTCGGCCAGCGCGATGCCGGCCCGCTTGTAGATCATCGCGCGGACCCGTTCAAAATCCTTGCCGTTGAAGTCAAACTCTTTCACGGTCTCTTTGGTCAGCGCCATTTTTATAGCTCTCCGCGGTTACATGGACGTTAAAACTCTTCCCAGTCGTCGCCGGATGGGGCGGCAGCCGCAAGCTTCTTCGCCGGCTGCGCGGCCGGGGTGGCCGGCACTACCGCCGTGCTGCGCGCCGGCGCCGCCGGCCTGGCTTTGCGCGGCGCTGCCGCCGCACGCTTGGCGAATTCGTCGCCGGCCAGCTTGAAGATCGACACCGCCTGGGCCAGGTTGTTGGCCTGGTCCTGCATCGATTCGGCGGCGGCGGCGGCTTCTTCCACCAGCGCGGCATTCTGCTGCGTCATCTCGTCCATCTGGCCGATGGCGGCGTTGACTTCCTCGATGCCGTGGCTCTGTTCCAGGGTGGCGGCGGTGATTTCGCCCATGATGTCGGCCACCTGCTTGATCGAGGTCACGATCAGGCCCATGGTCTGGCCGGCTTCATCGACCAGGCGGCCGCCCGCATCGACCTTGTCGACCGAGTCGTCGATCAGGGCCTTGATTTCCTTGGCTGCCGCGGCGCTGCGCTGCGCCAGGTTGCGCACTTCCGATGCCACCACGGCGAAGCCGCGGCCCTGTTCGCCGGCGCGCGCCGCTTCCACCGCGGCATTCAGCGCCAGGATATTGGTCTGGAAGGCGATGCCGTCGATCACGCCGATGATGTCCACGATCTTGGTCGACGACTGCTTGATCGAGCCCATGGTGTCCACCACTTGCGACACGACATGGCCGCCCTTCACGGCCACCGAGGATGCCGATACGGCAAGCTGGTTGGCCTGGCGCGCATTGTCGGCGTTCTGCTTCACGGTGGAGGTCAGGTTTTCCATCGACGCCGCGGTTTCCTCCAGCGAAGAGGCCTGCGATTCGGTGCGGGCCGACAGGTCGGCGTTGCCGGTCGCGATTTCCTGCGAGGCGGTGGTGATGGTTTCCGTCGATGCGCGCACCTGGCCGACGGTCTTGGCCAGGCTTTCGTTCATGTCCTTCAGCGCCTGCAGCAGTTCGGACGTTTCGTCCTTGCCCTCCACCGTCACTTGCGAGGTCAGTTCGCCGGCAGCCACTTTCTGCGCCACTTCCACCGCGCCCGACAGCGGACGGGTGATGGACTTGGTGATGGCCAGGGCGCACAGAATGCCGACGCCGACCGCTACCGCCGCCAGCACCACCATCCACATGGTCAGGCTGCGGTCGGCCTTGTTGGAACTTTCCTTGAAGTCGGCGACCGCCGCCTGCTGCAAATCGACCAGCTTGTTCAGCGCAGTCAGGGTCTGCTGCTGCAGCGGATCGATGCGGCCGGCAATGACTTTCGCTGCGCCTTCGGCGTTGAAGGCCATGATCTGCCCCATCGCCTCCTTGAAGGCTGCATCAACGTCGGTTTGCAGGGCGGAGATGTCGTTCACCACCTTCTTCTCGGCGTCATTCAGGCCCAGGCTTTGCAGCTTGGTGCGCGCCGCGTCGTAGCGGGCGCGGTTGGCCTTGACCTTCTCTTCTTCCTTCTGCATCAGGCTGACGTCCGACTGCAGGCCGATATTACGCATGGCGATACCGGTTTCCAGCATTGCACTTTTCATCGACTGCGCCTGCAATTCCTTGGCACCGGAGACATCCAGGCCGGTCATCAGGGCGGACTTGTTGCGGTAGTTCAGCACGTTGGTCAGCAGCACAGTGCCGACCAGGATCAGCAGAATAATCCCGAAACCAAAACCAAGCCGGGTACCTATCTTGTATTCGCGCATGTTCATTTTGTTCTCTCCCCCTAGTATCCTGCCGGATCTGTATTCTTATGTTTTAGGCTGCCAGTTTTTCGCTCAAGCCCATTTCCGGGCTGGACATCAGGCGCTGGATATCCACCAGGATCAGCATGCGCTCGTCGATCGTGCCGAGGCCGATCATGTACTCCGTACTGAAGGCGGTACCCATGTCTGGTGCGGCCTTGATCTGCTCGGGCGTCAGCGACGTCACGTCCGATACCGAATCGACCACCATGCCCACCACGCGGCCATTGATATTGAGGATGATGACCACGGTGAACTGATCGTACACCGGTTCGCCCAGCTTGAATTTGATGCGCATGTCCACCACCGGGATGATGATGCCGCGCAGGTTGATCACGCCTTTGATGAATTCCGGCGCATTGGCGATGCGGGTCACCGCTTCGTAACCGCGGATTTCCTGCACTTTCAGGATATCGATGCCGTATTCTTCGGCGCCCAGCTTGAAAGCCAGGAATTCCTGGACGGCTGTTCCGGCGCTTGCCGCGTCGCTCATGGTTCTTCCTTCACAAAGTTTGATTCGTCAACCAGCTGGCGCGACGAGCGCACCAGCGCCGTCACGTCCAGGATCAGCGACACGCCGCCGTCGCCGAGGATGGTGGCACCGGAAATGCCGGTCACCTTGCGGTAATTCGATTCCAGGTTCTTGACCACGACCTGCTGCTGGCCCACCAGTTCGTCCACGAACAGGCAGGCCTTCTTGCCCTCGGTTTCCACGATCACCAGGATGCCCTGGCATGGATCGGTGAAGCGCGGTGTGATATCGAAAATCTGGTACAGCGGGATCAGCGGCAGGTATTCGCCACGGACCTTGATGACGCGGCCCTTGCCGCTGATTTCCTTGACGTCTTCCGGCGCCGGCTGCAGCGATTCGAGCACGAAGCCAAGCGGCAGGATGTAGACCTCTTCGCCGGTCTGGATCAGCATGCCGTCCAGGATGGCCAGCGTCAGCGGCAGGGAAATCGAGATGGTGGTGCCAAAGCCTTTGGCGGAGCGGATGTCGACGGTGCCGCCCATGGCGGTGATATTGCGTTTGACCACGTCCATGCCGACGCCGCGGCCCGACACATCGGTCACCTGTTCGGCGGTCGAGAAGCCCGGCGCGAAGATCAGCTGCCAGACATCGGCGTCCGTCATATTGTCGGACAGCGGCAAGCCGTTCTGGCGCGCCTTTGCCAAAATCCTGTCGCGGTTCAAGCCGCCGCCGTCGTCCGAGACTTCGATGATGATGCTGCCGCCCTGGTGCGAGGCGGACAGGAACAGGCGCCCCGTTTCCGACTTGCCGGCCGCCTTGCGCACGTCCGGCATTTCAATGCCGTGGTCGATCGAGTTGCGCACCAGGTGGGTCAGCGGGTCGACGATGCGTTCGATCAGGCCCTTGTCCAGTTCCGTGGCGGCGCCGCTGGTGACGAATTCGACCTTCTTGCCAAGCTTGGTGGCCAGGTCGCGCACCATGCGCGGGAAGCGCGAGAACACGAAGTCCATCGGCATCATGCGGATCGACATCACCGATTCCTGCAAGTCGCGCGTGTTGCGGGTCAGCTGGGAAATTCCGCTCAGCAGCTTTTCGTGCAGCACCGGGTCGATGGTGCTGGCGCGCTGTTCGATCATCGCTTGCGTGATCACCAGTTCGCCCACCAGGTTGATCAGCTGGTCGACCTTCTCCACCGAGACGCGGATCGAGGACGATTCGCCGCCGGCCGGCGCGTGGGCCTGTTTTTCCGCTTCCTTGCGGGCAGCCTTCTTTTCCAGCTCTTCGCTCGGCTTGGCTGCTTCCACCGGCGCATCCTGGACGCCGGCCTGGGCACGGATCACTTCCAGCGGCTGGAAGAAGCCGTAACCGCGCGCATCTTCGGCGGCAGCGCCGGCATTGCCGCGGATTTCGTCGAGCGGCTGGAAGAAGCCGTAGCCTTCGCCGTCGGCCGCGGGGGCTGCGGCAGCGGCAGCGGCGCCTGCGCCTGGCAGGGGATCGAAGAAGCCATAACCGAGCTCCGCTTCCTTGCGTTCACGCTCGGCGTTCTCGCGCGCGGCCTGGGTCGGGCTCAGCGCAGGCAGCTCGCTGACCTTCATCTGCTCGGCATCGATCACGAAGGAACAGATGGCCACGATATCGTCCAGCGATTCGTGGGTGGTGACGATCATGGCGTGGCGCTCGGCGTCCAGCGGCACCAGTTCCACGTGGCCCATCAGGCCAAGTTCCGCTGCCAGCGCCTCGACCTCGCGGTGCACCATGGGCGGCAACTCCAGCCGGTAGCGCTTGCCGCCGCTGTGGTCGACCGACTGCGCTTCCGGCGTACTGAAGCCCGACGCCACCGGCGCCATCGCTTCGATGTGCACGTCCTGCGCCAGCTCCTGCAGCATCATGCGCACGTCGCCCACGGCTTCCTGGTCAACCGCGCTGCCCAGGCGGTGCCCGTCCAGCTGCATCTTCAGGATGTCCTTGGCCGCCAGGAAGGCGTCGACATGGGTCGACGTCAAGGCCATCTCGCCCTTGCGGATGCGGTCCAGCAGCGTCTCCAGCACGTGCGTCACTTCGGTCATGTCGGTCACGCCGAACGTCGACGCCCCGCCCTTCACCGAGTGCGCGGTACGGAAAATCGCGTTCAAGTCTTCTTCGCTGGGCGACTCGACGTCCACGCCCAGCAGCAGACGCTCCATTTCAGCCAGCAGTTCTTCCGCTTCATCGAAGAAGACCTGGTAGAACTGGCTAATGTCGATGGTCATGCCACACCCCTTAATTAGCCAATGACCTTCTTCACTACCTCAATCAAGCGTTGCGGGTCGAAAGGCTTGACCAGCCAGCCATTCGCGCCGGCGGCGCGGCCCTTGGCCTTCATCTCGTCGGACGATTCGGTGGTCAGCATCAAGATGGGAACCTTGGCGTACGACGGCTGCTCGCGCAGCAGCTTGATCAGTTGCAGGCCGTCCATGCGCGGCATGTTCTGGTCGGTCAGCACCAGGTCCACGGTTTGCAGCTTGGCCTTTTCCAGGCCATCCTGTCCGTCGACTGCTTCCACCACCTGGTAGCCGGCTGCCTTCAGGCTGAATGCCACCATCTGGCGCAGCGAGGAGGAGTCGTCGACTGCAAGAATTGTTTTAGCCATCTTTTTTTCTCACTTAGTAAAATTTTTGTGTGTATTCAGAACAGTTCGATGTCGCCGCTTTCCAGGTGCTTCTGGCTGACCGCCTTGCGCAGCACGCTGCGCAGTTCAAGGCTCTGGATCGCCAGCGCCATGCTGACCTTGCTCAGCAGGTCCACGATCTCGTCGCTGCCCGATTCCGGCACCACTTCGGCGCCGTGCGCCCCCAGCGTGCCGAGGAATTCCCGCAAGCCGGTGACGCGCTTCAGGGTACGGTCGATCAGCTGGCTGGTCATGTCTTGGAACTGCATGCTGGTAATGGCGGCGTTGACGTAGCCGCTTACCTGTTCGTTCATTTCCTTCAGGCGCGCCTTGTCTTCGGCCGACGGATTGCCGCCTTGCAGCAGCAGCTCGATGGTCGCTTGCTGCGCGCTGACCGCTTCATGGATCGCCATGAAGTTGCGCGTCAGCTTGTCGATCGCTTCCTCCAGCAGCAGGTTGGTCTGCAGCAGGTCGGTCTCGACTTCCGTCAGGTGGCGCCGGCCATGGTCCGACACGCCTGACAGCAGGCGTTTCACATGCGAGCCAAGGATCTTCTTTCTTGTCATAAAGTCTCTATTTCTTCCCTGCCGGCGCAGCCGGTGCCGCTGCCGCCGCGGCTTGCGTAGCTTCCGTATCGAGGCCGACTTGCAATTTGCCGCCGTCACGCAGCACATTCTCCTCGGTCCTCTTGTTCATCACAATGATGCTGATGCGGCGATTGATCGGGTTGAAAGGATCCGCGCGGTCCAGGTGGGCAGCGCTGGCCAGGCCCACCACGCGCAGGATCTTATTGTCGGCCAGGCCGCCATGCAGCAGCGCGCGGCGCGAGGCATTGGCGCGGTCGGCCGACAGTTCCCAGTTACTGTACCCCGTTTCGGTGAAATACGGCGTGGAGTCGGTGTGGCCGGACAGGCCGATCTTGTTCGGCACGTCGTTCAGGGCCGGCGCAATGGCTTCCAGGATTTCGCCGGCATACGGTTGCAAGTCGGCTTTGCCGGCATTGAACATGGGGCGGTTTTGCAAGTCGACGATCTGGATGCGCAAGCCTTCGCTGGTAAAGTCCAGCAGCAATTGCTCTTTGAACTTCTTGAGTTCGGCATTGGTATCGATGGTCATTTCGATCCGGGCACGCAGCGCCTGCAGGCGTGATTTCTCTTCCGCTTCGAGCGCCTTCTTGGCGGCATCGAGGTTATAGGATTTCGACTGCGCCGGATCGTCCGTCATCTTGACCTGGCCGGTACGGCGCGACAGGTCCGAGCCCCCGCCCTGGATCACCGAAGAACTGTCGCCGCTGCCGGAGCCGCCTTGCATGGCGACTTTGAGCGGCGTCTTGAAGTATTCGGAAATACCGTTCAGGTCGCCCTTGGTAGTCGAACCGAGCAGCCACATCAGCAGGAAGAACGCCATCATCGCCGTCACGAAGTCGGCGTAAGCGATCTTCCAGGCGCCGCCGTGGTGGCCGCCCCCGCCCTTCTTGATCTTCTTGACGACAATGGGCCGCAGGCCTTCTTCAGCCATGGCAGGTCCTCGCTTCCATTACTTCGACTTCGATTTCTTGATATGTTCTTCCAGCTCGGAGAAGCTGGGGCGCTCGGTAGAGTACAGTACCTTGCGGCCAAATTCCACAGCCAGTGCCGGGGCATAACCATTCAGGCTGGCCAGCAGCGTGACTTTCACGCACTGGAACATCTTGGTCGACTCTTCCAGCTTCTGCTCCAGCAGGCTGGCCAGCGGGCCGACGAAACCGTAGGCCAGCAAGATGCCGAGGAAGGTACCGACCAGCGCGTGCGCGATCAGCATGCCCAGCTCGGACGGCGGGATGCCCACCGATTCCATGGTGTGCACCACGCCCATCACCGCCGCCACGATACCGAAGGCCGGCAAGCCATCGCCCAGCTTGGCGATGCAGTGGGCCGGCACATGGCCTTCCTGGTGATGGGTGTCGATCTCGTTGTCCATCAGGTTCTCGATCTGGAAAGCATCCATATTCCCCGACACCATCAGGCGCAGGTAATCGGTCATGAACTCGATGATATGGTGATCCTCCAGCACCGCCGGATATTTGCTGAACAGCGGACTGTCTTCCGGCTTGTCGATGTCGCCTTCGATCGACATCAGGCCTTCCTTGCGCACTTTGGACAGCACGTCGAACAGGAGCGACATCAGCTCCATGTACAAATCCTTGGTATAGCGTGAACCTTTGAACAAGGTTGGCAGCGCGGCCAGCGTGGCCTTGATCGACTTGCCGTTATTGCCAACAAAGAAAGCGCCGGCAGCAGCGCCGCCAATCATCAGCAGCTCCAGTGGCTGGAACAGGGCCGCCAAATGGCCGCCGGACAGCGCGAAACCACCAAAAACGGAGCCGAGGACGATGAGGTAACCGACAATGACTAACAAGCGCGCGATCTCCCCGAAAGCTAGTTAAAAGCAATAATATTCCACAGTGGAACTACAATAACGTGAAGACGCCTCTGCGGCAAGGAAAACTGCCTTTAAAACGCTCTTATATAAAGGAGCGGACCACCCTCTGTGGTGCGAATGGTCTTGATGCCGTTTGCAGCAGGAATCTCAAATTCATAACTGGCAAGCAAACTACCGCTCCGCATTTCGCGCTGGGCCTTGTTCCACAAGGCCGGCATGGCAGCCGGCGACAAATAGGCAAACACCAGGTCATATTCTGCAAAATTTAACTGCTCATAGTCGCCGCGTACGAAACGGGCACGGCTGCCGCAGAATGCGGCCCGCAAGCGCGACACCAGCCACGGCACCGGCGCCAGTTCAATTCCAACAACTTCCGACTCGGGCCGCGCGCGCGCCAGGTGCAAGGCGAAGCCACCGAGGCCGCTGCCGATATCGATCATGCGCAGCGCCCTGCCCTGCGGCAGCTCGGCCAGTACGGCGCGCCACACGGCGCGGCTGGAAGGATAGTAGGGAACCTGGGTGCGGTAGGTGGACCAGTACCAGCCCAGCAAGACCAGGAAGACCGCGGCGGCCAGCCATGGCGGCAGATGCAGGGCCAGGCCGGCCAGTAATGCGATGGGGAACAGCAGCAGGATCGGCAGCCACCAGCGCGCCAGGCCGATCTTCCAGCCGATAGCGGCAGCGAGCAAGCCTTGCAGCAGCACGGCTTGCAGCATGGTCAAGCCATGACCGAACGATTCAAGCGCAACTGCCAGCGCGGCGCATGGCAGCACCGCGCCGGCCTGGGCCAGCAGCGCCTGGAAGGCGGGGATTCTAAGCAGCGAGCGCTTCGGCGGCATCCTTGGCCTTGCGGGTCTTGCCGGCACGCGAAGGCATATGGCACAAGCCGCACTTGTAGTCGCGGTTCAAGTCCATGGCGTCGACTACGAACTTACCCTTGCAGCAAGTGCAAGGCTTAAGCTGCAGCATATTGTTGCTGGCGAATTTGACCAGCGTCCAGGCACGGGTCAGCGACAGCAGCGGCTCTTCGCCGGCGGCCGGCGGCATTTGTTCCAGGTAGAGCTGGTATGCCTTCATCACGGCGTGGATGCCGCTGGCGCCTGCGTGCTCGAGCAGGAAATTATGGATGTTCATGAACAGCGACGAGTGGATGTTCGGCTGCCAGGTCAGGAACCAGTCGGTCGAGAAAGGCAGCATGCCTTTCGGCGGCGACATGCCTTTCAGTTCCTTGTACAGCTTGAGCAGGCGTTCGCGCGACAGCGACACTTCAGTTTCCAGCAGCTGCAGGCGGGCGCCCAGGTTGATCAGCTCGATAGCCAGCTGGATTTCCTGCGCCTCGGTCACCACACTCTTCTTGCTCATGGCGTCGCTCCTTAAGCGATTTCTTCAACTGCCTGGCCAGCCATCAGGATGGCGGCGTGGGACTGGGCCAGGGAACGGTCCTTATTGTAGTTGGTCAGCATGCCGAGGATGGCGCTGTCGTCGAAGCGGAAGCGGGCCAGCATCATGTTGCCGCCTGCCAGTTTCAGGATCTGGGCATTGCTCATGCCTTCGATCAGGTCGGCGATGTCGGCCGAAATGCCGAGACGGAAGATCGCGGTGACTTTGTCGGCACGGATCATCTGCTGCGCCAGCATCAGGTAGCTCAGGTTCGCATCGCGGATTTCAGCCATCATGTCGTTTGCAGTCATGTCCATCTCCAGTCAGTTTCAGCTTGCAACGCAATTTTCGTTGCTGTTGAGATACATTCTGCTGGAGACGCGCCAAAGCGCATAGAGGCGGCGCGCTGTATTTTGGGTCGGGAATAGGCGAAGTGACCCCGTAGGATTTTGTCCTACAGAGGGCTGCCCATAGAGGGGCAACGCCAGTAACGGCGCGGTTTTGCGGGGTGCCCGGTCTCGCTAAAAACACAGGAGCCGAGGGTAAAAATAGATATCGCCGAGATGCTTTTTTGCGACATCTGAACTGGTAACGGCGGGGTTTGGAGGAACTTTAGGGTCCTGAGCAAAAAATTTTAAATTTTTTTCACTCATTCCAAACTGCCGAACAGCAAGCCTTTACCGGGCTTCTAAAATCGGTAACGGCAAGGAGTCGGGAAACTTTAGGGTTTTTTGAAAAAATATTTGAAAATTTTTTAGTTCTTTTAAAATCAATAGCTTAGCAATAAAACCGGTAGTTCGGTGCCTGACCCGCAGGGTCGGGCACCGGTCCGCAACGGTCGCAGGTTGGTGTCAGACCCTGCGGGTCTGACACCGGTTTACCGGTTTTGGGCGCGCAAAAGGTTGCTACAATCTCACTTTGTTTAAGTCTCAAGGAAAGCACCTGCATGATTTCCCGTTCCGACTGCCTGGCCCGCGACGCCGCGGACGCCCTGGCCCCGCTGCGCGAGCAGTTCGACCTGCCTGCCGGCGTTATTTACCTCGATGGCAACTCCCTGGGCGCCCGCCCTAAAGCCGCCCTCACCCGCGCCACCGAAGTGATCGCCAGGGAATGGGGCAAGGACCTGATCACCAGCTGGAACAGCGCCGGCTGGTTCGAGATGCCGAAACGCCTGGGCGACAAACTGGCCCCGCTGGTCGGTGCCAGGCAAGGCGAAGTCGTCGTCACCGATACCACCTCGATCAACCTGTTCAAGGCCCTGGCCGCCGCCCTGCACGCGCAGGCGCACACCGGGCGCAAGGTGATCATCACCGAGCGTTCGAACTTCCCCACCGATATCTATATGGCCCAGGGCCTGACCTCGTGGCTCGACCGCGGCTATGAAGTACGGCTGGTCGACAGCCCCGACCAGCTGCCGGCCGCCATCACGGCCGAAACGGCCGTGGTCATGCTGACCCACGTGAACTACCGCACCGGCTACCAGCACGACATGGCAGCCGCCAGCGCCCTCGCCCACCAGCACGGCGCGCTGATCGTGTGGGACCTGTGCCACTCGGTCGGCGCCGTGCCGCTCGACCTGCACGCCGACGGCGCCGACTTCGCCGTCGGCTGCACTTATAAATACCTGAACGGCGGCCCCGGCTCGCCGGCCTTCATCTGGGTCCCGCAGCGCAACCAGGACAAATTCAGCCATCCGCTGTCCGGCTGGTGGGGCCATGCCAATCCCTTCGCCATGGCGCCCGACTTCGCGCCCGCCAAAGGTATCGGCCGCGCGCTGTGCGGCACCCAGCCAGTCACTTCGCTGGCCATGGTGGAATGCGGCCTCGACGTCTTCGCGCAAACGAGCATGGATGCGGTGCGCGCCAAATCGCTGGCCCTGACCGACCTGTTCATCGCCCTGGTCGAGCAGCGCTGCCCGAACCATCCACTGGGCCTGGTCACCCCGCGCGATCACGCACGCCGCGGCTCGCAAGTGAGCTTTACCCACCTTTACGGCTACGCGGTAATGCAAGCCCTGATCGCACGCGGCGTGATCGGCGACTACCGCGAGCCCGAAATCATGCGCTTCGGCTTCACGCCGCTGTACACCAGCTTTGCCGACGTATGGGATGCGGTGGAAATCCTGAAGCAGATCCTGGACGACAAGGCCTACGACATCACTGCCGCCCGCGGCGCTGTAACCTGAGACCCGACATGACCGAAGAAAAGAAAGACGCCGCCTGGCATGGGGCACAAATGGACTTCTCCAAGTCCATGAGCTATGGCGATTACCTGGGCCTGGAAAAAATCCTGAGCGCGCAGCACCCGCTGTCGCCCAACCATAATGAGATGCTGTTCATCGTGCAGCACCAGACCAGCGAATTGTGGATGAAGCTCATGCTGCACGAGCTGCACGCCGTGGTCGGCCATCTGCGCCGCGACGACCTGCCGCCGGCCTTCAAGATGCTGGCCCGCGTGGCGCGCATCATGGACCAGCTGGTGCATGCCTGGGACGTGCTGGCCACCATGACGCCGCCTGAATACACGGCGATCCGCCCTTACCTGGCCTCGTCGTCCGGCTTCCAGTCGCACCAGTACCGCGAAATCGAATTCATCCTCGGCAACAAGAATGCCAATATGCTGGCCGTGCACCAGCAGGCGCCGGCAGCGCATGCCCTGCTCGACGCGGCGCTGCATGCGCCATCGCTGTACGACGAAGCGATCCGCCTGCTGGCACGCAACGGCCTGCACATCGATGCGGCGCGCCTGGACGGCGACTGGACCCTGCCGACCGTGGCCAACGAGTCGGTCAAGGATGCCTGGCTCGAGGTGTACCGCGACACCACGCGCTACTGGGCGCTGTACGAACTGGCGGAAAAGCTGGTGGACCTGGAAACCGCTTTCCGCTTCTGGCGCTTCCGCCATGTCACCACGGTGGAACGTGTGATCGGCTTCAAGACCGGCACCGGCGGCACCGCCGGCGTTTCCTATCTGCGCAAGATGCTGGATGTGGTACTGTTCCCCGAATTATTCGCTTTAAGGACCGCTTTGTGAAACGCTTGTTCGCTGCCTTGCTGGCCGCGGCGTGTGCACTGCCAGCCATGGCACGCGACGACCGCCCCGGTGTTTTCGATTATTACGTGATGTCGCTGTCCTGGTCGCCGGAATACTGTGCCGGCCGTGGCGGCGGCGACCCGGCGCAATGCGCCACCGGCCGCCAGCTTGGCTTCGTGCTGCACGGCCTGTGGCCGCAGTACGAGCGCGGCTACCCGGAAAGCTGCGGCCGCAGCAGGATTTCGAACGGCCTGCGCGACCAGTACGAATCGCTCTACCCTTCGCCAAAGCTCCTGTTCCATGAGTGGAACAAGCATGGCTCCTGCTCCGGCCTGCAGCCGCAGGACTACCTGGCGCTGAGCGCCAGGCTGCGCGACAGCCTGAAGCTCCCGGCCGCCTTCGCGCGCCCGCAGCAGCCGGTGCGCGTCACGCCAGGCCAGTTCGAGGATGCCTTCCACAAGGCCAATCCGTGGCTGGCCAGGGACTCGGTGCTGCCGGTATGCGGCTCCGGCGGCCGCTTCCTGCGCGAGGCGCGCGTCTGCTTCAGCAAGGACGGCAAATCCCGCAGCTGTTCGCAGGAAGCCATCGCCTACTCGCAGAAGAGCTGCGGGCAAGCGGACTTTCTCATGAAGAACGTCAGATGAGCGTCAGCATTCGTGCGCCGCACCGGGTGCGCTTGCGGCGACAATAAGCGCGCTGTACTGCGCGCCTGCTTGCCATACCACGGGGGGAACCGTTACCGCGGGCTCGCGAACATTGAGGAGCCACTGAATGGGAACTCATCTGAAAAAGGGGCTGGCGACGCTGGCCTTGATTGGCGCTTGCGGAGCAGCGCAAGCTGATCCGCTTGTCTTCAACGCCGCACTCAGCGGCGCCGCGGAATCCCCGCCCAACGCTTCGGCAGCCACGGGCGACGTGACCGTGCTGTTCGATATCGACAACCATTACATGACCATTGCAGCCAGCTTTACCGACCTGGAAGGCTTGAGCGGTGCTGCCCACATCCATTGCTGCACCGCCGTTCCGGGCGACGGCAATGCCGGTGTTGCGACCATGCTGCCAACGTTCACCGGCTTCCCGGCCAATGAAACCAGCGGCAGTTACGCTTCCTTCTTCAGCACCTCGCAGGAATCGTTCTGGAACCCGGCCTTCCTGGCCAATAACGGCGGCACCACGGCCGGCGCCGAAGCTGCATTGTTGGCCGGACTCAATGCCGGCGCCGCGTATTTCAACATCCACTCGAGCGTCTACCCGAGCGGTGAAATCCGCGGCTTCCTGGCCGCGCCGATTCCCGAGCCGGCACAGTTCCTCATGCTGCTGGCCGGCCTGCCCTTGCTGTTACTGCGCAAGAGGGAAAATTAACGAGGGATCGGGTTGCGCGACGCGACGTTCAGCATATTCCAGGAACGGATGACCGCAACCACGAAACCCAGTTCCGCGATCTCTTCGCCGGAGAAATGCTCTTGGACACGGGCGAAAGCTGCGTCGTCGGGATCGCGGACTGGAATCGCATTAATCAACTCCGACCATTCCAGCGCAGCGCGTTCGCGCTCGCTGAAGAATGGCGCCTCGCGCCAGCCGGCCACCGCGTTCACGTGGCGCGGATCGACATCCATCTTCAACAGGTCCTGGTAATGCATGTCGATGCAAAAGCCGCAGCCATTGATCTGCGACACGCGCAGCAGCACCAGGTCCACCAGTTTCTTGCCCAGCAGTTCGCGGTTCAGGCCATTCGACAGCGCCAGCAGGTTCTGGAACGATTTCTGGGACAGTTGGAAGTAGTTGTAACGCAGGGTGCTCATGGAAAATCCTTTCGGTCTGATGGTAAAGACCGCACTGTGCGGCCTTCTTATCCATTAGACGGAGCAGCCCGCCGCTTTGTGACTGCCGGGCTAAAGATTTTTTCCCGCCTGGGCGGGAAAGCTGCAAACCCGGTCGCGCCCGGCCCGCTTGGCGGCGTACAGGGCGGCATCGGCCCGCTGCAGCAGGTCGCCCAGCGGCTCGCCCGGCTGGTGCTCGGCCACGCCGGCACTGATCGACAGTTCGATCGCGGCCAGGCTGCCCTCGAAACGCAGGGCGCGCACCTCGCTGCTGAGCCGCTCGGCAAATTGCAGGCAATGCTGGAGGTCGAGCTTGGGCAGGAAGACGGCAAACTCGTCGCCGCCGTTGCGCACGGCGATGTCGATGCGGCGCGTGTGGCTGTTCAACAGATTGCCTATGCGCTGCAACACCAGGTCGCCGGCCAGGTGGCCATGGTTGTCGTTGACCAGCTTGAAACGATCGACATCGAACACCAGCAAACCCACGCGCTCGGCCGCGTCGCGCTCATGCTGCTGCAGCAGGCGGGCGGCGGCATCTTCCATATAGTGGCGCGTGTACAGGCCGGTCACCGCGTCGCGCACCGCCAGCTGGTAGTATTTGGAACGGTCTTTTTCCAGTTCGCTATTGTCCAGCTGGGCGCGCCGCAAGTCCTCATAGGCCGACAGCAGCTTCTGGTGCGCCTGCTCCAGTTCCTGCTGCTGGCGCGCCTCGGTCGTGACGTCTTCATAGATCGTGACAAAGCCCACCACCCGGCCCTGCTCGTCGCTCATGGGCCGGCCCGTCACTTGCAGCACCGTGCCGTTGGCGCGCGTGCGGCGGAAACGGTGCGGCACGAACTGGCGCGCCAGCTCGATGCGCTCGCGCACCTGGGTGTCCGCATCGCCTGGCCCGAATTCGCCGCGCAGCGCATTGAAACGGAACAGGTCTTCCAGCAGCACGCCCGGCTGCATCAGGCTGTTCGGAAAATCCAGGCATTGGCAAAAGCTGTCGTTCCAGAACCTGAATTGCAGGTCGCGGTCGATGATGGACAGGCCGACCGGCAGGTATTGTATGGCGCGCAGCAAGTCCGCCACCCCAACCTGCATGCCACGCTCGCGAATTTCGCTCAACATGTCGGGATCCTCCGCGGCCTTCCTGCCTGCAAACGTCAGTTGATAATATGCGCCAGCTTGTCCGGGTTGCGCACCACGTAGATGCCGGTGATGCGCTGGCCGTCGGTGGCAAAGCCTTGCGCCGACTCCAGCTTGCCGTCCACGAAACGCAGCAGGCCTGGCTCGCCGTTGACCAGGGCGGCACGGTATTCGATGGCGCCCAGCTTGTGCATGCCGGCGTACAGCGCCGCAATCTTGTCCGGATCGGTAATGACGATGCCGAAGGATTTGACCTTGCCGCCGCCGTCGCCAACCAGCTCCAGGTCTTGCGCCAGCAAAGCGCGCACCGCTTCCTTGTCGCCGCTGGCCGAGGCCGCCACGAAACGCTGCAGCAGCTGGCGGTGGGTGTCGGCCGGGATGTCGAAGCGCGACTGGCCCTGCTGTACACGTTCGCCGGCCCGGCTCACCATCTGGCGGCAGGCCGCCTCGGATTTGCCAAGCTGCTCGGCCACCTCGTGATAGTCATAGTCGAACACCTGGCGCAGCAGGAAGGCGGCGCGCTCCTCCGGGCCAAGGCGCTGCAGCAGCCACATATAGGCCAGCGACAGGTCGCTGGCCCGTTCAGCCTGGGCTTCCGGCGTTTCCTCATCGATGGCAACCAGCGGTTCCGGCAGCCACAGTCCCTCGTAGGCTGCGCGCTCGGCGATGGCCGTGCGCAGGCGGTCGATGGCAAGCCGCGTGACCGCCGTCACCAGCCAGGCCTCGGCCGACTGCACCGCGCTGGTATCGGCGCCCTGCCAGCGGATCCAGGCATCCTGCACCACGTCCTCGGCATCGGCGCGCACGCCCAGCATGCGATAGGCGATGGCAAACAACCGCGCCCGGTGCGCGGCAAATACGGTTGGATTATTCATGACGCAGGACTATACCCGACCTTGTGCACTTTCAGCAGGACCTCGCGCAGTTCGCGCACGCGCGGCGGTTTGCTCAGCACCTCGTCGACGCTGGCGGGTTTGGCATCCACGTCGCCTTCGGGGATCAGGCGCTGGCCCCAGCCGGTAACCAGGATCACCGGCGTACTGGGCGACAGCTCCTTGATGCAGCCGGCCACCTTGCGGCCATCGACGTGCGGCATGCCCAGGTCACTGAACACCGCGTCGAACGGCAGGCTCGATTCCATCGAAGCGCGGAATTGCTCGATGCCGGCGGCACCGCCATTGGCCGCCACCACGCTGTGGCCATCGCGCTGCAGGATGGTGGTCATGGAGGCCAGTACGGCCGGATCGTCGTCGATCACCAGCAGGCGCATGGGCTCGGCCACCGGCACCGCAGTGGCCGGGGCTTCCAGCGGCGGGATGGCGGGATGCGCCAGCGGCAGCGGGAAGGCCAGCGACACCGTGGTGCCCTGCCCGATCGTCGACTCCACCTGCACCACGGCGCTGTGGCGTTCGGCCATCGAATTGACGGTGGCCAGCCCCAGGCCGCTGCCGCGCTCGCCCTTGGTGGTGAAGAACGGATCCAGGCAATGGCGGCGCGTCGATTCGTCCATGCCGACGCCGCTGTCGGCCACGTCGACGATGGCATGTTCGCCGGTGCTGCGGGTGCGCAGGACCAGCGCGCCGCCTTCGGGCATGGCATCGACGGCATTGAACACCAGGTTGGTCAGCGCCTCGCGGATTTCCGGCTCGGAGCCCATCACGGCCGGCAAGCCCGGCGCCAGTTCCAGCTTCATCGAGATCACCACGCCGCGCTGCTGCGGCATATCGCTCCAGCGCGCCCGCGTCAGGTCGGCCACCTGCTGCGCCAGCACATTCAGGCTGACGCTGGCGAGTTCCATCTGCGGCTCGCGGCGGCGGTACAGTTCGCGCATGCGCGCCACCGTTGCGGCCACGTCGTCGATGGCGCGGGCGATCACCTGCAGGTGGTTGCGGCCGCTGGCGCTCAAGCCTTCCTCGGTTTCCAGCAAGGTCTCGGTGTACAGGGCCACCGGCGAGATGGCGTTGTTGATGTCGTGCGCAATGCCGCTGGCCATCTGGCCCAGGGCGCGCAGGCGCTCTTCGCGCGTGACCGACTGCTGCGTCGCATGCAGGGTATGGTAAGCCTGCTGCAGCGCGCCGTACAACTGGGCCTGGCGCGCCGCCAGGGCCGCATGTTCGCTCAGCTGGCGCAGGAATTCGCATTCGCCGCTGGAGAAGGCATTCGGGATGTTGCGCGCCACGGCCAGCACGCCGAACACCACGCTCTCCGCTTGCAGCGGCGCCAGCACCAGCGAATTCAGGCCGCCGCGCGCCAGCCGGTGCGGGAACGGGAACTCGCTGCCGCCGATGTCCGGCTCGTACACCAGTTGCCCCTTGACGCAGCGTGCCAGGCCGTTGTTGTCGATCGACACCTGGGCGCCCTCCTTCAGCGCCGCATCGCCCGGCAGCAAGGCATTGCCGAGGCCGACGCAGCTCGCTTCCAGCACGCCTTCCTGCAGCAGGAAGACGCAGGCAAAATCCACCGGCAACTGGTCTTCCAGGCTGCGCACCAGCACCTGCAGGATGCTGCGCAAGTCCTGCCGCTCGCCGATCGAGCGCGTCATCTGGTGCAGCAGGCTGAGCCGCCCGAGCTGCGCCTGCACTTTCAGCTCGGCGCCATGGCGCACCTCCATCTCGTCATGCAGGGCGGAATTGGCGCTGACCAGTTCATCGCGCGATACCGTGGTCGCACGCAGGCGTTCGGTCATGGCATCGAAGGCACGCGCCAAATCGCCCACCTCGTCGACCGCCTTCATATTCATGCGGAAATCCAGCTTGCCCGACCCCACCAGCTCGGCGCCCCGGCGCAGCCGTTCCAGCGGGTGCGCCACGCTGCGGATGGTCAGGGCCAGTGCGCCCAGCACCGTCATCGCCAGCAGCAGGCCAAGCGCCGCCGCCACGCCCGTGGCATTCTGCTGCGCGCTCAGCACGCCCTCGCGGCTGCGGCGCGCCAGCTCTTCCGCATCGCGGATCATGTCCTGGGTGCGCGACATCAGCTGGCCGAACAGGCGCGCTTCCAGCAGGTGCAGCACTTCGGCCCGTTCCGGCGTCGCGTGCAGCTCCTGCCGCACCAGCAGCAACTCGGAAAAATGGCGCGCCAGCAGTGGCAGGCTTTCCTGCAGCTCGTGCAGCAGCCGCGCTTCATCGGCTTCCCTGAACAAGTCGTCGCGCAGCAGCAAGCCTTGCAGCGATTCTTTGCGCAACTGCCATTGCACGTACGAGCGCCGCTCCTGGGTTTGCGCATACTCCAGCGACAGGTAGCGCAGCGCCACCACCCCGCTGACGATTGCCCCGGCCCGTTCGTTGCGCTGCAATTCCTGCCTGACCTGGCGCGTGGCGCCCAGCATCAGGATCACGGCCAGCGCCACGCCGCCCAGGCACAGCCACTGGGCCCACTTCAGTCGAGTGATGATTTTCATGGCGGCTTAGTGGATGACGGTAACGGCAGTCGGCCGCACCTCGCCCAATCCTTCCAGGTACACATTGTCGAGGAAATTCGGCACTTCCCGTGAATTGGCCAGGCGGTTGCGGATGGCCCAGCGGGCCCGGTCTTCGAAGGCCAGCAACAGCGACTGGTCCAGTTCCAGGCCGAAGTGGTATGTGGGCCAGGCGGCCAGCACTTCGTCGCGACTCAGCTTGGCGGTGGCCGGCAGCAGCGGCTGCGCCTCCCCCGGCGACTTTTCGCACCAGGCCGAGCCCAGTTCGATGGCGTGCAGCAGGCGCGGGATGACGCCTGCCCGTTCGCCGGTAAAGCGCTGCAGCGAGACCAGGTTGTAGATGCTTTCATACGCCTGTTCGCCGGAAAAGCTGACCGCCGTATCGCCCAGCTGCTTGCGCATGGCGCCCAGGAAGGGCTCCCAGCCCGCCACCGCGTCGACGTCGCCGCGCTGTAGCGCCTGGCCCAGCTCTTCCGGCTTGTAATTGACCATGGTGACTTCGCTGCCGTCCATGCGCTGCCAGTTCAGGAACACGTCCAGCGTGAACTGGCCCGAGGTACCCTGCGTGACGCCGATGCGCTTGCCTTTCAGGCTGGCCGGCGTCAGCACGCCATGGTCGCGGCGGCCGATGATGCCGTGGTCCTTGCCGGTGCGGAAAAAGGTCGCCAGTACCTTGACCGGCACCCCGTCCATGGCGGCAAACACGATCGGGATATCGGCCACGGTGCCGACATCGGCCTTGCCGTCGAGCACCGCCTGCATCGACGCCTTGCCGCTCGAGAAAGGCAGCACCTTGACCTGCAGGCCCTGCTCGGCGAAGTAGCCGCGCCGCTCCGCCGCCACCACCGCGCAGGTGCCGACGTAGGCGGTGTTGGCGGCGATCACCAGCGACTGCGCCGGCAGTGCCGGCCGCCGCTGCTGCTGCCACAGCCAGGCCACGCCCAGCGCCAGCACGATGAACAACACGGCAAGGACCTGCATGGTTCGGCTACGCATGTTGCACCTGTTGGGTAGTTTCCGGCGCCAGCGGCAGTTCCACCCAGAAGGTGCTGCCCTGGCCCGGCTGGCTCTCGACGCCGATGGCGCCTTGCATTGCCTCGACCACGCGCCGGGTGAGGGCAAGGCCAAGGCCGCTGCCCTCCTCTTCTTCGTCGCGCCCGAGGCGGTGGAATGGCTGGAAGATGTGCTGGACCTGGTCCGGTTCCAGCCCCGGCCCGGTGTCGCTGACGGAAATGCGCAGGCGGCTGCCTTCCGCCGCCGCGCAGGCCACGGCGACGCGGCCCTGGTCGTGGTTGTACTTGATGGCGTTGGACAGCAGGTTGATCAGCACCTGCACCAGGCGCGTGCGGTCGGCGCGCAGGCGCCGCTGCGGCACCTCGTCGAAACCGAGGCTGATATCGCGCTTGGCGGCCAGCGGCGTGACCATCATGCGGCATTCCTGCAACACGGTCGGCAAATCGACCGCCTCCATTGCCAGCGGCACCTTGCCCGCTTCGATGCGCGCCAGGTCGAGGATTTCGTTGACCAGCTTGAGCAGGTGCTGGCCGGACTGCACGATATTGCGCGCGAAGCGCTGCTTTTCGAGCTGGGTGGCCGGCAGCTTGTCGGCTGCCAGGATTTGCGCGAAGCCGAGGATGCCGTTGAGCGGCGTGCGCAGCTCATGGCTCATATTCGACAGGAAGCGCGACTTCTCGGAGTTGGCATGTTCGGCCGCGGTGCGCGCCTGCTCCAGCCGGTGGTTGGCTTCCGCCAGCTCCATCACGTTTTGCCGCAGTTGGCGTTCCAGCTCGGCATTGGCCAGGCGCAGGGCACGCGTGGCCTGCGCCCGCGCCAGCACCGGCAGCAGGGATGACGCCTTGAAGGGTTTGACGATGTAATCGAGGGCGCCACCCTGCATGGCGCGCACGGCGGTGGCGATGCTGCCCTCGCCGGTCATGATGATGCAGGCCAGGTCCGGGTCGTGCTGCAGGGCCTCCCTGACCAGGCCGATGCCGTCCATGCCAGGCATGTTCAGGTCGGACAGCATCAGGTCAAAGGACTGGCTGCGCAGCAGCTCCAGCGCTGACTCGGCACTGGAGCAACCTTCGGCATCAAACTGATATTGGCGCAGCACGTCGCACAACGCCACAGTGTGGACGCTCTGGTCGTCAACGATGAGAATACGCTGCTTGCGAACTTCCGTCATGCAATCCTCGCGAAGGCGGGCTTGCTTTGATTATGCCGCTTGACAACTGGCTAAAGTCTCACCAAATCTAACTAGCATTTAAATGCTTGCGGCTTGGACGCCACAGTTTCAGAATGGACGGAGCTATGCGCCCCATCTTCCGCCAACGAAGCACGCCCCTGATGCTGACGAGCTTGTTGGCACTCTGGCTGTTTACCCATCCCTGGCGCGGCATCTGGCACGACGGCATGCTGTATGCAGTACAGGCAATGCGCCGCCTGTATCCAGCCAATTTCCAGGGCGACCTGTTCTTCCTGCACGGCTCGCAGGATGCCTTTACCCTGTTCAGTCCGCTATATGCCGCTGCCATTGCAGAATTTGGCCTGCAGCCGGCCACGTTCACCCTGCAGCTAGGCGGCTACCTGTTATGGATCGGCGCCGCGTCCTTCCTGGCCGTTGCGGTGCTGCGCGGCTTTTATCTCTGGCTCGGCCTGGCGATGCTGTTTGCCTGGCCCGCCGATTACGGGCCGAGCCCGGACGTGTTCCACCTCGCCGAATCCCTGCTGACGCCGCGCCTGTTCGCCGAAGGCCTCGGCATCCTGGCGCTGGGCTGCTTCGTACGGCAGCGCTGGGGCTGGGGCCTGCTGCCGGCTTGCCTGGCCCTGGCCTTGCATCCGCTGATCGCCTGCGCCCCGCTGCTGGCCGGCGCCTTGCTCTTCGCCTGGGGCAGCTGGCGCGCGCTGGCCGCGGCGCTGCTGGCCGGCCTTGCGCTGACGGCGGCCCTGGTTGGCGCCGGCGTTCCCCCGTTCGGGCGCCTGTTGCTCGGCATGGACGCCGAATGGCTGGCCTTGGTCAACAGCCGCGCGCCGATGATGGCCTGGACCGCCTGGCAGGCACAGGACTGGGTCAGCCGGACCGGCCTGGCGTTTTGCCTGGTGCTGACGGCAGGCTGGCTGGCCGAGGGCATGACGGCGCGCCTGTTCCGCTGTGCAGCGGCGCTGGGAGCGCTTGGCTTGCTGGCCAGTTGGGCGGGCACCGGGCTCGCCAGCAACCTGCTGCTGTTGCAAGCCCAGCCGTGGCGCCTGCTGTGGATGACGCACCTGTGCTCCTGGCTGGCCCTGGCCTGGCTGCTGGCCGCCTACTGGCGCCGCGAACGCCTGGTCCGCGTGTTGCTGTTGGCACTGTGCCTGGCTGCCCTCACCCGCGATACGGTGGGCGGCGGCGTCGCCTTGCTGGCAGGGGCAATGCTGTGCTGTTTCGCGCCGCGTCCCCCGCTGCGCTGGCCGGCATGGGGCAACGCGGCCGCGCTGCTTGGCCTGGCTGCCATGATCCTGGCCTGGGGATGGCAGGTGACGTTCCTGGCCTTGAAAACAGCCGCCGTCGAGCCGGCCCCGCAGCCGGGTTGGCTGGTCCTGCTGTGGGCCTCGGCCGCCTTCAAGCTGGGTGCCGGCGCACTGCTTGGGACCGGGCTGCTGTTGCTCATCCGGCGCTGCAGCGGCAGCCGGCGCAAGGCGCCGCAATTGCTGGCCTTTGGCCTGGCCTTCAGCATGCTTTGCCTGTCCGTGCTGTACGCCGCCATTCCGGTGCATCGCCAGCACGAACTGTCGGCCAGCGGCGCCCGCGCGGTCCAGTCGGCTTTCGCGCCGCTGATCGCGCAGGATGCCGTACTGTATTGGCAAAACAATGTCATGGTCAGCTGGTTCCTGCTGCACCGCTCGAACTATGCTTCCAATGCCCAGATCACAGGCCTGGCCTTCAACCGCGGCACCGCCGTGGAAGGCATGCGACGCATGGAGCGTTTAAGGCAGTTGGGAGGAGAAGACGCGGTGGTTGCGCTGGACATCCTGCAGACCAGGCTGGGCGCACTGCAGTTGCCGCCGCCCAGCCGCGCCGGATTGCAGTTTGCCTGCGCCGATCCGGTGCTGGATTATGTCGTACTCGCCACGCCGCTGGGCGTCGCGGCGATCGCCCAGGCCAGCGACAGCGAGTACGGCAAGACCTACTACCTGTATGACTGCGCCCGCTTGCGCGGGCACTAGCTTACTTGGTTACTTGGACAACAGCATGTCGTTCATGCGTTTGACGAAGGAGGCCGGGTCGGCCAATGTGCCGCCTTCGGCCAGCAGGGCCTGGTCGAACAGGATGTGGGCCCAGTCCCTGAACTTGGCGCCGGCCGCGTCTTCGTACTTCAGGCGCGTGACCAGCGGGTGCTGCGGGTTGATTTCCAGGATGGGCCTGGATTCCGGCGCGGCCTGGCCGGCTGCCTTCAGCATGCGCAGCAGGTTACCCGACAGTTCGTGCTCGTCGGCGACCAGGCAGGCTGGCGAATCGGTCAGGCGGAAGGTGACGCGCACTTCCTTGGCCTTGTCGGCCAGCGCTTCCTTCATCTTGCCGACCAGTTCCTGGTACTGGGTCTCGGTCTCGGCGTGCTCTTTCTTCTCCGCCTCGTCTTCCATTGCGCCCAGGTCCAGGCCGCCCTTGGCGACCGAATGCAGTTCCTTGCCCTCGAAATCGTTCAGGAAGGACAGCATCCATTCGTCGACACGGTCGGTCAGCAGCAGCACTTCGACGCCCTTCTTGCGGAAGATCTCCAGGTGCGGCGAATTCCTGGCGGCGGCGAAGCTGTCGGCGGTGACGTAGAAGATCTTGTCCTGGCCTTCCTTCATGCGCCCGACATACGCTTCCAGCGACACGCTCTGCTCCTCGCCTTCATTGGCGGTCGAGGCAAAGCGCAGCAGCTTGGCCAAGCGTTCCTTGTTGGCGAAGTCTTCGCCGACACCCTCTTTCAGCACCTGGCCGAATTCAGTCCAGAAGCTCGCGTACTTGTCCTTCTTTTCCTGTTCGTCGGCATTGGCCAGTTCTTCCAGCATGCCCAGCACGCGCTTGGTCGAACCTTCGCGGATCGCCTTCACATCGCGCGACTCCTGCAGGATTTCGCGCGACACGTTCAGCGGCAGGTCGGCCGAGTCGATCACGCCCTTGACGAAGCGCAGGTAAGCCGGCATCAGCTGTTCTGCATCGTCCATGATGAACACGCGCTTGACGTACAGCTTGATGCCGCCGCGCTTGTTGCGGTCCCACAGGTCGAACGGCGCCTTGGCCGGGATGTACAGCAGCTGGGTGTATTCGCTGCGGCCTTCCACCCGGTTGTGGGTGTAGGCCAGCGGCGCGCCGAAATCGTGCGACACGTGCTTGTAGAATTCCTCGTACTGTTCCTGCGTGATGTCGCTCTTGGAGCGGGCCCACAGGGCGCTGGCCTGGTTGATGGTTTCCAGCTCGTCCTTCAGTACGGTTTCCTTCTTCTCTTCATCCCACTCTTCCTTCTGCATCTGGATCGGCAGCGAGATGTGGTCGGAGTACTTGCGGATGATGGACTTGAGTTTCCAGCTCGACAACAATTCTTCCTCGCCTTCGCGCAGGTGCAGGATGATATCGGTGCCGCGGCCGGCCTTTTCGATCTGCTCGATCGAGTAATCGCCCTCGCCCGCCGATTCCCAGCGCACGCCTTGCGCCGCATCCAGGCCGGCACGGCGCGATTCGACCGTGATCCTGTCGGCCACGATGAAGCCGGAGTAGAAGCCGACGCCGAACTGGCCGATCAGGGCCGCATCCTTTTGCTGGTCGCCGGACAGCTTGCCGAAGAATTCCCTGGTGCCCGACTTGGCGATGGTGCCGAGGTGGGAAATCGCCTCGTCGCGGCTCATGCCGATGCCATTGTCGGAAATCGTGATGGTGCGCGCTTCCTTATCGAAACTGACGCCGATTTTCAGTTCGTGGTCGTTGCCGTACAGGGCATCATTGTTGATCGCCTCAAAACGCAGCTTGTCGGCCGCATCGGAAGCATTCGAGACCAGCTCGCGCAGGAAGATTTCCTTGTTGGAGTACAGCGAGTGGATCATCAGTTGCAGAAGCTGTTTTACTTCTGCCTGGAAGCCCATGGTTTGCTTGTTTTCTGCCATTTTTACCTCAATAGTCTTGTAGGGAACTGCGGAATTGCTCACTTGGGGCCGTTTCGCCCGATTTCAAGCCCCGGCAACGTTTCAAAAATACAACCTTGTTGTGGACAAGGACTAATGGTTCTCTTAGCATGGTAACAACGACGCGCCGGAGAAACCGTGATCAACGAAGGCTTGCTGCACGCCACCCTGCCGAAGGATACTTCGGACGCCTCCATGGTGCGCTGGATGCGCCTGGTACTGGCGGTAGCGTGCCTGTTTACCCTCGTGGTGGAGCCGGCCGGCCGCGCCGACGTGGTGTCGCTGGGCGTGTTCCTGGCCTACCTGCTGCAAAGCGTGACCCTGCTCTTGCTGGCCAACCGCGCCCTGCTGGTGCGCAGCAAGCTGGTGCACTGGCTCGACGTCGGCTGGTTCACGCTGATGGTGTATGTCACCGGCGGCGATTCCAGCTTCTATTTCCTGCTGTTTTTCTTCGCCATCCTGACCGCGGCCTTCAGCCACGGCTTCGAGGACGGCGCCCGCATCACCATTGCCGCCTCAATGGCCTTCGCCCTCACATCGCTGTACACGCATAGCGAAGCCGAGATGGCGGTCACGATGCTGCGCGCCACCTTCCTGCTGGCGCTCGGCTACATGATCGCGCACTGGGGCGGCATGGCCATGATCCAGCGCCAGCGCATGGCCCTGCTGCACGCGGTGAGCCAGATGTCCAATCCGCGCTTCGGGGTCGACCGCACCATCAGCTCCGTGCTGGAGCAGACGCGCCAGTTCTACCACGCCCACAGCTGCATCCTGCTGATGCACGATAACGGCGCCGCCAGCTGGACCCTGCGCGCGGCCAGTTCGGCCAATGCCGGGCGGCCGATCCACGCCAGCAACCTGGCGCCGGATGCTGCCGCGCCGCTGCTGGTGTGCGGCGAGGACGCCATTTTGCTGATGCGCCAGCCGCGCGGCGCCTGGCTGCGCCGCGTGCTGCAGATCAAAAGCTACGACAGTGAACTGCTGTGCTGGACGGAAGAAGATGCCGAGGCCGGCGAAACCCTGGCCGAACTGCTCGATGCGCTGTCGCTGATCGCGGTGCCGCTGCCGCTGCGGCGCGGCTCGGGACGCCTGATCGTGGTATCGCAGCGCCACCACTTCCACAAGTCGGACGCCCTGTTCCTGCTGCAGATCGCGGCCCAGGCCTTCCCGGTGATCGAGAATATCGAATTGCTGGACCGCATGGCATCGGAAGCGGTGTTGCGCGAGCGCGAGCGTATCGCCCGCGACTTGCATGACACCACGATCCAACCCTATATCGGCCTGCGCCACGGCGTCTCGGGCATCCGCCTGAAAGCCGATCCCGGCAACCCGCTGGTGCCGGACCTGGACAACCTGCTCGACGTCACCTCGCAGGTGGTGCGCGACTTGCGCAACTACGCCAAGAGCCTGCGCGGCGGGCTGGAAATGAAGGAGCCGGAATTGCTGATTGCGCTGCGCCGGCAGGCGGCGCAGCTGCGCCAGTTCTATGACGTGCACATCAATGTCGACACCAAGGGCGAGTTGCATATGAGCGACCGGCTGGCGGCCGAAGTGTTCCAGATCGTCAACGAGGGCATGAGCAATATCTGCAAACATACAACAGCGCGCAACGGCTATATCGAGCTGGCCTGCACTGCCGGCCAGTTGAGCGTGCGAATTGAGAATGAATGTTCGGGTCAGCCGGTGCTAGACTTTACACCGAGCTCTATCGCTGAACGCGCTGCTGCGCTGGGCGGCGAAGCGCGCGTGCTGCGCGGTCGCCAGAACAACACTGCGGTACAGATCGTGATTCCGGTGTGAGGGGCATATGGGGCAAGCCGATAAACGTATCCGCATCATGCTGGTTGATGACCACAAGACCCTGCTATGGGGCTTGGGCAAGCTGATCGAAAGCGAAGCGCTGAACATGCTGGTGGTCGGCACCGCGCGCGACTGCGACAGCGCGCTGTCCATGGCGCCCGAGGTGCTGCCTGACGTCATCCTGCTGGACATCGACCTGGGCGGCACCTGTTCGCTCGACATCATGCCGCGCCTGCTGGCCGGCTGTAACGGCGCGCGCGTGCTGGTGCTGTCCGGCACGCGCGACCGCGAACTGCTGGACCGTGCGGTAATGCTGGGCGCACGCGGCGTGGTCAGCAAGGATGAACCGGCCGAGAATGTCCTGAAAGCCATCGAAAAAGTGCATGGCGGCGAGCTGTGGCTCGATGGCATCATGCTGAGCCGCGTGTTCGAAGCCATGCGCAATCCGCAAGGGACGCGGCGGCAGGACCCCGAACTGGACAAGATTTCCCAGCTGACCGCCAAGGAAAGGCGCATCTGCAGCTTAATCGCAACAGGCGGCGGTGCGGTTAACAAGGCGTTGGCGCAACAGTTGTTTATTTCCGAGCACACTTTACGCAATCATTTGACCACCATCTACCACAAGCTCGGCGTATCAAACCGCCTCGACCTTTACGTGTTCGCCACCAAGCACAGGCTCGACCAGGCCGACCTGTAGCGTCATCCTCGCCCCTTGCCCACTACCGGCAGGGGTGCCGAAAATATTTCCTCCAATATATCTTCATTGAACCGGGACAAATGTCCCGATTCCTGCTGGAAAAAGAGGAGTTCTGTCATGGCCCAAACAGGACAGATGTTTGATGGAACTCAAACCGCACAAGCCTAAAGTGGACTCATCAGCACGGCAGACATGTCGGCTGAGACTAGAACCAGGCAAGGCCAACACAACCATGTCCGGAGTACAGAATGCGTAACAGATTCACGCCGCCCCGAATCGCAAGCTTCATCGCCGAGGAAGACGGCCGGGCCTTTTACGAATATGTGCTTGTAGCCTCACTGACAGTTGTCGTCGGCATCATTGTGCTTCTAGCGCTTGGAAAAGGCAGGTGAAGCGGGCTTGTTCCGTGAAGCTGCAAACACTTTGGTGCAGTTAATTAAACGTCCTGAAAGGAATCATCATGAAAGCCATCCAAAAATTCATCCGCGACGAACAAGGCGTAACCGCAATCGAATACGGCCTGATCGCTGCCCTGATCGCTGTGGTGATCATCGCCGCCGTGAAACTGATCGGTACCCAGCTGGATAAGACCTTCGACAAGATCGGCACGGCGCTCACCTCGGCCAACAGCTAAATCTTGCAACTTCGTCCGGCGAGGCAACATCGCCTCCCCGGACGAACTTTTACCTGGAGGTCGATCGTGAAAGACCAATTCTTACGCTTCCTCCGCAAAGACACTGGCGTCTCGGCAATCGAGTACGCGTTGCTGGCAGGCCTGATCGCCGTGGTCATCGTTGTCAGCGTCGGCACCGCCGGCACCCAGCTCCTTGCGCTGTTCACCTTCGTCAAATCCCAAGTCATGTTGGCCACATCATGAGCGCCGTCCTGATCCAACGCATCGCGACCCGCCCCAGCCTGCCCCGCGCCCTGCTGCGCGAACATGGGCTGCTGCTGGCCATCGTCGGCCTGGAACTGGCCGCCGCGCTCGTGCTGTGCGCCGCCTACCCGGAAAAATACCGCCACAACCTGCAACTGGAAGGCTACCTTGCCACGCTTGCCATGGGCCTGGTCTTTGCACTGTGCGGCTACACAATTTACGTCATGATCTTCAAGCGCCCCGACCAGCTGGTGCGCTACCTGAAACAACACCTGGCGGCTTACCTGACGCGCGAACGCCTGCTGTTTGCCGCACCGGTGCTGGGCATGATGCCGCTGTTCGCCGCCAGCTTCACCGTGCTCAAGGCCGCCGTGCCGATGGTACAGCCCTATGCCTGGGACGCCCGCATGGCTGCTGCCGACGCCTGGCTGCATGGCGGCGTGCAGCCTTGGCATCTGCTGCAGCCCGTATTCGGCAGCCCCCTGATGACGGCCATCCTGAATTTCAATTACCACCTGTGGTTCTTCATCGTGCTGGCCACCGTCTACTGGCTGGCCTTCAACCTGGAACGCCGCCAGCTGCGCATGCAGTTCATGCTGAGCTTCGTGCTGAGCTGGAGCCTGCTCGGCAATGCCCTGGCCATGGCCTTCTCTTCCGTCGGGCCTTGCTACTACGGCTTCATGGTTGGCGGCGCCGATCCTTTTGCCGGCTTGATGCACTACCTGCGCGATGCCGACAAGGTGATCCCGGTCATGGCGCTGCAAGTGCAGGACACGCTGTGGCACGACTACTCGCTGCATAGCGGCACCAATGCCCTCAGCATTTCCGCCATGCCCAGCATGCACGTAGCCAGCTCGGTGCTGCTGGCACTGCTCGGCTGGCGCCTGCACCGCGCCGCCGGCATTGCGCTCACCATGTTTGCCGTGCTGATCCAGGTCGGCTCGGTGCACCTGGGCTGGCATTACGCCATTGACGGCTATGCCGGCGCCTTGGGCGCCATCCTGATCTGGACCCTGTGCGGCAAGCTGCTGCAGCGGAGCGAACAATGAGCTTCGATAGCCGCGCCCTGCTGCCGATCGCGCTGCTGGCCTGCCTGCTGGCATGGGCCGTGGCCAGCGACGTACGCAGCCGCCGCATCCCCAACCAGCTGGTGGTGCTGGGCCTGCTCGCCGGCCTGGCGCTGCAGAGCACCGTAACACCGGGCGCCGGCCTGTTCAGCGAACCGTTCGGCGCGCTGGGCTTGCTGAAGGCGGCAGCGGGCATGGTGCTGGGCCTGGTCCTGCTGCTCCCAATGTATGCACTGGGTGCAATGGGCGCCGGCGACGTCAAGCTGATGGCGATGCTGGGAACCTTCCTCGGCCCACTGGATATCCTGGGCGCCGGTTTGGCCAGCGTGCTGGCCGGCGGCATGCTGGCCCTGCTGGTGGCCCTGTGCCAGGGCAGTCTGCGCAAGGTGAGCGGCAACGTCAAGGAAATGGTGCTGGGCAGCGTGTTGCGCGGCATGACTGGCGGCAGCGCCCGCATCGATGCCCCGGTCGCTGCCACCGGCCAGTTGCCCTACGCCGTAGCGATTGCCAGCGGCACGGTGTGCTACCTCTTATTGACCCGTTACTTCGGCTGGAGCCTGCTATGAATGCCAACCACATCCTCGGTTCGCGCGCTGTCAACGTGCTTGCCGCCGCTGCGCTGGCCAGCGTCTGGCTGCTGTTCTCGGTAGCCCATGCGCGTGCCTTCAACACGAGCGGCGACTGGACCTACCTGCTGTTCGTGGCTTCCGAAACCCTGGTGGCGGCACTGTTCATGCTGCGCTCGGAACCAGCTGCGGTATCGCACTCGCCGCTGGACTGGGCGCTGGCCATCGCCTCCACCGGCGCCCCTTTCTTCTTCGCCCCCAACGGTGAAGGCATGCTGCCTGCTGCACGCGCCCTGATCGTGCTTGGCGTGCTGCTGCAGATCGGCGGGCTGCTGTCGCTCAACCGCAGCTTCGGCCTGGTGGCCGCCCGGCGCCAGATCAAGACCAGCGGCCTGTACCGCTGCATCCGCCATCCCCTGTACGCCAGCTACCTGCTCAGCTACGTGGGCTATGTGCTGTCCAACACGAGTTTCGACAATGCCGCCACCTGCCTGGTTGCTTCCCTGTTGCTGCTGGCCCGCCTGCAGCGCGAAGAACGGTTCCTGTCGCGCGACAGCGAATATTTGCTGTATATGCGCCGCGTGAAATACCGCGTCCTGCCACTGGTGTTTTAAGAGAGGTCCGCCATGCCTGCCGATTTTGAAGAACCAAGCAAGCGCCCCTGGGCTGACGACCCGCTGCGCGTTCCCGCACCGCGCACGGTGGAAGAAACCGGGCTGCCCTTCCTGCTGCTGGTGGAACTGGCCAGCAAGGTGCTGTACCAGCGCGGCCAGATCAAGCTCAACGACCTGGCCGGCCACCTGAAGCTGCCGCCCTCGGTGCTGGACCCGGTGCTGTCGTTCATGCGCACCGAAAAACTGATGGAGATGATGCGCCGCGGCAGCAGCAACACCGACGCCGACATCGTCTACAACCTGTCCGATACGGGCCGCGCCCGCGCCGCCGAATTCGTGCGCCGCGACGCTTATGCCGGCGCGGCCCCGGTCACCTTTAGCGATTATGCCGAACGCGTGCGCGCCCATAGCGTGGCGCATATGCACGTCAAGCGCGAACACATCCGCAAAACGTTCGATGGCATCGTCGCCAGCCCTGCAGTGCTTGACCAGTTGGGCGCGGCCATGAACAGTGGCCGCGCCATCTTTATCCACGGTCCGGCCGGCAGCGGAAAAACCTACCTGGCAGAGCGCCTGAACGGCCTGCTGCAGGGACAGATCGCCGTGCCCCATGCGCTGCTGGTCGATGGCGACATCATCCCGGTCTACGACCCGGTGCTGCATACCGCCATCGAAGACACGGCGCCGGCGGGCATGCTGTTCGACCGCCGCACCCCGCGCGACCAGCGCTGGGTGCGCAGCCAGCGACCTGCCGTGATCACCGGCGGCGAGCTGACCCTGGAAGCGCTCGACCTGCGCTTCGACCCTACGACCCGCCTGTACCAGGCGCCGCCGCACCTGAAGGCCAACGGCGGCATCTTCATCATCGACGACCTGGGGCGCCAGCGCTGCTCGCCGGTCGAACTGATGAACCGCTGGATCGTACCGATGGACCGCCAGCTCGACTACCTGTCGCTGCAGAACGGCTACAAGTTCCCGGTGCCGTTCGACGTGGTGGTGATCTTCTCCTCCAACCTGCCGCCCGATTCGCTGGCCGACGGCTCCTTCCTGCGCCGCCTGGGCTACAAGATCCATGTCGGCCCGCTGCAGCCGGAACAGTACGAAACGGTGTTCCGCCAGGTCTGCCAGCGCTTCTCGGTGCCGTTCGAGGCCGAGACCTTCGCCTGGCTGATGCGCCAGCACCATACGCAAGAACGGCCGCTGATGGCCTGCTATCCGCGCGACCTGGTATCGCAATTGCGCGACCTGGCCGCCTATGAAGGACGCCTGCCCACGCTCGACACCGCATCGCTTGAATGGGCATGGAATAACTATTTTGCTGCGATTTAACGCCAAGGACGCAAGGGGATAATCATGAGGAACACACGAGCAATGATCATGATGGTGGTAGCCATCGCCCTGGCCTTCGTGGCCGTTGTGGTGGCGGCGCGCTGGATCAGCGCGCAAGCCAGCGGTACCACCGCCAAGGTGGCCGTAGCGCAAGTGGACATCAGCCTGGGCGCGCGCATCACGCCCGACATGGTGCGGCTGGTCGACTGGCCCGCTTCGGTGCAGCCACCGGGCGCAATCAAGGACGACAAGGCACTGGAGTCGCGCGTCACCCGCACCAGCATTACACGCGGCGAGCCGATCCTGGAAGGCAAGCTGGCGCCACCGGGCACCCTGGGCGGGCTGTCGGCGGTGGTGGCCGAAGGCAAGCGCGCCATGACGGTGCGGGTCAACGACGTGGTGGGCGTGGCCGGCTTTGCCCTGCCCGGCAACTACGTCGACATCCTGGTCAACACCCAGGAAGAAGGCCAGCGCACCCAGACCAAGGACCCGACCATCTCCAAGATCGTGCTGGAACGCATCCTGGTGCTGGCCGTGGCGCAGGAATCTTCACGCGACGAAACGAAGCCGAAAGTGGTCAATGCGGTGACGCTGGAGCTGACCCCGGAGCAAGTGGAAAAGCTGGACCTGGCGCGCAGCGTCGGCAGCCTGTCGCTGGTGCTGCGCAACCAGGTCGACCCGAATCCCGCCCTGACCACCGGCGCCACCAAGACCACACTGCTGGGCGCCGCCGCGCCGGAGCCGGCAGCAAAGGTGGCAGCCGCAGCCCCGGCACCGAAGCCCCTGCCAATCCGCAAAGTGGCCACCGTACCGCCACCGGGCGTGAAAGTGGAAATGATCAAAGGTCTGGACCGCAGCAGCCAACAATTCTGATACGGAGCTACTCATGAAAAGGTTAAGCACCGCTGTACCGAGCATCCTGGGCGCCCTGCTGGTCTTGCCCTCCCTGCTCACGCCGGCCGCCGCCCAGGTGGGTGCCGAAGCAGCCGTCGTGGCACAACAGCCGAAGATGAAGGCCAAGGGCAGCAGCGCGCCCGGCAAGAAAGCGGACGCGGCGCTGCCGCCTGCGCTGCCGGAAGGCCGCACCGAGCTGGCGCCGGCCATGCAGCTGGCCGAAGGCAAATCCAGCATCGTGCGCCTGCAGCACCCGGCGGCACGGGTGGCGGTGGGCGATGCGCGCATTGCCGACGTGATCCTGCTCAACCAGCGCGAAGTGTATATGCTGGGGCGCACCGTCGGCACCACCAACCTGATCGTGTGGCAAAAGACCGGTGACACCGTGATTGCCGACCTCACCGTCAGCGCCGACACGGCCACCCTGCAGGCCGGCATCGACAAGCTGACCGGCCAGGCCGGCATGGTCAAGGTGAGCGCAGCAGCCGACTCCATCATGCTGAGCGGCACCGTACCGGACGTAGTGATGGCCGAACACGTGCTGCAGATGGCCAATGCTTTCGTCACACGCCAGCGCCCCACCGGCGGCGGCCCTGGCAGCGGCTCTTCCGCGCCGGCCGGCTCCAGCTCGCAGCCGGCGGCCAGCGGCGAAGGCGGCATATCGCTCAAGGTCATCAATATGCTGAGCGTTGCAGCGCCACAGCAGGTCATGCTGGAAGTAAAAGTCGCGGAAGTCTCGAAAAGCCTGGTCGACCAGCTCGGCGCGAGCATCGGCCTCAACCACACTATTGGCAACTGGACCTATACCCTGCTGTCGAACCTGTTGACCGGCAATCCGTCGCTGGCCAGTGCCTTCAAAAGCACCAACGGCAATTCCTTCACCATCGATGCCCAGAAGCGCGATGGCCTGGTGAAGATGCTGGCTGAACCTAATCTGATGGCCATCAGTGGCCAGGAGGCAAGTTTCCTCGCCGGCGGCAAGATCTTCATCCCGGTCGCCTCTACCCCCGATGGCGGCGGCTTTACCCGCATCACGCTGGAGGAGAAGGAATTCGGCGTCGCTGTGCGCTTCACGCCGACCGTGCTGGGCGACGGCCGCATCAACCTGAAAGTGGCACCGGAAGTGTCTGAACTGAACAAGGAAGGCGTCGGCATCTCGGCCTCCGGTGTCAACGGCACGGCCATCCTGCCTTCGTTCACCACACGCCGCGCCGCGACCACGGTGCAGCTGTTCGACGGCCAGAGCTTCGCCATCGGTGGCCTGATCAAGAATAATACCAGCACCAATATCAAGGCCGTGCCGGGGCTGGGGGAAATCCCGGTGCTGGGCGCCTTGTTCCGCTCCAACGACTTCCAGACCGACCGCACCGAACTTGTGTTCGTGATTACGCCACACCTGGTCAAACCGCTGCCGCCCGACTTCGCCAACAACCTGCCGACGTCGAACGTGACGGACCCTGGCCGCGCGGAACGCATCTTCAACGGCAAAATGGAAGGCGAGCCGCCGCAGAACAAAAACCAGAAACAACCTGCCCAGAAGTCGGGCGGATTCGACTTGAACTAGGAGGCCATCATGAACCATCATTTCCTGCGCGCTGCCGGCACCGCCCTGCTGCCGCTCACCCTGGCCGCCTGCGTGGCGCCAGCGCCCAACGTCGACCGCAATCTCGGCATGGCCACTACCGATATGCGCAATGCGCAAATCATGAACCCCGGCGCCGATCGCAATATGGCGGCGCCCATGGGGCTGGACGGGCCGGCCTCCAAGGCCGCTTACGACCAGTACGTGAAGTCCTTCAAAGCACCTGAAAAGAACACCAACACCTTCCTGATCGGCGTCGGCCGCTAGGAGACTGCCATGGCCCAGCACACCCTCAAGCATCACCAGCAAAGCGGCGCAGTCGCCGTAATGTCTGGCCTGCTGCTCATGCTCGTCCTGATCCCGGTCAGCGGCCTGGTGCTGGACCTTGGCCACCTGTACATCGTCAAGACCGAGCTGCAGAACCTGGCCGACGCCGCAGCCCTGGCCGGCGGCAAGGACCTGGACAACACCGACGCGGGCCTGAACAAGGCCGTGGCGTCGGGCAAAGCGCTGGCGCTGAAGAACCGCTACGACTTCGGCGGCACGCTGACGCTGGAAGATGCCAACTTCCGCTTTGCCGCCAGCCCGGACGGCCCCTGGTACACGCTGGCGCAAAGCCTGGGCAACGCCACCGGCCGCACCTTCGTCGAAGTCGATACGCGGGTCGGTGGTACGGGCGGCGCCGCGCAATCGATCAATACCTGGCTGATGCGCATCGCCGGCGACAACAGCACCTCCACTTACGGCTGGGCGGTGGCCGGGCGCTTCGTCAACACGGTGACGCCGGTCGGCATCTGCGCCATCGACCCGAGCCGCCGCACCGACAACTATGACTACGGCAGCTTTACCGAAGTGGTCGAATTCGGCTTCCGCCGCGGCGTGTCGTACAACGTGTTCGACCTGGGATCACTGGGCGGCGCCACTTCCGACCCGTACCAGATCAATCCAGTGAACTCGCCGCCAAACGGCTGCGTCCCGGCCAATTCGTCGACCAATGTCGTCGAGCCATTTATCTGCGTCGGCAACAGCGCGGTACTGCCGACGGGCATCGGCCAGGTGTACACCAATACCGGCGTCTCGGCCACGCTGGAAAACGCGTTCAACTCGCGCTTCAATGATTACTCGGGCGGCTCCAAGTGCGATCCGGCCACGGCGCCGCCCGACATCAACGTGAAAGAGTACATCTCAGGCAGCGGCGAAGCGCCGGCCGCCTGGCAGGATACCGGCGGCACCGCCCTGCCCAGCCAGCAGTCGATCAGCACCAGCGGCAGCCCGAAATTGCCGCAATACTCGCTGCCCTCGGAAGCCAGGGCCAGCGCCACCCCGGCCAATGTCTGGCCGAGCACGGTCTCGACGCGCGTGGCAACGCCAACCCCGTATAGCGAACACGGGGTGCTGTGGTCTTACACGCCAGCCATCCAGGCCAACGGCAGCACCGAGGTCACGCCGGCCCAGGCCAACGGCACCATCGGCAGCAATGTCATCGGCACCGACAAGCTGATGTACGGATTGAAAGGCAGCGCCACCGACTACATCAGCGCCGCCACCTACCCCACCAGTGTCGGTGCCGGGTTCACCTCGCAGCACGCAGCGCCTTACAACCAGGCCAGCGGCCCGACTTTCCTGGCGCCGGCCGGCCGCCCCGGGGTCGAGGATCGCCGCATCCTGAACATCGTCCTGATCGACTGCCGCACCCCACCTGTGGGCAGCGCGTCCTGCGGCGTCATGAACGTGGTCGGCATCGGCAAGTTCTTCATGCAGCGCAAGGCCGACCTCGGCGGCTCGCCGAAGAAGCTGTGGGTCGAATTCACCGGCCTGGTGGAACCAGTGCCGTCGTCCGAAGTCAAACTGTACAAGTGAGCGCCATGCGAACCTGCCCTTCAACCAAGCAATCCGGCGCCGCCCTGGTCGAATTTGCGCTGGTGGTGACCATCCTGTTCCTGCTGCTGGCGGGAACCTATGAATTCGGCCGTGCCTTCGCCTACTACGACGCCCTGAGCAAGGCCACGCGCGACGGCGCCCGCTATATGAGCGTGGCGAAAAAAGCCGGCATCAGCTCCAGCTCGGTCAGCAACGCCAAGGATATCGTGGTCGCCGCTGCCAACGCCGCCAAGGTGCCGGGTTTCGCACGCAGCAACGTAGTGGTCACCTGCCTGGATGCCTCGTACAACGACAGCTCCTGCATCGACGGCACCGCCCCGGGCGGGGTACGGGTCGAGATCAGCGGCTACGCCATCAACATCGGCCAGACCATACCGCTCGTCGGCAACTCGGTGCGGCTGATCAACCTGACCCCGCGCACCACCATGCGCTATATGCTGTGAGGATGCCATGCGAACCCCAGCCCGCCCCAGCCTGAAGCGCCAGACCGGCGCCGCGATCGTGGAGTTTGCCATCATCGGCGCGCTGCTGCTGGCCTTCATCTACGCCATTTTCGAGTTCGGGCGCATGATGTTCGTGTATAACTCGATGCAGGAAATCAGCCGCCGCGGCGCGCGCGAAGCGACCGTACGCTGGGTTTCCGACAGCGCCACCATCAAGAGCCTCGCGCTGTTCGGCGCCAGCACCTTGCCGGGCGGTCCGGAAATCACCAATGCCAACATTTTTATCCGCTACCTGCGCTCGAATGGCGTGGATACGGTCAGCACCGTCCCGCTCGACGCCGGCGACAACCTGGCCGCCTGCAACGACATCACCCGCGCCACGGAATGCATTGTGTACGTCGAAGTATCGGTCAAGAATGTCGAATACCGGCCGCTGATCTTCAAAGCCGGCGCCGTCACCGCGTCGCGCCCGCTGAACGCCATGCCGGAAGCCACCACCGTCGTCTACGCCGAAAGCCTCGGCTTTACCAATTGAGTGATGCCATGAAGATCACAGCCATCTCCAGCAACGATAAGCAACTATTCGAAATCGCCCGTATCCTGCGCGAACGCAGCCAGACCGACCAGGTCGACGTGCTGCCGGGCCTGCTGGACAAGCTGCCGCGCTTCGACGGCATGGGTCCGGACCTGCTGCTGGTAGCCCAGCCGCTGCTCAATGGCGACGACCTCGATCGCCTGGAAACGCTCAGCGTGCAGCACCCGGACATGGCGATCATCGTCGCCTGCACCCAGCAGACGCCCGACTTCCTGATGCAGGCGATGCGCGCCGGCGTGCGCGAGGTGATGCCGCTCCCGCTCGACGGCGCCGCGCTGCAGGCGGCGGTGCGCCGCCTCGACGAAAAGCGCAACTTCAGCGCCCGCTCGCTGGGCAAGGTGCTGGCCTTCATTTCCTGCAAGGGCGGCAGCGGCGCCACCTTCCTGGCCGCCAACCTGGGCTATGCGCTGGCCGCGGCCGAAGGCAAGAAAGTGGCGCTGTTCGACTTCAACCTGCAGTTCGGCGACGCTTCCCTGTTCGTCTCCGACCAGCGTCCTGCCGCCAGCGTGGCCAGCGTGGCGCAGCAGATGCACCGCCTCGACGCTTCGCTGCTGTTTTCCAGTATGGTACAGGTGACCCCGAATTTCCACGTACTGGCAGCGCCGGACGACCCGACCCAGGCCAACGACGTGCATCCCGAGCACGTCGACGCCCTGCTGCGCCTGGCGCGCCAGCACTATGACTTCGTACTGCTTGATATCGGACGCAGCCTGGATGCCGTCTCGGTGCGCGCCCTCGACCAGGCCGATATGATTTTCCCCATCCTGCAAGCCACGCTGCCGTATATCCGCGACGGCAAGCGGCTGCTGCAGGTGTTCCGTTCGCTGGACTATCGGAAGGACAAGATCCACCTGATCGTCAATCGCCATTCGAACAGCGGCGACATCCGCCTGCGCGACTGCGAGCAAGCCTACGGCATGGAAATGTTCCGCACCATCCCGAACCACTACGAAGCAGCCGCCGCCTCGGTCAACCAGGGCGTGCCGATCCTGCAGCTGCAGCGCGCCAGCCCGATTTCCAAGGCATTGCAGGACCTGGCGCGTACCCTGGCCGGCGACAGCAGTAGCGAGTCGCGCGGCTGGTTGTCACGCATCCTCCAGCGCGCATAGCCCCGCGCCCCCAGCCCAGCCCATGGAGCCGATCATGCAGATCCCTACCCCGAACCTCCGCAACCGCCTTGGCACGACGCCGCCCCTCAACGGCAACATCGCCGCCCTGCGCACTTCCGAAGCGATCGACAACCGCGCCTACCAGCAGCTCAAGCACCGTATCCACCAGACGCTGCTGGACCGGGTCGACCTGGAGAGCATGCAGCGCCTGACCCAGGACCAGATCCGCGACGAGCTGAAGATCCTGGTCGAGCGCCTGCTCGAAGAGAACATGGTGGTGATCAACGACAGCGAGCGGCGCAACCTGACACGCGACATCCAGTATGAAGTGCTGGGCTTCGGCCCGCTGGAACCGCTGCTGGCCGACCCCAATGTGTCGGACATCCTGGTGAACGGGGCGCGCCAGGTATACGTCGAGCGCAAAGGCTGCCTGGAGCTGACGTCCATTACCTTCAATGACGACTCGCACCTGATGAAGATCATCGACAAGATCGTGTCGCGTGTGGGCCGCCGCATCGACGAATCGAGCCCGATGGTCGATGCGCGCCTGCCGGACGGATCGCGCGTCAATGCCATCATCCCGCCGCTGGCCATCGACGGCCCGGTGCTGTCGATCCGCCGTTTTTCGGCCGACCCGCTGGGCATGACGGAACTGGTCAGCTTCAACTCGATGACCGAAGCCATGGCCACCATCCTGCAGGCGCTGGGCAAGAGCAAGGTCAACATCCTGATCTCGGGCGGCACCGGCTCCGGCAAGACCACCATGCTGAACGCGATCTCCGGCTACATCAACCACAGCGAGCGCATCGTCACCATTGAAGACGCCGCTGAACTGCAGCTGCAGCAACCGCATATCGTGCGCCTGGAAACGCGCCCGCCGAATATCGAAAACAAGGGCGAGGTGACGCAGCGCGCCCTGGTGCGCAACGCCCTGCGCATGCGCCCCGACCGCATCATCCTGGGCGAGGTGCGCGGCGCCGAAGCGCTGGACATGCTGCAGGCCATGAACACAGGCCACGAAGGATCGATGGCCACCATCCACGCCAACACCCCGCGCGATGCGCTGACCCGGCTGGAAAACATGATCAGCATGGGCGCCGCCGGCCTGCCGGTGAAAGCGATGCGCCAGCAGATCTCTTCCGCCATCGGCGTGGTGGTACAGGTGGCGCGCCTGACCGACGGCAAGCGCAAGCTGATGTCGATCCAGGAAATCACCGGCATGGAAGGTGAAATGATCACCATGCAGGAAATCTTCTGCTTCAAGCAGACCAGCGTCGGCACGGACGGTTCGGTGCAGGGCTTCTTCAGTGCCACCGGCGTGCGGCCGCGCTTCAGCGAACGCCTGCGCACCTTCGGCGTTACCCTGGCCGACGACATGTTCGACCCAACCGTACAAAAGAGGATGTAAGCCATGGACTACCTCTATTACGTAACCGGCATCCTGGTCTTCCTGGCCGTGGTGCTGCTGATCGAAGGCATGTACCTGACCTGGAATTCGGCCAAGGGGCCGGAAGCGGAACGGGTGGCGCGGCGGCTGCGCATGATGTCGGCCGGCACTCATGCCGGCGGCGAAAGCGCTTCGATGATCAAGAAGCGCCTGCTCAGCGAAACCCCGGCCTTCCAGCGCCTGCTGCTGCAGATGCCGCGTGTCAGCCAGCTTGACCGGCTGCTGGAGCAATCCGGCATCACCTGGACAGTGTCGGACATGATCGTGCTGTCGCTGATCTGCCCGGTTCTGGTGGGCGGCCTGGGCCTGTTCCTGCGCCTGCCGCTGTACCTGGTGCTGCCTTTGATGGCGCTCTCGATCTTCATCCCGCTGCTGCTGGTGCTGAGCGCCAAAAGCAAGCGCCTGGCCAAGGTCGACCACCAGTTGCCGGACGCGCTGGACCTGATCGGGCGCGCACTGCGCGCCGGCCACGCCTTCCCGACGGCGATGAAGATGGTGGGCGACGAAATGAACGCACCGATCGCCGATGAATTCAAGGCCACTTTCGACGAGGTCAATTTCGGCATCTCGATGAACGACGCGCTGATGAACCTGGCCACCCGCGTGCCAAGCACCGACCTGCGCTACTTCGTGATCGCGGTCATGATCCAGCGCGAGACTGGCGGCAACCTGGCCGAACTGCTGGACAACATCAGCAAGATCGTGCGCGAGCGCATCAAGCTGCTGGGGCAGATCCGCGTGCTGTCGGCCGAAGGCCGCATGTCGGCCTGGGTGCTTGGCCTGCTGCCGTTTGCCGCGGCGCTGATGATCCAGATCACCAACCCCAGCTTCCTGGCCGTACTGTACACCGACCCGGCCGGGCAGAAAATGGTCGCAGGGGCACTGACCATGATGTTCCTCGGGGTGCTGGCAATGCGCAAGATCATCCGGATTCGCGTCTAGCGGGAGACTGACATGAGCATCCTTCAAATGGCTTTCCTGGCCCTGGTATTCCTGCTGGTGTTCGGCACCGCCTACGTCGTCATGCTGCGCTTCAGCGGCAATCCGGTGCAGGGCCGGCTGCAGCAGGTTACCGACCTGCCCAGCGCCTCGCGCCGGCGCGAGCGCATCAGCCCCACCCTGCTGTCGCGCATCGCAGCCTGGCTGGCGCCGGTCGCCAAGCTGTCCGGCGGCGAAAGCGAGGAATGGGAGAAATCGGCGCTGCGCACGCGCTTCATGAATGCGGGCTTGCGCCATGCGTCCATGGGCCCCTTGTACTTTGCCGCCAAGACGGCGCTGGCCATCATCCTGCCGCTGGCGCTGTATGCCTCGCTGGTGCTGGCGAACTCCCGCATGTCCGGCAATGGCTTGATGTTCTGGCTGCTGCTGGCGGCGGCACTGGGCTACTACCTGCCGAACTTCGTGCTGCGCTGGGCGGTCAACCGCCGCCAGCTGGAGGTTTTCGAATCCTTCCCTGACGCGCTGGACCTGATGACCGTCTGCGTCGAGGCAGGCCTGGCGATGGATGCCGCCCTGCTGCGCGTGGCCGACGAAATCGGCATCAAGAGCCCGATCCTGGCCGATGAACTGAACCTGGTGACGCTCGAACTGCGTGCCGGCCTGTCCAAGGAACGCGCCCTGCGCAACCTGGCGCTGCGTACCGGCGTGGAAGACGTGGATGCACTGGTGGCGATGCTGATCCAGGCCGAACGCTTCGGCACCAGCATCGCCGATTCGCTGCGCGTGCAGTCCGAACAGTTGCGCACGCGGCGCCGCCAACGCGCCGAAGAAGCTGCCGCAAAGATTTCGCTGAAACTGCTGTTCCCGTTGATCTTCTTCATCTTCCCATCGCTGCTGGTGGTGTTGATGGGGCCTGCCTTTATCTCGATTTACCGCGTCCTGCTGCCAACCATGGGCGGCACCGACGCTGGCTAGAAAGGAATTGCCATGATCAAGCTCAAGCCAATCGCCTTGGCCGCAGTCGGCTGCGGCCTACTCTCGGCATGCAGCGCTCCGCCTCAATCGCGTCCGCTGGCCCTGCAGCCTGTGGTGCGCGGCGACATGCCGGGCAACCAGGCCGCCAGCTGGAACCGGCTGGCGCGCTTCCACCACGAGCGCGGCCAACTTGCCCTGGCGCTTGGCGCTTATGCGCAATCGCTGGCCCTCGACGCCAACCAGCTCGAGGCGCGCAATGCGGTAGCGGTGATCGAAGCGCAGCGCGGCGACCTGGAATCGGCACGCACAGCCCTGTTAAAGGTGGTCAATGACTATCCCGGTGAAGCCCAGCCTCACACCAATCTTGGTTATGTGCAGTATCTCATGGGCGACAATGCCGGTGCCGCGCAGACCCTGCGCCGCGCCATGGCACTGGGGGCCGGTGCGAAAGCGTTCCAGAACCTGCAGCTGGCGGAAGCAGCAATGGGGAAGGCGCCTGATCCCGGTGCGCCGCAGCTGTCGGCAGCACCAGCCGCCGCACCAACAGTTGCGCCAGCCGCGCCCGCGCCTTCGGTCCTGGCACCATCCGTTGTAGCCGCGCCCGCGGTGGCGCAGTCCGTCGTAGTGCCAACAAAAGATGCTCCGCCAATGCCCGCCCCGATTCTTGCCGCTTCGGCAGCAGCCGTGCGATCTGTCGAAGCGCCACCGGTGGTAGTGGCAGATGCTGCCAGCCCGAACCTGGCCCTCCTGGCTGAGGCCAACGCGGCACCGGCACCGGCGCGCGCGCCCCGCAAAGAACCGCAACAGCTGACCATCCTGCCGTCCAGCGCTGCGCGCGATGGCGCCAGCCGTATGGAATTGATCCAATTCGCCGGCAACGTATACGAGCTCCGAGCCCGTGTTGCCGACGAGCCGGCAGCCGCGCCGGCCGAATCCGCGGCACCAATCGTCGCCGCCGCCGAAGTGAAACCCGCGGTGCAGGCTGCCGTGCCGGCCGCAACGGCCAGCCAGGTGCGCATGGCGCGCCTTGAGGTGTCGAACGGCAACGGCGTCACCGGCATGGCGCGCCGCTTCCGCAGTGTGCTGGGCCAGATGGGGGTTCCAGTTGACCGCCTGAGCAACGCCAAGCCTTACCGGCAGGTGGTGACCATCATCCAGTACAGCCCCGGCTTTGAAAAACAGGCCGCCAGCCTGCAAAAAGCCCTGCAAGGCAAGGTGCAGCTCTCCAGCCAGCAATTGGCAGCCAGCGATCTGCGGCTGGTGCTCGGCAAGGACGCCCGCGCCAGCCTGGCCGCCGCCACCGAAGCGGCGGCGATGTCGATGGTCGCCATGCAGCACAAGGACTAAGCTCCCAGTTCGCGCTGCAGGAAGCGCCAGATCTCCGGCGCCTGCAGCGCAGCTATATTCAGGCGCATGAACTGGGACGGCAGCTGGCTTGGCGAGAACAGGCTGCCCGGCGCCAGCAGCAGGCCCTGCCCCATGGCCTTCTCGGTCAGCACATTGGTGTCGCGCCCCGCATCCACCCACACGAACATGCCCGCAGGCGGCGCGCTGGCGATGCGCATTCCCGTTTTCTCCAGCTGGCGTACGGTGCGCGCGCGCAGGCCGTCAAGGCGCGCACGGATGCGCTCCGTATGCTTGCGGTAGCTGCCTTCGGACAGCACCTTGTGCACCACCCGTTCGCCGATATCGCTGGTGGTCAGCGTCTGCAGCATCTTGCGGTCGGCCAGGCGCAGCGCCATTTCTTCCGAGGTGGCGATAAAGCCGACGCGCAGGTTGGCGGCCATGGTCTTGGAAAAGCCGCCAAGGTAGATCACGCGCTTCAACTGGTCGAGCGCCGCCATGCGGGTCGCGGGCTGCACGCTGCTGCCGGGGTGCAGCTCGCAGTAGATATCGTCTTCCACGATGGTGATGCCGTGTTCCTCCGCGATGCGCAGGATCTGGAAGGCCTTGGCGGCCGACAGCGAAGTTGAACTGGGGTTGTGCAGCACGGAGTTGATCACGTACAGCTTGGGCTTGTGGATCGCGGCCAGTTCGGCCAGTTGCGCAATATCGGGGCCGTCAGCCAGGCGCGGGATGCCGACCACGCGCGCACCCAGTGCGGCGAAAGAGCCGAACATCAGGAACCAGGCGGGATCGTCGACAAACACCGTATCGCCGGGGCGGGTGAATTCACGCGCCACCATGTCCAGCGCCTGCGTCACGCCGGCGGTAGTGACGATCTGCTCCGGCGTGGCGCCGATTTCGAGCTCGGCCAGCTTGTGCTGCAAATGCTGGCGCAGTGGCAGGTAGCCTTGCGGCACGCCGTAATTCAAGAGGATGCTGCTGTGCTGGCGGCTGATGGCGCGCAGCGCATTGCCGATCGCCACCCCATCGAGCCAGTCGGCCGGCAGCACGCCGGTGCCCGGCATGTGCTGGTGCGGCACGGTGCGGAACATATTCCGCACCAGCCATACCACGTCAAGCCCCTGCGTGCCTTCCGGCTGCGCCAGGCCGGGCTCGCGCGTGGCCGGCTGCGGCGCCTGCAGCGGCGCACGGTCGCGGATATAGAAGCCGGCGCCGCGCCGCGATTCCAGGTAGCCGCGCGCAACCAGTTTGTCGTAGGCGCCGACCACCGTGAACGGCGACACGCCGTGCGAGGCGGCGAATTGGCGGATCGATGGCATGCGAGCGCCGGCGCGCAGTACGCGGTCGTCGATGCGGGCGGCAACGCTGCGCACGATCTGGTCGCTGAGCGACTCCCCGCCTTCGCGGCTTAGCAAGATTGTATTGGTCATATCACCATCACAGTGCGTGAAATTATCCGTGCAAGTGTATTGGTACTGTACTGGTTACTTATTCTACGATACACCCATCCCCTTCCAATATCCAGTGCTTAAAGTAAAGGAGCCCGTGCCATGAACCTGCTGCCAACCCGTGCTGAACTCGACGCCGCTGCCACCATCGTCTACGGCGCCATGCCTGCCACGCCGCAGTTTTCGTGGCCGCTGCTGAACGAGGCGCTGGGCACCGAGGCCTGGGTCAAGCACGAGAACCACACGCCGATCGGCGCCTTCAAGGTGCGTGGCGGCCTGGCCTATATGCACCAGCTGATGCAGCGCGAGCCTGGCTTGCAAGGCGTGATCGCCGCCACGCGCGGCAACCATGGCCAGTCAGTGGCATTCGCCGCGCGCCGCCACGGAGTACGCGCCGTGATTGTTGTGCCGCATGGGAACAGCGTGGAAAAGAATGCCGCCGTGCGTGCCCTCGGCGGGGAACTGATCGAGCATGGCGAGGACTTCCAGGCCAGCCATGAATATGCCCAGGCGCTGGCGCGGCGTGAAGGACTGCACATGGTGCCGTCCTGCCACCCGGACGGCGTGGCCGGCGTCGCCAGCTACTGGCTGGAGCTGTTCCATGCGCAGCCGGCGCTCGACACGGTATTCGTGCCGATCGGCCAGGGCTCAGGCTTTTGCGCGGCGATTGCAGCGCGTGAGGCGCTGGGCTTGCGCACCCGCGTGATCGGCGTGGTGTCGGGACATGCAACCGCCTATCTCGATTCCTACCGTGGCGGCGAGTTGCGCGAGGCGCCTTCCACCACCGAACTGGCCGACGGCATGGCCTGCCGACGCCCGCATGCCGGTTCGCTGGAAGTCGTGCAGCGTTACGCGGACGACGTGGTGGCCGTCAGCGATGAAGAGGTGGCGCGCGCGATCCGCCTGTATTACCGGGCTACGCACAACCTGGCCGAAGGCGCGGGAGCGGCGGCGCTGGCGGCGGCCATGCGCCTCAAGCACGATCCGCGCGTGGCGGGCCGCAAGGTGGGTTTGCCGCTGACCGGGGCCAATGTCGATGCGGAGAAGATCATGCGCGTGCTGTCAGAGGTGCTGCCATGACGCCTTATTCACATGATGGCCCGGGTTGGCAGGAGCGCTCCGTGGCGCCCGCCAGCCCGGAAACGCAAGGCACGCTGCTCGGTTTCATCGGCGTCGCCATATTCAGCCTGACGCTGCCCTTCACGCGCCTGGCGGTGGCGGGCCTCGATCCGGTCTTCGTTGCGATGGGGCGCGCCGTGGCAGCTGCTGTACTGGCCCTGTGCTGGCTGCGCTGGAAGCGGGCGCCGTTGCCGACGCGCGCGCAATTGCCAACGCTGTTGGCAGTTACCGTCGGCTGCGTGATCGGGTTTCCGCTATTGACCTCGATCGCCATGCGCACGCTGCCCGCCTCGCACGGCGCAGTGCTGGTCGGCATCCTGCCGCTGGCAACCGCCCTGTTTGCGGCCTTGCGCGGCCACGAACGGCCTTCGCTGGGTTTCTGGTGCATGGCGGCGGCAGGCAGCGCCCTGGTGGTTGGCTTTGCGCTGCACCAGTCCGGCGGCGGACTGCACGCGGCCGACCCGGCAGTTTTCGCGGCCGTGGCGCTGGCCGCCATGGGTTATGCCGAAGGCGGCCGCCTGTCGCAGACCATGGGCGGCGAACAGGTGATCGGCTGGGCGCTCGTGCTGTCATTGCCGCTGGCCGCGCCGGCCACTGCCTGGCTGCTGCGGCGCGACTGGCAAAGCATTGCCGCCACACCAGCCAGCGCCTGGCTGGGCTTCAGCTACGTCTCCGTATTTTCCATGTTCATCGGCTTCTTTTTCTGGTACCGCGGCATGGCGCTGGGGGGCGTGGCAAGGGTCGGACAGGTGCAGCTGGCACAGCCCGGATTATCGTTGGTGGCCGCTACCGTGATCCTGAACGAAACTTTGCATATTGAGCATATTCTGTTCACTTTTGCCGTAATTGCCGTTGTCGGCGCAGGAAAACGCATGAAAGTGGACCGTTGACCGTGACGAATTCGGCAACGCGCAGAGTACAATAACGACTTCACGGAACCATTTTTCTTGGAAATCACATGTCTGTCTACGAAAAACTGAAGTCGCTCGATATCACCCTGGCCGCGCCAGCCGCACCGGTAGCCGCCTACGTCATGCACGTACAATCCGGTAACCAGGTGTTCCTGTCGGGCCACATCGCCAAGAAAGCCGACGGTACCCCATGGGTTGGCCAGCTGGGCAAGAATATCTCGACCGAAGAAGGCAAACAGGCAGCACGCTCGATCGCCATCGCCATGATGGGCACCCTGCAGGAAGCCTGCGGCGGCGACCTGACCCGCGTCAAGCGCATCGTCAAGGTCATGAGCCTGGTGAATTCCACCCCCGACTACACCGAACAGCACCTGGTCACCAACGGTTGCTCCGAGCTGCTGGGCGAAGTGTTCGGCGACGCCGGCAAGCACGCCCGTTCCGCTTTTGGCGTGGCGCAGATCCCGCTTGGCTCCTGCGTTGAAATTGAACTGATCGCCGAAATCGCTTAACCCCCGCTAGAGATTGAATATGAAAATCGAGAACCAGAACCCATTGCAGTGGAACTTCTCCGAGCGTGCCAAAGGCATGCAGGCGTCCTTCATCCGTGAAATCCTGAAGGTCACCCAGCAGCCGGAGATCACTTCCTTCGCCGGCGGCCTGCCATCGCCAGCCACTTTCCCGGTGGAGATCATGAAGGCAGCCTACGACAAAGTACTGTCGACCAATGGCAAAGTCGCCCTGCAATACGGTCCGACCGACGGCTACATGCCGCTGCGCCAGTGGATCGCCGATTCGCTGTCCCAGAACGGCGCCAAGATCTCGCCGGAACAGGTGCTGATGGTGTCCGGTTCGCAGCAGGCGCTGGACCTGATCGGCAAGGTGCTGATCGACGAAGGCAGCAAAGTGCTGGTCGAGACCCCGTCCTACCTGGGCGCGCTGCAGGCATTCTCGGTGTACCGTCCTGAATTCCATTCGGTTCCGTCCGACGAACAAGGCCTGATCCCGTCCTCGCTGGACGCCATCGCGGATGGCGCGCGCCTGCTGTACGCGCTGCCTAACTTCCAGAACCCGACCGGCCGTTCGCTGTCCGTGGCACGCCGCCAGGAGCTGGTGGAAACCTGCGCCCGCCTGAACCTGCCGCTGATCGAAGATGATCCATACGGCGCGCTGTCCTATACCGGCCAGCCGAGCCCGAAAATGATCGCCATGAATCCGGAAGGCGTGATCTACATGGGTTCCTTCTCCAAGGTGCTGACCCCCGGCATCCGCCTGGGCTATGTCGTGGCTCCGCTGCCGATGGTGCGCCGCCTGGAACTGGCCAAGCAGGCAGCCGACCTGCACACCGCGCAACTGACCCAGATGGTGGTGCACGAAGTGGTGAAGGACGGCTTCCTGGACAAGCACATCCCGACCATCCGCGAACTGTACGGCAACCAGTGCAAGGCCATGCTGGACGCCATGGACCAGCACTTCCCGAAGGAAGCCACCTGGACCAAGCCGGACGGCGGCATGTTCATCTGGGTCGAGCTGCCAAAGCACATCAACGCGATGGAGCTGCTGGACGAAGCGATCAAGAACAAGATCGCTTTCGTGCCGGGCGCACCGTTCTACGCCAACGAGCCGGCCACCAACACCCTGCGCCTGTCCTTCGTGACCGTGCCGCCGGAGCGCATCCACGCCGGCATTGAAGTGCTGGGCAAGCTGATCAAAGCCCGCATGTAAGCCAAGCCTGCGCAGGATGAAATTCATTTCGAGGATCATCCTCGCAGCATGCCTTGCCGCCGGCGGCGCACACGCCGCCGATGCCAAGCCTCCCGTCGTGCTGGTGCACGGCTTCCTTGGCTTCGACAACACCACCCTGGGCGGCACTTTCCGCTACTGGGGCGGTTTCAACGATATCGCACAGCACATCAAGGCCGGCAGCGGCCGCGAAGTATTCACCGCTGGCGTAGGACCGGTCAGTTCGAACTGGGACCGCGCCATCGAACTGTATTACCAGATCAAGGGCGGATGTGCCGACTACGGCGCAGGCCACACGGCGCAGCATGCGGCCGCCGGCCATATCCAGAAGCCGGCCGGCAAATGCTGGGCAGCCGATCCCGCCAATAACCCCGACAAATATCCGCCCGCACTGTATCCGCAGTGGGATGCCGCGCACCCTGTCCACCTGGTCGGGCATAGCCAGGGCGGCCAGACTGTCCGTACCCTGATCCAGCTGATGGAACAAGGCAGCGTGGGCAGCGGCGCGGTACGCGGCTGGGTGACCAGCGCCACCTCCATCGCAACGCCGCATAACGGCACTACGCTGCGCGATATCGTGGTCGGCTGGCTGCCGGACGCGTCGACCCTGGCCGGCCTGGCAGTGCAGGCGGCAGGCGCCGGCGGTTCCAGCGGCGCCGGCTTCAAATTCCGTCTCGAGCAGTTCAACATGAAGGCCAGTGCGGCGGAATCGATCGACGACTTCTTCGAGCGCACCCGCAGCCATCCGTTCTGGAGCCTGGACAACCACGATTCGGCGCAGTGGGAACTGTCGCCGGACGGCGCCAGCGCATTGAATAGCTGGGTAAAGACTTCGCCCGACGTCTACTACTTTTCCTTCAGCGCCCAGGCTACCGAATCGCTAAGCCTGTTTGGCAAGGAATTCCAGTACCCGCGTCCCGACATGCTCTTCTTCCTGCAGGGCATGGCGGGCGAATGGGTCGTGCCGTCCTTCGGCCAGCCGGGCATGGGTTCGTTCCAGCAAACCGCCGCCGGGCGCGTGCGCACCGACCAGCGCTGGTTCGCCAACGACGGCGTCGTCAACACCGTCAGCATGGCCGGGCCGGAAGGCAGCACCATCCAGCCGCTTGCCGGGCAAGCGCTCAAAGGCGCCTGGAATCATGTCGACACCATGCGCGGCATGGATCACTTCGACGTGATCGGCTGGGATGGCAAGCCTTCCGCCTCGCTGAAGATGTACGTCAAGCTGCTGGCGATCCTGTCCAAACTCGATTAAGCGGGCCGCCTGGCTCGCCGTGCATTGCGATTGGCTCCGCAGGCACGGTTGTGCGCCAACCGTGCGCAATCCCCCCGTGGTGAAATGAATCACACAAAAAACCACGGGAGACAACCGCATGAAAGTGCTATCGAGCCTCACCCTTGCCGCCTGCCTGGCCGCCTCCTCGGCCCACGCTGCCAATAGCGATCCGGTCGTGCTGGTGCATGGCTTCCTCGGTTTCGGGCCGGAGACCTTTGCTGCCACCGGCTTCAAGTACTGGGGCGGCTTCAACGACATTGCCGCGCATATCCGCGGCACGCAGCGCCCCGTGTTCACCGCCGGCGTTGGGCCGGTCAGCTCCAACTGGGACCGTGCGGTCGAACTGTATTACCAGGTCAAGGGCGGTTGCGCCGACTACGGCGCGCGCCATACGGCAGACAATGCCGCTGCCGGCCATGTCCAGAAGCCGGCCGGCAAATGCTGGGCCACCGATCCCGCCAACAACCCGAATAACTATCCTGTTGCGCTGTATCCGCAATGGGATGCCCAGCACCCGGTGCATTTCGTGTCGCACAGCCAGGGCGGCCAGACCATCCGCACCTTGATCCAGCTGCTGGAAAAAGGCGCGCCGAACGGCGCCGGCACGGAAGGCAGCGGCGCCCTGTACGCGGGCGGCAAGGCGGGCTGGGTGAAAAGCGCAACGTCAATCTCGTCGCCGCACAACGGCACCACGCTGCGCGACGTGGTGGTCGAGTTCGTGCCGAAGGTTTCAGAACTGGCAGGCAGCATGGTCGAGATGGCGGGACTGGGCGGATCCGGCGGCAGCGGCTACAAGTTCCGGCTCGAGCAATACGGCCTGGCGCAGGGGCCGGCCGAGTCGATCGGGGACTTTATCGACCGCACGCGCGGCGCGCCGTTCTGGCAGCTTTCCAACCATGATGCGGCGCAGTGGGACCTGGGGCCGGACGGTGCCGCGCAATTGAACGGCTGGGTGAAGACTTCACCCAACGTCTACTACTTTTCCATCGGCTCGCGCGCCACCGAACAGGGCCACTGGTGCTGCAACAACACCGACCGCGTGATCGCTCCGTTCCAGAACAGCGATTACCAGTACGCCCGCAACGACATGATCTTCTTCCTGAAGAACACCGCCGGCGAATGGGTGGTGCCGTCGATCCTGCAGCACGGCATGGGCTCCTACCGCGCGCCCGAGTGGTACCCGAATGACGGCGTGGTCAATACCGTCTCGATGCGCGGCCCTTCCGGCCAGCCGCAGCGCAACTTCGACGGCGCGCCGGTCAAGGGAAGCTGGAACTATATCGGCTACTACGACCAGTACGATCACTTCGACGTGATCGGATGGGATTCTCCGACATGGGCGGTGTACCCGATCTACGACAACCTCCTCAGCATCATTGGCGGCCTGTGATGGTGCGCGCGACGTTAGCAATTGCATCGGTCGCGCTGGCGGCCGTACTGTGGCGGGCCGGCGCACCGGCGCCTTCGCCTGCCGTCCCGCTCACGCCGCCCGCGCCGGCAGCCGGCGGCGGCACGGCGGCATCCGCGCCACCGGCCTTGCCTGCGCCGGTTCCGCCGCGCAGCGCGGCCCCGACGGCCAGTACCACGCCCGCCGTCGCAAGCGTCGAAGCCGCGGTGCGCAATGCACGCCGCCATGGCAAAGGGGAACAGGAAGTCCATCGCCTGCGCAGTGCGCGGCTGCCGGCCGAACAAGTGGAGGCGCTGGCGCGGATGGAGGCGGCCGAAGCGAACTGGCAGCAACGCCTGGAAGCACTGCAGGCAGCATGTGCCGCCAACATCGGCTGCGACGACGCGCGCGCAAGCTTCACGCGGGAAGAACTGGCGCGCACCACGGCCTATGCCGCGCCGACGCTAAGGCAGTAAGGCAGTAAGGGCTAAGGCGCCGGCGCCAGCATCCTGCTCGCCTCATCCTGTCCCATATATTGGGTGACCAGGCGCAGCAGCGTGCCATCGGCGCGCATGTCTTTCATCAGGTTCGCCCGGCGCCGTGAGTCCTCGGCGCTGAACAGCTTCTTGCCCATCAGGAGGTTGGCCGGCCCGCGCGGCGTGCTGCCACTCCAATCCTCAATACGCACCCTGCCCGCAATGATTTCATCTTTCAGGTAAGCGCCGTAGGCCAACTGCGGAGCAAGCAGCGCCTGGAAGCGGCCGACCCTGAACATGGCGTACAAACGATCGCCATCATCCATCCTCAACGCGGCCGATATTACGCAACTGGGTTACGCAATCTTCGTACGCCGGTCCGGCAGCATAGCCGCGCCCGAAACCAAGCCGCAAATTGGGATCAGCAATGAAGGCCGCCATGGAATGCACGCTGCCGCCGGCATCCCCGCAGGATGATCATATTCTTCAGCCACATATACGGCTCGGCCCAGGCAAACACCATGCGCTCCGGCGTAGCGGCAGCGGAAAGGGTCATATCGACGCCGCCGCTTGCCCTCCCGATGTCACCAATCGCTTTTCGATTATGACACGCGAGAACAGCCGCGCCCATTTATTTGCTGGCGACGTTGACCATGCCCTTGAAGTCATACGGAATCACCACGGTCTGCACCTTGCCCGCAGCGATACCTTCTGCGATCTTCATCTGGGCCTGCGCCTGCATGTAGGAGATGGCGCCGGCATTGGAATTCAGGGCAGCGATACGTTCGGCTTCCTTCTTCGCGATCTGCACCTCGACTTCCTTGGTCTTCTCCTCGTTTTTCGCGCGCACCAGGTTGTCGGCGCTGGCCTTGACCGCATCGCTAGGCACCATGCCGCCTACGCGCACCTGCGAAACCGTGATGCCGCTCAGCTTTTCATCGTTCAGCGTCGCGATCATGGTGGCCTGGATCTCCTCCTCGATCTGCGAACGGTTGTCGTTCATGTTCAGCGCCTCGTACTTGCGCGCCACCTTGTACACCGCGTTGCGCGCGGTCTGGTATATGTAGGCGTGCATCAGGTAGATATCGCCGCTGGCATCCTGCGTGTGGAAGGAGCGGCTCTTGTTGACCCACAGGTCCGACACCGCCGACGGCGTGATGTTGTAGATCACCGCCAGGTCGAAGTCCTTCATGGTCGAATTGTCCGCCGCCAGCGGCATCAGGTCGCGCACATCGACGCTGACGTCCTTGATCGGGAAGGTCAGGATGGAACCGACGATGGTCTGGTTGAAACTGCCGGCCACACGCTCCTCGGCTTCCACAGTCTTGTCGAAGTTGACGCGCAGGCCCACCTCGCCGGTGTCGATCACCTTGCAGCCGGACAGGGCGACAGCGGCAAACAGGATGGGGACCAGCAGGAGCTTTGGTTTTTTCATGGCTATCTTAATGAGTTGGACGAAGCGCCATTCTATTGCTTTCTGGATAGATAAAAATCATGCAAAGATGATTAAGATTACCGTTGCCGAATAGTTAGCGAAAATGTTCAGATATACACGGAATGTCACAACTTCCCTTACTTCGACGGAAACTTTCACCAACTATCACCAACCCAACGTCTTTTTTAGGCAAAACCTTCCTTGAATTTCTACAATTCCAATTGGCAACACGGTATCATCAGGGCCATATCCTACTCACCCCTAGTCAGCATGAATCAAGGCGGTACCAGCTTTTCGCCACGGCGTGATGCCGTGATTTTGATTGTTGATGATGCGCCGGACAACCTCTCGGTCCTGCGCAAGTTGATGGTCGAGCAGGGTTACCAGACATACGTCGCCAACTCCGGCGAGCGCGGGCTGGAAATCGCGCGCCGCGTGCACCCTCACCTGATCCTGCTCGATGTCATCATGCCCGGCATGGACGGCTTCGAGACTTGCCGCCACCTGAAATCGCACCCGGCCACGGAAGACATCCCGGTGCTGTTCATGAGCGCGCGCAACGAACAGGAAGACGTCGTGGCCGGCTTCGAACTGGGCGCGGTCGACTACATCGGCAAGCCGCTGCGCATGGCCGAAGTATGCGCGCGCGTCCGCACGCAGCTGCAGATCCGCTTTGCCACGGAAACGCAGCAGGAACAGTCGGAGCGCCTGCGCACCATCGTCAACAATATGGCGGAAGGCTTGCTGATCATCGAAGCCGATGGCCGCATCCAGTTCACCAACCCCGCCTGCGACCAGTACCTGGGATACATGTCGCACGAGCTGGCCGGCAAGTCGATTTCCGACTTGCTCAATCCACTGGTGGCCGACGAATACCTCGAGTACTTTGCGCGCTACGCGGCCAATCCTGAAGCGGCGCACAGCCACGGCACGCGCGAAGTGATCATCCGCCACCGCACCGGCAAATCGGTGTGCATGGACTTGACGCTGACGCCGATGTTCCTGCGCCAGCCCTTGTTCATCGGCCTGCTGCATGACATCACCCACCACAAGCTGTCGGAAGATGCGCTGCAGCGCGCAGCCATGATCGACCCGCTGACCAAGATTGCCAACCGGCGCCACTTCGACTCCTTCCTCGAGAAGGAATGGCAGCGCGCCATGCGCACCGGCGCCCCGCTGTCGCTGGTGGTGCTGGATGTCGACCATTTCAAGCTGTACAACGACACGCTGGGCCACGCGCAGGGCGACGTCTGCCTGCAGCAGGTAGCGCAGGCAATCAGCGCGCATGCGCTGCGCGTGACCGACCTGGCAGCGCGCTACGGCGGCGAGGAATTCGTGCTGCTGTTTGCCGAAACCGACGCCGACGCCGCCTTCCAGATGGCCGAGTCGATCCGCACGCACGTGGAATCGCTGCACATCCCGCATCCGCGCTCCGTGACTTCACCCCACATCACCGTCAGCATCGGCGCAGCAACGCTGTGCCCGACGCCGACCGACAACATCGAATCCCTGTTCGTCGCCGCCGACCGCGCCATGTACGCCGCCAAAGAAGACGGCCGCAACCAGGTACGCGCCACCCGCCCGCCCACCACCGCCATCGAAGCCGCCCGCGCCGCCCTCGCCAAACGCTAATTTGAAAGTCGGGGTCAGGCCTGGCAATCCGCCATTTTGGCGGATTGCCAGGCCTGACCCCGACTTTTTCCTTTATAGCTTCTCGGGGTAGCCGGTGATTGCGGCGATTTCTGCGTACATGGGCTGCAGGCGTTTGTACATCTTCAGGTAGACGCGGTGGTAGAGCTGGTCGTAGGTTTTGCGGTGGGCGGGGTCGGGCTGGAAGACGCGGCCTTTGCGCGTCATGGCGTTGATGGCGCTGTGGAAGTCCTGGTGCAACCCGAGGCCCGCTGCGATGGCAATGGCGGCGCCAAGGCCGCTGGTCTCGTAGACGTGGGCACGCGCTGCGGGCAGGCCGAAAATGTCTGCGGTGAGCTGCATGGCGGCGTCGCTTTGCGAGCCGCCGCCGGCTACGCGCAATTCCGTGATCCTGGTGCCGCTGCGCTTTTCTATGCGCTCGCGGCCTTCGCGCAGGGCGTACGCCAGGCCTTCGAGGATGGCGCGGTACATGTGGGCGCGAGTGTGCACGTCGCCGAAACCGATCATCGCGCCTTTCGCTTCCGGTCCGGGCACCTTGATGCCGGGGCTCCAGTACGGTTGCAGCATCAATCCCATCGAGCCGGGCGGCACTTCGTTCACCAGGCGGTCGAACAGCGCTTCCGGCGGCATGCCCTGCTCCACCGCGGCCGATTGCTCGAGATGGCCGAACTGCTCCTTGAACCAGTTGACCATCCAGTAGCCGCGGAAGATCTGCACTTCGGTGCTGTAGGCGCCGGGAATCGCTGCCGGGTATGGCGGGATGAAGGGCGTGACTTCGAGGTACTTGCTGGTGGTGGTGTTGATGGTGGCGGTGGTGCCGTAACTGAGGCATCCGATATGCGGTTCCAACCCGCCGGCGCCGATCACTTCGCAGGCTTTGTCGGCGGCGGCGGCGACCAGCGGCACGCCTTGCGGAATGCCGGTGGCGGCGCAAGCCGATGCGCTGATTGCCCCGATCACTTCGCCCGGCTGCAGCAGCTCGGGCAGTTGGTCCGGGCGCACGGCCAGCGCCTGCCATTTCCAGTCGCGCGCGCCGGCCCAGGCGTGGCGCTTGTAGTCGAACGGCATGTAGGCGACCTGCGAGCCGATGGAGTCGGCGAAGCGGCCGCTCAGGCAGTGATTCAGGTAGCCCGAAAGGAGCAGGAATTTGTGTGTGCGCTCCCACAGGCCGGGCTGGTGGGCCTTGATCCAGTTGACCTCCGCTTCGCGGCGGAAGTAGTCGATGGTGCCGTCCACGCCGGCCAGCTTGAAGGCAGCCGTCCACAATGGGCCGATTGGCGGCACTTGCTCGGTGCGTCGCTGGTCCAGCCAGGTGATTGCCGCGCGCAGCGGTTTGCCGTCGCTGTCGACGGCGACCACGGTGCCGCGCTGGGTGGTGACGGCGACGCCGGCGATGGCGCTGCGCGGGATGTCGGTCACGGTCCACAGCCGCTGGCAAGCGGCGCACACGGCGTCCCAGTAGCTTTCGGCCTTGTGCTCGGCCCAGCCGGGTTGTTCGGAGTAGTAGGCCGGCTGCAGGTGCACCTGCGTCTTGGCGACCAGGTTGCCCTGCAGGTCGAACAGCAGCGCGCGCACGCTTTGCGTGCCATTGTCGATGGAAAGGAGGTATTTGCTCATTCGCGTGCTTTCGGCAGGCTGTAGTTCGATCGGCATAATGCCAGATATGCCGCTTCTTCGGCAGCCCAGCGCTGGTCGTCCCAGCCCAATTCCGGCTGGCAGATGGCGCGCACGCGACCCAGCACCGCCGCTGCCCCGTTGCAGAGCTGGATGCCGAGGCGGCTGCGGCGCAGCATCAGGTCTTCCAGGTGCTGTACGGACTCGTGGCGCGCGGCCCAGCGCAGCTGGGCCCAGAGCGTTTCGGTGCCGGGGATTTCTTCGAGTTCGCCTTCCCGGGCGGCGGCGACCAGTGCGTCGGCTTGCGCACCGTAGCGGCCCTGCAGGCGCCGGCATTGGCCCGGCGACAAATGCCGCGGCCTGGCGGCGCTGGCCGCGGCCGGAAAAATGGCCTGCGGCGCGAGGTCCGGCTGCCAGTGCGGCAGCTGCGGCACCGCGTGGCGCAGCACGTCGAGCGCGATGGCGCGGAAGGTGGTCAGTTTGCCGCCGGTAACGGTCAGCAGCCCGTCCTGCTGCCACAGCACGTGGTCGCGGGCTTCCTTCGAGGGATCGGCCTTGCCGGTGTCGATCACCGGGCGCACCCCGGCGTAAGTGGCCAGCACGTCGGCTTCGCTGATTGCCAACCGTGGGAACTGGTCGTGCAGGGCGGCCATCAGGTAATCGGTTTCTTCCTGCGTGATGGCAGCTTCGCGCTGCAGGTCGGTGCGGTGGTCGACGTCGGTGGTGCCGACAATCGTGACGCCTTCCCATGGGAAAGCGAATACCGGGCGGCCGTCGTGCGGGTGCATCAGGCTGATCGCCTGCGCCAGCGGAAGGCGCCAGGCCGGCAGCACCAGGTGGCTGCCGCGCAATGGGCGCAGGCGCGCTGCGGGTTTGTCGTGCAGGCGGTCGGCCCAGGCGCCGGTGGCGTTCACCACCAGCCTGGCGCTGACCTCGTGGGTTTCGCCGCTCACTGCGCAGCGCACCAACGCACCGCGCACGCGCCCTGCATCCGCCCCTGCCAACGATTGCACGGCGCAGTAGTTGACGGCAACGCCGCCATGCGCTTGCGCTTCCTGCAGCACGCGCATGACCAGGCGCGCGTCGTCGGTCCTGGCGTCCTGGTAGCAGATGCCGCCTTGCAGGCCCTCGGTGCGGATATGCGGCGCCATTGCCAGGAACTCCTGCGCGCCGAAATAATGGCGCGCGCGCTGCCCGGCCATGCGGTCGTAGATTGCCAGTCCAAGCAGGAAGGCGCGGCGGCCCGGCTTGCGCCCGGCATAATCGCCAAAGGCAAAGCCCAGCGGCTCGACCAGTCCCGGCGCATCGCGCAGCAGCGCATCGCGTTCATGGACCGATTCACGGGTCAGCGCGAACTGCCCTTCCTTCAGGTAGCGCAAGCCGCCGTGAACCAGCTTGGAGGAGCGGCTCGACGTGCCCCAGGCGAAGTCGCGCTGCTCCACCAGCATGGCGCGCAGGCCGCGCCGCGCCGCTTCGAGCAGGATGCCGGCGCCGGTGATGCCGCCGCCGATTACCAGCAAGTCCCACTCCTGCGCCAGCAAGCCGGCCACCTGCGCGCGGCCGCCCGGCATCCAGTGCTGCGCGCCGCCTGCGTCGGCGTAGCCGGCAGCCGGCTTCATGCTGCCTGCCCCGCCGGCAGCAGCTTGCCGGGATTCATGATGCCTTGCGGGTCGAAGTGCGAGAACAGCGCCTGCATGGCTGCGATGCCGGCGGCGCCCTTTTCCGCCGTCAGGTATGGCGCGTGGTCGCTGCCCACGCCGTGCTGGTGGCTGATGGTGCCGCCATTGTCGACAATGGCCATGCTGACCGCATGCTTGAGCGCACGCCAGCGCGCCATGTCCGTTTCAAAGTCGCCGCCCAGGCGGTAGACGAAGGTCGTATAAACGCTGGCGCCCTGGGCATACAGGTGCGACAAGTGGGTGTAGGTATGGACCTTCTCGCCCATGCCGCCCAGCGCACCGGTCGCTGCCGCTTCAACCGCCCGCATCATCGCCGCCACGCGCGGCCAGTCGACCGCCGTCTCCACCGTGTCGATCACATAGCCCTGCTTCCAGGCGGCGTTGCGCAGGTAGACGTTGCGGAAGCGGCCTTCCTTCCATTTGTCGCCCATGCGGCGCCCAACGTGCACACCGCCGAAGCCGCGGCAGGTCGAGATGGCGCCGCGCAGGGCGGCGCGGGCCTGGGCCCGCGGGCCGCTGGCGCCGATCATCAGCATGCATTTGCCATCGCTGCAGCCGCGCAGCTTCAGCCAGCCTTCCAGCAGGCCAATCAGGCGCTTGTGGCCGGCCAGCGCCAGCATGGTCACCGTTTCCAGGGGATTCGACAGGCGCAGCATCGACAGGCCGCCGCGCGCCTGTGCCAGCGCTCGCACGGCTGTTTCGGCGCGCTCCCAGTCCGGGAAGAAAACGGCGTGGAAGGCTTCATATTCCGGCACCGCGCTGACGCGCACGGTGGCCTCGGTCAGGATGCCCATGCGGCCTTCGGAACCGAGTACGAGTTCGCGCAGGTCGGTGCCGGCCGCCGAAGCCGGGAACGTCTGGATGTCCAGCCGCCCTTGCGGCGTCTCCACCACGCCACCGGCGAACATCTGCTCGATGCGCCCATAGCGCAGGGATTGCTGGCCGGAAGAGCGGGTAACGACCCAGCCGCCCAGCGTGGAGTATTCGAACGATTGCGGGAAATGGCCCAGCATGTAGCCGTGCGCCCGCAACTGCGCTTCCAGGTCCGGCCCCAGCACGCCGGCGCCGAAAGTGGCGAGCTGCGACTGCTTGTCCAAATGGTGCAGGCGGCCCATGCGCGTCATGTTCACGGCCAGTACAGGCTTGTCGCCGGCCGGCGCGGTCAGGTGGCCTGCCACGCTGGTACCGCCGCCCTGCGGGATCAGCGACACGCCGTGCTGCTGCGCGTACTCGATCAGCTCGCGCACCTGCTGCGAGCTTTCCGGATACGCCACGCCATCCGGCGCGCTGCCAATGCGGCCGTAGCGCAACTTGAGCCAGTCCGGCAGGCTTTGGCCAAGCGCATTGCGCAAGCGCACAGCCGGTGCCGTATCGATCATGGGGTGCGGCGGCAGGCGCGATCCGGCAAGCGAAGCGCAAGCGGCGTCGAAACTGGCATCCTGCACCGCCCGGCCCTGGCCAACCAGGCTGGCCAGGAACGCCAGCGCATCATCATGCAGCGGATACTCGACCGTCTCGTCGCCCCAACCGTTCCATCGTTTCATGTGCAATCCCTTGTTATACTTTGCTCAATAGACTTTAATCCATCGCCACCTGCCAGTCTTGCTTTTTCATGCCAGCCGAATTGTTCGATCATGCCAAGCCTGCTCGCGTAGCGGGCTCCTACCTGCAACCTGTGCTGGAGGCGGCGGCTGCGCGCGGGGTGACGGCGCAGGCGCTGGAGCAGGCCGCCGGACTGCCCGCCGGCGCCCTGGAGCCGCTGCCGGAAGCCCTGCCGGCCGATACCTATGTGAAGCTGCTCGATACTGCCGCCCGGCTGGCCGGCGATCCGCATTTCGGCCTGCACGTGGGCGAGCGCGTCAAACTGGGCACCTACACGGTGTATGGACTGGTCCTGCTAAGCTGCCGCGACTTCGGCCAGGCCTTTGAGCAGACCATGCGCTACGAACAGCTGGCGCACGACCTGGGACGCTCCACGCTGCAAGTCCATGGCGCCCTGGCCGACTACACCTGGCATTCGAATTACCCGGCGCAGCACCGCCACCTGGCCGACAGCGTGTTTGCCGGCATCCGCGTCTTCGGCAACTGGCTCGCAGGCGCCACGCTGCCGCCGGCCGAACTGTCGCTGATGCACGATGGCGGCGATCCGGCCGGCCACGCCGAGTACATGCGCGTGTTCGGCGCCCTGCCCCGTTTCAATGCGATGTCCAATGTGGCGCAGTTCGAAGCTTCGCTGCTGGCATGGCCGGTGCCAAATGCGGACGTGAGTCTTTATCCGGTGCTGCAGCAGCATGCCGAACAACTCCTCAGGCAGCGCGCTGCAGCGGCTAACGCCGGCATCGCGGCACAGGTGCATGAAGCCATCGTGCGCCGGCTGTCGCAGGGCCAGGTGCGGGTTGCCAGCGTGGCGGAAGACCTGGGACTGGCGCCGCGCACGCTGCAACGCAAGCTGTCGGACGCCGGCTCCAGCTTCCAGCAGGTGCTGGACGAAGCGCGCTTTGCCCTTGCGCGCGACTATTTGCGCCAGCCCGGCCTGTCGCTGGTCGATATTGCGTTCCTGCTTGGCTACCAGGAGCAAAGCGCTTTCACCCATGCCTTCCGCGAATGGTCGGGCATGAATCCGGGGGCGTGGCGCACGGCGGGGCGCTAGATTTCAGTGCCGCGCACGCGGACAAAGGGGCCGATGCAGCTTCCCATGTCGCGCCGCTGGCACATCAGGAACATATTGTTCGAAGGATGGAACACGATGAAGGACTGGATGATGTGGCCGACCTCGGTAATCTCGCCGGTGCAATCCTTCTTGCCGTTGTCTTTCACGATCTTGTCGTTGGAGTGGTAAAAACCATCGCCGTCGGGCTGGTCGTCGATCTGGAACTCGGTTTCCGCTATCTCGGCAGCGCTGGTGATCAGGGCCGAGCCGTCGGCGCGGATACGGTACATTTCGTGACAGGAGCCATCAGGCAGTTCGAAACGCCAGGTGCCGACAATCGGGTGGTCGGTGCGCAAGGGGCCAGCCAGCGTACTTTGGGCAGCCAGCAGGGCTGCGGCGAACAAAAGGATCGGTTTCATGGCAGCCCCCGGCGGAGTGTTTAGGCTCAGTATAGCCCTGTTGCGCTATTTGCACTTTCCTGTTGCCGTCATTTTTCCGCAGCCGCCTTCAGCTGCGCCAGCCCCTGTTCGAAGTCCTTGCCGATCATCTTGTCCATGCTGAAGAACAGGGCCGCAAAAGCACAGGCAATGCGCTTGGCGTCATGGTCACGGTGAACACCTCCTCCACCGGCGGCGCGCCGGGCACGGCCTCGATCGTGAAGTTGCGCGCCACCATGGACAGCAGGACCCGGATCTCGCTCATGGCCAGATAGCGGCCCGGGCAGAAACGCGGGCCGCCGCCAAACGGCACCATCCTGCGGGCGGGGTCGTCCAATTTTTCCTTCATGGCGGGATCGAGCCAGCGTTCGGGCCGGAACTCGGCCCCATCGGCCAGCGGCACTTCGCGTTCGAACGAATGGCGCACCAGCATGAAGGCCACGGTGCCCGCCGGCACCTGCACGCCATCCAGCGCCACGTCCTGCACCGCCTCCGCGCCCAGGATCGGTGCTACGGGCTTGAGGCGCATGGATTCCTGGACGCAGGCGTCCAGGTAAGGCATTTGCGCCGAACTTGCCGCAGCATCGGCCTCCTCGGCCAGGCGCGCGGCAGCTTGCGGGTTGCGCGACAACAGGTAGAGCAGCCAGGCGACGGTGTTGGCTGTGGTGTCCTCGCCGGCAAACACCATGATGATGGCATTCGCCCGCACCGTCTCGTCGCTGATGCCGGAACCGGGGATGTCCGCCGCCGCCAGCATGGCTTCCAGCAGGTTGCCCGGCTTGTCGTACAGCGCCGGATTGGCTGCCATGCGGGCCCGCGCGCCGGCAACGAAGCCGTCCACCGCAGCGCGTATGCGCAGGCCGGCGGCCTCGGTGGCATGATCGGCAGGCAGCTTGATGGTGCGCCAATAGGCGATCGGCGCTACCAGGCGCCGCGCCACCTGGGTAAACACGAATTCGATATCCTGCTGCAGCGGATTGTCCTCGTTCCGGACCATGTCCTGGTCCTGGCCCATGGCCATGCCGATCGCGACATCGAGGGCAAATGCCTTCAGGTCGCGCAGCAGGCGTTGCGGCTGCCCGGTTTCCGCCGCTGCCAGCCAGCGCAGGCGCAAACGTTCGGACATGGCCGCAAGCCTGGGATGGAAGCGATTGATGACTTCCGGCGTCAAGGCATGCATGACCAGCTTGCGCTGGCGGCGCCATTCCTCGCCCTCGGCCGCGAACACGCCCACCGCCGCCGCTTCTTCAAGGATGCTGGCCACGCGCCGCGAGCGCCGCCACTGGTCCGGGCGATCGTGCAGGATCTGCGCAATATCGGCATGCCTGCTGGTCACGATGAAGCGCCGCTCCATCAGGCGCATGCGGTAGATCGGCCCATACTCGCGCGCCCACTGCTCCAGTTTCTGGTGGAAATGGGCAGTATCGATTCCAACATTCCCCACCAGCGGCAAACCGGCGGGACCAGGCAGGTGATCCATGCTGCGCCTCCTTCAGAAAACGCTCCCGGAGCGCCGGTCAAGGATTGACCCGGCTCCACTCGCACCAGCCGCCGTCGTAGACGCTGATGCGCTCCCAGTCCATCAGCCAGGCATAGAAGAATGCCAGCGAAGCCCGCCAGCCGGTACCGCAGTAGAAAGCGGTGCGCTGGCATGGCTCAATTCCCGCCTGCCGCCATAGCGCACTGATTTCCGCCGAAGGTTTCATCGTTCCGTCAGCGTGCTGGTATTCGCTCATGCTGTGCACATCGCCATCGTTGCCGGCGCGGCCCCAGCGTGCGCCGGGGATGTCGCCGCGCGCATCGATATAGCTGTAGCCGGAAGTGGCGCCGACGTGCTCTTGCCAGGTGCGGATACTGACCAGGGCGCCATCCGGCTGCTGCAGCAGTTCGCGCGCCTGGGCGGTGTCGATCAGGAAGTCGGGGCGCGCCGGGAAGACGGCGCCAAAACTGGCGGCGGCCTGCGGCAACGGGCCGGCACCCTGCTCCAGCGCGTGACCGGCGCGCAGCCAGCCATCGAAGCCGCCATCGAGCAGGCGCACATCGGCTACGCCGGCATACAGCATGAGATGGGCGGCGCGGGCGGCGGCCAGCGAACTGCGGCCGTACAGGATGACGGTGGTGTCGTGGCGGATGCCGTTTTCCAGCAGGAGCGCCAGCAAGGCATCATTGGATACCTTGTTCCACAATGGCTGCCGTTCGAGGCGGTTGGTGTCGATGTAAGCGGCGCCGGGAATATGGCCGGACTGGTAGTCGGCCAGGCTGTCGCAGCCTACCTCGAACAGGCCCCATGCCCCGCCAGGCGCCCCCAGCACGGGCGCGCCATCGAGCAGGCGCGCCAGCCAGGCAGGCGATGGGAGCTGGCGCCAGCGCGCCAGGTCGGGACGGAAACCATGCATTTAAAACAATTCAAAAATGTCGCTTAATCCGCGAGTTTAGCAGCTTCGGCGTGCGCCCCCGGCTTTGCGTCGGGATTGGCTTCCTTGCCTTCGGGCTTGTTCTCGGCCGGGTGCATCACCACCTGCACGTAATTGTTGAAGTCGAAATAGCGCTTGGCTGCGGCCTGCACGTCCGCAACCGTCAGGCTGGCAATCATTTCGTTCTGGCGCAGCAGCACTTTGGGGTCGGTCTTGTTGACCAGCGCTTGCTGCAGGTTGATGAGCCACCAGCCGTTTTCACGCAGGGCTTTGCGGTAGTTGCTGCTCCAGTTTTCCTTGACCTTGGCCAGGTCGGCCTCTTCCGGCCCCTTTTCCTGCAGCTTGCGCACCTCGGCAAAGGTGGCTTCGATCGCCTTGTCGACGTTTTCAGGCGCAGTCGGCAAGCCGATATTGATGGTGTAATTGGCGTAGGGATGGCGTACCATGCCGCCCGAAATGTTCGCCGTATAAACCAGGCCCCGCTGCTCGCGCAAGGCTTCCGTCGCCTTGATCTGCATGATCTCGACCAGCGCGCGCAGGCGCATCTGTTCGACTTCGTTGTAGTTGGCCTCGCCGGCAAAGGCGATGCTGACCTGGCTCTTTTGCTCGCGGCCGCGGCGTACTTCTTTCTTCACCACCCCGCGCACCGGGCGTACATGGCGATCCTTGTATTCGGTAGCGATTTTCGCTGCCGGCAAGCCGCCCAGGTAAGTGGCGAGCAGCGGCTTGATCTTCGCCGGCTCAAAACTGCCGACCAGGAAGAAGGTCATGCCGTACGCGCTGGACAAGCGCTCTTTCTGCAGCGCCATCACCCGGTCCAGGCGAATGCCGTCCAGTTCTTCAGGACGCGGCGTCAGGGCTACCCGCGGATGGTTGCCGTACATGGTGGTGCGCATGGTATCCGTCAGCACCGCTTCCGGGCGCGCCTGGGCGTTGCGGGCCTGCTCCTGCTGCTTGTCGATGAAGACATCAAACAAGGCCTGGTCGCGGCGCGGCTGCGTCATTTGCAGGTAGATCAGCTGCAGCATGGTTTCCACGTCGCCGCTGCTGGAACCGCCGCCATAGCCTTCCGACACGCCGCCGATCCCGAAAGCCGAGCGCACACTGCGCCCGGCCAGGATCTTCTGCAGGTCCAGCGGCGCATAGCCGTTGACGCCCATGCTGGCCAGGATGGCGCTCGCATAGCGGGCATTGACGATATCGCCCTCCTCCGCCAGCGACTGCCCGCCGAAACGGGTGGAAGCCATCAGGACCTGGTCGTTCTTGAAATCGGTCGGCTTCAGCACGACCTTGACGCCGTTCGACAGCAGCAGTTCGGTGGTACCCAGCAGCTGGTCCGAGGTTTCCTTGACGATGCGGCCGGCTTTGGGCGGCTGCGACATCAGGCTCGCAGCCAGCGCCTTTTCCTCATGTGCCGACACGGTGGCCTTCTCGGCCTCATCGACGGTTGCGAGCATCTGCGCCGCCTGCGGCACCACAGTGCCCGACTTGTCGTTGCCCATGAAGATAACGAGTTTCTTCTGGCCGACCGGGATCGCGCTGCGCACCTGGGAGTTGACCTCCTCCAGCGTCACCCCCGGCAGCATGTCCTTGTAATAGCCGTATTCGTTCTCGATGCCCGGCATCGCTTCGCCATCCAGGAAGTGGCGGGTGAACTCGCTCACATAGGCCCCGGACTCGGTCTTGTCACGCTCGTTGTGCAGGTTTTCAATGAAGCGCATCATATTCTTCTTGGCGCGCTCGAGCTCCGCCGCGCTGAAGCCAAGCTGGCGCGCGCGTTCGCCCTCTTCGACCACGGCGCGAATGGCCGGCAATGCGCCAGCCTTGCCCACCACGGCGCTTGAAACGAATGCCTGGTGGCCGTGCACGGCCTTGGCCATATTGCTGTAGCCTTGCAGGAACGGCGGGCTGGTTTGCTGCGACAGTTCCGCAATGCGCTGGCTGAGCATTGCGGCCGACAGCAGTTCCACCATGTGGGTGCGGTACTCGCCAACCGTTCTGGATTCGGCGCGTTCCATGAAGGGATAACGGATCGTCACCAGGTTGGACGGGGCTTCGCGGTCGGTGACCACGATGGCTTCCGATTCCTTGCGTTCCGGGATAGGCGGGTACTTGCGTGGACGCGGATTGGCAGGGTTCACCAATTTCGAGAAATGGCTGGCGACCAGGCGCTCGGCCTCCTGCGGGTCGACGTCGCCCACCACCATCACCGCCATCAGGTCCGGGCGGTACCAGTCCTTGTAGAAGCGGCGGATCGCATCGGGCTTGAAGGATTTCAGTATTTCCTCCTTGCCGATCGGCAGGCGGCGCGCGTACAGCGAACCATTGAAGATCTTTGGCAGCAGCACTTTGTTCATGCGGTCGGTCGCGCCTTTGCCAAGGCGCAGTTCTTCCAGCACGATGCCGCGCTCACTTTCGATATCCGCATCATTGAAGGTTACGCCCTGGGCCCAGTCTTCCAGCACCAGCAGGCCCTTGTCCAGGTTTTCCTTCTTGTCGACCGGGATCGGCAGCATGTACACCGTTTCGTCGAAGCTGGTGTAGGCGTTCAGGTCGGCGCCGAACTTCACGCCCACCGACTGCAGCCACGAAATCAGTTCATGGCGCTTGAAATGGATGGAACCGTTGAAGGCCATGTGCTCGGTGAAGTGGGCCAGGCCCAGCTGGTCCTCGTCCTCCAGTACCGAACCGGCTTTCACCACCAGCCGCAGCTCCACCCGCTTTTCAGGGCGGCGGTTCTGCTGGATGTAGTAAGTCAGGCCATTCGCCAGCTTGCCGGTCCTGATCTGGGGATCAAGCGGCAGCGGCGCAGTCGGATCGGGGGCGCCGGACGCCACGAAAGAGCAGCACAGCAAGCTCGCTGCCAGGAGCAGTTTTAGGAGTTTCATAACATAGTACGATACACCATAGGTCATCCTTAATGCTAGTATGCCAACCATGAACGCTCACCGCTCTGCAATCGCATGGCTGACCAGCTGGTGGCAGCTGCTGCAGTTCGCCGCGCTGCTGCTGACGCGCGCCATGGCGCCATCCAGCTACCGGCGCGATAACCGGCGCATGCTGTCTGAACAGATCGTCGTTGCCACCACCGTCAACCTGGCCTGGTTTTCCGTGCTGTGCGCGCTGATCAGCCTTGTCATCATCCGTATCGTCGTTGTCACCTCGGCGAGCTACGGTCTGTCGCGCTATGCGCTGGAAATGGTGGTGCGCGTGCTGGTGCTGGAGCTGGTGCCGCTGACGGCGGCGCTGTTCGTGGCGCTGCGCACCACCCTGCCGGCCGGCGTCGAATTCGCGCAGCAAAGGCTGGCCGGGAACGCGCCCGACGCCCGTGCGGCCTTGCGCACCCAATTTTATCCGCGCGCCGCGGCGGGCGTGTTTGCGGTGTGGATGCTGGCTGCGGTCAGTTGCCTGGTGACCCTGGTGCTGACCTACCTGGTGATGTATGGCTTCACGCCGTGGGCGCTGCCGGGCTATACCCGCGTGGTGGGGCAGATTTTCAATCCGGCCGTATGCCTGATCCTGGTGCTGAAGGTGGTGTTTTTCAGCGTGGCGGTGGCGGTGATCCCGCTGGCTTCTTCATATTACACCGGCGCGTCCAGCCCGCTGCGGCGCATCGGCGTCGCGCACGGACTGGCGGACATGGTGCGCATGTTCTCCGTGATACTGGTGGTGGAAGCAGCATCCCTGATGGGCAATTATTATTGATGATATGAGCGAAACGACTCCTCCCGCAGCCGGCCCGGAACCGGCGCCGATCCATAACGCCGAAGCCAAAGCCGTGGGCCTGCTGGTGCTGCTGGTCGCACTGGTGCTGGGTGCGGTCATGTACCTGATGTACGCGCGCGGCGCTTTCGAGCCGACGCAGCGGCTGGTGCTGACTGCCGACGATTCCGAAGGCGTGGCGGTCGGCATGGACGTGACCTTCGCCGGCTTCCCGATCGGCCGCGTGCAGCGCATCGAACTGGCGCAGGACGGCAAGGCCCGCATCCTGGTCGACGTACCGAGCAAGGACGCGCATTGGCTGCGCAGCACCAGTATCTTCACGCTGGAAAAGAGCCTGGTGGGCGGCGCCAAGCTGCGCGCCTTCACCGGCATCCCGGCCGACCCGCCGCTGCCGCCCGATGCCGAGCGCGCGCTGCTGGTGGGCGATATGGCGGCCGAAATCCCGCGCCTGCTGCAAACGGCCAAGGACTTGTTGAACAACCTGGCGGCGCTGACGGCGGAGGAATCGGCACTGGGCAGCAGCCTGCGCAATGTGCAAGGCGTGACCGAGAAGCTGAACGGCCCCGCCGGCGCGCTCGGCGTGCTGGCGGGCGAAGACCAGAAAGCGCGCGAACTGCTGCGCAACGCCAATTCGCTGGTGGTCAAGGCCGATAGCCTGGTGGGCAATGCCGACAAACGCGTATTCGGCGACAAAGGCCTGGCCAACGATACGCAGGCGGCAGTGCAGCAGTTGAATGCCCTGCTGGCCGATGCCCGCAACTCGTTGAAGAAGCTGGATGCGGTGCTGGTGGAGGCGCAAGCCGTCGGCGCCAACACGCGCGAGGCCACCGAAGACCTCAGCACGCTGCGCGCCGAAGTCGATGCCAACCTGCGCAAGGTGGAACAGATGATCAATGAGCTGAACCGCAAATGGCCGTTCAAGCGCAGTGAACCGGAGATCAAGCTGCCATGAGGATGACGAAATTCGCCGCAATACTGGCTGCCGTTGCGCTGGCCGCCTGCAGCAGCGGTCCGCGGGTGCCGGACTGGCAGTTGAACGCCGCCGGCGCAACCGAGCGCGCCACCTCGGCCTACATGGAAGGCAAGACAGCGGTCGCAGAGCGTGAATTCGCGCTGGCGCGCAGCCAGGTTGGCAGTACCGCGCAGCCGGCGCTGGCAATCCGCATTGAGCTGCTGCGCTGCGCGGTGCAGGTAGCGGCGCTGGTATTCGAAGAATGTCCCGGCTTCACGCCGCTGCAGCCGGACGCGTCGGCCGCCGACCAGGCTTACGCGCGCTACCTCGCCGGCCGCGCCGCGCCATCCGAGGCCGCCCTGCTGCCCGAGCCGCAACGCGCGGTTGCCGCAGCTGCCAGCGACACCGCAGCAGCAGCGGCAGCCGCCGCCGTCAGCGATCCGCTGTCGCGCATGGTCGCCGCCGGGGCACTGCTGCGATCCAACCGCGCCACGCCGGAACTGGTGACGACAGCCATCAACACCGCCTCCGCCCAAGGCTGGCGCCGGGCGGTGCTGGCCTGGCTGAACGTCCAGCTGCAGCGCGCCGAGCAAGCCGGCGACACCAGCGAAGCCGAGCGCCTGCGCCGCCGCATCAAGCTCGCCACCACCCCATAACAGCCGAGGCCGTGTCACACCTTGGGGTCACACCCCGAGTGTGACACGAGCTCAAGCACATTCATTGTTGAGAGCGTGTCACACTTAGGGTGTGACCCCATGGTGTGACACGAGCGCGGCTGTTGTCAGCTGGCGGACTTGGCGGCGGCTTCGCGCAGTTTGTCTTTTTTGCTCTTGCGCTTGCCCTTGATGCCGCCGGTGCCGTCGTCGGCGCCGGGGGGCAGCGGCTTGGCTTCCTCGGTGGGCTCGAAACCGGCCAGGCGTTCGCGCTGCACGCGTACTTCCTGGCGCTTTTCGATCAGGCGGAAGTGCTGTTCGGCGTCGGGGGTGATGAAGCTGACCGCCAGGCCGGAAGCGCCGGCGCGGCCCGTGCGGCCGATGCGGTGGGTGTAGTCGGCCGGGGAGCGCGGCAGGTCGTAGTTGACCACGACCGGCAGTTGCGCGATGTCGATGCCGCGGGCTGCGACGTCGGTTGCAACCAGCACTTTCAGTTTGCCTTCGCGGAAGTCGTTCAGCACCGAGCTGCGGGCGCCCTGGCTGAAGTCGCCGTGGAAGGCTTCCGCTGCCACGCCGCCGCGGCGCAGCTTGTCGGCCACGTGCTCGGAGGCGTATTTGGTGGCGACAAACACCAGCACCTGGCGCCAGCCCTCTTCTTTCAGCAGGATTCGCAGCAGCGAGGTGCGCTGCGACTGGTCGACCTCGATCGCGCGCTGGGTGATGTCGGGTGTGTCGCCCGCTTCGTCCATGGTGGCCACGCGCACCGGCTCGTGCAGCAGCTTGTCGGCCAGTGCCTGCACGGCCGGCGGGAAGGTGGCCGAGAAAAACAGGTTCTGGCGGCGTGCCGGCAGCAAGGCCATGATGCGGGCGATTTCGTCGGCGAAGCCCATGTCCAGCAGCTTGTCCGCTTCGTCCAGCACCAGCACCGAGGTGCTATCGAGCTTGAGGGCATTGTGCTCGACCAGGTCGAGCAGGCGGCCAGGCGTGGCGACCATGATGTCGGTGCCGCCGCGCAGCGCCATCATCTGCGGGTTGATCGAGACGCCGCCGAAGGCCACTGAAACCTTGACAGGCGACGGCAAATGCGAGGCCAGTCCGCGCAGCGTCTCGCCAACCTGGGCCGCCAACTCGCGCGTTGGCGCCAGCACCAGCGCGTACAGCTTGCGCTGGCCGGAACCGGCGCCGCCCGACTCCAGCAGGGCGTGCAGCAGCGGCAGCGCGAAAGCGGCCGTCTTGCCGGAACCGGTTTGCGCCTGTCCCAGCACGTCGGCGCCGCGCAAAGCGGGCGGGATGGCGGCGGTCTGGATGGCGGTGGGCGTGCTGTAGCCGGTCTCGGTGACGGCGTTGAGCAGTGCGGGCGCGAGGCCCAGGCTGGAGAATGTCATGGCGTGCTTGGATTGGATAAGCCGGCAGTATACCTTGCGCCGGGTTTCATGCGACTATACGTTTGCTATCAAACTACCAACATTTACAGAAGAATGATCAATTGGGACGCCCACATCTGCCTGCCGCAGCATCCGCAGGCGGACTTTTCACCCCTCAGCCAGCTCCATTCCGCGGGCGTGAACTATGTGTCGGTCAACGTGGGCGCCGACATGAATCCGGTTTCGCAGGTGATGTCGGTGATTGCCGGCTACCGCGCCACCATTGCCGCCAGTCCCGGGCGCTACCGCCTGGTGTCCGGCGTGGATGAAGTGATCCAGGCCGCGGCGGACGGGGTGCTGGCTATCGGCTTCGACCTGGAAGGCGCAATGCCGTTGATGGAGCAGCCGGAAATGGCCGAAGTGTATGCCCGGCTGGGCGTGCGCCAGATGCTGTTCTCCTACAACCGTAACAACAACGTCGCCGATGGCTGCCATGACACGGCGCGCGGGCTGACGCGCCTGGGCCATCGGGTGCTGCAGGCTGTGAACGAGGCGGGCATCATGGTCGATTGCTCGCACACCGGCCGCCTGTGCAGCCTGGAGATCATGGAAGCTTCCAGCAAGCCGGTGGTGTTCAGTCATGCCAATCCTTTCGCGCTGGTGCCGCATGGGCGCAATGTGACCGATGAACAGATCCAGGCTTGTGCGGCGACGGGCGGCGTGGTGTGCGTGTCCGGCCTGTCCTGGTTCCTCGGCAGCGAGCAGCCGACTGCGGCTGACGTGGCGCGCCATGTGGCGTATGTGGCCGACCTGGTGGGCGTGGCGCACGCCGGCGTCGGGCTGGATATCTGCTTCAGGGAAAAGGACCTGGACGATACGCCGCCCGGCGGCTTCAACCCGGCATGGTGGTGGCCGGAGCCGGCCGGCTATCGCGCCGGCCGTTCGCCTTCGTTCGTGCCGATCTATGCCTGGCGCTCGCTGCCGCTCGAACTGCGCAAGCTGGGCATGGCGCCCAACGAAATCGAACAGGTCCTGGGCCGCAATATGCTGCGCGTGGCGCGCGAGACCTGGCGCTAGCTACATGCCGACGTCGCCGTAAGGCCCGGCCAGCACGACCACATAACCTTCCGGATCGCGCAGCCACAACTCCCTGTGCTGCGCATTGCTGTTCTCTTTCGGTCCTTCCAGCACAGTCGCGCCGGCAGCCGTGGCGCGGTCGACCGCGTCGTCGAAATCGTCGGTCCAGAACCACAGCAGCGCGCCGTTGCCGTAGGGGCGCTGCTCGGGATTGCCGATGTGGGGATGGTGGTGGGCGTCCCAGCGGTGCAGCTGCAGCACCATGCGTCCGTCGTGCAGCAATTGCTCATAGTCGTTGCCGCCATGGCCGCTCTTCAGGCCCAGGGTTTTCTGGTACCAGCGGCTGGCTGCCTCGACGTTGCTGACAGCAATTAAAGGTTGCGCTTGCATATCACCCTCTCCTTTTGCTCAACGGAGGAACAGCATACCACTGGGCGACGCCCCATGCGAACTCGGGGACGATGAACAGCCACACCAGCGGCAGCCCGCCGCCGGCCAATGTCCACGCAAACCAGGTGCTGAACAGGAAGCGCGCGGTGCCGTCGTAGGTGGCGAATTGCGGTTGCGGGTCGCGCAGGCGCAGCCAGGACCAGACCAGCACGATGCTTCCCATCAGGCAGGCAAACAGGAGGTGCATGGCGCCGAAGGCCGGCAGCGGCAGGCCGCCCAGCGCCTGATTCAGCGCGGACAGCTGGCCGTGCGCAAGGGCGAAGGTCCATGGGGTGGCAAAGGGTGCGGTAAGCAGCAGGTCGTAGGCGGCGCTGGCGCGCACCAGCTTGTGGATGTTTTGGGTTTTCATGCTGCGCAGCTTAAACCTTGGAGTACACTCCATGGTCAAGCACTTTTTTGGGAGCAGCAGCATGCAGATCGGCGAACTGGCCGAGGCGACAGGCCTCAGCCGCGATACCTTGCGCTATTACGAGAAGCGTGGCTTGCTGGCCGCGCGCCGCAGCGTCAACGGCTACCGCGACTATCCGGAGGAAGCGGCCGACTGGCTGCGCTATATCCGCCTGGCGCAGGCACTGGGCTTTACCTTGCAGGAGATCGAAGCCGACCTGCCCCTGCTCTTGGCCCCGGCCCGCGACAGCGCAGCCACCGCCGCGGCATTGCGTGAGGCCCTGCAGGGCAAGCTGGCCGATATTGACCGCCGCATCGGCGGCCTGCAGGAACTGCGCGGCGAGCTGGTGCGCCGCCTCGGTGCGCAGATGGAGGAGTGCCCGATGCGCGCCGGCGCGGCCGTTGCATAGAGCCGGCCCGACGCCGCGCCCGCCCCCCCTGACGACTGCCGTGGTCTTTCAGGTGCCCAACGTCTTCGTGTGCTGCAATGGCACCGGGTTGATTTTCTTCAGCCACGCTTGCAAGGAGTCGCGCTGAGACTGGAAGGCCACGTAATCCTTGAGTTTTTGCGGCACCGGGTCGCCGTTCACCACCAGGCGGCTCAGCATGATGGCGAGGTCAGTGTCGGCAATGCACCAGCTACCGAACAGGCAATCGCCGTTGACCACGCGGTCGGCCAGCCGCAGCAGCTTGTCCGCGGCCGCCTGGGCGGCGGGCGAGAGCGGCTGTTCGGGCTGGTCCGCCCGTTTGTAGAACACCGTGTAGGTGCTGCGGTCTTCCCTCAGCGCCAGCAGGTCGCTGCGAATCCAGGCCTGGATCTGGCGAGCAATGGCACGCTTCTCCGTCTGCACCGGGTACAAGCTCGGGTATCTCGGTGCAGGGTACATCTCTTCCAGGTATTCGGTAATGGCACTCGACTCGGTCAGCATGAAGTCGTCGTGCACCAGGCAGGGCACGCGGCCGGTCAGGGCCTTGGCGGTATAGGACGATTCCTTGTTCTGGCCGGCATCCAGGTCGACGGTCTCGATCGCAAACTCCAGGCCTTTTTCGCGCAGGGCAACAAAAGCGGAAATGGCGTAAGGACTGATGAACTGGCTGTCTACATATAGTTTGAAACTCATGGTAATGCTCGGGTTTGGTTAACAGTAAGCGCATGATATTGCTTGCCAATTACTAGCCAAAACGATATATTTTTGACCGCCTTGCTAATACCACTCACATGCGACTTCCCAACCTTTCCGCACTGCGCGCCTTTGAGGCGGCGGTTCGCCACGATAATTTTTCGCGCGCGGCGGCGGAACTGTGCCTGACGCACGGAGCAATCAGCCATCAGGTAAGAACCCTGGAAGAGGAGCTGGGCGTGCAACTGTTCACCCGCAATGGGCGACAGGTCACTGCGACGCCTGAGGCACAACGCTATGCCGCTACCGTGGCGCGCTGCCTGGCGGAGTTGGCGGATGGCGCGGCCGAGTTGCGACCGCAGCAAGGGTTGCAGCGCTTGAGCGTGACATCGATCCCCTCCTTTGCGGCACGCTGGCTGGCGCCCCGGCTGCGGCAATTTATCGAACAACATCCAGAGGTTGAAGTAATCCTGCAAGTCGGCCAGCAGTTACAGGACCTGGCGCAGGAAGGGATCGATATCGGCATCCGTTTCGGACGCGGCAAATATCCCGGGCTGGAAACGGAGCGCCTGAGCGGCGAGGTGCTCTATCCTGTAGCGAGCCCGCGTTACCGTCAGGGCGAATTGCCGCGCTGTCCAAGTGACTTGGAACAGGCCACCCTGCTGCGTTCGGAGGACCCCTGGACACCGTGGTTCCAGGCGGCCGAACTGTGCCTGCCTGAACCCTCCGGCGGTGTCATGTTCGATGACTTATCCATGCAGATTCGTGCCGCCGTCGACGGTGACGGGGTAGCGCTGGTGCGTCATATCGTGGCAATGCAGGAGATTGCCTCGGGACATCTGGTGCGCCTGTTCGACCTCGCCATACCTTGCGCGGACGAATACTATTTGGTGATCCCTCCACACGCCATGCAAAAACCGCAGGTGCGGGCATTCCGTAAATGGCTGAAGGCAGAGATCGCCCGGAACCAGCGACAGCCAGCGCAATCACCTTATACTGACGCATGGTCAGCGCCACCTTCCGCTTCTACGAAGAACTAAACGACTTCCTGCCGCGCGGGCGTCGCAAGGTTGAATTCACGGTGACGTGCGCCCGTGCCGCTACCACCAAGCACATGATCGAGGCGCTCGGCGTGCCGCATACCGAGGTTGAACTGATCCTGGTCAACGGCGAATCATCGGGCTTCGAGCGCATCCTGTGCGATGGCGACCGGGTGGCGGTCTATCCCAAGTTCGAGGCTTTCGACGTGCGACCCCTGTTGCGGGTGCGCGCCGAACCTTTGCGTGTGATGCGTTTCGTGGCCGACGCCCATCTGGGCGGGCTGGCGCGGCTGCTGCGCATGGCGGGCTTCGACACGCTGTATGACAACCGGATTGACGATCCGACCGTGGCCTCGCTGTCGGAGGAGGAAGGGCGCGTTGCCCTCACCCGCGACCGCGACCTGCTGAAGCGGCGCGGGATCACGCATGGCTGCTATGTGCGGGCGTTGAAGCCTGCGGAGCAGTTTGCGGAGATCTTCCGGCGCCTGGACCTGGCAGCCAGCGCGCGGCCGTTTACGCTTTGCCTGGCCTGCAATGCGCCGCTGCGGCAAGTGGCGAAGGCCGATGTGGCGGCGCAATTGCCGCCATCGGTGCGGGCTTCGCAGGAGCAATTCCTGACTTGCGACGTTTGCCGGGGCGTTTTCTGGCGCGGCTCGCACTGGCGCCGGATGACGGCGCTGCTGGCGAGCCAGGGCGTGGCCGGCGGCTAGCGCGGCGCGCAATCAGGCAGCTCGGGTTCCGGCGGTACCAGGACGATGCGCTGGCCGTCCACCTCGATGTCGCGCAAGGGCGTGGGAGAGAGTTTGAACTGGCCGGCCCGCAAGCGTTGCTGCAAGCGCGGGCAACCGGCGAGGGCCGTTGACGGCCGGCCGATGACTTCCCATTTGCCATTTCGCTCCGATAGCAGTGCGGCGCCGTCGCCGCGCTCCTCACCCAGCACCAGCACATCCGGCCGGCCATCGCCATCGCCATCAAGCACGATGGCATCACAGCGCCTGCCCAAACCGCGCATGCAGCTTGGCGGCGTGTACGGTTGCCACGTCCTCATCCAATCCTGCGTAAGGAAGCCAGCCGGCAATTGCGCGCCCTTTGGCCACACGCGGAGGTCAGGCGGCCCGGCGGCTGGAGCAGATGCCCGCGCTGCCGTCCCGCCCTCATAACGCTCGTCCAGTGCATCGGCCGCGCGAATACGTACGGCCGCGGCCTGAGGACCTGCGCCGCGTGCAGCCAGCGCCTGCAATGCCTGCATGCCGTAACGCGCGCCATGGTAACGCAGGAATCCGTAGTCGAACTTGTCGGCAGGCGTGGCGCCGCGCGCCAGGCGCGCCACCTGGTCGGCCACGGAAATGCGGGCCGGATCGGCGACCGGCGTGAACATGGCAAGCGACACCGCCAGCGACAGGAATGCTGCGGCAATATTCACCTGGCGCAGGCCATCCAGCCAGGGACCGCCACGGCGCACCGCGGCAAGCAGGTATCCGCCGGCATAGGACAAGGCCACCAGCAGGCAGGCTGCCGCGATCACCCGGTCCGGCGTCCAGCCGTAATCGGCCACCCGCAAGCCAAGCGCATACACGCCCAGCACCGCCAGCGGCGTCAGCAAGAAGCATGCTACCCGGGCCGCAAGGCGCACGATGCGCGCCAGCCCGCCCGCCGCGTCGCCGGCCTGGAAAGCGGCATTGACCAGCACCACCAGCACCGCGCAACTTGCCAGCAGTACGGCCGTGGCGTGGCGCGTCTGCCACAAGACCTCAAGGCCGGTAAACGGTAACGACGCAAGGAAGCCGCCGACCAGCAGCATGGCGATCGGCAGGATCCACGCCATCAGCACCAGCAACAGGCTGCGGATGCCGCGCACGATGGCAGGCCGCACGTCGGTGGTATGCATGGCACTGGAAAACGCCACGCACACCAGCGGTACCGAGAACCAGGACTTCAACAGCAGCCGTTCGAGGAAATCCAGCTTCAACAGGCCAAACAGTGCCGCGCCCATCCACATCACCAGCCACACGCCAAGCAGGAATAAGCCGGCGAACAATAGCTGGATGGCGAGCTTCCAGGCGCTTTCAAAGCAGGTGGCGTAATGCGCGACCCAGCGCCGGTCGTGTGCACCGGCCATCACCAGGCTGTGGGCGACGAAGAAGAAGCCTATGCAGAACGGGAACACCAGGAAGCTTGGGCGCAGCACGGGCGCGTGGTCGAGGGCATTGCGCCAGGCGTCATGCATGCCAACCATGGCCAGTACTGCGGCAGCGGCCCCCAGCCACAAGGCCAATGGCCGCCGTTCCAGGTGGCCCAGGCTGGAAATCAGCAGCGCCGGCAGCACGATCGCGGCCAGCACCAGCGGCAAATACAGTGCGGCCTGATTCGCGGGCCAGGCGCCAGATTGCTGCGCGCGATATAAAAAATACAATATAGCGCCTTGCATCAGGCCGGCGATCAAGCGTAACTGCCCGACACGCCGGGTCACGGCGGCATCGCGTACAGTTTCCTGCACGAGCAGGTCAGGTTCGGGAGTTGTGGCCTTCATGTATCGATCATAGCCTCTTGTCAATTTTGCAGCAACGCCACAGTTGCCCAGTACGGCTATAATCAATGGTTCAACCAGCCGTACGCGCCATGAATCCACATCTCGACAAGCTGCAGTCCTACCCGTTTGAAAAACTGCGCCAGCTCTTCGCCGGCAGCACGCCCAACCCCGCTTTCAAGCCGATCAGCCTGGGCATGGGCGAGCCGAAGCACCCCACCCCGGCCTTCATCCGCCAGGCACTGATCGATAACCTGGATGGCCTGGCCAACTACCCGGTAACGGCCGGCAGCGAGGCGCTGCGCAATGCCATCGCGTCCTGGCTGGAGCGCCGCTACGGCCTGCCGACGCTGGACCGCGCTACCCAGGTGCTGCCGGTGAACGGTTCGCGCGAGGCACTGTTCTCGTTCGCGCAGACGGTGATCGCGCCCGATACCGGCGCGCTGGTGATGTGCCCTAACCCGTTCTACCAGATCTATGAAGGCGCGGCTTTCCTGGCCGGCGCCGAGCCGTATTTCGTCAATTCCGACCCGGCCCGCAACTTCTCCCCGGATTACGACAGCGTGCCGGAAGCAGTCTGGCAGCGCGTACGCCTGCTGTATCTCTGCTCGCCGGGCAACCCGACCGGCGCCGTGCTGACGCTGACCGACTGGGAGCACCTGTTCGCGCTGTCGGAACGCTATAACTTCATCATCGCCGCCGACGAGTGCTATTCGGAGATCTACCATGGCGACGAGCCGCCGCTGGGCGCCATGCAGGCCGCCAATATTCTGGGCCTGACCAGGGAAGGCGAGCCATATGCCCGCCTGGTGGTGTTTTCCAGCCTGTCCAAGCGTTCGAATGTGCCGGGCATGCGCTCCGGCTTCGTGGCCGGCGATGCGCAAGTGCTGAAGAAATTCCTGCTGTACCGCACCTACCACGGCGGCGCCATGGGCCCGCATGTGCAGGCCGCCTCTGTCGCCGCCTGGGCCGACGAAACCCATGTCGAGGAAAACCGCGCACAATACCGCGCTAAGTTCGCCGCCATCACACCCCTTATCCAGGAGGTGCTGGAGGTGCAAATGCCGGACGCCGGCTTCTATTTGTGGGCCGACGTGACCCGCAGCGGCCTGTCCGACACCGAATTCGCGCGCCGCCTGCACGCCGAGTACAATGTCACCGTGCTGCCGGGTAGTTACCTGGCGCGCGACGCCCACGGCAGCAACCCGGGCCGCAACCGCATCCGCATGGCGCTGGTTGCCGAAACCGGGGAAGGCCTGGAAGCGGCGCGCCGTATCGTCCAATTCTGCCAACAACTGAAGAAATCATGAGCATCCAGCAAATTATTGAAGCCGCGTGGGACAACCGCGCCGAGATCAACCCGTCCAACGCCACTGCCGAAGTGCGCGACGCCGTCAGCCACGTGCTGGCCGGCCTGGACAACGGCTCGCTGCGCGTAGCCCAGAAAGAAAACGGCGCCTGGATCGTCAACCAGTGGGTCAAGAAGGCCGTGCTGCTGTCGTTCCGCCTGGAGAACAACGTGGTCATGCCGTCCGACGGCACCATGCAGTTCTACGACAAGGTTCCTACCAAGTTCGCCAACTACTCGGCCGAAGATTTCGCCAAGGGCGGCTTCCGCGTGGTGCCGCCAGCTGTGGCGCGCCGCGGTTCCTTCATCGGCAAGAACGTGGTGCTGATGCCTTCCTACGTGAACATCGGCGCCTACGTTGACGAAGGCGCGATGGTCGACACCTGGGCCACCGTGGGTTCCTGCGCGCAGATCGGCAAGAACGTGCACCTGTCCGGCGGCGTGGGCATCGGCGGCGTGCTGGAGCCAATGCAGGCCAACCCGACCATCATCGAAGACAACTGCTTCATCGGCGCCCGTTCCGAGATCGTGGAAGGCGTGATTGTGGAAGAAAACTCGGTCATTTCGATGGGCGTGTACATCGGCCAGTCGACCAAGATTTACGACCGCACCACCGGCGAGGTATTCTACGGCCGTGTGCCGGCCGGCTCCGTGGTGGTTTCGGGCTCGTTGCCGTCGGCCGATGGCAAGTACAGCCTGTACTGCGCCGTCATCGTCAAGCGCGTCGATGCGCAAACCCGCGCCAAAACAGGCATTAACGAATTGCTGCGCGGCGTATAACCGTAACAAGGAGATACCCAAAAAATGGCTATGGACCGCCTGTTCCAGCTAATGAAGGAAAAAAACGCCTCGGATATGTTTTTCGCCGTAGGCTCGCCGGTGCATTTGAAGATCAACGGTCTTCTGATCCCGATCAACCAGCAAAAGCTCGAGCCCGAAAACCTGGAGGCCTTGCTGGCTGAGGTCTGCTCGCCCGAGCAGCTGGAAGAACTGGACACGTCCAATGAGCTGAACATGGGTATCTCCGTGGCCAACCTGGGCCGTTTCCGTCTGTCGGCCTTCCGCCAGCGCGGCAGCATTTCCGCCGTGTTCCGTTTCGTCCCTGCGGCCATCCCGCCGCTGGGCGAACTGGGCCTGCCGCCGGTACTGGCCGACATGATCATGGAAAAACGCGGCCTGGTGCTGCTGGTCGGCGCCACCGGTTCCGGCAAGTCGACCACCATCGCGTCCATGCTGGACCACCGCAACGAGCTGCGTTCGGGCCACATCCTGACGCTGGAAGACCCGATCGAGTACCTGTTCCGCAACAAGAAGTCGATCGTCAACCAGCGCGAAATCGGCGCCGATGCCAAAGACTTCTACACCGCGCTGCGCAACTCGATGCGCCAGGCGCCGGACTGCATCCTGATCGGTGAGATCCGCGACCGCGAGACCATGGCGTCGGCAATGGCGTACGCGCAGTCGGGCCACCTGGTGCTGGCCACCCTGCACGCGAACAACTCGTACAACGCGCTGAACCGTATCATTTCCTTCTACCCGATCGAGAACCGCCCGGCCCTGCTGCAGGACTTGTCCTCGACCATCAAGGCAATCGTCTCGCAGCGCCTGATCCGTTCGGCCGGCGGCGGCACCCGCACGCCGGCGGTCGAAATCATGGTCAACACCCGCTACATCTCGGACTTGATCGAGAAGGGCGAGATCGGCCAGATCAAGGAAGCGCTGGAAAAATCCCTGTCGCCGGGCTCGCAGTCCTTCGAACAGGCGCTGTACAAGCTGGTCATGGAAGGCGCCATTACCAAGGATGAGGCGCTGGCCAATGCCGACTCCGCCACCAACTTGCTGTGGCTGCTGAACCATGGCGCGGAAGCGCCACCACCTGTCGAGGAAGAAGAACTGAAATCCCCGACCGACGCCTCCTTCACCGAGTTCACCCTGAACTCCTGAGTTCAGGCAACGCGCGCGGCGGGCATTGTTTGCCCGCCGTGTCGCCAATCTTTACACTCAAACCTGGTCCCAACAAAGCTGCAACCATAAGTAACTGAATTCATGGAATTTAGTTATTCGGGTGCATTTCTTGCGTCACCTCCAAACAGCAATCGACTTTGTCGAGCCCGCTCCGGAGGGGATCATGAATTCCTTACTACGCCTGTCCCTGCTGACTTTCTTGCTGTTGAGCGGACCATGGGCCAGGGCCTCGCTGCTGTCGAGTATTTCCTACTTTTCCTGCGGCGCACCGTGCCCTGCCGTGGTCAATTCGACAGCCCAGGACACAACGGCGCTTACTTTCAGCGACCAGTACGGATCGATCCTTGCGCAAGCCGGCTACGGCGTGCTGAAAGCCAGTGTTGACAGCTCATATGCCGCTGCACCGGGCGGCGGCTTCGTCAGCATGAGTACTGGCTCGTCCCTGGCCCAGTTCAGCGACACAGTCACCTTGGGAGGACTTAGCGGCCCACAGGAAGTTACTGTTGTCCTGCATTTCGAAGGCACGCTTGGCGGCGCTGGGGAGGAAACGCAGGGAACTTCCGCCAGCATGACGGTTTCCCTGACTGTCGACGGGCATAATATTGCCCTCGTCGCCGACTGGTTCGGCAACCTTCCCGAACCCCTGGCAAGCGCCAGCAGCCCCGGCCTGAGCGCAACGTTCGCACTGGATTATGGCGTTCCGATTTCACTCGCAGCACTGCTGCAGGTCAGCGGTACTTTCGGCGGCTTTGCCCATTTCGGGAATACAGCGACGCTGGAATTCCTGGTCCCTGAAGGCACCACCATCCAGTCCGGCTCGGGAGCTGAATACCTGGCGACTACGGTGTCGATTCCTGAGCCCGCAACGATTGCGCTGCTATTGATTGGCCTGGCCACGCTGTCCGCAACACGAAGTCGATATCGGCAAGCCTGATGGTATGATCGGAATTTCATATCAACAAGAAATTCTGTCCCTATGAGCACCGCCCTGCCGATCGCCAAAACCGACACCCTTTCCCTCGATTTGCTGTCCAGCCTGGTGAACCGCCACGGTTGCATTACCGGCGCCACCGGTACCGGCAAAACGGTCACGCTGCAGCGCATCGCGCAGTCCCTGTCCGATATCGGTGTGCCCGTATTCATGGCCGACATCAAGGGCGACCTGTCCGGCATGGCCAAGCCCGGCGCGGCGAGCGAGAAAATGGCCAAGCGCCTGGAAGCGCTGAAACTGGAAACCCCGCAATGGGCCGCCTGCCCGGTCACCTTCTGGGACGTGTTCGGCGAACAGGGCCACCCGGTGCGCGCCACCGTTTCGGACCTCGGCCCCACCCTGCTGGCACGCATGCTGAACCTGAACGATACCCAGGAGGGCGTGCTGCAACTGGTGTTCAAGATTGCCGACGACAACGGCATGCTGCTGCTCGACACCAAGGACCTGCGCGCCATGCTGCAGCACGTGGGCGACAATGCCGCCGACTACAAGACCAGCTACGGCAACGTCAGCGCGGCCAGCATCGGCGCCATCCAGCGCGGCCTGCTGGCCATCGAGGAACAAGGCGGCGAGCAGTTCTTCGGCGAGCCGATGCTGAACATCGACGACCTGATTCAAACCGATGCGGCAGGCAAAGGGGTGGTGAACATCCTCTCTGCCGACAAGCTGATGAACGCTCCGCGCATCTACGCGGTATTCCTGCTGTGGATGCTGTCCGAACTGTTCGAAAACCTGCCCGAGGTGGGCGATATCGATAAGCCCAAGCTGGTGTTCTTCTTCGACGAGGCGCACCTGCTGTTTGCGGAAGCGCCGAAAGCCTTGCTGCAAAAGATCGAGCAGGTGGTGCGCCTGATCCGCTCGAAGGGCGTGGGCGTATTCTTCATCACGCAGAACCCTCTCGACATCCCGGAAACCGTGCTGGGGCAGCTGGGCAACCGTGTGCAGCACGCGCTGCGCGCCTATACGCCGCGCGACCAGAAGGCGGTTAAATCGGCCGCGGAGACCTTCCGTCCGAATCCGGCCATCGACGTGGCGCAAGTGATAACCGAACTTGGCGTCGGCGAGGCACTGGTTTCCTTCCTCGACGAGAAAGGCACGCCGCAAATCGTGCAGCGCGCTTTCGTGCTGCCGCCGGCATCGCAGCTCGGCCCCATCACCCCTGCTGAGCGCCAGGCCGCGCGCGACAACTCGGTCGTGGCGGGTGTGTACGAAAAAGCCGTCGATCGCGAATCCGCTTACGAGAAGCTGACCGGCCGCGTGAGCGGCGCCGGCGCCAGCCCTGCGCCAGCCCCGGGCGGCCGTGCCCCGATGGGCCGCGGCACCGCACAGGCGCCGGCCGAAGCGCCGGCAGACAGCGGTGGAGGCTCCATCTTGGGCGACGTGCTGGGCGGCCTGTTCGGCGGCAGCAGCAAGCGCGACACCGCCGTGCAGGCCATGGTCAAATCCGCCGCCCGCAGCATCGGCTCGCAAGTCGGCCGCGAAATCATCCGCGGCGTGCTCGGCTCCATCCTCAAGAAGCGCTGATGGCGCAATCGGCAGTTTGCTGGGATCGGCCGGCGCCCTTCATCGTGCCCGTCACGCCGCGAGCGGGCGATATCGATGGTCTCGGCCACACCAATAATGCGGTCTACGTGCGTTGGTGCGAGGAAGCTGGCTGGGCGCATTCCAACGCACTTGGCCTGACGCTGGCCGATTACAAACGCCTGGATCGCGGCATGGCGATCCGCCGCAGCGAGTTCGATTACATCTTCGCCACGAACGAGGGGGAAGAGCTGCTGCTCGGTACCTGGCTGCTGCCTGGCGACAGTTCCCTTTCGATGCAGCGCTGCTTCCAGCTGGTGCGCCGGCGCGACAACACTACCGTGCTGCGCGCTCGCTGGGAGCTGGTATGCATCGAGCTATCCAGCGGCCGCCCCAAGCGTCGCCCGCCCGAGTTCAGCGAAATATACGTTCCGGCCTTCAGCGCGACCTGAAGCCGCCGCTCAGAATTCAACTTCGAAGTAGACGCGCGCCTGGTGCTGCTCCGCCCATTGCAGGATGGCGCGCACTTCTTCCAGCGCTGCCAGCGTGGCCTTTTTAGCCGGCAGCTTTTTCGTCGAAGCGCCAATAGCCGCCAGCAGTCCATCCACCGCTGCCAGCACTTCCGCAGCCGGCGCGCCGTCCTCTTCCGCCTGGCCATCAATGCCGACGTAGTTGGACAGCGGCGCCAGCCCCTGCTCCGCGCTGATCGATTCGAGCTTGCTCCAGGCACGGCCAAGTGTCGCGGCATCCATATCGCGCTGCATTGGGCACTCTGGCTGGGAGACCAGCCACATTGGCATGCTCGCAGTGCGGAACATTTTGGCCGCATCGAGCCGGCGTTGCGCCAGGCCGGCGTTGTAGGCCGGATCGTCAATTGCCGCGGCCCAGGCATCGGCGAAGGCGTCCTCCAGCTCCAGCATCTGCCGCACATCGTCAATAATGTCCGGCGGGGCTGCGGAAAGGCTGCTGCGCCGCGATACCGTCACCGCGCCAAAATGCGACAGGCCATGCACCTTCAGCACGCCCTTGGCGCCGTCCTGCTTTGCGTAGTAATGGTTGACTGTCTTGTCCAGGTCCTCGCGGCGCGGGCCCATTTCATTGATGGCCTTGACCTTGGCGTCGCTATAAAACTCGCCCCGGGCATGGCGGCGGGCGTTCATCAGCTGGCTGTGCGCTTCACGCTTCACCTCCAGTTCGGCGCGCAGCGCCGCCAGGCGTTCGATGGCGGCGCGTTCGCCCTCGGATGCGGCGCGCGACAGCGCCAGTTCCAGCGCCCGCTGTTCCAGGTAATGCGAATTGGAAGTGTCAATTTTCGCTTCGGTCCTGGTCGGGGCAGTCATGCAGCTGGTCCTTTGATGATCTTCAGTAACATTAGCAAAACGTACACGGCTTGTCCCCCCCTGTGCCACGATATAATGTCGTCCTTCGGCTGCAGCGCGGCCCCAGCACAACTTCTCGATGATAATTCTCTACGGCATCCCCAACTGCGACACGGTCAAGAAAGCCCGCGTATGGCTGGCTGGCCAGCAGCACGACTTCACCTTCCACGACTTCAAGAAACAGGGCCTGGAGGAAGCCACCGTGCGCACCTGGCTGAAAACCCTGGACTGGGAAGTGCTGGTCAATAAGAAGGGCACCACCTGGCGCGCCCTGCCCGACGAGCGCAAGGCTGCCGTTACCGGCGCCGATGCTGCCGTCGCCCTGATGCTGGAGAATCCGTCCGTGATCAAGCGCCCGGTCCTGGTTGGCGCCGGCCCGAAAGCGCATGTCGGTTTCAACGACGCCATGTACCAGGAAATTTTCGCGGCATGAGCGCGTCCCGTACCCTCGACCTGACCGAAAAGCTGCTCGGGCGCGAGTCCGTCACGCCGGACGACAAGGGCTGCCAGGACCATTTGAAGTCCTGGCTGGAGCCGCTGGGCTTCCAGTGCGAGACCATCATTTCCGGCGAAGTGACCAATCTGTGGGCGCGCAAGGGCACTGAAAGTCCGGTGCTGGTGTTTGCCGGCCATACCGACGTGGTGCCGACCGGCCCGGTCGAAAAGTGGTCGTCCGAACCGTTCTACCCGACCCACCGCGACGGCAAGCTGTATGGCCGCGGCGCTGCCGACATGAAAACTTCGATTGCCGCCATGGTCGTCGCCTGCGAGGAATTCCTGGCTGCGAACCCTGGGCATAAAGGCTCGATCGCCTTCCTGATCACTTCCGACGAAGAAGGGCCGGCCACCGACGGCACCATCAAGGTGGTGGAAAAGCTGAAGGCGCGCAACGAGGCGATCGATTACTGCATCGTCGGCGAGCCGACTTCCGACAAGACCCTGGGCGACATGATCAAGAACGGCCGCCGCGGTTCGCTGTCGGGCAGCCTGACCATCAAGGGCGTGCAGGGCCACATCGCCTACCCGCAACTGGCGAAGAACCCGATCCACCTGGCCGCGCCGGCGCTGGCCGAGCTGGTGGCGGAAGTCTGGGATCACGGTAATGAGTATTACCTGCCGACGTCCTGGCAGATGTCGAACATCAAGGCCGGCACGGGCGCGAACAACGTGATTCCGGGCGACATGCACATCGACTTCAATTTCCGCTTTTCGACGGCTTCCACGCACGAGAGCCTGCGCGAACGCGTGCATGCCATCCTCGACAGGCACGGCCTGGAATACCAGCTTGACTGGACCTTGTCCGGCCTGCCGTTCCTGACCCCGCGCGGCACGCTGTCCGAGGCGCTGTGCCACGCCATCAAGGATGAAACGGGCGTCGACACCGAGCTATCGACCACCGGCGGCACCTCCGACGGGCGCTTCATCGCCCAGATCTGCCCCCAGGTGATAGAATTTGGCCCCCCGAACGCCAGCATCCACAAGATCGACGAGCACATCGAAGTGCGCTTTATCGATCCGCTGAAGAACATCTACCGCCGCACCCTGGAAAACCTCCTGCGCTAAGAAGAAAACTATGGATACCACCCTGTACACCACCCCGCGCGACCTGATTCGCCACGCAGTCACCCGTTTCAACAAGGCCAGGCTGTTCTTCGGCCACGGCAGCGCCGAGGCTTACGATGAAGCGGCCTACCTGACCCTGCACACCCTGGCGCTGCCGCTGGACCGCCTGGAGCCGTTCATGGACGCGCGCCTGCAGCCGGAAGAAGTCGCCGAAGTACTGGCTGTGATCGAGCGCCGCGCCAACGACCGCGTGCCGGCTGCCTACATCACCAATGAGGCCTGGCTGGGCACCTACAACTTCTACGTCGACGAGCGCACCATCGTGCCGCGTTCGTATATCGCGGAACTGATCCCGAACTACTTCGCGCCGTGGGTCAATGATGCGGAGAACGTGTCGAATATCCTGGAACTGTGCACCGGTTCCGGCTGCCTGGCGATCATGATGGCGGATGCCTTCCCCGACGCCGCAGTCGATGCGGTCGACATTTCCGGCGATGCGCTGGAAGTGGCGCGCAGGAACGTCGACAAGTACGAACTCGCGGACCGCGTGAACCTGATCCAGTCGGACTTGTATGCCAACGTCCCGGCGGGCAAGAAGTACGACCTGATCATCACCAATCCACCGTATGTGAATTCCTCGTCGATGTCCAAGCTGCCGAAGGAATACCTGCATGAACCGCAGATCGCCCTGGACGGCGGCGCCGATGGCATGGACCTGGTACGCAAGATTGTCGCCGGCGCGGCTGAGCGCTTGACCGATGACGGCCTGCTGATCGTTGAAATCGGCAATGAGAAAGCGTTTGCGGAGGCGGCTTTCGGGGAACTGGGCCTGACCTGGCTGACCACCAGCCAGGGCGACGATATGGTGTTCCTGCTTACCGCTGACCAACTGAAACTCTAAACCGGTAGTGCGGTGTCTGGCCTGCGGGGTCCGACACCGCACTGCTGGTTTCAAAGAAACGACCAAAGAAAATGATCCGCTTCATCAACGTCAGCCTAATGCGCGGCCTGAAGCCGCTGCTGGAATCCGCCGACCTGACCCTGAACCCGGGCGACAAGATCGGCCTGATCGGCGCCAATGGCGCCGGCAAATCCAGCCTGTTCGCCATGCTGCGCAACGAGCTGCACCCGGACCTGGGCGACATCGATTTCCCGAAGAGCTGGCGCATGGCCTACGTGGCGCAGGAAACCCCTGCCCTGCCGCGTACCGCCATCGACTATGCCATCGACGGCGACGCCCACCTGCGCCAACTGCAGGCCGAACTGGCGCGCCTGGAAGCGCTGCCGGATTTGCCGGAGCACGGCATCGACATTGCCCACGTCCACGCCGAACTGGCCGATGCCGACGCCTACACCGTGCAGTCGCGCGCCGAGCAACTGCTGCTCGGCCTGGGCTTCTCGCTGGAGCAGATGCAGCAGCCGGTGGCCAGCTTCTCCGGCGGCTGGCGTATGCGCCTGAACCTGGCGCAGGCGCTGATGTGTCCTTCCGACCTGCTGCTGCTGGACGAACCGACCAACCACCTGGACCTGGACGCGATCATCTGGCTGGAAGACTGGCTGAAGCGCTACCCAGGCACCCTGATCATCATTTCCCACGACCGCGATTTCCTCGATGAGATCGTGAACGTGATCGTCCACATCGACGACCGCAAGCTGAAACGCTACTCGGGCAACTATTCCGGCTTCGAGCGCCAGCGCGCGGCGCAACTGGTGCTGCAAGCTTCCGCTATCGAGAAACAGCAGCGCGCCCGCGCCCACCTGCAGTCCTTCATCGACCGCTTCAAGGCCAAGGCCACCAAGGCGCGCCAGGCGCAAAGCCGCATGAAGCAGCTGGCCAGGATGGAAGAACTGGCACCGCTGCGCGCGGCTGCCGAATTCAGTTTCGAATTCCGCGATCCGGTCAGCGCGCCGAACCCGCTGCTGGTGATGGAAGACGTGAACTGCGGCTACCACACCGAGCAAGGCGACAAGACCATTGTGCGCGGCGTGACCTTCTCGCTGGTGCAAGGCCAGCGTATCGGCCTGCTGGGCGTGAACGGCGCCGGCAAGTCGACCCTGATCAAGACCATCGCCGGCGACATCGACCCGCTGACGGGCACCGCCACCACCGGCAAAGGCCTGGTGATCGGCTACTTCGCCCAGCACCAGGTGGAGATGCTGCGCCACGACGAATCGCCGCTGTGGCACCTGCAGAAGATGGCGCCGACCGTGCGCGAGCAGGAGCTGCGCAACTTCCTGGGCAGCTTCAACTTCCCTGGCGATATGGTGACCAGCAAGATCGCCCCGTTCTCCGGCGGCGAGAAAGCGCGCCTGGCGCTGGCCCTGATCGTATGGCAGCGCCCTAACCTGCTGCTGCTGGACGAACCGACCAACCACCTGGACCTGGAAACCCGCGAGGCGCTGACCGATGCGCTGGCGCAGTTCGAAGGCACGCTGCTGGTCGTATCCCACGATCGCCACCTGCTGCGCGCCACCACCGAGCAATTCATCATCGTCGAAAGCGGCCGCCTGCGCGAATTCGACGGCGACCTCGATGAATACAAGGACTGGCTGCTGCAAACCAAGATGGCCAAGCCTGCAGCTGCGGCACCGGCCGCAGCAAATGCTGCCGCCCCGGCAGCCGGCGCAGTCGAGGACACGCCGCTTTCCGCCACCGACCGCAAGGAACAAAAGCGCCTGGAAGCCGAGCAGCGCCAGCGCCTGTCGGCCCAGCGCAAGCCTTTGGAAAATCGCCTGAAAAAGGTGGAAGCCGCCATGGCCCAGCGCAGCGAACAGAAAGCTGCGATCGACTCGGCCCTGGCCGATCCGGCCGTCTACGAAGCTGAAAACAAGCCGAAGCTGAAAACCCTGCTGGCCGACCAGGTCGAGTGCAGCAAGGAGCTGGAGCAGCTGGAAGGCGAATGGCTCGAGCTTCAGGAGCAGCTCGAAGCACTGGCCGCCTGACGCGGGCGCTTCGCCGCGCGCACCGCCATCAGGCGGTCGATATCAAGCATGATCAGCCGGCGCTCGCCGAGCTGTCCCATCCCCAGCAGGTAGTCCACCTCCTCGCCCCCGTGCGGCAGGGGGTGGACTGCGCTCGCCGGCAACGACACCAGGTCGGTTACACCATCGGTCACCATCCCCATCACGCACGTTGAAAGCTGCAGGATGATCACGTCGGTGCGCGGATCGTGCGCCAGCGGACGTGGGCCGAACGCCACGCGCATGTCGACGATGGGCATGATGACCCCGCGCGACAAAGCCACGCCTTCAACGATCTCCCCGCCCGACGCAATGCGTTCGAGCGCACTCAATGGACGCAACTCCTGCACGCGGCGGTAGTCCAGCGCGTATTCAAGGCCGCCCAGGCGGAACGTCAGGTACTGTCGCAGGTCGGCTTCCATATTGCTCCTCTGATTCCGCTGATACGCTGTTCCATCGTACCGTTACGCAACAGCAAGCAGTTTGACCATCCTCAAAGATTGCAGCCTGGGCTACAATGCTTTCATAACAATTGCTGGGAAAGCACCCATGTTCCAATGGCTGAAGCGATTGCTCGCCACACCTGAAAGCCGGCCCCAGCCGGCAGCTCCTGCCGCGCCGGCACGGACAACGCCCACGCCGGCGCCGGTCCCGGTGCTGTCGCCCGCCCTCGAAGGCGGCCCCGATTTCGAACAGAAGGACCTGGTCAACGCCACTTTCCAGCGCTGGCTGTTTGGCCTGCACCAGGACGAATCGCTCGATACCACGGCGCCCGAGGGCCGCGTGCTGCACGAGTTGATCCTGGCCGCGCAGTCGGGGCACAATGCGGCCGACATGCTGCGCCGCATGCCGGGCGTGATCCCGCAACTGCTGCAAAGCCTGCGCAGCGAGAATTTCGCCGGCGCCGACATCGCGCGCAAGATTTCCAACGACCTGGTGCTGGTGGGGTCCGTGCTGCGCCTGGCCAATGCCGCCATCCAGAACAGCGGCGAGGTGACCAGCATCAACAGCGTCGAACACGCCGTGATCGTGGTTGGGCAAGAGGGCTTGCGCCAATTGATCACCACGGTCGCGTTCCGCCCCATCATCGACCTGAATTCGGGCCATTACACCAAGCTGCTGGCGCCGCGCATCTGGGAGCAGTCCGAAAAAAGCGCCGTCGCCTGCCGTATGCTGGCGCCGGAATTCGGCGTCGATCCGTTCGAGGCCTTCCTGGCCGGGCTGGTGGTGAATGCGGGCCTGTTGACTGCCTTGCCAGTGCTCGACAGCGCTGGTGCCAAGCCAGGCGAACTGGGCTCGACTACCTTCCGCGCCCGCCTGGCCAACGAGTCGCTCGCCATTTCGGCCGGCATATCGGAAGCGTGGAATTTCCCGCCCTCGATCACGCAAGCGATCCGCGAACAGGGAACCATGCGCAAGGGGGAACAGCGCACGCCGATGGCGCGCGTGCTGGCGGTGGGCGATTACCTGTCCAAGATCCGGGTCCTGCAAGCCAACCGGGCAATCAACGACACGGACCACAACCTGTTCCACGACCTGCCGCTGGGCGCCATGCCCTGCTACGCTGCTATTTGAAAGTCGGGGTCAGGTCTGGCAATCCGCCAGACCTGACCCCGACTTTCATGCTGCGCTGCCGCTCCAGTCGAACTGGCCGCCGCTGCCGATGAAGAGCGGGGGCTGCGTGCCCAGCGGGGCGCGGACGCGCAGTTTGACTTCTTTTGGCGGCAGCAGGTAGGCCGGCCCGAGGTCGGGATTGAACACCAGTTTGCGCACTACCATGTCGCCGGCCACCATGCGTACCGTGCAGCGCGCACCGCCGACAACCAACAGTTTCTGCTTGTAGACATGCTCACCCAGTTCCTGTTCCTTCTGCTGCGCGGCCTGCGCTTCCTTCATCGCCACTTGCAGCCGCGCCACCATCTTCAGTGACGGGCCGACCTTCAGCGCCATTTTCTGGAACAGCGCCAGCTGCTCCTGGTTCAGCGTGACTTCCTGCTTGCGCACCTTGCTGGCCAGTTGCAGGTAGTTGCGCACTTCCTGGTCGGCGGTGATGGCGTCCATCTGCTCCTTGCAGCGCTGCGCCTGCTGCTCCTGCTTGTCCGCGCGGAAGGCGCATTCGGCCAGCTTGTCGTCGTATTTGCCGGTATCGGGCACCATCACGTGGAGCTGCATTTCGGCCTGCTTGCGCGGGCCGGCGCTATCGATTTCGATGCGGCGCGCCGCAATGGCGCAGCCGGCGGCCAGCTTGATCAGCACCTCGTCGGCCATGATCTCGCAGTTGTAAGCCTCGGTGATGATCACCCGCGAACCGGTAATCACACAGTTCTGCGCCTTGCCCAGCACCACCTCGCCTTTTTTCGCCTGCAGCAGCGCGCCGGAAGCGACGCCCGCCACGCGGATATTGCCGTCGGCGTTGGTCGCGCTGCCGCCCATCAGGTTCTTTTGCAGCGCGATGGTGCCGCCGCGCGAGACGATATTGCCGAAGACGTCGGCATGCACGGTGATATTGCCGCCCTCCACCGTGCGCTGCTCCTGCACTTCGCCGAATTCCTCATAATCGCCGTCGAGCTTGAGGTTGCCCGTGGTGCGCGCGGACACGCCTTCGCGGCTGACGATCTTGGGCCCGATGGAAATGCGCTTGCTCTTGCTGTCGACGTTGATGAAGCCTTCGCGCGAAGACACCAGGTAGTCGACGCCATCATGATGTTCCACCACAGTCCCCTCGCCGGCCACCGTGGCCAGCTCCAGGTCGCGCGCCGGCGGCGGTTCCAGCACGATGCCGGACAGCTCGAAGCCGCGCGTGCCCGCCTGCGGCGGCTCGCGGCGCAGCAGCCGCGCCCGGGCTTTCACTTGCGGGAAGCGGTTCTGGAAACTGTGCAGGTCGAAGCGGCCATTGGCCAGCAGGCGCGGTGCATTGGAGCGGTGGATGCTTTCCGAAACCTCCACGATGGCGGCGTCGCGTCCCGGCACTGGCGGCAGCCTGCGCGCCACGATCAGGCGCGCCACCTTGCCGCTGGCAATGGCCTCGCGCACCGCCGGCGCATCGATGCCGAAGCGGATGCCCTTGGTCCACATATCTGCCACGAACTCGCCGAAATCGAGATGGGCCGGAACCGGCGCCTCGCCTTCGGCTTCAATAAACACCGGTTCGAAATAATATTCCGCCTCGCCGCCGACGATGCGCACCGACTTGTACAGGTCGCGCCGCCCGCTGGGGAATGGCACGACGTCGTCGGCGAAACGCCACAGGGGCTGGCCGTCCATGCCTTCCGGCAGTTCGGGGCCGACGCCGTACACGGCGCGGATGAAGACGCCGTAATCCAGGCCCCGGAAGCAGGCGCCGGACAGGAATACCTGGTTGGCAGCCGCCTGCAGCAAAGCCGCCGGGGCTTCCGCCTTGAAATACACACCATCGGCACGCTGGACCAGCGACGATGGCAGATCGCCAGCCGCCGCGGCGGCCGTGGCAGCGTCTGCAGGCACCTTGTCTCCCGGGTTATCTTCTTGCGCCATTGTACGGCTATCGGCCCACTACGCTACGCTCGCCTCGGCCGGGGCCGCGCCATGCCAGTTTACGCTGCCGGTGGAGCCGGCGAAGATGGCCATGCTATCGAGCCGCGGGCCACGCAGCATGGCTTTGTAATCCTTGGGCTGCGCCATGAAGTTGGCCGCCACCGCCTCGCCCAGGGGCAAGGTCCGCACCAGCACTTCGCCGTCGACCATGCTGACCCGCACCGAGGAGCGGGCGGCGGCATCGCGCTTGAGGGCTTCCAATTCGTCGCGGCGGGCGCGCGCTCCAGCGATGGCATCTTCCGCCACCTTGATCGATTGCACCAGCTGGCCGATCTGCTTGATGTGCGGCGCCACCGCGCCTGCCACTTTCTTCAGGTGCGGCACCTGCGCCGGCGTCAGGTGGATCTCGCCCTTGCGCAGCTTTTCCGCCAGCGTCAGGTAGCTGCGCACCTCGGACATGGCATTCAGGCGGTCGTGTTCCGCGCGCCAGGCAGCAATTTCCACCTCGTGCACAGCGACCTGCTTCTGCAGCGCTTCCAGCTCGGCGTCGTGGCCGGCGACGTCTTTCACCACCACATAGACGAACATTTCGCTGCTCTTGCGCGGGCCGGCGCTTTCCACTATGACGCTGCGGCCGGCGACGGCGCAGCCGATGGCCAGCTCCATATTTACTTCGTCGGCAAAGATCTCGCAGTTGGAGGCTTGCGCGATCACCACCCTGGGCGCGCTGATCACGCAGCTTTCGGCGCGGCCGGTGATGGTGACGGTACCGCAGGCAGTCTGGATGGTGGCGCCAGAGGCCACGCCCTCGATGCGGATGTCGCCCTTTGCATTGATGGCACGGCCGCCCACCAGGTTGCGCCCCAGGACGATGGTGCCGCCACTGGAGTTGATGTTGCCGAACACGTCGCCGTGCACCGTGATGTCGCTGCCGTTCACGTCGCGCAGCTCCTGCACGTCGCCGAATTCTTCAAAGGCGCCCATCAGCTCCAGGTTGCCGGTGGTGCGGCCGGACACGCCTTCGCGGCTGATGATCTTGTCGCTCAGCGCCACCTGCCCGCTTTTCGGGTCGACATTGAGGAAACCTTCGCGCGCGGCTACCAGGAATTCGCCGTCAGGCTCGCGGGCGATGACCGTGCCCTCGCCCGCAAGGCGGCCCAGATCGACGTCATTCGGCGCCAGCGCGGCCAGCGGCTGGCCGGCGATATTGCGGCCCGGCTCCCCCGGCACGCCCGGCAGTTTTTGCAGCAGGCGCATGCCCTGCTTGATCTGGGGGAAGCGGTTCTGGAAGCTGGTCAGGTCGACCGTGCCGTCCGCGCGCTGGCGCGGCGCATCGCTGCGGTGCAGCTCGGACGCCACTTCAACCACGCGCGCGTCCTGCGCCGGGGTCGGCTCCAAGTCGAGGGCCGCCGCCACGCGTTCACCCTTGGGTGCTGCCAGCGCGGCGCGCACAGCCGCCACCTGGATGCCGAAGCGCACATTCTTCAGCCACATATCGGCGACGAATTCGTCGAAATCGAGTTGCGCCTGGCCTTCCGGCAGCAACGTGCCGTCCGACAGCTCCTCGGCCGGCAGGTAAATCGGTTCAAAGAAGTATTCCGCCTCGCCGTCGCGGATCTTGACGTTGCGGTACAGGGGCTTGCGCGCGGATGGAAATGGCTCGAGCCGGTCGCCCAGGCGTACCAGCATTTCGGGATTGGGCGCCAGTTCCGCCCCTGCGCCGTACAGGGCGCGCGCCAGCACCGGGTAATCCAGGCCGCGCAGCACATAGCCGCTGCGGAACAAGGCATCGACCGCGGCGGCCAGTTCAGGCGCGAGCAGGCGCATGTCCAGGTAGACCCCGTCGGGGCGCTGGACTACACCGGCCGGCAGGTTGCCGGCGCTCTCCTGTTGTGCAATTTGGGACAAAGCTCCTCCTCCAGTGCCCTGATCATGGGCGCGCCGGGGCGCGTTGTCTTGCGGGCAATCAATATTACACGCAAAACATCAAATTCCGGAGGTTTTTGGGGCCGAAAGTTTTCCTAACGTTACGTAAACGTCACAAAGTCACCGCCTGCGCGGCAGGGAATACACTTGCTGGCCCGCTTCATTGATCTGGCGGCGCAGGTCGCGGCGTTCGTCGGGGGTCATGCGGCCCGTACGGCGCGAGTCTGCGTTGTCCCGGTCGTCCACCATGCGTGGCGCATCGTCCATCCTTCCTTCATACTGGCGTGGATAGCGCGCCTCACGGGCGTCGTTCATACGATTGTCGCGGAAGTCGCGTGGCGCTTCACGGCGTTCCTGCTGGCGGCCGCGCTGGTCGGACTGCGCTTGCGCGCCGGCCATCAAGGTGCAGCACAGGCCGGCGCACAGCGCCAAAGCCGCTTTGCCCACTCCTGTTTTCGCACCAAGTTTCATCGCCGTCCTCGTCGTACTTGCCGTATCCATGCCCGCAGTGTATGCGCTACAACTTCCCATAGTAAGAGCGACTGGGTAAAGTTTGTAAGAATTTGTAATGAGTTTTCACCGGTATGGCACCGGCAATCAATATGACGTTACCATAGCGACATGCATCTGACAATTCAACAAGATCAATCCTTCCCATGAATACCACCACTACCCCTCCAGCCGCGACCGGCGGCCAGCAAGGCCACCAGGCCAAGATCATGGTGGTGGACGATGACGTCCGCCTGCGCGACCTGCTGCGCCGCTACCTGACCGAGCAAGGCTTCAACGTCGTCACCGCCGAAAACGCCACCGCCATGAACAAGCTGTGGCTGCGCGAACGTTACGACCTGCTGGTACTGGACCTGATGCTGCCCGGCGAAGACGGCCTGTCGATCTGCCGCCGCCTGCGCGGCGCCGGCGACCAGACCCCGATCATCATGCTGACCGCCAAGGGCGAGGATGTGGACCGCATCGTGGGCCTGGAAATGGGCGCCGACGATTACCTGCCGAAGCCGTTCAACCCGCGCGAGCTGGTGGCCCGTATCGGCGCCGTGCTGCGCCGCAAGCAGCCGGACGAAATCCCGGGCGCGCCTTCCGAGCACCCGCAAACCTTCGAGTTCGGCCAGTTCGTGCTGGACCTGGGCACGCGTACCTTGAAGAAGAACGGCGAAACCGTGCCCCTGACCACCGGCGAATTCTCGGTGCTGAAAGTGTTTGCGCGCCATGCGCGCCAGCCGCTGTCGCGCGAAAAGCTGATGGAACTGGCGCGCGGCCGCGAGTACGAAGTGTTCGACCGCAGCCTGGACGTGCAGATTTCCCGCCTGCGCAAGCTGATCGAGCCGGACCCGTCCAGCCCGCTGTACATCCAGACGGTGTGGGGCCTGGGCTACGTCTTCATCCCCGAGGGCCAGCCACGCTGATTTTGGGCTGTCGATGAAATTCCGCATGCCACGCCCGGCGTCGCTGACCAGCGGCCTGTTCTGGCGCACTTTCCTCCTGCTGAGCGTGCTGACCACGCTCTCCATGTCGGCCTGGTTCGGCATGGTCAACTATGTCCAGCGCGAGCCGCTGGCGCAGCAGACTGCCGCCCAGGTGGTGTCGGTGGTGACCATCACCCGCGCCGCCCTCACCCATTCGGCGACCGACTTGCGGCGCGAGCTGCTGTTCGAGCTGGTGTCGAACGAAGGCATCCGCGTGTTCACCATGGAGGACGACGACGAGGTGGCGCCGCCGCCAAGCTCGGGGCTGATGGCCGACATCCAGACCCTGGTGCGCGCCAAGCTGGGCGCCGATACCCGTTTTTCCTCGGAAGTCAATGGGGTGCCGGGCTATTGGGTCAGCTTCAAGATTGCCGACGACCGTTACTGGCTGATGCTGGAGCGCGAACGCCTGCAGGGTCCGGTCGAATGGCTGGGCTGGGCCGGTGTGGTGGCGCTGGTGTCGCTGCTTGGTGCGGCGCTGATTTCCAGCCTGATCAACCTGCCGCTGAAACGCCTGACCGCCGCTGCGCGCGAGATTGCCCAGGGCCGCCATCCGGAGCCGTTGCCGGAAGTCGGGCCGCAGGAAGTGCGCCAGGCCAACCGCAGCTTCAACCAGATGGTGGATGACTTGCAGCAGGTCGAATCCGACCGTGCGGTGATCCTGGCCGGTATTTCCCACGACTTGCGCACGCCGCTGGCGCGCATGCAGCTCGAGGTGGAAATGGCCAACCTGTCGCAGGAAGCGCGCGAGGGCATGCAGTCGGATATTGCACAGATGGATGCGATCATTGCGCAGTTCCTCGACTATGCCAAGCCAACCGAGGCTTCCAGCTTTATCAATGTGGATATGGCGGCGCTGCTGGCCGATTGCACGCATGAGGCCGGCCGGCATTCCGATGTCAAGGTTACGGCTGAGATCCCTGAACAGGCGCATGTGCTGGGCAACGCGACCGACCTCAAGCGAGTGATTGCCAACCTGGTTGAGAATGCACGGCGCTATGGCAAGACGCCGGGGTCGGAGGTGACCGAGCTTGATATCAAGTGCTCGGTGCGGGGGATGCATACGGCCAAGCGGGTGGTGATTGAGGTGCAGGACCATGGCGTGGGCGTGCCTGAGGATCAGATCGCGCAGCTGTTGAAGCCGTTTACACGTCTGGATACGGCGCGCGGACAGGCGAATGGGGCTGGGCTCGGGCTGGCAATCGTGGATCGGGTGCTGTCGCGGCATGAGGCGGAGCTGGAGGTTGCCAACCGTGAGGGTGGTGGGCTGAAGTTCACTATTTCTTTGCGCGCGCTTTAAACCGTCTGTTCTGCCGTCAGGGGTTCCATCCCCGCAGGGGCAGCCGGCCTGCCCCCCCCCCCGGAATGGCTGGCTAAAAAAAATCTTTTGTAATCGTGTCGATCTGGCGCATCCGCGTTCGTCGTGGGAATATGGAGGCCGCAAAAGTGTCCTCTTTCCTCAACAATGAATGGAGAATGACCATGACTGTCAAAGCGATTCCAGAAGGCATGCACACGGTTACCCCGCACCTGGTGTGCGAAGGCGCCGCAGCCGCTATCGAATTCTACAAAAATGCTTTCAACGCGGTAGAGAACGCCCGCATGCCTGGCCCGGGCGGCAAGATCATGCACGCCCAGATCAGCATCGGCGATTCGCACATCATGCTGGTCGACGACTTCCCTGACGCAGGCTGCTTCGGCCCGAAACACTACAAGGGCACGCCGGTGACCCTGCACATTTACGTGCAAGATGTCGACGCCGCCTACAAGCGCGCCATCGACGCCGGCGGCACCGCCAAGATGCCGCCGGAAGACATGTTCTGGGGCGACCGTTACGGCGTGCTGGTCGACCCGTTCGGCCACAGCTGGTCGATCGCCACCCACAAGCGCGACCTGACGCCCGAACAGATGCAGGAAGGGATGAAGGAAATGATGGACAAATCACCTGACTGCAAAGCCTGAGGAGACCGACAACATGCGATTCATGCTCATCGTAAAAGCCACCCCGGATTCCGAAGCGGGCAAGATGCCGAAAACCGAACTGCTCGAAGCCATGGGCAAGTTCAACGAGGAACTGGTGAATGCCGGCGTGCTGCTGGCCGGCGAAGGCCTGCACCCAAGTTCGCGCGGCGCCCGCGTGCACTTCTCGGGCAGCAAACGCACCGTCGTCGACGGCCCGTTCCAGGAAACCAAGGAGCTGATTGCGGGCTTCTGGCTGATTCAGGTAAAGTCGCTGGCTGAAGCCATCGAATGGGTCAAGCGCTGCCCCAATCCGATGGAAAGCGACTCAGATATCGAAATCCGCCAAGTGTTCGAGGCCGAGGATTTCGGCGCCGAGTTCACGCCTGAACTGCGTGAACAGGAAGCGCGCATCGCGAGCAAGATCGCAGCGCCCGTATAAAGGAGACTTCAATGCAGTACATGGTTATTCGGAAGGCCGACGCCGCGTCGGAAAAGGACAACTTCCCGTCCGCTGAACTGGTGCAGGCCGTACCGGGTGCCAAATGGCTGCGCTCCAGTGCCGACGGCGGCTTGCGCATGCGCCGCCGCGACGGCCAGTGGCTGTACGAAGAAGGCCCGTTTGCGGACGTGAGCGTGGCCGGTTTCACCTTCATCGAAGCCGAAGACCGCCGCGCCGCCAGCGAACTGGCTGCGCGCTGGCCCTCGGCCGATGCTGAAGGCTGCGCCGTGGTCGAAGTGCGCGAAGCCGGCTGCCCCGGCGGCTGCGTAGGCTTCGACACCGGCGAAGCGCCCAAGCATGCCGCCTGGGCCATCCTGCTGCGCTCCGATGCTGTAGCGGAGCAGGACTTCGAGCCGCCTGCCGTGGTGATCGACATCATGAACCGCGCCAACAATGCCGGCGTCGCCGCTGGTATTGCATTGTCGGGCGAAGGCTTGAAGTCCACCGCGCGCGGTGCGCGCGTCAAGTTCAGCGGCGGCAAACCCTTCATCACCGACGGTCCGTTCGCCGAAGTGAAGGAACTGATTGCCGGCTATTGGGCGGTAGATGCGGCGTCACGCGATGACGTTATCGCCTGGGTCAAGTCCTACCCCTACCCTAACCCGGGCGATATGGAAGTAGAACTGCGCAAGGTCGCCTCCGCCAATTAAAGCAAACCACCGTCGCGCCTCCCGGTGCGACGGCTTCTTGCCAATTATCAATGGCTCCCTCCCGCGCCAGTGCCAACATGGCGCATGAGCGAGAAACAAAACATATGGCATCTTGGCGCTGGGTGGTGGCTCCTTATGGCCACCTTCGGCGCAGCCCTGGCCATACCTGTAGTTGGATGGGACGAAGTTTGGGCGGCGTACAAGTATCTGGTTGCCCAGGCACCTTGTATCTTCGTCATAGGATCACTTCTGAAAACTCCGGCACGGTACGTAACACGCATGGTGTTGATCGGCGCCCTTTTCATGCTTCCTGCAGCGCTATCGTGCCTGGCCCCGGCCTTGATTATTGCGTTCACTCTCGACCCACAGCCCGCACCGGCGCGCGCGTTCTTCATTTTAGTGAATTTGACCTGCCTGTTGACCTGGCGCGTCGTGCGCATCTCGGGCCGGGAAGACCAGTGGCTGCGGGAACCGATTGCATCGCATCTATTCACGCGTGGGGAAGTCGCCTGTTTCATGGGACCCAGCGCCAAAGAAGGTCGAGAGCACAACCTGCTCGGCTACATCGTCTGGCTCGCTTTGCTGTACCCGGCACTTATACTTCTTGTCTGGATCTTCTACTTTGAAGCGGAACCGGTCTACGAACTGGTGGCGATACCTCTTGCCTGGATGGGCATTGGAATTATCGCATGGTCAGCCAGCGATTTCATTCACTGGATTTTGCCGGTGTGGCGCCATGAACGCGCGAACGGAATAGTCGTCTATCTAACGCCCCCTGCGCAGGCTCAAAAGACTCCGCGCAGACGAAGCGCTTCGCGCGCAAAAAAATAATTCAGGCGCGCGTTGCGGTGGAGGCGCGCAGCACAAGCTGCGCGTTGATTACCGTAAGGGGCTCGACTTCCTGGCCTTCGATCGATGCCAGGAGTTTCTCCATCGCCGCTGCACCCATTTGTTCGCTATTCAGGTCAACGCTGGTAAGGGCGGGCGAGACGAAATTCCCAAACTGGATATTGTCGAAGCCGACCACGGAAATATCGTTTGGAACCCGGAAGCCCAAGGTTTGCGCGGCTTTCATGAAGCCTAGCGCCAGCAGGTCGTTGAAACAGACCAGGGCGTCGGGCGGCTGCCGGCCCAATACGATCGAGGAACACAGTTTCTCGCCTGCGATCGAAGTAGGCGCTTCAGCTTCGAATTCACTCAACTCCAGGCCTTGCGCCGCGAGAGCTTCCCGCACACCTGCCATGCGCTCGGGATTGCGGCGCGAATTGGGAAAGCCCATATAGCCGACGCTTTTGTGGCCTTGTGCCAGCAGGTGGCGCGTGACCATGAAGGCGCCCAGCTGGTCGTCACTGGCCACGGAGGGCAGCTGTATGCAGTCCGGGCGGCCGAAAAATACAGACGGACGGTCCAGCGCCAGCAGCCAGCCCAATTCCTCCTCCGGTGTGCGGGAATAGACGATCATGCCGTCCACGCGCCGGCTCAGGGCTTCCAGCAACTGCCGCTCGCGCTCCGGCGTTTCTTCGGTATCGACCAGCAGCAAGGTGTAGCCGTGGGCCTGGGCCACGCGGTTGGCGCCTTTCACAACACTTGCGTAATGGGGGTTCGTGATGTCCAGCACCGACAGGCCGATGGCCCTGGTGCGGCCGGTGATCATCGATTGCGCCATGGGGTTGGAGCGGTAGCCCAGTTCCTCGATGACGCAGGTAAGGCGGGCTTCGACCGCAGGCGAGAAGCGCTGCGCCCCGTTGACGAACTTGGAAACCGTGGCAGTGGATACCCCTGCGGCGGCTGCCACATCACGGATTGTCGCTACGTTCTTCTTCATCGCCCTGATACATTATTGGAAAAGTTGCCGAGTTTATCACGCAGCCATGGCCTTGATGGTAAAGTAGCTGCATGAACGACAACAGCATCCACCGCGCCATCGACGCTGTCTGGCGCATTGAAGAAGCAAAGATCATCGCAGTCCTGACACGCATGCTGCGCGACGTCGCGCTGGCGGAAGAAATGGCGCAGGATGCACTGGTCAGCGCGCTCGAAACCTGGCCGGAGAACGGCACGCCCGACCGGCCAGCCGCCTGGCTGATGCAGGCGGCGAAGAACAAGGCACTCGACTACCTTCGGCACCAGAAACTGGTGCACGAAAAAGAGCCCGAGCTGACTTACGAAATTGAAGGCTTGCTGCAGGATGCTGCGCCGGACCTGGAGCGCGAACTCGATGACAATATCGGCGATGACCTGCTGCGGCTGATCTTCATTTCCTGCCATCCGGTGCTGACCATGGAAGCGCGCGTAGCGCTGACCCTGCGCCTGCTGGGCGGCCTGACGACCGATGAAATCGCGCGCGCCTTCCTGGCCTCCGAAACGACCGTGGCACAGCGCATCGTGCGCGCCAAGCGCACGCTGGGCGAGGCCAAGGTGCCGTTCGAAGTGCCGCGCGGCGTCGAACTGGAAGAGCGCCTCGGCGCAGTGCTGCAGGTGATCTACCTGGTCTATAACGAGGGATATTCCGCCAGCGCTGGCGCCGACTGGATGCGCCCTGCCCTGTGCAACGAAGCGCTGCGGCTGGGACGCATCCTGGCCGAACTGGTGCCGGGCGAACCGGAAGTACATGGCCTGGTGGCGCTGATGGAGATCCAGTCATCGCGCTCGCGCGCCCGCACCGATGCCGAAGGCAAGCCGGTGCTGTTGCTGGAGCAGGACCGCACGCGCTGGGACCAGATGCTGATCCGGCGCGGACTGGCGGCGCTGCAGCGGGCGCAGGCCCTGGATCGCGTACCCGGGCCGTATGTGCTGCAAGCGGCCATCGCTTCCTGCCACGCCCGCGCGCGACGGGCCGAGGACACCGATTGGCAGCAGATCGCGGACTTGTACCTTGCATTGGCCACGCGTGCCCCCTCGCCGGTGGTGGAACTTAATCGCGCTGTGGCGCTGGCCATGGCTTATGGGCCGGCGGTCGGGCTGGAGCTGGTAGACCAACTGGTGGATGAGCCGGCGCTCAAGCAGTACCACCTGCTGCCAAGCGTGCGGGGCGACTTCCTGTTCAAGCTGAACCGCCTGCCCGAAGCGCGCTTTGAATTCGAACGCGCCGCGAAACTCACCCAGAATGAGCAGGAACGCCAGTTATTGCTGACAAGAGCTGCCGGCTGCAGCTAAAAGGGAAAAAGACTGTGCACGAACGACTCGCCTCGAACGATCGGCTGGATTATGAAAGAATCGGTCGATTCATTTACTCATTACCCCGGTTTTGTAATGCTTTCGACGAGTTGATCGAAACCGGGTTTGAAACAAACGCGCCGCGCGAGCTTGTGGAGCGCGCCACGAGTATCGTGCAAAAAGTCAAGCACATCTTGAAAAACGCCGCGCTCACGCCTGAGGGCGAGCTTCGGTCTGCGCTTCAAGAAGCATCTGAGGTGCAAGCGGAAATTGATAAATGGCAGTCTGCCTAAACTAGCTTATAACTTTACCGGTGTGCCCTGAAACCTATGCGCCTGAAGACATTATTCGCAACCACCATTCTTGCATTTGGTCCCCCGGCGTTCGCCGAGTCGCCACCAATCGAGTTCGTCACGCAGGTTCTCGAGCCTACCGGCGGAAAGATTCAACGCCCGAAGTCCTGGTTTTATTCCGAAGGTCACCACGGCTCGATGTATATGTGGACGATCTCGCGAGAAGACAGTAGCGGTAATCGTCCATACACCACTGGGGTCCGGGTCCAGACGTTCGTTGGCGTCAAAGAAGGCACCGGCAAGACTGCCAAGGAATTCATCCTCGACTTTGTTGCGGAAAAGAAGAAGAGCGTCCAGGTCCTTCACACTTGCGCAGAGAAGGATCAAGGGCTGTTCACCCGCGTTTGTCTCGAAACAGTGGAAGGTCCCCACCACATTCTCTACTCACTCTTCTGGGGCAGCGACGGCATGGACATCGCTGTCGTCTCGATCGCAGGCACGACGAAGGAGCTGTGGGGAACATTCGCTCCGACTTTCCAAAAAATGGGCGACTTCGAACTGATAGACATGGAGCGCTTCCAAAAATAAGGCAGACGTCCAAGGTGAATCTATGCAACTGCACCGCTTCCATCCGCTGGCCGGAATCACCGCTATCATCTTCGTAACATGCACGCTGGCAAACTTCTTGACATTGGACTGGCGCAGCGCTCCCATCTCCAATGCCATTGGCTCAGCGCTATTAGCCAGTCCATTTGCCGTGCTTTTCATCGCACACATCACCATGGCGAAAACGTGGCGACGTAATGCTTATCTCGCGACAGGGAGTATCCTGTTCATCGCCCCCTGGAATGTCATCTCGTTCGCAATGCGATGGTTCCACGGAGGATGGCCGGGTCTCGCCGTAGCCTGCGTAGTCCTGATTACGCTGGCTATGGGATTTTCACTAACGGCCCGGCTTATCAGGGAGAAGTGAAGATATAGTGGAGGAGTAAGTCCATGAGCACGCAGTTTCTTTGGTTCATACGGCTAGTTCTCGTGGCGCCTGGCAGCCTGACTGCGTTGGCGCGATCAAACGACGCGACCATCATGCACCCGTCGCAATCGCTATGATCTCTATCTCTAAATCTTTCAATGTAAGTAAATGGCACGTTCATCGATTTCCCTCACCGAGGCAAATACCCTCCTTCAAAGCGCTTTCAACCTCCCCGTTTCGTTACCATGGAAAGGTCATGGCTCGGCAATTTTTCTCGAGCTAGGTCAGCTTGCGCCTTTGAGCCGTCCTAAGCAACGCTACCAAAGCGGTGATGTGACAATCTATATCAGTTGGGATTGGCGTGTTGAACAAGGCAGCAGAGTCCTTTACGGCAGTTCAAATAGCAGTCCGCAGATTGAGGACGGCTTGGACGGACTTCTCGGAACCACGATAAAAAGCTTAGCAATTGAGGGACAGGTGCCTGAGCTCGCGATTGAGTTCTCGAACGGCCAGCGTCTGATTTCAGCGGCCATGTGCACTGACGTCTCCGAGTGGAGCGTGCGGATGCCGGGGGCGACTTGGATCAGTTGCGACAGAGGTACCGTATATGTGGGTGATGGCGAGGCTATTGGTATCTCACCGGAAGAGGACCTGAAGTTTGAACACGCTTTGTCTACGACGCGGCGCTGGGGGATTCCAGCCACCGAGGAACTTGTAGGGCATTGCAGTGATTGCATATCAATGCTGCGCATTGATGGCGATGCAGATTTTCTGGATTACGGAGTTTGCACTTCTGCCGACAGCCCGCTTGACGGCCGCGTCGTGAACATGCGCAGTGGCTGCTCGTTCTTTTCTGCCAGCGAATCCTGAGCACTGACCGCGTGCTGGGTATGGCACCTTTTTTGACGACTTCAATTACTTTCAATGAATGATAAGAATCTCGCCTGGAGCGGGGAAATCGGCTGTGAAGGCGGTCCAGTTCTTGTCGCGAACCTGGAGCATTTTGAGCAATGGCATGGTTGCGAGCCATTTGATTCCTCGAAAGCTACCGAATTGCACTATTGGTCGCAATTCATCACAGAGCTGCCCGCGCAGTGGCAGCCAAACGGTCCTCACGGCCATCAATATCTCGCCACTTCGAATCCACCGGAGGTGCGGGAACAGTTAATGTCTCTGGTCCAAAAACTTTGGCCGGGAACTGTCATTGGCCGAACTGACGACACATGGCGCGCAATGCGTCCTGATGGGAAAACTTTGAACGCTGCATTATCGCCAGACAGCGAGTACGACAACGCCATCAGGAACTTGGGTGACGAGGGTATTCATCACTTTGGCGAAAGTGCGATTGGGTACTTGTGGAGCGCAGGGCCCGGCATGGTACGCATTGATCTCGGCGAGAAGCGCGACTCCCTGGTTCTGTCTCAAGTGGAGTTTGCCGATAGCGATGAGGATGCGCAGAACGCATTTGACCATGCGCTTAACGCGGAATGGCGTGATGCCGCCCCTACCCTGCAATATGAAGTGACCCTGGGGCCGGTTGTAGTGGCGTGGTCGCCAAACAGTGCGCGTGATTTGTCGAAGCCGATCTGCCACAAAGATACCGCGCCCTCTCGCCCTGGACTCCTGCTCGATCTGTCTACTGGCGGCAGCGGTGCGCTTCTCTGGCTTGAGCCAGGATTGTATGAGTCAACCTTGCATTACCATGAAGATGGCAGTTGGGCTGTTTCCTGGTGCAGACTGCAGCGGGTTAGGGCATTGCATGAAACTTGAATCCCAAGGTAAGTTTCAGACCTTTTGCTTTGAAGGAGTCCAATGGACAGATGGACACAGTACCTATTTGAAGGGCATTCCGAGCACGAATTGCGCGCCTGGGCTCAGCGGTTGAGGTTTTTCCGGTTTTTTAGAGCCTACGGTGGACATGCAAACGACGGGGATTCGTTAAATGCAGCGTTTGCATACGCGACAACCGAGCAACTTGAATCGTTTCTAGTAGACCTAGGTGTTGAACTAACAAAGTTCGACGTCCCGCCTCCACAACCCGAATTAGGTGTCTCCTATCCAGGAGATGTCTTTGCGCAGTTCCCATTTCTAGTCGGTGGCACGACTGGGATGCAGCAGCCTGGTCGTTGCCAGATCATGGACGTTAATGTTTTCATTTGGTGCGAAGCCGGCCAGATCAGGATTTCGCTGGGTGACGACTACGCGGTAACTGAAAAGAATGTCCTAGATGCTGAAAAACTGGAGACTCTGCTTGCCCATTCCACTCTTGATCGAATAGATCCGCCCAAGGACACTAGAAACTGTATTTGCCCAAAGTACTATCCGGACTATTTCAAAAACCAGTCCGCAAGATCGCGTTGCAGCTAGGCGCGTTCCAGGGCGCCGTCGCGGCGCGTGCGGCGGTAGCGTGGGAGGTCGTCGCAGATCGGCTCCCAGTGCAACCGGTTGTCGGCGAAGGTGTGGTCTTGCGGCGGCAGCGCTTCAGGGTCGTCCAGGCTGGCAGTGGTGATGTCAATTTCCCCCGGTGTGCTGTCGTCGGCGAAGGTGAGATGGGTGCCGCATGTGCCGCAGAATTCGCGCGTCACGCCGGGGCTGGAATGGTAGATGGCGGGCTTGCCCCGCACGTAGCGAAACTGGGTGCGCGGCACGCTGAACCAGGCCACGCTGGGCGCGCCGGACAGGCGGCGGCACATTGAGCAATGGCACCAGGTGCAATTCAACACCGGCGCGTCTGCTTCGTACTGCACTGCGCCGCAAAAACAGCCGCCCGTGTACATAGGGGTCCCCCTACTCCAGCAATTTGGTCATGAGCAGTTCCGCAGAGCCGTAGCCAAACAGCGAATCACTCTCCAACCCGTCCGTGTCGTATGGCACGGATACCTCGCGTTCCGGCTTGGCCGGGTCGTCGCCGTAGGTTGCTTGCCAGGCGCGCTTCAGGGCGTCGGCACGGCGGATGAACATCGGCACCGGCCAGTCGCCGCGCTCGAAGCCAATGCTGTTGCCAATCACCGGCCAGCGCCCGTTAGCCACAGCGATGTCGCCGGTGCGGATCACTTTCAGCGCATCGTTCGGCGTCAACGGCTGCACGTCCGCCAGGGTCGGCAGCGTCCAGTGGGTTGGTCCGAACAGGTAGGCCAGCATGACCTTTCCTTGCGGTGACAGGCGGGCCACCAGTCCGGTGGCATAGCCGCCATTTCCAAGCGGGATGGCAAACCAGCTGCCCTCCCGGTACGGCTGCAACTTCATCGACTTCCTTTCTGTTTGCAGCGCGATACCAGGACATCATTCGTAGTGGTATTGCGCGGCGATCGGTCCCGCCTTGAACAGCGCGTCCTTCATTTCCTTGTCCATTTTCGGGTCGCGCCGGCGCACCCATTCCAGCAGCATCGCGATCTGCTTGCGCGTGGCATCGCGATGGCTGGCCATGACCAGCTTCAGCTCGGGATCGGTGCACGTTTCGATGCGCTGGTTATGCATATCCAGCATTTCGATCTTTTCACTCAGCGACGTTAGTGCCCGGTGCATGTCCAGCACCTGGGCATTCAAATAATCGCGCGGCTCGACCACGTGTTCCTGCGTCATCTCACTCTCCTTAGGCATGCGGGTACACGCATTGTCAGCCTGCGGCGCGGATTTCTCAAGTGTAGCAAGGCGTCCGGCGGGGTGTCGCACGGATGGGTGAGATTTGCGCGATAATTCGCGGCACTATGCAAAATTTCGAATTCCACAATCCAACCCGCGTGATCTTCGGCGTGGGTCAAATTGCCTCCTTGGCAAAACATATTCCTTCCAATGCACGCGTGCTGATGCTCTTCGGCGGCGGCAGTATCAAGTCCAATGGTACCTACGACGAAGTGCACGCTGCGCTGGCGGGCCTGGAACATCCGGTACTGGAGTTCGCCGGTATCGAGCCGAATCCGCGCTATGAAACGCTGATGAAAGCTGTTGAGCTGATCCACCGCGAGAACGTCGACTTCCTGTTGGCAGTGGGCGGCGGCTCTGTTGTCGACGGGACAAAATTTGTTGCCGCCGCTGCAGCGTATGACGGCGATGCCTGGGACATCCTGAAAATCGGCGGCAAGGTAGTGAAGGCCGCCCTGCCCTTTGGCGCCGTGCTCACCTTGCCGGCGACCGGTTCGGAAATGAACAGCGCCAGCGTGATCAGCCGCGCAGAGACGCAGGAAAAGCGCGCTTTCATGAGCCCACACGTTTATCCGCGCTTCTCCGTACTGGATCCAGCAAAGACGCTGACCCTGCCGCTGCGCCAGGTCGGCAACGGCGTGGTCGATGCCTTCGTCCATACCACCGAACAGTACCTGACCTATCCGGCCAACGCGCCGGTGCAGGACCGTTTTGCCGAAGGCCTGCTGCAAACCTTGCTGGAACTGGGCCCGCAAGTACTGGCGCGCCCGGACGACGTGGAAGTGCGCGCCAACATCATGTGGACTGCCACCATGGCGCTGAATGGACTGATCGGCGTCGGCGTGCCGCAGGACTGGGCGACGCACGGCATCGGCCATGAACTGACCGCGCTGTTTGGCCTGGACCATGCGCAGACGCTGGCGATTGCGCTGCCGGGCGTGCTGCAGATTCGGCGCGAAGCCAAGCGCGGCAAGCTGCTGCAATATGCCGAGCGCGTATGGGGCCTGCATGCCGGCAAAGGCAGCGAAGATGAGCGTATCGACGCGGCCATCGGCAACACGCGCGCCTTCTTCGAGCAGATGGGCGTGCCGACCCGCCTGTCCGGTTATGGCCTGGGTTCGGAGGCGATCGACGCCGTTGTCGCCGCCCTGGAAGCTGCCGGCCTGACGGGCCTGGGCGAGCGCCGCGATATCACGCCTGGCGACGTGCGCAAGGCGCTGCAATTGAGCCTGTAGTACAATACCGCCTCGCTAGGGGTCCTCGCGCATGTGCGCGGGGTGAGAAATACCCTCCGAACCTGATCTGGATAATGCCAGCGAAGGAAAGCGTAGATGGTTGAAGGTCCCGCAGCCTGGGGCCCCGCTCTCACCCCTCGTGCTCTCCCGCTGGCGCAACATACAGCAAGAGCACAAAAATGACTCAATACCGCCTTACCCTGGCCGCACTGGCCGTAGCTTCCGCCTTCGCCCCTGCCGCCTTTGCGCAGGACCAGAAAATGACCGAAGTGGTCATCACCGCCAACCGCGTTGCGGCCGAACGCGCCTCCGTGGCCGGTTTCAGCGAGCAGCCCTTGCTGCAGACCCCTGCTTCGGTCAGCGTGGTAACCCGCGAACAGATCCAGGACCTGAACATTTTCAGCACCACCGATGCCGTCAAGTTCGACGCCAGCATCGGCGACGCCTACAACGCGGTCGGCTATGCCGAGCAGTTCTCCATCCGCGGTTTCAAGCTGAATAACGCCAACTCCTACCGCAAGGATGGCCATGCGATTTCCGGCGACGCCCAGATCCCGCTGGAAAACAAGGAGAGTATCGAAGTGCTGCGCGGCCTGGCTGGCCTGCAGGCTGGCGTTGCGGCGCCGGGCGGCGTGGTCAATTATGTGACCAAGCGCCCAACCGACAACAACCTGCGCTCCGCGGTGTTTGCCGTGGGCGAGCGCGGTTCGGTGCTGGGCACCATGGACCTGGGCGGCCGTTTCGAAGACCGCCGTTTCGGCTACCGCATCAATGCCGCGGGTGAGCGCATGCGCTCCATCATCAAGGGTGCCGACGGCCACCGCAGCTTCGTATCCGGCGCGTTCGACTTCCGCATCAGCCCGCAGGCGCTGCTGCAAATCGACGCCGACTACCAGAAGAAATCGCAAAAATCGGCGCCAGGCTTCCAGCTGATTGGCGGCACCAACCTGCCGGTGGTCGATGCTGCGACCTTCCTGAATGATCAGCCTTGGGCCAAGCCTGTAGAAACGGAGTCCAGCAATATCGGCGTCAGCTTCCAGTACCAGCTTTCGCCGGAGTGGAAGGCTACACTGAGCGCCAACCAGCACCGTTTCAAGCGCGACGATTACACCGCCTTCCCTTACGGCTGCGGGAACGAATTGCTGTGGCCCGGCTTCTGCAGCAACGGCGACTACGACGTCTACGACTACCGCAGCCTGGGTGAAGAGAAGAAACCGCTGTCCGCCAAGGCGCAGTTGAATGGCCGCTTTGCGACCGGTTCGATCCGTCATGAACTGGCTGCGGGCTTGTCCTTCTTTAGCAACCGCGAGAGCTGGGGCGATTATGTGTATGAATTTGCTGGCGTCAGCAACATCTATCGCCCGGTCGCGGTACCGATGTCGAGCAAAGACGTGGGTGCGGTTTCCGAGCGCCGCAACGATCATGAACGCTCCGCCTACGTGCAGGACATTATCGGCCTGACCGATCAACTGGCGCTGCATACCGGCGTGCGCTACGCATCGCTGCGCCGCAATGAACTGGGCCAGTTCGCGCCGGTGCGCGAGAATTTCTGGCTGCCGAATGTGGCGCTGGTGTTCAGCCCGAGCGCCAAGCTGTCCTACTACGTGAACTACGCGCAGGGCCTGCAGTACGGCGGCGTGGCGCCATTCAAGACCGAGAACGAGAACCATGCGCTGGCTCCGGGCAAATCGAAGCAGGTGGAACTGGGCGCCAAGGCTGAAGTCAACGGCATCACGCTGTCGACCGCGCTGTACCAGATCGACCAGGGCCTGGAGTTCACGGACCTGGCCACCAATACCTTCGTGCGCAGCGGCCAGGAACGCCACCGCGGCCTGGAATTCAGCGCGCAGGGCAAGGTGAGCCGCGAGCTGCAGTTGGGCGCATCGATGGCTGCGATCCACACCGAGCAGGAAGGCACCGGCCTGGCGGACGTCGACGGCAAGCGCGTGACCAACGTGCCGAACGTCAAGTCGACCGTGTGGGCCGATTACGCTGTGAGCGATGTTCCCGGCCTGAAGCTGAACGCGAACTGGCAGTTCGCAGGCAAGAAGGCATTCGACAAAGAGAACAAGACCATGGTGCCGTCGTACCATGTAGTGAATCTGGGCGCCTCTTACGCCACGCGCGTGGGTGGTTCGGCGGTGATCTTGCGTGCGCAGGTGAAGAATGCGTTCGACAAGTTCTACTGGCGTGATGTGACGCCGGAACTGGGCGGCTACCTGTTCCCTGGATCGCCGCGCAGCTTCATGCTGTCGGCGCAGGTGGACTTCTAAAAGAGGTACTGGGCGCGCATCGAGAACGAATTCGCTGCGCGTCCTGAATTCCTGCCGAACAGGTAGGCCGCTTCGTATTTGAAGTGGCCCGCTTCGCCGAAGAATGCCGGGCCGGCGCGGTGCGATTGTTTTTTCGACGGCAGCCAGTCATTCCACTTCCCTACTTCGCCGAAGCCCTGCAGGCCGGGCGAAAACCAGCGCTTCCAGCGCTGCTTGACCTGCCACTGGTAGGCCAGTTCGGTTTCGTTCTGCTCCCCGTTATCCATTTCGCGCTGGAAGAACAGGTTGAAGTTCAACTGCGTACGCCAGGCCTGCATTTGCAGCACCGGGCCGAACTCCACCGCGTAACCGTTGTCACGCCGCCTGGCGCGCTCCACCAGGGTATGCAGCGCCACGTCCACCTCGTACTGCCCTTGCGTCAGCAGAAAGTCGTTTTGCCATTCAACCCCGGTATTGCGCGTCTGCCGGCCGTCGCGCTGGAACCATTGCGTAGTCAATTCGGTGTACCAGCGCGACGTCACGCCATAGCCGATGCCGATTTCCGGACTGGCCGTGTTGCGCAAATTCTTGTAGTGGGCGTTCCAGTACTTGTAGTCGATTGAAGCCTGGCCTTCCACATCATAGGTGGTGACCATGTAATAACCGGTCTCGCCAAACGCCGCCAGGGGGAGCATGGCGGCCCACGCGAGCAGTTTTTTCATGCTTCAACCTCCCAGGAGTTGAGCTACTTGCTTCAGGCGCTCTTCGAGGCCGCCCGAGATGCGCGTGTAGGGCACGCCGCGCCGGGCCAGCTCGTCGAGCAGGATCGAGTCAATGATACCGCTGACATCTTCCTCTTCGTGATGAAGACCGTCAGGAATCCATGCAAATTCAGGCTTGCAGACCAGGGTAATGTCGTATTGGCGCGACGCCGCGAGGCTTTCGAGCTGCTCGTCGATGCCGCCGAAGTAATGGATGCTGTAGACCGCCGTCATCAGCGGGGTGGTATCGCAAAACAGGAAGCGGCCGACCTGCGCGGCCAGCGCGTCTTCGCGCGCCACCTGGGTGGTGGCGATGTGGAACTGGTCGGTCGATACCGGCACGCTCTGGCGCGCGTCGCAGAATTCGCGCAGGTATTCGGGGACCCAGATGGCGCCGTAGCGCTCGGCCAGCGCCTGTGCCAGTGTGGTCTTGCCGGAGGCTGCGGCGCCGATGATGGCAACGCGGTAAGGCTGCTTCATTTCCAGACGACTGCTTCTTCCGGTTCTTCGCTGCTGCCCTGCCAGGCCAGCAGGCCGGCAATGGCCATGGCGACGAACATGCCGTACAGGACGGCCGTCAGCATCAGGCCTTTGTGCACGTAAAGTGCGACGTACAGCACGTCAACGATGATCCAGACGTGCCAGTTTTCGATCTTCTTGCGCGACAGGAGGGCTTGTCCCACCAGGCTGCCGGCGGTGAGGAAGGCGTCGGCGTTCGGCACGTCGGTGTCGGTGAAACGGCGCAGGAACCAGGCCAGGATGCCGAAGCCTGCCAGCCAGGCCACGCCCGACAGCACGCGGCTGCGCGCGCTCAGCGTCGAGACGCCCAGTTGCTGGCCGTGATTCCCGTGCAGCCATTGGTACCAGCCCCAGAACGACACCGTCATGAACACGCCTTGCAGCGCCACGTCGCCGTACAGCTTGGCGCCGAAGAACACCACGCCGTAAGTCGCGGAGGACACGATGGCGAACAGCCAGGCCCAGTGGTTCTGGCGGATGTTCAGCCACACGGTCAGCACGGACAGCACGAACGACACCAGTTCCAATGGATTGGTGGTGGCCAGGCCGAACAGGGAGATGGTTTCGTTCATGTAATTGCGTTTGGATGAGGCCGGATTATGCCATGAGCAGGAAAGCCACGGCGAAAACGCGAGCTTGCCATTATGAGAATGGAGCGCAGCGCTCCGAAGGTCCGCAGGCGATGACCTTACGAAACAAAGTACGCCGATTTAAGAGCAAACAAGGGCGAATAAGAGTGTTTAAGTGGGTTTAAGAGATTTGCCCAAAAACGAAAGGGGGCTCTCTACGAGCCCCTTTTTTCTGCTTACTTCTGCGGATACTTGATGCTCATTTCCTTCAGCAGGTTGTCCGCATGGTCAACCTCCTTCATCACCCACAGCATGTAGCGCACGTCCAGGTGGATGGCGCGCGTGATGTCGCGGTCGAAGTACCAGTCCTTGGTGATCGACTCGTAGGTGGAGTCGAAGTTCAAGCCAATCAGTTCGCCGCGCTTGTTGACGATGGCGGAACCGGAGTTGCCGCCGGTGGTGTCGGCCGAGGACAGGAAGTCGACCGGCACGGTGCCCAGCACCGGGTCCTTGAACTGGCCGTAGCGCTTGGCCTTGACCGCATCGATCAGCGCCTTCGGCGCGTCGAACGGCTCCTTGCCGGTGTGCTTCTCAAGGATCCCTTCCACAGTGGTGAATGGACCTTTGGTGATGCCGTCGCGGCCCGGGTAGGACGACACGGTGCCGTAGGTCACGCGCAAGGTGGAATTGGCGTCCGGGTAGACCGGTTTGCCCTGCGACTTCTTCCACGCGATCACGGCGGCCATGTATTGCGGGATGATCTTCTCGAGATTGCCGTCGACTTCCTTGCGGCGCTCTTCCAGCGTCATGGCTACGCCATGCATGCGCACGGCCAGCTTGATGAACGGGTCGCTCGACTGCTCGAAGTCAGCCGGTGCCTTCTCCATCCAAGCCAGGCGGGTGGCGGTATCGGCCAGGCCGGTCTTCTGGTACATGCCTGGCACGTCGGCCAAGGCCGGGGTCAGGTTGTCCAGCCACTGTGGATGCGCCTTGGTTGGCAGCTTGACGTAGCGCTGCAGGCCGGCGACGTAGCGGGCCTGGTCGACCGCAGGAACCAGCGACTGCTCCAGGCGGCTCAGGCGCGCCTTGATGTTGGCGATGTCGCGCTCCTGGAAACCCGGCTCGCGGTCAGCATCGGCTTTCTGCTTTTCCAGCGCCAGGCGATACACGGTGCGCGCGGATTTCAGCAAGTCGCTGTAGGTCGCCACCCCGTAGGCGAATTCGTCGTCGCTCAAGTCCATGTCGGCGGCAATGGCGGCATCCAGTTCGGCCAGCATGGCTGGAGAAGACTTGGGCTGCTTGCCGTACCAGGTGCGGAAATCCGCGTCCTGCTTGTCCTTGATGGCGGCGATGTCCTTGCGGGCGAAGCCGTCCAGCAGGCCCTGGGTCTTCTTCATGCGGTTGTTGATCGACTTGACCACGCTGGCGTAGCGCACCACGTCATTTTCCTTACCCTTGGTGGCGGCGGCGATCGCATCGAGGTCGGCCTGGTAGTCGGCCACCATCATCGGGTAGCTCAGGTCGCGCGCGTAGCGGATCTCGACCGGCAGCTTGTAGCGGCTGGTGCGGCCAGGGTAGCCTGCCAGCAGGATCGGATCGCCGTTCTTCAGGCCTTCGGCGGAAACCACCAGGAAGTCCTTCGACTTGTACGGCACATTGTCCGGCGATGGCTCGGCAGGTTTGCCGTCCTTGCCGACGTAGGCGCGCAGGAAGGAATAGTCGCCGGTATGGCGCGGCCACTCGTAGTTGTCGATGTCGCCGCCGTAGTTGCCGATCGATTCCGGCGGCGCGTATACCAGGCGCACGTCCTTGATCATCATCTGGCGGATGCGGTAGTACTCGGCGCCGCGATGGAAAGCCGGCACGGAGCAACGGTAGTTCTTGTCGGCTTCGCAATCGGCGATCAGCGCCTTGATGCGTTTTTTCACTTCGGCGTGGCGATCCTTGCCGGTCAACTTGTCCAGCCCGCCGTTCACGCGCTCTGTCACGTTTTCCACCTTGTCGGTCACGTAGACGCGGGTGGTCGGGCCGCCCGGCAGTTCTTCAGCGCGGGTCTTGGCCAGGAAGCCGTTGGCGATGTAGTTCTTTTCAGCGGTCGAATTGCGCTGGATGGCGCCGTATGCGCAGTGGTGGTTGGTGACCACCAGGCCTTCAGGGGACACGAACGACGCGGAGCAGCCGTCCAGCGACACGATGGCGCTCATCGGATGCTTGGACAGGTCGGCCAGGCGTTCGGCCGGGATGGTGATGCCGATGCGCTGCAATTCCGCCCTTAGTTGCGGCAGTTGGTGCGGCTGCCATTGGCCTTCGTCGGCCATGGCGGGTGCAAAAGCGAGTAGCAGTGCTGCCGGAAGTGCGAGTTTTTTAGTCAAAACAGTCCCCTGAACGTATAAAAGCTCCGGCAGTATACGCATTCCGGAGCCTCAGGGCTATTGACTTTTTTACAACGGAAGGCGCACCGTCACGCAGCACCCTGCGCCTGGCTCGTAGTCGTTCAGGGCGAAGCTGCCGTGCAAGGCGTCGACCCGCTCCTGCATGCCGATCAAGCCAAACGAGCCGGGACGCTCGCGGCAGGCCGGCGCAATGCCGATGCCGTTGTCCTCCACCTCGAGCAGGATCACGTCCTGCTCCAGCCCAAGCCGCACCGCCACCTGCGCGGCGCGCGAGTGGCGCAGCACATTGACCAGCGCTTCCTGCACGATGCGGAACAGTACCAGGCTGGTTTCGCTGTCGATGGCCGCCAGCACGGCTTCGCCGGGCAGGGCCAGTTCGTAATGCAGGCTGCTGCGGTGACGGAAGTCGTTCACCAGCCATTCCAGCGCCGCCGCCAGGCCCAGGTCAAGCACCGAGGGCCGCAGCTCGTTCATGATGCCGCGCACGCTGCGCAGCGTGGCGTCGATATTCTCCAGCGCCGCCCCCACGCGCCGCGCAAAGCGGGTCTGGCGGCCGGTCATGCGCTCGTTCAGCTGGGCGATGTCCAGCTTCAGGGCCAGCAGGTTCTGCCCCAGTTCATCGTGGATTTCGCGCGCGATACGCTTGCGCTCCTCTTCCTTGACCGCCGCCATGTGGGCCGACAGCTGGCGCAGCTGGCCGTTGGCGTGCAGCAGTTCCGCGGTGCGCTGCACCACGCGCGTTTCAAGGTTGCGGTGCAGGTCCTGCAGGGCCGATTCGGCCTGCTTGCGGCGGCTGATATCGGACAGCACCGCCACCACGCCTGCCACGCCGCCGTCCGGCCCGGCCAGGGTGCGCAGCGACAGGGTGGTCTGGTAGTCTCCGCCGTCCGGGCGCCGTCCGCTCAACTCGCCCTGCCAGTTGCCCCCGGCCAGCACTTTCAGGGCCGTCTCCGCGCCACACAGCTCGGCCAGGTCGCTGCCAATAGCCTTCACATCCGTCAGCCCGCTGATGGCGGAAAAAGCCGGATTGACCGCCACGATGGCGCCATCGGCATCGGCCACCGCCACGCCCTCTCCGAGATTGTCCAGCACAGCGAAGGCGCGGCGCAGGGCCGCATCATTCTGCTGGTGCGAGCGGACCTCGCTGATCACCATGCGGAATGCTTCGCCGGCATGATCAAGATTGGCTTCGATGTGTACCCGCCCGCCGCCGATGCCCTGGAACAGGTGCGCATCGATGGCAGCGCTGCCGCCGTCGGCGTGCAGGCTGGCCAGCAACTGGCGCAAGGACTGCTGGCTCGCTGGCGCCAGGAAGCGCTCCACCGGCTGGCCCGGCAAATCCTGCAACGGCATGGAGAACAGCGTCTCCGCGGCGCGGTTGGCGCCGGCGATCATGCCGTCGCGCGCCAGCGCCAGGTAGCATACCGGCGCCTGGTCGAACAGGCCCGCATAGCGCAGCAGGCCCTGCTCCACCTCGCGTTTCTGACGCTCGAGCTCCGCCAGGGCGGCACTCTGGACTTCAAGTTCCAGCTGGCTGACTTGCAGCTCATGCCATTGGCGCAGGGCGTCGGTACCGCTCATTTTAGGCTGCCTCCTTCAGGCGTTAAACGCGCTTCCAGCAGTTTAAGTTCGGTGACGTTGACAAAGGTTAGCACGAGGCCGTCGATCACGTTGTTGACCGTGCGGTAAGGCATGATGCGCACCATGAACCAGCGCCCGTCGCGGGTCGGGATCTGGCGCTCGCAGAACACCAGCGAGCGCAGCACCTCGGCCGCATCGTCTTCCATGGTGGGATACACCAGGTCATTGGCGATATCGCTCAGCGGGCGATTCAGGTCGGTGGCGATCAGCTTGTACAACTGGGTGGCCTGGTTGGTATAGCGCCGGATGTTCATCTGGCTGTCCAGGAAGATGACGGCGATGTCGGTGCTGTTCAACAGGTTTTTCATGTCGCTGTTGACCAGCGACAGGTCGTCCACCTTGGACTGCAGTTCGGCGTTGACGGTGTACAGCTCTTCGTTCAGCGACTGCATTTCTTCCTTCGAGGTGGTGAGTTCCTCGTTGGTCGACTGCAGTTCTTCGTTGGTCGACTGCAGTTCTTCGTTGGCCGCCTTCAGTTCCTCGCGCGAGGTCTGCATTTCTTCGCGCACCGCCTGCAGTTCCAGGCGCGCCATGGTCAGCTGCTGTTCCAGCTCCTGCGGGCGCGGATCGGCGCCACGGCTGCCGCGCTTGCGTGCCGGCATCGGCGAAGCGTTGAACGTCACCAGCAGGTTATGCCCGGAATGGGCGTCTTCGCGGAGAACTTCGGCCGTCATGTCGACCAGCAGCGAGGCCGCGCCGTCCTTGAACAGCAGCTCGCGCACGGTTTCGGTCGACTCGCTGCGGTTGGCGCGCTCGATCAGGTCCGCCAGTTCGTAGCGCAGGCCGTCGCGCGCCATGGCGTGGATGTTCCAGTTGGCGCGGCCGGCAGCCGGCTCCAGGAAGGTGCCGGTGCGGCCGTGGATGTAGAGGATATCGCCATCGCTATTGATCATGACTGCCGCCGGCGTATGGGCTTTGAGCAGCAGGTGTTCTACTTGTGTCTGGATATTGCCGTTCATGGTCATGGTAGTAACTTCGATGGAACTTGGTTGCGCAGCCTTCGCGATCTTGGTCGGGAAATAGTTCGCCACGCGCTGCGTGCTGGCGTCCAGGCGGCGGTAAATGCGCCCGCATCCCGGCACCGGCGTAAACAACTCGTTGTAGCTGCCTGGCGTATCCGCGCTCCCCAGCACCAGCAAGCCTTCCGGTTTCAAGGCATAGTGGAACAACGGTATCAACTGTTCCTGCAGTTTTGGGTTGAAGTAGATTAGCAGATTGCGGCAGCTAAGAATATCGAGTTTGGTGAACGGCGGGTCGGAAATGATGTTCTGCTGCGCGAAGATGATCATATTGCGCAGCTCCTTGCGGATGCGGTAGCCGGCACCGTCGACTATAAAATAGCGCAGCAGGCGCTCGTGCGACAGCGCATCCTCCACGGCGCGCCCGAACATGCCCTGGCGCGCCTTGTCGATGGCGTCGCCATGCAGGTCGGTGGCAAAGATCTGCAGCGAAAATTTGCCCAACCCGCTGGCGCGCGTCACTGCCTCGTCGAACACCATGGCCAGGGTGTAGGCTTCCTCGCCGGTCGAGCAGGCCGGCACCCACGCCTTGAAAGCGGCGCCGTCCGGATTGGCCGCCAACAGTGCGGGAATGGTCTCGTTGCACAGGTGTTCCCAGACCGTCGGGTCGCGGAAAAAACTGGTCACGCCGATCAGCATCTCGCGGAACAGCACACCTCGCCGGTGTTCTCGCGCAGGTAGGCCACGTAAGACTCCATCGAATCGAGCTGGTGCAGTTTCATGCGGCGCTCGATGCGGCGCAGCACAGTGCTCATCTTGTATTCGGTGAAGTTGTTGCCGGTATGGCGCTGCAGCAGCGACATCAGCTCGCGCAAAGCCTGGCGCCGCGCCCGCGCCGCACCGTGGGCGCCGCCGTGCGGCACCGAGCGCACCTGGCACAGCCACATCGGCATGGCACCGGGCGGCGCCACGAAATCGGCCACGCCGGCCGTGATGGCGCTGCGCGGCATGGAATCGAACTTGGCCGAATTGGGTTCCTGCGCCAGCGTTACCCCGCCCGCTTCCTGGATGGCGCGCAGGCCGGCAGTGCCGTCCGTGCCCATGCCGGAAAACACCACGCCGGCGGCCGCCTGCCCCTTTTCAGCGGCGAGCGTACGGAAAAACGAATCGATCGGATAGCGGGCATGGGTGTCGGAGGTTTCCACCGCCATCAACTTTCCGCCGGAAAAAGCCAGGTCGAAATTGGGCGGCGCCACGTACACGTGATCCGGCCGCACTTCCGTCGACTCGGCGATTTCGTATACTTCCATGGAGGTGATCCGGCGCAGCAGTTCCGGCAACAGGCCACGGCGCGATGGATCCTGGTGCTGGAGCACCACGAATGCCATGCCGGTGCGGGACGGCATGGAGGCAAGGAACTCGGAAATCGCATCCAGTCCACCTGCGGAAGCGCCCATGCCGACGATCTGCACCACGTGGCGGTGCCGTACCACTTCTGCGGCCTCCGAATCGGAAGAAACTAATGGATTAGTCATCCCGCCATCATGCCAGTGCGGCAAGAAAATGGCAAACCGGCAGTTACCGCCGGCGGGACGATTTACCGTACGTGCCAGCCGCCGCCCAGCGCCTGAACCAGGGCCACCGCGGTTGACTGCCGGTCGGCTTGCGCCTGCAACAGCGAGCGCCGGGCGTTAAGCGCGGCGACCTGCGCCGCCACCACGTCCGTATAGCCAACCTGGCCGGCGCGGTAGCGGTTCAGCATCTGCTGCTCGGCCTGGGTAGCGGAATTGGCCGAAGTCTCGCGCAGCGACTGCTGCTGCGCCAACACCCTGCTGGCCGCCAGTTGGTCCTCCACGTCGGCCAGGGCGTTCAGGACAGCCTGGCGATAGGCCGCCACCGCCGCATCGCTTGCGGCGCTGGCCTGGTCGACGCGGGCGCCTGTGGCGCCGGCATTGAACACCGCCTGCGCTGCCGACAGGCCGAGCGACCACAGGGTATTGGAGGCGCTGAACAAGCCGCCCAGCTGGCTGCCTGCCACGCCATAGCTGCCGCCCAGGCTCAGGCTGGGGAAATAGGCGCTGCGGGCAATGCCGATCTGCGCATTGGCGGCGGCTACCCGGCGCTCGGCGGCGGCGATGTCGGGGCGGCGTTCCAGCAAGGTTGATGGCAGGCCCACCGGGATCTGCGGCACTTGCAGCGCCCACGGCGCCGGCTGCAAGCTGAAATCGGCCGGCGCCTTGCCAAGCAGGATGGCGATCGCATGTTCGAGCTGGGCGCGCTGGCGCTGTGCGCCGAGGCGGTCGGCGCTGGCGTTGGCGAGCTGGGTCTGGGCCTGCAGCAGGTCCGAGCTTGGCGCGACGCCGGCATTCACGCGGTTCCGGGTAATCTGCAGCACACGCTGGTAGCCTTCCACGGTCTCGCCCAGCAGCGCCAACTGGGCATCGGCCAGGCGCAGGCCGATGTAATTGAGCGCCAGCTCGCCCTGCGCCGCCAGCCGCGCCGCCGCCAGGTCCGCCGCGCTGGCCTGGGCGCCGGCCTGGGCGCCGCTGACGCCCGCGCGCAGCCTGCCCCACACGTCGGGTTCCCAACTGGCGCCGATATTCGCACGGTACTGGTTGCCGGTACGCGTATCGCCGCCCCCGCCGCTGCGGTTGGCGCTGGCGTCCAGCGTCACCACCGGGAACAGCGAAGCGCGCTGCTCGGCTACGGCGGCACGCGCCTGGGCATAGCGCGCTTCGGCCGCAGCCACGTTCTGGTTGTTCACTTCCACCTGTCTGGCCAGCTCGTTCAGCGTAGCGTCGCCGAACAACTCCCACCACCGGCCCTTTTCCAGCAGGTCCGCCGGCGCAGCCGGCTGCCAGCCTTGCGCTTCCTTGAACTGCGCCGACAGCGGCGCCGCCGGCACCTGGTACGCCGGGCCGGTGGCGCAGCCGGCCAGTGCCAGGGTGAACACGCCGAGAATTTTTTTCATGGTGTCGCCTTTGCGCCACGCAGGCGCATCTTGTCGAGCAGCAGGTAGACCACGGGCGTGGTCAGTAAAGTGAGCAACTGGCTGGCAACCAGGCCGCCGATGATGGCGATGCCGAGCGGCTGGCGCAGCTCCGAACCTTCGCCAAAGCCGATCGCCAGCGGCAGCGCACCCAGTGCCGCCGCCATGGTCGTCATCAGGATCGGGCGGAAGCGCAGCAGGCAGGCTTCCCGCACCGCGCTGCGCGAATCCAGGCCGCGCGTGCGTTCCGCCTCCAGCGCGAAGTCGATGATCAGGATCGCGTTCTTTTTCACGATGCCGATCAGCAGGAACACGCCGATCAGGGCGATCAGAGAAAACTCCATGCGGAACATCAGCAGCGCCAATACCGCGCCGACGCCGGCCGAGGGCAGCGTCGACAGCACCGTGATCGGATGCACCAGGCTTTCGTACAGCATGCCAAGGACGATATAGATCACCACCAGGGCGGCCACGATCAGCAGCGGCTGCTGCTGGTTGGTTTCCTGCGCCGTGCGCGCCGTGCCCTGGAAGCTGCCGCGCACATTGTTCGGCATGCCGATGGCGTTTTCCGCGTCCTTCACAGCCTGCTGGGCCTCGCCCAGGCTGGCGCCGTCGGCCAAGTTGAAGGACACGGTGGTCGCCAGTTCGCCATCCTGGTGGTTGACCGAGGCCGGCGTGGAACGCTCGGCAAACGTCGCCAGCGCCGCCAGCGGCACCATTGCCTCGGCCTGCGTGCTGAGCGCCGAGCCGCCCGAAGGGTCGCGCATCCCGGCCCCGACCACCGAGCCGCTCGTACCCGTCCCCGCCCCCGCCCCTGTGCCGGTGGCCGCAGCGGCCCGGCGCGCGACGTAGACGTCGGCCAGCGCTTCGGGACTGCGCGCATACTCCGGCGCCACCTCCATCACCACCTTGTACTGGTTCAGTTCATCGTAAATCGTCGCCACCTGGCGCTGCCCGAAGGCGTTGTACAGCGCGTTGTCGACATCCTTCATGGACAGGCCCATGCGCGACACCATATCCTTGTCGGCCTCGACGAAGGTTTCGACGCCGTTGTCCGCCTGGTCGGTATCGACGTCGACCAGCACTTTCTGCCGCTTCATTTCGTCGGCCAGGCGCGCTGCCCAGCGCTTCAAATCCGCCCGGTTGTCGCTTTTCAGCGTGTACTGGTACGTGGAATTGCTCTGCCGCCCGCCCATGCGCAAGTCCTGCACCGTATTCAGGAACAGCGACACGCCGGTCACCCGCGCCAGCTTGGGCCGCAGGCGCGCAATCACCTGCTGTCCGGTCACGTCGCGCTGCGCCACCGGCTTCAGGCTGACGAACATGAAACCGCCGCCCGCCCGCGAGCCGCCGGTAAAGCCAACCACCGTCGCCACCGCCGGATCGTCGCGGATGATGTTCACCAGTTGCCGCAGCTTGCCCTGCATGGCCTGGAAGGAAATGCTCTGGTCGGCGCGGATGCCGCCGTTGATCTGCCCCGTATCCTGCTGCGGGAAGAAGCCCTTGGGCGCAGCCGCATACAGGTAGACGTTCAGCCCCACCACGAACACCAGCACCAGCATCACCAGCCATGCGCTGGCCAGCGCCCAGTCGAGCGACTTCTCGTACATGCGCAGGATGACGCCGAAGCCGCGCTCGAACCAGCGCGAAACGCGACCCGGCGGCTTGTGCCCGGCGTCCGGCCGCAGCAGCCAGGCGCACAGCATCGGCGTCGTGGTCAGCGAAATCACCAGCGAGATCATCACCGCCGCCGACAAGGTGACGGCAAATTCGCGGAACAGCCGCCCCACCTGCCCGCCCATGAACAGCAGCGGAATGAACACCGCCACCAGCGACACGCTGATCGACAGCACGGTAAAACCTACTTCCTGCGCGCCCAACAGCGCCGCTGCGAAGCGCTCCGTGCCCTGCTCCATGTGGCGCGCCGTGTTCTCCAGCACCACGATGGCGTCGTCCACCACAAAGCCGGTGGCCACCGTCAGCGCCATCAGGCTGAGGTTATTCAGGCTGAAGCCCAGCAGGTACATCACGCCGAAGGTTCCCAGCAGCGACACCACGGTTGCAATGGCCGGAATCAGGGTCGCCCGCGCGCTGCGCAGGAAGGCGCTTACCACCAGCACCACCAGCACGATCGATATCAGCAGCGTGAACTCGATCTCCAGCAGCGATGAGCGGATGGAATTGGTGCTGTCGGACGCCACCTGCAGTTTCACGTCCTGCGGCAACTGGGCCTGCAACTGCGGCAGCAAGGCGCGCACCGCATCCACCGTCTCGATCACGTTTGCCCCGGGCTGGCGCGTAACCAGCACGATCACCGCCGGCTCGCCGTTGAACAGGCCCAGCGTGTTGCGGTTCTCCGCGCCGTCCGTCACCTGCGCCACGTCGTCGAGCCGGATCGCCGCGCCGTCGCGCCAGGCCACGACCAGGTCGCGGTAGTCGGCCGCGCTGCGGCCGCCGCTGGCCGTGGACGCCGCCGAATAGACCTGCAGGCGCCGCCCTTCCACTTCGACCGCGCCCTTGGGCCGGTTGGCATTGGTAGCCTGGATCGCGGCCCGCACGTCTTCGGACGAGACTCCGTACCGGTTCAGCGCAAACGGCAGCAGTTCGACGCGCACTGCCGGCAGCGAACCGCCGCCGATCTCCACGTCGCCAACGCCTTTCACCTGCGCCAGCTTCTGCTGCACGATATTCGATACCGACTCGTACACCTGCCCCGGGCTGCGCGTTGCCGATGTCAGCGCCAGGATGATCACCGGCGCATCGGAAGGATTGGCCTTGCGGTAGGTCGGGTTGCCGCGCAGCGTGGCCGGCAAGTCGGCGCGCGAGGCGTTGATGGCCGCCTGCACTTCGCGCGCTGCGGCATCGATCTTGCGGTTCAGCTCAAATTGCAGGTTGACGCGCGTCGAGCCGCTGCCGGACGACGAGGTAACTTCGTTCACGCCCGCGATCACGGCCAGGCGCCGTTCCAGCGGTGTGGCCACGCTGCTGGCCATGGTATCCGGGCTGGCCCCGGGCAGGCTGGCACTGACCGAAATCGAGGGATAGTCCACCTGCGGCAGCGGCGACACCGGCAGCACAAAGAAAGCCGCAATGCCAGCCAGCGCCAGCCCGATCGTCAGCAGCACCGTGGCGATGGGACGGCGGACAAAGGGCTCGGACAGGTTCATGCCGCTTCCTCGCGCCCGCGGCGGCGGCGCTGCGCGAGGCGGTCAAAGGCCAGGTAGATTACCGGCGTGGTGTACAGCGTCAGCAGCTGGCTGACAATCAGGCCGCCGAAGATCGACAGGCCGAGCGGCCGGCGCAGCTCCGCGCCCTCGCCCCAGCCGAACATCAGTGGAACCGCCGCAAACAGCGCCGCCATGGTGGTCATCAGGATAGGGCGCAGCCGCAGCAGCGCCGCCTGGTGGATCGCTTCGCGCGGCGCCATGCCCTGCTCGCGCTCCGCCTCGATGGCGAAGTCGATCATCATGATGGCGTTCTTCTTGACGATGCCGATCAGCAGGATGATGCCGATAATGCCGATCACGCCCAGCTCCTGCCCCGTCAGCATCAGTGCCAGCAGCGCGCCGACGCCAGCCGACGGCAGCGTGGACAGGATGGTCAGCGGGTGGATATAGCTTTCGTACAGCACGCCCAGCACGATGTACACGCATACCACGGCCGCCAGGATCAGCCAGAGCTGGTTGCTCAGCGAAGCCTGGTAAGCGCCAGCCGCTCCCAGGAAGGTCAGGCTGACCGACTGCGGCAAGCCCACTTCCTTTGCCGCATTTCGGATCGCGTCGACCGCCTGTCCCAACGCCACGCCCGGCGCGGCATCAAAGCCGATGGTGGTGGCCGGATATTGGGCCACATGGGTGACCTGCAGCGGCGCCGGGCGCTCCTGAATGCTGGCGATGGCCGACAGCGGCGTCGGTTTGCCGCTGCCGGTGCGCAGCTGCAGGTTGCCCAGCGCTTCCGGCGTGTCCATGCGGTCCTGGTCTGCCTCCAGGATCACGCGGTACTGGTTGGTCTCGGTAAAGATGGTTGACACAATGCGCTGGCCGAAGGCGCTGTACAGCGCGTCGTCCACGGCGGCGGCGGTGATCGACAGCCGCGAGGCGGTGTCGCGGTCGATGCTGACGTAGGCGCCCGCGCCGGTGGCGCCGACGTCGGACACCACGTTGCGCAGCCGGTCCTTGCCTGCCATGTGTTCGGACAGCCTGGCCGCCCATTCTGATACCGTGGCGTTGTCGGCGCCTTCCAGCGAAACGCGATACTGGGTCGGGCCGCTTTCGGCGTCGATGGTCAGGTCCTGCGTTGGCTGCAGGTAAAGCTTGACGCCTGCCACTTGCGCCACGCGGTTGCGCAAGCGTTCCATCACCACCGGCAGCTTGTCGCGCTCGGGCTTCAGGTTGACCAGCATGCTGCCGGTGTGCAGCATGCTGTTGTTGCCGGCATCGACGCCGACCACGGAGCTGAGCGAAGCCACGGCGGGGTCGTCGAGCAAGGCGCGCGCGGCCTGCTGCTGCAATTGCGCCATGCGTTCGTAGGAAACGGTCTGCGCCGCTTCGATGCGGGCTTGCAGTTGGCCGGTGTCCTGGGTCGGGAACAGACCCTTGGGAATCCACAGGTAAAGCAACACCGTCAGCAGCAGCGTGCCCAGCGCCACCAGCAGCGTCAGGCCCTGCCGCTCCAGCACCCACTGCAGGCTGACGTCATAGCGCTCGACCAGGCGGTCGAACAGCGTCGCCTCATGCTCCTTGTGCCCGGCCAGCCAGCGGCCGGACATCATCGGCACCAGCGTCAGCGACACCACGGCCGAAATCAGGATGGTGATGGCCAGCGTGACGGCGAATTCACGGAACAGGCGGCCTACCACGTCGCCCATGAACAGCAGCGGGATCAGCACTGCGATCAGCGATACGGTCAGCGAAATGATGGTAAAGCCGATCTGCTGCGCACCTTTGAGTGCGGCGTTCATCGGGCTCTCGCCGTCTTCGATATAGCGCGCAATGTTCTCGATCATGACGATGGCGTCGTCCACCACGAAGCCGGTGGCGATGGTGAGCGCCATCAGGCTGAGGTTATTCAGGCTGTAGCCAAGCAGGTACATCACGCCGAAGGTGCCGACCAGCGAAATCGGCACCGCCAGGCTGGCGATCACGGTGGCGCGCGGACTGCGCAGGAAGGCGAAGATCACCAGCACCACCAGCACCACGGCCAGCAGCAGCTCCAGCTCCACGTGCAGCACGGAAGCCCGGATGCCGTGGGTACGGTCGCTCAGCACCGTCACCTCGATGGCGCCGGGCAGGCTCGCTTGCAGTTCCGGCAGGCGTTCCCTGATTGCATCGACGGTGGCGATCACGTTCGCGCCGGGCTGGCGCTGCACGTCGAGAATGATGGCAGGCGTCATGCCGGCCCAGGCGCCGAGCTTGACGTTTTCCGCGCTGTCGACCACGCGTGCCACATCCTGCAGCCGGACCGGCGCGCCATTGCGGTAGGAGACGATCAGTTGGCGGTAGTCGTCGGCCGCCAGCAGCTGGTCGTTGGCGTTGATGGTGAAGGCGCGCGTGGGACCGTCGAAGCTGCCCTTGGCGCTGTTCGCATTGGCCGCAGTGATGGCGCTGCGCAGCGTATCGAGCCCAAGCCCGTAGCTGGCCAGGGCTTGGGTGTCGGCCTGGATGCGCACCGCGGGGCGCTGGCCGCCGCCCAGCGTCACCAGGCCGACGCCGTTGACCTGGCTGATTTTCAGCGCCAGCCGCGTGTTGACGATGTTCTGCACCTCCGTCAGCGGCATGGTTTTCGAGGTGATGGCCAGTGTCAGCACGGGCGCATCGGCCGGGTTGACCTTGGCGTACACCGGCGGCGCCGACAGGTCGGTCGGCAGCAGCGAGCCGCCGGCGTTGATGGCGGCTTGCACTTCCTGTTCGGCCACGTCCAGCGTCTGGCCAAGGCTGAATTGCAGGGTGATGATCGAGACGCCGGCAGCGCTGGTGGAACTCATGCGCTGCAGGCCCGACATTTGCCCGAACTGACGCTCCAGCGGCGCCGTAACCGTGCGGCCCATCACTTCCGGGCTGGCGCCGGGGTACAGCGTACGCACCTGGATGGTCGGGAAGTCGACCTGCGGCAGCGCCGACAGCGGCAGGAAGCGATAGCCCAGCAGGCCGGCCAGCACGATGGCCAGCATGAACAGCGCCGTCGCCACCGGCCGCCGGATGAAGGGCGCCGAGGGGCTCATCGCGCCGCGCCGTCCGCCGCCCGGCCCTCACGGCGCCGGCCCCTGCCGCCGCCTTCGGCCGCCGCCCCCCCTTCGGTCGGCGCCGCGGCGGAAGCAGCACCGCCAGCGGCCGCATCGCCACGATTGCCTCCTGCCCGCCCCTCACGGCGCGCACGGCCGGAATGTTCGCCATCCGCCCCGGGCCGTTGCGAGGGCAATGTAACGCGCGCCCCATCCTTGATCCGGTCCGCGCCCTCGGTGATCACCTGTTCGCCGGCCGCCAGCCCGCTTTCGACCTGCACCTTGTCCACGGTAGCAATACCACGCTTGACCTGCCGCAGCGACGCCGTCTGCCCATCCTGCAATACGTATACGTAGTCACCGGACGACCCATGCCGCAGGGCTGTCACCGGCACCACCACCGCATCCTTGATCGTGCGCAGCTCAAGCCGCACGTTGACGAACTGGCTGGGGAACAGCGAAGAACCAGCGTTGGCAAAGCGCGCCTTTGCCATCACCGTCCCGGTTTGCGTATCGACCTGGTTATCCAGCGCATAAAACACGCCCTTCTCCAGCACCGTGCTGCGCGTGCGGTCATACGCCAGCGCCACCATGCTTGCGCCGGCACCATCGCCGGTACGCGGCGCCAGTTCCGAAACCCGGTCCTGTGGAACGGCAAACTCCACATCGATCGGCGCCAGCTGCGTAATCACCGCAATCCCCGCCGCATCGCTGGAGCCAACCAGGTTGCCGATATCGACCACCCGCAAGCCCACTCGCCCGCTGATCGGCGCCACGACTTTGGTATAGCCAAGATTGAGGCGCGCCGTGCCTTCGTTCGCGCGGTCGGTCGTGACCGTGCCCTGCAGCTGCTTGACCAGCGCAGCCTGCGTATCGACATCCTGCCGCGCAATCGAGTCCTGCGACAGCAAGGTGCGATAGCGTTCGAGCGTCAGGCGCGCATTTTCCAGTTGCGCCTCATCGCGCTCGCGCTGCCCGGTGGCCTGCATCAGCTGCAGCTCGAACTGGCGCGGATCGATCTGTGCCAGCACCTGGCCCGCCTTTACCATCTGGCCTTCCTTGAACAGGACTTTTTGCAGGATGCCTGAAACCTGCGGCCGCACGGTCGTCGTTGCAGCGGCAGTCACCGTGCCAAGTGCGTCCAGGGTAAGCGGCAGATCGGCCTTTTCGGCAGTCGCTACGCCAACCGTGGCGGCGGGGCCGCGGCCGCCGCGCCCACCCCGGCCGCCGCCCTGCCCGGCAGCACCAGCGCCGGCAGCGGCGGCAGGAGTACCCGAACCACCCGGCCCGCCCTCGCCGGGGCCGCGGTGGGTCAGGTACCAGGCCAGGCCGCCCAGGACCAGCATCCCGGCCAATGCGGCGACTCCCCCAATCCAGCGCGCCCGCTTGCTGGCGCGAGGTTTCGACGGGGCATTGGATGTTATTGGAGTCTCCATAGGGCGACCCTTTCTTCTTTTGGGTGGTGTTCGAATTGACTCTAGCACAGGGTCCTTGCCCAAATGCGTTAGGCAAGAAACATGGGAAACAATTCGGGCGCCCGGACGCCCCAAAGGAAAAGCCGCCAGACTGGCTGGCGGCTCGGTTCCTGTAATAACTGCTTACAAAGCTGCTACAAACTAATCGGGCGAACTGCAGAGGCAATGGGTCAGTGCCATGAACGGCTTGCGCTGGGCAGTCATCTCGTTCAGCCAGTTCAGGTCCTGCACCACTTCGGTTGCCACGCCAGCCGGCACGCCGGCAGGCAGCAGCGACGTGCGCGCCTGGTCGCCAAACGCCTTGGCTGCGGCGGCCTTGGCGGTCGAGGCGCCGAAGAACTCCAGCACCTTGTCAAAGCGCGACACCTCACGCTCGATGTACACGATGCGCGGCTCGCCGGTCAGCTTGGCGCGCAGCGCAGCCGCTTTCAACGCATCCCGGTAGCCGCCCAGCGTATCGACCAGGCCGCGCTCCTTCGCCTGGGCGCCGGTCCATACCCGGCCCTGGCCCACGGCATCAATCTTGTCGGCCGTGGTGTTGCGCGCCTTGGCTGCCTTGGCGGTGAATTCCTCGTAGGTGTGGCCAATCACGCCCTGGATCAACTGGCCGAAACGCGGGTCCATCGGGCGCAGCGGATTGCCCGCGTCGCCCAGCCAGGTGGTGGTCTGGCCAGCCGTGTGGATGCCCAGCTTGTCGATCACCTTGTCCACGGTCGGGAACAGCGCGAACACGCCGATCGAACCGGTGATGGTGGCCGGATCGGCAATCACCTCGTCCGACGCCATCGAAATCCAGTAGCCGCCCGAAGCAGCCACATTGCCCATCGAGACGATCACCGGCTTGCCGGCCGCCCGGGTCAGTTCCAGTTCGCGGCGGATCAGCTCCGAACCGAAGGCGCTGCCGCCAGGCGAATCGACGCGCAGCACAACGGCCTTGATCGCGCTGTCCTCGCGCGCCAGTCGCACCAGGCGTGCCGTCGACGCGCCGCCGATCTGGCCGGCCGGCGCATCGCCGTCGCTGATTTCACCGACTGCCATCACCACGCCGATTGCGTCGCCGGTCAGTTTAGGGAATACGCGCGCCAGGTAATCGTGATAGCTGACCTGGCGGAAGGACTTGGCCGCCGGATCGTCCACGCCGCGCTTGGTCATCATCACGCGCAGTTCGTCCTTGGTCTTCAGGCCATCAACCAGCTTGGCATTCAGTGCCACTTGCGCCAGGTTGCCCTTGGCCTCGGCCACCAGCGCCGGCAGGCTGTCGATCGACTTCATCAGCGAGCCTTGCGGCATCTTGCGCGACTTTTCAACCTGGTCGGTGTAGCGCGCCCACAGGTCGTTGTACAGGAAGGCATCCGCCTCGGCCGCCGCCGGCGACGGGCCGTTGGCGATGAACGGCTCGGCAAAACTCTTGTAGGTGCCGACCCTCATCAGGTTGACGGTCACGCCCACCTTGTCCAGCGCATCGCGGTAATAATTGCGGTACTTGCCGAAACCATCGAGGAACACCGCGCCCATCGGGTGCAGGTAGACTTCGTCGGCATGGATGGCGACCTGGTACTGGCGCTGGTTGTAGCTGGAACCCCAGGCCACGACTTTCTTGCCGCTGGCCTTGAAGCGGTCCACAGCCGCGCCGATTTCGCGCAGCATGGCCTGGCCGCCGCCCTGCATTTCGTCCAGCACCAGCACGGCGCCGCCGATTTGCGGGTCTTTGGCGGCGGCATCGAGGACGTTCAACACATCGCGCAACTGCACCGACTTGTGCACTTCGCCGCCGGACAGGCCGGCCATCAGCGCGTCGCGGCTGCTGCCGGACGATTGTTCCACCAGGGCGCCTTCCAGGTTCAGGACCAGCATGGTCTTGTCGCCCAAAGGCTTGACGCCGCCGCCGAAGATGGCGGCAATCAGCAGCACCACGACCAGCAGGAACAAAAAGTTCATGGTGGCGCGGCGGCTTTTATCCACGGCGCCCCATAACCAGGAAAATCCGCCGCGGACATACGAGAAAACAGAGCGAGACATCTTTACTCCTAATGCATAAAATGTAACTACTTCACACTATAAGCGACATTCGCTTTAGATGGTGAAGAAATCAGGTAGAGCCCAGCCATGACCAGCAGGCCATTGATGACCAACAATTCCAGCCCGATGCGGTAGCTGCCGAACAGGCTTTGCTGGTTGAAATCGACCAGGGCGCACAGCAGCGGCCCGGCCAGCACGACCCACGGCACCAGCCTGTCGTTCACCGCGCGTTTGCCGAGCAGGCCGAAAGCGAACAGTCCAAGCAGCGGACCGTAGGTATAACCGGCCAGCTTCAGGATCATGCCGATCATGCTGGCGCTGTCGATCCACTTGAACACCATCACCAACAGCAGGAACAAGGCGCAGAACGCCAGGTGCACGCGGTGGCGGATGCGCAGCTGGGCGTCCTCGCCCAGGTCGCCGCGCCGTTTCAGGCCCAGGATGTCGATGCAGACGGACGAGGTCAGCGCCGTGATCGCACCATCCGCGCTCGGGAACAAGGCGCTGATCAGGGCAATGATGAACACCAGTTGCAACAGCGCCGGCAGATGGCCCATCACCACGGCCGCGAATATCTTGTCGCCGGTCGCCGCCACGCCCGCCTGCGGCGCGTACAAGTACAGCAGGCCGCCGAGGAACAGGAACAGCGTCAGCACCCCGGCCAGGATGGCGTTCAGCGCCAGCATGTTCTTCTGCGAGTCGCCCAGGGTCTTGACCGAGATATTCTTCTGCATCATTTCCTGGTCCATGCCGGTCATGGTGATGACGATGAAGAAGCCGGCCACGATCTGCTTCCAGAAATGGCCCGGGCTATTGATATCCATCGTGAAAACGCGCGCCAGGCCGGCCGAACGCATGCGCTCCAGGCTTTCCAGCAGGCCCAGGTTCATCTCGCCGAGCAGGAACACCGTGCAGGCCGCCAGGCCAAACAGCATGCCCGTGGTTTGCAGCGTGTCGGTCCAGACGATGGTCTTCACCCCGCCCTCATATGTATACAGCAGGATCATCGCCAGGATAACCAGGCTGGTCAGCCAGAACGGCACGCCAAGGCTGTCCAGGATCACGGCCTGCAGGATGTTCACCACCAGGTACAGGCGCGCCGTGGCGCCCAGGGTGCGCGACAAAATAAAGAAGGCGGCCCCGCTCTGGTAGGAGCGCCGGCCCAAGCGCACGTCGAGGTAGTGGTAGATGGAGGTCAGCTTCAGGCGGTAGTACAGCGGCAGCAGCACATACGCCACGGCGATGTAGCCCAGCACATAGCCGATCATGATCTGCATATAGCCGAAGCCGTCGCGCCCCACGGCCCCCGGTACGCTGATAAACGTCACGCCGCTCAGCGTGGTGCCGACCATGCCGAAGGCCACCAGCATCCAGTTCGAACTCTTGTTCCCGATGAAGAAGCTGTCGTTGTTGGCGTTGCGCGAAGTGGCCCAGGCCACGCCGAGCAGCAGGCCGAAATAGGCCAGCACCACGAGGAACAGTGAAACAGGTGACATTTTATTATCCAGCCATGAAACAATTTGGGCTGCAATATACACTGGAATGCCGAAGCGCCTTAGAATCGCCTGCAAACCTGAGGAAAACAATGTACGACCAACAGACCATCGAATTCGCCCGCGCCCAGGAGGCGCTGGTACTGCCGCTCGAATACCGGGTCCACGCCCAGGCCGACGGCCGCGGCGAGGGCCGCGAGGAATGCATGCGCGATTATGCGCGCGTGCTGTATTCATCGTCATTCCGCCGCCTGCAGGGCAAGATGCAGCTGCTCGGCGTGGACGCCAACCGCTTCAACCGCAATCGCCTGACCCACAGCCTGGAGGTGGCCCAGATCGCCCGCTCCATCGCCGCCGACCTGGGGCTGGAGCGCTGCGTTGTCTCCGAGACCTGTTCGCTGGCCCACGATATCGGCAATCCCCCCTTCGGCCATTACGGCGAAAAGATCCTGGATGAGCTGGTATCCGGCTTCGGCGGCTTCGAGGGCAATGCGCAGGCCTTCCGCACCCTGCGCACGCTGGAGAAGAAGCACCACGCTTACGCCGGCTTGAACCTGACTGTGCGCTCCCTGCTCGGCATCACCAAATACTTCCAGCGCCGTGCCGACAATCCGAAGAAATTCCTGTACGACGATGACTACGAGTTCCTGATCGCGCAATTGAATGCGCGCGGCGTATCGCTGAGCAAGAGCATCGATGCCCAGATCATGGACCTGGCCGACGAAATCGCCTACGCCGCGCACGATGTCGAGGATGCACTGAGCTTCGGCATCATCACCTGGGGCGAGATCGTCCACGAATTCAAGATCAGCAGGGACTTCTCGGGCGCCCACGAGCAGTTCGCCAGCATCGCCAACCACGCCCACGAGGAAGCGCTGAAATGCGATATGCAGGAAAGCTCGGAGGAGTATTCCATCGTGCTGCGCAAGGAGCTGACGTCGCAGATCGTGCATGAACTATGCCGCGACATCGCCGTGGTCGAGGGCCAGCATGGCCCTGAACTGGGCTACCGCACCAAGGGCCTGCTGGCGCGCGGCCTGAAAAGCCTGCTGTGGCGCGCCATCCTGCGCAAGAAGGACGTGCAGCTCTACGAAAAACGCGGCGAGAAGATCATTCGCGGCCTGTTCGAAGTCCTGACCGACAAGAACTACAACAAGGGCGGCATTTTGCTGCCGCCAGCCATCCGCAGCCAGAAGGACTCGCGCGAACGGCTGGTAGTGGACTACATCTCCGGCATGATGGATTCCTACGCCGCCAAGGAGTACGAAAAGTACTTCGGCCCCGGCAGCCTCGATCGCATCTATCCCCTGGCATGAACGATCCGCGCAGCGAATACGAGCGCCGCATGAACCGGGTGCTCGACCACATAGACCGCAACCTCGATGCGCAGCTCGACCTGCCCGGCCTGGCCGACATCGCCAACTTCTCGCGCTACCACTTCCACCGCCTGTTCGCGGCCTGGATGGGCGAAACGCTGGGCGACTACGTGCGCCGGCGCCGGCTGGAAGTGGCCGCGCACAAGCTGGCAGCCGGCGGCACGGTGCTGGAAGTCGCGCTGTCGACAGGCTTTGGCTCGGGCGAAGCGTTTGCCCGAGCTTTCAAGACGCGCTTCGGCAGCACGCCGACCGAATGGCGCGCAAATACCCCGGCGCGCATCGCGGCCTTCCTGGCCGAGATGGACGCGCAACATAGCAATCCTGATCAGGCGAACAGCAAGCACGGTCAGGCCGGCAACGGCGCAAGCGGCCAAGATGAGGGCTCCAACAACCTCAATGGAGCAAGAAAAATGGACGTCAACGTTATCGACCTGCCGCCAGCCCGTATCGCCTACCGCCGCCACATCGGCCCATACGGCCCGGCTGTGGGCCAGTTCTGGGGCCAGGCCGTCATGCCATGGATGCTTGGCCACGGCCTGGCCGAAGCCACCTGCTACGGCATCGGCCACGACGACCCAAGCGTCACCCCGGCTGACAAATGCCGCTACGATGCCTGCGTCGAAATCCCGGCAGGCTTCGAGCCCGGCGGACAATTCAGCGTTGCCAACCTGCCCGGCGGGCGCTACGCTGTGACCCGCTACACCGGTTCGCCGCGCGACATCGGCCCGGTGTGGAGCCGCATGATGAAGGAATGGCTGCCATCAAGCGGCCTGCAATGCGACGAGCGCCCATGCTTCGAGCGCTACGAAAACCTCGCGACACAGACCGATGGCAGCTTTACCTGCGAGATCTGCATACCTGTGAAGGCACTGTAAAAAAATGAACCCGGAATACCTGGCAATGCTGGTGGCGCGCGATATGCCCTATGGGAAGTACAAGGGCCGCAAGCTGGCCGACTTGCCAGGTCATTACCTGGGTTGGATGGCGCGCGAAGGTTTCCCGAAAGGGGAACTTGGCGCGCTGCTGGCATTGATGTACGAGATCGACCACAACAACCTGCGCACCCTGCTCGACCCGCTGCGCGCACGCAGGAACTGAACTGGCTTCAGCAGCCGCTGGTATTGGCCTTGATAACCGGCGCCGCGCTACCGTTATAGGTGTATTGCACTGAGCACTGCATAGGCGTTGGCGCGCTCTCGATCCGCCAGCCGGCATCCCCGCCCGGAATCTGGCTGTTGCCATAGCCATAGAAGGTGTATTCGCCGGCCGGCACCGCGCTGGGGGAAAGATAGCAGCCGCCGCTTGGGATTTTCGAGCCTTGCAGCGCCACGCCGATGCCATCGCACCAGCGGTCCGGGTAGCCGCTCCAGACCCGCATCGAGGTCCCGCTATCGATGTCGACGAAAGTAATGTTGGCGATACTGCTGGCCGTGCCCTCGCCGCGCAGCGCCGTCAGCGAGCGCACCAGGCCGATGGACGTCTTGGCGGAGCCGGCCAGCGCCTCGATCGACGCGGTACGGGCCGACTTCCCGAAGTTGAGGAAACGCGGAAGTGCCACCGCAGCTAGAATCCCGAGTATGACCAATACGACAATTAATTCGACGAGCGTAAAGCCCTTGGCCGGGGCTTTGCGCGCTTGGGACTGGCGGCGCATGGAGAATTCATTCTGGATTAGGTTCCTGGAGTATACCGTCGTTTTTGCGTTAATGCATGACTTGATGTCTTTTAATCAATAACATCAAACCACCACGGAGACAAATTGAAACGCCTCTACATAGCAATAATCAGCAGCTTCCTCTGCAACGCAGCGGTCTCCGCCCAGGACGCTGCCCTGCAACACGCCCGCGCCCTGCTCGACAAAGTCCCGCTGGTCGACGGCCATAACGACCTGCCCTGGACCATCCGCGAAGACGCCTCCCACCCGATGGACGTTGAGCACTACGACCTGCGCCAGCGCACCCCGCACGAAACCGACCTGGCGCGCCTGAAGCAAGGCAAGCTGGCGGCCCAGTTCTGGAGTGTCTACGTGCCGGGCGAATTGAAGGGCGGCTGGGCCGTCACCCAGCTCGAACAGATCGACCTGGCCCGCCGCCTGATCGCCAGATACCCGGAAAGCCTGGTGCTGGCCACCCGCAGCAGCGACATCGCCAGGGCCAAGCGCGAAGGCAAGGTCGCCAGTTTCATCGGCATGGAGGGCGGCCACGTGATCGAGAACAGCCTGGGCGCCCTGCGCGCCTACTACGACCTCGGCGCCCGCTACATGACCCTGACCCATAACAGCACGCTGGACTGGGCCGACGCCGCCATGGGTGAGCGCAAACACGGCGGCCTGACGCCGTTCGGCAAGGAGGTCGTGCGCGAAATGAACCGCCTCGGCATGCTGGTGGACCTGAGCCATGTCAGTGCGGAAGTGATGCAGCAGGCACTCGACACCAGTGAAGCGCCGGTGATTTTCTCGCACTCCAGCGCCCGCGCCCTGAACGACCATCCGCGCAATGTGCCGGACGAGGTCTTGAAGCGCCTGCCCGCCAACGGCGGCGTGGTGATGGTGACGTTCGTACCGGCGTTCATCTCGCCGCAAGTGGCCGCCTGGCGCAAGGGATTGGGCGAGGCTGCGGCCGCCGCCGGCGCCGCACAGGACAGTCCGGAGTTCAAGGCGATCAAGGAAGATTACACCGCCAAGGCTGGCCCGGCGCCAAACGCCACGCTTGCCATGGTGGCCGACCACATCGAACATGTGGCGCGCGTAGCCGGCAAGGACCATGTCGGCATCGCCGGCGACTACTACGGCTCGGTCAATCCGGAAGGCCTGGAGGACGTATCGACCTACCCTGCCCTGTTCGCGGAACTGATACGCCGCGGCTGGAGCGACAAGGACCTGGCCAAGCTGGCCGGCGGCAACCTGGTGCGCGCCTTGGCCGGCGCCGAACAGGCCGCGGCCCGATTGCAGAAGGAACGCAAGCCTAGCCTGGCGCGCCTCGAATTGCCAGCTCCGCAAAGCCGGTAAGCGGATCGTGTTCGCGCGAGAACTGGTGCGCTGGCAGCAGCACCAGCAGCAATTCGGCCGTGGTGCGCACGATGCAGCCGCGGCCCACATGCCCGCCAAACACCCGGCCGCGCGCATCGGACAACATCATGTGCAGGTGCGCGCCGTCCGGCGCCACCGAGCCGGCCAGGCTAAGGATCTCGAGGTCACCCAGAAACTCGGTGGGCTGCGCCAGTCCGGCATAGCGGATCTGCGCCACCGACAGGCTGCCGATGCCTTGCACCAGGTAGCCCGCCGCCGTCCCCGTATCGCGCAGGGCCTGCTCCACGGCGCCGCGCAAGTCGTCGCCCGGATTCAGGCGCAATGGCAGCGCGTCCATCACCCCTGCAGGCGCGGCGCGACCAGCGAGGTGAACTCCCCTTTTTCGACCAGGCGCTCCAGGTCGTTGTAACCGCCAAGCAGGACGCCGTCGATGAAGATCATCGGGAAAGTTGGCCAGCCGCTCCACATCTTCAGCGCGGTGCGGCGGCGCCATTGGCTGAAATAGCTGCCGTATTCGAGGTAGGCGTATTTCGTGCCTTGCGCATCCAGCAGGCGGCAGGTCTTTTTCGGGAACGGATTCTGGCGCATGCCGACGACGACCACGCGGTTGGCCGCAATGGCCGCCTGCACTTCGGCCACGATATCGGCATGGTTCTTCGCCACGCGTTCGCGGATAGCCGGGTGCAGGTGGGCGTCGTCGAGGATGGTACGGGTCATTGTTTTTCCTTATGCAGTAAGTCCAGCGTGGCCTGGTCGGGCACGCCGCCAAAATATTTGTCGAGGCAATCGCGGAACAGCGCTTCATCCGGCGCAGCTTGCGCGAACAGCGTCATCGATGAGTGGAACTTCATATTGTCCGGCGACCCGAAGATACCATGGACTGTGGCTCCCTGGACAGCCAGCACCAGCGCGCCGCACTCGCGCAGCCTGGCGCCGAGCAGCGGATGCGCCAGGTAAGCCCGCGCCTCATCCAATCCACTGATCGCATAATGCTGCGCCATCGCACTGAAACCGAGGCCGGCCAGTTGCGGGAAGATGAACCACATCCAGTGGCTGCGCTTGCGTCCCGCCGACAGTTCGTCGAGCACCTGCTGGTAGAGACTGTCCTGCGCAACGACAAAGCGCTCCAATTGGTACATAGGCTGCCTCAAAACATTACTTTTCAATGAGCCATTGTCCTACAAAGTCTGGTAGCGTGTTCTGATTAATTGGAACCCATGCCGCGCCTACCATGACGACTCCTTGAACCGAAATGGGAGATGATCATGGCATCCAGTAATCAAGATAATCGCGGCGGCTCCAAACAGTCGGGCAACCAGGGCGGCAATCGCCAAAGCGGCGATACCAGCAACCGTGGCTTCGCTTCGATGGATCCGGAACGCCAGCGCGAGATCGCCAGCGAAGGCGGCAAGGCGGCCCACGCTTCCGGCAATGCGCACGAATTTACTTCGGAAGAAGCCCGCAAAGCCGGCAGCATGAGCCACAAGAATGACGGCAATCGCCAATCCGGCTCCGATTCCGGTGGCGGCAGCCGCCAAAGCGGTGGCGGCAGTGGCGGCAGTGGCGGTAGCGGTGGCGGCACCCGTGGCGGCACGCCTGAGCAGCACGCCGAAGCCGGCCGCCAGAGCCACAAAAACGACGACAAGCGCTAAGCGCGCCGCGTCGTGAAGGGAGCCGTCCAGCGCGACGGCTCAACAAGCCCGGTGGTCAGCGCACAGCCCGCGAGGATCACCAGGCAGCTCAATCCCGTCTGCAGCGAGAAAGTCTCGCCCAGGAACAGGCAGCCCCACAGCACGCCGAAGGCCGGGATCAGGAACAGCGCACTCATCGCCTTGCCGGCACCGAGCCGCGCAATCAATCCAAAGAACAGCACATAGGCAAAGGTGGTACACAGCGCAGCCAGGGCCAGCACCGCGCCCCAGGCCCGGGCCGACGGCGGTTCGTGCGGCCACAGCGCCATGGCCGGGCCAACCAGCAGCAGCGCGGCCACCATCTGGCTGCCGGTCGCCACCGCCAGCGGCGGCGCTTCAGCCAGGTAGCGCTTGCTAAAATTACCAGAGATTCCGTACAGCAATGTCGCCGCCAGGCAAGCCAATGACGCCAGGGCCGTCCGCAGCATGTCATGCTGCGGCAGGAAATGCAGCTTGCCTGCCACCAGCAGCACCACGCCGCCAAAGCCCAGCGACAGCCCGGCCATGCGGCTCAAGGTCAGCCGTTCACCGAGCCAGACCGCGCCGATCAGTGCCGCAAACAAGGGCGTGGTCGCGCTCAGGATCGAGGACAGGCCGGCCGGAATCGTCAGCGCCGCGAAATTGAACAGCAGGAAAGGCAGCGCCGCATTCGTCACGCCAACAAAGCCGATACCGCACCAATGCTTGCGCAGCGCCCCAAGCTGGCCGCGCCACAACAGCAACGGCAGCAATAGCGCCGCCGCAGCCACCGCGCGCACCCCACCCATCGCCGCCGCCCCAAACTCAGGCGCCCCGACGCGGATGAACAGGTAAGACGCCCCCCAGAGCGCCGCCACCGACAGCATGCTCCCCGCATCCGCGCGCCTCATGGCAACACCCCCGCCAGTGCAGGAATGTCCACCTCGGGGTCGGGACGGTCCGGCGCCCCGGCAAAAGTGGACATTTCGCGGCCGTAGGCGCGCTGGGTGGCGGGCCGCTGGCTGATGGCGTGGAACCAACGCGCCAGGCTGGGATAGGCGGCCAGTTGCGCACCGCGTGCGCTCACCCACGGGAAGCAGGCGATGTCGGCTACCGAATATTGCTCGCCGCACAGGTAGGCCTGCTCCGCGAGCTGCTTGTCGAGGGTGCTGAACAGCTCAGCGGTTTCTCTGCCATGGCATTCGAAAGACTTCTGCCAGAATAGCCACTGCCGCGCTTCTGTCCGCGCGCGCATGCCAGCCGGCAGGCCAAAGCCCGCCTTCTCCGCCAGGTAGAGCAGCATGGCGCCCGATTCCTGCAGCGCCAACGGCTCGCCCGCATCCATCGGCCAATGGTCAACCATCGCCAGCGAGTTTGCCTTGGGAATGCGGCGGAACGGCAGCCCGGTTTCCTCCAGGAACATCAGCAGTTGCTGCCCTTGCGGTGTCGCGACGTAGTAGAAGTCCAGCATGGCTATCCCTTTTCGATGGTGTCAGGAATAGTTTGCGCCGTGACCTGGCCCCAGCAAAGATCCACGAATGGCAGATATTATGGAGCCAGCACCGTTTCGCGCGTACGCGGCAGGTGGGCGCACAGGCGCTCGAACAAGCCCGGTTCGGCCATGCGCTGCTGCCACCAGCGCAAGGCCGCACCGGACTCGCCGCTGCGCCAGGCCAGGTAAAAGGTTTCGTCCGGTTTCGGCTCCTCCACTTCCTTTTCCACCAGCAGGCCGGCGGCAATCGCTTCGCGCGCGCAGCGTTCGGGCAGGAAACCGAAGCCCAGGCCCGCCAGCTGGTAATCGAACTTGGCCTGCATGGTCGGCACGGTCAGCGTGTCCTGTCCCAGCACCAGGCCGACGGTGCGCGGCGCCAGCAGGCGCGCCGAATCGGCCGTGGCAATGGCGCGATGGAGCTGCAAGTCGTTGCGCGAAAGGCGCCCCTGCGCCTGCGCCATCGGATGCTGCGGCGCGACTGCGAATACCCATTTCAACTGGCCGATCGGCTGCGATACATACCCTCCGCCGGCAGGACCATCCCCCGGCGCACCAACCGCGATATCGACGCGCCGGTCCAGCAAGGCTTCCCAGCTGCCGCCCAGCGTTTCCTGCACCAGGCGCAGGCGGGTTTGCTGCGTCGCTTCATAGAATGCGCGCACGTACGGCGCCAGCACGGTCGCGCCGAACATCGAGTCCAGGCCTACCGACAATTCCGTTTCCCAGCCGGAGGCCACGCGCCGCACGCGCTGCTCCAGGTCGCCCGCCGCCTTCAGCAGGTAGCGGCCCTCCTTCAGCAGTTCGTGGCCGGCCGGCGTCAGTGCGACCCGCGGGCCGAAACGCTCGAACACCTGCACGCCAAGCTCCTCCTCCAGCTTGCCGACCGTATAGGAAATGGTGGACGGCACGCGGTACAACTCCCGCGCGGCAGCGGCAAAGGAACCGCCACGGTCGATAGCGTCCACGATTTGCAGGGCTTCAAGGCTTAATCTGAGCATTCGATTTTTTCGATCATGAGACGGTAAATTATTCGCTTTTTAACACCATTAGCGAGGAATATACTGCGAAACATCTGATCGAAATTATCGCACAAGGAGATAAATATGTTGCAAGTACGTAAATCTGAAGACCGCGGTGTTGCCAACTTTGGCTGGCTGGATTCCCGCCATAGCTTTTCCTTCGGCCACTACCACGACCCGAAACACGTGGGTTTCGGTCCGCTGCTGGTGATCAACGAAGACAAAGTGTCGCCTGGCCAGGGCTTTGGCACCCACGGCCACCGCGACATGGAAATCATCTCCTATGTGCTGAGCGGCGCCCTGGAACACAAGGACAGCATGGGCAATGGCTCGGTCCTGCATTACGGCGACGTGCAGCGCATGACCGCGGGTACCGGCGTGCGGCACTCGGAATACAACCATTCGAACAAGGAAGGCGTGCATTTTCTGCAGATCTGGATCCAGCCTTCGCAAGGCGGCATCGAGCCTGGTTACGAGGAAAAGCACTTCACGCCGGAGAGCAAAACCGGTGCGCTGCGCCTGATTGCTTCGCCGGATGGGCGCGACGGGTCGGTGCTGGTGCACCAGGATGCCTTTATCTATGCATCCATCCTGAATAGCGGCGGCGCTGCGGTGCATACGCTGGGCGCTGGGCGGCAGGCTTATGTCCACGTGATCCGCGGCACCATTACCGTCAACGGCTGCGAGTTGAAAGGTGGTGATGCTGTCAAGATTACAGGCGAGGAGTCGGTGACGCTGTCCGGCGCGGATAATGTTGAAGTCTTGCTGTTTGACCTGCCTTAAATCCGGTTAGTCGGGGCTATCCCAAGGGGCTGGCCCCGATTTACCGGCTTTTTGTTATGATTGCAGGGTTCCACAATACAAAGATTGAAAGAGCATCATGCAGCCCGTAGCAGAACAACCGGTAAAAGAAGACCTGGACTACGTCACTTCATGCGCCCTGCCGACGCCGTGGGCCCAGTTCACGCTGCATGCCTTCGTCGAACACGCCACCGGCAAGGAGCACCTGGCCATGGTGCTGGGCGATATCGGCAATGGCGAGCCAGTGCTGGCGCGCGTCCACTCCGAATGCCTGACCGGCGACGTCCTGTTCTCCCAGCGCTGCGACTGCGGCGCCCAGCTTGAAGGCGCGCTGAAACGCATCGCCGAAGAAGGCCGCGGCGTGCTGCTCTACCTGCGCCAGGAAGGCCGCGGCATTGGCCTGATCAACAAGATGCGCGCCTACCGCCTGCAAGAGCAAGGCGCCGACACCGTGCAAGCGAACGAACAACTGGGCTTCAAGCCGGACCAGCGCAACTACGCCCTGGTGGAGCCGATGCTCAAACAGTTCGGCGTGAAGAGCCTGAAACTGATGACCAACAATCCGCGCAAGATCGCAGCCATGGGCACGCTCGGCGTCGAAGTGGCCGAACGGGTGCCGCTGCTGGTCAACCGCAATGCCTTCAACCAGCACTACCTGAACACCAAGGCGCTCAAGCTGGGGCACATGATGACCCCGGTCACGCCGCCTGCCGCCGAAGACGGCGAACTGTAATCCCGCCTTACTCCCCCCGGTCGAAGGATTAGATGAAATTCACTAAACTGGCTTTACTACTGACTTTGACCTGGGGCTGCATGGCAGCCAACGCCCAGCAGGCGCCGGCTACCGCCCCCGATGCAGTCGCCCTGCCAACGCCATCGAGCACTGCGCAAAAACTCTATTCCGCCGCCAAGGCCGACCTGCTGCAAGTTCGCTCGCTGCTGAAAACCGGCCGCACCCAATCTTCGGTGGGTTCCGGCTTCCTGGTCGGAACCTCCAACCTGGTATTGACCAACTACCACGTCGTTTCGCAGTTTGCGCTCGACCCCGACACCTACACCGGTGAATGGGTCGACACCGCCGGCCAGCGCGGCAATATCGAATTGCTGGCGGTGGACGTGCTGCACGACCTGGCCGTGGTGCGCGTCAACCGCTACGGCACCGGCTACTTCAAGCTGGGCGACAAGCCGGTCACGCTGACGCAGGGCCAATATCTTTACTCGCTCGGCAATCCGCTCGACCTGGGCTTTGCCATCTCCGAAGGTTCGTTCAACGGCGTGATCGCGCGCAGCTTCTACGAACAGCTGATGTTCACCGGCCCGATCAACGCCGGCATGAGCGGCGGCCCTAGCGTGACCGTGGATGGCGCAGTGGCCGGCATCAACGTTTCCAAGCGCCTGGACGGCGAACTGGTGTCCTTCCTGGTTCCGGCCCGCTACGCGCAGGAACTGCTGAAGCGAGTCGATCCGGAAGCCAAGCCGCCGAAGGACTTCACCGCCATCGTCGCGCAGCAGCTGCTGGTGCACCAGAAGGCCATGATCGACCAGTTGCTGGACAAGCCGCTGTCCGCCAAGGCCATGGGGCCGTACTCGGTCCCGGTGCGCGAATCGGAACAGATGCGCTGCTGGGGGCGTTCCAATGACCGCGACTCGTTCTCGGTGGAAGTCACCAACTGCCAGATGGAGTCGTCGCTGTTCGTCTCCGGCTCGCTGCAGACCGGCCAGGTGCAGATCCAGCACCAGTACATGAAGAGCACCGGCCTGGATGAAGTGCGCTTCGCCGTCCTGTCCAGCAATTCGTTCAAGAACGAGAATTTCGGCAGCCACAAAGACAAGCGCCTGACCGGCCCGATGTGCACCGAACAATTCGTCAAGAACAGCACCCTGCCGATGCGCGCCGTGATGTGCGTGCGCGCCTATCGCAAGTTCGACGGCCTGTACGACTTCGCCCTGCTGACCTCCAGCACCGACGAAGGCAAAATGAACCTGCAAAGCCGCCTCGATGCGCGCGGCGTATCGTATGAAAACGGCCTGCGCGCCTCGCGTGCCTTCCTCGAATCGCTGGCGCGCGGGGGCAAGAAATGAACGGCCCATTCTTCATTGAGACGCTGGCGCGTAATGGCGACGTGCTGCATCGCCACCGCGTCGACAAGCTGCCGATCACCATCGGCCGCGGCTACAACAACGATTTCATCCTCGACGATGCGCATACCGCCGCTACCCACGCGGTAGTTGAACTGGCCGAAGACGGTGCGCTCGTGATGCGCGACGTGGGGAGCCAGAACGGGATTGTGGTACACGGCAAGCGCCATGCCTCGCTGCCGATCAACGGCACCACCGTGGTCCGCCTCGGCCACACCCGCCTGCGCGTACGCGATGCGGCCTTCCCGGTTGAAGCCGAAGTCACCGACACCACCATGCACGCCTGGGAGGGCGGCGTGCCGGCCTTGGCCGGCATGGCATTGATTGCGCTGTTCGTCGCCGTCACCGAAGCGCTGTCGGATACCGGGGCCTTCCAGGCCATCCGCTACCTGCTCGTCATTGTTACCGGCATCGGCGCCGGCATGGTGTGGAGCGGTGTCTGGGCATTGGCCAACCGCCTGTTCGGCGGCCACCCGCGCCTGGGTCGCCACCTCTTCATCCTCGGCAGCGGCCTGGTGGCAATCGGCGCGTGGAAAGCCTTGAGCAGCGTGCTGGCCTATGCCTGGTCGGCGGAAGTATTCACGCGCTATGGCAACCACGTAGTGATGCTGATCCTGGTGGCGATGATCTACCACCACCTGCGCACGGTCAAACCAAACAAGCCGCGCGCCTTCATTTCTTCTTGCGCGGTGTTCCTGGCGCTGGCTTCAGGCCTGATCCTGATGCGCAACTACGAAAACGCCGGCCGCCTGCGCGACGAGCTGTACATGTCGGTGATCCTGCCGCCGGAAGTACGCCAGAGCAAAGACCACAGCGTGGATGAATTCATGGGCGATGCAGCCAAGCTGAAAGCGGCCGCCGACGAAGCGCGCAAGTCCTCGAAGCTCAAGAAAGACGACGAGGACGACGACGAGTAATCAGCCGGCGTAAGGCGCGCCGCGCAGTTCGACGGTGTTGCCTTCCGGGTCGTTGACGTAGATCGACGGCCCCTCGCCTTCCGCCCCGTAGCGCGATTCGGATGGGCCATTGGCGACGTCATGCGCCGTCAGATGGGCGCGGATCGCCGCTTCGTCAAACGGCTCGACACGGAAGCAGAAATGGTCGACATTGCGGCCTTCCTTGCCCGGCGCGGCGCCGCCCATCTTGCCCAGTTTCTTATCGATCGGCACCAGGTCAACCAACGAACTGCCGGCGCGCAGCTGGATCAGGCCAATCTCGTCCTGGCGTCGTTCGATGGTGCAGCCAAGAATCTCAGTGTAGAAGCGGATCATGCGGTCGGCATCGACGACGCGCAGCACGATGTGGTCAATTTCCCGGATCATGATCAACGTAGGTCTCCTTTTGTTTAAGCGTCTGGAACGGGGTTGCTGCCGGAGACGGGCACGTAACGCCCGCCACGGAATTCGAATTTCATCGCCTGGTCGATGCGCTGGGCCGGCGCGTTGCCGCCCTTTCCAGCCTTGCTCATCGCGCCGGCGAAGCGCAGCGTCAGGGCGCCTGCGCTGCCAATATCCCAACGCCCCTCGATGGCATAGCACAAGCCCGGCGGCACCTTCTCGTCGGCGTAGGCGGGATCGGCTGGCTGCAGGCCTTGCATGATCGCGTTCAGGCGCTCGACGCAATCGGGTCGCGAATACAGGTTATTTCCCTTGATCTTCTGCCGCAACAGCGGCTTCGCCTTCACGCCATCGCCGCCGATTGCATACAGCGCGAATGCGTCTGCACAGCGCCCTTGCCAGCAGCTACCCCAAGTGACTTGCAGCGCCTGCGAAGTTCCTGGCAATGGTACCAGGGCCATCTGCGCCCGCCCCTCATAACCCTGCAGGTCAAACGGCTCCTGGCGCCTGGCAACCTTCCAGCCATCCTTGCCGGGCTTGAAGGTATAGGCAGCAAGGCCCACGGGCGTGCCATGCGCCACTTGCGGATCACCGCTGTCTCCGGCCGGCACCAGGGTCGCCAGCAGCACGATGCGGTCCGGCGCGACACGCACAGCCTGGCGCGGCACCACGATGACATTGCGCTTCTTGCCCTGCTTTGCATTCCAGCCGCGCGTCGCGGCGCTGGTCGGAATGGACTGCGCACGCCCGCCCTCTTCATCCTTCCATTTCGGGAAAGCGATTTGCAGCAACTCGTCAGGCTGCGGATCGGCTACCTGCGCCAAAGCCAGCGCAGGCACTGCCAGCAAAGAGGCGATAGCAAGCTTCATCGAAGTTCTCCTAAATCCGCAAGCGGCGGCGGTCGTTGAGGAAGGTCTCCAGCTGCTCCGGCGCCAGTAGCTTGACCGGATCGCCGTGGAAGACATACAGGTAAGGCTCACTGCCCAGGCGGTCCGTCATCTTCGCCAGCACCAGGAAGCAGGTGCCCAGCGGATAAACAGCCGTATCGCGCAATTGCCGCGAACATTCGACCCGCATCTCGGGGCTGAACGCCTGCCCATTCACCGCCCGCACCACCACCCGGCCGTATTCCTCGACCGACTCGACCGCCACCTCGCGGTAATCAAAAGTATCCCTAGTCATCCCGCGATCTTACCTGATCCACCTCAACACCGCCCAGCGCCGCCGACAGGAAAATCAGGCTTCCAGCCGAGCCTGCTTGACTTATGTTCTTGATGAAGATTGTCCGGAAATGCAGGCTAGCGACTTCGAACGAGGTACTCTGCGGTACCACGGGCGCAATCCCGCCCGCGAAGAGATCAAAGGAGGAATGCGAATCCTTCTGAACTACCTCAACGGTGCTGGAGATTAAAGTAGCCCTATTTTTGCCCAGGAGTCTTGACCAGAAACCCATGCGTGGCGTGTGGTATGTGAATGGTTCTGCAGCACTTACGACGGGCGCAACTAGCAACCGATGAAAGCTAAGCCGTGTGGCTCCAGGCGGCCTTAAAGACCGTTCGCACAGCTGGAAGATCTGCAATTCGAACAGGTTCCACCTCGACCATAGCGAGACCGTTCGACTCCGCTGCACCACGGCAAAAGACCCGAAGTGCGTCCGCATTCTGGAAGTAAGCTACTGATTCTTCGGATTTGACGAGCGCCCACTGGGATGGCAGTTTAAAGTTATCGGTGCAATGCGTATGGAAGACCGCGTGCCCAGCGGTTGGAAGAAAGGGAGAAAGTCAGCGCGCGAACCTGATGGTACCAGCCAGCGGGAACGTACAGCATGTCGCCCGGCTGGACGATCACTTCGATCATCGTAGCCTGGCGCGCCAGCGGGTAGCGCTCGAAGTCAGGGGATTCAGGGTCGAACGGGCTGCCGAACAGGACCGGGTTCGCTTCGCGGCTGTAGAGGAATTCATCGTGGTGCGGCGGCGACAGAAAGATCCGCTTGGTGCCCCACACTTGCGCAAAGATGTTGTCGTCAAAGTCGCTGTGCAGCGGCGTCACGGTTCCTGCAGGACCGATCCAGAAGCGCGGTGGTCCCATCTTCTCAAAATATGTCGGCCAGTGGCACAGGCTGTTCAACTCGCGCAGCTCAAGGTTGCCAAGGTATGGCGGCAACCCTTCGGTCACTGCGGCGAGATCGAGGTATTCGCGCATCGTCGTGTCCAGCATTGCGCGGTCCGGGGCAAATGCGGTGCCGATGTAGTCGCCGACCCGCGCCCGCACATGTACGTCGCCGAAGCGCTCTCGCAGAACCTCGGGACCGAGCGCGCAGATCGGCCAGCGCGCCACCGCGCCGGGAATCAGGAATGGCAGGCCTTCACGCGCGCGCGTGCGAAACGCGGTTGCGCTCATGGGACGAACTCGCGGCACGGCATCGATGGCCGGCAAGGCGCGGGCTGAAGTGCGGATCGACTCACGCATTTCCTGCATCGACGATACGCCCCGCATCTCAGCATCGCGGCGCTCGCGCGCTTCGGCTTTTGCAGCCTGCGCAGCGTCATCGGCAGCCTGGCTGCGCGAAGCCTGGAGTGGCGGCAGGCGTGACGCGGCAAACTGCGCGCCGGGCGCTGGATCGTCCGGCGGCTGGTGATCCGTCATGGCCTTATGCTCCCTGGCACAGCACCAGCAGCGCAACCGCTTCGGCGTTGATGCCCTCTTCTCGCCCGAGATAGCCAAGCTTCTCGTTGGTCTTGGCTTTTACGTTCACGTGGCCAACCGGCACGCCCAGGTCGGAGGCGATATTGGCTGCCATCCCGGCGATGTGCGGCGCCATTTTCGGGCGCTGGGCGATGATGGTGCAGTCGACATTGCCGATATCGTAGCCGGTGGCACGCACGCGCTTGGCCGCCTCGCGCAGCAGCACGCGTGAATCAGCGCCGCGGAACTCTTCAGCCGTGTCAGGGAAATGCTTGCCGATATCGCCCAGCGCCGCCGCGCCGAGAATGGCGTCGGTGATCGCATGCAGCAGCGCGTCGGCATCCGAGTGCCCGAGCAGGCCGCGCTCGTGCGGGATCTCGACCCCGCCCAGAATCAGCTTGCGGCCTTCAACCAGGCGGTGCGAGTCGTAGCCCTGGCCGATACGGAATGGGAGTTGCGTCATTTTGAATCCTGTCCTAAATACATTTCTGCGATGGCGATGTCGGCCGGCAGCGTCACCTTCATATTGCGCGGATGGCCTTCCACCAGCTTCGGCGAGAAGCCCAGCATCTCGACCGCGCTGGCATCATCGGTGATGGCGTTCGGGTCCGGCGCCTGCGCCAGGGCGCGCAACAGCAGCGCATAGGAAAACATCTGCGGCGTCTGTGCCAGCCACAGCCCGTCGCGCGGCGTGGTCTGCAACGCGCCGGAGCGCGTGGACTTTACCGTGTCAACCACCGGCAGCGCAAGCAGGCCGCCGCCTTCATGGTCGCCGACTGCGGAAATCAGCCTGGCAACAAGGGCCGTCGTCAGGCCAGGGCGCGCGGCATCGTGCACCAGCACCATGTCGTCGTCGCCAACCAGGGCGCGCATGGCACGCAAGCCGTTCAGGATCGATTCCATGCGCGTGGCGCCGCCACAGCGCAGGACCGTCACGCCCAGTTCGGGCGTGACGGAATCGATATAGCCGTCGCCGGCGCTCACCACCACATAGGTGTGCGCTATCAGTTCGCTCTGGCGGAAGGTGTCCAGCGTGTGCTGCAGCATCGGCACGCCGTTGATCGGCAGGTACTGCTTCGGGCTGGCGGCAGCCATTCGGGCGCCAACGCCGGCGGCAGGAATCAGTGCGAAGTATCGCTTCATTTTTTGCTACGTGACTTCCGTAAAATTGTTTGTATCTCGCCGTTGCAAGCCTTGCTCAAGCGGGCGTATTCGGCCGGCGAATCAATCAGCGCCTGCTGCACTTCGACCTTGGCCATTTCGGCCTTGATGTACGGCAGCCAGCCGCTGTCGATCTCGTGCGCCAGCGCCGAGCGTGCGGTGCCGGCCGGGGCATACAGCGGCTTGGCTTCGAAACGCCGGGCCAGCGCCGACCGCACGACCTCTTCCACCTTGACCAGGTGGTCCATGTACGCATTCATGTGCCGCAGTTCGTGCGTCAGGATCTCGGCATAACCGCAGGTCCCGGGCGGGAACTCGTTGCCAACGTAGATGCGCACCGGCGCATACGTCAGCTGCACCTTGATCTGCGGCGCCACGCATTCATAGCCGCTGGCCGGATCGGTGAGCATCGGCCCATCGAGGCCGATCTGCACGCGCGACTCGGTCCGGGTCAGGCCCAGCACATAGCCTGTGGCGGGCATCTTTTCGGTCCGCATCGCCGAAAGCTGCTTGTACGATAGCTGGGTGTTGACGGTGTAGCCGTTCTGGCGCGCCGACAGCACCGAGACCGTCTTGCTGATTGTGTCCTCGCAGCGGATCTGGAATGGGGTGCGCTCAACCTGCGCCGCCTGCGCCTGGTTTGCCGCAAGGGCACCAACCAGCAACAGGCTGCGCGAACCGATCATGGCCTTAATCCAGCTTCCATGCGCCGGAGCGCAGCTTGTCGAGCCAGAAGGCGCCGATCACGGTTTTGACGTCGGTGATCTTGCCGTCGCGGACCCAGTCCAGCATTTCGTCCACGCTGGCGGTGATGGTTTCGATGAATTCACCGTCGTCCAGCTTCACTTCGCCTGCGCTCAGGCCGCGCGCCAGGTAGATGTCCAGGTGCTCGTCCGAATAGGCGATAGCGTTGTGGATGGTGCTGACGAATTGCCAGTCGGTGGCTGTGTAGCCGGTTTCTTCTTCCAGCTCGCGCATGGCGCAGGCCAGCGGGTCTTCGCCCGGGTCGATCTTGCCGGCAGGGAGTTCGATGAAGACGCGGTCGTTCGGATAGCGGTATTGGCGTTCCAGCAGCACCTTGCCGTTGTCCAGCACCGGGATGATCACGACGGCGCCCGGGTGGCGGATGTATTCGCGCTTGGTGTGCTTGCCGTCGGGCAGGCTGACCGTGTCGCGGTGTACTTTGAGGAAGCCGCCGTCGTAGGCGATGCTGCCGTCTATTTTGGTTTCTTTTAGGTGCTTGTCCATGTTTGCTTTTTAAAACCGGTAAACCAGGGTCGGACCCAAGGGTCCGACCCTCAACGGTTTTACGGCTGGGGGCTGGTTGCGTGCTTTTGATCTTCGCAAAAAGTCAAAGGCCTAAAACCATCCTTCCGGCTTTGAGACCGTTGGCGGTCTGCCCCTTGGGTCAGACCCTGGTTTACCGGTTTACTGGTGGTGTTTACGCAGGTAGCGTACCACGAAGCCAGGAAAAGCAAACACCAGGAAGGCGAAAGCCGCGACCCAGTAGAACTCCCAGTTCTGCGGGAACGCGGTGCCGATGCGGGATTCGAGCGCGATGCCGATGCCGCCGACGGCGACATACAGCACTGCCAGTTCCGCCAGCCGCAGCAAAAATGGCTTGCGTGCGGCCCTCAGCGGAACCAGGGCAAATGCCTTCTCATTCAGAAAAGGCAGGTTGGCGGCCACCACTGCAAGCAGGATGACCAGCCAGGATGACGCATTGACGTCCATCTATCAGGAAGCCAGGGTCTTCTGCATGGCTGCCATGCAGGCGTTCAGCAGCGGGCCTGGAATCATGCCCAGCACCACAACGGCCAGGCCGTTCAGTGCCAGCACGATGCCCTTGTCGCTGTTGACGGACAGCGGAGTGCTGTCGGCCGGCTCGTCGAACCACATGACTTTCACGATACGGATGTAGTAGAACGCACCCACCAGCGAGAACATCACGGCGAACACGGTCAGCCACACGGCGCCGCCCGCCAGCACCGATTGCAGCACCGCGAACTTGGCGGCGAAGCCCATCATCGGCGGCACGCCGGCCAGCGAGAACATCAGCACGGACATCAGCAGCGCGTAGGCCGGGCTGCGCTTGGACAGGCCCTTGAAGTCGTCGATTTCCTCCGCTTCGAAGCCCTGGCGCGCCAGTACCATGATCAGGCCGAACGAGCCGACAGTGGTCATCACGTAGGTGATCGCGTAGTACATGGAAGCCGAGTAGGCAGCGGCAGCATGGGTGGTATCGTGGCCGCCAACGACGCCTGCCATCAGGCCCAGCAGAACGAAGCCCATTTGCGCGATGGTGGAGTAAGCCAGCATGCGCTTCAGGTTGGTCTGTGCGATCGCGGTCAGGTTGCCGATAGCCAGCGACAGTACGGCCAGGATCATCAGCATCTGCTGCCAGTCGAATGCCATCGGCAGCATGCCTTCCACCAGCAGGCGTACGCAGATGGCGAAGGTCGCCAGCTTCGGTGCGCCGCCCAGCAGCAGGGTCACGCCGGTTGGGGCGCCCTGGTAGACGTCCGGAACCCACATATGGAATGGCACGGCGCCCAGTTTGAAGGCCAGGCCAGCCACCACGAACACCAGGCCGAAGGTCAGGATGGTCGGGTTGACGGTACCGGAGCCGACCACGGCAGCCACGCGCGAGATGTCCAGCGAGCCGGTCGCGCCGTACAGCATCGACATGCCATACAGCAGGAAGCCGGAAGCCAGCGCGCCCAGGATGAAGTACTTCATCGCAGCTTCGGTCGCGCGGGCGTCGTCGCGGCGCAGGGCCACCAGCGCATACAGCGACAGCGACATCAGTTCCAGGCCCAGGTAGATGGTCAGGAAATTGTTGGCCGAGATCATCACCATCTGGCCCAGCAGGGAGAACAGCGCCAGGACGTAGAACTCGCCGCCCAGGTTACCGCCCATCATGCCGCGGTCGGTGGAGTACTGGCGTGCATACACCAGCGTCATCGCCGTGGCCAGGTAGGAGAACAGCTTCAGCAGGTTGCCCATCGGGTCGCTGATGAACATGTTCGAGAACGCGTACACCGTGCTGCCGGCCGTGTAGTCGGCAAAGCTGAAGAAGGCCGCGCCGACCAGGGTGGCCAGCGTCAGCATGTAAGTGATCGCACGTTTGCCCTCTGCCAGGAACATGTCGATCAGCAGGATCGCCGAAGCGGCGATCAGCAGAAAGACTTCTGCGTAGAGCGGGATCAGGTTAGTGGTATTCATGAAAACTTGGTCCTATCTGCAATCAAGGGGCCACGACTGGCAGCTTGCTTTGAGCAGCATGCGCCAGCAGGTCAGCCACGGAAACCTGCATCACGTCCGTGAACGGCGCCGGGTACAGGCCCATCACCAGCACAGCGATCGCCAGGATGCCCAGCATCAGGAACTCGCGGTTGTTAACGTCGGTCAGTTCTTCCACGTGCGGGTTGGTGATAGCGCCGAAGATCACGCGCTTGGCCATCCACAGCGAGTACGCCGCGCCGAAGATCAGGGCGGTCGCCGCCAGGATACCGGTCACGAAGTTGAACTGTACGGCGCCCAGGATCACCATGAACTCGCCCACAAAGCCGGAGGTGGCAGGCAGGCCGCAGTTAGCCATGGAGAACAGGATGAACAGCGCGGCAAACTTGGGCATCTTGTTCACGACGCCACCGTAGTCGGCGATCTGGCGCGAGTGCATGCGGTCGTACAGTACACCGATGCACAGGAACATTGCGCCGGAGATGAAGCCGTGCGACACCATCTGCACGATACCGCCCTGCACTGCCATCTCGTTGAACATGAAGAAGCCCAGGGTCACGAAGCCCATGTGCGCGATGGACGAATACGCCACCAGTTTCTTCATGTCTTTCTGCACCAGGGCCACCAGGCCGATGTAGATCACGGCGATCAGCGACAGCACGATGACGAACGGAGCCAGCTTGTGCGACGCGTCAGGCACGATGGGCAGCGAGAATCGCAGGAAACCGTAGGCACCCAGCTTCAGCATGATCGCGGCCAGCACGGCGGAACCGCCGGTCGGCGCTTCCACGTGGACGTCCGGCAGCCAGGTGTGGACCGGGAACATCGGCACCTTCACGGCGAAGGCCATGAAGAAGGCGAAGAAGATCGCGACCTGCTCGCCCATGGTCAGCGGCAGTTTGTGCCAGTCCAGGATGCTGAAGCTACCGGACTTGTTGTACAGGTAGATGATGGCAACCAGCGTCAGCAGCGAGCCGAAGAAGGTGTACAGGAAGAACTTGAACGCTGCGTAGATGCGGTTGGCACCACCCCAGACGCCGATGATGATGTACATCGGGATCAGGGTCGCTTCGAAGAAGAAGTAGAACAGCAGGCCGTCCATGGCGGCGAACACGCCGATCATCAGGCCCGACAGGATCAGGAAAGCGCCCATGTACTGCGCCACGCGTTCGGTGATCACTTCCCATGCCGAGATCACCACGATGATGGTGATGAAGGCGGTCAGCGGGATGAACCACATCGACAGGCCGTCAATGCCCAGCGAGTAGAAGATGTTGAAGCGGTCGATCCAGGCCGCCTTCTCGACGAACTGCATGCCATGCGCCGCTTTGTCGAACTGCGTCATCAGCGGGATGGTCGGCACCAGGGATACCAGGGCGCCTACCAGCGACAGCACGCGCACCATGCCGGCACGCGAATCGCGGCCGATGGCCAGTACGATCAGGCCGAAGACGATCGGTACCCAGATCGACAGGCTGAGGTAAGGAGGTAGAGTATTAATCGTTGACTGCATTTGTTATCTCTTTTGCGTCAGCTGTTAAGCGTGCCAAAACGGCAGGAAGTACACCAGGAAGCCCAGGATACCGATGATCATCACGAAGGCGTAGTGATAGATGTAGCCGGTCTGGAACACCTTGGTGATGCTGGAGAACCAGCCCACCATCTTCGCCGAACCGTTCACCAGCAGGCCATCGATGATGGCGCGGTCGCCCGCTGCCCACAGGCCCTCGCCCAGCAGGCGTGCGCCCTTGGCGAAGACAGCCTCGTTGAACTTGTCCATGTAGTACTTGTTATCCAGCAGGGTGTGCAGGAACTTGAACTTCGCGTAGAACCAGGCAGGGACCTTTGGATTGACCATGTAGCAGTAGTAAGCCGAAGCCACGCCTGCAATCGCCAGCCACAGTGGCAGGGTCATGACCGAATGCAGCGCCATCTCGGCCCAGCCGGTGAAGTGGTGGTGCAGCGCTTCCATCGCGCCGTGGTTCTCGCCGACGAAGATCACGTCCTTGAAGAAATCACCGAACAGCATCGGCTTGATCGCGATCGCGCCGATAACGACGGACGGGATGGCCAGCAGGATCAGCGGCAGGGTCACTACCAGGCCTGGCGAATGCGGCTTCTCGCCTGGAGCCAGGCCATGGTGGCCGTGGTCGTCCTCTTCGGCTTCGTCAGCGTGGTGCGAATCGTGGTCGTGGTGGTGTTCCTTGCCGAAGTTCTCCGGGCCGTGGAACACGACGAAGTACATACGGAAGGAATAGAACGCGGTCACGAACACGCCGGCCAGCACGGCGAAGTTGGCAAAGCCAGCGCCCGGCAGGTGGGTGGCATGCACCGCTTCGATGATCATGTCCTTCGAGTAGAAGCCGGAGAAGAACGGGGTACCGATCAGCGCCAGGGAGCCCAGCAGCGAGGTAATCCAGATGATCTTCAGGTACTTCTTCAGGCCGCCCATATTGCGGATGTCCTGGTCGTGGTGCATCGCCATGATGACAGCGCCGGCGCCCAGGAACAGCAGTGCCTTGAAGAACGCGTGGGTCATCAGGTGGAACACCGCTACCGAGTAGGCGGAGGCGCCCAGCGCCACGGTCATGTAGCCCAGCTGCGACAGGGTCGAGTAAGCAACCACGCGCTTGATGTCGTTCTGGATGATGCCCATGAAGCCCATGAACAGCGCGGTAATCGAGCCGATTACCAGGATGAACGACAGTGCGGCGTCCGACATTTCGAACAGCGGCGACATGCGGGTCACCATGAAGATACCGGCGGTAACCATGGTTGCCGCGTGAATCAGTGCCGAGATCGGGGTCGGGCCTTCCATCGAGTCAGGCAGCCAGACGTGCAGCGGGAACTGCGCCGACTTGCCCATGGCGCCGATGAACAGGCAGATACAGGCCACCGAGATCAGCGCCCAGCCGAAGCCTGGCAGGGTGCCGTTGACCAGCACGTCCTTCCTGGCGAACACTTCCTGGTAGTCCATGGAACCGGTGTAAGCCAGGATCAGGCCAATGCCCAGGATGAAGCCGAAGTCGCCCACACGGTTGACCAGGAAGGCCTTCATGTTGGCAAAGATCGCGGTCGGGCGGGTGTACCAGAAACCGATCAGCAGGTAGGACACCAGGCCCACAGCTTCCCAGCCGAAGAACAGCTGCAGGAAGTTGTTCGACATCACCAGCATCAGCATCGAGAAGGTGAACAGCGAGATGTAGGAGAAGAAGCGGTTGTAGCCTTCGTCTTCAGCCATGTAGCCGATGGTGTAGATGTGAACCATCAGCGACACGAAGGTCACCACGTTCATCATCATTGCCGTCAGCGCGTCGATCTGGAAACCGACGGCCAGCTTGACGCTGCCCACGGTCATCCAGCGGTAGATGTCGCCGTTGAAGGTGGCGCCATCCATCACCTGCAGCAGGGTCTGGAACGAGATCAGGAAAGCGATCAGCACGCCCAGGATGGTCGCGCTATGCGACACCTTGCGGCCGACGACATTGCCGAAGAACTTGGTGCCCAGCAGGCCCGCGATTGCGGAACCTGCCAATGGCGCCAGCGGAACGGCCAGAAGGAGGGTTGGGTTAAGTTGCCCCGTCATGATTTACCTTATCTATTTTTCGAGGTTTTAACTTAGCCTTTGAGGCTGTCCAGGTCTTCCACGTTGATGGTGTCCAGGTTACGGAACATCACCACCAGGATCGCAAGGCCGATTGCCGATTCGGCAGCCGCCACGGTCAGGATGAAGAAGACGAAGATCTGCCCGGCCGCGTCGCCCAGGTAGTGCGAGAACGCGATGAAGTTCATGTTCACTGCCAGCAGCATCAGTTCGATGGCCATCAGCAGGACGATGACGTTCTTGCGGTTCAGGAAAATACCGACGATCGAGATCGCGAACAGGATCGCGCCCAGGACCAGGTAATGAGCCAGGGATAAAGTCATGGTGCCTCCTTCGTTTCCGCAGCTGCGACCGGAGCGTGGACGACAGCGTCCATCTTCACGATCTTCAGGCGGTCATTGCGCTTGACGCGGACGGCGACGCCCGGGTCGATAGCCTTGGTGTCTTTGCGCTTGCGCAGGGTCAGGGCGACGGCGGCAACGATTGCCACCAGCAGCACCACCGCCGCGATTTCAAACGCGTAGACGTACTCGGTGTAGATCTTCAGGCCCAGCGCCTTGGTCTGGCCGATGCTGTTGGCCGCCTCAGGCACAGCGGTGCCGGTGGACGGGAACGAGCGCCAGATCACGGCAGCCATTTCCAGCACGATCACGCCGCCGACGATGGAAGCGATCGGCAGGTAATTCCAGAAGCCCGCGCGCAGCTTGTCCATGTCGATGTCGATCATCATGACGACGAACAGGAACAGGACCATGACGGCGCCGACGTACACCAGCACCAGCACGATGGACAGGAATTCCGCTTTCAGCAGCATCCAGATGCCGGCCGCCTGGAAGAAGGCCAGCACCAGGAACAGCGCTGCTTGCACCGGGTTGCGGGCGGTAATCACGCGCAGCGATGCCAGCACCAGGATGGCAGCGAACACGTAGAACAAAATAGAAGTGAAGTTCATTTTATTAGCCTCGGCGATCAGCGGTACTTGGCATCAGCCGCGCGGTTAGCCGCGATTTCCGCTTCGTAGCGGTCGCCTACGGCCAGCAGCATCTCTTTGGTGTAGTACAGGTCACCGCGTTTTTCGCCGTGGTATTCCAGTACGTGCGTCTCGACAATCGAGTCCACCGGGCAGGATTCTTCGCAGAAGCCGCAGAAGATGCACTTGGTCAGGTCGATGTCGTAGCGCGTGGTACGGCGGCTGCCGTCGTCACGCTGCTCCGACTCGATGGTGATCGCCATCGCCGGGCAAACTGCTTCGCACAGTTTGCAGGCGATGCAGCGCTCTTCGCCGTTCGGGTAGCGGCGCAGGGCGTGCAGGCCGCGGAAACGCGGCGAGATCGGGGTTTTCTCTTCAGGGAACTGGACGGTGATCTTCTTGGCAAACATGTATTTGCCAGTCAGCGCCATCCCCTTGAACAGTTCGGTCAGCAAGAAGCTGCCGAAGAAATCTTTCAATCGGTCCATTCTGTATTCGCTCTCTTACTTCCAAATATTCCAGGAGGTCTGCATCCACGTCGCCACGAACACCAGGTATGCCAGGGTCAGCGGGATGAACACTTTCCAGCCCAAACGCATGATCTGGTCATAGCGGTAACGCGGGAAGGTGCCGCGCGTCCAGATGAACAGCGATACGATGAAGAAGGTCTTGATGAACAGCCAGAAGAAGCCGCCGAACACGCCGCCGAATTCCAGCGCTGCGATCGGGGCGGACCAGCCACCCAGGAACATGATCGACGCCAGCAGCGAGATCAGGATCATGTTGGCGTATTCCGCCAGGAAGAACATGGCGTAAGCCATGCCGCCGTATTCGACCATGTGGCCGCCGACAATCTCGGATTCGCCTTCCACCACGTCGAACGGGTGACGGTTGCATTCGGCCAGGCCGGACACCAGGTACACGACGAAGATCGGCAGCAGCGGCAGCCAGTTCCACGACAGCAGGTTCAGGCCCATGGATGCCATGGTGCCCTTCTGCTGGCCGGCCACGATTTCCGACAGGTTCAGCGACCCGGAAACCATCAGCACGATCACCAGGGCGAAGCCCATGGCGATTTCGTAGGACACCATCTGCGCCGATGCGCGCATCGCGCCCATGAAGGAGTACTTCGAGTTGGCGGACCAGCCGGCGATGATGATGCCGTACACCTCCATCGAGGCGATTGCCATGATCAGCAGCAGGCCGGCGTTGACGTCGGCCAGGGCAGCGCCCGGGGCGAACGGCACCACCGCCCAGCAAGCCAGAGCCGGCATGATGGTCATCACAGGACCGATGAAGAACAGGGACTTGTTCGACTTGGTCGGGACGATGATCTCTTTGAACAGCAGTTTCAGTGCGTCGGCGATCGGCTGCAGCAGGCCGTTCGGGCCCACGCGGTTCGGGCCGATACGGATCTGGATCCAGCCGAGGAGCTTACGCTCCCACAGGGTCAGGTAGGCGACCAGGCCCATCAGGGGCAGGGTCACGCACAGGATCTTGGCCATGGTCCAGACGAACGGCCAGAAGGTGCCGAGGTTGGCCTCGCCCATTACCTTAATCGAATCAATCATTTCTGGCAGAGCCATTATTTGCCCTCCCCTGCTTTAGCAACGGTGATGTCACCGAACATCGCGCCCAGCATCGAAGTCGATGCATGGGCGGCGGACACGCGCACCACGTTCGCTGGCAGGCCGGCGTCGATGGTGGCTTCCAGGATCGCAAAGCCGGAGCCCTGCTTGACTTCAACCTTGTCGCCGGCCTTCACGCCGATCTGCTGCGCGGTGGCAGTAGACAGGTAGGCTTTAGGCGCGGCAGCGTCGCTAGTCGCCTGCAGCGGGCCGGAGCGGCGCGCCATGGCGTCAGCGAAGTAGATCGGCACGTCGGCCAGGCGCTGCAAGCCGGTTGCCGTGAACGGCACGCCGGCAACTGCAGCCTTGCGCGACACGTTCGACAGCTTGGCGGACAGGTCGGAGGCGCCCTTTTCGAACAGTTCGTCGCGGATCGATTCCGAAGTTTCGTAGTCGAAACCGCCCAGGCCCAGGATGTTGCCCAGGACGCGCAGCACTTTCCAGGCCGGACGGGCATCGCCCATCGGCTTGACGGTGCCGTTGAAGGACTGCAGGCGGCCTTCGGCGTTGACGAAGGAACCGGAAGTCTCGGCAAACGGAGCGACCGGCAGCAGCACGTCGGCATAGTCCATGCCATGCTTGAAGGCCGACATCACGACCACCATGTCGGCGGCGTTCAGCGCGGTCTTGGCAGCCTGCGGGTTGGCAGCGTCCAGTTCCGGCTCGGCGTTCAGCAGCACGTAGGCTTTCTTCTGCACGGCGAAGGCTGGAGCAGCGTTCTTCGCGGTGGCGCCAACCAGGTAGCCGCCAACGGTGTTGGCAGCTTCGGTCAGGTAGCCCAGCTTGGCGCCGGTCTGTTCCGCGATCCACTGCGCGGCAGCGTGCAGCTTCGACGCTTGCGGATGCGCCACTGCGGCGTTACCCAGGAAGACCGCCTTGCGCTCGCCGCCGATCAGCGATTCGGCGACGGCATCGGCTGCCGCGGAAGCGACAATACCTTCGAAGCCGGCCGGAGCGGCCACGCCCTTGGCTTTCGCCACGGCGGCAACCACGCCGGACAGCGCGGCCAGCCAGTCGGTCGGCGCAGCGATGATCTTGTTGGCGGTGGTGATCAGGTTTTCGTCGTTCGAGCCATGCAGCACGGAGAGCTTGCCGCCGGCTTTCACGGCCGCACGGATGCGGGTTGCGAACAGCGGATGGTCCTTGCGCAGGAAGGAACCGATCACGAACACGCGTTGCAGGGTGCTCAGTTCAGCGATCGGCATGCCCAGCCACGGCTTCACTTCGCCGTCCAGCGCGAAGTCGGACTGGCGCAGGCGGAAGTCGACGTTCTCCGAACCTACGCCGTGCATCAGCTTCTTCAGCAGGGTCAGCTCTTCCACGGTCGAATGCGCGGTCGCGTATGCGGCCAGCGAGTCGGCGCCGTGTTCATGCTTGATGTTCTTCAGGCCGTGCGCCACGTACTCCAGCGCGACCTGCCATTCAACTTCTTTCCATTCGCCGCCCTGCTTCAGCATTGGCTTGGCCAGGCGCTCGGCGCTTTCCAGCGCTTCGTAGGAGTAGCGGTCCTTGTCGGAAATCCAGCATTCGTTGACGTCGTCGTTTTCGAATGGCAGCACGCGCTTCACGGAGCCCTGCTTCACTTGCACGATCAGGTTGGCGCCGGTGGAGTCGTGCGGGGAGACCGATTTGCGGCGCGACAATTCCCAGGTACGGGCGCTGTAGCGGAACGGACGCGAGGTCAGCGCGCCGACCGGGCACAGGTCGATCATATTGCCCGACATTTCGGAGCTCACCGCTTCGCCCACGAAGGTGGTGATCTCGGAATGCTCGCCGCGGCCCAGCATGCCCAGCTCCATCACGCCGGCCACTTCCTGGCCAAAGCGCACGCAGCGGGTGCAGTGGATGCAGCGCGACATTTCTTCCATCGCCACCAGCGCGCTGCCGGCCTTCGGCGGCACCACGCGCTTCTCTTCTTCGTAGCGGGACTCCATCTTGCCGTAACCTACGGCCAAGTCCTGCAGCTGGCACTCACCGCCCTGGTCGCAGATCGGGCAATCCAGCGGGTGGTTAATCAGCAGGAATTCCATCACCGACTTCTGTGCTTGCACAGCCTTGTCGGAGGCGGACTTCACAATCATGCCAGCCGATACCGGCGTGGCGCATGCTGGCAAAGGCTTGGGCGCCTTCTCAACTTCGACCAGGCACATACGGCAGTTTGCAGCGATCGACAATTTCTTGTGATAGCAGAAGTGCGGGATGTAGGTACCCAGCTTGTTGGCGGCGTCCATCACCATGCTACCCGCAGGGACTTCTACCTTTTTGCCGTCAATTTCGATTTCAACCATGATAATCGCAGCTTAGTAAGCCGATACAGGCACCAGACAGTGCTTGTGTTCGACGTGATATTCAAATTCTTCGCGGAACTGCTTGACGAAGGCGCGGACCGGCATAGCGGCAGCATCGCCCAGCGCGCAGATAGTGCGGCCCTGGATGTTGTCGGCGATGGAATTCAGCATGTCCAGGTCCGAAGGACGGCCCTGGCCGTTCTCGATACGGTGGATCATGCGGTACATCCAGCCGGTGCCTTCACGGCACGGGGTGCACTGGCCGCACGACTCTTCAAAGTAGAAGTAGGACAGGCGTTCCAGGGCTTTCACCATGCAGCGCGTCTCGTCCATCACGATCACGGCGCCCGAACCCAGCATGGAGCCGGCTTTGGCGATCGAATCGTAATCGAGGTCGGTCTGCATCATGATCTCGCCGCGGATCACCGGAGCGGACGAACCGCCAGGGATCACGGCCTTGATCTTCTTGCCGCCGCGCATACCGCCGGCCAGTTCCATCAGCTTGGCAAACGGCGTGCCGAGCGGGACTTCGTAGTTGCCTGGACGCTCAACGTCGCCCGAGATCGAGAAGATCTTGGTGCCGCCGTTGTTAGGCTTGCCCAGGCCGAGGTAGTTTTCGGCGCCGATGTTCAGGATGAACGGAACGGCCGCGAAAGTCTCGGTGTTGTTGATGGTGGTCGGCTTGCCGTACAGGCCGAACGACGCCGGGAAAGGCGGCTTGAAGCGCGGCTGGCCTTTCTTGCCTTCCAGCGATTCCAGCAGCGCGGTTTCTTCGCCGCAGATGTAGGCACCGTAGCCATGGTGGGCGTGCAGCTGGAAGCTGAAGTCCGAACCCATGATCTTGTCGCCCAGGAAGCCGGCGGCACGCGCCTCTTCCAGCGCTTCTTCAAAGCGCAGGTAGTCCTGGAAGATCTCGCCGTGGATGTAGTTGTAGCCCACGGTGATGCCCATCGCGTAGGCGCCGATGGCCATGCCTTCGATCAGCGAATGCGGATTGTAGCGAATGATGTCGCGGTCCTTGAACGTACCCGGTTCGCCTTCGTCGGTGTTGCAGACGAGGTATTTCTGGCCAGGGAACTGGCGCGGCATGAAGGACCATTTCAGGCCGGTCGGGAAACCCGCACCGCCGCGGCCGCGCAGGCCGGAGGTCTTCAAATCGGCGATGATCGCTTCCGGCGCGATCTTCTCTTCGATGATGCGGCGCAGCGCGGAGTAACCACCGCGTTTGACGTAGTCGGCCAGGCGCCAGTTGTCGCCGTTCAGATCCTTCAGGATCAGCGGATTGATGTGTCGATCGTGCAGGGAGGTCATTCCGCCACTCCGTGGTTCAGCTCATTTATCAATGAGTCCAGTTTGTCGTTGCTCATGTGGGAACACATGCGGTGGTTATTGACCAGCAGTACCGGTGCGTCGCCGCAGGCGCCCATGCACTCCCCTTCCATCAGCGTGAACGCACCGTCTTCGGTGGTGCCGCGGAAGTCGATGCCCAGTTTGGCCTTCAGGTGCTCGGCAGCTTTCACGCCGCCCGACAGTGCGCAAGGCAGGTTGGTGCACACGGTGATCTTGTGCTTGCCGACCGGCTTCAGGTTGTACATATTGTAGAAAGTCGCAACTTCCTGCACGGCGATGGCCGGCATGCGGATGTAGTCCGCGATTTCCTTCATGGTTTCTGGCGACAGCCAGCCCAGTTCAACCTGGGCGTGGGCCAGCGAGGCCATCACGGCCGACTGGCGCTGGTCGGCCGGATACTTGGCCAACTCGCGGTCGATTTTTTTATAGCATTCTTGGGATAACAGCATTTCTTGCCCTTAGCGGTCGATTTCACCGAAAACGATGTCCTGGGTACCGATGATGGTCACGGCGTCGGCGATCATGTGGCCGCGCGACATTTCGTCCAGCCCCTGCAGGTGGGCAAAGCCCGGTGCACGGATCTTCATACGGTATGGCTTGTTGGCGCCATCGGAGATCAGGTAGATGCCGAATTCGCCTTTCGGGTGTTCCACCGCGCTGTACGCTTCGCCCGGCGGCACGTGGAAGCCTTCGGTGAACAGCTTGAAGTGGTGGATCAGCGATTCCATATTGGTCTTCATGTCCACGCGGTTAGGCGGAGCGACCTTGCGGTTGCTGGTCATGACAGGACCCGGATTGGCTTTCAGCCATGCGACGCACTGTTTGATGATCTTGTTCGACTGGCGCATCTCTTCGATACGCACCAGGTAGCGGTCGTAGCAGTCGCCGTTGGTGCCGATCGGGATGTCGAAGTCCATCTTGTCATAGACTTCGTACGGCTGCTTCTTGCGCACGTCCCAGGCGATGCCCGAGCCGCGCAGCATGGCGCCGGTGAAGCCCATGGCCTTCGCATCTTCCGGCGACACCACGCCCACGCCGACGGTACGCTGTTTCCAGATACGGTTGTCGGTCAGCAGGGTCTCGTATTCGTCGACATAGGTCGGGAAGCGCTTGGTGAAGTCTTCCACGAAGTCCAGCAGGGAACCCTGGCGGTTTTCGTTACGCTCGGCCAGCGCTTTCGCGTTGCGGATCAGCGATGCCTTGTACTGCGGCATCGAGTCCGGCAGGTCGCGATACACGCCGCCCGGGCGGTAGTAGGCCGCGTGCATACGCGCGCCGGAAACGGCTTCGTAGCAGTCCATCAGGTCTTCGCGGTCGCGGAAAGCGTACAGGAACGGGCCCATTGCGCCCACGTCCAGCGCGTGCGCGCCCAGCCACAGCAGGTGGTTCAGCAGGCGGGTGATTTCGTCGAACATCACGCGGATGTACTGCGCGCGCACCGGCACTTCCAGGCCCAGCAGCTTCTCGATCGCCATCACGTAGGCGTGCTCGTTGGACATCATGGACACGTAGTCCAGGCGATCCATGTAAGGCACGGATTGCAGGTAGGTCTTCTGTTCGGCCAGCTTTTCGGTAGCGCGGTGCAGCAGGCCGATATGCGGATCGGCGCGCTGGATCACTTCACCGTCCAGCTCCAGCACCAGGCGCAGCACGCCGTGCGCTGCAGGGTGCTGCGGACCAAAGTTCAGGGTGTAATTCTTAATTTCAGCCATTTCTTACTTCCCGTAGTTTTCTTCGCGGATCACGCGCGGCACGTTTTCGCGCGGCTCGATGGTCACAGGCTGATAGACAACGCGCTTCTGTTCCTGGTCATAGCGCATTTCAACGTAGCCCGACACTGGGAAGTCCTTGCGGAATGGGTGGCCGATGAAACCATAGTCGGTCAGGATGCGGCGCAGGTCGTTGTGGCCTTCGAAAATAATGCCGAACAGGTCGAACGCTTCGCGCTCGAACCAGTTGGCGGCGCGCCAGATCGTGGTCACGGAGGCCACGATAGGCAAGTCTTCGTCCGACGCGAACACGCGCACGCGCAGGCGCCAGTTTTTTTCCACGGACAGCAGGTGGGTCACGGCTGCGAAGCGCAGGCCGTCCCAGGTGCCTTCACCGTAGGTCGAGTAGTCAACGCCGCACAAGTCGATCAGCGTATCAAAACGCAAAGCTGCGTCGTCGCGCAGCTCTTGCATTACCTGGTAGTAGTCCCCAGATTTGACTGTAATCGTCACTTCGCCCAGCGCGATGACGATGGAGGCCCGCTCGCCCAGCTTTTGCTCGAGGGCGGAGACCAGTGTTTGCAGATGTGTGTTCATAAGGTCTTACCGCGCGATCGTGTTGGTCTTCTTGATCTTGTTATGCAGCTGCAGGATGCCGTACAGCAGTGCTTCCGCAGTCGGCGGGCAGCCCGGCACGTACACGTCGACCGGCACGATACGGTCGCAACCGCGCACCACGGAGTACGAGTAGTGGTAGTAGCCGCCGCCGTTGGCGCAGGAACCCATGGAGATCACCCAGCGCGGATCCGGCATCTGGTCGTAGACCTTGCGCAGCGCAGGGGCCATCTTGTTGCACAGGGTGCCTGCCACGATCATCACGTCGGACTGACGTGGCGACGGACGGAACATGAAACCGAAACGCTCCAGGTCGTAACGGGCAGCACCAGCATGCATCATCTCCACTGCACAGCAAGCCAGACCGAACGTCATCGGGTACATCGAACCCGTACGCGCCCAGTTGATTACCGTATCAAAGGTAGTGGTGATGAAGCCTTCGTTAAATACGCCTTCAATAGACATGGCTTATTCCCAATCAAGGGCACCTTTCTTCCAGATATACCAAAAACCGACCACGAATTCGGCGATGAACACCATCATCGTCACGTAACCCTGCCAGCCCAGTTCACGCATGGAGACGCCCCATGGGAAGAAGAATGCAGTTTCAAGGTCGAACAGAATGAACAGAATTGCGACGAGGTAGTAACGCACGTCGAATTTCATGCGCGCGTCTTCGAAAGCTTCGAAGCCGCACTCGAATGGGGAAAGCTTGGCCGCATCAGGCTTGTTCGGGCCAAGGATATGGCCCAGCACTTGCGGGACTACGCCGACACCAATGCCGACGAGAAGGAACAACAGGACGGGGAAGTAATTTTCGAGGTTCACGATGGGTAAGCAGCTTTATTGAAATACGCTCGACCCCAATCACTTAATGCTGAGACCAGGATCAAACGACACATCCTCGTAAAAAAACCAGCTAAGCCACTGAATCTATGATTCAAACGACCTGCTGGCTTTTGATCTTTTTTGGTGCCGACGACGAGACTCGAACTCGTACAGCTTGCGCCACTACCCCCTCAAGATAGCGTGTCTACCAATTTCACCACGTCGGCAATAGGCCGCTATTCTACACTGTGATCGTCGCTTTGTTAATGCACATTGCGCACAATCAAGAAGAAAAACGGCAAAAAGTTCAAAGTTGCCAGTTTTACTTCGCTGGCGAAGCAGCCGGAGCGGCTGCCGCAGGCGCCGAAGCAGCCGGTGCGGATGCAGCTGGAGCCTCAACCGGGGCCGGGGTTGCAGCCGCTGGAGCAGCAGGAGCAGGCGCTGGAGCGGCGGAAGGGATCGCTGCCGCGCCGGCGACTGGCGCAGGTGCCGCTGCTGGAGCCTTGACGTTATCCATCACGCCGGCGCCGGCCGAAACATTGCCCTTGCTGGCCAGGACCGACAGGCCCAGGGTGGCGCCGAAGAAAATCGCCGCCGCCAGTGCGGTCGACTTCGACAGGAAGTTGGAGGAGCCGGAGGCGCCAAACAGGCTGCCGGAAGCGCCCGAGCCGAAGGCCGCGCCCATATCGGCACCCTTGCCATGCTGCAGCAATACCAGGCCGATGATCGCCACGGCGGAAATGACCTGCACTACGATAACCAGATTGAACAAAGAGTTCATGCTATTCCTTAAATAATAAAATTGTCCTGCTTATGCAGCAGCGATGATGGCGAGGAAATCCGCCGCCTTCAGTGCCGCACCGCCAATCAGGCCGCCATCGATATCCGGCTGGGCCAACAATTCCTTGGCGTTGTCCGGCTTCATGCTGCCGCCATACAGGATCTGCATGCCGGCGGCAGACGCCGCATCCTTCTGCGCCACCCGGGCGCGCAGCAGTGCATGCACTTCCTGCGCCATTTCCGGGGTGGCGGTCTTGCCGGTGCCGATCGCCCAGACGGGCTCGTACGCCAGCACAATCTTTGCCAGCTGCCCGGCGCCCAGCACCTCCAGCACGGCATCCAGCTGCTCGCCCACCACATCGGCGGTCTTGCCGGCATCGCGCTGGTCCAGCGTCTCGCCGACGCAAACCACCGGCACCAGGCCGGCGTTCACGGCAGCCAGCGCCTTCTGGGCGACCAGGGCGCTGCTTTCCTTGTGATAGGAGCGGCGCTCGGAGTGACCGACGAGGGCGAATTTGCTGCCGAAATCGAGCAGCATCGCTGCCGAGATCTCGCCCGTGAAGGCGCCCGACGCATGGGCGGACACATCCTGCGAACCCCAGGCAAGCGCGCTGCCGGTGAGTTCAGCCTGACATTGTGCCAGATACGGGGCTGGGACGCAGACCGCGGTATCGGCCTTTGCATCACCCAGGCCAGCCTTGATACCTGCCAACAGGGTAGTGTTGGCGGCAAGGCTGCCGTTCATTTTCCAGTTACCGATGACGAGTTTGCGGCGCATAGTAGCTTAATTTTTAATAACCCGTAATTGTAGCGTGCGCCTTAAAGTCGGGTCAAACGCTAGACTCCGCGCCCTATGAAAAATAATATTTTTGACATCTCTTTCGGCTTTACCCTGGCACTGCCGCTCTCCATTATTGCCGGCGCAATAGCGTTGGCTGCTGACAACGGGTCCGGCAGCCTCGCCCTGCTGGCGACCGTCTGCACCCTGATCCTTGCATGGGCATTACTGGCACAGCTTTGCATGGACCGGCGCCACGGGCCAGGCAAGCGCGAATTTCGCCATTACCTGGTAGGCGCCCTGCTCCTGCTGCCGCTTGCGGCAACCGGGGCCATGTTCGGCATGATCAAGCTGCCGCAGGCCGGCTATGCCGGCGGCATTTATTGGCTCTTGATGAGCATCCTCGCCGCCGCCACGATATTCCTTGGCTGGCTGGCGGCGGCAGTTGCCTCCGCCTTCGATTGACGGGCCTTAAATTACCTGCAGCATGATCTTGCCCACATGGTTGCTGCTCTCCATCAGCGCATGCGCCTTGGCGGCCTGCTCCAGCGGGAAGCTCTCATAAATGACAGGCTTGATATCGCCTGCCTCGATCAGCGGCCAGGCTTTTTCGCGCAGCTGGCGCGCGATGGCGCCCTTGAAGGCGACCGAGCGCGGACGCAGCGTGGAGCCGGTAATGGTCAGGCGGCGCTTCAGCACCTGCCCCATGTCCAGCGTGCCCTTGGCACCGCCCAGCAGCGCGATGATGGCAATGCGGCCATCATCGGCCAGGCAACTGATCTCGCGCGGCAGGTAGTCGCCGCCCACCATGTCGAGGATCACGTCGACGCCGGTATCGCCGGTCAGTTCGCGCACTACCGCCGCGAAATCCTCGGTGCGGTAATTGATGCCGCGCGCCGCCCCCAGCGCTTCGCACGCCCGCGCCTTCTCATCGCTGCCCGCCGTGGCGAACACGCGGTGGCCAAGCGCCCGCGCGAGCTGGATCGCCGTCACGCCAATGCCCGAGGTCCCGCCCTGCACCAGCAGGGTCTCGCCCCGGCCCAGCCCGGCGCGGTCGAAGACGTTGCTCCAGACGGTGAAGAAAGTCTCCGGCAGCGAGGCTGCCTCCAGCGGCGACAGGCCGCGCGGCACCGGCAGCACCTGCTCCACGGGAGCCGTCACGTATTCCGCGTAGCCGCCGCCCTGCACCAGGGCGCACACCATGTCGCCGATCTTGAATCCGCTGGCAGCCAGGTCGCCATCGACGATCTCCCCCGCCACTTCCAGGCCTGGGATATCGGTGGCGCCAGGCGGCGGCGCGTAGCTGCCCATGCGCTGGAACACGTCCGGCCGGTTGATGCCGGCCGCGTGCACGCGGATGCGCAGCTCGCCCTCCTTCGCCACCGGCAGCGGGCGCTCGCACAAACGCAGCACATCGGCCGCGCCGGGTTTCTGGATTTCGATCGCACGCATCATGGCATCACCTCCGGGGGAAAGAGGCGATTGTAGCGCTTACAGCCCGAAGCGGGCGCCCATGCCGAGCAGGGTCGCCAGGCCAAGGGCCGCGAACATGGCGGCGGCGATGCCGTGCACCAGCTTGAGGGGAATTTTCGCGGCCAGTTTATCGCCCGCGAAAACCGCCGGCACGTCGGCGATCAGCATGCCGAGCGTGGTGCCGGCCACCACCATCAGCGGGTCCGGGTAGTGGGCGGCCATGGCCACGGTGGCGACCTGCGTCTTGTCGCCCATCTCGGCCAGGAAGAAGGTGACCAGGGTAGCGCCGAAGACGCCGAAACGGCCGGCGATATTGGTTTCATCGTCCTCGATCTTGTCCGGCACCAGGGTCCAGGCGGCCATGCCGAGGAAGGACAGGCCCAGCACCCAGCGCAGCACTTCGGGCGTGAGCAGGGAGGTGATCCAGGCGCCAAGCGCGCCGGCCAGGCCGTGGTTGAAAATGGTGGCAATGAAGATGCCGGCGATGATCGGCAGCGGCTTTTTGAAGCGGGCGGCAAGCAGGAAGGCCAGCAGCTGGGTCTTGTCGCCGATTTCGGCCAGCGCAACTACACCGGTTGAGACGAGGAGGGAATCCATTGTTTTAATCCAGGCCGGGCACGGACGAATGACCACAGCACGCCCCCGGCCTAAAATCGGCGGCGCTGTGGTCAAAGGTCTTGCCAAGTATGGGACCGCATATGCCATGGCCTGTGGGCCAAGTGTGTTGACATATGCCTCCTCCGGAGGTGGAGGAGAGGCTACTCCCCAATGACGGGGCGGATTATAACAAAACCGTTAAACCAGTGTCTGACCCAAGGGTCAGACACTGCCTGCTCAAAGGTTTGCGGTGTTGGTTGTGCGATGTTGATCTTCGCCGAAAATCAAAAGCCCAGAACCCAGCCCGCGGCAGGCGAGCAGACCGGGGCTCAGCCGCCGCCAGTGCGCGACGACCGCGGCAACGGCGTGTTGCGCCGCCACCCCGACGACAACGCCTGCCCTTCCTCGATCTGCTCCTGCGTCATCCCGCGCGCCACCGCCGAGCGCTGCTCCACCGCATTGGCCGACCCGCCTGCCGCTGCCAGGTTCCACAACATATACGCAATCACATTATCCTGCGGCATGCCGCCAATGTGATAACGGTACATCAGCCCCAGGACCTGCTGCGCATCCGGATGCCCCTGCTCCGCCGCCTTGCGGAACCAGGTCACCGCCTCCTTATGGTCCTGGATCACCGCATTGCCCGTGTAGTACATGGCCCCGACCACATACTGCGCATCCGACTTGCCCTTGAGGGCAGCTTTGCGATGCCAGGTCAGCGCCTGCTTGTAGTCCTGCGGCACGCCACGGCCCATGTAATACATCAAGCCAAGCAAATGCTCGGCATCCGTATTACCCGCCTTGGCCAGCGGCAGGATCTCCTTGTAGGCCAGCGCATAATTCTTGTTGTTATACGCCGTAGCCCCTTCCGCGAACCCGGCATGCGCACTGGCCTGTAGCCCAAGTGCGATGCTGAGCGCGATTAACACGCCTCGTAGTTTTTTCATGGTGCTTTAGATTTATCTCTTTTTATGCACTGCAGAATGTCTCTTACTTCCAGCTCACCTTGCCCAGGCCGTCGACGCTGACATTGCGGGTGGTCGGCTTGCCGTACACGGTCACAGACCCCAGTCCGCTCAAATTCAGGTTGGCGTTATTGGATGCGTTGATGGTCGCGTTGCCCAAGCCGCTCAAGTCCAGGCTGACGTCCTCCGCCTTGAACTGCTGCGCGTTCAAGCCGCCCAGGCCACCCAGCGTCGCCTTCAGGTTCTTGCTCCGCCCGCCAATGGTGATATAGCCCGCGCCCTGCAGGTCGAGATCGACATTTTCGTTTTCCGTCACCCACACATGCATGCTGCCCACGCCGCCCAGGTTGGCCTTCAGTTTCTTGTAATCGCACACCACCTTCATGCTGCCCGCACCATCCAGGGTGAGGTCGATGTTCTCGCCGCTGAAACCGCTGACCTCCGTACTGCCCACGCCATCCGACACCAGTTCACGCAACTGCGGCAGCACCAGCTCCACCTTCACTGCCGCGGATTTCAGCTTGACGCCGCGGCTCTCCGTATCGAGGTAGAGCGTGTCGCCGGTCTGCACGGCCGTCACTTTGCTGACGTAGCGCTTGTCGGTGGTGATGTTGAGCGCCGGCGTATCGCCGCGGCGCAGCTTGAGGTCGATCACGCCGTCGAGCTTGACGCGCACCACGCGCGCATCGATCGCCCGCGTCTCCGTCGTCGTATCGTCGGCCCGGGCCAGGCCCAGGAACAGACACAGCGCGGTGAACAGCAAGCCAATCTGGAATGGTTTCTTCATCATGTTTCCTTGGTAAGTCATCAGCGCATTGTCACAGATTGGCTGCCGCGAGGACAAAGGGCATCTCAGGGAGCGCGCTGGTGGCAAGTATGGTTGCCATATTAATACCACCAAGGATCAGGAGGGTGGCCAGGAAGATAGTTTCCATGTTTCTAGCGATTTTCATTTTGCGCTCCCCGAATGACTGTTTTTTCGATGGTTTCATCATATCGGCCGTCCCCGGCAGCGTCCCGCCATATGCGACGAAATGCAAAATACAGGGAACAGGCGGATAATCCGCCTGCCTTTTCGTCATTCCAGAGGGAAAAACAATGAATAACAAAGTCCTGACGCTGGCCACCCCTGCCCTGGCCGCCGCCCTGCTCTCCCCTCCTGCATCCGCAGCGCCCGACCTCACTGCCGCCCATAGGCTCTACCAGGCCAACTGCGCCCAGTGCCATGGCAAGGACCTGGAAGGCGCCGCCGGCCCCAGCCTGGCCGACGCCGCATGGCTGCACGGCCAGCCGACCAAAGCCAACCTGGTGCGTGTGATCGGCAAAGGCGTGCTCGACAAAGGCATGCCGGCCTGGGACAAGCAACTGAGCAGCAAGCAGGTTAGTGCGCTGGCCGAGTACCTGCTGCCGGCCAATGCAGCCGCCCGCAACGCCGCCGCCGACGCCGGCGCTACGCCTGCCGCGCCGGCCAATCGCCTGCCTGCGCTAAAACTGCCAAAAGGTTTCCAGATCGCTGTTTACGCCGACAAGGTGGAAGGCGCACGCGAACTGGCAGTGACCAGCAGCGGCCTGGTCTTCGTCGGCTCGCAAAAAGCCGGCAAGGTCTACGCCCTGGTCGATGCCAACAAGGACGGCGTGGCTGAAAAGGTGGTCACCGTGGCCGAAGGCCTGAACAATCCCAACGGCGTCGCCCTGCTGAATGGCGCGCTGTACGTCGGCGAAATCTCGCGCATCATCAGGTTCGACGACATCGAAAAAAACTACGCCAGCAAGCCGGCCTACAAAGTCATCAAAAACGACCTGCCGTCGGAAACCTGGCACGGCGCCAAATACATCAAGGCCGGCCCGGACGGCAAGCTGTACATCCCGATCGGCGCCCCCTGTAATGTGTGCGACAAGGAAGACGAGGCCCACTCCAAGATCTGGCGCATGAACCCGGACGGCAGCAACTGGGAACTGTACGCGCGCGGTGTACGTAACACGGTCGGCTTCACCTGGCATCCGGTCACGAAGGAACTGTGGTTCACCGATAACGGCCGCGACGAAATGGGCGACAACATGCCTTCCTGCGAACTGAATGTGGCCCCGAAAGCAGGCATGCACTTCGGCTTCCCGTACTGCCATGGCGGCGTACTGCCTGATCCGCAATTCGGCCAGGGCAAGAGCTGCGACGCCTACGTCGCGCCCGTCGCGGCGCTTGGCCCGCACGTGGCGCCGCTGGGCCTGGCCTTCTATACCGGCACGCAGTTCCCTGAACCGTACCGCAACCAGCTGCTCATCGCGGAACACGGCTCCTGGAATCGCCCTGACAAGATTGGCTACCAGGTACGGCTGGTCACCCTGCATGGCAATAAACTGGTCAGCGATACCGCCTTCATCGACGGCTTCCTGCAGAACGAACAGGTGAGCGGCCGTCCAGTCGATATCGCGGTGATGCCGGATGGTTCGATACTGGTTTCCGACGACCACGCGCACAAGGTGTATCGCGTTACCTACCAGCGCTGATGGGGCATATGCACAGGGTATCGCCACAGATGGTTTCATCAAAATATTGATGTTCCGTCGTCCTCCGCCAGGGCTATATTGGATAGTGCCAGACAACAATTAGAACTGGCACCCAACCTCTCAATAGCCTCGCCACACAGCGCGAGGCATAGCCTGCGCACCGCGGCCACGAGCCGAGATGACGCCGGGGTAGCAACCAGCCCGATCGGGCGCTATATTGAAAGAGCCAGGCAATTTTAGAGACCTGGCCACACCAAAAAAATGGAGGCAATCATGAAGCGGTTTGTGGCTACCGGCTGCCTGTTCGCGCTCGCCATTTCGGCGTACGCACAGAGCTCCGATCAAAAAGTTTTGATTCCCGCCTCGAAAGAGGTTCAACGCGTCTATATGTCGCCTGATGAATTTGGCAAATACAAAGGCGCATACGATCTCTCCAACGGCAAAACGCTTTACCTGATTCGCAAAGCCACGCGGCTGTATGCGCGTGTCGACGAACAGAACGAACACGAGATCACCCGCGCCGGCAGCGGCAAATTCCAGGCACTCGACGGCAAGATGTGGATGGAACTCGTGTGGGCAAATGACGATTCCGTCAGCGGCAGCTTGAACTATATCGACGAATCGCAGCCAATGGCTGGCCTTGAACCGAAGGTGATCAGCATCCGGTTTGCATCGCGCTGAGCCAATGGGAGGCTATCGTGAAACGCCTATTGCTCGCGTGCGGCCTGGGTCTCTTCGCCTTTAGCGTCCCAGCCCAAAGCCAGACTTCGGTCGAAACAGTTGTGGTGCCTGCCCAGAAGGACGTGAAGCCACTTACTTTGTGGCCCGACGAAATCCTTGAATATATTGGCGACTACCAGCTCGCCAACGGCAAGACCTTGTATCTCACCAGGCAAGGCGCCAGGATGTACGGCCAGATTGGCTCTCTACCGAAGCACGAACTGATCGCCACAGGTTTGCGCAAATTCAGCGCGGCGGACGGCAAGCTTTCCGTCCACATCAAATACACCTGGGACGGCCAGATCACCGGCAATGTAGCGTATGTCGATAGCAGTCTGCGCACAGGCTCACTACCTGTGCTGGTGGAATTCGCCTCGCGCTGAAACGAGGAGGCGTCATGAAAAGAGTCATTGCGATACTGGGGCTTGCCCTAAGCTGCATGCAAGCCCTGGCGCAGCAACAATCCGATGTCGGCCGCGTGATTGTTCCGGCCGCCAAACCCCAGCCATACTTTATCTGGCCGGATGACCTGCATGCCTACAAGGGTGAATACTATCTTTCCAACGGCAAGAAGATGTACATCAACCGCATCGCCAACCACCTGTATGCACAGGTTGGCAAGCAGTCGGAACGGGAAATTGTAGCCACCGGTGAGAACATGTTTGAATCGGTCGACAGGTCGATGACCCTCAACATCGTCATATCGCACCAGGGCTATGTCAGTGGCAGTATTGTTTATCAAGATGAGGACCTGCCAGATAAACCGCTGGCCTATGCCTCCCTCATGACGCGCTAGCCGCGAGCACGTCCGGGCCGCCAGCTCGTAGTGAAGCTGGCGGCCTCTTTTTACTGGCGCAGTGCGGTCTCGTCTGCACCAGGCTGGCGCACCAGCAGGCTGCGGACCTTGCCGTCCGCGCCGCGCTGGAATTCCAGGCTCGCCAGCGATCCCTCCATGAAGAAGCTGTCCGGCGCATGCGCCATGATCGGCGCTGCCTCGCGGCCCTCCCGTTGCATGACCAGCTTGTCACCGTCGCGGCGCACCACACGCTTCATCTTATCTGGGCTGACATAAGTGCCGACGAAGGCTTCCAGTGCTTCCGGCGCCAATGCAATCGGCTTGAAATCGGCGAACGGCTGGCCGATCGCAATGCCCGCCGCCTTGTAGGCAATGACCGGTGTGTTCACGGCACCGCCGTTGCCGTTGGTGAGTACCGCGACGAACACCTTGTCGTCCGGCAGGCGCAAGGCCTGCGCGGTGAACCCAGGGATCGAGCCGCCGTGATGGATCATCTTGTGGCCAGCCAGCGTGCCGATATTCCAGCCGTAGCCGTAGTTGCAGGGTGCATCCTTTGGCAGGCGGCAGGCAGTGAAGGCCTGCCCCCAGGTGGCCGGCTTGAGCAATTTTCCGCAGCTGACGGCAGCATCCCAGCGCGCCATGTCGTCCACCGTGGTCACCAGCGCGCCCGCCGAATAGGCCAGCGTCACGTCGATGTCCTTTACCGCCACGATTTCTTTCCCGTTCAGGCGGTGGCCCTTGATATGGCGCTTGGCGCTGCGCTCGAAACCTTCGTGCGCCGTGTCCTGCATGCCGAGTGGATCGAAGATATTCTTCGCGACGAAGTCGTGGTACTTCATGCCGGACAACTTCTCAACGATGAGTCCCAACAGGAAATAGCCAGAATTGCTGTAGCTGTGACGCTCGCCAGGCGCGAAGTCCAGCGGCTCCCTGGCAAAGACGTCGAACACCTGGGTGAGGGTCACGCCTTCATCCGGCAACTCGCGAAACGCTTTCAGCGCAGTGTAGTTCGGGATGCCTGAGGTGTGCTGCAACAAGTGTTCGATCGTGATGCGGCTCCCCTTGTCCGGAAAATCCGGCAGGAACTTGCGCACATCGTCCGTCACCGACAGCTTGCCCTGCTCCGCCAGCATCAGGATGCTGATGGCGGTGAACTGCTTGGTGATGGAGCCAATGCGCAATTGCATTTCGGGCTGCATTGGCGTGTTCTCCGCCACATTGGCCAAGCCGTAGGCCTTGCGGAAAACCGGCTTGCCGTCGCGCGTGACGATTACCGTGGCGCCAGGCCAATTCGGCTTGAACATCGGCGCCAGCGCAGCATCAAGGCGCTGTTCGAGCGGTGTTTCGGCCAACGCATAGGTTGATTGCAGAACGGAGAGTGATGCGAAGAGAATTGCGGGTAGTTTCCTCACTGCCAGGCCTCCTCAAAAATCTGGATGCTAACTTCAACCTGCCTTGCGCGCTTGGCCGAGCCGACGAATGGGCGATTTCCAGGGGCGAATGGTCGCTTCGGCAGTGCGAATATCAGATGTACTAGCTCGGACTTGAACCGACATTGCGTGTCAACTGGAAGGCAGCTTCCGCCCCATAGCCGACATTGACGGGTTAGGAAAAAGATGGCTCCGGGTTGAACCGATTGCCGACTTTGGTTACAGCATAGAACCGATCGATTTCGGCTCGCGGAAATTGTGAGATGCGAGCCGTTCGGAGGTCTTTGCATTTCTCGATTGGAACAAGCGATTTGTCCGGCGGGCATATACCGAAAAGTTCCAGATGTGCGAGTGCTGGGATCGTCGACAGCGGGTCGAGCGATTCGATGATTGTCGTCTTCCTTGATGCATCCCAACTCGGAAGCGTTGATAAGGATAGTGACGTCAGCTGTGTTAGTGCGGCTAAAGGCGCGAAATCGCGCACCTTTGGCATGTGAACTACGCTCAGGAAGCGCAGCTTTTCAAGCCGTCCTATGAACTCGAAGCACTCATCAGGAAAATTCGCGATGACCAATTCTTCCAAGTTACGTAACTCCGCCAGTGGGGCAAGGCTCTTATATTTGCAGAACCAAACCTTAGCACTACGCACCGTATCAGGATCGGCAATTTGAGGGAAGGTACGAGAAGGGTCACGCATCAATTCTAGGTGCACTCCGGACATTCCCACCCTTTCACTTTTCTACTACGTTAGCGTTGCCGAAAGTCCGGTACTGGCCGCTCTCGGCCTGACTAACTTATTTCAGCAAAGCGCTACTGCACATCAGGCACGATTGCCTTTCAGCGCCTTATGTTCCCACGCTTGCTTGACCAGGCGCTTCACCACCGCAGCATCTGCCTTCGCCAGCTCGACCCGCACGCCAAGCACCTTGCTGCCCCAAATCAGCTTTTCGGCGAAGGAAGAATACAGCTCCAGCACTTCATCGCGCCTTTCGTCAGGGATGAAAATGTGGACGAATTCCTCTCCCGGCGGGACAGTGACAAAGATCTTTCCCTTCACGCGAAACGAGCCAAAATTGTGATGCGGCTCGTCGCTGACATCCGGCAGCGACATGGCGTAGGTGCGGACCGTCGCAAATTTCATTTCGCCGCCGGCTTCATGATTTGCGAGTGGACCTGGTTCACCATCATCAAGCCTGCGGAGCCGAAATGGGTGTGGTACTCCGCCACCATTTCACCCTTGATGATGACTGGATCTGTAGCCACCAGCGCCTTGGCCTCGTCGATGTTTTCAACTGCGAAGATGAAGATGCCGCGCGCGTCATCGACGCCATCCAGCGGGCCGGCATAGGCCAACTTGCGCTCGTTGGCCAGGCGCTGGATATTCGCCATATGGCCGGCGAACATCTCTGTCCGCTCCTGTCCGGCCGGTACCTTGTTCGGCCCCGTGCGCAGCACCACAAACACATACTTGCGCATGCCATGTTCATTCCCGCCCAGCGACTTTGCCAGCTGCGCATCGTACGCAGGCGATGTTGGCGCCTGCGCCTGTGCCGAGCAAGCCAGCAGCGCCAGCACCATCGCACTCAAGATTTTTTTCATTTGTCTCCCCTTATTTTTGGTATGCACTTTACTCTTCGATTGCTTCGATACCCTGTTCCTTGAGCTTATCAAGGTGATCAAGCATTTCCTGAAGGCGTTCGGGAGGGTGGCCGGTCCAGTCCTTGATCTCACCGATGATGCGCAGCGGTTCGCGCGAGCGGTATGATTTGGTAGGGTTGCCAGGGAAGCGCTTGTTCGTCAGGTTTGGATCATCCTCGATCGGGCCTGTCGGCTCCACGATATAGATCCTGCCGCGCCCCTCGCCCACTGCCAACTCGGCGCCCCAGGTTGCGGCTTCCAACGTTGCGCTGAGGTAGACAAAATTCGCTTGCCGCCTGCTGCCGTAATTGGATGTATAGCCGCGGCCAATCAGGTCGCCAACTTCCAGATCGGCTTTGGTGCCATGATAGAAAGGTCCCTCGATCACAATATCACCTTTAATTTTCGGCCACCGCTGATCGCAAAGCCCTCGCGCTCATAAAATGCCAGCGTCCTGTCGAACTGGGGTAAAGGTGGCGTCGTTACCTCCAGCCGCTTCCAGCCGCGCGAGCGGCCGAAAGCCTTGGCCTTGGAAAGAAGTTGCAAGCCCAGTTCTTTTGAACGGTATGCCGGGCGAACATAGAACTCCGGGATCGTGCCGAATGCGCCTTCAGCGTACAGTGAACAGCTTTCATAGAGCGCCACAAAGCCGGCGGCATGATCGCCATCCCAGGCGACAAAGACATAATACTTTTCCTGGGTGATGAAGGTTCCCAGCCGATCAATTGTCGCCGGCAAGTCAAAATTGAACGCCTGCTCGCCGATAGCGGCCATGATCTCGGCAAGCAGTTCACCGACCATTTCGGCGGTTTGAGAAACGTCGCGGTCCGTAGCGGCTCGAATCATCATGCACTAAACCTTTCTGGATCTGAAAACTGCCCTGTCAATTGCGGAATTCACGCAAGGCCTTTTTGAAGAAATGGCAAAGCGATTCATTGCCACAATTATGGCTCAGGAGTGTCTACAGTATCGGTGTCGATTCACAGTGCGGCACTCGGCCCAATTAATCATCCGAGTCGCCAGCCGAAAGATCCTCCCCTAGCAACTCAAGTCCTCCGATCACACCTTCATGGCGTGCCGCATCGTGCAGTTTGTAGGCTGAAAAGAGGCACATTACGAACGCCACAGCGCCGCAAGAGTAACACCAGACAGCTTCTTTGCCGTGCGGAGAGCGAAGCATGTGATCGAAAAGTGCGGCGGCAAAAATCACTGCGAAACAAGTAAAAGTGAATCGCCACCTCCGCTCGAACCGATCCAGTTCATCAGCACTCATGAGCTCTTCCATCAGGCTTCCCTCCAAGGATCAAGAACATCCACTTTATAAATCATAGCGCTCCATCAGTGCCTCGTGATAATCGACATTAGAGCCGGCGGCTTCGGCGAGGGCAATCCAGCACATTGGGTGCTCATAGCCCGCCGTCAGTTCGCGCAGCGTTTCGTCAATTGCGGCGGCGGGGGTGTCGGCGGGTGCCGCGACGAGGAAATAGACACCGGGGAGTTCGGTTTCCGTTTCATTGTCGAAGATTCTGTAGTCGTCATCACTGTGCACGATCCATTTCCAGCCACGAGCTGCGAACGCCTCAGTCAGAGTATTCAGCTCGCCCTCGCCGGGATGCGCGCCATCTACCAGGTAGCTGGTGCCGTAGCCACTTTGTTCGAGGACTTTGACGACCTTGTACAGTTGTACGAACTGGTTCGCCTCTCCCTCGTCGTCCGGAACGCTTTCAAGTGGTTGCGGATGGAATACGACCAACTGACCGAGGGTTTGACGCCGCATCGATCCCGAAAGCGAAACAATGCGCGCTGTGGCGGGGCCGGTACGGTGAGCGAAACGTTCCATCATTTCGCCGTCGTCCTCATACTGCACCCGTACGACTCCCCACTTTTCCTCAATCGGGCCCTCGCCTGCTTCGAACTCCATGCCAAGCGCAGCGCCCAACGCGCGCACGCTATCCCAGCGACGCAATGCGCTCGCAGCGACGATCGCTTCCCAATGTGCGTTCCCGGGCTCCCCCTCTTCGTCGATGATTTGCTCGAGCAAGATCAGCGCCTGCTCGAAATCGCCTTCACGCATTGCCGCAAAAGACCACAAGGCGCGCGCCGTTTCGTTACCCGGCTCCAGCTCGAGAACCGGCCTGGCGTGGCTGGCAACTTCATTCCAGCGCCCAGTTGCAAAAGCAAACCGGGCCAGGCACAAATGGGCCCGGATCGGATCGGATTCGCGCAGCATTCCGGCCAATGCCTGGGTACCCGCTTCCTCGCGGGCCTCGACCAGAACCGATTCCATTTCCTCGACTACTTCGGCCTTGGCAGATTGAGTGCGCAGGTAGGTCCACAAGTGGTCGCGGGCCGCATCCATTCCGCCGCAGGCACGCATAGCACGCGAAATGAGGACCGCCAGGCCTGCGTCCGAAGGCAGGCTGGCGGCCCCTGCCAGCAGCAGCTCCAGGTCCTGTTCGGCGTCAAGGCTTTCACCGCCGCTGACGTAATCAGCCAGTTCTTGCGCCGGCACGGGCAACTCGCGCACCGCAGGCATCGACGCCACCATCGCTTCCAGGTTGGAAAATGCTTCAGGAGCGCCCAGTGGCTGCTTCAATTTCGCGAGGTGCGGACGCGCAAGTTCCAGCATCAGGTTTGCCGACCAGCGCGCACCACGTGCAACAGCCAGGCGTACGTGGTACGCCAGGGCATCGAGGGTGAGACGGTGCGATCCAGATGCGCTGTACCGCCGCACTGCAGCAGCAGTACGGCGCCCAACCAGGTAATCGTTACGCCCAGGCGCCGACTGCAGAAGCACTTCAAGGCCGGCAGACAGGTCCAGGCATTCGCCAAACTCCTGTGCCTTTTCTTCCGGCGGCAGCATCGCCCACGCTTCCTCGGTTCGGCCGAGCAGCGCAAGCAGACGGAATCGCATGCAGGAACGGGCGTAGTGCTTGGGTGGATTATCGCTGTCAAAGCCCTGCTCTTCGATGTAGTCCAAAGTAGCGAGGGCAGTTTCAAACTGGCCCGCGGAAAATTGCGCTTGCGCTAATGGCTCGAACCAATCGACGCTTTGGTCCGCGCCGGTTTCCTGCAGCAAGGGCAACTGCTGGTCCGCAAACGCCAGGGCTTCCTCCGGCTTTGCTGCATCCACCAGGGCATTCATCATTTCGCTGCTGATGCAGCGGAAACACCCCCAGCTATTATCGATGCGCGCCAGTGTTTCCTTGCACACGGCGATGCGATCGGTCGCATAGCCTGCGCCGTCCACGTTCGCATAGCAGCAGGCGATGTCCTGGGTTGTGCACACGCTCTGCGGGCAATTGATGGTTTCGGGTCGATGCGCAAATTCGAACAGCGACACAGTGTCCTTCAGTGCTGCCTCGCCTTCCCTCCGGGTGCAGACCCGCGGATTGATTGTCCAGTGGCGGAAATACACCTCCAACCAGGGTAATCGCGCTGCCCGCGCTGCGGCCAAGGCTTCCGGCAACGCGGCTTGCGCGAGCTCCAGCCTGCCCCGGCTCGCATTGGTCGGAATCTCGTTGATCAGCTCCGCCAAACGGTGATTGCCGGCTTCCTCAAGGTCGCGGTGTGTGTCGAAAACCCACTTCCAGATATCCATTTGATTCCTTGTTATTCAGGTGTTGCTTGAGACCGGGTCAATACTTGCACAAGCTGGCTGAGGTCACGCAGGGCGCCGGTCAGTCCCTCCGCTGCCGGAAGCTTGCTCGTATCACCGGCCATCATCACGATCTTCATGGAGCGCAGCAGCGTCAGTGCATGCAGGCAGCCGGCAGTTTCGCCCTGCTCCCGATAAGCTTCCAGCAGGCTGGCGATCGCTGGGTTTTCGAGATTGATGTAAAGGCGCGACTTGATCTCGCCATTGATATTGCTGGTGAACTGGCGCACAAGTTGCAGCGCTGATTGGGCGATGCGCTGGTCCGATTCGTCCGACTCCAGTCTCTCCTTCAACTCTGCGTCCCGATCGGGAACGACCACCAGCGGCAGGTGCGCGGGCATGAAGCGTGCAGGCACCACCAGCTCACCATTGCCCAGGTGTCGCTTCAGCCATTCGGTGTGTTCTTCCGGCAGCTCGGCTTCCGCAAACAGCTGGCGGTTGCCTTTTTCGGTGCCGATCTCAATCAGCTTGCCACCACGCTGCTGTGCCCAGCGACGCAGGAAGCTGTGCACAGCGTAGCGATCGCCCTTCACCACCGGAATATGCATGGCCCGGCACACCATATCTTCGAAGCCGCCGCTGTCGCCCAGGCTAACGTGAATGGGACCATGTCCCTGCAGCTCCGACAAGGATAGGTCGCCGCGCGAGGTCGGAATGCGCACTGCGTCCAGCAGCAGCGTGAACAAATCATCGTTGCAAAGCGCCGCCGCCATCAATGCTTCGTTGTGACGGGCCAGGATCCGGCGCCATGCCGCAGGCTGGCTCGCCGCGATTTCTGCCAGTCCCTTTACAAGCGAATCGAGCAGGTCCGCCTGCGCGCATCCGTAATGGGCATCGCGTTGCAAGTCTTCGCGGCTGGCCGTCGGTGTAAGGTCATGTGACTCGATGACACCGCCGACAAAGCCGGCCCAGCGCGGCAGCAGGTCGCGGGCATCATCATCAAGCAGCATTCCGCGCACGAATACCTTCAGGTTGCGGTTGTCGCTGCTGCTGTACGTGGCGCCGTCCTGGATCCACAGGATGCCGCGCACGTCGCTGGCTGAAGTCTTTACCGGAATCGTGCAAATGGGTTCGAACTGCTGCTCGAATCGTGCTGCAAAGGCCAGGCTGCGCTTGCGCTGCTGCACCGGATGCTCGACTATATTGCCCTCCGCCTGGCGCCATGGCGGGGTGATTTCGTTGATACGTACATCGCCGCAATAGACCGGTTCCGGAAGCAAGGCGCAATAATGCCCCAGCAGGCGTTCCAGGCTGGAGGCGCTTGCCAGGTAGCGATGCGCCGGGCGCAGTTTCAACTCAATACAGGTTCCGATATTGCCGTCATTTGGCGCCGGTTCGACTGTGTAGGATTCGCCATTACTTGACTGGTAGCGCCAGGTTCGGCCAGGCTCCTGGTAGGAGGTTGTGATAACCGTAACCTGCTCCGCGACGACGAACGCAGACAGGAAGCCAAGGCCAAACATGCCGATCAGGGCGTCGCTCTGCGTGCGCAAGGTACGCGTGTAGCCTGCGCCAACTGTGGCGAGAAAAGCGTGGATTTCATGTTCCGACAGGCCGGAACCATTGTCCGTAATCCGCAGCACACCATTGAGCTTGTCGCCATCGAGCTGCAGTTTTCCAGTTTCCTGCCAATCCGGGCACTCAATGCGGCGGCGCGTGATGGAGTCGTGGGCATTCTGGATTAGCTCGCGCACCGCGACCAGCGGTGTCGAATAGAGATGTTTGCCGAGGACGGACAGCAGGCCGCCAAGGTCCACATTTGTTGCGTGTTGTTCTTTGATCATAGAAAAGAAAAAGGGCCGCGTATGCCAGCCCTTAAATCGTTGAAACGTTGGCGCCTCGCGAAGGCCAGGCCGTGAACATCATAGCTTGCGCAATGCAAGTAAAAACTCTCCAAATATCACGGGAGCTGCTTCCTTTAGCGCGGCGATCCACATTGGTTGTAATTACAGAACAGGTCGCCCTTGACATAAGATGCTGGCGTTAGTCGGCTTTTCGTCTAACTTGGCCCAATACAAACCGCCGTAGGAGTACAGGCGGCCGCGCACCATTTGGGCAGGTGCAGCGTCGATGGCGTTGTCACTGGCACTCGATGCTTCAAATGCTCCGTCGGGTTTGAAACGATAGGTAGTCCCACTATCGCAACTGCCTTCGCTGGAGGTGTACTCGGGCCATCGGCGAGGGTCCCATGACGTCACTGGCTTGAATTGCCGCAGCAGGGCCCATGCGCTGAAGTTCTTTCGCAACTACTCGATTCATCAGCTTTGATTGACTAATTTGCAATCCGTGCGATTTGCCGCAAAAGGCGTGCTTCAGGCAAGCCCGGAAGGCCTTATTCAGCGCAATGCTGCGGCGACCTGGCCGCCAAACTCCGCCCCGTGCATACGCGCTGCCAGCCGGGTCGTGCGCACTGAACATGCCTTGGCCCCTGGGGAGCCATTTTGCTGCACGCAGCGATTATGGTGGAGCGCGGCAAAATCCTTTACCCCTTTGCTGGAGCCATGAACAGAGGCCAGGACGGCAACCAGCGCGATCGCAATTGCGACCTGCGCCTTGAACGGCAATGTCCAGTTATAGCGGATGAAGAACATGGAGCTCCCCTGAAAACCAACTCGCTCCCGATGCTACGCAGCCGATATTTCAGCTTGATGACCTGGCGCTTTCAAACCTGCCTCCGCTGGCGACGTAGAATGGAGGCACTATCCGGAAGGAGCATCCCGTGAAAATCACAGCCGCAGTCCGCAGTTCCGCCAATGCGCATGAGGCAACCGTCGCCACCAACGGCGTGTCGCAAGTACTTCAGGTGCCGGCGAAAGGCTCCGGGACGGGATCGGCAGTCAACGGTGGCGAGTTCCTGATGCTGGCCCTGGCCACATGCTATTGCAATGATGTTTACCGGGAAGCCGGACGGCTGCAAATTCCCGTCGAGGCGGTTTTCGTTGAAGCGAGCGCCGACTTTTCCGGGCGCGGGCTGGCCGCCACTAACGTACGTTACAGGGCCCGCATCACATCACCTGCTCAGGACGATGTGATTGCGGACCTGCTGCGGCAGACTGATGCCGTTGCCGAAGTCCATAACACCATCCGCTCCGGCACTTCGGTCACGCTGGATTGACGCCCGCAGTCTTATCGCTCATTTCGCAGGAGTGGTCAATCCCGCTGGTACAGCGCTTCGATAGTGCTCGATCCGAGCGAGTGTGCCTTCACCATATAGCCGGTGAGCGCACCCGATGCATTGTCCGGCAACTCGAGTTTTTGCGACAGCGCATACACGGTGAACTGGTAGCGGTGCACGCCATGCTTCTGCGGCGGGCACGCGCCACCAAAGCCTTTGGCGCCGTAGTCGTTGCTCATCGACTGGCTGCCCGTCGGTGCTGCTGCTCCAGCCGGCAAGGACACCACGTCCTTCGGGATGTTCACGAGTTGCCAGTGCCACCAGCCGCTGCCAGTCGGTGCGTCGGGATCGTGGACCATAATCGCAAAGGCTGCCGTGCCGGCTGGAACGCCAGTCCACGACAGTTGCGGCGACTGGTTTCCACCGCTACAGCCAAACCCCTGGAATTCCTGGGCCTTGGCCATGAACTTGCCGTTGGCGATGTCGGTGCTGGCCAGCGTCAGCGAACCCGCCAGCGCGGAGTTGGAGGCCAGTAGTGCTGCAAGAATGAGATAACGCATATGTGCTCCTGTAATGAAGAACGCATATGGTAGGCAGCAGCAGGAAAACGGTTTAGCCCAAATCCAGCCAGAGTTTCGCCTTAATCGCTCATTCGCGCAGTGCTGGCCGAAATGCCGAGTTCTTAGAAAGTGCAGGCTGACGCCATCTCCCGCCCCGCTTCGTCAGGCATCCTCGTTTTGCGCAGCTCTGTCGGAGTAGTGCCGAACAATTGCTTGAACTTGTCGGTAAAGCGCGACTGCGATTGATAGCCGCACTTTTCCGCTATGCGGCCGATAGGATCGAAGGTGGTCTGGACAAGGTGCAGGCCATAGCCAAGCTTCGCCCGGTCCTTGATCGCTTGCAGGGTTACCCCTTCCGCCGCGAGCTTGCGGCGCAGTGTCGATTCGCTGAGTGCCAACCGGCCGGCCACTTCGTCCGCTTTCAGGTCGCTGGCGAAGTCGGCGCTGATCATGCTGTGCACTTTGTGGCTAAGGCTTGGCGGCTGAACGACCGCGCTCACGTGCTCATACCCAAGGTGGTAGACCAGTTGGAGAATTTCCTGGCGGCGCGCGCCCCACATTGCTGGCGGCGCGAAGGACGACCATTCAACGAACTGCCGCAATGTATTCAGCAAGATCTGGCCAATCTGGCCCTGTACAAATGGTTCCGCCCTGCCTGATCTCGGGGGCAAGCAATGGAAGTCCTCAAACTCGAACTCGACGATCATGGCTCGGTATTCCGAGTCGCTCGGAATATTGCGCATGCTGATACTGGGGCGGTTCGACAGGATGATGAAGCTGCCGGCCAGGCAGTCAATCTCGCCGGGGTTGCCAAGCTTCTTGCTGCCATCCAGCACGCAGATAAGCATCGGCTTGATAATCGGCACATTGACGATCTTTTGTTCCTTGACCGAGGAATAGATGGAGAACGGCAGTGGCTTCCCCAGTTCGAGAAGCCGCTTCGCGTTAGTCGTCAAAAGGTCGAGCGCCGCATTTTTCATCAATTTGCCTGAAACAGAATTTAATCCCGCAAGACTATTTTTTTCCGACGAGCTTGACACAGTATTGGGCAGCTTTCCGCGCCCAATGCGCTTGGTCGCGTGTGCAGCTCAAGCCAAATGGCGCATAAATCTCGCCAGCAAATGCGGGGGTAAGGTGGAGCGCTGCCAACAGCATCCAAACCGCATTTAAGACCATCTTCGTATCGCGCATCTTTTACTCCAATCCCCTGGTATACCCTGGCTGTTAATCGCCGAATCATAACTTCCCGAATGCAAGCAAAGTCTCTCCAAAGGTAACAAAAAAGCCGCCGGGCTTTCGCACCGGCGGCTTTTTTTTTGTCAGCTCGCTGATTACTGTGCAGCAGCAGCTTCTTCAGCAGCAGCTTTCATCGACAGTTTCAGGCGGCCGCGCTCGTCGGTCTCGAGGACCTTCACGCGCACTTGCTGGCCTTCTTTCAGGTAGTCGGCAACGGCGTTCACACGCTCGTTGGCGATCTGCGAGATGTGCAGCAGGCCGTCTTTGCCAGGCATAACCTGGACGATGGCGCCGAAGTCCAGCAGCTTCAGGACGGTACCGTCGTAAGTCTTGCCCACTTCCACGGAAGCGGTCAGTTCTTCGATACGGCGCTTGGCTTCCTGGCCAGCAGCTGCATCGACGGAAGCGATGGTGACGATGCCGTCATCGCTGATGTCGATCTGGGTGCCGGTTTCTTCGGTCAGCGCGCGGATCACTGCGCCGCCCTTGCCGATCACGTCACGGATCTTCTCCGGGTTGATCTTGATGGTGATCAGGCGTGGAGCGAAGTCGGACAGCTCGGTCTTCACAGTCGGCATGGCCTTCTGCATTTCGCCCAGGATGTGCTGGCGGCCTTCTTTAGCCTGAGCCAGTGCAACCTGCATGATTTCCTTGGTGATGCCCTGGATCTTGATGTCCATCTGCAGCGCGGTAATGCCGTTGGCGGTACCAGCAACCTTGAAGTCCATGTCGCCCAGGTGATCTTCGTCGCCCAGGATGTCGGACAGGACGGCGAAGCGGCCGCCTTCCTTGATCAGGCCCATGGCGATACCGGCCACGTGTGCTTTCATCGGCACGCCGGCGTCCATCAGTGCCAGGCAGCCGCCGCAGACGGAAGCCATCGACGAGGAACCGTTGGATTCGGTGATTTCCGAAACCAGGCGCACGGAGTACGAGAAGTCTTCCGGTGCCGGCAGTGCGGCGATCAGTGCACGCTTGGCCAGGCGGCCGTGGCCGATTTCGCGGCGCTTAGGCGTACCAACACGGCCGGTTTCGCCGGTGGCGAACGGAGGCATGTTGTAGTGCAGCATGAAGTCATCGGTGTACTCGCCCATCAGGGCGTCGATCTTCTGCGAATCACGAGCAGTGCCCAGGGTCGCTACAACCAGTGCCTGCGTTTCGCCGCGGGTGAACAGGGCGGAACCGTGGGTACGTGGCAGCACGGAGGAACGGATCGAGATCGGACGCACGGTCTTGGTGTCGCGGCCGTCGATACGTGGCTCGCCTTGCAGGATCTGGGAGCGCACGACTTTGGCTTCCATGTCGAACAGGATGTTGCCGACTTCAACCGAGTCAGGAGCGTCAGCGCCGTGGGCGGCAGCTTCGGCAGCCAGGTCAGCCATCACTTCTGCGGACATGGCGCGCAGCTTGTCGGTGCGGGCTTGCTTGTCCTTGGTCTGGTAAGCAGCGTTGATCTTCGCTTCAGCGAAGTGGGCAACGCGGGCGATCAGGGCTTCGTTCTTGGCAGGTGCGGTCCACACTTGCTCAGGCTTGCCACCGTCGCGCACCAGTTCGTGGATCGCGTCGATCACTGCCTTCATCTGCTCGTGGCCGTATACAACGGCGCCCAGCATGATTTCTTCGGACAGTTGCTGCGCCTCGGATTCAACCATCAGCACGGCCGATTCGGTACCGGCAACCACCAGGTCCATCTCGGAGTCTTTGAGCTGGGAAGCGGTCGGGTTCAGGATGTACTGGCCGTTCTTGTAGCCGACGCGTGCTGCGCCGATCGGGCCGTTGAATGGCACGCCGGAGACGCACAGGGCGGCCGATGCACCGATCATGGAAGCGATGTCCGGATCGATCTCAGGATTCACGGACAACACGTGCACGATCACCTGGACTTCGTTCATGTAGCCCTCTGGGAACAGAGGACGGATTGGACGGTCGATCAGGCGGGAAGTCAGGGTTTCTTTTTCAGAAGGACGGCCTTCGCGCTTGAAGAAGCCGCCAGGGATTTTACCCGCTGCGTAGGTCTTCTCGAGGTAGTCGACGGTCAATGGGAAGAAGTCCTGGCCTGGTTTTGCGTCTTTACGCGCCACCACGGTTGCCAGTACCACGGTGTCATCCACCGATACCATTACCGCGCCGGATGCCTGGCGAGCGATTTCGCCGGTTTCCAGCGTCACGGTGTGTTGGCCGTACTGGAAGGTCTTCGTTACTTTGTTAAACATGGGTTTATCCCTCTTTCTCTTTAGCCGACAGATTTTCAGGAGCTGTCGTAGCACCTCACCACGGACGGCCAGTGGCCGCCTTACTGCAATAAAACTAACGGTTTAAAAAGTCAAAATGCCTGCGGCAGCGAGCTGGCGCAGGCATTTCTCGTTTAAACCTGGTAACGCAAGAATTACTTACGCAGGCCGAGTTTAGCGATCAGGTCGCGGTAACGGGTTGCGTCTTTGTTCTTCAGGTAAGCCAGCAGGGACTTACGACGGTTAACCATCATGATCAGGCCACGGCGGGAGTGGTGATCCTTGGAGTGTGCCTTGAAGTGGCCGTTCAGTTCGTTGATACGTGCGGTCAGCAGAGCAACTTGCACTTCTGGGGAGCCGGTGTCGTTTTGGCCACGAGCGTTGTCGGCGATGATGGCCGACTTGTTGATGTTTTCAACGGTCATTTTCTTACCTTTCACATGCGATGCACTGAGTCTTTGGAACCCGGAACATCGTGAATTACGTTTAATATAAAAATCCGGCCGGATGGCCAGACACGGGAGTATAACCGGAATGAGGGTCTAAAGCTACCGCCACACACGATCAGCCGTGAAAACCATTGTTCGAGTTGCTTTATTATCACTATTGCTGACTGCTTGCGCCGTCGCCCCGCCCTCCTGGCAGCGCGGCAACGACAGCTTCCGGCCGGTCCAGCTCGGGGTGACCACCCAGGCCGACCTGTTGCGCCTGTACGGCCCGCCAGACGACCGCACCTACCTGCAGTTACGCGACCTGACTGTCTGGAGCTACCGCTACAAGGAATCCGGCGTGTGGGACTCCATGATGCACATCATGATGGACCGCCAGGGCGTGGTGCGCGAAACCATGAGCGGCCCCGACCTCGAAAAAGAAGAGCGGGGCTTTTTCCGCTGAAACTACTGCACAGGCTCAAGGCCACTTTCTGTTTGGTCGTGCCAGATGCCATATTTATCGCCCTGCCATATAACAAGGTGGAACAGATAGGCATTAGCAAGCATGAGCAGGCCGCCAACCAGGCCAGCAGGGCTGAACAGGCCGGCCAGGCAACTCAGGTAGCCGCTGATATGGCTGGCGATGAGAACGCGGCGCGCCGTCTGCCGCGCGGGCTGCTCCAGTATCAGGTTAAACCAGAAGAAGCACTTCAAATGGATTGGCAGGTTTCGCCAATGGTCCGAGCTTTTGTCGATCACGAAATTCTCCTGTTTCAAGGTGGAAACATCAACTTCGAACACTGCGGCAAGACATTTCAATGATTCCAGGCTGGCGTTTTGCCCGTTTTCAATCCGCTGGATCGTGCGCACATTCAGCCCGGACATCTGGGCCAGTTGTTCCTGCGACAGGTTTCGGCTGATTCGGATTTTTTTCAGGATCATTGGTCTACCTCGTTGTTCGTGAGCCTTGAATATGGCGGAATTCGACGCCATCGACCACGACAATAGCCCGACATTCGCCCGAAAACCCGTTGCGGGTGGGCGTGAGCGAGGGAAAACTGGGGAAAGCAAGCGGGCCGCCCGCCGGGCGGCCCGTTTATAAGGTGGTGCGGCTTGGGTACTTAATCTTTAATCTCAAGCGCGCGATTGAGGCTCAAGGCCGCGAGCGAGCCGGCGGCACCGGACAGCAGGTACAGGCTGACATAAGCCAGGCCGAAGTGCGCCGACAAGCCCAGGGCAACCAGCGGGGCGAAGGCCGCACCGACCAGCCAGGCCAGGTCCGAGGTCAGCGCCGCGCCACTGTAACGGAAGCGTGACTCGAAATTGGCCGTCACGGCACCGGCAGCCTGGCCATAGGACAGGCCAAGCAGCGCGAAACCAAGCAGAATGAAGATGGTCTGTCCGGCATCCCCGCCCTGCATCAGCAGCGGAACGAAGCCACTGAACACGCCAATCATCACCGCCAGCGAACCCAGCGTGCGGCGGCGGCCGATGCGGTCTGCAATCCAGCCGGAAGCGACGATGCAGGCCGCAGCGATGAAGGCGCCGGCAATCTGGATCACCAGGAATTCACTGACCGAGCGCTCGGAATACAGCGTAATCCACGACAGCGGAAACACCGTCACCAGGTGGAACAAGGCGTAACTTGCCAGCGCAGCCAGGGCGCCGATCACCACGTTGCGACCTTGCGATTTAAACAACTCGCCAATATCGGTCGGCTGCAGCTCGCGCTCTTCCAGCAGGCGCGCATATTCATTGGTGGACACCAGGCGCAGGCGCGCAAACAGGGCCACCACATTGATCGCGAACGCCACGTAGAACGGGTAACGCCAGCCCCAGTCGAGGAAATCTTCCGACGACAGGCTCGACAGCAGGAAGGAGAACAGGCCCGCCGCGATGATGAAGCCGGTCGGCGCGCCGAGCTGGCCCAGCATCGCGTACCAGCCGCGCTTCTCTTGCGGCGCATTCAGGGCCAGCAGCGACGGCAAGCCATCCCAGGAGCCGCCCAGTGCAATGCCCTGCCCGAAACGCAGCATGGCCAGCAAGGCCAGCGCGCCCAAGCCGCTTTGGCTATAGGTGGGCAGGAAGGCCATGCCGGCCGTCGAGGCGCCCAGCAGGAATAGCGCGGCTGTCAGCTTGGCCTCACGCCCGAACCGCAATTGGATCGCCATGAAGGTCGCCGTACCCAGCGGCCTTGCCAAAAATGCAAAAGAGAAGATCACAAAGGAGTACAGCATCCCGTCCAGGTGCGAGGCAAACGGGAAAAACACCGCCGGGAAGACCAGGACGGAGGCAATGGCATAAACAAAAAAGTCGAAATATTCGGAAGCCCGGCCAATCACCACACCGACGGCAATTTCGCCGGGTGCAATGTGCTGGTCGCTCGAATCGGATGGCCGCATCGGAATACCGTGGGCTGGTGCGGACATACTTTGCATGGTTCAGTCTCCTGTTTCTCACCGGTTGAGAGATATCACCGGTGCTTATTACTGTTATCTAACCTGCTGGTAGGACAATATGTCCAATTTCGCGCCTTGTCCAGACCCCTCAAAATAGAAAGATTCTTGACTTAGGACATTGTTTCTTGCGCATGCCTATATTACTTCTCCTCCTCGCAGCCGTCTGCCTTACAGGCTGCAATACCATCGTTATGAACCCTGCCGGTGACGTTGCTTCGCAACAGGCGCACCTGGTGACCATTTCGACGCTACTCATGTTGCTGATCATCGTACCGGTGATCGCATTGACTGTTCTGTTCGCTTGGCGTTACAGAAAAGGCAATACCAACGCTAAATATACACCTGACTGGGACCACTCGACCCAACTCGAACTGGTGATCTGGGGCGCCCCGCTGATGATCATCATCGTGCTCGGCCTGCTGACCTGGATCAGCACCCACCTGCTCGACCCATACCGTCCACTCAGCCGCATCGACGAAAAACGTCCGCTGGCAGCTGACCACAAGCCGCTGGTCGTGCAAGTGGTGGCCATGGACTGGAAATGGCTGTTCATCTACCCGGAACAGGGCATCGCCACCGTCAACGAACTGGTGACCCCGATCGACACCCCGATCCGCTTCAAGATCACTGCGTCGACCGTGATGAACTCGTTCTACATCCCAGCACTGGCCGGCCAGATCTACGCCATGCCGGGCATGGACACCACCCTCAACGCGGTGCTGAACAAGCCAGGTACCTATGAAGGCTTCTCGGCCAATTACAGCGGCGCGGGCTTCTCGCACATGCGCTTCAAGTACCACGGCGTGTCGACCGCCGACTTCGACGCCTGGGTCGCCAAGACCAAGGCCGGCGGCGGCAACCTGAACCGTGCTGACTATATGGCCCTCGAAAAGCCAAGCGAGCGCGAACCTGTGCGCCGTTATGGCGCGGTTGAAAACGAGCTGTACACCGCGATCATCAACCGCTGCGTCGAACCGGGTTCGACCTGCGCCAGCCAGACCATGGCCAACGATGCCGCCCGCGTGCGCGCTGTCGCCGCCAAGAAAGAAATGGAAGCGCGCATCTGCACGCCAAACGATTCCTACGCTGAAGCCAAGCAGGACGTCGCCCTCGCATCTACTTCCCGCAAGAACTGATTATGGAAAACCAAACCCTCCACCCCTTGCTGGGCCGGCTGAGCTGGGACGCGATCCCTTATCATGAGCCGATCCTTATCGCCACCTTTGCCATGGTGGTCCTGGGCGGCCTGGCCGTCATGGGCGCCATGACCAAATACCGCCTGTGGGGCCCGCTGTGGCGCGACTGGGTCACCAGTATCGACCACAAGAAAATCGGCATCATGTACATGGTGCTTGGCCTGGTCATGCTGCTGCGCGGCTTTGCCGACGCGCTGATGATGCGCTTGCAGCAAGCGGTCGCTTTCGGCGACAGCATGGGCTACCTGCCTCCGCACCACTACGACCAGATCTTCACCGCCCACGGCGTGATCATGATCTTCTTCGTGGCGATGCCGTTCGTGACCGGCTTGATGAACTACGTGGTGCCGCTGCAGATCGGCGCACGCGACGTGGCGTTCCCGTTCCTGAACAACTTCTCCTTCTGGATGACCGCATTCGGCGGCGGCCTGACCATGGTCTCGCTGTTCGTCGGCGAATACGCGAAAACCGGCTGGCTGGCTTACCCGCCGCTGTCCGGCATCCTGGCCAGCCCTGACGTCGGCGTGGATTACTACATCTGGTCCCTGCAGGTTGCGGGGGTCGGGACATTGCTCTCGGGGGTCAACCTGATCGCGACCATCGTCAAGATGCGCGCACCAGGCATGAAGCTGATGAAGATGCCTGTCTTCACCTGGACCTCGCTGTGCACCAACGTGCTGATCGTGGTGACCTTCCCTGTGCTGACCGCCGTACTGGCCATGCTGTCGCTGGACCGCACCTTCGGTACCCACTTCTTCACCAGCGATTTCGGCGGCGATTCCATGCTGTACGTGAACCTGATCTGGATCTGGGGCCACCCTGAGGTGTACATCCTGGTGCTGCCGGTCTTCGGCGTGTTCTCGGAAATCGTTTCGACCTTCTCCGGCAAGCGCCTGTTCGGCTACACCTCGATGGTGTACGCGACCGTGGTGATTACCATCCTGTCCTACCTGGTATGGCTGCACCACTTCTTCACCATGGGCTCCGGCGCCAGCGTGAACTCGTTCTTCGGCATCACGACGATGATCATTTCGATCCCTACCGGCGCCAAGATCTTCAACTGGCTGTTCACCATGTACCGCGGCCGCATCCGCTTTGAACTGCCGATGATGTGGACGATCGCCTTCATGATCACCTTCGTTATCGGTGGCATGACCGGCGTGCTGCTGGCGGTTCCTCCTGCCGACTTCGTGCTGCACAACTCCCTGTTCCTGATCGCCCACTTCCACAACGTGATCATCGGCGGCGTGGTGTTCGGCGTGTTCGCTGCAATTAACTACTGGTTCCCGAAAGCCTTCGGCTACAAGCTGGACGTGTTCTGGGGCAAAGTCTCCTTCTGGTGCTGGGTGGTCGGCTTCTACCTCGCCTTCATGCCGCTGTACGTACTGGGCCTGATGGGCGTGACCCGCCGCATGAGCCATTTCGAAGATCCTTCGCTGCAGATCTGGTTCCAGGTTGCCGCTCTTGGCGCAGTCCTGATCGCTGGCGGTATCGGCTCGATGCTGGTGCAGTTCTATGTGTCCTACCGTCGCCGCGATGCACTGCGCGACGTGACCGGCGACCCATGGGATGGCCGTACCCTGGAGTGGTCGACTTCGTCCCCTCCTCCGGACTACAACTTCGCATTCACTCCGCGCGTGTACGACAACGACACCTGGACCGATATGAAGCGCAGGAACTACCTGCGTCCAGTGACCGACTTCGTGGCGATCCACATGCCGAAGAACACCGCGGCAGGCTTCGTCATCGCCGGCCTGAGCGCCGCGACCGGCTTCGCCCTGGTCTGGCAGATGTGGATCTTCGCTGTGCTCGGCCTGGTGGCCACTGTGGGCGCCGCGATCATCCATACCTTTAACTACAAGCGCGATTACTACATCCCGGCCGAAGAAGTCGTTGTGACCGAAGCCGAGCGCACCCGTACCCTGGAGGCCGCCAATGTCTGAACTCGTTCTTGATCCTGCAAAGGCAGGTGCGCACGGCGCGCAAGACGACATGCCGTTCCACGTCCGCGAACACCATCCGGAGAACGGCACCCTGCTGGGCTTCTGGCTTTACCTGATGAGCGATTGCCTGATCTTCGCCGTCCTGTTCATCGCTTACGCAGTCCTGGGCCGCAACTTTGCGGGCGGCCCGTCCGGCGCCGAACTGTTCGACCTGCCGCTGGTGGCACTGAACACCAGCTTCCTGCTGCTATCGTCGATCACCTACGGCTTCGCGATGCTGGCTTCGCAGCGCGCCAAGCTGGGCACCACCCTGGTATGGCTGGCGGTCACCGGCCTGTTCGGGCTGGGCTTCCTCGGCCTGGAAATGTTCGAGTTCGTGCACCTGATCCATGAAGGCGCCGGCCCGCAGCGCAGTGCTTTCCTGACCTCGTTCTTCGCGCTGGTCGGTACCCACGGCCTGCACGTGACCTTCGGCGTGATCTGGCTGGTCACCCTGATGTTCCAGCTGAACCGCCACGGCCTGACCGAAGCCAACACCCGCCGCCTGATGTGCCTGTCGATGTTCTGGCACTTCCTGGACGTGATCTGGATCGGCGTCTTTACCTTTGTCTACCTGATGGGAGTCCTGCCATGAGCGCACACCACGACCACGAACACGGCCACGGCCATGGCGCTCACGACGACGGCCATGACCACGGCAGCCTGAAAAGCTACGCCATCGGCTTCATCCTGTCGGTGATCCTGACCGCGATTCCGTTCTGGCTCGTCATGGGCCATGTGATCAAGGACTCGAGCACCACCGCCTTCGTCATCCTCGGCTTCGCTGCAGTGCAGATCGTGGTTCACATGATCTACTTCCTGCACATGAACTCCCGTTCGGAAGGCGGCTGGAGCTTGCTGGCACTGATCTTCACCATCGTCCTGGTCGGCATTGTGCTGACCGGTTCGATCTGGGTCATGTACCACCTGAACCACAATATGATGCCGTCCATGGGCCCGGCCGGCAGTTCCTCCGTGCAGCAGATGCACGACATGCCTTGAACAAAGCGCGCACCGCCTCCCCGCGGGCGCGCCTTTTTTGGGCCGCCGGGATTTCGCTCGCCTGCGCAGTATTCCTGGCGCTCGGAACCTGGCAGCTGTTTCGCATGCAGTGGAAGCATGAACTGATCGAGCGCGTCAACCAGCGCGCCCATGCAGCTCCTGTTTCCGCCCCCGCCCCTTCCGATTGGCCGTCCCTTACGGCCGACAATGCCGAATACCGGCATGTGCAAGTTTCCGGCACCCTGCTGCTCGATCGCAGCACCCTGGTGCAGGCTTCGACCCAACTCGGGCCCGGCTTCTGGGTCATGACGCCGCTGCAGACTGCTGCGGGCGACATCGTCTTCGTTAATCGCGGCTATATCGCCGACCGCAAGGCCGGCACCGGCACCGGTACGGCCCGAGCCGTGCTTACCGGCTTGCTGCGCATGAGCCAACAGGACGGCGACCTGCTGCGCAAGAATGATGCTGCCGGCCAGCGCTGGTATTCGCGCGACGTGCAAGCCATTGCTGCCGCAAGCGGCCTGGCGAAAGTTGCCCCCTACTTCATCGATGCCGACGCCAGCCCTGCCCCGCAGGCCGGGCAGCCCGTCGGCGGCCTCACCGTGATCGCTTTCCGTGATAATCACCTTGTATACGCGTTGACTTGGTATGCTCTAGCGTTGATGATCATCGGACGCACATGGCAAATCACTCGGAAAACACGGCGGAACCTGGCGGAATGATGTCCTTGTCCCTCGCGGCGGGCGTCGGCGACACTACCGGCCACAAAAACATGCTGTACCTGATCCGGCTGCGCTGGATCGCGGTGCTGGGCCAGGTCACGACCATTGCCGGCGTCACGCTTGGCCTGGGCCTCGAGCTGCCAATGCCGCAGATGCTGACGGTGCTGGCCTGCCTGATCGCCTTCAACATCGGCAGCCATTTGCGCTGGCACGAGAACCCGATCGTCACCAACAACGAAATGCTCCTGGCGCTGCTGGTCGACGTGGCCAGCCTGACGGCGCAATTGCATTTCAGCGGCGGCACCACCAATCCTTTTGCTTTCCTCTACCTGCTGCAGGTGATCCTGTCGGCGGTGCTGCTTGACGCCTGGGCTGCCTGGACCATCGTCGGCATCACAGGCGCCTGCCTGGGCGGCCTGGCCATGTTCTCCAAGCCGCTGCCCCAATTGCTGGAGAATGAAAGCGCCTTCGCCGGACTATACGTAGTGGGCATGCTGCTCTGCTTCCTGCTGAACGCGGGCCTGCTGGTGATCCTGATCAAACGCATCACCGGCAACCTGCGCGAGCGCGATGCTCACCTGGCGGACCTGCGCCAGCGTGCCGCCGAGGAGGACCATATCGTGCGCATGGGCCTTTTGGCATCCGGCGCCGCCCACGAACTTGGTACGCCGATGGCGACCATGGCGGTCCTGCTCGGCGACTGGCGGCGCATGCCCGAATTTACAGGGAACGCGACGCTGCAGGAGGAGATCGAGGAGATGCAGACCCAGCTCCAGCGCTGCAAGACCATCGTTACCGGCATCCTGCTGTCGGCAGGCGAGCTGCGCGGCGAATCGTCAGCCAAGACCACCCTGCGCTCCTTTCTTGACGAGATGCTGGATGAGTGGCGCAGCAACCGTCCGGTCCTGGCTTTCGAATACGACGACCGGTTGCCGAGCGACCTGCCGGTAGTGTTCGACTCCGCACTCAAACAAACAATTTTCAACTTGCTCGACAACGCGCTGGAGGCCTCGCCGCTATGGGTCAAGCTGGAAGCGTCGGCGGACGACGAAGTACTGAAGCTGGCGGTGAGCGACCGCGGCCCCGGTTTTGCTCCGGCCATGCTGGCGCAATTCGGTAAGCCATACCAGTCGAGCAAAGGGCGTCCCGGCAGCGGCCTGGGGCTGTTCCTGGTGGTGAACGTGATTCGTACGCTGGGCGGCACTGTCGAAGCGCGCAACCTGGACAAGGGCGCGCTGGTCGAACTGCGCCTGCCGCTGTCGGCAATTGCACTCGAATAGGAAAAGCATCATGACGACAGAGCGCTTATTGCTGATCGTGGAAGACGACCCGGCATTCGCACGCACCCTTTCCCGTTCGTTCGAGCGGCGCGGCTACACTGTCCTGCGCGCGAGCAACCTGGAAGAAGTCGGCACGCTGCTGGCGAAGCACACGCCAACGCACGCCGTGGTCGACCTCAAGCTGGAAGGCAGCACCTCCGGCCTGGCCTGCGTGCAGGCCTTGCACACTCATTCGCCGGCAATGCTGATCGTGGTGCTGACCGGCTTCGCCAGCATCGTTACCGCTGTCGAAGCGGTCAAGCTGGGGGCCTGCCAGTATCTCGCAAAACCTTCCAATACGGACGATATCGAGTCAGCCTTCTCGCACGTCGCCGGCGTGGCCGAGGTGGAGCTGACCAACCGCTCAACCTCCATCAAGACGCTGGAGTGGGAGCACATCCACCAGGTGCTGGCGGAAACCGGTTTCAATATCTCGGAAGCCGCGCGCCGCCTGGGCATGCATCGCCGCACCCTGGCGCGCAAGCTCGAAAAACAGCGCGTCAAATAAGATATGGGGTTCCGCGACGCCATGCGCTCCTTCTTCGTCGGGAAAAACGAGAGTGATGGTCCAAGTGCTCCGGTGACAAGGGTCGACATGATGCGGCCGGAGGGGCCGCGTCATTACCTGAAAGCCGTGCCGGGCAGGCAAACCGGGGCGAAACGCCCGCTGGTCGTTGTATTGCATGGCAGCGGTGCTTCTGCCGAACAAGTCCTGGGACTGGCTTTCCCCTTCTCGCCGCTCTCGGTCTGGCTGGAGATCGCTGAACGCGAACAGGCCGTCGTGGTGGCACCTGACGGCATCAAGCTACGCGGACAACGCGCATGGAACGATGGTTTTGCCGCTGTGTGGAGCAATCCCCAGTGCGACGACGTAGCCTTCATCGGCGCGGTCATCGACCGCGCCATCGCCGAAGATGGCGTTGATCCGGAGCGGGTTTGCGTCATCGGCGTATCCAAGGGCGGCATGATGGCTTACCGGGTTGCAGTGGAACTCGCACCACGGCTTGCCGCATTTGCCACAGTGCTGGCGGCGATGCCGCAGCGGGCTTGCTACAGTATGCCGACGATCCCCCTTCCCGCCCTGATTGTCGCGGGCGAGCAAGACCCGTTCATTCCCTACTCTGGCGGAAAATCGTTCGTGACGCTGTGGTTCGCGGCGCCGGCACTCGGCATCGAAGCCACCACCGCCCTTTGGCGCAAGCTGGCCGGCCTGGAAGGAACTCCAGCCGTCGAGCAGGTCCCGGCAGCGCAGGGCGATTCAACACGAGCCATTCGCCATACATGGGGTGACGATTCCAGCGCACTGCAAATCGTCCTGTTGAAGATCGCAGGCGGCGGCCACGCTGAGCCGAGCCGCAAAAAACGCTATCCGGGCATGTTCAGTCTCTTTCCGGGGCAACAGAATGCCGCTGTCGAAATCTCGGAAGAAGCCTGGGCCTTCTTCAAGGACAAGCGCCGGGCCAAGAAATCACGAAGCGGTTTCGAGGGCAATGCGCTCGCCAAGGCGCTGCAGTAGCAAGTGCACGTGGTAGCCGTCCACAAAACCGTGGTGGGCCTGGACGCAAAACGGCACCGTCATCGTTTCGCCCTCCAATTCGCTATAGCGCCCCCAGGCAATTAAGGGAATGTCCGCGCTTTTGTACTCGTAGATCGGGTGCTCGATTGCGCGCATGTCGAGCCACGGCATACAGGTCGTGTAGACATTGTTCTTCTGCTCGCGCGGCGTCAGGTCGCGGCCGGTGTTGATGAATTCACGCGTGGCACGCGCCTCCACGCCCGCCGCAAGGCTGCGCGAAATGAACTCGGTGCGATCGGTCGACATGTCGAACTTCGCGTAATTCAGGTTGTTGTCCAGGTTGATGACCGTATAGCCGCCATGAAAATCGTCAATCTTGATCACCTCCCCTTCGAACTCGCGATACAGGAAGTTGTCGACATCCTTCACGCTCATGTACAGGCAGTACAAAAGGAAATGGAAAGGCGGCAGCTGCCGCTCCTTGCAGTAGTGACGGAACTCCGGCAGCCTGGCGACTACGCTCAGGTTCAGCAGTGGATTCGCATATTGGCGAAACGACTCATAACGGTCGCGGCGAAGTTCAAATTTATCCATGATTGTTCAGACCTGAGGGTTGAGCCGTTCGATTTTGGAGTGCAGTTTATTGAGGCCGGCAAGGTAGGCTTTAGCGGATGCTACGACGATGTCGGGATCGGCGCCGACGCCATTGACGATGCGGCCGGAATGCGCCAGGCGCATGGTTACCTCGCCTTGCGATTGCGTGCCAGGGCTGATGCCGCTGATGGCGAAGAGCACCAGCTCGGCGCCGCTTAGCGCCTTGCTTTCGATGGCGTTGACCATGGCATCGACCGGGCCGTCACCGGTGCCTTCAGCGCTGTGTTCTACGCCGTCGATTGAAAACACGACGCGCGCAAACGGCAGTTCGCCGGTTTCCGAACGTTGTGCCAGCGAGACGAAGCGGTAATGCTCGCCGCCGGATGCGGCTTCCTCGTCGCTCACCAGGGCCATGATGTCTTCATCGAAAATCTCGGACTTGCGGTCGGCCAGTTCCTTGAATCGGGTGAAGGCGGCGTTCACTTCAGCCTCGGAATCAAGCCCGATACCCAGTTCCTGCAAGCGCTGCTTGAAGGCGTTGCGGCCGGAGAGCTTGCCCAGCACGATCTTGTTGGCAGTCCAGCCCACATCCTCGGCGCGCATGATCTCATAGGTTTCGCGCGCTTTCAGGATGCCATCCTGGTGGATGCCCGACGCATGGGCGAAAGCATTGGCACCGACCACAGCCTTGTTCGGCTGCACGGCGAAACCGGTAATCTGGGAAACCATCTTCGATGCCGGCACGATCTGCGCCGTATCGATGCCGCATTCCAGGTTGAAGTAGCCGGCGCGCGTGCGCAGGGCCATCACCACCTCTTCCAGCGCGGTATTGCCGGCGCGCTCACCCAGGCCGTTGATGGTGCATTCCACCTGCCGCGCACCGCCAATCATGACGCCGGCCAGCGAGTTCGCTACTGCCAGGCCAAGGTCGTTATGGCAGTGCACCGACCATACCGCCTTGTCGGAATTCGGGATGCGCTCGCGCAGGCGGCGAATGGTCTCGCCATACAGCTCCGGTACCGCATAGCCCACGGTATCGGGGAAGTTGATGGTGGTGGCGCCTTCGGCGATCACGTTTTCCAGCACGCGGCACAGGAAGTCCTCTTCCGAACGGCTGCCATCCTCGGGGCTGAATTCAATGTCGTCGGTGAACTTGCGGGCGAAGCGTATGGCCAGCCTGGCCTGCTCCAGCACCTGCTCCGGCTCCATGCGCAGCTTAACCTGCATATGCAGCGGCGAGGTGGCGATAAAGGTGTGGATGCGCTTGCGCGCGGCCGGCTCCAGCGCTTCGGCAGCGCGCGCCAGGTCGCGGTCATTGGCGCGCGCCAGCGAACACACAATCGGCTCGCGCACGGCAGTGGCGATGGCACGGATGGATTCGAAATCGCCCTGCGACGCAGCAGCGAAACCCGCCTCGATCACATCGACCCGCAGCTTTTCGAGCTGGCGGGCGATGCGCACCTTTTCTTCGCGGGTCATGGAAGCGCCCGGCGATTGCTCGCCGTCGCGCAAGGTGGTGTCGAAGATGATGAGGCGGTTATTCATGGAATTGCTCCTTCTGAATTGCCGCCCCAGCGGCCTTATGATTCGTCTTCTGGCGAAGTTTTCTCGATCAGTTTGACCGGGTTGCCTTTGACCAGGCGGGTCAGGTAGATCACGTAGCCCGACAGGCCGTAAGCCACGAACAGCACGAACAGCACCTTCGGCGGATCAATCGAAATCAGCGCGAAAAACATCGCAATCGCAAACACGGCCAGGAATGGCACCGACTTGCGGAAGTTAATGTCCTTGAAGCTGTAGAACGGCACGTTCGACACCATGCTCAGGCCAGCGAATACCGCCAGCACCCATCCCTGCCAAGGATAGAACACGCCATCCACTTCCAGGTCGGTCAGCAGCATGACGAAGCCGGCGATCAGGGAAGCGGCGGCCGGCGATGGCAAGCCCTGGAAGTAGCGTTTGTCGACCACTTCGATATTGGTGTTGAAGCGTGCCAGGCGCAGCGCGGCGCCGGCGCAGTAGACGAAGGCCGCGATCCAGCCCAGCTTACCGAGACCGCGCAGGGCGAACTCGTAGATCACCAGCGCCGGGGCGGCGCCGAACGACACCATGTCCGACAGCGAGTCGTATTGGGCGCCGAATTCGCTTTGGGTGTTGGTCAGGCGTGCCACGCGGCCATCCAGGCCGTCCAGCAGCATGGCGACGAAAATCGCCCAGGCGGCGTGTTCGAAGCGCTGGTTCATGGCCATGACGATGGCGAAGAAGCCGCAGAACAGCGCACCAGTGGTGAAGGCGTTCGGCAGCAGGTAGATGCCGCGCGAACGCGGCTTATCGAGACCATCGGCCCCCTTGCGGCGGGCGAAGCGGCTGAACAGCGATTGTTTGCCGGCGGCGTTCTTAGACCGGCGGCGGGGAAATTTGGCCATACTCTTCCATTTTTATACCAGGGTGACCCCTATTATAGAGGACACCCAGTATGGAAGTGGCAACTTTGGCTTACTTGAACTTGACCTTGCCGACGACGCGCATTTCCAGGGTGGTTTCGCCTGGTTCGAAGCTTGGCTCAGCCACGGACTGGTCCATCTCGGCCTTGGCGGACATGCGGGCGAACATTGGGGCAGGCGCGCCGCCTGGGCCGCCACCGTAGTTGCCGGAGCCTTCGTAGTCGATGGTGTCCAGCACCGCGTCGGTCACTGGGCGACCCATGGCGGAGGCGATGGAGGCAATGCGCTCGTTCAGGTTCTTGTAGGTTGCGGCGATGCGGGCATCATCCAGCTTGCGGGTGGCAGCTGGGCTCAGGCCAAAGGACAGGCCGTTCAAGGTCAGCACCTTCTGCGCAGCAGCAACGGTCTTCGGCAGCACGCCGATATTGGTGGTGGTCATCTGCACGTACTGGCCAACGCGCCATGCGGTCGGCTGGCGCACCTTGGCAGTGGCGCCAGGCGGCAGCGGACGGTCTTCCGGATAGACTGGATAGGTATAGTAGCCCTGGGTTTTCAGCTTGGCTTGCGGGTCCTCCTTCTTCAGGATGTCGAGACCCTGCTTGATCTTCTGGTTGACGCGCGAGGCGGCAGCCGCCTTGTCCTTGTCCTGCTCTTCAATCGCCAGCACGGCCACGGCCTGGTCGTTCGGTGCAGTGACTTCACCATGGGCAGGCACGATGACGGTGGCGCCTGCGGTCGGGACGGATTGTGCGATGGCAGCCTGGGCACCCAGCACCAGCGCGGCGGCAGCTACAACTTTCTTGACGGTCATTGTTATTCTCCTTGCTTGGTTACGATGGAACGCACTTTAACTGAGATCGCACTGCAGGTCTGTCACAGTTCGTGAGCGTTTGTAACATGACGATTACTTAAAGCGGACTTTGGCCGTTGCGCGCAACTGGAGCCGGGTTTCGCCAGGCTGCAGGCTTGGCTCCTCGACTTCGCCAATATCCTCACGATTCAACTTGCTGCCAGTGACATATATCTTGTCCACCGGCGACTCGCCGAAGTCGAGCGATTCAAGCTTTGCATCGCTTACCGGGCGCCGCATCGCACCGGCAATGAAGCCAACCTGCTCTTCAAGGCTGCGATATGCCGCCTCTACCCTGCGCTGCTCAAGTTTCGTGGTGGTCTCTTCGCTCAAGCCGAAGTTGACACTTCGGAGCGCAAGGACCTTTTGGGTCGCAGCAACGGTCGCAGGCAAAGCAGCCAAATCGCCAGTAACAAGCCGAACATGCTGACTGACGCGCCAACCGACTTGCTGCGCTTCGCGTTTCTGGAGCTTGGCAACTGCTTCGTCATACACCGCATAGGTTCGGTAGCTGTCAAGGGAAAGCCGCGCCTTGGGATCGGCCTTCTTCAAGGCTGCAATGCCCTGTTTCAGCCGCAAGTTGACGTTCGATGCCAGCACTGCCTTGTCTTTGCCTTGCTCCTCGTAGCCAAACACAAGCTGCGCCTCGTCGTTGGGCGTGGTAACCGATCCAACCGCCGTCACTGTAACGAGCGAATTTTCGGTGGGCAGGGCTTCGGCCATCGCCATCTGTGCAGAACCGAACATCGCCAGCAGGACCAGGGGCTTGAACATGCGAATTCCTTTCGGGACCATTATCGAAGCTCGAATGTAACTGAAACTGATACAAAAGTGTCATCTGCCTGACATCCGTCTATGGCATCATCGCATGTCGTCCACTCCATTCATTAACAAGGAAAATGGCAAAGTACCTGATTCCCGCACTGGCCCTGGCGGCCTCGTTCGGTGCTTACGCAGCGCCGGCCAAACAACCTGCACAACCCAAACTCGTCCTGGTGATGGCCGTCGACGGCTTGCCGCAGGAACAGGTGACGCGCTACGCCCACCAGTTCGGCCAGGGAGGCTTCCGCCGCCTGCTCGAGCAAGGTGCATGGTTCAGCAATGCGCACCAGGCGCACGGCATAACCGTGACCGCCGTCGGCCACGCCGCCATTTTGAGCGGCGCCTATCCCTACCAGCACGGCATCATCGGCAATAACTGGGTGAACCCGGCAACCGGCGGCAGCATGTACTGCACCGAAGACGCCAACTACAAATACGTCGGCAACGAGAAGACCGATCCGCACGACGGCACCTCCCCTGCCAACCTGCGCGTCGACACGCTGGGCGACCAGCTGCGCTATGCGACCGGCCAGCAGTCGAAGGTCGTTACCGTATCGGGCAAGGACCGCGGCGCGATCCTCCTGGGCGGCAAGACCGGTACGGCGTACATGTATATGGAAGAAAGCGGCAATTTCGCCTCCACTACCTTCTACATGAAGGAGCATCCACAGTGGGTGCAAAAGTACCAGGCAGGCAAGCCGCAGGAACGATACTACGGCGTGAAATGGAAGCCGCTGCTGGCCGATTCGGCTTACGCCGGGGAATATGGCGATGTGCCGAACCTGCAGCTCTCCAGCGAGTCGGGCCAGACCGATGCCACCTATTACAAGCGCCTGAAAGAGTCGCCATTCCTCGACGAGCTGACCGTCGAATTCGCGCAGGCAGCGATCGAAGGCGAGAACCTTGGCAAGAATCCGGCCGGCGTACCGGACTTGCTGGGCGTAAGCTTCTCCGCGCACGACCTGGCGAACCACGGCTACGGCCCGGAGAGCAAGATCTCGCACGACCACTTGCTGCGCCTGGACCGCATGCTGTCCAACTTCTTCTCGTACATCGACAAGCGCATCGGCATGGACAATGTGCTGGTAGTGCTGACCGCCGACCACGGTTTCGCGAATACCCCGGAATTTGCCAATGAAGTCCAGAAGGCCGGCGTCAACCGCATCGACGGCAAGAAACTGGCGGAGGACCTGAATGCCCACCTGTCTTCCAGGTTTGGCTTGAACAAAGGCGTTTCCGCTTATTCGATTCCGAACCTGCACCTGGACTACGCCCAGATCGAAAGCAAAGGCCTGAAGCGCGAGGATGTTGAAAATGCCGCGGCCCGCTTCCTGCTGTCGCAGCCAGGTCTGGCCGATGTGTTCACCCGTACCCAGATGGAAAGCGGTGCAGTCGGCGGCACACGCATTGCGACCCTGATGCGCAGGGCCTGGAACCGCCAGACTTCCGGCGACCTGATGGTAGTGGCCAAGCCGCACTGGATCTTTGGTTTTCCGACCGGCAAAGGCACCACACACGGCTCGCCTTATGCCTACGACACCAACGTGCCGCTGATCGTGATGGGCAAGCCGTGGGTGAAGTCCGGCCATTACGGCCAGTACGCCGAAGTGATCGACATCGCCCCCACCCTCGCCTACCTGCTGAACGTGCGCCCGCCAGCCGGCGCCGAAGGGCGCGTCCTCACCGAGGCGCTGAAGTAACGGCACAGCTCGTGTCACACCATGGGGTCACACCCCAAGTGTGACACGGGCTCATCCCTCCGCAACGGCCGTGTTCGTGTCACACCCTGGGGCCTGACCCCAAGGTGTGACACGAGCTCTACCGTAGGTATAAAAAAAACGGCCCCGAGGGGCCGTTGAAGTCTGCTTCTAGGGACAATCAGTTCTTGGACTGGTCGACCAGTTTGTTCTTGGCGATCCAAGGCATCATCGCGCGCAGCTTGGCGCCGACTTCTTCGATCTGGTGCTCGGAAGTCAGGCGGCGGCGCGAGATCAAGGTCGGTGCACCGGCCTTGTTCTCGAGGATGAAGCTCTTGGCGTATTCGCCGGTCTGGATGTCTTTCAGGCACTGGCGCATTGCTTCCTTGGTGGCGGAAGTCACCACTTTCGGGCCGGTCACGTACTCGCCGTACTCCGCATTGTTGGAGATCGAATAGTTCATGTTGGCGATGCCGCCTTCGTAGATCAGGTCGACGATCAGCTTCAGCTCGTGCAGGCACTCGAAGTAAGCCATCTCCGGCGCGTAGCCCGCTTCCACCAGGGTTTCGAAGCCGGCTTTGATCAGTTCCACGGCACCGCCGCACAGGACTGCTTGTTCGCCGAACAGGTCGGTCTCGGTCTCTTCACGGAAGTTGGTTTCGATGATGCCGGCCTTGCCGCCGCCGTTGGCCGATGCGTACGACAGGGCGATGTCGCGGGCGGAGCCGGACTTATCCTGGTACACGGCGATCAGGTGCGGCACGCCGCCACCCTGGCGGTAGGTGCCGCGCACGGTGTGGCCTGGCGCCTTAGGCGCGATCATGATCACGTCCAGGTCGGCGCGCGGCACGACTTGGCCGTAGTGCACGTTGAAGCCGTGGGCGAAGGCCAATACGCCGCCTTGCTTGATGTTCGGTTCGACGTTTTCTTTGTAAACCTGGGCGATGTTCTCGTCCGGCAGCAGGATCATCACGACGTCGGCATTCTTCACCGCTTCGTTCACTTCCGCCACTTTCAGGCCCGCCGCTTCAACCTTGTTCCAGGAGGCGCCGCCCTTGCGCAGGCCAACGGTCACGTTCACGCCGGATTCGGTCAGGTTCTGCGCGTGCGCGTGGCCCTGGGAGCCGTAGCCGATGATGGCAACGTTCTTGCCTTTGATGAGGGAGAGGTCAGCGTCTTTGTCGTAGAAAACTTTCATGGTCATTCCTTGGGTGTGAATTCGTTTGAATTGTCGTTCAATTATTTAAACTTTGAGGATGCGCTCGCCGCGGCCAATGCCGGAGCCGCCTGTGCGGACGGTCTCCAAAATCGAGGTGCGGTCAATCGCATCGATGAAGGCGTCCAGCTTGCTCTTGGCGCCCGTCAGCTCAATGGTGTAGGTCTTTTCGGTCACGTCGATGATGCGGCCGCGGAAGATGTCGGCGGTGCGCTTCATCTCTTCGCGCTCCTTGCCGACGGCACGGACCTTGATCAGCATCAGTTCGCGCTCGATGTGCTGGCCTTCTGTCAGGTCCACCACCTTCACCACTTCGATCAGGCGGTTCAGGTGCTTGGTGATCTGTTCGATGATGTCATCGGAACCGGTGGTCACGATGGTCATACGGGACAGGGTCGCATCTTCGGTCGGCGCAACGGTCAGCGTTTCAATGTTGTAGCCGCGGGCGGAGAACAGGCCGACCACGCGGGACAGCGCACCCGCTTCGTTTTCGAGCAGTACAGAAATAATATGGCGCATGATTACAGGTCCTCCGAGCCAAGCAGCATTTCGGAGAGGCCTTTGCCGGCTTTCACCATCGGCCACACGTTTTCACTCTGGTCGGTAATGAAGTTCATGAAAACCAGGCGGTCTTTCATGCCAAACGCTTCCTTCAAAGCGCCTTCGACGTCGCCCGGTTTTTCGATGCGCATGCCGACGTGGCCATAAGCCTCGGCCAGCTTTTCGAAGTCCGGCAGCGAGTCCATATAGGACTCGGAATAGCGCGAACCGTAGTCGATCTGCTGCCACTGGCGAACCATGCCCAGGAAACGGTTGTTCAACAGGATGATCTTCGGCGTCAGGCGGTACTGCTTGCAGGTCGCCAGCTCCTGGATGTTCATCTGGATCGAGCCTTCGCCGGTAATGCAGGCGACGGTGGCGTCAGGATTGGCCATCTGCACGCCCATGGCATACGGCAGGCCGACACCCATGGTGCCCAGGCCGCCGGAATTGATCCAGCGGCGCGGCTTGTCGAAACGGTAGTACTGCGCAGCCCACATCTGGTGCTGGCCCACGTCGGAGGTGATGAATGCGTCGCCCTTGGTGATGTCGTACAAGGACTCCACCACCTGCTGCGGCTTGATCACCAGGTCGGAAGTGGCGTACTTCAGGCAATCGCGGCCGCGCCATTCGTTGATCTGCTTCCACCAGTCTTTCAGCGCGGATGCGTTGGGGCGCTGCTCGGTCGCGTCCAGCTGCGACAGCAGTTCGACCAGCACGTCCTTCACGTTGCCGACGATAGGAATGTCCACTTTCACGCGCTTCGAGATCGAGGATGGGTCGATGTCGATGTGGATGATCTTGCGCGGGTTCTGGCTGAAGTGCTTCGGATTGCCGATCACGCGGTCGTCAAAGCGGGCGCCGATCGCAATCAGCACGTCGCAATTCTGCATCGCGAGGTTGGCTTCGTAAGTGCCGTGCATGCCGGGCATGCCGACGAAGCATGGGTCGGATGCGCGCGAGCCGCCAAGGCCCATCAGGGTATTGGTGACAGGGAAGCCGAGCTTCTCAACCAGCTTGTTCAGCTCATTCGATGCATGCGCCAGGATCACGCCGCCGCCGGTGTAGATCATTGGCCGCTCGGCCGACAGCAGCAGCTGCAGCGCCTTGCGGATCTGGCCGGCGTGGCCTTTGTCTACCGGGCGGTAGGAACGCATCTCGATCTCTTTCGGATACGAGTACACGTGCTTGTGCATCGAAATATCTTTTGGAATATCGACCAGCACCGGGCCTGGACGGCCGGTCTTGGCGATATAGAAGGCTTTCTTGACGGTTTCCGCCAGGTCCTTCACGTCCTTCACCAGGAAGTTGTGCTTGACCACCGGGCGAGTAATGCCGACGGTGTCGCATTCCTGGAACGCATCCTGGCCAATGGCGTGGCTCGGCACCTGGCCGGAAATCACCACCATCGGAACGGAATCCATGTATGCGGTGGACAGGCCGGTCACCGCATTGGTGACGCCAGGTCCGGATGTGACCAGTGCCACGCCGACTTTGTTCGAGCTGCGCGAATACGCATCGGCGGCATGGATAGCGGCCTGCTCATGGCGAACGAGGATGTGCTGGAATTTGTCCTGCTTGAAGATGGCGTCGTAGATATAGAGGACGGCGCCGCCGGGATATCCGAAAACATGTTCTACGCCTTCCTCAGCGAGGCAGCGGACAAGGATTTCGGCGCCCGTGATGGGAGCTTCGGTATTCATGAAACATTCCTTTCAAGGTCCATAGGAGATTGATCGGATGCTCTTGCCTAGCGAAGTGGGCGTCACCGTGCACGACTCTCGGCTTCCCTTCTTTCTGCGGTGACACTGACCCTTCCCCCATGCGTAGCTGGAGTACAAGCCGGTGCTAAACGCAACTCGTTTGGCCGGAGTTTTGCAGCGGTTTCTGGCCTACCTCTCGCGCTTGTGGCACGGGTTAGAGCAAACTGCTGACAATAGAAAGCTGGTTTTCCAGAACGGCTTTGTGTGCCTGTGCCGAAGAACCGGGGAGCCTTGTTGTGTACAAAGCGTCCTTAACGTTACCGCGCTGCACCATATTGGTCAAGCTTATTCTGCTTTTTTTGTTAAAATGCCGGATTGTTCAGACTAGCGATATAGCGCAGCCCTCTTCCCGACGCATGGCCACAGACAAAGAATTATCGGATTTCCTCGAAAGTGTCGAGCGCCGCGCCTTCAAGCAAGCGGTTTACGCCGTCCGAAAGGACGAGTCGGCCCTGGACATTGTGCAGGATGCCATGATCAAGCTCGCCGAAAAATACGGCGACAAGCCGGCAGCCGAATTGCCGGCGCTGTTCCAGCGCATCCTGCAAACCACGATACTTGATTATTTCCGCCGCGAAAAAGTCCGTAATACTTGGGTAAGTCTTTTCTCGGGCCTTGGCCCCGGCCAGGAAGAGCATGAGGACTTTGATATACTGGAATCCTACGAGGCTGAACAGGGTACCCAGGCGGCCGAGTCGAGTGCGGATCAGGTAGAACGGGCACAAATCTTGCAGATAATTGAAGAAGAAGTGCAAAAACTGCCTACGCGTCAACGAGAAGCGTTCCTCATGCGTTACTGGCAGGACATGGACGTAGCAGAAACTGCCGAAGCGATGGGATGTTCCGAAGGGAGCGTAAAAACGCATTGCTCGCGAGCAACACACACTCTCGCTGAATCGCTCAAAGCCAAGGGAATTAAGTTATGAACACCGAAGACACCAACTTTGCATACGGCGTGCGGCGCGCGCTCAATGAAAAGCTAGACGATCTGCCAGCCTCGACCACGGATCGCCTGGCCGCGGCCCGCATGGCGGCAATGAAGCGCAAGAAGGCCGACGCTCCGGCCCGCGTGCGCGCAAGCCGTACCGCCCCGGCTGTAGCCGGCGGCGCCAGCGGCTTCTTCACCAACCCGTTTGCCTGGTTCAACCGCGTCAGCGTGGCCCTGCCATTGCTGCTGCTGATGGGCGGCATGGTGGGCGTGTACCAGTACGAACAACAGCAATCGATCGTGGAACTGGCAGAGATGGACGCAGCTTTGCTGTCCGATGAGCTGCCGCTGTCTGCTTACCTTGACCAGGGCTTTGGCGCCTATCTCGAGACTCGCGAGCAATAAAGTATGGCGCGTGTAAGTGGCAGGACAAAATGGATCGCTGGTGTAATCGCGTTAGCAGGCGTGGGAATTGCTGCCGTCGTATGGCTGGTGAGCCGCCCTGCTTCGCCCCCTGCGCCGGCGCCTTCGACTGCCGCCACCGCTGCAGCGCCTGCCAAGCCAGTGGGTGAAAAACCCCACTGGTCCGACCTGAAACCTGCCCAGCAACAAGCCCTGGCGCCGCTCGAGGCGACCTGGGAAGAACTGGGTCCGGTGCGCAAGCAGAAATGGATATCCATCGGCAATCGCCTGGCCAAGATGAAGCCGGACGAAAAAGCGCGCGTGCAGGAACGCATGCGCGAATGGGTGGCGCTGTCGCCTGCCGAACGCAAGTCCGTGCGCGAGAACTTTGCGCGCGCCCAGAAGAAAGCCACGCCACCGGGCCAGCGGGCGGCCGAGTGGGAGCAGTACCAGCAATTGCCGGACGAAGCCAAGAAAGCCCTGGCCGATGCGGCCGCTGCCAAGAACAATAACCAGGTCGTAAAAACTCCTAGCCTGGCGCAGTCCACCGTGAAGACTCCGGCTCCGGTCAAGGCGCAAGGCCATGGCCTGGTGCCGGCGCCGGGCACGGTTCCAAAAGGCACGGTACCGCCTGCACCGATCGGTTTGCCGCAGGGCTCGCCTGCCATCGTGCCCCCGGGCAGCGCACTGGGCGCGGGCGGCGTTGCTCCGACGACATCTGCCGCCGCGCCGGGCGCCGCTGCGTTCAACGCTCCAGTTGCGGCACCTGCCACAAACACGACTGCACCGGCTGCGGATGTGACCGCGCCGCCCCCCGTTACCCCAGCCGCGCCGAGTGCGCCACCAGCGGTTCCTAATGCAAGCAAATAACGTAGTTCCGACCGTCAAGCGCCGCTTGATCGCAATGGTTTACGAGATCCTGCTCGGCATTGCCGTGCTGTTCCTGCCATTGCTGGTCGTTGAATTCGCCACCAAAGCCGCTGTTACGCCGTTTGCCTGGCATGCGCGTCAGGCCACTGTCTTCCTGGCGCTGGGCGCCTACTTCATCCACCAATGGAGCCGCAAGGGGCAAACCCTGGCCATGCAGACCTGGCGCATCAAGCTGGAATTCCCGGGTTACAGCCACGTACCGCTGAAGATAGCCACGCTGCGCTACGTTCTGTGCTGGGCGTGGGTGATCCCCGCAGTGCTCATCGGCAACGCCTTGCACCTGGAACACTGGCAGGCGATATATGCACTGCTGGCTGGCGTGCTTCTGTGGTCACTGACCGCCTTCCTCGACAAGGACCGCCAGTTCCTGCACGACCGCATCGCCGGCACCCGCCTGGTGCAATTGCCGAAACCCGAGAAAAAAGCCGCCAAAGCCGCCTGAGCACTCGCTATACTGGACTTGGACAAGGGAGGCAACCATGGACAAGGACAGCAGCTTTACTGGCTCAATTCCGGAAACCTACGAGCGCGCCATGGTGCCGCTCCTCTTCACCCCTTACGCGATCGACATGGCGCGCCGCCTCGCGCAGCGCCGTCCTTCGCGCATCCTGGAAGTAGCCGCCGGCACCGGCGCCGTCACCCGGCTCCTGCTGCAGGAAATCCCCGCCGCGCAAATCGTCGCCAGCGACCTCAATCCCGCCATGCTGGAGCAGGCGCGCAAGGCAGTCGTTTCGCCGCGCGTCGAATGGAAGGAGGCCGACGGGCAAGCGCTGCCCTTCCCCGATGGCAGCTTCGACGCCGTGGCCTGCCAGTTTGGCATGATGTTCTTTCCCGATAAGGCGCGCGGTTTCAGCGAGGCGCGCCGCGTGCTGAAGCCGGGTGGGCTGTATTGCTTCAACGTGTGGGACGGCATCAGCCACAACGATTTTTCCGCCACCATCAATCATGCGCTGGCCAAGGTGTTCCCCGAGGACCCGCCACGCTTCCTGGCGCGGGTACCGTATGGCTGGCATGACGTCGACGTGATTCTCGAAGAGCTGAAGCGCGCCGGCTGGAGCGGCAACATCGAGCATGAAGTGGTGACGGCAACCAGTCGTGCCGCATCCGCAGCATCCACTGCTACTGCCTTGTGCCAGGGTTCGCCGCTCAGGGCGGATATTGAAGCGCGCGATCCGGCGCGCCTTCAGGAAGCGACCGACGTGGTGATCGCAGCCTTGACCGATAAATTCGGCAGCGGCGCCATCGAAGGCAAGATGCAGGCGATCGTCTTTACTTGCGAGGCGTGAACTCGTAGACGCGAGCCCCCTCGCCCACGTCTTCGTCGTCATCCAGCGCCAGGTCGCCGCGCTCGAAAGCGGCGACGACTTCGAGCGCCTGCTCCAACTCGTCTTGCGGCACCATGACGCGCGCACCGCCGATGGCAGGCGCCAGCAGGAGCGCGGCCTGCATGTGCTGGTCATCCATCACGGTGGCATTCAGGCCTGCCGCACGCAGGCATCCACACAGGATGAAGGCGTCCGCCGGGATCAGGCAGCGGCGAACGAGGGAAAAATCATTATCCATGTCAATAATAGCCATTGCCTTAATGGATCGAATTTACCATATCGTCAAGACTTGGGCACCTTGAACGGGTCATTCGGGTCCTCATTGCAACGCAGCCAATGCCGGGTACCGTAGCGCATGCCGGATTCGGCTACGCCGACCTTGCCACAAGCGCCTTCCAGCGGGGGGAGCGTGTACTGCCGCAGCACGCGCCCCTTCAGGTCCAACTCAAATCCCCGGCCGCTCACCATCATGGGGAGGTGGCAATCCTCATCCTCGCTGCAATACTCGATGCAGTCCTGGCAGGTGTAGGCCACGCCTTCCTGGAAGGCATAACAAACGTCGTAAATTGGCGGGACGACGACCTTGAACGACGTGACTTTGAAGTAGCCACATTTGCCGTTCGAGCTGAAACGACTGACGCCTTTTTCGGCTTCGCGATAGTCGAAATCGCCAGTCACGTAAACTCCTGGCATAACGACCACGCCATTGCGATTGACAGCATCAAAATAAAAGGTCTCGTCGTTCCAAAGTAAATCGATGCCTCTTTTGTCTGGTTTAAGCCGCTTCAGGTACTGCGGTTTGAGACGGCGTGTTTGACCTTCGGTAGTGAAACAGTCGGCAGTCCAGCGGTCAGTTTCCTTTGAAGGACATTGGGCCTTCGCATCGGCCACCACACAGGTTGCCAGCATGAACAGCAAGAGCAGGTACTTCATCCCAGCTGGCCAAGCATGACGGTTTTGCCGCCAAAGACGTTCATCGCCTTGCCGATGCCTTCAGGGCCAACTTTGACGTGAACCGCGAAATCGGACTTGCCTTCGAACAGGTCTGAGCCGTCGTCGTTGGCCAAGATCAGTTCAACTGCTTCGCCGTCTGCGTAGTTTTCTGTTTCAACGTGGACGTTCAGGTCAACGTAATGGCGCGATGCTCCCTCGAGTGGAGTTTCGTCGTCGCCATAAGACCACCAGATGCGCTTGATGGATTTTTCCTGGCCACCCGCAGCCGTCGACTCGTTACCGCCTTCGTTCGCGGCGAGTTGGGTACTTGCCGCGCCGCTTTTCGCCATTGCAGGCGCCAGCGCTGCGGAGGCGGCCGTAGCTGCGGCGGGCGACGGGGCAGGCCCTGAGCCCCCAACTCCTCCACCGCCCGGCGCCACGATATCGGTAAATTGGCTGGCCACCAACGTCGCACCGCAAGACGTCTTCATGCCGGCAACAGCAACTCCCTTGCCGAAGATCGTCGTGGTCTGGACGCCTTCAACGATCGTGTGGGAACCGCTGCATTTGGGGCACGACACTTTATGGCCTATGAACGCTATCGGCTTGCCATGGCAAATATCCGTTTGCGAACCTTCCAGTACTTTTCCGCCGTGACTCGTCGAGTCACCGAGGCGAATGACTTCTCCTGCCATCTTCTACCTTTTTCCCAGCCTTGGGGCTGGACGCGTATTGCAAATCAACGACTTCTCACCGCCGAAGTTGTGGGACCGGAAACGAATTGCAAACCAGCATAGGATTCCCGTTTTCCATTTTTCCGATCTCTGCAACGCCAATGTCCCCACACGCATTTTCAAGTGTGCGTGGCACAAACTCCCTGATCACCTTACCCTTCGCGTTGAGCTTGTAACCCTTCCCTCCAACAAGCTGTTCATTCATGCAGTCGGGGCCTACGCAATACGATACACAATCGCTGCAAACGAACGCTTGGCCCTGATGAAACGGGCAACACGCATCGTAAATCGGCGGGCCGAGGATCTTAAAGGTATCGCTCTGAAAATAGCCGCATTTATTGCCGGATCTGAAGCGGCCAACACCATGTTCCGCTGTCGGGTAATCGAAGTCGCCCGCATGCACAATGCCGGGCACGACCACCACACCTTCCCGATTGACCGCCACAAGTTCCAGCGATTCTGATAGTCCAATCGTCTCGAAGCCAAATTTGTTGGGCACTATGCGGTTCCTGTACTCGGCTTTCACCTGACGCACTTCGCCCTTCGTTTCGAAACAGGATTGCGACCAACGCGTCCCTTTTTTCAGCAGTGGGCATTTGTCTTCAACCTCAACCGCGGCACTTGCACAAAAGCTCGCAAGCAACCAGACAAGCGCGACAAGCGTTTGGCGCATCATTTCAGTTCCCAGAATTTGATCCTTGCGACCTGCAGTAGAACCGTTTTGCCGTTAGGATCCACAAAAGTCGATGTCAACCAGAAATAGCAGCTGCCGACCTCGCGATCGTCGGGCCGGGCGCAAATGCGAGCTCCATAGCCTTGCCGTCCCATAAAGTAAAGTGCCCGGTGGCGCCGAGATAGCCGCTCGTTTCGAAAATAACGATGCCATTTCGACCGGCCAGTTTCATATTCAATAGTTATAGCAATCCCCGCCTTTCAAATTACCACAATCGCTAGGAGCTTTACCAAGGATAGCCTCGAGAAAGATTGCTTTGGGCAATACTAGCATTTTTAACAACGCTGGCGCGTAACGAATGGAGCAGAGGGAGCTTGGCTGTGAAATGAGCCAGGTGTTCGAGCAGGCGAGGACGGGTGCAGGCAGCAGGCGAACCAGGGCGCCAGATTCCAGGCTGGCGTTGCATTGGAGTTCCCGTGCCAACGCGATGGCCAGGCCGGCGGATCGCGCCGCTGGTGCAGCGCCAGACGAAGCGGCCTGCCGCCGCCCTACGCTAGAGCCCGTGTCCCACTTGGGGTGTGACCCCATGGTGTGACACGGGCTGGGCAGTAGGTCTTAGAAGCGCTCGTAGCCTTGCAGGTAGCGCCATTCGCCGGGCTGGAGGCCGGACATGGAGATGCGGCCGATGCGTTGGCGCTTGACGGCGGTGGCTTTCAGGCCGACGTCGGCGCACAGCTTGACCAACAGCGCCGGTTTCGGCGGCTTCACGGCGAAACGCAGGCGGTGTTCGTTTTGCCAGCTTACCTTGCCTGCGCCCTGGTTGAGAAGCGTGAGGCCGTTGTCGATGATCTGGCCTTCGACTTCGACGATCAGTTCCTGTTCGACAGTGGCGCCTTCGTCCACCAGCTTGCGCGCGACGCGGAAGTCTTGGGTGAACACGAACAGGCCGCTGGCTTGCTTGTCCAGCGCCAGGCAGGCGGTCAGGTTGCGCAGGTGGCGCTTGAGGAAGCGGATGCGCTGGGCGTCCTTGCTGCGCGCTTCCGGTACCAGGCAGGCCAGTGCATCGGCGCCGGCTGGCTTGTTCAGCAGGATCGTTACTGGCGCGATATCGAGCAGGGTTGCGTCCGGCGAAAGCACGACTTCTTGCCCGGCTTCGACGCGGGCGCCCGGTTCCTCGACGAGTTCGCCGTCAACCGTGACGTAGGCGCCTTCGATGTAGTTTTCCGCTTCGCGGCGCGAGCATGGAACCATGTCCGCTACGCGCTTGGCGAGGCGGACGGTGTTGTCTTCGTTGTTCATTATTGCTTGAAGTAGTAGGCGAAAACGGCGGCGACTTTTTCCAGGTCGGGGCGCGAGACGTCCAGGTGGGTCACGAGGCGCAGTGTCGGGGCCATCGAGACGCGGATGCGTTCTGCTGCCAGCGCGGCGTTCAGGCCTTCACAGGCGTCGCGCGGCATGGTGACGAACAGGATGTTCGTTTGCGGTACGCTCACTTGCAGCACGCCGATTTTGGCAAGTTCGGCGGCGAGCCAGCTGGCGTTGGCGTGGTCTTCGGCCAAGCGCTGCACGTTGTTCTGCAGGGCGTACAAGCCTGCGGCTGCGATCACGCCGGCCTGGCGCATGCCGCCGCCCAGCATCTTGCGCCAGCGCTTGCCTTGCTCGACCAGTCCTTTGCTGCCGCACAGGACGGAGCCGACCGGGGCGCCGAGGCCTTTGCTCAGGCAGACCGAGACGCTATCGAAGCCTTTCACTGCGTCTTGCAGCGGGATGCCTTGCTTGACGGCAGCGTTGCAGATGCGGGCGCCGTCAAGGTGGGTGGCCAGGCCGTGCGCGTGCGCAAGGCTGGTGGCTTGGGCGACGTATTGCTGCGGCAGGACTTTGCCGCCGATGGTGTTTTCCAGCGCGAGCAGTTTGGTGCGGGCAAAGTGGAAATCTTGCGGCTTGATGGCAGCTTCGATGTCTTGCAGGGCGATGCTGCCGTCTGGCTCGTTGGTGATCGGCTGCGGCTGGATGCTGCCGAGGACTGCGGCGCCGCCGCCTTCGTATTTGTAGGTGTGGGCGTCCTGGCCGACCAGGTACTCGTCTCCCCTGCCGCAGTGAGCCAGCAGGGCGATCAGGTTGGTCTGCGTGCCGGATGGCGCAAACAATGCGGCTTCGTAGCCGAAGAGTTCTGCGGCATAGGCTTGCAGGGCGTTGACTGTGGGGTCGTCGCCGTAGACGTCGTCGCCGACCTGGGCGGCGAACATGGCCTCGCGCATCGCGGGGCTGGGGTGGGTGACGGTGTCGCTGCGCAGGTCGATCCAGCGTTCGCCGTCAGCCGCGATCAGCGAACTCGCGCCAGCGCCGGCCGGATAGCCGGTGCTCACGGGGCCACCTCGGCGGATGGCCCGGCGTCGGCGGCGCCGGTGTAGAAGCGCTGGCCCATTTCATCCAGGCCGATGGTGGACAAGACTTCCTTCAGGCGCTCGGCAGGCTTGCGGCGCGGCAGGTTCTTGTACGTGGCGACGATCAGCTCATTCTTCATCGAGTGCTCCCAGCCTACGAGTTCCGTGACAGTGACCTGGTAACCGTGCGATTCCAGCTGCAGGCAGCGCAGCACGTTGGTGATCTGGCTGCCGAATTCGCGGGTGTGAATCGGGTGGCGCCACAATTCGGTGAGTACGTTCTTGCCCAGCGAGGAGCCTTTGTTCTTGCGCAGCACGGAGGCGACTTCGGCCTGGCAGCATGGCACCAGCACGATGTGCCTGGCCTTCTTCTTCAGCGCGAAGTCGATGGCGTCGTCGGTGGCGGTATTGCAGGCGTGCAGCGCCGTGACGATGTCGATCTGCTCCGGCAGCTTGTCGGAAGTGGTCGATTCGGCGACCGACAGCGGCAGGAAGCTCATGCCGGGGAAGCCGAATTTACGCGCCAGTTCTTCGGAACGCGCCACCAGCTCTTCACGGGTCTCGATGCCGTAGATGTGCGAGTCGTCGCCCAGCGCTTTGAAGAACAGGTCGTAGATGATGAAGCCGAGGTAGGACTTCCCTGCCCCGTGGTCGACCAGCGAGACCGCGCCTTTGGCCGAACGCACGTCGTTCAGCAGCGGTTCGATGAACTGGTAGAGGTGGTAGACCTGTTTCAGCTTGCGCCGGCTGTCCTGATTCAGCTTGCCGTCGCGGGTGAGGATGTGCAGCTCCTGCAGCAGCGCGACGGACTGCCCGGGCTTCACTTCAGGGATGTCGGTGACCGTTGTGGGCAGCGCTGCAGCTGCGGGCTTACTGCGCTTCATCGATCCACGCCTGCTGGATGGCTTCCAGTACTTTTTCGCCGCCGCGCTTATGGTCGTCGTCGAAGCCGTCCAGGTCGACGATCCAGTTGTGCAGGTCGACAAAGCGCACGGCGGTCGGGTCGACGTCCGGGAACTTGTCGTACAGGGCTTCGGCAATCGCCGTGACATCACTCCATTTCAGCATGCTGCACCCCGGCTCAGTGGCCGCCTTCGCTGGCGTGGTTGATCGTGTACTTCGGGATTTCGATGACCAGGTCTTCTTCCGCCACGATGGACTGGCAGGACAGGCGCGAGCAGGCTTCCAGGCCCCAGGCTTTGTCCAGCAGGTCTTCTTCGGTGTCGGTCGCTTCGTTCAGCGAGTTGAAGCCTTCACGCACCAGCACGTGGCAAGTGGTGCAGGCGCAGGACTTCTCGCAGGCGTGTTCGATGTGGATGTCGTTTTCCAGCAGGACGTCGCACACGGACTTCCCTGCTTCGGTTTCGATCACGGCGCCTTCGGGGCACAGCTTGGCATGCGGCAGGATGACTATTTGTGGCACTTCTATTCCTCGGTCAATTAAACAACCTGGTCCAGCGTCTTGCCGGCCAGTGCGCTGCGCACGCTGCGGTCCATGCGGCGCGATGCGAATTCTTCAGTGCCCTGGGCCAGGGCTTCGTAGGCGGCTTTCACCGCGTAGTGGTCGGCTTCGCCGCTGCCGGATTTCACCAGCACGTCCATGGTGGTGGCCATCAGGGCGTTGACGGCGGCGCGCTCTTCGTCGTTCAGCAGCGCACCGTCTTCGTCCAGCGCCGACTGGGTGGCCAGCATGATGCGCTCGGCTTCCACCTGCTCTTCGCGCAGGGCGCGGGCTTTCATGTCGGCTTCCGCTTCGGTGTGCGATTCGGACAGCATGCGCGCCACGTCGTCGTCGCCCAGGCCGTAGGATGGCTTGACGGTGATCGAAGCTTCGACGTTGGAGCGCAATTCGCGTGCGGAGACCGACAGCAGGCCGTCGGCGTCCACCTGGTAGGTGATGCGGATGCGCGCAGCGCCGGCAGCCATCGGCGGGATGCCGCGCAGTTCGAAGCGGGCCAGCGAGCGGCAGTCGCTCACCAGTTCACGCTCGCCTTGCAGTACGTGCACTGCCAGCGCGGTCTGGCCGTCCTTGAAGGTGGTGAACTCCTGCGCACGGGCGCAAGGGATGGTGGAGTTGCGCGGAATGATCTTTTCGACCAGGCCGCCCATCGTTTCAATACCCAGCGACAGCGGGATCACGTCCAGCAGCAGCCAGTCGTCGCCCGCGGCGCGGTTACCGGCCAGCAGGTTGGCCTGGATGGCGGCGCCAAGCGCTACCACCTTGTCCGGATCGATGTTGGCGTGCGGGATGGTGTGGAAGTACTCGCCCACCGCGCGCTGTACGTGCGGCATGCGCGTTGCGCCGCCCACCATGACCACGCCGTCGATGTCGTCGGCGTCGAGGTTGGCATCGCGCAGGGCCTTCTTCACCGCGTTCATGGTCTTGGCGACCAGGTGTTTGGTGATGTCGGCGAAAATTTCAGGGGTGATGCGCTGGTGGACTTCTTCGCCCGAACGCAGCATGGCGTCGATGGTCACTTCCGGCTTGCTCGACAGCAGTTCTTTGGCTTCGCGCGCTTTCACCATCAGGGTGGCGGTGTCTTCGTCGGACAGCGGTGCGAGTTTTTCCTGCTCGTGCACCCAGCAGAACAGGCGATGGTCGAAATCGTCGCCGCCCAGCGCGGAGTCGCCGCCGGTGGCCAGCACTTCAAACACGCCTTTGGACAGCTTCAGGATCGAGATGTCGAAGGTGCCGCCGCCCAGGTCATACACTGCGAAGATGCCTTCGGAGCCGTTATCCAGGCCGTAGGCGATGGCCGCGGCAGTCGGTTCGGACAGCAGGCGCAGCACGTTGATACCGGCCAGTTGCGCGGCATCCTTGGTGGCCTGGCGCTGCGCTTCGTCGAAGTAGGCCGGCACTGTGATCACGGCGCCGACCAGGTCGTCGCCCAGCGAGTCTTCCGCGCGCTGGCGCAGTGTTGCCAGGATTTGCGCCGACACTTCGACCGGCGATTTCACGCCGGCCACGGTCTTCAGCTGCACCATGCCCGGAGCATCGACGAAATCGTATGGCAGGTTCTCGGCGTAGGCGATGTCCTTCAGGCCGCGGCCCATGAAGCGCTTGACCGAGACGATGGTGTTCTTCGGGTCGGTGGTCTGGTGGGCCTGCGCCTTGTAGCCGATATTGGCATGGCCGTTTGGCAGGTAACGCACCACGGAAGGCAGCAGCGGATGGCCTTCTTCGTCGTTCAGCACTTCTGGAATGCTGCTGCGGACGGTCGCTACCAGCGAATTGGTGGTGCCGAGGTCGATCCCCACAGCCAGGCGGTGCTGGTGCGGGGCGGTCGACATGCCCGGTTCGGAAATCTGCAAAAGAGCCATGGTGAAACCTGTCTTGTTCTTTTACGCCTCGATGGCGTCGTAAGCGAAGCGCACTTCTTCGCCAAATTTTTCGATGAACATCAGCGCGCGCACACCCTGCGCGACGGCGTGATAGTCGCCGCTATTGCAATGCTGTTCGATCTGCGCCAGCTGGCCCTTGCGCGCGGCGCGCAGTTGGCCGTCCAGCTTGTCGAGCAAATCGCCATCCTTGCCGGCGCGCGCTTCGGACAGCTCTTCGCGCCATTCCATCTGCTGCATCAGGAATTCCATCGGCATGGCCGTGTTGGATTCCATCTTCAAATCGACGCCATTCAGCTCGCACAGGTATTGCGCGCGCTTCTGCGGATTTTTCAGGGTCTGGTAAGCCTCGTTGGAGCGGGTCGACCATTGCATGGCGACGCGCTTTTCGGCATCGGTGGCGTTGACGAACTTGTCCGGATGGACGCGGCTCTGGACTTCGCGGTAGGCGCTGTCCAGGGCCGCCGCATCAACGGCGAACTGCTGGGGAAGCTGGAAGAGGTCGAAGTGGTTTTGCACGATGAATTAGATGCGGAAGCTTTCGCCGCAGCCGCAAGCGTCTTTCTCGTTCGGGTTATTGAACTTGAAGCCCTCGTTCAGGCCTTCGCGCGCGAAGTCCAGCTCGGTGCCGTCGATGTACGGCAGGCTTTTCGGGTCAACGAAGACCTTCACGCCGAACGACTCGAAGACGGAATCTTCCGCAGTCACTTCGTCCACGTATTCCAGCTTGTAGGCCAGACCGGAGCAGCCGGTCGTGCGAACGCCAAAGCGCAGGCCAATGCCCTTGCCGCGACGCTCGATGTAGCGGTTGATATGCTTGGCTGCTTTTTCGGTCAGGGTGATTGTCATACTTCCTCCGCGCGCTGCTTAGGCGCCGTGTTTTGCCTTGTAGTCGTTCACAGCCGCCTTGATGGCGTCTTCGGCCAGGATGGAGCAGTGGATCTTCACCGGCGGCAGTGCCAGTTCTTCCGCGATCTGGGTGTTCTTGATGGCCAGCGCTTCATCCAGCGACTTGCCCTTCACCCATTCGGTCACCAGCGAGCTGGAGGCGATTGCCGAACCGCAGCCGTAGGTCTTGAATTTCGCGTCTTCGATCTTGCCGTCCGCGCCGACCTTGATCTGCAGCTTCATCACGTCGCCGCAAGCAGGTGCGCCGACCATGCCGGTGCCGACGGTCTCGTCGCCCTTTTCAAAGGAACCGACGTTGCGCGGGTTTTCGTAGTGGTCGAGGACTTTTTCCGAGTATGCCATTTTGATGCTCCTGTAATCTAAGAATTCTGCTCTGCGCTTAGTGCGCTGCCCACTGGATGGTGGAGAGGTCCACGCCATCCTTGTACATTTCCCACAGCGGGGACAGTTCGCGCAGCTTGCCCACTTTGCCTTTCAGCAGTTCGACCGCGAAGTCGACGTCTTTCTCAGTGGTGAAGCGGCCGATGGTGAAACGGATCGAGCTGTGCGCCAGTTCGTCGCTGCGGCCCAGGGCGCGCAGCACGTAGGACGGCTCCAGCGAAGCCGAGGTGCAGGCGGAACCGGACGATACGGCCAGGTCTTTCACGGCCATGATCAGGGATTCGCCTTCCACGAAGTTGAAGCTCACGTTCAGGTTGTGCGGCACGCGGTGGTCCATGTCGCCGTTGACGTAGGTTTCTTCGATTTCCTGCAGGCCCGCCGCCAGGCGGTCGCGCAGGGCGCGGATACGGGCGATTTCGGAATCCATTTCTTCCTTGGCCAGGCGGAACGCTTCGCCCATCGCCACGATCTGGTGGGTCGGCAGGGTGCCCGAGCGCAGCCCGCGCTCATGGCCGCCGCCGTGCATCTGCGCTTCGATACGCACGCGCGGCTTGCGGCAGACGTACAGGGCTCCCACGCCTTTCGGGCCGTAGGTCTTGTGCGCGGTAAAGGTCATCAGGTCGACCTTCAGCTCTTGCAGGTCGATCGCCACCTTGCCGGTCGCCTGCGCGGCGTCGCAATGGAAGATGATGCCCTTCTTGCGGCAGAAAGCGGCGATTTCCTTGATCGGCTGGATCACGCCGATTTCGTTGTTGACCATCATGACCGAGATCAGGATGGTATCCGGGCGCACCGCCGCTTCCAGCTGTTCGATGGTGATCAGGCCGTTGTCCTGGGTGTCCAGGTAGGTGGCGTCGAAGCCCTGGCGCTCCAGTTCACGCACGGTGTCCAGCACGGATTTGTGCTCGGTCTTGACCGTGATGATGTGCTTGCCCTTGGACTTGTAGAAGTTGGCCGCGCCTTTCAGGGCGAGGTTGTTCGATTCGGTGGCGCCGGAGGTCCAGATGATTTCGCGCGAGTCGGCATTGACCAGGGCGGCCACGTGGCCGCGCGCTTCTTCCACCGCTGCTTCCGCGGTCCAGCCGTACATATGGCTGCGGGATGCAGGGTTGCCGAATTGTTCGCGCAGGTAAGGGATCATCTTGTCCGCAACGCGTGGATCGATCGGCGTGGTCGCCGAGTAGTCCATGTAAATCGGGAAGTGCGGCGCGGTCTTGAATTCTACCGGTGCTACCTGGGCGACGTTCTTTTCGGGGGCGTTCATCTAAATTACTCCAATTCGGTTAACCGAGGGCTGCTTGGTTGCTGTTGCGGTGCACATGGACTGGCTGCTCTGCCGCGGCCTTGGCTTTTTGCTGGTCCACCAGGTCCTGCAGCGACACGGAATCCAGGTAGTCGACCATCTTTTCGTTCAGGGTGGCCCACAGTTCGTGGGTCATGCAGCGGGTGCCGTTCGCGTGGTCGGCGCCGTGGCAATTCTCCTTGCCGCCGCACTGGGTTGCATCGAGCGGTTCGTCAACAGCAATAATGATGTCGGCGACGGTCACCTTGTCTGCCTTGCGGGCCAGGCTGTAGCCGCCGCCAGGGCCGCGGATCGATTCCACGATTTCGTGGCGGCGCAGCTTGCCGAACAATTGTTCGAGATAAGACAGGGATATCGACTGGCGCTGGCTGATTCCGGAAAGCGTTACCGGACCTTTGCCCTGGCGCATAGCCAGGTCAATCATCGCAGTCACTGCAAAACGGCCTTTGGTAGTCAGACGCATCACAACCTCGGTTCAACTCAGTTAAAATATCGCTCTGTTCTCGCACATCAAAACCTGATTACCTGAACGATTTAGTCAAGTATAACAGACTTGCGCAGACCTTGCCGGACACGCCATTAGCTGTCCGCGGGGCAATACGCGCCACAGTTACCGCTTCAGCAATCCCATCGGGCCGAACAGTGCCTGCATTTCCTTATTAGCAATAAACGACAGGTTGTACGGATGCTCCGCAACGATCTGCGGCAGCGCCTGCACGCTTGGCAGCTTGTTAAGCTGCTCGGCGATCTTGCCCCACAAGATCAGTTTTGGCTGTTTGGCAGCCAGCGCCTGCATCACCGTTGCGAAGAATGGCAGCCAGGCTTTGGCATCTTTCACTGGGGCAACATGCGGGCGGAATACCAGGGAGGCATTGAGCAACAGGAAACCGTGGCTGTGCAGGCGTTCCTGCATCTCGGCCAGGGTCTGGATGGCGGCACCGTCCTTGGCGCGGGTCGCGCAGGCGGCCAGCGCTTCGCCGGCGGTATTCGACTCGTCGAGCTGGCCGTCGGCGACCAGCAGCATTTTCATGAAATTGCGCAGCGAGGTGGCCTTGTTGACCGGCTTGGACAGGCCGCCGCCCTCCTGTTCCGACCACAGGCCTTTCACGGCGCCGTCCATGAAGCAGACGCCGGTGGCGCTTTCGGCGCGCGGGTATGGGCCTTCCCCTACCAGCACGTAGCGCACCTGGTCCAGCGGCTGCTGGAAGGCAGCGAACAGGCGCAATTCGGTCGGCAGGTAGCTGTCGGCCGCGAGTTCAGCCAGGTAGGCCGGGCTGGCCGCCGCTATCGCATCCAGGCCGCGCTCCAGGATCAGGCGCCACGACGGGTGGGCGCGCTCGAGCGCTTGCAGGATAGGGCTTGGAATCGTCATGGCGGCTGTCGGCGATGGGCAAAGGCGAGATTGTATCGCCGCCAGCCGCCACGGTCTATGGCTTGGGCTTTTCAGCGCCGTAGACTTTGGCCAGGTAATCCACCATGGCGGGGATGTCGTCGTCGGAGAATTGGGCGCCGAACGGTTTCTTCATCTTCTTTACCGTGGCTTCCCAGTAGCTGCGCGGCGAGGCAGGCGGCTGCATCTGGGCATACTGCGCCGAATGGCACAGCAGGCAATTGGCCAGCACCAGCTGGTAGCCGGGCAGCGTGCTTTGCCTGTAGGCCGCCGTTTCGTCCGGCAGCCTGATTTCGGCAGCGCTGGCTATGCCTGCGCACAGCAGGAGCATGATGGCGATAGTCTTCATCGGATTTCCCCTCAGGCCGCGATGACGCGGGTGGTTTCCACGACATTGCGCATGTAGCCGGCCGCGTTCCACAGCGCGCTTGAGGGCTGGCTTTGGCCAATGCGGTTCAGCGCGCGCACCATCAGCGCGTGCTCGCCCTTGCCCGGCTTGAACGCTGCGCTCCATTCGCGGAACGAATATTTGCCCAGGTCCTTGCCGAGCGCGGCAGCCTGCCAGCTCCTGCCGCCATCGGCCGAGAAGGCGACTTCGCTGATGCCGTAGCCGCCATCGAAGGCGATGCCCTTCACCAGCACCGGCTTGCCGGCCTTGAGCCGCGCCCCGTCCTGGGGGCTGGTGATGAAGGAGCGCACATTGAAGCGGTTGATCGGCACGGTCCTGGCAGGCGCGGTGCCGGGCGCCACGCAGGCGCAGGCATTGTCGGCGATGCGATAGGCGCTGGCGACCCAGAAACCGTCGAAGGGTTTATCAAGCACGTTGATGTCGGACAGGTGCTTGATCCAATAAGTACCGTAGTAGCCCGGCACCACCAGGCGCAGCGGATAGCCGTTCAGCATCGGCAAGTCCTCGCCATTCATTTGCCAGGCCAGCATCACTTCCCCATCCAGCGCGTGGTCGATATTGAGCGACTTGATGAAATCGGGGCCGTCGCCGGCCGGCGGCGCATCCAGGCCGTTGAAGGAAACCTGCAGCGCGCCGGCCTTGACGCCGGCCCGCTCCAGCACTTTTTTCAGCGGCACGCCGCTCCAGCGCGCATTGCCCATGGCGCCGTGGGAAAGCTGGCCGCCGTTGGCGCGCGGCGCAAAGTGGCCACGGCTGTTGCCCGAGCACTGGTTGACCGCCACGATCTCGACCGGGTCGGCAAGCTGCTTGAGCTCCGCCAGCGACAGTTCCAGCGGCGTGTTGACGTGGCCGGCGATTTTCAGGCGGTAGCTTTGCGGGTCGATCTCGGTAGGGATGGCGCTCCAGTGGTAGCGCACGAAAAAGGCATCGTTCGGCGTCAGCACGCCTTCGCCAAACACGCTGAACGGGGTTTCGAGCTGCGGCGGACGGCTGGTCTGCAAGATCAGCGGACGTTTCTGCGGAAACGCCACCAGTTCGCGCTCGCCGTTTTCGAAGGGCAGCATGACGCTGCGCGTCGCCGCCAGCGCCGGGCTGGCCAGTGCCGTCGCCACGCCCGCCATGCCTGCCTGCTTCAGGAATTCACGTCTTGGAATGCTGCCTTTCATGCCTGCCTCCCGGTGGGTGATTCGTTCCGAGATGCAAATTTAACATGCTATTCCGTGCGCAAATCGGAATTCTTCAGCCTGACGTTGGCGGCACGCAGCTTGCGATACAGGAGGGCCAGCGCGAGCAAGGCGGCAGCCGCCAGGCCAGCCGCTACCGACCAGGCCAGCCGCAGCTTCGACCGGTTGCGCAAGTCTTTGCTGTTTTCATCCTTGCGGCGCAGGAGTTCTTCATCTTCGCGCTCTTTTTTCTGGAGCTGGGTCTGGGCCGAGGTGGCGTCCAGCGCCTTGCGCCGGGCCCGCGCGTAGACCTGCAGCGCCAATTCCTTCAAGCCCACATACTCCAGCGCGCGGGCGTATTCGGAGAGCGCGTCCGCATCCATCATTTCGATGTTGACCGCCTCGATCGCTTCGCGCCCCAGGTCAAGCTGGCCCAGGTAGATCAGGGCGATGCCTTCGTTGAACTGCGAAATCTCCGCCATTTCGGTGTTGCCGGTGGCCAGCGCCGCCTGCTTGGACTCGCGGCTGAGCGACAAGGCTTCCCTGTAGTCCTGGCTTTTCAAGCTCATGTCGGCCAGCGTGACTTGCAGCTCGGGCACATCTTCGTCCATATGGTGCTTCTGCAGCCACGCCACCACATCGTTGAGGGCGTCGCGCGCACGCGCCACCTGGCCCGCGCTTTCGGCGATTTCCCACTCGGCGTAACGGGCCCGGATCATGGGGCCATCGAGCGGGATCAGCGCGGCTTTGGCCTTCAAGACGTCGATCGACCTGAGCGCCTCCTGGCTGCCGCCGGCCAGGCCATTGAGCGCATACGCCCGGGCACGCAGCGCCATGAACTGGGCGATGGGCTGCCCCGACTTGTCCGCCAGCGCCACCGCGCTGTCGATCAATTCGAGGCCCTTGCGGCCATTGCCGCGCCGGATTTCATCCTGGCCAACGGTCAGGATCACTTTGGCCTGCAGCGCAAAGTCGCTGGTCTGGTCGGCAAGCTGGCGCGCCATGTCCAGGCTCTTGCTGGCCGCCTCCCTGTCTTCGAGCGCGGAATACAGGTAGGAGCGGTCGAGCAAGCTGTTGGCGATGATCGTCTCGTCATCCAGTTGATGGCCGATGCGCTCTTCTTCGGCCACTGCCTGCAGCGACAGCGCGCGGTCGGAGCTGCGGGTGACTTTGCTCAGGATGGAGTAGTACGCCGCCTGGTCGCGCTGCGGCCACTGGCCGACCTGCGGTTTCAGTTTTTGCAATTCGGCCAGGGTGCCGTAGGTGGCGAGGTAGGAAAATTCCCGCAATTGCCCCAGGCGCAGCGACGCGTCCTGGCCCCGGGCGGGCAACTGGATCAGCGCGGCAGCCAGGAGAGGCATGCCCAGCATGCGCGGAATATTGCAAAACATACAGCTTTCGATTTGATAGGAAGTAAATATATTTTACTGCCCGGCAAACAGATCGTGGGAATTCAAGATCGCAAAAGCGATTTCCGGGTGCCGATCCAGGCATTTCCGTATCGCAGCCGGTACAGCTTGGCGCGTCTTGCGGCACAAACCGGGCCGCTCGCCCAACTCGATCTGGAAGCCGCGCACCGTCCGCACTTCGTTCGGGCCGGGGGCAATGCGCACCGAGACGCCGAGCTGCTCTTGCAGCCGCTGGCCAACGCGCATCAGCTCAGCATAGGTGGCAATGGCTTCAATGCGCTCGATCAGGCGCTTCTCTTCCTCCTTGGTCAGGCGCAGGATGCGCGTGTCCGCCTGCGGGTCCGCCAGCAGCGAATCGCGGTCGCAGTCGCAGGCGCCCGGCGGGCATTCCTTGCGGATGGGGAAAGGCGGCGTCGTCATCGTCCCAGTATCCGTTGCTTGCATCGTGCTGTCAAACGCGGCCGGGACGGCGTTTGACCAGGACGCCTGTGCGCGCCGTACAAGTTTCGTACAGTGCAGAATTGCTAAAACACAGTTAGAGAAACGCGTGACGATCAAACCGGAAAGCTTGCAATTCCTTGCTTCCCCTGGCGCGCTAGGCCAGCAGATTGCGGCCTTCGACTGGTCGTCCACGCCGCTCGGCCCGCTTGAAGCCTGGCCGCAAAGCGCCCTTCCACCGACACCACGGATACGCGCCTGAATGCGCGCCGCCTGGCCGCGCTCTCGACCCTGTCGGCCAGCGCCCTGCGCGAACAGGACCTGGCAGGCGAGGCCCGCGACCTGGCGCTGTGGCGAGCTGGTGGCGGGGCAATTGTCGGCCGCCGTGCAAAATGCCGGCGCCGCGGCGGAGCAGCGCCAGCGCGCGAAGCACTGGCGGAACTGGACCGCGTCAAGACCGCCTTTTTCAGCAATGTGAGCCACGAATTCCGCACGCCGCTGACGCTGATGCCGGGCCCTATCGAAGAAGCGCTGAACGACGGTGCCAGCCGCCTGCCTGCCGCGCACCACGCGCGTTTGCAGCTGGCCCAGCGCAATGCCCTGCGCCTGCAAAAGCTGGTCAACACCCTGCTCGATTTTTCGCGCGTGCAGGCCGGCCGCGTGCACGCCGGCTATGCCCGGGTCGACCTGGCCGCCCTCACCCGCGACCTGGCCAGCGGTTTCCGCTCGGTGGTCGAGAGCGCAGACATGCTGCCGCAGCTGTTCGACACATTTGGTGGCCTTGTCCGGCTACGGCCCACCGGCCGACCAGGCGCGTTCGCGCGCGGCCGGTTTCCCGGTCCATCTTGTCAAGCCGATTACACCGGCCCAGCTCTACTCCGTGCTGCGCGACTAAATGCGCGATAACGTTGCAAAGCTGCCACGATAGTTGCTCCTAGGTAAATTAAATTGCACGCAACCGTGCTACACTCGTTTCCCCTATGCGCCCCCTCTACCGACCAGCATTCCTGCGCCTGGCTGCCCTTGTATGGCTGGCCTGCGCCTGCAGCCATGCCCTGGCCGATGAGCGGCGCGTGCTGGTGCTGTATTCGCTCGGCGCCGATTCCTCCTCGGCCTGGCAAAGGCTGGTGCACAAGGGCCTGTACCAAGAACTGGAACGCAGCAACCAGGGCGGCACGCCGGCCATTTTCGAAGAGCGCTTCGACGCCAACCGCGTCGGCGAAGATAAATCGCAGGAGGGTATGGCGCCCTACCTCGCCACCAAGTACGCCGACGTCAAGTTCGACGCCATCGTGACGGAGAGCTTCGTGGCGGCGCGCTTCCTGGCGAGCCATCCGGAACTGTTTGCCGGCGTGCCGCGCCATTACGTCAACCACGGGCGCGAGCGATGGCAGCCGCGCGATGGCCTGGCTTATGAGGTGACGTCCGATTTCGAGCGGGCCATCGGCGTGATTCCGCTGGTGGCGCCGGAAGTACGGCATATCGCCATCGTCGGCGACAAGACTGCGCGCTGCCGGCTCTGGCTCGACCGCATCCGCAGCATCACGCCGCGCTTCCCCAGGATCCGCTTTGAAATCTGGGACGATGGCGACGTCAATGAGCTGCGCCTGCGCGCCGCGCGGCTGGACCGCAGCAGCGCGATCTTCATGCTGGCAGCGCTGCGCGGCGAAGGCAGTGCGCGCATCCAGCCGCGCGAACTGGCGTTGCAGATTTCGGCAGCGAGCAAGGCGCCGCTGTTCACGCATTCCGAATCGCTGGTGATGCCGGGCGTGGTGGGCGGCTATGTGGTGAGCGGCGAGGCGGTGGGACGCATGATGGCGCGCCTGCTGCTTGGACAGCCGGCCATGACCAGCCAGGTGGAAGGCTACTATTTCGACTACCCGACGGCGCGCCGGGCCGGCTTGCGCAATATCCCGCCAGAGGCGGTGATACTGAATCGCCCGCACAATGTGTGGGAGCTGTACCGCTGGCAGATCCTCACGGCCGGCGCGCTGATTGTCCTGCAAGGCATGCTGATTACGGCGCTGGTGCTGTCGCTGCGCTCGCGGCGGCGGGCGATGTCCGAGCTGGCGTGCGAGCGCAGCAGCCTGGAGGACCGCATCCTGCAGCGCACGCTGGAACTGCTGCAGGCCAATCGCAAGCTGGAGGCGCTGGCCACGACCGATCCGCTGACCGGCATCGCCAACCGGCGCAAGATGACCGAGCAGATCGCGCAGGAGCTGGAGCGCGCGCGGCGCTTCCACCACCCGCTGGCGCTGTTGATGGTCGATATCGACCACTTCAAGCGCATCAACGATAGCTACGGCCACGAAGTGGGCGACCAGGCGATCATCCAGACCGCGACCTTGCTGACGGCCAGCCTGCGGGCGGTGGATATGGTGGCGCGCTTCGGCGGCGAGGAATTCGTATTGCTGATGCCGGAAACGCATATCGCCGTTGCCACGCATGCGGCGGAACGCCTGCGCGAACAGGCCGCCGGCCTGCGCCTGTGCACCGAGTCGGGGGTGGAGGTGCAGCTGACCATCAGTATCGGCGTAGCGGCGGCCGATCCGCATGGCGCGCCCGATACGCCTTCCTCGCTGCTGGTGCGCTCCGACAAGGCGCTGTACCGGGCCAAGAAGGAAGGGCGCAACCGCGTCGTGCAGTTCTGAGTTCTGAGTTCTGAGCTGCGAGTTCTGATTACTCGGCGTCCGGCTGGGCGGACGGATGCGCGGCCTTGAACGCCGGCAGGCCGGCGCAATTGGCGGCAATGCGCGCCACGCTGGGGTATGGCGCCAGGTCGATATCAAAGCGCTGCGCGTTGTACACCTGCGGCACCAGGCAGCAGTCGGCGATGGTCGGCGTATCGCCGTAGCAGAATCGCCCCATGTCGCCGTCGCGCTCCAGGTGGGCTTCCAGCGCTTTCATGCCCTCGCCCATCCAGTGGTAGTACCAATCCATCTTCTGTTCTTCGCCCAGGCCCATCGGGCCCTTGAGGTGCTTGAGCACGCGCAGGTTCATCAGCGGATGGGTGTCGCAAGCCACGGTCTGCGCCAGGGCGCGCACGCGGGCGCGGCCCACGGCATCTTGCGGCAGCAGCGGCACCATCGGGTGCACCTCTTCCAGGTACTCCATGATGGCCAGCGATTGCGTCACCACGATGCCGTTGTCTTCCAGCGCCGGCACCAGGCCGGCCGGGTTCACCTCCCGGTAAGCCGGTGCGAGCTGCTCGCCGCCGTCGCGCAGCAAATGCACCGGCACTGCTTCATACGCCAGGCCTTTCAGGTTCAGCGCGATGCGCACGCGGTAGGCGGCCGAGCTGCGGAAGTAAGTGTAGAGCTTCATTCACGTTCCCCGTAATTGCGCACGGTCTGGTCGATGGCGCCGAAGATGGTCTTGCCCTGCGCATCATGCATCTCGATGCGCACGGTATCGCCAAATTGCAGGAAGCCGGTTTGCGCCTTGCCGCTTTCGATGGTCTCGTACATGCGCACTTCGGCCAGGCAGCAATAGCCCACGCCGCCGTTGGCGATGCTCGAGCCGTGCAGGTTGCCCTGCTTGTTCGATACGGTACCGGAGCCGATGATGGTGCCGGCGCACAGTTCGCGCGTCCTGGCGGCGTGCGCCACCAGCTGGGCGAAGTTGAATGTCATGTCCTCGCCGGCGTTCGGCTTGCCGAAGGGCTGGCGGTTGATCTGCACCAGCAGCGGCAGGTGCAGCTTGTTGTCCTGCCAGGACTTGCCCAGTTCTTCCGGCGTAACCGCTACCGGCGAGAACGCGCTGGCCGGCTTGGAGTTGAAGAAGCCGAAGCCCTTGGCCAGTTCGTTTGGAATCAGGTTGCGCAGCGAGACGTCGTTGACCAGCATGACCAGGCGAATGGCCTTGGCCGCCTCTTCATCGCCGGCGCCCATCTTCACGTCGCCGGTGATCACTGCCACTTCCGCTTCCAGGTCGATGCCCCAGGCTTCGTCCAGCGCAAACACCGGGTCGCGCGGACCGACGAAGCTGTCGGAGCCGCCCTGGTACATCAGCGGATCGCTGTAGAACGACGCCGGCACTTCGGCATTGCGCGCCTTGCGCACCAGTTCCACGTGGTTGATGTAGGCGGAACCGTCGGCCCACTGGTAGGCGCGCGGCAGCGGCGAGTGGCACAGGCTTTCGTCGAAAGGCTGGGCACCGGAGGCGCTGCCCTGGTTCAGCAAGGCGTAGATCTGCTTGAGCTGCGGCGCGGCGACGTCCCAGTTGTCCAGCGCATCCTGCATGGTGGCGGCGATGTTCGGTACCGGCTGGCAGAATTTCAGGTCGCGGCTGACGACCACCAGGCGGCCGTCGCGGCTGCCGTCTTTCAGGGAGGCGAGTTTCATGTATTTCCTTCGCTTTTAATCTTTATTCTTGTGGCGCGTGCATCCAGGCTGCGTGCTTGGGCGCCTTTTTCGTTTTAGACCATTCTTCCAGCATTTCCCATTTCACTTCGTCCAGCTTCCGCATCATTTCAGGAGTGCCGGTGTTGGTCGCCAGTTCCAGGCGGTGGCCGTTCGGGTCGAAGAAGTAGATCGACTTGAAGATGGTGTGATTGACAGGGCCCAGCACTTCAACGCCGCCGGCAACCAGGCGCTCCTTGGCGGCCAGCAGCTCGTCCATCGAAGCCACTTCCAGCGCCAGGTGCTGCACCCAAGCCGGGGTATTTTCGTCGCGGCCCATGTCCTTCTGGGTCGGCAGCTCGAAAAAGGCCAGGATGTTGCCCTGGCCGGCATCCAGGAACACGTGCATGTACGGGTCGGGGGCCTTGGTCGACGGCACTTCATCCTCCGCAATGGCCAGCACGAAATTCATGTTCAGGTGCTTGACGTACCACTCGACGGTTTCCTTGGCGTCCTTGCAGCGGTAGGCAACGTGGTGGATTTGCTTGATTTTCATGGCAGGGCTCCTTTGTATCCCGCCATTAAACGCTTGTTTCAGCTATCATACAAACGATATTTTCACGTCAATTTATTAGTTTTCCTGATGAGTCCAACCGTTCGCCAGATGCGCGCCCTGGTCGCTGTCGCCCGCACCGGCAGCTTCACGGCGGCCGCCGACCTGCTGCATGTCACCCAGTCCGCCCTGTCGGGGCAGATCAAGGAGCTGGAACAGCTGCTGGGCGTGAAAGTGGTTGAGCGCAATACGCGGCGCGTGCAGTTGTCGGAGGTGGGACGCGAGCTGTATCCGCTGTTCGACAAGATGCTGCAGGACCTCGATGGCGCGATGGCCGACATCGCCAGCCGCAAGGCTCTGAAGAAAGGCATCGTGCGCGTTGCTGCGCCGCAGATGATGGCTTGCACCCTGCTGCCGCAGGTGATCGGCGCTTTCCGTTCGAGCTATCCGGACGTGCAGGTGCAGCTGGTCGACTGCCCGGTCGACAATGTGGCGTCCCGCGTGGTGAGCGGCGAGGTGGATGTCGGCATCGGGCCGGAGCGCGACCTGACGGCCGAAGTGGATGCAGCCTTGCTGTTCGAAATGCCGTTCGTGGTGGTGTTCCCGCCGGCGCATCCGCTGGCTGCCCGGCGCACGGTGGCCTGGGCGGAGGTCAACCAGCATCCCTTCATTGCCCTGCAGGGCCAATTCACGCAACGGCTGCTGCGCGACATGACCACGCTGGCGCCCTACAACGAGGTGACCTTCATGACCACCGCGCTGGCCATGGTGGCGGAAGGTCTCGGCATCACCGCCTGCCTGCCGTATGCGGAACCGATGGTGCGCCGTTATGGGCTGGAGATGCGCCCCCTGGTGGAACCGGAACTCAAACGCAAGTTCTTCATCTACACCAAGAACTCCCGCACGCCTTCGCCCGCGGCGGAACGCTTCATCAGCGTGCTTGGCGAGTATTCCCTATAATTCGCCGTATGTCGCACAATACGATTGAAGCCAACCAGGCAATGGACAAGTTCGACGGCCGCCATGAGGTGTGGCTGTTCGGTTATGGCTCGCTGATTTACAAGGCGGACTTCCCCTTCATCGAACGCCGGCCGGCGCACATCTTCAGCTGGTCGCGGCGCTTCTGGCAGGGCTCGCATGACCATCGCGGAACGCCCGATGCGCCGGGCCGCGTTGCCACGCTGGTTCCGTCCGAAGGCGCCGTGTGCCACGGCATGGCCTACCTCGTCACGCCGGAAGAATTCGCGCACCTCGACCATCGCGAGAAAAACGGTTACCTGCGGGTGGCGATCGACATTCACTTCGAGGCCGGCAGCGTGGAAGAAGGCCTGATCTATATAGCTGCCGCCGACAACGCCGCCTGGCTGGGCGAGGCGACGGTTGAAGAAATCGCCCGCCATATCGCGTCCGCCTCCGGTCCAAGCGGCCCCAACATCGAATACCTGCTGCGCCTGGCCGCCGCCCTGCGCGCAATGGGCCACCATGATGAGCACGTGCACGCGATAGAAAGCCACCTCGCGCTGCTGTCCTCTGCGCGCCCTCGGTAACTACTACTGAAAGCTACTGAAATTTTTCCCATTAGAGCGCTACCAAGGCCGAAAAGCTCAAATTTCAGTAGTTTCAGTAGTTCTTTCAGTAGCTTTCAGTAGTAGTCCGCGACAGCTGCGCACAGGCCACCCTGTGCGGGTGCCGAAACGCGAACTCGACTTAGAACAGGTCCATCTGACCAGCTTTGGCTGCGGCACGGGCGCGGGCGCCGGAGGCAGGGATGTAGTCGGGGCGCTTGAACTGGGTGCAGTCAAGGGAGCGGAATTTGCTGTGGCGGCCGTGGAAGCCGAAGCGGGTGATGCCTTTTTCGATGCGCTGTTGGATCAGGTCAGCCCACACCCCTTCCCCGCGCATGCGTGAGCCGAAATCGGCTTGGTAGTCTTTGCCCCCGCGCATGTCGCGGACGCGGTTCATCACGCGCTCGGCGCGGTCGGGGAAATGCGCTTCCAGCCATTCCTTGAACAGCGGGCTGACTTCCCACGGCAGGCGCAGCACGACGTAGGTTGCCATCACGGCGCCGGCATCGCGCGCGGCGGACATGATTTTTTCGATATCGGGCTCGGTGACGAAGGGGATGATCGGCGCGATGCTGACGCCGACCGGAATGCCGGCCTTGGCCAGCGTTTCAATCGTGCGAAGGCGGCGCGCTGGGGCAGCGGCGCGCGGCTCCAGGGTGCGCGAGATCTTGCTGTCGAGCGTAGTAATCGTGATCGATGCGGCGGCCAGGTTACGCTCAGCCATTGGCGCGAGGATATCGATGTCGCGCTCGATCAGCGAGGATTTGGTAATCAGGCCAACCGGATGATTGCACTCGGCCAGCACTTGCAGCACGCGCCGCGTGAGCTGGTATTCGCGCTCGCACGGCTGGTAGGCATCGGTATTCACGCCCAGCGCGAGCGACTCCACTTCGTAGCCCGGCTTGGACAACTCCGCGCGCAGCAATTCCGGCGCATTCACCTTGGCAAACAGCTTGGTCTCGAAATCCAGGCCCGGCGACAGGCCGAGGTAACTGTGCGACGGGCGGGCAAAACAATAGATGCAGCCATGCTCGCAGCCGCGATAAGGGTTCAGCGAAACACTGAACGGAATATCGGGCGACTGGTTGCGCGTGAGGATGGTCTTGGCCGTTTCGGCAGTGACGATGGTGCGCGGCGGACGCAATTCGGCCTCGGCATCGTCCGGATCCGGCGCCCAGCCGTCATCGAACGCTTCGCGCTCTTGCAGCTCGTACCTGCCTTGCATGTTTGATACCGCGCCGCGCCCTTTTTTCGCCTTCAGCGATTGCGGCGGCAGTATCACCTGCCCTTCCAGTTCATGGTCCTGCATGGCGCGCCCCTATACATTACTGTATGTTTGTACAGTATTCTAAACTGCCCGTGCCGCGGCTGCAAGCCAAGCTGGTATCATGCGCACTCCTCCGGGATATCCCCCGACATTCAAAGAGCAATAACATGAGCAAATCGAACAATCTGCCCTCCTTTGGGAGCAGGATTTCCCTCGCCTTTGGCGCCTTTTTCAAAACGCTGGGCGATGCCCAATTCGCCGCACGCGTGCGTGACGACGGCATTGGCCCTGCCGCGCAACCGGCCCCCGTCCCGGCCCCAGCCGCAGCCCCGGCACCGGCCGCCGCGCTCCTGCGCGAAGCCACCCCCGATGCAGCACTGCAGCTCCTGTCGCTGTTCCAGCGCGAAGCACGCCTGATCGACTTCACGCAAGAAGACCTGTCCGGCTATTCGGACGCCGACATTGGCGCTGCTGCGCGCCTGGTGCATGAAGGCTGCGCCAAGGTGCTGCGCGAGCACTTCAGCATCGACGCCGTCCGCAGCGAAGCGGAAGGCAGCCGCGTAACGCTGCCGGAAGGCTTCGACGCCTCCTCCGTGCGCCTGACCGGCAACGTGGTCGGCAAGGCGCCGTTTACCGGCACCCTGAGCCACCGCGGCTGGCGCGCTTCCAGCGTGCGCCTGCCTAAACTGGCGGAAGCGCATGACGCCAACGTGTTGGCACCGGCCGAGGTGGAACTGTGAGCGAGCCGCGTTTTGCCATCGGCATCGACCTTGGCACCACCCACAGCGCGCTGTCCTACGTAGAACTGGCCGGCAGCGATGGCGAAAAAACCCGGCACGGCGTGCTGGGCGTGCCCCAGCTCACCGCGCCCGGCACGGTGGAAGAACTGCCGCTGCTGCCAAGCTTCCTCTACCTGCCGCACCCGGACGAACTGGCTGCCGGGGAACTGGCCCTGCCTTGGGCCACTGCCGATGGACAGGCCGCGGTGACGGGCGAAATGGCGCGCAGCCGCGGCGCCACCACGCCGATCCGCCTGGTATCGAGCGCCAAGAGCTGGCTGTGCCACCCTGGGGTGGACCGCCGCGCCGCCATCCTGCCGCATGACGCGCCGGAAGAGGTGTCGCGCGTGTCGCCGCTGGAAGCATCGACGCGCTACCTGAAGCACCTGCGCGCAGCATGGGACAACGCCCATCCGGACGCACCTTTCACGCAGCAGGCAGTCACGGTCACGATCCCGGCATCGTTCGATCCTGCCGCACGCGAACTCACCGCCGAAGCGGCGCGTGCAGCCGGCTACGACAACGTGACGCTGCTGGAGGAACCACAAGCGGCCCTGTACAGCTGGATCCAGAACAGCGATGGCCGCTGGCGCAAGGACGTCAAGCCGGGCGACATTATCCTGGTAGTGGACGTGGGCGGCGGCACCAGCGACTTTTCGCTGATCGCCATCCTCGAGCGCGACGGCAAGCTGGAGCCGCACCGCGTGGCCGTGGGCGACCATATCCTGCTGGGCGGCGACAATATGGACCTGGCGCTGGCGCACCTGGTGGCGCGCAAGCTGGCCGCCAACGGCAGCCAGCTCGACGCCTGGCAAATGCGCGCGCTCACTTACGGCTGCCGCGCGGCCAAGGAAAACCTGCTGGCCAATGCCCAGGCGGAAACCTGGCCGATCGTGGTGCCAAGCCGCGGTTCGAAGCTGATCGGCGGCTCGATCCGCACCGAGCTGACGCGCGCCGAAGTCACAACCTTCATCACCGATGGCTTCTTCCCGAAAGTGGAAGCGGCCGCGCGCCCGGCCGTGCGCGCGCGCGCCGGCCTGACCCAGCTTGGCCTGCCTTACGCGCAGGATGCGGCAATCACCAGGCACCTGGCAGCGTTCCTGGCGCGCCAGGCTGGCGCTACGGCGCAACTGGAGGGCTTTGCCGTCAACCCGGCGCATACCTTCCTGCACCCGAGCGCGGTGCTGTTCAACGGCGGCGTATTCAAGTCCGAACTGCTGGCCAAGCGCGTGATGGAAACCATCAACGACTGGCTGTACATGGAAGGGGCGCAACCGGCACGCATGCTCGGCGGCGCCGACCTGGACCTGGCAGTGGCACGCGGCGCGGCTTATTACAGCTATGTGCGGCGCGGCGCCGGCGTGCGTATTCGCGGCGGCACGGCCCGCTCCTACTACGTTGCGGTGGAATCGTCGATGCCCGCCATCCCTGGCATGGAGCCGCCGATCCAGGCGCTGTGCGTGGCGCCGTTCGGCATGGAAGAAGGCAGCGAGCTGGAATTGCCAGGCCAGGAGTTCGGCCTGGTGGTGGGCGAGCCGGTGCACTTCCGCTTCTTCGGTTCTTCCGTGCGCCGCCAAGACCAGATCGGCGCCGTGCTCGATTTCTGGGCGCCGGAGGAACTGGTCGAGCTCAACGAAATCCAGGCTACGCTGTCGCCGGAAGGCCGTTCCGTTGGCGAAGCGGTGCAGGTGCGCCTGCATGCCTGCGCCAGCGAATCCGGCACGCTGGAACTGCAGGCAGTGGCGCAGGACGGTCAGCGCTGGAAGGTCGAATTCGACGTGCGCGGCGGTGGCGAGGGCCAATGACGCAGTACCTGGTCAGCATCGACCTGGGCACCACCAATTCGGTGCTCGCTTTTGCCGCGCCGGGCGGCGACGTGCAGCTGTTCGAAGTGGAGCAGCTCACCGCGCCCGGCGAAATTGGCGGCGCCGTGCTGCTGCCCTCGTCCCGCTACCACCCTGGCGCCGGCGAGTTTGCCGATGGCGAGCTGCAGCTGCCCTGGCCGGAACCGGCGGTCGCGGATGCGCCGCCTGGCGCGGTCATTGGCCGCCTGGCCCGCAAGCTGGGCGGGCAGGTGCCGGGCCGCCTGGTGGCCAGCGCCAAGAGTTGGCTGTCGCACGCCGGCGTCGACCGCATGGCGCCGATCCTGCCGTGGGGCGCTGCGCAAGACGTGGCGCGCGTGTCGCCGGTTGCCGCCAGCGCGAGCTATCTTGCGCATTTGCGCGCGGCCTGGGATGCGCGCTTTCCCGGCGCGCCGCTGGAGCAGCAGCAAGTGGTACTGACCATTCCCGCCTCCTTCGACGAGGGCGCGCGGGCGCTCACGCTGGAAGCTGCGCGCATGGCCCGCCTGCCGGCTTTGCGCCTGCTGGAAGAGCCGCAAGCGGCCTTGTATGACTGGCTGTACCGCCACCGCGCTTCGCTGGCGCAGGAACTGGCCGAAGCGCGGCTGGTGCTGGTGGCCGACGTCGGCGGCGGCACCACCGACTTCACGCTGGTCAAGGTGGAGATGGCCGGCGGCGGGCCGCAGCTGACGCGCATCGGCGTCGGCAACCACCTGATCCTCGGCGGCGACAATATGGACCTGGCGCTGGCGCACCTGGTCGAACAGCGCCTCTGCGCCGACAGCGGCAGCAGCGCAGGCACGGCCGCGCCGCAGCGCTTGTCGGCGGGCCGCCTCGCCCAGCTTACCGAACGCTGCCGCGCGGCCAAGGAAGCCCTGCTGGCGGCCGACGCGCCCGAGCAGGTCAGCGTGACCTTGCTTGGCTCCGGCTCGAAACTGATCGGCGCCAGCCGCTCCGTCGCGCTGCGACGGGAAGACGCGGAGCGCATCGTGCTGGACGGCTTCTTTCCGCGCAACGAAGCGCAGCAGCCGGCGCAGGCCAGGCGCGGCGGCATCGTCGAATTCGGCCTGCCCTACGCCGGCGATCCGGCCGTCACGCGCCACCTGGCCGGCTTCCTGCGCCAGCACGCAGCTGCTGCGCGCGAGGCATTGGGGCTGCCGGACGACGGCAAGCTGCCCGTTCCCGATACGCTGCTGCTGAACGGCGGCGTGTTCCGCGCAGCCAGGCTGGCCGAGCGGCTGAGCAGCACGCTGGCGGCATGGCGCGGCCAGCCAGTACGCGTGCTGCGCAACGAAGACCCGGATGTCGCCGTGGCACGCGGCGGCGTAGCTTACGCGCTGGGCCGGCAAGGCCTGGCGCCCACCATCGCCGGCGGCTCACCGCGCAGTTACTGGCTGCTGCTCGATAATGCACGCGCTGCGGGCGTCACGCGCCGCGCTGTTTGCCTGCTGCCGCGCGGCAGCGCAAGCGGCAGCGAAGTACGCCTGGATGCGCGCAGCTTCGCCTTGCGGCTGGGGCGCCCGGTGCGCTTCCACATCGCCACTACCCTGGCCGACGCCGTGCCGCCGCAGGCGGGCGCCGTGGCCGACCTGGCCCCCGACGAGCTGGCCGCGCTGCCGGCCATCGCCACCGTCCTGCGCGACAGCCGGGATGCCGGCGCACGCAAGGAAATCACGGTGCAGCTGGCGGCCTCGCTGACCGAAGTGGGCACGCTGGAAGTGCATTGCGAAGGCAACGGCCAACGCTGGCAGCTCGAATTCCAGCTGCGCGAACATGGCGCGGACGATGCCGGCGCCGAAGGCGCGGATGGCGCAGATGGCCTGGATGGCGCCGCCGCGGCCGCGCTGCCGGCAGGCCTGAGCGAGGCGCTGGAGAAAGTCGAGCGCATCTTCGGCAGCCGCGCGCTGCAAGTCGATGCCCGGGAAGTGCGGCAGCTGCGCGGCCAGCTCGAACACCTGCTTGGCAGCCGCGAACGCTGGGCGACGCCCGTGCTGCGCCGCTTGTTCGACGCCTTGCTGGAACGCGCCAAAGGACGCCGCCGCTCGGCAGAACACGAGCGCGCCTGGATGAACCTGGCCGGCTACTGCCTGCGCCCGGGCTACGGCCACCCGCTGGACGAGTGGCGCATCGAACAGCTCTGGGCAATTTTCGAAGCCGGGGTGCAGTACCACCGGGACAACCAGGTTTGCGCCGAGTGGTGGACGCTGTGGCGCCGCGTCTGCGGCGGCCTGCCGCCGGCAGCGCAATTGCGCCTGCTGGACGACTTCGCCTTCAACCTGCAGGCCGATGCCGCCGAACGCGGGCGCCGTCCCGCTACCCTGGTCAACGGCAGCGAAGAGGACATGCTGCGCCTGGGCGCTTCGCTGGAGCGCATCCCGTCGGCCTACAAGGCCGAAATCGGCAACTGGATGGTGGGCGAACTGCCGAAAGCAAAGAACCTTGCCAGCCAAACCCGCTATCTGTGGGCGCTGGGCCGGGTCGGCGCCCGGCGCCCGTTCCACGGCAGCGCGCACGATGCCGCGCCGCGCGAAACGGTGGAGCAATGGCTGCAGGCCGTGATGCAGCTGGACTGGCGCAAGGTGGAACCGGCAGGCTTCGCGGCGGCGCACCTGGCGCGCATGACGGGCGACCGTTCGCGCGATATCAATCACGCCTTGCGTGCCGAGGTGGTGCAGCGGCTGCTGGCGGCGGGCGCCCCGCCCGGCTGGCCGGCCATGGTGCGCGAAGTGCTCCAGCTGGACCAGGCCAGCGAGCAGCGCATGCTGGGCGAAGCGCTGCCGCCAGGCCTGAAGCTTCTCAGCTAGCGCTGGCGCCGCGCGCGGCCTGCGCCTGCTGCTGCGCGACGAAGCCGTCGAAAGCGGCGATGACGCGCTGGTAGCGCTGCGCGTCGCCCTCCAGCTGCGCCAGCGCGTAGCAGGTCGCCTCCAGCGTCGACAGCTGGTCCGGCGCATGCGCCTTGCGGATCAGGTAATGCGACGGCGGCGTGGCGCGCAGCGGCAGGCGCGGCAAGGCCTGCAGGGCCGGGTTCAGGTACAGCATCTTGCGGCTCTTGCGCCAGGTGGCGTCCAGCACCAGCAGCTGGATGCGGGCCGGCGCCAAGGCCGCGCTGAACGGCGGCGGCGCGGCGATGCCGAGCGAGCGTTCGTCCGGCGTGTCAGGGTACAGCAGTACCGGCTGGCGGCCACCGGCGCCCAGCATGGCGCATAGCGCCGCCTCATCATACTGTTCGCCCACTTCGATCCGGCTGCCTGGCAGGCAAAGGTGCAGCAGGCGCGCGCTGCCCTTGGCGTTGTCCACTTCCATCGGGTGCTGCAGGATCAGGACTTCGACCGTGCTCGCCACCGGCGCCGCCCAATGGCAGATGCAGGTGGCGGCGGGGCGCAGGCAGGTGGCGCATTGGGGTCGCCGCGGCATGGTGTTCATGCCGCGGATCATACACTAGGCCTGCGGCGCGGCGCCGAGCAGCTCGTCCAGCTGCGCGACCTGCGCCGGATCCTTGACCACGGCGCGCAGCCATTCGTGCAGCGCCAGTTCGCCCCAGTTGGCGGCCTTCTCCGCCAGGTAGGCAACAGGGCTGTGCGGCTCCGTGCGGCGGAAGAACTCGGCCACCAGGCGCAGCTGCACCAGGGCGTGCTCGCGCGTCTGCGGCATGGCGGGCTGGCCCGGCGCGCCGGGTCGCGGCGCGCACGCCTTCGCTGCGGCCGCGCCGCCAATGGCGGTGGGCTCCACCGCCCGGCCTGGCGGCGCGGTGCGCTCGGCATCTTCGAGCGCACGCCGCACTGCGTCCCGCGCTAGCCCGAACGCCGGGCCATCCGCACCGAGGCGGGCATCGACCGCCGCCTGCAGCCGCTGTAACCCGGCCAGGCAATGCCGCGCATCCTGCAGGCCGGCTTCGGCATCGTCATCGGCCGCGCAGCCCTGCACCAGCGCCGGCGTGCGCGCCAGCAGCCAGGCCAGGCTGCCGCTGCGCAGCTCGTGCCCGCCGCCGTCGGGCAAGGGATGCAGCTGCTCCCAGAAGCGTTCGCACAAGCCGGCCAGCAGCAGGAAGCCATCGCCCAGGCCGCGCATGCGGTGGGTGTGCGCCCGTGCCTCCGCCAGCCACACGGCCAGGCGCAGGTCCTTGCTGCGCAAGCGCAGCAGCTCGGCACAGCGATTGGCCACCAGCGGCCAGTCGGCGCTATGCAAGGGAACGGCCCACTCGCCCTGCTCCAGCGTCGGGTCGTCTTGCCGCCGAGCGGCCGCAATCGCATCCATGCAGGCGTCGAACGAAACGTCCTCGCCGCACGGCTGGCCGACGCTGACCGGCACCAGCAAGTCCTCAGTGGTGAACATACGCCCTCCTATCTGGTGGTAATCCTAAACTGGCCCTGGCGCGTCACGCCCACCTTCACTTTCGCCACGGGCAGGCCCTCGGCCATGCGCGCCAGGAGCACATCGGCGACGCCCGGCAGCAGGCTGCCATGCAGGATGCTGTCGATATTGCGCGCGCCCGAATCGGTCTCGGTGCAGCGCGCCAGCACCGCCTGCACCAGCGCATCGTCCCAGCAGAATTCAGCATGGTGGTTCTCGCTGATGCGCTGGCCGACCCGGCCCAGCTTCAGCGCAATGACCTGCGCCAGCGCTTCGTCTGAAATCGGGTAGTACGGCAGCACTTGCAGCCGCCCGAGCAAGGCCGGCTTGAAATGCCGCGCCAAGTGCGGCCGCAGCAGCGCGTCCAGTTCCTGCGGCGTCGGCAGCGGCGCTGCGCCGCGGTTCAGGCAGGCCTGCATGATGGCGCCCGAACCCAGGTTGGCGGTAAGGACGATCAGCGTGTTGCTGAAGTCGACCATCTGCCCCTCGGCGTCTTCCAGCACGCCGCGATCGAAGACCTGGTAGAACAGTTCCAGCACATCCGGGTGGGCCTTGTCGGCTTCGTCCAGCAGCACCACGCAATAAGGATTGCGCCGCACCGCCTCGGTCAGCACGCCGCCCTCGCCATAGCCAACGTAGCCGGGCGGCGAACCTTTCAGGCCCGCCACGCTGTGCGGCTCCTGGTATTCGCTCATATTGATGGTCACCAGCTTGCGCTCACCGCCATACAGCAGGTCCGCCAGCGCCAGTGCGGTTTCCGTCTTGCCCACGCCGGACGGTCCGGTCAGAAGAAAGATGCCTTTCGGCTGGCGCGGATCATCGAGCCCGGCACGCGCAGTGCGCATGCGCTGCACGATGCTTTCGACGGCGTGCGGCTGCCCCAGCACCCGCGACTCCAGCGCAGGCTTGAGCTGCTGCACTGTGCGTATCTCGTCGCGCAGCATGCGCCCGACCGGAATCCCGGTCCACGCTGCAACCACGCCTGCCACGACGTGGCGATCGACTTCCAGCGGCACCAAAGGCGTCTCGCGCTGCAGCGCCTGCAGTTGCTGCTGCATCTCGGCCGCTGCGCCAGCGTCGTCCTGCTGCCGCAGCGCGAGCACGCGGGCGCACAGGTCGCGCTCGCGCTCGTGTCGCGCCGCCAGCTCCGCATGCCAGGCTTGCAGGCTGCCCCGCTCGTCGCGCAGCGCCGGCAGCGCCGAAGGTCGCGCATCGGCGGCGCCGGCGCCGCAGGACGCGTCCCGTTCCAGCGCCGCGATGCGCGCCGACAGGCGCTCGATCTGGCAGGCTGCATCCTCCAGCAGGGCCGGCAAAGCGCACTGCCCCAGTGCCACGCGGGCGCAAGCCGTATCGAGCACGCCAACCGCCTTGTCGGGCAGCTGGCGGCTGTTGATGTAGCGATGCGCAAGGCGCACCGCGGCCGTCACCGCGTCGTCCCGCACCCGCACGCCGAAGTGCTGCTCCATCAGCGGCACCATCGCGCGCAGCATGCCTGCCGCAGTATCCTCGTCCGGCTCCTCGACCTTGACGACCTGGAAGCGGCGCGCCAGGGCGGCATCTTTCTCGAAAAAGCGCTTGTACTCGCTCCAGGTAGTTGCCGCGATCGTGCGCAACTCGCCGCGCGCCAGGGCTGGTTTCAGGAGGTTGGCGGCGTCGCCCTGCCCTGCCGCACCGCCGGCGCCAATCATCGTATGCGCTTCGTCTATGAAAAGGACAATAGGGTGCGGGCTGCGGCGAACCTCGTCGATCACATTTTTCAGGCGGGCTTCGAACTCTCCGCGCACGCTGGCGCCGGCCTGCAGCAGCGCCAGGTCAAGTGCGTGCAGGGCCACACTGCGCAAGGGCGGCGGCACCTGGCCCGCCGCAATGCGCAAGGCCAGGCCTTCCACCACCGCAGTCTTGCCCACGCCAGCGGCACCGGTCAGTATCGGATTATTCTGGCGCCGGCGCAGCAGGATGTCCATCAACTGGCGCACCTCCGCCGCGCGCCCAATAACCGGGTCGAGCTTGCCCTCGCGCGCCAGCTGGCACAGGTTGACCGTATATTGCGCCAGCGCCGGAGCCGGCGCCGATGCGGCCAGCTGCGCCGCCCCGTCCTGCGTCGCAGCCGGCAGCGCGCATTCCACCGAGCCGGCGACGTACTTTTCCATGCGGTGCTTCAGGCCATCGACCGGGAAGCGCGCGAACAGGCCCGAAATTCGGGCCGCCTGCTGCGACAGCTCCGATTCGGTCAACAAGGCAAGCAGCAGATGGCAGCTGCGCACCTGGTCAGGCTGCGGCAGGGCCAGCGAGGAAATCAGCCAGGCATGCTCGAGCAATAATTGCAGGCGCCGCGCGAATACCGGAACACGGGTCGCGGCAATGCGCACGCCGGCCAGCTCGCGCCGCAAGTCCGCTTCGAGTGCGCTCATGCTGACGTCGCTGCGCCGCGCTATCGCCTGCAGGTCGCATTCCGGCTGTTCCAGCAGCGCAAGCAGCAGGTGCTCCACATCCACTTCGCCGTGCCCCATGCCGATAGCGATATTTGCGGCGCGGGTGGCACCGGTGCGGCAGGTGTCGTTCAGTTTTCCAATCAGGGTTTTCAGTTGAATGCTCATGCAATGGCTCCGCGCTTGATGGAATAATGCAGCGATGACGGCTGCAAGGCGGCGCTGAAGCTGACGGCTTCGTTTGCGCCATGCACCCGCAGCATGCCGGCAATGACGATATCGATGCGGTTGACAGTACCGTTGCGCTCGGCCAGCGTCACCTGCACATTGCATAGCCGCGGTTCATGCCTTTCGACGGCCTGGCGAATGCTGCTGCAGATGCGCAGCCTGTCTTCGCTGCTGCTATGCGACAGGCCTGCGAAATCGGCCAGCCCGAAATTCAGGATCGACCCTGCACATTCCGGGTACGCCTGCAGCAGCTGCCTTGGCAGCGCCGTGCGCGTGTTCAGCAGCGCTTCGAGGTCGCGCGCCACGCTTTCCTTCACCTGCTCCGGCGACAGGAAACGCGCGCCGGGCTGTGCCCCCAGCAAACGGTCCAGCAATCCCGGCCGGTAGCCGCCCATGCCGCACCTCCGAAAAAAACGGCTGCAGCACTTGCGCGCCGCAGCCGCAACTCCCTCCAAGAATCATGCGACGCGGTTGCTGGCCAGGTCCCAGCCGCCGGACGTATTGCCGCCCATGCCGCCCGAAATGCGCTGCTGCGTGTACTTCCAGCGCACTTTCGAGAACTTGAAGCCCACTTCTTCGGTCAGGATCTCGCCTTCCCCGACCGAAGGGGAAACCGCGCCAATCAGCACGTTATCGAGTTCGATTTCGAAGTACTTGACCCGCTCCCCTTGCGCATCGGCGCGCATGAACTCCAGCTTGGCCTTGGGGATGGTACGGCCGGCGGAGCAGGTTTGCAGCAGGATCGGCGAAGCCAGGTCGGCCAGCTTGGTGATCACCACGTCGCGATGCTCGCAGCGCTCGGCCGTATGGCCGCCGCCGGTGGATGAGGTGGCGGAACGCGGCTGCTCCACCGCCCAACTGACCGATTTGCATTCGATCCAGTCCTTATGGCGCTCATCGGTCGACTCGCCCTTGATGCCTTCGATTTGCAGGTACACGTCAATGGCCATCGCAATACTCCTTCTCAGTGGTTGGTGGTTTGCGGCAGCTCCGCCACGAGGCGAAGGGAAACGGTCAGCTCGTCGAGCTGGAAATGGGGGCGCAGGAAGCTGACGGCGCGAAATACGCCGGGCCGCCCCGGCACTTCGCTGACCTGCACCGAGGCTTCGCGCAGCGGGAACTGGGCCTTCTGTTCCTGGCTGGCGTTATCGTCCAGCAGCACGTACTTCATCAGCCAGCGATTGAGGAAGTCTTCCACGCTGGACGCGGCGGCGAAGCTGCCGATCTTGTCGCGCATCATGGCCTTCATGTAGTGCGCAATGCGCGACACGGCGAAGATGTACTGCAATTGCGACGACAGCACGGCATTGGCGTTGGCTGCGTCGGAGCTGTAGCGCACGGCCTTCTGCGCCGACTGCGCGCCGAAAAATGCTGCATAGGCGGTGTTCTTGCAGTGGACCAGGGAAATGAAGCCGAGCTCACTGAGTTCCTTTTCGCGGCGGTCGGTGATGGCCACCTCGGTCGGGCATTTCAGCGCCACCTCGCCTTCGCCGGTCTTGAAGGTATGCGTCGGCAGGTCGTCCACCAGGCCGCCGCCCTCCACTCCGCGAATGGCGGCACACCAGCCGAATTCCTCGTGCGCCTTGGTCAGGCGCGCCCCGAACGCGTAAGCGGCATTGCACCACAGGTACTTGTGGTGGTCGCGACCATCCACGTCTTCCACGAAATTGAAGCCCTCCACCGTGGTGCCGTCGAGCGGGTTGAACGGCAGGCGGCCCAGGAAGCGCGGCAGCGTCAAGCCTACGTAGCGCGCGTCTTCCGATTCCCGGAAGGCCTTCCACTTGGCGTATTCCACGGTATCGAACACCTTGGCCAGGTCGCGCGGCTTGCCAAGGTCGCCGTAGCTCTCCAGCCCGAACAGTTCGGGCGAGGCGGCGCTGATGAAGGGCGCGTGCGCAGCAGCAGCGAGGTGCGACATCTGCTCGATGAAATAGATGTCCTCGGGCTGGCGCGAGATCTCGAAGTCCCCAAGCAGCGCCGCATACGGTGAACCGCCGAATGTGCCGAATTCCTCCTCGTAGACTTTCTTGAAGATGGTGCTCTGGTCGAAATCCAGCGCGCTCTGGAAGTCGCGAACCAGCTCGCGCTTGGTGGCGTTGAGCAGGCGGATCTTCAGCGCCGGCCCGGTGGCCGTGCTGCGCACCAGGTAATGCAGCCCGGTCCAGCTTTGCTCGAGCTTCTGGAATTGGGGCGCATGCATGATGGCGCTGAGCTGGTCCGAGATCATGCGGTCCAGCTCCGCCAGGCGGGCGTCGATGGTGGCCGACAGGCTATGCGACATATGCACGGTGCCGGTCATCACTTGCCGCGCCAGTTCGCCGATGATGTCGCGCGCCCGTTCATGCTCGCTGCTGGATTTGGCCACCTTGCTTTCCTCGACAATGCGGTCCAGCAGGTCGGCGTCTTCAATCGCGGCCGCCGTTGCAGGCTTCAATTGCGCGCTCATTCAATCCTCCTTGGGCACAATGGCCGCCAGGTTTTCCGTGTTTTGCAGCACCTCGGTCAGCAGGTCTTCCAGCCGGTCGTTGCCTGCCAGCTTGTTGCGCAGGTCGGCCAGCTTGCTGCGCGCTTGCAGCAGCTTCTCCAGCGGGCCGACCTGGCGCACGATGGCCTCCGGCCTGAAGTCCTGCATCGATCCGAAGCGCAGCTCTACCGGAAATTCCCCGTCCCCGCCCAGCCGGTCCGGCACCTGGAAACTCAGCACGGGGTTCACTCCGGCCAGCACTTCGTCGAAGTTGCTGCTGTCGATGTTGACGAAGTTGCGCTCCTTCAGGCGCTTCTGCGGGGAGTCGGGATTGCCGCCAAAGTCGCCCAGCACGCCCACTACAAAGGGCAGCTCCTTGTTTTCCGTGTCGCCGCCGACTTCCACGTCATAGGTCATCTGCACCCGGGGCGGACGGACCTTGGTCAGGCGCTTCTGCACGCTGTCGCGATTGGCCATGGCTGGCTCCTTATTTGAGGGCGCCGAAAGGATCGGCAGCGGTGGATGGGTTAGGCGACGTGCGCGATGCTGGCAGCTTGATCGGCGGCGCAGTCTTTTTCAGCTGGCGCGAGCCGGCTACCGGAACAAGCACCTCCTCGCCGAGCGTGTTGCGCAGCGTGCGCGCCAGTTCCTGCGCTTCGCTGCGCACCGATCCACCAAGGCCGCTTTGCTGGTTCAGATCCGCCAGGCTGCGCGTCGCCAGGCGCAGGCCGCTGACGGCGATGATGCTGAGGGCCTGCTTGTCGGCCGGATCGCGCTGCAGCGCCTCCTGCGCCTGCACAATGGCCTCACTGTAATTGCCACGTTCAAAACGCATCTGCGCCAGTTGCAGCCAGGGCGCCTTTGCGGAAGGGTAGCTTGCGGCAGCGGCCTTCAGCGCCGCCTGCGACTTCTCGTTCTGGCCCGCTGCTGCGGCGCGGTCGGCTTCCGCCAGCATCTTCTCCAGCGTCTGGCGGCCGGCCCGTTCGCTGCCTTGCAGCGGCACCTCTACGGCGCATCCGGCCAGCGTGGCCGCGCCAATCAGTCCTGCGGTCAATAGTTTGCGCATCGCTCTCTCCTTCCGCAAAGTGAAGGCCATTATTGAATCGATGCGCGAGCTCGCCATTGCGTTGTCTCAAAGGCCGCCGACATCGCCGCGCCGCAGTTTGCGCCCGCGCAAACGCCTGCTGCACGGCGCCGGTTTTAATGGATACTTCAACCAAGGAGGCCGGCATGACTTTACCTGCGAAGATCCTTTGGAGCGAAGGCCTGTTCCTGCGTCCGCAACACTTCCAGCAGCAGGACCGCTATCACGAGGCGCGCATGCACGCGACCGTGCTGGCGGCCCAGCCAATGCTGTGGGGCGTGCAATCTGTCGAGTGGGATACGGCAGCGCTGGCAAACGGCAAACTGCGCGTACTCGCCTTGCGCGCAATTTTTCGCGAAGGCGAGTTGTTCGACGCGCCCGCCAGCGACCCGCTGCCGACGGCCATCGACCTCACCACTTTGCCGGCGGAGGTACAGGAAATCTGCTATCACGCCGCGCTGCCGTCGCAGGAATCGGACCGCTTCCAGCAGGCGCAGCGCGAGACGGAAGACTTGTTCAGCGACGCCTTGCCGGCCGGTCTGACCTACCTGCGCAAGCAAGTACGCCTGGTATCGGAACTGGAACCGCGCGGCGCTTATGACAGCTTTCCCCTGCTGCGGCTGCGCCGCGTCGTGTCGGGCAGCTTCGAGATCGAGCCCTCGTTCATGCCGCCTTCCCTTTCCATCAGCGCTACGCCACGCCTCAAGCTCCTGCTGGACCAGCTGATGGATGCGCTGCAGGCCAAGATCAACGCTTTGCAAGGCCATATGCGCGAGCCAAGCCGCAACGTCATCGAATTCCGCGGCGGCGACGTCTCCTCATTCTGGCTGCTGCACACGGTCTCCACTTCGGCAGCGACCTTGCTGCACCTGCTGCGCCATCCCGCGCTTCATCCGGAGCGCCTGTACCAGGCCATGCTCGGCCTGGCGGGTGGCCTGATGACGTATTCGCGCCTGGCCCACCTCGGCAACCTGCCCTGCTACGACCACGCGGCCCCCGGCCCGGCCTTCCTGCAGCTCGATGGCTTGATCCGCGAACTCCTCGATACCGTGATTTCGGCGCGCTATTTCGCCGTCTCCCTGCGCGAAGAAAAACCCGGCTATCACATTGGCAAGCTCGATTCAGGCAAGATCGGCGCCGGCGCCACCCTTTACCTTGCCATCGCTGCGGCCATACCGGTGCTGGAATTGGTCGAAGCAGTGCCCTTGCGCGTCAAGGCCGGCGCACCGGACGACGTCGAGCAATGCGTGCTGTCGGCCATGCCAGGCGTGAAGCTGGTGCACGCCCCGCAGGTGCCTTCCGCCATCCCGGTGCGCCCGGACACCTGCTACTTCACGCTTGAGAACCGTGGCGTACTTTATGAGCAGATGCTCAAGGCGCAATCCATTTCCATTTATGTTCCAGCAGGGCTCAAGGAATTGAGGCTGGAATTGCTGGTGGTGGCCGCATGAACCATTTCATCGAGCGGCGCGCCGCGCCGCCGCAACAACGCGTCCCGGCACTGGTGGACTTGATGCACGAAGGCTTCCACATGCTTTCCCTGCTGCGCCATGGCGGTGCGCCTCCAGGTGAAGCGCAATTCGCCGGCGCCATCCGCAGCTTCCTGGAAGATTTGGGCAGCCAGGCGCGCGACCTGCACATCGCAGCCGATGATATCGAGAGCGCCAAGTACGCCTTCTGCGCCGCCCTGGACGAAACCATACTCGCATCCACTTTTCCCTTGCGCGATGCCTGGGAGCGACGTCCATTGCAATTGCTCCTGTTTGGCGACCAGCTGGCGGGCGAACACTTCTTCGACAAGCTTGAGCAGCTACGCCTGAAGGGCAGCGCCAGGCTGCAGGCGCTGCAGGTATTCCATATGTGCCTGCTGCTCGGCTTCAAGGGACGCTATGCATTGGATGATGCCGACCGTCTTTCCTGCCTCACTGCGCGCCTGGGCGAGGAGATAGCCCACCTGCGCGGCAAAGACCACGGCTTTGCCCCGCGCTCAGCGCGGCCTGACAATATCTCGCACAAGCTGCAAAGCAACGCGCCACTGTGGATCAGCGGCGGCGTGTTCGCCCTGACGGCGCTGGCCTCGTTCGGCGCCATGCGCTATTCGCTCGCCAGTTCGACCAGCGCCACGCTGGCAGCCTACCAGGACGTGGTCAAGCAGCCCCCGCGTCCAGCCACCTTGACAATGACGCTGCCCTAGTCCGCGACCCGGAATTCGATGCGCCGGTTGCGGGCGCGCCCCTCGGCGCTGGCGTTATCTGCCAACGGCTGGTCCGGGCCCGCACCCGCCACCGCAATGCTGGCGGCGGCAATGCCTTTGGCCGCAAGATAGCTGCGCACTGCGCCGGCGCGAGCCAGGCTGAGCGCCAGGTTGGCTTCGCGCGTGCCGGTGTTGTCGGTATGGCCGATTACTTCCACCTTGCGCCCGCCAATCTGTCCCAGCGCTGCCGCCATTTCATCCAGGATCAGCATCCCCGAAGGACGCAGCACCGCCTGCCCGCTTTCGAACTCGATGATGCGACGCGCCAGCACGGTGTCGAGCACCTTTTGCGCCGGGGCGTTGACGCGCAAGCCGTTGCTGATGGTGTAAGTGGGATTGAGGCTGTTTGCCAGTTCGCTGGCCACCTGCTGCCGCAGCGCCTCGTTCGCAACATCGCCGCGGATCCCCACCCGGTTGCCTTCGACCGTCAACTGGCCCTGGGTCACCTGCATCAGCGGCTCCGCCAGCAGCTTTTGCATATGCGCGCTCCAGTTGGGCGGCGCCACCACGCTGCCGATCGCCATCTGGTCTACCACGCGGGCGGCGCCATACAAGGCGCGCGCCCGTTGCAGGATGGCGGCCTTGGTCGCTTCGTCCGGCACCGTGCCGGCCACGACGACCGGTGCAGTCTGCGCGGCAGGCGGCATCCAGGCCAGGTAGAAAACCAGGGCCAGCTTATGCATGGCAGCCTCCTTTGTCAGCAGAAAGTCTCATGGAACAGTTGAACGGCCGTCGGCAGGCCAAGCTGCCCCTGCTCCAGGCAAGCCGCCAGGCGCTGCAACGGTGCGTCGCCATGCACTGCGCCTTCCGCCCAGGCGCAGTCGCCAAGGGCCACCATGCCTTCCCGGGCAGCATCGGGGTCGATTACAGAGAACAGGCTGGCCGGGTTCGCGCCGTCCAGTCCCAGTACCAGCGAAGGCTGTCCGGCGAGCGTCGCATGGAACATGGCAATCTCCAGGTCCTGGCATGCCAGCAGCGGCGCCGCGAGCGACATCCAGAAAGCCGCAACCGGCGCCCTCAGGACCGCTTCGCGCGGCAATGGCAAGGCCAGGCAGCGCGAGGTGACCGGAACGCGTTCGCGCAGCGGCGACAATAGCAGTCCCAGTGCCAGCAGCAGGTGCCGCGCCGATGTGCTCCCGCACGGCCCGGCCAGCGAGCCTTGCAGGCTGGCCAGGCAGGAGCCGGCCATGTAGTCCGCCAGGGCCGCCGCCGCCAGCCCGGCGCCGCTTAGAGGCACCGGGCGCAGTCCATCGACCGGCCGCACAGCGGCAGTTGCCGCGCCTGCCGCGCTAGCCAGGCCTTCCCAGGCCGGCGCCAGCGCCAGCGGACTCAATGGAAGGAACTCACGCGCTTGCGCGACGTGGTGCACGGCCATGCAGGTGAACGGGAAGCGGCGAGCCGACTGATCCCGGCTCGCCAGCAGGTGCCCGCAGACCACCTGGCGCGAACGCGTGCCGATAAACGCGAAGTCCAGCGGCGGGCAAGCGTCGTAATGCTGGCGCCAGCGCGGATTGGCGGCAAGGCGCTGCATGACGGCCGCCAGCCATTGGTCCATCAATTCCACCAACACCTGGTCGCCTGGCGAGCGCACGAAATCACCGCATCCCGGCAGCTTGCCGAAATAGGCGATGCGCTGCGACGGGGCGTTCATGGCGCGCTCCCTTTGCCGGCCACGGTCTCAGGTAAGCGCATGCCGCGAAAACCGCCGTCGCCCTGGGCGCTCCCCGGCGCGCTGGTGATGCGCAGGTCCACCGACACCGCGACAGCGCCACTGCTCCAGCGCAGTTCATGCACGCCCTCCTCTTTGCGCGTACGGGAGGCGGAATCGATCATCTTGCGCAGCCCCGCTGCCCCGCTCTCGCCGAACAGCTCCACGACCTTGCCTTCCGGCGTGACGCCACTGATTCGCACGCCGCTGCTGCCCTGCGGTCCCGGGTAGACCATGTTCACCCATTGCGGCGCGCTGTTGCGAAAGCGCAGCAGCTGGCCGTCGATCTCAATCGAGTACTCCGCCAGGCCGCTGGCGGCATGCGGCAGGAGCTGGAATAAGGTCTGCGTAGCCGATGCCACGCCGCCCGCCGCCAATGGCGCCATCCAGGCCGGAAAGCGCTGCAAGGTCTGCGGCGAGAGGCCGATGCCGATATCGGCCCAGGTCCTGGGCGCCAGCACATCGCCGCGCCGCACTACCAGCGCCCCCAGGGAGTTGCCGACAAACTTCGCAATCGCTCCCTCCGGCCCGAATACCTGGCCAATCTCCGCCTGGCTTGCTTCCGCGCTGCCAGCCGGCGCAAACGGGAACTTGCCAGCGAGCGTGCGGTTGAAAGGCTGGTAGACTTGCGCCTGCCAGGTCTTGTTGATCTCGGCCTCCGCCGGCGCCAGCAGCCCGGCAAAGACCTGGATCAACGGTCGTACCAGAAGCGGCCGGATAGCCTGCTTTTGCGCATCGTCCAGCCCCGCCATCATCTGTTCATCGACGTGGCGCAGAGCCTCGGACAGCTCGGAACCCTGGCCTTCGAGAGTTTGCTGCATCAGTTGCCGGGCACCTGGACCAGGGTCGCCCTGGTTGCCGATGCCGTTCAGGCGCGCGCGCAGCCGCGAAAGGTGCTCGAGGTAAGTCCGCATCAGCGATCCATCCTTGTCGCGCGCTGCCAGCAATCCAGCCACCGGAGCGAACTCGCGCCCCAGCGCCCCGGCTTGCGGCAGCGCAGCCGCCACGGCTCCCGCCGCCGGCGCGCGCTCGAACAGCCGCGCCTTGAACCAGTGCGCCAATCCCTGCTCCGCCTGTTGCACGCCGGCCGCCGCCAGCCCCGGGCTGTCCCAGCTGGTTTGCGCCGCCACCGTGTTCCACACTTTCAGCAGCGGGGAAATGGCCGGGTCGCCCAGGCGGTTCATGGCCTCGACCGTGTGCGGAAAGTCGGGCATGCGCGCAATCACGACGCCCTGCAGGAATGCTTGCCACTCCTTTGCGTAATCGGACTTATAGCTTTCGGTCAGCGCCTTCTGCACCTGCTCGGGACTGCCCTCCAGCGTCAGGTCGGTGCGCTCCGCTGTTTTCAGCACCCAATCGCTCGACTGCAGCGCGCTGTTGGCCGCCTCGCGGATCGCAGGCCGGACATAACCCTCCCACGCTTCGCGTGTAAACGCGCCAGATACGGCGTGGCTGCCCTGCACCAGCTCCCGATCCTGTGCGCCGACTATGCGTGCCACCGTCATCGCGGGATAGCGGGTACTGGCGCGCGCCTTGATTTCGGCATAGACGCGCTCGCGGGCGGTCATGCCGCGCACTACTTTCCGCAACTGGCCGCGCGCCGTATCGACCATCGCCAGCCGGGCTTCAATGCGCGGCCAGGCCGGATCGTTCAACTGCGACAAGTAAAATGCCAGCAAGCCTTCCGCGCTGCGCAACAACTGTTCGCGCGGCATGGCGCCACGATTGGTCTCCAGCCAGCTGCGCCAATGGCGCGTAAGCTGGTCGCCCAGGTGGCCAGTCTCGGCATGCGACTTATCCGCCAGCATCAGGTAGGTTTTCAGCGCATTATAGGAATCCTCGACGTTGCCCGCCTCGCGCTGGCCCAGGGCGAACAATTGCGTTTCCAGGCTGGCCGCAACAGGCTTGAGCAGGATCTCACCCATACCTTTGAAATACTCGCTGCGCAGCTTGCGGCCCAGCGCATCGCCCTGGTACAGCCCCATACCCAGCAGCCAGGGCGATTCGCGCTCCAGCTTATCCAGTTGCTCGATGCGGTCCTGCAGCAGCTGCAGCGCTTCCAGGCGCGATTGCAGGTCCGGGCTCTGCGCCTGCATCTTGACGGCCTTGTCCAGGTCGGCCGCCGCATTGGCGACCAGTTGCGCATTGCCCGAATACGACCAGGTCCAGGCGCCCAGGGCTGCACCGAGAAGCAGGATCGCAGCTGTAAAACCGCCATTGCGCAGCAGCCGCTGCTTGCGTGTCGCATATTGGGAAACCAGATCCTTGTCGGCGAAGATCACTTCACGGAAAAGCCGTGGCAGGAAATATCCCGCCCCGCTCCCAGTGCGCGGCGCAGCATCTGCCGGCAGCGCCAGGCCGAAGCGCTGGGCCACCCGCAGCGACTGCGCGCACAGCGGCTGTCCTTCCTGCAGGGCACTGGTGAAGTAATAGCCGCGGAACAAAGGACGGAACTGGAAGGGGTTGTCCTCGAACAGCGTGGCCAGGAAAGCCATCAACGGCGCACGCAGGGCTGCGAACTCCAGCGGGAAGGTATGCACGCCAGCGGGCACCAGTTCGCGCCGCCGCTGGGTCATGCTGGCGATTCCCATCTCGCGCAACCCTTGGCACAACTCATCGAAGCTCTGTTCGAAGAACGCCAGCATGTCGCCGCAGCCGGCCTTCTGCTTGAACGGCATGGTGGCGCCCCAGGGCCGTTCGCGTTCCGGCGCGTCCGCATCCGCGAAGAAATCGGCAAAGCCGGCTACCAGGTCGGCTTTGGTGAACATGACATACACTGGCGCGAAGACTTCCAGCTTTTCGATCAGGTCCTGCACCCGCTGGCGCAGGCTGCGCGCAAGCTGCAGTACCGGCTCGGTCTCGTCGCCGCGCAACTCGGCGATGCTGACCGCGATGACGATGCCGTTGATCGGCGCCCGTGGCCGGTGCTTCTTCAGCAATTCCAGGAAACCATGCCACTCCTCCCGGTCAACCGCTTGCACCGCGTAGCGGCCGGCAGTATCGAGCAGGATGCCTTGCGCAGTAAAGAACCAGTCGCAGTGGCGCGTGCCGCCAACGCCCTGGATGGCTTTCTGGTCGGCGAACGGGAACTGCAAGCCGGACTGCGTGATCGCGCTGCTTTTTCCCGCGGCCGGATTACCGATCACCATATACCAGGGCAATTCGTACAAGGCGCGCGCGCCGCTTGCGTGACCGAGGCGCGAGTTCCTGATCGTGCCGAGCGCCTCCAGCAATGCGCTGCGAACCGCTTCGAGGTCGGCCTCGGCACGCGCCTCCGCCGGCGGCGCCGGCTCTGTTTCACGCCGCCGTGCAAGATAACGGCGGACGCCGCAAACCGTCAACGCCAGCACCGCCAATGCCGCGACGCCGGCCAGCGCCCACACCAGGGCCAGCTGCAGAAGTCCGGCGCCGACGAAGAGTAGCCCCGCCACCACAGCAAAGGCCAGTATGTTCAGGGTGCGCCTGTCGGTGAGCAAGTACCAGGTTCGTTGCAGCATGATGGGCCGGAAAAGGGAGGCAGGTTGGCCGATGTTGCCATCAAGCGCTGCTCTCCTTCTTGAGCCTCCTCAAGCCCTGGTGCCGCGTGTGCGCAATTCGGTGTGGCCAAAGTCCATCATGGTCCAGCGCCCGCCCCATATCATGCCCGCCGCTTCCGCGGCCTCGCCGTACAACCGGTAGCCGCGCATCGCCCAGGGATCGCGTTCGCTGATGACCAGCTTTCCCTCGCGGATAAAGGCGCAATCGGCGGCCAGCCCGAACTGGTGGAAGCTTTGGAATGCCCGGGCGTTGCTGACATGGCTGCCGGCCGCGGCCAGCCTGTCTTGCCGTTCGGGGCTGCGGTAGCCTTCAAGCAGGACCATCTCGTAGCCATGGCGATCGCGCATCACGCCGAACACCAGTAGAAGGCGCCGCGCGAAATCCTGGTCCAGGCGCTGCCAGTCGCGGTCAGCCTGCGACAGCATGGGGCGCTGCAGCTCCACTTCCGCAGTGGCGAAAGCCAGCGGCGGCAACGGCGGTGGCGGCACCAGTTGCTCACCTTGCAGCAATGCCGTGATCTGCCGGTCGGCCGGGCGGGCGCTGTCGTCGAAAGCCGGCACCATCTGGCGTGGCCGCAGCAAGCGCACCAGCAGCGGCGGAGCCAGGGCCAACAGCGCAGTTCCGGCGCCGATCAACAGCATGCGACGCTGGCGTGGGCTGGGACGGCGTTTTGGAGGGAACAGGACCAGCCAGCCGGCAGTGCTGGCCGCTACGAAAATGCCCGCGACGATAAATGGCAACATGGTGCGATCCATCAATACGAAAGCGCATGCGGCGCGCGACACTTCAATCCTATGCCGTGCCGCAATTGGACGGCTCGAGCGAGATCAAGCTTTGGGAGGACTCATGCGGCCCGACTTGTTTGCAGGCCCCGCGCTGCGGGATGATCGCCATCGCATCCTGGCGCGGCTGGCGAACGGCGGCAGCGTGCCGGCCCCGGTACGCCGGTGGATCCGGTGGCATGCACCGCAGCGCGCACACCTTGCCGCAGTGGCGACGCTGCTGGCAACGTGCGCTGCGGCCTGGGCTTGGCTGCAGGGCCATGGAACGGCACCTGAACGGCAGCCGGAATTGCCGGCATACCGAGCGCCGCCCGCGGCTTTCACGCCGCCCGCACCCTTAACGGCGGCCGCGCAGCAGGCCGCGACCATCGTGAACGCGGCAATGCCGCATCGCGAGCTTGCAGCCGCGCCGCCGGCAGGGGCAAAGCCGGCAGGATCAACGACGGTACACCCGCGCCCTGCGACGGCAGCTGGCGCACCGCGCAAGCTGCAGGCCCCTGCCGCGGCGCCCGAAAGCGATGAAGATGTCGACTTGCTGGCGGCAATGCTCAAGCACGCAAAGCCGCAGAAGCCTTCGCCTGGCTTGCCAAAGGATTGATGAACGCGGCCATGGCCTGCAAAGTGGCCCCTGGCTGCTCGATATGGGGACTGTGGCCGCAGCCTGGCAGCAGCAACTGGCGGGCACCGGGCGTTCCCCGCTCGATGGCATCCAGTTGCGCGCCGGAGCCGTAATGGTCGTCGCTGCCCTGCATTGCCAGCAAAGGACATGCGATCGCCGGCAGCAGGTATTCGATATTCCACTGCCTGAACCAGGGCGCCAGCCAGGTATCGGCCCAGGAAGCAAACACCTGCTCCACCTTGTCGCCGTGATAGCGAGCCAAGGCGCGCATCTTGCCGGCAGTGTGGGCAGCCAGCACGGTCCGGATGCCCTCGATCGTCATGTCTTCGACAAACACGTGTGCAGCAGCGCTGATCACGCCGCACAAGCCAGGTGGCCGACCCGCCGCATAGATCAGCGCAATGCTGCCGCCATCCGAGTGGCCCACCACGATATGCTCGCGGCCAGGCGCCAGGCGCTCCATCACTGCCGGCAGTTCGGCCAACGCAAACTGGTGCAGGTAGTGCACGCCGCGCGGCGCAAGCTGCGCTGAGGACCGGCCATAACCCTGCCGCTCATACACCAGGCCTGCGCAACCGGTGGCAGCGCAAAGCCGTTCCGGAAACTCCTTCCACATCCGGATGCACCCAAGACCCTCATGCAGGAACACCAGTAACGGCTGGCACGGATCGCCTTCGATCAGCTCATAGTGCAGTTGCGCGCTACCCAGTTCCAGCATCGGCATACATGGCTCCTAGTGCAAGGCAAACTCTACGCGGGCAGCCGCGCCGGCCTTGGGCGCAACCAGGAAGATGCGCTCCGGCGCCACCTTGCCCTGCCCCACCAGCCAATCCTTGGCTGCTTGCGCGCGCCGGTTGCCGAGGGTGATGAAATCGTCCTGGTCAGGGTTGATATTGGCCAGCATCAGCTTTTCCATTTCCTCCGCAGGCAGCGATTTGGCGAAACCCAGCGCATTGCGCGGCTTAATGAATTTTTCTTCTTTGTAGGCACGCTCCAGCAAGGCCGCGCGCTCCTCGCTGGTCACCACAACCCCGCCTTCCGGCAGCGCGCCGCCGCGTGCCTGCAGCTCGCGCGTCTTGAGCTGGCGCAGTTTGCGCTCCAGCGCCACGTGCTTGAGCGCCTCCAGTTCCGCCGCATCATCGAAGCGGCCGGTAATATCGAGCTTCAAGGCGGGGCGCTCGGTCAGCGCCTTGGCCAGCGATTTCAGCTTGCCCTCCGATGCCGGCAGCAATGCCGCACGGCCCTGGTCGAACTCCAGCATCGACAATTCCTCGCCGCCGCCAAACAGGGAACCGATCAGGGCAAATGGCGAAGTGACAGTCTTCATGATGGCGTTGCCGATCACCTTGAGGATGATGCCGCCCAGCGAGAATTGCGGATCGTCCAGCGAGCCGCCAATCGGTACGTTAATGTCGATCACGCCATTGCGGTCGCTAAGCAGTGCCACCGCCAGGTTCACCGGCAGCTTGGTGGCGTCCGGATTGGTGCTCTCCTTGCCGAAGGTGAGCTGGTCAAGCACCAGGCGGTTTTCCGCCTTCAGCTGGCGGTTTTCCAGCGCATACGAAACTTCGAAAGTCATCTTGCCTTTTTCGATGCCGTAGCCGACGTATTTATCGGCATAAGCCGAGAGCTGCGACAGCTCCATGCCGCGCACTTCGGCGCGCAGGTCTAGCGAAAGCTCGTGCTTCAGCGGATGCACCCGGCCGGCGATCAGCAATGGCGCCCCGCTGACGTTGCCGCGCAAGTCGACATTTGCGCTGTGCGCCGGATCCGACGACAGGCCACTCACAGTGCCGCCCAGTTCCTTCAGGTTGGCCGTGTAGTTCGGCTTGATGAAGTTGTCGGTAAAGCGCACGCGCCCGCCGGAAAGCTGCACCTTGCCGATACGGATCGGCGGCAGCGGTTCCGCAGGCTTCGCAGGAGCCGCCTTTGGCGCCGGGGCTGGTGTCGCGGCGGCAGGCGGCGCTGCTGCCTGCGCCACATCATTCGCCTTTGCCTTGGCATCCTTGACTGCCTGCGCACGGGCGCCAGCCTCGGTCAGGCTCTTGCCCTCCTCGCCTTCCTTGCGCGTCACGTCCTGCACGTTCAGGCGACCGTTCGGGTCAATGATCACGCGCGCGAAGAAGTCGTCCAGCGCAACGCGTTCAATGTTCAGGGTGAACGGCTTGAAGTTCACATCCATGCCGCCAAATGCCAGCGACTTCCAGCTCAGGAAATCATTCGAACTGGACTTGTCGACCGTAGAAAGACGATTCACGCTGACATCGCCTTTGAAGCCGCCAGCCACCGCACCGTCCTTGCCCGTTTCAAGGCGCAGCCGCGCCTTGCTGGAAACGGCCGCCTGCAACAGGCGCAGGTTCACGTAATCGGTGACGTAAGGCTGCAAAGGCAGCAGGTCGAAATTCTTCAGCTCCAGCGCCAGGTCCGCATTCAGCGGCGAAGGCGCCAACTGGCCCTTGAGTTCCAGTTCGCCTTTATTGACGGCGGTTTTCAGCGCCACCTCGGCAGACGCACCAGGCACATTCGAGTAGCCTTCGACGGTCAGCGCCAGCGGCGACAGCTTGAAGACAGTCGGCTCTGCACGCAGGTCTTCACGCAGCTTTGCGTTCCACTCGCTGATTTCCAGCTTGCCCACCTTGACCTGCATCGGCTCTTCGCCAGCCGCTTTGGCCGCCGTCTTGTCGCCGCCAGCCTTTTCCGCCAGCTTGCCCTGGTGGACGTCGATTTCCGCACTCCCGGACGTGACGGATGCAATATCCAGCGTGTGCTTGCCGCCATCGAAGGCGATGTCCTGCACCACCAGCCCGAATTTCGCCAGGTCGGCGCGCAGGTTGCCTTGCGGCGTTTCATCGGCGTAGCGCAAGGCCGCGCCGTTGACAGCCAATTCCTTCAGCAGCACGACCGGACCAGCGCCGGCCGGCTTGGCCGCAGGCGCCGCTGCCGGCGCAGCATCCGGGGCTGCGGCTGGAACCAGCTGGGCCAGGTTCAGCACTCCCTCCTTGCTGCGTTTGACATCCAGTTCCAGCCCATCGATATCCACCCTGGCGACCTCGAAACGCTGCGCCAGCAGGTCCAGTTTGCCCAGCTTGACCTTCAGCGCAGCCAGCTTGGCCACCTGCGTGCCATCAAGCTGCTGCAACTGCGCACCCGACAGCATAGCCGCCCCGCCCAGCACCAGCGATGCCGGTTTTTCCTTCGGCTGCACCACGGTCAGGTTAAGCTGCGCCTCCAGGTGAGCCGACGGCAGCTTGAAGCCCGGTTTGAACGGCAGGTAGCCGAGGTAGTTGGTCAGGTCGACCTTATCGAGTTTCAGTTCAAGCGCATAGTCCTTCGGCTCCGCGAACGGACGCGCCTTACCCTTCAAGAGCAGCGGTGCACCGTTGATATTGGCGCTGAACAGCGGCTCGACGAAAATCGTCACGTCGGCCGGCAAGGAAGAGACAAATGGCAGGCCCAGTTTCAGGTCCTGCACCTTGTGTGTCACGCCGGCCGGCTTGTCCTCAAAAGACAGGCTGCCCTCTTCAAGCTGGATGTTATTGACCGAGAAGCGCGCAGGTTCCGGCGACGGCGGCTGACTAGCGATCAGTTTCAGGATATCGTCGATGTTGTAGCGGTTATCGGCATTGCGCGCCAGGTGCACATACGGCTTGCTCAGGCGGACTTCCTGCACGACTGGCGCCATCTTGCTGACGGACTGCCACGACAGGTCCGCACCCAGGCGATCAAAGCTGGCAAAGACCGTGCTGCCGTCCGGCTCCATCATTTTCAGGCCGCGCACCGAAGCGGCCAGCGTGAAGGGGTTGAACGAGACTTCCTCAATGCTGAGCTGGCGATGCAGTTTTTCCGAGGCCTGGCTGGCCGCCTGCGACTTGACGATTGCCGGTACGGCGAGAAAGCCGATGCCGGTATAGGCAAGCAACAGCCCGGCCAAAGTGCCCGGGACAAGGTATTTCAATGGTGGGATCTTCATAACCCGCTATTGTAATCGCACACGCCCTGCGGGAAAATGCGGGACAACCATGCCTTTTGTGCATCATTGAAGCTCACCGCAGGCCCGTAAGTTCCGTCAGTATAGGCCTTCTCCAGTGTCTTGAGCTTGCATTGGAAGGTGTCGCCCCGGATTGATTCGCCCGCCACCATGCGCGGGCTGCTGTGGATCGGGAACGCCTGCGTGCATGCGCCAGGCCTGACGCCATCGAGGATGCCGCCCCACGCATCGGGGCCGGAAGCGAGCACACTGCCGGCGCTGTCCACGCAGCGGTCGGCAAACTCCACCGGCGCGCTGCCGGCGGTGAGGTATTTGTCCAGCACCTCCACTGCCTTCATCACCTGCCCCGGCAAATCGGTATCCGGCTGTGCAAACCAGATAACCTGGCGCTTTGCCTCCACCGCGTTGGCCGCCAGCAGCCGTGCACGGACCGAGAAAGCCTGCCGTGCATTGTGCATGTCCAGTTCCGCCTCGCGATACGGGCGCAGGTCAATGACAGGAATGCCAAGCCGCTTGCCGGTGAATACATGGCCTGACTCGAATGCCGCACGTATTGCCCCTTGGTCGCCCTTGCGCCGCAATGCCGGCGTACCGGCCGGCTCGCGGCAAGTCGCGCTGCGATGCATATTGGCCGAGTCGAAAGGATCGTCGTCCGGCTTGTACGGCACGAAATCGCGCTGCTCCTTCCAGCTGCCGGCGCAGGCGTTCAGCCGCAGGAATTCATCGGCATCCAGCTTCCCGGCGGCCAGCGCCGCAAGGCCATATTGAACACCCACATTATCGAGCGGGATTGGTGCGAAGCCTTCGGCATCCGTGCCATAGAATTCTTCCAGGTCGTTCCAATGCGTCCACTTCACCTTGGCGAAGGCTTGCGGCGCATAGCCATAGAAGGCAATCGCCTTGTCGAATTTACTGTCGCGGAATTGCGGATTCAGCACCGTCGGCATCGCAAAGCGCCAGCCATTGATGCACTCGGTGGTGCCGGGCTTGCCGGTAAAGGGGTTTTTCGCGGTGTCGCTGGCATTCATGCCCTGCACCAGGGACTGGCGGCTCCAGGTCGCCCAGGGCGAGTTCGGGTCGCGCGCCACCTCCTCGCGGAAGTACTGGCCAAGCAAAGGACAATCGGAAATCGGAATCGATTGCGTCACCATGTCCGGATACGACTGCACCGGAATTCCCGCATCGATCAGGCCGGGACGATTTTGCGCAAACATATACTGCTGCACCGCCCCGCCCGAACCGCCGATGCCGATGGTATACACCGGCTTGCCGTAGGTTGCGCTGAAGTAGGCTTTGGTCTGCGCCGCCGTTTCCTCGGCCAGCCGCATATTGTAATGAACCCCGCTCTCGTTGCCGGACGAATTGGCAATCGCATAGCCCTGCGCCAGCAGCTTCGGCATCAACTGCTTCTCCGAGCCGTTCAGCGCACCGTTGAGCCACAGGGCCGTCCCCTGCTGGTGGCCGATGCCGACGCCACCGCGCATCCAGTAGACCAGCTTGCGATTCCAGGGCGCGCGCTCCAGCATCGCAATCGTGTAGATGAAGCGGTTGATGGTGCCGGCCTCCACCCGCACCACAAAAGGAAGCGACGCCCCGTTTACGTCAACCATCTTCATGTCGGACGGCGGCGTCTTGTACCCATTCTCGATATCGAACGGTTTGAAGCCAGCACCGGTGAAGTAGAAATACTGGATGCGCGGCTTGATCGCGCACTGGCTGCTATAGCCAAGCACCTTGCCCGCGTCGTCGCGCACCGGGTGCCCGATGCCCAGCTGGTTGTCGACCAGCGGCTGGCCAAGGCCGGATTCCAGCGTGCGGCAAATGAAAGGCTGTTGCTGGTGCTGTTGCTCATGGTGCCGCGGGGTGCTGCAACCTGCCAGGGTGATAGCCGCTAAAGCGGCCAGAATCCAAGCTTTCATGGCGCCTCCTCCTTGGCAGCCAGTGTAACGCGGCTATTGCAATTGTGCCTATCGCTTGCCCGCCAATTCCTGCGGCCGATACCACAGCTCGCTGCGCCCCAATGGCGTTTGCGGCGGCAAGTCGGGGTTAGGAATGCGGAACAGGCGGCGCCGCGCCAGGCCGGAGCGCTTGATCAGCGCCCCCTTGTGCGCCATGAACAGCGCTTGCAGCGAGCCGTCCTGCACCATCGCCTCCAGTCCCGCCTCGAGCCGGGTCGCCAGCGCCTCCCCTTCCGCATCGCGCCGCGTAAAGAAGTAGCGCGCCAGAGGGTAGTAAAGCGCGATTCCCGGTTCCACCTCAAAGCCGAAGCGCTTGTGCCATCCATCGTATTCGCTCAAAGCCTCATCGACAGAGCGCGACAGGACATCGAAGCGTTTGACTTCCAGCATCGAGAACAAACCGTCGTAATTATTCCCCTCCACCACCTTGAATCCGCCGGCCTGCAAGATGCTCACATCGACCCAGCCCTTGCCCTGGCCAATGCTGAAGCGGCGCAACTGCTCGAGGGATTCGACCTCCGCAAAACGGGGCAAGTCTTCGTGGCGTACCAAGAGCAAGCGATAGCCGATCAGGCCGCGGTCAACCGGAATGCGCACCGGACGAAACTGCAGCTCCAATTGCGCCGATGTGGCGCGCACGAAAAGATTGATGGAGCCAGCACCGGCTGCTTCGGCGCTTACCCGCGCCGGCGACATGTATTGGCTGGCCTGGCGCAACTCGTACGGACCAAACCTGGCGCGGGTCTTTTCGAGCGCCGTGCGCAGCACCTCCCAATCGTACAGGTAGCGGCTGTCATGCTCGGACTCCGGTCGTGGATAGACAATCTGCTGTGATGCCTTTGCGGGACTTGCTACAGCCGGCTGCATTATCAACAGGGCCAGGAATAGCAGGCTGAAAAACATGGTGCGATCCTTAACGTGGCGCACTTAAGCTGCGCGCAATCGCGTCCCGCAATGCAAACAAATGCCGGTTGCCGTCGAACTCCGCGCGCGGCCCGTTACCGGTATGGACAATCACGACCCGCGCAACCGGATCGACAAAAATGTTCTGGCCGTTTACACCCCAGAACATGGCCCGGCCCCCGGCAGCCTGCGGTATCCAGATATGCAAACCATAATATGGCGGATGCGAAGGTTGTGGCCTGTCGGTCCGCAGCTCGGTCATCTTCGCAATCCAGTCGGCGGGAACCACCTCTTTTCCATTGACACGGCCCTGGTTCATCACGAGATATCCGAGCCGCGCAAAATCGTGCAGGGTTGCTGCGAACTGGCCTTGCACGCCTTCTTCGTCGTGGTAGTTCTTGATCCAGTACCCTTTGGCTTCCGCCCCCATCGGAATCCACAGCTTCTCTTGAAGGTAGCTCGTGAGGTTCTTCCCACCCACGCGCTGGGCCAGGGCGGCGCCCAGCAGAGCGGTTTGTGCGCCGTTGTATTTGAACACTGTCCCTGGCGCCGCGGCGCGGTCCTTTTTCCTGCCCAAATATTCGCGTATATCCTGCCGCGGGTAGATCAGCGGATTGACCGCCCGGTTATCCGAATCAGCGCCCGGCTCAAAGGAATTAAACAGCGCCGCCCCGGAAGACATGCGTAGCAAGTCTTCCACCGTGTCGTCGGCGAAGGCGCCCTCCTTGAAATCGGGCAGCACCGCCGAAATGTGTTCATCCAGCGCCAGCTTGCCCTCCTTGACCGCGATGCCCATCAGCAAGGCGAATATGGTCTTCGACATCGAGGCAGACAACAGGCTATCGCCTGGCTTGCGGCCCTGCAGGTAGCGCTCGAAGACGATCTGGTCTTCTTTGAGCACGAGGAAACCAGTGGTACAGAATTTCGCCAGGTACTGCTCGAGCGTGTAAGTGTTGGGATCGTCGCGCAGCTTGTAACTCACCTCGCCCAGCGCCAGGCCTTGCTTCAGCGGGAATGGTACCGGCGCGGCATTTGCGGTGTTGTGTGGATTGCCGTTCTGCGGATTGAGAAAGCCCTCGGAACAGTCATTTCTTGCCCACGCCTGTGAACTCAAGGCAAGGCCGGTTACCAGGACCAGCGTGCCAAGGGAGGTGCCTCTAGTCTTTTTCATGCCGATGAGCTTAACCCGAAACGAAGAAACTTGACTAGAATAAAATTCTAGAACAGTATTCTAGCCATGACCCAAGTCGACCGAAAATCTGCCATCCTGTCCGCCTCCCTCGCCGTGTTCTGCGAAAAAGGGATCGAGGCCGCGTCGATAGAAGACATCCGCCAGCGCAGCCAGGCTTCGGTGGGGAGCATCTATCACCACTTCGGCAACAAGGAAGGCATCGCAGCTGCCCTGTTTACACAAGGACTGGATAATTATTGGCAGCAGATCAAGGCCAACGTGGCCCAGGCCAGCAACGCCGAATTCGCCATCCATGCCATCGTCAGCACCCACCTGCAATGGATCGTCGAACAGCCCGACATGGCGCGCTTCCTGTTTGCACGCCGCCAGGCCGTCAGCGCCGAGCATGACGATGCGATCCGCCAGCGTACCGCGGGTCATTTCAAGGAAGTATTCGAAAAACTGAAACCCTGGTTCAAACAGGGCGTGTTGCGCCGCTTGCCGATCGAACTGTATGGTCCCCTGCTGCTCGGTCCCTCGCAGGAATTGGCGCGCAACTGGCTAGGTGGGCGTATTGGCTTCAATCCGCTGGATGCCATTGATGAATTGAGCAGCGCCGCCTGGCGTACGCTGGCCACCAACCCGGCCCATACCGGCACCTCTTACGGAGCACCGAAACGATGAGCGCCACCCGCCTCACGCTGCAAACCCAGGACGGCCAGCAACTGGCAGCCTACCGCCATGATCCATCGCATGCGCCGCGCGCACAAGTAGTAATCGCGCCCGGCATGGCGATTCCCCAAGGCTTCTACGCCACCTTCGCCGCATTCCTGGCGGGATTGGGGTACCGGGTGTGGACTTTTGACTACCGCGGCATGGGCGAGTCGCGCGAAGGCCCGCTGCGCCGCTGCAAGGCGGACATCACCACCTGGATTGCGCTCGACCTGGAGTCCGTCGTGCAGCACGCTCAAAACCAGGACGCCGCACTTCCCCTATTCCTGCTTGGCCACAGCCTGGGAGGCCAGACAGCGCCACTGCTGCCGTCCATCGGCAAGGTGGCGGGATTGATCAACATCGCCGTAGGCAGCGGCGCCACGCGCCACAACCAGCCGCGTATCCAGCGTACTGCACCGCTGCTGTGGTACGTGCTGACGCCACTGTTATGCAGGCTGCTCGGCTATTTTCCCGGCAAGCGCCTCGGCATCCTTGGCGACATTCCGCGCGGCGCAATGATGCAATGGCGCCGCTGGTGCCTCACGCCGGACTACCTGCTCACCGGCGAACCCGGTGCACGCGAAGCGTATGCCAGCGCCAGCTTCCCTGTTCTCGGCCTCACCTTCAGCGACGATGAACTGCTGCGCGAATCAGGCTCGCGCATGCTGCATGAGGCATACACCAGCGCCAAAGTTGACTACCGCGTACTCAGCCCCGGCGCATTCAACCAGGAACGCATCGGCCATTTCGGCTTCTTCCGCTCGCACCAGGAAAAAGTACTGTGGCCGCTGGTCGGCGAGTGGCTCGAGCAGCATTGCTGATTACTGCGCCAGCACACCCGGCAGAATTGCTTCCATCGCGTATTCAAGCGCCGTACGGACATTCTTGACTTTGTCCGCCCCCGTCATTTTGTTGAAGGTATCCATGCCGGAAGAATCGGCTGATGGGCGCGCCAGGATGAAAGACTGCTTCGCGGTACCTTCGCCAATCACGTTCAGGGAGTCCGCCTCCAACAGGCGGACGCGCACATAAGCGAAAGGCGCAACCATGCCGCGCGACCGGGTATCGTCACGGCGGTTGAGGGTATCGATCATGTCGTCTACATAGAAGCCCAGGCCCTCAAGTGCGCCGCTTCCCACTGTCGCGTCGAGCAGCTTGATCGCAGCGACGCTACGGAATTTGCTGATGACGATCGCATGGCTCACTCCCTGCTCTTTCAACAGGGTTTTCAAGTAATTGCGATCCTCCACATGCTGCTCGGGATGCTCGAACAACTCGTTCTGGGCGCTGTACAGTCCTTTATCCTGCGTCATCATCAGGTTCAGCTTCGCATCGGGCAGCAGTTTAAGAAGCGACGAGCGGGCAGCGATGATCGCGGCCTGGTCAAACACCTGGTCTTCCATCCGTCGCACCTCGACCGGTGAACTCTCTGTCCGGCTTCCAACCTGATGGCGCTGCACATGCAGGGCCAGGCTGTTGCCGGCCAATGAAAGCACGGCAACGCTACGGATTGGAGCAGTTTCAGCCCGTATGCCCACGCTCACGAATGCCAGCAGGACGGAGAAGAAAACTTTGGCAGCGGACATTCCTGGAATCCTCATTAATTTCAACTAATGCAACATTATAGGTGCTGCCATTAGGCGTCATGGTTGCAATGAACCCACACTCCTAACAAGAACGAAACAGTTATCAATTTGGTAAAATTGAACGCATGAATATCACTGCCATCACCTACGCGGTTGAAGCCGGCGTCAGCGTCGACGAGTTCCGCAACCTTCTGGTCACATCAGGCCTGAGCCGGCGCCGTCCGGTGGACGACGCCGCACGCCTGGAGGCCATGCTCGCAAACGCCAACCTGGTTTTAACGGCACGCATGGACGGGAAACTTGTCGGTATCGCGCGTGCGATAACGGACTTCTCGTTTGCCTGCTACCTGTCCGACCTTGCAGTCAGCGACGAGGCGCAAGGACAAGGTATCGGCGCACGCCTGATCGAAGAAATGCGCACCCATCTCGGGCCTACCGTCAGCCTCATACTCAGCGCAGTGCCGGAAGCAGTGCCCTTTTACCAGCGCATCGGCATGGCCCCGCTGCCCGACTGTTTTTGGCACCGGCGCGAGTTCTAGTACTTGTTCCGTTCAAATGAAAACGGCCCCGAAATTTCCGATCGACTCTTTCCAACTGCTGCCGATAGTGTTTCTGGCGCACACGCCGCTAGCATTTGCCTGCGCAATGCAAAGGCTGTGGAAAGACGATGCGTGGCAAAGGCTCCGCCAAACATGAAACCATCATCACGGCACTGGCCACTCCCAGCGCACCACTTGAGAATTGAGACAGTGTCTGAAAATGACTGTCAGATGGGTTAGAGTCCTGCTTGACGCGCAAACGGCCAATATCGACGTTAGCTTACCTAGGAGAGTTTAATTGTCCTTCGACCAAAATCCATACGCCCCAGGTAGCGCGCTAGCGCAGAGGGAGCGGGTTTCTGGGGAACCTGCTTCAGCCACTCGCCGCTTTTGGACTTTTGTGGCCGACACGATCGCCATACGTATAGGGTTTCTGGCTCTGGAAATCGTATACGGTGTGTGCTATGGCCTGGAGGCGCTTGGGGAACTAAATGGCGTCAAGTGGTGGGGCGTCTACATAATTTTTTATGTCGCCTACTACGTTGCACTTGAGGTACTTTTCGGCAGGACGGTAGGAAAGCTTTTGACCGGCACGCGCGTTGTGACCAGTGAAGGGCAAGCGCTATCTATACCTACCGCACTGCTGCGTACGTTTTGCCGCTTAATTCCACTCGAGCCGATGTCGTTTTCATTGGGTGAGACGTGGTGGCATGATTCACTCAGTCGGACGCAGGTCGTGCGTACGCGAGGCACAAGCTAATCCAAGCCGACACCCCTTCCCGGTGCGGCAATTCTTAAAGCAGAGTACAAGCTCGCGTTGCTCCGGCACCGAGCGTCGCTGACATCGAGCCGAGAACGGTCAAACGCTGATAATCTTGGTGGCGTATTCGTGCGCACCAGACTTTTTCCTGGCGGCCCATGCCACGGCTTCCTGCGCCTGCGCCATCGTCAGGATTGATGCCTTTTCCTTGTTCTTGATGAAGGAGACGCCCTCAAACACGCCCTCCTTGCTGCGCATGACGCGTGCAAAGACCGGCGGCTTCTCCGGCTCACTGAGTTTGTTCTGTTGAATCATGTAGTGCTGTTCGTTGTTTTCCATTTTCATTCCTCGTAATGCAAAAACCCAAGCTGTGAAGGCTGGCCTTCTTATTGTATTGGCTCCCCGACCTGGACTTGAACCAAGGACCTGCGGATTAACAGTCAACAGATCCGCATTCCAATTCAGAACGGGAAAAACACCTTGACGACCTTACCGACTACATGGTCTGCCGGTACGAATCCCCATAGCCGGCTGTCGGCGCTGTTATTGCGATTGTCGCCGAGGACGAAATAATGCCCATCGGGCACGCGGCACTCTATGCTGTTTTCCGTAAAGTGGCACTGGTCCCTGGAGGGGAAAGTACGTTCCTGCCAGTAGGGAAAGCCCGCGCCTTGTGCCAGAATCGTATATCGCACATCCTGCAACTGCTCTTCGACCAGGCCCGAGTCATCAAGCTGTTTATTGGGCGAAGGCACACCGTTCAGCGTTACCTGCGTGCCTTCCACTTTAACTATATCGCCCGGCAAGCCAATCACGCGCTTGACATAGGTCGTTGCCGGCTTCAGGGGGAAGTCGAAAACCACCAGGTCGCCGTGTGCCAGATTTGCAGAACTGCCGCGCCCCAAATTGAGCCCATAGGCGCTGTAATGCCCATACCCGGCTTTTTTCGCCAACAGGATTGCCCCTTGCGGCAAGGTAGGCTCCATGGCGACCGACGGCACGCGGAATGGCTCGTACAGGAAAATTCGAACTGCCATGATCGGGACCACGAAAGCGGCAGCGATCGCCAGCATTCCTTTCGCCCGCGAATACCATGGACGTACCTGCAGCACGACGCGGCGAACCACGAAAAACATGAATACCGGCAGCACCAGCGACATCGCAGTGGCCACGTACATCAACGCCGCAAGGCCAGGAAAGATGGTGCCAACTACAGCGCACGCCAAGACAAGAATGGAGAAGCCGATAGCCCACCGCACCTTGCCGATATAGAGTAGCCCAAGCGGGCTCGAAAACAGCGACAGTACGACTGCCACCCATCGCTTGGGTTTCCATTCCATTTGTAATCTCCAATGCAAAAAGGCCATGTCGTGAAACATGGCCTTTTAAAATTCTGGCTCCCCGACCTGGACTCGAACCAGGGACCTGCGGATTAACAGTCCGTCGCTCTACCGACTGAGCTATCAGGGAAAAGAGGCCGCATTATATCGACCCAATTCAGGTTTGCCTAGTCCCCTGGAATTTTTTTTCGCGGGCAGGCGCAACTGCGGGACTTTTCGCCATCTCACGGTCGCAAACTTCAGGTTTCCATGAATCCGGCCACAGATGTTCGACAATATTGTCGCCCAGCTCTCGCCTTAACTTTGCGTAGGTGGCGCGGTCATTCGCACGACATGCAAAGGCAGCGAACTTGTTCTTGTTGTAGATCTGATCCGGATAACGCTGCAACAGGTCCTCAAAGCCAGCCTTCATGGTTTTCCAATCGGGATCGCCCGGCCGTCCGAAAGAGAGCGCGTCGTCGCAATTGCAGTCTCTGGACCAGAACAGGCGTGCATAGAGCCCGTCCCCCTCTTCACGCTGCGAGAGTTTGACTGCCTGGCGCGCAAAGCGCTCGAAATCACCAGGATTCGCGCCCCACTTGACCTCCATCGAGCGGCCCATCGCGAAATGCACTTGCTGCGATGCCGGGAACGCCTTCACCGCCTCGGCGTAGGCCGAGTTGATCTTGGTGCGTGACGCCCCGCTGTTGATCAGTGTCGAAATATTCAAGCTGTGCCACACCGGACAGTTGCCCGCCATCGCTTTGCTCTCTTCCAAGCGGGCCGAGGCCTTTGCCAATCGCTCGCGGAACAACTCCCATGCCGCCTCTGGAACGCTGCTCGCGTATCCGCCGCCGCGTCCATACCAGGCATAACTATCCCAATACATGACCTCAACGATTGCTTGCGCTGCCGAATCAGGCGATTCGCTACGCCATTTTTTCAGTTTTGCGCCCACGCGATCCCAGTCCCTCCAGGCGTCGAACATCGGATAAAAAGCCGAAACGAAGACCAGCAATTCTGGCTGCCCATCAGGCAAGCGCGAATCTGCCGCGCATAACGCTTGCAGTTGCTGGTCCAGTTCCTGGAAGCGATCCATGCGCCAGCTTTCATGCACGCTCATGCCGCGAGTGCTGATGATGCTTCGTATCTCACAATGTTTAGTGACCACGCCATCTGCGCACGGCAGACCGAAAGGAATCGGAGGCAGCTGGGACGTAGTAATGGGAGGGGCAGCGCGGCAGGTCAAACTGGCAGCACCCAATATGGCAAGGGATAGCAGGCGGGTTAGCAAACGCATTTGATGACTCTTCTCAAAATCAAAACACGCATTATGCTAAACATTTCCATATGGAAATATATTCAATTGTCACCAAAAATGAAAAAGCGGCCCGAAGGCCGCTTGCGATGGCGAAGCCGCACACTCATGCGGCGGCTTCAGCCCGGGATCAGAACGAACCTTTGAACTGCACGCCAAACTGACGTGGCTCGTTGATGAAGCCGGTCAGGTTGTTGAAGTCGATGGCGCCGGTGATGCGGCGCTGGTCGGTAATGTTGCGTGCGAAGGCTGCGACTTCGTACTTGCCGCCATCCCAGTTGTAGCCAACGCGCAGGCCGCCTTCGGTCAGCGGAGCGCCGGTGAATTCAACTGCTTCATACAGGAAGAAGTTCACCTTCGAACGGTAGGACCAGTCGGTCACCACGAACAGGTTGCCTTCGGCCAGCGGGTAGTTGTAGCGGGCGTTCAGGTTGATGATCCACTTCGGCGCCTGTGGCAGCGCATTGCCGTCGATGAGCACGCGGCCGGACGCATTGATCGGATCCAGCACGGTGCACTGCGCGCACTTGTTCAGGGACAGCGAAGGATCGCGGATCTCGGTGAAGTTGTACGACGCGCTGGCGGACATCTTGAAGTCGTTGGTGATGAAGCCTTCGATCTCGCCTTCGATGCCGCGGCCCTTGGTCTTGGCAGCGTTGATCAGCTTGGTGACGTTGGAGTTGCCGCCGACCACGGTCAGCTGCTGGTTCTTGACGTCGTAGTCGTACACGCTCAGGGAGGCGCGTGCGCGGCGGTTCCACAGGTCGGCTTTTACACCGGCTTCGATCGACGTGATGGTTTCGGCGTCAGCCACGGTGATCGGCACCGAAGTCGAAGCAGCAGCGATCGATGGTGCGCGGAAGCCGGTGGCGTAGCGTGCGTACAGGCTGACGTCGTTGTTCAGCTTATAGGTACCGCTCAGGTCCCAGTTGAACTTGTCCTTGGACTCCGAAACCGACTTAGGACCAACCAGGGTGGTACCGGTGGTTTCCAGGGTGTCGAAATCCTTCTTGTCTTCAGTGTAGCGCAGGCCGCCGCGCACGGTGAACGCGTCGTTCACGGCATAGTTCACGGAGCCGAACAGCGCCCAGGCTTCGTTCTTCTGCTGCGATTTCACGCGCGAAGTCTGGGTGCCGGCAACGTTGAAGTTGTCCTGGCCTGCCACTGCCTTCTCGTCGAAGTAGTACACGCCTGCCTGCCAGTTCATCGGGCCGGTGTACTTGGACTCTACGCGGAACTCTTGCGAGTACTGCTTGATGTCAGGTACGAAAGCGCCGGTGGCAACCTGGAACGGCACGGCAGGTGCATCGCCTGGATTGCCGCCGTCGATGTCGCCGCGCGAGTTGTAGCGGGCCACGGCTTCATAACCAGTGATCGAGTACAGCTTGTGCGCGCCCAGGTCCCAGCTCATGCGCACATTGGCGCCCTGGGTTTTCAGTTCCTGGTCTTCGCGGCCGTTGATGGCGATGCGCTCAGGATCGAAGCCGTCGACGAAGGTATTGGAACCCTTCTTGATGATGTTGGCGCGGAACAGGCGCGAGCTGCCGGTGGTCTGGCGCTGGTGCACGTTGAACAGGGCATTGAACACGCCGTTCGGCTGGTACAGCACCTGCACGCGCTCTGCGTGCTCGTTGTAGCCTTCCAGCGCATCAGGCTGGCCGGTGAAGGTGTTGCTGACGAAGTCGTCGCGGTGCTGGCGCAGAGTCGATACGCGCAGGGCCCACTCTTTCGACAGCGGCACGTTGGCGGCTGCTTCCAGGTTGACGGTAGCATCGCTTGCGTAGGAGACGTTGTAGAAGCCTTCCACGCCGCGCAGGCTTGGCTTGGCCGATTCGAACTTGACCACGCCGGCCGGGGTGTTACGGCCGAACAGGGTGCCTTGCGGGCCACGCAGCACTTCCACGTTGGCCAGGTCGAACATCGGGTAACCCTTCAGGATCGGGTTTTCCTGCACCACGTCGTCGTAAATCAGCGAAACCGGCTGCGAGGCGAACACGGCGAAGTCGGCGTTACCGTAGCCGCGGATGTAGAAGCGCGGGAATACACGGCCGGTCGACGATTCGACGTTCAGCGACGGCGTCTTGCCCGCCAGGACGCGAATATCCTGTCCGCCGGACAGCAGGATGTCCAGCTTTTCGGCCTTGAACGAAGATACGGACACCGGCACGTCGCGGATATTCTCGGCGCGGCGCTGTGCGGTAACGGTCACTACTTCCATTTGGCCGGCTGGGGCCTGGGCTGCTTCCTGGGCCATGGCGGCCATCTGCACAGTGGCCAGGCTCACCAGCACGTGCATCTTGGACAACTTCATCATGTTCTTTCCTTGTGGGCGGTTTGATGGATGTCCCCTATTCTCCCCACAGGTTGCGGTCTGTCGCCGCAAAATAGCGCGCATTATATACCCACTATAAGTTTCAAGCACTATTCCTTGACCGTCAGTGTGCTACCCACAGCTCCCGCATAGAACACCAGCAGCTTGACTGGCCCCTTGCCCACATTGCGGCCGTTATGCAAGGTATTCACCACTTCGGCCAGTGCCTGTCCGGCCACCACCCGCTTGACGGTCCCGTCTTTCAGGCTCACTTCCAGTTCGCCTTCCAGCACGTAGCCGAACGACGGCACAGGATGCAGGTGCCAGCCGGTTTCGCCGCCAGGGGCGATTTCAACCAGCAGCGCCGTGACTTCCGCCTGTCCGCCCGGATAGGCCAGCGCCGCGCCATTCCAGCTGGACGGCGACTGCAGCAATCTGGTGACCTTGATGGCAGCGGACTGCTCCAGCGCCAAAGCAGGCTGGGCAGCGAAGATGGCGAACACGGCAACGACAGAAGCGAAGTTTTTCATGGCTGTCTCCGGTTGGTATATGCCGCATGATAGACGCAGGTCAAAGCCCGATCAAATAGCCCTCTTAGACTGGTTTGATCCCCGCAACAAAAGGGGATTCCCGAACTCGCCAGGAGACATCATGAAGAATTTTCCGCAAGAAATGAGCCATGCCTCGGGCGCCACGCTGGCGCTCGATACCACCCGCCTTCTCGTCGCACTCAAACAGCCGAAAGAGCGTGGCGCCGTCGAACAATGCCTGCACAGCGTGGACCTGTTCCTGGAAGACGAAGCGGATGAAGGCATGGTGCCGGGTGAACGCGTCAACCATACCAAGACCCGCTACTTCGTGCAGTCGCGCCGCCCGCTGGATGACGGGCGCCTCGCCAGGATCGAAGAGGCCGGCGCCCAACTGGGGATCGACTGGATCGGTCCGGTTTACCGCCAGGCCGGCCAGCGCGGCCGCCGCGCCCTGATGGCGCCCCTGCCGCACGTAGCCCTGGTCAAGCTGCGCCAGCGCGATGCAGGCTTCAAGCTGCCGGAAGGACTGGGCGCTAAAGGCGCGGCCGAACCGGCGATCCAGGAGGTCGTGGAAAAATCGCGCTACCTGAATGGCCACCATTATCTACAGATCAGCAATATCAAGGAGATCAACGCCTACCAGCTGCGCGAACGCCTGCGCCAGGTTCCCAACGCGCCGATTTCCGACTTCCAGTTCGAGACCATGCCGCTGCTGACGCCGACCTCGATCGCTCCCAACGACACGCTGTTCCCGCAGCAGTGGGACATGACGCGCATTGAAGCGGGCGGCCCCGGCACCACCGGCTGGGACATCACCACCGGCGCCGCCACCACCGTGGTCTGCGTGCTCGATGAAGGCTGCGACCTGACCCACCCCGACCTGCGCTTCGCCGCCCCCGGCATCAACCTCGGCACCATGAGCGGCGACGGTTCACCTACCGGCAACCACGGCACCGCCTGCGCCGGCATCGTGGCCGCCACCTACAACAACGGTACCGGCGTCACCGGCGTCGCCGGCGATGCGCGGATCCTGCCGGTCGCCTTTGACGCCTGGACCGACGTCGAAGTCGCCGCCGGCATCAACTACGCCTCCGCCAATGGCGCCAGCATCATCAGCATGAGCTTCGGCTGGAACGGCTGGAGTCCGGCCATCATCGATCCCGCCATCCAGAGCGCCTTCAATAACGACCTGGTGATGTGCGTCGCCACCCACAACTACAACGGCCCGATCACCTACCCCGCCACCAATCCGCTGGTGATCGCCGTCGGCGCCTCGGACGAAGTCGACAACCGCAAAACGCCGGGCAGCCCGGACGGCGAACCCTGGGGCTCCAACTTCGGCCCGCAGATCTCGGTGGTATCGCCCGGCGTGCACATCCCGACCACCGACCGGCAGGGCGCGGCGGGGTACAACGCCACCGACTATGACCTGGTATTCAACGGCACCTCCTCCGCCACGCCGCATGTGGCCGGCCTGGCGGCCCTGATCCGCAGCGTCTACCCGACCCTGGACAATATGCAGGTGCGCGGCCACATCGAACGCACCGCACAGAAAGTTGGCGCCGTGGCGTATGCCGACACTGCAGGCAAGTCGAACGGCAGCTGGAACCAGGAGATGGGCTACGGCCGCATCAACGTCTTCCGCGCCCTCGATGAAGCGGATGTGATGATCAAGGATGCCCCGTCCGACAGCGGCAGCGAGCCTTTCAGCGGCGGCAATTTCTGGGACTTCTCCGACATCGTGGTGCGCATCAACGACGACAACGTCTTTGTACCCAGCGACCCGCTGCAATCGAAGAACGTGGAACGCGGCCAGGCCAACTACATCTACGTGCGCGTCACCAACAAGGGCGCCCGCGACGCGCGCAATGTTTCGGTCAGCACCCGCATTACGCCGTACGTCGGGCTGCAGTTCGTCTATCCGCCCGACTGGAGCCAGGTCGACGCCATGCACGTCAGCCCCACCGGGATCACCACCAGCTTTGCCAACGTACCGGCCGGCGGCACGGTCATGGCCAAGTTCCGCATCGAAGCGGCGCAAACGGAAGACCTGTATGGCTGGCAGGCCAACCACCCATGGCACCCTTGCCTGCTGGCCGTCGTCAACTCCGACAACGACTACGCCTTTGCCACCGCGCCGCTGACCGGGGACCCGATCAGCGCGCGCCGCAACAACCTCGCGCAGCGCAACCTGTCGGTGATCGACGTGCTGGCCGGCGCCGGCGCAGCCTTCCCCTTCGTGGCGGGTAGCCGCTACAACCGTGAAGCGCGCATGACGCTGGTGATCGACCGCAGCCACCTGCCAGAAACCATGCCGCTCACGCTATCGCTGGATGAAGATGGTTCAGCCTTCCCTGCCATCGATTTCGACAACCAGGTCGACCCGGTGCCGGGCCAGACCCACGGCGATGAAGACATGAAAAAGGACTGCGGCCTGGTCTTCCTGCAAGACACCCGCGTCAAGACCCGTTTCGCCTGCTGTTGCGGCATTTTGACGCTGGCGAAAGGCTCGCACTTCGACTGCCTGCCGCATCGCACACTCGGCAATGTGGCTGTGGAAGGCGGCGACGTGGTGCTACGCAATGGCAAGCGTTATGTCGAAATCCGCCAGTCGGTGGTCAGGGTCACCATGGAAAAAGACGCAGCCATGATGTATCCGCTGGCGCTCCAGACCAGCGTCCCAGCCGCCTCCGCGCCAGGAAGCCAGTACCAGATCAACGTGGCCCAGCTCAACGATCAAGGGACGCCGGTGGGCGGTGCTTCCATGGTCTACCACGTCGCCTGACGGCGCGGCTTGTCCGCAAACCCGCAACAGTCGCCTCCTGGCACTGTTTGCGGGCCTGACAATTCGCAAGCAACTACCGATTAAACCTTTCGCTTTGACCGAAAAACAACTATTACCACACAAATAATTGCTTATCTGACACTAAATCCTATCAAAAGATTACACCCTCGTGCGATAGTGGCGCCCATATCACAACCTAATAAGTGATAGCAACAAGCCACTGGTAATCAATAGTAAAACCGATAGGGAGAAATGTTTTGACCAAGCAACTCGCACTGAAACAAGGCGCGTTGGCTGTACTGCTGGCATTCGGCGGTGCTGACTACGCACTGGCGCAACAAGCAGCCAGCCCAGCGCCGACCACCGTGTACGTCACGGGCTCCAACCTGAAGCGTACCGCCAAGGAAAGCACCAACGTTGTACAAGTCCTGACCGCGCAAGACATCAAGAACACTGGCGCGCAGTCCGTCCAGGAACTGATGAAAACCATCCCAGCGGTGGGCTCCGACAACAACTTCGACGTGACCGACGGCGGCTTCTCGCGCGGCGCGGCGACTGTTTCGCTGCGCAACCTGAGCTCGACCTCGACCTTGGTGCTGCTGAATGGCCGCCGCGTCGTGATCGGCGCTTACGCCGACCCGAACGACGGTAACTCGTCGCTGTACGACTTGAACAGCATCCCGGTCTCGGCGCTGGAACGCGTGGAAATCCTGAAGGAAGGCGCATCGGCAATTTACGGCTCCGACGCCGTTGCAGGCGTTATCAACTTCATCACCAAGACCAATTACCAGGGCGTGGAAGTCTCCGCCCGCGCCGGCGTCAATGACGACGGCAAGTTCGGCCGCCAGGGTATGAACCTGGTCGTCGGTAAAGGCGACCTGGCCACCGACGGCTACAACATCTTCGCCACCCTGGACGTAGCGCACCGCGACCGCACCCGCCGCGACGAAGCACGCGACATCGAATGGGACACCTACCAGACCCTGAACAACCGCTACGCCACCCAGTTCGGCAGCACTGTTTCGGCTTCTCCAGTGTTCTATCGCGAATCCGCACCGGGCTCGAAGAACTTCGGCGTGACCCAGGCCAACCGCGACCAGCGCCTGAATATTACGCTGAACTGCGATCCTTCCCAGCAGATCACTGGCACTCCTGCCACTGGGCTGCCTAGCACCTCCGTGTTCATGAACCGCAAGTTCTGTAACTACGACCTGCTGAAATACCTGGAAGCACAGTCGGCCGGCAAAGACACCAACCTGATGAGCCGCGGCGAAATCCGCATCAACGACAACTGGTCCGCATTCGCTGAGGTAGCCTTCAGCCGCTCCGAGCGTACCTATACCGGCACCAGCGGTCCGCGTGTCCTGGGCCAGTCCCAGACCACCAACTTCACCCAGATTGGCACCACCGACCCATTCCAGGCAATCCTGGAAATCGGCCATCCGGACAATCCATTCCCGAACGCTCGCGCTTCGGTGGGTTATCGCTTTGAAAACCTGCCAGCCGGTAACAACAACCGCAATGACTACCTGCGCGCCCTGGCCGGCGTACGTGGTTCGGCCATGGGTTGGGACATCGAATCCGCATTGCTGTGGAACGAAGCCCGCCGCAAGGACACCTCCCTGGGCCAACTGTACCTGCCAACCCTGCGCAAGCTGAACACCGGCACCACCCTGGCGCAACTGGCGGCCGACCCAACCCTGAGCCGTGACGTAACCTCCAACAACTCCTCGTCCTTCACCCAGATCGACCTGCGCGCCAACCGCGAATTCGGCCCGGAACTGCCTGGCGGCAAAATGGCTGTGGCGCTCGGCGGCGAATACCGCAAGGAGAAGATGGACCTGAATCCGGATGAACTGCTGGCAACCGGCAACATCCTGGGCCTGTCCAACACTGTGCTGCACGGCCAGCGCGACGTCAAATCGTTCTATACGGAATTCCGTGCACCTGTGCTGAAAACGCTGGAATTGAGCGCTGCCGGCCGTATCGACAAGTTCGAGAAACTGGAAACCAGCCGCGTGCCGCAGTTCGGCATCAAGTGGACCCCGGTCGAACAATTCGCCGTACGCGGTGCATACAGCCGTGGCTTCCGCGCTCCTGCGCTGAACCAGGTCACCCCGGGCGGTTCGCAGTTCTTCCTGCGTAACCTGTTTGATCCGAAGCGCTGCGAAGTCGACGAGAAAACCCCGAAACCAAATGCAACCCCACTCGATTGCGGCAAATCCGCAGCCGGCACCGGTGGTTTCAATCCGGACCTGAAGCCAGAGAAATCCAAGTCTTACACCCTGGGCCTGATCCTGGCTCCGCTGTCCAACGTCGGCATCACCATCGACTACTTCCGCATCCGCAAGGAAGGCGAAGTGATCCTGGGCTCCGCGTCCGAAGCCCTGAAGCACGAAGATCGCAATCCGGACAACATCGTACGTGACACCAACCCGGTTAACTTTGTGACTGACGCCAACGGCAACCCGATCCCGGGTACCGGCCCGCTGCTGATGGTCAAAGAGCCATGGCTGAACCAGGGCGCGAAAGATATCAAAGGTATCGACTTCGACGCGACCATCACCAACAAGCTCGGCTCGTGGGGCAACCTGCTGACCAAGTTCTCCGGTACCTACACGCACTCGTACAAGATCGCCCAGAATGCAGGCGACATCGAGCACAATGTGGTTGGCAAGGACCCAGGCCTGTGGGACTGGAACCTGAGCAACAACACCCGCGTGCCGCGCTTCAAAGGCTACCTGTCGACCACCTGGCGCTTCGCTGATGTTCACTCGGTCAACGCTTCGATCCAGTACGTCGGTCCAATCTCGCTGATGCGCCAGTACGACGCAGATACCACGTACGCTGCGCCGTTCTGCCACTACGGTACCAAGAAGCCGACCGATGCAGCGCCGAACCGCGACCCGAACGTGCCGCTGTATGAAGCCTACTTCCCGAAATGCCAGATCAACAGCTGGACTACCGTCGGCCTGGGCTACACCTACACCGGTATCCAGAACCTGACCCTGTCGGTGAACATCAAGAACCTGTTCGACGAAAAGGCGCCATACGTTCCGAACTCGGGTATCGACACCACCAGCTTCTACCCGCTGGGCGGCTACTCCGAGCAGCTGCACAGCAATCAGGGCCGTTACTTCAACGTAAGCGCAACCTACCGCTTCTAATTGAAGGTGCTGCCGCCCTCACGGGCGGCACAAAGCAAAAAGGCTTTGCGAGCGATCGCAAAGCCTTTTTTTTTCAGCGCCTGTCCGGTTCAGGCCAGCGCTTCCTTTGCCGCCTCTTCCGGCGTCAGTCCGTCATAGAACAGGTCGGTGAACCATTCAACTTGTTCTTCGATATGGTCTTGGGCCTGCTCCACCGTGGCGCCGCCTTTGACCAGGAATCCTTCCACCTCGATACACCACTGGATCAGTTCCAGGGTTTCCGGATCGAGCTCCTCTTTCTTTTTTGCCATGACATCCTCCCGCGCAAAGCAAAAAGCCCAACCGAATGGTTGGGCTTTCAGTACCGCGGTATTTTACTGCTTTTTCAGGCCAGCCGGCGGGCGAAGCGCCGCCGCAACTCAATTGCCCGGCAACAAGCTGTAGATCACCCTCGAATCCGAGCGTCGATAAAAGGCTTTTCTGTGCTCTGGCTCCCCGACCCGGACTCGAACCAGGGACCTGCGGATTAACAGAACGACGATCCTGCAAATCTATGGGCACCAAGTCGAAGAAACGTAACGGCTTTCCTGGCCGCCGCAGCGGAGCCCCTTGAAAGCCGATCTAATCCCGAAACAGTATACCTGCTGCCGTGGCATCCCTGTCAGAAAGTTGATGCGGGTCAAGGGCTTGCGGCTGCCGAACGCCGAACGGGGGCCGAACTGGCCAAGTACCCTAAATCAACACTTGCCTAACGTCATCAATCCTTGACTTTAAATCAACAAGGCTATCATAGAGAACGCTATGTCCGCCAGCTGCGTCATAATCATACTCAAGTGCTTTGATGTTGTATGAATTTTCCATGGCACGGAGCAACGCTGGGTGCCTTCCCTTAGGTAAAACAGCGTAATGAGTATGATCCGAAGACGCCGCAATATTCGTGTTTTCCAATACAAGCTGTATATCTGGGTCTGTCATGCTACAACCTAGGAACACTACGGTATTCACGGTAAGAAGGCTGTCCAAAACATTATAAAACTGCCAATGCTCCTTCTTAATTTTAAAATAATCTGATCTAGTTAAAATAAGCGCATCAGTATTATTAACGCAACCGTGCGCTTTTACAATCAAATTATCTTTTGAGCGTACATCATTCAAAATATTTCGATCATTATATTTTCTTACAGCATAACCGCGCCCAGCGGCTAGAGCACCACATTGTTCCTCATATAGTTGATCATAATTTGTAGTAATAACAATCTTAGCGTTAATTCCCTGTATTGCCGCGTGGTAATCAGATGCCTTAAATCTTGGAACGGCAAAAACATCCTGGAAAAATACTCGGCGATCAGCTTGTGGAACCCCATCAAACACGACTTCCGCAGCATCTAGAAATAACTCTTTCTGCAAGAGTTCTGTTACAAATTTAATGTCCTCAGGCCGGGTTACAAACTTCGCCACGGCATCCTCAAGTAGCTTTTTCCAAGATGGCGGACGTATACCAGCAGCATTAGTAGAGCTCGAAGATATACCGGACCCTAGAAAGAGAATTGCTCGTTTTGAAGCAATTTCCTCAACCAGCGAATTTGGCCAATTTATCATAATTAGCCCCCCGTATTAGAAATCAAATTCGCAGATACGGAATCAAATATTTCAGAATAAACTTTTGCTTGAGAGTAGTGAGCTCCAAAAATACCGTCACTAGCTTTGAGAGCCCGAATCGGAGATGAATTCTTTTGCGCGAGCGGCGCAAGACTAAACATGTTAGGTATTTCCCCAAGAACTAAGGAGTCTTTAGCTGAATCAGCCATGAAATTACCTAAATTTAAAACAAACTCTTCCCCAAATTGATTCAATATATTTTCAAAAGCATGAGTCGGGCGTTTCTCACCATCCTTATTTTTTCGCGTAGCATACGACTGAGTGGTGTAACCGATACAGCCTGATTTTATCGGCAAATCGCGGCGGACCGGGTACTTATCAAGTAATTTTTCCTGATCATTTTGAATAAGATTCTCCACACCGCGCTCGTACCTTCTTATCCATTGAGTTAACCAATCAGATATATTACGAAGACCAATAATGCTGAAGATATCTATGGACATGGGAGTCACAAAGAAGTCAGACGCAATTAAAGCAGATCTATTTAATGACCCAAGGCTAGGTCCTAAGTCAATGAAGATGTAATCGTAACTATCTCGCAGCTCCGTAAGTAAAGCATGGCACCAATTTGTCTTCCTAAGTGCTCCTATCTCGCCGCCAGCCAATTTCACCCAAGCATCACCCAGACGATCTTCGATCGCGGACAATCGAGGATGCCCCATCAAAATATGCACCCCGAATCTATTAGGCATGGTGTTAACCATTTTTTTGTCGAATGCAATTGTGGGTTCGTCTTCTAGAAGAGGTGCTACCACGTCAAGGATCGTTTCGGTTTTACCCGGGTTAATCCAATAGCAATCCGTTACTTTTTCTTCGCCAGTTATGAGTAGCGTGGAGTTACATTGCGGATCAAGATCGATGTACAACACCTTCTTTCCGAATTTTTGCGCCAACCCGGCGGCAACATTTGTCGAAGTCGTCGTCTTGCCGACGCCACCTTTATTATTGAAAAAGCTTATTACTTTTGCCATTTTAATCTCGCAATAGCCGGTAAGTGGACGATCCCCTAGCGTGCCCTTGACAGTAAAGGCCAGGATTTTCGGACAGCATAACATTTTGCCACATTGCAAAATATCTCTAATTGTCACAACGCCACTCTACTCAAACGTGCGGTGGCGGCCTAAAGTGGACCCATCAGTCAAGACACTTTGCCGCTTAGTTTAAGCTGTGCCCATTTCCAATTCCACAGCTGCATGGCGCTGCCCCGTAATTCCTGCATT
>NZ_LMDB01000035.1 GCF_001425005.1 Duganella sp. Root336D2 | reverse complement strand
GCGCCGATGATAGTGCTGCAACCAGTGTGAAAGTAGGTTATCGTCAGGCTCTTATTAGAAAAGCCCGCTAGGCATGTGCCAGCGGGCTTTTTGCTTTTGCAGCGCCAGTTGCTTGTTGTTAAAAAGCATCAAAGTTTTCATTTATATTATGTTGCTTAATGGAGAGTTTATATAATTTATATTTTCCACCTAGCAAGTAACTAATATGGCGTCGAAGTTTCGGTACGTAGCACTCCTGGCTTGCCTGCATCTCCCCGTGCAATTCGCACATGCACAGGCTTTTTCCCGCACCCCTAACGAAGAGTACGCAAAAGGCAATTACGCGCGCGCTTTCCGTGGTTTCTTTGAGCAGGCATCCCGCAGCAATGACCCCAATGTGCAGTTCAACCTGGGCATGATGTATGAGCGCGGCCAAGGCACAGACCAGAACGACGTTGAAGCCGTGAAGTGGTACTCGCGCGCTGTCGACCAGGGCAATGTCCCCTCGATGCGCCAGCTTGCCGGCCTGATGGCCGCGGGCCGCGGTATCAAGCAGGATGGTGCCGGCGCCCTGGCCCTGCTGCGCAAGGCTATCGAGCAGAACGACGTGGCAGCGATCGAGCAGGTGGCGGGCATGTACTTCGAAGGCCGGGGCGTTCCTGCCGACCAGGCGCAGGCCAAGCAGTGGTACCAGAAAGCTGCTGCAGCCGGCAGCAAGACTGCGCAGGAAGCACTGACCCTGATTGCGGCCATGGAGCGCCAGGCTGCCGGCCCGCTCGCGCCGATCCGCAAGCGCGCGGTCGCTGGTGACGCCAACGCGCAGTATGACCTCGCTGTGGCCTACCATACCGGCAACACGGTGCCGAAAGATCCTGCGCAAGCGCTGGAGTGGTACTTGAAAGCGGCTGAACAAGGGCACGCAATGGCGCAGTTTTACGCTGGCCTGCTGTACTCCACCGGCGATGGCGTAGCGCAGGACCTGGCACAGGCGCGCGCATGGTTCACAAAATCGGCGGCCCAGGACAACAAAGATGCCGCGACCAACCTCGCTGTGATGCTCGACTTGGGCAAGGGCGGCCCGGTTGATATGCCGCAGGCTGCAATCGTGTACCAGCAGGCAGCCAAGCTGGGTAGCGCACAGGCGCAGGTACGGCTGGCAGGCATGTACTGGATGGGCCAGGGCGTGAAGAAGGATTACACCCAGGCCGCAGTCTACTATCGGCAGGCGGCGGAGCAGGGCGAAGTCACTGCCATCCGCAAGTTGGTCTACCTGCTTGAAAACGGCGTGGGGACGGCCCGTAATGTAGACGAGTCGAAAAAGTGGGCGGCCAAGCTGGAGCAGCTGGGCGGTAGCAACTAAAGCGAAAAAGCCCGCCGGGTCGGTCCCGGCGGGTTTTTTCAATCAAGGGCTGACGTTCATGCGCTGCGTATGCGTCCAATTATGGTCGGATGCGCTGACAGCAGAAGCAAAGGTGCGGTAAGTCTGCCCCTCGCCTGGCCACGGATTCATGATGTAGATGTAGTTGGTTCCGTTGTAAGTTTCATAGCCGCGTCCCACCATGATATGGCCGCCGCCGCTGCTCCAGCCGTAGCGGATCACGAAGGGGCGGTTGCCATTGATCTCATTCACCACCGAATTCCACGACAGGTAGTTGTTGATCGCCGTATTCGAAACGCCCCAATTTCCCAGGATGTTCTGCACGCTGCCCGAAGTGCCGTACATATTGTTCGGGCGATTGGCGTAGCTGTTCCAGTTGAAGGTGCTGTTGCCGCAGGCGTAATTGATGCCGTAGGCCCAGTTCACGATCTGGCATTGGCTCGGCGTCCGGTTGTAAAAATTCAGCACCGCTTTGCTGGAGGCTGACCAGCACCACTGGCTGTGCTCCTGGATGGTCAACGGAACGTTCAGCGTGCGCCATTGAGCAAAGGCGGAGGGCAGGGCAAGCACCAGCGCAGCGCCGGCCGCGATTTTTGCGATTTTCATGTTCGGCTCCTCCTTAGCGGAATGCTTCGATGTTGGCTTTGACTGCGGCGCGCAACGGCTCCAGCAAATCGGCGCCTTCGACCAGCTGGCTGCCGTTCTTCTGCAGCAGCAGCGATTCGCGGGCTGAATGCAGCGGGGCGAACCTGGCGCGGTCAACTTCCAGCAGGTCGGCACGTGCCTGGTAGATGCGGATGAAGCGCAGGTTGGAGCGCGCGCCGTTGCCGTGGACGGCCATGGCGGCATCCACGTCTTTCGCCAGCACTGAAGCGCCATATGCGACGGTTTCATAGCGGCCGTTCACTTGCTGCACAGTCGCCAGCCCGATCGGCTTTCCGTGCAAGGAAATGACGAAGCGCCATTCGCCTGTCGGTTTGGCCAGGGAGGCCAGGTCGCCGCGTGCCAGCAGTTCTTTCGGATCCACAGTGTAGACCTCAAAGCCATGGCCGACCGTGGCTTGCTTCAAGTCGCCCACGTCCGTGATATCGAGCGGGAAATCGACCGGTGCACTACCGGGACGGATCGCCTGCTGGTGCTCGGCGAATTGTGCGAGTCCGCGTTTGGCGGCCTGCAATGCCGCGCCGTTGTCTGCTTTTGCCAGGAACGGGGCGGCTATCATCGCTGCGCAGGCAATGCGCAGCCAGAGTCGATGCATATGCATGTGACTACTCCTCTGAAGGTTGGTCAGATATCTTTGAGGTGCGAGGTGACTGCCCCCTCTGTGCTGGACCTGAGAGTTTCACAGGCGTTGGCGGCCTGCTTGCTCCTTCGGTGCGCCAGCGCTGCTTTGCCGGCGGCTCTTCAGAGTTTTGAAAACACGCGACCGGTCCTTGGGCCTGAGAGATTCCGGGGGCGGCTTGCTCCTTCGGCGTTGTCCATGGGTGGGACAAACTCTCCCGATCGCGCGACCGGCGTGCGCCGGCAGCAAAAACAGGATAGCCCAGGGATTTATACGATTTCAATCGTTTTCCGGTACACGTTGCGTTTTCGCCATGAGGGCCTTTCCTGTTATTCTGTTGACACCCGCCCGTGAAATTGGTAACGTTTCCAAAAATAAGCAGCACACTACAGGAGACGGGATGTTTAAGCAGTTATTTGCTTGTGCAATGGCGCTCGGCGCCGCATCCGCGCAGGCTGCCGGGCCGAGCGCGGAAGTGATCCACTGGTGGACGTCAGGCGGCGAATCCGCTGCCGTCAAGCAGCTCGCGAACGCCTACCGTGCCGCCGGCGGCACCTGGATCGATACTGCGATTGCCGGCGGCGAACAGGCCCGTGCAGTCACGCTTAACCGCATGGTTGGCGGCAAGGCGCCGGCCGCCGCGCAGTTCAATATCTCCAAACAGTTCCTCGATATCGTGGACCAGGACATGCTGGTGCAGCTGGACGACGTGGCGCGCCAGGAGCACTGGGAATCCACGCTGCCGGAACCGATCGTGAACACCATCCGCATCGATGGCCATTATTACGCGATGCCGATGAACGTCCACATGCAGACGTGGATCTGGTATTCCAAGGCCGCGTTCAAGAAGGCTGGCATTCTAAAGGAACCTGCAACCGTCGATGAACTGTATGCGGCACTGGATAAGCTGAAGGCCGCCGGACTGGTGCCGTTGGCGCACGGCGGGCAGGCATGGCAGGAACACATCCTGTTTGCGTCGCTGCTGGCGAATATGGGCGGGCGCCAGCTCTACCTGCAGGTGATGCGCGACCGCGACCAGCGCGCGATCAACTCGGAAGCGGTACGCAAGGTGCTGCTGGCCTACAAGCGGCTGCAGTCCTACGTCGATCCAGCCTCGCCGGGCCGCAACTGGAATGATGCGACTGCGATGCTGGTCAGCGGCAAAGCCGGCGTGCAAATCATGGGCGATTGGGCCAAGGGTGAATTCAGCAATGCGAAAATGGCACCCGGCGTCGATTACGGCTGCATTCCTGGCCTCGGCGTGAATTCGCCTTACCTGATTCAGGGCGATGCGTTTGTCTTCCCGCGCTCGGAAAGCGCGGAGGTACAGCAGGCACAAAAGCTGATGGCGAAAGTGCTGCTGGCGCCCGCAACCCAGGTGAACTTCAACAAGCTGAAAGGCTCGGTGCCGCCGCGCGCCGATGCCGATACCAGCCAGCTCGACGTCTGTGCGCGGGCTGGCGCCGCCATCATGCGCGACCGTAATCGCCAGGCCGGCGCGCCCGAAATTTATCTGACGCCTGACCAGAACGGTGCGGTGCAGGATGCGTTGACCGCTTACTGGAACACGTCGATGCCGGTGGACAAAGCGCAGAAGGCGCTGGCCGCAGCATTGAGGAACTAAGCAGTGCGCCGAGCCATGTCCTATGCGGCGCTGTTGCCGATGTTGCCGATGTTGCTGACGGTTTGCGTGGGCTATCTGGGCTCGTTCGCCTGGACGTTCTATGTATCGCTCACCAGTTCGCGCAGCATCGCGACCAGTAAGCTGGTCGGTATGGCGCAGTACGAGCGCTTGTTCGACAACGAGCGCTGGCTCTTGTCGCTGCAAAACCTGGCGCTGTTTGGACTGCTGTTCGTGCTGGCCTGCATGGTGATCGGTTTCCTGCTGGCCGCCGCGATCGACCGACAGGTGGCAGGTGAGGGCGCATTGCGTACCGTGTTCCTGTATCCGTATGCGATGTCGTTTGTCGCGACCGGGCTTGTATGGCAGTGGATATTGACGCCGGGAGGTATTCCCGGTGTCGAGATCGACTGGCTGGTAGACCAGGATATGGTTCTCTACACGGTCGTGCTGGCATCAGTGTGGCAGGCCTCGGGCTTTGTGATGGCGCTGATGCTGGCTGGCCTGCGCGGCGTCGATCCTGAGATCTGGAAAGCGGCGCGGCTGGATGGCATACCAGTTTGGCGCGTCTACGTTTCCATTGTGCTGCCAATGTTGGCGCCGACACTGGCGACGGTGTTCATCCTGCTGGCGACCATGGTGGTGAAGCTGTACGATGCCGTCGTGTCAATGACCCAGGGCGGGCCCGGCACAGCCAGCGAAGTGCCGGCGAAATTCATCATGGACCACCTGTTCCTGCGCGCGAATATCGGCCTGGCCTCGGCCGGCGCCGTGGTGTTGCTGCTGACGGTACTCGCTTTGCTGGCGCCGTGGGCCTATGCCCGCAGCCGGAAAGGCGCGGCATGAAGGCGGCGCGCATCGGGCTATATGCCTTCCTGGCCAGTGCGGCGCTGTTCTTCCTGCTGCCGCTATACGTGATGCTGGCTACTTCATTGAAGTCGATGGATGAAATCCGGCTGGGGAATATCTTTGCATTGCCGTTGGCCCCTACACTGGATGCTTGGCGTGCTGCCTGGAGCGAGGCCTGCACCGGCGCTGCCTGCGAGGGCGTGCAGGGCGGGTTCTGGAACTCGGTACGCATCGCTGTGCCAAGCACGGTTGTGCCGATCGCGCTCGGTGCGCTGAATGGCTACGCTTTGTCTTTCTGGCGGCCGCGCGGCGCCAGCCTGCTGTTCGGCATCTTGCTGCTGGGTGCCTTTGTGCCGGTGCAGGTGATGATCTACCCGCTGGTGCGCATGATGGCCGGCCTGGGCGTGTTTGGTTCGCTGCCGGCAATCGTAATCGTGCACCTGGTGTTCGGCATGCCGGTATTGACGCTGCTTTTCCGCAATTACTATGCGGCGCTGCCGCAGGAGCTGTTCCATGCCGCGCGCATCGACGGCGGCGGCTTCTGGCGCATTTTCTGGCATGTGATGCTGCCCCTGTCGGCGCCGATGCTGGTGGTGGCGGCGATCATGCAGCTCACAGGCGTGTGGAACGATTACATCCTCGGCCTGGTGTTTGCGGGCCGCGACAACCTGCCGATGACGGTGCAGTTGAACAATGTGATCAACACGACGACGGGAACCCGTCTTTACAACGTCAATATGGCCGCCACGATCCTGACGGCGCTGGTGCCATTGACGATCTATTTCTTGTCGGGCCGCTGGTTCGTGCGCGGCATCGCTGCCGGCGCAGTGAAAGGTTGAACGGATGTCGAACGTAAGTCTTAAAAAGCTGGACATTACCTTGGGCGGGAACGCCATCATCCGGGACCTCGACCTGGAGGTGGAGGAGGGCGAATTCCTGGTCCTGCTGGGGCCTTCCGGTTGCGGCAAGTCGACGCTGTTGCATAGTATCGCGGGGCTGACGGAAACCAGCGGCGGCACGATCGAGATCGGCGGCAAGGACATGTCGCGTACGGACCCGAGCGAGCGCGAGATCGGCATGGTGTTCCAGTCATATGCCCTGTACCCCACCATGACGGTCGAGAAGAATATGTCGTTTGGCCTGCGCATTGCGGGCGTGGCGAAGGCGGAGATCAAACGCCGCGTGGACCGCGTGGCCGCGATGCTGCATTTGGGCGAACTGCTTGGCCGCAAGCCGGCGGCCCTGTCGGGCGGGCAGCGGCAAAGGGTGGCGATTGGCCGTGCCTTGGTCCGCGAGGCCAGCGTCTACCTGTTCGATGAACCGCTTTCCAACCTCGACGCCAAGCTGCGCACGGATTTGCGGCGCGAACTCAAGCTGCTGCACCAGCAACTGGGCGCCACCATGATTTATGTGACGCACGACCAGGTGGAGGCGATGACGCTCGCCAGCCGCATTGTCGTGATGCGTGCGGGGCAGGTCCAGCAGGTCGGCACGCCGGGCGAAGTATACGAACGGCCCGCGAACCTGTTCGTCGCCGGTTTTCTTGGTGCGCCGGCCATGAATTTCATTGACGGCGAAGTCGGCGCAGGCGGCATGTTCTCTGGCGGTGGCCTGCGGCTGGCGCTGGGCGGGATGGCTGCTGCGATGGCCGGGCGCAAGGCCGTTTTGGGCGTGCGTCCGGAACACATTTCGCTGGCGCCGGGCGGTTCGCTGCAAGGCAGGGTGACCCTGGTGGAGCCGATGGGCGCCCACCGCGTGGTGTGGCTGGATTGCAGCGGCAAGCAGCTGTCGTGCATCCTGCAGGGTGGCCGCGCAGTTGCGCCGGATGATGCGGTCGCATTCGAGATTGATGCACAACGCGCGTCGCTGTTCGATCCGGACAGCGGCAAGCGCTTTGATTTGGCGGGCGCTTCAAGTATGCTCGCGATGACGTTATAAGAAGAAAAGGATTCCAGTGGCCACTATCAAAGACGTAGCCCGCTTGGCGGGCGTAGGTTTGGGCACCGCCTCCCGTGTCGTCAGCGGCAAAGGCTCGGTGTCGCCAGCCACGCTTGAAAAGGTAAAGAAGGCAATCGACGAACTGGGATTTCGCCCGTCGCATGCGGCGCGCACGCTGTTGACCGGCACCAGCCAGATGATCGGTGTTTATATTCCAGTCCTGAGCGGCACCTTCTACACGCCCATCCTGCAGATCATTGACACGGAGCTGCGCACTGCCGGCCTGCATATGGTGGTGGCCTTTGGGGTGGGCCTGGGCGATGAACGCAAGCAGGCCAAGGACGGCATACAGTTCCTGATGGAACGCGGCTGCGACGGCCTGATCGTGATGACCAGCGCTTTGCTGGACGAAGACGTCGCGGCCATGGGTGCGCAGCAGGGCAGGATCGTGGTGCTGAACCACAACCTGGCCAGCATTCCGGACCAGTGCTTCACTTTGGACCATAAGCTTGGCGGCCGGCTGGCCGCGCGCGCATTACTGGACCACAAGCATCGCGATATCGCCGTGGTGGCAGGCCCGTCGCGCCTCGCCGACAACGTGGCGCGCGTCGAGGGCTTCATGGCGGAGTTGCAGGACGGCGGCATCGATACCAGCCGCATGTGGGTTGCCGAGAGCGACTTCTCGCCGGCCGGTGGCTGGGCCGCGGCCAAGGAACTGGTGGAATCGGGGCATCGCTGCACGGCCCTGTTCTGCGCCAACGACGAAATGGCGGTCGGCGCGCTGTCCTACTTCCAGGAGGCGGGTATCCGCGTGCCAAATGACTTGTCCGTCATCGCTTACGACGATACGCCGAGTGCGGAGTTTTCCGCGCCGCGCCTGACCACCGTCCATATGCCTTGGCGTGAAATGACGATGAATGGCTTGAGCGCTTTGCTGAACCGCTGTTACGACTTGCGGCGCACGGTGACGCGCAGCTTCCCTGTGACGGTCACGCTGCGCGCTTCCCTGGCCAAGGCGGCCAGTGTCAAGCGCAAGGCTGTCGCATGAACTGAACCTGCAAAAGGGGGCGCTTGCGCCCTTTTTTTCGAGTGAATGTGGAAACCTTTCCAAATCCTGTACACTACTGAATATGACTACTCCAGACCAGATTGAACCAGGCGCCCCGGCGCGCAGCGACTTCGCGCGCGACTTCCTGTGGGGCTGCGCCACCTCGTCCTATCAGATCGAGGGGGCCGGACGCGAAGATGGGCGGGCGGAATCGATCTGGGACCGCTTTGCCGCCACGCCCGGCAAGGTGCGCGACGGTTCGAGCGGCCTGGTGGCCTGCGACCATTACCACCGCTGGCCGGAAGATATGGATATCGCGCGCGACATGGGCCTGAACGCCTACCGTTTTTCGATTGCATGGCCGCGCATCGTCTCCGAATTCGGCGCGGCACCCAACCAGAAGGGCCTGGATTTCTATTCGCGCCTGGTGGACGGCATGCTGGAGCGCGGCATCCAGCCCTGGGCTACCTTGTACCACTGGGATTTGCCGCAGTACCTGCAGGACCGCGGCGGCTGGGCCGAGCGCGACACGGTGCAGCGCTACCTCGAATTTGTCGACGCGGTATCGCGCCGCCTGGGCGACCGGGTGCGGCATTGGATCACGCACAACGAGCCTTGGTGCACCGCCATCCTGGGTAATTTCGAAGGGCTGCATGCGCCGGGGCTGACCGATTTCAGCACCGCCCTGCAGGTCTGCCACCATGTGCTGCTCTCGCACGGCAAGGCAGTTCCGCTGATCCGCGAGAACGTGCCAGGCGCGCGGGTCGGCATTTCCCTCAGCCTGCATCCGCTACGCGCAGCCAGCACTGGAGAGGCCGATCGGGCGGCCTGCGAGCGCCACGACGGCCTGCGCTACCGCTGGTTCCTCGATCCGCTGCACGGACGCGGCTATCCAGCGGCGACGTTGCAAGAGGTGGGCGCAGCGGCGCCGGTGGTGCACGAGGGAGACATGGAGACGATCGCGGCGACGACCGATTTCATGGGCGTGAACTATTATTTCCCCGAGACGGTAGCAGACGCGCCCGGCCACGAGCCGCTGGATGCACGCGTGCTGCCGCCGCCAGCCGGCGCGCAGATCACCGCCATGGGCTGGGAAGTGGCGCCGGAAGGCATGAGCGAGCTGCTTGGCCGCATTCATGCCGATTACGCGCCGAAGGAGTTATACATCACCGAGAACGGCTCCTGCTACGACGATGAAGTGCTGGCCGATGGCAGCGTGGCCGACGTTGGCCGTCGACGCTACCTGGCGCGCCACCTGGGCGCAATGAAGGACGCGATTGCGGCCGGCGTACCGGTAAAGGGCTATTTCGCCTGGAGCCTGGTCGACAACTTTGAGTGGGCGGAAGGCTACCTGCGCCGTTTTGGTCTGGTCCACATCGATTACACAACACAAGAACGAAGGCTGAAGGACAGCGCCAAGTGGTATCGCGCCTTCCTGCAACAGCCGTAAAAGGAGACAGGATGAAACAGGTTTCACTGCTGGCCGCTGCGATGGCCATGGCGCTCGCGGCGGGCGCTGCACCGCTGGCCGACTGGCCGCACGTAAGCATCGCAATCAAGGCCGACGCGGCGCTAGAGAAGCGCGTTGCCGATATCGTCGGCAAGATGACGCTGGAACAGAAAATCGGGCAAATGACCCAGCCCGAGATCAAGACCGTCGCGCCCGACGACGTTCGGCGCTACTACATTGGCTCGGTGCTGAATGGCGGCGGCAGCTGGCCGAATGGGAACAAGCGCGCCAACGCGGCGGAGTGGCTGGCACTGGCGCAGAAATACCACGATGCGTCGATGGCGACCGATATGGCGGTCAAGGTGCCCGTGGTATGGGGCATCGACGCCATTCACGGCAACAGCAACGTCTTTGGCGCCACGCTGTTCCCGCACAATATCGGCCTCGGCGCGGCGCATAACCCCAAGCTCGCCCATGAGATTGGTGCTGCGACCGGCAAGGCGGTACGGGCCACTGGCATCGCCTGGGTTTTTGGTCCGACTATCGCTGTGGTGCGAGACGATCGCTGGGGACGTACTTACGAAAGCTTCTCCGAAGATGGCAAGCTGGTGGCACAGTATGCGGGCGAATACGTGAAAGGCCTGCAAGGCCGCTTCAAGACCGATGCCAACGTGCTGGCAAGCGCCAAGCATTTCGTCGGCGACGGTGGCACCGACCAGGGCAAGGATCGCGGCAACAACAAGTCCTCGCCGGCGGACTTGCTCAACCTCCACGGCGCAGGCTATATGCCGGCGCTGGCGGAAGGTGCACAGACGGTCATGGCGTCGTTCAATAGCTGGAATGGCGTAAAAGTGCATGGCAGCCGCGAGTTGCTGACCGATGTGCTGAAGACCAAGATGGGCTTCGACGGCTTCGTGGTCAGCGACTGGAATGGCATTGCCGAAGTGCCGGGATGCCGCAACGATAGCTGCCCGCAGGCGATCAATGCGGGGCTCGACATGATCATGGTTCCGGATGACTGGAAGGCTTTCATCGCCAACACCATCGCCCAGGTGAAAGCGGGGGAGATCCCGATGTCCCGTATCGACGATGCGGTGACCCGCATCCTGCGCGTCAAGCTGCGCGCGGGACTGTTCGACAAAAAACCTTCGCAGAACATTTATGCCGGCAAGGATGCTGCCTTGCAGGATCGCGAACTGGCGCGCCGCGCCGTGCGTGAATCGCTGGTGCTGTTGAAAAACGAAGGGCCGGCGCTGCCGCTGGCACGCGGCAGGAAAATCCTGGTGGTGGGCAAGAGCGCAGACGACATCCCCAACCAGACCGGCGGCTGGTCGCTGACCTGGCAGGGTACTGACAATACCAATGCCGACTTCCCGAATGCGGACAGCATCCTCACAGGTATTCGCGCTGCTGCGGGACAGGGCAATGTGGAATTCAGCGTTGACGCGAAAGGCGTTGACCTGTCGCGCTTCGATGCCGTGATCGCGGTCATTGGCGAGCGCCCCTATGCGGAAGGCGACGGCGATATAGGTCCCTCGGGCACGCTGCGGCACAGCAGCCGGTATCCGGAAGACCTTGCCGTCCTGGAAGCAGTGGCGGGCCAAGGCAAGCCGGTAATCACCGTGTTCGTTGCGGGCCGTCCCTTGTTCGTGAACGACTTGCTCAACCTGTCCGACACATTCATCGCGGCGTGGCTGCCTGGCACCGAAGGCAAGGGCGTATCCGACCTGCTGGTTGCGGGCCCGCGCAGCTACGACTTCGGCGGCAAATTGTCCTTCTCCTGGCCCCAATCGGCTTGCCAGACGCCTTTGAACTTTGGCGACGCAGGCTATACACCGCTGTTCGCCTTGAACTATGGCTTGCGCAAAGGGCAGCGGTCGAAGCTGGGAACGCTTGATACTTCCTACGCTCCGGGCGGCTGTGGTTCGAGCAATACCGTGACGGTGCACGGACAGGCAGACCGCGCCAGCTTCCCGTTGTCGATCCGCAGCGGCAGCCAGCAACTGGCATTGGGCGCCGATTTGAATGCGTCTTTCCGCCTGCCGGGCATCACGGTGCAGACGGCGCAGGTGAACACGCAGCAGGACGCCAAGCAGGTTACATGGTCGGCGGGAGCTCCGGCCGGAGCGGCGCTGGTCGCGCAGGGCGCCAAACCGATCGTGCTGCCGCCTGCCGCCGTACGCGACGGGGTCTTGCAATTCGATGCTGTCGTGGCCGCCCCGCCGCAGGGTAAAGTCATGCTGACAATGCAAGATACCGCATTGGATGCGACCAGGCTGTTCGCCCGCATTGCAGGCAAGGGCAAGCGGAGCATCAAACTTCCCCTGGCCTGCTTCACTGCGCGCGGCTTGCAGCTGGAGCGCCTGGACAAGCCGTTTGCCATCAGCGCCGGCGCCCCGTTTGCCGTAGCCATCGCCAACATCGAAATCGCCGGCGGTGCAGCTGGCGCCGCCGATGCGGTACGTTGCGAAGAACTGACCAAGGAGAACTAAATGGCGAGCATTGCCCCTGACTCATCTAACGTCGCGCAGCAGCATGCGGCTGGCGGCACGCAGGACAACGCCAACACGAGCGCGCTGGTGATCGTTACCATCCTGTTCTTCATGTGGGGCTTGATCACGTCCCTGAACGATGTCCTGATCCCGCACTTGAAGGCGATCTACACGCTGACCTATGTGCAGGCAATGCTGGTGCAGTTCTGCTTCTTCGGCGCGTACTTCATCGTTTCGCTGCCGGCGGGAGCGCTGATTCGCCGCATCGGCTACCAGAAGGGCGCGGTGACCGGCTTGCTGATTGCCGCCGGCGGCTGCGCGCTGTTCTATCCCGCCTCGTTCGGTGGCTACGGCCTGTTCCTGTTTGCTTTCTTTGTGCTGGCATCGGGCATCACCATCCTGCAGGTGGCCGCCAATCCCTACGTGACCGTGCTTGGCGCGGCGCGTACGGCATCGAGCCGCCTGACGCTGACCCAGGCCTTCAATTCGCTCGGCACCACCATTGGTCCTTCCGTCGGCGGCCTGCTGATCCTGTCGGCGGTTGGCGCGGCTGCTGGCGCCGCGGCGAATGCAGCGACCGTGCGTGGTCCTTACCTGGGGTTGGCCGCTGCGCTGGCGCTGCTGGCTGTGTTGTTTCTCGCCGCCAGGCTGCCGCAGATTGCCGATAGCGGCGATGCGTCGCTACCGGGCGAAGGACATGGTTCCGCGTGGGCGCATCGCCACCTGGTACTGGGAGCAATCGGCATCTTCCTGTATGTGGGCGCGGAAGTCAGTATCGGCAGCTTCCTGATCAATTTCCTCGGCGAGCCGCATATTGCCGGCCTGTCGCACGCCGACGCCGCGCATTACGTCAGCATCTATTGGGGCGGTGCGATGGTGGGACGTTTCATCGGCTTCGTCGTGATGCGCGTTGTCAGCCCTGGCAAGACGCTGGCATTTAATTCCTTGCTGGCGATCGCGCTGGTGCTGGGCGCCGTATTCGGCAAGGGAAGCGTTGCGATGTGGGCGGTCCTGGCAGTTGGCCTGTGCAATTCGATCATGTTCCCGACCATTTTCAGTATGGCGCTGAATGGACTGGGCAAGTACACGGGGCAGGGCTCGGGCATCCTGTGCATGGCCATTGTCGGCGGCGCACTGGTGCCGTTCGCGCAGGGCGCGCTGGCCGATTCGATCGGTGTGCAGGCGTCCTTCATGCTGCCGGCCGCCTGCTATGCCTTCATTTTTTACTTCGGCGCCAAGTACTCTTCCATGTACGCCGCGCAGTAGTTCTCCAAGTACTGCTGGTGCGGCGGCAGCTGCGCCACAGTACGTGCCACATTGCTGCGGATGCTGTCGAGGAAGCAGGACAGCTCAGCGTCGCCCATCAAATCCGCGGACGGGTGGTGCTGCATCGGCGTGATGCCCTGTCCCAGCATCACCTGGACCCAGGAGTTTTCGGCAAACAGTTCATTTGACAGGCGGAACACGCGGCCTGTTTCGCGGAACATGTCGATGCGATGGCGCAGCGACGCCGGCACCTCCATGGCGGCGCAATGGCGCCAGAACGCCGCGTCGCGCCGGTTCGTGACCTTGTAGTGCAGGATGATGAAATCGCGGATATGCTCGATCTCGCTCCATGCCTGCGTGTTGTATTCGTCGATCTCCGACTGGAAGATGCCATTTGAAGGGAACATCTGCAGCAGGCGGATGATGCCGCGCTGGATAAGGTGGATGCTGGTTGATTCAATCGGTTCCAGGAAGCCGCTGGCCAGGCCGATCGCAATGCAGTTCTTGTTCCAGACTTTGCGGCGCTGTCCGGGCTTGAAGCGGATCACGCGCGGCTGCACCAGCTGCTCACCGGTGATATTCGACATCAGCCTGGCGCGTGCGGTTTCGTCGTCGACGAACTTGCTGGAGAAAACAATGCCATTGCCGACGCGGTGCTGCAGCGGGATGCGCCACTGCCAGCCCCATTCGTGGGCGATGGCCCGCGTGTAAGGCACGGCTGGCCCGCTGGAGGAAGTCTGGACTGCGATCGCGCTGTCGTTGTGCAGCCACTGCGACCAGTCTTCAAACTCAGCGCCCAGGGTTTCGCCGGCCAGCAAGGCGCGGAAACCGGTGCAATCGATGAACAGGTCGCCCTCGAGCATGGCGCCTGAATCGAGCTGCAGGGCCGTGATGCAGCCGCTGGCGGCATCGGTGTGGACCTTGGCGATCCTGCCTTCGATGCGCCGTGCGCCGTAGCCTTCCGAATATCTGCGCAGGTATCGTGCATAAGCGCTGGCGTCGAGATGATAGGCGTAGTTGATGCCTTCGCATGGCAGGTGGCCAAAACGGTTCATTTGCGCGGCTTTCAGCTCCAGGCAGTAGTCGCCGTAGTCGCCGGCCAGCTTGCGTTCGCGGCCCTTACGCCAGAAATGATTGAATCCGGCGGTCCAGTGATCGGTACCCGTCATGCCGAAGGAATGGATATAGTCTTCGTTGACGTTGCGCCAGTTCTCGAAGCTGATGCCCAGCTTGAAGGTGGCCTTGGTGGCAGCCATGAATTCCTGTTCATCGATCTCCAGCAGCCGGTGGAAATTCAGCAGGCTCGGGATGGTCGCCTCGCCGACACCAACGGTGCCGATTTCGTCCGACTCCACCAGCTTGATGTCCAGCACTTTGCCAAGGCTGCGCGAAATCGCTGCGGCAACCATCCAGCCGGCGGTCCCGCCACCTGCAATGACAACGCGCCGCACTGGGCGGCGCCGGGATTGTTCATCTCTCACTTCGGGTCTCCGCTTATCGGTTGATTTTCTTGAGCAGCTGGGCGCGCAGCATGCGAGCTGCGTTGTCGTCGATCGGGCCGAGCATACGCCGGGCGCCCTCCGGAACGTGGGCTGCCGTTCGTTCATCGGCCTCGAATACGTAATGACGGAAGATCTCCTGCCATGCGCTGCGCTGTTCTGGCGGCAAGTCGCGGATCGAGAGCAGCGACAGCATGAGCGCATTGACGGGCGTGTCCATGTAAGGCGGCGACTGGCGCCACCAGTAATTGACCAGCACATTGAAGCACTCCAGCGCTTCGACATGGTGCCACCACATGCTGGGGATGAAGATGGCATCACCTGGCTCCAGTTCGGCGCATTGCGCATGGCGCATTGCTTCGCTGAAGCGGGGGAAGCGTTCGAGGTCCGGCTGGTGCAAGTCGACCAGGCTGATTGGCTGGCCGGCCGGCGTGAAGTCCAGTGGGCCGACGTACAGGTTCGCCAATTGGCCTGGCGGGAACAGCGTGAACCTGCGTCTGCCGGCAGTCACGCAGGCCAGGTTGTCGGGCAGGTCGTAGTGGGCCGGGATGCGGGTCCGGTTGCCGATCCAGATGCTTGCGAGCGCGTCGCGCGCGTCCAGGCCAAGGGGATTTTCCTCAAGGTAGCCCGGCAGGGCCGTTTCTATAGTCGTGGAGCCGACGTAGATGGTGGGAGGATGCGGATTGTCGCGCTGGCCGGCCAGTTGCATCAGGACGTGGTCCAGGCGCGTGTGCAACGAGGCGAAATTGAAGCCGCTCAGGTCCTCGTTGTAGAAGATGCGCCCGCCGATGTCCGGGGCGGCAAGCATGGCGGTCACGGTGGCGTCGCGGCAGAAACGGCGCAGGTATGCGTCGGCGCTGGCAGCGCCGTGGCGGCCTGCCTGCACCGCCGGCCAGCCTGCCATCAGCCCGCGCAGCACCAGCGGTTCGGTGGAAGCCAGTACCTCATCGTCAAGGTCGGATGGGGAGATGCCGCGCAGCTCCCTGATCGGCTTAGCACTGGCCGGCATGGAGGCGGTTCTTGCGGTCGATCAGCGCGCGGAAATTGGACATGGAGGCGATGACCATGTAGGCGGAAAGCAGGTAGCCGGCACGGTTCAACCGTTCCAGCGCGCTGCCAGGCAGCGCGGCAAGGCGTTCTTCGTTGATGGTGTAGAAGCCTGCCAGGCGGTTCTGCGACCCGTCATCGAGTTCCACGTCAAATACGAATGGTTCCAGCAGCTGGTGTTCCAGTAACCCCGCCAGGAAGCCTCGCGCCTGTTGCAGTCCCTGGTGGATGGCCAGCAGGGTGGAATTGACGCGTTCCAGGTAGTCGGAAGTTCCGCCGTGTGGCAGGAATACGCGCTCGCCGCAGGCATTGTTGATACGCGGGTTCTCCAGGTCCACATGCACCGTCAGCTCATCGCCGCTCACTCCGATCAGGAAGGGCTGGCGCTCAATCGCCAACGGCACGTAAGGCGCCTCCCAGCCGTGCAAGTCGAGGAACAGGTTTTCGCCTTCCTGGAAGCCGAACAGCGCATGTGCTTCAAAGCCGCCACCCGCCTGGCGGAATACGATCGGGTAACAGGCTTGCACGTCGCGGAATTCGGACGGAAAGGTGAGGGCGGACATGACGTTGTCCCCGAAATGGGCGCCGCGCCCGGTCTGCACGTGCAAGTCCTTGTGGTCGACATTATTGAGCAGGACAGGTTTTGCCATGGTGATCCTTATATGGTGGGCAGACCGAAGCGCGGCTTGTCGTCAGAACTTGTAGCGGGCCCCGAGCATGTAGCGCGGCCCGGATTGCGTCACGAAGAGCGCCATCGATTCAGCGCGGCCGTGCACTCGCTGGATTTCGTTGGTCACGTTGATCGCTTCAAACTGCACGCTAAGTTTCTCGTTGAAAGCGTAGCCGATGCTCAGGTCGAGCTGGCCGTAAGCTTCCGTGTAGTTCGGGTTGGGTCCCGCACCATCGAAGGTCGAAGACAGGAATTTGTCGCGCCAGTTGTAGGCCGCACGGATCGACCAGTTCTTGTCTTCGTAGATGCCCACCAGGTTGGCTGAGTTGCTCAAGCCTACCAGCGCAAACTGCTCTCCGATCTTGAAGTTGTCGTACTTCAGCCCTGAGTCCACCCAGGTGTAGTTGGCCGAAAGCCCGAAGCCCGAATTGCCGAACATATGCTGCACATTGATCTCGGCGCCCTTCAGCTTCTCATTCTTCTGGTTGGCGAAGGAGTTGATCTCGAACGACATGACCGGATCGTTCGGTTGGCCGACGATGGTACCGGTCGCATTGCCGCTGGCGTCGTCCGGGCCGCGCGTCACGCCTGGAGCGGTCGGGTGGTTGCGGAAGATGTAGTTGCGGATGCAGACACGGTCGCTGCCGCAACTGCCTTGCTGGACAGCTTCATTCCAAAGCGCGCCGCCAACCGGCGTATGCAGGTTGAACGGGGTCGCCGTGATCTTGGATTGGCCGGCATAGTTGCTCAAGTCCTTGTGGAACAGGCCAATCGAGGCGAAGCTCTGCTGGCCGTAATACCACTCCCACGACAGGTCCAGGTTCTTCGACTTGACCGGTTTAAGTTGCGGGTTGCCCTGGCTGCCTGTGCCGCCGAAATCGCGCGCCAGGCGGTCCAATGTGGTGCCGCCCTGGATCTGGTCGTAGCGCGGGCGGCCGATGGTTTCGCCATAGCTTGCACGCAGCTTCATGTCCGGGCGGATGTCGGCATCCCAGTCCACGCTAGGCAGCCAGTGATTGTATTTGCCATTGAGCGTGGTGAAAGTCGGCGCCCCGAAGCTGAGCGGAAATTCGTTGGCCGATACCCAGCTGATCCCCGTCGCGGCGGGCACCAGCGCGGTCGACATGACGTCGGTCTTTTCATAGCGCACGCCGATATTGGTGTGCATCGGGATTGCGGTATCCCAGTCGGTGCCGAACTGCAGGTACGCGCTCTTCGATTTTTCCTGGGTGCGCTGGTCGGTATCGAAGGTACTCTTCGGCATGTACATTTCCGGCAGGCCGGTAACCTTGGCAGTCAGGGCGCGCAGTTCGGCGAAATTGAAGGTGTAGAACTGGTTGAACAGGGCAGGGTTGCCGCTGCCGTTTATCTTGTCGTAGTACTGGCGCAGCGACTCCTGGTGGAACAGGCTGGCCGGGTAGTCGGATGCGGTTGACGCGCCGCCCCAGGAATCGCGCTGCTGGGTCGACATGGCGGAGCGGTTTTTCACTTCGATCGCGCCCACGCCGAAGTTCAGGTTCGATGCTTCCAGCAGCTTCAGGCTGCCCTTGAACTGGGCCTGTTCGATCTCGCCTTTCATATAGCCGTTCTGGAATACGGAACCGGTTACCTGCTGCGGGGCCTTGGTGAAATCCGCTCCCTGGATGCTCAATACCGGGAAATCATTGCGGAAGTCGACCGTGGTGTCGCCGCGGCTGAAACTTGCGGTGCCGATCACGTTGCTCGAGCCGAACGGGCTGTCCGCCTTGGATACGGCGCTGGATTTATGTACGTCCAGTTCCAGTTTCAGGCCGTCGGTCTTCCAGGCGCCATTGAAGCCGAGCGATTGGTTTTGGGTCTTGGTGGCAAAGTCGGCGCCGCCCATGGCGATATCGCTGTTTGCCGCGGGCAGCAGTTCGGTGTAGACCAGCGGGGCGGCGACCGGGCCGTTGCTCCAGGTCGAACTGGACGGGCCGAAATTGAACCAGGCGGACAGGTCCTGGCGTCGTGTCTGGATCTTGTTTTCGGAGTAGGTGTAATCCAGCGTGGTAATGAGTTCCCTGACCGGCGCCCATTGCAGGGTCAACTGGCCATTGGTGCGCTGGCGCTGCACGCCGTTCATGTTGTAGTTCAGGTTTTGCGGCAGCGAGTAGATATCGCCGTCTTTCGGGCGGTTGGTGGCGCCGGTTTGCGGCAGCGGGCCCGCATTGCCGAGGAAGGGGCCGCGCCAGCCATTTGCCACGGAAGCCTGGTTGAAGCCCAGGTTGCGCTCCTGGTAGCTGGCACTCAACGCCACGCCAAAGCGGTTGTCGTCGAAGGTATTGCTGTAGATGCCCGAAATTTCGGGCGTGGTGGCACTGCCTCGTTTCACATCGCCGGGCAGGTTGTTGTGGGATGTGTCATGCACTGCCTTGGCGCCAACGCTGGCCACCATGCCGGGGCGGTCCAGCGGCCGCGCGGTCAGCACGTTGACGGTGGCGCCGATGCCGCCGGTCGGGGTTTCTGCGCGGCCGGTCTTGTAGACCTGGATCTGCGAAATCGCTTCCGAAGCAAGGTTGGCGAAGTCGAAGGCGCGGCCATTCAGGTCGCCCAGGTTGGAGGCCGGCATCTGGCGGCCATTCAGCAGCACCAGGTTGAAGTCGGGGCCGACACCGCGCACCGTGATCTTGGAGCCTTCGCCAATGGAGCGGTCGATCGACACGCCGCTGATGCGCTGTAGCGATTCGGCGAGGTTGGTGTCGGGGAATTTGCCGATGTCGGCTGCCACGATGCCGTCTACGATACCGTCGGCATTGCGTTTCAGGTTCATCGAAGAACCCAGGCTGGCACGCAGGCCGGTCACAACCACGGTCGCGACGTCGCCGGTATTGGACGGGGCGGGCGCAACGCCTGCCTGCTCCGACGCTTGCGCCTGCGCCGGTGCGGTGAGCGCCGCGCAGGCGGTGGCAACTGCAAGGCTCATCAATGTCTGCTTCGCCTTTGGATAGTGCATTTGGTCTCCTTGGTTCTTATAGTCTGGCCGCCTCCCCAACCAGCATGGAAACGTTTCCATGTATCGCTTGAAAATACTAGGGGCAGCAAAAACGATTGTCAATAAAATACGCCGGGAATCGGCAGGAAGTGTGGGGTTTCCGTCATCAAACTGGAAACGTTTCCATTCTGGTCTGCGCAATATAGCACCGTTCAAATTTTGAAGTCAACAGCTTTACCCTGCTATATTCGCAACAAAATTGGGAACGTTTCCACTTGCTGGGGATAAATAATGCTGAGGGCAATTCTTGTCGTATTGCTGGGCCTGCAGGGCGCACAGGCAGTGGAAACCTGGCCGAACGGAGCCCATGCGGCGGTCAGCCTGGCGTACGACGACGCGCTCGCTTCGCAGCTCGACCATGCGCTGCCGGCACTGGAGCGCCATGGCCTGAAAGCCACGTTCTACCTGGCACTGGCCAATCCGCCGGTACGCCTGCGCATGGACGGGTGGCGCAGGGCGGCACTACGCGGGCACGAGCTGGGCAACCACACTTTGTTCCATCAGTGCTCCGGCAGCGCGCCGGGCCACGAATGGATTGAGGCGCACCGTGACCTTGACACCACCAGCGTCGCGCACATGCTGGACCAGGTGCGGGTAGCGAACACAATGCTGCAGGCGATCGACGGCAGGCACGAACGCACCTTCAATGCCCCTTGCTTTGAGCAGCAAGCGGCCGGAAAGTCCTACTGGCCGGCGATCCGCGACGAGTTCGTGGCATTGCGCCCGGCGGGCGCGGCGCCGGTGGGCTTGAGCGGCGCCCAGCTCATCGCGCTGGTGAGAGAGCAGGGCGCGCACGGTGGCGTGGTGAACCTGGTGTTCCATGGCGTCGGCGGCGACTATCTCGCCACCAGCAAGGAAGCGCATGAAGAACTGCTGCAGTTCCTGGATGCGCACCGCGACCAGTACTGGACTGACACCTACCTGAACATCGTGCGCCATCAGCGCGCGGCCAAGCCGGGCTGGGTCCTGGACTGGGCCGATGAATTCGAAGGAGACGCACTCGATACGCGCAAATGGGTGGCGGAAGTCGCCGGCCATGGCTACGGCAACAATGAGATGCAGTTCTATACCGCGCGCAGGCAGAACCTGCGCGTGGAAGACGGCAAGCTGGTCATCGAGGCGCGCAAGGAGGCTTACCGGGGCAAGCAATACACCTCGGCGCGGCTGAAGACGGCGGGACTGATGGAAAGGCAATACGGGCGTTTCGAGGCGCGCATCCAGTTGCCTCGCGGGCAGGGCATCTGGCCGGCTTTCTGGATGCTGGGTGCGGATATCGGCAAGGCGGGCTGGCCGCGCAGCGGCGAGATCGACATCATGGAAAACATCGGCAAGGAGCCCGGCATCGTCCACGGCACGCTGCACGGCCCCGGCTACTCTGGTGAAAAGGGCTTTGGCGCGCCAGCGCCGCTGGCAGGGGGGCAGAGCTATGCCGACAGCTTCCACGTCTTCGCGGTGGAATGGGAACCCGGCGAAATCCGCTGGTACCGCGATGGGCTGCACTACCACACTGCGCGGCCGCAATCGGTGAAGGGCGAATGGGTGTTCGAGCATCCTTTCTTCGTGCTGCTTAACCTGGCCGTGGGCGGCTATTGGCCAGGCTACCCGGATGCAAGTAGTGCCTTCCCGCAACTGATGCAAGTTGACTACGTTCGTGTATATCGCAGGGATGAGTGATGGTACACTCGGTGCATGAATGCAATCATTATTGCTGTGGCCTTAATGGGCGCGCCGGCCACGCCGGAACAGGCGGTTGCCGCCCTTTGGCGCTCACTTAGCCATGATGCCGGCCAGGCCGGCGATGAAGCTGCGCTGCGTGCCATGCTCCACCCGGACGCCATGGTGTACGGCGCCCGTTACCGCGATGGCGCTGCGGCGCTGTCAGTTGCGCGCGGCACCGATTTTGCAGCAGGCATCGGGCGTGCCGGCGACAAAGGATTCCATGAGTGCGAAGTGGCGCGCGAAGTGCGCCAGTATGATCGCTTCACAACCGTCTACAGCGTGGTCGAATCGCGCCATGAGCGCGCCGCACCGAAAGCGGATTTCACAGGCGTCAACAGTATTCAGCTGTACCGTGCCGACGACGGCTGGCGCATCATCAGCCTGTACTACCAGGTCGAACGGCCGGGACAGCCAGTTTCGCTACAGGGCGGCAAGGCAGGCGCCTGCCTGGAGGGCTGATGAACGAAAAGACCGCCCGCGCCATCATGCTGGTCAAGGCGATCGAAGAGGCCGACCAGCACAAGGAAGTGCTGACCGACGATGACCGCAAATTTGCCAGCCGCACCGCGCGCGAGCTGGCGCACTGGCAAGCGGCCGAACAGCGTTCGGCGTCGTCCCTGCCGGACTTCCTTTTCCACCGCGCCGAACAATTGCTCAAGCGGCTGGCCGCGCGCCACAAAATGTTCGCTTCCGTCACGCAGGGCCACAGCGGCATGTGGGGCGCAAGCTGGCTGCTGCCTGTTGCGGCGCTGCTGGTTGGCGCCATGGCGGAACGTTTCGGCGATCCGCATCGCGTCGATTTGCTGTCGATGCCCCTGCTGGGCATTATCGCCTGGAACATGCTGGCCTACCTGCTGCTCATCGTGTGGGCGCTGCTGCCGGCGCGCCGTGCCGGCTTGCGGCGCGGACTGGCCAACCGCATGGCGCTGGGCGGCGGCCATGTCCCGCGCCGCCTGCCGCACGCATTGGCGGGCGGCGTACTGCAATTCATGGTGGACTGGGCGCGCGTGGGCGCCCGCCTGAACCAGGCCCGCATTGCGCGCATCCTGCACTGGTCGGCTGCGGCCTTTGCCGTTGGTGCCGTGCTGTCGCTGTATGCGCGCGGCATCGTCGAGCGCTATGCCACGGGCTGGGAAAGCACATTCCTCAGCCCATGGCCTGTGTATCGCGTGTTGTCCGTGCTGTTCGCTCCTGTCGAGTATATCTTCGGGCTGGAAGGCTTCACCCTGGACGAGGTGATGGGCTTGCAGAACTGGGGGGAATCGCGCCTTGGCAACGGCGCGCGCTGGGTGCACCTGTACGCGGCGAGCCTGTTGTTGTATGTGGTGCTGCCGCGCCTTGTGCTGGGCAGCGTTGCCGCAGTGCGCGCCATCTGGCTGCGCCGGCACTTCCCGCTCGACCTGGAGCAGGCTTACTACCACCAGCTATCGGTGGCGGCCGGCGGCGAGCCGGGCCTGCTGCGCGTGCTGCCGTACAGCCTGACGGTGGACGAAGCGCGCAGCAGGGGCCTGGACACGGTGGCGCAAGGGCTGTTGGGCGAACAGGCCCGCGTGCGGCTGCTGCCGCCGGCAGCATACGGCAGCGAAGCGCCGGCGCTGGAAGCCGGCAACGGCGTGACCAATGCGGTTTTGTTCGGCATTGCTGCCACGCCGGAGCAGGAAAACCACGGCGTCTTCCTGGCGGCAGTGGGGCACGGGCGCAAGCTCATTGCCTTGCTTGACCAGTCCGCCCTGGCGGCGCGCATGGACGCCACCCGCCTGGGCGAGCGCATCGAACTCTGGCGTGAATTCTGCATCCTGCACGGCGCCGAACCGATGGTGGTCGATTTGCTGGCGCCGGCGGCCGCCAGCGGGAATGCGGCATGAGCGGCGCGCCCGTCACCATCCAGCTTGCGCTGGTTTCCCACACCAACAACGGCAAGACCACGCTGGCGCGCACGCTGCTGGGCACCGATGTTGGGCAAGTGCGCGATGCGGCCCATGTCACGACGTTCGCGGAGTCGCATGCACTGATGACCAGCCAAAGCGGCGACCGCCTGCTGCTGTGGGATACGCCGGGGTTTGGCGACTCCTTGCGCCTGATGAAGCGCCTGGCGCTGACCGGCAACCCGATCGGCTGGTTCCTGCGCGAAGTGGTGGACCGTTACCGCGACCGCCCATTCTGGCTTAGCCAGCAAGCCGTGCGCACCGCGCGCGACGAGGCGGACGTCGTGCTGTACCTCGTCAACTCGACCGAAAACCCGGGCGATGCCGGCTATATTCCGGCCGAAATGCGCATCCTTGACTGGCTGGGCAAGCCGGTGCTGGTGCTGCTGAACCAGATGGGGCCTCCACGGCCGTTGCCGGAAGAACAGGCCGAGCTGCTGCGCTGGAAGGACTTCATGCTGCAATTCGGCCAGGTGCGCGAGGTGTTGCCGCTGGATGCTTTTGCCCGGTGCTGGGTGCATGAGCGCGTGTTTTACGATGCGCTGGGCGCGCTGGTCGGACCGGAAAAACAGCAAGGCTACCAACGCCTGTTCTCCGTGTGGGAAGACACTAATGCGCGCCGCTTCAAGCAGTCGATGGCGGTCATCGCGCACCAGCTGGCGGATGCCTCGCACGACAAGCAGATCGTGGAAACTGTGGAGCGCGGCGTCATCGCATCGGCGCTGAAGATCATCGGCATTGGCAAAGGCGAGGACCGCAAGCGCCAGGACCGCGCCATGAACACGCTGGTGGCGCGGCTTAACCTGGCCATCGGCCAGGCGACCGTCAACCTGCTGGCGCTGCATAAGCTTGACCCGAGCGAGGCGCCGAAGATCAATGCGCGGGTCAGCAACAACTTCGTGGTGCTGGCGCCGGTCGACAAGGGGCAGGCCGCGCTGCTGGGCGCCATTGTTTCCGGCGCCGCCACCGGTTTCTCGGCCGACCTGGCTGCCGGCGGCCTGACGCTGGGCACCGGGGCATTGCTGGGCGGAGTAATCGGCGCACTGACCTTCGCCGGTGCAGCCTGGGGCTTCAACGTCGGTATGGAGCGCGAGGTGCCGACCATGTCGCTGTCCGACGATTTCCTGCGTACGCTGCTGGTGTCGGGTGTGCTGCGTTATCTCGCCGTCGCGCATTTCGGCCGCGGCCGCGGTAATTTTGTCGAGGGCGAAGCCCCTGCATTCTGGCAGGAGGAAGTGGAGCAGGCCGTGGCGCTGCATGAGGCGCAGGTCAGCGCCCTGTGGAAGACCCTGCGCGAGCAGGAAGAGCGCGACCTGGCGCCTGCCAGCGCGGTGCTCACCGCGATCACGGCGCACGTGCTGGCACGGCTTTACCCGGAAGGTCAGGCAGCGAACCCGCCATCGATATTAAGGCCGGCGCCGGTCACGTAGCCCGCATCTTCGCTGGCCAGGTAAGCCACCATGCCGGCAATCTCCTCGCCGCGCGCGTGGCGCTTGATCGGCATCAGGTCGTGCAGCGCCTTGGCAAAGTCGCTGTGCGCCGGGTTCATGTCGGTATCCACCGGGCCTGGCTGCACGTTATTGACGGTGATGCCGCGCGCTCCGAGGTCGCGCGCCAGTCCTTGCACCAGGCCGGTCAGGGCCGATTTGCTCATCGCATAAATCGAACCGCCGGGGAAGGGCATGCGTTCGGCATTGGTGCTGCCGATATTGATCACGCGCCCGCCTTCCCTCATGTGCGCCACCGCTGCCTGCGTGGCGGCGAACACGGCGCGCACATTGACGGCGATGGTATGGTCGAAATCTTCCATGGTCAGCTCGGACACATCGCCCAAATGCAGCACACCGGCGTTGTTGACGAGGATATCGAGGCGGCCGAAGCGCTTGGCGATATCGTCGATGGCAGCGCGGGTGGCGGCAGCGTCCGTGGCGTCGACTTTCAGCGCGATGGCCTTGCCGCCGGCAGCGCCGATTTCGCTGGCCAGCGCATCGGCCGCAGCGCCCGAGCTTTGATAGGTGAAGGCGACGGTTGCACCGTCTTTGGCCAGGCGGCGTACGATGGCGGCGCCGATGCCGCGGGAACCACCGGTGACGAAAGCGATTTTGCTCATGATTTGCTCCTGATCTGGTTGGGATGGAGCTAGTATGGGCGCGGCATTGCATCTCGACTAGCTGGTAATATTGAGTATCACTTTCAACCAAATATATCAAATGCAGCCACTGAACCTGCTCGAATCCTTCCTGCAGAGCGCCGAATGCGCGGGCTTTTCCGAGGCCGCGCGCCGCCTGGGACTGACCCCGGCAGCGGTCAGCAAGAACGTGGCGCGGCTGGAAGCGCGGCTGGGCGTGCGCCTGTTCCAGCGCAGCACCCGCCGGCTGGCGTTGACCGAGGCCGGCGAACGCTTGCTGCAGCAGGTGCGCGGTCCGCTGGCGGAGCTGCAGGGCGCCATGGCCGGCGCGGCGCAGGACGCGGGGGAACCGGCAGGCACCCTCAAAGTGGCGGTGGCGCACGGGGTGGGACGCATGTACATCCTGCCGCTGCTGAAAGGCTTCCTGCAGCGCTACCCCGGCGTGCAGCACGACTGGCGCTTTGACAACCGCACGGTGGACCTGATCGGCGAGGGCTACGACGTCGCCATCGGTGGCGGCATCGAGTTGGCGCCGGGCGTGGTGGCGCGCGAATTGGGGCGGCCGCGCATCCTGGTCACGGCCGCCCCTTCCTGCCTAGCCGGTCGCAAGCTGCCCAGCCATCCATCCGAGCTGGCGGGCTGGGAGGGCATTGCGCGCCGCTCCGCCGAAACCGGGCGCCTGCGCGACTACCTGCTGCGCAATGCCGGCGGCGAGGAGGCCGTGGCCGAATTCCGGGCGGTTGCCACCTTCGACGATCCGGAAGCGATGGCGCAGGCGGCCTGCATGGGGCTGGGTGTGGCCTTGTTGCCTGGCCCGCATGCGGCGCCACTGCTGGAGTCGGGCCAGCTGGTGCGGCTGCTGCCCGACTGGCATGCGGAAGTGGGGGCGCTCTCGATCTACTATTCCAGCAAAAAACTGTTGCCGGCCAAGACGCGCGCCTTCGTTGACTATGTGATTGGTCAAATGCGTGCAGACGACTTTGCGGGCCGGCTCGACAGGCTTTGAAAGATCACGGTAATATTGGTTTCCAATTCATCAGCGATAGGGGTGCCTTCCATGAAGTTCCGCCTTGTTACCCGCAGTGATTTTGATGGCCTGGTGTGCGCGGTGCTGCTGAAGCACCTGGACCTGATCGACGAGATCCTGTTCGTGCACCCCAAGGATATGCAGGATGGGAAGATCGCGATCACCAGCCGCGACATCACCACCAACCTCCCTTACGTCTCGGGCGCCCACCTGGCGTTCGACCACCACCTGTCCGAGACCATCCGCAATACGGGCGAGCGGCAGAATCACGTCATCGATCCCAGTGCACCGTCGGCCGCGCGCGTGGTCTACGATTACTACGGCGGCGGCAACAAATTCCCTTCTGCCTGGAACGACATGATGATTGCGGTGGACAAGGGGGATTCGGCCCAGTTCAACCGCGATGAGGTGCTGAACCCGCAGGGCTGGGACCTGTTGAATTTCCTGATGGATGCACGCACGGGACTGGGCCGCTTCCGCGATTTCCGCATATCGAACTACAACCTGATGATGGACCTGATCGATTACTGCCGTTCGCATTCGATCAGCGAAATCATGGCGCTGCCGGATGTGAAGGAGCGCAGCGACCTGTATTTCGAGCACGCGGAAAAATGCAAGGAGCAGATCCGCCGCTGCGCTACGGTGCATAAGAACCTGGTGGTGCTGGACCTGCGCAATGAAGAGACGATTTACGCGGGTAACCGCTTCGTCATTTATGCACTGTATCCTGAGCAGAATATCTCGATCCACGTACTGTGGGGGCTGAAGAACCAGAATACGGTATTCGCCACGGGAAAATCAATCCTCAACCGGACATCGAAAACCAATATCGGCGCGTTGATGCTGGAGTACGGCGGGGGCGGGCATGAGAATGCCGGGACTTGCCAGGTTGAAAACGAAATGGCGGAGGACGTGCTGGGCGCCTTGATCGTGCGCATCAACAAAGAAGGCTAATTCGGGAAAATGTCCACTTTGGGTCGCCGGAGCGCCCCAAAGTGGACATTTTCCCGCAAGCGAATTAGAAGTCTTTTTCAGGTAAAGCTATAGAATTATCGGTCGAGAACTGGTAGTCCTTGAACACGTGTTCCGCGGTCAGGACCTGGTAGGAACCATCCGGCTTCTTGAAAGAGGTGTCCTTCAGGCGGTAGGTGTAGTGGCCGCACGTCCAGCAGTTGAAGTTGCGCATATGGGTGCACAGGCAGGTCTTGTCCATCACCTTGATGCCCTTGTCGCTGCCGCCGTTGGCCACCACTTCGCGGTTGTACGAATTGATGTAGGCGCAGTTGCCGCTTGCATCGAGCAGGTAGCCGTAGGATTCGCAGCCGGGACGGATGCCGGCGCCGATAGCAGGGGTGTTCTTCAGCATGCGCATCGGATAGCCGGTCGGCGACACGCCGTTGACGATGATGTCTTCTTCGCTGGCCTTGAAGTATTCCTGCTTCACGTCTTCAGGCAGGCCGCATTCCCGGGTCACGGTAAAGCGGGTTGCCACCTGTACGCCAGCCGCCCCCATCTCGAGGAAGGACACGGCATCGCTGCCGGTGAACACGCCGCCTGCGGCAATCACCGGCACGTCCAGGTTTTCCCCCTTCATGTAGTCCAGGATCTCCTGCACGATCTGGTGCAGGTCGAAGTCCTTCCAGTCTTCCAGGCCAAAACCCAGGTGGCCGCCGGCCAGCGGGCCTTCCACGATCACGTAGTCGGGCAGGCGGTTCAGCTTCTGGTTCTTGCGCAGGAAGATCTGCAGGGCACGCACGGACGACACGATGATGCCCAGCTTCGCTTCACGGAAGCGCGGGTGGTCGGCCATCAGGGCGAAGGAGCCGAAGTGCAGGCCGGCCGACAGGGTGATACCGTCGATGCCCGCATCCAGCGCCGCGTTCAGGCGCGTGCGCAGGGTTTCCTTCGGGCCGTTCATGGTCAGCTTTTCCATGCAGTTCACGAAGATCAGGCCGGGGCCTTCCTTGCGCTGCATGGTGTCGCCGATATGGCGGCGCTGGGCTTCGGCCAGGCGTCCCAGGTCGAACTGCACCTCGGACTTGTCCATATTATTGATGTTGTGCTTGTACAGGCGGGTCTTGTCCTTGACGAAGGTGGTGTCGAACTTGCGGTCCGAAACATCCTCCACCATCGCATCGGAAATATGGCCGATGCCGCCAAGGCGCGCTGCTTCCAGCGCCAGTTCGGTCGTGGAAATATCCACGCCCATCCCGCCGATCATGATTGGCACATACTCTTTGTCGCCAAGTTTGAGGCGGAAATCGTCAACACGTTTCATTACAGTCCTTCGATCAATCGCGGAAATTATTGAATTCCAGTGGCGTGTCCGGCACGTCCTTGCGCAGCAGCTGCATTGCAGCCTGCAGGTCGTCGCGTTTGGCGCCAGTTACGCGCACGGACTCGCCCTGGATGCTGGCCTGGACCTTCATCTTGCTTTCCTTGATTACCTTGGTGATCTTCTTGGCGGTCTCGGAATCGAGACCGTTCTTCACCTTGATGACCTGCTTGACTTTGTCCCCACCAATCTTCTCTACTTTGCCTTCGTCGAGGAAGCGCACGTCGACCTTGCGTTTGGCCAGCTTGTTGGTCAGCACGTCGCGGACCTGGCTAAGCTGGAACTCCGAATCGGCGAATGCCGTCAGGTCGTTTTCTTTTTGTTCTACGCGCGCATCGCTGCCTTTGAAGTCGAAACGGGTGGAGATTTCCTTGTTGCTCTGGTCGACGGCGTTGCGCACCTCGATCATGTCCGCTTCGGATACTACGTCAAACGATGGCATATTCTTTCCTTTACAATGAAGCACCCGCCCAAGGGGCGGATTCAAAAGAAGCGATATTTTAACGGACAAACAAGCGAACGCTCGGTCGTTTTTGTCATAATTGCACTATAACCGAGCAAAAACTTGATCTGCCCATGCCTTTCCCCGATTTTCTCCAGCACGACTACCCACTGAAGCATTTAAATACATTCAGTATTGATGTACGCGCCAAACATTACCTGCGCGTGACATCGGTGGAACTGTTGCGCAGCGCCCTGGCCGATCCGCAACTGGCTGCCATGCCGCGCCTGGTGCTGGGCGGCGGCAGCAACCTGCTGCTGACGCGCGATTTTCCAGGCCTGGTACTGCATATTGCGCTAGAAGGCCGCGACATCCTGTCCGGTACCCCGAGCCACCACCACGTGCGCGCTGCCGCCGGCGAAACCTGGCACAACTTCGTGCAATGGACCCTGGCGCAAGGCGTTGGCGGCCTGGAAAACCTGTCGCTGATCCCGGGCACCGTGGGTGCAGCCCCGATCCAGAACATTGGGGCATATGGGGCGGAAACCAAGGAGTTCTTCCTGTCGCTGACCGCATTCGACCCGGCCAGCGGCGAAGTCCGGGTGATGGACGGCGCCGACTGCCGCTTCGCCTACCGCGACAGCGTGTTCAAACACGAAGGCCGCGGGCTGATCATCCTGGAGGTGAGCTTTGCACTGCCGCGCGCCTGGCAGGCGAACCTGCGCTACGCCGAGCTGGCCAACGCCGTGGCGCAGCAGGGCCTGGCCGCGCCGACGGCGCAGCAGGTGGCGGATACCGTGATCGCCATCCGCCGCCGCAAGCTGCCCGACCCGGCGGACATCGGCAATGCCGGCAGTTTTTTCAAGAATCCCGTGGTCAGCGCCGAACAATGCGCGCAACTGCTGGAGAAATTCCCGACCCTGGTGCACCACAGGCAGCCGGACGGCAGCGAAAAACTCGCGGCGGGCTGGCTGATCGACCAATGCGGCTGGAAAGGCAAGTCGATGGGCGCGGCGGGCGTTTATCCGAAACAGGCCCTGGTGCTGGTGAACAACGGCGGCGCCACCGGCGCCGAAGTACAGGCGCTGGCCGCCGCCATCCAGGCCGACGTGGCCCAGCGCTACGGCGTAGCGCTCGAACCCGAGCCAGTCTTCATTTAAAAATGTCCACTTTGGGGTCAGGAACGGAAGTGGACATTTCACTCGGCGTTGACGACGCGGTTGCGGCCGCCGGCTTTGGCGGCGTAGAGGGCGCGGTCGGAGGCTGCTACCAGTTCGCTCCACGTTGATTGCTTGCTCGGTACGACCGTCCGCACGCCGATTGACATGGTCAGTACGCCGTAGGGCAGGGCGTTGGCGTTCTCGATCTCCAGCTTCTCCAACTGGCGCAGGCAGGCGCTGGCGACGTTCATGGCGCCGGCGTTGTCGGTCTCGGGCAGGATGATGGCGAACTCCTCGCCGCCGTAGCGCGTGACCAGGTCGGCCGGGCGCTTCAGGTTTTCGGTCATCACCGCGGCCACTTTCTTCAGCGCCAGGTCGCCGGCCGGGTGGCCGTAGCTGTCGTTGTATTGCTTGAAGAAGTCGACGTCCACCATCAGCAGCGACAAGGGTGTCTTGTCGCGCTGGCCGCGCTGCCATTCCAGCACCAGGGTTTCATCGAAACGGCGGCGGTTGGAAATGCCTGTCAGGGGGTCGAGCGCTGCCAGCTTTTGCAGTTCCACATTGGCCGCTGCGAGTTTTTGCTGGCTCTCGCGCAGGAAGCGGAATGCCTGGTCGCGCTGCAGGCGGTGGATGTGGGCATTCGAGTGATGGCGCACGCGCGCCAGTAATTCCAGCTTGTCGGGCAGCTTGACCAGGTAGTCGTTGGCGCCGACGGCAAAGCCGTGTGCTTTCAGCTTGGGGTCTTCGCGGGCCGACAACACGATGATCGGCACATGCGCCAGCATCTCCTCGGCGCGGAAACGGCGGATCAGTTCAAAGCCGTCCACTTCCGGCATCACCAGGTCCTGCAGGATCACGGTCGGCTGCAGCGAGTTGGCGCAGGCGATCGCTTCCCGCGCGTCGGTGGTGAAATGGAATTCGATGTCGTCCTGGTCGGCCAGCATGCGCCGCACCGCTTCCGCAATGATCAACTGGTCGTCAACCAGCAGCACGCGCACCTTGAAGTGGGTCAGGCTTGGCTCGGTTTCCAGGTTCAAGGTGAGTACGTCGGGCATCGCTTTCCTTTAAATCAGTTTGCCTCCGATCGTGCTTCGCAGGAATGGGCCGATCTTATCAAGAGGCAGGATGGTTTGCGCCGCATCCAGTTCGATCGCGGCGCGCGGCATGCCATATACCGCGCAGCTGGCCTGGTCCTGGGCAATGGTGTTCTTGCCCGCGCGGCGCAGCGCCAGCATGCCTTCGGCGCCATCGCGCCCCATGCCGGTCAGCAGCACGCCGACTGCGTCGCCTTTCCAGTGCTGTGCCACGCAGTTGAAAAACACGTCGACCGAAGGCCGGTAGGCGTAATCCTTCGGGTTGGCATCGTAACCCAGTTGGTACTTTTCATCCAGTACCAGGTGGTCGTTGCTTTTTGCGACCATGACGATACCACCCTGCAGGGCAGTGCGGTTTTCGATTGCGCGCACCGGCACCGCGAGCTGTTCCGACAGCCATTTGGCAAAATGGTCGGCAAAATTCTCGTCGATATGTTGTACCACGACGACGGCGCAATTGGGCGGCGGGGTCCAGCCGGCAAGGATGCGCGCTACGGCCATTGGACCGCCGGTCGAGGCGCCGATTGCCACCATGGTGTCGAGGGATACTTCGCGCGAAACCGGCAAGGCCGCGTTGCGGCGCGGCGGCATGGACTGGTTGCCGCCGCTGTGGCGGATCAACTTGTCCATGGTCTTGATCTTGTGCAGCAGTTCGGCGTCGCCGCCTTGTTTCCCCTGCAGCACCGGGGTGGCCGTCACGTCGAGCGCCCCCGCGCCCAGGGCGCGGAACACCTGGTTGACATTGTCCTGCGGGCGCCCGGTTACCACCAGGATGGCGCACGGGCATTCCTCCATGATGCGGCGCGTCGCTTCGACCCCGTCCAGTTCCGGCATATTGAGGTCCATCAGGACCAGGTCCGGACGGTCGGTGGCGCATTTATATACCGCTTCGAGACCGGTGCGGGCGATCCATGCAACCTGGTGTTCCTGCGTGCTGGCGACCACGCGCCGCAGCGCCTCTGCCGCCATCGGCACGTCGTTGGCAATCCCTATCCTCATCGGTACGCGTCGCCTATCAGGTCGGACACTGCGTCAAGCAGCGTCTCGTCGTGGAAGCTGCCCTTGGTCAGGTAATAGTCCGCCCCCGCGGCCAGGCCGCGTGCGCGGTCTTCCGGCCGGTCTTTGTAGGAGACGATCATGACGGGCAGCTTATGCAAGTGCAGGTCTTTCTTGATCAGGGTGACCAGTTCGATGCCATCCATGCGCGGCATGTCGACGTCGGTGATGACCAGGTCGTAATCGCCGCTGCGCACCACGTTCCAGCCATCGATGCCGTCGATGGCGATGTCCACTTCAAAACCGCGCCCGGCGAGCAGTTTACGCTCCATTTCGCGCACTGTAAGCGAATCGTCCACGACAAGGATGCGTTTCATTCTACGCCGTCCGGCGTGGTCTGCGCGCGCAAGTTGATGCAGGCCGCCTTCTTCCAGCAGCTTTTCGACCGAAAGCAACAGGTCGGGTACGTCCAGGATCAGCACCGGCTCGCCGTCATCCAGCAAGGCGGCGGCGGAAATATCGCGCATCTTGCCGAAAATCGGGTCAATGGCTTGTACTGCCAGGCTTTCTTCGCCGCGGATCTTGTCCACGACCAGGGCATAGCGGCGCGCGCTGCCGCCGATCACCACCACCGGCATTTCCTCGGCATGCGCCATGTCGCCCAGTTGCAGCACCTGGGCGGCAGCCACCAGGCCCAGGTGCTCGCCGCCATGGTCGAAGAACTGTTTGTTTTCCAGGGTGTGCACGGCGCCTTGCGGCACCATCAGGACGCGTTCCACCTTGACGATGGGGACGGCGTAGGCTTCGCCTTTGACGTCCACCACCAGGGCGCGCACGATCGACTGTGTGAGCGGCAGCGTGATCGAGGTGCGGAAACCCTTGCCCATTTCGGATTCGATGCGCACCGTGCCGTTTTGCTGGCGGATGGTGTCGTGCACGATGTCCAGGCCCACGCCGCGGCCGGAAATCTCGGTAATGCCGCCTTTCAGGCTGAAGGCGGGCAGGAACAGGAATTCCATCAGCTCCGCATGCGACATGACGGCCACCATCTGTTCGGTGGCCATCTTGCGCTCGATGATGCTGCGGCGGATTTTTTCCGGGTCGACTCCACGGCCGTCGTCGCTGAGTTCAATATTCAGCATGCCGGCACGGTGGCGCGCCTCCAGCACGATGGTGCCGGTAGCCGGCTTGCCGGCTGCAAGCCGTTCCTGCGCAGTCTCCATGCCGTGGTCGACGGCGTTGCGCAGCATGTGGTTCAGCGGGCCCTCGATGCGCAGCAGGATGTCGCGGTCGACCAGGGTGTCTTCGCCTTCCACCTGCAGCACCACATCCTTGCCCAGGTTGCGGGCCAGGTCGCGCACCATGCGCGGAAAGTGCTGGATGCCGTCGCGGAAGGGGCGCATGCGCAGCGACAGTACTTCATCGACCATGTTTTCCGAACCCGTCAGCAGGCGGCGTTCGTAGCTTTCCATGTCGGTGATGTGCTCCAGCATGAACTGCTTGAGCGGCTGGCTTTTCTGGATCGCCAGCAGGGCCTTTTCCTTCAGTGTCGGGTCGCTGCTGTGGGAGGCCGCTTCCATCACCTCTTCCAGTACCGCGAACAGGGCGGCCTGGTTGCGCTTATAACGCTGCATGCCCTGGATCAGCGGATGCAGCTGGTGGGCGTTGATGCGCGCTTCGCTCGCCAGCGCGAGCAGGCGGTCGAAATTTTGCGCGTTTTTCATCGGCGGCAGGCTGCGGCCCGGGACCGGCTGTTCGGCAACCGCGTCGGCCGGCGCGGCTTCCAGCGCAAGAACCGGCGCCTCGGCCGGCGCCGGCGCAGCCGGTGCAAAGGCTATGGGCGGCAGCAGCACCGGCTCCGGCAGGAAAGCAATGCCCTGCACATCATTCATGGTTTTGCTGACCTGGGCGCTGTTGGCTGCCAGCCACGCATCGAGGTCGCCGTTGACGCGCGAGCACTGCACGATCAGGTCGACCCCCGCCAGCAGGGCGTCGACCCGGTTCGGCGCCAGTTTGAGTTTGCCCGCCTGGGCGGCGAGGAACGCGTCCTCCATGCCGTGCGCAAGCTGCACGATCATCTCCAGCCCGACGATGGACGCGGCGCCCTTGATCGAATGCGCGGCGCGCATCATGGATTCAACGGCGGCCGGGTCGTTTTGGCGCTCGAAGGCAAGCAGGCCGTCGGTCAGGATCTGGGTCTGGCTGTCGGCCTCCATACGGAACAGGTCGAGCATGGAGAACTGGCTCAGGTCGTCCTTCTTGTCGCTCATCGCAAGGTCCTCGCGAGTTGGTAGCCGAGCAGGCTATCGTCCAGGCAGCCGACCTGCATGTCCTGGTGCGGCAGTACGCCGGCCAGGTAACGCTGAATGCCCTTGTTGATGGTGGCGGCCGGCGCTTTCAGGTCGCCGGCGGAATAGCGGATGATGCCGTGCAGTTCGGCCACTGGCAGGGCGTACACCTGGCTTTCCCATTGCACCAGCAGCATGCGGGCGAAGGTATGGCGGCCGGCGCTCGCCTCGCCGCCGGATTCGTCGACTCCCAGCAATTCGGCAAGGGAGATGCAGGGATACAGCTTGCCACCTGCGTTCACCACGCCGCGCAAGCCGCGTGCGTCGCGGTGGGGCAGGCGGTGCGGAATGGCTTTCGGCGCAATCTGCTGGAACATATGGGTCGGCAGGGCGAGCCATTCACGGCCAATGCGGAAGGCGACGCAGGAGCTGTCGTGGCGCGCGCCTGCGTCCTGCGGGGCGCGGAAGTGTTCCGCCCATTCGCGCAGGTAGCCGGGATTGACCGGGCGCTGCAGGTTGCGCAGCGCCGCATCGGCGTACACCCCGCAATTGCGGCAGTGGACTGCCTTGTCGAGGACTTCGCAGCTATGGTCGCCGGCGATGCCGATTCGGTTCCAGCAGGCGTCCAGGTCTTGGATTTGGTCAGTCATTTGTTCTCGTCGGCTATCACTATGGCTGCTGGCGCTGGAAGGCGCGCGCCGCACGTGCCTTCAGCGTGGCGGCGGCGCTGCTGTTGCCGCCTTGCTCTTGCAGCAGGGCCAGGTGGCACAGGGCTTCGTAATGGTCCGGCTGCAGGTAGATGCAGCGTTTCAGGTGCGTTTCGGCGTCGCCTGGTTTGCCGGCAGTTTCTGCCAGCACGCCGAGGATGAAATAAGCGTCGGCCGATTCGGGCTGCCGGGCGAGGAATTCGCGGCAGGCGGCGGCGGCTTCCTGCGGTTTTCCGGCGTCGGCCAGCTTGCGCGCATGCGCGAGCAGGGACTGGTCGCCGGCGGCGGCCATCGGCGGTGTAGCGGCTGGCGCGGCCGGCGCGGTGCCGCTGGGCCGGACGCTGGGGCGTGCAGCGCCAGGCGCGGCCGCCGGGTGCTGCCGGGCGCCGGACGGGACGGCGGCTTGGCCCGCGGGGCGTTGCGTGCGATCGGCGCCGGCGGGCAGGGCGGCGCGGGCAGGGGCGCCAGGCCGCTTGATGTCCTTGCGCAGGGCGAATGCCTGGCGGTGCGGGAGGGGCGAAAAGCCGTGGCGGACGAAAGACGGCACCTCCGCGTACCCCGCCAGGATCATGCCGTCACTGGACAGGTGCTCCGACAGGCGCTCGATGGCGGCGGCGGTGGTCTGCTCATCGAAATAGATCAGCAGGTTGCGGCAGAAAATGACGTCGTACTGGCGCGCCGAGCCAAGCTCGCCTTCCAGTATGCTGCCCCGGCCGAAGCGGATGCGCGCCCGCAGCGCATCGTTGATGCGGTACAGTTCATCGTCGCCGGAGCAGGTGAAATAGCGCTCGCGGAACGACAAATCCTGGCCGCGAAAAGCGTTGCGCCCGAATATGCCCGCTTCGGCGCGCGCAATGCAGGCTGCGCTGATATCCACGGCGTCGATCACGAACGATTGTGGTTTTACGCCAGCATCGCACAAGGCCATCGCCATGGAATAAGGCTCCTCGCCGCCGGCACAGGGCACGGACAGGATGCGTACGACTTTGGCCCCTTCGGCCAGCCGCTGGCGCACGAACGCGGCCGCCGCTGCAAACGCTTGCGGATCGCGGAACAGCCAGGACTCCGGCACCACCACCAGTTCCACCAGCTCGCGCAGCTCCGCCTCGCCAAGCTGGTCGGCATAAGCCTTGCGCACCGTTTCACCAGTGGCCTGCATGCGCCGCTTCACCGCCTGTTCGACCGTGCTGCGGGCCAGGTTCATGCCGGTCAGGCGGCGCAATGTGGAAAGCACATTCATATGGCTTCAGCCTGCGCCGGGAACAGGCGCGCCCGCAACTCGGCCGGCAGCAGGTCGTTCACCTCGACCAGTTGCACCAGGCCTTTCGCATCGCCAGCCACGCGGCCCAGGAAAGGAGCGCCCTGCACGCCGCTTGGCGCCAGGTCCTGCGTCGAAACGTCCTGCACGCCCTGTACGCGCTCGGCCATCAGCCCCAGCGCGTACACCTTGCCACCGGGCGCCGTGTAATCGACCAGTACGATGCGGGTGTCGAAATGCTGGCGCGCCGGCGCGCCGCCGCTGATGCGCGACAGGTCGATCACCGGCATCGGGTCGCCGTGCAGGTTGAGCAAGCCCGCCACACAGTCCGGCGCCAGCGGAATACCCTTCAGCTCCAGCAAGGGCAGCACGCGCCGCACCTGCCGCAACGGAAGGCCGTAGCGGTCGGCGCCAATGTGGAAGACTAATACTCTCATGCGTTCACGGCGAAAGTGGAGACGCTCGATTGCAGGTCGCCGGCCGCATATTGCAGCTGGTGCACGGCTTCGCTGGTAGCCTTCAGCGACTCAACGGTCTGCTGCGTGGCATCGTTCAGCTGCATCATGGTCTCGGTGATCTGCTGCGCCCCGACCGCCTGCGCCTGCATGCCTTGCAGCACGGCGTCGAATTGCGGCGCCAGCTTCTGCACCTGGTCCATCACGCCCGACAACTGGTCGGTCACCTGGCGTACTTCGCCCACGCTGCGGCGGATCTCTTCCGAGAACTTGTCCATGCCCATCACGCTGGCCGAGACGGCCGACTGCATTTCCTTCAGCATCTGTTCGATATCCCAGGTCGACACCGAGGTCTGGTCGGCCAGGCGCCGGATCTCAGTTGCCACCACCGAGAAGCCGCGTCCTGCTTCACCGGCCTTCTCGGCCTCGATGGCGGCATTCAGCGACAGGATATTGGTCTGGTCGGCCACCTTGGTAATGGTGGTCAGCACGGAGTTGATGTTGGAAGCCTTTTCCGACAAGGCCGCCAGCTTGGCATTGATCGAGTCGGTGGCGTTGACCATGTTTTGCATGGTCTGGTCCATGCGGCGCAGGTTGCCTTGCGCTTCGGACGTGGCGCTGGTCGTGTAGTCGGCTACCGCAGTCGCATCTTCCATGGTTTTCAGGAGCTGCGCAGTGTTCGAAGAAATCTCCTTGGTCGTGCTCAGCACTTCCACCGAAGTCTGCGCCTGTTCGACGCCGGTTGCTTCCTGCTGCTTGGCCGAGGCAGCAATCTCGGTAGCCGAGGTGGTGACCTGGATGCCGGCTTTCTGCACGTTGTTCAGCAACTGGCGCAGGTTGTCGAACATGCGCTGCAGGCCTTCGCCGAGCTGGCCGATCGCATCGTCGCCGGTGACGGTGATCTTGCCGGTCATGTCGCCGCCGGCCGCGCGCGACACGGATTCAAGCAGGGCGTCGACTTTTGCGCGCAACTGGTTGGTCTGCTCCACCTCGCGCTGGCTCGAATCCTGCAGTTGCTGGGCCATCTTGTTGAAATCCTCGCTGACCTTGCCCAGTTCATCGCCGGAGGTCACCTCCGTGCGTGCCGCCTGATCGCCGCTGCCCAGGCGGGCCAGCGCTGCGGTCAGGTTGCTCAACGGTCCCAGGATCGCGCGGCCGAGCGTATAGGAGATCAGCAGCGAAAGCACGACCACGGCGGCGCCGCCGCCAATGATCAGGTTATTCTGGCTGGTGTGCAGGTCGACTGCCTTGGTGCTGCGTTCCGCCAACAGGCGGCGCTCTTCCTCGGCAGCCTGCTCCAGCAGCTCGCGCGCGCTGTTGACAATCGCGCCGGCTTCCTTCAGTTCCGAGGACTGCCCCAGGACTTCAGCCGCGCCCTTGGTTTCGCCAAGCGCGCGCCGCTTGTCGATCTGGCGCCGGATGTTGACGTCGGCCCAGGTGGCCAATAAAGCCTGCGCGCGCTTCAAACGCTCGTTCTGCTGCGGGTTATCGGCGGTAAGCTGGACCGCTTTCACGACATGCTGCTTCAGCAGTTCCCCGTTTTCGCGCTCGCTGGCGATCAAGGACTCGCTGCCGGTGAGGATGTAGCCGCGCGCATCGACCTGGATCTGCAACGATACGCTGTTGATCCGGTCAAGCTCGATCAGCACTTCCATCGTGTGCCTGTCCCACCTGTTCGCATCGGTCAGGCTGGCGAAATTGTTATAGGCCAGGACCAACAGTAGCAAGATGATTGCCACTATGCTGCCGAAGCCGATGTACAGTTTATTTTTAATACTTAGATTATTCATGCGCTGGTCTCCGGGGACGAGGGGCTTTCTTCCAAGGCAATGTAGCAAAAAAAACGGGCCGCGCAAAGCGGCCCGTCTTGGCGAAGCGGGGGAGCAGCTTACTGGCCGCGCTTATTGCGTGCGTTGGCGGCGATGCGCATGCGCAGCGCGTTGAGCTTGATGAAGCCGCCGGCGTCGGCCTGGTTGTAGGCGCCGCCGTCCTCGTCGAAGGTGGCGATGGTCTGGTCGAACAGCGAATCGGTCTTCGAATCGCGGGCCACCACGATCACATTGCCCTTGTACAGCTTGACGCGTACCCAGCCGTTCACGGTTGCCTGGGTGTGGTCGATCAGGGTTTGCAGCGCAACGCGCTCCGGCGCCCACCAGTAGCCGTTGTAAATCAGCGAAGCGTAGCGCGGCATCAGGTCGTCCTTCAGGTGGGCCACTTCGCGGTCCAGGGTGATCGACTCGATGGCGCGGTGCGCCTTCAGCATGATGGTGCCGCCAGGGGTTTCGTAGCAGCCGCGCGACTTCATGCCGACGTAGCGGTTTTCCACCAGGTCCAGGCGGCCGATGCCGTGCTTGCCGCCCAGGCGGTTCAGCTCAGTCAGCACGGTGGCAGGCGACATGCGGCTGCCGTTCAGGGCCACGATGTCGCCCTTTTCGAATTCGATGTCCAGGTACTCCGGCTGGTCCGGCGCCGCTTCCGGGCTGACGGTCCAGCGCCACATCGATTCTTCGGCTTCGGCGCTTGGGTTTTCCAGGTGGCGCCCTTCGAAGGAGATGTGCAGCAGGTTGGCATCCATCGAGTATGGCGCGCCGCCGTTCTTGTGCTTCATGTCGACGGCGATGCCGGCGTCTTCCGCGTATTTCAGCAGCTTTTCGCGCGACAGCAGGTCCCACTCGCGCCATGGAGCGATCACGCGCACGCCCGGCTTCAGCGCATAGGCGCCCAGTTCGAAGCGGACCTGGTCGTTGCCTTTGCCGGTGGCGCCGTGCGAGATGGCGTCGGCGCCGGTCTGGTTGGCGATTTCGATCAGGCGTTTGGCGATCAGCGGACGCGCGATCGAGGTGCCCAGCAGGTATTCGCCTTCGTACACGGTGTTGGCGCGGAACATAGGGAACACGAAGTCGCGCACGAACTCTTCGCGCACGTCGTCGATGAAGATGTTCTCAGGCTTGATGCCGAACTTCAGCGCCTTGGCGCGTGCCGGCTCCAGCTCTTCACCCTGGCCCAGGTCGGCGGTGAAGGTCACGATCTCGCAGTGGTAGTTGTCCTGCAGCCATTTCAGGATCACGGAGGTGTCCAGGCCGCCGGAGTAGGCGAGGACTACTTTTTTAACGTCACTCATGGTTTTCTCAGTCAGTTGGGTGTTCGGAGGCGATCTTGCCGAGCAAGAGATATTCGATCAGGGCCTTCTGCACGTGCAGGCGGTTTTCCGCTTCGTCCCAGACCACGGATTGCGGGCCGTCGATGACTTCGGCCGCGACTTCTTCGCCGCGGTGGGCCGGCAGGCAGTGCATGAACAGGGCTTCCGGCTTGGCGCGGGACATCTTGGCGGAATCGACGATCCAGCCGTCGAAGGCCTTCAGGCGGGCGGCGTTTTCCTCTTCGTAGCCCATCGAGGTCCAGACGTCGGTGTTGACCAGGTCTGCGCCTTCGCAGGCATCGGACGGGTTGGCGAAGAAGGTGTAGCGGTCGGTCGATACCAGCGACATGTCCATGTCGTAGCCGTGGGGCGTAGAGACATTGACGTGGAAACCGAACACTTCGGCCGCCTGCAGCCAGGAGTACAGCATATTGTTGGCATCACCCACCCAGGCCACGACCTTGCCCTTGATCGAGCCGCGATGCTCGATAAAGGTGAAGATGTCGGCAAAGACCTGGCATGGATGGTGTTCGTTGGTCAGGCCGTTAATCACCGGCACGCGCGAATGGGCTGCGAAACGCTCGATGATGTCCTGGCCGAAGGTGCGCACCATGATGATGTCGCACATGCGGGACATGACCTGGCCCGCGTCTTCCACCGGCTCGCCGCGGCCCAGCTGGGAATCGCGGGTATTCAGGTAGATCGCAGCGCCGCCCAGCTGGTGCATGCCGGCCTCGAAGGACAGGCGGGTACGGGTCGAGTTCTTGTCGAACACCATGACCAGGGTGCGGTCGATCAGCGGGTGGTAAATCTCGTAGGCCTTGAACTTGCGCTTGATTTCCGCTGCGCGGGCGATCACATATTCGTACTCCTCCAGGGTCAGGTCGTTGAACTGGAGATAGTGCTTGATGCTTTTAGGTGGTATAGACATCTTTGCAAAGTTTTGCTGCGGTGGACTAAAGATTATACGGGCATTTCAATAAATCGTGGCCGGGCGTTCGGGGTCATGCCGCGGCGCCGATAACGGCAGGTCCAGCGTGAACGTGGTGCCTGTGGCGCCGCTGTCGACGGCGATCTGGCCGCCCAGCAGGGAAGTGACGATGTTGTAACTGATCGATAACCCCAGCCCCGAGCCGCCTTGCCCCAGTTTGGTGGTGAAAAACGGGTCGAATATGCGCGTCAGGTTCTCCGGCGCGATGCCGCCGCCGTTGTCAGTGAACGATATTAGCACGCGCCCTTCCTGCGGCGTCGCCGCCGCCAGGTGCAGCTGGCCGCCTTCGCGCCTGTCGAAGGCGTGCAGCAGGGCGTTGTTGATCAGGTTGGTGATGACCTGGCCGAAGGGGCCGGGGTAGCTGTCCAGCATGATCAGCTCCGGCACCTCGAATTCGATCTGGTGGCCGTCCTTGCGGATGCGGTTCATCACCGTGGCCACCACTTCATGCGTCACCTGGTGCAGGTTGAAGATGCGCCGCTGCTCGGTGGTGCGGTCGACCGCCACCTGCTTGAAGCTCGACACCAGGTCGGCGGCGCTGTGCAGGCCGCGCATCACCAGGGTGGAAGCGGTACGCGCATCGTCGATGAAGGCCAGCAGTTCGGACTTGCGCAGCCCGCGGCCGTTGACCACCTCTTCCAGTTCGGTGGTTTTCTGCTCCAGCGTACTGGCAATCAGCAGGCTGTTGCCGATCGGCGTATTCAATTCGTGCGCCACGCCGGCCATCAGCGCGCCCAGGGCCGCCAGTTTTTGCTGCGACACCAGTTGCGACTGGGCCTCCTGCAGCTGCCGGTAGGCGAGCGCGTTATCCAGGGCGATGGCGCCATATGCGCACAGCGTGCGGAAAATCAGGCGCTCCCGTTCACCGTAGGCGTTGGCGTGCATCGCTTGCACCGTCATCACGCCCAGCGCCCGTTCGCCCACCAGCAACGGCACGTACAGCGCGCTGCGGCTGGCTGCCGTGCCGGGTGTCACCGTGCTGTCGCGCTCAGCCGGGATCTGGTCGATGTACACCTCGCGCCGCTCGCGCAGGCATTGCGCGGTGTAGGCAGTGGGGTGCACCAGCGGAATCGCGTTGCGGGGCAGGGCCTGGCCCGCTTCCACGCCGAAAGCGCGTTCCAGTTGGCGGCCCGCCGGGTCGACCAGGTAGACCGCGAAAGTATTGGCCGACAGCAGGGCGTGGGTGTGGCGGTCCAGTGCCTGGAACACGGCGCCCGCATCGAGGTGGGTCGTGATTTCCTGGCCGATGGCGGACAGGCGTTCCAGCAATTTGCTGGTCTGCTGCAGCACTTCGGCGCGGCGTGCCTCGGACATGGCCAGCTCGCGGTGGTGCAGGCCTTCCGCGCGCGCCTGCTCGGTCTGGTGGTGCACCTGCATGGCGATGGCGCGGCTGGTGGCTTCCAGTGTATGGGTCTTTTCGCGCGCGGCGCTGGCGGCAGTCGCCATTTCATACGCGCGGGCAAAGTCGCCCAGGCGCGCATACTCGGCGCCCAGTGCGTCATACAGGTCGCCCGGCACCGTGTAGCCCTTGATGGTCTGCGCCGCTTCCAGCGCCTTGTGCAGGTAGTGCAGGCGCGCGTTCGGCGCCTCCATGCCGGGCGGCGCCGACAGCTGGAGCTGGCCGTGGATCAGTGCCAGCACGCGCAGCGCGGCCACGTGGTGGAAGGCATTGTGGTGGCGCGCGGCGCGCTCCACCGCCAGCTGCGCCATGTCCAGCGCTTCCAGCGAACGATTGAGGTAGCAAAGGGCGTGGGCCTGGCCGCGCAGGGCCACGATCTTGAAGTCGCCCTGCTGCAGGGCCTCGGCGCGCTCCGACAGGCGCTGGAAGGCGTCCAGCGCTTCGCCATAATCCTTCTTGTCCAGGCACAGTTCGCCCAGGTGCTGCAGGGCGATCGCGTAGGTGCGCCCGTTCGCCTGCGGCGCCAGGATCACCAGCGCTTCGCGCAGCAAGTCTTCCGCCGCGTCGAGGCGGCCCAGGCGGCGCACGATATCGGCCGTGTGCACCAGGCAGGAGCCGATGCTGCGCGGCCAGCCGGTGGGCTTGGCCAGCTCCATGGCACGCTGCATCCACTCCAGGCCGGAGTGGTGGTCGTTCAATTGCGAAAACTTCTCGGCGATATTGATGGCGGCGGTGGCGGCGGCGCGGACCTGGCCCGTTTCCAGCGCCGCCTCATGGCTGCGGATGTAAAAGCCGGCGGAATTGCCGATGTCGCCGGCCTGGCTGGCGGCGATGGCGAAGAAATCGTTGATCCAGCAATCGACGCTGGGCGCCACATCTTCGGCAAGGTCGAAGCGCGAACCCCAGCGCTCGGTGGCGGCGTGCAGGTCGCGCAAGGCCGCCCAGCGCGCCTGGACCGCATCGGCGATGGTGGCGCGCTGCTGGTCGCCGGCCTGATGGGCCCAGAGCGAACACGCCTCCAGTTCCGCATCGCGCTGGCCGTGGTTGCCGCGGTCGACGGAGATCCACGCTTTCAGCCAATGGGTGTCGGCGCGGCCGATGCAGTCGTTATGGGTTTCGAATGCCTCCATGGCGCGGGCCGCCAGGGCCCAGGCGACATCGAGTTCGCCGAGCAGCCAGCGGATTTCAGCGTCCACCAAGAGCAGGCGCGCTTCCAGGCCGGCGCGCGCAATATCCGGCAACTGGGCGGCGGACGCCAGGGCAGCCGCTTCGCGCGCCAGTTCCTGCGCGCGCTTGCCGTCGCGTTGCCGCAAATGCCAGGCCAGCGGCAGCAGCACTGGAAGCCGCATAACGCCACGCAGGGGCAGGAGCTCAAGCTCCCACTGCGCAACCGCATCGTCATCGGCAAACAGAAGCTGCATCGGCGTCCCGTCAATAAAGCGTTTGCGAGGACTCGTGCAACAGCTGGCCGTACAGCGTATGCCGCATTTTCGCGATCTTGCCTTCGCCGACAGCCTCCAGTACCGCGCATTGCGGCTCGCTCAGGTGCCGGCAGTTGTAGAACCGGCAGGCGCCCAGATAGGGCTGGAAATCGCGGAAGGCCCGTTCCAGCATGCCTTCGCTCAGGTGGTACAGGCCGAATTCCTGGAAGCCCGGCGAATCGATCACACTTGAATCGGGGCCCACGTGGTACAGGCGGGTGAAGGTCGTGGTGTGCTTGCCGGTATCCAGCGCCTCGCTGATTTCGCGGGTGGCGATATCGGCGTCCGGCACCAGGATGTTGATCAGGGACGATTTGCCCATGCCGGACTGGCCGATCAGGATCGAGGAGTGCCCCTGCAGCAGCGGCGCCAGGGTGGCGCCGGTCTGCTCCGGCTGGCCGGTAGCCGACACTTCGATCACCTCATAGCCCATGGCCGAATACACCTGCAGGCGCTTGCGCGCATGTTCCAGCATTTCGGTCACGTCGACCTTGTTCAGCAGCAGGCGCACGTGGATGCCGGCCGCCTCCGCCGCCACCAGGGCGCGCGACACCAGGTCGTCCGAGAAACTTGGTTCCGTCGCGACCACGATGAACAGTTGGTCTACATTGGCTGCCAGCAGCTTGGACTTGTACTGGTCGGAGCGGTACAGCAGCGTCTTGCGCTCCTGGATCTTGTCGATCACCGCCTGGTCGGGCGAAGTCAGGGTCAGGTCGACGAAATCGCCCACTGCCACATTGGTCTTCTTGCCGCGCGTGACGCATTGCAGGCGCTGGCCCTCCGCTTCCGCCAGGTAGTGGCGACCGTGGGCTGCGATGATGGTGCCGGTTCGTTTGGTTCCCTTGCTCATGCCTGGCCCAGTGCATCGGCCTTGGAGGCGCAGATGAAATCGTTGATCGACAAGCCGTTCACCGAGTGCGTGTCATAGCGCACCTGGCAGGTCTTGTAGCCCACCACCAGCTCAGGGTGATGGTCTTCGCGATGGGAGATGTAGGCCAGCGCATTCACAAAAGCCATGGTCTCGTAGTAGTTGTTGAAGCCGAAGGTGTTCACCAGCTTGCCGCTGGCCATGCTCCAGCCATCGAGCAGCTGGCACAGGCGCAGCGCTTCGGCTGCATCCAGGGCCTGCGTCTGGTGGCTGCAGCGCAGGGCGCGCAAATCGGCCGCGGTGTGGATATTCGCTGTCATTGGGATACCGCCAGATTGAGTTGACGGATCCGCACGCTGGCGGGCGGGTGCGAATCGTAGAAGGCCGAGTGCAGCGGATCAGGGGTCAGGGTCGAGGCATTATCCTCGTACATCTTGACCAGCGCCGACACCAGGTCGCGCGCGTCGGTATGCTTGGCGGCGAAGGCATCGGCCTCGAATTCGTGCTTGCGCGAGCTGAGCGAGGTCAATGGGCCAAACAGGAAGGTGAATACCGGCAGCACCAGCATGAACAGCAGCAGCGCCAGTGCGTCGTTGGCCTGGCCGGGCACGATGATCGGGTTCACGCCCAGGCCGGTGTAGAACCAGAGCTGGCCTTTCAGGTAGCCCAGCAAGGCAAGGAAGCCAAGCGACAGGCCGAACATGACCACGATGCGCTTGATGATGTGTTTCAGCTTGAAGTGGCCCAGTTCATGCGCCAGCACCGCTTCAACCTCCTGCGGCGACAGGCTGGATACCAGGGTGTCGTAGAACACGATGCGCTTGGCCGCACCGAAACCTGAGAAGTAGGCATTGCCATGCGCGCTGCGTTTGGAACCGTCCATCACGAACAAGCCCTTGGATGCGAAACCGACGCGCTTCATCAAGCCCTCGATACGCTGTTTCAGCGATTCGTCGGCCAGCGGCGTGAATTTGTTGAACAGCGGTGCAATCAGGTTAGGGTAGAGCGCCATCACCAGCAGCTGGAAGCCGCACCACACGAACCAGGCATACAGCCACCACAGGCTGCCCGATTTTTCCATCAGTACCAGGATGACCCACACCAGCGGCAGGCCGATCACGCCAGCGATGCCCACTCCTTTGAGCAGGTCAATGAAGAACAGGCGCTTGCTCATCTTGTTGAAGCCGAAGCGCTCTTCCAGCGTGAACTGGCGGTAGTAATCCAGCGGCAGGTCAATCAGGCCCGACACCAGGCCGAAGGCGATGATCAGCCCAAGCTGGTAAGTCATGCCGCCGCCAGTGGCGTTGAACAGGGTAGCCGACAGCCATTGCAGGCCACCGAGCAGGGTAAAGCCGATCAGCGCAATGCTGGACACCATCATGCTGAGCAGCCCGAGTTTGGTGCGCTCAATGGTGTAATCAGCAGCCTTCTGGTGGGCGGCCAGCGGGATTCTTTCTGCGAAATCGGCAGGCACGGCGGCGCGGTTTTGCAGCACATGGCGGATATGGCGCGAGGCGAGCCAGAAGCGCACCACCAGGGTTAATGTTAAAAAAGCAACGAACAAAAACGAAAACGCGTGTGAATACATTCTGTGCCTGTGAGAAAATGGCGGATTAATCCTGCCTTATATTGTCTTAGAGAGAATTATGTCACAAGCGAACGACACCCCAGCAACCCCGGCCAGCCCACAGCGCCCGAATGAGATGAACCTGGTGTGGGTCGATATGGAAATGACCGGCCTGGAACCTGAGACCGACCGCATTATTGAAGTGGCAATGGTGGTCACCGACATGCACCTGAACGTGCTGGCCGAAGGCCCGGTGCTGGCGATTCACCAGTCGGACCAGACGCTGGACAAGATGGACGCCTGGAACAAGGGCACCCACGGCCGCTCCGGCCTGATCGACCGCGTGAAAGCGTCGACCGTGAGCGAAGCGCAGGCCGAAGCCGAGTTGATCGCCTTCATGCGCCAATGGGTGCCGAACGGCAAATCGCCAATGTGCGGCAACACCATCGGCCAGGACCGCCGCTTCATGGTCAAGTACATGCCGAAGCTCGAGGCCTTCTTCCACTATCGCAATATCGACGTCTCGACCCTGAAGGAGTTGGGCCGCCGCTGGAAGCCGGAAATGGTGGCCGGTTTCAAGAAAGCCCAAAAACACACCGCGCTGGCCGACATCATCGAGTCGATCGAAGAACTGAAGTACTACCGCGAGAACTTCATCAAGCTGTAATTGCTGCAAGAAATGTCCACATTCGTTCCTGACCCCAAGGTGGACATTTTGATTTGCGGCTTAGCCGGCTACGCGGGCGGTTTGGCGCAGGCCCAGTAGCAGGGTTGCTGCGGCCAGCGCCGCCAGTGCGGCGGCCAGCGGCCAGGGCGGGATGCCGTTCCCGCTCGCAGGCGAGTAGACCGGCAGGCGTGCGAAGTCCGCGGGGCCGAAGGGCTTGTCATTGAAGACGTAAGGATAGAAGTGGCGTCGCACACGCTCGTGGTAGGCCGCGACGCGATCCAGGTAAGCCTGCCGCGCTTCCATGTCGGTGCCGGCCAGCCGGTGCAGCAGAACCTGCACGTTTACCCCCGCCAGCACCAGGCCTGCATTGCGCGTCCATACTTCGCGCGACCATAGCGCCTGGCGGTATAGCGCTGCCTGGCCCGACACCATGTCATCCCCGGCCTGGTGCATCGCGTAATACCATTTCCAGTGGAATCCTTCCGGCAGTGGCGCCGCATCTTTCCACTCCGGATGCGTGCGGAAGAAGCGCTGCATCGTCTCTTCCCGCGGCTTGTCCCATGCCGTATGGACGGCCTGGCGCTGCGCCAGCGCCAATTCCGCGCCCTGGACGACCGGCACTGCGCGTTCCAGCATGGCGTTGACGCCAGTCGGCAGCACCAGCGCGAACAGTACGAAGGCGGCCAGCAATAATGCGGCACCTGCTGCCGCGCTGCGCGCCAGCGCCGCCCCCCAGGCTGCCACGCCGCACCAGAAGGCAAGGTAAAGCAGCGCGGCGCCGGCCATGAAAGCTGTTTCGCCCACTGCAGCGTGCGACAGTATCGCCCCGGCAAGCAGCGGCAAGAGCAGGGCCGTGGCGACCAGGGCCAGCCGCAGCAGCACGCGGCGTCGCCACATTGCACCGGGCTTGCCGGGCAAGGAGGACAGCAGCCGCAGGCGCCCGGCGCGAAGAGTTTTCCACTTACGACAGTGAACATGCAAAGTGGGAGGAGCGGCAAAAGGCCGGCAAGGCTGGCCGCTGACGGGATGCCTGTCAGTCCTTGAACGCCGGCGCGCGCTTGGCCATGCCGGACATCATGGCTTCCTGCAGGTCGGCCGACATCAGCATGGCCGCATTCCAGGTGGCGTTGTAATTGAGGCCGTCGGCAATCGAATGGTCGCGCGCGTAAGTGATCATCTCTTTCACGCCGCGCACGGCCAGCGGAGCCTTGGCGGCAATCCCGGCGGCAATCGCGCGCACGCCTTCACGCAGCGCTTGCGGCGATTCGAATACGCGGTTGACCAGGCGGATTTCCTTCGCTTCCGCCGCATCCACTTTACGCGCGGTGTAGGCCAGTTCGCGCGCCATGCCTTCGCCGACCAGGCGCGGTAAGCGCTGCAAGGTGCCTACGTCGGCCGTCATGCCGATATCGATTTCCTTGATCGAGAACCAGGCGTCCGCCGAGCAGTAGCGCATGTCGGCGCAGGTGATCAGGTCGATGCCGCCGCCCACGCAGGCGCCATGCACTGCCGCCAGTACCGGCTTGCGGCAGCGTTCCAGGCTGGTCAGGGTGTCCTGCAGATCAAGGATGATGCGGCGCAGCGATTCGCGCATGCGGCCATCGCAGTCGTCCTGGATCTGCTGGCCCAGGCCCATCATCATCTGCAGATCGATGCCCGCCGTGAAGGCCTTGCCTTCAGCTTCCAGCACGGCGACGCGGATTCCGGGCGTGTCGTCCACATAGCGGAATGCGCTGCGGATATCGTGCCACATGGCCAGGTTCATGGCGTTCAACTTCTCCGGCCGGTTCAGTCGCACGGTGGCGATGTGGGCTTCTACGCTGATGGCGACTGTTTCCAGTGCTGGCATGTTCATGACGTCTCCTTTATAGTCTGGAGCCCGATTATGTCAGCGGTACCGCGATTGTTTTAGAGTAAGTACGCTAACGCACGGTCAGTTGCGCTACCTGCACCAGGAACTGGCGGTAGTCGATCGGCTTCTCGATATAGGCGTCGAAGCCGGCTTGCATCAGGCGCTCGCGGTCGCCCTTCATGGCCAGCGCCGTCAGGGCCACCAGCGGGATGGCTTGCGTACGCGGGTCGGCGCGCAGGATCCCGGCGGCCTGGATGCCGTCCATCTCGGGCATCTGGATATCCATCAGGATCAGGTCCAGGGACTGTTGCCGGGCGATCTCGATGCCGGGCCGGGCGCGGTCGGCATGGAACAACTCATGCCCGGCGCTCGACAGCAGCACCGTGGCCAGCTCCATATTCGCCGGCGAATCTTCAATGATCAGGATTCGGGCCATGGCATTGCCTCCCGGGCGCGTAGCGCGCGCCCCACTTCATGCAGGAATTGGTGGGTGTCCAGGCCACCTTGCGGCAAACCTGGTTTGGCGTGCGCGCCTGGCTGGCGCTCTGACAGCACCAGCACCGGCGGCGGCACGTGCATATCCGAGCGTAGTACGTCGAGCAGGGCCATGCCGCTGGCTTCATCGCGCATCGGACCCAGGACCAGCAAGTCCACCGCATCGGACTGTGCGGCGGCCATTGCCTGCGGCCCGTCGGCATAGTAGCTGACCTGGTAGTTCAGCCCCGCCAGCGCGCTGCGCAGCGCAATACTGTTGGCGCTTTCGTCGATGATCATCACATGCGGTGCCCGCTGGCGGTCGGTGCCCAGCCCCAGCGCATACAGGGCGCGGTTCAAGTCATCCTGCAGCACCGGCTTGGGCAGGAAGTGGGCGGCACCCAACAGGCAGCTGTGCATCTCCTCGGCCTGGATCGACACTACCACCACCGGCACCGATCCCAGCCCCGGCTCGGCGCGCAGTTGCTGCAGCACCGACCAGCCGCTGGTGTCGGGCAGGATCAGGTCGAGCGTAATCAGGTCGGGCCGCGCCGCGCGTGCCAGCTGCAGCGCGCTGGCAGCGCTGGCGGCGCAACTGACGGTAAAGCCGGCGCCCTCCAGTTGCAGCCGCAACAAGTCGGCGGCGGCCGGGTCGTCTTCCACCACTAGCGCGCGCCGGCCATCCGGCGCACAGGCCGGCGGCGCATCCCGCGGGCTGCTGCGCAGCGGCAGCCAGAGCGCGAAATGGGCGCCTTGCCCGGGCGCGCTGGAAACGCCCACCGCGCCGCCGTGCAAGGCTGCCAGGCGGCTCACCAGCGACAAGCCCAGGCCGGTGCCCTCATGGTTGCGCGACATCGATGAATCGACCTGGCGAAAGGCCTGGAACAGCACGTCCAGGTCGTCCGCGGCAATGCCGTCGCCGTCGTCGCTCACAAGCACTTCCAGCCACTGACGGAAAGGGCCGGGTGGCGGTGGCAGCACGCGGGTCGGCAACTCGGGCCGCGGCCCTGCTGCCAGCGCGGCATGCTCGACCACGCGCGCAGCCAGCCGTACGCTGCCGCCGCTGCGGCAGAATTTCACCGCGTTCGACAGCAGGTTGTACACCATCTGCTTGAATTTGCGCAGGTCCAGGAACTGTTGCCCGATGCCTTGCGCCGCCGTGAACGCCAGGCCGATCTGGCGCTTGGCCGCCATTTCGCGCACGATGTCGAGCGCGCTTTCCAGTACTTCGCTGGCCGGCACCGCTTCCAGGTGCAGCTCCATCTTGCCGGCTTCCACCTTGGACAGGTCGAGGATATCGTTGATCAGCGACAGCAGGTGCTTGCCACTGGTGGAGACGTGGTTGATGCAGTTCTGCTGGGTCGGCGTCAGGGGGCCGACGATGCCGCCGGCCAGCAGGTCGGAAAAGCCGATGATGGCGTTGAGCGGCGTGCGCAGCTCGTGCGACATATTCGACAGAAATTCCGATTTCAGGCGGTCGGCCTGTTCCAGCTGGCGATTCTTGGCGGCGATCTCGCGCTGGTGCTCGCGCAGTTCCAGCACCATGCCTTCCAGTTCGCGGTTGCGCTGTTCCAGCTCGGTCATCAGCTCGGCGCGGCTTTCCGCCAGTTCCTTGCGCGCCAGCTCGGCACGCATGCTCCGGCTCTCATCCTCGAACTGCTTGCGCCGCAATTGCGCCCGCACGCGTGCTTTCAGCACATCGAAGGTGTCAGACTTCAGTACGTAATCGTCGGCGCCGGTGGCCAGGCCCTCGATCATGGCCGCGCTGTCCTCCAGCGCCGTCAGCATGATCAGCGGCAGGTCACGCGTGGCCGGATCCTGCTTCAGGCGGCGGCAGGTCTCGGTGCCGCCCAGGCCGGGCATCAGGCGGTCAAGCAGCACGCAATCGACGGCTTGCGCCGCCAGCATTTCCAGCGCTTCCTCGCCCGAGCGCGCCAGCACTACGTCGTAGCCTTCGGCCGTCAGCGCCTGCGCCAGCTGGTCGAGGAAGGTCAGGCTATCGTCCACCGCCAGGATGCGCCGCGCACCGAGCAGGCTGTGTTGCGCGCCGGTCGCCGAGTCGGCCGCCTTGCGCAGCACGGCGCGCACCCGCGCCAATATGAGGGCAATGTCCTCGTCCTTGCGCACGAAGGCGTCGGCGCCGGAATCGAGGGCGCGCAGCTCTGCCTGGGCATCGCTGGAGCCAGTCAACAGCACGCAGGGCAGGCTGCGCAGCGCCGCGTCCAGCCGCAGCGTGCGTACCACTTCGGCCCCGTCCATGCCGGGCAGCATGCCGTCCACCACTACCGCGGCCGGGCGCCGCAGCGCGATGCTGCGCAAGCCTTCCTCGCCGGAGCCGGCCACGTCGACCGTGAAGCCGTGCTCGCGCAGCAGCGCCGCCAGGTGCTCGCGGAAGGTCAGGCTGTCGTCGATCAGCAGCACGCCGGCCTGCTGCTCCGTGCCGCGCGGCCGCAGCAGGGCGCTGGCGCGCGCCACCACCGCATCGCGGTCGTAGGGCTTGCCGACGTAGTCGGAGGAGCCGGTCGCCAGCCCGCGCAGGCGGTCGCCGACCTGGGCCTCGGTCGACAGCACCAGCACCGGCAGGGTGGCGCCGGCGCTGCGCAGCTCGCGCAGCAGGTCGATGCCGTCGCCGTCGGGCAGCAGTACGTCGAGGATCATCAGGCCGATGTCGGGCCGTACCAGCGCCGCGCGCGCTTCGGCCAGGCTGGCGCTGGGCACGGTGCCGATGCCGGCGGCGGCAAACGCTTCCTCCAGGTCGGCCCGCACAGTCAGGCTGTCGTCGACGATCAACACTTGCCGGTTCATGCCATGACTCCCGTGGTTACGGTAGCGGCCAGCGCCGGGCCGATGGCCCCCAGCGGCAGGATGCGCTGTGCCGCGTCCAGGCGTGCCGCTTCGCGCGGCATGCCGTACACCACGCTGGTCGCTTCATCCTGGGCGATGGTGGTGCCGCCAACTGCACGGATGGCGGCCAAGCCCACGGCGCCATCGCTGCCCATGCCGGTCAGCAGCGCGGCGGCGCAGGCGGCGCCGCATTCGCGTGCCAGCGATTCGAACAATTCATCCACCGAAGGCTTGCAGGAATGGCGTTCCGGCCCGTCTTCAAGCTGCAGGCGCCGCCCGCGCAGGCGCAGGTGGCGGCCCGGCGGCGCCACGCACACGGCGCCCGGGTCGAGCGCTTCGCCGTCGCGTGCCAGACGCACCCGATGCCGCGTCTGGCCGTCCAGCCAGTCGGCAAAGGCGCTGCCGAAAGGCTCTCCGATATGGATCACCAGCAGCAGCGGCAAGCCGAGGCCGGACGGGATGCCGCGCAACACCTGCACCACGGCGCGCGGTCCACCGGTGGAGGCGCCGATGGCGGCCACCCGCGGCAGCGTGGCCGATGCCGGCGCGGGCAGCGCGGCGCGCGGCGGCGCGACGTCGCCCGCTTGCAGGCGGCCGCGTACATGGGTCAATACGCGTACCCGTGCGATCAGGCGCAATTGGGCGATATAGTGGGCGCACCAGCTTGCGCTGTCTTCATCGGCGCGCGGCTTCTCTATCGCGTCCACGGCACCGGCTGCCAGCGCCTCGTAAGTCTTGAACAGTTCTCCGCGGTTGGTTGAGGCCGACACCACCAGGATCGGCGTCGGCACGTAAGCCATGATGAATTCAGTTGCGGCCAGGCCGCTCATCACCGGCAGCATCATGTCGAGCGAAATCACATCCGGCCGCAATTCCTGGCACAACTCGATGGCGCGCTTGCCGTTGTCCGCCTCGCCCACCAATTCGCAACCGGGATCGGCGGCTACCGCTTCGCACAGGAAGCGGCGCATGGTCAGCGAATCTTCCACCACCAGCACGCGCAGGCGCTTCATGGCAGCACCAGTTCCCCGACTTGGCGCAGGAATTGCGCCTGGTCGAACTCGCCTTTGATAATGTGCCCGCGCGCCCCGGCCTGCTGCGCGCGCGCGCGGTCGGCCGGGCTGTCGCGCGAAGTGACCAGGATGCAGGGCAGGTGGCGCAGCAGCGGGTCGGCGCCCACCTGTTCGATGAAGGTGAAGCCGTCCATGCCCGGCATTTCCACGTCGACCAGTACCAGGCCGTAGTCGTTTTGCGCGGCCAGCGCCAGGCCTTCCTCGGCGCAGGCGGCCAGCTCGACGCGGTAGCCGGCCGCCTCCAGGATGCTGCGCTCGAGCATGCGGGTGGTGAGCGAATCGTCCACCACCAGGATCGGTTTGTCGGGCCCGGGCGCCGCGCTGTCGCGCCGCGCGTGCGCCGCCAGCGCCGCTGCCAGATGGTCGGGATCGAGCACCAGGCCGGGATCGCCGGCATCGTCCAGGTACAGGCCCAGCACGCAGGCCTCGGCCGCCGCCAGCGGCGGCGGCGCCAGCAGCACCACGCTGTCGATGCCGGCCAGCCGCGTGACGCCAAGCGCACTGGCCGCACCCTGCGCCGGCGCCAGCGCCACGGCGCTGCAGGCATGCCCGGCACGCTGCATGGCGGCCCTTGATCCCATGCCCAGCGCCAGCGGCCGGAAAGGCAGCACCTGGCCGCCGAACTCGATGGCGTCGCCCTCGGCACCGGCCAGTACCTGGCCTGGCGCCACGCGCGCCGCGCCCCTTACTGCATCGAGCGGCAATGCCAGCAGGCGGCCTTCCGCTTCCACCATCAGCACGTCGAGCGCCGCCAGCGACATCGGCACCAACAGCTCGACCACGGTGCCATGCGGGCCGCTGCTCGCTTGCACGCTGCCGCCCAGCCGCGCCATGGCGTCGCGCACCACGTCCAGACCGACGCCGCGCCCGGCCAGTTCGGACACCGTGCTGCGGGTGGAAATACCGCCCTCGAACAGGCGCGCCAGCAGGTGGCCGGGGCCCAGTGCAGCCAGGTCGGCGGCTGCTTCGCCGCGCTGCGCCAGCACGGCGCGCACCGCCGCCAGGTCCACCCCGCGCCCGTCGTCGCCGCAGCGGAACCAGGCGCGCGTGCCGCGCCGCCCGGCCGCCAGCGTGATGCGCCCGCCCGCCGGCTTGCCTGCAGCGCGCCGCTCCGGCGCCGCTTCGATGCCGTGCGCCACCGCATTGCGCACCAGTTGCACCAGGCTGCCCAGCACCAGTTCCAGCACTTCCCCTTCCAGCCGCAAGCTGCTGGCCGCCGCTTCCAACGCCACCTGCTTGCCCTGGCCCTGCGCCGCATCGCGCACCGCCCGTTCCAGCACGCCGAACATGCTGGAGGCCGGCACCAGGCGCAAACGCTCGGCGGCATCGCGCGCCTGGCGCAGCTCGCGGTCGATGCGCTCGATACCGCCGGCCAGGCCGCGCTCCATCTGCGCCAGGCGCTGGCGCGCCAGGCCGGGCGCAAGCAGCGGCACGCGCGCCGCCGCCTCCAGCTGGGAGGCCAGTTGGCGCAGGCCTTCCAGCTCGCTGCCGATCTCGCCCAGCCCTTCCAGCAGGCTGTCCACTTCCACCAGGTCGGCGCGCGCCAGGCGCGGCGGGGCTGGCGGCAGAGCAGACGCCTGGGGCGCAGCGGCGGGCGCCACCGCAATGCCGGCCTGCACCACCGGTGCCGGGGCGGGCGCATCGGGCCGCGGCAACTGTTCGAGCAAGGCGCCGATGCGGTCCAGTGCTGCCAGCACCTGGTCGGCCTGCTCGCGCGCCAGAGCCATGCCGCCCGGACGCAGCGGCGCCAGCCAGTCCTCGACGCGGTGCGTCAGGTCCGCGATCTCCGCCTGGCGCACCACGCGCGCCGCGCCTTTCAGGGTATGGGCCAGGCGCAGCAGGCGCGCCACGGCCTCGCTGGTTCCGGCAGCGCCTTCCAACGCCAGCACGCCGGCGTTGAGCTGCTCCAGCAGCTCGCGTGCCTCGATGCGGAAGTAGCGGTAGGGATCGGCGGCCATGGCGGGACGGGAATCAGGCAGCGCTGGCCTGCGGCTGCACCAAGCGCCGCAAGTCGAGCGACAGGGTGGCCAGTTGCGACGCGGTTTGCAGCGTTTGCGCCGAACTGGCTTCGGTTTCCTGCGTGGCTTGCGCCACGTCGGTGACGGCGATGCGCACCTGTTCGGCCGCGCTGGCCTGCTGCTTGGTGGACAGTTCGATCTCGCGCGCCGCCTCGGTGGTCGTGACCACCAGCTCCGCAATCTGGCGGAAAGCCGCCGCCACTTCGGCAAACTGGCGGGCGCCGGCATCGACCGCCTTGGCGCCGCTCTCGGTTGCCATTACCGTGGTGTTGACGGCGCCGCGCACATCCTCGATCTGGCTGCGGATGCCCTTGGTGGAAGCGGCTACCCGGTCGGCCAGCTTGCGGATCTCTTCCGCCACCACGGCAAAGCGCTTGCCCGATTCGCCGGCGCCGCTGGCTTCGATGGTGGCGTTGATGGCCAGGATATTGGTCTGCTCGGCCAGCTCGGAGACGATATCGAGCACGGCGCCGATTTCCTGCGATTTGCGGCCCAGGTCCAGCATGTGGCTGACCACCGTGTCGATCTGGCGCCGGATGCCGCCGATCGCCTCCTGGCCCTGTTCGACGATAGTGTCACCCGCTTTCGCGCCCTGCGCGGTCTGCTCGGCGATCTGCGCCACGCGCTGCGCGCTTTCGGCAATCTGGCGCGAGGTGGCCACCAGCTCGCTGATGGTGGTGCTGATCTCGGTCATGGCGCCGGCCTGCTCCTTGGCGCCGGAAGCCTGCTGGCTGGCCGCCGCCTGCAGTTCGGCCGAGGAACTCTGCACATGGCCGACCGCGGCGCCGATCTGGCGCCCCAGGGTGCGCGACAACAGCACAGCCAGCAGCACCGCCAGCGCCAGCAGGATGGCCGCCAGCACGGTCACCCCCATGGTGGCATTGGCAGTGAGCTCGGCGGCCTCGCGCTTGGCCGTCTCCAACTGCTGCTCCTCCTGCGCATCCAGCATTTCGAGCGCCTTGCCCAGTGCCTCGCGCGTCGGCAGCAGGCGCTCGTCGAAGGCGCGCACCAGCTCGGCCACACCGGGCCGGGTATCGGCCAGCGCCAGCAGGCGCTCGGCTGCCTCGCGGTAGCTGTTGGCGCTGTGCTCGATCTCGGTCAATCCCTTGCGCTCGCTGTCGCTGCTCGCCAGGGTGCGGATGCGGCCGGTGACCTTGAAGAATTCGGCACGCGCCTCGTTGAAGTTGTCGAGGAAGCGCCGCTCCGGCGACAGCAGGTAGCCGCGCACATTGGCCGACATGCGCTCGGCCTGGCCGTTGCAGCGCTCTACCTCCAGCATCATCTGGGCGTTGACGCTGATCACCCGTTCCTGTCCTGCCACCGCCGAACGCAGCGCCAGCACGGCCACGATGCAGATCAGCAGGGCCAGTGCGGCCATCACAGCGTAGCCAGTGGCCAGCTTGCGTCCGAAAGTCCAATTTCCGTTCATGGCGATGTGCTCCCCAGGCGCTGGCAGCGCCGTTCCAGTGCGTCGATCAAGGATGGCAGGCTGACCAGGGTGCGCGGCACGCCATCCATGCGTACCGCGTTGTCCAGGAAATCGTCAGGCCGCACCGCGTGGTGCGCCTCGAACTGCTCGAAAGCGAAGGCGGCGCTGTGGCGGCCCGCGGCCAGTGCCAGCCAGCGCGGCGCGCACTGCGGCGGGTGGCCGAGCAGGGCAGCCAGGTCGAACACCGGCACCGCCTGGCCCCGCAAGCCGGTCAGACCGAGCAGCTCCGGCAGGCGCGAAGGCAGCGCTTGCAGGCGCCGGTCCACGTACAGGCCGCGCAAGTCCGACAGGCGCAACGCCAGCGTCTGGCCACCGGCGCGGATCGCCAGTATTTGCTGGGCGCCGGCGTAGGCGACGGCGGGCGGCAGCGCAAAGGTGCGGTCGAATTCTTCCTTCAGGGCGCGCGCACTGGCGGCCAGTACGTTCTGCCCGGTCACGATGCCGCTCCCATTGTCGCCAATTCGGCCAGGCATAGCGAGAGCAGGGCCGCGCGCGGGAAGCCGCCGCCGAACAGCAGCAGGCGCGCGGCGTCTTCTCCTTCCAGCATCTGCGCTGCCAGCGCCAGTTCCCGCCGCGCAGCTTCCGGCTGGCCAAGGCGGCGCAGCAGGCGGCCAGCCTGCAGGCGCGCCATGGCGAAGCCAGGCGCCAGGTAGGCAGCACCCTGGTAATGGTCCAGTGCTGCCGCCAGTTCGCCGTCCATTTCCTCGCACAGCGCCAGCACATAATGGGCGCCGGCATGCAGGGCATCGCGCCCGAGCAGGGCAGCGCAGGTTTCGCGCGCCCGCGCTACCGTGCCCGATTGCGCCTGTGTCACGGCTTTCAGCAATAGCACGTCCGGATCGGCGGCATGTTGCGGCGGCAGTTTGCCGATGTGTTCCAGTACTTGACCGAAACGCTCTTGGTGCAGGCTGGCCATCGCCATTTGCAGGTCGGGCGTGGCCGGCGTACAGGGCGGCGCCGCGCGCGCGCTGCTGGCCAGTGCGTCGATGCGCCGGCTGGCGCGTTCGATTTGCTCGGCCCACAGCGGTTCGGGCGGCGTGGCCGGGCGCAACACCGGCATCGGCTGGGCGGCCGCCGGCAGCGCCGGCATCGCCTGCTCGCCGCCTGCGCTGCGCTGGTAATAGAAGGTGCCGTGGCTGTGGCACAGGCGGAAATCGTTGGACAGGCCGCGCAGCGTTTCGGCATGGCCCAGGAACAGGTAGCCGCCCGGCGCCAGCGCGCGCGCGATGCGCGCCACGGCGGCCTGCGACTGCTGCGGCGTAAAGTACATCAGGACGTTGCGGCAAAATACGATATCGAAGCGGCCCGGCTGCCAGAAGGCCGGGTCGTCCAGCGCCAGGTTGCGCTGCTCGAAGCGTACTGCGCGCCGGATTTCCTGCGCCAGCTGGAATTGCTCGCCGTCGGGCTGCAGCCAGGGCCGCCAGTCGTCCGGCAGTTCGCGCAGCGACCAGGTCGAATAGCGCGCCCGCGCAGCGCGCGCCAGCATCGCAGGGTTGGCATCGAAGGCATGCAGCGACAGGCAGCTGTCGCGCCCGCAGGAGCGCGCCATCATCGCCAGTGAAAACGGCTCTTCGCCGGAGGCGCAGCCGGCCGAGAGCACTTCGGCCCGGCCGCGCAACTGCTGGCGTTCCGGCAAGGCCAGGTCGCCGAAGGCGCGCAACTGGTCGCCGCTGCGGAAGAAGTAGGTCTCGGTGACAGTCAGTTCCGTCGCCAGCCGTGACAGCAGGCTGTCGGCCGGCGCCGTGCCCGCCAGGTCGGCCAGGATGCGCTGGCGATCGCCGCCGCTGCAGCTATCGAGTACCTTGGCCAGGGTCGTGAGCTTGTGTTCGTCGAAGTCCAGCCCCAGGCGCTCGGCCAGCAGGGTACGAAAGCGCGCCACTTCCAGCGGCGCGGCCGGGGCGTTCATTTCAATTCCGCTGGTGCAGCCAGCGCCTGCCATACGTCCTCGGGCACGGCGCGTGCGGCGCGCAGTACCACCAGCAACTCCGCATCGCGCGCGCTGATGCCCGCAACCTGGGCTTCAGCGCCGCCGTTGAGCAAAGGGGGGGTCTGGTCCAGCAAGGCGGCCGGCAACGCATGCACGCCGATCACTTCGTCGACCGCCAGCGCCGCGCAACGCTCGCCAAGGCGCAGGCTGACGAAGCGGGCCGGCTCGCCCGGCGGCGCGCCGAGCAAGGCCGACAGGGAGATGACCGGCACCGCAGCACCGCGCAACATGCTGGCGCCCAGCACGCAGGGCGGCATATCGGGAACGGGCGTAACGGGCAGGGCGCGCAACGTTTCGCCGACGTGGGACAGGGGCACAGCGCATAAGCGACCGCCACTGCCGCACAGCAGGACAGGTATGGCTGGCAAAGCGGAAGAGACTATCTGCATGCAGTGCATCGCTCCGGGACGGTCAGCCAAGTCTAGCGCGGTACTGCACCACGTGCCAAGGAGCAAACCTTGCACTGTGCGCCAGAGTGGAAGTTGGAGAGAATCCCTACCTGCAGAACAGAATGTCCCCCTTGGGGTCAGGAACGAATGTGGACATTTTCAAGGAGAATGTCCACTTTCCTTCCTGACCCCAAGGGGGACATTTGAGATGCTGCGGCTTACTGCTCGGCGCCGTGGCACTTCTTGTACTTCTTGCCGCTGCCGCATGGGCAGTCGTCGTTGCGGCCGACTTTCGGCTCTTCGTGCTTGACGGTGGTGACGCCGGTCTTGCGGCGCGGCACCCACCATTTGTGGATGGCCGGCAGGTTGGCTTCGATGTCCAGCGCCAGTTGGTGCGCTTTCACCGGGTCTTCCACTTCCGCCAGTTCTTCCGGCTTGATCTCGTCGGCGCCCAACAGGTAGATGGCGCGCATCAGCGGCGCGGCTTCCGAATCCCAGATCTCGTCCCAGGAGCCTTCGCGCAGTTCCATGCCTTCCCAGAAGCCCCAGCACCAGGCTTCTGCGTTCAGCAGGACCTTGCCTTCGTGCTCGTGCTCGACGAACAGCGGCTCGAACTCCTTCGGCGCCACTTCAAAGGTGACCAGCACTTCGTTCATGAAGCGGGTGATCAGGTTGTAGATGCGCTCTTCCTGCTTCGGGTTCTTGAACTTCGGGCCATCCTTGCGGTCTTCGCCCCAGATGCTTGGCAGCCATTCGGCCGGGGTGATCGGTTCCGGGCCGATGGCGATGGCGGTCAGGAAGCCATGCAGGTGGTCCATCGTCATGGAATCCTCCGGGCTCTGGTCGCCCAGCAGGAAGTTGTCGAGTTCGTCGAATTCTTTGTCGGTCAATGGCTGGTCGAGTTGCATGGCTTGGCGCTTTATATATTGGGTCGAAGGGCGACAGTATACGCCCTGGCCCTTACAATAGCGAGAATGACGCACCCATTCTTAGATTTGAGCCCGGACCGGGTACTCGACGCCCTGGCCAGCATCGGCCTGTATGGCGATGGCCGCCTGCTGGCGCTGAACTCCTATGAAAACCGTGTCTACCAGGTGGGCATGGAGGAAGGGCCGCCGGTGGTGGCCAAGTTTTATCGCCCCGGGCGCTGGACCAGCCAGCAGATCCTGGAGGAGCATGCCTTTGTGCAAGAGTTGCAAGAGCGCGAGGTACCGGCCGTGCCGGCGCTCGAGCGCGATGGCCGTACCTTGCATGAATTCGAGGGCTTCCGCTTTGCCGTGTTCCCGCGCCACGGGGGACGGGCGCCCGAAATGGACGACCCCAAGGTACTGGAATGGACTGGCCGCTTTATCGGCCGTATCCACGCCGCCGGTGCGGCAAGGCCCTTCGCTACCCGACCCACGCTGGACCTCGCTTCCTTCGGCGAAGAGCCGCGCGACTGGCTGCTGGCCAGCGGCTTCCTGCCGCCGGAGCTGGTCACGCCCTGGCGTTCGGTGGTCGACCAGGCGCTGGACGGTGTGCGGCGCTGCTACCAGCGGGCAGGGCAGGTGGAGTTGATCCGCCTGCACGGCGATTGCCATGGTGGCAATGTTTTGTGGACCGACGCCGGCCCGCATTTCGTCGACTTCGACGATGCGCGCATGGGCCCGGCAGTGCAAGACCTGTGGATGATGCTGTCCGGCGAACGCAGCGACATGGTGCGCCAGATGGGCGATATCCTGGCCGGATACGAGGATATGCGCGAATTCGACCCGCGCCAGCTGTACCTGGTGGAAGCGCTGCGCACGTTGCGCCTGATCCACTACTCGGCCTGGCTGGCGCGGCGTTGGGACGATCCTGCGTTTCCGGTGGCTTTTCCGTGGTTTAATACACAACGATACTGGCAAGATCGTATCCTCGAATTGCGCGAGCAGATTGCGCTGATGGACGAGCCTCCCCTCTGGCCGGTTTAACCAGTACAACGCGAGAATTGGCGGGCTTTTCCCGCCTTCCTCGCGCGCTTCGCCCCTGCTGGTCTCATCGATAATGGCAACATCACCCTCCAAGCCAAGCGAGATTCCTCATGCAAGCACAACTGCCGCCAACTACCAACACCGTCGTCAACGACCGTGCTGAGCATGAGAAAGCCGAGATGAAGGCGATCACCGAGGCGATCGCCCGCGTCGAAGCCGAGGCGAAGGCCCAGTGTGCCGCCGAATCGCGCGCCGTGGCTGAAGCCCGCGCCCGCGCCCTGGCGGAAGACCGCGCCGCCCTGGAATCGGCTGCCGCCGCCGCGGCGGTGCAGAATGCCGAAGCTGCCGAAGAAGCGATCAAAGTCAACAAGGAGCGCCTGGAAACCCTGCGTGCTGCCGCCTCCGCCAGCGTGGCCCGCCTGGAAGCCGTCAAGCAGGAAACCGCCGAACTGCGTGCCCGCGTCGATGCCGACATCCAGGTCCGCCTGGCCGCCGAGCAGCGCGCCAGGGCCGAAGAAGAAAGCCGCCGCCGCGCCGCCGAGCAGGTCGTGGAAGAGGTGAAACTGACCGAACTGGCCAGCAAGGCCGCGGAGGAACTGGCCGTGCAGGCTGAGCAAGCCCGCATGCAAGCTGTCGAGCGCGCCGCCGCGGTGCAGGCCGCCCACGACGAAGTGGTGGGCGTGGCTTCCGCCGACGCCCGCATGGCCGCCATCGCCCGTGAGCATGGGCGCCAGGCCCACGCGGCCCGCATGACCGCCGAACAATTGGCCAATACCGAAGCCGAAGCGCTGGAAGCAACCCGCCAGCGCGAGCGCGCCGACCAGGTCGCACTGGAAGCTGCTTTCAAGCGCGCCGCCGCCGAAGTGCGCGCCCTGGAAGAAGCCCGCGCCCTGGCCCACCTGGAGCAGGAGCGCGAACAGATCGCCCTGGCCAAGGCCGAATCCGACCGCAGCGCAGCCCAGTCGCTGCACCTGCGCCTGCAGACCGAAAAGGAAATCCGCGACGCCGCCCTGCACCGTGAGCGCGTTGAAGCCATGGCCGCCGACGCTGCCCAGGCGCGCCGCGATGCCGACCTGCAGATCATCGCCGCCACCGAGCGCCGGGTGGAAACCGACCGCCAGCTGCACGCCATCGCCATGGCCCGCGTGGAAGCGGAACAGCAGGCCGATTTCGAAACCCGCGCCCGCCTGGAAGTGGAAGCCCTGACGTTGGAGCAGGCCAAGCTGCGCGAACAGGCCGAGCAGGCCGCCGCCGAGCAGGCCCGTATCGAAGCCGAGGAACACCAGCGTGCCGCCGCCCTCGCGGCCGAGCGCCAGCAGCTGTCAGCGCGCTCCGTGATGGTGGCCGCCGAGCAGGCTTCCGCCGAAAAGATCGAGCGGGAAGCCGTGGCCGCCCAGCTGGCTGCCGCTGAAGAAGCCAATGCGCTGGCCCAGGAAAAAGCCGCCGCCGCCGTGCGCCTGGCCGATGCCGAGCGCGCGCGCGCCGAAGCGGAGCAGGCGGCACTGGATGCCGTCAATGCCCGCCTGGCGGAAGCACAGCGTGGCCGCGCCGAAGCCGAACAGGCTGCGCTGGCGGCCATGAACGAACGCATCGCTGCTGAAGAAGTGGCTGCCGCTGCTGCCAAGGCGCGCGTCGATGCCGAACGCGCTGGCGCTGCCGAAGCGCGCCGCAAAGCTGCCGCCGATGCGCGCCTGCAGGTGGCGGCCGAGCAGGAAGCTGCCGCTGTGCGTGCGATGGCCGAGCAGGTGGAACACGATGCAGCCAACAAAACCGCCATTGCCGAAGCGGCCGCCGCCCAGGCGCGCCTGGCCGGCGAGCTGGTAAGGGCCCAGGTTGAGCGTACCAAGGCCGAGCAAGCGCGCGTTGCGGCGGAGGAGTCGCTGCTCAAATCCGAGCTGGAATTCGTGGCCAAGGAGCGCGACACCCTGGCGCTGATCGACCAGAAGCTGGTGCAGCAGCGTGCTGCCAATGCGGCCGAGGCGCGTGCGGCAAAGGCGATCGAAGTGCGCGTGGAGCTGGAGAAGAAGGCTGCCGCTGCCGCCAAAGCGCGGGCGGATGCAGAGGAACAGTTGCTCGAAGTGGCACGCCAGCGTGAGGCGGCGGAGGTCGCTGCCAACGAGGCGGAATGGGCCAAGCTGGCCGAGCAGAAGACCCTGGTCGATACCGTGCATGCCCATGCCGAGCTGCAGCGCCGCGTGACCGCGACCACTGCGGCGATGGTGGAATCGAAGAAGAAGCTGCTGGAGCAGGAATCACGCCGCCAGCACGCGGCGCAGAATATGCTGACCGCGATGGAAGACAAGGCGACGCACCCGGCGGACGAACATTCCGAGACGATGGCGCGCGATGTGATCGGGCGCCTGAAGGAAACTGCCGGCGCCGTGTGGCGCGGCCGCTAAAACCGCCAGGGAGTGTCAGACCCTGCGGGTCCGACACGGGTTTACCGGTTCAAGGCTGAACGTTGACCGACTCAACAAAATACTGGGTATCGCCAAAGCAGGAAGTCGGAACCCCCTTATGCTGCGCATAATGCAGCACCACCCGCTTGCCGGCCGCCGCCGCGATCTGCGACGCGATTGCATCATCGCGCACGGTAAACTCGAATTTCTCCGGAATCGCGCCCGGCATCGAAGTCAGCAGAATTTCCCCCTCCCAGGTCTTGCACAGCCACCCGCGCTTGGAAAACTTCTGCAAATACCCGGCACGTTCACCCTCCGAATACGAATAGCTCAACGCCAGCCACACATACGCTGCAAACAGCAGCGCCACGGCGGCCAGCAGGCCGCCAACAATCACCAACACACGGCTCATTCAGACTCCACGGGATTCAATTTCTTATATTTGAGGGAAGACCACAGCGAAACAGCAATAAACGCCACCCCGGACAGGCCGGTGAACCACTCCGGAATGTGATATTTCACGCTGGCGAACATGATCAGCGCCAGGATGCCGATTGCGTAGTGCGCGCCGTGCTCGAGGTAAATGAACTCGTCCAGCGTGCCCTTGTGCACCAGGTAGACGGTCAGCGAACGCACGTACATGGCGCCGATCGCCAGGCCCAGCATGATGATCACCACGTCGCTGGTGATGGCAAATGCGCCGATCACACCGTCGAAGGAGAACGAAGCGTCCAGCACCTCCAGGTAGAGGAAGCCGCCGATCGAACCGCCGGCCACAGCCTTGCCGACCTCGCCATGGCCTTCTTCCTCCAGCAAGCTGCTGATCCAGCCCACGCCGACGTAGATCGCGGTACCGATCACGCCCGAATACAGCACGGTATAGCGCTTGGCTTCCGGCACCATCTGCACGCACAGCACCACGGCCACCAGGGTCAGCAGCACGGCCAGGCTTTCGGTGCCGTATTTGCCGACTTTTTCCTCGAACCAGTGGATCCAATGCACGTCCTTTTCTTCATCGAACAGGAAGTTCAGGAAAACCAGCAGCAGGAAGGCGCCGCCGAAGGCTGCCACTTCCTCATGCACGCCCAGCAGGTGGTGCGAGTATACTTCCGGCGTCTTGAGCGCCATATCCCAGACCGAAATCATGTCGAGTCCGGTCGCTGCCGCCACGATGGCCAGCGGGAAGACCAGGCGCATGCCGAACACGGCCACCAGGATACCGACCGTCAGGAACAGTTTCTGCCAGAACGGGTTCCAGTTTTTCAGCACCGAGGCGTTGACCACGGCATTGTCAAACGAGAGCGAGACTTCCATCACCCCCAGCACCCCGGTAATCCACAGCGCCGTAATCGCTGCGGACATGCCGCCATGGTTATAGCCCCACCAGCCGGCCAGCCCCATCAAAACGATGGTGACAATAATCGAAATCCTGAAATGCTTCATTTTCGCTTGCTATTAATATTGTTAGTGCGCCGATTATAATGGGGGATTGCACCTTAGGACGCTATAAATGGATCTCGCTTACCTGCTGACGCCTGTTTTGACCTGGATTACTGTCGGTCCGATCAAATTCCTGATTAACAGTATCAAAGCCCGCAAATGGGCCTTCAACCTGGTCGGGAATGGCGGTTTCCCATCCAACCACAGCGCCGTGGTTTCCAGCATGGCGACCCTGATCGCGCTGCGCGAAGGCATCGGCCACCCAGCCTTCGGCGTCGCCGTCGCCCTGTGCTTTATCGTGGTCATCGACGCCAACAGCCTGCGCCAGCACGTCGGCCGCCAGGCAGCAGCGATCAACCGCCTGGCCAAGGATGCCACGCACCACCAATGGCTGCGCGAACGGATGGGCCATACCGTGATCGAGATCACGGGCGGCCTGGCCACCGGCATTGCCATGGGCCATATCGTTTTCGCCCTGTTCCCGCGCTGAGCGATACGCAAAATACCCCGGGATTGCTACACTAATGTAGCAATCCAGCTCTGCCGTTCAGTCACCATATTTGCGGTTCATCCGCGAATCCTGCAGTCCAGCCCTAAAAACCCGCAGTCTGGCCCCTGGTGAATTGACACTCTCCCTCGGTAAAAGGATACTTTTGCACGCTGCAGAAGTATGCAATCAATATTCAAATAAGCCGTCCATCAAACTGGAGATTCACATGTTGCGTAAAACCCTATTAGCTCTCGCCGTTGCATCCGCGCTGGTCGCTTGCGGCAAGTCCGACAAAGCGCCTGAAGCCGGCAAGGCCAGCGCTTCGGCGACTGCCGACGCGAAAGGCAAGGGCGATGACAAGAAGCTGGCAACGCTGCAGGTTGCATCTGAAGATCTGGTGACGGTGGAAAGCAATGCCCTGTCGTCCGGCCCGGTGGTCACCGGCTCGATCCAGCCTGAACGCAAGGCCGACCTGCGCGCCGAAGTCGGCGCCGTCGTCATGCAAGTGCTGAAAGAGAACGGCGAAGCGGTCAAGAAAGGCGACCTGCTGGTGCGCCTGGACGATACCTCGCTGCGCGATGCGCTGAACTCGGCCCAGGAAGCGGTGCGCGCCTCGACCCAGTCGATGGACCAGGCCGAGCGCGTGCTGGCCCGCCAGAAGACCCTGAAAGCCTCCGGCATGGTGTCCTCGCAGGTGCTGGAAGACGCCGAGGTGCGCCGCAATAATGCGCAGTCCGACCTGTCGGCCGCCAAGGCCCGCCTGGTCGCCGCCAACCAGCAGCTGACCCGCACCCTGGTGCGCGCGCCGTTCGACGGCATCGTCTCCGAGCGTAAAGTCTCGGCCGGCGACACCGCGCAGATCGGCAAGGAGCTGGTGAAAGTGGTCGACCCGGCGTCGATGCGCTTCGAAGGCCGCGTCTCCGCCGATTCGGTAGGCGTGGTCAAGGCAGGGCAGGGCGTGGTGTTCGCCATCAACGGCTATCCCGGCCAGAACTTCCTGGGCAAGGTCAAGCGCGTTGACCCGGCGGCCAACCCGGTGACCCGCCAGGTCGAGGTGCTGGTCGATTTCGCCGACAGGAACCTGCCGCGCGTTGCCGGCCTGTTCGCCGAGGGCCGCATCGAAGCGGAAACCACTTCGGCCCTGATGGTGCCGGAATCGGCCCTGGTCAAGCAAGGCGACACCACCTACGTCTGGAAGATCAAGGACAAGGCCCTGGCCAAAGCCACGCTCCAGATGGGTGCCCGCGATGCGCGCAGCGGCAACTGGCAGGTGCAGACCGGCCTGTCCAAGGGCGATATCGTGATGCGCACGCCGGCTTCCGGCTTCCGCGACGGCCAGAAAGTCGACCTGCAGATGAACAAGGCGGTAGCTTCCGCTTCGGTGCCGGCCGATGCCGTCAAGGGTAACTAAAGCAATCCAGGGCAACCGGGGAAACCAGACCATGTTCCTTTCTAATTTCAGTATCAAGCGCCCCGTCGCCATGATCGTGCTGATCGTGGCGATGATGGCCATGGGCCTGCTGGCCTTGTCCAAGCTGCGCGTCAACCAGAATCCGGACGTCGAGATTCCGCTGTTGATCGTCAACATTCCATATCCGGGCGCTTCGCCGGAAACGGTTGAACGCGAGGTGGTCAACCGCCTGGAAAAATCGCTGCAGTCGATTGCCGGCGTGACCGACCTGTACTCGACCTCGCGCGAGGGCAGCGCCACCATCGAAATGCGCTTCACGTTCCAGAAGAACCTGATCGAAGCGTCGGACGAGGTGCGCAATGCCATCGCTGCGGTACGCTACAAGCTGCCGACCGAGATGCGCGAGCCGATGATCCAGCGGATCGACACCTCGGCCGACCCGATCATGCAGATGTCGCTGTCCTCCAAGACCCAGTCGCACGCCGTATTGTCGCGCATTGCCGAGGACAAGCTGGCTGACCGCTACCGCGCGCTGGATGGCGTGGCGGTGGTCAACGTCAACGGCTCGCTGCGGCGCGAATTGTCGGTGCTGCTGCGCGCCGACAAGCTGCGCGAGTTCAACGTCTCGGTGGCCGAAGTGGCCAACGCGGTGCGCATGCAGAACACCAATGCCCCGGTGGGCAAGGTGCGCGGCGACCTGGAAGAGAAGGCGATCCGCCTGGTGGGCCGTATCGAGCGTCCGGAAGAATTCAAGGACATCGTGGTCAAGCGCAACGGCGACCAGCTGATCCGCCTGGGCCAGGTGGCAACCATCGAAGACGGCTTTGCCGAAATCAATAACGTCAGCCTGCGTTCGGGCAAGCCGAACGTCGGCCTGGCCGTGATCCGCGCCCGCGACGCGTCAACCGTGTCGGTGGCCAAGGCCGTGCGCAAGCTGACCGACGACATCAACAAGGAATTCAAGGAAGAAGGCCAGGGCACTGCGCTGGAAGTGACGCGCGACGGCGGCGAAGACGCGCAGGATTCACTCAACAACGTGATCGAGGCGCTGGTGTTCGGCGCCGTACTGACCATCTTCGTGGTGTACGCCTTCCTGAATTCCTGGCGTTCGACCCTGATTACCGCGCTGTCGCTGCCTACCTCGGTGGTGGCGGCCTTCATTGCAGTGTGGCTGTGCGGCTTCACGCTGAACTTCATGACCCTGCTCGGCCTGTCGCTGGCGATCGGTGTGCTGATCGACGATGCGATCGTGGTGCGTGAAAACATCGTGCGCCATATGCAGAACGGCTCCGATCGCCGCAAGGCAGCGCTGGAAGGCACGGCCGAAATCGGCCTGGCCGTGGCCGCGACCACCTTCTCCATCATGGCCGTGTTCATCCCGGTCGCCTTCATGGGCGGCATGCCGGGCGAATGGTTCCGTCCCTTCGCGCTGACCGTGACCTGCTCGGTGGCCGTATCGCTGTTCATCTCCTTCACGCTGGACCCGATGCTGTCGGCCTACTGGGGCGACCCGGCGGACCACCACAACGCGCCGAAGACGGGCATCGGCAAGGTGCTGGACAAGTTCAACCACTGGTTCGACCACCAGGCCGACCGTTACGGCAAGGTGATTGCCTGGGCGCTGCACCACCGCCGCTGGATGGCCGTGATTGCCGTGGCAACCTTCATCGGCGCGCTGGCTTTGCAAGGCACCCTGGGCGGCTCCAGCTTCCTGCCGAAAGTGGACTTCGGCACCATTGCCATCGACGTCCGCACCCCGTCTTCGTCCAGCCTGGAATACACCAAGACCAAGATGGACAAGGCCGCGCAGATCGCCCACACCATTAAAGAGGTGAAGGCGACCAGCACCTACGTCAACCTGTCGGGCGGCCGCATCTGGGTCGACATCGGCAAGCGCGGCGAGCGCAAACGCGACGCAACCGAAATCGGCATGGAGCTGCGCCAGAAGCTGGCCGGCCTGGTGGGCGGCGAATTCGTGGTGCTGGAAGACATCAACAACGGCGCCCGCAAGCCGGTGCAGATCGACTTTGTCGGCCCGGATTCGCGCAAGCTGATGGAGATCACCAACCAGTACATGGAGAAGCTGCGCCAGGTGAAAGGTGCGGTCGATGTCGGCCTGTCCGAGCAGGATCCGAAGGACGAGCTGCAGATTGAACTGAACCGCGGCCTGGCCAACTCGATGGGGATTTCCGCCGGCGATGCGGCACAGTCGCTGCGCGTGGCCTTTGCCGGTATCGAAGTGGGCGACTGGGTCGATCCGACCGGCGAAACCCGCGACGTGGCCGTGCGCCTGCATCCGGACGACCGTGTCAGCCCGGACAATATCGAGCGCCTGCCGATTGCAGTTTCCGGCACCAACCAGATGGTCCCGCTGGACCAGATCGCCAAGATCACCATGGGCAAGGGCCCGGCCACCATCCGCCACAAGAACGGCAAGCGCATGGTGTCGGTCTCGGCCAACGTGGAAGGCCGCTCGAACGGTGAAGTGATCGAGGAAGCGCGCAAGCTGGCAACGCAAATGGACTATCCGCCGGGCTTTGGCATGGACGTGGGCGGCTCCGGCAAGGACCAGGCGGAAGTGTTCGGCGCAATGGGCATCGCCCTGGTGTCCGGCATCGGCCTGATGTACCTGGTGCTGGTGATGCAGTTCGGCTCCTTCACGGCACCGGGCGCGGTGATGCTGTCCCTGCCGCTGTCGCTGATTGGTGTGGTGGTGGGCCTGCTGCTGACCGGCGGGACACTGAACCTGATGAGCTTTATCGGCGTCATCATGCTGATGGGCCTGGTCGCCAAGAACGCCATCCTGCTGCTCGACGCGGCGCGCAAGCGTGAAGAAGAAGGCTATGGCCGCGAAGACGCGCTGATGTATGCCGGTCGCATGCGCCTGCGTCCGATCCTGATGACGACCTTTGCACTGATCGCGGGCATGATGCCGGTGGCCATCGGCATGGGCGAGGGCGGTGAGTTCTACCGTCCGATGGCGGTAGCGATTATCGGCGGCACCATCACGTCGACCCTGCTGACCCTGCTGGTCGTGCCGACCTTCTACGACAGCATCGAGATCACCCGCGACAGCATGGTGGCCAAGTTCAAGTATCGCGAGGAACGCTGGAATACCGCAGTGGCTTTCCTGCTGACCTTCGTGGAAGCGATCCTGGCGCTGGTCTTCGTGCGCCTGGTGTACCGCTTGCTCAAGAAGCTGTTCGGCCTGTTTACCGGCCGCGGCCGCGAGCCGAACATGGCTTGATCCCTGCCTGGCAGGAACAAAGAAGGGCCCTCGGGCCCTTTTTTAATACTTCATAAATTAACAAAAAGTTAATCAATGTTCTTATCCAACTTTAGTGTCAAACGCCCGGTTGCGATGATCGTGCTGATCATCTCGATGATGGCGATGGGACTGCTGGCGCTGTCCAAGCTGAAGGTCAATGAGCGGCCCGATGTCGAAGAGCCGGTGCTGAACGTGACCGTCCCTTATCCGGGGGCGTCGCCGGAAACGGTGGAGCGCGAAATCGTCAACCGCCTGGAAAAGCAGCTGCAGTCGATTGCCGGCGTCACCGATACCTACAGCACCGCGCGCGAAGGGGTGGCCAGCTTCCGCCTGATTTTCAGCTTCGACAAGAACATGATCGAAGCCTCGGACGAAGTGCGCAATGCCATCGCGGCGGTGCGCTACAAGCTGCCGACCGAAATGCGCGAACCGCAAATCGTCAAGCGCGACATGGCGGCGCAGCCTATCGTCTACCTGTCGCTGTCCTCGCCCGTGCTGTCGCATGCCGCCATTTCGCGCCTGGCCGAAGATAAACTGGCCGACCGCTTCCGCGGCGTCGACGGCGTAGCAGCGGTCAGCGTCAATGGCGCCATGCGGCGCGAACTGTCGGTGCTGCTGCATGCGGACAAGCTGCGCGAATACAGCGTCTCGGTGGTGGAGGTGGCGCAGGCGCTGCGCATGCAGAATGCCAATGCGCCGGTGGGCAAGGTGCGCGGCACGCTCGACGAGAAGGCGATCCGCCTGGTGGGACGCATCGAACGTCCGGAAGAATTCAAGGATGTGGTGGTCAAACGCCGCGGCGACGAGTTGATCCGCCTGGGGCAATTGGCCACGATCGAAGATGGTTTTGCCGAGCGTAATGACCTGAGCCAGCGCAGCGGCAAGCCTGACGTGGGCCTGAATATCGTGCGTTCGCGCGACGCCTCCACTGTAAGCGTAGCCAAGGCGGTGCGCCAGCTGGTGGACGAAGTCAACAAGGAGTTCAGCGACGGCACCAAACTGGAAATCACCGAGGATGGCGGCGAATTTGCACAAAACTCGCTGAACAATGTCATCGAAGCCCTGGTGCTGGGCGCCGGCCTGACCATTTTCGTGGTGTACGCCTTCCTGAATTCCTGGCGTTCGACCCTGATCACCGCATTGTCGTTGCCGACGTCGGTGATCGCCGCCTTTATCGCAGTCTGGCTGTGCGGCTTCACCTTGAATTTCATGACCCTGCTTGGACTGTCGCTGGCGATCGGCGTACTGATCGACGATGCCATCGTGGTGCGCGAAAATATCGTGCGCCATATGCAGCTGGGCAAAGACCGGCGCACGGCCGCACTGGAAGGTACGGCTGAAATCGGCCTGGCAGTGGCCGCCACCACCTTTTCCATCATGGCGGTGTTCATCCCGGTCGCCTTCATGCCTGGCATTCCGGGCGAATGGTTCCGTCCGTTTGCCCTGACCGTCACCTGCTCGGTCGCCGTGTCGCTGTTCATTTCGTTCACGCTGGACCCGATGCTGTCGGCTTTCTGGGGCGATCCGCCGGACCACCACAGCGCGCCGAAGCGGGGCATCGGCAAGGCGCTGGACCGTTTCAACCACTGGTTCGACCAGCAGGCCGACCGCTATGGCAAAGTGATCGAATGGGCGCTGCACCATCGGCGCTGGATGGCAGTGATTGCCTTCGCCAGCTTTGCCTCCGCCATCGCCTTGCAAATGACATTTGGCGGCACCAGCATGCAGCCCAAAGCCGACAACGGCTTCCTCATGGTCGAGGTGCGCACGCCATCCTCGTCCAGCCTGGATTACACGCGCCGCAAGATCGAGCGCGCCGCCCAGGTCGCCCATACGTTGAAGGAAGTGAAGGCCACCAGCACCAATATCAACCTGGCCAGCGGCAACATCTTCGTCGACATCGGCAAACGCAGCGAGCGCAAGCGCAATGCCACCGAGATCGGCTCGGAACTGCGCCGCAAGCTGGCCGGCATGGTTGGCGGCGAATTCGTGGTACTGGATGATTTCTCCAACAACGCCGCCAAGCCGGTGCAGATCGACTTCGTTGGGCCGGACTCGCGCAGGCTGATGGAAATTACCAATGCCTTCATGGACAAGCTGCGCCAGGTGCCTGGCGCAGTCGACGTCGGCCTGTCCGAGCAGGATCCGAAAGACGAGCTGCAAATTGAACTGAACCGCGGGCTGGCCAATTCCATGGGCATTTCGGCCGGCGATGCCGCCAGCGCCCTGCGCGTCGCCTTTGCCGGTATCGAAGTGGGGGACTGGATCGATCCGACCGGCGAAGCGCGCGACGTGGCGGTACGCCTGCACCCGGACGACCGTGTCAGCCTGCACAACATCGAACGGCTGCCGATCACGGTATCGGGCACCAGCCAGATGGTCCCGCTGGACCAGATCGCCCGCATCACCATGGGCAAGGGGCCGGCCTCGATCCTGCACAAGAACGGCATGCGCACGGTGTCGGTGTCGGCCAATGTGGAAGGGCGCTCGCAGGGCGACGTGATTGCCGACGCGCGCAAACTGGCCGCTGGCATGGATTACCCACCCGGTTTCGGCCAGGCTGTAGGCGGCGCCGGCAAGCGCCAGGCCGAACTGTTCACCAGCATGACGATAGCGCTGGTGTCCGGCATCGGACTGATGTACCTGGTGCTGGTGATGCAGTTCGGTTCCTTCACGGCGCCCGGTGCGGTGATGCTGTCGCTGCCCTTGTCGCTGATCGGCGTGGTGGCGGGTTTGCTGGTGTTCGACGACACACTTAACCTGATGAGCTTTATCGGCATCATTATGCTGATGGGCCTGGTTGCCAAGAACGCCATCCTGCTGCTGGACGCGGCGCGCAAGCTGGAAGCGGAGGGCATGCAGCGCGAAGAGGCACTGATGCAGGCCGGCCGCCTGCGCCTGCGCCCGATCCTGATGACTACCTTCGCCCTGATCGCCGGCATGCTGCCGGTGGCCATCGGCATGGGCGACGGCGGCGAATTCTATCGCCCGCTGGCCATTGCCATCATCGGCGGCACCATTACCTCCACGCTGCTGACGCTGCTGGTCGTGCCGACCTTCTACGACAGTATCGAAATTGCCAAGGACCGCATGCTGGCCAAATTCCAGCGCCGCGATGCGCGTTGGGGCGCCGCAATGGCCTTCCTGATGACGCTGATGGAGGCAATCCTGGCCCTGGTGTTCGTGCGCCTGGCTTTCCGCCTGGTAATGAAGCTGTTCCGGCTTGTAACCGGAAAGCGACAGCAGCTTACTGCCTGAATCCGGCGTTTCGTTGGAAATAGGGCCTTCGGGCCCTACTTTATTAAACTATTTTCAATCAAAAAGCACCGTCGTACGGTTTTGGTGTAGACTTCGATGCCCTTTCGCATTTTATAATCGCGCAAGGTTGTATCTATATCAATAACGAACAAGCCGAGACCTACCTTGAACCCAAAATACCTCTCCCTGATGGTTGCCGCAGCCCTGTCGGCCGCCGCAATGAACGCAAACGCATCCGGTTACCGCTTCGGTTCCCAGTCCGTGTCCGGCCAAGGCACCGCGGACTCCAACACCGCTGAAGCCGCCGATGCTTCCACCATTTTCGCCAATCCAGCCGGCCTGTCCCGTCTGGAGGGCACCCAGTTCTCCGGCGGCGTCACCGCCGTCGTACCACACTCGACCTACGACGACAAAGGTTCGAAGCGCTTCGGCAACGTCGGCTCCACCGGCGGCCTGGCACACCAGGATGATTATGCCCCGAACGCGGTGGCAGCTCCTTCGCTGTACATCTCGCATAAGCTGAACGACCAGTGGGCCGTTGGCCTCGGTACCTTCGTTCCTTACGGCGCGAAGCTGGACTATGACAACAACTGGGCCGGCCGTTACGCGCTGACCAACATCGACCTGAAGTCGGTTACCCTGAACCCATCCGTTTCCTTCAAGCTGAACGAGACCCACTCCTTCGGTTTCGGTATCGATGCCGAGTTCATGAAAGCCGAGCTGGGCCAGGGCGTTGACGTGCCTGGTTCCATCATGTTCCTGGGCGCTAACGCTGCGAACCCTGCGATTGCTGCGCGCCGCGCTGCACTGCTGCAAGCGATCGTCGCTGCCGGCGGCAACCCGGCGGCCCTGGGAGCTGCCAAAGACGGTCACGCCACGATGGACGGCAAGGATTGGGGCGTAGGCTTCAACCTGGGCTATATGTTCAACCTGAACAAAGACACCCGTTTCGGCCTGGCCTACCGTTCGTCGATCCACCACAAGCTGAAGGGTGACGCGGTATGGGACTTCTCCACCGTGACCACCGATGCCAAGGTGAACGCCGTGCTGCAAGCTTCCTCGCGCAAGTCTAACTCGCCAGCGCTGGTCGACATCAAGACCCCGGAAACCCTGTCGGCCAACGTGTTCACCCAGGTGGACGACAAGCTGGCCCTGATGGCTGACCTGACCTGGTCGCGCCACTCCCGCATGGACGACCTGCACATCCAGTTCGTAGGCACCACCGAAGGCGACGAAGTGATTCGCCAGCAGTGGAAAAACACCGTACGCGGCTCGCTGGGCATGAACTACAAGCTGAACGACGCCTGGCTGCTGCGCGCCGGTGTGGCGATCGACGAGTCCCCAGTGCGCTCGCAAACGCTGCGCCACTCGGCACTGCCTGATTCGGATCGCAAACAGGTCTCCTTCGGCGCCAACTGGAAAGTATCGGCCAACTCGTCGATCGACCTGGCTTACAGCTACCTGAAGTTCGACGACGCATCGAGCAACTACACCAACCAGTGCAGCACCCTGGCTGGTCCTGGCACCTGCACCGGCAACGGCGAAACCACCATCGGCACCTGGAAGACCCATATGTCGCTGGTTGGCGTGGCGTACAACTACAAGTTCTAATCCTTCCGGGATGGACCGAAAAGCCGGCGCTTGCGCCGGCTTTTTTTATGTTTGAGCCCATTGGCAAAAATCATTTTGCATGTTGGCTATTTTCGCAATTGCTCCGTCTTTGTCCCCCTTGTAAATTGAGCCACGTCGCCTGAAACTCGGTGCCGACGTGGCAAGAATGGACAGGGCACGGGAGTACCGGACAAACAACGAACCCAACAAACACGATGATATTGCGAACGGCCCTTGGAACAACGATTCTTGCCAGCTCGCTGGCGCTTGCGATGCTCGGCTCCCCGGGCCGGGCCCAGAGTGTCGAAAACCATCCTGGCTGGCCCGGCGCCGGCCAGCTCTTCGTCGGCACCAACTACCAGCCCTTCGATCGCAGCGGCCGCGATCAGATCGAGCGCGACATCGCGCGCATGAAGCGGGCAGGCTTCAAGGTCGTTCGCATGGGCGACCTGGCGTGGGACGCTTTCGAGCCGGCCGAAGGGAAGTTCGACTTCCGGTTCTTCGACTGGGTCATGGACCGGATGCATGCTGCCGGCCTGAAAGTCATCATGGACATCCCGGGCCAGCCCGCGCCGGTGTGGCTGCACAACAAGTACCCGGGCGTCGACATCATCGACCAGCGCGGCGCGCGACTCGATCCCGTCGAACGCTACATGGACGACACCAGCGATCCGGGCTACCGGCGGCTGCTGGTGCGCCTGGCCGATACCATGACGAAACGCTACGCCAAGCATCCGGCGCTGTTCGCCATCGGCTACAACAACGAGATCGGCAACGGCATGGTGTCGTACTCGGAGGCCGATCGCCAGCGCTTCATCGTCTGGCTCAAGCGCAAATACGGCACCGTCGCAGCCTTGAACAAGGCGTGGGCCACGCAGCGCTGGTCGCGTCACCTGAACACCTGGAATGAGGTGCGCCTGCCGTATATCGAAGGCCCTGGTCCGTATGAGCGCTACCTTGATATGCGGCGCTTCTGGTCGGACCAGACCGTTGAAGTACTGGAGCTGCTTGAAGCGGTGCGCAAGAAGAACGTGCCGGACAAGCCCGCCATCTCCAACCTGTGGGACAGCGCCTGGCGCAAGGGTTTCGACATGCTGGCCAACTACCGCAAGTATGCGAGCTATGGCGCGATGGGCTTCTACCCGGGCGATCCGCTGAGCGCAGGGTTTGAATCGACCATGATGCGGGCCGGCATGAAGGCGCCGATCTGGTTCAACGAATTTACTGCGGGTGGCCCCGGCTACTACGGCACGCCGGGACGTTCGCGCATGTGGGCGCACTTCGGTCTGCTGATGGGCGCGCAGGCAGTGATGCCGTGGACCTGGCACAGCCACCACGGCGGCGAGGAACAGGCGCTGTTCGGCCTGATCGACCACGACGACCGGCCTTCCTGGAAGCTCGACGAATTCGCTACCATCGCGAAGGAATTCGCCAAGCTGGAAAAGCTGGGCTTCCCGCGCATGCAGGAGTCCAAGGTTGCCATCGCCTACGCGTTCGACAACATCATCGCCACCAACCTGCCGAAGGAAGGCATGAACAACACGGTGCGGCCATACGTCAACCCGGGCTACATGAAGCAGGCGCACGGCGCATATGAGCCGCTGTTCAAGGACAACATCGATGTGGCCGTCATCCACGTCGGCCACGAGGACCTGAGCCGATACAAGCTGGTGATCGTGCCGGGCATGTATCTGCTGGACGCCGCATCGAGGACGAACCTGCGCAAGTTCGTCGCCGACGGTGGCACCCTCATCATGACGGCGCAATCGGACAAGGTGGATGACAACAACCAGTGGTTCGACACACCGCTGCCAGGCGGCCTGACGGACGTGTTTGGCCTGCGCACCAACGCGTTCTACAATGCGGGCGCGCTGCAGACGACCATCGGCGGCGAAGAGGTCAAGGCCGAGCTGGGCCCCTACGAGGTGCTGGAGCCGTCCAGCGCCGACGTGCTGGCGCGCTTCTCGAACACGGACGGCAACGTGCCGGCGATTACGGTCAACCGCTTCGGCAAGGGGCGTGCCATTTACGTCGCCACGGCCGCGCAGCCGAAGCTCATGGGACCGTTGTACCGCCAGCTCTACGAGAGCCTGGGCATTGTGCAGGGGCCGAAGACGCCCGACGGCGTCTACGCGCGTGTCGTCGATGGCAGGACGCTCTACGTCAACACCACTGGTGAGGCGAAGGACGTGGTAATCGACGGTGCGATGAACGGCGTACTCACTGGCAAGCGCTGGTCGGGCCTGCTGCACCTGGAGCCCTTGGGCGTCGACCTGCTCGAGAAGTAGCGAACCCAGCGCAGGCGATTCAGCTGGAGATGCCAGCGCTAAGGGATGCCTGCGCCGCGCCGCTATCGAAGTGGAGCATGTGTTCGACGTGCACCTTGATTTCGCCGTTCAGGCTTGCGAGTTCGGTGCGTAACGCGCGCGCCGATTCGTCGCCGATACCATTGACGGTAATACAGTGATCGTAACAACCTGCACGACGCGAGATCACCCACTTCTCGATTTGGGCGTTCGAGTTTTTCAATGTCGATTCGAGCTGGCCTGCAACGGGTTCATTCGTTCCCAGCGAAAGGTGGAACGTATGGGTCATGCGAAACTGGTTGCCCCATGCGCTAAGGTCGAGGGAAGGGGCTGGGGAGGTATGAGTTGTCATGGTTTCTCCTGAGAGCTTGGCCCGATTCGGAGCAAACCATGTCGCGCCCGCTTCGTTGCCGTTAATAGGCCGCATCGCCGTGATGGCTTCCACCTTGCCCGGGTAAGGCAGGTTGGCGTCGGATAAACCGACTCTTGATGCTGAATAGCTGCCAACAAATTCGTTGAACGAATTTCGTTATACAGAACATGTGTTCAATATAGCGGAATTTTTTTGAGGCAGCAACAAATTGTTCAGATGGTGAGCAAACAGCTAATATTTTCCTGCGATTTGCTCACCGGGAAGGGGCGGGCTCACCCGCACAAAGCCGCTGGCAGCACTGCCGTGGACCACGGCGAAATAACGGTCCAGCCGAGACGAGTGTAGAGTGCACGCCCATCCTCGGTTGCCACCAGCAGCCGTTCGGTGACACCAGCCTGAGCGGCGAGCGAATCAAGCGACTGCATGACGACACTGCCAAGGCCGCGGCGCCGATGGGATTCTGCTGTTTCGATCTGGTCGAAAATGGCGGTTCGGCCGTGCAGCACAATGCGCCCCGATGCGGCCAGCTCCTGGCTTTCATGGATCACTCGAACCACCTGTGCGCCGTGCTGGGCTTCGAAGCGGGCTTGATACCCCAGGGGCATCGCCACAGCATCCGGTGCCAGCGCGGGCCCCATCATGAGGTAGCCGGGGCCTTCGATGTTCCAGCGCGCCGGCAACGCCTGCCGCAGCACGTGAGGCTCGACGGCCGCTTTGAGGAAGATGTGCGGATCGCGTATGCGGTCGGCGCAAGCCTGCAGTGCCTGTCCTGCATCGAGAAATACATGGCGCCGCAGCTGTTCCGGCTTCCCGACTTCAACAACAAGTCCGCCATCCGAAGGGCGTGGTAAAGGCACGCCGCGCGACAAACTCCAGCCGGTGAGCCAGCGTTCGACCAGTGCAAAATCTATAGTGTTCAATTCGAATTCTCTGTCATTCATTTTCCAGTTTCCAGCCGCCATCGCAGTCGACGATGGTGCCGGTGACGAATGTGAGCATGGCGACGGACATGATGGCGCGGACTCGGCGCACGAGTGTAACAGGGGCATGGAGATTTTGCTTTTGTAGTGCAATTACATCATTGCGGCCTCAATGTAGTTGAGTAAACGCCAGCGGCGGAGCAGAATCAGCTCGCTACCAGTAGCAAAAATACATAAACTAAGAATAGGGAGACATTAATGAAAGTTCGCCGTGCCCTCCGGGTGGCGATGCTGGGCTGCGCCTTGCTTGCGAGTCCAGTCATCCATGCCGTCATCAATGCCAACAGCCTTGGCGCCGCCTACGACGCCGCCAAATCCAGCATCAACTTCAAGATTTATTCCAGCCGTGCCGCCCGCATCGACCTGTACTTGTACAGCGCCGCCACCGGGCAGCAGGAAAAGGCCAGCCTGCCGATGACCCTTGGCAGCGGCGGCATCTGGAGCGTGAACGTCACCAGCAGCCAATTGGCCAGCTACGGCATCACCGATACGGTGTATTACGGCTACCGAGCCTGGGGCGCGAACTGGCCCTATAACGCGGCCTGGACCAAGGGTTCGTCGGCAGGCTTCATCACCGACGTTGACGCCAACGGCAACCGCTTCAACCCGAACAAGTTGCTGGCCGACCCTTATGCGCTGGAGATCAGCCACGACCCGACTACCGCCACCATGGGCAATGGCACGATCTACGCCAGCGGCGCCCTGTACCGCACTGTCGACAGCGGCAGCAGCGCGCCGAAAGGCATCGTACTGCAGGGCGACAGCCAATCGATCGGCACCAAGCCAACCCGCGCCTTCAAGGACGACATCGTGTATGAAGCCCATGTGCGCGGGCTGACGAAGAGTGACAGCGGTATCACGGCCGCTTACCGCGGCACCTACAAAGGCGCGGGGATGAAGGCGCCATACCTGGCAAGCCTTGGCGTGACCGCGGTTGAATTCCTGCCGGTGCAGGAAACGCAAAACGATACCAATGATGCCGACCCGAATTCCAATACGGGCGACAACTACTGGGGCTACATGACCCTGAACTATTTCGCGCCGGATCGCCGCTACAGTTACGACAAGACAGCTGGCGGCCCGACCCGCGAGTTCAAGGAAATGGTGAAGGCCTTCCATGACAACGGCATCAAGGTCTATATCGACGTGGTCTACAACCACACGGGCGAGGGCGGCCAGTGGAATGCCGGCGACAAGACCACCTACAACATCTACGGCATGCGCGGCCTGGATAACCCGACCTACTACTCGCTGACCAGCGACTTCCAGAATTCCTGGGACAACACCGGCGTAGGCGGTAACTACAACACACGCAACACGGTGGCGCAAAACCTGATCGTCGATTCGCTGGCTTACTGGCGCGACAAGCTGGGCGTCGATGGCTTCCGCTACGACCTTGCATCGGTGCTGGGCAACACCTGCCAGCACGGCTGCTACAACTTCGACAAAGCCGATAGCGGCAATGCGCTGAACCGCATTGTGGCGGAATTGCCGGCGCGTGCTGCGAGCGGCGGCAGCGGCGTTGACCACATTGCCGAGCCGTGGGCGATCGGTGGCAACTCCTACCAGGTCGGCGGATTCCCTGCAGGATGGGCGGAATGGAACGGTATCTACCGCGACGTGATCCGCCAGGACCAGAACAAGATGGGGCAGGTGGCGATCACGCCGGGCACGCTGGCCACGCGCTTTACCGGCTCCAGCGATTTGTACGGCGACGATGGGCGTAAGCCATGGCATTCGGTGAACTTCATCACCGCGCATGACGGCTTTACGCTCAAGGACCTGTACAGCTGCAATATGAAGAACAACAGCCAGGCCTGGCCGTATGGTCCAAGCGATGGCGGCGAAGACAATAACAATAGCTGGGACCAGGGCGGCGTGGCGAGCGAGCAGCGCAAGGCGGCGCGCAATGGCATGGCGTTGATGCTGTTGTCGGGCGGGGTGCCGATGATGGTGGGCGGCGATGAGTCACTGCGCAGCATTAACTGCAATAACAATCCCTACAACCTCGATTCCGCGGCCACGTGGCAGAACTGGAGCTGGAGCGCGGACCAGTCCAATTTCCAGGCCTTCACCAAAGGCCTGGCCGCTTTCCGCAAAGCCCATCCAGCGCTGCGTCCTGCGAATTTCTATGCATCGACGGACGGCAACGGCAATGTGATGGAACAACTGCGCTGGTTCAAGCCCGATGGCGCGGTGGCCGATGCGGCTTATTTCAACGACAGCAATAGCCACGCTATCGCCTGGCGCATCGACGGCAGTGAGTTTGCCGACAGCGCTTCTGCCATCTACGTCGCCTACAATGGCTGGAGCGGCAATGTGAACTTCACGCTGCCGTGGCCGGGCGCGGGCAAGAGCTGGTATCGCGTGACCGATAGCTGCCCCTGGGCCGAAGGCGCCGGCCAGGTACGCACGCCTGGCGCGGAGGACCTCATCGGCGGCGAGAACTACGTGTACGGCGTGTGCGGCCGCGGCCTGCTGCTCCTGATCGCGAAATAGTAAATGTCCACTTTCGTTCCTGACCCCAAAGTGGACATTTTCCTAGCGGCCGGGTTGCTGGCCGGTGGGGGGCGTGGAAGTGCCGGGGACTGCGGCTGGACTGTCTGCCGGCGCCGCCCCACTAGTTGGGGGCGCCAGCGTGGCGGAAGGTCGGCATGGCTCGGCCTCCGCATCAGTAAGTTGGACGGCGGTCGCGCTGCATGTCCTTCTGGTCGGTCTTGTCAGGCACGTAGGCAGGCGGCTGGCCGGCTCCGGTGTTGCCTTGTGTGCCGCTGGTTCCGCTTGTGCCCGGAGTGGCGCCGGTAGCTGGCGGCACCGTCGTGTCGGGTGGTGGTGTGGTGGTGTCGGAAGGCGGCGTTGTTGGCGTGACCGGTGCCGGTGCCGGGGCCGGCGTGGCCGGTGACGCTGCAGGGGGCACGGTTTCTGCTGCTGTTACGGGAGCCGGTGACGTGTCTTCCGTGCGATTTTTGCAACCGGCGACGCCGGTGGCCAGGGCTGCGCCCAGCAACAGGGCGCCTGCTTTGCTCATGGTGTTCATTTTGGAGTTCCTTTCATTGGGCAGCCAGTACCCGCAACAATGCCGGTATTTCGGCTGCAAGTTCGCGCGCCAGGTAGCCCAGTGGGCCGCAACGCAGCGCCAGTTGTTCGCCTGCTGCCGCATGCAGCACCACGCCCCAGGCCGCAGCCTGTTCCAGTGAAGCGCCGCGAGCCAGCAGCCCGGCGATGATGCCGGCCAGGGTATCCCCCGATCCGGAGATGGCCAGGCCGGCGTTGCCGCCCTGGTGCTGCCACAGCTTGCCGTCCGGCGTCGCCAGCACCGTGGTGGCGCCTTTCAGCGCAACGACGGCATTCCAGCGATCGGCGGCGGTTTGCGCTGCGCCTTGCGGTTCCTGCTCGATATTTTCGCGCACCCCGCCTGTCAGGCGTGCCAGTTCGCCGGCGTGGGGTGTCAGCAATACTGGCGTGGGAAAGCGGAAATGCTCCCAATCGACTGCTTCGTCCAGCAAGTGCGGTTCGCCGCGCGGATGAACGGCGCACATGGCGGCGGCGTCGAGCACGATGGGGATGGCGCTGAAGCGCTGCAGCAGGTGCTGCACCAGTTCGACGCAACTTCCCTCGTCTTGCATGCCGGGGCCGACCAGCAAGGCGTCGGCTTTGCCGGCCAGCTCTGCGAGGCGCCGCGTACTGTCGGCCTGGAAGCCGTGTGCCGGCGTTTCGCCAAGGCTGATCACGCGCGCTTCGGGGATGGCTGCACCCACTTGCGGTGCTACGCTGGCAGCGGTGGCGATGGTCAGCTTGCCGGCGCCCGCGCGCAGGGCTGCTTCACCGGCGAGGATGGCGGCGCCCGGCATTTCCGCCGAGCCGGCAACCACCAGCACGTGGCCGCGCGCTTCCTTGTCGCCGTCGAAGCCGGGCTGCGGCAAAGGCCAGCCGCGCAGCAGGGCAGGATTCAGTTCGATCGGAACGTTGCTCATGGTTTCGGTGCGGCCGGGATGTCCGGCTTGTCGGTGACTGGTGTGCCGCTTTCTTTCAGCGGCGCGACGAAGTTTTCCAGTTCCAGCACCAGCTTGCCGCGCTTGCCCGCTTGCGGATCGAACTGGTAGGAGGTGACGCCGCAGTTGGGTACGTCGGCAGCGCGGTCGACGGCGAGGATGGCTTCTTCATCGAGCCGTTCGAACAGGTAGCGGAAACAGTTTACGATGACCTGGTGGCCGATGATCAGCACGCGCTCGCGTCGGTACTCGCGGGTGATGGTGTCGAGTACGCTGCGCAGGCGCAGGATCACGTCGCACCAGCTTTCCCCGCCGGGTGGACGGAAGTAGAACTTGCCGACGTGCTTGCGCTGCGCTGCCAGGTCGGGGTATTTATCCGCGATGCCCAGTGGCGTGAGCCGGTCCGTAATGCCGAATTCCTTCTCGCGCAGGCGCTCGTCGGAGACCACGGCCAGCATATCTTCAGCGCCGAGGCATTGCAGTACGGCTTGCGCGGTGGCGTGGGCCCGCAGGTAAGGGGAGTACAGCACGACATTGGGCTGCCGGGCAGGCGGCAGGGCCGCGAACCATTGCGCCAGCGCGGCGGCCTGGCGCATGCCCAGCTCAGAGAGGGGAACGTCGACATCGCGCTCGGCAATGTCGATCAGGAACTCATTGGCAGCCGTGGCGGCGTCGCGCGCCACGTTGCCGGCACTCTGGCCATGCCGCACGAGCCAGATCTGTTGCGGCCATTTTTGCTCCATCGCATACCTTTCGGTCGATAGCCAAAAGCTTATGGTAAGCGATGCGAAGGCAGGGCGGCACACAATCCCCGCCAGCAAGATTTACGGCTGCGCCCGTGTCACACCTTGGGGTGTGACCCCAAGGTGTGACACGGGCTCGGCTGGTGCGAGTTGCTACGGGTTCCAGCCGGCGCCGTTGTTGTAGGCGGCGAAGACCTGGGCGCGGGTGGAGAAGCCGGTGGCGACGTCGGTGGCGCTGAGCTGGTAGCCGCCGACGCGCGGGGCGAGGTTGAGTGGATTGCCGAGCAGGTCGGTGCTGCCGTATTCGCGCCAGCCGCTGGAGGCGTTGGGAACCGCCGGGTTGGCTGCGGGTTGGCCATTCACGCCTGCGCCGGCCCAGCCGACAGGGGCTATGTGGCTATCCATCTGGCAGTTGATGAAGGCGACGTTGTCCCACACGCTTGCGTTGCCGGAGCTGCGCGCCAGGTAGGTGGCGCCGTTTGGCACGTCGCCATGCGCGGGGCCCGGGCCGGGTCCGTGCGTCAGGCGGCTGTTCAGGAACACGTAGCCTTTGTCGGCGGCATTCGGCACGCGGGCCTGCAGGATGTAGCCGCCGCTGCTGGCGCTGGCAGTGTCGCCAACCGAGCGGATTTCACTTTCTTCAAACAGGGCGGCGCGACTGCCTCCCCAAATGAAGTCGACATTGCCTGCCACCAGTGTGCGGTAGAACCAGGACCAACCCTTCAGGTTCAGCGTGTCCTGCTCGCTGTAGAAGGCTGCGTCGCGTGCCACCAGGCGGCCATTGTCGTTGTTGAAGTAGAGCGTTTCCGCTTGCGCCGAGATGTTGGCCGCACGCAGGGTAGTGTTGCGCAGGGTGAGGGTGTCGAGCACCAGCATGTCGGAGGTTTCCACCAGCATGACAGAGCGTCCGCCAGCGGCGGCATTCGCGCCGGGCGCCTGGCTGGAGCCGGTACCGGGGTTGAGGGTGTCGTAGTTGGCATACTGGATTACCGTACCGTCCCGGCTTTCTCCGCGCAGGGTTACGTTGTCCTTTCCGCGCAGGAAGAGCAATTCGTCGTAGCTGCCGTTGCGGATCGTGACCGTGGCGGGCAAGGCCTTGTCCACATTCCGCATCAGGAAGTTGAGTGCACCTTGCACGGTGGCGAAGTCGCTGCCCGCATCTGCCCCCACCGCCAGGTCCGGCCCGGACGGTACCGTGGCCCTGGTGGTGAAGGACCAGTTGCCGAGCTTGCCGATGCCGACGAACGGCGTGCCGCCCAGCGTGGTGCCATTGAACACCCCATTCGCGATCGCCACATAGTATTCGGTGCCGTAGGCGAGCTTGCCGCTGTGCGGCTTGATCGTCACGAGGTTGCCACTGATGGTGACAGGGTTGGTATTCACCTTGCGCACGGTGCCCTGGCCAGGGTAGCCCAGTTCATCGCTCTCGCCGGACAGTTTGATCACGTCGACCAGCGCGTCGTCCATCTTGCGGAAGATGCGAATGGTTCCGCTGCTGCCCAGAGTCGGCGTGCCGTCGAATGCCAGGCGCAGGCTGGCATCAATGTGGGCTGCTCCTTGGGTCGCGGCAGGCGAAGCACGGTCGGCCAGCGCGTAAGTCTGGGTCGGCTGCACGAACTGCGCGCCGATGGCGGCACTGACCAGCCGCACCAGCGTTGGATCGCTGTCGCTGGTCACGCGCACCGTGGCGTTGCCGGCGCCAACCGGCGTCAGTACCAGCGTGTTGCCGCTGACGCCGGCTGCCAGCACCGCCGGGTTGCTGGAGCTGGCGCTAAAGCTGTCGGCCGTGCCGTCCGGTTTGAGGGCGGTAACGGCCAGCTGCAATGGCGCATCGCCCGCTTCCGCGTTATAGCTGCTTATGGCGGGGTTCAGCGTCAGTTGCGAGGGCTTCAGGTTTGGATCGCCGATCCGTACGTCGTCGATCTGGAAGGATTTATTGGCGGTGTACAGTCCAACCAGCCCGCGCGCGCTGAAAGCGGTGTCGCTCACTGATCCCAGCGATTCGCCATCGAGATAGACCGTCAGCGTGCTGCCGATCATTTCAAAGCGCACGGTGTAGAACACGGAGTCCATATTGATTGGCTTGCGCACCTGCTTGGGCCGGGACAGTGCGCCGTTCAGCATTTTGGCGATTTCGACCTGGGTGCTGGTATTCGCGTTCTGGACGTTCAGGCCGGCGCCATACCAGTTGCTGGCGTTGATATAGCGGGTGATCAGGTAAAGCTGCTTGTTGCCGGTCGTGCTATTGGTTTGCGGCTTGATGCGGGCTTCGACGAAGTAGTCGCCGTTCGGCACGTTGGCCATCGCAGCTGGCTTCAACAGGGCCAGTACGCCTCCGGTCGTGGCGGCGGTGTATTGCATCAGCATATTCGTCGCGCCGACCGCTTCCGCCTTGACGCTGAAGCTGCCGTTTGGGCCGGCCACGGGCAGCAAGTCCCAATTGGCGGAGGTGCCGGACTGGAAGTCATCGCAGAAATACAGGCCGCTCGAAGGGCAGGCCAGGGTAAGGATTGGCGTGCCGCTGGTGTCGCCTGTGCCGCTGATGCTGGTGGACAGCTTACCGGCACCTGCTTGCGCCAGGGCGTTGGCTTTCACCAGGGAGACCGGGCGCACGCTATATGTGTAAGGCGGCGTCCACGCGACGTTATTATTGATGGTGCAGCCGGCAAGCAGCGTACCATTCAGCAGCGAGCCGCCGTCCTTGAAGGTGCCGGTGGCTGTGCCGCCCGGATTGACCACGACGCTGCTGCAGCCTTGGGCGCCAGCAATTTCAAATACATTCGAATGCGACAGGATCTTCGAGTTGTAGCCGGCGCCAATGCTGTAGAGGTTCGCGTACACCGTGGCGTCGCGGCTGCCGGTGAAGTAGTTGTTGAACAGGTGGACCTGGCCATACCGCACGCGCGGCGCTCGGCTCGAAACATTGCGGAACACGTTGTTGCTGAAGGTGACGCGCAGCTTGCCTTCGTCGGCCGAGGCACCGTCGCTCGAGCCGATCAGGTTGTTCTTGTGATGCTCCCCGAAGACGTTGTACGAGACCGTAACGTAGTCGGATGCGTTGGTGATGTCGACGGCACCGTCATGGCACTGCTTGAGCTGGCCGTTTTCGGTCGGCAGCAGGTTGTCCGTCGTCGGCGCATCGGTGAAGGTGTTGTGATCGATCCAGATATGGTCGGAGCCGGAGACGCCGATTGCGTCGTAGGCCGAATTCCATGCGCCGTTGGCGCCATCGTTCGGGTCCCACACAGGGCCGACATCGCAGGGTGCAACGATCTTCAGGTTGCGGATGATGATCTGCGAAACGCCGACAAGCTGGATATGGCCATTGACGATACCCGCCCCGGCTCCAGCGCCGACCAGCGTCGTATTGCTTTTCAGGCGGATGGCACCGCGAATGGCCTGGTCGCCGGTGTTCGCGTACGGAACGCCTTCGGTCATGTCGATGGTGCCGGTGACCTTGATGATCTTGGGATTGGTGCCGCCGTTATTGATCGCGTTCACCAGCTGGGCGCGATTGGCAGCGCTGTAGATTTGTGCAGTGATAGCTGCCGAACCTGCGGCGGTACCGCCAGCCTGGCTTGCCCAGCCATCTGCCGGTGCGACAGCGCGCGCCGGATCGTCGGCCGCGTGGGCTGGCAGGGATAGCGCGGCAAGCAGGGCGAGCGCGGTCCTGAAACCTTTGAGTTCCATATGATTCTCCTTGAGGGGAAGAGCGCTGCTTTAGCTGCGGCGTGTACGGCGGCGGCTTGCCGCAAACGCGGCAAATCCACCAAGCATCAGTGCGGCGCTGCCAGGTTCCGGCACGGCGGCAGCATCCAGTTGCGCAGTAATGCTGGCAAATTCCGCCCAGGTGGTGCCGGTCAGGTCGATATCGATCGACTTGCCGTTCGCGCCCAGCGTCAGGACGGGCAGGCCGCCGATGCCGCTGCCATCGAGCAGTTCGAAGGCGGTAAGCGGTGCGGCGAGGGTATCGCCGAAATCGAAGTGGAACCGGTAATTGCCGGGCGTAACGGCGGCGTTCGCGATCACGGTCAACAGGCCGCTGGCGTCGAAATCGAAGCCGAACATTGCGTCGGCGCTGAGGAACTCGACGCCGGTGCCGGATGGATCAAGCGCGGTGGTGTTGGATCCTGGTTCAAGCTGGAACAGGTGGTCCAGGCCGACGATGGTGTCGGGCGAGCCGTTGTACGTGGCTGTGATGACGGCGTCATGCAAAGGTAATGCTGCTGCGTGTGCAATTCCGGTGGCGAGTACGGCAGCCGCCAATGTCTCCATTATGGTTCTTTTCATCGTGCGCTCCGGTGGGGCTGAATAGGCGTGCCTGATCGGCACCACTAATCTTATATTGGCCTGACCAATATTACAATCAATCAGGCCAAAGTTCGTGCGGTCAGACCGCATTGCCTTGCGGGAATTCGCGGGTAGCGGTTTAAAGAACGTTCTTTTTGTCGCAGAGGTAGCTTGACGAGACGTATTCCGGCCGGCTCGGGTCAGTGGACAACGGCACCTTCGGATGCGTGGCCGACTTGTCGTCGGCGACAATGGTGCCATTGGATTTTGTCAGCTGAAGGTCGAGGAGAATCTGCTACGCTCGATGCAGTTGACGTGCAAGCGGGATCTCAGGGAAGTCACCGGTCCGATAGGTGGTGGATAATCCATTCTTGAAAGTCAATTGTTCGGAGTACTCGACTTCATCTCCGTTCCTCACCAGGGTCTTGCGATCAATCGACAGCGTTTCTCCATCGTTTCCAACGGAAATCGGGACCCATTCGGGCTCACCGATAAATGCCGACTTGGTGGAGGCAGCTACTGGTGCCCCCGTATCTTCCACGTTTGCAACCTTATAGATCGCAAGGCCGACGGCGCACAGGCCGACGATCACACACAGCTTCTTGTTTTTCAAAAATGCCGGAAGGCGCTGCTCCTGCTGAAGGGGCAATGAGGCAAACGCGAAATAGAAGAATATGCCGGCAAACAGGACGAAGCCGACAATGTCGTACCACGGGCCTAAATATTGGCTTCCCACGGTTTGGTTCATTCTGTTTCCTCTCAAGTGAAAGTACTTCTACTTCATCCGGATGCATTGCGGCCGTGGCGCCAGCAAAGCGGTTGGGACGAATGGTTTTCACCCGAACCACATCAAATTGACGAATTTCTGCAGACATTCAAGACTGCTCCGGTACAAGCGAAAAGACGTAGGCACCGGTGAATGTGCCGTGCAACTTCAATCGATTGCGTGACAAACATTCTCGTGTTGCGCCGGCTCTTTCCGCAAGGGCCTGACTAGCAAAATTTCCTGCGGCTACAACGATTTCCACCCGTCCCTGTGCGAGATCCCTGAAGGCAAAGCTCTTGAGTGATTGGATGGCGAACATGCCCGCACCCCTGCGTTGCCAGGATTCGCGAACCCAATATCCGAGGTTGCAAAAGCCGTTGACTACGTTGAACTGGTTCAGGCCACAACCACCGACAAGGCTTTGAGATTCAGCGTCGAAGATGCCGAATTCATAGCTGACGCCTTTTGCGCGTTCGGTAGCGCAAGTTGCAAACCACGACATCGCTTCGGCTTCAGAGTACTCCGCATGGGCCCAAGACATCCATCTTCCGACCGTAGCACCAGATTCACGAATGGCTGCAGCAAACGACGACGCGTCACTTTCAGCAAAGGGTCGCAGAAGAAACTGGCTACTTTTGATAATCATAGATGGATCCACGCAGCTCATACCAGTCTCCGCTTAGCGCATCGCCGCGAGTAATGCTATGACAATGACGACGAGAGCCAAAACCAACAGCACGATCCATCGAAGGCGTCCAGCCCTGAGCGACTTCGAATAACAATCCATGCACACATCAACTTTTGTCGCTTTGCGAACTCTCGAGTATTTGTAGGCGACCTGGCGTCTTTCCCCAGAAGTGAGCTTGCAACCACAATGCGCGCACAGCCCCGCGTTATTTCTTGTGTCATGAAGTTTCATGCGGCGAAAGTCTCGCACTGCAAACACCGCGACTACTGCCACGGAGACTGTAAGAACCAGGTAATTCAATGCTGCTCCCAACGCAATTCATCAATCCTTCATTATGACGGCTAAACCCATCATGAACAATTGGCAGGAGAGACCTTTACCGTCGCCCATTCAAGGGCCAGGAGTCCAAGTGAGATTGCATATCACGGAACCAAGGGCAGTCCAGTTCAGCGAGACCAATTTTCCCCAAGGGTAGGGCGCAGTGGATATTAGGCTTCTGATTTCTTCTACGCTGGTGTACGCGTTCAAGGCCGACTTGATGAAGTAGTCGACTATCTCTTGCTCCGTGGATGCGAAGGGCTGGAGGGGGCGGACAACGTGACGCCTTTTTTTCCTGGGACTCCCATTCAGGCCGAGACTGTGGCCCAGCCGTCCGCTTGTTCGATTTCGATCAGATGGGGCACTGTGACCCAGTCATCGCACAGCCAGTCGTAGTCGGAACCGTCGCGAGGAACGGATACGCGCGCAGGCTCGAAGCTGACTTCAAATGCCCCGATAGTTATCGTGCTTGGGCCGTTGGCTGCGTTCGAATTCGTAGCGGATCAGCATATGTCATGCGGCGGATTGGGAGTCCACTTGCAGTTCCTGGTCGCTGGCAAATGCCGCCATGTTGGTCTCGCCCATCACGCGGCTGGTGACGGTGCCGGCAGCGATCGAGCCGCTGACGTTCAGCGCCGTACGGCCCATGTCGATCAGGGGTTCGATCGAAATCAGCAGGCCGGCCAATGCTACCGGCAGGTTCATGGAAGACAGTACGATCAGCGCGGCGAAGGTCGCGCCGCCGCCGACGCCGGCCACGCCGACGGAGCCGATGGTGATGATCGCCAGCAGCGGCACCAGGAACGATGCGGTAAACGGATCAATGCCAACCGTTGGGGCAATCATCACCGCCAGCATGGCCGGGTAAATGCCTGCGCAGCCGTTCTGGCCGATAGTGGCGCCAAACGAGGCGGCAAAGTTGGCGATGCCTTCCGGCGTGCCCAGGCGCTGGGTCTGGGTCTGCACGCTCATCGGAATGGAGCCCGCGCTGGTGCGGGAGGTGAAGGCGAAGGTCAGCACCGGCAGGATCTTCCTGGTGTAGCGCAGCGGATTAAGGCCGCTGGCGCTGACCATTGCCAGGTGCACGCAGAACATCAGCAGCAGGGCGCAGTAAGAGGCCACCACAAAGCCGATCAGGTTCAGGATGTCGGCATAGCTTGAGCTGGATACCACCTGTGCCATCAGTGCGAATACGCCGTAAGGCGTCAGGCGCAGCACCAGCGTCACCATGCGCATCACGATGCTGTGCGCGACATGCACGGCATGGTCGAAGGAGGTGAAGTGTTCCGGTTTCTTTTCCGCGATGCCGATGGCGGCAATGCCGATAAACACCGCGAACACCACCACTGCAATGGTCGATGTCTTGCGGGCGCCCGTCATGTCGAGGAAGGGATTGCTCGGGATGAAGGAAAGCAGCATGTTCGGCAGCGAGATCGATTGCGCGTCGGCCAGCTTGCCTTCCAGGTAGGCGCCGCGCGCCAGTTCCGCCGCGTTGGATGCCAGGCCGGCTGCGCTGAGGCCGAACAGCTTGGCCATCAGGATGCCGATCGCCGCCGCCACGGTGGTCGTCAGCATCAGGGTGCCGATGGTGAGGGCGCTGATCTTGCCCAGCGAGCTGGCGTTGCGCAGCTTGAGGATGGCCGAAACGATGGACACCATAATCAGCGGCATCACGATCATCTGCAGCAGCTTGACGTAGCCGCTGCCGACGATATCGAGGTACTGGCCGGTCACCTTGACCACGTCGCTGCCGGCGCCATACAGCGCCTGCAGCCCGGCGCCCATCACCACGCCCACACCCAGCGCGCTGAACACCCGAACGGTAAAGCTGGCATGGCGTTTCTGCTGCACGACGAGGAAGGCCAGCACGATGGCCGCGACGGCCAGGTTGAGGATCACTTGCAGGTTCATGTGGGGGCGGCGGCTTATATTTTGGAATCGACAGATTCTAAATGAATTGGTGTAGTCTTGCCTATTTGCAGGACCGAGGTTGCAGAGTCGCTACGAAAGGGATAGCTATGTCTAAGCAATCGATGAAGGTGGGGACCCGGTTGGCGCTGGGGTTTGGCCTGGTGCTGGCGCTGATGGCTGGCGTGTCGGGGCTCGGTATCTACAATATGCACCGCATCCACGCCCAGCTCGAGAAAGTCGTGCAGCTTAATGTGGCGAAGCTGACCTATGTGCAGGATATGTCGGAAGCGGTGCACATCGTTGCACGCGTGACGCGCACCATGGTGCTGTTGTCCGATGAAGCGGCCATGCAGCGTGAACTGCCCAAGATCCGGGCAGCCAGGGCCCAGTATGACAAGGCGCAGGCAGCTGGAAGCCTTGCCGGGTTCGGACGAGGGCAAGGCGATTCGCTCCCGCATCCGCGCCTTGCAGCAGGAAGCCCGCCCGCTGACCGACCAGTTGCTGCAACTGGCCTTGCGGCATAAGGACGAGGAGGCGATGGCGCTGCTGATGCAGAAGGCCGGCCCTGTCACACAGCGCTGGCAGGATGTGATGGACGAAGACGTGCAACTGCAGCGTCAACATAATGCCAAGGATGCAGCTGCAGCGAGCGAAGCCTATGCCTCGGCCCGCATGATGATGCTGGCCATGAGCGGCCTGGCGCTGGTGGCGGGCTTGGTTGCCGCCACCGTGATCGCGCGCCGCCTGCTCGGCCAATTGGGTGGCGAGCCCGATGTGGCGGCCGAAATTGCCGGCCGTATCGCCGCCGGCGACCTGACCGTGCACGTGGAAACGCGCCAGGACGATGAAGCCAGCATGATGAAGGCCATGAGCATGATGCGCGACAGCTTGCTGCGCATCGTGTCCGAAGTGCGGCAGGGAACGGAGACCATCAATACCGCCGCCACCCAGATCGCGGCCGGTAACCTGGACCTGTCGTCGCGCACCGAGCAACAAGCCAGCGCGCTGGAGGAAACCGCTTCTTCAATGGAGCAGCTGACCAGCGCCGTGCGCGAAAACGGCAGCAATGCACGCCAGGCCAACGAACTGGCCGCGGCAGCGACCGCGGTGGCGCAGCAGGGCGGCGCCGTAGTGGGCCAGGTGGTGCAGACCATGGGCTCGATCAGCGATTCGTCGCGCAAGATTTCGGACATTATCGGTGTGATCGACGGCATCGCTTTCCAGACCAATATCCTGGCGCTGAATGCGGCAGTGGAGGCGGCGCGCGCCGGCGAGCAGGGGCGCGGCTTTGCAGTCGTCGCTACCGAAGTGCGCCAGCTTGCCCAGCGTTCGGCGGCCGCCGCCAAGGAAATCAAGGACCTGATCGTCAATTCTGTGGAGCAGGTGGACCAGGGCAGCGCCCTGGTGGCGCGCGCCGGCAGCACCATGGAGGAAGTGGTGTCCTCGGTGCAGCGGGTATCGCAAATCATGCGCGAAATCACGGCTGCCGGCGACGAGCAAAGCGCAGGCATCGAGCAGATCAACCGGGCCGTGACGGAGATGGATACGGTGACGCAGCAGAACGCTGCGTTGGTGGAAGAGGCAGCATCAGCGGCGGATGCGCTGAAACAGCAGGCCGCCCACCTCGATACCCTGGTGGGCGTGTTCAAGCTGCATCACGACGTGGCCATGCGCACTGCGAACAGCAGGATAGCGACGAAGCAGCTTGCCGCAATCAGTCCGCCTGCGATGACGTAGCCGGGGCGCAGGGCGCCGACGTCGCGTTCAAAGTCGCTGCGCCGGCGCAGTCCGATGAAGGACCAGGCAACGGCCAGCATGGTTTCGCCGAAGCTGCGGGGTTTGCTGTCGTCCATGTCGTTTCCTTTCGAGGTTGGACCTATTGTGCGCCGGCCCGGCCCCGAAAAACAGGCGCAGAAGCGCCTGGAAACGACCGTATCAGTTGGCCCTTAGCCCGGCCAGGGTCTTCAGGAGTTTGGCGCGCTGGCCGCCGGCCCAGTCCAGCCGCAGCAGGTCGGCGTCGCCCAGCGACTCCAGGCTGGCTGCCGCCTCGTCGCTGCCGCCGTCCCCCTCGTCCAGCATTTCCTCGTACAGCTCGGGGTAGGCCTGGATGCGCAGCATGACTTCGTCGGCCACTTCATCTTCCACCATGATGTCGCCCCAGGCGAGCAGGCGCTCGGCCAGTTCACATAGCGGGGCAAGGCGTTCGGCCGACCTGGCCTGCTGCTGCAGCAGGTCGAAGCTGGCCAGGGCTTGCTGCAATTGGCGACTGCAGGCCGAGACATGGCAGGCGTAAGTGGCGAATTCGCGTGCCAGCGGGCCGCCTTCGGCCATCTTGTGCCAGCTTGCCAGCATGGCGTCGCCGCCCAGCACCGGGCCGGCGCCTGGCACTTGCCAGGCTTGGGGGACTGCCAGTTGGCGCAGCTGCACTTCGGCGCGCGCCACGCAGACCTGCAGGTCCTCCAGGCGGCACGCAAAGGCGCTGTTGGCGCGCGACTCGCGCAGCTTGTCCAGCAGGTGGGTGGGGAGGGATTCGCGGCCGCGCCATCGGCCAAAAACGGGCAGGGTGGCGGCGCGCGGCGCAGGGGCCGGTGCCAGCAGGTGGTTCATGGCGCGCGCGCCGCGGCTGCGCAGCAGCCAGGCGTCGCCAGGCTTGAACTGTAATAAAGAGTCCATCACAACCTCCCTAGGGCTTTGAGGGAATTCTGAACCTTTTATCAAGCCCTAGCAAGCATCAGTCGGCGCCGACGATACGGTTGCGGCCGGCGCGCTTGGCCTGGTACAGGGCGTCGTCGCCGCGTTTCAGTACCTCTTCGCAGGAGCAGTCGCCGGCGCGGAAACCGGCCAGGCCGCCGCTGATGGTGACGGAATCGCCAATTTTGCCCAAGGCTTGCAGGGTTTCGGCGATGCGCTGGCGCAGTCGTTCGGCGATCGGCAAGGCTTGCTCGCAGGTGGTGTGCGGCATCAGGACCACGAATTCGTCGCCGCCCAGGCGGGCCGGTGCATCGGTGCTGCGCAGTTCGCGCTGGCAGACGTCGGCGGTGGTCCTGATGACCGTGTCGCCGGCCAGGTGGCCATATTCGTCGTTGACGCGCTTGAAGTGGTCGATATCGAAAATCAGCATGGACATCGGGGTGCCGTAGCGCTCGAACGTATCGAAATGCTCGGCCAGCACGCTCATGAGTTTGCGGCGGTTCAGCAGGCCGGACAGGGAGTCCACTTCGCTCAGCATGCGCAGCTGGTCTTCCATCTCCTTGCGCGCCGTGATGTTGCTGGCAACCCACAGTACCGCGTCTTCGCCGTCCACCAGGAAGTCCAGCGCCTGGATGCGGCCCTCGAACCATAGCCGGCAGCTGGGGCCGCTGCTCGGCAGTCCCTTGATATCGCCGGCCACCAGGCTGTATTCGACGATGTGCAGGGCGCGCCAGGCCAGCGCGGTTTCGAGTTCCTTCAGGAACCAGCTGGCCTTGTCCGGCGTCAGGACGTCATGCACGGTCTTGCCGATCAGGTGTGTGCCGTCGTGGTAATAGCGCGCGTCGATGCCGCCGTAAATGGCCATGTATCGGCCGCTGCGCGTCAGGACGAACGCAGGGTCGGGCAGGGCATTCAACAGCGACGAGAGTTGATTGCCAGAAAATAGTGTTTCATCGCGCATTCTACGACAGTAGCCAGAGTCGGCCAATAAGGCAAAAATTGTTAATAGGAAATTACTTAATTGTAACTATTTGAATAACGCGTCTTGCCGCTTTGGCCACTCAAGCTGGCCGCTGGCGGCCTCGTTCAGCTGGTCTACCAGGGCCGGCGCGGCGGCCTGCGCAATACGGAAAGCCAGCGTGACGCGCTGGTCGTGGGCCACTTCCAGCAACTCGGCGCCGGCGGCGGCCAGCTCGCGCCGCAGCAAGCCTTCCAGCGAATAAGGCAGGGTGCATCGCATCTCGGCATAGCGCACGATGGCGACCTTTTCCACCTTCAGCAGGGCCTGGGCTACGGCATCGGTGTAAGCCCGCACCAGGCCGCCTGCGCCCAGCTTGATGCCGCCGTAATAGCGCACCACGGCTGCCAGCACGCCCTCCAGGTCCTGGTGGCGCAGCACGTCCAGCATGGGGCGGCCGGCGGTACCGCCCGGTTCTCCGTCGTCGACCGCTGCCGATTGGCCGCCCGCCAGCAGGGCCCAGCACACGTGGGCGGCGTCGGGATGCTCGGCGCGCAGGCGGGCCACGACGGCCTGGGCTGCGGCGCGGTCGGCCACCGGCAGCACAAAACCGAGAAATCGGCTTTTCTTTACAATTAAATCGCTAGTCGCGAGAGATATAATGGTTTGTGGCATGGGGCCAACATGATACAGCTTTGCTGAACTGTTAACCTCCGGCATCCCTTACAATGCTGTTGCAATTTGTTCAACTTGGTCGACGTGGCGACGTTCGTGGCAACTTATCGGATCAAAACCCTTGGCGTACAGAGCGGCTTCCAGCAGGAGCGGGTCGAGGCACGCCTGATGCTTTTGTTCCGCCGCCCGCTTGAGGCGGTGCGCCCGATCGCCGCCGGCAATGGCTCGATCGTGAAGAAAGGCGTCGACTGGGCCATGGCCGAGCGCTTCCGCGACGCCTTGATGACCTGCGGCATCCGCTGCGAAGTCGAAGAGGAGAAACCGCCGCCGGCGCGCGCCACCCTGGCTGAATATGCGGCGCAGTTGCAGGCGCACCTGGAACTGCTGGACCCGGGACGGCGCTGGACTTTCATGGCGGACCAAGGCGAACTGTTTGGCGTACCCGGCCCGGAGTCGCCATATCCGCTCGAACTGCTGGTGCCGCTGGAGAACATGTACCGGGAATGGCTGGCTGTTTCGCTGGCCGCCAGCGAAGATTTGCTGCGCCACACTGCCGGCATGGTCCTGATGGGCAATACGCCGGGCATGGTGGAGGAGGCCGTGCGCCACCTGCTGCCGATCGTGCGCAACAGCGCCGAACGCGGGCAGGCCATGCTGGCCGCCGCCCGCGGCTATTCGCCGCTGCTGTTCCGGCCTATCTGCGAAGGGCTTGAAATGGGGCTGGCCTTCCATCGCGGCACCGTTGTGCACCGCGTGGCGCGCGCCCACCTCGAAGCCTGGGACATGACGGAGGATGCGGCCTTCGAAGCCGCCTTTGCCAACCTGCGCGCACGCTCCACAGCGCCGCTGCTGCCTTCGCCCCAGGGCGTGTTCGGCGGCGGCTGGGACGATGGCTACGATGCGTCGCGCATGCTGCTGCCGGAGTTGATCCAGGCTGCGGTCCCTGATGGCCGTCCGGTCGTCATGGTGCCGACGCGCGGCATGCTGATGGTGTGCAGCGACAAGAACGAAGTGGCGATGGATGCGATGCTGAAGGCGGCCATCTCCGCCATGCGCGAAGAAAAAATGGTCATGCCTCGCTTGCTGCGCCTGGTCGACGGCCGTTGGCAGATCTTCGTGCCGCCAAGCCTGACGCGGCGCCTGAACAGCCTCGCCAAGTACGTGGAAGGCAATGATTACCGCCTGCAGAAAGAGCTGCTGAAAGCGCACGAATGGGCCAGTGGGCGCAATCGCTGCGTGGTGACCTACCTGGTCGGCAAGCTCGGTCCGGAGCAGGTGCGCACCAGCGCCTGCACCTGGACGCGCGACATGCCAAGCCTGCTGCCGAAAACCGACCTGCTGTACTTTGCCGATCCCGCCAGCCTGGAGCCGCCAATTACCGTGACCTGGGAAGACGCCATGCCGGTGGTGGGCGCGCTGATGGAGCGCACCGACGACTATCCGCCGCGCTATTTTGTCGCCGGTTTCCCGAACGAAGTGCAATTGGCGCAGCTGGCCGATATCGCTGCCGCCGCGCGGCGCGAGGCCAAGGCTCAAGCCCTGGCCGCGGCCCAGGCTGCGCAAGCCGCGCTGGCCGCGCAGAACAGCCGTCCAGTGCTGGATTCGAAGCGCATGCAAAACGTCGCGGCGGTGCTGAACCGTCCTGTCGGCGACGTGCTGCGCAGCGCCCTTGGCCGCAAGGCAGGCGTCAAGCCCGCGCATGCTCGATAACAATGCCCTGGTGGCTGCGGCCACTCCCGTTTTCCTGGTCATGATCGCGGCTGAAGCCTGGCTGGCGCACCGCCGCCGCCTCGACGCTTATTCGCTGGCCGACAGCCTGACCAGCATGGCATGCGGCATCTGGACCGTGACGCTGGAAGTATTCACCAAGTCCGCCATGCTGCTGGCCTATGGCTGGCTGTTCAGCCACTTGTCGCTGTGGCAGTCGGCGCCAGGTTCTGCGTGGACCTGGGCGTGGTCGTTCCTGGCCTTCGACTTTATCTATTATTGGGCTCACCGCTGGTCGCACGAGATCAACTTCCTGTGGGCGGTGCATTCGCCGCATCACCAGAGCGAAGAATTCAACCTCACCACCGCGCTGCGGCAGGGGGCTTTCCAGGACCTGTTCCATGCGCCGCTGTTCATGCTCCTGGCGCTGCTTGGCTGCCCGCCGGGCGTGTTCATCATCCAGCTCACCTTGAGCAAGTTCTACCAGTTCTGGATCCATACCCGCCTGGTCAGGCGGGTGCCGCTGATCGAAGGTCTCCTCAACACGCCCAGCGCACACCGGGTGCACCATGCGGTGAACGATGTCTACCTGGACCGCAACTATGCCGCCACGCTGATGATCTGGGACCGCCTGTTCGGTACCTATATCGAAGAGGGCGAGGAATGCGTGTACGGCGTGCGCAAGGGCGGACCGGGCTGGAATGCCGTGTGGGCGCAATTCGCCTGGCCGGCCGTGATGTGGCACGACGCTGTGCGTACTGCACGCTGGCGCGACAAGCTGTCGCTGTGGTTCCGCCATACCGGCTGGCGACCCGCCGATATGGCCGCCGCCGATCCGTGGCCGGCCTTTACGCTGCCGGCGGGGCGTCTTTATACCGCAACGCGCGCCACAAGCGGCGGTGTGCGCTGGACCATCGCCGCGCTGCTGGCCTTCGCCGCTGCCGTGGTCTTGCAGAACCAGTTGATTACGCATGCCGCCACGCTGTCGCTGCCAGCCCGGCTGGCGCTGGTCGGCGCCGTTACTGCGGCGCTGCTGCTGGTGGCGCACTGCCTGCAGCCTGCTGCACCTTCTGCCGCCAGCGCACCAGCCAGAACACCGGCAGGCTGACCGCGCCCAGCGCGATGCCCCACCAGAAGGCCTCCTTGCCCATGCCGTAAAAGGCCCAGAGCGAGAAGACGCAGCTCATTACCGCACTGAACGCCAGCACGGCGCCGCGCTGGCGCAGCTTGAATACGGCCGCGCCGCCGACCAGGTAAAGCGGCATGCTGGCAGCCGTCACCACCAGCGTCAGGAAGGTAAACGCCTCCGCCATCGAGCGGCTGTAGTTCATCGCAATCATCACGCTGGCCAGCACTCCCACCAGCAGCAGCGACCAGGCTGGCGCACCGTGGCGGTTGGACGCTTTCAGCGCAGCGGGGAAAATGCCGTGATTGGCCATTGACGCCGTCACTTCGCCCGCCAGCATGGTCCAGCCATTCAACGCACCGAGGCCGCTGAAGATGACTGCCAGGGCCAGCCAATGGCCGGTGCCGGCATCCCAGTAGCGGCGGAACAGGTCGACGAAGGGAGCGTTGGACGCGGCCAGCTCCGACTGCGGCAACAGCAGCATCGGGATGGTGCAGACCAGCACATACACCACCGCCGCGATTAGCGTGCCTGCAATCGTGGCGCGCGGGATGGTGCGCTGCGGCTCGTGCACCTTGGTGGCGGGCAGCGAGGCGCATTCCACGCCCAGCATCGCGAACAGCGCGATGCTGCCGGCAGCGGCTGTGCCGTCCAGCGTGAACGGCGTGGGCGGCAGGTGTGCCATGTAAGCCGCGCTGTCGGTGCCGAAGATCCAGGCGCCGAGCAGCACGATGGCTCCCATCGGCAGCAGCTTGAGCGCCGCCGACACCAGCTGCACCCGGCCGGAAGCCAGCGCGCCGCGCAGGCTGACCAGCACGAAGAACCAGACGATGCCCATGGCGGCCAGCGGCGGCAGGGCGGGATGCGAGGACAGTGCCGGCACCAGCGTCGCCAGGTAGCCCACGACGCCGATCGCCAGTGCCGCATTGGTAACCCAGATCGACACCCAGTAGCACCACATGGTAAAGAAGGCGACGCCATTGCCGAAGGCGCGGCGGCAATAGCCGTATGGCCCGTCCTCGTCCGGCATGGCGCGCGCCAGGCGGGCAAAGACGTGGGCGATGAAAAGGCAGCCGATCACGGTGATGGCCCATCCCGCAAAAGCGTTCTTGCCGAAGGGCGCCAGGGAGGCGGGCAGCATGAAGATGCCCATGCCGATCATGTTCCCCACGATCAGGGAGGTGCACATCCAGAAGCCGAGCGGCTTGCCCTTATCCGTGGCGTGCATAGGCGGTGCGCAGCAGGTTCTGGAAATGCCACACGCCGCTTTCGCGCCTCGGGTTCAGGCGCCCGGCGCTGTACGAGCCCGATGCCAGGCCTTGCTGCACGTGCTCGCAGATGCTGATGTCCTCCGCCTGGATTTCGTCGCTGAAAGCCTGCTCGGCCTGCACGCGCGCCTGCACGTCCGGATCGTCGGTGTAGTAATAGTCGAACTCCACGACGCATTGCCGCTGGCCGGCCGGCAGGATGCGGTTGGTCTGCAGCCGGCCCGGCGTGATGTTCAGCATGATGTTCGGGTAGATGAAGTAATACCAGGCGTTGCCGTCGCCATAGATGCCGTCGTTATTGCGCAGCGGGGAATGCTGCAGCGAATGCCATTGCGCCAGTTCAGTGTCGTAGACTCGGTAGTCGAGCACCTTCGACAGGCCGGGATGGACGAAGGGCAGGTGATAGCCTTCGAGGAAGTTGTCGATATAGACCTTCCAGTTGCATTCGAGCTTGTAGGTATCGCGCTTGGCGAAGCGCATATGCGACAGATCGGTTGGCGCGATACGTTCGGCGATGCCGGCAAAGACCTGCTCGAACGGCGGCGTGGCGGCCTCCAGCGCCACGAACACCAGGCCCTGCCACTCGCGCACCTGGATGCGGGGCAGGCGGATTGCCGACTTGTCGAAACCGGCCGCGCCTTGCATTTCGGTGGCGGCCCGCAGCGTGCCATCGAGTTCGTAAGTCCAGCCGTGATATTTGCAGTGCAGCGCCCGCGCACCCTTGCCGTTGCAGGTCGCAAGCGGCCCGGCGCGGTGGCGGCAGACATTGAAGAAAGCCTGCAGGCTGCCGTCGGGCTGGCGTATGATGAGGATCGGCTTGCCGGCAATGTCCCCGACTACGTGGTCGCCCGCCGCACGCAATTCTCCCGCGTGTGCAGCCAGCTGCCAGGTCGAGCCGAAGATTTCGCGCTGTTCGAACTCCAGCCAGCGCTGGTCGGTGTAGAAGCTGGCATGCAGCGCGTGTGCGCGTTCCAGCGGATCGATTCGGCAATGCTCCTGCAGGGTCATCATGTGCTCCGCGGCGCGAAAGATTTACTGTCTCATAAATTGCAGCGTACTGGAAGAAAGAGGTTGCAAAAATGGAGGAACGTCTTTTCTTTGAGGGCTTGCAAGCCCTGGCCGCGTCGGCCTTCCCCAAACATTGCAGTTATTGCGGACGGGTGTTCGCCACGTCCCAGGACTTCATGCGGCAAACCCAGTCCGTTCGCCAGGACATCACCGGCCTCAAACAAAGCTTCGACGACGACAGCGTTGCGATTGTCGAGGCTTACCGCAATTGCCTGTGCGGCTCCACGCTGATGGATTTCTTCACCGATCGGCGCGACGTTACGGATGCCGGGGCAAGGCGCCGCGAGCTCTTTGAGAAGCTGTTGCCGCACCTGCAGGAGAAGGGCATGACGATGGCTGCGGCGCGCGAGCACCTGCTGGCGCTTTTGCGCGGCCAGGAGAAATCCGGTAGTATAGGTAGGTAGCCTACCTAATTATCTGAGCAATGCCGAAAAAACATGAAGCAAGCCTGGCACCGCGCGTGCTCGCTGCCGGCGAGGCGTTGCGCCTGACGCTGAAACGCCTGGTGCGCGAGATGCGCCGCGACGCCAGCGAAAACGGCGGCGATGTCCCGCTGGTGCAGTACATGCTGCTGTCCATCATCCAGGATCAGCCGGGCATCGGCGTGGCCGAACTGGCGCGCATGGAAAACGTACGCGCCGCCACCATGAGTGGCCACATCAAGTCGATGGAAGAGGCGGGGCTGGTTGAACGCAGCGCGCCCGACCCGCAAGACCGGCGGCGTTCCGGGCTGCAGGCCACGGCGCTCGGCACCGAGCGCATCGAAGCTTTGCGCGACAAGCGCCGCGACTGGATGGCGCAGCGCATCGCCCGCCTGACGCCCGACCAGCTGGCTGCGCTGGAAGCAGCGATTGAACCCCTGAACATCATCGGAACGCCATGAGGGACACTCCCGTCACCGAGCGCGAGATCCGCGCCGTCTATCTTGCGATGATGGCCGTGCTGGGCCTGAGCGCGCTGGACCAGAGCATCGTCGCCACCGCCTTGCCGCGCATCGTGGCCGACCTGGGCGGCATGGCGCACCTGTCGTGGGTGGTCACGGCTTATGTGCTGGCCTCCACTGCCACCATGCCGCTGTATGGCAAGCTGGCCGACCAGTACGGCCGCAGGCCGATGATCTTTGCCGCCATGGCCGCCTTCCTGCTTGGCTCCGCGCTGTGCGGCCTGGCGCAGAACATGACGCAGCTGATCGTTTTCCGCGCGCTGCAGGGCGTAGGCGCGGGCGGCTTCCTGCCGCTGGCGCAGATCATCATTGCCGACATCATTCCGCCCGCGGAGCGCGGCAAGCGCATGGGCATGGTGCCGGTGGTGTATGCCGCCACCAGCCTGCTTGGCCCGGTGCTGGGCGGCCTGATTACCGATGCGCTGTCCTGGCACTGGACTTTCTACGTCAACCTGCCGGTCGGGGCAGTGGCCTTCTACGCCATTGCAAAGGCGCTGCACAAGGAACAAGTGCACCATGCCCACCGCGTCGATTACCTGGGCTCCGTGCTGATGACCGGCGCGATCACGTCGGCGCTGCTGGTGCTGGCGCTGGGCGGCACCGAGTGGGCCTGGGATGCGCCGCAGGTGCAGGTGTGCAGCGTGCTGGCCGTGGTGCTGGGCGCCTGGCTGGCCGTACATGTGCGCAAGGTGCCGGAGCCGGTGCTGCCGCCGGATTTGTTCGGCAACCGGGTTTTCAATATCGCCAGCGTGGTGATGGCGCTGACCTTCATTGGCCTGATGGGCGCCACCGTCTTCTTCCCGCTGTTCTTCCAGGTGGTGATGGGCAGCAGCCCCGCCAGTTCCGGCCTGCTGACCGTGGCCATGATGCTGGGCCTGGTCGGTTCGTCGATGCTGAGCGGCCGCAGGCTGGCGCGCACCGGCAGGTACAAGGGCGTGCAGCTGGGCGGGCTGGCCGCGGCATTCGTGGCATTCACCACGCTGGCGCTGGGGATGGAAGCCGGGTGGGGCTATTGGGTCATCGAACCGGCGATCTTCCTGCTTGGCGCCGGCCTTGGGCTGGTGATGCCGAACATGACGATCGCGGTGCAGAACGCCTTACCGCTGCCGCGGCGCGGCGTTGGCACTGCGATGCTGACTTTCTTCCGCTCGCTGGGCGGCTTGCTCGGTGTCACCGGCTCGGGCGCCATGCTGGCGCGTTCGCTGCACATCCACGGTGTGAAAGCCGTGGCGGCAGTGGGGCCCGGCGCCAGTGCGCTGCCTTCGACGGTGGCGGTGTACCGCCACGCGATTGCCGGCATCTTCGGCGCGGGCGCCGCGCTGGTTCTGCTAGGCCTGGTCGTGCTGCTGTTCCTGCCGGAGCTTCCGCTGGCTGGGCACAAGGCCGATTGATCTCGCAATCCTGGGACGGCAAATTGCAACTATCGTTTCTGCAGACAAAGTATCAAAAGTCACGAGTTGCATAAATCCGACATCAGCCGGGGTAAATCGGCGCGTCGGCCAGCTTGCCCGCCACCGTCATCCATGGCCGGATGCGCCATTTGAGTACCAGGCCACCTTTTACATAGGGGTCGGCATGGACGAACTCCTCGATCAGCGCCGGCGAATCCGCCTTGAACCACAGTAGCGCGCTGTCGACCGGGTCGCCCAGCACGCCGCCCAGCTGGAACTCCCCGCGCTCATGCGAGGCCCAGGCCAGCTTCAGGTGCGCGTCGCGGAACTCGGCGCGGCGTTCGAGGTAGTCGGGGGCGTACTCATAAGTCAGGACGTAGTGCATGCTGTTCTCGCGCGGTTGAAAAGGGGAGCCCAGTATGACTCATACGTTTTCGGAATATCAATACTGAAAGACGCAATACTTTGCTATTGCAGGCCCTGCGTAACATTGGCTCACCAAAATCAAAATAATGGAGACAACATGCGTAAGACTGTATTGGCGGCGCTGATCGCAGAAATGCTGCTGCCGCTGGGTGCCTATGCTCAAACGGCCGATGAGGCAATCGATCCTTCGGCCAAGGTGGTGGTGAGCGGCGTGCGCGCTTCCCTTGCGTCCTCGCTCGCGACCAAGCGCTTGCAGGAGGGGGTGGTAGATGCGGTATCGGCTGAAGATGCCGGCAAATTCCCGGATACGAATATCGCGGAATCGCTGCAGCGCGTCACCGGCGTGCAAATCCAGCGCAACAACGGGGAAGGGCGCTACATCTCCGTGCGCGGCCTGGGTCCCGAGTTCAATAATGTGCTGGTCAACGGCCGCACCATGACCAGCGACACCGGCGGCCGCGATTTCTCGTTCGACCTGCTGTCGTCCGACCTGATTTCGAAAGCCATTGTCTACAAGACTTCCATGCCATTCCTGCCGGAAGGCGGCATCGGTTCGACGGTCGACATCCAGACCGCCCGCCCGCTGTCCGGCAAGGCGGGCCACTCGGGGGTGGTCAATGTGTTCGACTCCTACGATTCGAACTCGAAGAAGAACACCCCCAACGTCAGCGGCATGTATTCCTTCGCCAACGAGAACAAGACCTTTGGCGTGACCGCTTCGCTGTCTTACACCGACCGCGCGTCGAAGCAGAACAAGGCCATCAACGACGCCTGGAACCTGCGCGACGTCTACATGATCGACGGCGACCTCAATTCCAAGGGCCTGACCATGGCCAACGTCAGCAGCAGGAAGCTGCTGATGCCGCAAAGCTTCGGCTACCAGCAGGAAAATGAAACCCGCAAGCGCCTGGTCAGCAACGTCACTGTGCAGTACAACCCTTCGCCGGACTGGAAGCTGACGGCCGACGCGCTGTATTCGCGCCTGAACCAGCGCAACGACGTGATCGCCATCAGCGACTGGAACAACCCTGTTCAACTGGGCGTGAAGTACGACGCCAACAACCAGGTCACCAGCTTCATGCGCCCCGGGGCGAATTTCTTCGCCAATAACCCGGCCCTGGTAGGCGACGGTACCGGCGTCCTGACCGATGCCAATTCGAATGACATGATCGTCAAGGGCGGCGACCGCTTGTCGATCACCAAGGCTTTCGGCCTGAATTCGAAATGGAACGTATCGCCGGAATGGAAACTGGAAGGCGATATCTCGAATTCACGCACGACCACCAAGACCCCGGACCAGTGGATCGTGGCCGGCATGGTGCCCAATAATGGCGACACGCTGGCCTTCGGCAGCATACCGAGCCTGGCCTTCGGCGACGGCATTACCGACCCGAATGCGGTGCGGGCGCACGCCGTATCGAATAAGGACGTGCGCTTTGCCGACGAATTGAGCGAAGGCCGCATGAGTGCATCGTGGGCGCACGACATGGGCGCCTTCAAAGGCCTTGATACCGGCATCTCGTATTCCCAGCGCAAGGTGGGGCGCAACCAATGGGAGAGCGATTCGTGGAACGCGTTCAGCGGCTACCATGTCGCGCTGCCATCGTCGCTGTTCACGGTAAAGTCGCTGGATAACGCCTTCCCAGGTGCGCCGGCAAGCTACCTGAGCTTCGATCCCTACGCGTACATGAACTACCTGAACCAGCCTGCCACGCTGGCGTTGTCGAACGATCCCGCGCTGTACCAGGATAAGAGCAAATTCCCGAATGGCCCGATGGCGATCGATTACACCAAGCCCAATTTCTGGAGCGTCAAGGAAAAGGTATCGAGCATCTTCCTCGACTCCAAGTGGGAAGGCGAGCGCTGGTCGGCCAATGCCGGCGTGCGCGTGGTGCATGTCAATTCGACGTCCACCGGCATCAGCCGCGTGCTGCTGTCGGCAACCAAGAGCCCGAACGACACCACCTACATCCTGAATTACGGCCCGGCGGTCGAGACGGCGGTCGCGAACAGCTATAACAGCGTGCTGCCTTCGGGGAACCTGAAGTTCGACCTGACCGACGATATGGTGCTGCGCCTGGCGGCTTCCAAGACCGAGACGCGGCCGACGCTGAACCAGATGGGCGTGGACAACTGGTATGGCGGCCGCTTCGGCGACGTGCAGACCGGCGGCGGCAACCCTTACCTGAAGCCGATGGAGTCGAAGAACCTGGACCTGTCGTATGAATGGTACCTGTCCAAGACCAACTTCCTGGGCGCGGCGATGTTCCAGAAGAACGTGTCGAACTTCCTGGAAAAGCGCCTCGAAGACATCACCATTCCCCAGTATTCGGAAGTGGCGCATGACACCCGCATCCGCAACGGGCAGAAGGGCAAGATCAAAGGCATCGAATTGGCCGGCCAGTACGCTTTCGACAACGGCATCGCCTGGCTGCGCGGCTTTGGCGTCGCCGCCAACTACACCTTCGTCGACGCTACCGCCAGCAGGGAAGATGCAGCGGCGCTGGATTGCGGTTACCCTGGCTTGTCCAAGCAGTCTTACAACGCCTCGCTGTTCTACGAGAACGAAACCTTCTCGGCACGCGTGAGCTACAACTGGCGCAACAAGTTTGCCGTCGATTGCGGCGGCGGCAGCACCCAGCCCCGCACCCGCGCGGCCTACGGCCAGTATGACCTGAGCCTGCGCTACAACATCACGCCGAAGATCGCGCTGTACCTGGACGGCATCAACTTGAACAATTCGCGCATGCACGAATATGCCAACAATGAGAACCAGTTCCTGACGTTGGAAGATGTGGGGCGCCGCGTCAACGCCGGCCTGCGCTTCGCCTTCTAAGCCAGTAAAGGCGCGATATCGTCAAGGTGGGCGGCTTCGAACGTGGGCAGTGCTTGCGTGCCGTTGGCAGAACGGCCCGGGTTGTACCAGCAGCTTTCGATGCCGAAGCGGTTGGCGCCGAGGATGTCGGCGTCCAGCCGGTCGCCCACGATGATGGTTTCATCCTTGCTGAAGGTGCGTGCCATCCTGGTGGCGTATTCGAAGAAGCGGCTGTCCGGCTTGGCGAAGCCGCATGCTTCGGAGGTGGCGGTAAACGAGATAAAGTCGCCCAGGCCGGAGCTGGCGATGCGGCGGTCCTGGATGTGTGCGACGCCGTTGGTGATGATGCCTACCTCGCCGGCCGCTGCCAGCGTTTCGCACAGGCGCCTGGCGCCATCGACCAGCACCACGGTTTCGGACAGCGATTCCAGGTAGCGGTCGCTGGCTTGCCGTGCATCGATTTCCAGCCCGTTCGCGGCGAAGGTCTTGCGGAATCGTTCGACCTTCAGGAATTCCTTCGAAACCGTGCCGGCCTCGAATGCACGCCACAACTCGATGTTAATGCCTTGATATTGCTGGAACAGTTCGTCAAAGCTGTCGTTGAAACCCAGTTCACGCAGCACGCGCTCGAAGGAAAGTTTCTCGGATGCGCGGAAATCCAGCAGGGTGTCGTCGAGGTCAAACAGGAAGAGGGAGTGCTTCATAGTGCAGATAATAAAATAGCCAGCCCGAAGGCTGGCTATTCTATCTTTTTCTGGTAGGCCGTGCGGGGCTCGAACCTGCGACCAACGGATTAAAAGTCCGCTGCTCTACCAACTGAGCTAACGACCCGAAGGGCCCGAATTATATAGATCCCGAATCGATTCAGCAAGTGGCAACAGGAGATCATCGGCGATTATAATCAGTGGATTCAACCTGCTACGCCCGGAATTAATCATGACCTACGAAGAATATCTTGACGAAGTGACCACGCTCATCTTCGAGAAATACAACCTGAAAGACGCGCTCGCGGTGAAGCTGGTGATGGATGCGCAGGACGCGGGGTTCTTCGTCCGTCATGACGACGACAAGAAGCTTCGCAACGTCGACCAGGCCCACAAGGACGCCAAGACGATCTTCGAAGCCTACGCCGCCAAGAACCAGCGCCGTTAAGATGGAAATGGATCGCGCCTCGCTGGCGCAGCAGCTGGCGGCCGGGGTTCGGCAGTTCGTACAATGCAGCTTTGACGAAGCCGACTTGTCCCGCCTCGACCTGCAGGACTGCGTGTTTGATCGCTGCACCTTCAACGGAACGATTTTGTATGCCGGCAAGCTGGCCCGCAGCAGCTGGCAGCGTTGCCGCGGCACGGCGGCGGATTTCGAATCGGCCGACCTGGTCGACGCCCAGTTCCAGGGCTGCGACCTGAATAACAGCAAATGGCGGCGCACCAAGCTCGCTTCGGCCAGCTTCCGCAGTTGCAAACTGACCGGCGCCGCGTTCGAAGAGGTATCGCACCTGGGCGCCAGTTTCGAAGAATGCCTGCTGGTTGGTGCTGACATGCGCAGCTTCTCGTTCCGCAAGGCGACCGTGAGCCAGCTTGATTTCTCGGACGCCGACCTGTCCGGCTGCGACTTCCGCGAGGCGGTGCTGGAAGGCTGCAGCCTGCGCGAAGCGGTACTCAAGCTGGCCCGCTTTGAAGGCGCAGACCTGCGCGGAGCAGACCTTGGCGGCCTGAAACTGACCGACGTGCGCGCCTTCAAAGGTGCTGTGATCTCCCATACCCAGGCTGCAGCAATCCTGGGTGAAATGGGACTTGTCGTCGCCTGAACGCCTTAATGCCTGGCCTGCTGCATGGCGAGCCTTTCTTCCGCCTGTGCCAGGGCATTCGCAATGCGGCGCGAGTTGCGGTCACGCCAGCCCGGTTCCTGCGATACGCGGCCATGCAATTCCCGGCACTGGTTCAGCAAGGCCCAAGCCTGCAGGCGCGCCGCAGCAATGCTTGCGTGATCTGCCTGCGCACAGGCGCTGACAGCTTTGCGCAGGCGTGACAGCGCCGTCTTGAGCGCCTGGCCTTCGCGTTCCGGCCACAGCAGTGTGTACACCGTGATCGAGACGGCCAGGCCAAGCAGGATGCCCACCAGGCGGTCGCGGATTTCCGTGACGTCGGTGACCGGCCCGAAGCTGCCCAGCTGCGCCAGGGCGAATGCAAACATCATCTGCACCCCGATGTAGTTCGTGCGCGGCGATCCAACGGCAATCCACGCGCCAACGGCGATGATGGGCAGGGTCATGGCCAGCAGGCCGACAATGCTGTCCAGGTGCGGCACCACGAATACGGTTGCCGCCAGCGCCGCCAGGCTGCCCAGGCAGCAGCCCAGCAAGCGGGCAATGCCCTTGTGCGTGGTTGCCCCGAGGCTGGGCAGGGCGAGGATGATGCAGGTCTGCATTGCCGTATGGATGCCTGGCCATTGCAGGCCGGTGTAAATGACATAGGTGGCCATCGCCGCCAGCACTGCCTTGAAGGCGAACTTCAGGCAGGTGATGCGCATCGGATTGCCGGCAGCGGCCGCAGCCGGCTGTATGGGCGGCGCGGCGCTTGCCTGTCCCGCGCTGGCCGCTGCACGCAATGCCCGCGCCATCTCCCGCAAGATCGCGCTGTGGGCGAGCATGGCGTGCGGCGCGGCTTCGGCAGCCTCCTCATGCCTGAACTCCGCATCGTGTCCAAGGCACGTACGCAGCGAAGCGCAGGCTTCGCGGATTGCAGCCATCTGCTCGCGCTCCTGCGGCGAAGGCTCAAACGGCGCCAGCCTGGCCAGTTGCGCGGCCGCCGCATGCAGGCGGCTCACAGCAGCGGTCCGCGCCGCGGTGCGCTCCTTATTGCCCAAGCTCGCAAAGGCCAGTTGCCGCTGCAAGGCCAATGCGCCGCGGCCAACGCGGCCGCTGTGAAAGGCAGGCGCAGCAACCCCCGCAATGCGCGCATCGAGCTGGTGTTCAACCTCGTCCAGCTGGCGGCTGTACTCGTCCACCAGCAGCTTGACCGGCAGCGCAGGCCGGAACAGGCGCTGGATGATCATCGTCACCACGACTGGATAGACCGTAGCCACGCCTACCCACAGCAGGGCGCGCGTCATGACCTCCGGGTCTTCGTAGATGTCGGCCATGCTTTGCCCGTACACCACGATCAGCGCCACCAGGAATCCGATGGCGCCAAGCTTGTTGCTCCTCATGAAGTACATGCCGCAGAACGCCACCAGGGCCGCGCCGAGAATGCGCAGCATCGGCGCGTCAATGAAGAACTTGAGCAGCAGGATGGAGGCTGCCACGGACAGGATGCTGCCGATAATCAGCACGATGCCGCTCATGCGGGTCAGCACCGTATTCTCCTGCGCCGTGAAGAACACCATGATCAGCGACAGCGAGAGCGAAGGAACCTGCAGGGCCATCGAGCAGACGATGACCACCGTGCAGCTCGCGAGCAGGCGCCACACCGCATCCATGCGGCCAGGAAAGGGCGCCAGCTCGTTGCGGATGCGCGCTATCAGGGCTTGCATGACGTTCACTTCGCGCTCAGCATGGCCACGGCGGAAGCACCGATGCGGAAGGCTGCGTCAGGCTGTTCGATCAGGATGCGCACCGGGAAGCGCTGCGCCACCCGCACCCAGTTGATGGAACGCGGCACGCGCGGCAGGCCCGCCACTTCGCTGCCGCCGTCATCGGGGAACACGCCGTAGCCGATGGATTCGACGGTGCCGCTGTAGCGCCTGGAGGTGTCGCCAAGCAGGTAGACCTGGGCGCGGCGGCCGGCCTTGATGCCGGCAAGGTCGGTCTCGCGGAAATTGGCCACCACGTACCAGCGGCTGGAACTGGCCAGCGTGAAGACCGCGTGGCCTGCGGCGGCAAACTGGCCGGCCGAGGTTTTCAGGTTCAGCACAATGCCATCGCCCGGCGCGCGCACTTCGGTATAGGACAGGTTCAGGCGCGCCAGTGCGATCTCCGACTTCGCCACCTCGCGCCTGGCGACCAGCGCATCGACGCCGCTGACGGAAGCTTCGGCGCGGCGCGCATCGAGCAAGGCTGCGCTGAGCTGGGACTGCGCGCTGCGCTTGGCTGTACGCGCCTGGTCGATCCGCTCGGCCGATACAAAGCCTTTGGTGAGCAGCGGCTCCAGTCGCGCCAGCGAGTCTGCCGCCTGTTCCGAGGCGGCCTTGGCATGTTCGACGTTCGCCTGCGCCGCAGCGGCGGCAAATTTCTGGGCATCGACCGTGCGCTGGGCCAGTTTGATTTCGCTGTCGAGCGCTTTCAGGCTGGCCTCGGCCTTGGCCAGGGTTTCCTCGAACGGCTTCGGATCAATGCGGAACAACAGCTCGCCTTTCCTGACGCGCTGGTTGTCTGCCACCGGCAACTCCACTATCCGGCCGTTCACTTCCGGTGCGACATTGATGGTGTCGGCATAGACGTAAGCGTCATCGGTGCGCGGCGCCTGGTCGATCGAACGCACAACGTAAATGGCGAGCCCGATCGCGGCCAGGGTCAGGGCCAGGACGATCGCGGTCCAGCGGCGGGAGTTCACGGTCTTCTTCATGCGTCACCTTAATGTTGGAAAAATACGAGCCAGGCCGACAGCGACAGCACGGTGGCGAGGGCGGGGTAGCCCAGCGCGAGCAGGTGCGAAGGGGCGCCTGCCAGCCAGCCGCGCGCAGCCAGTAATGCGTGGAGCAGGAAGCACAGCACCGTGGCGCCGGCAATGCAGAAAAGCCAGTCGGGGAAATAGGCTCCCAGCACATTGATTGAAGGTTCCATATTCATTCCTGAATGTATGATTGCCTAGGCAACTGTTTGGGCAAAAAAAAGAGCGCCTACCTTCCAGCGAACATTTTCAGCAGGAGCGACTCGAAAGCCTGGAGTTCCTGCGCACTGAAGGTGCCGAAGTACTGCCCGATCACGGTGCCCGAAGCTTCCAGCAGGCTCGGGAAAAGACGCCGGCCTTCTTCGGTCAGTTCCAGTTGCACGGTGCGGCGGTTGGCCACGCTCGGCGCCTTCTGGATCATGCCTTTCTGCTCCAGGCGGTTCAGCATGCGGGTCATCGCGCCGGCGCTGTATGAGAGTTCCTTGCAGATCTGGGCGGCGATATTGGCCCGCCCGCTGTGCAGGGTAGACAGCACCACGTACTGCGCCGCCGTGATATCGAACGGCGCGAGCTTGGTGTCCAGTTCTTCTTCCAGCGTTTTTTGGGCGCGGCTGATAAGCCGGGCAACGCGGCGCGGGTCCTTGTTTTCGTTCATAAATGAACTATACGTTGCCTAGGCAATGATTGTCAAGCACCATGCGCGCGCTTGCGCAATTCACAAGCCTGTCATTTTCGCTACCTACAATCCGCCACGTTTTCAACTCAGACAGCGGGGCAATGATGAAAAAAGCAGTAGGGGGCGCGGTAGCGGCGGCGATTTTGGCGGCATGCGGCGGACATTTGCAGGATCCGCTGCCTACCCTGGACGGCAACCCAACCATGGTGGCGGCGCATCGCGGCGCCAGCGGCTACCTGCCGGAAGAAACAGTGGAAGCCTATGCCAAAGCGATCGAAATGGGCGCCGACGCGATTGAGCCGGACGTGATCTCCACCAAGGACGGCGTGCTGATTGCCCGCCACGATCCGAACCTGGCCTTCAGCACCGACGTGGCGCAGCACCCCGAGTTTGCTGGCCGCAAGCGCAAACTGAGCGTCGACGGCGAAGTGCAGGACGGCTGGTTCGCCAGCGACTTCACGCTGGCCGAGATCAAGACCCTGGGCGGCATTTCGACCGATGCCGAACGCCCGCAGCAATTTAACGGCAGATACAGGATCGCGACCATCCAGGAAGTGATCGACATGATCAAGAATAGCGGCCGCAATATTGCCATCTACCCGGAAACCAAGAACCCGACGTTCCACCGCCAGCAAGGCCTGCCGCTGGAAGACAAGCTGCTGGCCATGCTGAGCGCCGCCGGCTGGACCGAACGCGAGGCGCCGGTTTTCATCCAGTCTTTTGAGCCGGGCAGCCTGAAATACATGCGCAGCAAGGGCTCCAGGCTGAAGATGGTGCAATTGATCGACGCCGATGACGTGGACCTGAAAACCGGAGCGCTGACCTACGCCGCGCCGTACGACAAGCCGTTCGACTGGGCACAGGCAGGCGATAAACGCCTGTTCGGCGAAATGGTGACCCCGGCCGGACTGGCCGAGATCAAGACCTATGCCGACGGCATCGGCCCATGGAAGCGCTATATCGTCAGCGTCAAGGGCGCGGTGGACATCAACGGCGACGGCAAGGTGAACGATGCCGACGCCACTACCATGGAGCCGACCTTGCTGGTGGCGGATGCACACAAGGCCGGCCTGTTTGTGCACCCGTACACCTTCCGCAACGAGAAGCGCCGCCTGGCCAGCAACTACAAGGGCGATCCTGCGCTGGAGTACAAGCAGTTCTTCGCCCTCGGCGTCGACGGCCTGTTCACCGACTTCGCCGACACGGCGCTGGCGGCGCGTGAGCAATACCTGAAGGAAGCCAGGCGCTGACTCAGAACTTGTGGTTGTACTGCGCGGCGAAGCGCACCTGGCGTTCGGGTGCGCGCCCCAGCACCTGCCCGTAGTAAGGGCTGACGGTGTTGGCGCCCGCGTTGTAGACCGGCTGGGTTGCCAGCGTCGTCTGGCGGTTCAGCAGGTTGAACACGTCCGCTTTCAATGCCAGGCCTTTGAACATGCGCGGCATATAAGTCGCGTTCAGAGCAATGCGGAAATCGGTCGGCATGCGGCCGGCGGAGCCACGTGGCGCAGGCTTGTCGTCGCAGTAGAACACTGCGGCGCCGTAATTCGCGGCCGGGTTCTTGCCGTCCTGGTTGAGCGCGGTCGGCAGGTTGCCGATGCAGGACTTCGGCGCGCCGGTGACGATGTTGATATTGCCGCCTACGGTCCACTCCTGGCCGAGCTGGTAGTAGCCAAAGGCTTTCAGCACGTGGGTATGGTTGTTTGGCAGGGGGCCGCTGGCGTGATCCATCAACTCCGGGAAGTCGAACGAGGTGGTGGCGGCAATGTCGGCCTGGCCGATGTCGGACATCACCTGGCCCTCCATGTTGCCCCTGGTGCGCGACAGCGTGTAGTACAACTTGCCGTACCAGCCGTTGCGCATCGGATGTTCGATGAAGAAGTCCAGCGCGGTGTACACGCGGCTTACTTTCGGCAGGCCGATTTCTTCAGCAGTCAGCGGGATGGAGACCAGCTTGCCGTCGCCCGCCAGGTCGAGCGTCAAGGTATTGTCGCGGCCCGGGTTGATCAGCAGGCATGGCATATCGTATTTGCTGGTATCGACGTTATTGCGTTTGCCCCAGGCGCGCAATGGACGCGAATCGCACCAGTCCTCGATGGTATTGCGCAGCGTACGGTAGGTGACCTTGCTGCCAACCGTGTACTCCGGCGTCAAGGCCGCTTCGAAGCCCAGCGCGATTTCGTCCTGGTAGGTGGCGCCCAGGTTGCTCGACGCGACCTGGCGCGGGTCCTTGGCATTGCCCCATTCGTTGCCGCCGGAAACCCGCGGGGAGATTTCGGTCAGCCCGGTCGGTACGCCGGTTTTCGGATCGACGCCGGTGTAGGTGAAGTAGTGGTCGATGTGGACCGGATTGCCGGCGAGGCGCAGCGCCACGCTGGTCGGGATCTGCAGGTGGTAGCGGCCCAGGTTGGCGAAGGCCTTCAACGTGCTGTCGCCGCGCACGTCCCAGGATGCGCCGATGCGCGGGGCCAGCATGTGGCGCTGCGCCGCGTAGGCCTGGCCGAAGCTGTTCTTGTTGGTGAACTGTTCGTTGCGCAGGCCCAGGTCGAGCAATACGGTATCGGTGACCTGCCAGCGGTCCTGGATGTATTGCGCCGACTGGTCGGTCTTTGGCGACGCAGAATCGCTCTGGTGGTACTCGTTGACGTAGTAGCCCTGCAGGCCGTAGCCGCCGCCCGAAGCAGGCGTGTTGCCGCCAGGGACCGTCTTGCTCGGATCGCCGTGGAAGTAGGTCCAGCTGCCGCCGCCGGCCAGCTCCGATCCATTGATCGAAGAAACGTTGTTACGGTCGATGCCCGCGCGCAGCGCATGGTCTCCCAGCTTGTACTCGACATCCAGTCGCAGCGTGGATTGCTTGTCTTCCGCATTTGGCACCTGGATGGTTCCGCCAATGGTCTGCGGGTTGGTATACGACAGGCCCGGCACCTGCGCATTCATCGGCGCGATGATCTGGTATACGCCAGGCACATAGCCTTCACGCGATTGCGGATAGGTCGACTTGAAGCGGCCCGCCAGCGCAGTAACAGTCAGGTTGTCGGTCAGGAAGCCGGTGTACTTCAGGATCGAATCGTTGGTCTTCGCGCCATCGCCTGTGGTACCGCCGGCGCGCACCTCGTTGCGCTGCAACGTGGCGTAGTCGAAGCCGTAGTTCTGCTGCGTCTTCTTGTTTTCGTCGTGGATCTGGGTGAACTCGAGGCGATGGTTGTCGCTGATGTTGTAGTCGAGTTTGAGCAGGTAGCGCGGGGTTCGGGCTTCGCGCTCGGTCCAGCCGTTGGTCTTGTTGAGCGAATCGGAGTCTTTGCTGATGTAGCCGGTGCTGAAGCGGTCCTGTTCGATGTTGGCGAACATGAACAGCTTGTCCTTGATCAGCGGGCCGCCGACGTAGGCGCTGCCGAAGACGTCGGTGGCATTATTGCCGTGGCGGTAGGTGAGCAGCTTGCCGTCGGTCTTCGGGTTATGGCCGGTGTCCGGGTAGTCGGTGTTGTCCGGCTTGGCGCGCAGCCAGTCCGGGGTGTATTGCAGCACGGCGCCGGCTTCCCAGTTGTTGGTGCCGCTCTTGGTGGTGATGTTCACCACGCCGCCGGTGGAGCGGCCGAACTCCGCGCTATAGCCGCCTTGCAGGATCTGCGCCTGTGCGATGGCGAAGAAGGGCAGGGTGGTCGAACCGATCTGGCGGTAGACATTGGTGACCGGGAAGCCGTTGATGAAGTAGGCGTTCTCGGTCACGCCGGCGCCGCCGAAGCTGTCGCCGCCGACGCGCGTATTGCCGCGCGCCGTGCCGGGGGCAAGCTGGATGATGCCCGACAGGCTTTGTGAGATCGGCAGCGCATCCAGCTGGCGCGCGGTGAATACCGCGCCGTTGTTGGTGTTGCTGACGTCGATCGTCGGGCGGCGGCTGCTGACCGTCACCGCCTGGATGACTTCGAAGGACGCTTCCACCCCCTGGCCGATCAGCGCTTCCACTTCCAGCACGCGTTCGACGACGCCATTACGCACCAGCATCACTTTGTAAAGGCCCGGCGGCATGGAGCTGGCGTTATAGCGCCCGCTGGCATCCACGCTGATGGTGCGGCGCGCGCCGGTGGCGATATTCTCCAGCACCACGACGCTGCCGCCTGCGTTGGCGACCTGGCCGAAAATGCTGCCGGTGGCATTCGATTGTGCATGGACTGGCCCAGCGAAAGCCAATGCAAGGGCGTGTGCGAGCAGCGTCATCCGCACACCTTGGGAATGGTTCTTCATTGCGTCTCCTGTTGTGGTTATGATTCGGCCGCACTATGGCGGCCGATGGAGACATGCTAGGTAGGATGGCGATGGCGAACAATTGAATGTTTACGCGCCATCTATGCCTAAAAGGTTATAGCTGGTCGGGAAGCGTGACGAGCAGCGGCGCCTTGCCGTCCCAGGCCTGGTCGAGCAAGGGCTGGCCATCCAGGCGCACCAGCACGCGCTGGCCGCGTGGCGTGCGTGTGGCGACGATGTCGATGCCGTCGCCGTCTTCGCCTGCACCGAAGGCGCGCATATGCCGCAATGCCATGCGCGGCCAGCCCTGCGGCAGGCGCGGTGCCACGGTGAAGCTGCGCAGGCTGGTTGCTTCAATGCCGAACAGGCCTTCCGTTACCACGCGCGCATACAGCCCGCTTTCGGCGGACAGGTGGCGCTGCTGCCCTTCAGGCCACGCTTCCACGGCATACGGCACGTGCTCTCCCAGCAGGCGGCGGCTCGAGTAGTAGCGCAGGTAAGGCATGGTGCGTTCCAGTTCGCCCGCTTTCAACAGGCCGCGCAGCGCATACAGCGTGGCCCGGTCCCAGAAGGTCTTGTCGCCGGCTTCGGTCAGCACGCCGTTTTCGCTCCAGAGCTGCGGCGACAGCAGTGCATCGACCGTGCCGCGCTGGCGTTCATTGATGCCCAGCGCGAGCGGCAGCGCGATCCAGGCGCGCAGTTTTTCGTTGCCGTCGTAGTAGCGGTAGGTTTCGAAACCATCCATGCGCGCGCCGAAGTAGCGTTCGATGGCGCCGCGCTGCGACTCCGCTTCCTGCCGCAGCGCCGTGGCGCGCTGCGCGTCGCCCAGCGAAGCCGCCAGCCGTGCTGCTCCTTGCAGGCCGCCATAGGCCAGCACATTGGTCGACAGGTTGGCTTTGCCGGCCGGGAAGCGGCCTTCCAGTTCGTCGCTGTCCGACTGCACGATGCCTTGCGCGTCGCGCTTGCGGCGCGTGAACTCCAGGCACCAGTCGATCAGGGGCAGCAACTGGCGGGCGGTGCCGCTGTCGCCCTGCGCCAGCGCGAACTGGCTGGCGCCGTAGGAGATCATGGCGCAGTCGCCGCGGTCGCCGGCGCCGTTCCAGTAGCCGCGTCCTTCGGCGATGATGGAGGAGGGGATTGGTTTGTAGTCCGCGTTCATGTAGCGCGCGAACATGCCGAAACTGGTGAGCGCGCTTTGCACGCCGGCGCTGTCGCCCAGGTAGGGGAAGAAGGGATTGATGTACTCCGCCTGGTCGTTGGCCCAGACGGCGGCATAATAGCGCGTGCCGCCTGGCCCGTGCAGCAGGCCGCCGCGCGTGGCGAAGATGCTTTCGGCGGCGCGCACTTTGGCGAAGGCGAACATCGCGTCGAGTACAGGTTCCGGCGTTTCCAGTACCAGGTTGGAACGCCATTGCGCCACCTTGCGCGCGCGTTCCTGCAAGGCTTCGCTACCGTCCACATACACCATCTCGTTCTGTAGGCGGCCGCTGATGATCACGTCGACATGCACGCGCGCACCGGGCGCCAGCTCGCCTTCGCGGGCAGGCGAGCGTACCTCGATCACGTAGGCGCCGTGGGTGCCGCGCTCGGCCGGCGTGGTTTCGCTGCGCTCCAGCGCACTGAAGCTGTAGCGCCGCGTGGCCGCGCCGGTGTTGGCCAGCTCCAGCCGCTCCACCAGGGCCGGTTCGCCGGGAGACGGCGTCAGGGTGCGCGTCAGCGCCAGGCCAGGGGCCAGTTGCGAACGCAGCGCGAGGCGGCCGTCGAAGCGTACTTGCTGCAGCCGTTCGGCGGCGGGCTGGCCGTCGACTGTGACGGCGGGCGAGGCTTCCGCGCCGAATTTGCGAATCAGGCTGGCGTGCGTATCGTCGGGAATGGTGCGCAGCATCGGCCACACCACGGTGCGCGCCAGCAGCAGCGAGCCGTCGTCCTGGCTGCCGTAGTCGATCACGGCGGAGACCTGGCGGCCGCTCATTTCAAGCTGGTCGCGGTGGACGTCTTTCACCTGCCAGCGAATGGCATCGCCGTCGAGCTGCCAGCGCGGGGTGAAGGCTGGCGGCGCAGCCTGCGCCAGGCTGGCGGCCAGCAGTGCCGCAGCGGGGATGACGGCACGGGGACGGAACAAGCGTTGCATCTGTATCTCCTTATTTCGTCTTGCGGATGATCGCCGCCCAGCCGCCGCCGGGCGCCAGCTGCATCGCCAGGCGGCTGCTGCGGGTGACGCTGGCGCTGCCTTTCTGTACGTCGGTAGCGAAGACCCCGGCATTCGGGCCGTCTTCCATGCTGTCCACCTGGTAGTTGCCATCGCCCAGGAAAGACAGGTCCAGTTCCAGGTCGCGGCCATCGGCGCCGGTCATGGCGCCGACATACCAGGTATCGCCGCGGCGCCGCGCCATGGCCACGTAGCGGCCAAGCTGGGCGTGCAGTACGCGGCTTTCGTCCCACTCCACCGGTACCTGGCGGATGAACTCCAGCGAGGATGGATTGGCGCGGTATTGCGAAGGGCTGTCGGCCAGCATCTGCAGCGGGCTTTCATAGATCATGTACATCGCCAGCTGGTGCGCGCGCGTGCCCTGGCTCATGGGCCGGTCGAAACTGGCGGCGAAGTCCTTGCGGTGTGCATTGCTCATGGCGCCCGGCGTGTAATCGAGCGGGCCGGCGAACATGCGGATGAAGGGCAGGGTGACGTCGTGCTCCGGGGTCTGCTTGTCGCTCCACTTGTTGTTTTCCAGGCCTTTCACGCCTTCGAAGGTCAGGACGTTGGGCCAGGTGCGCTGCAGCCCGCTGGGCTTGAAGCTGCCGTGGAAGTCCACCAGCAGGCGGCGTTGGGCCGCTTCGCGCGCAACGCGTTCGTAATAGTTCACCATCCACTGGTCGGAGCGCTGCATGAAGTCGACCTTGATGCCGGCCGCGCCCCAGCGTGCGAACTGGTCGAGCGCGGCGGTCATCTGGGTGTCCAGCGTCTTCCACGACACCCACAGGATGATGCCGACGCCACGCTGCCTGGCGTACGCCATCAGCCCGGGCATGTCGATCTCCGGCTTGACGGCCAGCAGGTCGCCCAGCTTGTACCAGCCTTCATCCATGATGATGTATTCGAGGCCGTTGTCGGCGGCGAAGTCGATGTAGTGGCGGTAGGTGCGGGTGTCGAGGCCCGACTTGAACGGCACGCCATACAGCTTGTTGCCGTTGTACCAGTCCCAGGCCACCTTGCCGGGTTTGATCCAGCCGGTTTCCTTCAGTTCCTGCGGCTCGGCAAGCAGGTAGGGCATCTGGTTCAGCAGCAGGCCGCCGGCATCGGCGGCAATGCCCAGGATGCGCCAGGGGAAGGTGCGGTTGCCATCGGTGCGGGCGATATAGGCCGCCTCCTGCGTGACCGGTACATTGCGGTCGTCGCGCGCGGTTTCTGCCAATGCCACTTTGGGGAAGATGGCGCGCAGGCCGGCCGGCTCGCCGTGCAGGTACAGTCCCGGATAGTCGCGCAGGCCCGATTCGGTGAACACCAGGTGCACGCCGCCGTTCTGCACCAGGGCCGGTACGCCAACCAGTTTGCCGGCCGCGTCGCCCACCGTCAGCGCCTGGTAATAATGCTCGTTATGCGATTGCATGGATTTTTCCTGCGGCCAGTACAGGGTGTCCTGCGGCCGCAAGTTGACGCCGGCGAGCTCGTCCTCCACCGTGACCTGGCCGGGGAGGGAAGTGCGGAAGCGGTAGGCGATACCCTCGTCGTAGGCGCGTACTTCCAAGGCGTAGCCGCCCGCGAAATCGAGCTGCAGGGCGTTGTAATGGTCGCGCACTTCGCGCGACTTCTGCGCCACCACCGGCCGCAAAACGGTGTCGACGCTGCGGCGCTGCTGGCCGGCCAGGCGCGGCTTGTCGCCCAGGGAGCCGATGCCGGCCAGGGTGATGCCGATTGGGGTGGGCAGCACCAGGTCGGTGCCGCGGTGGCTGACGGCAAAGGACAGGTGGTCGCCGGTGCCGATCGTTACGCGCAACTGGCGGTCGGGGGAGTCGAGTTCGATCTGGCGCGCGGCATGGCCAGCCAGCGGCGCGATCAGCAGCAGCGCGCCGGCCAGGCGGCGCGCAAGGGATATTTGGTTCAAGGCAGGTCTCCGGATTTAGGTGTGCCGCTCCATGCTATGCGCACGCTCGAAGACCGATCCAATGAGTTTTTACGCGAGAGCTATGTCGTAGAGGTTATATGTCGCGGGCATCTGTTCCGCTTCTGTCTCCTGCTGCAAGGCGGGCGCCGAGGCTTCGCGCCGAATCGCCTGCAACAGCAGCTCGGCGCCAGGCGACATCACACTGTCGCGCCTGCGGATGATGCCGAAAGGGTCCATGCGGCAGTCCAGCTCCAGCGGCAGGATGTCCAGCAGCCTCAGTTCCTGGTAGCGCCGCGCCACGTCTTGCGACATGACATTCAGCGCATCGCTCATTTGCAGCATGCTGGTGATCAGCACAATCTCGCTGGTGTCGACGATATCGCCCGGCGGCTCCAGGCCGGCGTTATGGAACAACTGGTCGAAGCGCTGGCGCAGGACGCTGCCGGGCGGCGGGGTGATCCAGGGCGCCTGCACCAGGTCATGCAAAGCAAGCCCGCTGCGACCGGCCAGCGGATGGCCGGTCCGCGCCACCACCACTACCGGCTCCGGCGCCAGCTCCTCGTACACAAGTTCCGTGCAATCGTGGAAGCCGGTAAGGCGCGCCAGCAGGAAGTCGAGCGTGCCGCGCTGCAGCCGCTCCAGCAATTCGTTGCTGGCCTCGATCTGCACGCCGATACGCAGCTGCGGCACCTGCTGTTTGACGCGCGTGATGGCGCGCGGCAGCAGGCTCAATGCCGGCGTCATGATGCTGCCGACGTCGACCTGGCCCGCCAGGCCGGCCTTGAGCGCAACGATATCTTCATGCGCGCGCGCCAGGCTGCTCAGGGCCATGCGCGCATGGCGGATCATGCTCTCGCCATAGATCGTCGGCGCCATGCCGCGTGGATGGCGCTCGAACAGGGCGATGCCGAGCATGTCCTCCAGTTCCTTGAGCTGCTTGGAAGCCGCCGGCTGCGTCATGCACAGCGCCTCGGCTGCGCGCAGGATATTGCCGGCGTCGTCGATGGCGATCAACAGCAGGAGCTGGCGGGTCTTGAGCCGCGCGCGCAGGTACCAGTTCGGATTTGGAGCAGTCATTGCATTGCCTTTCGGGTCGATTGGCATTTTTAACATGTTCAAAATGGTATCGGTGTTGCCTATTTGGTGATTGGTTGTATATCGAGGCTTCCCTTAACTTATTCAGCACAATGCCGCTCGTGTTAGACTGCGCCATCCAATTGCCAATTTTGTAATGATGAAGATCCAGCAAAAACTGCGCTCAGTCAAAACCGCCCTGTCCGAACGCCGCGAAGTGCGCAAGCGCCTGCGCGGCCCCGCCCAACTGCGCTACGCCATTGCCGACTCCATCGGCATGCTCGATGCGCAGGCATGGAAAGGGCTTACGGCCCAGGCAGGCTTTTTCCTGTCCTACGATTACCTGCGCTCGCTGGAGAGCGTGCTGCCGGCCAATCTCGACCCGCGCTACGCGCTGGTGTACGAAGATGAGCAGCCGGTTGCCGCGCTGTATATGCAGCTGGCCGATATCAGGCTGGCCCAGGCCAGCAAAACCTCGTTCGGTTCGCTGGGCGAGAGCCTGGGCCAGCGCGTGCTCACTTGCGGCAACCTGCTGACCTTCGGCCAGCACGGCATCGCCATCGCGCCCGGCGTCGATCCGGAACTCGCCTGGCACGGCGTAGCGGAAGTGCTGTACCGCGTGCGCCAGGCGGAAAAGCTGGCCGGTTCCGCCAACTTCGTCATGATCAAGGACTTGCACGGTCCCCAGGTGGAGGATGCAGCCTTCCTCAAGAACCTCAGCTACCGGTTCGTCGAAACGGAGCCGAACATGGTGCTGGCCCTCGGCGAAGACTGGAAAAGCTACGACGACTACCTGGCCAGCCTGGCTTCAAAGTACCGCGCCAACGTCCGCAACGGCATTTTGAAGCCGATCGAAGCGGCGCAATGCACGGTGGAGCATTTCAGCGACATGGCCGCCATGCAGGACGAAATCCACGCCCTGTATAAAGCCGTGCAGGTCAATGCCGGCTTCCGTCCGTTCGAGCTGCTGCCGGAGTACTTCCCGGCGCTGCAGGAAGCGGCAGGAGAGCGCTTCCGCTGCAGCGTCCTGAAACGGGAAGGCAAGATGCTGGGCTTCCTGGTCACCATCGCCGACGGCGAGACTGCCATTGCTTTCCACATCGGCTTTGATCGCGCCGCCGCAGCCGACCTGCCGATTTACCTGCGCCTGCTGCATGCCGGTATCGCCGACGCCATTGGACTGGGCTGCAAGCGCGTCTCCTTCGGCCGTACCGCGCTGGAGCCGAAGGCCGCTCTGGGGGCGAGGCCGGAAACATACGGCGTCTTGATCCGTCACCGTCAGCCATTCATGAACAAGGTGATCAAGCACCTGTTGCTGAATATTGACCACGACGAAGCTCCTGACCGCAGCCCGTTCAAAAAGGCTGAGGGTAAGGCTGCGTAACATCTGGTTACTTACGAGGCGCTAGGCGCGCGCCTCTAATCTGCTGAGCTCGGTTATCATGTTGACCTTTCGCATAGTCGGCAGCAGATGTAATGAAGTATGGCGTGATCAATTTATTAAAGGCTGTTGCAGCGCAGCTAATTGTGTTGCACCACTTGGCATTTTATGGCCCCATGGCGGACCACGTGCGCCTTATCCTGCCAGACCTGATCGACTGGCTGGCGGGTAGCGCACGCATTGCCGTGCAGGTATTCCTGGTGGTGGGAGGCTTCCTTGCCGCCAAATCGCTGGCGCCGAGCGCGCAGCCGGTCATGGTCGACCCGCTGGGCGCTGTCTGGCGCCGCTACGCCAAACTGGCGCCGCCTTTCATCGCAGCGACCCTGATCGCTGCGGCGGCATCCATGCTGGCCAGCCAGTGGATGGACCATCACTCGATTTCCGCACCGGCGACCGCCGGCCAGCTCGCGGCGCACGCGGTGCTGGCACATGGCGTGCTCGGTTTCCCTTCGCTGTCGGCGGGGGCCTGGTACGTTGCCATCGATTTCCAGCTATATGCCATGGTTGTCGCCATCCTTTGGCTGGCCGCCCGCATCACCGGCCCGGCGCGCCGCACATGGCTGGTGCCAAGCCTGGTCGCCATCGGCAGCGTGCTGTCGCTGTTGCACTTCAACCTGGACTCGGATTGGGATAACTGGGGGCCATACTTCTTCGGCAGCTACAGCCTGGGCCTGGCCGCATGGTGGGCCGGCGATCCGCGCCGCAAGACGCGCGGTGCCGTGCTGGTACAGGCGGCAATTTTCCTGCCCGCCTTGCTGGCGCTGGCCGTGAACTTCCGCAGCCGCCTGGCGCTGGCCATAATGGTGGCTTGCGCGCTGGTGATCTTCGGCCGCACCCAATTCAGTGGCGAAGGCCGCCTGCAGGCAGTCGTCAATGCGCTGGCGCGCACTTCGTACTCGGTGTTCCTGATCCACTTCCCGGTCTGCCTGCTGGTGAACGCCGCCTTCACCCGCTTCGTGCCTGCCGATCCGGTGCTGCAAGGCGTTGGCATGCTGACCGCCTGGGGCGCCAGCCTGGCCGCCGGTGCCGCATTCCATCGCTGGATCGAAATGCCGCTGGGACGCCTGCTGCAACCGTCTTCCGCCCCAGCCGGCGCCGCCCAGCGCGCCTAACCATACTTACTCAAGCGACCAGACGTATTCCATCACCAGCCATGAAGCGACGGGTTTGCCGTCCTGCTCGGCTGGTGTGAATTCGCAAGACGCCACCGCGAGCAGCGCTGCATTATCAAGCTCGCTGTATCCGCTCGATTTGAGCTTCCTTGCGCGTTTTACGATGCCATCTGCGTCGACCAGGAATGCAAGCCTGACGGCGCCCGTCTCTTCGTAGCGCAGTGAGGCGCGCGGCCAGTTTGGCTTGTTAAAGCTGGCGACTCCCGGGCGCGCTACCTTCTTACCCGTTGCCGGGTCCTTGGCACCGATGATCAGCGCAGGAAACGCTGCTTCAGCCTGGGCCAGTTTGGCAGCATTCAAGTCGACCAGCGTAACGGCTTCGCCGAATACTGCTGCGGAATCACTTGACTGTGCTGCCTGCACGTATGCCTCGCGCATGGCGGCAGGGTTGCCCGCCCAGTTATATGCGACGAGCAGGGCTGCGATGGCATCATCCTTCTGCCCCTTGGCCATGAATACGGCCGCCAGGTCGGACCAGAACGGTGCGTACGAGGGCTGCAGGCGTATAGCGTCCTTAGCCTCGTCCTCGGCGGCCAGGTACTGCTTTTGCTCCAGGTAGCGCAGGGTAAGGGCGCGGCGGAGCGCCGGCAGCTGGAAGAAGTCCTGTTTTGCGAATTGCAGCACCGAGGTCATGGCGGCAGCGGGCGCGCCAATGCCTGCCGCTTCGGAGCCGATGCCCGGCCGGACCTTCTTCTTTTTCTGATCCTCCTGCCAGTTCGGGGCCAGGGCGGCCAGGCGGGCCATTTGCGCAAGCTCATTTGCGTGCTCGCCCGACCTGGCACTTGCCAGCACGGCTGCGATGCAGGAGTTTTGGTCCGGACAGGCTGGGTTGGCCATAACAAGGCTTGGCACCATTGCCACACAAACGATCCAGAAGTGGCGGATTCGCATTCTTGACATCTTTCCTGGTTTATTGAGAAAGGCGCAATTATAGATTGCTGGGAATTGCATCATGCTTGGTATATCGTGTAAGAAGCATGGTAGTAGCCGGAGGACAGTATGTGGCTCAGGTATGCATTGGAAGTCCGGGCGCAAACCTGGCTTTGGCTGGCCCTGGCCATAAGCTGTGCCGCCAGGGCGCAGGAAGCGGCCATGCCGGAGGTCCACGTCGGTATGGGTTTGCCAAAGCCGCCTTATGTCATGGAGTCGGGCAAGGCGGGGCTCGACTATGACATCGCCAGGCAATCGTTGGCTGCCGGCGGCTACAGGCTGGTTGGACATATGCTTCCACAAACCCGGGCGCTGGCGATGCTGCGCGCAGGCCAACTTGATGGGTTGCTGTCTATCAGCGAGGGAATTGGCGGCCAGGACTACTTCACAGACAATTACATCGTCTACCAGAACGTCGCGACCACACTCACCCGCCGCAATCTGAAGATCCAGCAGATTGAGGATTTGGCCAATTATTCGGTGGCGGCATTCCAAAATGCCAGTATGGTGCTGGGGGACCGCTTTGGCCTGGTTGCCAGCGGCCATTCGGACTACAGGGAGGTGCCGGCCCAGATCACACAGAACAAGCTTCTTTTCACCGGCAGGGTAGACGTTGTGATTGGCGACCGCATGATCTTCCGCTATTTTTCCGAAAAGCTCGAACCGCAAATCAATGCAGGGCAGGCGGTGTCCTTCCACAGGATTTTCCCCGAAAGCCCGCGCAGGGCAGTGTTTCGCGATGTCCGTGTGCGCGATGCATTCAACGCCGGCTTGAAAAACCTCCGTGCCAACGGTACATACGACACGCTCGTGAAACAGTACCTTGGCCCGCAGCCTTAGTGCCCGGCGGGCCACGGGATTTTTTGCGATGCTATGCTTGCGGGGACGGTTCTTGCAGGTATTAATGGTCGTTGCCGCCCTCGCGCAGGAAACCATTGAACCGGGCCATGCGCACCAGCGAGGGCGGCACGCTTAGATAGTGCCCGAAGTTGGCGACCAGGGCCTGCAAGGGCGCGCTTTCCAGGTGCGCCTGCATGGCGGCTGCATCGGCGTAGCGTTCGAATACGATGATCCGGTTTTCGTTTTGAAAGTCCGTCAGCACTTCGTACTGCAGTGTTCCGGGCTCGGTACGTGAATATGCCACGAGCTGATCCAATGCGGCAAGCAGGTCGGCGCGGGACTGAGGGTTGGCTTCCAGCGTGGCAAGCAGATACATGACGGCTCCGTAAAAAGTATGGTGCCCCAGCTTACGCAATCGGCCTCGATGGCGGATTGTAGAAATGGGACTTTCCGCGCATGCCCGCGATGATCGCCTGCGGCGTGTGGCCAGTCAGGGCGCGCGTTTCGTGGATAAAGTGCGGCTGGTCGAAGTAGCCCATGCGCATGGCGGCATCGAGTGCGGGCATGCCGGGGGAGAGCGCCAGCATGCGCAGTGTATGGCCAAGGCGGGCGATCCGCGCAAACTGTTTGGGACCGAGTCCGTAGGTGTCGGTGAACTTGCGCTGGAAGTGGCGGCGCGTCCAGCCCGATTCCTCGGCCAAAGTTTCAATGGCGGTGCCGGGGGCGTAATACAGCTTGTCGAGCAGGACATCGAGTCCACGTCCACTGCGGTCTTCATGTTGACCCAATCTCGCCAGGAAGAACTGGTCGAGCGCAGAAGCGCGCATGGCCGGACCGATGGCTTGCGCTAGCCGGTCGGACAAATGCTCGGTGCTTTCGCCCCAGATTGCCGGGGCCGGCCAATACTGGTCGTGCAATTGCGCCAGCGATTGGCCGCAGAAATGGCGCAGGCTTCCGCCACGAAAGCGCACGGCGACGAAACCAAGTGGTCCATTTCCTTCGATGGCGATGGCGCGCGTGCGCAGGGAGAGGATGACTGCGCGCGGCGACTGCCTGCCATCGAGGAGATACGGTGTGCCGTAATGGAAGATGCACTCGGAACCGGTTCCGGGTGGAAGCAGCGGAGGGAGGGGATGGTTACCCTCCCAACCCCAGTAGCGATCGATAAAGGGGCGCAGTTGCGCGGTCGGGCGAAGATGCCAGCATTGTTGGTGCATGCTGGCGATGTTACCCGATTCCGGCCGACGGCTTAGCTTCCAATGGCCAGAGTCAAAGTTGTGGCGCTGTAGTTTGGCGTGACGTTCGCAAAGCCGTCGACCTCGATAGCGGAGAACTTGCCCTTCAGGCTAGCTGCCGTGATGACGGTCAGTACGTCGCCGGCTTTGGGCTTGTAGCCGTTGGCGAACTTCACGCGTAGCGTGCCGCCGGCAATGGTGGCGGTGGATGCCACGATCAGGCTGCCCTGGCTGCCCGGCGCCGCGCCGCCGAGGTCCAGTTCCAGCGTGGTGGTACCGCTTAGCTGGGTATATTTGCCAGCCAGCTTCAGCGCAGCCGGAGCGTTGACCACCAGCGTGCCGCCACGAACGTACATGTCGCCCGTGCCGAACGCGGCAGTGGAATCGCCTTGCAGTGTTCCCGCGCTCAGTTCGGTGCCGCCGCTCCAGGTATTTGCTCCGGCCAGTTTCAATGTGCCCGAGCCCTGTTTGACCAGTTTTCCGTTGCCACTGATGTCATTGCGCCAGCGGTCTGCTGCGTTGAAGCCGCCTTTGCCGGCATCCATGACGACGGTCACGTTGCCGCTGAAGGCACCATAGCCGTCGGCCGCTGCAAACAGGTTCAAACGGCCCCAGCCTTCCGCATCATCCATTACCGGGTAGCCCGAAGGCAGTGCAGTGGTCTTCAGTACCACCCGGCGCTGGGCGTCGCTCAGGTAGGGCTGGCGGGTTTCCAGCAGCACTTCGGCGCCTTTAGGTACCGCGGCAACGGCCCTGGTGGCAGCGATCGGTGCGAAGCCATAAGTAAGGCGACGCAGGTAATTGGCCTTGTTGGTCGCGTAGTCGGCGAACCGGTCGTTGGCGAGGCTGCCGGATTGCGCGAAAGCGGCAAAGTTGTCGGCGTTGGTCCCGGTGGCCGCCATCAAGGCGGCGTGTGCCTGGATGAGGGCAGCAGTTTTTTTTGCCGCGTTCACGGGGGCCACCAGGTTTGCTACGGCGCTGGCCTGGCCCAGGATACGGCCGCTCAATACGTCCAGTGGCGAATGCATGCCGGCCAGGATGCGCGATTCGCCCAGTTCGAGTCCACGGCTTAGCATTTCCTGGAAGCGCTCCGGCACTGCGTAGGCCATGGCGACTGCGTCGCGTACGCCTTCGGCCGAGTGGCCGCTGGTGAATCCGCCATCGGTGCCTGGGGTGCTGCTCTTGGCCGGCACCAGCGTTGGCAGCACCTGCACCCCGCTGCTCCAGCGGTAGGGACGGGCGTATTTGTAGAAGCGCTTGGACGGCTCGGTCGAAGCGTTATTGCCAACCAGGTTGACCAGATCGACCACGCTGCCGAAGTCAGCATTGGCGCTACCGCCAACGCCGGTATTATTGCCGGTGTCGTTATACAGCTTGCTGGTGGCATCGCTGGCAACGCCAGTAATGCTGGTGACTTGCTGGGCGGCGCTGCGCCAGGCATCGGTTAGCGGGCCCATGCCGTCGGTCACGCTGTAGCCCTTGCCGCGCCGGTCATCCAGATAGGCCAGCAGCGCTTGCTCCGGTGTGCGATTCGCAGTGGCTTTGATGACGTATTCGACGTTCGCTAGGTGTACGGTGGCATTGACTATTTTTCCGTCGGGCGTACCGTCGTTCGGTATACCGCTCCAGGTTGAGGGGACTACGGCCGGGAAGCCATCGGCAGCAGGCGCGCTGACGCCGGCGTCAACTGTTTCGGTCAGCGGCCTCCAGATCTCGAGGAAGCCTCCGAGGACGCGCACGCCGGCATTGGTGGACAGCGTGGCGTAGCGGGCGTCGCCGCGCTGGTTGGTGGCGATGGTATCGACAAAGGCAGTGACGGTGGGCTGGGGCACCACTTCTGCCGCGCCCTGGTCTGCTGGTGCTGCAGGAATCTCCAGCGGCGCTTCGGAGGAGCCGCCGCCGCAGGCGCTCAAGGCCAGTGCAATACCCAAGGCCAGGAGCTTGCGACGCGATGAAAGCATTTGCATGTTGTTTACCGTGCGATAGTTGAAACGCACAAAGGTAAAGAGCGCTTGTGACATACCTGTTACGCCAGGCCGCTGGAAAGCCGGATAATGAAAATGTCATCGCACGATATCGAAAGCAGTATTGGTAAAACTTCTTTTCAATTCGACAAAGTGTTATCCTGCGCGCCATATTTCAGCTTGTACCTGCTTCAAAAGATGATCCGACATTTACTTTTCCCTGTTGCCGCGCTGTGTAGCAGCGCTGTATTTGCCGCCGCCGTCGATCCGCTCACGGTCGATATTGGCGCCGATGACGCCCGCCGCTTTGCGAACCTGATGAAGGAAAACGCCGTCCCGGCGGCCGAAATCCTGCAGCGCGAATACCTGGATCGCGCGGGTCCCGGCGTGAAGGTCTTCACCCCAATGCGTATCGTCGACGCCGGGCGCCTGGCGCGCAAGGTTGCAGCCAACCCAGAGGCCTATCGCTATGCGATCCGGGAATGCTTGCCACGCCTGCCGGCTCTTCGAAGCGACCTCAAAGCGATCTACCTGGCCTTTTCAGGCTTGTTGCCCGAGCGGTCACTTCCCGCAATCGAAATCGTGTTCGGCGCATTGAATTCCGGAGGTACGGCCAGTTCGGACATGCAGGTAATCGGCTTGGAGGTGACCTGCCCACCGGGCACGACGCCCGAACAATTCCGTACGACGATGCGTGGTTTTTTTGCGCACGAAACGGTGCACACCTGGCAGGGCGACGAAACGCCGCAGGCACTCGCCGATCCTTTATTGAGCCAGGCTTTGAGGGAAGGTGTCGCAGACTATCTGGCGACCTTGGTGACTGGCGAAATTCCGACGCCCGCCCGCGATGCGTGGGCGCGCCAGCGTGAATCGTGGTTATGGGAAGAGTTCCAGCGTGATCGCCAGTTCCTTCAGGCCGACAGCGAAAGTTTGCGCAACCCTGTGGCCAGCCCGCGTTTCAAGCGATGGTTTGTCAATTGCGGCAGTGCTCCTGAAGGCTGGCCGTGCGAAGCGGGCTACTGGATCGGCATGCGGATCGCCGAAGCGTATGTGAACCGCTCCCGGGACAAGCGGGCGGCAATCCGGAAATTGCTTGAACTTGAAAATCCTGCGGCGATTTTGAAAGACAGCGGATGGTTAACGCCGTTGTAATTCGTGCCGCGCCATCAGTTCAATGATCCAGTCAATGAACACGCGAAGCTGTTTGCGAACATAACGATTCGGCGGATAGGCGATGTGGAGCGGCATCGGTTCGATACGCCAGTCCGTGAAGAGCTGCACCAGCGCGCCGCTGGCAACGTGTTCCCTGGCCATGTACTGCGGCAGCCATAGCACGCCAAGCCCGGCCAGCCCGGCTGTGAGGTAGGCATTGCCATCGTCGATCGCCAGGAAATAGCGGCCACCGATCTTGACCCGCTCCCCGGACTTTTCCATTGCGTACGGCAAACCGTTGGCCCAACGGTAGTGGACGATGCGGTGGCCAGCTCCGTGCAAGTCGCCAGGGGAGGTTGGAGTTCCCGCCTGGGCCAGGTATGACGGTGCAGCATAGACGCCCAACTGCAGGCCTGCGACGCGTCGTGCAACAAGCGATACATCATCAATGTCGCCACCGCGCACCACGCAGTCGACATTGTCGCCAATGAGGTCGACCTTGCGGTCGCTGGCGCCGATATCAAGCTGGACCTCCGGGTATCGGGCGTGGAATTCTGGCAGCGCCGGCACCAAGATGATGTTCGCAAACGGGCTCGGAACATCCACCCGCAACAGGCCGCGCGGCACGGCGGATTCCCCGAGTATATTGTTTTCGATGTCTTCCAGCTCGGCCAGCAGGCGAATGACGCGCTCGTAATAGTCGGAGCCGGCCGTCGTCACGTTCACTTTGCGGGTCGTCCTATTGAGCAGCTTGATGCGCAGGCCGGCTTCCAGCTGCTGCACCAGTTGGGTGACCGTGGTTTTGCTTACGCCCAGTGTTTCGGCAGCCTTGGTGAAGCTGCCGGCCTCAACAACGCGAACGAAGGCCCGCATGCCTTCCAGCTTGTCCATCGCAACCCCCCCACTAATAATTTGGTTTTATCAAACAGTGTAGCAGGCGTTTTGCGGTTTATCCGAATGATTGGCGTGGCTATAGTGCTCGCATTGACCAACGCAAAGGAGCATGCACCATGAATACGCGCGAAACCATTTTCCCAGCCGGGCGGCACGAACTCTATGCTGTCCATAAATACTCGGCAGCGATCCGATCGGGGGATCTGCTGTTCGTGTCGGGCCAGGTCGGCAGCCGCCCGGACGGCGCGCCGGAACTTGAATTCGAGGCTCAGGTACACCTGGCGTTTGAAAACCTGAAGGCGACGTTGGAGGCAGGCGGGTGCGCGATGGAAGACATCGTTGACGTAACGACTTTTCACACGGACCCGGCAAGGCAGTTCGATACGGTCCTGAAGATCAAGGACGAAATCTTCCCGGCTGCGCCGTATCCGAACTGGACTGCTGTCGGCGTGAACTGGTTGGCGGGGTTCGACTTCGAGATCAAAGTCATTGCCCGCATTCCCCGGCTGAATTAAAAGCCGGCCTTCTTACGAAGTGCCGCGAGGATAATCGCATCGGGGGCAGCTGCGGCAGGCATGCCCTCATTGACCAGGAAGCTGGCAAGGGCTTTTTTTGAATTGTCGCCCCAAAAGCCATCAATACCCTTGGGATTGTATTTCAGGTAGGTCAGCAGGGCTTGGGCTTCACGCACCTCTACATCAGGGCAGCCTTGCTGCTTGAACTTCTCATAATGGAATTCCAGCTTCGCATCATATTCATTCTTGGCGTAGTTTGAGCCGTTGTAGTAGAAGGCTACCTTGCGCCAATTCCCAGTGACCAGTGCTTTCGTCAGCGCACTTTCGGAGGCAATGAAATTCCCCATCGCGAAAATTTGCTCGTCTTCGCTCTTGCCGAATGCTTGCGCCATATCCATCGCGCTGGCGTATTTGAGGCGTTTCGCGTGATAGCCCATGATCTGGCCTAAGCCCCATGATGCGCTTCCGATTGCCGCTTCCTGGTTCAACTTGGCAGCGGCCTCCAGACGTCCGTATTCGGCCGCTCCGCCAAGGTAACCACCGGATTTCGAAGAACTGATGTCGCCGTTGTTGCCGTGGGCGCCGCTTGTCAGTCGATAAAACACATGGCGTTCGAATAGAATCTTCGGTTGGCGAGTGAGCGGCAGAAAACCAAAGCCCCTGGTTTCCACTGCCATAACGGCCCACAGGGATGGCAAATCGCAGCCGACAGTTTTGACTACAGAGTCCAGGCCTGCCTGGGTAAGAGGTGCACCCGCACCGCTAAATGGAATAGTCATCGCAGCCTCGCGCTTCAGGGGTTAAGGGCAAATGGACGCGCATCGTCTGTCACGAGCGGCGTCATGCGCAATTCATCGGTAACCAGCTGGCCCATGCGTTTTGCGTTGGCGATAATGAGGTGCTCTTTGCCGGCTTCCAGTTCAACTTCAAGGAACCCGTCTTCATTCGCCTGCGCCGCCTTGCCGTCAACGGTGATGGCCAGGCTGCCGGGATCCAGTCCTTCGGTATTCACCGTGATCCGCAGCAGCACCATTTCGCCTGGGGCCGCAACGACGTCCTGCGCCGAGCTAAGCGTCGCTCCTTTCGGGCGCAAGCCGTCGGCCAAGCCGCGGATCATCAGCAACACCGTTTCCGACCCAAAGCCGCATATGAAGGCAAGCGCAGCCGCCGATGACTGGCTGTCCGGCTTGATGGCCTGGTAAGCGACGATGGCTATCATCGGTGCCGATACATATTGAACGATCTGGAATAGCAGCTTTTCGCGCAGTTCGGCGTGCGTCAGTTTCGGCGCATCCTGGGTTGCTATGTAGGATTCCTCGGCGCGCTTTTGCAGTTCGGGTATGCGGCGCGAAAGGCTGATGGCGCCGCCGAACAAAGCGATAACGACGAAGGGCAATGGGACGACAATACCGCCCGCTATCGTGGCGCGGTTTGCCCTGGTTCCGATGTCCGCCGTGGAGCCTGCGGCCTGCCCGGATAAGGTGCCACCTATATTCAGCAGCCATTGATTATTTGAAGCTCTGGATTTGCCGTCCTGTTCAGGAGGGCAGGCAAGAGTGGCGTGTGCACCTTCCGTTGCAACGCATCCGGACACAAGGCCCAATGGCTCGCCGCCGAAGGCGTCCGCTCGCATGACTGGCGGCAAGATCAGCACTGCCAGTGACACCGCCATCACGAAGTAGGCAAAGTTAACGCCATATGCCGAGCGTTCTTCGGGGTTGCCGGTGAACGCATGAATGCCCCAGACAATGATCGCCATTCCGGTGAGGTAGGCAAACAGAACTGCCGCTGAATTTTGGGCAAACGCCAGATCGCTGGTTTGGGCCAGCAGAGTCGTCGCGCCGCATAGAAAGATTGCGGCTGCCGGAAACGACCATTCCCATTCCTTGAACCACTGAAGAATACCGGCTTTCATTTGAGAGCCCTCCCTGGCGGCAGAATTCCAGAAATATTCCGATGCTTATATTTTCAAAATACTCCCGATGACTTGACGTGGTTAAGGAAATTGAAGGGTTTCGCAGAAATGCGACAGCTTTTATGTACTCATTCAGCCTTTGTTGATGCTTCTCAAACCCTAGCGTCGGGGAGAAGTGGTTTCCCTTGATTTAAGGCTGACACTACCCCGATAAACAGCCCGCGATGTCACGGCACTGCTCATGCGGATCAAGGAAATCGCTGCCACGCCTAGGTTAGCGCTTCATTGTTTGGCGGTTGGGAAGGCTCAGAGATCAAATTGAGCGAGACCAGAGGGCGACCAGAAACAAAAAAGCCCACGAATCGAAATTCGTGGGCTTCATTGCGTATCTTGGTAGGCCGTGCGGGGCTCGAACCTGCGACCAACGGATTAAAAGTCCGCTGCTCTACCAACTGAGCTAACGACCCAAGGTTCTAATTTCGAATGGTAGGCCGTGCGGGGCTCGAACCTGCGACCAACGGATTAAAAGTCCGCTGCTCTACCAACTGAGCTAACGACCCGTCGAAAGAAGAAGCGAGATTATAGGCTGGGGCGGTCCAGCTGTCAAATGCTCGCCTGCACTTTTTACTTGATGGATTTCAGGCGGTCCTTGGCAGTAGCTGCCGCAGGGGTGCCCGGGTAATTCTTGATCAGGTCCTGTAATGTCTTTTTAGCATTATTGACAGCCTTCAGCTCGGTTTGGCAGCTGGCGATGTTCAGCATGGCGTCGGCGGCCTTGGCATTGTCCGGCCAGGTCTTCACCACGACTTGCTGCGCGCTGATGGCGTTCTTGCAGTCGCCCTGGGCGTAGTGGGCATTACCCAGCCAGTATTGGGCGTTCGGAGCATAGGCCGATGCGCCGAAGCGCTTCACGAAGTCGCCCAGTGCGCTGGCTGCGCCTTTGTAGTCGCCGCTCTTGAACTGCGCCATCGCGCTGTCGTAGGCGTTCTGTTCGTCCATATTGACCGAGGAGGTCTGGCCGTCGATGGTCACCTGGCGCGGCTCCAGCTTCTTCATGCGGGCGTCGAGGTCGGTGTAGAAGTCCTTCTGGCGCTTTTGCGCGATCTGGATTTCGTTCAGCAGGATTTCGGTCTGGCCGCGCAGGCGTGCAACTTCTTCGCGCAACTGGTCCTGCTGCGAGATCATGTCCAGCGTGGTGCTCTTGTCGGTCTTGGTGTCGATCAGGTTTTTCAGGTCCGCCTCCAGCTTGGCGACCTTGGACTTCAGGTCCATGATGGCCTTGCGCGCTTCGTCATCGTCGAAGATGCCGGCGGATGCGGTCAGGGGCAGGGTGGCAGCGAACAGGGCTGCCATCAGGGCAGACTTAGTGAAATTCATTTTTTCTTCCTTGCACAAAAAAAGAAACGGGGCAGGGCGCAGTATAAACTGCGCGCTGCCCCTTGTGCGGCATTGTTAAGCTAGCGAATTACTTAGCTTTGTAAACGATGTCAGCACGGCGGTTCTGCGACCATGCTTCTTCGTTGTGGCCTTCAGCCTTAGGCTTTTCTTCGCCCAGGGACACGGCTTCCATGCGGCCTTCTGGCACGCCCAGGGCTGCCATCGACTTGCGCACAGCTTCAGCACGCTTCTGGCCCAGGGCCAGGTTGTACTCGGAGCCGCCGCGTTCGTCGGTGTTACCCTGGATCAGGATAGCGCGCTGGTTTTTGCCCAGGTAGGCAGCGTGGTTCTGCACCACGTCCTGGCCTTCTGCTTTAACAACGTAGCTGTCGAAGTCGAAGTACACGGAACGGTTGGCCAGCTTGCCGCCTGGGATGTCCAGTTCGTCAACTTCTGCTTTGACTGGCTCAACTGCGCGGGTGTCAGCTTGCTTGACTGGCTCGGCTGGCTTCTCAACCACTTCAACTGGCTTCTGTGGAGCTGGTGGGGTGGAGCAAGCTGCCAGCAGGGCGGCGGTACCGATGATGAAGGCTACGTGTTTTACGTTACGCATTTTTATTTCTCCTGGTCGTTAAAGGTGCTACTTCTCGTTTACTTCTTTTACTTCTTCACTTCATGAAAGGGCCCCAAGTGGGTTCCTTGATATTGCCCGCCTGAATACTCAGGCGCTGCTTAACCCGGCCGTCTGTCGATGCCACCGCCAGCGAGCGGCGGCCGCCGTTCTGAGTGGCGTACAGGATGTACTTGCCATTCGGAGCGAAGCTTGGCGAATCGTCGCTGGTGGTATCGGACAGGCGTTGCTCTTGGCGGGATTCCAGGTCCAGTACGAACAACTGGAAGGCGCCGCCATCGCGCCGCGAAATATAAGCCAGCGTCTTGCCGTCAGCGGAAATGCGCGGGCTGATATTGTACGAGCTGCCGAACGTCACGCGCTGGGCTTCGCCGCCGTTGACGCTCATGCGATAAATCTGCGGGCCGCCGCTGCGGTCGCTGGTAAAGAAGACGGACTGGCCGTCGGCGCTGAATTGCGGTTCGGTGTCGATGGTGCTGCCATTGGTCAGGCGGCGGATACCGCTGCCGTCGGCGTTGACAATAAAGATCTGCGTGTTGCCGGTCTTGGACAGGGCCACGGCCAGGCGCTTGCCGTCCGGCGACCAGGCCGGTGCGGAGTTGTTGCCCTTTTCATTGGCCACGACGGTGCGCTGGCGGGTCACCAGGTTCTGCACATAGACCACCGGCTTGCGCTGCTCGAACGAGACGTAGGCGACCTTGGTGCCGTCCGGCGACCAGGATGGCGAAATGATTGGCTCGGTCGAAGTCAGGGCAGGGATCACGTTTTCGCCGTCGGCATCGGCCACTTCGAGGCGGTACTGGCGGCCTTGCTGCACCACGTAGGCGATGCGGGTCGAGAACACGCCTTTGATGCCGGTCAGCTTTTCATACACGTCGTCGGAGATCTTGTGCGCTGCCAGGCGGCCGTACTGGTTCGGCATCGGGGCGCGGAAGCCGGACAGGTCATTGCCCTGCACCGTCGACATCAGTCGGTACTGCACTTCGAACTGGCCGTTGCCGAGCTGCTGCACGGAGCAGGCTACCAGCGCGTCGGCGCCGCGCGCCTTCCAGCTGGTCGCTTCAGTCTGCATCAGGTTGGTGGTCGGCGTGGCGTCAATGATCTTGAACATGCCGCTGCGGGTCAGGTCGGCTTTGACGATTTCCGAGATCTGGGCCGGGGCTGAGGCTTCGCCGGCGCATGGGCCGATGGCGACCGGGATCTGGTTGCTGCCAACGCCGGAAATTTCGACGCGCAACTGCGCTTGTGCCGACAGCGCAAACGCTGTGCCGGCAACTACGAACATCAATTTAGCTTTGTTCATCAAGGTACGTCCTTCAAATTGAACACGAGTTCAAGCTCGCGCGCCACCGTGCCGTCGTCACGCTTGGGCAGGGGCGAGGCCTTATAAATCGCATTCTCCACCGCAGTGTCATACGCAGCTACGCCGCTGCTCTTTGTTTTCTTAACAGACATGACTTCGCCGCTAGGAAGCTGGCTGACCATGAACCTTGCTTCGATATCCTGCTTGGCGCCAGGATAATCGATGCGGCCCATGATCTTGGTGCGCAGCTTCGAGACGTAGCCCTTGTCCAGGTTAGGCGCGGTCGAACGTGCAGCAGTTCCGGTGGAGCCTGCAGCTGCCGAACCCATGATGCGCTGCATTTCCGCGGCACGGGCTTTGGCGAGCTTTTCCTTCTCTTTCAGTTCCGCCAGTTTTTTGGCTTTATCATCTTCCTGCTTCTTCAGCTTGTCCTGTTTCTCGAGGTCGGCCAGGCGCTTTTTCTCTTCTTCGAGTTTTTTCCTCGCCTCAACCAGCTTCCTCTCTTCCGCTTCTTTCTTTTCTTTTTCTTTCTTCTTCTGCAGCGCGATTTCCGGATCCGGTTGCACTGGCTTCACCACTTCCGGTGGAGGAGGAGGTGGCTCCGGCGTGCGCGCAGGCGGTTCCGGTTCAGGCTCTGGCTGCGGCTCCGGTTGCGGCGCCTGCGGTGCGGCCATCTGCGTGGTCATGTCCCAGATCTCGGCATCAACGCCGACCGGGTCATTGTTCCATCGAATGCCAACCCATAGGAACGCAAACAGTACGCCGTGCATCACCGCGGCGAGCGCAAACGCGCGCGTGCCGCCGTGCCGCTTCGGCACACGGTACGGTCCGCCTGCATCTGCCATCGTCATTGCCATGCCTTACTTCGTTGCCAAGCCAACGCGGTTAATCCCCAACTTCTTCGCTTCGGAAATCAGTGTGATCACGTCGTCATACTTGCTTTCCTTGTCGCCGGCGATCAGCACCGGGTACTCAGGATATTGTTCGTGCAAGGCGCGCAGCTTGCGCACCAGGGCTTCGCGGTTCGGTTCGGTTTCCGGCGCATCGGCAGATTTGCCGGCGATGCCGATCATCAGCGAGCCGTTCGGCTTCACCTGCACCTGGATGTAGGCATCCGGCGGACGCGACGCTTTTTCAGCGTGCGGCAGGTCGATCGACTGCGGGTTGTTCGAAGTCGGCATCACCATGAAGATGATCAGCAGGCAGAGCATCACGTCGATGTAAGGCACGACGTTGATCTCGGACTTCAGTTTGCGGCCGCCGCGGCTGCCGCGCAGGCCACTTGAGAAGGAGGATGCCATCTTCTGTTTTGCCTTTTAACGGGACTGGCGCTGCAGGATGTTCGAGAACTCTTCAACGAAGCTCTCGAAGCGGATCGCCAGACGGTCAATGTCGTGCGAGAAGCGGTTGTACGCCACCACGGCCGGAATTGCAGCGAACAGGCCGATAGCTGTCGCGATCAGCGCTTCGGCAATACCGGGCGCCACAGCCGACAGCGTCGCCTGCTGCACATTGGCCAGGCCGCGGAAGGCGTTCATGATGCCCCACACGGTACCGAGCAGGCCGATGTAAGGGGAGACGGAACCGACCGAAGCCAGGAAGGCCAGGTGCGCTTCCAGCGCATCCATCTCGCGCTGGAAAGCAGCGCGCATGGCGCGGCGGGCGCCATCCAGCACGTCGCCCATATTCATGTCGCGGCTGCTGGCAGCAGCTTGCTTGCCCTTGATGTACTCACCCATGCCGGCTTCGAAAATGCGGGCCAGGGCGCCGCTGCTGGCGCGGTTGCTGCCAGCGCTGGCGTGCAGGGCGTGCAGGTTGCCTCCTGCCCAGAAAGTCTTTTCGAATTCGACGGTCTGATTGCGCGCACTGCGCACATCAAACAGCTTCTTGAAAATGTAGGTCCAGCTGATAACGGAAACCGCAAGCAGCAGCGCCATGATCAACTGAACGATCAGGTGTGCGTTGGTGATGAGGGCGATGAAGGAAAGGTCTTGGGTGACGTTCATTGTTTCTCAATCTAATTATTATGCGCGCATGCGGGCCGCAACGGCATCCGGCACGGCGCGAGGGCGCAGGGCCGAGTCGACACAGCCAACTTTAACGTGGGCAGTATTTAAAAGGCGGTCGCCGCACCACGCCTCCTGTACAAACTGGATCGAAGCGCGGCCCAGTTTATCAATACGAAGCGTCAATTTTATTACATCGTCCAGTCGTGCCGGCGCGTGGTAGTCCGCACTGACATTTTTGACAACAAACATGGCGTCGTGTTCGCGCAGGAGGCTGTCCTGGTTAACTCCGAGGGAGCGCAACCACTCGGTGCGCGCGCGCTCGAAGAACTTCAAATAGTTCGCGTAATAGACAATTCCGCCGGCATCCGTGTCTTCGTAATAGACGCGGACCTCCCAGGTGAACTCAGACGACATAGATAGAAGAGCTACTAAGTGAGAATCGGCAACATTTTACGCCAAATGAATCAGCGGTATCGTATTTTGCACAATCTGGTAACAATTGCTTACGGTTTTCCCTTATATGCGGCGGCATTTTAGCCGCGTTTGATCGCGAATGGAGAGAATCCTTGACAGGTTGGCATCAGTTCGATGGAATTTACATTAATGTGTTGCGGCAATGTTGCAATCCAGAAAGCCGTGTCGGCGATATCTTCCGCGGTCAGCGGGGCGGTGCCCTCGTAGACTTTGGCCGCTGCCGCATCGTCTTTCAGGCGCACGTTGGAGAATTCGGTGCCACCGCACAGGCCAGGCGCGATATTGGTAGCGCGCACACCGGTACCGATCAGGTCGGCACGCAGGTTAAGCGTGAACTGTTCGACGAACGCCTTGGTGGCGCCGTAGACATTGCCGCCCGGGTAAGGATAGGCGCCGGCCACCGAGCCCAGGTTGATGATGGTGCCGCGGCCACGCTCGACCATGCCAGGGAGCAAGGCGCGGGTGATGGTGACCAAGCCGGTGCAGTTGGTGGCGATCATGGTTTCCCAGTCTTCCAGATCCGCTTCGTGGGCACCTTTGATGCCGAGGGCCAGGCCCGCATTATTAATAAGGACGTCGATTTCCTTCCAATCAGCGGGCAGGGAGGCCATTGCGGCATGGATCGCAGCCTTATCGGTCACGTCCAGCTTAACTGGCAATAAGTTCGGACCCAATTCGCTGGCCAGGGCTTCCAGGCGCTCGGCACGGCGGCCAGCGGCGATCACCTTGTGGCCGTTCTTGACGAAAACACGCGCCATCGCGGCGCCAAAACCAGCGGTTGAACCGGTAACTAACACGATCATGGTCGAACTCCCATTATTAACTTTGGGGATTCTAACGCCAAACCGGTAAACCAGCGAAATTCGGTGCCAGGTCTGTCATTCGGACAGCTAGCGCTAACGTCTGAGCTTTCTCAATACGGGAAAACGAGCAAATTCGCGAATTGCGCAAAGTCAAAGGTCGTGCGTCCATGTCCAAATGACAGACCTGGCACCGGATTTCGCCGGATTTCGGCGAAACCGGCACAACCGTTGCCGTTATTTGCCACTTAACATACAATCCTGACTCCATTACGGTCTCACGTAACTGGCGAAAAACTAGCTGGCGCTTGCGCTGCTGGTGAGAGGTGGGCAACCACCGGGGAACGTGAGATACATCAATCAGCCGTTCGCCTGGGCAGCCACGATGGAAACGTGCGTTTCGGCTGCCCTGTCATTTTTTGGCTCCCGATTCGATCCAATCTGCCTTAAAAACTGGAGTAATTTCATGTTCGCAAAAGATCACACCCTCGCCAACGTTGACGCGGAGCTGTTTGCCGCTATCCAGAACGAGAACAAGCGCCAGCACGACCACATCGAGCTGATCGCCTCCGAGAACTACACTTCGCCAGCCGTAATGGAAGCCCAGGGCTCCCAGCTCACCAACAAATATGCCGAAGGCTACCCAGGCAAGCGCTACTACGGTGGCTGCGAGTACGTGGACGTCGTCGAGCAACTGGCCATCGACCGCGTGAAGCAGCTGTTCGGCGCTGAAGCGGCCAACGTGCAGCCTAACTCCGGTTCCCAGGCTAACCAGGGCGTGTTCTTCGCTGTCCTGAAACCAGGCGACACCATCATGGGCATGTCGCTGGCAGAAGGCGGCCACCTGACCCACGGCATGGCGCTGAACATGTCCGGCAAATGGTTCAACGTTGTTTCCTACGGCCTGACCGCTGAAGAAGATATCGACTACGACGCAATGGAAGCCCTGGCGAAAGAACACAAGCCTAAGCTGATCATCGCCGGCGCTTCGGCCTTCTCCAAGAAGATCGACTTCGAGCGTTTCGCTAAAGTAGCCAAGGCCGTTGGCGCCTACTTCATGGTCGACATGGCTCACTACGCCGGGCTGATCGCCGCTGGCCTGTACCCGAACCCGGTGCCGCACGCTGACTTCGTGACTTCGACTACCCACAAGTCCCTGCGCGGCCCACGTGGCGGCATCATCCTGATGAAAGCCGAACACGAAAAGATCATCAACTCCGCGATCTTCCCTGGCATCCAGGGCGGTCCGCTGATGCACGTGATCGCTGGCAAGGCAGTGGCCTTCAAGGAAGCGCTGACCCCGGAATTCAAGGCTTACCAGCAGCAAGTGGTGAAGAACGCCGACGTGCTGGCCAAGACCCTGATCAAGCGCGGCCTGCGCATCGTGTCCGGCGGCACCGAATCGCACGTGTTCCTGGTCGACCTGCGCGCCAAGAACCTGACCGGCAAGGAAGCGGAAGCGATCCTTGGCCAAGCTCACATGACCTGCAACAAGAACGGCATCCCTAACGATCCACAGAAGCCATTCGTGACTTCCGGCATTCGTCTCGGTTCGCCAGCTTTCACCACCCGCGGTTTCAAGGAAGCGGAAGCGGAAGAAGTGGGCAACCTGATCGCCGACGTGCTGGATAACCCGCACGACGCAGCAACCATCGAGCGCGTGAAAGCCGCTGTGAAGGTGCTGGCTGATAAATTCCCTGTTTACGCCTAAGCACCCGGTTGGTACTATCGAGGCGCCGGATCGTAAGGTCCGGCGCTTTTTCATTACATAATAAGAGACGCCACATCCATGAAATGCCCGTTCTGCCAGCACGATGATATCCAAGTCCTCGACACCCGCGTGTCGGAGGAAGGGGACGCCATCAAGCGGCGCCGGCGCTGCGTGAATTGCGATAAGCGCTTCACCACATGGGAGCGGATCGAGTTGACTATGCCCTATGTGGTCAAGAAAAACGGCAGCCGCACCGAGTATTCGGCCGATAAGCTGCGCGCCAGCCTGATGCTGGCCTTGCGCAAACGCCCTGTTGCTGCCGAGTCCGTCGACAAGGCGGTTTCCTCCATCGAAGAAAAACTGCTCACCAGCGGCCAGCGCGAAGTCGATTCCGTCTTCGTTGGCGAGCTGGTGATGGCTGAGCTCAAGCGCCTCGATAAAGTGGCCTACATCCGCTTCGCTTCCGTCTACAAAAACTTCGAAGACCTGGCCGAATTCCAGGACGCGATCGAAGAAGTTGGCGACGGTCAAGAGCTCTCTACCAAGGCTTGATATTCCTCAAACCCGCGAGTCCTCTGCTGACTAATGTGATCAGCAGGGGAGGGCTGCGCCATGCGTCGTCCAGTTGCGGGTTTTACCATGGTGGAAGTGCTGGTTGCCTTGCTGTTGCTGGCCGTAGGGCTGGTCGGAGCGCTGGCAATGCAGGCTCACGCCATGCGCACTCGACAGGAATCGGCATTGCAGACCGAAGCCCTGCAGGCCGCCGCCACGCTTGCTGACCGCATGCGCGCTAACGCCGCGCAGTCCTCTGCCTACCTGGGGTTTGAATTTGATGCAGCGCTTGCCGGAGCGCCTGATGCTTTGCCCGCCTGTGCGGATGCTCCATGTGATTCAGGCGCCGTCGTACGCTCTGACCTGAACGAGTTCCGCCGGCATCTGATGGCTGCGTTGCCGCTTGCCCGTGCGGTGATTTGCCGCGACTCGGCTGCCGCGCGTGGCGGGCAGTTTCAGTGGCCATGCTCGGGTGCCGCTGATGCTCCGGTCGTTATCAAGATAGGTTGGCGCAGCCGGCGGCCAGATGGCGCCAGCACCAGCTTTGCGAGTGCGCCTGGCATCGCCTTGCCTATCGCTCTCGCCGGGCTGCCGCCGGTGCCGCCGCCAAGCGCGGGAGGCTCGCAGTGAGGGCGCACGACCATGGACTGGCGATGACCGAAGTCCTCATCGCCATGGCGCTTAGCTTGCTGGTTGCGCTGGCGGCAGCTTCCCTGCTGCACGCTTCCAATGGAGACTTTCTTCACAACGGCGCCAATTCGCGGATCGACGACAGTGGCCGCTTCGCCCTGGCCATCATTAGCCAGTCGCTGCGCCAGGCCGGCTATCCCGGCGAACCGGGCGCTGGGGCGGGCGCCGCGCCTGGTTCGCCCCTGGCTATCGAAGGCCGCGATGCTGCAAGCGTCGCAAGCAATGCGGATGGCCTGGGCGCTGCGCTGCCGGCGATCAACGGCAGCGATGTACTTGCCATCCGCTACGCTCCCACGGCGATCGCGGGCGCATCGGGCGGCGGTGCCATGCTCAATTGCGCCGGTTTTCCGGCCGATGCCGGCGAATGGGCATGGAGCATTTTCTACATTGCCCAAGCGAGCGACGGTATTGCCGAACTACGTTGCAAATACAAAGGCGAGAATGGATGGGGCTCGGATGCCGTGGTGCGCGGCGTGGACGCGTTCCACGTCCTGTATGGCGTTGATACCGACAACCCGCGCGACCACATCCCCAACCTTTACCTGACTGCCAGCGCGATGAACGCACGTGATGCATCGCTTTGGCGCCGTGTCGCCAGCGTTCGCATTGCCTTGCTGCTGCACGGCGAGCGCGGTTCACGAAGCGGTAACCTGCTAAGCAGCTACGAATTGTTCCCAGGCGCCGATCCAGGCGCACACATCGACGAAGCCAGCTTGCCCGAGCCAATGCGCCATCTGGCGCGCCGACTGTTCACGGCGTCCGTCGCCCTGCGCAATCCGTAATGGAGGTTGCCATGCATCCCTACCAGCGCGGCGTCACTCTTCCCGTAACAATGTTGTTGCTGCTCGCCGCGTTGACCATCGGCGCATCGGCAGCCCAAATGGCGATGCTGGGCGAAAAGGCCGCCCGCGCTGAACGAGACCGCCTGATCGCCTTTCAGTCTGCGGAGGATGCGCTGATGGATGCGGAACGCGATATCAACGCTGGCCTAAGCCAGCCACTCGAGTCGGCACCTGACGCACGGGGCGCACCCGCGTGGCAAAGCGTAGACCTGGCAGGCAATGGCGGCACCGAATACGGTGCGTTAACCGGCGCCTCGATGGAAACCGGGCAGGGTGCGCTGCCTTTCCGCCGCCCGCGCTATCTCGTGGAGCGCATTGCCTTTACCCCGGCCGGTGCCCCGCCAGCCCACTACTACCGGGTGACGGTGATCGGCTTCGGCACGCGACCCGGCGCCGAGGCTGTGCTGCAGGCCAGTTACGCGCCACCAGCGCCGGTGCACCGTCACAGCTGGCGCGAAATCATGGATTGGCAGGCGCTGCACGATGCCGCGTCGCGCGAGGACGGCCAATGAACACGCGCACCTCCGCTGGCGGCAGCCTTCTCGGCATGCTGACCACCCTCGTCATCATCGGCATTCTCTCCGCAGTGGCAATACCAGTCTGGAGCGAAGCCGTCATCCGCATGCGCCGCAGTGAAGCGCAAGCCGCACTTCAGGAGCTGATGCAGCAGGAAGAGCGGCACTTCACCCGCTTCAACAGCTACGCCGCTTTTTCCATGAATGCCGATAGCGAATACCGCTGGTGGTCGGGCCGTACCGCGAGTTCCAGTGCCTACGAGCTGGAAGGGAAGGCCTGCGACGGCCAGCAAATCCGCGACTGCATCCAGCTGGTTGCCACGCCCGGCACATCCAATGTCGACAACCGCTTCAGGGATCCGCAATGCGAACGCCTTATCCTCACCAGCAGCGGGCTGCATCTCGCCACCGGCCCCTCCCGCAGCTGCTGGCGCTGAAGCGCGAGGCGTATGAGACGGCGGGGGCGCGGCCGGGCTTCACGCTGATGGAGCTGATGATCGTCCTTGCCATCCTCTCAATCCTGTTCGCTTCCGCCTTGCCGGACCTGAGCAATATGCTGGCCGGACGCCAGCTGCGCGCCGCCTCCGCCGACCTGCTGGCAGCGATCAACGACACCCGCGCCCAGGCCATCGCCCGCCGCCGCGTCGTTACCCTTCTGGCAAAAAACGGAAGTTGGCAGCAAGGTTGGCTGATTGTCATCGACGCCAATGTCAACCGCAGCGCCGACGAAGGCGAGGCTATCCTGTTCCGCCACGTGGCCGCTTCCGAGCGCCTGCAAGTGAGGGCCAGGTTCACCGACAACACGGCCCCGGCCTATATTTCATATAATGCAGCAGGAAGAAGCTGCCGCGCCGCCCACCCGAATGCCGCCAACTTTGGCACCATTACCCTTGAACTGGCAGGCACGCAGCGCAACATAAAGATCAATATGCAGGGCAGGGCGCGTTTATGCGATCCAGTCCTGGAACCGGCAACCTGCGCAAGCATATGAATATCAACAGCGACCTCGAAGGCATGCGGCTCGCCCTGCAATGGGCGGAAAAAGGACTATTCACCACATCCCCGAATCCGCGCATCGGCTGCGTGATCGTGCGCGACGGCTTGGTGATCGGCGAAGGCGTGACGCAAGCCGCCGGCCAGGATCATGCCGAAGTCCAGGCCCTGAAGGACGCCAAGCGCCGTGGCCACAACGTGCGCGGCGCTACCGCCTATGTCACGCTGGAGCCGTGCAGCCACCACGGCCGCACGCCGCCCTGCGCCGATGCGCTGGTGCGGGAAGGCCTGGGGCGCGTCGTCGCAGCAATGGAAGATCCCAATCCGCTGGTTGCGGGTAATGGCATGGCACGCCTTTCCGCCGCCGGGATCGAGGTCGCCAGTGGCCTGCTGGCCGACCAGGCCTATGAAATGAATATCGGCTTCTTCCACCGCATGCGCCATGGCCTGCCGTGGGTGCGAATGAAGACCGCTGCCAGCCTGGATGGCATGACGGCCTTGCATAATGGCCAAAGCCAGTGGATCACCGGTGCTGAAGCGCGCGCCGACGGCCATGCCTGGCGCGCGCGTGCCTGCGCCATCCTGACCGGCATCGGCACCGTTAAAGCCGACGACCCGCAATTGAATGTGCGCGCCGTCGAAACGCCGCGCCAGCCGCGCCGCATCGTGGTCGACAGCAAACTGGAAATCAGCCCGCAAGCGCGCGTGCTGGAAGGTGGCGGGACCTGGATCGTTGCCGCCGCCCACCATCCGGAAAAGGAAGCAATCCTGCGCGACAAGGGCGCCGAGATCATCGTCCTGCCGAATGCGCATGGCAAAGTCGATTTGCCGGAGCTGATGCGCGAACTGGGCCGCCGCCAGATCAACGAGTTGCACGTCGAAGCGGGCGGCAAGCTGAATGGCTCCATGATCCGCGAAGGCTGCGTGGACGAGTTGCTGGTCTACCTGGCGCCAACCCTGCTGGGCGACGCGCAAGGCATGTTCGCCCTGCCGGCGCTGACGGAGCTCAGCGGCAAGCACAGCCTGAAATTCCACGAGGTCAAGCAAGTCGGTGCCGATTTGCGTATCCTTGCCCGATTCAACCCTCATTAAAGATCACTATGTTTACTGGAATCGTAGCCGCTGTCGGCAAAATCAAAACCGTAACCCCGCTGGAAGGCGGCGCTGATGCAGGCGTGCGCCTGGACGTGGACGCGGGCGGCTTGCCGATGGACGACGTCGGCCTGGGCGACTCGATCGCCCTGAACGGCGCCTGCATGACGGTGGTCGAGAAAACTGCCACCGGCTTCACCGTCGACGTTTCGCGCGAAAGCCTGAACAAGACCGTCGGCCTCGACACCACCACCGAAGTGAACCTGGAAAAAGCCCTGACCCTGGCCGAGCGCCTGGGCGGCCACCTGGTCTCCGGTCACGTTGACGGCCTGGGCGTGGTGCGCAAGTTCGAACCGGTCGGCGAATCGCACGAACTGGTGATCGAAGCCCCGCGCGACCTCGCGAAATACCTGGCATACAAAGGTTCGGTGGTGGTGAATGGCGTGTCGCTCACCGTCAACCGTGTTGAAGACAGCGCCTCCGGCTGCTCGTTCTCGATCAACCTGATCCCGCACACCATCCAGGTCACGACCCTGAAGCACCTGAAAGCAGGTTCCAAAGTCAACCTGGAGATTGACCTGATTGCCCGTTATGTGGAGCGCATGCTGTCGCTCAACGTGGCTGGTTAATCTGATTGGGGTGCTTCTTCGAGCCTCGTGAATGACTCACCATTTCAGTTGCTTCTGGCGCTGGCTTGCTCTTAGTTGACTTAGGCAACCTGTGGGCGGCAGTGGCCGGCCAGAAGCGGGCAGTGAGCTTGGTTTGTGCAAGAACTTACTGTCGCCAGCGGCGGTGGCTGAACGGGTAGGATTTTTTAGTGTTCGTAATGGTGATTGGGAATAATGGTGAAAGAGCTTTCGGAAAATGTGTATTCGCAAATCACAGCGCTGTGCAAGCAAGGAGACGAGCAGTCGGATGCCGGGAACTACGAGGGCGCTTTCAGACATTACCTGGATGCGCTGAAGCTATTGCCCGAGAATCATCAAGACTGGAAAGCTGCCACGTGGGTCTACGTGGCGATTGGTGATGTTTGCTTTAAGGGGCGCAAGTACGATAAAGCGTTCCAAGCTCTCGCAAATGCGCTCAAGTGCCCGGAGGGATTGGGCAATCCATATATTCATTTGCGGCTGGGTCAAGTCCAGTTCGAGCGTGGCAATCTTACAGATGCTGCTGACGAGTTGACGCGAGCATATATGGGGGCTGGGATGGATATCTTTATGGAAGATGACCCCAAGTATCTCGAATTCCTGGAGACCAAAATAGAGCTCTGATTTGGTGATAAGCCTAAATCGATCGAGTTTCTCGGAAAAAAATTGCGATGGGCTTCCTCTGATAACAGTCGCTTAGATATGGGTTGCAGATCTTTGCCAACAAGGGGCCATAGGCGGCTTTGGGGCGGAAGCCGTCCATCACCTTAGGGCTGACACGCGATGTCAGGTGGGTTGAGCCTATAAATATAAGCGTTGAGACTTTCTGTTGTCTCCAGCAGTTTTCCAGGCGTTCGGATCTTTTCATTCGTTTTCTAGCGCATCGCAGATAACCCTTAAGCTTTCAAGTCGCCCATCAGGAATGCCCTTGGCTGTGATCGACCAAGGGCATTTGCCAGTAGTTAGCGTGGCATATGGTGCTACGCCTTGGGTGCAATCAGGTAGCAGCGCGTGCTGCGGCGATGTACGCAGGCACTTCCGCGTTGATGCCCAGCTTTACTTGGCGGGTGAGGTCGTCCGCCAGCACCTCTTCTTTACCTTCCGCCAGTGCTGCGAAGATTTGTGCGGCGACGTGTTCTGGCTTGACTTTGTCGATTTCATAGCCGGCCGTCATGTCGGTATCCATATAGCCCATGTGGGCGCCCACCACTTGCGTGCCTTGCGCGGCCAGTTCAATGCGCAGGCCGTTGGTCAACGCCCAGGCAGCTGATTTGGACATGCTGTAAGTATTGGTCGGGCCTTGGCTATACCAAGCCAGCACGGACAGGATGTTGACAATGGTGCCGCCGCCGTTGGCTTTCAGCGTGGGGGCGAAGCCTTTACTGAGTAGCATTGGGCCGATCACATTGGTTTCCAGCTCGGCGCGTGCTTGCTCGAGGGCGTTGTCGGCCATGATGCCTCCAGCGCGGACAATGCCGGCGTTGTTGATCAATACGGTCACATCTTTGTATTCACGGGTGACGGCGGAGATTTCGTCGTGTTTGGTCACGTCCAGCTGGACCGGGGTGACGCCGGGCAGGGTGACGGTTTTCGGGTCGCGGGCGGCACCGTAGACTTTTTTCGCGCCGGCGGCCAGCGCTGCTTTTGCCAGTTGCAGGCCCAGGCCACGGTTTGCGCCAGTGATGAATACGACGGAATCTTTCAGGTTCATGATGGTTTCCTTGATGGTTTAATGATGACGGTCGTCATCGAATGACTTAATAATAGTGATCGCAATTAAAAAATTCAAGGAAAATTTTGAAAAGGGCGCGCGAAGCGCCCCGGTTGGCGATTACAGGAGGGTGGCGGTGAGGGTGATGTTGGTATTGAACAGCTTGGAAACCGGGCAGCCGAGTTTTGCCTTATTGGCAAGTTCTTCGAACTTCGCCTTGTCTGCGCCAGGAATCTTGGCTTGCAGGTCGAGGTGGATGGCGCTGATAGAAAAGCCGTCCGCCACCTTGTCCAGCGTCACTTCAGCCTTGGTTTCCATCTTTTCGGCGGTCAGGCCCGCTTCGCCCAGGATCAGCGACAAGGCCATGGTGAAGCAGCCGGCATGCGCCGCGCCGATCAATTCTTCCGGATTGGTGCCCGGTTTGCCCTCGAAACGGCTGGAAAATCCATATGGCGCCGCCTGTAGCGCGCCGCTTGCAGTGCTGATCGCTCCACGTCCATCCTTGATGCCGCCAGTCCAGACGGCCGAACCGCTAGTCTTCATCGCTGCCTCCTTTAGGGTTGAAAAGCAATTTAGTCTAGGCCAAATCGCCTAATGGCGGCGCCCGAGGGGGCGGAAGTGCGCCAAATCCTTTAAAATAGCGGGTTAACAAAGAAACGCTCTGTGCCTCACATCAAAGGAAAAAATATGTCCATTTCCAGCACCGAAGAAATCGTCGCCGAACTGCGCGCCGGTCGCATGGTGATCCTGGTCGATGAAGAAGACCGTGAAAACGAAGGCGACCTGGTGCTGGCCGCCGAACACGTCACGCCGGAAGCGATCAATTTCATGATCAAGCACGCGCGCGGCCTGGTGTGCCTGACCCTGACCGAAGAGCATTGCAACCAGCTCGACCTGACCATGATGACGGCCAAGAACGGCACTTCGTTCGGCACCAACTTCACCGTGTCGATCGAAGCGGCGGAAGGCGTCACCACCGGCATTTCGGCCGCCGACCGCGCCAGGACCATCCAGGTGGCCGTGGCGAAAGGCGCCAAGCCAAGCGATATCGTGCAGCCGGGCCACATCTTCCCGCTGCGCGCTGTGCCGGGCGGTGTGCTGATGCGCGCCGGCCATACTGAAGCCGGCTGCGACCTGACCGCGATGGCTGGCCTGATGCCGGCTTCCGTGATCTGCGAGATCATCAAGGACGACGGCACCATGGCGCGCCTGCCGGAACTGCTGGAATTCGCCCAGGAACACGGCCTGAAGATCGGCACCATCGCTGACCTGATCCACTACCGCAGCCAGAACGAATGCATGGTGGAGCGCATTGCCGAACGTCCGCTGCGCACCGCGCACGGCGACTTCCGCATGATCGCTTTCCGCGACAAGCCAAGCGGCGCGGCCCACCTGGCGCTGGTGCATGGTGATATGGCCCCTGGCAAGGAGTCGCTGGTGCGCGTGCACCAGCCGGTCTCGATCCTGGACCTGCTGGAAACCGAAGCTACCACCCACTCCTGGAACGTGTCGTCCTCGATGAAGGCAATCAAGCAGTCGGAGCAGGGCGTAATGGTGCTGCTGAACTGCGGCGAGACCGCGGAGCAGCTGTTCGGCCAGCTCGATGCGCTGGACAAGAACGTGCGCCCAACTGGGCGCGCCGCCAGCATGGACCTGCGCAGCTACGGCATCGGCGCGCAAATCCTGCGCGATGTGGGCGTCCACAAGATGCAGCTGCTGGCCAGCCCGCGCAAGATGCCTTCGATGACCGGCTTTAACCTTGAAGTCACCGGCTACATGGCCAAACCTGCCGCCTGAGCGCGGCTTAACCCGAATCCAGAAAAGAGGACCACCATGACCGTAGCAACCTACGAAACCAACCTGTCCGGCGAAAACCTGCGCATCGGCGTCGTGCAAGCACGCTTCAACGAAGACGTTTGCCATGGCCTGCTGTCCGCCTGCCTGCAAGAGCTGAAGAACCTGGGCGTGGAAGATGAAGATATCCTGCACGTGACCGTTCCCGGCGCGCTGGAAGTGCCGCTGGTGCTGCAAAAGATGGCCGAGTCCAACCAGTTCGACGCGCTGGTCGCACTGGGCGCCGTGATCCGCGGCGAAACCTACCACTTCGAGCTGGTGTCCAATGAATCCGGCGCGGGCATCACCCGCGTGGGCCTGGACTACAGCATCCCTATCGCCAACGCCATCCTGACCACCGAGAACGACGAGCAGGCGGAAGTCCGCATGGCCGTCAAAGGCGCCGAAGCTGCCCGCTGCGCCGTCGAAATGGCCAACCTGTCGATCGCCCTGGAAGAGCTGCACCAGGACCTGGGCGACGACGAGTAATTCAATAAAGGTAAGAACATGACTGACAATATGACGCACGCTAACCCGAGCAAGAACCGCACGCCGCGCCACCGCGCACGTGAGTTCGCGCTGCAGGGCCTGTACCAGTGGCTGCTGAACAATGAAGAAGCGGCCAAGGTCGTCAACAATATCCGCAGCGCCCATGGCTTCGACAAGGCGGACGGCGAGTACTTTGCCGACCTGCTGCGTGGCACCATCAAGCAATCGGTCGAGCTGCGCGAAGTGTTCTCGCCGCTGGTTGATCGCGGCATTAGCGAGCTGTCGCCGGTCGAGCACGCCGTGCTGCTGATCGGCGCGTACGAGCTGAAGAACCACGTCGAGATTCCATACCGCGTCGTGATCAACGAAGCGGTGGAGCTGACCAAGTCCTTTGGCGGTATCGATGGCCACAAATACGTGAACGGCGTGCTGGACAAGCTGGCCGCCCAACTGCGCGCCGACGAAGTCACGGCAGACAAGAAGCGTTAATCCGCCTCAGGCAACAAGATGCCCTCCCAGCGGAGGGCATTTTTTTGTCCACTTCCGTTCCTGACCCCAAGGTGGACATTTGTTATGGGCAAAAGAAAAAAGCCACCCGAGGGTGGCTTGGCGGGCTGCGGGCGGCGATTACAGGCCGGCCAGCTGGTCTGCACTGATTTGCTTGTCGGCCTGGGCCACGGTGGTTGGGGCTTCTTTTGCCTTGGCCGGGGCAGGGGCGGCAGCAACCTGCTGCGGTGGGGTGATGTAAGGCACCTTCTTGCCGGCGGAGACCTGCTTCAGGCGGGAGTATTCCGCCATCACGCGCGAGCCGTAGCCGTCATCGGTCTCGAAGGCGGCTGCGCCAACGTAGAATTTCAGGCCGGCTTCAACGGAGCCGCCTTTGGCTACGTAATCCCGCAGGATCAGGGCGCCAACGCGGATGTTGGCGACCGGGTTCAGCGCAGCCTGCACGCCGCCCATGTCCTGGAATTTGTCGGTGTGGACCTTGGACATCACCTGCATCAGGCCTTGTGCGCCCATCGGGCTTTCCGCGAACGGGTTCAGGCCCGACTCGATCGCCATCACGGCCAGGATCAGCAGCGGATCCATCTTGATTTCGCGAGCCGTCAGGTAGGCGGTGGAGACCAGCATATTGGTCGCATCGCCCGCAACGCGGTAGCGTTTGGACAACCAGTTGGTGACGGCGTCCTGCTGCTTCTTGGAGCCCACCAGGTCCTTGTCCTCGGCAGCAGGCTGCGCGTCGGCGGTGGCGATGACCAGGCCGGCCGGACGCACCGCAGGCGCTTCCATCAGCTCGGACAGCGGAGGTGCAACCACAATTTGCTGAGGCGCTGGCGGCTCGCCACGCAGGGCGTGGGCCAGGTCGGATGCCAGTTCAGGACGGGCAACCATGGCGCAAGCCATGACCAGTGCAGCGATACCGAAGAGGCTCAGCATGGACTGAGCGGCGGTCAGCAGACCGCGTGCCGAAATGCTCTGCGTGGAAATCCACACGGCGGGCTGGCTGGCCCACAGGCGGGCGCCATCAAGCAACCCATTGAATCGATTGTTCATTCAGAACTCCCCTGAAATGTAAGAGTCAAAACGCGTCCCCGCCGCGTGAAAACCGCGGTCAATTCGACGTGCCATAGTCGTTACATCAGTGTTATCTTCGCCCACCGCCGCACAGGTCGCACGGGACTGGACGCCATCATTGTTTGCTAAAGCTGGCGGGTCTATGGGGCCAGTTGCAACACAACTTTTTCCGGGATGGAGGCAGACGCCTCGTGAAAAACACTCCTTAAAATGTCTGTGGAGCCCGGATGCTCCGTGAATGTAATGAGTGACAACTTAGTTGGCATAGAGGCCATGTCCTCATCAGGTAGGTCAAATTGTAGGAGGCGTATTATATCCCGTCAATACTAACGAACGCGTTCTTTATTACTTTTGAGTATGACTTTCTCGTGTACACATTGACAAAAACCAATAAAATCAACGGCTTGACTAAAAGTGCTCAGACGACTCGTCGGGAGCAAAATAATCGTAAAAAAGTATGAAATATCGCGATCTCCGAGATTTTATTTCTCAACTGCAAGCGATGGGCGAACTTAAGCGCACAAGCTTGCCTGTTTCACCACACCTCGAAATGACGGAGGTCTGCGACCGCACCCTGCGCGCCGGCGGGCCGGCCATCCTGTTCGAGAAGCCGGCCGGTTTTGACATGCCGGTGCTGGGCAACCTGTTCGGCACACCGCGCCGCGTGGCACTGGGCATGGGCGCCGACGATGTGAGCGAGCTGCGCAAGATCGGCCACGTGCTGGCGCAACTGAAAGAACCCGAGCCGCCAAAAGGCTTCAAGGACTTGATGGGCCTGGGCTCGCTGGTCAAAGCAGTGTGGGATATGTCGCCTAAAGAGATGCGCGGCGCGCCATGCCAGGAGATCGTCTGGGAAGGCAACGATGTGGACCTGGCACGTTTGCCGATCCAGCATTGCTGGCCCGGCGACGTGGCGCCCCTTATTACATGGGGTCTTGTTATTACCAAGGGCCCCAACAAGAAGCGCCAGAACCTGGGCATCTACCGCCAGCAGGTCCTGGGGCGTAACAAGGTCATCATGCGCTGGCTGGCGCATCGCGGCGGCGCGCTGGACTTCCGTGAGCACTGCATCAGGAATCCGGGCCAGCCTTATCCGGTCTGCGTGGCGCTGGGCGCCGACCCGGCGACCATCCTCGGCGCCGTAACGCCGGTGCCGGACAGCCTGTCGGAATATCAATTCGCCGGCCTGCTGCGTGGCAGCCGTACCGAACTGGTAAAGGCGATCGGCAGCGAGCTGCGTGTGCCGGCGTCGGCCGAGATCGTGCTGGAAGGGCATATCTACCCGGACCAAAACCATCCTTCCGGCTATGAGCACGGCCTGGAAGGCCCGTATGGCGACCACACCGGCTATTACAATGAGCAGGACTGGTTCCCGGTCTTCACCATCGACCGCATCACGATGCGGCGCGACCCGATCTACCATTCGACCTATACAGGCAAGCCGCCGGATGAGCCGGCTGTGCTGGGCGTGGCGCTGAACGAGGTGTTCGTGCCGCTGCTGCAGAAGCAGTTCAGCGAGATCACCGACTTTTACTTGCCGCCGGAAGGCTGCAGCTACCGCATGGCGGTGGTGCAGATCCGCAAGCAGTACGCGGGCCACGCCAAGCGCGTGATGTTCGGCGTGTGGAGCTTCCTGCGCCAGTTCATGTATACCAAGTTCATTATCGTGGTGGATGAGGATGTGAACATCCGCGACTGGAAGGAAGTGATCTGGGCGATAACAACCCGCGTTGATCCGACCCGCGACACCACGCTGGTCGACAATACGCCTATCGATTACCTGGATTTCGCTTCGCCGGTCAGTGGCCTGGGCAGCAAAATGGGCATCGACGCTACCAATAAATGGCCGGGTGAGACCAGCCGGGAATGGGGTACCACCATCGCCATGACACCTGAAGTGAAAGCCCGTGTCGATGATATTTGGCAGCAGCTCGGTTTATAGCCTATAATTGCGCCCGGGCGGGCCCCTGCGCATTGTGGCACGGTTAACCTGGTCAGGTCGGGAACGAAGCAGCCAAAGCTGTTCACCGCAAGTGCCGCAGATCAGGCTCGCCTCTTTGAATTCAATAAAAAAGCTGCCATTGGCAGCTTTTTTATTTCTCACTCGGTATCCAGCTCGGCCTGCAGCGGGCGGGCGGTAATCTCTACCAGCGGATTTTCCTTCAGCAGTGCAGCCTCGGCCGGCAGCCGGATCTTGTTTTCGGCGTCGCTGAGGAAGCGCTTGGTGCCATGCCGTGACTGGATCGTCAGCTGGGATGGCTTGTCGAAAGTCAGCAGGACCGACTTCATCGTCGGTGCAAACCAGCTGAAAGCGCCTGCCACCTTGCCAATTGCCGCATTGCCTTGGGCAACGCTGCCCATCAGCTTGTTATAAGGCCACTGCGTGCCTTCCGGCACGACCGCGTCCAGGTTGTAGATCACGCTGATCTTCTCGCCTTTGGCCTGGGATGTCATGATTTTGGCGTCTTCGGCCAGCCATTGCGGATTGGGCGCCATGCGCAGGTGGGATTTGTCGTCAAGCGGCAGTGCGGTACGCGTGCCGGCATGGACCACCGTTAAATTCATGTCGGCGGCCTTGAGTTTCTTGCTGGACGGCTCCACTGTCAGATAGAAGTCCAGCTTATCGCGCTCGGAGGCGGGCAGGGCGTAGAAGCGATCCAGGCGGATCGACTCGACAAACTTCTTATAGGTGGTCCACTCGCGCTCTTCCGCGTGGGCGGCGCCAACGCTGGCCAGCAGGGCAATCAGGAGCAGCTTTTTCATGGTGGTCCAGTTGTAAAAAAGGCAAAGTCTAGACGAAGTCTGGCCGAACGCCTAATGTTGTCCGCAGTGCCTGCTATCTACGGTAAAATCCCGATCATGTCCTATCAAGTCCTCGCTCGCAAATACCGTCCCCGGAACTTTGAAACGCTGGTCGGCCAGGAGCACGTTGTCCGTGCGCTGACCCACGCGTTGCATACCGGTCGCCTGCACCACGCCTACCTGTTTACCGGGACGCGCGGTGTCGGCAAGACGACGCTGTCCCGTATCCTGGCCAAGTCGCTCAATTGCGTCGGCCCGGACGGCAACGGCGGCATCACGGCTACCCCGTGCGGCGTGTGCGAGGCTTGTACCGCGATCGATGGCGGCCGCTTTGTCGACTATGTCGAGATGGATGCGGCGTCCAACCGCGGCGTCGATGAAATGGCGCAGTTGCTGGAGCAGGCGGTGTATGCACCGTCCAATGCGCGCTTCAAGGTCTATATGATCGACGAGGTGCACATGCTGACCAACCACGCCTTCAATGCGATGCTGAAGACGCTGGAGGAGCCGCCGGAGCACATCAAGTTCATCCTGGCGACCACCGATCCGCAGAAGATTCCCGTCACCGTGCTGTCGCGGTGCCTGCAGTTCAACCTGAAGCAGATGCCGCCGGGGCATATCGTCGGCCACCTGGAAAATATCCTGGGCCAGGAAAACGTCGTGTTCGAGCAGCCGGCCTTGCGCCTGTTGGCGCAGGGCGCGCACGGTTCGATGCGCGATGCCCTGTCCCTGACCGACCAGGCGATTGCCTACGCCGCCGGCGCTGTGACGCTGGATGCGGTACAGGGCATGCTGGGTGCCCTGGACCAGTCCTACCTGGTGCGCCTGCTGGACGCGCTGGCCAATAAGGATGGCGCGGACCTGATGGCGGTTGCCGATGAAATGGCGTCGCGCTCACTGTCTTACAACGGCGCCTTGCAGGACCTGGGCACCTTGCTGCACCGGATCGCGCTGGCGCAGACCGTGCCTTCCGCCGTGCCTGTGGACCTGCCTGAATATAACGATGTCGTGCGGCTGGCTTCCCTGTTTGATGCTGAGGAAGTGCAGTTGTATTACCAGATCGCGGTACACGGTCGCAATGAACTGGGGCTGGCGCCGGATGAATATGCCGGCTTCTCCATGACCCTGTTACGCATGCTTGCCTTTCGGCCCGGCTTCGGTGGGGCAGATGGCCAGCCGGCCAGCGCCCCGGTAGCGGCTCGTCCAGCCGGCGCGAATCCAGCCCGCGCGGCCGCCGCGGCCGCCATGGCTGCTTCGTCCGCAACTGCGGATCGCATGAGTGTTCCGGTCGGCCAGCCGGCGCCTGCGTCCACCACCGCTGCTCCGCCTGTGCCGCCGGCACCGCCGGTCCAGCAAGTGGCGCCTGCCGCCGCTCCCGCGGCAAACGCTGCCAGCGCCTCGCACCTGGCCAGCGTTCCGGCCGCCGCACCCGCCGCAGCCGCTCCGGCAATGCCCGCGCAGCCCGCCGCCGCGCCGCAGCCTGTCGCAGCGCCTGCACCAGCACCAGCACCGCAGCCTGCGCCAGCAGCCGACAGCCGTCCGATGAGCCCTGCAAAGATGGCCATCACCGCTGCATTGGAAGCCGCACGTGCCGCCGCCGCCGCCCGCACCGGCCAGCGCGCCCCGGCTCCGGCGCGTCCGGCAGCGCCGCAAGCCGAGGCACCTGCATCGCCGCCGGCATCCGCAGCGCCGCGCGCCGCAATGCCGTCCGCGCCGGCCGCACCACGCGCGCCGGCACCGTGGGAAGATGCCCCGGCCCCAAGCGCACCGTCCGCGCCGGCCAGCGCGCCCTGGGATGAGCAGGGCGGCGCCGCCACCGTAATGGAAGCCCCGCAGCAAGCGCAGCAACGCCGCGCTGCTCCAGTGCAGCAGCAAGCCGAAGAAGACGACCTCCCGCCATGGGTAACCGACTTCTCCGAAGATTCCGCAATGCCGGCCGGCGCCGACCATATTTCCGGCATGGCGCAGGCGGCACCGCAGCAGCGCGCCGCCGCGCCAGCCAAGGCGCCATACGAATACGTCATCACCCCGGTTCCTGAACTGGGCTGGGACGGCAACTGGCCGGCACTGGCCGCCCACCTGCCATTGCGCGGCGTAGCGCAGCAGCTGGCCACCCAGGCCGAGCTGGTAAGCTGCGCATTCGACGGCAATATGGCGCTGTTCCGCATCCGCTGCCCGATCGAAACCTGGGCTACGCCGGCCAACGTTGAAAAGCTGACCTCCGCGCTGGCCGAACGCTTCGGCCGCGCCGCACGCGTCGAGACCGAAATCGGCAAGGCCTGGTACACCACCAGCGTCGAAGCCCAGGTCCACCGCGAGAACTGCCAGCGCGCTGCTGAAGAAACAGTGGCCGCCGACCCATTTATCAAAGCAATGATGCGCGAATTCGGCGCCTTCATCGTGCCCGGCTCGATCGTGGCGCCGATGACGCCAGCGCACTAAACCCGATACTCAACACCGAAATACGGAGAACCACACCATGATGAAGAACCAACTGGCCGGCCTGATGAAACAAGCGCAAGCCATGCAGGACAACATGAAGAAGGCGCAGGATGCGCTGGCCCTGATCGAAGTCGAGGGCCAGGCCGGCGCCGGCATGGTAAAGGTCGTGATGACCTGCAAGAACGACGTCAAGCGCGTGTCGATCGACCCATCGCTGCTGGGCGACGACAAGGACATGCTGGAAGACCTGGTGGCCGCCGCCTTCAACGACGCCGTGCGCAAGGCCGAATCCACCGCTTCGGAAAAAATGAGCGGCCTGACCGCCGGCCTGCCGCTGCCGCCTGGCTTCAAGATGCCGTTCTAAAGCACCATCATGTTCATCATCACGCTCACGTACCTGAAACCGGCCGAGGAAATCGACAAGCTCCTCGCCGCGCATAGCGAGTACCTGCGCGAGCAATATGCCAACGGCATGTTCCTGATGTCTGGACGCCTGGTGCCGCGTACCGGCGGCGTCATTCTTGCCACAGCCGACAGCCGGGCCGATATCGAAGCGGTGATCGAGCTGGACCCGTTCAACGAAGCCGGTGCCGCCAGCTACGCGATCACCGAATTCGTGCCAACCAAGACGGCCGATTTCCTGAGCGCCTTCAAGCAATCCTGAGCCAATGGCGAAGTCCTTTGAATTTTTGACGGAGGCGCTGCGCCGCCTGCCGGGTGTCGGTCCCAAGTCGGCCCAGCGCATGGCCTTCCACCTGCTGCAGCACGACCGCGAAGGGGCCGCCATGCTCTCGCGCGCCCTGTACCAGGCGGTGGAGCAGGTGCACCACTGCGCGCTGTGCAACACCTTCACCGAAACCGAGATCTGCGACACCTGCGTCGACGAGTCGCGCGACAGGCGCCAGCTGTGCGTGGTCGAAACGCCGGCCGACCAGGCGATGATCGAATCCACGCTGACGTACAAAGGCTTGTACTTCGTGCTGATGGGCCGCCTGTCGCCGCTGGACGGCATCGGCCCGAAAGACATCCATCTCGAAAAACTGCTGGCGCGCGCCGCCGACGGCGTGGTGGGGGAAGTGGTGCTGGCAACGAATTTCACCAATGAAGGCGAAGCCACCGCCCACTACATCAGTGAAATGCTGAAAGCGCGCGGCCTGGCGGTAACGCGCCTGGCACGAGGGGTGCCGGTGGGCGGCGAACTCGAATACGTCGACGCCGGCACTATCGCCCGCGCCATGCTAGACCGCCGCAGCACCTGATCCGGCACAAACCAGCATCTGGCTGATGGCGTCCTGCGAAGCGGGGCGGCCGAGCAGGTAGCCTTGCGCCATATCGCAGCCGTAGTGCTTCAGCAGGTCCAGTTGCTCGGGCGTCTCGACGCCTTCTGCCACCACGATCATTTTCAAGCCGTGCGCCATGGCGATGATGGCGCGCGTGATGGCGGCGTTCTCGCTGTCCTGCGGCAGGCCGCTGATGAAGCTCTTGTCGATCTTCAGTGCGCGTACGTCGAAGCGTTTCAGGTAGCTCATGGACGAATAGCCGGTGCCGAAATCGTCGATCGACAGGAATACGCCGATGCCGCGCAGTTGCTCCAGCGTGGCCAGCGTGGCAAGGGCGTTGTCCATCAAGGTGCCTTCGGTCAGTTCCAGTTCCAGCAGGCTGGGATCAAGGCCGGTTTCCTGCAGCACTGCCAGCACGATCTGGGCGAGGTTCTCATCCTTGAACTGGCGCGCGGAAAGGTTGATCGCCATGCGGACCGGTCGCTCGCATTCAAGCTGCCAGGCGCGGGCCTGGCCGCATGCGGTTCGCAGCACCCATTCGCCGATCGGCACGATCAAGCCTGTTTCCTCCGCCAGCGGAATGAACTCCGTGGGCGGGATGATGCCGTGCTCGGGGTGGCGCCAGCGTATCAGCGCTTCCACGCCGACCACGCGTGTCGTCGGGACGTCGACTTGCGGCTGGTACAGCAGGTATAGCTCGTTGTTCTGCAAGGCCTTGCGCAAGCCCACTTCCAGCTTGACGTGGCTCATGATCTGCATCGTGAGCGATGAGCTGTAAAGCTTGGCGTTGTTCTTGCCGCAGTTCTTGGCGTGGTACATGGCGGTGTCGGCGAATTTCAGCAGCGAGGTGCAGTCTTCGCCGTCTTCGGGATAGAGCGAGATGCCGATGCTGGCGGTGACGAAGATCTCGTGGCCGTCCAGGTTGAAGGGGCGGCGCATGGCATCCTTCACGCGGTGCGCCACGGCCAATGCGTCGTCCACCCGTTCGATATCGGGCAACAGGATAGTGAATTCATCGCCGCCCAGGCGCGCCAGGCTGCACAGGTGGTCGCTGGGACGAATGGTCTCGCGCAGGCGTTCGGTGACGATCTGCAGCAGCAGGTCGCCGACGTTGTGGCCCAGCGTGTCGTTGATGCGCTTGAAGGAATCCAGGTCCATGAACAGGATGGCGAACTTGCGCTGCTCGCGTTGCGAGCGCTCCAGTTCGCGTTCCAGCGTTTCAAGGAAGGCCTGGCGGTTGGGGATGCCGGTCAGGCTATCGCAGTAGGCCAGCTTGCGGATCTGCTCTTCGGTGCGTTTGCGTTCGCTGATGTCGCGCACCAGGCCGAGGACTTCGCCGGACACCGTGCTGACCAGCCGCGCTTCAAAGTGGTGGCCAACGCCGTCGCGCGCCAGCTCGTAATCGACCGAGTGCACGGAAGTGGAGTGCAGCACGGCCGACAGCTGCTCCAGCATGCGGCTTGCGATCGGCGCCGGCAGTACCTCGCGGATGTGGCGGCCCACGCATTCGCGGCTGGCAAAATCGGCGCCGGGCTCGTGGCCTTGTTCGTAATCGAGATAGTAGCCGTCGGCGCTGAGGCGGAAGAAGGTGTCGGGGATGGCCGCCAGCACGGCGCGGTTGTGGGCATCGGCAATGCGCAGGCGGGCGATGGCATCGCTGGCACGCAGTACGTACAACACGCGGTGGCCCAGGATGGGCCAGTTGATCGGCTTGGAGACGAAGTCGGTGGCGCCGGCTTCATACGCCTGGGTGACGGCTTCCAGGTCGTCGCCGCCGGTGACCATGATGACGGGGATGTGGGACGAGCTTTCCAGCTTGCGGATGGCGCGGCAGACCGAGAAGCCGTCAAGCAGCGGCATGTCGACGTCGAGCAGCACAAGGTCCGGCGCATTGTCGCGGAAACTGGTAATAGCGGCGCGGCCGTCGCTCGCTTCCACCGCGTCGAGCCCGACCTGGGCCAGCATTTCAAGCATTAACAGGCGCATGACAGGATCGTCATCAGCCACCAGCACGGTGCCGCGTTTGGGTGAATAGAGCGCTGCCATGATTTCATGCTCCCTTCGGCAGGATGATACTGAGCGAATGCCGGACTGACTGGAATTCGCGCTCCAGTTGCGCCATCAGGCCGGCCGCGCCGTCGGTACGGCCGGCGCGTGCCATCTGTTCCAGTTCCTTGAACAGCCTGGCCAGCGTGTCGGCGCCGACGTTGGCGCTGCTGGATTTCAGGCTGTGGGCGGTCTTGCGGATGGTGGATGGGTCGCTGTCTGCGACCGCTGCGTGCAGAGCTGTGAGTTGGCGGGGGGTGTCTTGCAGGAAGGTGGTCAGGACGCGTTGCAGTAATAGCTCTCCTTGCTCGGCACTGAGGGCGCGGATGGCGTCAAGCGCGAGCTGGTTGATGGTTGCGGGAGTGGCCTGGCCCGGCGCGGCGGCCTGCGCTTCGGGAGCGCGAGTTGGACGCGGCAGGGCAATCCAGCGCCCGAGGGTGTCGGCCAGTGCCTGCTGTGAAAAAGGCTTGCTGATGTAGTCGTCCATCCCAGCGGCCAGGCAGCGTTCGCGGTCGCCCTGCAGCGCGTTGGCCGTGATGGCGACGATGGGTGTCGTGCGTGTCCGGCCGCGCTGCTGCTCCAGGCGGCGGATTTCGGCGGTAGCGGCCATGCCGTCCATGACCGGCATCATGCAGTCCATCAGGACCAGGTCGTAATCGCCGGCCCGCACGGCGGCAAGCGCCTCTTCGCCGTTGGCGGCGCAGGCCACCTCCATGCCCAGGCCGCGCAGCATGGCCGACGCCACCTCCACGTTTACCGGATTATCCTCGGCCAGCAGGGCGCGCGGCCGCTGGCCGTGCCGCGGCCGCGGCGAGGACTGCGATGACGGAATGCCGGCCAGTCCCGCCGCGCCCACCCCTTCATTGGCGCGCGCCGGCGTCACGATGCAGTCGTAAAGGTCCGGTTCGCGCACTGGCTTGATCAGCTGGAAAGCCACGCCTGCGGCGCGGCGTTGCACCTGGTCCGCCGCATTGCGCTCGGAGGCCAGCAAGATCAGGCGCACCGAAGAAATATCAGGATCGGATTTGATTTCGGCCGCCAGCGCCAGCCCGCCGATATCGTCCAGCCCCATCTCGAGCAATGCCACGTCATAGGGCATCCCGCGCATGGCCGCCGCGTGCAGTTCACGCAAGGCATCCGCTGCGCTGGGCACGCAATTGCCTTGCAAATGCCAGCGCGCCAGCAAGCGTTGCAGCGCCAGCGCGCTTTCAGCCTGCCGGTCGACCACCAGTGCGCGCAGGCCCTTGGTTGGCTTCTGCTGGAAGCCCGCATCATCCGCATCCACGCGCCGCTTGTCGAATTGCACGGTGAACCAGAACACCGAACCGCGCCCCAGCGCGTTGTCGACCCCGATCGTGCCTCCCATCAGCTCCACCAGCTGCTTGGAAATCGCCAGGCCAAGTCCGGTGCCGCCGTGCTTGCGCGTAGTCGAACCATCGCCCTGCGAGAATGAGTCGAAGATGTGCGCCCGTGCCTCGCGCGTCACGCCGATGCCGGTATCGTGCACTTCAAGCCGCAGCCGCGCCGACTGCGCATCCTCCTCCGCCACCCGTACCGCCACCTTGATCCGCCCCTGGTCGGTGAACTTGACCGCATTGCCCAGCAGGTTGACGATCACCTGCCGCAGCCGGTTCGGATCGCCGCAGATCGCCAGCGGGATGTTGTTCGCCACTGCGAACTCCATTTCAATGCCCTTGGCCTGGGCCTGTGGCGCGAACACGTTTTCGATATCGTCCAGCAGCTCGCGCAGGTTGAAGTTGATGTATTCAACGGTCAGCTTGCCCGCTTCGACCTTGGAGAAATCGAGGATGTCGTTGATGATCACCAGCAGGTGCTCGCCCGAGCGGCGCACCATGCTGGTGTAATGGCGCTGGGTTTCGGTGAGCTCGGTTGCCGCCAGCAGCTCCGCCATGCCCAGCACCCCGTTCATCGGCGTGCGGATTTCGTGCGACATATTGGCCAGGAAGGCGCTCTTGGCCTGGCTGGCCGCCTCCGCTGAATCCTTGGCCTTTTCCAGCTGCGCGGTGCGGATGCTGACCTGCCGTTCCAGCTCGCCGCGGTACTGGGCCAGCTTGGTGTCGCGGTTCTCGATCTGCGCCAGCATGCCGTTGAAACTATCGATCAGCGTACCCAGTTCATCGCTGCGCTGGTGCTGCACCTGGGCGTAGGTCTGGCTGCTGCTGACCTTATCCGCCGCCGCGATCAATTGCGCGATGGGCGCCGCAATGCCTTCGCGGAAGCGCGCCGACAGCACCAGCGCCAGCCCGAACGAGGACGCGGTGGCGGCTGCCGTAATGCCAAGGTTGCGCAGGATGCCCAGCCACAGCGAGGCCTGGCCGGCCTCGATCATCACCGCCCCGATGACATGCTGGCGCACCCGCACCGGCCGATAGAGCCGCAACAGCGGCGCCCAGGGCGGACCGTCGCGTTCAGCCAGTTCGCCGGACGCCAGTTGCTTAAGGCGCGCCGCGTCCAACGCGGCGGGCCCCAGTTGGCGCAGGGCAGGGTAGGAGGCAAACAGTTCGCCGTCGCGGTCGAACAGGGCAGCGCGCGTGATGTCGCTTTTCACCGCCAACGCAGCCAGGGCCTGTTCGGCCGTCGGCCGGTCGGAATAGAGCAGGGAAGCGACGCTGTTGGCGCCGATGACATCAGCCAGCGAGGTAAGCTGCTTGCGCTCCTCGCTGGTGTGGGAAAGGATGGACGCGACGGCGAATGCCACGAACACCAGCAGCAAGGCGCTGCCGGTGGTGAGCACGGAGATGATGGTCAGTTTCTGGCTTAAGCCGGACCGTTCGAAGTTGAGCATTTTCGCCGCCGAAGGACGATTCCATCGGGCAAAGAATAAATGCTAAGAATTTCGACACTTTGATCTGGCTCTAACTTTTAGTCGCTAGCAACAATGTCCACCTTGGGGTCAGGAACCAAGGTGGACATTTCTAGCAGCAGCCGCCGCGTTTTCCGGCGCCGCCGTAGCGCGCTTCTTGCCGCTCGCGGAAGAATTCCTCGTAGCTCATCACGGGCTCACCCGGGTGGGTGGCCTCGCGATGGGCGACGTAGGTGTCGTATTCCGGCAGGCCGCACATCAGCCGCATGCTCTGCCCGAGGTAGCGGCCAGCCTTGACGATTTCGCCCAGCATGGTCTTATTTGGCCGCGGCGGCGTATTGGGCCGGGGCTTCGTTGTGGGTTGGGCGGCTGGCGTTCCAGGCCGCCAATGCGGTACGCACGCCGAACACCAGCACGCTGACCACGACGATCATGAAGAAGGCTGCCAGGCCCGCATCCAGGTAGTCGTTGAAGATCACCTGCTGCATCTGTTCGATCGACTTGGCCGGCGCCAGCACCTTGCCGTCTGCCAGGGCCGCCTGGTATTTCGCGGCGTGGGCCATGAAGCCAATCTTCGGATTGGCGTCGAAGATCTTCTGCCAGCCGGCGGTCAGGGTGCACAGCAGCAGCCAGATGGTCGGCAGGATGGTGACCCAGGCGTACTTGGCGCGCTTCATCTTGAATAGCACGCAGGTCCCCAGGATCAGCGCAATCGCGGCCAGCATCTGGTTGGCGATACCGAACAGTGGCCACAGGGTGTTGATGCCGCCCAGCGGATCGACCACGCCCTGGTACAGGAAGTAGCCCCAGGCCGCCACGCAAAGGCCGGTGGCCAGCAGGCTGGCAAACACGGAATCGGTGCGCTTCAGCGATGGCGAGAAGGAGCCCAGCAAATCCTGCAGCATGAAGCGGCCGGCGCGGGTGCCCGCGTCGACAGCGGTCAGGATGAACAGCGCTTCGAACAGGATGGCGAAGTGGTACCAGAACGCCATCATGGCCTTGCCGCCAACCACGTTGGACAGGATGTGCGCCATGCCGACCGCCAGGGTAGGTGCGCCGCCGGCACGCGAGATGATGGTCGATTCACCGACGTCCTTTGCGGTCTGCGTCAGCATTTCAGGCGTGACGTAGAAACCCCACTGGGAAATCGCCTGCGCTGCCGATTCGGCGGTGGTGCCGAGCAGTGCGGCCGGGCTATTCATCGCGAAGTACACGCCTGGCTCGATGGTCGAAGCGGCGATCAGCGCCATGATGGCGACGAAGGATTCCATCAGCATCGCGCCGTAGCCGATGAAGCGGGCATGGGTTTCGTTCTCGATCATCTTCGGCGTGGTGCCGGAGGAGATCAGCGCATGGAAGCCGGACACGGCGCCGCAGGCGATGGTGATGAACAGGAAGGGGAACAGGTTGCCGGACCATACCGGGCCGGTGCCGTCGATGAATTTGGTCAGCGAAGGCATTTGCAGCATCGGCGACACGATCAGGATGCCCAGCGCCAGGCCGACGATGGTGCCGATCTTGAGGAAGGTGGACAGGTAGTCGCGCGGCGCCAGCAGCAGCCACACCGGCAGGACGGAGGCGATGAAGCCGTAGCCGATCAGCATCCAGGTCAGTTCAGTGCCGGAGAAGGTGAACATTGGCGCCAGCGCAGGGTTCTCCTGCACCCACTGGCCGCCGAAGATCGCCAGCATCAGCAGCACGAAGCCGATCAGCGACACTTCGCCGACGCGGCCGACGCGAATGTAGCGCGAGTAGACGCCCATGAACAGCGCGATCGGGATGGTGGCCATCACGGTGAACGAGCCCCAAGGCGAGTGCGCCAGCGCCTTCACCACGATCAGCGCCAGCACGGCCAGGATGATCACCATGATCATGAAGGTGCCCAGCAGCGCGATATTGCCCGGCACCGGCCCCAGTTCGGACTTGATCAGGTCACCCAGCGAACGGCCATCGCGGCGGGTGGAGATGAACAGCACCATGAAGTCCTGCACCGCGCCGGCGAACACCACGCCCGCCAGGATCCACAGCATGCCGGGCAGGTAGCCCATCTGCGCCGCCAGCACGGGGCCGACCAGCGGGCCGGCGCCGGCGATTGCGGCGAAGTGGTGGCCGAACAGCACGTTCTTATTGGTCGGCACATAGTCCAGGCCATCGTTGTATTTATAGGCCGGGGTCAGGCGGTCAGCCTCCAGGCCCATGACGTTTTTGGCAATAAACAGGCTGTAGAAGCGGTACGCAATCAGGTACACGCAAACGGCTGCAATCACCAGCCAGATGGCGCTGACAGGTTCGCCGCGCTTCAGCGCGATCACGCCCAGGGCGCTCGCACCCAGCACGGACATCGCTGCCCAGCCAAGTTTCTTCATAGTGGGATTCATCGGGGTCTCCTCCAAGGATGAATGGCCAGTATTCAGGAATTGAATATCTGTCACAAGCGCACCACTACGCAAACGCGGTCCGTATAACTACGTAGGACAAGCACGCAGGAGCGGGCTTACAATCGCCGCATGAAGCTGCGGCAAAAGTTCCTGTTCCTGGCCATTGCGCCCTTGATCCTGGCCCTGTGCGCGATCGCCGTCGCGGTGCGCTACCAGGCGACCACGCTCGCCCGCCAGCAGCGCGACACCATCCAGCAGGCCTACCTGGCCAGCAAGGAAGCGGAACTCAAACACTACGTCACGCTGGCCAACCATTCGATTGCGCACCTGGTCAAATCCGGCCGCAATGACCAGGCCACGCTCGACGAAGCGAAACGCATCCTGTCCACCCTGAGCTTTGGTGATGACGGCTATTTCTTCGTCTACGACATGCAGGGCAATTCGCTGATGCATCCGCGCCAGCCGGAGCTGGTGGGGCAGAACCTGTTCATGCTGAAGGACCAGGAGGGCAACCCCACCATCCAGCGCCTGCTGACACGCGCCCGTGAAGGGGGAGGGCTGGAGCGCTACAACTGGGTCAAGCCCTCCACCCACAAGTCGGCCCCCAAGCTGGGCTACGTGATACCGCTGCCGGAATGGGGCTGGATGCTGGGCACCGGCATCTATCTCGATGACGTCGACGCGGCGCTGGCCAAGGTCGACGCCCAGCAGCGCGGCAATATCCGCAATACCTTGCTGTGGATGACGGCGATTGCGGCGCTGGCGCTGGTGGCTGTAGGCGTGTCCGGCCTGGCGCTGAATATCCGCGAATACCGCGTGGCTGATGCCAAGCTCAAAGTGCTGGCGCAGCGCGTGGTCGAATCGCAGGAAGAGGAAAGGGCGCGCCTGTCGCGCGACCTGCACGACGGCATCAGCCAGTGGCTGGTCTCGATCAAGCTGCAGATCGAGGCCGGCATTATCCGCCTCGGCAACCCGGCGCAGCAGGACAAGGCCAAGGCAGCCTTCGAGCACACCGCGGAGCAATTGAACAATGTGCTGGGCGAAGTGCGCCGCATCTCGCACAACCTGCGCCCCGCCATCCTGGACGACCTGGGCCTGGCCGCCGCGCTCGACCACCTTGCCTCAGAATTCCGCGAACACATTGGCGTCGACGTGGCGTTCAGCGCCACCGGTTGTACCGACGCCCTGCCGGACGTGGCGAACACGGTGCTGTTCCGTATTGCGCAGGAAGCGCTGACCAATATCGAGCGCCACGCTGCCGCTACCAGCATCAACATCGGCCTCGAAGGCGATGCCGAGGGCGTCGCGCTGCGCATTGCCGACAATGGCAGCGGTTTCGATGCCGAGGGCATTGCCGGCCATCCGAAGCGGGGCATCGGATTACGGAATATGATGGAGCGCATGGAAGCGATCGGCGGCCAGTTCCGCATCGAATCCTCGCCCGCCGGCACCATTGTGCTGGCGCGCGTAGACAACAAAGGCAAAAAATGAGTGAGCTGCGGACAAGTATCCTGCTGGTAGACGACCATCCCCTGGTACGCGACGGCCTGCGCGCGCGGCTGGAAGCCATGGCGCAATTCGAAGTGGTAGGCGAGGCAGGCAGCGCCGCCGAAGCGCTGGAAGCTGCGCGCCTGCACAGTCCCGACCTGGTCCTGATGGACATCAATATGCGCGGCACCAACGGCATCGAAGCCACCGCCTTGTTCAAGCGCCAGTTCCCGTCGATTGCGGTGCTGATCCTGTCGATGCACGACAAGCTGGAATACGTGACCCAGGCGATCCAGGCCGGCGCCCGAGGCTACGTGCTGAAAGATGCGCCGGGCAAGGACATCGTGGTCGCCATCGAAACGGTCATGGCCGGCGGCATCTACTACAGCGCCAACCTGGCGCAGCAGCTGGCCAAGCCCATGGCCCAGGACAACCAGCTCACCACGCGCGAAGCGGAGGTGCTGCGCCACCTCGCCAATGGCGAATCGAACAAGCATATTGCGCGCGAACTGGACCTCAGCGTGCGCACGGTGGAAACCCACCGCCTTAACATCAAACGCAAGCTTGGCATTGAAGGCCAGGCAGAACTGATCAAGTTTGCCGTTCAACACGCACAATTCGATAAATAGAAAATTGCTAAATTAATCAGTAATGTATCGTTGCTGATACAAATCTGGCAATTCGATTGCCTCCTCTACCACTAAAAAGCTGATTTTTGGACAATTTCTGTTAGACTCCCCGAGTCTTGTAACACAGGGTGTCTGTGCGCGCTCAATGGTTGCTTTACATCAATAGACCATTTACCATTGTTAGCGTTGCCACACCTGAGATTCCGATGTTTGAGTCAGACCCGAAATCGTTACCGCTGGTGGGAATCAAGCCTGTCATGGACACCCAAAATCACTGGGTAGGACTGGCATTTCAAATGCCGGTGGCGGCCTCGCTGCCCGTGCTGCAATCACTCCTGTGCTGTCCTGAATCCGAAGAACTGGGTTCGCTCGATTACTTCATTCCCCTTGCCGACCCGCTTGCACTCGATGCGACGCAGCTCGATAGCCTGCCGCTCGAGCGCATCGTATTCACCGTACCGGCTGCGTTGCTGGCCGATGAAGCTGTGCAGAAGTGCTGCAGACAGCTGGCCGACCGCGGCCTGCGCTTGCTGGCCGATGGCGATGCAGGCATCGCCGCCGCGCAAGCCGGCATCCGTGGCCTCGACGTCGATTGCGCCGATGCGCTGCCCGGCGCGCTGGCGATGATGTCGTTGCCCGGCCCGCACCTGGCCCGCAACGCCGATACCATGCGCGTCGACGAATGCCGCAAAGCCGGCTTTACCCTGTTCCGTGGCGAGCTGCCGCGCGCGCAGGAGCGGGACACGGGGCAGGGCGACGGCACCACCCGCAAACGCCTGCTTGCCCTGCTTGGGCTGCTGGCGCAGGACGCCGACTCGCGCGAACTGGAAACCCTGCTGAAGCAGGACCCGGCGCTGTCCTTCCAGTTGCTCAAGCTGGTGAACTCCGCTGCCTTTGCGCCGAGCAGCAATCCGATCCACAACTTCGGCCAGGCCATCAACCTGCTGGGCCGCCGCCAGCTGCAACGCTGGCTGCAGCTGCTGCTGTACGCGCGCCAGCAAGCCGACGGCCCGGCCAATGTCCTGCTGCCGCTGGCCGCCCTGCGCGCCGCGCAAATGGAAGCCTTGTGCAAGCTGCGCCAAGGCGAACGCGATGAACAGGACATGGCTTTCCTGGTTGGCGTGTTTTCCCTGCTCGATGTATTGCTGGCGATGCCGATGACCGAAATCGTATCGGCACTGAACTTGGACCTGGACGTCGTCGCGGCCCTGCTGGACCGCAGCGGCGGCCTGGGCGAAATGCTGGCGCTGGTGGAAATGCACGAACCGCAGGCAAGCGCGCTGCGCGACGTCGGCATCGACAATGAAATGTATTGGCGCAGCCTGTTGCAGGCCTACCATTGGGCCCTGCAGGTCAGCAGGAACGTGTAGGCATGCACGAGCAACCGGTCGCCAACTTCCTCGCCAGCAGTGCCGCCGTGTGCGATGCGGTGCTGCGCCTGCGCGGCCGCGCGCTGGTGGAAGAGCTGGGCCGCATTGCACGCGAGGTCACCGGCAGCCCGCACGGCCGCTACGTGCCGGGCGAAATGACCCCGGCCACCGGTTTGCCAGGATGGGAAAGCGGCCTGTCGCAGCTGATCCAATACGACCAGCAGTATTTCGGCCGCTTTGAAGTTTCCGGCCTCGACAACTACACTGAAACCAGCCGGCACAACCTGGCCAGCCTGGCCAGCCTCGCCGGCAGCGTGCTGCAGGTGCATTCGATAGCTCAGCGCACCACCCACGCCTATGTTCAAGTGGAAGCGCGCTTGCAGCACCAGACCCAGATACTGGACCAGATTCACGAATCGGTGCTGACCATGGACCTGAATGGCTTCATCACAAGCTGGAACAAGGGCGCCGAGCGCCTGTTCGGCTATTCGGCGGTGGAGGCGGTGGGGCGCAACATCATCTTCCTCTACGACGACGAAGACGAAGACCTCGGCGATGAGTTCCTGGAGCAGGGCGGCCGCCTGATGGAAGTGCGCCGCAAGAAAAAGAACGGCGACGTATTCTGGGCCAGCCTGTCGCTGTCGCAGCTTTGCGATATGGAAGACCGCTCGATCGGCCTGGTCGCCTACCTGACCGATATCACGGAGCGCAAGGAGGCGGAGGAACGCATCCACCACCTGGCTTACTACGATGCGCTGACCAGCCTGCCGAACCGTTCGCTGCTGACCAAGCTGGTCGACCAGGCCATGACCGTAGCCCAGCGCAGCAAGGCCGACGGCTGCGTGATGTTCATCGACCTGAATCGCTTCAAGCTGATTAACGACACGCTGGGCCGCGCGGTGGGCGATGCGCTGCTGCGCGAAGTGTCGCAGCGCTTCCGCCTGGCCCTGCGCGACCAGGATGTGGTGGCGCGCCTGTCCGGCGACGAATTTGCGGTCGGCCTGTTCGACATCCACCAGCATTACGAAGCCAGCATGGTGGCGAACAAGCTGCTATCGGCGCTGAACGAGCCTTTCCTGATCGAGGGCCACGACCTGCGCGTCAGCGCCTCGATTGGCATCAGCGTCTACCCGCAGGATGGCAATGACGCGGAAACCCTGCTGCGCCTGGCCGATATCGCCATGTACCGCGCCAAGCAGAATTCCTCGACGGACGGCGAGCACATCGCCTTCTACAGCCAGGACATGAACAAGGGCATGCAGGAACGCATGCGCATCGAATCGGGCCTGCGCCAGGCCCTGGGCAACGGGCAACTGCTGCTGCATTACCAGCCCAAGTTTGAAATCAGCACCGGCAAGATCATCGGCGCCGAAGCGCTGGTGCGCTGGAAGCACCCCGAGCGCGGCCTGGTGCCGCCGGCCGAATTCATTCCACTGGCGGAGGCAACCGGCCTGGTGGTGCAGGTCGGCGAATGGGTGCTGGAAGCCGCTTGTGCGCAGGCGCAGGCATGGAAAGAAAAGGGCTTGCCGCCGGTGCGCCTGGCGGTCAACGTATCGGCGCGCGAATTCACCTCCGCGCTGCCGGGCCGCGTGATGGAAACGCTGGCGCGCTATGGCCTCGAACCATCGTGGCTGGAACTGGAAATCACCGAGTCCACCCTGATGCACAATATCGAGCGCGTGATCGGCATCATGGACCGCCTGACGGCGGCCGGCATCACACTGTCGCTGGACGACTTTGGCACCGGCTACTCCAGCCTGTCCTACCTGAAGCGCTTCCCGATCGACACGCTGAAGATCGACCGCTCCTTCACCACCGGCATTCCACTCGACACCAACGACTGCGCCATTGCCAGCACCATCATCAGCATCGCCCAGCAACTGAACCACAAGGTGATCGCCGAAGGTGTGGAAACCGCGGAACAACTGGCCTTCCTCAAAGATTCCGGTTGCGACGAAGTGCAAGGCTACCTTTTCTCGCGCCCCTTGCCCGCGCTCGAATTCGAGAACGCTCTATTGCAGAACTGGGCTCCGCCGGAACCCATCGCCGCCGCCGGCTGACCATGTTCCGCGCCTCCGCCCTGGCATTGCTGATCTCTTGCGCCGCGCAGGCAGCAGAACCGGCGCGCATCAAGTTCGGGCTGCAGGACGACATCGCCCCCTTTGTCATGCCCGACCGCCAAAGCGGCCTGATGGTCGACGTGCTGCGCGAAGCAATGGCAACCCAGGGCATCGGCGCCGAATTCTTCTACCTGCCGATGAAGCGCACCGAAGATGCGCTGCGCAGCGGCCTGGTGGACGTCTCCACCAATGGCAAGCCTTCGATGGCGCCGGTTGGCGTGATGAGCCGCTGGCCCGTGACCAGCTTCCATAATATGGCGATCACCCGCCGCGCGGCCTTGCCGCACCTCGATTCGGTTGCTGAATTGTCCCGATACCGTGTCACCGCCTTCAACGGCGCCAGCCAGATGTTGGGCGGCGGCTATCGCGAAGCGGTGCAAGGCAATCCGCGCTACTCGGAACCGTTGACGCTGCAGTCACCGCTGCTTGTACTGAGGCAGGTGGATGTGGTGATCTCGCAGCGGGATATTTTCAATTACTACCTGAGCCGCCAGTCCTACCTGCGCGACGGCGACTTTGATCTCGTGTACCACGACATCCTCGGCAAGCCGAACGAATACTGGTTCATATTCCGCACGGCAGAACAGCGCGACAGCTTCGAGCACGGCGTCGCTGCGCTGTACAAATCCGGTGAAATCGACCGCATCTTCGACCGCTACAACAAATCCTACGGTACCTCTCGCGAATTCTTCCGGCCGCTCGACTGCCAGTTCGCTGCCGTCAAGCCCAAGCCCTGTTAGCGCGGAGCGGCTAGCGCGCCACCTCCATCATCCAGCGTGAGATTTCCTCATGCGATGCCGCAGGCGCACCGGTGTGCGTGGCGTCCGGCTCATACAGCTTCGTCAGCGGATTGCGGGGCAGGGCATCAAAGTTTGCCTGCCTGGCCTTGAGCAGGCCAGGGTAATCGTTCTTCGGTACCACCAGCAGGACCGGCGTTCCTGGCCGCATGGCGCGAATCGATTTCGTCAGGTTCATGGCGCCATCGGGATCGAACCAGGACACGTAGTTGTCAGGCTTGCAGACAACGACATAGGTTCCCTTGGCGCCTTCGAAATCTTGCAACCGCGCCGTCTCGCCGCCTTTGCCCGCCGCCACCAGTTTGCGCGCCTCCTCCAGCGTTCCACCCAGCTTCTCGCGAATCACCTGGCTGGCGGTGCTGGCACCTGGGGCAATGGAGATGATGCCATCCACGGCGTGCTTGCTGCCGTAGTAGAGCGCAAACGTACCACCCTGGCTGTGACCCGCCACGAACAAGCGGTTCGCGCCCTTTACGCGCAACCTGTCCAGCGCCGCATCGACTTCTGCTTCGGCCGCAGCCGGGTCGACGTCGTAGTTGCGGTTGCCCGACCAGGGCATCTCGATATTCGCGACCAGGTGCCCCTTCGCTTCCAGGCCGGACGCCAGTTCTGCCACGAACTTTGTCGGCGAACCACCTTTGCCATGCATGACAACCACGCCTACGGCTTGCGGTGTGGTCTGTGCCACGGCCGCACCAGCGAACAGGAACATTGCTGCAAGCTTGCTGAAAAATCTAAGCACGACGGCCTCCCGCGAAAAGGATTACCAACCAGAGTAGCACTTATGCCGCAGCGCTCAAGCCCTACCGCGGCACGAAGCTGTCCACTTCATCGATGAGTTGCGCGCGCCCGCGCGCCGGACGTTCCAGGTGCAGGAAGTGGGTTGCGTTCGAAATGCGGACCATGCGCACGGCCGCAGCGTGCACCAGGTCCGCCTGCAGGTTGTGCATATCCTCCGGCCGCGACCAGAAATCCTTCTCACCAGCGATAGCCAGTACCGGCGCTGTGATCAGCGAAGCGTCCCACAATTGGCGGCCGGTCGCGAGGTAGAAGCTGTCTTCCATCGCCCCGCATGGTGCACGGAAGCTGCGCGGCTCGCGCTGGCGGCTGGTGCTGTCGCTATCCAGCGCTGCCTCGACGTAGGCCTTCGCAACGGCCGGATCGCGCGCGCTGTCTTTGTCCTCGCCCAAGGTGCGGTCCCACGCACCCAGCGTGGACGCCGCATCCGACACGCGGTAATTGCCGCAAGCCGCGCGGTTGAAGGCTCCCGGCCGCTCCTTGTCCTCCAACCCCGTTCCGCGCCCGATCAGCGGATGTGCGGAAGCTCCGCGATAAAGGCTGTTCAGCATGACAATCGCACTGAGTTTGGGCGAGTGCAGCGTTGCATAATGCCCCGCCCACTGGCCGCCGGTCGCCCAGCCAAGCAGCGCCACCTTCATACCGCCACTACGCTGGCGCACGAAGTCCACCGCCGCATCGATATCTTCAACCGCAGTATTGGTGCGCACCAAGGCGGCGCCGGCCGTCGGCGCGGACTCCATCTCGGCCAACCGTGTGGATGCGCCATATCCACGCACATCAAGCGTATAGACATCAAACCCGCGCGCCGCCAGGTCGGCCGCCAGCGAGCCGCCCGCCACAGGCAGGTCGAACGAAGCCTTTGAACTGACCCGCGCACCATGCACCAGCAGGATAGGGCGCTTGCCCCGGTGCTGCCCGACCTCCGTGACAGCCAGCGTGACACCCGGCGCCGATGGCACATTGAATTGTTGCGAAGCCTGGGCCGGCAAAGCCAGTATGACGGCGGCGACGAGAAGTAGTAATTTCACAGATGCCTTCCTTACTTAGTGGAATGGCAAGGTTAGCACAGTAAAACTAGGCTCATCGCCGCCTACCGGGACGCCGCCCTACTTATTAGTCGCAGGCAAGCGGTCGGGTCAGACCCTTGGGTCTGACCCTGGTTTACCGGGTTTGCTTCAAAGTCGGATGACGGACAAAGGCGGGCAAAATCGCTGTGCGCAGGATCTCTTTGTTCGAGCCGCCCCGCTAATGGTATTGCCGGGCCAGACACAAGCCGGAAGGCCGTCCGCTATGATCCGCCTGGCCCCCCGCGACTAGCAGGGCCCGCATCTTCCCTGTAACGGGCGAAGAACGAAAAAAGGGCGGCCGATGTGGCCGCCCTTTCCTGGTCATTGGAAGCACTCGACGCGCAATTAACCCCAACCGTACCAGGCGTCGCGCAGTTCGCCGACTTTGACGTTGGTCAGTTTGCTGTGTTTGGACAGCCAATCCTGCACCAGGGCGCGGTGGCTTTCGTCGACTTTGCCATACGGCTTGTTCGACACCACGATACCGCCGAAGTCGTCGCTGTAGCCACCGCCAAACGCGAGGCCATTGGCTTCGATGGCTTCTTCGAGGAATTGGTGGATCAGGGCGTTGTGCTCGGCCAGGGTCAGGGTGCCGACCAGTTGTGCCTCGACGAGGAAGCCGAATTCCTGGAATTCACCGAGGTGCTTTTTCTTGAGTTGGCGTTTGTTATAGCGGCGGGATGCGGTCATGGTGGGGCCTGTAAATTTGGACCTCGGATGTTAGCACAGGGGAAGGGCTACGCCTATTACGGGAACGGCACAACCGTCTGCTCGGGAACCGGCATATTCATCGAAATCAGCACGTCGCAAATTAGCGCACTTCTGGGCATTTCGTTGGCAGGAAGCGAGAAGAAGACAGGGCCGAAACCCTGCCTTCTACTGGAAAAACCAAGAAAGGCCGCCTTAACTAATGTGCGAGACCAAAGTAAGGTTTGAACGCCTCTTGCATCTCGGGCGACAACTGATGAAGATCGATACGCTGTTTCTTAATCTCAGCCCGCAAGCGTTGCTCACCTCCCGCGGCGCGTGCCAGGCGAGTTACCAGATCCTGGGCGAGTTCCTGTAGTACTTCCCGTGGAATTTGCCGCGGGTCGCGCACCACAAACGTCTCTCGCGCCGGATCGCCAGTGCACTCGGTGCCGGAGACCTTATAAACGCCCCCATCTTTGTGTTGAAGATACGGTCTCTCGCCTGGTTTGGGGTTGCGGCGCTTGGAATACCCGTTAACGAGGTAATACGTATCTGTGGAATTCTTCGCTACTCCAAAAATCCATTGGCGCGTGGTCCAAGTCTCAGAGTCGGCCATCTGCGCACACAGTGCGCGGATATCTTCAGGCACAGGATCCAGTTTGAGGCCTGCAGAAGGGAGCCGCAGACCCAGAATGGGATCGCGCAGGGATTGCGGAGGATGCTTGCTTTCCTGTGCGCTTGCACTGGCGCAGAGTACTGCAAGCAAAGCGGCTGCGCACAGGCCCTTAATAGTGATAGACAACATGACTTGGTCTTTCTGCTCTGTATCCGGGACCTGCCCAGAAGTCACTTTGAATGAAGTCGGAAATCCACTTGCTTCCATCGTAGCCGGCCACATGTCCATTCTGATTGCCACCGGTATACGGTTGCATGACCATCACGTCCCCCTTCATAAAATGAAAGGTGTCCGGGTTGTCGACTGTAATTGCATGGAAGCCGAGCTGAAGCAGAACCGGGCCAAAATCTCTCCCCGCCGGGGCATACTGCGAAATTTGCGCCCCGCCGGCCTGAAGCGCCATGCGTACATACTTCGCGCATTTACCCTGTCCAAATCCGGGGAGCGCATTTGTCCGCAAATGTTGCGCGAATTGATCCAGATTAAGTGGCATGATCCGCCTTTAAGCGACTTTGTTGGTTGCCAGATCCCAGCCGCCAGACGTATTGCCGCCAGTGCCACCGCCAATCTTCTGCTGCGTGTACTTCCACTTCACTTTCGAGAACTTCAAGTTGACGTTCTCAGTCAGAAGGGTGTCGCTTCCGCCCAAGTGCGGGGTCACCATGCTGATCAGGACATTTTCGAGTTCGATGTCGAAATACTTCACGCGATCGCCATTGCCATCGGCACGGAAGAATTCAAACTTGGCTTTTGGGATGGTCTTGCCGGCTGCACATGTTTGCAGCAGGATTGGCGACGACAGGTCGCTGAGCTTGGAGAAGGAAATGTCCGACAATTCTGCGCGTTCTGCAGTGTGACCTCCGCCAGTCGATGCGGTAGCACTTTTAGGCTGATGCACGCCCCAGTGAATACCCCTTACTTCGATCCATTCTTTGTGCTTGTCGTCTTGGGACTCGCCTTTAATACCTTCAATTTGCAGATATACGTCAATTGCCATACTTTCCTCTTGAATCAAAAAAAACTATCAATAAGTAGTAACTTCCGAAGAATGGATTTCCTAGTTTTAAACCAATCGATAAGAAGTGCTGCGGAAAAATTAAAAATTTCGCAACAGTAAATTATAGCTATGAAATTATTTATGTGATGAGTTCGCCCTTGTCAATCGTGCGCGGCTCCGCGTTTCATCTAATCCTATCTTCAGGCTATTTTTAGAGCGCCCCCTGTTACGTAATGCGATACCCGTTGTTACTTGTTCGCCTGGACGCGCCCGTTAGACTGTCGTGAAGTGTTGGACGACCTCGGTGCACCGGAATCGGGTTCCGGTACCGCAGTCTTACGGACAATGGACTGGAGGTATTATGCCGGCCGAAATTATCAGCTATTACAACAGGACGTGGGGAATATGCGGTTTCACGTCTGCCCTTTCCCACCTGTACAGCTCGGACGTACGTTTGAGGAGCCGGGTTCACTCGAAAACTTCGCAGGAAATCCAATTGGCGCTGTTGGTCGAGGTGATGACGTTCCTGAAATACGTGCGCGCGTTTCGGACTGAGCTAATCCCCGGGCTCGTAGCGTTGAATAAGGAACTCAATTCGGATCTGATGAAGCTAGGAGTTGAGGGATTTCTCAGCGCTGCCGATCGGGCAGTGCGCGCCCAGATTTTCATCGACCGCAGCAATGAGTTCCAATGCGCGATGACGCCGGAAGCATTGACACTGTACGTACAGGTGATATGCGGTATACCGACGGCAACTCTCACCAGCAACGCCGATCCGGGTGGACAAGGCATCCTGGGGATCATGAACAGCAAAAACGAATTGGTGCATTGGGTCTACCGCGACGGTGGAGGAAATGTGTATAACTGGGGGATGGTGATGAGCCCCCTCACATGGCCTACCGATAAAGCATGTGGATTGGGGAATAAAGCGCTCGACCAGGTAGGGTGCCACGTGTCGCTGGCCTGAGTGCATGACTGCGCCGTTGAACGCTGGGCGTGAATTTAATCTTTGGCGGTGCGGTGAATTTCGAAAAAAACTGGGATGTAAAGGGATTGCCTCGGACGTTTTGGGGGGCAAAAAAACCGCGAACTCACTGGGAGGATCGCGGCTCTTGGGACGTTCTGGAACATCCTGGAATTTCTTATTGGCGGAGCGGTGAGATTCGAACTCACGAACGGGATTAACCGTCGGCAGTTTTCAAGTCTCAGCACTTCTTCTGAAAGATCAGCATCTTAGCGCAAATTCGTTTCCGCGTGGGACCCAAAAATGCGCTACGTAACTCTTTGATTTTGGATACGTCGTGGCCGAGATGCGGAAATGATTTTATGCGATCAAGGCATGCAGCCGCTGGCCCCAAATGCGAAAGCTGTCGTGCGGTAGCTCAACAGTGCGACATCAAGAAATGGTCAGAAATACAATCTTGGATTCACTGATTCAAGGGTATTACATGGCTGGAGAAATAATTCGGCTTGGGGACACTACGAGCCACAATGGGACAGTCTTGGAAGGGTCGCAGACTGACATTTGCATGGGGAAGCCAATAGCCTACATTGGCCACAAGGTCCACTGCCCTAAATGCAAGGGCGATTTCCCGATCATTGAGGGTGTGCCAACCACGACATTCTTTGGCAAGGGCGTTGCGCTTGCTGGAATGAAAACTTCGTGCGGCGCAGTGCTTATCGCTAGCCAATTCACCGATACCGTCGAATGGGGCGGTCGGGCCTCATCCGGTTCTCCAAATGAAGCTTCGCCGGCATCAAAGCGGCCAAGTGATGAGACGGCGGCTGCTGGGCCAATTACCTCACTGGCTCCAGGGCAGCACCCAACGATTTCGCAGTCGGCCGAAGTCGCTGACGATGCCACGCTATATGACGAACAATTCCAACTCAAGGACGAAGATGACCTGATGTTGGCGGGCGTGCCTTACACCATCTTTCTGCCGTCAGGCCAGCGGATTCACGGGGTCACCGATGAGGAAGGGCGTACGGGACGCTACCGCACCGAAGGCGCGGAATATATCGAGGTTTGTTTAGGGCACATTGACTCATGAATCAGGTTATCGCGCGAGCACGTACCAACACTACTGCGAACAGCGTTCATCAAGCGGTCGTCACGACAAAGTATACGAAGTCACCGGACATGTCTGGATGGCTAAAGGTCCAATTGGAGTCATCGGGTCAAATGGCCTTCCTTCCGGAATTCGTGAAGGTCTCGGTGATTAAGGAGGGTAGTCGCACTCACTTTATAATTCTCGAAGGTGAATACAAACGGGAAACTGCAAGCCTCAAGAGCGAGAATGCAGCGAAATGTTTGGTTGCCGCGACTCGTGGCTCTGGCGCAAAGCTCGTCGCAAAGATGAAAGGGCGTGAACGTTTGTATTCGAAACCCCGGAATGACACGCATAACCAACTTGTTGGGACGCTTTCATTCAATGGCCAGACTTCAATGATCTCACTTGACTCGGATGTGAAGTTCTGGGAAACGGCACCAGGGCCTGGTTTCCACACATGGAAGCAATCAAAGCCTTTACCGAAGGGGACATACAAAATTTTAGCCCCGCAGCATGCGCACAACCCGGATAGTACCGAGTTTTATGTGACATACCCTGGAGGCAATCCAGACCTTAAGTATCACACTGTGTGGTTTCCCATCGAGTACGCAGCGACAGCTAACAGTAATTTTGTCCACGTTGGAAATCTATCTGAGGGATGCGTCACCATATATGATCTGACCAAATGGAATGACGTATATCGCTATCTCATCTCAAATCGAAGCGATAAGGAAGGTAAGTATGTGGGCACCGTTACAATTGAATAAGGTAGTTGGGCTCCTGCTTTGTGCGGTTGCAACGTCTGTGAGCTGCTCTGCCCATGATGTCGCTGAAGACCCTCTGCTCGAATATCGGACGCGGGGAAATAGGCACGGCCTCTACGAGATCAGGGAAGCGGCGAAGGAATTCATCCGCCGCGAAAATTCAACGAGGAAGACTCAATGGGAAGTCGGTAATCCAGACATTCGGGTTGTAGTCTGGGAGTGTGCTGTTCCGCTGGTTGCCAACTGGCAGGCAACCGAGCCAGGCGAAGAACCACAAGTCGTCGTTAGCTGCACTAGGACTTTAAAGAACGCGCCAGTCAAGAACTGGCGCGTGAGAATTCCGGTCTATCGGCCCTGATCGACGTGCGTTTGTGCTTTGCGTATCGCACTTGTGGCCCGGCTGCTATCTTGTTGGCTTAACAGCTTGGCCGACCCGGCGATAAACCCGATCAGTTATGTCACCTTCCGTATGCCCCAGTAGCTCGCTGGCAGCTTTGATGTCGGCGATCTCACTGGCGGATTTCGCGCGGATATCGCGGAACTGGAATTTTTTGATGCGCACCGCCAGTGCCTTCTTCCCCATTTCAACTGCACGATCAGCTGCAGCATTTCGTGCTGTATCAAAGCGCAAGCGGAGGTTCCATTGCTTTAACGGATCACCAGATGGAAGTGTAACCAGGTGAGAGTCTGACTTGCGTCCAGGTCGTGCGAGGATGCGTTCGACTACCTTTGCCAGCTGAGATTCCGAGCCGTTAGGCCGAAGTAAGATGCGAAGGAACTTGTTGGTTTTTCCTTGGCGCACAAGGAGCGCGCCTTCTCGAATGTCCGAATCCTTCATACGCAACACATCTCCAGGGCGCTGGCCTGTTAAGTAATTCAGATCCATTGCATCTTTCAATTCCGGCGCAGCGGCTGCGTAGACTGCGTCCCACACTTCGGAATCTGCATAGAAGTCACGTGGCTGCTCTTTGTTTTTCCGCACGCCCCGGCATGGGTTTTCGCCCTTCAGGTGGCCCCATTCTCGGGCCATGTTGAACACGTGTGACAATAGCGCTATTTCGCGGTTCGCGCGAACTGGCGCCGACCGCGCATCGCGGTATTGGGCAATGTCCTGCGGCCGGATCTCGTTGATTGGTGCAGCATCGAACACCGGCCGTAGCTGGGACAAGCAAAGCATATTCTCGCGCTGGGTGGATGGCTTCTTTTTCGGCAGGATGTCGCGAACGTATTGATCGAACGTGTGCTTCATCATCGACGCGTCAACAGGAACGTCGGCGCATTCAAGTTCGGCCCACTTTCGCTTGGCTGCGGCGAGATCGGTCCCGAGTGAAAGCTCCTGGCGTTTCCCATCGTTCGAGTATCCATTGTAGTAATAGCCTACCCAGACCTTGCCCGATGCAAGGCGCCGGCGTCGAGCTAAAGTGGACCCTTCAGTCAAGACACTCTGCCAGTTAATTTAAGCTGTGCCCATTTCCACTTCTTCAGCTGCCCGGCGCTGTCCCGTAATACTTTTTTCCTGCGGCTTCCCGCCGTCATCGCCGAACCTGTCGACGATTATCGCGCCGCCGCCAAGCCCATCGCGATAGACCTGATCTGGCGTCTGATAGCTCAGCGACTGGTGCGGCCGCTGCGTGTTATAAAACGCGAAATACTGTGCCAGGCCCACCATCAATTCCGCCATGCTGGCGTAGCCCTTCAGGTAGACGTCCTCGTACTTCACGTTGCGCCACAAGCGCTCGACGAAGATATTGTCCAGCGCCCTTCCGCGCCCGTCCATGCTGATGGTCACGCCTTCGCGCTTGAGCACATCGGTGAAGGCCGAGCTGGTGAACTGCGAGCCTTGATCGCTGTTGAACACCTCAGGCCCCCCATGATGGCGCAAGGCGTCTTCCAGGCAGTCCACGCAGAACGACGCGTCCATGCTGTTGCTGATGCGCCAGGACAGCACCTTGCGGCTATACCAGTCGATGATCGCCACCAGATAGGCGAAGCCGCGCGCCAGCCGGATATACGTGATATCTGTCGACCACACTTGATTTGGCCGTGTGACCGCCACGCCGCGCAGCAGATACGGATAAACCTTGTGCCGAGGATGTGCCTTGCTCGTGTTTGGCCCCGGCGCCATGCCTGCCAAGCCCATGCTGCGCATCAGGCGCTGCACCCGCTTGCGGTTGACGATATGGCCGTCGTTTCGCAAAAACACCACCATCCGCCGGCTGCCGTAAAACGGCCGCCTGGTGTACTCCTCGTCAATCAATGCGCGCAGCTTCAGATCTTCCGCGTCTTCGAATTGAACCCGGCACGCCGCCTCCATTCGGCGATAGACCGAGGAGCGCGGCACGCCTGCCAGCTCGCACTGCATTGCCAACGGCACCTTGTCTTCGCGCTCGATCCAATGCGAGCGCTCGGCCTGGGTCAGTCCCCTAGCTTTTTTTTAAGCCAGTCAACCTGCATCTTCAACCGCCCGATCTCGCCATACAGCTTGTCTTCGGGGCTGGTTTCATCGACCGGCTTGGGGCCGCGCTTGGCATCAAACAAGGCTGCCGCGTTGTCCAGGATCTCCTTCTTCCATTGGCCAACGAGCACTGGATGCACGCCGTACTCCTGCGCGATTTCCGTCACCGTCTTCACCCCTCGCACCGCCTCCAGGCCGACCTTGCCCTTGAATTCCGCCGTGTGTACCCGCCGTTTTTTGCCTTCACTCATTTGCTGTCATCCTTTCCTGGACCACAGCTTAAACCTGAGGTAACCTGAGTTTTTCGGACACTTCCATTTGATAAACTTGTCAAAGGGAGTGAAATCATGAAATCAACAACATACACGCCAGAGTTTCGGGGCGAGGCGGTGAAGCTGGTACTGGCGCAAGGCTTGACGCTTGAGGAAGCAGCCAAGCGGATTGCGATACCCAAAGGGACGTTGGCCAACTGGGTAAGCGCCGCCAAACGTAGTACCGATGCTGCTGCGCCTCCAGGCAGCCGTAGCGTCGCCGAACTGGAAGCGGAAGTCGCCAAGTTGCGCAAAGAACTGGCTGTCGAACGGATGGAAAAGGAAGTATTAAAAAAGGCCACCGCGTACTTTGCGAGGGAGTCGCTGCCCGGTACGCGTTCATGAAATCGGTGCGACTTGAATACCCGCTTGGCTTGTTGTGTCGGGTCTTTTCGGTGTCGCGCAGCGGCTTCTATGCAGCGGTGGGTCGCCCGCCATCTCAACGACGGCAAGATGACGAGCGATTGAAGGTCGCCATCAAGGCCGCCCATGCGCAGACGCGCGAGACCTACGGGCCGTTGCGTTTGCAGCCAGAGCTGGCCGCACAAGGTTTTGACGCAGGGCGTGATCGCATCGTAAGGCTGCGGCGGGAACTGGGTCTGCGCTGCAAGCAAAAGCGGAAGTTCAAAGCGACGACCAATTCGAAGCACGCCTTCCCGGTGGCGCCGAACTTGTTGGAGCAGACCTTCGCGCCGACACGGCCGAATGAGGCCTGGGTTAGCGACATCACCTATGTCGCCACCGAGGAAGGATGGCTCTACCTGGCGGGCATCAAAGACGTCTTCACATGCGAGATGGTCGGTTATGCCATGGGCGCGCGAATGACGCAGGATCTGACGGCGAAAGCGCTGTGGCGGGCGGTGCGGAGTAAGCGGCCGGCGCCAGGGCTGATCCTGCACTCTGACCGGGGGAGCCAATACTGCGCTGACGACTACCGCAAGCTGGTCTCGCAGTTCGGAATGCGGGCCTCTATGTCGCGCAAGGGGAACTGCTTCGATAACGCGCCTATGGAGAGCTTTTGGGGCAGCTTGAAGAACGAAATGATTCATCATCAGAGGTACGCTACACGGGCCAACGCGGAGGCAGCCATCAAGGAGTACATCGAGATTTTTTATAACCGCCAGCGGCGCCATTCGCGCCTTGGTTACGAGTCGCCAGCGAGGTTCGCTGAGAACTTCGGCAAACAGGCGCTGGCTGCTTGAAACGGAAGTGTCCACCATTGACAGTACACCTCACAGATGACTGGGCAGCCAAGAACGATCACAGCACTAACGTTCGCTTCTGTGGAGTTAAGTAGCTTAGTAGGGCGGTACTGGGCGTCTGGTCGGACCGAGGAGCTGCCTACCTAGGTAAGTATGCTCCTCCATGCAATCTGTCCACCCTGAGCAGGGCGCGCGCGTGGTAAAACAACAACTTTGACGGCACATCAACTTGCCGCGAAAACTGCATTTATTTGCGTCTAGGGTCTTCCGGAATCCGCGTAGGCTTGGTAAACTTCGTCCATGATAACTGAAACCTACGGACTGCCGGTCATCACCCCTGGCAAAGCCACGCCCACCAAGGCGAAAAAGACTGAGCGCGTTGCGAGTGGCGTCGCAACAAATGAGCTCATCCACTCCGCGTACATGTGCAACAATGATGAGTTGTTCCCCCACATCGTACAGCTGTATGTGCCACAAGGCGCACGTGTGGCAGACGTTACATACGGAACCGGCGTGTTCTGGCGTAACGTTCCACGCGACCATTGTGAACTGGTCCCATCAGACGTTGCGTCAGGCACAGATTGCCGCGCACTTCCATATGAAGATTCATCGTTTGATGGCGTCGTTCTTGATCCACCTTACATGCACACTCCCGGAGGAACTGCACACCAAGGCCATCAGAATTTTGAGGCCTATTATCGTAACAATGGGGGAGAGGCTGCAGGTGGTAAAAAATACCATGAAGCCGTATTGGACCTTTATTTTCAAGCCGGCAAGGAAGCTTGGCGTGTATTAAAAGACAATGGCGTTTTCATAGTTAAATGTCAGGATGAGGTATGCGCCAATAAGCAGAGGCTCACTCACGTAGAGTTAATCAACGAATATGCTTCTTATGGTTTTGTGTGCGAGGATCTTTTCGTTATCGTTCGAAAAGGAAAGCCAGGGGTATCGAGAATGATAAAGCAGGTACATGCGAGGAAGAATCATAGTTACTTCCTCGTATTTATCAAACCCCGACCAAAGCGTCAGACTCGAAAAAAAACTCCGCAAATGGTTTAACTGCAATTGGAGGTAGCTTGGTATTCAGATCCATGTAAGGCTGTGGAAGGTCCAAGTAGTAGATCCTGGATAATTGTGAAATATGCCCCTGATAAATTTGCCATTGTTCAGGTAGGCATATTTCAACCACTTCCATTTTTTTCTTATCAAGCTTTGTTTCAGTAAGAATTACAGGCGTACCCAGGTAGCGGCCTTGGCCTAGCGTGCCATCTATGACTCGCTGATGAGCCCAAACTTGTATAACTCGCTCACGTGTAGACGTCTTAACCGGCACGTGAAGATTCCGCAAGCCCAATCCAGGCTCGAAGATGAAGTCTGTGGGCAGTGAAATATTGACGCCTCGACTACTTATCTCTACACGACGGACGGGGTTCACCCGTAGACGCCGTGAAATCAAATACGCGACAAAGTACTCAAAAAACGTTCCCGGAGTTTTTTTATCTCCTGTTTTTTGAATATCGATAGCGCAACAGAATGCCATTGCCATCGAGTAGAGTGTTTTCTGGAGTAAATTAGAGTCCCAGGTACGCAAAGAAACACTGAGCTCTTCATGGGTTTGCGAGTTCTCAAGTGAGTCAAACAACGCCAGAACTGGCGCAAGATCGTCAGAGAACAGATCTTGGTTAACCGGACGACTGAGAAATGTTTCGCTAGCAGTACGGCGCTCGAATGCGAAATACCTTTTGCCCGCCACTTTCGAAACACACTCCAGTCGCTCCGCTAACGAAATCTCCGTCATCGCAAATTTTATGGCAGCCGCAAGGAGCGGAGCTTGGTTTGAATGTAAGAAGTCGATTTCTTCTGCCGTTGTCGTATCGTCATCATCCTCACTAACGGCACGGATTTGTAGGGACTTTTGAAGTGCTTTGTAGGCCTCCATCGCATTGGTAGGGAGGGGAGCCGCTTTTCGCGCTCGTGGTTTTGAGATTGGCATCTAGACTAGGATTGGTTTTTGTACATCAGCATTCTACTCCACAGATTTCCATCAGGAAGCAGAAATCAACCCTGTTTGCCGTTCATTCGCATCTTTGGGAGCGGCGATTCGTCGAATTAAGCGATAATTTTTGGTACACAGCTAGCCACACGAAGAGATGGCTATTCTCAGAAGTCCCTTTAGATGAGCCACCCTTTTGACACTCTCAACTTTCTGCATCGATGTAGCAGGGACGCTATTAGTAGTACCAAGCTAAGGCATCGCTAGAATCCCGGCCGATGTCGGCCGGGTCCATGGTGCAAATGCCGAGAGGTTAGACAATCATTATCAGCGCTTGCTCAAGTGCCTTCTCCTTCACTGACAACCCCTGTCCGAACCACGCGGAATCCAGACGGTGATCAGCACTACGCGCACGCCGCTCATGATCAACAAACTCCGTCACGGCGTTGAGCAAGCCGAAAGCCGTTCCCTTTGACGAAGCCAGTTCAGCTCCCCGACCATGTCCATCAAACAACGCCATCACCTTCGCCATGGTCCGGTCGCTCGCACCGCCGCTGTCGGCTTTGCGTTCGTCAGCAAAGACCCGCGAAAGGTAAATCATCGCCTCATGCGTTTTCACTTTCCGCTCGCTCAGCCCCTTCATCTGGTACATGAAGGAACTCCAAGTGGAAACCGAAATGCCAAGCTGGCGCTTGACGGATTGTGCATCGAACGACGTGCTATGCCGAACCTTTACGGCACCGTTGCTGGCACCCAGGGCCACCGCCAGCGTGTTGTTGCAGACGACGCGAATGCTCGTAAACTGCGCCGTCGTCGCCAGTGTGCCATCGCATGCCGTGGCGAGAAGGACGTAGGCATTGCTTACGTCATCCCCCTTGAGCGTTGACGACTGCCCTGTGCGTGCCAGTGCCCAGATTTTCCGCCCGCCCTTCAAGACACCAGCGGTTTCAAGCTCAAAGCCGGAAACTTCTGTAAGGTCGCGGTAGAACTCCAGTATTTCGTTGGGCTGCACGACCTTGAAGCGCTGGCTGACGACAGACAGCGGCTCATTGGTATCGGAGCGAAACAGGACTTTGTTTTCAGGGAACGATGCAGTAGCGCCAGGGCCGCCAGCATGCCCCGTCGAGAAGCATACAGGCGTTTCGCGAATCTGCCAGTCCATGCCAGCCTGCTTTGCCCATACTTCAATCGGCTGGCGCGCAGTGAGTTGATTTCCAAGCCCATGCCAGGGCGTCTCGTTGACGTAAGCCATGGTTTCGATGAGGTGTGACATACAGCGATTCCTTTCTTTACTTTGGTAGGGACGTGCACAGGCCGTCGATCCACATCGGGATCGAAAGGCTGCGCGTCAGGGAAGGTGCTACTGAGGAAGAGCACAGCAGCCCGAAGGCCGCTGTGCGATTGGGGATACGTTAGCGTGGCGCGGTAGCTACCACGTCCATATTTCCGACGCGGGAGTTGGCTCTAGAACTTCGGTGCTGGCCTTACCAAAGCTGAATTCGCAGCTCAGGCACAGGAAATTATTGAGAACGTTTTCGTCAATAATCTCGCCCAGCGCAGCACCAGCGGAGCCACCGGCAGCACCGCACACAAGCGCGCCGACAACAGCACCCGCTAAGCCACCCAAAGCGACTCCTGGCGGCCCTGCAACGGCCCCCAGTGCAGCGCCCAGCTCCGCGCCACTTGCTGCGCCTAGCCAGCCACGAACCGCGCCAGCAATCGTGCCGATTGAACAGGTGACCATTCTTGCGTAGTCTTTAGTGACGATTTGGTCAGATTCACATCGAGGGCAACGAGGCGTCATTTTTCGATGCTCCTTTGTTCCATCTGTACGGCTGACAGGCTACGTTCAGCATTGGCCCGCTTGTAGTAGTCACGTACAGCGTTACGCCGCACACGCTCCATGTAACCGATAAAGCTGGCCGTCGATATGACGCCTGCTGCAAAGACGATGACAAATGCAGTGAGATGCTCCAGGGGTGATGGGAATGGTCGCATGATGAATCCTTTACAACTGATGATTGAGATGAACCGGACAACTTCGTCCACAGAAACGCAAAGAGGGCATACACCCCGCAGCCAGCTTGGCTGCGGGGTGTATGCCCTCAATGGGTGAGATTGCCTTGCTAAGCCAGGCCGGTCACGCCGACCGACAGTGCATTAACTTGCCGTTCTCCTTTCAACAATATATTCCTGAAATTTTCTAGGCCAATACGGGTGTCAATCGACGGCAATGCGCCACCGATCTTCGACCCAATGACGCCACACCACGTTGACCCGGCAATTCGCTGGCGCTAGTGGGGGCATGACGGGCACCAGCATTAGCCGATGGCTAACTTTTGCCGTCGGACGCTCTGCTGTAGACGATTCTGTCGATTCACGTTTATATGAACGAGAAAGGCATAGTGTTATTATTTCGACATTTCGATAAATGTCGAAATGACTAGTAAGAAAAACGAGATGGTAAAAACTTTGAAAGCTACTGGGGGGGGGATTTTCAACAGACGGGACGTTACCGTCAGTCGATACTGAGCAAAGATCGACTAAAACAACAAGGATAGTTGAAACGAATCAACCAAACCATAATTTGATAGTCAGTTTGATGGTTAATCGTATTGAAAAACAAAAATACCAACAAAATCAATAACTTAACACCACTAGGTGGCGGAAGCGGTGAGATTCGAACTCACGAACGGGATTAACCGTCGGCAGTTTTCAAGACTGCTGCCTTCAACCACTCGGCCACGCTTCCAGAGGGCTGGATTATACATTCCCCACGCCAATCACGCCAAGAATCGTGCAGTTCGTCGCAAAGTCCCGCATTTGCTGCCTGCTGCCGGGTAAAGTCGCCTCACTATTAAAACCTTTGGGGGACTGAATGAAATTGCATAACATCGCCTTCGCGGCAATGGCCCTGGCAACGGGCATGGCCTGGGCTGATCCGATCAATGTGAGCGTGGCTCCGGCCAAGCCGCTGATTGAGCAGGGTAAGGGCCAGCAACTGCTGAACATCGACTTCCTGGTCAAAAATGATAGCCAGGATAAGGTAGAACTGAGTGAAGTCGAAGTTTCCGTGCTGGGCGATGCTGGCAAGCTGGTGGCGCAATACCGTGTAGGCGCCAATGGCCGCAGTGTACTCGTGGTGCCAAACCGCTTTATCGAGCCGGGCAAGTCGGAGCTGGTTTTCAATCCGCTGTTTGCATTCCCTCGGGAGCTGGATATCTCCCGCCTGCGCTATACCTTCAAGTTCGACGTGGGCGATGACACCAAATACACCGTTGAAGTCCCGGTTGCGCCAATCTCCTACAAGCCGAAAGCGCAGCTGCAGCTGCCAGTTGCCGGACCGGTGCTGGTGCACGACGGCCATGATTTCTACGGGCACCACCGCCGCCTGCCTTTGCTTGATCCGATGGCGCAAGCACTGAATTGGAAGCGCAACTTTATGCGCTACAGCTATGACTTCGTCGCCACCGACGACCAGGGCCGCATGTTCAAGGGCGACGGCTCGCGCAATGAAGACTGGTATGGCTGGGGGAAACCCATCCTGGCACCAGCTGGCGGTAAAGTGGTTCGTGCAGTTGCCACGATTCCGGACAATTCCAAGGGCAAAGGGCCTTCGTTTGGAAAAGAGCAGTTCATCGCCGACCCGAGCATCATGTGGGGCAACCATGTGGAAATCGACCATGGCAACGGTGAAATCAGTCTGCTGGCCCACATGAAGCAGGGCAGCGTGACGGTCAAGGTGGGCGATACCGTGAAGGCTGCGCAGAAGGTCGGCGAAATGGGCTTTTCCGGTGATGCCTTCCTGGTGCACCTGCATTATGACCTGAAGAATGCGCCGGGTTTCGATGCCGACGCGCTGCCTTCGCCATTCAATAACTTCGAGCGTCTGACTGGCAAGAGCTGGCTCAAGGTCAAGCAAGGGCAGGTCGATAGCGGCGACGTGGTGCGCCGCCGTCCGTAATCACTAGCGGATGCGCCGTGTCGTTTCGCGCACCACCAACTCCACCGGCGGGATCGTGCCTTCCACTTCTTCGCCGTTGATCAATCCGAGCATGGACTGTACGGCCGTCTGGCCGATCACGTACAGCGGCTGGCGGACGGTGGTCAGCGGCGGGGTGGTGTAGGAGGAGCCGGGCAGGTCATCGAAGCCGACCAGCGAAACGTCGTCCGGTACGCGGATGCCTTTGCGGTACAGGAAAAGGCGCGCGCCGTAGGCCGTCTGGTCATTGACCGCAAAGACCGCAGTGAAGGGATGCTGGCTGTCGTACAGGCGATTCATTGCCATCAGGCCGCCGGCTTCCTGCAGGTTGCCTTCCGCGACCAGCGCCGGATCAAAGGGGATATCGGCTTCTTTCAGTGCGCGCTTGTAGCCCGCCAGGCGCTCCACCGAGTCGCGGTTTTCAACCGGGCCTGCCAGGTGGGCGATGCGGCGGTGACCCATTTCGATCAGGTGGCGCACGGCCAGCCAGGCGCCGTGTTCATTATCGAGCGCGAAGCCGATGGCGCGGTTGGTGCGCAGCACGCGGCCCAGCGAAACGACGGGGCGCTGGGCCGCGAAACCCAGCACTGCTGCATCGGTCATGCGGCCTGTCAGGAGGATGATGCCGTCCACTTTGCGCGCCAACAGCAGGCGGATGCGCTCCGCTTCTTCGTCGGCATTCCAGTGGCCGCTGACGATCACCGATGCGTAGCCGGTGCCTTTCAGCCCATCGTCCACACCATGCAGGATCTCGTCGAAGAAGGGCGAGGCGATATCCTGCACCACAATCCCGATCGTCATCGTGCGACCGTGCTTCAGGCTTTGCGCCATCTGGTTGGGGGCGAAATTCAACTCGCTGATCGCGGCCTGCACGGCTTGCCGTTTGTCGTCAGCCACCCTGGCGGTGCCGTTCAAAATGCGCGATACGGTGCTGGGGGAAACTCCCGCGCGGCGGGCGACGTCGGTTAGCGTGGCTGGCGATGGGGTGTTGGCGTGGTCGTTCAAGGGGTTTCTCATTATGAAATGCTTTTCAAGCGGAGATTACCATAGAACTTGGCAGCAGCAAGCGCTCAGCGGTTCACTGTTGCACGAATTGCATGAAAGTCGTTTCTGAAAGCGTTTTCATGCCGGCATAGCTGGCTTACAAAGGCACGGTGGTCGGGCAAATCCGCCACCGCACGGGCTGAAACTTCGGCGATATTGGCGAATTCCTGCCGCGCTGCGTCGGCCATCAGTTCGAGTCCGGGAATGGGCGGCATCGCTTTGGGGAAGTCCATCCCATACAAGATGTACTGCCAGCTGGAGGGCGGGTACATTTCGAAATCAGTCAGGAAATCCATGCGCTGTGGTGGACGGCAGCGCCACATGGCGAGTTTGTCGCGCAGGCTGTCGGTCCAGGTGGCGGGGTCGCAATTGTCGATCCAGAACTGCTCACGGCGCTGGCTCAGGCAGTAGTGCAGTTTGATGAAGTCGACGATGCGGGCATAGCGTTCGCTCATGAACTGGTTGAAGTGGCGCGCCAGCGGGGCCATTTCACCGTTATGCGGGAACAGTGCGCCCAGCATTTGGACCGCCGTTTCCACCAAGCCGATGCCGGACGCCTCCAGTGGTTCGAGGAAGCCGCCCGCAAGGCCGATTGCCACGCAGTTCTTGATCCAATGCTGTTCGCGATAACCGACCTGCATGGGGATCTTGCGCACGTTCAGGCCATTGGAAGCGGGGCCGGCGTAGGCGCGCAGCACTTGTTCGGCGCGTTGGTCGCTGGTGTGGCGGCTCGAATAAACGTAGCCGATGCCGCGCCGTTCCTGCAGGCCGATGTCCCAGGTCCATCCGGCTTCGTGCGCGGTGGAGATGGTGGCGGAGGCGATTGGCGTGTCGGGCGCAGGGTGGGGCACTTGCACGGCCAGCGCTGTATCGCAGAACAGTACGTCGCTCACGCTGTGGAATCGCGAGCCAAGCGCGCCGCCGATCAGCAGGGCGCGGAAACCGGAGCAGTCGATGTACAGGTCGGCCGTGAGTGCGCCGTGCTCGCGGGTTTGGATGCTGGCGATGGCGCCTTCGAGGTCGAGTTGTACGCCTTCGACATGGTCCTGTATATGGCGCACGCCAGATTTGCGGGCGTGTTTGGACAGCAGTGCAGCAAAGCGGGCGGCGTCGAAGTGGTAGGCATAATTCAACGGGCCGTTGTAGTCGCTGTCGCCGGGGCGTTTCGGAGCCCGTTGCGCATCCACCACGCGCTTTTGCATGGTGACTGCTTCGGCGAACGGCGTGTCGCCGGTCAGGCCTTGCAGCCAGTAGGGCAGCAGTTCCGGTGCGCCAGGGCGTTGGCTCGGCATCGAGAACGGATGGAAGTAGTGGTCGGCGCCATACAGCCAGTTCTGGAAGGTGATGCCTTGCTTGAAGGTTGCGCTCGATTCGCGCACGAATTCGGCTTCGGGAATGCCGAGCGCCGCCAGCGTGGCGCGCAGGGACGGGAAGCTGCCTTCTCCTACGCCGATGGCACCGATTTCAGGTGCTTCCACCAGCGTGATTTCCTTGCTGTCGCCGAACATCTTGGCCAGGTAAGCGGCGCACAGCCATCCTGCGCTGCCGCCGCCAACGATGAGTATGCGCCGTGTTGGAATCGGTACCATTTTTGTCGTCTCCTTAAAAAAATTGTTGACTTCTTATTTTTTAAAAATGTACCATGAAAACGTTTTCAAGCAATAAGAAATCGTTTTCACAACAACAACCCGGAGACAACATGAAGTTTTCTGCAATCCAGATCGGGGTGCTGGCCCTGGTCGCGTCCGCCAATAGTGCTACCGCGCAGCAAGCCCCTGCCGCGCCTGCCGCCAACACCGAATCCACCGTCGTGCCGGAAGTGCTGATCACGGCGACCAAACGCACCACTTCGCTGCAAAAGACCCCGGTGGCCGTTACCGCGCTGGATGCCGCGGCGCTTGAAGATGCACACGTGCAAACCATCCAGGACGTGACCAACCTGGTGCCAAGCTTCCAGGCCACCGGCCAGGGCGATCACGGCGTCATCACCATGACCATGCGCGGTATCGGTAACGACTCTGCCAAGACCGAATATGCTGATCCGGAAGTAGCCTTCTTCGTGGACGGCATCTACTCGCCGCGTCCGGAAGGCGCCACCGCGCTGCTGTTCGACGTGGAAGCGATTGAAGTCCTGCGCGGCCCGCAAGGCACGCTGTGGGGCCGCAACTCCACCGTCGGCGCGGTCAATATGCAGACCGTCAAGCCAAAACTGAAAGAATTCTCGGGCAGCGTTTCCGGTGGTATCGGCGATTACGCCCGCCTCGGCGCCCGCGCGGCCCTGAACGTGCCGACCGGCGACAACTCCGCCCTGCGTGTGGCCGTCATCCACGAGCAGCACGACGGATATGTGAAGTACCAGACTTTCCCGAACCTCTCGCTCGCTTCCCAGCAGGCGGCCTTCCTGGCCGGCGGCGGCGATCCTGCCAAGTTCCAGCCGATTAACCCGAACCAGTACGTCGTCAACGGACCGCGCTACAACGCGCAGAACCAGAGCGGTGTGCGCGTGAGCTGGCTGTACCAGCCGACCGATCGCCTGAAGTGGAATATCTCCTATGAGCGCTTCCAGGACCGCGGCACCCCGAACATGAACCTGATGCAGACGCCGCGCGCCGGCCAGGACGAGTGGTCGGCCCTGATCGACACCGCGCCATTCCTGCACCGTAATGTGAACACCTTCCGCAGCCGCCTGGAATACGCTGTGAGCCCGGACATGTCGCTGAGCTATATTGCAGGCCATTCGAAGTTCTCCGGCTCGTCCACCTATGACCAGGACGGCGGACGCGTGCTGCCAACCAGCTTCACCACCGGCGGCGACTACCAGGCCAACAACACCGTCTGGTCGAAATACAGCAGCAACAGCCATGAACTGCAACTGCAATCGGTCGGCCAGAAAGAAGTGGATTGGCAGCTGGGCGCGTATTACGCGGCGGAAGACAATGGCATCCGCTTCGACATCCCGATCATGCACGGCACCCAGCAGGGCAGCGTGGCATGGCAAGGTTCCTTCATCCAGCCGAAAGAAACGGTGGATTCGCGCGCAGTATTCGGCCAGGCCACCTGGAACGTCGGCAGTATGCATTTGACCGGCGGTCTGCGTTATACCTCGGACAAGCGCACCAATGAAGGCGGTAACGGCTATACATGGAACAGCGATCCAGCGGCGCCGCAGGTTCCACTGAGCCCGAGCATCGATCCGACCAAGCCGGGCCAGGGTTACAACCCGAGCGTGCCATCCAACGATGGCCGCTACAAAGGCAGCAAGACCACCGGTCTGGCGCGCCTGAGCTACGACATCGACAAGAACCACATGCTGTACGCCAGCGTCGCTACCGGCTACAAGGCCGGCGGCCTGCAGGACGGCGGCCGTACCTACGATCCGGAGACCCTGACCAACTACGAGATCGGCAGCAAGAGCTCCTTCCTGGGCGGCGCACTGCGCATCAACAATGCGCTGTACTACGAGGACTTCAAGGACTTCCAGTTCAGCTCTCCGGTCACCAATCCGGACGGGTCGCATACCTTCGTCACCAGCAATGTGGACGGCGCCAAGGTGTGGGGCTTCGAGTCGGAAATCCAGGCCAAGCTGTCGCCGGACGACAAGCTGGCGCTGGCGCTGGCTTACACCCATACCAAGCTGGGTTTCCTGATCGCCGGTTCCAACGACTATTCGCTGCCGTTCTGCCCGGACCTGAACTCGAACTGCCTGAACGTCACCGGCAACATCATGCCGCACGCGCCAAAGTTCTCGGCCCACCTGAACTACCAGCACACCTTCCGCCTGGCGAACGGCGACACGCTGGTCCCGCGCGTCTCGGCGCACTACGAAACCAAGTCCGAGCTGTCGATCTTCAATATGGGTCCGGAAGACCAGCAAGCTGCTTACACCAAGTTTGACCTCGGCCTGCGCTACCAGGGACCGAAGCAGTTCTGGGTGGATGCCTTCGTACGTAACGTTGGCGACAAACGCATCAAGACCAGCGCCATGAACGGCGCCAACGTGTGGGTGGCTCAGTACCTGCCTCCACGCACCATCGGTGTTAACGCGGGCATCGACTTCTAAGCCCGTCGCAACGCGGCCTGCCTCGTCCCCCGGGGCAGGCCATCCCTAAGCTTTTACCTGCGAAATCAAGAATGAAAGACACACGCCTGCCGCCCGAATTTCTCTGGGGCGTAGCCACCAGCGCCTTCCAGATCGAGGGCGCCAACCAGGAGGACGGCAAAGGCCTCTCTATCTGGGACGTTTTCTGCAATACGCCCGGCAAGATCAAGGATGGCAGCGACGGCAGCGTCGCCTGCGATCACTACCATCGCTATCGCGAGGACGTCGACATCATCGACTCCCTCGGCGTCGATGCCTACCGCTTCTCCATCGCCTGGTCGCGCGTGCAGCCGGATGGCAAGGGCGCCTGGAATGAAGCCGGCTTCGCCTTCTACGACCGCCTGATCACTGCCTTGCAGGAAAAAGGCAAGCAGGCCTACGTCACGCTGTACCACTGGGATCTGCCGCAGGCCCTGCAGGAAGAGGGCGGCTGGCTGAATCGTGCCACCTGCGAATATTTCGCCGAATACGCGGCTGAAGTGGCGCGCCGCTTCGGTAATCGCGTGGCCAGCATCGCGACGCATAACGAGCCATGGTGCACCGCTAACCTTGGCTACGGCAACGGCCAGTTTGCGCCGGGCGTACGCGACGCCAAGGCCGCCGTCCAGGTTTCGCACCACCTGCTGCTGTCGCACGGCCTGGCAATGAGCGCCATGCGCGCCGTCGGTTCGACGGCGAAGCTGGGCATTGTGCTGAACCAGTGGACCGCCGACCCGGCCACCGATAGCGATGCTGACCGCGCGCTGGCCGAGGTGGAATACGCACGTTCGGTACAATGGTTCATGGACCCAATTTTCAAAGGCCGCTATCCGGAACTGGCGCTGCGCCACCACGGCGCCAATGCCCCGCAAATCGAGGCGGGAGACATGGCCGCCATCCACCAGGCGATCGACTTCCTTGGCGTGAACTACTACTTCCGCGCTTTCTGCAGCGCCGAAGATCCGCCGCGCACGCCGCCGCTGGAAAACGGCCGCACCGAAATGGGCTGGGAAATTTATCCGCAGGGGTTGACCGAATTGCTGCTCAAGCTGAAGGGCGAGTATGAGCTGCCGCCGATCTACATCACCGAGAACGGCATGGCCAGCAGCACGCCGGACCACGACGAGGAGCGAATTTCCTTCATCTCGCGCCACCTCGATGCATTGGCCAGCGCCATGGAGCAAGGCGTCGATGTGCAAGGCTACTTCATGTGGAGCCTGCTCGATAACTTCGAATGGGATTCCGGCTACGCCAAGCGCTTCGGCATCGTCCATGTCGATTACGCCACGCAAAAGCGCACGCTGAAGGACAGCGCGCATTGGTACCGCGAGTTGGTCAAGGTGCAGCGCTCATGAACCGCTCGCCGCTGCAGTGGGTGCCCACCGGCTACTTCGCAATGGCGATGGGCTATATGATGCTGACCAGCGTCACGTCCATCATGTTCAAGAACCTGGGCATGGACAATGGCCGCGCGGCGCAGTATTCGAGCATGCTGATCCTGGCCTACACCATCAAGCCCTTGTTCGCTCCGGTGGTGGAAATGTACCGCACCAAGAAGTTCTTCGTGCTGGTCACCCAGTTGCTGCTTGGCCTGGGCTTCGGCGCAGTGGCCCTGGTGATGGGCATGCCGGGCTCGATGGCGTTGATGATGGCGCTGTTCTGGATCATGTCCTTCATCGGGGCCACCATGGACATCGCCAGCGACGGCGTCTACGTCACCTCGCTCAGTTCGCGCAGCCAGTCGCTGTACTGCGGCGTGCAAAGCCTGAGCTGGAACATTGGTCCGGTGGTGGCTTCCGGCGTGCTGGTCTACCTGAGCGGCCGCCTGCATTCCGACTATGGCATGGACTGGCTTGGCGCCTGGCGCATTGTCTTCGTTGCCGTGGCGATCCTGCTGCTGGCGATTACGGCCTGGCACTGGCGCGCGATGCCGGATGGCGCGCGTGCGGCCGATACACCGGAAAACCTGGCGCAAGCGGGCTTCATCCTGCGCGACGCCTTCAAGACCTTCTTTGAAAAGCGCGGCGTGTGGACCATGGTGGCCTTCGCACTGCTGTATCGCGTGTCGATTGGCCTGCTGGAAAAGATCGGTCCCTTCTTCATGGTGGACCCGGTCGAGAAGGGCGGGCTTGGCATGTCGAACGAACTGCTCGGCATCGTCTATGGCACATACGGCCTGCTGGCTGTACTGGCAGGTTCCCTGATCGGCGGCTGGTACGTGGCAAAGCGCGGACTGAAACCGGTGCTGTTCACGCTGTGCTGCGTGCTGAACATCCCGATCGCCACCTTCCTGCTGATGGCGATCTTCCAGCCATCGAACCTGTGGGTGATCGGCGCCGGCGTGGTGGTGGAGAAGTTCTCCTTCGGCTTCGGTTCTGTGGGCTTCATGATCTACCTGATGCAACAGCTCGCCCCCGGCAAATACACCACCACCCACTACGCCTTCGGCACCGGCTTGATGGGGATGTGCGGCATGTTGACCGGCATGGTCAGCGGCCACCTGCAGGAGGCCATGGGCTATGTCAGCTATTTCTGGCTGGTGATGGCGGCGACTGTGCCATCCTTCGTTGTGACCTGGTACGCGCCTTTCCATCATGAAGAAGCGCGTACCACGGCTGAACCGGATCAGGTGCAGCGCAAGGCCGGCTGACGCTTGCTGTCGCGGGCGCTGATCACGTCGTGGATAGCGTTGACCACCACTTCGGGATTAGCCTGCTGCATCTGGTGATCGGAATCCACGATCACCTTGCAGGATTTCGGGTACATGTTCTTGACCATGGTGCGGGTCTGCTCGTCCTCATTGACAGTGCCCAGGTCGACCGCTACCGCGCCGGCTGACTTGGGCACGTTGAACAGGCGCACGATCGGGATCTCGTCGTTCCACGGCATCGCCAGCACGGCCTGGCCGGTGCTGTGGATCTGGTCGACTTCCGCTTCCATCGCCGAATTCAGGAACAGGTACTTGGCCATACGCGTCATGAAAGGAAAGTCCTCCGGCTTTTTGATGATGCCGGGGTAGACCGCGTCGACCAGCACCACGCCCTGGACTTCCTGCGGATAGGCGCGCGCATACAACTGCATGTACAGGCCGCCGAGGGAATGGCCAACCAGGACATAGGGCGGCTGCAAGCCTTGCTGCTGCAACAGCTGGCGTAGTTCTTCAACCACGGTTTTGCCGTTGCGCGGCGTGGATGGTTTGTCGCTCTTGCCGTAGCCCGGGCGGTTGTAGGCGAACACGGTCGCCTCTTTGGCCACTTCCAGGATCACCTTGTCCCATTTGTCGAGGGTGATGCGCGAACCATTTTCGAAGACCACGGTGGCCGGGGCGCCGGGCTTGGTGATCTTCAGGACCTCAATCTTATGGCCGGAAAAATCCTGCAGCACGGCTTCGCTATGCGCTTGGGCGCTTGCCAGCGCCAGTGCCAGCGCAGGCAGGGTGCAACGGTTCAAAGGCATGCATGTCTCCAGTTTGATAACGGGGACGATTCTGGCTGCTACCACCATTAGCCGCCCAAAGATTGCGACAGGTTGTCAAAAATGATGCTTGAATTGCGCAAATCCCGGACCGGGAGCTAGAATAAAAGTCACTACTTTGAGGAGATCGCCATGACGCCTATCCTGTTCGCCCTGCCCGGCAATGAAGCAATGACAGAGCAATTGTCGGCATTGACAGGCTGGGAGCAGGGGCGCTTGCAAGTACGGCGCTTCCCGGACGGCGAATCCTACGTGCGCTACCACTCGGAAGTGAAAGGGCGCCAGGTAGTCCTGGTCTGCACCCTTGACCGGCCTGACGACCGTTTCATGCCGCTGTACTTTGCCGCCAGCATCGCGCGCGACCTGGGCGCCGCCAGCGTCGGCCTGGCGGCCCCTTACCTGGCTTATATGCGGCACGATGCCATCTTCAATCCGGGTGAAGGCATTACCTCGGCCCATTTCGCGCGGCTGCTGTCTGGCGTGTTCCACTGGATGGTGACCATCGACCCCCATTTGCACCGCCACCACGACCTGGCCGAAATCTATACCATCCCAACGCGCGTGGTGCGCGCCGCTCCGGCCATATCGCAATGGATCGCGGCCAATGTGCCCCAGCCGCTGGTGATCGGGCCGGATGCCGAGAGCGAGCAATGGGCCTCCGAGGTGGCTCGCGGCGCCGGCTGCCCTTGCATCGTGCTGGAAAAAGTGCGCCGCGGCGACCACGATGTGGAAGTCTCGGTGCCGGACACCGGACGCTGGCAGCACCACACTCCCGTCATCGTTGACGATATCGCATCCACCGCCCGCACCATGATTGCCGCTGTCGGCCATGTACGCCGGGCCGGCCTGCCGCCGCCCGTTTGCGTCGCGGTCCACCCGCTGTTCGCCGCAACTGCCTTCGAAGACCTGCAAGCCGCCGGCGTGGCGCGCACCGCGAGCTGCGACACTGTGCCGCACAGCAGCAACGCGATTGCTGTCGCATCCTTGCTGGTCCCGGCGTTGGCAGACATGACACGCGGCGCAGCCTAGGCTATATTCCTGCCTATGTGGAATTGGATTCGAAATTGGTATCGCAAGCTGCGCATGCCCGCGGCTTACCGCGCTTACGAGCGCAGGCTGCGTGCCGCCCATGAGGAGGAGGCGCGCAAGAAGTTTTCGACCGTGCGCTTCGAGGCGCGCCTGCTGGCCGCCAACAAGGCAATGGAGGAGCGTGCCCAGCGCCGCTTTGACATGCCGATCGCCAAGCTGCAGCTCGAGGTGGTGACACTGGAGAAGCAGCTCGAGTCCTGCCTTACCCAATTAGGCAATTTCGAACGCCCATTCCGCGATGAATACCAGGTGCTGGAAGCGGAAATGGCCCTGCTGGGCGAGCGCCGCCGCAGCGCCTATGCGGCCAAGGACACCCAGGCCATCGATGAAGTCAACGCGGAAATCGCCGAACTGCAAAAGCGCACCCATGCCGTGCGCGGCGACCTGGCGGTGCAGACCGACCTGCGCGACCAGGGCCTGACGCCGGAAAAGCTGCGCCGCACCGTGCAGCGTTGCGAAGGGCGTTTGCAAACCATCCAGGACGAGCAGGAGCGTATCCAGCGCGAACGCGCCACTTACATGAATCACTCGACCGATCGCGCCGAAATTGATTCGCTCGAGCGCGAGATGCTGGCGCTGGAACGCAAGCACGTCCAGTTCCTGCGCGACTTCGACTCCCCAGCCGAGCGCCGCCGCCGCGAACGGGCCCACGAGCAAACCTGGCTCAACGGCGCTTAATCGCTGCACCTTTAATCTGCATCAACCCTGGGCACGGTCGCTCCGGCGCAGCGCTGCCTATACTTGGCTTGTCGCGCCATGCCTTCGCACGGCGGATCGTCGGGAGGACGGCCATGCGCAACCAATCCCTTGGCAGCAATATCGGTGCAATCCTGCGCCGCTGCAAAAAAATGGAAACGAATTTGCGGCGTGCGGGCATGCCGGCCTTCCTGGCCTGCCTGCCGCTGGCGCTGCTGGCCTGCCAGTACGCCTTGATCCTGCGCCAGAAAAATATCAACATCAGCCGCATCATTGGGCGCATCCAGCGCTGGAAAAGCACGGTCTCGGAATTGTCGGCCCATGATTGTGCTCGCACCGAGTTTATCGACCTCGACCGTAAAATGCGCGCCGACATCGAAGGCGCCTGCGATTCGATGCGCACGCTCTGTGACCTGTGCGCGGAAATATGCGACATGTTCAGCGCGGTGGGCTACGAGTCGCCCATGCTTAAACGCGGCCGCGATCGCTTCGACGCAACGGTCGAAGACGCATGCAGCGTTTCGCAATCCTTGATCGACCTGGTCGACACGCACGATCGCCGCGCACTGGCGATTCGCCAGCAGCAGCATGCGATCGAATTGGCGGGTGAGGCAAGCGCGGCGGCACACGCTGTGCGCACCGCAGCCGAAGCTTAGAAGCCTTCCAATACAATCTTGCCGCGTGCGCGATTGCTTTCGAGCAGGGCGTGCGCGCGTTTCAGATTAGCCGCATTGATGGCGCCGAAACGCTCACCCAGTGTGGTTTTCAGCACACCGCTATCCACCAGGCGCGACACGTCGTTCAGCAGGGCGTGCTGTTGCGCCATGTCGTCAGTTTCGAACATCGAGCGCGTGAACATGAATTCCCAATGCAGAGACACGCTTTTGCGTTTCAGCAGGCGCACGTCGATATGGGCCGGATCGTCGATCAGGGCCAGTTTGCCTTGCGGCGCCACCAGCTCGGCCAGCGCACTGAAATGGTGTTCGCTTTCGTTCAGGCTGGCGATGTAATTGACGGGCGGCAGGCCCAGGCGACGGATTTCTTCATCCAGTGGCTTGCTGTGGTCGATGACGTGGTGCGCGCCCAGCGACTCGACCCATTCAGCAGTTTCAGGGCGCGAGGCCGTGCCGATCACGGTCAGTCCCGTCAGTTGACGCGCCAGCTGGATGAGGATGGAACCGACGCCGCCCGCGGCGCCTGTTACCAGCAGGGATTTGCCGGCTTCGCGCGCCTTGTCGCGGCTGGCGCCCAGGCGGTCGAACAGCAATTCCCAGGCCGTGATGGCAGTCAGGGGCAGGGCGGCCGCTTCGGCGAAACTGAGCCTGGATGGCTTATGGCCGACAATGCGTTCGTCGACCAGGTGCAGTTCGGCATTGGTGCCAGGACGGCCAAGGGCGCCGGCATACCAGACCTCATCGCCCGGCTTGAACAGGCTGGTTTCGGGACCGACCGCACGCACGATGCCGGTGGCATCCCAGCCCAGCACCTTGCTTTCGCCTTCGGCAGGGCCGACATTGAGGCGGATTTTGGTGTCGACCGGATTGACGGACACAGCCTTGATCTCGACCAGCAGGTCGCGGCCGCTGGCAACCGGTGCAGGCAGTTCGATATCGATCAGCGCATCGGCGTGGTCGATCGGCAGGGAGGCGCGGTAGGCAACAGCTTTCATGGTGACGTCTTTCGTAAGAAGTGGTGATGTCGGTATCTTCGAACATCACAGCTTCAAGAAAAAGACTAAAATTATGGAAACACTTTCAAAGGAATGCTGAAAATGTTGCGCCTGGATGACCTGGAAGTCTTCGTCAATACGGCCGATCGTGGCAGCCTGTCGGCGGCAGCACGTTCGCTGGACATATCGCCGGCCCTGGCCAGTGCGGCCCTGAAGCGGCTGGAAGACGGATTGCAATTGCGCCTGTTTGCCCGCACCACCCGTTCGCTGCGCCTGACGGCGGAAGGCGAGCATTACCTGCGCCATGCACGTGAAGCGGTGCGTCAATTGCGCGAAGGGCATGAGGCGATCAGGCAGGGCCAGCAGGAACTGGCTGGCCTGCTGAAGATTTCGATGCCATCGGACGTGGGCCGCAATGTGCTGTTGCCATGGCTGGACGGGTTCCAGGCCGAGTATCCGGCCATCAGCCTGCAGCTGTTTGTCAGCGACCGGGTCGCGGACATGTATCGCCAGCCAGTGGACCTGGCCCTGCGTTATGGCAAGCTCGATGATTCCAGCCTGGTGGCCATGCCCATTGCACCCGGCAACCGGCGTGCGCTGGTGGCATCGCCGGAATACCTGCGCCGGAACGGTTCGCCGTCCAACCTGGACGAGCTGGCACAGCACAACTGCTTGCGCTTCGCCCTGGATGACATGCTGTATGACCGCTGGGCTTTCCCCGCCCAGGGCAAAGTGGTGCAGGTCAGGGGCAATCGCAGCAGCGATGATGCCGACCTGGTGCGCCGCTGGGCGGTAGCGGGATTGGGTATTGCCTACAAATCACGGCTGGACGTGACCGCCGACCTTGAAGCCGGTCGCTTGCGTTTGCTGCTACCAGATGTAATGGGTGAAGAGGTGCCATTACAGCTGGTTTGCATGCACCGCTCGCAGGTCACGCCCGTCGTGATTCGTTTGCGCGACTACTTGCGCGCTCGGTATGAACAGCTATGCGAGACTGAAGCTTAGTGGGCCTTGGAGAAGATCAGCAGCCAGCGGCTGAACAGCAGAACTTCCAGGTGGCCAGGCTGAACGCCGGTGTCGCACTCGATGATCGGGTTCACAGCGTAGAAGCGCTTGCGGAAGTCACGGCACACCAGCACTTCGCGTTTGCCGAAGCGAACCAGGAAAGACATAGGGGCATATTCCAGGCCAAAGCGGGAGCCGAAGGTGCTGTGCATAGTGGTCATGACGAATTCCTTGTGCTGTGATGTGTGTTTAACGAGTGATTAGAATAGCACAAATACTGTATGAATCAACAGTACTGGATGAAAAATCAGGTTTTTTTATTAAGCGTTGTATGAGAGATACGATCCGACTTCCTTTGCACCTTGTGGCCGGGCTGGCCCCGCTGATCGTGGCCTCTGCCGTGTTCCACGCCATTGCCGGGGCCGCGGTGGGGCCGGGGGCGCGCCTGGCTGCCTTCGATATCAGTGTCTCGCAATGGCTGCACGCCCGCGCCACTGAACCCTGGACGACGCTGATGCTGGCAGTCAGCCACCTGCACAGCGTGGCGGGCATTGCTTTCCTGACCCTGCTGTTTGCCTGGCACCTCTGGCGGCGGCAGGCGCATTACTGGCTGCTGGCCGTGCTGTTATCCGTGCCACCGGGCATGGTGCTGAATGTGCTGCTCAAGCACAGCTACCAGCGCGTGCGCCCCAGCTTTGAGGCGCCGCTGCTGACGTTGCCGACCTACAGCTTCCCCAGCGGCCATACGTTGGCAGCGACCGTGTTCTATGGCGCGCTGGCTTGCTACCTGTGGACGCATGCGCGCAGCGGCGCCCAGCGGGCCGCGCTGGCCGTTGGCGCGTTGCTGATGATTGCGCTGGTGGCGTTCAGCCGCGTCTATCTTGGCGTGCATTACCTGACCGATGTCCTGGCGGCGGTGGCTGAAGGACTGGGCTGGCTGGCGATCTGCGTGACGGCGGTATCCAGCCTGCGCCGGCACCGGGAGCGCCTGTGAGCCGCATGGCTGTGATCATCAACGCCGGCGCCGGCCTGGGATATGGCCAGGCATGGCGCGAGTCGCTGGCCGCACGGCTTGCCAGCCATGGGCTGGATGCCGACATTACCCTGGCGGCGGACGTCAATCACCTGATGGAGGCGGCACGCGCAGCACTGGCTGCCGGCGCGCCGATCGTAGTGGCAGGCGGCGGCGACGGCACCATCAACGCCGTTGCCTCGGTGGTGCTGGATAGCGGCGCCGTATTCGGCGTGCTTCCCATGGGGACGCTGAACCACTTTGCGCGCGACCTGCGCATCCCGCCCCAGCTGGACGCGGCAGTTGCCACGCTGGCGGCTGGCCATGTGGCGCGCGTGGACGTAGGGGAGGTGAATGGCCGCATCTTCCTGAATAACTCCAGCCTCGGGCTGTATCCGGATATCGTGCGCGATCGCCAGCGGCAGCAGCGCCGCCTCGGCCGGGGCAAGTGGACGGCATTCGGTTGGGCGACACTGGCCGCGCTGCGGCGTTATCCTTTCCTCAGCGTGCGCCTGACTTTGGGCGAGCAAGGCCATGCGCGGCGCACGCCTTTCGTCTTCATCGGTAATAATGAATACCATATGCAGGGCTTCAATATCGGCGAGCGGGCTCGCATCGACGGCGGCATGCTGAGTGTGTATGTGGCCCAGCGGCCGACCCGCTTTGGCTTGCTGAAGCTGGCCCTGCGGGCTTTGCTCGGACGGCTGCGGCAGTCGCGCGAGTTTCACGTGTTCCAGGCCGGCGAAATGATGATCGAAACCCGCCACCGCCGCCTGCGGGTGGCGACCGACGGTGAGGTATCCGTGATGGCGCCGCCTTTGCGTTACCGGATCCGCCCGGCCGCCTTGCCGGTGATCGTGCCGCGACCTCAGGAGGATTAATGCGAACCCTGGTCCATATCTCCGATTTGCATTTCGGCCGCGTCGACAATGCGTTGTTGGCGCCCTTGCGCGAATTGATCGGTGATCTGCGGCCGGACGTGGTGGTGGTGTCCGGCGACCTGACCCAGCGCGCCCGCAGCGCCCAGTTCCGCCAGGCACGGCATTACCTCGACACCTTGCCCACGCCGCAGATCGTGGTGCCGGGCAATCACGACATTCCCCTGTACAACGTGGCGGCACGCTTCTTCCAGCCGCTGGTCAAATACCGCCGCTATATCACGCGCGACCTGGCGCCGGAGTTCGTGGACGATGAAATTGCCGTGCTGGGCTTGAACACGGCACGTTCGCTGACCTTCAAGGATGGCCGCGTCAACCGGCGCCAGGTGGAATACCTGCGGCAACGCTTCTCGCGCCTGTCGGGCAGTCTCACGCGGGTGGTGGTGACGCACCATCCCTTCGACCTGCCGCCGCATAAGGACAATGACGATATCGTGGACCGTGCGCCAATGGCGATGGAGACATTCGCGCGCTGCGGCGTGGACCTGCTGCTGGCAGGGCACCTGCATACCAGCCACAGCCACAATACTTCCGAGCGCTATGAAATAGACGGCTACGCCGCGTTGGTAGTCCAGGCTGGCACAGCGACGTCGACCCGCAGTCGCGGCGAAACAAATTCATTCAATGTGCTGCGCGTGCAGTACGACCAAATCCAGGTCGAGCGTTACGGCTGGAACCAGAGCACCGGTTTCACCCTCGCCGCCACCGACATCTTCCGCCGCCAGGGCGACATCTGGCGTCCCGCGAGCTAAAAAACACCAACAGCCTTCGCCAGCAAGGCGAGCAGGCCGCCAATCAGCGCAATCAAAAACATAACGAGCATGTAATAGATCTTGGCGAACTGGTTAAGCCACTCCTTCTGGTTCGAGTCGATCCGGTCGTAGAGTTTTTCCTGTCCAGCATCGATCTTGTCATTGAGCTTTTCCAGTCCACTATCGAACTTGTCGTTAAGCTTTTCCAGTCCGCTATCGATCTTGTCGTTAAGCTTTTCCAGTCCGCTATCGATCTTGTCGTTAAGCTTTTCCAGTCCGCTATCGATCTTGTCGTTAAGTTTTTCCAGTCCACTATCGATCTTGTCGTTAAGCTTTTCCAGCCCATCGTCGACTTTTTTGTCCAGCTTATCGAGTTTCAGGTCGAGCTTGTCGAGTTTTAGAATGACTTCTTCCACCATCACCTCCAGCCTGATTACGCGCATGGGGATACCTGCATGTTCATCGCCAGGCTGGGGCTTGTCAAGCGAGGTGGGCGGTTTGCGGTCATTCATGGTGCTTTCAGCCTGGGCCGAAAGGCACACTGCGGTTTGATGGATATCAAAAATCAGAGCCAGTAGTCCCACACGCGGGCAAGCCATTCTTTGAGGCGGTTGGAGATGGGCCGCTTGTTCCAATCCACCAGCGTCACTTCCTTGGAATTGTGCAGGTCTTCCTTGAACGCCTTCTCCATCTCGAGTCCAAACAGATCGCCCATGACGATCACGTTGACTTCGCTGTTGTGGAGGAAGCTGCGCCGGTCAAGGTTGGTGGAGCCGACGGTAGACCAGACGCCGTCGATCACCACCGTTTTGGCATGCAAGACCGACAGCTTGAGTTCATAAATCTTCACACCCGCTTCCAGCAAAGGCTGGTAGAACGCCCGCCCTGCATGGAACACCAGCCCGCTGTCCGACACGCTGGGCAGGACGAGCTGTACATCGACACCGCGCCGCGCGGCATTGGTCAGCGCCTCCATGGTCTGGTCATCCGGCACGAAATAGGCGCAGGTGATATGGATCGACTTCTTTGCCTCCTGCATCGCCAGCAGCAATGCTTTATAGATCTCAAAGCGGCCCTCGGGCCGGGAGCCCAGCACCCGCACCACCTTGTCGCCCGCCGGCGCCACTTGCGAGAAGTATTTTGCATCGCGCAGATCGTCCGCATCCTGCTCAATCCATGCCTGCACGAACAGCCACTGCATGGCCTGCACGGCCGGTCCTTCAATGCGTACATGGGTATCGCGCCAGCCGACATCATCATCGCTTGCGGGATGCGCCCTGGCGCCGCCGGACCCTGCGCCCGACCCGATGCCGGCGCCCGAGCGCGAGCCGGCGCCCGAGCCAAGTCCAGACCCGCCGCCGGGACCGCTGCCAGGGCCGCTGCCGCCAATACCGCCCCGGAATGGCGAACTCTTGGAATAGGTATCGCTGATATTGATGCCGCCAGTAAAGCCAACCTTGCCATCGACGATCAGCATCTTGCGATGGTCGCGGCTATTCAGCTTCCAACCGTTACCGCGCGCCTTGGCCGGATTGACTGGGTTGAAAGCCAGCAGCTTGATGCCGCCATCCTTCATATGGTCAAAGAATTCCTGCGGCACACCGATGGTGCCGACGCTGTCGTAGATCACGTTGACCACCACCCCTTCGCGCTGCTTCTTGATCAGCAGGTCGGCGAACTGCTTGCCCAGCTCATCCTGGTCGAAGATATAGGTCTCGAAATTGATATGATCCTTGGCTGCCGCGATGGCCTTCATCATCTCCGCCATCGTCTGCGGCCCATCGAACAGCAATTGCACCTTGTTGCCGGCGATCAGGGGCACGCCGGTCGCCGCTTCTTCAAGCGCCGCCTGGCCCTTCAAGTCCAGCGTGGATTTGGCCCATCGCTTTTTCAGCAATTGCTCGGTGGTCTGGCGTGGCAGCTTGCCTTTGGCGGTGACGATCTCCGGTACCGCGCTGGCACGCGATTTGGCCTGGTCCGAATCAACTTCGGGCAATTGTGCGCAGGCCAACAGTGTCCAGCCTGCGAGGAAAAACGCCATACAGCGACTTGCCCTCATGGATCACCTCCGAAAGCAAGTCTAAGACAGCAGCGAACGTTTGATTGTTCGCTACCGTACATAATCAGCTGTAGTTCAGCCGGGCTGCCTCGCGCCGCAATTCGGCCCGGAAGTCAGGATGGGCAATACCGATCAGCGCTTCGGCCCGCTGCCTGGCCGATTTGCCGCGCAGCTGGGCCACGCCATATTCCGTGACCACGTAATTGATGTCGTTCTTGCTGGTAGTCACATGCGTCCCGGCACAAAGCGTCGGGACGATGCGCGAGATACTGCCCTCCTTGGCGGTTGATGGCAGCACGATAAACGACTTGCCGCCGCGCGAACGGTTGGCGGCGCGCACAAAGTCGACCTGGCCGCCAGTGCCGGAATAGGGCAGGTGGGCCAGGCTTTCCGAGCCGCATTGGCCCAGCAGGTCGACCTGCAGGCTGGCATTGATCGAAACCAGCTTGTCGTTCTGCCCGGCGATGCAGGGATCATTGATAAAGCTGACCGGGTGCATTTCCAGCATCGGGTTGTGGTGCATGAAGTCGTACAGCTTGCGCGAACCCAGCGCGAACGTCGCCACCATGCGGCCCGGCATGAAGGTTTTGCGGCGATTGGTGACAGCACCGCACTCCACCAGCTTGAGGATGCCGTCGCCAATCATTTCGGTATGGATGCCCAGGTCCTGTTTGCTGGTGAGCTGCATCACCACCGCATCGGGAATGCCGCCATAGCCGATCTGCAAGGTCGAGCCGTCGTCGATCATGGGTGCGACATGCGCCGCGATCGCTTCCTGCACCGGGCCGATCTTCGGCAGGCCGACTTCGATCACCGGCTCATCGCTTTCCACCACGGCCGTGACCTGCGAAATGTGGATATGGCATTGGCCGTGCGCGAACGGCACATTGGGATTGGATTCGAGCACGATCACGCGCGCTTTCTGCAGCGCCGCCATGGTGTAGTCGGCGCCCAGGCTGAGCGCGAAGTTGCCGTGCGCATCCATTTCCGAGGCCATTGCAAACACCACATCAGCGGGCATCTGTCCCTGATCGATCAAGGATGGGATCTCCGAGAAATAGGCCGGGATGAAATCGGCCCAGCCCGCCTGTCCCGCGGTCCGCGATGCGCCGCCGAAGAATAGCGCGCAATGCCGCACATGATGCGCAGTTTCCGGATCGAAGTAGTCGTACTTGCGCATGGCGAGGATTTGCGCCACCTGCACGCCTTTGAAGCTGCGGCGCTGTGCCGACAGTTCCCGCAACAGGGCCGGCGGCTCGCCGGCGCCGGTCGGGACAATGATCATGTCGCCATCACGCACGAGGCGGACGGCGTCGGCGGCGCTGCAACGCTTGCTGGACATACTCGGTCTCCAGGGTGTTTTGTTTGTGTGCGCACAGATTGCATCACACTGCTTACCCTAAGCTGACAAGCATGAAAGCACTTGCCATCCTGCTCACAATGCCTGTACTGGCGCTGGCGCAGACCAGGGAACCGCCGGCGGCACAGGGCGTCCAGCCCTACGGCGTGGTCGACGCCGGCGTCGTGCTCGAACGCGGCTGCAAGGACAATTGCGCCAGCAGCAAAGTTTCGCCCGGCATCTCGGAAGGTTCGCGCATCGGCATCACTGGACGTGAACCGCTGGGCGGCAATGGCACCTCGGCCGTGTTCACCCTGGAAGGCGGGGTTGAAAACGACACCGGCCGCTCTGAAGAGGGCCGCCTGCTGGGGCGCCAGGCCTGGGTCGGGCTCGACGGGACTTGGGGCATGCTGACCCTGGGGCGCCAGTACAACCTGCAATATGAGGCGCTGGCCGAAGTGGCCGATCCCTTCCATGGCGGACTGGCCGGTACCGCGACCAACCTGATGGGCTTTACCACCAAGCGTTACGACAATGCCGTCAAATACCGCACGCCGTCCGGCCATCAATGGAGCGCCGGCGCCATCTACAGTTTCGGCGAGTCGGAATTCAGCACCTCGCGCAATCGGGCCTATGGCGCCACGCTGGGCTTTGCCAACGGCATGTTCAATGTCCGCATTGCCCACCAGCGCAAGCGCAACCCGATCGAGGCGGTCGGCACCACGCAGCCGGTTGACCTGTCCGCACGCAATACCCTGGTGGCAGCCAACCTGGAATTTGGCGCCATCACGGTATTCGCCGCGTATGGCATCAATCGGGGCCTCGGCAGTTCACCTTGGGACCCGGCCAACCCGTATGGCGCCCTGGCGCTGACAACGCCGTCGCTCTACAGCCACGATATGCTGGCCGGCATTTCCTATACCAGCGGCCGCGCCACTTATATGGCCTCGTTCATCCACAAGGACGACCGCAGCCCGCCGAATCACGATGCCGACCAGGCCGCACTTGGCGTGGTGTATGCGCTGTCCCGGCGCACCGCGCTGCACGCATCCTTCGCCCACATCCGCAACCGCAACGGCGCGGCTTATACCGCCGGCACTGCCAGCGAAACCGGCAAGGGCAGCCGCGCCATTACCTTCGGCCTGCGCCACGCTTTCTGATGTGCTACATTCCCAAGCTGGAACTTTCAGCGGGGAACACTATGTATCTGACTTACTTCAATGGAAACTGGGCGGAAGGCAATGCGCCACTGTTTGGTGCCATGGACCACAGCGTCTGGCTTGGCTCGTCAGTTTTCGATGGTGCGCGTGCCATGCGCGGCAAGCTGCCGGACCTGCGTCCGCACCTCGAGCGTGTCATCCGCTCGGCGCGCAGCCTGGGCCTGGAATGTCCGCTCAGCGTAAATGAAATGGAACAGCTGGTGAAAGAGGGCGTGGCGCGTTTCCCGGCCGACGCTGAACTCTACATCCGCCCACTGGTCTTTGCTACCGATGGCTTGCTGATCCCGGTTTCCGAGAAGGCTGCCTTCGCGTTGACCCTGTTCGATGCACCGGTGCCGCCCTTCACCGGCTTCTCGGCCTGCCTGTCGGCCATGCGCCGCCCGGATGCCGACATGGCGCCGACCGATGCCAAGGCCTCCGCGCTGTACGCCAATTCGACCCGCGTGCTGCGTGAAGCAAAAGAACGCGGCTGCGACAACGCGGTCGTTTGCGACAGCCAGGGTAATGTGGCGGAGTTCGCCACCGCCAACCTGTTCTTCGTGACGGCTGAAGGCAAGGTCGTGACGCCAGCACTGAATGGCACCTTCCTGGCGGGCATTACCCGCGCCCGGGTGATCAAGCTGCTGGCCGAGGCCGGCATTGAGGTCGAGCAGCGCAGCGTCAAGCCGGAAGAACTGGATCGCGCCAGCGAGATTTTCAACACCGGCAACTTCGGCAAGGTCACGCCTTGCGTGCGCTATAACGGCCGCGAACTGCCGGCCGGTCCTGTCGCTGCCAAGGCCCGCGAACTGTACTGGGCCTTTATTGAGCGCGGCGAGTAGGCGCCTGCACTTCCGGTCCTGGCTTGCTGGGCGGCGCGGCTGGCGCTGGCGCCGCCACGCTGCCGCAGTCCGCACTGAGCCAGCGGCCGCTGCCTTCCACCACCATGTTCTGCGGCTTGCCCTGCGCTGAACTGTTTACGTTCATGCGCATGCTGTAAGCGGTATTGCCGTTGAAGATCACCTGCCCATTGCCGCTTGAGGGCGGGCGGGTGCAATTGAAGGTCACGTTCAAACCGCCCGGCACCGGGGTGCGGGTGGTGCTGCACTGGCCGGGCTGGCCGGCCGGCAAGTCCTGCTTCTCGGCCATGTCCTTGGTCAGGCAATAGCTCAGCTTGACGCCGCCGTTATCGCCCAGCCCCATGTTGACGCCGTGGCGCGCCATCATTTGTTCCATTGCCTTGCGCTGTTCCGGCGCCATATTCGCCATCTGCTGCTGGGCTGCCGCCATCATCGCCATCATTTCCGGACTGGCAGAGGCGATGCGGTTATCCAGCTCCCACAAACCTGGTTTCAAAGTCTGCGCCATCGCTGGCGCGGCCGCCAGGCAAAGCAGGAAGAAGGATCGGATTTTCATGGGGGCTCCCAGGGGCGTGAGGCGCGGCCCGGGACAGCATGCCCCGGGCCGTCCAGGATTGCTTAGCCTTGTGGCTGGCGTGGCTCGGCCACGAAGATTTCCACGCGGCGGTTACGCGCGCGGCCGGCTGCGTCGTCGTTCGAGGCGATCGGTTCCTGCTCGCCTCGCCCTTCGATCACGATACGGGTTGGCGATACGCCGCGTGTCGCCAGGTAGTCGCGGGTATGGGCTGCGCGCTCGACCGACAGCGGCTGGTTGACGCCGGTGCTGCCGGTGCTGTCGGTGTGGCCGACAATGCTCACCGAGGTCGCCGGGTTTTCATTGAGCGTGCTGGCGAAGCGGTCCAGGATAGGGCGGAAGTCCGGCTTGATGTCGGAGCGCCCGGTGTCGAACGAGATATCGCTCGGGATCTCCAGCTTCAGGCGATTGTCGCCGGTTTGCGTGACTTGCACGCCGGTGCCCTGGGTCGCCTGTTCCATTTGCTGCTTCTGCGCTTCCATGCGCTTGGACCAGACGTTGCCGACCACGGCGCCGATGGCCGCGCCAATTGCCGCGCCGCCGGCCGCCCGTTTGCCGCCGCCAGGACCGGTCGCGGCGCCGAGCACGGCGCCAAGGCCGGCGCCGACCCCGGCACCGGTGGCAGTGCCGCGCTGGGTCGCGCTCATATCCGCGCAGCCGGTCGTGACAAGCGCGGCAATCAGCAGGGCAGCAAGGGTTTTATTGGGCATGAACTTCTCCTTCGTTAAAAATGCTCGAAAAAAAGCGGGACGGGTCCTGCGCCGCAGTCCCCGCCCCGCTAGTGTACGCCGGCTTGGCCGGCTTATCTAAATACCGCGCCCACTGATCAGGCGCAACAGGATCATGATAACTGCCACGACCAGCAAAATATGGATGAAACCGCCCACAGTGTAGGAGGTCACCAGGCCGAGCAGCCACAAGATGATGAGTACAACAGCGATCGTATAGAGCATGATGTTTTCCTCTCATAGTCCGTAATCCTGGGTGCATTATTGCTGCGTTCAACCGCGTCATCTGTTCGTTGTCGAACTATCAGCGTCGTTGTAAACGTCCTTTGACGACTTTTACATGGTCGCCGGCCTGCCAGTTGGCCGAGCTGCTGCCGATGGTGCGCAGCTTGCCATCCTCCATGCGGACGCGCACCTGGTAGCTCGTGGTGGACTTCATATTGCCTTCCACCTGGTTGCCGACCACGGCGCCGCCGACCGCACCGGCCACGGTGGCGATCTTGCGGCCCGAACCGCCGCCGACCTGGTTGCCCAGCAAGCCGCCGACTATCGCGCCGCCGGCTGCGCCCAGGCCGCTGCCCTGGCCGCGCTGGGTGACGGCATGCACCGACTGCACCACACCGCAGCTATGGCAGGCGGCGGGCGCCGGCGCCCGCGCCGCGGCGGGCGCTTCGGCATAAGCTGCGTCCGCCGCATTGCGTGCGGACGGGGCAGTGCCGCCGCCGTAGCTGCCGCCGCCGCTGCCCGCGTAGCCCGAGTGGCCCGAGTAGCCAGACGTGTCGGCCACCCGGTCGACCGGCGCGTAACCTGCTGGCGGCGGTGGCGGCCCCATGTCGCGCGCGCCCATTACCTGCAGCGGTGCTTCGGCCACCGGAGGCCCCATCTTCGCGCCCGATTGCGGCAGCCAGCCCATGACCGCGGCAATGCCGACGCCGCAAAACAGCACCACGGCAATGGCTGCGATCAGCAGCAGCGGGTGGGTGGTGTAACTCATGCTCTTGGGTTCTCGTTCCATGCGGTACTTCCTTTCCTATTGGATAAACGCATTGTGGTGGCCGGGCTGGCCTGCTTCCGTGCGTCAGCGTACATACAGTCTTTTTAATTGCCGATACGCTCCGCCTAAACTCCACCAGGCTGACGGCAATGACCCTGAATCTTCATACCGTTCCAAGCAGTGAATCGCCACCACCCCGCATCGGCAACCGCCTGCTGGCAACCTTGCCGGAAGACGACCTCGAGCACCTCGAGGGCTTGTGCGAACTGGTGGACCTCGGCGCCGGCGACATCCTGTTCGAAGCCGGCCAAACCATCGACTACATCTACTTCCCGCTCGACACCCTGATCTCCCTGCTGGCTGTGGCCGAAGGCCGCATGACGCTGGAGGTCGGCTCGGCCGGCCGCGAAGGCATGGTCGGCGCCTCCGTGGCGCTGGGCCAGCGCTGCGCCCAGGTGCGTGCCGTGGTCCAGCGCAGCGGCCATGCGCTGCGCATGGAAGCGGAAGATTTCATTGCCGAGTTTGCGGAAATGGATTCGCTGCAGCGCCTGCTGCATCGCTATACCGACAGCCTGCTGGCGCAAGCGATCCAGATTGCGGTATGCAGCCGCTTCCACGTGCTGGAGGCGCGCCTGGCGCGCTCGCTGCTCGTCACGCGCAACCGCCTGCAGTCGGACCGCTTCCACATGACCCATGAGTTCCTGGCCCATGCGCTGGGCGTGCGCCGCGTCGGCGTGACCAAGGCGGCGAGTGCATTGCAAGGGCAGGGCTTGATCAGCTACAGCCGGGGCAATATCGAAATATTGGACCCGGCTGGCCTGGAAGCGGTGTCCTGCCATTGCTACCAGCAGGTCCGCACGCCGGCTTAGCGGCGTGGTTTGTCGACCTGGTTACCGATCACGCCACCGACCACGGCGCCACCCACCGCACCGGTGGTGGAGCCGCCAGTCAGCACGGAACCGGCGACCGCACCGACACCGGCGCCAATGGCCGTGTTCTTATCCTGTTGCGACATCGAGGAGCAGGCGCCCAGGCCCAGCAGGGCGCTTGCGATGGCAAGGCGGGCAGCAATCTGTTTGGTTTTCATGATGTTTCCTCCGTAACTTGGAATACTGGTTCCAGCTTACGGCGCGGGCCGGATGTGATCTGTTCGCTATTTCACGGTGTAACGGCTTGTTACCTTTGCGTCTTGCCGGGCGGCGGCGCCTTGGGTTTTTCGCGGGCCGCTGCCAGCAGGGCGGCGCACTGGTTGTCGCCTTCGCCGCCGGCGCTGATCAGCGGCGCCAGCGCCGCCACCGGTGCCGCGAGGGCGCCGAGCGCCAGCGCACCGCCGGCCCGCATCGCAATCACGCCCTTGTCGATGTCGACGTCGGGCTGCTTGAGCGAACCGCGCACATAGATCGGCGCGCGCAGCGAGATGATGCGCAGGCCCTTGCTTTCGGGTTTCAGCGTCAGGTCGATTTTTTCACTGGCCAGGTTGACTGCGCCATTGATGCGCACGGTCGCGTCTTCCGTGTCGGCAATGAAATAGCGCGTTTGTGCCAGGCCGTCGCGCACGCCGAAGTCGCCGGCCAGGCAGTTCAGGTGTACCGGCTTGTCGCCAAACAGTTTGGTCAGCACGATATTGCCGATGTTCAGGCCCATTTGTTCCAGCAGCAGTTTGCTGACGGTGCCGTCGTTGACCAGGGTTTTCAGTTCGCCGTTCGAATGGGCCAGCATGGTCGACACCGAATTGCCTGTGGCGGTCAGTTTGGCGGCGGCATTGATTTCGCCAATGGTGGCCTGCTTGAGTTCGGGCAGCTTGGGCAGCAGTTGCCTGAGCTTGATATGGCGGGCGGTGGCGTCAAGCGTGGCGGCCACGGCCTGGCCGCTGCTGCCGTCCAGGGTGGCTTTGGAGGCGACCTGGCCGCCGGCAAATTCGAAGTTGAGCGGCGTCAGGCGCAGCACGCCATCCTTCAGGTGGAATTCGGTTTGCAGCTTGCTGAGCGGCAGTTCCTTGGTGCGCACGATGCGTTCGGCGCGGAAGCTGACATCGGCATCGATGGCCGTCCAGCGTTCGGTCTTGAAGGTTTCCACCGGCAATAGCTTGCCGGCCGGCTGCACCGCTGCCACGCCGCGCTCTTCTTTCCTGGCGTTGGAGTCGGCGCCGATCAGCGGACCCAGGTCGGTGAATTGCAGCAGGCGCGAATGCACCGAGCCGGTCAGCAGCCCGCGCGGCTGGCGCTGCTGGAACGACAGGGTGCCGGCGATATCGCTGTCGCCGACGCGGCCGGTGAATTTCTCGTAAGTCCACTGGCTGGCGCCTTCGGCCAGGTGGCCGCTCAGGCGCCCGGCGGTGGTGAAGGGCGGGGTTTCCGGCAACAGCAGCCCGGTCAGCGCATACAGGCGCGCGGCCGAGGCGCCGCCAACCTTGAGCTGCAAGTCGATGGCGGCGAGCTGGGCCGGGTTGGTCAGCGTGCCTTGCGCCGCCACGCTGACCAGGCCGACCTTGGCATCGGCCTGGATCGGGAAGGGCAGGGCGGTGTCGCGCAAGGCCAGCACGGCGCCGGTCTTGCCCTTGCCGCGGATATCCTGCTTGTTCCATTTGCCGGCCAGCGTCCATTGCACGCCGTAGCGGGGATCGTTGTCGAGGGTGTCGACGTGGGCGGTGGCAGCGATATCCTGCTGCGCATCGTCAAGCTTGATGGTGCCGCGCGTGAACACTACCCGGTCCAGCTCCATGCGCCACTCCGATGGCGGGCGCTTGGGCAGGGTCCAGTTGTTCTTGCCGTCAGCCTGGCGCAGCAGCGCCAGTTGCGGCTGGTCGAAACGCAGTTCGGGAATGGCGATCTTGCGGCCCAGCAGGGCAAACGGGCTCAGTGAGAATGCCAGGCTTTGCGCGGCAGCAGTGTCGCCCTGCGGCAGCCCGGCAGGGTTACCCACGTGGACGTCCTGCGCCACCAGGTGCGGCCAGGGGATATGGTCGCGCCAGCTGCGCGCCTGTTGCGGCAGTGGCTGTTTTTGCCAGGTCAGCGACAAATTGCCGCGTAACTGCACGGGCCTTTGCAGCGCTTCCGTGGCACGCGCACCCAGCCAGGGGCGGGCGCGGTTCCAGTCATAGTTCAACAGGATCACCAGGGCCACCGCCGGAATGGCCACGAGAAAGCCCAGCACAGCCAGGCTTATCTTTGCACGGCGAGAAATTGTATGTGCCATAGCGACAGGCTACACCGGGCAGCCCGACTTCAATGTGCGGCACCGTACTGAACCCAGCGGGGACAGCTTATATAACTGCAATACCCCAATCGCTTTGAGGAGAACAACAATGGATTCGCTGAATCGCCTGTCACTGTTGACTACCGCCTGCGCCGCTTGCGTGATCGCGTTGGCTGGTTGCAGCAGCATGAAGACCCCGGCCACGGCCGAAGTAGCATCGTCGCGCACGGCAGTGGAAGCCGCAGCCTCGACTGGCGCACCGGAACTGGCTCCGGCCGAGATGGCGGCAGCGCGCGACAAGATGCTGCGCGCTAACCAGGCGCTGGCAGCCAAGGATTACCGCACCGCCCAGGACCTGGCACAACAGGCGCAGGCCGACGCCAAGCTGGCGCAAAGCAAGGCCAGCAGTGCCAAGGCCACCGAGGCCGCCAATCAACTGCAAGACGATATCCGTGTGCTGCGCGAAGAACTCGATCGCGCCAACAGCACCATGACTCGCTGAGAAAGGAGCCACCATGTTCAAGCCAAACTTCAAACCTGTTGCACTGGCAGCGGCCTTGGCCCTGGCAGCCTGCAGCACCACCCCGACCACCACTGGTGAGCTGGAAACCGCGCGTGCCAACTATGCCCAGGCGCAGGGCAACCCGATCGTGGCCAAGTACGCCATAGCCGAGCTGGCGGCCGCTACCCGCGCCATGGACCAGGCCAATACCGCCGCCGCGCGCAACGAAAGCTTGGCCGAGATCGACAAGCTGGCCTATATCGCCAAGCAGAAGACCGCCAGCGCCGAAGAAGTCGCGCGTGCCAAGTCTGCCGAAGACCAGGTGAAGGACGCCGCCACCCAGCGTGACCAGGTGCGCCTGCAGGCCCGCACCGCGGAAGCCGAAGCGGCCCAGCGGCGTGCCGAGCAGGCGCGCATGGATGCCGAGAACGCGCAGAACCAGGCCGCCAGCGCCGAAGCCGCCACGCGCGAGGCCCAGTCCCGCGCCGCTGCGCTGGCCGCCGCGCTGTCCGAGCTGCAAGCCAAGCAGACCGAACGCGGCATCGTCATCACCTTTGGCGATGTGCTGTTCAATGTCGACCAGGCCAACCTGACTTCGCAGGGCATGGCAGTGGCCCAGCGCCTGGCCGATGTGCTGCGCGATAACCCGGACCGCACCGTGCTGGTCGAAGGCTTTACCGATAGCACCGGCAGCGATGCCTACAACCTGCAGCTGTCGCAGCGGCGCGCCGAGGCGATCCGCGTGGCGCTGGGCCAGATGGGCGTGGCGCGCGCGCGCATCGAAACGCGCGGCTACGGCGAAGCCTACCCGGTGGCCGGCAATGCCACGGCCGGCGAACGCCAGATGAACCGCCGGGTCGAGATCGTGTTGTCCGAAGCGGGCCGCCCGATCACTTACCGCCGCTAACGAGGAGTTTCCATGATCGATAAAAATGCGATCCGCGCGGCAGCCCGCAATATGGCCGACGGTCCGGTGACCGAAGGCTATAAGGGCAACCGCGCGCAGGTGCTGCAGATGCTGAACGAAGCGCTGGCCACCGAGCTGGTCTGCATCCACCGCTACAAGCGCCACTACTACATGGTGACCGGCCTGTCGAATGCTTCGATCAAGGCCGAGTTCCTGGAGCATGCGACGCAGGAGCAGGAGCATGCCGACTGGCTGGCCGAGCGCATCGTCCAGCTCAATGGCGAACCCGATTTCAATCCAGCAACGTTGCTCGACAGGAGCCATGCCGAGTATGATGACTCAAGGGAGGTGCAAGCAATGGTACGGGCCAACCTGGTGGCAGAACGGGTGGCAATCGAGAGCTATCGCCAGATGATCGAACTGATTGGCGACAGCGACCCGACGACCAAGCAACTCTTGACGCAAATCATGGCGGTAGAGGAAGAACACGCCGACGATATGCGAGACCTATTGGCCTGAATCACTGACGAAAGAGGAGTCCTATCATGCTGGAACAGAACATCAGTACCGTCAACAACGATGTAAAAACGCTGGTCAAGGATGCGCAAGCCCTGTTTACTGCCGCTACCGCGCTGACCGGTGAAAAAGCCGACGAGTTGCGTGGCCGCGGCATGAAAGCGCTCGATAGCGCCCTGGCCAAGGCGCATGAAGCCCAGGCCAGCGCAGTGGCCGGCGCCAAGCAGGCGGCCGCTTCGACCGACGCCTACGTCAAGGAAAATCCATGGCGTTCCATCGCCGTGGCTGCCGGCGTGGGCCTGCTGGTCGGCGTTATCCTCGGCCGCAAATAAGCGATGTCGGCCGAGAACCAGGCACCACCACCACCGCCCGGCCTGATCGCCTCAGTGGCCGGGCTTGCCAAAAACTGCCTGCACCTTTTACTGTCGCGCCTGGAACTCGCAGCCCTCGAGCTGACCGAGGTGCGCGACACGGTGCTGCAATTGTCCATCGTGTTTGCCGTGGCCCTGCTGGCTGCCTGGTTCGCCATTGCGTTCGGCACGGCTACCCTGATCTACCTGTGCTGGGAGGCGATGGGCTGGAAAATCCTGCTGGTACTGGCGCTTGCCTTTTCAGTGTTGGCAATCGGCCTGGTGCTGTGGGGACGCCGCCTGGTGCGGCAAGGCAAACTGGGCTTGTCGGCGACCATGGCGGAACTCAAGTCCGACCGCGACATGCTGCTTTGAAAGGGAAAACATGGCGTCCAGACAGGAATTACAGGCGCTTGCCGTCGCCAAGGAAAGGCTGGTGCGGGAAGGGGAGTTGTACCGCCTCAGCACGCTGCGCTCCAAGCATGAAGTGATCCATGCCCTGCAGCCGCAAGCCTTGCTGCATGGGGCGGTGGACCAGGCCATCGGCACGCTGCAGTCGCGCCTTGGCGCTTTCATCGGCCAGGGCGGCGGCTTGTCCGGCATCAGCTTCAAAACCGTGCTGCCGTATGCGGTGACGGTGGGTTCGTGGATTGCCCGCAAGCGCTTGTGGAAACCGGCTGCGGCGGCCGGGGTACTGGCGGCAGTGGGCGCCTGGTGGCTGATGCGGCGCAAGCCCGAGGCTTAAGGCGTTTTGCGCAGGCGCGACATGTACTGCGTCGTGATGCCGAGGTAAGAGGCCAGCGCGCGCTGGGTAATGCGCTGTTCCAGGCCGGGGAACTGGCTGCGGAACGCTTCCAGCCGCGCTTCCGCCGAATTGTGGCTGCGGATCTGCAGGTTGGCCGCATAGCGGCGGATGCTGCATTCGATAATCTTCAGGTAATACTCGTGCACGAAGCCATGCTCGGCCTTGTGGCGCTGCATGGCCATCCAGTCGATGCGCCAGGCCTCGACCGCGGTCTCGGCGACGAAGAATTCCAGCGCCGGTTCCCCTTGCAGGCCGCCCATCATATCGCTGTGCGAACCGGTGTTCTCGCCTTCGGTGATGAAGCCCAGGGTCAGGTCTTCGCCGGCAACGGAAATATGGCCGCGCCGCGCCACGCCACTGGAAATCCAGTAGTAGTGGGTGGCGCGCGCGCCGGCCTCCTGCAGCATGGTGCCCTTGCGCACGTGGACCGGGGTCACGTGCGGAGCGCTCAGCTCGGTATAGCGGTCGTAGAGTGCAACACCGATGCCCAAGCGCTGGACGGTTGTGGCCCGGTGTTGCTCTCTTTGTAATTGGTATGCATGTGGCATGCTCGCATCATACCTGACCTGGCGCAAGGTCAGGATGACTTTTTATGCTGCGACCATAACTGCTGGTTGTCCGCTTGCTTATTTACCACTAGTCTCGAAAGTACGCGACAGGTCGCGCGAGGCCAGGTGGATCTGGCGTGCGTTGGCCATATCCGCCTGGGCAATAGTGCGCGCTTCCTTCACGCAGTCACTGTTTGCGCCAGCCCCTTGCTGCTTGCAGGCTTCCAGGGCTTCGCGCAGGGCCGCGTTGATTTCCTTGCGCAGCGTGGCAAGCTGGGCCGCTTCAGTGCGGTCCGGCCTGGTCCAGCGCGGCGGGTCGCCGCGCTTGAGTTCTTGCTGTTGCTGCCGTGCAACTTCAGGCGGCGTGACCTGGGCGCCGGCCAGCCCGCACAGGGCCAGCGCCGCAACGCCAATCAGCTTTTTCATGATGTTGCTCCTTCGCTAGAGCCTGCCGGTCAGCAGCAGGATGAGCAGGACGACTACAATCAGGCCGGCAACGCCGCTGGGGGCATAGCCCCAGTTGCGGCTATGCGGCCAGGTCGGCAGGGCGCCAATGACAAGCAGCACCAGCACAATCAGCAGAATGGTGGCCATGGCTACCTCCCGTTAATAACGATACACCCGGCCATCGACCATGCGCACGCGCGTGCCGACCCGCAGGTCGTAGGCGCTGTCCTGGTTGATGGTGCGGTAGTCGCCGTTATCCAGGCGCACGCTGATCTGGTACACATCGCGCGGCATGTTGCGGCTCTCTTCGACACGGTTGCCGATCACGGCACCGCCAATGGCGCCGGCGGCGGTGGCCGCGGTACGGCCGGAGCCGGAGCCGATCTGGCTGCCGGCCAGGGCGCCCAGCAAGCCGCCGGCAACAGCGCCGGCCCCGCTGGTGGCCGGGTCAACGCGTACCACGCGGATCGAGTCCACCGTGCCATACGTCGAGATATCAGCCTGCGAGGAATAGTCGGTGGACTGGGGATAGGATGAATTACTGGCGCAGCCGGCCGACAGTGCGGCCACCGCCACCATCATCGCTGCCAGGGATACAGTCGGTTTCATGATGCCTCCTCCTGTGGGTGGGATTAGGCGCAGCTTAGGGCGCGCTGCGCGTGCTCGTCTGTGCGATTCCGCACAATGTTCGCTGGCGAACAGATAACTGCCCCTGTTAGCTGGACACTAGTGCCCGGAACACCCACCACACATAGGAGAAGCGCCATGAAACTCGCACATAAATTCGCTACTGCCGTGTTCGTTGCATCCACCCTCGGCCTGGCTGGCTGCGCCTCGACCCCAACCCAGGAAAGTGTCGGCGAATATGTCGACGACTCTGCACTGACGACCAAGGTCAAGGCCAGCATCTTCAACGAGCCATCGCTGAAGTCGACGGAAATCAATGTCGAAACCTTCAAAGGCACCGTGCAGCTGAGCGGCTTTGTGGCCCAGCCTGCCGACATCACCCGCGCCGGCGAAATCGCACGCGGCGTGAAAGGTGTCAAAGAAGTCAAGAACGACATCCGCGTCAAATAAACGCGGGTGGCATGGCTCATGCGCCTGGCGCAGACCATCCTTGCCACTGTCGCCTTCCTGTACGCCTTGCAGTGGGGCCGGGGCTTCCTCGTGCCCCTGCTGCTCGGCATCCTGCTGGCCTACACGCTTAATCCGCTGGTAGCCTGGCTGGAGCGCGTGCGCGTACGGCGTGCGCTTGGCACCACGCTGGTCACCTTCGCCATCCTGGTTGGCGGTGCGGTGACGGCGGAGAAGGTGCACGTCGAATTTTCCAACATCATCGAAGAACTGCCGGATGCCGGCCGCAAGTTTTCGCGCCTGGTGGCGTCGACCACCACGGGCAAGGACAGCACGCTGAAACGCATCCAGGACGTCGCCACCCAGATCGAGCAAGCCACGTCCGGCAAACCGGCCACGCCGCCGCGCAAGGCGGTAGCCGTGGTGACGCAGGACGGCGGCCATATCAAGGTGATCGACTGGGTCTGGGCCGGCTCGCGCGGCCTGCTGTCTTTCCTGAGCCAGGCCACCATGGTGGTGTTCCTGGTGTTTTTCCTGCTGCTGTCCGGCGACACCTTCAAGCGCAAGCTGGTCAAACTGGCCGGGCCCTCGCTGACGCGCAAGAAGGTCACGCTGCAGATCCTGGACGAGATCAACAGCTCGATCCAGGGCTATATGTTCATGCTGCTGGTGACCAATGTGCTGCTGGCGCTGCTGATGTGGCTGGCCCTGCACTTTATCGGCCTGGAAAACGCCGGCGCCTGGGCCATCGTGGCCGGCCTGCTGCACCTGATGCCGTATTTCGGCCCCTTGCTGATCGTGTGCGCGCTCAGCGTCGCCTCCTACCTGCAAACGGAATCGCTGCAAATGGTGGCGCTGGTGGCACTGGCGTCGATTGCCATCGCGACCCTGGTCGGTACCGTGATTGCCACCTGGATGACCGGCCGCATCGCGCGCATGAATGCCGCCGCCGTGTTCGTCAGCCTGCTGTTCTGGGGCTGGCTGTGGGGCGTATGGGGCTTGCTGCTGGGCGTACCGGTGGTGGTGATCGTCAAGGTCGTGGCGGAAAAAGTCGAGGGCATGGAGGTGGTTGCCGAACTGCTTGGCGAGTGAGCTTATTGCCGGTGCCGCAGGCTGCCAAGCTGGAGCGCATACTGGCGCGCGAATTCGGCGCCAAGGAAGAACACCTGGGCCGAGTAATAGACCCAGAGCAGTACCGCGATCAGCGATCCGGCAGCGCCGAAGCTGTCGGTCACGCCGCTGTTGCCGATATACACGCCGATGGCGTATTTGCCGAGCGTGAACATGGCAGCTGTGCCGAGGGCGCCGATCACCACGTCGCGCCAGGACAGCTTCACGCGCGGCAGCATCTTGTAGATCACGCCGAACAGGGCGGAAATCACGAAGAAGCTGATGACCTGGTTGAGGACGGTCAGCAGCAGCGCGGCATCCTGCCAGTAGGCGCCCATTTTTTTCTCGGCGAAGGCGAGGGCGGCACTGACCACCAGCGATACCAGCAGCAGGAAGCCCAGCACCAGTACCATGCCGAAGGACAGCAGCCGGGTGCGCACGGTATCCCAGATGCCGCTGCCTTGCGCGGGCGGCAATTGCCAGATTTCGTCGAGGCTGCCTTTCAGTTCGGTGAACACGCTGGTGGCGCCGAACAGCAACAGGGCGCCGGCGATGATGGTGGCGATCACGCCTTGTGTTTCATTGGTGGCGCCCGACAGGATCAGCTGGATCGCTTCCGCACCCTGGCTGCCTACCAGGCCGCGCAACTGGAAGAACAGTTCGCCCTGCGCCGCCTCCTTGCCGTAGAACAGGCCGGCAATGGCAATCACCAGCACCAGGATCGGCGCCAGCGAAAACAGGGTGTAGAAGGCGAGCGCGGCACCCTTGCTGCTGGCGCGGTGCTCGAGCCATTCGGTGATGGCGCACCAGCCGACGGCAGGCAGTTTTTTGGCGATGTGGGGCAGGCGTCTCCAGCTCATGGGGCAAGCTTACGCGCGCAATGGCCAGGCTGACGGTGCGCCGGGGCACAAAAAAAGGGACCCGAAGGTCCCTTTCCAGACTGCCTTGGCAGTGATTACTTGACGCGGCGTTCCGCGGTCACGTTGTCGATGTCGACGCGACGGTTTGGTTCCAGGCACTTGATCAGGTCAGCGCGCTTCATCTTCTTGTCGTTGCACTGAACCACTGGCTGGGACTTGCCCTTGCCTTGCGCGGTCAGGCGGGAAGAATCAACACCTTTGCTGACCAGGTAGGTCTTGACAGCTTCAGCGCGGCGCTCGGACAGCTTCTGGTTGTACTTGTCGGAACCCAGGCGGTCGGTGTGGCCGGTGATGACCACGTTGTTGACCGATTTGTCTTCGCTCAGCAGCTTGGCCATGTCGTCCAGCTTAGGCTGTTCCGGTGCCAGGTTGGCGCTGTCGAAGGCGAACAGCTCATTGGCGGACATGGTCACTTTTTCGAACTTCGGTGCTGGCGGCGGAGTCACCACTGGCGCTACGACCGGCGCCGGGGTTGGCTCGGCAACAACTGGCGCGACCGGTACCGGAGCCGGGGCTGGCTGTGGTGCTGGGCCCAGCAGGTAGTTCAGCGAGAACATCAGGTATTTGTTGTTCGACTTCGAGAGGGCGAACTCGTCGCCGCGGATGAAGCCGTGCACGTTGCGCAGGTCAGCTTGCAGGAACAGGCGGTCGGTGATGTTCGACTGCAGGCCTACACCAACGGAGACGAACGGGGAATTGCGCTTTGGTTCAGCCAGGCTGTTCGCTGCGGTGAACACATCGCGTTCCATGCCGGCACCAACCAGCAGGAATGGACGTACCGACTTGCGGGTCAGCATATACAGGCCGTCAACGCCCAGGGTTTTCTGGCCGTAGCGGGAGCCGAACTTCTTGGTGGCAGCGTGGGTGGCGTTGAATTGCAGGTCCCACTGTTCATTCAGGGCCTTGCCCAGCTTCAGGCCGTAAGCGCCGTCGTACTTGTCGATGCCCCAGTCACCGTCAGGGCGGAACGCGCCAGCGCCAGCGCCGACGTACCAGTTTTGGTTGAGCAGGGTGTCCTGCGCCGAAGCGGCGAACGAAGCCGACAACATCGCAGCGGCGATGGCGATATTCTTAATCTTATTCACTAGAAAACTCCCGTTGTTTGAGTAGCAAAGTCGCAAAAAAAAGTTGCGCGACTCCCTTTCCCAGCGGTGATGCATTGCTGTGGGTTCAGTTTAGGCGGCGTTAACCGCGAGTATCAGTGCGTTGGCGCACATTTGGCTTGAAGTATAGCAAGTATGTAGCATTTATACAACATATACCTTATTTCACTATTGAAATTCCCGTCAAGCCGCCACCTAAACGGGTATAGGTGGCGGTTGGTTGACTGAATGACTATTTTTTTTCAGCTTCCGGCGGCGGGGTCTGCGGCGCCACGATCACCGTGTCGCCCCCCGGCTTGCCTGGCTCGCCTTGCGGCCCAGGCGTTCCCGGATCACCTTGCGGGCCCGATGGCCCCGGCGGCCCCGGCACGACAGCTGGCGGCGGCGCCGGCTCCACCACTGGCGGCGGGTTGTTGGTCACGGTCTTTTCGCAGGCGCTCAGGCCCACCAGGGCCAGGGCTGCGAGCAGGACTGGATATTTCATGATCGTTCCTCTCTGGTTGGTTGATGCCGGGTCCAGCATAGGTCGCTGTCGGGTTTCTACTCTGTTCGGGAACACACACAGGAAAGCCTTGTCTAAACCCAGGACGCACCCAAGATTGGCAAATAGCCAATGTTTGTGCGTTTGTATGTTCGTTGCCGCACAGACCGATGAGTCGCAGGCAGGCACTCTGGAGCCTGCGAATCCACCCTGGCTTCTACAAGGAGTGTTCAAATGCACGCAATCAGAGAATCGTCCCATGGCCTCGAAATCGAAGCTACCCTGGAGCTGCCGGCACCATTGCCGGCTGTGCCTGCCCGTCCACGCCTGGCGCTTGTCGAGCGTCCCGGTCCCGTGTCGGAGCGCAAAGCCCTGTCGCTAGCCCCGATCGAGCGCGTCCGCTCCACCTCGGCAACCCTGCGCCGCATTGAAAATATGCAAAAGCTGGTGGCGGAACTACAAAACCACGAAATGCTGGCCGACGAGATCGCCTGGTTCCTCAAATTTTCGCCCTCTGGCGCCCGTAAGTACATCCGCGACCTGCGCGAAGCAGGCGTGATCGAACTGGCTCGCTATATAGAAGGCACGGCAACCTACCTGGGCAAGGCGGTATACCAGCTGACCCCGGATGCCGAACGCGTGCAAGCCTTCCTGGCCGCGATCGCCCAGCCCAAGCGCGAAGGTGCGCCACCGCGCAAGGAGCGCCCCAGCCTGCGCGAGCAGAGCATGGCCGGCAATGGCCGTCATTTCCATATCCTGGCCGACGACACCCATTACGCCATCCGCGTCAACCGGGCTCCGGTTCAGCGCGACCCGCTGGTGGCAGCGCTGTTTGGCGCCCCGAGCTCCATGCAAAAGGCCATGCCTTAAGCCGGAACAGTGATAAGCTTCCATTGATGGCATGTTGAAATGCCATTAACCAGCCCCATCTGTGGCGGAACGAGTTCTGTTATGGACGGCATCATGGACGCTTGGGTTTTGCTTATTTTGACGGCGCTGGGTATCGCGGCGCCGCTCGTATATCCTCGCTGGAGTTTGCGACGGGCGCTGGCCCGGCCGCTGGCTGTCGCCGAGCAGGCTGCGCTCGAGCGCAGCATTCCCTTCTACCGCCAGCTGGCGCCTGATCTGCAGCGCCAGTTGCAACGCATGGTGGTGCAGTTCCTGCACCAGAAAAAATTCGTCGGTTGCGCCGGGCTCGAGGTCAGCAATGTGATGCGCGTCACGATCGCGGCCCAGGCTTGCCTGCTGCTGCTGAACAAGCCGAGCAGGGTTTATCGCGCCCTGCACACGATCCTGGTCTACCCGGGCGCCTTTGTCGCCCGGCGCGATGAGGTGGAGGCGGGCGGCGTGGTGACTCCCGGGCGCCGGCAGATGCTGGGCGAATCGTGGAGCGACGGCCGTATCGTGCTGTCGTGGGACGATGTCGAACGCGGCACGCTGGACTGGCAGGGCGGCAACAACGTGGTGCTGCACGAATTTGCCCACCAGCTCGACAGCGAATCGGGCAGCAATAACGGCGCGCCCTACCTGGGCAGCCCGGACAGCTACCGCAGCTGGTCGGAGGTGCTGTCGCGCGACTACGCCAACCTGCGCCACGCAGCCTGGCTGGGCCGGCAGGACAGTGTGCTGGACCATTACGGCGCCACCAGCCCGGCCGAGTTCTTTGCCGTGGTCACCGAAACCTTCTTCACGCGGCCGTGGCAGTTGGCCGAGCGCCATGCGGCCTTGTACGGCGAGCTGCAAAAGTACTACCGGGTCGATCCGCGCGACTGGCTGGCGGCGCCGCCGCCGCCGGCGCCGGAACCGGCCTTCCTGGCGATGCCAATGCCCGTGCGGTCGTTCGCCTGGGCCGACTGGTAAGGAGACTGCGAAGGCGCCCATGGAATTCGAAGACTTCGATTTCATCACCAGCGAAGCGCCGGCCCGCGCCAGCGAACCGGCCGATCCGCTGCAGCGCCTGAAATACCTGGTCGACAACACCCCGGCCATCATCTACAGCACGGTGCCGAGCGGCGACTTCAAGATGACCTTCGTCAGCGCCAATGCGCTGAATGTACTGGGCTACCGGCCGGCGGAAATGGTGGCCGACCCCAATTTCTGGTTCGACCATATCCACCCCGACGACGCGCCGAACATTTTTTCCAGCCTGGCGCAGATCTTCACCGAAGGCGAGAAAGCCTACGAGTACCGCTTCCGCACGGCCGACGGGCGCTACCTGTGGATGCACGACAAGCTGCGCCTGATCCGCGACGAGCAGGGCGCGCCGCTCGAGGTGATCGGTTCCCTGACCGATATCACCGACCGCAAGGAAATGGAAGAAACCCTGCTGCAGGCGCAGAACATGGCCTCGATCGGCCAGCTCGCCGCAGGCGTGGCGCACGAGATCAACAACCCGGTAGGCTTCGTTACCTCCAATATCGGCACCCTGAAAAGCTATGCCGATACCCTGTTCGAGCTGGTCGAGCACAGCGCTACGGCCGAGCAGCGCAGCCAGGCCGATTTCGACTTCATGAAAGAAGATACCGCGGCCTTGCTGCGCGAATCGATGGATGGCTTGCGCCGCGTACGCGACATCGTGCAGGCGCTGAAGGACTTCTCGGAGCTGGGCGAGAGCCATTGGCAGCAAACCGACGTGCACGAAGGGCTGGACGGCACGCTGCACAGCCTGGCCAACGAGCTGCGCTTCAAGGCCAAGGTCGACAAGCACTATGGCAAGCTGCCGCCGGTGCATGGCCTGCCTGGCCAGTTGAACCAGGTGTTCCGCAACATCCTGTTGAATGCGATCCAGGCCTTGCCGGCCCAGGGCATCATCCGCATCGTGACCGGTGCCGACCGCGAAGGCGTGCATGTGCGCATCCAGGATAACGGCGTCGGCATCCCGCCCGAGAACCTGGGCCGCATTTTCGACCCCTTCTTCACCACCAAGCCGGTGGGCAGCGGCACCGGCCTGGGTCTCTACCTGGCTTACGGCATCGTCAGCAAGCATGGCGGGCGCATCAATGTTATTTCCGAGCCCGGCAAGGGTTCGGCGTTTACCGTGTATTTGCCATTGCGCTCCGCTGAACCCAGATAGGCAGGCGGTGGCCGCTCTTTTTTTCGAAGTCCTGCAGCTGCTGGATCATGCGTTCATTGAGCACATGGTCGGAGGCGAGCAGCATCAGGCCGTCGCGGCTGACCACGTCGCGCGATAGCACCATGCCCGGCACCAGTTCGCCGGACAGCAGTTCGACATCGGTGCTTTCCAGTGCGCCGCGCGCGCCGCCGTCAACCACCTGGCGGAAGGCCTGCACCACCTGCGGGTCGTAGCGCTTGCCGCTGCCGTCCATCACCAGCGACTTGGCTTCTTCCTGCTTCAGGTGGCGCTGCACCAGGGCGCCCTGCTGCAGGTTGTAGTAATCGATCGCCAGCGTCAGGATGCGCGAGCCGATCGGGATCGCAAAGCCGGCCAGCCGGTCCGGATAGCCCTGGCCGTCGAAGCGCTCCATCTGGTGGCGCACGATGGCGGCGACGCCGGCCATGTCGGTCAGCGGCATCAGCAACTGCGCGCCCGACACCGGGTGCTTGCGGAACAGCGCCAGGTCGGCGCCTTGCAGCATGGTCATCGGGGTGCGCAGCATCTCGTCGGAAAAGCCGATGCGGCCAAGGTCGTGCAGCAGGGCGGCGATGAAGATATCCTGCACCTCGTTCATATCGAGCTTGAGCTGGGTTGCCATCTTGCGCGCCAGGTCGGCCACCTGGCGCGTCTGGCCGGTCTGGCCCGTGCCGCGCGCTTCGGCGATGCTGGACAGGATCTTGATGGTGGTCAGGAAATTGGCCTTGAGCTGGCGCGTGCGCTCTTCGACCTTATGTTCCAGGCCGGCGTTGAGCGACTTCAGCTCTTCGTTCTGCTTGACCGTCAGCGCTTCCAGGCGCTGCTTTTCCAGCTCGAGCTGGTGGCGTTCCAGCGCGTGGCGCACGATCAGCAGGATGTCGTTGTCGTCCCAGGGTTTGGTGATGTAGCGGTAAATCTCGCCGCAGTTGATGGCGTCCTGGATGGACTGCACATCGGAGTAGCCGGTCAGCAGCAGGCGCACGGTATTGGGCCAGCGTTCGCGCACCTGGGCCAGGAAGCGTGCGCCGTCCATTTCCGGCATGCGCATATCGGAGATCACCAGGTCGATCGGCTGCTGCTCCAGCAATTCCAGTCCCTGCGCGCCGCTGATGGCCGTCAGCACCTCGTAGCCTTTGCCGCGGAACAGGCGGCGCAGGGAGGAGAGGATGTTCGGCTCGTCGTCGACACACAGGATGGTCATCATTGGGGGGCTTCCTTCTGCTCGTTGGGAGGACGTTTCTTGGGCAGGGTGACGCGGAATGTCGTGCCCTGGCCGAGGGTGGACTGGACCTCGATCCGGCCCTGGTGCTTTTGCACGATGCCGTAGGACAGGGACAGGCCAAGGCCGGTGCCTTTGCCGACTTCCTTGGTGGTGAAGAAGGGATCGAAAATGCGGCCCAGGTTATCCGGCGCGATGCCGCTGCCGTTGTCGGACACGCTGAACCAGACTTGCTCGCCATCGCAGCCGGTGCGGATTTCGATGCGTCCGCGCATCGAGCCAATGGCGTGGGCGGCGTTGACCAGCAGGTTCATCGCCACCTGGTTGATTTGCAGCGGCAGGCATTCGATGTCCGGGATTTCGCCGTACTCGCGCACCACGTCGGCCTTGTATTTGATTTCGTTGCTGACAATGTTGAGGGTGGAGTCGATGCCCTGGCGCAGGTCGGCCCAGACCCATTCCTGCTGGTTGTCGACGCGCGAAAAGTCCTTCAAGTCTTGCACGATGTGGCGCACGCGCACGATGCCTTCCTTCGACTCCTGCATCAGGGTCGGGATATCGGTGCGCAGGAAATCCAGTTCGACCTGCTCGCGCATGGCGCGCAGGCGTGCCGCCACCGCCGGGTCGACAATCGCCGCCTCCGCCTGCTGGTAGGTGTCGAGGATGGAGAACAGGCTGTCCAGGTAGCTTTGCAGGGTGCCGAAGTTGGAGAAGATGTAGCCGATCGGATTATTGATTTCGTGCGCCACGCCGGCAGCCAGCTGGCCGATCGAAGCCAGCTTGTCGGACTGCACCAGTTGCTGCTGCGTGCGGCTCAGGGTTTCATTGAGCTCGGTCAGTTCGATATTGCGCCGCCGCAGCTCTTCTTCGGCGCTCTGGCGCTGGCGGATGTCTTCCGCCAGCTGGGCGGTGCGCTGGCGCACGGTCTGTTCCAGGTTGTCGTGCGCGCGCCGCAGGGCATTTTCCGCAACGCGCCGCTCGGTGACGTCGCGCAGGCTCTGGATGGCGCCTACCAGCTTGCCGTCGTGCCCGCGCAGCGGCGCCGCCGTCGATTGCAGCCAATGCCCGGCCGCACCCAGGTTGGGAAAGAAGTCCTCTTCCTCATAGGCGCCGTCGATCAGCGAAGAGGACTTGTACTTGTCGCGGAAGTTGCGGTCGGTGGCGGGGTCGATATTGTCCACAATCAGGTCGGCCAGCAAGGGACGCGGCTTGGTGTAGAAGGCTTGCCAGTGCTGGCGCGTGCCCACCATTTCATGCGTGCCCCAGCCCAGCAGGTGTTCGCAGGCCTTGTTCCAGTGGGTGATGACGTGGTCGACGTCAATGACGAAGGTCGCAACGGGGTGACCGTCCAGCAGTTCGGACAGTGCGATCGCCGTGCGTTCGGCAGTCCTTTCGTTGTAGAAGCTACTCATGTCAAAGTGGCATCTGATGTGGACGAACTGATTATACGGCGGGAAATAGAAAAGGTGCGCGTGCGATAGCTAACAGTCATAAAAGCGCAGCTTAGGCAGGCTAGGGCTTTTGGAGGAAACAACATGGCCACCATCATTGCAGGACATTTCCAGTTGCAGGAAACCGCGCTTGACGTATGCGAAGCGTTCAAGGCGGCCGGTTTCGCTGCCGGTCGCGTCACCAACTTCTTCAACAACCCGCCCGGGCAGCACAATGTGATCCCGACCGGCGGCGACCGCGCCGAGTCGCCGGGCGCCAAGCAGACCCCGCAAGCAGTGGCCAAGGGGGAGGTGACCGGCGCCGCCATCGGTGCGGCAGCCGGGGCGGCAGCCATTCCGCTGGCCGGGCCGCTGGGGCCGGTGCTGGGCGGACTGGTCGGCGCCCATGTCGGCTCACTGTACAGCTTTTCTGAAATGAAGGAAAAAAATGAATCGGGTCCGCCACCGCGCCACTCCGGCATGATGGTCGCCGTGGCCGTGGACGAGGGGCAGGAAGCGCGTGCGATTGAACTGATGCGCCAGCAGGGCGCCGAAAAGATCGAGCGCGCCCAGGGCCTCATCGAGAACGGCGACTGGAAAGATTTCGATCCCTTGTCAGTCCCACAATTTGTTTAAGCGCCCTGTTGCGGAATGCAAACGCCCCCTGCGCGAAAAGTAATTTTCGGTATGATAGTTGCTACAATAAAAGCAGCGAACTAGACGTGGATCATGACCACGCCGTGCCGTCCAGTACATCATCTGCCACAAGAGCTAGCGCTTTTGTTCTGAGGGGGAGAGGGCCAATGACACAGGCATGGGTAGTACTTTCGCGGCCGGACCGGCGCGATGTTTCGGCGCCGACCGAAGCCCAACTGGTGGCGGCACTGTCGGACGTGTACGGCGGCAAGATCCACGGCCCCGACGGCATTCCCGGCAGCGCCACCCTGAAGTTCGGCTACGACGATGGCTTGATGTACCAGGTCGAGGTCGGCCAGGACGGCGGTGTGCGCTACGAAGAGTGGTCAGACCGCGATTGCGAGCTTGCCCTCGCCACGCCGCGCCATATGAGCTGCAAGCAGGAAGATGCGCTGCAGATCTGGAAGTGGCTGGCCTTGCGCCAGGTGGCCAAGATCCGCAACCAGGCCTGGCTGTCCGGCGGCTGACGGCGCGTTCAATGCGACATCAGCAGCGGCAGCGTCATCGTGTCAAGCACGCTGCGCGTAACGCCGCCCAACAGCGTTTCACGGAAACGCGAATGGCCGTACGCCCCCATCACCAGTAAATCGCAATCGCGCTCGCTTGCCAGGGCCAGCAATTGTTCGCCGACGTTGCCGGGACGCTTCAGCAGGCCGTGGCGCTCGCTTTGTCCCAGGACCAGTTTCGCCAGCACGCCGTGCCGCTCGAGCCAGGCCAGCACGTCGGTGCCGGGCGGATCGCCGAACACGCCGGGCCGCGCATCGGCGTCGTAGATGGCCACGGTGACGCTGTCGGCGCGGCGCAGCAGCGGCAGCGCATCCTGTAGCGCGCGGCCCGCTTCGCGGCTGGCATTCCAGGCGACCAGGATGTGGCGCGCCGGCGCCGGGCCGCCCGGGCTGGCCACGCCGTCGCTGGTGACGGCAATGGCAGACGAGGTGCGCGCGGCAAATGGCAGCACCAGTACCGGCTTGCCGCTGCCGGCCAGGACTTCGGCCGGCACGTCGGGGCCGCGCCCGTTCGGCGCCAGCTGGCCGAGAATCACCAGGTCGGCATGGCGCGCCATCAGGCTCAGGCCGGTGGCCGCTTCGTCGTCGAGGATGCGCTGTTCGAACGATTGCACGCCCAGCTTCTGCAGGCGCGGTGCGAATTCGGCCAGCGCATGGCTGGCGCGCTCGCGCAGGATGGCGAGGTGGCGCGCCAGGTTGGGGTCGTTGTCGTCCACCGTTTCGTTCTGGTACAGGAAGCGCGAAATGCCGGTGGTGGCGACGCCCACCACATGCGCCCCTTCCTGCAGCGCGAGTTCGGCCGCCAGCAGGATGCGCGCTGCGCTGTGGGGCGCATCGTCAACATGCACCAGGATAGTTTTGTAGGCCATGGCTTGCTCTCAGCGCAGGGCCGCCGTCGCTTTCTCCAGCCGCGTCTGGCAGGCGATGCACAGCGGCGCTTCGGGCCGCGCATTCAGGCGCGAGAAGGGGATCTCGTTGCCGCAGTTGTCGCACAGGCCGTAGCTGCCTTCGTCGATCTTGGCCAGGGCGTGGCGAATACTGCTGAGCTGTGCCTGTTTGTGCTCGTCGGCTTCCAGTTCGAGCTGGTTCAGGGTGCGATTGCTGGCGCTGTCTGCCGGCGAGGTTTCGATTTCCTCGACCGCCGGAACACGCGCCAGCTCGCCGTCCATGCGGCCGGCAAGCTGCTGCAAAAGTGCTAGCTTGCGTTGCTCCAGCGCGGCTTGCAATGATGCAAGCTGATCCGGCGACAGGCCCATGGCGGTCTCCACGAATTCATTGTTCGGAAGACCATTGTATGCCTGCTGCGTTATTTACGCACTCTCGCGTGCATGCCGTGCGGCGAGCTGTTTTTTCAGGCTTTCCAGCGGCGCCAGCAAGTGTTCCGGGCGCGCCGCGGCAATCGCCGCTGCCACGGCCAGCAAGTCGGCGCTGATGCCGGCCAGCTCCTTGACGCGCTCGATGCGGCGGATGGTTGCGCGCGTTTCGGCGGCCAGGCGCAGCAGCTCGGGCAAGGTGACGCCCATCCCTTCCAGCGAGTGGCTGGCGGCGTCGACATACAGGCTATTGGCTTGCTGGCGCAGCGCGACTTCATTTTCGAACAGGGCCTGGGCGGCGCCCTGCGTGAGCGGCGCGGCGCCGCCATTGCCGCCCTCCAGCCGCTGCTGCTGGCGGATGCCGCGCATGATGCGCTCGTGCAGTTCGTCGGCGCTGGCGGACAGGCTGTCGGCCAGCGTTTCCAGGTCGTGCGGCAGGGCGGCAGTAAGGCTCATGGCTGGGCTCCTTTGGCGATGGCGGATGGGATGGCGGCGGCCGGCAGCGGATCGAGGCCGCGATACAGGGCCGCATGGCGTTCGCGGATGGCCTCGATGTTTTGCGAGGCCAGCGTGTGGCGCAGGCCGAGCAGGCGGTATTCCTTCGACTTCTCCTGCTGGTGCGAGCGCGCCAGTGCCGCCAGCAGGCGGTCGCGCGGCGCCTCGGCGTAGGGGATTTCCACTTCCAGCATGCCGAGCACGATGCGCTGCTCGTTGTCGTGGTTCTTATTGAAGTAGCGCAGCAGGGTGTCCATCGCATCCAGCGTGCCTTGCAGCGGCTCATAGCCTTCGCGCAGCATGGCTTGCACGGCCTGGTCCTGCTCGCGCGCGGTGGCGGCGCGCAGCAGCAGGCGCAGCAGGCCCGAGTAGGCGTTGACGTGGCGGTCGCTCAGGCCGGTATCGGGCCAGGCCTTGATGCTGGCGGACATTTGCTTGACCTGGTCGCCGTACTGGAAAGTGTCGCCACCGGCCAGCGCGCCAAGCGCCCGCAGGTAGGTGGTGGCCGCAGTATGCAGGGCGATGAAATCGGGATAGGCGTCGCGGCGCTTGCGGTCGAGCGCCTCTTCGCGCTGGATGGCCGCGGCGCCAAGGTAAGGCTGCTCGCGCTGGTAAGTGTCGCGGAAGCGTTGGCTGAGGTCGTTGAATCCCGCCAGCTTGGGCGCGTCAGCGGCGAGGGCGCGCACTTCCTGCAGGCGCGGATTGCTGGCGCAGGCCGCCAGAAGCAGGCACAACAGAATGCACAGGCAGCGTTTCATGATGGGTCTCCTCGGGCGGCAGGGACCATCTTGCACCTCGGCGCTGGCGGCGCGTTTGCGCCAGCGCAAAGGTCAGGCGCGAAGGTGCGGTTCGAGCCAGGCCAGGCTGTCTTCGGTACGCGCGCTCGGCACGTATTCGCAGCCGATCCAGCCCCGGTAGCCCAGTTCGTCAAGCAGGTCGAACAGGAAAGGGTAGTTGATTTCACCGGTGCCCGGTTCATGGCGGCCCGGCGTGTCGGCCAGCTGCAGGTGGCGGATATTGGGCAGGCAGGCGCGGATGGTGTTGGCCAGTTCGCCCTCCATGCGCTGCATGTGGTAGATGTCGTACTGCAGGAACAGGTTCGGGCGCGCGGCGTCGGCGATGATGTCGAGCGCCTGCCGGCTATGGTTCAGGAAGTAGCCGGGAATATCGAAGTGGTTGATCGGCTCGATCAACACCTCAATGCCGTGCGGTGCGAACTGGTCGGCAGCGTATTGCAGGGAACGGATATACGCCTCGCGCGCACGTTCGGGCGCCAGTCCGCCGGGCAGGATGCCGGCCATGCAATGCACGCGCGGCGTGCCCAGCTCCCGGGCGTATTCGAGTGCCATGCCGACGCTGTCCTGGAATTCCTCGAAACGGCGTGGATCGCAAGCCATGCCGCGTTCGCCCGCCTGCCAGTCGCCCGGCGGCAGGTTGTGCAGCACCAGTTGCAGCTGGTGGCGCTGCAAGCGTTGCCTGATCTCGTCGGAATCGAAGGCGTAAGGGAAAAGGAATTCCACGCCCTTGAAACCCGCCGCATGCGCCAGCCCGAAGCGCTCGATGAACGGCGCTTCGGTGAACAGCATGGACAGGTTGGCAGCGAACTTAGGCATGCCGCAGATTATAAATGTCCACCATGGGGTCAGGAACAGAAGTGGACATTTTTTCTCGGAATGTCCACTTCCGTTCCTGACCCCAAGACGGACATTTAACGTGGTGGGCGGTTGCGCGGGGCGTTGGATGGGCGGGAACCGCTTGGGCTGCTGCCTGGACGGGCGTCGCGACGGATGCCGGCTGGAGCGGCGCCGCGCGGGGCGCTGCCGTTGCCGTTGGCGGCGACACGTGGCTTGCCCTGGCCGTTCTGGCCGCGGTTGCCGCCGCCGTTGCCGTTACCGCCACCGCCACCGGCGCGCGGCGGGCGGTTCTGGTGGTGGCCGACGCCGCTGCGCAACTGGATCGGCTGTGCCTTGGCATTCGGATCCGGTTCGAAGCCTTCGATCACTTCGCGCGGCAGCGTTTGCTTGATCAGGCGCTCGATGTCACGCAGCATGCTGTGTTCATCGACGCACACCAGCGACACGGCTTCGCCCTTGGCGCCGGCGCGGCCGGTGCGGCCGATACGGTGCACATAATCTTCCGGTACATTCGGCAGGTCGTAGTTGACCACGTGCGGCAGCTGGTCGATGTCGATGCCGCGCGCGGCGATATCGGTGGCGACCAGGCACTGCAGCGTGCCATCCTTGAACTCGGCCAGCGCACGGGTACGCGCGGTCTGGCTCTTGTTGCCGTGGATCGCCATGGCTTTCACGCCATCGCGCCCCAGCTGTTCGACCAGCTTGTTGGCGCCGTGCTTGGTGCGGGTAAACACCAGCACCTGCGTCCAGGCGTGGGTGCGGATCAGGTGCGACAGCATCGGGTGCTTCTTGTCGCGGTCGACCGGGTGGATTTTCTGCGAAATGATTTCCACCGTCGAATTGCGGCGTGCCACTTCGATGGTTTTCGGCTGGTCCAGCAGGCCGTCGGCCAGCGCCTTGATCTCGTCGGAGAAGGTGGCCGAGAACAGCAGGTTCTGGCGCTTCGGCGGCAGGGCGGCCAGCACTTTGCGGATGTCGCGGATGAAGCCCATGTCCAGCATGCGGTCGGCTTCGTCCAGGATCAGGATTTCCACCTTGTCCAGGTTGACGGTGCCCTGGCCCATGTGGTCCAGCAGGCGGCCCGGGGTGGCAACCAGGATGTCGACGCCGTGCTTGAGCAGCTTGATCTGCGGGTTGATGCTGACGCCGCCAAAGATCACGGCCGAATTCAGCTTGGTGTACTTGCCGTAGGTCTTGACGCTTTCTTCAACCTGGGCCGCCAGCTCGCGGGTCGGGGTCAGGATCAGGGCGCGGATCGGGCGCGGCGAGGTATTGTTCGCCAGCTTGCTGCCGAAGGCGTCGGTGGACAGGCGATGCAGGATCGGCAGCGTAAAGCCGGCGGTCTTGCCGGTGCCGGTCTGGGCGCCTGCCAGCAGGTCGCCGCCGTTCAGCACGGCTGGAATCGCCTGGCTCTGGATCGGGGTAGGGGCTGTATAGCCGGTTTCGGCGACCGCGCGCACGATGGCATCGGACAAGCCGAGATCGGAAAAAGACATAGTGTGATTATTATATAAATTATGTGGAAATTATTGCCATACGGAAACGTCGGCGCTGTACGGAGTATAACAGTAAGTCAGATTCGTTGACGCACAGCAATAACAAAAGAGGCCCCGCAGGGCCCCATTGTGTGGCGATTTTGGGCTAGTTTTTATGCAAACTCTGCCAGCAAGCCAACCATCTGGCCGAACACTTTTGGCGAGGCCGCAATGATGTGGCCGCTGTTCATATAGTTGGATTCGCCGTTGAACTCGCCCGCGATGCCGCCGGCTTCGGTGACCAGCAGGGCGCCGGCCGCGATGTCCCATGGTTTCAGGTTTTTCTCGTAGTAGCCATCGAGGCGGCCGCAAGCGACGTAAGCCAGGTCCAGGGCAGCGGAACCGGCACGGCGGATGCCGTGCGAGCGCTCAGCCATGATGGTGAACATCTTGGCGAATTCCGCAATGGCGGCCGGGCTGCCCGGCTTGTAGCCGGAAGCGAGCAGGGCGCCGCTGATGCGGTCGAGTTTGTTGACGCGGATGCGCTTTTCGTTGAGGTAGGCGCCGGCGCCCTTGGAGGCGGTAAACAGGTCGTTGCGTACCGGGTCGTAGATCACAGCCTGGGTCACCACGCCTTTTTGCTGCAGGGCGATGGAGATGCAGTACTGTGGGAAGCCGTGCATGAAGTTGGTGGTGCCGTCCAGTGGATCGATGATCCACACGTATTCGCTCTCGTCATTTACGGTGCCGGTGATGCCGGACTCTTCGGCGAAGATGGCATGGCCAGGGTAGGCTTTCAGCAGCACTTCGATAATGGCCTGTTCGGCGGCCTGGTCAACATCAGTGACGAAGTCATTGTGTTGTTTTTCAGTTACGTTGACGCGATCCAGGTCAAACGATGCGCGGTTGATCACAGCGGCGCCACGGCGCGCGGCCTTGATGGCCGTATTCAGCATTGGGTGCATACTAGCTTCCGTAAAATAGACATTGCCGCCCACGGAAACGCTTCGCGCATCCGGCAGCGGAAATGATGACAAGATTGAAAAAGAGCGGCGCGTTGTGCGGGCAAGGTAAAATGCGGCCCAACGCAGAATCCCGCTATTGTAAATGAAGCAGACCGAAACCGCATCCTCCGCCTTCCACCGCCTCCGTGTCGTTTTGGTGGAAACCAGCCGTCCGGGCAATATCGGATCGGTGGCGCGCGCTATGAAAACCATGGGGTTTTCCGACCTGGTGCTGGTCAATCCGCGCTTCGCAGGGGCCTGCCAACACGAGGAAGCGGTGGCCTTTGCCTCCGGCGCGCAGGACATCCTGGCCGCGGCGCGCATCGTGGGCAGCATGGCCGCAGCGCTGGATGGCATCAATTTCACGGCAGCCGTGTCGGCGCGGCTGCGCGAGTTTTCGCCGCCGGTGGTGACGCCGCGCGAATTCGCCGGGCAACTGGCGGCCGGCGCCGAGTTGCGCGCGGCCCTGATCTTCGGCAATGAGCGCTTCGGCCTGCCCAACGAGATCGTCGAACCTTGCAATGTGCTGGTGAATATTCCGGCCAATCCCGATTATTCGTCCCTGAACCTGGCGCAGGCGGCCCAGGTGCTGGTGTACGAGTGCCGCATGGCGGCGCTGGATGGCCAGCGCGCGGCCAGCCCGGTCGGTTTCCAGGGTGAAGCGGCCAGCTCGGCGCAGATCGAGGGCATGTATGAGCACCTGGAACAGGCGCTGGTCGAGGTTGGATTCCTCGATGCCAGCAACCCGCGCAAGCTGATGCCGCGCCTGAAGCGCATGTTTGCGCGCGCCGGCCTGGAAACGGAAGAGGTCAACATCCTGCGCGGCATTGCGCGCCAGGTGCAGGCCCGCAGCCGCAAGGATTAGAGTCCTTTCTCTAGTCGGGGCGCGGCGGCGTCCTTAGAATCCCCGTATAACTATTAACAGGGGACTAAATGCAACGCAGATCATTTTTGAAAGCTGGGCTGCTGGGCGGCCTGGCGCTCGTCGCGGGCGGGGCGGTGTACCGGCAATTGCGCCCGGCGCCGGCGCGGCGTTTCGCGCTCGACGCCGAGGGCCGCGCCATGCTGGCCGTCCTGCTTCCGGCCATTATTGGCTTTACCCCCGATGCGGCCGCGCTGGAAGCCGGTATCGATCGTGTAGGTGCGGCCGTCAACGGCCTGCCGCTGCGGGTACAAAAAGAGATCAGCGACCTGTTTGGCCTGCTCTCCATGGCGCCCACGCGCCGCCTGCTGGCCGGTGTGCCGGCCTGGCCGGAGGCGACACCGGAGCAGCTGGCGGCCTTCCTGCAAAGCTGGCGCACCCACCGTACCGAGATGCTGCAGACGGCTTACCACGGCCTGCATGACCTGGTGCTTGGCGGCTGGTATGCCGAGCCTTCAAGCTGGGCGGCGATCGCCTACTCCGGCCCGATGAAGGAGCTGAGCGCATGAGCAGCCCGATCCCGGATCCGATCCAGGCCGGCATCGCCGCCGGCTGGCAAGTCATCGACGCTTCCGCTTTGCAGCAGGACCGCAGCTTCGATGCCGACGTAGTGGTGGTCGGCACCGGCGCCGGCGGCGGCGTGACGGCCGAAATCCTGGCGCAGGCCGGCCTGAAAGTGCTGATGGTGGAAGAGGGCGCGCTGAAATCGTCGAAGGATTTCAAGATGCGCGAGGCCGACGCCTATCCTTCGCTGTACCAGGATTCGGCCGCCCGCAAGACCGCCGACAAGGCGATCAACATCCTGCAAGGCCGCACCGTGGGCGGCACCACGGTGGTCAACTGGACCTCCAGCTTCCGCACCCCGGCCGACACGCTGGCCTGGTGGCAGTCGCAATACGGGCTGCGCGACTACGGCGTGGAACAGATGGCGCCGTGGTTCCAGAAGATGGAAGAGCGCCTGCACATCAACGACTGGCCGACGCCGCCGAACGCCAACAACGACCTGCTGCGCAGCGGCGCCGAAAAGCTGGGCATCAAGACCGCCCTGATCCGCCGCAACGTCAACGGCTGCTGGAACCTGGGCTACTGCGGCATGGGCTGCCCGACCAACGCCAAGCAGTCGATGCTGGTGACTACCATTCCGTCGGCGCTGGAACAGGGCGCGGTGCTGCTGACGCGCGCCCGCGCCGAGCGCTTCACGCTGGCCGGCGGGCAGGCCACGGCGCTGGAATGCGTGGCGCTGACCGCCGACGGCATGGAGCCGACCGGGCGCAAAATCACGCTCAAGGCGCGCCACTTCGTGGTGGCGGGCGGCGCGATCAATTCGCCGGCGCTGCTGCTGCGCTCCGGCGCGCCCGATCCGCACCAGCTGCTTGGCCAGCGCACCTTCCTGCACCCGGTGGTGATCTCGATGGGCCTTTACCCGCAGGCAGTGGAGGCTTTCAGCGGTGCGCCACAGACCGTGTATTCCGACCACTTCCTGCACACGCAAGCGCTCGACGGCCCGATGGGCTACAAGCTGGAAGTCGCTCCGCTGCATCCGGTGCTTGGCGCCACCACGCTGTCGGCCTACGGCGCGGCCCATGCCAAGCTGATGAAGCGCTTCGCCCATGTGCAAGGCATGCTGGCGCTGCTGCGCGACGGCTTCCACCAGGATGCCGCCGGCGGCCGCGTCACGCTGCGCAGCGACGGCTCGCCGCAACTGGATTACCCCTTGACCCCTTATTTCTGGGAAGGCGCCCGCCGCGCCCTGCTGACGATGGCGGAAATCCAGTTCGCCGCCGGCGCCGACGGCGTGAGCCCGGTGCACGAACTGGTGGCGCAGCCGTACAGGAACTGGGACGAGGCGCGCCGGTCCATCGCCGCACTGCCGATGCAAAAACTGTTGACGCGCGTGGTGTCGGCCCACGTGATGGGCGGCTGCGCCATGACGGGCGATGCCGCCAGCGGCGTCGTGGCGCCGGACGGCCTGTATCGCGGCATCGCCAACCTGTCGGTGCATGACGGCTCGCTGTTCCCGACTTCGATCGGCGCCAACCCGCAGTTGTCGATTTACGGCGTCACGGCCCGCCTGGCAAGCGGCCTGGCCGAGCGCCTGTCACGCCAGGCCTGACCAATGGTAAAACGCATGCTGCTGATGATCATGGCCATGCAGGTGGCCGTTGCGGGCGGCATCGCGTGGGGGCTGTCGCGCGTGGTTCCTGCCGACGTCGCACTGCTGCTGGCGGTGATCGTTGTACTGTTGGTACGCTTGGCGATCACCGCCAACAATTTCCGCATGACCTTGCGGCCGGTGCCGGAGCACGCGCAAATCGGCATGCTGCAACGCGCGCAGCTATTCTTTCACGAGTATGCGTCCACCATGGCGGTGACGTCCTGGCATATGCTGCGCCACCGGCCGCGCATGCATATTGCAAGTGCGCCGCGCGGCTTGCCGGTGCTGCTGGTGCACGGTTACGGCGCCAACGGCGGCTTCTGGGTCCACCTTGCCGGCCAGCTGGAGCAGCGCGGCTACAGCCACGCTACCGTGGACCTGGAGCCGGTGTTCGGCGATATCGAGGACTTTGCCTTGCAGCTGGAGCAGGGTGTGCAGGCGCTGCTTGCCGCCAGCCGCAGCGAAAAAGTCGTCATCGTGGCGCACAGCATGGGCGGGCTGGTGGCACGCGCCTGGCTGCGCCGCTTTGGCGCGGGGCGCGTGGCGCGCATCATCACGCTGGCCACGCCGCACCATGGCACCGACCTGGCGCATATGGGGCCGGGCCACAATGCGCGCCAGATGCGGCGCGATGCGGAATGGCTGGCGCAGCTCGATGCCGCCGACCGCGGGCAGCGCGGGCTCTTCACGTCCATCTACTCCTGGCACGACAACATCATCGCGCCGCAGGATTCCTGCCATCTGCCTGGTGCCCGCAATATCGCCTTGCATGGCATCGGCCACGTCGGCATGGGCCGCCATCCCGCCATTGCGAGTCACATTCTTGCGGAGATTTTAGGTATCACTTAGACTGTCTTGAGGCCAAGCAAGAAACGCTGCAATTTTTGATCCGAGTAGGTTTCAATCAGAAAGCGGGACGATGGCGACAGACTACGGCAAGATCGAAGACACCTTGGCGGCCGGCGAGCATCTCGGCGGCCTGCTTGAATCCATGCCGGATGCCATCCTGGTGGCCAATGCAAGTGGCCGCATCGTGCTGGCCAACTGCCGCGCGGAAGAGCTGTTCGACTACCTGCCGGGGGAACTGCGCGGCATGGCCATCGAAACCCTGCTGCCCAAAGTGCCGGAGGCCTGCGGGGTACGCAAGGGCGGCGACAGGTTCCCGGCCGACCTGCGCAGCAGCCAGCTGCGTGACGGCGACCGCCAGCTGCAAGTGCATTCCGTACGCGATATCAGCGAGCTGGCGAAAGCCAGCCAGGCCAAGGAGCGCTTCCTGGGCGGCATGTCGCATGAGCTGCGCACGCCGCTGAATGCCATCATCGGCTTTACCGGCACCTTGCTGATGCAGCTGCCGGGCCCCCTGAACGCGGACCAGGACAAGCAACTGCGTACCGTGCAAGCCAGTGCCCGCCACCTGCTTTCCCTGATCAACGATTTGCTGGACTTTGCCAAGATCGGATCGGGCAAGGTGGAGCTGCATCGCGAGCCGCTGAATTGCCGCGCCATCGTCGAAGAACTGGTGCTGGCGCTGCGGCCGCAGGCCAGGCAGAAAGGGCTGGTGCTGCATTTGCGCGCGCCGGCGCAGGCGCTGATGCTGCGCACCGACCGCCGCGCCTTGCAGCAAATCCTGGGCAACCTGCTGAATAACGCGATCAAATTTACCGAACGGGGCGAGGTCAGTATCGCGCTGGAACGCAGCGTGGCAGAGGGCAAGGCTGTTGTGCAAGTCAGTGTCAGCGATACCGGGGTCGGGATCACGGAAGACATCATGCAGCAACTGGGCATTCGCCTGAGCCAGAAATTGGCGGCGCTGCTGAACGGATCGATACGGCATTTCGACAAACCGGGCAACGGCAGCATATTTGTGCTCACTTTGCCGCTGGAATAGCGGATACTAGAGGCGATACATTGACAGGAGTACCAATGTCAGCACGCATCCTGATTATCGAAGATAACCCTACGAATATGGAGCTGATGGTGTACCTGCTCCGCGCCTTCGGCTACCAGCCGCTCCTGGCCCACAACGGCGAGGAAGGCGTGGAGGTGGCGCGCCGCGAAGTACCCGACCTGATCATCTGCGACGTGCACCTGCCCAAGCTCGATGGCTACGGCGTGGTGGCGCAACTGAAGCAAGACCCCAACCTGAAAGATATCCCCGCGCTGGCCGTGACCGCACTGGCGATGGTCGGCGACCGTGAAAAACTGCTGGCTGCCGGGTTTGACGGCTATATCGGCAAACCGATCGAACCCGATACCTTTGTTACGCAAATCGAGTCTTTTTTACCGGGGGAGATGTCGCCCCGGGATGAGAACGACATCGCGACGATCCTGATCGTCGACGACCATGTGCTGAACCGCGAATTCCTGATGACGTTGCTCGGCTACAGCGGCCACCGGCTGCTGGAAGCGGCCAGCGGCATGGAGGGCCTGAAGGTGATGGAGGCGGAACGGCCGGACCTGGTCATTTCCGACATCCTGATGCCGAACATGGATGGCTATGAATTCGTCAACCGCATCCGCAGCAAGCCGGAGCTGGCGGACGTACCGATCATTTTCTATACCGCGACCTACCGCGAACGCGAAGCCATGGCAGTGGCCGAAGCCTGCGGCGTGCGCTGGGTGCTGCCCAAGCCGTCCGACCCGGACGTGATCCTGAAGACGGTGCACCAGGCGCTGGGGATGGTGGAGCAGGGCGATGCGTTGCCGGCGTTCGCGCCCGAGCCGCCCGACCAGGGGCGCCTGTTCGATATCGAGCACAAGGTCGCCGAATACATCGATGAGCTGGAGTCGAGCAGCCAGCACATTAGGCGCATTGCCAACAATGGCGAGGGGCATGAGGAGCCGGAACACCTGAGCCAGATGACGGAGCGGCTGTCGCGCTCGCTCTCCAGCCTGCAGGCCGTCAGCCTGCGCCTGACGGCGCTGATCGAGCTGGGCATCGAACTTGGCGCCGAACGCGATGCCCAGGGACTGATCGAAATCGGGGTGCGCGTGGCGCAGAATATCTGCGTGTCGCGTTTTGCCTGCATCGGCGTGCTGGAACAGGATGCGCAGGAAACCAGCTATTTCGCGACCTGCGGCGTGGGCGAGCATGCCAGGGTGGTGGCGGCCCGGCCGCGCGCCGGCATCCTGGACAGCCTGTTGCAGCAGCGCCAGCCGGTGCGCATGAGCCGCCTGGGCGGCGACCCGCGCGAAATCGGCCTGCCGGTCGGGCACCCGCCGGTGCATTCCTTCCTGGGCGTGCCGATCGCTTCGCGCGAGCGCGTGCACGGCTGGCTGTACCTGGTGGACAAACTGGGCGCCGAGGAATTCAATGAAGTCGATGAGCGGGTGGCGGTGACGGTGGCGGCGCAGATTTCGGTCGCCTACGAAAACCTGCTGCTGTACGAGGAAATCAGCCGCCACCACGCCCAGCTGCAGCTGGACATGAATGCGCGCATCCGGCTCGACGAAGATTTGCGCCGCTTCCGGCTGGCGATGGATGCAACGGCAGACGCGATCTTCCTGGTCGACCGCGCCAATTCCTGCTTCATCGACGTCAACGTCACGGCCTGCCGCATGCTGGGTTTCGCGCGCGAGGAATTCCTGAAAGTGGGGCCGGAGCGCGAGCCTGGCCTGCAGCCGTTGCAGGACCTGTACGACAAGCTGCTGGCGGGCGACCAGAGCGGGGCGATGGCCGAGCTGCTGCTAGAGTGCAAGGACGGCTCGCCGCTGTCGGTGGAAGTGCAGCGCCGCACGCTGCGTTCGGGCCAGAACTGGATCCTGGTGGCGGTCGCGCGCGATATCACGGAGCGCAAGGAGGCTGAGCGCCGCCTGCTCAAGCTGGCCCACTTCGACACCCTGACCGGGTTGCCGAACCGCAGCCAGTTCTATGATTCGCTGACGCTGTCGCTGAAGCAGGCGGCCGAGCATAACTGGGCGCTGGCGGTGCTGTTCCTCGACATGGACCGCTTCAAGAATATCAACGACACGCTGGGCCATACCATTGGCGACGAGCTGCTGCGGCAGTTTTCCAGCCGGCTGGTGGAGTGCCTGCGCGTGCGCGATACCATCGGGCGCTTCGGCGGCGACGAATTCGCCGCGATCCTGATGCTGCCGGAAGGCGCACAGAACGCCATTGCGGTGGTCGACAAGATCCGCGACGCGATGCGCCAGCCCTTTGACTTGAAGGGGCATGAGGTGACGGTGACGGCCAGCATCGGCATTTCCGTGTTCCCGGAGGATGGCAGCGATCCCGATACCCTGATCCAGTATGCCGATACGGCAATGTACCGCGCCAAGGAAGCCGGACGCGATGCCTTCCGCTTCTTCACGGCGGAGATGAATGCGCAATCGCTGGCGCGGCTGGACATGGAGAACGCGCTGCGCCGCGCGATCGACAACAGTGAATTCCGCCTGTTCTACCAGCCCAAAGTGCATATCGCTTCCGGCCGCATTAGCGGCGCCGAGGTGCTGCTGCGCTGGGAGCGCCCCGGCCACGGCATGGTGTCGCCGGCGCTGTTCATCCCCTTGCTGGAAGAAACGGGGCTGATTGTGCGGGTTGGCAGCTGGGTGATCCATGAGTCCTGCCGCAAGATTGCGGAATGGGCCAAGGGCGATGTGGGATCGGTGCACCTGTCGGTCAACGTGTCGGGCATCCAGTTCTTCGTTGGCGGGCTGGAAGAGGAAGTGATGCGCGCCATCAAGGAGAACGACATCTCGCCGGAACTGCTGGAACTGGAGCTGACCGAAAGCTCGCTGATGTCCAATGCAGAAGAAACCATCACCGTGCTGCAGAACCTGAAGGCGCTCGGGGTGAAGATTTCGATTGACGATTTCGGCACCGGCTATTCTTCGCTGGCTTACCTGAAGCGCTTCCCGATCGACAAGCTGAAAATCGATATCGCCTTCGTGCGCGAGGTGACCAGCAATCCGGATGATGCGGCGATCGTGCTGGCGATTATCAACATGGCGCACAGCCTGAAGCTGAAGGTGATTGCGGAGGGCGTGGAAAAGGACGCGCAGCTGTCCTACCTGCGGCGCCACGACTGCGATGAGATGCAGGGCTATTATTTCAGCCGCCCCTTGCCGGAGCCCGACTTCGTGCAGATGCTGCGCGAAGGGCGCCACCTGCAAACGCCGAGCGAAGAGAGCATCGTCGACCAGCAAACCCTGCTGATTGTCGATGACGACGCCTTCATGCTCGATGTGCTGAGCGACTTCCTGGCGCAGGACGGCTACCGGATCCTGACCGCGCAGACGGCGGCGGAAGGCTTCGATGTGCTGGCGCGCCACCGGGTGCAGGTGATCCTGTGCGACCAGTGCATGCCGATGATGACCGGTACGGAGTTCATGGAGCGGGTCAAGAACCTGGCGCCGGATACCTTCAGGATCATGCTGTCGGCGTATGCCGACCTGACGCCGATCATGGCGGCCATCAATCACGGGGCGATTGACCGCTTCTATACCAAGCCGTGGAAGGGGGCGGTGTTGCGGGAGAATATACGCGAAGGCTTCCGGCTGCATTCGCAGTTCCGGGCGCCGCAATATCTCAATTAGCCGGCCAGGCCTGCCCGTGCGCCCGGGCATCCGTTTCACCCATCAAACCCGCTTCCAGCAAGGCCGTGCGGTAGCCGAGCGATGCGTTCCATGCGGGCATTGCAGTCCGTATTAGAAGCCCCTTTCTAGAGTGCGCGCCGTACAATGGCCCCAGAATTATTACAGGAGCCGCCGCCATGGGGAAGAAGACGAAATCGTTTGAAGAAAGCGAAGAACGGCTGACCAAGGCAGTACGCGAATCGGCGCAGGAAATCTGGAAAGCCGGCCTGGGGGCATTTACCGACCTGCAAAAACGGGCCCGGGCTGTCGAAGGCGACCGCGCCGGCCATGTGCGTGAAACGGTCAATTCACTGGAAAAAGTGTTCGAAGAGCGGGTAACCCGGGCGCTGGACTCGATCGGCGTGCCGATGCGGCAGGACATCAACGCTTTGATCGAGCGGATGGAGGAACTAAGCCGGCAGGTCGAAGAATTGAAAGCGTTGGTGAAAAAGCCAGTCAAAAAGGCGACAACGAAAAAAGCGTAACTTCTGGAAAACTTCTAATAGTGATATCCTTGCAGGGGAAACAATAGACCCCCCCTGTTATGCTACAAAAAGCGCCAAGACGAACCCGCGAACGCATCCTGGAACTCTCGCTGCGCTTGTTTAACGAGTTCGGCGAGCCAAACATCACGACCACCGTTATCGCCGAGGAGATGAATATCTCCCCGGGGAACCTCTATTACCATTTCAGGAACAAGGACGACATCGTCAATTCCATCTTCGTCCAGTTCAAGGCCGAAGCGGAACGCATGCTGCAGGTGCCGAGCGGGCGCCGCTCGAATGTCGAGGACGTGTGGCTGTACCTGCACCTGATGTTTGAGCTGATCTGGCGCTACCGCTTCTTCTACCGCGACCTGAACGACCTGCTGTCGCGCAATCGCAAGCTGGAGCTGGAATTCAAGGAACTGCTGGCCCACAAGATCAAGGTGGCGCGCAACCTGTGCCTGGACCTGCGCAGCGAAGGCTCGCTGGAAGCCAGCGATATGGCGATCGACGCGATGTCGGTGAATATGGTGGTGGTGGCGACTTATTGGCTGTCCTACGAATACGTGCGCAATCCGCGCAAATACTCCGAGCAGCAATCGATGGCCGATGCGCTGGCGCGCGGCTGCTACCAGGTGCTGTCCCAGATTGGGCCTTACCTGCGCGGCGAGACCAGCCTGCTGTTCCAGAAACTGTCCGAAGAATACCTGAAGAAGCTCAAATGAAATCGATTTGCGTGTATTGCGGCGCCAATGCCGGCGCTTCCCCTCGTTACGCCGAACAGGCGCGTGCGCTGGCCGCCGCGCTGGTGGAGCAGAACCTGGCGCTGGTGTACGGCGGCGGCAATGTGGGCCTGATGGGCGTGATCGCCGACGAGGTGCTGCGCCTTGGCGGCGAAGTGACGGGAGTGATCCCGACCGCACTGGTCGAACGCGAAGTGGGCCACAGCGGCCTGACGCGCCAGTTCATCGTCAAGGACATGCACGAGCGTAAAGCCATGATGGCGCAGCTGTCCGACGGCTTTATCGCCATGCCGGGCGGCATGGGCACGCTGGAAGAACTGTTCGAGATGCTGACCTGGTCGCAGCTTGGCATCCACAGCAAGCCGGTTGGCCTGCTGAACGTGGACGGTTTTTACGACAAGCTGGTCGGTTTCATCGAACACGCGCGCGACGAAGGCTTCATCAAACCGCAGCATGCGGCCCTGGTACGCGTGAACGCTTCGCCGATGGCCTTGGTGCAAAGCCTGCGCGGCTAAGACCAGAGCTTTTTGCCTGACGCATCGAGGTGCGTCAGGTATAGACGGGTGTCGAACTCGTACTGGTGGTAGTTCGGCTCCATATAGGTGCACAGCTTGTAGAACGCCTTGTCGTGCTGTTTTTCTTTTACGTGCGCCAGCTCGTGCACCGCGATCATCCGCAGGAATTCGAGCGGCACGTCGCGGAACATTGTCGCTACGCGGATCTCATGCTTGGCTTTCAGCTTGCCGCCCTGGACGCGTGACACGGAGGTGTGCAGGCCGAGTGCGTGGTTGATCACATGGATCTTGCTGTCGAATGCCACTTTGTCGATCGGCGCGGCATTGCGCAGGAATTCGTTGCGCAAATCCTGGACGTAGTCGTACAACGCACGGTCGTTGCGGATTTCGTGGGCTTTCGGATAACGTTGCAGCAGTACTTCGCCGAGGCGACCCTGGTCCATCACCTGGCGGACCTGGGAAAGTGTCTGTTCTGAGTAAGCGCTGAGGTATTTCATGGCGGGCCGAATGGTATCATGCCCGCATGCGCACCCACGTCAATTCGGTGGGACTGCTGGTGGTCAGCGACCCCGTATTGAACTTCAGCTATCCCGCCCACATCCCCAGAGAATGCATCGACGCCCTGCCGTCGCTGCCGGGCGTATACATCTTCCGCGATGCTGCCGGCAAGCCGGTTTACATCGGCAAGAGCGTCAATATCCGGACGCGGGTGCTGTCGCACCTGCGTACTGCGGAGGAAATGCAGATGCTGGCGCGCTCCGCCGCCATCGACTTCGAGCGTACCGGCGGGGAAATTGGCGCCTTGCTGCGCGAATCGGAACTGGTCAAACAGTACCAGCCCGTTTTTAATTCCAAATTGCGCCGGATGCGAGAGATGTGTTCGATCAGCATGGCGGGCGACCGGCCAGAAATTGTTTTCGCGCGCGAGGTTGACTTTGCGCTGGCCGAGCAGCTCTATGGCCTGTTCGGCAGCAGGAAGGCGGCTATTGAAACCCTGCGCGACGTGGTGCATGCGCGCGCCCTGTGCACAGTGGCGACGGGGCTGGAGAAAGGGATGCCGGGGCGGCCGTGCTTTGCGCGGCAAGTGGGACGCTGCCAGGGCGCTTGTACTGGCGAAGAGCCGGCAGCCGAGCACGCGGCACGTGTGCGGCTGGCGCTGGAGCCGCTGCGCGTGACACGCTGGCCGTTCGCGGGCGCCGTGGGGATCGTCGAAGAATCGGGCGGACTGCGCCAGCATGCGATCGTCGATCGCTGGTGCTACCTTGGCGTGGACAAGCCGCGTACCGCGGCAGTTGGCTTCGATATCGATGTGTACAATATCCTGGTGCGCCCGCTGCAGTCGGGCACCTTACGCATCGAGGAGCTTTGAATGTCGTTGAAGTTCAATGTATTCGGCACCCGCATCCATATCGAGCGCCAGGGCAGCCAGTGGGCTGCCTTCTACCCCGGTTCGGACGGCAAGCGCCGGCCGGCCGATTTCGTCATTCCGCATGACGTCGAAGAGGCCGACCTGGCGCTCTATCTCGGTGATCTTTTCCACGAAGAGGCGCGGCCAGCTTATCCTGAAGTGGTCAAGCTGTCCTGAGCGCTATCAGGTGTCGGCGTCGCGCGCCGATTCAAAGCGGGCGCGGGTCAGGTCCTCGTTGCGCTCGCCGAAGGCGTAGTTTGCCTCCAGCCACATCACATTGATAATGGCGGCAAAGACTGCGACGCAGATGCCGAGGATCCAGGTGAAGTACCACATGGCTGACTCCTTTCAATAAGCGGTGTGTTCGTTTTCGTGGATGTGGGCGGCGGTGACTTTGCCGCGCACTACGCGGTACACCCAGCTTGTGTACATCACGATAATCGGCAGCATGACCACCACCACCCAGAACATCACTGCCAGCGTCTTGTGGCTGGAGGTGGCATCCCACGCGGTCAGGCTGTGCGATGGCGCCAGCGAGGATGGCAGCACGAAGGGGAACATGGCGCCGCCGGCGGTGAGCAGGATCCCTGCCACGCTCATGCCGCTGGCAAGGAAGGCTGCAACCGTGCGGCGTACGGCGCTGAGCACGATCGCCAGCACGGCGCCGGAGATGGCTGCGGCGGGGAAGGCCAGCGTCAGCGGCCAGCGCGAGTAATTGTCGCTCCAGGCGCCGGCTGCAAGCACCACCGTTTTCGCAGGCGGCATGAAGGCGCTGCCGGCATCAGGCATGGCGGTGATGCGGTAGCCTGGCAGCGCGGTGGCGACCCAGACGCCAGCGGCGGCGAACAAGACGATGGTCAGTGCGGCGGCGATCATCGCCATGCGGCGCGCGCGTTCGGCAATCACGCCTTCCGTTTTCTGGTGCAGGAAGGTGGCGCCGTGCATGGCCAGCATGGCGACGGCCAGCGCGCCGGACAGCAGTCCGAACGGGTTCAGCAGCTGGAAGAAGTTGCCGGTGTATTCGAGGCGCAGCAGGTCGTCGTAGCGGAACGGTATGCCTTGCAGCACATTGCCCATGCCGACGCCGAAGATCAGCGGCGGCACGAAACCGCCGATGAACAGGCCCCAGTCCCAGGTATTGCGCCAGCGCGGGTCGGCGATCTTGCTGCGGTAGTCGAAGCCCACCGGTCGGAAGAACAGGGCGAACAGGGCGACGATCAACGCAATGTACAGGCTGGAGAACGCAGCCGCGTAGACCAGCGGCCAGGCGGCGAACAAGGTGCCGCCGGCGGCGATGAACCAGGTCTGGTTGCCTTCCCAGGTCGGGCCGATGGTGTTGATGATGACGCGGCGTTCAATATCGTCCTTGCCGAGGAAGGGCAGGGACATGCCGACGCCGAAGTCGAAGCCATCGGTCAGCGCAAAGCCAAGCAGCAGCACTGCGACGAAGCACCACCAGATCACTTTATAAGTTTCGTAATCGAAGATCATGATTGTTGCTCCCAATGGTATTTGCCGGTGTGCAGGGCGCTTGGGCCGAGGCGTGCGTACTTGAACATCAGCTTCATTTCAATCACCAGCAGGACCGTATAGAACAGGGCAAAGCCGGCCAGGCTGAAATACAGGTTCGACGGCTGGATATTGGAGGCCGACAGGTGTGTCGGCAAGATCCCAGCGATCGTCCAGGGCTGGCGGCCGTATTCGGCCACGATCCAGCCCAGTTCCGCCGCGATCCACGGCAGCGGGATCGCGAATACGGCCAGCTTGAGCAACCAGCGCTGCGGCGCCAGGCGCTGGCGGACCAGGAAGTAGAACGAGGCGCTGAAGATGAACAGGAAGGCCAGTCCCAAGCCCACCATGCCGCGGAAGGCCCAGAACAAGGGGGCCACTTTGGGAATGGTGTCGTCCACCACCATCTTGACCTGCGCGTCGCTGGCGTCGACCACGTTCGGCGTGTACTTTTTCAGCAGCAGGCCATACCCCAGGTCGTCCTGCAGTGCCTTGAAGGCTGCCACCGCTGCCGGCGACCTGTCGCCCGATTTGAGGCGGAGCAGGGCGGCGTACGCCTTCATGCCGTTGCGGATGCGGACCTCATGCTCGTCCTTCAAATCCTTGATGCCGGTGACTTGCTTATCGACCGAGCGCGTTGCGATCAGGCCCAGTACGTAGGGGATCTTTATCGCGTAATCGGTGCGCTCTTCCTTGTCGTTCGGCAGGCCGAAGACGGTGATGCCGGCAGGGGCCGGGACCGTATGCCATTCGGCTTCAATCGCCGCCAGCTTGACCTTGTTTACTTCGCCTGCCGTGTAGCCGGATTCGTCGCCCAGCACGATCACGGACAGTGTCGACGCCAGGCCAAAGCCGGCCGCAATCGCGAACGAGCGCAGGGCAAATGCCACGTCGCGCGCCTTCAGCAGGTACCAGGCAGAGACGCCAAGCACGAACATCGAGGCCGTCACGTAGCCGGCAGCCACGGTGTGCACGAACTTCACTTGCGCCACCGGGTTGAAGATCACGTCGGCGATGCTGGTCAGTTCCATGCGCATGGTTTCGTAATTGAACTCCGCGCCGACCGGGTGGTTCATCCAGCCGTTGGCGATCAGGATCCACAGCGCAGAGAGGCTGGAGCCAAGGGCCACCAGGAAGGTAACAAACAAGTGCTGGCGCCTGGACAGCTTGCTCCAGCCGAAGAAGAACAGGCCGACGAAGGTCGATTCAAGGAAGAAGGCCATCATCCCTTCAATCGCCAATGGCGTGCCGAAGATGTCGCCCACATAGTGCGAGTAGTAGGCCCAGTTGGTGCCGAACTGGAATTCCAGCGTGATGCCGGTGGTGACGCCCATGGCAAAGTTAATGCCGAACAGCTTGCCCCAGAATTTGGTCATGTCGCGATAGATTTCGCGGCCGGTCATCACGTACACCGACTCCATGATGACCAGGATCCAGGACAGTCCCAGCGTGAGCGGGACAAACAGGAAATGGTAGAGAGCCGTGAGCCCGAACTGCAGCCGGGACAGGGCGACAACTTCATCGACGGGTGCCATCATTCACCTTTTCTGGAAGGGTTGGCGCGGGCGCTGCGAGCAGATGGTTCTCCACCTGCCCGGTCGGCAGCCGCATTTTCCTGGTTTGCGGGTGCGAGAAAAAGGCGTACCACAGGCCGTACAGCAGCACGGCCTTCACGGCCAGTGCGATCGTGATTGTCAGTGCCAGGCCGCGGCGGCCGGGGGGCTTCATTTGCTGTCCTCTTCAGCCTCGCTGCGGCTGGAGCGGAATTTGCCGCGCACGACGTCGCCGACGTCGAGCAGCTTCTTGACGGTGGAACCCATCTTCATCAGCGAGGCCAGGGTGTCCGGCGACAGGCGCTGCACGTCGTCGAACCAGGAACTGGAAAGCTCGATCAGCTCGTACATTTCGCGCATGCGTTCCTGGGCGTAGCGGTCTTCCGCCGTGGCGGCCGATTCCAACATGGCGTCGCGCAGCATCGACAGCGTCGGTTCGACTTCACGGCGGCGGCGTTCTTCCAACAGGGCCTTGAAGATGTCCCACACGTCTTTCGGCGGTTCGAAATATTCGCGGCGGTCGTTCGGTTGGTGCAGCAGCTTGACCAGGCGCCAGGACTGCAGCTCCTTCAGGCCCATTGAGACGTTGGAGCGCGAGAATTCCAGGTGTTCGGCGATTTCGTCGGCGTTCAGCGGGCGGTTGCTGACATAGAGCAGGGCATAGATCTGCCCGACGGTGCGGTTGATCCCCCAGCGGCTGCCCATTTCGCCAAAGTGGAGGATGAATTTTTGTGCGAGGGGGCTCAGGTTCACCATTGCTTGACCTACTTCCTTGAGTTTTTGAATTTTCAGTAATTCCTGAAATTATAAAAGGATTCAAAAAACTTTGCGCTGTATAATCATGTATATTGCGCTTTTGGAAAGGAATGCTGATGAAACGTGTCGCTGCTGTCCTGTTGATGTTTGCCGCCGGCGCCGCCTCTGCTGCCGATATCACTGTATCCGCCGCGGCCAGTCTCAACAACGCTTTCCGTGAGGCAGCCGCTGCTTTCGAAGCATCCCATCCGGGCGACAAGGTCCTGCTGAACTTCGCCGCATCCGATGCACTGGTGGCCCAGATTGCCAAGGGCGCGCCGGTCGACCTGTTCGCGTCCGCCGACCAGGAGGCCATGGATAAGGCCCAGCCGCACGTGGCGCCGGGCAGCCGCCGCAACTTCGCCAGCAACCGCCTGGTGGTCGCCGTGCCCTTCGGCAGCAAGCTGGACCTGCGCACGCTGGCCGACTTGCGCCAGCCGGCAGTCCAGCGCCTGACCACCGGCAATCCGGCCAGCGTGCCGGTTGGCCGCTACACCAGGGGCGCGCTGGAAAAAGTGGGGCTGTGGGGCGAGCTGGAGCCGAAGTTCGTGTTCGGTACCAATGTGCGCCAGAGCCTTGATTACCTCGCGCGCGGCGAGGTCGAGGCGGGGCTGGTGTACCAGACCGATGTCGCCTCGCAGGCGGAGAAGGTGCGCACGGCAATGGTCGTGCCGGGCGGCGGCCCAATCACCTATCCCCTGGCTGTGATCAAGGATGCGCCGAATGCGGCAGGCGGCCGCGCCTTTGCGGAGTTCATCCTGTCGCCGGGCGGCCAGGCCATCCTGGCGCGTTTCGGATTCGGAAAACCATAAAGCATGGATGCTGCGCTGATTGCCCTTGGCTTGTCACTGAAGGTGGCGTTGTGGGCGACCTTGATTGACCTGGTGCTGGGCGTCGGCTTTGGCTACCTGTTGGCACGCGGCCGTTTTCCCGGGCGCGATGTGCTGGATGCCGTGCTCACCCTGCCGATGGTGATGCCACCGACGGTGCTTGGCTACTACCTGCTGGTGCTGATCGGCCGCAATGGTCCGCTTGGCCACTGGCTGCAGCAGCATTTCGGCATCAACCTGATTTTCACCTGGCAGGGTGCGGTCATCGCCGCCGCGGTCGTGGCTTTCCCGCTGGTGCTGAAAGGCGCGCGCTCGGCATTCGAAGCGGTCGACGTACAGATGGAGCAGGCCGCCAGCGTGCTTGGCGTGCCGCCGCTGGCTGTTTTCCTGCGCGTCAGCCTGCCGCTGGCGTGGCGCGGCGTATTGGCCGGAACCTTGCTGGCATTCGCGCGCTCGATGGGGGAATTCGGCGCCACGCTGATGGTGGCCGGCAGCATTCCCGGCAAGACGCAGACGCTGTCGATTGCCGTTTATGAGGCAGTGCAGGCGGGGCAGGACGATACAGCGAACCTGCTGGTGATCATCACGTCGGTGACCTGCATTATCGTGCTGGTCGCGGCCAACCGGCTGGTGCCGAACCGTGCGCAGGGGGCGGCATGACGATCAGCGTGAACATCCGCAAGACCTTGCATTCCGGCCAGCGCAGCTTCCAGCTTGATGCCCAATTTGAATCTGCAAGCAAGCGCGTAGTGATCTATGGCGCTTCGGGCGCGGGCAAGAGCCAGATGCTGAAGGCGATTGCCGGCATGGCGCGGCCGGACAGCGGCGTGATCGAAGTCGATGGGCAGAAGCTGTTCGATAGCCGCGCGGGCATCGATGTGCCTGCGCGCAAGCGGCGCGTGGGCTACCTGTTCCAGGACTATGCCCTGTTCCCGCACCTGAACGTGCGGCAGAATATCGGTTTCGGCTTGCGGCACGGCTGGTTCAACCCAGCGCCGCGCGGCGAGCCGGAAGCGGTGCGCTATTGGCTGGATGCTTTCGGGCTGGCCGAAGTGGCGCACCAGCGGCCAGCGGAATTGTCCGGTGGCCAGCGGCAGCGCGTGGCGCTGGCGCGCGCCCTGGTGGCGGAGCCGAGCGCATTACTGCTCGACGAGCCTTTCGCCGCACTGGACCCGGCCCTGCGCGTACGTATGCGCGCCGAACTCGATGCATTGCAACGGCGGCTTGATATCCCGATGCTGCTGATTACGCACGATCCTGACGATGCCGCTACGTTCGGCGGCCATGTATTGACGATGGCGAACGGCCGCGTGGCCGGGGAGGGCGGCAATGGTTAAGCAGGTGGCACTGCAAGGCGAAGTATGGATCACGCTCGATGGCCAGGACTTCGGCGGCCACCAGCGCGTCGAACTGCTGGCCAGCATCGCGCAACACGGCTCGATCACGCAAGGCGCAAAGGCAATCGGCATGAGCTACAAGGCCGCCTGGGATGCGATCGATGCGATGAACAACCTGGCCGGCGAGCCGCTGCTGGAACGTTCGGCAGGTGGCAAGGGCGGCGGCGGCACGCGGCTGACGCACCGCGGCGCGCAACTGGTGGCGAACTTCCGCCGCATCGAATATGAGCACAGCGTGTTCATGAAACACCTGAGCCGCCAATCGCAAGGGTTGGCAGATGATTACCTCCTGTTGCAATCGATGAAAATGAAAACCAGCGCGCGCAATCAATTCTCGGGCACCGTGGCGGGCATCAAGCGCGGTGCGGTCAATGACGAAATCATCCTGCGTATTGTTGGCGGGCAGGAGATTGTTGCAATCATCACACACGAGAGCGCAGAAAGCCTGTGTTTGCAAGAAGGAACTGAAGCTTTCGCTTTAGTTAAGGCTTCTTCGATCATCCTGGCGACCGGCGAAACCGCCAGACTGTCGGCGCGAAATCAGCTGCGCGGCACGGTATGCCGCGTGCAGCCTGGCGCCGTTAATTCCGAGGTGACCATCGCCTTGCCCGGCGGCGGCACAATTGCGGCTACCGTCACGCGCGACAGCGAGCAATCGATGGAACTGGAAGTCGGCGTGGAAGCGACGGCCCTGTTCAAGGCATCCAGCGTGATCATCGGTGTTCCGTTATGAATTCCGTTATGCAACTTTATGAGGATTTGCTAAGCTAGTCCCCTTTTCGGGCCTGCCCCGTCCTTTGTGGGAAATGAAATGGAACTGCTAGCAAAATATTTCCGATGCCAGGGGCGCATCAATCGCCGCACCTGGCTGACACGCATCATCGCACTTGGCCTGGTTTGCCTGGCCTTCGGCATGCTTGCCAATGAGATGCTGGGCGATCCCGGCGCCGCAGTGTTCGCGCTGGCATTCACCTGGGGCGCGCTGGCCGTCTCCACCCAGCGCCTGCACGATATCGGCCGCTCCGGCCCGAGTCTTCTTTTGCTGTTGATCCCGGTCCTGGGCCCGCTCTGGGTACTGCTCCTGCTTGGCCGCCGCGGCGGGGAAGGCAAGAACCGTTATGGCGACGATCCGCTGTCGCGCCACGATTACCTGCAAGTGAACATCGCAAAGTAAGACTATGCCAACCGTAAACGACGTTACCCAGCTCAATCCGATCAATGTCTACGCCGTAGCGACACCAAGCACCACGGCGGATTTGCAGGACGCGCTGCGCAAGACCAGCCTGCCGATTTCCATCGGCGGCGGCCATTTCAGCATGGGCGGCCATACGGCCAGCCCGGGCAGCCTGCACCTCGATTTGCGCGGCATGAACCGCGTGCTCGAATTCTCGCCGGCGGACCGCCTGATCCGCGTGCAGGCCGGCATCCGCTGGTGCGATATCCAGCGCTTCATCGACCCGCACGGCCTGTCGGTGAAGATCATGCAGACCTATGCCAATTTCACCGTCGGCGGCGCGCTCTCGGTCAACGCCCATGGGCGCTATATGGGCCTGGGCCCGGTGGTGCTGTCGGTGCGCTCGATTACGCTGGTGCTGGCCAGCGGTGAAGTGCGCGAAGCGAGCCCGCAGCAGAACAGCGAGCTGTTTTACGCGGCCATCGGCGGCTACGGCGCAATCGGCATCATCGCCGAAGCCGAACTGGAACTGGTGCCGAATACGCGCGTGCAGCGCGGCAGCGTGACGCTGGCGACCAAGGATTATCCGGCCTGGTTCGATGTGAATGTGCGCGGCCGCAAGGAAATCACTTTCCATAACGCCGACCTGTATCCGCCGCAGTACACCCGGGCGCGCGCCGTGAGCTGGACCGTGACCGACCTGCCGGCCGACAAGCCGCGCCTGCAGCCGCTGAACCGCGCCTACCTGGCGGAGCTGTATTTCCTGTGGTCGGTGTCCGAATCGCCGTTCGGCAAATGGCGCCGCGAATACCTGCTCGACCCGCTGCTGTACCGGAAGAAGAAGGTCCACTGGCGCAATTACGAGGCCGGCTACGACACGGCGGAACTGGAACCTCTGGGCCGCTCCGAGCGCACCTACGTGCTGCAGGAGTATTTCGTGCCTTGCACGCGCATGGACGAATTCGTGCCGAAGATGTCGGCCATCCTTGCCAAGCACCGCGTCAATACGATCAATATCTCGATCCGCCATGCACTGTCCGACCCGGGCACGCTGCTGTCGTGGGCGCGCGGTGAAACCTTCGCCTTCGTGCTGTACCACAAGCAGCGCACGCGCGACAATGCGCGCGAACGCGTCGGGGTATGGACACGCGAACTGATCGACGCCGTGCTGGAATGCGGCGGCACCTACTACCTGCCATACCAGCTGCACGGCACGCATGAACAATTCCACCGCGCCTACCCGCGCGCGAAAGAACTGTTCGCGATGAAGCGCGAACTCGATCCCGAGTACCGCCTGCGCGGCGCGCTGTGGGATAAATACTATGCGCCGACGCTGGACCTGAATCCGAACGGGGAGGCGGCGCGCCTTTCGCTGTTCCATTCCGTGTATGGCAGCGAGCGCGAGGCGGACAAGTTCTACGCCTTCCTGCAGAACATCTTCAACCTGTTCCCGGAAGATCGCTTCCACACCCTGATTCGCAAGGCGACCACCGAAAACCACGACGAAGAATCGATCTACCGCGCTTTGCAAGCCGGCCTGCCGGGCATTACGCCGCCGCTGTCGCTGCTGCGCTATGCGCTGCCGTCGCTGGTGGTGCAGAAGCAGGAGATGGGCAGCCAGGCCAAGCGCCTGCTGGGCGACCAGCCCTTGCGCGACTACGTGGAGATCGGCACCACCGGCCGCTACGTCAACGCACTGCGCAAGCACCTCAAGCTGAGGGGCAAGGTGACGCTGGTGCACGACAAGGCGCCGGGCTATTCGCCGGTCGACATCGTGGAACGCGGCGGCCTGATGCAGGTCGGCAAGTTCGTGCACATGAAAGATTACGCGCCGATCGACCTGCCGGAGCAAAGCGCGGACCTGGTGAGCTGCTTCGTCGGCCTGCACCATATGCAACCGGAGAAGCTGAAGCCGTTCCTGGCGTCGGTGGCAAATATCGTGCGCCCGGGCGGCTACTTCGTGGTGCGCGACCACGATGTGAAAGACCGCACGATGGACGATTTCGTCAGCCTGGCGCACTGCGTGTTCAACGCCGGCCTGGGCGAGCCATGGGCCGTCAATTCGACGGAGCTGCGTTTCTTCGCTTCGGTCGACGAATGGATCAAGCGCGTGGAAGCGGCCGGCTTCGAGCATACGGGCGAGCGCATCGTGCAGGATGGCGATCCGTCCGCAAACGTCCTGATGGCTTTCAAACGGATCTGATATGCGCAAACTCTTGCTGGCATTGAGCCTGCTGGTGGCTTGCCTGACCAGTTCCGCCGAAAGCCCGATTGCGGCGGAGCAGCGGCGCAGCGTGGAGCAGACTTTCCTGACGTTCCCGGAATGGTTCCTGGTGCATAGCCCGGCCGAATACGCGCGCTACGTGAAGCAGCACCCGGCCCACAATTTCCCTTTCCTCGGGCATGTGGGCCAGATCTGGAGCAGCTATGCGGCGGTGACCGAAGAACAGGTGCGCGCCAAGTACCCGGCCAATGCGGGCTACCACGTGATGATTGGCGTGATCGGCGGCAGCACCACGCTGGAATACGGCCTGCGCTCGCTGTACGAAAACACGCTGGGCCGCATCAGCTGGGCGACAGCCTCGGCCTTGACCCCGGAGGATGAATACGGCGCGCGCGTGGCGCAGGATTACGTCGATTTCATCCGCAAGGAGCCATGGTACCTGTACAACTTCGGCGCCAAGCTGAAAGGGCTGTGGTCCGATACACCGCTGTTCGGCGCCAATATGCTGCGCAAGCTGGAACGGCGCTATGCGCTGACCACCGAGTACCTGGTCAAGGCCGCATACGGCCAGTTGATCAAGCTGGGAACCAGCGCAGCTTACGAACCGGCCCTGATGACGACGCAGGTGGTGGCCGACCACGAGCCTTACGACCTGGCCGACATGCAAAACGTCAAGTTGCTGCGCATGCTCGACGATGGCCGCGCCGTACTGGAACTGCCGCGCTATTACGACTTCCGCCTGGCGGCGACGCGCCTGGGGCTGCAGGATGTGCAGTTGCAGGACATCGCCGGCAATAGCGGCGTGATCCTGGTGACGGTGCTGACGCGCGGGCAGGGCACGGCAGCGCCGCCGGACACCCGGGTGTTGTTCGAACAGCCGATCCTGACCGAGCCGGGGCGCAAGCGGGTGGCGCTGGTGATGCGGGTGGCAGCGCTGTCACGCTACCTGGTCGACGCGCCGCGCCAGGGGATAGAAGTCGAACACGTGTATGACTATTAAGCGCCTGCTGGCCTATGCGCTGCTGGCCCTGGCCGGCGGCGCGGCCGTGTGGGGCACGGTCGCCGTGTGGCAGGCGCAGGCACGCCAGACCGGCAACCGCGCAGCGCTCGCCCCCAAAGGCGGCGAGTTTGTCGATGCCGGCGATGCGCGGATCTTCATCCAGCGCAGCGGCAGCCGCGAGGCGCCGGCCGTGGTTTTCCTGCATGGCACGGGCTCGTGGAGCGAAACCTGGCGGGCCTCGATGGAGACCGCCACCGGCCTGGGCTACCAGGCGGTCGCCCTCGACATGCCGCCATTCGGCTATTCGATTCCGCCCGAATCGGGCGAATACGACAAGCAGCAACAGGCTGCGCGGCTGCGCAGGGCGCTGGATAATGCCGGCATCCGCCGCGCCGTGTTCGTGGCGCATTCCTTCGGTGCCGCGCCGTTGATGGAAGCCTTGCTGTCCACGCCGGACGAGGGCAGGGTGCAGGCCCTGGTGCTGGTGGATGCCGCGCTGGGCCTGGACCAGCCCCAGGAGCAGGGCGACAGCATATTGCAGGCCGTCCTGCGCTGGCGCTGGGTCAGCCAGCCGCTGGCCGCCGGATTCCTGACCAAGCCGCAATACACCGGGACCCTGCTGAAAAGCTTCATCAGCGAAAAAGAGAAAGCCACGCCAGCCTGGCAGCAGGTGTACCAGCAACCGCTGATGCTGGAAGGCAGCTACCAGCAGGTCGCGGCCTGGCTGCCGGAATTGCTGGCGCGGCGCGGCCATGCCGCCAGCGACTTGCGCGACGCCTACGGCAGGATCGCCTGGCCGGTAACCTTGCTGTGGGGCGAGACCGACACGATCACGCCCCTGTCGCAGGCGGAAAACCTGCAACGCCTGATTCCCGGCGCGCGAATCGTGCGCATTCCGCGCGCGGGGCATAACCCGCAGATCGAAGAGCCGGAATTGTTCCAGCAAGCGCTGGCCCGCATCCTGCAGGATGCCAGGCCCGGCCGCTGAGCGTGCCGCGTTCAGCCTGCCTCGTCTTTCCCCCCCTGCCGGTTGCCACTGCGCGCGGTCTGGCGACTCTCGCCGCCCTTGCGCCCGATTTCAGCCATGTGCTCGCGGTTGCGGCTCACCACTTCGCCGCCTTTTTGACCGGCGCGGCGCGCTTCCTCCGAGGTGAATTCGTGCGCCGTGCCCTTCTGGTGCGCGGCCTGGCCGCCCTTGCTGGCAATCATGCGCTGGGTTTCCTTGTCCATTGCCGCGAAGCCGCGCTTGCCATTGCCGCTCCTGACCTGCTCGTCCGGTGTAGCCATGATCCACCTCCCTCAATTGCCCAAGAATCCGGGCGCGGGCCCGGGCCGGAAGCAGCGTCGCGGCTGCTTCTTGGGCTTTGAGGGAAAGTCGGCGGTAAAAGTTCAAATTATTTTTTCGGGTTCAGGATCCGGCCTGGCCGGTGGCCGAACGTTCGCCTTCCGCTTCGGCAGTGTTATTGCCGCGCACGGGCTGGGCGCCGAAATCGTGCTCCAGTTCTTCCTTGCGGTCTTTCAACTGTTCGCACAATTGCGCCAGGTCGGCATCGCTTTGCCGCACTTTGGGGAACATTTCCTGTTCTTCCTCAGTGACGTGGTGCTCCACGCATTCACGCAATGTCTGCACCGTGCTATCGAGTTCGCTGTCGCCGGCGGCCATGCCGCGGATATGCTCGACCAGCTCCTTGATGGTGCCGTGTTCTTCCAGCGCTTCATCGACTTGCTGCTGTGCGCCAGTTTCGGCGCGCACGGCGGGGTAGAAGATTTCTTCTTCAAGCGTGGCGTGGATCGTCAGGTCCATGCAGATCTGCTGCGCCAGGTCATGCTTCAAGCCCTGGTGCGAGGCATCGCATTTTTCAAACTCGCGGAATAGTTTTTTGACCTTGTCGTGGTCGGAGGTGAGAAGCGCCACGGCATCCTTGGCCGTGGCGCTCTGGTTTTGCTGGCTCATGCTGGCTCCTTCGCTGCGTCGGTTGGGCCGCGCCGCCGCAGGAGGGAGCGATCAAGCGATTTGCAGCACCAGCTTGCCGAAGTTCTTGCCTTCGAACAGCATCGTCAGCGCCTCAGGGAATTTCTCGATGCCTTGCACGACATCTTCCCGGCTCTTGATCTTGCCTTCCTGCAGCCATTTGCCGAGCGCGGCAACGGCTACGTGGTAGCGGTCGGCGTAGTCGAACACGACCATGCCTTCCATGCGCGCGCGGTTCACCAGCAGGGACAGGTAATTGGCTGGGCCTTTGACCGCAGTCGTGTTGTTGTACTGCGAAATTGCGCCGCAGATCACGATGCGGGCCTTCAGGTTGATGCGCGTGAGAACGATATCGAGGATGTCGCCACCAACGTTGTCAAAGTATACGTCAACGCCATTTGGACAGTGTTCCTTCAGGCCGGCACGCACGTCGCCGCCCTTGTAGTCGATGCAGGCGTCAAAGCCGAGCTCCTTGACCACGAAATCGCACTTTTCCTGGCCGCCGGCAATGCCGACCACGCGGCAGCCGAGCTGTTTGGCCACCTGGCCGACGGTCTGGCCGACCGCACCGGCTGCGCCGGACACGACCACGGTTTCGCCGGCTTTCGGCTGGCCCACTTCCAGCAAGCCGAAGTAGGCGGTCATGCCGGGCATGCCGAGGGTGTTGAGCCAGGTGGTGGCGGGGGCCAGGCGGGTGTCGACCTTATGCAGTCCGGCATGGCGGTCGTCGGCGGCGCCGATCCAGTACTGCTGCACGCCGAAGCCGCCGCCGATCCTGTCGCCGACGGCAAAGCGGGGCGATCTGGAGGCCACCACTTCGCCCAGGCCGCCGGCGCGCATGACTTCGCCGATGCCGACCGGGCGGATATAGGATTTGGCATCGTTCATCCAGCCGCGCATGGCAGGGTCGAGCGAGAGGTAGAGCGTTTTGACCAGCACTTCACCGTCGGCCAGCTCGCGTACCGGCTCTTTGGTGATTTGCCAGTCGCTGTCCTTGGGCAAGCCGACCGGGCGGGCGGCGAGGCGAAACTGGGTGTTCTCCATATTTGCTCCTTTTTAGGAATAGTACGGTCATTCTATTCCGGAATTTGGCAGCCGTGGCAATGTTCATGCGACAATACCGTCCCGCCCATGACCTGAACGTGCCATGAATCACCCAGAATACATCCTCACGCTCTCTTGCCACGACCAACGCGGCATCGTCCATCGTGTATCGGGATTCCTGGCTGAACATGGCTGCAATATCATCGATTCCGCCCAGTTTGGTGACGCGGAAACGCAACGATTCTTCATGCGCGTGCACTTTGCGCGCGAGGACGCGGCGTTCAGCGACGCGCTGCTGCGCGAGGATTTCGCCAGGGTGGCGCAGTCCATGGGCATGGAATGGGCGCTGCACGATGCGCACGCCAAGCCGCGCGTGATGCTGATGGTGTCCAAGATCGGCCACTGCCTGAACGACCTGCTGTTCCGCTACAAGAGCGGGCTGCTGCCGGTCGAGATCCCGGCCATCGTCTCGAACCACATGGACTTCTACCAGCTGGCGGCCAGCTACAACATCCCGTTCCACCACCTGCCGCTGGCAAGCGGCGCGCCGGAGCAAGCCAAGCTGGCGCAGGAAGCCCGCATCGCCGAGCTGATGGAAAACCACCAGGTGGACCTGGTGGTGCTGGCGCGCTATATGCAAATCCTGTCGCCGTCGATGTGCGAACGCCTGAAAGGGAAGGCGATCAATATCCACCATTCCTTCCTGCCCAGCTTCAAGGGCGCCAAACCGTATGCGCAGGCGCACAAGCGCGGCGTGAAGCTGATTGGCGCCACCGCCCACTTCGTGACCGGCGACCTGGACGAAGGCCCGATCATCGAGCAGGACGTGGAGCGTGTCGACCACGCCATGGATTCGGATGCGCTGACCGCGATCGGCCGCGACGTTGAATGCGTGGTGCTGGCGCGCGCTGTGAAATGGTTCGTCGAACACCGCATCCTGCTGAACGGCGATCGCACTGTAATCTTCAAATAATCAATAAGTAATGGCACTGAAATCTACGATTTATAAGGCGGAATTGTCCATTGCGGACATGGACCGCAATTACTACGCAACCCATCTGCTGACCCTGGCGCGCCATCCGTCCGAAACGGATGAACGCCTGATGGTGCGCATCGTCGCTTTCGCGATCCACGCCGACGAAGCGCTGGTGAATGCGAAAGGCATTTCCGACACCGAAGAACCGGACCTGTGGCAGATGGACCTGACCGGCGCGATCCAGCTGTGGATCGAAGTCGGCCAGCCGGACGAGCGCCGCATCCTGAAGGCCGCCGGCCGCTCGGATAAGGTGATGGTGTATTCCTACAGCTCCGCCTCGCACGTGTGGTGGAAGCAGATCGCCAGCAAGATCGACCGCGCCAAGAACGTCAGAGTGGTGAACATCGACGCCGACGCCAGCGCTGCGCTGGAAAAAATGGCGCAGCGCTCGATGCAGCTGCAGTGCACGATCCAGGACGGCCAGATCTGGCTGACCGACGGCAGCACGACCGTGGAAATCCTGCGCGAAGTCTGGAAGGCATAATCCGGCAAATCGGTGGCAGAATGGGTTCATCATGCTGCGCTACCTTATTGCCTTTTTATTCATCGCCCAGGGGGCCGCGGCCCAGGCAGTGACGCTGGCCGAAGTCATGGCCGGTTCGGCGAAACTGTATCGCGCGCAGATCGACGAGTTGCGCAGGGGCTACCGCCTTGACGACGACCAGCGTTTCGGTGCGCGGGTGGCAGCGCTGGCGCGCCCATTGATCGAGCAAGCGAAGCGCGAGTATCCGGAATCGGCCGCCTGGGACTGGGAGCTGCACACCACCACCGATGGCGATGCCAATGCCTTCGCCATGGCTGGCGGCAAAATGCTGGTCAGCCGCGCCTACGTCGCCGAATTGTCGTTGACCGATGCGGAGCTGGCCATGCTGCTGGCGCATGAAATCATGCACACGGTATTGCGCCACAACCTGAAGGAATTCGAAGAAGCGCTGCGCCTTGAGCCCGGGCGCGCGATGCAGTCCTTCGCCCAGTTCGAAGACGATATCGACAACGACGGCGCGCTGATGCGCAAGCTGGCAAGCTTCAACCAGCAGCAGGAATTGGAAGCCGACCGCGAAGGCCTGCTGTTTGCGGCGCGTGCCGGTTGGCCGCCGCTGGCGCTGGCGGCCTATTTCCGCAAGCTGGCAAGGCACAGCCATTCCCCCAACTTCGAACGCTTCGACCATCCTTCGCCGGCCAGCCGCTGGCATGCCGCGCGCGACCTGGCTGCGCAAATGGAAGCGTCTCGCTAGGCTATAATGCCCGCCATGCATATGAAATCGTCAACCCGCTTGCGCTGGATCTGGATCGCGTGTTTCGCCATCCTGCTGAACGCGCTTGCTCCGGCGATTTCGCATGCGGTAAACGGCAAGCCGCGCAGCTGGGAGATTTGCCTGAACGACGGCACCCGGGTAAACGGCGTGGGCGAGCTTGATTACGCCACCTTCGTCGCCTTGACCGACCGCAGCAAAGCGCAATCGCCGGCGCAGCCGATGGCACAGATGGGCATGGAAGACTGTTCCTACTGCCTGCCGCATGCGGGCTGGTTTGGCCTGCCGCCGTCCAGGCTTGTCCTGCCTTTACCGCTCGATGGCGCCGCCTTGCGCCCGACCCTGTTCTACCAGTCGCCACAACCGCTGCCGCTGTGGTCGGCGTCCCATCCGCGAGGACCGCCTGCACACGCCTGATTTCGTCCCCCATTTAACGAATCAAGGAGTGAAAAATGAAAAAGCAGTTCTTCGCGTTCGCCATGTCGATCGCCTTCGCCGCCTCCGCCGCGGCCCAAGTTACCGTGCGCGAGCCATGGATTCGCGCTACCGTGCCGGCCGCGCAGGCGACCGGCGCCTTCATGGAGCTGGTTTCCAAACAGGATGCGCGACTGGTTGAAGTGCGCTCGCCAGCCGCCGGCATTATTGAAATCCACCAGATGGCCATGCAGGGCGACCGCATGATGATGTCTGCGGTCGAGGGCATCGACCTGCCGGCCGGTAAAACCGTGGCGCTGGCGTCCGGCGGCTATCACATCATGATGATGGACCTGAAGCGCCAGATGAAGGCGGGTGAAACCGTCTCCATGACGCTGGTAATCCAGGGCAAGGGCAAGAAGCCGCAGACCGTGGAAGTGCAAGTTCCGGTCAAGCCCCTGTCGTACACCGCTCCCAAGCACTAAGGAACCGGCCATGAAAAAATTCCTGATCGCCGCAGCATTGCTGGCGGCAACGTCTGCGCACGCCCATATCTCGCTGGAACAGCGCGAGTTCGCTGCGGGCAGCTACCAGAAACTGGTGTTCCGTGTCGGCCATGGCTGCAACGGCAGTCCAACGACTGCGGTCAGCATCCGCCTGCCGGAAGGGTTTGCGCCGATGCGGCCGATGTTGAAGAATGGCTGGAGCATCGAGCGCACACCAGAGAGTGTGACCTGGCGCGGCGGCCCGCTGCCGGACGAGTTCTACGACGAATTTATTATCTTCGGCAAGCTGCCGGCGGCAGGGAGCCATACCGTGAAAATCGTTCAGTCCTGCCAGTTCGGCACTGCGAACTGGGACGCCACTGTCGAAACGCGCTAAGGGCTGATCATGAAATTCGAATACAAACCGCTGGCAGCAATGCTGGCGGCGCTGGGCTTCGCTTGCCCGGCGCAAGCGGACCACGTGGTGACGATCAATGGCGGACGGCCGACTTCATTACCGACGCAGATCCCGACCACGATCGAAGGCATTACCGGCGCGCAGGTTGAAGACCGCATCAACGCTTTCGACAGCGAAGACGCCCTGAAGTATCTTCCAAGCCTGAACGTGCGCAAGCGCTTTATCGGCGATTATGACCATGCGGTGCTGGCCAGCCGCGCTTCAGGTACCGGCAACAGCGCTCGTTCGCTGGTGTACGCCGATGGCATCCTGCTGTCCAACTTGCTGGGCAATGGCGCGACTTATACGCCGCGCTGGGGACTGGTGACGCCGGAGGAGATCGAGCGCGTCGATGTGCTGTATGGCCCGTTCTCGGCAGCGTACGCCGGCAACTCGGCGGGTGCCGTGGTGGATTTCCAGACGCGCATGCCGGGTAAGCTCGAGGCGCATGCCAAGCTGTCATGGGTGGGCCAGGATTTCGAGCAGTATGCGACGGATTCGCGCCATACGGGGCGCCAGTACAGCGCTTCGCTGGGCGACCGCTCCGGCGCGCTTTCCTGGTGGGTGAACCTGTCCCGGCTCGATAGCGACGGCCAGCCGATCGCCTTCGCCAACAAGCTGCAGTCGGCCGGCGTTGCGCCGAAACCGGGCGAGCCGGCTGGCATACCGGTGACAGGCGCCATCGCCGACCGCAACCCGTCAGGCAAGGACTGGTACATTCTCGGCAGCACGGGCCAGGTGAACACGGTGCAGGACCACGCCAAGGTGAAGCTGGCCTACGATTTCTCGCCGACGCTGCGTGCCAGCTACACGCTGGGCTGGTGGCAGAACGACGTGGTGCGCAGCGTCGAATCGTATTTGCGTGACGGCGCCGGCAATGCGGTAACCAGCGGCACGATCAATATGGGCGGCAAGCGCTTTACGCTGCTGCCTTCGGATTTTGCCGGGGCGCGCGCGGACTTGGAGCATGTCGTGCACGGCCTGTCGTTGAAGACGCATGGACGCGGCGCTTTCAATTGGGAGATCGCCGGCAGCGCCTACGACTATTCACGCGACCTGGCACGCGTGCCGACGGGAGCCGGGCGGGGCAACCTGACTGATATGGGCGGCAGCGGCTGGAATACGCTGGCGCTGCGCGGCAACTGGCGCGCCGATGCTGCGCACCAGGTGGAGTTTGGTGCGCAGCGTGAGAGCGCCAAGCTGCGCACGCATGTGACCAGCGTGGCGGATTGGATTGCGGGCGAAGGCGGCAAGCATGTGTCGACCTTCAATGGCAATACGCGCCTCGAGAGCGTGTACGGCCAGGATACCTGGCGCTTGTCGCCGCAGTGGAAGGCGACCCTGGGCCTGCGGCATGAAACCTGGCGCGCGTATGGCGGCGAGATCTCGGGTGCGGCAGGAAAGCTGCTGCCTTTCACCGACCGCCGCGAAGCAGCCTGGTCGCCGAAGGCTGCGCTGGCATGGCGTGCGGGGGAGGCCTGGACGCTGAAGGCCTCTGCGGGGCGCGCAGTGCGCAATCCGACGGCAGCGGAGTTGTTCCGGGGCTCGATTGTGGACGAGAAGATCGTCAACACCGACCCGAACCTGCGCGCGGAGAAATCCTGGACCAGCGAGCTGACGGCGGAGCATATGACAGCAAAGGGAAGTGCGCGCGCCACGCTGTTCGGCGAAGTCACACGCGATGCGCTGTATTCGCAGCCGCTGACTGCTACCGTCAACACGGTGCAGAACGTCGGCAAGATCCGCACCCGCGGGGTGGAACTGTCGCAGCAGGCGGAAGATGTCCTGCTGCATGGGCTGACGCTGCAAAGCAGCCTTACCTACGCGGATTCGGCGATCGCCTCGAACGATGCCATGCCTTCCAGTGTCGGCAAGCGCCAGCCGCGGGTGCCGAAATGGCGCGCGAATTTTCTGGCTTCATATCATGTAGGCCAGCATTGGACCGGCACCGTCGGCGTGCGCTACAGCGGAAGGCAGTTCGGCACGCTTGATAACAGCGATCCGAATGGCTCAACGTATATGGGCGTGTCGGATTACCTGGTTGCCGATGTGCGCGTGCGCTACCGGATCAACCGGCAGTGGAGCGCGTGGGTCGGTGTCGACAACCTGAATGGCGAGAAATACTGGGCCTTCCACCCATATGCCCAGCGCACCCTGAGCGCCGAACTCAAGTTCGACCTCTGACGCTACCCGGCGCCACGCCCCGCTTAGCCGGGGCGTGGCGCCGGGCCGAAGCCCTGCGCTGCCAGATTTTCCGGAATGAAGCCCTAGTTAGTTCGGGCCGCCGGCCAGGCGCTTCACGCTGCCGGAGCCCATGACGCTCTTGGTGAGCTGCGGTTCGCCGTAATAGCTGACGTCGCCAGAGCCGGCCACGCTGACGGACAGCGCTTGCTTGGCCCACACTACCGCCTGGCCCGAACCACCGATGCTGACTGCAGCTTCACGCGTCGCCAGCTGCCCGGTGCTGACTTTGCCCGAGCCGCCGATCGACACCTTCAATTTGTCGGCCGAACCGCTTGCCTTCAGGTTGCCGCTGCCGCCCAGCGAGACGGTGATCGACTCGCCTTCGATATTGCGCAGGTTCATGGAGCCCGAACCGCCCACATTGAAGGACAGCTTGCCGCCGCGCAGGCCTTCCGCATCGACCGAACCGGAGCCGCCCACCGAAATGCGCTCCAGTTTCCTGGCGGTGATCACGACTTTCAGGGTGCGCGTATCGAATTGCAGGTTGGGGCGGATGGGACGGATATGCAGGGTGCCGTCCTCGACCACGGTTTCAATCAGCGGCAAGATGTTGTCATCCGACTCGATACTCACGCTGTCGGTGGTGCCGATACGGACTTCCACATTGCCCGGCAGGCCCAGGCCGAGGCCGGTAAAGTTGACCGCTTCGCGTGCCTGCCTGGAAATTTTGCCGTTGCCCTGCACCCGTTCGCCGGCAAACCAGCCCAGTGGAGCGGCCGACACGACGGCGACCGGTGCGGCAACAGCAAAAACGGAAGCGGCGACCAGGGCGTTGCGCATTGCGGCGGACATCTTCATCTTGTTTCTCCTCTGTGAATCATTATTCGATGGTCACATCGTATCGAAGCCGGCGCCATGGTGCGCGCCTGGTGCGACAGGGCGCCGCCTCGCAGGGACAGAATGCAAATGCCGGGGACAGGGCGCGGCTCCTGTATCATTTCGTCCATGCTTACAATCATCATCAAACAGGGCAAGGAGAATTCCATCCTTGCCGGCGACCCCTACATCTACCTGTCCGCCATCGAGCGCGTCGACGGGCGTCCCGCTGAGAAAAACAAGCCCGGCGCGACTGCCACGGTACTGTCTTCCTCCCGCAAATTCCTGGCGCGCGCCGCCTATAACGCCAAATCACAGATCGCCGCCCGCGTCTGGACCCTGCGCGAAGACGAGCCAATCGATCACGCCATGGTGAAGCGGCGCGTGCGCGCCGCCATTGCGCGCCGTAGCCATGCGCTGCAATCGGCCCGTCCCGATGAACTGGTGCCGATCGTGCTTGGCGATGAAGACGGGCTGTCCGGCCTGCTGGTGCATAGTTATGGCGGCAAGGATGGCTACCTGGTGTGCCAGTTCCAGTCAGCCGCTGTGGAGGCGTGGAAAATCGGCATTGTGCAGGCCCTGATCGCGGAAACGGGTTGTCAAAATGTTTACGAGCGCGCAGACAAACTGATCCGGGAAGGCGAGGGCTTGCACGTCAAGTCGCGTGCGCTGGCAGGCGAGGAGCCGCCGCAACGCCTGACGGTAAGCGAGCGCGGTCGCAGATTTCCTTGCGATATCCGCACTGGATTTGAATATCCGAAATAAATGTTGTTCACCAACCACTTACATTTCCTAGAGCAAATGCAATAAAATCATGCGAACCAATTGGAGAGCACAGGCACTATGGAATACTCGCAAATTCGCACCCTCACGTATATCGAGAACGAAGACCACCCGGTCTTTGGCACTCTGGTCGAGCAAATCCTGCACCTGTTGAATTCCAAGCTGGTCTTCTCCGACATCCTGATCCACCAGAACAGCCCCTTGCTGCTGCGCCAGCCAAAGGGCCTGGTGGCCGTGACCGATTCCCCGATCACGCGCGAAGAGCTGGAAGAATTCTTTGAAGTGGTGGAACCAAACTGGCGCGAACGCATCCAGGATCGCGCTTTCGACCGCGCAATAGACCTGCATACCGCGCGCATCCGCGCCAACTGCTTCAGCTTCCAGGGCAAGAAGCGCCTCGGCTGCGTGATTCGCCGTTTCCCGAAAGAGCCGTTGCTGCTGTCCGGCCTGGGCCTGCGCCCGACGGAAGAGAAGTTCGCCCAGCTTTCGAGCGGCCTGGTGCTGATCATTGGCGACACCTGCCAGGGCAAGTCGACCACCATCGCCTCGATGCTGGACGATATCAACAAGAACCGTTCGGGCCACATCATTACCATTGAAGATCCGGTCGAGACCTTGATCCCGCAGCGCAAATGCGTGATCACGCAGCGCGAAGTGGGCTTCGACGGCGACGTGGAAACCTTCGACCTGGGCGCCAAGGACGCTCTGCGCGAACGCCCGGACGTGATCGTGATCGGCGAGATCCGCGACGCCGAAACCGCGCACGAAGCGCTGGCGCTGGCCGAATCCGGCCCCCTGGTGCTGGCTTCGCTGCACGCACGCTCGACCGAGCTGGGCCTGCAAAAGATGATCCGCCTGCTGGGCAACACCGAACCGCAGCGCCAGGCCCTGGCCCATGCGCTGCGCGGCGTGCTGTGCCAGGCGCTGATGCCTGCCATGGATGGCGACCGCTACTTCCTGGCCACGGAAAGCCTGACCGTCAATCCGGAAGTGGCCGCTGTGATCGAAAATGGCAGCGTAGCCGAACTGCGCAACGTCATGGAGCACAAGACCGCCCCAGGCTGCTACACGATGAACGAATGCCTGCGCAAGCTGCTGGCCGAGAAGAAGGTCAGCATCGAAGACGCCCGCCACGCCACCACCGACCGCCTCGGTTTCGCCGACATGGTATAAAAAAGAAAGTCGGGGTCAGGTCTGGCAAGCGGACATTGCGCGAAGCGCAAAGCTCCTCGAGAAGCCAGACCGGACCCCGACTTTTATTATTCTAGGGGCACGTTGCGGTAGCGGTTGACCGTGGTGCTTTCGACCGGCGGGGCGTTGTTGCCCCATGCTGAGCGCAGGTAGGATACTACTTGTGCTACTTCCACATCATTCAGTGAATGGCTGAACGGCGGCATGCCGTAAGGCCGCGGGTTGCCTGCCGTACCGGGGGCGAAGCCGCCATTCAGTACGATGCGGATCGGGTTCACCGCTTCATCCATTGTCAGCGCGCGGTTGCCGGCCAATGGCGGGTAATGCGGGGCGATGCCTTCGCCTTTTTCGCCGTGGCAGTCCAGGCATTGCTTGCCGTAGATCTTCTCGCCGGCTGCCAGCCAGGCTGCCGCCTCAGGCTCTTTCGAGCGTTCGTACGGCGCGCGCTGGCCGCTTTCGTTCGGCAGCGACTTTAAATACACCGCCATGGCGCGGGCGTCTTCATCGCTCAGGTGCTGCAGGCTTTCGCGTACCACTTCCGCCATCGGGCCGAATACGGTGGCGCGCTGCGAGATGCCGGTCTTCAGCAGGTCGGTGATGTCTTTTATTTCCCAGTCTCCCAGGCCGGCCTCGCGGTCGGAAGTGAGCGAGGGCGCGTACCAGCCCAGCACCGGTATCAGGCCGCCCGACAAGCCTTTGTCGCTGGCGCCCAGCGCATTGCGTTCACTGTGGCAGGCGATGCAGTGGCCGGGGCCTTGCACCAGGTAGGCGCCGCGATTCCATTCTGCGGACTTGCCGGTGTCCGGCGCGTACACGGCGGGCTTGAAGTACAGGGCGCGCCATACCGCCAGCATGGCTTGCTGGTTGTAGGGGAAGCGCAATGTGTGCGGCTGGCTGGCCTGCTTCACCGGCGTGATGGACTGGAAGTAGGCGTACATCGCGTCCGAGTCGTCGCGCGTCATCGCCGTGTAGTTCGTGTACGGGAAGGCGGGGTAGAGCAGGCGGCCGTCCTTGGCTTTGCCGTTGTGCAGGGCGTTCCAGAAATCGTCGGCAGTCCAGTTGCCGATGCCGGTTTCCTTGTCGGCGGTGATGTTGGGCGAGACCACGTTGCCGAACGGTGTTTGCAGGGCGCGGCCGCCGGCAAAGGCGGCGCCGCCGCGCGTGGTGTGGCATGCCATGCAGTCGGCGGCCTTGGCCAGGTAGGCGCCGCGCGCAACTTTCTCCGCGGTGGGCATGTTCTTCGATGCGTCGCTTGGCGCCGGGCCTTTGTCGTGCCTGGGCCAGATGAAGCCGACCGCTGCGACGATGAGCAAAAGCGGTACGGCAATGGCGATTTTTGTGTTGCGGTTCATGATCGGCTCTTCTTATTGCGGGACGCCGCCGCATTCCATCGGCAGCGGCTTGGGCAGGGAGGTTGCAGGGCGTGCGTTGGGATCGGCCGGTTGCGCGGCGAGCCAGCCGGAGACGGCCGCGACGTCGGCTTCGCTCAGGCGGTTGGCCACTTCGGCCATGCAGTCCGGCCTGTGCGCCTTGCGCTTCTGGTTGCGCCAGGCGCCGAATTGCGCGTTGATATAGTCGCGCGGCAGTCCAATCAGGCCGGGGATGGCGGGTGCGACGCCGGTCATTGCGTCGCCGTGGCAGGCGATGCAAGCCGGCACTTTGCGCGATGGGTCGCCCTGGTGCACCAGCACGCGGCCGCGCTCGATCATTTGCGCCGTGGCGCTGGTGGCGGCTGGCGGCGGATAAGGGGCGTGCTGTTCGGAAAAGTACTGTGCGATCTCGCGCAGGTAGGCGTCCGGCAGTTGTTCCACCATATAGGTCATCATCGGGTACTGGCGGCGGCCTTCCTTGAAGTTCAGCAGCTGGTTGTACAGGTAGCCGGCGGGTTTGCCGGCGAGGCGCGGGAAGAAGGCGTCGCCTTGCTCATTGGCCTTGTGGCAGGCGATGCAGGCGGCGACACGCTGCTCGACGGTGTCCGACAGGCTGGCCGGGGCGGCCGGGGCGGATGCGGCCACAAGAGTGGCGCTAAATGAGAGAATGCGTAGGGAAAGTCGCATGATGAATCCGTTCTTCTTGTGATGGGTCAAGGATACGCCTGCGCGGCAGAGAAAAACAGGCTCAGAATGGCCACGGAAAGAGGGTATCAGTTTGAAGCTTTACGAAGCGCTGGCAGACGAATTGGCGGGCTTGATGGCATCCGGCGTGCTGCGGCCGGGCGAAAAACTACCCTCGGTGCGGCAACAGCAGGAACGGCGCGGTGTCAGCCCGTCCACGGTATTCCAGGCGTACTACCAGCTCGAGGCCCGCGGGCTGATCGAGTCGCGCCCGCGCTCGGGCTACTATGTGGCGTCCCGGCACTTTGCCGCAACGCCGGAACCCGAGCTGTCGCAGCCCGATGCCGCTTGCACGCTGGTTGACGTCAGTGAGCTGGTATTCCAGGTGCTGGAAGCCAGCCGCGCGCCGGGCATTGTGCCTCTCGGCTCTGCCTTCCCCAGTCCTTTGCTGTTCCCGCTCGAAAAGCTGGCCCGCGCGGTGACGGCCAGCATGCGCCATATCGACCCCTGGAGTACGGTTGCCGACCTGCCGCCGGGGAATGCCGAGCTGCGGCGACAGATCGCCTTGCGCTACCAGCTCGATGGCCTGCAGGTGTCACCGGACGACATCATCATCACCAACGGCGCACTGGAAGCGCTGAATCTTTGCCTGCAGGCGGTGGCGCGGCCGGGCGACACCGTGCTGGTGGAGTCGCCGAGCTTCTATGCGGCCTTGCAGGCGCTGGAGCGCATGGGCCTGAAGGCGGTGGAAGTGGCGACGCATCCGCGCGACGGGATCGACCTTGGCGCACTGGCGCTGGCGCTGGCGCAGCATAAGCCGCGTGCTTGCTGGTTGATGACCAGCTTCCAGAATCCGCTGGGCAGCCTGATGACGCCTGAGAAAAAGCAGGCGCTGGTTGAACTGCTGGCGGCCCATGATGTGCCGCTGATCGAAGATGACGTGTACGGCGAGCTGTATTTCGGTGCGCAGCGGCCGGCGCTGGCCAAGCGTTTCGACAGCAAGGGTATTGTCATGCATTGCAGTTCGTTTTCGAAATGCCTGGCGCCTGGATTCCGCGTTGGCTGGGCGGCGCCGGGGCGCTTTGCGCGGCAGGTGGAGCGGCTCAAGCTGACCACGTCGCTGGCTGCGGCGATGCCTTCGCAGCTGGCGCTGGCGGAGTATCTGGGGCAGGGCGGGTATGAGCGGCACCTGCGGCAGTTGCGCAGTGCGCTGGCGGGGCAGCAGCGGCAGATGCTGGCGGCGATCGCGGCGCATTTCCCGTTGGGGACGCGGGTGACGCAGCCGCAGGGCGGGTATTTCCTGTGGTTGGTGCTGCCGGAGTCAGTTGATGCGCTGGAGTTGCATCGGCAGGCGCTGGCGCAGGGGATCAGTATTGCGCCAGGGCCGATGTTCAGCGCGAAGCGCGCATTCCGCAATTGTATCCGCCTGAATTACGGGCATGCCTGGGATGAGCGCCAAGCGGATGCGATTGCTATGCTGGGGCGGCTGGCTTGCCGGGCTTGGGGCGCTTCGACGGCTTGATCGGCGGCAGCACGTTGCCGATGCCGATCCAGTGGCGATACACGCGCAGCGCAACTTGCGCATCGTCGGCCGCGTACAGGATCTGCTTTTCGTTCAGCCGCGGCGTGGCCCAGTTGGTGGTGGAGATCTTCTTCGACTTGGTCAGCGACCGCCCGAAATACTTGGCGACGGCACTCTTGGCGCCCAGGTCGTTTTTTTGCCCCGGCACGCGCAGCACCACGCCCAGGTCCACCACTTTCAGTGGCTCGATCCCGAGTTTGGCGCGCACACGCTTGACGTCGTCGGACAGGCCGAAGCCGATCTTCAGCGTCATGTCGGATTCAAGGATCGCCTTGACCGTCGCCAAATGGGGGAAGGCATCGCCAACCTGGAACAGCCAGGCATGGCGGTCGTCCGCAAACTGGATCAGGTGCGGGCCGTTCGAGCTTTCACCCTTGACGAAAGTGGGTTTGGATTCGGTGTCGAAACCAATCGCATCCGCCGCCAGCAAGGCCGCTTGCGCCGCCTCCGCATCGGCGGCGGTTTTTACGAGCCTGACGTCGGCCAGCCGGATGCCCTCATAAGGAGGCAGTTCGGGGACGGCTTCTGGCGCGCCGCCCATTACTTCTTGGAGAATTTGGCGGTCAGCGCCTGCAGCTTCTCCGTGCGGCGGCGGTCGGCCTCTTCGGCGGCGGCAGCTTCACGTTCGGCAGCGCGTTCGGCCTTGCGGCGTTCCACTTCTTTCTTGTAGCGTTCCGCCAGGGTTTCCTTGGCGTGCTTGCGGTGTTCGTCGGTGACTTCGGCGCCGGTGCTGCCATCGAGGTTGTAGCGGACGGTGGCTTTTTCCATCACGCGCAGGTAGCGCTGCGAGGAAGTGTGGATGCCCAGGGCCGCGCGCATCAGCTTGCGGTTAAGCTCCGGCATCGCGGCGATAAGCTGTTTGTCGATGCCGATCGACAGCGGCATGCTGTCGCGGAACGGGGCATACTGTTGCTGCAATTGCTTGAGCAGGGCGCGTGCAGAATTGGGGGCGGCAGGTGCGGCGGCTTGGCCTTCGGCCGGCTGCTGGGGGGTAGTGCTAGTGTTCATCGACTTCATAGATTAATCAAGAGCCGCCAGCATACCACGAGGCACGCGCCTGGCGCATTGTGTTTTCGCTCATGATGTGGTTTTGATATCGATTTAATGGGTGCAGTCCAGCCCAAACCCTTGTATAATGGCAGACGCGCCAAATGCAGGACGGTGCGAATTCAGTTTGGTAAAGAGTTTTCGGCCGGGGCCGCGCTGCCCTGTTGAGTCCAGTTCCAGGGCATGTGCCCTCTCTAATCACTGAATCATCGGAATCGGGCCCGGTCGTGCGGGCTTTTTCTTTTCCTGATTATCCCTGAAACCGGGCCATCGCGAGCCTTCGATAAGTGCACCTTCGGGCGCGCTGAGAGAGATATTGAATGACGAAACCTAAGACCCTGACGTTGTCCGCCAAGAAATCCACAGGCTCCGCTACTACCAGCGCTCCGTTGGCTGTGCCAAAGACCAGCCTTTCGTATGTGATCGACAACGCTCAAGAGGAAGCAGGAAAAGTCATGGTCGTAAAAAAGTCCCGCCGCCTGGCTGCCGTGCCGATGGTGGAAACGCCGCTGGAAGCCGCTGCCGACGAATCGGCCGCCAAGACCCGCGCCCGCAAGACCGCTGCTGCCAAGCCGGTGTCGCTGGCCGTCGTCGCCGAAGAAGCGCCGGTGGCGGCGCCTGCAAAGCGCGGCCGCAAGCCTAAGGCTGCCGAACCTGCGCCCGTGATCGTGACCACCGGCCCGGCCGCTGTGACGGAAGTGCGCGACGCCGCCGTGCTGGCATCGATCGACACCTCCGGCTACCTGCTGCCGCAAGTGAAGGTGCCGGGCCGCCGCGGCCGCAAGCCAAGCGAATTCACCCCGGAAAACGACGAAGTGGCGGCCCTGAACGCCGTGGAACGCGCCGAACTGAAGGCCGCGTCCAAGGCGCGCGAGCGCAAGGCCAAGGGTGTCGACGCCTTCGGCATGGCTGACGGTTCCAATGCGGAGGAGCTGGAAAAGCGCCGCACCCAGTTCAAGAACCTGATCAACCTGGGCAAGGACCGCGGCTACCTGACGTACGCCGAGATCAACGACCACCTGCCGGAAAACATCGTCGACCCGGAAGCGATCGAAGGCATCATCGCGACCTTCAACGACATGGGCATCGCCGTCTACGAGCGCGCGCCGGATGCGGAAGCGCTGCTGCTGTCCGATAACGTGCCGACCGCCGCCAGCGACGACGAGGTGGAGGCTGCTGCCGCCACCGCGCTGTCGACCGTCGATTCCGACTTCGGCCGTACCACCGACCCGGTGCGCATGTATATGCGTGAAATGGGCGCCGTGGCGCTGCTGACCCGTGAAGGCGAGATCGAGATCGCCAAGCGTATCGAAGGCGGCCTGCGCGACATGATCCAGGCGATTTCGGCCTGCCCGACCACCATTTCCGAGATCCTGACCCTGGCCGAGAAGATCGAAAAGGACGAGATGAAGGTGGACGACGTGGTGGACGGTTTCGTGGACCTGAACGAAGACGCGCCGACCCCTGCGCCGGCCAAGATTCCTGCCGCAGCTGCCGACGATGAAGAAGAGGAAGAAGAGCTGGACGAAGAGGAAGAAGACGGCGACGTCAACGGCGGCGCCGCCGGCTACTCGACCGAACAGCTGGCGCAGCTGAAAGCTGACGCGCTGGCCAAGTTCTCCCTGATCTCGAGCCAGTTCGACAAGATGCGCAAGGCCGTCTACGGCAACGCTGCCTACGTGAAAGCGCAGGACATCATCTCCAACGAGCTGCTGGGCATCCGCTTCACCGCGAAAGTGGTGGAAAAGCTGTGCGACACCCTGCGCGGCCAGATGGAGCAGGTGCGTTCGATCGAGCGCGCCGTGCTGGAACTGTGCGTCAACCGCTGCGGCATGCCGCGCGCGCACTTCATCAAGGTCTTCCCTGGCAATGAAACCGACCTGGATTGGGTCGATGGCGAAGTGGCTGCCGGCTATCCGTACAGCGCGGTGCTGGGCCGTAACGTCCCTGCCATCAAGGAACTGCAGAACAAGATGATCGACCTGCAGGAGCGCGTGGCGCTGCCGCTGGCCGACCTGCGCAAGATCAACAAGCAGATGGCTGCCGGCGAAAAGCGTGCCCGTACCGCGAAGCGTGAAATGACCGTGGCCAACCTGCGCCTGGTGATCTCGATCGCGAAGAAGTACATCAACCGCGGCCTGCAATTCCTGGACCTGATCCAGGAAGGCAATATCGGCCTGCTGAAGGCGGTCGACAAGTTCGAATACCGCCGCGGCTACAAGTTCTCGACCTACGCGACCTGGTGGATCCGCCAGGCGATCACTCGTTCCATCGCGGACATGGCCCGTACCATCCGCGTGCCGGTGCACATGATCGAAACCATCAACAAGATGAACCGCATTTCGCGCCAGATCATGCAGGAAACCGGTTCCGAGCCGGATATGGCAACCCTGGCGCTGAAGATGGAAATGCCGGAATCCAAGGTGCGCGAAATCATGAAGATCGCCAAAGAGCCGATTTCCATGGAAACCCCGATGGGCGAGGATGGCGATTCCCAGCTGGGCGACTTCATCGAAGACAACACCACGCTGGCGCCGCTGGACGCCGCGCTGCATGCATCGATGCGCAATGTGATCAAGGAAGTGCTGGACTCCCTGACCCCGCGCGAAGCCAAGGTGCTGCGCATGCGTTACGGCGTCGAGATGTCGAACGACCACACGCTGGAAGAAGTGGGCAAGCAGTTTGACGTGACCCGCGAACGTATCCGCCAGATCGAAGCCAAGGCCATGAGCAAGCTGCGCCAGCCATCCCGTTCGGACAAGCTGAAGACGTTCCTGACGGAGAAGTAATCGGCCGTCGGCGCGAGGAAAAAAGGGAGGCTTCGGCCTCCCTTTCGATAAGCACCAATGCTTGACGTAAAAGCAATCGCGCATCTACACTGGATAGCCCCTTCGATCAACCGCGCCCAGCAAGCATGAACTTCTTTTCCAACCTGTCTCCAGTACTCATCCCGGTCCTTGCAATGTGCGTTCCTATTGTCGGCATCGTTGCCTGGGCCGTGGTAAAAATCTCACGGCTTCAGATGCTGCATGAGACCATCCGGCAAATGAGCGCGAATGGCCAGCCGATCCCTCCCGAACTCATTGCACAAATCGTCGAACGTAAGTCTTCTTGACCAAGGTCTCTCAACTTCCTCTTATGCGATAGAGAGCATCAGGCGCTTGCTGAAGTCGATACCTTGGCGCAGGTGTTCGCGGATCTTGTAGAGGAAGAAGGTGGCCAGCACGGCAAGGAAAGCGCAGGTCAGCATGTCCACCGGTTCCGGCCAGCCGATTGATTCCAGCTGGTTGTGGGCGACGCGGGCGGCGCGCATTTGCCTGGCCATGGCGCCGGCGCCAATGATCTGACCGTCGTCGGTGATACGGCGGGCGAGGTCGAAGCGACCGAAGCTGTCGCGCACTTGCATCTGGCCTTTGCTGTAGACGAAGGCCAGCGGGGCGTCGCGGCCCCAGACGCGGACGTTGCCGATAATGTCGCCGTTGTTGTTGATGGCGGTGGCGAAGCTGTTCCCGCGATTCATCATTACACCCAGGTCGGTGGTGCGTACGCCGTCGTAGCTGAAGGCGTGCCAGCTGCGGTCGGGCATCTGCATGGTGCCGACTACGACGCCGTGGTCGTTGACGGCCATCGCTACGCTATGGCGGTCGCCGACGTCCGGGATCTCGATCTTGCCGATGCCGGGCTTGTAAATGAAAGCGCGTCGGAAACCGTTGGCGCGATCGGCGGCGCCCACCACGGCGTCATGAGCGTTGATGCCCAGCGCGTAGCTGTTCTTGCCGCCGAAGGTGCCCAGGTCCAGCATGGTGATGCCGGTGTCGATGTAGGCGTGGTAGGCGCCGTCGTAGGTGTCGGCGTGGCCGACGATGTGGCCTTGTTCGTTGATCGCGGTGCCTGCGCTGCTGGCGCCACCCAGCGTGTCGAGCTCACGCAGGCCGTTGCGCTTGTCGAAGCGATAGGCGTGCCAGGTGTAGTCGGCCGCCTGGGCGGAGCCGGTGACGACGCCGGCGTTGTTGATCGCGGCAGCGGTACTTTCTTCGCCGCCGAAAGTGCCGATGTCGTAGCGCTGGCCGCCTGAGCGCAGGAAGGCTTGCCGGGCGCCGTAGCCGGTAATGGATTCCAGCACAGTATCGCCGGACGCGTTCATGTCCTTGGCGACAATGGACTCGAACATTGAGCCGCCGAACGGGCCGGCGTGAGCCCCGCTGGCGCATAGCATCGCTGTCAGCGCGATCGCATGGAGGGCGCGGCGCATCAGGCCAGCGACAGCATCTTGCTGCTGTAATTGATCCCTTTGCGAATACGGTCGCGCAGTTTGAATGCGCCCGCGGCGGCGAGGATGGCAAGGAGGCCGAGGGTCAGCCAGTCAAGCGCCGTGAGGCCCCGTTTCGTCTGGACCGAATCGACGGAGCCGGATTTCAGCACGTGGCCGGTGTAGGCGGAGCCGATTACTTTGCCTTCCTCGGTGATGTCGCGAGTCAGGTACAGGCTGCCGAAGGCCGAGCGTACCTGCATCTGGCCATTTTTGTAGATGAAGGTATGCGGCGAGTCGTGGTCTTTGATTTTCACGGTGCCGACAATGTCGCCATGGTTATTGATGCCGTTGGCGAAGCTGGAGCCCCGGGCAATCATGGCGCCCAAGTCGATGATGCGGCCATTCTCGTACATGAAGGCGTGCCAGGCGCCGTTCGGCATCTCGGACGCGCCGACCACCACACCGTGGTCGTTCACCCCGGTTGCCACGCTGATGCGGCCACCCAGCGTTGGCAGCTCGATCATGCCGCTGCCCGGTTTGTACAGGAAGGCGCGGCGGTAGCCGTTCGGCAGCTGCGCGGCGCCGACCACGTAACCGTCGCCGTTGATGGCGGTCGCATAGCTGTTTTTGCCGCCGAGGGTTCCCAGGTCCTGCATGCGGCTGCCGTTGTCGATGAAGGCGTGGTAATTGCCGTCCGCGGTGTCGGCATAGCCGACGATGTGGCCGGATTGATTGAGTGCGGTGCCGACGCTGCTGCTGCCGCCAAGCGTGCCGAGGTCGCGAATGCCTTGGGCTTCGTCGTAGCGGAATGCATGCCAGGCGTTGCTGACGGTGAGTGCGCCGCCGGTGACCACGCCCTGGTTGTTGATGGCGTTGGCGGTGCTGTCGCTGCCGCCCAGGGTGCCGATTTCGATATGGCGTCCTTGCGACATCATGATGGCCCGGCGGCGGCCGTCTTCATCCTTGATTTCTCCGACCCATTCGCCTGCTGCGTTGACGCCTGTCATGCTGCTGGACTCTGTTCTTAGTTCCCCCATCGGGCCGCGGGCCTGGGTGGTGGCGAAGGGCAGGGCCAGTGCGATGGCCAGGGCAAGCGAAGCAGGCTTCATAGGCAGTCTCCGGTGAATAAGAATTGTTCCGGCGACTATATATGAGAATTAGTAAAAAATATTCTCAAATTGTAATGCCTAAACTTTGCGCACGAACTCCGATTTCAGGCTCATGGCGCCGAAGCCTTCGATCTTGCAGTCGATATCGTGATCGCTGTCGACCAGGCGGATGTTCTTCACTTTGGTGCCCTGCTTGATCACGCCGCCGGAGCCTTTTGGTTTCAAGTCCTTGATCACGGTGACGGTGTCTCCATCTTGCAGGATGGCGCCGACCGAGTCCTTGTAGACGCGCGCGGATTCGCCGGCTGCTTCGGCGGCCTGCTTCGGCCATTCGTGGGCGCATTCAGGGCAAACATAGTTATCGGCGTCTTCGTAGGTATACTCGGACTGGCATTTTGGGCAGGCTGGGAAATTAGACATTGGGACTCATATGCAGGAACTGGAAAACCCGATCTGGGCAGCGCTGAACAGCGCACAGCAGCATTTTAACATTCCAACAGGTCCGGCCCGGCGCTATCCGGCCGATGTGGCGCCGTTCTGCGCGGTGGCGGAGCAGGGCGTGCCGCTATCCGCCGAAGACCTGGCCGTTGTGGGCGATGGCTATTATTTCCTCGGTGCGATGCCGTCGCTGCCGCAAGGCTGGTCGCTGCAGCCGCTGTCCGGCGTGCTGCAAATGGTCTACCAAGGCGGCCCGCTCGCGGCGCCAGACGCGGCGATGATCCGTGTGCTGGCGGCCGACGATCCGGCAATGGTGGAACTGACCAATATCGCTTTCCCCGGCTACTTCAGGCCGCGCACCGGTGACATGGGCAGGTACGCCGGCATCCACGACAATGGCGCCCGGCTGGTGGCGCTGAGCGGGGAGCGCATGGACCTTGGCCACATGCGCGAAGTGAGCGCGGTCTGCACGCATCCCGAGTTCACGGGCCGCGGCTATGCGCGCAAGCTGGTGGAGTTCATCATGCACGGCATGCAGCAGCAAGGCGTGCGTCCCATGCTGCATGTCGGTGCGGCCAACGCCCGAGCACAGGCGCTGTACCGCTCAATGGGATATGTGGCCACCCGCGAGCTGCCGCACGCGCGCCTTATTTGCCCGGGCTGACGTTGCCGATGCCTTTGGCCGACTTGTTGACGTGCTTCGGGTTGCCGTAATAAGTGAAGTTGCCCATGCCTTCCACGATCAGGTTCAGGGTGTCGCTGGCGTAGAGGCTGATGTCGCCCATGCCGGTGAAGTTGACGTCGGCGCGTTCGGCTTGCAAATCCTTGAGGTTGGCCTGGCCGACGCCTTGGCCTTTCATGCGCAGCAGCTTGACCTTGCCGCTGGCATATAGCGCGCCGGCGCCTTCGAAACTGATGTCGATCCGTTCGCCGTTGATGTTGGTGACGCGCGATTCGCCGGCGCCCAGGACGCGGAAGCTGGTCAGCGCCGGTACGGTGACGGTGATCTTGTCGCCGTCCTTCACGTTCACCGGGGCTTTGTTGGTGTTTTCGTAGACCACGCGCAGGACGCCGCCTTCAACTACCGTGCTGACTTTGTCGATGTATTCCTTCTGGCCGCTGACCTTGACCGACTGCTCCTTGCCAACGTCAACGTAGACGCTGATCGGGCCTTTGACATTGATGCCGTAGAAGGTGTCGAACTTGCGGGCCTGGTCGCCGGCCAGGGCGAGGGAGGGCAAAAGCAGTGCAGCTAACAGCGTCAGGCGAAACATACGATCTCCTCAAATCAGAGCGCATGATTATGACTTAGTTATGGCTTTTTTGCTAAGCGGGCCCGGTTTTCGCCGGGCCCGTTTGCCAAAGGCGCTTAGCCGGTGTTGCGCAGGCCTGCCGCGACACCGTTGATGGACAGGTGGATGCCGCGATTGACGCGCGGGTCTGCCCGCTCTTCTTCGCCCAGCGCACGGCGGCGCTTGATCAGTTCCACCTGCAGGTGGTTCAACGGATCCAGGTAAGGGAAGCGGTTGGTGATGGAGCGTGCCAGCAGCGGGTTGCCTGCCAGGCGGTCGCTGGTGCCGGTGATCGATTCCAGGCAGCCGAGGGTCTGGTGATATTCCTCGGTGATGCGCTTGAAGATGCGCTCGCGCAGTTCCTTGTCCGTCACCAGCTCGGCGTAGCGCGAGGCGATCGCCAGGTCGGTCTTGGCCAGCACCATGTCCATGTTCGAGAGCAGGGTGGCGAAGAACGGCCAGTGCTGGAACATGTCGCGCAGCTGCGCCGTGCGTTCTTCCTTGTCGCCGGCGGTGATCCAGGCGCCGATGGCGGAGCCGAAACCGTACCAGCCCGGCAGCAGCAGGCGGCACTGGCCCCAGCTGAAGCCCCACGGGATGGCGCGCAGGTCCTCGATGCGGCGCGTCGACTTGCGCGAAGCCGGGCGCGAGCCGAGGTTCAGCTCCGCGATTTCCGCAATCGGCGTGGCCGAGAAGAAGTAGTCGGTGAAGCCCGGGGTTTCATACACCAGGTTGCGGTAAGCCTTGTAGGCCAGCTCGGAAATCTCGGCCATCACCGCTTCGAAACCGGCCAGGCGCTGGCCGTGGCAGGCGTCGGCCGGCGGCGGCATCAGGCTCGCTTCCAGGGTCGAGCAGACCAGCAGTTCCAGGTTGCGGCGGCCGATTTCGGCGTTGGAGAACTTTGAGGCGATGATTTCGCCCTGTTCGGTCAAGCGCAGCTGGCCGTTGACGGTGCCTTTGGGCTGCGCCAGGATGGCCTCGTAGCTTGGGCCGCCGCCGCGGCCGACGGTGCCGCCGCGGCCGTGGAACAGGCGCAGCTTGACGCCGGCCTTGGCAAAGATCTCGACCAGGGCCAGTTCCGCCTTGTACAGCTCCCAGTTCGAGGTCATGAAGCCGCCGTCCTTGTTGGAGTCGGAGTAGCCCAGCATGACTTCCTGGATCTGGCCTTGTCTGGCGATCAGTTTCTGCACCATCGGCACCGCCATCAGCGCTTCCATGATGCCGGCGGCGCGCTGCAGGTCGGGGATGGTTTCGAACAGGGGAATCACCATCAGGTCCGAGGTGCGCTCGCCGTCGGCGCCCTGGCGCAGCAGGCCGGTTTCCTGCTGCAGTACGAATACTTCCAGCAGGTCGGACACAGTCTCGGTGTGTGAAATGATGTAGTTGCGGATGGCGCGCTTGCCGTAACGCTGGCGGATGTCGTGCGCGGTGCGCAGGATGGCCAGCTCGAAGGTGGTCTCGTCCGAATACTCGATGTACGGCGAATACAGCAGGCGTGGTTGCGCTAACTCCGCCAGCAGCAGTTTGACCTTGGCATCTTCATCCAGCGATGGGTAATCGGCTTGCACGCCGGCCCTGGCGAACAGTTCCGCCAGAACACGCTCGTGAATGTCGGACGACTGGCGCATATCGAGCGAGGCCAGGTGGAAGCCGAAGATGTCGGCGGCACGCTTCAGGGTAGTCAGGCGCGGGCGCGCCAGCACGGAACCGTGGTTGGCGTCCAGCGACTCGATCAGCACCTGCAGGTCGGCCGAGAAATCGGCCGGGCATGGGTAGGGCTCGGCGTGGCCGACTTCCTTGCGCAGGATGTTGGTCGCTCCCAGGGCGCGCGCGGTGCTAGCCAGGCGGGCGTACATGCCGATCAGGGCGCGGCGGTAAGGCTCGTCGCTGCGGTGGTCGGAGGTGTCGGTCGAGGCGTCGGACAGGGCTTGCAGCGCCGGCGAGCAGCCGATCATCAGGGTCGACACCGACAGCTCGGCGCCCAGGGCGTGGGTTTCGTCGAGGTAGAAGTCGAGGATGGTGGTGGCCTGGCGTTCCAGCGCATGCTGCATGGTGCCGGCATTGACGTTCGGGTTGCCGTCGCGGTCGCCGCCGATCCAGCTGCCCATCTGCACATAGGAGGCGTCGATGGCAGGCGCACCCGGGCCGTAATGCTCGGCGATCTCGCTTTCGATGTCGTCGTACAGGGCCGGCAATTCGCGCAGGAAGGTGATGCGGTAGTAGGACAGGGCGTTGTCGATTTCGTCCGCCACGGTCAGCTTGGAATAGCGCAGCATGCGCGTCTGCCACAGCGTCGCGATGCGGGCGCGCAGCATGTGCAGGTTGGTGCTGCGTTCCTTCGGCGTCAGCGGCAGGTCGCGCTGGGCCAGCAGGCGGGCGATATCATGTTCCGCGTCCAGGATGGACTTGCGCTGCACCTCGGTCGGGTGGGCGGTCAGGACGGGGGAAATCAGGGCTTCCTTGAAGAAGCTGGTCACGGTGTCCAGTTCGACGCCGGATTCTTTCAGCTTGTCGAGCGCAAAGCCGATGCTGCCTTTTTGCGGTGCCGAGCCGGCCAGCAAGTGGGCGCGGCGGCGGCGGATGTGGTGCTGGTCTTCCGCAATATTGGCCAGGTGGGAGAAGTAGGAGAAGGCGCGCACCACCGTAATGGTCTGTTCGCGCGTCAGGATCTTCAGCATGCCGTCCAGTTCCTTGGCGGCGCCGGCGTCGGCTTCACGGCGGAAGCGGACAGCGGTCTGGCGGATCGTTTCGACGACGGCGAATACTTCCTCTCCTTCCTGTTCCCGCAGGACGTCGCCCAGCAGGCGGCCCAGCAGGCGGATATCTTCCTTCAACGGCGCGTCTTTATCGGCGCTCTGGTGTGCTGCGTCTGTTGCACTTACTTGATTTGCCATAGTTAATCAGTCAAAAGATAAGAATGGTCGTGCAAAAGGCTCGTGGCCGCGGTCTGCATAGGGGCGCGCATGCTAGAATTTGTGGTCCCAATCATGCGCAATAAACTGGTGAACGCCGGTTTGGCGCTAGCAACAGCGAAAGAACTGGTCTTGAATACTCCTGAAATGGCCCAACAGCTCCCTTCCAAATTGGTGATCGCATCGCGCGAAAGCCGCCTTGCCATGTGGCAGGCCGAACACGTCCGCGCTCGCTTGTCCCAATTATATCCGCAGTGCAGCATCGAGATCCTGGGCATGACAACCCGCGGCGACCAGATCCTGGACCGGGCGTTGTCGAAGGTGGGCGGCAAGGGCCTGTTCGTGAAGGAGCTGGAAGTGGCGATGGAAGAGGGCCGCGCCGACCTGGCCGTCCATTCGCTGAAGGATGTGCCGATGGAGCTGCCGCAAGGATTCACGCTGGCGGCCGTGCTGGAGCGCGAAGACCCGCGCGATGCCTTCGTTTCGAACGATTACGCATCGCTGTCCGAATTGCCGGCGGGCGCCATTGTCGGCACCAGCAGCCTGCGTCGCCAGGCCCTGATTTCGGCGCGCTACCCGCACCTGGTGATCAAGCCTTTGCGCGGCAACCTCGATACCCGCCTGGGCAAGCTGGATCGCGGCGATTATTCAGCCATCATCCTGGCCGCCGCCGGCCTGAAACGCCTTGGCCTGCCGCAGCGCATCAAATCGCTGCTGGCGCCGGAAGACTCGCTGCCGGCCGCAGGGCAGGGCGCGATGGCGATCGAAATCGCCGAGCGTAGCGACGGGCTGGATCTGAAGGCAATCCTGGCGCCATTGAACGACCTGCCGACCGCGCAAGCCGTGACGGCGGAGCGCAAGGTATCAAAGGTGTTTGGCGGCTCCTGCCAGGTACCGCTGGCGGCCTTCGCCACCGTTGACGGCGGCCAGATGCACTTGCGCGCCATGGTCGCCACCCCGGACGGCACCCGCGTCGCCCGCGCCGAAGTGAGCGGCGCGGCAACCGAGGCGGAAGCCCTGGGCGCCAACGTCGCCGAGCAGCTGCGCGCCCAGGACGCCGAGGCCATCCTCGCCGTCTGCCTGGCCGAGCAGGCCGACGCCATGAATCCCAACGCCGCTCCAAGCGCAGGTGCCTGACCCTGCGGGTCAGACATCGACTTGCCGGTTTTGATGCCGCACCCAGTCGTCCTCACCCGCCCGATCGCGCAGGCCGAGCCGCTGGCCAGCAGCATTCGCGCCCTCGGCCGCCAGGTCGAGCTGCTGCCGCTGCTGGAAATCAGCCCGCTGCCGGACCAGGCGCCGCTGCGCGACGCGCTGGCCGCCCTGGCGAGCTACCAGCTGGTCGCCTTCGTGTCGCCGAACGCCATTGATGCGGCCTTTGCCCATATCCCGGCATGGCCGCAAGGCCTGCAAGCAGCCGTCGTGGGAGAGGCCAGCCGACTGGCGCTGATCGCCCAAGGCGTCCCAGCCAGCCAGGTCGCCAGCCCCGCCGACCCGGCCCAGAGCGACACGGAGCACCTGCTGCAAGCTCTTGACCTGCCAGCCCTGCGCGGCGCCAGGGTCCTGATCGTGCGCGGCGAATCCGGGCGCGAACTGATGGCCGATTCCTTCCGCGCCGCCGGCGCCGAGGTGACCGTGCTGCCAGCGTACCGCCGCGCCGTGCCGCAATTGACGCCGGCGCTGGGCCAGCGCCTGGCAGCGCTGGCCGCCACGCCGGCCGACTGGATCATCACCAGCTCCGAAGCGCTGCGCGGCCTTGTCGGGCTGCTAAAAGAATTAAACAAGTTGACAATCGTTGCATCTTTGCAACATCATCACCTGATTGTCCCCCATCCCCGTATTGCTGAAACAGCAAGGGATTTGGGCTTCCCGAATGTGACTCTCACAGGATCAGGCGACGAACGGGTACTCGCCGCGTTACAATCACGTCCATGAACGATTTGCCTAACCAAACAGACAACAAAGACGTCCCGCCAAATCCGCAAACTGCGCCGGTCGTCGAGACTTCAAATGCCGCCCAGACTGCGCCAGCGACCCCGCCGGCACAGGAGCGCGACGCGCTGCGCCAGCCGTTGACCATTGCCGTGGTAGTGCTCGGCATCCTGCTGGCAGCGCAGGCCTTCTACTCGAAGAACCAGGTGTTCCGCCTGCGGGAAGAGATGGCGCGCCGGCTGCAGCAGGGCGATTCGCTGAATGGGCAGACCAGCCAGCTGGCGAAAAACGTCCAGGAGACGAGCAAGGAAATCCAGCTCAAGGTAGGCGTGCTGGAAAACCGCCAGCAGGAAGCCCAGGCCCAGCAGCTCGCCCTGGAGCAGCTGTACCAGGACATGTCGAAGAACCGCGACGAGTGGGCGCTGGCTGAAATCGAGCAAGTGCTGTCCACTGCCAGCCAGCAACTGCAATTGGCCGGCAATGTGCCGGGTGCGCTGATCGCGCTGCAGAATGCCGACCGCAGCCTGTCCCGTTCCGACAAGCCGCAATTCATCACCATCCGCCGCGCCATCGCCAAGGATATCGAACGCCTGAAGGCGCTGCCGAACGTCGACAACGTCGGCCTGGCCGTACGCCTGGATAACGTGATCGCCCAGGTCGATGGGCTGCCGATGCTGTCCGACGCCAAGCCAACCGCGCCGGCACAGCCGGAGCGCAAGGCCCATGCGCCGGCCAAAGCCAAAGGCAAAGGCGCAACTGGCAAGGAAGCTGCAGCGGCACCGGCAGAAGATGAAGACAGCTGGGGCAACCGCCTGAAAAACGTGTGGCAGGACTGGAGCAGCGACATGTGGTCGGAAGTGTCGACCCTGATCCGCGTGCGCCGCGTCGAAACGCCCGGCGCCATCATGCTGGCGCCGGAAGAAGCCTACTTCCTGCGCGAGAACCTGAAACTGCGCCTGCTGAACGCGCGCATGGCCCTGTTGTCCCGTAACGAAGCCGCCTTCCGCGCCGACCTGCTGGCCGCGCAGGAATCGCTGGCGCGCTACTTCGACACCAAGACCGCCCAGACCAAGACCGCGCAGCAGCTGCTGCGCCAGCTGCAGGGCAGCAACCTGCAGATCGAAATGCCGACGCTGGCCGATAGCCTGAACGCGGTGCGCAACTACAAGGCGAAGCCATAATGCGTCTCTTTATCTGGCTCGTTGTCATGATGGCTGCGGCCATCGGTATCGCCGTGACGGCACGCTTCAACCCGGGTAATGTGGTGCTGTTTTACCCGCCGTACCGCGTCGACCTGTCGCTCAACTTCTTCATGGTGCTGCTGGTTGCGGCCTTCCTGCTGGTGCATTTCCTGGTGCGCGCCTTCAATGCCACCGTCGACATGCCGCGCAAAGTGGCGGCCTACCGCCAGAACAAGCGTGAACGCGACGGCAACAAAGGCTTGCGCGATGCACTGAAAGCCCTGTTCGAGGGCCGCTTCGGCCATGCCGAAAAAGCGGCGCTGCGTGCCGCCGAACTGCCGGAAAACGCCGGCGTTGCCGCCCTGATCGGCGCCCGCGCCGCACACCGCATGCGCCAGCAGGCCCGCCGCGACCAGTGGCTGGCCCGCATCGCCAGCGACAACGGCATGAAAACCGCGCGCCTGATGACCGTAACCGAACTGCTGGTCGACGACCACCAGCCGGAGGCGGCGCTGGAAGCCGTGCGCGAACTGAATGCCAGCGGCACCCGCCATATCCACGCCCTGCAATGGTCGCTGAAGGCCGAGCAGCAAGCCAAGAACTGGCCGGAAGTGCTGCGCCTGGTGCGCCTGCTGGACAAGCACAAAGCCCTGCATCCGGCCCTCTCGGCGCGCCTGCGCGAACTGGCTTACGACGACCTGATGTCCGACAGCTCGCACGACGCCGAATCGCTGCAGCGTGTCTGGAGCACCATCCCGAGCGCCGACCGCCTCAAGCCATACGTGGCCTGCCGTGCCGCCACCGCCCTGAATGCGCGCGGCCTGCACGACGAAGCGCGCGTGGTGTGCGAAGAATCGCTGGCAGCCAACTGGGACGAACGCGTGCTGCGCGCCTACCGCGATGCCGCCGCTCCGGTCGGTTCGGCGGCGCTGCTGGTGCAGATCGAGCATTGCGAAGGCTGGGTGCGCGAGCGCCCGAACGACGCCGAACTGGCGCTGACCCTGGGTTCCCTGTGCCTGAAGCAAAAGCTGTGGGGCAAGGCGCAGCGCTACCTGGAGCAGGCCCTGTCCGATGCCTCCGAATCGCGCATGGTGCGCGAATCCCACCTCAAGCTGGCGCAGTTGCACGAAGCGCTGTCCCAGCCCGAAGAAGCGGCGAACCACTATCGCCAGTGCGCCTTGGCAACTATCTTGTGATGGTGCTGCGCCGCACAAGCGGCGCGCACTTCGCTATAATTGCAAGGTTAGACTGTCCCAAAAAGCATTAACCCGAGGAAAAACATGAGCCTGAATAAAGTACCGGCCGGCAAGGACCTGCCGAACGATTTCAACGTGATTATCGAGATCCCGATGAATGCGGATCCGATCAAGTACGAAGTGGACAAGGAATCCGGCGCCATCTTCGTCGACCGTTTCATGGGCACCGCCATGCACTACCCGTGCAACTACGGCTACATCCCTAATACCCTGTCCGACGACGGCGACCCGGTCGACGTGCTGGTGATCACCCCATTCCCGCTGATCCCAGGCGTGGTAGTGCGTTGCCGCGCTATCGGCGTGCTGAAGATGACCGACGAAGCGGGCCAGGACGCCAAAGTGCTGGCCGTTCCAGTCGATAAGATCCTGCCGATCTACAAGCACTGGCAGAAGCCGGAAGACCTGCAAGACCTGCGCCTGCAACAGATCCAGCACTTCTTCGAGCACTACAAGGACCTGGAACCAGGCAAGTGGGTCAAGGTTGACGGCTGGCACGGTCCGGAAGAAGCCAAGAAGGAAATCATGCATGGCGTGGCACAAGCCGCCAAGCAAGCGGGCTGATTTCAAGCCCGCATGAAGAAAGCGCCCCGCAGGGCGCTTTTTTACTTTGGGACGGGACGTTCAATAATCCAGCCGACCGGGCGGCAGCTTGTCTTTTGCCGTGCCGGTGATGGCGGCGACGGTGCCGGCGATGATGTCCACTGCATTGTCGAAACAGCCGTGCGAGGAGTCGATCAGCTTGATGCCATTGCTGACCTGGCGTTTGCTGAGCAGGTCGAGGCTATCGCGCTGGTAAAACTCCTGCCATTTTTTGAGTTCGTCCAGCGTGTCTTCATGCCAGTACTTGCCCGTGCTGCATTCGGGATCATGCGCCAGCTGCATGCCCAGCAACGGGGTCTTGTGCAGGCGTTCCAGCGCCCGGCTGACCAGGTAGAGCAGGGATTTGCGGTAAGGGCCGGTGGTGTCGTCCAGCTCCAGGCGGTCGCTCAGGGTGTGGATGGTGAAGCGGTCCCTGGCCAGCGTATTGGCTTCGACGGCCTTGCGGTAGTGCGTATTGGCGAAGGCAATATCGCAGGCCGGGGCATACAGCGTGCAACTGGCCGCCTTCACTCCCAACTCGGTGAAGCGGCTCAGCAGGTGACCGCCGATGATGGAGCCTGCCGAATGGCCGATCAGGTGGATGCGCAGGTCCTTGATGTCGCCGCTTAGCTGCTGCAGGCTGAGGGCGAGGGCGCTCAAGCCGGCGTCGGACTCCTTGCGCATGCCTTCCGCAATATTCTCCTTCATCTCATTCCACATGCTGCGCACCAGCAGCTCGCGCGTCAGTTTTTCAACAGCGCGGTCCCATTTTTCGATCAGGTGGTCGCCGATGCCCTGCGCCGGCGTCGCGCCGAACAGCTGGTGCGCCTTGTCGGCCACAATGTCCTGCAGGATCTCCTTCCAGCCGCTTTTCCAGCTGACGAACAGGGGGTAGGTGTTGCAGGCGCTCAGCCATGGCCCCATGATGCGGATCCGCTCGATCGACGAAGCTTCGCTGCCAAGGCCGCCGTGCAGGAACAGCACCAGGTCGCGCGTTGCGCTGCCGGCGAGCGCCTGCTTCGGCCATGCATGGCAAACCAGGCGGGCATTGTCGGCCGGATTGGCCGCTTGCGGCAGGCGGTTCTGCAGCACACCGTCATTGCCGGTCACGATGGTGTGCCGGTAAGCTTCCTCTTGCGGCCAGGTATTCTGGCGCGCGTCCAGTGGATCGTTGACAGGGCCCCAGCTGGTGCCCGGCGCGCTGCCGGCCGGGCGCTTCGAGCGCACGCGGAAGGCCGGGGAGCGGGCATCGTCGCGCGCGATCGGTACGCCAAGGCCCATGACCCAGGCGTCGCTGCCATTCTCGATCCAGTCCTGGTACGTCAGGATGGCAAAGCCGGAAGCGCCCCAATCGGTGCCCCAGGAATTCTGCACGATGAAGCCGCGTTTGTTGTAGCCGACGATGGCGAAGGCATGTCCGCCGATCGACTTGGGCTGGTGCTCGATCAGCGGCAGCCCGGCGTGTGTCGGCGCGCCTTTGGTGTCGACCTTGGTCCAGCCGGTGTGCACATTGGCCGAAACGTAGATCGCATGCATATTGTGCAGGGCCGATTGCATGTCGACGATGGAGTTCTTGTCGATCCGGTAGTAGATGCCGACTGGCCGCGTGACCGCATCGCTGCGCCATTTTTCATCTTCAGGGCCATTGACTGGCCATAAGCCTTCGGTGCAGGCGCCGTGCTTCTGCCAGCCCTTGAGGGCGCCGCGGCAGCTGGAGCCTTCATAATCATCCCCCGGCCATTCGTCGTAAAAGCGGGCCAGCCGGTACAGCATATGCGGGCTGACCCGGTCACTGTGCTGGTCCGCGAAACCGGCACGGGCCCATAGCTGGAAATTGATGGCGGCGGCCAGGCCGAAGCCGGTGCAGGCGCCTTCGCGCCCCTGGTCCAGCATCAAATGCGATTTCAGGTAGCCCGGCAGTTTGCCATCGATCATTGCCGCAGGAGGATGCTCGGCAGGCAGGTTCTCGATCAGGCAGCGGTAGGGCAGGTCGCGCAAGTCCAGGCGGTCGGGACGGGCATCGAGGGAGATCAGCTGCTTGCCCAGTTTGGCATGGGTCTTTGGCATGGCATCCATCCTTTCATTTGATAAACATCAAACAGAGGTCGAAAGAATTACGCCTACCGTTGATCAATGTCTAATTGGGAGAATCAATTGTTGCTATGCCATCGTTGTGACATTTGGGGAGAATAAAGCTCGGCCGGCCGGCATATGTTTGTAGGGTGCTTTTTTCCAGGGGGAACGGTCATGGCCAGCTTGCTGCATCGCCTTGCATGTGTATTGCCAATTTTCTCGCTGATGGCTTGCGCGACAACCCTGGTGCAGCCTTACGACGAGAAATTGGTGAACGACACTGGACAGCTGTACAAGAAAGCTGTCGCGATGGTGGAGGATGGCATTGCCAAAAGCTCGCAGGATGCAAAAGGGCCTCCGGCCAGCCGCCCGGGCCATGTGAGCCGCTTCGCATCCCGTTACCGTGACCTGGACACCGATGCCGACTTGTTGATCCTGGAGGCGCTGGCCAATTCCCGTACCAGCAGCGTGGGCGAAAAAATACAGTCGAAGGTGGATGATCTGATCAGTAAAAACCTGCCCTCGACTTGCGAAGAGCTCGATACGGAATTCAAGCGAGGCTCCAGCAGCCTGACGGTGAAGAACTATGTTGACCTGAAATGCCTCTTGATGAATTGGCAGAAGCAGCACGAGGAGGACAAGGACGGGGTGCTCAACCCATTGACATGGGAGCTGCGCAAGCGGACGCTGTTTAACGCGACGTACGCCATCCTGAAAGCCGAATCGGTCAAAAAGAAATGAGATGAGCGGGGAGGACGAGCATGAACAAGATCAACGGGGTCGACTTTTCACAAGTGGCTGATGCCGCAATCAAGGCCGCCCGCGACGCAGCCAGGAACGACCAGGCCTGGGATACCCTGGGCGACATCGTCAAGAATATTGCCGACAACCTGCGCTCGGATGTGGAGCTGATCGCCAAGCAAAAGTCCAAGGGAAATTTCACCGAAGACGATGCGCGTATCTATATGGAAGACCAGAAGATGGTGGCGCGCCTGCGAATCCGTTCGGTGGCCATCATCGGCCTGCAACTGGCTGAAAACATCTGGAATGCGATAGCCAGGGTGTTCGGCTCGGCCGTCAACCAGGCCTTGGGCTGGAAGGTGCTATAGGCCGGCCTGTTGGCGGAACGGATTGTGTTCGTTCAGTTCATCCAGGTAGTCGTCGATGCCGCCCGCTTCGCGCGCGAGGAAGCGCTCCACTGCGTCGGCGAAGTCGTGGCGGGCCAGCCAGTGCGCTGACCAGGTCTTTTGCGGCAGGAAGCCGCGCGCCATCTTGTGCTCGCCCTGGGCGCCGCCTTCAAATGTTTTGATGCCGTTGGCGATGCAGAATTCGAGCGGCTGGTAATACGCGGCCTCGTAATGCAGGCAAGGGATGTGTTCCATTGCACCCCAGTAGCGGCCGTACAGGGTATCGGCGGTGTGGACCACCAGGGATGCCGCTACCGGCCGGCCGTCGATCTCCGCCATGACCAGCAGCAGGTGCTGGGGCATGGTGCGTGCAAGGCGCAGCCAGAAATCCAGGTTCAGGTAAGGCGACGAGCGGTGCTCGGCGTAGGTGTTGCCGTAGCAGCGGTGGAAGAAGCGCCAGTCGGCCTCCGTTGCCTCGCTGCCGCGCACCTGGCGCAATGTGACGCCGGCATCGCGCACCTTGCGGCGTTCGGCGCGAATGTTCTTGCGCTTCTTCTGCTCCAGCGTTTGCAGGAATTGTTCGAAACTTTCGTAGCCCTGGTTCAGCCAGTGGAATTGCACGCCGCTGCGCAGCATGAAACCAGCCTGCGCCAGTTGCCGCGCCTCGTCTTCAGGCGGGTACAGGATGTGGGTGGAGGACATGCCGGCCACGCTTTGCTGCTCGCTGAGGAACTGGAGCAGCGCGGCGCGCGCCGTGCTGTCGCGGGCCATCAGGCGCGGGCCGGTGACGGGCGTGAAGGGAATGGCCGACAGCAGCTTGGGATAGTACTCGATGCCGTTGCGATGGTAGGCCTCGGCCCAGGCCCAGTCAAACACATACTCGCCGTAAGAATGGGATTTGACGTATAGCGGCATGGCAGCAGCCAGGCTGTTGCCATCCCACACGGCGAGGAATTGCGGTTGCCAACCGGTTTCAGCGCATGCACTGGCCGATTCGTGCAGGGCGTGCAGGAAGGCGTGTGACAGGAAGGGATTGCCCTCCGTCAGCCGATCCCAATCGGCAGGGGCGACATCGGCAAGGGAAGAAAGGACGCTGGTACGATATTCCATCCGGCTATTCTAACGAAATGTCCACTTCGGGGTCAGGAACGAAAGTGGACATTTCGCTGCAATGTTAAAATCTTCGCCATCACCATTGGCCTTGCTGAGCTATGTCGCATTCCTTCCATAATTTGTACCACCATGATTTTGCCCGTGTGGCGGTTGGCGTGCCGCGCTGCCGGGTGGCCGATCCGCTGTTTAATGCGGCGCAGACGATTGAACTGGCGGAGCAGGCGGCTGCCAAGGGCGCGCTGCTGGTGGCGTTCCCGGAGCTGGGCCTGTCGGCTTATTCCTGCGACGATTTGTTCCACCAGCGTGCCTTGCTGGATGGCGTGCTGCAGGCTTTGCAGTCCGTTGTGGAGGCTTCGAGCCGCATTCCGACGGCGATGGTGGTGGGGGCGCCGCTGCGGGTCGACCATCAGTTGTTCAACTGCGCGATCGTGGTGTCGGGCGGTGTGATCCGCGGTGTGGTGCCCAAGTCTTACCTGCCGAATTACGGCGAGTTTTATGAGGCGCGCCAGTTCAGCGCGGCCGATGAGGCGATTTCCAGCGAAATTTCCCTGCTCGGCCAGCAGGTGCCGTTCGGCGCCAACCAGCTGTTCGCGCTGGAGAACCTGCCGCTGTTCAAATTCCATATCGAGATCTGCGAGGATGTGTGGGTGCCGATCCCGCCTTCGTCCTTTGCTGCGCTGGCCGGGGCGACCGTGCTGGTCAACCTGTCGGCTTCGAATATCCTGGTCGGCAAGGCCGATTACCGCCGCCAACTGGTTGGACAGCAGTCGGCGCGCTGTATCGCCGCCTACCTGTACTCCTCGGCCGGGCGCGGCGAGTCGACCACCGACCTGGCCTGGGATGGGCAGGCGCTGATTTGCGAAAACGGGGAAATGCTGGCGGAGTCGGAGCGCTTTGCCGAAGAATCGCACTTGATCTTTGCCGACGTGGACCTGGAGCGCTTGTCGCGCGAACGCATGCGCACCACCACCTTCGGCCATTCGACCCGCCGCCACAAGGCGGAAGTGGCGCAGTTCCGCACCGCGCGCTTCCCGGTTGAATTGCCGGCGCACCGCGTGCTGCCGCTGGAGCGCAATGTGGCGCGCTTCCCATATGTGCCCTCCAACCCGCAACTGCGCGACAAGCGCTGCATGGAGGTCTATAACATCCAGGTCAGCGCGCTGGTGCAGCGCCTGTCCTCGTCCGGCATCAAGAAGGTGGTGATCGGCGTCTCGGGCGGCCTCGATTCGACCCATGCGCTGCTGGTTTGCGCCAAGGCGATGGACCATCTCGGCCTGCCGCGTACCAATATCATCGCGGCCACCATGCCGGGCTTCGCCACCAGCAGCCGCACGCTGGACCAGGCGCGCGCCCTGATGGAATTCGTCGGCAGCACTGCGATGGAGGTGGACATCCGCCCAAGCTGCATCCAGATGCTGAAGGATCTTGGCCACCCTTACAGCGAGGGCAAGGAGCAATACGACATCACATTCGAGAACGTGCAGGCGGGCGAACGCACCAATCACCTGTTCCGTATGGCGAACCACCACAACGGCATCGTGATCGGTACCGGCGACCTGAGCGAGCTGGCGCTGGGCTGGTGTACCTACGGCGTGGGCGACCATATGTCGCATTACAACGTGAACGCCAGCGTGCCGAAGACCCTGATCACCCACCTGGTGCGCTGGGTGGCCGAGAGCAAGCAGTTCGGCGACGTCAATTCGAGCGTGCTGCTGGCCGTGGTGAATACTGAAATCAGCCCCGAGCTGGTGCCCGGCAAGTCCGGCGACACGGCGCCGGCGCAAGTGACGCAGGACTTTATCGGTCCTTACGAGCTGCAGGACTTCAACCTGTACTACACGCTGCGTTTCGGCTTTTCACCGGCCAAGGTGGCTTTCCTGGCGCACCATGCGTGGGCCGACCGCGACGTCGGCCAGTGGCCGGAAGACGAGCACGTGGCGCGCAACCAGTACCAGCTGAAAGACATCAAACACAACCTGGGCATCTTCCTCAAACGCTTCTTCCAGACTTCCCAGTTCAAGCGCACTTGCGTGCCGAACGCGCCGAAAGTCGGTTCCGGCGGTTCGCTGTCGCCGCGCGGCGACTGGCGCGCGCCGAGTGACTCGGAAGCCGCAGCATGGCTGGAAAACCTGAAGAGCGTGCCTGACGCTTAAACCACTATAAGGAGAACGCAATGAAGCAAATTACCGCCATCATCAAGCCATTCAAGCTGGACGAAGTGCGCGAATCGCTGGCCGAAGTGAACGTGACCGGCCTGACCGTGACCGAGGTAAAAGGCTTCGGCCGCCAGAAGGGACATACCGAGCTGTATCGCGGTGCGGAATATGTGGTCGATTTCCTGCCGAAGGTGAAGGTGGAAGTGGTGGTGGACGACAGCGTGGTCGATACCGCTGTCGATGCGATCATCAAGGCGGCCCGCACCGGCAAGATCGGCGACGGCAAGATCTTCGTGCAGAACATCGAGCAGGTGATCCGCATCCGCACCGGTGAAACGGGACCGGACGCGGTTTGATCACGCTGCAGCTTTAGCAGCAACGCGTACGCAATCGCGGCCGGCGTTCTTGGCCTCGTATAAAGCCTGGTCGGCGCGCGCCAGCAGCGTGTCCGGCCCGGTGTCTTCCTCCTCCAGGCAGGCAATGCCGATGCTCAGCTTGAGCGGCACGGCCCGGCCTTGATGCCGAACTTGCAGCGCCTGGCTTCCGGCGCGCAGGCGTTCTGCCACAATCCGCGCTTCATTCTCGCCGGTGGATGGCAGCAAAATCGCAAATTCCTCGCCGCCCAGGCGGGCCGCCAGGTCGCTGCGCCTGCAGGCAGTGGCGCAATGGCGCCCAATGGCGATGATCGCCTGGTCGCCGGTGGGATGGCCGAAGCTGTCGTTGATCGATTTGAAGTGGTCGATATCGACCATCAGCAGCGCGAGCTTGTGCCCATAGCGCCGCGAGCGTTCGAGTTCCATTTCGGCGCGCGCCATGAACTGGCGGCGGTTGGCAATGCCGGTCAGGAAATCGGTGGTCGCGATCTCGTGCAGTTCACGGTTGCGGGCCTCGATGGTTTTTTCCAGTTGCAGGCTCTCCACTTCCAGCGCGTCGGCCAGTGCCTGGAGAGAGGTGCGCGCATTGTCGCTCTCGATGCGGAATTGTGCGGCGATCACGAGAATGGTGAGGGCGCCGCGCAGCAGTTCGCCGACCGCAGCCATGCCGGCCATGCCTGCCGCAGCACCAAGTAACTGCCAGGCGGCGTCGATGCCGAACAAGGCGCACAAGATCAGTCGGCCATTTCGCGGCGCATGGAAGGCCAGGAGCGCGATCGACGCCAGCAGCAAGGGCACGCGGGCGGTTGCGCCGGATAAGGCGTAGAGCAGGGCGGTCGCCAGCAGGAGTCCTGTCCAGGGCTGCGGCTTGAGCAGGCATGGCGACGGAGCCGGCATATAGCTCGCTGCGCCGCGCAGCAACAGCACGGCATTCGCGGCGCCCAGTACGGTCGGCAGCACGATTGTGAGAAATGCCGGCAATTCGCCGCCCATGCTGGCCAGTATCCAGGCCGAGCCCTGGCAAATAGCTGCCAGGCTCCAGTTCGAGCCGGCCGAACGTCCATCGCGTACTGCGTGCAAGCCGATGAAGGCGATGCCGATCGCGAAGCAGGCAATGCCGAGGGTCAGTTCGCAAGTTCCAGGGTGCAGGGTATTCACGCCGCCTCCACGCGGTTGCGGCCGCCGTTCTTGGCGCGATACAGCGCGGCGTCGGCGCGGGCGACAAGGCCGTCCATCGAGGCATCGTACGATTTCAGCGTGGCGATGCCGAAGCTGGCGGTGACCTGGTGCGGCACGCCGGACAGCGCGGGCGGAATGGCGCTGATGGCGCGCCGCAGCCGCTCGGCCGCGAGGCGGGCCGCAACGGCGCTGGTTTCAGGCATCAGCAAGGCAAATTCTTCGCCGCCGAGGCGGCCAGGCAGGTCGACATTGCGGGCATTGGACTGGCAGGCTTGCGCAACCACTTGCAGCAGCTTGTCGCCGGCCGGATGCCCGAAGCGGTCGTTGATCTGCTTGAAGTGGTCGATGTCCAGCAGCAGGACCGTCAGCGGCAGGTGGTAGCGGCGGGCGCGGTCGATTTCGTCGTTGCCGCGCTCCATGAAGTGGCGCCGGCTGGCGATGCCGGTCATGCTGTCGGTGGTGGCTTGCCTGGTCAGCTCCGCGGTACGCTCGGTCACCACGTTCTTCAGCATGTCGCGCTTTTGCTGCAGGTGCCCGGCGTGGGCGGCAAGTTCGTCGCGAATCTTTTCGCTCTCCAGCCGGAACTGGAAGGCGTTGACCAGCACGTGCAGGATGCCGCTTACCGCGACCATGACGGCGAACGAGGTGCCGCCTGCCAGGAAGGTGTCGACATGATCGCCCGAGAACAGGGCGGCGCAAAGGCGCACCATGCTCCAGATGGCTGCCAGGGCCAGGATGTCGACCAGGTAGCGCGTGCCGGCGGGCAGGGCGGGGCGCTTGAGCAGCAGCAGCAGGGTGGCACAGTAGAATGCGGCGCGGCAGGCCGACACCAGCCCGATGCGCGCTTGCACGCTCGGGTAGCCGTAGCTGAACCAGGCGAACGCCGCGACTGCTGCGCCAACGCACAGCACATAATAATGGTCGCGGTAGCGTGCCCCGACCAGCATGGCGGTGCCGCGATGGATAAAGACCAGGCTGACGATGGAAAGCGCATTGTCGGCGATGGTGCCGATGTAGCCGGGAAGTGTGGCCGAATTAGCAACAATGAGCGCCGCCACACCGCCGCTCAGGGCCGACACGGCCCATTGCCCGCCGGGAGTGCCGGCCAGGGCGCGGCCGTGCAAGCCCCGGAAGGCGCAGGCAATCAGGATCGACAAAAAGCCGACCAGACTAGTTGCAGTAGCGACATCAAAGGTAAACACGGACAGGCAAGCGCATCATGGAAAGTTGCGCCATTGTATCAGTTGTTTCTTATTGCTAAGTTTTAACTTTCCAATTGAAAGTATGTTGGCGATAGCCCTACGGCCGATTGATCTTCAGGTCGAAACGCCAGGCCAGCAGGCGCATCACGGTGATCAGGCCAGCGCTGGACCACAGGGCCACGTCGTCCGAAACCTGGGTGTATTGCAGCGCGATGTAGAACCAGCAGCCGAAGAAGGCGCAAATCGCATACGGTTTGCCATCGCGGAACACCATCGGCACCTCGTTGCAGATAATGTCGCGCAGCACGCCGCCGAAAATACCCGTTACCACGCCCATCATCACGGCCACGAAGATCGGCATGTCGGCCGCAAGCGCTTGCGCCACGCTGGCGACGGCGAACAGGCCAAGGCCGACCGCGTCGGCAATCACGATCAGGCGCTCGGAAACGATATGGCGGATATGCTTGACGAAGGGTGCAGCGACCAGTGCGACCACGAACAGCAGGATGGTATATTCCTGGTGCGCCACCCAGAACAGGGGGCGCTTGTCGAGCAGGATGTCGCGCACGGTGCCGCCGCCGAAGGCGGTGATGAAGGCGACGATAAAGACGCCGACAATGTCCATGCGCTTGCGGCGCGCTTCGATAAATCCGGAAAAGGCCCCGACGAGGATTGCTACGACCTCAATGATGGTGATCAGGGAAACGGCGGGGACGATTTGCATGAGGCGCAGATTAGCATCCTGATAGCGGAACCTGCAAGCTGCGCCCGCCACGGCGCAGCAGCGGCAACGGAACAGGGGCTGATCAGCGCTGGGGAGACAGGGCGGAACGCAGCAGCACCATGATGGCGCCTTCGCCGCCTTCTTCGGCGCGGGCTTGGCAGAAGGCGATCACGCCGTCGGTCTGCACCAGCCAGGAGTGGACCATGGATTTCAGCACCGGCTCGCCGCCGCGCGAACCGAAGCCGCGGCCGTAGATCACGCACACGCAGCGGTAGTTGCGCTGCCTGGCTTTGAGCAGGAAGTCGTCCACCGCCTGGCGCGCTTCGTCGCGGCGCTTGCCGTGCAGGTCCAGTTCATCCTGGACCGGCCAATGGCCCTTGCGCATCCGCTTCATCACGTCCGGGCCGACGCCGGGCGCGCTGTAGTTCAGCGAAGGGTCTTCTTCCATGTAATGGTCGACCTCGAACATATCCGACAGCATCGACTCGCGCAGCACGGCGGCGTCGTCGGCCGCCTGCTCTTCGGCCGTTTGCGGCTTGCGCGAACCGGATGGGGCAGGGCGGCCCGCTACGGCCGGGCCCTTGGCGGGCGGCACGTAGCGGTCGGACGGCTTCATCTTCTGCACGCCGGCCATGGAGGACTGGAACACATTGGCAGCGGCGGAAGCAGCCTTTTCATGCCTGGCGCGCTCTTTCTGCTCGAGCGCGCGCTGCTCTTCCTGCTCCTTGAGCTGCTTGCCCAGTCCTTTCAGGTCGGCGAAGCTTTTCACTCTTGCGCTTCCAGGTAGCGCTGCGCGTCCAGTGCGGCCATGCAGCCGGTGCCGGCCGAGGTGATGGCCTGGCGGTAGATGTGGTCCTGCACGTCGCCGGCAGCGAACACGCCCGGCACGGAGGTGGCGGTGGCCATGCCTTCGGTGCCGGTGCGGGTCTTGATATAGCCATCCTTCATTTCCAGCTGGCCTTCGAAGATGCCGGTATTCGGCTTGTGGCCGATGGCGATGAACAGGCCGTGAACGGAAATGTCGGCCAGGCCGCCGTCGTTATGCTTGACGGTGATGGCGTTGACGCCGGACTGGTCGCCCTTCACTTCGTGCAGGGTGGCGTTCAGTTTCAGTTCGATCTTGCCTTCGGCGACCTTGGCCATCAGGCGGTCGACCAGGATCGGCTCGGCGCGGAATTTCTCGCGGCGGTGCACCAGGGTGACCTTGGTGGCGATGTTCGACAGGTACAGGGCTTCTTCAACAGCGGTATTGCCGCCGCCGACCACGGCCACTTCCTGGCCACGGTAGAAGAAGCCGTCGCAGGTGGCGCAGGCGGATACGCCGCGGCCCATGAATTCCTGCTCGGTCGGCAGGCCAAGGTACTGTGCCGAGGCGCCGGTGGCAATGATCAGGGTGTCGCAGGTGTAGGTATTGCTGTCGCCCACCAGGCGGATCGGCTTTTCGTTCAGGTGCGTGGTGTGGATGTGGTCAAACACGATTTCGGTCTTGAAGCGCTCAGCGTGCTGCAGGAAACGCTGCATCAGGTCCGGACCCTGGACGCCCATCGGGTCGGCTGGCCAGTTTTCCACGTCGGTGGTGGTCATCAGCTGGCCGCCTTGCTCGACGCCGGTCACCAGCATCGGGTTCAGGTTGGCGCGTGCGGCGTAAATCGCGGCGCTGTAGCCTGCTGGACCGGAGCCGAGAATCAGGACTTTGGCGTGTTTGGTAGTAGTCATGGCGGATTCTTTACCTAGTTAGTATGTCTCGAATATGGGTGCGGACAGGAATGCTACAAGTCCGGGCCCAAGCAAACCGAAATTATATGCGAAGCGTGCATTTCACATGTACCGTGGGGCCGTTTGGCCTTGATATGCCTTAGAATAAGCGCAATTATGGAATTTTTGCCTCCAAGCAATGAGTAAGAAGAGTCAAAAGAGCCAGGAGGCTTCTCCCGGCTACACTCGCAATGTCACCGAACGCCAGCCATTACCCAATCGGCTGGTGCGACTGCTGTCGGAGGCGCGCTTTTTCGCGCTGTTTGTCGTCTGCGTCTATTTCATCCTGATCCTGGCCAGCTATAACCGGCTGGACCCTGGCTGGTCGCACAATAACGTGGTGCCCAAGGTGTTCAACCTGGGCGGCCGCGGCGGCGCCTGGCTGTCGGACCTGATGCTGTTCATCTTCGGCTTTTCGGCCTGGTGGTGGTGCGTCTATATGCTGCGCGTGGTGTGGCAGGGCTATCGCCGCCTGACCCGCAAGTTCGTGCTGGAGAAGGAAGAAGACCCGGAACACAAGCAGGAAGGCCTGATCCGCGTGATTGGCTTCGGCCTGATGCTGGTCGGTTCGATGGGCCTGGAATTCCTGCGCCTGTACACCATGAAAGTGCAGTTGCCGCGCGTACCGGGCGGCGTGCTGGGTGAGCTGATCGGCCATGGCGCCCACGTGGGCCTGGGCTTCACCGGCGCCACGCTGCTGCTGCTGCTGCTGTTCGGCACCGGCTTCAGCCTGTTCTTCCACGTGTCGTGGATGTCGGTGGCTGAACGGATCGGTGAAGTCATCGAGATGGGCATCGACTGGATCCGCGCCCGCATGGAAGACCGCGAAGACCGTCGCCAGGGCGATGTGGCCGTGGTCAAGCGCGAAGAGAAGGTGGTCAAGGAACGCGTCAAGCACGAGGAAAAGCATCCGAAGCCGGCCGATTTGCCGCCGGATGCGCCGCCTGCACCTATCGTCAAGATCGAACCGCAAATCACCCAGGTGGTGCAGTCCGAGCGCGTGATCAAAGAAAAGCAGGGCACGCTGTTCCAGGAAATCGAGAACACCACGCTGCCGCCGCTGTCGCTGCTGGACGATGCGCCGCCGCAGCAGGAAACCGTGGCGGTGGAAACGCTGGAATTCACCAGCCGCCTGATCGAGAAAAAACTGTCCGACTTTGGCGTGGAAGCCAAGGTGGTGGCCGCCTACCCGGGCCCGGTCGTGACGCGCTACGAAATCGAGCCGGCTACCGGCGTCAAGGGCAGCCAGATCGTCAACCTGGCGCGCGACCTGGCGCGTTCGCTGTCGCTGACCTCGATCCGCGTGGTGGAAACCATCCCGGGTAAAAACTATATGGCACTGGAGCTGCCGAATCCGAAGCGCCAGATCGTGCGCCTGACCGAGATCCTCGGCTCCAAAGTCTATAACGACAACCATTCGCCGCTGACCGTGGCGCTGGGTAAGGACATCGCCGGCAAGCCGGTGGTGGCCGACCTGGCCAAGATGCCGCACTTGCTGGTCGCGGGTACTACCGGGTCCGGTAAGTCCGTTGGTATTAATGCCACCATCCTGTCGCTGCTGTACAAGGCCGACCCGCATGATGTGCGCATGATCCTGATCGACCCGAAGATGCTGGAAATGTCGGTGTACGAAGGCATTCCGCACCTGCTGGCACCGGTAGTGACCGATATGCGCCAGGCCGGCCACGCCCTGAACTGGGCGGTGAACGAGATGGAGCGCCGCTACAAGCTGATGTCCAAGCTGGGCGTGCGTAACCTGGCGGGCTACAACGCCAAGATCGCCGAGGCGGACAAGCGCGAAGAAAAGATCCCGAACCCGTTCTCGATCACGCCTGACGCGCCGGAACCGCTGGAAAAACTGCCGACCATCGTCATCATCATCGACGAATTGGCCGACCTGATGATGGTGGTCGGTAAGAAGGTGGAAGAGCTGATCGCACGTATCGCGCAGAAAGCCCGCGCGGCCGGCCTGCACTTGATTCTGGCGACGCAGCGCCCATCTGTAGACGTGATTACCGGCCTGATCAAGGCTAATATCCCGACGCGTATTGCCTTCCAGGTATCGTCCAAAATCGACTCGCGCACCATCCTTGACCAGATGGGTGCGGAAGCGCTGCTCGGCATGGGTGACATGCTGTACATGCCGCCGGGTACCGGCCTGCCGGTCCGCGTGCACGGCGCCTTTGTCTCGGACGATGAAGTGCACCGCGTGGTGAAGCACCTGAAAGCCCAGGGTGAGCCGAATTACATCGAGGGCATCCTTGAGGGCGGCACGCTGGAAGAGGGCGGTGGCGATGCATTGGCCGGTGCCGGCGGCGGCGACAGCGAGTCCGACCCGATGTACGACCAGGCCGTGCAAGTCGTGCTGAAGCACCGCAAGGCATCGATTTCGCTGGTGCAGCGCCACCTGCGCATCGGCTACAACCGGGCCGCGCGCCTGCTGGAACAGATGGAAAACAGCGGCGTTGTATCGGCCATGCAGTCGAACGGCAACCGCGAAATCATCGCACCTACCGCATCGGCGGAATAAGGATTCTTATGAAGAGCACCAAACTCATGGCGGCTGTTGCCGCCGGCCTGCTGTTTGCAGGTACCGCCAGCGCTGCGGCGCTGGACCAGTTCAAGTCTTTCGTGGCCAGCACCAAGGCCGCCAAGGGCGAGTTCACGCAGAAGGTCGTGGCGCAGGGCAGCAAGGACAAACTGTCGTCCGGCAGCTTCACCTTTGCCCGCCCGGGTAAGTTCATCTGGTCTTACACCAAGCCTTACGACCAGTTGCTGCAGGCCGACGGCGAACAGCTTTATATTTTCGACAAGGACCTGAACCAGGTCACCGTGCGCAAACTGGGCGATGCGCTCGGTTCTTCCCCGGCTGCCATCCTGTTCGGTTCCAATGACCTGGAAAAGAACTTCGCCCTGTCCGAAGCGGGTACCCGCGACGGCCTGGAATGGCTGAAAGCTACGCCGAAAGCCAAGGATTCCAGCTTCGAGCAAATCCAGATCGGCCTGAAAAATGGCGTGCCGGAGGCGATGGAGCTGAAAGACAGCTTCGGCCAGACTTCCATCCTGTCGTTCAAGAAGTTTGAAAAAAATCCGGCGCTGAATGCAACGTCCTTTAAATTTGTCATGCCCAAGGGTGCGGACGTCATCAACAATTAAGCATGAAACGACTCGCCTTCAGCCTCGCACTGCTTGCCGCCGGCACCGCCGGCGCGTCCGATTTCGGAAGCGACGATCTGGTGCGCCAGGGACGCTATGTCTTTGACAAGGCGTTCACCCCGGCCGAGCAAGACCGGCTCAAGCCGCTGGTTCCCGCCGCCCTGGACAATATCGCCGCTTTCTACGGAGAGCGAAAAGGCGGCATACCGGATTTCTTCTTCTGCAAGAGTGTTGAATGTGCGCGCTTCCTGGCGGGCGCGGAGTGGCGCTCCTTCACGGTTGTGAGGCCCGGCTACTACTATGACGGGAAATACTATTTCGAACGGGCCGGCATAGTGATCAACAGCATGGCGGGCCGGCCCACGACCAGTGATGAAAAGCTGCTGGCTGTACTGGCGCACGAGTTGTCGCATGTCGAGGTCCATGCGCGTACCGGCGGGCGCCTGGTGCCAGCCTGGTTCAACGAAGGACTGGCGAGCGCGGCTGAAGGGCATGGCTGCAAGCCGGGATCGCAAGGTATTGATGACCTGAACAAACTGGCTGCCACGCACGAGTGGCACCAGTACACACGGCCGGGCGGCGGCAAGCTCAACGCCACGTATTGCCAGGCGAATCTGGAAGTGCAGGCGTGGGCTGCGCAGCACGGCGGCTTTGCCGCCATTGTCGATTTGCTGGCCAAGCTGCCGAAAAAGGAGTTCAGTTCCCTGTATGGCGGACTGGTAACGCAGCAGGCGCCGGTAACCAATCCTGTTGGTGTAGAAAAGAATGACAGCTGACCTGTTCGCACCGGAACCGACTCCGCCACTGGCTGAAGCAATGCGCCCGCACAGCGTGGCGGACGTGATCGGCCAGAGCCACTTGCTGGGCGAGGGCAAGCCGCTGAACCTGCTGTTCAAATCCGGCAAGCCGCACTCGATGATCCTGTGGGGGCCGCCGGGCGTGGGCAAGACCACGCTGGCGCGCCTGTCCGCGCGCGCATTTGCCTGCGAGTTCATCGCCATTTCGGCCGTGCTGGGCGGGGTCAAGGATATCCGCGCCGCCATTGAACAGGCGGAGCAGTTTGTCGCCAGCGGCAAGCAGACCATCCTGTTCATCGACGAGATCCACCGCTTCAACAAGGCGCAGCAGGACGCGTTGCTGCCTTTCGTTGAATCGGGCCTGGTGACCCTGATCGGCGCGACCACCGAAAACCCATCGTTCGAAGTCAATTCCGCGCTGCTGTCGCGCGCCCAGGTCTATGTGCTGAAGGCGTTGACGGAAGAGGAGATGCGCCAGCTGCTGGCCCGCGCCAAAGAGCGCGCCATGCCGGACCTGGACTTCGACGAACTGGCCATCGACACCCTGATCGGCTATGCCGACGGCGATGCGCGCCGTTTCCTGAACCTGCTGGAACAGACCAAGACCGCCGCCGCGACCGCGCGCACCGACAAGGTCACCGGCGAATTCGTGCAGAACGCGTTGACGCTGAACGCGCGCCGCTTCGACAAGGGCGGCGACAACTTCTACGACCAGATCTCGGCCCTGCACAAGTCCGTGCGCGGCTCCAACCCCGACGGCGCCCTGTACTGGTTCTGCCGCATGATCGATGGCGGCGCCGACCCGCGCTACCTGGCGCGCCGCATCGTGCGCATGGCGTGGGAAGACATCGGCCTGGCCGACCCGCGCGCCCTGACCATGGTCAACGACGCCGCCGAAACCTATGAGCGCCTCGGTTCGCCGGAAGGGGAGCTGGCGCTGGCCCAGGCCGTGATCTACCTCGCGGTCGCAGCCAAAAGCAATGCCGGCTACAACGCCTACAACGCCGCCATGGCGTTCATCCGCCGCGACAAGTCGCGCGAAGTGCCGGTTCACCTGCGCAACGCGCCGACCAAGCTGATGAAGGAGCTGGGCTACGGCCACGAATACCGCTACGCCCATGACGAGCCGGATGCCTATGCCGCCGGCGAAACCTACCTGCCCGATGGCATGGCTGAACCGGGCTGGTACCAGCCGGTCCCGCGCGGCCTGGAATCGAAGATCGCCGACAAGCTGGCCTTCCTGCGCAAACTCGACGAAGAAGCCCGCAAGGCTTAGTTGCTTGACATCGTAGGATGCCTGTCCTACGCTTGGCGGCATGAGCAAACAGGCAAGCATCACCCGCGCACGCATCGTCGAAACTGCCGACCGGCTGTTCTATGAGCACGGCTATGGCCACACCAGTTTCGCCGACATCGCGGCGGCAGTCGAACTCTCGCGCGGCAATTTCTACTACCACTTCAAGACAAAGGACGAGATCCTGGCGGCCGTGATCGAACTGCGCCGACAGAAGACGCAAGCGATGCTCGATGCCTGGGCCGCGGAAACAGCCCTGCCGGCAGCGCGCATTGGCCATTTCATCGACATGATGGCGATGAATGCGCCAGCGATCCGCCGCAACGGGTGCCCGGTGGGCACGCTGTGCACCGAACTGGCCAAGCTCGAACACCCAGCGCTGCCGCAGGCCAATACCTTGCTTACGCTATTCCGCGACTGGCTGCGGTCGCAGTTCGCGCAGCTCGGCACCAAGGCCGCTGCGGATGCTGATGGCCTGGCAATGCACTTGCTGGCGCGCAGCCAAGGCATTGCCACGCTCGCCAATGCCTTCGATGATGGCGCATTTATCCAGCACGAAGTTTCGCAGTTGCACCAATGGCTGTACCTCATCTCCAAATGAAGCCCAGCGAGGGATAGTCGCTATCAGTCGGCAATTGTAGGAATTTTCCTATTATTTGTAGGCAAACTAGTGCAAACCCCTACGGGACTTTACATTCTTATTACCTAACGTTACGATGTTGTAAATATTCTAACGGAGGGCGGGATGACGGAGCGTCTGACAGTCGATGGGGTGACCGTCCATGTCGATGGTGAAGGTGAGGAAGCCATGATGATGATTCATGGCTGGCCTTACGACCGTAGCCTGTGGGATGCGCAGGTTGCTGCCTTTTCCCCAACCTATCGCTGCGTACGCTTCAGCTTCCCCAACCAGGGTGCCAAAGGCAGCCATTCCATTGACGAAGTATCAAAGCTCTATGCCGATACCGTGCAGGCTGCGAATGGCGGCCGTCCCGTGATCCTGATGTTGAGCGATTGGGGCTGCGTGTTTGGCTATCAGTTCGCGCTGCGCTACCCGGAGCTGGTGAGCCGGGTGATCAGCGTCGGTATCGGTGGCTCCAGCCAGATGACTTATCGCGCCTCGCTGGACTGGAAAACCCGCTTGCGCCTGGCTTTTGCCCATCGCCGCCTGAAAGCGTCCAGCGGTAACAGCCGGGCGGCGCGCGAAGCCTGCGCGCGCCTGCAACTGCCACATGCGGTCACCTGGCTGCGTACCAGCACGCCAGCCGTGGGGACGCTGCCGTTCAAGCTGCGCTGGCCCATGCTCTACATTTACGGCAAGCGCAAGCCGTTCTCCTTCCACACCCGCAGTTTCGAAGCGGCCGTGCAGTCCAAGCCGGACAGCCGGGTAATCGCCTTCCGCAGCGGGCACTGGGTCATGCGTGAGCAGCCGGAAGCCTTCAATGCCGCCGTGAAGGGATGGTTGCAGGGCGCCTGATTTGCAGTTCATTCCGCAAATTCAGCGCTTCGTCGCAAGTGCAGGGCAGGGCAGGGAGGCTTTAGGTACAGTGTAACCATGGAAGCACGGAAGTAGTTCAACACTGACCTGAAGGAGAACATCATGAAAGCCCTGAAACACATGGAAGCGATCTTCGTTATCGCCGCAGCCCTGGCCACCGCCACCACCTTCGCAACCGCCACCACCCCGGTGCTGCACGTAGCCGCCGACCCGGCCGTGGCCCAAATCGACACCAGCATCCCAACCGTGGTGGTCGCAGCCAAGCGCCTGACCGCAGCTGAAAAAGCGGCATTGATCTGACAGCACAACGCCGGAGGGCGTAAAACTCGGTTGTTGTGCTGTCATCTTGGTACAATTGCTCCTTTCGACTAAACCTCGCAGCGGCAGCAATAACAACATGATTGACATCCAACTTCTCCGTAAAGACATTGATACTGTCGCCGCCAAACTGGCGACCCGCAAGTTCCAGCTCGACGTAGCTGGCTTCAATGCCCTGGAAGGCGAACGTAAAGCCATCCAGATGCGTACCGAGGAACTGCAAAGCAAGCGTAATTCGCTGTCCAAGCAGATCGGCATGATGAAGGGCAAAGGGGAAGATACCACCGCCGTGATGGCCGAAGTAGGCGGCCTGGGCGACGAACTGAAGGCCAATGAGATCAAGCTGGCCGACGTGCAGTTGAAGATGAACACCTTCCTGCAGGCCGTACCGAACCTGCCGCACGAATCGGTGCCGCCAGGCGCCGACGAAACGGGCAATGTGGAAGTCCGCAAATTCGGCACCCCGCGCAGCTTCGACTTCGAAGTCAAAGACCACGCCGACGTGGGCGCCGCACTGGGCCTGGACTTCGAGACCGCCACCAAACTGACCGGCTCCCGCTTCAGCGTCATGAAGGGCGGCATCGCACGCCTGCACCGCGCACTGGCGCAGTTCATGCTGGACACCCACACCGACAAGCACGGCTACACCGAGTGCTACACCCCGTACATGGTCAATGCCGAGTCGTTGATGGGCACCGGCCAGCTGCCGAAGTTCGAGGCAGACCTGTTCTCGGTGAAGAAGGGCGGCGCGGAAGGCGAAGGCCAGACCTTCTACCTGATCCCGACCTCGGAAGTTTCGCTGACCAACATGGTGCGCGACGAGATCGTGGCTGTTGAAACGCTGCCGATCAAGGTCACCGCCCACACCCCATGCTTCCGCTCCGAAGCCGGTTCCGCAGGCCGCGACACCAAGGGCATGATTCGCCAGCACCAGTTCGACAAGGTTGAACTGGTCCAGGTGGTGCATCCAGAGAAGTCGTACGAAGCGCTGGAAGAAATGGTCGGCCACGCCGAAACCATCCTGCAGGCGCTCGGCCTGCCGTATCGCGTGATGCAGCTGTGCACCGGCGACATGGGCTTTGGCGCTGCCAAGACCTATGACCTGGAAGTGTGGCTGCCGGCGCAGAACACCTACCGCGAAATTTCCTCGCTGTCGAACTGCGAAGCTTTCCAGGCGCGCCGCATGCAGGCGCGCTTCCGCAATGCTGCGGGCAAGCCCGAACTGCTGCACACCCTGAACGGCTCCGGCCTGGCAGTGGGGCGCACCCTGGTCGCCGTACTGGAAAACTACCAGCAGGCCGACGGTTCGGTGGATATTCCAGCCGCGCTGCAGCCTTATATGGGCGGACTGACCAAGCTCGTAGCATAAAGTTGAAAATAGCCCTTCCTTTTTTAAAAAGGGCTGCTATAATCTTGGCTCTCAACGGCGACCACCGTTGCTAGCAGTACCTGGAGAGGTGGCAGAGTGGTCGAATGTACCTGACTCGAAATCAGGCGTACGTTAAATCGTACCGTGGGTTCGAATCCCACCCTCTCCGCCAGAACACGGAAAAAGCCCTCGTAGATCGAGGGCTTTTTCGCTTTATCTGAATTGAATTCTTGCCCTAGTCTCTTACCTCAAGGCACCGAGTTCGAATCCCGGTCCCTCCGCCACATAAACTGTCTCTTCGCTCAACTGCAGCAGTGCACGATCGTGTAAAGTCAATCTGCGTTGGCCCATCTGAACCTCTTCACATCAAGAGCGTTACAGGCGGGCAATCTGTTGATTGATTTTCGCCTGAGCTCGCTCGTTTCGTTCGCTATAGCGGTCGGTCAGATAGTCGGTTCGACCACGCATCAACAGCGTAATCTTGACCAACTCCTCCATTACGTCCGCCACGCGATCGTAGTAGGCAGAAGGGCGCATGCGCCCGGCATCATCGAACTCCTTGTATGCCATCGGAACCGATGATTGATTTGGGATGGTGAACATGCGCATCCAGCGGCCCAGTAAGCGCAACGTGTTGACGACGTTGAACGACTGCGAACCACCGCAAACCTGCATCACGGCCAGCGTGCGCCCCTGGCTAGGGCGCATGGCGCCTTGCTCCAGCGGTATCCAGTCGATCTGGTTCTTCATCACCGCGGTGACCGCACCATGACGCTCGGGACTGCACCACACCTGGCCTTCCGACCACAGGCACAGCTCGCGCAACTCGCGAACCTTTGGATGGTCTTCAGATACGCTGCCCACCATCGGAAGTTCCATCGGATCGAAGATCTTAACCTCGGCGCCGAAGTGCTCAAGGATCCGCGCAGCCTCATAAGTCAGGAAGCGGCTGAAAGACCGCTCGCGCAAGGAACCATACAGCATCAGGATGCGCGGCGGATGAGCAAGATCTCCTTCCGCGGCAAGCTTCTCGATGCTGGGAATATCCAGCAAGTCGGGCTTGATGTTTGGCAGGTCACTGATGGTCATGCGTTAGTCCGTTACTGATTGGTTGGCAAATGCGCTCGGTGCGACGGTGCCGCCGACAGTGGCGTCAGCGGGCGGTGCAGGGTAGAGCCAGGTGAAAAGCAGAGTTGCGGCCGCGGCGCCCAGCAATTGGGCGATGATGAATCCGGGCGCGTCGATGGGGCGAATGCCGGCGAAGGTGTCCGTCGCTGCGCGTGCCAAAGTAACTGCCGGATTGGCGAACGAGGTCGAGGCAGTGAACCAGTAAGCGGAAGTGATGTAGGCCGCTACCGCGAACGGCGTGATTGATGGGCGGCTACGCGAGCAACCGATAATCACGCCAATCAGGCCGAATGTCGCCACAAACTCGCTCCACCATTGGGCCACACCACTGCGAACATGCGCCGAGGCGAAGAAGGCGGGTTCGTTGAACATGGCGTGCGCAGCCGCGACGCCGGCAAATGCGCCAGCGACTTGCGCGACAAGATAGGGTAAGACCTCGCGGGCTGGTACGTTGCGCTGCCATGCTTCGGACAGCGTGACCACTGGATTGAAATGCGCGCCCGAGACGGTGCCGAACATCAGGATCAGCGCGACCAGGCCTGCGCCGGTTGCGATCGTGTTGGCCAGCAGCGCAATGGCCACATTGCCGCCGGCAAGGCGTTCGGCCATGATGCCTGAACCTACGACCACGGCCAGCAGCAAGGCGGTGCCAAGAGCCTCCGAGACTATGCGTCGGGAGAACGTCATCACACTACCTCGCCAATGCGGTCCAGTTCCGCCTTCATGCGTGCGCGGTCATGCTTGATTTCCTCCAGCGGCAGCGAGAAGAAGGTCTCGATGCGCTTGCGCAGGATGCGGTAGGCGGTCATGAATGCTGCATCAATTTCTTCATCCGTACCGGTCGCGTGGGCCGGGTCTTCAACGCCCCAGTGGGCACGCAAAACTGGACCGAGGTAGGCAGGGCAGGTCTCGCCTGCAGCGCTGCCGCACACCGTGATGACGATGTCCGGCGTCACGGGCAGGTTGTCCCAGGATTTGCTGTGGTAGCCCTCAGTGGCTATGCCTTCGCGCTTGAGCAAGGCGAGCGAGCGCGGGTGAACGTAGCCAGCAGGCTTGCTGCCGGCACTAATGGCGTGCCAGCCAGCAGGCGCCAAGTGGTTAAAGGTGGCTTCACCGAGAACGGAGCGGCAGGAATTACCAGTGCAGAGGATCAGGACGTTCATGGGTTGCAGGATTTTTTGGATGATGGGGAGCAGCTTTCGCCGCCGCAGCAGTTTTCAGTCAGGAAGGAGAGCACGTCGTTCATGGTGTCGAAGTTGGCGCTGTAGATGATGAAGCGGCCGTCCTGGCGAGCTTCAATCAGCCCGGCGTTGCTCAACTCCTTCAGGTGGAAGGACAGCGAGGATGGCGCTATGTCCAACTGCTCGCCAATCTTGCTGGCGGCAAGGCCTTGCGGTCCGGTCTGGACCAACAGTCGAAATGCGTTGAGCCTGGATTCCTGTGCCAAGGCGGCAAGGGCGGCGATGACGGTTTTGGTTTTCATGAATGTGTGACTTATGACTTTTGTTCGGTTTGCCGATTATGGCATCTTTGTACGACATTTCAAAGAATATCGAATTATCTTGACAGCTTGATGACATGCGAATTATTCTTTGTTCGTCGATGAACGAATGAGATGGATATGATTAGTTGTTGTGAAGAGAATTCGGATAGAGCATTGCCGAAAGTAGATGCCGACGAGGTGGCCAAGCTTTGCAAAGCACTGGCCCATCCCGCCCGCGTCCAGTTGTTGTGCTACCTGGCGTCGTACGGGGCGTGCTACTTCGGTAACCTCGCGGATGTGCTGCCGCTTTCGCCCTCTACCATCTCGCAGCACGTCACCATTCTCAAGGAGGCGGGACTGATTCTTGGCTCATCCGACGCACAACGAGTGTGCTATTGCGTCAATCCCGAACGGATTGGGCAGCTTAAACAGCTGATCAATGCCCTCTGAGGGCATTTTTTTGAAAGACTTCATTCGTAATTCGCCGAATAACAAAGGAGGGTAAGAATGAGCTTGAACCTGGAAATTCGTAGTGCAACTGAGGCGGACTGGCCCGCCATCGAGACACTACTGGAAGAATGTGGACTGCCTTTGGCAGGCGCCCGCGAACACTTGAACTCCTTCGTCGTCGGCGCCAGCAGGAGCGAAATCAGGTGCGTCGCAGGCTTTGAGCTTTATGGCAGCGTTGCCTTGCTGCGTTCAGTTGCCGTCGCCCGTGCGTTGCGCGGGCAGGGAGGCGGTGACCGGTTGCTCGATGCGATCCGGTCAAAGGCGCGCGCTGAAGGTGTTGAGGCACTTTACCTGTTGACTACAACGGCGGCGGCATTTTTCAGTAAAAGAGGATTTCAGCAAGTTGGGCGTAGCAACGCGCCCGACGTACTCAAAGCGTCGCGCGAATTCCAGGGTGCGTGCCCGGCATCGGCCACGGTGATGGTCGCGCGCATCGGCAATAGCCAACTCCCGGTGGCTGTCCTCGGCGCAGGGCCGGTAGGCCTGGCTGCGGCGGCGCACCTGCTTGCGCGTGGTTTTACGCCGCTGGTGTTCGAACGCGGCGAATCGGCGGGCGCCAACCTGAATAGCTACCGCCACGTGCGTCTGTTTTCGCCCTGGCAGTACAACATCGATAAGGCTGCACGCCGGATGCTCGAAGCGCACGGCTGGACCGCGCCTGCCGATGACCATCTCCCAACTGCGGGTGAAGTGGTTGATGCATACCTGCAGCCTCTCGCCTCGCTGCCCGAACTGGTGCAAAACGTCCACTATGCGCACCGTGTCATTCAGGTCACCCGCGCCGGGTTCGACAAGGTCAAGACGCGCGGCCGCGAAACGGCACCCTTTGTTGTCAGGACGCGAAGTGCATCCGGTGAGCAGGACCATAAGGTGCTTGCCGTGATCGACGCTACCGGTACGTGGTCGCAGCCTAATCCACTCGGTGCCGACGGGCTGCCCGCACTCGGAGAAGATGCTGCGGCATCGCACATCGATTACGGCATGCCGGATGTCCTCGGCGAAGCTCGGCCGCTCTACGCGGGGCGCCGTGTGCTGGTGGTCGGCGCTGGACATTCGGCTGCAGGCAGTCTGCTGGCGCTGGCCCAGCTTGCCGAGGAGGTGCCTGGTACGGAGATTGTTTGGGCGATGCGCGGCAACCGGTTGGCCAAGGTTTTTGGCGGCGGCGATGCGGATGGCCTGCCGGCGCGCGGCCAACTGGGGGCGCGGCTCAAAACCTTGAAGGAGTCCGGCCGCCTCGAACTTCATACTGATTTCCGGATCAGTGCATTGCAGGAGCGGGACGGTACCTTCGTGGTGGATGCCACCGGGGCTGATGGTGGAGCACGACGCATTGAGGGAATCGCTCGCATCATTGCCGCGACCGGAGCTCGCCCGAGCCTCGATTTGACGCGCGAGCTGCGGGTGCGTCACGACCCTTGGCTAGAAAGCACCGATGCGCTGGCGCCTCTGATCGACCCGAACGAGCATAGTTGCGGTACCGTCCGCCCGCACGGCCACCGCGAGCTGGCGCATCCGGAACCAGGTTATTACGCGGTCGGTGCAAAGAGTTACGGTCGTGCGCCGAACTTCCTGATGGCGACCGGTTACGAGCAGGTCCGTTCTGTTGTGGCTGCGCTGGCCGGCGATTTTGCGGCGGCTGACGCCGTCCAGCTGGAACTGCCCGAAACCGGCGTATGCAATACCCAATGCGCCGATACCCCAGGCGACGCCACTGGCTGCTGCGGTGGCCCGGCGCACGCTGGCAGTGAAGCTTGCTGCGCCCTTGATGTCGAGGAGAAGGCGAAAGGCGCTAGCGGCTGCGCCACGTCTAACGCCTGCAAACCGCGCAGGTCCGCGTCTTCCGGTTGCTGTGCTTGAGGGGGAGAGCATGCGTTCACTTTTCATGCGTGGATTCCTTCCGCTTTCCCTGGTGCTCAGCGTTGCGTCGTTCTGGTTTGCGTTGACACGTGGCGGCAACCTGGAGTTGGCTGTCGTCTTGCCCGCAGTGGCGGTCATGCTGGTCGGCGTAGCGGCTGAGCGCCGATGGCCTTACCGTGCCGAATGGTCTCGTTCGCGGGACGATGTGGCGACCGATCTTGCGAGTGCCGCCGTATTATTTGCAGCAGTGGATCCATTGCTGAAGTGGCTGGGGCCTCTCGCGGTGACGGCAGCGTTGGCTGGCAGCGGCACAGCAAAGGCGTTGGACCTGTTCCCAACCAGTTGGCCATTTGCCTTGCAAGTGCTGCTGGCCGCGCTTATCGCGGAATTCGGCGGCTATTGGTCGCACCGCCTGCACCACGAGCGTCCCGCGTTGTGGTGGCTGCATGCCCTGCATCATGGGAGCGAGCGCATGTACACGCTCAATAACTTCCGCTTCCATCCGCTCAATTACGCGCTGAATTACATGATGGGCATTGTGCCGTTACTGGTGCTGGGAACACTGGAAGCGGTGATCCTTGGGTACTTTTCGGTGACACTGCCGGTTCTCATGGTGCAGCACGCGAACCTGCCGCTGCACGCTGGGTGGCTCAATTACGTATTTAGTACCAGTGAGATTCACCGTTGGCATCACTCCAGCTGCGCTGGAGAGGGCAATAGCAACTTTGGCCATTCGCTCGTGATCTGGGACCAGGTGTTTGGCACGTTTCGGAACCTCCCGGCTAACAATCATCCACGCAAGATCGGGCTTTACGCAGGAAGCAAATATCCATCGCGCGCATCGTTTATCGAGCAAGTGTGGTCGATGTTCCTGCCGGGATGCTGCCGGAGCGCCGCTTAAAGGATTGCGATGAAGAGACCTGCTATCGCAGTGCTTACCTTGGGACTGACGCAGGTGATTTCATGGGGCGTTCTTTACTACGCATTCGGCGTCATGGCACCCGCTATACAGAGTGACCTTGGGCTTTCTGCCGCAGCGATATATGGAGCATTTTCATGGGCGTGGGCGTATCGATTGGCGTCATACCTGCTTGATCTTCGCCATTACCTTGCTAAGCGCCTGCCTGCCATTAAATGCATTACTGGACGATGGGAAGGCCCGGCCGCCCGCCAACCAGACGATGGAGCGGCGCCAGTTTTCGCTGGCGGATGCGGTTGCCCCCCGGTTTTTTGGCTCCTGGCGACTGTTTTTGCTGCCCATGCATTCATATTTTCCGCCCTCTCTGTGCACATGATTCCACTGCTATCCGCCAGAACACTGAAAAAGCCTCGACGAAAATCGGGGCTTTTTCGATTTTTTTTTGAATGGTTTCTGCATGGGCGTCTTACAGTCTTGCCCAGCCCCCGTCTGGGTTACCACTTCTATCGAACGTCGCCACAGTAGATTTCTACGCTACATTTACAAATAAGCATCGATAGTAACTGTAGGTTGTAAATCACTAGGCTATTGCAGCAGAAGGCTGCGGAACATGGAGGTGGGACGTATGGGCACTATTGACAGACGAACTTCGTTTAGTGAAGCGATCATGGTGGAGAAGGCTATCATGCTCGCGACCCACGGTAGTATTGAAACCGCCGTTGAATACATGAAGGATCGAGGCATCCCCGATGATGTCGCATCGCGGGTTATGTCAGGCCCTGAATTTCAGCGTAACAACGGGGATCGTCGAAAGCGGTCGCGGACCTAGCCCGGCGAGCACTGCCTTGTGCTGAAAAGCATCCGCTGGCTGTGTTACGGAGCTGGCGACGGTTCGACAGGTACCCTGACGCGCCAGTTCCATTTGCCCCATGTGGTCTGAATCGCTTTGCGGCAGATGACATCGACACTGTTCATGGGGCCGCCGCGCCATTCGACGGCGAAGGGGACGACGCATTTCGGTACCATTGTTTCATCAGATGGGTATCCGGCCTTCCACCTCAACTTGCTTCGCGTTTGCTCACGGAGAACGAACGCGCCGGCTGCCTTGTGAATGTGGTAATTGAGCTGCACGCTTTCGCCGGAGACTGCCACCGCGACCGTCCACTTGCGCTCGTAGGCGGAGGCTACAGTTCGGTCACAACTGACCATGACGCTCTTCCTGGCTTCATGCATTGCCCAGGTTGCGCCCAACGGAACAAGGCAAGGGTCAAACATCATGCGGATGTCGGGGCCGAGTGGCTTCCAGTCCGTCTTATTCTTGATGTTTTGCTGGTCCAGGAATCGCTTTGCGGCTGCCTGAATCGCGCACAGTTCGCTATCTGGACCGCCATCCCCGGGGCGAAAGTACGGAGCTTCGCAAATCACGCCGCCTGCCCAGGCGGGGAACGAAATGATGAGCAGTGAGCATGCGCTCGCCAATTTCATTATTCTGCTCATGCCGCCTTCCTTAGTCGCGCCGACTGCGGTAGCCTTGCGGTGCCAGGCTTTCCTGCGGCGCCAAAGCTTGCAGGCGTTTGTACAGCACGCGGGTCTCCAGCAGGTTCCAGACCCGCAGCATCGCTTCCAGCGTGTCGAATGGTTTGCTCAGGAAGTCTTTTGCGCCAAGGGACAGGGCGCGCAGCTTGGCTTCGCTTGTGGCGTCGGCGGTAATGACCAGCACCGGGCGAAAATCAAAGGGATTCCCACGGCGCTTGAGTTGTTCCAGCACCGCATAGCCATCGATCTCGGGCATCATCAAATCCAGGATAACCAGGTCGGGGTCAAAGGCGTTATACAGGCCAAGCGCCATCTTGGCATCCGTTGTGCATACCACTTGCGTCAGTCCCTCGCCGGCAAGCAGGTCTTCCAACAGGCGCAGGTTGGCCGGCTGGTCATCGATGATCAGGATGCGTGAGGCGAGTACTTCGTTTTCCATCATGGCGATTGCTCGATCTTGTCCAACATGGCGTAAAAGTCCGGTACTTTGAGCGGCTTGGCCAGGTGCTGCCAGCCCGCGCCAGCCGTTCCTGTCGCCGCGCCGAGCAATATCGGGGCGATGCCCGCCGCATCTCCGCCCGCTGAGACGAAGGAATCGGACAGACCGGCTCCGAGCAGCAGCAAGTCTGGCTGCGTTTCATGTGCCAGTGCGGCGCCGCCGGCCGCATCTGCGGCGACGGCCAGGCGCCAGTGTGGACGCCGTTGCAGGAGCGTGCTGACCAGGATGCGGGTCGACGCATCATCTTCGATGAGCAGCGCATGATGCGTGGCCGCGTTCGCGGGTACAGCTGGTGGCGTGGCGGCGCCTGGAACGCTCACCATGGCAGCCGCATCGTCCAGCATGGCCGGCAGCGTGAGGGTGAAGCGGCTGCCCCCGCCGGAACGGGCGGAGTGGTTGATATCGCCCCGCATCACCTGCATCAAGGCTTTCGACACTGCGAGTCCCAGGCCCGCCCCCTCGGTGCGGCTGCGTTCAGCACCGAGCCGGTCGAATGGCGCGAACAGTCGATGCCGGCGGGACGGCGGAATGCCGGCACCGTCATCATCGATATCGATGATGACGGTGTTGTCCTCGATATGCCAGCCAATCCCGACGGTGCCGCCGGACGCACCGTATTTGACTGCGTTGGAGAGCACGTTAAGCAATACCTGCAACAGGCGCTGACGGTCCGCCAGCACGGTGCAGTTGGTTGCGAGACCGACTCGCAGCTGGACCGAGCGCTTGCCTGCCATCGGCTGTACCAGGGCCAGCGCCTCTGCCACCAGGGGCGCCAGCGCGACCGGAGCGTTTTCCAGGGCCAGTTTGCCGGCCTCGATGCTGCCGATGTCGAGTACCTCGTTGATCAGCGATAGCAAATGCTGGCCGGCGCTGCTGATCTGCGCCGCATGTTCGCGCTCGCGCGGTTCACGGCAATCGGCTGCCAGCAACTGCGCATAGCCGAGGATGGCGTGCAGCGGGGTGCGCAATTCGTGGCTGGTGCGCGCCAGGAACTCCGTCTTGGCCACGCTGGCCGCCTGCGCTGCGGAAGCGCGGCCCGCCAGCAGCAAGCTGGCCTGGTGCAGCCTTTCGGCCAGTTGGCCCAGTTCGTCGGTGTTGTCGAGAGCCGGCGCCAAAGGCAGGTCGAGCGTCAGGCGTTCCGCATTCTCTGCCGCCAGGCGAACCCGCCGTACCAGGCCGATGATGAATATCAGCGTCGCCAGCGCACCGGCCAGGCCGACCGGAATGATGGCCATTGTGGTCCAGAGATTGCGGTTCGTCGCCTGCTGCAATTCTTCCGTGCGTTGTGCCACCAGGGCGGCCTCGCGCCGGTTCATGGCGGACATCTCGGCACGCAGCTGGTCGAGGATCTGCTTGCTGCGCAGCAGGTGCTCCTGCAGTTCGGCTTCGCTGGCATTACGCTGCCCGCGCAACTGGTCGAGGCTGGCCAGCTTGGCCTGCAGCAGCGGCAGTACGCGCTGCAGGCGTTCGCGTTGCTCAGGGTCGGTCGCGGTGGCCTGCAAATTGGCCACGGTTGCGGGTAGTTGTTTGTTCGCTGCGCGATATGGCGTCAGGAAATCATCGCGCCCGGTCAGCAAATAGCCGCGCACGCCGGTTGCCGCTTCGGCGACCAGCATATGCAGGTGCTGGATCTCGCTTTGCGCCTGCATGGTGCGCATCATGTCCGTCGTCGCGACGGCAGTGTTGCGCTCCAGCCGGTAGCTGGTGATCGCCGACACCAGCAGGAGGACGGTGGAGGCGGCGATGACGACGCTACCTTTCCAAGCCAACGGCCAGTGGCGCGGGTGCTGCCTGCGGTCAGGCATCGTCATGCGCCAAATCCGTAGTCGGCCGCGCGCACGGCGGCCTGGGTCCGGTCCCCCAGCGCCAGTTTATGCAGGATGCGTTCGACGTGGACTTTGACAGTGCCGGTCGCGATCCCCAATTGTTCGCCCATTGCCGCATTGGTCATGCCGCTCGGCAGCAGCGCGAAGACCTGCAACTCGCGCGGGGTCAGCACTTCACTGATCTCCGCCAGGCCTGGCCGTACTGGCCGCGCCGCAGTATGCCTGGAAGCTGCCATGGCCGCGGCAAGGAGCGTGGCCGCGGCCTGCAGGGTCGCTATGTCTTCCGGATTCGGTGGCGGTGCGGGCGGCGCGCTGAGTAGCCCGAGAACGCCGCAGTTCTTGCCATCAAAGTGCAGTGGCACCAATACCTCCATTCCAACCTGCGGGTCGCGGCTGATACGCAGCGCACTGCTTACGCCATGCCCAATGACGGGCGCCTGCTGGTTGTGCTGCGTGGCGGCGGCCAGCGCGTACCTGGGCATGATGCGTGCGCCAACAGGCGATACGGAACCCTGGGCGGCGCAAACATGCAGGCCGTCGTCCCGCGTCTCCAGCAGCACGCCGTCTTCGAGGGAAAGGAATGCCAGCGCTTTGGCAAGTACGCTGGACAGCGCTTTGGGACGGGCACCATCGCTGGCCAGGATCGCCGCCGCATCGGTCAGAAGCCGCCATCGCGCCGCGCTGCTTTCGCCGAGGCGGTACTGGCGGCGCGTGTTGCGCGCATTGTCGGCAAGGGCCGCGGGGGGATTTGATGGAGGCGTCACATGCAGGTTTGTAAAAGATTATCGTGCCGATTATATGCCAGGCGGCATAGGCCGTCACCGCCGGCCGGCAGATTTTTGTTTTCGCAGGGGCTTGCATACTGGGTTCTCTTCAATCATCAAAAGGAAACCCATATGAAGTCCATGCTGTTTGTTGCCGCCTTGCTCGCTGGTCCGGTCGTGCACGCCGCTGAACCGGCTGTGTCGTATCAGGGTGTGGCGGCAGTTCCCGCTACGGCGGCTGAAAAGGAAATTGCGGGCTTGTTCGACAAGTGGAACGCGGCGCTTGCGACAGGCAAGACCAGCGAAGTCGTCAAACTGTACGCGGCCAATGGCATCCTGCAGCCAACCGTGTCCAACAGGATTCGCGCGACCCCGGCGGAGATTGGCGACTATTTCGACCACTTCCTGGCCTTGAAGCCGAAAGGCACGATCAACTATCGCCAGATCCGTGTGCTGGACGAGAACACTGCCCTTGATAGTGGCGCGTACACCTTCGACATCGTCAAGGACGGCAAGCCGGCCAAGGTAAGGGCGCGTTATACCTACGTCTATGAAAAGATCAATGGTGAGTGGAAGATCATGAATCATCATTCCTCGGCCATGCCGGAAGTCGCCAAGGAAAACTGAGCGCCGCTGGGGTAGTGGCGTCACCGGGCCATTTTTGCGGTTTCTGCCGCAAAATGAGAGTTTGGGTATTATTAGCGTTCCGACTTGCTACCGTGACTGAACTTTAGCTCGATATGACTTCTACTCCCCAATTCGATTCCAGCCTGCCACTCGACATGATCATCTTCGGCGGGGTCGGTGACCTCGCCATGCGCAAGCTGCTGCCGGCGCTGTATATGGCGCACCTGCACGGCAACCTGCCGCCTGGGACACGCATCATTTCCACGGGCCGCCAGGAATATGACCGCGCGGCTTACCTGGCCTTCGTCGAGGAGCATTCGCGCCCCTTTATCAGCGGCGAAAACTTTACGGATGAGGCCTGGCGCAGTTTCCAGCAGCTGCTGGAGTTCGTGCGCATCGATGTGGAAAAAGACGGCATGGCGCCGCTGGCAAAAGTCTCGCGCCCCGGTGCGGAGCGCGTGTTCTACCTGGCGACCGCGCCGTCGCTGTTTACCACCATTTGCGACAAACTGTCCGAAGCCAAGCTGGTCGACCGCAATGCGCGCGTGGTGCTCGAGAAACCACTCGGCCGCGACCTGGCGTCCGCGGTGGAGATCAATGAAGCAGTCGGCAGGCATTTCGAGGAATCGCAGATTTACCGTATCGACCACTACCTGGGCAAGGAGACCGTGCAAAACCTGATGGTGCTGCGCTTTGGTAACTCGATCCTGGAGCCCCTGTGGCGCGCGCCGAACATCACCAGCGTGCAGATTACGGTGGCCGAAGAAGTGGGCGTGGGCAGCCGCGCCGGTTTCTACGACAGCGCCGGTGCCATGCGCGACATGGTGCAGAACCACTTGCTGCAGCTGCTGTGCATCGTCGCAATGGAACCGCCGGCCTCGTTGGCGCCGGATGCGGTGCGCGACGAGAAGCTCAAGGTCCTGCGCTCGCTGCGCCGATTCAGCCTTGCCTCCATTGCGCGCGACACAGTGCGCGGCCAATACGTGCGCGGCGTGAGCGGCAACCAGGAAGTGCCTGGCTACCTGGAGGAGCGCAATGTACCGGAAGGCAGCAGTACCGAGACCTTCGTGGCAATGCGCGCTTATGTCGATACCTGGCGCTGGTCCAAAGTGCCGTTCTACCTGCGTACCGGCAAGCGCATGGCGCGCCGGTCGTCCAAGATCGTGATTGAGTTCGCGAATCCACCGTTCCCGTTGTTCCCGGAAACGCCGGGCGGCGTGGCCAACCGGCTGGTGATCGAACTGCAACCGGAAGAGGCGATCAAGCTCCAGCTCATGGCCAAGCAGCCCGGCAGCGGCATGCAAATGCAGCAGGTAGCGCTGAACCTGGACCTGCAGTCGGCATTCTCCCAGCGCAGGGCCGAGGCCTATGAGCGCCTGCTGATCGACGTGGTGCGTGGCCGCCTGACCCACTTCATGCGCCGCGACGAACTGGAAGCGGCCTGGGAATGGGCTGACCCGATCATCAATGGCTGGAGCGCACTGGCCGAGAAGCCGAATCCTTACGCGGCCGGGACCTGGGGCCCTTCCGAGTCGTTCGCACTGCTGGCGCGCGATGGCTTCAGCTGGGTGGAGTAGGGCGCGCCAGGCGCGTCTTCACCGACGCGGCATAACGCTCGCTGACCGGCAGTTGCGCACCGCCGGCCAGCGTCAGTTCGTGGCTTCCTTCCTGGAGCTGGCGCATGGCCAGCATCTGGCAGCTACGTACGAGGATGCGGCGGTGGATGCGAAGGAATTGCGCCGGGTCCAGGTAGCGTTCCAGCTCCGACAGGGTACTGCGATGCAGGAAGGTGCGCTGCGACAGGTGCAGTTCGACATAGTTTCCGGCAGACTCAATCCATAGCACGTCCGACAGGTTGACGCGGTCTATCCTGCCAACTGAGCGCACGGCCAGCTCGGTCCAGTAGCCGGGCAATGGATCGACAAAGCCGCGCAGGGCTCGCGTATATGCGGCGCGCTGGTCGACCAGCCTGCCGGCGCGCTCGAGCGCTTGCTGCAGCCGGCGTTCGTCAACCGGTTTGACGATGTAGTCGAGGGCGTGGACGTCGAATGCTTCCAGTGCGTGACCCCGGTGGGCAGTTACAAATACGATTAACGGCGGCGATTCAAGGCGGCTTAGTTCAAGTGCGAAATCCAGTCCCGACTCCACGGGCATTTGCACGTCGAGCAGCACAATGTCCGCACTGCCTGATCCAAGGAAGGATCGTGCGGCCGCCGCACCGGCGCATTCCCCAGCAACTTCCCATCCCAAAGTGAACAGGGCAAGCCGGAGGTTGGTGCGGGCGTGGGCCTCATCATCTACGATGAGTGCTTTCATTGGCGACAGCTCCAGGGAAGTGACAGCTCCGCCACGAAGCGGTTGCCGACATGCCTGGTGGCCAGGGAGGCCGCGTCACCGTAGGCCAGTTGAAGGCGTGCCCGAATGCCGCGCAAGCCGATTCCCAGGCCCGCGGAAGGTGCGGGCTGCAGGCTGGCCGGGTTCGAGACCAGCACTTTGAGGTGCTCCCCATGCCGAACGAAAGCCACTTCGATATCGCTGGCGCCTTCATGGCATTCAAGATCGTGGCGCAAGGCATTCTCGACCAGTGGCTGCAGCAGCATCGGCGGGCAGTCGACGCCGTCATCGAGCAAATGCGCGCCCTCGATGCGTACCTGCAGTCGTTCGCCAAAGCGCAGGCGCTGCAGGTCCAGGTAATTGCTGACGAATTCAAGTTCCTTGGCGGCTTCCACCCAATCGCATTCGCTGCTGAGCAAGGCGTATTCCAGCAAGTCGCCGAGGCGGGACAAGCCGTCCAGCGCGAGCGCCTTGTCGTCCATGCGTACCATGGCGCCGATCGCGCTCAGCGTGTTGAAAATGAAGTGCGGTTCGAGTTGGCCGCGCAGCGCGGCGAGCCGCTGGCGCTCAAGCGATAGCAGGGCCTGGGCCAGTTGCCGGTCTTGCTGGCGCCGCTGGCGCCAAAGGAGGATCGCCACGACAACGCCGAAGGCCATCGTCAGCAGCACGTATTCGACGAACCACTCGAGTTTATCCATGGTGAGCACATAGTTCCACGCATTGCCAAGGGTCGGAGGGAGGTCGAATTTGAGGCAACGGCGCAAGGCCAGTCCAAGCATTGCGGTCGGCCAGCAAACTGCAAGGAAGGTGAGGTAGCCCATGCCGACGCGCCGCATGCTGGCGAGCCATGCGGGACGGAGGCGGTAGAACATGTACAGCAAATAACTTTGCACCATCATCACCGAGTAGCCGAACCACCAGCCGGCTGTCATCAGCCAATAGCTGCGCGTGTCGCCGCTGTCGATGCGGTCGCTGTAGGTGGTGATGCCGGCCAGCGCGCATACCAGCGTCCACAGCGCGAAGTTGGCCAGCAAAGCGCGCAGCCAAGGCGGCATTGAAAGTAGTCGGTCCATGGCGCGGCAGTATATCAGCCGCATTTGGGCATTCGTCCCGGTGGGCCGGGTGTTCGTCACAATCCGCATCGCTTTATCGAAACTCTCGCGAACAATGCGCATCGTTCTTTCACCACATGAGCATTACGATGCGAATCCTGCTTTCCCTGTTTTTAGTTCCGCTTTGCGCCAGCGCCGACAACGACATGGCACGTGTTGAGGTCAAGGCGACCGGAACCTTGCAACAACGTCGCGACGACATTGCGGGTCGGATTGTCGTTTCACGCGAAGAGCTTTTGCGCTTCGGCGACCCGAGCCTGGCCGATACCCTGCGGCGCCAGCCTGGGGTGACGGTGAACGGGGGGCAGGTGCAGATGCGGGGATTGGGCGGCGGACGCACGCAATTCCTGCTGAATGGAGAGCCGGCACCGCCGGGTTTTTCGCCGGACAGCCTGGCGCCGGAGCTTGTCGAGCGCATTGAAATCCTGCGCAGTGCAAGTGCAGACAGCAGCACCCAGGGTATTGCGGGCAGCATCAACATCGTTTTGCGCCGAAGTGCAGGGCGTGCCAAGTCGCAGGCCACGCTGGCCGGCAACGAGTCGGGCGCCGGCTGGTCACCGGAAGCGTCGTTTGACCTGTCGCGCCCTGGTGACGACTATTCCGGCAACGTGACGATACAGGCCGCACGCGGAAAGAGTGCAGCAGACGCTAGCATCGCTGAGCGTACATTGTCGGCCAGGCGCCTCACGTCGGAGCAGAACTTTTCTGCCACCGAACGCGTGGGACTGGTCCCGCGCCTGAACTGGAAATTCGACGGTGGAACGAAAGTGGCCTGGCAAGGACTGCTCGACCATGCGCGCAGCCGCAACCGTGGCGCTGCCCGGGAAGCCGCCTTGATCGGCGATTCGAGCGATTTTCCAACGAGTACCTACAGCGCAGATGCCCGCACGGACATGGCCCGCAGCGACATGGAGGCCAGCCATCGCCTCGGGGAAGCAGGCCGCATCGACTGGAAAGCCGGACTGGCGCGTAACCGGCGCAAGAGCGACTATATTTTCAATGGAGGGAATGCGGCGGGGGATGCGCTCCGGCTGCGCCACGTCGTCGCAAGCGCAGCGGACGATGGCGCCAGCAGCAGCGGCAAGCTGCGCCTGGGCGGTAGCGGCAGGCACGTGTTGGCAGCGGGCTGGGACGGCTCGGCGGCACGGCGCGCGGAATGGCGGCGCCAGGAAGATTCCAGTGCGGCAGGCGAACCGCTTGGCGGGCTTGACCAGCGCTACATCGCCCGTGTGCGGCGATTGGCCATGTTCGCGCAAGACGAATGGACGGTATCGAATGGGCTCGATGCATACCTCGGCCTGCGCTGGGAAAGCCTGCGCACCCTGACCAATGGACGTGACCTGGCGGACGTCAGCAGCACGTCCAGCGTCTTGAGTCCGGTGGCCCATCTGCTGTGGCGCCTGCCCGGGTCGCGCGACCAATTGCGGCTTGGCCTCGCACGCAGCTACAAGGCGCCCAATACGCGCGACCTGGTGCCGCGCCGTTTTACTGTCAACAATGGCAACGGTCCGGCAAATCCCGACGTGCAGGGCAACCCGGGCTTGCGCCCGGAACTGGCGTGGGGCATCGATGCCGCTTACGAAAGCTATTTCGGCAAGGAGAGCATGGTTAGCCTGGCGGCCTATCATCGTCGCATTAGCAGCGTTATCCAGCCGGTGCTGTTCCAGGACAAGGGTAAATGGGTGGCTTCGCCAGGCAATATCGGCGGCGCCATTACCCAGGGACTGGAGTTTGACGCGCGCATGGCGCTGGGCGAGGGGACCAGGGCGCGGCTGGGAGTGACGCGCAATTGGTCGCATGTGGATTCGGTGCCGGCGCCGGGCAACCGGCTTGGCGAGCAAGTGCCGCTGACAATCAATGGGGGCCTCGATTTCCGCTTTGGCGCGCAAGCGACGGCAGGCTTCAACTGGAACCTGCAGAAGGGCAGCCTGGCACATGCATCGGTCTCGCAATGGAGCGGGCGGAATACCGAACGCCGGCTGGACCTGCACGCCACCTGGCGATTGCGGCCGGGCCTGGCCTTGCGCGCCACCGCAAGTAATGCACTGGGGCCTGATACGCGCAATACACAGATTTTCGAGGACGGCCGCCAGGATGCCTTGCGAGAGGTGACGGGAAGTGGGCAGCGCACGTTCAAGCTTGCAGCGGAAGTCGCGCTGTGACGATACAATTGCGGCCGTCCCAACAAGTGGAGTAAGGAAATTAAGAAGCTTGCACTGATCTTTGCAATGATATGCAATCAATCTTACGCAGACACGGTCATCGGCGTTTCCGATGGCGATACGCTGACTGTGCTGAGCAAAGGCCGGCCGGTAAAAGTCCGCCTTGCGAATATCGACGCGCCTGAGAAAAAGCAGCCTTTCGGCGCGCGCTCGAAGCAGTCGTTGTCGGACCTGTGCTTTGGCCGCGACGCGACCCTCGGCTCGGGGAAACAGGATCGCTACGGCCGCACGGTCGCCGTGGTCCATTGCGGTGATGTCAACGCCAACGTGGCGCAGGTCCGTAAAGGAATGGCCTGGGTCTACCCGCAATACAACCATGACCCGTCGCTGCCTGCAGTTGAAGCGTCGGCGCGCAATTCCCGGGTCGGTTTATGGTCGGAGCGCGACCCGCTCGAACCCTGGCTGTTCCGCAAGGAGCGCAAGGCGCGCAGCAGCTACCTGAACTAAGGGCTTCGGCCTTCAAACAGGTCTTTCATCTCGCGCAGGCCGGCGGTCAGGCATTCGACCGTCGCCGAAATCTTCGGCACGCCGCGCAGCTGGCGCGGCGTGAGCAGCCACAACTGCGAGCGGAAGTCCGTCAACAGCGGCGAAACGCGGCGCAAACGCGGGTTGGCATCGCCCAGGTGGCAAGGCAATATGCCGACGCCCAGTCCCTCTTCCAGCAGCCCGGAAACAGCCAGGGTGCTGGAGCAGCGCACCGCCGCGCGCCGCATCAGGCCTTCCGCTTCAAGCCATTTCGATGAAGCCAGGTGTCCCAGCGATTCATCGACGGTGACCCACGTCTGCTCGTGCAAGTTTTCTTCGGACACATTCGGCCAGTCCACGGGGGCGTAAATAGCCACCTCGATATTGCAGATCACACGGCCGATCAGGTCTCCCTCCGGTTCACCGCCGGAGCGCAAGGCGATATCAGCTTCGCGCTGGCGCACGTTTGCCAGGTTTTCACCGATTTGCAGGTTGATCGTAGTGTCGGGCAGCTCGCGCCGGCAGCGCGTCAGCAGCGGCGGCACGATGCGGGGCATGAGCACCTCGGTCGTGGCCAGGGTCAGGCGGCCGGCGGTACCCAGCCCGGCGTCCCGTTCCAGGTCGCGCAGGCGCTGGTCGAATTCTTCTGCGAGCGCCAGTAGCTCCGTCGCGGCTGCCGTCGGCTGGTATCCCTGGCGGCTGCGCTCGAACAAGGTGGCGCCGATCCCCGCCTCGATATCGCGGATGCGGCGGAACAGGGTCGGATGGCTGGAACCCAGGGCTTCGGCGGCTTTGGACAGGGAGCCGTGGCGGGCAACGGCAAGAATGACCTGGTAATCGTTCCAGGCGAGTCGGCTGGTCAGGAATTTGCTCATTGCCGCATTCTAACGCGTTGTTCATTTTTGAAAGCACGTTGTTCATCTGATGGCTGTCGCTCGGAGGCTCCGGTGGCGACAATGGCTGCATCCAACCACACATCAAAGGAAAGAAAATGATTCGCAAGCTCCTGATTGCCGTTGCCATGCTGATCGCCGCCGCCGCGCACGGGGCTGAAAATGCGGCTTGCAGCGCTCCTGAATTCAAGCAGTTCGATTACTGGGTCGGCAACTGGGAGGCGTTCGACCGGGACGGCAAGCTGCTCGGCCACACGCTGATCGAGAAAATCGAGCAGGGCTGCGTGTTGCAGGAGTGGTGGCGCGGTAATGGCGCGGAAAATGGCGCGGGCACCAGCCTCAGCATGTATGACCGCAAGCACAAGCTGTGGCGCCATGTCTGGACCAGCGCGCGCGGCAATTTCGCGCCGATCGATGGCGGCTGGCAGGGCGACCGCATGCTCATGACCGGCTACTTCATCAACGACAAGGGCGAGCGGGAATTCCATCGCACGGTATGGAAGCCAACTGCTGGCGGCGTGCACCACGTGTGGGATTCCACCACCGACGGTGGCGCGACCTGGACGGTCCTGCACGAAGCATGGCTGCGCCGTACCGACAAAGTGCTGGTGAAGTAGGGCGCCTGCAGCCGCCGGCAAACTGCATTACTATTGTCCGCCTGACTACATCCAACTCAAAAGGACCATGATGGCGGAATTCAAATTGCACTGCTTTGCTGCTTCCGGCAACTCGTACAAGGTTGCGCTGTTCCTGGCATTGGCCAAGGCGGACTGGGAACCCGTAGTAGTGGACTACTTCGGCGGCGAGACGCGCAGCGAAAGCTGGCGTGAAAACCTGAATGAAATGGGCGAGATCCCGGTACTCGAGCACAAGGGCCTGAAGATTTGCCAGTCCGGCGTGATCCTTGACTACCTGGCCGAGGTGACCGGCCAGTTCGGCCCCCGGAATGACGATGAAAAGCGCGACATCTGGAGCTGGATACTGTTCGACAACCACAAGTTCACCAGCTATTACGCCACTTTGCGCTTCATGGTTGGCCTGCAGAAGACTGGCGAAACGCCGGTCACGCAGTTCCTGCGCGAGCGCGCGATTGGCGCCTACCGGATCGTCGACAAGCACCTGGCTGGGGCCAGCTACCTGGTCGGCGACCGATTGACCATCGCGGATTTGTCGCTGATCGGCTATGTCTACATGCCGGAAGAAACCGGGATCGACATGAGCGAATTTCCCAATATCGCGGCCTGGAAGGCACGCATCAGCGATCTTCCCGGCTGGCGCCACCCGCATGACCTGATGCCGGGAAAAAAAGCGTTCTGATTCATTCCAATGAACTTTTTGCAGGCATGCCGGTATTTACTCAGTATTGCGCTTATTTGAGGATTCCGACATGCCACAACACTCCCGCCTGCTCATTCTTGGTTCCGGCCCTGCCGGTTACACCGCCGCCGTCTACGCTGCCCGCGCCAACCTGCAGCCGACGTTGGTTACAGGGCTGGAGCAGGGCGGCCAGTTGATGACCACAACCGATGTGGAAAACTGGCCGGCCGACCCGCTCGGCGTCCAGGGCCCGCACTTGATGCAGCGTTTCCGGGACCATGCGGAACGCTTTGGTACCCGGTTCATATTCGACCATGTCCACACCGCCCATCTCCAAGAGCGCCCGATCCGGCTGGTTGGCGATGCCGGCGAATATACCTGCGATGCCTTGATCATCGCCACCGGCGCCTCGGCCCAGTACCTGGGGCTTCCATCGGAGCAGGCGTTCATGGGGCGCGGCGTTTCGGCTTGTGCTACTTGCGACGGCTTCTTTTACCGCGGCCGCGAAGTGCTGGTGGTTGGCGGCGGCAATACCGCGGTGGAGGAGGCGCTTTACCTCTCCAATATCGCTGCGCGGGTAACGCTGGTCCACAGGCGCGACCGGTTCCGCGCCGAGCCTATCCTGGTCGATCGTTTGATGTCGAAAGCTGCCGAAGGAAGGGTGGCCCTGAAACTCAACGCGGCACTGCACGAAGTCCGCGGGGACGATGCCGGTGTCACCGGCGCGGTCCTGGAGCATGCCGGGGGCGAACTGGAAGAATTGGCGGTACACGGCGTCTTCATCGCGATCGGACACAAACCGAATACAGGCATATTCCAGGGCCAGCTGGCCATGCGCGACGGCTACATCAAGACCAAGTCCGGCTTGGATGGCATGGCAACCGTGACTTCGATCGACGGAGTGTTTGCTGCGGGTGACGTGCAGGATCACATTTACAGGCAAGCGATTACCAGCGCCGGGACCGGCTGCATGGCTGCGCTGGATGCGCAGCGCTACCTGGAGCAGTTTGCCAAATAAGCCGGGCCGGCTTGATCATTCCGCGAGGAAGGCTTTCATGGCCCTGGTCGGCTTGCCGTCATCGCCCCAGGCGCTGAGCGGGTATTGGCTCCAGCTGCGCGCACCCAGGGGTTCCCAATAGATGACGCCCAAGCCCTTCTGGCCGGGCACCGCCTTGACTTTGCGTTGCACTGCGACCAGCATGTCGTAGGTGTTTTGCGCGCGAGTGTCTTCGCCGCCTGTTTCAACCACCATGACTTCCTTGCCGTAGCGCGCTGCCATGTCGTTCATGTTGCGGGCAAGGGCGTCGATCGACTTTTTGTAATCTGGTTTGCCGGGCAGCCAGTAAGGGTAATACGACATGCCGATCACGTCGTAGCGTGCGCCGTTGGCCTTTGCGTTGTCGAACCAGGTACGGAAACGCTTGCTGTCGTTGCCGCGGTCAAGATGCAGGATTACTTTGGATGAAGGACTGACGGCCTTGATGGCGTCATGGCCCCTGTTGATCAACTGCGCCAGTTGCGGCCAGTTCCTGGTGCTGCCTTCCGGGTACAACATGCCGCCCGGCGTCTCATTCCCGACCTGGACCCACTCCGGCGTGACGCCCGCCGCCTTGAGGGCGCTCATCACGTCATGGGTGTAGCTGTAGACGTCTTGCAGCAGGCGAGGGAAGTCGTGGCCCTCCCAGGCGGCGGGCTTCTTCTGCTTCGACGGGTCGGCCCAGCTATCGCTGTAGTGGAAGTTGATCATTATCCGCATGCCCATCTCCTGCGCACGAACGGCCATGGCGACCGTTTCCTCCTTGCTGTTGTGGCCATTGGTCCGGTCGTCCGAGGGCTTCAACCAGGTGCGCAGGCGTACGGTATTGATACCATTGTCCTTCAGGACCTGCAGCGCATCTTCCTGCCTGCCCTGGTCGTTGTAGAACTTGTAGCCGGTGGCCTCCATTTGCTGCAACCAGCCGATGTCGGCTCCTTTTGCGAACTGCTGGGCCAAGGCGGGCGTCGTGGTTGCAACAAGCAAGGCGAACAGCACTCCCAACTTCTTCATTTCATCTCCCTGTGGTCATTTGGGCACGATGCTAGCGCAAGGATTTCGCCTGCAGGTATACGGAAAGTCGTGCGGCCCATGAATTTTTTCGCGAACACTGATAGGATTTGCAGGATGAAGATCGACATCCTCGAACAACGCTTTCTCAAGCACTTGGCCCGGCATGAAGGACTGGCGTGGAGCGCCGTGCGTGCGCGCCTGGATGCAAATCCCGGCAAGCTTCGCGTGCTTGAGGAAATGGAACATACCGGCGGCGAACCGGACGTTGTCGGAGTTGTTCCCGCAAGCGGAGAGCTTGTCTTCTGCGACTGCTCGCCTGAAAGCCCGGCAGGACGCCGCAGCCTGTGTTTCGACAGGGCCGCGCTGGATGGGCGCAAGGAGAACAAGCCATCCGGCAGCGCACTGGAGGTGGCGCAGGCCATGGGCGTCAGCCTGCTCACGGAGGCCGAGTATCGCCACCTGCAGACGCTGGGTGAGTTCGACCGCAAGACCTCGAGCTGGGTGCAGACGCCGGCCGATATCCGCAAGCAGGGCGGCGCCTTGTTCTGCGACCGCCGCTATGGCCACGTCTTCCTGTACCACAACGGCGCCGAGTCCTATTACGCGGCGCGCGGCTTCCGGGGGATTGTGCGCGTTTAAGGCGGCAGGTAGGCTTCCAGTGTCTGCATCATCTCGTCGATATCGAGCGGCTTGGGAATGAAATCGTCCATCCCGGCCGCCAGGCAATCGGCGCGCTCAGACTCCATCACGCCGGCAGTCATCGCCACGATGGGCAGCTTCAGGCCCAGTTCCTGGCGGATGATGCGGGTCGCGGTATAGCCGTCCATGACCGGCATCTGCACATCCATCAGGACCATGCGGTAGGCTTCGGGCGCGGCGCGCAGCATGCGCACGGCCTCTTCGCCATTGTTGGCAACCTCGATGGTTGCGCCGGCGCGCTCCAGGATGCCGACAGCGACCAGCTGGTTCATGGCGTTGTCTTCCACCAGCAGCAGGTGGCCGCTGATGCGCTGGGCGGGCGGCGCGTCGGGCAGCACTTCGCGGGTGTCGGACTTGTCCAGCATTTCATGTACGGTGTCGAACAGGGTGGAGGCTGTTATCGGCTTGGTGACCAGTCCCTCCCGATCGGCGTCTTCTTCCAGCATCTTGCTGCGTTCATAGGCGCTGACCATGAGTATCACGGGGGCCACGGCCTCTTGCGCTTGGCGCAGCGAGTCGATATAGCGCTGGTCCTCGGCAGGCATGCTCCAGTCGGCGAGGATCACGTCATAGGGCAGGGCGCGCTGGCCGGCAAGGGCCAGCATCTTTTCCGCCTCCGCGCCGGAAGAGGCCACATCAACGCCCCAGCCCCAGGCTTGCAGCGTCTTGCAAAGGTAGACGCGGCTGGTGAAATGGTCGTCGACCACCAGCACGCGCAAGGGCCGCGAGCCGGCACCGGCTGGCGCTTGTTGCTGTGCGGCCGGCACGGTGCCGAACGGCAGGGTAACGGTAAAGGTGCTGCCCTCGCCGGGACTGCTGTCGAGGGCAATACTGCCGCCTTGCAGTTCGACCAGGCGCTGGCAGATCACCAGCCCAAGCCCGGTGCCGCCGTACTTGCGGGTGACGGATTCGTCGGCCTGGGAAAAGGGCGCGAACAGGTTGAGCTTCTGTTCCAGTGAAATACCGATGCCGGTGTCGCGCACGATGAAGCGCATGACGCTGTGCTGTGCGTCGCACTCTGCGCATTCGACCTTGAGGCTGACTTCACCGCGTGCTGTGAATTTGATGGCGTTGCTGGTCAGGTTGACCAGGACCTGCTGCAGTCGCAGCGGGTCGCCTACCAGTTGGCGCGGAACGTCCGGCTCGACGCCGATCGCCAGTTCCAGTTCCTTCTCGCCCGCATTGACGCTCATGATGGTGGACACGGAATGCAGTACTGAATCGAGTTCGAAGCGGGTGGCGTTGAGCTGGATCTTTCCCGCTTCGATCTTGGAAAAGTCGAGGATGTCGTTCAGCAGTGCCAGCAAGGACTGCCCCGAGGTACGCAGCATGGTCAGGTAGCGCCGCTGCTCCAGCGACAGCGGCGTGGTGGTCATCAGGTGCGCCATCCCCAGTACGGCGTTCATCGGCGTGCGCAATTCGTGGCTCATGTTGGCGAGGAAGGAGCTCTTCGCGGCATTGGCCGCCTGCGCTTCCCTGACGGCATCGCGCAGGGCCGCTTGCGACTTTTTCAGCTCGGTCACGTCGCGCAGCACGCCCACAAAGCGGTACCGTCCTTCATCGATGACGGCGCTGATGGTTAATTCAACGGTGAACTGGCTGCCATCCTTGCGCAGGGCTGGCAGTTCGACCGCGCCTTTGCCGATGACGTGCGGCGCGCCGCCTGACAGGAAGCGTTGCATGCCATGCTGGTGCGCGGCGCGCATGGATTCCGGCATCAGCACCTGGATGCCGTCCCCTATCACCTCTTCCGCGGTATAGCCGAATATCTGGCTGGCTGCGCGGTTGAAGGTCTCGATCTGGCCTTCTTCGTTGATGGTAATGATGCCCTCGCCAACGCTGTCGACCACGGTACTGATGCGCAGGTTGGCGTCCTCGAGCTGGTCGGTGCGTTCGTGGATCAAGCCTTCGAGCTGGCGGATTTTTCCGCTGATGAACCACGCCAGGCCGAAGCCGGCCAGCAGCAATGCCAGCACGATCCAGGTAAGCCAGGTGACGGATGCCAGCAACTCCTGCAGTATGGTGGCGCGCGGCACGCCCACGGCAACCGCCCAACCGGTGCGGCTGGAGCGCGTGAAAATCGTATAGACCGGAATGCCTTCCAGGGTGATGGATTCGAATACGTCTTCATCAACCTCGGACAGCCGTTTGACCAGGCTGTCGGAAGCGGGCTTGCCGACAAAGCGTTCCGCTTCATGGGTGCGGGCGATGATCACGCCTTCGCGGTCCAGGATGGCGATGACGCGGTCTTTGTGCAGGGTCTCCGAGTTGAGAACGCGCCGGAGATGGGCCGGCTGGTAGCCGACCGAGAGGCAATACACGACCTGGCCGCCCCGTATGACGGGTACGTGGACGGCGACCAGCGGCTTGCCGGTGACGCCACCGATAAAGACATCCGATACCAGCACCTTTCCCGTTTCGAACACGCGCTGGATGCGTTCCCGGCTGCCGGGATCGGGTATCGGTTCGCCGAACGGGCGCAAGGTATTCAGCAGCTGGAGCGAATCGCGTGTGCTGAGGACGATATTCGAGCCCGGAAAACCGGCATTGACGATGCTGACGGCCTTGCGGTGGAAACCAGCCAGGTCGCCATGGTCAAGCTCCGCCGACATGGCCAGCGCGCGTGCCGCGACGATGCCGAGATCGAGGTCGCGGTCGACCGCCCGCATCATCGAACGGGCCACGAACAGGGAGTCGCGCTCAACCTGGGCGCGCTCGCGGGCATAGAAGTGCTGGATCAGCAGGCCGAAGCCGAGGGTCGCTGGCAAGGTGCATGCCAGCACGAGTGCGAACAGCATGCGGCGCAGGGTGGGCCGCCTTGATTGCCGGGTTCGGGCCAAGTCGCATCTTCCTTCAGATGGGCATTTGTAAATTGGTCATGCCATTGTACAGTCGAAGGCGGCGAACGCGCGCAGGATGCACGACCGTGCGCTGCACGTTTTGGCCCAAGCTGGCGCCGCCGTTGGGCTAACTGTGGCTGCGCCATGCCAGGATGTACTCCTCGGCCAGCGAGTGGCCCTCGATCATGGCTGAGCGGGCGTTTGAAAATGGTGGAGTCGTTTGTTGCTCCACCCGGTCCCGCCATGTCAGGTGCGCCCGGTATCCCGTTTCGTCGTGGATTATCGAAACTGTGTAAGTGAGACCATCCACTGAAGCCGTACTGTCGGCTTCCAGATCGCCAGGGATGAGTTCATTCATCTGGTCGTCCCCCATTAAGCAAGCCGTTCTACTTTACGCCAACCGGGCAGGAAGCGGCGCCAATTCAATTCGTCTCCACCTCGCGCGGCGGCAGGAAGAAACTGCGCGGCGACAGCCGGAAACGCTGCCATACCAGGCCGGCCAGGGCTTGGCCGCGGCCGAAACTGACGCGCCGCGAGCGCAGCGCAACCATTAGCGCCAGGGCGAAGCTTACCGCCAGGTTGGTCAGTGCGATCAGCGCAATGCCCGACAGCGATAACAGCCATTGCTCCGTGGTGAGCTGGTAGTCCAGTCCAACCAGCGCGAAGGCGAAATTGGCGCTGGAGAAGGTGACATGGCGGATATCGATCGGCAGTCCCAGGACATAGCCGATGGTGCCGATCGTACCCAGCATGATGCCGAAGAAGAAATTGCCGGCGAGGGCGCCGAGGTTGCGGCCGACGTAGTCGGTGACGCGCGCCAGGCGTTTTTCGCCGAGCAGGCAACGCAGCCAGCGCAGCTGACGCAAGCGCGCAGCAATGTCGTTATAGGCCGCCTTGTTGTCGTAGTAGCCCGAAATCAGTCCTGCCAGGAACAGGCACACGCCGGCGACGGCGGCATGCGGCAAGGCCAGGCTATGCAGCGGGTCGATATCGTGCAGCAGGTGTTGTGCCTTTTCCGCGCCAGCCAGGTGCTGGCCGAAAGCGGCCTGCCAAGCCACTGCAATGATGAAGGCCGTAGGCATGGCCAGTGCCACGTTGCCGACGATTGCCACGAACTGCGAGCGCAGCACCTTGACTACCAGCTCCGCCAGTTCATCCAGTTTTTTCTGGCCCTGGTCGATGGCGGCGGCAATGCGTGCCGCGGTCATTGCCGGCTGCTTGGTGGCCACGGTGAAGTGCAGTACGTGGATCAGCATGAAGCCGAGCGAGTAGTTCAGGCTGTACAGGGCAGCATAGCCGACAGGGGCAAGCAGCATACGCGCCATCAGCACCTTGAGCGTAGCCATGAAACCGACGATGAAGCCGGCGCCGGCAGCGGAGCGCATCATGGACAGCCATTCGGCGCGCGTGCTGGCGACGTAATGCTCGCCTGAACGGCCGGCATGTTCCGTTACCTGCAATGCCAACAGTTCGGTGTTGGTCTGGAACAGGTCGGTGAGGCGCAATTTACGGTTGTCGGCCTCCACCAGTTGCTGGAACAGGCCGAGCGCAGCAGGCAGCGCCTCCTGCAGGGAAGGGGCTTCCAGCAGGTCGAGCAGGATGCGCAAGCGGTCGATGCTTTGCGTCAGGCGCAACAGCAGGCGGGTCAGGCTGACCGATACCCCTTGCACGGATGCCGCCTTGCGTACGCGCCCGATAATCTCCTCACACTGGCTGAGGAGTACGTCAAGATGGCGCGCGTCAGGGACTTCCACCTGGGCGTCGACCAGGCGCGCGCGCCACGCTTCCGTCAACTGCACCACTTCGGCATTCTGGCGCAGGAAGGGCGATTCGAAACGTTCGATGTCCGGATGGACCCGCACCAGTTCCGGCTCCAGTCCTATCGCACTGATGCGATAGGACAGCACTTGCACTGCCTCCAGTAGTTCGCCCAGCACCTGGCTTTGCAGCCACCCTTGCGCGGGCAAGTCGAGCGCCTGCAGCAGGTCCAGCCAGGTCGAAGGCTCGACGCCGTTGATCCAGATGTAATCGTCCTGGCGATCGAAGATTTGCCCGAAGACGTCCTTCAGGTATTCGTCATTGACGGTTGGCGGCAGCCATTTGTGGTTCAGCCGGCGCCATAGCTCGCCGAAGAACCCCTGGTTTTGCAGGACTCCGGTATCGGTGAGCAGGTGCACCAGTTTGCGCTGGCCAATGATTTCGGCGAGATACTCCCGCAGGCCCCGTGCCCATTCAGGCTGGGTGGAAAGAAGGTGCGCGAGGGCGCGCAGACGGTTGGTGGCCTGTTGCAGGTCGCTGGCATGCGCGGGACGCAGGGTGCCAACCAATTCCTGCAGCAGGGACGTATCGCGCGAGGAGGCCGTAGCCTGGATGCGCGCCAGTATGCTGTCCATCATCATTTGCGAAAGCATACTGGCGTTCGCTACGATTGTCCAATCAGGACCTTAGGGTAGCCTTAAGAAGCTTGCCGCCGATTCGCACATTTTCCAGCTGCAGGCCGGACACGTTGTACAGCCAGATCGGCTTTTCCGCATTGACCGGATGGCCGAAATCGCAGTTGCTGATCGTCACGCGGCGCACCGGCAGCACGGGCGGCGCGGGCTGCGGCCCGTTATAGTCGCTGGCGACCGGGCCGAGGATGGCGATGGCCTGGTAGCAGGAGCCTGTGATGCCGCCCTTCGTTACATTGCCGACGCTGACGTTCTCGATATGGACATCGGAGACTTCGGGCGGCCGGATGCGCACGCTGTCGGCGGAAGGCTGGTAGTCGCAGTCGAAGGAGATGACTGCGCCGGCTGCGGTGGCCAGGCCCCTGGTGTCGATCGGGGTGCCGGGCAGCAGGGAGTAATGCGAGGCGCTGAGTTGCACGCCGTTCGGGATACTCACGTTTTTGACGTAGAAGTGGCGCAGGTAGCCGCCGCGGTTCATATTGGTCTTGAGGCGGATGGCGATGTTCAGCGGGTCGGTTTGCCAATGCGTATTCTCGAACACCAGGTCGCGGGCATAGACGTGCTCGATGCCGCCCGCCATTTCGGAGCCGAGCGTGACGGCGCCATGGCCGCTATGCATGGTGCAGCCCTGGATCACGATGTTGCGCGTCGGGCCGTACTGCACGTCGCGGTTCTTGCCGGCCTTGATGGCGATGCAGTCGTCGCCGGAATCGAAGACGCAGTCCTCCACCAGCACATGCTCGCAGGCTTCCGGATCGAAGCCGTCGCTGTTCGGGCCGCGGCTTTCGGCGTGGACTTTGCGGATGACCAGGTTGCGGCAGTTGACCGGATGGTGCTGCCAGAACGGCGTGTTCTGCACATGGTAGCCCTGCAGCAGGACGTTGCTGCAGTTGATGAAATGGATCATCGGCGGCCGCAGGTAGTGGCCTTTGCCGAACACGCGCTGTTCGACAGGCACGCCGGCTTCGGACAGGGCGGGAAGATAGCGCTCGTCGCTGCGCCATTTTTCGTCTTCGCCTTCAATCAGCTTGCGCAGGGCGGCATTCAGGCCGGGAGCGATCTCCGCCAGCGGTTTGTTGAGCGGGTTGGGCACGACCTGCGTCGGCCGGCCTTCCTGGTAGCCGGGGGCGGTGGTTTGCGAGACGGCGTTCACGGTGCGGTTCCTGCCTTTCCAGGACCACCAGCAATCGCCCGCTTCGTTGAAGGCTACGCCGCCCTGGCCGTCCAGTTTCGCGCTCCAGTCTTCGCCGGTCAGCGCGATATTCCTGGCGTTGACGGCGTAGACCATGGGCGAGTAGTTCAGGCAGTCGTTGCTTTGCCAGCGCGAGAGCGTGAGCTTGCCGTTTGCGCCGCAATCGAAGTCGCCGTGGCGGGCGTAGTGTTCGGGGTTTTGCGAGAACAGGATGTGGGCGCCGGCTTGCAGGTGGAGGTGGACGTTGGAGCGCAGCACCAGCGGGCCGGCGCAGTACCAGTGGCCTTTCGGGATCACGACGCGCCCGCCCCCGGCTGCGGCGCAGGCGTCGATGGCGGCCTTGAAGCTGGCGTAGCAATCGTGGGCGTCGTCGGACTGGGTTGGCAGCATTTCCTGGTCGTCGTGGGTGACCCAGGCTTTCACTTGCCTGGTGCCGCAGGGCTGGGCGCCGAAATCGGTGACCGGGAAATCCTCGTTGCGGAAGCTGACGGGCGTGCGCAGCGCGGCGACGATGGCGTCGGCGCGGCGCCAGGCAGCAGTGCGCGCTGCGGGACCGGCATTGGCCGCGGCGGCCAGCGCAGGCAGCCATTGCGGGGCGAGGAGGGCGGCGGCGCCGGCTTGCAGCAGGCCGCGGCGGCGCAATTGTCGTGATGCGGTCAAGGCAGGTCTCCTAGGCAGAGAAGGTTCGGGTAACGCGTCCCAGGTGAACGCGCATGGCTTTGCGGGCGGCTGCCGGATCGTGGCTGGCGATGGCCTGCAGGATGGCGCGGTGGTCGGCCAGGGTTTCCTTGCGCAGCTCTTCGGTCTGGAAGTGCTCCTTGAGTTTGTGCCACAGGCGGCCGCGCTGGTCCCACAGGTGGTTCATCACGCCCACCAGCGCGCTGTTGCCGGTGGCGTTGGCAATCGCCATGTGGAAGTTGCGGTCCGCCTGTTCATTGGTGGCCACATCGTCGTGGTCGCGCTCCATCGCTTGCACGGCGACCAGGATGGCATCGATAGCGCGGTCGGTGGCCACCTGGGCCGCGACGGCGGCAATTTCGGCCTCGATCACGCGCCGCGCCGACAGCACCTCGAACGGTCCCGGCCCGGTTTCCGCCAGGGGTGAATGGCCCGGACGGTCGCATAGATAGACGCCGGAATTGCTGCGCACCTCCACCACCCCGGTCAGCTCCAGTGCGATCAGCCCCTCGCGTAGCGAGGCGCGGCTCACTTCCAGTCTGGTGGAAAGCTCGCGTTCCGACGGCAGGCGATCGCCGCATGCAAATCCTTCGGTGGCGATCATCGCCTGGATCTTCTCCGCCACCTGTTTATATAGCCTGGTCTCCATGCGCCTCATTCTAAAGTGGTCAGGCCAAAACAACAATCTGGACCGACCAAAAGTGGCTTTTTTGCACAAGATTGGAATTTTTGCTTGTGAAATTGGCCTAACCACTTTAGTCTGTGGTTATACCAAAACAGAAAATCGATCAAACCAATTTGATCGCTAATATGGAGGAGACTCATGAATTACGTTCCAGGTCCACAGGCCAAACGCGCCGTGCTGGCGGCAGCTGTGGCAGCGGCCGTCCTGCAGATGGCAAACCAGGCAGCCGCCCAGGCCGCCGCCCCGGCCGCCGCGCCCGCCGAAGGGCAGATGGCGTCGGTGGTGGTGACCGGCTCCCTGATCCGCCGCGTCGCCAATGAGGGCGCCACCCCGCTGGTCACCATCAAGTCCGGCGAGCTCCTGGCGCGCGGCAACACCGAGCTGAAAGACCTGGTGCTGGAAATGCCGCAATCGCTGTCGCTGGGTACCAATAGCGGCGCGGCCGGCCCGGTCATCAACCTGCGCGGCCTGGGTCCGATGCGCACCCTGACGCTGTTGAACGGCCGCCGCCTGGCCAACGAGCCGCTGCAGGACCAGTATGTCTCCGTGAACGTGATGCCGCGCATGGCGCTGGACCGCGTGGAGACCCTGAACGGCGGCGCCGCTTCGATCTACGGCGCCGATGCCATCGGCGGCGTGCAGAACTTCCTGACCAAGCGCGGTTTCGAAGGCGCGACGATCAAGGCTGAGTACGCGCCGACGCAAAAGGGCGGTGCTGATTCGAAGAGCGTCGGCGCCATCCTGGGCACCGGCAACCTGTCGCGCGACGGCTGGAATGCCTACCTGGCGATCGACTACCAGAAGAAGGATGCACTGTTCCAGGGTGACCGTCCGGAGCAGCATGATCCGGCCATCCTGCGCACGCTGGGCCTGGGCATCACGCCCGATGCGCGCAACCCGACGCCATTTGCCAATTTTGGCTTTGCGCGCAACGCCAACTCCAACTACAACCCGACTTTCGCCAGCGGCTGCGTGGCGCCATACGCTACCCCGACCCTGGGCAACAACAGTACTGCGGCAACGCCGGTCTACGCGCCGGGCTGCGCGCGCAATCCGCTGTTCTGGAATGCCGTGACCGACGGCAGCGAAATCATCAACGTCAGCGGCCGCGCGAGCCTGAACCTGTCTGGCGGCCACAAGCTTGACCTGGATGTGCTGCACTCCGAATTCACGGTGCAGAAGTACCGCGGCATGCAGGTGCCGGGCACCACCCAGCCGTTCACTACCTATTCGCTGCCGTCGACCAGCAAATACTATCCAGGCAAAGGGATCACCCCGGCCGTGCAGGTGGTAGGCAGCAATACCGGCGCCAACACGCCGACCATGTTCATCGACCCGGCCAAGACGCCTGGTACGGTCAGCGACCTGAACATGAACAACCGCACCATCTACTTCCAGTGGGGGCCTGCCGAACTTGGCCCCGCATACCGCAACGACAAACAGTCCAACGATCGCATCGTGCTGAGCGCAGAAGGCGAAGTGCTGGGCTGGGACTACCGCGCCGGCCTGAATTACGGCGAATCGAAGCGCGATACCCGTGCCGGCGCCGGCTATATCCTTTACACCAAGGCGCAGGAAGGCTTCAACAATGGCACCCTGAATCCCTTCGGCCTGCAGGACGCGGCCGGCCAGGCTTACCTGGACAGCATCGAGGCGAAAGACTACACCTACCGCCTGAACAAAGCCTACAACCAGAGCGTGGACGTGACGCTGTCCAAGGGCCTGTGGGACCTGCCGGGCGGTGCGCTGACCCTGGCGGTCTCCGGTGAGTTGCGGCGCGACGGCGCGCAGACCTTCAATGCGCCGCTCGACTATGTCCTGAAGAAGGCCGACGGCAGCTACCACATCGACGCCGCCGGCAACGTCGTGCAGTCCGACCTGGTGGGCGAAACGCCGCAAGGCGTGGCCAAGAAGATTCACCGCACCATCGCTTCGCTGCTGATGGAAGCGGAAGCGCCGATCACCGATAAGTTCCTGCTGAATGCAGCGGTACGCGCCGACCGCTACTACGACCTGAAACAGACCACCGTCAATCCCAAGCTGGCTGCACGCTGGCAGCCGTTCCAGCAACTGGTCCTGCGCGGTAACGTGAATACCGGCTTCCGCGCGCCGTCGATCATCGACATCCAGAACCCGACGCCGGAAGTGCGCAACCAGGTCATGGACGATCCGGTCCTGTGCCCGAGCACGCAGCCGCTGGTGGCCGGTACCGGCACGCCAAAATCCGGCTACACCTATGACCAGGTGTGTAACGTCGCCACCAACTACTGGACCAAGTCGCCCAACAATGACTTCCTGAAACCGGAAAAGTCGCGCGGCTTCTCCTTCGGCTTCGCGCTGGAACCGGTGAAAGACCTGTCGATCACCGTCGACTACTGGGGCCTGAAGCTGCGCGACGTGCTGGGCGCGGTTACCATCGCCGAGATCCAGCAGAATCCAGCCAAGTACGACGTGAACTTCGTGCGCAATGCGGACGGCACCATCGACCATATCGTGGCGAGCCAGGCCAACCGCGGCCAGACCCGCATCCGCGGCCTCGACCTGTCGGCCAGCTACCGCTTCCCGAAAACCAGCTTCGGCACCTTCGATGCGAAACTGGACGGCACTTATATGGACAAATATGAGTTCCAGTCAGAGAAAAACGGCGTTTGGCTGAGCAACGTGGGCATCATCACCAACGATGGCCGCTTCGGCGGTTCGGGGCCGAACTCCGGCCTGGCCGGCCTGCCGCAGATCAACCCGCGCTGGAAGCATACCGCTTCGGTTACCTACACCAACGGCGCCTGGGCCAGCACGCTGTCGCAGCGCTACAACTCCAGCGTGACCGACGTCACCCCGCGCGCCGGTTCGACCCTGACCGAAGTGGAGGCCTACAAGCAATACAACCTGAACGTGAACTACACCGGCATCAAGAACACGACCATCAGTTTCGGCGTCAACAACCTGACCGGGGAATGGCCGCCACTGACTTCCAACAGCACCTACAGCGGCGGCTATGTGACGTCGATGGCTGATATGCTGGGGCGTGTGTATCGCTTCTCGGTGGAATACAGGTTCTGACATGCCGCTGCGCTGCCTGCTGCTGGCCTGCGCCTTGCTGCTGTCGGCAGCAGGAGCGTACGCCGGGCCGCCCGCACAGGGCGCAGTCAGATTCGCGCCGGCGGTGGAAGCCGCCGTCGCGAGTTCCGGCCCTTATTTCGTCGAGGCACGCATGCGCGCGGCGCCAGGTGCGGCCGGGCAGGGCTATGTCGTTGTGCGTTACAGCGATGACCGCAACTGGCTTGGCTTTGGCCTCGATGTTGAGCCGGCCGGCAGGATGGCGGTCGTTATCATTGGCATGACCGACGGCCAGCCGAAACTTCTCAAGCAAGTGCGGATCGAGCCTGATGCCGGCGACGCCTTCTACACCATTCGCCTTGATGTCGATGGTACGGCTCTTACAGCCTATCTCAATGGCTCGCGCCTGATCGGGGTCGACGAACCCAACTCGCTGCCGCCGCGCATCGGCATCCTGGACCAGGCCGGCCAGTTTGAAATCGATGGCCTGCGTGCCGGCGATATCGCCCAGGCGCCAACCAGCATCGGCTTGGTCCACCGGCATAAACAGCTGGCCTTGCAAATTGGCGATGCGCAGCAGCGCTTTGCCGTTCGCGCATCCAGCCGCGGCCAAGTGCGAGCTTTACAGTTCGCCGCCAGGTCGAGTGATCCGGCTGTACTGGTAGCCGGTGTGGAAGACGGCCAGCTCGTGCTGCAGCCGCGTGGCGTGGGCAAGGTGGCGGTCACGCTTGCCAGCGCCGAAGATCCGAACGTCGCGGCGACGCTGGCGGTGCGCGTAGGACCGGCCTTCGCCGCCTCGGCACGCCACGGCCAGCGGGCCGCGGGGCGCGTATCGCCAGCAGTGAAGGAGCGCGATGTCCCTGTCGACACCCGCCTGCAACTACGCTTCGACCAGGCGCCGGCCCTCAGCGACAACGGTTCGATCCGCATCGTTCGTGCGAAAGACAATGTGACGGTAGATGTCATTCGCCCCGGCATGGAGCTGGACGAGATTGGTGCCGCGCGGGATGGCGTGAAGCGCGTGGTGCGCTACAAGGCAATCACCGTCGATGCGGCGACGGCGACAATCCGTCCGCACGACGGCAAGCTGGCATATGGCACCGACTATTACGTGCTGGTCGACCGCAATCTTTTTCCAGACGCCATGCTGGGCGGGGCGCAGTTTGAAGGCATCGGCAAGCCAGGCGCCTGGAGCTTCCGCACCCGCGAGCGGGCGCCGCCAGGCACAACGCTGCGGGTGGCATTGGGCGGCAAGTCCGACTTTCGCACCTTGCAGGGCGCCTTGAATCATGCGATGCGGAACTTCGCTCGCGAGAGACCGGTGACGATCCGCCTTGCCAAAGGCCGGCACGAAGGCCTGCTTTACCTGCGTGGGAAGGACAATGTCACGTTGCGCGGCGAGAGCCGGGAAGGCGCCGTCATTGCTGGAGAAAACAGCGACGGCATCAACCCCGGCAGCGGCGCGGGCCAACTGCCGCTGGCCCCCGGTGCCAGCGGCGGCCGCTCGGTGTTCCTGGTTGAAGACGCCGACCTGCTGCGCCTTGAAACGCTGACTCTCGTCAACACGACCTGGCGCAGCAGGACCATCGGCGCGCAGGCCGAAGCGCTCAATTTCAGCAGCGAGGGCCGTCTCATCGCCAATGAGGCCAGCTTCCTCAGCGAGCAGGACACCATCCAGCTCAAGGGCTATGCATGGTTCTACCGCAGCCTTGTTGCGGGCAATGTGGATTTCATCTGGGGCTACAATCGCGCAGCGCTGTTCGAGGAGTCCGAAATCCGCTCTGTCGGCGACAGTGCCAACCCATCCAGCGGCGGCTACCTGGTGCAGGCGCGCACCGTGGCCGAAACCGACCCCGGCTTCGTATTCCTGAATAGCCGCCTGACACATGGCCCTGGCCCTGCGGGCAATGATGTGCCGCAGGGCGCGGCTTTCCTCGCGCGGCCGGGTGTCGTCACTGCCTGGGACAACGTCCGCTACATCAATTGCAGCCTTGGCCCGCACATTAACGCGGCGGGTTGGCACGGCAAGCCGCGCGGAGGCGGTGGTTGGGAGGAGGGCGGAAGCACCGACCCGGCGGGCAAACCACTCGTGCTGTCGCAGCGCGTGGCGGGGCGCATCCTGGCTGCGGCCGACGCTGCCCGTTACGACAGCCGCGCCAAGGTCTTCGCGCAGTACGCCAACGGAAAAGGATGGAATCCCCAGCCATGATCCGCCGCAAGCTCCTGAAAAGCGCAGCCATCGTCGCGTTCGCTGCTCTCTGCAGCGCTGGGCAGGCGCAAGAAGCCGATCCGGTCGAACGCTGGGGCAGCAAGGAGGTCACGCTTGACGGGCCGCGCGACGGCAATCCTTTCCTCGAAGTGGAATTGTCCGCAACTTTCCGCCAGGGCGCGCGCACCTTCTCCGTCGAAGGCTTCTACGATGGCGAAGGCCGGTACAAGCTGCGATTCATGCCCGATACCACCGGCGATTGGGAGTACGAGACCCGCAGCAATCGCGCCCCGCTCAACGGCAAGCGGGGCAAGTTCAAAGTCTTCGCTGCGAAGCCGGGCAACCATGGCCCGGTCCGCGTGAAAGGTGTGCATCACTTCGGCTATGAGGACGGCACGCCGTTCTGGCAGGTCGGCACCACCAGTTATGGCTGGACCCACCAGCCGGAAACCATCGAACGACTGACCTTGGCGACGCTGGCGGCCGGGCCGTTCAACAAGATCCGCATGCTGGTATTTCCGAACCGGGACGTCAGGCAGCAGCCGCCGCGCTTTCCGTTTGAAGGTTCGCCGCCCACGGCCTGGGACTTCACACGCTTCAACCCCGGATTCTTCCGCCATCTCGAGCAGCGTGTGGCAGACCTGCGCGCGCTGGGCGTCGAGGCCGATGTCATCCTGTTCCACCCCTACGATAAAGGCTTCTGGGGCTTCGACCAGATGCCGGCCGAAGTCAATGAACGCTACTTGCGCTATGTGGTGGCGCGCCTGGCCTCCTACCGCAATGTATGGTGGTCGATGGCGAACGAATTCGACTACCTGGGCAAGAAGCAGATGACGGAGTGGGACCGCTACTTCGAGATCGTGCAATCGCGCGACCCATACCAGCACCTGCGCTCGATCCATAACGCCATGGTGCTGTACAACCATACCAAGCCCTGGGTAACGCATGTCAGCGTGCAAAGCGGGGCCATCGCCGAAGACGTCGAACGCGCGGTCCTGTTCCGCGACGTGTATTCGAAGCCGGTGATCTACGACGAAGTGAAATACGAGGGCGATATCGAGCGCCGCTGGGGCCAGTTGTCGGGGCAGGAGATGGTGCTGCGGTTCTGGATGGGGGCGATTGCAGGCACCTATGTCGGCCATAGCGAGATATTCAGGGATCCGGACGATATGTCGTGGCTGGGGAAGGGCGGGACCCTGCGCGGGGAAAGTCCGCCGCGGCTGGCGTTCTTCCGCAAGATACTGTCCGGTAGCCCGGCCGAGGGACTGGAACCGATCGACAAGTGGCAGGGAAATCCGTTTGCCGGCAAACCCGGCCAGTACTACCTGGGCTACTTCGGCCGCCAGGCGCCAGGCGCCTGGCCGTTCGTGCTCGCCAAGCCGGGCCTGGCAGATGGCATGAGGTTCAAAGCCGAGGTGATCGATACCTGGAATATGACTGTCACGCCGGTGGACGGCGTGTTCGAAATCCGCAAGCGCGACAACTACAGCTTTGCCGACAAAGAGGGGCGAAGCATCGCACTGCCCGGCCGTCCCTATATGGCGCTGCGTATCACGAGGCTCCCGCCGCTACCGAAATCGCTCGACGAAAGTTGATAATTAGTTAAAAATGTCGGACATCTTGGTTGGGGGAGATCCGCTTGGAAAGCTCGAAGGGACATAAGATTGCGGCCGGGGCCGGCCTGACGCTGGCAGGGCTATTTGCTTACCTGCTTCTGTGGCCGGTGCCAGCCGAGCCGGTGTCATGGACGCCGCAGCAGGCGCCTGGATACGTTGGCTCCCACGCGCCAAATACCAGGCTGGCCGGCCTGCAGAAAATCGACATCGGCAGCGAGCAAGGTCCCGAACACCTGGCCATGGGACCGGACGGCAAACTGTACGCCGCCGTCTCAGGCGGCAGGATCCTGCGCATGGCGCCCGATGGCAGCGGGCGCGAAGTCTTCGCCAGTACCGGCGGCCGTGTGCTCGGTTTCGACTTCGACGCCGGCGGGCGCCTGGTCGCGGCCGATGCGATGAAAGGCCTGCTGGCCATCGCCGCTGACGGCAAGGTCACCGTGCTGACCACGCAAGTCGCGCAAGGCGACCCGATCCGCTATGCCGATGGCGTGGTGGTGGCGCCCAGCGGCATGATCTATTTTACCGACGCTTCGACCCGCTTCGCGCCGGCCGAATGGGGCGGTACCTTCGAAGCCAGCGTACTCGATATCCTGGAACAGTCATCCACCGGACGCGTGCTGGCTTATGATCCATCGAACGGCTCCACGCGCGTCCTCGCCGGCGGCCTCTCGTTCGCCAACGGTATCGCCTTGTCCGGGGACGGCCGCACGCTGTTTGTCAACGAGACTGGCCGCTACCGCATCTGGAAGATCGATGCGCAGAGCGGCAAGCGCGACATCCTGTTCGACAACCTGCCGGGCTATCCCGATAACCTGATGCGCGGGCGCGACGGCAAGATCTGGGTGGGCCTGGTCAAGCCGCGCAACCCGACTATCGACAAGCTGGCGCAAAAGCCCTTCATGCGCAAGCTCACGCTGCGCCTGCCGCGCGCCCTGTGGCCGGTGCCGAAAGCCTACGGCCATGTGTTCGCCTTCAGTGAAGATGGAAAAGTGCTGGCCGACCTGCAGGACCCATCCGGCGCCTATCCGGAAACCACCGCAGTCCTTGAAACCCGGGACCGGCTCTACATCCAGAGCCTGCACGCCGCCTATATCGGCTGGATGGCGCGCCCCTGACCGGCCGGCGTGCGAACATGGCTTCTCCTGTCGGGCATAACGCAGGCAACTGTGGATTGGCAAATTTGCAAGCACTTAATGTTGCCAATACGCACAATGTGAATCGTGCTCCTGATAGTTGTGTTTATAATTCCTTACGACAATTCGCCTCCTCGCCATGTACCGGAAACCAACTCTCTTGCTGTTGCTGGCCGTGCTGTCCATTGCGCAGGGTGCGCACGCTGAAGGCATGGGGGATGGCGATATCGCCGACCTTACGCTGGAACAGCTCAACGAAATTGTGGTCACCTCGGTGTCGCGGCAGGAGGAAAGGCTGAGCAATGCAGCCGCTTCGCTGTTCGTCATCAGCGCCACGGATATCCGCCGCAGCGGAGCACGCAGCCTGCCGGAAGCGCTGCGCCTGGCGCCGAACCTGGAAGTGTCGCGCGTCGATGCCCGCAATTACGCGATCAGCGCGCGCGGCTTCAACAGCCCCTTCGCCAACAAGCTGCTGGTACTGATCGACGGCCGCAGCGTCTATTCGCCATTCTTCTCCGCCGTGTTCTGGGATGCCCAGTCCGTGGTGATGGAAGATATCGAACGCATTGAGGTGATCAGCGGCCCCGGCTCCACCATCTGGGGCGTAAATGCGGTGAACGGCGTGATCAACGTCATTACGCGCAATGCCAAAGACAGCCAGGGCACGCTGTTGTCGGTGGCGGCGTCAAGCGGCGAGGGCGATGCCAGCCTGCGTTTTGGTGGACGCCTGTCGAACAACGGCTACTACCGCGCCTACGCGCAAGCCATGGCCGCCGAAGACACCGATACCGCGGCCGGCATCAATTCCCTGACCGGCATGCAGCGCCGCCAGGGCGGCTTCCGCGCCGACTGGGGCCTGCAGAATGGCAGCTTCACGCTATCGGGCGACGCTTACCAGGCCAACCTGGGGCAGATCGGCACCCGCGATATTCGCCTGTCCGGCGCCAACCTGCTGGGGCGCTATTTGCGCCAACTGGCCGGCGGCAATGCACTGCGCGTACAACTGGTGCTGGACCACACGGAGCGCAACCAGCCTGGCGCTTACATTGACCGCCTCGATACGGTGGAACTGGAAGGGCAGCACGACGTGCACCTCGGCATCCACAGGCTGTCCTGGGGCGGCGGCTACCGCCATTCGCGCGACGACAACACGCCCGGCCCTGGCTTCGGCTTTTGGCCATACGACCGCAATCTTCATTGGGGCAACCTGTTCGCGCAGGATGAAGTCGCGCTCACCCAAACCCTGCGCGCCACCGGCGGCGTAAAGGTCGAGCACAACACCTACACCGGCTCCGAGTGGCTGCCCACGCTGCGCCTGGCCTGGAGCCCCAACAATACGCATACCGTCTGGAGCGCGCTCTCGCGCACGGTGCGCGCACCGGCCCGCAGCGACCGAGACTTCGTGCTGCCGCCCAAGCCGGTCATGATCGGCGGCGTGCCGCGCTTCAGCATCGGCACCAGCCCCGAATTTGAATCGGAAGTAGCGAATGTGCTGGAACTGGGCTACCGCGCGCAGCCGGCGCAGAACTGGTCGTACTCGGTCACGGCCTGGTACGCCGACTACGACAAGCTGCGCACGCTGGAACCGAACGCCACGGCTGGTCCCTACCGCGGCTTCCTGGAGTTCCGCAACCTGGCCGAAGGTCGCACGCGCGGACTTGAGTTCTGGGCGCGCTGGCAGCCGCTGCTGCGCTGGCGCCTGAATGCCGGCCTGGTGGTGCAGGACATCGACACCAGCCTCAAGCCGGGCAGCAAGGACGCCACCACAGTCGGCCTGGTGATGAATGACCCCCACGCCTACTGGCAGTTGCGTTCTTCCCACGAAATTGGCGAACACATGCAGTTTGACTGGACATTACGTTACAACGGCAGCATGCCGAAACCGTACGTTCCGTCGTATCATGAACTGGATGCGAACCTGGTGTGGAAAGCCAGTCCGAATATAGACGTCGCGCTCGCCGGACAGAACCTGCTGCATGCGCGGCATGGCGAGTGGGGCGGCTACCCCGGCCGCAATGTCTTCGAGCGGCGCGCAGTCCTGAAATTGACGATGCGATACTAACGAAATGCTCAGCGCAACCCCTGGTCTGATTGGCCTGCCTCCTTTGGCGGCAGGCGGTTGGCGCACTCGCCTGCTGGCGCTGGCGACGCTGCTGTTCGCCTTCAGCTGCCTGGCGGTTGGCTCCCAGCAGGGCGGCAGCACGCCGCTGCTAGAGCGCAGCGTCAAGGCCGCTTTCCTGTATAAATTCCTCGGTTACATGGAGTTTCCGACCGCCCCCGGGCCGAGCCTGGTGGTCGGCGTGCTGGGCGCCGATGAGGTGGCGGCGGAACTGGCGCAGATCACCAGCGGCCGCAGCGTCGGCAACCGCAGCATCAGCGTGCGCAAGGTGGGCGAGGGCGATGCCCTGGGCGGATTGAACCTGCTGTTCGTCGGCGGCGATGCCAGCCTGGCCGAAGCGGCATTGCATACGGCCGAGAAGAACGGTACGGTGGTGGTCACCGAACAGCTTAATGGCTTGCAAAACGGGAGTGTCATCAACTTCCGCCTGGTCGACGAGCGCGTGCGCTTCGAAGTATCGCTGCCGGCGGCCGAGCGCTGCAATGTGCGCCTCAGTTCGCGCCTGTTGTCTGTCGCCTACTTCGTGCAGAAAGGCGGGCAGTAATGATCGCCAGGGCGGCAGGATCAGTTCGCATCAAACTGATCCTGACGGCACTGGCCACCACCTTTGTTGCGCTGGTGGTGACCACGGTGTCGATGCTGGTGTACGACCTGCAAAGCTTCCAGCAGGGCTGGGTGGACGACCTGACCACGCAGGCAGAGCTGGTCGCCACGGCCTCGGCGCCCGCGCTGTCCTTCAACGACCCGCGTGCCGCGCGCCAGAACCTGGGGCTGCTGCGCGTGCGGCCGCAGATCGAGGCGGGCGCAATCTATGCCGCCAACGGCGCGCTGTTCGCCTCCTACGTGCACACGCCGTCCGAAATGCCGACGCTGCCGCCCAAGCCCGGCCCGCTCGGCTATGCCATCGAAGGCGGGCATATGGTGGTGACGCACCCGATCGTTGAAGAAGGCGAACGCATCGGCACGGTCTACCTGAGCGCCTCCTACCGCCTGCTGGACCGCGTGCAAAGCTATGCCCTGATCCTGCTGGGCGTGACGCTGGGCAGCCTGGCGTTGGCGGCCGTGGTCGCGCACCGCTTGCAGCAGACCATCACGCGCCCGCTGCTGGCCGTGACCGATGTGGCGCGCGCCGTGATGCTGCGGCGCGACTATTCGCTGCGCGTCAGCGAGCGGGACAGCGGCGAGATCGGCACCCTGATCGATGCCTTCAACGACATGCTGGCGGAGATCTCGCGCCGCTCGAACGCACTGCAGGACGCCAACCGCACCCTGGAACATGAGATGACCGTGCGCCAGGGCGCCGAGCGCGCGCTGCTGCTGGCCGACCGCCGCAAGGACGAATTCTTGGCCACGCTGGCGCACGAGCTGCGCAATCCGCTGGCGCCGATCCGCACCGGCCTCGACATCATGCGCATCAATGCCAGCGATCCGCTGGCTTGCGACCGCGCCCGTTCCATCATGGAGCGCCAGCTGAAGCAGATGGTGCGCCTGGTGGATGACCTGCTGGACGTCTCGCGCATCAATACCGGCAAGCTGACCATCCGCCGCGAGCAGCTGATGCTGCAGGACGTGGTGAACGATGCGCTGGAGCTGGCACGGCCTTTCATCGCCTCGCAGGGCCATACGCTGCACGTGCAGGTACCGGAGCAGGCGGTCTACCTGGTGGGCGATGCAACGCGGCTGGCGCAGGTCATTTCCAACTTGCTGCACAACGCCGCGAAGTACACCGCGCGCGGCGGCAGCATCACACTGGAAGCCGAGGTGCGCGCGGCGCAAGTCGAACTGCGCGTACGCGACAATGGCATCGGCATCGCACCCGCGCTGCTGCAGGATATCTTCGAGATGTTCATCCAGGCCGATTCTTCGCTCGAACGCAGCACGGCCGGGCTGGGCGTCGGCCTGTCGCTGGCGCGCAAGCTGGTGGAGCTGCATGGCGGCAGCGTGCACGCTGACAGCTCCGGCGAAGGGCAGGGCAGTACCTTCAGCGTGACGCTGCCGCTGCTGGCCGAGGCCAGCGCCGCCGCGCCTGTGGTGGAAGCGCTGCCGTCCAATGCGCGCCTGCACCGCATCCTGCTGGCGGACGATAATGTGGACTTCGTCAACGGCATCGGCGGCTTGCTGCGCTCGATGGGCCACCAGGTGCATATCTCGCATGATGGCAAGCAGGCGCTGGCGGCGGCCGAAGCGTTCGCGCCCGAGTTTGCCTTCCTCGATATCGGCTTGCCGGAGTTAAACGGCTACGACCTGGCGCGCTCGTTGAAGCGCTTGCCGGCACTGCGCCATACGGTGCTGGTGGCGGTCACCGGTTGGGGCCAGCAGAAGGACCGCCAGCAGGCGTTCGAAGCCGGCTTCCACCATCACCTGGTGAAGCCGGTCAGTATTGACCAGTTCCAGGAAATCCTGGCGCAAACTGGCCCTTGATATATCCGGAAAGCGCCCGATCTGCTTTAACAGGCAACGTTAATCGAGGAGTAATGCCATGCGAGCGCACACCACACCCGACCCTGAAACACCGCCGCCTGAGCCGGAAAAAGATCCGCCCCCGGACGACCAGCAACGGCCGGGCGAGCCGCCTATCGAGGAACCGCGGCCGAAACCGCCGCCGATGCAGGCTTGACGCCTGGTTCTGGCAGGGGCGGGATCTTGCGAATCTGCTCGTCGGTATCTTGTTCGCCCGGCGTTTTCTCGCCGCTGCCGATGTCGGCTTCCTCAGTGTAATGGCGGCCTTTTTCCGGCTGCGATTTAGCTGGCTGTTCCATCATGGACCCTCCTTGTTGCCGATGCTACCAGCGCCCCGCACCGGCTGTCGCTTGCTTGCTAATAGGAAATAAGTGTTGTGCTCTAAGAATATATTTTGCGCTGTCACGAGCCAGTCACGTTCCGCTATCTATAATGGGTCATCGACACACGCTTTTTCTTCGTCGGAGGCCGCGATGGGCAATTCCCTGCACAACAAGATCTACCTCAAACGCCGTATTGACCTGCACAGCCGCCGTTTCCAGGCGCTGGTCTGTGCAAGTGCGGTGACAGGACTGGCGCTGGTGTGGCTGGCGCTGCGTACGCTCAAGTAAGCTTGCCGCGCCGGGTGCGGGCGCGTACCATGATGGGTTGCAAAGGCACCATCATGGAATACGAGCAATGAAAAACGAAAAACTGAGCACCGACGAATTCAACGCGCTGGAAGAGATTGCCCGCGGCATCAAGGGCAAGCCCAGCGCTTGCGTCGGCCGCAACAGCAAGCGCCTGTCCGGCATCAAGTTCATCAAATTCGAGCGCAGCGGCGCCATCATCCTGACCGATGCCGGCCGCCAGCAGCTGTTCCTGCGCCGCTGCGTGATGGCGCTGCGCGCGCTGGCCGAAGCGCCGGGCGCGGTGGCGGACAAGGACGTGGCCATGTTCCTCGGCAAGAAGTCGCACATCGTGGCGGCCGGGGACGGATTTGCCATCACCGAAAAAGGCCGCGAGTCGCTGGCTGACATCGAAGCGCAGGGCATGTAAGCGCCCATGTCCAGCCACCTGCTCAGCGAAGGCCAGCCCAGCCGCAGCGCGCTGATGGTGGCGCGCCTGCGCGCCGCGCACCAGTTGCTGGACACTCCCGCCATTTTCGACGACCCGCTGGCGCTGCCTGTACTGGGGCCGGAAGACTGCGTGCAAGTGCAGTCGAATGCGCGCTCCTATGACGCTGGCTTCAGCCGCATCCTGCGCGCCGCCATGGCCGTGCGCAGCCGCTTTGCCGAAGACGAACTGGCGCGCGCCGCTGCCGCCGGCGTGCGGCAGTACGTGGTGCTGGGCGCCGGCCTCGATACCTTTGCCTGCCGCCGCCAGCATGACGCGGCGCTGCAGGTATTCGAAGTCGACCATCCCGCCACCCAGGCCTGGAAGCGCGAACTGCTGGCCGCCAGCAGCATCACGGTGCCGGACAGCCTGCGTTTCGTGCCGGTCGATTTCGAACGCGATGCGCTGGCCGATGCGCTGCGCGCTGCCGGCTGCCGCCTCGACCAGCCGGTGTTCTTTTCCTGGCTCGGGGTTACGCTCTACCTGACCGAGCAAGCCATTTTCGACACGCTGCAACTGGTCGCCGGCCTGCCGCCCGGCAGCGGCATTGTCTTCGATTACGGGGTCAAGCCGGAGCTGCTGGATACGATGGAGCGGGCCGGCGTCGAGTATTTTGCACGCCGTTATGCCGAGCAGGGCGAGCCCTGGCTGTCGTTTTTTGATCCTGCCGCACTGTGCGCGCGGCTACGCGCGTTAAATTTTTCCATAGTGCAAGATTTTGGGCGGGATACCCTTGAAACCCGCTATTTTGCAGGGCGAGGCGACAATTTGCGCCTCGGCGGGGGTACCCATTTAATGCTTGCCAGCAACTAAAAAGTTAAACTTTTTGGAATGTTTCTTCTACTAGATGTAGTTTAGTTTCATGCTACCTTCCTGAGCGGTCGTGCCCAATGCGGAATCCGCATTTGCTTATGCTGGTTTCGCATATGGCGCGTCCATTCTCTTAAAAACTCAAAAGGAAGCAGAGAAATGACCATTCTGATTGAAACCACCCACATCCAGATCACCGACTCCACCGAGCCGGAATACCTGATGGACGACATGAGCGGCGCCCTGGCCGACGTCAGTGTCTCCTGCTGCACCTGCTCTTGCTCTTGCTGCTGCTAAACGGTTAAGTCCGGACACCGGCGTCGATGCCTCGCGCACCGTCGCCGGTGCCATGCCTTTTTTCTGAGATTGGTTAAGAGAATGAGTGAGTCCCTGTACATCTCGCCGCTGGCCGAAGTGACCACGCTGGGCGAAGACAAGATTGCCATTTCCGTCGTGGGGCGCCGCTTCACGGTGGAAGACCGGGTCGGCATCCTGAAAAGCATCCTGGCCGACGCCGCGAACGGCGTGACCCTGACGCAACTGCTTGAAGACCGCGCCGAGAGCTTCCCGCCCGAAGCGGTGGAAGCGGCGGTCAACGCCCTGTTCGACGCGCGCGTGCTGCTGAAGCATAACGGCCGCGCCGGCGGCGACGCCACCTTCCATCACCTGCAGCACCGGCGCGAGCAGGACGGCATGTCCGGCCCGGCCCAGCGCCCGCAGTACGACAAGTCGAACTGGGTGCTGGCGCTGGCCGGCACCGGTTCCTGCGCCGATGCGCTGGCCGCGTCGCTGACCGAACTGGGTGTGCCGGTCCATCGCGTGGTGCGCGACGGCCCCTTGCCGGACAAGGGCGAACGCCGCGCGCTGCTGCTGGTGGCGTCCGACTTCGACGATATCGCGCTGTTCCGTGCCATGAATGCCAAGGCGGTTGGCGCCGGCTGGCCGGCGCTGTTTGTCGGCATCGACTGGAATACCGTGCATTGCGGCCCGCTGGTGCTGCCGAAAGCCACCGGCTGCTACGAGTGCTACTTCCACCGCGTGCGCTCGACCCGCAAGTTCGTGGCCGAATTCGATATGCGCAGCCAGTCGGAGAACATCCTGTACCACGCGCTGCCTAGCCGCCTGGCTGTGCAGTTCGGCGTGGCCGAAGCTTCGCGCGTGGCGCTGCAATTCCTGGCCGGCACGCTGGAAGGCTTGCAGCAAAGCGTGTTCAGCGAAATCGACAGCGCAAGCGGCGAGATCGTTCGTTCCCGCGTGCTGCGCCTGCCGCGTTGCCAGGTGTGCGGTACCGCCAGCACGGAGCGCCCGGTGGGCAGCGTCTTCCAGCAGGCGCTGTTGCGCCGTCGGGCCTGAGCCATGGAGCGCTTGTCCGATGCGGGCCAACTGGCCCTGGTACACGACGCCCTGGTGCACCGCCGCCACGGCATCATCACCTCGCTGCTGGAAGAAACCGAGCACCCCGACGCGCGCGGCCTGTTCGTCTTCAATGCGCTGATGGTGGACATCAAGAGCATGATGATCGACCCGGCGCGCGGCAAAGCCAATAACCCCAATTCCGACCGCGCCAGCCTGGCCGGTTCCGGCGCCGCCTTCGACCGTACTTCGGCCCTGTGGGCGGCGTTCGGCGAGGCGGTGGAACGCTATGCCGCGGCTGCGCATTTCGATGACCAGGTGCTGTATGCCTCGCAGGATGCGCTGGGCGAAGCGGCAGTCGGCCCGAGCCAGTTCGTGCTGTTCGCGCCGCAGCAATATGGCGAAGGCTTTGAATTCGCGGCCGACGACACCTCGGTGGTACGGGCCTGGGCGCCGGCCGCCGACCTGATGGATCCGTCGCGCGAAACCTATGTGCCGGCGCAGATGGTCTACCTCGGCATGCAGGTCAAGGACAAGCGCGAGATCGTGATGCAGTCCTCGTCGACCGGCCTGGCGACAGGCATGGACGAGGGCAGGGCGCTGCTGAGCGGGCTGGCGGAAGTGATCGAACGCGATGCCTTCGCCGCCATGTGGCAGATGAAGTATGCGCCGCGCAAGCTGGTGGTAGCGCCATCCACCATGGAACGCCTGCTGCCCGGCGTGCGCCGCCAGCTGGCCCATCCAAGCCTGGACGTCCACCTGTGGGATATCACGACCGACGTCGGCATGCCAGTGGTGCTGTGCCTGGCGCGCAGCCGCAACGACGGCACCATGTCGCTCGGCGCCAGCGCCCACCTGGATGTGGCAACCGCCATCAACAAGGCGGTAGTGGAAGCCTTCCACGGCTACGTATGGGGCAGCTCGATCCTGGCGGCCGGCAGCCCGCTGCCGGAGCAGGCCGCGATCCGCAACCCGGGCGACCACTTCGCCTTCTTCCTGGACCGTTCCCGCCAAGGCGCGATGGACTTCCTGTTCACCAGCGAGGCCACGGTTTCTTCCGACGACCCTTCGCTGCGGCAGCTAAGTGGCATGGGCGACCTGCTGGCGCGCCTGAAAGTCATGGGCCTGCGCGCATTGGCGGTGGACGTGACCTCCGCCGACATCGCCAGCCTGGGCTTCTGCGTGCTGCGCGCCTTCATTCCCGGCCTGCATCCGCTGTTGTTCGGCGACGGCCTGGTGAGCCGCGACGAGCGCCGCCTGCGCGCCATTGCAGCACACTGGGGCTTGCCGGGCGTGCCTGAACCTAACCTCGAACCGCATCCATTCCCATGACCAAGACACTCCAGGAATTGCTGCCGCCGCAGGCCATGGCGGGCCAGTTCGACGTCGATGATCCGGCCGAGATCCTGCACGAGCAGACCAAGTTCCACCGCGCCACCTTGATGGGGCAGGTGAAAAACATCGTGCGCTTCCTGCGCCATCCGGCGTACATCGCGCGCGGCGCGGCCGGCTACAACGCTTATCCATCCTGCCCGGCGATCGAATTGCCGGAGCCGCTGTTGGCGCTGGGCGAACTGGCGCAGGCGCTGCAGCAGCGCAAGAGTGCACGCGCCTTCGCCGGCGCCATGACGCTGCAGGAGCTGTCCAGCCTGCTGCATCATTCGCTGCGCGTGCGGCGCATGGCGAAGAGCGATATTGCGCCGCACGTGAAGCTGGCGTTTCGTTCCTATCCATCGCCGGGCGGCTTGTATCCGACCGAGTTCTATTTCTTCCTCAACGACGTGGAAGGTATCGAGCCTTGCATCGCGCATTACGACGCCCGCAACCATCTGTTGCGCGTGTTGAAGCCGCAACAGGGCGATGCTTTCGGCAGCGCGGAGGTGAAGTCGGGTGAATCCGGCGTCAAGGCGCCGGTGGTATGCGTGATGACCAGCGTGCCGCAGCGCGCCACCGCCAAGTACGGCGCGCGCGGCTACCGCATGTCGCTGCTGGAGGCGGGGCACGCTTCGCAGAACCTGTGCCTGGCCGCGCAAGGCCTGGGGCTTGGCTCCCTGGTCTACGGCGCCTATTACGACGATGAACTGGCGGCCCTGCTGGATATCGACGGCGTGACGGAGACGGTGGCTTCCGTCATGCTGCTCGGGCGCGAAGCACCGCCTGCACCTGCCGCCGGCGAGGACGAATGAACGACGCGCCGGGCTGGCAGGATAGCGAGTTGTGGCTGCGCGACGCGGCAGGTGCCGTGCTGCGCCTGGCTGCGGCGGGCGACAGCGAAGGCGCCGGCCAGGCGCTGGAGCGCCTGTTCGCGTTGCGTGGACGCTTCCATGCCTATCCGATCCTGCAGGACCTACTGGCCGGGCGGCGCGCCTGGCGCGCCTGCGGCAGCGTCTACGTGCTGGGTGACGCCGAGCTGCCGCCTGCGCTGCTGCGCAATTTCGACGAAGCTGTCAGCGCCTGCGCCGCTTTCCTCGGCCTGCCGCAGCCGTGCATCCTGCTGCAATGCGTGCCATCCGAGCGCGATATGCATTTGACGATGGAGAGCTTGCCAGGGCTGGCGCTGGTGCGGCTCTCCACGCAATCTGAAGGATATTCCGACGGCCTGCGCGCGGTTGTATTCCATGAAGTGGCGCATTGCTTCCTGACGTGCGGCGTGCGCCTGCTCGACGAAGGGCTGGCGCAACTGTTTGCCAACCGTTTCGGCGGCGCCACGCCGCTGCCGCAGCGCCCGGAACTGGCGCCACCGCTGCGGAACATGCTGTCGCGCGACGGCGATGCCATGTTCGGCGCTTCCGCCGGCGCGGGCATCGACGCTTATCGCGCCGCCTGCCGCCTTGGCGCCGATTTGCTGGAAGCGGTCGATGCGCGTGGCGGCGCCGCGGCGATTGTCTCGCTGTTCCGTTCCGTTTCGCGTGCGGCATCGGATACCCGGATCGCCGAGCTGGCAGGGCAAGCCAGCGGCATGCCGATCGCCGCGGCGGGTGCGCCAGCCGCAGGGCAGGCGGACGGGGACGGCGCCAGCGCCGCCTATGCAGCCTTGGTCGCGCAGTCGCAGCAAGCCATCTTCACCGCCTGGAGCAGCAAGCGCGCCGAAGACCTGGCGGCCAGCATCGCGCTGCTGGAAGCGGAGCCGGTATTCGCCCAGCCCGCGTTGCTGGACGCCTTGCTGAGCGCCCGCCTGAACCAGGCGCTGCTCCATGTCCATGGCGGAACCAGGCTGCCTCCCGAGCAGGAAGCAGGCATCGATGCCTTGCTCAAAGCAGCGGACATCCTGCCCGCCGGACGCCAGTGGCTGTGGCGCGGCGTACGGGCCATCCTGGCAATCCTGCTGGCGCAACCCAATATCATCAAGGTCGCCACGGCAGGGCAGAATGCCTTGCACGCTTTCGGCAAGGCGCAGGAGTTGATTGCCGGCGACCCGGACCTGCTGATCCACCACGCCTCGCTGCTGCTGCACGCCCCGCCCAATTACGGCGGTGACCGCGACCGCGGCGCCGGCATGCTGCGCGAAGCGATGCAGCACCCGCTGTACCGCGCCCACGCGCGTGAAATGCTGATCGATAACGGCATCGATCCCGGCGACGAAGTGATTGCGATTGCGCCATCTGCACCCGAGGCAGCAGCGGTGCCGGCAGACCCTGTTCGCACCGTGCCGACACCCGATGCAGCGGCCGCCGTCGTTCTCGAAGCACTCGGCATCGGGCTGCGATTGCCATCGGGTTTTGCACTGATGGCGTGCGACCTGACGCTGCGCAAGGGCGAGCGCGTCGCCGTGGTCGGACCCAATGGCAGCGGCAAAACCGTCCTCCTTGAGACCCTGCTCGGCTTGCGGAAACCCGACAGCGGCAAGATCCAGCTGGCGATCGGCGACCCGCGCGAGGCCAAAGTACGGCAGCAATTAGGCGGCCTGCTGCAAAGCGCCGACCTGCCGGGACAGATGCGCGTCAGCGAAATCATGACGATGCACGAAGCGATCTACACCCGCACCGAGCCGGCCGTAACCCGCGCCCTCGGCATGGAAGAGGTGCGCAGCAGGCTTTGGCAGCAGCTGTCGCGCGGCCAGAAGCAGCGTGTCATGCTCTGGCTCGCACTTTCCCACGTACCGGAACTGGCCCTGCTCGACGAGCCCTCGCTCGGACTCGACGAATGGCATGCCCGCGCCCTGCGCGAACTGCTGGCCGGCATGCCGACAACGGTACTGCAGATTTCCCATATTCCCGCCGACCTGGCCGGCATGGACCGCATCCTCTGCATGGAAAAAGGCAGGCTGGTCGACGGCGGCACGCTCGACGAACTGCTGGAACGCAGCGTCGGCCGCTTCAAGGCCCGCATCCTGCAGCCGCTGACCGGCGAGGCGGAACAGGCCCTGCACGGGCTGCCTGCGCTGCTGTGCGCCGATGCAACGCAAGGCGGCTGGCAGCTGCAGGGCGCGGCGGGCTTCGACGCGGGATTCCGCCGCTTCATCGACCAGCACGGAATCGCCAACTTCAGCCTCGAAGCATCGACCATCGAAGACTTCCTGGCCGATCTCACCAAGGGGGAAACCGCATGAAGATCCTGCTGCACCTGGTGCGGGCCGACCTGGCGCTATTCCTGCGCGGCCGCCTGGCCCTGTTCTGGACCTTTGCCTTCCCCTTGCTGATGCTGATGATGCAGATGGCCCTGTTCGGGCAGGAAGCAAAGCTGGGCCCCGTCACTTTGCTGGTACGCGACATGGACCGCAGCACGGAAAGCGCGAGCTATGCCAAGGAACTGGCGCGCGGCCTGCGCCTGCAGAATAGCGTCGAATTCCGCGTTATCGCGCCGGCGCCCGGAGTGAAGGCCGACCTCGAACTTACCATCCCGGAGGGCTTCGCCGAGGCGGTACGCGCCGGCCATAGCACCGAGATGAAGCTCGCCACCACGCTGAGCGCCGGTCCCACGCTGGAGGCCAGCTATGGCATGCTGCGCGGCTTCAGCGATGGCTATAACCTGGCAGGCCTGCAAGACGAACCGCGCGTTGTGCTGCCTGCGCCGCCTGTACCCGCATCGGGCGCACTGGACTACCGCCTGTTCCTGGTCAGCGGGCTGGCGGGCCTGGTCATCCTTTCGACCAGCCTGATGGGCTTCGCCGGCCCGCTGGTCGCGGCGCGCGAGGGCGGCATGTTCCGTCTGTACCAGCTGTTCCCGATGCCGACCGGCGTGGTGGTGCTGGCATGGTGCCTGTCGCGCCTCGTCATCATCGTGCTGGCCAGCGTCGCCATGTTTATCGTGGCCTGGGCCGTGTACGGCGTGAAGCTGGATACCGGCGCGACCGGCATCGCAGCGGCAAGCGGCATGCTGGCCCTGGGCTGCGCCGCCTTCCTCGCATTGGGACTATTGCTGGCGGCGGTCAGCCGCAGCGTGGCAGGTGTCACCATGGTCAGCAACCTGCTGTACTTCCCCCTGCTGTTTTCCGGTAACCTCATGATTCCGCTGGGCGGCCTGCCGCCGATCCTGCGCGACGCGCTCGAATACCTGCCCCTCAATGCAATGATGGCAAGCATCCGCCACGCGCTGACCGGCAGCATGAGCTGGCAGGGCGAGGCCTACAGCATCGTCGTACTGGCCGCCATGATGTGCGCTTGCCTGTTGCTGGCAGTACGCCGCTTCGGCTGGACGCCGCGCGACCTGCATTGAAAGGAGTCATGGATTGAAGAACACGAATATCCTGATGATCGCCGGGGCACTGGCACTGGCCGGCGCCGCGGCCGCCTATGCCATCGGCGTTCGCCAGCCGGCGGTAGCCGGCACGGCAACCGTAAACGTCACCCTGGGCGGTGTCGCAGGGCAGAAGGGTGCGCTGATGGGCGCCATCTGCAACAGGAATTCATTCCTGAAGGCCTGCCAGTACTTTGCGGTGCAGCCGGCCGTTGCCGGCAACGTACTGACGTTCCCCGGCGTGACGCCCGGCAGCTACGCGGTCATGGTCTACCACGACGAAAACCTGAACGGAAGGCTGGACAAGTCAGCCAACGGCATGCCGCAGGAAGGGTGGGGCTTTTCCCGCAATGCGCGCGGCCACTATGGCCCGCCAAGCTTCGACGATGCGCGCATCGACATCAAGGCAGGCGCCAATGACATCGCGCTGGACATGGTGTACTGATGGCGCCCATCGTCGACGTCAGGCAGGTGAGCAAGCATTACCGTCGCGGCGATGAACGTATCGCAGCGCTGGATGGGATTTCCTTCCAGGTGGCGCAACCTTCGGTGGTGGCGATTGCCGGCCCTTCGGGCAGCGGCAAGAGCACCTTGCTTGGCATGCTGGCGCGCTTTGAACAGCCGGACAGCGGCAGTATCCACCTTGACGGCGCCGCGCTGGACGCGTTGCCGGAGCATGAACTGGACGCCTTCCGCAACCGCAAGCTTGGCTTCGTGTTCCAGAATTTCAACCTGGTCGGCACCCTGACCGCGCAGGAAAACGTCGAACTCGCACTGGCTACGTGCGCACTGCCGAAACGCGAACGGCGCCAGGCGGCGAGTGAAGCCCTGGCCATGGTCGGCATGGAGCACCGCCTCGGCCACACTCCGGCGCAATTGTCCGGCGGCCAGCAGCAGCGCGTGGCGATTGCGCGCGCCCTGGTCAATCGCCCCAAGCTGGTGATCGCCGACGAACCCACCGGGAACCTGGACAGCAAGACTGCGCAGCAGATGCTGGAACTGGTCGACCGCCTGCACCGCGACCTTGGCACGACCTTCATCATTGCCACCCACGACCAGCGCGTGATGGATATGGCGGGCCAGGTACTGCGCCTGGAAGACGGCAAGGTGGCCGCATGATGCAATGGCTGGTGCTGGCCCATCGCAACGTGATGCGCAACGGCCGCCGCTCGCTGCTGCTGGGCGGCACCATCGCCATCGGCACCCTGGCCTTGCTGCTGTTTGCCGCCTACATTGCCGCCTCCCTCGACGGCCTGCGGGAGAGCACCATACGCGGCGGGCTTGGACATGCGCAGATCAGCGCCGTGGCGCCTGCGGACGGCTACGTGGAGCAGCAGCTGCAGTACGGGCTGGACGATGCCGAGCGTACCCGCATCGAAGCGCTGCTGGCACCGATGGACGGCGTGCGCCGCATCGCGCCGCGCCTGCAATTCAGCGGGCTGGTTTCGAATGGTCCGCGTACATTGACCTTTGAAGCCCAGGGCGTGGACCCGCTGCGCGAAAGGCAGGCTTTCGGCACTTTCCAGTTGCTGGCGCAGGGCGCGCCACTGCGTGCCGGCGAGGAGGGCCGCTACCAGGTCCTGGTCGGCAGGGAAATGGCGCGGCGCCTCGGCGTGCGTAGCGGCCAGTCCTTGACCCTGATGACAACGACGGTGCATGGCAGTGTGAACGCGATGGATGTCGAAGTCGTCGGCCTGCTCTCCACCGGCATTCCGGAACGCGACCTTTACACGCTGCAGATCCCGATTGAAACCGCGCAGGAGCTGCTGCGTACGAAAAAGATCTCCCACCTGTCCTTGCTGTACCAGGACACGGCAGGCGCCGATGCGCAGTCGGCAGCCATCGCGCAGGCAATCGGCAGCAAGGTACGCCTGCAGCGCTGGCAGGACCTGGCACCGCTTTACCCGCAAGTCATGGCGCTGTTCCGCAACCAGTTCATCGTCTTCGGCGCCATCATCGGCCTGATCGTGTTCCTCGGCGTGGCGGCGATGACGCTGGCCACGATTTACGAGCGCGGCAAGGAAATCGGCACGCTGCGCGCGATGGGCATCCCGCAAGCGATGGTGCGCCGCCTGTTCATGTTCGAAGGCTTGCTGCAGGGCGCATTCGGTGCGCTGGCCGGCGGCGCGGTGGCCTGGCTTGCCACGCTGGCGATCAATGCCGCCGGCATCGAACTGGCACCACCGCCTGGCCGCAACGTCGGTGTGCCGCTGCACCTGTTATGGCTGCACCAGCCGAGCCTGGCGATTGTGGCAGTCCTGCCCCTGCTTGCCATGATTGCAGCCTGGCTGACCAGCAGGCGCATCGGCCGCATGCCCGTAAAGGCCATCCTGACTTCCAATTAGACCATGCTGAAACGATTCCTGATCCTGATGATGAGCGCCGGCGCGGCCCAGGCGTCGGCGCCAAGCGCCACCGAAATCCTGCAACAGGTGGACCAGTACCGCATGCCGGTCAACAGCTTCGAGGCGAACGTGCGGATCGAGGCGGGCAATGGCCAGGAACCCGGCACATATGTCATCCGGGGCGCCAATTACAACCAGGTGCTGGTGGAAGCGACCAGTGTCGACCAGCGCGGCCAGAAATTCCTGACCACCGACAGCGGCCTGTTTTTCTACGCCCCGCGCACACGGCGCGCGATTCGCCTGACGCCATTGCAAACCCTGCTCGGCAAGGCCAACATCGGCGACCTGTCGCGCATCCGCTTCAGCCACGATTACGACGCGGCGGTACTGGAAGGCGAGACCGACGGCTGTCCGGCCAAGAGTTGCGTCGCGCTTGAGCTGCGCAGCCGCAGCGAAGCGGCCACCTACTCGAAGATCACACTCCTGGCAGCGCGCCAGGAGGGGCGCTATGTACCGCTGAAAGCCATGCTGTACGTCGCCAGCGGCAAGTTGCTGAAGGTAGCCACCTTCGACGCAGCGAAGGGCGGCCTGCCGCCGACCACCCGCTACGCCGACCCGCAACTGCCCGGCGAAGAAACGCGGGTCGTATTCGAAAAGGTAAAGGCAGCTGAATTCCCGGCCAATATGTTCAACCCGCGCACGCTGGAGCAATGAAGCGATTGCAATGCCTGCCGCTGGCAGCGGCCGTCGCGGCAGCCGCACCGGGCGACGCGTCGGCAGGTGAAGACTGGGTGGGTGGCTTCGTACTGGGCGCGCAAGAGCGCACCATCCTGCAGGACACACCGCTCAACCGCGATAACTTCCTCGACATCGCCGGCAAGGGAACGCGCGCCGTCGTACTGTTCGAAGGACGCCAGCAAGACATCACCTGGCGCGTGCGCACCGAAGCACTGAACACAGACCGGGATGGCACGCGCAGCAAAGCCGTGCTGCAGGAATTGAACCGCGTGTTCGAGCTGGGTGAAGGCGCCTCGCTCTCGCTCGGCAAACGCCTGTACGCCCTGGACCCCTCTTATATCAACCAGCCCCTCGGCTTCCTGCAAAAGCGCACGGACCTCAGCGATCCATTGGATACGCTTGGCAACTCGGAAGGCATTCCGATGGCGGTGCTGGCGTGGAGCGGAGCACGCGCCAGTGTCGCAGCCCTGCATGCGCGCCAGGCTGGGGGGCGCGTGCAATCGATTCTCAAATTCGGCTACGAATTCGACGCCATTAGCGCAGGCATGGTGCTGCGCCGCGCGCATAGCGAAGACGCTGGCATCGGCGCCACCATCAGCGCCGCGCCGGCGGATGCACTGTCCTGGTACGCCTCCGCCTACCGTGCAGGAGGCGCATCGCGCTACACCCGCGCCACCGCAGGCATCGTCCTGACGCCATCCACGCTACCCAAGCTGCAACTGGAATACGCCTACAACGGCCAAGGCATGGCGGACGACGGCTACGAAGCGTTGCGGCAGCAAGCGCAATCGAACCTGCCGCCGCACATGCTGGCTAAGTTGGCGAGCCGCCTGCCCACCCTGGGCGCAAGACAGCACTACGGCAGCCTGACAGTGTCAAAAGCGGCAGGCGCGTGGGACGTCGGCGCAGGAGTGTATTTAGGATTGGACGACAGCAGCCGCGTATGGCACGTCCAAACCGACTACGCATTCAGCGCACGCACGCACCTGATGTTCTCGGCAATGCGCCAGGAAGGAAAGAACGGCAGCGAAAGAGCCCTCTCGCCGGTCAAAGAAACGCTGGCCCTGCGCCTGCGCCATGCATTTTAGAAGTCGGGGTCAGCTCCGGCAATCTGCCATAAAGCGCACAGCCGTGCGCTTTATGGCAGATTGCCGGAGCTGACCCCGACTTTCATCATGGCTGGAAGCCGTCGGCGGTGATGTCGAGGTTCGTTACTTCGCCGTATTTGGCGGCGATCTTGCCGATCTCGGAGGCTTTGCCTACCAGCACCATCTGCAGGTTCTTGCGCGGGAAGTGCTTTTCGACCAGTTGCTTGGCGCGTTCCGGCGTCAGGCTGTCGACGTCTTTCATGAAGTTGTCGATCTGGCTGCGGCTTACCTCGTTGGCGTACATGTCGCCGAGCAGGGACGCCAGCTGTTCGCTGGTTTCATAGCGCGGCGGGAACTGGCCTTTTACGTAGGCCTTGGCTGAGTCCAGCGTTGCCTTGTCGATGCCTTTGCTCCACAGGCGGTCGTAGGTTTTCAACGCCAGGTCGAGCGCGGCTTCCGTCTTCGGCAACGCGGTGAAGCTGGAGATCGAGAACGTGCCGGTCTGCGACATGGTGTTGAAGCCCGAATTGGCACCATAGGTCAGGCCGGAATTCACGCGCAGCTCGTCGTTCAGCCACGAGGTGAAACGTCCGCCCAGCACCGTGTTCAGCACCTGCAGCGGTACATAGTCCGGATCATTGCGGGCGATGCCTGGACCGCCGATCAGGAAGGTGGTTTCGATCGCGTCGGATTTGTTCACCACCCATACGCGCGCCTTGTCCGCCTGCACCTTGCCGTAGCTGGTGCGTTGCGGCGCAGGGCCTTCGGCTTTCCATTGGCCGAACAGGGCTTCCACCTTCTTGCGCATTTCTGCCGGGTCGAAGTCGCCAACCACCACCAGCGCCGCATTATCCGGGCGGAAGTACTGCTTGTGGAAGGATTTCACGTCGTCCTGTTTCAGCGCGGTGAGGCTGTTGACGGTGCCGGAGGATGGGTTGGCGTAGGCGGCGTTCCCGAACAGCATGGCGCGGTAGTAGTTGCCGACCACCAGGCGCGGGCTTTCCTTGGCCTGCTTCAGGCCGTCGACCTTGCGGCCACGCAGCTTCTCCAGTTCGGCCGCGTCGAAGCTTGGGGACTGTACCAGTTCTGCGAACAGCGGCAGCAGGGTGTCGGTGTCCTTGCGGGCGAAATTGGCCGCGACGGTCGATTGTTCGACACTGCCGCCGCCGGTCAGCACTGCGCCGCGGAAGTCGAAGGCCTGGTCGATTTCGGCCTTGCTGTGCCTGGAGGTGCCGAGCAGCACGCCGTCGCCGGTCAGGTTGGCCAGGCCGGCTTGCTTGCCGTCGTTGACGGCGCCTGCCTTGACCACGGCGCGCACGGCGACCAGCGGGACGTCGTGGCGTTCCATCATGTACACGGTCAGGCCGTTCGCCAGCTTGGCGGTTTCAAAGGCTGGCAGCTTGAATTCGGCGGCTTGCGCGGAGGCTGCGACCGCGCCGGTGAGCGCTACGGAAATCAGTTTCTTCATCAATCAATCCTCCTTTGCGTCCAGCACGCCAATGGTGCGCTGCGATTTCTTCAGGTACTTGGCGGCGACGCCCTGGATCTCGGCCACCGTCAGCTTTTCGTAGGCGGCAGGGGCGTCAAAGGCTTTCCTGTAGTCGCCGTTGAAGACTTCATAGTTGCCCAGCATCTGCGCCTTGCCATTGATGGTTTCCTGCTGGCGGTAGATGTCCAGCAGTTTGCTGTTCTTCACCTTCTGCAATTCCGCTTCGCTCACGCCCTCCCTGGCAACCTTGTCGACGGCTTCCAGCAGGGCTTTCTCGACCTTGGCCGGCGCCACGCCGGCGGCTGCCACAGTCATGAGGTACAGCAGGCCCGGGTCGAAGCCATCGCCGCTGCCGGCGGTGACGCTGGTTGCCAGCTGGGTCTCCACCAGTGCCTTGTACAGGCGCGAAGTCTTGCCGTCGGTGAGAATGGCTTGCAGCACGCTCAGCGCGTAGGTGTCGGCGGCGGCGCGCTCCGGTATCTTGTAGGCGACGATCAGGTTGGCGGACGTGGCCGATGGCTTGGCCACGAAGACGCGGCGTTCGCCTTTCTGTTCAGGCTCCACGGTGCGCACGGCAGGCGGCGCTGCGCGTTTCGGAATGCTGCCCAAGTATTTGGTGGCCAGTTTTTTCACCTCGTCGACCTTGACGTCGCCGACGATTACGGACACCGCATTGTTCGGCGCATAGTAAGTGCGGAAGTAGTTCTCCAGGTCGTTCTGGGTCCACGCCTTGATGTCGGATTCCCAGCCGATGGTCGGAATCGCATAGGGGTGGGCGACGAAAGCGACGCTGTCCAGGTCCTGCATCAGCATCTGCGCATTGGAGTTTTCCAGGCCGGTGCTGCGCTCGGACAGCACCACGCCGCGTTCGCTGTCCACCATCTTCGGATCGATCGACAGGTGGGCGATGCGGTCGCCTTCCAGCTTGAAGATGGTTTCCAGCGAGGAGGCCGGGAACCAGTCCTGGTACACCGTGACGTCGCTATTGGTGTAAGCGTTGTTGGAGCCGCCATTGGCTTCCATGGTGCGGTCGAACATCTTCGGGCCGTAGTGCTTGGAGCCGTTGAACATCATGTGCTCGAAGAAGTGCGACAGGCCGGTGGTGCCCGGCGCTTCGTTGCGCGAGCCGACCTTGAAGAAGGTGTACATGGTCGCATTCGGGATGCCCGAACTTTCCAGCACGATGAATTTCATGCCGTTATTCAGCGTAAAGGTCTTGACCTGGTCGGCCGTCAATGCGGCCTGGGCAGTCGAGGCGGCCGCGCAGGCCAGCACCGTCGCCAGAATTTTCAACTTCATTGGGTTTCCTTTGGGTGAAAGAAGTTGCTGGAAGAATACTGGATTCATAGCGAAAATGCTAATTTTTAAGTAAGGGCTAGAATGGGGCAGGAGCCCTAAACGATGAACTCGCCAGAAGCACTCGGTAAAGCTGAGCTGGGCATGGCCAGTGTGAAGTTCCCGCTGGTCGGGATCGGCGCGTCCGCTGGCGGGCTGGCCGCGCTGGAGCGCATGTTGCCTGGCTTGCCGGAGGCGCCTGGGTTCTCGATCGTTATTATCCTGCACCTGCTGCCGTCCCATTCCAGCAGATCCGCCGAAACCTTGCAGCGTTTTAGCAAGATGCCGGTAACGCAGGTGACGCAGCATCCGACCGAAGTACTGGTCAACCACATTTACGTGATTGCCCCCGGCACGCTGCTGAAAGTCGAAGACCGTTTCCTGTTCATCGATGAGGCAAATGCCGGCCATACTTCTCTGGGCGCGATCGATTACTTCTTCCACTCCCTGGCCCTGTCGCACCGGCAGCTGGCGACCGGGGTGCTGTTGTCCGGCATGGGGCAGGATGGCTGCGGCGGCCTGGCGGCGTTGCGCGAGCAGGGCGGCACCACCGTCGTCCAGCTGCCGCAGGACGCCCAGTTCGGCACCTTGCCGGAAACTGCCATCAAGGCCAGCCAGGCCGACATTATCCTGCCGGCATCCGACATCGCAGCGCGCCTGCTGCTGCATGAAAGTAACGATGCCGGCATTTTGCTGGTGGATGGTGTAGAGACGGAAGATGCGGCCGTGCAGGAAGTGCTGGCAATGGTGCACGAGAGCACTGGACATGACTTCCGTAATTACAAGCGGCCGACAATCCTGCGCCGCCTGGAGCGCCGCCTGCACCTGCGTGGCATCCCCAGCGTGTCCGCCTATCGCACATTGTTGGTAAATGACGACAGCGAAGCGCGCAAGCTGATGAAGGATTTGCTGATCGGTGTCACCGGCTTTTTCCGCGATCGCCTGTCGTTCGACCAGTTGCGTGATGCGGTATTGCCGGCCATGCTGGCGGCGCGTGCCAAAGGCGAGCTGCGGGCCTGGGTTGCAGCCTGCTCGACGGGGCAGGAAGCCTATACGCTGGCGATGCTGCTGTCCGATGCGGCGCGCGCGATGGACAACCCGCCGCGCATCCATATTTTCGCCTCCGATATCGACGAGCAGGCACTGGGCGTGGCGCGTGCCGGCATGTACCCGGAATCGATCCAGGACGAAGTGCCCCCGGCCAGCCTTGAGCGCTATTTTGTCCGCGCAGGTAAACAGTACCGCGTGCGCCAGCCGCTGCGTGAGCTGATTACCTTTGCCAGCCATAACCTGCTGCGCGACCCGCCGTTCTCGGAACTGGACCTGGTCACTTGCCGCAACTTCATGATCTACCTCGACCGGGCAATGCAAAGGCAGGTGCTGCAGCGTTTCCATTTCAGCCTCAGTCGCGGTGGTGTTCTGTTCCTCGGCAACGCGGAAACCGCGACGCCAGTGCCCGAGCTATTTTCACATGTGGACCGTGAGCACAGGATTTACCAGGCTCGGGTCGTTGCCGGTGCTAGCGCGGAAGTCGCGGCGCCTGCGCGGCGCGTCAGTTTCACACATGCTCCGGCTGGTGCAGGAAAAGCGGTGCCGCAGCACTTGTCGCCCGACGAACTGTGCAGCCGCCTGGCCATGGCGGAGAGCGGCTGCGAAGAGCTGCAGTCGCACAATGAAGAACTATCGACTGTCAATGCCGAACTCGCCGCCCGCCTGGACGATACCGGCCGTGTCAACGACGACCTGGTCAACCTGATTGCAGCGGCGGACCTGGCTACCATCTTCGTCGGTCCCAACCTCGCAGTTAAACGCTTCACACCGCGCGCCGCCGGCATATTCAACCTGATTCCACGCGATGTCGGCCGCCGCCTGCTCGATATCACCCACCGCCTCGATTACCCCGAGCTGCAGTCCGATGTGGCCGCGGTGCTGGAAAGCCAGCAGCCGCAGGAACGGGAAGTCAACGCGCTCGATGGCGGCCATTATATCGTTCGCGTGCGGCCTTACCGGACCCGGGACGACGAGGTTGCCGGCGCGGTGCTGGCGTTTGTCGATATCAGCCGCCGCCGTATTGCCGAGGACGAGGTCCGTGCCCGCGCCGCCGACCAGCACTTCCTGCTGCGGCTGGGCGACAGCCTGCGGCCGCTGGTTGACCCCATGGCGCTACTGGCGCTGGGCTGCCGGATGCTGGGCGAGCGGCTCGCTGTGCCGCAACTGTCTTTTGCCGGTATCCGGGGCGGGCGCTACGACACGATGCCGGGGTATGCCGCCGGCGCTCCCGCGCTGCACGGCAGCGGCGAGGTGGAAAAGCTCGGGGCGGCGGCGCTGTCACGCTGGCGCGACGGTGAGGCGGTTGTGGACGATGACATCGAGGACGCTGTCGGCATGGGAGGGCTGTCGCAGCTTGCCGGCGGGCGCGGAGCGATCCTGGGCGCCGTTTGCCACAAGGGCGATGTGTGGCTCGGCTTCTTCCTGGCCTGCCAGCCTGTCGCGCGCAAGTGGGAGCCATCCGAAGTAGCGTTGTTCGAGGAGGCTGCGGCGCGCATTGGCGTGGAATTTGAACGCGCGCGTTCGCAAGCAGCCTTGCGCGCCAGCGAATCGCGCCTGCGCCATGTGCTGCGCGATATCTCAATCCTGAGCTGGGAGGCCGATGCCAGCGGCAAAGGCAGCGAAGCATGGCTGGAATCGATCCATCCCGACGACCGGGCGCGCGCCCGCAGCATGTGGCGCGATGCAGTGCGGACTTCGACCAGCGGCGAGGCCAAGGTGCGCCTGCATGAAGCTGGCGGCGACTGGCTGCGGGCCAGCGTGGTGGCGACCCCGCTGCTCGATGAACAGGGCGGGGTGCGCGAATGGAGCGGCTGCATCATCGACGTTGATGAGCGTACGGCGGCGCCATCGGGTAGCATATAGCCATCTATAACTACCTTGGCATGGCGATGGAAAATACGATGCACTGGTCGGCGCACGAGCTGTCGATGACGGTTTTGATGACGCCCGACATGGCGAACTTCTCTGGGAATGTGCACGGCGGCGCCATCCTCAAGCTGCTGGACGGCGTAGCTTACGCCTGCGCCAGCCGCTATTCGGGCAGCTATGTGGTGACGCTGTCGGTAGACCAGGTGATGTTCCTGCAGCCTATCCATGTGGGCGAACTGGTGACCTTCCTGGCCTCGGTCAACTACACCGGCAGCAGTTCGATGGAAGTGGGCATCCGGGTGGTGGCGGAAGACATCCAGAAGCGCCTGGTGCGCCACGCGAACAGCTGCTATTTCACAATGGTGGCCGTGAGCCAGGACCGCAAGCCGCAGGCGGTGCCGCCGCTGGTGCCGCAAACGCCGGAACAGATCGCACGCTGGGAAAAGGCGAAGCTGCGCAAGGCCGCACGCCAGCAAGTGGCCGCTGCGGTCAGGAAAACTTAAGCAGGCAGCTTAATGCGCGCGGCGATGGGTCGGATAGACCAGCGTCCGCAGCGCAATCGGCTGCGGCACGCCCATCGCGAACAGGAATTCGGCGGCGCGGCGCAAACCCACTTCGGGCAGGGCGGCTACAGCCTGGTTGATGATGTCGCGCGTCCGGTGGTCGCTGCGTACTTGCTGTCGATGCAGGTCTACGCTGTTCATGTCCACTCTCCTATCTCCTCAGGCTCGCAGTCGGCGGGGCGCCGCGCTGGCTAGTTGCTTGCCTTCCTGCAACATCTGGCGCATCTCGGATGCGCCGACAGGCCGGCTGAAATAAAAACCCTGGATTTCGTCGCAGCCATGGCGGCGCAGGAACTCAAGCTGCTCTTCAGATTCTACCCCTTCCGCAATCACGCGCAACTCAAGGTTGTGTGCAAGTGCGATAACCGACACCACAATGGCCGCATCGTCGGCATCGGTGGCGATGTCATGGACGAAGGAGCGGTCGATCTTCAGCACGTCGATCGGGAAATTGCGCAGGTAGGACAGGCTGGAGTAACCGGTGCCGAAATCGTCGATCGACAGCGCCACGCCCAGCGTTTTCAGTTCGTGCAGCAGGTTCACGCCTTGCGCCACGTCGTGCATGAACAGGCTTTCGGTCAGTTCCAGTTCCAGCGCGGACGGCGGCAGGCCGCTTTCCTCCAGCGCGGCGGCAATGGTGGAAACCAGTTCGGGCTGCGCAAACTGGCGTGCCGACAGGTTGACAGCCATGCGCAAGTCTTTGAAACCGGCATCGCGCAGTACGCGCGCCTGCTGGCAGGCGGTGCGCAGCACCCAGGCGCCGATCGGCACGATCAGGCCCGTTTCTTCGGCCAGGCTGATAAAGCGCGCCGGCGGCACCATGCCAAGTTCCGGATGCTGCCAGCGCAGCAAGGCTTCCATGCCGACGATGGCGCCGGAAGACAGGTCGACCTGCGGCTGGTAATGCAGCACGAATTCATCGCGTTCCAGCGCATTGCGCAGCGCGCTTTCGATGCGCAGGCGTTCCTGCGCTTTGTCGTTCATTTCCGGCTGGTAGAACTGGAAGGTGTTGCGGCCCAGTTTCTTGGCCGAGTACATCGCGATGTCGGCGTGTTCGATCAGGTGCTGCGCCGGCGTGCCGTCGGCATCGTAGACCGCGACGCCGATGGAGCAGGTGACGAAGAATTCCTTGCCCTCCAATAGCACCGGCTGCGCCAGCGCCTTCATCACGCGTTCGATGATGGCGGGCGACAATTGCTCGTCCGGGTACTGGCTCAGGATCGCCACGAATTCGTCGCCCGACAGGCGCGCCACCGTATCGCTTTCGCGCACGCTTGATTGCAGGCGCGTTGCCACCGTTTGCAGGAGCTGGTCGCCGGCCTTGTGGCCCAGGCTGTCGTTGACGAACTTGAAGCGGTCCAGGTCGATCAGCATCACCCACATCGGCAGGCCGCTGCGGTTGGCGTAGGCGATGGCTTGCTGCAGGCGGTCCTGCAGCAGCACCCGGTTGGGCAGGCCGGTCAGCACGTCGTGGTGGGCGATATGCTGGATGCGCTGTTCCGCTTCCTTGCGCTCCGTGATCTCGCTGCCGGTGCCGCGGTAGCCCTTGAATTCGCCCTGCGCGTCGTACACCGGTTCGCCGCTGGTGTTGAACCAGCGCGTGACACCGTCGTGGCCGACGATGGCATATTCGAAATTGGAGAAGGGCAGGCGGGCCTGCACCTTGTTGATATGGTCGCGCCCCGCGCTGCTGGTGTACAGCTCCGGGGTGCACTCCCAGCGCGTGCGGCCCAGGAAGTTTTCCTTGGCCACATGGCCTTTTTCAAAGAAGCCGCCGGTGATGTGGGTGAAGCGGAAATGCGTATCCTGTTCCCAGTACCAGTCGGAAGACAGGGCCAGCAAGCGGCGGAAGCGGTGCTCGGATTCCTGCAGCGCGCGCTCGGTGCGCTTGCGTGCAGCCACGTCTTCGGCCAGGCGCTGGTTGGAACGCTGCAGGTCGGCAGTGCGGGCTTCAACCAGCAGCTGCACGCCGCGCGAGCGCTGCACCAGGGTATGCACGAAGGCTGCCGCCAGGGCGCTGAACAGCAGGCCGCCCAGCAAGGTGCCGAGCGAACCAAGGTGATCGGCCAGGAAAGGGCGCGGCAAGTCGTCGCTGCGGATATGCCAGGTGCGGCCCAGCACGTCGAAGCTGCGCATCTCGCTGCTGTGATAGTCGAAATCGAGCCAGCGGTGCAGCCAGTGTTCCTTGCGGACGGCCGGCACCGGGCCGCGGCGGTAAGCCAGGGTGCTGGTTTCCGACGGGTCGCCGGCATACACGCTCAGGCCCAGGCTGGCGTCGTCCAGCAAGCCGTTCTGCTGCAGGATGGTGTGCACCAGGTGGGGTGTGCGGATCACGGCTGCGGTATCGCCAGCCCATGCCGCTTGGCGCTCGGCGCGTGTGCCGGTCGGCATGCCGGGCCGGTACACCGGCATGATCATGATGAAGCTGTTGTGCTGCGCCGGGTCCTGCGCCAGCTGCAGCTGCTCGGTGGCGGAAGGCCGGCCGCTGTGCAGGATGCGGTCGATGGCGCCGCGCACCTGCACGTTGCTGCCGGTGTTCAGGCCAAGCGCCGGCTCGTTGCCCGCCATCGGTTCCAGGTATTCGACGATGTTGTAATACGGCCGCACCGGGGCCGGCACTGCTTTGCCTTCGGGCGACAACTCGGTGAGCTGGAAACCGGGGAAGAGCTCCTGCATCGATGCTTCAAACGCGGGACGCTCGGCATGCGCCAGCACGCGGTGATAGTTGAAAGCCTGGATGAAGGGGTAGCGCTTGAGCAGCGGTTCTGAAAAGGTATGGAACTGTTCGCGGCTGACCGGTTGCACGGTACGGAACAGTTCATTGATCACATTCAGTACTTCTTCGGCATCGGCCAGCCCGCGTTCAATGGCCGTCACGCGGGCGTTGGCGCGCTGCTGGAAAGCGAGTTCCATCTTGCCGAATTCGAGGGCGCTGACGGAGACGAACAGGATGGCGCTGGCCGCCAGGCCTGCGCCCAGCGTGAGTGCGGCTGCAGCGTAGTGCGATAGTCCCTTGCGCCGAACTGCCATGGTGTCCCTTGCTCAAAAAATGTAGTTTGTCATAATTCTCATGGCTTTGGGGCAATACTCATTAATCTCCCGTCAAAACTCTCTTGCGCAGGCGGGAAACGGTGTAAATTGCCAACAGTCGATTGGCCAGGCCGAAACCCAGCCCCGGCGTCGGACTGCCCCAGGCGGCCACGCGGCGCTGCATGGCGCTGGCCGGCGCACCCGGGGCGCGGCCGGGTCGAACCGCAAACAGGATGTGGTTGTTGCCGGCGATGCCGGTGAACTGGCAGATACGGTCGTGGAAGGCATTCGACAGCCGTACCAGCACGCTGCGGTATTTCGGGTCGTAGCTGAAGACATTGGCAGCCAGCACGCCGTCCGGCCGCAGGGCGCGCCGGCAGTCGGCGTAGAAGTGGTCGGTGGCCAGGACGTTCGGCAAACCGTCGGCGTCGAAGCCGTCCACCAGCAGCACGTCGGCACTGTCCTTCAACTCCTTCATGTATTTGGCGGCATCGCATTGGATGACGCGGAAGCGCTCATTGTCCTGCGGGATGGCGAAGCGTTCGCGCAGGGCGATGACATCGGCCCGCAATTCGAGCACTGTGATGCGGGTGCGGGGCAGGTAGCGATAGCAGAATTTGGCCAGCGAGCCGCCGCCCAGGCCTACCATGACGATATGCTTGGGGTTCGGTTTGAACAGGACAAAACACATCATGGCGCGGGCATAGGCCAGCACCAGCGCGTCCGGATCGGCCGGATCCATCTGGCTCTGCACTTCGCCGGGTGTGAATTCCAGCGACAGGCGGCCGCGCCGGCGGCGAACCAGGGGGCGGCGGTGGTCGGGAATGGAAGTCATTTGTCAACTTGTTATGAGCCGTGATGATCTGATAAGCTGCCGGGCTCCGGTTTCCACCCCAGTGTACCGGATGAGCCGCGCGGCAGGGCGCTCGCGTTTACATCGGCAACTTTTATAGGTACATTGCCAACATAGGCAGCTTGGAGACGATAAATGTTCTTAGACCATCCAACCATTACGGCGACCAACAGTTTCACCGAGCCTGATCGCATCGAGCGCCTGACCCGCGTGTATGGTTACGTGGCCGCACTGGCCGACCACGCAGGCAAGCAGCAGTTCATCGAAAAGGTCAGCCAGCTGCATGACCACAAGGGCACGCTGATCGTGTTCTGGCACGACATGCCAACTGAAGATGAAAAAGAGTTCTTCGCCAAAGCCTGGGCCAGCAAGATCGGCGACGGCAGTAGCAACGTCGAACACGAAGTCTGACCGCGGCCCGTCCGCCAAGCAATGGATATCAAAACCCTGGTTCTCGCCCTCGCGCTGGGCAACCTAAGCCTGTGCGCGGCGCTGTTTTTCTTCGAGTGCGAGAGCAAGAAGTCGCTGACCCTGTCCACTTGGGCCATTGCGAAGCAGTGCCAGGCGGTGGGCTGGGCCCTGTTGTATTTCCGCGGCGTGGTGCCGGAGTTGCTGGCCGGCCCGGTGGCCAATGCCGTGCTGCTGGCCGGCTTCGCGCTCGATGCCGGCGCACTGTGGGAAGGTATCGGCCGTCCACGCTGGCGCAACTACCTGTACCCGGCGCTGTCGCTGGCGGTCGGTGTGCTGCTGGCCTTCCACATCCTGGATACCGCGCCGGCGCTGCGCCTTGCGTTCGGCTCCCTGTGTGTCGGCTTCTTCTTCCTCGCCGGTGTGCTGGCGCTGGCGCGCGCCTGGCGCGGCGGCAGTATGCTGCGGCGCTACCTGGTGGTCGCCATGTTCGTGCTGGCGCTGGTGATCACCGGGCGCGGCCTGCTGACAGCGGCCTTCCCCGACGGCCTGCCATGGATCAGCGCCAATGCGATGCAGCTTTTCGGTTTCGGCGGCTTCTACCTGATGATGCTGGTGAACGCTTTTGGCTACCTGCTGCTGTCGCGCGAGAAACTGCAGATGGACCTGGCGCGCCTGGAAACCACCGATCCGCTGACGGACGTGCCGAACCGGCGCGGCTTCTACCAGGCTTTGGGTACCTGGATGGCGCTGGCGCGCCGCCCGGGCCTGCCCACCGCCATGATCATCCTGGCGCTCGACCAGTTCAAGCGCGTCAACGACAGCTACGGCCACGCCGCCGGCGACGCGGCCCTGAAGTCCATGGTGGAAACCTGCAAAAAGCAATTGCGCGATTCCGACCTGATGGGCCGCCTGGGCGGCGCCGAATTCGCCATCCAGCTCCCGCGCACGGGGCAGGAGGACGCGATGATGGTGGCGGAGCGCATCCGCCGCGCCATCGAGGCGACGCCAGTCAAGACCGAGCGTGCGATTATCAAGCTGACGGCCAGCATGGGCGTCACCACCATCCGTGCCGACGACAGCACGGTCAGCCTGTTCAAACGCGCCGACGAAGCCCTGCAAGCGGCGAAAGTGCGCGGCGAAAACCAGGTGGCGCAGCCGCCGCAGCCGCAGCAGCCGCAGTCCCTGGAGGCCTTGTCATGACTGCGTAACACTGAGGGCGTACTGTGCTACCATTTTCGTTATAAACGATATAAATGGATTCCTCGATGTACGCCGCAGTGGACCTGGGTTCCAACAGTTTTCGACTCTCCATCGGCCAGCACGATGGAGGCAGGATCCGCGTGCTCAACAGCATGCGCGAACCAATCCGCCTTGCTGCCGGCCTGGATGCCGCCGGCAACCTTACCGATGAAGCGCTGCAACGGGCGCTGGTCTGCCTGAAGAATTTCCGCGTGGCGCTGGCCGCCTACGACTTCGACGGCGTGCGCGTGGTCGCCACCGCCATCCTGCGCCAGGCGCGCAATGCGGCGGACTTCCTGCCGCAGCTGGAGCAGGCTATCGGCTACCCGATCGAGATCATCTCCGGCGAGGAAGAGGGGCGGCTGATCTACATGGGCGTGGCCAACGCGCTGGGGCAGCCGAATGAGAGCCGGCTGGTGGTCGACATCGGCGGCGGCTCGACGGAGCTGATCCTCGGGCGCGGGCTGGATATCGAGCGCGTCGAGTCGTTCAGCGTGGGCAGCGTCAAGCAAAGCCTTTCCTTCTTCGTAGGCGGCAGGGTCGATGCCCGTTCTTTTGAGGCAGCCGTGCTGTCGGCGCGCTCGCATTTCGAGGATGGGGCGCCGCCTTACCATCCGGAGTACTGGAGGCGGGCTTACGGCTCCTCGGGCACTATCCGCGCCATCGGCGACATCATCGAAAAGAACAAGCTGGGCGACGGCATTACGCTGGCGGCCCTGAATGCGGTGCGCAAGCGCTTTATCGAGTTCGGCCAGGTATCGAAGATCGACATGCCGGGCCTGCGGCCGGACCGTGCCAGCACCGTCATCGGGGGGCTGGCGATCCTGATCGCGGTGGTGCAGGAATTGGGCATCGAAAAGCTGGAGCCGATCGATGCCGGCCTGCGCATGGGCGTGATGTGGGACTTGTACTTGCGTTCCACCCGCCGCGACCGGCGCGACGAGTCGGTCGGCGCATTCCTGGCGCGCTTCCACACCGAATCCGAGCGCGGCGTTCGCGTGTCGGAGGCGGCCACCAGGCTGTTCCAGCAGATGAAGCCTGCCAACGATGCCTTGTTGCGCCACCTGTCCTGGGGTGCCCAGTTGCACGAAGTAGGGCTGGTGGTGTCGCAGACCGGCTACCACAAGCACTCCGCCTACATGATCGAAAATGCCGACCTGCCGGGCTTTACCACCCGTGAGCAAAAGCTGATGGGCCGCCTGGTCCTGGCCCAGAAAGGCAACCTGCGCAAGGTCAGCGAGCATTTGACCGACAGCGATTTCGCCAAGGCGGTGGTGGCCTTGCGGCTGGCCATCATGTTCATGCATTGCCGCATAGAGGTTGACGACCGCTCCGTGCGGTTGCGCATGAAGAATCGCATCGACCTGGAACTGAAGCGCGATTGCGTCACCAGCCATCCGACCCTGTCCTACCTGATCGAGAAGGAGCAGGAGTTCTGGGACGAAATCGGCGTGGATTTTGGCGTTCGTACTGTTGCGTAATAATCGTATATACTGTTTATATTATTCAATAATGGAGTATCCATGAACGCAACGAAAGCCAAAGCTCCAGCCGCCAAGCCGGCAACCAAAGCTGCCGCCAAACCCGCCGCCAACCCCCCCGCCAAACCGGCAGCAAAACCGGCCGCCAAGCCCGCCGCGAAGCGCGCGCCAGCCGCGGCCAAGACTGCAGCAGTTGCTACCAAGCCAGCAGCCAAGCCTGCAGCCGCCAAGCCTGCCGCCAAACGCGTAGCCGCCGCCAAGCCTGCTGCAGCAACGGCGCCAGTCGCCAAGCCAGCCAAGGCGGCCAAGGTGGAAAAACCGGCCAAGCAGCACAAGGAAAAACTCGTGCGCGACAGCTTCACCATGCCGGAGTCCGAGTACGCGGTGCTGGGCCAGGTCAAGAAGACCTGCTTGAAAAACGGCATTGAAGTCAAAAAATCCGAGTTGTTGCGCATTGGCGTCGCCCTGATCAGCCGCCTGGATATGGCTACGCTCAAGCAAGTTCTGGCTTCACTGCCGCAACTGAAGACCGGCCGTCCGAAGAAGGCTTGATCCGGCGCGCGGCAAACCCGGTCGTTAAGGGCAGAATAGGATCTTCCTCCCCAAACTAGGCTGGTTGCGGTACCGGAAAAGCCGAACGGTACCGGGTGCGGTACGTAATGTGACGGTCACTCGCGTTGCTGGCAAATGGTTTGTTTCCGTCCTGACGCAGCGCGAGGTCGACATCGTGCCTATTGCGACAACGTCGGCAGTGGGGACCGACGTTGGCATAGTCCGCTTTGCGACGCTGAGCGATGGCACTCCCATCGAACCCGCGAACTGTTTCAAACGCCATCGGCAGCGCCTGGCGAGGTATCAAAATCAAATCAGCCGCAAAGTAAAGTTCAGCAAGAACTGGCGCAAGGGCAAGGCCCGTGTGCAGCGGCTGCACCCGCGTATCGCCAATATGCGCCGCGACTTCCTGCATAAGGCCAGCAAGGTAATCAGCACGGAACACGCCATTGTGTGCGTTGAGAATCCAAAAACGTGGCTTGAACCGTAGCATCATGGACCAGGGCTGGGGCGAATTCAGGCGCCAACTGTCCTATAAACTGGCAGACTTGCCCATGTTGCGGCTTCGTGTCGTCAGCGAATCGCCGCACGCAGGCCGCTTTCGAGTGCACTGCATGCAGCTACCGAAACCACGCTGACGTGGTTAGTGCCATGAACGTACTTGAGCGGGGACTCCGCTTGCTAGCCTGTGGAGAGCCGGTGCAGTTGGGCCACTTTGTGAAGCAGGAAGCCTCCGACGCGACTTCAACCAGCCTGTCGCTGGTTGCGGCGCAGTAGGAATCCCCGTCCTTTCCGCGTATGCGGCGGCCAGCGGCCGAGGGCGGGGTGGAGGCCAAGTCATATTGCTGACACATGGTTGTCATGTTCGTGCAGCAATAGAGCAGCAAACTGGCTTCGTCACTACAGAAAGGACGAAGCATGCAAACTACGACGATTGCTACCGCCGAACAGCGGGTTTCCACCCCGCGACTGGCATTGAGCATGGCAGCCACCCCGGAAGAAGTGCGCGAAGTCCAACGCCTGCGCTATAAAGTCTTCATCGAAAACCAGGGGCTGACCGCCCTGGCGACACCGGATGGCCTGGATTGCGACGAATTCGACGCCGCCTGCGACCACCTGATCGTGCGCGACACCGCCACCCTGAAAGTGGTCGGCACCTACCGCCTGCTGAACCCCGCCGGCGCCCGTAAACTGGGCCGCCACTACTCTGAGAACGAATTCGATCTCGGTCGCCTGAAGCACCTGCGCAGCCGTATCGTGGAAGCGGGCCGCGCCTGCATCCATCCGGATTACCGCGGCGGCAGCGTGATCATGCTGCTGTGGACCGGCCTGGCCGAATACATGCGCCGCCACCAATGCGAATACCTGATCGGCTGCGCCAGCATCAGCCTGGCCGACGGCGGCCACAACGCGGTTGCCGTGTACCAGCAATTGCACGAAAAGCATTTGGCGCCAATGGAATATCGCGTCACGCCACACCTGCCGTTCCCGGTGGAGAAGGTCGAGTCCGCGCGCGTAGCCCAGGTGCCGCCTTTACTGAAAGGCTACCTGCGCTCCGGCGCCTGGATTTGCGGCGCGCCGGCCTGGGATCCTGATTTCGAAAGCGCCGACCTGTTCGTGATGATGCCGCTGGCGAACCTGGACGGCCGCTACGCCCGCCACTACAACGTTTGAAAAACGTGCTATCCTTGTTGTACCGATCGGTAAATAGTGATCCGATCGGTACATTTGAAAGGATAAAACCATGTCAGTCCGAGCACCTGTACCACCCTTCACCCGCGCCAGCGCCATCGGAAAAGTCCGGCTGGCCGAAAACGGCTGGAATACCCGTGATCCGGAAAAGGTCTCCCTCGCTTATACGGAAGATAGCTGGTGGCGCAATCGCAGCGAATTCGCACAGGGCCGCGCCGCCATCGTTGCCCTGCTCAAGCGCAAGTGGACGCGCGAGCTGGATTACCGCCTGATCAAGGAATTGTGGGCCCACGACGGTAGCCGCATCGGTGTGCGCTTCGCCTATGAATACCATGACGATTCGGGCCAGTGGTACCGCGCCTACGGCAATGAAAACTGGGAGTTCGACGAAAACGGCTTGATGCAGCACCGCCATGCCAGCATCAACGAGCACCCGATCAAACCTGAGGAACGCAAGTTCTTCTGGGACCGCAGCGGGCCGCGTCCTGCCGACCATCCAGGCCTGAGCGAACTGGGGCTCTGAGCATGGCACGCGTTGTCGCGGAACGGGAAGACGTGATCCCCCTGGTGGCCGAGGTGTTCCGCACCTATGGTTTTGAAGGCGCCAGCCTGTCCCGCATCACGGAAGGGACGAAGCTGGGCAAGGGCAGCATCTACCACTTCTTCCCGGGCGGGAAGGACGAGATGGCCGCTGCCGTGCTGCAGGAAATCGACCAGTGGTTTCGCCTGCATGTCTTCGAGCCGCTGCGTGAGAACGCGGATGCAGGGCAGGGCATCGCCGCCATGTTTGCGGAGGTGGAGCGCTATTTCCTGTCCGGGCAACGCGTGTGCCTGGTGGGTGTGTTCGCGCTTGGCAATGAGCGCGACCGCTTTGCCGAAGCCGTGCGCGATTATTTTGAAGAGTGGATCAACGCGCTGGCGGCGGCATTGGCGCGCGCCGGGCACAAAGGCAGGGAAGCGACTGCGCTGGCGGAGGAAGTCGTAGGTGGAATACAGGGAGCGCTGGTGCTGTCACGCGCGTTCAACAGGCCGGCGACGTTCAGGGCGGCGTTGAAGCGGTTGCGGGAACGGCTGGACCGCTAGGGCGGAAGCGGCGCCGGTGAATGCGATGCCGGCGCCTGGCATCAATCTCAGCGTGAACTGAGCTCAGTGTACTGAGGCATTCGACAGTTCTTTGAGCTCCCGGATAGAAAGCTCAGATTTCTCATGCATACGCAACAGGATGGTGGCCCCGACTGCGAGCTTGCGGTGACGGATCTTGCTGATGATAGGTGGTTGCACTTCCAGCACCCTGCAGAGCTCCGCGTCATTCTTCAGGTGCATCTTCTCGATTAGCGTGTCGAGCAGTTTATTAGGTACGAAGCTGGATGGTTCCAGGGCGCGAGCCCTGTTCATTGCCTCGATTAGTTCGAGTTTCTTCTGCCTTACGCTCATTTTTTGCTCCTCCTGACGTTGTTAACTACGTGGATAGAAAAAGCAGGCTTGCATGTTGTATTGATAACGAAGCAAGTTAATTAAATAATACTCCGCTTACCAAAAAAGCCAAGAATTTGTGAGAAAAATAATGAGTTTTATTGCGTGGCAGGGTTGACGACTGTTGTAACTTTGAGTCCATTTTTAGTGAGGCGCAGAACTTTATCGGCCCGCGCAGCGGCGGCCGGCGAATGCGTCACCATGATGGTCGTTGCACCGCTGGATTTGAGTTCCTGGTGCAACAGTTGCAGTACGGAATTTGCAGTGTCGGGGTCGAGGTTGCCGGTCGGTTCGTCCGCCAGCACAAGGGCCGGGCGATGCACCAAGGCACGGGCTATTGCAACCCGTTGCATTTCACCGCCGGAAAGTTGATGGGGGTAGTCGTGGCCGCGGCCGCCAAGTCCGACAGCATCGAGCATGTCGAGTTCCCGGCCTTGCGGCAGGCCGTTCAGCAGCAGTGGCAGGGCGATGTTCTGCTGCAGGGTCAGGTGGGGCAGTACATGGAAAGCCTGGAAGATAAAACCCATCCGGGCGCGGCGCAGGCGCGTGGCCGCGTCGTCGTCAAGCGATGCCAGTGGCGTGCCGTCAACGATGATCGCCGGCTCATCGCTGGGGTCGGGCTGGTCGAGGCCGGCAATCAAATTCAGCAATGTGGATTTGCCGACGCCCGAATCGCCCATGATGGCGACGAACTCGCCGGGTTCGAAAGTCCAGCTCAACCGGTCCAGTACGCGTCGTTCGTTCGAATAACTCTTGGTGAGGTTTCTTAGCTGGAGCATGGTTTATCGGGTCAGTGAACGGCGCAACGCGAAGCTCAAGGCATCGACCACGGCCACCAGCAGGAGCATGGCCAGGATCACCGTGGCGGCGCGCTCCATCTGGAACAGGGAGAGGTGGAATTTGAGCATTTGTCCCAGGCCGCCGGCGCCCACCACGCCCAGCACGGCGGCGGCGCGGATATTGTTTTCCCACCGATAGAGCGTGTAGGACAGCATTTGCGGCAGCGTCTGCGGCAGCGTTGCATAGAAAAAGGCGGCCATCGGCGTGGCGCCGTTCAGGCGCAGGCTTTGTTCCGGCAGCGGCGGCGCGTTTTCCAGCGCGTCGGCAAACAGGCGACCCAATACGCCTGCCGTGTGGGCGGCCAGCGCCATCGTGCCGGCAAACGGTCCCAGGCCCGCGGCCACCAGCAGGATCGAGGCCCATACCAGTTCGGGGATCGAGCGCAGCACGTTGAGCATGCCGCGCACCACTGCGCGCGGCGCACGGCCGAAACGTCCGGCGCCGGGGATCGCCAGCAGCAGGCCGCCCGCCACCGCAAGCAGGGTGCCCAGCGCCGACATGGCCAGCGTTTCTATCGTGGCGATGCCGGTTTTGCGCAGGAAGCCGCCGGCCATTTCCGGCGGGGCGAATCCAGCCAGGAAGTCGCCCATGCTGTGCATGGCTTCAATTGTGAACAGGTCGCCCAGCTTGAGCGACAGCGTCGCGAAACTGGCCACCACCAGGACGATGAGCGCGGCGGCGAACAGCCAGCCCGACCAGTTGCGCGCGGGTGGCGCAGGCATATGGTTCATCCGAGCCTCCGCCGCAGGTATTTGGACACCAGGTCCGCCAGGGCCACCAGCAGCACGAACACGATCAGCATGGTCGATACTTCGCCGCCGGCCAGCATCTTGGTCGATTCATCCATGCGCTGCCCCAGGCCGCCGGCGCCGACAAAGCCCATGATCACGGAGCCGCGGATCGCGCATTCCCAGCGATAGACCGTGTACGACACCAATTCGGATGCCGCTTCAGGAAGGGCGCCATACAGCAAGGCAGCCAGGCGCCCGCTGCCGTTTTGCAGCAGCACGTCGCTGGCATGATGATCGGTGGACTCCAGGATCTCGGCATACACTTTGCCCAGCATGCCGGCGTAGGTCAGGGCGATGGCCAGCACGCCGGCGGTTGGCCCCAGGCTGAAGATGCGCACAAAGAGCAGCGCCCACACCAGTTCCGGTACGCTGCGCAGCAGGACCAGCAGCCAGCGCACCAGCTGGCGCAGGATACGTGGGAGGGCCGAGATGCGGCCTGCGCCGATGCGCGAAATCGACAGGCGCTCGGTGACCACCAGCGTGGCGGGAATGGCGCCAAGCAGTGCGAGCGTCAGGCCGCAGGTGGCAATGGCCACCGTCTTCCATGCTTCGCGCGCGACCATGGCGAGGAATTCCGCGTCATGCGCAGGCTGCAGGAAATCGGACAGGAAACGCCATGCGGCGCGCAGGCTTTGCATGTCGAACAGCGTCCAGGGGTAGAACTCGGTCGCCGCCACCAGCGGCCACAGCAGCAAGATGCCGACGGCGATCGTTGCCAGGCGCCGCCGCCATGCGGGATCCGGATGGAGGGGCGAGAGGGGAACGGCAGGAACGTTATGCATCGCTTACAGGCATGCCCCAACGGCCAGTTTGGCGGCCATCTCGTCCGGCTGCGGCGAATTCGCCGGCGGCAGTTCGCCGAGATAGAGTTCGTCGATCATGGCTTGCGTGACCTGGCCGCGCGGCAGGTCGAAAGCGACGCGGCCATTCTTCAACGCGACGATGCGCGGGAAATGGGCCAGCGCCAGGTCGACCTGGTGCAGGCTGCACACCAGCAACGCGTTGCGCTCGCGCGCTTCCTGCTGCAGGGTGTTCAGCGTCAGCTGCGACAGCGCCGGATCGAGCGCCGACAGCGGCTCGTCGACCAGCAATGCCTGCGCCGATGACAGCAGCAGCCGCGCCAGGCCGCAGCGCTGGCGTTCGCCGCCGGACAAGCGGTCGACGCGGGAATACAGTTTGTCGCCAAGGTTGAAGCGGGTCAGCGCACGGTAAGCCGCTTCCGGATCGGCGGGCTTGAACAGCGAGAGCAGCGCCTTGCCAAGGCTCCAGTGCGGCAGTCGCGCAGCCAGTACGGCCGTCACTACGCGCTGGCGCGGCGGCAGCGGCGGCGTTTGCGGCGCCAGGAAAAGGCGCGCCCGCATCGCGTGCCGTCCGGCGTCGGTCAGTTGCCAGGGATCGGTGCCGAAGGCCTTGAAGCCGCCGCCATCGGGACGGTGGGCGCAAGCCAGTGTGGAGAGCAGGGTCGTCTTGCCGGCGCCCGAAGGACCGATCAGCGCCACCTGCTCGCCAGGCTCGAAGTTCAGCGAAAGGTCTTGCAGCGCAAGGCCGCGCGAACCGCCGATGTGGCGGACCGACAGGCCTTGCAGTTCGTACCAGGCAGAAGACATTGATTACTTCAGCAGGCCGGCGTTCTTGGCTGCCGCTTCGATATTGGTGTAGTTGGCAGCCTTGGTCGGGATGAATTTCGACGCGCGCTGCAGGTCCAGGATGGCTTTGTCTTCAGGCTTGGCGCTGTCCAGCGCCAGGAAGGCGTCGCTGATCTTTTTCTTCAGCGCTTCCGGCATGTCGGAACGGACGGTCCAGTTGTAGTCGTAGTAGGCCGGGGTGGTGTAGAACACGCGCACCACGGCGGGATCGACCTTCTTCTGTTCGTTCAGTTTTTCCCACACCGAGATATTCAGTGCACCGGCATCGACCTTGCCGCCGGCTACGGCAGCCACGGTGGCGTCATGCGCGCCGGAGAAGGAAATGCGTTTCAGGTCGGTGTCCGGATCGATCTTGGCTGCCAGCAGGAAGGAGCGTGGCATCAGGTGGCCGGAAGTCGAGGACTCGGATCCGAAACTCAGGGTTTTGCCTTTCAGGTCGGCCAGCGAATTGATCGACTTGTTGGTGGTGACGAAAACGGAGCGGAATTTCTCATCTTCCACGCGCTGCACCAGCGGCACGACCTTGCCTTTGCTCATGTGGTTGGCTTGCACGAAAGTGAAGCCGCCGAACCAGACCATGTCCAGCTTGCCGTTCACCAGGCCCTCCACCGAAGCGGCGTAATCGGTCACGGGAGTGAACTCGACCTTCATCGCCAGTTTCTTCTCGAGGTAATCGCCGAGGGGCTTGAACTTGCGCTGCAGCTCGGTCGGTGCTTCGTCAGGAATGGCGGAAACGCGCAGCACCTGCTGGGCTTGGGCGCCGGCAGCGGCGAACAGCACACCTGCTGCGAACAGGGCCGATTGAATGGTGCGGAGGGAAAACATGGACATGAGGGACCTTATTTATGTTAATGACGAGCCGCACGCCACGTGTGGGTGCGGTACCTGGTCTTGGATATTCAGCTATGATAGCAAAAATGTCCCTGGAGCCAGAGCCATGACCTTGTCACGCACGGCTGCGATTCGCCTGGTCGCACCGGAAACGAGCAGTGTGTTGTCCACCAGAACCGCCCACGGTGACGCGGCCACTATTGCAGAGATCAGCGCCGGACTGCTTGCGCCGCAAGCGTCCACCTCGCCAAAATATTTCTACGACAGCCTGGGCTCGCACCTGTTCGAAGCGATCTGCGAACTGCCCGAGTACTATCCGACCCGCACCGAAGCGGCAATCTTCGCCCGCCATGGCGCCGACATGGCAGCCCGCATCGGGCCCGGCATGACCCTGGTCGACTTGGGCGCAGGCAATTGCGCCAAGGCCGCCAGCCTGTTTCCCTTATTGCAGCCAAGCCAGTACGTGCCAGTCGATATCGCCGGCGATTTCCTGCAGCAGGCAGCGGCGCAACTGCGCCAGCGTTTCCCCGCCATCGAAATCACGCCGCTGGTGATGGACCTGGCGCAGCCGCTGGTGTTGCCGCCTTCCGTGCCGGTCGCGCGCCGCCAGTTCTTCTATCCCGGTTCATCGATCGGCAATTTCACGCCGCACGACGCGGTGACGTTCCTGCGCCAGGTGCGTGAGAACGTCGGCGCCGATGGCGGCCTGCTGATCGGCGTGGACCTGGTCAAGGACCCGGCGGTGCTGGACGCGGCCTATGATGACGCGATCGGCGTCACAGCAGCCTTCAACCTGAACCTGCTGCGCCACCTGAACCTCCTGGCGGGCGCCGACTTCGATCCCGCGCAGTGGCGCCACGTCGCCTTCTTCAATGATGCTGAAAGCCGCATCGAAATGCACCTCGAAGCGCGCTGCGCACTTGCCGTGCACTGGTGCGGCGGCGAGCGCAGTTTCGCCCAGGGCGAGCGCATTCATACTGAAAACAGCTACAAGTACACGCTCGATGGATTCCGCAGCCTGCTGTGGGAGGCAGGCTTCCGCGTCGACGGCACCTGGACCGACGATGCACACTGGTTCGCAGTGATGCACGCCGCGGCAGCCTATGCGTGACGCCAGCCCCTGGACCGAGCGCTACGCGCAAGTGCGAGCTGCGACGATGGCGCTGGCCGAGCCGCTGTCCGACGAGGATTGCGGCGCGCAGTCGATGCCGGATGCCAGCCCGGTCAAATGGCACCTGGCGCATACCACCTGGTTCTTCGAGACCTTCATCCTCGAACGTTACGAACCCGGATTCCAGCCATTCCATGCCGCGTTCCGCGTGCTGTTCAACTCCTACTACAACGGCGTCGGCGACAAGCACCCGCGGCCGCAGCGCGGCCTGCTGACGCGGCCTTCAATGGCAGAAGTGCGCGCCTACCGCGCCAATGTCGATGCCCGGATTGCCGTGCTGGCGACGCGGCTGGCCGCCACCGATGCCCGCCTGGCCGAGCTGTTGACGCTTGGCCTGCAGCACGAACAACAGCACCAGGAGCTGATCCTCACCGACGTCAAGCACCTGCTGGCGCAGAACCCGATGGCGCCGGCCTGCCTGCCGGCAGCTGCTGCACCGGCTGCGCCCGCCGCCGCAGCCCAATCCTGGCAACGCTTCGATGGCGGCGTACAAGAAATCGGCCACCAGGGCGACGGCTTCTGCTTCGACAACGAGCTGCCGCGCCACAAGGCCTGCATTGCCCCGTTCGAGTTGTCCACGCGGCTGGTAACGAATGCCGAATACCTCGCCTTCATTGAAGCAGGCGGCTACCGCGACCCAGCCCTGTGGCTGGCGGAAGGCTGGGACTGGATTCGTGCGCAAGGCATTGAAGCGCCCTTGTACTGGCGGCACGACGGGGAGGGGGCAGGCTGGAGCGCCTTCACAATGCACGGCCAGCAGCCGCTTGCGATGGATGCCCCGGTAATGCATATCTCATTATTCGAGGCTGACGCCTACGCCCACTGGTGCGGCGCCCGCCTGCCGACGGAAGCGGAATGGGAGCATGCAGCCGGCGACGGCGCGCTGCAGCAAATGTTCGGCCAGCGCTGGCAATGGACCAGCAGCAGCTATGCCCCATACCCCGGCTTCCGCCCGGCACAAGGCGCAATTGGCGAGTACAACGGCAAGTTCATGGTGAACCAATACGTGCTGCGCGGCTCCAGCCTGGCCACCCCGCCAGGTCACGCCCGAGCCAGCTACCGCAACTTCTTCCCCGCCAGCGCCCGCTGGCAATTCAAAAATAAAAGTCGGGGTCAGGTCCGGCAATCGGACATTTCGCTTGCGAAATGTCCGATTGCCGGACCTGACCCCGACTTTTTAGATGCGAGTTACAGGCGGATGCCGAGGGCCTGTACGATCTCTGCCTTGAACTTGGCTGCCTGGTCGGCGTTGGCAATCTCGCCGGCCAGTTTCAATGTCAGCTGGCGCAGGTCGCTGATCTCGTCGAAATAATCCCCGCACACAATTGCGGCCATCGGGCCAATGTAGGTGGCCAGGGTTTCTTCGAAAATCGTGCGCTGCGCGGCCGACAGTGCCGGCTTGCTGGAAGCCGGTTTGCTTGCCGCTTCCGGTGCGGCTGCCGGGCGGCGCGCTACGCCGGCCAGCAGCGTCGACGCCGAACTGCCTTCCGGCAGTTCCGTGATGCTGCCGTACAGGTAGTCGAGAATCGCTTCGGTCGACCACGGCAGCGGCTCGTTGCTGCCAACGCTCGGGCGATCCAGGCTCATCCGTGCGTTCTGGATGGTGCGCAGGATGTCCAGGCCGTCACGGCCGCGGCGGCCGCGGCACAAGACGAACACGATGCGTCCGTTATCGAGGTGGATCTGCGCCATGCGGTTGTCATCGCTGACCAGCATGATGGTCGCGGTGTCGCCCTGGGCGCAGAAGCCGGCGATTTTGTCGAGTAACTCTACGAAAGGAGTGAACTCTGGCTGTGCCATATCAGTTCGCCTTTATCGATTATTTCTTGCGCAGGCGATCCATCGCCATCTGGATACTCACGCCCAGGCGTTCCACCGCACGGGCCAGCGAGCCGATTTCGTCGCCGCGGCTGGTCTGTGGAATGGTCACGTCCAGCTGGCCTTTGCTCAGCCTCTCAGCGATGTCGGTCAGGTGGTTGATCGGACGGGTCAGTTGCTTGCCCAGCACGAATGCGAGTGCGCCAACCAGGACGATAACGACGATGATCAGCAGGCGCGCTTCGCTGCGCATCTTCGACATGGCGGCATACGCTTCGTCGTATTGCTGCTCAACCAGCACGGTCCAGCCTTGTGGCAGGTTGCGTACGAAGCCCACCATCTTGACGTCGCCGTCCATGTAGACTTTTGGCTCGTCGGTGATGCCTTGCACTTGCAGGGCAGGGTGCTTGCTGAAGTCTTGCAGGGCGGACTTGATCTTGCTTGCGTCGCCGTGGGCGATGACTTTCTTGTCGCCGTCCAGCAGGATCGCGTGGCCGGTTTCGCCGATGCGGATGTCGGTTACGGTGCGGGACACCACACCCAGGTCCATCGCCATGGTAAACACGCCGACGATGGTGCGGTTTTCATTGCGGATCGGTACGCCGATGTTCAGCGAAGGCTTGCCGCTGGTCTTGCCGATGGCTACCAGGCGGCCTTCGTCCTTGCCGGACATGATGGCCTTGAAGTAGCCGCGGTCGCCGTAGTTGAGCATTGGGTTGCCGTCGCTACGCGCCACGTCCATGCCGTCCACGCCCAGGGTGTGGATCAGGTAGACCCATTCATAGGAGGCGGCGGTTGCCATCAGGATCGGGGTCTGGCGCGCGGTGTTCATGGAGATGATGTCGTCCAGGCGGGCGGCCTGGCGCATTGCGCGCATATTGGTGTCGTCCCAGCCGGTGACGCCGGTCGCCACGGTGTCGGTGGTGGCAATCAGGTTTTCCGAAATCTTCGTGGTCAGTTCCTGCTCAGCAGAAGAATTGCCCAGGTACCAAAGGGCAAACAGTGGCACGAGGGTGACCACGAGCAGGGTGATCAGGACTTTTTGGAAGATATTAAGTGACAGTTTCATTTTTATAAATCATTCGTAAAAATCGCACGGACACTTCCGCATTCAGATTACGGACAGTGTTGGCATTATGGCTGATTTCGAGGCAAAGCTGGTTGCTCACCCGAGGCTGTTTGCAGCGCCAAGCACGCTGCTTCGGGCATTGCCTGAGCAACAACTTGCGAAATCACGGGTCGCTGCTGGACCCTTGTTTAGCGTGATTTCCCTGTTGCTCAGTTTATAAGTACACGATTATACATCAGTCGGTTTCTGTGCGGAAATGATTTATGCATCGCGCACGTTGGCCAGGCGTGGCGTGTTGCGTTGCTGCGCTGGCAGGGCGGGGCGCTTGCGCCCTGCCGTTTCACCTGCCAGGCGGAACTGGCTGACCAGGGTTTCCAGTTCGCCAGCCTGGTCGCTCATGGCCGAGGCGGCCGCTGCGGCTTGCTCCACCAGGGCGGCATTCTGCTGCGTAGTCTGGTCCATCTGCATGATGGCCGTGTTCATTTGTTCGATGCCGTCCGTTTGCTCGCGCGTGGCAAGCGAGATTTCGGCGACGATGCCGGTCACGCGCTGCACCGCCGACACCACTTCTTCCATCGTGGCGCCGGCCTGGGCGACCAGCTTGGCGCCGGCATCGACCTGTTCCACCGAACTGGATATCAGTGCCTTGATCTCTTTGGCGGCGCTGGCCGAGCGCGCTGCGAGGTTGCGCACCTCGCTGGCCACAACGGCAAAGCCGCGGCCTTGCTCGCCGGCCCGTGCCGCCTCCACCGCCGCGTTCAAGGCCAGGATATTGGTCTGGAACGCGATACCGTCGATCACCGCAATAATATCCACCACCTTGCGCGAGGAGTCGTTGATCGAGCCCATGGTGGTCACCACTTGCGACACCACTTCGCCGCCGCGCTGGGCGATGGAGGAGGCGGAGCTGGCCAATTTGTCGGCTTCGCGCGCGTTGTCGGCATTGGCTTTGACGGTCGATGTCAGTTCTTCCATCGAAGATGCGGTTTCTTCCAGCGCGGAGGCCTGGTTCTCGGTGCGTGCCGACAGGTCCATGTTGCCGGTCGCGATTTCGCCGGAGGCCGAGGCGATCGCCACCGTGCCATTGCGTACCTGGCCGACGATCTGCGACAGCGCGTCGTTCATATCGCGCAGGGCATGCAGCAGCTGGCCGGCTTCGTCCTGCGATTGAGCCTTGATCTGGCTGCTCAGGTCGCCCGATGCGACGGTGCGTGCCACCTGCAGCGCATAGTTGATCGGGCGCGTAATGGAGCGTGTGACCCACAGCGCGCAGGCCGCACCCAGCACCAGTGCCGACACGCCGAGGGCAATCATCATGGCGCGGGCGGAGCTGATGTGCTGCTTGATTTCGGCGCCGTTGGCCGTGACGATGCCGTCCTGCAGGTCGGCGAGTTTTTCCACGCTTGCCTGCAGCTTCGCCAGGCGCGGCATGGTTTCCGACAGTGCGCGTTGCGTGGCCTGCTCGCGCTGGCCGTCCGCGAGCAGTTTGAGCACGCCGGTGAACGACTGCACGTAGGCGCTGCGGTCGCTGCTCACTTGCGCCAGCAGTTCACGGCCGGCGGGGCGGTACACCAGCTTGTCGAGCTTCGCCAGTGCATCGGTGATGATGGCCTTGTTCCTGTCCACCTGCGCGCGCAGCTGCGCGCCTTGGGCGGTGTCGGTCACCAGCAGCAGTTGCAGCACCAGTGCCGCATTGGCGCGCGTGGTGGCGGAGACCGTTGCCGCCGCATCCGCCTTGACCCAGTCCTTGTCGATAATGGTGGAACTCAGCTCGCCGATGCTGGAGAGGCGCTGGCTGCCGACGGCGATCAGCATTGCCATCAAGGCGAAGACAATCGCGAAACACAATCCCAGGCGGGTCCCGATCTTCAGGTTGGCAATGCGCATGACTGCTCCTTCCGGCGGCGTGGAAAACGATTTACCAGTATAGGTAATGGCCGCAAGGAGACAAAATTCGGGGCGGCGCAGGCGGCCGCCCCGAATGGGAAACCGCTCAGGCCTCGGCTTGTGCGATGCTAGCCGAGGTTTCGGATTTCTGTGCGATCTGGCGGTTGATCGCGCTCAGCACGGCCTTGAACGAAGCGGTGACGATATTGCTGTCGATGCCAGCGCCGAACAGGGTCGGGCCGCCATCCAGGCGCAGTTCAACGTAGCAGGCCGCTTTGGCGTTGGCGCCGTGCCCGATCGCGTGTTCGTGGTAGTCCATCAGCGTGACGTCCAGGCCGAGCGCATCGACGAATGCATCGATCGGGCCATTGCCGCCGCCTTGCAGCGACATCGAAGCCTTGTTGTGCAGCAGGCTGATGTCGATCTGCACCGGCTCGTCGCTGGAGCTGTCTTCCACCATCCTGTGCGATACGTAGGCATACGGCGTGGCCTGGTTCAGGTATTCGCTTTCGAAGATCTGGTGGATGCCTTCGGAGGTGATTTCCAGGCCGCTCTGGTCGGCCACTTTCTGCACCGCGCGGCTGAATTCAATCTGCAGGCGGCGCGGCAATTCGAGGCCGTAATCCTGTTCCAGCAGGTAGGCCATGCCGCCCTTGCCGGACTGGCTGTTGACGCGGATGACGGCGTCGTAGCTGCGGCCCAGGTCTTGCGGGTCGATTGGCAGGTAGGGGATCTCCCATGGCGCGCCTTCCTGCTGCTTGGCGAAGCCCTTCTTGATCGCGTCCTGGTGCGAGCCGGAGAAGGCGGTGAACACCAGGTCGCCCACGTATGGATGGCGCGGATGCACCGGCAGCTGGTTGCATTCCTCGACTACTTTGCGCACGGAGTCGATGTCGGAGAAGTCCAGGCCCGGATGCACGCCTTGCGTGTAGAGGTTCAGGGCCAGGGTCACCAGGTCGACGTTGCCGGTGCGCTCGCCGTTGCCGAACAGGCAGCCTTCCACGCGCTCGGCGCCGGCCATGACGGCGAATTCGGCGGCGGCGATACCGGTGCCGCGGTCGTTATGCGGATGCACGGAGATGATGATGGAATCGCGGCGTTCGAGCTTGCGCGACATCCATTCAATCTGGTCGGCGTAGACGTTTGGCGTCGAGCATTCGACGGTGGCCGGCAGGTTGACGATCATCTTCTTGTCCGGGGTCGGCTGCCAGATGGCGGAGACCGCGTCCACGATGTGCTTGGCGAAATCCAGTTCGGTGGTGGAGAAGGACTCCGGCGTGTATTCGTAAGTCCAGTCGGTTTCCGGATGCTGGGCCAGCAACTCCTTTACCAGCTTGGTGCCGCTGGTGGCAATCGCGGTGATTTCTTCGCGGGTCGCGCCGAACACCACCTTGCGGAAGACCGGTGCAGTGGAGTTATACATGTGCACGATCGCGCGCTTGGCGCCGATGCAGGATTCAACGGTGCGGCGGATCAGCTCTTCGCGCGCCTGGGTCAGCACGATGATGGTGACGTCGTCCGGAATGCGGTCTTCTTCGATCAGCTTGCGCACGAAATCGAAATCGGTCTGCGAGGCGGAAGGGAAGCCCACTTCGATTTCCTTCAGGCCCACCTTGATCAACAGCTCGAAGAACTTGATTTTCTTTTCCACGCTCATCGGCTCGATCAGCGCCTGGTTGCCGTCGCGAAGGTCGGTGCTCATCCAGGTCGGCGGCTTGGAAATGACGGTGTTTGGCCAGGTGCGGTCGGTCAAGCCGACGGTCGGGTAGGGACGATATTTGGCGGCAGGGTTCTTCAACATCATGGTGATACTCCTGTGTTTTTCAAATTTTGGGAAACCGGGACGCGGCGCAAGGGCGGCCGACGAAGGGTGCTGCTAGGGGAAATCAGGCGCGTGCCAGTAGTAGCGCCCCTAGGGATAGGGCGCCTGGCAGGTGTGCAGAAATGTGCGAATGCGAGGTCATGTCGACCAATGTAAGGCACCGGATTTGGCCTTGTCAAGAAAAAATCTCGACAGTGATTTGCGATGTTTTCGCGTTTTATGCTGATAAAATGCCGGTCACAGTGAGGATAAATCGAATATGAATAAGATTGATCGAGAAATAATCGGACTTTTGCGCGATGATGCGAGGATAAGTTTTAAGGATTTAGGTGAGCGCGTAGGCCTCAGTGCGAATACCGTGGCGGATCGCGTGCGGCGTTTGGTGGCCGAAGGCGCCATTCTCGCTTTCGAGGCCCGCATTGACCACGCCGCCCTTGGCCTGCACTTGCAAGCCTATATCGACGTCAAACTGAAGTCGGGTAGCAATACCCGCGAGTTTGAGGAAATCGTGAAAACCATCCCCGGCGTGCTGGAAGTGGCGCTGCTGACGGGGAATTACGATGGCCTGCTGCGTGTGGCCTGCAAAGACCAGGCCCATTTGCTGCGGCTGATCGATACCTTGCGCGACCGCGCCGGCGTGCAGGACACATACAGCCGCGTGATCCTGCACCAGACACCGGTCAGCGCTCCGCTGTCTGTGACAGAATAACGGCCTTGATGTTTTGATTGCGAAATCCCGATGCAAAAGCTGAATGCAGAATTGAACCGACTTTTCCTTGCGCCTGCCGATGGCGGAACGCGCAGCATTTCCCTGGCGTTCAGGAAACTGGCGGGGGATGGCGAGGCCGGGCATTGGGAACGCCTGTGCGCGGTGGCGAATGCGTTGCAGGCGGACCTGGGCCTGCCGGCTCCTGCGGTGAGTATTTGCGGCGCGGGCGCGTTTGGGCTCTGGCTCTCGCTGGAGAAACCGGTAACGCTGGCGCAAGCGCAGGTGTTCGCGCAGCTGGTTTGCGCTGACGCCGATGCGTGCGCCGTCGCGCTGCCGCCATACCTTGACCAGGCCAGCGGCAAGTGGGCGGCGTTCATCCACCCTGGCATGGGCGCGTCATTCGCAGGTGACGAGGGACTCGATATGCAGCCGCCGGAAGCGGGGCAAGTCGCCTTGCTGGAAGGGCTGGAAAGCATCGGGCCTGCGCAGTTCGCGCAAGCGCTCGATCAACTGCGCCGGTCCAGTGGCGGTGCCCTGCCGCCGTTGCGCCAGGCGCCGCCAACTGGGTCCGCAGCGGCAGGCTTGCTGCTGAAGGATGCGGCGCTGGAAGACATCGTCAGCTTCCTCCATTCAAAGAACATCGAGCCCACCTTCCGCTTCCTGAAATAAGCTACTTCCCGCTTGCGGTAATCAGCGGCAGCTGCGCGGCCAGCTGGGCTGCCGTCTCTGCCGCCACGTTGATGAACATGCAGCCGATATGGAGCTGTTCGCCCAGCAGGAAGGAGCGAAAACCGCGCGTGAAGCGCACTTCCAGCTCGGTGGCGATCTCGATATCCTCCCCTAGCTCCAGCACAACGTCCGGGATCTTGCGGCCCTTGAGCAAGCCTTTCGCCTCGAGCTTCGAGCAGCGCAGGCCGATTCCGCCAAGTGAAAGGTCGTAAATCGGCAGCTGGTAGGTATGGTTGTTCAACACGAACGAGGCCATGAAGTTGGCGCCCAGCGGCGTCTCGATGCGCTCCGAAGCACGCCGGTCCAGTATCGCGCAGGTTTCCGGGAATGTCAGTGGGATGAGCTGCGGCTTGCCGGGAACCGAACCCCATTCCTGGCTGGACAGGCGGAACTGCACCTTGGCTGTGCGCAGCCAGCTGACAAAAGTGATCTTGCCGGGCGGGAGGACTGCCCCTTCATTGAGCTCGATCACAAAATGCGGCAACTCCGGGTCGACCGACAGGATGCGCCCAAGTACCACGTCGCGGCTGCCGGCCGCATACATCGAGATCGCGTCGCCGCTCGCAGCCAGCAGGGTCAGGGCGTCGCCAATATCGTCCTCGCTCGTCATTTCGTACGAGCTTGCGGTAGCCAGGAAAGGGGCTAGCGCGTCTTGTGGCCGCGGAGGTCCTTTGCGGATCGGTACGGCATGTGGCTCATTGAGCAGCATATCGCTTGTATAGGGGACTGGTATGAGTCCATCATAGGATGCGAATTGCCAAATAGCAACCTGTTTTAGAACTTTGAAAATGAAACCAGGTCAAAGTGATTGCCGGCCGTTGCTATCTGCACTGCGGCCGGCGAGTCGCGGCTTACGCCGCCACTTGCACGCGCGGCTCGCCGGCGGCCATTTCGCCAATGACGGCGGCGTGTTCGAAGCCGTGGCTGCGGAACAGGTCCAGCACTTCGTCAACGCTGGACGGATCGCAGGACACCAGCAGGCCGCCGGAAGTTTGCGGATCGGTCAGCAGCGTGTGCTGCGGCTGGCTGATGTTCGGCGACAGCAGCACGTCCTTGCCGTAGGCGTCCCAGTTGCGGCCGGAAGCGCCGGTGAAGAAGCCGTCATGCGCCAGCTTTTCGACCCCTGGCAGCAGCGGGATTTGCGACATATTCAGCTTGGCGGTCAGCTTGGCGCCGCGCGCCAGTTCCAGCAGGTGGCCCAGCAGGCCAAAGCCGGTAACGTCGGTCAGCGCGTGCACGCCTGGCAGCTCGGACAAAGCTTTGCCCGGCTTGTTCAACTTGGTGGTGTTGTCGATCATGGCCTTGTAGCCCTCGTCGCCCAGCACGCCTTTCTTCAGGGCGGCGGACAGCACGCCCACGCCCAGCGGCTTGCCCAGCACCAGCACGTCGCCAGCCTTGGCATCGGCGTTGCGCTTCACTTTCGACGGGTGCACCAGGCCCAGGACCACCAGGCCGTAGATCGGTTCAACGGAATCGATGGTGTGGCCGCCGGCAATCGGGATGCCTGCCTCGTTGCAGATCGATTCGCCGCCTTTGATGATCTTCCCGATTACGTCGATCGGCAGTTTGTTGACCGGCATGCCGACCAATGCCAGCGCCATGATCGGGGTGCCTCCCATGGCGTACACGTCGGAGATGGCGTTGGTGGCTGCGATGCGGCCAAAGTCGAACGGATCGTCGACGATCGGCATGAAGAAGTCGGTGGTGGCGATCAGCGCTTGCTCGTCATTCAGCTTGTAGACCGCGGCGTCATCGGCGGTTTCGATGCCGACCATCAGTTCCTTCGGCAGCGGGAAGCCGTTGGTGTTCTTCAGGATCTCGGACAGCACGCCCGGCGCGATCTTGCAGCCGCAGCCGCCGCCGTGGGAGAAGGAGGTGAGTTTGATTGGTTCAGTGCTCATGATGGGGTCTTTCAGTTCGTATGGAGCAGATTATCCACCAAGTCGAGCAGGGCTGCCTGCTCGGCTTCGGGAGTGAAAAGTCGGGCGCGGCGGGCGCATTGTTCTTGCAGCTCTGCATACCAGCCGGGGACGTTGATGCTTTTGTCAATCAGCTTGGCCAGTGCTTGCGCGTCGCCCAGCGGGAAGTAGCCAAGGTAGTCGTCGCCCAGCATGCCGCGGTTGCCGCTGATATCGCTGGCCAGCACGGGAACGCCGCTGGTCACGGCCTCAATGATGACGTTGGCGCCGCCTTCCATGCGCGAGCAGATGGCCATGGCGTGGGCGTGCTTCAGGCGCTGGCGGGTGTCGGCGTGGGGCAGGGGACCGAGCCACTGGTAGCGTCCCGGCCAGGCTGCGTTGGCCGCGGTGGCGGCGTCGCCGAGCGCGGGTTCGAGAACGCCGCCGATATGTGTCAGGCGGGCGGTGCGGGCCGTCACGTGCGCGGCTGCCAGCATGAACGTGCGCGGGTCTTTTTCTTCGCGCAGGTGGCCGACCATCAGGATTTCGTGACGCTGCGGCGCCGCGGCGCGGACCGCTGGCTGCAGTGCCGGCGCCGATTGATAGATGACGTGGGCCTTGGCGCGCAGGTGGGGCGGCAGTTCGTCCAGCCCGGCCGGCTGCAGCAGCACCAGCGCGCTGGCGCGCTCCAGCGAGGCTTGCGCGTCGGCGTCGCTGCGGATGTCGCGGTACAGGTCGGTACCGGTCAGCACCAATATGGTGGGACGGGCGGGATACGCTGCGCAGAAGTGCGCCAGCGCTGCGGCCGAGCGGCGCGCATGGAGTGCGACCAGCAGGTCCGGCGCCGCAGCGGCTGGCCAGTCGGAAGCGATGTCGGCCTGGTAGCGCGTGCGCAGGAATTGCGCCCAGCGGCGGGCCGTTTGCCAGTTGCCATTGTTGGCTTGTGCCAGCGCCGGGCTGACGATGCAGATTGTCTGCTTGCTCACTGGTGTATTTTGCCCAAATATCGCTACAATCGATCCATGAATGCCATCCACGCCTCGTTCCGTACCGCCCGAACACAGCAACTTGCCGATGCCTTACAGGCTGCGCGCCATTATACGCTGAGCCTTTTCGAATGCTTTGCCGCCGCCGGCATGGATGTCTCGATGCGCGTGCCGCAAATTCGCATCGTGAATCCGCCGTTGTGGGAGCTGGGCCACACCGCCTGGTTTGCCGAATGGTTCGTGTTGCGCGAAGCGATTTCCAGCCATCCGGCGGATGCGCTGTACATGTCCTTGCTGCGCAAAGGCGACGACTGGTTCGATTCCAATATGGTGCCGCACCGCAGCCGCTGGAGCCTCGACCTGCCGACTACCGGCGGTGTCAAGACCTACTGCCACGAAGTGCTTGATCGCGTCCTGGACAAATTGTCGCGTGAAGCGAATACGGACGAAGCGCTGTACCCGTACCGGCTGGCGCTGGCCCACGAGGATATGCACGGCGAGGCCTTCCTCTATACCTTGCAAACCCTGGGCTTGCAGGCGCCGGCCCACCTGACCCACGACGAACGAGCTTCCGGTGCGCCGGGCGACATTGGCTTCCCAGGCGGCACGCTGCAACTGGGGAGCGCAGCGGATACGGGGGGCTTCATCTTCGATAACGAGAAATTCGCCCATCCCTGCTACGTTGCGCCGTTCCGCATGGATTCCACGCTGGTGACCAACGCCCAGTACGCCGACTTCGTGGAAGACGGCGGCTATGAGCGGCGCGAATTCTGGAGCAATTCCGGCACCGACTGGCTGCTGCGGCAGGAGCGTTCAGCACCGCGCTACTGGCGCCGCGACAATGGGCAGTGGCGCACCATGCGCTTCGGCCGGCTCACAACCCTGGCGGCGCATGAACCGGTGCGGCATGTGTCCTTATACGAGGCCCAGGCCTACTGCGCCTGGGCCAACCGCCGGCTGCCGACTGAGATGGAATGGGAATATGCTGCCCTGCATGGCCATCCGGCTTTCCGCTGGGGGCAATTGTGGGAGTGGACGGCGTCGCCGTTCGAGCCGTATCCCGGTTTTACTGCCGACCGCTATCGCGAGTATTCGGCGCCGTGGTTCAGCACCCACCAGGTGCTGCGTGGTGCTTCGTTCGCCACGCCGTCGCGGCTAGGCTCGGCCAAGTTCCGCAATTTCTACCTGCCGGAACGGGACGATATCTTCAACGGCTTCCGTACCTGCGCTTTTGAATGAAAAAAGCCGCCCGGAGGCGGCTCTGGTTCTTTATTTCTTCTTCAGGTGGTCATCCAGCCAGCCGATCACGGTGTGGTGCCACAGGATCGAATTGGCAGGCTTCAGCACCCAGTGGTTCTCGTCGGGGAATACCAGCAGCTTGGACTCGATGCCCTGGCGCTGCAGCGCGGTGAAGGTGCCCAGTGCCTGTGCGGTCGGGATGCGGAAGTCCAGGTCGCCCTGTACCACCAGCATCGGGGTCTTCCATTTGGCCACATGGTGCACCGGGTTGAACTTCTCGTAGCCGTTCGGGTTGGCGTAGTAGGTGCCGCCGTTGTCCCATTCGGTGAACCACAGCTCTTCGGTGGAGTAGGCCATGCCGCGCTGGTCGAATACGCCGTCGTGGTTGACGATGCACTTGAAGCCGTCGCTCCAGTTGCCTTCGATCCAGTTCATCATGAAGCCGCCGTAGGATGCGCCCAGGGCGCAGGCGTTCTGGCCGTCCAGGAAGTCGTACTTGGCGACGGCTGCCGCCAGGCCTTTCTGCAGGTCCTCCAGCGGCTTGCCGCCCCAGTCGTTGCTGATCGAATCGGTGAAGCCCTGGCCGTAGCCGGTCGAACCGTGGAAGTCGATGAACACCGAAGCGTAGCCGGCGCCGGCATACACCTGCGGATTCCAGCGGTAGCTCCAGCTATTGCCGAAGCTGCCCTGCGGGCCGCCGTGCACCAGGAAGGCCACCGGGTATTTCTTGCCCGGTTCGTAGTTCCAAGGCTTCATCACGTGGCCGTACACGGTTTCGCCGTTCGCACCTTTGAAGGAGAACTGTTCGTACTCCGCCATCTTGACGTCTTTCAGGCGATCAGCGTTGGCCCAGGTCAGTTGGGTGCCTTTCTGCTCGGCGCCCTCGGTCTTCAGCTTGACCAGTTGCGCCGCGCCGCCCAGCGAGGCCGCGGCGGAGATCACGGTGTCTTTTTGGGTATCGAATTCGCCAGCGTAGCCTTTGCCGGTGAGCGCGGTGACCTTGCCGGATGCGGCATCGATCGAGAACAGGCGGTGGTTGCCGATATCGTCGGCGTTGGCCAGCAGGGCCTTGCCGTCGGTGCGCCACTTGTAGTCGGCGATCGAGCGGTCCCAGTCCTGTGCTACCACGCGCTTCTTACCGGTGGCGACATCCATCAGTACCAGGTGGAAGCGGTCGGCTTCGAAGCCCGGGCGCTTCATCATCAGGTAGGCCATGGTCTTGCCATCCGGGGAGAAGGAAGGCTTGGCATCCCATGCCGGATTTTCCGCAGTCAGGTTGCGCGGGGCAGCGCCGCCGGCGGCAGGTACTTCATACAGGTCGAAGTTGGTGGACCAGGATTCGGCCTTGCCGGCCACGCGTGCCGAGAACACCACCTTCTCGCCGTCCGGCGAGAACTGGTAGTCGGCGTTGTCGCCGAAAGGCTTGGAGTGCACGTCGCCGTCCAGCGCGCCGCTCAGGCTGACCGGTGCGCCTGCCTTGCCTGCGGCGTCGATCGGCGCCGAGTACAGCACATTGCGGCGGCCGTCGGCCCAGGTATCCCAGTGGCGCACGAACATTTCGTTGTACAGCATGCCGGTGGCCTTGTTCTTGGACTTGTCGTCCAGGCGTTTTTTGGTGCAGGCCAGGTCGGCGCAATCGCGGAACACTTCAAAGGCCATGGCCAGGCGGTCGCCCTTTGGCGACAGGCGGAAGCTCTCCACGCCCAGCGGGTAATCGGTGATCCGAACGGCTTCGCCGCCGGCGTTCATCGGCAGGCGCCACACTTGCGCGGAACCCGAGCGGCCGCTGACGAAGTACACGGCATCGCCGGAAGGGGACCATTGCGGCTGGCTGCTACTGGCATCGTGCTGGGTCAGCTGGACCGGTGCCGCCTTGGCGGCCTTCAGGTCGATCATCCACAGTTGCGTGATGCCGCGGTTCTTTTCCATATTGGTGGCGCGCACGGTGTACACCACGCGGCTTGCATCCGGCGACAGCACAGGGCTGCCGACACGGTCCATGCTCGCCAGGTCTTCGATGGTCAGGCCGCGCGGGGCGGCAACGGCATTGGTAGCCGCAGCGATGGCGGCGCCCAATACCAGCAGGCGTAAGGTCATTCGGGATCTCCGGTCTGTTATCAAATCCGCCAGCTGATGGCTGGCCAAGCGGCATGATACTGTAATATTTCGTGCATGGAGATCAATGCCAAAAAAATCGCGGTCTGGGGATTGACCGGTGCTACTGCCGCCTTGTGCGCCGGCGCCGTGCTGTTGACGCAAACGTGGTATTCGAAACCGCTCAAGCTCGAGTGGTTTTACATGCGCGGCTTTGCCGCGGCCGCGCTGAAGAGCCCGGAGATGATGTCCCGCCTGCACGTGCTGCCGGGCTGGCTGGATTTTTCCAGCTCACGGCTGGACGACGAATCGCCCCGGCGCCGGCACGAGATCTTCCAGGACATGAAGGACAACCTGGCCATGCTCGATCGCTATGACCGCAACGAGCTGGGACGCGAGGCGCAGCTGTCCTACGACACGCTGCATTATTATCTGGGCACCATGGTGGAAGGCGAGCGCTTCCAGCTGCATGAATTTCCGGTCAACCAGGTGCACGGCCTGCAAAGCGCGCTGCCTGAATTCATGAACGACGTACATCGCGTCAGCAACCGCAGCGAAGCGGAAAGCTATATCGCCCGCCTGCAGAAATTCCCGCGCAAGTTCGAACAATTGATCGAGAGCCTGCGCGCACAGCAAGCCGCCGGTATCCTGCCGCCGCAGTTCCTGGTCGAGAAAGTGCTGTTGCAGATGCATGGCTTCGCCGGCCGACCGGCGCGCGAGAACATGCTGTACACCAGCTTCAAGTCCAAGCTTGACGCGATTCCGCTGTCCGACATGAGTGAGAAGGTGCGCGATGAATTGCTGCAGGGCGTGGCTGACGCAATCCAGAAGAGCGTGTATCCGGCCTATGCCGGATTGATCCGCCATTTCGTCGACCTGCAAGGACGTGCGCACTCCAACGATGGCGCCTGGGCGCTGCCGAACGGCGACGAATATTACGCCTGGTGCGTGCGCTATCACACCTCGACCAACCTGACCCCGCAGCGCGTGCATGAACTGGGGCTGGCCGATGTCGACCGCATCACCGGCATCATGGACCGGCTGCTGCGCCAGATCGGGCTGGAGGAGGGGAGCGTCGGCGAGCGCATGCAGCAGCTGCAGCGCGATCCGAAGTACCGCTATCCCGATACCGACGAAGGCCGCAAGGAAATGCTGGCCGAATATCGCGCCATCATGAAGGAAGCCGACGAAAAGCTGGCCGACGCATTTACTACGCGCCCCAAGGCTGCGATCGAAGTGCGTCCTGCCCCCATCGAATCGGCCGCAACCGCGCCCAGCGCCTATTACATACCAGGTGCAATGGATGGCTCGCGGCCCGGCGTGTTCTATGCGAACTTGCGCTCGCTGAAAGACACGCCGAAGTTCGGCATGCGCAGCACGGTCTTCCACGAAGTCATGCCGGGCCACCATTTCCAGGTATCGCTGGCGCAGGAGATGAAGGGTGTGCCGTTTTTCCGCCGCGTGATCAGTTTTTCTGCATACCAGGAAGGTTGGGGACTGTATGCGGAGCGGCTGGCTTCCGAAATGGGCCTGACCCCCGATCCGCTGGACCAGTTGGGCCGATTGCGCGACGACATGATGCGGGCCGCACGGCTGGTAGTTGACACCGGCATTCACTACAAACGCTGGAAGCATGAGGAAGCCATCGAATACATGATGGAAAATACCGGCATGTCCGAACAGGAAGCGACCGCGGAAGTGGAACGCTACATCGTCTCGCCTGGACAAGCGCTGGCCTACAAGGTGGGGATGCTGTCGATACTGGGATTACGCGAGAAGGCGCGCAGCGAACTGGGCGACAAGTTCGACCTCAAGGACTTCCATAATGAAGTCCTGAGCCACGGCGCTTTGCCGATGATGGTGCYGGAGCTGACCCCGACTTTAATTACAGAAGGTGCTTGCCGAGTGCTTCGAGGCGTTCGAAGTAGGCGGTCATGTCGAGCTCTTTCCGGGCGACGCCGCTGCGCATCGCGGCTTGCGCGATCTTCGGGGTGACGGTTGGCAGCAGGCGGTCGTCCAGCAGGCCGGGTACCACGTAGTCTTTGCCGAAGCGGGCATCACTGTGCGCCAGGCCGGCCAGGGCGGTCACGCAGGCGCGCTTCATTTCCTGGTTGATAGTGGTGGCGCCGGTGTCCAGCGCGGCGCGGAACAGGTATGGGAAGCACAGCGCGTTGTTGATCTGGTTCGGGTAGTCGGAGCGGCCGGTGGCGATGATCGCGTCCGGTGCCACTTCGCGTACCAGTTCCGGACGCAGTTCCGGCTCCGGGTTGGCCAGGGTGAACACGATCGGCTGCTTCTTCATGCGTTGCACGTCGGCTTGCGACAGTACGCCAGGACCGGATACGCCGAGGAACACGTCTGCGCCTTCCATCACGTCGGACAGGGTGGTGGCATTAGTGTCCTGCGCCCAGTCGGCTTTCTCGCCGGTCAGGTTGCGGGCCCTGCTCAGCACGCCTTTGGAGTCGCATACGAAGATGTTCTCGCGGCGTGCACCGATGTCCACCAGCAGTTCCAGGCAGGCGATGGCCGCTGCGCCGGCGCCGGAGCAGACGATCTTCACCTCGGCGATATCGCGGCCGGTCATTTCAACGGCGTTCAGCATGCCCGCGCCGACCACAATCGCGGTGCCGTGCTGGTCGTCGTGGAACACCGGAATGCTCAGGCGTTCACGCAGCTTGCGCTCGATGTAGAAGCACTCCGGCGCCTTGATGTCTTCCAGGTTGATGCCGCCGAAGGTCGGATGCATGGCTGCGATGATGTCGACCAGCTTGTCCGGATCGGTTTCGTCCAGTTCGATGTCGAAGGAATCGATGCCGGCGAATTTCTTGAACAGGATGGACTTGCCTTCCATGACCGGCTTGCCGGCCAGTGCGCCGATATTGCCCAGGCCCAGCACCGCGGTACCGTTGGTGATGACTGCCACCAGGTTGCCTTTGGCCGTGTATTCATAGGCCAGTGCCGGATCGCGTGCGATTTCCACGCAAGGCGCCGCTACGCCAGGCGAGTAGGCCAGGGCCAGGTCTTCCTGGCTGGCGACGCTCTTGGTCACTGCAATGGCCACTTTGCCGGGCGTGCCGGCCTTGTGATATTCCAGTGCCTTTTGTTCAAGACTGCTCATTCTGTACTTCTCCTTTTATTCTGCGAAAAACGCCCGCTACAGGCCAGTTTAGCCGGTGCGGGCGTATGCTGCAGGGCGCTACGCGGGCGCCCCTGCTTGCGTGTGATTAAGGGTACAGGCCACGAACTTCGCGGGCGGCCAGCACGCGGGTGCAGGCCAGGATGAAGGTTGCGGTGCGCAGCGAGACTTTCTTCTCTTGCGACACTTCCCACACGGAGTTGAACGCGTCCTGCATGATGCGGGTCAGGCGTGCATTGATTTCTTCCTCGCTCCAGAAGAAGGAGGAGAAGTCCTGCACCCATTCGAAGTAGGACACGGTCACGCCGCCGGCGTTACACAGTACGTCCGGAACGATCAGGATGTCTTTTTCGTTCAGGATGTCGTCCGCTTCAGGGGTGGTTGGGCCGTTGGCGCCTTCCAGGATGATCTTGGTGCGGATCTGGCCGGCGTTCTTGGCGGTGATCTGCTGTTCCAGTGCTGCCGGTACCAGGATGTCGGACTCGATGCCCCAGAAGGAATCGCGGTCCTGGGTTGCTTCTGCACCTGCGAAGCCAGCGACACCGCCGGTTTCCGCTACGTGCTTGTGCAGTTCAGCCACATTCAGGCCGCCCTGGTGCACCACGGTGCCGGTGTGATCCTGCACTGCGATGATCTTCGAGCCGGCATCAGCGAACATGTTGGCAGCGATGCCGCCCACGTTGCCGAAGCCCTGGATTGCAATGCGTGCGCCGGCGATTGCCACGCCGCGCTTTGCAGCAGCTTCACGGCCGGTCACGAACACGCCGCGGCCGGTTGCTTCACGACGGCCCAGCGAGCCGCCCATCGAGATCGGCTTGCCGGTTACGACGCCGGTCGACAGGTTGCCTTCGATCATGGCGTAGGAGTCCATCATCCACGCCATCACCTGTTCGTTGGTGTTGACGTCCGGCGCAGGGATATCCTTGGTCGGGCCAATGATCAGGCTGATCTCGCTGGTGTAGCGGCGGGTCAGGCGCTGCAGTTCACCTTTGGACAGGGTCTTTGGATCGACACGGATACCACCTTTTGCGCCACCGTATGGCACGTTGACGGCGGCGTTTTTCACCGTCATCCATGCCGAAAGGGCCATTACTTCCGACAGGGTTACATCCTGATGGAAGCGTACGCCACCCTTGCCAGGGCCGCGCGACATATTGTGTTGAACGCGATAGCCTTCGTAGTGGGCGATCGAGCCGTCGTCACGTTCGATCGGAACGTCGACAACGAGGATGCGCTTTGGGCGCTTCAGGGTTTCAACCCAGCGGGACAGGCCGCCCAGGTGAGGGGTGACGCGATCAATTTGTTTCAGGTACTGGCCCCAAGGGCCGAGATCTTCAGCGTTGAGGTAAGACGGCAAGACGTGGTTGGTCATTGTGTGACTCGCTCAGGTTGTTCGGTAACGCGGCGAATCTTATTCCTGCGCAATAGCCGAAGCCAATGCCGAGTGCGCATCCGGTTATGCAAAATTTGCATAACGTGTCGGAATGGCATGTTTCTGAACCAAAACTACAAACCGGTAAACCAGTGTCAGACCCTGTGGGTCTGACACTGGTTTACCGGTTTTAGCGGTCCGAAGCCGGCACGCGCCGTTTCGCCGAAGCGGGCTTTTGCCTTTCCGCCAAGTGCTCCCACAAACGCGCCACGATGGCTTTCCCAGGCCGCGCCGTGCTTGGCCGCTCGCGATAAAGCCGGATCTCCATCTCGATTTCCCATTCCGCCCGCCCGCCATCGGCAGGCGCCAGCAGCTTTTGTTTCACCTCGCGTGTCACTGCCGATTCAGGCAGGAAGGCGATCCCGCGTCCCTCGAGCGCCATCATCTTCAAGCCTTCCGCCATATCGGTTTCGTAGTGGGTCTCAAGGTGCAAAGCCTGCTTCGCATCCGCTACGATCAGGTCGACCATGCGCCCCAAATAGGCATTGGTGGTGTAGGAAAGGAAGGGCAGCGGCGAGGTCTTCCGCCCCGGCAGCACGAACTCCGGCAGCTTCGCCTTGTCGCAGCGTGCATAAGCGCGCAAAGCCTCGCGCCCCAGTACCAGCATGTCGTAGCGCCCCGGATCAAGCTGCACCGGCTGGCGCGGATGGTGGTAGCAAAGCAGAAGGTCGCAGCCGCCTTCCACCAGCTGCAGCACCGCATCGTGCACGTTCAAGGCCATCAGGCGCGAATTGATCGGCGCGAATTCCTTTTCCAGCTGCGTGATCCATTTCGGGACGAAGGTCAGCGACAGCGTGTGCGGCACCGCAAGGTCGATGCTGTTCTGCGCCGCTGCCCGCTTGCCGCGCAACAGTTCGCGCACGCCATTGATCTGGCTGAGCATTTCCAGCGCCTGCTCGTAGAACACCAGACCCGCCGGCGTCACGCGCGTGGGGTAGGAAGTGCGGTCGATCAAGTCCATGCCCAGCCAGTTTTCCAGCGACTGGATGCGCCGCGAAAACGCTGGCTGCGTGACGTGGCGCAGTTGCGCGGAGCGGCTGAAACTATTCGTTTCAACCAGCGAGATAAAATCTTCCAGCCATTTTGTTTCCATGTACGAGATCCTAAGCAGCGGTTGCGATGCGGCGCATCGGCGTGAACAGCAACGCAAGCGTAGCGCAAACCACCAGGATTACGCCACCGCCGAAGAACATTTGCGGCAGGGTCGCGCTTTGCATGATCCAGCCGGTTGCCGCCGAAGACAATGGCGCCAGGCCGAACAGGATGAACATGAAGATGCTCATGATGCGCCCCATCATCTGCGGCTGTACGCGCTTCTGGATCCAGGTGAACACGGCCACCTGCACCAGGCCCACCAGCGCGCCGAGCGACAGCAGGAGCAAACCACCTTGCCACGCCGCGGTGATCAGGCCCAGCGGCATGATCAACAGGCCGGCCATGGCATCGACCGACAAGGCGAGCAGGCCAATACGCACCGGCTTCCCAGCGTTGTACTTGGCGGTCATGCCGGAGAATGCCATGCCCGCCAGCATGCCGGCGCCGTGGGCGGCCATCAGCAGGCCGAAGGCGGAGCCATCATGCAGGCGCTCTTTGGCCAGCACGGGCAGGGCTACCTGCATGGTGCCGCCGATCAGCACCGACACCAGGCCCCAGTAGGCGAAGCAAGTGCGCATCTCCGCGTCGCGCCATACTGCCAGCAAGCCTTCGCCGACCGCATGCAGCACGTTTTGCGGCACCGGCGGCTTCGCTCCTCCCAGCGGCACCACGCGGGACAAGGTCCATGCTGAGGCCATGAAGCTCAGGCTGTCGAACGCGAAAGCCAGGCCGAGCGCGCGCATGCCGCCCGTCGCATCGCCTGCATCGCCGATAGCCAGCAGCAGCGCGGCAAGCAAAGGCCCGACAAGCATGCCGACCTGGCGCACGCCCATGGTGGCGCCGTTGGCGGCCTGCAGCAGTTCCGGCGGAATGGTGCGCGGCATGATTGAACTGCCGGACGGAAAAGCAAACGCCTGCGCCAGGCCGATGCCGAGCGACAGTGCGTAGACCAGCGGCAGCGTCGCGTTGCCGGTCAGCGCAAGCACGGCCAGGGCGCCTACCAGCAAGGCGCTGGCATGCTTGGTCAGCATCAGCACGCGCTTCGGTGAATAGCGGTCCACCACGGCGCCGCCGATCAGGATGAAGATGGCGCGCGGTGCGCCCAACAGGGCAAGCACCAGGCCAAGCGACAGCGGGTCGCCGGTGAGTTTCAGTACGAGCCAGGGCAGGGCGATCAGCGTGAATTGATCGCCCAGCATGGACAGGATGCCGCCGCTGAGCAGCCAGCGGAAATTGGCATTGGATTTCAGGCTGGGACTGGGAGTCATTATTGGGGTCCGATCAGGTTGGCGAGAACGGCGTTCAATGGCGCCAGCTCTTCGTCGTTTGAGTGGCGCAGCAGGTCCGCTGCATATTCGTTGGCGGTGCGCTGGGCGTTGTCGAGCAGCGCGTGCCCTGCGGCCGTAATCACGGCATAACCGACGCGCGCGTCGCGTTCGTCGGCCTGGCGTGCCACCCAGCCGGTTTTCTCCAGCGGCAGCAGGGTGCGCGTGACGCCGGAAGCGGTCAGTCCCAGGCGGTCGGCCAGGTCGACGCGGCGCAGGCGGCCGCCCGGCGCATTGGCGAGGCTTTGCAGCAGCATGAAGTCGCTGAAACTCAGGCCGTGGTGGCCGCCCAGCACAGTGTCGAGGCGGCGAATGATGGTGGCGTGGGCGCGCGCAAGGCGCAGGCAGAATTCGAGTGCGTTATCCATGATTGATCATTGAAAAGTGCTTGAGTAATCAAGTATATCGAAACTTCTTGCCGCGCGCCATAAAAACATTCATATCGGTGTCAGCGGTAGACTACAGTCATGAACCAGCGCAGATCATTCCTCAAGAGTTCCGTCGCTGTGGCTTCGGCCTTGGCGTTGCCGGCGATGGCGCGCGCAGCCATTGCGGCGCCGCATGAGCGTAGCCTGCGCTTCTACAACACGCATACCGGCGAAACCCTGCGCACCATGTTCTGGGCCGAAGGACAGTTCATCCCTGAGGCGCTGCAGGATATCAACCACCTGCTGCGCGACCATCGCAACGACAAGATCGCAGCCATCGATCCCGAGCTGATTCTGCTGCTCGACCGTGTCAGCGCGCAGTTCAGTAACCATGAAGTGATCCACGTGATATCGGGCTATCGCTCGCCGGAGTCCAACCAGAAGCTGGCCGAGGCCAGTGGCGGCGTGGCGAAGCACAGCATGCATATCGAAGGGAAGGCGATTGACGTGCGCATCCCGGGGCGCGACCTGGAACGGCTGCACAAGGCCGCGCTGGCGTTGAAAAGCGGTGGCGTTGGCTACTACCCGACGTCACAGTTCGTGCACATGGACACGGGTCGCGTCCGTCACTGGTGAGCAAGCAGAGGGTAGGGGTTGACCGGTTTGCCCTGCCACCAGTTCTTTTCCTGGCCCAGTTCAAACATGGCGAAATGCAGGTGCGGCGCCGCGGGATCGGCATTGCCGGTGGTGCCCACATAGCCTATCAGTTCCCCGCGCTTTACCTGCTGGCCTTCTTTTAGCGCGGTGGCATAGTGGTCCAGGTGGGCGTAGTAGTAGGAGTATTTCTCGTTCGGGTCAAACTGGTAGATCGTCAGGCCGCCGGGTTTGCTGGTGAACAGCTTGGCGATCCTGCCGTCCGCCACCGCGTAGACCGGCGTGCCGATGGGCGCGAGGATGTCCAGCGCTTCATGCATGCGTTCGGAACCGCGCGGCTGGCTATAGGTATCCTGGATTTGTGCGGGCTTCACGCCGGCCACGGGGATCATGAGCGAGCTGCCGCTTCCGCTGGCTACCAGGCCGCCAGTTCCGCTGGTATCGGCCGGGCGCATGCCGGCCAGGGAGTCGCCCGCCTTGCCGGCGCTGGCCACTTGCGGCGGAGCGACAGGTGCCGCCTGGGCCGGCGCGAGTACCGGTGCGGGTCCGGTCGCCGCTGGTTCGATCACGGGGGAGTTAGCCGCCGGTACCGTCGGCGTCACAGGCGCTGGCCGGTCGCCGGGAATCGTAATGGCCGCGGTCTCGCGGTTATCGAGCGGCACGCGGCTAAGCAACAGCAGCGTGCCCGCGGCACCAAGGACGATGCCGGCAATCAGGGTACCGAATGCGCCTATGGGTCTCATGGCAGCCTCCTTATTCCTGAAGCACGACTGGCGTCCCGGGCCCCACGGCATCGGCGACGCGCGCGGCGTCCCAGTTGGCGAGCCGGATGCAGCCGTGCGACTGCGTTTTGCCGATCTTGGCGGGTTCCGGTGTGCCGTGGATGCCGTAATGATCTTTCGACAGGTCGATCCACACGACGCCGACCGGGTTGTTCGGTCCGGGCGGGATGGTGGCCTTGCTCTCGCCAGGCCGCGCATCCCAGAACAATTGCGGGTTGTAGTGGAAGGGCGGGTTGCGTGCCACGCCATTCACTTTCCACTGTCCGATCGGCAGCGGATCATGCTCGCTGCCGGTACTGGCGGGCACCTGCGCAATCACCTTGCCGCCCGCATCGAGCAGGGTCACGGTGCTGGCGCTGCGGTCCACCACCAGGCTGGCGGCTTTCGGCAAGGGACGCTCGCCGCCGATATTCGGCACCAGGATGCGCGTGCCCGCCTGTTCGATATCCTTGCCTGGATTTAGCTTGCGCAGCAAGGCGGGGCTGGCGTGGAAGCGTTCTCCCAAGGCTTCGGCAGCACTCGAGTAGCCCAGCGCCTGCATCTTTGCCTTATCGGCCATTTCCTCGGGCACCGGCTCGAACGGCCCGGCGACATCGGCATCGGTGATGGTGTATTCGGCCAGCACCGGTTGGCCGTCGTCAAGCGCAGCCAGCGTTGCGTCATCCGGCTTGCCTGTCTGCGGCAAGTTATGCGCCCGCTGGAAGCCGGCCAGGGCCTGCCGCATATTGCTGCCAGCCGCGCCATCGATCTGGCCACCGGAGAAGTTGGCCCGGTCCAGCAGCACTTGGGCGCGCACGGTTGGGGAGGGCGAGTCCTGGGCCGCATGCGCGCCCGTGCTGGCTATTAACAGGGCGATCAGGGTTGTTCTCATGGGCGCAGTGTCGCGCCGTTTTCAAGGCGGCTCCGTTCGGTAACGTACAAAAGAAAAAAGGCCGCCAGGTTGCCCGGGCGGCCTTGCTTATTGCATGCTAAGGATTAGCGGTCGCCCCATGGACGGCGCGGTGCATCGGTACGTGGGCCTTTGAAACCGCCGGCATCGCGGTCGCGATTGCGGAAGGTGCTCTCGCCGCGCTCACGGAAACCGCTGCCTTCCTTGCGGACGCCGCCTTCTGCAGGACGCTCAGCGCGGAAACCACCGCCGTCGGCGCGATTGCGGAAACCGCCTTCGGCTGGACGCTCGGCGCGGAAGCCGCCTTCATTACGGTTGCGGAAGCCGCCATCGGTGCGCTCGGTACGGAAACCGCCTTCGGCACGCTGGCCGCCTTCGTTGCGGTTGCGGAAGCCGCCTTCTTTACGCTCGCCGGCAAACGGATTGCCTTCGCTGCGATAGTGGCTGCCTTCGGAACGCGGGTTCGAGAACGAACGCTGGCCCGGCTTGGCATTGCGGCCGTCGCCTGGTTTCCAGCCCGGACGCGCTGCGGAACGCGAAGGCGCTGCACGCTTAGGCTCGAAGCCTTCGATCACTTCGACCGGGATCGGCTGGTGGGTCAGGCGCTCGATGCGGCGCACCAGCATGTTTTCCGCGTGGTTCACCAGCGAAACGGCGACACCATTGCGGCCTGCGCGGCCGGTACGGCCAATGCGGTGCACGTAATCCTCAGGGAACTTCGGCAGGTCGTAGTTGAACACGTGGGTGATGTTCGGCACGTCGATACCGCGAGCCGCCACGTCGGTTGCAACCAGCACCTTCACGTTACCGCGGCGCAGGCCGTCCAGGGTGCGGTTACGCGCGCCCTGGTGCATGTCGCCGTGCAGCGCGGCGGCGGAGAAGCCGGCGATGTTCAGGCGGTCGGCGATGGTATCGGCGTCACGCTTGGTGGCGGTGAAGACCACTGCCTGGTCCATGGTTTCGTCGCGCAGCAGGTGGTCCAGCAGGCGGTTCTTGTGCGACAGGTCGTCCACGAAGTGCACGCGCTGGGAGATGTTTTCGTGCTTGGTGGTGGTGCTGTTAACCTGGATGGTCAGCGGGTCCTTGGTGATGCGGCGGGCCATATTGCCCACCACGCCGTCCAGGGTTGCCGAGAACAGCATGGTCTGGCGCGAAGCAGGGGTGGCGGCAACGATCTTCTCGATGTCGTCGATGAAGCCCATGTCCAGCATGCGGTCGGCTTCGTCCAGCACCAGGATCTGGAGTTGGGAGAAGTCGATCTTGCCTTGTTCCATATGGTCGATCAGGCGGCCTGGGGTCGCGACCAGGACTTCCGGATTCTTCGCCAGCAGTTGCATCTGCTTCGGGTAAGGCATGCCGCCCAGGATCGACACGGCGCGGATCTGGCGCAGGTTCGAGCAGTACTTGGCGGTGTTGGTGGTGACTTGCAGGGCCAGTTCACGGGTCGGGGTCAGCACCAGCATTTTTGGCTGGGCAGGGCGGAAGCGTGGGCGCTCGCCGCGTGCGCGCGCCGACTGCGCTTCCTGCGCTGCGGTCTTGCCGGCGTTGCCGGAGAAGCTGTCTGCGGCCAGGCGGTTCAGCGATGGCAGCATGAAGGCCGCGGTCTTGCCGGAGCCGGTTTGCGAGGAAACCAACAGGTCCTTGCCCGCAATCGCCGCAGGGATTGCCTGCTCCTGGACCCCGGTCGGCTTGGTGTAGCCGGATTCGGTCAGTGCATTGAGGATGGACGTGTTGAGACCAAGTGCTTCAAAAGTCATGTATATCTTTCGTAAAAAGCGAAAAAAAGCTACGCTAAACCAGAACGAAACGACTCTATTTGTATAGAAATTTCGGCACAAAAGCTTTGCGCCGGGACGGTGTCATTGGACTACGACACGCAGGGCGGGGGGGCTTTTAAGGCGGCATCCAGTGTTTCGGAATGCGGCAGATAGTTTCGCGAAGCTGCTATTTGTGTTGTTATTTTCAGCTGCGTTGATGTGTTGCAGCGCACAAGCGGTGAATTATACATGGAATCCCGGCCGCGCGGTAGCTTTCGTTTGGGTTTGCGGCAGAGCAATATTGCATTGCTTGCGCGACGTGAAGATCACGCCTCGGGTGTCGTCCAGGTTATACTTCAACGATGGCTGCGAATGTCTGCGCCATGCCTGGGCTTACATGAGGTCACGTTCAAGGAGAGGCGAATGGCCGCTTCCGCCCCGTTGCGGACGGTCGGCGAAAAGAAAAGCAGACCCTCAGAAAACGAAGCCCGGACGTGCCAGAGTAATCCCGCAGTCAGCCTCTGCTGCCATGGACAAGCCTCGGATTCCGGCTTTGCCTTCTTCCAGGCTCAAGACCGGCCACGACTCTCTGAGCTTGCCTAGCAAGCACTTGTTTAGCTCGAAAAATCTATTACTGGCACAGTATGCCTAAGCGCACGGGTAACAATGCTAATGGGATTGGCAGGCTAGTGCGCGAATTTTTTCAATTCGCCAGACGAGAGGACGCTACCGAGAAGAAATGTCGGATCGCTCTTGGCAATCGAGTCTTGTTCGTCCTGAATGCTTAAACTAACGTCGGACTCAACTGCAAATGACGTGCGATCAAATCCGTTCTCGCCGAATTTCATGGAAGCGAAACGATTTGAGGTCAGTCCATTGACAGCTAGCAAATCGAACAGCACCACACCCTCGAAACCCAAACGGCCGAGTTCTGTAGTGAGTTGCTTTGTCTGGCGCAAAGGATGAAAATCAGCCGTGGCTGTAACCACTGCGATTTCACCGACAATGCGAAGTGTCTTAATCATTTACATTCTCGCCGTATAAAGTCCGTCGATAGCTGCATAAGCATCTTTTGACAGACTAATGGCCTTATCCAACGTATCTATCATTCTGCTACCATCAGGAAATTCCTCCATGTGGAAAATTGTATGACGGTGCTTCCTGAAAAAAGTATAGCCTTTGTTAAAGGCATCTACCATCGCCGCGTGCCCAACAGCGGCCTCATACTTAGGCTTCAGCGTACATACGCCATGCTTAACGTCAAAGAATTCGCCGAACCCATCGTCGGCGTCTTCAACGGACATCAAGTAGCCGCTCATCTCCTGTTTCAGGACGCCTTCCAACGAGCGCAGGTCAGGATAAAGCAACAAGCAATAGTCAGGCAGCTTCGGAGCTGCCAACTTGACGCAGCAGCTAGAAATTAACAGTTTTTTGACTGCCTCCGGCAGATCGCCATAGCTACGAGGGAAAAATCCCTTCAGGTAATCTTCAGCCATCTCCTTCCGGACAATTTCCGCGCTGCTGTCATCTTTTCGATACAAAACTTGCTCAAGCCCCTTCAAGTCCAGAAGATCGGTGAGCATAAATATGACCCGCCGATAACAAGAAAGAGGTTTGCCCTGAATCTGCAAAACCCTTGTCGTGCGATGGTGGGTAAGCGTGAGACTATCCTGATGAGCAACGCTTGTCAGTGTCACCTGCTTGCAAATCGCTTCATCTCGAAGAGGGGTGATTTTAATGTCAGCGGACTCTTCAAGACAATCCAGAATCGGATCAAACGACTCACTAGTGATCCCCTTAAGGGAATAGTTTATATTCTCAAACTCAGCAGGGTTGATTGTTGCTTTCAAGTAGACGGCAAGTTGCTCGCCTACTGGCTGGTTCTTTCCCATCTGCCATTGGACAGTCGTCGTACCTGTCCCGTTCAGGTGCAGATCAACGGTAGCATACTCAGAGCCCGCAGCACCAAAGACGACTCGTTTGCGTTTTTCAAGCGACTGAATTCCGCCGTCCAGCATGTAGCTGTTCGACACCATGAAGCCCTGAATGTTCGCATCCAGAGTCTCCCGATTCAGATTCAGGTCTTTATAGTCAGACATCCATTCCACCTCGAACGCGCACGGGCAATCTCTTATCTGGACGATGTAAAAGCACAGACTTGTAGAGAAAAGGTTCTCATTGTACCTGCGGCTGCGGATGGCTGTCTAGCAAGTATGGTTTGCGAGCACCCTGCTACGCGCAGAACCCACTCTACCAATGCCCGCTCTCAGTGCGGCCAACCGTGCGGCCGCTTCTGGCCGTACCTGGCCGCAGCATGTTGCTGAGTTGAAAGGTTTGCACTTTGTCACATCAAGCGCAGCTGCCACTCCGAAGCCGCCGGTCGCCCTATAGCTACCGGAAAGCGTCCTCTCGACGAACGGGGGAGGTGGCTGCATCGACTAGCGCGCCGTTTCTCTCTCGTACCAACGAATGAACTTGTCACTGACGGCCTCGGCATCAGACCGTAGGTAGTTGGCAGCTGCCATTGACGGGGAAAGAAGAATCTTAAACTGACCCCGACTGAACTCTTCAACGGCGATGGAGCGCCAAGGATCTAAGTCAAGATTCCTTTCAGCAGGGCCGCGTCCTGCTCCAGTCGCATAGTCGTCGAAATGCTCGAACATATTCCTTAGCGAGATGAGCGCGTTCTTTCCGCCTTGAGTAAACTCAGCGTCAAAGCGGCTGAGCGCTTGTTCCGCATCAGGCGCCACTGAGGGCAGATTCGTCAATGTTTTCACTGTGTTGCGATACAGCGAGAGGCGAATTATCAGATTCTCCCACGCGTATTCCGTTTCGAAATCTACTGTCTTAGCGGTCTTTGCAAGCTGCTGCGCAGCCACTTGGAGCATGTTCCATGCATGAGTATGTCGAGGCTTGTAAAAATCCCAGACGACTCCTTGTTCGGTAGCACTAGACATAGCACCTCTCTTTGCCGTCCAACGGCTGGTGGTCATTCGTGCCCGTCATGTCTACAGAAAGTTTCCAAAGACACCGCCGGACCATAGGCGCAAGAAAGCCTTGTTGCTATTGCCTGGCCACTTAAGTGTCAAACGGAAGTCCGCCTCCAGCCAAGTTCCGCTGTTGGCCGATTGTACCCAGTCGCGTCGCCGTCTCCAAAAAACGACGTTTACTTGGCGCCAAGTTTAGGGAAGGTACAAGGCTCTAGGATCATCTAACAGCATTCCGCACATAGCGTCTAAGCTCGGCGCGACTTCGTTGATCGAATTGCCATCAAATGAAAAATCCATGTGGACTGAAGCTCTTGAGGCGTCCTCAATGCGCAGACAATAAAGGGCGCCTCGAATTACCGGAAATTCAGTCACTGGAGTAAGCGAGAATTTGCCCGCTAACTTGGCGGCGGTATCTTCCAGACCATCCTGACGACCATTTT
>NZ_LMDB01000034.1 GCF_001425005.1 Duganella sp. Root336D2 | reverse complement strand
CTCCTGGTCGGCAAACAGACTGGTTTTGATCATCGAATTCGGCTCAGATCGAAGAAGCCAAGATCATGCCATCAATGGCGAGGTTTTTCGAGGTGCCCCGTCGTTAATTTGGCCACGGCTGCGTACCAAACATCGGCTGCTTGCTCGCTCTGTTGCAGCATGGTCGGGCCGATATTCTCAACCTTGCCGAACGATAGCGCGTATTGAACCGGTCGTCCAACGAGATACCTGTTTGCCTCACCAGATTTCTGGTAGTCCGTGAGCCGGCCGCATGCTCAACGTCGTAACTCCTGTCCGCAAACCCTATAGGCTTCTAGCGCAGTTCCTTTCAAAGTCTTTTGCAGAAGTCGCGAACCCTACACAGGATAGGGTTCGACTGGAATCCACAGCACACCATTTCATAAACCCTATAGGGATGTCATAGCGGGGCTTTTCCATGCCGAGCGCCGAGCTGTTTTGCCTTGCGATGTGCGCTGTTCGCTGTCATGGTCCTCACGAAATCCCCAGCCATTCGTTTTCGGATGCTCAGGTCAATGCCCAGAGCTTCGACTAGCGGGAGCGGGTCCGACGCATGCGGAGCGAGTAGGACGCCAATTACCTCACCGCCGAGGTTGGTTCGAGACTGCAGCAAGGCGTGCGCGATTCGTAGGGCGTCTTCCCTTACCGTCTTGCTGGGGCGCTTTCGAGCAGAAGGGCGGACGAACCCGTAACGCTTCCCTATGGATTTGAAGTAGTCTTCCTGGCGGGCAGCCAGCGTTGCACGCCCTCCCATCAAATCGCTTCCGACCATGCGACTGCCGACAAGAGGCAACAATAGAACGTGGCAATGTGGCGCGGCTTGGTCGAGATGTACCGCCGCGCTTAGGACGGGCACGCCGAATGACTGTTCTACCCATTGCACTGAATCCTCAAAGTAAGCGTGGAGGTCAGCGTCATGGTTTGGAGGCAGGCTCATGACCACCTCCAAAGCCATCACTGCATCCTTTCGCAGCGTCTTAACGCCCGCTGTGGACATGAGCTCTTGAGCAAGGGCGCAGACCCCCAGAGCGGAACCTGGGCCACGCACGATGTAGTTCAGCGAGGTTCGAGCGGTGTCGATGGAGCCTTGCTCACCCGCTCCCTTCATGGTGAACTCGCGTAGGTTGTGTCGTGCCGCGACATGGAGGATGTCCTTGCCCCGCAGTTTTCGGATGCGGAGGAACGTCACGCCCACTGAATTTCGCTCACACCGGAATAGAGCGCGGTTGCGAGCACCGCAAAATCAAGCGGATGTGCAAGGAGCATCTGCAGGACGAGAATGAGAGCTCGCTTCATCGGCTTACTCCTTGCCTGCGGTTGCAATGACCCACGCTCGGAGCTTTTGGAAGTCGTCGTCGTCGAATGAATAGACACCATACTTGACTGACACCCCATCGCGGTCAACTCCCGCAACCATTTTGCAGGGCACGCGCAGGCCACGACGGCGAAGGTCGGCAACGAGTTCGGGAGAATTCGACGCCCCTGCAATACGGTCCAGGTCCTCACGTTTGCATGGCCCCTTACTCAAGGCATCAATCGCGCGGAGATGGCGGGGATTGTCAGTGCCGACGAAGTCGGACCTGCTGTTGCGGCCGTGAGGCGAGTTTTCCGGTAAGCGTAAAGCCAGCACCGTCTGGACGTAGGAATCGCCCCCATCCATGATCGAATTTTGGCACAGCAGTTGTGCCCACAAATTCAATTATGGACAC
>NZ_LMDB01000033.1 GCF_001425005.1 Duganella sp. Root336D2 | reverse complement strand
AAATATATTAAACGTAATCTCGCAAGAGATTCGTCAGTATTTTGAGTGAGTGACCTCCGGCAGCAATGCTGGAAAAACAGAGATTAAACTGAAGAGTTTGATCCTGGCTCAGATTGAACGCTGGCGGCATGCTTTACACATGCAAGTCGAACGGCAGCGCGGGCTTCGGCCTGGCGGCGAGTGGCGAACGGGTGAGTAATATATCGGAACGTACCCAAGAGTGGGGGATAACGTAGCGAAAGTTACGCTAATACCGCATACGATCTAAGGATGAAAGCAGGGGATCGCAAGACCTTGTGCTCCTGGAGCGGCCGATATCTGATTAGCTAGTTGGTGGGGTAAAGGCCCACCAAGGCAACGATCAGTAGCTGGTCTGAGAGGACGACCAGCCACACTGGAACTGAGACACGGTCCAGACTCCTACGGGAGGCAGCAGTGGGGAATTTTGGACAATGGGGGCAACCCTGATCCAGCAATGCCGCGTGAGTGAAGAAGGCCTTCGGGTTGTAAAGCTCTTTTGTCAGGGAAGAAAAGGCTGCGGCTAATATCCGCAGCTGCTGACGGTACCTGAAGAATAAGCACCGGCTAACTACGTGCCAGCAGCCGCGGTAATACGTAGGGTGCAAGCGTTAATCGGAATTACTGGGCGTAAAGCGTGCGCAGGCGGTTTCGTAAGTCTGTCGTGAAATCCCCGGGCTTAACCTGGGAATGGCGATGGAGACTGCGAGGCTAGAGTTTGGCAGAGGGGGGTAGAATTCCACGTGTAGCAGTGAAATGCGTAGAGATGTGGAGGAACACCGATGGCGAAGGCAGCCCCCTGGGTCAAAACTGACGCTCATGCACGAAAGCGTGGGGAGCAAACAGGATTAGATACCCTGGTAGTCCACGCCCTAAACGATGTCTACTAGTTGTTGGGTCTTAATTGACTTAGTAACGCAGCTAACGCGTGAAGTAGACCGCCTGGGGAGTACGGTCGCAAGATTAAAACTCAAAGGAATTGACGGGGACCCGCACAAGCGGTGGATGATGTGGATTAATTCGATGCAACGCGAAAAACCTTACCTACCCTTGACATGGATGGAATCCCGRAGAGATYTGGGAGTGCTCGAAAGAGAACCATTACACAGGTGCTGCATGGCTGTCGTCAGCTCGTGTCGTGAGATGTTGGGTTAAGTCCCGCAACGAGCGCAACCCTTGTCATTAGTTGCTACGCAAGAGCACTCTAATGAGACTGCCGGTGACAAACCGGAGGAAGGTGGGGATGACGTCAAGTCCTCATGGCCCTTATGGGTAGGGCTTCACACGTCATACAATGGTACATACAGAGGGCCGCCAACCCGCGAGGGGGAGCTAATCCCAGAAAGTGTATCGTAGTCCGGATTGTAGTCTGCAACTCGACTACATGAAGTTGGAATCGCTAGTAATCGCGGATCAGCATGTCGCGGTGAATACGTTCCCGGGTCTTGTACACACCGCCCGTCACACCATGGGAGCGGGTTTTACCAGAAGTAGGTAGCTTAACCGYAAGGAGGGCGCTTACCACGGTAGGATTCGTGACTGGGGTGAAGTCGTAACAAGGTAGCCGTATCGGAAGGTGCGGCTGGATCACCTCCTTTCTAGAGTCGGYATCWGACTCAAACGTYCACACTTATCGRCTGTTGTAATACGAAGAACAGCAAATGGGGCTGTAGCTCAGCTGGTTAGAGCACCGTGTTGATAACGCGGGGGTCGTTGGTTCGAGCCCAACCAGCCCTACCAGCCCCTTAGTAACACACACGGGGGATTAGCTCAGCTGGGAGAGCACCTGCTTTGCAAGCAGGGGGTCGTCGGTTCGATCCCGTCATCCTCCACCAAAGWYTTCAAACGTAAGCACAGATGCTTAGGTTTGAACKCTTAGTTCATCGTTCTTTAACAATCTGGAAGAAGTAAAAGTTTTATTAAGCGGATATCGAAAGATATTCACTTAGGGTAGTAGTAAAACTCATCAAACACAGTAGTAAGTGCTTGAACTTATAGCCGTCAAGGTTATAGGGACAAGTGAATAAGTGCACATGGTGGATGCCTTGGCGATTACAGGCGATGAAGGACGTAGAAGTCTGCGATAAGCTTCGGGGAGCTGACAAACAAGCATTGATCCGAAGATTTCCGAATGGGGAAACCCGGCCTTATAGGTCATTGCATACTGAATACATAGGTATGCAAAGCGAACGCGGCGAACTGAAACATCTAAGTAGCTGCAGGAAAAGAAATCAACCGAGATTCCCAAAGTAGTGGCGAGCGAAATGGGAAGAGCCTGTATGTGATAGTCGTTTGGATAATGGAATAGATTGGAAACTCTAGCCATAGCGGGTGATAGCCCCGTACGTGAAATCCAAGCGGTGGTACTAAGCATACGACAAGTAGGGCGGGACACGAGAAATCCTGTCTGAACATGGGGGGACCATCCTCCAAGGCTAAATACTCGTAATCGACCGATAGTGAACCAGTACCGTGAGGGAAAGGCGAAAAGAACCCCGGGAGGGGAGTGAAATAGATCCTGAAACCGTGTGCATACAAACAGTAGGAGCCTCGYAAGGGGTGACTGCGTACCTTTTGTATAATGGGTCAGCGACTTACATTCAGTGGCGAGGTTAACCAAATAGGGGAGCCGTAGAGAAATCGAGTCCGAATAGGGCGCTAGTCGCTGGGTGTAGACCCGAAACCAAGTGATCTATCCATGGCCAGGTTGAAGGTGCGGTAACACGCACTGGAGGACCGAACCCACTAATGTTGAAAAATTAGGGGATGAGCTGTGGATAGGGGTGAAAGGCTAAACAAACTTGGAAATAGCTGGTTCTCTCCGAAAACTATTTAGGTAGTGCCTCAAGTATCACCGACGGGGGTAGAGCACTGTTATGGCTAGGGGGTCATCGCGACTTACCAAACCATTGCAAACTCCGAATACCGTTGAGTGCGAGCTTGGGAGACAGACATCGGGTGCTAACGTCCGGTGTCAAGAGGGAAACAACCCAGACCGCCAGCTAAGGTCCCAAAGATTGGCTAAGTGGAAAACGAAGTGGGAAGGCTAAAACAGTCAGGATGTTGGCTTAGAAGCAGCCATCATTTAAAGAAAGCGTAATAGCTCACTGATCGAGTCGTCCTGCGCGGAAGATGTAACGGGGCTAAGCCAGTCACCGAAGCTGCGGATATCCGCAAGGATATGGTAGGAGAGCGTTCTGTAAGCCTGCGAAGGTGTCTTGTAAAGGATGCTGGAGGTATCAGAAGTGCGAATGCTGACATGAGTAGCGATAATGCGGGTGAAAAGCCCGCACGCCGTAAGCCCAAGGTTTCCTGTTCAACGTTCATCGGAGCAGGGTGAGTCGGCCCCTAAGGCGAGGCAGAGATGCGTAGCTGATGGGAAGCAGGTTAATATTCCTGCACCGTCGTATGATGCGATGGGGGGACGGATCGCGGAAGGTTGTCTGCCTGTTGGAATAGGCAGTTTCTGGTTCATAGGAGGTACTTAGGCAAATCCGGGTACRTAATCCAAGGGACTGGGACGAGTGMRCTTGYKCACGAAGCAATCGGAAGTGGTTCCAAGAAAAGCCTCTAAGCTTCAGTCATACGAGACCGTACCGCAAACCGACACAGGTGGGCGAGATGAGTATTCTAAGGCGCTTGAGAGAACTCGGGAGAAGGAACTCGGCAAATTGGTACCGTAACTTCGGGATAAGGTACGCCTCGGTAGTTTGACCACTTTACTGTGGAAGGACGAAAAGGTTGCAATAAACTGGTGGCTGCGACTGTTTAATAAAAACACAGCACTCTGCAAACACGAAAGTGGACGTATAGGGTGTGACGCCTGCCCGGTGCTGGAAGATTAAATGATGGGGTGCAAGCTCTTGATTGAAGTCCCAGTAAACGGCGGCCGTAACTATAACGGTCCTAAGGTAGCGAAATTCCTTGTCGGGTAAGTTCCGACCTGCACGAATGGCGTAACGATGGCCACACTGTCTCCTCCCGAGACTCAGCGAAGTTGAAGTGTTTGTGATGATGCAATCTACCCGCGGCTAGACGGAAAGACCCCATGAACCTTTACTGTAGCTTTGCATTGGACTTTGAACCAATCTGTGTAGGATAGGTGGGAGGCTTTGAAGTAGGGACGCCAGTTCCTATGGAGCCAACCTTGAAATACCACCCTGGTTTGTTTGAGGTTCTAACCTTGGTCCGTAATCCGGATCGGGGACAGTGCATGGTAGGCAGTTTGACTGGGGCGGTCTCCTCCCAAAGTGTAACGGAGGAGTTCGAAGGTACGCTAGGTACGGTCGGACATCGTGCTAATAGTGCAATGGCATAAGCGTGCTTAACTGCGAGACCGACAAGTCGAGCAGGTACGAAAGTAGGACATAGTGATCCGGTGGTTCTGTATGGAAGGGCCATCGCTCAACGGATAAAAGGTACTCTGGGGATAACAGGCTGATTCCTCCCAAGAGTTCATATCGACGGGGGAGTTTGGCACCTCGATGTCGGCTCATCACATCCTGGGGCTGTAGCCGGTCCCAAGGGTATGGCTGTTCGCCATTTAAAGTGGTACGTGAGCTGGGTTTAAAACGTCGTGAGACAGTTTGGTCCCTATCTGCCGTGGGCGTTGGAAATTTGAAGGGGGCTGCTCCTAGTACGAGAGGACCGGAGTGGACGAACCTCTGGTGTACCGGTTGTCACGCCAGTGGCATTGCCGGGTAGCTAAGTTCGGAAGAGATAACCGCTGAAAGCATCTAAGCGGGAAACTTGCCTTAAGATGAGATTTCCCAGRGCCTTGAGCTCTTTGAAGGGTCGTTCGAGACCAGGACGTTGATAGGTCAGGTGTGGAAGTGCAGTAATGCATTAAGCTAACTGATACTAATTGCCCGTACGGCTTGTCCCTATAACCTTGCCGGTTATACAGCACTTGCCTGTGTTTGAGATACCCANGTGGAAGTGCAGTAATGCATTAAGCTAACTGATACTAATTGCCCGTACGGCTTGTCCCTATAACCTTGCCGGTTATACAGCACTTGCCTGTGTTTGAGATACCCACTTTACTTCTTCCAGATTGCGCATCGTGTTCACTGAACACGRTGCTACAAGTTATGCCTGATGACCATAGCAAGTCGGTCCCACCCCTTCCCATCCCGAACAGGACCGTGAAACGACTTTGCGCCGATGATAGTGCTGCAACCAGTGTGAAAGTAGGTTATCGTCAGGCTCTTATTAGAAAAGCCCGCTAGGCATGTGCCAGCGGGCTTTTTGCTGCGCCGATGATAGTGCTGCAACCAGTGTGAAAGTAGGTTATCGTCAGGCTCTTATTAGAAAAGCCCGCTAGGCATGTGCCAGCGGGCTTTTTGCTTTTCCGCTTGTTGCGTTCGAGACAAGCAACACAAATATGTCTCAATTTGTAGAAATTTTGACTCAGCCTTCGGGTCCCGATAGTGTTAGATTCCCTATAACACCCCACCTCATCGGGACATTTGGAGACAGAAATGGAATTTCGCACAAGCTTGATCGCAGCCGCGATCGCCATGGTTGCTGCCAACGCCGGCGCCGCCCCAAACATGATGGCCAGCCCGGTTGCCTTCTCCGCCCAGGAGAAAGCGCGCCTGGTGTCGACCCTGAACGGTGAGCGGGGCAAGTATGGCCTGGATGCCGACCATGGTTACTCCATCGCCAGCCAGCACCCCGGCGAACGGGGGAGGGCAATCAGCCGGGTGAATCACACCTACAAGGGTGTGCGCATTTTTGAATCCGAATCCGTTGTGGTCACCGACCAGGGCGGCAACATCGTCAGTGAATCGGTTGGCGAACGCCGCCAGGGCCTGACGGGCAAGCGCTTCGATGTCAAGCCGTCCATTAGCGGCAAGGAAGCCATTGCCAAGGCCCGCCGCAACATGGTTGCCGCCGGCGCCGAGATCGACCCGCCATCCGCCGAACTGGTCATCTTCCCTATCGTGAAGACCGTGCGTGCCGCCGGCGCCGAGAACAAAGCTGAAGCAGACCTGAATGCCGTCGATGTGCAGGACGTCGTTGCCGGTCATGAGCTGGCCTACGTGGTGAAAACCCGCCACCATGGCGCCTTCTACGACACCATTGTCAGCGCCCGCGACGGCCGCATCCTCGACCAGTGGAGCGCGATGCAGAATGTGGTCGGTACCGGCCACAGCCAGTACAACGGCGACGTGCCTATCAACACCACCCTGTCCGGCGGCGTGTACAAGATGATCGATGGCAGCCGCGGCACCGGCGGGACCTTCGGTGCGATGGCGATCACCAATGCCAACCATGGCACCAGCGCCGGCGCGGTATACAGCAATGCCACCAATGTCTGGGGCGACGGCCAGCAGTACATTGCCGGCGGCAGCACCACCAATGCCAACGGCCAGACCGCTGCGGTGAATGCGCTGTGGGGCCTGATGAATACCTACGACATGCACAAGAATGTGCTGAACTGGTCCTCGCTCGACGGTAACAATACCGCGACCTATATTGCCGTCCACGTCAACACCGCTTACGACAACGCTTACTACTCCGACAGCTGCAAGTGCATGTTCATCGGCGACGGCGGCAGCTACTTCAACAACCTGGGTTCGATCGATGTGATCGGCCACGAAATGGGCCACGGCATCACTGCTGCCACTTCCAACCTGACCTACCGGGGCGAATCCGGCGGCCTGAATGAGTCTTCATCCGACATCTCGGGCGAAGCCGTGGAAGCCTATGCACGCGCCGGCGGCACCGGTACTTCGCTGCCCGTCCCATCGAGCAACGACTGGGTGATGGGCAAGGAAATTGCGAAGAATGGCCAGCCGCTGCGCTGGCTGTACAAGCCAAGCAAGGATAGCAAATCGCCTGATGCATGGAAGTCCACCATCAAGCGCCTGGACGTGCACTACAGCAGCGGTCCGAACAACCGAATGTTCTATTTCCTGGCCATGGGCTCCAGCGCTACCGTGGGCAGTGACACCTATTCGCAATACTTGACCCAACAGCCTAAGGCCATGACCGGCATCGGCATCGACAAGGCCTACCGTATCTGGTTCCGTGCGAACACCACCAAGTTCACCTCGTCGACCAATTACGCAGACGCTCGTTTGAAAGTGCTGGCAGCAGCGCAGGAACTATACGGCGCCAATAGCGCCGAGGCGAAAGCAGTCCAGCGCGCCTATGCTGCCATTAACGTGGGTGCCGACGTGGCAGAATAAGCCGCGCAGCGACGCACAGGAACCGCCAGGACAACCTGGCGGTTTTTTTTTGCCCTTCGTGACAATGTGTGATTGTGCATCGGCTAGTTGTTGGCAAAATGCAAGTCATGAATGGAATTTTCACGACGCAGCTTGGATACGCCATGGCTGCCTTGTACGTGCTGCTGGGTGTGGTCTCCACAGGCGTGGGATTGGCGCTTGGCTCGCGTACCAGCCAATTGCGCGACCAGGTGAATGCCTGGTGGTTCATCTTCCCCGTTGTAAGCTGCGGCTTGATCCTGTACCCGGTGGGTGCGCCGCTGCTGGCACTCGTCATTTGCGGCTTGGCTGCGCGGGAGCTTGCGCCTTACTGCGGTCGAGCTGCCGGCCGCTTTCTGGCCGCCGCGGCTGCGAGCCTGTTCGCTGCCGTTATCGCTGGCGCGTACTCGCCTTCTTCCTTGCCTGCGGCGTTTGCACTGGCCAGCGTCGCTGCCGCTGCGTACCTCTGGCATTCACGCAAGCTCGCTGCGCTGCCCTGGCTGCTGTTTGCAGTGACCTGCTTTGGTGTCAGCTTCGTCCCCGCGTTTGTGCACCTGCCGTTCGGGCCGAAGGTGAACCTGTCCTGGCTGTTTTACCTGTTCATCGTGACCGCCTTGAACGACATCGCCCAGTTCACCAGCGGCAAACTGTTCGGCAAGCAGAAAATCGTTCCCCAGATCAGCCCGCAAAAAACCTGGCAAGGCTTGCTGGGCGGAGTTGTGGTTTCCGCCCTGCTGTCGCTGGGCATGGGCGCCTACTTCGGCTTGGGCCAGCCAGCCTGGCTGGCGGCAATCGCCGTGCTGCTGTCGGTTGGCGGCTTTGCCGGCGACGTGATGTTCTCCGCGGCGAAACGCAAGCTAGGCATCAAGGATTTTTCAAACCTGATTCCCGGCCATGGCGGGATGCTGGACCGCGCGGACAGCCTGGTGGTTACGGCCCCCCTGCTGTACCTGTTGCTCAATTATCGATAAGGAAAAAAGAATGAAGATTGAACGAGGCCTGGCCTGGAGCGAGAGCCAGTCCGGATTTGCCGCGGCCGACGGTACGCGCCTGTTCTACCGGAGCTGGATGCCGCTGGCGCCACGCAGCGGAGCGCCGCGCGCATTGGTCTTCCTGCATCGCGGGCATGAGCATTCCGGCCGTATCGGCGCGCTGGTTGAGCAATTCGGCTTCCACGGTGACTGGGCGTTCGCTTACGATGCGCGCGGGCATGGCTACTCGCCGGGCGAACGCGGTTCGGCGCCTAGCTTCGCCACGATGGTGGACGACCTTGATACTTTCGTGCACCACATCTGCAGCAAACATGGCTTCGCGATCGAGGATGTGCTGGTGGTGGCCAACAGCGTGGGTGCCGTGGTGGCTGCGACCTGGCTGCATGACTATGCGCCGCAGGTACGCGGCCTGGTCATGGCTGCCGCCGCCTTTGCGATCAAGCTTTACGTTCCGCTGGCGAAACCGGGCCTGCGTTTCGCACGGCGCTTTAAGCCGGATCTGTTCGTCACCAGCTATATTCGCCCGACCATGCTGACGCATTCGGCAGAGCAGGCTCGCGCCTACGGCGAGGACCCGCTGATCGCCAAGAGCATCTCGGCCCAGATCCTGCTTGAACTTGCCGATACGGCGCAGCGCATCGTGCACGATGCAGCCGCCATCGATACGCCGGTGTTGATGCTGGCGGCGGACCAGGATTACGTGGTGCATGAGGCGCCGCAAAAGCTGTTCTTCGACCGGCTGTCGTCGCCAGTGAAACGCTACGTCAGGCTGCAGCGCTGCCGCCACGCCATCTTCTACGAGGAAGACACTTCCGTCGCGATGCAGGCGAGCCGCGCCTTTATCGATGAATGCTTCGCTTCGAGGCCGGCATCACCGCAGCGTTTCGCGGCAGCTGATCGCCAGGGACAGGGTGCGCAACACTACGCGGCGCTGGTGAACAACCAGACCGGCAATGCGCTGACGCGGGCATGGTTCGGCGTGCAGCGAAACATGCTGAAGGTAATGGGGCCGCTGAGCGACGGTATGAAGATCGGCCTGCGTCACGGTTTTGATTCGGGCGAGTCGCTGGACTATGTGTATCGCAACCAGGCCGGCGGCAAGCTTGGTTTTGGCGGCATGATGGACCGCGGCTACCTGGATGCGGTGGGCTGGCGCGGCATCCGCCTGCGCAAGGTGCAGATGCAGCAGATGCTGGCCGAGCAGATCGCGGCGCACCAGGCCCCGGGCCCGCTGCGCATCCTCGATATTGCCGCAGGTTCCGCGCGATACGTGCTGGAGACCGTCAAGCGTTTCCAGGACCGCGAGATCGAGCTCACGCTGTGCGACTACGAGCAGCACAACCTGGACCAGGCGAAGCGGTTGGCGGAACAGCTGAAGATCAGCGCCCGCATCGAGTACTGTCGCCGCGACGCCTTCGACGCCGACAGCTACAAAGGCCAGGAAGGACGCTACGACATCGCCATTGTTTCCGGCCTGTATGAGCTGTTCAGCGACAACGCGCTGGTGCTGAAATCGCTAGGCGGAGTTTCGGCCAGCCTGCGCGAAGGCGGCAGCTTGCTGTACACCGGCCAGCCGTGGCATCCGCAACTGGACATGATCGCCTACACGCTGAACAACCACCGCGGCGAGCCATGGCGCATGCGTCCGCGCGTGCAGGCCGAGATGGATGGCCTGGTTGCGCTGGCCGGCTGCCGCAAACTGCGTACCAGTATCGGGCTGGAAGGGATTTTTACAGTGTCTCTAGCGGAGAAAGCATCAGCGCCTGGCGCACCCGGTTAAATACCGTCACCAGAGACAGCACCAGGACCGCGGCAAGCAGGGCGTTGTGCCAGAACGGCGCAACGCCTGCCCACTCGAGCAGGCCAAGCAGGCCGAAAGCAAAGGCGCGGTCGCTTTTCCCCATCGGTCCATCGAAGCGGCGAGGGACGCCGATGCTGCTGGCCAGGACACCGGCGAACTCCGCCAGCAGTGCGAGTACGACGACCAGCACCACCAGGTGCGCAGAGACGCCAGCCAGCAGGGCGACCGGCAGATACAGGGCGGCGTCCGATACCTGGTCGCACAACTCGTTGAGCAAGGCGCCCAGGGCGGTCTTGTTGCCGGTCGCATTTGCCAGCATGCCGTCGATGGCGTTGAGCGCCATGCGCAGCAGGAGGAAGAAAGGCAGGCCCAGCCACAGGCCGAGGCACTGCGGTGCCAATGCCAGCGCAGCACCGTAACCCACGGACAGCATCATTGCTGCCAGCGTGACCTGGTTCGGCGTGATGCCGATCCGCGTGAGCAGGTTGAGGAATGGACGCAGCAATTGCTGAAAACGCGGTTTAAGCTGGTAGATCGAGATGCTCATGGCGTGTAAGAGTCAAGGTAGATACGGGCGATAAATCGGCTGCGGCTATAACCCATCGCACAGTGCAGGTAGACCGGGCGGTCCTGCCTGCGCTCCGTGTCGATAGCTGCAAGGATGGCGCGAACCTGCTTGCGGCTGGGCGCCTGCAGGTCCAGTAAGGGGATGTGGCGGTAATGGCCGCGGCGCAGCGCACCGGTTTCACTGAGTTCTGCGCTCAGGTCGATGACGCTGCAGCCAGGCGGCAGTTGCAGCGCCTCGCTGGAGCTCAGGCGGCGGCCTACCCATAAACCGTCGGCCGCCTTCGCGAACGCGGGTTTGCCGCGGTGGCGCCAGCGTACCAGCTGCCATGTTGCGGCGTAGCCGGCAAGGTAGGGCCAGAACAGCAGCCAGATCCAGGCCGGATGCCGGCCTTGCTGTTTGCGCAGGAAGGATGCATTGCGGCGGGCGTACGCCAATGCCACCAGCAGCAGGCTGGCCGCCAGGTAAATCCATGGCCACGCGGGGGCGAACAGGCTGGCTGCCAGCAAGGCCAGTCCGGCCATGATGGCGTAATAGAACGAGAGGCTTTGGCGTGCAGTGGCGCCGGGACGCACCGCACGGCAGGCGATGCCTGAAAGGACGATGCCGCCTGCGATATCGGCAACGGCATGCTGCCAGGTCAGGAGCGTGCTGGCGCCAACCAGCAGCAGCCAGCAGGCCAGCGCAATGCGCCAGGTACGGCTTACGATGGCTGGCCGCAGCGCGAGCCACAGCAGGATGCAGTAGGTTATGTGCAGGGACGGGAACTGGTTGTAGGGACGGTCCGATGCGTCAAGCAAGCCATAGGCTAGCTGGAGCAAGCCGTGCTCTGGCACCATCCTGCCGGCAGGGAAGCGCGCCGGGAGGACAGCGAACACCAGGCCGGCTGCGACGGTGGAGAGCATCAGGCGGCGGCTATAGGCGCGCAGGGAGTCTCCTTTGCGAACCTTGAAGAAGGCCCAGGCCAGCAAGGGGCCGGAGCTGGCATAGGGAATGATCATCCACGGCAGGAACGGAATGGCCTGCTCGAACGGAAGCGCCAGCGTGCGCTGGACCTGCGCCGCTTCGGCAGCAAGGTTCGTGAGCGTGTAGCAAAGCCCGAATAACAGGGCATTGATGATCAGGTGCAGGAGTTGCATTCATGGCATTATGTCACGCGATATGAGTGAAGATCAAAAGTACGAGCGCTGCATGGTGATGGCGGGCGGCGGATTCCGCTTCGGCTATTACCTGGGCATGCACGCAGCGGCGGAAGACAGCGGCATGGCGCCCGACATCATCCTCGCCAGTTGCGGCGGTTCGCTGGCGGCGGCAATCATCCATGCCTTGCCGGATGCCGAGCAGCGCAAGCAGTGGCTCGTCTCGCCCGCGATGTACCGGTTCCTGTGCCGTATGCACGCGGCACCGCATGTGCGTCCGCTGCCGGTACTGGGTGCGGCCTTGCTGCGCGGGCTGTCGCACGGCCGCGCGAAGCGTGTGCCGGACGTGTTCGACGATTACATGTTTGAATTGCCAGGGGAGCTGCCTTTGCCGGCCAGTGCGCAATCGCACACGGCGCTTGCCATCGTAGCGGCCAAGCTGCTGTTTCGCCGCGAGCACACAGGCCAAATGCGGGGAGAACGTCCGCTGTTTGCGGAAGTCGTCCTAGGCCCCGACCGCGCTTGCGGCCTGCTGGAGGGATGGCAGGCGCCGGCCAGTTCACCGGCATGGAGTTGCGGCGCGGTTGCTCCCGGTCTGCTATTGGACAGCACCATGCCGATCGCCGATGCGGTGCGCAGTTCGATCACCGATATGCTGTACTTCGCCTGCCATGCGCATGGCGGCGAACACTATATGGGCGGCGTGATCGACCTGTTCCCGATCGAGATTGCGCATGGACTGGCCAGGCACGTGACGATGGAGGCCAAACCGCCTTTCGGCCAGGTGCTGGCGATTCCTGCCCTGCGCCAGGTGCTCGGTATCGACGGCAACGCGCGCCTGAAGCACGTGCACGCCCAGCATGCCCACGCCTGGGTTGATACCAGCGACATCTCGCGCGCCTTGCGCGGCAGCGGCATGCGCAAGCGCATCGACTGGCTGGGCAACCGTATCAGGCTCGAGATGCCGCACAGCCTTGCCGCATATGCGCAAGACGTGGAAGCGCAATGGCAGTACGGCTACCAGCGCGGCATCGAAGCATATGCCAGGCCTGGGCTGCGCCTGCGGCACGAAACAAGGTTTAACAGAGGAAGTAAATGAGGGTAATGATCATCGGCGGCACCAGCGGCATCGGGCTGGCGCTGGCAAAACACTACGCGCAGCAGGGTGTGCAATTGGCAGTGTGTGGCCGCGACCCCTCTCGGCTGGATGGCAATCCGATCACTGCGCACGCAGGCTTGCGCCGCTATGGTTTCGACATCGGCGACCGCCAGTCGGTATTCGATGCGGTCAGTGATTTTGCGGAAGAAGGACTTGACCTGCTGGTGGTCACTGCCGGCCAGTATGCCGATGCAAATGCGCTGGCGCAGGATCCGATGCGCAGCCTGCCGGTGGTGCGTACCAATGTGTCCGGCCTTTGCCATGCATTCGATGCCGCTGCGCAGGCTATGCTGCCTAATGGGCGCGGCCAGTTGGTGGTGGTGGCGTCGATTGCCGGCTTGCTGCACGAATACCCGAATGGTTCCCTGTACAGCGCGAGCAAGCGCGCAGCGATTGCGATCAGCGATGCCTACCGCAAGGCGCTGGCGCCGCACGGGATCGGCGTAACGGCCGTGGTGCCGGGCTATGTCGATACGCAGAAACTAAGGGATTTGAACGGGGGAAGTGCGCAGCGCAAGCCTTTCCTGCAGACCGAAGAAGAGGCGGTGCGCCGCATCGCACGCGCGATCGCGGAACGGGATGCGCACTGCATTTTCCCCTGGCAGCTGCACGCGATGGTGCGTGTGTTTAACCTGCTGCCAAAGGGATTGCAGCGCTACCGCAGGAAGTAGATCAGTAGCGGTAGGCGGCTTTCAGCATGATGAGGTCGACGCCGCTGTTCGGCCGCTTGATGCCGCCGTTGGAGTAGTGCTGCGCCTTCAGGGCGACTTCCCACTTGTTGTCGAACACATAGCCAACGGCGATATGGTCGCCGAACTGGAACGCAGTCGACAGGCCGTCATCGTTGCTGTAATAGGTCTTGGACAGCACGTGCGCGCCGATGCCGCCTTCAACGTAGAAGCCCTTCTTGCTGGTATTCTCATAGCGGATGACCGGGGTAAAGCCGACGTCAAACAGGTTCTCTTTGTCGCCAGGCATGTTGTGCCACTGGCGGGCCTGCCAGAAACCGATGCTGGCGTCCCAGTAACCGGTGACGTGGGTGCCGTTGGAATTGAACCAGGTCCATTCAGGCTTGAAGTCCTGCGTGGCGCCCAGGCGCACCATGCGGATCTTGGAAGCCGAGCCGCCTTCCACGTAGGCGGAATTGATGTCGAAGGCGAAAGCGGATTGCGCTACGAGCGTGGCCGCGGCAGCAGCGAGCAGTTTTTTGATTTGCATATTTTTCTCTCTTGTCCTTGCCGCAGTCTTCAATATTTGCTGCGGCAATGCCGGCAATTTTACTTTCGTTCTGAATTTTTTTCAGGCGACCCCTTAATTGTTAGAATCACTGCAATATTGGCACTTCTGGAGCTTATCGTGGCACATCCTCTGCGAATCGCATTTCTTGGCATCGGCTTGATGGGTGAGCCTATGGTACACCGCCTGCTGGCAGCAGGTTTCACGGTTACGGTATGGAACCGCACCGCCGGCAAGGCCGGCGTATTGGCTGCCGCCGGCGCCGATCCGGACGACGTGTTGCCGCACGCCGTGGCCGATGCCGCCGTGGTGGTGTCGATGCTGTCTGCCGGCGATGCGGTCGGCGGCGTGATCGAAGCGGCGGCCGATGCGCTGCGTCCCAATACGCTGTGGATTGATATGAGCTCGACGCGCCAGGACGAAGCGCAGGCTTTCCACGCACTGCTGGCGGCGCGCGGGCATCGCTTCATCGATGCGCCGGTATCGGGCGGCGTCGGTGGGGCGCAGGCGGGCACGCTGGCCATCATGGCGGGCGGCAGCGCGGCGGACTTTGAAGCGGCGCGGCCGGTACTGGAAGCGATGGGCAAGCCGAAACTGGTTGGCCCGGCCGGCAGCGGTCAGGTGGCAAAGCTGTGCAACCAGCTGATCGTCGGCGGCACCATCAATATCGTGGCGGAGGCCTTGCTGCTGGCGCAAGCGGCGGGGGCCGATCCGGTGGCGGTACGCGAGGCGATCCGCGGCGGCTTTGCCGAAAGCCGCGTGCTGGAGGTGCACGGCCAGCGCATGCTGGAGCGCAACTTCCTGCCGGGCGGGCAGGTGCTGACGCAGTTGAAGGACCAGCACAATATCCTCGCCGCTGCCGCAGCTGCCGGCGTGGCGCTGCCGGTCACCAGCCTGGTGACCGAGCGCTATGAGTCGATCAAGGATGTTTATCCGCGCGCCGACCATTCGGCCGCGCTGCTGGCGCTGGAGCGGCTGAATGATGGCGTGCGGGTCGGAACGCAGGCCGACAAGCTGCCTTAGGCTTAACGCGCCGGCGGCAATGCCGCTTCTGCCAGCTGCACCCAGAAGCTGGCGCCGATCGGCAGCAGGCGGTCATTGAAATCGTAGCTGGCGTTGTGCAGCACGCAGGGACCGAAGCCATGCCCGCCGTCGCGGTGCTCGCCTTCGCCGTTGCCGATGAAGATGTAGCAGCCCGGCTTCTCCTGCAGGAAGAAAGCGAAGTCCTCGGCGCCCATGGTCGGTTCGACGTTGGCGTCCACCATAGCCTCGCCGACCACCGACTTCATGACGTCCAGCGCGAAGCGGGTTTCCTTGGCGTGGTTCACCAGCGGCGGATAGTTGCGGCGGAAGGTGAACTCCACTTCGGCGTCAAAGGCGGCGGCAATGCCTTGCGCCAGCGACTGCATGCGCCTTTCCACCATGTCCAGTACGTCGGTGGTGAAGGTGCGCACGGTGCCGACCAGCTTCGCATCGTCCGGAATCACGTTGGTGGCGCTGCCGGCGTGGATCTGGGTGATCGACAGCACGGCCGTATCGAGTGGGCTCTTGTTGCGCGTGACGATGGTCTGCCAGGCCTGCGCAATCTGCACCGCGATCATGATCGGGTCGATGCCCTTGTGCGGCTGGGCCGCATGGGCGCCCTTGCCGCGCACGGTCACGTGGAATTCATTGGACGACGCCATCATCGGGCCTTCGCAGGCGCCCAGCGCGCCCTGCGCCATGCCGGGCCAGTTATGCATGCCGTAGATCGCATCCATCGGGAAGCGCTCGAACAGGCCATCCTTGATCATTGCGCGCGCGCCGGCGCCGCCTTCTTCGGCCGGCTGGAACACCAGGTAGACAGTACCGTCGAAATTGCGGTGTTTGGCCAGGTGATGGGCCGCGCCCAGCAGCATGGCAGTGTGGCCGTCATGGCCGCAAGCGTGCATCTTGCCGGGGTGCCTGGATGCGTGCGCAAAGGTATTGATCTCCTGCATAGGCAGGGCATCCATGTCGGCGCGCAGGCCAATGGCGCGTCCGGACGTGCCGTTCCTGATGACGCCAACCACGCCGGTCTTGCCCAGGCCGCGCTCGAAAGGGATGCCCCATTCGGTCAGCTTGGCGCAAACCACATCGGCGGTACGTTCTTCTTCATAGCAGAGTTCCGGGTGGGCATGCAGGTCGCGTCGGATCTGCTGCAACTCGGACTGAAACGCGATAATCGGGTCGATTAGTTTCATTTTTGTTCTCCATCGGACTTGCCATTCTAGCCTCCCGATGCGATTTTCTGGAATCGTTTACGATACTGTTTTCAGCCGTCGCTAACCCAGATCAAGATGTCATCCACACAAGTCCGCGCCACCTGCCCGCACGATTGCCCCGATACCTGCGCCCTGCTCGTCACCGTTGAGGACGGCGTAGCGACCGAGGTGAAGGGCGATCCGGATCATCCGACCACCGCGGGGGTGCTGTGCACCAAGGTTTCCCGCTATACCGAGCGCACATATTCGCCGGACCGCCTGCTGTACCCGATGCGCCGCGTCGGCAGGAAGGGCGAGGGCAGGTTCGAGCGCATCAGCTGGGAGCAGGCGCTGGACGAGATCGCGGCGCGCCTGCAACCGCTGGCCGCGACCGAGCCGGAGGCCATCCTGCCATACAGCTATGCCGGCACCATGGGGCTGGTGCAGGGCGACTCGATGTCGTCCCGCTTCTTCCACAAGATCGGCGCTTCGCTGCTGGACCGCACCATTTGCGCCACGGCCGGTGCTACCGGCTACAAATACACCGTCGGCGCCTCGATCGGTACCGATATCGAGCAATTCCAGAATGCCAAGCTGCTCATCATCTGGGGCGGCAACCCGATCGCATCCAACCTGCATTTCTGGACCCGTGCCCAGGAAGCCAAGCGCAATGGCGCGAAGCTGATCGCCATCGACCCGTACCGCTCGCTGACGGCCGAGAAATGCCACCAGCACATCGCCGTCCTGCCAGGCACGGACGCGGCGCTGGCGCTGGGCCTGATGCACATCCTGGTGCGCGACGACCTGCTGGACCACGCCTACATCGCCGACTACACGGTCGGCTTCGAGCAGCTGCGCCAGCGCGTGGCGGAATGGACGCCTGAGCGCGTGGCGGCGACCTGCGGCATCACAGTTGCAGAAGTGGAAGGCCTGGCACGCGAGTATGGCGAAACTGCCAAGCGCGGCGAGCCGGTGGCGATCCGCATGAATTACGGCGTGCAGCGGGTGCATGGCGGCGGCATGGCCGTGCGCAATATTTCTTGTTTGCCAGCCCTGGTGGGCGCCTGGCGCCACGCGGCGGGTGGCGTGCAATTGTCCGCTTCAGGTACCTTCAAGAAGAACCTGGCTGCGCTGCAGCGCCCGGATTTGCTGGCGAAACAGCCGCGCACCATCAATATGACGACCATCGGCGACGACCTGCTCCGTCCGGCCTCGCCGGAGTTCGGGCCGCAGGTCAAGGCGGTCATCGTCTACAACTCCAATCCGCTTGCGGTGGCGCCCGATTCGTCCAGGGTACAGGCCGGCTTTGCGCGCGAAGACCTGTTCACGGTGGTGCTGGAACATTTCCAGACCGATACCGCCGACTACGCCGACATCGTGCTGCCGGCCACCACGCAGCTGGAGCATACCGACGCGCACAGCGCTTACGGCCACCTGTACATGATGGCCAACAACCCGGCCATCGCGCCGATGGGCGAGGCGAAGGCCAATACTGAAATCTTCCGCTTGCTGGCGGCACGCATGGGCTTTGACGATCCATGCTTCCGCGACAGTGATGACGCGCTGGCATCCGTGGCGTTCGTGCAATTTGACTGGGAGTCACTCAAGCAAAAGGGCTGGCAGAAACTGGAAGTTCCTGATGCGCCCTTTGCATGCGGCAATTTCCCCACACCATCAGGAAAATGTGAGTTCTACTCAGAAAGCATGAAGAAGGATGGCCTGGAGCCGTTGCCCGCCTATATCCCAAACTATGAATCTGCAGCATCTTCCCCCGAACTGGCGGCAAAATACCCGCTTGCGATGATATCTCCGCCGGCACGCAACTTCCTCAATTCGACCTTTGTCAACGTGCAAAGCTTGCGGGCGACCGAGGGCGAGCCCCAGCTCGACATCAACCCTGACGATGCGGCAACACGTGGCATCAACCACGGCGATATGGTGCGCATCTTCAACGATCGCGGCTCCTTCGTGTGCAAGGCGCGCGTGACGCCGAAGGCCCGCAAAGGCCTGGTGGTGGGCTTGTCGATCTGGTGGAAGAAGCTGGCAGGCGATGGCAAAAACGCCAATGAGGTGACCAGCCAACGACTGACTGACATGGGTCGTGCACCGACGTTTTACGATACACTGGTTCAAGTCGAGAAAGCCCCCTGAGAATGATTTATGCGCACGTTAGCCCACCTGAAACTGCGTGCCAGATACCTGGCAACGGCGGGTGTGTGCGCCGCCCTCCTGGCCGGTTGTGCGCAATTCAAGTACTACTTCCAGGCTGCCCAGGGCCAGTACGCGCTCTGGTCTGACGCGCGTCCGGTCGATGACTGGATTGGCGATCCAGGCACTGATCCGAACCTCAAAGCCCGTCTTGAAAAGGCCAAGCTGATCCGCAAATTTGCGGTCAAGGAACTTGGCCTGCCCGACAACTCCAGCTACAAGAACTACGCGCCGCTGAACCGGCAATACGTGCTGTGGAATGTGGTCGCCACGCCGGAGCTGTCGCTGCGCCCGGTACAGTGGTGTTTCCCGATTGCCGGCTGTGTCAGCTATCGCGGCTACTATGACAAGGCCGATGCCGAAGCCTATGCGGCGGAGCTGCGCAAGGAGGGCAACGACGTGCAGGTCGGCGGCGTACCGGCTTATTCCACGCTGGGCTGGCTCAGCGATCCATTGCTGTCCACCTTCATCAACCATTCCGATGCCGAGCTGGCGCGCCTGGTCTTCCACGAACTGGCGCACCAGGTGGTGTACGTGCAGGGCGATTCCAAATTCAATGAAGCGTTTGCTTCCGCGGTGGAGGAAGCGGGCGTCAACCATTGGCTTGCGCTGTATGGCAACGACGCCATGCGCGAAGCCTACGCGCGCTACAACGTGCGCCGCCAAGACTTCATGGACTTGCTGGTGAAGCATCGTCAAATGCTGGCGGACAACTATGCCAGCAAAGCCAGCGCCAAGAAGAAGCGCGAGGAAAAGTTGCGCATCTTCGCCGCCCTGCAGGAGAGCTACAAGGTCCTCAAGGCCAATTGGGGTGGCTACAACGGCTACGACCGATTCTTTGCAGAACCATTGAATAATGCCCATTTGGCATCTGTTGCAACCTATAATGATCTGCTGCCAGGCTTCCGTGCTTTACTAGTGAAGGAAAAGGCATTCCCGCAGTTTTATGCTGCGGTGCGGAGCATGAGCAACCTGCCATCCGTGGAACGGCATGACAGACTGCACGAACTGGCGCGCTCAATGGCGCAAGCCACTGAGACTACGACGGCCGCCGCTGCCAAGGAACCGGGCGCCGTCAATTGACGCTGTATCTATGCTGCTTTGCAGCACGTAGGCCCGCTAGAGGACGAGTTCCAAACCCCGAAAATAGCTTGCCCTGTGTCATGCTGCACGATAGCATCTAGAGTGCGGGAAAGCACGGCCGTTCTATTTTCGCAAATAAAAATATATAAAACTGAGACAAAGAGGCACAGGATGGAAAAAATCTGGTTGAAGTCGTATCCTCCCGGCGTACCAAGTGAAATCGACGCTACGCAATACCGCTCCCTGGTTCACCTGCTTGAAGAATCGTTCCAGAAGTACGCGTCGCGCAATGCCTTCGTGTGCATGGACAAATTCATCACCTATGCCGATCTGGACCAGCACTCCAAGCGCCTTGGCGCCTGGCTGCAAAGCCGCGGCATGAAGAAGGGCGCGCGCGTAGCTGTCATGATGCCGAACGTGCTGCAATACCCGATTGCCATCGCCGCCATCCTGCGTGCCGGCTACACCGTCGTCAACGTCAATCCGCTGTACACCCCGCGCGAGCTGGAGCACCAGCTCAACGACTCCGGCGCGGAAGCCATTATCATCCTCGAGAATTTCGCGACTACCCTGGAGCAGGTGCTGCCGCGCACCCAGGTCAAGCACATCATCGTCGCCAATATGGGCGAGATGCTGGGCGGCCTGAAAGGCCATATCGTCAACTTCGTGGTGCGCAACGTGAAGAAGCTGGTGCCGCCGTTCTCGCTGCCGAACGCCGTGCGCTTCAAGGACGCGCTGGGCCATGCCCGCAGCATGAAGCTGACCCCGGTCGAATTGCGCCATGAAGACGTGGCCTTCCTGCAGTACACCGGCGGTACCACCGGCGTGTCGAAGGGCGCGACCCTGACCCACCGCAACATCATCGCCAACCTGCTGCAGATGCAGGCCTGGTCGGCGCCGAAGCTGGCCGACCTGCCGCCGGAAGAACGCACCATCATTTGCGCGCTGCCGCTGTACCACATCTTCGCGCTGACCGTGTGCGCCATGTGGGGTATCCGCGAGGGCGGCCTGAATGTGCTGATCCCGAACCCGCGCGATATCGGCGGCTTTATCAAGGAGCTGGCCAAGTACCGCTTCAATATGCTGCCGGCCGTGAACACGCTGTACAACGCGCTGCTGAACCATCCTGATTTCACCAAGCTGGACTTTTCCGGCCTGAAGGTCGCCAACGGCGGCGGCATGGCGGTACAGAAGGCCGTGGCCGACAAATGGCTGGCTGCAACCGGCGTCACCATCGTGGAAGGCTACGGCTTGTCCGAGACCGCACCGGTGGCCACCGCCAACCGTTTCGACAGTACTGATTTCTCCGGCATGATCGGCTTGCCGATTCCTTCCACCGAAGTGACGATCCTGGACGATGCCGGCAACGAAGTGGCGCTGGGCAGCCCGGGTGAAATCGCCATTCGCGGTCCGCAGGTGATGGCCGGCTACTGGAACCGTCCGGAGGAAACCGCCAAGGTCATGACGGCCGACGGCTTCTTCAAATCCGGCGACGTGGGCGTGATGGACGATCGCGGCTACGTCAAGATCGTGGATCGCAAAAAGGACATGATCCTGGTCTCCGGTTTCAATGTCTATCCGAATGAAATCGAAGACGTGGTGGCAGCGCATCCGGGCGTGCTGGAATGCGCCTGCATCGGCGTGCCGGACGAGCATTCCGGCGAAGCGGTAAAAGTGTTCGTGGTGAAGAAGGACCCGAACCTGACCGTCGAAGCGCTGATGGAGCACTGCAAGCAAAACCTGACCGGCTACAAGAAGCCGAAATATATCGAGTTCCGCACGGAGCTTCCGAAGACGAACGTTGGCAAGATCCTGCGCCGCATGCTGCGCGACGAGAAGCCTGCCGACGACAAGAAGGCCGCATAAGCGGCAAGGCACACGAAAGGCAATACGATGGAAAAAATCTGGCTGAAGTCTTATCCCGAAGGCGTTCCTGCGGAGATCGATATTTCGCAGTACCGCTCCGTGACCCACCTGATGGAGGAGTCGTTCCAGAAGTACGCAAGCCGCAACGCTTACGTCTGCATGGACAAGTTCCTGACCTACTCCGAGGTGGACCAGCTGTCGAAGCAGTTCGGTGCCTGGCTGCAGTCCAAGGGCCTGAAGCCGGGTGCGCGCGTCGCCATCATGCTGCCTAACGTATTGCAATACCCGGTCGCGCTGGCGGGCATCATCCGTGCCGGTTATGTGGTGGTGAACGTCAATCCGCTGTACACCCCGCGCGAGCTGCAGCACCAGCTGAACGACTCCGGCGCGGAAGCCGTGATCGTGCTGGAAAACTTTGCCACCACCGTGCAGCAAGTCGTGGCGTCGACTCCGGTCAAGCATGTGATCGTGGCGTCGATGGGCGACCTGCTGGGCGGCCTGAAAGGCATGATCGTCAACTTCGTGGTGCGCAATGTGAAGAAGATGGTGCCGGCCTGGAATATCCCTGGCCACGTCACCTTCAAGCAGGTGCTGTCCGAAGGTTCGCGCCTGACGCTCAAGCCGGCCGACCAGAAGCCAGGCGACATCGCCTTCCTGCAGTACACCGGCGGCACCACCGGCGTGTCCAAGGGCGCAGTCCTGCTGCACAGTAACGTGGTGGCCAACATGCTGCAGAACGAAGCCTGGCTGCAGATGGCGCCGAGCGACAAGCAGATGGTCTTCGTTGCCGCGCTGCCGCTGTACCACATCTACTCGCTGACCATTTCCTGCTTCATGGGCTGGAAGCTGGGCGGCATGAATATCCTGATCCCGAACCCGCGCGATATCCCGGGCTTCGTGAAAGAGCTGGGCAAATACCCGGTGACCGTGTTCCCGGCCGTGAATACGCTGTACAACGCGCTGCTGAACAACCCGGACTTCAACAAGCTGGATTTCTCGAGCTACAAGATCTGCAACGGCGGCGGCATGGCTGTGCAGCAGTCGGTGGCTGACCGCTGGCTCAAAGTGACCGGCACCCCGATCATCGAAGGCTACGGCCTGTCCGAGACTTCGCCGGTGGCGACTGCCAACCGCGTCGACATCAAGGAATTCACCGGCACCATCGGCGTACCGATCCCTTCCACCGACCTGGCGATCCTGGACGACGACGGCAAGGAAGTGCCGCTCGGCTCCGCCGGCGAGATTGCAATCCGCGGCCCGCAGGTGATGGCCGGCTACTGGAACCGTCCCGACGAAACCGCGAAGTCGATCACCGCTGACGGCTTCTTCAAGACCGGCGACGTTGGCATCATGGACGAGAAAGGCTTCGTGCGCATCGTCGACCGCAAGAAGGACATGATCCTGGTGTCGGGCTTCAATGTGTACCCGAACGAAGTGGAAGGCGTGGTTGCCGCCCACCCGGGCGTTCTCGAAGTGGCTTGCGTTGGCGTACCCGATGCGAACTCCGGCGAAGCGGTGAAATTGTTCGTTGTCCGCAAGGACCCGAACCTGACCGCGGAAGCGCTGCTCGAGTTCTGCAAACACGAGTTGACCGCCTACAAGAAGCCGAAGTACATTGAGTTCCGGGACGAACTGCCGAAGACCAATGTCGGCAAGATCCTGCGCCGCCAACTGCGCGACGAGAAGAAAGCAGCATAAGCCGGCAGGTTTGACCTGGCGCAGAGTATGGCTCCGGGCCGGCTGTAGAGTGGAACGCACCACCTGAGCCGCCTCCGGAGACCATATGGGCCTTCTTTACAACTTTGCACTCACCCTCAGTACCGAAGGCCGCCGCGCACTACGACAGCGCGCAGGCCTGCGCGGCTACTACGAAGTTTCCCGTCCCGACATGACGCCGGACCAGGTCGAAGCCGCTTTCGACCTGTCGGTGCGCAGCGCAGAACGCGCAGTACAGCGCCAGGTCAGCCACCATCCCCTCACGCAGGCGCAGTTCGATGCGCTGGTCAGCTATACACATAATCTTGGCGCCGGCGGTGCAATGCTGGTGCTGCGCCGTATCGATTGCGGCGACCTCGCTGGCGCGGCCGATGCCATGCTGCGCAATATCAGCGCGCCCGTCGCGGGACGCCTGGTGCCGCACGCCGGGCTGGCTGCGCGGCGCAAGGAAGAAAGCGCGCCTTTCCGCGCTTAACTGTCCCGGCGCGAGCCGGGCTTGCCGTCGGCTACCGAGAAGGCGGCCAGCGTGGACAAGCCGCTGTCCCCATCGCGCACATCATCGAGTCCCTGGAAAGCGACGGCGGCCCGCTCGGGGCGCAAGTCCAGCAGCATGAAACCGCGTTTGTCGCTGCGCCCGAAATGCAGGTCATGGTTCATGTCGACATATTGCTGCGTGCGCGCCTGCGGGCGCGAACCGGACGTGACGGAGGTGCCGCAGAATTCCGTCGCCACCACCGGGTTGCCGGTGCCAGCTGGGCGCGTGGGATCGCGCCGCAAATCGGCGGCGAAGAACGTGTGCACGTCTCCGGACAGCACCAGCGGATTGCGCGCACTGCGCACGGCATCCAGCAGGCGGGCGCGCGCCGCGGCATAACCGTCCCAGCCATCGGTCCAGAAACGGCCATCCTTGTCGCTGGCCAGGGGCAGCTGCGACATCTGCGCCATCAGCGTCTGTTGCGCCAGGATGTTCCAGCGCGCCTTCGATTCCTTGAGTCCGTGCGCCAGCCACTGTTCCTGTTCGCTGCCCAGCATGGTGCGGCGGCGGTCTGCCAGCGCAGGGCAGGAGCGGCGATACACCGAACTGGAACCGCCGCGTCCCGCCGGCTGGCAAGCGTGCGTTGAACGGTGTTGGCGTGTGTCGAGAACGTGGAAGCGCGCCAGTTGGCCCCAGTCGTAGCGCTGGTACATGCGCTGGGAGCGCAGCGGCTGGTGTTCGAAGTAGGCCTGGTAGGCTGCAGCGCGTCGTTGCATGAAGGCAGGCGACAGCAATTCATCGCGCGTCGGGCTGTAGTCGTTGGCCACCTCGTGATCGTCCCAGGTCAGCAGCCAAGGCGCCGCATGGTGTGCTGCCTGCAGGTCGGGGTCGCTCTTGTACTGTGCATAACGTGCGCGGTACTGCTCCAGGTTGAAACTCTCGTTGCGGCGCAGCGCCGAGGTGGGATGCTGCAGGCTGTATGGGCCCCATTCGTAGATGTAGTCGCCGAGGAAGGCCACCAGGTCGGGCGCGGCCTGGGCAATGTGGCGGTGGGCGGCGTAATGGCCGAACTCCCAATGCTGGCAGGAGGCGACGGCCAGCTTCAATGCAGCCGGCATGCTGCCGGGCGCCGGTGCGGTGCGCGTGCGGCCAACGGGGCTGAGCGCATCGCCCAGCATGAAGCGGTACCAGTACCAGCGGTCCGGCTGCAGGCCGCGCACGTCGACGTTGACGCTGTGCGCGAGATTCGGCGCCGCAACTGCCGTGCCTTTTGCTGCGAGACGGGTGAAGGCTTCGTCGTGCGCAACCTCCCAGCGCACTTGCTGCGCGAGGGGCGGCATGGAAGCCGCGTTCAGCGGATCAGGCAGGAGCCGGGTCCAGAGGATGACCGAATCGGGGAGCGGGGCGCCGGACGCTACGCCCAGCGTGAAGGGATAGCTGCCGTTGGCGGCGCTGCGCGCTTGCGCGGGGAGAAAGGGCGCCATGGCCGACAGGGCGGCCACGCGTGCCGCGGCCTGGAGCAGGAGCCGGCGCCCTTGCTGCATGGGATTACAGCAGCGTTTCTATCGGCGGTACCGGGCGCGGCTTGCGGTCAGGGCCGGTTGCGACATAGGTCAGCGTCGCTTCGGTGACCTTGACGATATTGGCCTGCAGGCGGTTGCGTTCCGCGTAGACTTCCACGTTGACGGTGATCGACGTGTTGCCGACCTTGACGATGTCGGCGTAAAAGGTCAGCAGGTCGCCGACGAAGACCGGGTGCTTGAACAGGAAAGAGTTCACGGCGATGGTGGCGACGCGGCCGTTGGCGCGGCGGGTGGCGGGCAGGGAGCCCGCAATGTCGACCTGGGCCATGATCCAGCCGCCGAAAACGTCGCCATACACATTGGCGTCGGACGGCGAGGGCATCACGCGCAGTTCAGGCATTTTTCCAGGGGGGAGGCCGCGGGAGGTTTGTTCTTGGGAGGTCATCGCAAATTCTCATGAAGGACTACAATTGATGGGATTTTAAACCAGCCAGTCCACGCACGTATGCGACGATATTCGAATACTCCGCCCCCACCTCCCGGCCAGCAGCGCGGCGACATTGCTACTCTGAAAACATTGCTGCCCTATCTTTGGGTCTACAAATGGCGCGTGCTGGCAGCCTTGCTGGCGCTGGTCGGCGCCAAGGCCGCCAACGTTGGCGTGCCTGTCGTGCTGAAGCAGCTGGTCGACGCCATGACGGTGAAGCCGGGCGATCCGCGCGCGCTGCTGGTGCTGCCCCTCGCAACGCTGGTGGCATATGGCCTGCTGCGCCTGTCGACCACCATGTTCACAGAGTTGCGCGAATTCCTGTTCGCGCGCGTGACGCAACGCGCCGTGCGCACCATTGCGCTCAAAGTATTCCGCCACCTGCATTCGCTGTCGCTGCGCTTCCACCTGAATCGCCAGACCGGCGGCATGACGCGCGATATCGAGCGCGGCACGCGCGGCGTCAGCTCACTGATTTCCTATACGCTGTTCAACATCCTGCCGACCCTGGTCGAGATCACGCTGGTGCTGGGCTACCTGGTCACGCATTACGACATCTGGTTCTCGGTCATCACCTTCTCGGCGCTGGCGATCTATATCACCTTCACCATCGTGGTGACGAACTGGCGCACGCACTTCCGGCGCACCATGAACGACCTCGATTCGAAGGCCAACACCAAGGCTATCGACTCGCTGCTGAACTACGAGACCGTGAAGTACTTCGGCAACGAGGACTACGAAGCCAATCGCTACGACGAGGGCCTGCAGCGCTACGAGAAGGCGGCGGTCAAATCGCAAACCTCGCTGTCGCTGCTGAATACCGGCCAGTCGGCCATCATCGCGATTGCAGTGACGCTGATCTTGTGGCGCGCGACGCAAGGTGTCATCGACGGCACCATGACGCTGGGCGACCTGGTGCTGGTGAACGCCTTCATGATCCAGCTCTATATCCCGCTCAACTTCCTCGGTGTGATCTACCGCGAGATCAAGCAAAGCCTGGCCGATATGGAGCGCCTGTTCTCGCTGCTGAGCGAGAATCGCGAAGTCGATGACGCGACGCACGCCAAACCGCTGCAGCCGCAAGGCGCGGAAGTACGCTTCAACCACGTTGACTTCAACTACGACCCCAAGCGCCAGATCCTGTTCGACGTCGACTTCACCATCCCGGCCGGCACCACCACGGCCGTGGTAGGCCACAGCGGTTCGGGCAAGTCGACGCTATCGCGCCTGCTGTACCGCTTCTATGAGGTGAATAGCGGCAGCATCACGATCGATGGCCAGGACCTGCGCGATATCACTCAACACTCCCTGCGCCATGCGATCGGCATCGTGCCGCAGGATACGGTACTGTTCAACGACACTATCGAATACAACATCGCCTACGGCCGCCCCGGCGCCAGCAAGGACGAGATCATCGCCGCCGCACGCGCGGCCTCGATCCACGACTTCATCGCCAGCCTGCCCGATGGCTACGAGACCATGGTCGGCGAGCGCGGCCTCAAGTTGTCCGGCGGCGAAAAGCAGCGCGTGGCAATTGCCCGCACGCTGTTGAAGGATCCCGCCATCCTCATCTTCGACGAAGCCACTTCCGCGCTGGACTCCAAGGCCGAACAGGCGATCCAGGCCCAGTTGAAGGAGATTGCGAAGAACCGCACCACGATGGTGATCGCGCACCGCCTGTCGACCATCGCCGACGCCCAGCAGATCCTGGTGCTCGACCACGGCAGGATTGTGGAGCGCGGCACCCACGCAGCCCTGCTGGCGCGCGAAGGCCTGTACGCCCAGATGTGGCAGCGCCAGCAAGCGCGCGGCGAGCAGGAACAGACTTCGCCGGCCACCGGCGAGTTGGTCAACTGACAGGAGGACGGGGATGGCGGTGAAGAAGGTTCTGGCAATTTCCCTTGCGGCAATCGGTGTGCTGGCAGTGGCCGTCGGCGTCAATACAGCGCGCAGCGGCAGCAAACAGCTGACGGTGGACAAAGCGCCGGCCCTGGCGATCGACGAAGCCGCAGCGGCGCAGCGCCTGGGGGAATCACTTCGCTTCGTGACCATCTCCGACTATAAGGATGCCGACGCCAACGGCGCCGAATTCGACAAGCTGCACGCCCACCTGCAAGCCAGCTTCCCCCGCCTGCATGCCACGCTGAAACGCGAGAACGTCAACGGCAAGGCCCTGCTCTACACCTGGCAGGGCAGCGACGCCGGCGCCGCACCAGTGATGTGGATGGCGCACCAGGATGTAGTTCCTATCGCCCCCGGTACGGAAAAGAACTGGGAGCAGCTGCCGTTCGGCGGCATGGTGCGCGATGGCTTCATCTGGGGCCGAGGCTCGTGGGACGACAAGGGCAATCTCTACGCCCAGATGGAAGCCGTTGAAATGCTGCTGGCCGCCGGCTTCAAGCCGCGCCGCACCGTCTACCTGGCTTACGGCGCTGATGAAGAAGTCGGCGGCAAGCGCGGCGCCGCAAAGATCGCCGAGCTGCTCAAGTCGCGCGGCGTCAAACTCGATTACGTGCTGGATGAAGGCCTGATGATCGTGCACGGCATGGTGCCGGGGCTGCAGCCCGGTGCCGCCATGGTTGGCGTAGCGGAGAAGGGCTACGCCAGCTACAAGCTGGAACTGGAGACTGCGCCAGGCCATTCCTCGATGCCGCCGCAGGACACTGCCATCGGCATGATGAGCAAAGCCCTCGTTGCGCTGGAAGCCAATCCGATGCCGGTGCGCATGGCCGGCCTGCCGCAGCAAAGCTTCGAGATGATGGCGCCGGAAATGACCGGCATGAACCGCGTGGCGCTGTCGAACTTCTGGCTGTTCAAGCCGATGCTGGAGCGGATGCTGACCAGGACGCCAAGCGTGAATGCGCTGGTGCGCACTACCACCGCGCTGACCATCGTCAACGCCGGCGTAAAGGATAACGTGTTGCCGGGGGCCGCCAGTGCCACCGTCAACTTCCGCCTGCTGCCGGGCGACAAGCTGGCCGGCGTCGAGCAGCATATGCACCAGGTGATCGGCAACGACAAGATCCGCATCAGCCCCGACGGCGACTTCAACACTGAAGCCTCGCGCGTGGCACGCCTGGACAGCGCGGCCTTTACGGCGGTGAACCGTACCATCCGCCAGGTATTCCCCGACGTCGTGGTCGCGCCCGGCCTGATGATCGGCGCCACCGACTCGCGCTACTTCGACGGCATGAGCGACAGCGTACTGAAATTCGGCCCCGTGCGCGCCCACCCGGAAGACCTGCCGCGCTTCCACGGCACCAACGAACGCATGTCGGTGAAAGGCTACGCGGACATGATCCGCTTCTACCATCAACTGCTGAACAGGTCCGGCAATCGGACATTTCGCTCTGCGAAATGTCCGATTGCCGGACCTGACCCCGACTTTTATGTTGGAGGCTGGCTGTTTAAGGCAGCGGGCGGTCCGACAGTTCGCGGTCGTCGGTGCTGGTCAACTCGCCTTCCCACTTCGCTACGACGGCGGTGGCAATCGAGTTGCCGATCACGTTGGTGGCGGAACGCGCCATGTCCAGGAAGTGGTCGATGCCCAGCAGCAGGACCAGGCCAGCTTCAGGAATCTTGAACTGCGTCAGCGTCGCGGCGATCACCACCAGCGATGCGCGCGGTACGCCGGCCATGCCCTTGGAGGTCAGCATCAGCACGGTCATCATCGTGATCTGGGTGCCCAGGTCCATATTGATGCCGTAAGCCTGCGCGATGAACACCGTCGCGAAGGTGCAGTACATCATCGAGCCATCCAGGTTGAACGAGTAGCCGATCGGCAGCACGAAGGCCGCAATGCGGTTACGCACGCCAAAGCGCTCCAGGCCTTCCAGCGTTTTCGGGAACGCGGCCTCGGAGGACGCGGTGGAGAAGGCCAGCAGGGTTGGCTCTTTGACTTCCGACAGCAGCTTCAGCACGCGCTTGCCCAGGAACAGGAAGCCGGCGAAGATCAGGATCGCCCACAGCACGCCGATGGACAGATAGAACTCCGCCATGAACACGCCGTAAGTTTGCAGCACGCCCACGCCGCTCTTGGCGATGGTGCCGGCAACCGCCGCGAAGACGGCGAACGGGGCGAATTGCATCACATAGCCGGTTACCTTCAGCATGATGTGTGCCACGCCGTCGACTGCCTCGATCAGCGGTTCCGCCTTCTTGCCCACGGCAGCAGCCGCGGTACCGAAGAACAGCGAGAACACCACGATCTGCAGGATCTCGTTCTTGGCCATGCCGTCGATGATCGAGGAAGGCACCAGGTGGGTGATGAATTCTTTCAGCGACAGGCTGGATGTCTGCAGCGTAGCAGCAGCGGCGGCACCGTCAGTCGGGATGTGGCCCAGCAGCGCATCGCCCGGACGGAAGATGTTCACCATGATCAGGCCCAGCGTCAGCGACAGTACCGATGCGATGAAGAACCAGCCAAGTGTTTTGATACCGACGCGGCCAACTTCCCGCGTGTCGCCCATTTTGGCAATGCCGACCATCAGGGTCGAGAACACCAGCGGCGCGATGATCATTTTGATCAGGCGCAGGAACAGGGTGGTAATGAGGGTCATGTAGTCCGCGAAACTGGCTGCTTGTGGCGCCGTTTGCGAAACATTGATGGCGTAGCCGGTGAGGATACCCAACGCCAGGCCGACGAGGATGTAGGTGGTCAGGCGGTTTTTGTTGGCCATAAGCAAGATTCCTGAAGTAGGGCGGATTTGCCGTTAGAATGAATAGCGCTTTGATGAGCTATTAAGCAAGTCCCGAAGTATCCTTGCGGTTCTAGGCCACTGTCAAGCAAGAATAAAACTGCTGAAACCCGAAAAAGATGATCGCAATTAAAGACTTAAGTAAATGGTTTGGCAACTTTCAGGTGCTTACGGAGTGCAGCACCGAGGTGGCCAAAGGCGACGTCATGGTGATCTGCGGCCCGTCCGGCTCGGGCAAATCGACGCTGATCAAGACAGTTAACGGGCTGGAACCATTCCAGAAGGGCGAAATTATTGTCGATGGAACATCCGTCGGCGCTAAAGGTACGGATTTGCCGGCCTTGCGCGCCCGAATTGGCATGGTTTTCCAGAATTTCGAGCTGTTTCCCCACCTGTCGGTGCGTGAAAACCTGACCCTGGGCCAGGTCAAGGTGCTGGGCCGTTCGCAGGACGAAGCCAACGGCAAGGGCCTGAAGTACCTCGACCGGGTCGGCCTGCTGGCGCACCAGGACAAATTCCCGAACCAGCTCTCGGGCGGACAGCAGCAGCGCGTAGCCATCGCCCGCGCCCTGGCAATGGACCCGATTGCCATGCTGTTCGACGAGCCGACGTCCGCCCTGGACCCGGAAATGATCAATGAAGTGCTGGATGTGATGGTTGGCCTGGCGCAGGATGGCATGACCATGATGGTGGTGACCCACGAAATGGGTTTTGCCCGCAAGGTGGCCAACCGCGTGGTCTTCATGGACAAAGGCCGCATCCTGGAAGACTGCAGCAAGGACGAATTCTTCGGCGCGCCCCGTTCCGAGCGCGCACGGGACTTTTTAGCGCGTATCATCCACTAACAGGGCGGGTCATCGTCCCCGCCAGCGGAGGACACCATGACCTTTCTGCGCCTGCTTCCCCTTCTTTGCCTGGCTGCTGCGGCCAGCGCTCAGGAACCCACCGGCACGCTGGCCAAGATCAAACGCACCGGCCAGGTGGTGCTGGGCGTACGCGACGGTTCCATTCCATTCTCTTATCTTGATGACAAACAGCAGTACCAGGGCTACTCGGTAGACCTGTGCCTGAAAGTCGTCGAGCACCTGAAAACGCAGCTCGCGCTGCCGGGGCTGAAGGTGGCCTACAACCCGGTCACGTCCGCCAACCGCATCCCGCTGATGGCCAACGGCACCATCGACCTCGAATGCGGCTCGACCACCAATAATGCGGAGCGCCAGCAGCAGGTGGCGTTCGCGCCGACCATGTTCGTGATCTCCAGCCGGTTGCTGGCCAAGAAGTCTGCCAATATCCAGACGCTGGAAGACATGAAGGGCAGGGTGCTGGTGGCCACTGCAGGCACCACGACGCTGAAGCAGATGACGATCATGAATAATGAGCGCAAGCTCGGTATGAAGATCCTGATCGGCAAAGACCATCCGGAATCCTTCCTGATGCTGGAGACCGGACGGGCCGAAGCGGAAGCCAATGACGATATCCTGCTCGCGGCGCAGGTGGCCACCTCGAAGGCGCCGGTAGATTTCGCTGTCAGCAAGGAAGCAATGTCGGTTGAACCTTACGGCATCATGATGCGCAAGAACGATATGCCGTTCAAGAAGTCGGTCGACGAGGCCTTGCGCAAGGTTTACCAGTCCGACGAAATCCAGCGCATCTACAAAAAATGGTTCTTGAGCCCGATCCCGCCGCGCGGCGTGAACCTGAACTTCCCCATGCCGGCCACACTGAAGGCAGTGCTGGCCAAGCCGACCGATTCGCCGGATCCCGCTGCATACAGATAGCATGCACTACAACTGGAACTGGCACATCTTCTGGGAACTGTCCCCGGACGGTGTGCACAGTTATTGGGACACGCTATGGTCGGGCCTGGCATGGACGCTGGCGACCTCGCTCGCGGGCTGGGTGATCGCGCTGGTGCTGGGCGTGGTGGTCGGCACGCTGCGCACAGCGCCCAATCGCTGGTTGCGCCGCTTTGCCGTCTGCTGGGTCGAAGTGTTCCGCAACATCCCACTGCTGGTGCAGATGTTCCTGTGGTTTTTCGTACTGCCCGAGCTGCTGCCGCGCGTTGCGGGCGACTGGCTCAAGGCGCTGCCCAATGCGCCTTTCGTTACGGCGGTCCTGTGCCTGGGTTTCTTCACCTCCGCGCGCGTTGCGGTGCAGGTGGCGGCAGGCATCAACGCCCTCGCCGGCGGCCAGCGGCTGGCGGCGCTGGCACTGGGACTATCGCGCGTGCAGGCCTACGAATACGTATTGCTGCCGCTTGGACTACGCATCGTGCTGCCGCCCCTGGCCAGCGAATTCCTCAACATCATCAAGAACAGCTCTGTCGCGCTGACGATCGGCTTGATGGAACTGACCGCCAGCGCACGCTCGATGCAGGAGTTCTCCTTCCAGTTCTTTGAGGCGTTTGCGGCCGCCACCGCGATCTACGTGGTCGCCAACATCATCGTTGTCGCCGGCATGACGCTGCTCGAGCGGCGCCTCGCGCTGCCTGGTACTTTGGGCGCTGAAGTACGGAGGGCTGCGTGATGTTTGCGAACTTTGACTTCAGCGTGATCGCCAGTTCCTGGGTCTACCTGTTCCAGGTTGGCATGGTCTTTACGCTCAAGCTGACGGTGCTGGCCATGCTGGGAGGTGTGGCGCTGGGTACTTTGCTGGCAATGGCGCGCCTGTCGTCGCTGCGCTTTTTGCGGCTGGCCGCCGCGGGCTACGTGAACCTGGTGCGCGCGGTGCCGCTGGTGCTGGTGATCTTCTGGTTCTACTTCCTGGTGCCCTATATCGCCGCGTGGATGATCGGCGCTTCCGAGCCGGTCAAGGTCGGCACGTTCGTGTCTGCGCTGGTCACGTTCACCTTGTTCCAGGCTGCCTACTACTGCGAGATCATGCGCGGCGGCATACAGGCGATCCCGAAAGGACAGGTCCACGCAGCGCAGGCGCTGGGCATGAACTACTGGCAGACCATGTCGCGGATCGTGCTGCCGCAGGCATTCCGCAATATGCTGCCGGTGCTGCTGACGCAGACGATTGTGCTGTTCCAGGATGTGTCGCTGGTGTACGTGCTGTCCGTTCCCGACTTCGTGGGCGCCGCCAGCAAGATCGCCCAGCGCGATGGGCGGCTGGTTGAGATGTACGTCTTTGTGGCGCTGGTGTATTTCATCCTGTGCACGCTCTTGTCCTGGCTGGTGCGCCGTATGCAGCGGCGCATCGCGATCATTTACTGATCCCTCGAAAGTCAGGACGACTAAACTTTCGGTTGGCGCCGTGCAGGCGCTGCAAGCGTCAGTGGTCAACGGCCCGCGTTGCCTTGGCAAACTGGGGCGCTATGGCGCCGCACCGCCGCCAGCTGGATGCGGTGCTGGAAGCCGCGCGCCGTTACGCCGAGGAGCATCCGGCACCGCCTGACGCCTAAGCAGGACCGCGCCAGGCTTTCTCGATCTTGGCGACGTCGATCTTCTTCATGTCCATCATCGCATCGAAAGCCCGCTTGGCCGCCGCCCGGTCCGGATCGGCCATCGCCTCCATCAGGACGCGCGGCGTAATCTGCCAGGACAGGCCCCAACGGTCCTTGCACCAGCCGCATTCGCTCTCCTGGCCGCCATTGCTGGTGATGGCGTTCCACAGGCGGTCGGTTTCCGCCTGGTCCTCAGTCAGGACCTGGAAGGAGAAGGCTTCGCTGTGCTTGAAGTGGGGGCCGCCATTCAGGCCAATGCAGGGAATGCCGGCAACAGTGAATTCGACCACCAGGGGATCGCCTTGCTTGCCGTCGGGGTAATCACCCGGTGCACGGGTAATTGCGCCTACTGAGCTGTCGGGGAAGGTTTTTGCGTAAAACGTCGCGGCATCCAATGCGTCGCCGTCGTACCAAAGGCAGACTGTATTTTTGCTAGCCATCGCTTGCCTCCTCAAAGGATTGCAGGGGAACTGCCAATATCGCACATTCTCGCGGCAGGCGCGATTCAACAGGTAAAATGACGGGATTCGCATATTGAAAGCCAGCAGCCATGAGTGACTTCGAGATCCCGCACAGCATCACCATCACCCGCCCAGACGATTGGCACCTGCACCTGCGCGATGGCGCCACCATGGCGAGCGTCCTGCCGGACACCGCGCGCCAGTTTGGCCGTGCGATCGTGATGCCAAATTTGAAACCTCCTGTCACCACCGTGGCGCAGGCCTCCGCCTACCGTGACCGCATCCTGGCTGCCCTGCCGCAAGGCATGGACTTCGAGCCGCTGATGACGCTCTACCTGACCGACAACACCTCGCCGGACGAAATCATCCGCGCCGCCGACAGCGGCTTTGTGCACGCGGTCAAGCTGTACCCGGCCGGCGCCACCACCAATTCCGATGCCGGCGTGACCGACCTGGCCAAGTGCTACAAGGTGCTGGAAACCATGCAGGAAGTCGGCATGCCTTTCCTGGTGCACGGCGAAGTGACCGACCAGGACATCGATCTGTTCGACCGCGAAGCGGTGTTCATCGAGCGCGTGATGCGCCCGCTGCGCAAGGACCTGCCCGCGCTGAACATCGTGTTCGAGCACATCACCACCAAGGATGCCGCGCAATACGTGGCGGAAGCGGAAGGTCCGATAGCTGCCACCATCACAGCCCACCACCTGCTGTACAACCGCAACGAGATCTTCAAGGGCGGCATTCGTCCTCACTACTACTGCCTGCCGGTGCTGAAACGCGAGGAACACCGCCTGGCGCTGGTGACCGCGGCAACCAGCGGCGACGAGCGCTTCTTCCTCGGCACCGATTCCGCGCCGCACGCACAGGGCGCCAAGGAAGCGGCCTGCGGCTGCGCCGGCTGCTACACCGCGCTGCACGCGATGGAGCTGTACACCGAAGCGTTCGCCCGCGCCGGCGCGCTGGACAAGCTGGAAGCCTTCGCCTCCCTGAACGGCCCGGCCTTCTACGGCCTGGCGCCAAACAAGGGCACCATTACCCTGAAGCGCGAGCAGTGGACGCTGCCGGCCGACCTGCCATTCGGCGACTCCAAACTGATCCCGCTGAATGCCGGCGAAACGATCAACTGGAAAATGGCCTAAGTGTTTCAAGAGATCGACTGGACCCGCGCCTGGTACGGCTCGGTGCGGGACGCAGCCTCCCGCATCGACCTCTCCCTGCCCAGCGTGGTCCGGCCGTTCTGCGAACAGGCGGCCGCGCTGGCGCTGGCCAACCACGCAGGCCAGCCGCTGCGCTTCGTGCCGCAAGCTTCGCTTCCCGAAGGTGTCGCCTACGAAGAATTCATCGGCGCCACCGGCCAGGTACCCACCCGCGACAACCTGCACGACTTTTTCAACGGCTTGGTGTGGCTGACTTTCCCGCACATCAAACGCCAGCTCAACGCCCTGCAGGCCGCGCAGATCGCACAGGTCGGCGTGGGCAAATCGCGCGGTCCCGCGCGCGATGCTGCTACTATCTATGACGAAAACTCGGCGCTGCTGGTCGTGCGCGACGACGCCGGAGGTGCGGCGCTGGTGGACGCCCTGCGCAACCACCGTTGGCGCGAAGCCTTCGTGGAGCGTGCCGACGTGTTCGGCCGCGATGCGGAAGTCTGGCTATTCGGCCACGCGCTGATGGAAAAGCTGGTGGCGCCTTACAAGGCGATCACCGCCCACACCCGCGTTGTGCTGGCCGGCGGCGATTACTGGTCCCGGGACGAAGCTGGCCGCCGCGCGTGGCTGGATCGCGACGAGGCAGCGCGCCTGGCCAGCGAAGGCCTGGCCAAAGGCGGCTTTACACCGTTGCCGGTGCTGGGCATTCCCGGCTGGTGGCCGCAGCAGGACGACGCTTTTTATGCAGACGACACGGTATTCCGCCCGAAGCGGAAGGCCGCTTGAAAAGGAGCTTTGAATGGACAGGATTATTCGCTGGGGCATCCTCGGCACCGGCAAGATCGCCAAGGCCTTCGCCACAGCACTGCGCGAGGTGCCTGATGTCGAACTGGCGGCGGTTGCTTCGCGCAGCTTAGATAGCGCTACCGAGTTTGCCAGGGAGTATGGCGCAAAACGCGCCCATGGCGACTACCAGGCGCTGGCCGATGACGAAGGGGTGGACGTAATCTACATCGCCACGCCGCACGCGATGCACCACGAGAACGCCATCATGTGCCTGAAGGGCGGCAAGGCGCTGCTGGTCGAGAAGGCCTTTACCCTGAACCGCCGCGAAGCGCAGGAAGTCGTGGACCTGGCGCGCGAGCGCAAGCTGTTCGTGATGGAAGCCATGTGGACCCGCTTCCAGCCCGCCATCCTTGAAGCCAGGCGCATGATCGACATGGGCGAGATCGGCAAGGTGCGTAACCTGCAGGCGGATCTCGGTTTCGCAGCCGATGCCGGTCCCGAACATCGCTTGTTCAATCCCGCACTGGGTGGCGGTGCGCTGCTCGACCTGGGGATCTACCCGCTGTCGATGGCCGCCTTCTTTCTCGGTCCCGTCAAAGGCGCGCGCGGCTTCGGCGAGCTGACCCCGGCCGGCGTCGACGTGCAAGCCAATTTTGTGCTGAACCACGAAGATGGATCCCTGTCTGCCTGTAGCTGCAGCCTGAATTCCCGCACTCCGGCCACGCTGAGCGTTTGCGGAGACAACGGTTTCCTGCGCTTGCATGGGCGTTTCCACCATGCCGAACACTTCACCATTGCCATGAACGACGGTAGCGAGCGCGAATTCCATTTCCCGCGTATCGGCAACGGTTATGCACACGAAGCGATGGAAGTTGGGCGCTGCCTGCGCGAAGGATTGCTGGAAAGCCCGGAAATGCCGCTCGACGAGACGGTGGCGCTGATGGGCGTGCTCGATGAGCTGCGCGCGCAGCTTGGGGTGCGCTACAGCGTGGATTGACGCGCGCGCCACACACGACAACTCTTTACAAAAAACCATTAGCCCTTTCAATTATCATAAAGTTATTATCGTATTTTTAACTTTGGTTGGAGGGTGGTATGCATCAAGCAATCCTGAAGCTGGCGGGCGGAATGGCGCTGGCATTGGCATCCGGCGCCGCTTCGGCACAATGGGTCACTACTGACATTCAAGTAACCGGCGTGATCCAGGAAGTGCCAGGGCCGTCGGCGCGCTGTCCCTCCAAATTCGGCGGCACCATCACCGGCCATGGCGGCAGCACCTTGCTGGGGCGCGTGGCCTTTGTCGCCAACGACTGCATCACCCCGGACGGCGCCATCTTCAATTTCAACCGTGGCCGCTTCATCGTGATGACCGTGTCCGGAGAGCAGCTTTATGCCAATTACAGCGGCCAGTTCGTGCCGACCGGGCAGGGCACCAATTACGTCTTCAGCGGCGCCACCTTCCAGATCACCGGCGGCACCGGCCAGTACATGTTCGCCACCGGCGGCGGCCAGCTGCAGGGCACCGAAGACATGGCGACCGGCGCCGGCACCCTGGTCATGAGCGGCCGCATGAGCTACTGGAAGCGCTAAAGGCATTTCGGCGGCCGCCAGCAGGATTTGGCGGCATCCTTTACACTGGCCCTCTTAGCCAGCCAGGATGCCGCCATGACCAGCAACGACCGCCAACTTGATCTCAAGACGATCCTGCTCACCACCGGCGTCGTACTGACGCTGTCGATGGGTGTGCGCCACGGCTTCGGCTTCTGGATGCAGCCGGTTTCGCAGGCCAATGGCTGGACGCGTGAAACCTATTCGCTGGCGCTGGCGCTGCAAAACCTGCTGTGGGGCGCCTTCGGGCCCTTCGCCGGCATGGTGGCGGACCGCTGGGGCACCCAGCGCGTGGTGATCGCCGGCGCCTTCTCCTATATGGCCGGCCTGGTGTGGATGGCCACGGTGACCCAGCCGACCCTGTTCATTCTCGGCTCCGGCGTGTTCATCGGCCTCGGCCTGGCGTGTACCGCTTTCGGTGCGGTGAGCGGCATCATCGGCCGCGCGGCGCCGGTTGAAAAGCGTTCCTGGGCCTTCGGCGTCTCGGGTGCGGCCAGCTCCTTCGGCCAGTTCCTGATGATGCCAATCGAGCAGCAACTGATTTCCTCCATCGGTTGGCAGCACGCCTTCCATGTCCTGGCAGGCGTGGTATTCCTGCTGATGATTCCGATGACGATTTTCCTGCGCGAGCCTAAACATGCCGTCGCGACGGGCGGCGCCAACCAGAGCGTGGGCGAGGCAATGCGCGAAGCGGTGGGCAACCGGTCTTTCATGCTGCTGGTGGCAGGGTATTTCGTGTGCGGCTTCCAGCTGGTCTTCGTCGGCGCCCACCTGCCGGCCTACCTGAAAGACAAGGGCATTGCCACGCCGGGCGTGGCGGTGATGGCGCTGGCGCTGATCGGCCTGTTCAACATCTTCGGCTCTTTCACTGCCGGCCAGTTGGGCGGCCGCATGCCGAAGCGCTACCTGCTTTCCTCGATCTACTTTGCGCGCTCGGTGGTGATCGGCCTGTTCCTGCTGGCGCCTTTGTCGCAGTGGTCGGTCTACCTGTTTGCCGCGGCCATTGGCTTCCTGTGGCTGGCCACGGTGCCGCTCACCAATGGCATCATCGCCGGCGTGTTCGGCTTGAAGCATATGTCGATGCTGGCCGGCGTGGTGTTCCTGTCGCACCAGGTAGGTAGCTTCATCGGCGTTTGGCTGGGCGGCTACCTGTTCGACAAGCTAGGCAGCTACGACGTAGTGTGGGGCATCACCCTCGGACTCGGCATTTTCGCCGGCCTGGCCAACCTGCCGATCGACGAACGCCCGCTGGTGCGCGGCGAACCGAAACTGAAGGCTGCCTGACATGAAACAGCGGCTGCTCCGTATCGGCCTGTGGGCGTTGGGCGCCGCCGTGCTGGCGCTGGCATTCATGGCCTATCTGCAGCCGGCCTTCATGCTCGACCTGGCCAACCGCATCTATCTCTGCCTTTGATAATTGGACCGGAAGCGCTTCGCCGGTTGGAAGCGGGTACTTTGGAGGTTATCGCCTGGCTGCCTTACGCCTGCTTGCGCGACTTGCTGGTCTTCTGGGCGACCTGCGTTTTCTTTTTCGAAGTCTTGTCGCTGTCGGCGCGAGCGGCTTTGCGTCCTTTGCCGGCCTTGTGCGGCGCTGGCGGGACTTCTTCTACGCCGGTGCGCTTGGCGTTCATGGCCGACGGCAGGGCGTTATCTTCCAGGTTGGCCAGCATGAAGCGGTTCGGGTCGATGCGGGTGCCGTCCTGGTAGGCTTCCAGGTGCAGGTGAGGACCGGTAGCGCGGCCGGTGGCGCCGGACAGGCCGATCAATTCGCCGGCAGCTACCGTGTCGCCGATACTCACATTGCGCTTGTTCAGGTGGGCGTACAGCGAACGCAGTCCGCCTTCATGTTCAATCACCACCACATTGCCGTATTTGCGATCACCCAGGTAGCCCATGCCGGATGCAACGACGGTGCCTTCGTTGGTCGCCATGACCGGCGTGTTGTGCGGCACCGAGAAGTCGATGCCGCCATGCGCGCGGCGTCCGCGTGCGGCGCCAAAGAAGCTGCTGACGCGGCCCCCTTCCAGCGGCAGGCGCCATTGCTGCAGGAGCGATTCTTTCGGCTCTTTCTCTTCCTGTGGCGGCGGAATGTCCAATGGTTCAGGCATCGCGGCTGCGGTTTGCATGAAGTTGGCGGCGGCCAGCATGGCCATCAGGAGGATGTTGGTGATTTTCGGCATAGCGGGCGAGTTTCGCATAACAATGTGCTGCATGGCAAATTCGTAAGGAACAGACAATGTTTCTTTCGTTAGTTGAAGTTCTGCTTGTAGTTAAGGCGTAAGGTGGTGCCGCCGCGCGTGCTGATGGCGGTCTGGCGCCAGGCCGCGCCCTCGTACCGATCGGTGCTGGCGCGGTCCGGGTGTAGAAGGTCGGACACGGCAACGAGGAATTCCCGGCGAGGCGACAGCTTCCAGGTGGCACGCAGGTCCAGCTTGCGCTGGTAGGGCGCGCTCGAAATCAATGTGGCCGAATCGCGGCTGGCTCCCCCAGCTTCATACGAGAACTCGGCATCCAGTGCCAAGGCTGCGCGCTTATAGCTGAGTGCTGCAGTCCCACTCAGTGGCGCCTGCGCGGCCAGCCGGTTGCCAGGCCCCGGCACGCTGTCGAGACGGGAGTGGTTGAAGGTAGCGTTGGCGCGCATCGATAGCGAGGCCGTCAGCGGCATCCGCAATTCCAACGTCAGGCCGTGCACGCGCGCGCCGCCAAGGTTGGCCGGCATGGTGATCCAGCGCTCGCCGTCGCGGTACAGGGTCGACAAGATCACGTTGTCGATGTCGCGTGCGTAGATGCTGGCGCTGAACAGGCTGTCCTTGGCAAAGTAGTAGTCGATGCCGGCATCGAGGCCCCATGCCAGTTCGGGGCGCAGGGAGGGATTACCCTGGGTGTCGGGATTGGTTGGGCTGTTGTTGTTGTCGGACGTGAAGCGGCGCGGGATCAGGTCGAGCATATTGGGCGCCTTGTAACTACGGCTGGCGCCAACGCGCAACTGGCTGTCGCCGGGCAGCTTGCGCATCCATTCGAGCACGGGGCTGATGACGGTGCTGCGCCGGCGCACCGATGCGGTGTTGCGGTCATGGGCTTCGGTGTGCATGGTTTCCCAGCGCAGGCCGGCGGACCAGGAATCATCGTCGCGCTTCCATGCGTCCTGCGCAAAGGCTGCCAGGCGCTCGATGCGGCCGTCGTAGCGGTCGTCGCGCAGGAAGTTGAGCGCACCGGCATGGTTGTACTCGTGCTCAATGCGTGTCTGCATGCGCTGGAGGGCGGAGCCGTCCCAGCCGGCCACCAGGGCGTGCCCGCCGCCCAGCGGGTGCGAATATTTGCCGCCGTAGTTAAAGCCGTGCTCACGGATGTCGCCATCGACATGGCGTATGGTCGGGCCGGGGCCTGCCAGCGGCAAGCCGGCGAAATCGAACGCGGTATCGCGCGGGGCCGTGTTGCCGCCGATCTTGAGCTCCCACTGTGCGCCGCTGGCCAGCTTGCGTTGCCAGGTCAGCTCGCTGCGCAGGAAATAGCCGCGCAAGTGAAAGCTGCTGCGTACTTGCGCAAAGTCGCCTGAGGTGCCGAGCCGCACTTCTTCCTGCGAACGGTATTTGATGTCGCGGCGGTTTGCGGTGGCGATGGTTTGCAGCGCGAAGCTGTCGCCATTGGCGGTGCTCCAATTCAGGCGCGGGCTGAGGTTGAGCGAGTCGCCGACGTTGTCCTCATGCGAGCGGATATTGCGCAGCATGCCCGGCGCGCTGTCAGTGATGGTGCGGTCGGCGGGCGTAATGCTGCGGGACAGTACGGCGCTGGCGTTGTGCGACCATCCTTCGGCTTTGCCGGTGGATTGCGCGGCGAGGCGCGGCGACCAGGCGCCGTGCAGGCTATCCAAACCGAGCTGAATTTCCCGCGTGCTGCGGCTGACGGATTTGCGCAGCACGATGTTGATGGTTCCGGCGATACCTTGCGTGCCCAGGATGGCGGAAGCGCTGCGCAGCACTTCGACGCGTTCGATCACTTCCGGCGGCAAGCTGTCCAGCGAGAAGCCGTTGGGAGCGGGCTGTCCGTTCAACAGGATTTGCGTGTAGCCGTTGCCCAGGCCGCGCATGCGGATCCCTGCACTGTCGCTGACGGTGATGCCGGGCAGGCGGCGCAGGGCATCGGCTACAGTGCGGTCGCCATTCGCGGCCAGGTCATCGCGGGTCAGCACAAGGGTGCTGGCGGTATCTTCCTTGCGCTGGTCGAGGCGCGCCGATTTGATTTCGACAACCGGCTGCGCAGGCGCGACTTGGGCTGCCAGCGCGGCGGCCAGCATGAATGCGGTCTTCTTCATTGCGTTTCCTCAGGGCGAGCGCCGCCACTGCCGGGCAGTGCGCGGCATCTGGCCAGCGGCGGTGGGGGTGATTAAGGGGCGCGGCTGGTCTTCAGGCGCTGCAGCGCGGTCCGGGTGGCGCTGGCTTCCAGGTTGCCGATCAGGGTCTGCGGGTCGATGTTCTTGCCATCGCGGCTGACTTCCATGTGCAGGTGCGGCCCGGTAACTTTGCCGGAGGCGCCGGAAGTGCCGATCTGTTGGCCGGCGGTGACGCGTTCGCCTTCTTTCACCAGGCGCTTGTCCATGTGGGCGTACAGGGAGCGCAGGCCGTTGGCATGTTCGATGGCGACCAGTTCACCCCACTTGCCCTCGCCCATGTACATGTTGGTTGAGGCGACAATGATGCCTTCTGCCGGGGCGACGATGGGCGTGCCGCTGCGGGCGGCAAAGTCCATGCCGCCATGCGGTTGTCCGGTTGGCGCGTGCTTGATGCCGAAGAAGGCGCTGACGCGCAGGCGCTCCATCGGGGCTTGCCAGCGGGGCAGGCTGGCCGGCACAGCGGCTGCCAGTGCGCCGGACGCAGCGATCATGCCGCTGCCGCCTTGTACGGCATCCAGTCGCCACGCCAGGGCTGGCTGCAGCAGTACGCTGGCAGCAAGCAGGGCTGGCATTGCCGCCCAGGCCAAGGCGCCAGCAACAGCGCGCGGCATGGCGGGCACGCCATCGCGGATCATGCCGATGCGGGCGGCGACGGCGTCCACTACGCGGCCGCCAAAGGCGAGGACAGTTGCATGTCCGGGCGCGGCCTGCATGCGCATTTGTACGACCAGCGCTGCGGCATAGGCGCGCCGCTGGTTGACGGGGCGGCCTTGCAGTACGGTGCGGTCGCAGCCCAGTTCCTGGGCCCACGCCATGCGCTGGACCAGGCGGGCCACCATGGGGTTGAACCATTGGATGGCTTGCAGCAGGAAGCTGGCATGCATCCACAGCGGGTCGCGGCGGGCCAGGTGCGTCAATTCGTGTTCGATCACCAGGCGCTGTTGGATGGGGTCAAAATCGCGCAGGTGGCGCGGCAGCAGCAGGACTGGACGGGACAGGCCGACCAGCATGGGGGCAATTGGCGCCTCGATTTCGCGCACTTCCGGCAGTTCGCGCTGCAGGCTGGCGAAGCCGGGATGGGCGGCGAGGTCAAAACGATCCAGCCGCTGGGCGGCGGAAATCAGCAAGGCGAGGCGGCGCCTGGCATGCAGCCAGCGCGCGGCTGCTACAGCCAAGCCTGCGCAGTAGAGCGTTAGCCAGGCGTAGCCGAGCCAGAGCACCGCCGGCGCTGGCTTGATGGGCGTGGCGCCATGGTCGTCGAATGCGCTATCGTCACCGGACGCGGCGTCGCTGGCAGCATTGGCGGTGCCGACGCGGGAGGCATCGGCCTGGGCGGCGGAAGCCAGGACTGCAGGCAGTTCGATGGCGGGGACGATACTCAGGCGCGCAGCGCCCGGCAGCAGCCCAAGCGCCAAGGTGCCCGCAACAGCGGCGACACCCAGCAGCCAGGGCGTGCGGCGTGCCTCAAGCCCGGGCCAGGCACGGGCAACGCCGCGCAACAGGAGCCAGGTGCAGGCGCCCGCCAGCAGGCTGGCGACGCTCGCTTGCAGGAAAACTAATGCGAACATCGCTTTATTCCTTATCTTCCGGCCATTCGCTCAGCAACTGCTCCAGCTCTTTCAGCTCGTTCTGGTTCACCAGTTTGGAGCCGGTGAACATGTTCACCGGCAGCGGAGCGTTCATTTCCATTACCCGATGGCTGAAATCGTGGGCAAATGCGGCCAGCGTTTCAACCTTTTCGAGTACTGGCGCGTATACGTTCATACCATGGACCGAATGCAGGCTGATCATGCCCTTCTCCAACATCCGTTCCAAGGTTTTGCGCGTGGACGAGTAGGACCAGGCCAGTTCTTCTTCCACGCGCTCATGGATTTCACGGGCGCTCAGCGGATGCTGTTTCCAAAGTGCCTTGAGCAGCGTTAATTCGGTAATGGATGGAATGGCCATAGGGGCTCCTTGTGACGTATGACGGCATTGTGCGACATGTGTCGCAGCAAGGCAAGGAGTTTATGCGACACGTGTCACATAATGTATCATTGCGTATATGAAAAAACTTGCAATAATTGTCACAATAGTTGCCACCGTTGCTGGCTGTAGCGGCAAACGGCTGACCGAAGCCGAGGTGCTCACCCTGATGGGAGACGTTGAAACTTCGGTCCAGCGCCACGATTCCGAGCGGCTGATGGCTCATTTCGCGCCGAATGCGATGATCATGGTGTCGATGCCGGGAAGGGGCGGCGGCCTGTCGCGCATGAGCGTAAACGAATACAAGACCATGCTTGAGGGGCTGTGGAGTGTGCAACTCCAGTCGACTTATGAAGTCAGTAAGCGCGAAGTATCGTTGGCCCCCAATGGCCACAGCGCCACTGCACGCGACGTGGCGAAGGAGGTCGTGTTGCTGCCGGGCGAACGGATGGAATCGCTCAGCAAGCAGAAAGCCGAGATCGGGCTGGTTGATGGCGTCCCGCGCATCATCTCACTGACCGCGGAGGTTGAAACCCTGGTCGCAACGCCCACTGGCAGAAACTAGATGCTTTGAACGCTGAGCGCGCCAGCTGGCGCGTGGCGCGAGCAACCCCATAAGCAGCAAGCCGCCAGCAAGCATGCCGTAAATATTGGGTTCCGGTACGGCAGCAACAGTGAGCACTGTTTGCGCTGTGGTCGCCAAGCCCCATTCATCGTAGTACTGCTGCGCGCGCGTAATGTAGTCGACGCCCCCGCCGGTGCCGTAGCGCACTTCCGACCAGTACCAGTCCGACGGGCTATTTGCCCAGTATGAAATGTGATTGGCGGTGAACCTGAGGTCGGCACTGAAGTCGAAGGAGAAGGAGCTGACACCGCAAGTGGCGGGGGCGGACGTGGTGCATCCAAGCAGCTCATAGCCTCCGATCCTGAAGCTGGACAGCTCGGATTTCTCCAGGATCCTGTTACCGTCGGCATCGACGCCTTCGAAAGAGCCGCGCACCAATACGTCGACGAAGCGGTTCTGCATGTAATCATAAAAACCGCCCCAGGAAAAATCCCAGCGGGCCGGCGCGGCCTGCGCCAATGTCGCGGATGCGGCCAGCAGGACGCCGCAGATTGATTTCATCAGCATATCCACTCCTCACTTGAAGGGAGCGGAAAATTTAACAGCAGCGCCAGCCCGCGGGCGCACGCTTCGTCAGACTTTCAGGAACTCTTCCCGACCGCCGAGCCAGCGTTCAAGATGGGCTTCCACCGTGGCCTTGTTGGCCGGCGTCGCTTCGTGCAGCAGGGCATGCGCCAGGTCGCGCGCCTGGTCGACCAGCCAGCCATCCGTTTCCAGGTCGGCGAAACGCAGCATGGCCTGGCCGGATTGGCGCGAGCCCAGGAACTCGCCGGGACCGCGGATCTCCAGGTCGCGCCGCGCGATTTCGAAACCATCAGTCGTTTCGCGCATCGTCATCAGGCGCTGCTTGGCGACAGGGCCGAGCGGACTTTGGTACAGCAGCAGGCAGACCGAAGCTGCCGATCCGCGGCCGACGCGGCCACGCAGCTGGTGCAGCTGCGACAGGCCGAAGCGCTCTGCATGCTCAATCACCATCAATGAGGAATTAGGCACGTCGACGCCGACCTCGATCACCGTCGTCGCAACCAGCACGTGGACTTCGCCGGCGGCGAATGCATCCATCACTGCCGCCTTTTCGGCCGGTTTCAGGCGGCCGTGCACCAGCCCGACGCGCAGGTCGGGCAGGGCGGCGGCCAGCGTTTCGTAGGTTTCCGTTGCAGTCTGGAGCTGCAGCGCTTCCGATTCTTCAATCAGCGGGCAGACCCAGTAAGCCTGGCGGCCTTCCAGCGCGGCAGCGTGTACCCGGGCGATGACTTCATCGCGGCGGTTCTGGTCGACCACGGCGGTGACGATCGGCGTGCGGCCGGGCGGCAGCTCATCGATCACCGATACTTCCAGGTCGGCGTAGTAGGTCATGGCCAGCGTGCGCGGGATCGGCGTGGCGGACATCATCAGCTGGTGCGGCACGTTGTCGCCGTTGCCCTTGTTGCGCAAGGTCAGGCGCTGGCCGACGCCGAAGCGGTGCTGCTCGTCCACGATCACCAGGCCGAGTTTCGCGAACTGCACCGTGTCCTGGATGATGGCGTGGGTGCCGATCACCAGCTGCGCTTCGCCGGATTCCACCAGCGCATAGGCGGCTTCCTTCTCCTTCTTTTTCAGGCTGCCGGTCAGCCACGCGACCTTCACGCCCAGCGGTTCAAGCCAGGCGGCGATCTTGCGGAAATGCTGGTCCGCCAGGATCTCGGTGGGCGCCATCAGCGCGGCCTGGTAGCCGCTGTCGATCGCCTGCGCGGCGGACAGCGCGGCCACAATGGTCTTTCCGCTGCCCACGTCGCCTTGCAGCAGTCGCTGCATAGGGTAGGGCTGCTTGATGTCGGCGCGGATTTCCTTCAGCACGCGCTGTTGCGCTTTCGTCAGCTTGAACGGCAGCGAAGCTTCGAAGGCGGACGACAGCGTACCGACCTTGCCCAGCACCGCGGCACCCTTGGCACGGCGAGCACGCTGCGCCCGTTTCAGCGAGAGCTGCTGCGCCAGCAGTTCGTCGAACTTGACACGGGTCCAGGCCGGGTGAGTTCGGTCGACCAGGGCGTTCTCGTCGATCTCGGCCGGCGGATAATGCAAGGTGCGCACTGCCGCCTCGAGCGGATGCAGGCGCATCGTCTTCAGGATTTCCTGCGGCAGGGTGTCGGTCCAGTCCACGCGCTTCATCGCATCGGCAATCGCGCGGCGCAGCACCAGCTGCGACAAGCCTTCGCCGGAAGGATAGACCGGCGTAAGGGAAGTCGGCAGCGGCGCGCCTTCGTTCACGATCTTGTAGGCCGGGTGCACCATCTCGGCGCCGAAGAAGCCATGCCGCACTTCGCCGCGCGCCCGCACGCGGGTGCCTTCGGCCAACTGCTTGACCTGGCTGCCGTAGAAATTCATGAAGCGAAGCTGGATGTCGCCTGTTTCGTCTGCAATGTGCACCAGCAGCTGGCGCCGCGGCTTGTAGGCGATTTCGTTGGAGGTGACCACGCCTTCCAATTGCGACACTTCGCCGCCGCGCATGCAGGCTTCGCGGACGGTCAGGACTTCCGTCTCATCCTCATACCGCATGGGCAGATGCAGCACCAGGTCCATGTCCGTGCGCAAGCCAAGCTTGGCAAGCTTGCTCTCGGCGGTGGCGGCTGGTTTTTTTGGGGCAGCGGGCTTTTTTTGCTTCGTTTCCGGCATGTTGGACATGGTATGAACACCAGGCTTGGATTCTAACTGAAAGACGATGAAACCTGCCCTCTGCGTTTGCCCTTGCATGTTGGCAGCGGCGGTGCGCAGCAGGGGGACTGCGATGCGGCGGGACAGCTGGCAGATATCACCGAAATGCCGCCCTGAACCGCGACGCGTCGAAGCGGCGGCCGCGGAAGGGGGGCAATTTGGGGAGAGGCTGGCGGGCATGATGGGCTAACAGGCTGTTTTTGCGTGAAATTTGGGCAAATGACGTAAAATAGAGGGTTGCCCAACAGTTTTACTAGTCCGTCAATGTATTCGCTATCCGATTTCGATTTCCACCTGCCGCCAGAACGTATCGCGCAGTTCCCGCTGCCGGACCGTAGCGCTTCGCGCCTCCTGCACGTGGACGGCAAAACCCTGCACGACCGCCAGTTCACCGACATCCTCGACCAGCTGCAGGCTGGCGACCTGCTGGTGATGAACAATACCCGCGTGCTGAAGGCCCGTTTCTTCGGCGTCAAGGACAGCGGCGGCAAGGTCGAAGCGCTGGTGGAGCGTGTGCTGGATACCCGGACCGTGCTGGCACAGGTGCGCGCGTCCAAGTCGCCCGGCCCCGGCGTGAAGATCCGCCTGGCCGATGCCTTCGACGTCACGGTCGGCGAGCGCGCCGGCGAGTTCTACACCCTGCATTTCGATGCCGACGTGTTCGACCTGATCGAGCAATACGGCCGCCTGCCGCTGCCGCCGTATATCGAGCACGCGCCGGGCGAAGTGGACGAAACCCGCTACCAGACAGTATTTAACAAGGTGCCCGGCGCCGTGGCCGCACCGACCGCCGGCCTGCATTTCGACGAAGCCCTGCTGCAAAAGCTGAAAGACAAGGGCGTGCAGTTTGCCTACGTCACCCTGCATGTCGGCGCCGGCACCTTCCAGCCGGTACGCACCGAGAACCTGGCCGAGCACAAGATGCACACCGAGTGGTACACCATGCCGCAGGAAACTGTGGACGCCGTGCGTGAAGCCCGCGCCGCCGGCCGCGACGTTGTTGCTGTGGGTACGACCTCGCTGCGCGCGCTGGAGTCGGCCTCGCAAAGCGGCAGCCTGGAAGCCGGCAGCGGCGACACCAACCTGTTCATCACGCCAGGCTACAAATTCAAGACGGTGACGCGACTGATCACCAACTTCCACCTGCCGAAATCGACCCTGCTGATGCTGGTCAGCGCTTTCGCAGGCTTTACCGAGATCCGCCACGCCTACCAGCACGCGATCGCGAACGAATACCGCTTCTTCAGCTATGGCGACGCCATGCTGCTGACGACGCACAACAGAGCATAAGGAATACCGATGCTGGAATTTAAACTCATCAAAAAAGACACCACCGGCAAGACCCACGCCCGCCGCGGCACGGTCAAGCTCAATCACGGCGAGGTGCAGACCCCGATCTTCATGCCGGTCGGTACCTACGGTTCCGTCAAGGCCATGTCGCCGCTGGAACTGAAGGAAATCGGCGCCCAGATCATCCTTGGCAACACCTTCCACCTGTGGCTGCGCCCCGGTAACGACGTGATGTCCAAGTTCGGCGGCCTGCACGGCTTCATGGGCTGGGACAAGCCGATCCTGACCGACTCCGGCGGCTTCCAGGTGTTCTCCCTGGGCGAAATGCGCAAGATCACCGAGGAAGGCGTGACCTTCAACTCGCCGATCAACGGCGACAAGCTGTTCCTGTCCCCGGAAATCTCGATGCAGATCCAGCGCGTGCTGAATTCCGACATCGTGATGCAGTTCGACGAATGCACCCCGTATGAAATCGACGGCCGCCCGGCCACGCTGGAAGAAGCTGCCAAGTCGATGCGCATGTCCCTGCGCTGGGCGCAGCGCTCGATGAACGAGTTCAATGCCGGCGAGAACCCGAATGCACTGTTCGGCATCGTCCAGGGCGGCATGTACGAAAACCTGCGCGACGAATCGCTGGCAGGGCTCCAGGAAATTGATTTCCCTGGCCTGGCCATCGGCGGCCTGTCGGTCGGCGAGCCAAAAGAAGACATGATGCGCATCCTGCAGCACGTCGGCCCGCGCCTGCCAGAGAACAAGCCGCACTACCTGATGGGCGTCGGCACCCCCGAAGACCTGGTGAACGGGGTGGCCAACGGCGTCGATATGTTCGACTGCGTGATGCCGACCCGGAATGCCCGCAATGGCTGGATCTTCACCCGTTTCGGCGACGTCAAGATCAAGAATGCGCGTTATAAGGATGACAAGGAGCCGCTGGATTCCACCTGCTCCTGCTACACCTGCCGCAACTTCAGCCGCGCCTACCTGCACCACCTGCACCGTGCCCAGGAGATCCTGGGTGCGCGCCTGAACACCATCCACAACCTGCATTACTACCTCGACATCATGCAACAGATGCGCGATGCCCTGGATGCAGACCGCTTCCCGGACTGGGTGCAGCAATTCCACGCCGACCGCGCGCGTGGTATTTAAAAAACGGCAACCCGCCTATATATAGGTGGGCAGCGTGGCGGGTGCTAGAATACACCGCCTATTTTTTAACATTGAGTTTTACCTAACTAGAACTTGGAGTCACCGTGTTCATTTCCAACGCATACGCCCAAACCGCAGCCGACGCCGGCGCCATGGGCAGCCTGACAACCTTCGCACCACTGATCCTGATGTTCGTGGTGATGTACTTCCTGATGATTCGTCCTCAGCAAAAGCGTGCGAAAGAGCAGAAGTCCATGATGGAAGCCCTGGCCAAAGGCGACGAAGTCGTCACCATCGGCGGCCTCCTGGGCAAAGTGACCAAAGTCACCGAGCAGCACGTGACCATCGAAGTCTCCCAGGGCACCGAAGTCGTGGTGCAGAAGCACGCCATTTCCTCCCAGATGCCGAAGGGCACCCTGAAGAGCCTGTGATAACCGGCGCGGGCGGCCTCGCAAGAGCAGCCGCCCGTTTTGTTATTGCCTGAACGCTGAAGACTATGAATCGTTATCCAATCTGGAAATACATCCTTATCGTCGTGGTGGTGCTGCTTGGCGCCCTGTACACGGCGCCTAACTACTTCGGCCAGACACCTGCACTGCAGATCACCAGCGCCAAGGCCACCGTCAAGGTCACCAGTGCCCTGGCGACCCAGGTGGACACGCTGCTGAAACAAGCGAACGTCAAGAATGAAGGCGTAGCGCTGGACGGCGCCGGCATGCACACCTACGTGCGCGCCCGCTTTGCCGATACCGACGGCCAGTTCAAGGGCCGCCTGGCGCTTGAAAAAGGCCTGAATCCGGACCCGAACGACCCAACCTATATCGTCACCGTCAACCTGGTGTCGAATACCCCGGACTGGATGCGCGCCGTGGGCGCACTGCCAATGTACCTGGGCCTGGACCTGCGCGGCGGCGTGCATTTCCTGATGCAGGTTGACACCAGGGCCGCGGTGACCAAGCGCATCCAGGGCACCCAGGCCGCCATCAAGAACCAGCTGCGCGAGAAGAGCGTGCGCCATGCCGGCATCGATCGCGTGAACGACACCATCATCGTCAAGTTCCGTGAAGATGCACTGCGCCAGCAAGCCAAGGGCCTGATCCAGGACCAGCAGCCGGACATGAACGTGGTTGACGCCACCGAAGGCGACGAGCTGCGCCTGGTCGTGACCCTGAAGCCGGCCGCCCTGAAAGCCACCCTGGACAACGGCGTGCAGCAGAATATCGCCACCCTGGGCAAGCGCGTGAATGAACTGGGCGTGTCCGAACCGGTGATCCAGCAGCAAGGCCCTGACCGCATCGTGGTGCAGCTGCCTGGCGTGCAGGATGCCGCGCACGCGAAGGACATCATCGGCCGTACCGCCACCCTGGAAGTGCGCATGGTCGACGAATCCGTCACCCCGGGCACCGAGATGAACGCAGCGATTCCGTACAATTCGGAACTGTTCACCGTCGGCAAAGGCGTGCCTGTCGTGCTGACCAAGGACGTGGTGCTGACCGGCGATTACATCTCCAGCGCAACCGCCACTTTCGACCAGAACCAGCAGCCTGCCGTGAGCATCGACCTGAACGGCGACGGCGGCAAGAAGATGCGCGACGCGACCCGCGACCGCGTCGGCAAGAAGATGGCCATCGTACTGTTCGAGAAGAAGAAGGCCGAAGTGCTGTCCGTGGCGACCATCCAGAGCGAACTGGGTAGCCGCTTCCAGATCACCGGCATGGGCAATGCGGAAAACTCCGCCGAGCTGGCGCTGCTGCTGCGCGCCGGCGCTCTGTACGCTCCGATGGAAGTGATCGAGCAGCGTACCGTCGGTCCTGCACTGGGCGCTGAAAACATCGCCAAGGGCTTCCACTCCACGATGTACGGCTTTGCCGCCATCGCGGTCTTCATGATCATCTATTACATGATGTTCGGCGCCTTCAGCGTATTCGCACTGGCCGTCAACCTGCTGCTGCTGATCGCCGTGCTGTCCCGCCTGCAGGCCACGCTGACCCTGCCGGGTATCGCGGCTATCGCGCTGGCGCTGGGTATGGCGATTGACGCCAACGTGCTGATTAACGAACGTATCCGCGAAGAGCTGCGCAACGGCGCCAACCCGCAGTCGGCGATTTCCGCCGGCTTCGAGCACGCCTGGCACACCATCCTGGACTCCAACGTCACCACCCTGATCGTTGGTATCGCCCTTCTGGTGTTCGGTTCCGGTGCGGTGCGCGGCTTCGCCGTGGTGCACAGCCTGGGCATCCTGACCTCGATGTTCTCCGCAGTCTTCGTTTCGCGCGGCGTGGTGAACCTGTGGTACGGCCGTAAGAAGAAACTGCAGTCGCTGTCGATCGGCACCGTCTGGAAACCTGCGAACTAAGGAATAGAGATGGAATTTTTCCGCATCCGTAAAGACATCCCGTTCATGCGCCACGCGTTGGTCTTCAACGTGGTTTCGGCGCTGACCTTCGTGGCGGCCGTGTTCTTCCTGGCCACCAAGGGCCTGCACTTCTCGGTGGAATTCACCGGCGGTACCGTGATGGAAGTGAAGTACGCGCAGGCTGCCAACCTGGAAAAGGTGCGCGACACCTTGACCGGCCTGGGCTACCACCCTGAAGTATCGAGCATCGACACCGCACGCGACGCGATGATCCGCCTGCCTAACGTGGCCGGCACCACCGCCGCCGACACCGCTGCCAAAGTGTTCGCCGAGCTGTGCAAGGCCGAGCAGGGCAGCGTCAAGTCGGTCGACAAGGTGACCGACAAGGGCGCCCACGAAATGAAGAGCGCCTGTATCCACGCCGATGCTTCCGAAGGCGTGTCGCTGCAGAAGGTTGAATTCGTCGGCCCGCAAGTGGGCGATGAACTTGCGCAGAACGGCCTGAACGCACTGGTCATGGTGGTGGTGGGCGTGATGATCTACCTGGCCATCCGCTTCGAATGGAAATTCGCAGTGGCAGCTATCGTCGCGAACTTGCACGACGTGGTGATCATCCTTGGCTTCTTCGCCTTCTTCCAGTGGGAATTCTCGCTGACCGTGCTGGCAGCCGTGCTGGCTGTGCTGGGTTACTCGGTCAACGAATCGGTGGTTATCTTCGACCGAATCCGCGAGAACTTCCGCAAGCAGCGCAAGATGACCGTGCATGAAGTGATCGACAACGCGATCACCTCCACCATCTCGCGTACCATCATCACCCACGGCTGTACCCAGATGATGGTGCTGTCGATGCTGTTCCTGGGCGGCCCGACCCTGCATTACTTTGCAATCGCGCTGACCATCGGTATCTGCTTCGGTATTTACTCTTCCGTGTTTGTTGCTGCTGCCGTAGCCATGTGGCTGGGCGTGAAGCGCGAAGACCTGATCAAGCCGATCAAGGAAAAAGACGAGACCGACGGCGCGGTGGTTTAACGCGCCCTGGCCGGAACGAAAAAAAGGGACGTACCCGAGGGTACGTCCCTTTTTTTTTAGATCTATGCGCTCTCGCGCGCCATCAACGTAAAGCCAAGGTCGATGCGCTGCGCCGGCACCTCGTTGCCGCGGATCGTTGCCAGCAGCAGGTTGGCAGCTTCAAAGCCGGTCTGGTAGCGCGGCGTGCCGATCGTGGTGACCGAAGGGTTCATCCACGCCGACGCGGGCAAGTCGTTGAAGCCGCAGATCGCCAGTTGTTCCGGCACCCTGATGCCGCGCCGCTGGCACTGGAAGATGGCGCCGTGCGCCAGGTCGTCGTTGCAGCAGAAGATGGCATCCAGGCCCGGCATATTGGCCAGCATGCGGCCCAGCAGCTCGGCGCCCAGCGCGATGGTGGAGGGATCAGGGCACATCAGCTCCAGCATCGGGTCGGCCAGGCCGGCTTCCTCCATGGCCTTGCGGTAGCCGTCGCCGCGCTTCAGGGTACGTTCATCGAGCTGCGCCGCCATGTAGCCGATGCGCTTGCGTCCCTTCTCGATCAGGTAGCGGGTAATGGTGTAGCCCGCATCTTCCTGCGAGAAGCCCACCGACATCGATCCAGGTTCCAAGGACAGGTCCATCATCGACACCACCGGCACGCGCGAAGTAGCCAGCATCTGCTGCACGCGCGGGCTATGTGTCAGGCCGCTCAGCAGGATGCCATCCGGGTTCGATTGCATATAGGTCGCCAGCAGCTTCTCTTCCTCCGCATCGGAGTAGCGCGTATTGCCGATCAGGATCTGGTAGTTGCATGGGTCGAGTGCATCCTGCACGCCGGCCAGCACCGCAGTGAATACCGCATTCGCCAACGACGGCACCAGTACCACGATCACGCGCGATTGCGCCGACGCCAGGGCGCGCGCGGCGCGGTTCGGCACATAGCCAAGGTCCTGTACCGCCTTCTCCACGCGCTCGCGCAGGAGGGATGACACCAGCTCCGGTTGATTGATGGCGCGCGACGCGGTCATGGGCGCGACGCCGGCGAGGGCGGCGACATCGGACAGGGTGACTTTGCCGAGTGCGCGGCTTTTGGTAACAGAGCTCTTGGTTGGGGGATTCTTGGCCATTCCGGGATTATAACTATGTTAAGCTGCTCGCCTCGTAAAATGGGGAGCAGCAATGAGCCGTACTGGCCGCCTGTTCCAGCTCATGGATGCCATGCGCGGCAGCCGCCGTCCGGTGACGGCGGCCGCACTGGCGGAAAAGCTGGGCGTATCCGAACGCACGATATACCGCGACATGCAAACCCTGGCCGAACTGGGCGCACCAGTGGAGGGCTCGGCGGGCCTTGGCTACCTGCTGCGCAGCGGCTTCTTCCTGCCGCCGCTGATGTTCGACACCGACGAACTGGAAGCATTGGTGCTTGGTGCACGCTGGGTGCGCCGCCAGGGCGACCCCACGCTGGCCCAAGCCGCGGCCAATGCGCTGGCCAAGATCGCCACCGCCACACCGAAAGACCTGCGCGACGACATGGCCGACACCAGTTTGTGGGTGCCGTTGATGCGCGACACGCCGGAGCATGATGAATTCGTGCAGCCCGCGCGCGAAGCGATCCGGCGCCATCACAAGATGCGCATCCAATACAACGACGAAAACGGTTCTTCGTCCGAGCGCACGGTGTGGCCGTTTGCGCTGGCCTTCTTCGAAGGCCGCCGCATTCTTGCCGCCTGGTGCGAGATGCGCAAGGCCAACCGCCACTTCCGCATCGACCGCATTGCGCATGCTGAAGCACTTGCAGAACGCTATCCTGCACCGCGCCACGAGCTGCTCAAAGTCTGGCGCGAAGAAAACGCGATTAAAGACGACTCCTGACAGGAACTGTCAGGAGACCTTGGTTACGATAGGCGCATTCGATCAACCCACCAAGGAGTTTTACGATGCGCCTCTATCACAACCCGCTGTCCTCCAACGCCCGCCGTGTATTGCTGACTGCAAGCGAGCTTGGCATCAAGCTCGATCAAGTGATCATCGACTTCGCCAGCGATGCCGACCGCAAGCGCCTGGAAGAAGTGAACATCTGCGGCAAGGTGCCGGTGCTGGAGGACGATGGCCTGCACCTGTGGGAATCCTGCGCCATCATGCAGTACCTGGCCGACAAGCACGGCGCCGCCGAGCTGTATCCGACCGGGCTGAAAGAGCGCGCCGATGTCAATCGCTGGATGTTTTTCGGCGCCCAGCACTTCGCGCCTGCGATCGGCATCCTGACCTGGCAATACCTGTGGAAGAAACTGGTGACCGGCGAGGGCCCGGATCCAGTCGAGGTCGCCAAAGGCGAGACCTATGTGCATGAACATGCGAGCGTGCTCGACAAGCACCTGGCGACGCGCCAGTGGCTGAGCGGCGACAAGCTCTCGCTGGCAGACTTCGCCGTGGCCGCACCGCTGATGTACCTGGCCCGGGCAAATATTCCGGTCGAGCAATACAAGAATGTGCTGGCCTGGTTCGAGCGCATCCAGCAACTGCCGGCATGGCAGGACACCGAGACCCCATGGCCTTTTTAAGGTTTGTGTGAATTGACGCACAGAGTGTGGCCAGTCCCCAACATAAGATGGAACCGTCTCTTTCAGGACATCCCTAGTTTTGGACTTGGCCCACTCTTTGGAGTGGGCGTTTTTTTTTCTGAGAGAGGCATCATGCAATCCGTCTCCGCATTGAATTCCAGCATCGCATATCGTGAACTCGGTGAACGCAGCTCGCACGCCGTGATCTTCTTGCACGGCAATCCGACGCACTCCTTTATCTGGCGCGACATCATGCCGCATGTGGCCGCCAAGGCCTGGTGCCTGGCGCCGGACCTGATCGGCTTTGGCGCCTCCGGCAAGCCGGACATTGCCTACAGCTTCCTCGAGCACGCCGCCTACCTGGAAGCCTTCCTGCAGCAGATGGACATCGAGGCGTTCACGCTGGTCGGGCAGGACTGGGGCGGCGCGCTGGCCATCCACCTGGCGGCGCGCTATCCCACCAAGGTGCGCGGCGTAGCCCTGATGGAATTCGTACGCCCGAGCCCGACATGGGAAGACTTCCACCCGCTCGAGCAGGCACGCGAACGCTTCAAGCTGATGCGCGCCCCGGGCAGTGGCGAAGAATTCGTGCTGCAGCAGAATTTCTTTATCGAGCAGATGTTGCCGAAGGGTTCGCTGCGCCCGTTGACAACGGCGGAAATGGACGCCTACCGCGCACCATTCCCAACGCCCGAATCGCGCAGGCCCATGCTGGCCTTCCCGCGCATGATGCCGATTGCCGGCGAGCCGGCCGATGTGTACCAGCTCATCGAACACAACGAAGCGATCATGGCCACCGCCCAATATCCGAAACTGATCCTGTTCAGCCCGAACGGCGTGCTGACGCCGCGCGCAGTCGCCGAACGCTACGCCGCGAGGCTCGCAAACTGCAAGCTGGTTGAACTTGGCGAAGGCACGCACAACATCCAGGAAGACCACCCGGACGCCATCGGCCACGCCATCGCCGCCTGGCTTCCAAAATAAAAGTCGGGGTCAGCTCCGGCAATCGGACATTCGCTGCGCGAATGTCCGATTGCCGGAGCTGACCCCGACTTTTCAAATGAAAGAAATGTATTCCACCAACAGTTGAAGCGCACAGAACGGTGTGCGCTTGCCCTTGCCTGGCAGACTCGATAGCATGGGGTCATCAAATAAGGGGACAGATATGCGAGCATCTGCACTTCCCACGGCCGAGCAAGTCGACCGCTGGCAAGCCACGCGTCAAAAGGCTTTCAAGGCGGTGCCCGAAGGCGGGCGCACCATCACTTACCTTGGCAAGAAATTCCACGTTTATCCGAATACCTTCTGGCCCTTCCTCGACAGCCAGCCCCTGGTGCGCAATTTCCGCATCAAGCCAGGCGAGAGCGTGCTCGATGTGGGTACCGGCTCCGGCGTGATTGCGATCTTCGCCTGCTACCAGGGAGCTTCACGGGTCCTGGCGCTGGACGTCAATCCGGCGGCCATCCGCAGCGCGCGCCACAATTTGAAGACGCATGGCTTTGAGGGCGTGATGGAAGTGCGCCGTTCCGACCTGTTCGAGAAAGTCGGCGACGAGCAGTTCGACGTCATTACGGCCAACCTGCCGTTCCGCGACAAGCCGGCACCCGATGTGGTGGCGCGCTCGCAGTGGGACACGGATTTCCGCACCAATACCCAGTTCTTCGAGCAGGCCGCACGCTACCTGAAGCCGGGCGGCCGGATCTACTTTGCGCACTCGAATTTCGGCGCGGTGGAGGAAGTGCGGCGCCTGGCCAAGCAGTCCGGCTTCAGCATCCGGCTGATGGCGCGCAGTGCGGCCGAACGAGAACAGGAGCGCCAGTTTTTCGCATTCCTGATCAAACCTGCGGCAAAACATGGACGGGCTGATTGACACCATCCGTCAGATGCGGGCGGTGCCGCACGCACCCTGGCGTGCACAGGTAAGGCGCGTCGCGGTGATACTCACCAGTTCGCGTTCTGGCTCGACGCTGTTCAAGGCGGTGTTGGCGCGCCATCCCGGCATCGCCAGCCTCGATGGCGAAGCCGAGCCTTTCCTGGCCCTGAGCGGCGAGGGTTTCGGCTGCGACCCGGCATGCAGCAGCGACGCTATCGCGCACCTGCGCCACCCCGACACGCTGGCCGACGAGATCTTCGATAGCCTGACCGTAGCGGAAGGCGGCATCGCCCCCTTGGCGGAATTGAAGGCACGCTGGCGCAAGCGCCTGCTGCTGCAATTCCCTGCGCTGTTCGCGCAACCACTTGCCCATGCGCAGATGGAGCGGGCGCTGGACGAAACGCTGCTATTCTGCCAGGCTGCCGATGTGCCGAGCGAGCATGAGTTGCAGCAAGCCGTGCTGGGCGCCGTGTTCTGGCGCGAACCGTGGCGCCGCGATTATTACGATGGCGGCCATGGCCCGGGCGAGAGACGGCCTTTCAACGAAACCGCCAAGATCGAAGAGCCGCCCTTTGTCTCGCCTGCCATGCATGCCAGGCATTTCACGGAAGACGACGCCGCCGGCAAGGTCCTGCTGTTCAAGACGCCGTCGGATGCTTATCGTTTCGGTTTTTACGAGCAGTTGTTCCCGCATGCGCAAGTGCGCTACCTGCACCTGGTGCGCAGCGTTGCCGGCTGCGTCAATGGCCTGATTGACGGGTGGCTGTCGCCGATCGGCTTCCATGCCCACGATATGCAGAAGCACGGTGTCGCTCTCGGCATCGGCGGCTATTCGGAGCAATGCGTGGGCGGCACGCGCTGGTGGAAATTCGACCTGCCGCCGAACTGGCGCAGCTATATCAACGCTCCGCTCGAGGAGGTTTGCTTGAACCAATGGCTATCCTGTCACCGTCATATCGTCGATAGCGGCGTGGCCGCCCTGCCGGTGCGTTTTGAATCCTTCCTGGCCGATCCGGCGGGCGTGCTGGACCGGGCCTGCGAATGGCTTGGCCTGCCGCCGATGCCGCATCCGCCCGAGCTGCCGGTGACGATGGCCACCGAAGCGCCCGCGCCGGGCCGTTGGCGCAAGCGCAGCGGCCAGCTGCTGCCGCTGGCGCGGCGCGCGGAGGTGGCGGACATGATGCATGCGCTGGGTTACGGCGCTGCGCCGGAGCAGTGGCAATGATCCGCCGCCTGCTGGTGCCTTACCTGATGGGCAAGCGGCGCGACGGCCTGCAGCGCGTGCAGCTGATTGATTCGCAGCCCTGGACCGTGCTGCAGTCGCCGCAATCGACCGCCACTGAACTGGTGGAAAAGGATGAACAGATGCGCAGCATGGGCCGCGTGTATGCGGTGCTGGCCGAGCATGCCGCGGCGGCGCTGGCGGCGGGCGACCTCCCGGTCAGCATTTCCGGTGACTGCGTGTCCACCATGGGCATGATGGCGGGCCTGCAGCGCGCCGGCCGCGAACCGCAGCGCATGCTGTGGCTGGACGCGCACGGCGACTTCCATACCTGGTCCACCACGCACACCCAATACCTGGGCGGCATGCCGCTGGCCATGCTGGTCGGCCGCCAGGACCGGCGCCAGAACCGGCGCGACAGCATCACCATGCTGCGCGAAGCGGTGGGCATGCGGCCTTATCCTGAAGAGCTGGTGCTGCTGTCCGATGCGCGCGACCTTGATCCCGGCGAAGACGTGGCGCTGGAGAAGTCGGCGATCGTGCGCTGCACGCTGGACCAGGTGCTGGGCAACCTGTCGACGCACGAGACCCTCTACGTGCATTTCGATACCGACGTGCTGGACGAAGCCCAGCGCATGCCGGCGCTGAAGTACCACGTGCCGGCCGGGCCGCGGGTGGAAGAGATGGCGGAACTGTTCCGCTGCCTGCGCGATTACCCCTTGGTGGCGGTATCGGTATCGGCGTGGCATGCGGAGCTGGATGCCGGCGACCAGGCCGCCCGCATCTGCCTCGAACTGCTGGAAGAGTTGCTGCCCGGCGCACGCAGTACGCCGCGCGAACGCAGCTCCTCGAGTACCAGCTCGACGCAATCGGCCAGGGGAGCGAGTGCGGTGTCGAGCGACAGTTCGGGCGCCAAGGGTGCTTCGTAAGGGGCCGACACGCCGGTGAAGTGCGGCACCTCGCCGGCGCGTGCACGGCGGTACAGGCCCTTGACGTCGCGCTGTTCGCATACTTCCAGCGGGCATTTGCACCAGGCTTCGATGAAATCGCCCTCGGCCTGCATGGCACGCACGCGGGCGCGGTCGGCACGCAATGGCGAGATGAAGGCTGCCAGCACGATGATGCCCGTATCGGCGAACAGGCGTGCGGCCTCGCCGGCACGGCGCAGGTTTTCGCTGCGGTCTTCGGGAGAAAAGCCGAGCCCGGAGCACAGGCCCTGGCGCAAGCTGTCGCCGTCCAGCAGCACCACCTGGCAGCCCGCCTGGAACAGGCGCCGTTCTATGGCGCAGGCCAGCGTGGTCTTGCCGGCGCCGGACAGGCCGGTAAACCAGACCACCGCGCCGCGATGGCCGTGCATATCCTCGCGCTCACGGCGCGATACATAGGAGGAGTTCATGATGCGACTATATACGCGATGCAGGAGGGCAGCATGCGCACGGTGCTGATCGTAGGCGCAGGTTTTTCAGGTGTAGCGTGCGCGATACAGATGCTGCGCCTGGCAGGCCGGCAGCCCTTGCGCGTGCTGCTGCTGAATCGCAGCGGGCGGCTGGCGCGCGGCATGGCGTATGGGACGCAAAGCCCGCAGCACCTGCTCAATGTGGTGGCGGCCAATATGAGCGTGTTGCCGGATGATCCGGAGCACTTCGTGCACTATGCCGGAATGCGCGACAGCGGCGTGGCCGGCGGCTCCTTTGTCGCGCGCAGCGTGTACGGCGACTACCTCGAATGGGCGCTGCGGCAGGCGCAGGATCAGGCGCCACGCCATGCCACCCTCGACTGCATCAGCGGCAGCGTATGCAGCTTGCACGCGAAAACCCGCGGCGGGCTGGCGGCCACGCTGGAAGATGGCCGCAGTATCGAGGCCGACCGGGTGGTGCTGGCCTTCGGGCACCTGCCGGCGCCGCCGCCTGAGCTGTCGCGCGGGCAATGGTCCGACACCTCGCGCTACCTGGCGGACCCGTGGCGCGGCGACTTGCTGGCCACCATTGGCGCGCATGATCCGGTGCTGTTGTTGGGCACTGGGCTGACGGCAGTCGATATCGCGCTGCAGCTGCTGCGGCGCAATCCATCGCGGCGTGTGCATGCGCTGTCGCGCCATGGGCTGCTGCCGCAGCCTTACAAGCCCCTTTCCGGGCACCTGGCAGGCAGCACCCTGCGGCGCGACGAGGCGCCGACCGTGCGCGCAGCGCTGCATGCTTTCATGCGGCAGGTCGAGCATCTCGAAGATGCAGGCATGGACTGGCACGATGCGGTAGCTGCGCTGCGCCCCCAGGCCGCCGGTATCTGGCAGGCATGGCCGGCGGCCGAACGGCGCCGCTTCCTGCGCCATGTGCGGCCCTACTGGGACGTGCACCGGCACCAGCTGCCGCCAACGGTGCAGCAGGAATTGTCGGCAGCGCTGGCGCGCGGTGCGCTCCATGTAAGCGCAGGCCGCGTGGCAGGCATCCGCGACGAGGCGGAGCTGGCGCTGCTGACAGTGCAGCCGCGCGGCAGCGAAGAATGCATTGAGCTTCGCGCCGGCCGCATCATCAACTGCACCGGCAGCTGCGCCAGCCCGCGCCGCGCTGCGGTGCCGCTGGTGCAACAGCTGCTGGCCGATGGCCTGATGCGGGCCGATGCGCTCGGCCTTGGGCTGGATACCGGCGCCGACTGCGCCGTGCTGGGTGCGAACGGCCAGCCGACGCCGGGCCTGTACTACATCGGCCCCTGGCTCAGGGCCGGCTTCTGGGAGGCGACAGCCGTGCCCGAACTGCGCCGGTTCGCCGCCACCATCGCTCGCGCGTGCATGTAAAATCCGCAATCCTCAACAACGCTGGAGATTTACCATGCGCGCAGTCTCGCTCGCCGCCTTCGCGGTTTGCCTGGTCGCAGGGAGCGCACACGCGCATGTCGACACCATCCTCACCCTGCGGCCGGACGGTTCAATGCCGGAGCTCCCGGCGCAGTACGCAAATGCGCGCTTGCAGATCGGTTGGCCGGTGGCCCGAAAAGGAGTGACGTTGAGGGTGAATGGGCGCGCAGTCAGCGTGCCGCTCTGCGCCCTGGCTGGCGTGAAGTCGCGTTCATTGGCGCAAGTGGACCTGAGTGGATCATGGTATCACTTGCCCCGGGACGGCCTGCCCCATTACCTGATGGTGGGCTTCCGCGGCCCGCACCAGCCCAAGGGAGGGCTGAAGCAGGAAGGCGTCATGCTGATGTTCGACCTGACTGGGCCGGCCATCCTGCATGCGCCAAGCTGTGCTAGTGCAGCAGGGCGGAAGTAAGGGACTTCACTTCCTCCGCCGATTCTTCCATGATGGTGGCCAGGGTGCCGTCGCCGACCGCGAAGTCGATGGTGCTGGCGGCGGCGACCGAGGTCGCGCCCGGGCGGGCGTGCAGCGGCGAGGCGATCGGGGACAAGTCGTTGGCCAGCAGCAGCGTGTCGCCCAGGTTCTCCGGCGGCAGCGCGCGCATGCCTTCCCACATGGCCTCCACGCCCTTCATCACATTCTCGGGAATCATCAGCTTTTGCAGCACGCCGCGGCCGATCGGCACTTCGCCGTAGGTGGTCCATTCCTCCGGATCGCCTTCCATCGCTTCCGGGAAGGCTTCCGCCTGCGACAGCATGTAGAAGCCGCCCACTTCGTGCACGATGCCGGCGAACATGGCGGTATCGGGATCGACGTGGGATACGCGCCGCGCAATCACCTGCGCCAGCGCCGCCACGTGGGCAGTGTGCTCCCACAGCTGGTTGGCCTTGGCCTTGAGCAGGGGATTGCGGATCTTGGTGCCGAGCTGGCGCACGATCACCGAGGTCACCAGCGACTGCAGGGTGCGTACGCCAAGGCGCTGCACCGCTGTCTTGACGCTGGAGATCTCCATGCCGGAACGGTTATAGGCCACCGAGTTGGCAATCGCCACCGTGCGTGCCGCCAGCAGCGGGTCGGCCTGCACCAGCTTGGCAGCCAGGTCGATATGGCAATTGTCATCGTTCAGCGCGCGCTGCAGCTTGATCGACGCGTCGATATTGGTGGGGAAAGTAAGCTCACCGCGGCCGGCTTGGGCTGCAATTGCTTTGAAGGCTTCCAGTCTGTCCATGCGAAATTATAAGCAGAAATTGCCCTGCGGAACTAGGACAGGGTGGTTGTTGTGAAAAACTGGCCAGGTGCCCAGCTCAGCCTTCGCCGAAGATGGCGTCGCACCCTTCTACGGTGCCTTCGACATCTCCCAGCTCGTCGACCAGTTCCAGGTCTTCGAGTTCTTCTACTGCATTGGTGAAGCTGTTGTGCTTGGTGGCGCCGATCAGGCGGTAGATGTCGCCGTCTTCATTGCGGATGCCAATCAGCAGTTTTTCCTTGCGCACCAGTTCGGCGCTGGCGTTTTCCAGCAGCAGGTTGCCGGTGATTTGCTTGTCGAATTTGGCCGGCTTGATGCCGTCCAGCAGGGTGGTCTTTAACATTCTTTTCGTTCTTTATAGTGGTGAACCGGCACTGATCGTGGCCTTCAGCCCGGCCAGGGTGCGTTCCAGGGCTTCATAATCGGCGTCGCTATAGTCGGAAAACAACTGCACGCCTTTAGCGACAATAACAGGAAACACCTCGGCAAACAGCTGCTCGCCCGCCGCTGTCAGGCGCACGAAAAAGGAGCGCTTGTCGTCGGCATTGCGTTCCCGTTCCACCAGGCCCTTCTGTTCCAGGCGTTCAATGACGCCGGTCAGGGTACCTTTGGTGATCAGGGTGCGTTCGCCCAGCTCCTTGTAGCTCATGCCGGGGGTGTTGCCCAATGTGGCAATGATATCGAATTGTGCGTGGGTGAGGCCAAGCTGGCGAACATGTTCGCCGGACCATCTCTCAAACCCCTGCATGCATTCGGCCAGAAGCCGGATGCTTTTCAAATATCGCTCTCCCATGCACCGGATTATAGCGCCCGCCAGCCTCGTCCTCCATCGGTTACTATATGCAAACTTATAACAAGATGGTGTTTTCGCCATGCCCCTACACGCGCGCGGTATCCTGGCCCTGCTGGTGGTGACCCTTGTCTGGGGTACCACCTTCCCGGCGATGAAGGATATGACCGACAACCTGTCGGCCAACTGGATCGTGGTGTCGCGCTTCGCGATTGCCGGCGTATTGTTATCTCCCTTCCTGCTGCGCGCCAAATGGCGCGACCTGCACTATGGCTTCCTGGCCGGGGTGCTGCTGTTCTTCTGTTACCTGACCCAGGTCGAAGGCCTGAGCCAGACTTCCTCCAACCGCAATGCCTTCATCTGCGGCCTGAACGTTCTGGTCGTGCCGCTGCTGGGTATTGCCATGGGCAAGTGGCCGGACAAGCGCATCGTGCTGGCCCTGATCCTGGCCATCGGCGGCCTGTTCGCCCTGTGCTGGGAGGGCAGCTTTACATGGAGCCGCGGCGATTCGCTGGCGCTGGCGGCGGCTTTCCTGTTCGGCCTGTACATCAAGGTGATGGAGCAGTTTTCACGCAAGGTCGAGCGCCTGATGACGCTGACCGTGGCCCAGATCTGGACCGTGGCCCTGTTTGCCGGGCTGTGGATCCTGCTGCGCGAAGTGCCGCGTGGCGTGATCGACGTGCCGAACGATGCCCCGGATTACTACAGCTATATCTGGCTGAGCCTGCTGACCTATAAATGGAACCTGGTATACCTGGGAGTGGTCGCCACCGCGGCCATCATTTCCCTGCAAACCTGGGGCCAGAGCCATGCCACTGCCAATGAGGCGGCCGTGATTTACGCCTTCGAACCCGCCAGCGCGGCCATTTTCGGCTATTTCTGGCTGGGCGAAACCATGGGCGTGATGCAACTGCTGGGCGCGGTACTGTTGATCTCCGGTATGATTGTCAGCCAATGGAATACCCCTGAGCGCCCGGCGTCGGCGCTTGTCCCTGAATAGAAGATGTCATTTGCTCAACTTAGTCGCCTGACCCGGGAGCAGCCGCTGCGCATGCTGCTGGTGAATGCGGGCGAGCCGGACAGCCTGGCCTGGTCCGGATTGGTGCAGCCCCTGCGGCTGGCCCAGCGCATCCTGAATGGCAGTTTCCGGCTCGACGTCATCACGCCGGCGCAGGCTGGCGGCATGGCGGGCGACTGGCAGTTGGCCCTGCTGGTCGCGGACGAGGGTTCGGCGCGCCCGTCCGATGCCGAACTGCGCGCGGTGATCGAGCGTTGCCGCGAAGCCGAGTATTGGGGCGGGGTCGGTGCCGGCGTGCTGTGGCTGGCCCAGACCGGCGCGGCGGGCGGCGCGCGCATTGCCTTGCCATGGGCGCTGTATGCGGAAACCGAGGATGTCACCGAGCGCGCCATACTCACACCGAATCTGTTCGAGATCGATGGGCGGCTGGTTTCATGCTGCGGCGGGGCGGCCTCGATCGATTTTTCGCTGACGCTGATCGAGGCGCTGTTCGGCGCCAACGTGCAGGCCGAGATCAAGGAAGCCTTGTGCATCGACCGCGTGCGCTCCTCGGAGGAGCGGCAGCGGGTGGCCCTGCAGGCGCGTTTCGGGGCGCTGCAGCCCAAGCTGTCGGAGGCGGTGACCCTGATGGAGGCGAATATCGAGGAGCCGCTGTCGACCGACGATATCGCCGGGCTGGTGGGCCTGTCGCGGCGCCAGCTCGAGCGCTTGTTCAAGCAGTACCTGGGTTCGCTGCCTTCGCGTTACTACCTTGAGCTGCGCCTGCAACGGGCGCGGCAATTACTTTTAGAAACAAACCATTCCATAGTGCAGGTAGGGCTGATGTGCGGGTTCTCATCGGGATCGCATTTCTCCACGGCTTTCGGCACGCTTTTCGGCAATACGCCGCGAGAGGAGCGGCAACGCAAGCTCCAAGGCTAACAATTTTGAAAATCCTTGTCGCAGATTCAAAAGAGTTTTAGCATCCCCGCTTTTACAATGCAGTACACCTTACCATTGATGGGGATTTGCTATGAACGCCAAGCTTGACTCGACTGTTACCACCCGCCCTGTAACCCGCGCCACCTTCGACGAGGTGCTGGTCCCGACCTACGCACCTGCCCAGATGGTGCCAGTGCGGGCAGCGGGGCTGGACTTGTGGGACCAGAACGGCAAGCATTACCTGGACTTCACCTCCGGCATTGCCGTGGCGTCCCTGGGCCATTGCAACCCGGTCCTGGTGGAAGCGCTGACCAGGCAAGCCAACACCCTGTGGCACCTGGGCAACGGCTACACCAACGAGCCAGTGCTGCGCCTGGCCCTGGCCCTGACCGAAGCGACCTTCGCCGACCGTGCCTTCTTCTGCAATTCCGGCGCCGAAGCCAATGAAGCGGCCCTGAAGCTGGCCCGTAAGGCTGCCCACGCCAAGTACGGCGACAAGAAGCCGCGCATCGTATCCTGCCTGAACTCCTTCCACGGCCGTACCCTGTTCACCGTGTCCGTCGGCGGCCAGGCCAAGTACACCGAAGGCTTCGAGCCGCTGCCGCCATCGATCGACCACATCCCGTATAACGATATCGAAGCGGCCAAGGCCGCCATCGGCGACGACGTCTGCGCCGTGATCGTGGAGCCGGTGCAGGGCGAGGGCGGCGTGATGCCGGGCAATCCTGAATACCTGAAGACCCTGCGCGAGCTGTGCGACAAGGTCGGCGCCGTGCTGATCTTCGACGAAGTGCAGTGCGGCATGGGCCGTACCGGTTCCCTGTTCGCTTACCAGGGCTATGGCGTGACCCCGGACATCCTGACCTCGGCCAAGGCGCTGGGCAACGGCTACCCGATCGGCGCCATGCTGACTACCGAAGAGCTGGCCAAGCACCTGGCCGTGGGCACCCACGGCACCACCTACGGCGGCAACCCGCTGGCTGCCACCGTGGCGCTGACCGTGCTGGAAACCATCAACCAGCCGGCGTTCCTGGCGCGCGTGAAAGAGGCGTCCGAGAAGCTGATCGGCAAGCTGGAAGGCCTGGTGCGCGACTTCCCGCAAGTGTTCTCCGCCGTGCGCGGCGCCGGCCTGCTGCTGGGCCTGGTTGTGGCCGAGCCGTTCAAGGGCCGTTCCAAGGATATCCAGCGCGCTGCCGAAGCACAGGGCCTGATGATCCTGATCGCCGGCATGGACGTGGTGCGCCTGGCGCCTGCGCTGATCGTGAGCGACGCGCAGATCGATGAGGCGGACCGCATCATCCGCGTGGCGATTGCTGAGCTGACCAAGGCCTAAAACCGGTAAACCAGGGTCTGACCCAAGGGTCAGACCCGACCTGCGACAGTTGCGGGTCGGGTCAGGCACTTGTGCCTGACCCAGATTTACCGGTTTCTTGTTTTAGAGAAGAATAAAGAGGAGCACCCATGTACGTAGTCCGTCCGGTAGAAACCGCCGACATCGCCGCCCTCGAGTCACTGGCCGCGGTCAGCATGCCGGGTGTCCATACCCTGCCGAAGACGCGCGAAAAGATCGAGCAGGCAGTCGAGCGTTCCATCGCTTCCTTCGCCGCCCACGTCGATATCCCGAGCGAAGAATCGTATATGTTCGTGATGGAGTCGCTGGCCGACAGGAAGATCGCCGGTACCGCCGCCATCCACGCCTCCGCAGGCTCGAACGGCACCTACTTCTCCTTCCGCAACGACGTTATCCAGCAGGTCTCGCGCGACCTGAACATCAGCCATAGCGTGCACGCGCTGACGTTGTGCTCCGAGCTGACCGCCTACTCGCAATTGTCCGGCTTCTACGTCGACGCCAGCGTGGCGCAGCGTCCGGAAGCGGCGTTGCTGTCGCGTTCCCGCCTGCTGTATGCAGTGCAGTCGCCGCACCGCTTCGGCGACCGCTTTTTCGTGCCGCTGGCCGGCCTGACCGATGAAAACGGCGGCTCGCCGTTCTGGGATGCGCTGGGCCGCAAATTCTTCAAGATGGATTTCCTCGATGCCGAGCGCGTGATCGGCGGCGCCCGTAACCGCACCCTGATCGTGGAACTGATGCCGCACTATCCGGTCTACGTGCCGCTGCTGCCGGGCGATGCGCAAGCCGTGATGGGCCAGATCCATCCGAGCGGCGAGCTGGCGTTCAACCTGCTGACTTCCGAAGGCTTCGAAGCCGACGAGTACATCGACATCTTCGACGGCGGCCCGATCCTGCAGGCGCACAAGCACACGCTGCGTACCTTCTCTTCGTCGCTGCCGCGCCGCGTGGCCAGCGCGAACGGCACGCAAGCGAGCGATGCGGTGGCGACGTATGCCGTGTCGACCGGCCCCGACCAGCGCTTCCGCGCGGTGACCATCAACTGCGCACCGCTGGAAAATACCGATACCGTCTGCCTGTCCAGGCACGCCCAGGAAATCCTGCGCGTGGAAGAAGGCGACACCGTGACCTGCGTCCGCATTTAAGAACGAGAATACCTATGCTAGTTGTACGCGCCATTAAAGCGAATGACCTGGACGGATTGTTCAACCTGGCCAGCCAGGTTGGCACCGGCATGACCACGCTCAAGCCGGACATGAAGATGATGGGCGACCGCGTCGCCGTGGCGGTGGCGTCCTTCGCCGAAACCATCCCGCCGGAAGAACGAGACTATATGTTCGTGATGGAAGACACCGAAACTGGCCGCCTGGCCGGCGTGTGCGCCATCAAGGGCGCGGTCGGCCTGACCGAGCCGTTCTACAACTACCGCATCGGCACCCTGGTGCACTCCAGCCGCGAGCTGAACGTGTTCACCCGCATGGATACGTTGTACCTGTCGAACGACCTGACCGGCTGCTCCGAGCTGTGCTCCCTGTTCCTGCACCCGGACTACCGCCAGGGCAATAACGGCAAGCTGCTGTCGAAATCGCGCTTCCTGTTCATCGCCCAGTTCCCGCACCTGTTCGAGCAGAAGATCATTGCCGAGATGCGCGGCTACCAGGCGGAAGACGGCACCTCGCCGTTCTACGAAGGCCTGGGCCGCTACTTCTTCAAGATGGACTTCCATCACGTGGACGACCTGACCGCGCTGGGCAAAAAGTCCTTCATCGCCGAACTGATGCCGCGCCAGCCCCTGTATGTTGACTACTTGCCCAAAGACGCGCAGGAAGCCATCGGCAAGGTGCACCAGGCCACGGCGCCGGCGCGCCGCCTGCTGGAGCAGGAAGGCCTGCACTACGAAGGCTATGTCGATATCTTCGACGCCGGCCCGGTGCTGCAAGCCCGCGTGACCGAGCTGCGCGCGATGCGCGACAGCGAGCTGGCCACCGTGGAGCGCGATACCGACACGGCGCATGCCTGCGCCCTGCACACCACCGAACCATACCTGGTGTCGAACACCGTCATGCAGGATTTCCGCATGATCCTGACCGACGCCAATCCGTCCGACGGCAGCATTGACCTGTCGAAGGAGGAACAAGCACTGCTGCACTGCCACTCGGGCGAAACCGTGCGCACCCTGTCTCTCAACGTGAGGAAGAACCAGAATGTCTGAACTGAGCAATTTCATCAACGGCCAATGGAAAGCGGGTCACGGCGAGACCATCAAGACCACCAACCCTGCCGACGGCAAGCAGACCTACGCGTCGCAGGAGTCGACCGCTGACGATGTGGACGAAGCCGCCCGCGCCGCGCGCGCCGCTTTTGAAGCCTGGGCCTACCGTCCGCTGGAAGAGCGCATCGCCATCGTCACCAAATTCCGCGACCTGCTGAAGGAAAACGCGGAAGACCTGGCGCAGACCATCTCCGAAGAAGTCGGCAAGCCGCTGTGGGAAGCGCGCACCGAAGTCACCACCATGGCCAACAAGGTGGATATCTCGATTACCTCCTACGGCTCGCGTACCGGCGTGGTATCGTCCAAGGTCGCCGATGGCGAAGCCGTGCTGCGCCACCGTCCGCACGGCGTATTCGGCGTGTTCGGTCCCTACAACTTCCCTGGCCACCTGCCGAACGGCCATATCGTGCCGGCCCTGATCGCCGGCAACACCGTGGTGTTCAAGCCTAGCGAATACGCTCCGCGCACCGCCATCAAGACCGTGGCGCTGTGGGAAAAGGCGGGCGCGCCTGCCGGCGTGATCAACCTGGTCAACGGCGGTCGCGAAACCGGGATTGCTCTGGGCCGGAATGCTGAAATCGACGGCGTGCTGTTCACCGGCTCCAGCCAGACCGGCGCGGCGCTGCACAAGCAGTTCGCCGGCCAGCCTGGCAAGCTGCTGGCGCTGGAAATGGGCGGCAACAATCCGCTGATCGTGTGGAACCCGACCGACATCGATGCCGCCGTCTTCATGGCCGTGTCCTCGTCCTTCATCTCCGCCGGCCAGCGCTGCACCTGCGCGCGCCGGGTGATCGTGCCGAAGGGCGAACAGGGCGATGCTTTCGTCAAGCGCTTCGTCGAAGTGGCGTCGAAGCTGGGCGTAGGCGCTCCGGCCGCCGAACCGGCACCGTTCATGGGCCCTGTGGTTTCCGCTGCCGTGGCTGAAAAGCTGGTGCAGGCGCAAGACGACATGGTCGCCAAGGGCGGCAGGCTGCTGCTGGAAATGCGCCAGCTGGAGCCGGGCACCGGCTTCGTCTCCGCCGGCATCGTCGACACCACCGAGGCCCAAGGTATTGCTGACGAAGAGTGGTTCGGTCCACTGGCCCAGGTCATCCGCGTCGACGATTTCGATGCCGCGATCGGTGTTGCCAACAACACCGGCTACGGCCTGGCCGCGGCCCTGCTGTCGACCGACGAAGCGCTGTGGCAGAAGTTCCAGCTGCGCGCCCGCGCTGGCATCGTGAACTGGAACCGTCCAACGACCGGCGCCGCCAGTTCGGCACCGTTCGGCGGCGTCGGCAAGTCCGGCAACCACCGTCCCAGCGCATACTATGCAGCGGACTACTGCGCCTACCCGGTCGCTTCGATCGAGAACAGCGCCCTTGAAATGCCGGCCAAGCTGTCGCCTGGCATGAACTTCTGAGGATGGCCATGCCTACTGCACGCGAATACAACTTCGACGGCTTGGTTGGGCCGTCGCACAACTACGCCGGCCTGTCGTTCGGTAACGTCGCCTCCTTCAGCAACGTCAAGAGCGCGTCCAATCCGAAACAGGCTGCCCTGCAGGGCCTGGCCAAGATGCGCGAACTGGCCAAGCGCGGTTTCGCGCAGGCGCTGCTGCCGCCGCAGGATCGCCCGAATTTCCGCCTGCTGCGCAGCCTGGGCTACGCCGGCACCGAAGCCGAGGTGATCGCCCAGGCGTACAACGATTCGCCGGTGGTGCTGGCCTGCGCCTATTCGGCCTCGCCGATGTGGACCGCAAACGCCGCCACCGTCAGCCCGTCGGCCGACACCAGGGATGGCCGTGTGCACTTCACCGCGGCAAACCTGAACAACAAGCTGCACCGCGCCTTCGAGCACGTCCAATCGGCCCGCGCGCTGCGTGCCATTTTCAAGGATGAGCGTTTCTTCGCGGTGCACGACGCCCTCCCTGGCACACCGGCCTTTGGCGATGAAGGCGCGGCCAACCATACGCGCCTGTGCGACCAGCATGGCAATCCGGCCGTGGAGCTGTTCGTCTACGGCCGCGTGGAATTCGATCCGAGCGCTCCGGCGCCGAAGAAATTCCCGGCCCGCCATACGCTGGAAGCGTCGAAGGCTGTGGCGCGCCTGCATGGCCTTGATCCCGCGCGCTGCGTGTTCGTGCAGCAAAACCCGGACGTGATCGACCAGGGTGTGTTCCACAATGACGTGATCGCCGTGGGCAATGGCAATGTGCTGTTCTACCACGAGCAGGCGTTCGCCGATGAGCAGGCCGCGCTGGCTGCGATCCGCGCAGCGATGCAGGGCGTTGGCGCCGAGCTGGTTGCGATTCGCGTGCCAACCGCCGAAGTATCGGTGGCCGATGCGGTTTCCTCCTACCTGTTCAACACCCAGTTGCTGTCCAAGCCGGATGGCAAGATGGCCCTGGTCACGCCGCACGAATGCCAGGAGATCCCGGCCGTTGCGGCCTTCCTGGAGCAGCTGCTTGCCTCCGGCGGCCCGGTGAATGAACTGATCCACTTCGACCTGCGCCAGTCGATGCGCAACGGCGGCGGACCTGCCTGCCTGCGCCTGCGCGTGGCCCTGACCGAGGCGGAAGCGGGCGCCATGCACCAGGGTGTGGTGATGACCGAAACGCTGTACCATAGCCTGGTCGCATGGGTCGAGAAACACTACCGCGACCATTTGGAACCAAAAGATTTAGCAGATCCGCAATTGGCTGTCGAAGTGCATACCGCATTGAAAGAGCTGGAACAGATCCTCGGCCTACCAGGCCTCTACGATCTGGAATAAGAAACAAAAAATGGGGTACGTCCCCATTTTTTACAACTGTTATTGGAGAAGCAGATGAAACAAATGCCACAAGAGTTGCGCAAGCAAACGCTCGAACTGGTCAAAGCCAGCGGCCCGATTGCACAACTGATCGAAGCCTGGCTCGGCTCCCTCGACGATGAAGACCTGGCCGACCTGTCCCCCGGCAGCCTGGCCCCGGTCCTTGTGGAAGGTTTCACCCAGCTGGCCAAGCGCACCGGTACCGGCTGCCAGATCGCCAAGCTCCAATACCAGGAAGCACGCGGCGGCCACGCTACCGCGCTGCTGATCGTCAACGACGACATGCCTTACCTGGTCGACTCCATCGTGATCGCCCTGCGCAAACTGCGCGTCGGCTCCAACGGCGTGCTGAATGCCGTGCTGCCGGTGCGCCGCGCTGCCGACGGTTCGGTGGAAGCAGTCGGCCAGAAAGGCGACAAGCTCGAATCCATGGTCCTGTGCCTGCTGTCCGAAAAGCTGGAAGACGGCGCACTGAAAGAGCTGACCGAGCGCATCGAAATGGTGGCGCGCGACGCCGCCATTGTGAAGCGCGACCAGGCCGCAATGAAGGAGCGCTTCACTGCCGTCGCCACCGACTCCGCAGGCCATGGCGAAGAGGGCCAGGAAGTAGCAGCCTTCCTGCAGTGGGCCCGCGACGAAGGCTTCGAAGTGCACGGCTACGCCTACTACCAGGTGAAGCCGGGCGCGCGCGAACTGGAACGCGACATCGCTAGCCGCATCGGCGTGCTGCAGGACACCGCGCACCCGATCTATGGCACTTGCCTGGCCAATATCCCTGGCGACTTCGACACCCTGTCCAAGCGCGCCCACACACTGTCGATCGTCAAGGCCGACGTGGGCGGCACCCTGCACCGCGACCAGTCGCTGGACTTCATCGGCGTGCGCCACACCGACGGCAAGGGCGCCATCCTGGGCGAGCACTGCTTCGTCGGCCTGTTCACCCGTGCCGCCAACCTGACGCCGCTGGCCCGCCTGCCGTTCGCGCGCGGCCGCATCGCTCAAGTGCTGAAAATCGCAGGGGTGCGCGAGACCGGTTTCCGCGCCGAGAAATTCATCGAGATCCTGGAATCGCTGCCGCGCACCGAAGCGCTGGAAGCGGAACCGGAATGGCTGGCTGAAGTCTGCGGCGCCGTGGTGTCGCTGTACAAGCAGCCGCGCGCCAAAGTCTTTGCCCGCCGCGACGTCTACGCCCGCCACCTGAACGTGCTGGTCTACCTGCCGCGCGAACGCTACTCCGCTTCCGTGGCGCACGCACTGGCGCGCGCCCTGCAGGAAAGCTCGGGCGCCACCCACGTCAGCTCGCAAACCCTGGTGTCGGACGGCCCGCTGGCGCGCCTGTACCTGATCGCCCACGCCGCGCGCTACCCGCTGGACCTGGAAAGCGATATCCAGCGTCCACTGCTGACGGTGCTGGACGGCTGGCATGACCAGTTCTCCGAACTGGCCGACAAGGTCGGCGAAGAGCCTCTGCGCAACAGCCTGCGCAAGCTGTGCTCCACCTTGCCGGTCGACTATGTGGCCGCAACGCCGCCAGCAGTGGCCTTCCACGACCTGGACAAGATCCTGCGCAACGGCGTGGACGAGCGCGTCGCAGTGCGCGTCGAACTGCCTTCGGACAGCAACGCTTCCACCACCATCCGCCTGTATTCGGTGGACCGCGTGCCTGCACTGTCGTCGATCCTGCCGGCGCTGCATAACGCCGGTGTCGCCATCGAGCGCGAATCCGCCCACACCATCCGCACTGCGGACGGCAAGAAGCACTACGTGACCAGCCTGGCAGTCGATGCCCAAAGCGCGCTTGAGCTGTCGCGCCCTGGCGTGGTGCAAGTGGCGGAAGACCTGTTCAACGCCCTGTTCAACAACGAAGCCGAAGACGGCCGCCTGAATGGCCTGGTCGTTGAGGGCGGCCTGCGCCTGCGCGAAGTGCAGCTGGTGCGTGCCTACATGAGCTACTGGCGCCAGGCCGGCACCCAGTTCACCGTGCGCTACATGGCGGAAATCCTGCGCCGCCACCCGGCGCTGGTGAAGGAGCTGGTCGACGCGTGGAAAGAGCGCTTCGACCCGGCGCTGCCGGAAGCAACCCGCACCGCCGCCAGGGACAAGCTGCTGGCCATCAAGGGCCGCCTGTCTTCGATCAACCACGCCGACTCCGAAGTGATCTTCGCGGCCATGATCGACCTGATGCTGGCGACCCTGCGCACCAACTACTTCCAGAACGCAGGCCAGGGCGACAAGATCATCTTCAAGTTCGACACCAGCAACCTGCACCTGGTACCGGAACCGCGTCCGTTCCGCGAGATCTATGTGTTCTCGCGCCGCTTCGAAGGCGTGCACCTGCGCGGCGGCCCGGTCGCCCGCGGCGGCCTGCGCTGGTCGGACCGCATGGAGGACTACCGCACTGAAGTCCTGGGCCTGGTGAAGGCGCAGATGGTGAAGAACGCCGTGATCGTGCCTGCCGGCGCGAAGGGCGGCTTCGTCTGCAAGCAGATGCCGAAAGACGCGCCGCGCGACGTGATTGCTGCGGAAGGCGAAGCAGTCTACCGTTTGTTCATCGCCAGCCTGCTGGAAATGACCGACAACCGCGTGCTGGGCAGGATTGTTGCGCCTGAAGACACCGTCCGCTACGACAACGACGACCCGTACCTGGTGGTGGCTGCCGACAAGGGCACCGCAACTTTCTCCGACATCGCCAACAGTATTGCGGTCAAGCGCGGCTTCTGGCTGGGCGACGCGTTTGCGTCCGGCGGCTCCAACGGCTATGACCACAAGAAAATGGGCATCACCGCCAAGGGCGCGTTCGAAGCGGTCAAGCGCCACTTCTACGAGATGGGCCACGACATGAACACCACCCCGTTCACCGTGGTGGGCGTGGGCGATATGTCGGGCGACGTGTTCGGCAACGGCGTGCTGCTGTCGAACCAGATCAAGCTGCTGGCGGCCTTCGACCACCGCCACATCTTCCTCGACCCGAATCCGGATACCGCGAAATCGTTCGCCGAACGCCAGCGCATGTTCGCGCTGCCGCGCTCCTCGTGGGAGGACTACAGCAAGGACCTGATCTCGAAGGGCGGCGGTGTGTTCCCGCGTACCGCCCGTACCATCGAGCTGTCGCCTGAAATCCGCGCCGCGCTGGACATCGCGGAAACCTCGCTGACGCCGGAAGAGCTGATGCACCGCATCCTGCTGGCGCCTGTGGACCTGTTCTACAACGGCGGCATCGGTACCTACATCAAGTCTTCGACCGAAACCCATGCGCAGGTGAAAGACCGCGCCAACGACAATATCCGGGTCAGCGGCAATGAGCTGCGCTGCAAGGTCGTATCGGAAGGCGGCAACCTGGGCGCGACCCAGGCCGGCCGGATCGAATTCGCGCTGGCCGGCGGCCGCATCTTCACCGACGCGATCGACAACTCGGCCGGCGTGGATTGCTCCGACCACGAAGTGAACTGCAAGATGTGGCTGGACGTGGAAGTGAACGCGGGCCAGACCACGGAGGCGGCGCGTAACCAGCTGCTGAACGACATGACCATGGAAGTCGAGCGCCTGGTCCTGCGCGACAACACGCAGCAAACCCGTTTGCTGGTACGCGAATTCCAGGCCCAGTCGGAAGCGCATGTGCAGGACGGCTACGCCGACCTGATCGCCGACCTGGAAGAGGAAGGCGCACTGTCGCGGGAGCTGGAGCACCTGCCAAGCGTGGCCGAACTGGCGCGCCGCAAGGCCGATGGCCGCGGCCTGACGACGCCGGAGCTGGCGGTTGTCATCGCCAACGTGAAGAACCGCTACAAGCGCCTGCTGTCGGCGCTGCCGCTGACGGATGAAAGCTGGGCGGAAAAGGTGCTGCGGCCTTACTTCCCTGAGCAACTGGTGGCAACCCGTCCGCCGCTGAACCATCCGTTGTCGAACGCCATCCTGGCGACCGTACTGGCGAACGAAGTGGTGAACCGCTGCGGCCCATTGATGATCCGCGACCTGGCGGCTGCCAGCAACGGCTCCGAACAGGATGTGATCCTGGCCTGGGGCCAGGCATGGTCGGCGCTGGACCTGGCGCCGATCTTCGACACCCTGGATGCCGACGCACTGAATGTGCCGCGCAATGTAGCGATGCGCGTCGATGCCCGCACCCGCGCCATGCTGAAGGCGGTGATGGAAGGCGCGCTGGGCGTGTCGAAAGACCAGCTGCGCGGCGCCGGCATTGCCGAGCTGACCAGGCTGTTCGCCGATCCTGCCACCGTGCGCAAGATGGCTGCCGACGTACAGTCGGAAGCTGCCACCCACAGCGGCCTGCGCGCCGAGTTCGTGCAGGCATGGAATGCGGTCGATGCGCTGGAAGGCGTGGCGGCATTCGTATTCGCGGCGCTGTCGGTCAAGCGTCCTGCGGGCATGGACCTGCCGGGCTTCCTGGCGGTTGGCATGGCCCTGCGTTCGCAGGCGGGTATCGATACGCTGGAACGCGGCCTCAAGCTGCCGGCCACGTCGAAGTCGCAGGAACATTTGCGCAGCTACGCGCAGCAAGCCTTGCGCCGCACGCAGCAGAAGTTGCTGTCGCAGGTGCTGGCACGCGCCACCAACGGCCATGACGCGGCCGAGGCGGTCGAGCTGGTGACCTGCACCCTGGGCCTGTCCGGCTATGCAGCGTCGGCGGACCTGGAGCAGGCGATGCTGGATGTGTGGGCGTTGTCGGAGGCGGTCAACGCGGTTGGCATGGCGGCCTGAAACCCGTCCCTCAATCAAGTATGCGGCCGCCGCGTATAAGTGTCAGACCCTGCGGGTCTGACACTGGTTTCCCGGTTTTAGCGGAGCAGAAAGTAACAGCAACAAAGAATGGCAGATAATCAAACGATCCCCCCCGCAGTGCGCGCCCTCGCTGAAGCCGACTTCAGCGCGGTAGCAACCCGCTTCACCTCCGCCGGCTTCAAGGTGGCCCAACCCGCCGACGGTATCCTCACGATTCGCAGCCAGCAGCCCGGCCGCCCAGCAGTGCTGGTCTCGGTCGGCGTGCACGGCGACGAAACCGGACCAATCGAGCTGGTAGCCTACCTGCTCGACGCCCTGGCGCAAGACCCGCAGGCGCTGCAGGTCGACCTGATGCTCTGCGTCGGCAACATCGGCGCCATCCGCCAGGCCAGGCGCTTCATCGATGCAGACCTGAACCGCATGTTCCGCGCTGAACGCGGCGCCCTGGCCGGCACCGCCGAAGCCGCCCGCGCCGACGTGATGATTGCAGCGACCAGCGAATTCTTCGCCGGCGCCGGCAAAGAACGCTGGCACCTCGACCTGCACACCGCAATCCGCCCCAGCCTGTACCCGACCTTCGCCATCGTCCCCGACCTGGTCGCAGACGACGCGAAACGGCAACTGGTCGGCTGGCTGGGCGAGGCCGCCATCGGCGCCATCATCATGAACCCATCGTCGGCCGGCACTTACAGCTATTACAGCGCCGAGCACCACGCCGCCGCCGGCACCACGATTGAGCTGGGCCGAATCGGCACCCTGGGCCAGAACGACCTCACCCAGTTCGAGGACGCCAGGCTGGCGCTGGAGCGCCTGCTGCGCGGCAAAGCCCCGGCGCAAGGCGCCAGCGAACCGCACGTCTTCAAGGTTGCCCAAAACATCATCAAGCTGAGCGACAACTTCAAGATGGCCTTCGGCAAAGAAACGCAGAACTTCACCGCGCTGAAGAAGGGCGACGAGATCGCCCGCGACGGCGACACCGTCTACACCGTGCAGCACGATGAAGAACTGGTGGTCTTCCCCAACCCCGACGTTCGCATCGGCCTGCGGGCCGGATTGATGGTCACACGCGTCAATTGAAGGATTGCGCTACACTTCCCGGACACCCACCGGAAAGGAGTAGCGCATGTCCCTGTCCATGTATAAAGTTTCCGCGCCCGTTTTCGTGCGCGGCCTGAACGTGATGGCGAGCCTGCTGCGCAAGGCGCAGGCCCACGCCGAGGAAACCGGCAAAGTCCCGGAAACGCTGCTGTCGGCCCGCCTGGCCGACGACATGCTGCCGCTGACCGCACAGGTACAGCGCGCCAGCGATACCAGCAAACTATCCATTGAACGCCTGAGCGGTATCGCCGCGCCGAAATTCCCCGACAACGAAGCCAGTTTCGAGCAGCTGCAGGAGCGCATTGCGAATACGATCGCCTACATTGAAAGCGTGGGGGAAGAGCATTTCGCGAACAGCGAAACGAAAGAGGTGGCACTGAGTTTCGGCAGTTTCAAGCCAACCTTCACTGGCGAGAGCTATATGCTGACTTTCGCGCTGCCGAACTTCTACTTCCATGTCGTGACGCTGCACGACATCCTTCGCAACCAGGGCGTCAAGATCGGCAAGATCGACTACCTGGGTCCTTACCAGGGTTAAATGCTGACCTGCAGGGCGTAGGTCGCTGCCATGGTCAACAGGAGCACGCTCACTGAGATCGCTTTCATTGGATTGAAGCGGGACGACACGGTCGGGATTTTACGGTACATGGCTGGCTCCTTCTCAGTAGCGGTTTTGCATGCTTCGCAGGTTACCAATGCATGCCGCGCCAAGCTAGGCGTAAGCCTGTATCAATAGTAAGTACTTGTAACTTTATGAGCCACCTGTTCTCCCCTTATGCACTGGGCCGGCTGGAACTGGCGAACCGCATCGCCATCGCGCCCATGTGCCAATACTGCGCCAGTGAAGGCCTTGCGGCCGACTGGCACATGATCCACTACGGCCACCTGGCGCTATCGGGCGCCGGCCTGCTGATCCTGGAAGCGACCGCGATTTCTCCCGAAGGCCGCATTTCGCCGGCCGACCTCGGGCTGTGGTCCGACGCACACCGGCAGGCCCTTGCACCCGTCGTGCAGGCGATCCGCCGCCACTCGCCAATCAGGCTCGCCGTGCAGCTGGCCCACGCGGGGCGCAAGGCTTCCAGCGCACCGCCATTCGAAGGCGGGCAGGCATTGCCGCCGGGGCAGGGCGGCGGCTGGCAGACGGTCGCCCCTTCGGCGCTGCCGCATGCGGCCTCCGATCCCGCGCCGCTGGCGCTCGACGATGCCGGGCTGGCCAAGGTCAAAGCCGATTTCGTGAACGCCGCTTTGCGCGTGCATGCCCTCGGCATCGAAGCCATCGAACTGCACGGCGCCCACGGCTACCTGCTGCACCAGTTCCTGTCGCCGCTGGCCAACCAGCGCAGCGACCAGTACGGCGGCGCGCTGGAAAACCGCATGCGCTTCCCGCTCGAGGTGTTCGATGCCGTGCGCGCAGCGCTGCCGCGCGAAGTGGCGATCGGCATGCGCCTGTCGGCCTCGGATTGGGTCGAGGACGGCTGGGACATCGAGCAAAGCGTGGCGCTGGCGCAGCAGTTGAAACAGCGCGGCGCCGACTTTATCCACGTCTCCAGCGGCGGCGTCTCGCCGCTGCAGCAAATCCCGCTCGGCCCGGGCTACCAGGTCCATTTTGCGCAGCGCATCAAGGCCGAAACAGGCTTGCCGACCATCGGCGTGGGACTGATCACCGAGCCGCTGCACGCCGAAGCGATCATTGCCAACAGCCAGGCCGACATGGTGGGCCTGGCGCGCGCCATGCTGTACAACCCGCGCTGGCCATGGCATGCGGCCGCCGCGCTGGGCGCCCAGGTTGCTGCACCGCCGCAGTACTGGCGCTCCCAGCCCCGGGAAATGAAAAACCTGTTCGGCGAAACCCGCCTCGGCCAGCGTTAAAAAACGCGACTCCGTGGGGCGCCCGCCACGGTTGCAATTCCGGCATCAAAATCCTTTAGGAACAGCAACTGCGAGGTCTTATAATCGTGGGGTTTTTTTGTCCTGAAGGATATGCCTGTGAATCAATCGCTGGTCCAGAAGCTGACCCGTACCAAGCCGGCCCAGGTGGAGTCGGATGCCGGCACGAGCCTGCACGGGGAGGGCCTTAGCCGCTCCATCGGGCTGTTTTCGCTGACGATGATCGGCGTTGGCGCCACGATCGGCACCGGTATCTTCTTCACCATGGTCGAAGCGGTGCCGAAAGCCGGCCCCTCGGTGGTGCTGTCCTTCCTGCTGGCGGCGCTGACCGCCGGCCTCACCGCGCTGTGCTACGCCGAGCTGTCCTTCCGCGTGCCGGCAGCCGGTTCCGCCTATTCCTTCGCCTACCGCACGCTGGGCGAGTTCATGGCGTTCATTGTTGCCTTCTGCCTGCTGCTCGAATACGGGCTGGCGGCCAGTGCGACAGCGATCGGCTGGTCGGACTACCTGAACAACTTCCTGGTCAACGCTTTCCACTGGCAGATCCCGGAAAGCCTGCGCTCGCCGATGATCGTATCGACGCCGAACGGCACGGTGTGGCATATGGATCACTTCAACCTGCCGCCGATGATCCTGGTGGCGCTGTGCTGCTTCCTGCTGGTGCGCGGCGCCAAGGAGTCGGCTACCGCCAATGCGGTGATGGTGATGATCAAGCTGGCGATCCTGATCTTCTTCTGCGCCGTCGCCTTCACCGGTTTCGACACCGCCAACTTCACGCCGTTCATCAAGCAGACGCCGGGCGAATGGCTGCCGGGTGCGAGCGGCATTGCCGCCGCTGCGGGGACGGTGTTTTTCTCCTTTATCGGCCTGGACACCATTGCCACCGCCGGTGAGGAAGTGCGCAACCCCAAGCGCAATGTCCCGATCGGCATCATCGCCGCCTTGCTGCTGGTGACCGTGTTCTACATGCTGGTTGCGATGGCGGCGATGGGCGCCCAGCCTGCGCATCTGTTCGAGGGCCAGGCAGCCGGCCTGTCCGTGATCCTGCAAAACGTGACCGGCAAGGCATGGCCTGCACTGGTGCTGTCGGCTGGTGCGGTGATCTCGGTGTTCTCCGTGACCTTGGTGACGATCTACGGCCAGACCCGCATCCTGTATGCAATCGCCAAGGACGGCCTGGTGCCGAAGACCTTCCAGAGCGTGAACCCGAAATCCCATTCGCCAGTTGCCAACACCCTGATCGTCAGCGTGGTGGTCGGCATTGTCGCTGGCCTGGTCGATTCCACCTTCCTGTGGGACATGGTATCGATGGGGACCCTGACTGCGTTCATCGTGGTATCGATTGCGGTGCCGGTACTGCGCTCGCAGGAACGCGCTGCGGGCACTTACACCAAGGGCGGCTTCCGCGTGCCTTTCGGTCCGTACTTCGTGCCTGGCCTGAGCATCATTGCCTGCGGCTACCTGATGATCAACCTGTCGCACGCCACCAAGATGATTTTCACTATCTGGATGGTGGTAGCGGTGCTGACCTACTTCATCTACGGGATCCGCAACTCCAGGCTTAACAAGGTATAAACAATGCAGGTCAAAGCAATCGCCCACACAGCATTCCTGGCTACGGCCATAATCTCTGGGGCGGTTGCCCAGGCGCGGTCTCCCGGCTCCGCCATCCGCGACTACCGTTCGGTCGCCATCTCCCCAGCCGGCGAGCGTGTGGTGTCGCTGGAATCCATCGACACCGGCAACGGCAAGCGCCCGCACCCCACCGTGGTAGTGCGCGATGCCTCGACTGGCGCCGTCGCCGCCGAATTCGATCCCTGTTCCTCCTGCAGCTATGACAAGCCGTCCTGGTCGCCGGACGGCAAGGCGCTGGCCTTTGTCGCCAGCGACAAGCGTGCCGCTTCGGCGTGGCTGTACATTGCCAGCAGCGGCAAGGCGCGCGCCATGGCCACCGTGCAGGGCGTCGCCAGCACCGCGCGCTGGTCGCCGGACGGCCGCACGCTGGCGCTGCTGGCCACTGTCGGCGCGAAGAAGGAGACCGGCGCCACCGCGGCCGGCGCGCGCCTGGTGGGGGAGATCGGCGCAGAGGAAGATGCGCAGCGCATCGCAACAATTCCGGCCGCTGGCGGCACGCTCAAGCTGCTGTCGCCTGCCGACACCTTCATCTACGAATACGACTGGACGCCGGATGGCAAAGGCTTCATCGCTACCAGCGCCAAGGGCAATGGCGACAATAACTGGTGGGTGGCCAAGCTGTCCCACATCGATGCCGCCAGCGGCGCGCTGCGCACCGTGGCCGGTCCTGCCACGCAACTGAATATGCCGCGCGTCTCGCCCGATGGCCGCACCGTAGCTTTCATCGGCGGCTTGATGAGCGACTTCGGATCGGTCGGCGGCGACGTCTATACCGTGCCGCTGGCGGGCGGTGAACCGGTCAACCTGACGCCGGGCTTCAAAGGCACTTTCAACACGCTGGCCTGGCGCGGCGAAGGCTTGCTGGGCAATGCCCTGATGGGCGACAAGTCGACCGTGCTCTCGCTGGACCTGCAGGGTCATAGCACCTTGCTGCGTTCCGCCGCCGTGTCGACCGGCGCCGGCGATGGGCGCATATCGTTCAGCGCAGACGGCAGCAAGGCCGCGGCGTTGCAGGAAGACTTCGAGCACGCTCCCGCCATCGTGGCCGCCCGGTTGGCGCCATGCGTGCCATCACCGACGACAACGCCCACCTGGCGCCGCAAGTCGCGGTGCAGAACATCAGCTGGAAGAGCGACGGCTTCAGTGTGCAGGGCTGGCTGATCGGCCCGCGCAGCACTGTGCCGGGCAAGAAATACCCGATGATCGTGCAGGTGCATGGCGGTCCCGCTGCCGCCGCAGCGCCGCGCTATATTTCGCCGGGTGAGCAGGGCAATCCGCTGGTGCGCGAACTGGTGGAGAAGGGCTACTTCGTATTCCTGCCTAATCCGCGCGGCAGCTTCGGCCAAGGCCAGGATTTCGCCATGGCCAACCGCCGCGATTTCGGCGGCGGCGACCTGCGTGACATCCTGGCCGGTGTCGACGCGGCGGCTGCTGCGTCGCCGGTCGACACCAGTCGCCTGGGGCTCATGGGCCACTCCTACGGCGGCTTCATGACCATGTGGGGCGTGACGCACTCGCAGCGCTTCAAGGCTGCCGTTGCCGGCGCCGGCATCGCCAACTGGATTTCGTACTACGGCCAGAACGGCATCGACCAATGGATGATTCCATTCTTCGGCGCCTCCGCCTACGACGATCCCGCGATCTACCGCCAGCTGTCGCCGATCGAATCGATCAAGGCGGCGCGCACGCCGACGCTGGTGTATGTCGGCGAGCGCGACGTCGAATGTCCGCCGGCGCAGTCGATGGAATTCTGGCACGGCCTGAAGGCCATGGGCGTGCCCACCTCGCTGGTGATTTACGAAGGCGAAGGTCACGGCATCGGCGAACCGGAGCACCAGCAGGACCTGCGCAAGCGTACCATCGAATGGTTCGGGCGCTACCTCGCTGATTGATTATCCTTGCAGTACAAACCGAATAAAAACCAATGCGTATTCTCTCAAGCATCCTCCTCGCAGCCGTGATCAGCCAGCATGCCGCTTCGGCAGCGGACGCCGTGCCGCTCGAATTCATTAACGGGATCCCGTTCCTCAACGTTTCGGTCGGCGCAACGTCGTCGCGCATGATGTTTGACTCCGGCGGCCGCCTGGGCATTTCCGTTCCTGCGGAGACCATCACGAAGTCCGGGTCGGTCCAGGTGCTCGAGGAGAAAAAGAAGTTCAAGGACTTGCAAGGCAACGCCTACGAAACACCGCGCGTTATCGCGGGGAAGGTCGTCATCGGTTCCACCATGCTCGCGCCGGTGCAAGGCCAGGTCCACATGCAGTGGGGCGGCGCCCCCGAAGGCCCCGAAGCCGAATTGACCAAGGCGCGCGCAGGCGGCGCCATCGGTCTGGAAGCCTTTGCGAATTTTCCGCTGATGTTCGACTACAAGCAGCGCACCCTGTCGATCCTTGATGCGAGCGAGGTTATCGAACTGCGGCAGCCGAAGTGGCGTGCCCTGGATCTCAAGTACGGCAACGAGGGGCCAGTGGTAACACTGCAGGTGGAAGGGAAGCAGCTCAAATTCGTGCTGGACACTGGCGCCCAGGTAAACGTCATCCGCTTTGGTGCGGCGTGCGACACCAACCAGGCATGCGAGCTGCGCGACATGAGCGGGGCGCTGAACCTGAGTATGAGGATCCACCGCATCAAGCTTGATGGCGCCCCGTTTGACGGCGTCCTTGGCGCGCCATTCTTCCGCAGCCATCGGGTTGTGTTCGACGTAAAAGGCGGCAAGCTGTACGTCTCGCCAGTGTGACAGCTGGAGGGGTTGCAGCGATGCCCGGCGCCAGCTGCAAGTTGTACGTTAATGGCAAAGCGCGCCGACCCTTGGCGAAGCAATACGCTAGCGCTCAGATGGGCGGAAGCCCGTGCATGGCGCGGGCTTGGTTGCATTCAGGGGTGTATTCGATGAACTCGCGGCAGGTGGAGGAGCGCTCGGCGTAGATGCTGCAGCCGACCTCATCGCCCACCTCGCCGGAAAGCGCGATGCAGCGCACGGGTTTCGCTTCCGTGCCGCGCATGGCGGCACGGTGGGGCGTGATGGGGACTGTCAGATGTGCGGGGACGGCTTCACCCCAGTAGAAGGACACCCTGAAACTGGCGCAGCATGCGCCGCATCTTTGGCAGTGCGACATCCCTCTCCTCAATCACCGTTTGTAACGTTGCGAACAATCGCCTCACTATGAACGATGATTTTATCCGCATCTGCCTGAAGCAGGCGGATGCGACGCTGTACCAGCGGCCAGCCGGACCAGGCGACTTCCGGTTCAGCCTCGGGCTCGCGGCGCAGCGGCGCAGCTGGCGGGCTTGCGCCGGTATGGCGCGACAGGGCCACCGTCAGCGTACGGCAGACGGTGGCGTGGCTGGTGTCAAGCATGGCGTTCACCGCATCGCTCGGGATATCGCGTACGTGGCGGCGCAGGATCGCGCGCAGGGCTGCCACGTGCGCCACCAGCAAATAGTTCTGCACGATGAACAGGTTGATGTCCTCGGCCGCGCGCTGCTTGCTTTCCGGTTCGTCCAGCATGCGCACCAGCGCGGCGCTGAGCGCAGCCAGGGTTTCCATCAGCCGCTTGCGCTGGATGCGGTAGATGAAGTCATTGCGATACTTCCCTTGCAGCAGGTCGAAGCTGGCTTCCATATAGCTCAGGTTCACCGACAGCACCAGCTTGACCAGGTGCGGCAGCGATTGATACTCCCAGTTCGCCAGCACGAAGCTGAAGGCGGTCGCAATCGCGGCGCCGACGAAGGTATCCACCAGGCGTTCGGAAATCAGGTTGCTGCTCGGCGCCACCAGGTACATCCACAGCAGGATCATCACCGACACTGCGATCGCGGCGTAGCGATAGCGCAGGTAGATGAAGGTCGGCGTGGCGATGGAGGACAGTACCAGCACCGCCAGGATAGCCGCCGGATGGTCCATGAACTTCAGCACGACAGCCGTGATGATGCAGCCGATGATGGTGCCGACAATGCGGTCGGAACGGCGCTGCTTGGTCATGCTGAAGCTGGGCTTCAGGATGATCACGATAGTGAGCACGATCCAGTAGCTGTGCGCCTTGTAGGGCAGCATGGCGCCGATCGCCAGTCCTGCGGCAATCGCCATCGACACGCGCAAGGCGAAGCGGAACACCGGCGAATCCATGCGGAAGTGCGACACCATCAGCTGCAGCTCGTACTTCTGCTGCGACAGGAAAGGCTGCATGTCCATATCGCGCCAGAACGGCGTGTCTTCATACACCTTCTGGCTCGACACGTGCAGTTCGCCGATCATGCGGATGATGGCGGTGATCTTGTTGCGCTGGGCGCGCAGCACGGTGACGGCTTCGCGGCGCGGCTTGCCGGCGTCGAGGTCGTCCTGCAGGCCGGCGATCTGCTGTTCAAGGGCCATCAGTTCTGGCGTGTAGTCGACTTCCGGATAGGAGGCGCGCTTGCGGGTCACGGCGTAAGCCACCGATTCGATATCGCGCGCAGCCTTGTACGCCAGGTCGTGCAGCGTGCGCAGTGCGGGCGAGTCGAGCAAATGGGTGCGCAGCGCCGCATAGTCGGTGTGGGTAGCGAGCACCTGCTCGTACAGGTCCAGCATGCAAACGTGGATCTGCACCACCACCGCGTCCTTGCGGTTGTTGTGCGCGCGCAGGATCAGGTCGCGCGAAGCCTGCTGGCGGTCGGCCAGCAAGGCCTGGTGTCGTACCAGCTTGTTGAACTGCTCGGTGAGGTTGTAGCGCGTGTCGTAGAAGTCGGCTTTGATGTCGATATAGGCCGCCAGCTCGAACAGCGCTTCCGCCAGCACCTGCTGCTTGATCCGGTGGCGCAGCACGTAGGCGACGCCCATCGCATATGCCAGGTAGGCCAAGGCGCCGAACATGAACAGGCCGGCATGCGCGAACGACTGCGCCGGCGTCAGTACATGCTCGGTCGACATGGTCATGATGAACAGCGTCGCCAATTGCAGCGGCATCGACTTCTTGCCATACACGACCATCATGCTGGCAAAGAAGCTCACTGCCACCAGCATCGGCATCAGCAGCCAGTAATACGGCCCGCAAAGGCTGATCAGCAGCGTAACGGCGGTGCATAGCAGCACCGATGCCATCATCTCATTGAACTTGTGGCGCAGTGGGCTCGGCATGTCCATCAGCGCGGTGCACAGCGCGCCGATGCCGATCGACATCGCGATATGGATGTCGGTCAGCCACATGGCCAGCGCAATAACGCCCACCAGGCCGGCGCCGAAGCGCAGGCCCAGGTGGAAGTAATGGCTGTAGAAGAATGTGCGGGGGTCTAGTGCGTAGTGCATGGCCCTCTTACACAATCGACAGGACAGGGTAGCGGCGCCATTCCGGCTCGCGCTGTCGCTGGCAGTTGTGGAAGATGAAGTGCAGCACTGCGTCCTTGTCCTTCACCAGCGCCGGGTTGGCGGCTTTCCAGCTCTCGAACCTGGCCTTGGTTTCCGGTTCGGCGGCCAGGATGTCGGCAGCCAGGTCTTCGAACACGTAGTCGGAGATGTTCTCCTTGCGCTCCAATACGGAGTTGAAGAAGCCCCAGCGGAAGAAGGAATCGTGGCCTTGCGGTTCCAGCGTTTCGACGGCGTAGCGCGCGTTGTCCTGGTCCAGCGAAATGTACCAGTCGCCGGCGCTCAGCTCGAACGCGGCTTCGCGTTTCTCGACTTCCACTTCGTCGTGGAACATATGGCCTTCGTAGGCGTTCGGGCGCGAGGTCACGCTGTTGATGTGGTAGTACTGGGCTTGCACGGTGGTTGGCGCTTCGATGCGGGTCATCTGCACGCCGTTCCATTGCAGGCGCTCGATTGCCTCGCGCCATTGCTGCGGGACGACATAGGCTTTCGGCGCCTTGACCACGGCGTCGGCAGGGAAACGGTTGAACCACTTGATGTCGCGCGCCCATGGCTTGCTGCGGTCGTAGGACAGGCGGATGTAGTCGCCCAGCCGCGACGGGCTGCGCTGCGCCTCATAGCCTTTGAAATGGAAGGTGCCTGGATTCTCTTCATCCATGCGCCAGGTGACGGCCCATTCCTTCTGCTTGCGCTGCGCAGCCTTGGTGGCGGCGCGCATGGCTTTGATCTGCTCGCCATGCTTGACGGTGAAGTTGCGCACGGTGTCGACCAGGGCGCGCATCGACTCGTAGCGGTCGGCGTAAGGCTTCAGCATATGCGTCTCCGGCATGAAGCCGATGATGTTATGCAGTGCGGTGAAGCCGGTCGAGAAGCGTGCGGTTTCCAGGAAGTCGGCGATGCCGTCGTCCGGCGTTTCCACCACAGGATTCACGTACGGGCAGGTCGGCCAGCCGGCGGCGGCCATGTCTGCGTAAATCTGCGGCAGCATGGTGTCGCGCAGGAATTCGCCCAGTTCGCCTCCCAGCTTGTCGCACTGGGTATGGATCAGGGTCATGGTGTAGCTGTAGTCGGCGCCGTTGGAGGTGTGGGTGTCGACCATCACGTCCGGATCCCAGGCGGTAATCAGCTGGTTGAAGAACTTCGCGTTCAGCGTGTCGCATTTGACGAAGTCGCGGTTCAGGTCCAGGTGGCGGCTGTTGCCGCGGAAGCCGAACAGCTCCGGCCCGTCCTGGTTGGCGCGCGAGGTATTTTGCCGGTTCAGGCAGCCGTCCACGTTGTAGACCGGGACGAACAGCAGCACGGTCTTGCCCAGGCTGGCCAGCAGCTCCGGCTTGAAGCACAGGTCGCGCACCGTCGCCATGCAGGAGTCGATGCCTTCCGGCTCGCCAGGGTGGATGCCGTTATTGTTGAAGAAGACCGTACGGCCTTCGCGTTTGATCGTTTCGCGGTCGAAAACGCCGTCGGCGCTGACCACGCCCACATGCAGGGGGATGCCGCCGTCCGATACGGCTGCCTGTTCAAATTTCAGGATATTCGGGAAGCGGCGTGCCAGTTCTTCGTAGAAGGCGATGCACTCGGTCCAGAGGGTAGTCTGGTTCTTGTTGCCTTTTTCGTAAGGCGTGAGCAATTCTTGCATGGTCTGGATCTCAGGTTTCTGCAGTGGGGGAGGTCAGCGATTTTACCAAATTACGCCTTGCGGCCGTTCGCCTCGACCCATTTCGCGTAGGCGGCAGCCCAGCCGGCCAGCACTTCCCTGGTCTTGTCGTTATTGACCTTGCCGTCTTCGCCGACCAGCGCGCTGCCGTTGCCGATGTAGACCTCGGGGCCTGGCATGACCGGCGCGTTCAGGGTCACCATGGTCTGGCGCACGTTATGGTTGCCGGCGAAGCCGCCCACCGCGCCGATGGAAGCGGAGATCACGCCCACCGGTTTGGCGTTCCAGATGCTGTGTCCCCATGGGCGCGAGCCGACGTCGATCGCGTTCTTCAGCGCGCCCGGCATGGCGCGGTTGTATTCCGGCGTGGCGAACACGATGCCGTCCACGTTGCGCAGCTTGTCGCGGAAGGCGGTCCATGCCGCAGGCGGGGTATGCGCGTCGTCCAGGTCCTGGTTGTACAGCGGCAGGTCGCCGATGTCGACGAATTCGAATTGCAGTTCGGCTGGCGCCACTTCCACCAGCGCGTTGGCGAATTTGCGGTTCAGCGAATCCTTGCGCAGGCTGCCGACGATGAGGGCGATTTTCTTGGTCATGGGTGTGACTCCTTGTAAAACTGACAATGTACATCAAGCGGGGAAAACATGTGCGTCCTGTCGCAGCTCGTCGTACAGGAACTGGCTCAGGGCCTTGATGCGCGCCACGTTGCGCAGGTCGCGGTGGCTCAGCACCCAGAGTTGGGTATGGAAGCGCGGATCGGGCGGCGCCAGCTGTTCCAGTGTGCGCTCGCGGTCGGCCAGCATGCAAAGCAGGGGCGCCACGCCCATGCCGTTGCGCGCGGCGTCGACCATGGTCACCAGGCTGTCGGTGCGCACGGCAACTTGCGAGGGCGGCACATGTGCGGCCAGCCATTGCGCGGCGGCCAGGTGGGACAGGCTATCGTCCGGCACCACCCAGCGGTGCGCCGCCCAGTCGTCGCGCGCGATGCCTTCACGGTCGGCCCGGCGCAGGTAGGCGTGGGAGGCGTACAGCGCCGTCGCCAGCGCCCCCACCTTGCGCCCGACCAGGTTGGCCGGCGGCGTGTTCGACGGGCGCAGCGCCATGTCGGCTTCGCGCTGGGTGAGGTTGAGGAAGCTGTTGTTGACGACCAGCTGCAGCTGCACCGCAGGATGGGCTTCCTGGAAGCGGTGCAGGTAAGGCATCAGCAGGCCATGCGCCAGCGTGTCGGTCGTAGTCAGGCGGATGCTGCCGCGCAGTTCTTCATCCAGGCCGCCCACTTCGCGCTGGGCGCTGCCGATTTCCTCCTCGATGCAGCCGAGGCGGCCGCGCAGCGTTTCGCCGGCGCCGGTCATCACGTAGCCGGACTGCAGCCGCTCGAACAGGCGCACGCCGAGCGACTGCTCCAGGCTGTCGAGCCGGCGCAGCACGGTGGAGTGGTTGACGCCCAGCTCGCGCGCCGCCGCCGAGATCGAGCCGCCGCGCGCCACGGCGGCAAAGTAGCGCAAGTCTTCCCAGTCGAGTTTCTGCATATTTGCTTAACCGTTCTGCTGTTTTAGGGAATTCTAATGCGTTTTTGCGGGGCATACACTGGACTCCATCAACTATCGAAAGGAGCCGACCATGCTTATCCTGTACACCGCAGATACCCCCAACGGGCAGAAGATCACCATCGCGCTGGAAGAACTCGGCCTGCCGCACCAGGTGCACCACCTGAACCTGTCGGCCGGCGAACAGCACCAGGCGCCGTTCAGCGTCATGAGCCCGAACCACAAGATTCCCCTTCTGGTCGATGACACCACGCCGATCTTCGAATCCGGCGCGATCCTGATCCACCTGGCCGACAGGGCAGGCAAGCTGCTGCCGGCTTCCGGCGTGGAGCGCAGCGTGGCGCTGCAATGGCTGTTCCTGCAGGCAGCCCATATCGGACCGATGCTGGGGCAGTTGTGGTTCTTCCGCCATGGCGTGGCCAAGGGCAGCCCGCGCAACGAGCAGGCGCTGGAGCGCTACGGCCGCGAAACCCTGCGCCTGCTGGGCGTGTTGGAAGAGCGCCTGCGCGACAAGGCCTACCTGGCCGGCGACGAATACACGATTGCGGATATTGCCAGCTTCCCGTGGATACGCTCGCACCATGAGCTGGGTGTCACGCTGGCCGATTTTCCGGCGGTGGCGGATTGGGTGGAACGCATCGCGGCGCGTCCGGCCGTGCAGCGCGGCCTGGCGGCGGCAAAGCCATGATCGCCGCCTGGGGCCTGTTGCTGGCCGCGGCACTGGTGGACATCGCCATGGCCGTCGCGCTCAAGCACGCCGAAGGCTGGACGCGGCTCTGGCCCAGCCTGGCAGGTTTGGCCTGCGCCAATGGCGCGATCGTGCTGCTGACAATGGCCTTGCGCCAGCTGCCAGTGGGCACGGCATTTGCAGTCTTTACGGGAATCGGAGCGGCGGGCGCCGCCCTGGTAGGCATCGTGGCATACGGCGAAAGCGCCACGCCGCTGCGGCTGCTGCTGATCGCCGCCATCATCGCCAGCATCGCCGGCCTCAAGCTCACAAACGGCTGAGCCCGTGTCACACCTTGGGGTCACACCCCAATGGTGACACGGGCTCAGCCGCGGAATGCTTGTGCTCGTGTCACACTTGGGGTGTGACCCCCTGGTGTGACACGGGCTGGGCCGTATGGCTTATTCGGCCTTCATTTCCTTCAGCAGGTTGTCGGCCTTGTCGATGTACTTCATGTTCCACAGCATGTAACGCAGGTCGACCTGGATGTCGCGGGTCTTGGCTTTGTTGAAGTCCCAGTCCGAGATGATCGAATCGAGCGTGCCGTCGAAGGCCAGGCCTACCAGCTCGGCTTTCGAGTTCAGCGCTGCGGAACCGGAGTTGCCGCCGGTGATGTCCAGCGTGGCCAGGAAATTCACCGGCACGGACTTCAGCTTCGGATCGAGGTACTTGCCGAATTCCTTCTTGTTGATCGCGTCGAGCTGCGCTTGCGGCGCATTGAACTCGCCTTCGCCGGTGGCCTTGGCTTTCACGCCGGCCACGGTGGTGAAGGCGGACCAGCCGCTGGTACCGTCGGCGCCGGTGTCGCGGCCGGCGATCTTGCCGAAGGTGACGCGCAGGGTGCTGTTGGCATCCGGGTATACAGCCTGGCCTTTGGAGTTCATGTAGGCGATCTTGGCCTTCATGTAGTTGCCGTAGGCTTGCTGGATCTTGCCACCCAGTTCTTCCTCTTCCGCTTCACGCTTCATGGCGTCGTCGTACAGCGCTACGGCAACCTTGATGAAGGCGTCGTCGCTGGCCTTGAAGTCGGCGACCGACTTGCCCAGCCATTCGGTGCGGAAGGCTGCGTCTTCCAGCCTGGAGCCGGCGTACAGCTTGTCCAGTGCTGCGGACAGTTCGGCTTCGCTCATGCCGGCCTGGATGCCCATCGCGGCGTCAAACACTGCGTTGTGCTCGGACGCCGGCTGCGCGGCATAGTGCTTCATGTTGTTCAGCACGATGGCCTTGTTCACCTTGGCGGAGTAAGTCTTGTTCACGCCTTCGATGGAAGCCTTGATACGCTTGGCATCCCGTTCCTGGAAGCCGGCTTTGCGGTCGGCGTTGGGCTTGGCGTTTTCGTTGGCCAGGCGGTACATGAGGCGCGCTGCGTTCAGCAGCGTTGGCGCAGACTTGTCGAGGAAGTAATCGCGCTTGGCTTCAGCGGTACGCTGCGCCATCAGCTTCTCGACGTTTTCCAGGTCGGCGCCGAAGGCTGCCTTGCGCTTGGCATCGGCGTTGACCCATGCCTTCAGCGCTTCATGCTCTTTGGTCTTGCGCTCGAGGATGTCGCTGCCTTCGAAGCTGTTCAACATGCCCTTGCGGTTCTTGTAGTAGTTGTTGATGTTTGCTACCTGGCCGGCTACCTTCAGGGCCGCATCGCGGTCGCCTTTGGTTTCGCGGTCGATGATTGCCAGGGTCTCGTTCGAGTTCTGGATGAAGGCAGGGTATTCCCAGCCGAAGGTGCTCGACACTTCGGATGGCAGGCGATGGCGATTGGTGCGGCCCGGGTAGCCCAGTACCATCACGAAGTCGCCTTCTTTCACGCCTTCCTTGGCCAGCTTCAGGAAGGACTTAGGCTGGTACGGTACGTTGTCCTTGGAGTAGTCGGCAGCCTTGCCGTCCTTGCTTACGTACGCGCGGTAGAAGCCGTAGTCGCCGGTGTGGCGCGGCCACATCCAGTTGTCGGTGTCGCCGCCGAATTTGCCGACGCCGGCTGCCGGTGCGTGCACCAGGCGTACGTCGCGGATCTCCAGTTGCTTGATCTGGTAGAACTCCAGGCCGCCGTAGAAGGAAGACACGGTGCAGCGGTGGCCTTCGTCTTTTTCGCATTCTGCGACCAGGGCTTTCTGGTTCTTCTCGATCGCGTCCACGCGCGCCTTGCCCTGCAGCTTGGCGACTTCCGGCGTGATGATCTTGTCGGTGACGTTCAGCACTTCCTTGGTCACGAACACGCGGCTGCCCGGGGACGCCGGCAGTTCTTCATCGAAGCTGTGCGCCACGAAGCCGTTGGCCAGCAGGTCGCGTTCCTTGGTGGAGTTGACCGCCACGCTGTTGTACACGCAGTGGTGGTTGGTCACGACCAGGCCTTGCGGCGACACGAAGGATGCGGAGCAGCCGCCCAGGCTCACGATGGCATTCATCGGGAACTCGGTCAACTTGGTCAGCGAGGCTGGGTCCAGCTTCAGGCCGGCGGCCTTCAGTTGCTTGGCTACTTGTGGCAGCTGCTGCGGCATCCACATGCCTTCGTCTGCGAAGGCGGCGGAGGTGGTGCTCAGGACGGCGAGCGCGAGGAGAGATTTTTTCATGGTCTTGAATGGGTTGTATTGGTGGCCTGCGGGGCTGGGCCGCAGGCGCCCTAGAGTATCGGCACGGCGACGCCTGGCGTCAACACCAAAAATAGGGCGTAAAGCTGAAGAAAATTCGGGCGCGGATGGGATTGTTGCTTTGCAGCATAAACTGCGCTTGGCGCAAGTGCAGGTAGTTGGTGCTGCGTTGGACTTTCCGCACGGAGAGAGGGTCGGTCGCGGCGAAAAAAAAAGCCAGCGCCGCGGCGCTGGCCTGTGAGGAACCTTTTTGTGCTACCTGACGCGTCCGCGGAAGACCAGGTTCACAATCGCCAGCAGGATTACCGCCCCGAGGAACGATACCGCCAGCGACAGCACACTGAAATCGTCCGTATTGATGGTGCCTGCCCCGAATAGCGGCGACAGCAGCCAGCCGCCCAGGAGCGCGCCGACAATACCCACCACCACGTTGAGGAACATGCCCTGTTGCGCGTCCGTTTTCATGACCAGGCTGGCCAGCCAGCCCAGGATGCCGCCAATCACAATCCAGATAATGAAGTTCATATCACCCCCTTTATTGTTGATGGTTCCAGTGTAGGACACGCGCGGGCGGATATTCCGTGCGCGAACGTACAGATTTGCAGGACGCCGCGGCCTATCGTGTGCTGGACTCATGCAAAAAGGGGGAATTCCCATGAAGACTGCAGACAAGCAATCCCGTATGGTGACCGGCCTGTTTCGTGATCGCAACAGTGCCGAACGTGCCTGGCAGCACGCCACTTCCCGCGGTTATGGCAAGGACGATATCAACGTCGTCATGAGCGACGATACCCGCCAGCGCTATTTCAATGGCCAGGCGGAGACGGAACTGGGTTCGAAAGCAGGGGAAGGTGCCGGCATTGGCGCCAGCGTTGGCGGCGCGATTGGCGCCGCCCTCGCTGCCGTGGCGGCAGTGGGCACCACCCTGGTACTGCCGGGACTTGGCATCGTGGTTGCCGGCCCGCTGGCGGCCGCGCTGGCCGGTGCCGGCGCTGGCGGCGTAGCCGGGGGGCTGATGGGCGCCCTGATCGGCGCCGGCATCCCGGAGGAGCGCCTCACGCACTATGAGGAAGGAATCCGCTCCGGCGGCATCCTGATGGGTGTGCAGACCCGTGATTCGGTCGATGCGGCCGATATTGAAAGCGCGTGGAAAGAGAGCGAAGGCGAGCACGTGGTCGGCGTCGGCGTCGGGACAACGGGCGGTGCGCTGGCCGGCGCTGCTGCCGGTTCACCGGCCGGGCTGCCGGGCATGGTTGCCGGCGCCGTGATTGGCGGCGTGGCTGGCGCCTTTGTCGGCAAGGGCACGGCGGAAATCGTCAACCCGCAACTGGAGGACGATGAAGATGACCATAACCTGGCCACCGGTGTCGGTGCCGGCGGCGGCGCCGCTGCAGGCATTGCGGCTGGCGCAGCGGCCGGCCCGATCGGCATGGCGGCGGGTGGCGCGATTGGCGCCCTGGCCGGCGGCATGGCCGGGCAGGGCATCGGAACCTTGCTCAACCCGAGCGAAGAACGGGTTTACTGGCAGGACCACTACCGCAACGAGGCCTACTTCGATCCCACCTTCGATTACGACGATTACGAGCCGGCCTATATGCTCGGCTACACCGCGCGCCAGCGCTATCGCGGCACGTGGGAAGAGCTGAAAGACCAGCTGGAACGTGATTGGGAATCAGTGAAGGGTAAATCGCGCATGGCATGGGAACATGCCAGGGATGCGGTGCGTGCCGCTTACGAGCGAGAATTGCCGTAAAAAATGTGCACCATGGGGTCAGGAACGAATGTGGACATTCCTCGCGGAAATGTCCACTTCTGTTCCTGACCCCGAGGTGGACATTTTTACTCGTCTTTGATGGCTTCGACCTGGATCGCCAGCTTCACTTCGGGAGCGAAGGCCGGGGTGGCGTAGTTCAGGCCGAAATCGGTGCGCTTGAATTCAGCCGTCGCGTCGGCGCCGCAGACTTCGCGCTTGTAGCGTGGGTGCATGATGCACTTGAACTTGTTGACTTTCAGGGTGACCGGCTTGGTCACGCCCAGCATGGTCAGTTCGCCTTCCACGGCCACCAGCTTGTCGCCTTCGAATTTGAAGTGCTTGCCCTTGTAGGTCACGTCCGGGAATTTCTCGACGTTGAACATTTCCGGCGACTTGGCGTGCGAGTTCATCTTGTCCATGCCGAAATCGATCGAGGCCGCGTCAATGGTGATGTCCATACTGCCGGTCTTGGCCGCGAGGTCCATCTGGATGGTGCCGCTGGTCTTGTCGAACTTGCCGCGCCAGACCGACAAGCCCATATGGTCGGCTTCGAAGCTCGGGTAGGTATGGGTCGGGTCGATTTTATAAGTCGCGGCGTTGGCGGCAACAGCCGATACGGCCAGCAAGGCGGCGGTCAGGAACTTCAGTTTCATTGTGTCTCCAGGGGTTTATTGAGCTACTACGTGGAACTTGATGGTCACTTCGTCAGCAACCATGCCGGTGTCCTTCCATTCGCCTTCACCGACGTTGAAGGCCAGGCGCTTGATCGGCAGTGCGCCATCGAATACTTGCTTGCCGCCGTCGGCTTTGACGGTAATCGGGAAGGTCACATCGGCGGCCTTGCCTTTGATGGTCAGCTTGCCGCTGACATTCAGCTTGCCCGGGCCGGCGCTCTTGATTGCGGAGGAGACGAAGGTGGCTTTCGGGAACTGGGCGGAGTTGAACCAGTCTTTCTTGGCTACTTCCGCATTCATTTCGGCTTCGCCCAGGTCCAGGCTGGCGGTCTCGATTTCGACCGTAGCCTTGGATGTGTCGGGCGCGGCAGCGTTGTAGTCGATGACAATATTGTGCTTCTTGAACTTCGATTCGATCGGCACGTTCATTTGCTTGAACACGGCCGATACGCTGCTCTTGGCAGGATCGGCTTTCAGCACGGCGGCGCTGGCTGCAGCCGCCACGGCCAGCAGGGCGGCCAGTAATACGCTTTTCTTCATGGGTGTGGCTCCAGGTTATGGCAGCATGCGCTTGAGCAGGCCGTCCTTGTCGATGAATTGGTGTTTCAGCGCTGCCGCAACGTGGCCGATGACAACGGCGGCGAGCAGCATGTTCAGCCAGTAATGTACCGGTTTCAGGATTTCCTTGAGGGCCGGGCTGGCTTCAAACAGGGACGGAATCTTGAACATGCCGAAGTAGACCACTGGCACGCCGGCGGCGGTGGTGTACAGGTAGCCGGAAATCGGCACGGCGAACATCAGGAAGTAGAGGAACCAGTGGCCAGCTTCGGCGGCTTTTTTCTGGCCCTGGGTCATGGAGACCGGCAGCGCAGGCGGCTTTTGATTCAGGCGCCACAGCAGGCGGCAGGCGGCCAGGGCGAGCACGGTGATGCCCATCCATTTGTGCCAGGAATAGTATTTGAGCTTGGTCGGGGTCAGGCCGGGGATGTCGGTCATCACCAGGCCGAGGATGAACGCGGCTACGATCAGCACGGCGATCAGCCAGTGCAGCGCAATTGCGGTTCGTGAGTAGCGTTCCATTGTGACCCTTGGTAGATAGTACGTGTTAGAACTAATATACCAGAGGGTAACTTAACTTGCTTACAGCTTGCTTAAAACCGGTAATTCGGCCGCGGCCGCGAAATCATTCAGGGTCTGACCCTGCGGGTCAGGCCCTGGTTTACCGGTTTAGATGGCTTTCGCCAGCGCAGCAGCAATACCGATGTAATTACCTGGCGTCATGGCCAGCAATTGCTCCTTGGCTTCTTGCGGAATCGCCAGATTGGTGATGAACTCGCGCAGCGCTTCCTTGGTAATACCCTTGCCGCGGGTCAGTTCCTTCAGTTGCTCGTACGGGTTCTCGATGCCATAACGGCGCATCACCGTCTGCACCGGCTCCGCCAGCACTTCCCACGACGCGTCCAGGTCCGCTGCCAGGCGGGCAGGATTGACTTCCAGCTTGTTCAGGCCGCGCAGGCACGAATCGTATGCCAGCAGGGTGTAGCCGAGACCGACGCCAATATTGCGCAGCACGGTCGAATCGGTCAGGTCGCGTTGCATGCGCGACACAGGCAGTTTTTCAGACAGGTGCTTCAGCACGGCATTGGCCAGGCCCAGGTTGCCTTCCGAGTTTTCGAAGTCGATCGGGTTGACCTTGTGCGGCATGGTCGAAGAGCCGATTTCGCCGGCCTTCAGCTTCTGCTTGAAGTAGCCCAGCGACACATAGGTCCAGATATCGCGGTTCAGGTCGAGCAGGATGGTGTTGGCGCGGGCGAACGCGTCGAACAGCTCGGCCATGTAGTCGTGCGGTTCGATCTGGATGGTGTACGGGTTGAACACCAGGCCCAGGCGCTGCTCGATCACGTTTTTGGAAAATGCTGGCCAGTCGAACGATGGGTAAGCCGACAGGTGGGCGTTGTAGTTGCCTACGGCGCCATTCATCTTGCCCAGGATTTCCACCTTGGCGATACGCTCGATGGCGCGCTGCAGGCGGGCGATCACGTTGGCGAATTCCTTGCCCAGGGTGGTCGGGCTGGCGGTCTGGCCGTGGGTGCGGCTCAGCATCGGCAGCTCGGCGTTGGCGTGGGCGATTTCTTTCAGGCGGGCCACCAGGCCGTTCAGGGCCGGCACCATCACGCCGTCGCGCGCTGCCTTCAGCATCATGCCGTGCGAGGTGTTGTTGATGTCTTCCGAAGTGCAGGCAAAGTGGATGAACTCGGAGGCGGCCACCAGCTCAGGCACGTCTTTCACTTTTTCCTTCAGCCAGTACTCCACAGCCTTTACGTCATGGTTGGTGACGGCTTCGATTTCCTTGATGCGGGCGGCATCGGCTTCGCTGAACTCGGCAGCCAGCTTGTCCAGCAGGGCGGTGCCGGCAGCGGAGAATGGCTTGATTTCGGCGAAACCAGCCAGGGACAGCGCTTGCAGCCACGCGATTTCGACCTTCACGCGGTGGTGCATGAAGCCGGACTCGGACAGGATCGGACGCAGCTTGTCGGTTTTCGAAGCATAACGGCCGTCCAGCGGGGACAGGGCCGACAGGGTGGAGTAAGGAGTTGTCATGATAAGGCTGGGAGGAGGCGGGAAAAAACAGGATTTTACCATTGGCCGGTCGTCGTCCCCCCGGCCACTCCGCTGCGCCTGCTATCTGGGCGCGATGCTATACTGTTGTCTAATTCTCCACTTTCAGCATCTATGAAACTAATCGGTTCTCTCGCCAGCCCTTATGTACGCAAGGTTCGTGTCGTCCTGGCGGAAAAAAAACTCGACTATCAACTGGAACTGGAAAACGTCTGGGCGCCGGACACCACCATCCAGAAACTGAATCCGCTTGGCAAAGTGCCATGCCTGATCATGGAAGACGGCTATGCCATGCAGGATTCGCGCGTGATCGTCGAGTACCTGGATTCGGTGTCGCCGGTGTCCAAGCTGCTGCCGCCGAATGGCCGCGAACGCGCCAACGTCAAGTGCTGGGAAGCGCTGGCTGACGGCGTGCTCGATGCCGCCGTGCTGATGCGCCTGGAGCGCAACCAGCGCCCGCAAGAGCTGCAGAGTGAATCCTGGATCGCACGCCAGATGCTCAAGGTGGAATTGGGGCTGGCTTCCATGGCCGAGCGACTCGATGACGACCCTTGGTGCGCCGGTAACCATTACTCGCTGGCCGACGTCGCTGTCGGCTGCTGCCTGGGCTGGCTGAGCTTCCGCTTCCCGGAAATCGACTGGCGCAGCAGGCATCCGAACCTGGGCCGCCTGTTCGACAAGCTGTCCGAGCGCCAATCCTTCAAAGACACCGTACCGCAGGCGTAAGCGCCGCCCCGCATGGCAGCCAAGCCACCGTCCCAGGAACGCCTGCAGATGGCGGACATTGCCCGCCTGGCGGGGGTGTCCACCTCCACGGTATCGCGTGCGCTGGCCGGCAGTAAGCTGGTCAACGAGGAAACGCGCACCCGCATCATGGAGCTGGCGCGTTCGCTCAAGTACACCATCAATGTCGGCGCGCAGAACCTGCGGCTGAAGCAGAACCGCTCGGTGGCGGTGGTGGTGCCGTCCGACACCAAGGTGCACCAGAGCCTTTCCGATCCCTTCTTCCTGTCGATGATCGGCTCCCTGGCCGATGCGCTGACGGAGCAGGGCTTCGACATGCTGCTCTCGCGCGTCGATGCCGAGCAGCTCGACACGGCTGCCACGCCGTTCGATACCGGCCGCGCGATCGGCATCATCCTGATCGGCCAGTGGGGCCATCACGACCAGTTGAACGAAATGGCGGCGCGCCATGTGCCGCTGGTGGTGTGGGGCGCGCAGCTGCCGCAGCAACTGTATTGCACGGTGGGCGGCGATAACCTGAGCGGAGGCCGCCTGGCTGCCGGGCATTTGCTGGCAGAGGGGCGGCGCCGCATCGCCTTTTTCGGCGACACGCGCCTGCCCGAAGTCGAACAGCGCTATCGCGGCTATTGCGCGGCTTTGCAGTCGGCCGGCATCGCGATCAAGCCCGAACTGTGCGTGGCCGCCTCCTTCCTGCCGGAGGGTGGGCGTGAAGCTGTGGCCGAACTGGCACGGCGCGGCGTGCAGTACGACGCGGTGTTTGCCTGCTCCGACTTGCTGGGCATGATGACCATCAACGCCTTGCGCGAGCAAGGACGCTCGGTGCCGGGCGAGGTGGCGGTGGTCGGCTACGACGATATCGAACTGTCTTCCTATTTCCATCCTCCTTTGACCACGGTGCGCCAGCCCGTGCAGGAAGCCGGGCGTGCCATGGTGGCGGCCTTGCTGGCCCAGACCGAAGGCCAGGCGGCCCACTCGATCGAACTCCCTACCTCCCTGATTCAGCGCGCCAGTTCGCTTTAATTACAACCGTTTGCATTGCGTAAATTGCTCGCGCACTGGCGTTTTGCAAATAATCTTTGCAATCGATTGCAATTTGCAAAAAGCTGATGAATAATGAGGCATCTGCAGATAAACAGACGCGGCCAAATGGCCGATGAATAAGCCCGATCAACGGAGGAGACAATGGTTTTACGTACAGCCCAGCGTGGCTGCATGGCTGCTGCCATCGCTGCTGCATTCGCCCACCCTGCATTCGCGCAGGAAGCCGCCCCGCAAACCTCAGCTGCCGATGGCCAGGCTGCCGCCCAGGCGGACGGCCTGAAACTCGAGCGCGTGGTGGTGACAGGTACCGCCAGCCGCAGCTCAAAAATGCGTTCCAGCGTCTCGGTCAGCACGATGGAACCGGAAGCCATTTCCCTGTCCGCCCCAACCAGCGCCGCCGAAGTGCTGCGCTCTGTGCCCGGCGTGCGGGCCGAGTCCTCGGGCGGCGAAGGCAATGCCAATATCACCGTGCGCGGCGTGCCGATTTCCGCCGGCGGTGCACGCTACGTGCAGATGCAGGAGGATGGCCTGCCCGTGCTGCAATCAGGCGATTTCAACTTCATCACACCGGACAGCTACGTGAAGATCGACGGCGCGCTGGATCACCTGGAAGTGGTGCGCGGCGGTTCCGCCTCCACCCTGGCCACCAATTCGCCGGGCGGCATCATCAACTTCATCAGCAAGACCGGCGAACAGCAGGGCGGCAATATCGGCATCCAGCGCGGCCTGGGTTACGACGAAACCCGCTACGACTTCGACTACGGCGGGCGCCTGGCCGACAGGACCCGCTTCTTCATCGGCGGCCATTACCGCAGCGGCGAAGGCCAGCGCAACACCGGCATGAATACGCAGGAAGGCGGCCAGGTCCGCGGCAACATCACGCAGGAATTGGCGAATGGCTGGATCAGGCTGTCCTTCAAGCACCTGGATGACAAGGCGCCGACGGCGTTGCCGGTACCGGTACGGGTGACCAATGGCCGCATCAGCGAAATCCCCGGCATCGACCCGCGCGACACCACCTTCTATTCGCCATACTGGACGCGCGATATTGCGCTGACCAGGGAAAATGGCAAGGCATCCAGCAACGTCAACGACGGCCTGCGCGTGAAGAGCGACAGCTTCGGCCTTGCCGCTTCCTTCGATCTGGGCAATGGCATCACGCTGAGCGACAGCTTCCGCAAGTCGAACAACAGCGGCCGCTTCCTCGGCGTCTTCCCCGCCAATAATGGCGTGGCCGGAAATTACATCATTGCCAGCGGCCCTGATAAGGGCAAGGCCTACAACGGCATGGCTTTCTCCGCCGTGGTGTTCAATACGTCGATCGACAATGCCGATAACACGCTGAACGACCTGAAGCTGGCCAAGACCTTCGCCATCAACGGCGGCAGGTTGACCACCACCGGCGGCCTGTACACCTCGCTGCAGAAGCTGGGCCTGACCTGGAACTTCAATGAGTACCTGATGCAGCTCACGGGCGACAAGCCTGCCTTGCTGCAGACCGCGTCGGCCACCCCCGGTTATGTCGGCCCGGCTTTCGGCGGCTGCTGCATGCGCGCGGTGGACATGGAGTACAAGCTGCTCTCGCCCTACCTGAACGTGGGCTGGGAAAAGGGGCCGTTGAACTTTGACGCCAGCGTGCGCCAGGATCGCCAGCGTGCCAATGGTAGTGCCAATATCGCCGCCAATGGCCTGGCGTACGAGCCGGCCAACGAACAACTGGTCGACTACAAGATCCACCACACTTCGTACTCGGTGGGCGGCAATTACCAGCTCAATCGCGACCTGGCGCTGTTTGCCCGTGTCAGCGATGGCGTGGCTTTCAACGCAGACCGCATCCTGTTCGGCACTCCGCTCGATGGCAGTGCGCCGATCAATATCAACACCGTGCGGCAGGTGGAGGGCGGGGTGAAATGGCGCTCCGGCAGTACCAGCGCCTTCCTGACCCTGTTCCGTGCCAAGACTGCGGAATCGAACTTCGAAGCCACGACCCAGATCAGTACTGCCAACCGCTACGACGCCAAAGGCGCCGAGCTGGAAGCGGCGTGGGGCCTTGGCGACTTCCGCATCAACGGCGGCCTGACCTGGACCGATGCCGAGATCGTGGGTGCAGCCGCAGGGCAGGAGTCCACCATCGGCCGCACGCCGCGCCGCCAGGCCCGTATTACCTACCAGGTCGCGCCGAGCTACAACGCCGGTCCGCTGACCGTGGGCGGCAGCGTGGTTGGCACCGGCCGTTCGTGGGCGGACGATGCGAACACCATCAACATGCCAGCCTTCCACACAGTGAACCTGTTCGCACGCTACCAGTTCAATACGCAACTGAGCCTGTCGCTGAGCGTCAACAACCTGTCCAACAAGATCGGCTACACCGAGGTTGAGGGCGATGGCCATGCCGCGCGTTCGATCGGCGGCCGTGCCGTGAAGATGGGCCTGAACTACTCCTTCTGATTTGGAAACCGCAATGCCGATGTCTTCATCCATCCACCATTTGCTCGGCGCCGTGCCGGAGCCGCTGCGCCCGGAAGCTGCACGCCGCTATGCGGCACACGGTCCGGCGCTGCACAGCTGCCTGCATCGCTTGTACGGCGAGGCGCACGGATTCGAGCAATGGTATGGCAGCCTGCTGTCCGCCGTCGGCGAATTGCATGGCGCGCGCGGCGTGGAGCTGGCCGCGCTGGATACGGCGCGCGCCGCGCAGCCGGACTGGTTCCTCGGGCAGCAGATGCTTGGCTACTGCGGTTACGTCGATCGGCTGGGCGGCGACTTGCGCGGCGTGGCAGCCCGCATACCGCACCTGCAGGAACTGGGTGTGCGCTACCTGCACCTGCTGCCGTTCCTGAAGATGCGGGAAGGGGAGAATGACGGCGGTTTTGCCGTCGCCAGTTTCGAAGAGGTCGATCCACGCTTCGGCAGCAATGCCGACCTTGAGGCGCTGACCGGAAAATTGCGCAGCGCGGGCATCAGCCTGTGCGCGGACTTCATCCTGAACCATGTGGCGGACGATCATGACTGGGCGCGCGGCGCACGCGAAGGCGACGAGCGCCTGCGCAAGTTCTTCCACGTGTTCCCGGGCCGTTCGCAAGCTGATTCCTACGAACGCACGCTGGGCCAGGTGTTCCCGCAGGCGGCGCCCGGCAACTTCACCCATGTGCCGGCGCTGGACGGCTGGGCGTGGACCACGTTCTATCCCTACCAGTGGGATTTGAACTGGTCGAACCCGGAAGTGTTTGCCGCCATGGCAGCGACCTTGCTGCGCCTGGCCAACCGGGGAGTAGAGGTGTTTCGCCTGGATTCCACGGCATTCCTGTGGAAGCGGGAGGGCACAAATTGCATGAACCAGCCGGAAGCGCACCTGATCCTGCAAGCCCTGCGTGCGCTGGCCTCCATTGCGGCACCAGGCGTGCTGTTGAAGGCGGAGGCCATCGTGCCGATGCGCGAACTGCCTGCATACTTTGGCCAGCCCGCGCAGCCGGAATGCCATATCGCCTATCACAGCAGCCTGATGGCGGCCGCCTGGGGCGCGCTGGCTGAACAGGATGCAGCACTGGTACGCAGCGTGGTCGCCGGCACGCCGCCGCTGCCGCCGAATGCGAGCTGGCTCAGTTATGTGCGCTGCCACGATGACATCGGCTGGAACGTACTGCGTGCGGAGGCATCGGAGGCGGGCGACCCTCAGGCGCGCCTGGCCGCCATCTCGCGTTTCTTCGCTGGTGCGAACGGCAGCTTCGCTCGCGGCGAAGCGTTCCAGAGCAGCGATCCCCACGCCGCGCACGGCAGCAACGGCATGGCAGCCAGCCTGGCCGGACTGGAAGTTGCGAGCGATGTGGAGGCGGAAACGCTGGCCTTGCGGCGCCTGCTGCTGCTGCATGGCCTGGTGCTCGGTTTTGGCGCGCTGCCGGTACTGTACATGGGCGACGAGTTGGGCCAGGCGAATGATTACAGCTTCCGCCAGCGCCCGGATCGCGCGATGGACAGCCGCTGGCTGCAACGCCCCTTGCTGGACGAACAGCGCTTCTCCGAGCGCCACGACAGCAGCACGCAAGCGGGCCGCGTCTACGCTGCCTTGCGAGCCCTGGTGGCTGCCCGCCAGCGCATCCCGGCATTGGCGGCGGGTGAACCGCGCGCGTTGCTGCCATCGGCACCGCCAGTGCTGGCGCTGCAGCGCGGCCCGGGTTTCCTCGCGCTATACAATTTTTCGGGCAAGCCGCAGCCGTTCACGTTGCAGGGCCACTGGAGCGATACCATCGAGCGCCGCACGCTGTCCGGGGAAATCACCTTGGCGCCATGGGCCATGCAATGGCTTCTACGCGATAACTGACAACAATGATGGAGACAGCCATGTGTGTGGCAATGTTCGGCGAAGCCCTCGTCGATGATTTCGGCAGCGAACAGGTAGTCGGCGGCGCCCCCTTCAACGCGGCGCGCAACCTGGCCGCTCTCGGCACGCCAGCCCTGATGATCACCCGCATCGGGCAGGATGCCAACGGCGCCGCCGTGCGCGCGGAATTCGAGCGCTACGGCATGCCGCAATGGGGCTTGCAAACCGATCCCGCCTGGCCCACCGGACGGGTGGTGGTGGAGCGCGGCCGGCAAGGCCACGCCTTCCACATCCTGCCCGGCCAGGCGTATGACCATATCGAGGCCGAATCCGCGCGCGCCGCCTTCGCCCCGGCCAAACCGCAAGTGCTGTACTTCGGCACCCTGGCGCAACGCCACCTGACTTCACGCACTGCACTGATCGAACTGCTGGACGCCAGCCAGGCCACGCGCTACCTCGACCTGAACCTGCGCGAAGGCCAGTACACCGAGCGCAGTGTCTATGAGTCGCTGCGCCACGCCGACATCCTGAAAGTCAACGAGGACGAACTGGCGGCGCTGTTGTCCTGGTACGCGCCAAACGGGCCGCAACTGGTGCGCGCCCACGACCCGGAACTGCCTCCGGCCTGTTCGCTGCTGATCGAAAAATTCAAGCTGCAGGCCATGGTTGTCACCCTCGGGCCGCGCGGCGCGATGTATATTGCTGCGGATGGCCGCATCATCCGCGAGCATGGCAACGAGGAACCGTACAAACTGGTCGACACGGTAGGCGCCGGCGACGCCTTCTCCGCCGTCTTCCTGCACGGCCATGTGCAAGGCTGGGACCTGGCGCTGACCATGGCGCGCGCCAACGCCTTCGCCGGCGCCGTGTGCAGCCTGTCGGGCGCTGTGCCGCAAGACCTGGCGTTTTACGAACCATGGACCCAGCGCTGGCAGGCGGCAGCGGAAGGAGCGACGCGATGATGCAGCACAAACCGCATCTGTCGTTCCGGCAGATCGTCAACATGAACATCGGCTTCTTCGGCATCCAGTTCAGCTTCGGGCTGCAGCAGAGCAGCATGAGCCCGATCTACAAATACCTGGGCGCCGATGAAGCCAGCCTGCCTTACCTGTGGCTGGCCGGCCCCGTCACCGGCCTGCTGGTGCAGCCCGTCATCGGCGCCCTGAGCGACCGTACCGTCACGCGCTGGGGCCGCCGCACGCCTTACTTCCTGGTTGGCGCCATGATTTGCAGCCTTGGCCTGCTGGCCATGCCCTTCAGCCCCGTGCTGTGGATGGCCGCCGGCCTGCTGTGGATCCTTGATGCGGCCAACAACGTGACGATGGAGCCGTACCGTGCCTTCGTCAGCGACCGCCTGGCCGTGCGCCAGCATTCGCTCGGCTTCCTGACCCAGAGCGCATTCACGGGGCTGGGCCAGACCCTGGCCTACCTTACGCCCTCGATCCTGGTCTACCTCGGCACCAGCCGCGACGCTGTCAACAGCCACCACATTCCTTATACCGTGATCGGCGCCTTCCTGCTGGGTGCCGTGATCTCGATTGCCTCGGTACTCTGGAGTTGCCGGACCACGCCTGAATTGCCGCTGTCGCCGCAGGAAGAAGCGGAGTTGCGCGCGAAGCCGACCGGCTGGCGCCATACCTTGCAGGAAATCACGCAGGCGCTGCGCGACATGCCGCCGACCATGAAGCAACTGGCCGTGGTCAAGCTGTTCCAGTGGTACGCCATGTTCTGCTACTGGCAGTACATCATGCTGGCGCTGGCGTCTTCCATCTATAAGACGTCCGACCCGGCGTCGGCAGGCTTCCGCGAAGCGGGCCTGTTGAATGGGCAGGTGGGAGCGTTCTACAACTTTGTCGCCTTCATTGCCGCCTTCGCGCTGGTGCCGTTCACGCGCCGCTTCGGCCCGAAGATCACGCACAGCATTTGCCTGGCGGCAGCCGGCGCCGGCATGCTGTGCATCCCGCTGATCCGAGAACCCCTGCAATTGCTGTGGCCAATGCTGGGCATCGGCCTGGCCTGGGCCAGCATCATGGGTAATCCCTATGTGATGCTTGCCGGCAGCATTCCGCCTGAGCGCACCGGGGTGTACATGGGCATCTTCAATATGTTCATCGTGATTCCCATGATCATCCAGATTTTCACCTTGCCACTGTATTACCGCAGCTTGCTGCACGGCGACCCCGCCAATGTCGTGCGCCTGGCGGGCGCGCTGCTGCTGTGTGCTGCCGTGGCGGTGCTGTTTGTCAAGCTGCGCGCGGCGCGCCCGCTGGCAGAAGCTTCCTCGCGCCAGGAGGCAGTTTTGCTAAAATAGCCCGAGCCGAACAACATGGGGGAGTGCAGCAATGTCAGAGCGAGTACTGGTATTTGGCGAAGCCCTCCTGGATGATTTTGGCGACCAGCAGATAGTAGGCGGCGCCCCCTTCAATGTAGCGCGCAATCTTACGGCCCTGGGCCTGCCTGCGCTGATGGTGACGCGTGTCGGCAATGACGCTTACGGCGACCAGGTGCGCGATGCGTTTGCGGCCTTCGGCATGAGCGCCGAAGGCTTGCAGCATGGCCGGCAACCGACCGGCCGCGTGCTGGTCGAACGCGATGGCAATGGCGGGCACCGCTTCCACATCCTGGCGGAGCAGGCTTATGACCATATCGAGACGGCGGCCGCAGTCGATGTGATGCGCGCCTTCTCTCCCAACACGGTCTATTTTGGCACCCTGGCCCAGCGCGAAGCTGCTTCGCGCGCTGCGCTCAATGCGGTGCTGGCCGGCGCGGACGATGCCGAACATTTCCTCGACCTGAACCTGCGCGACGGGGCGGACGAATCTGTGGTGTTTGACTCGATGCAGCAAGCCGATATCGTGAAAGTCAATGAGGACGAATTGCAGGCGCTGTTCTCGTGGTACTGCCACACCTGCCCCGACACGGTCGACATGGACTGCGCCGCCGTTGAGGCGGAAGCGCGCGCCATGATGCACAACTTTTCCCTCCAGGGCCTGCTGGTCACGCTGGGTGAGCGTGGCGCCATGTTTTTCGGCGCCGATGGCACGCGGGTGGTCGATCACTGCACCAGCAAGCCGGCGCAGTTCGTCGATTCGGTGGGGGCGGGTGATGCGTTTGCCGCCGTGTTCCTGGCGGGCCGCGCGCGCGGCTGGGAGACGCCGCTGGTCCTGGCGCGCGCCAATGCCTTTGCCGGCGCAGTGTGCGGCATTGCGGGCGCGGTATCGCCGGATCCGGCGTTCTACGCGCCCTGGCGCTCAGCCTGGGGCCTGGATTAAGCTGCGGCTACCTTGCGGCGGGTCTGGATCATTTTCCAGCCGTTGCCGGACGGGTCGCGGAAGCCGGCATCCACTGTGCCGTAGCGTTCCACCGGCTCCTGGGTGAATTCCACGCCTTTCTGGTGCAGCTTGTCGTAGACGGCGAAACAATCCTCGACTTCCAGCACCATCGGCGGCATGGCGCCTTTGGCGACCAGCGCATGCAGTGCTTGCGCAGTTGCCGCATCGTGCACTGGTGCGCCTGGCACGTAGAGGCCGAGCTGGAACGAAGGCTGGTCAGGATGCTGCACGGTCAGCCAGCGGTAGTCGCCGTTGCGCACATCGGTGTGGACCTTGAAGCCGAGCTTGTCGACATAGAAAGCCAGCGCTTCATCCTGGTCACGAACATACAAGCCTACAGTTTGAATACCTTGGGTCATGGGGTGGTCTCCTTTAAGTGAGACTCCATTGTAGGGACGCTTTCCTGGCGCCGCTTCTCCGAAACTGCCATTGTGAGGTCGGGGCGGTGCGCAGCGCTGAGCACGCAGGCTGGAACCCGGCCGGCCTGCTCTGCTTCGGCGCGCACCTGTTCCCGGATGTCGCCCGGGTTCTTGCCTGTGATATCGCGGAAAGTGCGCCCGAAGGTGCCAATGCTGTTCCAGCCGGTGGAATAAGCGATGTCGGTGATGGGCAAGCCGGTTTCACGCAGCAGCGTCACCGCGCGTTCGATGCGCCGTGTCAGCAGGTAGCGATGGGGAGGCAGGCCGAAAGCCTCCTTGAAAGAGCGGGCGAAGTGAGTTGCAGAGACGCAGCTCACCTGCGCCAGGCGGCTTACCGGCCATTCCTCGTGCGAGGCGGCGTCCATCCGGTCTTTTGCGCGCAGCAGGCGGCGCAGCAACTCCGGACTCTGGCCTGGCATTACTCAGCGTCCGACATCTGCGATTGCAGGTAGTTCTGGATGCCGATCTTGCCGATCAGGTCGATCTGGGTTTCCAGCCATTCGATGTGCTCCTCGGTATCCTTGAGGATATCGAGTAGCAGGTCGCGCGATACGTAATCGCCGACTTTTTCCGATTGCGCAATGCCTTCCTTGATGGTCACATGCGCGCCTTTTTCCAGCTTCAGGTCGGCGGCCAGCATTTCTTCGGTGTTTTCGCCGATCAGCAGCTTGTGCAGGGCTTGCAGGTTGGGCAGGCCATCCAGCATCAGGATGCGGTCGATCAGGCGGTCGGCATGCTTCATTTCGCCAATCGACTCTTCGTACTCTTTCTTGCCCAGCTTGTCGAAGCCCCAGTGACGGTACATGCGTGCATGCAGGAAGTACTGGTTAATTGCCGTCAGCTCGTTGGTCAGCTGTGCGTTCAGCAGACGGATAACGTCTTTGTCGCCCTTCATGGGGTTGCCTTCTTATTTGGTTGGGAATAATGGCATTTTGCCACGAAGCAGGGCGCCAACCTAGTCATGGGGGCAACATAGGATTGCTAACGACATTGCTAATGTAAATGAAAACTATTATCATTTGCGTTTTACTCCAACAATTCAGAGCTGTCCATGTCCTATATTAAGAGCCGCAAGCACGCGCCAGCTACGCTCGCCGCCATCGCCGCCTCCCTGGTGATGCCAGTAGCACAAGCCGATACCAACACCGCTGCCCCAGAGCAAAAAATGCAGGAAGTGGTCGTCACCGGCCAGAATGGCAGCGATTTCCAGGTCAAGAAATCCGCCTCCGACAAATTCACCGCCCCGCTGCTGGATACCCCGAAATCGGTGACCGTGATCCCGGCCGAGGTCATCTCCCAGACCGGCGCCACTTCCCTGACCGACGCCCTGCGCACCGTGCCAGGCATCACCGTCGGCGCTGCTGAAGGCGGCCAGCCGGTGGGCGACAACCTGTTCATCCGTGGCTACAACGCCCAGACCGACACTTATATCGACGGCATCCGCGACAGCGGCTCCCAGTCGCGCGAGATCTTCGCGCTGGAGCAGATCGAAGTCGTGAAGGGCCCGAATTCCGCCTACGGCGGCCGTTCCTCCGCTGGCGGCGGCATCAATATGGTGTCCAAATCCGCCAAGGCCGAAAACTTCAGCAACGCCAGCGTCGGCCTGGGCACGGCGAAATACCGCCGTGTTACCGCCGACGTGAACCGCACCATCGGCGATAACGCCGCCGTGCGCCTGAACCTGATGGGCCACGAAAACCATGTCGCCGGTCACCACGATGAAATTTACGGCGACCGTTGGGGCTTCGCACCGAGCGTTGCTTTCGGCCTGGCCGGTCCGACCAAGGTCAACCTGAGCTACTACCACTACAAGTCGAGCGAACTGCCTGACGCCGGCGTGCCATTCGATAATCCGTTCACCACCGGCCCCAACGTGGCCAAAAACGGCGTCGGCAAGCCGGTCAACGTGCCGAGCGAAACCTTCTACGGCCTGGTCGACCGCGATTTCCGCGACACCAAGTCGGACATCGGCACGATCGACATCAAGCACGAGTTCGGCAACAACCTGACCTTCCGCAACGTGACCCGTTACGGCAAGACCGGCAACGAATACGTATACACGCTGCCGGACGACTCCAAGGGCAACGTGGTGCTGTACGGTACCGTATGGCGCCGCCATAACAGCCGCAATGCGGAGACCGAATCGCTGGCCAATGCGTCCAGCCTGACCGGTTCGCTGGTGGCTGCCGGCGTCAAGCACAGCTTCACCACCGGCGTCGAAGTGAGCCGCGAAGTCACCGACCGCGCGACCTACAACTTCACCCCAGGCACCAACAACCCGCTGACCAAGACCACCACCTGCCCAACCGCAGGCGCGGCAACCCTGTACAACTGCACCACCCTGGCCAACCCGAATCCGTTCGATCCATGGACTGTCGGCCAGGTGCGCAGCGTGGCGCCGAACAACACCAATGTACACAGCAACTCGCGCTCGGTGTACGGCTTCGACACCATCGAATTCAACCCGCAATGGCTGCTGAACGTGGGCGTGCGCTGGGACGAGTTCCGTACCAAACTGCACACCAATGCCAACACTGCCGCAACGCCGGTAGTGGCAGCGATTGACGCGGAAAACAAATCCAGTTTCGCCAACTACCAGGCGGGCCTGGTGTACAAGCCGGCTGCCAACAGCAGCATCTACGTCTCGTACGGCACTTCCTCCACCCCGCCAGGCAATGACGGCGGCGACGGCGTGGACGCCCTTTCGACCACCGTGCAGAACCTGAAGCCGCAGGACAGCAAGAACTTCGAACTCGGCACCAAGTGGGAAATCCTGGCGCGCAAACTGTCGATCAGCGGCGCCATCTTCTCCAGCAAGATGAACAACGCCCGCGTAACCAACGTGGACGGCACCACCCAGAACGTCGGCAAGAAGTCCGTCAAAGGCATTGAACTGGGCGTGAGCGGCGCGCTGACCGCCAACTGGCAGGTCTTCGGTGGTTATACCTGGCTCGATTCCAAAGTGGACGACAATGGCTTCGTGAACGTTGGCACGACTGCGGCTCCAGTGTGGGCAGCTTCCCCGTTCAACGGCAACGCCTTCCCGGCAACGCCGAAGCAGAGCGCCTCGCTGTGGACTTCCTACACCCTGATGCAAGGCCTGGTGATTGGCGGCGGCGTGAATGCCGTGTCCAAGGTATGGAGCAACATCAACAACACCAAATTCGTGCCGGGCTACACCCGCTACGACGCGATGGCGAGCTATGATGTAAACAAGAACATCAGCCTGCAGTTGAACATCCAGAACCTGACGGACAAGCTGTACTACGACAAGGTGGGCTCCAACCACTATGCCGGTGTGGGCGTGGGCCGTACCGCAATCCTGACTGCGAACTTCCGCTACTAATATGATGCTGCATATCCCCGGCGTGCTGACGCCGGAGCAAGTGAAACACTTCCGCCAACGCCTGGCCGCCGCCGAATGGATCGACGGCCGCGCCAGCGTGGGATCGCAGGGGGCGCAGGTCAAGCGCAACCGGCAGATCGCGGAAGGGACGCCGCTGGCGCTGGAACTCGGGGATATCATCATCAAGGCGCTGGCGAAGAACCCGCTGTTCTATTCGGCGGTGCTGCCGCTGAGGATCCTGCCGCCGTACTTCAACAGCTACACCGGCGGCGAGAATTACGGCCTGCATATCGACGGTGCGATCCGCCATATGGCGGGTTCGTCGGATGTGATGCGTTCGGACGTCTCCACCACGGTGTTCCTGTCGGAGCCGGATGAGTATGAGGGTGGCGAGCTGACCGTGATGGACAGTTACGGGGCGCATGAGGTCAAGCTGCCGGCGGGCGATGCGATCGTCTACCCGGCCAGCAGTGTGCACCGCGTGAATCCGGTGACTGCCGGTGAGCGCGTGGCTTCGTTCCTGTGGACGCAGTCGATGGTGCGCGATGACTGGAAGCGTTCCATGCTGTTTGAGCTGGACCAGAATATCCAGAAGCTGCGCGGCGCGCATGGGGATGATGAGGCTACCGTTGGATTGGCCGGCCATTATCACAACCTGTTGCGGATGTGGGCTGACCTCTAAAACCGGTAAGGCAGTGTCAGGCACAAGTGCCTGGCACTGATGCGGAAACGCCGCGGACTTCGAAAGAAGCCGCGGCGTTTGCTTAGGCGGGGCCGACCCTTGGGTCGGACCCGGGTTTACCGGTTCTTAAGACATCTGGAAATTAATCGGCACTACTACATAGACCGACTGCGCTTTGCCATCTTCCACATACGGCTTGAACAGCGCGCGCATCACGGCGGCGCGGCCGGCTTCGTCCAGGTTGTTGGAGCCGGACGACTTCTGTACCGAAGCCTGCTCGGCATAACCCTTCTCATTCACCAGCACGCGCAAGGTAACGACACCTTGCTCGCCCATGCGGCGCGACACCGACGGGTACACCGGCTGCGGTGCGCGGATATATTCCACCGAGGAGATCACGCGCGGGCCAGCCGCTGCGGCAGGTGCTGCCGGCGCAGCAGCAACCGGCGCCACGGCGACCGGTGTTGCCGGAGCGGGCTCAGTCACGCGCGCCTGCGAAGGCGGCAGGGTAATGGTGTTTTCGATCACGACCGGCAGCATCGGCAGCGGCGGCGGGGTAATCGAAGGCGCTTTCTGCGCGATTTCTACCGTCTTTGGCTGCGAGGCTGGCGGGGGAGGTGGCGGCGGCGCCACAAACGTGACGTTGACCACTTCAGGGATACGGTCCACCAGGCGGTGCATGGTACCGTTGATAAAGGCATAACCGAGGACTGCATGCAAGGCGACAACCGCTGCGATCTTGGTCAGCTTGGCGCCGCCAACGCCGGCGCCGAAATCGCCGCCAGCCGGGAAAGTCATCGATTGCATAAAGCGCTCCTTACACGGTCAGTGTTGGGCGCTTGAGCACAGTCTCCTGTATTCCGCTGCCCAGATGTTCGTCCAGCACTTCCACCGCATAGCTGAGGCAGTTGCCGCAGCAGGTGGCCACGCCGAGCGCTTCGCGCAACTCGTCCATGGAGCTGATACCCATATCTATGGCTTGACGGATTTCTCGATCAGAGATGTTGTTGCAGACACAAACGATCATTTCGAAAATTACCTTCTGGCTAAGATTGCGATCCTCGCAATGAGAATCATTATCATTACGGTTTCCATTCTACCCGAACAGGGCTACAATGCAAGCCTATTCAAGAACAATTCTCATTTAAATTCTCATCTATAATGGCGAAGTCGTATTTCGCCCTGGAAAGTTCGCCATGACCCTTGCTCCTACCTTGATCAAGCTTGATTCCCTGCCGGTGGGGCAGAGCGGAACGGTGATCCATATCGCTCCGGGCAATCCAGAAGATACCGAGGATGGCGCCGACTTGGCGCGCCGCCTGATGGAGCTGGGCTTCGTGCCTGGCGAGCGCATCCGCATGCTCAAGCGCGGCATGCCAGGCGGCGAGCCCCTCGCCATTAAAGTAGGCAATGCCACGTTTGCCTTGCGTCGCTTTGAAGCAGCGCTGATCTCGATCCAACCGGAATAAATGCAATGGGTGCAGTAGAAAAGGCCGCGCCAGTCGTCGCGCAGCAGCCAATGGTCGCCCTGCTGGGCAACCCGAATTGCGGCAAGACCGCACTGTTCAACCGCCTGACCGGCGCCCGCCAGAAGGTCGCCAACTATGCCGGCGTGACCATCGAGCGCAAGGAAGGCCAGTTCACTTCCGCAGCAGGCAACCAGTACCGCCTGCTCGACCTGCCGGGCGCCTACAGCCTGTCGGCCCATACCCCCGATGAAATGATCACGCGCGACGTGGTCGCCGGGCTGCGCGAAGGCGAGCGCTCGCCCGACGTGGTGGTGTGCGTGGTCGATGCCACCAACCTGCGCCTGAACCTGCGCCTGGTGCTTGAAATCAAGCGCCTCGGCCTGCCGATGGTGCTGTGCCTGAACATGGTCGACGTGGCCAGGAAGCGCGGTATCGTGGTAGATGCGGCCAGGCTGTCGCAGGAACTCGGGATGCCGGTGGTGCAGACCGTAGCCGTCAAGAGCGGCGGCGAGAAAGCCCTGGTCGATGCGCTGGATGGCCTGTGGCCGTTCCATGAAAGCGTGGCCAACCCGCTGTCCGCCATCGACGCCGTATCGGTGGAAGAGACCCAGCGCGAAGTGCGCCGCATCCTGTCGGTCGCCGTGAAAGACGCCGACGACCGCGGCAACCGCTCCGAGAAAATCGACCATTTCGTGCTGCATCCGTTGATGGGCCCGATCATCCTGGCGGTGCTGATGTTCTGCGTGTTCCAGGCCGTGTTCAGCTGGGCCGCAGTACCGATGGACATGATCAGTGGCGGCGTCGAACACCTCGGCGCGATGCTCAAGACCCATATGGCGGACGGCGTGCTGCGTTCCCTGCTGGTGGACGGCGTGCTGGGCGGCGTCGGCGCCGTGCTGGTATTCCTGCCGCAGATCCTGATCCTGTTCTTCTTCATCCTGGTGCTGGAAGATTGCGGCTACCTGCCGCGCGCAGCCTTCCTGCTGGATCGCCTGATGGGCGGAGTCGGCTTGTCGGGCCGCGCCTTCATCCCGCTGTTGTCCTCTTTCGCCTGCGCGATTCCGGGCATCATGGCGGCGCGTACCATCCAGAACCCGCGCGACCGCATCGTGACCATCATGATCGCACCGCTGATGACCTGCTCGGCGCGCCTGCCTGTGTATGCGCTGGTGATCGCCGCCTTCATCCCGGACCGCGAAGTGTGGGGGCTGTTCAATCTGCAGGGCCTGGTGCTGTTCTGCCTCTACTTCGCCGGCATCATCTCCGCCATGGCGGTGGCCTGGGTCATGAAGCGCTCCATGCGCGCCAAACGCAACCAGCCGCTGATGCTGGAGCTGCCGGCCTACCACTGGCCGCATATGCGCAACCTGGCGATCGGCCTGTACGAGCGCGCCAAGATTTTCCTGATGCGCGTCGGTACCACCATCCTGACCCTGATGGTGCTGCTGTGGGCCCTGTCCAGCTTCCCTGGCGCACCGGAAGGCGCGACCCATCCGCCGATCTACTACAGCGTGGCCGGCATGCTGGGCCGCGCGCTGGAATTCATTTTCGCGCCAATCGGCTTCAACTGGCAGATCTGCATTGCGCTGGTGCCGGGCATGGCTGCGCGTGAAGTGGCTGTCGGCGCGCTGGGCACCGTGTATGCGCTGTCGCAGACCGGCGACGAGCTGGCGAATACCTTGCTGCCGGTGATCCAGGCCAGCTGGGGCTTGCCGACCGCGCTGGCGCTGCTGGCCTGGTACGTGTTCGCTCCGCAGTGCCTGTCCACGCTGACCGTGGTGCGGCGCGAAACCAATTCGATGAAGTATCCGCTGCTGATGGCGGGCTATATGTTCGTGCTGGCGTACAGCGCCACTTTCATCACTTACCGCGTCGCCCTGGCGCTCGGAGGCTGAACCATGTGGCAGGAGATCATCGTCGGCATCATCGTGGCCGCTGCCGCGCTGCACGCGGCGAGGAAATACCTGCCTGACGCATGGCGCCAGCAGATCGTCTACGCCCTGTCGCGCCGCGGCCTGCCGCAGGATAAGCTGGCGCGCTTCTTCAACACGGAATCGAGCTGCAGCAGCGGCTGCGGTTCCTGCGGCGGTTGCGGCGATTCGCCGCTGCCGCCGCCGCCGCCATCGGAAGGCGGCCCGGTGCGCCGCGTCATCAGGATCTACTCCTCGTCGAAAGTGTGAAGCGCCGCTGAGACCAGCAAGCCCGCGACTCCCAGCAAGCCGAAGGCATAAGTGAGCAGGGGTTTGGCTTGCCTTAATTCCAGCGCTACCGAGCCGGCGACCAGGCTGATACCGATCAAGGCGAGGACGCCATTGATGGCGGCGGCCCGCCTGAGCGCTGGCCTTGCGCCATGCGCCGCGTACCATCGAGCGATAAGCCAGTTGGGCAGGCATGAGAGGCCGATCAACAATCCTGCTAACTCGAAAGCCACTAGGTGATCCATAGCGCGTTGTCAGGGCTGAAAGATTTAAGATATCAGTGCCGGTCCGCTGCGGGCAAGCGAAAACTTGATCCAGGGCATATCGCCCCATGAAACGTGTACCTACAATGCGCTCTATTGATTAGCATTTTGGGAGCCACCATGGGCTGGAGCAGGAGACGGATTGCCGGGATAGTCAGGATCGCGCTGTTTGCGATGCTGCTGGCCGTCTCCGCGCCAACGCTGTCCACACTGCTCTCCGTAGCTTGCGGCGGTAGCAGAGTCACGCACTGCCACGCCCAGCCGAAAGCCCACCACGTCGCGCAGAAATGCGGCTACTGCATGGTGCAGGCCGACCTGCCCGCAGTGCCGCCGCCACCTGCCGGCGTGATGCTGGCGCTGATGGTGCCATCGCGCACCGAGCCTGCATTGCAGGCTCCCGCAGCGCTGCCGCAGCAAGGATCCCATGCGCCGCCGTCGCGCGCCCCGCCTTCCGCTTGACCTTTCGCAGCAGTACCTCCGGCTTTGCATTGCACGCGCCCTTTGGCGGCGCGGTCGCAAGGCCTCCGCTCGCAAGAACAAGAAAGGAAGCATCATGAACACCCGCCTCATCCCCCTGGCCGCCGCCTTGCTGGCTGTCCTCCCGGCCCCGGCATTTGCCGATCACGAAGGGGAATCGCCGCTCAAGATGGTGGGCACCGTGGTCATTGCCGGCAGCCACCCGACTTCGCTGCCGACCCAGATCCCGACCACCATCGAGGGCATCACCCGCGCCCAGATCGAAGAGCAGGTCAACGCCAGCGATGCGGAAGATGCGCTGAAGTACCTGCCAAGCCTTCTGGTACGCAAACGCTATATCGGCGACTACAACCACGCCGTGCTGTCTACCCGCGCCTCCGGCACCGGCAACAGTGCGCGTTCGGCGGTGTATGCTGATGGCGTGCTGCTGTCGAACTATCTTGGCAACGGCGCTACGTTTGCGCCGCGCTGGGGCATGGTGGCGCCGGAAGAGATTGAGCGTGTCGACGTGCTGTACGGCCCATTCTCGGCGGCTTACGGCGGCAACTCGGTTGGCGCGGTAGTTGATTATGTGACGCGCATGCCGAAGCAATTCGAAGCGCATGCCCGCGTGGCGTATGTGCGCCAGCCGTTTGAGCTGTACAACACGAATATGACTTCGACCGCGCGTCAGTCCAGCATGTCGCTCGGCGACCGCCACGGCGCCTGGTCATGGTTTGTCAGCGTGAACCGGACCGACAGCGACGGCCAGCCCCAGACTTACACCACGCGCTCAATATCGAGCGGCGCGGCGGGCGGCAACGGCGTTCCTGTCACAGGTGCCGTGGCCGACAAGGACCGTACCAACCGCGACATCTACATACTCGGCACCGCCACCCAATACAGTACGGTGCAGGACCACGCCAAGATCAAGGTGGCATATGACTTTTCGCCGACCGTGCGCGCCAGCTACTCGCTGGGCTGGTGGCAGAATGATTCGAGCGGCACGCCCAATACCTACCTGCGCGATATGGCAGGCAAGGCTGTGTTCAGCGGCCCGGTATCGATCAATGACCGCGGCTTCACACTGGCAGCTTCCGATTTCAACTCCAGCAAAGAAGAATTGCGCCACCTGATGCATGGCCTGACGGTGAAGAGCAATACCAAGGGCGTGTTCGACTGGGAAGCGGCGGCGAGCCTGTATGACTACAGCCGCGACATCCTGCGCGCGCCAACTACCGCGCGCCCGGCAGCGGCAGGCGGCGGCGCCGGCCGTATCGTGGACCAGGGCGGCACCGGCTGGAATACCCTGTCGCTGAAAGGCGTGTACCGTCCGGATGGCATGCGCGGCGCGCACATCTTCGACTTTGGCTACCAGCGTGCGGCCTATAAACTGTCCACCATCGAACGCGCCACCACCGACTGGCTGAATGGCGAGCCGGGTGCGCGCAACCAGTCGTTCTCGGGCCGCACCAGCATCGACAGCCTGTACCTGCAGGACACCTGGAAACTGGCGCGGGACTGGAAAACCGTGCTCGGGGCACGCTTTGAACACTGGGAAGGACGCGACGGCGAAACCGCCAATGCGACCAGGGTCGTGAGCCACGCCAAACGCAGCGGCAATTATGTTTCGCCCAAGGCGGCGCTGGCTTTCCAGGCCAACGAGGACTGGACGCTGAAGGCGTCTGCCGGTCGTGCGATCCGCATGCCAACCGTGTCCGAGTTGTACCAGGGCGGCATCAACAATACCGGTACCCTGATCAACAACGACCCGAACCTGAAGGCCGAGCGCTCCTGGACCACGGAACTGGGCGCCGAACGCCTGGTCGGCAATTCCGCCCTGCGTATCACCGCGTTTTTCGAGCGCAACCGCGACGCGCTGTACTCGCAAACCAATGTGCTTGTCACGCCGAACGTGACCAATGTGCAGAACGTGGACCTGATCCGCACCCATGGCCTGGAAACCGCCTGGTCGAACGAGAACGTATGGATCGAGGGCCTGGACATGCAGGCCAGCCTGACCTGGACCGACTCCAGGATCAAGCGCAACGAGAAATTCCCGGCCAGTGAAGGCAAGTGGCAGCCGCGCATTCCTGAATGGCGCGCCAGCGCGGTGGCGACTTACCGGGTGAGCGACAAGCTGTCCGCCACGCTGGCTGCGCGCTACAGCGGCAAGCAGTACTCAACGCTGGACAACACCGACATCAACGGTTTCGCCTACCAGGGCGCCAGCAAGTATTTCACGGTCGATGCACGCCTGCGCTACCGCATCGACAAGCACTGGAGTGCCGCCCTCGGCATCGACAATGCCAACAACTACAAATACTGGAACTTCCATCCGTATCCCCAGCGCTCGTATTCCGCCGAGGTGAAATTTGATTGGTAACGCGCTCGAACTGGGCCAGTTTGAACTCTGGTGCCAGCCGCATGTGACGGCGCGCGACGGCAGCGTGTCACGCATCCAGGCGTCGGTGCGCTGGCGTCATCCGCAGCGCGGCGTGCTGCCGTTTTCCGCTTTCGCAGGCGAACTGGCTGCGGCCGGCCTGCAGCAGGTATTCGTGCTGCACATGGTATGCGATGCATTGGCAGCGCTGCGCATGTGGGAAGCCGACAGCTTCTCGCTGGCGCTGGATTTGTGCCTGCCGCTGCAATTGATGCCGGCGCTGGCGGCGCAGATCGGGGGCTTGCTGGCGCAAGCCGGTGTGGCGCCCGAGCGCCTGGTAGTGCGGGGTTCCGAGGTAGCCGGATGCTGCAAAGTCTCCAACCTGCTCGACTGGCTGCAGGTGTGCGAAGCGGGTTGCGCGCGCGCCGCCGGCGACTTCATCGTCGCGCCGCAACCAATGCAGGCCCTGCCTGCCGCGCTGCGCCGCTGGCAAGCCAGCTATTCGGTGATGAGCGCCGCCGATGCCTTCAGCTGAAATGCACCTGGCCGAAAAAGCCGTATTGCAGGCTTTGCGCGATGCGGCTGGCCACGATGCGGAATTCTTCCGCTACGGGCGGCTCGAACAAGCGGTCCACCGTCGACTGGAACAGCGCCAGCCAGCGCTGGAAATGCTGCGGCTGCACGCCCGGCAGGGCCATATGCTTGCCGTAGACATTGCCCTGGAAGCTCTTGGTGCCCAGCATGGTGGTGCTCCAGAATTCGACCATGCGCGCCAGGTGCGGCTCCCAATCATCGATGGCAGCATCGAACACCGGACCCAGTTCCGGATCAGCGCGCACGCCGCCGTAGAACTCATGGACCAGGGTTGCGATGGATTCTTGGGTCAGTGGTAAAGTCATGGCTCCATTTTAATCCTGCGGAGCGCACATGATCATCGTCCACCACCTCAATAACTCTCGTTCGCAGCGCGTGCTGTGGTTGCTGGAAGAGCTGGGGCTGGCCTACGAAATCAAGCATTACCAGCGCGATCCGAAGACCATGCTGGCGCCGCCGGAGCTGAGCAAGGTGCATCCGCTCGGCAAGTCCCCTGTAATCGAGCATGAGGGCACTATCGTGGCCGAATCGGGCGCCATCCTCGAGTACCTGGTGGAAAAGCACGGCAATGACCGGCTGGTGCCGCCGGCCGGCACGCCTGACAAGCTGCGCTGGCGTTACTTCATGCATTACGCAGAAGGCTCGCTGATGCCGCCGTTGCTGATGAAGCTGGTATTCGACAAGGTTGAATCGTCGCCGGCGCCGTTCTTCGTCAAGCCGATCAAGCGCGCCATTGCGCAGAAAGTGATGTCGAGCTTCGTGCAGCCGAACATCGACCGTCACCTGGCTTACCTGGAGTCCGAACTCGCCAATCGCGACTGGTTCGCCGGCAACGAGTTCAGCGCCGCCGATATCCAGATGAGCTTCCCGCTGGAAGCGGCGGCCGCACGCGGCGGACTCGGGGCCAGCCATCCACGCCTGCAAGCCTTCCTGCAGCGCATCCACGCTCGGCCCGCCTACCAGCGCGCCCTGGAGCGCGGCGGCCCGTACGAACTGCTGAAATAAACTTAGTGTGAAATTTAACCCGACTTAGTTGCGAAATAACACTAAGTGATTTATGATGTTCCTGCTTGATACCAAACAACAATAACAAGAAAGGAACATCACAATGACCAATCGAGAAATCCGTCGCGACTCGCGCTCCATGCATTGTGCAGAAGTCCGAAATGTATGAAGCGAACCGCGCGCACAAGTCGTGCATCTACCTGGACGACATGATTTATTCGCCCAAGGTGCCGGTGTTCCGCGATGACGATTACGGCCTGCTGGACGAACCGTTTGTGGCGTCGATGCTAACCGCGCCGGCGGTCAATCGCGGCGCAGTCGCACGCAATGAACCGCAGCGCCTTGGCGAACTAGAGGCGGCCATGCTGGCCCGCATTGACGCATTCGAGCACGTCACGTTTTCCGTTCTGGACCGAAAGGGCGCAGCAGCTGCCGCCTTTGAAGCGCAGTTCACTGGAGAAGAATTCAAATGAGAAATGTCGTCGAACTGTGCGAGCACATTCAAAACCACGGGCAACCCAAGATGCTCCTGTTCTGGGGACATCGGCCATCGAAGGACGGGGGCGTCACGAAGACGTGTTTCAGCCAATGGTTCGAGGCGGCGTTTGCTGTCGATGGCACCCGCTATCCGACGGCCGAGCACTTCATGATGGCGCAGAAGGCGCGCCTGTTCAACGATGCCGTTGCGCTTGGCCGCATCCTGCAATCGCCCAACCCCGCCGTGGCCAAAGCTGCCGGCCGCGAAGTGGAAGGCTTCGATGAGGAGGTTTGGGCGGAGAACCGCTGGGATATCGTGGTCAAGGCCAACCATGCGAAGTTTTCCCAGAACCCTGCGCTGCGGAAATTCCTGCTCGCTACTGGAGAACAAGTGCTGGTGGAAGCGAGCCCGGTTGATTTCGTGTGGGGAACCGGCTTTGCCGCGGATTCACCGCATGCAGAGAACCCGTTCGAATGGACTGGCATGAACCTGCTCGGCTTTGCCTTGATGGAAGTGCGCGCGCGCCTGCGATAGGACAACACAAGGATAGGGACCCGCTAGCTGTGCGGTAAAATGGCGGCATGACGGGAAGATTGTTGGCCATTGATGGTTTGAATATTGTGCGGCGTGTGTATGAGGCCAGTCCGGAGCCGGACTCCGACCTCAAAGCCGAGATAGCCATGCGCCATGCGTTCAACGCTTTCCAGCGCCTGGTCAACGGCCACGAGCCGACCCATATCCTTCCTGCCTTCGATTACGGCGGCCCTACCTGGCGCCATACCCTGTTCAAGGGCTACCGCGAAGGGCGCCAGCCGATGCCGGAAGTGCTGCGCGAGGCGCTGCCCGATTTCTACATGCAGCTGACCAGGATCGGCATGTGCCCGATTGCCATTCCTGACGTGGAGGCCGACGACGTGATCGGCACCGTGGTCACGCGCTGGCTCAGCGAAAACCGCGGCGAGGCGGTGGTGGCTACCACCGACAAGGACCTGCACTGCCTGATCGCCGAAGGCGCGCGCATCTGGGACCATTTCAAGTCCGAATGGCACGACCGCGCCTGGGTTGAGCAGAAGTGGGGCGTCACACCCGGCATGCTGCCCGACCTGCTGGCGCTGATGGGCGACGAAACCGACTCGATCCCCGGCGTCTCCAACGTCGGCGTGAAGACCGCCGCCAAACTGTTGCGAACTTACGGCACTCTGGACGCAATCATGGCCGGCGCAGGCATCCTGAAGGACAAAGTCGGCGAAAGCCTACGAAAAGAGCGCGAGATGTTGTATCTTTCTCGTCAATTGGTCCAACTAAAAACGGACGTCCGGATCGGCGTGAGCTGGAACATGCTGGCCTGGGACCACCGTTAAACTCCTGATGTTAAAAGCGGTCCTAATCGACAGCAGCGCCATTGCACGAGGCCTGCTCAACACGGTGCTGATCGACGGCGGCTACGACGTGGTCGGCCAGGCGCATACCTGCGTGGCGGGCAATGTGCTGCTGATCAAACACCAGCCCCAGATCATCTGCGTCTCGCGCGACTGCATCGAGGCCGACGAACCGTCCATGCTGGCCATGCGCAAGGATTGGCCGAAAGCCATGATTTTCATGATTTCGTCGGAATTCGACCAGGCCACGATCCAGAAAGCCCATACCATGGGCATCAACGGCTATATCGTGAAGCCGTTCAATGGCGGTACAGTATTGAAGACCATTCGCAATACCATTCTTGCGATGGTGAAGCGGCAGCAGAAGGCGCAGGCCGACGCGCAAGGCGCCAGCCCGGCCGAGGGATCAGACGAAGTTTGAACCGTTGATGATGCCGCCGCCCAGGCAAACGTCGCCGTCGTACAGCACGGCCGACTGGCCCGGGGTGACCGCCCATTGGGCATCCATGAATTTCAGCGCGAATTCGCTGTCGCCATCGGCGGCGACGTCGCAAGGCACGTCGGCCTGGCGGTAGCGGGTCTTGGCGCTGATACGTCCCGCTTCCGGCGCCACGCCGGCAACCCAGCTGGCCTGGGCTGCATGCAGCGCTTCCGACAGCAGCCATGGATGGTCGTGGCCCTGCACCACCCACAGCGTATTGTTTTCAACGTCCTTGCGCGCCACGTACCAGGCGTCCGACGAACCGTCGGCATTCTGGTAAGTCTTCACGCCGCCGATGCCGATGCCCTTGCGCTGGCCCAGGGTATAGAAGGACAGGCCGACGTGCTCGCCCACCACCTTGCCGTCCGGGGTCTTGATCGGGCCGGCCTTGTAGGACAGGTAGCGGTTCAGGAATTCGCGGAACGGGCGCTCGCCGATGAAGCAGATACCGGTGGAGTCTTTCTTGGCCGCGTTCGGCAACTGCAGTTTCTCAGCGATCTTGCGCACTTCGGTTTTCGGGATTTCGCCCAGCGGGAACAGGGTCTTCGACAGCTGCGCCTGGTTCAGGCGGTGCAGGAAGTAGCTCTGGTCCTTGGTATGGTCGACTGCCTTCAGCAGCTCGTGGCGGCCGCTCACGGTGTTGTGGCGCACGCGCGCATAGTGGCCGGTGGCGATCAGGTCCGCGCCCAGCAGCATGGCGTGGTCGAGGAAGGCCTTGAATTTGATCTCCGCATTGCACAAAACGTCCGGGTTCGGCGTGCGGCCGGCCTGGTATTCGCGCAGGAATTCGGCGAACACGCGGTCCTTGTATTCGGCGGCGAAGTTGACGGCTTCAATGTCCACGCCCACCACGTCGGCCACGCTGGCCGCGTCGATCCAGTCCTGGCGCGAAGAACAGAATTCGGAATCGTCGTCGTCTTCCCAGTTCTTCATGAACAGGCCGACAACTTCATAGCCTTGCTCTTTCAGTAACCAAGCGGAAACGGAGGAATCAACGCCACCGGACATGCCGATGACCACTTTTTTCTTGCTCATGTTGTAAATCGTCCAAACTTAGAGGAAGTCCTCAGACTTCCTCGAATACCGATACGTGGGTGTGCAGGATTTCCAGCGGGGCACGCTTGCCCGCCAAATATTCGTCCACGCAGGTGAGCAGCAGCGGGCTGCGGTGGCGTTCACGGCAGGCCGCGATTTCATCGCGCGTCATCCAGTGCGTACGCAGGATGCCATCATCCAGCGGCCGATCCGGATAGTATGCGCCAACTTCGCCGCAGAAAGCGAAGCGCAGGAATGTCACCAGCTGCCTGGTACGTGCCGAGCGGTAGCGCGACATATACATGCCCACCAGGGCGGTCGGGGTGAAATCGTAGGCGGTTTCTTCCAGGGTTTCGCGGACTACGGCCTGTTCCAGCGATTCCAGCGGATCGAGGTGGCCGGCCGGCTGGTTCAGGCGAATGCCGTCACTGGTTTCTTCCTCAATCAGAAGAAACTTCCCGTCGCGCTCTATGACGGCGGCGACTGTGACATTCGGTTTCCAGGTACGCGGCATGTTAGTCCATCCTCAGAAGACCCGACATTGTAGCCTGATCTTGCCTCTTCGTTGTTGCCCGGGTGTTAAATGCTTGTGCATTGCAACAATTCGGCACAGGTAATGTTGGCCGTAGAACATTTCATGTTAGATTTTAGTCAGTTTTTCCCACTATTGGAGGCATTATGAAGATTGGCGTACCGGCCGAGTCAAGGCCGGGGGAGACCAGGGTGGCGGCAACGCCCGAGACGGTCAAGAAACTAGCAGTCAAACACCAGGTGATCGTGCAGGCGGGAGCCGGCATTTCTGCCTCGGTGACGGATGAAGCATATGCAGCTGCCGGTGCCACCATCGGCACCGCCGCAGAGGCGCTGGGCGCGGAAATGGTACTGAAGGTACGCGCCCCGACCGCCGGGGAGCGCGGCCTGATGCAATCGGGCGCGGTGCTGGTCGGCATGCTGAATCCTTTTGACGGGGAAAACATTGCGGCCATGGCGGCTTCCGGCCTGTCCGCGTTTGCATTGGAAGCTGTGCCGCGTATCACGCGCGCGCAGTCGATGGACGTACTGTCCTCCCAGGCCAATATCGCGGGCTACAAGGCCGTGATGGTTGGCGCGAATACCTACCAGCGTTTCATGCCCATGCTGATGACCGCAGCGGGTACCGTGAAAGCTGCCCGTGTGCTGATCATGGGCGTCGGCGTGGCCGGGCTGCAAGCCATTGCGACCGCCAAGCGCCTGGGCGCGGTGATCGAAGCGTCCGACGTGCGTCCACCCGTGAAAGAGCAGGTGGAATCGCTCGGCGCAAAATTCATCGACGTGCCCTACCTGACCGACGAAGAGCGCGAAATCGCCAAAGGCGCCGGCGGCTATGCGCGCCCGATGCCGCCTGAATGGATGAAACGCCAGGCGGAGCTGGTGCATGAACGCGCCAGGCAGGCCGACATCATCATCACCACGGCACTGATACCGGGCCGCCCGGCGCCGGTGCTGATCTCCGAAGAAACCGTGAAGGCCATGAAGCCCGGCTCCGTCATCGTCGACCTGGCGGTGGAGCAGGGCGGCAATTGCCCCTTGTCCGAACTGGGCAAAACGGTCATCAAGCATGGCGTGCATATCGTCGGCGAGCCGAACCTGGCCTGTCACGTGGCGGCGGATGCCTCCGCCCTGTATGCGCGCAACGTGCTCGACTTCCTCAAGCTGGTGTTCGATAAAGAAGACAAGCTGGTCATCGACCGCGAGGATGAAATCATCAAAGCAACGCTGGTCTGCCACGGCGGCGAGCAGTTGCGGAAATAGGAGGCGGGAATGGAAGTCAGTCACACCATCATCAACCTGATCATCTTTGTGCTGGCCGTGTATGTGGGCTACCACGTGGTCTGGACCGTCACGCCGGCGCTGCATACGCCGCTGATGGCGGTAACCAATGCCGTATCGGCCATCATCATCGTGGGCGCCATGCTGGCGGCCGCGCTGACCGAAGGCCTGGTTGGACAAATCATGGGCACGGTCGCCGTAGCGCTGGCCGCGGTCAATGTCTTCGGTGGCTTCCTGGTCACCCAGCGCATGCTGGAGATGTTCAAGAAGAAGGAGAAAAAGGCGCCTGCGGCAGGTGCTGCGGCTTCGGCCGCCGAGAAGGAGGCCAAGGCATGAGCTTCATCACCATGAACCTTGTCACGATGATGTACCTGATCGCGTCTGTCTGCTTCATCCAGGCGCTGAAAGGGTTATCGTCGCCGGCAACGGCACGCAAGGGCAATGCCTTCGGCATGGCCGGCATGGCGATTGCCGCCGCGACCACCATCGCGCTGATCCTGCGCCTTAAAGCGGATATCGCCGCCGCATCGGAAGGTGCGGAAGCGGTGGCTGCGGCGGCACGCGCCCTCGGCATGGACGTGCAGGCGCGTTCCGGCTCCGGCGGCCTGGGCCTCGGCCTGGTTGCACTGGGCGTGGTGGTTGGCGGCGGCATTGGCGCCTTCCTCGCCAAGCGCGTCGAGATGACCAAGATGCCGGAGCTGGTGGCAGCCATGCACTCGCTGATCGGCATGGCGGCGGTCTGCATCGCCATTGCGGCGGTGGCCGAGCCGCACGCCTTCGGCATCGCCGCGCGCGGCCAGGCGCTGCCGGTCGGCAACCGCATCGAGCTGTTCATCGGCACCTTTGTCGGCGCCATCACTTTCAGCGGTTCGGTGATCGCCTTCGGCAAGCTGGCGGGCAAGTACAAGTTCCGCCTGTTCCAGGGCGCGCCGGTAGTGTTCAGCGGCCAGCACATGCTGAACCTGGTGCTGGCGCTGGTCATGGTCGGCCTGGGCCTGGTGTTCGTGTTCAGCGGCGGCAGCGAGCCGGCCTGGACCCCGTTCCTCATCATGACGGCGATTGCCTTCGTGCTGGGCGTGCTGATCATCATCCCGATCGGCGGCGCCGACATGCCGGTGGTGGTGTCGATGCTGAACTCGTACTCCGGCTGGGCAGCGGCGGGCATTGGCTTCTCGCTCAATAACTCGATGCTGATCATCGCCGGTTCGCTGGTCGGTTCTTCGGGGGCGATCCTGTCCTACATCATGTGCAAGGCGATGAACCGCTCGTTCTTCAACGTGATCCTGGGCGGCTTCGGCGGCGACACTTCCGCGGCAACGGCAGGCGGCGCGCAGGCGCAGCGCAACGTGAAATCCGGCTCCTCCGACGACGCCGTGTTCCTGATGCAGAATGCCGAAACCGTGATCATCGTTCCCGGCTACGGCCTGGCGGTGGCGCGCGCCCAGCACGCGCTGAAAGAACTGGTCGAAAAGCTGGGCCACCACGGCGTGACGGTGAAATACGCGATCCACCCGGTCGCAGGCCGCATGCCGGGCCATATGAACGTGCTGCTGGCGGAAGCCGAAGTGCCGTACGACCAGGTGTTCGAGATGGAAGACATCAACAGCGAATTCGCGCAGGCCGACGTGGTACTGGTGCTGGGTGCGAACGACGTGGTGAACCCGGCGGCGAAGGATCCGAAATCCCCGATCGCCGGCATGCCGATTCTCGAGGCCTACAAGGCCAAGACCATCATCGTCAACAAACGCTCGATGGCATCCGGCTATGCAGGCCTGGACAACGAGCTGTTCTACATGGACAAGACCATGATGGTGTTCGGCGACGCCAAGAAGGTCCTGGAAGACATGGTGAAAGCCGTCGAATAACCACAGCCCAGCCCGTGTCACACCATGGGGTCACACCCCAAGTGTGACACGGGCTCTTCTGCTTTAGTGGGCGGGTTTGGCGCGCTGGCGCTGGAATTCGTTGATCTGTGCGGCGTAGCGTTGCTGCGAGGCTTGGGTGTGCCAGCTGTTCTGCGCTCTGATCATGGCGGCGGCGCCTTCGGGTGTGCCGACGATCTGGTCGATGCGTTTCACCGTTGCCATGCCCCAGGCGTTGCGCGGGCAGGCGATGCCGCCCAGCATGGGCTTGTTGTTTTGGGCGATCGGCACGGTTTTCAGCAGGCCGATCTCCGGTTCCGATTTGCTGGCGTATTGCAGTGCGTAGTCGTAGTCGAGGGTGTAGTCGGCGCGGCCATGCACCACCAGCTTCAGCACATTGCGTCCGTAATCGCCCACCGAGGTGGTCTCCAGCCTTGAATTGGCGGGGCGCTTCGCCAGCAATTCATCCACTGCCGCACCATAGCTGCGGCGTTCCACCACGATGCCGCGCAAGACGGGATCGGTCAGCAATTTCTGCAAATCGGCTTCGCCATGCGCGTTCAACGGCAGGTGCGGCAAGGTCCTTTCCTGCACCACGAGCTGCAGCGGCGGCACCAGGTTGGTGTTGACGAAGTAGGCCAGCTTGTCCCTTTCGGCATTGCGCAAGGCCGCCACTACGCAAGCTTGCTCGCCGCGCTCGATCATCAGCCAGGTGCGCTTCGGGTTGGCGTAGATGAAGCGGTGGTCGGCGTCGGGCCAGCGGGCCGCGATGTACAGCGCGATCTGGTCGGCGATGCCGGTGGTGGGCTTGCCGTCCACCGGCATCGAGGCGGGCGGCACGTCGGGCATCAGCCAGGACATCCTGTCGCGCGCCTGGCCTGTTGCCGGCAGCAGCGAAGCAAGCAGGGCAAGGCGTGCGGCGATGGCGGCAGGATGCGTCATACTGGACTAGCCTTCCGCCGGGCCGGCGCGGCAGCGCTCAAAGGCGCGCAATCGGTCCCGGTCCCCCTCAATGCAGCGCTGCCAGCGCTGCACGGGATCGGGATGGCGCCATTTGATCTGGTCGATGGCCTGCCTCACTGCCCCCGTGTCTTCCTCGTGGACTTGCGCCAGGCGCTCCAGCATGGACACGGCTTCCGGCCCGCCGCTGTGGGCCAGGGCGGAAATGAGCGGTGCGCGGACGTGGCGGTCTTGCTGCGCCAGTGCGCTTTGGGCAAGGTCACCGGCCTTGCGGCTGAAACGCATCAGGACACCGAGGCGGCGCGCGGCGCGGCGGCGGGCTGCTGCGTGGGACGCTTGTTCCGTGTCCTGCAGGGCCAATTGGCCCTGCAGTTGCGCCAGCAGTGCCCCCACCAGGGCGGCGGACCTCGCCGCATCATGCGTTGCCATGGCCTGCGCATACGCCGCCAGCAAATCGGGATCGCTGGCTTTGCCGCTGTACTGCTGCAGTACAGCGCCGGCTGCCGGGCCGGCGCCGGCCAGCGCTGCTGCGATATCGTCACGTTCGGCCTGGGTGGCAGCTTCTTCCAGGCGCGCGCACAGCCAGGCCGCGGCACGCTGGCTGCCGGTCCTGCCCAGTGCGGCGAGCAGGGTGCTGCGCCAGCGCTGGAGCGTGGGGTCGCTTAGCGCCTCGAGCAGGGCCTTGTCGCTTTTCGCCGGCAGTTGCCGAAAGCGCGACAGCAGCATGACGGCGGCCTGCTTTTCCTCCGGGTCCTTGCCTTGCAGCGCGCCCGCCAGGTATTCGGCCAATGCCGGCGGTGGCGCCTGATAGCCATGCACACGAGCGATATTGTCGGCCGCAACGCGGCGTACCAGGGGCATCGGATCGCCTAACTGCTTCGCCATATGGGGCAGCGCGGGCCGGGCGCGGGCGCCGACGTCGCCCAGATAGTCGCTGGCGCCCTGGCGCACAGCCGGATCCGCGTGGGCCAGCAGCGGCGCGACCGCCGCTACACCGGCGTCATCGAGCTGGCGCAGGCTGGTGCATGCTTCGGGCTGCATTGCGGGGGAATTCTGGAGGCAGTGCTTTTGCTTCGCCAGCTCCTGGGCCAGTACTGTCGGCGCCAGCAGCGGGCCATCGCCGTGGCGCTTGCCGGTGAGCACAAAGCGCAGCGTGGCGGGCGGTCCGCCGCCATATTCCCACAGCGCGGGCTGCTGTAATGCCTGGCGCAGCGCTGCTTGCGAATCGGCCGGAATATTGCCGGCATGGGCCAGCACTTCGGCGCCGTAATAGCGGCCGCCGGGGCTGGCGGTTTCCAGCACATGGCGCGCCAGCAGGCGCGTGTCCGCTTCCGATTGCAGCCCCCAGCGCCCCAGGAAGTAGCGGCCGCCCGGGTCGCCCAGCATATAGGCGAAGCGCTTGTCGTCCAGGAGTTGCAGTAGCTGTGGCAGGGCGGGACGCGCGGCTTCGCCCAAGCCCAGCAAGGCGGCCAAAGCCCTGTCGGGGGCTGTTGGCAGCAGCTGCAGCAATTCCGGCAGGGCGCGGCGCCGGGCCAGTTCCGGCACCGTATCGCCGATGTAGCTCAGCGCGGGATCGGCGTAACCGGGGGGCTGCATCGCCAGTGCCGCAAGCCTTTCCGTTGGCAGGGTGGCGATGAAGCCGGGCGCCCGGTGTAGCGCTTCCAGCGCGGATCCGTAGGCCCGCGTAAGGTCGCCGCGCTCGATGCCTGGCGCGCCTGCCGGGCGCCCTGCAGTGCGGCTGGCCCGATACAGTGCCACGACCTGCGGCTCTGCTTCCAGCGCCTGCATATGTGCCAGCACCGCCGCAGCCTTGGCGCGCACCGCCTCGTTTTCGTGCTGCAGCAGGGGCAGCACGCGCGGGCTGCCGCCACGGGCCAGCACGCCGAGGTCGATAAAGCGCTTGATGGCTGGCGGGGAGAAGGCACTGCGCCTGCCGATGATCTCGCTGGAGTCCCAGCTGCTGTCATGCAGGGCTGCCACCAGTGCGGGCATGCTGCGCTCCAGTTGCTGCGCCGCCGCCTGACGGGCAGCGGGCGTGCCGATGGCGTCCAGTGCCTTGATCCACTGCACCTGTTCGTCCAGGTTGGACGGCTGCAGCGCCAGCAACAGCGGCAGGGCGACATTGCCCATTCGGGCCGCGTAGCCAAACGCTTTGCTGCGCACCAGGAACGCCGCGGCTTCGGGGCTGCCGGTACCGGCCAGGGCGGCGGCAATCCAGCGGTAGCTGCCGTGCTCGAAAAATGGCACAGGCCCCGCCGCATACTGCGCCAACGGACCCGCTTCGTCTGCCAGGACGACCAGCCGCGGCACCAGCGAAGGCGGCAAGGCGCCGAGCGCTTCAACCTTTTCGGCGTCGACCCGGGGCACCCCGGAGTTGCCCTTGCCTGCGCCCTGATAGATATAGCGCTCGAACTGCTCGGCCATGCCAATGCCTACCTGTGGCAGTATTTCCCAGTGCCCGCCGTCCATCAGCTGCGGTGCCAGCGCCTGTGCGTAGTCACCCATCTCGCCTACGCATATGGCTGCCGTCCGGGCCTGGAGTTCAGCGCCGCCTGCCAGGGCCGCCTGCAGGGCCGGCAGCGCGCTGGCGGCGGCGTCGGCGGCATAGCCAGTTCGGCCGGGGCCGCACGGCGGCGACGCGCCGGCAGCCGGCGCGGGCAGCAGGCTGGCGAGGGCTGACGAAGGAAAGCCGAGGTGGGCCAGCGTGCGGCTGCCGCCGCCGTAGGCGTCCGAACCCTGTTCCCGGTACACCTGCCACCATCCAGTTGCACGCAAGTCCGGCGCCCCGCTGCCCAGCAGCGCAACCCAGGCATTCATGGCAGGCTTGCCGCGCGCGGCCAGGGCTGATACCGCGCATTCGCGGACATGCTGGTCGCCGGCGTCGGTCATGGCGTGCAGCAGGCTGGTAACGGAAGCGCTATCGGCGCCGATATCCGGGCACGGCGGCGGCCGTGGCGGCGGAGTCGCAGCCGCCTGCTGCAGGTGGGCCAGCAACAAGGCGGCGAGCAGGGGGCGCAGCGCGGGCATGTTCAGGGTGCCTGCTTAACGGCGGCCGTACATCATCAGCTCGGCCAGCACGGCGCGCGCCGGGGCGGCGACGTCGATGGCTGCCAGGCCGAGGCCGAGCAGCGGCTGCAGCGCCGATTCATTGGCGAAGATGCGCGCCATGGTGTCGGTCAGGCGCACGGTCAGCTTGCGGTCCTGGCGGCGCTGGGCGGCGAACTGCTCCAGTGCTTGCGGCGTGGCGCCGCGTGCCAGTACGCGCGCCAGTTCGGCGGCGTCGCGCAGGCCCAGGTTCAGGCCCTGGCCGGCCACCGGGTGCAGGGTCTGGGCGGCGTTGCCGATGGCCACGCTGCGCGCGCTGCCCGTGACGCCGGCGTTCAGGCCGAGCGGGAAGGCCAGGCGGCGCGTGGCGTGCGTGAACTTGCCGAGGCGCTCGCCGAAGGTTTCGCCCAGCTTGGTGAGGAAGGCGGCATCGTCCAAGGCGAGGAGCGCTTGCGCGCTGGCGGGGCGGGCGCACCAGACCAGGGAGTAGCCGTCGTCCTGTGGCAGCAGGGCCAGCGGGCCTTCATTGGTGAAGCGTTCATAGGCGCGGTGCGCCACCGGGGCGCTGGTGTTGACCTGGGCGATGATGGCGGTTTGCCGGTAGTCGCGCGTTTCGGCCTTGTCGACCTGCTCGCCGAACAGGCCGCCCTCGGCCTGCACCACTACGGCTGCGCGCAGCAAGCGCGCAGCCTGGCCTTCGCTTTCGAGGTGCAGGGCGACGCTGTCGGCCGCTTCGTCGCTGCCGCTGACGCGCACCGGGCGCAGGGCGCCGATGCCGAGCCGGTTGCACACGGCGCCCAGCGCTTCGACGATGGCGCCGTAGCGGGTGACGTAGCCTAGCGCCGGCAGCCTGTGTTCGTCGCGCGTGATCATGCTGCGGCCGAACTGCCCGCGCCGCGAGACGTGGATGTCGTGGATGGCGGTGGCGTGGATCGGCCAGGCGCCGACCTGCTCTAGGATCTGGCGGCTGCCGTAGGACAAGGCCAGGGTGCGCGGGTCCTGCATGGCGTGTTCCAGCGGCTTGGCGTCCACCAGCACGATGCGGGCGGCATCGGCGCCGCGGTTCACCAGCAGCGCCGCCAGCGCCATGCCGGCCGGGCCGGCGCCGCAAATGGCGATATCGTAATCGATCATTTCATCAAGGCTTCAATCTCGGCCACCGTCCTGGGTGCGCCGCCTGTCAGCAGTTGGAAGCCGCCGTCCCGGACGATCACGTCGTCCTCGATGCGGATGCCGATATTCCAGTATTTCTCCGGCACGCCTTCGGCCGGCCGCACGTAGATGCCGGGTTCCACCGTCATCGCCATGCCGGCTTGCAGCAGGCGCGACGGCTTGTCTTCGCGCGCCACGTCGCGGTACCGGCCGACGTCATGCACGTCCATGCCGATCCAGTGTCCGGTGCCGTGCATGTAGAACTGCGTGTATGTCTTTTCGGCCAGCACTTCGTCCAGCGTGCCTTGCAGCAGGCCGAAGTCCAGCATGCCCTGCGCCAGTACCTGCACTGCGGCGTCGTGGGCGTCGTGGTATTTGCGGCCCGGCCCGATGGCGTCGAAGGCAGCCTGCTGCGCAGCCAGCACAAGTTCATACAGCTCGCGCTGGGCGGGACTGAAGCGGCCGTTGACCGGGAAGGTGCGGGTGATGTCGGAGGCATAGCCATCGAGCTCGCAACCGGCATCGATCAGCACCAGGTCGCCATCCCGGGTGCGGCGGTTATTGGCGTTGTAATGCAGGACGCAGGCGTTGGGTCCGGAGGCCACGATCGGCGTATAGGCCGGGAACTGGGCGCCGTGGCGGCGGAATTCGTGCAGCAATTCGGCTTCCAGCTCGTATTCGAACACGCCTGCGCCGCGGGTGCCGGCGAAGCGCATGGCGCGGGCGTGGGCGCCCGCGGAGATTTCGCCGGCGCGCAGCATGATGGCGCTTTCGTGCTCGTCCTTGAACAGGCGCATTTCGTCGACCAGCGGCGGCAGGTCGCGCAGCACGGGCGGCGCAGTGGTGCCGCTGCGCGAAAACCTGCGCACGCCGTCGAACCAGCGCCGCTGCTGCTCTTCGCCGCCGCGTGCCAGCGGGGCGTACAGCGCGCTGGCGTTGGACAGCAGGCGCACCATATGTTCGTCCAGTGCGCCGGCCGGGAAGGCCAAGTCGAAGCCGAATGCATCGCGCGCAGCGTCGGGGCCGTAGCGGTAGCCGTCCCAGATTTCCGATTCCAGGTGCTTCTCGCGGCAGAACAGCAGCGCTTGCGCGGCAGCGTTGCCGCGCGGCGCCGCCAGCACCAGCACCGCTTCCGGCTCGCTAAAGCCGGTCAGGTAATAAAAGGAGCTGTCGTGGCGGTAGGGGTATTCGGTGTCGGCATTGCGCGTGACTTCGGGCGCGGTGCCGATGACCGCCACGCTGCCCGGTTCCATCTGGGCCAGCAGGCGCGCACGGCGGTCGGAGTAGGGTTTCATGCGTTGAGTTCTTCCAGTTGGCGCACGGTGCCGACGTTGACCCATTCATCCTGGTAGATCTCGCCGCCGATGCGGCCCTGGTCGGCATATTCGAACAGCAGCTTGCCCAGGCCTGCCTTCTGGCCCGGTTTAATGCCGGCGAACATTTCGGGGTGGTACACGCCGATATTGGCGAAGTTCCACTTCGGCGTACCCTGGCCGGAAACGGTGTACAGCTTCAGCGCGAAGTCGCCTTCCGGATTGTGCCAGGGATTGGGCGTCAGCCAGATCCAGGCGATGTCGCGCACATGGGCGGGGTACGGGTCGCCGCGGTGGTCATTGTCCTTCAGTACGTCCAGCGCTTCGGAAAAATCGAAGTGCGGGCAGTAGATGTCGCCCGACAGCACCAGGAAGGGCTCATCCCCCAACAGGTGCAGCGCGTTGGCAACGCCGCCCGCCGTTTCCAGCGCTTCCGCTTCCGGCGAATACTGGATCCTGGCGCCGAACTGCGCGCCGTCGCCCAGCGCTTCCTCGACCATGTGGCCGAGGTGGGCGTGGTTGATGACAATCTCCGTGATCCCGGCACGCACCAGGTTCATGATGTGCCAGACGATCAGCGGGCGGCCGCGCACCTTCAGCAGCGGCTTGGGGCAGGTGTCGGTCAGGGGCCGCATGCGTTCGCCGCGGCCGGCGGCGAGGATCATGGCTTTCATGCGTCGCCCCTTAGAAGGTGTAGCCGACTTGCGGCGCGGAGCCTTCCAGCGTATCGAGCAGCTTGATCAGCGGCTTGAGGTCGCGGTAGCGGTTGGCGGTCTTGCGCACGTACTCCATCACGGTCGGCAGGTCGCCCAGGTAGTGCGGTTTGCCGTCGCGGTAGTTCAGGCGGCAGAAAATGCCGAGGATCTTCAGGTGGCGCTGCAGGGCCATGTATTCGAAGTCCTTGTAGAAATCGTCGAAGTCCTTTTTCACCGGCAGGCCGGCGCTGCGCGCGTGCTGCCAGTAGCGGATCAGCCAGTCCAGCACCAGTTCCTCGTCCCACGACACGTAGGCGTCGCGCAGCAGCGAGGCGCAGTCGTAGGTGACCGGGCCCCATACCGCGTCCTGGAAGTCGAGGATGCCGGGGTTGCCCTCGTCCATCCACATCAGGTTGCGCGAGTGGTAGTCGCGGTGCATGAAGACCTGGGGCTGGGCCAGGCAGTTGGCCAGGATCGCCTCGAATACCTTGTCCAGTTCCTGCTGCTGCTTTTCGTCCAGGGTGGTGGCCAGGTGCTTGCCGATGTACCACTCGGGGAAGATATTCAGTTCCCGCAGCATGAAGGCGCGGTCGAATTCCGGCAGCACGCCGGGCTGGCTCGCCTGCTGGATCCTGACCAGGGCCGACAGCGCTTCGGCGTACAGGGTGGCGGCCGAATCATGGTCAAGGGCCTGCAGGTAGGTGGTGGTGCCGAGGTCGGACAGCAGCAGGAAGCCCTGCGCGATGTTTTCGGCGGCGATTTTCGGCACCGACACGCCGGCAGCTTCCAGCAAACCCTGGACTTTGACATAGGCCGGCACGTTTTCGCGCTGCGGCGGGGCGTCCATGGCGACCAGGGTGGCGCCGTGCAAGGCGCGCTGCGCTGGCAGCACGTCGAGGCGGAAATAGCGGCGGAAGCTGGCGTCCTCGGAGGCCGGGCGCGCCGAAGCGACGTCCACCAGGCCGGTACTTTGCAGCCATTCGGTGAGCTCGGCAAGGCGCGGATCGGCGGCCGGGGATGGTGAATTAGATAATAAAGACATTAAAGCAGCCTGCGAAATCGAGTGAGTGGTAAAGATTCCCATATAATAAGGGATTCACATTAAAAAATCGCCTTTATGGTGTTTCACGCGCCCCACCCATGACCCGGTTCCTGGCACTCCCCAACTCCAAGCGCTGGGCGTTCGCCTTGACCGCCATTGCCGCCGCCACCACGGCGATGTCTGCCCATGCGCAGTCGCATCCTGCCGCCAAACGCCCGCCGCACGTGGAAGACAAGAATGCACCGACCACCGTGCGCGCGGAAGACATGACCGGCCGCCCGGAGCGCGACCTGCGCCTGCTGCGCGACGTGGAAGTGGTGCACGACAAGACGCGCGTGACCGCCGATGCGGCCAGCTTCCAGCAGGTGGAACAGGAACTTGAGGCCAAGGGCAATGTGCGTCTCTGGCGTTTCGGCGACTATTACACCGCCGATGAACTGAAGCTGAACATGGAAACGGCGCGCGGCTATGCGCTGCAGCCGACCTATCAGCTGGAAACCAATAATGCCCAGGGCAAGGCGCAGCGCATCAATTTCCTGAACGAGGATGAAGCCCAGGTGGTGGACGGCACCTACAGCACCTGCCAGGGCCCGAACCCGGACTGGTACGTGAAGGCGCGCTCGCTGAACCTGGACCAGGGGCGCGACGTCGGCACCGCCGGCGCGACACTGGTCTACTTCAAGGACGTGCCGATCCTGGGCACGCCGGCCATGTCGTTCTCGCTGTCGGGCGCGCGCCGTTCCGGCTGGCTGCCGCCGACCCCGTCCTATTCTTCGCGCGGCGGGGCCGAACTGCTGGTGCCGTATTACTTCAATATCGCGCCCAACCGCGACCTGACGCTGTACCCGCGCTATATCTCGCGCCGCGGCCTGCAACTGGGCGCGGTGGCGCGCTATATCGGCGAGACCGACGCCGGCAACGACTACGAGGGCAGGACGCTCGTCGAGTACTTGCCGAACGACAAGGAAGCCGACCGCGACCGCTGGCAGCTGCATACCGTGCATACCCAGCACCTGGCCAAGGACTGGACCTACGGCTGGAACCTGCGCGCCGCCTCGGACAACAACTACCCGAGCGACTTCTCCAAGACCGTGTCCTCGTCGGCCGAGCGCCAGCTGCTCAAGGAGCTGCGCACCGATTACGGCGGCGAATTCTGGAGCCTGACCGCGCGTGCCCAGAAATACCATGTGCTGCAGGACCCGGGCTGGCCGGCCGACCCGTCGCTGTTCGTGTCGCGCCCATACGACCGCCTGCCGGCCATCAACCTGCACGCAGCGCGCTATGACGTCGGCGGTTTCGACTGGCAGCTCGATTCGGAGCTGACCCGCTTCTGGCACCCGGACCTGATCAAGGGCAACCGCATGGTGGTGGTGCCGCAGGTCAGCTACCCGATCATCGGCCCCGCCTACTTCGTGACGCCGAAAGTGATGCTGAACGCCAGCGCCTACCAGCTTGACGAATTTGGCACGGATCCATCGCGCTCGCTGCAGCGCGCCGTGCCGACCTTCTCGCTCGACTCGGGCCTGGTGTTCGAGCGCGACACCAAGCTTGGCGGCAAGAAGCTGACCCAGACCCTGGAGCCGCGCCTGTTCTACGTCTACACGCCGTACCGCAAGCAGGACCAGTTCCCGAACTTCGACACGGCGCGCGCCGACTTCAGCTTCTCGCAGATTTTCAGCGAGAACCGCTTCGTCGGCTCCGACCGCATCGGCGACGCCAACCAGGTAACGGCGGCCGTGGTGTCGCGCTTCCTGGAATCTTCCGGCGCCGAGCGGCTGCGCCTGGCGTTCGGCCAGCGCTTCTACTTTGCCGACCAGCGCGTGCAGATCGACAATACGACGCCGGTCAACACCACCCGTTCCGACATGCTGCTGGCAGCCACCGGCCGCATTTCCAATTCCTGGGGCATCGACAGCCTGGTGCAGTACAACCCGAGCACCAGCAAGGTCACCACCTCGAATATGTCGCTGCAGTACACGCCGGGCACCTACAAGGTGATCAACGCCGGCTACCGCTATGTGCGCGACAATTTCAAGAATGCCGACCTGTCGGCCCAGTGGCCGATCTCCGACAGGTGGTTCGGCGTGAGCCGCGTCTCGTACTCGCTGCGCGAGCACAAGATGCTGGAAAGCGTGGTGGGGCTGGAATACAACTGCGATTGCTGGGTGTTCCGCATGGGCGCGCAGCGTTTCGTCACCACCGCCAAGAAAAACTCGACCCAGTTCTTCTTCCAGCTGGAGCTGAACGGCCTGTCCAAGCTTGGTTTCGGCAACCCGCTGGAGGTGCTGAAAAACAGCATCCCCGGCTACCGCCGCGTCAACGAAGGCGTGCGTTAAGCTTTCGATTTCCTCAACACTGATACATGAGCGTTTCAGATATGCACCCGATCAAACTAGCTGTTGCCCTGCTGTGTGCTTCCCTTGCCGTCCCGGCCCTGGCGCAGGACGCCAAGACTGCCAAGCCGGCAGTCCCGGCCGCCGCTGCCAAGGCGGCGCCATCGAAGGGCTTCACGCCGCCTGGCCAGTCGGCCAATGCGCCGATCGACGCCATCGCCGTCATCGTCAACGATGAAGTGATCACCCAGCGCGAACTGAATGAACGCGTGGCCACCATCGTGGCCCGCATGCAGCAGCAGAAACTGGCGCTGCCCGACAGCGCCGAACTGCGCAAGCAGGTGCTCGAGCGCATGATCGTGGAACGCGCGCAGCTGCAGCTGGCCAAGGAGATGGGCGTGCGGGTCGACGACAATATGCTGGACCGCGCCATTGCCCGCATCGCCGAGCAGCAGAAGATGACGGTGCAGCAGCTGCGCAACCAGATGGAGAAGGAAGGCACCACCTTCGCCTCCTTCCGCGAGGAGATCCGCGAAGAGATCGTCATGCAGCGCCTGCGCGAGTATGAGGTCGACAACAAGATCAATATCGCCGAAGCGGAAGTGGACAGCTTCATCGCCACCGAGAAAGCGGCGGCGTCCGAGCAGTCCGAGCTGAACATCTCGCAGATCATGGTGCGCATCCCGGAAAACGCTTCGCCGGAAGTGATCGGCCAGCGCCAGAAGCGCGCCGAGGAAGTGCTGCGCCAGCTGCGCACCGGCGCCGACTTCGCCAAGATGGCAGCGACCTATTCCGACGCGTCCGACGCGCTGCAAGGCGGCGCCGTGGGCTGGCGCCCGGGCAGCGCGCTGCCGCCGATCTTCGCCGAAGCGCTGAACAAGCTGAAACCGGGCCAGAACACCCAGATCATCAAGAGCGCGGCCGGCTTCCACATCCTGAAGCTGGTCGACAAGCGCAGCATGGCCGATGCGGCCGCGCAGGAAACCGTGCAGCAGACCCACGCCCGCCACATCCTGCTGAAAGTCACGCCGACCATGAGCGCGGCCGACGCCAAGCGCAAGCTGCAGGAGCTGAAGGAACGCCTGGATAACAAGGCCGCCAAGTTCGAGGAGCTGGCGCGCCTGTTCTCCAACGACAGCTCGGCCAGCAAGGGCGGCGACATGGGCTGGCTGTACCCGGGCGACACCGTGCCGGAATTTGAAGAAGCCATGAACGCGCTGAAAGTGGGCCAGGTGTCCGAGCCGGTGGCATCGTCCTTCGGCTTCCACCTGATCGAAGTGCTGGAACGTAAATCCGACGACGTCTCGAAAGAGAAGCAGCGCGCCGCCGCCCGCAACGCCCTGCGCGAGCGCAAGCTGGTAGAAGCGGTGGAAGACTGGCAGCGCCAGGTGCGCGACCGCGCCTACGTCGAATTCCGCGACGAATCGCTGAAATAAGCAGGCGGGGGACACCATGAGCGCCAACCTGCAAGCAAGGCGCCCGGGTGTGCGCCCCGTCGTTGCCATCACCACCGGCGAGCCGGCCGGCATCGGGCCGGAAATCGCCATCCGCGCGGCATGGGCCATGCGGCACCAGGTCAATGCGGTGCTGGTGGGCGATGCCGCCTTCCTGGCCATGACCGCATCGGCCATCGATCCGGGGATCCGCATCAGCGCAGTCACCACCATGGCGGCGCGCAATGCCGGCCTGCCGCACTTCGGCGCCGACCGCCTGTGCGCGCTGGATATCCCGCTCGGCGCCCACGTGCAGCCGGGCCTGCTGGACAAGGAAAACGGGCGCTACGTGCTGGCCACGCTGGACGCCGCCATCGAAGGCGTGCGCGCCGGCTGGTTCGAAGCGGTGGCCACGGCGCCGGTGCAGAAATCCACCATCAACGATGCCGGCGTGCCGTTCTCCGGCCACACCGAATATTTTGCCGAGCAGACCGGCACCGCGCGCGTGGTGATGATGCTGGCGGGCGATGCCAGCGGCACGCCCTTGCGCGTGGCGCTGGCGACCACCCACCTGCCGCTGAAAGACGTCAGTGGCGCGCTCACGCAGGAGAGCCTGGCGCAAACGCTGGACATCATCCAGGCTGACCTGCGCGGCAAATTCGGCATCGCCGCCCCGCGCATCCTGGTGGCGGGCCTCAATCCCCACGCCGGCGAAAACGGCTACCTGGGGCGCGAGGAAATCGACACCATTAGCCCGGCGCTGCAAGCGGCGCGCGCGCGCGGCATCGATGCGCGCGGCCCGTACCCGGCCGACACCCTGTTCCAGCCGAAATACCTGATGGAGGCGGACTGCGTGCTGGCCATGTACCACGACCAGGGCTTGCCGGTGCTGAAATACGCCACCTTCGGCCACGGCGTCAACATCACGCTCGGCCTGCCGCTGATCCGCACCTCGGTCGACCACGGCACCGCGCTCGACCTGGCGGCGCAAGGCCTGGGCCGCGCCGACTGCTCCAGCATGCAGACCGCACTGGAAGCGGCGCTGCAAATGGTCCGGGCCAACCCGGCCAGCCAATAAGTAGAAAGAAAAAACATGAAACACATTGCCCGTAAACGCTTCGGCCAGAACTTCCTGCAGGACGACCGCGTCCTCGGCGACATCATCGATTCCATCGCGCCGGCCGCCGGCGACACCATGGTGGAAATCGGCCCCGGCCTGGCCGCCATGACCGACCTGCTGCTCAAATCGCTGCCGCATATGCACGTGGTGGAACTGGACCGCGACCTGGTGGCGCGCCTGGAACAGCGCTACCCGCGCGAAAAACTCACCATCCACGCCGGCGATGCGCTGAAGTTCGACTTCAGCTACATCCCGGTAGAGCAAGGGAAAAAGCTGCGCGTGGTGGGCAACCTGCCGTACAACATCTCCTCGCCGCTGCTGTTCCACCTGGCCGAATTCGCGCCCATCGTGCAGGACCAGCATTTCATGCTGCAAAAGGAAGTGGTGGAGCGCATGGTGGCCGAGCCCGGCACCAAGGCCTACAGCCGGCTGTCGGTGATGCTGCAGTGGCGCTACCGCATGGCCATGCTGTTCATCGTGCCGCCGGACGCCTTCGACCCGCCGCCGAAAGTCGATTCGGCCATCGTGCGCATGATCCCGATCGAAAAGCCGCTGGCCTGCGACCAGGCGCGCCTGGAAGCGGTGGTGCAGAAAGCCTTCTCGCAGCGGCGCAAGGTAATCCGCAACTGCGTGGCCGGCATGTTCACCGCAGAGCAGCTGGTAGCAGCCGGCATCAACCCGCAAGACCGGCCGGAAGCCGTGCCGGTGGAAGCCTACGTCGCGCTGGCCAACCTGCCTGTCTGAATGATTTAGCGGTTGGTGATCAGTTGCAGCACTTGGCCGGCGACGCGGTCCCAGGTGAAGGATTTGGCGTGCTCCAGGCTGCCGGCGCTGGCCTCGCTCCAGTAGGCGGCTTGTTCGAATTTCAGGATCTCGCTGCGCCAGGCGGCGGCGTCCAGGTGCGCCGGGTAGCGCGGGTGGTCCTTGGCCCAGATCTTGATGCTGTCCAGTTCGTGCGTCAGGACGGGGATCCCGGCCGCCATCCCTTCCAGGATGGTCAGGCCAAAACTCTCGAGGTCGGTCGGGTGCAGCAGCAGGAAGGCCTGGCGCAGGATGCCTAGCACTTCGTCCTGGCGCTTGCGGCCATGGAAGCTCATGCTTGGCGCCTGGCCATATTTGGCCAGCAGGCTGTCCAGCAAGGGGCCGTCGCCGACGATGTCGAGGTGGTAGCCTTTTTGCGGCAGGTCGCTCTGCATGAAGAAATCAGCCAGCCAGTCGACATTCTTGCTGCCATCGAGGCGGCCGATATACAGCAGGCGCTTGTCGCGCGGGTAGGGCGGCGGACTGGGCGGGAAGAAGCCGTCGTCGACGCCCAGCGGCAGCGACTGGATATCCAGGCCCCATTTGCGCCTGGTGCGTTCGGCTGCCCGGTATCCCAGGTAAAACACGTCGCGCGCCGGCACATGCTTGTAGAAGCCCCTGATCGAGACCCCCGGCAGAAAGTGGCGGAAGCGCCCGCGCAGCGCGGGGTAGCGCCGGGACAGCAGGTAGGCGTCGGCTTCATAAAACGTCACGATGTAATCGTAGCGCGCCAAGTCGATGCCGGATTTCTTGAGCGCGCGGAAGAAGCTGTAGCTCTCGATCTTGAAGCGGCTGGTCATCAGGATCTTGCTCAGCACATGGTTCAGCGTCGAATCGCGGGCGATAAATGGCAAGGTCAGCAACTCGACGCCAGCGATGTCGACCAGGCGCGTGTGACCGCTGCCGGGATCGCCGCTTAACAGCGTCAGCTGCACCTGGTCCTTGAGGCGCTCGCTGAACTGGCTGACCACGGTTTCCGTGCCGCCGATATACGCGGCAACGGTGGGGCAGATGAACAGCAGCCGTGGTTTTTCCTGGTTCACGTGGTACCTGCCTTCAATTGCGGGCCGTGGCCGGCTGCGCGGAGGTGCACAACAGGGCGCCCTGCAGGCCGAGGAACAGCATGACCCAGGCGCGGCTGACAGAGCCCATGAAAACGGTATTGGTAAAGCTGCACAGCACCAGGACCAGGGCGAACGCCAGCACGATGCGGCCCTCGAGCGACTGGCGCCGCCGCCAACCCGTCAGCAGCAGTGCGGCGTATAGCCAGACCAGCGCCAGCAGCCCGAAAATCCCGTAAAACGAGGCGTAGAACAGGAAGGCATTATGCGGCTCGACGAAGGCCTTGGCTTCTTCGGCGCGCGGCTGGCGGCTCCAGGCGTCTTCAAAACCTGCCGCCCCGCCGCCCAGCATGGGATGCGCACGGAACACGCCCCAGGCTGTCTTCCACATCTCCATGCGGTAACCGAGCGAGGTTTGGGTGACGTTCTGCTGCAACAGCTGCACATCGCTGGCCGCGTCCTTGATCCTTTTCTGGACCGTCGGAGCCATCAGCAGCGCTGCGCAGGCTGCCACGCAGAGCAGGGCGGCCTTGGCCCGGTTCTGCTTGGCGAACAGGTTGGTAATAATAAAAGGCAGCAAGACCAGCACCACCCACATCCCGGTACGTCCCATGCCGGACGTCAGTCCAATGAAGAACAAGGCCATGGCTGCTGCATAGGCGGTCCGGATCCCCTTGTTGGTTTCATATTTGAACAGGATCGAGAGCATGACCACGCCAATGGCCAGGAATTGCGAGTACAGGATGTAATTGGCGATCAGGGAAGGCGGATCGAGCGGCCACCAAGCTTTGTATGGCAATTGTGCGTACAGGAAGCCGATGAAGATCCCGCCCACCAGCGCGCGCAGCCAGGGCAGGATGCGCATCTGGCTCGCTGCCAGGAAGGTCATGACAGCAATGATCCAGTAGTAGCTGGCCTCGGAATGAACAATCAGCCTGGTGCTGGCTGGGTGAATCAGCAGGGATAGTCCGGGCAGGATGGCGAGAATCGCCGCCGGCACTGTCCATGGCAGTGTGCGCCAGGAGCGCAGCGCCCGGGCAAATCCGCCGCCTGCCACAAACAGCATGAAGGCGATCGCCAGCGAGATGAACAGCAGTGCCTTGGAAAGGGGGAGGAAGAAAAACGCTAGCGCGTAGGCTTTTTGCGTTGCATTCAGCAGTTTTACCGGTTGGCCCTGGGCGCCGTCTAATGTCATAAATTTTCCAGCGCTGCCGCTTGGCTCTTGAAACAGTAGCCGACTATAGCCTACAAACGGCGCACCCATCAAGACCGCTGCGTTTGCGGCGAGCCCGGCATGGGGGCAAAAAAAAACCCGCTCAGGGAGCGGGCTGAATCCATTTCTGTTAAGAAGTGGAGGAGACAGGTGTAATTATGCTGCGTCGCGGCATATTGTTCCAATTTATTTTTGGAATCCCAGTCATTCCTCCTGCTTATAACACTGTGCAGGTGACCACCACATCCGTGCGGTCGGCATCGCCCACCACGCCGCTGCCGTTGGTGATCTTGCAATCCTGGCCTTCGGCCTGGGTAAACACGGACAGGCCGTAAGCGGTGCCGTACGGCAGGAAGCCTGGGATGACGAAGCTGGTGGCGCCCTTGGCGATGGCAATCTGGCCGCTCGAGCTGCCGTTGACCAGGACCAGCTTGTCGGCGCTCAGCGGACCCGAGGTGTTGTCCTTGGCGATGCTGACTACCTTGCCGCCCACCGTGTACTGCTTCAGGGCGCAGGCGATGCCGATGGAAATCGTGGTGGTGTGGCCGGCCGAGCCTTTGCCGCCCACCACCTCGCAGTTCATGTGGTCCGGCTGGGTCTTGATGGTGACGTTGTATTCGGTGCCGTAGCTGATGCTGTTGGGGAAGCTGAAACTGGTGGCGCCGCTGGCCACCTTGAGTTCTTCGCCGTTATTCACCAGCACCAGGTTCGGGTTGCTGAGGCCGGTGATCGGGCCGCCGACCACGAAGTCGGCCTTGCCGCCGCAAGCGGCCAGCGCTGCGGCCAGCAGGGCCGCGCCAATGACTTGTATTTTCATCTGTTGTCCTTATTGGGGTTTCTTGCAGGTGACGGCCACATCGACCACGTTCCGCGCTGGCATGGTGCCGGTGCCCATGCTCACTTCGCACTGCTGGCCGGCCGGCTGCGTCAGCACCGTCACGCCGTAGACATTCTGGTTGCCAATCGGGGTTGCGAACTGCCAGGTGCTGGCGCCCCTGGCCACGGCCAGGGTTTGGGCGCCGTTGGCCAGCACCAGGCCGTCGGCGCTCAGCGGTTCCGCCCCGGTGCCGTCTGCGGCCACGCTGCGGATGGTGCCGCCCAGGGTGTACGGGTCGGCGGCGCAGTTCACGACGGTCTGGTTGTAGGTGTAGTAATTGATCTTGCCGGTGTTATTGGCCAGCTTGCAGGTCACATTCGCCGGGACGGTCTTGAGCGTGACGTTGAACTGGGAGTCCGGGGCCATCAGGGTGGCGAAGGAATAACTGGCGCTGCCGGCGGCGCTGATGGTCAGGTCGTCGCCGCCATTGTTTTGCAGCACCAGGCCGCCGCGGTCCAGGCCGACGACCTGGACTACCAGGGCGATGCTGCCATTGCCCTTGCCGCCACAGGCGGCCAGTCCGGCGACGCACAGCAGCGCGGCGGCGGCAGACAGATACTTACTCTTCATTCCACGTTCTCCATTCGGTTGCGCGCATTGCGCGGACAAATCGGCGCCTATTTTAGTGCATTTGCCACTTCTTTAGCCGATTTGACCAGCTTTTCCCTTGTAACAGCTTGCAACCGCGGCGCGGTACAATGCGCCCATGAAGCCCCAAGCCATCCTGTTCGACCTGGACGACACCCTGTGGCCGATCGCGCCCGTGATTGCCGAGGCGGAACTCACGCTGCACGCCTGGCTGGCGGCCCATGCGCCGAAAGTGGCGGCGCAGTGGTCGATCGAGGCCTTGCGCGCGCACCGCGCCGAACTGGCGGCGGCCCGGCCGGAGCTGCTGATCGACCTGGGCCGGCTGCGCCGCGCCAGCCTGCAGGCCGCCTTTGCCGCCGCCGGCGAGGATGCGGCCCACGTCGATGGCGCCATGCGCCACTTCTTTGCCGCGCGCAATGCGGTGACGCCGTATGACGACGTGCTGCCGGGCTTGCTCAAGCTGCGCCGGCACGTGCAGCTGGGTACGATTTCCAACGGCAATGCCGACCTCGAAGTGATCGGCCTGGCCCACCATTTCGGGGTCTCGCTGGCAGCGGCCCATTTCGGCGCGGCCAAGCCGGCGCCGGACATTTTCCGCGCCGCCTGCGCAGCGCTGGGCGTGGCGCCGCACGATGCGGTGTACGTGGGCGACGACCTGGCGCTGGATGTGGCCGGGGCGCAGGCAGCCGGCCTGCGCGCGGTGTGGATGAACCGGCGCGGCGCCGTCCTGCCCGCTGGCGCGCCGCAGCCCGATGCGATTTGCGCCACGCTCGATGAATTGCTTGCGTGGCTGGAACAACAGTTGGCAGAATAGCGCTATGCATCTCGATATCCGTGCCCAAACCCTGCTCAAAGCCCTGGTCGAGCGCTACATCGCCGACGGCCAGCCGGTGGGCTCGCGTTCGCTGTCCAAAATTTCCGGGCTGGAGCTGTCGCCGGCCACCATCCGCAACATCATGGCCGACCTGGAAGAGCAGGGCTATGTGGCCAGCCCGCATACTTCGGCGGGACGGGTGCCGACCCCGCGCGGCTACCGCATCTTTGTCGACACCCTGCTGACGGTGCAGCACATCGACGAGCGCGCGGTGCAGGCCGGCTTGCAGGTGACCTCGCCGCAGCCGCAAAAGCTGATTGCCAACGCGGCCCAGATGCTGTCCTCGCTGACCCAGTTTGCCGGCGTGGTGGTGGCGCCGCGCCACGAGTCGGTGTTCCAGCAGATCGAGTTCCTGCGCCTGGGCGACAAGCGCGTGCTGCTGGTGATCGTGCTGCCCGGCGGCGACGTGCAAAACCGCATCCTGCTGACCGATGTCGACTACACGCCGGCGCAGTTGCAGCAGTCGGCCAATTTCATCAACCAGCATTATTCCGGGCTCTCGTTCGAAGACGTGCGCGGGCGCCTGCAGCACGAGCTGCGCCAGTTGCGCGACGATATGGGGCGCCTGATGCAGGCCGCAGTGGAGGCGGGCAGCGCGGCGATGGCCGAATCGGCCGACGACATGGTGATCGCCGGCGAGCGCAATTTGCTGTCGGTGGCCGAGCTGTCCTCGAATATGAGTTCGCTGCGTGCGATGTTCGACCTGTTCGAACAGAAGACCGGCCTGATGCAGCTGCTGGACGTCTCGTCCAAGGCTTCCGGCGTGCAGATTTTCATCGGCGGCGAGTCGCAGCTGGTGCCGATGGATGCGATGAGCGTGGTGACCGCGCCCTATGAGGCGAACGGCAAGATCGTGGGGACGCTGGGGGTGATCGGGCCGACCCGCATGGCCTACGAGCGGGTCATCCCGATTGTCGATATCACGTCGCGGCTGCTGTCGAACGCGCTCAGCAACCAGTAGGCCTTAATGCCTGTGCGGGCACTTGTCCTTGGTGCAGGTGCCGTAGATGGCCAGCGCATGCTCGGCGATCTTGAAGCCGCGCTCGGCGGCGATGCTTTGCTGGCGCTTTTCAATCTCTTCGTCGACGAATTCTTCCACCCGGCCGCAATCGAGGCAGACCAGGTGGTCGTGGTGCGAGCCTTCGTTGAGCTCGAAAATCGCCTTGCCGCTCTCGAAATGGTTGCGGTTGAGCAGGCCGGCCTGCTCGAACTGGGTCAGCACGCGGTACACGGTGGCCAGGCCGACGTCCATGTTCTCGGCCAGCAGCAGCTTGTACACGTCTTCCGCCGTCAGATGGCGCACGGGGCTGCTCTGGAAAATATCGAGGATCTTCAGGCGCGGCAGGGTAGCCTTCAGGCCGGACGCCTTCAGGTCGGTAGGGCTGTTACTCATGTTTGCTAACGTCAGTTGCGGGAAGTGCTTTATGATATAGCGTTTTAGGCACTTCTGCTCACGGAATTGAGGTATGCATACCATGCGTTTGACCCCGCTGTCTTTGTTGCAACGTAGCACTCCGCTGCTGGCCGCCGCCCTGTTGGCTGCCTGCGCCAGCAAGCCGGCCACCGTGGCTCCGGTGGAAGCCTCGCAGGGGGCCCAGACCACCCAGATCACCAAGACGCAGAAGTTCCTGTGGTTCTTCTCGCCCTACCGCCCCGACATCCAGCAGGGCAATTTCGTGTCCAGGGAAATGCTGGCCCAGCTCAAGGAAGGCATGAGCAAGGACCAGGTCAAGTTCCTGCTCGGCACGCCGCTGATGGCCGACGCCTTCCATGGCAAGCGCTGGGATTACCCGTTCCGCCTGGCCAAGGGCAATGGCGAGCTGACTACCAGCACCGTGGTGGTGGTGTTCGACAAGGATGACAAGGTGGCCAGCTTCGAGGGCGGCAACCTGCCGACCGAACAGGAATACATCGCGCGCATCGCCGGCCCGATCAAGGACTTCAAGAAGGCCGAGGCGGCCAAGGGCAACCTGGCGCCGGGCAAGGCGCCGCTGCCGGGCGGCCAGGAATCGGGCACCAAGCAATAAGGAACCAGCAAGATGACGCAACTGAAGATCGCCATCGCCGGCGCCAGCGGCCGCATGGGCCATATGTTGATCGAGGCGGTGCAGAAAGCGCCCGACGCCCGCCTGGCAGGTGCGCTGGACCGCGAGGGCGCGCCTGCCCTGGGCAGCGACGCTGCCGCCTTTACCGGCCAGCCGGCGGGCGTGGCCATCACTGCCGAGCTGGCGAGCGGTCTGGCCGGCGCCGACGTGCTGATCGACTTCACCCGCCCGGAAGGCACCCTGGCCCACCTGGCTTACTGCGCCGAGCACGGCGTGAAGATGGTGATCGGCACCACCGGCTTCGATGAAGCGGGCAAGGCCGCCATCGCGGCCGCGGCGCAAAAAACCGCCATCGTGTTCGCACCGAATATGAGCGTGGGCGTGAACGTGACCCTGAAGCTGCTGGAGTTTGCGGCCAAGCAGTTCGACCTCGGCTACGACATCGAGATCATCGAGGCGCACCACCGCCACAAGGTCGACGCGCCGTCCGGCACCGCGCTGAAAATGGGCGAGGTGATTGCCGACGCGCTGGGGCGCGACCTGAAGGAGTGCGGCGTGTTCGCGCGCGAAGGCGTGACCGGCCCGCGCGACCCGTCCTCGATCGGCTTTGCCACCGTGCGCGGCGGCGACATCATCGGCGACCATACCGTGATGTTTGCCACCGAGGGCGAGCGCATTGAAATCAGCCACAAGTCCTCTTCGCGCCAGCACTACGCCAACGGCTCGCTGCGCGCGGCCCGGTTCCTGGCCGACAAGAAGACCGGCTTGTACGATATGTATGACGTGCTGGGCCTGAACGGCTGATGGAGCACTTTACCTTCGCCAGCTACTGGCAGCGCGGCGATGCGATCAGCCACGCCGTGGCTTACCTGCTGCTGGCGATGTCGCTGGCGTCCTGGTTCTTCATCCTGTGGAAGGGCTGGGCCGCGTGGCGCGTGCGGCGCGCGGCGCCGGCGGTGCAGGCGTTCTGGGACGCGCCGTCGGTGGCCGATGGCGTGGCGCTGATGGCGGCGCGCGACCGGGAAGGTATTTTCGCGGCCGTGGCGCAGGCCGGCGCGCACCAGCTGGCGCATGCCAGGAATGGCAGCATCGCCGCCGAGATGGGGCGCGCCGAGCAGGTGACGCGCGTGCTGCGCGACGCGATCCACGTCTCGACCACGCGGCTGGAATCGGGCTTGACGCTGCTGGCGTCGATCGCTTCCACGGCGCCCTTTGTCGGGCTGCTGGGCACAGTGTGGGGCATCTACCATGCGCTGGCGGCAGTGTCGGCGCAAGGCACGGTGCAGATCGACAAAGTGGCCGGGCCGGTGGGCGAGGCCTTGATCATGACCGGCGTCGGCCTGACGGTGGCGATTCCGGCGGTGCTGGCATATAACGGCTTTAACCGCATCAACCGCATCACGCTGTCCGAGCTGGACGCTTTCGCGCACGACTTGCACGCTTACCTGGCCAGGGACTGAACTGATGGCATTCGGCTCCTTCAACCACCACCGGCAGAAGGAATCCATGGCGGACATCAACGTCACGCCGATGGTGGACGTGATGCTGGTGCTGCTGGTGATCTTCATCATCAGCGCGCCGATGTTTACCAATGCGGTGCAGCTGGAGCTGCCCAAGGCGCAGGCCAGGGCGCTGCCGCAGGAAGCCGACACCGTGACGCTGGCCATCGATGCCGCCGGCACGGTCTACTGGAACAATGATGCCTTGCAGGCCGGGGAGCTGGAACAGCGTCTGGCCGGGGCGGCGGACTTGCCGCAGCAGCCGGAGTTGCAGCTGCGGGCGGACAAGGATACCCGCTATGAAGTGGTGGCGCAGGTGATGGCGGCGGCGCAGTCGCATGGCCTGACCCGCATTGGGTTTGTCACCGATCCGAAGGAAAAGAAATAATGGCTATTGCCACGTTAAACGGCGCCGCGATCGGCGATGAAGCTGCTTTCCACGCTGCCTGCCAGGCGGAACTTGGGTTCCCTTCGGGCTATGGCGCGACTATCGATGCCTGGGTGGATTGCCTGTCCTACCTGCGCGATGAGGACAATATGACGAAGTTCCGGCTGAAACCGAACGAGGTGCTGGAGATCGTCATTACCGACGCTTCGAAAATGCCGGCGGATTTGCTGGAAGAGATTACTTACTGCGTCGGCGGCATCAATGAGCGTTATGACGATTATGGCGAGAAGCCGGCGTTGAAGCTGACTTTGCGTTAAAACCGGTAAACCTGGGTCAGACCCAAGGGTCAGACCCGGACATGCGGCCGCCGCGAATCGGGTCCGACCCTTGGGTCGGACCCTGGTTTACCGGTTTTGCTCGCCCGGTGCGAGAGTCAACACGTCGAACCCGGTCTCGGTCACCGCCACCATATGCTCCCACTGCGCCGACAGCGACCGGTCGGCCGTGACGACGGTCCAGCCGTCCGGCAGCGCGCGCGTGGCGTGCTTGCCTGCGTTGATCATAGGCTCAATCGTAAATACCATGCCCGGCTCCAGCAGCAGGCCAGTGTCCGGCCGCCCGTAGTGCAGCACCTGCGGGTCTTCGTGGTACACCATGCCGATGCCATGCCCGCAGTAATCGCGCACGACGCTGTAGCCGGCCGCTTCGGCCAGCTTCTGGATCGCGTGCCCGACGTCGCCCAGGCGCTTGCCCGGCTTGACGGCGCGGATGCCGGCCCACATCGCGTCATACGTTACTTCGCACAGCTTCTGCGCCGCTTTCGACGGCGTGCCGACGTAGTACATGCGGCTGGTGTCGCCAAACCATTCGTCCTTGATGACGGCGACGTCGATGTTGATGATGTCGCCATCCTTCAGCATCTTCTTGTCGGACGGGATGCCGTGGCACACCACTTCGTTGACCGAGGTGCAGACGGTGCCGGTGAAGCCGCCATAGCCGACGTTGGCCGGGATGACTTTCTGGGTGTTGACGATGTAGTCGTTGCACAGCTGGTCCAGCTGGGCGGTCGTGACGCCCGGCTTGACGTGCGGCGCGATGAAGGTCAGCACGTCGGCCGCCAGCTGGCCGGCCACGCGGGCCAGCTCGACCTGGTCGGGCGTCTTGATCAGGATGGATTTGTTATTGCGTTTGCGCATAGGGGGAGCATGGTATCACGCGACCCTGGCCCTGTCGAAATGCGGGTTTTCAATCAAGCCCAGCAAGTTGCCGAAGGGATCGGCCAGTTCGGCCACCTTGATGTTTTCGCCTACTTCCTGAATTTCCGAGTGAGTGCTTGCTCCCAGTTTGACGATGCGTTTGACTTCTTTGGCAATGTCATCCACGCCCCAGTAGGCTTGCACGCCGGCTTTGACGGGTTCGCCATCCGGCACCAGGCCCAGCTCGAAGCCGCCGATTTCAAAGCCGACGTAGAAGGGCTGGTCGAAATAGGGCTCTTTCTGGAAAACTTTGCTGTACCAGGCTTTGCCGGCTTCCAGGTCGGGGGTGGGGTAAATCGCGGTGCGCAGGCCTTTGATCATGGTGTTTCTCCTCTATTGGTGTGGTGATGGCTGCATCTTGCCATGCCGTCGCCGGCGCCGATTGGAAAAATGGAAACTAGTCCAGCAAGAGGTCTTCTGCGCGGCGATACACCTTGCGCCGCTCCTCGCAGTCGGACCGCAATTGGGGCGCAAGCAAGTTTCCGACCGGTAAGTTGCGAGGTAAGGCCGGTAACGGTGAAGCCTGCTGCGGCACGGCTGCTGGGACTGGCACCGGCTTGGCGGAGCGGTTGGCTGCCCGGCGAGCATCGGCTTCAAGGGCATGGCGCAGGCGGAGCGCCAACTTCCATTCGCGCTGGCCCGGCATCTGGATGTAGACAACCTCCCAGGCGTTCCGTGCTGAACCAAGCGTCATCTGCGCCAACTGGTTCGGGGATATCGTCATCGTCTCGTAGACAAGGTCGTCGCCAGCGACAGCGGCATAGCGCGTTGTCATATGATTGGAAACCCTCAGGCGGGTGCCTTCCGGCAGGAATAGCTTCTTCCAGAAGTAGCCGCGCTGGCCAGCCGGTTTGGCGAGTTCTCTTTGGCGCTGCAGCCAGTCGCGGATTGCGAGGTCGGCCAGGTCCGCCGGATCGATTTCATCGTCGTGCTCGCTTTGAAATTCGAGCAGGGCGCGCAGCGTGGGCGCGGAAATGGCGATACAAAGGTTCTGTTTCATGTTCTTCTCCGTCGCGAGAAAGTGCGATTTTTGCCCTAAATTGGCCTGACCAAACCGCTATTTCGTGCGATTTTCAGGTCTTTTCCGTGATTTTTTCCTTTGGACATGCGAAATCACGGAAAGTTCCCGAAAATCGCAGAAAATAGCGGTTTGGTCAGGCCAATTTCGGCCCAAAATCGCACTTTCTCGCGACAGAGGGAAGCGGCTTACCGATTGCCTAAATGGACATCGGGCGATGCGCCGCTGAAGTCCTGGAAGTCACGGATCAGGTGGGACTGGTCGAAGTAGCCGCTGTCGAGGGCGAGCGTGGCCCAATCGTGGCCGTGCTGGCCGGCTTCAAGGGCAAGGGCGGAAGCGCGGGCGGCCCGGAATCGGCAGATGCGCGCGAACAGCTTGGGCGACAGGCCGATATGGTCGCGGAACTGGTTGGCGAGATACTGGCGCGAGACACCCAACGCAGCAGCCAGCGTTTCGACGCGCAGGGCGCCGCCGTGGGCCTCCAGTTCGGCCACCGCGCGCAGGGCCAACGCCTGGCCGGCGGGAGCCGCCGCTGTCACGCGCGAGGCGAGGGCGGTAGCGGCACGGGCACCGCCGGGAGCGACAGAAAGGCGGGTGTAAAGTGCCTCCGTCAGCAGTGCCAGGCGTTCGGCATCGCTGCGGGCCGCCGACCACAGCGCGTCGCCGAGCCGGTCGGCCGCCGAGCGGCCCCACAGCAGGTCCAGGCCCGCCCGCTGGTCCATCAGCCCCGCCAGCGCAATGGGAGTTTGGCCCGGACCTGGCCGCAAGAACAGGCTGGCCGCGCCCGGCCGGAAGCGCACCGCCACCGTGCGCAAGGGGCGCGCAGCCGGCACATCGAACCAGGTGCTCATCATGCCGACAAAGAACGCGTCGCCGCTGTCCTGCCACAGGATATCGGTGCAATTATCCGGCAATACGCGATGCAAGACAGGGCGCGGCGCGGCGGCCGCAGGGGGGGCGGCAGGGGCCTCGGACAGCCATAAGCAGTCCACCAGCCCGGCCAGCCCCGGCGGGGGAGGAAATTCCTGATATCTCATTCTGACGCGCCGCACCAATGCATTGTTATAATGTCCGGTTCATATCCTCTCATTTTAGTGCGCTCCATCATGCAAGAAAAATATAGTCCAGCAGACGTTGAAAAAGCCGCCCAATCGCACTGGAAGGCGATCGACGCCTACAAAGCGGTCGAAAACGACCCGCGCTTCCCTAAAGGCAAGTACTACGCTTGCTCGATGCTGCCTTACCCATCGGGCAAGCTGCACATGGGCCACGTGCGCAACTATACGATCAATGACGTGATGTACCGCTACCTGCGGATGAACGGCTACAACGTGCTGATGCCGATGGGCTGGGACGCCTTCGGCATGCCGGCGGAAAACGCGGCAATGGCCAACAATGTGCCGCCAGCCAAATGGACCTATTCCAACATCGACCACATGAAAGAGCAGATGGAGTCGATGGGCCTGGCGATCGACTGGTCGCGCGAGATGGCCGCCTGCAAGCCCGAATACTACAAGTGGAACCAGTGGATGTTCCTGAAGATGCTGGAAAAAGGCATCATCTACCAGAAAACCGGTACCGTGAACTGGGACCCGATCGACCAGACCGTGCTGGCCAACGAGCAGGTGGTCGATGGCCGCGGCTGGCGTTCGGGCGCGCTGATCGAGAAGCGCGAAATCCCGATGTACTACGTGCGCATCACCGACTACGCCGACGAGCTGCTGGACTACGTCGACCACAAGCTGCCAGGCTGGCCTGAGCGCGTGCGCATCATGCAGTCGAACTGGATCGGCAAGTCGACCGGCGTGCGCTTCGCCTTCCCGCACACCATCGCCGGCGCCGACGGCCAGTTGATCAACGACGGCAAGCTGTACGTGTTCACCACCCGCCCCGACACCGTGATGGGCGTGACCTTCTGCGCCGTGGCCGCCGAGCACCCGCTGGCCGCCCACGCCGCGCAAGGCAAGCCGGAACTGCAAGCCTTCATCGCCGAATGCAAGATGGGCTCCGTGATCGAAGCCGACATGGCGACGATGGAGAAGAAGGGCATGCCGACCGGCCTGTTCGTGACCCACCCGCTGACCGGCGCACAAGTCGAAGTCTGGATCGGCAACTACGTCCTGATGACCTACGGCGACGGCGCCGTGATGGGCGTGCCGGCGCACGATGAGCGCGACTTCGCCTTCGCGAAAAAATACCATCTGCCGATCAGGCAGGTGATCGCCGCCGAAGGCCAGGGCTTCAGCGACGAAGCCTGGCAGGAATGGTACGGCGACAAGAACGTCGCCGTGGTCACCAACTCCGGCAAGTACGACGGCCTGCGCTACAGCGAAGCGCTGGAAGCCATCGCCGCCGACCTGGCCGAAAAAGGCCTGGGCGAGAAGAAGACCACCTTCCGCCTGCGCGACTGGGGCATTTCGCGCCAGCGCTACTGGGGCACCCCGATCCCGATGATCCACTGCGCGTCCTGCGGCGCGGTGCCGGTGCCCGAAAAGGACCTGCCGGTGGTGCTGCCGGAAGACTGCGTGCCGGACGGCACCGGCAATCCGCTGAACAAGCATGAAGCCTTCCTCAAGTGCGACTGCCCGCAATGCGGCAAGCCGGCGCGCCGCGAGACCGACACCATGGATACCTTCGTCGACTCGTGCTGGTACTACATGCGGTACACCTCGCCGGGCAGCGACGCCGCCATGGTCGACGCCCGCAACGACTACTGGATGCCGATGGACCAGTACATCGGCGGCATCGAGCACGCCGTGCTGCACCTGCTGTACGCGCGCTTCTGGACCAAGGTGATGCGCGACTTCGGCCTGGTGAAGTTCGACGAGCCGTTCACCAACCTGCTGACCCAGGGCATGGTGCTGAACGAGACCTACTACCGTGAAGAAGGCGGCAAGAAGACCTGGATCAACCCGGATGACGTAGAGGTCAGCCATGATGATCGCGGCCGGCCTGTGTCTGCAGTCCTGAAGACGGACGGTCAACCCGTGATCCTGGGTGGCACCGAAAAGATGTCCAAGTCCAAGCTCAATGGCATCGACCCGCAGGGCCAGATCGAACAGTACGGCGCCGACACCGCGCGCCTGTTCACCATGTTCGCCTCGCCGCCTGAGCAGACCCTGGAATGGTCCGGCTCCGGCGTGGAAGGCTCCAACCGCTTCCTGAAGCGGGTGTGGAACTTCGGCTACGCCCAGCGCGACGCGATCCGCGCCGCCGGTTCGCCGCTGGCCGTCAGCGCCGCTACCGAAGAAGGCAAGACCCTGCGCCGCGAAATGCACAAGGTGCTGCAGCAGGCCGACTACGACATCAAGCGCATCCAGTACAACACCGTGGTTTCCGCCTGCATGAAGATGCTCAACACGCTGGAGTCGGCCAAGGCGGTGGAGCCGGCGGTGCTGGCTGAAGGCTACGCCATCTTCCTGCGCCTGCTCAATCCCGTGGCGCCGCATATTACCCACGTGCTGTGGCAGGAAATGGGCTACGCGGGGGACATCCTGGACGCCGCCTGGCCGCAGGTCGACCCGGCCGCGCTGGAGCAGTCCGAGATCGAGCTGATGATCCAGGTGAACGGCAAGCTGCGCGGTGCGGTCAAGGTGCCGAAGGGCGCCGACAAGGCCGCCATCGAAGCGGCCGCACTGGCCGAGGAAAGCGTGCAGAAGTTCCTGGAAGGCGCGCCGAAGAAGGTCATCGTGGTACCGGGCAAATTGGTCAATATCGTGGTGTAAGGCAAAGATGACGACGACTCTGAAATCCCGCGGCGCCCTGCGCCGCAGCATGCTGGCGCTGGCTGCGCTGGGCGTAGCTGCCGTGGCCAGCGGCTGCGGCTTCCACCTGCGCGGCTCCGGCGGCACGTATACGCTGCCGTTCAACGCCATGTACGTGGGCTTGCCGGAGTCGTCGCCGCTGGCGATTGAACTCAAACGCAATATCCGCGTCAACGGCCACACCAGCGTGGCCGCGAGCAAGGCCGAGGCGGACGGCGTGATCGAAGTGCTGACCAACCCGGAAAGGACCCGCACCAAGTCGATCCTGTCCTTGAACAGCAATGGCCGCGTGCGTGAATACCTGCTGAGCTACAACATCCTGTTCCGCGTGACCGACAAGGCCGGCAACGAACTGCTGGCGCCGACCAATATCGTGCTGGGCCGCCCGATCACCTTCAGCGAAACCCAGCTCCTGGCCAAAGAGCAGGAGGAAGCCTTGCTGTACAAGGACATGCAGGCCGACCTGGTGCAGCAGATGATGCGCCGCATGGCCGCCATCAAGCCGGGCAAGCCGGCACCGGCACCCACCCCTTCCGGCGTGCTGCCAGGCGTGCTGTCGGCGCCCGACGTGACCGCCCCTACCGCGCCGGCCGCGCCGCCGGTGCGCTAAAGGCGCCGTATGCAGTTGCGCGCCGACGCCCTGGACGGCCACGTCGCCAAGACGCTGGCCCCGCTATACGTAATCACCAGCGACGAACACTTGCTGGCGCTGGAGGCGGCCGACAAGATCCGCCGCGCCGCGCGCGCGCAAGGCTATTCCGAGCGCGAGGTGCTGTCGGTCGAACGCAACTTCAAATGGGGCGAGCTGCTGGCGGCGAACCAGGCCATGAGCCTGTTCGGCGACAAGAAGCTGATCGAATTGCGCATCCCGTCCGGCAAGCCGGGCAAGGATGGCGGCGCCGCCCTGCAGGCCTATGCCAAAGACCTGTCGCCCGACAACCTGACGCTGATCACCCTGCCCAAGCTGGACTGGCAGACGCAGAAAGCGGCATGGGTGGCGGCCTTGCAGCAGGCCGCCGTATACATCGACATCCCGAACATCGAGCGCAATGCGCTGCCGGGATGGATTGCCAACCGGCTCGCCGCACAAGGGCAGAGCGCGGAGCGCGCCAGCCTGGACTTCATCGCCGACCGCGTCGAAGGCAACCTGCTGGCGGCACACCAGGAAATCCAGAAACTCGGCTTGCTGCACGAGCCGGGCAAGCTGGCCCACGAGCAGGTGCAGGACGCCGTGCTCAATGTGGCGCGCTACGACGTGTTCAAGCTGTCCGAAGCCATGCTCTCCGGCGACACCGCGCGCCTGATGCGCATGCTGGAAGGCTTGAAAGGCGAAGGCGAAGCGCTGCCGCTGGTTTTGTGGGCCGTCTCCGAAGAAATCCGCACGCTGCTAAAATTAAAGGCAGGCATGGCCCAGGGCCGTCCGCTGCCGGCGCTCCTGAAGGAATACCGCATCTGGGGCCCGCGCGAACGGCTGATGGAGCCGGCGCTGCGCCGCATCTCGCTGCCCACGCTGGAAGCGGCGCTGCAGCAGGCGGCCCAGGTCGACCGCATGGTCAAAGGGCTGCGCGCCAAGGCGTTCGCCGGCGACCAGTGGGACGCCATGCTGCAATTGGCTTTACGCGTCGCAAGAGGGTAAATAAATGGACATCAAGCAGTACATGCAAGACATCGGCCGGCGCGCCCGCGCCGCATCGCGCGCCATGGCGCGCGCCGACAGCGCCACCCGCAACCGCGCGCTGCAGCTGATCGCCGAGGCGATCGAGCGCGAAGCGCCGGCCCTGCGCGTGGCCAACGAGCAGGACCTGGCCGCCGCGCGCGCCGCCGGCCTGGCGCCGGCCATGCTGGAGCGCCTGGCATTGACCGACAAGGCCATCGCCACCATGGTGGAAGGCTTGCGCCAGATCGTCGCCCTGCCGGACCCGGTGGGCGAAATCTCGAACGTGAAAATCCGCCCGTCCGGCATCCAGGTGGGCCAGATGCGCGTGCCGCTGGGCGTGATCGGCATCATCTACGAAGCGCGCCCGAATGTCACCGTGGATGCGGCCGGCCTGTGCATCAAGAGCGGCAATGCCACCATCCTGCGCGGCGGTTCGGAAGCGATCCACTGCAACCGCGCGCTGGCGCGCCTGGTGGCCGAAGGCTTGCGCGGCGCCGGCTTGCCGGCCGACGGCGTGCAGGTGGTCGACACCACCGACCGCGCCGCCGTCGGCGCCCTGATCACCATGCCGCAGTTCGTGGACGTGATCGTGCCGCGCGGCGGCAAGGGCCTGATCGCGCGCCTGATGGAAGAAGCCACGGTACCGATGATCAAGCACCTGGACGGCATCTGCCACGTGTATATCGACGCCAAGGCCGACCTGGCCAAGGCGCTGGACATCGGCTTCAACGCCAAGTGCCACCGCTACGGCACCTGCAACACCATGGAAACGCTGCTGGTGGCGCGCCCCGTCGCCGCCGCAGTGCTGCCGCAGCTGGCCGCGCGCTACCTGGCCGAATCGGTCGAGCTGCGCGCCGACGCCGAAGCGTACGCCATCCTGGCCGCCTGCGCCTACCCGCACCTGGCGCACGCCACGGAAGAAGACTGGGCCACGGAATACCTGGCGCCGATCCTGGCGGTGCGCGTGGTGGACGGGCTGGACGCCGCCATCGAGCATTGCAACACCTGGTCGTCCAAGCACACCGAGGCGATCGTCACCGAAGACTACTCGGCCGCCATGCGCTTCCTGCGCGAAGTCGATTCCTCGTCGGTGATGATCAACGCCTCGACCCGTTTCGCCGACGGCTTCGAGTACGGCCTGGGCGCCGAGATCGGCATCTCCAACGACAAGCTGCACGCGCGCGGCCCGGTCGGCCTGGAAGGGCTGACTTCCCTTAAATACGTGGTGTTCGGCCACGGCGAGATCAGAAAGTAAGCCCAATGCTGTGGATCAAAGCGCTGCATATCGTCTTCATCGTATCGTGGATGTCCGGCCTGTTTTACCTGCCGCGCATCTTCGTCAACCTGGCCATGGAAGCGCCGGGCCCGACGACCGAGCGGCTGCTGACGATGGCGCGCAAGCTGTACCGCTTCACCACCATGCTGGCGCTGCCGGCGCTGGTGTTCGGGATCTGGCTGGCGGTGCTGCAGTACGGCGCCAGGATGCCGGGCTGGCTGCATGGCAAGCTGCTGCTGGTGTTCCTGCTGATTGGCTACCACCACGCCTGCGGCGCGCTCTTGAAGAAATTTGAACGCGGCGTCAATACCCGCGGTCATGTGTTTTACCGGTGGTTCAATGAAGTACCGGTGCTGATGTTGCTGGCGATCGTGATCCTGGTGGTCGTCAAGCCTTTTTAACGGATAAAGGGTCCCCCAAATGCCATCATATTTCTGCCCATGCCCGCGCGGCCTGGAAGCCGCCCTGGCGGAAGAACTGACCGAAATCGCGGCCATGAGCCCGACCATGAAGGTCCACAACCAGGTTCCCGGCGGCGTGCACGCCTCTGGCGACCTGTACGACGCCTACCGCATCAACCTGCACTCGCGCATCGCCTCGCGCGTCTTGATGCGCATGGGCGTATGCCACTACCAGAACGAAAACGACATCTACGACCTGGTGCTGGGACAGCCGTGGGAAGAATGGTTCGGCGTGCAGCACACCATCCGGGTCGACGTCACCGCCATCAAGTCGCCTTTGAAGTCGCTGGAATTCACCACGCTGAAGATCAAGGACGCCGTGTGCGACCGCTTCCGCGACATGTACAACAAGCGGCCGTCGGTCAACACGCGCGAGCCGGACATGCGCATCTTCGGTTTCCTCGACCAGCGCCAGTTCATGGTCTACCTCGACACCTCGGGCGAAGCGCTGTTCAAGCGCGGCTGGCGTGAAGAAACCGGCGACGCCCCGCTGCGCGAAAACCTGGCCGCCGGCCTGCTGCGCGTATCGGGCTGGAAGCCGGGCGTGCCGCTGTTCGACCCGATGTGCGGTTCCGGCACCATCCTGTGCGAAGCGGCGCAGATGGTGCAGGGCATCCCGCCGGGCGCGCGGCGCCGCTTCGCGTTCGAGAAATTCCACGACTTCGACCCGGAGCCGTGGCAGAAGATGAAGACCGACTTCAAGCCCAACCCGCTGCCGGCCGAGCCGACCATTTTCGGCTCCGACATTTCCGGCGACATGGTGGCCATGGCGCGCCACAACCTGAAGAGCGCCGGCATCCAGTTCGAGGTGCCCCTCAAGCAGATCGAAGCGCAGCAGGTGCAGGCGCCGAGCAAGGAAGCGGGCATCCTGCTGACCAACCCGCCGTACGGCGAGCGGATCGGCGTGCGCGGCGACGCCAGCCTGGAAGAAGACGAACTGGCGAAGAGCTTCTACAGCGCCTTCTCCACCACGCTCAAGCAGCGCTTCCCGGGCTGGACCGCCTACCTGTTCACCGCCGACCTGGGCCTGCCGAAGATGCTGCGCCTGAAAGAATCGCGCAAGACGCCATTCTTCAACGGCGCGCTCGAATGCCGCCTGTTCCGTTTCGACATGGTGGCCGGCTTCAACCGCAAGGCAGCCGGCGACGCGCCAGCCGAGTAATCGCAGGCCCGCAAAATGTCCACTTCGGGGTCAGGAACCAAAGTGGACATTTCCTGCGAAAATGTCCACTTCCGTTCCTGCCCCCGAAGTGGACATTTGATGCTTTCGACGCCTACTCCTCCGCCTCCAAACGACGCCCCCGCCCGCATCCCTGAGCCGGAGGCAGCGCAGCGCAAGCCGCTGGGACCGGGCGCGCTGGCGGCGGTGCTGGCCAGCCTGTCGATGCTGGGCCCTTTCTCGATCGACGCCTACCTCCCCGCATTTCCCAATATCCAGGCCACGCTGCATGCGACGCCGATCGAAGTCCAGCAATCGCTGACGGCCTATATGCTGGCCTTTGCCGGCATGGTGCTGTGGCATGGCGCGCTGTCGGACGCCTTCGGCCGCCGCAACGTGATCCTGGTATCGCTGGTGGCCTTCCTGCTGGGCACCGTGGGCTGCGCCGCTGCGCACTCGGTACAATACCTGTGGTTCTTCCGCGTGCTGCAGGGGGTGTCGGCCGGCGCCGGCGTGGTGGTGGGGCGCGCCATCATCCGCGACCTGTATGCCGATGCCGCCGCCGCGCGCCTGCTGTCGCTGGTGACCATGATCTTTGCCATCGCGCCGGCCGTGGCGCCGGTGCTGGGCGGCTTCATCGTCAAGTATTCCGACTGGCGCACCATCTTCCTGGCGCTGGCCGGCTACACGGTGCTGCTGTTCATCGTCTGCTACCGGCGCCTGCCCGACACGCTGCCGCGCGACCAGCGGCAGCCGTTCAACCCGCGCTACCTGTGGCGCAACTACAAGGCCATCCTGTCCTCGCCGCTGTTCCACCTGAAGACCGGGGTGGTGGCCTTCAACTTCGCCGGCCTGTTCCTGTACATCACAGCGGCGCCGGTGGCGCTGCCGGCGCAGCTGCACCTGGGGCCCGACCAATTCGCCTGGCTGTTCGTGCCGGCAGTGTCCGGCATCTTCCTCGGCGCCCTGGCCGCCAACCGCATCGCCGGCAAGACCAGCTTCATGCGCCAGATCGGCATCGGCTTCTGCTTCCTGATCACGGCCGCCACGGTCAACCTCGGCTACCACCTCCTGGCCGGGCCGGCGCTGCCGTGGAGCGTGCTGCCGCTGTTCTTCTACACCTTCGGCATGTCGATGGCGGCGCCGGCCGCCACCCTGCTGGCGCTCGACCTGTTCCCGCACATCCGCGGCACGGTAGCCTCGGTGCAATCGTTCGCCACCACGCTGCTGGGCGCCCTGGTGGCCGGCGTGCTGGCGCCGCTGGCATCGCACTCCTTCCTGTGGCTGGCGGCCGGCCAGCTGGCGCTGGCGCTGACGGCGCTGGGCTTATGGTTGACGGCGCGCTCACTCCGGCGCAAGATAGTGCCTGTTTGAAAATATTGTTGGCATTTGGTAAATTAATACCAATAGTGTCGTTCTTTCTACACAAATGCAGCTTATTGCCGCCAGAAATTTGTATTGCTATCAAGTTATAGTATATTTATGCCAATTTGCGTAGTGGATTGCAAGCCGGAAGACAGCCGCTAAGACCCCATGCAACATCCCGAACAAGACATCCGCAATCGCTTGCTGATCGCGCGGCTCCCCGCCATGCCGCAGATCCTGATCAAGCTGATCGAGCTCCTGCAAGCCGACGACGCCGGCATGCCGGAGCTGGCCGCGCTGATCGCCAAGGATGCCGGGATGGCCAGCAAGATCCTGGCCGTGGCCAACAGTTCGGCCTACCAGCGCCACCAGCGCACGGTGGGCCTGGAGCAGGCCCTGGTTGCGCTCGGCACCGACACCATCAAGACGCTGGTGATCTCCGAATCGGTATTCCAGACCTTCAGCAGTTTCCCGCACAGCGGCAGCACCGACCTGCGCGCCTTCTGGAAAGGCTCGCTGAGCACCGCCGTCATCGCGCGCGACATCGCGCGCGCGCTCGCTTACCCGCACGTGGAAGAAGCCTACCTGGCCGGCCTGCTGCACAATGTCGGCCGCCTGGCGCTGCTGGCCACCGCGCCCAAGGAATACGCCTACAACTTCAGCGCGCGCGACGACGAAGAGCTGTGCGCAGTGGAGCTGCGCACGCTGGAAATCACCCACGCCGAGGCGGGCGCCTGGCTGATCGAGCGCTGGAACCTCGATTCCTTCCTGGCCGACTCGGTGCTGTACCACCACGAGCCGCTGCCGCGCCTGGAAGCGGCGCACCCATTGATCCGCATCGTGCGCCTGGCGCACCAGCTGTGCTATCACGCCGATGCGCCGCAGGCGGCTGCCGCCGCGGCCGCGCTGTGCGGCGTCGAAGAAGACAAGCTGGACGCCTTCGTCAAGTCGGCTGCGCGGCAAGTGGCGCGCGCCGCCGAAGCGCTGGGCATCGACCTGGCCGGCGCCGGCGAGCTGCCGGCGCCGCCCGCCGCGCCGCCGGCGCCGGTGGACCCGGTGCAGGCGCGCTTGTCGGAAGAAGTGCGCAATATGGTGCTGGTGCAGGAGATGGGCCAGTGCTTCGCGCGCCAGCAGGGCGAAGCCGGCATGCTGGACGCCATGACGCGTTCGGCGCGCATGCTGTTCGACCTCGGGACCACGGTGATCCTGCTGGAGAGCCCGACCGGTCACGCGCTGCAAGGCGCCGGCAGCGGCGAAGCGCAGCAGCGCCTGGCCGAGTTCACCGTGCCGCTGAACAAGCCCGGCTTGCTGGCCGATGCCGCCAACCAGCGCCAGCCGGCCTTTGCCGCGCGCGCCGGCGCCGGCCTGGGCATCGCCGAAGAACAGCTGCTGCGCATCGTCGGCAGCGAAGCGCTGGTATGCCTGCCGCTGGTGGCCGGCCAGCGCTGCCTGGGCATGATCGTGGGCGGCGTGCCGGCCTGGCAGCTGCCGCTGCTGCAAAAGAAGCAGCGCTTCCTGCAGGCCTACGGCAGCCAGGCCGCCAATGCGCTGGAGACTGCGCTGTCGGAGCGCGGCCACGCCCGGCGCCAGCTGGCGCACGTGGCCGAGGAATACAGGGAGGCCTCGCGGCGCGTGGTGCACGAGGTGAACAACCCGCTGTCGATCATCAAGAACTACCTGTCGGTGCTGGACGCCAAGCTGGCGCGGCGCGAGCCGGTGGTGTCTGAAATGTCGATCCTGAACGAGGAGATCGACCGCGTCGGCCACCTGATCAACGGCCTGGCCGACCTGCAGCCCAGCGACGGCGCCTGCCTGGCCAATGTGGCGCGCGTGGTAGAAGACGTGCTGCGCCTGTTCCGCGCCACCGACTTCCTGCCCGCCTCGGTGCAGGTGATCACGCGCATGCAGGACGGCCCGCAGGAGATCGACGGCGACGCCGACCTGCTCAAGCAAATCCTGGTCAACCTGGTCAAGAATGCGATCGAAGCGCAGCCCGATGGCGGCCGCATCGAGATCGCCAACCGCGGCCTGGTCAACCGCGAACGCCGGCTGTACGTGGAGCTGGCGGTGGGCGACGCCGGCCCCGGCCTGTCGCAGGAAGTGCTGGCCAACTTGTTTACCGCCGTGCAGAGCAGCAAGCAAGGCAAGCACCACGGCCTGGGCCTGTCCATCGTGCACAGCCTGGTGAAGAAGATGAACGGCATGATCAGCTGCCGCAGCGGCGCCAACGGCACCTCGTTTGAACTCCTGCTGCCGGCCCGCGGCAGCACCAGCCAGCTCGCCCCGGTGCAGGCGCGCGGCGCGGTGGATTCCGTATAAGGCCCGCATGAACCAGATGATCCCGACGCCCGCGGCCGCGGCACCGGAATTCCAGCCACGCCTGCTGCTGGTTGACGACGAAGCGCGCCTGCTGTCTTCCCTGTATGAGCTGCTGCGCGTGCAGGGCAGCTACCAGCTGGTCACCGCCGCCAGCGGCGCCGAAGCGCTGGCGCACCTGAGCCGCCAGCAGTTCGACCTGCTGCTGCTGGACCTGCGCCTGCCCGATATGAGCGGCCACGACATCATGGACTTCGTGAACGCGCGCGAGATCGACTGCGACGTGATCGTGATGAGCGGCGAGGCCGGCATCGAGGCCGCCATCGGCGCCCTGAAGCGCGGCGCCTACGATTACCTGCGCAAGCCGTACAATCCGCCCGAGCTGCTCAAGACGGTGGAAAACGCGCTGCAAAAGCGCCGCCTGGCGGTGGAGAACACGCGCATCGCGCAGCGCCTGGAAAATTCGGAGAAGATGTACCGCTACCTGGTGGACAGCTCGCCCGACATCATCTACACCCTGAACCACGAAGGCTGCTTCACTTTCGTCAACGACCGCGCCTACCAGCTGCTGGGCTATTCGCGCGAAGAGCTGATCGGCCGCCACTACTCGCTGCTGGTGCACGAAGAAGACCAGGAGCGCGCGCGCTACGTGTTCAACGAGCGCCGCGTCGACGAACGCGCCTCGCGCAATGTGGAGCTGCGCCTGAAGTGCAACAACAGCGCCGCCGGCGACCGCACCTTCAGCAACACCCTGATGACGATCTCGCTGAACGCGATCGGCATGCACGTGCCGGGCGAGGAGGTGGCGCGGCACGAATTCTTCGGCACCTACGGCGTGGCGCGCGACATCACCGACCGCAAGAGGGCCGAGGAGATGATTTCCTACCAGGCCTACCACGACATCCTGACCGACCTGCCGAACCGCATCCTGTTCAAGGACCGCCTGGGGCTGGCCGTGATCCAGGCCAAGCGCAAGCTGGCCGAGCTGGCCGTGATGTTCATCGACTTGGACCGCTTCAAGCTGGTCAACGACACGCTGGGCCACGTCAAGGGCGACGAGCTGCTGCAGCAGGCCGCGCGGCGCCTGAAGGAGTGCCTGCGCAAGGGCGACACGCTGGCGCGCCACAGCGGCGACGAATTCACCATCGTGCTGCCCGAACTGCGCGACCGCGGCGATGCCAAGGCCATTGCCGACAAGTTCCAGGAAGTGCTGCAGCAGCCGTTCGACCTGGACGGCCACGTGGCGCACATTTCGGCCTCGATCGGCATCGCGGTCTACCCCAGCGACGGCGACTCGATCGAAGAGCTGCTGCGCCACGCCGACATCGCCATGTACCAGGTCAAGGCGCAGGGCAAGAACGGCCACAGCTTCTACCACCCGTCGATGCAGGACATGTCGCACCAGAAGATCGCGCTGGAGCAGTCGCTGCGCAAGGCGCTGGAAAACAACGAACTGGAGATGTACTACCAGCCGCAGGTCGACATGGCCAGCGGCCGCATCATCGGCGCCGAAGGCCTGATGCGCTGGAACCACCCGGCGCGCGGCCTGCTGTCGGCCGGCGAGTTCCTGCCGTTCGCCGAAGAGAACGGCCTGATGCTGCCGATCTCGGACTGGATGATCGGCGCGCTGTGCCGCGACCTGCTGCTGTGGAATGCTGCCGGCGCCGACAATATCCGCCTGTCGCTGAACCTGTCGCCGCAATACCTGGACCGCGGCGACTTCTTCGAGAAGATGCGCAATGCGCTGGCGCGCTACCAGATTTCGCCGTCGCAGATCGAAGTCGAGATCACCGAGAACATCTGCATCCGCAACCCGCAATACGCGATCGAGCAGCTGAACAAGCTGTGCCAGCTGGGCGTGTCGGTTGCCATCGACGATTTCGGCACCGGCTATTCCTCGCTGTCCTACCTGCACCGCTTCCCGATCCACACCATCAAGATCGACCAGAGCTTCGTCAAGGAGATCCACGACGAGCATGGCCACTATCCTGTGATCCTGGCCATCATCTCGATCGCGCGCGGCCTCGGCCTGCACCTGGTGGCGGAAGGGGTGGAGACCGAAGTGCAGGCGCGCTACCTGGCTGCCAACGGCTGCGCCACCATGCAAGGCTACCTGTATTACCGCCCGATCGCGCTGACCGGTTTCATGCAGGTGCTGGCGGCGCAGAACCAGGCCGACGCCCCTGTCGCCGTGGCCCCGGCCGGACTGCGGCTGGCAAGCCAGGCGTAAGCATCGATGCAGAGCCAAGCCCCGGCTGAAGTGGCCGAATTCCTGCGCCTGCGCCAACTGGCCGAGCGCGGCGTGGCCAATGCCCAGCACAGCCTGGGCTTCATGTACTTCAACGGCCAGGGTGTAGCGCAGAGCTATGAGCTGGCCGTGGCCTGGTACCGCCAGGCGGCCAACGCCGGCCTGGAGCACGCCCAATACAACCTGGGCGTGATGTTCCAGAAAGGGCAGGGCGTCGATACCGACTTCGCCGAAGCGGCGCACTGGTACCAGCTCGCGGCCGAGCAAGGCTATGCCGCCGCGCAGTACAACCTGGGCTGGCTGTATGCCAAGGGCCAGGGCGTGCCGCACGACACCGAGCAGGCGCGCCACTGGTTCGCCAGGGCCGCCGACCAGGGCGACGCCGGCGCGCAGAACAATCTCGGGATGATGTACGACACTGGCCGGGGCGTGCCGCAGGACTTCGCGCAAGCGATCATGTGGTACCGCAAGGCCGCCGAACAGGGCTATGCCCGGGCCCAGTTCAACCTCGGCCTGCGCTACGACAACGGGCAAGGCGTGGCGCAGGACGGCAAGCAGGCGCTGGGCTGGTTCCGCAAGGCCGCCGAGCAAGGCTATGCCGCGGCCCAGTTCAATCTCGCGCTGCGCTATGACAAGGGGCAGGATGTGGCGGCCGACGCCGCGCGCGCCATCAAGTGGTACACGCTGGCGGCGCAGCAGGACCACGTCAGCTCGCAGTTCAACCTGGGCCTGATCTACGACAACGGCAACGGCGTGCCGCGCGACGAAGCGCTGGCGCTGCAGTGGTACCGGCGCGCCGCCGAACTGGGGCACGCCGGCGCGCAGAACAACCTGGGCCAGCGCTACGAGCAGGGGCAGGGCGTGGCGCAAGACCATCGCGCAGCCGCGCACTGGTACCGCAAGGCCGCCGAAGCGGGCCACCCGGCCGCGCAATACCACCTGGCGCAGTTATATGAGCAAGGCCTCGGCGTGGCGCGCGACCAGCAGGAAGCGATTTTCTGGTACCGCAAGGCGGCCGACCAGGGCCATTTACGGGCCCAATTCGACCTCGGCCTGCGCTATGAAAGCGGGCAGGGCGTGCCGCAGGATGCGCGCAAGGCGCTGGCCTGGTATCGCCGCGCCGCCGAACAGGATTACGTGGCCGCGCAATTCATGCTGGGCCAGATCCACGACCGCGACGACGGTCCCGCGCCCGACCTGCTGCAAGCAAACGCCTGGTACCGCAAGGCCGCCGAGCAAGGCCACATACTGGCATGCTTCACGCTTGGCCTGCGCTGCGACAACGGCCAGGGCATGCCGCGCGACTTCCAGCAAGCGCTGTCCTGGTACCTGGCCGCCGCGCGCCAGGGCCACGGCCGGGCCCAGCTTAATGCCGGCCTGATGTTCCTGACCGGCCAGGGCACCGAAGCCGACGCCGAACAGGCCTGGCGCTGGCTCTCGCTGGCCGAGCGCAACGGCCAGCCCGGCGCAGCGCGCCACCTCGCCACCGCCGCCGCCCGCCTCACCCCGGAACGCCTTCCAGCATAAAAGTCGGGGTCAGGTCTGGCAATCGGACATTTCGCTGCGCGAAATGTCCGATTGCCAGACCTGACCCCGACTTTTAAATTAGCGGCGACGCGGTGCCGGACGTGGGCCGGATGTGCCGCGCTGTTCGATGTGGCGGAATACGATGCGGCCTTTGTTCAGGTCGTACGGCGACAGTTCCAGCGTGACCTTGTCGCCGGCAATAATGCGGATGAAGTTCTTCTTCATGCGGCCACCGGTGTAGGCAATCAGCTTATGACCGTTGTCCAGGTCGACGCGGAAGCGCTGCTCCGGCAGGATCTCGGTGACCACGCCATTCATTTCGATGAGTTCTTCTTTTGCCATGGTGTTTTCCTTTGCGATTGGGTGGGCGAGGAGCGAAAAAAAAGCCCGCGTTGTTGCGGGCTTCGTTTCAATGTAATGCCAATGTTTCAATCGCTGCTACAGCCCGTGCTATCTGCGCGGTGCGAAGCGGTCAGCCAATGCTATCTGCAAGGTGCCGGCCTGTGACCAATGTTTGGTGCTACAGGGTGAGGTTCTCGAGGACTTCACCACGGAACGCAGTATAGCATAGGTTTGTGCGGTGCACAAATAATTTATTGCGTCCTGCCGCCAGAGCTCACGCATGTTACATTGACAACTCCCAATCCTGGACATTTTCATGAAAAAGCTCAGCATGCCGCTTGCAACCCTGTTCGCTTTGACGGCCATGACAGCGTCGGCGGCCACGGCCGAACCGCTGGCCAAGACCATTGCGGATCTCGACGCCGCCGCTTTCGACGCCTTCAACCACTGCAGCGCGCCGGAGCAGCTGCAAAAGCACGCGGGTTTTTTTGCGCCGGACGTGGAGTTTTACCACGACACGGGCGGAGTCACCTGGTCGCGCCAGGAAATGATCGCCAATACGCAAAAATACGTCTGCGGCAATTTCCGGCGTGAGATTGTGCCGGGCACGCTCAAAGTCTCCGCGGTCAAGGACTTCGGCGCGATTGAAACGGGTTCGCACCGCTTTTGCCAATTTGCCAGCGGACAATGCGAAGGCTTGGCGGACTTCGCCATTGTCTGGAGCAATAAGTCGGGCAACTGGCTGATTACCCGCGTCCTCAGTTACGGCCATCGCCCCAATTAACGATAGCTGCCCGGCTCGAACGGGTAGCTGTAAATATTCTCGATGAAGCGTTCGCCTTCTTTTACCTGGCGTGCCAGGTAAAGGCGCTTGCCGTGCACGAAGGGCGTGAATTCGGCCTGCGCGGTGTTGAATGGGGCGCCGATATTTTTCGGCGTGCTCCAGCCGTTCTTGCCATTGAAGCTGATGTACAGGTCCATGTCGCCGGCGCCGCCGGGCGCGTCGGAGAAGTACAGCAGGTAGCTCTGGTCGGCGGCGATGTAGGGATTCGATTCGCGCCATGGACCGGTGTTGACCGGCTCCGGCATGCGCTCCGGCGCGATGTACTTGCCGTCGACGTGGCGTGAACGCCACAGGTCCGACTTGCCTTCGGCGCCGTTCTTCATGACGTAGATGGTGCCATCGGCAGCGATCGAGCCGGATGATTCGGATTCGTCGCTGTTGATGTCGTGGCCCAGGTGTTGCAGCGGCCCCCAGCGGCCGTCCTGCAGCGCTACCGAATAGATATCGAAGCCTTTGCGGCCCGGCCTGTCCGGCAGCGGGCGATTGGATTGGAAGATGATCGACTTGCCGTCCGGTGCGAAGGCCGGGTCGATGTCGCGCGAGCCGTCGGTGGCGGAGAATGGCACCGGCGCCGGCTTTTGCCACTTGCCGTCCACCTTGTGCGATTCCACGATCAGCAGCCGGGTGCGGGCGCCGCCCGACTGCACCCACAGCGCGTGCTGGCCATCGGGCGACAAGGTGAAGCCGAACACGCCGTTGTCGGACACCAGGCCCGGTTCAAACATGCCATCGGCAGGCGCGGCGGCTAATGCAGTAGCAAACAGCAGGGCAAGAATATTCATCGCGTGTGAGTGTGGGATGTGGCAACACAGCAGCATCCTAGCACCAACACTTATCGGGCAGATGAGCCTAAATGATTTTTTCGCAACGTGATGTTTCCCATAACACAATTTGCGCATTGCCGCAAGGCACCATATAATTCAATAATCGAAACTTAATTTAGAAATTGATATGAAGAAAATCCTCGCCTCTGTCTTCGCTGTCGCCGCACTGGCGGGCTGCGCAACCGAAAGCCACCAGGCACTGCAAGTGGAAAAAGTCGCCAGCGCCTCGCGTCCATACGTCGGCCCGCGCACCCTGGTAGCGGTCGGCAAATTCGACAACCGTTCCAGCTTCATGCGCGGCGTGTTCACCGACGGCGTCGACCGCCTCGGCGCCCAAGCCAAGACCATCCTGATTTCGCACATGCAGCAGACCAACCGCTTCAACGTGCTGGACCGCGACAATATGGCGGAACTGCAGCAGGAAGCCGCCTACAAAAAGCAGGGCCAGAACATCAAGGGCGCTGACTTCGTGGTGACCGGCGACGTGACCGAATTCGGCCGCAAGGAAGTGGGCGACCACCAGCTGTTCGGCCTCGCCGGCCGCGGCAAGACGCAGGTCGCCTACGCCAAGATCACCCTGAACGTGGTGAATATCGCTACTTCGGAAGTGGTGTACTCGGCAGCCGGCGCAGGCGAATACAGCCTGTCCAACCGCGAGATCCTGGGCTTTGGCGGTACCGCCAGCTATGACGCTACCCTGAACGGCAAGGTGCTGGACCTGGCCATGCGCGAAGCAGTTGAGCGCCTGGTAGCGGGCATGGAAGCCGGCGCATTCCGCGAGGCGCGCCCATGATGCGCCGTTTGACCCTGGCCCTTGGCGTAACGCTGGCGCTGGCCGGCTGCCAGCACCAGCCGGCAACGATTTACCAGTGGGAGAGCTACCAGCCGCAGGTGTACCAGTACTTCAAGGGCGAGAGCCCGATCGCCCAGATCGAGGTGCTGGAAAAGGACCTGCTGAAGATCAATGCGCAAGGCAAGACGCCGCCACCGGGCTACCATGCCCACCTCGGCGTGCTGTATTCGGTGATCGGCCGTGGCGACCTGATGGCCGCCCAATTCGAGGCTGAGAAGCAGCTGTTCCCTGAGTCCGCAGCGTATATGGACTTTTTGCTCAAGAATACTAAGAAGGCCGCCCAATGATCAAGAAGTGCATGAAACTGGCGGCTTGCCTGCTGCCTGCGATGTTTGCCGTGGGTTGCGCCACGCACCAGGAACCATACGATTACTCCGCATTCAAGGCCAGCAAGCCGAAGTCGATCGTGGTGCTGCCACCGCTGAACAACTCGCCTGAAGTCAAGGCGACCTACGGCATGCTGTCGCAAATGACTTACCCGCTGGCGGAAGCCGGCTACTACGTGCTGCCGGTAACGGCGGTGGACGAGACCTTCAAGCAGAACGGCCTGGCCAACGCGGTCGACGTGCATAACGTCAGCACCAAGAAGCTGCAGGAAATCTTCGGCGCCGACGCCGCCCTGTACGTGACGGTGACCAAGTACGGTTCGGTGTATACCGTGATCAACAGCGAAGTCGTGGTGGCGGCGGAAGCCAAGCTGGTGGACCTGAAGAGCGGCGCGCTGCTGTGGGAAGGCAAGGCGACTGCTTCCAGCGCAGAGCAGAACAACAACAGCGGCGGCGGCCTGATCGGCGCCCTGGTGGCTGCTGCGGTCAAGCAGATCATCAATACCGCGACCGATGCCTCGTACCCGATCGCTGGCGTGGCAAGCAACCGCATGCTGGCCACCGGCGGCCAGCGCGGCCTGCTGTACGGCCCGCGTTCGGCCAACTACAACAAGCCTTAAGCTCCCCCTCCTGCTTCCGCCGCGTACTGCCGGCGGAAGCAGTCCAGCCACTGCGCTAGCGCGCGAAGTGCGCTTCAATTTCCTCCAGCGTTTTCCCTTTCGTCTCCGGCAGCAGGAAAGCCGCAGCCAGGAAGTACACCACCGTGCATCCGGCCCAGAAGAAGAACATCGCAGCGTAGCCATGCCGGCCCACGGTCGGCAGGAACACTGCTGCAATCGTGGTCGAGACAAACTGGTTGACCAGCAGCGCAATGCTCATGCCGTTGGAGCGGATGCGGGTTGGCATCAGTTCCGACAGCGCGAGCCACACGCAGACTCCGGGGCCCACCGCGAAGCTGGCCACGAACAGGCAGATTGCCAGCGTCACCTGCCAGCCATGGGCTGCCGAAGGCAGGGCGCCGATTTGCGCCTGTTCGATTGTCAAAGGCGCGTTGCGCCCTGCGGCCGGATCGGCGAATGGATTCAGGTGCAGGCGGCGGAAGAAGGCGCCGATCACACTGTCCGGCTGCACGGTGTCGTCGCGCGACAACACCATGGGCGCCAGCGCCGGATCGTCGCTGCGGCGCGTCTGCACGTTGGTGAACGGGCCGTAGGAGTAGGACACGGTCAGCAGCTGCGGCGCTGCGTCCTGGCCGGCTTGCGCGCCCAGCGCCTTGAGGGTTTTTGCATCGAGGCGCAGCGACAGGGTATCGCCTTTGGCTTGCGCCGCCACGATGGCGCCGACGTCGCGCCGCTCGCTCTCGACGCTGCGGAACAGCAGGCCGGCGCTCAGCAGGGCGATCACGATGCCGCCGCTGCCCAGCATCAGCAGGAATTTACGGCCCTTGCGGTCGACCAGCAGCACCGCCACCACGGTCATGACGGCGTTCAGCAGCTTGAGGCCGACGTCGGCCATGTTGGCGCTGGCGCCGGGCAGGCCGGCCTGGTTCAGGATATTGACCACGTAGGCCAGCACCGAGTTGATGCCCGTGGCCTGGGTGCAGGCCAGCACCAGGCAGGCCAGCAGGAATGGCAGCATGTAGCGGCGGCTCAGCAGGCGATCGTCGGCCGCGGCGGCGCCGGCCGGGCTGCGCGCTGCAGGCGCGCCGCCCCTGCCGGCCACGACGCCGCGCGCGGCGGCGATGTCGCCTTCGCTCGGCCCGCCGGGCGCGGCGTGCTGCACGACTACCCCGGCAGCGGCCTGCATGTCGCGCAGTTCGGCGTCCGCTGCGGCAGCGGCACGGCTGCGCAGCAGGGCGCTGCGCGCCTGTTCGATGCGGCCGCGCTGTACCAGCCAGCGCGGCGATTCAGCCAGCAGCCCGCTGCCGAAAGTGAATACCAGGCCGGGCGCAAGGCACATCCAGAAGATGCTGCGCCAGGCGTGGTCCTTGGCGTCGAATACGGCGGCGGCGCGCGCGGTGTCCGGCAAGGCTTGCGCGGCCTGGGTTGCGGCCTCGACGTTCTGTGCCTGCAGCAGGCCGATCACGGCGGCGGCGACCAGGCCGATGGTCAGCAGGAGCTGGAACAGGGCGGCGCCTCGGCCGCGCTGTTGCGCGCCCAGGCACTCGGCGAGATAGAGCGGCACGACGACGCCGATCAAGCCGCCGCTGATGCCTTGCAGCAGGCGCCCGAGCAGCAGCGGGGTGTAGCCGTCGGACAGCGCGATCAAGGGGATGCTGATGGTGAACAGGGCGCCGGCCAGCACCATCGCCCAGCGGCGGCCGATGGCATCGGCAATGGCGCCGGCAAACAGGGAAGACAGCACCGAGCCAAGCAGCACGGCGGCAACGATGAAGCTCAGTTGCTGCGCGCTCAGCTTCCAGGCAACGGAAGCGGTGGACTCCAGGTAAGGCAGGGCGCCGGCAATGATGCCGACGTCGATCCCGTACAGCAGGCCGCCCATCCCGGCGATAAACAGTAAATAGCGCATGGATAAGGCCTGCATCGGATCTCCTGATATTTTTATGAGAGTGGAATGGCCTCGCCTTCAACGAAGACGGCCACAGGGTGTAAAGACTGGTCCAGCACGACGATGTCGGCCCACGCTCCGGGCGCCAGGCGGCCGCGCTGCGACTCGCCCAGGTAGTCGGCAGGGAAGAGCGACAGGCGCCGGGAAGCTTCCGCCACGTCCATGCCCAGGCTGACGAAGTTGCGCAGCGCCTGGTCCATGGTCAGCACCGAGCCGGCCAGCGAACCGGTGGCAAGGCGCACGCAGCCCATGCACTTGAACACGCGCTGGGTGCCCAGCGCATATTCGCCGTCCGGCATGCCGGTGGCGGAAGTGGCGTCGGTCACGCCGTACAGGCGCGGGATGGCGCGCAGCGCGGCGCGCATGGCGCCCGGGTGCACGTGCAGCAGGTCGGGAATGATTTCGGCGTATTCGGCGTGCGCCATGGCCACGTCCACCATGCCCGGCTCCTTGTGGCTCATGCCGGTCATGCCGTTGAACAGGTGGGTGAAGCCGGCGGCGCCGGCGCGCATGGCGGCCACGCCGTCGTCGTAGCTGCCGGCGCTGTGGCCGATCTGGACCCGGATGCCCATGTTCTTCAAGTGCGGGATCAGTTCCAGGTGGCCCGTCACTTCGGGCGCCATGGTCAGCACGCGGATCGGTGCGATGGCGTTGTAGCTTTCCACCAGGGCGCGGCTGCCGGTCACCACGTCGGGCGGCTGGGCGCCCAGGCGGCGCCGGTTCAGGAACGGGCCCTCCAGGTGCACGCCCAGCATGCGCGCGCCGTGCTGCGGGCGCTGTGCGATGGCGCCGGCCAGGCCTTGCAGGGCGTGGCGGATCGAATCCTCTTTGGCAGTCAGCGTGGTGCCGAGCAGCGCGGTGGTGCCGTGCCGCGCGTGGCTGCGCGCCACCACGGCTCCCGCATTGCCGCCTTCCATGATGTCGACGCCGGAGGCGCCGTGCACGTGCAGGTCGACGAAGCCGGGGATGATGGTCAAGCCTTCGGCGGCGGGGCCTTCGGTGATGCTGGCGATGCGCTGGTCGAAGGCGATGGCGCCAGTGATCCAGCCGTCGGGAGTGAGGATACGGCCTTGCAGCATTTTTACTCCGCGATGATCACTTCAATGCCGCGCTTCTCCAGCCCCTCGCGATACTCGGTGCTGATGCTGGCGTCGGTGATGACGGTATGCACGCGGTCCAGCTGCACGATGCGGTGCAGCGAGACGCGGCCGAACTTGGAGGCGTCGGTCAGCACGATGACTTTCTTGGCGCGTTCCACCATCTTGTGGTTCAGGTTTGCTTCCGCCTCGTGGTGGGTGGTGATGCCGAACTGCAGGTCGAAACCGTCGACGCCGAGGAACAGCTTGTCGAAGTTGTAGGCCGACAGGCAGGCTTCGGCCTGGGCGCCTTGCAGCGACAGCGATTGCTTGCGCAGGCGGCCGCCGGTCAGGATCAGGTCCACGCCCGGCGCGTCGGCCAGTTCCCAGGCGATGTTCAGGCCGTTGGTCAGCACCGTGACATCGCTGGCGTCGCGCAGCTGGCGCGCCAGCGAGATGGTGGTGGTGCCGGAGTCGATGATGACGTTGTCGCCCGGTTGCACCATGCGCGCGGCCAGCAGGCCGATTTGTTCTTTCTGCGCCTGGTTCAGGGAATCCTTCTGGCGGATGGTGTGCTCGGTTGGCGGCGTGCGCGCCAGCAGGGCGCCGCCGTGGCTGCGCTGCACCAGGCCTTGCGATTCAAGCACGCTGAGGTCGCTGCGGATGGTGACGGCGGAGACGCCAAGCTTGTCCACCAGGTCGGCTACCTGGACCGAACCATGTTGAACGATTGCCTGCAGGATGGTTTCGCGGCGTTGGCTGGTATTTCGCATGTCTTGTGTCGCTGGGTGTAAAAACGTCGAGCTTAACAGATGGCGGCAGCCGTGTGCCTGGCAGCGGCGTTGGCGCTGCAGGCCCGCGCATACTGCGCCAGCAGGCAGCCGACCTTGTGTTCAAGCAGGGCTTGCGGCGCGGCGGCCAGTTCGCCCTGCAGCACGGACTGGAACTGCTGCGGCAGGTATTGGCTCAGCAAAGGCAGCGGGATGCTGCGCCCGGCCAGGTTGGCGAACAGTTGGCCGACGGCGGCGGCAACTTGCGGCTCGCCCCAGTAGTAGCGGCAGCGGTCGGACAGGCCGTAGCGGCGCATCAGGCGCTGTTCGCTTTCGCTGCCAAGGTAATGCTGCTGCCAGTGCCTGGGCTTGGCCAGCATGGCTTGCTCCAGCACGTCCATCAGGCGCGAAGCCTTTTCCTTGCCCAGCAGGGCTTCTTCGATCAGGCACAGCGCCAGGAACCCTTCGCGCAGGGCGAAGGTGGCAGCCGGGCCGACCTTGAGGATGGCATAGTGGTCGCGCACCATGTCGTGCAGGCCCGACTCGCGCTGGTAGTCGGTGGAGTGGGCTTCGAACACCAGGCCAGGCTGGCCGGCCACGAAGCCTGACAATTCCTGCGCGGCTGCCGCGTCGTAGTGCTGCACATTGGCCTGGTCGAAATCCACGCCGGGCTGCACCACCATGGCGATCACGCGCTGCCACGCCTCTTGCAGGCCGGCTGCGGCGAAGGCGCTGCGGTGTACTTCCAGCGTGCGTGCGGCGGCGGGCGCTGCGGTGACGGCAAGCGCCTGCTCCAGCGATGCCTCGCCGCCCGGCACCGGCACTTCGGTGCCGATCACGTAGACCGGCGGCGGCAGGCCGGCGCGGCCTGCCGCCTGTTCGGCGACGGCGGCCAGGCGCACCGCGCGTGCGGCCACGGTCTCGTCGCTCAGCACCGGCGCGTCGTCGGCGCAGCGCATGCTGCAATCAAGGTGGATCTTGTGGAAGCCGGCCGACACGTAGGCGTCGATCAGCACTTCGGCGTGCGCCATCGCGCTAGCGGCATCCTGCGATTGCCAGGCATTGGGGCCGAGATGGTCGCCGCCCAGTACCAGGCGGCCGACCGGGAAGCCTTGCTCGTGCGCCAGGCGGTGCACGTAATCGCGGAACCCGGCCGGCTGCATGCCGGTGTAGCCGCCAAACTGGTCCACCTGGTTCGAGGTGGCTTCCACCAGCAGCGGCGTGCCGTACTGTGCGGCCACCTGCATGGCGGCGCGCAGCACGATGGGATGGCTGCAGCAAACGCTGTACAGGCCGACCGCTGCGCCGGCGCGGTGCGCCTGGACGATTTGCAGGACTGGGGAAAGTTGGGCAGTCTGGTTCATGGTCATTTACGTCGTTTGTTGGCGCGCCAGCAGGGCGGCGCCGCGCGCACCGCCGGCATCGCCGAAGCGCGGCGGCAGCACAGGCGGCGTTTGCACGCCGCGGAACAGGTGGCGGCGCATGGCTGCCGGCAGCTGCTGGTACAGGTGCGACAGCTTGGACAGGCCGCCACCCAGCACGATAGCGTGCGGGTCGTAGGCCAGCACCAGGCCGGCCAGGGCATGGCCCAGCAGGTCGAGGTGGATTGCCAGCGCCTGCGCGGCCAGTGCGTCGCCGTTGCTGGCGCGGGCCGTGATGGCCAGCGGCTGCGCGCCGTCGCCGCCGATGTGGGCGTGCAGTTTCGACAGGCCGGGACCGGAGACATAGCGCTCCATGCAGCCCTTCTTGCCGCATGGGCAATCCAGGATTGGCAGCTGGTAGAGGGCCAGCAGCGACGCGGGCACGGTCCAATGCCCCCATTCGCCGGCAATGGCATTGAAGCCGCGCAGCAGGCGTCCTTCGACGCAGTAGCCGCCGCCGGCGCCGGTGCCGATGATGGCGCCGAACATGGTCGGCAAGCCCGCTGCTGCGCCGCCTTGCGCTTCCGACAGGGCGAAGCACTGGCAGTCGTTGCCGATGATGACCGGGCGCGCCAGAGCCTCCTGCAATGCGGCTGCGACCAGGCGGCCGTTGAGGGCCGGCACATTGGAACTGAGCTGGCGGCCGGTGGCGCTGTCGATGACGCCGGGCAGGCCGATACCGACCGCTGCAGGCGATCCTTGCGGGCCGAGCGCCGCGTCGCCGCGCGCTACCAGGCCAATGATCGCTGCGACGAATTCATTGAAGTCGGTGCCTGGCGTCGCGATGCGTTCGCGGAACATCTCCTGCAGCTCGCTGCCGGCGTCGATCCACGACACCAGTTCGATCTTGGTGCCGCCGATGTCGATGCCGTGATAGCCGGTTTGCTCAGAACTGGTCATGGCGGTAGATGGTGACGCCTTGCACCACGCGGTTGACGGTGCCGTCGGCAAAGGGATTGTCGGGCGTCAGGCCCAGCGTCGCCGATTGGTGCAGGGCGTATTGCTGCGCCATCAGCAGCCACAATGGCGCCAGCCAGGCGTCAGGCAAGTCCGGTGCAGCGACCGAAATGTCGGAGCCGGTGCCGACGGTGACCAGCGAGCCGGCCACGCCATCGCGGCGCAGCTCCTGCAGCAGGTCTTCTTCATAGCGGCGCGACAGCGCTTTGCTGCTGCGGAACAGCACCACCAGCGATTGCTGGTTCAGCGCAGACTTCGGGCCGTGGCGGAAACCAAGCGCAGTGTTCGACATGGCAAGCACGCGGCCGCCGGTCAGTTCCAGGATCTTCAGCGCGGATTCCTTGGCCAGCGCTTCCAGCGGGCCGCTGCCCAGGTAGACCACGCGCTCGACCGGCAGCGCGGCCAACGAGGCTAGCGGCGCCGCCCAGTCGCGCAGTGCGGCGTCGCCGGCTTGCGCCAGCGCTGGCAGGTGTTGCTGCCATTCGCCTTTACCCAGCACGCACAAGGCGGCCAGCAGCATGCAGGTGAAGCTGCTGGTCATGGCGAAGCCGCGGTCGCAGCTGGCGGCAGGCATCAACAGGTTGAACGTGCGCGCATCGGTATCGCCATTGCGCGCCAACTGGCCTTGCGCATTGCAGGTGATATTCATGAAGCGTGCATCGGCCGCCAGCTCGCGCACCAGTTCCACGGCGGCCAGGCTTTCCGGGCTGCTGCCGCTGCGGGCGAAGGAGACCAGCAGGGTCGGCGCATTCGGATCGAGGTACAGCTCCGGGTGGGTCAGCAGGCTGGTGGTCGCCACGGCGCGCACTTGCGCTGGCCAGGCCGCATTCAGCTCATCGGCGATGATTTCGCCCACATAGCAAGAACTACCGGCGCCGGTCAGGATCACGCGCTGCTGCGGATTGTGCAGGCAGCTGCCGAGGAAGGCTGCGACGTCGGCGGCGCGGCTTTGCAGGCTGGCGCCCAGTTCGCGCCACAGGGCCGGCTGCTGCGCAATCTCTTCGGCGGTATCGAGGCCGCTGATGTCGCGCCAGGCTTGCGGGTCACGCTGGAGGAGGGTAGTCATCGAAAAAAGAAAAGTTGTAAGTTGACTTAAAGCATAAATAAAGTATTTCGAAAAGTCAAATACGAAAGATAAACGAAAGATGATCCTGCCGGCGCGGTAGGCGGAACTGTACGGCCAGCCACCACATTCCAGCCTGTCGCGTTGCGTATCCGCTACTAAATGAAAGCTATTGCACTGCAATATCGGCTAAAACGAAAGAAAAATAGACTGTAAACCCAGGCAAAAGTGCAGTTTCCTTTCTTTTTGTTGACCTTTTTTGCTTTTATTCCTAAAGTACGACCATCAAAACGAAAAAACTTGCACCTTAGGCAGGCTTATGAAGAGACTCACCCGCACTGCAATCGCCGCTGCCGTCATGGGCTTGGCCACTACAGGTGCCGCCTTGGCCGCGCCACTTGGAAAGCTGCGCAGCATCACCGCCGCGCCGGCCGGCCCCGCCGAGGGCCTGTACTGGGACCTGGCGACCGAATCCGGCGCCATCGTGCGTGTCGGCCTGCTGCAGGACGATGTACTGCGCATCTGGGCCGGCCCCAAGGGCAAGCTGACCGATGCCGGCGACAAGGCCGCGGCCATCGTGGTCGGCAAGCCGGCTGCACGCATTGAGCATAGCGTAAGCGAGCAGCCCGATCATGTTTTGCTGCGCACGTCCAAACTGGCCTTGCGCATCGACCGCAACCCGGTGCGCTTCACCCTGTTCCGCGCCGGCGAAACGCAAGCGCTGTGGCGCGAAGTGCAGCCGCTGGAGTTGGGCGATAAGGCCAGCGTGCAGACCCTGTCCAGCGACAAGGCGGAGCGCTTCTTCGGCGGCGGCCAGCAGAATGGCCGTTTCGAGTTCAAGGGCCGCCAGCTTGAAGTGTCCTATTCGGGCGGCTGGGAAGAGGGCGACCGCCCAAGCCCGGCGCCTTTCCTCATGAGCTCCCGCGGCTGGGGCATGCTGCGCAACACCTGGTCGGATGGCAGCTACGATTTGCGCCAGCAGGACGTGGTGGCCTTGCAGCACGCCGAGCCGCGCTTCGATGCCTACTACTTCGTCGGCAAGGACGTGCGCGATGTGCTGGCGCGCTACACCGAATGGACCGGCCGTGCGCGCATGCTGCCGCGCTGGGCGCTGGAATACGGCGATGCCGATTGCTACAACGATGGCGACAATGTGAAGAAGCCGGGCACCGTGCCGAAAGGCTGGAGCGACGGCCCGACCGGCAAGACGCCGGACGTTGTCGATGCGGTGGCGCGCCAATATCGCGAGAACGATATGCCCGGCGGCTGGATCCTGCCGAACGACGGCTACGGCTGCGGCTACAGCAGTTTGCCTGAGACGGTGCAAGGCCTGGCCAAGTATGGTTTCCGCACCGGGCTGTGGACCGAGAACGGCGTCGACAAGATCAAGTGGGAAGTCGGCACTGCCGGCAGCCGCGTGCAGAAGCTGGACGTGGCGTGGACCGGCAAGGGCTACCAGTTTTCGCTGGACGCCAACAAGTCCGCTTACGACGGCATCCTGGACAACTCCGACAGCCGTCCTTTCATCTGGACCGTGATGGGCTGGGCCGGTACGCAGCGCTATGCCGTGGCGTGGACCGGCGACCAGAGCGCGAGCTGGGACTACATCCGCTGGCATGTGCCGACGCTGGTGGGTTCCGGCCTGTCCGGCCAGGCCTATGCGACTGGCGACGTCGATGCGATTTTCGGCGGCAGCCCCGAGACCTATACCCGCGACCTGCAATGGAAGGCGTTCACGCCGGTGCTGATGGGGATGTCGGGCTGGTCGGCCAATGCGCGCAAGCATCCATGGTGGTTCGATGAACCTTACCGCAGCATCAACCGGCGCTATCTGAAACTGAAGCTGCGCCTGACGCCCTACATGTACACACTGGGGCGCGAAGCGGAGCATAGCGGTGCGCCGCTGGTGCGTGGCCTGATGTGGGATTACCCGTCCGACCCTGCTGCTTTCACCGAAGCGCACAAGTACCAATTCCTTCTCGGCCGCGACATGCTGGTGGCGCCGGTGTATCGCAGCCAGGCGGTATCGCAAGGCTGGCGCAAGGGCATCCACCTGCCGCAAGGCACCTGGTTCGAGTACTGGGATGGCCGCCAGGTGACTGCCGGCGCTGCGGGGCGCGACCTCGACCTGCAGGTCACACTCGACAAGCTGCCGGTCTTCGTCCGCGCCGGCGCGATCCTGCCGATGTATCCCGAAGTGTTGTATGACGGCGAGAAGCCGAAAGATGTGCTGACGCTGGACCTGTATCCGCACGGCGAGTCCTCGTTCACGCTGTATGAAGACGATGGCAACACGCGCCAGTACCAGAAGGGCGCGTTCAGCCAGCAAGTGCTGCGCATGCGCGAATCGAGCGGCATCGTCAGCGTCGACATCGCTGCGGTGGAAGGCAGCTACGAAGGCCAGGAGGCACGCCGCTGCTACGCGCTGCGCATGCTGACCCGCCAGCGGCCGGCGGCGGTCACCGCGGCGAGCCGCAGTTTGCCGGCCCACACGGACCGCGCGGCATATGAGGCGGCAGCGGAAGGCTGGTTCTACGACCCGCAAGACCGGACGGGAACCCTGCTCGTCAAGACCGCCAGGCAGGATATCCGCCAGGCGCTGCAAATCGCCGTGCAGGGCGCGCAGACGCTGGCCGCGCAAGACGACAATTTCCCGCAGGCGCCGGAACCGGGCCGCGCGCTGCCGCCCGACGCCCTGCTGGTGGTGAGCCGTCCGGCCGAAGAACCCGGCCATCCGCTGGAGAACGCCTTCGACGACAAGGCCGGCACCTGGTTCCGCACCACCCGCAACCAGTCGATCCGCACCGGTGCGCATGAATGGACCATCGGCTTCACGGAGCGCCGCCTGGTGGACGGCATCGAAATTGCGCCGCGCAACGACGAGCACTGGAAGCACGGCCAGGTGCGCGACTATGAAATCTACATTGCGGATACCAACGGCGAATGGGGCAAGCCAAGCTTCAGCGGCCGCTTGAAGCTGCAGCAGGAAACGCAAACCATCAACTTCCCGGCCAGCGCAGGCCGCCTGCTGCGCTTCCGCGTGCTCAGCACGCAGAACCCGGAAGGCGAGGGCGCGGCCGCCACCGACCCGATGGTCACCGCAGCAGCGCAAGCACCAGCCAAGGCAATCAACGCCATGCAGCCGGCCGAAGTGGGACCGATCGCGCTGTCCACCTTCCGCATCCTCGAACATCGAACGAAGGAAGGCGCCGAACAGCAAAGCTTCCTGTCCGACCTGCCACAGCCGAAAGGCGTGAACCGTGATCGTCCTGCCGGCAAAGGCAAGGAAATGCGCATGAACGGCCTGTGGTTCCGCAAAGGCCTGGGCGTCGGACCTTCCAGCCGCATCGACCTGCATCTGGAGGGCAGCTGGAACCTGCTGCGCGCCGACCTTGGCGTGGACGATAGCTGCCGTAGCGCCGGCGGCCTGCAGTTCCAGGTCTGGAGCGGGGAACGCCTGCTGTATGACAGCGGCCTGGTAACTGCGCCGGCCGTGGTCAAGCCGGAAATCGATCTGCGCGGGTTGAGGCAACTCAGCCTGCGGACCCTGGGTGCGCGCGGCGCCCAACCCGCCCAGGTTTGCGGCAACTGGGCCAACGCCGTACTCATAGGCACAGAGGGCGCCACCGTCCGAACGCGCTGACCGCACATTTTTCGTCGCTAAGAACGAACCCCTCTTCGGACCGGGGAGGGCGTTTTGCAAACTAAAAAAAGGAGATGCAAGTGGAACTGAAGAAATTGATCGCTGCGCTGGCAGCTATTGGATTTGCCGGCGGCGCCTTGGCAGCCGATGGAGCGGATGACAAGAAGGACGAGAAAGGCGAGAAAGGCGAGAAGATCCACCGCGTCGAAGTGACCGGCTCCAGCCTGAAACGCATCAACGCGGAAACCGCATCGCCAGTGCAGGTGATCGACGCCAGGCAGATTGAAAACATGGGCGCCCGGACCCTGATGCAAGTGCTGGACAACCTGCCAGCTGCACGCCCGGCGCAGCAGGACTTCCGCTCCATGTTCACCGGCTCCGACGGCGCCTCGCAAGCCAACCTGCGCGGTCTTGGCGCGCAAGGCACGCTGGTGCTGCTGAATGGCCGCCGCCTGTCGTTCTACGGCGCGCCGGCAGGCTTCCAGACCATGTTCGTCAACATCGACTCGATTCCGGCAGCGGCAATCGAGCGCATGGAAATCCTGACCGACGGCGCCTCCGCAGTGTACGGCTCCGATGCGGTGGCAGGCGTAATCAACGTGATCACCAAGAAGAATTACCAGGGCCTGGAAGCGAAAGTCAGCACCGATCATTCCCAGAAAGTCTCGGCTTACGGCGAGCACCAGGCCAGCCTGGTGTACGGCAAGGGCGACTTTGCCAACGATGGCTACAACTTCATGGCTTCCCTGAACGTGTACCAGCGCGACCGTATAGCACTGTCCGACACTTATGACAAGCGCCCGGACTACTTCTACGTCAACAACCCCAACTTCATTCCCAACTTCCGCATCGGTGTCGGCAGCGAACCTGGACAGCCCAACCCGGGCACCTTCTTCGTGTTCGACCCGGCCAAGAACAACGCGCGCACCCAGCGTGCGGTGAGCGGTTGCTCCACCATGATTACCGAAGCGTCGGGCACCCGCTGCGTGTGGAACAACCTGCCGTATTCGCTGGACACCGGGCCGACTTCCGACCGCGCCACCGGTTTCCTGTCCGGCCGCATGAAGCTGGGCGAAGACCTGGAAGCCTTTGCCGAAGCCGCTTTCACCCATATCAAGCTGCGCGGTGAAAATGGCCCGCGCAGCTTCAACAGCGGCACCACCAGCAACTGGTTCTCGCGCAATACCGGCACCAGGCTGAATACCTTCGTCAATCCTTACCTGGGCCCGAACAACGTCTACCTGCAGGGCAAGCTGGATCCCGACATGGCAGCCAAGATGGGCGGCGCGGCGGGTCTGAACTACATCATGCAGGATGCGGTCGGCCACTTCGGACAGAAGAACCTGGACGACAACTACCGCGTGCTGGCCGGCCTGCGCGGCCACCTCGCCGGCAGCTGGGATTTCGAAACCGCGCTGGGTGTCGCGGGCAGCCATTCCACGCTGTACCAGACCACCAATATCAACACCAAAGGCTTCGAGAAAGCCTTCGGCCCGACCACCAGGGACCCGATCACCGGCCGCGTCTACATAGCCGACAACCCGGCCTTCAAGTTCGGCGAGGTCAGCGAAGCCAATGCGGCCCTGATCCGCGAAGCCTTCCCGACTTTCGACATCCAGTCCTGGACCAAGCTGATTAGCTTCGACGCCAAGGTGGAAGGCACGCTGTTCAAGCTGGGCGAGCGTGAAGTGCGTGCAGCCATTGGCACCAACCTGATGCGCGAAAGCTTCGATACTCCCGGCAATGCCGATGCGGCCAATGGCCTGATCACGCAGCAGGGCGGGTCCTGGTTCGACGGCAAGCGCACCGTCAGCGCGCTGTTCGGCGAAGTGGTGGTGCCGGTGACCGATACGCTGGAAATCAATGCCGCGGCCCGCGTGGACAAATACCCGCACTTTTCCGCCAACCTGGCGCCGAAGATCGGCGTCCAATGGCGTGCACGCCCTGAAATCATGGTCCGCGGCACCTATTCGGAAGGCTTCCGTGCGCCGAACCTGGCTGAATCGGGCAGCGGCGGCGTGTTCGCGCAGGTGGGCGGCATCCGCGACACCGTGCGCTGCGATGAAACCAATGCCATCGCCAGGCTGCTGATGAAGTCCGTCACCGGCACCGACCAGGACCTGGGCAAGACACTGCTGAACTCCAATTGCTCGACCACGGTGGGCGGCCTGACTCCGCCGAACCCTGACCTGAAGCCGGAAAAGGCCAAGATTTCGACCCTTGGCCTGGTGCTGCAGCCGACCAAGGACGTCAGCATCTCGCTGGACTACTGGTTCGTGTACCGCCGCAACGAGATCGTGCGCCAGGACTTCAACCAGTTGTTCACCGACCTGGTTGCCAATCATGGCCCGAGCCTGGCCGGCACCAACCAGGCAATCCGCAACGACCTGACCGATGCCGACCGCGCCAATATGGCGGCCGTGGTCACCATGTGCAACAACCTGGCCAACCTGCCGGCCTGCGTTGCAGCTGGCATGCCGAAATACTCGGTTGGCAACCTGGGTGGCCTGATCAACTCCTATTCGAACCGCGGCCGCACCCTGATGGACGGCTTCGACATCGATGCGCGCACCCGCTTCTCGCTGGGCGAATACGGCAAGCTGAATACCGGAGCCGCCTTCACGATTCGCAAGCGCGAAACCTACAATTACGAAGACGGCAGCGGTTTCTCCGGCAACTACGTGGGCTACTACGATTCGCCGCGCCTGCGCGCCACCTTCAATGCCGACTGGACCTACCAGAACCTGGTCACCAGCCTGTTCGTCAACTACACCGGCAAGGCCAAGTGGGCATACGGCGCGTACGACACCGACAACGCTCCGGAAAACTGCACTGCCGGCGGCGTGGCACTGCCGGACAACCTGTGCGGCGGCCAGCCTTCGTACTACACGGTCAACCTGGGCTTCAACTGGAAGCCGGTCAAGAACCTGGAGCTGGGCCTGAATATCAAGAACGTGACCAACAAGAAGCCGTACTACGACCCGAACGGCTGGGAAGGCTACAACCACCAGCAAAACCTGTTCGGACGCGTCTTCGCTCTCTCGGCCAGCTACAAGTTCTGGTAACCTGCGATCCAACCAAAGAGGTAAAGACTAGATGGACAAGCAATTCAATCGACGACACTTCCTCACCGCCGGCGCCGCGCTGGCGGGCAGCCTGCTGCTGCCGACGGCCTTTGCGGCCGGCGGCCGCGAAAAGCTCCGGCTCGGCATGATCGGCACCGGCATGCGCGGCCAGGTGCTGCTGCGCGAACTGGTGCGCCGCGATGACGTGGAAGTTGCTGCGTTGTGCGATATCGAACCGATCATGCTGGGCAAGGCGCTGGCGCAGTTCGAAAAAGCCGGCAAGCCGAAGCCGCGCACCTTCGGCGAGGATGGCGACAAGCACGCCTACCGCCGCATGCTGGACTCGAAGCAGCTCGACGGCGTGATCATCGCCACCCCATGGGAATGGCACGCGCAAATGGCGATCGACGCCATGCAGGCCAAGGTGCCGGTAGGCTGCGAAGTGGTGGCGGGTGTGACGCTGAAAGATCACTGGGACGTGCTGGACACCCAGCTCAAGACCGGCACGCCGTACATGCTGCTGGAGAACGTGTGCTACCGCCGCGACGTGATGGCGGTGCTGCAGATGGTGCGCTCCGGCCTGTTCGGCGAACTGGTGCACCTGCAAGGCGGTTACCAGCACGACTTGCGCGCGGTGAAGTTCAACAACGGCGATCCAGCCAAGCCATACGGCAGCGGCATCGAATTCGGTGCCAAGGGCTGGTCGGAAGCGAAGTGGCGCACCGAGCACTCGGTGCAGCGCAATGGCGAGCTGTATCCCAGTCATGGCATCGGCCCGTGCGCGATGTACACCAACATCAACCGCGGCAACCGCTTCACCCGTATCAACACCTTTGCCACCAAGGCGCGCGGCCTGCACGATTACATCGTCAAGCAGGGCGGTGCCGAGCACGCGAGCGGCAAGGTGAGGTTCAGCCTGGGCGACGTGGTGACCACCACGCTGGCCTGTGAGAACGGCGAGACCATCGTCCTGCAGCACGATACTTCGCTGCCGCGCCCTTATTCGCTGGGTTTCCGCGTGCAGGGAACGAATGGTCTGTGGATGGACGTGAACCACTCCATCCACGTCGAAGGCAAGAGCAAGCCGCACCAGTGGGAGGACTTCCAGGCTTACCAGGACCAGTTCGACCACCCGCTGTGGCGCAAATACGCCAGCGAAGCGGCAGGTGCGGGCCACGGCGGCATGGATTACTTCGTGATCCATGCTTTTGTGGAAGCGCTCAAGGCGCGCGCACCGATGCCGATCGATATCTACGACGCGGTGACGTGGAGCGCCATCACGCCGCTGTCCGAGCAATCGATCGCGCAGAACTTCCAGACGCTGGACTTCCCGGACTTTACGCGGGGCGAGTGGAGCAAGCGCAAACCTGTCTTCGCCTTCAACGACCGCTACTGATGAAGCGCACGCGCATAGTGCTGGCATCCGTTTGCATCGGCCTGGCCGCCCTGGCCGTGCAAGGGGCGGCCATAGCCCAGTCCGAGCCGTACAAGGTGTTCGACACCAGGCCTGTCATTACCGAAGGCCCTTACCTGTCGGCGCTCTCCGATACCTCGGTGTCGGTAATGTGGATGACCGATGCGCCAAGCCACGCCAAGGTACGCCTGAGCGACGGTGATTCGGCGCGCGAAATCGAGCCGCAGGTCGACGGCTTGGTGCCGGTCGGCCAGCGGCACGTGGTGACGATCACCGGGCTGGATCCCGGCAAACGCTATTCCTATGAAGCCAGCGCCACGCGCGTGGTGAAGCTGAAGCCCTATTGGCCGGACAAGGGCTTGAGCACCGCCAGCGCAGCCGCGGCCTTCACGACCTTCAGCCCGCAGCAGGACAAGGTCTCGTTCAGCGTGGTGACTGATACCCACGAAGACACGGCACGCATCGGCCGCCTGATGAAGTTGGTCGACTGGGCCAGCGCCGACGCGCTGCTGCACCTGGGCGATGCCTTCCACTGGATCGATTCGGAAGAACAGTTGTGGGCCAAATGGCTGCGCCCCACGGTTGCCGCGATGGGGCCGGGCAAACCCCTGCTGTTCGCACGCGGCAACCACGAACTGCGCGGCGCCTTTGCGCGCCAGCTGGCCGGCTACGTGCCGACGCCGGAAGGCAGCTACTACTACGGGCGCGCCATGGGCCCGGTGCACCTGCTGGTGCTCGATACCGCCGAGGACAAGCCCGACGAAACCAACGTCTATGCCCAGCTGAATCGTACCGTACCTTATCGCGAAGGCGAGCTTGCATGGCTGCGCGCGCACGCAGCCAGCAACAGCCACTTCTCCAGCGCCCCGTTCCGCGTGGTGGCAATGCACCAGGGCGACTGGGGCTGGCTGCCCGATAACGGCGCGGCCTGGACCGCGCTGGCCAACCAGGCCGGCGTCGACCTGGTGCTCGCCGGCCATGACCACGCCTTCTCCTACCAGGCGCCCGGCAAGGGGCATGCCTACCACCGCCTGGTCCTGGGTCAGGACCAGCTGGCGCGCGTAGACGCCACCGAACGCACGCTGACCGTCAAGGTGGTCACCGACAAAGGCACGCCGGTCCATACACTCACCATTGCTTCACGCCGCTGATGTAGTATTGCCATTCTCTTAACCATTTAGAAAGAGTAAGAGGATGACAAGGAAAGTGATATCCGCCGTGGCATTGAGCCTGCTGGCGGCAAGCGCCTGGGCGCAGGAAGAAGCCCAGGCGCCGGAAGGTGAAAAGGTTGTGATCACGGGCCAGCGTCCCGGCCCTGGCCTGTGGAAGGTCTCCAAAGGCGAGCACGTGATGTACCTGTTCGGCGATTACTCGCCTTTGCCGATCAAGATGGACTGGCGTTCCCATGAGGTGGAATCCATCATCGCCAAGTCGCAGGAGTACCTGCCAAAACCTTCGTTCGGCATCAAGGTGGGGTTCTGGGGCGGCCTTAAGCTGCTGCCCTATGCAATCGGCTTCAAGAACAACCCGGATGGCGCGAAGCTGATCGACGTGCTGCCTGCGGAGACGTATGATCGCTGGCAGGCGCTCAAGGCCAAATACATCGGCAAGAACGACGACATCGAACGTGAGCGACCGATGTTTGCTGCCGACACGCTTTACCGGTATGGGCTGGAAAAGAATGGCTTGACCAAGCGCACCGAGGTGTATGCGAAGCTCGATAAGCTGGTCAAGCAGTACAAGGTAAAGGTGACCCCGAGCGGCTTCGAAACGGAGCTGGATAACCCGGGCCAGGCCTTGAAGGCATTCAAGAATTCGCCCGGCGCCGATACCGATTGCTTTGCCAAGACCGTGGAGAGCCTGGAGTCCGATATCGACGCCATGCGTGTGCGTGCCAATGCCTGGGCGGTAGGCGATATGTCGAAGATTGCCTCGCTCAATTTTGCCGATCGCGAGGAAGCCTGCAAGCAGGCGGTCTTCGACAACGAAGCCTTCAAGTCGAATGACAAGCTGCAGCACGCGGAACAGTCGGCCCGCAAGGCCTGGATGTCCAATGCGGAGCATGCGCTGGAAGCCAACGACACCACTTTCGCAGTGTTGTCGCTAAGCCAGTTGATCGGCCCGAAGAACTATCTGCTTGAACTGCAGGCCAAGGGTTACAAGGTGGAAGCGCCCGAGTAAGCGCTACCCCGCTTCGTCAGGCGCGCCTCGACTTGCTGGCGCTTTGCGGCGGCAGCTTGAACACTTCCAGCGCCTTGGCGACGGCCTGCGCCTGCAGGTCCAGCACACCGGTGGCGGTAGACGCCTCTTCCACCATCTGGCTGTTCTGCCGCGTCACCTCGTCAAGCTGGACGATGGAATCTTTTACCTGGTTGATGCCATCGCTCTGTTCGCGCGTCGCGCCGCGGATATCGCCCATGATGGCGGCCACGCGGCCGATGGCGGCAATCACCGCATCCATGTCTTTGCCGGCCGTGGTAGCGACGCTGGCGCCGCCTTCGATCTTGCCGGCCGATGCGTCGATCAGCGCCTTGATATCCTTGGCCGCTGCCGCACTGCGCTGCGCCAGGCTGCGCACTTCGCTCGCGACGACAGCGAAGCCGCGACCGCTTTCGCCGGCGCGTGCCGCTTCCACCGCTGCATTGAGGGCCAGGATATTGGTCTGGAACGCGATGCCGTCGATCAGGCCGATGATGTCGGCGATCTTGTGCGACGACTGGCGGATCTCGTCCATTGCCGTTACCACCTGGGCCACGGCCACGCCGGTGCGTTCGGCCAGCGCGGTCGCTTCGGTCGCCACGCCATTGGCGCTATTCACGTTATCGGCAGTCTGGCTCACGGTGCCGGTGATGAGTCCCATATGGGCCGTGGTCTGTTCCAGGTTCGCTGCCTGCGCTTCGGTGCGCGCCGCCAGGTCGACGTTAGCGGTGCGCACTTGCGTGGTAGTGCTGCGGGTCAGCGCGAAATTGCCGCGGATGTCGCCGAGTATCGATGCCAGGTTCAGGTTCAACTGGCGCACAAAGGCCTGCAGCTGGCCCAGTTCATCGTGGCGGTCAACCGCCATGCGCGTAGTCAGGTCGCCGCCGGCGAGGATGCGGGTGGCGTTGATGCAGGCCTGGACCGGAGCCACGATCGCGCGGTGCAGGTTGTACCAGCCGTACAGCGCCAGCGCCGCCAGCAGCAACGCCTGCAGGTGCAGCGCGAAATCGGAATAGGGCAGCACGGCATGCAGCGCCATCGACAGCGCCAGCAGCGTCATGCTGCCAAAACACAGCGCCATGCGCTGGGATAGCGAAATATCGCGCAGTGCATTGGTGATCTTTTTGCGGCCGCGCGCTGCAGCGGCGCCGCGCGCGATGCGCACGCCTTCCGGATTCGGGCCCCTCACGGTGCGGTACAAAGCTTCGGCGTCCTTGACCTGCTGTGCCTTGGGCTTGGTGCAGACCGCCATGAAGCCGGTGGTGCGGTTCTTTTCAATGACAGGCGTGACGTTGGCGATGCACCAGAAATAGCCGCCATTCTTGCGGCGGTATTTGACCAGGCCGCGCCAAGGCTCGCCCGACATCGTAGTGCGCAGCATGTCTTCATCGACCTGCGCCGGCATATCCGGGTGATAGAGCGCCTTTTGCTGGCGCCCGATCAAATCGTCGCCGGCGTAGTCGCCGACAGCGATGAAGGTCGAATTGGTGTAGGTCAGGCGGCCCTGCAGGTCGGTGGTGATGACGATTGGTTTGCCGTCTTCAAGCAGGGTTTCGTGTTCGGCTGCGGTGAGTGTGCTGCGCATTTTTGACACTTTGTTTCAGTTGGGAAAGATCGCAGTGCATACTAGCAGATCGACGAATGGCCGCGCCGAAAGCGTGGCCATTTCGTGGTTTTTCCACCAAAACAGTTGTCTTGTGGTTAATTGGGCAGTTGCATTGCGAAGCCCACGGCAAAGCGGTTCCAGGCGTTGATGGTGCCAATGAGGAAGGTCAGTTCAGACAGTTCCTGCTCGCTGAATTGGGCGGCGACGGCACTGTACACAGCATCCGGCGCTCCGTTTTTGGAAAGCTCGGTCAGCGTTTCGGTCCACAGCAGCGCGGCCCGTTCCCGTTCGTCAAAGAAGGGCGTTTCGCGCCAGGCCGGCAGTGCCATCAGGCGCCGCACGTCTTCGCCGTTCTTCAGTGCGTCCTTGCTGTGCATGTCGATGCAATAGGCGCAGCCGTTGATTTGCGAGGCGCGGATCTTGACCAGCTCGCGCAGGCTGAGCGGAAGCAGCGATTCCGCAATCGCGCGTTCCAGGCCCATCATGGCTTTCATGGCGTTCGGGGCGGCTGCGTAATAGTCGATGCGTTTCATGGTGGATTCCTGTGGTTGGTTGCGATGAATCCACTTTAGTCCGGACGAGATTACGGATAAACTGGTCTTTATCGTTTTTAATATACGGAAAGTCGAACAATCATGGCTTTTGACCGTCTTGAGGCAATGCGCGCCTTCTGCCGCATCGTGGAAGTGGGGAGTTTCGTCGGCGCGGCCGAAGCGCTGGGCGTACCGAAGACCACTATCTCCGGCCAGATCCAGGGGCTGGAGGCGCACCTGGGCATGAAGCTGCTGCACCGGACCACGCGCCGCGTGTCGCCCACCACGGACGGCGCGGCCTACTACGAAGGCGCCCGCGCGCTCCTCGACGACCTGGATGAACTGGAATCCTCGCGCCACGGCGCGCGCGGCCGCGTGCGGGTTGAAATGCCATCGCCGGTCGGCACAAGCCTGATCATTCCCGCCTTGCCGGATTTTGCGGCGCGCTATCCGGATGTGCAGCTCGATATCGGCTGCGGCGAACGCGTGGTGGACCTGGTGCAGGAGGGGATCGATTGCGCCTTGCGCGGCGGGCCGGTGGCGGACCAGGACCTGGTGGCGAAGAGGGTGGGGAATATGCAGTTCTGCTTATGCGCGGCGCCCTCCTACCTGGCATCGGCGCCGCGGCTGGAGTCGGTGGAAGACCTGCCGGCGCAGCGCTACCTTGGCTTCGTCTTCGCTGCCACGGGGCGCCAGCATATGCAAACCCTACTGCGCGGCGAACAGCGCTACACCATCGAGCAGATGCCGGCGATGCGCTTCAATAGCGCCGCCGCATATGTCGCTTCGGGAATTGCGGGACTGGGCATCCTGAATATCCCGCGCGCGGAAGCGGCGCCGCATTTGCGCAGCGGCGCGCTGGTGGAAGTGCTGGCCGACTGGCACCTGGGCAGCATGCCGATCAGCCTTGTCTATCCGTATGCGCGCAGGCTGTCGTCGCGCGTGCGTGCCTTTACCGACTGGGCCACGGCCTTGATGGCCAGCGACCCCTTGTGGCGTTAAGGCTTGGCGATTTTGGCGCCAGCCAGCCTGGCCACGCCGGCCAGCGTGGTCTGGGCAGCATTCAGGCCAAGCAGGAAGTCCTTGTCCGAGTAGTTCGCATACAGGTCGGTCGGCTGGTGCCAGTGCGGATTCCAGCCGGAGCCGATCTGCTGCCCTCGCTCGTTCTCGCGCAGTGAGATCGACGGCACCAGGTCCATGAAGGGCGTGGAGTCGGTGTTGGTCATGTGGAAGCCAACGGCAGCCGGATAATTGGTTGCGTACCTGTCGTTCGCCGCGCGGAAGTCCCACGCCAGCCTGGCCGATGCTTCCGCCTGTTTCGAGTTGGACTGGAACTCGATGTTCACGTCCGCTTCGGCGCGCTGCTCGTTCGGCAGCACACAGACGGGACGGCCATTCGGGTCCAGTACCGGCTTGCCGGCATCATCGAGCTTAGGGATCGGCATGCCATGGTCGAACAGCATCATGTCGTGCTGGATCATGCCCAGCCAGCGCGGCTCGGGATACTTGCCCGAGCCTTTCGGCGACTCGATGCCTTGCAGGTTCTTGCGCTGTTCAACGTAGGCGGCCGCGCCGTTCAAGCCGGTCTCCTCGTTGTTCCACAAGGCGAAGCGGATCGAGCGATCAGTCTCCACCCCAGGTGCGCTGAAGATGCGCGCCAGCTCCATCACCAGCGCGGTACCGGAACCATCGTCATTGGCCGCCTCGCCAAAGCCGATGCCGTCCATATGGGCGCTGACGATGTACATTTCATCGGGGCGCGTCTTGCCGATCTTGGTGCAATAGACGTTCTCGCGCAGGGAGGTGCCTTGCGGCGTCTGTTCCGCATTCAGTGCGCGCAGCCGTTCGTCCGGCTGTTTCATCGGATCTGTATTGACACCGGTCGGCGCGCGGTTGCCGAACAGGGTGCTGCCGCCCTGGCCAGGAGGACCGCCCGCACCACCGCCTGCCGCCACCGCCGGCTTGCCGCGCATGGCCGGCTCGGTGAACTGGTACTGCAAGCGCTCCACATTGGAGCAGCCGTACGCTTTCAGCTGCGCCTCGATCCAGTCCAGCGCCTGGCGATTGCGCTCCGTGCCCTGGCGGCGGTCGCCGAATTTGGTCAGGCTCTTGATGGTGGCCTTGTATTTTTCCAGTTCGAGCTGGCTGACCAGCGCGGAGACCGGGTCAGTTTGGGCGTGAGCGATGTTTGCCGCAAAAGCCAGTGCGATGCCGAGGACTACGGTTGGTTTCATTGGAAGTCAGTCCGGTTGGTTTGGTCCGGGCATTTTGCACCTTCCACGCCGGTCGCAGCTTGAATTTTCAATGGGATAAACAACGTTACATTCGGACACACAGCCCGTTGTGATACTGTTGCTAGTCGCCGTTCTATTTGAGGAGGTGTGCCATGGGTATTCTCGATTCACTGGCAGGCGAAGTGCTGAGCCAGTTCTCAGGCGGTAACCATCCGGAAGGGATGCTGGATGCGGTTACCACGATGCTTAACGATCCCAATACCGGCGGCTTGCAAGGCCTGGTGAAGACGTTCGAGCAGGGCGGCATGGGCGGCGTGATCGCTTCCTGGATCGGCACTGGCGCCAACCAGTCGATCAGTGCGGAACAGATCCAGGCAGTGCTGGGCAGTGAGCAAGTGCAAGCCATCGCCAGCCGCCTTGGCCTCAACACGCAAGACGTCGCCGGCCATCTGGCGCAGTTGCTGCCGCAAATGGTCGACAAGCTCACGCCGGGCGGTGCCATTCCCGACACCGGCGGCGGCCTTGGCGCTGCCCTCGGGGGACTGCTCGGCCGCGGCTGAAGCCGGAATAATCGCGATATCAAAAGGGGTATTGCCGACGTAAAAGATACGATTGGTGGCCTGGCAGGACAGTGACTAGGATGGTTTGGCAGTCAAAAAACTCCAAGGAGACCATCTATGAAGCGACTTCTGTCATGTTTCGCCATGCTGATCGGCATGGCGCTTTCCGCGCACGCAGCTACCCCGATCACGATCAATACGAGTGTGCAGTACAAGATCAAGAATGTTAACAGCGGCCTGGTATTAGGCATCGACGGCGCCAGCCAGGCTGCTGGATCCAAAGTAATCCAATGGGCCGATAACGGCACGGCCGACCATTTGTGGCACTTCATGCCGATGGGGAATGGGCGCTACAACATCGAGAACATGTTGACGCACCAGGTGTTAGGGGTGACCAATGCATCCACCGCAGACGGCGCGCAGGTGGTGCAATGGGCAGACAACGGCACTTCGGATCATTTGTGGGTCGTCACGCAGGCGGCGAGCGGCAACTTCCTGATCCAGAACGCCAATAGCGGCAAGTACCTGGAAGCGTATATGGCGAGTATTGCAAATACCGCCACCGTCGACCAGTGGGGCCTGACCGGATGCACCTGTCAGGAATGGCAGCTGGTGAACACCGGCGCCAGCCCTTACCCTGCGCCGCGCGCGGTCGCCGGCAATGGCATCTTCGTCCACGATCCCTATATGCTGCGGGATACCAGCGGCAAATATTGGCTGTACGGCTCGCACCAGACACTGGCCACATCGACCGATGGCGTCAACTTCACGAATTACACGAGCTGCACCGGCGGCCAGATGGGCGGCTACGCGCCGAATTGTCCTCCAATCGGGCCAGACTTCAGTTCATGGAGCGGCCTGCAGACGCCGAAGGGATGGAACAATGGCGCCAATACCGATGTCTGGGCGCCGAGCCTGATGGTGGTGAACGGCACCTACTACCAGTATTACTCCATCCCCTACCTGCCCAGCACGGGCGCCGAGGCGGTAATCGGCGTTGCCACCAGCGCGTCGCCGCAAGGACCGTGGACCGATAAAGGCTTCGTCACCAAGTCCTGGAACAGCACGACCACTGCGCCACCGCCGGGCTTTTGGGCCACCACCGACAACGCGATCGACCCGGCTCCGTTGCGGGATGCCGGCGGCAACTGGTGGATGGCATGGGGGTCGTGGACCGACGGCACGCACCTGGTGCAGCTTGATCCTGCCAATGGCCTGATCAAAACGAATGCACCGGTGTATACCCTGGCCAAGCGCGGCACGCCATCGGCCGGCGAAGAAGGGCCATTCATCTACTACTACAACGGCTATTACTACTATTTCGCGCCAATCAATGAGTGCTGTAAGGGTTCGACCAGCACCTACCGCACCATAGTGGGCCGTTCCAGCAGCGTGACCGGGCCCTATGTCGACCGCGGCGGCGTAGCCCTGACCGCGGGCGGCGGCACCATCCTGCTCAGTACCCATGGCAATATCATCGGCCCTGGCGGCGGCAGCGTGTTCACCGATGCCGGCAACAGTAACAAGCCTACCTACGTCTACCACTATTACGACGGCAACAACGGCGGGCGTGCCACGCTGGGCATCAATACGCTCGGCTTCACGGCCGACGGCTGGCCGTTCATCCAATAAGGGTGTGAGATGCAACGAAGGGCACTATGGTGTGTCCTTCTTGCCAACTTCGGTCAAAGCCGCATAGAATGCGTGGCATGCGGGTGTAGTTCAATGGTAGAACGGCAGCTTCCCAAGCTTCATACGAGGGTTCGATTCCCTTCACCCGCTCCAATCCCCCTTTGTCCATGGCCAAAGCGAACTTCCAGGTGTTACCGTGCGGTGATGCACGCATCCAGGCGGTGGAAGCGCATAGCAGCCAATCCTTTTCCCGGCATACCCACGAACAATTCGGCATCGGCTTGCTCACGCATGGCGCTTCGAAGTCGTTCAGCGGCTGCGGCATGGTGGAGGCTTGCGCGGGCGATGTGATCACGGTGAACCCGAATGAGGTCCATGATGGAGCACCCCTTGGCGACGGTGGGCGCAGCTGGAAGATGCTGTACCTGGAGCCTGGTTTTGCGGCCGAACTGCTGCGCGATGCGGACCCCGGTGCTGGCGGCGCTTCGCTCGAGTTCAAGGCGCCGGTGCTGCAGGATGCCGCCTTGGCGGCTGGCTTTGCGCGCGCGTACACTGCGGTCACATCGGCGTTGCCGGGTGCGCCCCTGGCGGCCGAGTACCACTTGTTTGACTTGATGGCGCAGACCTTGCTCCGTCGCAGCGCTGCTGCCACGCGTTGCGCGGCGCCCACCGCTGTCGCCCAATCGATGATGGAAGACGATCCCCTCTCCAACTGGTCGCTGGCCGAACTGGCGGGTGCGTGCGGTTTGAGCCGCTTTCAACTGGTGCGCTCATTTGCCCGCAATACGGGCTTTACGCCGCACGCCTTCCTCCTGCATCGCCGCATCCTGCTGGCGCGTCGCCTGATTGCTGGCGGCATGGCGCTGGCCGATGCCGCAGCCGCCAGCGGGTTCTCGGACCAGAGCCATATGACCCGCGTGTTTACCCGCAAATACGGCGTCGCCCCCGGCGCGTTTGCAATTTCGTTCAAGACCTGAATGCGCTGGATGGGTTAGCCTGCAGCTTTCGTTGATGGAGGCTGCAAATGGTGGGGTACCTGTATTGCGCGCTGGCGATGGTGACGGTCGGCAGCACAGTGGTGGCCAGCAAGGTGATTGCGTCCGGACTGCCGCCGTTCACGGCGACGGCCTTGCGCTTCATGGTGGCGCTGCCGATATTCCTGGCCTTGTGCTGGCTGTTGCGGGCGCGCTGGCCGCGCATCGGGCGGCGCGACGCGGCCTTGCTGTTGCTGCAGGCGGGGGCGGGAAGCGTTGGTTATACGGTGCTGTTGATTTCGGGGATGTCGTTTACCAGCGCGGCTACCGCGGGCGTGCTGGTTGGCACGCTGCCGATCGTGTCAGCGGCATTTGCCGTGCTGGGGCTCGGCGAGCGGCCGACGCTGCGCCTGTTGGGCGCGATCGCCCTGGCCTCGCTTGGCGTGCTGGTGGCAAGCGGCGTAAATTGGCGCGGCACCGGGACCGACGGCGGGACGGGGCAACTGCTTGGGATGACGCTGGTATTGGCCGCTGTGGCGTGCGAGTCGTTCTTCATCTTGCTGAACAAGCGCTTGAGCGCGCCGGTCGAGGCGCTGCCCTTGTCGACGTTGATGTGCGCTCTTGGCCTGCTGCTGGCGGGCGGCGCTTCGCTGGCCTTTGAGCAGCCATGGCACATCAGCGTCAAGCCCGGCGCCCTGCAAGCGGTGCTGTACTACGCGCTGGTGCCCACCGTGCTTGGCTTCGTGCTGTGGTACGCCGGCTCGGCGCGCGTGAGCGGCACCGAGGCAGCGTTGTTCACGGCCCTGTCGCCGATCTCCGCCACGCTGTTCGCCAATACCGTCCTGCATGAAGCCATCACGCCGCCGCAACTGGCCGGCATGGTTTGCGTGCTGGCGGCGGTGGCGAGTCTTGCCTGGAAGCGTCGTCCTTATGGTAGGGTTGAGCCTTTGTAACGAAGGAGGTGCGCCATGAGCATCACAAAACAAGTAACCACCCTGCTGGCCGGCATGGCGCTCGCCGCCACCGCTTTTGCAAACCCATTGGACGCCTTGACCGAGAAGGAAGCGGGCGGCGGCCTGAAAGCCGCACTGGAAGCCGGTTCGGTCGCGGCGGTGGGCAAGCTGGGCGTGGACGGCGGTTTCCTGAACAACGATGCGGTGCGCATCAAGCTGCCGCGCGTGCTGGAAAAAGCGCGGCCGATCCTGGAAATGACCGGCCGCGGCGAGCAGCTCGATGAGCTGGAAACCGCGATGAACCGCGCCGCCGAGCAAGCCGTCCCGCTGGCCAAGCCGCTGCTGGTCAATGCCGTCAAGTCGATGACGCTGAGCGATGCGAAGGCGATCCTGACCGGCGGCGACACCTCGGTCACCGATTTCTTCAAGGAGAAAACGGCAGCGCCGCTGGCGGTGAAATTCAAGCCGATCGTGAAAGGCGTGACCGATAAATCCAAGCTGTCCGGCCAGTTCAACAGCGCCATGGCACAAGCCACCAAGTTCGGCCTGGCCACCGAAGAGCAGGCCAGCGTGGAAAGCTACGTCACCCAGCGCGCGCTGGATGGCCTGTTCCTGATGATCGGGGAAGAAGAGAAGAAGATCCGCGAGAATCCGATTTCCTACGGCAGCAAGGCGATTTCCAAAGTCTTCGGCCTGCTCAAATAAGCGTTCGGCCGCGCGGGTTGCGCGCTTGCGCGGCTGAGTTCAGGATTTCAAGCTGTCCTGATTTGAAGGTTTGCTGGTGCTCGCCGTCGCTGTCGTGCCAGCGGCACAGCACGTCCTCGTCATCATTCCGGCCCGAGCGGCCCGGCGTGGTGCGGATCACCAGCATCTTATGGCGCCAGCCGATTGGCCGCACCGCGTCCCCTGCCTTTGCCCGTTCACGTTCCATAGTAGCCTCCTGCAAGCAGCTGGAACCATGATACGCCTGTCGGGAAAGGCAGGGCGCCCGATCAGGAGCCGATCAGCTGTACGGCGTCGACCTGCAGGCAGTAGCTGGTCATGTTGTTGGACTTGGTGATGCGTGCGGCCTTGGCTTTGTACGCCGTTTTCTCGATCGGCTGCACGAACCAGGTGCGTGGACCGCGCTTGTCGGCTTTCACGCCGTGCACGCCGGACCAGACGGTGTACCATTTTCCATCGGTATCTTGCAGCTCTACCTTGGTGATGCCATCCAGGCCATAGGCATCAGCCACCGCTACGCGCAGCTGGGTCGCGTTGACCGGCTTATCGAACGTCACTTCCAGCGAATCGAAGCCGACATCGCTGCTTTTGGTGGACCAGTAGTTGCCGTCCACCTTGCCAATCGCTTTGGAGGCGTTTTGGCTGTCGCTGTAGTTCGAACTGGCGTTGGCAGCACTGGCCCATTGTGCTTCCGGATCGGCCAGATAGGCTTGCTCCATATTCGAGTAATCGAGTTTGGCCTGGCGCTTGGCGGTTTCCAGTTGCTCGTCGCTCATGTTTTCAGTGGAAATGATTGGCGTCGGCAGGGGAGCATTGCCGGCCGGGGCGGCGGCTGCCGCGGCGGCCGGAGCCGGTACGGCGGCAGGTGCCGGGGCCGGCGCAGCGGCTGCAGTGGCAGGGGCTGGAGCGGCAGCCGCTGCCGCCTCAGGTTGCGGATGCTTCTTGGCGCATGCGGCCAGCAGCAGGACTGGCAGCAGCAAGGCGAATTTGGTCTTCATGGACATCCTTTGCGGAATTATCAAAAATATAAAGCCGCAATATGGCATAAGGATGCCAAAAACTCAATTGTGCGTGGGGCGTTTACGACAAGTTAACATCGAGCCACACGGCGTGGGCCAGGCGCTTACCTTCGTACACCTGGCCGCCGCGGATGACGGCGTCGGTCGACGTGAGCTGGCCGCTGATCTCCTGGCGCGCCAGCATGGTGCGGAAAGCTGCAGCGTCTTTCGGCGCCAGGTAGCCAACCATTTCGTTGTTGAGGAAGACGGCGACCGCCTTGTCTTCGTAGGGATTATTGTCGTCCGCCAGCAGCAGCGCCTTGTGGCGGGCCTCGGCAGCGGCTTCGCCATGCTCGCCGGCCAGGGTGCGGATGGTGTCGGAGTAGCGCGATTCACCCAGCACTTCAAGCTGGAAGCGGCCTTCGTCGCTCCAGTGGTGCACCGGTTCGCCCTGCGGCAGCGGGGTGTAGGAGCCGCCCGCCGGCTTGCCCGCCGGCGCCGGCGTGGCTTTCGGGCCGCCCTTCAGCAGGAAGTACAGCGTTACCAGTGCCAGGACGATGATCAGGATATTCAGTGCGAGGGCCATTTGAGGGGCTTCCTAAGGGACAAGACCCGCTATTATCGCAGGCCGGGCGATAAAACCGGAATGGTATAATCGCCCCTTTTCCTTGCACGTTCAGCCATGTCTTCCGAATCCACGCCAAAGGGCAAAATGCTCTATGACCCGACCGAACACCGCATCCGCAGCTTCGTTACGCGTGCTGGCCGCCTGTCCACCGGCCAGGAACGTGGACTGAAGGAGTTCGGCCCGCAATTCCTGATTGAGCACACGAAGGAAGCACTGGATTACGAAAAGGCTTTCGGCCGCAAGGCGCCGGTGATCCTGGAGATCGGCTTCGGCATGGGCGGCACCACCGCCCACATCGCCAAGGTCATGCCGGAGAAGGACTTCATCGGTGTCGAAGTGCATACCCCTGGCGTAGGCAGCCTGCTGAAGATGATCGGCGACGAAGGCATCCCCAACCTGCGCGTGATCCAGCATGACGCCGTGGAGGTCCTGCGCGATATGATCCCGGCCGGTTCGCTGGCGGGCGTGCATATCTACTTCCCGGATCCATGGCATAAGGCGCGCCACAACAAGCGCCGCCTGATCCAGCCCGCGTTTGTAAAGACCCTGTGCGAGCACCTGGCGCCGGGCGGCTACATCCACCTGGCAACCGACTGGGAAGACTATGCGGTGCAGATGCTGGAAGTGCTGGGCGCCGAGCCGGCGCTGCAGAACACGGCTGAAGGCTACGCGCCGCAGCCGGCATACCGCCCGCTGACCAAGTTCGAAAACCGTGGCCTGAAACTGGGCCACGGCGTTTGGGACCTGGTGTTCACCAAGAAGTAAGCTAGGCAGTCGCCGGCGCCTGGGCCTTGGCCCGCGCCGGCATGAAGGCCAGCAAATTCCCGCCGATCACCAGCAGCAGCCCGGCCAGCGCCATGCTGCTCCACTGGTAGCCTTCAAAGAAGGTGGACACCGTCAGCGCCACCACCGGGAACAGTACCGTGCAGTATGCCGCGCGGTCCGGCCCGATCCTCCCCACCAGCAGCAGGTAAGCCGTAAAGGCGATCACCGAGCCCGGCACGGCCAGGTAGAGCAAAGCGCCGACATAGCGCGGGCTTGGGTCGAAGTTGAACGGCATGCCGAGGACCAGTGCGCCTATCGTCAGGATGGTGGCGCCGATCAGCATGGCCCAGGTGTTGGTCAGCCAGGGCTGCATGCCCAGCGCCTGCATGCGGCTGGAGAGCAGGTTGCCGGTCGAGAAGCACAGCGTGCCAAGCAGGGCCAGTCCGAGGCCGGCCAGCATGCCGCTGTCGTTCCAGTGGCCGCGCATGGAAGGCAGGAACAGCATCACGATGCCTGCCAGTCCAAGTACCGCACCGCCCAGTACTTGCGGCCGGATTGGACGCTTCATGAACAGGCGTCCGTTGATCGCATTCCAGATCGGCGCGGTGGAGAACACCACCGCCACCAGCCCGCTCGGCACCCACGTTGTGGCGTAGTAGAAGCACAGGAAATTGCAGCAGAACAGAGCCAGTCCTTGCGCGACCAGGTAGCGCCACGCTGAGCGCGGCGGCAGGATCTGCTGCCTGCGCACGAGCAGGATCAGCATCAGCACCAGCGCCGCGATCCAGAAACGATAAGCGATCGACACCGGCGCAGCGACGACGCCGAGCTGGAATTTGATCGCGATCCAGGTGGTGCCCCAGATGAGCACCGTGGTGAGGTAGAGGGCAATATTCATAGTGCCCCCAGCATGCCGTCAATCGCGCTGGCCTGGTTGTCTGATCTTGCTGCTATCCGCGTCGCGCAGGCGGCTCGCGACCAGATTGCTTTCCTTCCTGCCCTCAATTAAGGCGATCACATGGTATTGGGTGACCCTGCGATTGGCCAGAATGGCGGCCAGGCCGGGCGTTTCGGCGTCCTGCGGCAGGCGAGGGGTGACGGTGAACCAGACGATGTAATGCTTTTTACCCGAATCGGCACCGAACGAGAAGTAATCCTCATCCGCGCTTGGCGTCATGTAAGGCAAGCCAGTCCGCGCGGTCAGGCGCGTGATATTGCCGCTGCCAACCTGAGAGAGCGCAGCCAATTGTGTGCGGTCAATTTGGCCCGATTCCAGTGCCGCGACAAGGCTGTCGAACTGCGGCGCCGACATTGCTGGTACTTGCCGCTGGCTGTCGGTGGCAAAGGCCGACGCCGGGAAAAACAAGACGACGGGCAGGAAAAAACGGAACATGGACGACGCTGGCTCGTAAAAACTGCCAGTGTACCGTGGCGGACACTGGCAATTTGCCGACTACTTCGCCGTGCGGCGGCGTGAAATGCCCAGTGCCGACAGGCCAAGGCCAAGCAGCGCCAGCGAGCCCGGTACCGGCAATTGCTGCACTGGCGTGGTATCGACGTTGATCTCGGAGAAGCCAAAGCCCTGCGTGCCGCCGTCCTGGCCGATATTGAAGACGACCGATATCACGTTACCCATGCCGGCGAGCGCCAGGGTACCGAGTCCGGACAAGATTTGCGTGGCGCCGTTGGAGCCGGTCACAGTGATCGACGATGCGCCATCGACGTAACCGGCGATATTGATGTTGACCAGGTTGAAGCTGGCGCCGAAGAAGTCGATGACCCAGCTCACGTCGTCGGCATTCTGGAAGCCGTTGTGGATGCCGATGTCGCCGATAAACGCCGGATCGAAATGGTCGCCGGCGCGCACTGTACGCAGGCGGAAACCATCTTCAGTGTAGGTGTCGACAACGACCGAGCCGTTGTTGTTGGCGAAGATGCCGCTGGTCAGGTCCAGCTGGATCGGGCCTGCCTGGGCTGTGGCGAAGGCGACTGACAGGGCTGCAAGGCAAGCGAGCTTTTTCATCGATATTTCCTTTCAGAGTAGTAGTCTTGTTGGCAGTATTGCTTCAAAAGCAATAAGCAATTTTTATACCCCATGCCTGCAAGTCACTGATTCTTATGGATAAGGGGTAGCCGGGTTTAAGGTCGCTGTAAATTTTCCCGACAGGGCTTTGTCTGATCTTGCGCATATCGAAGGGGTGCCCGGCAGGGCGGGAGTGCCCGTGCTAGACTTTTCGGCGTGAAGCCTCTGACTGGACAATCTGATGATGCCGTTCCACGCAAGCGCGTGGGGGCGGCGGCGCGCGCGGCATTGGCGGCGGAGCCGGGTGATGCGATGTCGCACGCGGTGTTCCGCACCATGTCCGGCACCGATGCGACGCTGGAGCGTTTTGCCTGGCTCGGCGACGGGTTGGCGGCAGCGGTCTGGCATCGCAGCACGGAGGAGGCGTTCACGGAATACCGCCAGCCAGGCCACCATACCTTGTCCTGCTACCTGGGCGGCGGCTACAGCGTGGAACGCGAAGGCTTGCCGGGGCAGTACGGTGCGCCGCAGCGCCTGTGCTCACTGCCGGACTGGCATGAGTCGGAGTGGGTAGTGCGCGGCCAGCTGCGCATGCTGCACGTCTATTTCATGCCGGAGCATTTCACGCAGCGCGCTGTGGCTGAACTGGACCGCGAGCCGCGCGAACTGACGCTGCAGGATCGCACCTATTTCGAAAACCAGCGCCTGGTGCAGCTGTGCGGCGACCTGCTGCAGCAGCCGTGGGAGGACGCCGACCAACTGCTGCGCGCCAACGAAATCACGCACCAAGCCCTGAGCGAACTGCTGCACGCGCAGTCGATGAGCAGGCCCGGCCTGCGCCTGCGCGGCGGCCTGGCACCGCTGGTGCGGCGCCGGCTGCACGAATACATTGAAGCCCACCTCGACCAGAACATCACCCTGGGCATGTTGGCGCAGCTCGCCTGCATGTCGGAATTCCACCTGGCCCGCATGTTCCGCATCAGCTTCGGCATGCCGCCATCCACCTGGATCGCGGCGTGCCGCATCGAGCGTGCGCGCGGGCTGCTGCGTGCGGGCCGCCTGCCTTTGCAGCAGGTCGCGGAGGCTTGCGGCTATGCCGACCTGAGCCACTTCACCCACCGCTTCAGCGCAGCAGTCGGCGCACCGCCCGGCCGCTATCGCCAGCTCACCAGCACCGCGGCCAGCATCGCGCTATAACGCGCAAGACTATCGCGCCGATGCGCACGATTTGAGCTGGCGCGCGCGGCCCTCAGCGTCGGCGCAGCATTGGCTCCTGTTCACACAAAGGAGATTGTCATGCCCAAGTTCGCTCGAATATTGCTATCCGCCCTGGCGCTGCTGGCTTGCACAGCGCACGCACAGAATGCGCCCATGTACCGGGCTGTCAAATTTGACGCGCAGTTCCGGCCGCAGGTACTGAACGACCTGGGCCAGGTCGCCGGCATCGGCCAGGATGGCAAGCCTGCCATCTGGCATCCGGATGGTTCCATACTGCACCTGCCTGGCACCGCCAGCGAGGTCACCATCACTGGCTTCAACAACCAGGGAACGGTGGTTGGCAATGCGCTGATCCCGGGCTACAGCCTGCCGCAGCCAGTGGTATGGCGCAATGGTGGTTCAGTAGAGCGCTTGCACTTCAGTGGCATCGGTGGCTACACCGAAGCCTATGCCGGCTGGTTCCTGGAAAGCGCCTGGGAGTCGCCCGTGCCGGAACCGGCGCAGGGCGCGCTGCTGCTGGCCGGGCTGGCGCTGCTGGGCAGCCTGCGCCTCAGGCCAGGTCGGCGATCAGCCTGACGATCTCGTCGCCGTAGGACACCAGCTTTTTCTCGCCCACACCGGAGATGCCGCGCATCTCGTTCAGCGAAGACGGACGCACCTTGGCGATTTCGCGCAGCGTGGCGTCGTTGAAGATCACATAGGCCGGCACGCCGTGTTCGCGCGCCGCGCCCATGCGCCAAGAGCGCAGGCGGTCGAAGACGCGCTGCTCGTCGCCATCGAGGCTGGTTTCCTCATAGCCTTTCGGCGTCGAGCTGCTACGCTTCTGCTTGACAGGTTTCTGGTACTGGCGCAGCTGCACTTTCTGGCCGCCTTTCAGTACCGGGCGTGCGGCGTCAGTCAGTTTGAGCGAGCTGAATTGTTCGTGGTCGACCGTCACCAGGCCGAGCGCAATAACCTGGCGCAGGATGGCGCGCCATTCCTGCTCGCTGCGGTCGGCGCCGATGCCGAACACGGACAGCTTGTCGTGGTGCCAGGTCTGGATGCGTTCCGATTCGGCGCCGCGCAGCACGTCGATCACGTGGCCGGCGGCGAAGCGCTGGTCGCAGCGGTAGATTGCCGACAGCAGTTTCTGCACCGGCACCGTGCCGTCGAAGGATACCGGCGGAATCAGGCAGGTATCGCAATTGCCGCAAGGCGTGGCGGGTTCGCCGAAGTATTCCAGCAGGCGCATGCGGCGGCAGCTCAGGGTCTCGCACAGGCCCAGCATGGAATCGAGCTTGGTCGACAGCACGCGCTTGAAATTTTCGTCGGCCTCGGACTCGTCGATCATGCGCCGCTGCAGCACCACGTCCTGTAGGCCGTAGGACATCCAGGCGCTGGCCGGCATGCCGTCGCGGCCGGCGCGCCCGGTCTCCTGGTAGTAGCCCTCGATCGATTTAGGCAGGTCGAGGTGGCAGACGAAACGCACGTCCGGCTTGTCGATGCCCATGCCGAAGGCGATGGTGGCGACCATCACGATATTTTCCTCGCGCAGGAAGCGTGCCTGGTTGTCGGCCCGCTTCGCATGCTCCATACCGGCGTGGTAGGCCATGGCGCGCACGCCATGCTCGTTCAGGAATTCCGCGGTCTCTTCCACCTTCTTGCGCGACAGGCAGTACACGATGCCGCAATCGCCCGCATGCTCGGCGGTGATGAAGTCCAGCAGCTGTTTGCGGCCATTGGTCTTCTCAACGATCTGGTAGCGGATGTTCGGGCGGTCGAACGAAGAGACGAATTGCGCGGCATCGTTCAGCGCCAGGCGGTGGATGATCTCGGCGCGGGTCTGATGGTCGGCGGTTGCCGTCAGCGCAATGCGCGGTACGTTCGGGAACTGCTCGTGCAGCACCGACAGCTTGATGTATTCCGGGCGGAAGTCGTGGCCCCATTGCGACACGCAGTGCGCTTCGTCGATGGCGAACAGTGCAATCTGCGAATCCTGCAGCAGGTCGAAGCAGCGCTGCGTCAGCAGGCGCTCGGGCGCCACGTACAGCAGGTCGATCTGGTTGGTGCGCACCAGGCGCTCGATGCGCGCCGCTTCTTCATAGGTTTGCGTGGAATTCAGGAAGGCGGCGCGCACGCCGACTTCGGCCAGGGCGTCGACCTGGTCCTGCATCAAAGCGATCAGCGGCGACACCACCACGCCCACGCCGTTGCGCAGCATGGCCGGGATCTGGTAGCACAGCGACTTGCCGCCGCCGGTCGGCATCAGCACCAGTGCATCGCCGCCATTGCCCACATGTTCGACAATCTCCCCCTGCTGGCCGCGGAAGGCTGGGTAGCCGAATACGGTCTGCAGCAGGTGTAGTGCGCGCTGGCTGGTGTCCTGGTCTTGCATTCTTTTATTCTGCCCAGCTGATCATGCCGGAGTAGGCGGTGGCGATCACCACGATGCCGAACACGATGCGGTACCAGGCGAAAACGGTGAAGGTGTGGGTGCTGATGTAGCGCAGCAGCCAGCGGATGCAGGCGAAGGCCGATACGAAGGCGACCACCGCGCCGATGCTGAACAGCGGCAAATCGGCAGCGCTCAGCAGCGCGCGATCCTTCCACAGCGAGTAGAAGGTGGCGGCCAGCAGGGTCGGGATCGCGAGGAAGAACGAGAACTCGGTCGCCACCTTGCGCGACAGGCCGAACATCATGCCGCCAATGATGGTGGCGCCGGAGCGGCTGGTGCCGGGAATCAGGGCGAAGACCTGGGCGAAGCCGACTTTCAGCGCATCGAGCAAGGTCATATCGTCCACCGACTGCACGCGCACGGCAACCGGATTGTTCCTGGCGCGGCGTTCGACCCACAGGATGATCAGGCCGCCGATGATAAAGGCCAGCGCTACCGGCTCCGGCGCGAACAGCACGGCCTTGATCTTCTTTTCGAACAGGAAGCCCAGTGCGGCGGCCGGAATGAAGGCCACCGCCACGTTGAGCGCAAAGCGGCGCGCGCGTGCTTCGCGCAACATGCCGGACAGGACTTCGCAGATCTTCTTGTGGTACTCCCAGATTACCGCCACCATGGCGCCGCCCTGGATGGCAATCTCGAACACTTTGGCTTTCTCGCCCGTGAAATTCAACAAACTACCCGCCAGCACCAGGTGGCCGGTGGAGGAAATCGGCAGGAATTCGGTAAATCCTTCGACCAGACCCATGATCAGAGCCTTCAGCGCGAGAACGATATCCATTGTGATTTTGCTAAATGTGTCGGTGGGGAACGCGGGCGGGATGCTGCGCGGGCACGAAGCTTACCATGAGCGCGGCCGACCAATGCACATCAGTCAAGAGTAGCGCCGTTGCCGGGGCCCTGGTTTGCGCTGCGTCAGGAGTGCACCCGCACCAGGCGGCTGCCGGCGGCTACCAGCAACAGTGCCCCGCCGAGGGCGGCAAAGGCCAGGTCCAGGCTGGACAGGTGGGCCACGAAGCCGATCATGGCCGGACCGGCCAGGATGCCGGCATAGCCGATGGTGGTAATGGCGGCAATCGCCAGGCTGGCCGGCATGGCGTTCTGGTTGCCGGCGGCGGTGAACAGGATGGGCACGATGTTGGAGGCGCCCAGGCCGATCAGCACGAATCCGGCCAGCGCCACGGCCGGCGTGGGCGAGGCCACTGCCGTGAAGAAGCCGGCTGCGGCGCACAGGCCGCCCGCCAGCAGCACGCGGCGTCCGCCGAAGCGGCCCACCACACGGTCGCCGGTCAGGCGGCCCACGGTCATGGCGACGGCGAAGGCGGCGTAGCCGAGACCGGCGCGGCCTTCTTCCAGCCCGCGTTCGGCGCTCAGGAACACGGCGCTCCAGTCCAGCATGGCGCCTTCGGCCAGGAAGACGATGAAGCACAGCGCGCCAATGAAGATCACCGCGCCGTGCGGCATGACAAAGCTTGGGGTGCCGTCGTCGCGCGCTTCCGGTTCGCGCAGCAGGTCGGGGCCGGCGCGCCACAGCAGCAGTACGATCAGCGCCACGATGGCCAGGCAGGCGACCAGCGGGCCGCTGCCCAGCCACAGCAGCAGCGCCATGCCGCCGGCGCCGGCAAAGCCGCCCAGGCTGAACATGCCATGGAAGCCGGACATCAGCGCGCCGCCGCTGGCCTTTTCGACGATCACGGCCTGCACGTTCATCGCCACGTCCATGGTGCCCAACGAGGCGCCGAAGACGAACAGCACCAGCCCAAGCAGGACCGGCGTCGGCGCCAGTGCCAGGCCGGGCAGGGCCAGGCAGACCGCCAGCGCCGACCACAGCACCACCTTGCGGCAGCCAAAGCGCGCCGCCAGCGCGCCGGTCAGCGGCATCGCCAGCAGTGAACCCAGGCCAAGGCAGAGCAGCAGCAGGCCGAGCGGGCCTTCCGCCAGTTGCAGGCGTTCCTTGGCATAGGGCACCAGCGGCGCCCAAGCGGACATGGCAAGGCCCGCGGTCAGGAAGGCGAGGCGGGTGGACAGGCGATGGCGGTGGTCGATGGCTTGATTCATAGCTGAACATTCTAGCTGGGAATCGTTTCCACTGCCCGCTGGCGTGTTCAGGGCGCTGTGGCCAGCTCGAGCGTGGTGAGCCAGTGCATGGCTTGCTCGCGCGTCTCGCCGCACATTTCAGCCGATGGCTGCAGGCCGCCGCAGAATGCCGGCCGTTCGGGCCGGCCGAAAATCCTGCAGAGATTATCGTCGCCCAGCTGCACGCAGCGCACCCCGGCCGGCTTGGCGGTCGGAGCGTGTGGCACCTAAAGGGGATACCAGTAACCAACAGGGAGGATATAAAGTCTGTTTTCTGCATTGGCCACCTTTAGCAGCCATGGTCCTTCGCAGTTGCAAGAATCTAACGAGTTACACCCGACGCACCAGATGCATAATCCTACATTCGGCTTTCCACAGTGAAAGGTTGAGGCCCGCGTCGGAAGATTGAACGCACTCGACGGTACGCCGCTCAACACGGGCTTCGAAAGTCATTTAAGCCATCGCTAATTTGATAATCGACCGTGGCGTAAGAGGAGGCACACTTCGCAGAACCTTGGCTGTCCACACCACACAATTGCCTGCGATAATGGACTTCTCAAATTTACAAGAAATAAATTGCGCTATGGCAAAACTGTTCTTCTCTTACTGCCATGCCGACGAGGCATTGCGCGACCGACTCGAAGTACACCTTTCCCTGCTGAAGAACCAAGGGCTGATTTCGACTTGGCACGACCGGGGCATTGTTGCGGGCTCTAATGTGGATGCGGCCATTGACGAAAACTTGAGAAATGCTGACGTAATCCTCTTGCTCGTGAGCGCAGACTTTATCGCATCACGGTACTGTTATTCCATCGAAATGAAGCGAGCCCTCGAGCGACATGCTGACGGCACAGCACATGTCATTCCGGTGATTCTTGAGCCATGTGATTGGCATACCGCGCCGTTCGGCCATCTGCTCGCCGTTCCAAAAGACGGCAAGGCCGTCACCACATGGGCGAACCAAGCGGAAGCTTGGACCGACGTCGCGCGTCAGATTCGTAAGGCTATTGAGGACTTGGGGCGGGGGCGGGCAGAGGCGCAGCCTACGAGCGGCGGCGCGCCGTTGGGGTGGGGCATGCCGCAACCAGCTGCCAATCCCGCCAAGCCAGCCTTTGCCGGCGCCGGTAGCGTGCAGCCAAGCCATGAGCGCCCGAGGTCAAGCAATCTTCGGCTGAAGAAGGAGTTCACGGACTATGACCGCGACAAGTTTCTGCACGACTCGTTCGACTACATGGCAAAGTTTTTCGATGCGTCCCTGGACGAGCTAGCCGCTCGCAATCAGGGCATCCAAGTGCGATTCCAGCGCTTGGATGCACAGCGCTTTTCCGCTGTAGCGTACCGGGAAGGCAAGTCGGTCGCCGAGTGCTCAGTGCGGGTCGGTGGCCTTGGTGGTCGGTCTCCCTCGTTATCCTTTTCTTACGATGCGAACGCATCCGCGAACACGTCGAATGAGTTCATAACCGTCGAGTCCGATACGCAGTCTATGTATTTCAAACCGCTGGGTATGCAGTTTCACGGTGGGCAGCAGAACTCTGGCCTGTCAGAGCAGGGCGCCTCAGAGTACTTTTGGGGATTGTTTATTGACCGCTTGCAGCGATAAGCAGCCTCGTGCGCCTGAACTAACTGCAGCTTGATTTTTCCTCTCACGGGATGCCGATCGCAGCTCTTTTGCGAAGAATGTACATGAAAATCGTTCGGTTTCTAATGGGACTTCTGCTCTTGGTCTCCATCGGCGCGTCGGCGCAAGATCCCCAGCATCAAGAAAATTTCAGGAGCTGCGATGGCGGCTACATGGGTTGCAACCAGTCGTTGTTGACTACGGCCCAACAGGAGCAGGTTCACCGGTCGGCACTCCGAAGAAATTTCGTCGCATGCGACGGTGGCTACTCTGGCTGCGTGGATTCTCTGCTGACGGGGGCCCAGAAGGAGCAAGTTCGAAAATCCGCGCTGCGGAGAAATTTCGCTAACTGCGAAGGCGGGTACTCAGGCTGTGACCAAGCTCTGCTAACGGACGTCCAAAAGGAGCAGGCCTACAAGTCGGCATTGCGGAGAAACCTGGCCAGTTGTGATGGTGGCTATTCGGGCTGCAATCAATCCTTGCTGACGGAGGCACAGCATGCCCAGGTTCAAAAATCGGCGCTACGCAGAAATCTCGCTAGTTGTGATGGAGGTTACTCTGGCTGCAACCAAGCCCTGCTTACTCAGTCGCAGCAAGCCCAAGTGGATGCATCGGCACTGGTGCGAAATTTCAGGAGCTGCGATGGAGGCTACTCGGGTTGTAACGCTGGCCTTCTGACTTCAGAGCAACGTGTCGCCGTCGAGCAATCTGCAATTCGTCGCAGTGCTTACAATTGCGCGCACGGCTTTAGCGGCTGCGTGTCGAGTCCGGTCCCCACCAATGCACTGCGGGCCAATAAGCTGCCTAAACCGGCAGTTGGACAACATGCGCCGACAGTCGCGTCGCCGAGCAACACTCTTGGGCAACCGTCAGCCGACAGCCTTGCTGCTTACGAACGTGCAACGGAAACCGCAGCTATTCCTGTTTCGCCAGTCGTCGCTCCGTTGTTTGCGGGCTGCGCTGAAAACGGCTCTTGCTACGGCGATATCAGTGCGGCGACTGGACGGGCCAAAACCACCCACGTCAGCGGCTATACAAGAAGCGATGGGACCTATGTCCGCGGGCACTATCGGAGCAAGTAGCAGTAGTGCGTCTCAGCAGGCGGGATGCTCGCCGACGAAGCGAAGGGCTTTGCCCTCAGTGCGCATTCAATAACCCGTCATGAGGTAGTCGTGAACGCGCGCAATGTGATGTTGAATCTGACGCTCTTTGTTTTTCGGTAAACCGGGGAAGTGCGAGTCATTATGGTTCTGAAGATAATCGTTAAGAGCCGCGTTTGCACCGAACTCAGCTGGCCGACCGTGGTACTCCGCAGCTAATTTTGCTATGGCTTGTAAATATTTCTCGCCCGTAGTGCCGACACCCATGTCCGTGTCGTCAGAAACGAAGTGCTGCACCCACAAGTTGCCGTCGGCCCCGCTCCTGTAAGTGATGTGGACAGCCACCGCAGCGGGCTGCCCACCACCCAACTGCACTTCTGAACCGGTGATGGTGTAGTCGCCGAAGCCCGCTCCATGCTCAGCGAACGAGACGTGCTTGTCGGTAAAGTGCTCCTGACCGGCATAGTCGGCATTGCGCGGTTGCTTGTTGAAATGGTCGTAGATGTGAACCCTTTTCGCATGGGGAATCAACGCAAGCTGGGAGCTCGGGACCTTCCCCTGAAGGGCAATGTGGTACGACACGTTTGGTGCCGAGGCAAGCGACTGAAAAACCGCATCGGGGAGGCCAGAATTGAGATAAAGAAGCGCAACTTCGCGATTGGCGTACCTTGTTAGGAACGCTGAAATCACTGCTAACGTTACGCCAGGACGGCATAAAAACCCTGGGACGATAGTAGGGTGCGCCGCAAGCGCTGCATCTACGGGGTCTGCCCAAGTTGCCACCGGCCCGCTTTTCAGCTCGCCCTGCGAAGGATTGGTAATGATGATTGCTTTTTGCGCTCGCTCGCCCATCTCTTCGATGGATTTAATGAGTGCTCCCGGTTTTGCCACGATTGGTTCGATGACGGGCGTCACGACACCGGAGGACAGATATTTTTTGCTACTGCTGCGAATCGCAAGCAACTCTGACGAACGGCCAAAAACGTATGGAAAGTACATTGACGGACTCCGGGTAGTTAGCAAGTCACCACCGGCTTCTCGTCTTTAATAGGGGAGCTGAACGGGCCTCGCCAGTGAATCCAGTAACGAAGTGCGTTGACGTCCGGAAAGGGGCGTCGCATACCCTAAAGCGCGTAGAGACAATGGTAATCTGGAAATAAAGTCTACATGAGATCTGTCGGTTGTACGAGCTTTAAGGGCGTTAACAAAGGCGGTGTGGGCTTGTTCTACAGTAAACTGCTTGAACAACGTTTCACAATAAGCACTGATTAACCCATTGGGCATGGCAGGAACCGCGCCTATATTTGCCTCAACAGCGCCAATGTATTCGTCCCGGCGCATACACCGGAAGATAATTCTGGGGTCCACGTTTCCGGCATTGGCACTCGCTTTACGATAGGGCGTCAATGCATGTTTTTCCGAAAGGATAATTAGCCCGACGCGCGGGTCGAGTTCGCGTTCGTAACGTCCAATGTGAGCAGGGTGTGTGACAACGTAAACCTTGTCGAAGGCCTTTAGGTAGTCGCTTGTCTGAGACGAGAGGCGTCGGGCGGTATCGAACTCAGTCTTGATTTCGTAGGCTGTCGTCGTACCGTTCGCTATAACGACATCGGCGATCGAAGCGCCGACTCGCAACTCAACTTGGAAGCTAGCGGTACGAGGGCTGTGGCGCTTGAAAATTAGCCTTGTGGCGAGTTCGTTTTTGTAGACGTACTCGTTACGGTACCTGGAAGCCAGGAGGCTCCAGCCGCGGTCAAACAAGTCATCCAGCCGGAGCCCGGCTACATCATCGCCAACCTGACCATGCGCGAGCAGCAGGTCCGTCACCGCCCGCGCGTCTCCCGTTCTGGCCAGCTGAGTGAGCATTGGCCTCGTGTAGGCTCGGGAGAGCAAGCGGAGGGAGTCGAGCGTCGTGGTCATGTTCGATTGCGGTTTAACGGATGTATCGTATAGCCACCAGGTGCCTGCTTTAGAGTCACCAAATAGAAACAGGGCATTTTACCAGCATGCCTCTCCATCTTCCGGCGTCGGATAACCCGACACACCTGCAGCAAGAAATGCGGCCTGCCAAGACTAGTGTAAAAGCGTGTGGGCGTTTCCGATTAACATTGGAACGAACAGGTCCACCTCGTCGGCCCTCAAATGATTCAGGTAGGTGCCGTCGCGCGCTCCAGTACATCCAGCCAGCGTATAGCCTGTTCCCGGCTGGCCCCGCACATCTCTTCAGATGGCTGCAATCCGCCACAAAATGCCGGCCGCTCAGGCTTGCCAAAGATGCGGCAGAGGTTGTCATCCGCCAGCTGGACACACCTGACACCCGCAGGCTTCCCATTTGGCATCCCCGGTATTGGACTTGTAATAGAAGGGGCGATGCAGCACGCCCCGCAGTTGTCGCGGCAGTTCATGGCGTCTCGTTAGTTGACAACCGGCTTGCCGTTCGGCATACCGGGAATTGTGGAGGTGATCGAAGGCGCCGTGCAGCAGGCGCCACAGGCTGGGCGGCATTGGAAACTCATGATGAGGCGATATTTTACAGCTTCGGCCAGCCCAGCCAGCGCATGGCCTGCTCGCGCGACTCGCCGCACACCGCTTCATCGGCTCTGAACTCGACGCACACGCGGGGGCGTTCGGGCAAGCCGTACAGCTTGCAGCGCCGTTGTGAATCGAGCTGGATGCAGGGCACGCCCGCCGGTTTGCCTTCAGGCATGCCGGGAATCGGGCTGGAGATTGCGGGCGCCGTACAACAGGCACCGCATTGTGGACGGCACGGGATCGGGGTGCGGTTCACAGCCGTGTTGGCGGCTTTGCCTTGCTAGTGGATAACGTGGTGCGTGCGGCTGCCGAAGGCTTTCAGGGCGTCGGACAGCGACACTTCAATCTGGCCCAGGTGGGCATCTGCCAGCACCCAGGGTTCGCCGTCAGCGGCATGGCGTTTGGCCACTTCGCGTTCGACCATGGCCGCCATGCGCTCGTGCAGCACTTGCTGGTAGCGCGGCGAATCCGGGTCCCCAGCCTGGGCACGGGCATACATATCCGCCCCTTCCCAGAGTTCCTGGATGCGCTCATCCGCAAGTCCGGAGGCGGCTGCCAGGACTTGTAATGTTGTCTTGTTATGCATTTTTACTCTCCCAGACACGTTCTTTGACGCGTACTTAGCAGTAAATACCTAATTCTCTCGAATTACCAATGATTTTGAAGTAGTGGATCCATATAACAACAGTCGTTGCTTTTCTAGCTAGATTGCCGCTGGAATCCACTCTGCTAGAATGGCGCACGTTATGTGATTGGTGCCTTCTTGCAAGCCTGCAGGGAGGTGAAACGGGAAGCCGGTGCCGCGCGGGATTGCCATCTTGCGCCAGTCCGGCGCAGCCCCCGCTGCTGTAAGCCGGACGAAGCTGACCAACGCCACTGTGCACCGCACGGGAAGGCCAGGCCAGGGGAGGATGAAGGCGAGCCAGAAGACCGGCCAGTCACTTTGATTGTGCAAAGCCCGGGGTGTGGTTTTGCGTGCTCGGAATCCTGTCGTGCCTACCACTACCTTTGTCCGGACCATTGCGGTCCTGCTATGTGCGTTCGCTTGCGCGCGTGCCCATGCCGCCGTGCTGTTTGCCATCGTCACCGAGCGCGCCGCGCCCATCGCCATCGAGGCCGCCCATCGCCACCTGGCCGATCATCCGCAGGACCGCATCGTGCTGCGCACTCCTGCGCAGTGGATGGCGGCGGACGACAAGCAAGCCGCCCAGTGGCTGGCGCAGGCCGACAGCATCCTGGCGGTATCGCTGTTCGGCGACCCGGCGCGCAGGCTGAAGGAAGCCTTGCCGCGCCATGCCCGCCCGCAGGCGACGGTGCTGGCCATGAACGGCGAAGCCACGCTTAGCCTGCTGTCGCGCGGGCGGCAGGGCAGCCTGCAAGGCTTTTCGCCGGAAACGCTGCGCCAGCTGTCGGCCGAGCAGCCGCCGCAGGCGGCGCTGCAGGAGGCCAGGGCGCGTCCGGCTGCGGGCCAGTGGCTGGCTGCGCGCCAGGTGTGGCAGGCCGGGGGCCGCGACAACACGGCGGCCTTGTTCGCTCACCTGCTTGAGCCGTCGCACGCCCTGGCGCAGCCGCAGCCGGAACCGACGCTGCGCCTGCGTGTCGGCCAGCGCGAGCTGCATGACGCGGCAGCGTGGGGCAGGGCGGCGCAACTGGGCCTGCAGGCGCGGCCCACGGTAGTGGTGCTGGACCTGTCGAATATGGACGGCACGGTGCCCGACGCCGTGTGCCGCCAGGTCGAGCGCACTGGCCAGCAATGCGTGCAGGTGCTGCCGCGCTGGGGCGGTGCATCGCGCGAAGCGCTGGAGCGTTTGCCGGAACTGATCGCACCGGCCGTGCCGGCCGCCATGGTGGTGCTGCAGGACTTTGTAGTGGGCGCCGCCGAAGGACGCGAGGCCGTCAGCGAAGCATTCAAGAAGCTCGACATTCCGCTGTTCAAGGCGATCCGCCTGTCCGACCGCACGCCCATGCAATGGCGCCTGTCGCCGGATGGCTTGCCGCCGGACTCGGTGCAGTATCGCGTGGCGCTGCCGGAGCTGCAGGGCATCGGCCAGCCGATCGTGATGGCCGCCCTTGGCGAGCCGCAGCGCGACAAGCTGACCGGCATCGAGAACCGCCCGCCGGTGGTGCTGGCGGCGGAAGCCGAGCGCCTGGCTGCGCGCATCGATCGCTGGCTGGCGCTGCGCGCCAAATCCAACCGCGACAAGCGCGTGGCCCTGGTCTACTACAACCATCCGCCGGGCCGGCAGAATATCGGCGCCGACAACCTCGACGTGCCGGCTTCGCTGTTCGACATGCTGCATGCCATGAAGGACGCCGGCTACACCGTGGGCGAATTGCCCGCCACGCCGGAAGCGCTGCTCGACCGCATCATGGCGCACGGCGTCAACCTGCCGGAAGACCGCGGCGCCTTGCGCGAACTGGCGGGCACCGTGAACAGCGTCAGCGCCGCCGATTATGCGAAGTGGTTCGGCACGCTGTCGCCGCGCGTACAAGGCGAGATGACCAGCGGTTTGCTGGGCCGCCTGCATGCCGACGTGCTGGAAGCGGAAGCCGCGGGCGAATGGGTGCTGGGGCGCAAGCAGGCGGAAGTCGTGATCAAGGAACTGCAGCACCTGGTGGAGGGAGCCGATCATCCTCAGCGCGAGAAAGCGATCCGCGACCTCGCTGAGCTGGCCGATGGCTATGCCGCCTGCCTGCAAGCGAAGGCTGCGCGGCGCTGCTCCGCGCTGGAGCCGCTGCGCCGCCGCGTGTCGTCTTACGGTATCGAAGGCTTGAAGGGCTGGGGAGCTGCGCCCGGCAAGATCATGGTCGAAAGCGGCAAGCTGCTGGTGCCGGGCATGGTGTTCGGCAATGTATTCATCGGCCCGCAGCCGCCGCGCGGCTGGGAAGTCGAGGAAGAACTGCTGCATGCGAATACCAGCGTGCCGCCGCCGCACCAGTACTTGGCCTTTTACCACTGGCTGCGCGACCGCTTCAAGGCCGATGCGCTGGTGCATATCGGGCGCCATTCCACCTATGAATTCCTGCCGGGGAAGGCGGTCGGCTTGTCGGCCGACGACTTCCCGAGCCTGATCGCGGGCGACCTGCCGGGCATCTATCCCTACATCGTGGACGGCGTCGGCGAAGGTACGCAAGCCAAGCGGCGCGGCCTGGCGGTGATGGTCGACCACCTGACGCCGCCGCTGGCATCGACGCCGCTGTATGACGAGTTGCTGTCGCTGCGCCAGGTGGTCGAGAGCTACGAGGCAGCCAGCTCCGAGACGCTGAAGGCGAAGGCCGCGCAACTGATGCGCGAACGGGTGGTGGCCCTCAACCTGAAAGCGGAGCTGGAAGCTTCGATGGCCGATGTGCTGGCCGTGCGCGGCATCGGCTTCGATGCGGCCGACGACGATTTGCTGGCGCACGAAGTTGGCCACTACCTGACCAAGCTGCAGGAGAAGTTCATGCCGCACGGCCTGCACATCTTCGGCCGGCAGTGGAAGCAGGAGTCCATTGACCTGATGCTGGAATCGATGAAAAAGGGCGGCATCGACGATCCCGAAGTGGCGCGCAAGCTGGCCGCCTCGCCGTTGAATGAAATGCGCTCGCTGCTGGCTGGGCTGGACGGGCGCTTCATCGAACCGGGCAAGGGCAACGACCCGCTGCGCTCGCCGGAAGCGCTGCCGACCGGCCGCAATTTCCATGCCGTCGACGGCGATATCCTGCCGACCAAAATCGGCTACCAGATGGGCTCCAGCCTCGCTGCCAAGGCGGCCGCGCGCGAGCGCTCCGGCGCCGGCAGCGAAGGCATCCTGCTGTGGGCCTCCGATGCGGTGCGCGACGAAGGCGTGATGGTGGCGTTCGCGCTGGCCATGATGGGTGCCGAGCCGGTGTGGAATGCGCGCGGCATCGTTAATGACGTGCGGCTGGTGCCGGGCGCGGTGCGGCGCGATGCGCTGGTGACCACCTCAGGCCTGTTTCGCGACCTGTACCCGAACCTGATTCGCCTGATCGACCGTGCCGGCCGCCTGTCGCTGGCCGCTTCCGCCGCCGGCCTTGCCGAGCAGGAGCCGGCGCTGCGCGAAGCGCTCGAAGCTGCGCTGGCGCCGCTTGCCAGCAGTGCCGGCGCCAGTGCCGCCTGGGGACGCGAGCCTGCCACCAGCAACCGCGTTGCACGCGAATGGCTGGTGCGCGTGCGGGCCTTGCAGGCGGGCGGCATGCCGCCCGCCGAAGCCGGCCGCGCCGCGGCGCAGCGCATCTTCGGCGATGCCCCCGGTGCCTACGGCGCCGGCGTCAACCGCCTGACCGAACGCTCGGGCGCCTGGCGCGAACGCGACGAGATCGGCAAGGCCTACCGCAACCGCATGGGCCACGCTTACGGCCTGGATGCCAGCGGCGAATCGAGCCACGCCGCTTTCGACGCCGCGCTGGACGGCATCACGCGCACCTATCACGGCCGCGCCAGCAACCTGTACGGCCTGCTCGATAACAACGACGCCTTCGATTACCTGGGCGGCCTGTCGCTGGCCGTCGAAAGCCGCACCGGCCGCGTGCCGGAAGCGCTGATCCTGCAGCATGCGCAGCCGGGGCGTGCCGACGTGGAGCCGCTTGCCTCGGCCATGCTGGGCGAATTGCGCGGCCGCTTCCTGAATCCGGCCTGGATCAAGCCTTTAATGGGGCATGGTTATGCCGGCGCCCGTACCATGGGGCAGGAGTTCCTGGAAAACCTGTGGGGATGGCAGGTGACACGCCCCGACCTGGTGAAGGACTGGGCCTGGGATGAGGTGAAGTCGGTCTACTTCGACGACGCGCATAAACTCGGCCTGCCGCAATTCCTCGGCCAGCGCCACAACGCGCACGCCAAGGCGCATATGCTGGCGATCTTCATGGTGGCGGCGGAAAAGGGCTACTGGAAAACCGATGACGCCACCATCAGGCAGATGGGCGGCGAGCTGGCGCGGCTGGTGGCCAGCAACGGGTTGCCAGGCAGCGGCCATACCGCACCCGACCATCCGATGTGGCAATGGCTCTCGCCCCAGCTCGATGCAGCTGACGCGCAGGCACTGGCTGCCACCCTCGCCAAAGCTCGCGGCGACGCGCCAGCCGCCGATGCATACGCGGCACCCGAGGCAAGCGCCGTCCCCGCGTTCGCCGCCGCAGTCCAGGCGGATGCCAGGGCGCCCGCCGCAAATGCCGCCGCGACTACAGCCGCCAGGCAAGAGCGCCGCACCGCGCACGACGCGACCGAGTCCGGCGCCGTCGCGGCAGCGGATGGCAGTGCCGCCCAAACCCAGGCCCAGGCCCACGTCTACGAGCTGCGCGACCTGGCCGGGCAGCCGCCAAGCCCCGCCGAACGCGCGATGAAGCTGCTCGCCCTGCTGGCCGCGGCGGGCGCCGGCATCGCGCTGTTCGCCATCGGCGCCCTGCGCGGTACCCAAATACCCATTTACAAAGGAGCACACCAATGATCGACAACCAAACCTACGCCTGGCTGCACGACGGCGTCAGCTTCCTCCTCGCCCCAGCCCTGCTGGCCCTACTGGCCGCCTGCGCGGTGGCGGCGGTTGAAGCAGGCATCGCCGCCGGCGAACGTTTCAGCGGCTTGAAGAAACTTCGCGAGGCCGGCAACGCCGCCCACATCCAGGCCTTGGCCCGCCACCGCCTGGAGCGCGCCGACCTGCTGGCCCGCATTCCGCCGATGCTTGGTCTGATGGCCACCATCATCCCGCTTGGCCCTGGCCTGGCCGCCCTCGGCCAAGGCAATCCGGCCCAGCTGGCCAGCGCCGTGACAGTCGCCTTCGACGCCACGGTGCTTGGCCTGGTGGCCGGTATCGCCGGACTGGTGATCGGCAAACTGCGCCGCCGCTGGTACGAAGAAACCCTGGACGCGATGGAGCACGCAGCATGAGGGACCAGGCCCAAGCCCCTGGCAACGCTGCCGTCCCGGCCCGCAAGCGGCTGCGCCTGTACCGCCACCTCGACTCCCGCTTCGACGACAGCGACGAAGACCCGCGCGCCAGCCTGGTCAACCTGGTTGACGTCATGCTGGTCTTCGCCTGCGGCCTGATCGCCGCCATCGCCGGCAGCCAGGGAGCGCTCCAGCACAAGCCGGTGGAAAAGGGCCGCCAGATCGAACGCCCGGACGCCGGCGTCACGCAAGCGGGCAGCGGCTACGACCGCGTCGGCGAGGTGTTCCGCGACCCGAAGACCGGCCAGCTGGTGCTGATCGAGCCTGCCAAGGCCGCGGCAAAGCAATGACGTGAACGGGCGCATGGCATACTGCCTTTTCTGATTTGACACCAGGGAACAGGAATGGATTTTTCGCAGCCGCCCAAACGCAGCCGCCGCTTCTACGCCGCATTGGCCATCATCGCCACGGCGATACTGATGCTGCTTGCTGCACTGGTCTGCCAGCCCCTGGTGCCGTCCGTTCCATCGACGCCGCCCGCGGTCGATCCGGCCAAGCTCGAAGAGCACGTAAAAAAGCTGACCGTGGACTTTTATCCGCGCTCATTCGAGCACCGCGCAAAACTGGAGCGTACGGCGGCATACATCGTGGAGGAATTCAAGGCAGCCGGAGCGCAGGTGTCCATCCAGGACGTGGTGGTCGACGCCGAGCATTACAAGAACGTCGTCGCGCGCTTCGGTCCTGCGAACGGGCGCCTGCTGGTGATTGGCGCACATTACGACAGCCACGGCGCGACACCGGGCGCCGATGACAATGCCAGCGGCATCGCAGGCCTGCTGGAACTGGCGCACCTGCTGGGGCAATCCGAACCAGCCCGCCCGATTGAACTGGTGGCGTATACCCTGGAAGAGCCGCCGCATTTCCGCTCACCCCGCATGGGCAGCGTATGGCATGCCCGCAGCTTGAAAGAGGCGGGACGCGATGTGGAGCTGATGCTGTCGCTGGAGATGATCGGTTATTTCAGCGACCGTCCAGGCAGCCAGGCGTACCCGCTGGCCGCGATGAAACTCGGCTATCCGGACCGCGGCAATTTCATCGCGCTGGTGGGCCAGTTTGGCGACTTTGGCGCCAGCCGCTCGGTGAAGGCTGCAATGTCGGGCGCGTCCGAGCTGCCGGTCTATTCGCTCAACGCGCCCAGTCTTGTGCAAGGGGTCGATTTTTCCGACCACCGCAGCTATTGGGCGCAGGGCTATCCAGCCCTGATGGTGACCGATACCTCATTCATGCGCAATCCGAACTATCACCGGGCTGGCGATACGTTCGACAAGCTCGATTACCAGCGGATGGCGATGGTGGTGCAAGCGGTCTACGCGGTGGCGAAACGACCTGAAGAAACTTGAGGGGCTAGTTCGGCCAGACGGCCATCGCAGCCTCGATCACCATCGTCAATTTGGCCAGGTCCGCGCCACTCTTGGCCTGCACTCCCAGCCCGGCGATCAAAGAGCCGAACAGCGCCGCCATCGCGTGCGGCGTCATCCCGGCCGGCAACTGGCCGTCCTTCTCCGCCCGCACCAATCGCTCCAGCACCATCGTTTCCGTGCCCTGCAGGGCCTCGCGCAGCGCCATTTCGACCGAGGCGGGGATGGTCGAACCGCCGCAATCGGCAGTGCCATTGATGATGAAGCAGCCGCCCGGCAGCGCGGGATCGGCCAGCATCGCAGCCAGCGAACGCAGGAAGCCATCCAGGGCCTTGCGGCCCTCCGGTTCGTCATTGAGTTTGCCCGCATGGCGCCCGATCAGCAGCGACAGGTAGCGCTGCAGTCCTTTCAGGTACAACGCTTCCTTGTCGCCGAAGGCCGCGTACAGGCTCGGTTTCGACAGGCCCATTGCCTCCGTCAGTTCGTGCAGGGAAGCGTCCTGGTAGCCGTGCTTCCAGAAAATCTCCACCGCCCGGTCCAGGGCGTGATCGATATCGAAGGTGCGTGGGCGGCCGCGTTCACGTGGCATCGGGAATCTCCATCGGTTCTGTTGACGAATATTATACTAACCGGTACATTAAATACCTATCGGTACATAATTAAGGCGAACCGGTAACTTTTCAACTTCAAGGAGAACACGATGGGTAGACTGACTGGCAAAACCGCATTGATCACCGGCGGCACCACGGGCATCGGCCTGGCGACGGCCAGGCTGTTCCTGGAGGAAGGGGCGCGCGTGGCCATCATCGGCCAGGACGCGCAGCGCGTCGAAGCGGCCGGCAAGGAACTGGGCGAAGGTGTGCTGGCGCTGCGCGCCGACGTGACCTCGGCAGCGGACATGGTGGCCGCCGCCGCCAGGATCAGGGCGCTATTCGGCAGCCTGGATGTGGTGTTCGCCAACGCCGGCATCGCCCAGCCCATGCAATTCTCGGACGTGGACGCCAGGCACATCGACAGCCAGGTCGACGTCAACTTCAAGGGCGTGATCCACACCGTGCAATGCATGCTGCCGCTGCTGAACAACCCCGCCAGCGTGGTCCTGACCGGCACCACGCTGGCCGAGCAGGGCGTGGCCGGCCTGTCCGTGTACTCGGCCACCAAGGCCGCGGTGCGCTCGCTGGCGCGCACCCTGTCGACCGAACTGGCGCCGCGCGGCGTGCGGGTCAACGTCATCAGCCCGGGCCTGATCGAGACCCCGATCTACGGCAAGCTTGGCCTGCCGCCGGATGCGGTGCAGGCATGGGCCGGCCAACTGGTGGCCAAGGTGCCGGCCGCGCGCTTCGGCCAGGCCGATGAAGTGGCCAAAGCCGTGCTGTTCCTGGCCAGCGACGATTCCTCGTACATGATGGGCGAGAACGTCGTGTTCGATGGCGGCATGGCCACCTTGTAATGCAATTCGCGGCCCGCCTCGGCGGGCTTGACTTGACGCGGGGCGGGTGGGGGAACTAATATAAATGACTCTTAAGTAAGTTACCCAATCCCAATTTTTATCATGCAAGCCCCGACTGATACCAAGCCCCGCTGGGAGCGGCGCAAGGATGCGCGTCCGCAGGAACTGCTGGCGGCCGCGCTGGAGCTGTTCGTCGATCGTGGATTTGCCGCCACCCGCCTGGAAGACGTGGCGCGCGCCGCCGGCGTCTCGAAGGGCACGCTCTACCTGTACTTCGAAAACAAGCAGGAACTGTTCAAGGCCGTGGTGCGCGAAACCATCGTGCAAACCATCGGCCAGGCGGAAAGCGATGCTGCCGCGGCGCGCGATATGCCCAGCGACGAACTGCTGCGCCAGATGCTGCGCCGCTGGTGGACCCAGGTCGGCGCCACCAAGGCCGCCGGCCTGACCAAACTGATGATGGCCGAATCCGGCAATTTCCCCGAACTGGCCCAGTTCTATAACGAAGAAGTCATCGAGCGCGGCAGCGCCTTGCTGACCCGTATCCTGGAGCGCGGCGTGGAGCGCGGCGAATTCCGTCCGCTCGACCCGGTGATGATGACCAATGTCCTGATCGCCCCGGTGCTGACGCTGATGATGTGGAAGCACAGCTTCTTCCCCTGCGACACCCACGAGGGCGTTGACGCCGACGCCTTCATGGACGCCTTCCTCGGCCTGGTGCAGCAGGGACTGGCCCCGCAAAAACCGGCTTAAATTGCCGAATTCGGTCGTTCACCCCCCCAAATCTGCAGACTGTCGCAATTTCCCGCGATCCGTTGTCTTAATCGTTAATATGCCCACCTGACCAGACAAACGATAAAATGACGGATTATTTATCCCTCACCGAGTCAACAAAGATGAATATCGAACAAGCCCGTTTCAATATGATCGAACAGCAAATCCGCCCTTGGGATGTGCTGGATACGGACATCCTCGATCTCTTGCTGGTCGTAAAACGCGAGAATTTCGTGCCAGAAGCCTACAAGAACCTGGCTTTTGTCGACACGTTCATTCCGCTGGCGGGCGGCGAGCAAATGCTGACCCCGAAGCTGGAAGCGCGCATCACACAGGACGCGCAAATCAAGAAACATGAAAACGTGCTGCTGGTTGGCGCGGGCACTGGCTACCTGGCCGCGCTGCTGGCGCACCGTGCACGCCACGTCACCGCCGTCGAACTCGCCCCTGAATTCAAGGCGCTGGCGGAAAAGAACCTGGCGGCGAACGGCATCTCCAATGTGACCGTGGAACTGGGCAATGGCGCCCAGGGCTGGTCCAATGGCGCGCCGTTCGACGTGATCGTGTTCTCCGGCTCGCTGCCGGTACTGCCGGAAGCGGTGCTGCAGCAAGTGAAAGTGGGCGGCCGCATCGTGGTCATCCTCGGCGATTCGCCGGTGATGTCGGCGCAGCGCATCACCCGCACCGGCGAGCACGGCTACGACACCGTCAAACTGTTTGAGACCGATGTCAAGCCGCTCGACCTGGCGGTGAAACCTTCGGCGTTCACTTTCTAAGGAACGCCCATGCAGCACTTAACCGCACCGGAACTGGCTGGCTGGCTCAATGACGAGAGCCGCGCCCAGCCGTTCCTGCTGGACGTGCGCGAGAACTGGGAATTCGAGACCTGCCATATCGCAGGCTCGACCCTGATGCCGATGCAGACCATCCCGGCCCGCATCGACGATCTCGACGAGGATGCAGAAATCGTCTGCATCTGCCATCACGGGGCGCGCAGCCTCAATGTGGCAGCTTTCCTCGAGCATCACGGTTTCAGCAAGGTAAGCAATCTGACAGGCGGGATTCACGCCTGGGCTGTGCAGGTAGACAGCTCCATGCCGCAGTACTAGGCACGAAAACTAATCCTTTTTGACGACTCCAACGGAGATGCAAATGCAGAAACCCCTCCTCGCCGTGCTGGTAGCCAGCGCCCTGTTCTCGCTGAATGCACAGGCGGCCGACCTGGTCCAGGTGTACAAACAGGCGCTCGCCAATGACGCCACCTACGCCAGCGCGCGCGCCGCGCTGGCGGCGGGCCAGGAACGCACGGTGCAGGGGCGTTCGCTATTGCTTCCAACCGTCGGCCTCAGCGGCACCGCCATGAAGAACGACGGTGACCAGACTGACCGCATCAAAGGCCTGTCTGGCGACACTGAAAACTACAGCCACACAATGCAGCTGCAACTGACCCAGCCCCTGTTCCGCTGGGCCAACTGGGAGAACTACCAGCAGAGCAAGCTGTCCGCCGCGGCCGCCGAAGCCGTGTTTGCACAAGCGCAGCAAGACGTGATCCTGCGCGTGTCGCAGGCATACTTCGACGTGCTGACCGCGCAGGACAACCTGACCGCGACCCAGGCGCAGAAGGCGGCCACCACCGAGCAGCTGGCATCGGCCAAGCGCAACTTCGAAGTGGGCACCCAGACCATCACTGACACGCACGAAGCGCAAGCGGCGTACGACCTGGTGGTGGCGCAGGAATTCGCCGCCCAGAACGAGCTGGAAGTGAAGCGCACCGCGCTGCAGCAGGTCATCGGCCAGGCGCCAGGTGCACTGGCACCGCTGCGCACCGGCGTGGCCATCGCCAGCCCGCAGCCCGCTACGCTGGAGCCTTGGGTGTCGGCGGCGGAAGAGCAGAACTACGGCGTGACCGGCGCCAAGCTGAATGTGGAAGTCGCCAAGCGTGAGATCAGCAAGCAGCGTGCCGGCCATATGCCGACGCTGGACCTGGTGGCGCAGAAGACTCGCAATTCGACGACCGGCGTGGCGCTGGCCAACAACAACGCCATCGGCCTGACCTGGAACGTACCAATCTTCAACGGCTTCGCCGTCACCAGCAAGGTGCGTGAATCGATCGCACTGGAAGACAAGGCGCGCAACGACCTGGAGGTTTCGCGCCGCCAGGCTGCGCAAACCGCACGCCAGGCTTTCCTTGGCGTAAACAGCGGCCTGGCCCAGGTCAAGGCGCTGGAAGCGGCGGAAGTGTCGTCCAAGTCCGCGCTGGAATCGAACAAGCTGGGTTACCAGGTGGGCGTGCGTATCAACATCGACGTGTTGAATGCACAGCGCCAGCTGTACACCACGCAGAAGGACCTGTCGAAGGCGCGTTACGACACCATCATGAATGGCCTGCGCCTGAAGTCGGCGGCTGGTTCGCTCAAGGAAGAAGACCTGGAGCCGATCAACGCCCTGCTGGAACACTAAGCATCAAAACCGCCGCGGCGCCGGTCAAGGCGCCGCGGCCCGTCCCTTCAACGCAGGCCGGCTCCCTGGCCGTCGAAGCTGCGTTCGATCAGTTCGATCTTGTACCCGTCCGGGTCGGTCACAAAAGCAATCACGGTGCTGCCGCCTTTGACCGGGCCCGGTTCGCGCGTGACGTTACCGCCGTTGCTGCGCACGGCCGCGCAGGCCGACACGATGTCGGTGGCCGAAATCGCGATATGGCCGTAGGCATTGCCCATATCGTATTTCTCGACGCCGTAGTTGTACGTCAGCTCCAGCTCCGCATGTTCCGGGTTGTGCCCGTAGCCGAGGAAGGCCAGCGTGTACTTGTATTCGGGATTGTCGCTGGTGCGCAGAAGTTGCATGCCCAGCACCTTGGTGTAGAAGTCGATGGATCGCTGCAGGTCACCAACCCGCAGCATCGTGTGTAGGATTCGCATGGCTACATTGTAGGGGTTTTCTCAGTGGCTCGCCGGCGACACGCGCCACACCACATTGCCCACGTCATCCGCCACCAGCAGCGCGCCGGCCTTGTCCACCGCCACGCCAACCGGCCGGCCTTTGGCCTTGCCCTCGCGCGTCAGGAAGCCGGACAGGAAATCCACCGGCGGCCCGGCAGGGCGCCCTTCCGCAAACGGCACGAAGGCGACCTTGTAGCCGCTGTATTCCTTGCGGTTCCACGAGCCGTGCTGGCCGATGAAGGCGCCGCCTTGCCAGCTTGCCGGGAACAGCTTCGCATCGTAGAAGGTAAGCCCGAGGGAGGCGGTGTGGCCACCCAGCGCGTAATCGGGCATCACCGCTTTCGCCACCAGGTCCGGGCGCGGCGGCTTGACGCGGCTGTCGACGCGCTGGCCGTAGTAGCTGTAAGGCCAGCCGTAGAACGCGCCGTCCTTGACTGAGGTCAGGTAGTCCGGCACCAGGTCTTCACCCAGTTCGTCGCGTTCGTTCACCACGGTCCACAGCGCCTTGGACTTGGGTTCCCAGGCCATGCCGTTGGCATTGCGCAGGCCGGTGGCGAACAGGCGCGATTTGCCGGTGGCGCGCTCGTATTCCCAGATGGCGGCGCGGCCTTCTTCCTTGTCCATGCCGTTCTCGGCGACGTTGCTGTTCGAGCCCACGGTGACGTACAGGAAGCGCCCGTCCGGGCTGGCCGTGATGTTCTTGGTCCAATGGTGGTTGAGCGGGCCGGCCGGCAGGTCCAGGATCTTGATGCCGGCGGCGCCGATCGACGTCGCGCCCTCGGTGTAGGGGAAGCGCACCACGGCATCGGTATTGGCGACGTACAGGTCTTTATCGACCAGCACCATGCCGAAGGGCGAATTGAGGTCCTTGATGAAGGTGCCGCGCGTTTTCGCCACGCCGCGCTCGTCGATATCGCGCAGCAGCGTAATCCGGTTGGCGGATGGCGTCACCGAGCCGGCTTTCTTCATCTCGTGCTTCATGATCGCGCCCTTGATGCCCTTGCCGTCTTCCGGCTTGGGCGGCGCCGCGGTTTCAGCGACCAGCACGTCGCCATTGGGCAGCACGTACAGCCAGCGCGGGTGGTCGAGGTCGCGCGCATAGGCGCTGACGGTGAAGCCGGCCGCAGGCAGCGGCTTGTCGTCGCCCTTCCAGCGTTCGACCGGGGCTACGTTGACGGTCGGGATCAGTTTCTTGTTTGGCTCGGGCAGGCTGGGGTTGGGTCCCCAGCTTGGCGGATAGCTCTGCGCCACGGCATCTTGCGCCAATGCGGCGGCGGCTGCGCAGGCCAGCACGGATAGAATCGCGGTTCGCATGGCGGGCCTCAATCGCGTTTGGTGCCGGGCAGGGGATTGGCCTTCGACGCGCTGCCCGCCTGCGGCTTTTGCAGCCCCGGCTTGCCGTGCAAGTCGGTGTCGACCAGGCCTTGTTCGACGTCTTCCGCTGCCTGGCGGATCACGCTGCGTGTCTTTTGCTGGCTCGCGCCCTGCGGCGACTCGTCGCGCTCGTGCGGCAGGCGCTTGCCGCCGCTGCGCTCCACGGGCGCCTGCGTATTGACCTTGCGGTCCTTGCTGTTCGGTTCCATGCGGTCATCCTCCTCAATTCATGGTAGCGAAGCCACGCGGCGGCGGTCGCCAGCTTGAACAGAAGCAATTACGCCGGTAGCATTGCAATATGGATATCGCCACCGACAACACTTGCCGCAACTGCGGCGCCACCACCTCCGGGAATTTCTGCCATATGTGCGGACAGGAGAGCCACCTGCATGCACCCAGCTTCAGTGAATTCATGCACGAATTCATTGGCCACTACGTTGCGCTGGAAGGGCGCTTGTGGGGCACCATTACGCGTTTGCTGTTCCGTCCCGGCCTGCTGACCGCCGAATACCTGGCGGGCCGGCGCAAGCGCTACGTCGAGCCGCTGCGGCTGTACCTGTCGCTCAGCATCCTTTTCTTCGCCATCCTGAAATTCAGCGATGCGGACGTTGCCACGGTCGATCCGCGCCCTTTGCCGCCGGGGGCGACGCAGCAGGTGGTGGCGGCGAAAGAGCAGCCCGCGATCGTTAACGAAAGGCTGCAGCTGGTGCTGGAGAAGGAGACGCCCGGCATCTCCCACGCCATCGAGCGCTTCAACAACATGGATGACCGGCAGAAGAGCGCGGCCATGCAGGCGGGCTTCTACAAATACGCGCCGTACGCAATCTTCCTGCTGATGCCGATTTTCGCCTTGTGGCTCAAGCTGCTCTACCTCGGTAGCGGCAAGAAGTACGGCGAGCATATGCTGTTCGCGCTGCACACCAACGCATTCGCCTTCGTGATGCTCGCTGTGTTCATCTTCCTGCCCGACGGCTTCCTGAAGTTCCTGGCGTTCTGCTGGGTGGCCGGCTACCTGCCGTGGGCCATGCAGCGTGTCTACCGGAAGGGCAGGTGGGGGACATTCTGGCGCTGGGTCCTGCTTAGCGTGCTGCATGGGATTTCGCTGGCCATCGCCATCCTGGGCGTGATGGGGCTGGGGATTATCTCCGCCCATTAAGCCGCACGAAGGCCGCGACTTCGTGCGCGGCCTGTTCGGGCGCGGTTTGCAGCAGGAAGTGCGGCGCATCGAAGTCGATCACCGTGGTGGCTGGCTTGAGCTGCGCGACCAGCGCTGCCGCCGCGCGCGGCACCAGGCGGTCGCGTGTCGCACGCAAATACAGTATCGGCACATCGCAGGCCGCCAGCCGGTCGCAGACGTCGACGGCAAGTACCGCGCGCATCCGAGCATGCAGTGCCGGCGTCGTGAGCTGGCCAAGTGCCTGCCTGAAGGCCGCGCGTATTGGGGCCGCCACGAGCCAAGCGGCCGGCAATGCTTTGAACGGTACCGCGCCGACCAAGGGCGCCAGGGCCGCCAATCCTGGCCTTGGGTTTCGCGCAAATGTGCAGCACAACACCAGCGCGCGCAATTGCCCAGGTGCCGCCGCCGCCAGGGAAATGGCAATCGGCCCCGAGAACGATTCGCCCAGCAGGACGTATGGCCGCTCCGGTGGAATTGCCGCCCTGGCAAACGCCTCGAGTTCCGCATAGCCGCCGCGGTGATCGCCTGGGTAGCGCACCACGCGCACCTCAAATTGGTCGCCGAGCGCGGCGATGAATGGGTCAAACAGCTCGCCTGTTCCATCCATTCCGGGCAGTAGGACCAGAACTGGATGTAAGGCTTTCGCGGCGCTCAATCGGCTTCGAATGTGTTGCGCCTGGTATTGCGGCGGGCAAGGAATACGCCCAACATCAGCAACGGCGATTGGAGTACACCGACAGCGATGAGCATTGCCATATCCGGGAAGCCGGCGACCAGCGTTTTAATCAGCCCGTAGGCGACGATACTGGCAGGAATGCAGATGCGATACGCGCCGCGTCCGTCCGGCATGAACTTGCCGATGGCAAACCCCGTCATCAATGCTGCAAACAGGATAAGCACACCAATCTCCTTGCTATCAAAAAGCTAAGATTAACAGCTTGCGAGCAAGAGGGAAACTGAAAACACCCCACGATTAATAGTCGAATTTGCTGCTGCGGACCTTCTTGTTGGCGCGCCTGGTGCGTTCTGCGGTCTGACGAGCCTCGGTTTCGGCGCGCTGGCGCTGGCGGCCTTCTTCGGCGGCTTGCGCCTTGGCGGCGCGTTCGGCGTAGACGGTGTCGAGGCGGCGCTGCGATTCGAAGCGCTCGCTGATGTCCTGGAAGTGGATGCCCTGCTGGGCCAGTGCCACCAGCCACGCAATGGCCAGTGCCCACAGCACGAAAGTGTAGAAAGATTGCCAAGACCCGAACGAGCCTTCCAGCAGGGGGCGCGCCTGCCCCAGGGCGCTCTGGCCGACAAATGCCAGCAGACCAGCCATGACGCCCAGCGCCACCGTCCCAAGCAATTGCCGCTTGGCTTGCAGGCGCAACTGCTCAAGTTCAAACTGGGCTTCTGATACGGAATCCATGGCGGGCAAGAAGGGGAGTGAATCTCTCAACAGCTTGAATTCTACCTCAACCTTGCCGCCTGGAAAGCCGCTGCTGGCCTGCCTTTGAGATGGATCAGCTAGCCGAGCCGGTTCTCACTCGGCAGCAGTCGGCTGCCACAGTTCGACCTTATTCCCGTCCGGATCGGTAAACCAGCCAAAGCGGCCATAGTCGAAGGACTGGACATCGCCCACCAGCGTGCCGCCGCCATCGGCCACCTGTTTCAGCGCGCCATCCAGGTCATCCACGATGAAATTGATCATGAACTCGCGCTTGGACGGGGCGAAGTAGGAAGTCGTGCTCTTGAAAGGACTGAACAGCGTGGCGCCATTCGCCGGCATGGTGGCGGGAGCGAAGGAGGCATATTCCTTGGCCTCGTCCGGCAGACCGAGGCAGGCCTGGTACCAGGCCATCAGCGCCACCGGGTCCTTGGACTTGAAGAAAATCCCGCCAATGCCCAATGCTTTTGCCATTCCAGTCTCCCTTGTTATATACTGTGCAAATATACAGTGTTTATCGGCGTATCGGCCAGCGTCGCAATGCATGGCATGAGCAAGCATTATGGGTTACTCTGCTGCGTGTTGCCACCCCCATATTTTGACCGAGATTGATATGTCCGCTACGCATCCGATGTACAACACGATTGCCCTGGTTGTCCGCCCGAATACCACCGGCATCGAAGAGCCGGTGCGCGATGTGTTGGACTTCCTGAAGCAGGGCGGTTACAGCGTGGTGCTGGAGGCTGACACGGCCGAGCACCTCGCCATCACGGATATTCCCTCGATGAGCGTGCAGGGCATCGGCGAGCGCGCCGACGCCGTGGTGGTGATGGGCGGCGACGGCACCATGCTGGGCATCGCGCGCCAGCTGGCCTCCTACGACACGCCGCTGATCGGCATCAACCAGGGCCGCCTGGGCTTCATGACCGACATCCGCCAGGAAGACATGTTGCCCGTGCTGGGCCGCATCCTCGGCGGCACCCACAAGGCCGAGCGCCGCACCCTGCTGGAAGGGCGCGTCATGCGCGAAGGGAAGGCGATCTTCTTCGGCACCGCCGTCAACGACGTGGTGGTATCGCGCGGCGCCGGCGCCGGCATGGTGGAGCTGAGCGTCGACGTCGACCACCAGTTCATGTACAACCAGCGTTCGGACGGCTTGATCATTTCGACCCCCACCGGCTCCACGGCGTATGCGCTGTCGGCCGGCGGCCCGCTGCTGCACCCAACGCTGGGCGGCATTGTGATGGTGCCGATCGCACCGCACGCGCTGTCCAACCGCCCGATCGTGCTGCCCGACTCCAGCGAGATCATGATCGAGATCAAGCGCGGCAAAGACACTACCGTGAACTTTGACATGCAGACCTTTGCCAGCCTGGCGAACGGTGACCGGATCCATATCCGCCTGTCGCCGCACACCATCACCTTCCTGCATCCGGAAGGCTGGAGCTACTACAACACCTTGCGCGAAAAGCTGCACTGGAACGAATACCCCTCTACTGACGGCAAAATCTGATGCTTCGAACCCTGTCCATCCGCGATTTCGTTATTGTCGATTCGATTGAGCTTGAATTTTCCCCTGGCTTCACAGTCTTCACCGGCGAAACCGGTGCCGGTAAATCCATCCTGATTGATGCACTGACGCTGGCGCTGGGCGGCCGGGGCGATGGCAGCATGGTGCGCGAGGGCGCGGCCAAGGCCGACATTACCGCCGATTTCGCGCTGACCGAACAGGCGCAGGCCTGGCTGGCGGCGAACGAGTTTGCGGTGGAGGAGGGCGGCGCGCTGCTGCGCCGTGTGATCGACAACGCAGGCCGTTCGAAAGCGTTCATCAACGGCGTGGCCGCGACGGCTGGCCAATTGCGTGAGCTGGGCGATATGCTGGTGGATATCCACGGCCAGCACGCGCACCAGTCGCTGCTGAAAACCGACTCGCAGCGCGAGCTGCTGGATAACCAGGGCGGGTCCAATGTGCGGGAAGTGACCGCCGCATACCGCGCCTGGCGCGCTTTGTCGAAGCAGTTGGAAGAATACGAAGCCAACGCGGCCAACCTGCAGTTCGAACGCGAACGCCTGGAGTGGCAGGTAACGGAGCTGGACAAGCTGGCGCCGAAAAAAGGCGAGTGGGCGGAAATCGGCAACGAACATTCGCGCCTGTCGCACGCGGCCAGCCTGCTGGAAGGCGCGCAGGAAGCGCTGGGCGTGCTGTCGGAAGCGGAAGATCATCCGGTGCTGTCGCAAGTCACCACGATTGCGACTCGGCTCGGCAAGCTGGTGTCAGTCGATGCCGAATTGCAGCCGGTGGTCGACCTGCTCGAGTCGGCGCGCATCCAGTTGCAGGAATCCGTTTATGCGCTGAATACCTACATGGACCGCGTGGAGCTGGACCCTGCGCGCTTGCGCCAGGTTGATGCTCGCATGGAGGCGCTGCATTCGGCTTCGCGCAAATTCCGCGTGCTGGCTGATGATTTGCCGGACGAGCATGAGCGCTTGTCGGAAAAGTTGGCGCAGTTGGCAGATGCAGCGGACCTGGAAGGCTTGCGCAAGCAGGAGGAAAAGCTGAAGGCTTCCTACCTCGTTTTGGCTGCGGACCTGTCGGCGACGCGAGCGAAGGCCGCACAATCGCTGGGTCTGGCCGTTACGCAGGGCATGCAGGAGTTGAGCATGTCCGGTGGCCGCTTCGAGATCGCGCTGCGTCCGTGCGAGCCGACAGCGTACGGCGTGGAGCAGGTGGAATTCCTGGTTGCCGGTCATGCCGGCGTGGCGCCGCGCCCGCTGGCGAAAGTGGCGTCGGGCGGTGAACTGGCGCGTATCTCGCTGGCGATCTCTGTGATCACTTCGCACGCGACGACGGTGCCGACACTGATCTTCGACGAAGTCGATAGCGGCATCGGCGGCGGCGTCGCTGAAGTAGTAGGCCGCCTGCTTAAGCGCCTCGGGCAGGAACGCCAGGTCCTGTGCGTAACGCACTTGCCGCAAGTCGCCAGCCAGGGCAACCAGCACTTCCAGGTTGCTAAAGGCCCATCGGACAACGGCCGCACCGCCTCGCGCATCGAAGTACTGGACCAGAAAGCGCGTATCGAAGAAGTAGCGCGCATGCTGGGGGGGCTTGAAATCACCGCTACCACCCGCAAGCACGCCCGCGAGCTGCTGGCCTCTTGATTGCGCCATGTCCTCCTATAGCTGCGTGATGCCAATGGATTGGCGCCTGCTTTGGGGAGACGTTATTCCTGCATGGCTGTCGCTTCTCGCAGGCTCAATGACGCCGTCCGAGTTCTACGCGCGCTACGTGCCGGCGGCGGATATGTATGGGAATTTGCTCGAGAACGATTACGCTGCGCCAGCCAAGTACTTGTCCCTGTTTCCTGCTCCGTTGTGCCCTCCGTACTCTCGGCAAAGGTTCCACGAACACTCCGAATATCCGGCATATTGCCAGGCTCCTGATTCAACCTCGTATATGCTTGAGGAAGCGATCAAGCAATCTGCAGCAGTCAATTTATCGGGCGGTGACCCGTATGCTGGAGATTATTACGCGGGGACAGGACCTGGGCGCAATGCTCTTGCACTGCGATTCAGATTGGAATGTTCTTGGCGCATCCGGGACTACTATCGAAGACACTAAAGCCAGGGCCGAGGAAGATTACCCAGGAGTCGCATCTCGATGGATTAGCCTAAACACCAGTGTCGAAGCGGCACTGGAATATTACGATTCCATGATGGGAAGTCGGAGTTGTTCCTTTTGTGGTCGGCGGCCATTTGAGTTCGAGCGTGGCTGCGTCGAGGGTAACGCAGCAGTCATTTGTGGCGAGTGCATCGAGAACTACTACCGTTAGCCGAACAACCCACCCTGATCAGAAGGCGTGGATCGAACTGCCAGTAAGCATGCCGGAGCGCGGCTTGATTCCTGAACGATAAGATATTTATGACGACAGAAGATGCCACGCGCACGGCTCTAAGCAGTTGCGAACAGTCGGAGGATTCTGGGGTGTCCTTCCGAATTCCGAGTCCTTAAGTTTTGCTCGCATAGCCCACGCAAAGCTGCTCTTTGCTGCTCTTTCTTGCTCCTTTGCTGCTCTTTTTTGCTCTTTCAGTGCTCCTTTGTGCTCTTCTTCTGCTCTTTTGTGCTCTTTCACTGCTCTTTTTTGCTCCTGGCCTCGGGAGCAGAAAAGAGCAGCAAAGGAGCAAAAAAGCGCACCAAAGGAGCACAAAGGAGCACTGAAAGAGCACAAAGGAGCAGCGAAAGAGCACAAAAGAGCCACTTTGCGCACGATCGCGCAGCATTGCGCAACGAAGCGAAGAAGGAGGGAAAAATGGAGCCGACCATCAGCATCCCCGTCACTTTCACGGTGTTCGAGAACCTTTGTAAATTTCTCGACGGTTCGACCGTAAGCGAAGAAGTCGCGGAGGTGGCAAGCAAGGCGATCACCGCCTGGATCGAGCAGCAAAGTTTGCCACTGCCGGAAGAGCCGTCAGGCCCTGCTCGGAGGATATCAATGGAAGCATGTATTCCTGCCAGAGGGAACCAAACTGCGCATCGTCGTCAAGCGCAAGACATTCCATGCCTCGGTGGTCGGAGACCAAATCATTTTCAACGGTCAAGCGATTTCGCCAGCATGTCTGGTCAATCAACTTGCCTCGACAAAGCGCAATGCATGGAAACACATTTGGCTTCTCCTGCCAGGTGAAACCAAATGGCAGCTGGCGCATTCAATGCGCGAATAGCTAACGCCGACCTTTAAAGCCATACGGCCTGACTGAAACGCAAATACGCTGCTCGGATGATAAAGCGCGCATTTCGTGTCTGCCTGTATTTGGTACGCTCTGGCGAATATTCCGAGCAAGCCAAGTCACTGGACGCGATGTTGAAGGATTTGACTGCGACACGCGCGGGAATCCAGGCGGGGACAGCGCGATTGGAAAGCGTCTGTGCCAAGCCTAGCGCATGCCTTGATCTTGTAGATTCGGTGCGCTTGATCCTAGGGGCCATTCAGCTGGAGCAAGCAACTTCCTCTGACACCTTGTACCTGGAGCAGGTTCCAGTGACCCTCTCAAGCGGAAACCTGCTTTTCATGCCGATGAAAGTTTGGCGGAACCGCGTTCGCGGCGAGTCGACATGCGCAGCGAAAATGCCGTACGGACTGCCGTGATGGCGGCGCTGGCCAAATCATGAGATCAGTGCTTCGGGGGAGAGTTTATAATGGCCCGCCCACGAATAACAAAAAGTACCCAAGATGCCGTTCGCCAAAGAACCCGCCCTCCAGCCTGGCTCCGTCTCCAGAACCGCCGTGGTACTAGTCAATCTCGGCACTCCTGACGAACCGACGCCTGGCGCCGTGCGCCGCTACCTGAAGGAATTCCTGTCCGACCCGCGCGTGGTCGAAATCCCGAAGGCGGTCTGGTGGTTCATCCTGAATGGCATCATCCTGCCGTTCCGCTCCAAGCAGTCGGCTCAGAAGTACGCCTCGATCTGGACCAGCGACGGTTCGCCGCTGAAGTTCCACACGCAAGCGCAAGCCAAATTGCTGCGCGGCCTGCTCGGTGAGCGCGGCCACAATGACGTGACGGTGGCGATGGCGATGCGCTACGGCTCCCCATCGCTGCCCGACGTGCTGGGCAAGCTGAAAGACGACGGCCACGATCGCATCCTGGTCCTGCCGGCCTACCCGCAATATTCCGGCACCACCACCGCCTCGGTCAGCGATGCCGTGTTCGACCACTATAAGAAGGTGCGCAACATCCCCGAGCTGCGCTTCGTGCGCGATTACCATGACCACGACGGCTATATCGACGCGCTGAAAAAAACCGTGCTGGCCCACTGGGAAAGCAACGGCCGTGGCCAAAAGCTGGTGATGAGCTTCCATGGCGTACCGAAGCGCACCATCGACCTGGGCGACACCTACCAGCGCGAATGCATGGAAACCGCCCGCCTGCTGGCGCACAAGCTGCGCCTGAACGAGAACGACTACCTGGTCACCTTCCAGTCCCGCTTTGGCAAGGCCGAATGGCTGCAGCCCTACACCGCGCCGACCGTGGCGCAATTGGCAAAAGACGGGGTACGCAAGCTGGATGTGATCTGCCCCGGCTTCACCAGCGATTGCCTGGAAACCCTGGAAGAAATAGCAATGGAAGTGCGGCACGACTTCCTGTCCAACGGCGGCAAGGAATTCAACTACATCCCTTGCCTGAACAGCCATCCAGCCTGGATTGCCGCCCTGACCGAGGTTGCCGAGCAACACATGATCGGCTGGCCGACCATGTCGTCGATGCGCAAGCTGCGCCGGTAGCAGTTGTTAGCACTTGCGGGTGGTGAGTGCTAACCTGCTAAAATAACTGGTTAGGGGAACAGTTCGCTGAAGACGATCACCGCTGTAGCAAGGAAGCTCCACGCGATGATCGATGCTGTAATAAATGGCAACTTCATGATGCGCTCCGAGGGACGCGGTGTCCAGGCACCGCATAGATTCATCTTAGTCAAAACCCCGGTTTACGTATCTCAGAGCTTTGTAAAATTTGTAACTCTACAGTTACAACAACACTCCCTCCGGCGTGCGCCGGGCCTTTGCACCGAGGGGCAGAATACCCCTTGAAAAGATCGGGGCAAGCCCCATTTCTTGCTCGTGCATGAAGCAGCAGATGTCAGATAAACATGATTTTGTAGGAGTCTTTTAGATGCAAGACCAGGAAAACCAGCCAAGCCAGAACCCGGAAGTGGAGCAGGCAGAAGAGCAAACGACTCCAGTTGAAGCTCCTGCGATGTCCGACCTGGAGACGCAGCTCTCCGCGACCGAGGCAAAACTGGCCGAGATGCATGACGCGTTCATGCGCGCCAAGGCGGAAGGCGAAAACATCCGCCGCCGTGCCCAGGAAGACGTGGCCAAGGCCCACAAGTTTGCTGTCGAAAGCTTCGCCGAAGCCATGGTGCCGGTGAAAGACAGCCTGGAAATGGCGCTCAAAGTCGACACCCCGACCCTGGAATCGCTGAAGGAAGGCGTCGAAATGACCCTGAAACAGCTCAATTCCGCCTTCGAGCGCAACCGCCTGATCGAAGTGATGCCGGCGGTCGGCGAAAAGCTCGACCCGAACAAGCACCAGGCCGTGGCCATGGTGCCGGCCGAGCAGGAAGCGAACACTGTTGTCACCGTGCTGCAAAAGGGTTACATGATTGCGGACCGCCTGCTGCGTCCCGCCATCGTGACGGCTGCCCAGCCAAAGTAAGCACTTGAAAAGAAACAAAAATTCCACATATAAGAAGTAATTAAACTTAGTACACAAGGAAGAACAAATCATGGGCAAAATCATCGGTATTGACCTGGGCACCACCAACTCCTGCGTCGCCATCATGGAAAATGGCGCGCCGAAGGTCATCGAGAATGCGGAAGGCGCGCGTACCACCCCTTCCATCATCGCCTACCAAGAAGACGGCGAAATCCTGGTTGGCGCACCTGCCAAACGCCAGGCCGTCACCAACCCGAAGAACACCCTGTTCGCGGTGAAGCGCCTGATCGGCCGTAAATTCCAGGAGAAGGAAGTCCAGAAGGACATCTCCCTGATGCCTTACGAGATCATGAAGGCCGACAACGGCGACGCCTGGATCGGCGTGCGCGACAAGAAGCTGGCTCCGCCGCAGATCTCCGCGGAAGTGCTGCGCAAGATGAAGAAGACCGCTGAAGACTACCTGGGCGAAGAAGTGACCGAAGCGGTCATCACCGTGCCGGCGTACTTCAACGACTCGCAGCGCCAGGCAACCAAGGACGCCGGCCGTATCGCCGGCCTGGAAGTCAAGCGCATCATCAACGAACCTACCGCGGCCGCACTGGCATTCGGCCTGGACAAGACCGACAAGGGCGACCGCAAGATCGCCGTGTATGACCTGGGCGGCGGCACCTTCGACGTCTCGATCATCGAAATCGCTGACGTGGACGGCGAGAAGCAGTTCGAAGTGCTGTCGACCAACGGCGACACCTTCCTGGGCGGCGAAGACTTCGACCAGCGCGTGATCGACTACATCATCGAAGAATTCAAGAAGATCAACGGCCTGGACCTGAAGAAGGATCCAATCGCCCTGCAGCGTATCAAGGCATCGGCCGAGCGCGCCAAGATCGAACTGTCGTCCTCGCAGCAGACCGAAATCAACGAGCCTTACATCGCCATGGCGAACGGCGCTCCAGTCCACCTGAACCTGAAGATGACCCGCGCCAAGCTGGAGTCCCTGGTTGAGGAACTGATCACCGCCACCATCGAGCCTTGCCGCACCGCGATCAAGGACGCCGGCGTGAAAGTATCCGACATCGACGACATCATCCTGGTCGGCGGCATGACCCGTATGCCTAAGGTGCAGGAAAAAGTGAAAGAGTTCTTCGGCAAGGATCCACGCAAGGACGTGAACCCTGACGAAGCAGTGGCCGTCGGCGCCGCGATCCAGGGTGCAGTGCTGTCGGGCGACCGCAAAGACCTGCTGCTGCTGGACGTGACCCCGCTGTCCCTGGGTATCGAAACCCTGGGCGGTGTGATGACCAAGATGATCCACAAGAACACCACGATTCCGACCAAGTTCTCGCAAGTGTTCTCGACCGCCGACGACAACCAGCCGGCCGTGACCATCAAGGTGTACCAGGGCGAACGCGAAATCGCAGCCGGCAACAAGGGCCTGGGCGAATTCAACCTGGAAGGCATCCCGCCAGCGGCACGCGGCACCCCGCAGATCGAAGTGACCTTCGACATCGACGCTAACGGCATCCTGCACGTGGGCGCGAAAGACAAGGCCACCGGCAAGGAAAACAAGATCACCATCAAGGCGAACTCCGGCCTGTCCGAAGAGGAAATCCAGAAGATGGTGAAGGACGCCGAGCTGAACGCGGAAGAAGACAAGAAGCTGAAGGAACTGGCTGAGTCCCGCAACCAGGCCGACGCGCTGGTGCACTCGACCAAGAAGTCCCTGACCGAGTACGGCGACAAGCTGGACGCCGGCGAGAAAGAGAAGATCGAAGCTGCGATCACCGCCCTGGAAGCCAGCATCAAGGATGGCGACAAGGCAGCGATCGACGCCAAAGTGGCAGCACTGTCCGAAGCTTCGCAGAAGCTGGGCGAGAAGATGTACGCTGACATGCAGGCGCAGCAAGGCGCAGCCGGTGCCGAAGGCGCAGGTGCCGGTGCCGGTGCACAGGCTGAATCCAAGCCAGCCCAGGACGACGTAGTCGACGCTGACTTCAAGGAAGTCAAAGACAGCAAGTAAGCTGCAAATCCGGTCAACTCTATGACCTGCCGAGCCGAGCATCCAACAGGGGCTCGCTCGGCTTTTTCGCATAAATTGGTACACCATGGCAAAGCGTGATTTTTACGAGATCCTCGGGGTCGCTAAGAATTCGTCCGACGACGAAATCAAGAAGGCCTATCGCAAACTCGCGATGAAATATCATCCGGACCGCAATCCGGATAACAAAGAGGCCGAAGAGAAGTTCAAGGAGGTCAAAGAGGCCTACGAGATGCTGACCAACCCGGAAAAGCGCGAAGCGTACGACCGTTACGGTCACGCCGGCGTTGACCCGAATATGGGGGCGGGCGGCGGTGGCGGCTTCGGCGGCTTTGGCGACGCCTTCGGCGACATCTTCGGCGATATTTTCGGCGGCGGCGGCCGCGGCCGCTCGTCCGGCCCGCAGGTTTACCGCGGCGCCGACCTGCGCTACAACCTGGAGATCACCCTGGAGCAGGCCGCCCACGGCTTCGACACCACGATCCGCGTGCCGAGCTGGGACAAGTGCGATACCTGCCACGGTTCCGGCGCCAAGCCGGGTACCCAGCCGGTCACCTGCGGCACTTGCGGCGGCCACGGCCAGGTGCGCATGCAGCAGGGCTTCTTCAGCATCCAGCAGACCTGCCCCAAGTGCCACGGCACCGGCAAGATCATTCCCGAACCATGCCCATCGTGCTCCGGCGCGGGGCGCATCAAGCGCAACAAGACGCTGGAAGTGAAGATCCCGGTCGGCATCGACAACGGCATGCGCATCCGCTCCACCGGCAACGGCGAGCCGGGCACCAACGGCGGCCCGCCGGGCGACCTGTATGTGGAGATCCACATCAAGCCGCACGCGGTGTTCCAGCGCGAAGGCGACGACCTGCATTGCGAAATGCCGATCAGCTTCGCCAAGGCGGCGCTGGGCGGTGAAATCGAAGTGCCGACGCTGGATGGCAAAGTATCGTTCACCATTCCGGACGGTACCCAGTCCGGCAAGACCTTCCGCCTCAAGGGCAAGGGCATCAAGGGCGTGCGTTCCGGTTATCCGGGCGACCTGTTCTGCCATGTCGCCGTTGAGACCCCGGTCAAGCTGACCGACAAGCAGAAAGACCTGCTGCGCGAATTCGAGCGTTCCACCAACGAAGGTGGTGCGAAGCATAGCCCACAGACCAAATCCTTCATGGACAAGGTCAAAGACTTCTTCGAGTGAGTATATGAGCGACGACGTACTGAAGCACCTGCTGGAAAACAACCGCCAATGGGCGGAGAAAAAGGTCACCCAAGACCCTGACTACTTCCGCGACCTGTCGATGGTGGCGCCGGAATACCTGTGGATCGGCTGCTCCGATTCGCGCGTACCGGCAAACGAACTGCTTGGCCTGCCGCCTGGCAAAGTGTTCGTGCACCGTAATATCGCCAACGTGGTGGTCCATTCGGATTTGAATTCCCTGTCGGTGCTGCAGTTCGCCATCGAAGTGCTGAAGGTGAAGCACGTCATCATCGTGGGCCACTACGGCTGCAAGGGCGTGCACACCGCACTGACCGGCGGCCGCGTCGGCCTGGTCGACAACTGGCTGCGCCATGTGCAGGACGTCGCGCAGAAGCACGAGCGCTACCTCGGCGCCGCGCTGGCCGATGTCGGCAAGCAGAGCGAGCGCCTGTGCGAGCTGAATGTGGTGGAGCAGGTGACCAACGTCTGCTCGACCACCATCGTGCAGGACGCGTGGGAGCGCGGCCAGGAACTGACCGTGCACGGTTTCGTCTACGGCCTGAAGGACGGCCTGCTGAACGACCTGGGCATGAACATCAGCTCCCCGGCCGACCTGCAGCCCTGTACCGACGCCCGCCTGGCGGCCTACGCCCAGCAGTAATCCTGCCAAAAAAGCATGTACACTCCTGTGCATGCTTAAAACCATCACTTCCTTCTTCGCTGCCCTCGGCGCCCCGCGCGCCAGGGCGGCGGGAAATTTCCAGCCAAGCCAGCAACTCGTCGTGAGGGCGGGGGACGTGCTCGTCCAGCCGCTGCCGGATGGCCAGGGCTGGAACGCGCTTAAAGTGTTTGCTGTCGATGGCGCCACCGCGCATTGCATTACCTATGACGCTTGCGCCGCCAAGCCTGCGCCGGAATCGCTGGCACAGGCGACCGTTCGCATGGCCCACTCACCGCGTGCTGCAGCATCGCTGGCCGAGGGTTGGGAACTGGCCGGCAACCAGCCTGCCACTGCGCGCGAGCTGCAAGGCTTGAAGTACATGGACTTCGATCTCTATGTCCGCCTGACGGGGCAGGATGCTGGCACCATCATGCGCAGCGCCTCCGGGCATTTCGAGCGCGCGGGCTTGCATGCCGCCGAAGGCCGCCGCATCGACGCCATCAACGAGTATGGCAAGGCCATCGAACTCTATCCCGCCTACACCGATGCGCTGGACAAGCGCGCCTTCGCCTTCATGGAACTGGGCCTGCATGAAAAGGCGCTGCGCGACCTGGACGAGTCCCTCTACCTCAACCCCGATGGCATGCCGGCCTTTTTCTCCAAAGGCGAATGCCTGCTCAAGCTGGGTCACCTCGACGAGGCCGAGGCCATCTTCATCGAAGGCCAGGAGCGCTTCCCCGAACACGCCTCCCGGTTCAACGAATTCCTCAAGCGAACCCGCGCTTTTGCCCTGACCGGCCGCCCTGCTTGACACCGTCGAATCGATGCAACTCCACGAATTAATTAACCCTGAAGATCCCGGCTGGGCACGGGTACAACAATGGCTCGCGCAGGCCAGCTGTTTAGCCTGATCTAAGGGAGCGCTGGAATTCCAGAAAGTCGCGTGTGGTGTTGCGCGTGGCTTCCAGCATTGGCAAGTGGCCGATACCCTCCATCATGACCGAGCGCGCATTCGGTATCAATGCCTTGCTGGCAGCGGCGCCTTTGGGGCTGAGGATACGGTCTTCGGTACCCCATACGATGAGTGCGGGCGTGTTGATCGGTCCGTTCAGTTTGGGAGATTCGACCAATTCACGCATGATTGAGCAATGCAGCGGATAATCCGCTACCGCGCGTCGCGCCAGCACATGCTTCAAGGAATAGGGAAAGAATGGCGGCCTCACCATGCAGGCCGCCATCATCGTGTCGAAGTCGCGCGGCTCGCGCACCAGCAGGGGCATGCCGCCGCCAGACAGGTAATGCTGGATTGCCTGCGATGCGTGCGCCTCGTCGGTGCCTGCAGGTGCCAGCAGCCAAAGGCTCGCCACCTGTTCAGGATAGCGCGCCGCATATTCGGCGGCGATGAAGCCGCCCATCGAATTGCCGCCCATGTGAAAGCGCTGCACGTCCAGTTCCGCCATGAAGGCGCGCAGGTTTTCGACCTGTGCCGCCATATCGTGCCTGGCGGATGGATCGCGCCTTGCATCGCCGAAGCCCGGCAGGTCGGGAATGATCACGCGGTAGTGCGGCGTCAGGAAGCGTGCAATGCGGGTGAAGTTGTCCTTGTCCCCGGCAAAGCCGTGCACCAGCAGCAGGACTTCGCTGCCCGAACCGCCTTCCAGGTAGGGCAGGGAGCCATGCCGTAGCGTGAGTCCGGAACGCTTGCGCTCCAGCGCCAGCGAGGCGCGTGCCACCGGGCCTGGCAATAGGCGATCCGCCGCCGCAAGCGCCAGTGCCGCGCCGCCCAACACGTAAAGGAAGAACATCCCCGCCTCCATATTGACTTGTTATTAATGCAAAATTATAGTCTGCCAAACCATCCTGGGGGCGGCAATGGATTACGACGTGGTGATCGTGGGCAGCGGTTTTGGCGGCATATGCAGCGCAATCAAGCTGAAGGAGGCCGGCATCGATAATTTCGTCATGCTGGAAAAGGATGAAGTGTTCGGCGGCACCTGGCGCGTCAACACCTACCCCGGCGCAGCCTGCGATATTCCAAGCCACCTTTATTCGTTCTCTTTCGCGCAGAACGCGCACTGGAGCCGCCTGTTCCCGCGCCAGGACGAACTGCTTGAATATACCCAGCGTGTAGTGCGCGAATCCGGCCTGGAGCGGCATCTTCGTCTCGGCACGGCGCTGCGTTCAGCGCAGTTCGACGAGGCGACAGGCAGATGGCTTCTCGCCACCAGCAAGGGCGAAATGACGGCACGCACAGTGATCTTCGCTATCGGCCTGCTGGGCCGGCCAAGCGTGCCGGGTTTTCCCGGCGCAGAGCGCTTTCGTGGCCAGAGCTTCCATTCTGCGCAGTGGGACCACAGCGTCGACCTGCGCGGCAAGCGTGTGGCGGTAATCGGCAGCGGGGCCAGCGCCGTGCAGTTCGTGCCGGAAATCCAGCCGCAGGTGCAACAGCTCGACCACTACCAGCGCACGGCGCACTGGGTCTTGCCGCGTCCGGACCGGGCGGTGACGCGGGTCGAGAAATGGCTGCTGGATCGCGTGCGCCCGCTGCAACTGCTGTACCGCGCCATGCACTACGTGCAGTTTGAATCGCGGGTGGTGCTGTTCATCTTCCTGCCCGTGCTGGCAAAAGTCATGCAATGGCAAGCCATGCGCCACCTGAAGCGGCAAGTCACCGACCCGCAACTGCGCACCAAGCTGGTGCCGGACTATACGCTCGGCTGCAAGCGCGTGCTGCTGACCAACGATTACTACCCTGCGCTGTCGCAGCCCAACGTCACGGTGCTCAAAGAGGGCATCCGCGAGGTGCGCGAACACTGCATCGTCACCGGCAGCGGCGAGGAGCGCCCGGTCGATGTGATCATCTACGCTACCGGATTCGACGTTGAACACGCCTACGGTCCGATTGAATTGCGAGGCCGTGGCGGATGCAGTTTCGCCCAGGCGCTGGAACAAGGTGCAGGCGCATACAAGGGTGCCACCGTCGCCGGCTTCCCCAACTTCTTCATGATCACCGGACCCAACACCCTGCTGGGCCACAATTCGATGGTCTACATGATCGAATCAGGCGTGCGCTACGCTGTGGACGGTGTATGCCGGCTGCTGCGCGACGGCCTGCACTCGGTCGATGTACAAGCGGAAGTTCAGGGCGCATACAACCGCAAGCTGCAACAGAAGCTCAAGGGCACCGTATGGCACACCGGCTGCAAGAGCTGGTACCTCGATTCTCGTGGCCGCAACCTGGTGATATGGCCTGGCTTCACTTTCCACTACCACCACATCACGCGGCGCTTCGATATCGACAATTACATTGTGCGCCGTTTGTCCTGACGATTCGTACAATGGGTTGATGAAAGCCAAGCCTGACGAGCAACAGCCATCCACACTGGATGAGTGCCGCCGCTGCGATCTGTGGCGCAATGCCACGCAGCCTGTCGGCGGGCAGGGCGCGCGCCATGCCAGGCTGATGCTGGTCGGTGAACAGCCGGGCGATCAGGAAGACCTGGCCGGAAAGCCCTTTGTCGGCCCCGCCGGCGAGTTGCTCGACGATGCGCTGGAAGCTGCCGGCATCGACCGCCGCCAGGTCTATATCACCAACGCGGTGAAGCACTTCAAATGGGAACCGCGCGGCAAGCGCCGCATGCACAAGACGCCTGCGCAGAAGGAAGTCGCAGCCTGCCATTACTGGCTTGAAGCGGAGTTGGAAAGCGTGGCACCCGACGTCATCGTCGCCCTCGGCGCGACCGCGCTGAAATCAGTCCTGCAAAGCGGCAGCGTAGCCCTGAAAGACTATATGGGCCAGCCGGTCGAACGCGATGGCCGCTGGATCATCGCCACCTACCATCCCGCCTACGCCCTGCGCGTGCCGGGCAGCGAGGCGCGCGCCGCCGCCCGCCAGGCCATCCTTGACGCGCTGCTTGAGGCAAAGCGCCTGCTCTGACCTAGGACGAGAGCATCCGGCTCAGCGGAATCGTGACTGCCGCCAGCAGCGTTTGCAGCGTAATCAGGGACGCCATAAGGCGCGCGTCGCCGCCGAGCTGGCGCGCCATGATGTAGGCGTTCGGTGCCGTCGGCAGTGCGCAGTAGAAGCAGGCGGCCAGCGTCACCGGCTCGGACACGCCGAACATCGCGCACACGTGGAAAGCCACAAACGGCAGCACGAGCAGCTTGAGCAGCGAGGTAAAGGCCAGCGCAGCCGGCCGCAAGCCTTCCAGCGAGAACACCAGGCCGCTGCCAACGCTGATCAAGCCGAGGGCCAGCGCCGATTTGCCGATGATGTCCAGGGTGTTCATCAGCGGCGCCGGCAAAGCCAGCCCGCCCAGGCTGAAAATCATGCCGGCCAGCGTCGCCAGGATGATGGGATTGGTCGCCAGCGTCCTGGCCACCGTGCCCAGGTTCGCCTTGCTGCCGCTCCACCACGACAGGGCCAGGATCGATACCACGTTCACCACCGGCAGGCACAGGGCCAGCGCCAGCATCACCAGCGCCGCCGCCTGCGGCTGGAAGAACAGCGCCGACACAGCAATCCCGAAATAGCTGTTCGGCCGCATGGCGCCCTGCACCACGGAGGAGCGGCTAGGGTCGGGCAGCCCGCGCCAGAACAGCAGCACCAGCAGGGCCAGGCTGACCACGGTGAAGGTCGGCAGCAGCGTCGCCAGCGCCAGTTCACCCACCATGCGACCCTGGAAGTCGAGCCGCGCGATGCCGGTGAACAGCAGGGCAGGGAAGGCAATGAAGTACGAGAACTTCTCTACCGACGGGAAAAAGTCGTCCGGCATCCAGCGCGACTGGCGGATCGCCACGCCCAGCATGATCAGCAGGAAAACGGGGATGATCGAAGCAAGCATCCTAGCGGGCGCCCAACTGGCGGTCGTGCAGGCGGGTCAGCGTCAGCAGCGCAGCGACGCCGCCGATCAGGGCCATGAACATGTCGGACTGGGTATCCCACGGGTCGCCCTGGGTGCCGAGGAATTCGTCGGCGCCCTGGCCCAGCGCCACCGCCGCACCCCATTCGATCAGTTCGTAGGTCGCGCTGATTGCCAGCACAATCGAAAGCACGATAAAGGCCAGCATCTTGCCGGACGGGAGGTAGCGGCCGCGCAGCAGGATTTCGCGCGCCACCATGACCGGCACGAAGCCCTGCGCAAAATGCCCGATCTTGTCATACGGGTTGCGCGACAGGCCGAACCAGTGCTGCAGGTCGAAGCCGAAAGGCACGCGTGCGTAGGTGTAAGCGCCGCCCACCATCAGGATCACGCAATGCACCGCGATCAGCACGTACAGCAGGTCCGTCAGGCGGTAGCTGCGGTAAGTCGCGGCCATCAGCGGCAAGGCGATCAGCGCCGGGGCCACCTCCATCCACCAGGTAGTGCGGTCATAGGGTGCGATGCCGGACCATGCCAGCACGGCCAATACCATGGCTGCCAGGGCGAGATGGAATCTGGAGGTAGTCGTGTTCATGCTAATCCTGTGCCTTGCGAAAAACGCATATTAATATCAAAAACCATTCGTTTCCAACGCAAACTGCGGCGCATAGACTGCTCGGATGAACTGGCAGCATTTCGACATCCGCATCCTTGACGCGCCGCTTGGCGCAGAAGTCATCGGCTATAACCTCGGGCATGAGCGGGACGACAATAACACCGTCCGCCTGCAATCGGCCTTGCGCGACCACCACCTGCTGGTCTTTCGCGGGCAGCGTATCGCCCCGCGACTTCAGCGCGAGGCCGGCAAGCGGCTCGCTGCACAATTCCTGGCGTCCAGCGGCGAGGAGGTTTTGTTCGCCAACCTGCAAATGGCTTACGACACCTTGCCGCTCGGCTTGCGGCGCCTGGTCCACAATGCTCGCGCCGCACAGGAAGGGACCAGCGGCGCCCAGCCCCTGGTTCGCCAGCATCCCGAAACCGGACGCCGCGCCATCCTGGTGACCGATCCCGCAACCACACGCGTGGTCGGCGCCAGCGCTGCGGAAAGCGCGGAATTGCTGCAGGAACTGCTGGCCCATGCCACGCGCCCCCAGCACCTGTACCAGCATGTATGGTTACCGGGCGACTTGTTATTCTGGGATCAATATAGCCTGATGCCGGTATTGCCGACGTGAAGCTGGCGCGGTTCTTGCAACATAGGAGGCATGAGCCGCAATCTACGCATCGTTTTGATCCACCCGCCGCACGAAAGTGAGGCACGCGCACAAGCCCTGCATTCCGGGCTGGCGGAGGCCGGATACGACCTGGTCGCCTCGCTGCCGGCCGACTTCCACCTGCCCGAACACATCGCCCGCCTGCAGCCCGACATGATCATTGTCGACGCCGAATCGGACGCGCGCGACGTGCTCGAACATATCGTCATTGCCACCCGCGACGAGCGCCGCCCCATCGTCATGTTCACCGAAGACGACCAGGCCGATTCCATGGAAGCGGCAATGGCGGCGGGGGTTTCCGCCTATGTGGTGGCGGGTTTGCAGCCCGAACGCATCAAGCCCGTGCTGGACGTGGCGCTGGTGCGCTTCAAGCGCGAACAGAAGCTGCTGGACGAGCTGGCAGGCACCCGCCTCAAGCTGGCCGAGCGCAAGCTGCTGGACCGCGCCAAAGGCATCCTGATGGCGCGCCAGGGCCTGACCGAAGAGCAGGCTTTCCAGAAGCTGCGCGGCATGGCCATGAACAAGAACCTGAAGCTGGCCGAATTGGCGCAGCGCATCCTGGACGCGGAGGATTTGCTCGGTTGATGCACCGTCATGGTGCGTTACCGGCAGGAGTGAAGTATGCAGATTGAAAAAGACATCGTCAGGATTGGCTTCAACCCGCTGACCGATTGCGCGTCGCTGGTGATGGCGTCGGTGCTCGGGCTGGACCGCAAGCATGGCATCCGCATCGTATTGAGCAAGGAGACGTCATGGGCCGGCGTGCGCGACAAGCTGCTGACCGGTGAACTCGATGCCGCCCACGCGCTGTATGGGCTTGTCTATGCAACCCATCTTGGCGTGGGTTCGGCGCGGCGCGACATGGCGATCTTGATGAATTTGAACCGCAACGGCCAGGCCATCACCCTGTCGCGCCGCCTGGTGGAAGAGGGCGTGCGCGATGGCGCCGCCGTAGCTGCCGTATCGCATGAGCGCGAACTGCGCTGGGCGCAGACTTTCCCAACCGGCACCCACGCCATGTGGCTGTATTACTGGCTGGCGGCGCACGGCGTGCATCCGCTGCGCGAAGCGCGCGTGATCACGGTGCCGCCATCGCAAATGGCGAGCAACCTGGCGGCCGGCCATATGGACGGCTTTTGCGCCGGCGAGCCGTGGAACCACCGCGCCGTGATGGATGGCGTGGGAGTGACCATCGCCACCAGCCAGCAGATCTGGCCCGACCATCCGGAAAAAGTTCTGGCCACTACCGGCGACTTCGTGCGGCGCAATCCCAATACCGCGCGCGCCCTGGTCGCTGCCGTGCTGGAGGCCAGCCGCTGGATTGATGCCAGCTCGGCCAACCGCATGGCGATGGCCGAGATCATCTCCGCCGTTCAATACGTCAACACCGGCAAGGACGTGATCTGGCAGCGCATCCTCGGCCACTATGAAGACGGCATGGGGCGCAGCTGGGAAGATGCACACAGCATGCGCTTCCACCAGGAAGGCGCAGCCAACTTCCCCTACCTGTCGGACGGCATGTGGTTCATGACCCAGCAAAAACGCTGGGGCTTGCTCAAGGCTTCGCCCGATTACCTCGGCGTGGCGCTCAAGGTGCAGCAGGTCGCCCTTTATAAAGAGGCGGCCGAACTCACCGAGACCGCCGTCCCCGCCAGCGCCCTGCGCAGTTCCGTGCTGATGGACGGCGTCACCTGGGACGGCCGCGATCCCGAGCGCTACGCTGCCTCGTTCGGCATCCACCTGTAGCGCGCCCTATTGCGGTGCACCATAGTTGGGCGCGGTGCACCGCCAGATGGCGAAAATCCGCCGCTAACCCTCGTTTTCCCCTGCAAAACGGCTGGCACAGGTCTTGCAAAGGATAGGTAAAGCGCTGGTCTAACGGAGGATCGGCTAACCGGACAACGGCGTCCGTGCAGCACTGCCACCGATGGCGGGCGCTGCACGGACGCCTTTTTGTTTTCAGGGACCACACCATGGCAAGCAAAGCGACCAGCATCAACCTGTTTTCGTTCTCCACGCCGCAGATGCGTGCCTTCCATCTCACCTGGATGGCCTTCTTCGTCTGCTTTTTTGCGTGGTTCGCCTGCGCACCGCTGATGCCCGTCATTAAAGGCGAATTCGGCCTGACCCCGGCGCAGATCGCCAACATCAATATCGCCGCCGTGGCGATCACCATCATCGTGCGCCTGGTGATCGGCCCGCTGTGCGACCGCTACGGCCCGCGCAAGGCTTACACCGGCCTGCTGCTCCTGGGCGCCATCCCTGTCCTGGGCGTAGCCGCAGCGCAGACCTATGAAAGCTTCCTGTTCTTCCGCCTCTTGATCGGCGCAGTCGGCGCCAGCTTCGTCATCACCCAGTACCACACCTCGGTCATGTTCGCACCGAACGTGGTCGGCACCGCCAACGCGGCCGCCGCGGGCTGGGGCAATGCGGGCGGCGGCGTGGTGCAGTCCACCATGCCGATGATCATGGCCGCCATGGTCATGCTGGGGGTGAACGAAACCATGGGCTGGCGCGCCGCCCTGGTGGTGCCGGGCGTGCTGATGCTGGTCATGGCCTTCGTCTACTACCGCTTCACCCAGGACTGCCCGGACGGTAACTATGCCGACCTGCGCGCTGCCGGCGTCGAGCTGGAAGGCGGCAAGAAAGGCGGCTGGTCGAGCTTCAAGCTGGCCGCTGTCAACTACCGCGTGTGGCTGCTGTTCGTGACCTACGGTGCCTGCTTCGGCGTGGAGATCTTCATCCACAACATCGCTGCCATTTACTACGTCGATACTTTCAAGCTCACGCTGCCGCAAGCCGGCCTGGCAGCAGGCAGCTTCGGCCTGCTGGCGCTGTTTGCCCGTGCGCTGGGCGGTTATGTTTCCGACAAGGCCGCTGCACGCGGCAGCCTGAATAGCCGCGTCACCCTGCTGTTCGCCATGATGATCGGCGAGGGTATCGGCCTGATGTTCTTCGCCAAGGCCGACAGCGTGACACTCGCCGTGATCGCCATGCTGGTATTCGGCCTGTTCACCCACATGGCCTGCGGCGCGACCTATGCGCTGGTGCCATTCGTCGACAAGCGCGCCCTGGGCGGCGTGGCCGGCATCATCGGCGCCGGCGGCAATGTCGGTGCGGTGGCGGCCGGCTTCCTGCTGAAAGGCATCGGCAATACCCAGCAAACCCTGTGGATCCTGGGCATGTTCGTCGCCGTCTCCGCCCTGTGCGCACTGGCCGCACGTTTCAGCGAGTCTACCGTCAAAGAAAACGCCATTGCAGGAGCAGTAGCATGAAGAAGATCGTCGTCATCGGCCACGGCATGGTTGGCCACCAGTTCCTGAAATCCCTGCCTGCGGGTAGCGCCCAGGTCACTATCCTGTGCGAAGAACCACGCCCCGCCTACGACCGCGTGCACCTGTCAGAATTCTTCAGCGGCAAGAGCGCGCAAGAACTGTCGCTGGTGGAGGAGGGCTTCTTCGACCGCGACGATCTGGTGCTGAAGCTGAATGGCCGCGCCATTGCCATCGACCGCGCTGCGCACACCGTCACCACCAACAGCGGAGAAGTACTCCCTTATGACAAGCTGGTGATCGCCACCGGCTCCTTCCCCTTCGTGCCGCAGATCGAGGGCAAGGACCGCAAGGATTGCTTCGTCTACCGCACCATCGAAGACCTGGAAGGCATGCGGGAATGCGGTGCACGCTCCAGGACCGGCGTGGTGATCGGCGGCGGCCTGCTCGGCCTGGAGTGCGCCAAGGCGCTGAAAGACCTGGGCCTGGAAACCCACGTCGTCGAATTCGCACCGCGCCTGATGGCGGTGCAGGTCGACGATGGCGGCGGCCGCGTGCTGCGCCAGAAGATCGAAGACCTGGGCGTGACCGTCCACACCGGCAAGAACACCACCGCCATCGTGGCCGGTGAAAGCGGCACCCATCGCATGCAGTTCGCCGACGGCACTTCGCTCGACGCCGACATGATCGTGTTCTCTGCCGGCATCCGCCCGCGCGACTACCTGGCGCGCGAATGCGGCCTGGAAGTTGGCCCGCGCGGCGGCATCGCGATCAACAACCAATGCCAGACCAGCGACCCGGACGTATATGCGATCGGCGAATGCGCACTGTGGAACGGCCAGGTCTTCGGCCTGGTGGCGCCAGGCTACGACATGGCCCGCGTCACTGCGCGCCATATCTGCGGCGACACCGCCGCCGAATTCACCGGCGCCGACATGAGCACGAAACTGAAGCTGATGGGCGTGGACGTGGCCAGCATCGGCGACCCGCACGCCAAGGCTGAAGGCGCGCGCAGCTACCAGTTCACCGATGAACGCAAGCAGGTGTACAAGAAGATCGTAGTGTCCGACTGCGGCAAATTCCTGCTGGGCGGCGTGATGGTGGGCGATGCCGGCGAATACGGCACCCTGCTGCAGATGATGCTGAACAAGATCGAACTGCCGGAAGCGCCGGAATTCCTGATCCTGCCGCAATCCGATGGGGCGGCCAAACCAGGCCTGGGTGTTGACGCCCTGCCGGCCGGCGCCCAGATCTGCTCCTGCAACGACGTGTCGAAAGGCGCCATCTGCGAGGCCGTCGCCGACGGTGCCACCAGCATCGGCGCCATCAAGAAGTGCTGCGGCGCAGGCACCTCCTGCGGCGGCTGCGTGCCGCTGGTAACGCAGATCATGAAAGCGGAGATGAAGAAGCTGGGCATGGACGTGAACAACCATGTTTGCGAACACTTCCCGCATTCGCGCCAGGAACTGTTCCACCTGATCCGCGTGGGCCAGGTCAAGTCCTTCGAAGACCTGCTGGAACGCCACGGCAAGGGCCTGGGCTGCGACATCTGCAAGCCGCTGGCGGCGAGCATCTTCGCCACCTGCTGGAACGACTTCGTACTGAAGAAGGAGCATGCCAGCCTGCAGGATTCGAACGACTACTTCCTGGGCAACATCCAGAAAGACGGCACCTACTCAGTGGTGCCGCGCATGCCGGGCGGCGAAGTGACGCCGGAAGGCTTGATCGCCGTCGGCCAGGTCGCCAGGAAATACGGCCTGTACACCAAGATCACCGGCGGCCAGCGCGTCGACCTGTTTGGCGCCCGCGTCGAACAGCTTCCGGCGATCTGGGAAGAACTGATTGCCGCCGGCTTCGAGACCGGCCATGCCTACGGCAAGTCGCTGCGCACCGTGAAATCCTGCGTCGGCTCCACCTGGTGCCGTTACGGCGTGGACGACTCCGTCGGCCTGGCGATCGAACTGGAAAACCGCTACAAGGGGTTGCGCACTCCGCACAAGATCAAGTTCGGCGTGTCCGGCTGCACCCGCGAATGCGCGGAAGCGCAGGGCAAGGACGTCGGCATCATCGCCACCGAAAAAGGCTGGAACCTGTACGTGTGCGGCAACGGCGGCATGAAGCCGCGCCACGCCGAGCTGCTGGCGTCCGACCTGGACAAGGCAACCCTGGTGGCCTACATCGACCGCTTCCTGATGTTCTACAGCCGCACCGCCGACCGCCTGCAGCGTACCAGCACCTGGCGTGAAAACCTGGAAGGCGGCCTGGATTACCTGAAAGACGTGATCATCAAGGACAAACTGGGCATCAACGCCGAAATGGAAGAAGACATGCAGCGCGTGGTCGATACCTACGCCTGCGAGTGGAAAGAAGCCGTCAACAATCCTGAAACGCGCGCCCGTTTCCGCCACTTCGTCAACAGCCCGGAAGCCGATAGCAATGTGGTCTTCATGGAGGAACGCGGCCAGATCCGCCCGGCCACCCTGGAAGAACGCAAGCTGATCCCGATCAAAGCCATCGCCTGAGGAGAAAACCATGCACCGTGATACCCAAGCATCCGCCTGGACCGCCGTTTGCGGCGTGGAAGAAATCGTCCCCAATACCGGCGTTTGCGCGCTGCTGCAAGGCCAGCAAGTCGCAGTCTTTCGCATGAACGACGGCGCCGACAGCCGCGTTTTCGCCATTGGCAATTACGACCCGAATGCCGAAGCGTCCGTGCTGTCGCGCGGCCTGGTCGGCAACCTGGGCGAACGCCTGGTGGTCGCCTCGCCGATTTACAAGCACCACTTCGACCTGCAGACCGGCGAATGCCTGGAAGCGCCGGAGCATTCGGTGCCGACCTGGCCGGCACGCATCGAAGGCGGAAAGGTCTGGGTCGGCGCATGAAGCCCGCCCTGGTCGTTGTCGGCAACGGCATGGCCGGCATGCGCACGGTCGAGGAGCTGCTCAAGCTCGCGCCGGACATGTACGACATCACCGTTTTCGGCGCCGAGCCGCATGGCAACTACAACCGTATCCTGCTGTCGCCGGTGCTGGCGGGCGAGAAGACGGTGGACGACATCATGCTGAACACGCGCGAGTGGTACCAGCAGAATCGCATCACCCTGCACGCCGGCGACCCGGTCGAGTTCATCGACCGCAAGCGCCGCCTGGTGCGCGCCCGTTCCGGCCTGGAAGTGCGTTACGACCGCCTGCTGCTGGCGACCGGTTCACGCCCATTCATCATTCCGGTGCCTGGTCACGAGCTGCCGGGCGTGCTGGCTTTCCGCGACATCCAGGACGTGGAATCGATGCTGGAAGCGGCGCGCAATCATCGCCACGCCGTGGTGATCGGCGGCGGCCTGCTCGGCCTGGAAGCTGCCAATGGCCTGCAGCGCCAGGGCATGCATGTCACCGTGGTGCACGTGACCGATGCCCTGATGAACCAGCAGCTCGACAAGCCGGCCGCGCAGCTCCTGCAAAAAGCGCTGGAAGCGAAAGGCCTGGTCTTCCGCATGGAAGCCCAGACCAGCGAAATCGTCGGCACCGAGCGCGTCACCGCCGTGCGCTTTGCCGACGGCAGCGAGATCCCGGCCGATCTGGTGGTGATGACGGCCGGCGTGCGCCCGAATATCGAACTGGCCCGCCGCAGCGGCCTGCATTGCGAACGCGCCATTGTGGTGGATGACACCCTGCAAAGCTTCGACCCGCGCATCTATGCGGTGGGTGAATGCGTACAGCACCGCCGCGCCACCTTCGGCCTGGTGGCGCCGATCTGGGAGCAGGCGCGCGTCTGCGCCGCCCACCTGGCGGGCAACGGCCACCGCCGCTACGTGCAGCAGGTTACGCCGACCCGCCTCAAGGTGACCGGTGTCGACCTGTATTCGGTCGGCGATTTCATCGGCGGCGAAGGCAGCGAAGACCTGGTGCTGCGCGATCCGCGCCGCGGCGTCTACAAACGCCTGGTGCTGGACGGCGGCCGCGTCACCGGCGCCGTGCTGTATGGCGATGTGCAGGACGGCCCGTGGTACTTCGACCTGATCCAGAACCGCACCGACATTTCGTCGATGCGCAACCATCTCTTGTTTGGGCAGGCGCTTTGCGCGCAGGCTGCGTGAATTCATGATTAAGACGACGTGCGCCTATTGTGGTGTTGGTTGTGGTGTCACGGCGACGCCGCGTGAAGGTGGCGGCTTCGATATTGCCGGCGATGCTGCGCATCCCGCCAACCAGGGGCGCCTTTGCGTGAAAGGTTCCGCGCTGGGCGAAACGATTGGCCTGGAAGGTCGCCTGCTGTATCCGATGATGCGCGACCGGGAAAGCGACAGCTCGCTGCAGCGCGTAGCCTGGGGCGAGGCGCTCGACCACGTCGCCGACAAGTGGCGCGCCATCATCGATGAGCATGGCCCGGACGCCGTGGCCTTCTACGTCTCAGGCCAGTTGCTGACCGAAGACTACTACGTCGCCAACAAGCTGGTGAAAGGCTATATCGGCAGCGCCAATATCGACACCAACTCGCGCCTGTGCATGTCGTCCGCCGTGGCCGGCCATAAGCGTGCCTTTGGCGAGGACGTGGTGCCGGTCAATTATGACGATATCGACCACGCCGATATGGTGGTGCTGGTCGGCTCCAACCTGGCCTGGTGCCATCCGATCCTGTTCCAGCACCTGACGCGCGCCAAGGAAGCGCGTCCCCACATGAAGATCGTGGTGGTAGACCCGCGCCGTACCGCCACCTGCGAATTGGCCGACCTGCACCTGCCAATCAAGCCCGGCACCGACGTCTGGCTGTTCAATGGCCTGCTCGGCTACTTGTCGCGCATCGGTGCGGTTGATCCTGCGTTTGTCGCCGCGCATACCAGCGGCCTGGAAGGCGCGCTGGCGGCCGCCACTCTGACACCGGAGGAAGTGGCGCGTGCCTGCCGCCTGAACCTGCAGGACTTGATGGAGTTCTACGAATCCTTCGCCGCCACCGCCAAGGTAATTACCGGCTTCTCAATGGGCGTGAACCAGTCCGGCGCCGGCACCGACAAGGTGAACAGCATCATCAACTGCCACCTGATCGGCGGCCGTATCGGCAAGCAGGGCATGGGCCCGTTCTCGATCACCGGCCAGCCGAACGCCATGGGCGGCCGCGAAGTAGGCGGCCTGGCGAATATGCTGGCAGCGCACATGGATCTGGACAACGCCGCGCACCGCGATGCCGTGCAAACATTCTGGGAATCGCCGCGCATCGCCTCGCATCCTGGCTTGAAAGCGGTTGACCTGTTTGAAGCCATCGAAGCCGGCCGCGTCAAGGCGGTATGGGTGATCGCCACCAATCCGGTAGTTAGCCTGCCGAACGCCGACCAGGTGCGCCGCGCGCTCGAACGCTGCGAACTGGTGGTGGTATCCGACGTGGTGCGCGACACCGACACCAATGCCTACGCCGACGTCCTCCTGCCCGCGCTGGCATGGGGCGAGAAGGATGGCACGGTCACCAACTCCGAACGCCGCATTTCCCGCCAGCGCGCCTTCCTGCCCGCACCGGGCGAGGCGAGGGCGGATTGGCTGATCCTGTCGCAGTTCGCGCTGCGCATGGGCTATGACGGCTTCGGCTACGCCAGCGCCGCCGAGATCTTCACCGAACACGCCCGCCTGAGCGCCTGGCGCAACAGCGCCGAAGAGCTGCCGCGCGCCTTCAACATCGGCGCGCTGGCCACGCTGGGCGAGTCCGCTTACGACGCCCTCCAGCCGACGCAATGGCCTGCAGTCGCCGCCGCCGATGTCCCGCCAGCGGAACGTCCGTTCGCCGACGGCCGCTTTTCGCACGCCGACGGCCGCGCGCGTTTCGTCGCTACCGTACCGCGCGCCCCGGCCAACCTGCCCGACGGGGAATTCCCGATCTCCCTCAACACCGGCCGCGTGCGCGACCACTGGCACACCATGACCCGTACCGGCCGCGCACCAAAGCTGGCCGACCACATTCCCGAATCCTTCATTGACATGCACCCGCAGGACGCCCTGCTGTGTGGCGTGAAAGAAGGCGAACTGGCGCGTGTCACCAGCCAGTGGGGCAGCATGATCGCGCGCGTCCAGCATGGCGGCGGCATCGCGCGCGGCAGCGCCTTCGTGCCTATTCACTGGAACAGCCAGACCTCTTCCGATGCCCGCGTCGGCGCCGTGGTGAACCCCGTGGTCGACCCGGTCTCGGGTGAACCGGAATTCAAACACACTCCAGTGATGATCGACCGTTTCCCGGTCAAATGGCACGGCTTCATCCTGAGCCGAGATGCGCTGCAACTTGACGCGCTGGCCTACTGGACCAAGGTGCAGGGCAAAGATTTCCAGCGCTACGAACTGGCCGGCCGCAACGCCATCGAAGACTTTGGTGCCTGGGCGCGTCAACTGCTCGGCATCAGCGACGAGGACGCCGACTGGCTCGAATACGCCGACCGCACCTCCGGTGTATTCCGTGCCGTGCACCTGGTCGACGACCGCATCGCGCAATGCCTCTTCATTTCGGCACGGCCCGACCTGCCGGCCCGCCAATGGCTGGCCAGCTTGTTCGACAAACCGCAACTGGAAATGGCCGACCGTGCCGCGCTGCTGGCAGGCCGTCCGATCAGCGCAGGCGCCGACGCCGGTCCGACCGTCTGCTCCTGCTTCGGCGTCGGCCGCAACACCATCTGCAAAGTCATCCGCGAGCAGAACCTGACCACGCCGGCGCAAATCACAGCTTGCGTGAAAGCCGGCGGCAACTGCGGCTCCTGTGTTCCCGAGCTGAAGAAGCTGCTGAGCGAGATCCGGGTGGAGGAAACTGCGTAAAACCTGCCCGCGGTGGAGTTTTCGGCGCCCCGCACCGCAGACCTTACAGTGCGACGCGTACTGAACTAAAATCGGCGCGACGAACACGAAAAAGCTGCATGGCGAGATGTAGCGACCGACGGAAGATAAAGCCGTGGCGGCACTCGTCGCAGCGATCGACGCAAATCCGGCTCATTGGCTCATTTGCCAGACATGCGATCGCATGCGCACCTTCGTCGGCTAAGGGTGCCGAACTCTCCAATCACCTGCGATATATTCTTGAACCCTAGCGTCCTGCCTGGACTACGGTGTCGACCCGGCTGAACCTGTGGTAAGGTTCAAGACACAACTTCTCGCCGGAGTCGCAAATGACTCTTTTGCTGCGGTTTATCCGCTTGTCCGTCTGTATTTTGTGTGTGTCCTCCGCTGCGGTCGCAGGTACGGAAAAGATCCTGCCTGCACCTGCTGTTGAACCGCTTGAACTGCGCGTCGCGGTGTCCTCAGACGGACATGCAGCCTACTTCGTCCGGTTGCTTGAAGAGTCATTGAAGTCGATTCATCAGCCATATCGTCTCCACTACGTAAAGGACGTTCCCGCACGTCGCATGTGGTGGATGCTGAATAAAGGAGACATCAATCTCTTCTACGGCATGCAATCGAAAGAAAAAGACAGCAACGAACAGATAGTCAGGGTGCGTAACGCGTTGACCAATGGCTTGATCGGCCAGCGTGTGTTTTTGATCCGGCAGGCCGATACGGAACCCTTTGCACGGGTCCATTCGGTAGGCGATTTGAAGCGTACCAAAATGATCGCAGGCTTTGGTGCTGGCTGGGGCGATGCGAAGGTATGGCGGAAGACGGGCCTTCCCTTATACGAGCACACAGGGCCTTGGGGCACAATTTATGCGATGGTGGCTGCGGGAAACCGCCACGTCGACTACCTGCCGCGCGGCGTCATTGAGGTAATAGAGGAGGCGCGCTTGCATCCCGAATTAGCGGTGGAGCAGAACCTGGTAGTCGACTATCGGGCCGACTTTGCCTTCTATCTGGCGGCATCGTCCGCCAGGTACCGGCCAATCATCGAGCGCGCTTTGAGGGATGCCGAAGCTTCAGGACTCAAGGCCCGCCTGATCGACGAAGCATTCGGTGCCGACATCAAGGCATTGGGCCTTGATCGCCGGACCCGCCTGCACCTTGCGGCCACCCCTGATTGAATGTCCTGTGGCCTGAATAGCCTCGCCCACATCGTCGGGCATGGACGCGTTGAGGCGCTTTGAGCTGCTTGACTGCATTTTTGCGGCGATGCTATAGTCGGCCTGTCGGAAAAGGCAGACTTGGTTTGGTAAGCCCAAGTCCTTTCGGTAACGAAAGCTCTGGTCTTTGGCCCTTGCGGTAGATCCCCACGACGAATAGTTGACGCGATTTGGCGTTCAATTGTTCGTCCGCGCGGAATCCAGGCTTGGGAACGCTCCGGTCGAACATCGACTAAGGAGCCATGACATGCATATCCCCCATACCAATTTCCATGACGTTTTGATCGCCGGCGCCGGCCCTGTAGGGTTGTTCCTCGCTTGCGAATTGCGGCTCGCAGGCTGCTCAGTGCTTATCCTCGAACAAGCGCTGGATCCTCATACTCCGCTTAAAGAACTTCCGTTCGGCCTGCGAGGCCTCTCGGTGCCGACCATTGAGACCTTTGACCGTCGCGACCTGCTGCGCCATATCGAGGAGAGAGCTGTCGCCCACAACGCTCCGGCAGCCGCACACTGGATGCAGCAAACTCGTCGCCCCGCAGGCCACTTCGCCGGAATTCAGTTCTTCAACGACCAGATCGACAGCACACAGTGGTCCCATCGCGTTCAAAGGCCGGTCAGCAGTGTGGCAGCCGACATGGTAAGTATCGAGGCCGTTCTCGCTGAGCGCGCAGAGGTCTTGGGCGTAGAGATTTTGCGTGGCTGCGGCGTCGAGGATCTGGAGCAATCGGAGAGCGGCGTCACTGTATTCGCAGGAAGACGAGAATTCCGGGGACAGTGGCTCGTCGGCTGCGACGGGGGACGCAGCACCGTTCGCAAGATGGCCCGCATCGGCTTCACCGGCACCGATCCTGAGTTCACCGGTTATTCCGTGCAGGTCAAGATCGCCGAGGCGGACCTGCTCAGGCCCGGTCGCAATTACACGCCAACGGGAATGTACACCTTTGCGCCACCCGGCACAATCGGGATGGTTGATTTTGATGGCGGCGCGTACCATCGTACCAATCCAATCACACGCGAGCACGTCGAGGCGGTGCTACGCAAAATCTCCGGCACTGAAGTCAGGTTAGCGGAACTCGAACTCGCCACGACCTGGACCGACCGCGCCTATCAGGCGACCCAGTACAAGAAAGGACGCGTGCTGTTGGCCGGCGACGCCGCACACGTCCACTCGCCGCTTGGTGGCCAAGGGCTGAACCTTGGGCTTGGCGATGCCATGAACCTCGGTTGGAAGCTCGCAGCAACGATACGCGGACATGCCGCAGTCGAGCTGCTGGATAGCTACCATCGCGAACGGCATCCGGAAGGCGCACGGATTCTCGACTGGTCTCGCGCGCAAGTGGCACTGATGCGCCCCAGCCCGAGTTCGCGCGCGCTTGAATCGATCATTCGCGACCTGCTTAAGACGCCTGACTGCGCCACGTATTTCGCTGGTCGCGTGTGGGGTGTCGCGTCCCGTTATGATCTTGGCGATGCCCATCCACTGCTGGGCCGCAGCGCACCTGACTTCGACCTAATCGATGGGACGAGGCTTCACCAACGCCTGCGAACCGGACGCGGAGTATTGCTCGACCTCGACGCAAGCGAATCGCTAAAGGCACTTACCGCTTGCTGGGATGGCCGCATTCAGTACGTCGCAAGCGATGCGAAGGATCGGCTAGGTCTGAGCGCATTGTTGATACGCCCTGACGGAATCGTTGCCTGGGCCAGTGATGCCGCAGGCAATAAGTCAGGCGCTACCGTTACTGCTTCCAAATGGTTTGGCGACCCTAGCCCCACACACCCATGATATATTGCCAATTTTCCCAGTATGGGATTGGCTGTGAAGCTCCGTGTGGCATAGCGGCCGTGGCGCTCGCCACCCTGTGCTCGATCGTTCCATATGCGTAAACATCTCTTTCCCCTATTGGTTTGTTTCGGCTTGGCCACCGTTTCACTGACCGCAGCCGGCCAGGAATCCACCCAGTATCCCATTGAAATTGCCGATTTCCAGAAGTGGCAAAAATTCCCAGCGGAGTGTGCTGGATATCGCCGCAGTACTGTCAGGGCCTATGCGCCAGAGTTTTCCAACTACTCGGTCACATACCATAGTTTCGGCAGCACGCTAAAAAATGCCGTCACACTGTTCTTCTATCCACGCCCAAGCGATTCTTCCGCTCAGCTACAAAAAGAAGTCTCTGCGGTACTGAATGCGTATGAAGACGCGTACCTCGTGAGTCGACGCCAGATCAAGCTCGAAGCAAAAGGTAAGACTTACGACGCGGCGGTAATCACATTTGAATTCTCTGATACCGTTGATGGATCTCGGCAGCCGCTTAGCTCTCAATTGCTGCTGGTGTTCTTGGAAAAGGGGACGTTCAAGGTGCGCAGCACTTCACTTGCGGAACAGGCGGACGCAGCGGAAGCAGCCGTGCTGGAACTCCTTCAATGCGTAGCATGGTCAACCTGAATCCAGATTATGAAAAACGAATCGTTTTGGGGACTGCTGCATGATGGCGGGATTGATGCGATAAATGGCGAGGTTCCAGGGGCGGTTTCGGTGGAAGTCTCTATTCGATATCTACGCCAGCAATTTCCAGGTGAAGGCACGGGGTTCAGGATTAACCTGGTCAATTGCCGTGAGTTTGCATACTGTGAATATGATTCAGCGCCGGTGACTGATTTTGGTGCTATCGCAGGGCTGGATCCAGAAATCGTAAGCGTGGAAAACGATTCGGATCGCGTAGTTGTGAACTGTGTCATGGGTTGTCTCACGATTTCGTATGACGCCGCTTCAATCCATCTTGATACTGGCGAAGAGGTAACGCTCGATGAACTTTCGGCCGCCAGCCGTGCATATTGGGACTCCTGGGCTACTCGCCACTTACACCGTCCGTAACGGCTGTAGGGCTGACGTGAACTGAAGCCGCATGGAATGAGGCGTTTGAAATTTGTGCCGCTGCGCACATGTACGATGAGAGCCTATTTTGGAAATGAAGATGCTTGGTCTGAGGTCGCTCGAGTGCGCGCGCGAGCGCGTTCTGGAATGGAATGAGTATATTTTTTGAAGATCAAACATTCAATTCCTGATGACCGCCCTTCCCGATGGGAACTGGCCTCTGAACTTACTTCGCGGTGGTATACGGACGTTCAGCAACGGTCCGCCGGTTCATTTTCATCGTTTATTCGTCTCGTGAAAGATGCTGGCGTCGAGCTCAATTTCCATTGAGCGCACTGGGGCTAAATGCCCCCCATGCAGATGTATTTGATGACCAGGTAATCGTCCATGCCGTGCGTCGAACCCTCGCGGCCCAGGCCTGATTGTTTGACGCCGCCGAATGGGGCAACCTCGGTCGAGATCAAGCCGGTGTTCACGCCTACCATGCCGCTCTCCAGGCCTTCCGCCACGCGCCAGATGCGACCGATATCGCGCGAGTAGAAGTAGGCTGCCAGGCCGAACTCAGTATCGTTCGCCAGCGCCAGCGCTTCTTCATCGGTTTTGAAGCGGAACAGCGGCGCCAATGGGCCGAAGGTTTCTTCGTGCGCCACCAGCATGTCGGGCTTCACGTCCGCCAGCACTGTAGGCTGGAAGAAGCTGTGGCCAAGCTCGTGCCGCTTGCCGCCTAGCAGCAAGCGCGCGCCCTTGCCGAGCGCGTCGGCGATATGCTCTTCTACCTTGACGACGGCCTTGTCTTCGATCAGCGGGCCTTGCGTCACGCCGTCATCGGCGCCATTGCCGACTTTGAGTTTGCGTACCGCTTCGACCAGTTTCGACGCGAACGAGTCGTACACGCCGTCCTGCACATAGATGCGGTTCGCGCACACGCAAGTCTGGCCGGCATTGCGGTATTTGGATGCGATAGCGCCTTCCACTGCCGCGTCCAGGTCCGCATCGTCGAACACGATGAAGGGCGCATTGCCGCCCAATTCAAGGGACAGTTTTTTGATCGTCGGGGCGCACTGTTCCATCAGCAGCCGGCCGACGGCAGTCGAACCGGTGAAACTCAATTTGCGCACGATCGGGTTAGAGGTCATTTCGCCGCCGATTTCGCGCGAGGCCCCTGTAATCACGCTGAACACGCCCGCTGGAACGCCGGCGCGCTCTGCCAGCACGGCTAAGGCCAGTGCGGAGAAGGGCGTGAGCTCCGCCGGCTTGACTACCATCGGGCAGCCTGCCGCCAACGCAGGGCGGCCTTACGCGTAATCATCGCTGCAGGGAAGTTCCATGGGGTGATTGCTGCGCTGACGCCAATCGGCTCGCGCGTGACCACCACACGCTTGTCTGCCCATGGCGATGCCAGGGTTTCGCCGGCAATTCGCTTGGCCTCTTCGCCGAACCATTCGATAAAGGAGGCGGCGTACGCGATTTCGCCTTTGGATTCGGCCAGCGGCTTGCCCTGTTCCGCTGTCATCAGCGCAGCCAGGTCGTCGGCATTGGCGAGAATCAGGTCACTCCACTTGCGCAGGATGGCGGCGCGCGCCTTTGCCGGTTTCTTGCGCCATTCAGGCCATGCGGCATTCGCGGCTTCGATGGCGCGGCGCGTTTCGGCAGCGCCCATTTTCGGCACGCTGCCAAGCGTTTCCCCAGTCGCTGGATTGGTGACGCTGATCGTTGCTCCCCCGTCGGCATCGCACCATTGGCCAGCGATATAACACTGTTGGCGCAGAAGGCTGGGATCTTTCAGGTTCAGCATGATTCACCTCCGAAGTAAAAATCCAGTATACCGGCTATCACACTGTACGGTTGCCACATTCCAAAATTGGGAATAAGATCAAGCTGCACACTGATAGTTACCGAAGAACTAAACATGCGCCGCCCCATCGTACTGGTCCCCGCCTGCAGCCAGAATAAAGGCTCCCATCCCAGCTACGCCGCTCAAAACAAATACGTTGATGCGGTGGCTGTGGGAGCGCGCTGCCAGCCGTTGTTGATCCCTCCATTGGGCGACAACACGGATATTGAAAGCCTGCTCGGCATCGCCAATGGCGTCATGCTGACCGGCGCTGCCTCCAATGTACAGGCCACCCTGTATGGGCAGGAAACGCTCGATTCCTCGCTGCCGCTGGATCCCGCGCGCGATGCGACCACCTTGCCCTTGATTCGCGCCGCGCTGACGCACGGCGTTCCGATACTGGCAATTTGCCGCGGCTTCCAGGAATTGAACGTGGCGCTGGGCGGAACGCTGCACCAGGCCGTGCATACCGTGCCCGGCTACTTTGACCACCGCGAGGACAAGGCCCAATCACTGGAGCAGCAGTACGCTGCGGCGCACCGCGTCACGCTTGAAAAAGGCGGTTTGCTGGCGCATATCCTCGATGGTGCTAGCGAAATACAAGTAAATTCGCTGCACGGGCAGGGCATCGACCGCCTGGCGCCCGGCTTGCAGGTCGAAGCCCGTTCCGATGATGGCTTGATCGAAGCATATTCCATCGCGGCTTCTCCTTCATTTGCGCTGGCGGTGCAATGGCACCCCGAATGGCGCGTCGAGGAGAACCACGACTCCATGCGCATGTTCAGCGCATTCGGCCTTGCGTGCCGCGTGCATAGGGATCGTATTCCTTAGGTGGCTTCCTTCAGTAGTGCTGTTTTTTTAAACTACCTGAGAGGAAGCTATGGCAATCCGCGAAAATTTCAGTTACACCGACATGGACGAGTGGCTCAATGAAAAGCGAGTCACCGAGATCGAATGCCTGGTCCCCGACCTGACCGGCGTCGCACGCGGGAAGATTCTCCCGCGCGGCAAATTCACCCAGGAACGCGGCATGCGCATTCCTGAAGCGGTACTTGGCATGACGGTCACCGGCAATTATCCGACCGAGGACGATGCCTACGACCGCGCTATTTCCAGCACCGACCGCGACATGATCCTGAAGGCCGATCCTACTACCATCACCATGGTGCCGTGGGCTGTCGACCCGACGGCGCAAGTGATCCATGACTGCTATTTTAGCGACGGTCGCCTGGTGGATTTCGCGCCGCGTTCCGTGCTGCGCCGTGTCCTGAAGCTGTTCGAGGACAAGGGCTGGAACCCGGTGGTCGCGCCGGAACTTGAGTTCTACCTGACCGACAAGAACTCCGATCCCGACCTGCCGCTGAAGGCGCCCATTGGCCGCAGCGGCCGCGCCGAAACCAGCCGCCAGGTGTACAGCATCGATGCGGTGAATGAGTTCGACCCGCTGTTCGAGGATATTTACGATTACTGCGACTTGATGGGCCTTGATGTCGATACCCTGATCCATGAAATCGGCGCCGGCCAGATGGAGATCAACTTCCTGCACGGCGAGCCGCTTGGCCTGGCGGACAAGGTGTTCTTCTTCAAGCGCACCTTGCGCGAGGCGGCATTGAAGCACCATATGTACGCAACCTTCATGGCCAAGCCGATGGCGGGCGAGCCGGGATCGGCGATGCATATCCACCAGAGCGTGATTGATGCACGCAGCGGCTGGAACATCTTCAGCAACCAGGATGGCTCGCCGTCGCAACTGTTCAAGGCATATATCGGCGGCCTGCAGCGTTACATGCCGAGCGCCCTGGCCATAGTGGCGCCGTATGTGAATTCCTACCGCCGGCTGGTGCGCCACACGGCGGCGCCGATCAATATCCAGTGGGGCATGGACAACCGCACCGTTGGCTTCCGCGTGCCGGAGGCGGGCGTGCAGGACCGCCGCGTGGAAAACCGCATCATTGGTGCCGACGCCAACCCCTATCTCGCGCTGGCGGTCACGCTGGCTTGCGGCTACCTGGGCATGACCGAAGGACTGGAGCCGACTGCGCCGACGATGGGCAGTGCCTACGATATGAAGTACGAGCTGCCGCAAGGGCTGCCGGAGGCCCTGGGCATCCTGCGCGCCGAAGACAAGCTGCGTTTCGTGCTCGGCGAGCGTTTCATCGACGTGTACGCCGCCATCAAGGACCTGGAACACCAGGAGTTCATGACCGTCATCAGCCCGTGGGAGCGCGAGCACCTGCTGCTGCATGTCTGAGGAGGCGATCATGGACGATACCAAGTCTATCCAGGCGCGCGACCATGCGCATTACATGCATCCTTTCACCGACCACAAGGCGCTCGGCGAGCGCGGCGTGCGCGTGATGGTGCGTGGCGAAGGTATCTATCTTTGGGATTCGGACGGCAAGAAGATTTTGGACGGCATGTCGGGCCTGTGGTGCGTGAATGTCGGCTACGGCCGGCACAGCATTTCAAAGGCGGTGTTCGACCAGATGGAGACGCTGCCCTTCTATAACAGCTTTTTCAACACGACCAATGTGCCGGCCGTGAAGCTGGCCTCCAAGCTGGCGGAAATCGCGCCGCCGGGGTTCAAGCATGTGTTCTTCACCGGTTCCGGCTCGGAGGCAAACGACACCAATGTGCGCATGGTGCGCCGCTATTGGGACTTGAAGGGCCAGCCGCACCGGCACACCATCATCAGCCGCTTCAATGCCTATCATGGCAGCACCATGGCGGGAGCTTCACTGGGCGGCATGGAGGGCATGCACGCGCAGGGCGGCTTGCCGATTCCGGGCATTGTGCATATCCGCCAGCCGAATTATCTCGAGTCCGGGCGCGGCATGACGGAGGACGAATTCGGCATCGAGGCTGCCTCATGGTTGGAGCAGAAGATCCTCGACGTCGGCCCGGAGAAGGTCGCGGCCTTCATCGGCGAACCGATCCAGGGCGCCGGCGGCGTGGTGATCCCGCCGCGCACCTACTGGCCCGAGATCCAGCGCATCTGCGACAAGTACGGCATTCTCCTGATCGCGGATGAAGTAATCACCGGGTTCGGCCGCACCGGCCGCATGTTCGCCTGCGAGTACTTCGATTTCAAGCCGGACCTGATCACGTTCGCCAAGGGCGTCACCTCGGGCTATATTCCCCTCGGCGGCGTGCTGGTGGGCGAGCGCGTGGCGGAAGTGCTGATCGGGCAGGGCGGCGAATTCGCGCACGGCTTCACTTACTCCGGCCACCCCGTCGCCTGCGCGGCGGCGCTGGAGACGATCCGCATCATCGAAGAAGAAAATCTGGTGCAGCGGGTGGCGGAAGACACCGGCCCCTATCTGGCGCAACGCTTCGCCACGCTGGGCGAGCACCCGCTGGTCGGCTATGCCAATAGCTGCGGCTTCGTCGCGGGCCTGAATCTCGTGCGGCGCAAGGGGCCAACTATCCACGGCAACGAATACTTCGATCCGAAGCTGGAAGTGGGGATGGTATGCCGAGGCTATATGTTCAACAACGGCATGATCATGCGCGCCGTGGGCGACCGCATGATCATCGCGCCGCCACTGGTGATGACGCGCGAACAGATCGATGAAATGGTGGGCCTGATCCGGCGCTGCCTTGACGATACCTATGCGGACCTGCAGCAGAGAGGATGGATGTAAGCCATGGCAAAAGAAGCGATCAACTGGCACGAACGTGCCAAGATGCTGACCCTTGACGGGCGCGCTTTCATCAACGGTGAACGCACCTGGGCGCGCGGTGAGCGCAAGTTCGACAACTTGTCTCCCATTGATGGCCGCTACCTGTCGCAGACCGCGCGATGCGACGCGGCCGACGTCGACCAGGCTGTCGCAGTGGCGCGCCGGGCCTTCGACAGCGGCCGCTGGGCGAGCCAGGCGCCGGCGCAGCGCAAGCGCGTGCTGGTCAGGTTCGCTGAGCTGATGATGCAGAACAAGGACGAACTGGCGCTGCTCGAAACGCTGGACATGGGCAAGCCGATCAAATACAGCCAGGTGGTCGATGTTTCGCTCGCAGCGAATTGCATCCGCTGGTATGGCGAGGCGATCGACAAGGTGTACGGAGAAATTGCACCGACACCGGGCAACTCTTTGGCCCTGATCACGCGCGAGCCGGTTGGCGTGGTGGCGGCCATCGTGCCGTGGAATTATCCGCTGCTGATGGCGGCGTGGAAGATTGCGCCTGCGCTGGCGGCCGGCAACAGCGTGGTGCTCAAACCATCAGAGAAGTCTCCGCTGTCGGCGCTGCGGCTGGCGGAACTGGCGGTGGAGGCGGGCATCCCGCCCGGCGTGTTCAATGTACTTCCTGGATACGGCAACGAGGCCGGCGCGGCGCTGGCGATGCACATGGATGTGGACTGCATTGGTTTCACCGGTTCTACGCGTACGGGCAAGCAGATCATCCAGATGGCGGGCCAGTCGAACCTCAAGCGGGCGTGGACGGAACTGGGCGGCAAGTCGGCCAATATCGTCTGCGCCGATTGCCCCGATCTTGACGCGGCCGTCGCCGCTGCGGTCGGCTCGATCTACTTCAACCAGGGCGAAAGCTGCAACGCGCCTTCACGGCTGTTCGTGGAGGAAGCGATCAAGGACAGGTTCCTGGAGAAAGCGCTGGCCCTGGTGCCGTCCTATGCGCCTGGCGATCCGCTCGACGAAAAGACGGTCATGGGGGCGATTGTCGATTCGATCCAGATGAAAACCGTGATGGGCTTTATCGACGCCGGCCGCGACGAGGGAGCGAAACTGCTCGCCGGCGGCAATGCGGTACGCAAGGAGACCGGTGGCTTCTACGTCGAGCCGACGCTGTTCGACGGCGTGCAGAACACGATGAAGATCGCGCGGGAAGAGATTTTCGGCCCGGTGTTGTCGGTGCTGTCGTTCAAGGATCTCGACGAGGCCGTGAAGCAGGCGAACGATACGCCATACGGCTTGCACGCTGCGGTGTGGACGTCGGATATTTCGAAAGCGATTCGCACTTCGCGCGCGCTGAAGGCGGGCACCGTGCACGTCAACCAGTACGATGGCGACGATATCACGGTGCCGTTCGGCGGCTACAAACAGTCAGGCAATGGACGCGACAAGTCGTTGCATGCCTTCGACAAGTACACCGAACTGAAGACGACCTGGATTCAAATTTAAGCGCCGCAGCACTTCTTGAATTTCTTGCCGCTGCCGCAAGGACAGGGATCGTTGCGGCCCGCCTTGGCCACCTTAGGTTGCGGCGCGTGGAAGAACTCGTTGATCTTGATGACGGCCTGCGGCAGCTTGGCGGCGTTCAGCGGCGCCTGGAATGGCAGCAGCAAGGCCGGCTGCTGGGCGCGCAGAGGAGCCCAGGCATCGGGGGCCATGCTGACTCCCGCCATAAAGCCGTCGCACCACGCCTCCACAGTCCAGCTGCCGCCGCATTCGTAGATCGGCTCGAAGCTGCCCGGATCTTTCTGCATCCAGACGCGCATGTAGTCATGATGACGCAAGACCAGCGCGGCGGCTTCGTCGCTGCCGGCGGCGCCGCCCCAGACGACGGACAGCCAGGTTTCTTGCGCCACGTTGGCCGGGCCGATCACCAGCGCGGTCAGGAAGCCTTCCAGCTTGGCCACGTCCATGCTCTGCGGGCCGATTGCGGCCAGCAGGTCGTCGAGTTGGTCGTACTCGTCGTCGTTAAGCGGGTTGCTCATGGTTTCAGAAGCAGTGTTCGACTGCCGGGAAGGTGCCGCCTTTGACGGCGTCAATGTAGGCCGTCACCGCAGCCTGGATCGACACCTGGCCTTCCATGAAATTCTTCACGAAGCGCGCTTTGCGGCCCGGGAATACGCCCAGCATATCGTGCATCACCAGCACCTGGCCCGAGCAATCCGGACCTGCGCCGATGCCGATGGTCGGCATCGACAGCATGTCGGTCACTTCCTTGCCCAGCGCGGTAGGAATAGCTTCCAGCACCACCATGGCGGCACCGGCAGCCTGCAGCTTGAGCGCATCCTGCTTCAGCAGTTCGGCGCTTTCGATGGTCTTGCCCTGCACCTTGTAGCCGCCCAGCGTGTGCACGGACTGCGGGGTCAGGCCCAGGTGCGCGCAAACCGGGATCGAACGCTCCACCAGAAAGCGCACGGTTTCAGCAACCCAGGCGCCGCCTTCGATCTTCACCATATGCGCGCCGGCCTGGATCAATTGCACGGCGTTGTGGAACGCCTGCTCCGGCGTGGCATAGGAGCCGAACGGCATGTCGGCCAGGATCAGCGCGTTCTTCGCGCCGCGGGCTACCGCGGCAGTGTGGTAGGCGATTTCCTGCACGGTCACCGGCAGGGTGGACTGGTGGCCGTTGCACACCATGCCCAGGGAATCACCGATCAGCAGGACCTCCACGCCGCAGCCGTCCATCAGGGAGGCGAAGCTGGCATCGTAGCAGGTCAGCATGGTGATCTTTTCGCCGGCTGCCTTCAGCGCGTTGATCGAGGGGATCGTGACTGCCTTGGTCGGCACGGCACGGGTAGGCGCCGGGTAAGGGTTTTGCAGGTTGCCAGACATGGTATGTCCTCAGAATCGGAAAATCGATATTCTAACTGCGGAGAATAAAGTACACAGCGCCCATCGCGGCGACCAGCCAGGACTTGTTAGAGAAGTTCTTCAGGTGTCCGTACCACGCCACAGTCAAAAAGATGTTGGGGACTTTTGCTTTTGAACCGGTAAACCAGGGTCTGACCCTGGTTTACCGGTTTTAAAGGCGGATAATACCTTGATCAGAAACCGACGGCGCGAAATCAGCCGCGCGTCCCAGGCCCGGCAGCACCACACCAGGCGCCAGTTCAAGAAGCGGCATCAAGACAAACGCCCGCAAATGCATGCGCGGATGCGGCACAACCAGCGTAGGCGTCGTAATCTGCTCCTCGCCATACAGCAGCAGATCCAGGTCCAGCGTGCGCGGCGCATTGAAGTACGGCCGTTCACGCCCATGCGCCTGCTCGATATCGAACAGCGCCTCCAGCAAAGCCTGGGCAGGCAGGGCGGTGCTGACACGCGCAACAGCATTGATATAGTCGTCGCCGGAAGAATCAATCGGCGCGGTACGGTACAGCGAAGACACCGCCTCCAGCGTAGCGCCTGGCAGCTTGCCCAGGCGCTCCACTGCATCCAGCACATTGGCCCGGGCATCGCCGAGATTGGCGCCGATGCCGATGAAGGCAGTAACAGGCATCAAGCGTCGCCGGCGGGGGCGTTGCCGCCACCACTACGACGGCCGCGGCGTGGACGGCGGCGGCGCTTGCGGGCGGGCGCCTCGCCTTCGGCTGGAGGGTTCAGGAATTCGTCGTCATCCGACTCGTCGCCTTCATCGGCATCAGTTGGCGCGTCGGCAGGAACATCATCCTGCGCGGCCGCACGGCTGCCGCGGCGCGGCGCTGCTTTCTTTTTCTTGCCGCCGGACGAAGCAACCGACACCAGCTCGGCGCGCACGGTCTCGTCGGCCTCGTAGAAGGCAGTCCACCAGTCGCCCAGCTCGCGGTCGATCTCGCCGGACGCGCAGCGCAGCAGCAGGAAATCGTAGCCGGCGCGGAAGCGCAGGTGCTCCAGCAGCTTGTAAGGGTTCTTGCCATTGCGGCGCTCAAAGCGCGGCTGCATGGCCCAGATATCGCGCATGTCGGAACCGATCTTGCGCTGAATGGCCAGCTTCTCGGTCTGCGAATCCAGCACTTCGTCCGCCGCCAGGTGCAGCGCAGGAATCGGGAGCTCGCCCGCAGCCTGGTAGGCCTGCCACTTCTCCAGCACCTGGTGCCACAGCAGGGAAGCGAACAGGAAGCCCGGCGACACGGTCTTGCCGGCCATCACGCGCTTGTCGGTGGAATCCAGCGCCAGGGTCACGAACTTGGTGCCCATCGGCTGTTCCAGCACCACGTCCAGCATCGGCAGCAGGCCATGGTGCAGGCCTTCCTTGCGCAGCTGCTGCAGGCAGGCCAGGGCCTGGCCGGAAGTGAGCAGCTTGAGCATCTCGTCGAACACGCGCGCCGCCGGCACGTTGTCGATCAGCGGCGCCATCACGCCGATCGGTTCGGCGGTCGAGCGCTCGATGGAGAATTTCAGCTTGGCGGCAAAGCGCACCACGCGCAGCATGCGCACCGGGTCTTCGCGGTAGCGCGCCTCCGGCTGGCCGATGATGCGCAGCGTCTTGGCGCGGATATCTTCGATACCGCCGTGGTAGTCCAGCACTTCCTGCGTGGCAGGGTTGTAGTACATGGCGTTGATGGTGAAGTCGCGGCGTTCCGCATCTTCCGCCTGAGAGCCGAAGGTGTTATCGCGCAGCACGCGGCCATGCTCGTCCTTCGGCGCATTGTCGGTGGCGGTGCCGCGGAAGGTGGTCACCTCCAGCAGGTCCTGGCCGAACATCACGTGCACGATCTGGAAACGGCGGCCGATGATGAAAGCGCGGCGGAACAGGCGCTTGACCTGCTCCGGCGTGGCGTTGGTGGCGACGTCGAAGTCTTTCGGCTTTACGCCAAGCAGCAGGTCGCGCACGGCGCCGCCGACCACGAAGGCTTCAAAGCCGGCTTCCTGCAGCGTACTGGTGACGCGGATGGCGTTGTTCGACACCATGCGCGGGTCGATGCCATGGTCCTTGGCGCCTAGTACGACAGGCTCGTTGCTGGGTCTCGCGCTCTTGACGCCGAGGATCTTGCGGATGAATTTCTTAATCATTGAACAGGTGAATTAGTGGCCAGCCTTGCGCGCTCGCGTGCTCGGACAGCTTGGCGTTCGGGTTGGTCGCGATCGGATGGCTGACGATCGACAGCAGCGGCAGGTCGTTATGGGAATCGCTGTAGAAGTGGACGCTTTCGAAGCTGTCCAGCGTATGCCCCATCTTTTCGAGCCATGCCTTGGTGTGCACGATCTTGCCTTCGCCCTGGGTTGGCGTGCCGACCAGTTTGCCGGTGATGCGGCCGGCGGCATCGCGCTCCGGCATCGCGGCAATCAGGTGCTCCACGCCGAAGGCCTTGGCAATCGGCGCGACGACAAAGTGGTTGGTCGCCGTCACGATTGCCACCAGGTCGCCAGCGTCGAGGTGCTTTTGCAGCAGCGCGCGGGCGGAAGGCAGGATATTCGGCATCACCACTTCGGTCATGTACTGCTGCTGCAGTTCGGCCAATTGCCCGGGCTCAAAGGTGGCCAGGGTTCCGAGCGAAAATTCCAGGTATTCCACGGGGTCCAGGGTGCCCGCCTGGTATTGCGCGAAGAATTCCTCGTTGCGGCGCTTGAATTCAGCGGCATCGACAGCGCCCACGCGGCACAGGAACTGGCCCCACTCGAAATCGGAATCGATCGGCAGCAGGGTATGGTCAAGGTCGAACAGGGCGAGTTTCATCATTCTTTCGCTTCCTCCTGCAGCCATTCGCGCAGCAGGGGCAGGGTGATCGGGCGTTTGGTTTCCAGTGAATACTGGTCGAGCGAGTCGAGCATCGAGGACAGCGATACCATGTCGCGCTGGAAGTGCGACAGCAGGTAAGGTAGCACACCGGGTGAGAGGATCAAGCCGCGCGCTTCCGCCATTTGTGTCAGCGTTGCAAGCTTTTCCTCGTCGGTCAGGCCATGGATCTGGTACACCAGGCCCCAGCCCATGCGCGTGCGCAAGTCCTCGCGCACCGGCAGCACGGCCGGGGCGACCGAGCCCGCGCTCACCATGAAGGCATTATTGGCGCGAATCTCGTTGAACAGGGCAAAGGCATCGATCTGGGCCACCGGCGACAGCTTTTCGCAGTCGTCCAGCAGGTACAGGTCCACCTCCGGCGAATACAGGAACTCGGTTTCAATCGAAAACGGCGAAATATAGCGCGCGCGTTCGCTCGAGGCGAGCGCCTTCAGCAGGTGCGACTTGCCTGCGCCGGTTTCCCCCCACAGGTAGGCGAAATGCTCGCGGGAGCTGCGTTCGGCGAACTGGCGCATCAGCGCCGCCACCTCGGCATTGCGGCCCACCTCGAACGACTCGAGGGTGCACACCGGCTCCGCACCCAGGTCAAGCACCAGCTGTTTCATTGGACTTGTCCCGGCATCGTGGATTTTTTGCTAACGTAATCGATCTTCACACTACGCATTATAAAAGCTGCTGCGCATGTAGTGGCGGCGCAGGTGCCTAAAACCGACCATTAAGAGGGCGGAAGCCGGTAAAGCGAGCAATACGCCGACGAATCCGAACAGCTGGCCGAAGGCCAACAGGGCAAAAATCACAGCCAGCGGATCGAGGCCGATACGCTCGCCTACCAGGCGCGGCGTCAGGATGAAACCCTCGATCACCTGGCCCAGGCCATAGATGATGGCCACGGCCACCAGCCCGCTCCAGTCGGTAAATTGCAGCACCGCCGCCATCAGCGCCAGCAGCAGGCCCAGACCAAAGCCGAGATAGGGAATGAATACCAGCACGCCCGACAGGATGCCGACCGGCAGCGCGACGTCGAAACCGGCCACCGCCAGGGCCGTGGAGTAATAAACCGACAACACCAGCATCACCATCAACTGGCCGCGCAGGTACTGGGCCAGCAGGACATCCGACTCGCGCGCCATGTCCATGGTGGCGCCGATATAGCGGCGCGGCACGGCAGCGGCGATGCGGGCCAGCAGTTGGTGCCAGTCCAGCAACAGGTAGAACAGCACGACCGGGATCAGCACCAGCGTCGCCAGCCAGCCCAGCACGGCGCTGCCGCCGGTGCGCGCGGAATTCAGTACCGCAGTCCAGATCTGGTTGCCGCTTTCGGCCATCTTTTCCGCCACCAGGGCCTTGATACTGGCGCCATCGAGGGTGAACTCCACGCCCAGCTGCTGCAGGCGCGGGCCCAGCGTGTCATTCAGCTTGGCCAGCGATGCGGGAATCGCCGCCTGCAGCAGCGGGATCTCCTTTTGCAGCACCGGCACCACAATCAGCAGCAGCGCCAGCACGGCGGCGCCAAACAGGGTGATAACGACGGATACGGCCAGCGCACGCGGCATTTTCCAGCGCCGGAACATGCGCAGGCGGCACAGCTTGTCGACAGCGGGATTCAGCGCATAAGCGAAAATGGCAGCCGCCAGGAAGGGCGTCAGCACCGGACCCAGGATCCACAGGAGGAAAAAGAAGGCGGCCCAGACAGACACCCAGAATAGCGTTTGTTTTTGTTCTGCCGAGAGGGGAAGGGGCATCTTCTGGGGCGTGGTAGGGACGAAGGAAGGGCTATTCTAACGCCTCGGCTGTTAAAAACACCATGCGCCAAGCCTATCAGTAGTTTAATATTTCTATAAGTCAACTCCGATCTGATGTCATGCTGTCTGTCCGTACCCAAGCCGCCCTGGCGGCCCTGTCCCTGGCCTTTGCCGCGCATACCCCTGCCATGGCAGCGGACGATGGTGAAAAATGCGAAGGCTTCAACCGCCTGCTGTGCATGCCCCTTGCCGCCGCAGCCAGCGTGGCCGACGCCGCAGCCAGCGTCGCCGAAGCGGTGAACTTCAAGAAGCCATCCAGCAAGGTCGTCGACGCGACGGATGAGGGCGACCTGGCCCGCATCAAGCGCTTCGATCCCAGGAAGGATCCCAGCTTCGCCCCGGAAAACATGCTGGGCGTGGCGGTCAACACCTACCTGACCAAGCCCGATCCGGCCAAGGACGCCAAGCGTTTCGCCGTCCTTGAATACCTGGTCGACAAGTCCGACATCGCCGGCGAGCTGGGCACCGTACTGCTGCAGGAAACCGTGAACCAGGCCTATTTCGCCCGCAATGCCCCGCAGGAAAGCTGGCCGCGCCGCCTGGCGCTGGCCCACCTGCTGGTCGAGCGCGGCGCCAGCGCCAGGGGCATCAACCTGTCCACTTGCGACCATTGTGAGACCGACAACGAATTCCTTGCGCTGCTGATCCAGGCCGGCGCCAACCCGAACGTGCAGTCGACGACCTACTCGGCCCTGCTCAACCGCTTCATCCGCAAGGACCAGTTCGACGCCGCCAGGCGCCTGGTCGCCCTTGGCGCCGATCCAAACGGCAGCACCTGGGGCAAGCGCAGCATGCTGGTACGCCTGGTCAGCGAATGCGACAAGGACATGACGCGCAACCTGGTGCCATCCGACCGCTTCGACGCGGAATGGCAGAAATGCGTTTCCGCGGTCACGACGCGCGTCAGCTTCGCCATCGAACAGGGCGCCGACCCGAATGGCAAAGCCAACCCTGACAACGAGTGCCTGACGCCCTACGACGTGGCGCTGGAAAAGAAGAATGAAGAACTGGCCGCTCGCCTGCTGAAGCTCGGTGCCCGCTCCAGGTTTGGGGAAGTTTGCCGCTCCGGGGGCTGAAAATCGAAGGTTCGGGGGGTAAAAATGCTAAAATAGCGGACTTGCCGTATTCGGCCACCGCTTTTCCATTCTTCCGCCTCAGTTGCGACAACACCATGAGCCAACCTTCGAATGTTTCCCTGTCCTACCGTGACGCAGGTGTCGATATTGACGCCGGCGACGCCCTAGTTGAAGCGATCAAGCCATTCGCCAAGCGCACCATGCGCGAAGGCGTGATGGGCGGCATCGGCGGCTTCGGCGCGCTGTTCGAGATCAGCAAGAAATACAAGGAGCCGGTGCTGGTTTCCGGTACCGACGGCGTCGGCACCAAGCTCAAACTGGCGTTCGAGCTGAACCGCCACGACACCGTGGGCATCGACCTGGTGGCCATGAGCGTGAACGACATCCTGGTGCAGGGCGCCGAGCCGCTGTTCTTCCTCGACTACTTCGCCTGCGGCAAGCTGAACGTGGCGACCGCGACCGACGTGATCAAGGGCATCGCCAAGGGTTGCGAATACTCCGGCTGCGCACTGATCGGCGGCGAAACCGCTGAAATGCCATCCATGTACCCGGACGGCGAGTACGACCTGGCCGGTTTCGCAGTCGGCGCGGTTGAAAAATCCAAGCTGATCGACGGTTCCAAGATCAAGCCGGGCGACGTGGTGCTGGGCCTGGCCTCCTCCGGCGCCCACTCCAACGGTTATTCCCTGGTGCGCAAGATCATTGAAGTGGCCAAGCCGGACCTGGAAGCCGACTTCCACGGCCGCAAGCTGGCCGACGTGCTGATGGAACCAACCCGCATCTACGTCAAGCCGCTGCTGGCGCTGATGGAATCGATGGAAGTCAAAGGCCTGGTGCACATCACCGGTGGCGGCCTGGTGGAAAACATCCCGCGCGTGCTGGCGGACAACCTGACCGCGGAACTGGATGGCTCCTCCTGGACCATGCCACCGCTGTTCAAGTGGCTGCAGCAGCACGGCGGCGTCGCCGACGCGGAAATGCACCGCGTGTTCAACTGCGGCATCGGCATGACCGTGATCGTGTCCGCTGAAAACGCCGACGCAGCAGTCGCCCAGCTGACCGCAGCCGGCGAAACCGTGTCCCGCATCGGCAAGATCCGCGCCCGCGCGGAAGGCGAACACCAGACCATCGTCGTCTAAAAAAATGGGGACGTACCCCATTTTCCAAGTCCATGAACGGAGCCTCGCCAGGCTCCGTTTTTTTTGTCCACTTTCGTTCCTGACCCCATGGTGGACTATTTCCGCGTGAAATCCATGATCCAGTTGGTCTGCCAGCTGGTGCCATCGTCCCAGGAATAGGCTTGCTCCCAGCGTGCCTGGCGCTCGCTGCTGCGGGTCCAGGTAAAACGCACGCGGGCGGTGCGGCCTTTGTAGACTTCCTCGCCTTCAAAGCGGCCCACGCCGTCGGCATCGAAACGGCCCACCACGGGCGGCAGCAAAGTGCCCGTGGCGGGATCGAGTCCGCCGTCGCGGTTGGTCAGCCAGTAGATGCTCCAGCGCCCGGTGGCGGGATCGAACACGCGCAGCGTCATCGCCACGAAGCCGGGACGCCAGTTGCCGAGCGGCCGGTATTCGTCATAGTTGCCGATGCCGGCCGGCAGCGCGTGCACCAGGTTGCTGGCGCTGAAGTTCTCCCATGGGCTGTCCGGATTGGCATAATCGGATTGGCGCCGGTTCTGCACCGTCCAGTCGCCGTGCAGGAAGTCGAAGCCGTGCCGCGCGCGCTCAAGGTCGGCCGCTGATGGCGCTCCGCCCGCAGCTCCCGCCGCGCTGCTTGCCGCCAGGGTCAGCGCCCCAATCAGTTTCTTCATGGTTGTCTCCTGTGTGAAAGAGCCACCATGCTAGGCGGCCAACAGGCGAGAACCCGCCCTATATGCCGTGCGTATCTAATTCCGATACCAAAAAGGATTTTCTTAGGCCCGGACCCGGCCCCGGCGCGATCATTCGTCCTTGCCGAACGAAAGGACACGCCATGCTCACCACCATCTTCATCGTATTCGCCGCCTGCTTTGTACTGGAGCGCCTGCGGCCCGGATGGAAGCTGCCCCACGTCCGCACCTGGCCGCTGCGCGTGCTGGCGATCAATGCCGTGCAGCTTGGCGTGGTCCTGCTGGCCGGCGTAACGTGGGAACGCTGGACCTCGCAAGCCTCGCTGCTGCACCTCTCCGATCACGTCGGTCCCGTGACTGGAGGCCTGCTGGCCTACTTCATCGCCACCTTCGTCTTCTATTGGTGGCATCGCGTACGCCATGAATCGGACCTGCTGTGGCGCCTGTTCCACCAGATCCACCATAGCCCGCAGCGCATCGAAGTCATCACCTCCTTCTACAAGCACCCCGGCGAAATGGTCGTCAACTCGATCATCGGCAGCCTGCTGGTATATGCCTTCCTCGGCCTGTCGCCGGAGGCGGGTGCGGCCTACACCCTGTGCACCGCGCTCGGAGAATTCTTCTACCACACCAGCGTCACCACGCCGCGCTGGATCGGCTGGTTCTTCCAGCGCCCCGAGATGCACCGCATCCACCACCAGTACGGCCGCCACAAGAACAACTACGGCGACATCGTGTGGTGGGACATGCTGTTCGGGACCTACGAAAACCCGGAGAAGTTTGAAGCCAGTTGCGGCTTCGATCCTGCCAAGGAGGAAAAGCTGGTGGACATGCTGGCCTACCGCGATGTTCATCAAGGGCCTTAGGCGCTTGCCAAAACGATAATGCGGCACGAGAATAGACTCTCCAAAATCGAGGAGACCTCATGCGCCTGATCCGTCCCGCCATCCTGGCCCTGCTTGTCGCGTCAACCGCCGCTATGGCGCAAGACATCAACCATCAGCAGCGCACCGCTTTGATTGACAAAGTCGTCAAGGAACTTGACGCGCATTATGTCTACCCGGCGCAATTGCAGGGCGTTGGCGAAAAACTGCGAGCGACAGACTTCAACACGGCCACGACGGAAGAAGCGTTTGCCGACGCGCTGACCGAGCGCCTGCGGGAGCTGGTCCGGAACCGCCACCTTGGCATCATGCATGACGCCGATGGCTTTCCCGGCATGGATCGCGAAGAACGTCCCTTGAGCGACCAGGAACGCGCCCAGATGTACGCGCAGGTCGCCGCCAGCGGTTACGGCATCGAACGCGTTGAACGCCTGCCAGGCAACGTCGGCTACTTCAAGACCAAATCGTTTGCACCGGGCACGCCATCGGCGCCGGCAGTCGCCAAGGCCATGACCAGCCTGGCTGATACCGAGGCCCTGATCATCGACTTGCGCGACAATGGCGGCGGCTCCCGCGATGCGGTGCCGCTGCTGGCCAGCTATCTGTTCGATAAGCCAGCGCGCCTGAATGACCTGTTCGCGCGCGAAGGCAACAAGACCATTGAAAACTGGACCAGCAAGGAAGTCGCAGGCAAGCGCTTCGGCGGCACCAAACCGGTCTACATCCTGGCCAGCCAAGGTACTTATTCGGCGGCGGAAGATTTCATCTACGCCCTCAAGAACCTGAAGCGTGCCGTCATCATCGGCGAGACCACAAAGGGCGGCGCCAGCCCTGCCAAGTTGTTCTGGCTGGACCGCAATTTCGCCATCCTGATTCCACAGGAAACCAGCATCAGCCCGGTCACCCGCACCAACTGGGAAGGCGTGGGCATCGCGCCCGATATCGCGGTGCCCGCCGCCGACGCCCTGCAAGCTGCACAGGCCGAGATCAGGAAGCGGCAGGCAGCCGCCGCACATTAAGGCCTAACGCAGCGGCAGGGCGATCGGCCGCATCGGCGCCGCATCCGCACCGCGCAACTTGAGCGAGGCGCCGATAAAGGCGAATTCGTATACCTTGTCGCGCGCCAGTTCTTCCAGGTTGACCAGTTCCATGATCGGCACGCCGTGTTCGGCCAGCAGGTAGGTGTGGACCGGAATGTAGTTGTCCTTGGCTTCGGAAGGGAAGGATTCGAAGCTCAGGTTGTCCGCGCCCACCACCATCGCGCCGTTCTGCTCCACCAGGAAGCGTGCCGCATCCAGGCCCATGCCCGGCGGATTCTGCATGAAGGCTTGCGCCTTCTCGAACTGCTGCATGCGGCCGGTGCGGATCAGCACCACGTCGCCCTTCTGCAGCGCCACCTTCTGTTTGGCCAATGCCTCGGCCAGGTCCTTGCCGGTCACGCGGTAGTTATCCGGCAGCATAGGGACGCCCTTGGCCGCGGCCACGTCGATCAGCACACCGCGCGCCACGATCGGTGGCAGCTTCTCGGCACCGGCCACTTTCCAGCCGCGGTCGCCCAGGTGCTCGGAAGCCTTGAAGCCGTTCCAGATCTTGCCGTCCAGGCCGAAGTGGTTCAACGCATCGATATGGGTCCCCATATGCGCATACATCGAAATCGCGCTGCCCGTGTAGCTGACGTGCTGGTTCATCGCCTTGCCCGTTTCCATCGGGTCGGACAATACGTTGCCATGCGGCGTATGTGTCATCCACATCAGGTAAGGCGGATCGCCGGCCGCCTGCCAGCTTGGCATGCCGACGAAATAATCCACCGACAGGTCATAAGCGCGGCCGCCGCTGAGGCGCGCCAGGATGGCCGCGCTGGACGCCTGGGTCACCAGGTTCAGGCGGCCGATTTCATCCTGCGGCCCCCACGGGCTGGTGCCCGGTTCGGCAGCCATGGCATTGGCGGACAGCAGCAGGGCGGCGAGGGTAGTTGCGAGTTTCATCTTGGCTCCTTTGTAAGAAAATCAGTGAAGCCAGCATATTTGATTCTGCTGCTAAGATAATCGGGCGATTTTGATAAAGACTTTTTACCCAGGGGATCGAATGGACAAGCTGGCGGCCATGCAAGCCTTTCGCCGCGTAGTCGAGCGCGGCAGCTTCAGCAAGGCGGCAGAGGAGCTGGGCCTGTCGCCGGCCGGCATCGGCAAGCAGGTGCGCTCGCTGGAGCAGGGCCTGAACGCGGCACTGCTGCTGCGCACTACGCGCACCATGAGCCTGACCGATACCGGCCGCGCCTACTTCCAGGAGTGCTGCCGCCTGCTCGACGAACTGGAGGAGCTTGAACGCAGCACCAGCGGTGAGCAGGCTGCAATGAAAGGGCGCGTGCGCATCAACGCTCCGATGTCGTTAAGCCTGGTGGTGCTGCCGCAGCTGCTGACGCGCTTCATGGACCAATACCCCGAGATCGACGTCGAGCTGACCATGGCGGACCGCTTGCTCGACGTCGTGGCGGAAGGCTTCGACCTGTCGCTGCGCGTACGCACCACGCTGCCCGATTCATCGCTGGTGGTGCGCGCTGCCGGCAAGGTGGAGCAGTGGCTGTGCGCCGCGCCGGCTTACCTGCGCCAGCGCGGCGCACCGCGGGTGCCGCATGACTTGCTGGCGCATCGCGCGCTGGCCTTCCGCCTGGCCGAGGCGCCCGGCCTGTGGCGGCTGGAAGGGGAGGGCGGCACGGCTGAAATCGAACCGCCGGTGCGTATGTGGCTGGACAACAGCCTGATGCTGGGACAGATGCTGGCAGCCGGGCAGGGCATCGGCTCGCTGCCCTCCTTCATCGCGCGGCCCATGCTGGCGCAGGGCACGCTGGAGCGCGTGCTGCCGGCATGGCAGATGCAACCGCGTGTCGCCTACATCGTCTACCCCGGCAACCGCCACCTGCAGACCAAGGTGCGCGCCCTGTCCGACTTCCTGGCGGCGGAATTGCCGGCGCTGTTCTAGCGCTTGAGGATCTTCGGCACCGGCGCCGGGCGCAGGCGGTAAGCGTCCGGCATGCCGGAACCGAGCAAGGGGCGCAGGTACATGCGGAAGGCATCGGTCACGCCGGTACCCTTCTCGTCGATGAATTCATCTTCCATGGTGCGCGTCTTGCCTGCCACGGCATCCAGCGGCAGCAGCTCATAGTCGACCGAATAGAAGCCGGTGCGCTTGATCGCCACCGAGCCATTGCGCTCGCCCCACATGGCGAACTGCACGGCCTTCTCGCCTACTTCGCGCGCCTCGCGCTGGTCCACGTCCGACACGCAGCCGATGAAGGAGCGCTGCAGGTAGCCGAAGGTATCGCCGCGCACGCGCTTGATCCCCAGCTTGTCCTTGATCTCGTCACACAGCAGGTCGGCCAGCGCACCGGTGCCGGACAGCTGCACATTGCCGTGCGCATCGCGTTCCACTTCCTTCGCCAGCAAGGTGGCGATCGGCTCGCCGGATGCATCGTGGATGCCTTCCGACACCGCCACCACGCACCGCCCATAGCGCGCGTACGTGTCCTTCACATCGGCCAGGAACTGTTCGATCGAAAACACGCGTTCCGGCAGGTAGATCAGGTGCGGTCCGTCGTCCGGGAATTTCTTGCCCAATGCCGATGCGGCAGTCAGGAAGCCGGCATGGCGTCCCATCACCACGCCCACGTATACGCCCGGCAGCGAAGCGTTATCCAGGTTGGCGCCGGCAAAGGCTTGCGCGACAAAGCGCGCCGCCGAAGGAAAGCCCGGTGTGTGGTCGTTGCCCACCAGGTCGTTGTCGATGGTCTTGGGAATGTGGATGGCACGCAGCGGATAGCCCGCAGCCTGCGCCTGTTCGGCCACGATGCGCACCGTGTCCGATGAATCGTTGCCGCCGATGTAGAAGAAGTGCTCGATCTCATGCGCCTTCAGCACCTTGAAGATCTCTTCGCAGTACTTCAGGTCCGGCTTGTCGCGCGTCGAGCCGAGGGCGGAGGAGGGTGTGGCGGCCACCAGTTCCAGGTTATGGCTGGTTTCCTGCGTCAGGTCGACGAAGTCCTCGTTGACGATGCCGCGCACGCCGTGCATGGCACCGTAGATGCGTGTCACATTGCGGAAGCGCCGTGCCTCGAGCACGACGCCGACCAGCGACTGGTTGATCACGGCGGTGGGACCGCCCCCTTGTGCGACCAGGATCTTGCCAGACGACATCGCGCTGCCTCCTTCGAAGTGAGTGACGGACGAGCCGCCAGCTTACTCCGTTTTTGCTCCTGCGCCGATATGCTTGCCGAGGAATTTCTCGACCCGGGTCCAGAAGTCGATATTGTTCTTCGGCAGTTGCCAACCATGGCCTTCCTCGTCGTACTGGATCCACTCGACCTGCTTGTTGGTCTGCACCAGCGCATCGCGGAAAGCCAGGCCGTGGATCAGCGGTACGCGCCGGTCGTCCGCGCCATAAGCCAGCAGCACCGGCCGCTTGATGCGCGCCGCCTGCTCCAGCGGCGAAGTGGCTTTCAACTGCGCGGCATCCTTGGCCTGGTCGCCGACCATTTCAGGCATGCCATACTTCTTCCAGCTTTCGCTCATATCGTCGCTGAAGCGCCAGTGCCCGTTGTACATCAGGTTGATATCGGTGACACCCACCCAGTCGATACCGCATTGGTACAGTTCGGGATCATTGACCAGGCCCATCAGGGTGGCATAGCCGCCATAGCTGGCGCCGGCAATGCAAATGCGTTGAGGGTCGGCATAACCCTGGGCGATGGCCCACCTGGTGGCATCGGCGATATCGTCCTGCATCTTCAGACCCCATTGCTTCAAGCCGGCCTTGAAATGCTTGTAGCCATAGCCGGTACTGCCGCGGAATTCCGGCTCCAGCACCGCGTAGCCGCGCGAAGCCAGGAACTGGGTTTCACGGTTCCAGCCGTAATGCACGCCGCGCACGTAAGGGCCGCCATGCACCATGACGACCATCGGATACTTCTTGCCGGCACCGCCTGGCGGCAGTGTCAACTGGACCGGGACCTGCCTGCCATCGCGCGCAGCGATGCGTACCACGTCCTGGGTGCCCATCTGCCCAGGCTTGATCTGTGGACGGGTCTGCCCGACGGGCTGCAGCTTCCTGGTACTGCGGTCGTACAGGAAGTAAATCACCGGCTGCACGTCGGAATAGGACGTCACCAGCACGTTCGGCGTGCCGGTGCGGCGCGGTATGCGCAGGTTGTTGATGGTGGACGGCAGCTGCTGGTCGATTTCGTCCTGCAGAGCCTTGTATTCAGGATCGAACCACAGCGTGCCTTCCGCGTCGGCTTCATAGTGGATGCCGAGCAGCTTGCCCTCGCGCAGCAGCAGGTCGCCGCGGAAGTCATGATTTTCCAGTTGCACCAGCGGCTTCTCGGCCAACTTGTTGGCCTTGAAGTCATAGGTGTACAAGGCAGTCTTGTCGCCATCCTTGTTGCTGCTGACATATAGCGTACCGTCGCGTGCATAGGACAGCGGCATGAAGGAGCCCGAATTGGGCTTGTAGGCATCAAAGGTGGTCAGCAGGCGCCACTCTTCGCTGTCGCCTTCGCGGATATGGAAGGAAACGGTGCGCGAGCCGTCGGTGTGGGCGGAAACCAGTCGTGGCTTGCCAGCGTCGTCCAGCGTGTAGGCCTGCGCGTTGGCCGGCCGCTTGATGCCCTCGGTACGACCGGTCAGGGTGTTCAGCCTGAGCATGTTCACGTAGTCGAGCTTGCCTTGCAGGTCGTTCGAGACGCCACTCAGCACGTATACCCACTCGGAATCCTGGGCGCCAACCGGCCCCATGAAATAATTCCATGCCAGCATGCGCGGCCCGGAGCTGTCCAGCGAATTCGTGGTCACCAGCTGGCGCATGCCGCTGCCGTCCGCGTTCACTGCCCACAGGCCCGGGCCGTTGACGGTTTCTCCCTGGCCGACCTGCTTGTCGGCGGTGTTGAACAGGATGCGCTCGTCGTTGACCCACTGGATATCGGCGACGTCGCGCGTGCCGAACTTGGCCACGACGTTGATCTTGTGCTGGACCGAATCATAAACAGCCAGCATATAGCGGCCGTTCTGCTCATGCGGCACGCGCACCGCGAGGTAGCGCCCGGTCGGCGAAAGGGTGGCACCGGTAAAGGCCGGGTAGTTGAAAAAAGACTCGGCAGGCGGGACGGAGCCGGCCGCGCGCGCAGGAAGCCAGGCCGCCGTAATGGCCAGGCCGAGCAGGCCAGAGTGGATCAGGTGCTGGGTTTTCTTCATGGTGAGCATGCGTGCTTCAGTGTGGATTTATCGTCCGGCCCCGATATGGCGATCGAGGAAGCGCTCCACGCGCGTCCAGAAATCGATGTTGTTGCGCGGCTCGTACCAGCCGTGGCCTTCGTTGGGGTATTCGATCCATTCCACATCCGGGTTCGAATCGCGCACGGCGTCGCGCAGGCGCGTGCCATGGACGATCGGAACACGCTGGTCCTTGCCGCCATAGGCCAGCAGCAGCGGGCGCTTGATGCGGTGCGCCTGCGCCAACGGCGAAGTAGCCTTGAACTGCGCTGCATCCTTGACCGGGTCGCCGATCGTATCCGGCATGGTGTAGCGCTTGTGGTCAGCGGAAATATCGTCGGGATAGCTCCACGCCGGGCTGAACAGCAGGTCGATGTCGGTGACGCCGACCCATTCGATGCCGCATTGGTACAGGTCGTGGTCTTTGACCAGTCCCATCAGGGTCGCGTAGCCACCGTAGCTGGCGCCGGCGATGCAGACCCGGGCCGGGTCGGCGATGCCCTGGGCCACCGCCCATTTCATGCCGTCGGCCACATCGTCCTGCATCTTCAGTCCCCATTGTTTCCACCCCAGCAGGTAATGCTTGCGGCCAAAGCCGGTACTGCCGCGGAACTCCGGCTGCAGCACCGCGTAGCCGCGCGAGGCGAGGAACTGCACGTCCGCACGCCAGCCCCAGGCGCTGCCACGCACCCAGGGACCGCCATGCACCAGTACCACCATAGGCAGGTTCTTGCGCTTGCCGGCAGGCAGGGTCAGCATGGCCGGAATCTCCAGGCCATCGCGCGCCGCATAGCGCACCTCTTCCTGCATGCCCATCTGCCCGGGCTTGATCTCGGGGTGCGATTCACCCACGCGCGCCAGCTTGCCCGTTGCGCGCTCATAGCTGTAGTAGCGCTCCGGCTGGACATCGGAATACGAGCGCACCAGGACGTATGGCGCAGTCTCCTCCTGCGGCAACTGGACCACGTTGACGGTGCCGGTCAACAGCTTGTCGATAGCGTCCTGCATCTGCTGCAACGCCGGATCGAACCATTGCACGCCCTCGCCATCGCGCTGGTATTGCACACCGAGCAGCTTGCCGTTGCGGATCACCAGCCTGCCTTTGAAGTCGTAGCCATCCAGGGCCAGCAACGGAGCGGCATCCAGGGTATTGCCGGCCATGTCATAGCGGTACACCGCTGATTTGTCGGCACCGCCGTTGCTCGTGACGTAGAGGGTATTGCCTTCTCCAAAGCCGAGCGGCGCGATGGTGTAGCCAGGCCCGATTTGCTGGGCTACGCTGGACAGCTTGCGCCATTGCTTGTCGTTGCCGAGCAGATGAAAGACTGTCTTGCCTTGTTCGAAGGTGGTGGCCAGGCGCGGCTCGCCGTGCCGGTCGAGCACCCAGCCCGTGGCTTGCGCCGGCCCTTTCAAGCGCTCGTGGCTGCCGTCGATGGTATTCACGCGCCACAAGTTCGCGTAGGCGTTCTCTTTTGGCCCGTCCTGGCGCGGCTCGATGGCATATACCAGGTCGGAATCCCGCTCGCCATCGTAGTCGATCAGCGTGATGCGGCTGGCGAGCATCAGGTAAGGGGAGGCGGCGCCGCTCAGTTGTTTGTTGGGGGCATCGCTTGCCAGCAGCAGCGGCCGGCCGCCGTCGCGGTCGATGGCGAACATGGAAGCCGCGAACTTGCCGCCGGAAGCCACGCTGCCAAGATTGAATGACTCGAACACCAGGCGCTGGTCGTTGACCCATTGCACCGACACCACATCGGCATCCTTGAAGTTGGCGACTACCTTGGCCGAGCGTGAAGCCAGGTCGATGACGGCCAGTTGCGTACGCCCTCCGGCCTGGGCAATGCGGGCGGCAAGGTATTTGCCACTGGGGGAAATGACAGCCCCGCCAAACAGCGGCCGGTTGAAGAAGTCCTTGGCTGGCGGCGCTGCCGTCGCCACGCCGGTGGCCGCGCCGCCTGCCGGCGACGCGATGGCAAGCGCCAACCCTGCAAGGCAGGCCATCAGCAGGCGCGGCGCGGACCTCACTTCGCCTGTGCTCCGGCGCCGATATGCTTGTCGAGGAATTTCTCGACCCGGCCCCAGAAATCGAGGCGGGTCTTCAAGGTGAACCAGTGGTCCTCACCCACGTACTTGACGAATTCGGCATCGGCCTTTGCGTCTTGCAGCGCCCAGCGGATCTTGCTGAAATGCGAGAAGGGCACGCGCAGATCTTCTTCGCCGTGTGCGAGCAGGAGCGGGCGCTTGATGCGTGCGGCCTGTTTCAGCGGCGATGTGGCAACGAACTGCGCGGCATCCATTTTCAGGTCACCCACCAGCTTCGGCACGTCTTTGGTCTTGTAGTCGCCCTGCCGGTCGCCCTTCAGCGACATGCCGACGTCATACATCGTCGGAATGTCGGTGATAGCCTTGTAGGCAATGCCGCAGCGGTACAAACCGGGATCGTTGACCAATCCCATCAGGGCGGCATAGCCGCCATAGGTGCTACCCATGATGCAGACGCGGTCTGGGTCGGCGATCCCTTTCTCCACGGCCCATTTGACGCTGTCGGCGATATCGTCCTGCATCTTCAAGCCCCATTGTTTAAGGCCTGCGGAGAATAGTTTGAAACCGAAACCTGTCGAGCCACGGTATTCCGGTTCCAGCACGGCATAGCCGCGTGAGGCGAGGAACTGGCTGTCGGGATCCCAGCCCCATTCATTGCCGCGCACATACGGGCCCCAATGCACGATCACTACCATCGGCAGCTTATTGCCGCCCTTGGCCGGCTTTGTCAGCCAGGCCGGGATTTGCATGCCGTCGCGCGCATTGACCTTGACCAGCTCCTGGCGACCCATCTCAGCTGGATTGATATCGGGGCGGCCCATGCCAACCACTTTCAACTGGCCGGTCTTGCTGTTGTACAGCGAGTAGGTGCGCGGCTGGCGATCGGAATAGCTCTCAACCAGCAGCCATGGAACTTCCGGCGCAGTCGGCGGGGTGAGCAGGTTGACCATGCCTGGCAACTTCTTGTCCACTTCCGCCTGGGCCGCCTTCATGTCTGCATCGAACCAGAGGCTGCTGCGTGCGTCCGCCAGATAATGGATGCCGAGCAAGCGCTTGTTCGAATACACCATGCTGCCGCTGAAGTCGAAGTCGCTCAGCGATACCAGCGGCTCCGGGTCAGCCTTGCCGCTGGCCAGGTCCAGGGTGTGCAGCGCGGCCTTGTCGCCGTTCAGCCGGGCTTTGACCAGCATTTGTTTGTCATCGACGAAGCCGATTGGCGCAATCCCGCCTTCACCGCTGTCGTAAGCCGGGAATGTGCCCAAGGCGCGCCATGTCCCGCTGGCGGGATCGCGGTAATGAATGGTTTCCTTGCCCTCTTTGCTGGATACCATGATGCTGGGCTCGCCCTTGCGGTCCAGCATCCAGCTTTGCGCAGCCTCAGGCCGGTTGACAAAGGTCGACTGCCCCGTCGAGGTGTTCAGCTTGACCAGGTCGGTGCGCTCGACGAAATGGTCTTTCCACTCAAGGCGGAGCATGTAGATGAAATCCGAGTCCTGTGCGCCCTCATCATTCATCAAATAAGTACTCCACGGTTCGACATGGACCATGTTGTCGTTGGTTGATGTCCAGTCGTGCGACACCAGCTGGCGCGTGTTTTTGCCATCGCGGTCAACGGCGTACAGGCCGGGGGCAAAGTGGTCCTCGCCCGATTTGCGTCTGATGTTGAGCACGCTATATACCAAGCGATTTTCGTTAACCCAGCGGATGTCGCCAATATCGTATTCGGTCGGGCGCGCACCGCCGATTACGGATTGGGTTTCGCTGTCGACAACTACCAGGCCGTCGCGCAGCGTGCTGTTACCGACGCGTAGTGCCACGTAGCGGCCGCTCGGCGATATGACTGCGTCTTTGAATTGGGCTGGCTCGAAGAATTGCTGCAATGAAGGGGCCGCTTGTGCCAGGCCGCCAACGGCGGCCAGGGACAGAAGGAAATGCTTGATCATTTATGCTCGCTGCCGAAATTTATGTTGTGGAAAATATATGTTACCGGAATGGCAAAGTTGGAAACTCGCCAAAAATCACTTCTGCCCGGTCATTTCTGTTCTTGCCCGATATGCTTGTCGAGGAAATTCTCGACCTTGCTCCAGAAGTCGAGCCGGGTCTTCAGCGTGCTCCAGCCATGGCCTTCGCCGGCATATGCTGCGAACTCGGCGTCGGCGTTGGCTTTTTCCAGTGCGCTGCGCATCTTGCTGAAGTGGGTGAACGGCACGCGGTGGTCGTCGATGCCATGCGCCAGCAGCAGCGGGCGCTTGATGCGCTCGGCCTGCTTCAGCGGCGAGGTCGCCACGAACTGTGCCGCATCCTGTTCCAGGTCACCCACCAGCATCGGCACGCCATACGCCCTGTAATCGTCCGGCAGGTCCGACAGCACCGCCATGCCACTGTCATACAGCATGGGGATGTCGGTGACGGCCATGTAGGAAACGCCGCAGCGGTACAGGTTTGGATCGTTGACCAGGCCCATCAGGGTGGCGTAGCCGCCATAGCTGGCGCCCATGATGCAGATGCGCTCAGGATCCGCAATGCCTTTTTCCACGGCCCACTTCACGCTGTCGGCAATATCGTCCTGCATCTTCAAGCCCCACTGCTTCATCCCCGCCGAGAACAGTTTCAGGCCGAAACCGGTGGAGCCGCGGAATTCCGGCGCCAGCACCGCGTAACCGCGCGAAGCAAGGAACTGGCCTTCGGCATCCCAGCCCCAGGCATTGCCGCGGACATACGGGCCGCCATGCACCATCACCACCATCGGCAGCTTCTTGCCGCCTTTGGCCGGCAGGGTCAGCCAGGCCGGGATTTCCATCCCGTCGCGGGCACGGTATTTCACCATGTCCTGCTGGCCCATTTCGGCGGGCTTGATGTCCGGGTGCGCGCCGCCGATTCCCTTCAGCTCGTGGGTCTTGCTGTTGTACAGCGAGTAGAAGGTCGGCTGGCGGTCGGAGTAGCTGGCCACCAGCAGCCAATTGGTTTCCGGCTGTGCAGGAGGCGTGACAATGTTGGTCAAGCCGGCGATCTGCCGGTCGATTTCTTTCTGGGCCGCTTGCAGCGCCGGGTCGAACCAGATGCTGGAGCGCGCATCCGACAGGTAATGGATGCCGGCCAGGCGCTTCTTCGAGTACACCATCTCACCTTCGAAGTCGAAGTCCGCCATCGACACTAGCGGTTCGCCATCGATCTTTCCGGTGGCCAGGTTCATCAGGTATAGCGCTGCCTTGTCGCCTTTCTTGCGGGTTTTTACCAGCAGCCGTTTGTCGTCGTAGAAGCCGATGGGGGCAAGGCCCTCGTCGAGGATGCCGTAAGCAGACTGGCTTGCGATGGCGCGCCACTCGCCGTTCGCTTGGCGGTAATGAATGGTCTCTTGGCCGTCCTTCAAGGAGACCAGGACCGAAGGCTGGCCCTTATGATCCAGCAGCCAGCTGCGCGCCACGCCCGGATGGGTGATCGAGCTCGATTGCTGGGTCGCGATATTCAGCTGGATCAGTTCGGTGCGCTCGATTTCATAGTCGGATTTGCCCGACCAGACTGGGCGTTGCAGATAGATGATTTCGGAATCCTGTGCACCGTCTTCATCCAGCAGGAAGGTATTCCACGGTTCCAGGCGGGACTTGATCAGTGTTCCCGTAGTGAACTGCATGCCGCGGTGTTCCACTAGTTGGCGCCTTTCCTTGCCGTCGCGGCTCACGGAGTAAAGCCCCGGTGCGAAGCGCGTGTCGCCCCACGCGGCGTTGCGGTCTACAACCGTGTAGACCAGGCGCGTATCGTTGACCCAGCGGATATCGTCGACGTCGTAATCCGGCAGTCGGCCGCCGCCCACAATACCGAGTGTTTCGGTATCCAGGACCACGTAGGCATCGCGTTGCTCGTGGTCACCGAGACCCAGGGCGATGTAGCGCCCGCTGGGCGACAACTTGGCGTTCTTGTATTGAGGGGATTCGAAGAAATTCTTCGCCGGCGGGGCGGCATGGGCCAGTCCGGCCACGGCGGCCAGGCTGGCCAGGAGGTAAGCAATTTTCATAGGAAACGAATGTTACTCGAATGGCAATCTTAATTTCTAGCCAAATGTAACTTTCATCTATTCTGGTGTGCGGATGTGGCGTACAAGCGACAGGGTGCGTGCATCCGGCGCCGGCGTCAGCAGGCTGACCACAATCAGCGCGGCCAGCCCGGCCGGCACGCCGAACACACCGGCCGAATTGGCGGCGATGCCGAACCACTGCCCGTTGATGCTGCCGCCCAAGACCGGATTTGCGTGCAGCATGTAGTACAGGCAGGTAAAGAAGCCCGCCACCATCGCGGCGATTGCGCCCTGGTGGTTGGCGCGCTGCCAGAATACGCCCGCCACCAGCGCCGGGAACAGCGTCGATGCGGCCAGCGAGAAGGCGGCGCCCACCAGCGACAGGATGTCGCCCGGCTTGGTCGATGCGGCATAGGCTGCGATGAAGGCCACCGCCAGCAACAGCAGCTTGGAAATCGTCACCCGCTTCTGGGTTGATGCCTCCGGATCGACGATCTTGTAATAGACGTCATGCGACAGTGCGTTGGAGATCGCCAGCAGCAGGCCGTCCGCGGTGGACAGCGCAGCAGCCAGGCCGCCCGCGGCCACCAGTCCCGATACCACATACGGCAGGCCGGCAATCTCCGGCGTGGCCAGCACCAGCACGTCGCCATCGATCTGGATTTCCGCCAGTTGCACGATGCCGTCCAGGTTGATGTCGCTGATGGACAGCAGCGGGTTGGCCTTGTCCACATTGGCCCAGTACGAGACCCAGGTCGGCAAGTGCGCGAAATCGCTGCCCACCAGGGAGCTGTAGATATCGTATTTGACCAGCACCGCCAGCGCCGGGATGGTCAGGTACACCAGCAGGATGAAGAACAGGGTCCAGAACACCGACACCCGCGTTTCCTGCACCGAAGGCGTGGTGTAGGAGCGCATCAGGATGTGCGGCAAGGCGGCCGTACCCACCATCAGGCAGAACACCAGCGCCAGGAAGTTGTTGCGCTTCTGGTCCGACTGCTCGCGGTCGGCGCCGGGGAAGGGCTCGGCATGCTTGACCAGTTCGCGCCCGCGGGCCAGGTTGTGGTTGCGCTGCTCCGTCCACACGGCCGCCGCGTCTTCCACGGTCTTGGGATAGTCGGCCAGCGCCCGTTCGGCGGCGCGGATTTCCAGCAGCGAGCCGTTGCGCTGCTTGACCATGTCCAGGTTGTGCTGCGCTTCCAGCCGGCCCGAATCCCAGGAGGCCGGCAAGCCGTGCAGGCGCACGGCGAAATCGTCGGCGCGCTGCAGGAATACTTCGCGCACCTCGGTTTCTTTGTCGTCGTGCGCCAGTTGCGATTCGCGCGCGCTGAGCTTGGGCAGCAGCTTGCCGTAGGCGACCTGCGGCACCGGGTTGCCGCCATGCTTGACCGCCAGCCACATGGCCGGCATCAGGAAAGCCACCAGGATGATGATGTACTGCGCCACCTGGGTCCAGGTAATTGCGCGCATGCCGCCCAGGAAGGAGCACACCAGGATCGACGCCAGCCCGAGGAAGATGCCGACCGAAAAATCGACGCCGGTGAAGCGCGATGCGATCAGCCCCACTGCATAAATCTGCGCCACCACGTAAGTGAAGGAGACGATGATGGTGGCGCCAACCGCCATCAGCCGCACCGCGCGCCCGTTGACACCGCCGCCGTAGCGCGCTGCGAAGAAGTCGGGAATGGTGTACTGGCCGAACTTGCGCAGGTAGGGCCCGATCAGCAGCGCCACCAGGCAGTAGCCGCCAGTCCAGCCCATGATATAGGCCAGGCCGTCGAAGCCGTGCAGGTACAGCCCGCCCGCCAGCGAGATGAAGGACGCAGCGGAAATCCAGTCGGCCGCCGTGGCCATGCCGTTGAACAGCGAAGGTACGCGCCGCCCCGCCACGTAATATTCCGCCACGTTCGAAGTGCGGCTGATCACGCCGATTGCCGCGTACAGGATGATGGTGGCGAACATGAACAGGTAGCCGATCCACAGGCGCGGCATGCCTTCCTTTTCCAGCATTGCCAGTGCGAGCAGGAACATGGCGAAGCAGCCGGTGAAGATCGTGTAATAGCGCTGCAGCTTGCGGAAGAAGGGCGTCCTCATGCCTGGCCCTCGCTCTCGCTGCGGTACAGCCGCTCGATGGCGCGCATGCGCCAGGCGTAGAAACCGATGATGGCGAGGTAGATCAGCGATGCGCCCTGCGCGGCGAGGTAGAACGACAACGGCCAGCCGAAAATCGACAGCCCGCTCAATTCGCGCGCAAAGAAAATGATGCAGAACGTGGTGAGCAGCCAGGTGGCCAGCAGCCAGCCGGTCATGCGGCGTACGCGGCGCCAGTGGCGCTCGATCTTATCCAAATTGCGGTACCTCTTCTTCATCGGGCGGCACGTCCGGCTCGCGCAGCGGGAACGTGACGCGGAACAGGCAGCCCGGATATTTCGGGTCGGTGGTGCGCGGGTTGGCGAACAGGTCGACTTCCGCATCGTGCTGCTGCGCCACTTCGCGCACGATCGGCAGGCCGAGGCCGGAGCCCTCGGTATTGCTGCCCAGGATGCGGTAGAAGCGTTCGAACACATGGCCCCGTTCCGCTGCCGGGATGCCGGGGCCGTTGTCTTCCACTTCGAGCAGCGCATGCCTGCCGGTGCGGCGCACGCGCACCGTGACTGCACTGCCGCGCGGCGTGTAGCGCAGGGCATTGTCGATCAGGTTGGACAGCATTTCGCGCAGCATCATGGCGTTGCCGGAAATCGGCACCTCTTCATGCGGCGGCTCGTAGCCAAGGTCGATGCCGTAGTTGAATGAAGCCTGCACCCAGTCGTGCACCGTATTGCGCGCCACTTCGCCCAGCTCCAGCGGCGCCATCGCGGTGCCGGCCTGGGGCTGGTTTTCGGCGCGCGCCAGTGCCAGCAGCTGGTTGACCAGGCGCGTTGCGGCTTCCGACGATTTGGCCAGCTGCTCCAGTGAACGGTGCACCTCGGCCTGGTCGGTCTGCCTCAGCGCCAGTTCCGATTGCGTGCGCATGCCGGCCAGCGGGGTTTTCATCTGGTGCGCGGCATCGGCGATGAAGCGCTTCTGCGAATCGATCGACAGTTTCAGGCGCTCCAGCATTTCATTGAGCGACTTGACCAGCGGCGTGATTTCCTCCGGCACCTGGCGCGGCGGGATCGGGCTCAAGTCGTCGGAAGGGCGGGCGCGGATGCGCTCCTGCAGCTCGCGCAGCGGCAGCAGCCCGCGCGACAAGGCAAACCACACCAGGGCCAGCACAATCGGCAGGATGATGAACTGCGGCAGGATCACGCCCTTGATGATTTCATTGGCCAGCTTGGCGCGTTTTTCCAGCGTTTCGCCCACCTGCACCAGGGCCAGGCGCTGCGGCTGCGCCTTGTCTTCTTCCAGGTTGACCCAGGTCCAGGCGATGCGGACCGGCGTGCCGTGCAGCGTGGCGTTGCGGAACAGGACGGCGCCGGCGCGGATGTCCTGCAGTTCCGGGTCCTGCTTCGGCGGCGGCGGCAGGTCGCGGTCGCCGTCGACGTGGGCGCCGGACGGGCTGCTGACCTGGTAATAGATATTGTCGATGTCGTCGGCGCGCAGGATGTCGCGCGCCGGCCCCGGCAGGCGAGGGATCGCGCCGGCCACTTCGCGCACCTGCTGCGTCAGCACGGTGACGGTATCTTCCAGCGCATGGTCGAAAGGCTGGTTGGCGATGGACTTCGCCACCAGGTAGGTGATGGCGATGCTCATCGGCCACAGCAGCAGCAGGGGAGCGAGCATCCAGTCGAGGATCTCGCCGAACAGCGAGTGCTGGATCTCATTTTCTTCGGCGGCCGGGGCGTGGTCCCAGTCGGCGGCCTGCTGCTCGCCGTTCACGTGGCGGCCGGCGGTTGCGGCGGGTTGAATTTCTCCAGGCAGTAGCCGAGGCCGCGCACGGTGGCGATGCGGATGCCGCCCACTTCAATCTTCTTGCGCAGGCGGTGCACATAGACCTCGATGGCGTTGTTGCTGACCTCCTCGCCCCATTCGCACAGGTGGTCCACCAGCTGCTCTTTCGACACCAGGCGCCCGGTGCGCGCCAGCAGGATTTCCAGCAGGCCCAGTTCGCGCGCCGAGAGGTCCAGCATCTGCTCATTGATATAGGCGCTGCGCCCCACCTGGTCATAAGTGAGCGGGCCATGCTTGACCACCGTGGAGCCGCCGCCCTGGCCGCGCCGGGTCAGGGCGCGCACCCGCGCTTCCAGTTCGGACAGCGCGAACGGCTTGGCCATGTAATCGTCGGCGCCCAGGTCGAGGCCGTTGACACGCTGCTCCACCGAATCGGCCGCGGTCAGGATCAGCACCGGCAGCAGCGAGCCGCGCGTGCGCAGCCGGCGCAGCACTTCCAGGCCTGACATCTTGGGCAGGCCCAGGTCCAGGATCAGCAGGTCGAATTCCTGGGTGGACAAGGCCGTGTCCGCCTCCTGCCCATTTTTTACGCAATCGATCGCATAGCCGGACTGGCGCAGGGAGCGCGTCAGGCCGTCCGCGAGGACGCTGTCATCTTCGGCTAATAGGATACGCATAGGCTAACTGTAACCACCTCTTTGATAAATCGCAAAGTTTGCAAAAAGGGGCTTGTCAAAAGCACTGTAATTTTATACAGTACCACCTGTACATACGTAGTGACCCAATTTATCTAGCGCGAAAGAACATCATGGACGACAAAAAAGGAGCAGTACCGGCATCGGAAAAAGCCAAGGCCCTGGCCGCGGCGCTGGCCCAGATTGAGAAGCAGTTTGGTAAAGGCTCGGTGATGCGCATGGACGCGTCGGCCCCGATCGAGGAAGTGCAGACTGTCTCCACCGGCTCCCTGGGGCTGGATATCGCGCTGGGCGTAGGCGGCCTGCCACGCGGCCGCGTCGTCGAAATCTACGGTCCTGAATCCTCCGGTAAAACCACCCTGACCCTGCAAGCCATCGCGGAAATGCAGAAGCTGGGCGGCACCTGCGCCTTCATCGATGCGGAACACGCGCTGGACGTGACCTACGCCCAAAAATTGGGCGTCAACCTGCACGAACTGCTGATCTCGCAGCCGGACACCGGCGAACAGGCCCTGGAAATCTGCGATGCGCTGGTGCGCTCCGGTTCAGTGGACCTGATCGTGGTCGACTCGGTCGCCGCGCTGACCCCGAAAGCCGAAATCGAGGGCGACATGGGCGACTCGCTGCCGGGCCTGCAGGCGCGACTGATGTCCCAGGCGCTGCGCAAGCTGACCGGCACCATCAACCGCACCAATACCCTGGTGATCTTCATTAACCAGATCCGCATGAAGATCGGCGTGATGTTCGGCTCGCCGGAAACCACCACCGGCGGTAACGCACTGAAATTTTACGCATCCGTGCGCCTCGACATCCGCCGCACCGGCTCGATCAAGTCGGGCGACGAGGTGATTGGTAACGAGACCAAGGTTAAAGTGGTCAAGAACAAGATTGCCCCGCCGTTCAAGGAAGCCCACTTCGACATCCTGTACGGAGAAGGCACTTCGCGCGAAGGCGAGATCATCGACCTGGGCGTGGACGCCAAGATCGTTGAGAAGTCGGGTTCCTGGTATAGCTACGGCGGCGAACGTATCGGCCAGGGTAAGGACAATGCCCGTACCTTCCTCAAAGAGCGCCCGGCACTGGCGCGCGAAATCGAGAACAAGGTGCGTGCAGCGCTGGGCGTGCGTGAGCTGCCTGCGGTGGTCGATGGTGGCGATGAAGCGCCGGCGCCTAAACTGAAGGCAGTCGACTAAAACCGGTAAATCTGGGTACGACCCAAGGGTCGGACCCGCCAGATCACAGACCTGCGGCTCCGGCACGTCGGGTCTGACCCTTGGGTCAGACGGGACGGCCATCCGGCCGGTTTACCGGTTTAAAAGATGCCCCTCCCCAAACCCACCCTAAAAGCCCGCGCCCTCCGCCTGCTAAGCCAGCGCGAGCACTCCCGCCTCGAACTCGCCCGCAAGCTGCAACGCCACGCGGAAGAGGGCGACGACGTCGAAGCCCTCCTGAACTTCCTCGAACAAAACAAATGGCTCTCTGAAGAGCGCTTCTCCGAAAACCTGGTGCACCGCCGCTCCGCCCGCTACGGCAACAGCCGCATCGTGGCCGAACTGCAGCACCACGGCATCGGCGGCGAGATGCTGGCCGAAGTAAAGGAAAGCCTGAAAGAAGACGAAGTCGAGCGCTGCTGCGAAGTCTGGCGCCGCAAATTCGGCGAAGTCGCCGCAGACCCCGAAGGCCGCCAAAAGCAATTGCGCTTCCTCATGTCGCGCGGCTTCTCGCAGAAAGCCATCCGCACCGCCATGAAGGGCACGATGCCCGACGAGGACTTTTAAATTGGCCTGACAAGGTGTGCTACACTTCGATAGTTTTATGCAGCACCGCGGGTGCGGTGGTTGTCCGTAGAAGCTGCGGCGTACTGATTAGCTGCTTATAATTTTGGCCACTTTTGAGTGGCATCGGTCTTATGTCCCTGTCAAATCCAGTCTCCCGACGTGCGCTGCGGCATACGCGCGCCATAGACATCCAGGCGTATTCTCGCGAGGATGGACTGTGGGATCTTGACGCCCATATCACGGACATCAAATCCTTCGACACCATGCTGGCATCCGGTCCGCGCAAAGGCAATGAAGCCCTGCACGACCTGTGGCTGCGTGTGACCGTCGATAAGCAGCTGACCATCATCGATGCCGAAGCAAGTTCGGACGCCGTTCCCTATCCTGGCCATTGCGACACAATCGGCCCAGCCTATAAAGCCTTGATCGGCCTGAACCTGATGAAGGGTTTTCGCCATGCAGTCAAGGAAAGGCTGGCCGGCGTACATGGCTGTACCCACCTGACAGAACTGGCCCTGGTCCTGCCGACGGCAGCCGTGCAAGCCTTTGCCAATGACGTCTGGCCGGTGAACGAGCGTTCCAGCACTGCGACAGAGAAACCGTTCCAACTCGATAAGTGCCACGCCCTCAAGACCGATGGCGGGGCAGTTGCCGAGTTCTACCCACGCTGGTACGCCAACAAGGCGGACGCAGCCTAGGTGCTGTACAAAATACATCTAACCAACAAACAGGTATTCGAAAGAAGGGAAAGCCAGCATGAAAATCCATGAGTATCAAGGCAAAGAGATCCTCCGAAAATTCGGAGTGACCGTACCGCGCGGCATCCCGTGCATGTCCGTGGAAGAAGCAGTGAAAGCTGCCGAAACCCTGGGCGGCCCAGTATGGGTCGTGAAGGCACAGATCCATGCCGGTGGCCGTGGTAAAGGCGGCGGCGTGAAAGTAGCCAAGTCGCTGGAACAGGTCAAGGAATACTCCGACCAGATCATGGGCATGCAACTGGTGACCCACCAGACCGGCCCTGAAGGCCAGAAAGTCCGCCGCCTGATGATCGAAGAAGGCGCCGACATCAAGAAGGAACTGTACGTTTCACTGGTAACCGACCGCGTTACCCAGCGCGTTGTCCTGATGGCTTCCTCCGAAGGCGGCATGGACATCGAAGAAGTCGCTGAAAAGCACCCGGAACTGATCCACAACGTCGTGATCGATCCAGCTGTTGGCCTGACCGAAGCTGATGCCGCCGACGTTGCGCGCAAGATCGGCGTGCCGGAAGGCTCGATCGCCGACGCGGTGACCAACCTGCAAGGCCTGTACAAAGCCTACTGGGATACCGACGCATCCCTGGCCGAAATCAACCCGCTGATCGTGACCGGTTCCGGCAAGATCATCGCCCTGGACGCCAAGTTCAACTTCGACGCGAATGCCCTGTTCCGCCGTCCGGAAATCGTCGCTTACCGCGACCTGGACGAAGAAGATCCAGCTGAAGTCGAAGCATCGAAATTCGACCTGGCCTACATCTCCCTGGACGGCAACATCGGCTGCCTGGTGAACGGCGCCGGCCTGGCCATGGCAACCATGGACACCATCAAGCTGTTCGGCGGCGAGCCTGCCAACTTCCTGGACGTCGGCGGCGGCGCAACTGCCGAGAAAGTGACCGAAGCGTTCAAGATCATGCTGAAGAACCCGGACCTGAAAGCCATCCTGGTGAACATCTTCGGCGGCATCATGCGCTGCGACGTGATCGCCGAAGGCGTGATCACCGCATCCAAAGCCGTGTCCCTGCAAGTTCCGCTGGTGGTCCGCATGAAGGGCACCAACGAAGACCTGGGCAAGAAGATGCTGGCCGATTCCGGCCTGCCAATCATCGCCGCTGACACCATGGAAGATGCAGCCAAGGCCGTAGTCGCTGCCGCTGCCGGTAAATAATTAAGGAATCACTATGTCTATCCTGATCAATAAAGACACCAAAGTCATCACCCAGGGCATTACCGGCAAAACCGGCCAGTTCCACACCCGCATGTGCCGCGACTACGCGAACGGCCGTGAAGCTTTCGTTGCCGGCGTGAACCCGAAGAAAGCCGGCGAAGACTTCGAAGGCATCCCAATCTACGCATCCGTCAAGGAAGCGGCTTCGGAAACCGGCGCGACCGTTTCCGTGATCTACGTTCCACCAGCAGGCGCAGCCGCTGCAATCTGGGAAGCCGTAGAAGCCGACCTGGACCTGGCCATCTGCATCACCGAAGGCATCCCAGTCCGCGACATGATGGAAATCAAGGACCGTATGGCTAAAGCAGGTTCCAAGACCCTGCTGCTGGGCCCTAACTGCCCAGGCCTGATCACCCCTGACGAAATCAAGATCGGCATCATGCCTGGCCACATCCACAAGAAGGGTCGTATCGGCGTGGTTTCCCGCTCTGGCACCCTGACCTATGAAGCAGTCGGCCAGCTGACCGCACTGGGCCTGGGCCAGTCTTCCGCAGTTGGTATCGGCGGCGACCCGATCAACGGCCTGAAGCACATCGACGTGATGCGCATGTTCAACGACGATCCTGACACCGACGCGGTGATCATGATCGGCGAAATCGGCGGTCCGGACGAAGCCAACGCAGCCCGTTGGATCAAGGACAACATGAAGAAGCCAGTGGTTGGCTTCATCGCCGGTGTGACCGCTCCTCCAGGCAAGCGCATGGGCCACGCCGGCGCGCTGATCTCCGGCGGCGCTGACACCGCGCAAGCCAAACTGGAAATCATGGAAGCCTGCGGTATCAAGGTAACCAAGAACCCATCCGAAATGGCTCGTCTGTTGAAGGCAATGCTGTAATAGTAGCTGTATGATAACGGGGAGCTTCGGCTCCCCGTTTGCGTTTACCAGGAGGATATCGATTTGGCAAAACTACTCGTGATGCGAGAAGGTGTTATCGAGCAGACAGTGCAGCTCACCAAGGAGCGCATGACCGTCGGCCGCCATAAGCATAACGACATTGTCCTGAATCACGGGGCTGTGAGCGGCGAGCACGCCCTCGTCACGACCATCCTGGACGACTCCTTCCTGGAAGACCTGCAAAGCACAAATGGTACATTTGTGAACGGCCACCGCATCGGCAAGCACTTCCTGCAGCACAAGGACGTGATCAAGATGGCCAAGTACCACCTCGAATTTGTCAGCGACGGCATCCGCCCGCTGGCCGCCGCCGCCGCCACCATCCCGGCCATGCCGGCGCCGCCCTCGGCCTCAGCCTCGCTGCCTTCCGCGCCGCACACCCAGTTCGCAGAACTGCCGCTGGCCCATATAGAAGTCCTGAACGGCACGAACGCCGGCAAAACCCTGAGCCTGACCAAGCCCGTCACCAGCCTGGGCCGCCCGGGCGTGCAGGTAGTCGTGATCACCCGTGCCCTAGAAGGCTATTCCGTCGCCCACGTGGAAGGCGACAAATCTCCTCTGTTGAATGGCGACCCAATGCCGCGCCAGCCGCACTCGCTGAATGGGGGCGACATCCTCGACCTCAGCGGAATCCTGATGGCATTCCGCGTCAGTTGACGAAAATTGTCATGGAGCAACGCCGCAAACTGACAAAGATTGCAGGCCGTTGACCAAAATCGTCATACTAGCATTGCGAAACTGACATTTTTTGACAGAAAGCAGGGTGATTTGCTGAAAAATTGAGCTGGCACGGGGATTGCTCATATCCAAGCGTTAGACCCAATTTTTAAGTTTTTTACAGAGGAGCAGTAAATGAAATCCATGAAGATGATTAAGCGTCAAGCACAAGCCGGTTTCACCCTGATCGAACTGATGATCGTTGTGGCAATTATCGGTATCTTGGCTGCAGTTGCAATTCCAGCTTACTCCGACTACACCGCCAAGGCTAAAGCAGCTAACGCTATCGCTTCCGTCGAATCCCTGAAAACCGCTGTTGCAATGTGCGCACAAGAAGCCGGCGGCGTTCTGACCACCTGCGACACCAACTCTGACGGTGTTCCAGCATTCACCTCGACCAAAGAAGTTACTTCTGCTTCGGTTACCGACGGCGTGATCACCCTGACCTTCGCTGCCGGCATCGGCACTGGTATTGATGGTTCCACCATCATCTTCACCCCACGCCTGCGCGCTAACGACACCACCATGCGTTGGACCATCGTTTCGAACGCCACCAACACTGCTGTGAAGACCGCAATCGAGAAGAACAGCGTAGCTTCCTAATCGAGCTGCTGGCTGAAATACGCCAGGCTGTAGATCAAATGCCGCCCAGTGCAAACTGGGCGGCATTTTTTATTTGTGCGCAGGAATTTGAACCTCAGCCGGATCGTTCCAAGTGAGCTGACAAAAATTTTCACAAGTAGCGCTGCAAGTGACAAAGTCTGCAGGGCACCTGACTAAAAATGTCGACTCAGCAGGAGAAAATTGACAGTTTTTGACCGAAATCAGCGCAATCCGAGATAAATTGAATTGGCACGCCGATTGCTCGTATCCAAGTGTCGTACCCATTTCTTGGTTTCTTACCCGAAGGAGAGGCAACATGAAATCCGTGAAAATGATCAAGCGTCAAGCACAAGTTGGTTTCACCCTGATTGAACTGATGATCGTTGTGGCGATTATCGGTATCCTGGCTGCAGTAGCGATCCCGGCATACTCTGATTACACTGCCAAGGCTAAAGCAGCCAATGCAATCGCTTCCATCGACTCCCTGAAAACCGCAGTCGCCATGTGCGCCCAGGAAGCCGGCGGCGTTCTGGATACCTGCGACACGGGTTCTGGTGGCGTTCCAGGCACCTTCAGCGCGACCAAAGAAGTTGCATCGGCCTCTGTAACCAACGGGGTAATCACTCTGACGTTCGCCACTGGCATTGGCACGGGTATTGATGGCACCACAGTTGTCTTCACTCCACGCCTGAACTCCAACGATACGACCATGCGCTGGACAATCGTCTCCAACGCAACCAACGCAGCTGTGAAGACCGCAATAGAGAAGAACAGCGTAGCTTCCTAATCGGCGGCAGCCTGAAACAAGCCAGGCTCCGGATCAAATGCCGCCCAGTGAAAACTGGGCGGCATTTTTCATTGGGCGCAAGAGTTTAGATTTCCTTCGGAACCACTGACAAAGTCTGTCCGGCCGTCGACTAAAATTGTCGACTCAGCAGGAAGAAATTGACAGTTTTTGACGGAAATCAGCGAGATTTCAAAAAAATCGGGTTGGCACGCCGATTGCACGAAATCATATGTCGTTCCAATTTCTTGGTTTCTTACCCGAAGGAGAAGCAAATGAAATCCGTGAAAATGATCAAGCGCCAAGCACAAGCTGGTTTCACCCTGATCGAACTGATGATCGTCGTTGCCATTATCGGCATCCTGGCAGCCGTCGCGATCCCAGCCTACTCCGACTACACCGCCAAGGCCAAAGCAGCCAACGCCATTGCTGCCATCGATTCCCTGAAAACCGCAGTTGCCCTGTGCGCTCAAGAAGCTGGCAACGCCCTGGATACCTGCGACACCGGTTCCGGTGGCATTCCAGGCTCGTTCACCGCGACCAAAGAAGTTGCCTCTGCCAGTGTTACCGACGGCGTAATTACCCTGACGTTCGCCACCGGCATCGGCACTGGCATTGATGGCACCACAATCGTCTTCACGCCACACGTGAACCAAAACGACACCACTATGCGCTGGACGATTGTTTCGAACTCCACCAACACTGCGGTGAAGACTGCAATCGAGAAGAACAGCGTCGCATCGTAATCTCGCGGTTCATCGCAGAAAACCCGAAAACACGGACCTTGCTATTAGCAGTAGCGCAAGTGGGTCAGACCCTTGGGTCTGACCCAGGTTTACCGGTTTCAATCTGTCTCGCGCTGGATAGCAAATCCGTAGCGCGAGACAACCCCGACCAAGATCGCTCAACGCATGCCCCGCCCTTTCCAAGCGAACCCACAAAACCTGGGTCAAACACAAGCCGTAAGGCCGTCTGGTCCGACTACCGCCACAACGGCCCGACTGCCAGAGCGCTTCCCTGAATTCTTCAAGCACCCAAAAAAGCCGAGCGCCTTCACAAATGCCGTCCGGTAGAAACCAATCGGCAATGCTCATTGCAACCTCCCGTGCTAGTCGGTCCTCCGTTTAGCTGACAATTTTTTGCAATGGAAGATTCCAAACTGAAAGGTAAGCACGCCGATTGACAAAAATTGTCGATTCAACAGGAAAGTTGACATTTTTTGACGTAAACCAGGCGCTCCTCAGACCAGTCGAGCTGGCACGCAGATTGCAAGTACCCAATCGTCCTACCAAATTCTCAGTCCCCAACCCGAAGGAAAAGCAAATGAAGTCCGTGAAAATGATCAAGCGCCAAGCACAAGCTGGTTTCACCCTGATCGAACTGATGATCGTTGTTGCCATTATCGGTATCTTGGCAGCCGTAGCGATCCCAGCCTACTCCGACTACACCGCTAAGGCGAAAGTAGCCAATGCCATTGCTTCCGTCGATTCGCTGAAAACCGCTATCGCCGTGTGCGCACAAGAAGCCGGCAACGCCCTGGATACCTGCGACACCACCACCAGCGCCACTCCAACGAATGTTCCAGTCTTCACCGCCACCAAAGAAGTTACATCTGCCTCTGTTGCCAACGGCGTAATCACTCTGACACTCGCTACTGGCATGGGTACTGGCGTTGATGGCACCACCATTACCTTCACGCCACACGTCATCGTGGGCGACACCACCATGCGCTGGTCGATTGCCTCGACGGCCACCAATCCAGCTGTGAAAGAAGCCATCGAGAAGAACAGCACCGCTTCCTAATCGGTTGCTAGCAAAAAAATCGAGCTTCCGCTCAGATGCCGTCCAGTGAAAACTGGGCGGCATTTTATTTTTGGGAATACGGTCGGTCAGCATTGCCGGGCCTGACATTCGGACCGTCAAGCAGATTCTTGATATATATCAATATGCGAAATCGGCCAAATCCGCCCTTGAGATTTGTCAAAAGATTGCGCTCGCTGTCCGAGTGTAACAGACCTGGCACCGGCTCGTGAGGCAGCGTCATTATCGCGCTTGCATCAAGTCAACTGCCGTGGCTCGCGCGTCCATCGTAGCGCTCACGACAAACCATTTATCTTTTTGCTTTTCTAAATTTATTCGTATCAATCCGCTACGCCCTCCGCCGCGCACTCCGCAGTCAAATGAGGCACTACCAGTCGATCCGGCGAAATTCAGTTCATAGCCGAAAGGGCTAAGACTGACTGCTGGCTCAGATCCGAACTCAGCTTGAACATCGTGTGAGCTCCTGATAAAACGCTCTGCAACATCGAATGCCGCGCTATAGAGACAGGAAAAGTACCCAACAAAATAAGTCAAAAAAAATAGAACGGTTAGCAATAGAACCTTGTTCCCGAATTTGCTCCGAACTTTCCCTACTTTTACCGGCATTCGCAGGCTCCTTTGTTATATATCGTCACCCAAACACCTGCTGCGGCACTTTCACTGACACCGGGGGTTACAGACCTGGCAGTGGTTCAGGCTTTAATTTAAAAACCTTGTGGATTAGGATAACCTCCGGGGTTGCTTGCAACGTAAATGTGTTGATTCCGCCTTTTACCAACTAGAGCGCTTTGTACATAACGACCCAGTGCAGGAACATGACTCGGTGCCTGGTCTGATTCGGTGCCTGGTCTGTCATTCGGACACGCGACCTGACTCTTTGATAAATATCAATACGCGAAATCGGTCAGATTCGCGCCTTGAGATTTGTCATCAGAGTGCGCTTGCTGTTTGAATGACAGACCTGGCACTGGTTCGCGCTTGTCAATCGTATTGGCGCGTAACGAATTCCTTCTTATTGAAGTCATACTCCATAATCGAATACGGGAATATCCTTAGATTTGCCTTAGCGATTCCATCGACATTTGAATAATTAAGGAGAAACCATTTTGTTACCCACGAAAGTTGGGTGTGATTACCTTCGACAAGTTTTGTCTTATTAATGGGGGCAATTGCATGACGTGATACAAATTCTGAAATATCTGCTTTAATATAAATTTGCAGGGAATAGCCCACGACTGTGGTCGCAACAAAAGTAGATAGCAAGAGGTTCCTCAAATGCCTTCTTGATTGATTTTGCGACGCCAGAGCCAGATAGCTTCCAGCGATTAAAAAGAAACCAGAGAATAGCCATCCTGAAAAAATGAAGGTATCAAATAAAACGACAAATATACCGGTTATCAACGGCATCAACAGAGTTAACTTTACTTTTGGCATTCGCATTCCTTAGGCACTGAACGACGATAGATCCAGCCATCTGCGGCACCGATCAATCCAATCTCAGCACCGAGTGGTGTCGGTTCTGTTGTGCCGCCAAATGGGTATCGTAAATATTTCCCACCTTCATATATACCCACCGCAACCGCTCCAAACGGTCCCATCTTTGGAGCCCATAAATTCGGTGCCAGGTCTGACATTCGGACACGCGACCTGACTCTTTGATAAATATCAATACGCGAAATCGGTCAGATTCGCACGTTGAGATTTGTCATAAGAGTGCGCTCGCTGTCCGAATGACAGACCTGGCACTGGTTCCCTGGCACCGCTGGCACCGCGATCTCCGAACGGGCAATTTTCAGGCAGAAAAGGTACTTAGGCGCTGGCGAATCACAGGCCAGTCTTCATCAAGAAATTCCTTAGCATCGGGCCCCTGATTGGCTGCCGCAAGCAAAAGAGCCTCTATGGACGGCAAATGTACTGCTGTTCGATTTTCAACCGATTTAGCAATCAATCGATGAGCCAACTCGCTCGAATCATCGCTCGGCAACCCGTCTGCTACAGTCACCTCTGCGCTCTCGAATTCTTGCCGATGCCAACGCTTCAGCGAAGTTATTACACCATGTCCTACTTGAAGCGAGGCCTCATCAATACCTTCCGACATTAGTTCGCTTAAAGCCAACTCAACCACAAGTTGCGGCGCTGAATCAGGCCGCTCCGCCTTCACGATGCACAATTCGGAAGCTTCGTTCAAATAAATTTCAAGTTTTGGATAGCTCATATATTCGCTTACTTTCCTTCGCATGCTCTCAATGCATCGGCATATCTAGCGCTTGCTCGTCTTGCACAAGCGATATACGTTTTCGACCCTACACTCTTGTTGTAAGCACCGCACTCTGTCATATCAGCATGATAGTCATCATCGGCCTGTTTCTTACATTGCTCACTCGCCGTGCTGCTACACATCATGCTACCGATAGCGCCACCGATCTTAGAACCAGCCCATATCCCGCCGGCAGCACCGGCTCTACCGCCTACAGCCCCGCCAGCAGCGGCACCTGCGGCGCCACAACCAACCGTACCGACACCAGGAGCCAACAAGGTGCATCCCGCGCCAGCGGCGGCACCACCGACTACCCCACCCGCTGCCGTGCCCCCGTAATATCCGGCGGCACCGCCAATGGCGCCACCCACGGCTTTGCAAGCGGCCATACATGTCGAGTCCGCGTCCAGTCCCAAAGGATCGATATACGTCAGTGGATTCCCAAACACATACCCGTAGGTATTGATGCCACCATCCAGGCCGATAGGATCGGACTCGATATACCTCCCCGTCTGCGGATCGTAATCCCTGAAGTAGTTGTAGTGCAGATTGCTTTCGCGATCAAATTGCTGCCCCGGGAACCGCTGATTGTAAGCAAACGTGGTCTGACCGGCCGGCTGCTCGTTAGCCGCATCCTTGCCAAATGGGTCGCTGTTCCATTGCCACGCCATTGCGCCGTCAACATTAGTGATCACACGCGGCGTGTTGAGCTGATCAGTGTGGACAAAGTGCACTGTAGCTTCCCCAGCCGCCAGGGCTGCGGTTGCAGTAACTGCGACCGGTATGTCATCCAGGTACACGTATTCGGTCAGGGCATCGCCCGTGCTCTCAGCGATCAACTTACCGCTTTGGTCGTAGTGGTAGACGGTGCTGGCTGTCGGGGTGGTCTTCAACACGCGCTGGCCAAGCGCGTTGATGTTGTATCTAACGAGGCCAATCGTAGTATTGGCAGAGACCATCCGGCCGCGCGCGTCGTAGTTGAATGCTGCGCTTCCGTTATTGGTGATGCTGCCGTTGGCGTCGGTGGCAATGCTGGTGTTCTGGCTGCCGGCCAGCTGCGTCAGGCGATTGCTGGTCGTCCCGTAGGTGTAGTTGGTCACCGCCGCGCCATTGACGTACTGCGTGCGGTTGCCCACCGCATCGTAGCTGTAGCCGAGACTACGCTGGGCACGCTGCTCGCTTGTGATGCGATCAAGTTGATCGTAGCCGTAGCTACGGTTGTTGGCTGCATTGCCGCCATCGGCTACACCCGTGATGCGGTTTGCGGCGTCGTATGTCAAGGTCTGTACCTGGCCATTGAGCGTGTAGCTCGTCATGCGGCCGTTCAGGTCGTAGCTACGCGAGTAGGTCTGGCCGTTCCCAAATACCAGCGATTGCAACGCTCCAAAGGGCTGATAACTAACTTGGCTGATCAGGAGCGCAGCAGCACCGTCCTTCGTTGTTCGGATTTCCTTGATACGGCCCGCTTCGTCACGCACGTAGTCAACGCTACGGCCGCTCGGGTAGGTCATTCCGCTCAGGCGGCCATATTGATCATAGCGGTAGGCCGTGGTGTAGGCTTGGCCACCAATAGTGCGGGTCTCGCTGGCCATCCTGCCGCGCTGATCGTAGCCATATTGGGTGGCCCCGCTGACGTCAGAGATCTGGCTCAGGTGGCCAAGCGCATAAGCCCCTTGATCGTAGGTGTAGGTTGCACTGGTGCCGTCCGCATAGGTCACGCTAGTGACGCGGTCGAGCGCGTCGTACTTGTATGTCGTGGTCTGGTTTTTCGCATCGGTGCGAGTCGTCAGATTGCCAGCCTCGTCGTAAGTATTAACTGTGTTGCCGGTATCAGGGCTGCTGGTCTGGATCAGGTTGCCCAGGCCATCAATCGTATAGCTGGTGGCCAGGTTGCGGGCATCCGTGACCTTGGTGAGTTGACCCAAGCTATCGTAGGCAAACTGCGTGATGCCGTTCTTGGCGTCTGTGGTTTTGGTCTTGCGGCCTTGCGCATCGTATTCATGCTTGGTGACGCGCGCCAACGGGTCGGTGACTTGAGTCACTCGGCCGACCTCATCGTAGGCGTAATTAGTTGTCGTGTCTTGAACCTGCGCCTGGCTGGCGTTAGCCAGGGCCAGTGCGGTTGGTATGAAGAGCATTTGCTTCAATTTCATTGCACTGCTCCCGTAATTTGCTTCACGCGGTTCCATCCATCGTATGCGCGTGTGATCTGGCGCGTCAGGGCGCCGGTGGCATCTTTGCTTTGTTCGCTGGTGCGGTTACCCATTGCGTCGAGCACGTAGGTAATGCTGTTGCCCAGGGTGTTGCGCACGCCAATCAGGCGGTGGGCGTCGTCGTAGGTGTTGTAGATGGCGCTGCCGTCTGGCAGGGTTACCTGGGTGACCTGGCCGGCACCGTCGTAGTCATAGCTGGTGGTTTCGCTGCCGACTGTGACGGTGGAGATCCAGCCGCGTGCCGTGTAGCTCAAGTCTGTGGCCAGGCCGTTCGGGTCGGTGATGCGGCCTGCCCGGCCATTCGCGTCGTAGTTCGAATAGGTCGTTACGTGGCCAGCCGCGTTGGTTTGGGTGGACAGGTTGCCTTGAGCGTCGTACGTGAAGGTCGATGTTGCGTTGACGCCGGTGCGTGGTCCTTTGGCGGTCAGCACGTGGCCGAAGTTATCGTAGGTATAGGTCCACACTTGAGGCTTGCCGCTCAATACTGCATTGAATCCAGCCGTGCCGGTGGCGTCCGTTGTCGCCTGGAGCGTTTTGGTCAGCACATTGCCGGCTGCGTCGTAGCTAAACGTGGTTCGGCGCAGCGGCTCGGATATGCGAGCTGGCAGGCGGAAGGTCGGGTGCCATTCTGTTTGAATCGTACGCGCGACGGTCGTGCCGGAGGCTTCGATACGCTGGGTCTCCAGGTTGCGGGAAAGGTCAAACGTATATGCCGTTGCCGTTCCGTCGTAATCCGTGTAACGAGCAATATTGCCGTTCGCGTCGTACTCCGTTGACGCGCTTGCCGGAATGTATGGATTGAGTACAGACTGGCGCGAAACGCTGGTCTGGCGCAGGACACCGAGGATGTTCGAATATCTGTAGGTATACGTCGTATTTAATGGATCGGTCATCCACGTTAATGGTGAGTTGGGGTACGTTAGCGTGTACTTTTCTACGGCACCGGCGTGCTCGGTCGAGGTTGCGTGGCGTTGCGAGTCATAAGAGAACGTGGCATAGCGCTTGCCGTTTTCATCGATGATGCCAGTCAAAAGGCGGGCGTTTGTCAGGTTCGACGCCAATGCGGGCTCATCGTAAATATAGGTCCGGCTCTTCCCGTCCGGATAGGTCACTTTCGAGAGATTCTGCGAGCTCTCGTATTCGTACGCTGTAACGTTCCCGGCGGGATCCGACATTGTGGCCATGCTGCCCTTGTCGTTGTACGTGAACTGCAGCGCTCGGCCAAACGGGTCCTGTACTTTCAACAGGTAGCCGGCGCGCGGTGCAATTTCCGGCGGAGTATCTGTGTCGCTATAAACGAAGGTTGTGACGAGTCCATTCCGGTCCGTTTTGCTCAGCAACCGGCCATCCATTGAAAATAGTTCTGTTGTTTCGTTGGAAGCATTTGCGACTTGCCAGCCGATGACAGCGCCGCTGCTATCTACAACTTGCTGAACGCGGTCGTTCACGTCCTTCGACGGCGAATAATCGACGTCGCTGCCAAAGTGAGTCAGGCGGCCTGCTCCCCTGCGAACGCCAAAGCTCTTTGGCGTGCCTTTGCCTGCGTACGGATAGCAGTAATCTTTTGTACTTCCGGGCTCTCGTCCTATGAAGCACGCGAAATCAGGCGACGTTTTGGCGGCTTTGTTGGTGAAGTCGATGCCAAAGATCTGGTAGTTGTGGCGCCACACGCCATCATCACTCCGGTATGTCCGTACAAGCTGCAATGTACCCGATGGACTCTCATAATCCACTTCCGATTGAATTTTGACGCCGCCGTTCACCAGAATTGGATTACCAACCCGGCCAGCCTTCCGCTTATCACATTCATCGCAAGGCGGTTCGGGAGGCTCGTTGCGGGCACACAGGGCCGGCCAGACTGAAGGATGCATTACTTGCCACCATCCGTTAGGGCAACCAACACTAATTAACCCTCCTGTGGGAACCGTATGGCTGCGCCCATCTTCGGTGGTATAAGTCCAAGTGCCCCGCCATTCCCATTGGCCGTTGTTAAACGCAGGCCCAGTATAGGTGCCGATGCTGCCGCCCCAACGCGAGCTGGCCCACGCTTGTGCTGCTGCATCGCCGCTATCCATATAGCCCACTCCGCTGGCCAGATAGGTGATATGAGCACTTGCATATTCAGTGGCTGAAGCCGGACTGATGCACAGCAAATAAGCCCATAAAATAGCTGAACCTATTTCAGCCAAGATTTTCGATTTTCTTATATACATTGTTGATCCATTGAAGAGACGCGTGTGACGACGCGTTTGATCAGGTAATTGTTAAAGCGGGATAAGGATGAAGGCGGGGAAGTAACATCATGGTCAGCATGCGTACCACTTAGCTGACGGTGGCAAGCGGGGTAGGCCATTTCGTCGCGAACACCCATACTTATTACATTCGGGAACTATTGTATCCGGACGGGAATGTTGCAAAACTATCGAATTGTCACGAAAGTGGGCGCGTGTGCTGTTGGCGGTCGCGCTGGGTGCGGACACTCAAAAGTGCCTTGATGGCCAGCTGCATGGGCGCGGCTGGCGGGCAATCAAACGATCTTCTGACGATCAGCCAGCATGGCCTCGTAAGTCAGGTTCTGCAGCAGGGTGAAGTGTGCCGGATCGAGCCCGGTGAATTGCACGCCATAGCTGAACACATCCCGCCCATCCATCTTCTGCGACTGCGCCACCGTGGCATTGCGTACCAGGGCCGTTGTATTGATTCGCACTTGCCGGTCATCTGGCGGCGCCAGCAGGGTAAAGTCCAACTGCACCGTTTCGCCCTCGCGACTCAAAGGCTGGGCCGATTCGATCAGCGCGCCGGAAACGCTCAGGTTCACCATGAAGACCGAAGCATGGCTGCCGTCGTCGCGCGACATCTTGGCCGGGATCTCAACCTTCACGCGCATGGCCGCACGCAGGCTGGTGCCCTGGATCTCGCCTGGGAAGGCCACGTGCGCATACATCAGCGGCCGCAGGAAGACGCGCTGCACGACAGTCGAGAACGAGCAGACATTCACGCCGGAGAAGACGCGCACTGTCAGCTTGTCGCCTTCGGTGACAGCGATGGGCCCATTGTTCTCCATCGGGATTTTGACGATCATGTACTCGTCGCGCACCCACCCAATCACGGTGGAGAAATGCTGCATGGGCCGCAGGGTACGATGGGTGATCAACTGGATGCGCCCGCCAACCTGCAGGTTCATCTGTTCAAACGCATATTCCTGCAATTTGTTTTCGCTCGCCATCGTCGTTATTGTCTGTTTATGAGCAATTTCCCATTGTATATTAACGCCACGCATCAATTAGCGCTTTGTCGATAGGGCCATCCAGTCCAGGCCGACCAGGTGATATGGGTCGGGCTGTATCTTGCCGCAATTGACCCGCGCGCAGGTTTCCTTGGCGCCGAAGCGCCAGCCGCCGTTGTCGTGGTCGAGAATTTCTTTATCCACCAGCTCGCGCGTTTCCTCGTAGCGCCGCGCCATTTCCGGCCGCTGCGCCACCGCCAGGAAGGCCTTCATTCCTTCGGCTTGCTGCCACCAGAATTTTCCGCGATCGACCTGGCCGCTCGTGTAAATGCGGTTGAAGACGCCGCCATCCTGTTCGTCATAGCCTTTTGCCACTGCAAACTTCAGCAAGCGGTCGGCCACGCCGGAATACAGCGGTGGCAGGCCGCGCTTCTCCGCGCTGCGCAGGAGGTGGCTCCATTCGAACTGGTGGCCAATGTCAATGTAGCCCTCATCATTGGCCAGGGGCTTCCACTGCAGGTCATACCACTCGGGAATGTAAGCACCGCCATCCGGCAGGCCGATCATGAGGCGGTTCAGCACGAAGTCGCCCAGTGCGCGCGCATCTGCCACGACTTGCTGGTCACCGGTGGCATCGATCAGGGCCAGCAAGGCCTCGAACATATGCATGATGGGGTTTTGCGAGAGGTATTTCTCCGGCGCCGGAGTAAAGTCGCGGGGCGCGCTGCTGCGCAAGCCACCGGCCGGGTCGCGCAGGTTATTGCGAATGTCGTGCCAGGCCGCCAGCGCCGCTTCCTTGTACTTCGGTTCGCCCGTCACACGTGCCGCATGCGACAGCGCGAGCAGGGCAAAGGCGTGGCCGTAGCTGTTCTTTTTCATGTTGACCGGCTTGCCCTGCGCATCGACACCCTGGAAAAAGCCGCCATGCAGCGGGTCGTGGAAGGTGGTAAGCAGGAGGTCTGCACCGCGCTTGCCCACTTCCAGGTAGCGCGCGTCGCCAGTCGCTTCATACCCGATCAGCATGGTGTACACCATGCGGGAATGGCCGGTCAGGTCGCCGGGAATCCTGCTGGCCGGCAGCCAGCTACGCTCGAACTGTGCCTGCAGCAGGCCGGAAGGCGTAGGCGCCACTGCCAGCCAGCGAGACAGGTGGACGTTGAGGTCTTTGCGGTGCCATTCGGTATTCGCCACGTCGGCTATTGCGCCGCGTCCGCCATTTTCGCTGTCGCAGGCTGCGAGCAGGGCTAAGCATGATGCGACAGCCGCGCGGCGCAGCATCAGGCTTTCCAGTCGCCGGACTTGCCGCCCGCTTTTTCGGTGACGCGGATATCGGTCATCACCATGCCGCGGTCGACGGCTTTGCACATGTCGTAGACGGTCAAGAGGCCGACCTGCACCGCGGTCAGGGCTTCCATTTCCACGCCGGTCTTGCCGTAAGTTTCGACCTGGGCGCGGCAATGGAGGGTGTTGCTGGGTTCATCGGTGGTAAAGTCCACTGCGACGCGGGTCAGGGCCAAAGGGTGGCACAAGGGGACCAGGTCGGCCGTGCGCTTGGAGGCCATGATGGCGGCAATGCGGGCGATGCCAAGGACATCCCCTTTCTTGGCGGTTCCCGATAGAATAAGCGCCAGCGTTTCCGGCTTCATGCGGATACTGCCGGTGGCAACGGCAATACGGTGGGTTTCGGCCTTGGCGCCGACATCGACCATATGGGCCTGGCCGGCAGCGTCAAAATGAGTAAGGTGTTCGGTCATCGCGTAGCTCTCTTGTTGAACGGGTATGATAGCACTGTGAATGCACTACATTTTCGCCGTCCCTTGCTGGCGGCACTGGTTTCCGGCCTGCTGATCGCTGCCCCGGCAGGGCAGGCGCAGCAGACTGAATTGCCGACGCTGGGCGATGCCTCGCGCGAGGACATGTCTCCTGTGATGGAGAAGCGCCTGGGCGAAGAGATCATGCAAAGCCTGCGCTTCGAGCGCGACTACCTGGATGACCCGCCGATCATCGAATACCTGAACAGCTTCGGCACCAAGCTGGTGGATGCGCGGCCGGGTGCGCGCGGCGATGCCAACCTTGAGTACTATTTCTTTGCGATCCGCGACAAGAACCTGAATGCGTTTGCCATGCCGGGCGGCTATATTGGCGTGCACTCGCAGTTGCTGCTGGCGGCGCAGAACGAATCCGAACTGGCGTCGGTGCTGTCGCACGAGATCGGCCACGTGGCGCAGCGCCATATCGCGCGCCAGCTTGGGGCGCAAAAGAACGATGCCCTGATCCCCCTGGCTGCGATGCTGCTTGCTGCGCTGGCTGCCAAGTCCAGTTCAGATGCGGCAATGGGCGTGTTCCTGGGCGGGCAGGGCCTGGCCATCCAGCGCCAGCTGAATTTCGGCCGCGACGCGGAGCGCGAGGCGGACCGTGTCGGTTTCCAGATCATGAATGCTGCCGGTTACGACGCCAGCGGCATGGTGTCCTTCTTCCAGCGCATGCAGAACAGCACGCGCATGTACAGCGACCTGATGCCGCCCTGGCTGATGAGCCACCCGTTGACCACGGAGCGTATCGCCGATATCCAGGCCCGCATCCGCGATCAGAAATTCAGCCAGCGCGTGGACGGCATGGACTTCCACCTGATCCGCGCCCGTGCCCGCGTGCTGCAGGACGAAAGCAGCAAAGGCCTGTCCGACACGGAAGCGGTGTTCAGGAACCAGATACAGCAGCCTGGCCGGCAGAACGTGGCCGCCGGCCAGTACGGCATGGCGATGGTGTCGCTCAAGCGCTCCGAGTTTGCTGCCGCGCAGGAATGGCTGGACAAGGCGCGCGGCACCATCGACAAGCCGCCGGTTGCGGGCGCGTTCAGCACGCCTATCCCGCTTGGCACGACCGATTCGGCGCTGGCCTATATGTCGCTCGAGATCAAGCTGGCGCAGGAGAACAAGCCGGAAGTGATCACCGCCGCTATCGAGGAAGCACAGCTGGCGCAAGGCCGTTTCCCGTTATCGCGCGGCCTGGTGTGGCAATACGCCGACGCCCTGATCAAGGGCGGCAAATACGATGAAGCCACGCGCTTCCTGCGCGACCAGCTGCAGATGTACCGCCGCGAGCCGGAATTGCACGATTACATGGCGCAGGCCTACGCCAAGCAGGGCAAGATCGCCCTGCAGCATATCTCGCTGGCGGAATCCTATGTGCTGCTGGGCGGCGTGCTGGCCGCGCTGGACCAGCTGGCGCTGGCCCGCAAGGCACCCGATGCGACTTACTACGACCAGTCGGTGATCGATGCCCGCGAGCGCGAGCTGCAGGCAAAGCGCCGCGAGATGATGGGCGATAAGAAGAAAGACAAGGAGTAATCAGGCTGGAGGTTCCAGCTCGATGGAAATCTCGATTTCCATCTGCTCCATGCCCGGAACTTTGTCGAGGATTGCGGCGATTTCGTCATACGAAATCGCGGCAACGCCCACCAGGCGCGTTGGATTCCACGCTGGCTCCTCTTCTTCGCCCTCGGCATGCTCGTGCGGCACGCCTTCGCTACACGCTTTGCATAGCGTGCGCACGTTGGACGTCCAGTCTTCAAACGGCATGCCGGCCGCTTCGAATGCGGCTTCCAGCGTCGCCATCTGCTGCTCGGTGGCTTCCTGCACTTCCATGCAGAACGTGCTGAGCTTCGATGCCTCAAACAACTCCAGCACATTGAATACCGAGTATTCCCGGCCGCCCGACTCGCGTTTGCCGACGCTGGCGCCGTCGTGCAGGACGATGTCCCCGCAACGGAATCCTGAGTCCGGGTATGGAATGTTGCGCAGCACGGCGCGTACCGGGTCGATACGGGTGGCCCAGACTACTTCGCCGTCGCCGTCCGGGTTCAGCCGAACAGGCGTCGGGCCGAAGTCCATGTCAATCGGCCCTTCTGTCCCCTCGAGCTTGATGCCGTTATCGGCCCAGGCCTGGCGCACCGTAGCCCAGTCGCGCAGCGCAGTCGCTGCGATGGCCAGGTTCCAGCGGCTCGCTTCGTCGTCCGGCCGCAGTGCATATGCACGCTGGTTGTAATCGAAGGATTTGACCCAGTCGTTGCGGTACTTGTAGATCAGGCCAATGTTGTACAGCGTTTTTGCTGCGTCCGGGTTGAGCCGCAATGCCTCTTCATAAGCCTGGAGCGCCAGGTCGTCATTGCCGGCCTCACGATGGGCGATGCCTTGTTCGTTCAGTTCTTCTGCGCGTTCAAAATTATTCATGCGGTTTTCCGTTTGGCGACCCAGTCATTGACTACGCCTTCCAGCAGGGTCAATGGCAAGGCGCCGTGTATCAGTACTTCGTTGTGGAATTGTTTCAGGTCGAACTTGTTGCCAAGCTCCTTCTTCGCCTGCTCGCGCAGCGCGAGAATCTTCAGCATGCCGACCTTGTAAGCCAGCGCCTGGCCTGGATTGACGAAGTAGCGTTCGATCTCCGCCGTCACATCGCCTTCCGCCATGCCGGTGGTGTTCATCATGTAATCAATGGCCTGCTCGCGCGTCCAGCGCTTGTAATGAATGCCGGTATCGACCACCAGGCGGGTCGCGCGCATCATTTCGTCGCGCAGGCGGCCCAGGTTATCCAGCTGGGTTTTCTGGAACCCCTGTTCCGCCGCCAGCCGTTCCGCGTACAGCGCCCAGCCCTCATTGTAGGCAGTGAACGGAATGATCTTGCGGAAGAATGGTACGCCCGTCATCTCCTGCTGGATCGCGATCTGGAAATGGTGGCCCGGAATGCCTTCGTGGTAAGCCAGCGTGCGCATGGCGAACTTCGGCGTTTCGCCCGGTGCGCGCATGTTCGCGTAGAACACGCCCGGCCGGCTGCCGTCGAAAGAGCCCTGCATATAATAGGCACCTGGTGCAGTCGCCTGCGATGCGACCGGCACCGCCTGCACTTCAACGCCCAGTTTCGGGCGCACGTCGAACACCGGGTCGAGGCCTTTGTTGACCTCGTCCAGGATGGCCTGGTACTGCGCCAGCATGGCCTTCTTGCCTTCGTCGGTATTCGCATACTGCTGCTCAGGGCGCGAAGCCAGGATCTGCACGCGCTTGCCGATCGAACCTTCGGCCAGGCCTTCACCTTTGAGGATGGCATCCATCTCCGCGCCAACGCGCTCGACTTCCGCCAGGCCCAGTTCATGCACCTGCTGCGGCGTCAGGTTCGAAGTCGTATGCTGGCGCACTGCCCAGGCGTAGTAAGCTTCGCCGTTCGGCAAGCTCCAGGCGCCATTGTTGGTAGTGGCCTTGGATTGCAGCGCGGTGAAAGCATCAATCAGCTTGCCATAGGCAGGGTAGACCGCCTCCTGCACTGCCTTTTCGGTTTGGGCCAGCAAGGCGCTGCGCTCGGTGTCGGACAGCTCTTTCACCTTGGCCAGCTTGTCGCGCATATTGGTCACCAGCACATGCTCGTTGACCGGCGTGGCGACAACGGCCTTCATTTCCGCCAGCACTTTGTCGACGGTGAATTTCGGCGGCACGATCCCTTTGCTTTCGCTATGGCGAATCGCTTCCGCCACCTGGCCGAATTTGACCGGGAACAGGTTCAGGCGTGCGATATAGGCTGCCGCCTCGCCCTTGTCCGTAACCTGGTGCACGTCGGTCATGAATTGCGGCAGCATGCTCTGCACGCCCATCATCTGGTTGACCGGGAAGCCATGATCGATGAATGCTTCGCCCTCTACCTGGCTTTTCAGGAAGAAGCGCAGCGTGTCGTAGGACAGCTTGCCCTCGGCATCGAGACCTTCCGTGCTGTAGCTCTCCAGCATGGCCAGGTCTTGTTTGAGTTGTGCCATTTGTTTGACGCTGTGGGCGGGCGAAGCGTCATCGAGCTTCTTGCTGTAAAAGTCCAGCCAGCCGGGCAGGATGCGCATGTCGGACAGCATTTCGGGGCTGTCGATCGCATAGGCGGCAAATACGCGGGCGTAGAACCAGTCCAGCTTGAGGGGCTTGAAATACCAGGTGTGGGCGACGAGGGCCAGGGCCAGCACAACCAGGCCGAGCGCAATACCGCCCAGCCACTTTGCAGCACGTTTCATCAGGGAGTTCTCCGGGATTGTTTTTCTCTTAACATCATGCCCCGGAGAGGGCAACCGGTCAAGGTTGCGGCTGGCGCTTGAAACTGAATGCTTGCGGCACGGTGTCGCGCGCGATTGCCGCCAGCGGCACGGCGCGCTCACCGACGCGCAAGGTGAGCGGCGACAGGCTGGCAGGATCGCTGGCCGCGGCATCCAGCCATGCCAGCAGGGCGTTGTCGCCTACCTGGCGGCCGTTCAGTTCCAGTTGCGGCAGCACTTGCGCGAAGTCGCGGTCGTCGAGCTGTGCCAGCACATCGCCGCTGCGCAGCAGCAGCTCGCCGGCTTCGGTCAGCCAGGCCGCATCCACTTCGCCCAGCGGTGCACCGGTATGCAGCACGAAGCCGTGGACCGGATCGGTGCGCGCAATGAACGGTGTGGTCTCGAGGTTCAGGTACACGCGCTGCGGGCCGTTCTGGAAATACCAGCGGCCCTGTTCATCGCTCTGGTAATTGCGCGTGATGAAGCCGACCAGTGCCGGGTTGGTCAGCTTGTCGCCCGCTTCGTTGAAATGCTGCGCGCGCTCATCGCGCATGCGCCAGTTGCCGCGCGCATCGAGCGCCAGCCAGCCGTAGCAATGCGGCACATTCGGCCACTTGACCATCGCCTGTTTGACTATTTCATCCATTGTTCAAGCCTCGGCCATCTCGCGGGTTTCGACGGCGGTCAGGAAGTTCAGCATGCGCAGTGGCAGCCAATCGAGGCTGCCCGGCATGCGGCCGGTGGCGAAACCCACATGGCCGCCTTCTTCCGGATAGTCCAGCACCACATGGCGCGATGCATCGCGCGGCAAATATGCACCCGGCATGAAGGGGTCGTTCTTCGCATTCAGCACCAGGGTCGGCACCGTGATATCGGTCAGCACGTGTTTGGCGCTGGCGCGGTCCCAGTAATCGTCCGCATCGCGGTAGCCGTGCAGCGGCGCCGTAACCACATTGTCGAAGGCGTGCAAATCCTGCGCTGCCATCAGCGCATCAAGGTCGAACAGGCCGGGGAATTGCTGCAGCTTGGCCAGGCATTTCGGTTTCAGCGTTTGCAGGAACATGCGCGTGTAGAGGCGGCTCAAGCCGCGCGACAGGGCGTTGCCGCCTTGCGCCAGGTCGAGCGGCGCCGATACGGCGCAAGCCGCGTCGATAAACCCTGCCTGGTGCTGCGATTCGCCCAGCCAGCGCAGCAGCACATTGCCGCCCAGCGAAACGCCGCAAGCGTAGAACTTGCCGGTGGCATGCGGATGCAGGCGGCGGATGATCCAGTCCAGTTCACCGGAATCGCCGGAATGATAGAAGCGCGGCGCCAGGTTCGCTTCGCCGGAACAGCCGCGGAAATGCGGTACGGCGCCGGACCAGCCGCGGCGCGTGATTTCCGCCATCAGGGCGCGCGAGTAATGGCTGTCGGACGAGCCTTCCAATCCGTGGAACAGCACCACAAAGGGCTTGCCCGGCGTGCCGTCGACGAAATCGACATCGATGAAATCCGCGTCCGGGGTATGCCACCGTTCGCGGCGGAAACGGACGTCGGGCTTGGCTATGCAGGTAGCCGGGTAAATGGTCTGCAAATGGCCGCTCGGCAGCCAGAATGGGGCGATGTAGTTCATGGCGCGGCTGGGATCGACCCAGCGGGCCGGATCCCCCTTTTTTTAGTGCAGTATTTGAGCGCGCGGATCGACGGGAACAGGTCCCGGCGCTACAGACACATGATGCAACACAATGCGCCAACCCTTCGGTGTCTTAACGTACACATTGGTCGCAATCAGGTGCGCCGGCTCGCCGCTTGCCGCTGTGACGCCCTCGATGACAGTATGCACCGAACTCATCAGGTTGTGTGTCTCATGCAGCTGGGACGGGCGAATTTGCAACCCGCCGTGTTCCAAAAGTGCACTCCAGGAATCGCGGATGGCGCCATGCCCGATCAGGCGCGGGCCGCCGGGATGGATGCAGACGATTTCCTCGTCATCCGCCCACAGCGCCATCAAGGCTTCCAGGTCGGCCCGGTTCAAGGCATCGTAAAAGGCTGCTTCGACTTCTGCCGCACTGCCATTCTGGTGTTTACGTGCTGCCATCCGGGCTCCGGGGATAGATTAGTGGTGGCCGACTTCGGTACCAGGCTTCAGCTGGTACTGGGTGCCGCAGTATGGGCATTTCGCTTCACCATGCTTGAAGTCCAGGAACACGCGCGGGTGAGAAGACCACAGCGGCATGGCTGGATTCGGGCAGTAGGCCGGCAGGTCTTTGCCATCGAGTTCTACTGGCTGGGTGGCGTTGCTCATCTTATAACACTCCGCAAGATCAAAAACCAAGATTTTAATGCATCCCGGCAGCGAAAAGCATTCGTCGGTAGAATGTCGGCTTTCCCAAGCGGTTGCAAATGAGTTCTCCAGATAGCCTGCCCGATGTCGCAGCCCACCACGAGCCATCCTGGCGCGCAGGGCTGAAAGACGGCACCCCAACCCTGTTCGGCATCACCGCATGGGGCCTGGTGGTGGGTGTGGCCATGGTCAAATCCGGCCTGACCGTAGGGCAGGCGCTGGGCATGACCCTGCTGGTGTTTGCCGGTTCCGCGCAACTCGCCTCGCTGCCGCTGATCGCCGCTGCCGCGCCGATCTGGGTGATCTTCCTGACCGCAGTGGTGGTCAATCTTCGATTCGTGATTTTTGCCGCCATACTGGCGCCGCATTTTGCCAAGCTGCCGTTATGGCGCCGCTTCCTGCTTGGCTACGGCGCCGGCGACATGACCACCGCCTTTTTCATGCAGCGCTACCCGACCGAAAAGCCGGAGGCAGGCAAGGTGTCTTACCTGCGCGGCCTGCTGTACCCAAACTTTCTCGCCTGGCAATCCGGCTCCATCGCCGGCATTTTGCTTGGCAGCGCAGTGCCGGCCGAATGGGGACTCGGATTTGCCGGCACGCTGGCGATTGTCTGCATCACAGTGCCGATGGTGGCCAGTCGTCCGGCCTTGTGCGGCGCGCTGGTAGCCGGCGTGACCGCAGTGCTGGCGCATGGCTTCCCGTACAAACTGGGCCTGCTGGCCGCGGTCCTGGTTGGCATGGTCACTGCCATGGCGGTTGAAGGAATGATCGAACGACGAAAGGGCGCCAATGTCTGACCTTGAAATCTGGCTGACGATCGGCGCCCTGGTTTGCGCCACTGCAGTCACGCGCTCCTCGTTCTGGGTGATCGGCGAGCACGTCTCGATCCCGACCCGGGTGCAGGAGATGCTGCGCTATGCACCCGCCTGCGCGCTGGCCGCCATCATCGGGCCCGACCTGCTGCTCGACCCGCAAGGCACAGTCGAATTCAGCCTCCACAACTACAAGCTGCTGGCTGGCGCCGCCGCCATCGCCTATTACCTCGTTCGCCGAAATATGCTTGAGACAATTGTGTTCGGCATGGCATGCTTTACGGCATTGCGATTAATTCTCTCCTAAACTATGGCACGAAACTTCCTGATCCCAGCTTTGCTGATGATTGCCGGCGCTACCCAGGCGGCAGACTTTTATGGAGACGGAAGTTGCCCATCGGCGGTGACGACGGCGCAAGAGGCGGCAAACAAGGCCGACTGGATCATGGAGGCCACCGTTTACACGATCATTACCTTCAACGGCAAACTATATCCCTCCGATGTGACTGTTGAAGAAGCCAAGATGGTGGCCGAACGCGATCCGAAAAAGATCGGCAAGTCGTTGACGCTGGAAATCAGCCCCTGTTTTGCCGGCGGCCGGAAACCATTCAAGGCGCGCGGCAAAGATCAAATGGAAGGTAAGCGCTACCGCTTCTACGGCACGCGCCATGCCGTATCTCCACTGCGCCGGTTCTTCTATATGGAGCCGGTCGAGAAACAGATGCCCGCGATCCAGGATGCAATTTCGCGGTTGGTGACACGTCCCCACGAAAATAAGGGGGCGAAAGCGTTGGCAGACGGATGGCAGCATGTTCGCTCGACCGAAGGCGGCTTTTCTGTCGACCTGCCAGGGGAAGTATTCGACGCGACCAAGGCGAATGGCGATGCACCCGGATTTATCTTGCGCTCCAAAGACACATTTGGCTCTACCTTCATGGCTGTATTCGAGCGGTCGGGCCGCGATGCAGGCATGCACCGTAGTTACGATCAGCAAATGGAGAAGGCGAGTCCCGAGCAGGTAGTGAATTTCAGGGGATACCCATCGGTCCTGTCGAAAGGTTCCCTTCCTGGCGAGAGCACAATGGCAACCCGTAGCCTGTTTATTCGCGTGCCGGGAGGTACATACATGCTTGGTGTAACAATGCCCCAGGGTGCTGAGGGCGAGTCGCTGAAGAGCTGGGAACGGTTCACAAATTCCCTGGTGTTCAACTAAGCAACCAGTAGCGCGCCGTCCTGAAATCTCAATAGCACAGTTGGGAGGATAAATGGTCGAACTGGATCACATGATTTTACGGGTGAGCGACCCGGCGGCATCAATTCGCTTTTATGAAGGCGTGCTGGGCTTCCAGCATGAGGGCAGGGCTGGCCCGTTCGAGATCGTACGCGTCAGCGAGGGTTTCACGCTGGACCTGCTGGCGGAGCCGCCAACCATGCACCTGCACCTGGCCTTCCGCGTCGAGCCCGAACACTTCGAGCGCGTGATGATGCAGTTGCGCGAGCGCCGCATTCCGTTCGGCGGCAACCATATGGACCGCTCGGGCAGCACGCCCCAGCCCCAGTACGGTGCGCGCGGACTGGCGCTGGCTTGCTACTTCGAAGACCCGGACGGACACAACCTGGAGATCCGCTACTAAACCTGCCACAGCTTGCGCGCTTCTTCGGCAATGATGTCGGGGAATTCTTCCTGGAAGAACAGCTTGCCTTCCGGGATGGCGCGAATGCCCTGCGAGCGCGGGAAGAGCTGGTCCAGGTAGCGCGCATCGGCGAGCGTAAAGATCGTATCGCTGGCGCCCCAGACCATTTTTACGGGAACGCTGCTGCGCCGTAGTTCGGCCTCAATGCCGGCCAGCGGGTTCGGCGACAGGGCATTGTGGAATTCATGGTATTGCTTGCGCCGCAGCGGTGAACTCACCAGCGGGGCGGCGTAGTATTCGATGATTTCATCCGTCAATTGCGCGGGATTGTGGAAGACGGCGGCGCCAAAAGTGGCGCGGGCCATTGCCTTATTGGTCAGCCATTTGGCAGTGTCGTCGGCCAGGGTGCCGTTGCGCGCCATCTCCAGCACTGGGGCGATTTCAGCGGGCGGGCTGTGCGGTTCGATATCACAGTTGGTCAACATCATGCTGCGCACGCGTTGCGGGTAGCGCAGCAGGAATAGCTGCGCGACGGCGCCACCGCTGTCGCTGGCGATGACATCCACTGTGCCGGCGCCGAGCTTGTCGAGCAAGGCGGCCAGCATGTCGGCCTGGGCGGATGCTGCCAGCGACTGGTGCGCGGGCGCTTCCGAATATCCCAGGCCCATGAAGTCGGGTGCGATGCAGCGGCGGTGCGGCGACAGGCGCTCAAGCGCGCCGCGCCACTGGAAGCTGTTCAGCGGGGCACCGTGCAGGAACAGCGCTGCTGCCGGTCCGTTTCCGCGCTCGACGTAGGCGATGCGGCCAAAGGGCAGTCCGGCAAAGCGGCGCGCTGCGCGGAATTTTTCGACCTCGGTTGCGGCGGCGGCATTGGATAGCTGCGGAACGGTGCTGGCGGCAAGCGCTGCGCCAGCCAGGGAAAGGAAGTTTCGGCGTTTCAATTGAGGTCTCCATGCGGTGGCTGATTGATTGGACTGATGCTATCGGCAGCGCTGGCAGGCCGCGCGCATAATCGGCCGCTGGCGAGCACAATCGGCCGATTAATTTATTGCGCCTTGGCCGGAATCGGCGCACTCTCCCATTTCCTGCGTGAGAGGACGCAATGACTAATCGACCAACGTGTTACCCGGTGCGGGAGGAGGTGCCGCTGCTGGATGTTTTGACTTCGCCCGTCCCGCACGGCCGCTTCGATTCGCCGGTGGATGGCCGGCATGTGCTGTGCCTGCATTTGGGCGCGCCGGTGCCTGTCAGCTATCGCGCTTGCCGGTATGAACGGCAGGGGACCCGGTTGCACGGCCAGTTCTGCGTGGTTCCAGCCGGCTCCAGCACGCGCTGGACGTTGACGGCGCCTGCTACCTCATTGCTGCTGCGCCTGAACCCATCGCTGATGAGGGAGACTGCCGAGCACATGCGCCTGGGCGCTGAGCTGGCGCCTGCCATTCACCTCCGCGACCCTCAAATTGAGCACATCGGCTGGATGATGCGAGCCGAGGAGCAGGACGGCCATCCCAGTGGCCGCATCTTTGCCGACAGCCTGGCCAGCGCCTTGGCCGCGCGATTGCTGGCGCTGCAAACGCCAGCCTCCCGCCTGCCCGCCGCGGCGCCCGCCCGCGCCTTGCCGGCCTGGCGGCTGCGCGCCGTCCAGGACTATATCGAAGCCAGGCTCGACCAGGAGCTGACGCTGGCGGAACTGGCAGCCGTGGCCGGTTTCAGCGTTTCCCACTTCAAGGAACTGTTTCGTCAGGCAGCCGGGATGCCGGTGCACCGCTTTGTCCTCGCCCGCCGCGTTGAGCGTGCCCGACAGCTACTGCAGGAAGGCATGCTGACCAATACCGAGATCGCGCTGGAGGCCGGCTTCTCGCACCCAAGCCATATGGCCCGCAGCGTTCGCCAAGTGCTGGGCCTGACACCTGCACAATTGCGCGACGATGGTTTGAGAAAGATCAAAAGTGCGGTTTTCGTGTCCAAATGACAGACCTGGCACTGAATTTGATTGATGCAATTGCAACTAAATATCGGCCTTACCCGAGCTTATCAGGCGGCTAAGGGGGCTCGGCTTAAGGTAAAATAGCGCTCTTTCCAACTGTGACCCCTGAGTAACCATGCTGAAATTCAACCGCCTGGAAGACCTCGTAGCGCAGAACGCGCTGCAGGGCAAGCGCGTCTTTATCCGTGCAGATCTGAACGTGCCGCAGGATGATGCGGGCAATATCACCGAAGATACGCGCATTCGTGCTTCGATTCCGGCGATTAAGGCGGCCTTGGGCGCCGGCGCAAAAGTCATGGTTACCTCCCACCTGGGCCGTCCAACCGAAGGCGAATTCAAAGCTGAAGACAGCCTGGCGCCGATCGCCAAGCGTATGTCGGAGCTGCTGGGCCAGCCGGTTGAACTGAAGCAGAACTGGGTCGATGGCGTGGAAGTCGCCGCTGGCCAGGTTGTGTTGCTGGAAAACTGCCGCGTCAACAAGGGCGAAAAGAAGAATTCCGATGAGCTGGCCGAGAAAATGGCCAAGCTGTGCGATGTGTACGTGAACGATGCTTTCGGTACCGCGCACCGCGCTGAAGCTACCACCCACGGTATCGCCAAGTTCGCTCCGATCGCTTGCGCCGGCCCGCTGCTGGCCGCTGAGCTGGATGCGCTGGGCAAGGCCCTGGGCGCGCCGGCACGTCCTCTGCTGGCTATCGTTGCCGGTTCCAAAGTGTCGACCAAGCTGTCGATCCTGAAATCGCTGGCTGACAAGGTGGACAACCTGATCGTCGGCGGCGGCATTGCCAATACCTTCATGCTGGCTGCCGGCCTGAAGATCGGTAAGTCGCTGGCCGAAGCGGACCTGGTGGCCGATGCCAAAGCCATTATCGACATGATGGCTGCCCGTGGCGCCCAGGTGCCGATCCCGACCGACGTGGTGTGCGCCAAGGAGTTTGCGTCGACCGCTGTGGCTACCGTCAAGGATGTGGCTGACGTGGCGGACGACGACATGATCCTGGACATCGGTCCGAAGACGGCGGCCAAGCTGGCGGCCCAGATCGCCGAAGCTGGCACCATCGTCTGGAACGGCCCGGTGGGCGTGTTCGAGTTCGACCAGTTCGGCGAAGGCACCAAGACCCTGGCCATGGCAATCGCCAACTCCAAGGGCTTCTCGATCGCCGGTGGTGGCGACACCCTGGCGGCAATCGCCAAGTACCAGATCACCGACAAGATCGGCTATATCTCCACCGGCGGCGGCGCCTTCCTGGAATTCCTGGAAGGGAAGACCTTGCCGGCAGTGGAAATCCTGGCGCAACGCGCCCAGTAACACGGTAAAAGGCGCCCGCAAGGCGCCTTTTGAACTTTTTTAAGCTCACACGAAGGAAACCTTCATGGCACGTGGTACCAAGATCGTCGCAACTATCGGCCCAGCATCGACCGACCTCAGCATCCTGATCCAGATGATCAAGGCGGGCGTCGACGTGGTCCGCCTGAATTTCTCGCATGGCAAGGCGCAGGATCATATCGATCGCGCTGCGCTGGTGCGAAAGGCGGCTGCGGAATGCGGCAAGGAAGTGGCGATCATGGCCGACATGCAGGGTCCGAAGATCCGTATCGGCAAGTTCGAGAACAACAAGATCGAGCTGGCCAAGGGCGACAAGTTCATCCTCGACGCCAAGTGGGGCGAAAATGGTGAGCTGGGTAGCCAGGAGCGCGTGGGCCTGGACTACAAGAGCCTGCCGAGCGACGTGAGGCCGGCCGACGTGCTGCTGCTGAACGACGGCCTGATCGTGCTGACCGTGGATAAGATCATCGGCAGCGAAATCTATACCACCGTGAAGATCGGCGGCGAGCTGTCCAACAACAAGGGCATCAACCGCCAGGGCGGCGGCCTGACAGCGCCGGCGCTGACCGCCAAGGATATGGAAGACATCAAGACTGCGATGTCGTTCCAGGCCGATTACCTGGCGATTTCCTTCCCGAAAAATGCTACCGATATGGAAATGGCGCGCCAGCTGGCCAATATCGCCGGCGAGCCATTCGGCTTCAAGCCGCTGATGATCGCCAAGATCGAGCGCGCGGAAGCGATTCCTGCGCTGCAGGAGATCCTGAACGCTTCCGACGGCATCATGGTGGCCCGCGGCGACCTGGCTGTTGAGGTAGGCAACGCCGCCGTGCCTGCGCTGCAGAAGCGCATGATCCGCATGGCGCGCGAGTCGAACAAGATTGCCATCACCGCGACCCAGATGATGGAGTCGATGATCTTCAACGCGGTGCCGACGCGCGCCGAAGTATCCGACGTGGCGAATGCCGTGCTGGACGGTACCGATGCCGTGATGACCTCGGCCGAGACCGCGTCCGGTAAATACCCAGTGGAAACTGTGGAAATGATGGCGGCCATCTGTACCGAAGCCGAGCAATCCGAATACAACAAACTCGATGCGGACTTCCTGAACGCCCGCTTCACCCGCATCGACCAGTCGATCGCCTATGGCGCCCTGTTCACCGCGCATCACCTGCGCGTGAAGGCGATTGTGGCCCTGACCGAGTCCGGTTCCACCGCGCTGTGGATGAGCCGCCACAACATCGACACCCCGATTATTGCGCTCACGCCGAGCACCACCACCCAGCGCAAGCTGGCTTTGTACCGTAATGTTTGCACCCACCAGCTGATGCAGGACGCACCGACCGACGTCGTGCTGCGCAACGCGGAAGACCTCCTGGTAAAACAGGGTATTGCCCAGAAGGGCGATATGATTGTGGTTACCTGGGGTGCACCGATGGGCAAGGTGGGCGGCACGAACGCATTGCGTATCGTGAAAGTGGGTGAGTTCACTCACCGCGCCGACTCGGCACGATAAACGCTAACGATTTCTTTATTGTTATTGGAGTTCTACCATGTCCCTCGTATCCATGCGCCAACTGCTGGACCACGCCGCTGAACACGGCTACGGCATCCCGGCTTTTAACGTCAACAACCTGGAACAAGTGCAGGCCATCATGGCCGCCGCCGACGCTGTCAACGCGCCGGTGATCATGCAGGCTTCCGCTGGCGCCCGTAAGTACGCTGGCGAGGCGTTCCTGCGTCACCTGATCGACGCCGCGATCGAAGCCTACCCGCACATCCCGGTCGTCATGCACCAGGACCACGGCCAGTCGCCGGCAGTCTGCATGGCTGCAATCAAATCCGGCTTCTCGTCGGTGATGATGGACGGTTCCCTGATGGCTGACGGCAAGTCCGTTGCTTCCTACGAGTACAACGTGGAAGTGTCGAAGGAAGTGGTGAAGTTTTCCCACTCCATCGGCGTGACCGTGGAAGCGGAACTGGGCGTGCTGGGCTCCCTGGAAACCATGAAGGGCGACAAGGAAGACGGCCACGGCGCGGAAGGCACCATGACCCGCGAACAGCTGCTGACCGACGTGGCGCAAGCTGCCGACTTCGTGCAGAAGACCCAGTGCGATGCGCTGGCAATCGCTATCGGCACCTCGCATGGCGCCTACAAGTTCACCCGCAAGCCAACCGGCGACATCCTGGCGATCGACCGCATCAAGGAAATCCACGCCCGCATTCCTAACACCCACCTGGTGATGCACGGTTCGTCGTCCGTGCCGCAGGAACTGCTGGCCATCATCCGTGAATTCGGCGGTGACATGAAGGAAACCTACGGCGTGCCTGTGGAAGAGATCCAGGAAGGCATCCGTCACGGCGTGCGCAAGATCAATATCGACACCGATATCCGCCTGGCCATGACTGCGGCTGTGCGCAAGTACATGTTCGAAAACCCATCGAAGTTCGATCCACGCGACTTCCTGAAGCCAGCCCGCGCTGCTGCTGAAGAAGTGGTGAAGGCACGCTTCCTGTCGTTCGGCTGCGAAGGCCGTGCGTCCCTGATCAAGCCGATCTCGCTGGAGAAGATGGCTGAGCGTTACAAGGCCGGCGAGCTGGCCCAGATCGTCAAGTAATAAAACCGGTAAGGCAGGGTCGGACCCAAGGGTCTGACCCGGACACGCGACCGCCGCCGGTCGGGTCTGACCCTTGGGTCTGACCCGGGTTTACCGGTTTAAAACTCTCAAAGTACCCCCGCCATGAACAGCCTGTACAAATCCTCCATCAAATCCCTCCCCCTGCTGGGCCACGGTAAAGTGCGCGACAACTACGCCGTCGGCACCGACAAGATCCTGATCGTCACCACCGATCGCCTGTCCGCGTTCGACGTTGTGATGAACGAGCCGATCCCCGGCAAAGGCATGGTCCTGAACCAGATGTCCGATTTCTGGTTCGAGAAACTGGGCCACATCGTCCCTAACCACCTGACCGGCGTGACGCCGGAGTCCGTGGTGGCACAGGACGAAGTGGAGCAGGTGAAAGGCCGCGCCGTTGTGGCGAAGCGCCTGAAGCCAATCCTGGTGGAAGCGGTGGTACGCGGCTACATCATCGGCTCCGGCTGGAAAGACTACCAGGCCAGCGGTTCCATCTGCGGCATCAAGCTGCCGGAAGGCCTGCAGCAAGCCGACAAGCTGCCGGAACCAATCTTCACCCCGGCCGCCAAGGCCGACCTGGGCGAACACGATGAAAACATCTCCTTCGAAGAGATGGAAAAGAAAATCGGCGCCGAACTGGCTGCCAGGATCCGCGAAGTCGCGATCAAGCTGTACACCACCGCTGCCGACTACGCTGCCACCAGGGGCATCATCATCGCCGACACCAAGTTCGAATTCGGCCTGGACGACAACGGTGTCCTGCACCTGATGGATGAAGTGCTGACCGCCGACTCTTCGCGCTTCTGGCCGGCCGACTCCTACCGTCCAGGCATCTCGCCGCCGTCCTACGACAAGCAGTTCGTGCGCGATTACCTGGAAACCCTGACGGACTGGCAGAAGACCCCGCCGGCACCAGCGCTGCCAGCGGAAGTGATCGAAAAGACCCAGGCCAAGTACTTCGAAGCCATCGAACGCCTGACCGGCGAAAAGCTGAAGGTATAAGCCATGTCCGATCAAAACAAGCCATTGGTCGGCATCATCATGGGCTCGTCCTCGGACTGGGACGTGATGAAGAACGCGGTCGACATGCTGAAGCAGTTCGGCGTGCCGTATGAAGCGCAAGTGATCTCCGCCCACCGCATGCCGGACGAGATGTACGCCTACGCCAGGAGCGCCCGCGCTCGCGGCCTGCGCGCCATTATCGCCGGCGCCGGCGGCGCGGCCCACCTGCCTGGCATGGTGGCTGCAATGACCATCGTGCCGGTGCTGGGCGTGCCTGTGCCCTCCAAGTACCTGCGCGGCGAAGACTCGCTGCTGTCCATCGTGCAGATGCCGAAAGGCGTGCCGGTGTCGACCTTCGCCATCGGCGAGGCTGGCGCTGCCAACGCGGGCCTGACCGCGGTGGCGATCATCGCCACCACCGACGATGCGCTGGCTGCCAAACTGGAAGAATTCCGCGTGACCCAGACCGCGGCCGCTAAAGCAATGGTTTTGCCTGTATGAGCAATGTGAAGAACCCTCCAGCGTGGCTGGGCGTGATGGGCGGCGGCCAGCTTGGCCGCATGTTCGCGCACGCCGCGCAGAGCATGGGCTACAACGTGGCCGTGCTGGAGCCTGCCGCTGACTGCCCTGCGGGGCAGGCGGCGAATCGCCTGATCAACGCCGGCTACAGCGATGCCGCCGGCCTCGATGCACTGGCTGCGCAATGCGTGGCTGTCACCACCGAGTTCGAGAACGTTCCGGCCGACAGCCTGTCGCGCCTGGCGCAATCGGTCTTCGTGGCGCCGAATGCGCACGGCGTGTCCGTGGCGCAGGACCGCATTGCGGAAAAGAGCTTCTTCGTCGCCAGTGCCGCCAAGTCGGGCGTGATGCCGGCGCCGCATAAAGTCATTGCGGCCGACGCCGATATCGACGCCATCAGCGATGACCTGCTGCCGGGTATCCTGAAAACTGTCCGCATGGGCTACGACGGCAAGGGCCAGGTGCGCGTGAAGTCGCGCGACGACGTGCGTGCCGCCTTCGACGGCATGGGCAAGGTTACCTGCCTGCTGGAGAAGATGCTGCCGCTGGCGTATGAAGTGTCGGTGCTGACCGCACGTGCTGCCGACGGCGCCTCGGTGGTCTACCCGATCGCCGAAAACGTGCACCGCGACGGCATCCTGTTCACCACCACTGTGCCGGGTCCGAACATCACCGACGATTGCGCCGCCAAAGCGCAGGCCGCAGCGAAAGCCATCGTGGCGGAGCTGGGCTACGTCGGCGTGCTGTGCATCGAGTTCTTCGTGCTGGCCGATGGTTCGCTGGTGGTCAACGAGATGGCGCCGCGTCCGCACAACAGCGGCCACTACACCATCGACGCCTGCGTCACCAGCCAGTTCGCACAGCAGGTTCGTGCCATGGCCGGCCTGCCGCTGGGCGATGTGCGCCAGCATTCGCCGGCTGTCATGCTGAACATCCTGGGCGACATCTGGTACGAAGGCGAGGGCGACGATGTACGCGAACCGGCGTGGGACAAGGTCCTGGCGCTGCCAGGCGCCAACCTGCACCTGTACGGCAAGGAAGAACCGCGCCGTGCCCGCAAGATGGGCCACCTGACCTTCGTCGCACCGACGCTGGCGGAAGCGCAGCAGCACCTCAACGCGGCCTGCGCCATCCTCGGGATCGAAGCATGACCGACGCAGCATCGCGCAACATCGCCGGCGCGGCAGCCGCGCTGGCGAACGGCGACCTGGTCGCGTTCCCCACCGAGACCGTGTACGGCCTCGGTGCGGATGCGGAGAACCCGGCTGCCGTAGCAAAGATTTACGCCGCCAAAGGCAGGCCGCAGGACCATCCGGTGATCGTACACGTCGCCCCCGGCGCCGACATCGATTACTGGACCACCGAAGTACCGGATGAGGCGCGCGCCCTGGTGCGTGCCTTCTGGCCCGGCCCGTTGACCCTGATCCTGAAGCGCAATGCCCGCATTCCCGACGCCGTTTCCGGCGGCCAGGATACGGTCGGCATCCGCTGCCCGTCGCACCCGGTGGCGATGCAGCTGCTGCAAGCATTCAAGGAAGGCAAGGGTGGCGTGGCAGCACCTTCGGCCAACAAGTTCGGCAACGTCAGCCCAACCACCGCCCAGCACGTGCATGACGAGTTCGGCGACGACCCGCGCCTGGCCGCCATCCTCGATGGCGGTGCGAGCCAGGTTGGCATCGAATCAACCATCCTCGACATGTCGCGCCTGGCCTCGCATGGCCCGGTGCTGCTGCGTCCCGGCCACATCACGGCACAGCAGATCGCGGACGTGATCGGCAGCATGCCGCGCCAGCCCGACCAGGCCGCGCCGCGCGCCTCAGGCACGCTGGAATCGCATTACGCGCCCAAGGCGCCGGTAGCACTGTTGCCGACTGGCGACATCGAAAAAACCCTTGCGGAACTCACGCTGCGTGGGCGGTGTGCCGCGCTGATCCACTACTCGCCGTTTGCGCTCACTCAACCAAATGTGGCGCTCCCGGCCGAGCCAAAAGGGTATGCTTATGGTGTGTATGCCGCGTTGCGCGCGATGGACCAGCAGCAGGTAGAGCTGATCCTCGTGGAAGCACCGCCGAGCGACGATGCCTGGCTGGGCGTCAACGACCGCCTGCGCCGCGCCGCCTTCGGTTCGACCGGCATTATTGAGCGTTTCCTGAAGTCGTAACCGCAGCGGGGCGGCCCGCCTCCTGCGCAAGCGAGGAGGCAGCCATGTCCCGCAGCACGGTACACATCGCACGCAGTGTGGCGTGCGCCGCCACGATTGCCATGTTGCCCGGCGCGCCGGCGTATGGCGGCGCTGAATCGGGCGCCGTCTCGCGCGCCACGCTGGCCGCGCCCGGACGCGGCACGCTGTTGTCCGGCCCCACCTTGTCCCGTATCGAAACCGGTGTGTTCAGCACCTCCAAGCGCATCGAACCCGAGATGCTGGCCGAAGTGCTGGAAAAAGCCGGCAGTGCGCTGGCCGAAGCTGCCGGCAAACCGCGCTGCACCATCACCACTTACAGCCTGCGGTACAGCACCGTTGGCGGCAGCGGCGAGCCGACTGATGCCAGCACCGCGCTGATCCTGCCGTCCGGGAAGGACCCTGCCTGCCAGGGGCCGCGGCCGGTGCTGCTGTACGCCCACGGTACCTCGACCGCCAAGGACCACAATATGGCGCGCCTGCGCGGCGAGGCCAAGCTGGTGGCTGCCTTGTTCACGGCGCAAGGCTATATTGTCGTAGCACCGAATTACGCCGGCTATGACGGCTCCTCCCTGCCTTACCATCCCTACCTGAACGCGGAGCAGCAATCGGCCGACATGATCGACGCCATGCGCGCCGCCCGCAGCGCGATGGCGCAACTCAAAGTGCAGGCGGCACCGCAGCTGTTCCTGGCCGGCTACTCGCAAGGCGGCCACGTGACGCTGGCCACCCAGCGCGCCATGCAGCAGGGCAGCGAATTCAAGGTTGCCGCTGCCGCGGGCCTGTCCGGACCATATGCGATGGCGCGCTTTTCCGACATGGTGTTCAGCGGCCAGCCGAACGCCGGCATCACCATCTACCTGCCGCTGATCGCCACTTCCGCCCAGCGTGCGGGCGCCGCCATCTACGGCAAGCCGGAAGAGCTGTATGAGCTGCAATATGCCAGCGGTATCGAGACCCTGTTCCCGACCAGGATGACGCGCAAGGAACTGGTCAAGCAAGGCAAACTGCCCAAGGCTGCGCTCTTCGCGCTCGATTCGCAGCCGCAGGGCAGGGGCGCTTCCGCCTATTTCAGCAATCCGCACCTGGTACGCACCAGCTACCGCGACGCCTATTTGCAAGACCTGGCCCAGCATCCCTGCGATGACGGCGACTGCACGCCCGCCAACAACCTGCGTAAATGGATGCTGAAAAACGACCTGCGCAATTACACGCCGCAAAGCCCCTTGCTGCTGTGCGGCGGCAGCAAGGATCCTTCCGTGCCCTTCTTTAACGCCACGGCGGCGGCGGAATATTTCAGCCAGCACGGTGCGCCGCCCACAGTGGTCGACCTGGAAGACCAGGGTACCCAGGACGAGTTCAGCACCGCCCGCCGCAGCTTCGCCCTGATCAGTGCGGAGAGCATGAAGAAGGCGGAGGAAGAAGCGGGCAAGAGCGGCCGCAGCGCCAGCGAACTTCTGATGGAAAGCTACCACTCGCGCCTGGCCGGCGCCCCGTGTTTGCTGGCCGCCCGGAATTACTTCAATTCGCTGCTGCGGCAGGATGCTTCAGGAGCGCCCTGACCAGCGCGTCGCGATCGAAAGGATCGTCGGCCAGCACGATATCCGGCTGCACCAGAGCCGGTTCACGCTTGCCTGAGGGGCGGTCGAGCACGAAGCGCGGCACCACGACTTCGAGCCCGGTGTTCGGCAGCACATGCTGTTTCTGCGTGCCGCCGGTCTGGCGCACGTAGGCGTAGCCGCCGGCGCCGACCAGCCTGGCGAAGCCGTGATCCTGCACCGTATTGCTGAAAAGGATGGCGGAGGAATAAGTCAGGTCGCCCACCAGCACGAAGACCTTGCCGCCAAAGTGCAGCGGATGCGCCGGTTCCGGCTGGACCCAGCTATCGACGTTGCCGCTGACAATATCGCCAACTTTTTCGCCAGGGCCGGCACGGCCCTCCAGCACCTTCTTCACATAGCTCGATCCGTTGCGATAGGGCTTATCCGCGATGTAGCGCAGGATGCCGGTCTTCCACATATCGTCATCGCCGCCGCCGTTTTCACGCACATCGATCAATAGCGTCTGAGCACCGGCATCGCGCAAAGTGGTGAAGGCGCGTCCGGTGAAATCGTAGAAGCGCTGCTTGTCCGGCCAGGCGAACTGGTTGACGGTCAGCAGCCCGACGCCGCCTGGCAGCATGCGGAACTGGAAAGTCTGCTCGAACGATTTTTCACCGGCTACTGCGGCCGGTAGCGAGGCTGCGGCGGGAACGTCCATCTCCTGGGCGCCTGCCTTCAGCATAAAGTGTTCGGCTGCGCCATAGTTCTTCCAGTAGTACAGCCAGAAGCGCCGCTCCAGCAGCTTGTTGCGGAAGGCCGGCGTATCGCCATGCACCAGCGCTCCCAGCTCGCGCAGGATGCGCGCCGACGGCATGCCGTTGATGCTTTCGATGTCGCTGCCTGCCAGTGTGCTTGTGGCGCCGCCCAGGCCGGCGACGATGCGCAAACGTTGCTGGCCGTCGATCATGACCTCGAACGGAAACAGCTTGCCGCCCGCTTGCAGGTGGGTCCGTGTTTCCGCCCGCCAGTCGGGGAAAACGACGCCAAGGTGGGCATCGTTGAAAACCGGATTCATGGCCGCCAGCACGCGCCATGCTTCGTCACGCGACAGCGGCTGGCCAAGCTTGGCTTGCGCCGTCTGGAAGGCTTTCTCGTAGGCTTGCTGCCCCGAGCGCAGCGCCGGTTCCGGGTGCGTGCTTTCGATGGCAGTGCGGACGAATTGCAGGTCTTGCTGCAACTGGGATGGTGTAAACCGGGCTGGATCGGCGTGGAGTGGCGCGCTGCACAGCACTCCAAGGGTAAGGAGAAGGAGAGGGATTTTCATTATGGAAATTATAATGAATGGAATCAAGTCTGTGCTGAAGAGCTGGCGCACGCGGCGTTTCACCGATATCCTGAAGCAGGAATTTGCCCAGCCGGCCTGGGCGGAAGGGGAGTAACTTGCAATGCTGATGTATGGCTGCTACAGTCGCTGCCCTTGATTGAGAAATGCTATCGTTTTTACAAATTTCTACTTGTAACGGGCAAGTGTGTGCTGGCATATTAGTTTGGCAGCGAATAGCACGCACGTTCGCAAAGCACTCAAAAAAACCATTCCGGAGACACAATGCGTCATTTCAAACTTGCCATGACGGTCATGGCAGCGGCAGTTATTGCCGGTTGCGGCGGCAACGATCCACGTCCAGGCGATCAAGCCCCCAAGCTTAAATATTCCTCCCAGATCACCTTCGGCGACAGCCTGTCGGACGTCGGTACCTACAAGGTCGGCACCGTGCAAGCCATCGGCGGCGGCACCTTCACCATCAACGGCGACAGCACCAAGACCAATCCGGCCCTGACCGGCAAGAACTGGACCGAGCTGATGGCTGCACAAGTCGGCCTGCCGGCACCATGCCCGGCCGTGACCGGCCTGGATGGCGATGCCGCCAGTGGCTTCAGCGTCCCGGTGCAAGCCAAGGCAGGCTGCTTTGGCTATGCGCAGGGCGGCGCCCGCGTGACCAATCCTGTCGGTCCAGGCAATAAACTGGCCGGCAGCCCATTGGGCGCGCTGACCGTACCGCTGGTTACCCAGGTCAAGAACCACCTGGCGATCGTGGGCGGCAAGTTCAAGGGCGACGAGATCGTCTACGTCATGGGCGGCAACAACGATGTCCTGATCAGCCTCGAGCAATTGTCGACTGGTGCAACCGCCGCCGGCACTGCTGCCGCCAAGACCGCCTTCGCCACCAGCCTGGCAACCCAGCTGGCGGCCGGCGCCACCAACCCCGCCACTGCCGTGCAATCGATCGCGCTGGCCATCGCCACCGAAGCCGCACGTGCTGGCAGCACCAGCACCTCCATCGTGATTGCCGCCGCGAAGGCAGCCGAGTTGGCTGGCAATGCCGCCGCCGCTTCACCAGCCGTGTATGGCCCGATGGGTGTCAAGGCGGAGGCTGATGCCACTGCCGCCGGTACCAAGGCTGGTGCCGACTACGCCGCCGCGCAGGCGCCGGTCCTGGTGCAGAACATTGCCAAGGCAGGCGCCGAACTGGTGGCACTGGTCAAGACCCAGGTCGTGGCCAATGGCGCCAACTTCGTGGTGGTGAACAATATGCCGGACATCGCCAACACCCCGTCCGGCCTGTCGCAATCGGCCAGCACCCGCGCACTGATCGACGGTATGGTCAAGGCCTTCAACGATACCTTGGCGGCCGGCCTGTCGGGCGACGCCAAGATCCTGCTGGTGGACACGTACAGCGCCAGCCACGACCAGGCAACCAATCCTGCGCCATACGGCCTGACCAATGTCACCGAATCCGCTTGCGACCTGACTCCCGCCAAGAATATCCTGGGCAATTCGCTGGGCTGCAGCGCGAGCAACCTGAAGGCCGGCGATGTGAGCCATTACGCCTATGCCGACACCGTGCATCCGACCCCGTTCCTGCACCTGCTGCTGGCGCGCTATGTTTCGGAAAAAATGGTAGCCAAGGGCTGGCTGTAATTACAGGACACAGGAGACAAAATGACACAAGGTATCAACACCGCCGTAAAGCTGCTGGCCGTCGTGGCCGCGCTGGGCGCAGCGTCGGGCGCAGCGGCGCAATCCAAGGGTGAATGGCTGGGCAAGGTCGGCGTCAACCGCATTTCGCCTGACGTTACCTCGGGCGACGTGACCGCGCCTTCCAAGCCTGGCATCAAGGCTGACGTGGGTTCGGACACCAAGCCGATCTTCAGCATCGGCTACATGATCACCGATCACGTGAGCACCGAACTGATGCTGGGCGTGCCGTACAAGCACACCTTGTACGGCGCCGGCACGATCGAGGGCACCGGCAAGCTCGGTACCGCCGAGGCGCTGCCGCCGACGCTCTTCCTGCAGTACCGCATGTTCGAGCCGACTGCAACCGTGCGTCCCTACGTTGGCGTTGGCTACAGCTACGCCTATTTCCAGAAAGAGACCGGCTCGGCCCAGCTGACCGCCGTGCTGAATACCGGCGGCCAGCCGGCAACCTACTCGCTAGATGCCAAGCACGCAGGCAGCCTGGTGATCGGCGCCACCGCCAAGCTCGGCGAGCGTTACTTTGCCGACTTGAACGTGGTCAAGACCAAGCTCAAGACCACCGCCCACTTCTCCACCGGCCAGACGCTGGACATCAAGCTGGACCCGCTGGCAGTCAGCCTGTCGGTCGGCTACCGTTTCTAAGCCCGGGCCAAGACCGAAAAGCCGCCGCAAGGCGGCTTTTTTCTTTCGAGGTCAGCAACGATCCTGGCGCTATGGCGATAATGCGACAAAGGATTGCTCCGCCATTGTCGAACGATCGAGCCCTAATATAATCGTCAAGGCGACGGTTGCGTCCGGGAATTGTATTTTATGAAAGGCGATTCCGTTGCGTATGGGAAAAAGTAAATTACAATAACGCGCCCGTTCAGGCTGTGGGTTTATTGACATATTGGCACCACGGGTAACAGCCTCCAGATGCCGGGGTTTGTTCTGGACTTTGTAAAGGGCGAAAATGAAAGCAGTAATTTTGGCAGGCGGGCTTGGAACGCGTATTTCCGAGGAAACCCATGTCAGGCCGAAACCGATGGTCGAAATTGGCGGCAAGCCTATCCTTTGGCATATCATGAAGACGTATTCGGCCTACGGCATCAACGAATTCGTGATCTGCTGCGGCTACAAGGGGTACATGATCAAGGAGTATTTCGCCAATTACTTCCTGCATACCTCGGATGTGACTTTCGATATCGCGCGCAACCAGATGGAGGTGCACCAGCGTTACGCCGAACCATGGAAAGTGACCCTGGTCGATACCGGCGAACAGACCATGACCGGGGGCCGCCTGCGGCGCGTCGCCGACCATGTGAAGAACGAGCCGGCTTTCTGCCTGACTTACGGCGACGGGGTGTCCGACGTGAATATCGGCGCCCTGATCGAATTCCACCGCACCCAGAACACCAAGGCGACCCTGACGGCCGTGGTGCCACCAGCCCGTTTCGGCGCGCTCGACCTGCAGGGCGACAAGGTTGTCAGCTTTGTCGAAAAACCCAAGGGCGACGGCGGCTTGGTCAATGGCGGTTTCTTTGTTCTCTCGCCGGACGTACTTGATTACCTGAGCGACGATAAGACTGTATGGGAACGCGAGCCCCTCGAGCGCCTGGCCAGCGAAGGCCAGCTTGCCGCCTTCCCGCATCACGGATTCTGGCAGCCGATGGACACCCTGCGCGACAAGACCTACCTGGAAGAGCTGTGGCAGTCCGGCGAAGCACCGTGGAAGGTTTGGTCGTGAATCCAGGGTTCTGGCGCGGCCGCCGCGTCCTGCTGACGGGCCACACCGGATTCAAAGGCAGCTGGATGGCGCTGTGGCTGCAATCCATGGGCGCGCAGGTGGTGGGCTATGCGCTGGCTCCGCCAACCAGTCCCAGCCTGTTCGACGAGGCTGGGGTAGCGGCCGGCATGGACAGCGTGATCGGCGATATCCGCGACCTGGCCGCCGTGCGCGCCGTGGTGGCCGAGCACCGTCCCGAAATCGTGTTCCACATGGCGGCCCAGCCGCTGGTACGCCATTCTTACGCCGAGCCGGTCGAAACGTATGCCACCAATGTCATGGGTACCGTCAACCTGCTCGAAGCCGTGCGCCTGGCGCCCGGCGTCAAGGCCGTGGTCAACATTACCACCGACAAATGCTACGAAAACCGCGAGTGGCTCTGGGCCTACCGCGAAAACGAGCCGATGGGCGGCTACGATCCGTACAGCAGCAGCAAGGGCTGCGCCGAGCTGGTCACCGCGGCCTACCGCCAGTCCTTCTTTCACGAGAAGGACTATGCGCGGCACGGCGTGGCCATTGCCAGCGTGCGCGCCGGCAACGTGATCGGCGGCGGCGACTGGGCGCAGGATCGCCTGCTGCCCGATATCCTGGCCGCCTTTGAACAAGGCCGCGTGGTGCATATCCGCAACCCGCATGCCGTGCGTCCATGGCAGCATGTACTCGAGCCGCTGCGCGGCTACCTGATGCTGGCTGAAAAGCTGTATGGCGACGGCGTGGCATTTGCCGAAGGCTGGAATTTCGGCCCCAACGACGAGGACGCCATGCCGGTCGGCTGGATCGTCGACACCATGGCCGCGCTGTGGGGCGAGGGCGCGCGGTCACAGGTCGATGCCGGCGAGCATCCGCACGAGGCGACCTACCTCAAGCTCGATATTTCGAAGGCGCGTGCCCGGCTCGGCTGGCAGCCGGCGCTGCGCCTGGAGCCTGCGCTGGGCATGATCGTCGACTGGTCGCGCCAGCGCCAGGGCGGCGCCGACGTGCGCGCCCTGACGCTGGGTCAAATCCACGCCTATCAAAACAAGCTGATTCCAATTATCCAGCCACCAAGTCAAGCAAGATGAGCACACAAAAAACTCCCCAACAATTGCGCCAGGAGATCGCGGCACTGGTGGCCGAATACGGCGCCCTGGCCGGCGCACCGCGCGCCTTCGACCCAGGCACGACCGTGATTCCGCCGGCCGGCAAGGTAGTCGGCACACCGGAAATGCAGATGATGGTCGAGGCATCTCTCGATGCCTGGCTGACCACCGGCCGCTTCAACGACCAGTTCGAGGCGCGCCTGGCCAAGTACCTGGGCGTGGAATTCCTGATCACCGTCAATTCCGGCTCGTCGGCCAACCTGGTTGCGTTCAGCGCGCTGACCTCGCCCAAGCTGGGCGCGCGCGCCATCCAGCCCGGTGACGAAGTGATCGGCGTTGCAGCCGGTTTCCCGACTACCGTCAATCCGATCCTGCAATTCGGCGCGGTGCCGGTATTCGTCGACGTCGAACTGGGCACCTACAACATCGATGCCACGCTGATCGAAGCGGCCATCACCGGCAAGACCAAGGCCATCATGCTGGCCCACACGCTGGGCAATCCGTACAACCTCGAGGCCGTTGTCGCCCTGTGCAAGAAGTACAAGCTGTGGCTGATCGAGGATTGCTGCGATGCCCTGGGCGCCACCTATGACGGCAAGCTGGTCGGCACTTTCGGCGATATTGGCACGATCAGCTTCTATCCAGCCCATCACATCACCATGGGGGAGGGCGGCGCGGTGTTTACCAACAACCCGGAACTGAAGCTGATCGCCGAGTCCTTCCGCGACTGGGGCCGTGACTGCTATTGCCCGCCGGGCAAGGACAATACCTGCGGCAAGCGTTTCTGCCAGTGCTTCGGCACGCTGCCGCCCGGCTATGACCACAAGTACACCTACAGCCACCTGGGCTACAACCTCAAGATCACCGACATGCAGGCTGCCTGCGGCCTCGCCCAGCTCGACCGCGTCGACGATTTCATCGCCGCCCGCAAGGCCAATTTCGCCTACCTGAAAGAGCGCCTGGCCAGCTGTGCGGAGTTCCTGATCCTGCCCGAGGCAACGCCCAATTCCGACCCGTCCTGGTTCGGGTTCCCGCTCACGTTGAAGCCGGAAGCGAACACCGCGCGCGTCGACCTGCTGACCTACCTGGACCAGCACAAGATCGGTACGCGCCTGCTGTTCGCCGGCAACCTGGTGCGCCAGCCGTACATGCAGGGCCGTAATTTCCGCATCTCGGGTGAGCTGACCAACTCCGACCGGATCATGAACGACACCTTCTGGATTGGCGTATTCCCGGGCTTGACCCGCGAAATGCTGGACTACGCCGTTGAAAAAATCGAAGCTTACTTTGGCGTGAATTTCTGATGGATGCACAAGACAAAATCAAGGTTGCCCAGTTGCTGGCCGAAGCCCTGGAACAGCTGGGGATCAAGCATGTTTTCGGCATCATCGGCGCCGGCAATGTCCACCTGTTCGAAGCGATTACCCGGCACGGCTACACCGAGATCGTGTGCGTACACCACGAGCAGGCTGCCGCCATGGCCGTGCAGACCTACTATCGCACCAACGGCCGCCTGGCGGCAGCCCTGCTGACCACCGGCGCCGGTTCCACCAACGGCGTGACCGGCGTGGTGTCGGCCTGGGCCGATTCGATTCCTTGCCTGGTCATCGCCGGCAACGAGAACTCGAAATTCACCTTCGCTGAGAACCCGCTGCGCATGTGGGGCGTGCAGGGCTACGATTCGTGCCAGATGGTGGAGCGTGTATCGAAGTACCAGCAGCGCGTTACCCGGGGCGAGCAGGCCGTGTTTGAACTGGAGAAGGGCGTGCATCATGCGCTGGCCGGGCGTCCGGGGCCGGTATGGATCGAGATCCCGATGGATGTGCAGGCCGCACGCATCACGCGCGACAGCGTTGCGCACTTCGAGGCGCCGGTCGCCACCGGCTACCTGGACGCCGCGGTATCGCAGCAGGTTGACAGCGCGGTCGCCGCGCTGGTGGCGGCCGAACGCCCGCTGCTGTGGCTGGGCAACGGCATTCGCCTGGCGGGCGCCGAGCGTAAGATCGCGCCGCTGCTGGAAAAGCTGGGCATGCCGGCGCTGGTTTCCTGGGCCGGCATCGACATGATCGACTCCGACCACCCGCTGGTCTTCGGCCGCGCCGGCGTGTACGGGCAGCGCTCCGCCAACTTTATCCTGCAAAACAGCGACTATGTGCTGGCCATCGGCACCCGCCTTGCGATCCCGCAGGTCGGATACGACCTGACCGAGCTGGCACGCATGGCGCGCATCGACGTGGTCGATATCGACCACGCTGAAGCGCACAAGCTGGCCAGCCGCACTACGCAGAATATTGTGTGCGATGCGGGAGTCTTCCTCGATGCCCTGCTCAGCCGGCTGGAGGCCATGGCCGCGCTGCCAGCGCGCCAGGAATGGCTGGAGAAATGCCGCGCCTACGAGGCGCAATTCCCCTGGGTGGGCGAAGAGCATGCCGACAAGGGCGGCTTCATGAACTCCTACCGCTTCATGGAGCGCCTTAACCGCCATTTCAAGCCCGGCCAGGTGGTGGTCACCGATATGGGCACCGCCTTGCTGTGCGGCCATCAGGTGCTGCGCATCAAGGATGGCCAGCGCCTGATGACCTCCACCGGCCTGGGCGAGATGGGCTACGGCCTGCCTGCCGCGCTCGGCGTTTCGTTCGCCAACGAGCGCGGCGAAGTCATGTGCCTGAATTGCGACGGCGGCATGATGATGAACCTGCAGGAACTGCAAACCATGGTGCACCACCAGTTGCCGATCAAGCTGTTCATCTTCAACAATGATGGCTACCTGATGATCAAGCATACGCAGAACTCGCTGTTCAGGTCCGGCTACGTTGGCACCGACCGCAAGTCCGGCGTGTCGTGCCCCGACTTTTCCAAGCTGGCGACCGCGTTCGGCATTCCATCGTTCCAGATCCGCAAGTGGGATGAAGTCGATGCGACCCTGGAGCAGGTGCAGGCGGCAACAGGCCCGGTAATCTGCGAGGTCTTCATGCATCCGGAACAGCTGTTCTCGCCGAAGCTCTCGGTCGTTGCGCGGGAAGATGGCAGCCTGGTCTCGCCGCCGCTGGAAGACCTGTCGCCGCTGCTGCCGCGCGATGTACTGGACCAGGCCATGCTGCAGGGCATGCACGAAAAGTCCAGGACCTTGTGAACCCCATGAGCCGCGTTGCCATCCTCGGTGCCAACAGCCAGATCGCCAAGGACCTGATCCTGTCCCTGGCGCGCGAAGGCAGACGCGACCTCCTGCTGTACGTGCGCGACCAGGCTGCCATGCGAGACTGGCTGGCGGCGCGGCAACTGGACTGCGCGGTGCACGGCTACGACAGCTACGGCAGCGCGCCGCATGAAGCGGTGCTGAATTTCGTCGGGGTTGGCGATCCGCAGCGGGCGGCCAGGATGGGCGGCGACATCTTTGCGATTACCCAGCAATACGACGACCTGGCCCTGGCCGGCCTGCGCGCCAATCCGGAGCGCCGCTACCTGTTCCTCAGCAGCGGCGCCGCCTATGGCAGCGGCTTCCTGCAGCCGGCCGGTCCGGATACCGTGGCCAGCCTGGCGATCAACCACCTGGCGCCGCAGGATTACTACGCGGTTGCCAAGCTGCACGCCGAGTGCAAGCACCGCGCCATGCCCGACCATGCGATCACGGACCTGCGCGTGTTCAATTACTTCAGCCGCAGCCAGGACCTGGCGGGTCGCTTCTTTATCACCGACATCCTGCGCGCAATTCGCGACGGCCAGGTGCTGCAGGCCAGCGACAGCCAGATGGTGCGCGACTATTTGCACCCGGACGACTTCCACCGCATGGTGGCCTGCGTGCTCGATGGCGCGCCGGGCAACCTGGCACTGGACTGCTACAGCCGGGCGCCGATCAGCAAGACCGAGCTGCTAAGCCTGATGCAGCAGCGCTTCGGCCTGCGCTATGAACTGGCTGCCGGGGCGGCAGGCGTCAATGCTACCGGCGGCAAGCCGCACTATTATTCGACGCAGAGACTGGCCGCTGCGCTGGGCTATCAGCCAGCCTATTCTTCCGCCGAGGGCGTTGCCGCGGAATCCGCGATCATCCTGGCAAGCGGTAGCGCACCAAAAATGAGTGAAAACAGATGAAATCAACCGACAAACTGAAGATCGCGATCATCGGCTCCGGCAATATCGGCACCGACCTGCTGGTCAAGGCAATGCGTTCGCAGCACCTGACCTGCACCTTGTTCGCGGGACGTAACTTCAATTCGGCAGGCATGAAGCGCGCCAGCCAGTTGGGCGTGCCGATATCCGACCGCGGCATCGAGGCGATCGTCAAGGACCCGGCCATCTGCGATGTGGTGTTCGACTGCACCTCGGCCATGGCTCACGCCGAACACTGGGCGCAGCTGGAAAAGCTGGGCAAAACAGTGGTCGACATGACTCCTGCCAAGCTGGGCGAATTCGCCATCCCGGCCATCAACGCCCAGGCCTGCCTTGACAGCGGAGCGCGCAACATCAACATGATTACCTGCGGCGGCCAGTCCTCGATCCCGATCGCCAACGCCATCGCCAGCGTCCACCAGGGCATTGAATACATCGAAGTGGCGTCCAGCATCGCATCGCGCAGCGCCGGACCGGCGACCCGCGCCAACCTGGACGAATACATTGAAACCACCGAGGACGCGCTGCAGCGCTTCACCGGCGCCCTGCGTACCAAGGCGATCCTGATCCTGAACCCGGCCAATCCGCCGATCGATATGCAGACGACGATCTACGCCAAGATCGCCGACCCGGACCTGGACGCCATCCGCGCCGCCGTCGACGCGATGGTCGCACGGCTGAAGACTTATGTGCCGGGTTACCAGTTGATCGTGCCGCCCACCGTCGACGGCGGCCGCGTGGTCACCACCATCAAGGTGATGGGCAACGGCGACTACCTGCCGCAATATGCCGGCAATCTTGACATCATCAACTGCGCTGCGATCGCGATGGCTGAAATGATCGCCACCGCACCGCAATCCAAGGAGCGCCGACATGGCTAAGAAAATCCTGATCAGCGACCCGACGCTACGCGACGGCAACCACGCAGTGCGCCACCAGCTAAGCCGCGAAGCGTTCGTGGCCTATTGCCAGGCGGCGGACGCGGCACGCGTGCCGATCGTCGAAGTCGGCCACGGCAATGGCCTGGGCGCCTCCTCCATGCTGGTCGGCGAGTGCAGGCTGAGCGACGAGGAGATCCTGTCTACCGCGCGCGCCCACCTGGAGACATCGCGCCTGGGCATCCACGTGATCCCCGGCTTCTGCACCATCAAGAAGGACCTGGCGAAGGCAATCGACCTGGGCGTCGACGTGTTCCGCATTGCCGCCCATTGCACCGAGGCCGACGTGACCGACCGCCACATCGGTTACGTGCGCCAGGCCGGCAAGGAAGCCTGGGGCGTGCTGATGATGAGCCATATGGCCTCGCCGGCGGTGCTGCTGGAAGAAGCCCGGAAAATGGAATCCTACGGCGCGGAAGCGATCGTCATCATGGACTCGGCCGGGGCCTACTTCCCGGATGAAGTGAGCGAACGCATTTCCACGCTGGCCAACGGCCTGTCGATTCCGGTCGGCTTCCACGGCCATAACAACCTGGGCATGGCGGTGATCAACTCGGTGAAGGCGGTGCAAGCCGGAGCCACCATCATCGACGGCACCATCCGCGGCTTTGGCGCCGGCGCCGGCAACACCCAGCTGGAAGTGCTGGTGGCGGTGTTCGAGCGCATGGGCTTCGAGACCGGCATCGACCTGTACAAGATCCTCGACGCGGCCGACATCGCCGAGAAGGAATTCAACCCGGTGGCGCCTTCGATCTCGCCGCTGTCTATCGTTTCCGGCCTGGCCGGCGTGTTTTCCGGTTTCGCCAAGCCGGTGGCGCGCGCCGCCCAGGACTATAACGTCGACCCGCGCGACATTTTCTTCGGGCTCGGCAAGCGCAATGCAGTGGCTGGCCAGGAGAGCCTGATCATCGAGGTTGCGCGCGACCTCGCCGAACAACGTACTGCCGCCGCAACGAAAGGCTGACAATGACCGCCACACGCTTCGCCGAAATGCGCCAGGACTGCCTGGCGGCCTGCGCCGGCAACCCTGAGATCCGCGGCGCACTGGCGCGCCAGCATATCGCCGTCACCGGCGGCACCGGCTTCCTGGGCACCTGGGTCGCTGAAATGGTGGCTGCGCTGAACGATGAATACCACCTCGGCATCACGCTCGACCTGTACGCCCGCAATATCGTCGAGTGGCCGCAGAAGTATCCGCACCTGGCTGGCCGTCTGGATGTGCGCCTGCGCTCACAGGACGTGCGCTCGTCCTTCGAGTTTGCCAAGGGCACCAGCTACATCGTCCATGCAGCCGGCATCCCGAACAACCGCGTGCACTCTTCCGACCCGCTGCGCGTGCACCAGACCACGGTGAACGGCATCGCCAACGCGCTGGAAGCGGCCTGCCAGCTGGACGGCCTGCTGCGTTTCGTCAACGTCAGCTCCTGCCTGGTGGCAGGCACGCCGGACCGCGCCGGGCCGCTGCAGGAAACGGATTACTTCCCAATTCCGTCCGGCCAGCTGCATACCGTGTACGCCGATGCCAAGCGCTCGGCGGAGCAGGTGGCGGCGATCTACCGCAGCCAATACCGGCTGCCGGTAACCACCGTGCGTCCGTTCACGCTGACCGGCGCCTATCAGGAGCTGGATCGCCCATGGGCGATCAACAACTTCCTGCGCGATGCCCTGACCGGCAGCGACATCCGCATCCATGGCGACGGCAGTGCGCGCCGCTCCTACCTGTACGGTAGCGATGCCGCATGGTGGACGCTGGCAGCGCTGGTCAAGGGCGGCGATGGCGACATCTTCAACCTGGGCAGTGCCCACCCGGTCAGCCACAACGAACTGGTACGCCTGATCGGCGAACACGTATCGCCGAAGCCGCGCGTGCAGCTCAATACCCTGAACAAGGCGCCGCAACAGGACGACCTGTTTCCTGAAATGAGCCACTCGCTGCGGCGTCTTGGCGTGCGCGAGACCTGCGCGCTGGAAGCAGCCATCGATCGTACTTACCGCTGGTTTGTCGACCCGCGCAACTGAGCGGAATAGCAAGCATGACGATCCCGTCCCAAGGCGCCGGCACAGCAAAGCCTGATTCCGGCGCCGCCGCCAGGCTGCTGCGCTTTATCGGCGCCGGCATGCTCAACACGGCATTCGGCTATGCCGTATATGCCGCCTTGCTCCTGCTTACCTTGCCGTACCTGGCCGCCCTGTTCATCTCGACGGTGGCGGGAGTCATTTTCAATTATTTCAGTTTTGGCCGGATGGTATTCGATGGCCACATGAACAGGGTAGTCTTTGCCAGATTTGTGCTGGCATATGCCTTGATCTATGCGGTCAATGCCGGCCTGCTGCACTTGTTCGCGGTCGCCTGGGGCCTGGGTCCTTACCTGGGACAGTTATGGTGCATTCCGTTTGGCGTGCTTCTGGGGTGGCTGTTGATGAATCATTGGGTTTATAAAAAAGGTTGACGTGATGTCGGAAAGAAAATTGATCAGCATAGTAACGCCGTGCTACAACGAGGAAGACAACATCGATGAGCTATACAAGCGCATCGCCGAAGTCATGGCAAGCCAGCCCTACGATTACGAGCATATCTGCATCGACAATGCCTCGACCGATGGCACGCTGCGCAAGCTGAAGGAACTCGCTGCACGCGACAAGCGGCTGAAGATTATTGTCAATGCGCGTAACTTCGGCCACATCAAGTCGCCCTACCATGCGATCTTGCAGGCCAACGGCGACGCCTGCGTGCTGATCGCTTCGGACTTGCAGGATCCGCCCGAGATGATTCCCGAGTTCATCAAGAAGTGGGAGGCCGGCTATAAGACGGTGCTGGCGGTCAAGCCGGAGAGCGAAGAATCATCGCTCATGTTCTTCGTGCGCAAAGCCTACTATCGTTTCATTACGCGCATTTCCGATGTGCCGCTGGTGCAGAACGCTACTGGTGCCGGCATGTTCGACCGTGCCGTGCTCGACATCTTGCGCAAGATCGATGATCCCTATCCGTATTTCCGCGGCTTGCTGTGCGAGATAGGCTTCCCGATTGCGACGGTGGAGTTTAAGCAGCCGCGCCGCGCGCGCGGCATCACGAAGAACAATTTCTACACCTTGTACGATATCGCCATGCTGGGCATCACCAATCACTCCAAGATTCCCTTGCGGCTGATGGCGATGGGCGGCTTCCTGCTGGCATTTTTGAGTTTGATTGTGGCACTGGCCTTTTTCGTCGCCAAACTGTGCTTCTGGAATTCCTTCCAGTTGGGCATGGCGCCTTTGCTGATCGGTATCTTCTTCTTCGGCGCAATCCAGGCTTTCTTCATCGGCATGCTGGGGGAGTACATCGGTTCCATCCACACGCAGGTGCGCAAGATGCCGCTGGTGGTGGAACTGGAACGCGTGAATTTTTAAGCCGGCGGGGTTCTTTTTCGTCCCGCGACGAGCATAGATGCAAAATTTGCACTATTATCGTTGCGCATTTCGCAAACAAGATTGTCGAAAGGGACCTGCATGAAATCAGCCTGGCTGGGCTTGGCTGCCCTCTGGATCAGCAGCTCTGTGATGGCGCAGACCTGCGCCGAATCTCCGCCGTGCATGCGCGCCCGCGCCGCCGTGGAAGACCTGACCCGCATCGTTGCACCCGAAGGCGTGCAGGAAACCTACAAGACCCGGATCGGCGGCATCGACCAGTGGATCAATGTGCGCGGCCAGGACCGGTCCAACCCGATGATCCTGTTCGTGCACGGCGGCCCCGCATCGCCGGCCATGCCGACCACCTGGCAATGGCAGCGTCCCATCGAGGAATACTTCACCGTCGCGCATTACGACCAGCGCGCGGTCGGCAAGACCCTGCGCGCCAATGACAGGGAAGCGGTGGCCGGCACGCTGCGCATTGACCGTTTCGTCGACGATGCGATCGAAGTAGCCGAACACCTGCGCGCCAAATACAAGAAGGACAAGCTGGTTATCATCGGCCATAGCTGGGGCACTGTGGTCTCCACGCGCGCCGTGCTGAAACGGCCGGACCTGTTCTACGCCTACGTCGGCATCGGCCAGATCGCCAATATGCGCGAGAACGAACGCATCAGCTATGACTTTGGCGTCGAGCAGGCCAAAAAGCACAACAACACCGAAGCGCTGAAGGAGATGGAAAGCATCGCGCCCTATCCAGGCAACGAGCCGATCACGCGCGAGCGCATCATCGTCGCCCGCAAGTGGCCGCAGTATTACGGCGGCCTGAGCGCCTACAAGAACGACTCGGTGTATTTCTTCCGCGCGCCGATGCTGTCGCCCGAATACGACCAGGCCGACTGGGAGGCGATCGGGGAGGGCAGCGAGATGACGCTGGGCACGGTGCTGAAAGAATGGACGGAGGTGGACTTCTCCGGCATCAGGCAGTTCCCGATCCCGGTCGTGATGTTCCTCGGCCGGCATGACTACACCACGCCAACCGCGCCGGTGGTGAAATGGATGGCGCAGTTGAAGGCGCCATACAAGCAAAGCGTATGGTTCGAGCATTCGGCGCACATGATGCCGTGGGAAGAGCCGGGCAAGACGCTGGCCAGCCTGTTGACCTACGTGCGCCCGCTGGCACTGAAGCCCGGCAAACGCGCTACGAAGGGTTATACGGCCCCTTGACCTCGCCCCAGCCCCATTTCGGCATCGGCTGGTCGGCATCGACCGTCGCGCCGGGCTGGGAGTTGATGACGGCTAGCCGCGAGCCCCATTCCAGGTAGCCCACCAGGGCGGAACGGAATTCAGGATCGTCCGGCATGGCCAGTTCGTCGGCAGTCTCCAGCAGCAGCGCCACCCAGCGGCGGCGTTGCTGCTGCGACAGGTGGCGGTTCAGGTGCTGCTGGATCATGTGCGCGTGCCCGCCATGCGCCTCCGAATAAGCGGACGGGCCGCCCAGCACTTCGCCGAGGAAGGCAGCAACGTGGGCGGGGTGGTGGTCGCCCATGTGGGCAAAGACCGGGCCGAGTAGTGCATCGGCCTTGACGTGCTGGTAGAAACGAATGGTCAAGCGGTTCAGGGCTTCGGTGCCGCCAACCCATTCGTACAAAGTTGGAACGTGATCTTGGGGCATAGTGCCAGTCCTTTTGAATAGGGGAGTAGCTTGCAATTTCGAACGATATGTATTGCCGCCTTGCTGCCGGCATTTTTCAACCTCACCGGTTGTGCAGTGTATAGCGAAACGCGGCACAAGCAGGGCGAGGCTGCCAAGGAAGCGTGGAAGTCGGTCGATATCGCCGGCCAGCTCAGCGCCGCGCGCAAGTGTGAAGCAGCCCTGCTGGCCGAACAGCTCAAGACTGAAGAAGCACTGCAGAAGGCCAAACGCGATGCGCTGATCCGCGCCATGGTATTTGAAGGCAGCGTTGCGTCGCAGTTGAAGGAGCCGATTGAGAAGCAGTTGCTGGCGCTGGCCGGTTCGCCGCAAGTCGCTGTCGCCTGGGCCGCCGCCCTCAGGAAAGAAGAAAGGGCGAAGGGCAACCTGCACGATGCGGAAATCGAGTTTACGCGCGCTGGCGTTGAGATGCCTGCTTGCAGCAGCCTGGTGACGCAGTCGTTTGACAATTGGTTGCAGTCCCATGCCGGCGTACCGGCATATCTGCGCGCAGCATGGATGAGCGCCGTTGACGAGTGCTCGGGCAGCGGGCTGACTGCCGGCTCCAGTTTCGAATTCAAGGGCGGTGCGCTGGCGATCACCCAGAAGGCAGTGGCTGACGCGCGTTCGGCGATGATCGACGCCAAGGTGGCCAGCCTTGCGGCGCGCAACCAGGTTGCCAAATTATCGAAGGAATACAGCGGCGAGCTGGAAAAGCTCTCCGCAGAACCTTCCCGGGCGCAGGATAAGTTGAAGTCCATCGCCAAAGAGCTTGGCGATGCGCTGGCAAAAATCGAAAAGCTGCCGGATCCTGTCTCGCGCCAGTTCGTGTCCGAGCACAGGGTGAAGGCGCTTGATGCGACGTTGGCTTCGTTGGCCGGGAATGTCGACAGCAAGGGCGAAAGCCATGCCACCAGCGCGGCGCTGGCCAGCCTGGCCGAATGGTTCGACCAGGCGCACGTGGCGCTTGCCGATGCGAAGAAGCCGCGCCTGGCGGCGGCCCTCTTGCTGCGCAACCTGGAGCAGGCCAAGGCGAACGCCGCAGCCAAGGACGCCCAGTTGCAGGCGATGGAGCTGCAACTGCTCGAGTCAAAAATGAACTGGCAGCTCGAGCAGCTTCGTTCGCTGAGCTATGGCCATCAAGCCTTGCAAACCGTAAGCGCAGAGATGGCGGCGACGCAGCTGCGGGCTGCATTGGCGCCTGTGGAAACGACGAAAGCGACTTCCGGCAAAGCTTTTGAGGACAAAACCAAGGTGTGGAAGAGCGCTGCCTCCTACCTCGATGCCAACGGGCGCCTGGCTGCGAAGGTGAACAAGACGGATATCCAGCGCAATGCGCTCGACCATGAACGTGCCATCGCCTATGCGGAAGGCAATATCGCGCAGTGGAATGTGCTGATCTCGTCGACCATCAACCAGCTCGCGGAGTATGGCGACGCGGGCGTACGCAAGGAAGACATCACCAGCCTGGTGAACTCGATTGCACTGCTGTTCATCGCAAAAGGAGTTCAATAATGCGTATTCCGTTGATGTTTGCCGCGCTGGCGCTGTGCGGCTGCTCCACTCCCAAGCCCGCGATGGAACAGGCAAACCATGGCGTCGGCCTGATTGCCCAGCTCGAGTCGTCCCTTACCGAGTTTCGAAGGGTAGAGGGCAATTCCATGAAAGCACGCGCCGACTCACTGCTGGCCCAGCGCAAGGCAATAGCATTCGTCGACCGCGAAAAGCAGCGGGACCTGCAGGCGCGTGTAGCCGCAGGCGACAAGCTGTCGGCAACCCTGATCGATAACCTGGTCGCGAATACGGAAGGGCTGGCATTGAGCCAGGCCGAGTACTCGGATACCAATGCCAGGAACGAGGCGGCTGTGGCAGCCTTGCTGGCGCCAATCACGGATACCCGTAGCGGCACATCCACCGCGCAGGCAAGGCTGGCGGAGATGGGCGAAGAACTTGGCTGGGATATCCGGCGCAGCGAACTGCAAGCCTTCATCAAGGCTGTGAAAGACAGCGTTGAAGAAGGCAAGAAGAAAATCGAAGAAGCTGAAAAGAAGGCTAATAACTAATGGAGGCGAAGATGGCGTCACTCACAGAACAATACATGCTGGATTACTTCGATTCCCTGAAGCGACTTAAAGCGAAACAGAATGAATTCGAAGATGCCGCCTCCGACCCCGGCAGCACCGACGGCGCACGAGCCGCCGCAGCTGCTGCCTATCTCGATATGGCCAACATGATTGCGCGCTTCCGCGATGCGCATGAAGCGTTCATGCATCGCTTCGGCCCGGTATCGACCGAATCGCCCACGCAGAAGATCGTGGATGAATCGAGCCGCCTGCACAAAGCGCTCGGCGAAATCATCGCCACGGAAAACAAGCAGGTAGCGCTGATGCATGCGCTATCGGATTTCGTCGACCGCTGGCAGAAGCTCTCAACGGATGGCAAGAAGGGTGCGGCGAAAGGGACGGCCAGCGCCGCTGCCAACCTCAACTTCCTGACCCAGCCGGTGTAACCGCAAACAACAAGCCCCGCTCGCGGCGGGGCTTGCTCAAAAAATGGGGTACGTCCCCATTTTTTTATTGGAAGGCCTGGATGCCGGTCATCGCGCGGCCCAGGATCAGGGCGTGGATGTCGTGCGTGCCTTCGTAGGTGTTGACCACTTCCAGGTTCACCATGTGGCGGATGATGCCGAATTCGTCGGAGATGCCGTTACCGCCCAGCATATCGCGCGCCACGCGGGCGATGTCCAGCGACTTGCCGCAGGAGTTGCGCTTCATGATGGAGGTGATTTCGACAGCGGCGGTGCCTTCGTCCTTCATACGGCCCAGGCGCAGGCAGCCTTGCAGGCCGAGGGTGATTTCGGTCTGCATGTCGGCCAGCTTCTTCTGCACCAGCTGGTTCGCTGCCAGTGGACGGCCGAACTGCTGGCGGTCCAGGGTGTACTGGCGGGCGGTGTGCCAGCAGGCTTCGGCGGCGCCCAGTGCACCCCAGGCGATGCCGTAGCGGGCCGAGTTCAGGCAGGTGAACGGGCCTTTCAGGCCGCGCACATCCGGGAAGGCGTTTTCTTCAGGGCAGAACACTTCGTCCATCACGATTTCGCCGGTGATCGAGGCGCGCAGGCCGAACTTGCCGTGGATCGCAGGTGCGGACAGGCCTTTCATGCCTTTTTCCAGCACGAAGCCGCGGATCGCGCCTTCATCGTCTTTCGCCCACACGACGAATACGTCGGCTACTGGCGAGTTGGTGATCCACATCTTGGAGCCGGTCAGCGAGTAACCGCCTGGCACCTTCTTGGCGCGGGTGATCATCGAACCTGGGTCGGAACCGTGGTTAGGCTCGGTCAGGCCGAAGCAGCCGATCCATTCGCCGGTGGCCAGCTTTGGCAGGTATTTCTGTTTCTGGGCTTCGGTGCCGAATTCATAGATCGGCACCATCACCAGCGAGGACTGCACCGACATCATCGAACGGTAGCCGGAATCGACACGTTCCACTTCGCGCGCGATCAGGCCGTAGGCCACGTAGTTCAGGCCAGGACCGCCGTATTGCTCGGGGATGGTTGGGCCCAGCAGGCCCAGTTCGCCCATTTCGCGGAAGATGGACGTGTCCATCTGCTCGTGGCGGAAGGCTTCCAGGATGCGCGGTTGCAGCTTGTCCTGGCAGTAAGCCGCGGCGGCGTCGCGCACCATGCGCTCGTCGTCGGTAAGCTGGTCGTTCAGCAGCAGGGGATCGTCCCAGTGGAATGCGGCTTTGCTCATTATGCTTCCTGTCTCTCTTTGTTTATAAAAAATCAATCATTTCAGCAGGTCACGGAACTTCCCGCCGTGGAAAACCAGCGGGGCGTTACCGGCAAACTCGCAATGCTCGACCTCGCCCACGAAAATCACGTGGTCGCCCTCCGGGTAGCGGCTACGGTTGTGGCATTCAAACCACGCCGTGGCGCCCTTCAGGACCGGCTGGCCGGTGCGCGACAGCTCGAATTCGACCGTGCCGAACGGGTCTTCCGTGCGGGTCGAAAACAGCTTGGCCAAATGGGCCTGGTCGGCGCTCAGCACATTGATCACATAGTGCGAGTTACCGCTGAAAATGGGCAGGCTGTTGGCGCCGGTGCCCAGGCTCCACAGCACCAATGGCGGGTCGAGCGAGACGGAATTGAAGGAGCTGGCCGTCAAGCCACGGAAACTGCCATCAGCGAGCCGCGTAGTAATCACGGTCACACCCGTGGCAAATTGCGACAGTGCCTGGCGAAAATGCGCACTGTCGAATTCGCGCGCGGCGGCGCGTGGGGAGCTGGTATTCATGCGGGACCTGTTTGTTTCAAAGAGATTATGCCAAAGAACGATAGTCTAACCTTTGGCGAAAGCGACGGGGATTTTAGCTAAGGCGGCACTTTTTGAGCAGTGCGCGCCGATTTGCGCTACAGTAATACTTCCGGTACGTGAGGAGGGCGATATGGCTGAAGTAGCAATCCTGGGCGGTGGATGCTTTTGGTGCACCGAAGCGGTGTACCTGGAGGCGAAAGGTGTCACCAAGGTCGAATCCGGCTACATGGGCGGCGCGCAGCCGAATCCCACGTATGAACAGGTGTGTACCGGCGAAACCGGCCACGCTGAAGTAGTGCGCCTTGAATTTGATCCGACCCAGATCAGCTATCGCGACCTGCTGGTCATTTTCTTCACGATCCACGATCCGACTACCCTGAACCGCCAGGGCAATGATGTCGGCACCCAGTATCGATCAGTGATCTTCTTCCAGGACGGCGAACAGGAAGCCACTGCGCGGCAGGTGATCGCCGAAATGGCCCACGTCTGGGATGCACCGATCGTCACCGAACTGGCGCCCGCTGCGCCGTTCTACAAGGCCGAGGACTACCACCAGAACTACTTCGCCCAGCATCCGCTGCAGGGTTACTGCGCATTCGTGGTGGCGCCCAAGGTGGCCAAGTTCCGCAAGATGTACGCCGAAAAGCTCAAGACTTAGAGCCAGTTTCCTATACCGGGCGTAATTGGTCTGCGAGACTGCGCGTTTTTTCAGTCACTTCAGCACCGGTATGCAGCGTGGATTTACGTTCGATGAGCATGATGTGGCACTCTTGCTCCGCGACGGGATTGTGCCTCACGCCTTTGGGGACGACAAACGTTTCGCCTTCATGCAGGACGACCGTCCTGTCTTCCATTTCGATTGCCAACGAGCCTTTGAGGATGTAAAAAAGTTCGTCCTCATCTTCGTGGCTGTGCCAGGTGAGCGAGCCAAGGACCTTGGCAACCTTGACGAAGGAGTCGTCAAGCTCAGCCACTACGCGAGGTGACCAGTATTCGTCCAGGCTGGCTGCAACCCGGTTCGGCGAAACGACATCATTCATGGGCAGTACCTTTGAAATTCAGAACGTCATTGTTTGAAAGAGATCATGCCAAACCGTCAGGTACTGGTCTTTACTTGAGCTCCACGTCGTCGTATTGCGTTGCGAAGTCATACCGCGAACACTCCACGTAATGTTTGAGGCCAGTGTAATGGATCGTTCGCTCGCTCATCGGCACAGCCATGTTGATCGTAATAGCCTTGATAAGGCGCCCGGGGGGTAGTGGTCTAGCGGTTTTGTGCGGCGCCGACGCGGGCTTCAGCCGCTCGCAGCGCATTGAACCTGTTTTTCAAGAGTGTGTGTTGCGGGGTTCCCGCTGCGAATCTGGTTCGTGCGTCTTCAGTTTTTTCGATCATTGACGCCAAGCTTTGCATGGCCGCTTGCAGTTCGCCTTGCTCAAACCGGGCAGCCGCACCCTGGTTTTCATTGAACAGGATAACGGCAATATGCAAGGCCTTGAGGTTTGCTCCGAGCATCGCGTGCTGCCATGTTCCCGGCGCTACCTTTTGCTGCGCCTTTTCCGACTTACTGATCAAAGACAGGATAGGCGCGAGCGCCTTCGTTTTTTCCTGCATCCTATGACCTTGGGCGATGACCGGTGCCTTCACCGGGCGTGATGAACAGCGCTTTGGCGTTTTGCGGGACGTTTGCGGTGTGCCACGTGCCGCGCGGAACGAGCAGGAATTGGCCGGGCTGGTCCAGCTTTATCTTCCGCTCGCCGTCATCCGTTTCCAGCACAAACTCGAGCGCACCGGAAATCAGCACGACGACTTCTTCACCAGCAGGGTGCTGCTCCCAGCTTGCCCAGTCTTCGCTGAAGTCATACGTCGACACCAACCGTCCCGGGCCCAGGTGGGCAAAGCCGCCCGAAGTCAGGTCCTGCCAGAACGATTCGTTGACCTCGAGCGGGACCGAAGTCCCTTCCGGGCCAAGGTGCAGGAAAGTGTCGACGGCATCGAATGGTCCAACAGGTGTCGCCATGGCGGTGCTCCTTCGGAAGAGTAATTCACATCCCCGATATCGGGCCGCAGTAAAGAGCGGTCCTGCAAACGACGAGCTGCGCGACTCCGAAGCCAGCGCAGCATCCAGCAAAAGTCATCGCGAATGCAGTCGCGGGCTTGAAGCAGCGGCGACGTGCGTATAACGCCGCAAGCACTGCGGCCAACGCAAGGCCTGGCAGCGAGAAAAGATGGCCCAGGCCCAGCAAGCCTTCCGGTCGTGCCAGCGAGGCTTGCCATGCCCAATAGCCAAGGAAGGTCGCCGTCAACGCGGTTGCGGCACCCAGCGTAGATAAAGGTGGTGCCTTCGTGAGCTGGACCAGGCCGACCAGGCCGCACCAGGCGAGCACGTAATACCAAGGCCCCAAATATGCGGGATCACCGAAGATGAAAACTGCGGTCAGCAGTGCAGCCCCAAGTCCAAGCGCCAGTGTGATGTCGAGAGTACGAGTCAATTTGAATCCGATGCAAGCAAGAGTGCGCGAACCTGCGCATATTCCTCAATGCGCGCAAAGTCCTTCTCCGTTGGATTGGCGATGCGGCTAAGGTCCATATTTTCTGCATTGTCGGCGAGCTTGACGACGCGCGCAATCGGATTCGACGCCGCGCGCGCTGCTACCTGCAGCCGGGTTTCACCGCGACGCTTGGTCAGTGCTTCGACGGCTGCGATGACTTCGGCCGGAAAGCCTGCTTCGGACAACTGCGCCAGTGAAACCGGCGTATCTTCAACCACATCATGCAGCACCGCAGCCATGCGTTCGTAATCGCTTGAGAGGCGAAGCATCACGCGTAGCGGGTGAAGAATATAGGGCTGCCCGGCCTTGTCGACCTGGCCAGCGTGTGCGGCAGAGGCAATTTCAATAGCTCGTTCGAGAGTAGCCATGGTTAACGTACTTTCAAGTCTAATGTCACGTTCGAGTTTCCTTGAAGGGCTCGGCCGCGACTTGCTATTCGTCTTCGTACGCGATATAGCCAGGTTGCGAAGCTCGAAGCACTTCGACTTACGCCAATGTACATCGAAGAGTTCAGCCGCCCGCGCCCATCACGCGGTTGAAGTAGACAGTTGGATGGCCCGCGCGCAGACGATACATCTGCGCCGGGCGGTTGCTGCCATGGCGCTGCTTGCCCGGAATCTCTTCGAGGAAATCGCCTTCCTTGATCCGCTTGCGGAACGCGCTCTTTTCCACCGGTCGCCCGAGGATGGTTTCGTAAACGCGCTGCAGGTCTGACAGCGTGAATTCAGCCGCCAGCAAATGCACGGGGATCGAAGTGTATTCAACCTTGTTGCGCAAGCGCTGCAGGGCCACGTCGACGATGGCGGAATGGTCAAAGGCCAGCGCATCTTGTGCCGCCAGGCCTTCCACCGGATGCCAACTGGCCGCGTCGCTGCCGGAGCCATGGCGCAGCTCCATGCCATCAGAGCCGATCAAGGCGAAGTATGCAAAGGTCGCTGACCAGCCGCGCGGGTCACGCGTGGCGCTGCCGAAGCCTTGCAACTGTTCCAGATAGGGCGCTTCCACACCGGTCTTTTCACGCAACTTGCGCAGCGCAGTCGCATCGAGATCTTTGTCGCGATGGATGTCGATGAAGCCACCGGGCAAAGCCCAACGGCCTTTATGCGGATGTTCGCCGCGCTTGACCAGCAACACGTGCAAAGCCTGCTCACGAATCGTGAAGATGACCAGGTCGACGCTGGTGAGCGGAACGTCAAAGTCGTGAATATTGTATTTCCGCAGAAATTCCTGCTCTGTTTCGCTGCCGCTCATGGATGCCCTCGTTTGTTGAGCGGCCATTGTAACCGCCTTAGTGATAATTAAAAATAACTTAGTGAAAATAGGAGCTAAGTTAGTGTAATATGCGCACTAAGATAAAAACCAAGGCGACATCATGCAAGTGGAACAACTAGGCCTCGGCATCTTCACGGTGCACCAATTCCTGAATAAGGCCGAATGCCAGCATTACATCGAAATGGGCGAACAGATGGGCTACCAGCCGTCTGAAGTCAATCTGCCGATGGGATCGGTCCGACGCGAGGATATCCGCAATAACGACCGGGTAATCTTCGACGATCCATGCCTGGCCGAGTTGCTGTTCAAGCGCGCGGCCCCTCTACTGCCTGCATCCATTGGCGAATGGCGCCTGCAAGGGCTGAATGAGCGTTTTCGTTTCTATCGCTATGGCCGCGGTGAATACTTCAAGTGGCATAAAGACGGCTCGTTCGAAAAATCGCCGGACGAGGTGAGCATGCTCACGTTCCTGATCTACCTGAATGCCGGCTTCGAAGGCGGCGACACCCAGTTCAGGTGGGAGACCGTGCGGCCGCACGAAGGTATGCTGCTGGTCTTCCCGCACAACCAGTCGCACCAGGGCGCGGAGATTAGCGCGGGCACCAAATACGTGTTGAGGTCGGATGTCATGTACGAGCGGAGCAGCTAAATCGCGTCCGGCTTACCTGGATGCTGATTGCGGAGCGCATCGAGCAGTCGAGTTGTCTCCTTTGGGCTTCCGAAACCGTGTGAGGTTCAATACCCGCGCGTCAGAAAGTTCACCATCCTTTCGGCCAGCCCGCCGGAGGCGGCTTCAATTTCGATTTAATAAATCCCAAATACTTGGGATCATCTTCTTTGAAGATGGCTCTTCCCTCGGGAATGTAGGCGCGCGCCAGTTCATCTGCAGCCCTTCCCATATTTCCAAGCTCGAACTGACATTGCCCCAAACGCAGATGCAGGAAGGGATTGCCGATGGCCCCCGGAACACGCATGGCGTAAGAAAGGTTATCGCGACATGCTACGTAGTCTTTGTTCTTGAAGCCGAAGTTGGCATCGCCGATTGCAGCCAAGAGCCATAACGCGGCATTCCAATCCTGTTTTGGTTCGGGAAGGATATCCCACGCTTGCCAGTAAACTGGAATAGCCTCGCTAAACTTGCCGGTTTTAGCGAGCTGGTCTCCCTGAGCAGACAGTCTTTTCACCTCCGCATCAATTTTTAACGGGAGAGCTTTTCGCTCCGCAGCCGCTGGCGCAGCACTAGCAGGAGTTTCTTCATGAGTTCACAAGGCCGTCAGTTTGCGGCACCAATACCTGCGGACCCAAAGCTGAGCATTTGAGTGAGGCGCAGGAATCGGTCCGGCGGTTTCGACGTCAGTGCTGATGTAAATTTCGTTCATTGTTGATGTGCGCCGGAGCTTCCTGCGGAATGTAAGTGCGTTTTGCTTTTTGCGCTGTGAGGAATCGCCGCACTGAAGGCGAGAGAAATACAACATACAGCGCGAATGCATACGTTGCCAGCAGTGGCCACAAGACCCACGATTGCCGCGAAGCCGCTGCGACGGCGCAATCGATTGTTGTGACAAGCAGCAGTAAGCCGGTAACTACGCGCGCCCAGGTGAAACCCCGGTAAAAGTAGGACAGCAAGACAAGCGTCAGTGTCAGGCGAACCGAAATAGATATCGGGTGCTGGGCGTGGCCCTGGAAAAGCTGGTTGAGTAGCAGCACGATGTCGAGACCGGTGTTGATACTTGGCAAATGGTAGCACGGCGCTTGCACGCGGCTTGCTGTGTCTTCTTCTGGCGACGCGTCAATCGAACATCGCTTGAGGTAACTCATCAATTCCGAAATACTCTTCCATTGCAGTAGTTGCACAGTTTCCACCTTCAACAACCTTCCAACTAACAAGGCACGGAATGACTACGCATACCCCACTAAAGCTCGCACTCGCGAGTGCATTGATCTTCAGCGCTGTGAATACCCTGGCAGCAGAAAACACAAGCAAGCGAAATATCCCGGTGCAGGCGAGCGGCGCTTACTGGCGCGATGCCGGAGAGGCCGATGTGCAGCGCGTGCACGGCAAGAGTGCCAATGCCGCAGCACTGCCGCGCCACTATCATGCGGCGACGCTGGACCGTGCCGCGCTGGCGCAGATGCTTGCGCACGCACCCCATGAACGTGCGCAATCGGCCAAGCAAAGTGATGTCATCATCTCGTTGCCGCATCCGCAGGGCGGCTACCAGCGCTTCCGTGTCGTGGATTCGCCAGTGATGGAGCCGGAACTGGCCGCCAAACATCCGGAGATCAGGACTTACGCCGGGCGCGGCATCGACGATCCATCCGCCACCTTGCGCATGGATATTTCGCCGCTTGGCTTGCGTGCTTCGGTGCGTTCGCCGAATGGTGCGTGGTACGTCGATCCGGCCCATCACCTCGATGACAGCGTCTACACCAGCTACTCCGCGCGCGATTTGTCAAACCGCCATGGCCCTTTCAAGGAAGGTGAAATCAAGGCGCCGCAGGTGATCCTCACGCGCAGTTTTGTCCACGCTGGTGATGAAGTGGAAGTGCGGGGCGCTGGCTTCGCTCCAGGCGCGTCAGTCACCCTTACCGTGCGCAACGAAGGATCGGACTTTGGTCCCGTTCACAGCATGGTGGCGATGGCCGACAAAGACGGCGTGGTATCGGCCACCTTTGCTGCAGACCCGACGCGTGGGGTCGGTGCTTATTCTGTCACCGCTTCAGATGGCTCCGGCGCGACGACCAGTTCCTACCATGTGGTGCCGGAGGAGATCAGTGCAGCAGCGGCAGCCGGCACGCAGCTGCGCACTTATCGGCTGGCACTCCTGACGGATCCTTCTTACGCCAATTATTTCGGCGGCAGCGCAAACGTAACGGCAGCGAAGGTCAGCCTGATTAACCGCGTGACGCAAGTCTATGAAGACGAAACTTCGATCCGGCTGGTATTGATCAACAATACCGATGCGCTGAACCTGGACACCGATGCGCAGATGACCGGAGCCAACGGCCCATGTGGCGCCACCGCCTGCTTCACGCCGGACCAGGCTTCCGGCTGCAGCGGCGCGACGCTGACGCGCAACCGCACGGTCGTCGGCCTGCTCGCCGGTGCCGGCAATTTCGATGTCGGCCATATTGCCCTTGGCCTGAATGGCGGCGGCATCGCCAGCCTGGGCGTAGTCGGCGGCAACTACAAGGCGCAAGGATGCACCGGCATTCCAACACCGGTGGGCGACTTCTATGCAGTCGATTATGTGGCGCACGAAATGGGTCACCAGTTCGCCGGCAACCACACCTTCAACGGCACCACCGGCAGCTGCGCCGGCGGCAACCGTAACGCAAGCACTTCCGTGGAACCAGGTAGCGGTTCCTCCATCATGGCCTATGCCGGCATCTGCGGCACCGACAACCTGCAGACCCACAGCGACGCGTACTGGTCGCAGCGTAGCTTCGATGAAATCACGGCCTACACATCGGGCACTGAATCGAACCTGACCTCGGTGCAGATGGGCGTGCTGCGCGGCTTCACGACCAACGGCCAGCAGTTCACGCTGTCCTACAGCGGCAATGCCTCCGCGCCGATTGTTCGCGGCACCAATTACACGACGAATGGAATCAAGTCGGCTATCCAGTCGATTCCTGGCTGGCCGTCGACTGCCAGTGTCAGTGTGAGCGCCGTCAGCGATGCTGGCTTCACCGTCACCTTCGGCGGTTCGCTGGCCGGGGTGACGGCCGGGGTACTGCAACTGGCCAATTGCTCCGGCGGATGCAGCGGCCACGTGAACGAGATTGTGGCAGGCGGGCCGACCAGGAAGCGTGGCGTTGTCACGCAAACGGGCAACAGCACGCCGGTGGTCAGCGTGGTGCCAACCTATAACATTCCGATCCGCACTCCGTTCGCGCTGACTGGCAGCGCAAGCAATGCGGAAGGCGAGCAGATGACCTATATGTGGGAGCAGAACGACCGCGCAGGTACAGGCGGCACGGCCCTCATGAGCAACAGCAAGGCCAATGGGCCGCTGTTCCGGCAATTTGGCTTGCAGGCGGTTGTCAGCGACAGCGATGCATTGCTCTATGGTTCGCCGGGAGAGAATGTCGTGAGCACGGATCCGACCCGCGCCTTCCCGGACATGGCGCAGATTCTCGCCAACAATACCAATGCGGAGGCGGGTTCCTGCCCGGCTGCGGCATCGCCGCCGACCGCCGCAAATATCGCCTGCTATTCGGAATTCCTGCCCACGGCGAGCTATACCGGCTACAGCAAAGTCAATGCGCGGCCGGCGACACTGAACTTCCGCCTGACGGCCCGTGATGGCCATGGGGGCGTGGGCAGTGCGGCGACTGCACTGGTGCTGGCGACGGGCGCGGGTCCGTTCCTGGTCACAGCGCCGAATACCGCGGTGTCGGTGGCGCGTGGTTCGCAGTTGAACGTGACCTGGAATGTGGCGAATACTGCTGCGGCGCCGGTGAGTACGGCCAATGTAAAAATCAGCCTGTCGACGGATGGCGGCCTGACTTTCCCTTACGTGCTTGCTTCAAGTACGCCAAACAGTGGCAGCAAAGCGGTGATGTTGCCATCGGTGGCGACGAATGCTGCACGCATCAAGGTTGAGGCGATTGGCAACGTGTTCTTTGACGTATCGAACGCGAATTTCATTATCAATTAGCGCACTCCTTGCGGGCCTCGGCGTTGCAGTCCGCCGGGGTTCTTACGCCAACATGGGAGGGCTTAGGTATTACTGACGACTGTTGGAGATATCGAGGGTGCATCGCGGTAGAGCCCTGGGAATTTGAAGATTTTCGGCCAGCAAAAATTCCAGCTTGAAGGTTACGGAGCCATCAGGTGTAACCACATATGGTTCTTGGCTTTGTAGCCATCGCTGGTACGTATCGCCATCGGTTCAAGCCCGAAGCTGCAGAACCCGGCGGCTTCGTAGATGGTAATCGCGGGGCGGTTGCTTTCGGTGACCGTCAGCGTGACAACTTCGACTCCTGGCCTGCGTCGTGCATAGGCGAGGGCTGCCCCAAGCAATTTGCCGCCGATGCCTATTCCGCGCCACTCCGGCAGCGTGTACATGGCAATCAAATGGGCCTTGTGGCTGGTCTTGGCCCGTACCGAAAATTCCAACCCGACGGTGCCCACCAGCTTTCCGCCAGCGATGGCGCCAAACACAATGCTGTTCTGCTGCGGATCGTCGATGCGCTGTTCCCACCACGAGAACGGTAAGGCGGCGCGTTCGGCGTGCGTGGAGGTGAACGCGTCCGGCTCGTGCTTGAAGGCGTGCAGCATCAGCTCGCGATATTGCGCGGCATGCGCAACTGGCAGCGGGAGGATGTGAACGTCTTGCGAATCAGGCGTCGGGGAGTTCAAGGCTGTGGTCTGAAGGTTGCGGGGTCACGCCAAGGATTTTAAGGTGATCCGAGTTTTCAAAGCGATGCCAGTGGTTCTGCGGGACCACCAGCAGTTCGCCGGCATTCAATTGGATGCGCTGCTGTTCGCCCTCCACCAGCACAATGACGGTGGTGCGGCCTTCCAGCGCCATCACGATCTCGTCGCCCACGGGATGGCGCTCCCATTCGCTGCTGCCGGAGTAATAGCCAACTGAAATGCCGCCTTCGCGGAACGGCGCAACCTCGGCGAAAGCCTGCTCGGCCGCGCCGTCGAAAGCCATTTCCGGCGTGCGGTTGGGCAGGTGGGTAAGCTGGCTGAGGATGCTGGTAAGGTTTTTCTTTTCGAGCACAGGGTCTCCTGATGGAGGAAGGGGCCCCGCAGGGCCCCAGTTCTTAGTCGAAGCGGTCCAGGTTCATGACCTTGTTCCAGGCGGCCACGAAGTCCTTGACGAATTTATCACGACTATCGTTGGCGGCATAGACTTCGGCTACGGCGCGCAGTTCAGAGTTCGAACCGAATACCAGGTCGACCGGTGTCGCTTTCCATTTGAGGTCTCCGCTGGAACGGTCGCGGCCCTCGTACAAGCCTTCCATACCGGGAGCCTTGTTCCACTTGGTGTCCATGGTCAGCAGGTTGACGAAGAAATCGTTGCTCAACGTGCCCGGCTTGCTGGTCAACACGCCGTTGGCCGAGTGGCCGTAGTTGGCATCGAGGGCGCGCAGGCCGCCGACCAGCACCGTCATTTCAGGCACGGTCAGGCTGAGCAGGTTGGCCTTTTCGACCAGCGCTTCGGCAGGCGACAGCTTGCTTTCGCTGTCGTAGTAGTTACGGAAGCCATCGGCTTTCGATTCCAGCACGGCAAACGACTTCACGTCAGTTTGAGCCTGCGTCACATCGGCGCGACCCGGCCTGAAAGGCACTTGCACGGCATGGCCACCGGCCTTTGCAGCCTTCTCGATAGCACCGTTGCCACCGAGGACAATCAGGTCGGCCAGCGAGACTTTCTTGCCGCCTTTCTGGCCCTTGTTGAAGTCGGCCTGGATGGATTCGAGCTTTGCCAGCACCTTGGCCAGTTGCTCCGGTTCGTTCACCGCCCAATCCTTCTGCGGTGCGAGACGGATGCGGGCGCCGTTGATGCCGCCGCGCTTGTCGCTGCCACGGTAGCTGGCAGCGGCGGCCCAGGCGGTCTTCACCAGTTCCTGATTACTAAGGCCGGACGCCAGGATTTTCTGCTTCAGTTGCGCCGCGTCCTGGCTGTTGATTGCGGTATAGCCTGGCGCGGGAATCGGGTCTTGCCACAGGAACGACTGATTCGGCACGTCGGCGCCAATGTAGCGGGCGCTTGGGCCCATGTCGCGATGGGTCAGCTTGAACCATGCACGGGCGAAGGCATCGGCAAAGAGTTTCGGATCTTGCTGGAAGCTTTTGGCGATCTTCCTGAACTCGGGATCCTCCTTCAATGACAAGTCGGTGGTGAACATGATCGGCGCGTGGCGCTTGCCGGCGATGTGCGCGTCCGGCACCAGGGTTGCCGCATCCGGCGTGCCGGGCACCCATTGCGTCGCGCCGGCAGGGCTCTTGCTCTGCACCCAGTCAAAGGCGAACAGGTTGTCCAGGTACTGCGTGGTGAAAGCGATCGGGTTCGAAGTCCAGGAGCCTTCCAGGCCGCTGGTCACCGAGTCTTCTGCGTTTCCCTTGCCGCATTTGTTCTGCCAGCCCAGGCCTTGCTGCTCCATCGCTGCATCGGCAGGATCGGAGCCCACGCACTTCCCTGGATCGTGTGCGCCATGTGCCTTGCCGAAGGTGTGGCCACCGGCGATCAATGCGACGATCTCTTCGTCGTCCATCGCCATGCGGCCGAAGGCCTGGCGGATATCGGCTGCTGCGGCGATTGGATCAGGCTTGCCTTCCGGGCCTTCAGGATTCACATAGATCAGGCCCATTTGCGTGGCGGCCAGCGCGCCTTTCAGTTCACGCTTGCCGCTGAAGCGGTCGGCGCCAAGCCACTTGTTTTCGGCGCCCCAGAACACAGTGTCGGCTTGCCATGCATCGGTGCGCCCACCGGCGAAGCCAATGGTCTTGAAGCCCATGTTTTCCATTGCGACGTTTCCGGCCAGGACCATCAGGTCGGCCCACGAAATCTTGCGGCCGTATTTCTGCTTGACGGGCCACAGCAAGCGGCGCGCCTTGTCGAGGCTGACGTTGTCGGGCCAGCTATTCAGCGGTTCAAAGCGTTGCTGGCCGCTGGCTGCGCCGCCGCGGCCATCGCCCACGCGGTAGGTGCCGGCGCTATGCCAGGCCATGCGGATGAAGAAGGGGCCGTAGTTGCCGTAGTCTGCCGGCCACCAGGGTTGGGAACTGGTGAGGAGGGCGTTGATGTCTTTCTTGACTGCCTTCAGGTCGAGGCTCTGGAATTCTTTGGCGTAGTTGAAGTTGGCGCCGTAGGGATTGGATTCGGCTGAATGCTGGCGTAGCGGCTGGAGGTCGAGTTTCTCGGGCCACCAATTCTGGCCGCCGGCTACCTTGTCGGCAGCATAGGCGAGCTGCGGTTCGATTAGTGGAAGCAGGCCTGCCAGCATGGCCAGCACGGCGAGTTTGCGATTGCTCATCACGGTTTCTCCTTGTCGTTGTTGTCGGGGAAACCTTAGGCTAAGGCAAGGATTATGATTTATCTAATTGATTGTAATTATGAAATCGATAGCGTAAACACTATTACTTCATCGCTTTGGATGGAACAGCCGAACTGCTCTCGGCAAAGCGCGGGAGGTCGTCGTGGATGTCAAACCATGAGACTTGCGACGAGGTCCAGACGTGGTCCTGGATCTTGACGCGCGCTGGCTCATCGAGGCTGCCTGCGCATACCTGCACCCGGTCAGATAAGACCTCTTCACGCATGCCGAGAGTGCTGCCGCAGATCGGGCAGAATCCGCGCTCCGCGAAAGAAGAGGAGCGATACCAAGCCGGCTCCACGCGCAGCCAACTAAAGGATGCCTTTGCGAAGTGAATGAATGCGAGCGCAGGTGCGCCTGAATGCTTGCGGCATATCTCGCAATGACAAATGACCCCGCGCAGCGGTTGTGCCGTTGCGCGGTAGCGAATGGCGCCGCAAAGGCAGCCACCTTCGAAGTGTTCAGCTTTGGACATACATGTAGCTCCGTGACCAGGGAAGGGCAGATGGATGCCGTCCCGCCTTGCCGCACACGATCTGGTAAAGGCTGATCCAGTCCTGGTCGAAGGCATAGGCGCAGCCGGCGAGGTAAACATGCCAGATGCGGAAGCGCTTGTCACCTGCCAGCTCACGCACCTTCTCTTCGTTGTCCTCAAAATTCTCGGTCCAGATGGTGCAGGTGCGGGCGTAATGGCGGCGCAGGTTTTCTACGTCATATGCTTCGAGCTGCCCTTCCTGCATGGCGTGCAGTACCTGCCCGATGTGGGCCAGTTCGCCGTGCGGGAAAACGTACTTATCAATGAACTCGCCGCCGCCATAAGGCGTTTCGCCGTTGTCCGGATCGGTCGACGTGATCCCGTGATTCATTGCCAGGCCATCGTCGGCAAGCAGCTTGTTGATAATCCCGAAGTATTCCACAAGGTGTTTGACGCCAACGTGCTCGAACATGCCGACGCTGGTGATGCGGTCGAAGCTGCCCCGGACGTCGCGGTAATCCTGCAGGCGAATCTCAATGAGGTCGGATAGGCCGGCGGCGCGAACGCGTTCCTGCGCCAGCGCATGCTGGTTTTCGCTGAGCGTGATACCGACGCAGCGCACGCCATATTTTTGCGCCGCGCGGATCACCAATGCTCCCCAGCCGCAGCCGATATCGAGCAGCGTCTGCCCCGGCTGGAGTTTGATCTTGGCCAGGATATGGTCGATCTTCTTGATTTGCGCGGTGGCCAGGTCCTCGTCGCCATTTTCGAAGTAGGCGCAGGAATACACCATGTTCGGGTCCAGGAACTGCTGGTAGAACTCGTTGGATACGTCGTAGTGGTAGCGCACGGCCTCCGCATCACCCTTGCGGTTGTGGTGGAAGGTGCGCGTGATGCGGGCCAGGCTGCTGGTGTCTTTCAGGGAGCTGCGCGCCAGCGCATTGACTACCTTGATCATGTCGACCGCGCGCCCGGTCACTTCAATTGCGCCTTCGACATAGGCGGTGCCCAGGCTTGCGAGCGAGGGCTTGAGCAGGTAGCGCGCCGCGGACGGGCTGGGAACGCGGATTGTCACGCGCGGCGCTTCTTGCGAGAAGTCGAAGCTGCGGCCATTCCACAGCTCTATCCTCAGGGGCAGGGCAACTTGCGGCGCAATGCTGCTGATCCAGCTATTGATGCGGTTTTGTACAAACATGCGCCTGCCCCTTCCCTGAGTGAGGACGGGTCAGGGCTGGATGCGTTCCTTATGCCAGCTACCGTCCTGCAAGTCATAGACTATCCTGTCGTGGAAACGCGAGGCGCGCCCTTGCCAGAACTCTACGCGGTCCGGCACCAGGCGATAACCGCCCCAGTGCTCGGGCCGTTGCGGCTGCGCGCCGCTGGCCGCCTCCACAGCGGCATAACTCTCTTCCATTGCTTCGCGGCTGCCGATCGGCCGGCTTTGCTGCGAAGCGATGGCCGCCAACTGGCTCTTCACCGGGCGGCTGTAGAAATACTTGTCGCTCTCTTCGGCAGAGGTTTTCTCGACGCGGCCCTCGATCCTTACCTGGCGCTCGAGTTCGGGCCAGAAGAACAGGATTGCCGCGTGCGCATTCTCCGCAAGTTGCCGGCCTTTCTGGCTCTGGTAGTTGGTGTACCAGGTGAAGCCGCGCTCGTCGTACTGCTTGATCAGCACGATGCGCGAACTCGGGCGGCCATTACTGCCGACCGTGGCCACGCTCATCGCGTTGGGCTCGTTCACCTGCGCCTTCATGGCTTCATTGAACCACTTGGCAAACTGCGCAATCGGGTCGGCCAGGGTGTCGGTTTCCGACAGGCTGGCACGGCCATAATCCATGCGCAGGTCCGCCAGGGCGATTCCGCCGGCGAGGGCCGCCGGCAGGATGCCGCGGCGCTGCTGCATGGCTTCACCCAGGATCGACATCTGGGCGGGACTGAGTATCCGTTTGGCCATGGGCGCGATGTGCGCCTCTTCGGTTTCCATATGCGAGGTATAGGCTTGCACGAAGCGCTCTACATCGGCGGCATTCAAGGCCGCGCTGGAACCGTTGGCAATCTTATCAAGTTGCGAATTGAGTATATCCCAGTCGAGATCCATCTGCTTGTGCTGTGCGAGGATCTGCGGGCCGAGCTTGGCCAGCAGGGTCGAATCGTCACCTTGCGCCGCTGCGGTCAGCAGGGGGAACAGGTCGTTTTCCTCGTCGGCGTGATGCAGGTGGGCGGCCTTGTTGAAGTACTTTTGCACGGCCTGCGCTGCCTGCTGGGCCGCGGCGTCGGCGCCGTGCTGGGGCAGGTGGCTCAAGAGGTTTTGCAAGGTTTGCAATTGCTTGCGGATCTTGTCGTGGCAGTGCTTCAGGACGGCGATCGGCTGGTCATAGCTGGGAGCGGTATCGATCAAGGAATTACTCATGGTGCGGGTCTGGTGTACTTGGCAAGAGAAAACATTGTAGCCCGGGTCCGGTAAAATGACGGGATGAATTCCTCGCAAATTGTTGATCCAGTTCTGGAAGATATCGATTTTGACCGCCGTTTTGGCGGCATTGCCCGCCTATACGGCGAAAAAGCCCTCGCACGTTTCCGTGGGGCACATGTCTGCGTGATTGGCGTGGGCGGTGTCGGTTCGTGGATTGTGGAGGCGCTGGCGCGCTCGGCAATTGGCAAGCTGACCTTGATCGACCTCGATAACGTGGCCGAGTCGAATATCAATCGCCAGATCCAGGCGCTGTCCGGTACTGTCGGCATGGCGAAGATTACGGCACTGGCCGAGCGCATTGCCCAGATCAATCCTTTCTGCGAAGTAGTGCAGGTGGAGGATTTCATTACGCCGGACAACCTGGATGAAATGGTGGGCGCGCATCACTTCGACTATGTGGTGGATGCGATCGATTCGGCGCAATCGAAGACGGCCTTGATCCACTATTGCCGCAGCAAGCAGATTCCGCTGATCGTGATCGGCAGTGCGGGTGGGCAGACTGATCCGACGCGTATCGAGGTGCGCGATCTGTCGAAGACTGAGCAGGAGCCGTTGCTGAAGAAGGTGCGGCGGCGTTTGCGCAGCCAGTACAACTATCCGCCCAATTCGAAGAACAAGTTGGGGGTGGATGCGGTGTTTTCGATGGAGCCTTTGAAGTTTCCGGAGACGGGGGAGGTGTGCACCGTTGATGGCGATGAGAAGGCGGCGAAGCCGGGGCTGACGGGTATTAATTGCGCGGGGTTTGGATCGGCGATGGTGGTGACTGCGACGTTTGGGATGGTGGCGGCGGGACATTTGCTGCGGAAGCTGGCTGAGCAGGCTGAAACCGCCTGACACTTGCCTGCGGCGGCCACGTGTCAGTGTCAGACACTTGTGTCTGACACTGGTTTACCGGTTTTAGTGACCGGCAAGTAACGCCCATCCGGCATCGACTCAACCAGCGCCAATCCTTCCACGTCCCACACTACCGGCACCGCGCCGAACTCGGCTGGCGCTTCCTTCGCCTCTCGCGCCAGCGTGACATGCGGCTTGAATTCCCCATGCGTTGCAGCGCTGAAGCCCGCCGCCGCGAGCCGCGACATCAGTTCCGCCTGCGCCGCCAGCAGGCCTCCGGGCGCCGTGCCCATCCCCGCCCACGCAATATGCGGCCGCTTGAAGTAGCCATAACAATCCAGCGTCAACTGCAAGGGCGGGACATGCGTTGCATGCAGGATACCGAGCAAAACGGGCAAGGCCTCGGCCGGTTGTTGCCCGAGAAACGCCATCGTAAGATGCAGTTTCTCCGGCGGGATCAGCCGCCCGCGCACTGGTGTTTGCAGCCGCACCAGGGCCTGGCGAACCGCGTCGTCCGGCCAGAGCGCAAAAAACAGTTTGTGCCCAGCTTGTTTTGTTATCATGGCAGCCGCTTTAAAACCACTTAACGAATATACATGAAACGCACTTCGATCCTGTTCGCATTCCTGTGCGCCGCCAGCCTGGCGCAGGCACAGCAGCCTACCCAAGAACCTGCCCAGGTGCAGCCAGCCGCTCCAGCGGCGCAAGCTGAAGCTGCAGCGTCGGCCCAGCCAGCCCCGGTCGTGCCGGGCTCGGCCCAGCCTGGTCCAGCCGCCGAGCAACTGATCATTACCGACCACAAGATCGGCAAAGGCGCAGAAGCCAATGTGGGTAATACCGTCTTCATGCACTACACCGGCTGGCTGTACCGCCCACTGGCCAAGAACCAGCGCGGCCGCCAGTTCGACAGCTCGATCCCCCGCGGCGAACCGCTGGACTTCAAGCTGGGCACCGGCAAAGTGATCAAAGGCTGGGACCAGGGCATCGTCGGCATGAAGGTGGGTGGCAAGCGCACCCTGATCATTCCGTCGGAACTGGCTTACGGCTCGCGCTCCATGCCGAACATTCCTGCCAACTCGGCGCTGATCTTCGACGTCGAACTGATGGACGTCAAGTAAGTCAGCGGTAGTCGTCGGCCGCCAGGCCGTACTTCTGCATCTTGTGGTACAAGGTCTGCTTCGGCAGGCTCAGCGCGGTACAGGCAGTGGCGACGTTGCCGCCGGCCGCGCGCAGCGCCTGCTCGATCAGCATGCGTTCGAAAGCGCCGACCTGGTCTGCCAGCGACGCCGGCGCCGTACTTTCCGCTGAGGACGACAGGCCGAGCACAAAGCGGTCGGCCGCATTGCGCAACTCGCGCACATTGCCGGGCCAGTCCTGCGCCATCAACTGCTGCATCTGCGCCGCCGGCACCACCGGGCAGGGGCGCTTGTAGCGCGCTGCGGCATCCATCATGAAATGCTCGAACAGCAGCGGGATATCTTCGCGGCGCTCGCGCAGCGGCGGAATGTGCAGCACGATCAGGTTCAGGCGGTAATACAGGTCGCTGCGGAACTTGCCCTGGTCGGAAAATTCCTTCAGGTCTTCCTTGGAAGCGGCAATCACGCGAATGTCCAGCGGCACCGGGGCGTTCGAGCCCAGGCGCTGGACCGAGCGCTCCTGCAGCACACGCAACAGCTTGACCTGCATGGCCAGCGGCAGGCTTTCGATCTCATCCAGGAACAGCGTGCCCTGGTCGGCGTGTTCGATCTTGCCGACCTGGCGCTTGGTCGCGCCGGTGAAGGCGCCTTGCTCGTGGCCGAACAGTTCGCTCTCGAAAATGGATTCCGGAATGGCGCCGCAATTGACCGGCACGTAGTGGTGTTTGCCGCGCCCGCTGAACTGGTGCAGGCAGCGTGCCACCAGTTCTTTGCCGGTACCGGTTTCGCCGTAGATCAGCACGTCGGCCGGCTGCCCGGCCACGTCCAGGATCACCTGGCGCAAGGCCCGGATGGCGGGCGTATTGCCCAGCATGCAGGCTTCGATACCTTCGCTATGCTCCAGCTTCTGGCGCAGGGTCCGCACTTCCAGTTGCAGGCGGCGCTTGTCGGCGGCGCGCCGTACCACGTCGGCCAACTGCTCAGAGGAGTAGGGCTTTTCCAGGAAATCGTAGGCACCGTCGTGCATCGCCTGCACCGCCATCGAAATATCGCCGTGGCCGGTCACCAGGATCACCGGCAGTTCGGGATCGATGGCGCGTGCCGTTTCCAGCAATTCCAGGCCGCTCATGCCGGGCAGGCGCACGTCGCTCACCAGTACCACCGCGCTGTTCGGCTGCAGCAGCCTGGTGACCGGCTCGGCACTTTCATAGCTGCTAACGGTGAAATCGGCCAGCTCCAGCGCCTGCGCACTGCCGGCGCGCACGGTCGGGTCGTCTTCGACCAGCAGCACTTGTATATTGTCCATCATGTCTCCTGCGCCGATTTTAATTCGATCGCGAAGCAGGCGCCGGCACTGGCCTGTTCCGCTCTTAAGCTTCCGCCGAAATCGCGGATGATCTGTTCTGAAATTGCCAGCCCCAGTCCAAGGCCTTCGCCTTGCGGCTTGGAGGTATAGAAGGGCTCGAACAGCCGCTCGCGCGCTTCGTCACTGAGGCCGGGGCCGCTGTCGGCCACGCGGATCAGAACGCGGCCTGGCTGGCTGCTTACTTCCAGCACCAGTTCGCGCACGGCGCTACCGGCCATCGAGTCGAGCGCATTGGTCATCAGGTTGAGCAGCACCTGCTCCAGGCGGTTGCTGTCGCACAGTGCGTAAGTATCGGCCTGGTCGATGCGCAACTGGAAGGTTACCTTGTCAAGCTGGATGCGGCGCTCCACCAGCACCAGGGCGTTCGAGATCGAGGTGTGGATCGACACCGGCCCCAGCTCCGCATTCGACTTGCGGGCGAAGCTCTTCAGCTTGCCGGTGATGGTACCCATGCGCGCCACCACCTGCGAAATGGTCTTCAGGTTGTTGCGCACATCGTCCATGCGGCCGCGCTCGAACAGCAGGACGGCGTTGTCGGACATGGTACGCAGCGCCGTCAGCGGCTGGTTCAATTCGTGCGTGATGCTGGCTGACATCTGTCCCAGCACGGCCAGTTTGCCCGCCTGGAACAGCTCATTTTGCGTGATCTGCAATTGCTGCTCGGCCTGGCGCCGCACTTCGACTTCCTTGCTCAGATCCTGCGTCATGCGCGCCAGGCTGGCGGTGCGCTCGTCGACCATGCGCTCCAGCTCCTCCTTGGCGCGCAAGCGCTGGCGCCAGTACAGGAACAGCAGCACCAGGAAGCCATACGCCAGCAGTGCAAACAGGAAGGCAACGCTGGCATTGCCGCGCGCCGCGTTCAGGTCGGACAGGTAAATGAAAGTCCAGTCGCGCGGCGTCAGCGAGCGGGTCTGTGCCAGCATCAGCGGCGTGGTCGCAGCACCGGCGGCATTACTGTCGCGGATTACCAGCAGGCGGTTGCCGTTGGCCAGTGCTTCATCGTACTTCAGTGTCAGCGCGGGCAATTCCTGCGCGAAGTATTGGCGGGTCTGCTCCAGTTCCGCGCGCACGCTGGGCGAGAGCGGTTTCAGGGCCTTGAATTTCCATTCCGGATCCGAACTGAGGAAGATCACGCCATTGGGATCCACCAGCGCCACCTTGTCGCTGCCCTGGGTCCAGCTGCGCTGCTGGTTCTCGATGCTGACCTTGATTGCCGCCACGCCCAGCATGCGGCCGTCCTTGTAAATGCCGTGCGCATAGAAGTATCCCGGTTCCAGGCTGGTAGTCCCGACTCCATAGAAACCGCCGGGGCGGCCGCGCAGCGCATTGCGGATATACGGCCGGAAGTTGACGTCGTCGCCGATGAAGCTGTCCTTCTGGCGCCAGTTGCTGGCAGCCTGGGTGCGGCCCTGCAGGTTGACGATGTAGATGTTGCTGGACTCGGCCTTCTTGTTCAAGCCTTCCAGGTATTCATTTACGCTGTTGCGCGCATCTTCGTCGCCGGGATTTTCCAGCAGGCGCACGACGTCCTTGTCCAGCTCCAGCATGCGCGGCACCAGGTCGTACTTGTCCAGCAGGTTCTCCAGGCTGGTGGCATAGACCTCCAGCCTTTGCGCGCCCGCTTTACGCAGGCGCTCGGTGGTTGCGCTGTCGGCCCACCAGTAAGCCAGGTAGGGCAGGGCGAGGCCAGCCAGCAGCACCAGCCCCCACAAAGTACGGACGTGTTGGGTCGGGCGCGCCTGCGCCTGGTAGCTTACGGTGTTGTCTGGCTGAACTGGCATAACAGCCAACTATAGCAAACCTCGTTACAGTTGGTGGCGTAACCCCAGGTTGAAAGCGCGGTTGCCCTTGCCGTCGTCGGTCGCGTTGCCGACCGTGAAAGGCGCCCCATTCCGGCCATTGATACGGGCATAAGCGGCGTACAGGTCGGTGCGCTTGGACAGGGAGTACAGGTAAGCGATGCCATACTGGCGCGCATCCTGGTTCGCCGCGCTGCGATCCATGTGCTGCACTACCGAGCCGGCGAAGCTGTGCGGTCCGAAGGTGGCGCACAGGCCCAGCACCACGTCGCGGCTGGAGGCACCCGGCACGCCGACCGTGCCGCTGGTGATGACGCTGGTCGCACTGGTCACGGTGCCGCCGTTGCTGGTCGCGCCGTTGCCCAGCGTGCTGCTGCCGCCGCCGCCGACGGTACCCATGCCGCGGTTGAAGGCGTAGCCGGCATGCAGCTGGTAGTCGCCCAGCTTGTAGCGCGCCGCCAGCAGGGTGTTGTGCGCGTGCAGGCCGACGCTGGCGTCCTCGCGGCGGAAGTGGGATACCGACAGCGCCAATGGGCCTTGGTCGTAATTCATCGCGCCGCTCAGCGCGCGTTTGCGGGTACTGTCGCCTGCCACTTCGCCCGCACTGTAAGCCAGGTCGGTCGAGAAGCCCGCCAGTTTCGGCGAAGCGTAGTACAGCGAATTGTCCATGCGCCGGTTAGGGACCATCAGGTTGGGAGCCTGACCCGCCAGGCCGTCGGAGAAAGGATCGGCGATGTCGCGCAGGGCCTTGTAGTAAGGCGAGTACTGGCGGCCGGCGCTGATGGAGCCCAGCGGGCTGCCAAACGAGACAAAGGACTGGCGGCCGAAGGTCAGGCCGCCCTGGCCGGAAGCGCCGGTGTCCATCGCGAAGCCGCTCTCGACGACGAAACCGGCCGACAGGCCGTTGCCCAGCTCTTCCGTGCCCTTGAAGCCAATGCGCGAGCCGGATGCGATGCCGCTGCTCACATTGGTGGTGCCGCCGCCGGGGGCGCCGCGTTCGAGTACGATGCCCGCATCGGCTACGCCATAGATTTTTACCGAAGATTGCGCGTGCGCGCTGCAGCAGGCCAGGGCCAGCAAGGTGGTGGCAGTGTATTTCATTGAGGTTTCTCCTGAGGTCGTTGTTGTTATGCGGCGCGGATGTAGCTGTGCTCATCCGCTTGCGCTTCTTCGCCAAGCGCGCCTTCCCACTTCGCCACGACGGCGGTGGCGATGGCATTGCCGACTGCGTTGGTGGCCGAGCGGCCCATGTCGAGGAACTGGTCCACGCCCATCAGCAACAGCAGGCCGGCTTCGGGGATGTGGAACTGGGTCAGGGTGGCGGCGATCACCACCAGCGACGCGCGCGGCACGCCGGCCATGCCTTTGGAGGTCAGCATCAACAGCAGCAGCATGGTGACCTGGGTGCCAAGCGACAGGTCGATGCCGTAGGCCTGGGCGATGAACAGCACGGCAAAGGTGCAATACATCATCGAGCCGTCCAGGTTGAAGGAATAGCCCATTGGCAGTACGAAGCTGGAGATGCGGCGCTGCACGCCGAACTTGTCCAGTGCGACCAGCAGTTTTGGATAGGCAGCTTCCGAGCTGGCGGTGGAGAAGGCCAGCAGGAACGGTTCGCGGATCAGTCCCACCAGGCGCAGCACACGCGGGCCCAGGACCGCGAAACCGGCACCGATCAGCAACACCCACAGGCAGAACAGCCCAAGGTAGAAGCCGCCCATGAACTTGGCGAAGGTGGCCAGGATGCCGAGGCCATTGGTGGTGACCACGGAAGCCATGGCGGCAAACACCGCCAGGGGCGCCATGCCCATGATGGTGCCGGTAATGCGCAGCATCACTTGCGCCAGCTCGTCGACCACGTCCAGCAAGCGCTTGCCGGATTCGCCCAGCGCGCCCAATGCGGAGCCGAAGAAGATCGAGAACACCAGCACCTGCAGGATCTCGTTATTGGCCATGGCCTCGATCGGCGACTTCGGCACCACGTGGCTGATGAAGTCCTTCAGCGTGAAGGCCGAGGTTTTCAGGCCGGTACTGGCGTCGATGGCGGGCAGCGGCAGGCCCAGGTTGGTGCCGAGCTGCATCAGGTTCGACAGCAGCATGCCCAGTGCCAGCGAGACCAGCGAGGCGACGATAAACCAGGCGAAAGCCTTGGCGCCAATACGGCCGGCGGCCTTGCCGTCGCTCAGGTTGGCGATGCCGACGGTCAGGGTGGAGAACACCAGCAGCGCAATGATCATCTTGATCAGGCGCAGGAAGATGTCGGTGACCAGCGAGATGTGGGCCGAAATGTCGGCCGTGAGTTTCTTGTCAGGGAATACCGTGTGACAAGCGTAGCCGACCGCGATGCCAAGCAGCATCGCGAACAGGATGTAGAGGGTAAGGGGGCGCTTCTTTTGCATTCCGGTCTCCGTTGTGTAGGTCCCCGCGTTGGTGGCGGGGTCCTGCCTCAACAGCAAGCCGTGTGCCTGCTGTCGTTGCGCGGAATGGAGTCCGGTAAGTGCTTGATTTATAAGCCTGCCGGCTTATCAATGATGCCGACAGGTAATTTATCCGTCCCAAGGCTTGGACGGTCTGGAGGGGCGTTGTACGACTTTTTGGTTAGGCCTGCAATGGGGCTTAATGGCTGTGGCCGTGATGGTGGCCGTGATCATGGCCATGATCATGATCATGGTCATGGTCGTGTTTGTCGCCGTCCGCGTGGGCCGGGCCTTGCAGGCAGCATTCATGCTGCGTGGTGCCCTGCTCGGTCTGCAGGGTCGTATGATGGATGCCGAACTGCTCCTTCAACTGGCGCGCGATGTCGTCGATCGCCGTATCGCCCGGATAACCGCCCGGCATGACCAGGTGGCAAGTCAGCGCCACGTCGGTGGTACTCATCGACCAGATATGCAGGTCGTGCACCCCTTTCACGCCAGGGCTGGCCAGCAGGAATTTCTCCACCTCGGCGGCATCCACATTGCCTGGCACCGCGCCCAGGGTCATGTCCAGCGCCTCGCGCAGCAGCGACCAGGTGCTCCTCATGATCAGCACCACGATCACCAGCGAAACGGCAGGATCGATCCAGGCCCAGCCGGTGTACATGACCACCAGTCCGGCAATCAGCACGCCCAGCGAAATGGCAGCATCGGCCGCCAGGTGCAGGTAGGCGCCGCGGATATTCAGGTCATCCTTGCTGCCCTTCATGAACAGCCAGGCCGAAATACCGTTGACGGCAATGCCGATGCCGGCCACCACGGACACGGTCAGCCCCGCCACAGGTGTCGGCTCCATCAAGCGCTGGAAGGCGCCCCAGGCGATAGCGCCGGTCGCCGCCATCAGCAGCATGCCGTTGAACAGCGCCGCCAGGATCGAGCTGCTGCGCAGGCCATAGGTATAACGGCCGGAAGGTTCGCGCTTGGCCAGGATGGCAGCGCCCCAGGCCAGGATCAGGCTCAATACATCCGACAGGTTATGGCCCGCATCGGCCATCAGCGCGGTCGAATTGGCAAGGAAACCGTAGAAGAACTCGATCGCGACGAACACCGCATTCAGCGCGATCGCGATGGCGAAGGCGCGGCCGTGGCCTACTTCGCCGTGATGGTGATGATGGCCGTGGTCGTGGCCATGTCCGTGGTGATGATGGGCGCTCATTGTTCGTTACCGTTGGATGGTTCGGCGATATGTTCCAGCATATCGCGCAGGACGCCGCTGATATGGGCATCAGCGGTGGAATAGAAGACTTGCTTGCCCTGGCGTTCGGACTTGACGATACGCGCGGCGCGCAACAGGCGCAGGTGGTGGCTGACCAGCGATGAGCTCAATTGCAGCGAGCCCGCAATATCGCTCACCGCGATCGGCTGCTCCAGGCAAGCCAGCACGATACGCAGCCGGGTCGCATCCCCCAGTAAATGGAACAAATCCGCCAGCTCCGCGACGGAAGCATCGTTATCAGAATAGATAGCCATAGCAAACAAATGAATAGGTATTCATATGTTAGCACGAAAAATCCTGGGCCTGCTTGCACGCTGCATTTTATCGGTTATTCAGATATATTGACTTTATCTGATATTCGGCTAAAATCCATTTATCTGGATACCGGATATCTCAAACATGGCTTTCGCGCCCGCCTCCCTTCTCCTCCTCACCGCGCCACAACTCGGTCAGTTGCTGGTTGCGACCCGCAAGCGGCGTAAGCTCACGCAAGCCGCAGTGGCAAGCCGTGTCGGATTAAGCCAAAACCGCATCTCCCACCTGGAGAAACACCCTGACGAAATCAGCATCAGGCAGTTGCTCAGCTGGTGCTCGGCGCTGGAGCTGGAGCTGCGGCTGGGTGAGAGAGATACATCTGCCGCAAGCAGTTCGGCGGAGTGGTAATCGTGGGGCGCCGCTCACACAGCCAAACCCTCCATCTCTGGGCTAATGGGGGTTACGTCGGACGTTGGACGGTCAAAGCCAATGGGGACCCGGAACTGGCGTATGACGAAGCTTGGCGCGCCTCAAAACTGGGGCGCCCAATCTCGCTGTCGTTACCGTTCAATATACATAACGAGCCGCTTAAAGGAGCCAATGTCTCGAACTATTTCGAGGGCTTGCTGCCCGACAGCGACATTATTCGAAGACGTGTTGCGGCCCGGTTCAAGACAGGCTCTCTTGAAGCTTTCGACCTGCTGGCGGCTATTGGCCGGGATTGCGTCGGCGCCTTGCAGCTCTTGCCCGAAGGCGTTGTCCCGGAAGGACTTGCACAAGTTAATGGCATAGCCGTTGATGAAGCCGACATCGAGCGGCACCTGATTGAAGTGGTGAGCCTGGAGCGGCACGGCGCCCCGCAAGACCCCGAAGACGACTTCCGGATTTCGCTGGCCGGCGCGCAAGAAAAGCACGCCTTCCTGCGGTGGGGTGGTAAATGGCTGAAGCCACTGGGAGCTACGCCGACAACGCACATCTTCAAACTCCCGATCGGGATGGTCGGGGGGAAAAAGGCCGACTTCACCACGTCGGTCGATAACGAATGGCTATGCCTGCGCCTATTCAAGGAGTACGGGCTACCCACGGCGAATGCCGAGATTGCGACGTTCGGTTCACAAAGAGTGCTCGTCGTCGAACGTTTCGACCGCGTGCCATCCCAAAACGGCCAGCAGCTGTTCCGGCTTGTCCAGGAGGACTTTTGCCAGGCAACGGGAACCTCGCCACTACTGAAATACGAAAATGAAGGCGGGCCTGGCCTGAAGCAGATGTTCGCCCTCTTGCAGCAATCGCAGCAGGCCGCAACTGATATGCGCACGCTCATGGCCTCGCAACTGCTCTTCTGGATGCTGAGCGCTCCAGATGGCCACGCCAAAAACTTCAGTATCCAGCTGCTCGCAGGTGAGGGCCGTTTCAAGTTGACGCCGATCCATGACGTGATGTCCGGTTACCCCGTTATTGGCCCAGGGCCGAACCAGTGGGCGGAACATAAGCTCAAGATGGCGATCGCGCTACTAGGCAACAGCCGGCACTATCTGGCGCATACCATCCAGCGCCGGCACTTCAACAGCACGGCGAAGAAAGTCGGCTACGGCGCGAATGCGGAACCGCTGCTGAACGATTTCATTGCCCGCACGCCGGCCGTGGTGGAAAAGGTCCGGGGCGAACTGCCCGCAGGATTCTCGGAAAAGGTCGCCGACAAGATCCTGGGCGGTCTTCTCGCTGCCGCGCGCAAGCTGGAAGCCATGCCGGGATGAGCGTGGACCCTTCTCAGGGTTTCGCGAGTTCGGCTTCGAAGGCGGCGCGCGACTTGGCGTCCAAGGTCTGCAGGGCGCGCTCCAGCTTGGCCGGCGGGATGCCGGCGGGCTTGCTGAGGATGGCCTGGCCGATCAGCACCAGGGCGGCGGTCAGCACTGCTACGCCGGCGGCCGCCGCCAGCAGGCGCAGCTCGCGGCGCGAGAACGGTTCGTGCGAGGTGGGGATGGGACGGGCGCCCGGCGGCGGGATGTAGGCTGCACCCGGTGCGTTTGCTGCCGGGGCCTGCGTGCCGGCCAGCCGCGCCAAGTGGCGTTCGACCGCCTCTTCCAGCACTGCTTCGTTCAAGGCCACCAGGGCGAAGATCGGATCGTCGACATCTACTTTGATGCCGGTCTTTTCAAACACATACAGGCGCAGTTTCTGCGGGTCGAGGGCCATTACCAGTTCACCAGGTCGAGTTGTTCGAACAGGTCGCGGAACACGACCTTGATGCGCTGCTTTTCCATCACATTGAACTTGTCGCTTGCCTTCACTTCGTCCACCGTCAGGCGGCCGGTGTTCATCTTCTTCACGTCGGCGCCGAAGGTGTCGGCATTGCGCGCGCTCAGGACGATGCGGCCTCGCACGCGCTGCGAGTTGTCGGAGTAGGTCTGCGATTCGAGGAAGGACTTGCCGGAGGCCGACTGCAGCAGCCCGAAATGCTCGTTTTCCCACAGCACCAGCGGTACCTGGGTCGATTTGGCCGTCGTAACGAAGCCCATCGCCGTGTCGTGCAGCGTGTCGCCGCCGCCCACGATGGTGTGGATGTACACCTTGCGGCCCGATTCTTCCAGCAGGTTGAAGCAGTCGTTCTCAATCAGGTAGGCCATCAGCGGCGAGAAGGTGTTGGCGCCGTTGTCGATCACGCAGTTGCCGTCCGTTTCCAGGATGTCGATCATCAGCGCGTCGAAGCGCTTGGGGTCGATGGTGCGCGATTCGGTCATCACCGGCACATGCTTCACGTCCAGCGCCTTGTAGCGCGAGAACGTGGTGTTCTCCTGGTCGGTATCGTAGCAGCGCAGCGGGGTCTCGCTCTTGGCTTGCAGCCATTGCGCGAGGATGGTCGATACGTAGGTCTTGCCGATGCCGCCTTTGCCCTGCAGGACGAAGTGAACCGTATTTTGCATTGATGCTCCTGTTATCAGTGGCAGTTGGCCGTGCCGCTGTCGCGGGCCTCCTGCTGCGGGTGCTCCGGCGCCGTCTTCGGTTGGACCGGCAGGAACTCCCATTCGTAGCTGTTTTCCTTCAAAACCAGTTTCAGCACACCGGTGCGCCAATTGGAGCGCGCCTCGCTCTGCTCGTTCAGCCAGAGGAAGGGCGTGAGCATGGCGCCGCCGGTGCCGACCACGAACTGGCGCACGCCGCGCGCGGCATCGGGCTGCGCCTCGGCATCCATCGGGGCCAGGCGCTCGTAGTCGTGGTCGTGCCCCGACAGGACCAGCTCGACGCCGGCGGTGTACAGCGCGCGCCAGGCCTCTTGCATCCTCTTGCTTGGGGTGTGTCCGCCAGAACTATACATGGGCGCGTGCCAGTAGGCGAGGGTGCAGCGCGCCTTGCTGGCGGCCAGGTCGTCTTTGAGCCACAGCAGCTGGCGCTGGTGCTCGGCCGCCGTCAAGTCGCTGTTCAGGGAGATGAAGTGCCAGCCGCCCTTGTCGAAACTGTAATAGCCGCGGCCTGGCGGGCCGGCCAGTTCGCCGAAGTACTCGAAGTAAGCGCTGGCTTTGCCGCTGGTGTATTCGTGGTTGCCGGGCGTGGGACGGGTGCGCGCTTTGAACCGGCCCCAGGTGGGGGCATAGCAGTCGCTGAATTCGGCCGGCGCGCCGTTCGGGTAGGTATGGTCGCCCAGGGTGAGGACCAGGGCGTCCGGGTCGCCCTTGGCGATGAGGGCGGCGGTTCCTGCGGCGCCGGAGTCGGCGGCGTGGTTATAGCGGCAATCGGCAATGTCGCCGGCGGCGTACACCGTCAGGGGCCGCGCCGCGTGTCCGGCGGCGGGGGCGGAGAGGGCTGCGGCAGCCAGCCAAGGTAGAATGCGTGTTTTCATTGGCACCATTTGAACAGGCATGCGAGTTTCACCATCCAGCGAGCAGGAAGCGATCCTGAAGTCCAGCGCCCAGACCTTGATGATCGAGGCGCGCGCCGGGACAGGCAAGACTACCACGCTGTCCATGCTGGCGGCACAGGAACCGGGCATCGTGCTGGGCCTGTGCTTCTCGGAAGGGGCGCGCCAGCGTTTTTACGAGAAGCTGGCGCAGGAATGCCCCGGCCGCAAGGTGCAGGTGCTGACGGTGGAAGCGCTGGCGCGCTCGCAGCTCACCCGTATCGCGGAGCACGGCAACTGGCTCGACCTGCCGGAGCGCTGGTCCAGCCTGGAGCAGATGCGCCCCATGCTGGTGGCTGCCGCCAATACGATCTGGCAGCGCCATGAAGGCCGCTACACGGAGTTCGATTTCGACTTCGAGCGCAGCACCCAGCGCGTGGAGATGATGCTGCAGTTGCTGGCGCAGATGAAGGCCACCCTGGCTACGCTGCGCTTTGAGGACGAGGTCTTCGACGACTTCACCTTCGATGAATTGTGCAACGAGTTCCAGCTGGAAGACCGCGAGATCGTGGAAATTTTCCACGAGTTCGAGCGCCGCCGCCAGCCGCAGGCCGGCCATATCCTGTGGCAGGCGCCGGTCGACTACGCGACCGACCTGGTCTCGATCCTGCGCCGCTTCCCGGAGGCGGTGCACGATATGCCGCAAGCCAACCTGCTGCTGGTCGATGAATGGCACGACGTGAACGCCGCCGAATTCGAGCTGCTGCTGCTGTTCCGCCGCAATGCGCGGCTGGTGGTGGTGGGCGACCGTCACCAGGTGATCAATGCCGAAAGGGGCGCCGACCCGCGCTTCTCGGGCGGCGGTTTCGAACTGGCCTTCCCCGATGCCGAGCGCCTGCCGCTGTCGCAGTCGCGCCGCTGCGGCGTATCGCTGAAAAAGCTGCTGGAACGCGCGGTGCCGAAATGCGGCTTCGAATCGCACCCGGACACCTACTCCGAAGTGCGCCACGTCGAATACGACCACAGCGACCCGCAAGCCTGTGCCAGCGTGGTCGTCGCCAAGGCCAAAGAGCTGGCGCTGGGTCCGGACCTGGCCATCATCCTGCGTGAAGTCGACCAGAGTGTGGAAATCGAGAATGCCCTGCTGGATGCCGGCCTGCCCTACAACTGCGACGGCTTCGCCTCCTACCTGAAGCGCCCGGAGATCATGGCCTTGCGCGCGCTGTTGCACGTGGCCAGCGGCGACTACAGCACGCTGAAAGCGGACAAGGAAAGCTGCGAGCTGATGGTCGACGGCCTGCAAACCTATTTCGCCGTCTCGGGCGACCGCCGGGATTACGAGTCCAGCCACGGCATGTACGGCTCCGGCGACGCCTACCAGCAGCAGAAAGATGCCGTGGTGCGCGATCCGGAAACGCTGGAATTCATGTTCAGCGGCCTGCTCTGCGCGCAGCAGCACTACGACAGCGGCGCCACCCGGCGCTGGAAGCAGCGCCTGGCCGACGTGCTGGCGCAGATGAAGGCGCAGGCCGCTACGGCCAGCGCCGCGCAGTTGCTGGAGCTGGCCAGCACTGGCCTCGACCTGCCAGCCGCGACCCGCCGCACTTTCGTCAAGCGCGCCCACGCCGACTCCGTATTGCGCACCCTGCGTGCCTTCATGGATTTCGCCCGGCGCCAGGGCGATGCCAAGGCCCAGGCCTTCCTGGAAGAACTGCGCCGGCGCCAGGTGGCGACGCGCGGCAAGCCTGCTGCACGCGGCGGCGCAAGCAAGGCGCTGGCGCTGGCAACCGTGCAGTCGGCAAAGGGAAGGGAATGGCAGCAGGTGCTGCTGCCGTATATGGAGGAAGGCCAGTTCCCGCGCGCCACCCGCAATGGGGATGAATACGCCGAGGAGCGGCGCTACCTGTATGTAGCGATCAGCCGCGCCATCGGCGGCCTGACCCTGTTCGAACCCGCTGCGGCGGAGCGCCGCAGCCGCCTGCTGAATTAATTAATAAAGCGCAGCAGGCCTTTCAGCGAATGCTCGATGGTCTGCGTGCGCACCGCCTGGCGGTCGCCGGAAAACACCAGGCGTTCGGTGTGTACCGTGTCGGCATTGGCCCAGCCAAAACAGACCGTGCCCACCGGCTTGCCTGGCACTGCGCCGGTCGGGCCGGCGATCCCGGTCACCGATATCGCCACATGGGCGTTGCTCGAGCCGAGCGCACCCTGAGCCATGGCGGCTGCCACTTCTTCGCTGACGGAACCGAATTGCGCCATCATGGCGGCCGGTACTTCCAGCATCTCGGTCTTGGACGCGTTCGAATAGCAAACGAAGCCGCAATCGAACCAGCCGGTGGAGCCGGCAATGTCCGTGATCGCCGTCGAGATGCCGCCGCCAGTGCACGATTCCGCGGTTGCCAACAGCAAGCCTTTGTCTTGCAGGGCCTTACCCACCTGGGCGGCCAGTTCGTTGATGTCTGTACTCACTTGTGGCTCCTTTAGCAAACAAAAGCGTTTGAGCCCATTCTAGCGCGCAGCTGCGCAGATTGACCACGCTGCACCGCAATAATGTGGCGTCACGTCTAACTTGCAAGCCTGGGAAGGCTTTTGTGGTGCGATAAACCAATAATTGCGCCGCTCCCGGGTACTCAGCGATAGAATGCCCCAAATCCCCTGTTCGCGAGGCACGGCGGTGAGGACTCTCCAAGCAAGATGTCCCGTATTCTGGGTGGCGCTGCTGTTGGCTGCGCTGTTGCCCCTGCTCGCCCATGCCCAATCGGCCTCCAGCCTGGAGCGCCAGGTCAAAGCGGCCTACCTGTACAAATTTGCCGGTTTCGTGGAATGGCCCGAAGGCAGCTTCGCCCGCCCGGAGTCGCCAATCGTGATCGGCGTCGCCGGCGCCGATCCGCTGTCCGAGCAACTGGAACAAACTGTGGCTGGGCATACCGCCAACGGCCGCGCGCTGCAGGTCAAGCGCGTCAAGCGCGGCGACAGCCTGGCCGGCATCCACATACTGTTCATCCCGGCGCACGACAAAGTACTGGCACAGGAACTGCTGGCGGCCAGCCGCGGCCAGCCGGTGCTGACCGTGACCGATGGCGACGAAACCTTCGGCATGGGCAGCATGATCAATTTCGTCATCGCCGACGAAAGACTGCGCTTTGAAGTCTCCCTGAAACATGCGGCCGTAGCGCGCCTGAAAATCAGCGCGCGCATGCTGTCGGCCGCCCTTCGCGTGCAACAGGTGGCAGGATGATGGCGCGCCGCCGCTCCCTGCCGCAAAAGCTGCTCGGTGTGGTGATGCTGGTCACGCTGGTGGTCCTGCTGGTATCGCTCGGCACCATCATCGCGTATGACCTGCGGGCCTATCACCAGTCCCTGAGTTCCGACATGACCACCCAGGCCGAATTGCTTGGGCATATGAGCGCGCCGGCGCTGACCTTCGACGATCCGCGCCTGGCCAAGGAAAACCTGGCGCTGCTGCGCCTGCGGCCGAAAGTCAATGCCGGGGCTATCTACAATGCGCGCGGCCAGTTGTTTGCCACCTACGTGGCGCCGGGAGTCGATCTCAGTGTGCCCACTGCACCGCAGGCCGATGGTGTGGCGTTCGAGGATGGCAAGATGATGCTGTACCGGCGCATCCGCGATAACGGCGAGTTGCTGGGCACGGTCTACCTGCAGTCTGATTATGAGTTGTTGGGCCGCTTCGGCGACTACGTGATGATCGCGATTATCGCCACCTTCCTGGCGATGGGCATTGCCTACCTCCTGATGCGGCCCCTGAACAAGGTCGTCACGCAGCCGGTGCTGGCGATTGCCGATGTGGCGCGCGAAGTGATGGCAACCGGCGACTATTCGCGCCGCGCGCCGGGTACCAGCAACGACGAGGTGGCCGAACTGGCCGATTCCTTCAACAAGATGCTGAGCGAGATCGAAAGCCGCACGCGCGAACTGGAAACCTCCAGCAGCGAAATTGCGCGCGAAGCGGAACAGCGCAGCAAGGCGCAGCAGGAAGTCATGCGCCTGAACGAGGAACTGGAGCAGCGCGTGCACGAACGCACGCTGCAGCTGGAGCAGGCCAACAGCGAACTGGCGATGGCGATGCAGGAGGCAAAGAGCGCCAACCAGGCCAAGTCGGCCTTCCTGTCTTCCATGAGCCATGAGCTGCGCACGCCGCTCAACGCCATCCTTGGTTTCGCGCAAATCCTGACCTCGGAAAAGCTGCCCTCCACCCTGGTGCAGAAGCGCGAATTCGCCAACCATATCCTGAAGTCCGGGCGCCACCTGCTGACCCTGATTAACGAAATCCTCGACCTGGCCAAGATCGAGTCGGGCGCCGTGGCGCTGTCGCTGGAGCCGGTCGCGCTCACTGAAATCCTGCAGGAATGCGAGAGCATGGTGGCGCCGCTGGCGAGCGCGCGCGGCATCCGCCTGCTGTTCCCCGACAGCTGCGCGGCCAACGTCACGGCCGACCGCACGCGCCTCAAACAGATCCTGCTTAACCTGCTGTCCAATGCCATCAAGTACAACCGTGATGGTGGCGCCGTGGTGGTCGACTGCAGCCCGAGCGGGCCCAACCTGGTGCGGCTCTCGGTGCAGGACACCGGCATGGGACTCAGGCCGGAGCAGGTCAAGCAATTGTTCCAGCCGTTCAACCGCCTGGGCCAGGAAAGCGGCGCGGAAGAGGGCACCGGCATCGGCCTGGTGGTTACCAAGCGCCTGGTGGAGCTGATGGGCGGCACCATTGGCGTGACCAGCAGCCAGGGCGTGGGCAGCATGTTCTGGATCGAACTCGAATCGACCGAGCCGACGCCGTCGCGCATCGACCAGCAAACCGAGCGCCCGGCCCAGCATCATCGCCACGCGGCGGGCGAGCCGGCCACCGTCCTGTACGTGGAAGACAACCCGGCCAACCTCAAGCTGGTGGAAGAGATCATCAGCTTCCGCCCGGACCTGAAACTGATTTCCGCGCCGGACGCCCACCTCGGCATTGAACTGGCGCGCGCCCACCAGCCGGACATCATCCTGATGGACATCAACCTGCCGGGCATGAACGGCATCGATGCCGTCAAGCTGCTGGCTACCGACCCGCGTACCGCGCACATCCCCGTTATCGCCCTGACCGCCAATGCCATGCCGCGCGATGTTGAAAAAGGCCTGGCGGCAGGCTTCTTCCGCTACCTGATCAAGCCGATCAACATCGACGAGTTCACCGAAGCGATCAACAGCACCATGGCCTTCCTGGCTCGCAGGGAGGAGGAAGGGAGTACGTCCAAGTGATCAGTCGCGACGATATCCTGAACGCCAAAGTCCTGATAGTGGACGACCAGCCGGTCAACGTACAGCTGCTGGAATACCTGCTGCAGACCAGCGGCTATGTGAACGTCAGCTCCACCACCGACCCGCGCGTGGTGGCGCCATGGCATGAAGAACACCGCTACGACCTGATCATCCTCGACCTGCATATGCCCGGCATGAGCGGCTTCGACGTGATGGAGGCGTTGAAGCCGCTGGAGCCGGAATACCTGCCGGTGCTGGTGGTGACCGCGCAGCCGGACCAGAAGCTGCCGGCGCTGGATGCCGGCGCGCGCGATTTCATCAGCAAGCCCTTCGACCCGGTCGAGGTGCTCACCCGCATCAACAATATGCTGGAAGTGCGGCTGCTGCACCAGCAGGCGCGCGACTACAACGAGGTGCTGGAGCAGACCGTGCGCGCCCGCACCGCCGACCTGCAGCGCTTCCGCAGCGCGATGGATGCCACGGCCGATGCCATCTTCCTGATCGACACCAGCACGCTGGCCCTGGTGGACGTCAACGAAGGCGCTTGCCGCATGCTGGGCCACCCGCGTGCGCAGCTGCTGTCGCTGGAACCCGGCCGGCTCGGGCTCGGCACCCGCGAAACCCTGTCGGCGCAGGCGGAACGGGCCGGCCAGGCGCTGACAGCCCCGCACCGTGCACCGGAACTGAGTGAAATCGAACTGCTGCGCAGCGACGGCGCCGCCGTTTCCGTGGAGGTCTACTGGCTGCTGCAAAGCGAAGGCGAGTCCGCGCATCGCACCCTGATTTGCGTGGCACGCGACATCACCGAACGCCGCCTGGCAGAAGAGCGCCTGCGCCACATGGCGCACTACGACCGCCTGACCGGCCTGCCCAACCGCACCCTGTTCTTCCAGACCCTGGGCGAATCGATCGAGCTGGCGCAGGACAAGGAATGGCGCATCGTGGTGCTGTTCATTGGCCTGGACCGCTTCCGCAAGGTCAACGACTCGATGGGCGCCGCCATGGGCGACCAGCTGCTGCACGAATTTTCCAACCGCCTGGTGCAATGCGTGCGCCTGCGCGACACGGTGGGCCGCCTGGGCGGCGACGAGTTTGCGCTGATCCTGACCATGACGCGCGACCAGCAGGATGCCGTGCTGGTGGCGAACGAAGTGCGCGAAGCGCTGCGCACGCCTTTCGAGCTGGATGAGCACCAGGCCACGCTGACGGCTTCCATCGGCATTGCCATGTACCCGGACGACGCCAACGATCCCGAAACGCTGGTCAAATACGCCAACACCGCCATGGAGCGCGCCAAGGACGCCGGCGGCGACGGCTACCGCTTCTTCACCGCCGGCATGAATGTGCAGGTGCTGGCGCGCCTCGACCTGGAAATGGCGCTGCGCCGCGCGCTGGACAACAACGAACTGGAGCTGCATTACCAGCCCAAAGTCAACCTGACTACAGGCCGCATCAGCGGGGCGGAAGCGCTGCTGCGCTGGAATCGTCCAGGCTATGGACTGGTCTACCCGGCCGAATTTGTCAGCGTACTGGAAGATACGGGACTGATCGTGCGCGTGGGCAGCTGGATCATTGATGCTGCCTGCCGCCAGATCGCAACCTGGCTGCGCACGCCGGTAGGCGGGGTGCACGTGGCGGTCAACGTGGCCAGCCGCCAGTTCGTCGAGGGCGACCTGGAGAGCGACGTCAGGCAAGCACTGGAGCGGCATAAGGTCCCGGCCGAATTGCTGGAACTTGAATTGACGGAAACGGCCCTGATGTCGAACGCCGAGCGCACTATCCAGGTGCTGACGGTGCTCAAGGAGATCGGCACCAAGGTGGCGATCGACGATTTCGGCACCGGTTACTCCTCGCTGGCCTACCTGCAGCGTTTCCCGATCGACAAGCTGAAGATCGACATCGCCTTCGTACGCGACATTACCACCAATCCCAACGACGCGGCCATCGCGCTGGCCATCATCAGCATGGCGCATAGCCTCAAGCTGCGCGTGATCGCGGAAGGCGTGGAGACGCGGCCGCAACTGGAATACCTGCGCCGCAACCGCTGCGACGAGATCCAGGGTTACTTCTTCAGCCGGCCTTTGGCGGCAGCGGAGATGGGCGCGCTGGCCGAGTCGGGCAAGAGCCTGCCGCCCGACCCGAACGTGGCGGCCGAACCGCCGCAAACCCTGCTGCTGGTGGATGACGATGTCAATGTGCTGTCCTCGCTGCACCGCCTGTTCCGGCGCGACGGCTACCGCATCCTGACCGCAGTGACACCAGCCGAAGGCTTCGACCTGCTGGCGCTCTACCCGGTGCAGGTGATCGTATGCGACCAGCGCATGCCGATCCTGAGCGGCACCGAATTCCTGGCCAAGGTCAAGGAAATGTACCCGGACACCATCCGCATCATCCTGTCCGGCTACACCGGGCTGGAAGCGGTGCTCGACTCGATCAACCGCGGCGCCATCTACCGCTTCTACACCAAGCCGTGGGACGACACCCAGCTGCGCGACAACATCCGCCTCGCCTTCCATCACTACTGGCTGATGCACGGCAGCGGCCGCCGCGCCGGCGAACCCGGCGAAGACCACACCGCCCTCACCGGCTAGAGGATTGAAAGTCGGGGTCAGGTCCGGCAATCGGACATTTGTCCCCGGATTCTTTCAGTTCCTTCGTGTTAGAGTGCCGGCATGCAAAATTGCCCGATGCCGTTATTGAATCGAGACGAGTTCACTACAGCGCTTCACCAGGGCCGTGGCAGTGCTGTCCTGCACGTGCAAGACCATGGCTCAGATGAACTATTTGAGATCATTCTTGATGCCTGCCTGGTAAATCGCGCGTATGACCAGCAATGCGAGGGGCCTCGCGCCAAGTGGCTGTATTCGATGATTGCGCACGATGACAGGATTTGTGCGGCCGTAATCGAAGCGTTCAAAGCCCCCGTGGAAGACCAGGATCTCTTCCAGGTCGCCAACCTGGTAGGCTTGATTGCCGTTAACGGCAGTCGGGCTGCAGCCGAAGCATTGCGTCGCTCATGGGCTGAAAATGACCTCGCTGGAGAACTTGCCATCATTATGCTCGATGGCGTGCCGGCGGCGATTGAAGTGGTGCGCTGCTTGGGCCAACGGCTCATTTCCGATCCCGACGAATATGTCGACGGTCTCGAATTCCTGGTCGAGGATGAAGCGCTGCGCGAACAAGTGCTGCTGGATTTGTCGGCACGCGCGCCGGGTGATATGGCAATTACTGCGTATCTCGCCATGCATCAGGAACAGTCCGACAAACGGGCTGCGGACGAAGCCCTTTCGCCGGAGCAAAAGGAAAAGCGGAGGCTTGAGTACCAGCGGAAGCATCTCGCCGAAAATCCACTGTCGCGCATTGTTGAACTTGCGCAGAGCCAGGACAAAGTATCACCCCATATTTTCCGCCGATTCGGGCGCTGGGCGAGCGACTCCGAACGCCAGAAGATCCTGCAGATCCTTGAGTCCGAGCTTGCGCCGCAGGTCCAAATCAGGCTCTTGCATATATTCGGAAGGGGGGACCTTCGCGCTTGGAACGACACCGTCTGGAACCTGGCGCACAGTCCGGACCAAGAGGTAAGGCTGGCAGCGGTCAAGGCACTGGCGTCGCTCGAGGACACCCGCGTCGGCGAGTTGGCCAGGCGCCGCTTGAGTGAGGAAGACTTCTCCGTTGATCGTAGGGATGAAATAGAACTGCTCAAGAAAAACTTCCTGCCAGGTGATGAGAAAATCATTATCAGTGCGCTGGAACGAGTAAAGACGGATGCCGACGGAATGCATTTCATGGAAATGCCGGCACTTCACGTATGCCAGGAAAATCCCGACGCGCGTCTTGCCGGCATCGCCAGTTTTATCTACCGTACCAACCCTTGCTCCTTATGCCGGAGGGACATCGTTGAATGGATGAAAGACGTAGATTGCCTGCCAGCCTGGATCGCAAACGAAGCTCGTTTCGATGCATCAGAGGAGACTCGGATCTTGCTTGCGGGAGCAAATGCCGGCGGGCTTGAAATGTGAAGAAGATGTCCGATTGCCGGAGCTGACCCCGACTTTCAAAAAAAAAGGCCGCCCACATTGGGGCGGCTGAAACATTCATGGGAGAGAGTGGTATGAATGTGGAGACAGGCAGGATAATAGTCCCCGGTTGTTACCACTTCATGACATATTCAGCGGGGCGGTAGGTTGTAGCTGAAGCTGTAGCGGTGCTGGCCGCCCGTGATGTCGATGCTCATCGTGCCTTGCAGGCCGGTGAGCTCGCCGGTGGCAGAGTCGGGAATCACGCTCACCTTCAACGTCGGCGCGCCTTTGTCCATCAGGCCGAAGTGCTGCAGGAAGAAGGTGCCTTTGCGTCCCTCCAGTGTGGCAGTGACCTGCTCCATGGCGACGTAGCCGGCGGAGCCTTTGACGGCGGTGCCGGCTGCCAGCATTTCGCCCTGGCTGGTGCCGTCGAGGGCGCCATGGAAAGTCTTGCTGATGGATTGCCGGCCCCAGGTCTGGCCTTCGGCTGGTGGCTGGGGCGTCAGTTTGACGTCGAACGTGCCGTCGATTTGCATGGGTTTGTCTCCTGCGTTGGCCGCTGCGGCGGCGAATGCAAATAGTAATGGGATCAGTGATTTCATGCCGGCCATTATGGTAGTCTCCTGCGCCTGATGATTGGAAAAACGCGACAAATCGATACTGAACCGCGCGGCATCCTGGTGCCGCATTTTGCGACGGGTACATTCCGCCACGAACGGCTGGCGCCGTGCGCGCAATTGGCCGGGCTGGTCGAGCATTACTGGTACGTGGGCTGGGATATGCATGGGCAGGCGCCGCAACAGCAGGAGACGCTGCCGCACCCGAATGTGCACCTGGTGATCGAGCACGATCGCGACGGCGTGTATGGCGTGCATACGGCGCGCTACACCAAGCTGCTGGCGGGGCAGGGCTTTGCGTTTGGGATCAAATTCAGGCCGGGCGGCTTCCGGCCTTTGCTTGGCCGCGCCGTTGCCGGGATAGCCGACCAGCGCGTGGCGTTGGCCCAGCTGTTTGGCGCGCAAGGCGATGAGCTGGCGCGGCAAGTGCGCGCGTGCGCGGTAAGTTCGGGGCCGGAAGCGATGGCCGCAGCGGCGCAAGTCTTCCTGCTGTCACGGCTGCCGCCTGCCGATGCCGATGCCGAGGCGGAGCGCGCAGCTGCGTTGGTGGCAGCGATTGCCGCCGATCCTGCACTGCTGGCCGTGGACGTCCTGGCGCAACAGGCCGGCATCAACAAGCGTGCCTTGCAGCGCTTGTTCCAGCAATACGTCGGCGTCGGGCCGAAGTGGGTGATCAAGCGTTACCGCATGCACGAAGCCGTGGCCCAGCTGCAGGCCGGCACTGCGCCGGATCTGGCGCAGCTCGCATTAGGCCTGGGCTACTATGACCAGGCGCATTTCATCAGGGAGTTCACCGCGCTGGTGGGCAAGCCGCCGGGCGAATATCGCCGCGCTATTGCGTGAAGTGGTCGAAGCTGGAAAGCTCCAGCGGGAGCGGCGCGCCGCTGGCATCGGTCCAGCGCAGGCCTGCGGCGTCGTCGATGCGGCCGATGCGGGTGACCGGCGTACCGCATTCGGCGCCGGCGGCGAGGATCGCATCACGCCTTGAGGCGGGAGCAGTGAAGCAGATTTCATAGTCGTCGCCGCCGGCCGCCGTGAAGGCGCGGCGCAGGGCTTGCGGCTGGGTCGCCAGCACCGGTCCGGCCGGCAGTGCGTCGGCATTCAGCGTGGCGCCGACGCGGGACTTTTCGAGGATGTGGCCCAGGTCGCCCACCAATCCGTCCGAAATATCAATGGCGGCATGGGCCAGGCTGCGCTCGGCCAGCATGACGCCCAGCGCCACGCGCGGCGTCGGCGTATGCATGCGCGTGCCGGCTGCTGCCTGCGCCTCGGCCGGCAGCGTGAGTTCGCCGCGATAGCCGGCCAGGGCCAGGCGCGCATCGCCCAGGGTGCCGGATACCCATATGTCATCGCCGGCGCGGGCGGCGCTGCGGCGCAGGGCGCGCCCCGGCGCCACTTCGCCAAACACGGTGATGCAGATATTCAGCGGGCCTTTGGTGGTGTCGCCGCCGATCAGTTCACAGCGATGCAGGTCGGCCAGCGCAAACAGGCCGCGCGAGAAGCCGTCCAGCCAGGCACGCTCGGCGGCCGGCAGGGCCAGGGCCAGCGTGAACGCCACCGGCCGGGCGCCCATGGCGGCCAGGTCGGACAGGTTGACGGCCAGGCTCTTGTGGCCAAGGCGCAGGGCATCTTCGCCGGCAAAGAAATGCCGGCCCTCGACCAGCATGTCGGACGAAATGGCTGTCTGCATCCCCGGTGTCGGGGCCAGCAGGGCGCAATCGTCGCCGATGCCAAGGGCAGCGCGTCCCGCCAGGGGGCGCACGAAGTATTGTTTGATCAGGTCGAATTCGGAAAGCATCCCGCCATTCTAGCGGGCTACCCCGGCTCCGTCCTTATTCGCGCTTGTCGCGCAGGTAAACCCAGGTTCCGCCGGACGCCAGGGCTGCCATGGCAAGCACGGCAACATAGCTGGAATCCTGGGGTGTGAAAAATAAGGCGACGGCAGTCGCAGGGAACAGGACGCCGGACAGACGGGACCAGGAATGCCAGAGTGCATTACGCATGGTATTTTCCTTCCGTTAAGTGCCAGTAAACCCAGTCTATGCAGGAAAATGCCATATGTAAAGTTGCTTTCGCCGAAAATTCCAAGCAAATACGATTTGGCGCAACAAGATTTTAAGGTTTCGTGCCGCAAGTCAGCATTGTCGCCTGCGCGACAGTTTATTAACTTGTTCCACGGAAAAATCTCATCGCCCGGCATGATTCTTGATTGAAAGGCAATGGAAACCGATGAAAATTCGGCATTGGTAAAAATACCTACGTTAGAGCAACCACTCTATCTGCTAGAATCGGAGGCTTTCGGACACAGGATAGAAGGGGCAGTAGAGCATGGATTCGGGATCTGACAAGAAAGAAGAACTTCGTCAACAACTGCGCGCCGCCGCGCTTGAGTACCATGAGTGCCCCAAGCCAGGCAAGATCAGCGTCTCCCCCACCAAGCAACTGACCAACCAGCGCGACCTGGCGCTGGCCTACTCCCCGGGCGTGGCTGCGCCATGCGAAGAAATCGTCATCGACCCGGCCAACTCCTATAAGTACACCGCGCGCGGCAACCTGGTGGCCGTGATCTCCAACGGCACCGCCGTGCTGGGCCTGGGCAATATCGGTCCGCTGGCGTCCAAGCCGGTCATGGAAGGCAAGGGCGTGCTGTTCAAGAAGTTCGCCGGCATCGACGTGTTCGACATCGAGATCAACGAGCAGGATCCGGACAAGCTGGTCGACATCATCGCCTCGCTGGAGCCGACCTTCGGCGGCATCAACCTGGAAGACATCAAGGCCCCCGAGTGCTTCTACATCGAGCGCAAGCTGCGCGAGAAGATGAAGATCCCGGTCTTCCACGACGACCAGCACGGTACCGCCATCATCGTCGGCGCCGCCATCCTGAACGGCCTGAAATACATTGGCAAGGACATCAAGAACGTCAAGCTGGTGGTGTCCGGCGCGGGCGCGGCGGCACTGGCCTGCCTCGACCTGATCGTCGACCTCGGCTTCCCGATCGAAAACATCCTGGTCACCGACCTGGCCGGCGTGGTCTACAAGGGCCGTGCCGAACTGATGGACCCGGACAAGGAGCGCTTCGCGCGCGAAACCCCGCACCGCACCCTGGCCGAATGCATTTCCGGCGCCGACATTTTCCTCGGCCTGTCGGCCGGCGGCGTGCTGAAGCAGGACATGGTCAAGGAGATGGCGCCCAATCCGCTGATCCTGGCGCTGGCCAACCCGAATCCGGAAATCCTGCCGGAAGACGTGAAGGCGGTGCGCGGCGACGCCATCATCTGCACCGGCCGTTCGGACTACCCGAACCAGGTCAACAACGTGCTGTGCTTCCCTTACATCTTCCGCGGCGCACTCGATAGCGGCGCCAGCACCATCACCCGCGAAATGGAAATCGCCGTGGTGCACGCCATTGCCGACCTGGCGCACGCCGAGCAGTCGGACATCGTCGCCACCACCTACGGCATCGCCAACCTGGCCTTCGGCCCGGAATACCTGATCCCGATGCCGTTCGACCCGCGCCTGCTGACCAAGATCGCGCCGGCGGTGGCCAAGGCTGCTGAAGAATCCGGCGTGGCGACGCGCCCGATCAAGGACCTGGAAGCCTACGCCGACAGCCTGCAGCAGTTCGTCTACCGCTCCGGCACCTTCATGAAGCCGGTGTTCTCGGTGGCCAAGAAGGCGCCGCCGGAAATGAAACGCATCGTCTACGCCGAAGGCGAAGAAGAGCGCATCCTGCGCGCGGTGCAGGTGGTGGTCGATGAAAGGCTGGCACGCCCGATCCTGGTCGGCCGCCCGGCCGTGCTGGATGCGCGCGTGCAGAAGTTCGGCCTGCGCCTGAAGCAGGGCGTCGACTACGACGTGATCAACCCTGACTTCGACGAGCGTTACCGCGAATACTGGCAGGCATACTACGAGCTGACCGCGCGCAAGGGCGTGACGCAGGAATACGCCAAGCTGGAAATGCGCCGCCGCCATTCGCTGATCGGCGCCATGATGATCAAGAAGGGCGATGCCGACGGCATGATCTGCGGCACCTTCGGCACCACCCAGCTGCACCTGCACTACATCGACCAGGTGCTGGGCAAGCGCCCGGGTGCCTGCGTCTACGCGGCGATGAACATCCTGGTGCTGCCTGAGCGCCAGCTGTGCATGGTCGACACCCACGTCAATGAAAACCCGAACGCCAACGAAGTGGCCGCCATCACCATCATGGCGGCGGAAGAAATGAAGCGCTTCGGCCTGGTGCCGCGCGCGGCACTGCTGTCGCATTCGAACTTCGGTTCCTCCAACAGCGAATCGGCGCAGAAGATGCGCGCCGCGCTGGAACTGGTGCGCCAGCGCGCGCCGGAACTGGAAGTGGACGGCGAGATGCACGGCGACACCGCGCTCGACACCAAGTTCCGCCACAAGCTGCTGCCGACCACCACCCTGAAGCAGGACGCCAACCTGCTGGTGATGCCGAATATCGATGCCGCCAACATCGCCTACAACCTGGTCAAGACCGCGGCCGGCAACGGCATCGCGATCGGCCCGATCCTGCTCGGCTGCGCTGCGCCGGTGCACATCCTGACCCCGTCCGCCACCGTGCGCCGCATCGTCAACATGACAGCGCTGTGCGTGGTCGACGCGGTGTCGGAACGCGCATAAGGGAGCACGCTGATGACCGACCTGCTGCTCGCGATCGTGCACCACCTGCTGGCCTTCGGCATCGCCGCCGCCATCACCGCCCAGCTGGTGCTGGTGCGGCCGGGCATGCAGCCGCCTGCCGTGCAGCTGGCGGCCAGGTACGACATCGCGCTCGGCATCATGTCGCTGTCGCTGGTGGCAATCGGCTTCCTGCGCGTGTTCTTTGGCGCCAAGGGGGCCGATTTCTACCTGCACAACCACGTGTTCTGGACCAAGGTGGTGCTGTTCGGGGTGATCGGGCTGATGTCGATCAAGCCGACCCGCGCCTTGCTGCGCTGGCGCAAGGCGCAGTCGGCCGATGCCGGCTTCGCCCCGGAAGAAGTCGACATCCGCGCCGTGCGCAAGAGCCTGATGGTCGAAATCCACATATTTGCATTTTTGCCAATCGCCGCCGCTGCCATGGCGCGTGGCTACGGTTACACCTGAAAAAGCTGCTGATTTGCTGGTTCCACACGACATTTCGATACGCCAGTTATAGCTTTTGTAATTTCCACACGGTAAAATTCATTGATGCACTGCTCGTTTCTTGGGCAGCTGCTTTTATTATTGAATAAACTGGAAGGAAAAGTTGTTATGGGGCAGCAATACGCCGTTATTATCGGCGCCGGTCCCGCAGGCCTGACTGCGGCCCTGGAGTTAATCCGGAACACCGACATTCGCCCGATTGTGCTGGAGGCGAGCGAGGAGGTGGGCGGGATTTCCCGTACCGTTTGCCACAACGGCAATCGCATGGACCTGGGCGGCCACCGTTTCTTTTCCAAATCCGACTGGGTCATGAACTGGTGGCAGGAGATCCTGCCGATCGACGCCGCGGCCAATGCCTCGCTCGACCTGACCTACCAGAACAAGAAGACCTCGGTGCAGGTGGCCGGCACTGCGCTGGAGAGCGACGACGACCGCCGCATGCTGGTGCGTTCGCGCCTGTCGCGCATCTTCTTCCTGCGCCGCTTCTTCGATTACCCGATCAAGATGAATGCATCCACGGCCGCCAAGCTGGGCCTGTGGCGCCTGACCAAGGTCGCAGTGACCTACGGTTGGATCATGCTGTTCCCGCGCCGGCCGGAAAAGAACCTGGAAGACTTCATGATCAACCGCTTCGGCCGCGAGTTGTATGAAACCTTCTTCAAGGACTACACGCACAAGGTGTGGGGCATCCCGTGCGACCAGATCAGCGCCGACTGGGGCGCGCAGCGCATCAAGGGCCTGAACATCAGCAAGGCGCTGTGGCACGCGGTCAAGCAGGTCTTCAAGAGCAAGGGCGGGGTATCGCAGAAGGGCACCGAGACCAGCCTGATCGAACAGTTCCTGTACCCCAAATTCGGTCCCGGCCAGATGTGGCAGGAAGTGGCGCGCATGATCACCGAGGGCGGCGGCGAAATCCGCTACAAGCAGGCGGTGACCGGCGTGGAAACCAAGGATGGCAAGGTAGTGGCCGTGAGCGGCATCGACCGCCAGAGCGGCGAGAACTTCCGCCTGCAGTGCGCGCATGCGGTATCGACCATGCCGGTGCGCGAACTGGTCAAGGGCATGAACGATGTGCCGGCCGAAGTGCGCAAGGTGGCCGACGGCCTGATGTACCGCGACTTCCTGACTGTCGGCCTGCTGGTGCGCAAGTCGGATGTGCTGACCACCGATGGCGCGGCGCTGCCCGACAACTGGATCTACATCCAGGAAAAGGATGTGCGCATCGGCCGCCTGCAGATCTTCAACAACTGGAGCCCGCACCTGGTCAAGGATGAAGGCACCATGTGGATGGGCCTGGAGTACTTCTGCAATGAAGACGACGACCTGTGGCAGATGGACGACCAGGAGCTGATCAAGTTCGGCGCCGCCGAGCTGGCCAAGATCGGCATGCTGACCGGCACCAATGTGCTGGACGGTACCGTGGTGCGCGTGCCGAAGGCTTACCCGGCGTACTTCGGCACCTACGACCAGTTCGACGTGGTGCGCCGCTATACCGACACCATCGGCAACCTGTTCCTGGTAGGCCGTAACGGCATGCACCGCTATAACAACCAGGACCACTCGATGCTGACGGCCAAGCTGGCAGCTGAAGCGATCGCTTCCGGCGAAACGTCCAAGGATGCGCTGTGGGACGTTAATATCGACGACGAGTATCACGAAGAGAAGAAAACGGCATGACGCAACAAGCGCACAGCTTGCGGGCGGAACCGGCAGCTCAGCCGCCGGCACCGCCAGCGCGGCTGGCGCCGCCGCTCCAGCTGGCGCGGCGCTGGGGCTGGCGCGAATCCTTGCTGCTGCTGGCGCTGGTGGCCGTCTGGCTGGCAGTCCGTCCTTGGTCCGGCATCTGGCACGACGGACGGCTGTATGCCGCCCAGGCCATGCACCTGTTGTACCCCGAGCAGTTCGAGAACGACCTGTTCTTCATGTTCGGTTCGCAAGACAAATTCACCCTGTTCAGCCCCCTGTACAGTGCGTGCATCCAGGCATTCGGCCTGGACGGCGGTTCGCTGCTGCTGCAGCTCGCCGGCAGCGCCCTGTGGCTGGGCGGCGCCTGCTTCCTCCTGTCAACCTTCCTGCGCGGCCCGATGCTATGGGTGGCATTGGCCTGGCTGTTGCTGCTGCCAACCGATTACGACCCGATCAAGTCTTTCTCGCTGGCCGAGCCCTATTTGACGCCGCGCATCCTTGCCGAGGCGCTGAGCATGCTGGCCCTGGCCTGCCTGCTGCGCGGCAAGCGCCTGTGGCCGGCCTTGTTCATGACACTGTCGCTGGTCATGCATCCCCTGATGACGATCGCGACCTTGCTGTTCTGCGCGCTCTACCTGGTCAGCGGCGGTATCCGCCAAGCCGTGCCACTGCTGGTGGCCGGCGCGATCCTGGCTGTTGCCGGCATTGCGCTGGACCTGTTGCCCTACCAGCGCCTGCTGCAAGCGATGGACGCGGAATGGTATGCCGAGGTGGCCCGCATGTCGGTCATCGTGACCTGGGACGGCTGGCGTTTCGGTGAAATGGCCAGCCGCACCACCGTTGCCTTCAGCCTGGTGCTGATGGCCGCCCGGCTGTCGGCGGGCTGGCGCGCCCGTTTCTATTACTGCGTGGCGCTGGTGGGCGGCCTGGGCCTGCTGGCCAGCTGGCTCGGCACTTCGGTCTTCCATAACCTGCTGCTGTTGCAAATCCAGCCGTGGCGCGCAATGTGGCTGGTGCAGCTGGTCGCCGTGATTGCCATGGGCTGGCTGCTGGCCGCGTTCTGGCACCGTGGCCGGCTATTCCAGTTTTTGCTGGCCACCATCATGCTGGGTGTGTTCGCGCGCGATAGTTTTGGCGGCCTGGTCACCCTGGCGGCCGGGGCTGCCCTGTGCTGGCTGGTCAGCCAGCCGGCGCCCAAGCCGGTCTCCAACCGAACCTACGGTTTGTTATGCTGCCTGCTGCTTGCCATGCTCAGCATCTGGCTGGCGCAGGTGGATGCCCAAGCCACTACGCCGCTTGGCGTGCGCCACTGGAATTACGCCGTCGATGTCGGCAGCGGCATGGGCTGGGGCTTGTCCCTGCTGCGCCTGGGCGGGGGCGCCGTGTTGGGCCTGGCCTTGATGCTCGGCATCTGGCATTGTGCCGGCCGCCGGAAGTTCGCGGGCTGGGCGCTGGCGGCAGGCATGGCGCTGCTGGCGGTGACGGGCGCCGCCTTGCTGCGGCAGGGCTATAGCGCCAACCGGCTGCAGATTTCCGCTGCCGGCGAGCGGGCCGTGCGGGCCGCCTTTGTGCCCTTGATTCCGCGGCAGGCGACTGTGTATTGGGAAAACGAATTGCGCGCCAGCTGGTTTGTACTGCAACGCTCCAGTTATGCCTCGGTGGCGCAGACGTATGGCATGGTCTTCAACCGCGGCAACGCGCTGGAGGGCGCGCGCCGCCTGCACCGCCTCGAGCGCCTGGCTGCGCCTGACGTGGTGCTGGGCAAGAACCGCGAAGATAGCTACCGCATGCTGGCAGACATGAAGCAACCCGGTACCGAGGAACTGGCGTACGCCTGCGCCGACGTGGCGCTGGACTTTGTCGTGCTTACGCAAAAAATGGGCGCGCTGGCGGTGGCGCAGGCCGACGATCCGGCCTTTGACCGCAGCTATTTCCTGTATGACTGCGCGCGCCTGCGCGGCAGCTACGCGTCGCATTGAAAGCATCAACCATGTTAAAGAAACTGTTGGGCGCACCAAGCGCCAGTAGCCTGATCCAGTTCATCCGCTATGTCTTCGTTGGCGGCATGGCGTTTGTCGTCGATTACGGCGCACTGTTCCTGCTGGCCCATTTCGCCGGCTTGCATTACCTGCTGGCGGCCAGCCTGTCCTATTTGCTGGGCATGGTCTGCAATTACCTGATCTCGGTCAATTGGGTGTTCCATTTCCGCCGCGAGGCGCAATGGCAGCGCGAATTCATCATCTTCTTCCTGATCGGCATTGCCGGCCTGATCCTGAACGGCTTTGCCATCAGCCTGCAGGTTGAGTTGCTTGGCATGCCCTATATGGCAGCCAAGCTGGTGGCGGCCGCCGTGATCCTGTTCTTCAATTTCGGCGCCCGCAAGGTGCTGTTGTTCTCGGCGGCAAGGGCGCAGGCCTGATGATCCTGGCGCCGCGTACCTGGGACCGGCGCTTGCTGCCGCTCCTGCTGCTGCTGGCCGCCGCCTGGCTGCTGGCTCGTCCCTGGACCGGGCTGTGGCACGATAGCCGGCTGTACGCGGTGCAGGCCATGCGCCGGCTTTCTCCCGAAAATTTCCAGAACGACCTGTACTTCCTGTACGGCTCGCAGGATTCGTTCACCCTGTTCAGCCCCCTGTTTGCGGCCTGCATCGCTGCCCTGGGCCTGCCGGCGGCGGCGCAGCTGTTGTACCTTTTGGGCAGCGTCTTATGGCTGGCGGGGGCGGGCTGGCTGCTGGCGACTTTCCTGCGCGGCTTGCCATTCTGGCTTGGCATGGTGTGCCTGGTCTTGCTGCCCTCGGATTACGGCCCGTTGGTCGGGATTTTCACCTTGGGCGAACCGTTCCCGACGCCGCGCATCTTTGCTGAGGCGCTGAGCATGATTGCGCTGGCCTGCCTGGTGCGCGGCCGCTGGCACTGGGGCCTGCCGGCGCTGGTCCTGGCCTTCCTGCTGCACCCGCTTATGACCGCCGGGGCCGCACTGGCCGGCTTGCTATTCCTGGGCATGGGACGCCCGCGGCTCCTGCTGCTGGGCGCGGCGCTGGGCGCGGCCGGCCTGGCGTTGGGCGTGGCCAGCGGCGTCAGCCCCTTCGACCGCATCGTGCTGGGCATGGACAAGGAATGGCTGGCCCATGTGATCCGGCAGGCGCCCATGGTCACCTGGGACGGTTGGCATGCCGACAAATGGCTGAGCCGCACCGCGCTGGCATTCAGCCTGGTGCTGGCGGCAGCGTGCCTGTCACAGGGCCGCCAGGCACGCTTCTTCGCATCCCTGGCAGCGGCCGGCGCCATCGGCTTGCTGGCGAGCTGGCTGGGGACGGGATGTTTCCACAACCTGCTGTTGATCCAGGCCCAGCCCTGGCGCGCGCTGTGGCTGCTGCAGCTGGGCGCGGTACCTGCCCTGGCCTGGCTGCTGGCCAGCTACTGGCAGCGCGGCGCAGTATTCCGGCTACTGCTGCTGGCGCTGGTCGTCGCCACGCTGACGCGCAACAGCATCGGCGGCGTGCTTGCCGTGCTGGCGGCGGCAACCCTGTGCTGGCAAGTGCGCAGTGCCGCGCCGTTGGCGTTGTCCGCTGCCACCAGCCGCGCGCTCACGGCACTGCTGCTGGCACTCGGCACTGTCTGGCTGGCGGAAGTGCTGAAGCTGGCCACCGATTCGGGCGCCCTGGCGCCGCAGCTGATCGAGGATAGCGCGGCACGCATCTGGGGCTGGACCCTGTTGGGGACCGGCGTCCTGGCGCTGGCCGGTGCCGCGCTGCTGCTGCTGGTATGGCGCTGCATGGCGTCCGGGCGAGGCGGCGGCTACCTGCTGGCCTGCCTGGCGGCGCTGGCCGGCCTGGCTGGCGCTGCGCTGTGGCGCATCGCCCCGCCGGAATATGCGTATCCGGTCTCGGACCAGGCGCGGCGCGATGCGCGGGCCGTGTTCCAGCCCCTGATTGCGCCCAAGGCCGTGGTGTATTGGGAGAACGATGTGCGCGGCAGCTGGTTCCTGCTGCAGCGCGCGAACTATGTGTCGTCGGTCCAGCTGGCCGGCGCCGCATTCAATCGCGGCACGGCGCTGGAAGGGGCGCGCCGGCTGGCACGCCTGCACCGGCTTGGCATGCGCGATTCCGTGCGCGAGCATGACGCTTCGACCGCCAAACTGCGCATGTCGGAATTGCCGGTGCCGAGCGAGGCCGGGCTGGCCTATGTCTGCGGCGACCCGGCGCTGGACTTCGTGGTGCTGGCATGGCAGCTGGGCGAAGGCGGCATCGCCCGGGTCGAGGACCGCGAATACCGGCGCACCTATTACCTGTACGATTGCGCCCGCCTGCGCGGCGCCAGGTAGAACCGCTTCAGGGTTGCTGTGCCGCGCCCGGGACCGGCCGGGCCGGTTTCAACATGGCCTTGACATCGGGCCGCGTCACGGGGCTGAGGTAATGCCACACAACGGATTCCCCGGTGACATCGGTAAAGTTGGCCTGTTCGTGCAGGTAGCGCGGCCCGGACTGGAAGGCGCGCTCAAATTCCAGCAGGGGCGTGACGCTGCCGATGGCCAGCAGGACAGTGATGGCGCTGCGGCGCAGCGGCTGCGCCGTTTGCCAGGCTTCGATCGTTGCCATCATCAGTATCACCAGGGCGGGAATGCTGGCGCGCATGACCAGGTCATTGGAAGGGCCAAAGTGCACGAAGGGCAGCAGCAATAATTGCAGCAAGGCCAGCAGCAGCAGCGCTGCGCGTTCGCCGCGCGCCGCGACGGCCCACGCCAGCAGGCCCCATTCGAAGGCCGAGAAAATGATGGCGGAATAGACTTGCATCGTCAGGTCGCCGCCGGCGGCCGCGCCGGCCGGCACCGCACCCATGGTCAGGTAGCGGCACACCAGCCAGCCGGCCGGCAGCAAGGCCAGCACCGGCAGGCGCAGGCTTTGCTGCAGCAGCTGGCGCCAGCCCTGGCCGCGCCAGGCACACCAGAGCAGCAGCGGGGCCGCCCCGAGCGCCACCAGCGGTGCCCAGAACACCGTACCGAGCAACAGCAGCGCCGCTGCCAGCACCGACAAGCCGTGCTGGCGGTGGCGCCAGGCCACTGCGGCCAGCAGCCAGCCCGGCAGGCCATGGTTGGGGACCCAGAACAACTGGGTCGTTTGCGACGAATACTGGATTTGGCTGCCATTAATGAATTGCGTGGCCCACCACTCGATATGCGCGCCGAATTGCAGGCTGCTGTGGCTCGAAATCAGCCAGCCCAGGATATCCATGCCGCTGAAAAACACCGCAATCAGCAAGGCGGAGCGCCAGGCGCCGGGCTTGCGCGCCGGGTTGGCGCTTACGACCAAGCCCAGGAACAGTGCCGTGCCCAGCGCCGTCCAGCCCCACAGGGCAAGGCGGGCGCCATGCAGGGAGGAGAGCTTGCCGGCCAGTGCCGGCACCATGTAGTAGCCGGGCGGGCAGCGCAGGATCATCTCGCCGGCAGCGGTGTCGTAGCCCAGCGGCCAGCTGCCGACGACCAGGTCGCGCAGTACCGACATGCGCGTCATCCAGTCGAGGTTGAGGAAGAAGGCGGGCGCCAGGCCGCTCAGGCAGACCCAGGCGGCCGTTACGGCAGCCACGGCCAGCAGTTCGCGCCGCGACAGCCGGACGGCGCGCAGCTGGCGCCCCTGCCAGGCGCGGTACAGGGCCGGCAGCAATGCCAGGCTCAAGGGCAACGCAAAGGGCCAGCGCAACCAGCCGAGCAGGAAGACGAACAGCGGCAGGAGCAGGTAGGCAGCAGCCAGCAGCTCCAGCAGGTCGAATTCGCGCGCCGCCGCCGCGGGCCCGGGCGCGCCGGCGCGCGGGGTGGCGCCGGGATTGGCTGTTGCAGTATCGCCCATCAATCTTCCACAGTCTGAAAATATTTAATATTGCATTAACAATTGCCATGCGTCAAATGTGCCGCACCCCTGTGCTATGCTGGGGCGGCCAATGATCATGCAACCGCCACCGCAGCGCATCGCGCACCAGTTCTTCCGCTACGCGACGGTGGGCCTGGCCGCGTTTGCCATTGATACGCTGGCGCTATACCTGCTGGTCGAAGCCGCCGGCCTGCACTACCTGCTGGCAGCCAGCCTGGCCTATCTGCTGGGAATCCTGTGCCACTATGTGGCCTCGATCCGCTGGGTCTTTGATTTTCGCCGCTTGCCGGACTGGCGCCATGAGTTCGCGGTCTTTGCGCTGGTCGGCGCCGCCGGGCTGGCCCTGAATGCACTGGTGATCGGCCTGCTGGTCGAGCAGGCCGGCCTGGGCTACCTGCCGGCCAAGATGGCGGCCGGCGCCAGCATCGTGCTGTTCAACTTCGGTGCCCGCAAGCTGCTGCTGTTCACCTGATACATCGGCCTTGTAATCACGCCTGCCTTTGCTTAAATGTTTAGGTGTGACCGAAAGTCGAGCATGTTGATCGAACGTGAACTGCCGTTGCAACGGTTGCGGGAAATGGCCAGGCAGGCTGCTGCGGGGCAGGGTGCGACTGCCCTGGTGATCGGCGAAGCGGGGATCGGTAAATCGTCCTTGCTGAAGGAGTTTGCGGCCGGCCTGGGCGCCGGCTACCAGGTTTTGCAAGGCGGCTGCGAAGACTTGTTCACGCCGCGCGCACTGGGGCCCTTGCGCGACATGGCGCCGCTGCTGGGCGATGGACTGGCTGCTTTGCTCGACGGTGAAGGCAGCGACCGCCTGTTCCCCAGGCTGCTGGCCTGGCTGGCCGGCGCGCGCGCCACCACGGTGCTGCTGGTGGAAGATGTGCACTGGGCCGACCAGGCCACCCTCGACCTGCTGAAATACCTGGCGCGGCGCGTGGCCGGCCTGCGCGTGCTGCTGCTGGCCAGCGTGCGCAGCGACGAGCTGGTGGCCGGCCATGCATTCTGGCGCTGGGTGGGCGACCTGCCGCCATCGAGCACGCAACGCATCGCGCTGTCGGCGCTGTCGCCGCAGGCCGTGGCGCGGCTCGCAACAGGCGCCGGACGCGACGCCGCTGAACTGTATCGCATCACCTCCGGCAATCCCTTCTTTGTCACCGAGCTGCTGGCCGCGGCCGATGCCGGCGGCAGCTTGCCGCTGTCGGTGCGCGACGCGGTCTGGACCCGGGTCGCGCGCCTCGACAGCGCCGAGCGCGGCCTGCTGGACGTGCTGAGTGTGAGCCCGGTGCCCTGCGAAGACTGGCTGCTGGCCGGCGTGCTGGGCGAAGGCGTAGTGGAAGTGTGCGACCGCTGCACGGCACGCGGCTTGCTGCAGGCCACAGCGGCCGGCCACTTCATGTTCCGCCACGAACTGGCGCGGCTGGCCGTGGCCAGCCAGCTTGCACCGGCCCGGCTGCGCGAATTGCACCAGCGCGTCTGTCAGGCGCTGAGCGAGCATGCCCCGGCGCAGCGCCCGGCCGAGCTGGCGCGCCTGGTACACCATGCCGCTGCCGCGCATGACCCGGTCCGTGTGCTGGGCCTGGCGCCGCGCGCGGCGCACGAGGCGGCGCGGCTGGGGGCGCACCGCCAGGCCGCGGCGCACCTGGCGGCAGCGCTGCGCTTTGTCGGCGCCGCGACGCCGGCGCCGGAGGCCGCCCAGCTCTACGAGGAATGGTCGTATGAAGCAGGCCTGGTGTGCATCGATGACGACGTGATCGCAGCGCGCCACAAGGCCATTGCATTGTGGCGCAGCCTGGGGCGCAGCGACAAGGTCGGCTTCAACCTGCGCTGGCTGTCGCGCCTGCACTGGTACCGCGGCGAAGCCGAGCTGGCAGGGCGCTATGGCATGCAAGCCATCGCCACGCTGGAGCAGCTGCCGCACAGCAGCGAACTGGCCATGGCCTACAGCCTGCGCTCGCAGCACGAGATGCTGCAGGACCGGCCGCAAGGCGCGATCGAATGGGGCCAGCGCGCGCTGGCGCTGGCGGCCGAACTGGGCGATGTGGAAACGCGCATCCATGCACTGAACAATGTGGGCACCGTGCGCCTGTTCGGCGGCGACCCGGCCGGCCAGGCCATGCTGGAGGAAAGCCTGGCGCTGGCGCTCAAGCACGGCTACCACGAGCATGCGGCACGCTGCTTCACCAACCTGGGCGAGTGCGCCGTGACCGCCAAGCGTTTCGCCCTGGCCGAGCGGGTGGTGAGCGACGGCATCGCGTTCGACACTGAACACGACCTGGACGCCTGGACCCACTACCTGGTCGGCTGGCAGGCGCAATTGCGCATGGCCCAGGGCCGGCTGGCGGAAGCGGAGACGATCGCGCGCGGCGTGCTGCAGCTGCCGCAGCTGACCCTGATCATGCGCCTGCCGGCCCTGACGGTGCTGGGCCGTACCTGCGCCCGGCTTGGCAAGCCCGAAGGCCTGCGCCACCTGGACCAGGCCTGGCAGGGCGCGCTGGCCACGGGCGAGCCGCAGCGCATCGTGGAAGCGAGCCTGGGCCGCATCGAGAGCGCATGGATCGCCGGCGAGCTGGAAGCCTGCCGCGCCGGCCTGGCCGCGCTGGCGCAATACGATATTGCCGGCGTCAACCTGTGGGACCGCGGCGAAATCGCGCTGTGGCAGCACCGTGCCGGCTTGCCGCCAGAGCTGGATGCGGCGGCGCTGCCGCCGCCGATTGGCGCCGAACTGCGCGGCGACGGCGCAGCTGCCAGCGACCAGTGGCGCGCGCTTGGGCTGCCGTTCGAAGCCGGCCTGGCCCTGCTGGGCGTGCAAGGCGAAGGCGCCGGGCCGGCCGCCCTGCGCGCGCTGGCGCTATTCGAGGAACTGGGGGCGCGGCCGGCTGCGGCGCTGGCGCGCAGCCTGGCCAGCCAGCTGGGCAAGGGCATCGACCTGCCCAAGCTGCGGCGCGGGCCTTACCAGGCGGCGCGCAGCCATCCCGACGGCCTGACGCGGCGCGAGGCGCAAATCCTCGACCTGTTGCTGGCCGGGCAAAGCAATGCCGACATTGCGCGCCGCCTGGTGCGCTCGCCGCGCACGGTGGAACACCATGTCTCGGCCCTGCTGGACAAACTGGGGGCGCACAACCGCTCCGAGCTCATGAGCCGGATCCAGCAAAAAATAGGTGGGGAACAGCGGGAATCTGGGTAGCCTGACGGATGCCGCGGCGCGCGCCGAAGCGTATATTGAAGGCTGGCGTTGGGGAAGAAGAGGGTGGTGCCCGAGGCCGGAATCGAACCGGCACGCCTTGCGGCGGCGGATTTTGAGTCCGCTGCGTCTACCAATTTCACCACTCGGGCCACTTAACGCGACACGCATTATTACCGATTTGCCACCGCGCGGCAACCCTGCAGCAAATATTTAAGCTATGGGGCGCGGTGTCCAAATTAAAAAAAATGAGCGCACGGGCAGCTTTCCAAGCATAACAGCCGGGCGTAGGATGACTGAGTCGAACAGACAAAGCGGCCACCACGGGGCCGCCGCAAGCGCAAGCTTGCTCCCACTGCGCCATGGCTGATGGCTGCGGCGCAGGGCACCAGGTTTGGACAGCCGGCGCAGGTGCACCCCACCCGCCCCGGCCCCGAGCGCTCCCCGGATACGGCCCAGGGCGCCTACGGACAGCGATGCCGCACTGACGGCCAAGCAAGCGAAGAAGACGACAGCAGACAATGCAGCGGCCGTGGCGCATCAAAGCGGTGCGCCACGACGCTTTATCTGAAGGAGCGACGCCATGAAAACCCTGGCAGCGAGTGCGGCAGCATTCGCCTTGTTGTTGAGTGCTTCCGCCCTGGCGGGAGACGAACTGACGGTGCGCGTACCTGCGCCCAGCAGCTATACCATGCAGCGCAGCGAATTCCGCGACTACGCCTACACCTATGACCTGGGCAACGGCAGGACCATCCGCTTCACCCAGTACCGCAAGCATTTCTTCGCCCAGCTGGGAGATGAACCGCAGACCGAGCTGTTCCCGGTCGCGCCCGGGGAGCTGGTGACGGCCGCCGGGACGCGCGTCGCCTTCAATAACGATGGCACGGAAGTCACCATCCGCAACTACGAGAAACTGTCGCTCGCCGACGCGGCCAGCGCGCGCCACATCACGGTGATCGCCTCGCGCTAGCGGGGCTTACGCGGCTTGCTGCAGGGGCGCCGCATCGAGGCGCTCCTCCAGCAGTGCGAAGATGGCATCCTTCGACAGCACATAGCGCTCCATCAGTTCCTCCTTGATGGATTCCATCACCGTGCGGTAGTCGCGCATGGCGGCCAGCGTGGTGCTGTACAACTCGTCCGCCTTGGCTTCCACCTGCAGCAGCGTATGCTCGTCGCCGGTCTCGCCGCGCAACTGGCTGTAATCGAGCTTGGAGCGCGAATACATCGACAGGCGGTTGACCATCATGTTCAGCATCTTGGTGGCTTTCTCGATATCGTTCTGGCTGCCCACCGAAATGCCGCGCGCACCGTAGAACAACTCTTCCGCCGCCACGCCGCCGTACAGCTGCATGACGTCGCGTTCCATTTCTTCCAGCGTGCGCAGCGACATGTCGTCGCCGGCCGACAGCACATAGCCCAGCGCGTTCATCTTCGACACCGCCTCGGTCGAGATCTTCAGCAGGTGCGACTTTTCCTTCACCTCGGCCAGCGGCAGGCCGGCGCGCAGGTAAGGGTCGATCTGCATGAAGAAGTGGCCCAGTTCGTGCAAGGCGATGCGCTCGCGCTGGCGCGTCTTCTCGGCCGTGGTGGCGCGGTCGGTCAGGCCGATGGTGGCGCGCTCGAAGGCGCGGAACATCAGGTCGGTATTGATCACGCACTTTTCCTGGATCGAAATCATGGAGGCGCGGTCGACCACGGTTTCCAGCAGGGCCGGGCTGAGGTTGGCGGTGATCTCGGCCACCTGGTCCAGGTCCATGGCGTTCCAGTCCACCAGGCCATCCTGCTTGCGCTTCAGGAAGGACTCGAGCAGCGCCCGGCGCTCGCCCTTGTTCGGCAGGCGGAAGTTGATCTTCACGCTGAAGCGGCGCAGCATGGCTTCATCCATCGCGCTCGAGGCATCGTCGAAATTGGAGGCGACGATCCAGATCACGCCCTGGCCTTGTTCGCTTTTCACGCCGTCCAGCAGGCCGAGCAGGGTATTCGCGGTATCGTCTTCCCATTTCTTTTCGCCGCGGCCGCGCGGCATGAACAGGGCCTGCGCCTCGTCCAGGAAGATGATGCAGTTGCCGCGTGCGCAAGCCTTCTTGTACAGCGCGTTCAGGGCTTTCGAGCCGCCGCCGACATAACCCGATTCCAGCGCCGAGCCGGAAGCCTGGATCAGCGGGTAGCCCAGGCGCTTGGCCAGGTAGCCGGCCAGCTTGGTCTTGCCGGTGCCGGCCGGGCCCGTCAGCATCACATTGAACGGCTTGTCGATATTGTGCTGCTTGTAGACTTCGCGGTTGCGGATCATGTCTTCCAGGTGCAGCACTTCCTGCTTGATGTCTTCCATGCCGATCAGGTCGTCCATCGAACCCTTGAGCTGGTCCGGCGTGATCACCGACGCGTTCATGCCCATGCCCGGCATGCCCCACTTCAGCACGAACAGCACCAGGCCCACCACGAAGATGTCGAAGGCGTGGCGTTTCAGGAAAGCTTGCACGCTGGCCCACTGGCCGCCGTCGTCCAGCAGCACGCCCTTGTGCGCGGCCAGGAAGTCTTCCTTGGCGATGGCATAAGGGATGTTATTGCGCAGCAGCACTTCACGTTCCAGGCTCTGGTGCGAGGTGCTGGGCACCACCACCACGTGCAGCGTAGCGTCGCCTTTGAACTTGTAGACATAGCGCGGCGAATCGGCCAGCGGGCGGGCGATCAGCAGGTAGTCCAGCTTGTCGCGCTGGGCCACCAGGGCGGTGATTTCACCGATATTCTGCGAACGCAGCACCGGTGCGGCATCCTGCGCCACATCGGCGCGCAGCAGCGCAAATGCCACGGCGGCAGTGGCCAGCAGCACCAGGGTGATGCGTACCAGAGGGTTCTTGAGGGCGAGCTGGAGCTTGTAGATATTGAACATAGGCCTGGAAATCGCTAGGGTTTCTAGTGGGCCTATGGCCGGTGGCATTCTGCCTCGGCTGGCCCCAGTGTTGTTGAAAATGCTGTGCGGCAACATTCCGCATATGGTGACTATAGCGCGTAAACCAAGCGCGCGTTCGCTGCGCTCCAAAAAAACTTTAGTTGCGCAACAGGAATAAATGGCATCTATTTGCTGGCTTGCCACTGTTCGTATTTCTTTTCCAACCTTGTGAACGTGCCGTCCTTGCGCATGCTGTCGAGGGCGCCATTCATGCGCTCGACCATCGCGTCCGGCACGCTCGGATTGCAGGCCAGGTAGACCTTGACGTGGTGGAAAGTCAGCACCGGCACCAGCTGCTCGGGGGCGGCATACAGGGCCAGCCCGCTGAGGTCGTTGTTGCGCACGCCGACCGCCCACAGGTCGATGCGGTCAAGCAGCAGCTTTTTCGGGTTGGAGGCATTGTCCGGCGCACCGTCCACGTCGAAGCCGCGGGCGCGCAGGAATTCGTCGCGCGCATCGCCGTTATAGGTGCCGATGCGCAGCTTGCGCGCATCGTCCAGGCTGCGCACATGGTAAGTGCGGCCGGCGCGGCCCATCAGTACCCACTGCGCTTCATCGGTCGGGCCGACCCATTTGAACTGTTTTTCCCGTTCCGGGGTGCGCGAGGTGGAGTAGACGCAGGTGTAGGGGTCGCGCTGCGCCATGGTGAAGGCGCGTTTCCAGGGCAGCACGTCAATGCTGTAGGCATAGCCGCTGCGCGCCAGCATCTCGCGGATCTTTTCGCCTTCGCGGCCGACCACCTGCGCGCCCACCTTCATGCTGGCCGGCGGCGAGTGCTCGGACGTGATGATGAGCGGCGGGGCTGCCAGCGCGGCGGCGCTGGTAGCCAGCAACATTGCCAGATACGCTACTGCTGATACCATGCCTACCTCTTTGCTATCGTCCAGTACAGGATAGCAGGGAGGCGGGCCGGCGGACAATCAGTTGGCGTGAACCGTGCGCCGCTTGAACAGGCGGAAACGCTCGCTGCGGTCGGAGGCGCGGCGCCCTTCCCATAGCGGCTCCCACTCGGCACCGGGTTGTTGCTGGTGGGCACGAGATTTGATGCTATCTTGCAACAACATGACGTCGCAGCGGCGCTGCTCGACGCCATTGAACGGCATCTTGCCAAAGTAGGCGAAGGAAGCGCGCTGGGCGGGCGTGACATTCGATTGCACGCAATCGGTGCCGGGCGGCAGCAGCGCGGCCGCTTCGCGCGCCACCGCGGCGTAGCTCTTGCTGTAGTTCACGTGCGGCAGGAACAGGGTCATCAGCAGGATCCAGATCAGGATCAGGCCGCCGGACGACAGCACCACGGCGCGCCACAGCACGGCCGGGCGGCGCGACAGGCGCCAGTGCACCAGCACGAACCAGCCGGCGGTGGCACACAGGCCGACCAGCAGCGACAGCCAGCTGACTTGCGGCGTGAAGCCCGGCAGCAGCTTGAGCACATTATGCGCCGGCTTGGCGGGCCAGCCGGTCAGCTGGGCGTAATAGAAAATCCACAGCACGGCCGCGCACAGGGTCAGCACCATCACGCTGAACCAGTCGATGGCATTGATGGCGCCGCGCTGCATGGTCAGCAGGCCGAACGCGGCCATGATGGCCAGCGGCGGCAGCAGCATCAGCAGGTGGCCCTGCTCGGGCGCCGGGTTGAGCAGCACCAGGATGGTGGCCACGGTGACGAAGGTGGTCGGCACCACGATGTGCAGCAGGTTGCTCTGGCGGCGCCAGGCCCACACGGCCCAGGCGGCAAACGGCCAGGCCGGCCAGAAGAACCAGACGCCGACGCGGAAGAAAGTACGCAAGCCATCGAAGCCGCCCACCGTCAGCTGGGCTTCGTTCCACGCCATCCAGGCGGCCAGCGGCGCCTGCCCGTAAGGGCGCGCCAGCAGGGCCGGCACCGCCCACAGCGCGCTCACGGCGGCGGCTACCGCCACGGCAAAGGCCAGGTCGCGCAGCGAACGGGCAGCCGGCATGGACAGGAAGCGGGTACAGGCAAACAGGGCGCTCACCAGGGCGGCCGGGACCACCCAGCCGCGCGTCAGGGTCAGCAGGCCCAGCGCCAGGCCGGCCAGGGCCGCATTGCGCAGCGACGCCAGCTCCATATAGCGCACGCTGCGATACAGCGTGAGCGCCAGCAGCGATACCTGCAGCGGCTCGGCCGTGGTTTCATGGCTGTGGACCAGCAAGCCCAGGCAGCCCAGGTAGATCAGCACGGCGGCATCGGCCAGGGTGCGGCCGAAATCGTTCGGTTCCGGCTGGCCGCCGAAGGCCAGGCGCAGCGGCTGCGCTTCCGGCCGGCGGCCCAGGTTGAAGGTGGCGTACCAGACCGCCATCACGCCCAGCAGGAACACGCCGAGGGTGGCCACGCGCGCACCCAGTACATCGCCGATGGCCCAGCCGAACAGCTTGATGGCCAGCGCGCCCAGCCAGAACGCCAGCGGACCCTCGCCGGTCACCGACAGGCCGGCGATGTTGGGCCACAGCCAATCCTGCCAGCTGCCGTGCGCCATGGTCCACATCACCCCGAAGCTGGCCGCATCATCGTTTTTCCACGGCTCGCGCCCAATCAGCCCCGGCAGGATGTACAGCAGGCCCAGGGCAAAAAACGCCCAGCGGGGCAGGGTACGGGTGGCGGCAGCGGGCAGACGGACTGGCTTCATCGGTCAGGGTTATTCTTTGGAAAGCTGGAGTATGACGGGTAAAAAGAAAAAAGGCAGCCGCGGCTGCCTTTTTTTTCGCTGCGACGGGGATCAGCCGTTTGCAACTGCGGTCTTGGAACCGACTTTGCCGAACTTCTGGCGGAATTTTTCCACGCGACCGGCGGTGTCGACGATCTTGTGCTGGCCGGTGAAGAACGGGTGCGATTCGGAGGAAACCTCGATCTTCACCAGTGGGTACTCTTTACCTTCGTGGGTCGCGGTGTCGCGGGTCTGGATGGTCGAGCGGGTGATGAACTTGAAGTCGCACGACAGGTCGTGGAACAGGACTTCGCGGTAATCTGGATGGATATCAGCTTTCATGCTTTTCTCTCAATGTTGGTAGCCAAACAGCACTTCGTCGGTCATTCCTGCCTCTCGACCCGATTGCCGCTCACTTGCCTGGGTTTAAATGAACCGCGGATTATAGCGCGGATTCGGGGTCAGGTCTAACAATCCAACATTTTCGCTGCGCGAAAATATCGGATTGTCGAGACCTGACCCCTCGGCAGACTTAGCCGCCGCGGCGCATCATCTCGAAGAACTCACCGTTGTTCTTGGTGGCGCGCATCTTGTCGAGGATGAACTCCATCGCTTCGATCTCGTCCATCGAGTACAGCAGCTTGCGCAGGATCCAGATCTTCTGCAACTGGTCGGCCTTGATCAGCAGTTCTTCGCGGCGGGTGCCGGACTTGTTCAGGTTGATCGACGGGTAGACGCGCTTCTCGGCCAGGCGGCGCTCCAGGTGCACCTCCATATTGCCGGTACCCTTGAATTCTTCGTAAATCACATCGTCCATGCGCGAACCGGTTTCGATCAGCGCGGTAGCGACGATGGTCAGCGAGCCGCCTTCTTCCACGTTACGCGCGGCGCCGAAGAAGCGCTTCGGACGCTGCAGCGCGTTGGCATCGACACCACCGGTCAGCACCTTGCCCGAGGCCGGGATCACGGTGTTGTAGGCGCGCGCCAGGCGGGTGATCGAGTCCAGCAGGATCACCACGTCTTTTTTCATCTCGACCAGGCGCTTGGCTTTTTCCAGCACCATCTCGGCAACCTGCACGTGGCGCGTGGCCGGTTCGTCGAAGGTCGAGGCCACCACTTCGCCGCGCACCGAACGCTGCATCTCGGTCACTTCCTCTGGACGTTCGTCGATCAGCAGCACGATCAGGGTCACGTCCGGGTGGTTGGTGGTGATGGCGTGCGCGATATGCTGCAGCATCACGGACTTGCCGGACTTCGGCGATGCCACCAGCAGGCCGCGCTGGCCTTTGCCGATCGGCGCCACCAGGTCGATGATGCGGCCGGTGATGTTCTCGGTGCCGGCCATGTCGCGCTCCAGGCGCAGCGGTACGGTCGGGTGCAGCGGCGTCAGGTTCTCAAACAGGATGCGGTGCTTGGACGCTTCCGGCGATTCGCCGTTGACCTTGTCCACCTTCACCAGGGCGAAATAACGCTCGCCATCCTTCGGGGTACGCACCTCGCCCTCGATCGAATCGCCGGTGTGCAGGTTGAAGCGGCGGATCTGCGACGGGGAAATATAAATATCGTCGGTCGACGCCATGTACGAGGCGTCTGGCGAGCGCAGGAAGCCAAAGCCGTCAGGCAGGACTTCCAGGGCGCCGTCGCCGAAAATCTGTTCGCCGGCCTTGGCGCGTTTTTTCAGGATCGCGAACATCAGTTCCTGCTTGCGCAGGCGGGCCGCATTATCGATATCGAGGCTGATGGCCATTTCCAGCAGAGCTGAAACGTGCATAGCCTTAAGTTCAGAAAGGTGCATAGCTGTTTGAGTGTCCCGTGACGGGAAAGTAAGGGTAGGGGAGGGAACTACGTGGTCTATAAGTATTAAGGGAAAGGTTTTTGGGCACTTTCCCCGCCAATCAGGCGGGCTGCGGGCGCAGCACCGCCTATATTACATCAAATATTGCTGTCGATGAAAGAGGTCAGTTGACCTTTTGCCATCGCGCCGACTTTTTGTGCGGCTGGCACGCCATTTTTGAACAGGATCAGGGTCGGGATGCCACGGATGCCGAACTTGCCTGGCACGGCCTGGTTGCTGTCCACGTCCAGCTTGGCGATGGTCAGCTTGCCGTCGTATTCCTTGGCCACTTCTTCCAGGATCGGGGCGATGCTCTTGCAAGGACCGCACCATTCGGCCCAGAAGTCCACCAGCACGGGGCGGTCGGACTTCAGCACGTCGGTGTCGAAGGATGCATCGGTAATGTGTTTGATCAGGTCGCTCATGTTTTTCCTTAATTGGTCGTTCGCCCGGGAAGATCCCTTGCTGTTATCGCCCATCTGGCGACGAACTGCGCTAATTCAATACTGGGAAGTCAAGCGGGAATCAGGGCGGGAATGGCCCAAATAATAACCGATTTTCCCGGCCCGTGTACGCTGCTTGAAAGGCGAAAGTCGGGGTCAGGTCCGGCAATCGGACATTCGCGCAACGCGAATGTCCGATTGCCGGACCTGACCCCGACTTTCATCCTGCACGGCGGGCGGCGGCTTGGGTCAGCAGCTCGCCGAGGGCGGATGGGGTGGCGGGTTTGGCCAGGGTGCCAAGCAGGGAGAGGCCGTGGGCGCGCGCCAGCGTTTCGGCGGCCTGGCGGATGCCGGCGTCCATGCCGGAGAGCAGGGCGACCGCGCCGCCGAAGTGGCTGTCGGCGGCCTTGCGCAGGAATTCGATGCCGTCCATCTCGGGCATCGAGAGGTCGCATACCAGGAGGTCGGGCCGGTATTGCGGCAACGCCAGCAGGGCCTGGCGGGCGTCGCTTTCGCTGCGGACATTGAGCTGGCCAAGGTCTTCCAGCATGTCGGCCAACATGCTCAGCATGAAGGGGTCGTCGTCGACCAGCAGGATGCGCAGCGGGGTGGTGGGGGTGTCAGTCATCGTCGGCGAAAGTTGTATTGGTCATGATGTGCTCGCTTACCGCGTGCAGCAGCGGCCACAGGCGCTCGAGCACGGCGCGCGCGGCTGCCGCATCGGCGTCCGGTGCCAGTTGTTCCATCTGCAGGCACAGCTCGGCCATGCCGAGCGCGCCGACCGCCCGCGCGCTGCTCTTGATGCGGTGGCCCAGCTCGCGCAGTTTCTGCAGCTCGCCGGCGGCCAGCGCAGCTTCCATTTCGGCCAGGCCGGCTTCGGTGGTCTGCAGGAACTTGAAGGCGAACTTGCGGATCTTTTGCGGCTGGTAGCCCAGCAGCTGGGCCAGCACCGACAGGTCGATGATGGCCGGGTCGCCGGCCAGCGTGGGGCGGAAGGCGGCGCGCCCGGCGCCGCGCGGCAGGGCGGCGTCGTTGGCGGCGGCGCCCGCTTCGCGCTCGGGCAGCCAGCTGGCGATCTTCTGGTACATCAGGGCCGGCTGGATCGGCTTGGCGATGAAATCGTCCATGCCGGCCTGCAGGCAGCGCTCGCGGTCGTCCTTGGTGGCGGTGGCGGTCATGGCCAGCACGCGGGTGGCGGCCAGCGCCGGGTCGGCGCGGATGCGGCGCGTCGCTTCCAGCCCGTCCATCAGCGGCATTTGCACGTCCATCAGCACGCAGTCGAATTCGGCCTGGTGCAGCAGGTCGAGCGCTTCGGCGCCGTTATTGGCCAGGCACACCGAGGAGCCGGCTTCCTCCAGCATTTCCAGCGCGATCTGCTGGTTGAAGGTGTTGTCTTCGACCAGCAGGATGCGCGCGTCTTTCAGGGCCTGCATGGCGGCCGTGCTGCGCGCGCTGTCGAGCAGGGCGGCGGCGGCGGCGTTGACCTCGTTGATCACGTCCGGCAGGCCGCGCGGCGAGACGCCGAGGCGGGCGGTGAACCAGAAGGTGGAGCCGGCGCCGGGCGCGCTTTGCACCCCCACTTCGCCGCCCATCAGCTGCGCCAGCTGTTTGCAGATCGCCAGGCCCAGGCCGGTGCCGCCGTATTCGCGCGTGATGGCGCTGTCGGCTTGCTGGAAGGCCTGGAACAATTTGCCCTGCTCGGCCTCGGACAGGCCGATGCCGTGGTCGCGCACTGCAAAGCGCAGCAGGCAGGCGATGTCGTCGGCCAGCAGCTGGCGCACGCTGACGTCGATGCTGCCCTGTTCGGAAAACTTGATCGCGTTGTTGACGTAGTTGATCAGGACCTGGCCCAGGCGCAGCGGGTCGCCGCGCAGCACCGGCGGCAGCGCCGGGTCGATGTCGAAGGTCAGGCGCAGGCCGCGGCTGGCCGCTTTCGGCGCCACCACCGTGGTCAGGGTCTGGATCACATGGTCGAGCGAGAAGTCGACGTCTTCGATCTCCAGCTTGCCCGCTTCGATCTTCGAGATGTCGAGGATGTCGTCGATGATGCGCAGCAGGTGCTCGCCGGCGAAACGGATCTTTTCCAGGTAGTCGCGCTGGCGCGGTGCCAGCTCGGTCTTCAGCGCCAGGTAGGCCATGCCGATCACGCCATTCATCGGGGTGCGGATTTCGTGGCTCATCTTGGCCAGGAACTGGCCCTTGGCGGCGCTGGCTTCCTCGGCCTGCTGGCGCGCCTCTTCCAGCTGCGCGGTGCGCTGCGCCACCCGTTCTTCCAGGTGTTCATTGAGTTCGCGCAGGGCGCGCTCGTTGGCCTTGCTGTCGGAGATGTCGATCGCCATGCCGATCAGGTAGGCCGGCGCGCCGTGGGCGTCGTACACCGGTTTCTTGAAGGTGCGCAGCTGGCGCGACTGGCCCAGCACCGGGTTCCAGATGGTTTCCTCGAAGTCGATCAGGGCGCGCCCGGCAAACGCTTCCAGGTCGCGCGCGCGGAAGGCGGCCGCTTCCTCCGGCGCGTGGAAGGCGTTGTAGTCGCCGTTGTTCAATTCGTCGAAGGTGTAGCCGAACTGCTGCTCGCAGGCGCGGTTCATCAGCAGCATGCGGCTGTCCTGGTCCTTGATGAACAGGCCGATCGGCATCATCTGGATGATTTCCTGCAGCCGCTGCTCGCCCTGGCGCAAGGCGTCTTCGCTGCGCTTCCTGTAGGTGATGTCGGTCAGGCTGGCCACCAGCATGCTGCCCGGGCCGTGCTCGTCGCGCAGCGGCTCGACGTTGACCGACAGCCAGCAGGTGTCGGCGCCGGCACTGGCGCCGGCGGCGACCGGCACCCCCATCACCACGTCGCGCACCGGCTGGCCGCTGGCCAGGGCCTGGGCCACCGGGTGCTCGGGCGCGGAAAAGCGGCGCCCGTCTTCGTGCACGCCGTCCCACTGGCCGGCGCCGCGCGCGGCGGCGCGCCCCAGCATGCGGCTGGCGGCGGCATTGCATTCGACGATATTGCCGGCCGCGTCGAATACCAGCAGGCCGTTGGTGACGGCGTTGAAGACGGACGCCAGGCGCTGGCTGGAGTGGCGCAGCGCCAGTTCGGCCAGGCGCCGGTCCGTGATATCGGTCACCATGGTCAGGGTGCCGGCATAGCTGCCGTTGTCGGCATTGACGGTGGTGGTGGAGAGCAGGGCCCACAGCGAAGAGCCGTCCTGGCGGTAGAAGCGCCCTTCGGCCGGCTCGGGCGGCATGGCCGGCGCGCCGCCTTGCCGGCGCTGGGCCTGCAGGGCCGGGCAGTCGGGGTCCATGAAATCGGCCATCGGGCGCCCCAGCATGTGTTCGACCTCGTAGCCGAGCATGCGCGCCATGGTGGGGTTGACGAAGCTGGTGCAGTCGGCGGCGTCGCACATCCAGATGCCTTCGGCCGCGGTCTGCACGATCAGGCGGTAGCGTTCGGACGAGGCTTGCAGCGCTTCTTCGGCCCTCTGGCGCTGGGTCATGTCGCGCAGTGACACCACCACCAGGCCCTGGCCGGCCAGCTGGATCGGCGCCAGGTGCACCATGGCCGGGAAGTGGCCGCCGTCCAGGCGGCGCGCGGTGAGCACCCGGCCCGGCATGCGCGGGCGGGCGAACAGTTCGCGCGGGCGGCCCGGGGTGTCGCGCATCACGTCCGGGATCAGCAGTTCCATCGAGGCGCCGGCCAGCTTGCCCGTTTCGGCGGCAAACACCACCTCGGCGGTGTCGTTGGCCTGGCGCACCCGCCCGCCGCGGTCGGCCACCAGCAGGGCGCCGGGCAGGGCGTCCAGCATGGCGGCCATGCGCGCCAGTTCGGCGGCGCTGCGGTCGGAGATATCGCCCAGGGTGCCCGACATGCGCAAGGGGCGGCCGGCGGCGTCGCGCGCCAGCACCATGCCGCGCGCCAGCACCCAGCTCCAGCTGCCGTCGCGGCAGGCCATGCGGAATTCCAGGGTGAACGGGGTGCGCCCCACTTCCGGCTGGTCCAGCGCGGCAATCTCGTCGGCGATGCGGGCGCGGTCGTTCGGGTGCACCAGCTGCAGCCACTGTTCGACGTTGGCCGGGCGCAGCTCGCCCGGCGCGTAGCCGAGGATTTCGCAGTAGCGCGGCGACAGGTGCAGGGCCGGGCGCTGCGGCTGCCAGTCCCAGGAGCCTTCGCCGGCGCCTTCCAGCGCGAAGCTGGCAATGCGCTCGGCGTCGCCGACCCGCACTTCGGCGCCGCGCAGGGCGCGCGACACGCGCAGCAGGCGCCACAGGGCGGCGCCGGCCAGCAGGGCCAGCACCACCCCCAGCACATAGTGCCAGGTCGGGGTGGCGGGGGCTTCGTGGTACAGGAAACCGTCCAGCTGGAAGTCGGCCGGCAGCAGGCCGGCGGCGGCATAGCTGTCGGCAATGCCCTGCCAGCGCAGCGGGTTGCTGTAGCCCAGTTCGATCAGGTGCTGCTCCAGCAGCGGCGCCACCTGGGCCGCTTCCCACAGCAGCTCTTCGCGCGGCTTGCGTTCGGGGTAGCGGGCACGGATCAGGTCGACGATCTCGTTGGGATGCTGCAGCGCGTAGCGCCAGCCTTTCAGCGTGGCTTCGCGCAGGGCGCGCGCGCGCGCCGGGTGTTCCCGCAGTTCGCTCTCGGTGGTATACAGGTTGTCGCCGTAAAAGTCGATGCCGGCACTGCGCGGCGCCAGGATCTCGTAGCGCAGGCCGGCCCGCTCCAGCGCGTAGGGGGTGGAACCGAGGTAGCCGGACATGGCGTCGATGCGGCCGGCCTGCATGTCTTCCGCGTCGCGCGCCGCGGGCACGATATTCAGTTGCGCCAGCGGCACCTTCTCATGCTGCAGGTAGACCCGCAGTTCCTCCGTGTTGGGGCCGAGCGCGACGCGCGCGCCGGGCCAGGACCGGCGTTTGCCCTGCTCGTCGAGCCGCACGGCCAGCAGCAGGGGCGAATGCTGGAACACCGAGGCCAGCACCACCACCGGGGCGCCGGCCGCACGGCGCAGCAGCAGCGCGGAATTGCCGACGCCGTACTGGGCGCTGCCGTCGAGCACGGCTTGCAGCGGCTCCTGTCCCGGCTGGGCTTCGCGCAGCGTCACCTCCAGCCCGGCGTCGCGGTAATAGCCCTTGGCCTGGGCCGCGTAATAGCCGGCAAACGCAAACTGGTGCTGCCATTTGAGCTGGACGGTGACGGCTTCGGCGGCGGCGCTGCCGGGCAGCATGGGCAGGGCGGCGATGGCCAGTACCAGCGCGCACAGGCGGCGCGCGCGGCGCTGCGCGCGGGCGGGAACAGGCGGGGCGGCTTTCTGGCTCAGTGGCGACAAGGCTTCCCTTTCTGGCCAGCGCGGGGGCGCTGGCGTGCGGTCAACTATAGCATTGCTCAGGCGGGGACGCTGCCGCCAAATTGGTAGCGATGGCCCGGATGCCACATGGTGGCCAGCGAGGCGACGCGCCCGGCCGACTGGGTCTGGCGCCGCAGCACCAGGCAGGGCTGGCGCGCATCCATCGCCAGCATCTCGGCAATCTCGCGCGGCGGCACCAGGGCTTCTATGCTGTAAGTGGCGGCCTGCAGCGGCGCCGCCCGCACCAGGTATTCGTTGGGCGTGGTATGGGTAAAGTCCTGCGCCATATAGTCCGGCGCGCAGAGCGGGTTGACCCAGCGGTCTTCCACCTGGATCGGTACCCCGTTTTCAAAGTGCACGATGACGGAATGATAAAGCTCGTGGCCGGGCGGCAAATCGAACGCTTTGCCCAGCAAGTCGCCGGCCTTGCCGCGCTCGAGCAGCTGCAGCGTGCTGCGGTGGGCGTGGCCGCGCGCCCGCACCTCGTCGGCAATGCTCTTGATTTCCAGCAGGGTGGCCTGGACTTTCTGCGGCGCGACATAGGTGCCTGCGCCCTGGCGGCGCGTCAGCACGCCCTCCGCGGTCAGCTCGCGCACGGCGCGGTTGACGGTCATGCGCGAGACGCCGAACTGCTTGACCAGCGCCTGCTCGGAAGGAATGACCTCGCCTTCCTTCCAGGCGCCGGCGGCAATCTGCGCCAGCAGGAAGTCCTTGATACGTTGAAAGATGGGGGTGTCGTGTTGTTGGTGTTCTTCCAAGCCGTCCTCCGGATGAGTGCGCCGATTGTAGCATCCGGGAATTCAATAGCAAGCGGCGGAGTGCCCCCGGCCGGCGCCCTGCCTACCATGGTGGCATACTAGCGACTGGAGCTTGCAATGAACCCGATGAAGCCTTACCTGACCGACAATGAACGCTGGGCCGCCGTGCGGGCGCGCGACAGCGCGGCCGACGGCCAGTTCTTTTATTCCGTGCGCACCACCGGCGTGTTCTGCCGCCCTTCCTGCGGCGCGCGGCCGGCCCTGCGCGAGAATGTGGCCTTCCACGCCTCCATCGCAGCGGCCGAGGCGGCCGGTTTTCGTCCCTGCAAGCGCTGCAAGCCGGACCAGCCGCCGCTGGCCGAGCGCCATGCGGCCATGGTGGCCGAGGTGTGCCGCCTGATCGATGCTGCCGAAGTGGCGCCCGACCTCGATGCGCTGGCCGCCGCCGGCGGCATGAGCCGCTTCCACTTCCATCGCGTGTTCAAGGCGCAAACCGGGCTGACGCCGAAAGCTTATGCGGCGGCGGCGCGCGCGCGGCGCATGCAGCAGGGCCTGGCCGACGAGGCCAGCGTGACCGATGCCATTTACGCCGCCGGCTTCAATTCCAGCGGACGCTTTTATGCCGCCACGCCGGGTGCGCTGGGTATGACGCCGTCGGCCTGGCGCGCCGGCGGACTGGGGGCGGTGATCCGCTTTGCTATTGCCCAATGCTCGCTGGGGGCGATCCTGGTGGCCAGCACCGAGCGCGGGATTTGCTGCATCCTGCTGGGTGACGACCCGCAGGCGCTGGCGCATGACTTGCAGGACCGCTTCCCGCAGGCCGAGTTGCGCGGGGCTGAAACCGATTACGAACAGGTGGTGGCGCGCGTGATCGCCTTCGTCGAGGCGCCGCAGATCGGACTTGAATTGCCCCTCGATGTGCGCGGCACGGCCTTCCAGCAGCGCGTCTGGCAAGCCCTGCGCGAGATTCCGGCGGGCCAGACGGTCAGCTATGCGGAACTGGCGGAGCGGGTGGGGGCGCCCAACGGCGCGCGGGCGGTGGCTGGCGCTTGCGCTGCCAATGCGATTGCGGTGGCGATTCCTTGCCACCGGGTGGTGCGCAACGACGGCTCTATCTCGGGCTATCGCTGGGGCGTGGAGCGCAAGGCGGCCTTGCTGGAACGGGAGGCGGAAGCGGCGACCGAGGCGGCGGCATGATGGGCGACCTGTTCGCGCCGCCGCTGGCTGCGGCGGCCGGCTCGCGCGCGGCGTTTGATTGGCCGCGCATTGCTTCCGACCTCGATGAATTCGGCTGTGCGCTGGTGCGCGGTGTTTTGTCGCCTGCGCAGTGCGCGGGGCTGGCAGCGGGCTATGGCCAGCCGGAACTCTATCGCAGCCGGGTCGTCATGCAGCGGCATGGTTTCGGCAAGGGCGAATACCAGTATTTTCGCTATCCCTTGCCGGATCTGGTCGCGGAATTGCGCTCGGCTATGTATCCGCCGCTGGCGTCGATCGCCAATCGCTGGTATGCGGCCATGGGGCTGGAGGCGCGCTTTCCGCCGCAGCATGCGGATTTTATCGCGCGCTGCCATGCGGCCGGGCAGGCGCGGCCGACGCCTTTGCTGCTGCAATATGGGGCGGGCGATTACAACTGCCTGCACCAGGACCTGTATGGCGAACATGTCTTCCCCCTGCAGGCGGCTTTCCTGTTGTCGCAGCCTGGACGGGATTTCCAGGGCGGCGAATTCGTGCTCACCGAGCAGCGCCCGCGCATGCAGTCGCGCGTGGAAGTCGTGCCTTTGCAGCAGGGCGATTGCGTGATCTTTCCCGTTTTCCATCGGCCGGTGGCGGGCACGCGCGGCATTTACCGCGTCACCATGCGCCATGGCGTCAGCCGCCTGCAAGGCGGCCATCGCCATACCCTTGGCGTCATTTTCCACGACGCTGATTAGGACCCGGTGGGCGAGGGGTTTTGCTTCAGGGGGCTTACAGAAACCCTCTGAAAGTTGCTCTGAAATCCTCTGAAACGCTCTGAAATCCTCTGAACTTTAAGTTCGCTGGTTTGTCCAATCTTTATGCGAACCAGAGGAGGTCATCATGAGCCGCAAACTTGTGTCGGTGCAGATTCCGAGTGCGCTATTCCTTGAGCTGGCGAGTTACCTGCAGGAATTCGGCGACGAGCGCGATCCAGCAGAGGTCGTCGAGGCAGCACTCGCCTCATGGCTGTGCGTCGCGCGGGGCCAGATGCCGGAGGCCGAAGTGCGACGCTATCAGTGGAAGCGCTTGTTCCTGCCAGAAAGCACGGAGCTCAAGATGAGCTATCGCGGCACTAATGCATTCGCCGAGGTTGTTGGCGACTCCCTTGTCTATCAGGGACAGCTAACGACGCCAAATCAATTTGTGGCCGAAGTTGCCGGTACCGCACGCAATGCGTGGGAAGTCTTGTGGTTGCGGCTGCCAGGCCAGCGCTACTGGAAGAACGCAAGGTTTATTCGGAATGAAATTCTGCGCGGGCCGTATCCAGCACCATTGCCGGAGTTCCGGGCACACGATACCACTGCTTCGCCAGCGGTCATGGCACACAGCCTGCGCAATGCATTGGTCCTGATTGAGAAGGCATCGACGCGCCGGCATGGCAAGATGGAGCGGCGCACCGATGTTCTCCCTGACGACTAAGCGTTTCAGAGCATTTCAGAGCGTTTCAGAGGATTTCAGAGCAACTTTCAGAGGGTTTGTGTGAGGCCCCCGGAGCGAACCCCCTTCCCGACTGCTGCTCAAGGCAGTTCCCCGGAGGAATATGGATCGATGGAATACGGATGATGCTCATCGAGGAAGCCCGGCTGCGCCCGCACGCGCTCGATCCAGGCGCTAACGTGAGGGAACTCGCGCAAGGGCAAGCCCGCCTCGTCTGCGCGATGCGTATAGGCAAACAGCGAAATATCGGCAATGGTGTAGGCATCGCCAGCGATAAATGGCCGCGCCGCCAGCTCCCGTTCCAGGATCTGCAGCGCGCGCAAGCCGCCCGCGCGCCGCATCTCGACCAGCGCCGCCGGCCGGCGCGCCAGCTTGCCCGTCAGGGTCCAATGCCGCAGCGAAGCGATGTTCATCACATAGTCCTGCTCAAACGACATCCACTGCTGCACTTTGGCCGCGCCAAACGCGTCGCCAGGCAAATACGGCGTGCCGGAAGCGAGATAGGTAAGGATGGCATTCGACTCCGCCAGCACGCGGCCATCATCGAGGCGCAAAGCCGGTACTGCGCCGCTGGGATTGAGCGCAAGGTAGGACGGATCCTGGCCGGCTCCTTCAAAGATGCTGATTATCTTGGTGCGGTAAGGCAGGCCGAGATGCGACAGCAGCAAGCGGACTTTGTAAGCGTTTTGGGAAGGCAGGTAATCGTAAAGCGTCAGCATGGCGGAACTCCAACAGGGAAAACCGTATTGGACCAGCAGCCGGTTCCCGCCACACCCCGGATCTTGCTCTTTAATGTACTTCGCTCACGCGCATCTTGACGATGAAATCCTTGCCCGCATCGGATACCTTGAATTTGCCGATGCCATTGTCCGCCACTTCCAGCGTGAAGTTGCTCAGGTCCTTGCCGCCGTGGCTGACATTGGCCTTGACCTGGATCGCGCTACCCGCTGGCACTACGACAAAGTTCGTGCGCCACTGGTCGGCGCCTTCGCCGATGGCCACGCCGCTCTTTTCACCTTCCTTCACCAGCAGCTGCGGGCTGCTGCCGTCCATCTCAAGAAAGACGTTGTAATGCCTGGGTGCCGCAGGTTCAGCGTGGGCCGCCAGGGTGGCCAGGCCGCAGCTCGCCGCGAGCATAGTTGCCAGCAGCTTGCCGCCCAGGCGGCGGGCGGGGGATACGGACGATTTCAATTGCATGATTCTCTCCTTCAGTGGGTGGACGGCCTGCCATTGGCAAGCCAGGGGAAGCGCCTGCGCCGCGAGCTGGGTTTTCAGCATGGCTTTGGCGTAGGTGCCCGCCTGCCCGTGCCGGCGCAGGACTGCTTCGTCGCAGGACAGCTCCTGGTCAAGCCGGAAGCGTGCTGCAGCAATATGGATCAGGGGATTGCACCAGGCCAGGCATTGCAGCAGGGCGCAGGCCGCGTTGGCGAGCAGGTCGCCGCGTTCGGCGTGGATGCGCTCATGGGACAGCACCAGGCGGCGCTCTGCGCGGTCGTAATCGCGCCGGAAGCTGTCCGGCAGCACCAGGCGGGCGCGCCAAACGCCCAGCAGCAGCGGGCCCCCTTGCCACGCGCTGGCCTGCAGCCTGCGCTGGAACGACCACTGGCGCCAGGCCAGCCAGCCGGCCATCGCGATTGCTCCCGCCAGCCAGGCAGCGAACAGCAGCGAGTCCCAGCCGCTATGCACCGCGCTGGCGGCGGCTTGAGTGACCTGCGTAGCGGCTGCCGCGACAGGCGCAGGCAGCGGCATCACGGCCAGGGTGCCGCTGGTACGCGGCGCCAGCGCTGCCAGCACACTGGCCGGCACGGCAGCCCACAACAGGTAGGCCGCACCGGCTCCGTACAGGCGGCGCATTGCCTGGCGCAGCAGCAGTACCAGCGTGCACGCGGCGCCGCTGGCCAGCAAAAGGCGCAGCAGCGCTTCACTTGCCATCTTCGAGCTCCTTGACCAGCTTTTTCAGTTCCGCGATATCGGCCTTGCTCAAGGCCTTGTGCTGGCTGAAATGCGCCACCAGCGGCGCCAGGCGGCCATTGAACATGCGGTCGAGGAAGCCCTGGCTCTCGGTGGCCAGCCAGTCCTCGCGCTCCAGCGCCGGCGCATACAGGTAGCGCCGGCCATCCTTCTGCGCGCTGACGGCGCCCTTGTTCAGCAGGCGGTTCAGCAGGGTCTTGATGGTGGCGTCCTGCCAGCCCTGGCCGGACAGCGCTTCGCAGACTTCTTCCGCTGTTTGCGGATGGCGCTCCCACAGCACTTGCATCACCTGCGCCTCGGCTTCACTGATCTGGATAGTCATGATTGATTACATGTGTAAATGATGGCGAATGATTACACGCGTAAATGAAGGTGTCAACGGGTACACTCTGCTACGTGAAAAATTCTTGCTTTCAAATTCGAAAGGACTTGCCCATGCACTTCCGCCGCACCCTGTTCGCCGCCGCCGCACTGGCGATCGCCGGCGCCGCCAACGCCGGCACCATGATCGACAACGCCAACGGCTACACGCTGAACGCCAGGGGCAGGCTGGTGCAGTTCCAGGCGCTGGCCTTCGACGACAGCGGCAAGCTGGTCGCTGTCGGCAGCGCGCGCGAGGTGGCAGCCAGGGCCAAAGGTTTCAAGCGCATCGACGTGCAGGGCAAGACCGTGCTGCCAGGCCTGATCGACGCCCACGGCCATGTGTTCGGCCTGGGCGAAGTGGCCACCAGTGCCGACTTGTACAGCCCCACCTCGCTGCAAGCCGCGCAAGCTGCGGTCGCCCAATTCGCGCAAGCCAACCTGCAGCGCAAATGGGTGATCGGCAAGGGCTGGAACCAGGAGACCTGGAAGCTGGGCCGCTTCCCGAATGTGGCCGAACTCGATGCCGTGGTGGGCGACCGTCCAGCAGCCATGGAGCGCATCGACGGCCACGCCATGTGGGTCAACAGCAAGGCGCTGGAAGCGGCCGGCATCGGCCGGGACACCAGGGATCCGGAAGGCGGCAAGATCGAACGCGACGCCAATGGCAACGCCACCGGCATCCTGGTCGATACGGCCATGGAATACGTCTACAAGGTGCTGCCGAAACCGACCGAGACCGAAGCGCGCGCCATGCTCGATGGCGCGCTCGGCATCCTGTCCAGCATGGGCCTGACCAGCGTGCACGATGCCGGCATCGACGCCGGCGCCGACCGCCTGTTCCGCGAATACGCCGACCGTGGCAAGCTGTCGACCCGCGTCTACGCCATGATCGGCGACGTCGGCGCCGACTTCGAGCAGCTGTCGAAGAATGGGCCGCTGCGGTCCTACGCCGGCGGCCATTACGCGCTGGCTGCGGTCAAGCTGTATTCCGACGGAGCGCTGGGCAGCCGCGGCGCCGCCCTGGTCCATCCCTACAGCGACGCGCCGCACACGCGCGGCCTGCTGTTCAACAGCGACGCGGCCATCCGCGCCAAGATGGAAAAGGCCATGCAGGCCGGCTACCAGGTCAATGTGCACGCGATCGGCGACGCCGGCAACAAGCAGATACTCGACAGTTTCGAGCAGCTCGGCAAGCAGTACCCGCTGGCTGCCAGGCGGCACCGCATCGAGCATGCGCAGGTGGTGCAGCTAAGCGATATCCCGCGCTTCAGGCAACTGGCCATCGTGCCGTCGATGCAGCCGACCCACGCCACTTCCGACCAGAACATGGCGGAGCAGCGTGTCGGCCTTGAGCGCATCAAAGGAGCTTACGCCTGGCATACTTTCCTGCAGCAGGGCAGCCGCATCGCCTGCGGTTCCGATTTCCCGATCGAGTCGCCCAATCCGCTGCAGGGCATCCATGCTGCCGTGACGCGGCAGGACATGCAGGATGCGCCGAGCGGCGGCTGGCACAAGGAACAGGCCATGACGCTGGTCGAAGCTTTCCGCTGCTTTACGCTGGACGCGGCCTGGGCGGCGCACCAGGAGCAGTCGGTCGGCTCGCTGGAGAAGGGCAAATGGGCCGACTTCATCATCACCGACCGCGACCTGTTCCAGGTCCCGGCCGGCGAGATTGGCAAGATCGGCGTGCTGGAAACCTGGGTCGGCGGCAGGCAGGTGTTCCGCAAATAAGGAGGCGGCGGCGCCCAGCGCCGAGCACCACGAAGCTGAACCCGATGTTCGGCAGGCTGCATAATTCAGTTGACTAACTTGTATAGACAACCTAGAGTGGCAGGATCAACCATTCAAGGAGCCGCCATGTCTTCCAGCCTTGCCAACGATCCCCGCTACGATGCCACCCGCGATATCCGCGCCCCGCGCGGCCCGGAAATGGTCTGCAAGACCTGGGGCGCCGAAGCGGCCTACCGCATGCTCCAGAACAACCTGGACAAGGAAGTAGCGGAAAATCCGAAACACCTGGTGGTGTACGGCGGCATCGGCCGCGCGGCCCGCAATTGGGAGTGCTTCGACCAGATCCTCGCCTCGCTGAAAAAACTGGAAGCCAATGAAACCCTCCTGATCCAGTCCGGCAAGCCGGTCGGCGTGTTCCAGACCCACGAAGACGCGCCGCGCGTCTTGCTGGCCAACTCCAACCTGGTGCCGAAATGGGCCAACTGGGAGCACTTCAATGAACTGGACCGCCAGGGCCTGTTCATGTACGGCCAGATGACGGCCGGTTCCTGGATCTATATCGGCACCCAGGGCATCGTGCAGGGCACCTACGAAACCTTCGCCGAGGCGGGCCGCCAGCATTTCGGCGGCGACCTGAAAGGGCGCTGGGTGCTGACCGCCGGCCTGGGCGGCATGGGCGGCGCGCAGCCGCTGGCGGCCACCTTTGCCGGCGCCGTCTCGCTGAACATCGAATGCCAGCAGTCGTCGATCGATTTCCGCCTGCGCACCCGCTACCTGGACAAGCAGGCCGCCAGCATCGATGAAGCGCTGGACATGATCAAGCTGCACACGGCCAATGGCGATGCCATTTCGATCGGCCTGCTGGGCAATGCGGCCGACGTGCTGCCGGAACTGGTGCGCCGCGCCAAGGCCGGCGGCCTGGTGCCAGACCTGGTGACCGACCAGACCTCGGCGCACGACCTGGTCAACGGCTACCTGCCGCAGGGCTGGAGCGTGGAGCAGTGGAAAACGGCCCAGGCCGACGCCGCGCAGCACGCGCGCCTGGTCGATGCCGCCGCCGCTTCCTGCGCCGTGCACGTGCAGGCCATGCTGGACTTCCAGGCCCTGGGCGCCAAGGTGGTCGATTACGGCAACAATATCCGCCAGGTGGCGCTGGACAAGGGCGTCAAGAACGCCTTCGACTTCCCGGGCTTCGTGCCGGCCTATATCCGCCCGCAGTTCTGCGAAGGGCGCGGTCCGTTCCGCTGGGTGGCCCTGTCCGGCGACCCGGAAGACATCTACAAGACCGACGCCAAGATCAAGGAACTATTCCCGCACCACGCCAACGTGCACCGCTGGCTGGACATGGCGCGCGAGCGCATCGCCTTCCAGGGCCTGCCGGCGCGCATCTGCTGGCTGGGCCTGGGCGAGCGCCACATCGCCGGCCTGGCCTTCAATGAAATGGTCAGGAACGGCGAGCTGAAGGCGCCGATCGTGATCGGCCGCGACCACCTGGATACCGGCTCGGTCGCATCGCCCAACCGCGAAACCGAAGGCATGCGCGACGGCACCGATGCGGTGTCCGACTGGCCGCTCCTGAACGCCATGCTGAACACCGCCGGCGGCGCGACCTGGGTCTCGCTGCACCATGGCGGCGGCGTGGGCATGGGTTACTCGCAGCACTCCGGCGTGGTGATTGTGGCCGACGGCACCGAAGCCGCCGCCAAGCGCCTGGGCCGCGTGCTGGTCAACGACTGCGGTTCGGGCGTGATGCGCCACGCCGACGCCGGCTACGAGGCCGCCATCGAATGCGCCAAGCGTAATAAACTGAATCTGCCAATGATCAAGTAAAACCGGTAAACCTGGGTCCGACCCAAGGGTCGGACCCGACCCGCGACCGCCGCCGACCGGGTCTGACCCTTGGGCCAGACCCTGCCTTACCGGTTTAAAAGCAAACGAACACGAGACACAAAAATGACCCAACTCACCCTCACCCCCGGCAAACTGACCCTGGCCGACCTGCGCGCCGTGTGGAGCACCCACACCCCGATCGCCCTGGCCAAGGAAGCCTACACCGCCATCGAGGCATCCTGCAAAGCCGTGCAGGACATCGTCGCCAAGGGCGACGCCGCCTACGGCATCAACACCGGTTTCGGCCTGCTGGCCAAGACCCGCATCCCGGACGACAAGCTGGAACAGCTGCAGCGCAACCTGATCCTGTCGCACTCGGTGGGCACCGGCGAGCTGATGTCCGACGAAGTCGTGCGCCTCCTGATGCTGACCAAGATCAGCAGCCTGTCGCGCGGCTTCTCCGGCATCCGCCCGATCGTGATCGATACCCTGGTCGCCCTGTACAACAAGGGCATCATGCCCGCCATCCCGGCCAAGGGTTCGGTTGGCGCCTCCGGCGACCTGGCCCCGCTGTCGCACATGACCCTGGCCATCCTGGGCGTGGGCGACGTGCGCGTGAAAGGCGAACTGGTACAGGCAGCCGACGCGCTGAAAGCCGCCGGCATCGCCCCGGTGGTGCTGGCCGCCAAGGAAGGCCTGGCCCTGATCAACGGCACCCAGGCTTCCACCGCCCTGTGCCTGCACGGCCTGTTCATGGCCGAACGCCTGCTGGAAGCCGGCATGGTGACCGGCTCCATGTCGCTGGACGCCGCCAAAGGCTCCGATTCCCCGTTCGACGCCCGCATCCACGAGGTGCGCGGCCAGCCAGGCCAGATCGCCGCCGCTGGCATCTACCGCGAACTGGTGAGCGGCAGCGCGATCCGCGCTTCGCACCTGGTAGGCGACGAGCGCGTGCAGGACCCGTACTGCCTGCGCTGCCAGCCGCAAGTGATGGGCGCCTGCTGGGACATCATCGCCAACGCCGGCCGCACCTTGCTGATCGAAGCCAATGCCGTCACCGACAACCCGCTGATTTTCCAGAACGACGACGGCCCGGTGGTGGTCTCGGGCGGCAACTTCCACGCCGAACCGGTGGCCTTCGCCGCCGACACGCTGGCGCTGGCCATTGCAGAAATCGGCTCGATTTCCGAGCGCCGCATCTCGCTGCTGATCGATGCCACCCTGTCCGGCCTGCCGCCATTCCTGGTGCGCGACCCGGGCGTGAATTCCGGCTTCATGATCGCCCACGTCACCGCCGCCGCACTGGCGTCGGAAAACAAATCGATCGCGCATCCGGCGTCCGTGGACACCATCCCGACTTCCGCCAACCAGGAAGACCACGTGTCGATGGCCACCTACGGCGCGCGCCGCCTGCACGACATGGCGCAAAATACGGCTGTTATCCTCGGCATCGAACTGCTGGCCGCGGCGCAGGGCATCGACTTCCACCGTCCGCTGAAAACCTCGGCGCAACTGGAACATGTACACGCCCTGCTGCGTTCCAAGGTACCATTCTTCGACGCCGACCGCTTCTTCGCGCCGGACATCGAGGCAGCCAGGCAGATGGTGGTGAACGGCGACCTGAGCGCCACTTGCAAGAGCCTGTTCAGCGCCCTGCATCCGTAAGGAGGTTTCATGGATTACCGCTTCCAAGCAGGCAGTATTCCCTTGCTGGTGTCGATGCCCCATGTGGGCACCGACATCCCCGGCGATATCGCTGCTGCGATGACGCCGGCGGCGACCGAAAAGGCCGATACCGACTGGCACCTGGTGCAGCTGTACGACTTCCTGGGCGCGCTGGGCGCGTCCACGCTGTCGGCACGCTGGTCGCGCTATGTGATCGACCTGAATCGTCCGCCTGAAAACACCAACCTGTATCCCGGCCAGGATACCACCGGCCTGTGTCCGGTCGATACCTTCCACCGCGAGCCGCTGTACCTGGAAGGCAAGCAGCCTTCGCAGGCCGAGGTCGAGCGCCGCCTGGCGGATTACTGGCAGCCTTACCATACCCAGTTGCGCGCGGAGCTTGACCGCCTGCTGTCGATCCACGGCAAAGTGGTGCTGTGGGATGCCCACTCCATCGCCTCTGTCGTGCCGCGCTTCTTCGAAGGCAAGCTGCCCGACCTGAACTTCGGCACCGCCGACGGCGCCAGCTGCGACCAGGCCATGACCGACGCTATCGCCGGCGTTGCGCGCAGCGACGAGCGCTTCACCGTGGCCGTCAACGGCCGCTTCAAAGGCGGCCATATCACGCGTTTCTACGGCAAGCCGGAGCAGGGCGTGCACGCGATCCAGCTGGAAATGTGCCAATCCACCTATATGGACGAAGCGGCGCCGTTCGGCTACCGCGCCGACCGGGCCGCCGAAGTCCAGCCGCTGCTGCGCCAGCTGGTGCAAACCGCCGCAGAATGGGTGCGCAAATGAAAGCCCTGTTCGCGCACCACGCACTGCTGGCCGACGGCTGGCGCAAGAACGTCCTGCTGCAATGGGATGATCGCGGCAACTTCACCGCCGTGCAGGCCGATGCCGTGGCGGCGCCGGGCATCCCGAGTGCACGCCTGGTCATGCCGGGCATGGTCAACCTGCACTCGCACGCCTTCCAGCGCGCGCTGGGCGGTCTGACCGAAATCGCCGGCGATTCGAAGGACAGCTTCTGGACCTGGCGCGACCTGATGTACCGCTTCGCGCGCAATATCACGCCGGAACAGATGGAGGCCATCGCGGCCCAGTTGTACTCCGAGTGCCTGCGCCACGGCTACACCTCGATGTGCGAATTCCACTACGTGCAGCGCGCGCCGGACGGCAGCATGTATCCGCATGCGTCGGAAACGGCGCAGCGCGTGATCTCCGCCGCGCGCCAGGCCGGCATCGGCATCACCATGCTGCCGGTGCTGTATTCCTACGCAGGCTTCGGCGAACAGCCTTTGAAGCCGGAGCAGGCGCGCTTCCGCACCGATGCGCGCGACGTGCTGAAGATCATTGGCGAGCTGGAACCGCTGCGCGACGCGCAGGTGGAAGTCGGCGTGGCGCCGCATTCGCTGCGCGCCGCCTCGGTGGCGCAGATCCGCGAAGTGCTGGACCATTTGCCGAAGGCCCGTCCGGTGCACATCCACATCGCCGAGCAGCAGGGCGAGGTGCAGCAATCACTGGACTTCTCCGGCAAGCGCCCGGTGCAATACCTTTACGAAAACCTGCCGGTCGATGCGCGCTGGTGCCTGGTGCATGCCACCCACCTGACGCCGGACGAAGTCACTGCCATCGCGCAAAGCGGCGCCGTGGCGGGCCTGTGCCCGACCACGGAAGCCAACCTGGGCGACGGCCTGTTCCCGCTTGAGAGCTTCGTGGAGCAGGGCGGACGTTTCGGCGTCGGCAGCGACAGCCATGTATCGCAAAGCGCGGTGGAAGAACTGCGCTGGCTCGAATACGGCCAGCGCCTGGTGCAGCAGCGCCGCAACATTGCGGTTTCCGGAAGCGAGCGCCGCGTCGGCGACTTCCTGTGGCAAGCTGCCCTGCAGGGCGGAGCGCAGGCGGCCGGACGCCCGGTCGGAGCTCTGGCAGCTGGCAAGCGTGCCGACCTGATAGTGTTGGACGACGACCACCCGAATCTCGACGGAATCGACGCCGCCGATGTATTGGGATGCTTCGTTTTCAGCGGAAATGATAATCTAGTCAGGGATGTGATGGTCGGCGGCCACTGGGTGGTGCGCGGCCAGGAGCACGTGGCGCAACCGGCCATCACCACGCGCTTCAAAAAGACGCTGGCCGAACTGCGCGAGCTACGAGCATGACTCAAATCATCCAGTATGCAAGCCTGCACTCCACGCCTTGGAAGAACGGCGGCGGCAGCACCACGGAACTGTGCGTGATGCCGCCTGGCGCCGGCTTCGACGAGTTCGAATGGCGCCTGTCGCTGGCCACCATCGCGCAAAGCGGCCCGTTCTCCGTCTTTCCCGGCATCGACCGCACCCTGACCCTGGTCGAGGGCGGCGGCGTGGTGCTGGACGTGGGCAACGAGCGGCGCGTAGCGCTGAGCGAACGCGAGCCGGTCATCGCCTTCCCGGGCGAGAATGCCGTCACTGCCACGGTGGAAGGCGCGCCGACCACCGATTTCAACGTCATGACGCGGCGCTCCATCTGCAATCACCAGCTGGAACGGCGCACAATCCGCGACTTTTCCACGCTGGAACGGCGCAGCCCGACCACGGTAGTGTTCCTGGCCGAAGGCGAGAGCCTGAACCTGGCCAGCGCCAGTGAGCGCATCTCGCTGGTGCGCTATGATGCGGTGGTGCTGGACAAGGATGACGTGTGGACGCTGGAAGCGGGCCACGCCACCGTGTTCATTGTCGATATTTTCCCGAACGAAGAGTAAAACATGGCAGTAGAGTGGGACCTGTTGATCACCAACGTGCACCTGGCCACCATGATGGGCGAGGGCTATGGCGAAATCCGCGACGCCGCCATCGCGGTCGATAACGGCCGCATCGCCTGGATCGGCCGCCGCGAAGATGCCGCAGCAGCGGGCAGCGCGGAGCTGGAGCACGACGCCGGCGGCTGCTGGCTGACCCCCGGCCTGATCGACTGCCACACCCACATCGTCCACGCCGGCAACCGCAGCGACGAATTCGAAGCGCGGCTGAATGGCGCCACCTACGAGGAAATTGCCCGTGCCGGCGGCGGCATCATGTCCACCGTGCGCGCCACCCGCGCTGCTTCCGACGAAGAGCTGCTGCGCCAGTCGCTGCCGCGTATCGCCGCGCTGCTGGCCGAAGGCGTGACCACGCTGGAAATCAAGTCCGGCTACGGCCTGGACCTCGCTTCGGAATCCAAGATGCTGCGCGTGGCGCGCCGCGTCGAGCAGGTTGTGCCGGTAACGGTGCGCACCACCTTCCTCGGCGCCCATGCGCTGCCGCCCGAATTCAAGGACCGCCCCGACGACTACGTCGACGCGGTGATCGGCATGATCCCCACGCTGGTTGCCGACGGTCTGGCCGACGCGGTGGATGCCTTCTGCGAGCGCATTGGCTTTACCGCCGCGCAAACTGAACGCATCTTCGCCGCCGCGCGCGAGCATGGCTTGCCGGTCAAACTGCACGCCGAACAATTGTCCGACCAGGGCGGTGCGGCACTGGTGGCGCGCTACGGTGGCCTGTCTGCCGACCATTTGGAACACCTGTCCGCCGAAGGCATCGCTGCCATGGATGCTGCCGGCACCGTGGCCGTACTCCTGCCTGGCGCCTACTACTTCCTGCGCGACACCACGCCGCCGCCGGTAGCAGCCCTGCGCGCTGCCGGCGTGCCGATGGCAGTCGCCACCGACAACAATCCCGGCACGTCGCCGATGACCTCCCTGCTGCTGGCGATGAATATGGTGTGCACGCTGTGGCGCCTGACGCCGCTGGAAGCGCTGGCCGGCTGCACCATCAATGCCGCACGCGCATTGGGGCTGGATGGCGAGGTAGGCACGCTGGAAGTCGGCAAGCGCGCCGACTTCGCGCTGTGGCAGATCGCCCGCCCGGCGGACTTGTCGTACGCCTTCGGATTCAATCCCTGCGTCGCCGTGGTCAATCGCGGCGTCTGGCGCGACCCTGTGGTCGGCATTCCCGCAGTCGCCCCCGCCGCAGGCGCCTGAACTTGCTGCGCCGCGCCGCCACTGTCTTCCTGGCCCTGGCGGCCACCTTGTTTGCCTCCGCTGCCAGCGCCGACGACACGCTGCGCATCGGCTCCAAGCGCTTCACCGAGTCCTATATCCTCGGTGAACTGCTGGCACAAACCGCCGCGCCGCACGCCCGGGTCGAGCACAAGCAAGGCCTTGGCAACACTGCCATCGTTCTGGCAGCGCTGAAGTCCGGCAGCATCGACGTTTATCCCGAATACACGGGCACCATCAGCCAGGAAATCCTCAAGCACACGCAACCCGCCACGCTGGAGCAGATGCAGCGCGAACTGGCCGCGCAAGGCTTGGGCATTGCCGTCCCGCTGGGCTTCAACAACACCTACGCGCTGGCAGTACGCGGCGCAGCCGGCGACCCGCGCAAACTGAGCGAGCTGGCCGCACAGCGCGAAATGCGCTACGGCTTGTCGCACGAATTCATCGGCCGCGCCGACGGCTGGCCAGGACTGGCAAAGCAATACGCCATCGGCGCTACACCGCGCGGCCTCGATCACGGAATCGCTTACGAAGCCTTGGCGCAGAAGCAGGTCGACGTCATCGACATCTACTCCACCGACGCCAAGATCAGCCAGTACGGCCTGCGCGTGCTGGAAGACGACCGCGCCTATTTTCCGCGCTACGACGCCGTCCTGTTATACCGACTCGACGCCGCGCAGCGCTTCCCGGCCGCCTGGCAAGCATTGCGCGCGCTTGAAGGCCGCATCATTGCCGCCGACATGATCGCCATGAATGCCGCCGCCGAACTGCGCGGCCAGCCTTTCAGCGCTATCGCCCGCGACTGGCTCGCGCGCCATTCCGCTTCAGCCATGGCGCCCGCCAGCCAATCCGCCGCTACCGAGCCCACCGCAGCCGTCCTCTCCCGTGCCTCGACGTTCTGGCAACGGCTTTTTGCGGATGACTTCTGGCCGCTAACCCGCCAGCACATCCTGCTGGTCGCGCTGTCCGTCGCAATGGCGAGCGCCCTCGGCATCCCACTCGGCATCCTCGCTGCCTACCGTCCGAAGCTGCGCGAACCAGTCATGGCCGCAGCAGGTATCCTGCAAACCATCCCTTCGCTAGCCCTGTTGGCCATGCTGATTCCGCTGCTTGGCACGATCGGCACCATGCCAGCCCTGTGTGCGCTGTTTGTCTACGCGCTGCTGCCGATTGTCCGCAATACCTGTACTGGCATCAGCGGCGTCCCACAAGGCCTGAAGCAGGCCGCGGAAGCACTGGGCCTGCGCACCACGCAACGCCTGAAAGAAATCGAACTCCCGCTGGCCGCCCCAGTCATCCTGGCCGGGGTGAAAACCGCAGCCGTGATGAGCGTCGGCACCGCCACTATCGCCGCCTTCATCGGCGCCGGCGGCTACGGCGAACGCATCACCACCGGCCTGGCCCTGAACGACAACACCCTGATGCTGGCTGGCGCACTGCCGGCAGCCGTCCTGGCCCTGCTCACGCAGGGCCTGTTCGAATGGATGGAAAGGGGATTTAAAGCATCAGCAGCCGCGCGCGCACCTGCTCGGCTTCGTGCGTAAGGACCTGTTCAGCCAACGCATCATTGGCCCGCTGCGCTGCCAACACTTGCAATTCCCGCGTATAGCGGTTCAGCAAAAAGCGCAGATAAGCCCGATAAACAGCTTTGAACATCTTCAGTCTCCACCGAGCGCGAGACTCTCCATTCTGCGAGTTTCCCCTGAGAATGTATTGAGCTAGATCAAATGTAAGCCAGGTAAGAATTTGTAAGGGACAGGGCAACGCCGGGGCAGGGCGACTATATTGAAACCGTCGATTCATCTCCCCTCCCAACTGACACCTGGGTTTCAGTATCCCTCGCCCGACCACACACGAGCCGCGAGGGATTTTTTTTGCTCGTCACCAAATGCTGGCTCGTCGGGATCGCTGCGCGCATACCATCTTTTGTTACACGTCTCGGTGAGTATTTGATAGAAATATTCACAACTGAACATGTTACCCTTCTGCATCTTTTGTTATTGCTTCTGGGGAAGTGTTCATGATTACTCGATGGATAATTGCTTCGCTTGCCGGCTTCCTGCTAAGTGCGAACGCCTATGCCGATTTCGCTCCCGTCACTCCTGACGGGGACACTGTAACGTGGTATGGCAATTATGTGACTGGCGAGGCGCTCTTCGCTGCATGTAACAGCCTTGCATCAGACTTGGCCAAGATCCAGTGAGAATTTGCGGCTCCACGCCACCCTCAGCCCCAACCACCTACGCTACTGGTTATCATTCCCGAGTGGGAAGCAAAGGAAGTCCAAGTTCCGTCTACTTCAATGCCTCAGCCTGCGGCACTGATGGACAGTTCACGTACATAGTGGAGCACCATTGGTGTGAGTACGTTAGGCCGGTCAGCGAACCAGTGCCATCTTCTCCAAAGGGGAATGGTCCGACATGTCCAATGTGTGGCAACCCGATTGCGCCGGGTACCGGTAATAAGGTGCAGATCGAGACAGACTTTGCTCCTGCAAACCCCGGGTTCAAGCTCGAACTGACCCGTACATACAACGGTGGGCAGCTCTCCGGTGACGTGAACGCAAAAGGTGTGTTTGGCAGTCGTTGGACTTCTGCACTCGATCGCAAAGTCTGGCTGCGCAACAGCACGAAGCCGATGGCGTGCTACACGCGCTCCGACGGCATCACTTTCTGCACCTTCCCGCAAGCTGACGCAAGTGGACAGTCGGCAGTGGTGACCCGCCCCGATGGAAAGCTCCACATCTTCAATCGCGCCGGCAGCCAATGGGTTGGAGATGCCGATGTCAACGAGCGCCTTAGCGCCCAGTACGCAACCGACGGTGTTACGCCGATTAGGTGGAATTACACCACAGTGAACCAGGATGTCGAGCTATACGATGCAAATGGCCGTTTGCTGTCCATCACGTCCGCCATTGGAGCATGGCAGCGCTACACCTACAGTACCGGCGGCAGCAACGACACCGCAATTTCGCGTGTGCCCGAAGATGCGCCTGTCTGCTCGAATGTGCAAACAGGGCCGGCAATTCCTGCAGGGCTCCCCGTCTGCGTCACCGACAACTGGGGACGCCAAATGCAATTCGAATACGACGAAAAACAGCGAGTCTCCAAAGTCATCGACCCTTCTGGCCAAGCGTACTTTTATGAGTACGACGGCGTCACCGGCGGCTGCCCTTCCAATACCAAACATCCCGAGACGTGCCGGGCAGGGAATTTGACAGCAGTCACATACCCGGGGAACCAGACAAGAAAATATCATTACAACGAGAAGAGCCTGATCAACGGCGGGAATAATTGCTATAACGCGACTGCCTTTGCCGAAGGTTACGGCCACCTGCCCAATGCCCTGACCGGCATCACGGATGAAAATGGCGCGCGCTATGCTACCTGGAACTGGAACTGCTACAACCAAGCCACCTCATCCGAACACGCGGGTGGCGTAGAAAAGGTAACTCTCGCGTACACCGGTTTTGCTGCAGACGGCACCAAGACCGTCACTGCGACATCGTATGTAGGCACCGCCGCGGCGCCGCAACCCATCACCCGGAAATACCGCTTCAAGCTCTCGCTTGGCGTAGCAATGAACGATGCCATCGACCAGCCATGCGAAGGCTGCCAAGACATGAAGGAGCGAACCTACGACGCCAACAACAACGTATCGACCAGCAAGGACTGGCAAGGGAACAATAAAACCTTCACCTACGACCTGACTCGCAACCTGGAAACCAGCCGGGTTGAAGGCCACGGAACCGCGCTTGCCCGCACCATCACCACCGAATGGCACCCGACCATGCGCTTGCGCGCCAAGGTCGCAGAGCCGCTGCGCATCACCAGCTACACCTATGACGCCAACGGCAACATGCTGTCAGAGTCGGTGCAGGCCACGAAGGATGCCAATGGAGCAAGTGGCTTCTCCGCTATTCCAGACGGTACGCGCAAAACCTGGAACTTCACCTATAACAATGCTGGCCAACTGCTCACCAAGACAGGGCCGGGAGTCAATACGACGCTCACCTACGACAACCAGGGCAACCTGGAAACAACGACCAATGCGGCCGGCCACGTCACGCGCTATGGCAATTACGATGTGAACGGACGCGTTGGCCAGATTACCGATCCAAACGGTATGGTGACCAGCTTCTCTTATGGCCCACGTGGCTGGCTGGACTCGGTATCAGCCGGCGGCGAACTCACAAGCTACACCTATGACGGTGTGGGCAACCTGAAAATCGCCACCATGCCGGATGGCACCACCACGACCTACAGTTACGACGACGCCCACCGATTGACCTCCATTGCTGACAGCCAGGGCAACAAGATCAGCTACACCCTCGACCTTTCCGGCAATCGAATTAGCGAAGACAGCAACGACGCGAACGGCCAACTGACCCGCAGGATCAGCCGCGTGTTTGATACGTTGAACCGTTTGAAGCAAGTAACCGGAGCAATGCAATGATCAGCGCCACAATTTTCTCCATTGCCGCCGCTTTGTGCTGCGCCGCCAGCGCCCAGGTCCAGAACACCACGACCAGTTACGACTACAACACCGCCGGCTTGCTCACCAAGGTCACGGACCCGCTGAACCGCATCACGACGCATGACTATGATGTGTTTGGCCGGCGTATCGCATCGACCGATCCGCGCGCGGGCATCACTGCATTTGGCTATGACGGGCTTGACCGCGTTGTCAAGGTGACCGATGCCCGCAATCTGGCCACGGTCTACACCATTGACGGCCTGGGCAATTTGATCCAGACCAGCAGTCCCGATACCGGCAACACCGTCAACACCTACGACGATGCCGGCAATATCAAAACGCGCACCGATGCAAAGAACCAGACTACAACGTACCAGTACGATGTGCTGAACCGCGTCACCTCCGCCAGCTTCAGCGACGGCACGGGCGTTAGCTATGTCTACGACCAGGGCGCCTATGCGCTGGGCAGACTAAGCCAAGTGACGGATGTCAGCGGAAGCATCCAATACGGCTATGACCAACATGGACGGACGGTTAGCGAGACCCGCACCATCGGCGGCCAGGCTTACAGCACCGCCTACCGCTACGACCAGTATGGCCGCCTTTCCGGTCTCACGTACCCGAGTGGCCGCAGCGTCGACTATGTGCGCGACGACATGGGCCGCATTAAGGAAATCCGCAGTACCAGGAATGGAGCGCCGCAGCTGCTGGTTGGCCAGGTAACTTATCAGGCCTTCGGCCCGCTGCAATCTCTCGTGTTCGGCAACGGCCAGACTTACTCACGCAGCTATGACATCAATGGCCGCATGACGAGCTACACGCTCAATGGCCAGGTGCAAACCTTGGCCTATGACGCGGCGAGCCGTATCACCGGAGTGGCTGACGGCGGCAACGCGGCCAACAATCGCACGTACGGCTACGATGAACTTGACCGTCTCACCAGCGAACAGCGTGCCCAGCGTAGCCTCGTCTACAGCTACGACGCCGTCGGCAACCACACACAATACGCGAATGGCGCTGCCTCAACCGCCTACACCTACGGCACCACCAGCAACCGCTTGACGCAGCTCACTGGCAGCCAGAACGCCAGCATCGCCACCGACGCCAACGGCAGCATCACCAACAACGGCAGCGCCACCTTCAACTATGACGCACGTGGCCGCATGGTGTCGGCTAACACCGCCATCGGTCTGGTGAGCTACAAGATCAACGCCCTCGGCCAACGCGTGCAGAAAGTTACGCCGATATCGACCACGGTTTACCACTACGACGGAAGCGGCAAGCTGATCGCCGAAAGCACCGATGGCGCGCTGACCGAATACGTCTACCTGGGCGACATGCCGGTTGCGGTACTGAAATAAGACATGGAGAAATACGTGTTCAAGAAAATCTTCTCGGCAGCATGGATGGCGCTGCTGCTCGTCTGCTGCCAACTGGCTGCCGCCGCACCCACCGTCAATGTCACGGCAAGCCCAAGCAACCCAACTGCGCCAGCAGCAGTAACACTCGCTGTCACCGCGACTTCGGATGGGAATCCGGTGATGGCCACGCAAGTGGAGTACTTCAACGGCGCCACTTCGCTGGGTGTGAGCCTTCAGTCGCCATTCTCGCTGACGCTAAACGAGCTCGCCGCAGGCACCTATCAGGTAATCGCAAAGGTCACCACAACCGATCCTGCCAACCCTGTTCTGCAATCGGCGCCGCTGGTAGTCACCGTCGGTAATGCGTCAGGCGCTGCGACAGCCTACTTCATCCACACAGACCAGCTAAATACGCCGCGTGCAATCACCAATGGCAGCGGCAACCTGGTGTGGCAGTGGGACAGCGATCCGTATGGTAAGGATGCAGCCAACGCTCAGCCAGCCGGGCAACTGAATTTCACATTCAATCAACGTTTCCCTGGGCAGCAATTTGACCGCGAAAGCAATCTGCATTACAACTATTTCAGGGACTATGACCCTGCACTGGGACGATACGTTGAAAGTGATCCGATTGGGTTGAAAGGCGGTGTCAACACATACGCCTATGTTGGCGGAAATCCAACAAGTAGAACCGACCCAAGCGGGCTCGCTTGGAACTGTATCTCAAACGGGTTTGTAACTACCTGCACGAATACGCCGCCGCCGGGGATGGTTGATCCAGAAATTCCGCCGCCTCAGCCAGCTGCACCTTCGACAAATGACGTTAGTCCATCGGCATGCCAATATTTCCCCACAGCGTGTGCAGTTGCTGGAATTAGCGAATTCGTGACGGATGCAATTGCCGGCGTATGCATGAAAGGTGACAGAGAACGAAAACGATGTGAAAAGGTGAAGGACACTTGCATTAAGCAGTGTAGTGTTGAGACGCTACCGACCAAAGACTATGGTATGGCCTTTGCGGTTTGTCTAAATAGGTGCATGGAAGCCAATGGTTGTAAAGCAGCCTCAGCAGGCGGGAAAAGGTAAAGGATGAATATGAAAACAGAAATCGCTCAGGAAATTAGTACGCAAATGACCGGCATCCTTGCCCAGCTAAATTCATCGATTGAATTCGCGATGGAAAACTGCACTGATAGTGAGTTTCACGCATTTCGTATGGGTGTAGGACGTGTGATGGGCGCCCTGGTTCTCGACGTATTGAATAAAGTGGACCCATCAGTCAAGACACTTTGCCGCTTAGTTTAAGCTGTGCCCATTTCCAATTCCACAGCTGCATGGCGCTGCCCCGTAATTCCTGCATTTTAAAGTGGACCCATCAGTCAAGACACTTTGCCGCTTAGTTTAAGCTGTGCCCATTTCCAATTCCACAGCTGCATGGCGCTGCCCCGTAATTCCTGCATTTTTCTGCTCGCCGTCATCGTCGCCAAATTTATCGACGATCAGTGCGCCGCCGCCGATCCCCGACCTGTAGACGCGATCCGGCGTTTCATAACGGAGTGCCTGATGCGGGCGCTCCGCGTTGTAGAACGCAAAATACTGCGCCAAGCCGACCATCAGCTCCGCCATGTTGGCATACCCTTTCAAGTACACGTCCTCATACTTCACGTTGCGCCACAGGCGCTCCACGAAGATGTTGTCCAGTGCCCGCCCGCGGCCGTCCATGCTGATCGCTACGCCTTCGCGTTTCAGCACACCAGTAAAGGCCGTGCTGGTAAATTGCGAGCCCTGGTCGCTGTTAAACACTTCCGGCCTGCCATGGTGGCGCAGTGCATCCTCCAGGCAGTCCACGCAGAACGACGCGTCCATGCTATTGCTGATGCGCCAGGACAGCACCTTGCGGCTGTACCAGTCAATCACGGCAACCAGGTAGGCGAAGCCCCGCGCCAGCCTGATATACGTCAGGTCTGTACTCCACACCTGGTTTGGCTGCGTGACCGCCACGCCGCGCAGCAGATACGGGTAGACCTTGTGCTCTGGGTGCGGCTTGCTCGTCGCCGGCCCCGGCGCCATGCCTGCCAAACCCATCCCGCGCATCAGGCGCTGTATCCGCTTGCGATTGACGCAGTAACCGCGCCCTCGTAGGAACACCACCATGCGCCGGCTGCCATAGAACGGCCGGTTCGTGTACTCCTCGTCGATCAAGCTGCGCAGCTGGCTATCCTCTTCGGTCAGACATTGCTCACGCGCTGCAGCTTCCATCCGTCGATAGACCGAAGAGCGCGCAATGCTTGCCAGCTCGCACTGCATCGTCAGCGGCATATCGTCGTCCCGCTCGATCCATCGTGCTCGTTCCGCCGGACTCATTCCCCTAGCTTTTTTTTAAGCCAATCCACCTGCATCTTCAGCTTGCCGATCTCGCTATACAGCTTGTCCTCGGGGCTGCTTTCATCGACCGGTTTGGGGCCGCGCTTAACGTCGAACAGGGCACCGGCATTCTCCAGGATCTCTTTCTTCCACTGACCGACAAGCACCGGATGCACACCGTACTCTTGCGCGATTTCCGTGACCGTCTTCACCCCGCGCACAGCCTCCAAAGCCACCTTGGCCTTGAATTCCGCCGTATGCACCCTGCGTTTTTTGCCTTCACTCATTTGCTATCATCCTTTCGCGGACGACAGCTTAAACCACCGTCTCAATTTCGGGGGCCACTATAGAATCCGTTATATGAGTCCAATCCAGAAGTCAGGCCGCCGAACTTTGAATAGCGGATTGTGACGCCGCCGTATGCACCCTGCGTTTTTTGCCTTCACTCATTTGCTATCATCCTTTCGCGGACGACAGCTTAAACCACCGTCTCAATTTCGGGGGCCACTATACTCTTTTCCATGCACACCATAGACCTGTTCAAAATTGAATCCACAGCACTTGCAGGCGTAGCCGTGATACGCCACGCAAAGCCTTCTTGCAGTTGCACTCCGCTCATACGCGTTGACGGCGATCTGTTTTACCGCGCCTTCGATTAGTCCTTCAGCTGCTTCAATCTCTCCGATCGCAAGACCATATTCAGTTGACGCATGACGGTATCGTCCGTGCGCTACCCGAATGAATTTTGACTCGCGCTTTGCCTCGGCGAACCCTTCTGCCTGCGGGCAAAAGTCTTCAATTTTTCGTTGAATAGTTTGGCGGAATGATCGTTCGTGCCGATAGTTTGGGGGAATCATGCCGTCGCAAAAACTCATAAGCACCTGCTCCTGAATCGCTTTCGCAGTTGCCTCGCCACCCAACTGAAGCAGGACAGTCTCGATGTCACAATATTGACTACGTATCCCATTTTTTCTCTGCTGAAGTTCAATTACACCAAAAAGACGTTCTTCCTGTGGTAGTCGAGATACGGTAGTTGTTCGTCCCTGAAAGCTGCATGCTCCTTGCTAACTGCTGTCTCGAGCCCAAGCCGAACGATATCGCTCGAATCAATATGAGCGGAGACAATTACTCTCCCATCATTCCAAAAACTGATGAGGCCTTTGTCAAATAGCAGGTCTACATTAGGGGATAGTAGGAGTCCATTATTACCGTCGAGGCGCTCAAAGCCATCTGCGCAAGACCGCCATGGCTTTATGTGGCTGGCTATCAATAGCCGCGGAGATGAGATCCCAGTGAGCCGACAACTCATCTCATGACGCATTACATTTTCTCGGAACGCACCTTGGCCACGACGTGCATTGATCTGCCGCAGCTTCTCAGTGCTCGAAAGAGCAATGTCCCTACTAATCTTCTCCTGCACTTCCTCGTCGGTAAGTTCCATTTGCAGTCCGCTATAGACAGCAAAACTACCTGGTCCGAACAATTCATCCAAGCTGACTTGACCGATACCTAACAGCGTCAAGAATAGCTGTTCATCAATTTCAGCAAGATAAACAGCCTGATTCCCATTTCCGGTGGTTAGACTCAACGGGGAATACTTGGCTGGAAGCAAATCCCGAATTCTATTGAAATGGGATTTAGGATGGAGTCCTTCGCCGAAAGGTCTCCAAAGAATGGGGAGCATCCAGCCCTCGTTATCCCAGGCATCGCCCGCAGGGCCAAACTCATCTGGCTTGATTCGAGAGAACGCGAAGTCGCAGACTTGACCAACATACTTAATGTAGGTGCCAGCATAGGACAGGACATAGTCCCCGGGCTCAGCACGGCGCATGTTGGAATAGAACAGATTCGATGAACCGTCGCGCTTCAATTTTGGCGACCATAGATATCCCCCACGGATTTCCTCCCGTGACGTCTGTTTATGGTTTACCCACCAGTAGCGTGCCATTATTCCCTAATGGTATCTTTCAGCACGATATTAATTTCCAAACCTTCAGTTGGTCAACATAAGATAATTCTTAGTAGTCGCAAGTCATTGCGGAATCCGACATTTCTAAATGCGCGAGCCTCGCAATGCAGCTCCGCATTGCCGTTGATCTGCGTGATCACTGCGTGGTAGTCTCAGCCGCGAACGCGCCCAATTAGAAATGAATCGAATGAACAAATCGAGCAGCGTAGAACAGCGAAAAATCCGCGAATCCGAACAGCGCCGCAAAGACATCATCAAAGCCGTCCGAGCTTTGATCAAGACTGGCGGTGCACGCGAGATCACTTTGCGCAAAGTCGCGGAGAAGGCGGGCTTTTCAACCACCGTCGTCTACAATCTGTTCCAGAACAAGGCCACGCTGATCACCCAGGCGATGGACGGCGACCTGCTCGACCTGGTCAAAGCCATGCGTAACGCCACTGAGGTGGGGCTATCGCCGCTGGAGAACATCCGGCGCACGGGCCAAGCCTACGTAACCTTCGGCATGCGCCACCCTGACCAATACGCGTTGGTCTTCATGGAGCGCCGGCCGCATGCACCGGTAGCTAGCTCGCGCGTTGAGCACGGCAACCAGGCGCAGGACCCCTATGCCTTTGCCTGCCAGCTCTTTGTCGACCTGGCCACCACTGGCCAGATTCCTGTGGAGCAGGCAGAGGCCATGGCCCAGATCTTCTGGGAAGGCTTGCACGGCATGGTGTCGCTGCGCCTGGTGTTCGGCGATGGGGAAGAATGGTTTGAGCATGACGAGTTCAATCGCCACCTCGAAGCCTTGATTGACGTGCTATTGAACGGAATGCTGCATCGCTTCAACAAACCGCCTGCACAGGCTTAAGCGCTGCAGGAGCCAACGGCGCTGTTGCAAATTCAGCGTTTCAGTTGCCGATTGGTCAATAGTCTGCTGCCTTTGTGATAGTCTGTTCCGATGTCCTCAGCAATCACTATCGGCCGGTCCTATAGTCTCCAGCGCGAGCCCTGGCGATTAAGCAGTGCCGTGGTGATTTCCGCCATCATCCACGCGGGACTGTTAAGCATTACCTTGGGGGGACAAACCTTCGGCCTCCCTGCCCTGAAATTTCCTTGGCAGGAACGACGCCTGGGTGCCAACGATTTGCAAGTACTGTTGCTGCCTCCACCGCCCTCTTCCCCTGCACCAGTGGCGCTAACGCCAGCACCACTCGCAGCTTTAAAAGAGAACGCTAACCCCGTCTTGGCACCAGTGGAGCGGCCTTCAGTCGCAAGTCCGGTGGCTTCAATGACCTCGCCCCCACCCGCTATCGGAAACAGCGAGGCACCTGCCGTCCTCATTCCGCCCCCAGCACCTGCGCACGCTCCAACCTCAATGCCGGTAACACCGGCTGGCAAGCTGCCGGATATACCGTCTCCACCCGCCCCTGCCGCCGCACCCACAAATGCTCCTGCCAACGCCACGGTGCGCAATATCCCCATTCAGGAACGCGAGGCACTCGTACCGGATAACGCTAGCGACCCTGCGCCAAAGGTTCTTGAGAAAGAGGCTCGTGAACGTACGCATGAATTGGCTAAGCTTGAACAAGAAAAGCAAGCGGCGGAACGCCTGCGTCAAGCCGAATTGATGGCAGACGCCCAGAGAGAAGCTGCGCGAAAAGAACAGCAACTGCAAGAGGCCGCGCGCCAGGAGCAGGAACGCGATGAAGCCGCACGCAAGGAAATCATCCGACAGGAACAAACCAGGCAAGCGCAGCTCGAAGCTGCCCGCCAGGAACAACTTCGCCAAGAGGCCATTCGCGTCGAGCAAGCAGCCAGGAACGAAGTTGCGCGACAAGAGGCTGAGCGCCAGGCGTTAGCCCGCCAGGAAGAAGTTCGCCGCGAACAGGCGAAACTGGAAGAGAAGGCACGCGAGGAGGCTGCCCGTCAGGCGCAGGAACGAGCCGAAGTCGCGCGCCTCGATGCCGCACGCAAGGCGGAAGCCCAGCGGGCAGAACAGGCAAAGCAAGCGCAGCTTGAGGAGGCACGCCAGGCACAACAACTGGAAGCGGCGCGCCAGGAGGCCATTAAACAAGAGGCTGGGCGACAAGAAGCCGCAAAGCAGGAGGCCGCGCGCCTTGAACAATCGAAACGCGAGCAGGCGCAACTGGAGAAAGCGAAGCAGGAAGCTGAACGGGAAGAGCGCCTGCGCGCAATCGGCAGGCAACTCAACGAAGAGGCGGCCCAGCGCGACGCGGCGTTGAAGAACCCTTCACGCTCACTGCTCCCTACGGTTAGCGGCATGCGCCGCGGCTGGCTTTTTGGTCGCGTCGATCCAAATGCAGACCTTGTTCAATATGCAGATGCGATAAGCAAGAAGTTCGAACTGAATATGGCATTCGACATGGTTCGCGAAGCAGCAAAACAGCGGCACGTTCCGCCCATGGTCACGTTGGCGATTCGCGCTGACGGGTCGGTAGAGAAAGTCACTTTCGTCGTTTCCAGCGGGGTGCCGGCGATCGACGAGGCAATTCGAAACGTGGTGGCCAGGCATGCTCCTTATGGTGCATTCCCTCCCAACCTGGCACGCCAGTATGACGTGATCGAGATTCGACGTACCTGGATATTTGATACCGCCATTCGCCTTCAGTGAAACCCCAACCCTCGGGGTCAGTTAAGATCTGGTGATCTTTTAGCCACGTAGCACTTTATTTTGAAGAACCCGCCCGCCGGGCCCCAGTGAGACACAATGATTCAAGAATGGATTCAAAAACTTTTGGCCCGGAAGCCGGCTTCTTCATCGCTTGCGGACGTATTCGTCAAACCGTGGGCAGCAGACCGGGTATCGATCTTCAGCTTCCTGGCAGCGTTTCCAACTAGTTCACAGGAAGGGCTACCTGAAGCCGCGTATGAGCTTCCGGACGACGATATCGTCAACAGCCGGTCCGGTAGCAAGCTGCGCTGGGCAGCCGGCGCACTGGACGGGGCGTTCGGGCACCATACGAGCGATAGTGCATCCGCCGATGTGGTGGCGATTCACGATGTCTTGTTGTCGGCGGCGAGAAGCCCGACCGCAGACAATCTGAAGACGCTCTACGACATGCTGGCGGCCGACAACGCCTTAAGAACTGTCGATCCGCTGCTGCAAAACATCCGCGGCACAGCGAACGTGCCGGTTGACCGACTGCGCGCCCTGGCTCGATGGCTGGCCACCGAAAGCCCGGATCGCGGCGCCGTGAAATTCGGCATTGCCTTACTGGGGCTGTTTGCACCTGCTGAAGATACAGACCTCCTGGTAACACTCGGTTTGCACGAAGAGTTCACGCTCTATAGCGTTGTGGCATTAGGCAGCACCTTGAGCGCGGATGAAGTTGAAACGGCATGGTGGCAGATCGCACAGCGTGTGCATGGCTGGGGCCGAATTCATATTGTCGAACGACTCGCCAATACCCAGCGTGCCGACATTCGTTCGTGGCTGCTCCGGGAAGGCTACAAAAATTCTGTGATGTACGAGTACCTTGCCTATAGCTGCGCTACAGGCGGGAATCTGCTCGGTGCACTTGAGTCAGAAAATATCGACGACGCGTTACTAACAGGAGCCGGCGAGATTATCGAGGCACTGATTAACGGCGGCCCTGCCGAGGACATCAGTTATTACGACGATGGCTACAAGGCGGTACCTTTGTACGTTCGTACAGCTGCAAAAGCAGAAACCGGGAACTTGAAGGTTCTTGTGGCCATCTCACGCATCCTCGACTTCGTAGACAACGAAGACACCGAATGGGCGCCTCTTGAATCAATGGGATGGTCTGCGGATGTGCGTACACAACTGGCTACTGCATGCCGGGCTTTTCTCGCCGCGAAATACTGGCCAAAAGCTGTTGAAGATGCATGGTCTACGAATGACGACCAGATATTCTGGACGGCGGCCAGGGCCGGCGAAATTCTCGGCCTCGATGTATGGGAAAAGCGATTTGAGCGACAGAATGCCAAACTTTCCGAACAATGGTACTACCTGATGCGTACAGATGATCCCGCCCGCATTCAAGCCGTGATCGACCTTCTCCTCACCCAGTTCGACCTGGCTACAATCGCAACCGGGCCAGCGGAAGAAATGGGGCTCGGTCCAGGCAACGAAAAGTACTCGGCAATCGGCGCAGTACTTCAGGATATCGGGCGTTTTCCTGGAACAGGATGGCCGCTGGTCCAAGCTGGTTTGCGTAGTCCGGTCATTCGAAACCGCAATATGGCAATACGTGCCCTGAAAGGATGGGGCGTGGCAAATTGGCCAGATGGCACGCGCCAGATCTTGCAGCGCGCTTTCGATGATGAGCCTTATCCGGACACGAAGGAAGCGTTGGCAGAAGTACTCGCGCTCAAATAATCTCGAGCCCAGCACATCAAATGGGCATGTTGGCCGGGATCCTCCTCTCGAGGACGCCTTTGACTATGTGCGTGTATGTCAGATAGCGCCCTCCCCGCCCGCCAATTCAGTTACTTGCATATTACAAGCAAGTCGCCACGAAACAATCTGTGAATTTTGCTGCAATGTTATTCAAGTAGTATGCGGGCTCGATTCAACCTTGAGTTTCACGCAGCACGATTGAAACATCATTTGCAGGTACCTGAATGAACATGATTTCCGACGCCTTCCAGGCGTTCAGTGACTCGCGCCAAACCAACCGCCTGCTGCGATTGCGTTTTCCTAACGAGGACGGCCCCCAAGCCAAATTACTAGCCAACAGCCTGGATGCTGAAGAATGCCTCTCGCGCGACTTCAGGTTCACCATTGAAGTCATTACCAACGATCCCGACATCGCGCTGAAAGACGTGCTGGGCAAGATGGTGACCGTGGAGCTGGTACGCGAAGATCGCAGCCTGCGCTACTTCAATGGCTATGTCTTTGAATTCCAGCGCCGCCGTGCCGATGGCGGCTATGTTTATTATGAGATGGTGCTGCGGCCTTGGCTGGCCTACCTGGGCCTGCGGCGCGATAACTATCTCTTTCATGGCAAATCGCTCTCGCAGCAAAGCGAAGACATTCTGGGCGACTATGCGCTGCGTGATGTCGAATTCCGAACTTCGGGCAAGGATCCGGAGTTCACGGATGCCTGCCAGTTCAACGAAAGCGATTACAACTACCTGCACAGGCGCTGGGAGCAGGCTGGCTGGTTCTATTGGTATGAGCATCGGGCGAACGGGCATACACTGGTAATCTCGGACGACTCCACAAAAGCATCGCCAATTGACGGTGCAAGTGCCGACATTCCATTCCAGAAGGAAGCTGGAGCCAAGGAAGACGACGCGCTGGGAAGCTGGACGCCGGTGCGCAACATGGCGCCGAGCAGTTTCGCTTTGGCCGGTTTTGATTTCAAAAAACCGCACCCGGTACTTGCCAGCCTGCCTAGCGTCAATCAACAAGGTAAAGTCCTCAAAACGGAAGTATATGAATACGCTGGCACCTATGGTTTCAAGGACCAGGGCGATGCCGATGACATCACGCGCCTGCGTCTTGAAGAGATCGAAGCCAAGGCCAAGTATTTTGAAGGTACCGGCAATGACCGTAGCGCACAGCCTGGCCGCTGCTTCGAGCTGACTGGCCACTTCGACGATGCTGGTGGCAGTGCAGACGACAGGACGTTCCTGATCCTGGAAGCCTGTCATAATGCCAGCAACAATTATCAAGCCGGCCGCGACTCCACATCGCGTTACAAAAATACCATCCGCTGCATCCGCAAGAAAATCCCTTGGCGACCGGGCAGGAATTTCAATAGCGAGCAAACCAAAGTCTATGGTTTGCAGACCGCGTTGGTAGTAGGCCCACCGGGCGAGGAGATCTACACGGACGAATATGGCCGCGTGCGAATCCAGTTCCATTGGGACCGCATCGGTGCTTATGACGAAAAGAGCTCGGCCTGGGTACGTGTCGCTACAGCTTGGGCGGGGCCGAACTTTGGCATGACCTCCATTCCTCGTATCGGTACGGAAGTGATCGTGCAATTCCTTGATGGGAATCCGGATCGTCCACTGATTACTGGCATGGTGCCCAATGCGAAATCGATGCCGCCATGGGAACTCCCCGCCAATAAAACGCAGAGCGGCATCCTGTCCCGGTCCACGCCGGGCGGCGTCTATGACAATGCGAATGCAATCCGATTCGAAGATAAGAAGGGCAATGAGCAGCTTTGGCTGCACGCCGAAAAGGACCAGCTCACCGAGGTCGAACACGATGAGGATAAATGGGTCGGCAACGACCGGCGCAAGACGGTTGACCGCGACGAAACCACCGAGGTAAAGCGCGACCGCAAGGAAACCGTTGGCCACGACGAAACCATCACCGTGCACAACAACCGCACAGAACGGGTGGACCATGACGAAACCATCAGCATTGGCGACAATCGTTCGGAAGACGTCGGCAAGGATGAAAACGTCAAGATTGGCGGCAGCCGCCACGTCACCGTCGGCAAGGTGAAAACTGAAACCGTAGCCTTGGCAAAGATGCTGACCATCGGCGGAGCCTATCAGACTACCGTTGGCGCAGCCATGAACACCACGGTAGCGCTGATGCAGGCGGAGCAGGTGGGCCTTTCCAAGTCTGTCACTGCCGGGCAAAAGATTACCTTCACTGCCGGGGAAGAATTCCGCATCGAAGTGGGCGAAAGCACGTTCTACATGAACAAGGATGGCCGCATCGAGATAACCGGCAAGGAAATCATCATCCGCGCGTCGAAAAAGATTGAGCTGCACGGTGACGACGTAGATACCAATCCGAAGGCATGAGAATACTTTGATCCCATCTATTCCCAGCCTGCGGTTCGATAACCGTACAGAGTTGGACGCGCTGCATTTCGATACCATTGACCAGAATGGCGTGGCTTTTCACGTCATCGTCGCCAAGACCGGCTATCGCATTGTGCCGGGCGAAACCAACGCCATGGCCAAACTGGTCCCGACAGAAGAGCCGTTGCCGCTGTACGACCAGGACCACCACCATGACGACGACCTGGAAAAGAGCGTACGAGTGGAAAGCGACCTGGCTCCGTACAAGCCAGCCTGCGATGTGGTGGTGATTGGCGAAGCCCATCCGCCGGCCAATGCGAAGGTATCGCATTTCAATGTCGGCCTGCGCGCAAACTATCCAGATGCACCGGCACCGATACCGGAACGGCCGCGCCCGCTCAATCCCATGCAAGCCCTGTCGACCGCTGCGTTCGAGGAATGGCAGCAGCAAGTGGCTATTGCGGAACGCACCCGCATCCCCGGCAAGGTACTCATCGATAAAACGCTGAACGTCACTGGAAAACGCTATTTGCGCCGCCGCGCCGCACCTTTGAGATGGCTGGGTGGCTTGGCCCGGGCTGTGTCATTGGGTGCGCTCCAGCCGACTCCGTGGTGCCTGACGTCTGCGGAACCGGCAACCGCCGTCCCACTGCGATATGAGTCGGCCTTGGGTGGGGAATGCCGCATTGAGCGTTCCAGCGGGTTGACGAACCGGATCCCGAAAAAGCACCGATTGAAGGATGAGCAGACCGCCAACTACCCAACGCCGCCGGGCGCCCCCGACGCGCACGACAGCAGCCAGCAAAACCCTGTGGGCTGTGGTTTCAGCAGGAACTGGTATCTGGACGCGACCCGGACGTTCGAAATGCTTGCTCCGCGCATCGAGCCCCCGTCAAAGCCGTTCAGCGCAGACATGTTCTGGAATATCGCCAAAGGCCAATCCGATTTGGCGACGGCAGGTATGGGGTTTGTGGGGCGTGGCTGGCTGCCGCGCCGGCAGTTGGTGGGCACGGTTGAAGAGAAGACCGAATGGCAGGAAGGCGAGATTCCGCTTCTGCCTAAGGATTTCGATTTCCGCTATTGGAATGGCGCCCCCGATGACCAGCAGTGCCAACATCTATTCGGCGGCGAGCAGTTCAGGCTGACCAACTTGTCGCATCCATCGTCCAACGTTGCGCAGCTTGACACAGACGGCAACCGGCAACTGGCGTTCGCGCTGCCGCAACATTCCCTGTTTGCCATGGCCGCCACGGAAGCGGGTGAGGTTGCAGTCTGGCCGCTGGCGATCGATACGGTCATCATCAATATGGAATCAGAGCAGGTCGAACTCGTATGGCGACTTGCCATCGTGGCTGATGGCGATTTCGCGGACGTTCGACTGATGCAGGCCACGGAACCCGATCAATTGACGCGCCTGAAAGACTGGCAGGCAGCCCAGTCCCAGCCTGCGCCGCTCGCCGCCTGATACACCGCATAACTCGCAATACGAATCGCCATGGCTCACGAAACAGTCACCAAATCCAAACGCTTCTACTGCGTCAGCCTCAGCCCGGACCTCTGCAAGACGCCGGTAGGCAGCAGCGTTGCCATCCTTCCTTACAACATCAAGGGAGAATTCAAGAACGCAGCCGACGTCTCAAGAAACGTCAAGACCCAGGGCGAGCAAGTCCTGCTTCACAATAAGAGCTTCATCCCGAGCATTACTGGCGATGAACGAGGCACGCTGGGCGGCATCAAGAGCCAGACCTACCTCAAGCGTGCGCAGCCGCTGGAGTTCAGTTCGACCAAGGGGTCGAATGGCGCCCAGACGGTACAGGAATCGCGCCTGATCTACATGAACGACAAGAATACGATAGGGCGTATTCACGAGCGACAGGTACAAGCGCCACGGCCGCGGCTGAAGATTCTCGGCGTGGAGTTGCCGACGTTGAAAGAGGCGGCACAGGAATACAAGGACAAGTACTCCGAACCGATGCACGATTTTGGCGGCAAAGCGATGGATACCGGCGGCAAGATCGGCATGGGCAGCGCTGCGCTTGGCGGCGCAGGGCTTGCGGTTGGCGCTACCGGTGTCGGTTTGCCGGCGGCTGCAGTGATGGAGACCGGCGCTGCAGCTGGTGCCACAGTTGGTGGCGCCGTGGCCGGTACTGGCTTAGCGGTCGACACCTCCGCCACTGCGATGGATAAGGCGGCTGACTACATCCTGAGTGGCAAATCGCCCGACATCATGGGCACCCTCGGGGGAATGGCCACCAATGCGGCGGAGAACCTGGTCCTGAAAAAGATTCCTGGTGCAAGCAGCCTCTTAAAGCGCCTCTTCAAGAAGAAGGAAGTGCCAGGTAAAACGCCTCCCCAACCCAAGAAGCCCCCCGCAGACAGCAAGGGCGGAGGCGATAAGGACGGCAAGGACGGCGGCAAAACGAAGAAGCCGAAGAAAGAAAAAGCAGACAAGCCATCGGACTGCTGCCCGAAAAATGGCGCGCCAGGGGGCAAGTCAGTTAAGAGCAAGCACCCTGTGCACTTTGGCACCGGCGAAGAAATTCTCTCGCAAACGGACTTCGTTTTAGCGGGAGCCGCCTCGTTCGCATGGGTGCGAAGCTACCGCTCCGGTTCTGAAACCGAGGACTGGGGTCTTCTTGGCGCTCGTTGGGCCACGCCTTTTACAACCTCGATATCTGTCTGCGAACAGGGCATCGTTTATCACGATGCCAGTGGCCGCGCATTGCGCTTGCCAACCTTGGCAGCGGGCAAGCAGCACGACAACCGCGCAGAAGGATTTTTGCTAAGCCGCGACAATGACAGCCAGTTTACGCTGCGCTGGCGTGATGGCAGCAATGACATTTTCCTCATCGGACCGGACAGCTGGCTGCCTCACGGGTATCAGGGCGTCAACGCCATGCTTGCACCGCGCCTGGCAGTGCGTGCGCAACGCTTCTACCTTGTTCGAAGCGCTAGTCGCGACGGAAAAGGACTGCATATTGAGCGGCACCACAATGCCAAGCCAGGCGAAGTGTTGCTACGTTTGCGCACTGATGACGATGTCACGATTGAGGCTATTCGCGACGCTTACCTGCCTGCCGAACTGGGGCCGAATACTCCTGAAACAGTTCCCCGTATTGGCCGCATTGAGCAAGTGCGCGCCGACGGGAGCCGGGAATGCCTTGCGCAGTATCGATACGAAGCAGACATCATTGGTGAAGAAAGCGCGGTTGATCCGATGCCGCTTCGCTGTGATCTGGTACAGCAGACTGGGGCCGCTGACGCATCGCGCACCTACGCTTACCGGCACCATCTCTTAACGCAATACACAAGCTACACCGGTTTCACACATGGCTTGGAATGGGTCAGCCTCGCCTTCCTGCGCGAGCGCTGGGCTGGAAACACGCTGGCCGATGCCGAATTGGCGCAGCGTCATCCGATCACATTGAACAACAGCTACCAGGCGCGTGCGGTGCGCACAACCACGGCTGACGGTAACGACGAAGTCAGCATCGCCTACATCGACAGCGATACCACTCGCGTTACCGAAGCGGATGGTGGTGTGCTGGAATATCGCTTCAATGCCGACTGGCTGCCGACTGAGGTCCGCCGCATCGCCCCTGACGGCAGCAGCCGCTCTTTGGGGCGGCGCGAGTGGGACAGTGATGGCATGCTGCTGGCTGACATCGACGCTGAGCATCAGGCTACTCGCTATACCTATGATGCTTCCGGAAATCTGACATCGGTCACGGACGTGCTACATCATGTCACCCGCATCGAATACGATGGCGCCAACGCGCCAGTAGCCGTTACCGACGCTCTCGGCCACACTACACGCACAGATTACGATGACACCGGACGCATCGTCAAACGCACCGATGCTTTGGGCCATAGCACCTGCTATGCATATGATTCCCAAGGCCGCTTGGCAGTCCTGACGGATGCCAGAGGAGGCGCCAAGCATCTGAGCTACGACAATGCGGGGCGACTGGCTTCGTACACAGATTGCTCAGGCTACATTAGCCGCTACAGCTACGACAAATACAGCCGCCTGGCCGAGTTCATTGACGCCACAGGCAACACAAGCCGCTATGCATACAATGCAGGCGGCCAGGTTACCGCCATTACCCGGCCGGACCACACAACAGAAAAATTTGAGTACGACCGTGACGGAAATCTGCTCGTCCACATCGATGGCAAAGGCCAGACCACGCGATATGGTTACAACGGCCATGGTTTGCTCAATGAACGCATTGACGCCAACGGGCAAATGCTGCGTTACGCCTACGATAAGGCATTACGCCTGGTTGAACTGGTCAACAGCAATGGTGAATCGTACCGTTTTACCTATGACGTAGAAAGCCGCATGGTCAGCGAAACGGGGTTTGATGGCAAGACAACCACCTACGTTTATGACAAAGCGGGACAATTGATCGCCAGCGCCTGCAACGGCAGGCAAACAGAATTCGCCCGTGATGCACTGGGACAGTTGCTGGCAAAGAGTTGCGCCGATGGCGGTGTGCGTTACGCTTACGACGCGCTCGGCCGCCTGACTGCTATAGCATCGTCGCATGCCGAGCACCGGTTCCAATACGACCCTCTGGGCCAAGTGGTCGACGAACGGATGGCCTACGCCCGCCAGGCGTCACAACTGCCGAACGAAGTGCAGGAATTCGCTGCTGCCTTCACTTTGACGCACGCCTATGACGAGTTAGGAAACCGAATCCAGACCACCCTTCCCAACGGTCGCAAGATTGACACGCAGCGTTACGGCTCGGGCCACTGGCACGGTACGCTTTGGCAGGGTAAATCGCTGGTAGACCTGGAGCGCGATCATTTGCACCGGGAGACCACGCGCCAGCTGGGCGGCGAAAAAGAACGGTTGACCGAACGCCGTGGTTACGATCCGCAATCGCGCCTGAGTTCTTTTACGCTGAACAAAGGAACACAGCGCCTGCGCGAGCGCCGATATGAATATGACGCAGCCAGCAACCTGACCTTCATCGAAGACCATTTCCGCGGCAGCATCCGCTACACCTACGATCCGCTTGGGCAGTTGCTCTCGGCCGTACAGCCGGACTTGAGCGAAACCTTCATATTCGATCCCGCCGGCAATCTGCTCGACGCGGAAGGAGGCGGTAAGCCCGCGTCGATCGAGACCCGCAAAATTGTGCGTGAGCTGGATGAGCAGCCTTCTGCAAGCGTCGTGCCGGCAAGGATCGCAAAGGTCACCCACAACTTGCTGCTGCAGTATATGGGCCATGACTATGAATACGACGCGCACGGAAATACTATTCGCAAGCGTTCACGCGTGGCTGCGGGGGCAAACGATGAAGGCGTTCTTGAATTCTCTTACGATACTGAAAACCGGCTGACTACTGCCATCCGCACTTTCGCAAACTCAAGGCAGGTAGCACGCTACAGCTATGATGCGTTTGGGCGGCGCATCGCCAAGCAGGTCTCAGAAGAACGTTGGGAGGCAGGGAATGACGCGCCGCCCGCTGGTGTTACCGATACGGGCGCTCGTACGTTCTTCGTCTGGGATGGTGACACGCTGTTGCAGGAAGTGCGACCGGATAGAACGATCACCTATCTTTACGAACCAGACAGTTTCGTGCCACTCGCCCGAATTGAATCGCGTGAAGGGGCGGCCTGTTATAAGCCGGATGCTAGCCATTTATGCCTCGTGGAGGAATGGGCGCTGCCCGGCATCAAAAATGATCCGGCTGCACATATCCAGGTGTGGCATGCGCAGCAGGAATTCGACAAAGCGCAAGCCCATCGGGCAGACTGGCTCCACCGGCTCGAACAGGCCGACGGCGGATCCAGCACGGACCACATTCTTTACTACCAGTGTGATCACCTTGGCACTCCACTTGAGTTGATCGATGGCCACGGCAAGATTTTCTGGTCGGCGCGCTACCGCGCCTGGGGCGGCGTTCTGCTCTACGGAGCGACAGGGGTCGTGCAGGCGCTGCGGTTCCAAGGACAGTACTATGACGAAGAGACCGGACTTCATTACAACCGGCATCGCTATTACGACCCCGTTACAGGGCGGTTCCTGTCGCAAGACCCCATCGGACTCCGCGGCGGCGAAAACCCCTACATGTATGGGCCAAACCCTACGAGGTGGACCGATCCTAATGGGCTGAAGCGGACCCCGTACAGTGGAAATTGTGCCGACGAAGCGGCGCGTGGCGCACTGGATGCAGCTAATGCCAAAGCGATTAGAAAGAACAAAGAGTATGGTGGGCTGATTTATGAGAAGGGTGGTAAATATTTTGCAACAATTCCGGTTGCCGGCACCGATCGTACTTATAAGCCAATTTTTGCTCTACCACAGGTTCCGAATGGCGCGACAGTCGTTGGGGATTATCATACCCACGGCGACTATTCTATCGAGGGAAAAAATGGAAACGTTATTAGAACAAGTGATCCATTGCGAGATAGTTTTAACAGCGACGAATTTTCGCGCAGAGATAAGGAAATTCATATGGTGGCATCTTTAAAAAATAAGTGCCACAGATCCTATCTCGGCACCCCAAGTGGAAAATATAAAGTGTTACAAGGAGGTGTCGAACGTGATTTTTAATAAACATATCTTACCTGAGCTTGATAGTTTTCATCCACGGGATTTCAATTTGCCAGGCTCGGCTATCATGGCAATGAGCATTGCTTACGACGAGTTCATGATTTTCTCGAAGGGCGAATGGTCGCTTGATAATTACCAGATTTGCATTAGCTATACGGACGATATGGATTATATGTCCATTGCTTTTCTGCCCGACCCCGCTTATGAGATAAATGGGATACCGTTTGAAGTGGCTAGCCGGGGAATGTATAAAAATGGCCGTGGCGTTGAATATATTTATTCTTTGATGGATTTTTCATTGGTCAAAAAAATCCTTATCCGATAAGCCAACTCATTGACCGCATGGAAAGTGGGTTTCTAATATCAATGGTGGAGCAATGACAAATTTTAGTAAAGAAAAGCTTAGCACAATGACGGATTACCCCGGCGACATACTTCTCCGCGGTAAGGCACTAAAAATTATCAGCCTTGCTTGCAAAAAATATTTGGAAGATCAAGGGGATAAGGATTCACTAAAGTACTATGAGATCAACGTTAAAATCGACGATTCGCGCAATGTGGTTGAGGTTTACTTTCTTCTGACGAAAGGCGATGAGATTATCCTAAAAAAGAAGGATATTAATGAGATAATTAAGTATATTTTTGATTCTGATACCTACAGGCTGATTGATGTTGCGGCGATATGATTGTCATATATTGATATTATTCCGAGTAAGACCAGGCTCTGAAACATTGAGAGCGGACAACTAAACGTGAGTTGCCTGCCGGCGTGCCAAAGTGGTCCTGGGCGTGACGATACGTCTCGGATGGCCACACGTTGTTGGTGCAACCAGCTAAAATAATCACCTTTTTAAAAAAAGAATTTTTCAAGGAGGTGCTGAGCGTGTCTTCGTATAATGATAAATTGTTCGGTTTGGAAAATCTTTACCAGCGAAGCTTTAGCTTTTCTGGTGAGATCGTTAAGGCAGCGAATCTAGCTTACGAAGAGTTTATGCTTTTATCAAAAGGCGAATGGCCCTTAGATAACTATTCAGTATGCTTCAGCGTTACGGATGATTATCGATATACTTCCTTTTCTCTTATCCCAGATCCCGCTTATGAAATAGGTGGAATACCATTTGAAGTACCTTATCGCGGAATGTACAAGAACGGGCGTGGCGTGGTTTACATCTATGGCTTGGTGGACTATTCGCTGGTCAACACAACTTATATGCGATGAGAGTTACCATTGAGAATATCCGATGAAAATCAGAAGGAATTTTGTGGCGAATGGCAATGAATAGTAAAAACGAATGGGATGGACTGAAGTCGAATTTCCCAGGCAATGCTTTGTATAGAGGGAAAATATTGAAGTTTATAAGCATTGCGTATGAGAAATATCTTGAGCATGGGGGCGACGAGGCTTCGCTAAAGTATTACGACGTAGTTGTGGAAATAGATGAAGCTGGTAAATTTGTCGAAATATTGTTTGCCCTGAAAATTGTCGACCAGGCCATAAAGCCAACGATTGATCTCATGGACATTATTGGCTTCACATTTGACTTTGGCGACGGAAGGTTGATTGATGTCGCAACAGAACGGCGATAGCTCATCCTCATTTCTTCGGGCTGAAATTTGGCCGGCTTCGACCCGCTGCGTTGGTTGAGTCATTCAACGGGCACCGCGAGTCATCAAGAGACGCCATGACCAGCAAAACTATCGCCCTTCGCCAGTTTGATGGCACCGCCAACCTGATGAAGGGCACCTCGAAAAACCTCGCCATTGATGGCATGATCTTGGCTTCTTCGATCTGAGCCGAATTCGATGATCAAAACCAGTCTGTTTGCCGACCAGGAGNGGGCACCTCGAAAAACCTCGCCATTGATGGCATGATCTTGGCTTCTTCGATCTGAGCCGAATTCGATGATCAAAACCAGTCTGTTTGCCGACCAGGAGCGTGAAGCGAAGCTGAACAAGCTTGGCGACGCGTTGCAGGTGCTGGAGCAGCATGTGGACTTCAAGGCGTTGGCCGCTGAAGTTGACCGTGCTGCGCCGCGCCCATGCCGCGAACGCGGCGGCCGTCCGCCGTTCCCGACCGAGTTGATGGTGCGGGTTCTGCTGATCCAGCAATTGTTCAACCTCTCTGACGAGCAGATGGAATTCCAACTGCTTGACCGCCTGAGCTACCAGCGATTTGTCGGCTTGCGAAGCAGCAGCCAGATCCCGGACCGCACCACGATATGGACCTTTAAGGAACGACTGATCGCGGCCGGCGCCAGCGAAAGCATTTTCGATGCGGTCAATCGCCAACTGGCCAAGCACGGCTTCATCGCGCGTGGCGGACAGATGATCGACGCCAGTTTTGTGCAAGTTCCCAAGCAATCGATGGACAAGGAGGAAAAGGCCATCGTGGCGCAAGATGCGATGCCCGCCGACTGGAAGCCGGCCAAGCGGCGCCAGAAAGACATTGACGCGCGCTGGACCAAGAAGCATGGCAAGTCCTATTTCGGTTACAAGCTCTCGGCCAACGCCGACAAGCGCTACAAGCTGATCCGAAAAATCAAGATCAGCACCGCCAGCGAGCATGACACCCTGCATTTTGAAGAGGTGCTCGATCCGGCCAACACCAGCCGCGACGTCTATGCCGACAAGGGCTATGTCGATGGCGGGCGCGAAGCCCATCTGCGCGGCCAGGGCTGGCGCATGCATATTCAGCGCAAAGGCCACAAGGGCAAGCCGCTGTCGGAAGCGCAAGAACGACGTAACCGGCGGATCGCTTCGCCGCGCGCTCGCGTCGAACATGTGTTCGCCGGACTGGCGCAAATGGGCGGCAAGGTCATGCGCTCGATCGGTCTGGCGCGCGCCACGCTGCATCTGAACTGGAAGGTCGCCGCCTATAACTTGCAGCGCCTTTCCTACCTGAAGGAGGCCCGTATCGAGGCGTTTTGACGCCCGAAGTCCGTCCGGACTGCCGAAATGGCCGGTTCGGACGACAAAAATGGTCGTCAGGATGGTCTGGAAGATACCGCCGCCAAGTTAGCGGGCAAATTCTCGCTTACTCCAGTGACTGAATTTCCGGTAATTCGAGGCGCCC
>NZ_LMDB01000032.1 GCF_001425005.1 Duganella sp. Root336D2 | reverse complement strand
AATGTTGTCACCGGCATCCTGGTTGGCTCGGTCGCAGGGCAGGGCGGCACGCAGATTGCAGCAAATGCAGCGGCGCCATATCTCGCCGCCGAGATTGGCGATTACTTCAAGACGAAGGGCAACGAGAACCAAACGTTGCAGGACCTGAGCCACGCAGTGCTTGGCGCAGCGCTGGCAGTTGCCAMCAACTCCAGTGCAGTTGGTGGCGCATTAGCTGGCGGTGGTGGCGAACTGGCTGCCCAAGTCYTGACGAAAGAACTGTACCCGCAGGCGTTTGATGCCAATGGTGTGCTGCAACGTGACAAGCTTACGCAAGAGCAAGCGAACAACATTAGCGCTTTGTCTAGCGCAATTGGTGCGTTGGTGTCCGGAGCGGCTGGCGGTAGCGTTCTCGATAGCGCAGTCGGGGCTCAGGTCGCCACGAATGCTGTAGAGAATAACAACCTGAGCCGAAAACAGATGGACGAGAAGGACAAAGAGTTTGCGCTCTGCGCCCAACGAAACCATGGCAAATGCACGTTTGCGGAAGCGACTGCCATCAACAAGAARTATCTGGCGCTGTCGAAGGAGAATGACGAAAAAGTTGCTGAACTCATACGGATGGCGAACAAGACCCCTGGTGAAGTAAGAAGCCTTGGAGAGGCTGAAGGATTCTTCACATTCAATCCTGTTGGAAAGGCGATGAAGGGCTTTGCCGTAACGGGTTATGAAATGGGGAAAGGGATCGTAACCGGACCAGGGAACCTTGCCATGGATGTAGTGGGCATCTCCAAAGAGCTGGCTCTTGGCTCTAGCGTTGATGCGATGGGCATCGAAACGCCATATATTCCTAAGAGTGATTTCGTGCGATCTGTAGTGATGAAAGGTGCACTTGGGACTGTTGGGCACTATACGACCGGCATGGTGGACTCGGCGCCTGGCNTATATTCCTAAGAGTGATTTCGTGCGATCTGTAGTGATGAAAGGTGCACTTGGGACTGTTGGGCACTATACGACCGGCATGGTGGACTCGGCGCCTGGCRTTTCAACGATCTTTGCGCTTTACCGAAAAGATTCTGAACAACTTGGTGGATCATTATGGGGTATTGTTCCTGTCGCTGCCGAAACCGGGGTCTTTGCGCGAGGGGCAGGCGCTGGAGGCGCTGCCGGGGCAACTGTCGCAGAAGGAACCACGCCATCGGGGTATTTGAAGAAACTCGGCATCAGCGCCGTAAATGAGTTTGACGCTGCGTTACCCCTCCAAGGGGGGCAGCGCGCTGCAAGGCTTACCTTCGAAACAGAAGGATTCAACGCTGATGCCCTTGATCCCATCTCGCTCAAGAATTTTGGTGACCAAGTAAGCACGAATAAGGTTGCCAACGCTGCGATGAGGCAGGTGCAGCGAATTCAACAGAAAAACGGAGGGCCGGTAAGACTGCAGTTTGCTGAAGGGCCAAGTGGACTTGCTGGTGAAGTTGGCCGAGCATTGGATGGGACAATTGAGATGGAGATTTACATGTTGGATAGTCAAAATATGACTGCAAAAGGTGCAGTGGGTACTTTTGTTCATGAGTCAAGCCATTTCAGTCGAGCATCCAAAGGTTTTGCAATTCAGACCCAATTGGATGAGTATTTAGCGTTCAGGCGAGAACTGCTGTTTGATCTAGGCCGTCGCCCGACAATTTTGGAAAAACAAAATATGTGGCAGGATAAGATCGAGAATAATAAATACTATTCAAAATTGCCGGTGGGGGGCACGCTGCCCAAAATTCTGAAGAAAACTGGGGAATAATGTGGAAACAATAATTTATGATGGAACACTTCCTACGAAAAGGAAAATATTTGATGAATTCCCTAAGGGAGAGCTAAGTGTCGTCTGCCCAAAATGTAAGCAAGAGGTAATTATCGTGCTTGATGCAGCTGGCGTAGAGAAATACGGCAAGGCACCGGGAATTTATTGCCCTAATGGGCATTTTTGGACTGTTTTTAATCTTCGATAAGCTCCAGCTCGTTTTTTGTTCTATTTGCCTGTATCCAGCACCTGATTTTTACAAACGATAACGGCATGTGGGTTGCGCCGCATACCACTCCAGCGTTGGTCAAATTATTGGCGAGGCCGGTGGCGCGATCGTAGGGAAGCAGGGCGTCTACATCAACGCCCGCAATTTCCGCATCATCGACGTAACGGCCGGCACGGTCGGCAACATCCCTGATTCGGTAACTGTTCTTGGAAGCGGCACCAATGCCGCAGCCAACGCAGGTGGAAACACCAGCGCCGGCGTTGGTACCGGTGCCGGTGGCCGCTCTTTGGCAGCGTCTCAGGCGCATTTGCTACTCTGACTGGCCGCGCCGGTTCGTCCGGCACCGGTGGCAATCTGGCCAGCGCCGACCAATCCGGCAATAGCGGAACGTCCAACCAACTGCTGGCGGGCGGCACATTGTCCGGCAGCGGCACCGGTAACAGCTTGGATACCGCAGGATCGGCGCAATCCGCCGGGCCTGCGCGCCAAGGCTCGCTGTTCGGGCGTGTACTGAACCAGGCCCGTAACAGCACGCTTGGTGACGTCAATGCCGCGGCAGGTGCTTCCGTAGTCGGCCCTGAACAATTAAACGGCGCCTGAATCTAAAGGTGAAATGCGCAAATAACGCTGCTGAGATTTGCAAGGTTTCGCTAAAATGGGCGCAATTCCTTGCAAATTTTCGAGGGTTAGATGGGACCAAAACCAGC
>NZ_LMDB01000031.1 GCF_001425005.1 Duganella sp. Root336D2 | reverse complement strand
GCTCCTGGGCGGCGAACAGATTGGGTTTCATCATGACTGAGTCGTCAACGTTGGCATCGCGATATCATGCCATGACTGGGCGGGTTTTTCGAGGTGCCCTACAGTAACATTCGTCCCATGGCCAATGAATTTCCCGAGTTGGTAGGCGTAAATCCGCATTATGTAGAAAATGCTGGGCCGGGGATCAATACTAATTGTATATCGTGCGCTAATGCAGCTCACAAACGACTATCTGGAGTTGGTGAAGGTGCTGTTGCTGAGAAAACGAAATATGGAAATCGCAATGATTTACTTCCATCAGCGCCGTTTGGTTTTGGCGCGACAACTACACCAGCTTCAGTAATAGCAGAAATGCTCGCCGCAGGGAACGGTGCTACACGTCCATTAATTATCGAGCAGCCAGGTTCGGTTCATCATGTGATAAATGTAGTGAATCGAAATGGAAGGGTTTATTTTATTGATACACAAATGGAGAAGATTGTCACACTGCGCCCGGATGTTCCCGTAATTCTTGGAAACCCTTAATAATGGAAAATTTAGAAAAAATTTCGCTGACGCAGGCTAGGGCTATTGCGCAAAAAAATGCATACCTGTCTCTGAAAGCGTATTGTGAAAGTCCCGAGGAAACTCTTAAGACTGAGTATCTCGAAGGCGATCATTGCTGGATGTTCTTTAGAAGCGAGAAGATATGTGTGCCAGAAAATAATACGCTCGGTATTAAATGGGCTTTTGTCGTAAGCAAGAAGGGGAAGTACAGTATGGTTCAGGACTTTTCGGATGATAAGCAGCGCGTTCGTGAATATCTAAAAACTATGTCAGACTATTTCTTCAGACGTGGAGAATAGATCACCTATCTGGCTGATGGATACACAGGTATTACAATTGAAAATTCAAACTCTGTTGAGGCGACCTCTAAAAACCTACCGCTCGCTGGCCCGCCTCGGTAAAATTCTGCCATCGAGCATGTCCAGCGAGTACCCGCGATGATGAAGCCTCGGATCAGCCTGTTTGCAGAACATGAGCGCGAAGATCGGCGATCAAAGATCGGCGATCCGCTGGTCGGTTTAACCAAGCATGTGGATTTCGAGGCGCGGCCGCCAGTATCGATGCTGCCGCACCACGCCCATCGCGCGTCAAAGGCGGCCGCCCACCATATTCAACGCTGCTGATGGTAAAGATCCTGGTGCTTCAGCAGCTCTACAACCTGGCTGACGACGCGCTCGAATACCAGTTGCTCGACCGCCGCAGTTTCCTGCAATTTCTGGACCTCACCGAAAGCAGCAGCATCCCCGACGCCAAGACCATCTGGCTGTTTCGTGACCGCCTGGCCCAAGCCGGTGCGGGTAGCCTCGTGTTCGAACAAGTTCAACAACAGCTGCACAAGCATGGCTATATGGCACGCTGCGGCCAAATCATTGATGCCTCATTGGTACAGGCGCCGGTCCAACGTAACAAGCGCGAGGAAGCCGACACCGTCAAAGAGGGCGCCATGCCGCTGACCTGGAAGCCGCACAAGCGCGCGCAGAAGGATGTCGATGCCCGCTGGACCAAGAAGCACGGCAAGAGCCACTTCGGCTACAAGCTGCACGCCAGCGTGGACAAGCGTTACAAGCTGCTGCGCAAAATGTCCATCACGCACGCCGCCGTGGCCGACACCACGGTATTCGAGTCGCTGCTGGATCGCACCAACACCAGCCGCGACGTCTATGCCGATCGGGGTTACCCGACCAACGAGCGGGAAGCGACGCTGAAGCAAGCCGGCTGGCGTGTCCACATCCAACGCAAGGGCAGCGCCACCAAGGGCATCTTTGAGGCACAAAAGAAGCGCAATCGCCACATCGCCACGCCGCGCGCCCGCGTCGAACATGTCTTTGGCGCGCTGGCGCAAATGGGCGGCAAGCTGGTGCGCTGCATGGGCATCGTCCGCGTCACCTTCGCTTTGCATCTCAAGGCGGCAAGCTATAACCTCAAACGCCTGGTGTTTCTGAAGGAAGGCGGGCTAGTACCGTTCTAAGCGCTCCACAGCGCTCTGAACCGCCCTCAGATCGCCATGTCACGCCATGTCTCTCACATCACCTGCTCGACCGATATGACCACCGAAATCCGTCATCACCCGGATTGCGTACCACCTCAAATCGTCAAAAATGAGTTATTCGAGGTGGCCTTAGGTTCACGCGACAAGTGTGTGCGGTGGCCTTTGGCGGTAAAGTCAACGCCTTGGCAGCGTAAGCGTGCAGTCGTTCCACCTGTGAAAGCGTGATTTGCAAAGCCATACTCTGATTTTTACTTTGGAGATGGGGATGTCAAACACTGAACGGGAATTGCTGTGGCGGGAGCGAGTAGCGCGCTGGCGCAAGAGCGG
>NZ_LMDB01000030.1 GCF_001425005.1 Duganella sp. Root336D2 | reverse complement strand
AATGCAGGAATTACGGGGCAGCGCCATGCAGCTGTGGAATTGGAAATGGGCACAGCTTAAACTAAGCGGCAAAGTGTCTTGACTGATGGGTCCACTTTAAAACGCCGATGCGGTCCTTGCCGCTTTTCTTGAGATCGATGCCGGCCGACTCGACTAAGCGCTCGACGGACACCTCATTCTTTAGCTGCTCGATGTCATTTTCGGGGATACGGGCCATTTTTCGTCTTCAGCTCAAAAACCTGTCAAGGGGGTAAAAATATAAATAACTGCCTTGATCATTACTCTATTTCAGAGTATTGTCAACTCTGTTTCTAAAAACAGGAGGTATCTTATGAGGTCACATACGCACCTTTGGATGGATGCAATGGCCTCAAACGACAAGCCGTTCTTCGTGGAGCTGGGCAAGCGCATCGCTCAACTGCGGCGCGAACACGACATGACGCAGCAGCAACTAGCCGAAGTGCTCGGCATCGCACAGCAGACACTCGCCCATTACGAGGTGGCGCGCCTGCGCGTGCCGGCGTCGATGCTGCCGACCCTGGCTGAGACTTTTAAGGTGCAGGTGGATGTGCTGCTGGGCCGGACAGCCACCCCGCGCGGCGGCAAGCGCGGGCCACCTTCGCAACTGGAGCGCAGCATCGAGCGCATCAGCGAGCTGCCCAAGCAGAAACAGCGCTTTGTGATGGAAATGCTGGAAACGGTGCTGGCTCAGGCCAACGCCTAGCGCTCTTTCTTAGCAGCTAAAAAAAAAGCCGTACCCTGAACCCACGCGCAAGCAGCGGGTTGGGGACGGCTTTTTTTATTTAAAAGAAGAGCTACAGCTCTCACCACGTCACGAGGCGCAGTCCGTTGCAAACTTGATGGGTGCAGCGTCCGTAGGACGCAGGGATGCAAAGGGAATTTCCCTTTGGCGCGCAATATGAGGGCGTAACTCGTCAGAGTTATGTAATCATATTTGTCGTGCCTACTTGAGGCGTTTTTTTCACGGACGGTTGCATTTTGCGTGCATCCTGGTTGCATCAGGTTGCAAGCTGCTTGCATGTGGTTGAACAGAGCGGGACCGGTATTTTTTAACAACTACGATAGCTGGCCAGGCATTGCATGTTCACCGTCCGCTTTATCCGCCACGCCGAGAGTGCCGCCAATGCCGGCGCCGCCACGTCCGATCCCGCCTCGATCCCGCTCACGCCACGCGGCCATGACCAGGCGCGGGAGGTCGGCAACCGCTTTAGCGCTGCGCCCGATTTGATCGTATGTTCGCCCTTCCTACGCGTCCAGCAAACGGCCGCACCGACGTGCGCACGCTTTACGGCCGCGCCGGTGGAAACGTGGGCGGTGCAGGAATTCACGTATCTGGCCCCGGCGCGCTGCGCGCACACGACGGCCGAACAGCGCAGGCCGTGGGTGGCACAGTATTGGGATGCGGCCGACCCGCTGGCAGTCGATGGCCCTGGCGCCGAATCGTTCGCCGCCTTCATGTGGCGCGTGTCGGCCGCACTGGACCGGCTCGCAGAATTGCCACTGGCGTCGGTCGCGCTGTTCGGTCACGGCCAGTTCATGCAGGCCGTGCGCTGGTCCATCACCAGTCGCCCCTTGGTCATCGATACCGATGCCATGCGCGCTTTCCACACCTTCGACCTGGCCCACCCCATCGCCAATTGCGCGCACTTTACCGCCGTCCACGATGGCGGAATCTGGTCACTTTCCTGAGCCGGGAAGCGCGCGCGCCCGGCAGTGGGCGCCTGTATTACATTTTTCCGTAATAATCCGTTTGCGATCAACGCGCTACGCCCGATTGTAATACGGAAGGATCTTTTGTATTACACGGAAAGCCATATTCCATAAGGGTTACTTTGGCACCTGTAAGGTGCGTATGGTGTAGAGCAATTTGGACGGCGCAAACCACCACGATTTCAACATTTAACGCGCCCGCAGACCTTCGCGGAAGCCGTTAAAAAGCGTATCCATCCATGGTTTTTTCGCACCGGCTGCAAATCCGTGAAATTCGGCGCAACCATCTGCAACCATCGGCAACAATCTGCAATGCAGTGAAATTTTCCGCAATAAGTTGAAACCTTCGCTGGCGCCGAACCAAAGCGCAGCCGCATGCATCAGGTAGTCATGTTGCAGGGTATGGGGGCGCTTTAGCCCCCATGTAGACCACCACACTCGCCCGCTGTTGGCGCGTTTACGCGGTCGTGCTGCCGGTCTGCGCTGGCCGGGTTCGCGCCATGCCAAACCTCTCTTTATTGACCACCTGATTCTCCTTTAGTCGGCCCTGAACAATTAAACGGCGCCTGAATCTAAAGGTGAAATGCGCAAATAACGCTGCTGAGATTTGCAAGGTTTCGCTAAAATGGGCGCAATTCCTTGCAAATTTTCGAGGGTTAGATGGGACCAAAACCAGC
>NZ_LMDB01000029.1 GCF_001425005.1 Duganella sp. Root336D2 | reverse complement strand
GATCACCACGCTGAACTACGACGGCGAAGGCAACCTGACCGAGAAGAAGCAGGGCAGCGACAGCACCATCTACCGCTACAACGGCAACGACAACCTGATCTCGGTAGCGCGCAACGGCACCACGCTGGGCCGCTACAGCAACGACCACCTTGGCCTGCGCATCGAGAAGGAAGCCAAGGACCCGCTGCAACCAGGCGCACCACCGGTCAAGCTGCGCACCCTGTGGGATGGCCGCAATGCCTTCCAGGACCGCGACAGCGGGGGCGAAGTCGTCGCCCGCTACGACAACGACGGCCGCCACCCGGTCGGCATGTGGCACCGCGACGACGGTAGCCAGGCGCTGCATCGCGACGCGCTGGGCTCGATCGTCGCCACCACTGACGGCAGCGGCAAGCTGAAGAGCGAAATCGTCTACGACGCCTTCGGCAACATCACCGAAGCGACCGGCCAGAGCGCCAACAAATTTGGCTACACCGGTCACCAGATGGACGCGGAGACGGGCCTGATCTACTTCCAGGCGCGTTACTACGACCCGCAGCTGGGGCGATTCATTACGCAAGACCCATATGAGGGCGACTGGAAGACGCCGCTGTCGCTGCATCATTACCTGTATGCGTATGCCAATCCGACGGTGTATGTCGACCTGAACGGATATAAGTCAGTAAATCCATTCATGGTCGACCCTGCGCTCTCACCGACGGAGCGCGAGGCGTTTGGGGTAGCTCCAGGTGGTGTGCCTGGAGTCACTGCGGCTCCGATTCCGATGCCATTCTGCGTGCCGGGTGGATGCATCATTGTGCCGGCCCCGGCACCTGTCCCGGGACCGCCGGCACCTAGCTTCACTGGAAGTGTGCGCGGCTGGATGGCTGATAAGGTGAGGACGGGTTTTGAAGCCCCAGCCGTACCTGTTCAGGCGAAACCTCAGTTGTCAAAGGAAGAGGGCGCCTATTACCAAGAGATGGCCAGGAGGCATTTCGCCAAGCTCGATGCAGAAAAAGCTGCCGAGGAGAATGCCAAGCTTGCAGCTGCGCCGCGCGTTGTCGAAGAAGGTCGCGACGGTAAACTTGCAACTTCTCCGGTCATCACTGGCGCTCCGATCAAACCCCCAAAACGTGGGGTGAACATTATCGGTACGCCGCAGGATGGACACAGGGCCAACTTTGCGCATGATCGCCCGGTAGAAGAGAAAGACAGGGATGCTGGATTACTGGTGAACCCCGAAGATCGCCACGAGGGGAACCGTGTTATCGGCACACCAGTTGGAGGGCATACTGGTCTCGGAATAATTGCAAGATCGCAGGACGTTGGCTTCAAACGGTGGAAGCCGGGTGACGCAATCGACAAGCCTTTGCGCGACGGTTCTAAACCAGACTGGGATACTGTTCGGGGACGATACTGGAAGAATCGCTATAAAGCGGTCAAAGACAGTAACTCGTTAGAATTCACGGAAGCCAATATGCGGCGTATGCAAAAAGGAACTGCTCCTCAGGACTACAATATCTACACTGGAAAATTCGAGAGCCGTGAGTTGCATCATCATGATCCGCAGAGAGATCAAGGCTCCAACGGTCCTCGAAACTTGAGAGAAGTTACGCCCGATCAACATAGAAAGCTCGATCCGTACCGAAAATGAAAGCAGAACACTACGAAAAATTGACCGTGACTCTTTTCCGTGAATCAACAGTTTCGCGAAAAGAGTTGCACACTTGGCTCAAACGCAGGGGGTACAAGAGCGAGGACGACTTCTATTATTTAGTCCGCAAGGGGCGTGTTCCGACGTGGCAGACTGATACGATCGCGACAGTTGAGCTTAAGCTTAGTGGAACGCCGATTTATGAAACTGAAGAAGATGTCGAGGAAGGGATTTCAACATGCTGGAACTCACTAGAGGTAGAGTACCTAATGGCCTCGTTGCCGCGCGAGTGCATTGATTCGTTTGTCGAGGAGGTGACTCAGCTTTCCGCACACTTTGATTTGAAGCTCCAGTTTGAGCAAGCCCTAACCGATCCTCATTCAATTCGGGGCGCATTCAATAGGATCGCGGACCGGCTGGAGCGCGATTTTGGTGGAGCGGGATCAGAGGAGTTGGCGATTCTTATCTACCGCGAGCACGCAGGATGGTAATCTCCTGCTGTTGCGCGCCTCTGCCCCGTTCAGTGTTCAGTTGAAGTTGGGGTAGGGGGCTGCGGCCCGCTTTTTTCAAACCAAAAGCGGGCCGTCGAACACAACTCGTTGACCGTCGAGCCGCTTTAATCAGCAAACTGTCTGCCTGCCCAACTCAATGTGCCTGCTATTTCAGCAATTACAGACAAGCAGGCGAGCGCGAGCCTGAACACCTGTCGTTCGCCATGTTCAACAGACTGCCACATGGTTGCTGGCTAATGCAGCGGCACGAATCCTTTCAGAAGCCCGTTCCAGCCCTGGTAAGGAACGAACGCTTTCGGTGGGTTCAGATAAGGATTGATGCCGCGCCAGGCCTCCATCGGTGTCCACCCGAACAAATGTTGATGCGGCCGAATTTCGTTGTACCACTGCCTGAACGTGGCAAGCAAGGAGTCCAGGTCCTGCGGGCGGTCAGGCACCAGCAAGTTCAGCTTCTGCTTCAAGGTCAGGAACAAGCGCTCGATGCGCCCGTTTTGCCAGGGCTTGCCACGCCCGATAAAGCGATGCTTGATTCAGCTTCTGCTTCAAGGTCAGGAACAAGCGCTCGATGCGCCCGTTTTGCCAGGGCTTGCCACGCCCGATAAAGCGATGCTTGATGCCGAGCGCGCGCAGTCCTTGCGCGAATTCCTTGCTGTGGAAGACCGGTGCGTTGTCGGTGCAAATCCGCTGGGGCTTACCGTAAATGGCAACGGCTGCACGCAGCTCGTTCAGCAGCTCCTTTGGTGTCTGGCCCTCTGTGCGGGAAAGATGAATGCAAAGGCGTGTGCCGCAGTCGATGATGCCAAAGATGAAGTGCGCTGTCCCTACCGCGTCATGCTTTCCAGTGGCATCCACTCCCCATTCTTTGTTGGCTGGAATATGCTTCGGCCGCAGGTGTTTGGTGCGCTGCTGAACGGTGCGCATGTCCGAGGCGTAGCGCCGCAGCCAATCGCAAATCGTGCCGAGGCTGATCGACTGGCCAAGGGCTGCGCCTTGCCTATCAAACTGGGCCTTGATCTGACGGATGCTCAGGCCGTGCCGATGCAACGCCAGCACCAGTTCGACCGCCCAGTCCGGCTTGCGGTTGCGCCGCGTTGGGCGCGGTGGTGTCGGGCGAACTCGCAAATTTGGTGGCTGCGCCGCTCTTCGGGCGAAATCGGCTAACAAAGCTTGTTTGCGCAGCACTTGCAGCAGATGCTTGCGCCACGAGTCCATGAAGTAAATGTAGTACTGAAGCAGAAAATTCATTCGCTATAGTTGTTTGTACAGATTTTTTCCGTGCGATCCGGCATTCAAAAGCAGGCATCATGAATGCAGCTTTTCGCCTTTAACTGCGGGCTCCTTCTTCACGCGGCAGCATCAATCGATTAGAATTCTGGCAGCCYGTCCGTGCAAATGTTTTGCCGACGCAAAACGGCAATCGATCTTTAARAATCCGTTCCATTTGCAGCCTGTGAAATGATGAATTCSCAGGCTGCCGGAGGCCATGGGCCTCTATTGAATACAACTACGMCAAGAACGGCAACCGCGTCAGCGAAACCGACGTACGCGGCCACATTTCCAAGTTCGTCTACGATGCGGCGAACCGCCTGGTCACCAGCGTTGACGAAATGGAGCAGGTCACCACCAATGAGTACGACCGAACCTGAACGTCACCARGTTCGAATACGACGCGGCCGATCGCAAGATCAACTCCATTGATGGGGAAGGCAAACAAACCGACTACCGTTACGACGGCGTGGGCAACCTGGTTGGCCAGACCGATCCGAAYGGCAACGAGATCAGCCACACCTATGACAAACTGAACCGCCGTATCGCCAGCTACGATTCGGTCGGCAAGTTCGGCGCGTGGGACTACGATGSCGACGGCAACGTGCTGTCCGAAACCGACGCCAACGGCAACTCCACCACGCACGACTACAAYGAGCTGGGCCAGCGCACGRCGACGCGCCAGCCGGAAGGCCGCACGCTCACGTTCGAWGCCGACCTGATGGGCAACCGCACCGGCCTGACYGACGGCCGCGGCAACAAGACCAGCTAYGAGTACGACAGGCTGAACCGCGTAACCCTGAGCAAGGATGCCAAAGGCGGCACCCATAYCTTCGAGTAYGACAAGGTCGGCAACAAGACCAAGGAAACCGATCCGCTCAGCCACAGCACGACAACGCAGTACGATGCGCTGAACCGYCCGGTGCTGGTSACCGATGCGCTGGGCCAGACGGTGAAGTTCGAGTACGAYGCGAACGGCAACAAGGTCAAGGAAACCGACAAGCGCGGCATCGTCACCATCCATRTCTACGACAAGGTGGRCCGCCTGACCAGCAGCACCCGCGAYGGGCAGGTGCTGTTGAAGCAGGAATACGACCGCAACGGCAACGTGCTGGTCGCAACCGACGCCAATAACAATGCGACGTCCTACAGCTACGACCGCCGCAACCTGCGCACGTCCGAGAACCGCCTKCTGGCKGCGATCACCAGGTTCGAACTGGACAGCGTGGGCGACGTGGCGAAAGTCATCGACCCCGAAGGCCGCCAGACCGTCAACACGCATGACGCCCGCCGCCGCCTGACTTCGGTCASCAACGCCCTGGGGCAGACCACGACCTACGAATACGATGGCGCGGGCACCGCCGCAACCTGCGCACGTCCGAGAACCGCCTTCTGGCGGCGATCACCAGGTTCGAACTGGATAGCGCGGGCGACGTGGCGAAAGTCACCGACCCCGAAGGCCGCCAGACCGTCAACACGCATGACGCCCGCCGCCGCCTGACTTCGGTCACCAACGCCCTGGGGCAGACCACGACCTACGAATACGATGGCGCGGGCAACCGCACGCGCGTCGTGCACCCGCTGGGCAATGCCGCGACGTCGACGTACGACGCCGCCAACCGCCTGAAAACGGTCAGCGACGCCGCCGGCACGCACACCTACGGCTACGACAAGGCCGACAACCACGTCTCGTACCTCGACGCGCTGAACAACGAAACGCGCTACGACTACGACGTGCTGAACCGCCGCANGCACACCTACGGCTACGACAAGGCCGACAACCACGTCTCGTACCTCGACGCGCTGAACAACGAAACGCGCTACGACTACGACGTGCTGAACCGCCGCASCGGCGTGCGCTACCCGGATGGCGCCAGCGAGAGCTTCGTCTACGACGCCGCCGGCAATATGGGCAGCCACACCGACGGCAACGGTACGGTCATYACGCGCACCTTCGACGCCATCAATCGCGAAACGACCAAGCACTACTCGGCCAGCGAAGACGGCTTTACCGACATCGCCACCGGCTACGACGCCAAYAACAACGTGGTGWCGGTGGAGCAGAAGGGCGGCAGCACGCGCACTTCGAGCTACACCTTCGACCGCTTYGACCGCCAGATCACGCACACCGACGCCTTCGGCGCCAAGGTATCGAGCACCTACGA
>NZ_LMDB01000028.1 GCF_001425005.1 Duganella sp. Root336D2 | reverse complement strand
GATCACCACGCTGAACTACGACGGCGAAGGCAACCTGACCGAGAAGAAGCAGGGCAGCGACAGCACCATCTACCGCTACAACGGCAACGACAACCTGATCTCGGTAGCGCGCAACGGCACCATGCTGGGCCGCTACAGCAACGACCACCTTGGCCTGCGCATCGAGAAGGAAGCCAAGGACCCGCTGCAGCCGGGTGCACCACCGGTCAAGCTGCGCACCCTGTGGGATGGCCGCAATGCCTTCCAGGACCGCGACAGCGGCGGCGAAGTCATCGCCCGCTACGACAACGACGGCCGCCACCGTCGCCACCACCGATGGCAGCGGCAAGCTGAAGAGCGAGATTGTTTACGACGCCTTCGGCAACATCACCGAGGCGACCGGCCAGAGCGCCAACAAGTTCGGCTACACCGGCCACCAGATGGATGCGGAGACCGGCCTGGTGTACTTCCAGGCGCGTTACTACGACCCGCAGCTAGGCCGCTTCATTACGCAAGACCCGTATGAAGGCGACTGGAACACGCCGCTTTCGCTGCATCATTACCTGTACGCGTATGCTAATCCGACGGTTTATGTGGACCTGAACGGGTACCAAAACACGAGGCCAAACTGCTTCTCGCAGAATCCCGACGACTGCATGAGCGCTGAAGCGAAGCAACAGCGTACTGCCCATCGTGATGTCTATGATAGGGAGGAGCGTGCCAAGGGATCTAAGCGGTTCAGGGATTCTGTCGGAAATAACTTCGACGAGGTTCAGCGCGACAGCACTATCGATTCCGACCTGACGAAAGAGAGCTCGGAAGGCGGCATAGATGTAGAGACAATGACGCCAGGCCAAATCCAAAGCCGAAAAATGAATCGAATCGGCGTGGAGTTTGGTGAGATTGGTGGAGCAATTCTCGAAGCTGCTGGACCTGACCGATATAGCTTCGCGGGTGGAATGGCAGCAAAATATGGCGCTCGAGTGGCTAAAGCTGGCGGGAAATTCGTTTTGGAAGGCGCTAAGGACGGCTTGCGTCTTATCAATAAGGGTGCAAAAGAGCGTCGCATTGAACAACAAGCCCTTAAAGCAGAACAGCGGTTGGCGGCGAAAGAGGCTGAGCATGCCGCAATGCCCCGCCAAGCCGCAGAAGGCAGTCCGCGGCGCAGTCCATGCAAGTCTTGCTTTGTTGCTGGCACGCTAGTATCCGTTCAGGGTGGATTCAAATCCATTGAAGATGTTCGCGAGGGCGATCTAGTACTTTCGAAGAGCGATGTGACTGGCGAGCTCGCATATAAGCCAGTCCTAAAACTGATACTCACGCAAAACAAGGGCGTGTTTGATCTGACATTGCGTAGCGCGACCGGTGAGTCAGAAACGTTGACTGTGACCGATAACCATCCATTCTGGGTGTTAAACAAGGGCCGCTTTATTGAAGGCTCCGAGGCGTCAGGATGGGTCGAGAGTGGGAAACTGAAGCTGGGTATGCTTGTCCAGTCAAACGATGGAACTGGACTCGATGTGGTTTCATTGGTCGACCTGCATCGATCTCCGGAAACATACAACCTAACTGTAGATGACTTCCATTCATATTTTGTCGGTCACTTGAGAGCTTGGGTGCATAATGTTGACTGCATCGAGACTTGGGATGCCGAAGGCGGACGTCCTGCCGCTGAAGTGGCTACAACGCGCCGACTGAAGTACTGGGAAGAGCCTCGCGTCGTTGGAGTCGACCGAGTCGGGTATAGAAAAGTCTATTCCAGAAATGATCTATTTGACCCTTATCACAGTGTGGATGGAATGACCAATATTCAGCGAATGAAGAAAGGCAGGCCTCCGATTGGCTACGATGGAGAGAAAGTAAACCTTCATCATCTTACTCAAGATGAACCGGGTGCTTTGGCAGAGGTAGGTGGGAAACTACATTCGGACAACACGAAAATATTGCATGGCCTTACTGAACCGGGCAAGAGTTTCAGGTACTCGGTGGATGGGAAGACGACAGACGCGGAGAAGGCTTTTAATAATTTCCGTTATTGGTACTGGACAGAACGGGCAAAGGGCTTTAAGTGATGCTTGATTTCGTAGAACAATTGATCGCTGCGAATGCCGATCTCGCCGATGTTGGAACTCCTCAGCCGGATCAGGAAATAAGAAACGCCGAGGAAACGCTTGGGCTCAAATTTCCTGAATCATTTACCGACTATTTGAAACGTTGGGGATGGGTGTCGTTTGGTCCTAACGAGTATTTGGGATTAGGCGCAACGATGCAAAACATTGTGCGAGAAACAGGACGAGCCCGCCTTTCGTGTAATTTGCCGAATCATATGATTGTTGTATGTGATCACGATGGTGATGAATTTGTTTGCATTGACACATCCGAACGCAACAATGGGGAATGTCGCGTGATTGTCTGGGACTGTCCGTCAAAATCTTACTCACGTTATCGCGCAAAAGATTTTGCTTCGTTTCTTGAAGATGATATGCGCGCTTTTCTGGAGTAATAGCTGCCCCTGCCCCTGCTGCCCCGTTCAGTTGCCCCGTTCAGTGTTCAGTTGAACTTGGGGTAGGGGCTGCGGGCCACTTTTTTCAAACCAAAAGCGGCCCCACAATGCACAACTCGCTGACCATTGAGCCGTTTTTTTCAGCAAATTGTACGATCGCTCGAATTAATGTGCCTAGTATTTCAGCAGTTCCTGGATGGTGGGCGAGCGCGAGCCTGAACACCTGTCGTTCGCCATGTTCAACAGACCGCCACTCGGTTGCTGGCTAATGCAGCGGCACGAATCCTTTCAATAGCCCGTTCCAGCCCTGGAAAGGAACGAACGCTTTCGGTGAGTTCAGATAAGGATTGATTCCGCGCCAGGCCTCCATCGGTGTCCAGCCAAACAAATGCTGATGCGGCCGAATCTCGTTGTACCACTTCCTGAATGTGGCAAGCAGCGAGTCCAGGTCCTGCGGGCGTTCAGGCACCAGCAAGTTCAGCTTCTGCTTCAAGGTCAGGAACAAGCGCTCGATGCGCCCGTTTTGCCAGGGCTTGCCACGCCCGATAAAGCGATGCTTGATGCCGAGCGCGCGCNTTCAGCTTCTGCTTCAAGGTCAGGAACAAGCGCTCGATGCGCCCGTTTTGCCAGGGCTTGCCACGCCCGATAAAGCGATGCTTGATGCCGAGCGCGCGTAGTCCTTGCGCGAATTCCTTGCTGTGGAAGACCGGTGCGTTGTCGGTGCAAATCCGCTGGGGCTTACCGTAAATGGCAACGGCTGCACGCAGTTCTTTCAGTAGCGCCTTCGATGTCTGGCCCGCTGTGCGGGAAAGATGAATGCAAAGGCGCGTGCCGCAGTCGATGATGCCAAAGATGAAGTGCACATTACCTGCCACGTCTTGTTTGCCGGTAGCATCCACACCCCATTCTTTGTTGGCTGGAATATGTTTCGGCTGCCGGTGTTTGGTGCGCTGCTGGACAGCGCGCATGTTCGAGGCGTAGCGCCGCAGCCAGTCGCAAATGGTGCCTAGGCTGATCGACTGGCCAAGGGCTGCGCCCTGCCGATCAAACTGGGCCTTGATCTGACGGATGCTCAGGCCGTGCCGATGCAACGCCAGCACCAGTTCGACCGCCCAGTCGGGCTTGCGGTTGCGCCGCGTTTGGCGCGGTGGTGCAGGGCGAACTCGCAAGTTTGGTGGCTGCGCCGCTCGTGCGAAATCGGCTAACAAAGCTTGCTTGCGCAGCACTTGCCGCAGATGCTTGCTCCACCAGTCCATGAAGTAGATGTAGTACTGAAGCAGAAAATTCATTTGCTATAGTTGTTTGTGCAGATTTTTCCGCATGAACTGGTCATCGAAAGTGAACATCATAAATGCAGTTTTCGCCTTTAACGGCAGGCGGTATCTCCACGCGGCAGCATCAATCAAGTAGAATTCTGCCCGCCCGCCCATGCAAACGTTCTGCCGACGTAAAGTGGCAATCGATCTTTAAAAATTCGTTTCATTTGCAGCCCACGAAACGTTGATTTCGCGGGCTGCCGGAGGCCATGAGCCTCTATTGAACAGCAGAACGGGTCCTACAGCTACGACCGCCGCAACCTGCGCACGTCCGAGAACCGCCTGCTGGCKGCGATCACCAGGTTCGAACTGGAYAGCGTGGGCGACGTGGCGAAAGTCATCGACCCCGARGGCCGCCAGACCGTCAACACGCATGACGCCCGCCGCCGCCTGACTTCGGTCACCAACGCCCTGGGSCAGACCACGACSTACGAATACGATGGCGCGGG
>NZ_LMDB01000027.1 GCF_001425005.1 Duganella sp. Root336D2 | reverse complement strand
TTGCATCGCGACGCGCTGGGCTCGATCGTCGCCACCACCGATGGCAGCGGCAAGCTGAAGAGCGAGATTGTTTACGACGCCTTCGGCAACATCACCGAAGCGACCGGCCAGAGCGCCAACAAGTTTGGCTACACCGGCCACCAGATGGATGCGGAGACGGGCCTGGTGTACTTCCAGGCGCGTTATTACGACCCGCAACTGGGGCGCTTCATTACGCAAGACCCATATGAGGGCGACTGGAAGACTCCGCTGTCGCTGCATCACTATCTGTATGCGTATGCGAATCCGACAGTCTATGTTGACTTGAATGGTTATGAGTCCACGATTTCGCAAGAGATCACACAATGGCGCAACCAACGACGTGAAGAAACCGGGCAAATTGCCGGGGCGTTAGCTGGGGCAGGGGTAGGAATCGCCGAGGCGATTTACGGTACAGCGAAGTTCGTCGTATATGACGCTGTTCCGGCGACCTTTGACAATGAAGGTGGCAAAGCTCGCATGCGTGAGCACGGTAAGAATCTTGCCGTGCTACTTCTTCAGACACCCCAGGTGATAGCAACGGTAAAAGGCGAATTTGCGAAAGCGGATGCCCAAGCCGCCGTCAGCGAAGCACAAGGAAACCATGGAACGGCCGGCTTTGAACGAACTTATAGCCGCGCACGAGTTGTCGCCCCAATATTGGCTGCCATTGCCTCCGCGAGGGTCCCAACGCTCCCGAAGGCTGGACCAATGCCTGAGGTTCCGAAATTACCAGCAATCGAAAAACCTCCTATGCTGGAAGCGCCACTTGGGCCCAAGTCGGCTCTGGCGGAGCAAAGAGCGGCCACTATTGGCGAAAATGTCGGCGGTCCCGGTGTTCAAGAGGTCATGCCAGCGCAGAGTGCCAATACGACTCAAGGTTCTGCCAAGCCAATGGTATTTAAGAGGATCGAAGGTAAGAGTGTTCGAAAGACCGACTATCCAACTCGAATTAGGAAGCAAAAACAACGTGAGTTGGAAGCTGCAGCAACTGATGAAAAGGGCGTTATCCGTTGCCAAAGCAAGGATTGTGAAGTGCCAGGCGGCAGAGAACTTGAGCCTGGCAAAGGCTCACCGCAACATATTCCTGAATTGGTGCAGACTCACAATAGTCGCGGTTACAACGTGGATCAGCCAACTCGTAATGATCTGTACAATGACACTGCCAAAGAATGGCATTGCATTGAATGCCAAAGAAAAGAGGGGGGGGGCACGACGGAAACATACCGCCGTGACGTTGGGCCGGAGTACAAACCTCGCCCCAAGAGGGAGCCAGTAAAGAAGGAGTCAGAATGAATAAAGAAGAGAAACTTTCGTTTGATGTTCGCAGGACCGTATTGTTGGGTGCGTACATGAAGGCGTGGGGAATGCCCATGTCCCGTGTCTTGGCCGAAAAGGACGACCACATTGTCGAGGCTTACTTTTTTCCTGCGAGTGCAGACGGAAAGATAAACCGTTACGTGACCATGGGCGTCTCAGGCCATTGTATGCCGAACGGCAAAGTTGCCGATTGGGAGCTTTTATTAGCTCTTCCAACCGATAACGGTGGTGCTTCAGAGGCAGAAGTTATCTCGTTCCTTTTTGATGTAATGGCTTATTCGCTTAGCCCGGAAGTACCGTTTAAGCTAGGACTGGCAATACCCGAATCGAAATTGGCACCCAGATCGTGGGCTGCGCGAGCACTGCTTATCGACGAACCCCGCGCTGAGCCTGAACATTTAACTGAGATTCAAGTTGGTGAGGAATCGGTGAAACTACTATGGATTGTTCCCATACATCGGGATGAATGCGAACTGATTTACCGGGACGGCCTTGAAGCCTTCGATGATGCGGAAGCGGCTTCTCAATGGAGTCCTGCCGATCCTTGTCGGCCTTCGTTCTTAAGCAAGAATATATGACTCGGTTGCCCTGCCCCGTTCAGTTGCCCTGCCCCGTTCCGGCGCGTGTCAAGATAGTTGTCGCCTGAATCAAGCAGCAATTTGCTGAATATGGCCCTCCTTCGCAGCAGTGGAAACGATGCAATCACGCTCCGGTGCCCCGTTCAGTGTTCAGTTGAAATTGGGGTAGGGGGCTGCGGCACGCTTTTTTCAAACCAAAAGCGGGCCGTCGGACACAACTCGTTGACCGTCGAGCCGCTTCAATCAGCAAACTGTCTGCCCGCCCAACTCAATGTGCCTGCAATTTCAGCAATTCCAGGCCAGCAGGCGAGCACGAGCCTGAACACCTGTCGTTCGCCATGTTCAATAGGCCGCCACTTGGTTGCTGGCTAATGCAGCGGCACGAATCCTTTCAGAAGCCCGTTCCAGCCCTGGTATGGAACGAACGCTTTCGGAGGGTTCAGATAAGGACTGATGCCGCGCCAGGCCTCCATCGGTGTCCAGCCAAACAGATGCTGATGCGGCCGAATCTCGGTAAGCGTGCAGCCGATCCACCTGTGAAAGCGTGATTTGCCAACCCATACTCCGATTTTTACTTTGGAGATGGGGATGTCAAACACTGAACGGGAATTGCTGTGGCGGGAGCGAGTAGCGCGCTGGCGCAAGAGCGGCATGTCACAGCGAGCATTCGCGCTGGAGGAAGGTTACCCGGTGCGCCAAGTAGGATATTGGGTTCGCCGCTTAAGCAGTGAGGCGCCGAAAGCCTCGGTGATGCCGGTGGTGGTCAAGCAAGCGCCTGTTGCGCCAGCATTGCTAGTGCGCGCCCCGCAAGGCTGGTCCATCGAAGTACCTGCAGGCACGCCGGCGGGCTGGGTGGCCGAGCTGCTGCGCAGCCTGTAATGCAGCTGCAGGCAAATTCGGTCTGGCTGGCGACGCAGCCCGTCGACATCCGNCTCTGATTTTTACTTTGGAGATGGGGATGTCAAACACTGAACGGGAATTGCTGTGGCGGGAGCGAGTAGCGCGCTGGCGCAAGAGCGGTATGTCGCAGCGAGCATTCGCGCTGGMGGAAGGTTACCCGGTGCGCCAAGTGGGGTATTGGGTTCGCCGTATAAGCAGTGAGGCGCCGCAAGCTTCGGTGATGCCGGTGGTGGTCAAGCAAGCGCCTGGTGCGCCAGCATTGCAAGTGCGCGGCCCGCAAGGCTGGTCCATCGAAGTACCTGCAGGCACGCCGGCGGGCTGGGTGGYCGAGCTGCTGCGCAGCCTGTAATGCAGCTGCAGGCAAATTCGGTCTGGCTGGCGACGCAGCCCGTCGACATCCGYGCCGGCRTTGACCGCCTGTCGCTGTATGTGCAGCAGGCATTGGGCAAGGCACCCTGCGACGGCACGGCCTACGTGTTCAGCAACCGTCGCCAAACGCGCCTGAAGGTGGTGTGCTGGGATGGYAAYGGCGTGTGGATGTGCGTKCGYCGCCTGCATCGCGGCCAGTTCGTCTGGCCGCAAGCCGGTGACACAGCGTGGGAATTGACCTGTGAGCAATGGCAGTGGTTGGTGGCGGGTGTGGATTGGCAGCGCYTGTCGGCGYCGCCTCCGGCSGCATGGAAATTGTGAGCAAGACCTGTTAACCGGCAATCCGTTCTGTTAACATCGCTGCATGGATTTGCTCGAACAACTAGCCCGTAACAATGCCGACCCTGCGCTGCTTGCGCAGCTTAAGGCAATGCTGGCTCAGAAAGATGAGCAAATTGCGCAGCAGCGCGGGCAGCTCGCCGAAACTGGCGCGCGGCTTGCTGAGCAGGATGTTCAGCTGCAGGCCTTGCAGGTTCAAAAGAATGAAATGCTCGCGGCGGGAAAATCCAAAGACGTGAAGATCCAGGCGTTGACGCTGGAACTGGCGTACATGAAGCGCATCAAATTTGGCAAGGCCAGCGAAGCATACAGCGGGGAGCAGCTTGAGTTGTTTGGCGAGGCTTTGGCTAGCGACCTGGCGGCACTGGAAGCTGAACTGGAAGAACTGCAGGGCAAGCGAAAGTCCACGCCGCGCAACCAGGCCGGTCGTCAACCATTGCCAGCCGAATTGCCGCGCATCGAGCATCGCCACGAACCGGAGTCCTGCCAATGCGAGGCCTGCGGTCGTGACCTGGTCAAGATCGGTGAGGACATCAGTGAGCAGCTCGATGTGGAACCAGCACGTTTCTTCGTGCATCGCCATATCCGCCCGCAATACGCCTGCCGTGGCTGCGAAACGGTAACGGCAGCGCCGATCCCGCCAGCGGTGATCGANACCAGCACGTTTCTTCGTGCATCGCCATATCCGCCCGCAATACGCCTGCCGTGGCTGCGAAACGGTAACGGCAGCGCCGATCCCGCCAGCGGTGATCGATGGCGGCATGGCCGCACCGCGTCTGCTGGCATGGGTGGCGGTCAGCAAGTTCGCCGATCATCTGCCGCTGTATCGGCTGGAGCAGATTGCAGCGCGCCAAGGCGTTCCGTTGGCGCGTTCCACGCTGGCCGAATGGCTTGGCAAAGTGGGCGTGGCCTTGCAGCCGCTGTGCGACCGGTTGGCGCAGTTGTTACTGCAGCGCCCATGCCTGCATGCCGATGAAACGCCGGTGCGCCAACT
>NZ_LMDB01000026.1 GCF_001425005.1 Duganella sp. Root336D2 | reverse complement strand
ATCGGCTCCTTCGCCCGCGTCAGCTCACCGCTGATCGACCTGGTCAACAACGTGGACGCAGCGCGCAAATCCGACAACCGCCTGAAGGCCATGCAGAGCATGGCGGCAGTCGCCAACATCTACCAGGCCGCCAGCACGGAAAGTGGTGTCCTGGTCAAGGGCGAAGCTGGCATCGGCTTCGCCAGCAGCAGCAACTCCAGTAACGGCAGCGATAGCACCGCACAGGGCAGCACCATCAACGGTGGTCGCAACGTGACCCTGACGGCCACCACTGGCGACATCCACGCCACCGGCGCCGCGCTCAATGCAGGCAAAACCCTGAGCCTGGACGCAGCACAAAACGTCGTGCTGGACGCCAGCCAGAGCACCCTGCATAGCGATGGCAAGAACAAGAGTTCCGGAGCTGAAGTAGGTGTTGGGTTCCAGATCGGCGCGCAAACCGGCGCGTACGTCTACGGCTCTGTCAATGTCGGCAAAGGCCACAACAAGAACGACACCACGCTCAACAACAACACCGAGCTCAAAGCCGACACGATCAATATCAGCAGCAAAGGCGACACCACGCTGAAAGGCGCAACGGCGACCGCCAACACTGTCAACACGGACGTTGGCGGCAAGCTGGCCATCGAAAGCCTGCAAGACATCAGCAAGTTCGACAGCGTGCAGACAAATACCGGTGTGCGCGTGCAGGTAGGTTTTGGTGTAATGGGTGCCAGCGGCAACCTGTCGCAACARAAGGGCAGCGGYACCTATGAAGGCGTGGGCCAGCAATCRGGCCTGTTCGCTGGTGACGGCGGCTACCACGTCAAGGCCGACACGATCGAYCTGARGGGCGGCGCCATCGCCAGCAACAACGCCGCCGCCTCCGAGCTGACGACCAACAAGCTGACCACGTCCGACATCGAAAACAAGATGAAGTACTCTGCCAGCAACGTCAGCGTGGCCGGCGGCATCAGCGGCGACAGCGAATATGGCGCGAAGGRCGCAGATGGCAACASCAAGTCGCTGAGCCAGTCGCAGCTATACGGTACCCCGAAGAGTGGCAACATGACGCCTGGCCTGCCGATGGTGGAGAAGGGCAGCGACAGTTCCAYCACYTACGCCACYATYACCGACGGCAAGATCAGCATCRGYGGYGTRRCGASRAACTCCGTGAAGGACCTTGGCATCAACACTGATGCAAGCAAGGCTAACACTGCACTCGACAAGCTGCCTGATTTACAAAAGCTCCTGAAAGATCAGCAAGCAATGTCGGCCGCCGCTGGTACGGTGATCGCAACCACCAAACAAGTGGCAAGCGATATTGCGGCTGAAGCGCGCAAGGCAGAAGTAGAGGCGCAAAAGACACTGAATAATTCGAACAGCACGGATCAGCAGAGGGCAGAAGCAACCAAGACAATTGCGGACGCCAAACTGGTTCAGACTGAGTGGGGTGTAGGCGGCGAGAAGAGCCGCGCACTGAATGTTGTCACCGGCATCCTGGTTGGCTCGGTCGCAGGGCAGGGCGGCACGCAGATTGCAGCAAATGCAGCGGCGCCATATCTCGCCGCCGAGATTGGCNCACTGAATAATTCGAACAGCACGGATCAGCAGAGGGCAGAAGCAACCAAGACAATTGCGGACGCCAAACTGGTTCAGACTGAGTGGGGTGTAGGCGGTGAGAAGAGCCGCGCACTGAATGTTGTCACCGGCATCCTGGTTGGCTCGGTCGCAGGGCAGGGCGGCACGCAGATTGCAGCAAATGCAGCGGCGCCATATCTCGCCGCCGAGATTGGTGACTACTTCAAGAAGGAAGGCAACGAAAACCAAACGCTGCAGAACTTGAGCCACGCAGTCCTTGGCGCAGCTCTGGCGGTTGCCAACAATTCTAGCGCAGTCAGTGGCGCACTGGCTGGAGGAGGTGGCGAACTAGCTGCACAAGTCTTAACGAAAGAGTTGTACCCACAAGCATTCGATGCAAATGGCGTACTGCAACGTGACAAGCTTACACCGGACCAAGTAAACAACGTTAGCGCGTTATCAAGCGCCATCGGTGCGTTGTTGTCTGGTACCGCTAGTGACGGTATTCGTGACGCAGTAATCGGCGGACAAATTGCGACAAACGCGATCGAAAACAACTACTTGAGCCGTGCCCAAGCCGGTCTTTTCAAGAAAAAGTTGGATGCATGTGAAGCGCAAAAAGGGGGCTGTCCTGATCGCAAAGAGATCATTAATGAATTCAAGTCGATCTCCGATGCAAATGATAAGGCTTTGGAGGTTTGCATTCTTCACGCGGATCTCGCATGCATTAATAGCGCGAGCAAAGACATCGCAACTGAAAGCGATTTGCCGATGTCACTGGTGCGCACGGAATTGAGTGTCTTCAACGGCAGCAACAAGTGGGCCGCAAGCCGGGCTGCTTACGCGAAAGATCATATTAATGACTTAATTAAAAGCCGTGAACTGTTGTGTGGCCCTCTCAGTCAGGCCGCCTGTGATGCAAGAATTTCTCGGATGAAGGGTGATGCGACGATTAGGGCGTTGAAGGTAGCTGCGTTAGGACTTGGTGGTGGTGTTGCGCCTGAAGCTCTCGCTATTCTCAAAGGCGGCCTTTCGATTCTCGTGCAAGCGGGGCGCTTCACCGTTGCGGAGTTGGTTGAACTCGGCACAATAGGTCCGGTGAGCTATTGTCGCAACAAACCTCTGGCATGCTTTGCTGCTGTAGACACGGCAGCAAGTACAGCCGCCGGCGTGCCTATATCTGGAGTATCTATACCGCATTTGCCAAATGGCAGTAGCACGGGTGCGAACGCAATCAAAGAAGAAGCTTCTGCGGTCTCGAAGATTGCAGGATCGACGGCAGCGAGTGAAAAAACGCTGGCAGATGGTTTGGGTGCCGCAACAAAAGGCCTTCCTGCACAAACTGCCAATCAATTGAAGCCGCCTGTACCTCGGGTCGATGTAAGCAGCAAATTTGAGATTGAACCATACAACGGGATAATAGAGATTGATTACCTCGACGCCGACAAAGGAATACATGGGCTAAATGCGTACATCGATAGGGCTGGACGTCTTTCTTTTGAAATTCGAGCAAAGGGGAATGTTGCAGATCTGGGCTCCGGAACGGATATGTTTGCTAGTATGATGCTGCGGTTGGAAAGAGAAAAAATAGAACTTAAAGGCATCACAGGCACATGGAGTTCCGGGGGAGACAGCGTAAACACTGCTCAGTACTTGGAAAACCTAGCATTGGGAATGACCCCTGAAGTCGCTGCGGCAAATACTTGGACTGGGAGAATGGCAGCCCGCTACGGTTTCACTTCGGTTACCGTCCCACCCGGACAAACAGGGAGCGTACGATTTGTCTATTTTAAAAAGCCTGAGCAATGATGAATGAACTGTTAAATGGCATATCCGCCTCGGTACTCTTTCGGGAAATTCTAAAGTCCGACCACACCCTTACTGGAAGGGATCTCAGTAGGATGGTTGCTGAACAGTTTCCAGAGATCGATGGGGGGGCGATCCAATTGATTCGCCGATGGGATGGTGTCGGACGCAGTGAAGGCATTTCTGATGCTGACTTGGATATTGGACTCACTCACTTTTTGAGGGAGGCTGGATATTTGATTTCGTGATATTTGCCTCGGCTGACAGCCGTAAGACGCCGAACCATTCTGTTCAAATGTCCATATAGGGGGCGGCCCGCCGTTATTGCTGACGGCAGACCGGCAGCAGCTATCACTACCAGGCGAATGGTTCGATGATCGACAACAGCACTACCTACAACCAGTTAAGCCGCGTGAACGTTGGCGGTGATTTGTTGATGGCCGCCACGGGCAACCTGAACCTGACCGGTACCCAGTTGGCTATCGGAACCAGCGGTGCCGGAGCCGGCAAGCTGCTGGCTGGCGGCAGCGTGAACATCGCCGCCGTGGTTGATGAAGTGAAGAGCAATCTCCTGAGTGACCCCAACGCCAAGAACTGGGACAAGCAGGTGCGCGCCCACCAATCGGTGGTGGGCGCCAAGGTGGCCTCTACTGGCGACCTGCTGGTCAATGCGGGCATCAACCAAAGCAGTGACCTGAACATCTAAGGCAGCTCGCTTGCAGCAGGCGGCACGCTGATGCTCAAGGCCAGCAAAGACCTGAATATCACCAGCGTCGGCGAGTCTCACCTCTCGGATATTGAGATCCATCGTAAATCGGGCAACGCGGTCAAGAAGAGCAGCAGCGACGCAACTGATTACAACGCAAGTACACTGGCAATCGGCAGCAGCATCAAAGGCGGCAACGTGGTCACCACCAGCGGTGGCGATACCCTGATCAAGGGCAGCACCGTGCTGGCCGATAAAGACCTCAGCATCGACGCCAAAGGTGGCCTGAAGATCGTCAGCGCCGAGGAAACCAGCAAAACATCGAGCACCAGGCAGGAGAAAAAATCCGGCATCAGCGTCCACTATTCGGCCGGCAACCTGAGTGCCGGCCGGCTACGGCAAGTCCAAAGCCTCCTCGCAAAGCTCGGAAGAAACGGTCACGCAGCTGGCTTCCAGCATCGGTTCGCTGGACGGCAGCGTTAAGCTCAAATCCGGCGAAACGCTGCAAGTAGTCGCCTCCGACATCGCCGCCAAGGAAAACCTCACCCTGATCGGCAAGAATGTCGACCTGGCCGCAGCGCAGAACACCTCGGTCAGCCAGTCGAGCACCCAGAGCAACTCTGCCGGATTTGCTATGGGCTTGACGGTCAACCCGCTGGCAGCCTTCCGGAGTGCTTACCGGTCCGACACCGAGAATACCAAAGCGGCCAGCTTCGTTGGCAAGACTTTCAGCCAGGCAGAGGGMATGGTTGACGGCCTCCTGGCGGCTACGACATTGGTCACAACGCAATTCGGTTCCACGCACGCGAACAGCACGCAAAACCACGCCATCAGCGAAGCACGCACCAGCAGCCTGACTGCCGGCAAAGACCTGACCATCATCGCTWYCGATGGTTCGATCACCAGCCAGGGCGCGCAGATCAGCGCCGAAGGCAATGCGCTTCTCCTGGCCAAGGACAACATCAAGTTCGACGTTGCCCACACCACGGAAACCAAATCGCAGGAGTCGAAAAAGTCAGGCTTTAGCTTTGATAACCGTACCCTGCTGGGCGTCGGCACCCTGAACAACAAGGGCGACGGCAATGGCTCTACCGACACCGTCACCGGCACCAANGTCAGGCTTTAGCTTTGATAACCGTACCCTGCTGGGCGTCGGCACCCTGAACAACAAGGGCGACGGCAATGGCTCTACCGACACCGTCACCGGCACCAAACTGTCGGTCGGCGGCAGCACCACAATGGCCACGCAAACCGGCGACATTACGCTGACCGGCGCCAACGTGGTCTCGGAAGGCAACTTGTCGATCAGTGCCGCACGCGACCTGACCATCACCAGCGCACAGGACACGCTCCACAACGCCAACCAGAGCAACAATAAGGCAGTTGGCAAGGTGGTGGTGTCGGACACTGAACGCTTTGCCGGCTACCACAACGAGAAGCACAAGGACAACAGCGACCAGGTGACCCAGGTGGCTTCCAACGTCTCCAGCCTGAAAGGCGACGTGAACCTGACCGCAGGCGGCAAGTATACCCAGGCCTCGAGCAATGTCCTGGCCGGGAATGATGTCAACATCACCGCCAAAACGATCGACATCACGGCGCTGCAGAACACCGGCAGCCACCAGGAATCCAACAGCGACCTGAAGATCGGCTCCTTCGCCCGCGTCAGCTCACCGCTGATCGACCTGGTCAACAACGTGGACGCAGCGCGCAAATCCGACAACCGCCTGAAGGCCATGCAGAGC
>NZ_LMDB01000025.1 GCF_001425005.1 Duganella sp. Root336D2 | reverse complement strand
CCGTCGTAACGGTAGTCGGTTTGTTTGCCTTCCCCATCAATGGAGTTGATCTTGCGATCGGCCGCGTCGTATTCGAACYTGGTGACGTTCAGGTTCGGGTCGACCGTCTTGACCAGGTTTCCCACCTCGTTGTACTCATTGGCGGTGACCTGATCCAGTTCGTCAACGCTGGTGACCAGGCGGTTCGCCGCATCGTAGACGAACTTGGAAATATGGCCGCGTGCGTTGGTTTCGCTGACGCGGTTGCCGTTCTTGTCGTAGTTGTATTCAATAGAGGCCCATGGCCTCCGGCAGCCTGCGAATTCATCATTTCACAGGCTGCAAATGGAACGGATTTTTAAAGATCGATTGCCGTTTTGCGTCGGCAAAACATTTGCACGGACGGGCTGCCAGAATTCTAGTCGATTGATGCTGCCGCGTGAAGAAAGATCCCGTCATTACAAGCGAAAAACTGCATTCATGATGTCCGCTTTCGAATGCCGGATCGCACGGCAAAAATCTGTACAAACAACTATAAGAATGAATTTTCTGCTTCAGTACTACATCTGTTTCATGGACTCGTGGAGCAAGCATCTACGGCAAGTGCTGCGCAAGCAAGCTTTGTTAGTCGACTTCACCCGAAGAACGGCGCAGCCACCAAACTTGCGAGTTCGCCCGGCACCACCACGCCAAACGCGCCGAAACCGCAAGTCTGACTGGGCGGTCGAACTGGTGCTGGCGTTGCATCGACACGGCCTGAGCATCCGTCAGATCAAGGCCCAGTTTGATAGGCAGGGCGCAGCCCTTGGCCAGTCGATCAGCCTCGGCACCATTTGCGACTGGCTGCGACGCTACGCCTCGAACATGCGCGCCGTTCAGCTGCGAACCAAGCATCGGCTGCCGAAGCATATTCCAGCCAACAAAGAATGGGGCGTGGATGCCACTGGAAAGCATGACGCGGCAGGCACCGCGCACTTCATCTTTGGCATCATCGACTGCGGCACTCGCCTTTGCATTCATCTTTCCCGCACAGAGGGCCAGACATCAAAGGTGCTGCTGAACAAGCTGCGTGCAGCCGTTGCCATTTACGGTAAGCCGCAGCGGATTTGCACCGACAACGCACCGGTCTTCCACAGCAAGGAATTCGCGCAAGGATTACGCGCGCTCGGTATCAAACATCGCTTTATCGAGCGTGGCAAGCCCTGGCAAAACGGACGCATTGAGCGCTTGTTCCTGACCTTGAAGCAGAAGCTGAACCTACTGGTGCCTGAGCGCCCTCAGGACCTGGACTCCTTGCTTGCCGCGTTCAGGCAGTGGTACAACGAGGTTCGTCCGCATCAGCATTTGTTCGGCTGGACACCGATGGAAGCATGGCGCGGCATCAACCCTTATCTGAATCGACCGAAAGCGTTCGTTCCATACCAGGGCTGGAACGGGATTCTCAAAGGATTCGTGCCGCTGCATTAGCCAGCAACCATGTGGTCCGTTGAACATGGCGAACGACAGGTGTTCAGGCTCGCGCTCGCGTGCTTGCCTGGAATTGCTGAAATAGCAGGCACATTGAGTTGGCCGGGCAGACAGTTTGCTGATTAAAGCGGCTCGACGGTCAACGAGTTGTGCCCGACGCCCCGCTTTTTGGCTTGAAAAAAGTGGCCCGCCGCCCCCTACCCCAATTTCAACTGAACACTGAACGGGGCAACTAAACGGGGCAGTTGAACGGGGGCAGCGGCACTAAGTCGGCATTGAATCGATATTTTCCAAAGAATAGAGCGGCTCAAAAGCCTCCGCATCACTTCCGACCCAACCGCCAAAACTCTGCAGAAGTGTCCTCAAAACCACCTTCAATTCGGGCAAATTCACGTTGTGATACGAAACACATAAGCAGCTTCTCGCGTTAATTCGTGAAATCACTTCCAAATCTGCTGGCCCACCAAAATCATCATTGATATTCATCTTCTGTACTTGAAAACGCATTGAATCGCTCATGTCTATTTGCAGCGCGTCTTGATTTTCTGTCAAGTAGAGATTGTATGAAAATTCCTCACTAAGTAATTTACATACTTTGTCCAAAGCGATATCAGAAGAGGAAAAATAGAATACGTCGTTCATAAGATCTATTCTGCGATCACGTCAATTACTTCCTGCATTTTATCAGATGCAAGGCCCCCTGCCTTCTCAACAGATTTCTTGGCGTGGATAGAGAAACCCTTCCTGTCGCAAGCAAGGCCGATACATACTTTCCCACTCGGGTTTATCGAAGGATCCAATCTATCCTTAACTTGACGAGATAGCCCCTGTCCTTGCCCGGCTTTGATCTCGACGATAGCATTATCAGTTTCAAAATCGATTTCCAGTTCGCGACCATCGCTGTGCGTTCGCTTGTGTCCTGACTGATAGGGTCTACCCGGGTATTTCTTTTCAAACTCTTTGACAAATTCCTTAACTTCCGGCTCGTCTGCCGTCGTAATGACCGGCGTTTTCTGTTCTCCTCGTTTATCGGCCTTGACGGACTCCTGAGAAGTACCGGCTTCTTCATGGCCTGCCTTGCCAACTCGCCTGCCCGCTCCATCGTTTGATTCTTGAACGGTGATATTTTCGTTCTGGTTCGCAGTGCTCGCCTTCACTGCCACAGGCGGTTTGGTCGCTGGCGGGGCAGATTGACGCTTACGCATGGCATTCGCAACTTGGCCAACTTTATCTTTAACCGCACCGATAACCGCTTGGCCCATCTTCGTGCGTGATGCTGCTACGCCAACTGGCGCGAGCACCCCTACGCCGAGGCCGATGGCACCAGATGTCAGGGTACGTTTGCCATCGAAGTGATCCTGCAAGCCAGCAGCGATGTTGACACTTTGGGTCGCCGCATCGGTGCCCGCTGCAGTCACACCACCGACGGCGGCGCTGCGCAGTACTTGGCCACCTAGCGTCGTCGTCACCGTACTGCCGGCACCTCCACCAATGAAGACACTCGCAGCATTGATGCCAACAATCGCCATACCGCCGCCCATGCCTCGGCCGAAGTATTGCTTGCGAGTGATCTTGCCTTCGTAATACTGGTCCGCAACCGGGTCATGCACCGTTGTAAATCCGAAGGTCAGGCCAGCCGCTGCTCCCTTCATAAATGCATAGCCTGCGCATGACCATGCTCCGCAGCCCTCTGCCCAGTTGTCAATAGTGGCCGAAATGGATTCGTACCCATTCAGGTCGTAATACACCGTCGGATTGCCGTAGGCGTACAGGTAATGGTGCAGCGACAGCGGCGTGTTCCAGTCGCCCTCATACGGGTCTTGCGTAATGAAGCGCCCCAGTTGCGGGTCGTAGTAACGCGCCTGGAAGTACACCAGGCCGGTCTCCGCATCCATCTGGTGGCCGGTGTAGCCGAACTTGTTGGCGCTCTGGCCGGTCGCCTCGGTGATGTTGCCGAAGGCGTCGTAAACAATCTCGCTCTTCAGCTTGCCGCTGCCATCGGTGGTGGCGACGATCGAGCCCAGCGCGTCGCGATGCAACNCCAGTCGCCTTCATACGGGTCTTGCGTAATGAAGCGGCCTAGCTGCGGGTCGTAGTAACGCGCCTGGAAGTACACCAGGCCGGTCTCCGCATCCATCTGGTGGCCGGTGTAGCCGAACTTGTTGGCGCTCTGGCCGGTCGCCTCGGTGATGTTGCCGAAGGCGTCGTAAACAATCTCGCTCTTCAGCTTGCCGCTGCCATCGGTGGTGGCGACGATCGAGCCCAGCGCGTCGCGATGCAACGCCTGGCTGCCGTCGTCGCGGTGCCACATGCCGACCGGGTGGCGGCCGTCGTTGTCGTAGCGGGCGATGACTTCGCCGCCGCTGTCGCGGTCCTGGAAKGCATTGCGGCCATCCCACAGGGTGCGCAGCTTGACCGGKGGTGCGCCCGGCTGCARCGGGTCCTTGGCTTCCTTCTCGATGCGCAGGCCAAGGTGGTCGTTGCTGTAGCGGCCCAGCRTGGTGCCGTTGCGCGCTACCGAGATCAGGTTGTCGTTGCCGTTGTAGCGGTAGATGGTGCTRTCGCTGCCCTGCTTCTTCTCSGTCAGGTTGCCTTCGCCGTCGTAGTTCAGCGTGGTGATCACGCCGCTGCCGTCGTCGATGGTCTTGGTGGCGGCCGTCGTTGTCGTAGCGGGCGATGACTTCGCCGCCGCTGTCGCGGTCCTGGAAGGCATTGCGGCCATCCCACAGGGTGCGCAGCTTGACCGGGGGTGCGCCCGGCTGCAACGGGTCCTTGGCTTCCTTCTCGATGCGCAGGCCAAGGTGGTCGTTGCTGTAGCGGCCCAGCATGGTGCCGTTGCGTGCGACCGAGATCAGGTTGTCGTTGCCGTTGTAGCGGTAGATGGTGCTGTCGCTGCCCTGCTTCTTCTCCGTCAGGTTGCCTTCGCCGTCGTAGTTCAGCGTGGTGATCACGCCGCTGCCATCGTCGATGGTCTTCAGCTCGTTGCGCGAGCCGTAGGTCGAGGTGCGCTTGGTTACCGTTGGCGCGCCGCCGTTTGCCGTGGTGGTCACGGTTTCGGTCAGGCGGTTGGCCATGGCGTCCAGGCCGAAGTCGGTGGCAACCGACTTGGCGGC
>NZ_LMDB01000024.1 GCF_001425005.1 Duganella sp. Root336D2 | reverse complement strand
TCCTGCGGAAGCTGCGGCTTCTTTTGGCCTTGATCGCAGCCCAGGCAATGCCGCCGCCGATTCCGGTGGCGTGGACTTGGCGCCGACTCCAGCCCAGGCATTGCTGAATAACGATTTATTCAGACCGGACCCTTTAGGCTCAATGGCTTACCGAGATTCGCGCGGCCAAGCGTTTAACAGAGCGCAGCGAAGCGTTTAACGCGAAGGGCCAAGCGCAGCGCGGCTCGCCGCAGAAACCGGAGGTTGCGTGATGTGTGATAGACCGGCAGGGGTGGCGGGGACTCCCCGCGCACCCGCCCAGTACCGCTTCTTGCTGGGGCTTTCCCTCGGCAGAAGATTTTTACCCACCACGACTGAGATACGAACAGCATACGGATAGCATACGAACAGGATACGGACAGGATACGGACAGTATTCAAACGTCCACAGGGCCGACGTGGGACTGCCTAATTTTCTGCCCGTATCGGTTTGTCGGCACCCGTGCCTGACTGCCCCCGCGCCTGAGAGGTCGTCGGGATTGCCGAACAACACGAGTACCGGAAGGCTGTCCCCTGTTGTTATGTCATGGTGCCTCATACACCAAGAACTCAACACTAATAGGCGTCCGCCTTTTGATTCTTGTACTTGTAGGCACGTTCAACGCCTGAAGAGCTTGCCTTATAACGAGCAAAGCATCATCGAACTGCTGCTCGACGGCCTCTACATCGATGATATAAACGCCCATCCCCCCACCGCCCCCCGTAACTTCGCCCAAGCCGCTAGCAGACAATGCTTCTTCCAGCGGATCTTCTATTTCGTCTCGGCTCTCGATACCAATAGCGGATGCATCAGCCACATTTATAACAACTTCCACGAACACATCACTCATCTCAGTCACCTCTTAATGTTTTAAATCTTCACTATAGTCGGAAATCTTTTCTCGAACTTCCGCAGCTTTAGCAGGCTTGCTGCTCAACGGAGGACTCTTTGGGTCATTCAATAGGCTGGCGCCTTCCCGCATACGTTGCTCGTAAAGCACGCCTTCAGCTCCCTTATTCGCAGATGCGCTACCCTGGGTCGCACGAACTTCAGGTATCAGTCCAGGATTTGCGTCATAGACATCATGACCTTTAGCCAGACGTTGTTTCATCACTTGCTCTGGCGTCCCCTTACCGCTTGCACGTCCCACATACACAACCTCACCAGCAGCATTTTTGAATTCATATGTGATGAATGTTTTCGGTTTCACCACGGTCTTCGTTCCCGAAGGTGCCGGTTCAACAGAAATGTCCTTTGTCGGGCCTTCTTTCGTAATTCCCGCATCTGACCGCGCAGCTTCTGTCGGTGGCGGCCGTGGCGCTTCCTTCACTGGAGATTTAGACGGGATCGAATCTCTTTCCACTCCTGGAATTCTCGGAATCTCAGTTTTGGGGAAACGTAAAGTACCCACAACAACAGGCCCAGCAACCTCGCCGCCTTCAAATCCAAGTCCGAGTCCGGCACCGAAATCGTTTCCAGCGTTGCGCCGCTCTGCCGCTTTCGAAACAGTCACGTTGATGGACGCGTCAATCCTGTCCTTGACCAAACGTGGCTGCAGAAGAACCTCAGCAACGGCCTTGCCACGCTCGGTCATTCGGTCCGCGCCGCCTTTATTGCCACCCACCGCCAGTCCCGCATCAACAATAAATGCGCCGGTTCCGTACACCGCTTTAGCAACGCCAACCGGAGCACCGACCACACCGCCAACAGCCGCGCCAGTGTAGTACGCAGCGTCGTTGCCAAACTGTCTTACGCTGTAGTAACCCGTCAGATCAATGAAGGTCGTCGGATTTGCATACGCATAGAGGTAAACTTTGCGCGCTGACGCGAGCGGTCGTACCGCATGCCATTTTTGCTAGACGCATCAATGGCTTACGGGCGAACGCGCGGGAGATTTTGTTTTTAAAGAGCGGAAATTTTCTAGACGCGAGTTTGGCCGATAGCGCCCGTTGTCGCAAGGGTGCGTTACTGCGTAACAGCGCCTTTTCCGATGGACCTTCACAGTTTTTTAGCTGCACGATGTGCTCGATGCACGCAGCGAAAGCGCCGTCATCGTTCCAGTCAGCAGGATTTTCCTTGGCGTCGGGCTCGAGGGCGGCGGCGCATCCCGGTGTCGGCCCTGCCGGTGGTGGCGAAGGTGTTGAATGTGTCGCTCGATGAGCTGTTCGGCACGGAATGCCACTTAGGGCGCGGCAAGCGCGGACCGGCATCGCAACTCGAACGCAATATCGAGCGCATCAGCGAGTTGCCCAAGCAGAAGCAGCGCTTTGTGATGGAAATGCTTGAAGCGGTGCTGACTCAGGCCAACGCTTAGCGCACTTTCTTAGCAGCTAAAAACGTAATCCGTACCCGGAACCCGCGCCAAGCAGCAGCGGGTTGGGGACGGTTTTTTTCTTTGAAAGAAGAACAGGCGCAGCCAGTTCCCGCCTAGTCAGAGGGCATGCTCGATATTTCCCAGGAACAGGGGTCTGTCCCTGTCCCTACGTTACTGGCTTGAAATTTTCCGTCATCCGTTTGACCAGGAAGTCGGATATAAATTCTTCTTCAAGAACTCATGAAATTGCTCCGCATCGGCCTGACATTCAAAATAGCCCAACTCCACCTTTCCATCAATTGATTTTCGTATCAAATTTAACCAATTTAGAATCGGGTGATTTCTTTCCATTCTCCAATTCCACGCCTCATCACCTCTTGTATGAATATCGACCGAGAAACAATTTATTCCAAAATTGGCAATAAAAATCCTATCAATCGTAGCTCTTGGAATTGCTCCTTTTCCGGATTTTAATGTATATCTAATTGCATGTTCATCTACAAGTACACTCCCCACAATTTTGGGCGTCGAACTAACGCTAAGTTCCATAAAACTCGTGGTTTCAACATCAATCGACAGTACGTACATCTTACAAATCCTCGTTCTTTATTGAATCGTAAATCTTACGGGGCTGAGCAATTAGGCCAGCAGCCGGTGGCTTAACGCCAGCGGCTCTTGCAACGGCACAAGCAAAAGTCGCACATTGACTGGTAAAGAGCTGGTAACCAAGCTTTCCAGAAGCCAATTTCGCCTCAGTCGCGCTAATTTTTGCCAGCGCTGCTGCGCCTTGTGCAGCGCTAATATCATAAGTCTTCAACGCAGACTTGGCGCTTTCCAAAGTAAGCGTCTTATGAGTACCGTCTGGACGGGATAATTTCGTCCCAGCATGATTGAATTTTGGCACAGCAGTTGTGCCCACAAATTCGATTATGGACACA
>NZ_LMDB01000023.1 GCF_001425005.1 Duganella sp. Root336D2 | reverse complement strand
GCGCTGACGCGGTTGCCGTTCTTGTCGTAGTTGTATTCAATAGAGGCCCATGGCCTCCGGCAGCCTGCGAATTCATCATTTCACAGGCTGCAAATGGAACGGATTTTTAAAGATCGATTGCCGTTTTGCGTCGGCAAAACATTTGCACGGACAGGCTGCCAGAATTCTAATCGATTGATGCTGCCGCGTGAAGAAGGCGCCCGCAGTTAAAGGTGAAAAGCTGCATTCATGATGCCTGCTTTTGAATGCCGGATCGCACGGCAAATATCGGTACAAACAACTACAGCGAATGAATTTTCTGCTTCAGTACTACATCTACTTCATGGACTGGTGGCGCAAGCATCTGCGGCAAGTACTGCGCAAGCATGCTTTGCTAGCCGACTTCGGCCGAAGAGCAGCGCAGCCACCAAACTTGCGAGTTCGCCCGGCACCACCACGCCCAACGCGGCGCAACCGCAAGCCTGACTAGGCGGTCGAACTGGTGCTGGCGTTGCATCGGCACGGCCTGAGCATCCGTCAGATCAAGGCCCAGTTTGATCGACAAGGCGCAGCCCTTGGCCAGTCGATCAGCTTGGGCACCATTTGCGACTGGCTGCGGCGCTACGCCTCGGACATGCGCGCTGTCCAGCAGCGCACCAAGCATCGGCTGCCGAAGCATATTCCAGCCAACAAAGAATGGGGCGTGGATGCCACTGGAAAGCATGACGCGGTAGGGAGCGCACTTCATCTTTGGCATCATCGACTGCGGCACACGCCTTTGCATTCATCTTTCCCGCACAGAGGGCCAGACATCAAAGGTGCTGCTGAACAAGCTGCGCGCAGCCGTTGTCATTTACGGTAAACCCAAGCGGATTTGCACCGACAACGCTCCAGTCTTCCACAGCAAGGAATTCGCGCAAGGACTACGTGCGCTCGGCATCAAGCATCGCTTTATCGAGCGTGGCAAGCCCTGGCAAAACGGGCGCATTGAGCGCTTGTTCCTGACCTTGAAGCAGAAGCTGAATTTGCTGGTGCCTGACCGCCCGCAGGACCTGGACTCGCTGCTTGCCACGTTCAGGAAGTGGTACAACGAGATTCGGCCGCATCAGCATCTGTTTGGCTGGACACCGATGGAGGCCTGGCGCGGCATCARTCCTTATCTGAACCCKCCGAAAGCGTTCGTTCCATACCAGGGCTGGAACGGGCTTCTGAAAGGATTCGTGCCGCTGCATTAGCCAGCAACCAAGTGGCGGYCTATTGAACATGGYGAACGACAGGTGTTCAGGCTCGTGCTCGCCTGCTGGCCTGGAATTGCTGAAATTGCAGGCACATTGACTCGGGCGGGCAGACAGTTTGCTGATTAAAGCGGCTCGACGGTCAACGAGTTGTGTCCGACGGCCCGCTTTKGGTTTGAAAAAAGCGTGCCGCAGCCCCCTACCCCAATTTCAACTGAACACTGAACGGGGCAGGCAACTGAACGGGGCACTCGAGGCTGGCAAGGTTATTAGCCAATGGCAAAAAGGTTCTTCTTTTCAGCTTGAAATTTGTCATACAGCGCATCTAAGCCATTAGACAATTTGTGTGTGTACTCATCTTCATTAAGAAAAACGACCAAGAAGAATTCAAGATGCCGACCACCGACGTCCGAGCAATCCTGAAAATTATCAAGAAAAGGAAGCAGTCTGGGCCGAAGGAATAGTAGCGCCGATTTGTTGTTCTCGTCCAAGTACTTATTTTCCATACGCATCGTATGGCCGAATCCCAACTGCTTATTCGACGAATCGTATCTTTCCACTCCAGCTAGTACATTGGCTAGGCGAACTGGATCACCATTCGTGATCGTCAAAAAGATGTGATTAGAAAACCGTCCCAGTGTGAACACTGCATAGACCGGATCACCTGTATCGAACTCCATTTGACAGTGCGCAACGAGGTATCCGCCGGCACGCTCGTCCAAGTCAAATTCCAAAGAGTTGATCTTTTGAACTGGCTTAAGCTCATTTATTACAAAAGCCAGCGTTTGTTTTTCATTTGGTGTCATTTATTATTTCCGAATTCTTTCACTATCCAATGCTTCAATACGAGCCTTCATCTCTGGAGTTGGGTCAACCGCCCGCCAATGCATCTTGTCTGTCTCCAATAAGGTAGCTCGCTTACCTCCTTTCGATGGATTGCACCCGGCCAGACCGCCACATGCCCCCACCAAGTTTTCCGGCGATGCCAAGAATCTAGCGGCTTCTTCCATAGTCATCTCCCCCGCCGCAACGCGTCCATATACTTCCTGAACTGAATTGAAGTGATCCTGTTCAGTCGCCTTCTTTTTCTGGCAGTAGACACAAAGCTTGTCTCGCTCCAGCGTCGCTGCTCGCCGCCCATCGAATTCAGGTTGTTGCTGTCTACGAAGTTGCTGGACCGGCGTCAACTCCCCGCGAGAGGCAGCGGATTCGGGATCCGGGGCATATTGCTTTGTTCGTGCATCCCTCAGTCTGCCTTTTGCATCCCTATAAGTAGCTGATTCGCCAAGCTCTCCACACTTGACATTGTGTACCCAGATCCGATTTTTCCCTACAAAATAAGAGTGGAACTCTGAGACCGTCAAATTATACGTGTCTGGCGACTGCCCTGTGCTAACAAGCGACTCCACCAGCAGCCCGTCTCCAGCACCCGTCTGAACCCGCATACCAGGCTTCAGATTGCCGCTCTCCACCCATCCTGCCTCTTCCAAACCGCTAATGAAGCTACCCTTGTTCAGTACCCAGAATGGATGGTTGTCTGTTACGGACAGTACTTCTACGCCACCTTCTGGTGTGCGGATAGTTAGATCAAATACCCCCTTATTTCGGGTCAAGATCAGATCGGTCACTGGCTTGTATGTGATTTCACCAGTTTCCTCACTCTTGGAAAGAACTAGATCGCCGATGCGTACGTCTTCAATCGCCTTAAACCCGCCGTCTACAGCAACCAAGGTCCCTGCAACGAAACATGTATCGCAATTGACGCGCCTTACCTCTGCGGATTGTTGCTCAGTGCCAGCTTTTTCGTTCGGCTTTCTTGCGGCGCGCACTCCCCCGCCGCTTCGTGCCTCTGCCACGGTAACCACGGTACCTTCTGCGGCTGATGCCACTCCTGCACTACCTGGTGCTTTGGCGACCGGAGCATTAGCCGACGGTACTCGTGTTTGGCCGCCAGCTGCGGCAGATCGTTTTGACAATCCTACCTGTGCGACAGCAATACCGACGCCCACGCCGTTGCTGCCCAAATCGTAATGAGCCTGACGGAGGATGGCCGGATTCGCATCGTTATCCAATGCAACGCCTGCCGCCCCAGCGAAGTTACCAATATTCTCTCCGAGTGCAGGTATCCCAAGGGTAAGAGTATTTTTCAGCTTCTCAGTCGTCGTCTTCCCGGTAACAATTTCTTTCTTAAAGCTCCAATTGCGGAGATCAACCTGATATACCCTTTCGGCCGTTCCCGAGTTCCAGGTCCGATTCGGATTTGCCGCTTGCCAGGCTTGCAGTTGCGTATAGTCCGAAACCATATCGGCATCGCCACCCAAGAAGAAGTTCACGACCGAATTGGCAATACCGTTTAACGTATCCACGGCGTCGTATCCGTTAAGATCGACAAAGCGCCCTGGGTTGGCGTACGCATATAAGTAGTGATGCAGCGACAGCGGAGTGTTCCAATCACCTTCATAAGGGTCTTGCGTGATGAATCGCCCCAGCTGCGGGTCATAATAACGCGCCTGGAAGTACACCAGCCCCGTCTCCGCATCCATCTGGTGGCCGGTGTAGCCAAACTTGTTGGCGCTCTGGCCGGTCGCTTCGGTGATGTTGCCGAAGGCGTCGTAAACGATTTCGCTCTTCAGCTTGCCGCTGCCGTCGGTGGTGGCAACAATCGAGCCCAGCGCGTCGCGATGCAGCGCCTGGCTGCCGTCGTCGCGGTGCCACATGCCGACMGGGTGGCGGCCGTCGTTGTCGTAGCGGGCGATGACTTCGCCGCCGCTGTCRCGGTCCTGGAAGGCATTGCGGCCGTCCCACAGGGTGCGCAGCTTGACCGGTGGTGCGCCTGGTTGCAGCGGGTCCTTGGCTTCCTTCTCGATGCGCAGGCCRAGGTGGTCGTTGCTGTAGCGGCCCAGCGTGGTGCCGTTGCGCGCTACCGAGATCAGSTTGTCGTTGCCGTTGTAGCGGTAGATGGTGCTATCGCTGCCCTGCTTCTTCTCSGTCAGGTTGCCTTCGCCGTCGTAGTTCAGCGTGGTGATCACGCCGCTGCCGTCGTCGATGGTCTTGAGCTCGTTGCGGGAGCCGTAGGTCGAGGTGCGCTTGCTCACCGTTGGCGCGCTGCCGTTTGCCGTGGTGGTCACGGTTTCCGTCAGGCGGTTGGCCATGGCGTCCAGGCCGAAGTCGGTGGCAACCGACTTGGCAGCGCTGGTGGTCACGGTACGGGTCAGGCGGTCGGCGCCGTCGTAGTCGTAGCTCGTGACCTGGGCGCCGGCGACGCGGTTGATGGTCTCCTTCTTGCGGTTGCCGTTGCTGTCGTACTCGTAATCGGTACGCGACAGGTTGCTGCCGCCTTTCTGGTGCAGCACGCTGCTGACGCGGCCGGCCTTGTCGTANGGTGACCTGGGCGCCGGCGACGCGGTTGATGGTCTCCTTCTTGCGGTTGCCGTTGCTGTCGTACTCGTAATCGGTACGCGACAGGTTGCTGCCGCCTTTCTGGTGCAGCACGCTGCTGACGCGGCCGGCCTTGTCGTAGTTGAAKACGCTGGCCACGCCRTTGTTGTAGTCGATGCGCGTTTCCAGGCTGGAGCGGTCGTAGCTGTAGCTGGTCACGCCCGAYTTGCCSACCACCGAGGTCAGGCGRTTCAGCACRTCGTAGCCGTARCGGGTYACCTGYCCATCCTGGGTCAGGGTGGACAGCTTGTTGCCGTTGGCRTCGTAGGTGCTCGATACCTTGGCGCCGAAGGCGTCGGTGTGCGTGATCTGGCGGTCGAAACGGTCGAAGGTGTAGCTCGAAGCGCGCGTGCTGCCGCCCTTCTGCTCCACCGTCACCACGTTGTTGTTGGCGTCGTAGCCGGTGGCGATGTCGGTAAAGCCGTCTTCGCTGGCCGAGTAGTGCTTGGTCGTTTCGCGATTGATGGCGTCGAAGGTGCGCGTGATGACCGTGCCGTTGCCGTCGGCGTGGCTGCCCATATTGCCGGCAGCGTCGTAGACGAAGCTCTCGCTGGCGCCATCCGGGTAGCGCACGCCGSTGCGGCGGTTCAGCACGTCGTAGTCGTAGCGCGTTTCGTTGTTCAGCGCGTCGAGGTACGAGACGTGGTTGTCGGCCTTGTCGTAGCCGTAGGTGTGCGTGCCGGCGGCGTCGCTGACCGTTTTCAGGCGGTTGGCGGCGTCGTAMGTCGACGTYGCGGCATTGCCCAGCGGGTGCACGACGCGCGTGCGGTTGCCCGCGCCRTCGTATTCGTACGTCGTGGTCTGGCCCAGGGCGTTGGTGACCGAAGTCAGGCGGCGGCGGGCGTCATGCGTGTTGACGGTCTGGCGGCCYTCGGGGTCGATGACTTTCGCCACGTCGCCCAC
>NZ_LMDB01000022.1 GCF_001425005.1 Duganella sp. Root336D2 | reverse complement strand
AAATTCGCCGGCGTTTAAACTCCGCTTCCCAGCGGTGTTGGGAACATCATCGGTTAAAGTAGCGTGGCGCTCAAGACGGCGCTGCGTTGACGCTTACTCTTCAACTGCTGGCTGGGTAGCACCTTCCTGCCTATCCGGGAACTGGGCAGCGGCACAGTCACCGCTTATGCCGGCCGTGTGCGCGGCGTGACGGAAGCGGACTGCGGCCTGCCCGTCTGGACCTACCTCGATGGCGCCGCCAGCGACGACGAATCCGTAGCGCTGGACCGCCTGTGCCGCACGCTGCACGCCATCAACTTCTTCCGCGGCGAAGAGCCGGACACGCGCCCCCTTCACCTGAACGTTCACGACCGCCTGCTCAGCGCCGTCAGCAGCAACCATGGCATGGCATTCCGGCGCATCCTCGACTCGCTCGGGCTTCCGCTCGGACAGATCGTACTGCAATTGCCGGCCGTGAACGCGCGCCAGAACTGGATGCTGAACTACGTGGCCGACAACTATCGACGCAACGGCTTCCGCATTTCGGTGAAAGTAGCCACCGCGGTCCAGCTGCCCTCCGTGTTCGGCCACGCCCGTGTGGATGCGGTGCGCATCGCCAGCCTGCACGGCACCGGCACCGCCGAATTGACGCACGTCCTGGCGCGGGCCGCCGCCTTGAACGTGGAAATCCTGGTCAAGGACGATACTCCTGCCCTGCGCGAAGCCGCCGCACGTAGCGGCGCCCGCGTGCTGGTGCAGGACAACGCCAGGCGCGCAGGCGACCGCCTGGCGGCCTGATGCCGGCATCGTCCCGTAACGTATCAATCTGAACACAGCGGGGGCGTTAAGAATCCGTTAAATCGCTGTTTTCTTGCTACGCTCTACGCCATGCTGCCAATCATCCCCTACCGCAAACCCCAATTAGGCCGTGACTATTGGGTGCAGGACGACTTCCTGCCCAATGCCCAGGAAATCTCACAGCGCTGCTACAACCACGACTACTGGGAACTCGGCGCCCCCTACGCCAACGAACCCTGGCCCGGCAAGCGCACGCCGAACGCACTCACGCCACCCGAGATCGAATTCGTGGAAACGTGGGTGAAGAAGATGACCGGCGCCAAGCGCCTGTGGCAGGAAGCGACGCCCCAAGGCACATCGCTCAATCACAACTACGCCCAGCTGGTAGGCATGCCGGATTCCGGCGCACGTCCGCACACCGATTCGACCAAGCTATGCCGCTACGCCTGCGTAATCTACCTCACGCCTGATCCCGATCCGGATTGCGGCACCTCGTTCTACCGCCAGCGCCAGCCAAACGGCACGCTGGGCGGCAACCTGTGCATGCCGCCGCACGTCAACCTGCGCGAAGCGCTGAAGGTGAAGGGCCTGCCGCCCGACGCCTGGCAGGAAGACGTGCGAGTTGAGAATCGCTTCAACCGCATCCTGCTGTACAAGGCGAACCTGGTGCATTCAGCGACCGGGTATTTCGGCTTCGACCATCTGGATAAACGCCTAACGGCTGTTTTCTTCTGGATGGCCTGAGGTGCGGGCTAAGGCCGGGTCAACAAACTCTGGATATCGGCGCAATAAGTGTCGCAATACTGGAAGACATAGCCTTCGTCAAAGCCGATGGCTTTCGCCTGGTCCACATGTTTCCTGGCGGCCGCCGCATTCCCTGCACGTTTCAGTGTCGACGCTTTCATGAGATAGGCGAGCGATGTAGTGTTCGACGCCATCGGGTACTTCATTTCCTTCAAGGCCTTTTCGCCGTAGACAATCGCACCGTCAATATCATGCATGAAAAACAGCAGGAAATGCGAATAGTTCCCAAGGGTCCACGCGCTGGGATTTCGCTCCAGTTGCCGCTTGTAATAAGCCGCCTGCATGTCTTTGCGGCCGAGGCGGGAATAGGCAGCGACCAGCAGGGATTCATTCGCGAAGTCCGGTTCACTGTCTGCCAGGCCCTCTTCAATCTTGATCACTTCGGCGTAATCCGACTTCAGCCACATCATTAATGACTTGCCCGCCATTACACGGCCTCGCGGCACATCGCCCGCCTCGCCGGCCTTCAGCAATTCACTGGCTTTGCCGATGTCACCGTTACCAAGGGCGATAGCAAATTTTCCGGTAAAGATCCGGCCATTGGCGGATTGGGACGGCTTGACGGCATCCAGGATCTTGTCGGCCGCAGCACTGAGCTTCGGATCATAAATCCCGATCATGTTCTGGGTCTTCCAGTAGCCCTTTGCCAGAAACCACTCTGCCAATGCAAGATCCGCGGATTCCAGCCCCGGCGTTTCTTTCCGCTGCCGTTCAATAATCTCATACGCATGGTCCAGGACTTCCGGCGTCCCGTGGTAGGCGCCCGTCAGCCTGACAGCGATGCGCATGCGCTGCTCAGGATCCTTGAACGAATCAAACAGCAGCTGCGAAATATCGGCACTACGCACCGGATGGCCGGTGAATCCCGAAAAATCACTGATGAAGGCAATAGCCGACACCAGGGCCTTGCCGTTATCTTTCGATTGGATCAAGGCCTTTTTTGCATAGGCGAGCGCCTTGTCGTATTGCCTCATGCGGCCGTACAAATCGGCGAAATTATTGTAGAGCCAAGGGTCCGAAGTTCCGATACGTTCGGCACGCTCAAGCGATTTTCTCGCACTCTCAAAATCTTCAACATTCAAGAAGGCATGGCCAGCCAGCACGTAGGACTTGGGGTAAGACGGGTCTTTCTTCTGCACCTCGGCAATGATTGCCAGCGCGTCGCGATTGGCCTTCTTGAAATCATTGGTGCCGGTCGCCCCGCGCATGATGGCCAGGCGGGCTTTCTCGATATAGATCGGCAGGAAGTCCGGATCGGATTTGATCAAACTGTCGATCATCACACCTGCGGCAACCAGCTTCTCGTTCTCACCGCTCCAGTCGTCCAGCACTTTCATTGTCTCGGAAAGCAGTTCCCTTTTCTGAGCGCTTAATTGTGAAGCCTCAGTTTTGAATCTGGGAGCGGCATAAGACGCCGTTGCGCCCAAAAGAGCGGCGCAGAACAGGACTGTATTTCCAAAATTTCGCATGACGGTAATCGGATTGCTAAAAACGATATATTGCCACAAAGAAAATTCTCGTGGATTGCGATCCGGTGTTACTTGCAAAATAAGCAACATAGTCTTATGATCATTGCCGCCAAGACAAAACTTTTTCTGGAACCCTATGAAACGATTTACTGTATCAGCGATTATTCTTGCGACACTTTGTGCATGTGGCGGCGGTGGCGGCACAACAAACAGTTCTAACGGGACGGGCGCGCCTCTGACTCCCACAACCCCTGCGCCCCCTGTAGTTGCCTCCATCAACGCGAGTCAAGCATTCAAGAATTTTATCCAGACCGATCAGACGATCCCACTGTCGTCAAATGACGGCTCGCTGGCAACGGCAACCCTGATTATCAAAGCCGAAGAATCCTATCCATTTGTGACCAATGGCAAATCACAAAGCGTCACGAATACCAGGATCATCCAGTTGCAGCGCATTGACGCCAGCGGCCGCCTGGTAAGGCAGAGTCTTTGGAAGTTCCATCTCGACGCAAATATGGCGCCCCTCGGCGTTGCCTACGGCGCGGATAACAACGCATTTAAAGAGTGCATTTCTGTCGCGAACAAGAGCGAACTGCCGACGTCAACCAACTCCTCAGGCGTCCTCTTCTCGGGCTTGCGCACAACCGGCTATAGCGAGGCGTTCCGCGCTGGCGCATTCGCGCACTATTGCGATCCGACACCCGATTACACCGCGACTGCTGAATGGTCTGTGGTTGCCGGTGCCCCCAATCCGTATTTCTGCATGACCTTGCCCATGGGATTTTCGACGACCAAGGTGCGCATCTGCACGCCGGTTGACAGCGTGGGAAACCAGAGCAAATCGCTTTGGATTCGCTCCCTCAACACGGATGGATCAACTGTGGTCGACTATAAAGACACCTCAGCGAATCGACCTGTAGAGCAATTCAGCAACGTTATCAATCCAAAAGATTACTGGTACGGTGCTGTGTGGCGTCCGCTTGATGGCTATATTTATCAGCGCTATGAAGATACGAAGTTTTCCTCGGAGCAGGCTTGCCGCGAGCAATCTGCTATCGACTGGAAGAAGACCTGGATCGCTTCAAATGTTTCCTGGACGTGCACGCACGTGACGTCAAACTAAAGCAGGCCGCGCAAGCCCGCTTGAATGCGGGCTTGCGCAATTCCGCGTTCACCCTAACGGTCGATTTGAAAGCAAGTGTCGTTTGATCTTACAAATTAAACAATGAAAGTCAAACGACTTCTTTTCAATCAAATACTTATCAATCTGGCATAACTTCTGCTTAAGGCTCCCAGCACGCAAAATCAATTCTTAGGGATCAGGTATGAACAAGCGCATCCTCAATGTGGGAAAACTGCTTACGGCCGGCCTTGCCTGGCTCGGCGCCATGGCCGGCAGTTCGGCGGGTACCTTGTCCTACAGCTTCGATTCCTTTGCCGACAGCACAAGCCTGACCAGCCAGTACAGCGGCTTGCAGTTCACGCATGCGACTATCCTGAAAAGCGGCGTCAGCCTTAACGAATTCTCTTTTCCACTCCATTCGGGAACCAACGCCCTCCTTGACGACGGCGGTCCTATCGTCATCACGTTTGCCACCCCGGCCCAAGCCGTGTCGGGCTACTTTACTTATTTGAGCGGACTGACAATGTCCGCCTACGACAGCAGCAACAGGCTGCTCGCACAAACCAGCTCTGCTTTCCTGAGCAATGCGGCTGACGGCACGGGCGATCCGGGCAGCGTCGCGAACGAGCTGTTGAGCATTGCCGCTGCTGGCGGCCTGATCGCCCGCCTCGAAATCAGCGCCGCAGCAGACGGCTTTTCGTTCCTGCTCGACGACCTCAGCGTCACTACCCCGGCCACCGACCTGCCTGAGCCGGCCAGCCTGGCACTGGTCCTTGGCGGGCTGGCCCTCATGCTGCGCCGACGCAGCAAGTTCCGTCATCCCTGAAGCCCTTGCGGGCGAATTCCGGCAATCCATCTGAAGCAAAGCATTGCGCCCGCGCCCGTCGCGGATGCGCCAAGGAGCAAGCATGAGAATCGTTTATTCTGCGATCCATACGGCCGTGCTGGCGGGGGCAGCCCTGCTGTCCGGCCAGGCCGCGGCCGGCAGCCTCGGCACGCCTGTGCTTAGCCCTGCCAGCATCGCGGCAGCTATGCCGGCCACCGTCAAGGTCGTCGTGGCGATCAGCGATCCGAATTACATTGCAGGCAGTGCCAATGTGCAGCGGCTGAACGCCGACGGCAGCGTGCAGAGCATCGTCGGCGTGCTGCATGACGATGGGCGGCAAGGCGACGCCATTGCAAACGACCAGTTGTACACGCTGGACATGCAGCTCAATGAGGCGAATGCAGGCAGCGTGCGCTTCCAGGTCTCGGCCGCCTACAAGCGCGAAATCAAGCGCACCCTCTCGGCCCCGCTTACGCTGGCGGTAACGGGTGCAAGCGGCGCTCCCAAGATCACGGCCGCCAGCTTCAGCGTCGCCAGCACCCCGGCCGGCGCCGCTGTGATCGGCCTGGCCAGCGCCAGCGTCGAGTCCGAAGTCCCGCCCACTTCCCTCGTGCTGCAGAAAATCGATGGCGACGGCGCGGTGCTGGCGAACCTGGGCCAGTTGCATGACGACGGTGCGGAAGGCGATGCGCAAGCTGCCGACAAGATCTACAGCCTGCTCAGCACCATCCTTGAAAACGCGCCCGGTACCGTGCGCTATCGCGTGGCCGGCAGTTTCCCCGGCTACAGCCAGGCGGTGTATTCCAGCGTGCTCAGCGTAGCGATCACCGGCACCGCCACCAGCGCCGAGATCACCGCGCCGGCCAGCGGAGCCTACCTGAACACGCCGGTGGTCACCGTCTCGGGCAAGGTCGGCGACCCGGCCGCCCAGGTCACGCTGAACGGCATCGCCGCCATTCTCAGCGGCACCAGCTTCAACGCCTCCGTTCCGCTCAATGAGGGGCCCAACACCATCACGGCCGTCGCCACCAATAGCGGCGGCAGCACCACCACCAGCAGCATCCTGGTCACGCTCGACACCACCGCACCGAAAATCGAAATTTACTCGCCGTCCGCCAACGGCAGCACCAATGCCGCCAGCGTCACCGTCAGCGGCATGGTCAACGACATCGTGGTCGGCACCGTCAATCCGCAGCAGGCTACCGTCACCGTCAACGGCATCAGCGCCGAAGTGCTGAACCGAAGCTTTACGGCACGCGAAGTGCCGCTCAGTCCCGGCGCCAACACCATCCAGGCCACGGTCACCGACCGCGCCGGCAACCGGGCGACCACCAGCACCACGCTGACCCGGCTGGCGGCAGCCGGCGGACTCCGGCTCGTATCGGGCAACAACCAGAGCGGCCCGGCCGGCAACCTGCTGCCCGCGCCACTCGTGGTGGCGCTGACCAATGCCCAAGGCGCGCCGCTCGCCAACCAGCCTGTCGTGTTCAGGGTCGTCGGGCTGGACGGCACACTGGCCGCCGGCACGGCCCCGGGCAGCGCGCTCTCCGCGCTGGCCGTCAATACCGACACCGAAGGCAAGGCCAAGGTGTTCTACCGCCTGGGCCGGCGCACCGGCAGCGGCAACCTGGTCGAGGCCAGTACCGCCGGCAGCCAGGCTACCGTCGACTTCGTTGCCATCGGCGCACCCGGCGGCCCCAAACTCATGGTGGTCGACTCCGGCAATACCCAGACCGGTGTGGTAGGCCAGCCCCTGCCCCTGCCCTTGATTGCCATCGTCACCGATGCCCACAACAACCGGCTCGCCAACATTCCCGTCACCTTCCAGGTGAAAGGCGGCGGTGGCGGATTCGGCGCGACGCACCAGGCCACGTACCAGACCACCAGCGACAGCGATGGACGTATTGCCGCGACCTTGATCCTGGGACCGGACCAGGGTGTCGGCAACAACGTGGTGGAAGCCAATTTCACCGGCAACCCCGGCTTCGCGGCTGCCTTCAGCGCTACCGGCCTGGTGCCGGGACCGGCGGCGCAAACCCGCATCACCGGCGTGGTGCTGGACAACAGCAACAACCCTCTCCCCGGCGTTACCATGCGCCTGCTGCACATTACCCAGGGCAACCGCAGCAATATCCCGCAGGAGATGGCGACGCCCGTGCAAACCGACGCGCAAGGCCAGTTCGTAATGCAGCCGGTACCGGTCGGCGTGTTCAAGCTGATGGCCGACGGCGGCACAGCCGCTCGCCCCGGCACCTGGCCGACGCTGGACTTCGACATGATCACCGTCGCGGGCCAGAACAATACCCTCGGGATGCCGGTCTTCCTGCCCGAAATCAACCCGAACAACCGCATCTGCGTCAACGAAACCACGGGTGGCACACTGACCCTGCCCGAGGTGCCCGGCTTTGCCCTGGCCATCGCGCCCGGTTCGGCCACCTTTGCCGGCGGCTCGCGCAGCGGCTGCGTATCGGTCACACCGGTCAATATGGACAAGGTGCCGATGGCGCCCGGCTTCGGCCAGCAGCCGCGCTTCGTGGTCACCATCCAGCCGGTCGGCACCCATTTCAGCCCGGCCGCGCGCATGACCATGCCCAACGTCGACGGCCTGCCTCCGCGCGCCGTGACCGAGATGTATTCCTACGACCACGACCTGGCGAGTTTCGTCGCCATCGGCAGCGCCACGGTAAGCGAGGACGGCGCAACCATCACTTCCGATCCGGGTGCCGGCGTGATCAAGGCAGGCTGGCACTGCGGCGGCGACCCGAACACCTCCGGCTCCGCCGGCACCTGCCCCACCTGCAAGCAATGCCAGGGCAGCACCTGCGTGCCGGTGGCCGATAGTCCGGCAATTCCGCCACCGCCTGCATCGCCAACACCAGCGGCGAGCAACGACAATGGCGATGCGGTCGCACTTGGCGAGTTCGGTGCCAATACCGGTTTTGGTTACGATGAGGCCTTAAGCTGCGCGTCCATCTGTGCCGGCGGCAGCGAACAGGCGGCAATGAACGGCGACATCACCCCAAAAGCCGCCTGGCGTGTCACCATTCACACCAAGGCGCAAGTTGCCGGCTGCGGCGCGATCACGCGCACCGCCGCCAATATTTCGCGCACCACGACGCATGAACTGAAGCACGCCAGCCTCCTGATGTCAGTCATCAACGGGGCAAAAGGCATCGTCGGCACAAAGTACGCATCAATGCAGGCATGTAACCAGGCAAAAACCGCCGCAGTGACACAGCTCTCCGCCGACTGGAGCGCCATGGTGGCACGCCAGGCGGCGCATACCGATTTCGCAGGGGAGATGCGTTATGGCTTCCAATGCCAGGGCGGTGTGACGGTGGAAGTGCCAAGTGGCGTAACGTATTGATCGAAGAGGAGGAAGGCATGAAACGATTGATCAAAGGACTACTCATGATAATCATCTGCAGCGCAGGACCGGCCGTCCTTGCGGAGGACGTCTTTTACCCGGGCGGTAAAAAGCAAATTCTTTCGACCGCCGAAAAGGTCCAGCGCAGCATGGGCAACGCTGCGTTTATCGCGGAAGGCCGCTTCATCGCCGCGCAACCGGGCCATAAGATGGAAGTCCTGGACAACGCCAGGGGGATGCAAGAGCTGGAATTCCAGATTAGCCAACGCTTCGATCACGGCAAAGCCGTCGCCGGCAAAACCATCCCGCTGAAACTGGTCACCTACCGCCCCGCGGAAGGAAAAGCGGCGCTTTCGGACAGCCAGGCGCTGTCCTTGAGCCGCGATGTCGAGCGCAAGGCCAGCGGCAGCCTGGTGGTCTTTGACCAGTACCAGAATGCGCTGGCAAACGCGCGTGCGCCCCTGCTGAAGGCGCCGGACTACCTCAAAGAGTTCTTCGTGGTGCCAGTCGCTGTCGGCGGCCTTGACAATCCTTACCGCTTGGCCGATGTGGTTGTGCAGCTGCGGAAGAAGTACATCATCTTCGTCATGCGCGAAATCGATGGCAGCAAGCCGACCACCATGTTCCAGAACGAACTCGATATTTACGATGCAGACGATGCCGAAGTCATTGCGGCGCTGGGCAGCACAAAATAAACCGAACCCGGGGGGCGCGATGAAGTTCTTATTTGACGGCGTGAGAGATGCACTGGCAGCGGCGTTAACGTGCACCCTGCTGCTCTCCGGCATGCCTGCGTATGCGCAATCCAATGGACTCAACGAGAACTGCACAGTCAGCGTCCTTAACCGCAATGTTCAGGTCAAGGCAGACGGCACCTGGGTATTACCCAACCTGCCGGCCAATTTCGGCAGGGTACGGGCCCGCGCCACTTGCGTGCAAAGCGGCGTCACCTCGTATGGACAGTCGAGCGAATTCACGATTCCGGCCAACGGCTCGGTCTCCCTGCCGCCCATCTTGCTTGGCCCCACCACCCCGATCCCGTCCAGCCTGCGCGTCAGCCTGGGCGCGCCGGTGCTGACCAGCGCTGGCGCTACCACCCAGCTGCAGGCGCTGGCGACCTACCCGGCCGGCAACCAGGTCGATGTCACGGCCACGGGCACCAGCTACGGCATCAGCAATCCGGCCATTGCCACCATCAGCCCCAGCGGCCTGGTGACCGCCGTGCGCAGCGGCACCGTGGCGATCCAGGCCACCAACGAAGGGACGCAAGGCATCACCCAGCTGCGCGTCGCCCTGTCTGGCGCCGACAGCGACGCCGACGGCATTCCGGACGATGAAGAACTGCGCCTCGGCATGAATCCCAACAACGGGGCCGACGCCCTGCTCGACCTGGACCATGACGGCCTGACCGCAGTGGACGAATACCGCGCCGGCACCAATCCCCGCAATCCCGATACCGACGGCGATGGCCTCAGCGACGGCGATGAAGCGCATTGCACCCGTGGTTTCTGCACCAGTCCGCTGCTCGCCGATACCGACGGCGACGGCGTACGCGACGGCATCGAGATCCAGACCGGCAGCGACCCGACCAACCCGGCCAGCGTCAACCTGGGCGCAGCGTTGGCCGGCGTCCGCGTCACGCCGGGCAACTTCACCCTGGTCGTCAACTCCTTGTCCGGCAGCGCCAGCGTGCAGCTGACCGTGACCGGGACGCTGATCGACGGCAGCGAGATCAACCTCACCAGCAGCGCGCGCCAGACGCAATACGCCAGCAGCAATGTCGCCTCCTGCAACTTCGGCGCGCCCGATGGCCGGGTCTACGCCAGCACTGCGGGCAGCTGCACCATCACGGTCAGCAACAACGGCCATTCCGCCACCGTGCTGGGAACCGTGCAGGATTTCGCGCCGGGAGCGCTGTCCTTCGTCGCTATTCCCGGCCTGGCCAACGGCGTGGCGGTGGGCGGTGAATTCGCCTATGTCGCAGCGGGCTCGGCCGGCTTGCACGTGGTGGCACTCGGCAGCGACCGCCGCACCCCGACCTTGCTGGCCAGCCTGAACCTCGGTGCCAGCGCCAACGACATCACCCTGGCCGGCAACATCGCCTACCTGGCCACCAGCGGCGGCCTGAAGGTAGTGGATGTGTCCACGCCAGCCGCACCGCGCCTGCTGGGCACCTTCGCAGCGGTGGGCAACGCGATGGGCGTGAAGGTGCGCGGCAGCATGGCCTACGTGGTATCGGGCAGCAGCCTGTACCTCGTCAGCGTGGCCAATCCCGGCGCCATGATCCAGGCCGGCACCATCGGCCTGGGCGGCACGGCCTGGAACCTGGACCTCGATCCCAACCGCAACCTGGCGGCCGTGGCAATGGGCGAAGCCGGCTTGAAACTGGTGGACGTCAGCAACGTGTCGGCGCCGCTGCTGCGCGGCACGGCGGCCACCGGCGATGCGCGCGGCGTTGCCTTGCGCGGCAATACAGCCATCGTGGCCGATTACGCCAACAGCATGACCTCGGTCGACATCGCCAACCTGGCAGCCCCGGCCATCCTGTCGCGCACGCAGCAGTCGCTCGGCGGCCTGCTCAACAACGTGATCCTGAGCGGCAACTTCGCGCTGGGGGCGGACGTGCTCTTCGTCAACGGCGTTCCTATCGTCGACACCAGCAACCCGCAGGTATTGCAGCCGCGCGCGATCCTGAACTTCAGCGCCCGCGACGACAACGGCATGGGCATTGCCGCCGATGACAGCTACATCTACCTGGCCGCCGACCGCAACAGCCTGGCACGCGGCGGCAGCAGCGGCGACAGCCGCCTGTACATCGGCCAGTACCAGCCACGCATCGACCTGGCCGGCGTACCGCCGACAGCCGCCATTACCGCGCCGGCCAACGGTGCCCTGGTCTATGAAGGAGCGCCGCTGACCATTGCGGTGGACGCCCAGGACGACATTACAGTCGCCTCGGTGCGCTTCCTGGTCAACAGCCAGCCGGCATTCACCGGCACCGGCGCGCCCTACCAGTACACCTTCACCGTGCCGACCGGCGTCTCCAGCCTGGAGCTGGGTGCGGTGGCGCGCGACCTGGGCGGCAATGAAGGCAGCGCCCAGGCGGTTACCGTCAGCGTAGCGCCTGACCCGTTGACCCAGGCGATCGGCCAGGTAACCGATGCCGAAGGCACGCCGCTGGCGGGGGCCCTGGTCACCGCTCCGGGTGGCCGCAGCGCCACCAGCGGTGCCGACGGCCGCTTCGCCATCAGCGGCGTACCCACCGTGCTTGGCAACCTGGTGCTGCAAGCGTCCTACACCCCGCCAGGCGGCGCCATGCGCAATGGCTCATCGGCGGCCGTGGCGCCGGTCCTGGGCGGGCAGACCGATGTAGGGCGCATCAGCGTCATCGACGTCCGCTTCGAAACCGACTATGGCACGCTATGGACCACTTGCGACGACTGCTACACCGGCCGTAGCCTGCCCTTCCCGTTCCCGTTCTACGGCCAGAACGAGAACACCGCTTATGTCGGCACCAATGGCTACATTACCTTTGGCTCGGGCGACGACACTTACGCCGAGAATGTGGCGGACTTCAGCAACCGCAAGCGCGTTTCCGCCTTCTTCGACGACCTGATCGGCGGCGGCGGCGTGCTGATCAACGACACCCTGCCCGATCGCTTCATCGTCACGTACGACCGCACCCGCCAATACGGTGAAGGCGGCAGCAATACCCTGCAGATCCAGCTGTTCCGCGACGGCCGCATCGTATTCGCTTTCAAGGGCATCACGGCACTCAGGAGCGGTGCGATCACCGGCATCACGCCGGGCCCGAATTCACCCTTCCAGCAGGTCGATTTCAGTGCCACGCCGACGCTGGAAGTCCCGGCCGCCACTGCGGTCTACGAGTACTTTACCGGCGCCAGCCCGTTCGACCTGGATAACAGTTTTGTCGTACTGACGCCGGCGCCAGGCGGCGGCTATAGCGTGCGCACCGTGCTGCCGGCAATGGGCGCTGCCACTACCGCCCTGTCCGGCGGCGGCGCAGCGGCGCAGCAGGCCGCGCCGGCACAGTTACGCGCCGCGGCACAGCGCCCGGGACGCATCCTTGCCGGCAAGTCCCTGGCCAATGCCGAAGTGCGGGTGCGCTCTTCGGCAAATGCCAGGTATCTCGGCATGGCCAATACCGATGGCCAGGGCCGCTTCACGCTAAGCGGCGTGCCGGCCGGCGGCATCAACGTCGAAGTCTGGCGCGACGGCATGATGCTCGGACGCGGCACCGGCCGCTCCGCTGCCGACGGCGGCGCCTTGCAAATCGAACTGGTGTCGCCCGAGGCGCCACAGAAGAAATAAGGGGACCGGCGATGCAAAGGAAATTACTCACCGCACTGGCCTTGGCTGCACTTGCCGCCAGCGCAGCCGCCACCAGCGTGCTGGTCGACGCCTCCTTGCGCCAGACCGAGATCGGCCTTGAGCTGGGCCTGCCCGTCCACATGCAGGACGACGAAGAGTACACGGCGCCGCTGGAACGGCTGCTCGAACATGGGCGCCGCGTGTTCTCCGCCAACTGGACCAAGGCCGAAGGCGGCGGCCGCCCGCTCACCAAGGGCAATGGCCGCGGCTTGTCCGATGTGTCGATGCCGCTGGTTGGTGCGCGCGGCTTCAACCGCATTTCCGGCCCGGATGCCAACTCCTGCATGGGCTGCCACAACCAGCCGTTCGGCGTGACAGGCGGCAGCGGCGATTTCGTGGCGAATGTGTTCGTGCAGGGCCAGCGCTTCGACTTCGCAACATTTGAGCGGACCGACCTGGTGCCGACGCGCGGTGCGCTCGATGAACGCGGCAAGCCGGTCACTCTGGCCAGCATCGGCAACTCTCGCCATACGCCGGGCATGTTCGGCGCCGGCTATATCGAGATGCTGGCACGCGAGATCACCGCCGACCTGCAGCGCATCCGCGACAGCATGAAGCGCGGCGAAACGCGGGCACTGACCGCGAAAGGGGTCAGTTTCGGCAAGCTGACCCGGCGCAGCGACGGCTTGTGGGATGTCAGCCAGGTTACCGGACTGCCGCGCCTTAGCCTGATCACGGCCACGCCAATCGACCCGCCCACGCTGTTGATCAGGCCCTGGCACCAGGCCGGCAATTCGGTATCGCTGCGCGACTTCACCAACACCTCGTTCAACCACCATCATGGCATGCAGTCGACCGAACGCTTCGGCGCCAATACCGACCAGGACGGAGATGGCTTCAGCAACGAGCTGACCCGCGCCGACGTGACCGCTGCTTCCATCTTCCAGGCTGCCATGGCGGTGCCGGGCCAGGTCATTCCAGGCAATCCCAAAATTGCGCAAGCGATCGTGCACGGCCAGGCGAAATTCAATTCATTCGGCTGCGCAAGCTGCCACGTGCCGGCCCTGCCGCTCAGCCGCGAAGGCTGGACCTTCACTGAACCTGGCCCCTTCAACCCGGTTGGCAACCTGCGCGCGGGCGATGCCAGGACCGTCCAGGTCGACCTGAACGATCCTTCGCTGCCGCTGCCGCGCCTGGCCCCCGAACATCCCGACGACCTGGTGATGATGGTGCCGGCCTACACCGACTTCAAACTGCACGACATTTCCGACCCGTCCGATCCCATGCCGCTCGAATCGCTGGACATGAACTGGCCTGTCTGGGCGCCCAAGTTCCCCGAAGGTAACCGGCGCTTCCTGACGCGCCGGCTATGGGGTGTTGCCAATTCCGGCCCGTATTTCCATCACGGCATGTACAGCACCATGCGCGAAGCGGTACTGGGACATGCAGGCGAAGCCCTTGCCTCGCGCAAGGCTTACCAGGCCGCCAGTAAATATGACCAGGACACCTTGATTGAATTCCTGAAGTCGCTGCAAGTCCTGCCGCCCGGCACTACCGCCCTGGTGGTCGATGAGAACTTCAAGCCAAGGACGAGCCAGCGATAAACTGTACTGGCTCGCCAAGAGGGCATCATCAACGCCGTGCGCATGGCCAAACGGTGCCCTGCTGGCGACGCTGTCAGAAGTACTTTGTCGGTCAATGCGTTCGTCCACTCTGAGATCAAGGCCGCATTGAAGATGGGGACCTGGAAAAGCAATAAAAGCCGGAACAATCAGCTCTCAATCATCTCCAGAGAGCTGGCGAAGATACAGGCGGCGATAACGGCCTCATTGTAAAAACCGGCCCCGCGCCGGTTTTTACTTTCCCTTGCTATTTCAACCCGGCTTTTTGAAATGCTGCACTGAGAGTCGTGGCGGCCTGGTTCGCTGGTCGCGTCTTAAACTCTGACGTTGCAACAGCTTTCAGGGTGTTGGCGCTGACCGAAAATTGATGGGTCAGAATTCACACAGCGGCCTGAGCTGAGGGGAGCAGGGGGAATGACCGATTTATCCCAAAGTTAACCCAATAACTCTGCGAAAAAGCCAAAAAACAAAAAAGCCAGCTATCTAAGCTGGCTTTTTTTCGCAAGTAAATCAACTACTTACGCACATTCTGGCGGAGAGACGGGGATTCGAACCCCGGATAGGCTATGAACCTATACACGCTTTCCAGGCGTGCGACTTCAACCACTCATCCATCTCTCCTACATTCTCACGCTTATCGCGAGAGGCCCGAATTATAGCAGGGTTATGGGAGAGTGCAAAGGGTTTCTATTTAAACCCGGCAAACCTGGGTCAGACCCAAGGGTCTGACCCGCCTGTTCAGGCTTAGGAGGTTTCTTTCAGTTGCTCGAGGATGGCTGGGTTCTCCAACGTCGAGACGTCCTGGGTGATGGTTTCGCCTTTGGCGAGCACGCGCAGCAGGCGGCGCATGATCTTGCCGGAGCGGGTCTTCGGCAGGTTGTCGCCGAAGCGGATCTCTTTCGGCTTGGCGATCGGGCCGATCTCCTTGCCTACCCAGTTGCGCAGTTCGGTGGCGATCTGCTTTGCTTCGTCGCCGGTCGGGCGGGCGCGCTTCAACACTACAAAGGCGCAGATCGATTCGCCGGTGGTTTCATCCGGCTTGCCCACCACGGCGGCTTCCGCCACCATCGGATTGGCGACCAGCGCAGATTCGATCTCCATCGTGCCCATACGGTGGCCGGACACGTTCAGTACATCGTCGATACGGCCGGTGATGGTGAAGTAGCCGGTTTCGGCGTTGCGGATTGCGCCGTCGCCGGCCAGGTAGTATTTGCCGCCCAGCTCCACAGGGAAGTAGCCGGACTTGAAGCGGTCCGGGTTGCCCCAGATGGTGCGGATCATCGAAGGCCATGGGCGTTTGACGACCAGGATGCCGCCGCTGCCGTTCGGTACGTCGTGCCCTGCTTCGTCCACGATCGCGGCCATGATGCCTGGCAGCGGCAAGGTGCACGAGCCTGGCACCATCGGGGTGGCGCCTGGCAGCGGGGTGATCATGTGGCCGCCAGTTTCGGTCTGCCAGAAGGTGTCGACGATCGGGCACTTCTCGCCGCCCACGTTCTTGTAGTACCACATCCAGGCTTCCGGATTGATCGGTTCACCCACGGTGCCCAGCAGGCGCAGCGAGGAAATGTCGAAGTTCTTCGGATGCACTTTCGGATCGACGTCGGAGGCCTTGATCAGCGAACGGATCGCGGTCGGTGCGGTGTAGAAGATATTGACCCTGTGCTTGGCGATGGTTTCCCAGAAGCGGCCGGCGTGCGGGAAGGTCGGGATGCCTTCGAAGACGACCTGGGTCGCGCCAACGGCGGTCGGGCCGTATGCGATATAGGTATGGCCCGTCACCCAGCCGATATCGGCGGTACACCAGTACACGTCTTCCGGCTTGAGGTCGAACGACCACTTCATGGTCAGCGCGGCCCACAGCAGGTAGCCGCCGGTGGAGTGCTGCACGCCTTTCGGGGTGCCGGTGGAGCCGGAGGTATAGAGGATAAACAGCGGATGCTCCGCGTCCACCCATTCAGGTTCGCAGGTGGCGGCCTGGCCTTCAACCAGATCGTGCAGCCAGATGTCTCGGCCTTCGGTCCAGGCAATATTGCCGCCGGTGCGCTTGTACACCACCACGTTCTTGATGGTGTCGCAGCCGCCCATGGCCAGGGCTTCGTCGACGATGGCTTTCAGCGGCAGTTGTTTGCCGCCGCGCAGTTGCTCGTCGCAGGTCAGCACGGCGACAGCGCCGGCGTCGATGATGCGCTCCTGCAGCGACTTGGCAGAGAAGCCGCCGAACACCACGGAGTGGGTGGCGCCGATACGGGCGCAAGCCTGCATTGCCGCCACGCCCTCAACCGACATCGACATGTAGATCACGACGCGGTCGCCTTTCTTGATGCCGCGTGCCTTCAGGCCGTTGGCGAACTTGCAGGTCTTGTCGTGCAGCTGCTGGTAGCTGACGCGGGTCACCTGGCCGTCATCCGCTTCGAAGATGATCGCGGTCTTGTCGCCCAGGCCGTTCTTGATATTGCGGTCCAGGCAGTTGTACGAGACATTCAGCTTGCCGTCTTCGAACCATTTGTAGAACGGCGCGTTGTCTTCGTTCAGCGTGCGGGTGAACGGCGTTTGCCATTCCACGTGCTCGCGCGCCAGGCGCGCCCAGAAGCCTTCATAGTCGCGTTCCGCTTCGTCGCACAGCGCTTTGTAGGCGGCCATGCCCGATACTGCGGCCTTTTCGACGAATGCCGCTGGCGGCGCAAAAATACGCGATTCCATTGGTCCCTGTTGGTCGGCGCCCTGGTTGGTCATGCTTGTCTCCGGTTAGTGATGGTTTGCTTGCAACAATAGAGCTTGTCGCTTACTGCGCCCTTACATTTTTCGAGGCGCTACTTTTGCCATTTTAATCACATCCAGCCCCTCTGGTACAGGCGGCGCCGGCAGCACGCGGTCAACGAGCAATACCAGTTTGCGGCGCGTCCATCCGCCCAGCTGGCGCTCCAGCAGCCAGTGCGAAGCCGATGCAACCGGGATCGCCAGCAATAGCGCGAGATAGACCTCGTTCCAGCTATGTGAGTGCAGGTAGTGCTGATCGAGCCAGCGGGTCAAGACCACTTGGGCAAGAAAATGTGTGAGGTACATTGAGTAGGACACGTTGCCCACCCATTGCAGCCAGCCGGGCGTGCGCAGCGTGACCGTCTTGCTGGCAATGGCCAGCGCCAGCAGCATCAGCGCCAGCGGCCAGCCCCACCCTGCCGGCCCGTGGAATCCTCCCACGCCAGACCAGCCCCACCAAAGCACGAAGCCTGAGCTGCAGATCACCGCTTGCCAGGCCAGCGACAAATTGGGGAAACGTACGTTTGGGTTGAGGTAAAGCAGCCCGATCGCCATACCCGCCACGAATTCCCAGATGATCGAGTTGGTCGCCAGGTGCAGGTAAGGCATATCGAACATCAGGTATTGGCGTGCGTCCAGCGTTGGCCCGCCTGCCGTCATCGGCAGCACGATCAGCGTCAGCGCCATCCAGCTCGCCAGCGCCAGCCAGCGCATGCGGCCCGCAAGCATGCTGGCGCCGAACACCAGGTAGAAGTACATTTCGAACGCCAGTGTCCACGCCAGCGGGAATACCAGGCCAAAGAACGGTGCATCCTGCGGCGTCACCGGGCGCATTGCCAGCGACTGGAACAGCGCCTGCAGGCGCTCGGGATCGTCGAAGAACCACAGCCCGTCGCGCTTGATGAATATCCAGGCCAGCGTCACCACTGCATAGGCGGGCCAGATGCGGGCAAAGCGCTTGGCCGCGAACAGCAGCGCATCGCGCGGGCCGCTGGCCGCCTGGGTGGTGTAGACCATGATGAAGCCGCTGACCAGGAAGAACAGGTCGACGCCCATCGCGCCCGGCAGGAACAGGGCCGTGGCCAGCGCTTCATTCGGCGTACCGTCCAGGAAATACCGGCCATGTGCCAGGACCACCAGCAGCACGGCGATCCCGCGCAGCCCCTGCACCCAATCGAGCTTCATAATCTTCAGGCAAATTAGACAAAACGGCAATGTAGCACAGCCCGGTCGCTACAGCGGCGCCCCTGCGCGTGTAGAATATCGGCTGTTTTTCAACGCTTGAACAATAACCGCAGATGACCGAACCACTGAACCCCAACGGCAAACGCCTTAGCCCGATCCCCGCCTTTATCTTCATGTCGCGCTGGCTGCAGCTTCCACTGTACCTGGGTCTGATCCTGGCGCAGTGCGTCTACGTGTTCCATTTCTGGGTCGAGCTGAAGGACCTGATTGGCGCAGCACTTGGCAACGCTTCCTCGCTCGACCACATCCTGCAAGCGGTAACCGTCAAGGGAACCGAGGCGCCGACCAAACTGACCGAAACCACCATCATGCTGGTGGTCCTGGGCCTGATCGACGTGGTGATGATTTCCAACCTGCTGATCATGGTGATCGTGGGCGGTTACGAGACCTTCGTTTCGCGCATGCACCTGGAGGGCCACCCAGACCAGCCGGAATGGCTGTCGCACGTGAACGCCTCGGTGCTGAAGACCAAACTGGCAATGGCGATCATCGGCATCTCTTCGATCCACCTGCTGAAGACCTTCATCAACGCCCACGCGTACGACGAAAAGGTCCTGATCGCGCAGACCGTCATTCACATCGCATTCCTGCTGTCCGCAATGGCGATTGCGTACACCGATCGCATCACCACCCTGACGCACCACGATTCCAAGCAACACTAATTAGCCAACGAGCCAATCATGACCATCATCAAGCAAGACGACCTGATCGAATCTGTTGCCGCCGCGCTGCAGTACATCAGCTACTACCACCCAGCCGATTACATCCAGCACCTGGCGCGCGCGTACGATGCCGAGCAAAGCCCGGCAGCGAAAGATGCGATCGCCCAGATCCTGACCAACTCCCGCATGTGCGCGGAAGGCAAGCGTCCGATCTGCCAGGACACCGGCATGGTGAACGTCTTCCTGAAGATCGGCATGGGTGTGCGCTTTGAAGGCTTCAAAGGCACCGTGACCGACGCCGTCAACGAAGGCGTGCGCCGCGCGTACAACTTCGCCGACAACAAGCTGCGCGCGTCCATCGTGGCCGACCCGCACTTCGAGCGCAAGAACACCAAGGACAACACCCCGGCCGTGGTCCATATGGAACTGGTGGAAGGCAATACCGTGGAAGTGGCCGTTGCGGCCAAAGGCGGCGGCTCCGAGAACAAGACCAAGTTCGTCATGCTGAACCCATCCGACTCGCTGGTTGACTGGGTGCTGAAGACCGTGCCGCTGATGGGCGCCGGCTGGTGTCCGCCAGGCATGCTGGGCATCGGTATCGGCGGCTCCGCAGAGAAAGCCATGCTGCTGGCCAAAGAATCGCTGATGGAAGACATCGACATGTTCGAGCTGAAAAAGCGCGGCCCGCAAAACAAGCTGGAAGAACTGCGTATCGAACTGTGCGACAAGATCAATGCCCTGGGCATCGGCGCGCAAGGCCTGGGCGGCCTGACCACCGTGCTGGACGTGAAGATCAATATGTACCCGACCCACGCCGCCTCCAAGCCGGTCGCCATGATCCCGAACTGCGCGGCCACCCGCCACGCCCACTTCGTGCTGGATGGTTCCGGCCCGGCCTACATCGAGCCGCCGAAGCTGTCCGACTGGCCTGATGTCACCTGGGCTGCCGATACCGAGAAGTCCAAGCGCGTCGACCTGAACACCCTGACCAAGGAAGAAGTGGCTTCCTGGAAGCCGGGCCAGACCCTGCTCCTGAACGGCAAGATGCTGACCGGCCGCGATGCCGCCCACAAGCGCATCCAGGACATGCTGGCCAAGGGCGAGCAGCTGCCGGTGGACTTCACCAACCGCGTAATCTACTACGTTGGCCCGGTCGATCCGGTCGGCACCGAAGTCGTTGGCCCAGCCGGCCCGACCACCGCGACCCGCATGGACAAATTCACCGACATGATGCTGGAAAAAACCGGCCTGATCTCGATGGTCGGCAAGGCGGAACGCGGCCCGACCGCGATCGAATCGATCCAGAAGCACAAGTCGGCCTACCTGATGGCTGTCGGCGGCGCTGCTTACCTGGTATCGAAAGCGATCAAGGGCGCCAAGGTTGTCGGCTTCGAAGACCTGGGCATGGAAGCGATCTATGAATTCGACGTGGTCGACATGCCAGTCACCGTAGCCGTCGATTCCACCGGCACGTCCGTGCACAACACCGGCCCGAAAGAATGGCAGGTGAAGATCGAGTCCCTGAAAGCGGCGCAGCCAGCATAAATGATCCATCCAATCCCCTCCTCCGCCGACGCGCCGATCGGCGTTTTTGATTCCGGCGTCGGAGGGCTCTCCGTGCTGCGCCATATCCACGCGCAGCTGCCGCACGAGCACGTGATGTACTTCGCCGACTCCGCCTTTGCGCCTTACGGTGCGAAGACGGACGAATGGCTGGTGCAGCGCGCAGTCGCCGTCACAGCCTTCCTGCTTGAGAAGGGCGCCAAGGCGCTGGTGGTGGCCTGCAATACCGCCACCGTGGCGGCCATCAAGGCAGTGCGCACGGCTTACCCTGCGCTGCCGGTGGTTGGCGTGGAACCTGGCCTCAAGCCTGGCGCCGCGGCCACCCGCAATGGCACGGTCGCCGTCATGGCGACGGCAAGCACGCTGCGCGGAGAGAAGTTCCTGGCGCTGCGCGAACAGATCTCCGGCACCAGCGGCACGCGTTTCCTGCTGCAGCCATGCGTCGGCCTGGTGGAACGCATCGAACAGGGCGACCTGACCGGTGAAGAAACTGCGGCCATGCTGAAGGGCTATGTGGAGCCGCTGCTGGAACAAGGCGCGGATACGCTGGTCCTCGGCTGCACCCACTACCCGTTTGTGCGGGACGCCATCGCGCAACTGGTTGCGGAACGCGGCGACGCCGCAGCGGTCACGCTGATCGACACCGGCGACGCCGTAGCCCGCCAGCTGGCACGCCTGCTGGAAGGCGCCGGCCTGCTGCGTCCGGGCGGCACGCCTGCCCACCTGCACGGCTACACCAGCGGCAACGCAGCAGCCTTGCAGCAGCAGTTCGCCAACCTGCTTGGCCTGCACCCCAAGGTCGAATCAGTGGTCGTTTGAAATATATTTGCCAGATTATCGGAGTCCCTATATAATCTCGGCTCTGTCGCGCTACGGGGCGATAGAAAAGCAGTTTTCAGTGGTGGCTGTAGCTCAGTTGGTAGAGTCCAGGATTGTGATTCCTGTTGTCGTGGGTTCGAGCCCCATCAGCCACCCCACCGAATTCATGAAGAAGGCCTGATAGTTCGCTATCAGGCCTTTTTTGTTTGTGCAAACTTCTCGCCCCAGCGCGCGACCGGTCCCAGCGCGGCATTCAGCTCCGCACCCAGCTCAGTCGTCGAATACTCGACCCGTGGCGGCACCTCGGGGAACACCTCGCGCCGCACGATGCCGTCAGCTTCCATTTCCCGCAGTTGTTGAATCAACATTTTCTCCGTGATGTCGCCCAGCACGCGGCGCAAGCCGCCCGGACGCACCGGTCCCGCCTGCAGTTCGTACAAGATCAGCGCCTTCCATTTGCCGCCAATGACCTCGAAGGCCGGGCCGATGCCGCAGTTATAAGGTTTGCTCGCAGCCATTGAATTTCCACAAAACTTACCAAATAGGAAGTACCCCACAAAAAAGTAGGTACTTGCCGAGCTTTATGGTACCCCAAGATATGGCAACTCCTACCCACATTAAGGAGTTTGAAATGAAAAGCATCGCTATCATTGGCCTTGGCCAGATGGGCTCTACCCTCGCCCGCCTTTTGCTCGAGGCAGGCTTTGAAGTCCACGTTTGGAATCGTTCCCCCGGCAAGACCGCAGCCCTGGCCGAAGCCGGCGCCCATCTCGCAGCAACGCCGGCGGATGCCGCCAGCCGCGCGCAGTTCGCCGTGATGTGCGTACACGATCACGCTGCGGCAATGGAGATCCTTTCGCAGCAAGGCGTATGGCACGCATTGAAAGGCAAGGCGCTGCTGCAGTTCACCACCTTCAGTCCGCAGGAAGCAGCGGCGGCGTCCGAAGCGGCGCGTGCACACGGCATGGCCTACCTGTCCGGCGCGATCCAGGTTGCTCCGGAGCAGATGGGCAAGCCGGATACCACGATCCTGCTTTCCGGCCCGCGCACCGCAGCCGATTCCGCCAACGCAGTGCTGGCAGCCTTGGGCGGCAACGTCGTCTGGCTCGGTGAACGCGCCGCGGCAGCGGCCATCATGGACCTGGCGACGCTGTCTTTCGTGTACGGCGCAACGGCAGGCTTCCTGCAAGGCGCGGCACTGGCGCAAAGGGAAGGCCTGGACCTCGAGCACTACGGCGCTATCGTGCAGGCCATGTCGCCTTCGTTCGGCGAATTCCTGCGGCATGAAGCCAAGGTGATAGCCAGCGGCGATTTCGCCGTCACACAAAGCCCGCTTTCGATCTCGGTCAATGCCACGCGCCGCATCCATGGCGCGATGCATGAAGCAGGCCTCGACGCAACGCTGCCGGCGGTCATTGCGCAATTGCTTGAGCGGGCCGTGGCACAAGGCTATGGCGGCGAAGAGCTGGCAGCAGCCGTAAAGGTGATCGGCGTAAAATCCTGAGGTTGGTAACTTTGCATTCCTGAAATATAATTAATTTCAGACAACCCTCCAGGACCAGCGTGGATTTCCAGTCTTTGAATTGCCCGCAATGTGGCGGGGTGCTGCCGCGCCAGGCAGTCTGGCGCACAGTCGCCTGCCCTTATTGCGACGCCACCGTCACCCGTTCCGATTCGGTGGTCGACATCGCCCGTTTCCACGAAGCGCTGCAGCGCTTCCAGAACGATCCCGCCGGCCAGGACGCCCGCTGCGGCGAACGGCGCTACCGCATCGTGCGCCAGTTGTACCAGGGTGCCGCTTCACGCGTCATGCTGGCGCGCCGCTGCGGACGCCTGGGTGAACACGTCGTCCTCAAATTCGCCGACGCCGCAAAGCTGGAGCTCGAGCGTGATGGCCTGCGCCAGCTGCAGGCGGACACCTCCTCCGGCTCCGCCTACTTCTCGCAGCGCCTGCCGGAATCCATTGCCTTGGGACCGGATGGCAATGGCGGCACGGTGCACGTGCTGCGTCACCCGCCTGGCTACTGGGGCAGCCTGGCCGAAGTCCACCGTCATTACGGGACTGGCCTGGATGCACGGCATGTAGTCTGGATGTGGCGCCGCGTGCTCGAGGTGCTGGCGCATGTGCACAGCATCGGCTGGAACCACGGCGCTGTCAGCCTGGAACACATGCTGGTGCACCCGGCCGACCACGGCATATTCATGGTCGGCTGGTCGCGCGCGAAACGCCATGGCGACGAGTCGCGCGACCTGATGCAATTGGCGTGGAGCATGCGCGCCTTGCTGGCCGGTCAGCATGCCGGCGATGACGCCCCTGCCCTGCCGGCATCGCTGCCGGCGCCGCTGGCGGAACTGTTGCAGCGCGCCAGTTCCGACGCTCGCTGGCTGCGCGCGCGCGGCGCTGCCGGCCTGCACCACGAGGTTACCAGCGCGGCAGCGGCGGCATTCGGCGCGCCGCGTTTCCTTCACTTCCAACCAACACATTAATCGTATCCAAAGGAGCCAAATGGGACACGGTAACTACTCCTTCTCGGCGCACGCCGCCCTGGTCGCAGACCGGGCGTCCGCCTCGCGCACCGAAGTATTCCAGCAACGTAACTGCCATCCGCTGATGAACCCCAAGGACATCAAGATGCGCGAGTCGCGCGACAATGCCGACCACCCGAATTCGCTGGGCATCGTCTTCGCGCTCGACGTAACCGGCTCGATGGGGGATATCCCGCAGCAGTTGGCCACCAAAGAGCTGCCGACTTTCATGCGCCTGCTGATGGCCTGCGGCGTCGCTGACCCGCAAATCCAGTTCATGGCAATCGGCGATGCCGTATCGGACCACGCGCCTTTGCAGGTCGGTCAATTCGAGTCGACCGCGGAACTGATGGACCAGTGGCTGACCTGGAGCTACATCGAAGGCGGCGGCGGCGGGTCTGGTGAAGAAAGTTATGAACTGGCCTTCTACATGGCAGCCCAGCACACCGACCTCGATTGCTGGGCCAAGCGGCGCAAGAAAGGCTACCTGTTCGTGACGGGCGACGAATTGCCCTACCCAGCGGTGTCGCGCCACCAGATCGAAGCCCTGGTTGGCGACCGCCTGGACCAGGACTTGCCGATCGAAGAGGTGATTGCCGCCGCTTCCGAGACCTTCCACCTGTTCTTCCTGATTCCTGACCTGCAGCGCCGCCAGCGTTGCGAGGCGCGCTGGCGCGAGCTGCTGGGCGACCATGTGATCTGCATGGAAGACCCACAGGATGCCTGCGCCGTCGCAGCTTCTATCGTAGCCCTGACTGAAGGCGCCTTGCCGAAGCTGGACGCGCTGCCAACCGTGCTGACAGGAGAAGGTATCGATGGCGGCCGCGTTTCCGCCATCGTACGCGCCCTGCGCCCATACGCAGCCTTGCTGGATGGCGGCACAGCGCATGACATTCCGGTGTCGTCGCCTGCCGTGGCGCTCGGCGAACGTCCATGGTGGAGGCGTCTGTTTGGTTGAGGGCAGGATCGTATCGGTCATCGGACTCGCCTTCGGTGACTGCGGCAAAGGCTTGTTCACGGACTACCTTTGCCGCGCGAAGTCGGCGCACACCGTCGTGCGCTTCAATGGCGGCGCGCAAGCGGGGCACAACGTGGTCCTGCCTGATGGCCGTCATCACACTTTCTCGCAATTCGGCGCCGGCACCTTTAATCCCGGCGTCGCGACCGTCCTGTCGGCGCCGGTCGTAATTCACCCCACTGCCCTGCTGGTTGAGGAAGCCTATTTGCAGCGAGCAGGTGTCGGCGACGCGCTGGATCGCCTGTCCATCGATGCACGCTGCCTCGTCACCACGCCCTACCACGAAGCCGCCGGCCGCCTGCGTGAACGTGCGCGTGGCCCCGCCGCACACGGCAGCTGCGGCGTAGGCTTCGGTGAAACGGTGGGCCATGCGCTGGCCCGGCCCGAACAAGCACTGCGCTATGCCGACCTGCTGCATCCCTCGCGCGCCCACGACAAGCTGGAAGCCATGCGCCAAAGCTTGCGCGCCACGCTGTCCGGCGAGGCCGCGGCGCTCAACCCGCAAGATGCGGCAATCCTGGACGATCCTGGATTCGGCCTGCTGTGGCTCGAGCACGCGCGACGCCTCATCGCCGCAGTGCCGCCCTGCGCGCCGGGCCGGATCGCCGCGCAGTTGGCCCGTCCAGGCAACATCGTGATGGAAGGCGCGCAAGGCATGCTGCTCGACGAATGGCACGGCTTCCACCCCCATACAACGTGGAGCAGCACCGGTCCCGCTGCTGCCGAAGCAGCATTGGCCGGCTACGGCCTTTCCGAGCGCATCACGCATCTCGGCGCCATGCGCAGCTACTTCACCCGCCACGGCCAGGGCCCGATGCCAACGGAGGACCACGCCTTGCGAAGGCTGGCAGAGCCGCATAACAACGACAGCGGCTGGCAGGGCCGCTTCCGCCGAGGCCACCCGGACGCCGTCCTGCTGCGCTATGCGCTCGCGGCCGCGCGCCGTATCGACGGCCTGCTGGTCAGCCACCTCGACGCATTCGAAAGCGCGCCAGGCCTGCGCTGGGCCCACAGCTACAACCTGCACGGCCACGAAGTCCACGACCTCGCGCCATCCGGGCACCTCGACCTGTCACACACGGCGGCACTATGCGAACAGCTAAACGCCGCAAGCCCGAACTACGCAGCCACACCTATCGCCAATGCCGAAGCGTTCTTGCGCGAACTGGAAGCAATCAGCAAACTGCCAGTCGTCCTCGGCTCACATGGCCCGACCTGGCGCGACGTTGCGGCACTTCCCGCAAATAGGGCCTGATCCGACCGCATTGCCGCCTAAGCTGGCATGCATGGATACCTACCCAGTCATTGAATTCCGCCGCTACACGACTGTAGAAGGCGGGCAGGCAGCGTTCTCGCGCTATTTCGAAACCTTGTTCCCGGAAGCCTTCCAGCAACTGGGCGCGCTGGCGCTCGGCCAGTTCACGGAGCGCGGCAATCCGAACAGCTTCCTCTGGATGCGCGGCTTCACCAGTTGGGAGCAGCGCGCCGTGGTCAACGCCGCCTTCTACTACGGCCCGGTATGGAAGGAGCATAAGGCTACGCTGAACGGCCTGATGACCGACAGCGATAACGTCCTGCTGCTGCGCCCCTGGCGGCCCGGCAGCGGCGTGCCGGCAATGCCCGCTGTCGATCCTGTGCTGGAACCTGAAGGCGCGCAGGGCGATGTGGTCGCCATCCTGTGCAGCGTCAAACCCGGCCAGGTGGAGCAATTTGCTGAACTGGCCGCACCGGCCTTCGCCGCTTGGCGCGAAGGCGGCTGGCACGAAGCCGGCACCCTGGTCACGCTCGACATGCCGAACAACTTCCCGCAATTGCCTGTACGCGGCGATGGCCCGCACCTGGTGTGGCTGGGCAGCGCCGCGCCAGGCTGTCAACCGCCCGCGCTGGAAGCACTCACTGACGCAGCGTACGGCCTGTTGCGCGAGCCGCCGGAGCGCATCCTGCTGCGTCCGACGCATCGGTCGCGCCTGCGGTACAACACAAAAATATAAGCAACGGCCATTGTGCTGCGGCATTTGTTTTGGGGATAAAATAACGACTCAGAGAATATTGCGCCTACGAAAGAAATCATGTCTGAGTTGAAAGATCTATCCACTTACAGCAAGGACACCCCGGTAGGCCTGCCAGCCCTTGGTGGCCGCGCCGGCGTGTTCGTCCCCACCGACTTGTTCGACGTGGCGAACTCCAGCACCATCCGCAAAGGCGCCGGCATTGTCGGCTTCGGCAATCCCGACGGTTCGCTGACGATCTATTTTGAAGCCAACCGCTTCGACGATTCTTCCCTGCATAAATGGGAAAACAAGGCGCGCAAAGCCTACGACCGCATGGTCGCCGTAGCGCCGACCGTTTCCAAAGCCAAGATGGATGCCAAGTTCCTGGAGCAGGTTGGCTACATAGACGGCGCCGGCATCACGCTGAAAGAGCCGGACCGGCTGAACGATTGGCTGAACCTGTCGAACGCCCTGGATACCGCACCGGAAGCAGCCGTGGTGTTGTGGGGCAAGAAATAGCGGACGAGCAATAGTCCTACAAAGGCATCGGCGACTCTCCGATGCCTTTTTTGTTTGCACTTGATTAAGATGAGATCATGATCTTAGGCAGGAGCATCCCATGTCCCACCATCCATTCACCAGTAGCGCTGTGCTGCTCAGCCTGGTGGCCTCGGCAACTTGGCTGCTGTGCTCGGCGGACGTGCTGATGCACATCCCCCTTTTCTTCCACTGATTACCAGCGGCGGCCACGATAGCCGTGGCGGTGGCCGTTGGTGAACAGGAAATCAAAGCCGATGGTCACCGGCGGGTAAGCATACACCGGCGCTGGCGCGTAATACGGCGCTGGCGCTACGTACACCGGCTGCGGCGCCGCATACACAGGCTGTTGTTCCACATACACCGGCTCGCTCGAATAGCTCACCGGGGCGCCAGAGCGCGCTGCGGTACCGTTCGCCACCGGAGTGACCGACACCGTCCGCCATTCGTATGGATTGCTGGAGGCATAGCGCACCGGCTGTTGGGCGCAACCGGCCAGGCCCAGGGCCAGTACCGGCAAGATCATCAAAGTTTTCATGGCATTCTCCTTCCCAGGATTCAACTATAGGGAAAATTCGGGCGCATGTCGCAGCTTTTACAAATGCTTACCGCGAGCAACTCAAATATACGGAATATCGCATTTGTCGACCGGTTTACCTGCCGCATCGACGCGCTGGGCACATAGCTGGTAAGTGATCCCGAAATCCATATCGACCCGGTACACCTTGCCGTATGGCAGGGACACCGTTTCCTGCAGCACGTGCTGGTAGCTCAGGGCAGGCACATCCGCCGGCACGGCGATCGAGGTATGGAAGTTGCGCCGGCGATCCTGCTGGCGGCGGTGCACATCGACATTCAGGCCCAGGTCGAGCGTAACGCCACCCGGTTCGTAGTTATAGCGCGTCACGTTGCGCGAGGCGAGCAGCACGCCCCAGGCGCAAGGCAGGGCATCCGGGCAGTGCTTGAGCTGGGCTAGCGGGAAGATTTCCTCATTGTTGCTTAATTCCGGCAACTGCCAGACGGTGCGCGTGCCATCCACCTTGCCGCTGGCGGCATTCGGCCATGTCATTGAATTTACGACAACAACATACTGCTTGTTGCGCGCCGGGTCATTCGGGTTGCGCCACATGGCGCAACCGGATAGCAAAATGCCGGCTAGTGGAATGAGAAACAGAACTTTCATACGGGCTACCCAGACGTGATACCCGCAGATTAACAAAAAACGGCCCGCGAGGGGCCGTTTTCTTATACAGGAACACCAGGTCAGTCCAGTTTCCAGGCGTAGTCCACCTTGGTCCAGGTTTCGGCCGGTGCGCCGTCCTTGGTGCCAGGCTTGAATTTGCAGGCGCTCAGCGCCTTCATTGCAGCCTTGTCCAGGTTCTTGAAGCCGGACGACTTGTCCAGCTTGGAATCCTTGACTTCGCCGTTGGCGGCAACCAGGAAGGACATGCTCACGGTGCCCTGCTCTTCATTCATCAGGGACGCTTTTGGATACTCAGCCTTGCAATTCTTGGCATCGAACGATGCCGGTACTTCGGCCGCGAAGGCCGATGCGCCCATTGCGAGCGCTACAGCCATAACACTCAACTTGGTCATCATGATGTTCCCCTACTGAATGAGAAAGAAATGAATTACAGGGACCAGACGTAGTCGACCTTGGTCCAGGTCTGGGCTACGGCGCCATCCTTGGTGCCTGGCTTGAATTTGCAAGCGCTGATGGCCTTGACCGCAGCCTTGTCCAGGTTCTTGAAGCCGCTGGATTTATCGACTTTGGAATCCATCACTTCGCCGCCAGCCGAAACCAGGAAGGACATGGTGACCTGGCCTTGTTCTTCGTTCAGCAGGGAAGCCTTCGGGTATTCAGCCTTGCAGTTCTTGGCATCGAATACTGCCGGGGTTTCGCCCGCAAACGCGGAAGCGGAAACGATGGATGCTGCGACAAAACCAATCAGACGCTTGTTCATTTCAAATCCCAATCAAAAATTATGAAAAACTGCGGGTCTGTACCCGATTAATTAAAACTCTTCCCACTCGTCGCTGCCGGCAGTGGCGGCGACAACTTTCTTAGGTGCTGGTGCCGCGGCCGGCTTGGCAGCAGGCGCGCGTTTCGCTGGCGCCTTCGGTACCACGGCCACAGCGGTCTGGGTGACAGCCGGCTTGGCGGCGGTCAGTGCATATTCAGCTTCAGCATCGAGCTTGAAGATCGACACCACGCGCGACAGTTCGCCAGCCTGGTCTTGCAGCGACTGCGCAGCGGCAGCGGCTTCTTCAACCAGCGCGGCATTCTGCTGGGTCATCGCGTCCATCTCGATGATCGACTGGTTCACCTGCTCGATGCCGGCGCTCTGTTCCTGCGAGGCGCTGGCGATTTCGCTCATGATGTCGGTCACACGGCGCACGGAAGCAACCACTTCATCCATGGTCACGCCAGCCTGGCCCACCAGTTTCGAACCGCGCTCCACTTTCTCGACGGAGTCGCCGATCAGGGACTTGATCTCTTTCGCAGCGCCAGCGGAACGCTGGGCCAGGTTACGCACTTCCGATGCCACCACAGCGAAGCCGCGGCCCTGCTCACCGGCACGTGCTGCTTCAACAGCGGCGTTCAGCGCCAGGATGTTGGTCTGGAAGGCGATGCCGTCGATCACGCCGATGATGTCGACGATCTTGTTGGCCGAAGCGTTGATCGAGCTCATGGTCTCAACCACTTGCGACACAACCTGGCCGCCTTTCAGCGCCACGTCGGAGGCCGATGCCGCCAGCTGGTTGGCTTCACGTGCATTGTCGGCGTTCTGCTTCACGGTGGAGGTCAGTTCTTCCATGGCGGAAGCGGTCTTCTCCAGGTTCGAAGCCTGCATTTCGGTACGGGACGACAGGTCGATATTGCCGGCGGCGATTTCGCGCGAAGCGGTGCCGATGGTTTCGGTACCCTGGCGCACCTGGCCGACGATGTCCACCAGGCTGTCGCGCATTTCCTTGATTTCGACCAGCAGCGAATCCTTGTCGGTGGACGAGGTGTGGATGCTCACCGACAGGTCGCCGTTGGCGATGGCGCCGGCAATCGAAGCGGTGTAGTCAGGCTCGCCGCCCAGTTGCTTCAGCAGGCCGCGGGTGATGACCCAGGCCGCGAAGATCGACACCACCATGGCGGCCAGGCCAGCCACGATCATGAACAGGCGTGCCGAGGAGAAGCCTTCGGCAGCTTCAACCTTCATTTCTTCGTTGATCTTGTCTTCCAGCGAAGCCAGCTGGCCCAGTGCTTCGGTCCACTTCTTCTGCGCCGGCTTGATTTCTTTCAGGTAGATCTTGGTTGCAGCCAGGGCATCGTTGGCCAGCCACAGTTCGGACGCCTTCTTCACGGCCGGCAGCACCAGCGTTTCCTGCGCCTTCACTTGCGCCAGCAACGCTTTTTCTTCAGGGGTGGCATCTTTGGCGTACACGGCGGCCAGCTTGGCGTCGGCATCCTGGTAGTCCTTCAGTTCCTTGTTGATGCGCGCCAGTTCCGGCTCCATGTCGGAAGGCTCGGACATCAGGGTCAGGATCTTCAGGTCGCTGACGTTTTCAACGTTGTTGCGCATGTCGATCACCAGGCGGGTCGCGACGGCATTCACACTCACGACATGATCCAGGCGGTCCTGAATCTGAGCCATGCGCCAGATGCCGACGACAGTGATAATGGCGAGAAACACCAGTACCAGTGCGAAACCGAGGCCAAGACGGGCCCCTACCTTCAGTTTACTCAAATTCATTTCGGCTCTTATTTAGAAAGATTTTCGATTGCCTAAAGGATAACGGTGTCAAACATTTACCGAATCCACTGACCCTTGCTGCTACGCAAGTAGCGACAGTAGCAAACTATGACTGCGAATGCAAAGACCGCTATCGCCGTGGGATGAAACCTGTCGTATTTCATCCCTAAAACACACGGTAGGAACCGTAAATAGCATGTGTGAATCAGGGAAATTATAGACTCGAGGTTTCCACACGGCAAGCAAATTTTGCTTACCGTGTGAGCAATTGAACTTCCTTCGGGGAAACAGCTCAGCAGCAGCGCAAATCGGAAGTGAATGCGCAGGACAACTTGTGTTTACTTGGTTCGGCTGAAAGCCTCGAGCAAGATGCGGGGATCGCCGGCCGCCAGCTTCTTGGCGTCGGACAGGGTCTGGCGATACTGGCGCGCACCCTGCAAGCCCTGCGCCAGGCCCAGCATGTGACGCGTGATGGTGTTGATTTTCAAGCCCTTGCCGCCCTCTTTCGCCAGCTGTTCCTCGATATACGGCATCATCGCTTCCAGCACCTGCTGGCGGCTGCGCGGCTCTTCAGCCGCGCCGTAGTAGCGCTGGTCGAAGGCAGCCATCAGGTAAGGGTTGTGGTAGGCCTCGCGGCCCAGCATGACGCCATCCACATGCTGCAGGTGGGTGTCGATTTCTTCCAGGGTCTTGATGCCGCCGTTGATCAGGATCTCGAACTGCGGGAAATCCTTCTTGAGCTGATAGGCGTATTCGTATTTCAGCGGCGGGATCTCACGGTTCTCCTTCGGGGACAGGCCCTTCAGGATCGCGTTACGGGCATGCACCACGAAGGTCGTGCAGCCGGCTTCCGCCACGGTGCCGACGAAATCGCGCACGAAATCGTAGCTTTCCTCGTGATCGATGCCGATGCGGTGCTTGACGGTGACTTCGATGTCGACCGCGTCCTTCATCGCCTTGACGCAATCGCGCACCAGTTCCGGCTCGGTCATCAGGCAGGCACCGAATGCGCCCTTCTGCACGCGCGGCGACGGGCAACCGCAATTGAGGTTGATTTCATCGTAGCCCCACTTTTCGCCCAGTTTGGCGGCGCTGGCAAGATCCTTCGGATCGGATCCGCCCAGCTGCAGCGCCACCGGATGCTCCTCGTCATTGAAGCGCAGGTGGCGCTCCACATCGCCGTATACCAGCGCACCGGTGGTCACCATCTCCGTGTACAGCCAGGTGTACTGCGAGATCAGGCGATGGAAATGGCGGCAATGGCGGTCGGTCCAATCCATCATCGGCGCCACGCTAATTCGGCGACTGGCCTGAACACCTGATTGCTCTGCTTTTCCCTCTATGGCGATGCGATTTTCGGACATGCTTTGTATCACTGTATATAATGTTCAATCACTCAAATTCACAACGCAGTGCTACAGGATTGCTACGAAATGGCATCGGTAATTAAGATCGGAAATCAATGGCGAGCGCAGGTGCGGCGCAAGGGCTTCCCGGCTGAAACACGCACCTTCACCACCAAGGGCCAGGCCACTGCGTGGGCGGCGACGACAGAAGCGAACATGATGGCGCTCAAGCATCAGGACGTGCGCATCATATCAAAAATGACGGTCGCCGACTTGATCGACAAGTATACAAAAGAAATAGGCGCAGTTAAGCCATTCGGCAAGAACAAGAAGGCGGTTTTAGGCGCGCTACGTATTCAACTAGGCGAAACGCTGCTACCGGACCTTTCGGTAGAGCGCCTGACACAGCACCTTCAAGCAAGGCAGAGGGCCGGCGCCGGCGGCGTGACTATTGCGGTCGATCTAACCTACCTTGGCAGCGTTCTAAAGGCTGCAAAGAACCTATGGCGCCTCCCTGTTGATCCGACCGTAACTGCGGCAGCTCGCGACAACATGAAATATCTCGGTTTATCGCCAAAATCCATCGAACGAGACAGGCGCCCTACCGCCGAAGAGCTAACTAGCCTGAAAGCTCACTTCAACGCCATCAAGCGCCAAAAAGTCCCTATGGCCGACATAATCGACTTCGCCGTCGAAACGGCCATGAGATTAGGTGAGATCATTCGGCTGCAATGGGACGACCTCAACGAAGAGCATCGGACAATTATTATCCGTAACCGTAAGCACCCCACTGAAAAGACCGGCAACGATCAGGAAGTGCCACTCCTCGGGTCCGCGTTTGAAATTGTGAAACGGCAACCACGTCATAGGGATGAGGGCCGAATCTTCCCGGTAACTGACGGGACTGTTAGCTCGATATTTCCTCGTGCTTGCAACAAACTGGGCATCCAAGATCTGCGCTTTCATGACTTGCGGCACGAAGGAGTGTCTCGACTATTCGAACAACGATATTCAATCGAAGAGGTCGCATTGGTCTCAGGACATCGAGATTGGAAAATGCTCTCTCGCTACTTGCACCTGCGTGCTCGCGATCTACACAGGACATAGCCATAACAAGTGATATAACAAGGTGTAACTAACATGTAGAGGCGCATCAATGGAAACTAGAGATCTTGGCAGAATGGGCGAACTTGCTTTCGGGCACCTGTGCGCCAGCGTCGGACTGACAGCAAATAGGAGCTTGGAGGCGGATAAAACAGGCTGGGATTACCTGGTTGAGTTTAACTTCGATTCACCATCAACACCTGAAATCTCGACGATCCACCAAGGAGCCCTCGAATGCAAAGTGCAGGTCAAATCCACTGACAAACGAAGCCGCAAATGTAGCATTAAACTTTCGAATCTCAAGCGTTTGGCAACGGCGGCAATGCCGACGTTCGTTCTATTCATTGAGTTTGATGGGAAATCGATGCCTCAACGACTGTTCCTAGTTCACTTTGATCAATCGCTATGTCTCAGGGTGCTCAGCCGCATACATGACGCGGAGAGCGAAGGACAAATCCACCGGCTAAACAAGCTGGAGATGGTTATCAAATACGATGAGGGTCACTTACTTGAGGAAGCATCAGGAGCGGCCTTCTCTTCTGCTATAAAAAGGTATGTCGGCGGGAACATCGCAGAATACGTCACTCAAAAGAATAACTATCTGGCTTCAGCGGGCCTTGAGAACGGCTTTGCTGAGTTGACATTCACGGCTGTTAGCGACGACACGATTCAGGATCTAATTGACATGTCGTTGGGGCTTGATGTTGAGACAGAAGTGTCCGATGTGGAGGCAATTCGGCAACGCTTTGGCATGAAGGTGTCCGCGCCTTTTATAAAAGAAAAGTCCGTCAAAATCAGCATGCCTGATGTGAAGCCCAGTTATGAAGGGCGTATTAAGTTCAAGCTCGACAAACTCGGCGTACCACTTATTCTTCCTGCTGAACTATATGTTTCTGAGTTTAATTCCACCGCTCCCTTGCACATGCGGAAGATCAGGATTAAGGCTGATTTCTTTGAGTTCGTCGTCAAAATGCATACAAGCGAAGTCGCTTGCAAAGTCCGAACCCCGGTCGAAACGATGCAAATTCGACGCCTACGAGACGGGCTAAAGTCTTGTCAATTGCTGTGTCAATCTGAAAACCCCGTGTACCTTGAGCTCGATATGCCGTCGCTCCCGTCTCTGAAAGTGACGATTCAAGGCCCAAGTGAGAAACCGATTTTTAATGTTCAGCCAGCGCTAGATGCAGTTGAGGCGGGTCTTAAAGTTCTCACCGCCCTCAATATTGACGGAGCTCAGATTTCGTTCCTTGAGGCGACCCAAAAGTCGGAAAAAATTATTAAGTTAGAAGAGCTATTGCGTCCTGATGCATGCAACATAAAGTTCGATTTCTCTTCTGATCCAGCCCTTCCCATCACAAAGCCGGCAGTATTTCTTGCGCTCCACTTTGCTCCCATCGGCAACATACTTGTAGGCGCATTTGTCACTATGACTGGAAAGGTCCTATCCAATGGTCACGGAAACTTTACTATGATTTCAGATCAGAAGATTATCGAAAGAATTTTGCTTCGTGAGCGGGGTGAGAAGATTTCAAAAACAGACTTGATCGAGGCCGGCGCAGAAATCCGAAGGAAATATGAAGGCGATTATCTTGTTCTGTCTTCGCTTGAAGGATAATCACGTTTGTGCATTATGGCTTCAAGCGTTTGAAGTAAGTGAGCGTATGGGCGATTCGCTATCTGTTCTCTATGGATCGCCGCCAATACGCCGATGAAATCAGTATGCTGGAGCACTTCGATCATTTGCCCATTGCTGTACTGTGGCTCGACTGCTTCGGCGCTTAGCCAACGTGACAACTGTCGTTCATAACCGTGCGCATAATCTCCCAAGACCTTGTAATGACCTCGGAAGGCTTCAAACCATTCGCCGAGGACGTGCTTCTCTCGAAGCTTCTGTGCCATTGTTTCAAATTTAGGCCGAGGCTTTGGTCCTAAGGGCGCTACTTCCCTCAACTCAGCGTCCGTCGCAGCGTTATCGACCCAAGCACCAGTTACGAAAGCTTCGAGTAAAGCACGCTGCAACGCGGTCGCGCTTGGGGCTGCGTCACATTTCACTAACGTTAGAATCGCTTCCCGATGAGCGAGACAGAGACTAAGGTACGCTATCGCAATATGCCCGCGCGGTTCTAGGGTCGCCTGAGCTCCGAGAGTTTCCTGGAATAGATCTGAAAGACGCTCTGATCGTTGAATTGCCAGATGGAGATCGAGTTCTTGCATGAGTACTCCCGACGTTAAACCAAGAATTATCCCAGTTTGCTTCGCCGAATCCTAACGCCCCGAGACAAGGTGAATTCGCCTAGATTATTAGGTTCCCTTCAAAGGCTTCAGCGCTTCTGAGAACCGCATGCACGCCCCATTGTTTCCCTCGTATTGGAACCTCTCGATCAAATCCTCGCTCTCGCCAACAATGAGCTTCAATTCGCAGCTCAGGTCCATTCCACCACCGCCGCCATAAGTCGTGGATGTAGCAGTGAACGGCCTTGCCCCAATAGTTCCGGTCGTGTTGGTTGTCGCCGGAGCAAAGTTCGGCATCCAAGTTCGCGTTGACCAGACATAGACCTTCTTACCCATCACGGACTGCTCCCCCGATGGGAAACCAAGATATTTGACCGCTTCCGATGATTTTTTGCCGACCAGCTTTGGAAGAGTTTCATCCATAACGGAGAAGCTAGTGGCACACGCAGTAAGGGTGCTCAATACAAAAACTATGAGGAGATTCTTCATGATTGGCTTTTGCATTAACGGTGGGAAACCAATTTTATAACATGCGTTCCTGCAATTGCTCAAGATAAACGCATTAGAAAGACAGCCGACCGCACAGCGCCTTAGGCGGCTGCAATCCGAGAACTTCAACCTGCCATCGTTGATAGCAAGCGGAAAAAGTCCCATCCGCTAATCGAGTGCGCTGAATTCCCTCATATGTGAAGCTGGCTCCGAGCAGGCCGATCAGTCGAACGTGGTGAAGCGCGGGCAGCAACTTACCGATTTCATTTTGGACACCCCATGCTTGACACGTTAGTCTCGGTCGCCCCTTCCACCAAACCATCGATAAAACACCATACACACCTGGATCAGACACGATGTCCGCATCCGAGCGTGGTTCTCCTCGATAGCACAATTGAACAATTTTACTGTACATTCATACAGTATAGCGATTTGCCGAGCAAAAAGGCAAAATCATCGAAATATTTGCCAAAAGGACACATACGATGTACTTCGAACTACCTGGAACGAACGTCCGCATCATGGGTTCGATGCATATGCTCCCTCCCAATGCCGGTTTACCTACATGGGCGGATCGTGCGTTCGATTGGTGTGAGGAATTGATGTTCGAAGGTGACCCTATGGCAATTCTGCCCCACCTTCGTTCAACCGCCGGCATAGTTCTTAACGATCACCTTTCGGTGTCAACGTGGGGGAAATTGAAGAATGTGTGGCGCGAATCAGAGCACATTCCTCCGTTAGCGCAAGTTCAACCATGGGCAGCTTTCTTACTTTCCAGCAGCTTTGCGTCCCCCGCTGCGCCAGGCGTCGAGCCAATCTTCCTAAAGCGTGCCGCTGAACAATCCAAACCCGTGCAGTTCTTCGAAACGGGGGCTGACTTGAATGCCGCTCTAGAGAAAGCACCGCTCGAGGATGTCATAGGAGCTATCGAATCCTTAGCCGATGACTTAACAGCCCCTCAGCGCAATGTAGAGGAAATGTACAGAGCGTGGATTGCGGGCGACCTACCTTCGCTTTACGCCGTTGCTGCCAAATCGCCAGCTTTCGCGTTCGCAGGCATGCGCAAGGCAGTTCTACAAAACAGAAATGAAGCTTGGGTTCCCATTTTGCAAAACAGAATCAATACTTCTAAGCGAGTCTTGATCGCAATCGGTGCCCTGCACCTATACGGGCCGGGCAATCTGCTAGAGCTACTGGGACACGAATTCAATGCCGTCGCTTGTTAAGCCCTACTCGGCGGGCCGCTTCCTCTTGCTTCACAGGGTTGGCCCGGTTCGGCGGGCTTTTTTTATTCATGCGAGTTTGTGCAGACGTCTGCACAAACTCCTATCTGAGAAGTAAAATAAATTTCATCCCGATAGCAAAAAACTAGGGGTGGGACATGACTGACCCAAACAACGACTTTCGCCGACGCGATGTCAATACAGCAGAAAAAGTCCAACGCGGTATCACCCTACTGCACATCTCTGGCAGACACAAAGCCTTGCTATACCGAATCAACTGCGGGATCGACAGCACGATTATTGAACGTGTGCTTGGATTCCCGATGCAACGGCGCCAGTTCGGAAAACACTTCATCGCCGACCGGCGCGCCTAAACGGGAAATTGCCGGGTCATTTTGTGATGGCTCGCTGCTCTTCATAGAACTCTTGGAGGCCTATGGCTTTTGCACGCCAGGCGATGCATGCTGTTGCGTTGAAGGCGTCGGCCTCTGCGACTTCAGCAAGCGGAACTCCGGCGGGTTCGCGGTCAGTGCTGGCGGCAGTTCCGGCAGGCTCACCTGACCAGGCGGCGTTGTATGACCGCACGAAGCCAGCATTGATACGGCACTCAGCGTTGTCAACCGCAGTGACGTAGACAGGAACTTGCTTTTCAATTACTTCTCCTTTCAGGTAGATCGTCTTGATCCGGTCGCGGTACTTGATCTCGGTCTGAACTACTACTTTGGTCTGCGCCTTTGCGATAGCGACAGTGCGCTGCGCCTGGGCGCTTACGTAATCGATATGATCCTGCCCAGCACGCCGCTGGCCGTCGATCTCACCAAGGGCTAACAGCGCCGACGCTGCAGTGACATACATGCCCCAGCGCACCGGCACGGGCAGCACAAAGGAACTTAGCCGGCTAAACATAGGCACCTCGGTAACGGTAGTCCTGGCCGCCGACCGTCACGCCGGCCAGCTTCGCCTCCCCGAGGCAGATCTTTCGCTCGAACTCGCGGCGCAAGAGCAAGCCCCGAACCTCTTTGCCGCCGGCGTAGCGCCAAGCAAGCAGCCCGTTGCAGGCTCCGACGTGGTCGCCCTGGTTCAACTTCTTCAGCAGCGACGAACTGCAGAACGCCGTCGTCCCAACGTTGTAGGCGAACAGCGTGTAGGCGTCGTACTCGTTCTGTGATATATCGACTTTCGTACAGCGCAACACCTCGGCACCTTTTGCCGCAAGCTGGCTCTCCACCATCGCCTTGCACTCGGCCGGCGTATAGGTCCGCCCTTTCACGACATCCTTACCAGCGTAGCCCTGACATACTGTCCACACGTTCACGATGTCCTCGTAAGGCACGTACCTGGTTCCCTCAAGCTGCGTAAGCGCCGCCAGCAGGGCCGCGCTTACCATCGTGATGCCAAGGCGGTTAAACTGGGCCATCTTCAGCCTGCCCTTTCTTCCAGCGCTGGATCAGCGACCAGAGCTTGTCCACGATCAGGATGACCAGCCAGAGGAGCGTCACCAGTTGGACCAGCTCGGGCAACGTGATGCCCGCGACATTCATGCCCGCCACTGCCGCCGGCGGGATCTCTTTGACGGTGACTCTTGCCCCCGCCGATGTAGCTGCTTCGAAAATTTTCATTGCGCAAAATGGACGTAAAAAGACCCGCCATAGCGGGTTGGATAATTGGTTGGTGCGTGCCACTCCGATCCGTTGTGGCGCGCGCTTTGAGGTTCGCTAGATCGCCGGACTCGCGCCAGCCATTACATGCCCGACTCCCAATCTGCACCGCAGTTGATGTTGCCCACGGTGACGGTGTGCCCGGTGTTGTCCTGCACTACGCATTGCAAGGTGGCGCTGAAAGAACCATATGAATACCTGTTGAAGTTTTTTGATACCGAGCATTGGGAAAAGTTGGCGTTAGCAAGCGCAGCGCCTTGTGGGTTGTTGGTAAAGCTCCACGTGTACGAATAACCGCCAGAACCTCCAGACACAGAAACGGCCGGTCTGGCAATAGCGGTTCCGCTGGACGTGCTCATATAAGACTGGTAATCGTCCTGCGGCGTCACCGTCATCGCGGTATAGCTCGACTTGCCACGCAAACTTCCCATATTCACCCAACCGCTCGGCCGCTGCGCCAATGCGCGTACAGCGGCGTCGTTGAGACTGATACGCTGGTTCCGGGGGCGTCCCAGTTCCGCATTCACATCCGACAGGCGGATAGTTCCGGTTGGCGTTGTCATGGCTACCCTCCTGGAGCGCGCGGAGCGACATAAACCGGCGTGATCTTGCGCAGCAACTCAAAGCGCACCTGGTCGAATGCACCCCTTCGAGAAGCCACGCTTTTGCAGATCGCTTGTAACTCGGCGTCGGTGTATGGCGGGCAGCGCTTGATACGAACAAGCTCTTCGCCGTTTGGACCAGGCGCCATTTGTTCGACCTCAACCGGCTCACCGGCCGGCGCCGGGAAATCGCCACGCTCTGTGACCACTAGCTCAGCCGTGGCCACGCTAATATCGAGCGCTGCAACGACAGTAAAAGTAATCCTCTCCAACAGGCCGAACGCATTCAACCTTGGCAGGATGTTCGTGATTGTTTCTGTCGTGTTCATACTAAGCAGCCGCTTTCTCCAAATGATCCCTAAACTGAGCCTTGATCTGTGTCAGTTCCTCACGCAGCGCCAAGTACGCCTTGGCTAGCTGCACCGTTGCCACTGCGGACGCGCCGCCGTAATTAAGCGACAGGTAGCCATCCGCCAGCTGGTTGACAGCCTCCGGCAAGATCTCCTGAACACCTTGCGCCGAAAGTCCGACTTGGGTCTTGTCCGCGTCGATCCGATCAAAGACTCCGTGTTTAACCTTGGCCCAGCGCTCCAAAAAGCCTGGAGTGACGTCACGCCAATTCGTCTTCAACCTTTCGTCCGAATAGCCGGCGACGTCTCCAAACAGCGTAAGGTTCCCGCTCATGTCGAGCTGGAGAATGTTGGGCCCTGCCGACCAACCGCCAATGCGAAACACGCTGTCCGAATCCAGGCTCATGTTGACGCCATACGCACCACTGCGAAGGAAGGAAAATATTGCCGACATGCCGTCATCGGCATACACGCCAAAATTCGAATTGGCCCCTGCGGCGTAGCCGCTCGACGCACCGGTGTTGTTTCGGAACCAGTTGCGATTCGTCCACGTATACGCGCCACCGGTGGCATTGCTGATTGAGTTCGCGTTGCCGGCGGTGTAGTACTGCATGATCGTGTGGTCAATCAGCTTTTTCCAGCCGGTCCAGCCTGTTTGCTGATAGTCACCTTGACGGAATTGCAGGTCGTTACCGCCGGAGCTCGCGCCCCAAGGTGTATAGAGCTGCAGTGCACCGCCGGTTCCGACACCGGCATTAGGGTTCAGTTGCAAAACACCGCCCCACCCTGGCCAGCCGTGCTCGACTTGTACGAGGCTGTAAGTGACGCCACGGCGCATTGTCCCCGGAAGGGTGGAAGCCAGATCGCCAAGCCCGTATGCAGTGAGGCCAGACGAATAGCCTGTCAACGTGCCGGAGAAACCCGCAGCCGAAACTGTGCCACCCACCGATAGCGCGCCACCGAAGGTGATGGTGCCTGCCGTCGGATTGGTGGACGAGAAGGGAAAGTATCCCTGGTCCGTAGCGTCGACCGTACACTTCAAGCCATTGCTGGTCCCCCACCCGATATAGACCTTATTGACACCCTGCCCGGTTCCCCCGCCTTGCTGAACGTTGCCGGACGTCACACAAGATCCAGCCGAGGTGATGTTGATCGGCGTCAAATAGGTCGAAAAATCGCGAGCTGCAGCGGTATTCTTGTCGAGACGCCAACCTCCGGAATCCGCCACCATGCGCCACTTTCCGGCCGCACCTGTTTGATCGGCTTCATCAAAGTAGACGAATGGCACGTTGCCACTAAAGGTCGCGCTAGTCAGACCTGTCAACGAGGTAATGTCGCTGTTCGCGCCCTTCGAAGCCTTTGAAGCAATGACCGCGGTGATCTGAGCCTGCAGCTTGCCGATGCTGGCCAGGACCGAATCGCCTGCACCGATAACCGCATTTGTCGCCGTGGAGAGGCCATTGAGAAGCGTAGCAAGTACACGGCTCTCCGAAAAATACTTGTTAATCGCCCCTTCTGGAACTTCGTCGGTTGTCCCAGGCGACGTTGCTATGCGAATGTAGACGGAACCGCCCCAGCGATATTGCTGCGTCGTGTTGCTACGAGTTTCGTCAGCGATGACCAAGTAAATCTTGCCGGATTCGCCGGCAGCGGGAAGCGCAGAACTTGTCGCAACCTCGATCACATCGTCCACATATGATGGCAACTGCCCGGCCGGCACCTTACCGTCCGCTCCCAGCGTCGCAACCCCGTTCGCTGCACCAAGTACAGCAGCGTTGACCTTTGCGTCTAATGCGGCCTGTGTAGCAATCGACACCGGCATGTTCGCTGCCGATATGTCGTCCACGTGGCCGAGGCCCACATCGGCCTTGTTGCCGCTTGTTGCGACAGCCGCCAAGGACGGCTTATGATGGACGAACCCTTTGCTAGTCGGATCACTCTCGGTCCAATCGGCCTGCACCTGGCCAGACGAGGCTTGATTAGCTGCGGCCTGAGCCGTTTGCGCCGCTGCTGCTGCAGCAGTGGCCGATGCCGCCGCCTCCCCTGCCTTCGTGGCGCTAGTAGTCGCTGAATTCGCCGCAGAAACAGCGTTGGCCAGCACGTTCGATTCGGAGAACGCGGCCGCATTCTTGCTGGCCTGTGCGCTCGCCTCGCTTGCTGCTGCCTTAGCCTTAGAATCAAGTGCAGCGGCAGCTGCAGCGATGGTATCGGGATTCGCATCGCCGACCTCGCCCTTTGGGCCTTGAATCGAACTGTGTTCCCAACGGGTCTTGGCCCAGACATAGATGCTGCTTTCGACCAGGTAGGCATCCCCCTCTGCAGGGCTAGCCGGCAGCGAGGACGTGTCAGCAAGCACACCTTTCAGCTTCAAGCCAGCGCCGACCAGGTTGCCGGCCTCGTAATCTTCTCGCAGCGAGCCGAAAGTGTTCAGCAGTGCAGTGGCCTGTCGCGCCAGGTCAACGATGTAGGACTGCGTCGGTGCGATAGCGTAAGCGGTGCCGCTCACGCTGCTCCCGGCGTAACTACGAACAAGCGACAGCACTGTCGCACTGGTAATGAAGTCCACCTCGTAAATCCGGCCATCCGGCCCGCAGAAGATGGCGCCGGGATTCACGTTCGTGACGAAGTCGGTCCCCACGCCCACCACCTGGTTGTTACCTTGGATAAGGCTGACGGAACCGTTTTTGTACCATCCCATGAAAATTCCTTTAGACAAAAAAAAGCCGCTCAATGGCGGCTAGTAAATCAGGTGACGAAATTGTGTTCTATGGCAGCCGGCTATGCGCCCTCCTCCTTGACCTTCTGGAGAGCCAATACGGCGATGCGAGCCGCCGTTACGACCTGACCGATCTCATCTAAGCGTGCGACTTGGGCTTTTGCGGCTACACGCAACGCCTCGATCCGGGGACCGTAGATCTGGCGCCAATGGTCGCCTTTCTCCTTGATGCGCTCAGCAACTTCGCGAAGTGGTACACCGGTGTGAAGTGCCTCCGCCACCAGCCAAGGGTATGCGCCTTCATCGCCTACAAAGCCATTGCTGGCGAACTCGAATGCTTCTTCATACTTCGCCTGGTAGATCGATTCCTGACCAGGTGATAGCGTAAGGAATCGTCCGCGCGCCACAGCAGCGGCGCCGTCGATCTCACTTCGCGCCCATTCGCGGGCCGCGTCTATCCCGCTAAAGGGATGCAAGTCAAATCGCATTGATCACCTCCTTGGCGCCGATGTATGGGAACAGTTCTAGTGAGATAGAGTATTGGCCGGGAAGCGAAAAAGTCAAAGCGATATCCGTACCGTCTGCGGTCCCGCTGGCAGAGGTCGGTCCTGCGATACGCACCGATGCGCCTGCAGGAACGCCCCTCAACGTGATCGCACTGCTCCCATCGGCTGGAACGGTCAGTGCAGAAACCGTGTGTGGCATGTCCGGCCGCCGCACAACCTTACCCTCTACGACCCGGTCGATCTCGAGACTTGCCACACCTTCCAACATGAAACGCCCTTTCTCTGGGTCCGCCTGCAAGCTCAACATTGCCTCGATGACTGAACCGGTCTGGATGATCTGGCCGACGGCGTTGTAGATCAGAAAGTCTTTCATCGGCGGGCCTCCAAAATTGCGCCATTGACCGACGTCACTTCAAGTGGGTAGCCTGAAGCCGACACGTCAAACGTATAAGTGTGCGTACCAGCAGGCACAGTCGTATCAATGAACACTCCAGTGGCAACCAGCTCAAGCAGGCCACTATCGCCGCCCTTCCACTGGCGAATAGGAAAAGTCTCAATCACAGCTCCATCCCGTTTCATTGTCAAAATCACCGAACACGTATCTGAGTTGTTCCAACTTCCCCACCGCGCTCTGGCCGAACCCGACAGGAATACCGGCGCCCCGTGCGTCACCACGGTGATGGCAGCGCTGCTCGTGCCTTGTGCTGTCGCCATCTGAGTGACAGCGTTGCCGGCAATGGTCAGCGTGTCCACCGCCGCAGTCTTGATCTGAGCATTGCCGATCCAGGCATTACCAATAAACGCCTCATTGATAAACACCTGTCCACCCTGCACCACGAACGGAGTCACCAAGTTGCCGCTACTCTCGTCAATGATCGCAAAACGCTGAGCGCTGGCCAGGATCTGCGACTCGGTCACACCGCCGTTGTTTTCAACCCCCACGCCGAGCGAAGCCATGTACTTATGACCGTTTGCAGACGTCTGCACTTTGATGGTGTACATCGCCGCCAGCTTGCCATTCGTATCAGCAATGGCCGTCGAAGCCGCCTGCGCGGCAGCATTGGCACCGTTGGCCGAAGCCGTAACCGTGTCAATCCGCGTCGAGAGCGCGCCTACCGCGCTTGCTCGTGCCGTTTGCTCCGACGTGATCGCCGCCGTGTTGGCGCCTGCCGTAGCCACTACAGAGTCAATGCGGGTTGAAAGCGCACTGTCCGCACTGGCGCGGGCAGTTTGCTCCGTCGTGATTGCTGCGGTGTTGGCGCCGGCAGTTGCCACAACCGCATCTATCCGGGTAGACATTGCGCCTTCCGCACTGGTCCGCGCAGTCTGCTCGGTGAGAATTGCCGCCGTGTTCTTGTCGGTGTTAGCCCCTACCACATCGATGCGTGACGATAACGCGGACTCGGCAGTTGTTCGCGCGGTTGCTTCTGTTTGAATCGCCGCTGTGTTCTTACCAACATTCGCCGCCACGACCGTAAGTTGCGACGACACCGCTTCGACTGCGGTAGTTCGAGCGGTCATCTCCTCCTGGATCAGGGCGGTGTTGTTGTTCGTTGTCGCAGCAACGGTCGTAATCTGCGACGCCAGCGCCTCAGTCGCGGTGGCCCGTTCCGTACGCTCGGTCGCCACTGCCGCAGCGATGTTCTCTCCGAGCTTCTTCCGCGCGGCCGTCAACGCGCTGTCCGCGCTGATTGTTCCCAGCAGTTGCGTCGCCGCTAGCTGCTCGTTCTGCCCACCGTGCAGGACCGCATTGATCTTGTCCATCACCGGGCCGATGATCTGCTCGGCCGACTCGATAGGCGCCAACAGGTCGCCAGCGAGCTGCGTTTTCCCAATGGCGCCGGCCAGGTAGCTCAAGATGTCGCCGGCATCGGTTACGGTCTGACCTTTAACGCCGTCGCCTGCAGGATAGAATGGTCCGACGTTGCCCATCTTGTCGGCGACGCGCACCCAAAAGTACAGCTCTCGTCCGGCCGGCAGTCCCGTGACCGTGTGGGCGTTCTGAGGCGTAGCAAACGCCCCAAGCTTGACAGCATCTGCCAGGCGGGGCGTAGGGCCAAACCACAGCTCCGTATGATCCAGGTACAGCGCCGCGTCGAGTGGCAATCCCCATTCGACCTGAATAGCAAAGACACGTCCAATCGCATTCAGGAAGGTCAGCCCCGCTACCTTGGAGCCTTCCAACTTGTACTCGTATGCCTTGACCTGCGACAGGTCCTGCATGGCGCCGCCGAACTTGTTGAAGCTGGTCAGCTTGATATAGACCGTCTTGCCGATCCAAGCATGAGGATACGAGTAGCGAAACACCGCCGTATCCAGGAAAACAAACGGCTCGCCGGCGGCGTGGGCCGTGACCGGGGACCCATAGGCGCCGCGCACAAGGTAGGAAAGCTTGTATGCGCTCCGGCCCGTCAACGTCGCATTGGCGAACGCGATGTACTCGCCACCGACATACGAGGTAGTCAACAGATCCTCGGCACTGGTGGGAGTTGCCGCAGTCAGCTCGCCAGCCGACACGGACAGGTCCACCGCCAGTTGGCCCACCTGGTCAAGCGCAGGTCCAACGGTCAGCGGACCAGTCAGCACGCCGTGCCTAGCGCCGGCGCGTGCCGTCCCGATCTTCTGATAGCTTCGGTCGTCGGTGGATGCCCACACGACGGCGCCGCCCCAATGCTCTCCGCCTGAGACCGCCATCCACAACTGAGAATCGTTGCCGGTCAACTTCGGCGGCGGTTCAAACAGGACCGGATCGCACACGTCGCCAGGCTTCACCGCATAGTTCGGCGCGTCGCTGCCAATATCAGGAGCGGGCTGCATCGTGTGGCGGTTGCTACCGATTGGGTAGTCCTCCGCCTGGATCGTCAGCAACCCCTCCTCATCCTCATCGATGCTCGTAATTAGCACTGGCGTCTGGTCCAGGAACTTCGGACCATAGGTCAGCGTCACTACATCCATCGGCTCAAGCCTAACGTGCTTCCACGGGAGACGGAATTCGTAGGTGTTCAGAATGTACAGCGAACGGTGCAGGATGAAGTCGGCGACTTTCTGCGCGACGGCTGCATCCGCGATCTCGGGCATGTCCACCACGTCCATGGACCGCAGGCCGTGCTGCTCGATATCCGCGTCGTCCTTACTCTCCGCTACGTTCTCGTTATAGTCGTTCGCTCGGTCCCGAAACTTGACGCGGACGTGGTTATAGCATTGCTCCGCCGACTTTTGCGAGATCCGCACCGCATCGTCGTCATCCGCGATAAAGTCATCGATGCCCAAATCGCAAACAGGAGCGATAGTGGGCTGGTACTTGGCCAGTTTCCCCTCCGCCGGTACATCAGAGTACGGAACGATCTTGAACTTCCCACCTGAGTACACGCAGTCCGCAAAGCCGATGGTCAGCAGCGACTTGATGTATTCGTAGGCGCCCTTTTGGTCCGTGTAGGCCGGACTCACCCACAAACCGTTCGCCAGACAGTACGAGCGGAAGGCGGATAGATCGCCCAGCGTTTCAGGATCGAGGCCAACGCCTTGTATCGAGTCGGTGAGCAATGCGACGATGACATCAACCGGTTCGGCGTCCGGCACCTCTGAGCCGGCGTACTTCTCGCCAATGCTCCCGTAGGCCTGCACTTCGAACGTGTGGTTGCCAAATCCGGCATTCGATCCCAAGTCATACGCGCCGCTGGCCACGTAGGCGATGCCACGGTACGACAAGGCGCGGTCGGGATGCTTGGTCACGAAGTACGCATACGGGCCTTGGGTTTCCGTCCCGCTGAAATAGTCCAGGTTCAGCTCGGCGAGAGACGTACGCTCCTTGTCCTTCCAGACGCGGCCGATCTTGGACTGTGGCCCTGATCCCAAGGCCATCGCCGCCGCAACGGTGTACGTGTACTCCGTATTCTTCGACTTGCCACCGCCGCCCTTGCCAGTCTTTTGCTGAGTGGTGTGAGGGATGGCGGTAAAGTCCTCGTACTGGATCAAATTCGGCGCAACGCGCTGTTGCCCGAAGATCCAGGGAATCGCTCGGCCGAAGCTCGATGTCTGTAACTGGATCGAGGAAATAACCGGCGCCGAATTACTGACGCCTTTGCCGCCGAAAAGTCCACCCATATTGCTACCTCAAAGAATAAAAACCGTGCAGCCTGGCCAGCAGAGCCGCACTTTTGCTAACGTCAGTCAGGACGACCGCGCCGTGTTCGATATAGGCGTGGATGATGACCGGCCACTTGATGACGATGCCGCCATGGCTCACGCATCGCCCAAACGTGAACAGAGCAATGTCGCCGGGCTGAGGCTCGTCCACTCGTTCCGCGAGATCCATCACGCCAGCGAGGTAGTTCTCCTCGCTGCGGTGCATGTGCCAATCGTGCGTGTAGGGCCGAGGATCGAGCGTTGACGGGACAAGCCCACATGCCTTGTACACTTCGATCATCACCATCACACAATCGACGCCTACACCCTTTAAATCGCCCTGGTGGTGGTACGGCGTATTCAACCAGGTCAACGCCTCGCTGACGACGTTCTGACGCAGTTGCGGGGTCATGCTGCTGCCTCCGGTGGCGGGATAAAGGGCGTCCCTTTGAAATTGGGCAGGTTGTTGAACTTCCCGCAGCCGTTCGGCCCGCGCGTCCGGTCGCAGCCGGCGCGCACCAGGAATCCGTCCCCGCGCTGCAGGTCGAACACCAGCGGGTAAGACAGCTCGATGACGCCGTTGACGAACGACTTGACCGACCTGCGCACGCCGGCGTTCGCGCCGCTCGTAAAGATCAGCTCGCCCAACGCGAAATAGCCGTCCGATTGCGCCACACCCGAGGTGAACGAGTACCGGTTTGGCGCCGCATTCACCGTGGACTCCACCGTGTAAGCACTACGGGAAACGCCGCAGCCGGGGTCATATAGTGTGCGCATACAGCCGGCCTGGAACAGCTCACGCGGAATCTGCGTGTTCAGGCGGTTGCTGTCGGACACGACGCTCAGGACCACGTCCTGCTCGCCATCGCTGCTACTGTCAACGTACCCGCGAAAGATCGGCAGCTTCTCGGCCGGCTCACCCCACGCCGGCATAAACGCCTTCTCGATCAGGATCTCGGCATTCTTCAGCGCCCCGGAGCGCGCAGCCAGGAACCAGTGAACGCCGGCGATCCGGTCGATAGGCTTCACCAGCACCGTCAGGTCCAGCGTACTGACCTGCATTCCACGTACCAGGCTATACCGCGCTCCCCGGATGTTGGGACCGGAGGAGTCATACACCTGGTTCTCGACAACAATGTCCACGTCCGCATCGGTCCAGAAATACATTGCACCGCTGGCAAGCGTCATAGTGAACAGGTTGCACTTCACGAAAGTTGCGCCGGCAAGGATCTGCTGCAGGCGTGGTGATGCTTCTCTCATATTCGATTCCCCAGGCTACCGATCAGGCTGACCGAGTCAGCCTTCCATAGCTTGCTCATAAAACGATTGAACTCGGCCTCGTCGTCCTCAAAACGGACGCGATAGAGGTAGCTGCCGGTCCAGGTGATCGACCCTACCGGTGGCGCCGCGAAGGTGACTAGACCGTTTGGCGAAACGCTATATCCCGATGGCGGAACCAGGTTGCCGTTGACCCGCAGCTCCGTTACCTGGTCAATGTTCTGCACGGGCTCACTGAACTCTCCATAGCTGCGCACCAGTTGGAACGACTTGGCCAGGCCGTCGCCGACGCCCACCGCCTGGCCTACTACAGAGCAATCCTCGTCATGCTTAAACAGGAAGCTCTCGTAAGCTCCGCGCCGCGCCAAGTAGAAGCCGACCAACTGGCGCAACTCCTGGCGGGCGCCGGCGCGCAGAAACTCGTACTTGATGGAGATGGAATACAACGGGTTGGCCATCATCGAGGCGCGGTACTCTTTGCCACTGACGGCCGACTGGATCTTGGTATGAAACTTCGGCGACCAGGTCAGATCCCACGTCGCACCTGGTAGCACCGGATAACGAATGTCACTCATTTCTTCGAATGGTCTTTCAATGCATCCGCGATCACCTTGACGTTCCGGCGGATCTCCGCCGGCGACAGTTTTCCTGAGTAATCGTGGTAGTTGATGGTCTGGCCACCGCTGACGCCAGAATCGCCCTGACCCGCCATATCGCGGATCACGTTCGCGTACTTGGCCGGCAAGATCATCTCTTGTGCATGCGTCTGCACAATCGGGTTAATGCCAGCCGGGATGTCATAACCGCCGGCAGCGGAGGCCATCGGCATAAATGCCATTGCCGCCGCCGAAGCCGCCAGACCTGCCTCCGGCGCCATGGCCCAGCCATAGAATGGAATCGCGGCGGCGGATGCGGTCGCTGCCGCGCCGGCTACGCCAGCATTGGCCGAGATCTGCCCTACCGCTGACACCTTCGACGCGGAGTCGGCAAGCAGCATATTCATCAACCACTCGGCGGCGGTCTGCGCTGCCATGTCGATCAACGAACCGGCGACAGCAGTGAAGGCGCCCTGCAGCGCCTGAGACATCGTCATCGTGCCTTTGACGGTGTTGGAGATCACGCTGGCAAAGCCCTGCTGCATCGTCCCGTACATCGCCCGGGTGCCAGCCGTCTGCTGCTGTTCCGACTTACGCTTGATCTGCGTGAGTCGGCGCTGGTGCTGATCCTCGACGGCCTCGATTTGGGCGTGAATCTGTGCCAGGGCGACCGGGTCCTCGTCCGGCCCTTTCATCATCGCTTCTTGCTGCAGGAGCGCTTGCATTCGGATCTGGTAGCGCTTCGCTTCGAATTGGCGGTCCAGCTCCAACATCTGCCCGACCGTCAATTGCCGCATCGCGAGCTGCTGCTCGGCGTCCTGCTCCGCAGCATCGATGCTCGCCAGCTCCGCGTTTCGCCGAGACTCGGCAATCACCTTGTTTGTCGCCAGCACCTGGTCCTTGTAAGCGGCTTGCACCTTCATCACCTCGCCCAGGGCCGCTTGCGCCTCCTTGGACTCCATGCCGAAGCGGTCGATGTTTTGCTGGTAGATCCGATTTGCGATCTCCAGCCGCTCCAAATGGTTATTCTTGAACGATTCTAATTTGAGCTTTTCGCCGGCGATATCGTTCTCGAAGTCTTCCTTTCGGATAGCAGCCATGACGGTGTAATACTTCCGCTCGACCTGAGCCTTTTCCTCCTTGTTCATCGACACCGTGTCGAGAATGCGCTTCCAGTAGTTACGCTCCATAGCCAGGCTGTACTCCATCGCAGTGCCGCTCATGGCGTGCTCTTTGGCATAGCCGTCCTTGTCCGCCGCCAGCTTTGCGTCCCACTCCTGAAAGCGGCTCTTTTCCTTATCTTTGTCCTTATCGAAGCCGTAGGTCGGACCGCCTTCGATCTTCTTGTCCTTGATCTCCGGTGCCTTTGCCGCACCTCGGGAAATGATCTCGTCCAACTTATCCTTACCGGCACTGGCGATGCCTTTCATCTTCTCCCAATGCTTCTTCTGCAGGTCCTCGATGTTGGCCGTGCCGGTTGCCCAGGCCTGCTTTGCGCCGCTAAAGTCGCCGCTCAGCGCCCGCTCTGTGGTACTAGCCATACGCATGGCATTGGCCACCAGCAGCTCGATGTAGCCGACCACGGCCGCGATGACCTCTTGGCACAACACCTTGAAGCCGAGGAATGCGATCTCGACCACCTTGAGGCAGTTCCCGAAGAATTCAAAGGCATCCGGCGCCTTGCCGCCCATTACCTCCGCCACCAGGTCGCCGATTTCCTTGAACCCTTGTGACACCAGTTGCCACAGCTCCGTCACAATCTCGGCCAGGCTCTCAATAATTTCCCCGAGCGATTCCAGCACCATGCCCATTGCCTTACCGGCGGCCGGCGCCATACCGCTCATCCAACTGCCCATCTTCACCAACGTAGGCAGCAACGCGTTACCGGTCTGCACTTCTAACGAAGTGATGACCAGCTTCATATCGTTCAACGACTGCTTGTAGGCTTTCGCGTTGTTGACGCCTTCTTCGCCAACCACGAGGCCCAAGCCCTTCGCCTTTTGTTCGGCAGCTTTCAATTCCTCGGACGAAAGCTTGAGGACGCCGCGCACCTCGTTCCAGGCTTCCCCGTAGATCTTCATCCCCACGATGTTTTGCTCGATGGGGTTCTTGATTTCTCGCAGCTTGTCATTGACCTCAGCAAGCAGTTCTGTCGTCGGGCGATACTGCCCGTTCGCGTCCTTGAGCTTGACGCCAAGCTTCTCGAACGCATCAGCGTTGGACACCATCTGCTTTGTCATATTGACAGCACCGCGTGTCACCAGCTCCGAATCCATACCCAAGTGGCGCATTGCGACCATCATCACGCTTGCGCGCTCCGTGGTAACGCCCAGCTGATTCGCCAGTGTTTTCGATTCGCCAATCCACTCGACAGACTTCCCGATCACCTCCTTGAACGCGGCGCCGCCGGCGATGATCGCCGTCATCTTGCCGAACATGCCGGTGATCGTGCTGAGTGTGTTTGAGACCTGCCCCAAGTGCGAGTCAATGCTGCTCATGCTCGCCTGAATGCTCCTGGCCGTGTTCCGAGTCTCGTCCGCGATCCGGTTCATCGCCGCCAGGTAGCGGTTGGGGTTGGCCGAGATCTCGTACTCGTTCTCGTTGCTGGCCATTTCGTCGTCCTCCAATAAGAAATGCCCACCAGGTCAGGCGGGCATCGGGAACATTTCCATTAGTTCGTCCGGGCCAAGCTCTGCTTCCGGCTTCCCTTCTTGGGGAGCCTGATAGCCCACATGAGCTGCGACCAGGATGTGTACCGGCGGATGCAGTCGCCAATACTCGATTTGCGCGATGATCGAGGGGATGTCCCACTCAGACCACGCCGCCTGCGGCGTGCATCCGGTACTAGCCACCAGGAGCGCGATCAGCCCATCGAGGCTGGTTGCTCCATTTGCTCCTGTACCCGCCGCGCCATCTCCTTTGCCTGCGCGACCAGGCCGGACACGTTCAACAGCGTCTCCCAGACTTCGAAGAAGTTGTCGTAGTCGATCAGCTCCTCGACCCTGGCCAGCGTCATGCCTGGATAGTTGCGCTGCAGGCTGCAGAGCGCCAGTTGTGCTACCAGCTCGATATCCGGTAGCCCCCCGACGAAAACGTTCTTGATTTGGTCACGGAAGCGTTTCACGGCTGCAGCGTTGAGCGGCGCGATGACGTACATTTCACCTGCCAGTTGCAGCTCGCGGCCTGGCACCCGCATGGTGCCCTGCGCATGGACCACTGGTAGACCTTCCGGTGCCGGCTGGGCCGCTACTGGTGCCGGAGACTCCGGCCCGGGGTTAGGCAAGGCCACAGCGACTTGCGCGGCCTCCTGGTGCTGGTGGCCACAGAGTACCAACAGCCATTTCAACATTCTCACGATCATTCGCTTGCGCTCCATTTCCAAACCTCGCCGGCCTCGTTAGCCAGCGCACTCATATCGAGTTCAGGAACCATGAAGTCCTCCTGCTTCGAAGACAGGGCCAGCTTCGAGCTGGTAACGTTCGGCCAGGTCAGCGTCAGAACCTTGCCGTTACGACGCATGGAGAAGTCCAGACTGAACGTGGGCGTCAGCCCCATCGGAAGGTTGCGCACGGTCAGCAGCTCGCCGATGTCCTGCGTAATGTGCTGGTAATCGATGAACACCCGGCGGCCCACGTCCGCTGCAGCAAAGACATAGGCGCCGGCGCCGTCGGTCGTGTACTCGCCTGACTTGGGATTCGCACCGACGCGGATCATCGGAGTGCCGTTCGCGTCGATGCGCACGCCCAGACTCGCAAAGAAGGTAGCGCCATTTGGCGGCGCCACAGTAATGTTAGCGGCCGCCGGCTTGCCGACCTCATCACGCTCCGTGACAATCAGGCCCTTCACGGACGATTGGCCGAAGAACGCTGCCGTGAACGGCAGGATGTTGATGTTGGCAAATTTGGCCTTCAAGCCGATCTTGCCCTTACCACGGCCGCTATCGACCGGGAAGCTGTTTGTTCCATACAGCAGCTTTTCCTCGAACGAGGCGTCAATGCCTACGTCCTGCAGGATGCCGAACTGAAACGGGGTTGGCGTTGCATATGCACTGCCGAGGGCATTCTGCATGGGGGTTGCCCACAGAACGCCAGAACCGAAATGTCGCATGTGTTTTCCTTCTTGGTTAAATAGTTGATGTCAGGTCGTTCGACAGGGACAGGTAAGTCACGCGGTATGTGATCGAGTCGATGCCCGCCGTCTGGTCGGCCTCAGCGCCGGCCCACTTGCGGCCGTCCTTTCGCAAACTGACGACGAGCGCCTGCAGCTCGCTGTCGCAGCTCAGGACACGATGCGCCGCGACCGCAATGTCGTCGGCCAGCGGGCGCCAGTCGTCATCGCGGACGATTACCTCCATGGTGACGAGCGCCGTGTTCTGGTCCACGTCCTGCGCAAAGGCTTGCGTATCCTCGCTGTCCGGCGGCGTGATCGCGATGCAGGGCATTTCATCCCGCGCGATTGCTGCCTCCCGCGAGTCGAACACCCGGTCGCCAGCACCTGTCGCATTGACCAATGCAGCAACCATCCGGTCGATGACCTTCTTGCAAACGGAGGAGGTTGTCATTTCTTGGTGAGGTTGAGTTGAGTAAAGGCACCGTCGTCAATTTGCTCCGGCTCGCGCACTGCGTAACGGTTGGCGCCGATGGTGATCTCGCTGCCGTTACGCAACTTGTAGTCAGCGACGACCGAGGACTTGACCAGGAGCGTGTACATCGTGGACGTGGTGCGAACCTTGCCGATATCCAGCTCGGAATCGACCTTATCCAGGATGCCCATAAAGGGAACCGCTCCGACCTTGAACTCGACGCCGTGATCGACGAGAAACGCGTCTAGATCTTCCTGGATCATTGCTTAGTCGGCTTTCTGAGCGTCGTCACCGGTCACAGCTGCAGCACCTGCAGGCAACTCGTCAACCGCCGGCGCTGGGTTGCCTACCGGAGCCTGGTCGTCCGCGGTCTTCGCAGCCGGCGCCTTCGAGCCCTTGACTTGCTTCGGCGCTGGTGCGGATTCGAGTTCTTCCAGCTTATGCATCTGCTTTTCAGCGACATCGGCCTCCAGACTGATCGTCTCGCCGCCGGCGATGAGGTTGTTATCGTCCACGAATGAGAAGCCTTCACGGACCTTGTATTGCTTTGGCATGTTGTTTCCTTTCTACGGCAATGAAGCGCGGCGCCAGGCCGGCGCCGCACAGCGGTTTAGTTGGTGATGGCGTCGGCCATGATCGAGAAGGATTCGCCATGACGTACTCCGACGTCCACGGTCTGCAGCACGCGCAGCTCGACGCCGCCGGCCTCGTACACGCCAGGCGCATAGAGGTTCGGCAGGATCTCTACCACACCCCACTCGCCAACGATTACCTGCGACCAGTCGCCGAAGAACAGCTCGGACAGGTTGGTGCCGGTGCCTTTGGTCAGGTTTTTGCGTACCTGATTGCTGCGCGAGACGGTGTAGCCGTTGATCTCGCCAGGAGTGCCGCTACGCTGGCCGATTGGGTTGTTCGTCCACAGATACTGGCCGGTGGTCGATTTCAGCTTCTTCAACGCGCCGACCGTACGGGCATTGCACAGATAGGCCATGCTGTCGCTGTCGGCATTGCGGTCTGCAACTGCGGTTTCCATGTCGATCAAGTGATCCAGCGTAATCGCGGCGCCGTTGGCGCCGCCGATGATCGGGTTGACACCTGGCTGGTTCGCGATCCCCAGCGGCATGTTGCCGGCACCGTTGCCGGACAGCGCGGCAAGGTCGATGCCCAGGGCCAGCGTCTGCAGCAGGTCCGCGCGCGCCATCATGTCGATGTCCGGGGTGGACTGCTGCAGCATGTTGCGGGTGATGACGGTGATCGCGCCGATATGCTTTGGCGTCAGGCTGATCTTGTCGAACTGCGCCCCGGTCTGGCCCAGGGGCTGGCCTTCGCCGACCCAGTAGGTCGAGCCGGCGGCCTTCTGACGCGGGATGTCAACGTTGCCCACCAGGCCGGAAAGCATCTGCGCGCCCAGGCTCAGCACGCGCGCCTTGTTGCGCAGCAGCTCGATCATGCTGCCTGCCATCAGGTTGTTGGCAACCAGATTGGCGCCGCCCGAGGAGGCCGACAGGCCGGCGCCGGTGCCGAAGCTGTAGTCCGCCGCGCGCGCTGCAAAGCGCAAGTTGGTCGGGATGAACACGCCGGCCGTTTGCTTGCCGCTGCGCTGAGCGATAGCGAGCGACACCTCGCGCTCCAGGCCCGCCTCTTTCCATGCTGCGGAGTCACCTTGCATCTGGCGAATCGAGCCATTGATTGCGCGCAGCATGCTATAGCGCGCCTTTTCTTTCTCGGTCAGGTCCGGGTTGTGGCTGTTGTTCAGGGACGCCGTACCACGGCCGCGTGCCAGCATTTCGTTGAGGACCACGCCGCGCGCTTGCTCGATAGGCGTGCGCAATTGAACTAGCGCAGTACGGGTTTCGTCCGCGATCTGGTACTGCCGGCACATGGCCTCGATCTCGGTGACGCGGTCTTGCTCCAGCTTCTGCGGATCGACCGCGGCCTGCTGCGACGGGGCCGGTGCCGGTGCGGCTGGTGCGCCGCCAACGCTGCGTTGACCTTCGGCCACTTCTTGCTTCTTATGCTTTTTGATGATGAACATTGGATCTTCCTCATTTTCAGGGTTGTCGGCGTTTGCCGGATTGGATTGCGAACGGGTGATGACCACGTCCATTTCTTCGTTTGCGGCGCTACGCGCCATGCCGACGGTGATATCGGCGGGCGCGCTGACCAGGGCGACCTCGAATGGCTCCCAACTGGTGGCGGTGTAGACATCGCTGTCCACGTCGGTGACGTAGGTAAAGACGCGGTACTGAAACGACACGTTCTGCAGGATGCGGTCATTGACTTGTCCCATCGCCCACTCGCCGCGCGCGTCCTTGCCAAAGCGCACGGTGCAGTAGCAGCGGCGGTCGTTGCCGAGCCACGCCTTCTCGACCACACCCAAGACGTCGTCCAGGTTGTGGTTAAAGACGAATGGGCCAGCGGCGTTGATGCGCTGCAGCTTCACAGCGCTAGGCTCGTGGCTCAGGATCTCGTCGGCGCCCCAGTACGTAGCGCAAGGGGCTTCGCTCGAAAACGAGAAAGTGACCGTTCGCGTCTCCACATCAACGATGCCGACCTGTACTTCGTCCGCTTCGCCGACGCTGGCCAGCAGCCGGGCGCCGCGATAGAGCGGACCGATCTTTTGCGTGCCAACGTCGAGCTTGCGTTTCTTGGACATTGCTGACTCCAAAAAGAAAAGGCCCGCGCGGTTTCCCGGCGGGCCTGGTTGATAGATTGCGGTGTGGTTATGTCGTCGCTTCGGCTGACTCCTCCTGATCGTCTAATGATTCGTCATCTGGTTCTTCCTCGTCCAAAGCCGGCTCTGCCTGGTCAGCCTCGGCGGAAGCTGGATCAGCTCCAGCTCCTTGCGCAGCCCCTTTCTGGTCCGTCTGGCCGGGGTCCGTGTCGAATACCAGCCCTTTCTCGGCCATCATCTCCAGCTCGGCCGCGCGTTCGTTAAATACGTCCTCCGCATCCGCGTGTTCGGATGTCAGTGCAATCACGTCAGACACCGTCATAAAGCCAGCACGGACCGCCGTTCGATATGCTGTCACTTCCTTCGTCGGATCGATCCACGACCAGCCGCGAGGTTTGAAGCGGACCGCACAGTACTTGCGTTGGTTCGAGAAGTAGTCGGGGAACGACAACGCACCGGCCAGCACGGAGGCGTTCATGAAGTCGCGGTGGACTTCTTGGCGGAAGGCACGGATAAACCAGCCTTGAAGCGCCCGCCAGCAATCCCGCTCGTCCAGCAAAGCCAAGCGCGACGAACTGTAGTTCGACTGCGAGTAGTCCGCCGATACGCTCGCATACGAGACGCCAACACCGGTAGCGAAGGCCCGCAGCATGAAACGCATAAACGGGTCCATAGCTTGGTTGGGCCGGCTCGGATTGAAGCCGGTGAACGTTTCACCCGGTCCCAATTGCTGGAACGTTCCCGGCTCCATGCTCAACGTCGGGCCCTGGTGCGCGCCCGCCTCGCCTTCGCCCACGAACGATTCGCTATCAGGCACCAGCTCGTCAGGCGTCTGGATAATGCCCACGATAGATGCGGCCGCTCGGGCGGCGACAATTTCAGCCTCCTCGTAACCCGCCATGTTGCGCAACCGCTTGATGATCGCGTGGAACCACGGCACGCCGCGCGTCTGGCCGACACGGTCCGGTATGAAGAGGTGGAACATGTCGTCAGCCGGCACGCGGATCAAAGCGCTTTCCACGAACGCCGAGAACTGGTAATCACCTGGATGGGTCGGGTACAGCCAGTACGCAACTGGACGGCCCCACTCGTCCTGCTCGACGCCCATGCGGATTTGATTGCCGTTACCGGCCCGAGCGACACTCCACTGATCGACCAGGCGGTCGGCCTCGATCAACTCCAAGGCATATGGGATGCGCCCACGGCCGAAGGGACGGCGGATCTTCCGCACCAGGACTTCGCCGTTCTCCACCAGGGAGCCGAGGATTAGCCGCTCCATATCGGGAAAGTGCAGCTTGCCGGCCGGGTCGCAAGTATCCTTATCGGACCAGTCCGTGTACTCATCCTCGATGGCCTGATTAATCCGGCCGATAAGCTTCTTGCCGGCAGTAGAAACCTGCGCTTGCATTCCTACGCCGGTCCCGATGACGTTGTTGACGATGATCCGCTTTGCTGCCTTGGCGTACTCGTTATCACGGCAAAGCTCGCGCGACCTGGCGCGCAGCGTCCGCAAGCTTGTGATGATCTCGCTGTCCGCAGAGGTATTCAGCACGTTCCAATCCGACGCGCTACGCCCCATCGCCGCGCCCGCATATTGGCGCTTACGTTCCTTGGCGTTTGCCAACGTCGCACGCGCCGCCGAACGTTTCGCGTTCCACTCCTGCAGCACTACGGAGCCGGGTTGCCGTACGCGGGCCTCGTTAAACCAATGTGTCATGGGAACCTCGCAATCAACGCTGATGGATTCTTTCGGCCGGATGCCTTGGCGCGAGCGAGCCGAACCTGTCTGCTCCAGAAATTGCGTAGCGACATGATGTCAGCCAGGCTTTGAAACTCGGTGCTGCGCCCGCCAATGGTGTAGCTCTTGATCTTCCCGTTTGACCCGCTAAAGGATGCAAGAGCGGCTTCGCAATCCGCCAGCGCCTTTTCCGCGATGCTTCGGGCATCAATTGGCGCTGTGATCTTCAACGGATCAGGCATGACCGTCACGTTCGTGCGGCCAACGGTCAGACGCTCATCGGGTCGAACGATCTGCATGACTGCTGTATATGCACCAGGCTCCAGTGCCGCGCTATCGGTCGGAGAGACTTTGACGCGCCAACCGTCACCATCTGGCACCCCGGCCAGCGTCAGGCTGGACGGCCCGCGCAGCTCATACGTCAGTGTCCATGCCGCGCTAATTAGCGGCTCGATATGGTCACGACGTTTCAGCGGTGGCTCCAGCCAATTGGCCGAGTCTCCCGCCGTCAATACGGAGAAGATTTTCATAGTCCTTTACCAGTTCTTGGCTGAGTAGCCGCTGCTTACACGACTACGGGTTCTGGCCCTTACGGGCGGTTTTAGTGGCGGTGGCGGTGGCGTCGGCGGCGGCACGGTTGCCGATGGCTGTACAGACGTCTGCACAGAAGCCTCCGCGATGACCGGCTCACCCTCCTCCTTTGCGTCGGGCTGTGCTGGCAACTCCTCGGCATCCAGCGACGTGTCCGCGAAGATCTGCCGCTGACGCAACTGCAGCTCAATGCCATCCCAATTTGCCGGCTTCATCAAATGCAGCTTCAGCGACATCGCCGCATGTAGTGCGTACACCTCGCAGTCCAGCGCCTCGTTCCGCACGCCGGCCCGCTTTTGCCAAACCTTGCGGTTCTTGATGCTCTTGTGTGGCGCCTTAATCTCGCTAGTGATCTGGTCCCAATAGTCGGGGCGCACAGTCTTGTACCAGTGGATGCGGCCGGGGCCGTTCCCTTCAAGTCGCAGTCGGCCCTCGATCATCAGGTCCTTGGCGCGCTGCGTGCCGACAATGTAGGGCGTCACCCCGGACGGATGAGGCTTGTGCTTCTTACCGCCCAAGTCAACGGATTCCCGAGGTTTGCTGAAGATCTCCTTCGACATGGCGCTTTGCTCAGAGGCGCCTTTGATGGCCATGTATCCCTTATGCTGACGTTTCCGCACATAGGCATACACCGCATCGGTTGTCGTACCGTCCGACGAGTCCACCGAAACGGCGCGGATCGTCAGCAAGTTACCGCTGCCGTGCCGGAACTGCTGGTCCAGCAACAGGTCCAGGTCCGTCCAGGCGCCAGCGTTGGCAATCAAGGTTTGGCCGTGGATCTCGCCCCAATACACCAGCCATGACTCCATGTCCCGGCCCCAAGCACGGATCACGATTGCCAAGCGGTCGTGTTGCACGTCCACCCCTGCGGTAAGGACCATGCCGCCCCACGGCACCGACTTCTCCGCATAGTCCAGTGCGCGCTCGGCTAAGGCCTCTGCCTTCGGCAAGTCGCTCTTGTATGCGTAGGGAAGGCCCTCGGTGTTGTTGCGGAACGACCGCATCTTCGTGTCGTCCCCCTTCGCAAGCTGTGACGTCGCGGTCAGGTACTTGGCCAGCAGGAGATGCAACGCACTACCAGGGAATGACGAATACAGCTCGTTGATGTAGAAGCCTGCGATGCCGTAGAACGGCGCCGTCGCTACCGGGTACAAATTCTTAACGTTCTGACGCTTCTGCTCATCGGTCCACAGGCAGCCGCAGTGCGGGCAGCAGTACCGTGCCGACATCAGATCGACTTTGCCGTAGACCTCATGGCCCAAATCGGGCTGCTCCGTGTACTTGACGTTCTCCCATGCCAGGACATGGGCCTCGCCGCACTCATGGCACGGGACCATGAACACGCGTTTATCGCTGGCCTGGTAGGCGGCATTGATGCGCGAAATGTCCTCGATGGTCGGTGTTCCGCCAAAAATGACCTTGCTTCGAGCGAACGTTTTAACCCGCTCCTCCAGCAGGGTGATCGTGTCGCCCTGGTCGCGAACGTTGTCGTTACAGTCGTCCGGCTCTTCAATAGCGACAACCGGCGCCGGCGTGGACTTGACCGAGCTGGGCGAGTTCGAACCAACCAGCTTGAGAAAGCCGCCGGGGAAAGCCTTGTTATCCCAGGTGCTTTCCTTGGTGATCTGCAGCTTCGCCGAAACCTGCGGTGTAACCTCGACCATCGGGCCGAACTTCTCCACGTTGAACTCTTTCGCCGCCTTCTCCTTGGCGAACATCACGATCATCGGCGTCGGGTCTACATCGATTTTCTTGCCGATGTAGTTCAGTAGCACGCCGTCCGTCCACGCGATCTGCGCCGACTTCATGGCAACCAGCTTTTTGACCCGTGGGTCATCCAGGGCTTGATGCATGAACTTGATCCATGGCGTCTTGTCCGGGTCGTATCGACCTGGCATTGCGGACGCCTTGGCGGACAAGCGCCGGTATTTACGGGACCATTCAGTCAGTCCGATTCGTTCCGGCGGCCGCAGCGTCTGCGCCAGGCGCGACACCAGCAGGCGGTTCGCCTGCGTCGTATCGAGCGAGGTGAGAGAGGGCAGCATAGGTGTGTTCGTTTAGCAGGCCCACGTCAACGTCGATGCCATGCGCGGCATCGAGTTCAGCCTTTAGTTTGTCATCGCGCCCCAGCAATTCGACCTTGAAAGCACCGACCATTTGCTGCAGCTCGCCCTCAAGTTGCTCGACGTTGACGAGCGACTTCTTCTTTTCGGCGAGGGTGTACAGCTTCAACTCCCGGTCAACCCGCTCCGTCAACACGCGCTCGTGCACCAGGTCGGCGCCGTCATCGGTCTTATGGCCGGCGGCGTTACCGCGCAGTCTGCGGATGTACTGGATTCGGATATGATCAAGTGAGGACTCCTTCCAGTCGATGCCGACTGCATGCAAGAACTTGCTTACCTCTGCTTGCGAAAGGTCGAGATGCGATGCGATCTCCGTCTGGGTCAGTGCCATTTCTATAGCCCCCTTGGGTTGTTCAAAACTAGAGAGAATTCGGGGTCATGGCACCCGCGTGTTCCCAACGCCAGGAAGGACCCGGGAAATTTATCGGGAGAGGTTTTTGATCTCGTGCTTCAGGCGTTCCGCGAACTTCTCGGTGATGAACCGGCGCATGACCTGCTGCACCTTATCGTTCGCGTACACGCCGCCCACGCTTGGGCCGTACAGCTTGCGAGCAGGCAGGCTATGCCAGCCACCACGGCTGCCACGCTTGTACTGCTTCTGCCGGCGCAAGATAATCTTCCCGGCCGCCTTATCTTCAATGAACACGCCCGCCCTCCCGTTGAGGCGCTGGGCGATGAATGCGCCCTTGATCAGCTTGGCCTGGCCATGAATGCGAACCGTCACGCCGGCCTTGCTCTCGCGGGGACTGAACTCCATCAGGCTCTTTGTTTTGCGCCGGACCTTGATGGTCGTCACCAAGTTGGACGGCGATGCCTTGCGCTGGTACATGGCGGCCTTGATCTCCGATGCGCCGAAGTTGTACCCCTCACTGCGCAGTTCACGCGATGCCTGCGTGATAGCCATAGCGCCCACACGGTTAAGGGCGCGTGGTATGGCCTTCTCAACCACGCCCGACTTCTTGCCCTGGATGTCCGCAATGATCTTGTCCATACCGCCACGCACATTGAACTGGACTGCCATCGAATCTCCGGGCGAAAAAAAACCCCGCATAAGCGAGGTTCGTTTTGTATGGGCGTGACTTGCCCCGAGGCGAATTCTAATCAAAGAAAACGCGCGTTGCAACATTCTTTCGCAACAATGTCTCCAGCGCGCCTTCGGCTTCGCCCAGCACGTTCGTAAAATCGAGTGATGGAAAGCGCCATACCGTCGCGATATTGCAGCGCCGACGAATCGCCCAGTCAAGATGACGAGGCAGACTGACCATCATGGCCTCGACTGCCTCTGCCACCCGCGTGTCCATGTCTTCGTACAGTTCTTCCGAATCGCCTTCGACGTCATCGTCGTAGTCGCTTTGGAGCATCGCACTGCGTCCACGCCAGCCCAGGCGCGTATCGTCACGCCGCTGCCAGCGCATCCACACATCCAGGCAGTAATCCAACGCCTTTGTCTCAATTCGTGCAGCTACAGGAACTACGATGTCACTCGCGTTCACACGGCGCGTGGTCATCGGACCTGCTTCCTCCATGTACACCACGCCATTCACTTCAATCTCTATGCCCATTCGATACCTTTCGCTCTTTGCCCGCTTTTCGCCCACCGCCAGCCCACCAAATATTGCCGCCGTTCCTTCAATTCCGTCTAACCTTAAAAAGGTTGGTCCATAAGGTTAGACGGCTGAAACCCGCATGAATGCTAGGTCTGTCTAACCTCCTAACCCGTCTAACTTGTTTTCGATGTTTGCCAATGCGGATTTCCACCTTGCCCACTCGTCGCGCACGTATACGCGTGGCGCGCACATGCGTGCGCGTGTCGGTTGGCGAGGTTGGACGGTTAGACGAAGCCCGTATCCATGCGGGTTCCAGCCGTCTAACCTCGAAATTCGCAGGTTGGACGGATTGTCCACAATGGACGGAAGCACCGATGCCGTTCACCAACGACGTCACCTTTTCCGCACGCGGTTGTACCGCCCACGATCCCTGGTGAGACGCCGGCACAACGCCGCGCTTCTGAATAGCCACGAGCGCGCTCATTGCGCACCTCCATGGCTGCCTACCCCTTGCTCCGCTTCCGCCTCGGGGCGTTCGTAATACCACTCGCGCGCGCCGCTCGGCTCGCGTTTCTTTAGCCAACCGAACTTGCGCATGATGGCGCCCACGCGCATCATCTCGGCCCTGGCCGGCCCAAGCTTGGACATTTCGAAGTGCAGCGCCTTCGTGAGCAGCTCTCGCGCTGTAACGCGCTTGAGCTTGCCCGAGAGCGTCGGCTTACCATCGGAGTCCTTTCCTTCCACGTATTCGTAGAGGCGACCACGCCACGGATCAGGAATCTCCCTGTCGTCCTGCACCGGATCGATCAGGCGTCGTTGCTGGTCGGGTGTTGGCCACCACTGAACACCAGAGCGCATCATGGCAATGGCCTCGCCGAAAAGCTGATCCCGATCCGCCTTGAGCGCCTCGATATCAATCTTCCCGGTGTTCACCGGCCAGAACCGCCGGTTGCCGGTGGAGTCCTTGAAGTACGCGTCTTCGTTGGTGGTCGCCGCAAAGGCGCATCGACGCAACACGTTCTTCATGCGGCGCCCATACGGCTCCCGGAAGCGATCCACTGTGCTGGACATGAACGCCTTGATGGCCGTGACTTCGGAGCGATTGAACTGCTCAAGTTCCGCCACCTCATACAGCAGCACGCCCTGAATCGACAGATAACCGTCCTTCTCGCCCATCCTGAAAGGCGTGTCGGCGAACCAGTCGCCGCCCAGTACCTTCAAGGCCGTGGACTTGCCCTGCCCCTGCCCGCCCTCAAACACGGGCGCGTGGTCGTTCTTCACGCCCGGCTTATAGCCGCGCATCACCACACCGATGAAAAACATGGTCGAGACCAGCCGCATGTATTCAGAATCGTCAGCACTCCAGTAGCGAGTCAACGCGGTTGCGACGCGCTGCTGGCCATCCCAGGCCGCCGCGCACCGGTCAAGATAATCCACCACCGGATCGAAGGCGAACTCGCGTGCGGCCTGTGCCACACCGCTTTCGATATCGCCGCGCGCGGCCACGACGAGGCCATATTTCTTCGCGGTGTACATCCCCAGGAGGAAGTCATCAGATTCGGTCCATTCTCCCGGCGTGGTTGCCCACGGGGCCTTGCGGCGCTTCACCTGCAGGCCGGAAAACAGGTCAAGCGCGACCATGCCGCGAAGCTCTTTGTCGTGTTGCATGACCAGGTACACGTTTTCGCGGCATCCCTTCACGCCACCGTTCGCGGTTGCGATCAGTTGGCCCCGCAGGGAGCCTTGTGGCTCGTCGCCCGCGCCAGCCGGCATTGGGGGGGAAGCCGATTCGAAGTGTTCCGACATCTGCTCGTTGACCCATGCCGGCACGGCGTCTTGCACGGGGGCCGTTGCAGTCGGCTGGATCTCTGGCGCGCCCGCTAATATCGGGCGCAGCTTGGTCGTCCAGGCGATCACCTCTTCCTCGGTCGCGCCACCGTCGATCAGGTCTGCGATATCCCAGCCATCCGACAATTCGCCAGGTGGTGGTATGTCGACCATGAAAACGCTGCAGCCTTGGGCGCTGAGAATTTCAGCAATCTTGAGCATTGCGCTGACGCCCGGCTGTTCATGCTCCGGCATGAGCTGCCCCGCGCGTTCGTGCCCTTCCTTATACCGCTTCGCATCTGCATCAGGCCAAAGGATCACATCGCGGTTACGGATCTGCGACCAATCTGACTTCTTGACCGCCTTGCCACCGCCGGACCACGAAATGACTTCGAAGGCTTCCTGCACCGCAGGCATCGCCACGGCGCGATCAACGCATTTCTCCCCTTCCACAATGAGCATAGGCTCGTCGGGGCGATGCGGACCGCGCTGGTAGAGTGGACGTGGTTCAGGGAATGCCAGCCACCGCCATTCGCGCGCACCGGTGTCTGCCCGCTGTGCGAACACGCACGGGAGTACCTCTTTGCCTTTGCCATCGGAACGCAGGAAGCGGAACACCACGCCCAGCAACTTCCCTTCGGCATTGCGGTACTCCCAGGTGGCTTCAGGCCGCCCACGTACAACGTGCGCCTTCGGATACGGTCCGGCGTTATCGGGAACAGGCAGAAGTGGGGTCCACGGCGTCCGTTTTTTTTCTTCAGCAGGTACTTCTACCCCTTTGCCCGCTTGCGCAGGCGCGGGATTAGGTCGTGGTTGCACCGGCTTAGCCAATGGCTTCGATTGCCCCTTGTGCAGGCCACCGCCTTCGGAAAGAGCGATGGAGAAACGCTCGGCGAGCGCTTTGCAGGCTTGCCCAGGTTTCAAATCGTGAATAAATGCGTAAAGGGAGATCAGGTCGCCGCCGGCGGCGCCGTCGGAGAAGTCTGACCAAACGCCGGCCTTGTCACCGGAAAGGCGAATACGCAGAGACTGCCCGGCCTCGCCAGCTCGCGATCCGATGCAGTACTCGTGCCCCTCCTTGACGCCGCTCGGAAACCACTCATGGAGAAGCGATTGAATAGAGTCGAGCGCTACGCGCCCGACTACGGAAAAATCGTCAAGCGTCACGCGTCGGCCTTCTCACCGAATGGCACGTAGGTATCGCCAAAGCGCGAAGGGAAGTTGCGGTAGTCAAGCGCCCCGTCACGCAGCACCATAGGGCTGCGACTACGCTGTGGGCGTCCTACAATGGTAGTACGCGGTGCCGCTGGAATGCCTTGACACGTTGGCTCGGCCGGCGTGTCGCGCTCCACAAATCGCTGGCCAGCCTTAGTGATCTCAACGCCTTTATGACCGATGCGCGCGAGGCCTGCGACGCACAATGTGCCGACCACATCTTCCTCAAACTGGACGAAGCTGCGGGTCCACCCGGCGCGCGTGGCAAGGGTGGCGGCCGGGAGCGACGTGCCTGCAGCGAACAGTGTCACCAGCGCATTGGCCGCGTGCGTACCACGTCGTGGCAGATTGTGCTTAGCCATTTGCCACCTCGCCAACGAACATCGCTGGATTGCGCATCGGATGATGCTGCAAAATGATCAGCGCATTCAGTTCGCGGAGACTCTTGTGCATGCGCTGCCCGATTTCTTGCAACTGTGCGCACTCCTTGTCGTCGATGACGTTATCGGCCTTCGCCTTTTTCAAGGCCTGCGAGAGTTCTCCAAGCTCGATGTTCAATTCCAGGATCTTGTCCTGAATTTCTTCATCGGACAGGTCGCCCACTTGTGGCAGTTCATAGAACACACCGCCGCTGGCGTACGCAACAGCTTGAGCAAAATGGGTCGTGCTGGCATAGCGCTGAATCAACAACGCAGTATCGACGCGCATGCCGCTACCCTTCACTTCATACACCCGTTGCTCAAGAGCCGACTTCGTCAGGCCCAAGGTTGCAGCAGTTCCGGCCCAGCCGTGAACCTTGATCATTTCTTGGTATGCAGCTAACAACTCCACAGTATCGTCCTTTAGTTCTTGGGTTTCAGATAACAAAACTTTGATCTACTATTCCCCTGCGCCTTCTTGACTCGCATCGATCAAGCAACGTGCCAAGTACGGGAGCGAGGAAATGGCGGGTTACATCTCGTGGGAATTCGCCTGGGGCAACCAGATGTCCGGCCTAAGTTCGTGGAGAGTCAGCTTCGATTCAGCAAGCGTGAGCGCCCTGCACAATTTAGGTCCAGGCCGACGATGTCCGCCGCCAATCAAGTAGAGGTAGCCCACAGATGAGCCGACGGCGTTTGCCAATGATTCGCGCTCTGCCGGGGTTGCTTGCCTAAGGAAGGTTTTCATGTCCATAGGCAAACTTTACCCAAAAGATAAACTTACCGCAAGCATTGTTTATCTTTTTGGTCATTTATCTTTTCGGTAAAACCGTTGATCATCCGGGGCATGGGACCAATGAAGAGAGAAGACATACGGCGCGAGAACGCGCGCAAACTCGCGGAAGACGCCGGCGGGCTGGCAGAATTCGCCCGCAGGACCGGAATGGAAAATTCCCAGGTCAGCCAGATCATTGGAAAGAACCCAACAAAGAATATCGGCAACATCATCGCCACTCGAATTGAGAACGCCTTTGACCTGGTCGAGGGCTCACTGGACATTGGGCAACAGCCTCCTGCGACAACTGCCCAGCCAGCAGCCACGCTAAAAGCGGCCGACGATTCGCATGCGTCGCTCTTTCCCGGCGCGCGCCCAGTAAGTGTGGAGGATGACAATTCGCCACATCTCCAGCCAATACCAAAAGTGACATTGAAGCTTCAAGCAGGCGTAACCGGTTTCGAGACCGAGCCCGATTTGCGTGACGGCGGCACACTAGGCATTTCTCGCGCATGGATCGAACGCAAGGGTTTTAACCCGAAGGACCTGATTGCAATCGAGGTACGAGGGGAAAGCATGGAGCCGACCTTCTATGAGGATGACACAGTCGTCATCAATCTCGCTGATAAAAGACTAATCGACAATGGCGTCTATGCGGTCAATTACGAAGGCGAAGCTGTCGTCAAGCGCCTTTCGAGGGACGCTGGCCAGTGGTGGCTCATGTCGGACAACCCGGACCAACGCAAATACTTTAGGCGCGCGTGCCAAGGCAATCGTTGCATCATCGTTGGGCGTGTAGTTCGTCGCGAAGGCGACAACTTCTAGTCGGGCCCCTGATGCGCAACATTTCAATCTCGCCGCCCACCCGAACCCCAGAAATTTGGACAGATAACAACGATCACGCACGCCGCCAAAATTAATCTTTTTGGTAAAATTTCTTGCGTGAAGTTTATCTTTTGGGTAAAGTTTCTCCATCGAAGGTTAACTACGTCGGAGAAACAGGTGATCAATGCATCTCTCTCGGCCACAAACGTGGCCAAAACCACCCCAGGACAATTAATCAACCAACTTATCGAGGAGGCGTTCGCGCCATCCTTGAAGCGCCTAGAGCGGAGCGTCGAGTACGTGAATGGGGCTCGCGCACTTTTACTTCAGCAGCTTATTGGGAAGCCGCTGGCGTGCCTTTACCTACCTGGAACAGCCGCAGCCGACGCATTCTTTGCAGGCGTCGAAGAAGGCCGCTCGATTCACGTACGCTATCTCTCGTCGCAACAATCAGAGAACTCAGCCACTGCGCTCTCCGGCCTCAAAGGTCACGCTTACATCGCAGCACGAAATCTCAACAAACCAATTCAGCGTGTGCAGACGTCTGTATGTTTAGTTGAAAACATGGGGGCCAAATGATCGCACACGCCCCGACCATGACGCTGGCAGAGGGAGCACTTGGCGATCATGCCGCGGCGCTGATGTCCAGCATGAAATTGCTGTATGCGGCTGCTGCAAATGCCACGGAATTGCTTACGCAAGCCGGCTTTGCAGGCATGCGTGGCGACACAGCGGATGATCTTCGAAACGCCGTTGCCATCCACGGCCACCTGGTGAATGAGTTTAATGTGAAGGTCCGCACTGCCGCCGGCGTTTTGACATTCCAAACGAGAGCCATTGACGCGGCGAGCGCCGCCGATGCAGCGGTTGCACGCACAGGCGATACGCCCTGCGGCATCACCGTTACGCCGGTTGCGCCCGATCGCTTGGCACTTGTCGCCGCTCACCACACGCTGCGGATTACGAAGCCACTGGACGCCGCTCTGGACGACCCCGCACTCGGGCGGGCATTGCGCTCGTACGCTAAGAAGCACCCAGTGCGACACACCCCGAGCACCGACTTTAAATCCCTTGCCGCCAACGACCGGGACTAAGCAACATGAACGCATTTAACAACCATACGACCACCGTGGCGCCAGCGAGGCACGTTCCAGCGCATAGCGTGGTAGCGAGCCTTGTAAGCGAACTAAAGGCCGCCGGCGAGATCTTGAGGACACTGCACCACTATTCCCCGATGTCCACACTCTTGCACGCAATGGTCGACCTGCAGCAGCGGGGTGCTATCGATCAAGAGCTATTGCGCGAGTCCGCGCGCAAGGCAGTACTGAGCATGGCCAAGGATTTCCTGTCCACCGCTCTCGAGAAGGAGAACGCGCAATGAAAGCTTCGATGTTCCTGGCGCTCAAGTATGACCGCATGTTCCTGCGCCTGGAGGAGATCTGCGCCGAGATCGACATATCGGTGGGGACGGCCCGCAACAAGATGAGTGCCGGCACCTTTCCTATCCCCACACGTAAATCGGGGAAGCACGTAATTGCAGACGTGCGTGATGTGGGCAAGTACCTCGACGATTGCAGATTAGGCCCTGCATAGCAAAGAGCCACGGGAGACCGTGGCTCTTTTCCATTTGAATCGGAGAATCTGAACCGGAACGTGCTCTTTACCTAGTGCCCAATCAAGACGCCCAAACAAGAGCCCAGACATAAATTAGAACGATGCGTTAGAGCTCTTCAGCATTGGCCGACTCCCATACAGGAGCATGAGCGAGAACGGCAGCAGTATTGGGATTACGCCACACCGCAGTGGCTTGCCCCCAATAAAAGAAATGCACATCTCCACCACGCTCAAGTGGTTTATCCTTGTTAACGCCTGATTTTGAATACAGTACAACCAGGTCACCAGCCTTCACCGACTTATTCGGAAACCAATACGTACCCTCCACACCAATATTCACTTCGTCATTAACAAAACCTGTTCGCATGACGATGAACTCTCCGACATCGGTGTCCTGCACAACGCGAATTACGAGGCGCTCTTTCTGAGGGTCACCTTTATCTGCGATTGATTTCAGCTTGAGATTCATGCTTTCACCGCCTTAGCGACGATGCCGCTGATAACAAGTAGTACACCAAACGCCAGTGCAATCCCGCCTGTCGGCTGCGAAGACCAAACCGAGGGGGCATAGCCCAGCGCAGCCCCTCCGACTGTTACACAGGCTAATGAGATTATCTCGTGCGCATTGCTTGTGGCTTGCTTTTGCTCGAGGATAGCGGACTTCTTATCAGCTTCATGGAAGCGGCTGCGATACCCCGCCAGTTCTGTATTGTCCTCTTCCAATCTATCGATCTCGTCGAGCAAGAGCTTTTGGACCGCCGGAGATAGAAGCTCCTTGTCACTTAGCTCACGTCTCAGCGAGCCTAGAGCCTTTCGACGAACTCTCCCCTTGGTCGGTTCCGGCCCCGGCTCCGGTGTTGCCCCTAGCGGCTCCCGGTCTTCTGGCGCTTCAGTGTTAATTGTCATTACTTCGAGCCTTAACAGTTAATTGAGAACTTCGCCCGTATCCAGGAATTCACTTGCTACCACTGCGAAGCCTTCCATAAGTTCTCTATGCTCGGCAGTCTTCATACGCGCGATTTCATGAGCATCCGGCTCATCAAGAATGTAAATGAGCAGATGCCCTTTGCGCTTATCTGACACGTAGACAAGCACGCGGTCGCTGGTTTTCCGGCTACGATGCCTGAATTTCTTCTTCCAATTCGCAAGCTGGTCATAATCCTTGAGCGGAACTAGATGCACGTGCATCAAGACGTTTTTCTCGTTATCTACCACTGGAGTTGTGTACGGGGCGTCCTTTCCAAAGAAGAAATGATCGTATTCATCCCCAGCTTTCCACTCCGCGAAGTCAACCAGTAACTTGTCTGCGTCCAGGCCTTGCGCCTCCAAACTCTGTCGAAGCACAGTTGTTATTTTTACCGACATATTTTCCGAAATGCAACACTCAAGGCAAAATAAAAGCCGCCAAGATAGCAAGCTATCGATTTGGCGGCTCTCTTCTCGGCACCGCTGCGGCGCCATTAGTTTATATCATTTTTTGCGCTTAATCCCCGCGAAGGCGCGGTGCGCAGCCTCCACAGTGAACTCCTTGCTTGCATGAATGCCAGCAAACAGAGCAACACTAGCAGGATCTAGATTCAGATCGGACAACAACTCATCGCGCGAGCGTGCAGCACCAGCGACGCGACGCTCCGCGACTGCTGCCTTCAACACATGCTTTGGTTGTTTCTTCATAATCAATCCTAAGTAGACGGATGCTATACGCCGATGAATAATTCTAGCATAGTTCGTCCACCATAGTTACAAACGTAATTACGGATCGTAGTCAATGAGGGTTCCAAGCCGTAATAGGTTGCGAATTGCAAACCGTAGTCGATACCAAGCTACGGAATCTAGACCAGGCAAATTGCAATAGGTGGGCGGCGATTATGAACTGTGATCCGGGAAAGGTTACCTAATCGTAACCAGTCGCATCAAGCCAATGCTACAGATTTGCTACGATGCCTCATCAAAAAACCCATTCCTCCTATAGAGGAAAGCATCACTCGGTCCAATCCATCATCGGCGCCACGGACAGGCGGCGGGAAGGCTTGGGGGCGATCGAGGTGGTCATAATGCAAAGCTCAACAAACGGGGCCGCATATTATAGCGAAAGTCGGGGTCAGGTCTGGCAATCGGACAAAATGTCCGATTGCCAGACCTGACCCCGACTTTCAAGCGAAGAGTTCTTCGACGCGGGACAGGCGGCGGGCGGCTTCGCCCGTCAGGGAGCCGGAGGCGGTCATGATCTGGCGGATGCCTACCAGCGCGCGCTTGCGGTCGGCGTCGGCCAGCAGTTTAGGCAGGGCCGACATGGCGCGTTCTTCGTCCAGTTGCAGGATCATGTTCTGCTCCTGCACTACCTCTTTGAAGCGCGCCAGCGATATGCGTTCCTTGGCCGGCAGCAGCGCGCGCAACTCGCGCAGGACGCCAAAGGCCCGTTCGTCGGCCACGCGCACCTCGGGACTGCGGGCGATATACAGGATCGAACGCACCACCGCCTCGCGCTCGCCGCCACTGGCCAGCCGCTTGGCAGCTTCGGTGCGGCGCGCAGCCACCACCGATTCGCGCGCGATATCGCGCCCGATGCGGCGGCGGATATTGGCCGAATCGGCGCGCAAGCCAAGCAACGTTTGCAGCAGCGGCTGGCCATAGGTGGACAGGAAGAACTGCTCCACCGACTGGTCGCGCATCACCTGGTACTGCTCGAGCGCTGCCACGATCTGTTCCGAAGCCGCCTCCTGCAGCTTGAGGAAGAAGTTATCCTGCGCGGCGGGCTTGCGCTGCTCCCTCACCTGTTCCGCAAGTGCGCTGATCCCGCTCAGGAACGGGTTCATGTCGGAGAACAGCTCATAACGCATGCGGTAGGGATGCATGCGCCGCATCCACTCCGCCGATTGCTCATTGGTCGCGGCTTGCACGAACGGGCTGACGAAAGTCCGATACAGGCCCTGGTTGATCTCCGACAGGCGCGCCACCGTGGCGAAGCGGCGCTCGTCCTCATCATCGTTGCCGCCCAGCGCGCGCAGTTCGTTCAAGTCGCGCCGTTCGAAGCGCACCACGTAATTCCCATCGGCCAGCTCGGGGCTATGCACGCCCTCTCCGGCCTTGTCGATAAACACCGCTTCGTACAGGCCCGGCGGCAGCACGTCGATCAAGTCCATGGAACGCGTGAATTCGTCATGCTCCTTGTTGGCCACAGAGGCTGACACGAAAATGCCCAGGTGCCCGATCGATTCGTGCAGCGTGTACACCGCCGTTTGCCCGCCGGCCACCAGCGCAGCGTCGTCCTCATACAGATCGAGCAGCCAGCCCAGCGCCTGCTGCGGCGGCGTGATGTCGTCGCCCCAGGAGCAGAACACCACGATCGGTGAGCGGATATTGCGCAAGTCGATGCGGCGGCCCGCGGTGTCATGAATCGTGCCGTTGCTCAGGCGATTGCCGACAAACAGGTTATCGGTGATGAACTGGATCTCCTCCGCGTTCAGCAGCACCGGATTACCCCACCAGCGTTCGAATTCCAGGAAGCGCTTTTCCTCGGTATCGACATTGGCGTACACGTGGTAGCTCTTCTTCCAATAAGTATTGGAAGGATTCATGTTCTCGAAATTGCTGACCAGGTGGGCGCCATCGAACTTGCCGTTGCCAAGGTCGCCCGCCAGGGACGTCATCCAGGTGCCGCCGGTCAGGCCGCCCAGGTAGCGCAAGGGGTTCTTGCCGCGTACGCCGGCCCAATACGACAGCGGCGCGCCGGCCAGCACCAAGGGGCCGGCCAGCTCGGGATGCAGTGCGGCCGTCATCATGATCTGCCAGCCGGCCTGGCAATTGCCGATCAGGGCCGGCTTGCCTTCGGCTTGCGGGTGCAGGTAGGCCACCTGCTCGATGAACTGCGCTTCGGCGTGGCAGACGTCTTCAATCGTCTGTCCCGGCACCGGTGCCGGCAGGAAGCCAATGAAGTAGCAGGGATTGCCGGCCTTCAGGACCACGCCGATTTCGCTGTCCTGCTTCATGCCGCCGATGCCCGGCCCGTGCCCGGCGCGTGGATCGACGACGATAAAAGGTCGCTTGGTGTCGTCGATCTCCACGCCTTCCGGCGGGATAATACGCATCAGGGAATAGTTCACCGGCCGCGCAAGCGTGCGGCCATCGAGCAGGGTCTCGAATTCGAAATTGAGCACATGAGGCGCGGTTTCGCGCTCGCGCGCATTGCGCTCGGTACCGCGGCGATACAGGACGTCCATGAACAGGATCGAGCGCTGCCAGGTGTCGGTCCAATATTCCACGGCCTGTGCGGCCAGGTTGCTAGGTTCGGCCATGCGGGTTCTCCTCGTCGATTCCGGCTTGGGACATACAGGTTACCACGCTCATGTGCCCAGCGTGCTTCACTCCAGTGGCGTCAATTCCACATGGCGCAACTCGTACGGCGTGCCCTCAAGCTGGAAGCCAATCCGTCCTTCGCGTGGCAATGTGCCAGTCACGCGATTCTGTACCACTCCATTAACCGACACCTCGATCACGCCATTGCGCGCCACGATATCGGCACTGTTCCACTCGCCTGCAGGCAGCTCGGAACCGGCGGCGATGCGCGCCTTCACGGCCGGCTTGTCGCCCGTCAGCGGCTCGGCGAACGTTGCGCCGGCCATCGGCAGCACGTCGCCGGCACTGCCGGACTTGGTCTGCACTTGTAAACTCAAAGGCCAGACGCGATCCATCGGCCCCTCGCTGATATGCAGCAGAACGCCGGCATTGCCCTCCTTGCCCGGCCAGCGCCACTCGACGTGCAGCCGGTAGTTGCGATAGCTGGCAGTCGTGGCGAAGAAGCCCGAGGGCGCGCCGCTCACTGCAAGCACGCCATCGGGACGCACGCCGATAGCGCTAGCAAGGTCCGCCGCCGGTGCAGTGCGAAGCTCCCAGCTGCGCAAATCGCTGAACATGTCGCCCGCAGCGGCGCCGCCAGCTGCCGCCAGGCAGGCCGTGGTAAAGAGGATTTGCTTGGTCATCTGGTCTCCGAAGAAAAAAAACCCGCCTTGCGGCGGGTTCTTCATGCATTACGCGTTTTCTTTGTTGGCACGCTTGCGCTCGTGCTCTTTCAGGTAGCGCTTGCGCAGGCGGATCGATTTCGGGGTGACTTCCACCAGCTCGTCGTCATCGATGAATTCCACTGCGTATTCCAGCGACATCTGGATTGGCGGCACCAGGCGCACTGCTTCGTCGGTACCGGACGAACGCACGTTGGTCAGCTGCTTGCCCTTGATCGGGTTGACCACCAGGTCGTTGTCGCGCGAGTGGATACCGATGATCATGCCTTCGTACACTGGGTCGTTGTGGACCACGAACATACGGCCGCGATCCTGCAGCTTCCAGATTGCGTAGGCCACGGCAGCGCCGTCGTCCTGCGAGATCAGCACGCCGTTGCGACGGCCGCCCAGTTCGCCTTTCGAGCTGTCAACCGGAGCGTAGGCGTCGAACACGTGCGACATCAGGCCGGTACCGCGGGTCAGGGTCATGAATTCGCCCTGGAAGCCGATCAGGCCACGCGCAGGAATGCGGTACTCCAGGCGCACACGGCCCTTGCCGTCCGATTCCATGTTCTGCAGGTCGCCACGACGACGGCCCAGTTCTTCCATCACGCCACCCTGGTTGGCTTCTTCCACGTCTACCGACAGGTTTTCGTACGGCTCATGGCGCACGCCATCCACCATCTTGAACACCACGCGCGGACGCGACACAGCCATCTCGAAACCTTCGCGACGCATGTTTTCGATCAGGATGGTCAGGTGCAGTTCGCCGCGGCCCGATACTTCGAAGACGGTATCGTCGTCGGTCGGTGCCACGCGCAGTGCAACGTTGGCCTTCAGTTCTTTGTCCAGGCGGTCGCGCAGCTGGCGCGAGGTTACGAACTTACCTTCGCGGCCGGCCAGAGGCGAGTTGTTGACCATGAAGTTCATGGTCAGGGTCGGTTCGTCGACGGTCAGCATTGGCAGCGCGTCCGGGGTATCCGGTGCGCACACGGTGGAGCCGATGCCGATTTCTTCGATACCGTTGATCAGGATAATGTCGCCGGCAACCGCTTCGTCCACCAGCACGCGCTCCAGGCCCTTGAAGTTCAGCACCTGGTTGATGCGGCCCTTGATCGGGGTCGAATCAGGGCCGTTCAGGACCACCACGTCCTGGCCGGTCTTCACGCGGCCGCGGGACACGCGGCCGATACCGATCTTGCCGACGTAGGACGAGTAGTCCAGCGAGGTGATTTGCATCTGCAGCGGGCCGTCCGGATTGTCGTCGCGCACCGGCACGTACTTCAGGATGGCTTCGAACAGCGGCTTCATGTCGCCGTCACGCACGGTTTCGTCCAGGCCGGCGTAGCCGTTCAGGCCCGAGGCGTACACGATCGGGAAGTCCAGCTGTTCATCGGTTGCGCCCAGCTTGTCGAACAGTTCGAAAGTCTGGTTGATCGCCCAGTCGGCGCGCGCGCCCGGACGGTCGATCTTGTTCACCACCACGATCGGCTTCAGGCCCAGGGCCAGTGCCTTACGGGTCACGAAACGGGTCTGCGGCATCGGGCCTTCCTGCGCATCGATCAGCAGCAGCACGGAGTCGACCATCGACAGCACGCGCTCCACTTCGCCGCCGAAGTCGGCGTGGCCTGGGGTGTCGACGATGTTGATGTGGGTGCCTTCGTACTCAACGGCGCAGTTCTTCGACAGAATGGTAATGCCGCGTTCTTTCTCCAGGTCGTTGGAGTCCATGACGCGGGTATCAACCTGCTGGTTCTCACGGAAGGTACCGGACTGCTTCAGCAGCTGGTCCACCAGGGTGGTCTTGCCATGGTCAACGTGGGCGATGATGGCGATGTTGCGAATTGCGCGTTTAGTATTAGACATGATTTGTGTGTGGACAGGAATTCTGCAAGTGCGGGAGCACTGAACCCACTAGTATAGCATGCTGCGCCGCAAGCTAGAAGCTCCCCATCTTTGATTTCCGTAGGGTATTATTAGAAAATAAGCAATCACGCTTATTTGAGCCCTATGAACTGCCTGGAGAGCACTACATGAAATTGCGTTTGACGAACACCGTTTTGACGGCCGCCCTGTCCCTGCTGGTGGCTGGCGCCGCCGCCGCCGCACCGGTCGGCGTGCAGATCCTGAGCGCTACGGTCAAGGACAAGAAGATCGACGGCGCCACCGTCACGCTGCAAAAGAACGGCGAACAATCGGTCAGCGCAAACACTGACGCTCAGGGCCAAGTCAAGCTGGCGCCAACTTTCGCCGACGATGCTTCGACCCTGATGATCGTCAAGAAGCCGGGCTATTCCAACCTGGTGGTGAAGTGCCCGTGCAACGGCTCGACTTACGCTATCAGCCCGGTGATGAATAACCTGGACGGCATGCGTATCGTGTTGAACTGGGGCGCCAGCCCGGCCGACCTGGATTCCCACGTGGTCTACCCGGACAACCACGTCTACTTCATGCAGATGCGCGGCACCGACGCCAAGCTGGATGTGGACGACACCAACGGCTTCGGTCCCGAGACCATCACCATCGATCGCAAGCACGTCGGCCAGCGCTATGTCTACGCCGTGCATGACTTCACCGACGGCTCCAACCCGAACACCCGCAACCTGGCCAACAGCGGCGCCAAGGTCTTCGTGTACGTCGGCCAGACCCTGATCCGCACCTATTACGTGCCGACCACCGGCACCGGCAACCTGTGGACCGTGTTCGCGGTGACCGAAGATGGCGAGTTCCAGGACTTCAACACCCTGAAAGGCGTGACCAGCCATGACCGCCTGCAAACCTCCGAGTTCTCCGGTGTTGGCCGTGCAGCAGACCTGCAAGCCGTGAATTACAGCGCGAGCAGCCAGGACAGCGCCAAACGCCTGAACAGCCAGGGCGAAGCGGCCTACCACGCCGGCAACCTGGACGAAGCGATCCGCCTGTACCAGGAAGCGATTGAATTGAACGGCAACTACGGCCAGGCATACAGCAACCTGGGCCTGGCGTTCCAGAAGGCCAACCGCACGGCGGAAGCCATGTGGGCCAACCGCAAGGCCATTGCACTGGCCAGCGGTTCGACTGCACCTACCGTGCGCGCCAGCTCGCACTACAACAACGGCAAGATCTACGAAGCGGCATCGCAGTGGGATGACGCGCTGCGCGAATACCGCGCGGCGCAGGCGGAGAAGAGCAACCCGACCTACGACAAGGCCATCGCGCGCATGCAGCAGAACGGGGCGAAATAATGCGCTGGCCAGCGCTGCCCTCCCTGTGCATGGCCGCCGCGCTGGCCGCGGTTGCCATGCCTGCCTTCGCCGTCGGCCCGGCTGCGGTGGCCAAGGCCGACCGTCGCTTGTGGACGGAGACCCTGAACAGCCGCAACGGCTTCGACAAGGCTTCGCGTGCATCGATCCTGACCTATGCTTCGGCACTGCAGGAAATGCACAAGATGGCCGATGCCGACATGATGGCGTCGTTTAAGATCAAGAGCCTGAACCGCGCCTCGGTCGACAAGTGGCTGAAGTCGGAAATGGCGCTGTCGCTGACGAACTACCAGCGTGCGGCGCGCGACTGCGCTGGCGGCGACTGGACTTGCGTAGCGCAGGTCGACAGCGTTGACACCCTTCTGCGCCAGGCCGATAGCTGGCAGAAGTCGGTACCGGCCGGCCAGCAAGCCTGGCACGCCAACCTGTCCGCCTTCACCCGCGCTTATCTTGCCGAGCAATTGCGCCTGGCCGCACTGTTCCCGAAGATCAGCAGCGAGATCGATCGCTTCGGCCCGCACGAATGGAATGGCGACACACTGGAAGACCGCCAGTTCCTGCTGACCTTCGACGACGGCCCTTCGCCAGGCGCGAATACGGACGACACGCTGGCCATGCTGGCAAACACCAGGAAGACAGGTGTGTTCTTCGTACTGGGCGAAAACCTGCAGAACCGTGTCAACAAGGCCGGCGCTGCCAAGGTTGCCGCCTCGTACAAACACCAGTGCATGGCATCGCATGGTTGGCAGCACCAGTCGCACGCCAAGTGGGAGCAGTGGCAAGATTCGATTACCCGTACCCACGGGCTGTTGAATTCGACCTTCGCCAAAAGCGATGTGCTGCCCTACTTCCGCCCGCCGTACGGCCAGCGGCCGGCCGACAGCGCTGCGTTCTTCCAGCAACAAGGATTGCAGGTCGCGCTGTGGAACCTGGACTCGCAGGACTGGAGCAGCCAGGTCAGCGCGGACGACGTGAGTAACCGCATGATCGCGCTGATGCTGATCAAGCGGCACGGCGTGCTGCTGTTCCACGATGTGCATAGCAAAGCGAAGGCGGCGCTGCCCGTCATCTTCGACGAGTTGGGCAACGCAGTCAGCTGGCGTGACTGCCAGCAGCCAATGGCCAAGTCCTGATGTACCGGGGCGGCATTATTCGCCGCCCCGTTCTTTGAGGCAGATCAATCCGCCTTGATCCTCACGCAACGCTCCTGTGCACGTCCGCTCAAAGCGGTCATGCAAGATCACGATTCCCTCTGGAAAAAGCAATCGACGCGTTCCTGTTTGAATGCATCGAATTCTGTTGGCCAACTGCTTAGTCATTGGCGGCCGTTTCGATCTCGCTGCCAATCCTGGACGGTGAAATACAGCTCCGCTCTCCAATCTTCAAGCTACTGGACTGGGATCGCCAAGCCGATGACTTATTAAATAGCGAAAGTGCGACATGGACATAGACATGGAACTGATGCCAAGATTTGCCGAGAAGATCAGGGACAAGGCGCGCGAAGAAGGACTAAGTCATGGCCATCAACAAGGCCTTGCAAACGGCCGCGCAGAAGGTCTTGAGCAAGGTCTTGCACAAGGGGTGCTGGACGGACAACGCCAAATAGTGGAACGCCTGCTGACAGTCCGCTTCGGGCAATTGCCCGATGGGGCAATAAAACGAATTCGAAGCTCATCGCTGGGAGACCTTGAGCAATGGACCAGGAATCTGTGCGATGCGCCGTCCCTTTCCGAAGTGTTTTGCGCGTGAGTAATTAAACTTCGTCGCGCTCAGGCAATGGATACCAACAGCCGCCTTGCTACGCTTAGTTGCCGCTGGCTGCAGCGATCAGGCGCTCGGGGGCGAGGATGGCGTATTCGCCAAAGATGCCAGTGCCGAGCAGGCGGCCTGCATCGTCGTAAATGCGTACCCGGCCTTCATACGGCGTCGGCACGGCGATCGATGGCTCTTTGCCGAGCGGCAGGCGTTGGCCGTGCAGGAAGCGCTTGGCGAGATCTGCATCCAGCACGATACGCGGGAAGGACGACAGCAGCGCGTCCACCGGCGCCAGCAGCTCACGCGGTGCAGCGTGGGCTGCCAGGTCTTCCAGCGTGACCATCTTGTCGGTGGTCAGGGCGCCGACTTGCGTGCGGCGCAGGGCGTTCAGGTGTGCGCCGCAGCCCAGGGCCGCGCCGATGTCTTCGCCCAGCACACGGATGTAGGTGCCTTTGCTGCAGGTGACTTCGATCTTCAGGAAAGGCGCTTCCCACGAAACCAGTTCCAGCTTGTGGATCACCACCTCGCGCGCTTCGCGCTCCAGCGTGATTCCTTCTCGGGCGTACTCGTATAGCGGCTTGCCGTCGCGCTTCAAGGCGGAATACATCGGCGGCACCTGCTTGATCGGGCCGCGGAAGCGGGCCATCACGGCTTCGATTTCAGCTTGCGTGCAGTTGACATCGCGCGTTTCCAGCACTTGGCCTTCGGTGTCGCCGGTATCGGTGCGCACGCCCATGTGCACAGTGGCCAGGTAGGTCTTGTCGGCTTCCAGCAGGTCCTGCGAGAACTTGGTCGCTTCGCCGAAGCACAGCGGCAGCAAGCCGGTGGCGAATGGATCGAGCGTGCCGGTGTGGCCGGCCTTCTTCGCGTTCATGAAGCGCTTGGCCTTGATCAGGGCGTCGTTGCTGGACAGGCCTACCGGCTTATCGAGCAGCAGCACGCCGTCAACGGCATCGCGCACGCGCTTTACACGTGCTTCAGTCATTCTTCTTCGCTGTTCTCGTCGAAGTCGGCAGCGCGAGTGGCGTTGGCCTTGTCGATCAGGGCGGACATCGCCATGCCGCGCGAGGCGGACATGTCATGCTGGAAGTGCAGCTGCGGCAGCGTGTGGATATGCAGGCGCTTGCCCAACTGGTTGCGCAGGTAGCCGGCAGCAGCGGCCAGGCCGGCCAGCGTGTTCTTGATCGATTCCGGATCGTCTTTCAGCGTGGTGAAGAACACCTTCGCGTGCGCGTAGTCCGGGGTGAGCTGCACTTCGGACAGGGTGATCATGCCGACGCGCGGATCCTTCACTTCGAAGGCGATCAGTTCGGACAGGTCTTTCTGGATTTGATCCGCCACGCGCAGGCCGCGCTGGGGGATCGATTTGCTATGTTTAGCCATGATTTGCTTTCGATAAAACTAAAAGGCGGGTGCCCTGCCCCGCTCTCGCGAGGCGGGAAGCACCCGCCGTGTATCGCGCCGTCCTGCTGTTACAGGGTACGGGCGATCTCCTGCACTTCGAACACTTCGAGCACGTCGCCGACGACGATATCGTTGTAGCCCTTCAGGTTCAGGCCGCATTCCAGGCCGGCACGAACTTCTTTCGCATCGTCCTTGAAACGCTTGAGCGAGTCGATCTCGCCGGTCCACACCACGATGTTGTTGCGCAGCAGGCGTACGGAAGACGAGCGCTTGACCACACCATCGGTAACCAGGCAGCCGGCAATCGCGCCAACCTTGGAGACCAGGATGACCTGGCGGATCTCGACCTGGCCGGTAACGGTTTCCCGCTTCTCCGGAGCCAGCATGCCCGACAGCGCCGCTTTGACCTCTTCGATCGCATCGTAAATGATGTTGTAGTAGCGGATGTCGACGCCGTTGGTCTCGGCCAGCTTGCGCGCCTGTGCATCGGCACGGGCGTTGAAGCCGATGATGACTGCCTTGGAGGCGGTCGCCAGGTTGACGTCCGATTCCGTGATGCCGCCCACCGCTGCGTGCACGATCTGTACCCGCACTTCGGAGGTCGACAGCTTCTGCAGCGAGCCAACCAGCGCTTCCTGCGAACCTTGCACGTCGGTCTTGACGATCAGCGGCAGGTTCTTCACTTCGCCTTCGGCCATCTGGTCGAACATGTTCTCCAGCTTGGCCGCTTGCTGCTTGGCCAGCTTCACGTCGCGGAACTTCCCTTGGCGGAACAGGCCAATCTCACGGGCTTTACGCTCGTCAGCCATGACCATTGCTTCTTCACCAGCAGCCGGCACCTCGGTCAGGCCTTGGATCTCTACAGGGATCGACGGACCAGCTTCGGAAATAGACTTGCCGTTTTCGTCCAGCATCGCACGAACGCGGCCGAAGGACGAACCAGCCAGCACGACGTCGCCGCGCTTCAGGGTGCCCGATTGCACCAGGATGGTGGCCACGGGACCACGGCCTTTGTCCAGGCGAGCTTCCACTACCAGGCCGCGCGCAGGCGCTTCGACCGGAGCTTTCAGTTCCAGCACTTCGGCTTGCAGCAGCACTTGCTCCAGCAGGTCGTCGATGCCCTGGCCAGTCTTCGCCGACACCGGCACGAATGGCGAATCGCCACCGTATTCTTCCGGCACCACTTGCTCGGCCACCAGTTCCTGGGTCACGCGGTCAACGTTGCCGCCCGGTTTGTCGATCTTGTTGATCGCCACTACCAGCGGTACGCCTGCGGCCTTGGCGTGGGCAATTGCTTCTTTGGTCTGCGGCATCACGCCGTCGTCGGCAGCTACCACCAGGATGACGATGTCGGTTGCTTTCGCACCGCGGGCACGCATTGCCGTAAAGGCTTCGTGGCCCGGGGTATCCAGGAAGGTGATGCTGCCGCGCGGGGTGTCCACGTGGTATGCGCCAATGTGCTGGGTAATACCGCCGGCTTCGCCCGACGCCACTTTGGCGCGGCGGATGTAGTCCAGCAGCGAGGTCTTACCGTGGTCGACGTGGCCCATCACGGTCACCACTGGTGCGCGCGGGGTTGCTTCGTACTCGGCGTGTTCGCCCTGGTCGGCCAGCAGTGCTTCCGGATCATCTTCAGCGGCTGCGAAGGCTTTATGGCCCATCTCTTCCACCACGATCATCGCGGTTTCCTGGTCCAGCACCTGGTTGATGGTGCACATCTGGCCCAGCTTCATCAGCTGCTTGATCACTTCCGATGCCTTGACTGCCATCTTGTGCGCCAGTTCGGCCACGGTGATGGTTTCCGGCACGTGCACGTCATGCACGATCGCTTCGGTCGGCTGCTGGAAGTTGGTTTCACGGTCATCGTGATGGCCGCCGCGGCGACCGCCCCTACCACCCGCACGCCAGCCGTCGCGGCCGCCGGCGTTGCCGCCGGTGCTGCCGCCGCGGCCTTTGCCGGCACCGCCGCCTGGGGCGCCACGGCGCTTTTCATCCTGCCAGGTCGAAGCCACGTTGGCCGACTTGATGGATTTCTTGTCGCCAGGCTTGGCATCCTTCTTGTCGCCGCCAGGAGCAGCTGCGGTCGTCGCAGGCTTCTTGTCGGCTGGCTTGTGCAGCGTGCCTTCAGCAACCTTCGGCTTGGCAACAACCGCTGCGGGCGCCGGCTCGGGAGCCTTCATCACGCGGCGCGGCTGGCTCATCATCAGTTTGATCTGGGCCACTTCATCTGCAACAGCCTTACGGGCACGTTCGGTCGCTTCCGCGCGCTCGGCGGCTTCCTTGGCGGCGACTTCGTGCTTGCGCTTGGATTCTTCGGCATCAGCCAGGCGTTTCTTTTCTTCTTCGTCGGCGGCAGCTTTCTGGGCGGCGCCGGCGGCAGCGGCAGCAGAAGCCTTCTCGGCGGCGGCCTTGTCGGCGGCGGCTTTCTTGGCTTGATCTTCCGCTACACGCTTGGCTTCCTCTTCGGCGGCCTTGGCTTGTGCAGCCTTTTCCTCGTCGAGTTTGGCCAGGCGCTCCTGCTTCTCTTTCAGTTCCGCTTCCTGGCGAGCGATCAGCTCGGCCTGCCGGCGTGCGTCTTCTTCACGGCGCGCCTGCTCGGCGGCGTCGATCACCGGTGCGGCCGGTTTGGCGGTCGCGGTGGTGGTCAGGTCGTCGCGCTGCACGAAGGTACGCTTCTTGCGTACTTCGACCTGGATGGTGCGGGCCTTGCCGGAGGCGTCGGCCTGCTTGATCTCCGTGGTCTCTTTACGAGTCAGGGTGATCTTTTTCTTTTCGCCCGGTTCTGCCCCTGCGCCGTGGGTACGGCGCAGATGTTCCAGCAGCTTGTCCTTATCATCTTTTGACAATGGATCTGACGCCGAAATCTTGTCGACGCCAGCAGAACGCAGCTGCGACAGCAGCAAATCTGCAGGCATCTTCAGTTCGGTGGCAAATTGGGCTACGTTGTTACTCGCCATTCAGTCCTCTTTTCTATGTGTCTCGATGATAATTAAAGCTGCTTCTGCTGTTCAGGCCATGACTCAGGCCTTGGCCGTTTCGGATGATGCCCATGCCTTGGCTTGCAGCGCCTTGGCACGATCATCGTACTTACCGTCGACCAGCTTCATTTCATCGTCGGTCACATTCTCAAACTCATTCGTAATCAGTTCACGTGCGCGGTCCGACGACAGGGCCAGGATGGCGCCGAACTCGTCGTAGGCCAGACCGGCAAATGCTGCCAGGGTCTTGATGCCTGCGAGGCCCAGCTTGCCCGCGGTAACGCGGTCCATGCCTTCCAGGCCAACCAGCTGTTCTTCCATGCCTTCCAGGCCCTCTTCCGAAGCAATCGCCTCGGTTACCAGGGCGTCGCGGGCGCGGGTGCGCAGCTCGTTGACGGTGTCTTCGTCGAACGCGTCGATGTCCAGCATTTCGGAGATCGGCACGTAAGCGATTTCTTCCAGGCTGCTGAAGCCTTCTTCCACCAGGATGTCGGCCACTTCCTGGTCCACATCCAGTTTTTCCATGAACAGTGCGCGCACTGCAGCGGTTTCGGTAGCCAGCTTGTCGGCCGATTCTTCCGCGGTCATGATGTTGATCTTCCAGCCGGTCAGCTCGGAAGCCAGGCGCACGTTCTGGCCGGAGCGGCCGATGGCGATGGCCAGGTTTTCTTCGTCAACCACCACGTCCATCGCGTGCTTGTCTTCGTCAACCATGATAGAGGACACGTTGGCTGGTGCCAGCGCGCCGATCACGAATTGCGCAGGATCTTCCGACCACAGCACGATGTCCACGCGCTCGCCGCCCAGTTCACCGGTCACGGCCTGCACGCGCGAGCCGCGCATGCCGACGCAGGTACCGATCGGGTCGATGCGCTTGTCGTTGGTGTGCACAGCGATCTTGGCGCGCACGCCGGCGTCGCGTGCAGCGGATTTGATCTCCAGCATGCCTTGTTCGATTTCCGGCACTTCCAGTTCGAACAGCTTCATGATGAACTCTGGCGCGGTGCGCGACAGGATCACTTGCGGGCCGCGCATATTGCGGTCAACACGCAGGATGTAAGCACGTACGCGGTCGCCGATACGCAGGTTTTCCTTTGGGATCATCTGGTCGCGCGGCAGGCGTGCTTCGATCTTGCCGGATTCGACGATCGCATCGCCGCGTTCCATACGCTTGATGGTGCCGGTGACCAGCGCGTCGCCGCGCTCCAGGAAGTCTTGCAGGATCTGCTCGCGTTCAGCATCGCGCACGCGCTGCAGGACCACTTGCTTGGTATCCTGGGCGAAGCGGCGGCCGAATTCCACGGATTCGATCGGCTCTTCGATGTATTCATCGACTTCGATGTCCGGGATCTGTTCTTTCGCTTCGAACAGCAGCACTTCCTGGTCAGGCAGCTGCAGGCCCGCTTCGTCCGGCACGACGTGCCAGCGGCGGAAGGACTCGAACTCGCCGCTTTCACGGTCGATCGAAACGCGAATATCCACTTCGCCTTCATAGCGCTTCTTCGTGGCTTGCGCCAGTGCGAACTCGAGCGCGCCGAACACGACTTCCTTGTCGACGTTCTTTTCGCGCGCCAGCGCATCAACCAATAACAATACTTCGCGACTCATGCTTTGCGGCTCCCAAAATTCACCTGCGGCACCAAGCGTGCCTTGTCAATGTCCGCGAGCGTGAAATTCAGCACCGCAGGACCTTCTTTACCTTCAAATTCAATACCCAGTTGCTCGCCATCAGGCTCCGTCAGGATGCCCTGGTAGGACTTACGGTTCGCGGTGCCTGGAATGGCCATGCGCAGCTTGACGATGGCTTCGCTGCCGGCAAAGCGGACGAAGTCGGCGAACTTGCGCAGCGGACGGTCCAGGCCAGGCGACGAAATCTCGAGGCGTTCGTAAGGAACGTTCTCAACCGTCAGCACGTGCGACAATTGGTGGCTCACCGTGGCGCAGTCTTCGACCGTGATCAGGCCTTTTTCTTCTGCTTCTTCTGCCGTGAAATCGATATAGATGCGCAGCAAACCACGTTCGGCCCGTTCGAAATCGACCAGGTCGTAGCCGAGGCCAGCGACGGTTTTTTCAATCAATTCAAGCAGTTGCAAAGAAAATCTCCAGATACTTAAAACGGTTCAACCAAAAAAAAATGGGCAACTGCCCATCTTTCGTTACTGCAGCCAGATGAAAGCACTCTCAGCAAAATAAACTGCGAAGAACTTTAACTAGGCTGCTCATTATAGCGTGATATTGATTTCGCTGCAATGCCGCATACCACATCGGGAGCGGGTGTAACAATAGCAAGGCGCTTAAAATCCAACACCTTGCCGGGCTGCGTTAGCCTTTGCGGCGGCGCGGCATGCCGTGGTCGGATGCCCCGCCGCGCGGCTGGTGGCCGCCGCGGCGCTGCTGGCCCTGGCCATGGCCCTGGCTGGCAAAACCAAACGTCGTCATCAGCGGATCAGGCTGGCGTGGGCCGCCCTTGCCCTGGCCCTGCCCTTGTCCTTTACCCAGGCCCTGCCCTTGCCCCTTACCCGGACCGGCGCCTTTGCCCTTGCCTTTGCCGCCGGCACCGCCACCTGCACCACGGCCGAAGCCGCCCGGCTGCTGGTCGCCAAAGCCGGCGCCGCCATGCCGCGGAGCACCGAAGTAGCCTCCTTGACCCTGGCCCTGGCCACGGCCGCCACGTGGCGCCTGCGGGAATGGATCGGCATTCTTGTTGCTCACATCCATGCGGTTGCCGTTCGGCTCACGCTCGCGCTCGCGCTTGCCCTGGCCACCCTGCGGCTTGGCAGCCTCGCCTGCACCTGCACCGCCCTCCTTCTTGAAGCCCACCGCCGACAACAGGTCGCGCACAGTGTTCTCTTCCATCTCTTCCCAGCGGCCGCGCTTCAGGTTGCTCGGCAGGGTCAGCGCACCGTATCGGGTACGGATCAGGCGCGACACGGTCAGGCCGATCGCCTCGAACATGCGGCGCACCTCGCGGTTACGGCCTTCGCCGATCACCACGCGGTACCATTTGTTGACGCCTTCACCGCCGCCATCGGCAATCTTGGTGAACTGCGCCAGGCCGTCCTCCAGCTCGACGCCGGCCAGCAGTTTCTGGCGCATACCCTCTTCCAGCTCGCCCAGGGTCCGCACGGCGTACTCGCGGTCGATGTTGTAGCGCGGATGCATCAGGCGGTTGGCCAGGTCACCGGAGGTGGTGAACAGCAGCAGGCCTTCGGTATTGAAGTCCAGGCGGCCGACGGCCAGCCATTTGCCGGTTTTCATGTTCGGCAGGCGGTCGAACACCGATGGACGGCCATCCGGGTCGTCGTGCGACACGATTTCACCGGCCGGCTTGTGATACACCAGCACGCGCGGTGGCTTCTTGGACACTTTGCGCTGCACCAGCTTGCCGTTGATGCGAACCGCATCGGTCGGCAGGATGCGCTGGCCGATGTGGGCCGGTTCGCCATTCACCGACACGCGGCCGGCGACGATCAATTCTTCCATGTCGCGGCGCGAGCCCATGCCCGCTTCCGCCAGCACTTTGTGCAACTTCGGTGCATCGTCTTCTGCCGTCAGGTCGCGGCGAGCCTTGGCAGGCTTGCTGGAACCGCCTTCGTCGCGGTCGAACGCGTCCGAGGTGACGAAGGAGAACACGGCATCGGCTTCGGACGATTTGTCCTTGGCTTTCATCTTGTTGCCGAAAGCGCCGTGCACGCGCGGCTTCTGGCCCTGGCCGCCCTGGGTCCTGCCCTGGCCAGCCTCGCCGACTGGCGCGCCCTGGCCGTCGCCATGTGCCGGCTTGCCGTGCTTGCCTTTGCCCTTATGCTTGCCGTGGCGTTTTTCAGCCGGCACAGCGGATGGCCACGGGGTGCCGCCTTCGGTGGCTGCGGTAGCTTCAGTGCCTTCGGCGCCCGCAGGCGCGGCCGGGGCCGGCTCGCCGGCCGATTCAGATGCCACGGCAGCAGCCACAGCAGCCTTCTCAGCCTGGCGCTGGGCGCGCTGTTCGCGCATCTGGCGCGGGCCGCGCGGTGCACGGCCGCGATCCTTGCCCTCACCCTCAGCGGCTGGCGCGGTTTCTGCCGGCGCCGGGGCGGCCGGTGCCGCAGCGGCATCCAGCGCCGGCGCGGCTTCCGCCGCCACGGCCTTCTTGGCGCGTGGCTTCTTCAGCGGCGCAGCCTCGGCGCTGGCAGCGCCGTGCTCGCCGGCCTCGGCTGCGGCTTCAGCTGCCACAACAGCCTTGGTGCGACGCTTTGGTTTTGGCGCTTCGCCGGCAGCCAGAGCGGCGGCATTATCCGCCTCAATCTGCGCCTTGGTGCGGCGTTTCGGCTTGGCGGGTGCGGTGTCGGCGGCGCCGGTCTCAGGGGTGTTATCAGGCTTGTTCATTATTCGTTTCTGCAAAGGGCTCGACGTTATCGGGCGCCGGGTCGTCTATTACCGACGGCGCCTCGACCGGCGTCGCCTCTTTCTCTTCTTCTGCTGCTTGTGCTTCCTGCGCCGCCTTCTCGAAGTTTTCTGTGAGGCGAGCCTCCAGCACTTCCAGCGGATTTTCATTCTGCGTATCGCTGATCTGCTGCAGGGGCGGCAGCTGCGACAACGATTCCAACCCCAGGTCGTCCAGGAACTGCTTGGTGGTCCCCAGCAAAGCCGGGCGGCCCAGTACATCGCGGTAGCCGACAGTGTCGACCCAGCCGCGGTCTTCCAGCATCTTGATCGTCTGCGAATTCACCGCAACGCCGCGGATTTCCTCGATATCGCCGCGGGTAACCGGCTGGCGATAAGCGATGATGGCCAGCGTTTCCAGCGTGGCGCGCGAATACTTCTGCGGCTTTTCCGGATTCAGGCGTTCCAGGTACATCTTCATTTCAGGCCGGCTCTGGAAGCGCCAGCCGCTGGACAAGCTGACCACCTCGATGCCGCGCCCCTGCCAATCCAGGCGCAATTCTTCCAACAATTCCTTGATCGTATCGGCGCCAATGCCGGCGCCGAGCGGATTGCCCTGGTCGTCGGTTTCGACGTACAGCTTTTTCAGGCTGTGGATCGATAAGGGTTCACGGGCGCATAGCAGCGCAGCTTCGAGGACTTTCTTAGCCTCTGCATTATCCATACACTACAAGCTGGTTGTGTAACTTAGTAAGAAGGCGCCGGACCGCTACGCGCCGGGGCGAGAGTCTCAGGTGGAGAGCGTTTTCAGGGCGAAAACAAGGCAGGCGACAGGCGCCGCTTCATCCAACTTGGGCAATTGTACCCGATAAAACCGGGAAGAAGTGTAAAAGCCTGAATTCGCTTAACCGGCGAGGCGCTCGGACAGTATTGCCGAAACACCAACAAAGGCCGGGTACTCGGCAGTAATTACATAGGTGGGGATGGCCGCCAGGTATTGATTGAAGCGCCCTTTTTCCTCAAAGCGCGCACGGAAGCCGGAGCGATCGAAGCGATCGCCCAGGCGCGGCACGATGCCGCCGCCAATATATATACCGCCGGTTGCCCCCAGGGTCACGCCCAGGTTGCCGGCAATGGTGCCGAGCATGGTACAGAAGTGTTCGATCGCGTCGTCGCACAGCGGGCATTCGCCAGCCAGCGCCCGGCGCGCAATTTCCGGCGCCGGCAGCACCGGCTCATCATGGCCGCGCCGGGCCACCAGCGCACGGTAAATCAGCTCGATCCCCACGCCTGACAGCAAACGCTCTGCCGACACATGCGGGAATTCTGTCCATGCATATTGCAAGATCGCCACTTCTTCCGGATTCATGGGCGGGAAGCTGACATGGCCGCCCTCGCTCAGCAGCGCGGTCCAGCCCGACGCCGACGGGATCAGGCCCGACACACCCAGGCCGGTACCGGCGCCGATCAGTCCCAGCGGCGCGCCGGCCTGCGGCAGGCCGCCCCCGACCTGGCGTTTCTGGCCCTCCGCCAGCAGCGGCAGCGAGCGCGCCAGAGCGGTGAAATCATTGGCCACCACCAGCACCTCAAAGCCAACCTCCAGGCGCAGCGCCTCGATCGAAAACTCCCAGTGGTGATTGGTCATCCTGACGTAATCGCCATTGACCGGATTGGCAATCGCGATCGCACCATGGCGCACACCCAGGCCGGCCGCGGCCACCACATCCGGCAGCGCCAGGTAGGCTTTCAGCGCCGCACCCAGCGTTGCATGGGCGGCACCGGACAGCACATGGATGTTATCAATCCTGCCAGGCGCCAGCTCCAGCGCAAACCGGGCATTGGTACCGCCGACGTCGGCCAGCAGGCGCGGGCTTGGGAAGGTGGCAGGCGTTGCGAAGTTGGTCTGAACAGTCATGGGCGCAAGCAGTTAAGTTGAGCCTTAATGCTAAGGGATATGTTAGCCAGGACGCAAGGATTTCTTTGTAGTTTGAGTACAAGAACGAGGTAAATTAGGTTCGGATGCTACATAGCGGGATATATCGCAGGTAGTATGACTACTCACCCCATCCCCGGCAGGCAAGCGCCGCCCTGCCCGGAAGGGCATGCGGCAGGTCGGCGTTCACGATTTAATGGCGGGAATCTGCGGGCGTAAGGCCGTCCGGCACATGTTCGGCAATTACGGCAGATTCGCTTTCGCCGCGGAAAGCGGTATTCCAGGCATCGAGGCCGCCGTGCAAAGGCTTGGCGCGCTTGTAGCCGTGGGAATGCAGCTGCTTCGCCAGCTTGGCGGCAGTAACATCATTCGGGCAGCTGCAGTAGACGATGATGTGGCGGTCCTTCGGCAAGGACTTGATCACGGCCAGCGGGTCGCTCGCCCCCACCAGCAAGGCTCCCGGCACCGGCGGGTCGAGCATTTGCGCGGTAGCGCTGCGCGCATCCACCATCACCGGGTCGTGGCCGGAATCGAGCAGTTCCTTCAGTTCAGCGATGCTGATACGCTCGGTCTGCATCGCCTTCTGGAAGCGGCGGCGCTCGATGAACTTGGCCAGCACGAACAGGCCGAGCAGGATTACCAGCACCGTCAGCGCCGTCGATCCCATGGTCGACAGCACGTCGAGTACTTTATCGACATCGGCATGGAAATAGGCGCCGATCAGCAGGCCGGTGGCGCTCCACAGCAATCCACCCAGCAGGCTGAAACCAAGGAAGGTCGGCATGCCCGTGCCGAGCGCGCCGGCCATCGGCGGCGCAATGGTATTGAAGCCGGGGATGAATTTGGCCACCACCATCGACTTCGGGCCCCATTTGCGGAAATTGTCTTCCGTCTGGCTGACGCAGTAATCCGGCGACAGCGAGATCTTGCACAGCAGCTTGAGGATGCGCTTGCCAAAGCGGCGGCCGGCGCGGAACCAGAAGAAATCGCTGAGCAGGCATGCCAGCATGGCAACGCCCAGTACCACGGGAAACGGCGCGCTGTTGCTGTTATCGATGGCCAGGGCACCGGCCACGATCAGCACTGGATAGGCAGGAATTGGCAACCCCATCTGTTCGACCAGCACCACGGCAAAGACGATCAGGACACCATACTGCTGCAACAAGGTAATTAGGTTAGCCATAGTTCGCCTATGGTAGCGCAAAACGGGGGGCTAAGGCAGGACCCCCTCGACATACTGCAGCGAGAGCAGTTGCTGCAGCATGCGGAACAGCTTGTCCTGCTCCACCGGCTTATGCAGGAAGTCGTCGGCGCCGGCCGCCTGCGCCTGCTGCCGCTCGCCGCCGAAGGCAGACGCCGTCAGCAATACCACGCGCGGCTGCGGCAGGCTGTGGTCGGCGCGCAGGCGGCGCGTCGTTTCCAGCCCGTCCAGTACCGGCATGCGCCAGTCCATCAAGACCAGCTCCGGCTGCGATGCCGCAATCGCGTCCAGTGCTTCCACGCCATCCGACGCCTCCCGCACGTCGAAGCCGGCCGGCACCAGCATACTGCGCAACAGGTGGCGCCCCTCGCCACCATCATCGACCACCAGGATGCGCCGCCCCTGGTGCTTTGGCGCCAACTGTGGCAGGCGCGCCAACGGCGCCCCGGCATCGGCTTCTTCCGCCTCGATGGTGAAGCGGAATACCGTTCCCTCGCCCGGCGGCGGCGCTGCCTCGATTTCCAGTTCACCACCCATGATGCGCACGTACTGGCGCGAAATGGCCAGGCCAAGGCCCGGATCCTCGGGAATCCCGGCCCGCGCGGCATGCACCGCGAATGCCAGGCCGTGCCGCCCGCCCGGCAGGACGGTCGGACGCAGCGAAAGCCTGACCGTGCCATCGTGCGCAAATTTGAGCGCGCTGGTGACCAGGTTGAGCAGCACATGGCGCACTTTGGCGCCATCCATCGTCAAGGCGCGCGGCAAGGCGCCGCATTCAAGTTTCAGGACCACCCCGGCCTGTGCGGCGCGCTCGCCCACCATATCGCACACATCGCGCAGCAGTTGCGCCACATCGACCGCTTCCCGCTGCACGCTGACGCCGCCGGCCTCGATCCTGGACAGCTCGAGGATGTCGTTGATCAAAGCCAGCAAATGCTGCCCGCTGCGATGGATGATCGCCATATTGCGCTTTTCATCGGCCGTCATGGTGCTCGATTGCGCCATCAGGCGCGAAAAACCGATCACGGCATTCAACGGCGTGCGCAGTTCATGGCTCATGGTGGACAGGAACACACTCTTGGCGCGGCTGGCCGCCTGCGCCTCCGCGACGGCGACCGACAGGGCCGCCGTGCGCTCGCTCACCAGTTCTTCCAGGTGGCTGCGGTGGCGCCGCAATTCCTGCTCGCTTTCGGTGGCCTCGGTCACGTCGATGCTGACGCCCACCATGCGCACCACCTTGCCCTGCACATCGCGGAAGGAACGCGCCATCGAACGCAGGTGGCGCAGGGTGCCGTCAGGCCGGCGCACGCGGAACTGCAGGGAGAAGTCGCGCTCGCCGGTCAGGGCGGCCGCCACCTCGGCGCGGGCGCGCTCGCGGTCTTCCGGCACTACGCGTTCCAGCCAGGCCTTGTAATTGCCCCCTCCCAGCCGGGTGCCCAAGCCATACTGGCGCATGATCTCGTCGTCCTGGATCAGTTCATCGTAGATCACGTCCCAGTCCCAGATGCCGATGCGGGCAGCGCGGGTGGCCACGCTCAGGCGCTCTTCGCTTTCGCGCATGGAGCGGTAGCGGCTATCGAGCAGTTCCCACATCTTGTGGATGGAGTCCTTCAGGGTGCGCAGTTCGCCGTAGAACCAGGCTTTTTGCGGCGTGTCGCCCATGACGTACTGGCCGACCGCCTTCAGCGGCCGCAGGATCAGGAACCACAGCAAGCCATACAGGCTGGTGACCAGTACCGCCGCCAGCACCAGGATCGCAACCAGGTTGGAGCGGCGCTGGTCCTGCAGGTCCTGCCGCATATAGGCGGGCGTGGCGAAGACTTTGATGGTGCCGATGGTGGCGCCATCGACCACGATCGGGCGCTGGGCCACCAGCATGTCGGGCATGGTCGCCAGCGGCAGGCTGGTTTCCAGCTTGTCGCCTGCGCCACGCTGCACCACCTGCTCACGCTTGCTGCCGCTGCCGTACAACACGATCGCATGCAGGTCGCGCTGGTTCATGCTGGCGCGCATGATGGACAGCACCTGCTTGTCGTCGAAGTTCCAGGCCGGCATGGCCACACCCAGAGCCAGCTGGTCGGCGCTGATATTCAGCACGCGCTGCAGCTCCTGCCAGCGCTTGCTGCTCGCGGAATTGTAGGAGTAGGCGGCGAACACCAGCAGCACGGCGCTGACGATGGTCGTCAACGCCACGCTGACCAATAATGCGATGGAGGCAACTTTGTTCGAACGCAAAGACCTGCTCCGGCCGGGGCGCTGCGGTATGCAGCGCAGATGGCCAGTGTGCCAGCTTTACATGGGCCGATCAAGCAGCCCTGGGAATGGCCGCCAGCAGCGAACGCGTATAGGGATGCCGGGGATTGCGATAGAGTTCATCGGAATCGGCCATTTCCACCACTTCCCCCTTGTGCATCACCATCACCTGGTCGGAAATGTACTTCACCACCGACAGGTCGTGCGAGATAAAGATATAGGACAGGCCGAATTCGTCCTGCAGGTCCTGCAGCAGGTTCAGCACCTGCGCCTGCACCGACACATCCAGTGCCGACACCGATTCGTCGCACACCAGGATTTCAGGCTTCATCGCCAGGCAGCGCGCGATGGCGATGCGCTGCCGCTGGCCGCCTGAGAATTCGTGCGGATAGCGATGGCAGGCTTGCTGCGGCAACCCTACCCTCTCCAGCAGCGCCAGCGCCATCTGCGTGCGCTCCGCGTCGCTGGCGCCGATGGCGTGCAGCCGCATCGGCTCCAGCAGGATCTGGCCCACAGTGAAGCGCGGGTTCAGCGAGGCATACGGATTCTGGAAAATGATCTGGATGCGGCGCTTGAACGGCTGGAATTCCCTGGCACTCATGGTCAGCAGGTCGCGTCCCTCGAACAGGGCGCTGCCGCCTGTCGCCTGATGCAGGCGCAGCAGGGTCAGGCCGACGGTGGACTTGCCGCTGCCCGATTCGCCCACCACGCCCAGCGTCGTGCCGCGCGCCAGCTTGAACGACACGCCTTTGACGGCCTGTAGTTCGCGCTTGCCGAACAGGCCTTCGCGCAGCCAGAAGCTTTTTTTCAGGCCCTGCACGTCCAGCACGATATCGTCATCCGGGGCGCTGCCGCGCGTACGCTGCGGCTGCTGTTCGGCGGCGCCGAAACGCCCCTCCATGTAATCGTTGATCACCGGCAGCCGCAGCGGGCGCGCGTCGAGCGACGGCCGGCAGTGCAGCAGCGCACGGGTGTACAGGTCTGCCGGTTCGGCGAATACGGCGCGCGCATTGCCGCTTTCGCGCACTTCGCCGTGGCGCATCACGATCACGTCATCGGCGATCTCCGCCACCAGGCCCAGGTCGTGGGTGATGAACAGCACCGACATCTGGTGCTTTTTCTGCAGGCCGGCAATCAGCTCCATGATCTGCTTCTGGATCGTTACGTCCAGCGCAGTGGTGGGCTCGTCGGCGATCAGCAGCCTGGGCTTGCAGGCAATTGCCATGGCGATCATCACGCGCTGCTGCTGGCCGCCCGACATCTGGCCCGGGTAGGCATCGATCCTGGTCGCAGCATCGGCGATGCCGACCTCCTCCAGCAGTTCCAGCGTACGGACGCGGGCGCTGCGCCGGTCCATCCCCATGTGCAGGCGCAGCACTTCGCCGATCTGGAATCCGACCGTGAACACCGGGTTCAGCGACGACATCGGCTCCTGGAAAATCATCGCAATCTCCTTGCCGCACATGGCGCGGCGTTCGGCAGCCGACTGGTGCAGCACTTCGCGGCCCTCGAACAGCACGCTGCTTTGCGCGTCGATCAAGGTCGTCTGCGGCGGCAGCAGGCCCATGACCGCCAGCGAGCTGACCGACTTGCCGCTGCCCGATTCGCCCACCAGGGCCACCGTGCGGTTGTGCGGGATATCGAAGGAAACGCCCTTCACCGCTTCGACCGTATTGTTCTTGTCGGTGCGGAAGCGGATGCGCAAATTGCGGACCTGTAGCAGCATGTCATTTCACCTTGGGATCGAGCGCGTCGCGCAGGGCGTCGGCGAACAGGGAGAAGGCCGTCACCAACAAGGCCATGGCGCTGGAGGCAGCAGCCAGTTGCCACCATTTGCCGAGGATTAGTTCACTTTGGGCTTCGTTCAGCATCGAGCCCCAGCTCACCACACCGACCGGCACACCGAAGCCGAGGAAGGACAGGATGACCTCCGCCTTGATGAAACCCACCACCAGGATCGACACCTGCACCAGCGCCACGTGGCTGACATTGGGGAAGATGTGGCTGAACATCTTGCGCCAGGCCGATGCCCCGATGGCATCCGCCGCCATCACGTATTCGCGCGCCTTGTGCTTGATGTACTCGGCGCGGATCAGGCGGTAAGGGCCGGTCCAGCCGGTCAGCCCGAGGATCAGGACGATAGTCAGCACGCCTTTCTGCTGCAGCACCGCGGCCACGGTCAGGATCATCAGGATCGAGGGGATCGAGGTGAACACGTTGTAGAACCAGTTGAAGAAATCATCCACTATTCCGCCATAAAAGCCGGAAACTGCGCCGAACAGCGTGCCCAAGCCGACCGCCAGCGTGGCTGCGGCCAGCCCCACCACGATGGAGGTCTCGCCGCCCTTGATGGTCTTCAAAATGATGTCGTGGCCCCATTTGTCGGCGCCGAACGGCAGGCTTGGCGCGCGCCCGGCGGCCGGCTCCGCGACGGCTTTGCCCAGGGTGGCACGCAGCTCGCGCAGGTCGGCGGCCAAGGGGTCGAATTCGTTGGCGGGCGGTGCGCTGTCCGCAGCGCCCGGCACGCCCGGCGCGCTGGACGGCGGCGGCGCGGCGCGCGGCGCGGCAAACGTCGGCGGCGCGTAATTGAGCGCGACCTCCTCCTCCCAGCCCGCGGCCACCATGCCGCTGGCGGAGGCCGCAAGCAGGAGCAGGAAGGCCGCCACCACCGCCAGCGCCGCCATGGCCAGCCGGTCCGCCCGCAGGCGGCGCCAGGCCAGGGTCCACAGGCCGGCCGAATCATGAATTGCGTGCATGTGCGGTCCTTACTTGAGCTGTACGCGCGGATCGACAGCCTGGTACAGCACGTCGGTCAGCAGGTTGAATACCATGGTGGCCACGGCAACGTAGACGGTAATCGCCTTGATGACGGGGAAATCGGAGCGCTCCACCGCCAGGATCACTTCGCGCCCGATGCCCGGGATGCCGAAAAAGCGCTCCAGCAGGAAGGCGCCGATCAGCATGGCCGGCAGGTTGGCCATCACATGGGTGATGATCGGGATCGCCGCGTTGCGCAGCACATGCACCCACATGACGCGCCGCTCAGGCAGGCCTTTTGCGCGCGCCGTGCGCACGTAGTCCTGGCCCACTTCGTCCAGCACGAAGCTGCGGTACAGGCGCAAGGTGGGCGCCAGCGATACGGCCAGCCCGATCAGGATCGGCAATGCGGCAAAACGCAGGTTCTCCAGCAGGCTGCTGCCCCAGCCCTGCACCGGAAACCAGCCGGCCTGATAGGCGAGCCAGTACTGGAACACGATGATGTAGACCAGGATCGAGATCGACATGCCCACCGTGCATGCCAGCATGACTGCACGGTCCGCCAGCGTGCCGCGCAGGAAGGCGAGCGCCAGCGCCAGCGCGATGCCAAGCACAGTCTCCAGCACTGTCAGCGGCACCAGCACCGTCAGCGAAGGCCCGAGCCGGCTCGTGATGATGTCCGCCACCGCCTCTCCCGTGGCCCAGCTCTGGCCGAAATCGAAGGTGGCGATCTGCTTCAGGAAGATGCCGAGTTGCACGTACCAAGGCTGGTCCACCCCCAGCTGGCGGCGGATATTTTCGATGCTGGCAGCATCAGACATCTTGCCGGCCAGCAAGTAGGCCGGGTCGCCGCCAACCCAGTTGAACAGCAAAAACACCAGCAGCACCACGCCCAGCAGAGTCGGCGCCATTTGCCAGGTGCGACGTATCAAAAATGAAATCATCCTTGGCAATTATTCTATAAGTGGTTCACGTAGTATCGTTTCATAAATGAGACGGTTCGTCTGAAAAATGTATCGCTTACCAGTTTTTAATTGACGCAATGTTAGCCCAAATGCTCTCATCTTTCTCCGAGGAATCACCTAGATGGTTCCTTCGAATGGGAGCGCCGAAGCAGTAGTCAATAGCTGTAGCTCGTCTTTTTATTCCAAATTTTTGGAGATAGCAAACATGATGGAAAAAATCATGGCTCGTTCCGTACGGCTGGTTTGCGCCGGCGGTATGCTCGCCACCATAGCCGCCCCTGTCTTTGCCCAGGAAGCACCAGCGCCAATGCAGCGCGTGGAAGTGACCGGTTCGAGCATCAAGCGCGCGACCCAGGAAACTGCATCGCCGATCCAGGTCATCAGCAAGGAAGACCTGATGAAGTCCGGCAAGGCCACCGTGGCCGAATACCTGCAGACCCTGACCGTTGACGGCGCAGGTTCGCTGCCGACCGGTTTCGGCAACGGCTTCGCTGCAGGCTCCACCGCGATTTCCCTGCGCGGCCTTGGTGCGACGTCGACCCTGGTGCTGCTGAATGGCCGCCGCATGGCGCCGTTCGCCCGTGCCGACGACGGCCAGAAGAGCTTCACCGACCTGTCGACCGTGCCGATGCAGATCGTCGAGCGCATTGAAATCCTGAAAGACGGCGCTTCCTCCACCTACGGCGCAGACGCGATTGCCGGCGTGGTCAACATCATCCTGCGCAAGGACTTCGAAGGCCTGCAAGTCAAGGGCGATACCGGCTGGTCGCGCTACGACGACGGCAAGCAGAACAAGGCGTCCATCACCTACGGCCTGGGCAACCTGGACGACAACAAGTACAACTGGGTCGTCAATGCTGAGTTCATGGATTCGGATCGCCTGAAAAACAGCGACCGCAAGGACCGCGGCCACATCGGCAAGGGCGACCTGCGTCCGTACGGCTTCCCGATCGGCACCCAGTTCGCAGGCGGCTACATCGCCGGCAACAACAACGCTTCGGCAGGCCCTGCTGGCGCCATCCGCAACCCGGCCACGCTCGATTACGTCGGCCTGCCAGGCTGCTCGTTGCTGAGTACCACCGCGAACCAGGCCGGCGCCAACGGTGGCTGCCTGTGGCACCAGGACCAGTTCCGCGACATGCAGCCGGAGATCGAATCGATCAACCTGTACACCCGCGGCACGTGGCAGGTGAACGACAACACCCAGGTGTATGCCGAAGTCGGCTACTCGAAGCGCGATACCGCCTTTACCCTGACCCCGCCATCGATCACCCCGACTGTGGCCTTCCCGCCGAACGCCACCAACCCGCTGGGCTTTGTGAACTACGGTTCGCTGGCACTGATGGGCGCAAACCACCCGCAGAATCCATATGGCGCTGCCACCCGCGTACGCTACACAGCCTTCGACATCGGCCCGAGCACCCGCTCCGCCAATAACGAGTTCAACCGCTTCGTGCTGGGTGTCAAGGGTTCGTTCGCAGGCTGGGATTACGACGGCGGCCTGACCCACTCCAAGTCCAAGCTGCACCTGGACTACAGCAATATGCTGAACCTGAGCGTGCTGCGTACGGCGATGAGCGACCCGACCAAGTACGGCTGGTACTACATTGGCACCGAAGCGAGCAAGAATTCGGCCGCCCTGTACTCGGCCTTGGTCACCAGCGCGACCTCCGATTCGACCACCAAGCTGGACGTGATCGACTTCCACGCTTCGCGTGAACTGTTCGCCCTGCCAGGCGGCAACCTGGGCCTGGCAGTCGGTGCCGAACACCGCCGTGAAAAGCTGGAAAACCCATCGCTGTCCGGCTCCATTGACGGTTCGATCAACTCTTCCTACGTAGCTGCCTTCGGCGACAACAAGGTTTCGGCAGTGTTCGCCGAACTGGCTGCCCCGGTGCTGAAGGGCCTGGAACTGAGCGCTGCCGTACGTTACGACAAGTACGACAACTTCAAGTCCACCACCCCGAAAGCCGGCTTCAAGTGGACCCCGGTCAAGTCCTTCGCCCTGCGCGGTACTTACACCGAAGGCTTCCGTGCTCCTGGCCCAGCTGAAGGTTCGCCGCTGTCGCAATCGACCGGCACCTCGACCGTGCGCGACCCGATCCGCTGCCCAGGCGGCACCCCGGCAGCCGGCGGCGCCACCACCACCGACTGCGCGATCCCGGTCGCCGCAGTCAAGGTCGGCAGCGCTTCGCTGCGTCCGGAAACCTCGAAGGGCTCGACCCTGGGTGTGGTGTGGGATCCGTTCGATGGCACCAGCCTGGCGCTGGATGCATGGAAGATCAAGCGTAGCGACGAGATCAACCCGCTGCCATACAACGAAGCAGCTGCCCTGCCAACCGCGATCCGCAACGACAACAACCTGGTCGTCAACGGCGTAGCGATTCCTGGCACCGGCACCCTGGTGCTGACCCAGGCGCCATACCGCAACTCCAGCTTCACCGAAGTCAGCGGCATCGACCTGGACATCAAGCAGCGCATCCGCCTCGGCAGCTACGGCCGCGCCAACCTGGGCTTCGTCTGGACCCACACCGCGTCCTGGAAGCGCCACGAGTCCGCAACCACCGTGTACCAGTTCAACGGCACCCACGGCAACTGCGATACCTCGAACTGCGCCGGTACGCCTAAGAACAAGATGAACCTGAATGCATCGTGGGACTACGGCGACTGGAACGTTGCCGGTATCGTCAACTACCGCGACAGCATGGACAACGTCCTGTTCGCCGGCGACCTGTGCGCCTCCAAGCTGGCCAACGGCCAGCCAGGCACCAACGGTTGCAAGATCGCATCGTTCACCACCCTGGACATGTCGGCGCGCTACAACGTGAACAAGCAGTTCACGGTGTTCGCTTCGATCAACAACGTGACCGACAAGATCGCTCCACTCGATCCGCTGACCTACGGTGGCATGAGCTACAACCCGATGGACGCTTCCGGCGCCATTGGCCGCTACTTCAAGCTCGGCGCCCAGTACAAGTTCTTCTAAGCCGCTCGGCTTGAAGCACACAAAAACGGCACTTCGGTGCCGTTTTTTTTGTCCCGACGATTGAAGATTACTCAAGTTGTGTACACAAGCCTCTTGTATCTAAACAGTTACAAAGCGAAATATACAGGACCAAATCACCTGCATTTCATTCGCTAAGCATCTTACAAAAACCGCTATTTTGCGCAAAAACGCCGACATCTTTCATCATTCCCTTTTTCCGACAAAAACGTGCAATGTTGCGCTTTTGTAACAGCTTGTGGCTTTTTATTTCAAAAAGATTGCAAGCAAAGAACTCTTGCAAGAAAGTACCAACAGCCTATTGCTAGGTTTTGCGCAAACGCAAAGAACAGTCCAACTTCTGGGAGATCTAAGAATTATGATGAAAGAGAACACCCTGTCATATGCAATCCGCCTGGCGTGCGCCAGCGGCCTGCTGGCAGCCGGAGTCTGCGCACCAGTTTTCGCCCAGCAAACTGATGCCGCTATCCAGCGCGTTGAGATTACCGGTTCGTCGATCAAACGCATCGCCCAGGAGGGTGCGCTGCCGATCCAGACCCTGAGCCGCAAAGACATCGATCAAACCGGCGTGCAGAACGTGGCCGACCTGGTCGCCCTGCTGCCATCGATGCAGGGCATGATCACCTCGTCCGCCTCCATCAACGGCGGCGGCGGCGGCGTACAAAGCGCATCGGTGCACTCGATCGGTACCGACTACACCCTGGTACTGTTGAACGGCAAGCGCATGGCGCCATACGGCACCGGCAGCGCCGTCAACCTGGCCTCCATCCCGCTGGCAGCGGTCGAGCGCGTCGAGATCCTGACCGACGGCGCTTCCACCCTGTACGGCTCGGACGCCATTGCCGGCGTGGTCAACTTCATCCTGAAGAAAAACCAGAACGACCTGAGCATCGACGCCACCTACAACCGTCCGCAGGAAAAAGGCGGCCAGAGTTCCAATTTTTCGCTCACCAAAGGCTTCGGCAACTACGACAGCGACGGCTTCAACGTCATGCTGGCTTACAGCCACGACCAGAGCAAGGCACTGAGCGCGAGCCAGCGTGACTTCTCCAAATCCGGCGTGGTCAAATTCAGCAAGGAAGGCAAGCAATACGCCACCTGGCAGAACTCGATCAACTCGATCCCGGCCAATGCCGATGTATTCAACGGCCCCGACGTCGAAGCGACCTTCTCGCCGGACCTGGTCAACACCGGCAAGTGCAACGGCCCCAACACCTTCGCACGCGGCGGCGTCTGCCGCTACGACTACGCGGCTACCGTGGAACTGCTGCCGGAACTGAAGCGCGACAGCCTGTTCACCTCCGGCGCGCTGAAGATCTCCGACAAGACCCGCCTGACCGGCGAGTTCGTCTACTCCAAGTTCACCAGCACCGCCCGCTATGCAGCACCGGCGCAGCCGCTGACCACCATGAGCACCGATCCGGAAACCCACGTGAAGACCATCAGCCCGGTCTACATCGTGCCTTACAAGAAATCGGTGGAGCCGTTGCTGGCTGGCCAGGGCATCGATCCGAACGCGGTGACCGACGCCTACCTGTACTACCGCGCGCGTGACGCGGGCGGCCGTACCGACGACTGGGGCACCAAGGCGCTGCACTTCTCGGTAGGCCTGGACTCCGAGTTCGCCGGCTGGGATGTCGGCGCGGCCTATACCCATTCGCAGAACAAGCAGACCGACAAGGCCGCCGGCGGCTACATGAGCGGCGACAAGTTCGAAGCCCTGGTCCAGTCCGGCGCCTACAACCCTTACGTCTTCGACCCGAATTCCGCCGCCGTCCTGGCGCCGGCAGTGCTGCACGAAAACCTGTCGACCACCAAGTCCAAGCTCGATGTCGTGAGCGCCCACGCTTCGCGTGAAGTGTTCGCCATGGCAGGCGGCAATGCCGCCCTCGGCCTCGGCGCCGACTACACCATGCAGAAGTACGAAGACTCGCCAAGCAGGATCCTGATGGGCCCTGGCCCGGGCAACCCGGGCTGGACCGACACCGTCATCGGCGGCGGCACCGGCTCCCAGCCGCTGGATGCCAAGCGCAATAACTGGGGTGCATTCGGCGAACTGCAAATGCCCGTGATCAAAGGCCTGGATGTAACCGCCTCGGCGCGCTACGACAGCTACGACGCAGTCGACAAGCGCAACACCAGCTACGACGTGAACGGTAATCCGTCGCTGGCCGGCAAGCAGGGCAAAGACGTCTCCAAGGCCACCTTCAAGCTGTCCGCACGCTGGCAGCCTTCGAAGGAAGTCATGCTGCGCGGCTCCTACGGCACCGGCTTCAAGGCGCCGACCATGAACGACATCTCCGATCCGCTGAAGAACGCCGGCTCGTCGAACTTCTTCGCCTGCCCGATCAAGAACGCGGCCGACCCACGCTTCGCTTACTGCCGCGGGGTACAGGAATACGGCCTGCTGACCGTGGGCAACCCGGCCACCGGCGGCGAAGCGCTCAAGCCTGAAACCTCGAAGCAGGCTTCGATCGGCATGCGCCTGGAGCCAATGGACTCACTCTCTCTGGGCGTGGACTTCTGGGACGTGCGCCTGAAGAACCAGATCCAGAACCTGTCGCAGGACATGCTGTTCGGCACCGAAGCCCTGGCCAGCAAGTACGCCACCATCTACTTCGACCCGATCCAGAAATCGAAGGTCCTGGTCATGACCCAGTCGCCGCTGAACCTGGCCAGCTCGCGCTATCGCGGTATCGACATGGACGCGACCTTCCGCGCCGCCACCCCGATCGGCAAGCTGACCACGAACTGGAGCGCGACCTATATGCTGAAGGCCGAGAAGACCGTGCCTGATGCCGACCATCCTGGCACCAACAAGACCGAGAGCAGCATTGCCCGCTTCGACTCGTACGACGACGTGACCTTCCGCTGGATCTCGCGCCTGGTGTTCTCGCTGAAGTCGAGCGAGCAGTGGGCCAACTCGCTGACCGTGAACTACAAGTCCGGCTACGCCGACAAGGACTTCACGGAAGACGATGGCCGCGTGCGCTCGGTCAACGACGACGGCACCCTGGGCGGCTATGTCGACATGAAAGGCCGCAAGGTCAAGGCATATACCACCCTCGACTGGCAGTCGAAGTATGTCTTCAACCAGAACTTCTCGATCACCGGCGGTATCCGCAACCTGCTGGACAAGGATCCTCCACTGTCGATCCGCGACACCGGCGGCGGCAACCAGGTTGGCTACGACGGTCGCTACACCGACCCGCTGGGCCGTACTTTCTACCTGACCGCCAGCTACAAGTTCAAGTAATCGCGCATTAAATACAACTCCCGCTCCCCGCCCGCGCAAGCTGGCGGGGATTTTTTATGCCTAACTTAATTGTTTCAATTTGTTTCACTTATCAAACATCTATTGCTAAGCTATTGAGTCGGTGGTTTGATATCGCTCCCACTATTTCATTAATGAGACGTTTATCAATGATCATCGAGAAAGCCCTGTCGCGCTCCCTGCGCGTGATGTTCGCCGGTAGCCTGGCCATCGGCAGCGCAGCTGCCTTTGCCCAGGAAGCAGCTCCTGAAGCGCCGATGCAGCGCGTTGAAATCACCGGTTCCAGCATCAAGCGCATCGCTGCAGAATCCTCGCTGCCGGTACAGTCGTTCAGCCAGAAAGACATCAAGAAGACCGGCGTGTCCACCGTGACCGACTTCATCCAGCAATTGCCAGCCATGCAGGGCTTCTCCGTCGCGGCCGACTCGGTCGGCGGCGGCGGCGGCGGTGTCACCACTGCTTCCATCCACGATATCGGCGCCGCCTACACCCTGGTGCTGCTGAACGGCCGCCGTATCGCCCCGTCCAATTCCGGCACCACCATCGACCTGAACTCGATCCCGCTGTCGGCCATCGAGCGCGTCGAAGTGCTGACCGACGGCGCCTCCGCGCTGTACGGCGCCGACGCCATTGCCGGCGTGGTCAACTTCATCCTGAAAAAGGGTGCCACCGACTGGGAAATCAATGCCAAGTACTCGCGCCCCGAGCAGAGCGGCGGCGCCAGCAACGCAATCTCCCTGAGCAAGGGCTTCGGCGACATCGACGAAGACGGCTACAGCGTGTTCTTCTCGCTCAGCCACGATGAGCAGAAACAGCTCAAGGCATCGCAGCGCGACTTCGCCCGCACCGGCATCATCAACTTCACCGACCCGGCCAACGGCAAGCAGTTGCAGTTCATCAACGGTTCCTCGCGTTCGCTGCCAGCCAATGCCGGCGTGAACTACCTCTCCAACGAAATCGATCCGGCGACCGGCGAACGCGTCAGCAAGACCGTCAACCTGAACCCATACGCCCTGTCCCACGGCGGGAAGTGCGCCGCGGTCAATGCCGACTTCTACGGCGACGGCAACTGCTACTTCGACAACGCCTCGACCATCGAGATCAATCCGAAAACGCAGCGCGACGCCTTGTTCTCGTCCGGTAGCGTAAAGCTGGGCAACACTGGCTTCAAAGGTTTCTACGACCTGGCCTACACCGAAGCGAAAGTGATTGCCTCCATCGCCCCGTATCCGGCCGACTTCTCGATCGCCAAAGGTTCGGCCCTGTACAACAAGTACATCCAGCCTAACCTGAGCGCCGAACAGGATGCCGGCGCCACCTCCGTCGTGGCCAAGTACCGCCTGTACGAAATGGGCAACCGCACCTACGACTACGGCACCAAGGCCACCCACCTGGTGGCAGGCGTGGACGGCGCCGTTGCCGGCTGGGACGTCAACTCGGCCCTGACCTACTCCAAGAACAAGCAGACCCAGAAATACGTCGGCGGCTTCCCGCTGGCCGACAAGTTCCAGGCTGCGATTGACGCCGGCAGCATCGATCCGTTCGCCTACGGCCTCGGTGAAATGCCGCAAGCCATGCGCGACACCTTGCTGTCGACCGGCTTCAGCGGCACCTACAATACCCAGACCGTGGAAATGAAGGGCTGGGATGCCCGCGCCTCTCGTGAAGCGTTCAAGCTGCCGGGCGGTGCGGCGCAGATCGGCGTTGGCGTCGATTACCGCAACACCTCGTTCAAGGTCAAGCAGGCTGACGTGGCGAAGAACGCCCAGATCCTGTTCGACAACCCGCAAGTGGACAGCTCTTACGAGCGCGACAACTTCGGTGCCTACACCGAGCTGGTGATGCCAGTCAGCAAAGCGCTGGAACTGACCGGCTCCGCCCGCTACGACCAGATCGGCGCGATCGACAACAACCTGACCGGCAAGAAGGTCGGCAGCAAGGAAAACGCCGCCACCTGGAAACTGAGCGCCAAGTACACCGCGGCCAGGAACCTGCTGTTCCGCGCTGCGGCCGGTACCGGCTTCCGCGCCGCATCGATGCAGGAAATCGCCGGCCCGCTGGAAGACTGGGGCGTCACTGGCGGTAATTACCAGTGCCCGCTGACCGGCACCGGCCACCCGCTGGCCTCCTACTGCAACGGCGTGGTGCGACAGCAGTTCGAAGCCTTCCAGGGTGGCAACCCGGACCTGAAGCCGGAGAAGTCCAAGCAGTGGAGCATCGGCACCGTATTCGAGCCGACCAACGCGCTGTCGATGTCGTTTGACCTGTGGAATGTGGAAATCCGCGACCAGGTGACGTCGGTCTCCGAAGGCCTGATCTTCGCCGACCCGGCCAAGTACGCCAACCTGTTCACCACCAAGCACATCGGCTCGACCGGCGCCGACGTGCTGGCCATCAAACTGCTGCCGATCAATATCGGCAAAGTCGAGAACCGCGGCGTCGACTATGACTTCACCCACAAGACCAAGCTGTTCGACGGCAAGCTGACCAGCCGCCTGGCCGGCACCTGGCTGCTGCGTTCGCGCTACACCACCCCGGGCACCGACGACCAGTGGGAATCGAGCCTGAACCGCTACGGCTCGAACGACAAGGTCAGCTTCCGCCATGTGGTGCGTGCTTCGACCAGCTTCGAGCAGGCGCAATGGACTCACACGCTGAGCGCCAACTACCGCAACGGCTACACCGACAAGGAGCAAAGCGCGGACGTGTGTGCCGTGATCGTGGCTGGCCAGCCGGGCGAATGCTATGGCATTACCCTGCAGGTGCCGAGCTATACCACCTTCGACTTGCAGACGGCTTACCGTCCGCTGAAGAACCTGGAAATCACCGGCGGCATCATCAACCTGTTCGACCGCGATCCGCCGTTCACCCTGCGTAACGCCGGCTCGCACCAGGTTGGCTACAACCCGTCCTACTCGTCGGCACTGGGTCGCCAGTTCTACCTGAGCGCGTCGTATAAGTTCTAATTCGCCTGCTTAAAAAGTCCCCGCCTGCCAAGGCGGGGACTTTGACTGTTTACCCAAGTTTTGTGGCAAATCGGGCACACTTCCCCGCCCGTTAACAAGCTGCATTTCGGCAAGTCATCGCGGCCAATTCGGTCGAATAAAACACCCCTTCCCCGCGCAACATCGCGCAAAAAAGGCCAATCCAAGCCTTCATCGAACCGTCTCGTTACTACCAAGTGCGAAGTTGCATGCACAACTTCGGCATTTCTATGGATTGACACAATTCGTCAATGAATGATTTGATAAGCGCGGACGAAAGGCAGGGACCACAAGTTGCGCTGTTTGTCGTCAAACAAAAATTAAAGGGCCAGTAACGGCCTTAAACAGTTTGTAATTCTTGGGAGTATCAAAGATATGTTGAAGGAAACCATTCTGTCGCGCTCGATCCGCGTGATCTGCGCCGGTGGCCTGGCGCTTGGCATGCACGCTGCATTCGCACAAGAAGCAGCTGAACAGCCAATCCAACGCGTGGAAATCACCGGCTCCTCGATCAAGCGCATCGCTGCTGAGGCATCGCTGCCGGTTCAGACATTCAACCAGAAGGACATCCAGCGCACCGGCGTGACTTCGGTCACCGACTTCATCCAGCAACTGCCTGTGATGCAAGGCTTCACCGCCTCGTCCGACTCGGTTGGCGGCGGCGGCGGCGGCCTGACCACTGCTTCCATCCACGGCGTTGGCGAAACCTACACCCTGGTCCTGGTCAATGGCCGTCGTATCGCTCCTGCGAACTCCGGCACCACCATCGATATCAGCACCATCCCGCTGGCGGCCGTTGAACGTATCGAAGTGCTGAGCGACGGTGCATCCGCACTGTACGGCGCCGACGCGATCGCCGGCGTGGTGAACTTCATCATGAAAAAGGGCGCAGCTCCGCTGACCGTCGACGCCAAGTACAGCAAGCCGCAGCACCCGGGCGGCACCGACCGTACCGTGTCGATTTCGAAAGGCTTCGGCGACTACGAAGCTGACGGCTACAGCCTGTTCATGTCGTATAGCCACCAGAATTCAGACCGCCTGAAGGCTTCCCAGCGCGAATTCGCCAAGACCGGCATTATCAACTTCAACGATCCCAAGACTGGCAAGCCGCTGCAGTTCTTCAACGGCTCTTCCCGCTCGATTCCGCCAAACGTCACCGTTGGCTACCTTGACGGCGCCGGCGACAAGCAGTCGGTTTCGGTCAACCCATACCTGAAACTCAACGGCAAGTGCCCAGCCGCCCACGTTGACCTGGGCGACGGCCAGTGCTACTTCGACTACACCTCCTCGGTGGAAATCTCTCCTGAAATCAAACGCGACGGCTTCTGGGCGTCCGGCAGCCTGAAACTGGGCAACACCGGCTGGAAGGCGTTCTCCGACGTGTCGTTCAACAAGTCGCATATCTACGCGACCATCGCTCCTTATCCGGCTGAATTCTCGCTGGCACAGGGCAGCCCGCTGTTCACCAAGTACGTCCAGCCTTACCTGACTCCTGAACAGTTGAGCGGCATGACCTCGGCGACCGTCAAGTACCGCCTGCAAGACCTGGGCGGCCGTGCTTATGACTACGAAAGCAAAGCGTCCAACATCGTCGCTGGCGTCGAAGGCCAGGCCGCAGGCTGGGATATCAATTCGGCCGTGATCTACTCGCGCAACAAGCAGCCACAGAACTACCTGGGCGGCTTCCCTCTGGCCGACAAGTTCGATGCCGCGATCGCCGCCGGCAAGCTGGATCCATTCCCGTACGCACTGGGCGAAATGCCGCAGGGCATGCAAGACGTGCTGCGCTCCACCCAATACGTCGGCAACTACAACACCACCGACATCAAGGTGTACGGCTGGGATATGCGCGGCTCGCGCGAAGTCTTCTCGCTGCCAGCCGGCCCGGCCATGCTGGGTGTGGGCGCCGACATCCGCAAGACCAAGTTCTCGCAACGCGCCAACCAGGCCGTGGCCCATTCGGAAATCCTGTTCGACGACGACCAGCCGGAATACGCTTTCTCGCGCAAGAGCGGCGGCGTGTTCGGCGAACTGGAAACCCCGATTACCAAGGAATGGTCCGTCACCACCTCGGCGCGCTATGACCGCGTGACCAAGCTGAGCGACGACCTCAATGGCGGCGACGTCGGCAGCAACCAGTCGGCCGGCACCTTCAAGGTCAGCACCCGCTGGCAGCCAAGCAAGTCCATGGTGTTCCGTGGCGCTTACGGCACCGGCTTCAAAGTTGCTTCCATGACCCAGATCGGCCAGCCACTGGCTGACTTCGGCGTGACCGGCGGCACCTACAACTGCCCGCTGAGCGCAGCCAACGGCCTGCAGAACCACCCACTGGCGCAGTACTGCGATACCCGCGGCCAGCTGGAAGTGTTCCAGGGCGGTAACTCCGGCCTGAAGCCAGAGAAATCACGTCAGTGGACCCTGGGTGCCGTGTTCGAGCCAACCTCGAACTTCAGCGCCAAGATGGACCTGTGGTCGGTTGAGATCCGCGATGCGGTGACCAGCGTCAGCGAAGACCTGATCGCCAACAATCCAGGCAAGTACATCGACCTGTACACGGTGAAGCACAAGGCTTCCACCGGCCTGGACAAGCTGGCCATCAAACTGCTGCCGATCAACATCGGCCGTCAGGAAAACAAGGGCGTGGACTACGATTTCCAGTTCCGCGAAAAGGTTTGGGAAGGCAAGCTGACCGCGCGCCTGGCCGGTACCTACATCTACCACTCGAAGTACACCACGCCAGGCACCAACGACTCGTGGGAATCGAGCCTGAACGTGTACGGTTCGGATAACACTGTGCAGTTCCGCAACGTGATCGCCACCAGCCTGACCTACGACATCGGTCGTTTCACCCACAACCTGGTGGGCAACTTCCGCAATGGCTACAAGGACAAGCACCACGACGCGGAAAACTGCGCGGTCAACACCAACGACGCAGCAGCGGAGTGCGTGGACGTGCAGCTGGACGTGCCAAGCTACACCACCTTCGACTGGCAGACCACCTTCCGCGCCATGAAAGGCCTGGAGCTGACCTTCGGCGTGAAGAACCTGACCGACCGCGATCCACCGTTGTCGCTGCGTAACACCGGTTCGCACCAGTTGGGTTACGACCCACGCTACGCCAGCGCCCTCGGCCGCACCTACTACCTTGGCGCACAGTACAAGTACTGATTGCTGAAGTAGCTTGAGTAAAAAAACCCCGGCTGTGCACTGCGCAGCCGGGGTTTTTTATTACCTGCCGGTTCTTACTCGCCCTGCAGGCGGCGCTGGCGCACGGCGGCAGCCAGGTTCTCCAGCACCTGTACGCTGGTGTCCCAGTCGATGCAGCCGTCGGTGATCGACTGGCCGTAGGTCAGTTCCTTGCCCTGCACCAGGTCCTGGCGGCCTGCCACCAAGTGCGACTCAACCATCACGCCGACGATGCGGGTATCGCCGCCGGCCACCTGCTGCGCGATATCGGCGCACACCGGCACCTGGTTTTCCGGCTTCTTCGACGAGTTGGCATGCGATGCATCGATCATCAGGCGCGCCGCCAGGCCGTAGCCGGAGATCGCCTTGCAGGCTTCTTCCACGCTGGCCGCATCATAGTTCGGCGTCTTGCCGCCGCGCAGGATGATGTGGCAATCTTCATTGCCGTTGGTCGACACGATGGCAGAGTGGCCGCCCTTGGTGACCGACAGGAAGTGGTGCGGCTGCGAGGCCGCCTTGATCGCTTCCACTGCGATCTTGGTGTTGCCGTCGGTGCCGTTCTTGAAGCCCACCGGGCAGGACAGGCCGGAGGCCAGTTCGCGGTGCACCTGCGATTCGGTGGTGCGGGCGCCGATTGCGCCCCAAGAGATCAGGTCGGCAATGTATTGCGGGCTGATGACGTCCAGGAATTCGGTACCGGCCGGCAGGCCCATCTCATTGATGGAGCGCAGCAGTTCGCGCGCCATGCGCAGGCCGTCGTTGATGCGGAAGCTGTTGTCCATGTACGGATCGTTGATCATGCCCTTCCAGCCCACGGTGGTGCGCGGCTTTTCGAAGTAGACGCGCATCACGATCTCCAGGTCGCCCTTCAGGCGTTCGCGTACCGGCGCCAGGCGCCGCGCATATTCCAGCGCCGCTTTCGGGTCGTGGATCGAGCATGGGCCGACCACCACCATCAGGCGGTCGTCCTGGCCGTGCAGGATGCGGTGCAGCGCGACGCGCGCTTCGGAAGCCGTGTTGGATGCCGCTTCCGTGCAGGGAAATTCGCGAATCAGGTGCGACGGTGGCGTCAGCTCCTTCATTTCACGAATACGCAGGTCGTCGGTACGTTGCATGATGGTTTCTCCTGAGGCTTAAATAAAATCGGGTAAAAAAAAACCGCCATTGCTGGCGGTTTGTCTTGGTATCTGCTGGGATCTCGTTTTGCTGCTACGTGAACCGGCCGCTACTCCACCGCCTTTGGGTTGGAATTGCTAAAGTAAAAAAAGCCGGTAAAGAAGTGCAGCTGCATGGGTCGAGTTCCGTGGATTTCGATCCACTATAACAACAGTTATCGCCTAATGCAAGCGAGGCGTTCAGGCCTTGCGGCGGCGCCGCGCCGCCAGCAAAGCCAGTAGTCCCGCACCCGCCAGGCCCAGTGCACCAGGCTCCGGCACATCGACCGGACGCGTGCCGCTCAAGGCACTGATGTAGACCGTGGTGTCCAGCCGGTCATCGCCGCGGTCGCCGATGATGAAGGTCAGGGTATGGCTGCGGTCCGTGCTCAGGCCGCTCAACGCAAAATTCTGCACTGGCTTGCAGCTGGTCGCCGTATCCGGGCAGAGGATGCCGTTCAGTTCGGTTCCATCAAACTGCTGCACCGATGGATGGTCAATATTGACCGGCAAACCGCCAACGAAAGCGATATTCACGCCATCGATCAGCAAGCCGAAGCCATCGACGAATTTGCCGACGAAGTCCGGGAATTCTTCCGAGCCGAACACGGTCTGGAAAAACACGCTGCCGGTGCCGGTCGTGAAATTGATATCGAGCTGGGTGACATCGAAATAATTGTCGTTGCCACCGATTTGGGACAGGATCGCGTGCTGGGCTGCCGTGCCCAGCACCCCGTACTGGGTGGTCTTGGTATCTTTTTGGTTTGGTCCGTCCGCGTAGTCGCGCACATCGCCGGTCGACAGCATGATGCCGCTGCCGATGCCGTAAGTGCCGCTGGCATTGCTGAAGGTGCCGCTGGAAGTGGCATGGCCGCTCAGGGCAGCTGCGTTGACCGTCAAACCCGATGCACCGGCCGAGACTGCGCTTGCCAGCGCGACGGCGTCGCTGGTGGCGCTTGCGACGATTGCGTGCGCGGCATTGGCAACACACAGGCAGCTTGCCGTCAAAACCAGTCCAGCCAAGTACTTCATGAACCACTCCTTTTTCGTATGAACCCTGCATTGTAGCAATTTTAATACCAAATTAATAACTTATTGTTTTTCTTGATATTATTAAATCGATTCAGGGCGCAATGTATCAATATTCGACAGAAACTTGCACGAGTGAAGTAGACGCGCAGGCGCAACAGTGAATAGTTCCGGACGGAAGTTTTGGACGTTTGTTATCAGATCTCAAATAGAATTCCTTCAACCTTTGCAGGTGCCTAACGCCCGGCACTTCCATCGGACCCGACATCCCATCTATTTGAGGAGAAGTACGTTGGCTACAATCAAGGCTAAATCGATCATTTATTCCCTGTTGTCAGCATTCGGTGCATTGGCAGTCTTGCCGGCCATGGCGCAGCAACAGGCTCCCGAAGAAAAAATGATCCGGGTCGAAGTGACCGGATCCTCCATCAAACGACTGGTATCGGAAACGTCCCAGCCGCTTTCCGTTTTCAAGGCCGAAGAATTTACCAAGCAGGGCCTGACCACCGCCCAGGAAGTGCTGGACCGGATCCCGTCCAACCAGACCAGCATGGGCGCCGGCAACGTCGTGGGCGGCAACGCCAGCGGCCTGCCGACCGGCGGCCAGGCGGTGGCCGACCTGCGCGGCCTTGGCGGCGACAAGACCCTGGTGCTGCTGAACGGCCGCCGCATCGCCAACCACCCGTATGACGGCGCCAGTGTTGACCTGAACATCATCCCGGTGGCAGCGCTGGAGCGGGTTGAGGTCCTGCGCGACGGCGCTTCCGCCATCTACGGTACCGATGCCATCGGCGGCGTGATCAACTTCATTACCAAGCGTTCCGTGACCGGCACCACTGTCGCGGCGGAAACCATGCTGCCGCGCGAAAAAGGCGGCAAGGAGCGCCGCGCCAATATCGTCAGCGGCGTTGGCAACCTCGACAGCGACGGTTGGAACCTGATGGGCGTGCTGGACTGGCAAAAGCAGGATGTCCTGACGTCGCAGCAGCGCGACTTTTCCAAGACCGCCGTGATCCCCGAGCGCGGCATGACCGTGGCTGACGGCACTTCCGGCACAACCTTCCCTGGCAACTATTTCGATCCGGTCACCGAAGCGACGGGCAACCCCGGCTTTGCCAGCGGCTGCCTGCCGCCGTTCTCGATCCCGCGGCCATCCAACGGCACCTGCCGCCAGGACTATACGCGCCAGATCGACGACCTGCCGAAGCAGGACCGCCTGGTCTTCTTCGGCAAGGCCGCCTTCAAACTCAATGCCGACACCACGGCCAGCCTGGAATACCTGCACTCGCGCAACAAGGTAATGTCGCGCACGGCACCGCCGCCGCAGACTGGCCTGGTCTTGCCCATCACCAGCCCTTACTATCCGGGTAACGCGGGCGGCGTGCCGGCCCAGCCTAACCTGTCGGGCCAGCCGCTGTCGGTCAACTGGCGCCCAACAGAAGCCGGCCAGCGCCAAATCAACTCCAAGGGCGAAGGCGACCGCCTGGTGGCTGCACTGGAAGGTATAGCGGCCGGTTGGGACTACAAGGCAGGCCTCAACCACTCGGTCAGCAAGTCCGAGGAAAACTTCACGGGCGGCTATGTGCAGGACGCCGGCTTTGCCGCTGGCGTGCTGAACGGCATCCTGAATCCCTTCGGCATGCAGAATGAAGCCGGCCGCGCCTACCTGGCCAGCGTAGCGCTGCGCGGCAAGGTGCAGGATGCCAAGAACAAGGCCACCACCTTTGACATCAAGGGCTCGCGCGACGTGATGCAACTGGCTGGCGGCGCCATGGCAGTCGCGCTGGGCGCCGAATACCGTAAGGAAGACGCTGACTTCAACGTCAACCGGGATATCGCCGGCCAGGCATCCAGCTCCGGCCTGTCCGGGTCGCAGTCCAAGACCGGTTCGCGCAATGTGAAAGCGGTGTATGGCGAATTGAGCGTGCCGCTGATCAAGGACCTCGACATCCAGGCCGCCGTACGCTACGACCATTACAGTGACGCGGGCAGCACCACCAACCCGAAACTGGGTGTTCGCTACCAGCCAACCCCGCAACTGCTGCTGCGCGGCTCGGCCAGCACCGGCTTCCGCGCCCCGACCTTGTTTGAGAAAAACGCACCGCAGTCGAAGAACGACACCAGCAACACTTATGACGATCCGATCCTGTGCCCGGGCGGCGTGCCACAGCCTGGCGCCAATCCGCTGCGCGATTGTGACCTGCAACAGTTCAAGTTGCAAGGCGGCAATACTGCGCTGACGCCGGAAAAATCCAAGACCTTCTCCTTCGGCGCAGTCTTCGAGCCGGTGCGCAACACCACCATCGCGCTGGACTACTGGAATATCCGCCTGAAGGACAAGATTGGCGCGCTGCCGGAGCAAGCAATCTACGGCGACTACGCGAAATACCAGGCGCGCTTCCTGCGCAACCCGGATGGCTCGCCGTTCGCGATCCTGGACCTGAACGAAAACCTGGGCCGCGTGAAGACCGATGGTATCGACCTGAGCGCAACGGTCAACTCGGGCCGCACCGAGTACGGCAGCTTCACCTTTACCCTGGATGGCACCTGGGTCCACAGCTACAAGTACCAGAACGAGCGTGACGGCGCGTTCATCCAGAACGTCGGCACGTACGGCGACAATGGCCCGATCATGCGCTGGCGCCACAATGCCTCGCTGACCTGGCGTGACGGGAACTGGAGCACGACCCTGTCGCAGAACTTCAAATCAGGTTACGTCGACCAGAACTTCGTGGCGCCGGAATTCTTCAACAAGGTGGATTCCTACCAGTTGTGGAACCTGTCCGCGACCTACACCGGCTGGAAAGGCGTAACGCTGACCGGCGGCGTGAAGAACCTGCTGGACAAGGATCCGCCATTCACCAACCAGGGCACGGTGTTCCAGAAAGGCTATGACCCGCGCTACTCCGACCCGATCGGCCGCGCAATTTACCTGCGTGCCAGCTACAGCTTCTAAATAGCTGCGTAGTTATACGTAAGGAAAATAAATATTCGCTTCCTGACCAAACCCCAATTGTTGGCATCCAACAATTGGGGTTCAGTTCATTGGTTGGCTTGTTTTGCTTTCTGCTGGCAATTCTGTTGTTTTTACGCGAACCCATCGTTACATATTCGCCGTTGCACGGGAAAGCCAAAAGAATCGAAGAAATTGGCCTAAAAGTCGTATACACAGGCAGTTTCGCTCCATTTGGGCGCGAAATCGCAGCACTTAGCCTATTTTGCGTCAGCGAAACTTCGTATTTGAAAGTTATTTTCAGGGGAGATTTTTTGTAACGCCCTATTCCCTTGTCAATAAAAAAATATTATAAAAGATAGATCTCTTGCAAAAGAGTTATTCCCCCCTTTTGGAGACTGTCCAATGCAACAAAAGAAACTGGTTGTGAATCTGCGCCGCTGCCTGCCTTACCTGGCTGCGCCGCTGCTGCTGTCTTCTGTGGCCGCCCAAGCCCAGCAGGCTCCCGCGCCGATCCAGCGCGTCGAAATCACCGGCTCGCACATCCGCCGTGCCGAAGCCGAGTCCTCGAACCCGATTCAGGTGCTGTCGCGTGCGGACATTGAAAAGTCCGGCAAGACCACCGTCGCCGAACTGCTGCAAACCCTGGCAGTCGACAACCAGGGTTCGGTCCCGACTTCCTTCGGTAGCGGCTTCGCCTCCGGCGCATCGGGCATCTCCCTGCGCGGCCTGGGCGCTGCTTCCACCCTGGTACTGCTGAACGGCCGCCGCATGGCACCGTACGGCCTGGCTGACGACGGCCAGAAAGTGTTCTCCGACCTGAACGTGATCCCGGCCGAAGCGGTCGAGCGCGTTGAAGTGCTGAAAGGCGGCGCCTCCGCCCTGTACGGCTCGGACGCGATTGCCGGCGTGGTCAACATCATCCTGCGCAAGGAATTCAAAGGCACCACCGTGCGCGCCAGCCAAGGCCTGTCGCAAGAGCGTGACGGCGGCGATACCCGCCTGGCCCTGACCACCGGTTTCGGTGACCTGGACACCGACCGTTACAACGTGCTGTTCAACGCCGAATTCGGCCTCAAGCGCGAAGTATGGAACCGTGACCGCAGCGACCGCGGCGCCGTTGGCAAGAGCGACCTGCGCGACTTCGGCTTCAGCGCCCAGGAATCGCTGGGTGGCACTGGCGCCATCGTCGACAACAACCTGGCCGGCAGCTCCATCGTCGGTAACGTCCGTAACCCGGCAACCCTGGACTACTACAGCCGCGGCAACATGGCTGCTGGCACCGGTTTCACCCGCACCTTCGCCGGCGCCGACTGCAGCAAGCTGACCAGCCACCCGCAAGGTGACCCACTGGGCGGCTGCCTGACCGATGCCGCACAGGAATACGGCCAGATCCAGCCACGTCAAAAGACTGCCAACCTGTTCACCCGCGCCACCATCAACCTGAGCCAGGATTGGCAAGCCTATTTTGAAGGCAACGCCTACCGCAGTGAGTCGGTCGCCAGCGGCACCCCGTCCGGTATTTCGGGCAGCGTTGGCTATCCAGGCGGCCCGGTCAGCAACGCCGCCGTGGCCCTGGGCGCGGCCCACCCTGACAACCCTTACTTCGGCAGCGCCGCACGCCTGCGTTACCTGGCTGCGGACGTCGGCCCACGCGTCAGCAACGTCGACTCCAACTTCTACCGCGCCTTGATCGGCGTCAAGGGTACGGCAGCCGGCTGGGATATCGACACTGCCTACCTGTACTCGGCAACCAAAGTCAGCAACGAGCGTAGCGGCTACCTGCAACGCGACGTGACCTTCGCCCTGCTGAACCCGAGCGCAGCCAACGTCGCTGCCGCCATGAAAAACGCCCGCTACGCAGCCCTGCCAGCTGGCAGCTTCTGGCGCATCGGCGAGAACGCCGGCCTCAACTCGGGCGCGCTGTACGCCGCCCTGTCGCCGAACATTTCCAACGATGCAGCAACCAGCATCTCGCAAATCGACTTCAAGGCTTCGCGTGAAATCGCCAAGTGGGAAGCCGGTTCGGTCGGCCTGGCATTCGGTGCAGAATACCGCCGCTCCGAGACCCGCCTGCAGCCAACCGAAGGCACCGACACCGGCAACATCATCGGCCTGGGTTACTCGGCCTATGACGGCAAGCGTAACGAAAGCGCGGTATACGCTGAAATGGCGATTCCGCTGCTGAAGACCCTGGAAGCGCAAACCGCAATTCGCTGGGACCATTTCTCTGACGTCGGCAATTCCTACACGCCGAAGCTGGGCCTGAAATGGACTCCGACCGGCAACTTCGCACTGCGCGCCAACCTGGAGCGTGGTTTCCGCGCCCCAAGCGCAGCAGAAAACGGCAAAGGCGGCCTGGCAGCGTTCTCCACCGCAACCGACCCGGTACGTTGCGCCCTGGGCGTAGCATCGGCATGTAACCCTGCTTCGATCGCTATCATCACCAGCCCGAATCCAGCCCTGTCGCCGGAACGTTCGAAGAGCTACTCGGTGGGCATGGTATGGGATCCAATGCCACGTACCAGCCTGGCGGTCGACCTGTGGCAGATCAAACGTACCAACGAGATCAACCAGGAGCAGACCGATGCAGCAATCGCTGCTGGCCACGTTGCACGTGACCCATCGACCGCTACCAACATTCCTGGCGACCCAGGTGCGATCACTGCCGTGCTGGCCAACTACGTGAACTCGGCTTCGACCATCGTTCGCGGTGTCGACCTGGATGCACGCAAGTCCTTCGCGCTGGGCGACGGCAATGGCACCCTGACCATCGACGCCAAATGGACCCATCTGATCAAGATGGAACGCACGGAGAAGGATGGCAGCAAGCGTGACTTCGCTGGTACCCACGGTAACTGCGATGCCACCAACTGCATGGGCACGCCTGACAACCGCGTGAACCTGGGCGCCACCTGGGAGCGTGATGCTCTGCGCCTGTCGCTGAACATGAACTACCGCGACAAGCTGGACAACATCAACTTCAAGGATGACCCTGATGGTTGCGCCTCGCACTTCGCTAACGGCAACGATGCACCATCCGGTTGCAAGATCTCGTCCTTCACCACGTTCGACCTGGTGGGCCGTTATCGCCTGAGCGACAAGGCTGAGCTGTTCGGTTCGATCAACAACCTGTTCGACAAGAAAGCTCCGCTGGATCCGCTGACCTACGGCGCGCAAAGCTACAACCCGCTGGACTACAGCGGCGCACTGGGCCGTTACTTCAACATCGGCATGCGCTACAAGTTCTAAGTAGCACGGCACCTGGTGCCAGACAACCGCGCCCTTCGGGGCGCGGTTTTTTTTGTTTACTCGCCTTTGATCAGGCTCGCCACCTTGGTGGTGATGATGTCCACCGCCGGCCCGTTGGCACCATGAGGAAGAATCACGTGGGCGTGGCGCTTGGTCGGTTCGATGAACTGCTTGTACATCGGGCGCACGGTTTCCATGTATTGGTTGATCACGCTCTCCGTGCTGCGGCCGCGCTCTGCGATATCGCGCTGCAGGCGGCGGATAAAGCGCACGTCGGCAGCGGTGTCGACAAAGATTTTCAGGGACATCTGCTTGCGCAGGTCGGCGTCATACAGCGCGAACAGTCCTTCGATCACGATCACGGGCGCCGGTTTAACGGTGATGGTCTGGGTAGTGCGGTTATCGATGGAAAAGTCGTACACCGGCATTTCGATCGATTCGCCCTCGCGCAGGCGGCGTACGTGCTCCACCATCAGCGGCCAGTCGAACGCTTCCGGGTGGTCGTAGTTGACCTTGCGCCGGTCTTCGGGCGACATATGGGTCTGGTCCAGGTAGTAGTCGTCCTGCAGGACCACCGAGACTACCTCGGAGCCGAAGGATTTCAATACTTCGCGCGTGACGGTCGATTTGCCGCTGCCGCTGCCGCCTGCGACGCCAATCACGAAGGGTTTGTTGTTCGAATTGTTCATGTGATATCCGTCCCAGGCAAAAAAAACCGGGTATTTTACCCGGTCTTTGTGTTGCCCTTGTTTTAGGCGGTGCCGCCGACTGTCACGCCGTCCAGCCGTAGCGTCGGCTGGCCGACGCCGACCGGCACGCTTTGCCCTTCCTTGCCGCACACTCCGACACCCGGATCGAGCTTCATATCGTTGCCGATCATGGTGATGCGGTTCATGACGTCAGGGCCATTGCCGATCAGGGTGGCGCCTTTGACCGGATAGCTCACCTTGCCGTTTTCGATCATGTACGCCTCGGAGGCCGAGAACACGAACTTGCCGTTGGTGATGTCGACCTGGCCGCCGCCGAAGTTGACCGCGTAGATGCCGTTCTTCACCGAAGCCAGGATCTCCTCCGGATCCTTGTCGCCGCCCAGCATATAGGTGTTGGTCATGCGCGGCATCGGCAGGTGGGCGAACGATTCGCGGCGTGCGTTGCCGGTGACGTTCATCTTCATCAGGCGCGCATTCATGGTGTCCTGGATATAGCCCTTCAGCACGCCGTCTTCGATCAGCGTGGTGCACTGGGTCGGGTTGCCCTCGTCATCGATGTTCAACGAGCCGCGGCGGTTGGCCAGCGTGCCGTCATCGACCACGGTAACGCCCTTGGCGGCCACGCGCTCGCCGATGCGGCCGGAGAAGGTGGAAGAACCCTTGCGGTTGAAATCCCCCTCCAGGCCGTGGCCGATCGCTTCGTGCAGCAGGATGCCCGGCCAGCCAGGGCCCAGCACCACGGTCATCGGGCCGGCAGGCGCCGGGCGCGCGTCCAGGTTCACCAGTGCCGACTTCACCGCGTCGGTCGCGTACTGGTCCAGCAGCGCATCGGTGAAGTAGCCGTATTCATAGCGACCGCCGCCGCCGGAAGAGCCGACTTCGCGGCGGCCGTTCTGCTCCACGATCACGGTCACCGACACGCGCACCAGCGGGCGGATATCGGCTGCCAGTACGCCATCGCTGCGCACCACCAGCACCACATCGTATTCGCCGGCCAGGCCGGCCATCACCTGCACCACACGCGGATCCTTGGCACGCGCCATCTTCTCGACGCGCTCCAGCAGCTTGACCTTGGACGCGGCGTCGAGCGACACCAGCGGGTCATGCGGCATGTACAGCGAACGGCCGCCGACCGGCGTCATCTTGCCGGCCACCTTGATCTTGCCGGCGCCGGCGCGCGCAATGGTGCGCGTGGCAGCGGCAGCATCCAGCAGTGCCGACTCGGAAATCTCATCGGAATAGGAGAAGGCGGTCTTGTCGCCCGACACGGCGCGCACGCCGACGCCCTGGTCGATCGAGAACGAACCGGTCTTGACGATGCCTTCTTCCAGGCTCCAGCCCTCGTTCTTGGTGAACTGGAAGTACAGGTCGGCGTAGTCGACCTTATGGGTGAACATGCTGCCCAGTGCTTTCAGCAGTTTGCCTTCATCCAGGCCAAATGGCGTCAGCAGGATGTCTTTCGCTGCGGCCATGGCGGACATATTGGGGTCGAATGGTTTCATATCGGAATCTTGTTTTGAATGGTACTTAAGCCGGATTTTAGAGGATTCGGTGTTTCAGTGCTGGCAAGCTCTCACGAACGCCATGCACGAAGGCCGGGTCCAGTTCGCCGCTGACAACGCCCTCGCCTTCCGCCAGCACGGCCTTGACCTCGCCCCACGGGTCGATCAGCATCGAATGGCCCCAGGTACGGCGGCCGTTGACGTGGCTGCCGCCCTGCGCCGCGGCCAGCACATAGCACTGGTTTTCAATGGCTCGTGCGCGCAGCAGGATTTCCCAGTGCGCCTTGCCGGTGGTGTAGGTAAAGGCTGCCGGCACCACGATCAGGTCGAGCGGGCCCATGGCACGGTACAGTTCGGGGAAACGCAAGTCGTAGCAGACCGACATGCCGACCTTGCCGAGCGCTGTCTCAACCGTGCCAACCGTCTTGCCAGGCACGATGGTGCGCGCTTCGTCATACGATTCCGTGCCCTTGGTGAAACCGAACAGGTGGATCTTGTCGTAACGGCCAGCATGCTTGCCCTGCGGATCGTAGACCAGCGTGGTATTGACGACACGTGCGGGATCGTCGGAAGCCAGCGGCAGCGTGCCGCCCAGCAGCCAGATGCCGTGCTCGCGCGCCATGGCCGACATGAAATCCTGGATCGGTCCCTGTCCCAGCGCTTCCGCCTTGCCGACCTTGTCGCTATCGTGCATCCCCATGATGGCCCAGTATTCGGGCAGCAGCACCAGCTTCGCCCCCTGCGCGGCAGCTTCGCCGATCAGACGGCTGGCAGTAGCGATATTCTCTTCCACGACAGGGGTGGACACCATCTGGATCGCGGCGACTTTGGTCATGGCGTTGGCTCCTTTGGGTTTTCGATCTTGGTAATGACCGGCGCCTTCCATGGCCCGGTCACCTGCATCTGGTAAGTCAGCGCCTTCATCACCGGCGCGCTCAGGAACAGCTGCGCCAGGTAGCTGCCGAGGCCAATCACCGGGTTGACCGCCAGCGCATACACCAGCGGCGCGGTACCCAGGTTGACCTGCGGGATGACTACCACGCGCAGGTTGGTCAATTCATTGGCAATATCGGCCGTGCCGTCCATCAGCACCGTGGCCTGCACACCGTGCATCTTCAGGTTATCCGTCTTCACGATGCCGTGGTTGATGCTGGCGTTGGCGGTGATGCCATCGAACTGCAAGCCTTCCGAGAAGACGTCGTTGAAGTCGAGCTTGAGCAGGCGCGGCAAGGCCTGCAGGCTCAGCACGCCGAGCAGCTTGGCCGCGCCCGGATCCTGCTTCAGGAACTGGCCCTTCTCCACGTTCAGCGCCAGCGTGCCCGACAGGCTTGGCAAGTCCATATGATAAGGCAAGCCCTTCCAGGCGATATCGCCGCTCAGCTTGCCCTTGCCGTTGCGCAGGGTATCCTTGAAACCGAAGCGATCCAGCAGCTTGCCGGCATCATGGATGTCCATATTGAAGTTCAGCGCCGTATTGTGTTGGCCGTCCTTGGTTTGCCAGCGACCCGTGCCATTCAATTCGCCGTCGGCATTGACCAGCGACAACTTGCTGATGCGCCATTCGCGCGCGGAGGTGATCAGCGCGTTGTACGCATGCAGTTCCAGCTGGCCCAGCGGCCGGTTGAACCATTCCAGGCGCTGCACCTCGATATCCAGCGCCGGGATGGTCGGCGCATTGGTCGAACTTTCCAGCAGGTCCTTGACCGATGCCGCCTGCGATTCCGGGATGGTCAGCGACGACAGGCGCGCAGTGACCTTGCCCACGCCCTTGCCGGTCGGCGATTCATTCCACGTGACATAGCCCACCGCCTGCTGCGAATCGATACTGGCTTGCCAGACGCCCTTGCTGTGCGTGGTTCCCACCACCACGTTGTCCAGCTTGCGTTCGCCGACGATCAGTTCGACAGCACGGGCCGCCATGGTCTCCGGCACCACATATTGCGAGATATCGCCGCCTTCAGCCGCGCCTTGCTCGGCAGGTTTGCCTGGCGCGTCGCGCTCTTCCTTGCCGGCGATTTCGCTCGCCAGGTCGATCCAGTCATCGACATTGAGCGACTTCAGGCTGGCATGGATCATCATGCCGCTGTCCGGTTCCGGGGCCGGCACATTGACGCCGATGCCGCCGTTGACCAGCTTCCACGGACCTTTGTTGACGCGCTGGCGGTGGTAGCGCGCAGCGTAGGAGGCGCCCAGCGCAACACGGATTTCATCGCGCGCCACACCCTGCTCGTTGGCACTGCCGCCATTCAGCTGGAAGTGCAGCTGCATGCTGTCGGCAGCGGCTTTCTTCAGCGGCACCGGGAAATCCAGGCTCGCGCCCTGCAGGCTCGAATCAAGCGCCACTTCGTATTTGTGGTCCTTGGCCGTGATCAGGCCGGTGAACCTGGTGCCGCCGCCGAGGTGATTGGCCAGGCGCTGAACGGCAGCCACCGGGTATTGCTTGCGCAGCCCATCGACCGTCGCCGTGCCGCTCAAACGTACCTGGATGCCGCCATCTTTCTGGCTGCCGCCCGTCACCGACAGCGGGCCGCCCAGCAAGTTGCCGGCCAGGTTGTTCAGGTTGACGCCCTTTTCATTGAATTCGATCTTGCCGGTGGTCCCTGCCACAGTCGGCATGTCATGCCACAACAGCACGTCGTTGCCTTGCAGCTGCAGGCTACCCTGCACCTTGGCGTCGATGATATGCGACAGCGGCAGGTGCAGGTTGAGCGCCAGCCTGGCATTGCCGGTCGCCGTGGTGTCCTCCGTGAAATGGCCGATCCACTCCAGCACCGGGCTGGCCGTCACGTACTTGAGGAAGTCCTGCATTGCGCCGGCGGCCGTGCCGTCGATGTCCAGCATGCTGTCATGGGTGCCCAGGTCCGGAATCACCGCTTTCACATTGCTCAGCGCCACGCCCAGGGTGCGCGCGGTCTCCGCCTTGATTTCCATGCGCGCGCGGTCGAACACGATCGTGCCGCGGATCTTTTCCGCCAGCGGCCACACCGGTGTCTTGCCATCCTTGGCGAAATATCCCGGCGTGTAATTGAGGCGCCCATCCACGATGCGGCCGGCCACGCGGAACTCGCCCTTGGCCTTGTCTGGCGAGCCCTCCTTGAACGGGAAGTGCGCCAGGTCGCCGCGCAGGCGCAGCGAGGTTTCCGTCAGCATGCCGTCTTCCAGCGCACCCACCAGCCAATGGCGCGTATGTTCCGGCGTCTGCTTCGGCAGGTAGCGGCCGATGCGGCTGATGCTGAAGTCGTCGATGCTGCCGCTGAAGTCCGACAAGCCCAGGCCCTTGGCGCCGGGGCCGCGCGGCAGCGTGTGGCTGCCGGCCAGCTTGAGCTTCATGCCTTCTTGCACCAGGTCCAGCTGTTCCAGCTTGACCGCCACTTGCCTGGCATCGGCCAGCGACCAACTGCCGTTCAGCCTGAACTGCTCGAATGCCAATGGCTCGTCGTCGAACCAGGCCGGCATCGCCAGCGTGAAGCCGGGTGCATCGAGCGCTACGCTGCCGCCCTGTTCACCAGCTTCCACATGGCCGCTCAATTTCTCGAAGCCGGGAATATTGGGCAGCGCCGGCATCGGCCACGCCTTGGCCGAACGCGCCACGGCGGGACGCGCAGCCAGCGCCTCCATGCCCAGCGCATCGAGATCGCCCTTCAGCTTGTAATCCCTGGCTGCCGACAGCGGACCACGCCATTCAGCCACCAGGTTAGTTACGCGGCCGCGCGGCGCAGCTTCCGCCAGCAGGTCGCGCTGCACCTGCGGCAGCGGCAGGCGGGTGGCCAGTTCGGACAGGATCTTCAGGTCCAGCGCGGCAGCCTTTACTTCGGTCCAGGTCGGCTGGTTGGTGGCCGCCACATGGCGCGCCGAAGCGGTGGTCGGCGCCAGCTCAACGCCGTCGCGCGTACGCAGCGTGACATCCTTCAGTTCCAGCGTACGCGTGATGGCGGGGGGCGTGCCCGGTGTGGGCACCAGGGTGGCGGCGTGCTCTTCGGCTGCTGTCACACGGCCGCGCAGGGCCGCCACGTCCAGCTGCGGCAAATCGTTGCCCAGCGTCGCCACCACATTGTCCAGCGCTACGTCGGCGGTAATGGCGGCCGGGCGCGCATTATCGATGCTGAGCCAGGCGCGCACGCCGCCGCTGGCGGACTGTACATCGAGCTTGCCCGGCAGGTAAGGCCTCCAGCCCGCCAGGTCGGCGCGCCGCAGTTCGACATACATCTCGCCCTTCCACAGCTTGAGGTTGGAAATCCGGGAAAACGGCTGGTGGCTGAAATCGGCGCGTACATCAAGCGGCGCAGCCATGGCGGCAGGCGGGGTGGCCTTGAAGGCGAACTGGTGGCGGCGCCACTTGTTCAGCATCAGGGCGGTGACATTGTCAAGCTTCAGCGGCGCGCTGCCGCGCTGCATATCGGTCCAGGTGATGCGGCCATCGCGCACCACCACTTCGCGTTGCGACAGCAGCCAGTCGGCGCTCCTGCCGTCGCCCTTCTTTTCCAGGTCCAGGTAGATGCCGGCGGCATACAGCTTGCCATCGGCCTCGCGCCGCACGTCCACTTCAGGACGGTGGAATTCCAGCGACTCGAAGCGCAGCCCGCCGGCCGGCACGCTCCACCACGACAGGGTGGCCGACACGCTGGGCAGGTGCAGCGCCTGCTGGCCGCGCGCATCGCGCATCACCACGTCGCCCAGAATCAGCTGCGGGCGCAGGCCCTTCCAGGAAGCGTAGACGCGGTCGATGACCACCTGGTTGCCAACTGCCTGGCTGGCCAGGCGTTCGATGTCGCCTTTGTAGTGGTCGATATTCGGCAGGATCACCCAGCGCAGGGCCAGGAACAGGATGGTGAAGGCAAAATACAGCAGCAGCACCAGCTTGATGGTGAAGCCCAGGACATGATGGGTGGCCAGGTTCCAGAAGCGATAGGCCGCCTGCAGGCGATGCCAGCGCTCTTTGAGCGGGGCCTCGACTGCCTCGATCTGCTCCACCAGGTTGTCCTTCAATACGCTCAAGCCAGGCCTTTATCAATACAGCATTTTACCGCACCGCCCCCTTAAACTATGTTCCAATAGGCACGGTTTCGCAGGCTTTTTACACTCTCTAACATCTGTCAATGAGCACTTCCGCACTCGTTTCCGCTTCCCGCTTTTACCAGCGCTGGCTGGCTGCCGATCCATCCCGCCAGGCCAAAATAGATGCTTTGGCGCAATTATCGCTTGCCTCGCTGAACTTTGCCGATGTTTTGGCAAGCGAACGGGGCGAGCTGCCGCTGGCGCGCGGCATGCGCCGCTTGCGCAACCTGGTGCTGGCCACCCTGATCCGGCGCGACCTGGAAGGCAAGGCCGACCTCGATGAGGTCGTGACCACCATGACCAGGCTGGCCGATTTCGTGATCCAGACCCACCTGGCCGAGCTGGACACCGCCCTGCGCGCGGCCCACGGGGTGCCAACCGGTGCCGAATCGGGCGTGGCGCAGCAGATGATCGTGCTATCGATGGGTAAAGGCGGTGGCGGCGAACTGAATGTGTCGTCCGACATCGACCTGATCTTCGTCTATCCGGAAGACGGCGACACGGCGGCCGGCCCCGGCCAGCGCCAGCTCTCCAACCACGAGTACTTTGTCCGCCTCGGCAAGCAACTGATTGCCGCCATTTCGGAGATCACGGAAGACGGCTTTACCTTCCGTGTCGACATGGCGCTGCGCCCGAACGGCGCCTCCGGCCCGCTGGCTGCCAGCCTGGGCATGGTGGAGAACTACCTGATCGTGCAAGGCCGCGAATGGGAACGCTATGCCTGGGTCAAGGCACGCGCCGTGACCGGCCGCGCGGAAGACATCAAGGCCCTGGACGCCATCGTGCGCCCGTTCTGTTTCCGCCGCTACCTCGATTTCGGCGTGATCGACGCCATCCGCTCCATGCATGCCCAGATCCGCGCCGAAGTGGCGCGCCAGGAAAGGCTGCACCCGGAGCGCAGCCACAACGTCAAGCTGGGCCGCGGCGGCATCCGCGAAATCGAATTCCTGGCCCAGGTCTTCCAGCTCATCCGCGGCGGGCGCGATCCAGAGCTGCGCGGCCGCTCCACCCGCGGCACCCTGCGCCAGCTCCCGGAAAAAGGCTTGCTGGGCGCCGACGTCGTAGCCCGCCTGATGGAGGCCTACACCTTCCTGCGCAACCTGGAACACCGGCTGCAATACATCGACGACGCCCAGACCCACACCCTGCCGCCGAACGAAGCCGACCGCTTGGCCGTAGCGCAGATGATGGGACTGCCCGATATTTCTTCCCTGCTGGCCGGGATGGATGCCCACCGCCAGTACGTCGCAGAGCAATTCGACGCCATCTTCGCCGACAAGAGCGGCAATGGCAGCGAAGACGTCGACCCCGCCACCAGCAACGAGTGCGCCGATCCCGACAACCGCGAAGCCATCGAAGCGCGCTTCACCAGCCTCGGCTACGAAGACCCAGCGGCGGCGGCGCAGCGCCTGATCGCCACCTGGCAAGCGCCCAAGCTGGCCAGCCTGCCCGACGCCAGCCGCCAGCGCCTGGTAGCCCTGGTCAATGCCGCCCTGCCCCAGATCGCCCGCGCCGCCGAACGCAATAGCGCCGGCAGCAAGCTCGGCACGCTGGGCCGCCTGCTCGACTTCCTGGAAGCGATCTCGCGCCGCTCGTCCTACCTGTCGCTGCTGACCGAATACCCGCACACGCTCGAGCGCGTGATCACCATGATGCACGCCAGCGGCTGGGCCGCCAAATTCCTGACCCAGCACCCGATCCTGCTTGACGAACTGCTGGACGACCGCATTCTCAGCGCCGTGTTCGACCCGGCCGCCGCGGCTGCCGAGCTGGAACGCCAGCTGGCCACCGCCCCCGGCGACACCGAACGCCAGCTCGACATCCTGCGCGAAGTACACCACGCCCAGTTGTTCCACCTGCTGGCGCAAGACCTGGCCGGCTCGCTCACGGTGGAAAAGCTGGCCGACCACCTGAGCGCGCTGGCCGACGTGATCGTCGCCGCTGTCGTCAAAGCAGCCTGGCAGGCCGTCGCCAAGCGCCACCTGGAAGTACCGAAGTTCGCCGTCATCGCGTACGGCAAGCTGGGCGGCAAGGAACTTGGCTACGTCTCCGACCTCGACGTCATTTTCCTGTTCGACGACGAAGACCAGGACGCGCCCGGCCTGTACGCCAAACTGGCGCAGCGCTTCATCACGTGGATGACATCGCACACCCCGGCCGGCATCCTGTTCGACATCGACACCGCCTTGCGGCCGGATGGCGCCAGCGGCATGCTGGTATCCAGCGTCGGCTCGTTTGAAAAATACCAGCAGAGCTCGGCATGGCTGTGGGAACACCAGGCCCTGACGCGCGCCCGCTTCTGCGCCGGCGATGCCGCCATCGGCCAACGCTTCGAGCAAATCCGCTGCCAGGTGCTGCGCAAGGAACGGCCGGACGCCGCCGCGCTGAAACAGGAAGTGCTGGCCATGCGCCAAAAGATGCGCGATGCCCGTCCCAACCGCAGCGAACTGTTCGACCTCAAGCAAGACGAAGGCGGCATGATCGATATCGAATTCATCGTGCAATACCTGGTGCTGCAGCATGCCGCACAGTACAGCGAGCTGACCGGCAACATCGGCAATATCGCCCTGCTGCACCTGGCAGGAAAGCTGGGCCTGGTCGATGCCGCGTTGGCGGCTTTGGTCGCCGACGCCTATCGCGACATGCGCAGATGGCAGCACCAGCTACGCCTGCAAGGCCAGGACCAGTCGCGCGTCCCGATGGAAAAAGCCGCCACCCACGCCGCCAACGTGCGCCTGCTGTGGAGCAGTATCTTCTGAAATAAAAGTCGGGGTCAGCTCCGGCAAACAGAGCTGACCCCGACTTTTAAGCTGCGAGCGGGAGTTCGTCGAGGCTGGTGCTGCCCAGGTAGCGGCCGCTGCTGACCGCTGGACGCTGGGTTTCGATGGCGTCGGCGAAAAACACAGCGGGGTCGCCATACAGCTCGGCCACATGGCGCTGCAGCTGCGGGTATGCCGCCAGGTCCAGGCCCGCCTCCCGTTGCGCCCAGCGCACCACGGCCACCAGGCAGGCATCCGCGACGGTGCGCTTCTGGCCGTCCAACCACTCCTGGCCGCCCAGCACTTCGTCCAACGCGGCGCAGGTCTGCGCCATGCGGGCGGGACCGGCATCGAAGCCTTCGTGCAGATAGTCGAGCAGCGTCTCGAGCTTGCGCGCCTCTGCCGAGCCGGCGCGGTAGCCCAGCAGGTAGCGCCGTTGCTGGCCGACATGGCGCAGGATGGCGCGGCAATCATTCAGCAGTTTGTTACCCGTCTGCATCACCGGCACCGGCAAGCCCGGCAGGTCAACCTGCACCAGCCGGTAAGGCCGGCACAGCCATTCGAGGGCGACGATTACGCCGAATGCGCAGCCCTGCGGTGCGCCGTGGTACAGGATGGTTTCCATTTGCTTGCCTCATTGTTCTTGTTGGGGATGAGGCATTGTCTGATCGATATAGGACAATATCCGCCCTGATTTCGTGCAATGATTGCATGATCATGTCAAAACCAGCGATCAAAGCCCTCTCCATCCTCGAACTGCTGCAGAGCCAGCGGCAGATTTCGGGCGCCGATATGTCGGAGCGCCTCGGCATCGACCGCCGCACGCTGCGCCGCTATATCGCCATGCTGGAAGAGCTGGGCATCCCGATCACGGCCGAGCGCGGGCGCTACGGCGGCTACATGCTGGTGCCCGGCTTCAAACTGCCGCCGCTGATGTTCACCAACGATGAGGCGTCTGCCGTGGCGCTCGGCCTGATGGCGGTGCGTTCGCTGCGCCTGGCCGACACAGCACCTTCGGTAGCCAGCGCACAGGCCAAGCTGGAGCGCGTCATGCCGCCTGCGCTGCAAGGCAGCGTGCAGGCGCTGCGCGAAACCGCCGTACTCGACACGCCGGAACAGCGTTGGGCCTATTCGGGCACCGCCCGCCCTGCTTTGACCGGCGAGCTGACGGCACTGGCGCTGGCCGCGCAGACCCAGCACCGGGTGCGCTTCCGCTATACGCCGCAGGATGGGGAATCGATGCAACGTGAGTTCGATCCCTACGGCCTGGTGTTCAGTCATACGCGCTGGTATGTGGTGGGGATGTGCCGGCTGCGGCTGGCGATCCGCTCGTTCCGCCTGGACCGCATCGCAGAAGTGAGTGAAACCGGCGCCGTGTTCGACAAGCCGGACAGCTTCGACGCCGCCGCGCAACTGCAGCATGCGATGGCGACCTTGCCGCGCCCCTTGCCGGTACAGGTGCTGCTGCACACCGACCTGGCCTGCGCCGCACGCGAAGTGGGCCGCTATATCGGCCCGCTGGCCGAAGTCGAAGGCGGCGTGCGGCTGAAGACCACCACCACCAGCTACAGCTGGTTCGCACGCATGCTGGCCTCGTTCAACTTCGACTTCACGATCGAAGGCCCGGACGAGCTGCGCGACGCCGTCCGCGAAGAAGCCCGCCGCCTTGCCCGCATCGCAGGATGAAAGTCGGGGTCAGCTCCGGCAATCGGACATTCGCTACGCGAAATGTCCGATTGCCGGAGCTGACCCCGACTTTCAAAAAAAAAGCGCCCGGATGGGCGCTTTCCTCTTGCAGCTGAAGCCTGGGATCACTTGGCGCTCATCAGCGCCACGGTGGTGTCCAGCATGCGGTTGCTGAAGCCCCACTCGTTGTCGTACCAGGACGATACCTTGACCAGCTTGCCCGACACTTTGGTCAGGGTGGCGTCGAAGTTCGACGATGCCGGGTTGTGGTTGAAGTCCACCGAAACCAGCGGCTCGGTCTGGTAGGTCAGCACGCCTTTCAGTGCGCCTTCCGATGCGTCCTTCATGATCTTGTTGATTTCTTCAACCGTGGTGTCGCGTTTGGCGATGAAGGACAGGTCGACGATCGATACGTTGATGGTCGGAACGCGGATGGCGTAGCCGTCCAGCTTGCCGTTCAGTTCCGGCAGCACCAGGCCAACAGCGGCAGCAGCGCCGGTCTTGGTCGGGATCATGGACTGGGTGGCGGAACGGGCGCGGCGCAGGTCTTCGTGCATCACGTCGGTCAGCACCTGGTCGTTGGTGTAAGCGTGCACGGTGGTCATCAGGCCGGTTTCCAGGCCGATGGCGTCGTTCAGCGGCTTGACCAGCGGGGCCAGGCAGTTGGTGGTGCAGGATGCGTTCGAGATCACGGTGTCCGAAGCTTTCAGCACGCCGTGGTTCACGCCGTACACGACGGTCGCATCAACGTCCTTGCCGCCTGGTGCGGAGATGATCACTTTCTTGGCGCCGCCTTTCAGGTGGGCCGATGCTTTTTCCTTGGTGGTGAAGAAGCCGGTGCACTCCAGCACTACGTCCACGCCCAGCTCGCCCCATGGAATTTCAGCAGGATTGCGCTGTGCGAACACGCGGATCGAATCGCCGTTCACGATCATGTTGTCGCCTTCTACCGTGACGGTACCAGGGAACTTGCCGTGGGCGGTGTCGTAGCGGGTCAGGTGGGCGTTCGACTCGGCGTTGCCCAGGTCGTTAATTGCCACAATCTGGATGTCCTGCTTTTTGCCGCCTTCGTAGAAAGCGCGCAGGACATTGCGGCCGATACGGCCATAACCGTTAATTGCTACTTTGATCGTCATGCTGTTTACTCCTGATGATAGAAATTAGATGACTGCTTTGACTTTTGCCACGACATTGTCGACGGTGAAGCCGAAGTGCTTGAACAGCACACCGGCCGGTGCGGATTCGCCGAAGGTGTCGATACCAACCACTGCGCCTTCCAGGCCAACATACTTGTACCAGAATGCGGTGACGCCTGCTTCAATCGCCACGCGCGGCATGCCCTTGGTCAGCACGGATGCCTTGTAGGCTGCGTCCTGGCGATCGAACACGTCGGTCGACGGCATGGACACCACGCGTACCGGGGTGCCGGCAGCCTTCAGTTCGGCGGCGGCTTTCATGGCCAGTTCCACTTCGGAACCGGTGGCGATGATGATGGCCTTGGCGCCGGCTTCGTCGGACAGCACGTAGCCGCCTTTGGCGACGTTGGCCAGGACTTCAGCCGAACGCTCGATGAACGGCAGGTTCTGGCGCGAGAAGATCAGGGTCGACGGGCCGCCGGCACGCTTCACGGACTCGCCCCATGCGACCATCGATTCGACGGTGTCGGCAGGACGCCAGTTGTCCAGGTTAGGGATCAGGCGCAGCGAGGAGACGTGTTCCACCGACTGGTGGGTCGGGCCGTCTTCGCCCAGGCCGATCGAATCGTGGGTGAACACGAACAGGGCACGCTGCTTCATCAGCGCGGCCATGCGCAGTGCGTTGCGGCTGTAGTCGGCGAAGGTCAGGAAGGTCGCGCCGAACGGGATGTAGCCGCCGTGCAGGGCGACGCCGTTCATGATGGCGGACATGCCGAACTCGCGCACGCCGTAGTTGATATGGTTGCCCGGCACGCCGGAACGAACGGCGATGCATTCCTTCCAGTTGGTCAGGTTGGAGCCGGTCAGGTCGGCCGAGCCGCCCAGGAATTCAGGCAGGATCGGTGCCAGTGCCTGGATCGCGTTCTGCGATGCCTTGCGGGTGGCGATGGTTTCTTTTTTCTCGATGCAGGCGGCGATGGCGGCATCCAGGGTTGCCTGGAAGTTGCCTGGCAGTTCGCCCTTCATGCGGCGGGTCAGTTCAGCGGCTTCGGTCGGGTACTGGGCCGAGTACTTGGCGAACATCTCGTTCCAGCTGGCTTCGAATTTCGCGCCTTCTTCCTTGAAGTCCCATGCTTCCTTCACATCGTGAGGGATGTCGAACGGCTCGGCGCCCCAGGAGATGTACTCGCGCACTGCGGCGATTTCCTTGTCGCCCAGCGGTGCACCGTGCACCTTGTCGCCGCCTTGCAGGTTTGGCGAACCCTTGCCGATGACGGTCTTGCAGCAAACCAGGGTTGGCTTGTCGGATTTCTTGGCTTGTTCGATGGCGGCGGACAGCGCGGCGACGTCGTGGCCGTCCACGTTCTTGATCACGTTCCAGCCGTAGGATTCGAAACGCTTAGGCGTGTCGTCGGTGAACCAGCCTTCGACCTTGCCGTCGATGGAGATGCCGTTGTCGTCGTACAGGGCGATCAGTTTTTTCAGGCCCAGGGTGCCGGCCAGCGAGCACACCTCGTGCGAGATGCCTTCCATCAGGCAGCCGTCGCCCAGGAAGGCGTAGGTGTGGTGGTCGACAACTTCGAAGCCGGGCTTGTTGAATTCGGAAGCCAGCAGCCACTCAGCCAGCGCCATGCCGACTGCGTTGGCGATGCCCTGGCCCAGCGGGCCGGTGGTGGTTTCCACGCCTGGGGTGTAGCCGACTTCAGGGTGGCCCGGGGTCTTGGAATGCAGCTGGCGGAAGTTCTTGATTTCTTCCATCGGCAGGTCGTAACCCGACAGGTGCAGCAGCGCGTAGTGCAGCATCGAGCCGTGGCCGTTGGACAGCAGGAAGCGGTCGCGGTTGACCCAGGCTGGATTGGTCGGGTTGTGGCGGTGATGACCGCTCCACAGTGCTACGGCGATCTCAGCCATGCCCATTGGCATGCCTGGGTGGCCGGAGTTGGCCTTCTGCACAGCGTCCATTGCCAGCGCACGGATTGCGTTGGCCATTTTGGTGAAGGGGAGCGAAGTTTTCATCGTATATCGAGGAAGGTTGAGTATTTGGTGCACTGCGGCAGGCGCCGCTTTCGGAACCCGATATTTTACCAGAGCGTGACACCAACGCTTAAAATTGGTGCATTTCAACCTTTCCGAAGTGACCATATGCCCCGTTTCCACGTGCCACAGCCCCTTGCCGCTGGCCAGCAACTGGAACTGCCCGCCGATGTTGCCCACCATGTCAATGTGGTGCGCATGGAGCCGGGCGACACGCTGACCCTGTTCAATGGCGATGGCGGCGAGTATACGGCAGTGTTGACAGAAGTGCAAAAGAAGAAGGCTTGGGCGGAGCTCAAGGTCTTCGACCCGCGCGAGGCGGAACTGCCGTTTGCCGTGACCCTGGCCCAGGCCTTGCCCGAAGGGTCGAAAATGGACTGGATTATCGAAAAGGCGGTGGAACTGGGCGTGGCCGGCATCCAGCCGCTGGCGGCACGGCGCTGCGTGGTGCGGCTGTCGGCGGAGCGGGCGGAGAAAAAGCTGGAGCACTGGACTGGGATCGTGGTGTCGGCTTCGGAACAGTGCGGACGGAATCGATTGGCGCCGGTGGCGGCGCCGCTCGAGTTTCGCGACTGGATCTCGCAGCAGGATTTGCATAAGCGCGTGATCCTGACGCCGCGCGCAACGGAATCTTTGGCGGATTGGGCAAGGCACCAGCCGGCGCAGGCGCTCAGCATCATGGTCGGGCCGGAAGGCGGCTTTTCCGATGAGGAGGAGGCTGAGGCTTTGCGGCATGGCGCCCTGCCCTTGTCGATTGGACCTCGGGTGCTGCGGACGGAGACTGCGGCGTTGGCGGCGGTGTCGATTCTTGCTGCGGCTTGGGGTGGGATTTAAAACCGGTAAACCGGGGTCCGCCCCAAGGGTCAGACCCTGTCTGCTCGTCTGCTACGGGGCTGGTTCTGGGCTTTTGACTTATTGAAATGTCAAAGACCTCGAACCCTCCCCCCAGCCTAGAGACCGTTGAGGGTCAGACCCTTGGGTCTGACCCAGATTTACCTGTTTAGAACTTGTAATTCCCCACCAAGTACAACTGCCTTCCCAGCGGATCGGTATACCGCGCATCAAACCCCATCTGGTTACCGCCGCCGGCAATGCGCTGCGAGAACGGCGGCTCCCGGTCGAACAGGTTCTTGATACCGCCAGTCAGCACCAGGTTCGGATTGAAGCGATAGCGCGTCTGCCAATCCCACACCAGGTAGTCGCCAACCTTGCGGTTCAGGGCCACGAAGTTCCCAGCCTCATCCCGTACCGCCTGGCTGCCCTCGCTGATCGGCATATCATGGTAGCCGGACTTGTACACCCCGGTCAGCGAATGGGTCAGCACATCCGACTGCTTCCAGCTCGCCACGACCTTGCTGATCCAGCGGAAGGTCACCGAGTTATACGAATCGAAGCGGCCCACGCTGTTTTCCACCGGGTCGGTCGCCAGCGTCTGGAAATCCGCCTTCTTCATATAAGTACCGGTCCAGTTGAACGACAGCCTGCCCTGCTTGTAGGTGTGGTCCCAATCGATGCCCTGGTAATGCGACTTGGCCAGGTTGAATGGCGTCAGCGAGGCGGCCAGCGTGTTCTGCTTCTGGATCGGGTCGTAGTACGACACGAACAGCCCCATATACTTGGCCGGATTGTTGAACACCTCGTTTTCCGGCAGCTTGGAAATCTGGTCGTTGATCTTCACATCCCAGAAATCAAAGCCGATCGACAGTTCGCGCATAGGCTCGACGCGCAGGCCGATGGAAGCCTGCTTCGACGTCTCCGGCTTCAAGCCAGTCGCGCCGGCATACGGATTGCCGCCATTGAGCAGGTTGTACTCCGAGTTGCCGTTACACAGCGGCAGCAGCGGGCCGGAGGTGATCGGGCAAGGGTGCGCATTCGACGAGCCGCCGCCTTGCAGCGGGTTGGTAATGTCGGTCATCACCGGCGCCTTGAACCCGGTGCCGTAGGAGCCGCGTACCAGCACGCTTTCCGCAGGGCGCCAGGCGGCGGCCAGCTTGTAGGTGGTCTTGCTCGCCTCATTGCCCTTGGTGCCCGGCGCTACCAGCTTGCCGGTGCTGTCGAAGTTCATCTTGTCCTTGACCGCGTCGTAGCTGTCGTAGCGCACGTCGGCGGTCAGTTCCAGCCCTTTCACCACCGGCACCACCAGTTCGGCGAAAGCGCCCCAGTTCTTGCGCGAGGCGTCGGTCGGCAGCGAACCCGAAATACCGCCGATCGGGCTGTCGGTGAAGTTCGGCTGCAGGCTGTTGGCGCCCATCGTGATTGCGCTAGGATCGTAGACATATTTCTGGCGCAGGAAGTCGCCGCCCAGCGCCAGCATGGCCGAGCCGCCCGGCGCTTCGAAGACCGGTCGCGAACCGCGCAGGTTGACCACATCGATTTTGGAGGTGGTCTCATCCAGCTTCTGGTGCAGCACGGCCGAGGCGAGCGCTGCGCGCGTTTCCGCAGTCGGCACGATGAAAGGGTTGTAGGCGCCGGAGGCCATCAGTGCGTCCAGCTTGTCGCTGCTGGTGTAGCCGGATACCGCATGGTCTTCCGCCGTGGTTTCGGAATGGGTGTAGGAAGCAGCCACGTCCCAGCCGCCCAGGCGTCCCTCTACGCCAAGTGCCAGGTGTTTGGCTTCGGTCTTCCAGTCGTCGGTACGGCCGCCGGCATCGACCAGGCGCAGGCTCATGGTCGCCGAGTTCACGGTGGCCGGGTTCACGCCCAGCTTGACCAGCGCCGGCACCACGTGGGCGTTGTACAGCGGGGAATTGATGTCCAGCGACAGCGGCTGGGCCGGTGGCGCATAGCGCGCCGTGCTGGTGAACTTCGAGTACAGGCCTTCGGCAAACACGGTCCAGTCGGCGTTCAGCTTGATATGGGTGGAAGCGAACAAGCCGTCGCGCTTCAGTTCCGGCAGCAATTCGACCACCGAGCCGTAGTTGAACATGCAGCGGTCGCCGACCTTGAAGGTATTCGGCGCACCGCAGGTTCCGGTGTTGATCAGGCTCGGGTTGAACAGCACATTGCCGTTGCTGGTGCGCGCATTGACGTTGCCCGGGATCGAATTGGCCGATACCTGGTACAGCGAATAGCCCTTGCCGCCCTCGCCGAAGGCATGCACCCCGCCCGGCGCCGCGAAGCGGCGGTCGCTCGCGCTCAACTCTTTCTGCGCGTCGTGGCTATAGGCCAGCAGCACATTGAAGCCGTCGGTCTCCAGCTCGCCGAAGCCCTTGGAGATGGCGACGTTCGAGGTGGCCCCTGCGCTGCCCTTGGTGGGGCGGTTGTAGGTCAGCTCGATGTTGGCGTCGGTCTGGTTTTTCTTCAGGATGAAGTTGACCACGCCGGCAATCGCGTCGGAGCCGTACAGCGCGGAAGCGCCGTCGGTCAGGATCTCCACCCGCTCGACCGCCGACAGCGGGATCGAGGCCAGGTTGACCGCGGAGCCCGAGCTGTAAGGCGCGATGCGGCGTCCGTTCAGCAATACCAGCGTGTAGCCGGTGCCGATGGCATGCACCGAAGCGGTCTGCACGCCGCCGCCACCGCCGTTGATCGACGCCGACGAAGTGACGAAGCCCTGCATCGAGGGCAGCGTGGCGACCAGGTCGGCCACGGTGGTAGCGCCGGTCTGCTCGATCTGCGCCTTGGACAGGGTCTGTACCGGCAGCGCGCCTTCAACGGCAACGCGCTTGATTGCCGAGCCGGTGATCTCGACCCGCTGGATGGTCTCCTCAGCCATCGCCGGCAGGGCAGCTACGCCCAGGCCGGCCATGAACATCAGTCGCACTGAACGCGACAGGATGGTTTCTTTCATCATCGTTTCCTCTTTGACTCTCTGTTTTTGTACTTGCCGCGGGGTGCGGCTTGCAAATCAGAGCATGTCAATTCAGCAATGAATAATGAAAAAAGCAGATTGTGCCGAAGTCGCCAGGAAGCCTGCCGGGAATCGGCAAAGCCTTATGGCGTGCAACCAACACCACTTCGTTAAGAAGGAAGCAGGTAAAATGTCGCCTTTGGGCCCGTTGCGCGCCCCATCCGAGAGAGAAAACCACCATGTTGCGACTGAACGAGATCAAGCTCCCCCTCAACCACGCTGAACCGGAGCTGGCGCAAGCCATCCTGGCCCGATTGAAGATTTCACCGCAGCAGATGCTGGGTTTTACCGTCTACAAGCGCAGCTACGATGCGCGCAAGAAGTCGAATATCTCGCTGATCTACTCGGTGGACGTGGAAACCACGGACGATGCCGGCGTCCTGGCCCAACGTGCCGACGACAAGCACCTGATGGTCTCGCCGGACATGGCCTACAAATTTGTGGCGCATGGCGTCAACGCCGACGGCAGGCAAGCGCGCCCGGTAGTCATCGGCATGGGGCCTTGCGGCCTGTTCGCCGCCCTGATCCTGGCGCAAATGGGCCTGAAGCCTATCGTCCTCGAGCGCGGCAAGACCGTTCGCGAGCGCACCAAGGATACTTTCGGCTTCTGGCGCAAGCGCGTGCTGAACCCTGAATCGAACGTGCAGTTCGGCGAAGGCGGCGCCGGCACCTTCTCGGACGGCAAGCTGTACAGCCAGATCAGCGACCCTAAGCACTACGGCCGCAAAGTGCTGACCGAATTCGTCAAATCCGGCGCACCGGAAGAAATCATCTACGTCAGCAAACCGCACATCGGTACTTTCCGCCTGGTGAAGATGGTGGAAAACATGCGCGAGGAAATCACCGCCCTGGGCGGCGAAATCCGCTTCGAGCAGCGCGTGACCGATTTCGACATCCGCGAGGAAAACGGCGTGCGCCAGATGCGCGGCCTGCACCTGGCCAGCGGCGAATACCTCGAAACCAGCCATGTGGTACTGGCCATCGGCCACAGTTCGCGCGACACATTTGAATCCTTGTACCAGCGCGGCGTCTACGTCGAAGCCAAGCCGTTCTCGATCGGCTTCCGCGTCGAGCACCCGCAATCGCTGATCGACCAGTGCCGCTTCGGCCCGAATGCCGGCCATCCTATCCTCGGCGCGGCCGACTACAAGCTGGTGCACCACGCCAGCAATGGCCGCGCTGTCTACAGCTTCTGCATGTGCCCTGGCGGTACCGTGGTGGCGGCGGCTTCCGAGCCGGGCCGCGTGGTCACCAACGGCATGTCGCAATACTCGCGCGCCGAACGCAATGCCAACAGCGCCATCGTGGTATCGATCAGTCCTGAAGAGGATTACCCGGGCCACCCGCTGGCCGGCATCGAGCTGCAGCGCCGCCTGGAAGAAAAAGCCTATGTGCTGGGCGGCTCCAACTACAATGCGCCGGGCCAGTTGATGGGCGACTTCGTGGCGGGCCGCGCTTCGAGCGATGTCGGCGCCGTGACGCCGTCTTTCAAGCCGGGCATCACCTGGACCGACCTCGCGACCATCCTGCCGGAATACGCCGTGGTGGCGCTGCGCGAAGCCTTCCCGGCCTTCGACAAGCAGGTCAAGGGCTACTTCAAGCACGACGCCGTGCTGACCGGCCTGGAAACCCGCACCTCGTCGCCGATCCGCATCAAGCGCAACAACGACGACCTGCAAAGCCTGAACACGCGCGGCCTGTTCCCGGCCGGCGAAGGCGCAGGCTATGCCGGCGGCATCCTGTCGGCCGGCGTGGACGGCATCAAGGTGGCGGAAGCCGTTGCGCTGTCTATGCAGGCGGCTGACAAGTCCTGACTTCGAACGGAATGCGCAGGTGGAAGCGGCAGCCCTGCCCGGGCTTGCTGTGCACTTCCACCGCGCCGCCCATCTGCTGCATGATGGTGTACACAATATGCATGCCCAGCCCTGAACCGCCCTGCCCGCGCTTGGTGGTGAAGAAGGGCTCGTAAATCCTTTCCTGCACGCCGGGCGCCAGCCCGACGCCCTGGTCGATGAAATCCATGTCCAGCCAGCCGTCCGCCTCGCTGGCGCGCACGGTCACCGTGCCCCCCTGGCCGTCGGGATAAGCGTGGCGCGCCGCGTTCATCAGGAGGTTGGACAGCACCTGCGAGAATTTCCCGGGCGGCAGGCGTGGCCGCAGCAGGTGATCCATTTCGACCTGCACCTTGATGCCGGCCTTGCGCAATTCGGGACTGTGCGCCGACACCACGCCTTGCACATAGTCTTTCAGCGCGAGGGTGCTCACGTGCTCGGTGCCCTGATCCACCGCCAACTGCTTGAAATTGCCGATCAGGGCCGCCGCGCGGTGCAGGTTCTGTTCGATCAGCGCCGCCGCGTCGTTCAGGCGCGCGGCCAGGTTGACCAGGTCGGAGCGGCTCACTTTCGGCGCTTCCAGCGCCTGCACCAGTTGCGCGGTATAGCTGCTCATGGCCGATGCCGCCGTCAGCGCCACGCCCACCGGCGTATTCACTTCATGCGCCACGCCGGCCACCAGCGATCCCAATGCCGCCATCTTCTCCTGCTCAACCAGGCTGGCCTGCGCTGCGCGCAAGGCATCGGTGCGGCGCGCAACTTTTTCTTCCAGCAGGTGCTCGCGGTCCTGGTGCTGCAGCTCGGCTGCCGCACGCGCCGCGAAGATCGACAGCAGCGACAGCGCCAGCAAGCGCTTGTTCTCGTCGATCTGCCTGGTATCGATGGCCGACAGGATGCCCAGCGTCTTGCCCTCGGTATCGACCATTGGCATGCCGACATAGCTTTCCGCCTTCATGTCCACCAGCAGCGTGTCAAGCGGGTAATCCTGCTGGATGCCGCAGCCATGGAAGCACATGGTCTGGTCGGTGACGTTGTGGCAAGGAGTATGTTCCAGGCTGTACTCCATATTCGGCAGGAATTCACTGCCGCCCCATACCGCCAGCGTGCGGATGCCTTCCTGGCCATCGGGCATATGAATCACGCGGCCCGCGATCACATAGGTCACCTCCAGCGCCGCCGCCAGGTCGCGTACCAGCACGCGGAAGAATTCATCGCCGCGCGCGCGCGCGGTGGAATCGGTAATCGAGCGCAACGCCGCTTCGGCCAGGGTGCGCGCGTCGTTGGCGTCGAATAATTCCATGACGGGCTCCTAATGAGGTGGGTAGCGCCGATACAGCTCTTGCAGCTCGCCTTGGTGCTGCAGGAGCATGTTGGCCAGTGCGGGGTCGAAGCGGCTGCCGCTGCCCTCGCGCACTTCGTCCAGCGCATGCTGCAGCGAGTGCGGCGGGCGATAGCTGCGCGGGCTCACCATGGCGTCCACGAAATCGGCCAGCGCGGTTATGCGCGCGGCCAGGCTGATGTCGGCGCCCCGCAAGCCTTGCGGGTAACCGGCGCCATCCCAGCGTTCATGGTGCTCGTGGGCGATACGCGCAGCCAGCTGCAATACCGGCTGCGGCGACGAGGACAGCATGTTCCAACCGATATCGCTATGGCCCTGCATGCGCGTGCGCTGCGCCGCATTGAGCGGGCCTGGCAGGTTGAGGATTTCGTCCGGGATGCCGGCATGGCCGATATCGTGCAGCGGCGCTGCCTGGCGCAACTGGCGCACCGCGTTGTCCGGCATGTCGACCGCCGCGCCCAGCATGGCGGCGATCTCGCCCACGCGCTCGACGTGTCCGCCCGACGCGGCGGAGCGGCTTTCCAGCGCCTCGCCCAGGATGTGGATGATGGCGTCCTGCGTCGCTTCCAGTTCCTCGCGTGCCAGCAGGCGTTCGTAAGTGATGGCGACATTCGCCGAGAACAGGCCGAGCAGCTCGCGCTCCTCGTGTTCCAGCGGCTCGCTGAACGACATATAGAGCAGGCTTTCATTGCCGTCGCGCGTGCGATAGTAGCAGGCGTAGTACAGCGGGCCATAGTGGTCGGCCTGCTCCGCCATGCAGCGCAGGAAGGCCTCGCGCACCTGGGACGGCAAGTGGTCCAGGGTTTCTTCCAGCGCCAGTTCGGCATAGGCCGTGGTCACCGCCAGCACCTGCAGCCGGCCCGGCTGGCGCGCGGCGGCGTAGGCGTTCATGCGGCTGGCGCACACGCCCTCCGCCTGGCGGCCCAGGAGGGCCGAGGCCTGCTCCAGTACGGCAGAGCAGAAATGGCGCAGGTTGTCGGAATCGCAGACGTGGGTGATGGCGTCGATTGAACGGCGCAAACCAAGACGGGCGCGGTCGAGGCGCATCAGGTCGCGGTATGCGCGCAGGCCGGAGTAGAACACGGTGCTCAGTTTGGCGTGCGTCAGCTCGGTCTTTTCACGGTAATCGTTGATGTCGTAGGTCTTCAGCACCAGCGCTTGCGGCGCCTGGCCCGGCTGGCCGGTGCGCAGCACGATGCGTACATTGCGGTCGCCCAGCTCTTCGCGGATGTAGCGCACCAGCTCGAGGCCGGCATGTTCGGACTCCATCACCACGTCAAGCAGGATCAGGGCGAACTGGCCGGGGCGCGACAAGCGTTCGCGCGCCTCGGCGCCGGAATAGCAATGGGAAAAGTGGACGCGGCGGCCGTCGAACTCAAAGTCCGACATCACCAGTTCTGTCACCTGGTGTACCGCTTGCTCGTCATCAACGATCAGGATTTCCCAAGGGGCAAGGACCGCAGCCGGGGCTGGCGTCTCATCATCGTCGAACAACATTGCGTCATCCACCATGCCCAGCCCCATAGGAGGTTGTTTATTGTAAATTATATACCGCTAGAGCCAGCCCACCTTCTTAAAGCGTCGATACAATGCCCCGCAAACAACAGCCATTAAAGTCAGGGCGGCCGGGTAGCCGAAGCGCCAGTCCAGTTCGGGCATGTGCTTGAAATTCATGCCCCACAGGCCGGCAAAGGCGGTCAATACCGCGAAAATTGCCGCCCATGCCGCCAGGCGCTTGTTCACTTCGCCCTCTTCCAGCGCCACCATCGACAGGTTGACCTGGATCGCGGTCCCGATGGTCTCGCGCATGGTATCGAGAGCGGAGTTGATTCGGAGCAAGTGGTCATGGACGTCGCGGAAATATTCCTGGGTATTGCTGCAGACCGAGGGCACGCGGCCGCCATGGAGCTTTCCGATTGCATCGAGCAAGGGAGCCACGGTATGGCGCACCGTCATCACCTTGCGCTTGAGTTCATAGAGCCGTTCGATATTGTCCTGCTGCGAGCCGCGGATGAAGATGCGTTCCTCGATCTTTTCCAGTTCGAGTTCCAGCGTATCGATGATCGGGAAATAGCGGTCGACCACCGCGTCCATCAAGGCGTACAGCACGAAGCCGGAGCCCTGCTGCAGCAGGTGCGGTTCGCGTTCGGCGCGGGCCCGCACGCCGAGGAAGTCCTTGGTCGAATTGGAACGGTTGGACAGCACGTAGTTCGGGCCGACGAAGATGTCGACTTCGCCGACGTGCAGTTCGTCTTCGCGCAGTTCGAGCATTTTGACGACGACGAACAGCGAGTCGCCGTACTCCTCGATTTTCGGCCGCTGCTGGCCGCGGCCGGCGTCTTCCACCGCCAGTTCGTGCAGGCCGAACTCCTCCTGCATCACTTCGAGTTCGGCGGTTGAAGCGTCGCGCAGGGCGACCCAGACGAAGGCGTCTTCACGCGCCACGTAATCGCTGATGTCCTCCACCGGGATATCAGCCAGCTTGCGCCCATCCTGGTAGGCGACGCAGTTAATCAGCATGCAGGCTCCTCAAATTTCCAAGCCCGCAGCATACCCTAAACCCGGTAAACCAGGGTCTGACCCAAGGGTCAGACCCGAGGGGCGACGGTCGCGTAATCGGGTCTGACCCTTGGGTCTGACCCAGGTTTACCGGTTTTAATCGTCCTTGGCGCCGTCGATGCCGAGCTCGGCGATCTTGCGCGTGATGGTATTGCGCCCTATACCGAGCCGGATCGCTGCATCGTTCTTGCGTCCATGCGTGTATTTCAGCGCCGTGCGGATCAAGGCCGACTCAAACTGGCGCCCGAGGATATCCATCACATCCTGCTGCCCGCTGCTCAGCATCCCCGCAGCCTGCAGCTCGAGCAGGCTAAGCCAGCCTTCCGGCGAGGTGGCCAGTGCCGGCAGGGCCAGCGGCTGTACCGTGCCGTGATGCTGCGGCATTGCCGTCTCTGCAGCGACGGGAGCAGCAGCGGCATGGCTCTCCTGCCCCTGCGTCAGCTCCAGCGGCAAATCCTTCACTTCCACCGACTGCCCCGGCGCCATCACCGTAATCCAGTTGCACAGGTTTTCCAGCTGCCGCACGTTGCCCGGCAACTCAAGCTGCTGCAAGAAGGCCAGCGTGGAATCGCTCATGCGCTTGGCTTCCACGCCCAGCTGGCGCGCGCTCTGCACCAGGAAGTGGCGCACCAGAATAGGGATATCCTCGCGCCGCTCCCTCAAACTGGGCAGGCGCAGGCGGATCACATTCAGGCGGTGATACAAGTCCTCGCGGAACAAACCATCGCGCACGCGCTGTTCGAGGTTCTGGTGCGTCGCCGTAATCACGCGCACATTGGCCTTCAGCGGCGAGTGGCCGCCGACACGGTAGAAGTGGCCGTCCGACAGCACGCGCAGCAAGCGTGTTTGCAGGTCGAACGGCATGTCGCCGATTTCGTCCATGAACAGCGTGCCCCCTTCGGCCTGCTCGAACCGGCCGCGGCGCGTGGTCTGGGCGCCGGTGAAGGCGCCGCGCTCATGGCCGAACAGTTCGGACTCCAGCAGGTCTTTCGGGATCGCCGCCGTGTTGATGGCGATGAAAGGCTGGTCCGAGCGCGGGCTATGCTTGTGCAGCGCCCGTGCCACCAGCTCCTTGCCGGTACCGGATTCGCCGGTGATCAGCACCGTCACGTTCGACTGCGACAGGCGGCCGATGGCGCGGAACACTTCCTGCATGGCCGGCGCCTGGCCCAGGATTTCCGGCGTGTCGGCCGGCCCGGATTCGATGCTCGATTCACGCAGGCTCTCGTCCAGCGCACGGCGGATCAGCTCCACCGCCTTGTCGATGTCGAACGGCTTGGCCAGGTATTCAAAGGCCCCGCCCTGGAAGGCCGCCACGGCGGAATCCAGGTCGGAGAAGGCGGTAATGATGATCACCGGCAGGCCGGGATGGCGCTGCTTCACCAGTTGCAGCAAGTCGAGGCCGGAGTCGCCCGGCATGCGGATGTCCGACACCAGCACCTGCGGTGTCTCATGTTCCAGCGCGGCGACCGCATCGCGCGCATTGGCAAAGCTGCGCGTTGCGAGGTTCTCCCGCGCCAGTGCTTTCTCAAGCACCCAGCGGATCGATTCGTCGTCGTCAACTATCCAGATTGGTTTCATTTAATCCGATCAAGGCAAAGGCAATAAGATTCTGAAGTCCGTTTGACCAGGCCTGCTTTCGCATTCGATAACCCCCATGTGCTGCTGCACGAAGGTTTGCGCCAGCGTCAACCCCAGGCCGCTGCCGCCATCCCTGCCCGACACCAGCGGGTAGAAGATACGGTCGCGGATCTGGGGCGGGATGCCCGGTCCGTTATCGATGATATGCAAATCTAATGCCAGCGCATAACGCACCTTCGCCAGCGTCATCTGGCGTGCCACGCGGGTACGGAAAACGATCTCGGCGTCGCCCTGTTCGATACGCGATGCCAGCGCCTGGGCCGCATTATGGGCGATGTTGAGTACCGTCTGGATCAACTGCTCCTTGTCGCCGCGGAATTCGGGCAGGGAGGCGTCGTAATCGCGGCGGATGGTGAGCCCGACCGGGAACTCGGCCAGGATCAGGCTGCGCACCCGCTCCAGCACTTCGTGGATATTGACGTCGCCCACGATATGCGGCCGGCGGTGCGGCGCCAGCAGGCGGTCCACCAGCGTTTGCAGGCGGTCCGCTTCCTTGATGATGACCTGGGTGTATTCGCGCAGCTGCGTCAGGTGCAGCGGCGGCAGCTCCATTTCCAGCAGCTGCGCCGCGCCGCGGATGCCGCCCAGGGGGTTCTTGATCTCGTGCGCCAGGTTGCGGATCAGCTCCTTGTTGACCTGGCTCTGGTCCATCAGGCGCTCTTCGCGGTCCTGCTTCATCTGCTGCACGATTTCGCGCAGCTCGATCATTACCGCGCCATCCGGCTCGTCCAGCGCGCTGGCGATGATGTGCACATGCAGCGCTTCGCGCCCGGCGCGCTCCAGCACCAGCTCTTGCCGTACATCGGAAAACTTGTGATCGCGCGCCTGCGCGATAATGTTTTCCAGTTCCAGCGGCGCCGCGAACAGGCCGCCCAGCGCTTGCCGCGCCAATGCTTTCAGCGACGATTCGAGCAGGTTCTCGCCGGCGGCGTTGAGGTACAGGATATGGCCGCCGCCATCGACGATGACAACGGCCGATGCCAGCAGGTCCAGTCCTGCCAGTTCAGCGGGCCGGATACTGGCAGGGCTGTCTGGGATCATTTGATATTGGAAAGCTCGCGCTTCAGCGCTTCCACGTTCGATTCCGCACGCGCGATGCTGTCCTTCAGGCCAGCGACGCGCTCCTGGTACTTGGCCGCATTGCGCTCGTCGGCCCGGCGTTCGGGCTCGCCGTTGTTGAATTCCTTGCGCAAATCCGCCAGCTTACGGTTTTCGGTGTTGAGCTCATCGGTCAGGATGGCGCGGCGGTCGGCATCGCGGGCTTTCTGCTCCGAGCTTTCAACGCGGGGGAAATTGGCTGGCGCTACGGCAGGTGCGGACGGCGTGGCGCCGCGGCGCGCTCCGGCAGGCGCGGGTATCGCGGCGCCAGGCAGGTCCAGCATCTTGCAGTTCTTTCCCTTGCGGCTATCGGTCAGTTCCTTGCGGCCATCGGCATCCACGCAGAGAAAAATTTGCTGCGCCTGCGCTGCGCCACTCACGGCCAGCAGCGCCAGCCCATGTAATACGAGAGTGCGAGTGTTCATGCCCCGACTATACAACATCCGAAAAAAAACGCGAGGAAAGCAGCTGGCTGACCTCGCGTATTTGTTGACTGCCAGGCAATTCCGGCAGTCGAGCCCTGGTTACAGGGAGTAGTACATGTCGAACTCGACCGGGTGAGTGGTCATGCGCATGCGGGTGACTTCGGTCATCTTCAGTTCGATGTAGGCATCGATCATCGAATCGGTGAACACGCCGCCGCGGGTCAGGAACTCACGGTCTTTGTTCAGGTGATCCAGCGCTTCTTCCAGCGATGCGCAGACGGTTGGGATCAGTGCATCTTCTTCCGGCGGCAGGTGGTACAGGTCTTTGGACGCTGCTTCGCCTGGGTGGATCTTGTTCTGCACGCCGTCCAGGCCGGCCATCATCAGTGCTGCGAAGCACAGGTATGGGTTGGCCAGCGGGTCCGGGAAGCGGGTTTCGATACGGCGGCCTTTTGGATTGGCCACGTGTGGAATACGGATCGAAGCCGAACGGTTACGCGCCGAGTAAGCCAGTTTCACTGGCGCTTCGTAGCCTGGCACCAGGCGCTTGTACGAGTTGGTGCCCGGGTTGGTGATCGCGTTCAGTGCCTTGGCGTGTTTGATGATGCCGCCGATGTAGTACAGCGCGAAATCGGACAGGCCGGCATAGCCGTCGCCAGCGAACAGGTTCTTGCCGTCTTTCCAGATCGACTGGTGCACGTGCATGCCGGAGCCGTTGTCGCCAACGATAGGCTTAGGCATGAAGGTCGCAGTCTTGCCGTAGGAGTGAGCGACGTTCCAGACGATGTATTTCAGGTTCTGGGTCCAGTCGGCGCGCTCGACCAGGGTCGAGAACTTGGTGCCGATTTCGTTCTGGCCAGCGCCAGCCACTTCGTGGTGGTGCACTTCAACCGGAATGCCCATCGATTCCAGGATCAGGCACATTTCGGAACGCATGTCCTGGAAGGAGTCGACCGGAGGCACCGGGAAGTAGCCGCCCTTGACGGTTGGACGGTGGCCGGAGTTGCCGCCATCGATGTCCTTGTCGGTCGACCAGGAAGCTTCGTCGGAGTCGATCTTGACCATGGCGCCGGACATGTCGATCTTCCACTTCACGGAGTCGAAGATGAAGAATTCCGGCTCAGGGCCGAAGTAGGCGGTGTCGCCCAGGCCGGAGGATTTCAGGTAGGCTTCAGCGCGCTTGGCGATGGAGCGCGGGTCGCGGTCGTAGCCCTTGCCGTCCGACGGTTCAATCACGTCGCACTGCATGAAGAGGGTGGTTTCTTCGAAGAATGGGTCGATATTGGCGGTCGATGGATCCGGCAGCAGGATCATGTCCGAAGCTTCAATGCCTTTCCAGCCGGCGATGGAAGAACCGTCGAAAGCGTGGCCCGATTCAAATTTGTCGATGTCGAAATGGGACACAGGCACGGTTACGTGCTGTTCCTTGCCACGGGTATCGGCGAAACGGAAGTCCACGAACTTGACTTCGTGCTCTTGTACCATCTTCAGAACATCTGCGGCGGTCAGTGCCATTACATATCTCCTAAGTGAAAAAACTGCCGCGACCTCTTGGGTGCGGCGAACGCTGGTGGTACATTAAGCAGATATCATGCCAGCCAATTCCCTACTACCGGCACGCGAAAAGACGCACCAGGCGGGTGCGCTTGCCGATCATTGCACCATGGTGGTGCAATATTGCACCAATTAATGCAAATGCATCGTTGTGGTGCAGTCATCATAAAGGAAAAACCATGAGTTCCAATTCCGAAATCCTCGACCGTGCACGCAAACGCGACACTTCCCTGCCCTACGCCGGTGCAGTGACCCCGCATGAGGCATACGAACTGCTGAAATGCGACCCGCATGTGCGCCTGGTCGATGTGCGGACCAATGCCGAGCGCGATTGGGTGGGACGGGTGGCGATTCCGGCCGGGCAGCACCTTGCGGCGCAGTGGAACGTGTATCCGGGCGGTACGCCGAACCCGGACTTCCTGGGACAGCTGGCAGCGGCGGTGCCGGGCAAGGACACGGTGCTCGTCTTCCTGTGCCGTTCGGGCGTGCGTTCGCGCCACGCGGCCAAGGCGGCGACCGAAGCCGGCTATACCCAGTGCTACGATATCCTGGAAGGCTTTGAAGGCGACAAGAACGCCGACGGCCATCGCAAGACGGTGGGCGGCTGGTGCAAGGCCGGCCTGCCCTGGGCCGGCGCCTGATTCACTTGCGCCCATCCCACAGGGCCAGGTATTCGCGCGATCGATTCAGCAGGTCGCGCTCCATTGCCGCCAGCCGCTCGGGCGGCGGCAATGGACGGTGCGCGTTGAAGCCGCTGTAGCCCAGGCCCAGGCGGCCGCCCGGCACCTGGTAGCCGATGAATTCGAGGATGGATGGCAACAGGTCGAAATGCAGCAACTGCGCACGGTTGGGCACCGCTGCCTCGTGGGCCAGGAAAGTATTGAAGATGGTCCGGCGCGGCATCTGCGCCAGCTGCGGCGATAGCGGATTCTTGCGCGACAGGTGGTCGCCGACAATCACCACATTGGTGTTCTCCAGGTAGCCGCTGCGCTCCGCATAGCGCACGAAGTCCGCCACCGCTGCCGCGGTGCAGGACACGATGCCGTCGAATTTATCCGCATAGCCCTGCTGCGCGCACTGTGCCGACAGCATGCCGGCCGGCTCGTGGGTATCGACCGTCAGCAGCGACAGGTTGAACTTCTGTTTCGAGGCCGCCAGGTCGCGCAGCCTTGCCTTCGCCTGGCGGAACAAATCGGCATCGTACAAGCCCCAGCCATTCATCGTGCTTTCGCCGGCGCCGCGCTGCAGCCATTCATCCTTGCCGTAAACCTCGTGGTAGTGGTGCTGGCGCAGGAATTTATCCTTGCCCGCAAAGCTCGATGCGGCGCCGCCCATGAACACGTTGCGGTAGCCGCGCTGGGCCAGCAGGTCGCTCAGGCACACCGCCTTGCCGAGGAAGGACTCCATCATCTGTCCTTGCGTATTGCCGTCGAAAATCGACACCCGTTCCAGCGGCACTGCGCATTGGGTGGCGACCATCGCAGCGATGGTCCAGCTGGTGCCGGGCGCCTGCTCGTAGTCGGGAAAGCTGGTGCCGTGCAGTGCGGTCAGCGGCGCAAGCAAGTCGCGTCCGAAAGCGTTGCGGTCGGCATAGCCTGACTCCAGGCTTTCGACGTAGATCAGCACCAGGTTTTTCGCCTTTTGCTCGTGCAGGGCAACCGAAGCTGGCGGCACATAGTTCGCACCGAAGTAGTCGGCACCGAAGTTCGCTTCCAGATACTTGAAGGCCGATACGTCCCACAGCCAGAAACCGATGGCGGCGGCAAGCAGCAAAGGTGGCAGCAGGCGCTGCTGCCGCTGTGCCAGGCGGCTCTGCAGCCAGCGCAGCAGCACAAAGAACAGCAGTGGCGCGATCACGCACCAGCGTACGAATCGCTTGGCAAATACCGGGTCGGAAGTCCTCGCAAGATCGAGGCCGAAGTCCAGGTGATAGGCGATCTGGTGGATGTCGACCTGCCCGAAGTACCGGTGGATCCAGTAGCTCAGGCAAAACAGGAAGATGGCGGCCAGCGACAGCGCGCCGCGAACAAATGAAATGGGCATCGGGATAGTTCAATATCGTCGATGCCCATCGTCGCAGGCCGGTGTAACAGCCGGTTATCCAAAACCCCGCTTTTTGTATCGCAGTATTACGCTCTTGTAAAAAATCTGCTCAACTGTAAAACCGGGTTAAGACAGGTTAAAGCGCGTAGTTCAAACGGGCGTACACAAAGCGGCCGGAGCGGCCGAACGGCGAGTAGTTGGAATACGGTGCATTGCCGGTGCCGTTCAACAGCGCCGGATACGGGTCCGGATATTGGTCGAACAGGTTCTCGGCACCCACCGCGGCAGTCAGGCGCTGCGTGATCTTGTAGCGACCTTCGACGTCCACCAAAGTCTTCGGCGTCATCCAGTGATCGCGTGCCGGGTTGGCGTCCGGCTGCAGCACCTTGCCGTAGCGCGTGGCGCGGAAGGTACCGCTCCAGTTGCCCAGCGTATGGTTCACACTGGCCGTAAATTTGGTCTGCGGCGTGCCATGCTCGAAGGTCAGCACATTGACGCGATCAAACAGCGGCGGCGCAGGATTCAGCGCAGCCAACTGCGCGGTCACCGGCACCTTGGTCACTTCGGTCTTGGTGTAGTTGCCCGCCAGCGTGAAGTCAAACTTGCCCACGTTACCGGCGTTCCATGGATAGTTCGCCACCACGTCCACACCACGCGTCGTGGTGTTCACGCCGTTGATGAAGAAGCGTCCGCCGCCAACGCCGATAAAGCCTTGCGAGGCCAGGTAGTCGCGCACATTGGTCTGCAGCAGGTTCTCCGACAGCACGATGCGGTCGCGGATCTTGATCTGGAACGCATCCACCGTCAGGCTGGCCTTGCCCATCTTGCCGACGGCGCCAAGCGAGAAGTTGGTCGACTTCTCTGCATCGAGCGGTTTGGCGCCCAACGCGATCGCAGCCGGATCGCTCGGCTTGAAGGTGGTGATATCGAACGGTACCCCGCCGACGAAGTTGGTCGCCGTGGAGGTGAAGAACTGCTGTTGCGGCGACGGCGCGCGGAAGCCGTTCTGCGCCGAACCGCGCAGGGCAAACGACGGCGAAAAGTTGTAGCGCGCCGCCAGCTTGCCCGACCAGTTGTTGCCGAAGTCGGAGTAATGCTCACCGCGCACCGCGGCCGATGCCAGCAGGTTCTCCGTCACGTTCGCTTCCACGTCGGCAAACACCGAGTAGGCTTTGCGGTTGGCATCCGATTCGTCGCTCGGACGGAAGCCAGGGAACACCTGCGAGCCGGACGCCGTCGGCTGCCCGTTCGGCAGCAGCACGCCGCCATTGCGCCAGGAATCCGGTTCGCCGGCATGCAGGGCGTAGCCTTCACGCCGCGCTTCCGCACCAATTGCCAGGTTGAGCGGCGAAGACAGGCCCACTTCGAACTGGCGCACGGCCGACAGGTTGAAGGTGAGCTGGTCGTACTTGAAGCCGCCCGCGTCGAAGGCGGTTTTGGAGCTCGGGCCAAGGGAACGGTTCAGCGTGTTCTCGATGGTGAAGTCCATCCGGTTTTCGCCGTAGGTGAGGGAGGTATCCATCTCCCACGCGCCGGCGCTCCAGGTCGCGCCGAAGGCCGCGCTGAAGTCTTCCACCGCCGGCGCGATGATCGGCAGGAAGCCATCCGGATAAATCTGGATCGTATTGTTGTCCTGGATCGCACGGCGGAAGAAGCCGCCCGAGCGCGCATCGCGGTCCTGGTAGCTGGTCCAGCCATACAGCTTGACGCCGCCGGCCAGGTTATAGCCGGCATTGGCGAAGAAGGTGTTCTGCGTCAGCTCAGGCTCGCCGTACCAGGCGTTGAAGCGATTGATCGTCGCTTCGCGCGGGTCGAAGGCGCCGTTCAGCAGCGGATATTGCTGGCGCACGTCCCAGCCCGATCGCTCGGTGTGATGCTGGCGCTTGCGCTCCAGTGCCAGCACCAGGAAGCCGTCTTCACCCAGCTCCATGCCCTTCCACAGGCTCAGGTTCAGCGTATTGCCGTCCTTGCGCTTGCGCGAATCCTGCACGCCCCAGGTGGCGCCGGCTGGCGGCGTGCCCGGATTGAAGTTGTATTCGGTATCGCGGCGGCCATAGCTCACACTGGCCTCGCCACCGGTGCGGTCGGTACGCAGGCGTACGTTGATCACGCCTGCAATTGCGTCGGAACCGTATTGCGCGGAAGCGCCGTCACGCAGCACTTCAATGGTTTTGACGATACCGGCCGGGATGGAGTTCATGTCCACCGCCGCCGAACCGCGGCCGATGGTGCCGTTCAGGTTGACCAGCGAGGAAGTATGGCGGCGCTTGGAGTTGACCAGGACCAGGGTCTGGTCAGGCGCCAGTCCGCGCAGCGTGGCGGGGCGGATGGTGTCGGTACCGTCGGCCAGTCCAGGACGCGGGAAATTCAGCGAAGGCAGCGCCACGGACAGCGCCTGCGTGATTTCCGGAACACCGGCGTTCTTGATGCTGTCGGCGCTGATGACGTCCACCGGTGCGGTGGTGTCGAGTACCGTGCGGTTGGAGACCCGGGTACCGGTCACCACCACGGTAGCGGTTTCGCCGGCAGGCGCTTCCTGCGCCCACGCGGCGTTGCTGAAAAGTGATGCAACTGCGATTGCGAGAACCTGTTTTTTTGGTGCCATAGCTACCCCTTGTAGTTAAACCAGTTTCACTCCCCGGCTTATATTTGAGGTAACTATGAGCAACTGTCAATTCAGGTTCTCGCGGATACAACACTTTCAAGTTGTTTTACGTGTTTGTACGTAGCTTCTGGCGCACAAACTCGATGTGGTTGCGCAGGCCGTAGAACTCATCGGCAAAGGACAGCGGCACGGTCAGGCGATTGACCCGCTCTTCGATCTGGTCCAGGCGGTGCAGCAGTTCTTCGCGCGGCTTGCCTTCATCGACGCCCTGCTCCACCGAGCGCAGCTGGCCGTACCAGCGGTAGACGCGCGAGCGGATGCGCCACACGTACAACGGCGGCACCACTTTCGACAGCGGCAGGATCAGGGCACCGGTGGCCAGCAGCACCACCCACAGGCGGTCGAACAGGTTGGCCAGCCAGAAGGTCATATAGCGTTGCAGGAAAGGCGGCCCGTCCTTGTAGAACTTGGCCGCTTCATGCGCGACCGGAATCTCGGTATAGCGCGGCGAAGGGAACTGGCCCTGCTGCTGGAACCAGCCCGCCCCGCTGTGGATGCTGCTGGCGGCCTGCACGAACAGGTCGACCAGGGCCGGATGCAAGTCTTCGCGCGCCACCAGGGTCGCCGTCGGCGCGATCAGGTGGTAGTCGCGGGCCGGCAGGTCGCGCCCCAAGTCGACGATCCCGCGCGGCAGGGTGACGTGGGTCAGGTACGGCAGGCGGCGTGCATAGGCTTCGGCCTGGGTGAAGTTGAACAGCTTGATCCCGGGCGTCATCAGCAGCATCTGGATCAGCGGGTCGTCGGGGGCGGCGGCGAACACCAGGGCGTCGATGCGGCCTTCCAGCAATTCCACCGTGGCGGGGGTGTTTTCCAGGTCGCTGGCGTTGATGTCGCCGACGTGCAGGCCGTTGATCTGCAATACCTGGCGGAACAGGCGCGGCACGCCGCTGCCCTCGGGACCGAGGTTGACCTTCATGCCTTTCAGGTGGGTCAGGCTGGTGACGGCTTTCCTGTCGCGCATGAAGAGCCACAGCGGCTCGGTGAACAGGCTGCCCAGCGAGACCAGGCCGGTGCGCTCGGCTTCGGCTTCGTTGGTGGATCCGCTTTGCACGAAGGCGATGTCGGTTTCGCCTTTATTCAGGCGTTGCAGGTTTTCCTGCGAGCCCTGGCTTGGCTGCAGGACGACTTTGATGCCGTGCTTGGCCATCGCTTGCGCGTAGCGCTTGCCGATGTTTTCGTAGGCGCTGTTTTCCTGGCCGGTGGCGAGCTTGACCACGCGCGGCGGGGTGGGGTCGATGATCCAGTAGGCCAGCGCACAGGCGCCGGCGATCAGCAGGACGGTGGGGGCGAACGAGACCAGCAGGTCGCGCAGGCTGATGCGGGTGAACTTGGTGATGAGTTTCATGCGCGCATTGTAAACCGGTAAACCTGGGTCAGACCCAAGGGTCTGACCCGTGCGGCGCATCCGCCGCAGGCAGGGTTTGAGGTTTTTGACTTTCGGCAGGGTCAGACCCTTGGGTCTGACCCGGGCTTACCGGGTTTAGCGGGCGCCGCAGGCGCGCAGCGGTGCGGCAGGAAATGCGGCCGCAGTGGCAGCCGCCAAGGCAGCCGTAGCCACCGGCTGCACTCCGCCCGGCGCATTGCTTGCCGCCATCGCCGTCACAACCGGCGCCGCCTTCTGCGCATTCGGTTCGATCAGCGGCATCAGCGAAGGTGCCAGCACCGTCAGCAGCTGCACCGGCAGCGCCGAAGTGAAGTCGTAGTTTTTCGACTCCGGCCCATGGACATAAGCCGTCATCGAGCCGAAGAAGCGCTCGCCGATATTGAACACAAAGGTCGCCGAACGGTTCACATAACGCGATTCGATCAGGCGCCCGCCCGCCGCATACACGTCAAAACGCTGGTCGCCGGTACCGGTCTTGCCGCCCACCGGAATGATCTGCCCATCCGAGCCCACGAACGCCGCCTTCACGCGCCGCGCCGTACCGTCCGACACCACTTCGCGGATCGCATCCGCCACCGCGCGCGCCACTTCCGGCGTCAGCACCTGCTCATTGGTAGACGACTTGTTGCGCGCAACCGTGGTTTCGTACGGCGTACCTTTCGCAAAATGCAGCGACTCGATGCGCTGCGTTGTCTTGCGCACGCCGCCGTTGATGATAATGCCCATCATCTCGGCCAGCGCGGCAGGACGGTCGGCCGAAGCACCCAGCGTGGTCGCATACGACGGCACCAGCGAATCGAACGGATAACCCATCTTCTTCCACTGGCGATGGATGCCCATGAAGGACTCCATTTCCAGCAGGCCGGCAATGCGCTTGTCCTGCGCGTATTTGTGATGGGTCTTGAACAGCCACTGGTAGACCTCCTGGCGCTCCTTCTCGCTGGCGGCAACCACGTCGGACAGCGAAGCGCCTTCATTCTGGTGCAGGTAGGCCACCAGCCAGAGTTCCAGCGGGTGCACGGCAGCCAGGTAGCCGCGGTCGGCCAGGCTCCACTTGTCCATCGCGTACTGCTCGTACATCTTGGCCAGGCGCTCTTCCGGCACATCGTTCTGCACCTTCAGGTTGTCGTTCACGAACTTGTCGAATTCCGCCAGCGTCGCATTCGGATACACGGTGCGGTGGATATTCGCCAGGCGCACCGGCGTCGGGCGGATCGTATCGAGCAGGATCGCGTCCAGCTCCGAAGTCTTCTTGCCTTTGTACTTGGCGTAGAAGCGGTACAGGAATTCCTTGCCTTCCTTGTCGGCGAAGCGCGCCAGGTAGGCCGCGCGGCGCGGATCGTCGGAGTCGGTCAGCAGGGTCTGCGAGGAACCCGGCATCTGGAAGGAGTAATACTTGACCACATCGCGCATCAGGCGCACGAACACCAGGTTGGTGGAACGGCGCAGCGCCTCGCGCACCGTCATGATCTTGAAGTCGTCATCCTTGCTGAAGTTGCCGAAGTAATGCAGGCCGCCGCCGGTAAAGAAACCTTCCCCCGGATTGGCCGAATACTTGCGCTCCAGCGCCGCCTGCAGCATGGCCGGCAAGTCGCGCTTGTCCATCGGCGTCATGGCCAGGTATTCGATGCCCCAGGTGGTCAGGCGGTCGCGCTGGTCGACGTTGACCTTCTTCAGTTGCGCCGCGTCCATCTGGCCATACTTCTTGTGCAGCTGGTCGACGATGTCCATGTACGTCACCAGGGTGCGCAGCTTGGCGGTGGAACCCAGGTCCAGCTTGGCGCCTTCGTTGATGTCCAGCGGCTGGTCGTAGTTGTCGGTCTGCACGCGCAGGTAGTTGGCGTGCTCGCCGCGCTCCAGCAGCGTGAAGCTGTACACCACATTGGCCGGGTCGCCGTTGCCCAGCATGCCCTTGCCGGTCAGGCCGGCCTGCACCGCGGTTTCCGGCTCGCGCAATTGGCGCAGCATGGCGGTCACGGTCTTCTGGGTCTCAGCATCGAGCGTGGTGTTCACCGACAGGTCGAGGCGGTCCAGGTTGTACATGCGGTTGTCGCCCAGCAGGTTGGCCAAGTGCACGCGCACCGCGTTCGAGGCTTTCTTGGTCACATACGTCATCGGCGGCGCCGCCTGCACGCCGCTGCCCTTGGCCGGATGCAGCTTCTCCTTCAGCGCAGCGTCGCGCAGCTGCGCCGTGATGATGCCGGCGCTCGCCAGCAGGCGCAGGTGGCTGTTGGCCAGTACTTCCAGGTCCTCATCGCCTTCGCCCAGGTAGTAGCTCGGGCGGCGCTGTGCAATCAGCAGCGACAGCGCTTCCTTGAAGGCCAGCGGGCTGCCCGGCTGGTCCATCTTGCCGCCCAACAGGCGCGACACTTCATCGAATTCGCGGCCGTACCAGACCCACATGCCGTCGCCCACGCCGTTCACTTCACCGTAGCCGGGCTTGGCCGACAGCGGTACCGTATTGAGGTAGTCGAGCACAATCTGGCGCCGTACCTTGGTGGTATCTTCGCCCTGCTGGTAGGCGCGCAGCGAAGCCGACACCATTTGCTGCAGCTTGTCCTTCATCGAACCGGTGCGCCCTTCCGGTGAATGGCGGTATTTCTCGATCTGGGTCGCCAGCGTCGAGCCGCCCGCAGCGCGGTGGCCGCCGGCGCCCACGGCGCTCATCGACTTTTCCAGGATGGCCTTGGACAGCCGGTCCCATTCAACAGCCGGATTGCGCTTCGGATACTTGTTGTCCAGCAGTTCGCGGTTCTCGATGAACAGCAGGCTTTGCACCAGCGCGTTCGGCGCCTGCTCGAAGCTGCCGTAAATACGCTCCGGATAGCTGGCGGTGAACAGCGGCTGCTCGCGGCAATCGAGAATCGACAGGCCGGTACGGGTTTTTTCATGATAAGTCGCGAACACGCCCATGTCGCTCAGCTCCACCATTTTCGGCGAGAAGCGGGCCTGCGAGGTGACCTCGTAGTCGCGTGCTTTCAGCTTGTCCAGGTAGTCCGGCAGGTTGGCGTAGCCAAGGCGCTCATCGTATGGGCTGTCGTGCGGAAAGCGGATCGACTTGCTCGGCCCCGGCTCCACCTTGTAGGTCAGCTTGCCGACCAGGTCGGTGAACACCTTCGCCTGCATCGTCGAGGTGCGGGTCTCGTGATAGCCCCAGACGCCGGCCACCGTCAGCAGCACCAGTACCAGCACAATGAACGCATTGCGCAGACGTGAACCCTTTTTGGGTTCGGATGGAGGCGGTGGTGCTGTCTCGGTTGGTTCGTGTGGTTCGAAGGAGCTTGATTCGTGATCTTGTTGGGAAGGCATAGGTACCGAGCGCAAACGCCGCCTGTTGCCGCCGTATCCAATCGCTGCCGCACCGGCGCGCATCTTGCGCACCGCTCGGACGACAACTCGGGGCCGGCGAAAACGACGATTGCTTAACATAGTGTTCAAACCGGACAGTACACGCAGAGTATTTCTGCTTGATTACCATTGCACCACATCGGCGCGCACTGCACGGGGCAACTCGCAAAATATTTAAACTTCGCGTATCAGTTTCGCAAAAAAACAACGGCGCTTCACACCTTTTGTGAGCGCCGTTGCAAGAGCAGTTAACACCCTTTTCACACTGTGGATTCAGGGCTTCGCGTACTCCACTTTCAGGGCATCGAGCTCACGGCACATTTGGATAAATGCAGCCTCGCATTGGGGCGGATCGCCTTTCACACCAAGCTCGATATGGCGCCGGGTCTTGGCATCGCCCACACTTGGCAGGCTGAAGACCTTGATGCGCGGCCAGGCTGCTTCCAGGGCCAGCATCAGCGGAGTAAGTGCTGCTTCCGCTGCTTCGTACACTAACACCGATTGCTCAGCACGGGCCTCACGATTGAACAGGTCGGCGTAATGCGTGTCGAGTACCCATTCGATCATCGGCCACGCCATCACCGGGAAGCCGGGCACGAAGTAATGCGTGCCGTGCGCGAATCCAGCCACGTTGTTATACGGATTTGGAATAAGCGCCGCACCTTGCGGGAATTCGGCCATCTGCAGGCGCTGCAGGTTTTCCGCCGAAGCGAGGTCGGCAACTTCGCCTTTTTCTTCCGCCACCTGGCGCACGCGCTGCTGGATGCTGTCCTTCGCGCCCTCATGCAGCAGCAGCGGTACGCCCAGCGCGGCAGCGGCGCACTGCCGCGTATGGTCGTCCGGCGTGGCGCCGATGCCGCCGCAGGAGAACACGATATCGCCGCTGGCGAAAGTGCGTTTCAGCGTGGCGGTGATGCGCTCGCGGTCATCGCCGACGAACTCCGCCCATGACAGTTGCAGGCCGCGTTCCGCCAGCAGCTGCACCACTTTGGGGAAATGCTGGTCGGTCCGCTTGCCGGACAGGATTTCGTCGCCAATGATGATCAATCCGATTCGCATAGGCTTTCCTCAAATGGAGCATGGCGCAATTGCGCCAGCGCTTGCAGGCAATAATACTCAAACCACAGGCCGGTGAAGATGAAAATCACGACGTAGACCCAGATCGATGCCGCCAGCAGGATAGGGAAGAAGGCAATCGCCGCAGCGGCGCCGCCTACCCACACCAGGGCCGGCAGCGAACCCGCCAGGCCGGACACCACGCCGATCGACATCAGCTGCCAGCGGTGTTCGCGCTGCAGCTTGGACAATTCTTCCGCACTGGCGTAGTCGGCCAGCGCGTCATAACTCATGACGCGGCTGGTGAGCCAGCCCCACAGCAGCACGGTAGCCAGGCCCGCCAGCGGCGGGAAGACATACATCGGCAGGATGCACAGCCATGCCACCACGAAAATGCCGAAAGCGCCGAAGGCCTTGAGCACGCCGCCCAGGATGGAGCCGCCCTGCTTTTTCTCCAGCTGCGGGAAATGGCGGCCGCCGACGTGGCGCACGACGAAGGGCATGGCTGCCACGCCGATGAAAGTCATGGCCGTCACGATCATCAAGGGCAGCAGCAGGAGCAGCGCAAACAGTGGCACCAGGACGTTGCGCAAGCCATCCAGGCCGATCGATTGCAGCCAGTCGCTGGTGACGCGGTAGACCTCGAATCCAACGTAGTAGCCGTGCAGCCAGTCCAGCAGCGGCTGCAGGCCAAACCCCAGCAGCAGCGCCCACAGTGCGACTGACAAAATGAAAGGAACAATACTCAGCAATAAAATCTTGCCGTGGAACTGGGACAGCAGGGCCCTGCCGTAAGCGTTGATAACTGCGCGCATTAATTAACTCGGTTTCTTTCTCAAATATTCAAACATCCGTTTCAGGCCAAGCCATTGCTGGGCCCAAAAGCCGCGGCCGTAGTCGCGGCCCGCCAACTGGTCGCGCACGCCGGTCGCTTCGAAGCGCGGCGTGAAGTTAGCAGTGCGGAAAATAATGTCCCAAATCGGGAACAGCACGGCGAAATTGCAACCGCCCAGCGTGCCCTGCCCTTTCGATTCATGGCCGATGCCAATCGCGTGGTGCATGCGGTGGTAGCGCGGCGACACCAGCAGCCGTTCGCCGATGCGGCCGAAGTGTATACGAACATTGGCGTGTTGCAGGCTTTGCACGATACGGGACAGCGATACGAGGAGCACGTACTGGCTTGGCGGCACGCCGATGGCCAGCGCCAGCACCGCCATCACGATGTCGCGCAGCAGGTCGTCCAGCAGGTGGTTGCGGTCGTCGCTCCACAGGTTCATGTTCTGCTGGCTATGGTGCAGGCTATGCAGGCCCCACCACCAGTTGAATTTGTGCTGGGCGCGGTGGAACCAGTAATCGGCAAAGTCCAGCACCAGCAGGTAGATGGCGAAGCTGGCCAGCGGGTGCATATTGGTGACCAGGTTTTCCAGGTTGAAGGGCTGCACGCCTTCCATGTGCAGGGCGCCGGCGATGGCGTCCATCAGCGGGTCGAGCGTGAAGAACAGCAGCAGCGGGATCAGGCCGATACGCTGCAGCACGGTATAGATGAAGTCATTCCAGCGCGCGCGCCTGTCGCTGAACTGGTGCACCGGGATGGCCGCCTCCAGCGGGCGCAGCACCAGGAAGATCAGCAGCAGCTCGGCCAGCCCGATCAGCAGCCATTCGGTGCCCTCGAAGGCTTCTTCGGTGATGTCGCCCATGCCGCTGAAGTAGATGGCCGGCTGGATGGCGTTTTCAAACAGCCAGCCCTGGGCTTGGCCCAGCAGGTCCAGGAAAAATTGAATCATTTGCGGTAATCCGGGTGTTCTCTCAGGGTGGCGAAGCAGAAGCCTTTCTGCTTGAGGCCTTCAATCAGCGGTTCCAGGTTGGCCGGCGCCCAGGGGTCCTTGCGCGACCAGATGCCCATGTGGGCCACGAAGATGTCGCCGTCGCGCAGGCCGTCCAGCGCGCGCTGCAGCAATTGCGCGTTGGAGGCGCGCTCCACCGGCAGCTCGTCGCCCGAGAAGCCGGCCGGCATGGCCCATGCCGCATGCTGGTAGCCGCATGATTTGCCGGCCGCCAGCGTGCGTGCGCTGGTCTTGCCGCCGGGGGCGCGCCAGAACGGGTCCAGCGCCTTGCCGGTCAGTTCGTGGAAGCGCTGGTCGACGCGGCGCAGCTCCTCGCAATACTGCTGCGATGTCCAGTCCTGCGACTTGCCGGCGTGGGCGCCGAATTGCGGCTTGACCGTGATCTTGCCGTTGGCGGCATCGCGCACGTAGTAAGTATGATCGAAGGTGTGGCTGCCGAAAGCGTGTCCCTCGGCTACGCGGGCGCGCCAATAGGCTTGCCAGGACGGGTCCAGGCTGTAATCGCCCTTGACGGTCTTTTCGTTCGCCAGGAAGAAGGTGGCCTTGACGTTTTGCCGCGCCAGGACGGAGGCGATCAGCTCGGCCTGCGACTGGCTGCCGGTGTCAAAGGTCAGGTAGACGGTCGCGCGGCATTGCGGGCCCGCCGACGCGCCGCCGGCCGCCGCAGCGGCCAGTCCCAGCACGCAAGCCTGCCAGCGCATTACATCCTCGCGGAAGAGTTGGCGAAGAAGACGCCGTGCGGCGAACGGCCGACCGGGATCATCTTGACGACCTTTTTCTGCTGCAGGTCGATCACTGCCACTTTCTTGATCCAGCGCAGCGTGGTCCACATGTATTTGCGGTCGGCGGTGATTTCCATGCAATCCGGCCCGCCGGGCACATCGATGGTGCCGACGTTTTCCAGGGTCTTCTGGTCGATGATATTGATGGTGTTGGAGACCCGGTTCGACACATAGGTGTAGCGCCCATCGCCCAGGGCGCGGAAGTTGTGGGTGCCGGCGCCGGCCTTGATGCGCTTGACGGTCTGGCGGGTGCGCCAATCGATCACCTCGACGTAGTCGCTGCCCATGATCCCGACCAGCAGGTATTTGTCGTCCGGCGTCATGGCGATACCCGCCGGCAGCTTGCCGACCGGGATGGTCCACAGCACGTTCTGCGTCTTCAGGTCGATCGCGCTGACCTGGTCGCTGCCCTGCTGGGTGACAAAGACGGTGCTGCTCCTGGCGTCGAAAGCCACGTGGCTGGGCAGCTTGGGCAGCGGAATGCGCTTGGCCAGCGTCATTTCCTTGCCGTTGTAGGAGTAGATGTCAAGCCGGTGCAGGCGCAGCGAAGTCGCCACGAACCACTTCTGGTCCGGCGAAAAGCCGATCTGGTAAGGGTCGAGGATATCCTTGACGTGGCGCTGCACCTGGCCGGTCACCGGATCCAGGAATACCAGCTCGTTGCCCACGGCGCTGGCGACGATCAGCGACTTGTTATCGGGGGTGGCCATCAAGTGGTGGGGCTCTTTCCCCACCGGGAAGGTTTGCAGGCTCTTGTAGCTTACCTGGTCCAGCAACTGGACCGTGGCATCGCGCGAATTGAGCACGACGACAACGTTTGCCTGGACAGGCTGCACGCCTGCCAGCAAAGCTAATGAAACTGCTGCGCTACGGATACTGCGGAACATGAAAACTCGCTTATTGGTTAAGCCAACCAGTATTTTACGGTCAAACGTCTTGTATTAAGTTATTGCCGACAACATTTAATGGGTATCGGCCGTGAATGCACTACAATCGCGGCCTAAGCCCCACATTTCTAAGGAATCCACATGACTATCATCACTAACGCATCCGGCCTGCAATACGACGACATCAACGTTGGCGATGGCGCCGAAGCCAAAGCCGGCCAGAACGTCACTGTTCACTACACCGGCTGGCTGCGCAACGACGACGGCAGCAAAGGCCCGAAATTCGATTCCTCCAAGGACCGTAACGATCCGTTCGAGTTCGCCCTGGGCGCAGGCATGGTGATCCGCGGCTGGGATGAAGGCGTGCAAGGCATGAAAGTAGGCGGCACCCGCCAGCTGATCATCCCTGCTGAACTGGGCTATGGCTCGCGCGGCGCCGGCGGCGTGATTCCGCCCAACGCCACCCTGATCTTCGACGTGGAACTGCTGGGCGTTTAATCAGCCCCCGGGCGGAGGCCTAGCGCTGCCATTTGCGCTGCACGGCCTCCTGCTCCGCTTTCGCGTCCAGCGCCTGGCCGGCGATTCGCTGGTCGATCGCATCCAACACCTGCGTCGGCATATCCGCCGCCGCCTGCCGGTATTCCCCCTGCTGTGACTTACCCTGGCTTTGCACCGCCAGTTGCACCTTCCATGCGCCGCCCTGCTTGCAGGCCAGGCCCGACATTTCCTGCGCGGTGGTGAAGCTGCGGCAGTAGCTGTTATCCTGCGCCAGGAAGCTGGTGCCGATGCGCACCGGGCCGCCGCTGCCGGCCAACTGCTGGTCCAGCGCCGTCGCCAGGCGGCCTTGCGCCACCAGCACGCCATCGCGGCTGGCGATCGTTTCGCTGCGGTCGAGCGGCAGCATGCCGACGCCATAGTGGCCAGCCATCACGCCCACCATCAGCATCGCCGCTAACGCGCCCCATTCCGGCCAGGACCAGCGCCGGCCGCGGCTGGCCTTGCGCGCGGCCTGCTGCTCCGCCTCGCGCCGGGCACGCACGGAATCCAGGCTGACCACCGTAGCCTGGCGCAGCGGCTGCGCCAGCCTTGGCGGCACCGCCTCCTCCGCCACCGGGGCAAAAGCGGCAAAGACGTCGTTGCGCATGGCTTTGTGCTGGGCCACGCGGCGCGCCAGCGCGGCATCCTTGCGCATGGCGTCTTCCACCGCACGGCGGGTCACCTCATCCAGTTCACCGTCGGCATAAGCCATCAAGGTCTCGTCGGAAAAACTCTTCATACCGTCCTCGCTTGTTCCGATAACATTTCTTGCAACGCCGTGCGGGCGCGCGCCAGGCGGCTGGTCAGGGTGCCGACCGGGATTTCCAGCACTTCAGCTGCCTCTTTATATGGCAGGCCTTCCACCAGCACCAGGCCGACCACCAGCCGGTGTTCCTCGCTCAGCAGGCTGACAGCCTTTTGCACCGCCATCCGCTGCTGGTGAGCTTCGGCATAATCGTCCCCTACGTGCTCACCCTCCTCCTCCGGCGCAAACAGCTCGCTGCGGCGGGTACGGGAGCGCACTTCGTCAATCCAGGCATTTTTAATAATGCGGAACAACCAGCTATCCAGGCGGGTTCCCGGCTGGTAAGAGCTGCTGTGCACGATCGCGCGCTCCACGGAGAGCTGGACCAGGTCGTCGGCATCTTCGCGGTGCCAGGCCAGGGTACGGGCGAAACGCCGCAGCCGCGGCAACAGTGTGGCGATTTCCTCGTGCAGGGAGCTATCGTTGTCCATCATATGAAGATAACGAACGGGGCGGGGATTTTCTTCCCTCTCTCCATCGTTAATACAGAATAGATACCGTTAGCCTATATTATCATCCGACCATGCCAACCTTGCGCCCGACTTATTCCCTGTTGCGTACATGCCGCTGCCTGCTGCTGGCCCTCGGTTTACTGGCTGGCGCAGGACAGGCGGCAGCGCAAATCGGCCGGCCGGGATTGCCGCAGTTGCCGGGCGGCCTGTCGCCACGCCTGGGCGACAACGGCTTGCGCGATCGCCTGCGCGAGAAGCTGCTGGATTCCACCGAACTGCCGCGCAAGGTGGCGCCGGACCAGCTTCGGTCGCTGAATGTGCGCGAATTGTTGCAGCGGCATCCAGCCCTGCTGGAGCCGGACCCTGCCGGATTCCCGATCGTGCGCAGGGAGATCCTGGCGTGGTCGCCATCCGGCGCCGGACTTGCGGCCGCCGCCGCCGCCGGGATGACGGTGGCCGGCCGGCAGGATATGCCGCAGCTCGGGCAGTCGCTGGTGACGTTGCGGGTGCCGGATGGTGTCGCTACGGCGGATGCGCTGGCCATGCTGCGCGCTGCCGATCCTGGCGGCAGCTACGATTTCAACCATGTGTATACAGGTGCCGATGCGGCGGGCGGCACATCGGCCCTGTCCCCGCCTGGCGCGGCGCGGATGGAGACTGGCGGCGGCGACGTACGCGTGGGGCTGGTCGACAGCGGCATCGATGACCGCCACGAGGTGTTCGAAAACTCCCGTATCGTGCGCTGGGGCTGCGACGGCGCGACGCACCCGGCTGCCCATGGCACGGCGGTTGGCGCCCTGATGATCGGCAAGTCCGAAAGGTTCAGGGGCGCGGCGCCGAGCGCCAAGCTGTATGCCGCAGATATCTATTGCGACCAGCCGAGCGGCGGCTCGGCAAGCCAGATCGTGCAGGCGCTGGCCTGGCTGGCGAAAGAACAGGTCGGCGTCATCAATATCAGCCTGGTCGGCCCGCCCAACCAGATGCTGGGCCGCGTGGTGCAGGCAATGGTGGCACGCGGCCACCTGTTGGTGGCGGCCGTGGGCAACGACGGCCCGGCCGCTCCTCCTCTTTATCCGGCCAGCTACCCCGGCGTGGTAGGCGTCACGGGGATTGACCCGAAACGGCATCCGCTGCCGGAGGCTGCGCGCGGTCCGCAAGTGATGTTTGCGGCGCCGGGCAGCCAGATGGCGGCCGCCGCTATCGGCACTCCGCCATACAAGCTGGTGCGCGGAACCAGTTTCGCCGCGCCGCTGGTGGCGGCGCTGCTGGCGCCGCGCCTGCCTTCCCCCTCCCCGGCGCAAGCGGCCAGCGCGCTGGCTGCCTTGGCAGCCGGCGCCAGCGCAGCCGGCGACGGCACCGGCCGCGGCGTGGTCGGCGAAAACCTGCGCACTCCCCCTTCCGCCTTCCGCTGAAAAAGTTTTTTGAATTTTTTTTCGGATGAATGGAAGAAATCCCGAACCTGGTTCGTTCTCTGTATGTAAGCGGCGGATTTCCCGCAGCCAGACCAAGGAGAACTGATATGAAAACCAACATCGCAACCCTCATCCGCGCTGCCTTTATCGCTGCCGCCAGCGCCGCATCCATCGCCCACGCCGGCCCTCTCGGCGGCGCGCTTGGCGGAAATATCGGCGGCGGCATCGGTGGTGCTTTCGGTGGCGGCATGGGTTCAATGCGCGGCGGAATGACCGGCGATATCGCCGGCAGTACCATGCGCGGCGGCCGTGCTGGTGCGGATATCGCGGGCAATGCGGCGGGCAGTGCCGCTGCCAACGCCTCTCGCACAGCTGCTGCCGATTCGGCGGCAAACAACGCTGCCCGGCGCGGCCTGGATGCCAGCGGCGCAGCGAACGGCACTGCCAACCTGGCCGGCAACCTCGCGCGCAATGCCGGCGCGGCCGGCGGCAACGCTGACGGTGCCGCAAATGGCGCCGCCAACCAAGCCTCGAATAGCGCAGCAGGCAGCAATGCCAGCGGCAATTCGAATGGCGCGGCCAGCGGTAGTGCGAATGGACTGGTTGGCGGACTGGCAGGCGGAGCGGCAGGCGCTCATTCCCTCGGCGCCCAGGCTGCACGCAATGCCGGCGCCGTCAGCGGCAGCGCCGACAGCGCGGCAAACAGCGCGCCAGGCGTTACTTCGGACGGCGGAAAATCCGGTTCCGCTTCAGGCAGTGGAAGCACTTCGTCCGGCTTGGGTGCAAACCTGGTGCGCAGCGCCGACCGCCAGGCAAACGCCTCGGCAAACAGCTCGGCGAACAGTTCCGCCAATGCCAGCAAAGCCCCCCGCAGCAGCGGTGGCAATGGCGGCGGCAGCAGCCAATCCGCACCGCAGCAGTCGCCGAAAAGCGCTTCCGCCAACGCAAGTGTCAACGCCGGTTTCAACGCTCAAGCCGGCAGAAACACCGCAGTTGAAGGCTCCGCACAATGATGCACCAAGCCGGGGCGGGGCGGCGAAAAAGCTTAAACTAGCTGAGGTTTTCGCCAGAATCCGTCCCGTATTTCGTGGCGAGCCAGTCACTATATGGGCTTCTTCAAAAACGGTACACACTTTTTTCAATTAATGTGCTAATCTGCGCGCTCCATTAACCAAGGAGGTAGTAATGAAAAAAGGCGAACTGATTGCAGAATTTGCGAAGCGTACCGAAATGTCCGGCGCAGCTGCTAACGAAGCAATTAACACCCTGATCGCGATCGTTACCGAGCGTCTGAAAAAGGGCGACACCGTTGGCATCACCGGTTTCGGCACCTTCTCCGTCGCCAAGCGCGCAGCGCGCAAAGGCCGCAACCCGGCAACCGGCGAAGCGATCAAGATCGCTGCATCCAAGACCCCTAAGTTCTCGGCTGGCGCGACCCTGAAAGCCGCTGTGAACCCAACCAAGAAGAAGTAATTCTTCGGGCTTACCGCCAGAACGGCGGTTCAAGGCTGGCCAAAAATGGCTTGTCTTGAACCGCCGTTTTTTATTGTGCGGCGCACACCGCACCAACTACAGGAAAATCGATGCGCCTGATTTTTGCCCTCGCCACGGCGCTGCTGCCGCTGTACGCCATCGCTTTCAGCCCGTCCGGACTGTACTTCGCACACAAGGAATGGGAGCTGGCCTGCGACAACACCGGCACCTGCCGCGCAGCCGGATACGGTGGCGACCGCATTGACGGCCTCTCGGCCTCCGTTCTTCTGACCAGGCAAGCTGGCGCCAGCCAGCAAGTCAACGGACAGTTCATGCTCGCCCATGCTGACATGAATGACGCGAAGGAACGCTTGCCGGCAAAATTCAAGCTCGAACTCTGGATCAACGACACGGCAGCGGGATCGCTGGAATTTGTCAAGGAAACGATGGTGGCCGAGCTTTCGCAGGCGCAGGTTGCGGCGCTACTGGACGCTTTGCCGGACCATGCCGCCGTCGAACTGCTCCGGGAAAACGAGCTATGGGGAGTAGTATCGGATACAGGCGCCGCAGCGGTCTTCCTGAAGATGCCGATGGCCGCTTCATCTCGCAGCGCCGCAAGCCCCTGGTTGCGGCACTGCGCGCCAGCGCGAAGCCGGATGAATGCGAAGAACTGTTTGAAGACGAGAAGCTGAGTGCGCTCAGAGCGGTCCGGCTCTCCTCCACCAAAATGCTGGTATCCATGCGCTGCTGGATAGCGGCCTACAACGCCGGAGCCGGTTACTGGGTGGTCAGCGACAAGCCGCCATTCCGGCCTGTGCTGGTGACCACCACCGCCGCCGACTATGCCGCAGGCAAGATCCGAGAGCTTCACAAGGGACGTGGTCGCGGTGACTGCTGGGAGTTCAAAACCAGAGGCTGGAACGGCAAGCAATTCCAGCTCATCGCGGCATCCACGACTGGCATGTGCCGGATGATTGCCCCCGATGGCGCCTGGTCCCTGCCAACCGTGGTGACGCAGGAGTAGCGAATTTGGAGCCTATACTCTAAGGCAGGGCAAGTTTTCTTTTGTATGATGGCGCTTCACACACCCCACTATCCAAAGGTAAAACCATGAGCCTGCAAGAACAGTTTGACCAAGCGATGGCCGATTCCAAGAACCTGCCGGAACGCCCAGACAATATGACGCTGCTGAAGATCTACGCCCTGTTCAAGCAAGGCTCGGCAGGCGATGCTACCGGCGAGCGTCCAGGCATGACTGATTTCGTCAACCGCGCCAAGTTCGACGCATGGGCAGCGCTGGCCGGCACCAGCCAGGACGACGCCAAGCAGCAGTACATCGACCTGATCGAAAGCCTGAAGTAATCTTCCCGCTTCCGGCGCTGCGCTTGTCAAAACCGGCGCGGCGCTGCACACTGCAGCATTTGCAAAATAAATAATAGTCAAATGCTGGATAACCACTCCAAAATCGCCGCGATCGTCCACATCGTCCTCGGCTTCCTCTCTTTGCTGTTATTGGCATGCATGGCCGTCTTCTTCCGCGCTTTGGCGGAAATCGTCCGCAATGCCCCAAATGTCGTTGAATTCATCATGGGTGCGGGCAGCATCATTTTTGGCGTACTGGTTGCGCTTTGCCTGCTGCAAATCGGCTCCGCCATCGCATACTTGAATGGATCGCGCGCCGCTCGCACACCGCTGATCATCTTCAGCATTTTCGCCCTGTTCAATGTTCCGGTCGGCACGGTCGTTGGCGGCTATTCCTTGTGGGCGCTGCTGCGCAAGTGATGCACGGTGCAGTCACTTCAGGCGCGGCGCCGGCCGGCAGCCAGGCCAGCCTGCTCCTGCCGGGTGCTTATTTCCATGACTGCTACCAGATCGCGGCACCGGACGCCGACATCTGCGCGCTGGAGCTTTATCTGCAGGTTGTAGGCCAGACACCTGGCTGGGTGAACCGGCTCATGGCAGTACGTAACCGGCTGGCCGGCCTGGTCGGCCTGAAAAACCTGGGCCACCTGGGCGCTTTGCGCACCGCTAAACCGCTTACTGGGTATCGCGTCGGCGACCGTGTTGGCATCTTCTCCCTGCTTTACCTGTCGCCGGACGAAGTGCTGCTGGGCGACTCGGACAAGCACCTGGACGTGGTGCTGTCCGTCTGCAAAGCGCCGCAAGGTGCGGTCAGCGTCACCACCGTAGTCCATATCCATAACTGGCTGGGGCGCCTGTACATGCTGCCGGTCGCACCGCTGCACAAGATCATCGTCAAGACCATGCTGAAGAGGACGGCATCGCTGCGCCTGGCCTGATTTTTTCCCGCCACGACGGCCTGCGCCTGCCCGGTGGCGCGCGGGCTAGCCACCGCTTCCAGCAGGCATGCTAGAGTTGCGCTTTTTATAATCCGACGCCAACGCATGACACTTCAATTCCGCCGCGCGACGACTGCCGATATCCCCGCCATGGGCGCAATCAGGCTGGCCGTGCGCGAAAATGCGCTGTCCAATCCGGCACGCATTACGCAACAGATGTATGAGGATTACCTTGAGCGCCTGGGCCGGGGCTGGGTGTGCGAGCGCGATGGCATCGTCATCGGATTCTCTTACGCAGCGCGTGACGACAGTTCAATCTGGGCGCTGTTCGTCGATCCGGCGCATGAGGGGCTGGGCGCAGGCAAGCGCCTTTTGCAGCTCGCGGCCGACTGGCTCTTCGCCAGCGGCGCGCACGCGGTAAGCCTTTCCACCGCTGCCGGCACCCGCGCCGATCGCCTCTACCAGGCCCTGGGCTGGCAGCGCGGGGAAGCAGGGGATGACGGCAACGTCCACTACCGTCTTGCGCGTGGAACGACGATCCGCCGCGCGGAGGCGGGCGACCTTGATGCCATGTGGGCCATCTTCCAGCCGCTGCTGTCTGGCGGCGATTCCTTCCCATTCGGCGCCGGGTTCGAGAAATCCACCTTCCAGCTACACTGGTTCAGCAGCCACCCGGCTTACGTTGCCTGCGCGGGCGAGCGGATCCTCGGCATGTACAAGATGGGCGCAATCTATCCCGACCACGGTGCACACGTCGCCAGCGCGACTTACGCCGTCGCCACGCAGGCGCAAGGTAAAGGCATTGGCCGCGCGCTGGTCGAGCACAGCCTGGCGCAGGCGCGGCGCGAAGGCTTCCTGGCGATGCAGTTCAATTACGTCGTCAGCACGAATGCGCCGGCGGTGGCCTTGTATCGCAAGCTGGGCTTCAGTATCGCCGGCACCTTACCGCAAGCGTTCCGACACGGCGAACAGGGGCTGGTCGACGCATACGTGTTGCACCGATTCCTTGAGGCGGATCAGTCATGAAGAATGCGGCGCATCAAATGGACGCACCTGGTCTACTTTTCGAACGGGCCAGTACTGTTGATCCGCGCGGAAAAGGAACGCGTGCTATTTGGATTCTGGCGCGGCAAGCGTTTGCTGCATCTTGAGCCGCGCATGACCGGCGGCGGCAAATATGAGTTACGCCCACTGGCACTGCGAAGGGAAACGCAACTCGAGCGCGCAACCGTACTGGAACTGGTGCGCGCTGCGGTGGCACTGAACGAAACGGTGGGCGATCCCACCGGGACTGCTTAAGCCGAAGCGAATACCGAACGCATCTTCTCGGCAACCTTACCTTCGATGGCGCTCTTGAAGGCGCCCATCAGGAAGCCGAGCTTGATATTCATGTGGGCGGCGCTCTCGGCCAGTGTCAGCGTGCCTTCCACGCCGCTGCGGCCGAATTTCAGGGTATCGCCATGCCATTGGCAGGCCAGGTCGAATTCCTTGGCAATACGTTGTGCGACTTGTTCTGCTGCTGCGCGCGCTTGCGCAGGTTCCAGGCTGTGGGCTTGGGTGATGTTGATATCGGCCATACTCTGCTAATCAAAAAGCACAAAAGGCGCTATTTTAACGCACACACCTTTGTGCTGGATCAAAGGGCAGCGCCGCCGACAGGGTAACCATGGTCATTCAACCGCCCTTGGGAGAGTGATCATGGATGAGAATATGTGCATGACTTTGCCTGTCAGCTTTGTGCCGACGCCATCCGCCCTGTACCGCGCGCACCGCAAGTCGGCGCAACTGCTACAGCAGCCCAGCCTGCCACGCCTGAAAGATACCGCGTTGCCCACGCGTCCCGCCGCTGCGCCGCCCGCCGGTGCGCGGGTGCTGATCTGGAAACAGGATCCGTCCGTGAACGAACTCGGCACCCGCAAGATTTTCCTGCCCGGCGTGATCCTGGAAGGCCCGCGCGATGCCCGCGTCACTTACGGCCAGCCCGGCATTGCGCCGGTCAGCCCGAATGCCTTCGGCGACTTCATCATGGCGCCGGACACCGACCAGTTCGACGCAGTGCACGCGTTTGCCGTGGTGCGCTCGACCCTGACCATGTACCAGCGCGTACTGTCGCGCGCCGAGCAAAACGCCCCCCTGCCCTGGGCCTGGAACAGCAGCCACAACACCGACCCACTGGAAGTCTTCCCGCACGGCTTGCCGAATGTGATGAACGCCTACTACAGCCGCAACGACCGCGCCCTGAAGTTCGGCGACTTCGTGCCGACCGGATCAAGCGGCCGCGTGTTTACCTGCCGCTCCTTCGATATCGTGTCGCACGAGACCGGCCACGCCGTGCTGGACGGGCTGAAACCGAAGTGGATCCTGAACAGCGCGCCGCCGCAAACGGGCGGCCTGCACGAATCGTTTGGCGACCTGACCGCGATTTTCCTGGCCCTGTCCCAGCTCGACCAGGTGGAAGCGGTGATCGCGCAAACCAAGGCCGACCTGCACGACAAGACCTTCCTGGCGGATATGGCGGAGCAGTTCGGCCTGGCGCTCGGCCGACCGAACGGCTTGCGCAATGCCGACAACGACCTCAAGCTGTCGGAGACGGGCAACGAGGTCCATGCCATCTCGCAGGTGTTTACCGGCGCCATCTATGACATCCTGGCCGACATCTTCGGCTTCGAGCGCGCCCCGGGCTTGCGCGACGATGCCGCAGTGCTGCACAGCGTTGCCGGCTATCTATGCAGCCTGGTGCTGCGTTCGCTGGTTGCTGCCCCCGACTCCAACGCCAAATACGCCGATGTGGTAAACCAGATGCTGCGTATCGCAGCGGAAGACGGCAAACCGGTCGACTATGCCAACTTCATCCGCAACCGCTTCGCCCTGCGCGAAGTGGTGGTATCGCCGCTGCCGCTGACCGAGGACCAGCCGCAAAACCTGGAACTGCCGGCAATGGTGGAAGATGCGCCCGACGCGCGCCAGGACCGCCGCGCCTGCTGCGGCACCATGAACCATGCCGAATATTTCGACCTGGAAAGCGTACTCGATGCCGAGCGCCAGGCTTTGGCCGCCTGGTGCAAGAATTACAGTAGCCGTCACGGGGAGGTAGTCACTGAAAAATGAAGATCAGCGCGTCGGGCGGGGGCGGCTTTGCCGGCCTCAGCCAGCACTTTGAAGTTGACACGGAGATAAGCCCGGCCGGTCCCGCGCTGGAGGCGGCCCTCGCCTCCAGTGGTTTTTTCACCTCCGCGGAAAATTTTTCGCCCCCGATTGGCGCTGATTTGGGGCAATGGACTATCACAGCCGATGACGGCCGTCGACGACATAGCTTAAGCTTTGTCGAGACCGGCGGTCCGCCCTGGCAAAATCTGCTCGATTTGATCCGTTCTACTGCTTGAAAGCAAGACTGTTAGAGGCACGCCACGAATTTGCTTATTTAGATTGTATCTAAGCCCGAATTGTGAGAAATAGCGGATTGCCTTAAAATACAGTGCTTTGCTGAGCTTTTCTCCAGCGCTTCAATATAGATAGGACTGTTATGACCCACGTTGTCACCGAATCCTGCATCGCCTGCCGCTATACCGACTGCGTCGATGTTTGCCCGGTAGATTGCTTCCGCGAAGGCCCGAACTTCCTGACCATTGACCCGGACGAGTGCATCGACTGCGCCGTGTGCGTGGCCGAATGCCCGGTCAACGCCATCTTCGCCGAAGAAGACGTGCCGTCCGACCAGCAGCAATACATCAAGATCAATGCCGACTTGTCGCGCAACTGGCCTTCGATCACCAAGACCAAGCCTGCCCTGCCGGAAGCCGAGCAGTTCAAGGACGTCAAGGAAAAGGCCCACTTGCTGAAGCGTTAATCGCTTCCAGCAGCCTGTTATTCACCGTGCAACACCGCGCCTGACGCGGTGTTCGCTTATTCAGATGGAATGAGAATCGTTATGAATGTCGTCAGCACCCCACCAGGCGGTCTCCACGAGACCGATGCAGTCATCATCGGCGCCGGCCCAGTCGGCCTGTTCCAGGTCTTCGAACTCGGCCTGCTGGAGATCAAAGCCCACGTGATCGACTCGCTCAGCGCCGTTGGCGGCCAGTGCGTGGAACTGTACCCGGACAAGCCGATCTACGACATTCCAGCCATTCCATCGTGCACCGGGCAGGAACTGACCGACGGCCTGCTGAAGCAGATCGAGCCGTTCGGCGCGACCTACCACCTGGGCCAGGAAGTGACCGTCGTGCAAAAGCGCGAAGACGGCCGTTTCGACGTCGAGACCTCGCTGGGCACCAAGCTCATCACCAAGACCATCTTCATCGCAGCCGGCGTGGGCTCGTTCCAGCCGCGCACCATGAAGGTTGACGGCATCGAAGCCTTCGAAGGCTCGCAGCTGTTCTACCGCGTCAAAAACCCGGCCCAGTTCGAAGGCAAGAACCTGGTGATCTGCGGCGGCGGCGACTCCGCGCTGGACTGGGCGCTGAACTTCGTCGGCAAAGCCGAATCCGTGGTACTGCTGCACCGCCGTGACGACTTCCGCGCTGCGCCAGCCTCCGTGGCCAAGATGAAGCAGCTGTGCGACGAATACGAGATGCAGCTGATCGTCGGCCAGGTGTCGGGCATCGAAACCAGGGATGACAAACTGTCCGAACTGCGCGTGACCGGCGCCGACGGCGTGACCCGCCGCGTGCCGCTGGACATGCTGCTGGTGTTCTACGGCCTGTCGCCAAAACTGGGCCCGATCGCCGAGTGGGGCCTGGATATCGAGCGCAAACAGCTGAAAGTGGTCTCGACCGAGAAGTTCGAAACCAATGTGCCAGGCATCTTCGCCGTGGGCGACATCAACACCTACCCAGGCAAGAAAAAGCTGATCCTGTCGGGCTTCCACGAGGCCGCACTGGCCGCTTTCGGCGCTGCACCATATATCTTCCCGGACAAGAAGATCCATATGCAATACACCACCACGTCGCCAAAACTCCACAAGGTGCTGGGCGTCGAAACCCCGGTGTTCGACTGATCCGACTGATTCCTCGGACGCATCCTACAAAAAAGCAGCGGAAACGCTGCTTTTTTTATTTTCAAGCTCGTATTATGTTGGAATCATAAGGTCTTAGCCCTTGCTCATGTACTTTCTGGGAGGTACTGCGGAATGCTGTAGGTCATGTATAAATGGCCTATAATTGAATCATCTTTGCGCATTGCCACAATTTTCAGCGGGACATACTATGCTTTACCAATTGCACGAAATGCAACGCTCTCTCCTGCACCCATTGATGCAGTGGGCTGAAGCCTCGTCCAAGCTGTTCACCAATCCTGTTTCGCCTTTCGCCCACACGCCGTTCTCGCAGCGTATCGCCGCGGGCTACGAATTGATGTACCGCCTGGGCAAGGAATACGAGAAGCCGGAATTCGGCATCGAGCAGGCTGTGGTCAATGGCAAGCAAGTCCATATCGACGAACGCATTGTCGAAAACAAACCCTTCTGCAAGCTGCTGCACTTCCGCAAGGATTTGAGCGAAAAGGAGTTCAAGGCCCTCAAGCAGCCGACCGTGCTGCTGGTAGCGCCGCTGTCCGGCCACCATGCGACGCTGCTGCGCGACACCGTACAGTCCCTGTTGTCCGAACATGACGTCTACATCACCGACTGGATCGACGCGCGCCTGGTGCCGCTGTCGGCCGGCCCGTTCCACCTGGACGACTATGTGCGGTATGTGCAGGAATTCATCCGCCTGCTCGGCCCTGACCTGCACGTGATTTCCGTCTGCCAGCCGACAGTCCCGGTGATGGCGGCGATATCCCTGATGGCCAGCGCCAAGGATCCGAAACTGCCGAAGACCATGACGATGATGGGCGGCCCGATCGATCCGCGCAAGTCGCCGACCCAAGTCAACAACCTGGCAGTGGAAAAGAAGTTTTCCTGGTTCGAAAACACCGTGATTTATGCGGTGCCGCCTAACTATCCGGGCTTTGGCCGCAAGGTGTACCCAGGCTTCCTGCAGCACGCCGGCTTTATCGCCATGAACCCTGGGCGCCACGCCCAGTCGCACCGCGAGTTCTACATGCACCTGGTGCGCGGCGACGACGAGCCGGCGGAATCGCACCGCAAGTTCTACGACGAATACAACGCAGTGCTGGACATGCCGGCCGAGTACTACCTCGACACGATCAAGACGGTGTTCCAGGACTTCAGCCTGCCGCAAGGCACCTGGGAAGTGGACGGCGTGTTTGTGCGTCCGCAGGATATCAAGAACGTGGCGCTGTTGACCGTGGAAGGCGAACTGGATGATATTTCCGGCGCCGGCCAGACGCAGGCCGCACACGACCTGTGCTCCGGCATTCCGGCCAATATGCAGGAAGACTTCGTGGTACCGGGCGCCGGCCACTACGGCATCTTCTCCGGCCGCCGCTGGCGCGAGATGGTTTGCCCGCGTATCTCATCGTTCATTAAAAAACACGGCTGAGGGCTCCAGCCCTTCAGCCGGCCGGGTCCGCGTGCCCGGCTTTTATTACGGCAAACAATATACGTTTTTATATAATATGAAAATTAATCCTGTTGCCTTGCAGGCCGCTGCCGGCCGCGCGTCCGGGCTGTTGAAATCCCTGTCCAACCAGGACCGCCTGCTGCTGCTTTGCCAACTGGTCGACGGCGAACATTCCGTGGGCGAGCTGGAAGCTGCAACCGGCGTCGCCCAGCCCACCCTGTCGCAGCAATTGACCGTGCTGCGCAACGCTGAACTGGTCGCTACGCGGCGTGAAGGCAAACAGATCTTTTATAGCATCGCCAGTGCAGAGGCGATGGCGGTGCTGCAGGTGCTGTACAAACTTTACTGTCCAAAGGAGTAGGGAGATGAGTACTTACTACGCGCCGCTCTTAGGCGGCATCATGATCGGCCTGGGTGCGGCCATGCTCTTGTTGCTCAACGGACGAATTGCCGGCATCAGCGGCATCGTCGGCGGGCTGCTTGGCAAGGCCTTCACGCGCCAGCCCGATTCCGGCGGCGACGCAGGCTGGCGCATCGCTTTCCTGGCCGGCATGGTGGCCGCGCCCCTGCTCTACGGCGCTTTCACCGTACTGCCGGCAGCGCAAGTTGATGCCAGCATCGGCACCCTGGTGGTCGCCGGCTTGATGGTTGGCGTGGGCACGCGCTACGCCTCCGGCTGTACCAGCGGCCATGGCATCTGCGGGCTGTCGCGCTTCTCGCCGCGCTCCCTGGCCGCCACCCTTACCTTCATGGCAGCGGGTTTTGCGACCGTCGCTGTGGTGCGGGGCCTGCTATGAGCACACTCGCCTCTTTGCTGGCCGGACTGATTTTCGGCCTGGGCCTGGTCGTTTCGGGTATGACCAATCCGGCCAAGGTGCTGGGCTTCCTCGACATATTCGGTAAATGGGATCCCGCGATGGCATTCGTCATGGTGGGGGCGCTGCTGGTCGGCACCGTCTCCTTCCGCATCGCAGGCAAACGCACCCGCGCCATCCTCGGCGCGCCGATCAGCCTGCCGACTGCGCGCGATATCGATCGCCGTCTCGTATTGGGGAGCCTCGCATTCGGCATCGGATGGGGGTTGGCCGGTTACTGTCCTGGCCCGGTAATCACCTCGCTTGCAACCGGCGGCGGCAAGCCATGGATCTTCTTCATCGCCATGCTGGCGGGGATGGCAATCTTCGAACTCGCCGAACGGCGCAAGGCCTAGGAAGTCTTTTCGATCGCCATGCTCGGCCGCGTGTTCGGGAAAATCTGTTCAACACGCGGCTCGCCCTGTCCGGGCTTCTTGATGCCATAGCCGTTCACGGGCTGCGAGCGATTGACCCAGAGCGCATAAAAAAGATGAGGATGGAGTGACGTGCAGGCCGCGCGGCTCCAGGTTCCAGTCGCCCAATTCCACCTTGAATCGCTCGTAATTGCGCCGGCGCGGCGACAACACTTCCGCCCAGTGGCGGTCAACAGCATCAGTCATGGATTCCTCCGTCGAAGGCGCCAGAGTAAGTGCGGCAGCCGGCATCGCCAACGAATAGTTTCGTATAGCCTTATTGCTTAATTGACGGTTGGACGGTCGGTGTCGAGGCGGCGCAGGTAGTCGCGTTCAAATTTGGGGAGGTCGATATCGCGGGCGGCCTCGTTGAAGGCGCGCTGCTGCGCCAGGCCGGCGGGGGTACGCTGGAAGCAGATGTGGACGGTGCGTTCATGGAACAGGTTGTCCGAAAAGGCGATGCGTTCGCGCTCGGCGCGCGTGAAGCGCGGGCTGGCGAGCAGATGGCGCAGCACGCGTTTTTCGATCACCATCGCATCAAAGCGCTTGCTCAGGAGCTTGCGCAGATTGGTCTCGTCGTTGACACCCTCCTGCACGTGCAGCAAGCCGCGCCGCAGCAGCCCGTCGAACTCTTCGCCGTTCGAATATCCGGCCACAATGCCGATGCTGGCATCTCGCAGGTCGCGCATGGTGGAGGCGATCAGCGGCGACTCCTTCAAATACGCCAGCACGTTCGAAGTGGTACCGATCGGCGTAGAGAAGTGGCATTGTGTTTCGCGCTGCGGCGTGCGCCAGACCGCCAGCAAGCCGGCGTAGCGCGAGTCGTTCATGCCCACCTCAAGGGTGCGCTTCCAGGGATAAAAATCGATGGTGGCGACACTTCCGAGGCGCGCAAAGACTGCCAGTGCATAGGCGCCGGAAACGCCATTATCGGGCAAGGAGGCCGATACAAACGGCGGCCATTCGTCCGATGCGAGCCGCACTGAAGAACCAGCAGCGGCGCAGCCTTGCCACCCAAGCAGCAAGCCCAGCCCCCAACCGATCACCTGCACAACACGCATGGTTCCCCGCCTAATGTAAAGAGGAGTAATGATCCCACGGAGGTTGACATAAAGCAACTTCCGCAAAGGCCGCGCAGATATTGGATAATAGCGCTTTATCGTATCGCCTCAGACCGTGACTGATCCGAAGACCCTGGCCGACCGCATCGAGGACGTGCTGCCGCAAACCCAATGCACAAAGTGCAGCTACAAGGGCTGCCGACCGTATGCGGAAGCGATTGCGTCCGGCGAAGCGAACATCAACCAATGCCCGCCCGGCGGCGCGCAAGGCATCCGCCGCTTGTCCAGCGTTACAGGTCGCCCGGTCATTCCGCTGAATCCCGTCAACGGCTTCGAACGCCCGCGCGCGGTGGCCTTCATCGACGAATCGCTATGCATCGGCTGCACGCTGTGCATCCAGGCCTGCCCGGTCGACGCGATCATGGGTGCGGCCAAGCAGATGCATACCATCATTCCGGAGGACTGCACCGGCTGCGACCTGTGCGTGCCGGCCTGCCCTGTCGATTGCATCGTCATGTACCCGGTGACCGAGACCACCGGCTGGGATGCCTGGACGCAGCCGCAAGCCGACGAAGCGCGCGACCGCCACGACTTCCGTTTGGCGCGCCTGATCCGCGAACGCGAGGAGAACGATGCGCGCCTGGCCGCCAAAGCACATTCCAAGGCCGCCGCGGTGGAGCGACTCAATCCTGAAAACGATGCCGAGGCGGCAGAGAAGGAGCGCAAGCGCCAGATCATTGCCGCCGCCATGGAGCGTGCCCGCAAACGTGGCGAGGGCGACCAAAGTAAATGAATCCAGCAAAACGACTAGAAATCTTCACTCGCCTGCGCGAGGCCAATCCAAATCCCGAGACTGAACTGGAATACACTACCCCGTTCGAGCTGCTGATCGCCGTGCTGCTGTCGGCGCAAGCGACCGACGTCGGCGTGAACAAGGCCACGCGCAAGCTGTATCCGGTGGCGAACACGCCGCAAGCGATCCTGGATCTGGGCCTCGAAGAACTGACGGAATACATCCGCACCATTGGCCTGTACAAGACCAAGGCCAAGAACGTCATCGCGACCTGCCAGATCCTGGTGGAGCAGTATGGCGGGGAAGTACCGCAGACGCGCGAGGAACTGGAGCAATTACCGGGCGTGGGCCGCAAGACGGCAAACGTAGTACTGAATACCGCCTTCCGGCAAATCGCAATGGCAGTGGACACGCATATTTTCCGCGTCTCCAACCGCACCGGCATCGCGCCGGGCAAGAACGTGGATATCGTCGAACAGAAGCTGATGAAGTTCGTGCCGAAGGAATTCCTGATGGACGCGCACCACTGGCTGATCCTTCATGGCCGCTACACCTGCGTAGCGCGCAAGCCCAAGTGCTGGAACTGCATCATCGCCGACCTGTGCGAATTCAAAGGCAAGACCCCCGCCCCCGCCGACGCCTGAGCCCGTGTCACACCTTGGGGTCACACCCTAACTGTGACACGGACTCGTGCATTTAACGGCTGCGCTCGTGTCACACCTGGGGTGTGACCCCATGGTGTGACACGAGTTCTACAGTAGGACCATATTGTCGCGGTGGATCAGCTCGTGGCCTTCGACGTAGCCAAGGATGGCTTCGATTTCGGCGGATGGCTTGCGCTTGATGCGGCGCGTTTCGGCGCTGGTGTAGTTGCTGATGCCGCGCGCTATCGCGTGGCCGTCTTCGCCGACGCAGGTGATGACCGCGCCACGGCCGAACTCGCCGTGCACTTCGATCACGCCGATCGGCAATAGCGATTTGCCCTCTTTCACCAGCTTTTGCACCGCACCCGCATCCAGTACGACCTGGCCCGCGGTGTGCAGGTGGTCCGCCATCCATTGCTTACGCGCCGTCAGGTGGCCGGTTTGCGCGGACAGTTCGGTGCCGATGCTTTCGCCGGCCGCCAGGCGGGTCAGCACGTCGTTCTCACGGCCGAAGGCGATTACGGTGTGTGCACCCGATTTCGCGGCGCGCTTGGCGGCCAGGATCTTGGTCAGCATACCGCCGCGCCCCAGCGAGGAACCGGCGCCGCCGGCCATCGCTTCCAGCGCCGGATCGCCGGCGCGGCCGTGCGTGATCAGGTACGCCGCCGGATCCTTGCGCGGATCGGCGCTGAACAGGCCGCGCTGATCGGTCAGGATGATCAGCGCGTCGGCTTCGATCAGGTTGGCCACCAGTGCGCCCAGGGTGTCGTTGTCGCCGAACTTGATTTCGTCGGTGACGACCGTGTCGTTCTCGTTGATGATCGGGACCACGCCCAGGCGCAGCAAGGTGGTCAGCGTGGAGCGCGCGTTCAGGTAGCGTTCACGGTCCGCCAGGTCGGCGTGCGTCAGCAGCACCTGGGCGGTGCCGATGCTGTGCTCACGGAAGCTGGTTTCATAGATCTGCGCGAGGCCCATCTGGCCCACGGCGGCGCATGCCTGGAGTTCGTGTATGTCCGTCGGTCGCTTGTCGAAGCCCAGGCGCAGCATGCCTTCAGCTACGGCGCCGGAGCTGACCAGCACAACTTCCTTGCCCATCGCACGCAGGGCGGAAATCTGTGCGGCCCAGCGGGCAATAGCGGCATGATCGAGCCCGCGGCCGTCATTGGTGACGAGCGAGGAGCCCACTTTGATAATAATGCGGGTGGAGTTCTGGATAAGCGAATTCATAGGACGGCAAAAGTCTGATCAAACAAAAGGTGGTGAAACTTCTGGTGATGCGCCGGGCGGGGTGATGCCGGCTTGCCGCAGACAATGCGCGCCCCTGCGGTTGGCAGGGGCGGCAAAGATAAGAGGTTGTCTCGATTTTAATCGAGAACTTTGAAACGTGGGTCGTCCGGGTCGATGGAGGAGATACCGCGGGCTTCTTCGGTCATCTGCACTTCTTCCGAGCGCTGCTCGGAGTAGCGCTGCTGCTCCAGGTGCAGGTAGATGGCGTTGACCAGTTCCTGCGTGCCTTCGTGCGACAGGGCGGAGATTTCGAACACAGGGCCTTTGAAGCCGAACTTCTTGACGAAGTCCTTGACCTTCTTGGCACGCTCTTCTTCCGGAACCACGTCCAGTTTGTTCAGCACCAGCCAGCGCGGCTTGTCGCCCAGCGCAGGATCGTACTTTTGCAGTTCCTTGACCAGGGCCTTGGCTTCCTTCACGGGATCGACAGTCGCCTCGAACGGCGCCAGGTCGACGATGTGCAGCAGCAGGCCGGTACGCGACAGGTGGCGCAGGAACTGGTGGCCCAGGCCCGCGCCTTCAGCGGCGCCTTCGATCAGGCCTGGAATGTCCGCGATCACGAACGATTTTTCGTGCGACACACGCACCACGCCCAGGTTCGGGTGCAGGGTGGTGAACGGATAATCGGCGATCTTCGGACGGGCATTCGACACCGCGGTGATAAAGGTCGACTTGCCGGCATTCGGCATGCCCAGCAGGCCGACGTCCGCCAGTACTTTCAGCTCCAGGCGCAGCTCGCGGCGTTCGCCGTCCTTGCCGTCGGTCTTTTGGCGCGGCGCACGGTTGGTCGAGGTCTTGAAGTGGATATTGCCCCAGCCGCCCTCGCCGCCCTTGGCCAGCAGTTCCATCTGGCCGTGTTCGGTCATGTCGGCGATGATTTCGCCCGACACTTCGTCGATCACCAGGGTGCCGACCGGCACGCGCAGGAAGACGTCGTCCGCACCCTTGCCATAGCAGTCGGAGCCGCGGCCGGATTCGCCGTTGCCGGCACGGTGCATCTTGGAATAGCGGTAGTCCACCAGCGTATTGACGTTGCGGTCAGCTACCGCCCAGATGCTGCCGCCTTTGCCGCCGTCACCGCCATCAGGGCCGCCGAACGGACGGAATTTTTCACGGCAAAAAGAGGCGCAACCATTGCCGCCGCTGCCGGCGATAACTTCGATTCGTGCTTCGTCAATAAACTTCATCTGGTAGTACTCCGAATAACTTCGTCCTGGTGGGCGAAGTGTGAGATAAGCCGAACGCGCATCGAGTGCCCAGCGCCCCGGTGAGGGCGGGCGTGCGCCAGCCGGCAAAAATACTGTATATATTTACAGCTAAATTCTAATTGGCCTACTGCCTTATGCTAGCGCACAAACCCGCAGTTCTGCTCGCATTGGGCACATTCACAACGCAAGGCCGAAAGGTATCGCAAGACCTGGAATATGAGAATGAACTAGATCATTCTCCGTCGCGGACATGCGACGCTGGCAGCAGGAATCTCCGGCCTTTATGGCGGAGGGGACGTCAGGTGACCACCTTGAAAACTAAAAAAGGCCCTACCACTGGCAGAGCCTTTTGGAGAGCAGGCTTGCGCCTTACTGTACCAGTATTCGTCGCTGATTAAGCAGCAGCGATGACGGTAACGTACTTCTTGCTGTCCGGACCCTTGGTCACGAACTTCACAACGCCGTCCACCAGTGCGAACAGGGTGTGGTCCTTACCGGTGCCTACGCCTTCGCCAGCGGACACTGGGGTGCCGCGTTGACGGATGATGATGCCACCAGCATTGATGGTCTGGCCGCCGTACACTTTAACGCCAAGGCGTTTTGATTCAGAGTCGCGACCGTTGCGGGTAGTACCGCCGCCTTTTTTGTGTGCCATTTAGTTACTCCTTGATAGCTCGGTGAGTCTTGATGAACAGCGATTAGCCGTTGATCGAAACGATTTGGATTTCGGTGAAGTTTTGGCGATGGCCTTGACGCTTCTGGTAGTGCTTACGACGGCGCATCTTGAAGATACGGACCTTGTCGTGACGACCTTGTGCGACTACTTTCACCAGAACCGATGCACCTGCAACCAGTGGAGCACCAAACTTGATGCTGTCACCCGCGCCAACGGCGAGGACCTGGTCGATAGTGATTTCGGAACCAATGTCAGCCGGCAACTGTTCTACTTTAATTTTTTCGCCAGCAGCAACTTTGTATTGTTTGCCACCGGTTTTTATGACCGCGTACATGATTGGAAACCTCTTGGATTGTTAATAAGTCTCCCTTGCTCGACGCCCAAAAACAACAAGGCGAAAGCCGGGGAACCGCTGATTATACATAGTTTCGGGAAACCGGTCAAAAGGTATTGTCGGCGGGCGGGCCACGTGGTATGTGGGCAACGAGTAACGTATAATCGCGGCACTCTTACCAACCTTACCAGTAGGTTTGCCTTGTCGAACAACGCCCAGAACAACATCATGAGCACCATTGCCGCCGATATGGACGCGGTCAATTCGGTGATCCGCCAGCGCCTTCACTCGGAAGTGGCGCTGGTCAACCAGATTGCTGAATATATCATCAGCGCGGGCGGCAAGCGTATCCGACCAGTCCTGGTCCTGCTGGTAGCGAATGCCTATAGCTATAAAGGCGTCGGCCACCATGAACTGGCCGCCGTGGTGGAGTTCATCCACACCGCGACCCTGCTGCACGATGACGTTGTTGACGAATCGTCAATGCGCCGCGGCCGCCAGACTGCCAATGCGCTGTTCGGCAATGCCGCTTCGGTGCTGGTGGGCGACTTCCTGTATTCGCGCGCTTTCCAGATGATGGTGTCGCTGGATTCCATGCGCGTGATGCAGATTTTGTCCGATGCGACCAATGTGATCGCAGAAGGCGAAGTGCTGCAGCTGCTGAATATGCACGACCCGGACGTGAGCGAGGAAAGCTACCTGCAGGTGATCCGTTCCAAGACTGCCAAGCTGTTCGAAGCGGCAGCGGAACTTGGTGCACTGGTAGCCGGTGCGTCCGACACCGATATCGCCGCTGCCGGCGAATACGGCCGCTCGCTGGGCACCGCCTTCCAGCTGATCGACGACGTACTGGATTACGCCGGCGATGCGGAAGAAATCGGCAAGAACGTGGGCGACGACCTGCGCGAAGGCAAGCCTACCCTGCCGCTGATCTGGCTGATGGAAAACGGCACCGAAGAACAGCGCGCCCTGGTTCGTTCCTGCATCGAAAACGGCGACGAGCAGCACTTCGACACTATCCTGGCCGCCATTACCAACAGCGGCGCACTGGATTACACCCGCCGCGCCGCCGAAGTGGCCGCGCAGCGCGCCATCGATGCCATTGCCAGCATGCCGGACGGCGTCTACAAGCAGTCCTTACTGCAGCTGGCCCGCTTCTCGGTGGACCGCAGCCACTAATGAATAAGGCGCCGAAATCGGCGCCTTTTTTTCTTATTGCGACTTGGTCGAGGCGAGGCGCCGTTTGGCGAAGTAGGCCTTCCATGCATGCGGTGGAATCGAAGGGTAGCGCAGCTTGCCCAGTCCCAGCCATGCATCGCGGTAGGCGAGCCAGCTTCGCTGTTTGTCCGGCGCTATTTTCATCTGGCTCATTTCACGCTCGACTGCGGCGGCATCCTCCACTGAGAAAGACGGCAGCTTGCCTGCCTCGAAGTCCTGCAACGAGATCAGGATTTCCTCAATTTGCGCCGGGTCCACCGCATGGCGCCGCACCGACAGCAGCGCGGTCTTCTCGGTATCGCGCCAGCGCGCCGAGATGGTGTCAATGCGTCCATTGCGGTCCTGGTCGGCCAGTTGCAGCTGGATCGCCGCACAACGCGACTGCAAGTGGCTGTTTGCCGCGCCATCGCACATATCGATTTTCGGCGACGGGCCTTCCTTACCGGTCTGCATACGGGCCAGCCTGGCCAGGCGCGCTTCGATCTCGGCAGGTTCGGAAAGGCAGGCAGCCATTTTTGCCACTGCGTAATTACGCGGTGCGCCCAAGCCGTTCGCGTACAACATCATCAGCACGTCCTGCCTGTCCGTCGCGAATGCACAGTGACGTGCCCTCACATAGTCGAAGTGCACGCCGATGCCGTAATACAGCTTGTCCGCGTCGCAATCCTTCAGCGCTGCGGCCTGCTCCGCCGTCGGTCGATGCGGGAACGGGAAGGTGGCCAGCTTGTGGATCTCGCATTCCGAGGTATCGGCATGGGCGCTGGCAGCCAGTGCAAGCAAAGTGGTAGCGAAGGCCTTGCGCACTTAGAGGATCTCTTTGACCATTTCCGGCGGGCGGCACAGGCGCACGCCCTTCTCCGTCACCACGAAGGGACGGTTGATCAGCTCCGGATGCGCCATCATGGCGTCGACCAGCTTATCATCCGACAGCGATGCATCGCCGAGGCCAAGCTGGTCATACAGCTCGCCCTTGCTGCGCATGGCGCCACGCGCCGTCAGTCCGGCACGCGCGATCAGGTCAACCAGGACTTCGCGCGATGGCGGCGCCTTCAGGTATTCGACGATTTCCGGTTCAATGCCCGCCTCGCGGATCAGCGCCAGCGCGCCACGCGAATTACTGCAGGCGTTATTGTGATAAATGGTGATTCCCATGATGCAAATGAAGTTAATCCAAAGCCGCACTATAGCATCTGCAAAGGTGTTGATAAATCCACAAAATTATGGGTAAAATTAATTCACACCGTCGGGGTGTAGCTTAGCCCGGTAGAGCGCTACGTTCGGGACGTAGAGGCCGGAGGTTCGAATCCTCTCACCCCGACCACGGAATCCTTCCCTTCAGCCCCTGGCCGCTGACCGTATTTCCCCCTTGCTCCCCAATTGCAAATATATTACGATCCTGGCCGAGAAGGCTCAGGACGGGCTTCCTTCTAACTTCCGATTCAGTTCGTCCGCTTCCCTTCTCCCCGAATTCCATGACCTTCACTGCCTCCCACGCTATCCTCCTGCGCAGGCAAGGCTTGCTGTTTATTGAAGCAGGCACTGCGTCCCTTCCCGGCAATTTCATCGAAGCTTTCGAGATCAATCTCGAGAAGCTGGGATATGCGATTTCCACGCGTTTGCGCCATCGCCTGCAGACAATTTCCAGCGAAGCTTTGACCGTGCTGCAAGCGCAGGCCTGGAGCGTATTGGCGGAACAGCTGGGTGGACACCGGACCCACGTGCCGCTTTACCGCAGCTTTCCCGACGACGTTCCGGCGGATACCCACGGCTTGTGGCGGCAACGGGTGCTGTCCCATTTCATGCAAGCGGAAGGCCAGCCTTGCCTGCATTGCGGGCTGACGGGGACCACACACGTGCTCAATCCATGCATGCACGTGGTATGCGACCAGTGCTTTGACGGCAGCAACTACTCGGCTTGCCCCATCTGCGAACGGCAGGTCGACCGTCATTCCGCCTTCTTCAAGCCTGCGCCGATCAGGGGCACGCCAACTGAGAACGTCACACTCAAGTTGCTGGACCTTGGCACGTCCGCCGAGCAGGTGGTGCGCGAATTGTTCGTCAGCTTTTGCCAGCGTACGCAGGCCATGTCGCCGGTGGACGTGGCGGACTTGTCGGATATCGTCACCGAATACGGCCCGTCAATCCTGGCCTCGCTCCCGGCCACCATTCCGGTGCGCGAGAACATAGCGCATGTTTTCGGCACGCTGCTGCGTCATTGCGATCCTGCCATTACCCTGCCGGCCGCAGCACCCTACATGAACACCGCAACCGATGTACTGCGTTTAATCGCCTGCTATTCCGGGGCAGATCCAGGATTACTGCCGCAAACAGTCCTACGCGAGTTCACCGTCGAGGCAGCCAGGAAGAAGAAGCAATTTAGCGAACTGTATGCGCATAGCTACTACGATAGGGTCGCGTCGCTCAAGCTGCCGGTGGAAATCTACCGCTTCAAGATGGCAAAGCTTGGCCGTCCGCTCAGGCGAGCCTTGCTGGAGTTCATGGAAAGCCTCATCCCGGCATCGATGATCGACGACATGCTGCGCCATCGTTCATATTGGGTCTGGCTCGGCGAGTTCCTGCATCCAGCCGAATACAAGCAGCGTTTTCCAAACGTTGCGCGGGCTTTCGAGATTGTGCGGCGCAAAGCGCCGGATGGCAGCCGTGCACCAGCCTGGCTGACGTATTACGGCAAACTGGAAGCGGCCATCAGTCTCAATGATGCCGCCAGCATGACAGCCTTGCTGTTGCAGCGCCCTGGCGAACTGGCGAGACGGTTCGACCATGCACTCCGCATTGCGGGCGACGATGACGTTGCTGTCGAAGGCCTGCTGGCAGGCTTTGAGCGCTGCGCGCCAAAGTTTTCAACGCCGGTCCTCCTGACGCTTCTCGCCTTGCTGCCGACGCGTGGTGTGCAAGCCAAGTCACGCGTTTACTGGCCGAAAGGCTCCGTCGTCAACGGCATATTTGCACGTGACAAGCGGCCCGTTCTTGCGCTGGAAACAATCAAGCGCAGCGTTGCGATCGTCGATCGGGCACTGCTTGCGCGCTTTGAAAGCAAGCCGGCCATCGGCGATTTCATCATCGACTCGGCGCTGAAAACCTTCATGGTGCCGTTCAACGAACGGACCGCTTCGCGAGCGGCAATTCAGCTGTCGCGCGGCTCGACCATCGATATCGCTCCGGAAAAGACCATACGACTATTCCTTCACTGGTGCGAACCGGAGAAAGCGCACTTCGACACAGACCTGGATCTGTCGATCGGGTTCTATGACGCGCAGTGGCAGCACGTTGGAACGTGCTCCTATTACCAGCGCGTACTCCAGGGTGCGTTTGGGCAGATTGCCGTCAGCTCCGGCGATCTAACCAGTGCGCCCTTCCCCAATGGCGCGTCGGAGTTCATCGACCTGGATTGCGCCATGGCGGAAAAACATGGCATCCGCTATGCCGTGACGGTTGTGAACAATTACTCCGGCCAGGCTTTCGAGCAACTGGAGCATGCCTTTATCGGCATGATGCTGCGTAGCGATACCCAGGGCCAGCATTTCGATCCACGCACGGTCGAAATGAAGTTCAATCTGCAGGGTGCAGACGGCATCTTTATGCCAATGGCGATAGACCTGGAGTCGAAATCGCTGCACTGGCTGGATGTCTACTCGCGCGGGAAGCTCGAGTTCAATAACGTGGCCACCTCCAACACCGCAATTACCAGTATCTGCCCGACGATGATCGGCTATTTTGCCAGCGGTGTGCGAGCAAATATGTTCGACCTCGCCGTGCTCCATGCTGCGGCACGGGCGCAGCGCGTCCTCATTCGCGGGAAAGGGAATATCGTCATCGAGCGTGCTGCAGGAGAGTCGAGCCTTCAATTCCTGAAACGCTTGCGAGACGGCGACGGTGCCATAGCGGAAAAATTAGCTATTCGGCAGAGTGGTCCAGTCATGGCAGCCTTGTTCAACGGTGACATGTCCCTGCCGCCCGATGCATCGGCGTATGTATTGAAGCCCGGAGCAATGACCGGCACAATCTCCGCGAGTGATTTTTTATCTTGATCGGCTGATCTCGACCGACCCATTGACCATGTCTGGGACCTGGATCAAGGCTGCTTTCTGCGCACGGTCTACCGATGCCGCTACTGCGGCGCCAAAGGCGTGAACTTCTGGTGGTGCGTCGGATTCCCATCCATGAATATAGAGTTCCACCCCGCTCCACCACGGCCTCCAGCTTCCCTCGCGCTGTTCGAACAGTATTTTCAGGCCGGATTGCGACTCCTCACAGCGAATGTGTTGGCGCAGGAAGCTGCCGCGCTGGTAAGCCATGCTGATGCCATCGTCGGCATAAAGGTCGCCATGGCAGTCCGCGCCGGGATAGACATGCAGTTCCAGCCGCCCTTCCGGCACGAAGGCGGTGCTCTGGACCAGCGGCTGCTTCGGGATGATCGCGCCCGGTCGCACATAGACCGGCAACTGGGCGATATCCGGTTTGACCGTTTGGCTCTTGCCATCCAGGCGCCGCCCAGTCCAGTAGTCGTACCAGTCCTTGCCAGGAAGTTCAACGTTGTAATCGCCCGGCGACTCCAGCGTCGGCGATGGTGCCAGCAGCAAATCGCCGCCCACCATGAACTGGTCCTCCGAACCGCCAAGCCGGTCGCCATTTGCCAGCACTGAAGGAAAATTGAGGAAGACTGGCCGCAGCAAGGGAATGCCGCTGCGGCTGTTCTCTTCTGCAGTGGCATACAGGTACGGCAGCAACCGGTAACGCTCGGAGATGAAGCGGCGTCGGATTTCGACTTGCACGGCGTCGCCCACCCATGGTTCCTGGTCGGGCCGGCCGGTTTCCGCATGGGCGCGGAACAGCGGCATGAAGGCGCCAAGCTGGAACCAGCGCGTCAGCAGCTCCGGCGAGGGGGGCTCGCCCGCGTAGCCGCCAACGTCATTGCCAACCCAGGAAAAGCCGCTCAGGCCAAGATTGACCAGCTGCTGCATGCCCGTCTTGAGGTGCTGCCAGCTCGAGACGTTATCGCCGGTCCACGTCGCGGCGTAGCGCTGGCCGCCCGCATAGGTGGCGCGGGTCAGCACAAAGGGGCGTACGTCCGGCTGCAGCCGAGCCAGGCCTTCATAAGTGGCGCGCGAGTTGAGCTGGCCGTAGACGTTATGCATTTCGGCGTGGGAAGTGCTGCGTGGTGCAAAGTCGTCGCTCTCGATCCGGTGCACGACATCGAGCGGCATGGTTTTGCTTGGCACGTTGAAGATCGACGGCTCATTCATGTCGTTCCAGAAGCCAGCCACACCATCGCCAACAAAACCCGCATACAGGTCGCCCCACCAGCGGCGGGCCTGGACGCGGCTGAAATCGGGGAATACCGCGGCTCCGGGCCACACATCGCCAGAGTAGTATTGGCCTCCCGGCAGTTTCAGGAACAGGTCGCGTGCGGCGCCGCCGTCGTAGGCGGCATAACCCTGGCCAGGTGCATTGGCGACATGCGGGTCCGTAATCAGCACCAGGCGGATACCCTGCCCGCGCAAGTCGGTGGCAAGCTTGCGCATATCGGGGAAGGTTGCGCCGTTAACGGTGAAGGGCCGCGAACGGTCCTGGTAATCGATGTCCATGTAGACCACGTCTGACGGCATGCGTTCGCTGCGCAGGCGCTGTGCGATTGCGCGCACTTCGGCGTCGGTCTTGTAACTCCACTTGGATTGCTGGAAGCCCAGCGCCCATTGCGGCATCAGCGGCGGCGTGCCGGTCAAGCGTGCGTATTGCTGCAGCACGTCTTTCGGTGCGGGGCCGGCCATCACGTAGTAATCGACCGGGCCGCCCTCGCCGCTGATCGACAGCATGCCGCGTTCGGTCTTGCCGAAGTCAAAGGTGGTACGCCAGGTATTGTCCAGGAACAGCCCGTAAGCCTGGCCACGGTCGCTCACCGTCATGAAGAATGGAATCGTCTTGTACAGTGGATCGGTCGCCTGCGTGAACTTGTAAGTGTCCGAGTTCCACATGGTGTAGGCACCGCCCTTGCGGTCGAAGGTGCCAGTCTTGTCGCCCAAGCCGAAGACGTGGTCGTCGCCGCTCATGCGGCCGCGCATGCGGAAGCCGCCTTCTCCAGACAATGCGGAGCGGCCGGCAAGGTCGGCCAACAGCAGCTTGCCGACGCCGTCCAGTACATCCACTCGCAGCGTACGCATGTCTATGCGGGCGCCGATATGCGCAGCGCTCAACTGCAGCACATCGCTGCCGCGCGTAACGTTCAGCGGAAGACGGGTCCTGCGTGCAGCTGCGGGCACCGCCCATGAAGCATCTTCCGGCAATGTCCCGCGCCCCATGCGGATGCGCATAATGCCGCTGGCTGGCGCGGATACTTCAAGCACCACGCCTCCGCGCGACAGCACCATGCGGTCCATGGTTTCCGCGTGCAGCGCGCCGGCTGCACACAGGGCAACCATCGCCAACACACTATTGCGTCGCATACATGGACGAATACTTCGCGCCAAAGTAAAGGATAAAGGCATAGCAAGCGGCTGGCAGCATGAACGATGCCTGCACACCGATGGTATCGGCCAGCGCACCTTGTGCGAACGGCACCAGCGCGCCGCCGACAATCGCCATGCACAGGATACCCGAACCCTGGCCGGTGTACTTGCCCAGGCCGTGCAGGGCCATGCTGAAAATAGTCGGGAACATGATCGAGTTGCACAGACCGACGGCCAGAATGGCCCACATTGCTACGCTGCCCTTGCCGAAGGTTGCCGCCAGCACGAGGCCGATCGCCACCAGCGAATTGACGGCCAGGGTTTTGCCAGGACTGGCCACGCGCATTACCACGAAGCCGATGAAGCGGCCGACCATGGCGCCCCCCCAATAGATGCTGACGTAGTGTGCCGCATCGGCATGGGCCAGCCCCGCTATATGCGATTCGCCGAGGAAGTTGATCAGGAAGCTGCCGATGCTGACCTCAGCGCCGACGTACAGGAAAATACCGATTGCGCCCAATACCAGATGGCGGTGGGCCCAGGCCGAACCGTGGCCCTCACCCGCCAGCGACTGGTCTTCGCTGTCGGCGATCTGCGGCAACTTGGCGACCAGGAACAGCACCGCCAGCAATGCCAGCGCACCGGCCAGCGCCAGGTAAGGGCCGCGCACGGTGGCGGCATTCGCCGCGGCGCCCACTGCTGCGGCGCCGGTCGACAGGATCAGCACCCCGCCTACGGAAGGGCCGATGGTGGTGCCGAGGGAATTGAAGGCCTGCGTCAGGTTCAGGCGGCTGGACGCGGTGCGCGGCGGGCCAAGCACGGTGACATAGGGATTAGCCGCTACCTGCAGCACGGTGATTCCCGATGCCAGCACGAAGAACGCCAGCAGGAACAGGCCGTAGCCGCCGAAAGACGCCGGATAGAACAGCACGCATCCGCCAGCGGCAATCAGCAGGCCGGTGACAGCGCCCTTCTGGTAGCCGATGCGGCGGATCAGGACACCCGCCGGCAGCGACACGATGAAGTAGGCGCCGAAGAAGCAGAGCTGCACCAGCATCGCCTGGAAGTACGACAGCGTGTAGATCGCCTTCAGGTGCGGAATCAGCACGTCGTTCAACGAGGTAATCAAGCCCCACATGAAGAACAGCAGTGTGACGATCACCAGCGCGCTGGTGTTTGTTCCGTTCTGTGCGCCGCCCGCCGTTTGTGGGGCCGCAGCGGGCGTGGTGTTCGGTGCCATGGATGCCATGATTGTCTCCTCAATTTTTATGTTTACATGCCGGCTGGTGAGCGCGGCAGGTCGCGGCCACGCGTGCCCCAGCCAGCCGTTTCAGGCTGCGGCGCAAGCTTGAACGACAGGGTACCAGCACCTTGCAGTTGTTCCCAATCCAGCCACACGCGCGACAGCGGGCGGCCGCCCCATTGCACCGATTGCACGAAGCGGCGCTCACCCGGCTTGGCCTGCGGCGCTTCGATACGCAGCGTGCGGCCTTGCGGCAGGTCGATCTCGGCGCGGGAAAAGCGCGGCGCGTGCAGCAGGAAGCGGCCGCTGCCCGGTGTATCCGGGTACAGGCCCAGTGCGCTGAACAGGTACCAGGCCGACATCGTGCCCAGGTCGTCATTGCCGGTAACGCCGCTTGGACCGTTGCCGAACAGGGTTTCCGCCGCGCGCAGCACAGTGGTGGTTTTCCACGGCTGTCCCATCAGGGTGTACATCCACGGTGCGTGCAGGTCCGGTTCGTTGTTCGGGTTGTAGCGGAACTGGCTGTAGTAGCTGTAGGCGCCCACCACCCACGACTTGCGCACAGCCTCAGGGTCGGCCCGCACCGCGTCGTAATCGAAGAACTGGTCGAGGCGCTGCAGCGCCTTGGCCTGGCCGCCCATGGCGGCCACCAGGCCAGGAACATCCTGCGGCACCAGCCATTGGTACTGCCAGGCCGTACCTTCATGGAATCCGCGGTCGGCGCGCGGGTCGTAGCTGCCATTCAGGTCGGTGAACCAGCTACCGTCCAATACGCGTGGACGCGGGAAACCGCGCTGCCCGGTCGGGGCGTCAATCACCGACCGATCCCATACCTTACGCCAGTTGAGGGCGCGCTGCTCCAGTACCTGGGCATCCTTTGCCTGTCCAAGCGCCTTGGCCATGACCGCCAGCGAGCTGTCGGCCAGCGCATACTCCAGCGTTGCCGAAGCGCCGTGGTGCGGGTCGATGTCCATGCCCTTGGCGACAAAGCCGCGGTCATACTGGACGAAGCCCTGGCTCAGGTAATTTGGATTGCCGGCGCGGCCTTCAGCGCGAATGCGCGAAGGCGGCACGCCAAAGGCGTTCTCGCGCAGCGCGGTGTAGGCTTCGCGTTCACGCCCCTTCAGCGCGCCAAAGCGCCACAGGTCGACCAGGAACGGAGTGACCGGATCGCCGGTCATCACGTTGCTGTCGAAATTGGCGTAGCCCCAGCGCGGCAGCCAGCCGCCCTGCTCGCGGATCTTGAGGACCGAATTGGCGATATCGCGCGAGCGCTGCGGGCGCAGCAAGGCTAGCAGCTGGTTCTGCGCACGGTAGGTGTCCCACAGCGAGAAGAATTCGTAATAGGTCCAGTCTTTGGCGCTATGCAGTGCATCGTCATAGCCGCGATAACGGCCGTCGGCATCGCTGCCGGTCAGGGGCTGCAGCAGCGCGTGGTATAAGGCGGTGTAGAACACGGTACGGTCATCGCTGCTGCCGCCCTCGATGCGTACGCTGCCCAGTTCCTTCTGCCACGCTGCCCGCGCTTGCGCCCGCATTGCGTCGAAAGTGAGCGGCTTGCCAGCCGCCATGCCTTCGGCCTTCAGGTTGATGCGCGCGCCTTCGGCATCGACGTGCGAAATAGCGCTGACTGCTGTCACGGCTTGCCCGCCCTTGAGGTCGAAAGTCAGCCAGGCACCATGTGGGCGGCTGTCGCCTTGCTGGCTCGGGCCTTTCACTCCCGGCCAGCCGCCGCGGTCATCCCAAATGCCGCTAGCGACGAAAGGCTGGTCAAACACAATGCGGAACCAGGTCGTATATTGGGCGCCGCCGCAGAAGCTTTTGGTGACGATCTTGCCTTCGACACTGCGGTCATCCAGCACGCGCAACTCGCTGCCGACCACGGAATGGCGTTCGTTGGCCTGGCCCAGGTTGAGCAGCACATGGCCGCTGGCGGTGCCGGCAGCAAAGGTATAGCGCTCGGCAGCCGCGCGGGTCAGTGCGGTGGCTTCGGCGGTAATGCCGCCATAGCTGGTGAGCTGCACCTTGTAGTAGCCGGCCTGGCCAATCTCGCCATCGTGGCTGTAGTTTGCGCCGTAGCGCTTGTTGTTGAAGCTCTCTGCCTTCTTGGTGTCGAAGTCACCGCCAGGTCCGATGCTGCCGGTGACCGGCAGCACCGAAAGCTGGCCCCCCTGCTCCCAGCAACCGGCGCCGGACAGGAAGGAATGGCCAAAGCCGCGAATGCGCGCGCCGCTGTAATGCCAGCCGGCATAATGCTCGCCGGTCGGGCTGACCTGGATCATGCCGAAGGGTGCCGAGGCGCCGGGGAAGGTATTGCCCTCATCCTGGGTGCCGATGAAGGTATTGACCGGCATATCGGCCGGTGCTGCGGCAAGCGGCAGCGCGAATGCCGCCAGCAAGACAGAGCAAAATGTAAACCGGATTGCTTTCATTACGCTGACGTTCCTTCCAGTAATTTGAATAGCTGCTGCATGGCGGCAGGCGGCGGCGGGGTGGCGCCGGATTGCTGGCAGGCGGCGGATCCGGCAGCCAGCGCAGCATGCAGGTGGGACTGCAGCGAACGCCCCGGATGGCGTGCGAAACTATGCAGCAGGCCGGCCACGCTGGCGTCGCCTGCGCCGACCGTATCGACTACCGCGACTGCCGGCGCACGTGCATCTACGTGCTGCTCGCCATGAAACAGGCTTGCGCCCTGGCCGCCGCGTGTCAGCAGGCAGAATGCGGAAGGCGCGGCGGCGCGCAGCTGCTGCAGCGCTGCATCCAGCGCGACGCCGGGGAACAGTCCACGCAAATCGTCGTCGGAAACCTTGATCACGTCGGCCAGCTCCGCCATGCTGCGCAGGGTCGGCGCATAGCGCTCATCCATCAGGTTGCGGTAGTTCGGGTCGTAGCTGATGGCCACGCCCTGCCCTTTCAGTTTTTCAGCCAGCGCCACCAGGTTCGATGCCAGTGGCTCGCGCGCCAGGCTGATGCCGCCGAAATGCGCCCAGCGCAGGTCGCGCGACCAGTATTCCGGCAGCGTCGCCGGATCGAAATGCAGGTCGGCGCTGTCGTCGCCGATAAAGAAGTAGCGCGGCGGCTCGCCCTGTTCCACGATTGCCAGCAGCGGTGAGCGTTCAACGCGCTGCAGCAGGCGCAGGTCGAGGCCGACGGCTTCGCTGGCGGCCCACAGCGCATCGCCGAACCGATCGCGGCTGATGGCGCCTGCGAAGGCAGTGCGTTCGCCCAGAACGGCCAGCGCGCGCGCCACATTCCATACCGAGCCGCCAACGCGGCTCACCCAGCGCTCGTCGCCCTGGTGAATCATATCGGTCAGCGCCTCCCCGGCGCACAGCATCAACGGTGCGTCATGCATGGTCGGCGGCCCCCAGCACAGCCACGATGTCGTAGCAGGCGCCCATGGTGTGGTAGTCCACCTTGCCAGCCGGGCTCTTCTCGTCGCTCAGCTTGCGGTTGTCGCCGGACAGGATACGGTACCAGGCACCGTGTTCGTGGTCGACGAAGTGGGTCCAGCTATAGGCCCACAGGCGCTCATACCAATCCCAGTATTCGGCGCTGCCGGTGCGTTTGGCCAGCATGGCGGCGGCCGCAGTGCTCTCGGCCTGCACCCAGAAATACTTGTGCGGATCGCATACCGTCAGGCCTGGTGCCAGCGAATAGCACAGGCCACCATGTTCGGCATCCCAACCCTTGCCTGTTGCAGCATGGAACAAGCGCTCCGCGGTCGGCATCAGCCAGCCCAGGTCCTTGTTCAGCACACTGCCGCGCGCTTCCAGTTGCAGCAGCAGCTTGGCCCATTCGGTGAAATGGCCCGGCTGGTAGCCCCATGGGCGGAACAGGTTTTCCGGATCGTCGATATTGAAGCGCCAGTCCGGCTGCCAGTCGGCGTCGTAGTGCTCCCAGATCAAACCGCCGCAGCGGGACGCCTGGCGCTGGGTGATGTTGTAGGCCACGGTGTAGGCGCGTTCCAGGTAGCGCCGCTCGCCGGTTGCCTGGTGCGCTGCCAGCAGCGCTTCGCAGGCGTGCATATTGGCGTTCTGGCCGCGGTAGCTCGAAAGCACGCTCCAGTCGCGGGTCGCCTCGTCGGCGTACAGGCCTGCCTGCTCGTCCCAGAAGTGCTTTTCCATCAGTTCGAAGGTCTCGCCGATCCATGCGCGCGCCTCTTCGATGCCCGCCATCGTGGCGTGCGAATAGGCGAGCAGCACGAACGCCTGGCCGTAGGCGTGCTGGGTACCATCCTCCACCTCGCGCCCATCCAGCATCCAGGCATAGCCGCTACCGCCTGGCTCGCGGTGCACTTCGCGCAGGAAGCGCAGCGCATGGCGTGCGCCTTCCAAATAGGCCGGATCATGGAAATGGCGGTAAGCCATGGCATAGGTGAACACGAAGCGCGTGCTGCTGACCAGGTGCCGGTGCTGCGCATCGTAGACGGTGCCGTCGTCCTTGAAGTAGTGATACAGGCCGCCGGCCGGATCGATTGCGCGCGGATGATAGAAGCGCATGGTGTGGCGCGCGTGGTCGAGCAGGACATCCGGGTCGCGGAAATTCGGGAGTGTGGTCATGTTGGTCCTGGTGGGTACGCTAGTCGTCGCAACTGCTTTCGCGCACGATCAATTCGACTGGCATGGTTATCTGGGAGGGGGCTTCTTCCGGTCTTTGCAGCAGCAGTTCGATCCCCGCCCGTCCCAGGTCTTCCTTGTCGACGTGGATGGTGCTGAGCGGGGGGATGGCGGCGGCCGCGCTGCTGATATCGTCGAAGCCGACGATTGCGATGTCATGCGGGATCTTCATGCCCTCGTTCAGGCAATGCTTCATGGCGATCAGCGCCGTGCTGTCGTTGTAGCAGAACAGCGCGTCCGGCCGTTTTGGAAGGCCGAGCAGGCTGCGCATGGCTTCCACCACGGCTTCGTCGCCCTCGCCCATGGTGGGAACAATGACTTCCAGGTCCGGGTCGGCAAACACCTTGGCATCGAATAGCGCCTGGCGGAAACCGCGATTGCGCTGCTGGATGCTGTAGTGGGCCAGTGAGCCTGACATCATGGCGATGCGCTTGCGGCCGCAGCGCAGCAAATGCTGGGTGGCCAGGTAGCCGCCGCGCACATTGTCCGGATTGATCGAGGTGAAACCGCGGCGGTGCATGTCCACCAGCACGATGGGCTTGCCGGATTGCTGCAAGGCCGCCAGTACTTCCGGCTCGAAGAAGCCTGCGCACAGGATGGCATCCGGCTGGTGCACGCGGATCAGGCCCTGCACCGGTTCGGCCGGTCCCACTGCGATAAAAGACAGCGCAATGCCCTCGCGCCGGCAAGCCGCCTCGGCGCCATGCAGCACCGGGGAATAGAACTGGCTCGATGCCAGCGTATTGTGCTGGCTATGCAACAGGAAGGCGATCCGGCGAATGCGCCCTTTCTTGAGCTGTCCGAAGTCATAGCCCATTTTCTCGGCGGCCTGGCGCACCTGGTTGCGGGTCACCTCGGTCATGCCGGCCTGGTTCTTCAGCGCACGCGAGACCGTGCCAATCGATAGCCCGGTGGCTTCGGCGATGTCGCGCAAAGTGACCTGGCTCACGGCTGCACCTCCTGGCGGGAGTTCAAGTGCATGAAGGGAGTCTCCAATGTTCAGTTTAATAAACGCCTCTTTGAGCGCTTCCAGGTGCCTGGCGTGTGCCGGTTTGGGCGCCTGCACATGGGTAAGTTTTATATCAGCCGCCTTTTGCAGGCGTCAACAAGAGCAGTAAAAAATTAGATCTTTTAGCTTGTTTTAGTAAACACGCACCTCGCCAGCCAATGAGCGCAGGCGCAAGGACTTGCGCAGCGCCGGGAGGCTGGCTTTGGACGCGATATGCAAGGCCACCGGTTCGCCGGGCAGCAGCGTCATTGCGTTATCGGCAATCTCGGCGTCCGCGTCGCCGAAGTCGATCCACAGGGCGCGCGTGAGGTTCGCGGCACGCAGCTCAAGCGTGAAGCCGCTTCCGTCGCGGCGCAGCTCCGCCTTCAGGCCAGGATCGGGCCAGCCCATGTCCTTCGCGGCCTTGAAGTACACCACTCGGCGCGAGGCGGGCTCGCCCTCCGCCTGCAGGTCGAATACGGCGACTGTTGACGCAGGGTCCGCATCACCCAGCAATTCCAGGTCGGTATAGCTGGCCAGCTTCGTCGCCGACAACGGTGCCAGTTCAACCGGTTTGCGCTCCTCACGCAGCGGCGTGCCATCAAGCGTCATGAGCCGCAGGCGTAATTCGCCGCGCACGGCGTGCGTGCGGTCATTGAGCAGGCTGATGGAAGTCCTGCCTTCGGCGCTGCGCAGCGCGGCTACGGCAACCGGGGCGTAGAAACGGCGCGCGTGGAAATGCAGCGCCTTCCAGCGCCCGAACCAATCCACGCTCGACCACGAGGCGCCTGGCCAGACATCATTAAGCTGCCAATACAGCGTGCCCATTGTGTATGGCCGGCTGGCGCGGTGGTGCAGCGCCGCCAGCTCGATGCCTTCCGCCTGCGCCGCCTGGCCAAGATAGACGAAGCTGGCAAAGTCCTTCGGTTCGCCAAACTCGTAGTTCACGTACTTCATCAGCCGTTCATTACCCTTCCCGGCCAGGAATTTCTGGTGCGCCTCGATGACTGGCGAGGCAATACCCTGCTCGCCGCGACTGGCGAAGGCGTCAATCGTGCGCTGCACCGGCCACGCCTGCAGGCCGTACTCGGACATGAAGCGCGGCGTGATCTCCAGGTACTTCGAAGGCGGGTGCGCCGGGTTGCCCCACACTTCCCAATAGTGCATATCGCCGCTGGCCGGCGTGTTTGCCACCTCGGCCAGGTCGTCGCTGGGCGAACTGGCCCAGTAGGCGATACCGCCACCCTCTTCTGCCACGACCTTGCGCAGGCCGGTGCCGAAAAGCTGCACGTAACCGTTCCAGACTTTGCTGGCGAAGGCGGGATCGGCTGCCATCATTTCCTTGCCGGGGCCCCAGTACTTCCAGGCGATTTCTTCCTCGTTGTTGCCGCACCAAAGTGCGAGACTCGGATGGTTACGCAGCCGGCGCACGTTGTCACGGGCTTCCGCGAGCACGTTGGCGCGAAAGGTGTCGTCATATGCCGGCGGCATGCCGCCGCCGAACATGAAATCCTGCCATACCATCAGCCCCAGTTCATCGGCGAGATCGAAGAAGTCTTCGCTCTCGTAATATCCGCCGCCCCAACTGCGCAGGAAATTCATGTTGGCGTCGCGTGCTGACTGAAGCACGCGGCGCAACTGCCCCTTGCTCACGCGCGGCTGGAACATATCGAACGGAATACTGTTCGCGCCTTTGGCGAATACTGGAATACCGTTGACTTCGAAATAGAAGCTCCTGCCCTTGTCATCCGGCTCGCGGCGTAAGGCGATGCTGCGCAAGCCGGTGCGGGCGCTGGCTTTGGCAATGGCGGCCTTGCCATCGCTGACTTCAACCTCGAAGCGATACAAGGGCTGTGCGCCGTAGCCGTTAGGGAACCAGCGCTGCGGGCGGTCGATGCGCAGCGGCAGTTCAATGCGGTTGCCACCTGCGCGTAGCCCGACGCGGCGTAAGGCCGCCAGCGAGCGCTTGCCGCCGGGCGCGGTTTGCCACAAGCGCAGTTGAAACGCGCCATCGCGCACCGCATCGACAGAAACGACTGCCGCAATATCGGCACGCGCTTCATTAACGTGATCCTGCCGCAGCTGCAGGTTATCGATGCGCGCCGCATCCCAGCTTTCCAGCACGACCGGCTTCCATATGCCCGCAGTAACGTAGCGCGGGCCCCAATCCCAGCCGTAGTGATAGCCGGGCTTGCGCACGAAGTTGCCGGTCATCGCATCGGGCGGCTCATCGCCAAAGGGGGAAGGATAGTTTCCCGCCAGCTTGCGCGGCATGGCTCGAACAGCCGGCAGCAGCCTTGTAATCGGTGAGCGCAAAATCACACGCAGCTCATTGCCTTTTGCGCGCAGCCTGCCCTGCACGGGAATGCGCCAGGTGCGGAAGGTATTGTCGGCATCGAACAGCTTCTCGCCATTCAGCCAGACCTCGGCGAAGGTATCGAGGCCCTCGAACACGAGGTCACTGCGCGCCGCCTGCTTCAACGCATCGAAATGCGTGCGGTACTCCCAATCGGCGAGGCCGATCCATTGCAAACCGGCCTCCGGGGCGCCGACGTACGGATCAGGGATCAGCTTGCGGGCGAACAGGTCGCTGTGCACCGTTCCCGGCACCTTTGCAGAATGCCAAGGCAAGGCTTCGGGATGCGCGGCGAGCTGCGTGTTGCCGGGCAGGAGGCGGAAGCTCCAGCTATCGCCGATGACGGTGCGGACCGGCGTAGCCGCCGACGCGACCGCTGCCACCACCGTAAGGCAGAGGCCCAGCAGCAGGGCCGCCAGGGAGCGCCAGTACAGGTGCGTGCTCATGGCATCGCGCCAACGATTGCAAGCTTGCTGATTCGGTTGTGCTGGTTCATTGCGGCACCCAAAACAGGAAAAAACCTCCCCTGCCGCGAAGCGCGGGGAGGAAGGAGGGAAGCATCAGAACTTGTAGTTCAAGCCAAAGTAGGCAATGCGGCCGGCATAGCCATTGGAGTAGAAGCGATCCTTGGTGTCGTTGCCCAGGTGGGAGCGCGTTTCCTCCTTGGTCAGGTTCAGCACCGAAGCAGTCAGGCTCAGCTCCTTGGTGATGTTGTAGGCCACGTTCAAGTCGACCTGGTAATACGGCTCCTCATACACGTTCAGGCCGTTGACCAGTCCATCCACCACTTCGCCGCGACGGTTGTACGAAGCGCGCGCCAGGAACTTGTCGGTTTCGTAGAACACTGTCAGGTTCATCTGGTTTTTGGCGCTGCCGACCAGCGGGGATTCGCCGATCTTGGTGCCGTCCGCCATCGTGATATCCGCCTGGTTGGTCTTGTTGTAGGTGTAGTTGAACTGGAAGCCGAGGCCCATGTCCAGCGTATGCTGCGCGTACAGCTCAACGCCCTTCGATACGCCGTCACGGCCGCCGGCGCTGGTCGAGTAGCGTTGCACGATCACGTTCTGCCCACCCACGTTCATGGTCACGTCGCGCACCACGGGAACGGCGAAGTTGCTGACATTCTTGCGGAACAAGTCGATGCCGAGCACGGAGCCGCGATGGAAATACCACTCCAGGCCCAGGTCGAACTGCTTGGCCTTGTACGGCTCGAGCTGCTTGTTGCTGCCGGCGCCGAACCAGCCTTGCTGGTCGCCGCCGCCGATCAGGCGACGGTCATTGACGTATTCCTGGCTGTAGTACTGCAGGCCGCCTGGCGAAGCGATGTCGTTGTAGCTTGGACGGGAGATTACCTTGGATGCCGCCGCGCGCAGCAGCAGGTCCTTGGTCAGCTCATACGCCAGGTTGAAGCTTGGCAGCACGTCGTTGTAGCTGCGATCGAGCGAGCTGACCACGAACGACGAATCGCGTGCAATGCTGTCAGGCAGGCGGGTGAAGCCACTGGTGCAACCCGAGCCCGCTGGTGCGCCCGCAGCCGGCAGGCCGCCTGCCAGGCACGGTGCCGGGCTGCCATTGGCGCCGTTGAAGAAGTAGTCGTTGTAGCTCTCCACCTGGTCGGTCGAATCGGCATGCTGCCTGGTGCGCACAAAGCGCATGCCGACGTTGCCGCGCAGGCGCTCGGTCTTCACGTTAGCCTGCAGGTAGGCCGAGCTGATCTTCTCGTCGACGTTGTAGACGAAATTATCTTCGTTACGAGTCTGCATCGTCCCGTACGACTGGTTCAGGAAGGAGATGTAGGCCGGGTAATTGATCGCCGGGAAGGCGCTGGCATTGATACCGCCTGCCAGGTTGCCCAGCGAACCGCCGTACAGGAACTGCGGCAGGAATTTGTTCGCGGTCGGATCGCAGCCTGCCTGGTAGCGCTTGTCGTAGTCGGACGGGTCGGCGCCTTTGCAAACCCAGTAGTTGTTGCCGGTGGCGCGGTGGGTGCCGCCATCACGGTATTTGGCGCCGAATTGCAGCGAGTCGAGCCAGGTGCTCTCGGTGCGCCATGTCATGTCGGCCTGGGCATACTTCTGCTGGGTGCTGTTCCTGGTCCATGACGACGAGGTGGAACCGAGGTCGATCTCACCGATGCCTTTTCCCAGGTTGGCCATCAGCTCCGGCGAGAACACCATGGCCGGCGTGCCGACCGTGTTCCAGGAGCTTGCGTAGTTGCCGAGGGTCCAGCTGCCGTCGGCATTCTGCACGCGCGGTTTGATCGGCATCGTCATCTGCATTTTCGGTCCGCCGCTGGCCCAGGTGCGGCCGAACTTGAAGATGCCGTCCAGCGACTGGCCGCGCCATTCGGCTTCAAAGTCGGCGGTCTGCGACAGCGATTTTTCCTGGTTGTAGCTGCCGGTGATCTGCGGCGTCGGGATGGTGCAATCATCCGGCCCCCAGCCGCCAGGCTGCTTGCCGGCTGCCGCGGCTTGCGCTTCGCTGCAGTAGTAGGCCTTGCCGGCATGGGCGCTGTACTGGGCGCCGGTCACCAGGGTGCCGCTGCGGTCGAAGGTCAGGCCGTCGAGCATGCGGCCGCCCGGCCAGTTGCCGTCGCCGTTGTAGCGCGCCAGGTTCCACTCAGGGACTTTCAGGATATTGGTCTGCGAGTTCTGCGACAGGTTGAAGCGGAAGTAGTTGGCTGTCAGCGTCAGGTTGCGCACCGGCTTGAATTGCAGGGTCATCTGGCCGCCCTTGCGTTCCCGCTCCTCGCTCTTCACGTTCAGGTTGACCGAAGTCGGCATCATGAAGTTGGTGTAGTACTTGCCGCCCTGGTCGTAGAAGCCCGACTGGCCCCACCAGTAGGAACTCAGCTCCGATGGCTTGCCATTGACGTCGGTGGCCGGATGGGCATCGTAATCGTCGCCATACCACTGCCAGTTCTCGGTGCTGGCGCCCATGGTGCGGGTGGTGCGCTTCTGCCTGGTCAGGCCGACCAGGATGCCAAAACGGTTGTCCTCATCGTGCCAGGCATACTGGCCGGAGAACTGGCCGTCGGTCTTCTTTGTGGTATCGGCCCAGGTGCCATCCGCTGAAACGAAGCCGGAGCCCGATTTCACTTCCAGTGGACGGCGGGTATGCAGGATTACGGTGCCGCCAACGCCGCCTTCGTCGATGCGCGCTTCCGGAGTCTTGAACAGCTCTGCGCTGGACAGCATGTTCGACGGCAGCATCGTGTAGTTGAACGAACGCGATGGATCGCCATTGGATTCGGCAGTGGCGATGTAGTTGCCGTTCAACTGGGTCAGGGTCAGTTCCGACGACAGGCCGCGCACGCTGACGTTCTTGCCCTCGCCGCCGCTGCGGGTCACCACCACGCCCGGTACGCGCTGCAGCGCATCCGCCACGTTCTTGTCCGGGAATTTGCCGATATCTTCGGCGGTGATCACTTCCACGATCGAATTGGCGTCGCGCTTCTGGTCGAGGCTCTTCTCGATCGCATAGCGGTAACCGGTGACGACCACGGTATTCGGGTCGGTGGACGCGGTTTGCGCCTGGGCGCTTGCAAGGGAAAGCAGTGCCACGCTCACCGCCATGGCGATGGGCGTAGCGCGGCAGCCGCGCTGCCGTGAAGCGAGATGGGTGTTGAACGTCATGCGTGTCTCCTGGTTATGCCCGTTTTAGGGCTTTATATCGCGGTAGCAAGCCTCGAATCATCGATTTACTAAACGGCGACGATGCCGTTTGCACATCGATGGGATCGCGTCCACTCAGGAGAATTCTTACAAAGGAGGCCATGACACTTCAACAAACTTTCAATGTTTGAATGAAGTTTAGTTTTGATTAGTAAACAAGAGTGCAGCGGATTTGCGACAGTGGCTTTCCGCCCTGTAGTGGCACGTGCCGCTATTTGTTTAGTGTGGAAGTATTTTCGGAGAAATGCAGGTAACCCCAGCGGCCTGGCACGTGCATGTCGATCAGGCCTTGCGGCGACCACACCCAGTTGTCTTCCTTCGGCTGGCCGGCGGTCCATTCGACGCGGCTGAAGTTGATGCGCCAGGTGCTGCCCTGCCTGGGATGCGGGACGGCCTGGCGCGAGGCGAAGGCGTTCAGGGGGTAGGCGATTTCCACCGTCCAGCCGCGGTCCTTGTCGCCGGGCTGGTTCAAGCTTCCCTGTACCGCGATGGCGGTCTGCAGGCCCTCGATGTCCCAGCTATTATCCGGCTGGCCGTCTTCGTTGTAGGGTTTGGGCAGGAACAGGTCCCAGCCGGTGTTGAAGGCATTGATCTCGAATTCGTAATAGCTTTTGGTGTCCGGCAGCGGCTTGATGAAGACCTCGAAATCATTGTCCTTGAAGATCACGGAATCGCGCCGGGTCCGCGTGGCCGTCACTTCGGGTTCCTCCAGTTCGGCAGCGATGTAGAGGTATTGGTCGTCCCACAGCATTTTTACGCGCGTGCGGAATTTAGGCCGTGGCTTGCTGCCGCCCTCGATGTCGACGAAATCGGCGGTCCACGGCGCGTCCTGCCATGCCGGGTCGTCCAGCTTTCCGTCGATACGGATGGCCCCCGCAGCCCGCTGGCATTCATAGGCGAGCGGTGCGGAGTCTTGTGCCGCGGCGGGAATGCAGCCAGCCAGCATGGCCCCTGTTACGAATGCAAATGCCTTCATCGACATACCCTCCCTGGATGTTCAAAACTTATATCAAGGAGACAGGACCTGTTCAACCGGCCTCGCGAAATTCGGCCACTATTTAGTGAACTTTAGTAAACTGTGGCCTCCATCCCGCACCACAGCTTCTACCGTGCCTATCACCCATCCCACTTTGGTCGACATCGACATCCGCAGCTACAGCGAGCGATGGGCGGCGGACCAGCACACCTTCGCCCAGCTGGTGTTGCCGCTGTCCGGCGAAGTGCAGCTCGACATTGAGGGCAAGGGCGACAGGCTTAATCCCTTGAAAGGCGCGGTGGTCGTGGCGGGCGCATGGCATGCGCAGCACAGCATCGTTGAAAACCACTCGCTGGTCGTGGACGTCGACCAGGCTGCAATAGGCCACCCGGTCTGGGAACGCATTGCCGATAGGCCCTTCACCGACATCAGCCCTGCTGCGCGCAAGCTGGTCGAATTCATGCACCTTTCAATCGCTGGCCGCGCGGCACCGCCATCGCTGCTCCAGGGCTGGCTGCCGCTGCTGCTGGACGCCCTCATGCTGGAGCAGCCACGCCCGCAATCGCGCCTGGCCGCCCTGCTGGCACATGCGGAAGCCAATCCCGCATTGCCCTGGACGACGGAATCGATGGCGCAGTTTGCGCGCATGAGCGTGAGCCGCCTGCATGCGCTGTTCCAGGACGAGCTGAATACAAGCCCACGTGCCTGGCTTCTCTCGCGGCGCCTCAATCGCGCCTGCGAACTGCTGCGCCATACCTGCCAGCCGATTGCCGATGTCGCCCAGTGTACCGGCTTCGGGGACCAGAGCGCCCTCACCCGCGCCATGCGCATCCAGCTGGGCACCACGCCGGCGGCCTATCGCCGCCGGGGACAGGAGCCTGGCACAAAAATACAGTAGGCTGCGCCAAGACCTTACGGCGCGCAGCATCCACCATGTCCCTATTTGGGAGGTGGACGTTGAATATTTCACTTGGTATTATTGCCGGCATCATCGCCGGCGCATTCTGGGGACTGGTATTCCTCGCACCTGAGCTGACGCGCGGCTTCACGCCGATCCAGCTCTCTGCAGGCCGCTACCTGGCATATGGTCTGATCGCCGCCATCCTGGTTGCGCGCTCCTGGCGCCGCCTGTTCGCCATGCTGGCGTGGCGCGAATGGAAGGCGCTGGCCTGGCTCAGTTTTACCGGCAACATCATGTACTACTTTTTCCTGGCAAAGGCGGTGCAGACCGGTGGCATCGCCACGGCATCTATCGTGATCGGCTTGCTGCCGGTGGTAATAACCCTGGTCGGCAGCCGCGATGCCGGCGCCATTCCTTTGCCACGCCTGCTGCCGTCAATTGTCCTCAGTAGCGCCGGCCTGTTTTGCATAAGCTGGCAACACATGCAATCCGGCTCGCTCGCGGGCGTGCTGTATGCGAGCGGCGCCCTCGCCTCCTGGACCGCCTATGCAGTCGGCAACAGCCGATGGCTGGCCCGCCTCAAGGCCGTCACAGCGCATGAATGGAGTATGCTTACCGGCCTGGTCACCGGCGCCGAAGCGTTGCTTTTGGCGGTACCGGCGCTGTCATGCGGAGCGCCGCAACACAGCACGCCCGAATGGCTGTACTTCGCTGCGGTAGTGACCAGTGTCGCCCTTCTTTGCTCGATCACCGGCAACGGCTTCTGGAACTACGCCAGCCGCGCCTTGCCGCTCACCCTGACCGGCCAGATGATCGTCTTCGAAACCTTGTTTGCCGCCCTTTACGGATTTTTATGGGAAGAGCGCTGGCCAGCCATCGTCGAGGTAATGGCAATATTACTGCTGGTGGGCGGCGTCGCATCCTGCGCGCTGGCCCATGGGCCGAAGACTTCACACTGAGTGCATCCAAGCTTCACAATGGACGGATAAAGTAACATCTTCACCCGGAACAGGAGAGGACCATGGCAATCCCCAAAAAAATGGCCTGTGTCGGCCTTGGCGCCGCGACGATATTGCTCGTCCCTTTGATTGCAATGCAGTTCACTGACGAAGTGCGATGGGATTGGTTTGACTTCCTTGCAGCGGGGATGCTGCTTGTGGTCAGCGGCGGCAGTTACGTGCTTCTGGCAAACCGCATGGACAACAGGGTGCAGAAAGCAGTACTGGCAATTGCGCTTGGTATCGGATTGCTGGCAGTCTGGATGGAACTGGCCGTCGGTGTGTTCGGCACACCATTTGCCGGGCGCTGAAGGTGTTAAGATCTGGGGATTCGTCCACGACAAACGACTAGCATGACAAGCATCCGCCAGAACCTTTCCATGATCTTTGCGACGATGGTGATGTTTGGCGCTGCCTTGCTGATCAATGAACTCCTGTTCAAGAAGCTGGAGTTCGCCGAAGGTATCAACTGGATCTACCTGCCCGCCGGCGTGCGCTTGCTGGCCACCCTGCTTTTTGCCGAAGCAGGTGCAATCGGCCTGCTGGCGGTTTCCTGGCTTTACTGCTTCCTCGTCCTGTTCCCGCACGAACCGGTGCGCGCCTTTGCCGGAGGCATCCTTGCCAGTGCAGCGCCCTATCTTGTCTACCTTGGCGCCAGGCGCTGGCTCGACCTGCAAGGCTCGCTGGCCAACCTGGCTGCCTGGCAGATGCTGGTCTGTGCCGTCGCCTATTCACTGGCCAGTCCCTTGCTTCATCACATCTGGTTTGCCTTATACGAGGGGCGCGGCCAATTACTGGGCAGCTTTGCCGTCATGGGGCTTGGCGACCTGGCGGGCACGGTGATCCTGCTATTTTTCACAAAGTGGGTAATGCGGCTCTCCACGCCGCGTGATTAGCACCCCTGATTTCACATGCATGAAGTAAAAGACCAATACCGTTTGGCCGGCATCGCCGTCGCCGTCCTCAATACGCTTGCCTTCCACGGGCAGGCCCGTGCCGCCGAGGAGCCACCAATCCCGGAAGTCATCGTCAGCGGCGCCAGCGACCCGCGGCAGGATGCCGTTGCCGCCAAACTTGCTTACACCGGCATTGCCGATGTGGCAGGCGCAGGCGACGTACAATCCTTGCCCGACCTGACTGCGCTCGATGTCCTGCGCCGCCTGCCCGGCGTAGCCTTGCTGCCGGTGCTTGACAACGAACGGCCGCGCGATACAGCCGCCGCACCAGTCATTCGCGGCCTGGGCGCGGCCTATAACCCGGTCACGATCGACGGCATCCCGGTCGCTTCGCCCGGCGTCGCCAACGGCAATGGCTCCGCCAGCCGCGGCGCGCGCCTTAACCTGCTGCCTTCGTCGATGATCGGCGCAATGCTGGTATCGAAAACCTTCCTGCCCGACCAGGACGCACACGGCATCGGCGGCGCCATCGACGTGCGGACGCGCAGCGCCTTCGCACTTGGCGGCAGCGACTTCCTGTCCGTGGAAGCAGCCCTGGGGAAGCCAAACGATGCCGCCGGTCCGCACCGCCACGACCGCATCGGACAACGCCTGGCGGGTACCGCCAGTACTACGTTCGGCCCGCAGCGGCAGTTTGGCCTGGTAATAGCGGCCAGTTACCAGGCGACAGCCAGCAGCGCCAACGCCCACATGACCACCGACAGCACCAGCGAGAGCTTCTACAATGCGGCTGGCGTCCTGCAGGGCGGGGCAAACCAGGGCAACGGCTTTGCCGTGCCGCAGCAGGACAAATACTGGTATTCGGAGAATCGCCGCGAGCAATACGGCCTTGCCGCCAAGCTGGAAGCAAAGTTCTCCGGCACACTGCGCGGCTTCGCGACCGGCGGGCGCTTCGTATCGCGTGACGATATGGAACGCAATGAGCTCATCATCGATCCGCGCAACCGCGCGAAAGTACTGGGCCAGGCCGCCACCTCGGGCCGCTATCCAGCAGGCGACGTTGAAGTTGGTTACACGCGGCAGCAAGCCACCACTGCCACCAGCTTGCTGCAAACCGGACTGGATTGGGAAACCGCAGCACAACAAGTGGCAAGCCTGCGTGCCGGCGCTTCGCGTGCGTCCTACCGCGAGCCCATCCTGATGATCAAATACTCGACCGGCAGCCGCAACAGCCCGCCGGGAACCGGTGATACCTCGCCCACCCCGACTCCGGATTACGCGATTGACTACAACACGGAATCGCTCGATCACTCCTTTAATATTTCACCGGCCGCCTACTACAAGCTGGAAAACTACAGGCTCAATTACTACCGCCCGGATTCCGGTTTTCACCGCAATGCCGGCAACGACATCAAGTACCTGCGCCTGGACTTCCGCCACAACGGCGACGGCCCGGGCTGGGGCTATGCCGTCGGCACCAGCTTCACGCGCGATGCATCCTCCTACAGCCTTTCACGCACACAGTTTTCCCCTAATACCGGTGCAAAACAAGGCACGCTGTCCGACGTGCTCGGACCAGTCGGGCCGGGGCTGATATACAACCAGTCCGGCCTGGACATGTTGACGATCGATCCGCAGCGCGCAGCCGCTTATGTCGACACGCTGCGCGCCGCAGGGGGCCTGAATGCGGTGGACCAGACCGCCCTGGGCAACCAGGACAATTACGAACATACGGAACGCATTGCCGGCGCCTACGGCATGCTTGGCTATGCTGCCAACGCCTGGAAGACCCGGTTCGGCGTGCACCTGGATTCCACTCGCCAGTCTACGATCGGCCGTGCGCGCGTCGCAGGTGCATGGACGGACCTGCCCACCGGGTCGCGCTACCACTTCGCCCTGCCCTCTGCGCTGGCCAGCTACCAGTGGTCGCCATCGCTCGATGTGAGAATGGGCGCCAGCCAAAGCATCGGCCGCCCTGCTTACGACTCGTATGCGGCGCGCAGTTCGATCGACTTCGCGAACCCTGGTGAGCGCGGGAATGCCAACGCCACTGGCGTCACCGTCACGGCCGGCAATCCCGACATCAAGCCGCGCCTGTCCACCAATACCGATCTTGGCGTCAACTGGAAGCTGCCGCCGCAGGCTGGCGGCCTGCTGTCTGCCACCGTTTTCAACAAGGACATCAAGGACGAAATCTTCAACGCCTCCTCGCTGGGCTACACCTACGAAGGCGTCAGCTATGCGAATGCTGTCGTAACGAAGCCGGTCAACGCCGCGTCGGCCTCGATCAAGGGACTGGAAATCAGCGCGGTAGTGAATTCGCTGGCGTGGCTGCACCCTGCCGCGCGCGACTTTGGCTTCAGCGCCAACTGGACCCTGCTCAAAGGCCGCATGGAAGTGCTGAAGTCCGATAAGCGCACCCGCACCATTGGTCACCTGACAGGCCAACCCGGCCAGACGCGCAACCTGTCGATTTTCTACGGCAATGGGGCACTGGAATTGCGCGCCGCCTATAACCGGCAGGGCCAGGCCTTGCGTGCGGTGGTGCCGGACATCGAGTGGCAAGACCTGTATTGGGCGCCCCGCCACCAGGTCGACCTGCAAGCCAGCTATAGACTCCAGCCAGGCCTTACCCTGCTGGCGCAGGCGCAGAACCTGACCGGCGAGCGCCTTACCAGCACGGTCGGCGCAGCCGGCAAGGTGCTGAAAGACAGCCATTCGATCCCGACGCTCTACTGGTTTGGCCTGCGCTATACGCCTGCGCCCTAGAACAGTGCCTGCTGCGTCGTGGTCAAGGCAGTGAAGCTGTCATGCAGCGGCAGCAGGATCGCATCGGCGATCGGCTGCAATTGCTTGTCGAGATAGTGCTGGTAATCGATCGGTGAGCGCTGCACTTCCAGCGGCTCCGGGCCGCTGGTGGTGATCACGTAGCTGATCCGGCCGCCATTCTGGTAGCGCAGCGGGCGCCCTTGCGCCTTATTGAATTCATCGGCCAGGCGCGCGGCACGCACCTGCGGCGGTACATTCACCTGGTATTCGTCCAGGCGATGACGCAGGCGCTTGCGATACACCAGCAGTTCGTCGTTCGCACCGGACAAGGTGTTGCGCGCATAGTCGCGTACAAAGTCCTGGTAAGGCTCATTGCGGAAGATCCGGGCAAACAGGCCTTGCTGGAATTGCTGCGCCAGCGGGGTCCAGTCGCTGCGCGCGACTTCCAGGCCGCGGTAGATGATATCGCCGTCGCTGGTCAGGCCAGCGTAGCGCTTCTTGCTGCCCATGTCCGTACCGCGAATGGTCGGCATGAAAAACTTCTGGTAATAGGTATCGAACTCGATCTCCAGGTGGCATTCCAGCTTGTACTTCTTGCGCAGGCGCTCGGTCCACCATTTGTTAATTTTGGCGACCAGCGCGCGCGCAATGGCCAGCGCCTCCTCCGTTTCATGCGGGCGCTTGAGCCAGATGAAAATGGAATCGGTATCGCCATAGATCGCTTCGTAGCCTTCCTTTTCCACCAGCTCGCGCGTAAGCTTGAGCAACTCATGGCCGCGCAGCGTGACCGAGGAAATGAGCTGAGGATGGTAAAAGCGGCAGTCGGTTGAGCCGAGCACGCCGACGAAGGAATTCATCAGCAACTTGAGCGCCGTCGACAGCGCGTCGTTCTTTTCGCGCTTCGCTCTATCGCGGCCCTGCCAGAGTTGGGTGGTAATGGCGGGCAGGCAGTGGTGCGCGCGCGAAAACTGGGCGCCGCGCATGCCAGGCACCGGGTCGCCGCCTGCTTCCGCCTCCGCCTCGGCTTCGACCATGCCCACCGGATCGACCAGGAAGGAACGGATGATGGACGGGTACAGGCTTTTGAAGTCCAGCACCACGACCGAGTCGTACAGGCCTGGACGCGAATCCATCACGAAGCCGCCGGGTGAGGCAACGGCCGGAATCTCGCCCACATTCGGCGCCACATAGCCTTCGCGGTGCATGCGCGGCAGGTACTGGTGGCTGAAGGCGGCAATCGAACCGCCCATATGGTCGGGCACCAATCCCGTCACGTGGGAACGCTCAAGGATGAAGTCCATCACGCGCGTCTTCTCGAAAATACGCGTGACCAGTTCGCAGTCTTTCAGGTTGTACGTGGCCAGGGCAGGCTTGTCCTCGCGGAAGCGGCGCTCGATTTCGGCCATCTTGTCGTAATCGCTGCCGATATCCTTGCCCTCCCCCAGCAAGGCTTGCGACACGTTCTCCAGGCTGAAGGACGGGAAGGTCCAGGAAGCGGCGCGCAGGGCCTCGATGCCGTCGATGGCAATGCGGCCCGGGATGGTGGCGAACACATAGCCGTCGCGCGCCTGGTGGGTACGCCATTCAACCGGGCGGCCTTCACGGCCGAGCAGCAGCGGCACCTTGTACTTCTCGGCGTTCTTTTGCAACGTTTGCAGGTCGAACTGCACCACGCTCCAGCCGATAATGGCGTCCGGGTCGTGCGCGCGGAACCATTCATTGAGCTTTTCGATCACGCGGCGCGGCGTCGGGCAGTATTCGAGGGAGAAGTCTACTTCAGGCGCAACGTCCGGCTGCTCGCCCAGCATATAGACCTGGCGCTGGCCGCAACCTTCCAGTGCGATCGAATACAGGTCGCCAAATGCGCTGGTTTCGATATCCAGCGACACCATGCGCAGGCGCGGGCGATACTCCGGCGCCGGCCGCAGCTTGCCGCCTTCGAATTCAACGCCGGCGGTGATGAAGCGCTCCATCAGGTAGCGCTCCGGCGGCTTGATGTCCGCCTCGTACAGGCGGATGCCGCGCTCGCCCAGCTTGCGCTCCAGCGCCAGCAACTGCTTGTAATGGCTGGCGTAGATGCCGACCACGGGTTCGTGCTGGAATGTCTTCAGCGCAACTTCACGCACGTCGATGCCCGGCATGCCGGCCACCAGGATTGCAATGGTGTCGCGCAAAGCAGCCTCGGCGAAAGCCACCGAAGCTTGTGCTGTGAGCAATATTTTGCGGGGACCGTCGTCGGTCGCGAGCCAGAACTCGATTTCCGTCCCATCGCGGGCATCGCGCCAGGCGCGGGTGAGGATAAAACCAGGCATGCCGAAATTATACTGTACGAACGCACAGTGGACTTGCAATACCCAATTAAGATTGTTAGAATGGTATGTTGCCTTGTATCAAGAGCAGGCAACCTAACTAGAAATAGGAATACTTAACAATGATCAAGCAAATCACCGCAGCCGCTCTGCTGGCCGCTACCTCCTTCGCCGCTTCCGCAGCTGAGCCAACCAATTTCTACGTCGGCGCCGATGTAGCTTCGACCAAGATCGACGACCTGTCCACCGAAACCGGCTTCGGCTTGTTCGCTGGCTACAAGATCGACGAGACCTTCGCTATCGAAGGTACCTACCGCAAGCTGGGCGACTTCGACGTGTTCGGCACCGAAAAAGTCAAGGGCACCCACATCAGCGCTTCCGTGCTGGCTTCCATGCCAGTAGCTGACCAGCTGGCTGTGTACGGCCGTCTGGGCTACGGCCGCGCCGAATTCAAAGGCGACGGCGGCAAAGACCACCTGAACCGCGCCCTGTTCGGCATCGGCCTGAACTACGCGATCACCAAAGAAGTGAGCGCACGCGTTGAATGGCAGAAGCCTGCCAGCGACGCATCGATCATCAGCCTGGGCGTGGCTTACCACTTCTAAGCTTTTGCTTTGCAAAGAAAGCCGCCGGACCTGGTCCGGCGGCTTTTTTTTATTTCGGCTGCAGTGAAGCGAGGGCTGCTTCCAGCACCTCGTCGCGGCCCGCCCGAACGCCCTCAACGGTCTGCTTGACCAGGTGCTGCGGCTGTACACCGACGCCGACGAATGCCCGGCCGTCCGGATAGGTATCCTGCTTGGTGCAGATGCGCGCGCTGCCGCCGCCCGGCAGTTTGATGAACAGCGGCTGGCCGGTGCTGCCGCCGGTCGCCTCGCCCACCAGGGTGCCGCGCTGCATGACGTCAAAGGCGACTGCAAAATCCTCCGCCGCCGAGAAGGTGGCAGCACTGGTCAATACCAGCACTGGTTTCTTGTACTGCCGCTGCGCGTCGGGTTGAATCGCGTCCGGCGCTTCGGCGTACATCGGCTGCTCCTTCTCCCAGGCACGCCAGGTTGGCTTGTACTCGCGGGTGGCCCAGCGGCTGGTCAGGAAAGCCTTGTCGTCCAGTGTGGACAGGATTTTGTAGCCCACATCCGAATTGCCGCCGCCATTGCGGCGCACATCGATCACCAGCGCCGAAGACTTGGCGATTTCGTCGAAGGCGGCCAGCCAGGCATCCGCCGCACTATTGTCATCAAAGCTATTGAGCGAAACGTAGGCCACGTCGCCCTGCAATATGCTGAATTCAAACGACGGTGAATTGACCGTCGCGGCCTTGCGGGCATCGCGGCCGACGCGGGCAACTTGCTGCTCGAACTGCTTGCCGGCGGCATCGCGGAAGGTCACGCGCGCCGCGGAGCCAACTGCGCCGCGCAGGAACTGTGTGCCGAACGTGCGCAGGGCTTCGTCCTGCGGTGTGGAGGCACTCACATACGGGGTGATTTCACGGGCAGCGTAAGTCTTCACTTCGGCCCCATCCACGGCCACCACTTCCAGGCCGGGCATGATGCCCTTGGCGCGCAGGCCGGGGTCCAGTACCTCGGTCACGATGACGCGGCCCTCGATCGGGCGTGTGACCAGCAGCGGCAGGCCGCCCATCCGGTCCGACAGCTCATTTGGCGGCATGACGTTGGTATGACCGTCTTTCAGCTTCGCCACCATTTCCATCAGAACGCGGTAATACTCTTCGGTGCCGCGCGCGGCACGTACGCGCGGCAGGGTTTCCAGGTACAGCCTGTCCCAGTCCAGCTTTTCCAGTGTGGCGGTATCGACGAAATTGTATTTCACCTCCGACCACAATTTGGACAGGCCGGCGATCTTTTCATCCTCACTGATGTTTTCTTTATAAGACCCGGCAAGCGCCTCGGTCTCCCACTGCATGGCAGGCTGTTGCTGCGCCATCGCACCGGAGGCCACCAAGGCCAGGACCAGCGCCGCTACATGGCTTTTTGCCATTTTGTCTCCTGAATAAGCTGAATGCCCGTCATTCTAGAGGCCCGGCGGCGCAGACGCTACCCTGTTACAAGCCTGATACTTTTCGTAGAGGGGACGACTGTTAGAATCCTTCCTCGAAGTTCTACATTTCCCATCAGAGACCATGCGACGACTTGCACTTCCCATGCTGGCTGCCCTGCTGGCAGCCCCCGCGTTTGCCACAGCCCCAACCCCTATCACCCTCGACCAGGCCATGTCCCACCCGGACTGGATCGGCACGCCGGTCGAAGCTGCGTGGTGGAGCTGGGACGGCAAGCAGATCTTCTATAAACAAAAGCGCATCGGTTCCTCGCTGCGCGATACCTTCCTGGCCGGCGACAAACCGCGCCTGGTGGCGGACTCCGAGCTGTCCAACCAGGACAGCCCGAACATGGTGTTCAACCGTGAGCGCACCCGCGCCATCGTGCTGCGCAACGGCGACGTGTTCGAACGCGACCTGAAATCCGGCGCCCTGCTGCAGATCAGCCGCGGCACCGCCAACGCTTCCGCGCCGCAGTATTCGGCCGACGGCCGCAGCGTGCAGTTCAAGGTCGGCAACGACTGGTTCAGCTGGAATCGCGCCGACCGCCTGCTCTCCCCTGTCGCCTTGCCGCGTGCCGCAAAAGACCCTGCCGCCGCGCCGGATGAAGACTACCTGCGCGAAATGCAGCTGCGCCTGATCACCACCCTCAAGCGCCAGAAGGACGAACGCGATGAAACGCGCGCCCGCGCCAAGGCCGAACGCACTGCCGACGCCACGCGCGCCCCGGCGCCGATCTACTTCGGCGACAAGGTCTCCATCGATGCCTCCTCGCTGTCGCCGGATGGCCGCTGGCTGATGGTCGCCACTTCGCCGAAAGGCAGCGAGAACGGCCGCGTCGGCAAAATGCCGCGCTACGTGACCGAATCGGGTTACGAAGAATTCGACGACCAGCGCACCCGCGTCGGCCGCAACCTGCCGCTGGCGCAATCGTTAAAACTGGTCGACCTGCGCACCGGCGCCATCAAGGACCTGTCGTTCGATTCCCTGCCGGGCATCGCGACCGACCCGCTGGCCGGCCTGCGTGAAGCAGCCAAACAGCCGGCCCTGAAAGGCAATCGCGCCACCCGCCTGGAAAACGACGAAGGCGACGGTATCGCCTGGAGCGACAACGGCGCCAAAGTCGCCGTCATGCTGCGCACAGTGGATAACAAGGACCGCTGGCTGGCCGGCGTCGACCTGGAAGGCGCCAGGCTGAAGTCCTTGCACCGCCTGACCGACAACGCCTGGATCAACTACAGCTACAACGATTTTGGCTGGCTGCCTGACAACAGCACGCTGTGGTTCATGTCCGAAGAAACCGGCTACGCCCACCTGTACACCCTGGGCGCCGACGGCAGGCAGCGCGCCCTGACCAGCGGCAAATGGGAAGCTTCGAACGTGAAATGGAATGCCGACGGCAGCATGGCCTATATGCTGTGCAACCGCCGCACGCCGGGAGAGTATGAAGTGTGCTCGGCCTCGGCCAAGGATGCGACCGTGCGCGAAGTGACCCAGCTCAGTGGCGGCGTCGAACAGTTCGACCTCTCTCCTGACCAGCGCAAGCTGCTGGTGCATTACTCGTCGGCCTACGTACCTTCGCAACTGGCCACCGTGCCGGCTGCCGGCGGCGCGGCAACCAGGCTGACCGATACCCGCAGCGCCGAATACAAGGCACGCGAATGGATCCAGCCGCAGATGGTAGCCGTGCCATCCACCCACGGCGCCGGCCAGCCTATCTGGTCCAAGCTGTATCGTCCGGCCACCCTCGAACCGGGCAAGAAGTATCCGGTCGTGATGTTCGTGCACGGCGCGGGCTACCTGCAGAACACCCACAACCGCTTCCCGAACTATTTCCGCGAGCAGATGTTCCACAACCTGCTGGTTGAAAAAGGCTACATCGTGCTGGACATGGACTACCGCGCATCCAAAGGCTATGGCCGCGATTGGCGCACGGCGATCTACCGCCAGATGGGTCATCCGGAACTGGACGATTACGTCGACGGTGCCAAGTGGCTGGCGGCAAACCACCAGGGCGATATCGACAAGGTCGGCATCTACGGCGGCAGCTACGGCGGCTTCATGACCTTCATGGCACTGCTGCGCGAACCGGACTTGTTCAAGGCCGGCGCCGCACTGCGCCCGGTAACCGACTGGACCACCTACAACCATGGCTACACCGCCAACATCCTGAACACGCCGGATATCGACCCTGAAGCCTACCGCAAATCGTCACCGATCGAGTACGCGGATAAACTGAAGGGTCACCTGCTGATCGCCCACGGCATGGTCGACGACAATGTGTTCTTCCAGGATTCGGTGCGCATGACGCAGCGCTTCATCGAGCTGAAAAAGGACAACTGGGAACTGGCGGCGTACCCGCTGGAGCGCCACGCCTACGTGCAGCCCGAGAGCTGGTACGACCAGTACCGCCGCATCTACAAGCTGTTCGAGAGCACCCTCAAATAAAACCCGTGCCGTGACTGCAGCATGTCGGGTCTGACCCTTGGGTCAGACCCAGGTTTACCGGTTTTGGGGTTTAAGGTTTAGCTACGCTGGAAGGCAGCGCCTGAAAATCATCAGTCTGGTAAAGCGAGTGCCAGGCCGCCAGCAGCGCCGGCGGCGGCGTGACCAGCTTGCGCGCAGTCAGGTCCAGCCAACCGCCCGAGCTGTTGATCCGGGCGGACAGCTTCCCATCACTGCGATACACATCGCTGCGCAGCATCCAGCGGCTGCCATCCTGCGACATCCCGGCCAGCGCCAGTGTCACGGTGATGGTATCCATCAGCAGCACTTCCTTGAAATAAGCGATATCGTCCTTCATCACGACAGGACCGATGTTCAGGCGCTTGAATTCCGCCATCGGGAAGCCATTCTCGCCCAGGAACATCATGCGGATATCGCCCGCCTTGTTCAGGTAAGCCGTGTTGGCCATATGGCTGTTGAAATCCATATCGCCCCAGCCAGCCAGCATCTTGCGTTCAAACATTGCTACTCCCCTTTTTACTCGGCTGCGAGGAAGTCCAGCAAAGTCAGGGCCACGATCTTGGTTGCCTTGCGCAAGTCTTCCAGCAGCAGTTTTTCATCCGCCTTCTTGGCATTCGATTCGGGTACGCTACGCGGCCCAGCGCCATATAGTACTGCGGGAATGCCTTGTTCGCCGTACAGACGCGCATCGGCGTACAGCGGCGTGCCGACTGCCGGGATATCCTCGCCCAGCACCGCGCGCGCATTCTTCTGCAAATTGGCCACCAACTTTTCTCCAGCCGGCAGCGGGCGCAAAGCATGCGACAGCAGCAGGCGCTTGATCTCCAGGCGGATGCCGGGCTCGCCCTGCACTGCGTCTTCAATCAGTTTGCGCACCTGTGCTTCCACCGCTACCGGATCTTCTTCCGGGATCATGCGGCGGTCCATCTTCATCACGACCTTGCCCGGCACCACATTGGTATTGGTTCCGCCGTCGATACGGCCCACCAGCATGGTCGGCGAATCGATGCCCGGCACCTTGGATTTGATCTTTTTCAGTTCCGGCAGCTGGCCGTAGACCGCATTCAAAATCCTGGTGGCCGCCTGCAGCGCGTCATGTCCGGTTTCCGGCATGGCGCCGTGGCCGGATTTGCCGTGCACGGTGATTTCAAGCTGGAGGCAAGCGTTGTGCGCGGTGACGATGTTGTAGCTGAAACCTGCCGCGATTACGTAATCCGGCCTGGTCAGCTTTTCGCGCAGCAGGAAGCCCGGCCCGAGCAGGCCGCCGAATTCCTCGTCGTAAGTAAAGTGCAATTCGACGCCGCCCTTTAGCTTGACGCCCAGCGCTTCCAGCGCGCGTACGGCGAAGATATAGGTGGCGAAGTCGCATTTCGACACCGCTGCGGCGCGCCCATAGATATAGCCATTGTCGATCACGCCGCCGTAGGGAGGGTAGGTCCAGCCCTCGCCCGGCGGCACTACGTCGCCGTGGGCGTTCAGCGCGACCGTCGGTCCGCCGGCTGCGTAGGGGCGGCGGATAATCAGGTTGGTGATCGACTCCATGCCGTAATCGCGCACTTCCCGCTCCGGCACGACATGCTTTTCCGCATTCCAGCCATACGCCTTCACCAGCTCCGCCACCGTTTCCGCGTGCGGCGTGTTATTGCCAGGCGGGGTATCGGTAGGCACGCGCAGTACCTGCTGCATGAATGCCACTTCTTCATCGAAGTGGGCGTCGATCCATTGGGTCAGTTTGTCGTTCATCATTTCGCTCCTGCTGCGAACCAGGCGCCCAGTTCGGCGCGTTCCGCGTCAGTCATATTGGTCAGGTTACCGATCGGCATATCTTTCTGCTCCACCGCGCGCTTGTGAATCTGCGCCGCGCGCTGGTGCACCTGGTCAGCCGTGTCGAACATCACGCCGGCCGGCGCCGTGGCGAAACCGGGCTGGGTTGGCGTCGCCGAATGGCAGGCCAGGCAGCGCTGGTCGACAATCGATTTCACTTTCGCGAATTGCGCCGCGGGATCTGCCGCAGGCTTCACGGCGGCAGGCTTGGATGGTGCAATGACCACGGCAATCGCCAGCAGCAGTGCCACGCCAATCGCCGGATAGCGCCACTCGACTCGCCCTTTGTGGCGCAGGTTGAAGAAGTGGCGAATGAAGACGCCGGCCGCCATGATAAAACCGAGCACCAGCCAGGCATTCTTGTTCTGGTAGGTCATCGCATAGTGATTGCTGATCATGATGAACAGCACCGGCAGCGTGAAGTAGTTATTGTGCACACTGCGCTGCTTGGCCTTGATGCCGTGGATCGGGTCCGGCAGGCTGCCCGCCTGCATGGCTTGCACCATCTTGCGCTGGCCCGGGATGATCAGCATCGCCACATTGGCCACCATGATGGTGCCGATCATGGCGCCGATGTGGATAAAGGCCGCCCGGCCGCTAAGCAAGTGCGTCAGCGCATAAGCCGCGGCAACCAGCAACATGAACACAACCAGGCCAAGCCACTTCTCGCTCTTGCCCAGCGGGGAGCGGCACAGGGCGTCGTACACCACCCAGCCGGCAACCAGGAAGCCGATGCCGATGCCGACCGCCTGCAGGCTGGAGAGGTCCGCCACCTGCTTGTCCACCATCATGGCCTGCGCATTGAAGTAATAGGCAATCGTCAGCAGCGCGATGCCGGACAGCCAGGTGGAATAGGCCTCCCACTTGAACCAGTGCAGCTCCTTCGGCAGTTCGGCCGGCGCCACCAGGTATTTTTGCGGATTATAGAAACCGCCGCCGTGCACCGCCCACAACTCGCCGGAGACGCCCTTCTTCGCCAGGTCCGAACCTGGAGCCGGCGGACGGATCGAGTTATCCAGCCAGACGAAATAGAACGACGCGCCAATCCAGGCGATGCCCGTGATGATGTGCAGCCAGCGCACCAGCAGATTCGCCCATTCCAAGCCGTAGGGCAGCAGGTATTCCATGTAAATCCTTGAGTTGAAGAAGTGGCAATCTATCGAAGATACGCGCTTTCGAGCCCCCACGACATGAAATATGTCGTATATTCAAGATATTCGAATTCATATACGTAAGCAAGATGTCCGGCCTGCCGCAACACCTCGATATTCACCTCATCCGAATTCTCTACCTGCTGCTGGTCGAGAAGAACGTGTCGCGCGTGGCGCTCAAACTGAATCAACCGCAACCCTCGATTTCCGCCTCGCTGCGAAAACTGCGCGAGCTGACCGGCGATCCACTGCTGGTGCGCGGCGCGCGCGGCATGGTGCCGACCCAGCACGGTGAAAGCCTGCTCAAGCCGGCCAAGCGCATCCTGGACGAGACGGAATCGCTGTTCGTGAAAAAAACGCCGTTTGTAGCGCAGGAGGAAGCGCGCACCTTCAACATCGCGGCGCCGGATTACCTGGACAGCCAGTTCCTGCCGAATGTGGTGGCGATGCTACGCCGGGGCTCACCCAAGAGCCGCGTGGTGATCCACTCGATCGGCCCCGGCACCGACTACCTGCGCCTGCTGTCGGACGGCGACATGGACCTGGTCATCGCCAACTGGGACGAACCGCCGCAGCACCTGCACATTTCCAAACTGTTCGAAGACCCGATCATCTGCGCCATGCATGCCGGCAGCCCATATGCCAAGCGCACCGCCAGCGACGCGATGTCGCTGGACGACTACCTCACCCTGCCGCATGTCGCACCATCGCAAATGGTGCCTGGATACGGCGGCGTGATCGACTCCTTCCTGGAACGCCAGGGAATGCGGCGCAATGTAGCGGTGGAATCGGCCTATTTCAGCCTGATCCCGTACATGCTGGCGCAGACCGACCTGGTGCTGACCACAGGCCGCCAGTTCCTGCGTTTTTACGAAAACTCGCTACCGCTCAAAGTATTTACGCCGCCGGTCAAGTTCCCGCCGATGCGCTTCTACCAGCTCTGGCACGAACGCGTGCACCAGGCCCCCGAACACAAATGGCTGCGCGACCAGGTCACCGCCGCCGCCAAGGCTCTGTGATGAAAGTCGGGGTCAGGTCCGGCAATCGGACATTTGCTGCGCAAATGTCCGATTGCCGGACCTGACCCCGACTTTCATAATGGCAGGTATATAGGGGCGCTTATGGCGCGAGACACTGATCGGGATATGATCGATTGTTCAAGATAGGACAAAGCAATGACCACGACTCTCCCTGAACTGAATTCCTGCGACCTTGCCGCTTTTGTTGACCGCCTGCGCGGCATCTACGAACATTCGCCATGGATTCCGGAACGCGCTGCGGCCCGGCGGCCATTTGCGACATTGGCGGCGCTGAAGCAGGCATTGCAGGGCGTGGTGAATGGTGCGACCGAGGCCGAGCAGCTTGGCCTGATCCGTGCCCACCCTGAACTGGCCGGCAAGGCCGCCATCGCCGGCGAACTGACTGCCGAATCAACCAGTGAACAAGCCAGGTCCGGCCTGAACCTGTGCAGCGCGGAGGAATTCGCAACCCTGCATAAGCTGAATGCCGATTACAACGCCAAGTTCGGCTTCCCCTTCATCCTTGCCGTCAAAGGTCCTACGGGGCAAGGCTTGACGCGCGAAGCCGTCATCGCCACCTTCGCACGCCGCCTGAAAAACCAGAAGGCGGACGAAACCGCGGAATGCCTGCGCCAGATTCACCGTATCGCCGAAATTCGCTTGAACGACCTGCTGGGCGTGAAGCTGGAGTTCGGCCCGCAGATCATGCAATGGTCGGAAGACCTGGCCCAGTGGAGCGATGACCAAGGCGCCCTCACCTGCGCCTATATGACCGACGCCCATCGCGCTACCGCCGCGCAACTGGCCACGTGGATGCGCGAAGCCGGCATGCAGGTCGAGATCGATGCTGTTGGCAACGTCGTTGGCCGCCACCTGTCCAATGCGCCAGGCGCAAAGACCGTCCTCACCGGCTCGCATTACGACACCGTACGGAACGGCGGAAAATACGACGGTCGCCTAGGCATCCTGCTGCCGATCGCCATCGTGCGCCACCTGCACGCCAAGGGCGAAAAGCTGCCTTTCAACTTCGAGGTGATCGGCTTCGCGGAAGAAGAAGGCGTGCGCTTCCGCAGTACCTTCCTTGGCAGTAACGCCGTCACCGGCAGGTTCGATATGGCCCTGCTGGACGCGCTTGACGCCGATGGCGTCAAGATGCGCGATGCGCTTGCCGCCGCAGGCCACGATATCGCCGCCATTCCCGCGATTGCGCGGCGCCGCGAAGATATCGCCGCCTATGTCGAGGTCCACATCGAACAAGGCCCGGTCCTGCTGCAGCATGGCCTGCCGGTAGGCGTCGTGACCGCCATCGCCGGCAGCTCGCGCTTCCTGGTCGAATTGCAGGGCGTTGCCAGCCATGCCGGCACAACGCCTATGCATATGCGCAAAGATGCGGCCGCGGCGGCGGCCGAAATCGTGCTGCTGGTCGAGCAGCGTTGTGCACAGGGCGAGGCATTGGTAGGAACAGTCGGCCAGCTTCAGGTACCCGGCGGTTCGGTCAACGTGATTCCCGGCGCATGCAAACTATCGCTCGACATCCGCGCTGCCGACGATACGGTGCGCGAGGCGGCGGTGCGCGATGTGCTGGATGGGCTGGCGGCCATCTGCGCGCGCCGCAATATCGAAGTCAAGGTGGAGAAGATCGTGGAGGCCAATGCCGCGCCGTGCGCACCGTGGTTGATGCAGCAGCTTGGCGATGCAGTCCAGCGCAGCGGCTTGCCGCGCTTTGACCTGCTATCCGGTGCCGGCCATGATGCGATGGCGATTGCGGCCCTGACCGACGTGTGCATGCTGTTCACACGCTGCGGCAACGGGGGCATCAGCCACAACCCGCTGGAGACCATGACCGCCGACGATGCGGAAATCGCCGCGCAGGTATTGCTCGACTTCCTGCGCGGCTTCCTGCCGCAATAAGACCATCTACCGTCGCAGCGCCGCGAGGATTTCCTCGTTGTGCTGGCCGACGGCTGGAATTGCGTTCGGCCCCGACGATGCCCGGCTGGCGGAGAACCGCGGCGCGGCGTTCGCTTGCAGTACTCCTTCGGTGGAATAAACGCCGCGCGCCTGCATATGCGGGTGCTGCGCCGCCTCCGACGGCGCCAGCACCGGCGCGAAGCAAGCGTCCGTCCCCTCCAGCAGTGCGCACCATTCGTCACGCGTACGCATCGCAAACAGTTCGGCAAACGCAGCCCGCTGCAGCGGCCACTGGCCCGCGGCATGCTGCGCCGCGAAGCGCCGGTCCCCAGCCAACCCAAGTTTCTCCAGCAGCAGTTTGTAGAACTTGCCCTCCAGCGCGCCAACGGTGATATCGCGTCCATCCTTGCAGCGGTAAGTGTTGAACCAGTGCGGCCCATCCAGCACCGAGGTGCCGCGCTGCTCGCGCATCAGGCCCACCGCCGACAGGTCCAGCAAGAGGTTCATCATGTGCGCGGAGCCGTCGACGATGGCAGCGTCGATCACCTGCCCCTTGCCGCCGCCGCGTGCGTGCAGAACGGCGGAAACCAGGCCCAGGGCAAGATACAGCGCCCCGCCGCCAAGGTCACCGACCAGCGTTGGCGGCGTTACCGGCGGCACGTCGCCAGCGCCGGCGTAATGCAGCGCTCCCGAAAGTGCGATGTAGTTGTTGTCGTGCCCTGCCGACTGAGCCAGCGGACCGTCCTGGCCCCAGCCAGTCATGCGTCCGTAGGCAAGGCGTGGGTTGCGCGCCAGGCATACGTCCGGTCCCAGGCCAAGGCGTTCCATTGCACCGGGCCGCATACCCTCGATCAGGCCGTCGGCATCCTCGACCAGTTGCAGCACGGTATCGATGGCGCCCGGCTCTTTGAGATCCAGCGCCAGCGAGCGCTTGCCGCGACGCAGGATGCCTGCGGTCGGTATCTCCGCCGGGCCGGGACGCTCGACCACGATCACTTCCGCGCCCAGGTCCGCCAGCAGCATGCCGCAAAACGGGCCCGGGCCAATGCCCGCTATCTCGATGATCCTGACTCCGGACAGCACGCCCATCTCAACGCTCCGTGTAGTAAGTAGTCCCGGCAGCGGCCATCGCCTTCAACTGCCCCGGCGGCGCAAAGCGGTCACCGTGAGCGGCCGCCAGGCGTTCACACTGCGCCACGAAGGCCGCCGGTCCGGCATTGTCGATCATGCTCAACGGACCGCCGCGGAATGGCGGGAAGCCCCATGCGAGGATAGCACCGACGTCCGCATCGCGCGCGGAGCGCAGTACGCCTTCATCCATGCAGCGTGCGGTTTCGACAGCCTGTACCACGGTCAGTCGCTCGGCCACGGCATTTACGTCCGGCTGCACTGCGGCGCGTGGGAACAGTTCCGCCAGGCCGCTCCACAGCGACTTCCTGCCGCCTTCCGGATACTCGTAAAAACCTTTGCCGGCCTTCTTGCCGATGCGGCCCAGTTCCACCATGCGCGCCGCGACTTCGTGGCCTGGACGGGCCTGGTAGGCATCGCCCAGGTCAAGGTGCGTCTGGCGGTCGATCTTCCAGATCAACTCGGACGACACTTCGTCCGTCAGCGCAAGCGGGCCGACCGGCATGCCCGCCTGCAGGCCGGCGTTTTCGATCAGTGCGGGCGCGACACCTTCCGCCAGGAGAGCCAGGCCTTCCAGCACATAGGTCGAGAACACGCGGCTGGTATAGAAACCGCGCGCATCGTTGACCACAATCGGCGTCATGCCCAGCGCACGAACCAGGTCCATCGAGCGTGCCAGCGTGGCTTCGGAGGTCTGCTTGCCGACGATGATTTCGACGATGGCCATGCGGTCCACCGGCGAGAAGAAATGCAGGCCGATGAAATTGGCAGGGCGCGCGCTAGCTTCCGCCAGGCCGGTGATCGGCAAGGTGGAGGTGTTGGACGCAAAGACCGCATCCGCCCCCAGCACAGCCTCTGCACGGCGCGTCACGTCGGCCTTGATGCCGCGATCTTCGAAGACCGCTTCCACCACCATGTCCGCGCCGGCCAGCAGCGAAAAGTCGGTCGTCGGGGTAATACGTGCCAGCAGCGCCTCCGATTTTTCGGCGGAGACCTGGCCGCGTTGCTGCTGCTTGGCGAGCAGCGCCGCCGAATGCGCTTTGCCTTTCTCGGCCGCTTCTTGTGCGGTATCGACCAGCACGACCTCGATGCCCGCTTTGGCGGCGACATAAGCAATGCCGGCGCCCATCATGCCCGCGCCCAACACACCGATCTTGCTGTACTTCTGCTGCGGCACTTCCTTCGGGCGCGAGGCCAGCTTGTTTGCCTCGTTCATGCTGAAGAACAGCGTGCGGATCATGTTCTTCGCTTCCGGCGACAACACGGTTTGCACGAAGTAGCGCGCTTCCGTCATCAAGCCGGTGTCGAGGTCCGTGATCAGGCCTTCGTATACGCAGGACAGGATATTGCGCGGCGCCGGGTAGTTGCCGTAGGTCTTGGCACGCAGCATGGCGTTAGCCGCCATGAATACCTGCTGCACCGCCGGCGAAGATACCGCGCCGCTCGGGATCTTGAATCCCTTCGCATCCCAGGGCTGCTGCACGCCGCCGGCAGCGATCGCGCTTCCCAGCCATGCGCGCGCCGCATCCAGTTCGGTGCCGGCCGGGACAACTTCGTTCAGGATGCCCAATTCGCGCGCAGCGGCAGCACCCAGGCGCTTTCCTTCCAACAGCATCGGCAAGGACTTCTGGATGCCGACCAGGCGCGGCAAACGCTGTGTACCGCCACCGCCCGGCAGCAGGCCGAGCGTCACTTCCGGCAAACCGAAACGCGCTTTCGGGTTATCGGCCGCCACGCGGTAATGGCCGCACAGCGCCACCTCCAGCCCTCCGCCAAGCGTTGTTCCCGGCAGCGCCATGGCGACCGGCTTGCCGCAGGTCTCCAGCTTGCGCAGCGCGCGGTCGAGGCGCACCACGCGCTCAAACAGCACTTCGGCAGTCTTCGCGGACAGCAGCCATTCCAGGTCGCCGCCAGCGATGAAGTCCGGCTTGGCGGACGTCATCAGCACGCCCTTCACGGCTGCGTCGGCAATCACGCGCTCTACCAGTTCGCACAGTGCGAGGCAGCTGTCCTCATTCAAAACATTCTGGCTGCGCCCCGGCATATTCCAGCTCAGGGTAGCAACGCCTTGGGAATCCAGGCTGTAATCGATCATTGTCCGTCTCCCTTAGATGCGCTCGATGATGGTTGCAGTGCCCATTCCAGCGCCAACGCACAGCGTGGCAAGGCCGGCCTGCAGGTCGCGGCGTTCCAGCTCGTCGAGCAAGGTGCCGAGGATCATGGCGCCGGTTGCGCCCAGCGGGTGGCCCATGGCGATGGCACCGCCGTTGACGTTCATCTTCTCGTGCGGCACATTCATCACTTCCATGAAACGCAGCACCACAGAGGCAAAGGCCTCGTTCAATTCATACAGGTCGATGTCGGACGCCTTCATGCCCGCGCGCTTCAATGCTTTTTCTGCGGCGTAGCTTGGACCGGTCAGCATGATGGAAGGCTCGCTGCCGATCGAGGCGAAGGATCGGATCCGGGCGCGCGGCTTGAGTCCCGCACGTTCGCCCGCTTCGCGCGTACCGATCAGCACTGCAGCCGCACCATCCACGATGCCCGAGCTGTTGCCGGCATGATGCACGTGCTGCATCTGCTCGATCTGGGGATAGCGTTGCGTGATGACGGAATCAAAGCCAAAGTTGGCGCCCATGTCGGCAAACGACGCCTTCAGCGCGCCGAGCGAATCAACGGTAGTTTCCGGACGCACCAGCTCATCGCGCGCCAGCATCGTCAAACCATTGCGGTCCACCACCGGCACCACCGAGCGTGCGAAGCGGCCTTCCTGCCAGGCGCGGTGGGCGCGCTGCTGCGATTCGACTGCGTACGCGTCGACATCACGGCGGCTGTAGCCCCAGATGGTCGCGATGGCGTCGGCCGAGATCCCTTGCGGCACGAAGTAGGAGTCGAAAGCGCTTTGCGGATCTACCGGCCATGCGCCGCCGGAAGAACCCATCGGCACGCGCGACATTGCCTCCACGCCGCCGCCGACCACCATGTCGGACTGGCCGGACATCACCTGCGCCGCAGCCATATTGCAGGCCTCGAGGCCGGAAGCGCAGAAGCGGTTGATCTGCACGCCGGCGACCGACTCGGCGTAGCCGGATGCCAGCGCCGCCACGCGGCCAATGCAGGCGCCCTGCTCACCGACCGGCTCCACGCAGCCCAGCACCACATCGTCGATCATCGCGCTGTCGAAGTTGTTGCGGCTGACCAGCGCGCGCAGCGCAGTCTCCGCCAGGCGCAGCGGCGTTACACCGTGCAGCGAACCGTCCTTCTTGCCCTTGCCGCGCGGCGTGCGCACGGCGTCAAAGATATAAGCTTCCAAGCTGGTCTCCTTACAGCGTACGGCTGATCAGTTCTTTCATGATTTCGTTGGTGCCTCCATACACGCGCTGCACGCGTGCATCGGCCCAGGCGCGGGTGATCGGGTATTCCCACATGTAACCATAGCCGCCGTGAAGCTGCACGCACTTGTCCAGCACGCGAAACTGCATTTCGGTGGTCCAGTACTTGGCCATCGACGCCGTCGCGGCATCGAGCTTGTCCTCGATGAGCAGCTCCATGCAGCGGTCGACGAACACGCGGCACATCTGCACCTCGGTCTTGATTTCGGCCAGCGCGTGGGCAATAGTCTGGAATTCGGCGATCGGACGCTTGAAAGCCTTGCGGTCGCGCGTGTATTGCACGGTCCATTCAAGGCCGGATTCGGCGGCTTGCACCGCCATGATGGCGATCTGCATGCGCTCCCATGGCAGTTCCTGCATCAGGTACTTGAAGCCCATGCCTTCTTCACCCAGGAGGTTCCGGGCCGGCACGCGCACGTTTTCGAAAAACAGCTCGGAGGTGTCCTGCGCCTTCATGCCGGCCTTCTTCAGGCGTTTGCCTTTGCTGAAGCCTTCCATCGAGGTGTCGACCACGAACAGGCTGATGCCCTTGGCACCGGCCGTCGGGTCGGTCTTGGCGACCACGATCACGCAGTCGGCGTTCCAGCCGTTGGTGATGAAGGTCTTGGAGCCGTTCATCACGTAATAATCGCCGTCGCGAATCGCGGTGGTGGCCACGCCTTGCAGGTCGGAGCCGGTACCAGGCTCGGTCATCGCGATCGCGCCGATCATTTCTCCGGTGGCCAGCTTGGGAATGTAATGCGACTTCAGGTGCTCGCTGCCGTAGTGCAGGATGTAGGGCGCCACGATTTCGGAGTGCAGCATGAAGCCAGGGCCCGAAGCGCCGACGCGCGCCTGTTCTTCGATCAGCACCATGCTGTAGCGGCGGTCCACGCCCACGCCGCCGTACTGCTCCGGCATGGTAGGGCACAGGAAGCCAGCTGCACCGGCCTTCCGCCAGGCGTCGCGGTCCACATAGCCTCGCTCCTCCCAGCGTTCATGATGCGGGGCGATTTCGGTTTCCATGAAGCGGCGCGCGGATTCGCGCAGCATGTCGTGTTCTTCGGTGAATAAGGTGCGAGGAATCATCAGGCAAGGTCTCCGTTGATGTTATAGGTCAGTTGACCGAAATAGTATCGGTCAGTTGACCTATTTGTCAATCGACGGGATAATTCGTGTCTTATGAAGAAAAAGTCAGACACGCCCCTGCAGGCAAAGGAATCCAACACCACTACCAAAGGGTTTGAGCGCGCCAGTGCGATCCTGGAGGCAGCCCGCCTGTTGCTGGCGCACGACGGTTATGCGGCGCTGGCCATGCGCGGCGTGGCGCAGCAGGTTGGGGTGAGCCTGTCGACGGTGCAGCACTATTACCCGAGCCGGGATGCGCTGATCGAAGCGCTGCTGGAGCAGACTTTCGCCCGCTACCAGGCTGGCATCGACGAACGCGTCGCCGCAGCCGGGACCGGGCCGCGCGTGGAGCTGTTCGAGTCGATCATTGATTACTTCCTGGCCGACTTGCGCGACCAGGTGTCGAGTGGGCTGTTCTTCGAAATCGCTGCGCTGGCAAACCGTCATCCGGTGGCCACGAAACTATTCGACACCATGATGACCCGCGCCCGCAGGACGCTGCGCAACCTGATCCACGAAATCGACCCGGCGCTGTCGATGCAGCAATGCGAAATTCGCGGCACGCTGATTGTGGCGCAGATGCTGGGCACCATGCTGTTCATCTCCGAAACCCGCCCCCAGCACAAAGAACTGGAAGACCTGGCGCACGAAGCCACCGTCGCAATCACCCGCATCGCCTTCGGCCGCTGATAGATCAGAATTTCGAGGCGATAGCGTTGCGCTGCTTTTCAACGGCCTTGCCATCCGCACCGCCAACGGTCATATAGACGAACGAGCCATACTGGATCTCCGCGCACTTTACTACTGCGCGAGTATTGCCGAGATTTCCGTAGGCTGAATCGTTGGCCTGCACCACCTGTTTGTAATTGAGCGATTCCAGCGCCTGCCTGGCCTTGATGGCGCAACTGGCCACAGGCATCTCGAGGACTTTATGGTGGGACCACAAGCTCGGTGGATGGCCCGCTTCGGAGGCTGCAATCTTATCCACGGAACGGGTACAGGCGGTCAATGCAAATGCTGCGAGGAAAACGGCGAAGTATTTGGTCATGCGGTGCTTTCGTTAGTAAAAAAACAGCCGCAGTATGTGCCGCCAGTTACCAGGAATCAAGCTGATACCGCGGTAATCGATACCAGAAATTACCGCAAGCCGCTGGCTTGCGCTAGGTTCTCCATGAGAGCAATAGTACTCCGCCGGCAATCATGCCGATGCCGCACCACGACTGCAGCGAAGGCCGTTCGCCGAGGAAGACTACTGCGAAGAGGGCCACCAGCACGACACTGAGTTTGTCGACCGGTGCGACACTCGATGCTTCGCCCAACTGCAGGGCGCGGAAATAGCAAACCCAGGATGCGCCGGTTGCCAGAGCGGAGAGCGTAAGGAACAGCAAGGTGCGGCCCGGGAGTGCGCGCGGGTCGCTCCACTTTCCAGCCAGGCCGACAAAGGCTGCCAGCACGACCACGATGATCACCGTGCGCACCAGCGTCGCCAGGTCGGAATCCACATCGCGGATACCGATCTTGGCAAAGATGGCTGTCAGCGCGGCAAAGGCGGCCGACAGCAATGCCCAATAAAGCCAGCCGTGCGGCGCGCTCACGCCAGGCTCACACGACGCCGGCGCGTTCCAGCATGGCGTGCAGCAGGACGTTGCAGCCTGCCTCCAGGTGCTCCTTCTTGGCGTCTTCGATTTCGTTATGGCTGATGCCGTCCTTGCAGGGAACGAAGATCATGCCGGCTGGGGCGACACGGGCGGCGTAGATGGCGTCGTGGCCGGCGCCGGAGACTACGTCCATTGTGGAGTAGCCCAATTTTGCGGTCGCCTTACGCACAGCTCCAACACAGTCGGGATGGAATGGACACGGCGGATAATATGACACGCGCTCAATCTTCACCGGAAGCCCGGTTTCGGCGGAAGTCTTGTCGATGAAGGCCAGCATGTCTTCATGCATCTTGTTCAGCAGCTCGTCGTTCACATTGCGCAGGTCGATGCTGAATTTGACCTCGCCAGGAATCACGTTGCGGCTGTTGGGGAAGACCTGCATCATGCCAACCGTGCCGCGCCCGTAAGGTGGATAGCGGTTGGCAATGGCGACGACTTCGGGAATGATCTGCGCCGCGACCTGCATCGCATCCTTGCGCAGGTGCATAGGCGTTGGGCCGGCGTGGGCCTCCATGCCGGTCACCGTGCAGTCGTACCATGAAAGCCCCATTACAGCCGGAACCACGCCGATGACCTTGTCGGCATCCTCCAGCACAGGGCCTTGTTCGATGTGCGTTTCAAAATAGGCGCCGATCGGATGCTGGCCAGGTACCTGCTCGCCTTTGTAGCCGATTCGTTCCAGCTCCTCGCCTACCGTCTTTCCCTCGGTGTCCTTGGCGGCGTAAGCATGTTCCAGCGTGAAGGCGCCGCAAAACACACCAGAGCCCATCATCACCGGCACGAAGCGCGAGCCTTCCTCATTGGTCCAGAACGCGACTTCGATTGGCGCGCGCGTCTTGATGCCTTTGTCGTTCAGGGTGCGAACGACTTCCAGCCCGGCCAGCACGCCGTAATTGCCATCGAACTTGCCGCCCGTTGGCTGGGTGTCGATATGGCTGCCGGTCATGATTGGCGGCAGCGTATTGTCTTCGCCATCGCGGCGCATGAACACATTGCCGATCTGGTCGACCGTGATCGACAGTCCTGCATCGCGCGCCCAGCCTGTTACCAGGTCGCGGCCCTGTTTATCGAGGTCCGTCAGGGTCAGGCGTTTGACCCCGCCTTTCGGGGTAGCGCCAATTTTGGCCAGTTCCATCAACGAATCCCACAGGCGGTCGCTGTTAATGCGTATATCGCTCATACTGCGCTCCTTAGCGCGCCGTCACTGGCGCAAAAGCTGGACGGTCGATGTGGCGCCCGGCCCCCTCGACTGCCCGCAAATCTCCACGATGGAATACGACTTTGCCTGCCGCCACCGTGGTGCTCGAAATCCCTTTGACGGTACGTCCCTCGAAGACATTGAAGCCGCCCTTGGCATACTGGGTCTTGGCCGAAATCGTGCGGGTTCCTTCCGGGTCCCACACCACGATATCCGCATCCGAACCGGCAGCGATCACGCCCTTGCGCGGATAGATATTGAAGATCTGCGCCGCGTTGGCCGACGTTACGCGCACGAATTCGGACGGCGTCAGCTTGCCGCTGTTGACGCCTTCGTCCCAGATTACGGCCATGCGGTCTTCCACGCCGCCGCAACCGTTCGGAATCTTGGTGAAGTCGTTGCGGCCGGCAGCTTTCTGTTCAGCGCAGAAGGTGCAGTGGTCGGTGGCGGTGGTGTGCAGGTTGCCACCTTGCAGGCCTTGCCACAGCGCCTTCTGGTGCTCGCGGCTGCGGAACGGTGGACTCATGACATGGCCGGCGGCGAACTCGAAGTCGGGATGGTCGTACACGCTGTCGTCGACGATCAGGTGGCCCGCCAGTGCTTCGCCATAAACACGCTGGCCGGCAGCGCGGGCACGGGTGATGGCGTCCAGCGATTCCTTGCACGACACGTGCACGATGTACAGCGGCGTATTCAGGACATTGGCGATAGCGATGGCGCGGTTGGCCGCTTCCGCTTCCACGGCCGGAGGGCGCGACAGCGGATGCGCTTTCGGGCCGGTAATCCCCTGGCGCAGAAGATCCTGCTGCAACTGGTATACCAGCTCGCCGTTTTCCGCATGCACAGTCGGGATCGCGCCCAGCTCCAGCGCGCGGCGGAAGCTCTTCACCAGCGTTTCATCGTCCGCCATGATGGCGTTCTTGTAGGCCATGAAGTGCTTGAAGCTGTTCACACCATGGCTGCGTACCAGCGTGCCCATTTCCTCATGTACTTTGTCCGACCACCAGGTGATCGCCACATGGAAGGTGTAGTCGCCAGCAGCCTTCTCGGCCCAGCCGCGCCACTGATGGTAAGCCTCAAGCAACGGCTGCTGGGGACTTGGAATGACGAAATCGATGATGGTGGTATTGCCGCCTGAAAGTCCGGCAGCGGTACCGGTGAAGAAATCGTCTTGCGTGACGGTGCCCATGAAAGGCAGGTTCATATGGGTGTGCGGGTCGATCCCGCCCGGCATGACGTACTGGCCGCCGGCATCGATCACTTCCGCCCCGGCTGGCGCCGCGAGCCCGGGTCCGACGGCGACGATCTTGTCGCCCTCGCACAGAACATCGGCGCGGAACGCACGGTCCGCGTTGACTACAGTACCGCCACGAATCAATGTCGCCATTTAGGCTTTCTCCGCTAATGGTGGATGGACCGTGCGGGCGGCCCTGCCCTTCATCAAAATGCCGTACACCAGCGCCGCAATTGCGATGCCGACGAACCATGCATAGGTATAAATCAGCTTGAAGCCTTCGCCGACGTCGCCAAACGATGCCGGAAAGGCCGCATTCAGGAAGCCCGGCACATTAGGCGCTACGCCGAACGCGAAGGCCAGCAGCGCGGCGGAATTCCAGCCGTTGGTGTAGCTGTATTCGCCATTGTCGACGTATAGCGCACCGACATTCAGTTCTGTCTTTCGGATCAGGTAGTAATCGACGATCAGCACGCCCGCAATTGGACCAAGCAAGGCCGAATAGCCGATCAGCCACGTGAAGATGTAACCCTGCGTCGTCTCCAGCAGCTTCCAGGGCATCATCGCCAGCGCGATGCCGGCCGTGATGTAGCCGCCGGTGCGGTAGGAGATATGCTTTGGCGCCAACGCGGAAAAGTCATAGGCAGGGCCAACCAGGTTGGCCGCCAGGTTGACCGAGATGGTGTCGATCAGCAGGACCACCAGCGCAAGCAGCACGGCCACGCCTGTCATGCGGCTGGCCAGGTCGACCGGATCCCAGATTGCCTTGCCGTACAAAACGACCGTAGCGGAAGTCACGATCACCGCCAGCGCCGCCAGCAATCCCATGGGCACCGGCAGGCCGACCGACTGGCCCAGCACCTGGTCGCGCTGCGTTTTTGCGAAGCGGGTAAAGTCCGGGATATTCAACGCCAGCGTGGCCCAGAAACCGATCATGGCCGTCAGCGAAGGCCAGAACGTCGGCCAGAACTGGCCGGCCTTCTTGCCGCCTTCGACAAATTGCGAAGGCTGCTCCAGCAAAGTACCGAAGCCGCCCGCCTTCTGGTAGACCCAGCCAAGCAGCACAAAGCAGATGATGATCTTCAGCGGTGCGGTATAGGTTTCCAGTTTGCGGATCGCATCCATACCGTGCACGATGTACCAGAACTGGATCGCCCAGAACGCAATGAAACAAAGCAGTTGCGCGCCATTGATGCCAAGACCGCCGATCTTGGCGCCGCCGATCTCGCCGCCCATCATCACGCCCAGCAGCGTATAGATCATCTGCCCGCCGAACCAGGTCTGGATACCGTACCAGCCGCAGGCCACAATGGCGCGCATCAGCGCCGGCAGGCGCGCGCCGGAAGTGCCGAACGAGGCGCGCGCCAGCACCGCATACGGTATACCGTATTTGGTTCCGGCATGGCCGATCAGCAGCATCGGCAGCAGCACAATGGTGTTGGCGAGAAAAACAGTGAGGACAGCCTGTCCCGCCGACATGCCGCCTTCAATCAGGCTGGCAGCCAGCGTGTAGGCGGGGATGCACATGACCATCCCAACCCAGAGTGCAGCGAAGTGATACCAGCGCCAGGTGCGCTGCGATTCATTGGTCGGGGCCAGGTCTTCGTTCCACAACTGGGAATTGTCGCTCATGCAGTCTCCTTGATTTCGGCGCGAGGATTGCGCGGGTCCTGCGTCCAGTTCATGTAAGGCTTGCCCGTGGGGACTGCGACCATCGTAATACAACCTTGCACCGGACAGGTAATTTCACACAAGTTACAGCCGACGCATTCTTCGTCATTGACCTTGTACGTCCGCGTGCCGCTCGCTTCGTCAACCAACTGGAAGATGGACTGGTGCGAAGTATCCTCGCAGGCCACATAGCAGCGGCCGCACTTGATACAGTCGTCCTGGTTGATGTGGGCGATGGACTTGTAGTTCATGTCCAGGAACTTCCAGTCCGTGGTATTCGCCACCGCCTTGCCCATGAAATCATCCAGCGTCCTGTAGCCCTTGGAGTCCATCCAGCGCTCCAGGCCATCCTTCATCTCCTGCACGATGCGGAAGCCGTGCAGCATCGCCGCGGTGCAGACCTGCACACAGCCTGCGCCCAGCGCGATGAACTCAGCCGCATCCTTCCAGTTGCCGATGCCGCCGATGCCGGAAATCGGCAGGCCGCGCGTTTCCGGATCGCGCGCGATCTCGGCCACCATGTTCAGCGCAATCGGCTTGACCGCCGGGCCGCAATAGCCGCCGTGGGTGCTGGCGCCGCCTACATTGGGGAAGGCCACCATCCTGTCCAGGTCCAGCGAGGTGATGGAGTTGATCGTATTGATCAGCGAAACGGCATCGGCGCCACCGGCCTTGGCCGCGCGCGCCGGACGCCGGATGTCGGTGATGTTCGGGGTCAGCTTCACGATCACCGGCAATTTGGTATGCTTCTTGCACCATGCCGTCACCTGTTCCACGTATTCCGGCACCTGGCCGACAGCGGAACCCATGCCGCGCTCCGGCATGCCGTGCGGGCAGCCGAAATTCAGCTCGATGCCATCAGCCCCGGTGGCTTCGACTTTCGGCAGGATGTCAGCCCAGTAGTGTTCTTCGCAAGGCAGCATCAGCGAAACCACAATGGCGCGGTCCGGCCAAGCCTTCTTCACATCGGTGATCTCCTGCAGGTTCAGCTCCAGCGAGCGGTCGGTAATCAGCTCGATGTTGTTAAAGCCAAGGACTTCGCGGTTCTTGCCATAGATGGCGGAGTAGCGCGACGACACGTTTACGGCTGGCGGATCTTCACCCAGTGTTTTCCAGACCACGCCGCCCCACCCTGCTTCAAAGGCGCGGATCACGTTGTATGCCTTGTCGGTCGGCGGTGCGGAGGCGAGCCAGAATGGATTCGGCGCCTTGATGCCGCAGAAATTGACGCTCAGGTCGGCCATTATGCTGCCCCCTTCTTTGATTGGATGTCGGAATGGATCGCCATTGCAGCGCGCTTGCCATGCTCCACGGCTTGCACGGTCAGGTCCTGGCCAAGCGAGACGCAGTCGCCGCCGGCATAGATACCCGGCAGGATGGTGCGGAAGCTGTCATCCACGTGGATTTTGTCGCCATCGCGTTTCAGCATCGCAGCCAGCGGGTCGGCCAGTGCAGCCGGCTCCATCGCCTGGCCAATTGCTTTAAAGACGGCATCGGCCGGCAGTTCGAACGTAATGCCGGTACCGATCATGCGCGATCCTTCCATCGCCGTGCGTTCGAAACGCATGCCGCGTACTCGGCCGGCTTCGTCCAGCAGGACTTGCTGCGGCTGCGCCCAGGTCTGCATGCGCACCTGGTTGGCCTTGGCGATATCCTGCTCGTGGCGGGTAGCGCTCATGGCGTCGAAGCCGCGGCGGTAGACCATCGTCACTTCCTCCGCACCCAGGCGCTGGATCTGCACCGCCATGTCGATAGCGGTATTGCCAGCGCCAATCACGATGGCACGGCGCGGCACCGGCAGTTTGGCCAGGTCGTCGGCCTGGCGCAGTTCGGCAATGTAATCCACCGCTGCCATCAGGCCGGGCGCATCCTCGCCGGTCAGGCCGAGGGCGCGGCTGGCGCCCAGTCCAAGCCCGAGGAAAACCGCGTCGTATTGCGCGTGCAGTTCTTTCAGGTGCAGGTTGGCTCCCAGCTTCTGGCCATGGCGCACCTCGATGCCGCCGATCCCCAGCAGGAAGTCCACTTCCTTCTGGGCGAAATTGTCGGTCAGCTTGTACTTCGCAATGCCGTACTCATTGAGTCCGCCCGATTTCTCGTGCGCTTCAAAAATCACGACATCGTTGCCCAGCATGGCCAGGCGATGGGCACAGGACAGGCCGGCAGGCCCGGCGCCGACGACGGCAACTTTCTTGCCGGTCGAGGGAGCGCGTTTGAACGGGTGGCCTTCCAGTGTCGCGTTATCGAGTGCGAAGCGTTGCAGCAAGCCGATCTTTACCGGCTGGCCTTCCGCGTCGTGATTGCGCACGCAGGCGTCTTCGCACAGGATTTCGGTTGGGCAGACGCGCGAGCAGCTGCCGCCAAGGATATTCTGCTGCAGGATAGTCACCGCAGCGCCGTTGATGTTCTTGTCATGGATGTTGCGGATGAAGCTCGCGACATCGATGCTGGTCGGGCAGATGCGCGTACACGGCGCGTCGTAGCAATACAGGCAGCGCGAGCTTTCAATAGCAGCCTGGCGCGCGTTCAGGGCTGGCGCCAGGTCGGTGAAATGACCGGCCAGCTCTTCGTTCGTGGCTTTCGGCTGCGGTATGTATTTGAGTGACTCGATCATTGGTTCCATCCTCACTTCATCTGTGGGAAAGCAAACTGTGCGCCAGCACTTGCGGTATTTGGCCAGCGCTCCATCACGGCCTTGTGGCGGGTATAGAAACGCACACCTTCCGGACCATAGGCATGGTGGTCGCCAAACATGCTGCGCTTCCACCCGCCGAAACTATTGAACGCCATCGGCACCGGCAGCGGCACGTTGACGCCTACCATGCCGACCTGGATCTGGCGCACGAATTCGCGCGCCACGCCGCCGTCGCGCGTGAAGACCGCGACGCCGTTGCCGTACTCGTTCCTGTTGATCAGCTCTACCGCCGTCGCAACGTCCGGCAGGCGCACCATGCACAGCACGGGGCCGAAGATCTCCTCCTTGTAGATGGACATGTCGGTCGTGACGTGGTCGAACAGCGTGCCGCCGATGAAGAAGCCGTTCGGGCGGTCGGCGACCTGGTAATTGCGGCCATCGACCACCAGGGTCGCCCCCTGCTCCACACCCTCGCCGATCAACCGTTCGATGCGCTGCTTGGCGGCCGACGTAACGACCGGCCCCATTTCGGCATCCGACGCCATGCCGTCGCGCACTTTCAGTGCAGCAGTGCGCTCTTTCAGTGCGCCCAGCAGCTTGTCGCCCGCATCGCCGATTGCCGCGACCACCGAGATTGCCATGCAGCGCTCTCCTGCCGAACCGAAGGCGGCCCCCATCAGGGCGTCGGCGGCCATGTCCATATCGGCGTCCGGCATCACCACCATATGATTCTTTGCCCCGCCCAGCGCCTGCAAACGCTTGCCATGCTGCGAGCCACGCGAGTAGATATATTCCGCAATCGGCGTCGAGCCGACGAAACTCACCGCCTGGATTACCGGATGGTCGAGCAGCGCATCAACCGCCACCTTATCGCCCTGCACGACGTTGAACACGCCGTCCGGCAGGCCGGCTTCCTTCAGCAGGCGTGCATGCAGCAGCGATGGCGAAGGATCGCGCTCGGAAGGCTTGAGGATGAAGGTGTTGCCGCAGGCGATAGCGATGGGGAACATCCACATCGGCACCATCACCGGGAAGTTGAACGGCGTAATGCCCGCCACCACACCGAGCGGCATACGCATCGACCAGGCGTCAATGCCGCGCGCGATCTGGTCGGTGTATTCGCCCTTCATCATCTGCGGGATGCCGACCGCGAATTCCACCATCTCAATACCACGCGCCACTTCGCCCTTGGCATCCGCGAACGTCTTGCCGTGTTCGCGGGTCAGCATGGCGGCGAATTCCTCGGTGTGCTGGTGGCACAGTTCGAGGAATTTGAACAGCACGCGCGCGCGGGTCAGCGGCGGCGTGTTCGACCAGGCGGGGAAAGCCGCTTCCGCAGCGCGCACCGCGGCATCCACTTCCTGCGCAGTGCCGAGCGCCACGCGTGCGACCGGCTCGCCCAGCGCTGGATTGAAGACATCGCCATAGCGCCCGCCGGCCGTGTCGACCTTCGCGCCATTGATAAAGTGGGTAATAGTATCGAGATTGCTCATTTCAAGCCCTGAGGATTAAGCCAGCAGAGATTCCGCCGGCACGTAGGTATAGCCAAGGTCGTGCGCCACCGCTTCATAAGTGACGTGTCCCTGGCAGACATTGAGTCCATTGCGCAGGTGCGGGTTGGCCTTCATGGCCTTGGACCAGCCCTTGTCGGCCAGCGCGACGGCATGACCGATAGTGGCGTTATTCAGCGCAAAGGTGGAAGTGCGGGCAACGGCTCCCGGCATATTGGCGACGCAGTAGTGCACTACGCCGTCGACGATGAAGGTCGGGCTTTCGTGCGTGGTGGCGTGCGAGGTTTCGAAGCAGCCGCCCTGGTCGATGGCGACGTCCACCACCACCGAGCCCTGCTTCATGCGCGACACCATGCTGCGCGTGACCAGCTTCGGCGCCGCGGCGCCGGGCACCAGCACGCCGCCGATCACCAGGTCGGCATCGGTCACGGCATCATCGATGGTGTGGGCGTTGGAAAACATGGTCTGGATGCGGTTGCCGAACACCAGGTCAAGCTGGCGCAGGCGGTCGACGTTCTTGTCCAGCACCGTGACGCGGGCACCCATGCCGACTGCAATCTGCAGCGCATTGGTGCCGACCACGCCGGCGCCGATAACCACCACATGGCCCGGCGCCACGCCGGGCACGCCGCCCAGCAGCAGCCCCATGCCGCCTTTGGATTTTTCAAGATGGGCAGCGCCAGCCTGGATCGACATGCGCCCTGCCACTTCGCTCATCGGCGCCAGCAGCGGCAAGCCGCCGTTTGCGCCGGTGATGGTTTCATACGCGATGCAGACGGCGCCGGATTTCACCAGCGCCCTGGTCTGCTCTGGATCGGGAGCCAGGTGCAGGTAGGTGTAAAGAATCTGGTTCTCTCGCAGCATCGCGCATTCCTGCGGCTGCGGCTCTTTCACTTTGACGATCATTTCCGCCTTGGCGAAGATTTCCTCCGCGGTCGGGATGATCGTGGCGCCGGAGCCCACATACATTTCGTCGGTCAGACCGATTGCAGCGCCCGCGTTGTGTTGCACCAGGACCTGGTGCCCGCGGAGTGTCAGTTCCTTTACGCTGGCCGGGGTAAGGCCAACGCGCGATTCCTGATTCTTGATTTCCTTCGGTACGCCTACCAACATGGTTCGTCTCCTCTAGTCTAGGTCCTTCAACACCTTTCCAAGCTTCCCGAACAATTCGTCGATGTGCTTCTTCTCAAAGGTGAGTGGTGGCGACAACGCGATGATGTCGCCGGTGGTGCGGATCAACAGCCCATCCGCGAAAGCTTTCTTGAACGCCGCGTACGCGCGCGCTCCGGGTGCACCTGCGCGCGGCGCCAGCTCGATGCCGGCCACCAGGCCAATGGTGCGAATGTCGATCACATGCGGCAGGCCTTTCAGCGAATGCACCGCATCTTCCCAGTAGGGCTGGATTTCCTTGGCGTGGTCCAGCAGCTTCTGTTCCTTGAATACTTCCAGCGTGGCCAGCGATGCTGCGCAGGCCACCGGGTGGCCGGTGTAGGTATAGCCGTGGAACAGTTCAATGCCGGCCGGCGCTTCCATGAAGGCGTCGTGGATGAACTTCTTGCTGAACACCGCGCCCATCGGGATGGTGCCGTTGGTCAGGCCTTTGGCGGCGGTCATCATGTCCGGCTCGACGTCGAAATAGTCGGTGGCGAACGGCGTGGTCAGGCGGCCAAAGCCGGTGATCACTTCATCGAAGATCAGCAGGATGCCGTGCTTGGTGCACAGTTCACGCAGGCGTTTCAGGTAGCCTTTCGGCGGCACCAGCACGCCGGTAGAACCAGCCACCGGCTCCACGATCACGGCGGCAATGGTGGAAGCGTCGTGCAGCGCGACGATGCGCTCCAGTTCATCGGCCAGGTGGGTGCCGTATTCCGGCTCGCCGCGCGTGAAGGCGTTCTTTTCAAGGTTATGGGTATGCGGCAGGTGGTCCACCCCTGGCAGCAGCGTGCCGTAAGGCTTGCGGTTGCCGGCAATGCCGCCGACCGAGATGCCGCCGAAGCCGACACCGTGGTAGGCGCGCTCGCGGCCGATCAGGCGGGTGCGGGATGCTTCGCCGCGCGCCTTGTGGTAGGCCAGCGCGATCTTCAGCGCCGTGTCCACCGCTTCGGAGCCGGAGTTGGTGTAGAACACGTGGCCGAAGCGATGGTTGGTATATTCCATCAGTTTTTCGGCGAGGTCGAAGGCGGCCGGGTGGCCCATCTGGAAGGTTGGTGCAAAGTCGAGCTGGCCGACCATCTCGCTGACCGCCGCCACGATTTTCGGCTGCCGGTGGCCGCACGGTACGCACCACAGGCCGGCGGTGCCGTCCAATATCTGGTTGCCGTCGACGTCCTTGTAATACACACCTTCCGCCGAAACCAGCAGGCGCGGATTGGCCTTGAAGTCTCGGTTGTTCGTGAACGGCATCCAGAAAGATGCCAGGGACTGCGGCCGGGCTTCGTTCATTGCTATCTCCCTTGGTGGGTTTTTTACGACGCTCAAAAAACTTTACCAGTTGGCAAAATCATGATGCAATAATAGACAGCAAGTTAACTATGGCACATATACACACACGCGGAAACGTTCCAACCGTACAGGTAGCAAAAACAGTACAGTTTTAGAGGCCCGAATGGACGATAGCGCAAACCCAAACTCCGCATGGCCCGTGCTTTCCATCGAGCGCGCGAAGAAGGGCAGGCTGGTTGAACAGATCGTGGACGCCATCAGCGCCATGGTGGCCAGCCGCGAGCTGCGCCTTGGCACGAAGATGCCCTCCGTCAGGCAATTCGCGAAGTGTAATGGCATCAGTACCTTTACAGTTGTGGAGGCTTACGACCGCCTGGTCACGCTCGGACTGTTGTCGTCACGCCGCGGTTCCGGCTATTTTGTTGCTCGCCACGACGTCCCGGCCCTGCTGCCGCCGGCGGCCATGTTCGCCACGCCCGCCGCCGTCGATGCCCTGACCCCGGAACTGTATTCCGGCGCCTCCGAAGCGCTGCCGGTCGGCGCCGGCTGGCTGCCGCCCGAATGGTATGGCGAGGACACCATCCTCGACGCCGTGCGCCACGCCATGCGCATTCCCGCCAACCGGCTGCGCGGCTACGGCCATCCGCTCGGTTTCCCCGGCCTGCGGCAATACATGGCGTCCACCTTAAGCGGCGAATTGTTCGCCGTCGAAGCGGAGCAGATCCTGCTCACGCACGGCGCCACCCATGCCTTCGACCTGATCCTGCGCACCTTGACCAAGCCGGGCGACACCGTCTTCGTGGAAGACCCGGTGTACAGCAACCTGCTGTCGCTGATCCGCCACCACGGTTGCCACGCCATCGGCATCCCGCGCGACGAGCATGGCCTGGACATGGACTTCCTCGCGGCGCAAGCACGCGAGAGCCAGCCCAAGCTCATGTTCGTCAATACCGTGCTGCAAAACCCGCTCGGCACCAGCCTGACGCAGGCGCAGGCGCACCGCCTGCTTGGATTTGCCGAGCAGTTCGACTTCTGGCTGGTGGAAGACGACATCTACCGCGAACTCACCGCGCGCGGCGAAGCCTCGCTGGCCGCGATGGATGGCTTGCGGCGCGTGATCCGCGTCGGCAGTTTTTCCAAGACGCTGTCGCCGGTTCTGCGTGTCGGCTCAATCTGCGCCTCCGCTTCCCTGCTGCCGGAACTGGTGCGCGTGAAGATGCTGGCCGGCCTCACCACGTCGGAAGTCAATGAACGCGCCGCCTACCACGCCATCACAGCGCGGCCCTACAAGCGCATGGTGGAAAAGCTGGTGGCGCAACTGACTGAAGGTCGCGAGCGCACCATCGACCTGCTTGCCTTGGCTGGCATGGCGCCGATCGCCAGGCCGCGCGGCGGCATGTTTGTCAGCGCCGGCTGGCAGCAAGCACCGACGCCGGAATGCAACGGCAAGCTGCTCGCCGACCAGGCACTGAAGTCCGGCATCCTGCTCGCGCCGGGTGAATTCTTCCAGCTGCGGCAACCGGCCTCGATCTGGTTCCGCTTCAACGTTGCGTATTCGGACAGCCCACAACTGCGGAACTTCCTGCAGTCCATGAGGAGGGAACATGGCATCAGCTAAACTGCGCCGCGTGATCAACCGCGACCGCCTGGAGGCGGAGATCGCTGCCGAAGCGGTGCGCGTATTCGCCGAATCGGGTTATGAAGGCGCCTCTGTCGCCACCATCGCCGAAAACGTCGGCCTCTCCAAGCAGAACCTGATGTACTACTTCTCCACCAAGCAGGCGCTCTACCAGCGCGTGCTGGACGACGTACTGGACGAGTGGCTGGCGCGCATGGCCAATATCGCAGAGCCTGACGGCGAGCCGGCCGAGGTGCTGCGTGCGTACATCAAGGCCAAGCTGGATTTCTCGCGCGAGCATCCATGCGGATCGCGCGTCTACGCTATGGAAGTGATCAGCGGCGCGCCCCTGTACGGTGGTCAGATTCGCGAACGCGTGGTGCCGCTGGTGCGCAAGGATATCGAAGTCTTCGAACGCTGGATCGCCCAAGGCCGCATCGCCCCGGTCAACGCCACCCACCTGCTGTTTGCCATCTGGGCCATGACCCAGTCATATGCCGACTTTGCCGCACAGATGCAGCTGGTGCTTGGCGCCGGCCAGTTGACCGGCACCGACTTCGCCGAAGCGGAAGAAACCATCACCAGGCTGGTCATAGCGTCCCTGGTGCCGGCGAATCCACTTATTCCTGGCTTTGAATGATGGAGCGGCGCGCAGCAACGCTCAGGATCACGCCGAATTCGTCGCCACCCAGCCGCGCCAGAACGTCGCCCTCGCGGCATTCCCGGGCCAGCCGCCGGGCGATTTCCATCGTCACGTCGCGCTGTTGCGGACGCACGCGCGCCGCCATCACGCCCACGCGGCCGCTGCGCGCAATCGCATCGTCGACGCGAACACGCAACTGCTCGTAGAACCAAGAACGGTTCGGCAGCCCCGTCGCGGGGTCCTGCGTCACCTTGCGCTGCAGCGTTTGCGCGCCTTCTTGCGAAGCATGGAACATCAGCGCGGCGGTCATATCGGCAACTGCCTGGCCCACCGGCACTTCGTCCTCATCGAAAGGACGCGGGTCACGCCACGCCAGCTTCAGTACACCGCCTGCCTGCTCGCCAATCAGCAGCGGCAGGATCGCCATCGAGCGCAGGCCGACCCGGCGGCAGGCCTCGCGATTCACCCGTTCGTCGACTTCGGAATCAGTGCACGTGGCAGCCCTGCGCGACGTCAGCACAAGACCTGACGAGCTGCCTTTGATCTGCATGCGCCGGTCAAGTCTTACTCCTGTACTGGCGTAATCTGCACGCTGGCGACGCGCCACTTTCCTTCCTTGCGCAGGTAGACGTCAACATAGCGGTAATGGCTGCCGAATGGCTTGCCGTCATAGCTGCCGGTCATGCGCGTGCGGCCGCTCACCAGCGCCACGTCGCCGTAGAAGCGGATATCCATGTCTTCCACGCCATAGGGATTGATCACCAGCTTGGCCGACATGATCGCATCGAGGAAGGCTGCCTTGTCGGCCACATCGCCGCGCGCGCTGATCTGGCGGAAATCTTCCGCCATGTTTTCAGCAATGGCAGCGCGGTCCTTGCTGATGATGGCTTTGTCCCAGGCGTCGGCCTGCCGCGCCAGTTCTTCGGATGGCGTCACAGCGCAGGCATTCGCGGCAGCCAGTGCCAGTACTGCCGTGATTATCGTTAAACGGATCTTCATCAGATATGCTGGTCAATCAGGATAGGATTGCCGTCGGGGTCGACAGCGATGATGTAGGCCGGGCCGGTGGTCGATTCGTCGGCACGCGCGGCCAGCATCACCCCGTTCTCTTCAAGCTGGCGTTGCAGCTGGCGCACATCGGTATAGCCTGGCACCAGTTGGGCGTTGCTATCCCAGCCCGGGTTGAAGGTCAGCGTATTCTTCTCGATCATGCCCTGGAACAGGCCGATCACCTGTTCGCCATTCTTCATGATCAGCCAGTTTTGCTCGATGTTGCCGCCAAAATCCTGGAAGCCGAACTTCGCGTAAAACTCGCGCGAAGCACGTATGTCTTTGACGTTCAGGCTAAGGGAAAATACACCGAGTTGCATGCCGAATTCCTCCGATCGCTTGGGTCTTGGCAATCTAACATCACCCCACGACATCGGCAAGACCTGCCAAAGTTGCTTCCTTGTTAAAATGTCCAAAAACCCCGGAGTTCGCCTTCCATGCCAGCCTTTGCGCCTTTCACCCTGGCCACCCAGCGCCTGCAACTGCGCGCCCTGAGCGCCGCCGACGTGCCAGCACTGTACCGCATGTATTCCGACCCGGACGCCATGCGCTATTGGAGCAGCGCGCCCTGGGACTGGCTGCAACAGGCAGAGGACTATCTCGCCGCCGCGCAGGCAGGGTACGACAGTGGCGACCTGCTGCGCATGGGCATGGAGGTGGACGGCGAGCTGGCGGGGATTATCAATCTGTACAGCTTCAACCGCCAGAACCGACGCTGCGACATCGGTTACATGCTGGACCGTGCGTTCTGGGGCAAGGGCTATATGCGGGAAGCCATGGCCAGCGTGATCGACTACGCCTTCCGGGTGCTGGATTTGCACCGCATCGAGGCCGACATCGACCCGCGCAACGCGGCCTCGGCCAGGCTATTGAAAAGCTTGCACTTCGTGCATGAAGGCCATATGCGCGAGCGCTGGATCATCAATGGAGAGATCTGCGACACGGACTTTTTCGGCCTGCTGGGTTCCGATTGGCAGGCCGCGCGCTAGCCGTTCATCGCACGCCAGAGCAAATCAGCCGCCCCGCAGTGCAGTTCGTCGGATGCGGCTCCACTGTTGCCAGGCGCAGCGGTACAGTTGCATCATCGAAACGCAAGGAGGAAATGATGAAAACGATTAACAAAAGCGCCAAGGAAACCGTGAAAGAAGTGTGGCAAGCCTTTGTCGGCATCGGCCGCCACTTCGTGCGTACGCTGGACCATATGTCCTGGCCTGCCATCGTCGGCATGTGCGTCGTGATTGCGCTGTTCCTGACCATCCTGCCGCTGGTCATCACCCTGTTCGTCGGCGTGCTGATCGCCAAGCTGGCCATCAACCTCTTCGGAGACAAGAAACAGCATGGGTAACCGGACCCGCAGCGTGCTCTCCTTTGTCGGGGAGATTGGCGACACAGCCAGCAGCCTGTGGTGGGACTTCTTCGACTGGCTGGCGCAGGTGCCTTTGCGCCAGCTGGTAGTGACGTGGATGCTCGCCTTCCTGCTGGGACTGACGCCCGTGCTGCATCCGAAACAGGTAGCCTTCTTCATCATCGGCTCGGCCGGACTGAAGATCCTCGCCGGCGGCAAGCGCAAGGCGGAAATCGAAGCACGCAAGTCGGCTGCGCAAGCCGGCAATGAAAGCCTGGAGCGGCGCCTGGTGGAAGCCCAGATGTCGGCCCTGCAGGCGCAAGTCGAACCGCACTTCCTGTTCAACACCCTGGCCCTGATCGGCCAGCTGATCGAAACCGACCCGCCGCAAGCGGCCAAGATCCACACCCACCTGATCGAATACCTGCGCGCCACCCTGCCCCAGATGCGCTCGCGCGGCAACGGCACGCTGGGGCGCCAGATCCAGATGGCGCATTCCTACCTGGCCATCATGCAGGCGCGCATGAAGTCACGCTTGTCGGTATCGATCGACGTGCCACAGGAACTGGAAAGCGCTACGTTCCCGCCAATGATGCTGCAGATCCTGATCGAAAATTCGATCAAGCACGGCCTGGAACCGAAAGTGGAAGGCGGCCGCATCGACATTCGCGCCAGCGTGAACGGCAGCGTACTGCAACTGGACGTGCAGGATGACGGCGTCGGCTTCAACGCTTATGCCGGCGATGGCGTCGGCCTGACCAATGTGCGCGAACGCCTGAAGCTGATGTATGGCACCCGCGCCCAGTTGCTGATCGAACAGCCGATGGACGGCGGATGCCGCGCCTCGATCTGCATTCCGTTTGCACCGGATATTTTCGCCAAGCCCTGAACCATGAGCAACCAGCCTAAAGCCACGGCCATCATCGCCGACGATGAAGAACCAATGCGCGACATGCTGCGCAAGCGCCTGCATGAAGCCTGGCCCGAGCTGGAAATCGTGGCCGAAGCGGCCAACGGCATCGAAGCGATTGCGCTGGCCGGCCAGCACCAGCCCGACATCGTCTTTCTCGATATCCGCATGCCCGGCCTGACCGGCATCGAGGCAGCACGCATGCTGTTCAACCGTTGCCACATCGTCTTCATCACTGCCTACGATCAATATGCGATTGAAGCCTTCGAACAAGGTGCGCTGGATTACCTGCTCAAGCCGGTCAACCTGGAGCGCCTGAAAACAGCCTGCGAGCGCTTGCAGGCGCGGCTTGGCAAGACGCCCAACAATATCGAACGCCAACTGAGCCAGCTCTTGCAGCAAAGCGGCCGCGGCCCGGCCAGCGGAGCCGGTCCCGCCCAGCCCGAGTTCCTGCATTGGATCCAGGCCCAGGTTGGCAACAGCCTGCGCATGATCTCGACCAGGGAAGTGTTGTTCTTTCGCGCCGATGAAAAATATACGCGGGTGCAAACAGCACAGGGCGAATTCCTGATCCGCAAGACCTTGAAGGAACTGGAAGATGAGCTGGACCCGAACGAGTTCTGGCGCATCCACCGCTCCACCCTGGTACGCGTCGATGCGATTGCCGAAGTAACGCGCGACTTGCGCGGCCGGCAGATGGTCCGCGTGCGCAACTCCACCGAAGAACTCGAAGTCAGCCGCGGCAACACCCATTTATTCCAGCAAATGTAGGTCGCCCGCGCTTGCTTGCCCCCTGTACGGTGCTAGTCTATATTGAGCTGACCATGCCGTGATTACAGGGAGAGAGCGATGACGATTCCAAAGGCCACGCGCGCGACCATCATACCTTGCCTGCGTTACCGCGACGCTCCGGCCGCCATCGATTGGCTGTGTAAAACGTTGGGCTTCAAGGCCACGCTTGTGGTCACCAACGAAGACGGCACCATCGCCCATGCCCAGCTTTCCTATGGCAATGGCATGGTCATGCTAAGCTCCATCTTTGACACCGACTATGGCCGTCTACTGAAGCAGCCCGCCCAGCTGGGGATGGCTGTCACCCAATCTGCCTACCTGGTCGTCAACGACGCCGACGAAGTGCACGCTCGCTGCGTGCAAGCCGGGGCGCCAATCGAGATGCCCTTGCAGGATGAAGATTACGGCGGCCGTGGATTTACCTGTCGAGATCCCGAAGGGCATATCTGGAGCATAGGCACTTATGACCCTTGGGAGCACTGATGGGACGCACAGTTCACTTTGAGATCCAGGCTAGCGAGCCACAAGCCCTGATCGATTTTTACGGCAAGATGTTCGACTGGAGCTTTTCCAAATGGGAGGGCGGCGAGTACTGGCTGGTCGGCACCGGTGAAGTCGGTGCGCCCGGCATCAATGGCGGCCTGCTGCCGCGCCGCGGACCTCGCCCGGAGGAAGGCGCCTCAGTCAATGCCTTCGTCTGCACCGTCGACGTGGAAGACCTCGACAAATCCATTTCCCTGCTGAAGGAACTCAAGGGCACGGTCGCCGTGCCGCGCATGCCGGTATCGGGCGTCGGCTGGCTGGCCTACGCCAAGGATCCAGACGGCAATCTTTTCGGCATGATGCAGAATGACGCCAGCGCCTCATTCGAGGGGGGTGAATGAGCGATGAACAGGCAATCCGCGACTTGGTCGCGGAATGGACCCGTGCCACCCTCGCCGCGGAAGTCGACCGTATTCTCCCGCTCATGACGGAAGACGTGGAATTCTACGTGCCTGGCCAGCCCGTCATGCGCGGCCGCGCCGCATTCGAAAAAGGCGTGCGCGCCGTGCTGGCATCGCATCGTGTCGAATCGCACGCCGATGTGCAGCAGGTTGAAGTCAGCGGCGACCTCGCGTATTGCACTACGCACCTGCGTGTGGCAATTACGCAACTGGCAGGCGGCGAAACCGTGCTTAAGGAAGGTAATGTACTGTCGGTGTATCGCAGGAACGCCGCCGGCAAATGGCAGTTGGCGCGCGACGCGAATATGCTTAGCTGATCGCGGCGACCAGGGCGGCATCCGCCACCTGGGTCGGGCGAATCCTGATCAGGTTGCGGTATAGCGGAGGCAGGTGGCTGCACAGCTCGTGCAGCGCCTGCTCCGGCATTGCCGGGCGCACGTACTGGAACTGCGCCGGATTGTTGTGCGGCAGTGCGCCTTCCATCGTCGAGCCATAGGCGCCGAGCGTCATGAAGCTCAGCGCGCTTTCATCGGGGCCCACGGCAAATACGAACGTCCCGTCTTTCGGATGTCCCAGGTAGTGGCGCACCTCCGCCTGCGTCGCCGCATCGGCGCCTTCCATCAACTTGTAGCGCAGCTGTGCGTACGCCCGCGTGCATTCCATGAAGGCGGTGCGGATAGTCGAAGCCTGCAGGCGGCCGTGGCAGCACAGCAGCAGGTTGCCGAAGGAATCGAGCAGCGCCACGGCATCGCCCTTGCCGCCTTGCGCCTTGTCGCGTGCCATGGCTTGCTGCAGGTATGGCGCCAGGCCGGCATCCGGCATGCGCGCTTTGCAGCGGTAAGTCAGCGCATCCGGGAAAGTCCGCTTCAGCGCACGCACGATGAAGTGGTCTTCGGCAAGCGTTGCCGGGTCCATCAACTCCACTTGCGGCGGGTCGATATTAAACAGGTCCATCACGTTGGCCGAGGTGGCCTCGAACACCAGCGAGCATAAGGCTTGCGTTGGTTCGGCGATGGTTTTCCCGATGAAGAATGGCTTCGGCGAGGCCCCTGCCCCACGCCGTGCATAAGACGAGGTGCCCAGCACTGCAGGATAGGCAAAGGTACGTTCGGCCTGTGGGCGCAAAGCCACCGGCAGCGATGGATAGAAGGCGGAACCGTTGTAGTTGATGCCGGCCTTGCTGTCCGGTGCCGCAACCACCACGTTGAAGCCTGCCGCCAGGATGGCTCCCGTGCACATGCAGCACGGGTCGAGCGAAGTCACAATGGTGATTTCCTCTGGCGGCGGCAGCTCGTGGCCTTTGGCGCGTTCGGCGAAGTACCAGTCGATCAACTGGCGCTCGCCGTGCGCAGTGGGGTCGTAAATCAGGCCGTGCTTGATGACGTTGTTATGCAGCGCCTTGAGCACGGTGCCGCTGGCGTCCAGCATCACACCGCCTACGCCGAAGGTGCCCTGGGTCTTGGCTGCAATGGCTTCAGACGCCGCGATGGCGACGGCTGTCTGGACGTCGATGGCCTTCTTCACGCGTGTTACTTCTTCAAATCCCAGCCGCCAAAGGCTTCCGGGAGCAGTTCAGCTGCGGTGGTTTCGCGGACGCCGCCTTTCAGGTTGGCCAGCACGACCGGCAACTGGTTGCCGCCCAATTCCAGCGTGACCTGGCGGCAGGCGCCGCAAGGAGCGATAGGGTTGTCCGTGTCGCCGACAACAGCCAGCTTGTCGAAGTCACCGGGCTGGTAGCCTTGCGCGACTGCGCTGAAGAAGGCGGTGCGCTCGGCACAGTTGCACAGGCCATAGCTGGCATTTTCCACATTACAGCCGTGGAAGACTTTGCCGTCCTTCGCCAGCAGCGCGGCGCCGACCTTGAAGTTGGAATACGGCGTGTAGGCTTTCAGGCGCGCAGCCTTGGCCTCTTCGATCAGTTTTTCGTTGTTCATGTGCACTCCGAAACCGGTAAAGCGGTGCTCGCCGGCCAGTGGCGTGTCAGACCCTGCGGGTCTGACACTGGTTTACCGGTTTAAGGGCGAATAGTACGATAAACGATAGGGTTCGCCGCCGGCGCCGCATCCGCAATCGTGTACGCCGCCTGCACCTCACGCACAGCCTGTTCCGCAGCGGCTTGGGTACGCGCATGCACCATTGCCATAGGCTGGCCCGCCTGCAGCGGCTGCCCCAGTTCCACCAGGTCAGTCAAACCAACAGCAAAGTCAATCGCGTCGGTCGGTCGGCGGCGGCCGCCGCCCAGCGACACCACAGCCAGACCAATATCGCGACAAACGGTCGAAGCAGCGTAACCAGTGCGCGGCGCAGGCACCGGCACCACGATCGGCGCCTTCTCCAGGTGCTTGTCCATGTTCTCCACCAGGTCGGCCGGGCCGCCCAATGCCTTGACCATGCGGGAGAAGCGCTCGGCAGCCTCTCCGGAATCCAGCGCGTGCTGCAGCTTGGCGCGCGCATCGGCTTCATTGGCAGCCAGCTTGCCCAGCACCAGCATCTCGGCGCACAGCGACATGGTGACTTCGTGCAGGCGTGCAGGGCGGAATTTGCCGGTCAGGTAGTCAATCGCGCCGCGCACTTCCAGCGCATTGCCTGCCCATGGGGACAGCGATTCGTTCATATCGGTCAGCAGGGCCGAAGTCAGCGTACCCGCGCCATTGCCCACCTTGACGATCGATTCAGCCAGTTCGACCGACTTCTCGTAGGTCGGCATGAAAGCGCCGGAGCCGGCTTTCACGTCCATTGCCAGCACATCCAGGCCGGCGGCCAGTTTCTTGGACAGGATGGAGCCGGTGATCATCGCCACCGATTCCACGGTGGCGGTGACGTCGCGGATCGAGTAGAAGCGCTTGTCCGACGGTGCCAGCGACGCGGTCTGGCCGATGATGGCCACGCCGACGTCTTTCACCACTTCACGGAACTTGTCGTTGGTCGGGACGGTGGAGTAGCCTGGGATGGAGTCGAACTTGTCCAGCGTACCGCCGGTGTGGCCCAGGCCGCGGCCGGAGATCATCGGCACGAAGCCGCCGCAGGCAGCGATCATCGGGCCAAGCATCAGGGACACCACGTCGCCCACGCCGCCGGTGGAGTGCTTGTCCATCACCGGACCTGGCAGGTTCAGGGATTTCCAGTCCAGCACTTCGCCGGAATCGCGCATGGCCAGGGTGAACGCCACGCGCTCGTCCATGCTCATGTCGTTGAAGAATACCGCCATTGCCAGCGCGGCGATCTGGCCTTCGCTGACGCTGTTGTCGGTGATGCCTTTGACGAAGAATTGGATCTCTTCTTTCGACAGCACACCGCCGTCGCGTTTTTTACGGATGATTTCCTGGGGGAGGAACATATTTCTATCTCTTTAGTTACGAAGGGCTGCGTCTGCAGCCCTTTTTTGTTTTTATCAGACGCCGTAAGGAATCCAGATGTTTTTCACTTGCGAAGCATGCGCCAGCACAACGCGGCCGCCACACTGCGCGGTCGAGAACCAGTCACGGCCCTTGGCACCGCCAGTCCAGGTGCGCTTCAGCGAACCAGCGGACAGCTTCTCGACTTCCGCGCAACCGGCTGCGGAACCATCGTGGCGCCACACGGCGTCAACGTCGGCGTGCGAAGCCAGGGTACGCGCCAGTTCGTCCGCCGAACCGGTGACGATGTTCACCACGCCGCCCGGCAGGTCGGAGGTATCGAAGACCTGGTACAAATCGGTCGCCGACAATGGATACGCTTCCGAAGGCACAGCCACCACGCGGTTGCCCACGGCGATAGCCGGGGCCACCAGTGAGACGAAGCCCAGCAGCGGGTTCTCGTTCGGGCAAACAACGCCGATCACGCCAATCGCTTCGTTCAATGCCACGGTGATGCCGTGCATTGGCGGCTGGTGCGCCAGGCCGTCGTACTTGTCAGCCCAGGCCGCCCAGTAGAACAGGCGCTCGATGGAAGCTTGCACTTCCTTCTCGGCGTTCTTGGTGCCGGTCTGCGCAGCAATACGTTCTGCGAATTCGGCGCCGCGCGCAGCCAGGTTTTCAGCGATGTAGTACAGCACTTGTGCGCGGTTGTGCGCAGTGGCTTTGGTCCAGCCGGTCGCCTTGTGCGCAGCTTCTACCGCGTTGCGGATATCCTTGCGGTTGCCTTCGCCCACTTCGCCGAGGAACTTGCCGTCGGCGCCGTGGATGGCGCGCGAGTAGGCGCCGTCAGGGCGGGCCTGCTTGCCGCCGATGTACAGCTTGGCGGTACGGTCGACTGCGAACGGGTCGGTCGACGGAACGTGCTCGGTATCCGGCTTGGCAGGCTTCTTGAACGATGGCGCGGCCGGACGTGCATCTTCCGACACCGGCACCAGGTACTCGAACATGCCTTCACGGCCGCCTTCACGGCCGTAGCCCGATTCCTTGTAGCCGCCGAAGCCGCAAGCAGCGTCGAACTGGTTGGCGGTGTTGATCCACACCACGCCGGCCTTGATAGCTGGCGCCACGTCCAGCGCCAGCGAGATGTTCTCGGTCCATACGCAGGAAGCCAGGCCATACACGGTGTTGTTGGCCAGTTGTACCGCTTCGGCAGGCGTGCGGAAGCTCATTGCCACCAGCACCGGGCCGAAGATTTCAGCCTGCGCCACGGCGGCGGAAGTCGACGCACCGGTGATCAGGGTCGGCGGGAACCACGAACCGCTGGCCGGTACTTCGCAGCCGGCTGGCTGGTATACCTCGCAGCCTTCGGCACGTGCGGATTCCACCAGGCCGGCAATACGCTGCTGCTGGATCGGATCGACCAGGGCGCCGATATCCATCGACTTGTCCAGCGGGGAACCCAGGCGCAGGTTGTCCATGCGCGCTTTCAGCTTCTTCAGGAAGCGGTCCTGCACGGATTCCTGCACCAGCAAGCGGGAGCCGGCGCAGCAAACCTGGCCCTGGTTGAACCAGATCGAATCGACCAGGCCTTCTACCGCAGCATCCAGGTCAGCGTCTTCGAACACGATGAACGGCGACTTGCCGCCCAGTTCCAGCGACAGCTTCTTGCCGGTGCCGGCGGTGGCTTCGCGGATGATGCGGCCAACTTCGGTGGAACCGGTGAAGGCCAGCTTGTCGATGCCTTGATGGCCGACGATGGCTTCGCCAGTGCGTCCGTCGCCGGTCACGATGTTCACGACACCAGCCGGTACGCCGGCTTGCTGGCAGATCTCGGCGAACAGCATCGCAGTCAGCGGCGTGAATTCAGCCGGCTTGAAGACGATGGTGTTACCGGCAGCCAGCGCAGGAGCGATCTTCCATGCCAGCATCAGCAGCGGGAAGTTCCAAGGCACGATCTGGCCGACCACGCCGACGGCGCGGTGGCCCGGGAATTCTTCGTCCAGCAGTTGCGCCCAGCCAGCGTGGTAGTAGAAGTGGCGTGCGACCAGTGGCAGGTCGGCGTCGCGGGTTTCGCGGATGGTCTTGCCGTTGTCCAGGGTTTCCAGTACGGCGAACAGGCGCGCATGCTTTTGCATCAGGCGTGCGATGGCGTACATGATCTTGGCGCGGCCGTGGCCGCCCAGTGCCTGCCAGCCCGGCAGCGCCTTGCGCGCCGCGGTGACTGCGCGCGCCACGTCGACGGCGGTCGCCTGGGTCAGTTCGGCCAGCTGCGAACCGTCAGCCGGGTTGTAGCTGGCGAAGGTTTCGCCTGGCGAAGTCCATTCGTTGTCGATAAACAGGCCGAACTTGCGGGAGCGCTGCTCCAGCCACGCTTGCGCTTCTTTCTGGCTTTCTGGTGCAGGGCCGTAGTCCATGGTGTTGAGGATCTCGTTAATAGTTGGCATGGCGGTGTCTTCTTATGGTTGCGCGTGGCGATGGGCGGCGGAGTAGGCGCCGGTCACATGGTGCTCCAGCTGGCGCTCGATGTCGGTCAGCAGGGACGATGCGCCGATACGGAACAGGTGCGGCTCGAGCCACTCGTTGCCCAGTTCTTCCTTCATCACGGTCATATATTGCAGCGCGGTCTTGGCGCTGCCTACGCCGCCTGCCGGCTTGTAGCCCACCTTGAAGCCGGTGCGCTCGTAGTATTCACGGATTGCGCGAACCATCACCAGCGATACCGGAATGGTGGCGTTGACGCCTTCCTTGCCGGTCGAGGTCTTGATGAAGTCGGCGCCTGCCATCATGCAGACCCACGAAGCCTTCGCCACGTTTTCCAGCGTCACCAGGTCGCCGGTAGCCAGGATGGCCTTCACGTGGGCTTCGCCGCAAGCCTTGCGGTAAGCCAGCATTTCATCGTACAGCGCTTGCCAGTTGCCGGTCAGGACGTGCTGGCGGGTGATGACGATGTCGATCTCTTTCGCGCCTGCGGCGACGGACAGTTCAACTTCGCGCACCTTGGTTTCCATGCTGGTCAGGCCGGCCGGGAAGCCGGTCGACACTGCAGCGATAGGCAGGCGGCCTTTCAGCACAGCGTCGGCGTGCTGGATCATCTCGTGGTACACGCAGACGGCGCCGGTCATCAGCTTGCGCTCTTGCAGGCCCAGTGCTTCCACCAGGTCCTGGCGCAGCGGACGCATGGCCTTCATGCACAGGCGCTCAACGCGGCCCGGGGTGTCGTCGCCGGCCAGGGTGGTCAGGTCGATCAGTTCGATCGCCTTTACCAGCCAGGCAGCCTGGTACTCTTTCTTCACGCTGCGGCGGTTCGCCAGCGATGCGGCGCGGCGATCCGCGGCGGCCTTGTTCACGTGGATGTGATTCAGCCAGCCCAGGTCGAGGCCAATCGCCTCGTTGCGCTTGAAGTCAGGGGTCATAGTCATAGCAGGTTGGTTCCGTTGGAAAGAGGTTTCACGCCGAGGTGATGCGCGATGGTCTGGCCGATGTCGGAGAAAGTTTCCGAGATGCCGAGCGACTGCGGCTTGACGCCAGGGCCGAAGAACAGCACAGGAATATGTTCGCGGGTATGGTCGGAGCCCGGTGCGGTCGGGTCGCAGCCGTGGTCGGCAGTGATCACGCACAGGTCGCCGTCCTTCAGGTTGGCGATGAATTCCGGCAGGCGTGCATCCATTTCGTGCAGCGCATTCGAATAGCCCGCCACGTCGCGGCGGTGGCCGAAGTGCATGTCGAAGTCGACGAAATTGACGAAGGTCAGCGACTTGTCGCCCGCTTCGCGCTGGGCTTCCAGCAGCTTGTCGAACAGCGCCATATTGTCCGGTCCTTTCAGGACGCGGCTCACGCCTTGGGCGGCGTAGATATCGCTGATCTTGCCCAGTGCGATCACCTCGCCGCCGTCGTCCTTCACGTGGTCCAGCAGGGTTGGCGCGCTTGGCGGCACGGCGTAATCGTGGCGGTTGGCGGTGCGCTTGTAGTCGCGGTTGGCGCCGACGAATGGACGGGCGATGATGCGGCCGATGTTGTACGGTTTGACCAGTTCGTAGGCCTTCTCGCACATGTCGTACAGGCGCTCCAGGCCGAAATGTTCTTCGTGGCATGCGATCTGCAGCACGGAGTCGGCGGAGGTGTACAGGATAGGCTTGCCGGTCGCGACATGCTCGTCGCCCAGGTCATTGATGATGGTGGTACCCGAGGCGTGGCAGTTGCCCAGGAAGCCCGGCACGCCGGTCAGTTCCTGCAGCTTGTCGGTCAGCTCTTGCGGGAACGACGGTACTTCTTTCGGGAAGTAGCCCCAGTCGAACAGCACCGGCACGCCGGCGATTTCCCAATGGCCGGACTGGGTGTCCTTGCCGGTCGATTGTTCGCGTGCCGCGCCGTAGGCGCCGGTAAAACCGTCGCGCTTTTCGAAGCCGGCGGCCCACTGGCCAGACGCGGTATGCGCGGCGGCAGCCAGGCCCAGGCCTTCCATGATTGGCAGGGACATCGGCTTGCCTTCGCTGGCCGCCCACTTGGCGATATGGCCGAAGGTGTTATAGGCCTGGTCGCCGTACTTATGGGCGTCCGGCGTTGCACCGAGGCCGAAGGAGTCTAACAACAGGATAAATGCGCGGGACATGGGATGCCTCTCAATTCAAACCCGAAAATCTGGGTCTGACCCAAGGGTCAGACCCGCTACGCGACGGCGACCGGTCGGGTCTGACCCTTGGGTCTGACCCAGGTTTACCGGTTTTAAGCCTTAGGCGCCTTCGCCACATTCTCCAGGAACGCCAGGATCAGCTTGATCAGCGATTCCGCGCCAACAGCAGCATACTTCAGCGTCTGCTCATGCGACAGCGGGAACGGCGACAGCCCTTCCGCCAGGTTGGTCACAACGGAAACGCCCACCACCTTCAAACCGCAATGGCGCGCCGACACAACTTCCGGCACCACCGACATGCCCACTACGTCGGCACCCAGGGTCTTGAACGCACGGATTTCCGCAGGCGTTTCAAAGTTCGGGCCCGGGTAAGCGATGTACACCCCTTCATGCAGGGTGATCGACTTGTCCGCAGCGGTCGACTGCAGCAGCTTGCGCAGGTCGGCATCGTAGGCATTGGCCATCGAGAAGAAACGAGGACCGAAACGCTCGTCGTTCGGGCCAACCATCGGGGTACCCGGCAGGAAGTTGATATGGTCGTTCAGCGCCACCAGCGAACCGGCGTCCACTTCAGGACGCAGCGAGCCCGCCGCATTGGTCACGAACAGCATTTCGCAGCCCAGCAGCTTGATGGTGCGCACAGCGGAAGTCATCACCGCAGGGCCGTAACCCTCGTAGAAGTGGCCGCGGCCTTTCAGACAGACAACCTGCACACCAGCCAGCGTGCCCAGTACCAGCTGGCCGGCGTGGCCATGCACGGTGGAGATCGGGAAACCTGGCAGTTCGTCGAAGGAAATCGACACTGCATCGGTCATCTGTTCGGCCAGCACGCCCAGGCCGGAGCCCAGGATCATGGCAACGCGTGGCTGGAAATTGGCCGGCATGCGAGCACGGATGATGGCGGCTGCCTGGAATGGGGTATTGGAAGACATGGAGTTCCTCGTTTTTATATCTTTAGGTGAGCTGGCCAGAACAGGCCCTTGAACGTACCACGACACTATGCATCATCGTCTATATGTATGGCAAATACCATTTTTCTTTGCCATTTATATGCAGGCGCTATAAATATGGGTTTATTATAGGAACGCCTTCCGTTTGACATGTGACGGACAAATGTTTAGCATCGCAAACAAATGTTTATAGCGAGCTTTTCGTGACCGATCTCTCCCGCAAGGAACAGCTCTACGAGCTGATTCGGGCCAACCCCTTTATCTCCCAGCAAGAGCTGGCGGAGCAGCTCGCCCTGTCGCGCTCTGCGGTGGCAGGCCACATCGCCAGCCTGATCCGCGAGCGTAAACTGCTGGGCCGAGCCTATGTCCTGCGCAATGAACGCACCGTTCTGTGTATCGGTGCCGCCTGCCTCGACCGCAAACTGCGCCCGCACGCCCCGCTGCAAATGGCCACCTCGAATCCGGCTTGCGCTGAAGAAAGTTTTGGCGGCGTTGCAAGAAATATCGCGGCCAACCTGTCCCAGCTCGGCCTGCCCTGCTCCCTGCTGACGGCCCTGGGCGACGACTCCTCCGGCCGCGCGCTGCGCGCCCAGGCCGAAGCTTTCGGCATCGGCATGGAAGGCAGCCTCCAGGTCAACGGCATCGGCAGCGGCACCTACACCGCCGTGCTGGATGCCTCCGGCGAAATGGTGGTCGCACTGGCCGACATGGCGATCTTCGACCAGCTTACCCCGGGCTGGGTCGCCAGCCGCCAGCCGCAGCGCAATGCCGCCGGCATGGTGGTGGCCGACCTGAACCTGCCGATCGAATCCGTGGCCATGCTGATAGCCGATGCCCGCGCCTCCGGCGTGCCGCTGGTCGTGGTCGCGGTGTCGCAGCCGAAAATGGCGCGCCTGCCGAAGTCCCTGAGCGGCCTGTCTTTGCTGATCCTGAATCGCGGCGAACTGGAAACCCGCGCCGGCCGCCCCCTGCCGACCGAAGCCGACGTGCAGGCCGCCTGCCACGACCTGCAGGCCGACGGTGCGCGCGACATCGTCGTCACCTGCGGCGCCAGCGGCGTCTATCACACGCTGGGCCAGGCCCTGCACTGGCTGCCGGCGCACGACGCCAGGGTAGTCGACGTGACCGGCGCCGGCGATGCCTTCTCGGCCGCCGTCTGCTGGTCGCTGCTGCAAGAACCCGAACAACTGACCCTGGCCTGCGAGCGCGGACTGAAAGCCGCCTCCATCACGCTGGCCAGTCCACACACCGTGTCGCCCGAGTTGAGCGCAGACCTGCTCGCCACGGCGCATATCGAGGAGTAAACCATGCACCAATTCCTGTCCTTCTCTCCGGAAGTCGCCAACGCCCGCGCCACCGGCAAGCCGATCGTCGCGCTTGAGTCGACCATCATTTCGCACGGCATGCCATACCCGCAGAATGTGCAGACTGCACGCGAAGTGGAACAGATCATCCGCGACGCTGGCGCCGTGCCGGCCACCATCGCCATCATCGGCGGCAAGATCTGTGTCGGCCTGACCGAGGAACAGCTGGAAGAACTGGGCAACTCGCCGAACGCGATCAAGGTCTCGCGCCGCGACCTGCCTTATGTACTCTCGCAAGGCAGGCTGGGCGCCACCACCGTGGCTGCCACCATGATCTGCGCCCAGCTGGCCGGCATCAAGGTGTTTGTCACCGGCGGCATCGGCGGCGTGCACCGCGGCGCGGAAACCAGCATGGACATCTCGGCCGACCTGCAGGAACTGGCGCAGACCAATGTCGCCGTCGTATGCGCAGGCGTGAAGTCCATCCTCGACATCGGCCTGACGCTGGAATACCTGGAAACGCACGGCGTGCCGGTGGTATCCGTCGGCCAGCCCGGCTTCCCGGCCTTCTTTACCCGCGAAAGCGGCTTCAATGCCGACTTCCAGCTGGACACGGCCGCTGAGCAGGCATCCTTCATCGCCACCAAATGGGCCCTGGGCCTGGACGGCGGCGTGGTAGTCTCGGCACCGGTGCCGGTGGAAGAAGCCATGCCGAAAGATGAAATCGACGCCATTACCCTGCGCGCCCTGCAGGAAGCGCAAGACAACGGCGTCACCGGCAAGAAGGTAACCCCCTTCCTGCTGGCCCGCATCAAGACCCTTACCGAGGGTCGCAGCCTGAAAACAAATATCGCACTGGTGAAAAACAACGCACGCGTCGGCGCTGCCCTGGCACGTGAGCTGCAGGAGCATCCATGTCCATCGACCTGAAACAGTTAAAGTACTTCCTCGCCGTCGCCGAAGAGAAGAGCTTCAGCCGCGCGGCCGAACGCCTGCATATTTCGCAGCCGCCGCTTTCGCAGCAGATCATGAAGCTGGAGGCGGAGCTGGGCGTGAAGCTGTTCGCCCGTACCACCCGCACCTTTGAGCTGACTGTCGCCGGCAAGGCGCTGATGCAGGAGGCCTCGGACCTGCTGGCCAAAATGCGCATGACCATCGACACCGTGCGCCAGATCGACCGCGGCGAAGTAGGCCGGCTGCGCGTCGGCATCGTGGGCTCGGCGATGTGGGGGCCGATTCCGTCCATGCTGGAAGAATTCCAGAGCAAGTATCCGCGCGTGACCTGGACCATCCACGAATCGGGGCCGACGGTGCAGTACGACGCGCTGCGCGCCAAGCAGATCGACGTCGGCTTCTGGCGCGAGCCCAAGCTGGACGATGATGAGCTGCGGCGCGATAACCTGAGGCAGGAGCTGTGCTTCCGCGAGAATGTCTGCGTGGCGGTCAATGAACACCACCCGCTGGCGAAGATGGATGCGATCGAGCTGGCGGACATTGCGGACGATCCGATGCTGACGCTGGCACTGGACAAGTCGGCATTCCCGCGCTACCTGATCCAGTGCTGCGTGAACGCGGGCTTCCAGCCGGAGATTTTCCAGGAAGCGCACGAGCCGCAAACCTTGCTGGCCATGGTGGGCGCGGGCCTTGGCGTCACCCTGATGCCGGAGACGACGGCACGCATCGGCTGGCCTGGCGTGGTATTCCTGCCGATCCGCACCAACCCGCCATCGGCCAACCTGTACATCACCTACACCACGCTGGATGACGCGCCTGTCGTGCGCGCCTTCCTCAACATCCTGCGCCCGCCAGGCGGTTAATGCGTCGCGCCGGCGGCTATCGCAGCATCGCGCTCAACCGCCAGCGCAGTACGTATTGAAATACGCAGCCCTTCCGTCATCTGCTCCAGCGACATGCTGGCCGCACCGGGGTGGCGTGCAGCCTGCTCCGGAAGATAGGGAGTATGGATGAAGCCTGCCTTCACGCCGCTGCGGCCGGACACGGCGTGCATCAAGCCGTAGAAAACGTGGTTGCAAACGAAAGTGCCGGCAGTCTGCGACACCGACGCCGGCAAGCCTGCCGCCCGCAACGCTGCGACAATCGCCTTGATCGGCAGCGTCGAAAAATACGCTGCCGGCCCGCCCCTCACGATCGGCTCATCCACCAGCTGCTGTTCGGCGTTATCCTTGATCGGCGCATCGTCGACATTGATTGCCACCCGTTCCACCGACAAGTCCACACGGCCGCCGGCCTGCCCGACCGCAATCACCAGTGCCGGCTGCAGTTCATCGATCAGCGCCGCCATGGCAGCATTCGCATCGCCAAACACGCAAGGCAACTGGCGCGCAACGACTCGGAAGCCGCGCTCACCCCAGCCATCCAGCGCGCGCACGGTTTCCCAAGCCGGATTGATAGGCTCTTTGTTAAAAGGCTCGAAGCCCGTCAGCAGAACAGTTTTCATAGCAAAAAGTACAGCAGAACGATATTTGCACCCAGCAGCGGCAAGGCTGTCGGCACCTGCGCCTTGATGACGGCATTACGGTCGGTCAAATCCAGCAGCGCAGTCGGAATGATGTTGAAGTTGGCCGCCATCGGCGTCATCAAGGTGCCGCAATAAGCGCTGAACATGCCGATCGCCGCCATCACAGCTGGATTGCCGCCAAATTTCGCCACCAGCACCGGCACGCCGACGCCGCCTGCCATCACCGGGAAGGCGGCAAAACCATTGCCCATCACGATCGTGAACAGCGCCATGCCGACACAATACACCGCAACGGCCACCAGCTTCGAATCAAGGCCAATATAGGTCGTCGTCACTTGCGCCACCGCCTTGCCTACGCCCGCCTCACTGAACAACAGGCCCAGCACCGCCAGCATATGCGGCAGGACGATCATCCAGCGCATGGCGTCTATCAGGCGGCGCGATTCCCGGCCAGCCTGCAGCGGCGTCGAACGCGTCATCCAGCAGGCTACGCCGACTGCAATCACCGCCGCACAACCAAGGCTGACCAGCGTAAGGTGTTTCGGGTCCAGCACGAACAGTTCCCCGACGCGCACATCTTTGAGCAGCGTGGAGCCGGCCATCGTCACAGCCGGGATGACCAGCGCTGGCACGAACAGCTTTTGCCCAAGCCGCACGGCACTGGCGCGGCGTGCATCGTCCGGCAGCACGTCCGGCTTGCCGCTCCTGACGCCGCCAAAACCTGCCAGCAGCGCCATCACGATCATTGCCAAACCCACGATCGCTGGCGGCAAGCGCTCCCCCACCAGGTAGGCCATCGCGTATAGCGTCCAGAACAAGCCCGTCGTCCAGCGCCGCGGATTCGTGCGGTCGCCAAAAGACATCAGTGCGACCAAAGCCAGCATGATGCCCAGGAAGTAATAGAAATACTCGACGCGGATAATCATGCGCGTGCTCCCCCGACCGGCGCCAGGTAGCGGTCCAGCCGGCGCAGCCGCCAGGCGTGGATGATGAAAGCACTGATAGCCGTCGGAATACCCCATAGCGCCATATGCAGCGGATCGACCTCGATGCCCTCCGCACGCAGCACGGTCTGCATCAGGACGATGGCACCGAAAGCGACAAAAATATCCTCACCGAAGAACAGGCCTACATTGTCGGTGGCAGCGGCCATGGCGCGAACGTGCTGGCGCTGCTCGTCGCTGAGCGCAGGATTGCGAAGCTGGGCAGCACCTTCTGCCATCGGCGCCACGACCGGGCGCACCATATTCGGGTGGCCACCCAGTGAAGTCAGGCCCATTGCGGCCGACAGTTCACGGACCGCCAGATAAACTATCAGCAGCCTCCCCGCAGTTGCGGAACGCATGCGCGCTACGACCGCCTGTGCGTGCTCGCGCAAACCGAAGCGCTCGAGCAAGCCGATCGCCGCCAGCGGCAACAAGTAGATCATCGGCAGGTTGCGCGTCTTGACGAAGGCAGTGCCAAGCGAAGCAAGCAAGGCCTCTACCGGCATGAAGGCAGCGAAGCCGGTAGTGAAGCAGGCGGCGACAACCACCAGCACAGGGTGCAGCCGCAGCAGGAATCCAAGCACAATCACGGCCACGCCAAGCAGCGGCCACATATTGACAGCAGTTTGCATCTCCCCTCCCCAAGGAAGGCCACATCTTACCCCAGCACGGTCAAAAAAAAACGCGCACCGAAGTGCGCGTCCTTGGGGGATGCTACGAACCGATCAGAAGTTCGCCTTGAACTGCACGCCGTAGGTGCGCGGTTCGTTGACGATACCGGTCAGGTTGTTGAAGTCGATTGCGCCCAGTGCCTGGATACGATTGGTGATGTTGCGGCCGTATGCAGCCAGCTCGTATTTGCCGTCGTTCCAGCGATAGCCCACGCGCAGGCCGCCTTCCAGCAGTTCCTTGGCCTTGTACTCGGGAGCTTCGTACAGGAAGAAGTTGTACGAGGTGCGGTATGCCCAGTCGGTGTAGGCGTAGATTTCGCCATCACCCAGCGGCTGGCTGAAGCGCAGGGTGAAGTTGTGCTGCCACTTCGGTGCGCGCGGCAGTGGGTTGCCGTTGATGAGGGCAGCACTACCAACGACGTTGCCGTTCGCATCCAGGAACTGGACTCGCGGATCGGTCGGGGTGCAACCACCGCCGCAGGACTGGACAAACAGGTCTGCATCCTTGATCTTGGTGTCGTTGTAGCTGGTACCGAACGTCACGGCCCATGCGTCGCTCAAGTTCGCCTGCAGGTCCACTTCAATACCGCGGCCGGTCACCTTGTCGGCGTTGATCAGGCGGTTCATGTTCACGGTGCCGGAACCCGCGGTAAGCTGCTTGTCCTTCATGCGGTAGTTGAACACGGTGGCCGACATGCGCGCACGGCGGTCGAACAGGTCCTGCTTGACGCCGAATTCCACCGACAGGGCCTTTTCAGCGTCAGCCTTGGATGGCAGCGAAGTCAGGTCGAACAGGCGGCCCTGCATGGAAGGGGCGCGGTAACCGGTAGCGATACGTCCGAACAGGTTGGTGTCCTTGTTCAAGGTGTAAGTACCGCTCAGGTCCCAGCTCACATTGCTCGAGGTATCGCTCAACGCATTGGAAGCCGATTGCGGCGGTTCAACGCGGGTGGCGATGAAGTCCTTCTTGTCCTTGGTGTAGCGCAGGCCGGCACGCAGCTTGAAGGCTTCGTTCACGGTGTAGTTGATGGTGCCGAAGGCGGCGTACGACTTGGCATCCTGCTGCTGGGTCGAGTAGGCGGCGTTTTGCGGGTTACCAGCGGTGAAGGAATCGAACGAGATCGAATCGATCTGGATATGTTCGTCAAAATAGAACACACCGGCGATCCACTGCAGAGGGCCCTTGTTATTGGACTCGACGCGGAATTCCTGCGAGATCTGCTTGTGGTCAGGAATCAGGTCGGCAGTTTCGACAGGGAACGGAATCGTCCCTGGACCGCTAGGCGGATGGAAGCTGGCGCCATAACCGCCATCGACGTCGCCGCGGCTATAGAACTCCAGCTTTTCATAGCCAGTGATCGAGTGGAAGGTCAGGCCTGGGGTATCCCAGCGCAGGCGCAGGTTGGCGCCCTTGTTTTTCAGGTGCTGCTCGTTGCCGCCGTCGGTCGGGTAGGACTTGTAGTCGAAGTTGTCGACCAGCTCATTGGTACCCTTCTTCAGGATATTGGCGCGGAACAGGGTGGCGTTGCCGTCCATGTCGCGGCCGTGCAGGTTCAGCAGGGCGCTGAAGTCCTTATCAGGCTTCAGCAGGAACTGGATACGGCCGGCGTTGTCCTTATAGCCTTCGAAGTCCCGGATCGGCGCGCCTGGACGATCGTTGTGCACGCGGTCGCCGCGGTGCTGCGATTGCAGCGAGATGCGGGTTGCCAGCACATCATTGACCGGGAAGTTGTAGGCGCCTTCATAGTTACGCACGCGGTCCTTGCCGAAGCCGACGTTGACGTAGCCTTCCTGGCGGAACACCGGCTTGGCGGAGTCGAACTTGATCACGCCGGCTGGGGAGTTACGGCCGAACAGGGTGCCTTGCGGGCCGCGCAGCACTTCCACCTGGTCGACGTCGAACACCGGGAAGCCCTTCAGCATCGGGTTTTCCTGCACGATGTCGTCCATTACCAGGCCGACCGGCTGGGAAGCGTTCAGGTCGAAGTCGGTGTTACCCAGGCCGCGGATATAGAAACGCGGGAAGGTACGGCCGTAGTCGGACTCCACGGATACGGATGGCGAACGGCCGTTCAGGAAACGGATATCCTGGCCGCCGGAGGTCAGCACGTCCAGCTTCTCGCCCTTCAGGGTGGCGATCGCCATCGGCACGTCCTTGATGTTCTCCGCGCGGCGCTGTGCAGTAACGATCACAGTCTCCAGCTGGCCCGGCTTTTTCACTTCTTCGGTTGGCTGTGCTTCCTGGGCAGAAGCGCTATATAGAGGGAAAGCACTGGCCACGGCCAAGGCAATCAGGGAGTGTTTGAGGCGTTTATCCATACCCGATGTTCCAATCTTTAAAAGAAAAGTAACGTAATGTTGCAATGGCGCAAATGCTAACACGAAAGCAAATCCCTTCTCTTACTTACGAGAAACCCCTCATTTAGTTGCCTTGCATATAAATAAGTAAGCAAAAACGTATTTGCCATACATATCGCGCCTGCTGCATAGTAGTGAGCCACGAATCCATGCCGTGAGAAGCGGATTCGACTGCAGGAACAAGTGATTGCAGTTTGATGACGTGCCCAAGAATTAATCAAGGGTACATGTACAAAATTTGCATTTGTGCGTTGTTGGCAAGCTACAAGGTGCCGTGGCCGGGATTGGCTCGAAAAAGCGGAACGGGGCACTCCATAAAAATATACAATAACGAACTTCGACGGAGCCCTTACATGAAAATCAAACAACTTAGCATGATGATCGCCGCAGTTGCGGTGGCAGCCAGCGCAAACGCGGCTGATCCGAAGCTGGGCATCGTGTACGACGCCGGCGGCAAGTTCGACAAGTCGTTCAACCAGTCCGCTTTCGAAGGCGCTTCGCGCTTCCAGAAAGAAACCGGCATCAAATTCATCGAAGTGCAAGCCAGCAGCGACACCCAGGCTGAGCAGGTGCTGCGCGGCCTGGCCCGCAAGAACCTGGACCTGATCGCCTCGATCGGCTTCGCCCAGACCCAGGCGGTGCAGAAAGTCGCCAAAGAATTCCCCAAAGTCCGTTTCGTCCTGATCGACGGCGTTGCGCAGGGTAATAACGTCAATTCCGTGACGTTCAAGGAAGAAGAAGGTTCTTACCTGGTTGGCGTGGCCGCTGCCATGGCCTCCAAATCCAAGAAGCTGGGCTTCATTGGCGGCATCGATATTCCGCTGATCCGCACCTTCGCCTGCGGCTATGCCCAGGGCGCCAAAGCGACCGACAAGAAAACCGAAGTGATCTCGAACATGGTCGGCACCACTTCCGCTGCCTGGAACGACCCTGCCAAGGGCGGCGAGCTGGCACGTGCCCAGTTTGACCGCGGCGTGGACGTGGTGTTCGCAGTGGCCGGCGGTTCCGGCATGGGCACCCTGCAGACTGCCAAGGAAAAAGGCAAGCTGTCGATCGGTGTCGACTCCAACCAGAACCATCTGTATCCAGGTTCCGTGCTGACCTCCATGGTCAAGCGCGTGGACAACGCCGTGTACGATTCCTTCATGCAGATGAAGAACGGCACCTGGAAGGCTGGCGTGACCGCCAAGGGCCTGAAAGAAGGTGGCGTGGATTGGGCGCTGGACGAGAACAACCGCAAGGTGATCTCGCCTGAGATCGAGAAAAAGGTCTTGGGCGCGCGCAAGGACATCATCGATGGCAAGATCAAGGTCATCGACATCCGCACCACCAACGCCGCCTGCCCGGCTTAACCAGTAATTCCATTAAAGAGAACGCGCCGACGGGAATGCCCGTCCGGCGCGTTTTTCAGTAAATAAGACCCGAAAAATCCTTATGACGCCAGCAGTAGAATTCCGCAATATTTCCAAGCACTTTGGAGCGGTGAAGGCGAATACGGACGTCAGTTTCTCCATCGCCAAAGGGGCCATCCATGGCCTGGTGGGTGAGAATGGCGCCGGCAAGTCGACCTTGATGAGCATCCTTTACGGCTATTACCGCGCAGATGGCGGTGAGATCCTGCTGGACGGTAAGGTGCAGCACATCCACAATTCGCACGAAGCGATCCGCCTCGGCATCGGCATGGTGCACCAGCACTTCATGTTGGTCGAGAACATGACCGTGCTCGATAACGTGATGCTGGGCAGCGAAGGCGGCTTCCGCCTGCGCGAGCAGCGCGCCAGCGTCGAAAAGAAGCTGCGCGAAATCTGCGACCGCTACCGCCTGGACGTCGATCCGCTGGCGACCATCCACGACCTGTCGGTGGGTGCGCAGCAGCGTGTCGAAATCCTGAAGCAGATCTACCGCTCGGCCAACATCCTGATCCTGGACGAGCCGACCGCCGTACTGACCGCGCAGGAAACCGAATCGCTGTTCGAGATCCTGAAGCTGTTCAAGGAACAGGGCAAGACCATTATCCTGATCACCCACAAGCTGCAGGAGATCAAGGACATCACCGACACCGTCACCGTGATGCGCGGCGGCCGTGTGGTGGGCGCGGTGCAGACTGCCGACACCACCAAGGAAGAACTGGCCCAGATGATGGTCGGCCGGCCGATCGAGAATAACCTGCCGCGCGGTGAATACAAGCCTGGCAAGGCCGTTCTGGAAGTGAAGAACCTGCAGCTGTCGGACGACAATGGCGTCAAGCTGCTGCAGGACATCAACTTCACCCTGCGCGCGGGCGAAATCGTGGCGATTGCGGGGGTATCCGGCAATGGCCAGTCCGAGCTGATGGCGATCCTGTCCGGCATGAAGCTGCCGACCGCCGGCGAAGTGGACTTCGAAGGCAAGGCCCTGCCCTTCCCGAAAAGCGGCGATGCCGACGGCCTGCCGACCAAGTTCCGCAACCTGGGCATCGGCCATGTTCCGGAAGACCGCCTGCGCGATGGCGTAATCAAGGCCTTCTCGGTGATGCAGAACACCTTCTTCGGCTACCAGGACAAGGTGAAGAACAAGTGGGGCCTGATCGACTTCAAGGGTATCGCCCAGCGCTGCGCCGGCCTGATGAAGGAGTTCGATGTGCGCCCGGCCAATCCGGACTTGCGCATTGGCCTGCTGTCCGGCGGTAACCAGCAAAAGGTGGTGATCGCGCGCGAAGTGCTGGCCAAGCCGAAGCTGATGCTGGTCGGCCAGCCGACCCGCGGCGTGGACATCGGCACCATCGAATCCATCCACACCCAGCTGCTGGCCCTGCGCGACCAGGGCGTGGCGATCCTGCTGGTATCGGTGGAACTGGAAGAAGTGCGCGCCTTGGCCGACCGCATCCTCGTGATGTGCGGCGGCAAAATCACCGGCGAACTGAAAATCGACGAATTCGACACCACCCGCATCGGCTTGCTGATGGGCGGCATGCATAAACACTGATCATGACTACGAACGATATGCCACGTTGGGCGACTGGCTTTGTCCTGCCCATCCTGAACCTGATGTCCGCCCTGCTGGTGGCCGCGCTGGTGATACACCTGCTCGGCGAAGACCCGCTGGAGTCGATGCAGATCCTGATCAACAGCGCCGTCGTCAATCCGGAAGGCTTGTCCTACACGCTGTTCTACGCCTCGACCTTCGTGTTCACCGGCCTGGCCGTGTCGATCGCAATGCAGGCTGGCCTGTTCAACATCGGCGCCGAAGGCCAGATGTACTTCGGCGGCCTCGGCGTGACCCTTGCCATGCTGGCCTTCGACGCCTCGCTGCCGTGGTACCTGCTGATCCCGGCCGGCATCATCGGCGCCGCCCTGTTCGGCGCCCTGTGGGCCTTCGTTCCCGGCTACCTGCAAGCCAAGCGCGGCTCGCACATCGTGGTGACCACCATCATGTTCAACTTCATCTGCGCCTCGCTGATGAACTTCGTGATCGTGAAGTACCTGATTCCTGCCGGCGAACAGAATACCGCCTCGCGCGTATTTTCGACCGCTGCGGAAATGCCGCGCCTGAATAGCCTGTTCCCGATCCTGGGCGAAACCCCGCTGAATATCGGCTTCTTCTTCGCCATTGCCGCGCTGGTGGTGTACGGCGTCGTCATGAACCGCTCCGCCTGGGGCTACAAGGTACGCGCGCTTGGCCTGAACCAGCACGCCGCCCATTACGCCGGCGTGAAAATCAGCGCCATGATCATCATCGTCATGATGATTTCCGGTGCGCTGGCCGGCCTCGGCGCGGTCAACTCCATCATGGGCTCGACGCACTACCTTTCGCTGAACTTTGTTGGCGGCGCAGGCTTCGTCGGCATCGCGATCGCGCTGATGGGCCGCCAGCATCCGGTCGGCATCTTCCTGTCGTCCGTGCTGTTCGGCGCGCTGATCCAGGGCGGCTTCGACCTGTCGCTGGAAAAACCGAATATTCCAACCGAAACCTTCATCTTCATCCAGGGCTTGATCATCCTGTTCTGCGGCGCTATGGAAAACCTGTATGCCCCGGCAATTATCAAGCTGATCAAATCGCGCAAGGGTTAGACCATGACATTCGAAGATCTCCACCTGGGCTCCATCCTCGTCTCCACCGTGCGCAACGCGCCGGTGCTGATTTTCGCCGCCATGGCCGGCCTGTTCGCGGAACGCTCCGGCGTCATCGACATCGGCCTGGAAGGCAAGATCCTGGCTTCCGCCTTCGTCTCGGCAGCCGTGGCCTTCGCCACCAGGAACCCGTGGTTCGGCATCCTGGCCGGCATGGGCATCTCCGTCGCACTGGCGATGCTGCAAGGCTTCGTCGCCATCACCCAGAAAGGCAACCAGCTGGTAGGCGGTATCGCGATCAATATCGCCATGAGCGGCCTGACCTTCGTGGTCGCGCAGTACTTCTTCCAGCAAGGCGGCCGCACCCCGGACCTGGGCGAAGCACGCCTGTTCGACGTGGTGTTGCCGGGCAGCGCTGCCGTGGCCGACGTCCCTTTCCTCGGCTGGTTCTACACCAAGCTCATTGGCGGCCACTCCGTGCTGGTCTACCTGGCCTTCCTGCTGGTACCGCTGGTGCACTGGTTCCTGTACCACTCGCGCTTCGGCCTGCGCCTGCGCGCTTGCGGCGAGAACCCGCACGCAGCCGATGCCGCCGGCGTCTCAGTTGAACGCACCCGCTACAGCGCCATGCTGATCGCCGGCGTGCTGTGCTCCTTCTCCGGCGCCTACCTGGCCATCGTGCAATCGGGCTTCTTCCTGCGCGACATGTCGGCCGGTGCCGGCTACCTGGCCCTGACCGCCATGGTGTTCGGCAACTGGCGTCCGCTGTACACCTTCCTCGGCTGCCTGATGTTCGGCTTCTTCGGCGCCGTGCAGATCCAGCTCGAAGGCGTGGACCTGCCGGTGATCGGCCGCATTCCGGGCGCCCTGATCCAGATGGTGCCTTACGTCGTCACCGTGATCGTGCTGGCCGGCCTGATGGCCAAGTCGGTGGCACCGAAAGCCATCGGCGTACCGTTCGTCAAGTCGCGTTAAGCGCACCCTCCTTCGCCCTGCGCCGGCCCACGCCGGCCAGGGTCGCCAATCCCGCCAGCAGCATCACCCCGGTCGCCGGTTCCGGCACGGCCGGAGCTGGCGTAATGTCGAAGCTGGTCTGGCTGGTCCAGTACCAGGTGCGGCTCCAGTCCGCCCATCCGTAGCTCCACTGCGAGTATTGGTCTCCCGTGCGAAAGCCCGCGCCCCAGCCTGAGAACGCCTCGTCATTCCCCCACCAGTTGGCGTCAACCGACAACTGCCCCGTCAGCTTGTAGCTGAACGCTCCGATCTCGCATCGGAAATAGGGATCGCTCAAGCTCAGGCAACCATCCAGGTATTCGCGCCCGGCGATGACCAGCGAGCTAAGCTCCGCCAGGGAAATAATGCCATCGAGATCAAGATCCGAGCCACGGAAGCTGCCGTCGACGCGCGCGTCGTGAACGAAGGCACCATTCTCGTTAAAGCCGGTATAACTGAATTGCCAATCTTCCGCACAAGCGCTGACCGCAGTGCAAGCGAGTGCCAGCGCCAAAACATGTTTGCAAGCCATGATGCCCTCCCTCGTGAGAACCGGTTTTTGATGCTAGCAGCAAGGCGCTGAAGATCGAACCCAGCCGGTATGCCGTGCGCAACACGTGCCACTGTTGTGCCCGGAGGGTGTCCGGTTTATATTGCAAGGAGCAAGGAGTCCTCCATGAACCGGCGCGCCTGGATTTTGCAGAGATTATTGCCGTCAGCAATTTGCTGCCTGGGCTTGACTGCGCACGCGCACGACGGCCCAGTCACCCACCTGGTCTTCCCGCGCTATTTCTCGATCCTCGACACCAGCAAAGGTTTCGACTGGATCGTGCTGCAGGCCGTCATGGAAAGAACGTCCGCCAAGTTTGGCCCGTTCACGCTGTCGGCATCGCCGGAGCCGGTATCGATTCCGCGCATGCTGCAAGAGCTGGACCGCTCCGATGGCGTCATCAACATCATTGCCCGTGCCACCCAGCGCGACCTGGAACACCAGTTCCAACCGATACGCATCCCGATCGACCGCGGCCTGATGGGCATGCGTTTGCTGCTGGTGCGCAAAGCCGACCTGCCGCGCTTCGCCAGCGTACGCACGCTGGATGACCTGCGGCATATGAGTGCAGGCCAGGGCAAGGGCTGGGTGGATACATCTGTGTTGTCGGCCGCAGGCATCAGCGTGGTGGAATCGCCACGGCCCGGCAGCCTGTTTGGCATGCTGGAGGCGGGCCGCTTCGACTTTTTCCCGCGCGCGCTGGATGAAGCACCGCGCGAGTACGACGTGATCCGCAAATCGCACACGGACATCGTGATCGAGCCTACGTTGATGCTGCGCTATCCCCTGCCGCGCTACTTCTTCGTACGCCGTAATGCAGAAGGCGACAGGCTTGCCGAACGCATCAAGGCAGGCATGGAGATGATGATAAAAGACGGCTCGCTCGCAGCACTGTTTCACAAACACAAAGGCCCGCTGATCGAGCGGGCCGAGATCAGGAAAAGGCACGTCATCGAGCTGCGTAATCCCATGCTGCCGCCGGAGACTCCGCTCCAGCGCAGCGAATTGTGGTATCGGCCCTAAGTCCCGCGCATTTAAGGCCAGATCTTCTGCAGCAGGCCGGCCAGGTTGTAGCCGCCCTTGATCAACTGCTCGCGCGCCAGCGCGGACGATGGCACAGGGTAGCTGTCCGGCACAGTCATCGCCCACACGGTGTAGGTATCACCGTTACGGCTGGCCTGCTTGCTTGCCACACCCACTTTGACATCGGCGTAAGCCTGCTTGGCCGCCACCAGCGAATTATTCGCCCATTGCTCCGGCCAGGTAATGGCGTCGCCTTTCGGCAGCGTCACGGCCGGCTTGCCGTCAATGGCCCACTGGCTGAACTTGTCCACCGTGCGCATGCTGCTGCGGCGCATGGCGTAATCGACCACCGTGGTATCCCAGTAGGAGTGGAAAGGCTTGGTCGGATACTTGGATGGCGCTTCGTCGCCGGCGGGGATGCCGCTCTTGGCGCTGGCTGCGGCCAGTGCCGCTTCATCCATCTGCAGGTTATTGCCGCCGCGCGAATCGAAGATATTCAGCGAGTCGATTTCCTTGTCGGACTTCGGCACCACGAACTTGCCTTCCTTGTCGACGAAGGCTGCGCCGACGTGCAGCGGCTGGTGGATATCGCCTGCCAGGTGGGTCAGCATCAGCAGCGCCTGGCGCTTGGTGAATTTGCCGTCGCCCTTGTCCTGCAAGGTGGCGATGCATTGCTGCAGCACCTGCACCACGTCATGCTCGGACGTACCGGCACCGTGCAGGTGATACTCGGTGAGCTGAAACGGCACGTCGGTGTAATGGTATTCGCTGTGCTTCGGGTGCGCCGCTACATAGTCGTTCATTTCCTGCGTCTGCGGGCCGCAGAAAGTGCCTTTCACGCAGTCAGCCCAGTTGGCGATCTTTTCCAGGTCTTCGCCCGGCTGCAGCAAGGCCTTTACCTGCTTCTCGGCGTTGGAGCCTTTAATCAGGTTATCGGCAATGGCACCCACGATGCGGTGGCCGGCATTACCCCAGGCCATGGCGTTGGTGGACAGGAAGGCGCCGGACAGCGCGGCGATCAGTGCTAGTTTTTTCATTCGTCTTTACCTTTGTTCGGTTTCGGGTAGTCCTTGTTGATCTCCAGCGGCTCCGCATATTGCGAACTCCAGGCTTGCTCCTGCAAGGCATACACCCGCCTGGCCATGGCTTCGTTGCGCATCACTACTTCCATATTGCGCGACAAGTCAAAGTAGCCGCCGGCCCAGTTGCTGGTGCCAACCCATGCCAGCTTGCCGTCGATGACCAGGGTCTTGCTATGCCACACCCGTGCAAACGGGATGAAGCCTGTGGACGCCTTTGGAATTGTCACAATGCGTACTTCCACGTTCGGCAGGATGGCCAGCGATTTCAGGTGCTGGATGGCCGGCTTTTCGAGGTTCCAGTTCGACACCAGCAGCTTGACCTTGACCCCACGCGTGGCTGCGGCACGCAGCGCGTTGTCGACCACGGCATAGAACGGACGGGTGCCGTTCGGGCCATAACTCAGGGGCGCGTAGTCCAGCATCGAGACGCGGATCTCCTGTTTTGCATCGGCCAGCAAAGTTGGCAGCACGATTTCGGAATCGGGCACGCCAGCCGGGTTAAATCCACCCGGGCTGGCGATCAGGAAATTGGCCTCTGTGGGCAAGGCCACCGGCGCGGAGTTGGCAAGGACAGCGGCCTTGCCTTGTAACGGCGCGACAGTCTTGCCTGCGGCCAGCGCCGCTTGCGCAGCCCAATCCTGTTCAAAGATGGCTTGCACTTGGCCGGCGATCTTGGCGTCGCTGATGCGCAGGCCTGTTTCATGGATGTGCGTGAATGCGCGCCAGTCGAAATTCTGGCTGCCGATGAAGGCAACCTTATGATCGACCGTCAGGTATTTGGCGTGAATGATGCCGTTGCCGGTGAGCTGGCCCACATCCAGCACACGCATGTCGAGATTTGGAATGGCGCGCAGGCGATCCACGGTGGCCTTGTCGGACAATCCCGATACACCCTTCTTGTCTACCAGGAAGCGGATCTTCACGCCGCGCTTGCCGGCCGCTTCCAGGCGTTCGATCACTTTCTCGAACGGCGCGCCGGGCACGCTGGCGATGTAGAACTGGCCGATGCAGATTTCGGACTTGGCGTTGTCGAACAACTCGGTCCAGACTTCAAGCGGGCCGCGCAGGTCGTCGCTTTTCAGCGTGGTTTCAACCGGCGCAGTCTGCACCAGTTCAAAACCCGGAATCTGGAAAGCCGCGTGGGCGCTGGAGAAGCTTGCTGCCAGTGCAGCTGCGAGAAGATAGCGGCGCATGGGCTCCCTTTCTTTATTTGATACGGATAATGCGCGGAACGGCGGCGTTGGTGCCGGCCGGCTTATTGTCCTGCTCCTGGCGCACCAGGTAGCTGCGCAGCGAATCGACATCGCGCACGCCGGTCGCCGCCTGGTTGCTGCCCTGGCGGAAAGTCACAAAGCCGTCATTGCCTTCGGCCAGGAAGTTATACACGGCCACGCGATAGCTGGCGCCTTCGTCGATCATCACGCCATTCAACTTGACGCTGTCGCGCACGATGCGCTGGCCCTTCGGCTTGCGCGCGTCCCAGGAATAGCTGAAGCCTTCCGACACTTGCAGCAGGCCGCGCTTGTCGGCTTCACTGCCGCTCCACTGCCCTTCCAGCAGCGCGAAGATCTGCGCGCCGGTCAGGTTCATCACCACGATCTCGTTGCCGAATGGCAGCACGACCTGGGTTTGCGCGACACTCACCACATTGTTCGCGCCGGCGTCCAGCGCGGTGCGGATGCCGCCGGTATTGGTGAACGCGATCTGCGCGCCCCATTTACGGGCGGAAGCAAGGATCGCATCCGCGACCACCTGGCCCAGCGGCGATTCATCGGCGTTCGGCATGATGTGCTTGCTGATCGAAGGCGCGGCAATCTTCGCCACCGGCTTGTCCAGCTCTGCGCTGCTGCGCGCGCGCACCGAAGCCACCAGCGCATCGACTTCAGGCATGCCGGCGTATTTGCCCGGCTCCACCACGATATTGCGCGCGCTGGCGTCAACCACGGCGCCGGTCTGGCGGTCCACCACCAGCGAAATGCGCGACAGCATATGGCCGAACTTTTCGGCCTGCGTCACCAGCTTGCCGTCCACGCGGCACAGGTAGCCGTTGTGCGAATGGCCGCTGACCACCAGGCGCACGGCGGGATCGAGGCGCTTGACCACATCGGCGATGTCGCCATCGAGGTCGCTGCAGTACTGCTGGTCGTAGCGCGCCTTGGTATGGCCGCCCTGGTGGATCAGCACCACGAATACGGTCGCGCCTTGCGCGCGCAGTTCCGGCAGCAGCCGGTTGACCGCTTGCGCTTCGTCGATGAACTCCAGGCCGCTGATGCCGCCCGCCGCCACCAGTTCCGGCGTGTCTTTCAGCACCGTGCCGATGAAGGCGATCTTCACGCCCTTGACTTCGTCGATGCGGTAGGCCGGCAGCAAGGTCTGGTTGGTGCGCGTGTCGATCACGTTTGCGGCCAGGTAGCTGAACTTGGCGCCATCCCAGGAAGGATTGTATTTACAGGCTTTCTCCGGGCGCGGCGAATTGGTGCAGCCGCCCTTGGCCTGGCGCAACAGCTCTACGCGTCCGGCGTCGAATTCATGGTTGCCGACCGACGTGGCGCGCATGCCGAGCAGGTTCAGGGCCTGGATGGTCGGCTCGTCGGCGAACATCGCCGACATGGCCGGGCTGGCGCCGATCATGTCGCCTGCGCCGACCACCACCAGGTCCGGGTCATCCTTGCGCCAGGCTTGCAGCGTGGCTGCCAGCGCGTCGACGCCGCCTGCCTTGGTGTTTTCAAAGCGCGATGATTCCAGGTGGCCGTGCAGGTCATTCAGCCCGACCAGCGTCAGCTCGACCTGGTTGTCGGGACGCTGTGCGGCGCAGCCGGCCAGCAAGGCGGCTAATGCAATAGGGCGCAGGAATGGCTTCATATGTTCAAAGGGTAAAACGAAGATTGTACAGGCGGCGCAAGGCGCGGCGCGCGCCGGGAAACGATATGTTACGTTCAAAAAAAAACGGGCCCGAAGGCCCGTCTTCATCTCAGCACGACAGCATTTAGAAGTCGACCGACAGGGTGCCCGAAATCATACGCGGAGCGCCCAGGTAGTAGCGGGTGGCGCCGGAAGCGGCCAGGCCCTGGTATGGCAGCGAGTTGACCACGGTGGTGGACGACGGGTTGCGATACTGCTTGTTGTTCAGGTTGCTGACGTTCCAGGTGAACTTAGGACGCTTCAGGTAACCAATGTTGGCGAAGGTGTAGCCACCGTCCAGGCTGAAGGTGGTGTAGCCAGGAGCCACTTCATCGTTCATGAAGGAAGCGTACTGGCGGCTGGTTGCACGCGCCTTGGCACGAACGTAGAACGAACCAACCTGGTATTCCACCGACACGCCTGCCTTGCGGCGTGGCGAGTTAGGCGCTTCCTTGCCTGCGGTTGGCAGGGTGATGGCGGCGCTGCCAGGGATGTTGTCCTTCAGTTCGGTCTTCAGCAGGCCCAGGGAACCGTAGAACGACCAGCCGTTGACCGGGGTGTTACCAATTTCAACTTCCAGACCGCTGTGCTTCTCGGCGCCGACGTTGACGTAGGTGTTCTTCTTGGTATCAGGGTCAAAGCTGGTTGCCTGCTTGTTCTTGAAGTCGGTGTAGAACGCAGTCACGGTCGCGATGAACTTCTTGTCCTGGTGGCGGTAGCCGATGTCGCCGCTCCACGAGGTTTCCGGCTCAACGTTGCGGAACATGGCAGCAACCAGGTTCGCGTCCACAGTCACGCTGGTGCCGATGTTGCCGAACACGAAGTTCGGTGGGGTCTTCATGTTCTTGGCGGCCGAGGCGAAGACCTGGTCGTCAGGAGTGAAGCGCCAGCGCGCGCCGAACTGCGGCAGTACTTCGCTGTACTTGCGGGTGTAGCTGTATGGCTTGACGTTGTTGCCCTCGTCGCCCCAGTTGCTGAATTCGCGCTTGACGTGCGGCGCACGAACGCCAACGTTGATCTGCACGGCGTCGTCAGCCAGGCTGACGGTGTCTTGCAGGAAGGCCTGGTAAGCGGTCGAGATCGAGATCCAGTCGCGGCTGTTTGCCGGATGGCCATCAGGACGCAGGATCTGGCCGTCTTCCAGCCAGACGTCGGCACGCTCGCCGGCATTGGTCAGCGCCAGCATTGGGCCGGTCTGCTCGTGGCGTGCACGCTCATACCAGACACCTGCCTTGATCTCGTGGTTGGCGATATTGTAGATCGCTGCGAAGTTGAAGCCAGGACGGAAGGTCTTGGTCACGCTGGCGTTAGCTACCAGCACGGTATCCAGGGTGTCGCCGTCGCCGTTCAGGTCCACAGTGCCGTTACGGTTGCCGGTAGTCGGGTTGTAGAAGCCCTTTTCCGACTGGGCGCGCTGCTGCACGCCGCCGTTGCCGAAGCCGTACCACAGGTATGGGGTGAAGGCCAGGTCCAGGTTGTCGGTCACGCGCATCTTGCTGACTGCCGAAGCGATCACGTTCTTGAACGGATTGATGCCCAGGCCGTAGTAAGCCGGCGACTGGGTGGTTTCGTTCTGCACAGTGCCCTTCACCGGGGTCAGGTGGCCCTTGAAGGTATCAGCGTAATCGAAGTAGTAACCGTTGGCATTCATTTCAGCCAGGGTGATGTTGTTGATGTTGTTGTTGACAGCCTTGTTGAACAGCACCGTACCGTGGATGTAGTTGAAGCGATCCCAGTCGTAGTTCATGCCGAGGTCGATGTGGTTACGCTCCGCACCGCCCTTGCCCTTCCACTTGTCCGCTTCTGCGTGCGAAGCCGAGATGAAGGCCTTGAACTTGCCGATCTCGCCGGTATCGTAGCGCACGAAGGTCTTTTTCAGGTTCAGCTGGCCGAGGGTTTGCATGACGCGCACGCGCTGCATTTTTTCAGGCTGGCAGGTGGTGATGCCGAAGTTGCCGCCGGTGGCGCCCACTTGTGGGGAGTCCACGTCGGTCGAACCCTGGGTCACGAACTGGGAGCAGGTGTTTTCCTGGTCCACGTATTCTTGCGGGTAGATCGCGAAGTTGCCGGAGTCGTTGACCGGCACGCCGTTGATGGTGGCGCCGATCTGGTCGGAGTTGAAGCCGCGCAGGGTCATGCCGCCGCCGAACAGGCCGGTTGCGTCATGGTTGTAGCTGTTCACTGCTGGCAGCATTTCCAATGCCTCGTAGGCGTTACCGGTTGGGCGCTGCTTTTCCAGCTCTTCCAAGGTAATCGTCGAACGCGCTTTCGGTGCGTCTTCGGTCACCATCAGGCCCATACCCAGCTTCTTGCCGGTGATGACCACGGTGCTCTCGCCCTTGGTGGTGGTAACTTGCGGCGCAACGTCCGACGCGGATTGGGCGTAAGCCGAACCGGCAGCGATGCTAGCCATCTGCGCCGCGACGGCGATCAGGCTCATGCGCAATTGTTTCGATTGCATTGGATTTCCCCTAGTGTGTTGTGAAACTGAAAAGCGTGTGTATATTAGTTGCCGAGCATGACGCTAGCATGACAAGGAACCACTATTGCATGGGTGCGACTGAGGCGACAAATATGTTTTCCCTAAGCGATTTATTCGTTGCCGAAATAAATAGACAATAAGGGAAGCTGTGCGCTCTTATTTAGTAAGGCGGCATTATATGTGAGCCGGCTCCGAATGAAATTTTCTAATTTTCGGAATGAAGCAATTGGCTGCTTCAGGCAGGTCAAACTGTAGCAAATGCGCTACATTGCATAATGGGAGGACAACAATCCGCCGCAGCGGATTGTCGTTTTTTTGCAATTACTGGCGGGATTTAGCGCCCAACTCCGCGATATCTGCCTCGAACTTGGCGAACCGGGTATCGAGCTGCTTCGTCAGGCGTTGCTTATCCGCCTCAGCCAGGAAGGCATAGCGGATGCTGTCATATGAAAGCCTTTTCACCTCGGCATAGCTGGTTTTGTAGCGGCTCGCGAACAAGACATACTCGTTCGACAGGGTGTTGCGGCTAACGCCGGTATCATCGCTCGAGAGGATAAACGGCACACCGTATTTGCGGTAAATATTGACCGGATGCGCCTCCCCTTTCACGCCCAGAATGAACTCGTTGGAAGTCAGGTTCACTTCCACCGCCACATTCTTTTCGCGCATCTTTTTCAGGATGGCTTGCGGCTGGCTTTCGTGGGCGATGTCCATGCCGTGGCCAATGCGCTTGGCGCCGGCGACATCGATCGCTTCAGCGATGTGGAACTTCAAGCCTTCCGGCGGCACCTGGCCCAGGGCCAGCTCGCCGGCGTGCAGCGACAGCTTCACGTTCGGGTATTTAGCGCTCAGGAATTTGTACATGCGCATGTGCAGGCGGTAGTCGCGCATCGACACCGGATAATGCTCGGCGCCGACGATATTGACCGACACCACTTTCGGGTTCTGGCTGGCGATCTTGAAGCCCGCCGCCATTTGCGAGAACACGATCGATGGCGACAGGAAGCGCAGCACGAAAGGCTGGTAGCGCATGGTGAAGTTGTCGTCGTCGATGCCGGCGCTGCTGCTGTCGACATAGGCGCTGTAGTCGGCGATGCCCTTGGCGAAAGCCGGGCTGGCTTCCAGTTTGGCCAGGTAGGCTGCAAAAGCTGCTTCATCGGTCAGCTTGCCGTCGAATTCAGCGTCGAAGGTGATCGGGGCGATTTCGAATACGGTTTCGATATAGCTGACATTTTCCGCGATCGCACGCTGTTTCAGGCGCTTCTGGCCATCATTGCCATTGGTCGAGGCAACGTCGTTGAAACGCGGGAAGGTGGTGAAAAAGGCCAGGTCGGGCGCCAGCTGGTTTTCGCTGTGGTTGTAGAAGTCCAGGGTAGACCACTTGTGCAGCAGCTCGCGGTAGGCGACGGGGTCTTGCTCGAGTTGGGCGACAGTTGCGCAATTCTTGCGGTCGGCAGCCTTGTCGGTCTGCACGCTCCAGCTGGTCTTGTCGACGCAGTAGCCCAGCTTGTCGACCCATTCCAGGTATTGCTCGGCGTAGATGGAGCCCGAGTAATGGTGGTGCAGGTCGGCCCCCTTCGGCATATTGTTAAAGAACATGGCCAATTCCGCAGTCTTCGGCGCCGGGCCAGAGACCAGTGCGGCGAAGTGGCGGGCAGTGATCTCGGCGTTCGAGGCTGCGCTGGCAGACGGAACAGCAACGGCGGCAGCAATTGCGGCGGCGATCACCGCGCTAGTCAGGTTCTTATGCATGGGCGTTCCCTTGTTAGTGTGCTTCGTGGACCAGCCTCCCCGCCGAATACGTGGCCGCGATGGCACGGTCATCCCCCAGCAGCGCCAGTGCGAACAGCTGTTCTTCCAGGCTGTCGGTATTGGCGCTGCGGCGTGCCAGCAGCGGCGTGGCCTGCGGGTCGATCACGATAAAGTCCGCTTCGCGGCCGGCGGCAAAGCTGCCGATCGTGTCGTCCAGGTGCAGGCTGCGCGCGGCGCCCAGCGTCGCCAGGTAGAACATGCGCATGGCAGGCAGGTAGCTGCCCTTCAAGCGCGCTACTTTATAGGCTTCATTCATCGTTTGCAACATGCTGAACGAGGTGCCTGCGCCGACGTCGGTCGCCAGCGACAGCAGCATGCCCGCCTTGTCGGCTTGCTCGAAGTCGAACAGGCCGGAGCCGAGGAACAGGTTGGAGGTCGGGCACACGGCGGCGGCGGCCTTGGTTTCCGCCATGCGGGCGCGGTCGGTTTCGTCCAGCCAGATGCAATGGCCGTAGACGGCGCGCGGACGCATCATGCCGTAGCGGTCGTACACGTCCAGGTAGCTGCGCGCCTGCGGGAACAGTGTCTTGACCCAGGCGCATTCCTCCTTGTTTTCCGAGACGTGGGTTTGCAGGAAGGTGTCCGGGTACTTCTGCGCCAGCTCGCCGGCCAGCTGCAGTTGCGCTTCGGTTGAAGTCGGGGCGAAGCGCGGAGTAATGGCATACAGAGAACGCCCCTTCTTATGCCAGCGCTGGATCAGGGCTTCGGTCTCCTCCGCGCCGCTTTCGGCGGTATCGCACAGGAAGTCGGGGCAATGGCGGTCCATCATGACTTTACCGGCGATCATGCGCAGGTCGCGCTTTTCACTGGCGGCGAAGAAGGCGTCCACCGATTGCGGATGCACGGTGCCGTAGACCATGGCCGTGGTGGTGCCATTGCGCAGCAGTTCATCGAGGAAAAACTCGGCCACCTGGGCGCCATGCGCCGGGTCGGCGAACTGGCGCTCGGTCGGGAAAGTGTATTGCTCCAGCCATGGCAGCAGGCCGGGCGCCGGCGAGGCGATCATATCGGTCTGCGGGTAATGCACATGGGAGTCGATAAAGCCGGGCATGATGATCTTGCCGCGATAGTCCTTGACCTCCGTGCCCGGCGGCAGGGTCGGCGCCAGCGTGGCGTAATCGCCGGCAGCTTGCACCTTGCCGTCTGCCACGATCAGCAGGCCGTCTTCGTGCCAGGCATGGGCGCGTTCGATGAAGGCCGGATCGGCGTGAAAATGCAGCAAGCCTGCTCGGTAGGCCTGCACGCTGGTGGTTTTGCTCATTGCTTAGTCTTTCGCCTGGGATTCCCAGACCATCAGTAATTGGGCGGCAACCGAAGCGGCAATCACCGCTGGGGCCTTGTCGATGATACCCGGTAGGCCGATCGGGCATACCATGTTTTGCGTGCCCAGCCCCTTGACCTCGAGGCGGGAGGTAAACTGGGCGCGCTTGGTTTTGGAGCCGATCAGGCCGAACCAGCCAACCTTGGGTCGGCGCAGGATGGCCTCGGTCAGTTGCAGGTCCAGCGCGTGGCTGTGGGTCAGGACCAGGTAGCTGGCGTTGTCGGGCGCCTCGTCGATGCAGGCTTCCGGCGTGTCGGTGGCCTCGATGGTGACGTTGCCCGGCACTTCAGGCGGGAACATGGCGTCGCGCTCGTCGACCCAGGTAACGGTACACGGCAGCTCGGCAAGGGCGCGCACGATGGCGGCGCCGACGTGGCCCGCGCCAAACAGGACGAGGTGGGCACGCGGTGCTTTGACCGGGTCGACCAGCCAGCGGCGGCCGTCGGCGTCGGTACGGATGTGGGTTTCCTTATGCTCCTCGGCCACGAGCCTGCATTCCGCTTGGCCGTCGATGGCGGTGATGCGGCAGCTATCCTCCCGGCGCCGCAGATCCAGCTGCGCCAGGACCTCTTCCAGTCCACCGCTTACCGCTTCGAACAGCAACCAGACAACGCCGCCGCAGCATTGGCCCAGGCTTGGGCCCAGCGGGAAGCGTTCAAGGTGCGGCGTCACCGGGCGGCCGGCGCGCTGGGCGGCAATCATTTCGCGGGCAATGTCGAAAGCCTTGTGCTCCAGGTGGCCGCCGCCGATCGTGTCGAACCGGCCGCTGGCGGTGACCAGCATATGCGTCCCCGCCTCGCGCGGCACCGAACCTTCGGCGCGCGCGACCGTGACGAGAACCGCCGCTTCCCCGGCTGGCGTCAACCAGTCAGCCATGTCAGCCTGCCGCTGCAACTGCGGCTTCAACTGCCGCGATGGCGCGCAGGATTTCTTCGCTGGTCGCCGGCGCGTTCAGCGGAGGATTGACGCGATGCCCGCCGACTGCGGAAATCGCATCGCGGATGGCAAAGAATACCGAGAACGGCAGCAGCAGCGGCGGCTCACCCACAGCTTTCGAGCGATGGATCGAATCCTCCACGTTACGGTTCTGGAACAGCTTGACGCGGAAATCTTCCGGGCAATCCGAAATGCCGGGAATCTTGTAAGTGGACGGTGCATGCGTCATCAGCTTGCCGGCGCCATTCCACCACAGCTGCTCGGTGGTCAGCCAGCCCATGCCCTGGATGAAGGCGCCCTCGACCTGGCCGATATCGATGGCCGGGTTCAGCGACTGCCCGGCATCGTACAGCGCGTCGGCGCGCAGCAGCTTCCATTCCCCGGTCAGGGTATCGACCACCACTTCCGCCACTGCGGCGCCATAAGCGTAGTAAGAGAACGGATGGCCGTTCATGGTCTTCGGGTCCCAGTGCAGGTTGGGCGTCGCGTAGAACCCGTCGGACCAGAGCTGCACGCGCGCCAGGTAGGCCTTCTGCACCAGCGCTTCGAACGGTACGCTCTGGCCATTGACGTGGATTTCGTTGGCAAAGAAGCGCACATCAGCCGTCTCGCCGCCCAGCGTTTTCGCAGCAAATGCCGCCAGCCGCTCGCGGATCTGGCACGCCGCATCCTGTGCCGCCTTGCCGTTCAGGTCCGCGCCGGTGGAAGCCGCCGTGGCCGAAGTATTTGCCACCTTGCTGGTATCGGTTGCCGTGATGCGCACGCGCTCCAGGTCCAGGCCCAGCTCATGCGCGACCACCTGCAGCACCTTGGTGTTGATGCCCTGCCCCATCTCGGTACCGCCATGGTTGACCAGCACCGAACCATCGACATAGACATGCACCAGCGCGCCGGCCTGGTTGAGATGGGTCACATTGAAGGCGATACCGAACTTGACCGGGGTCAGCGCCAGGCCGCGCTTCAGCACCGGGCTGGCCGCGTTGTAGGCGGCAGCCGCGGCGCGGCGCGCGCGGTATTCGCTGCTTTGCTCAAGCTCCGCCACCAGCTCGTGGATCACGTTATCGACGATCACTTGCCCGTACGGCGTCTCATTGCGCTCGGTCTTGCCGTAGAAATTCAGGCGGCGGATATCCAGCGGATCCTGGCCCAGGTTGCGCGCGATCTCGTCGATCACGTATTCGATTGCGATAGCGCCCTGCGGGCCGCCGAAACCGCGGAAGGCGGTGTTCGACTGGGTATTGGTCTTGCCGCAGGCGGCATGGATTTCCACGTCCGACAGGTAATAGGTATTGTCGAAGTGGCAGACCGCGCGCGTTGCAACGGGGCCCGACAGGTCGGCCGAATAGCCGGCGCGCGAAGTCATGTCGACCTTGGCCGCCACGATGCGGCCCGCGTCGTCGTAGCCGACTTCGTACTCGTAATAGAAGCAGTGGCGCTTGCCGGTCACCAGCATGTCGTCATCGCGGTCGGCGCGCAGCTTGACCGGCTTGCCGGTGCGCTTTGCAGCAATGGCCGCGGCAGCGGCCCACAATGCCGATTGCGACTCCTTGCCGCCGAAGCCGCCGCCCATGCGGCGGCATTCCACCGTCACATGGTGCGAATGCAGGCCCAGCGCATGCGCCACCACGTGCTGCATTTCGCTTGGGTGCTGGGTCGAGCATTGCACCAGCATGGCCTTGCCCTCTTTCGGGATGGCGTAGGCGATCTGGCCTTCCAGGTAAAACTGTTCCTGGCCGCCGACGTAGAGCTGGCCCTTGACCGTGTGCGGCGCTTTCTCGAACGCCGCCTGCGCGTCGCCGCGCAGCAGCTTCATTGGCGGCAGCACATACGAAGCAGCAGCCTTGGCCTGTTGCGGCGTCAGGATCGCCGGCAACTCTTGGTAGCCAACTACGCCGCGCTTGGCGGCACGCCGCGCATTGGTGTGCGAATCAGCGACCACGATGAAAATCGGCTGGCCTACGTACTGCACCAGGCCGTCGGCCAGGATCGGGTCGTCGTGGATGATCGGGCCGCAGTCATTGGTGCCCGGGATGTCGGCGACCGTATACACCGCAACCACGCCGGGCGCGGCGCGCACCGCATCCAGGTCCAGCGAAGTAATGCGGGCATGGGCTTTGGACGACAGGCCGAGCGCCGCGTGCAGGGTGCCCTGCACTTCCAGGATATCGTCGGTATAGGTTGCCTGGCCCAGCACATGCAGCTCGGCCGATTCATGCGCGCGCGGAATGCCGACGCCGGTCCAGGTGGCGGCCTTCAGTTCAGGCGTGACGGGATGGTTCATTTTGCCTCCTTACGCGCTGACGGCAAAGGCGTTGACCGCGTCGGCCGCCAGCGGTGCATCGTTGCGCGTCTCAAGCCAGAAGCGGCGCAGCAGGTTCTGCGCCGTCTTCATCCGGTATTCGCTACTGGCGCGCATGTCGCTCAACGGCGCATAGTCGCGCGCCAGGGCGGCCATGGCGTCGGCCAGCGCAGTCTCGCTCCAGGCGCGCCCCTTCAGCGCCGCTTCCGCCTGTGCTGCGCGTTTCGGCGTCGCCGCCATGCCGCCAAAGGCAATGCGCGCTTGCGCGATCGCATCGCCGTCCATGCGGAACGCAAAGGCGGCGCAGACGGCGGAAATATCCTGGTCGAAGCGCTTGGCCAGCTTGTAAGTGCGGAAGCGCACGTCCTCGCGCGGCAGCGGCACGCGCACAGCCTGCACGAATTCGCCCGGCTGCAAGTCCTTCTTCATGTAATCGAGATAGAAATCTTCCAGCGCCAGCACTCGCTCGCCGGCTGCACCGCACAGCACGACTTGCGCACCGAGCGCAATCATCCATGGCATGGAATCGCCGATCGGCGAGCCGTTGGCGACGTTGCCGCCCAGCGTACCGGCATTGCGGATCGGCAGCGAGGCGAAACGCTGGCGCATTTCGCCCAATTGATCCGGGTAGTATTTGCACAACGCGTTGTAGGCATCTTCCAACGACACCCCGGCGCCGATTTCGATGGCGCCATCGCCCACGCGCAGCATCTTCAGCGCATCCACGTGTCCCAGGTAGATGATGTCGCCAAGGTCGCGCATCTGCTTGGTGACCCACAGGCCAACGTCGGTGGACCCGGCCAGCAGCACCGCGCCAGGATTGGCTGAGCGCAGCTGGATCAGTTCATCAAGGGTGCGCGGGGCCAGGAAGGTCTGGCCATGCGCGCTGTAGACGGCCAGCGAGTCGCGTTTCAGCGCCTCGAGCTGTTCGGCCACGCGGGCCGCATCGAATTCGACTTTCGGCAGTTCGGCCATGCGCTGGGCAGCGTCGATGATCGGGCGGTAGCCGGTGCAGCGGCACAGGTTGCCCGACAGGCAGTCGTCGACTTCCTTGCGCGAGGCGCATTGGCCTTCTTTTTTCAGGTACAGGCCCCACAGCGACATGGCGAAACCCGGCGTACAGAAGCCGCATTGCGAGCCGTGGCATTCGACCAGTGCCTGCTGCACCGGATGCAGCGCGCCGTCGGCCTGTTGCAGGTCTTCCACGGTAAACAGGGCCTTGCCGTCCAGCGTCGGGGTCAGCTGGATGCAGGAATTGACCGCTTTCAGTTCCAGCTTGCCGTCGACCATGCTGCCCAGCACCACGGTGCAGGCGCCGCAGTCGCCCTCGGCGCAGCCTTCCTTGGTGCCGGTGCAGTGCAAGTCTTCGCGCAGGTGCTGCAGCACAGTCTGCGTCGGGGCAGCGTCGCGTACTTCATGTACGGCGCCGTGGTAGTAAAAGCGGATCGGTTCTGACATCTTGTCCTCGCAGGTCTCCTAGCTTGCAAGATAACATTACCGGACCCCGGCCATATAAGAAATCTCTGATTTTGAATATCAGGCGTTTCGCATATGCGGATGGTGCTTGTGCCAGTGCTCGGCGATATCGATGCGGCGGGTGATCCACACCTTGTCGTGGCTTTGCACATAGTCAAGGAAACGTGCCAATGCGGCCGCGCGCGCCGGACGCCCCACCAGGCGGCAGTGCAGGCCGATCGACAGCATTTTCGGCTGGTTCAGGCCGTTCGGGTCCCCTTCCTTATAGAGTACGTCGAATGCGTCCTTGAGGTAATCGAAGAATTGGGTGCCGCTGTTAAAGCCTTGCATGGCGGCAAAGCGCATATCGTTGGTGTCGAGCGTGTAGGGCACGATCAGCTGCGGGGTGATGGCTGGCTTGCCGTCGGCGCCGGTATGCGCCACTTCCTGCCAGAACGGCAAATCGTCGCCGTAATAATCGGCATCGTAGCGGAAGCCGCCGTGTTCCACCACCAGGCGGCGCGTATTGGGCGAATCGCGGCCGGTATACCAGCCCAGCGGCGCGCTGCCGGTCAGCTCCTGGATGATCTGCACCGCTTCCTTCATATGCGCGCGCTCGGTTTCCTCGTCCATGTTCTGGTAAGTGATCCAGCGCAGGCCGTGGCAGGCAATCTCGTGGCCCAGTTCCCGGAAGGCGGCCACCGCTTCCGGGTGGCGCTGCAAAGCCATCGACACGCCGAAGACGGTCAGCGGCAACTTGCGCTCCTCGAACATGCGCAGGAGGCGCCACAGGCCGGCGCGCGAGCCGTATTCATAGATCGACTCCATGCTCATATGGCGGCTCTGGAAGGCCGCGGCGCCGATGATCTCGGACAGGAAGGTTTCCGACGCCTGGTCCCCGTGCAGCACACAGTTCTCGCCGCCCTCTTCGTAATTCAGCACGAATTGCAGGGCGACGCGGGCCTGGCCGGGCCATTGCGGATGGGGTGGATTGGGGCCGTAGCCGACGAGGTCGCGCGGGTAGTTGCTCATGATAGGTCCGGGATGAAAGGTATATCCTCAATAATATATTGGCGTTATGGCACCGGTATATCATCTGCCGGATAAGCAAAATAAGGAATGCAAAATGGGAAAACTGAGCACTCACGTCCTGGATACCGCCAATGGCAGGCCAGCCGCCGGCGTGCGCATCGCCCTGTACCGCGCCGATGGCTCGCTGGTAAAGGAAGATGTGACCAATGCCGACGGCCGCTGCAGCGCGCCGCTATTGGAGGGAGCCGCCATGCAACCCGGCCAGTACCGGCTGGTGTTTGGCGCAGGCGACTATTTCGCCGCAGCAGGCGTGGACTTGCCGGAGCCGCGCTTTCTCGATGAAGTGACGATCGCCTTCGGCATCGCGCACGCCGACCAGAACTACCATGTGCCGCTGGTGGTGTCGCCCTGGTCGTACTCCACTTACCGCGGCAGCTAGTCGCGCAGCATGACGGCGCGCTCGCCGCGCCGGGCTTTCCGCTGCAGCTGCATCAGGCCGTACAGCAAGGCTTCCGGCGTCGGCGGGCAGCCGGGCACGTAGACATCGACCGGCACGATGCGGTCGCAGCCGCGCACCACCGAATACGAGTAGTGGTAATAGCCGCCGCCATTGGCGCAGGATCCCATCGACACCACATAGCGCGGCTCGGGCATCTGGTCGTACACCTTGCGCATGGCGCGCGCCATCTTGTTGGTCAGGGTGCCGGCCACGATCATCAGGTCGGCCTGGCGCGGCGAAGGCCGCGGGCACATGCCGAAGCGGTCCATGTCATAGCGCGCCGATGCCGCTTGCATCATCTCCACCGCACAGCAGGCCAGGCCGAAGCTCAGGTACCACAGGCTGTTGGTGCGGACCGTTTCCATCAGCGAGTCCAGCGAAGCGAGTACGTAGCCGTCGCGCTCCAGAGTAGCATCCAGTTCCATTTCGTTCCCCTTTCAGTAGCGTCGCTACGATAGCGGGGAGTACGCAAGAAATATTGTATGGATGCGACACCCGCCGCGTACTAATAACGCTCGCGGGTGACGACGGCGCGCGAAACCTCGTCATAGCGCAGCAGGCGCAGGCTGCCGCTGGCATCGCTGGCGGCTTGCATCAAGGCCTTCGGCGCAAGGCCGGTGAAAAGCACGAAATCGCGCACCATATGCGCCTGGTCGTGGTAGCCGCAGTCGACAGCGAGGCGGGTCAGGCCGCCATGCCGCACCGGCGTACCGAGCATGCGCGACAAGGCGCGGACATAGCGCATCATGCGGCGGCTGTCGCGGATGCTCTGGCCGTAGCTGGCCATCACCCGCCGCTCTAGCTGGCGCACGCTGATGCCGAAACGGGTAGCTATTTCATCAGTAGGCAGGGCCAGCAAGGCCGGCGGCAGCACGAGTGGAGCATGCCCACGCGCCAGCCGTTGTTCGCGCGCGGCCAGGCGCTGCAACAGCCAATCGCCCATCAGCGCGACCCAGGCTGCACTACCAGCGCCGGCACGCAACCGGTGCTCCAGCTCTGCCGCGCCGCGCCATTCGGGAGCCGCGTCGGCCAGCGGCACCACGGCGTCGCGCAATTCGCCCAGCGGGATGTCGAACAGGCGGCCGAACTGGCCCGGCTCGATCACGGCGCTGATGAAGCTGGTACCCGGCTCCCACACGGCGGGAAAGTGCTGCGTCAGCGGTCCGGAGACGAAGGGCTCGCCATACAGGCGTTCGCGGCCATCGGCTTCGGCGAATCGCGAGCCGCCGCTGACAAAGAAGGTGACCATGGGACAAGGGGACGCGGGCACCAGCACGGCGCCGGGGCTTCGCAACTCGACATGGAAATAGCGCACCACGCCCGCCAGCCTGGACGGCCGGGTAATGGCCAGGCGCATCGGCGCCAGAATCGCATCCACATCACGCATGGCTTGCATTATAGAGGGCTTCGACAGCACGCGCCGGCCGCGGGCAACGGCACGGGCAGCGAGGGTGCCATGCTAGAATCGCCCTCTTACTGACTCGTCATACTGACCTTGGATACCGTTCCCTTGTGGGCGCAATTTGCCGCCCTCGCCTTCCTGATTCTTGCCTCGGCCTTCTTCGCCATGGCCGAAACCGCCCTGATGGCGGCCAATCGCTTCCGCCTGCGCCACCAGGCCAAACGCGGCAGCCGCCGCGCCATCGCCACCCTGTGGCTGCTGGAACGCACCGAACAGCTGCTGTCCCTGGTCCTGGTCGCCAACACCCTGCTCAATGCCATGGCCATCGCCCTGGCGACCGCCATTGCCATCACCCAGTTCGGTCTCGAGCAGCATGTGATCCTGCTGTCGACCGTGGTCGTGGTGTTCATCCTGATCGTGCTGGCTGAAATTTCGCCCAAGATCGTCGGCGCGCGCTATGCCGACCAGATCGTGCTGCCCGCTTCCCTCGTGCTGCGCCCGCTGCTGTCGGTGTCGAAACCGCTGCTGTGGTTCGTGCACCTGTTTGTCAACACCCTGCTGCACCTGTTCCGCATCAAGCCTACCGGCCAGGTCCACGAAGGCAACTTGTCGCCGGACGAATTACGCTCGGTGCTGCTGGAGAACGGCAGCTTCATCCCCAAGAAGCACAAGAGCATCCTGCTCAACCTGTTCGACCTCGACACTATCTCGGTGGAAGACATCATGACCCCGCGCGCCCACATCGAGGCGCTCGACCTGGCCATGCCGGTGGCGGACATCAAGTCCCAGCTCACCACCTGCTTCCACAACAAGCTGCCGGTGTATGACGGCGAGATCAACCGGATTGTCGGCATCCTGCACGTGCGCAAGGCCATCGCCCTGCTGAATGAACAGGATGAACTGACGGTCGAACACTTCCGCAAGCTGCTGTCCGAACCGTTCTTCATCCCGCAGGACACACCGGCCTTTGCTGCCTTGCAGAACTTCCAGGAGAACAAGGAACGCCTGGCCATCGTGGTCGATGAGTACGGCGAGGTGCAGGGCCTGGTCACGCTGGACGACATCATCGAAGAAATGATCGGCGAATTCACCACTTCGACCCCGAGCGCGGCGCGGGCCGACAGTTTCGGCTGGGACGGCCATGGCGAATGCCTGCTGGAGGGCAGCACGGCATTACGTGACATTAACAAGCGTCTGGGTTTAAACTTTCCTCTTGATGGGCCCAAGACCCTGAACGGCATGTTGTTGGAATTTTTACAAGACATTCCCGACGCTCCCATATCCATCAAAGTGGGATCCTGCATCGTGGAAGTGGTGCAGGCACAAGACCAGGCCATTAAAGTAGTGAAATTGCGACGTCCGGAGTTCCGCCAGGCCGAGTGAACCGTGCGGACCTTTACAAAAATGATGCCTACAGGCATCATCCGGAGACTCACTCTTTCTTAACATTCTGATAGTGCGCTCCTATGGCAGCAGTCCAACCCAACTCGGCGTCCGGTTCCCCTATGTCGGGACTGGCCCGAGCCCTGATGCAAGCGGGGCGTCTGACCCCGCCGCAAGCGGACGCTCTGAATAAGAAGGCTGTTGCCGAAAAGTCCACGTTTATCGACGTGCTGCTTGCCGGCGGCACCATCAATGCGCGCGAGCTGGCCGTTTTCTGTGCCGAAACCTTCGCTTATCCGCTGCTCGACCTGAGCGCCATCAATCTGGAAATTTTGCCGCCCAAGGCCATCGATACCCGGCTGATGGCGACCCAGCGCGTGATTCCGCTGGCCAAGCGCGGCAACAAGATGTCGGTGGCTTTGTCCGACCCGACCAATACCCAGGCCCTGGACCAGATCAAGTTCCAGGCCGAATCGACGGTGGAACCCGTCATCGTGCAGCACGACGTGCTGCTCAAGCTGCTCGAAACCCTGACCAAGAGCTCGACCCAGACCGTCCTCGAGATGACAGGCGACGAAGCCGAAATCGAGTTCGCCGAAGAAGAAAGCGTCTCGGCGGCGCAGGGCGCCGGCGCCGACGCCGAAGTGGAAGACGCGCCGATCGTGCGTTTCCTGAACAAGATGCTGATGGATGCGGTCAATATGGGCGCCTCCGACTTGCACTTCGAACCTTACGAAAAGTTTTACCGCATCCGCTTCCGGGTCGACGGCAACCTGCTTGAGCACGCCCAGCCGCCAACCTCGATCAAGGACAAGCTGGTGTCGCGTATCAAGGTGCTGTCCAAGCTCGACATCTCGGAAAAGCGCGTGCCGCAGGATGGCCGCATGCGCCTGATCGTCTCATCCACCAAGACCATCGACCTGCGTGTCTCGACCCTGCCGACCCTGTTCGGCGAAAAGACCGTGATGCGTATCCTGGATGCGACCCAGGCCCAGATGGGCATCGATTCGCTCGGGTACGACCCGGACCAGAAGGAAATCCTGATGGACGCCGTGCACCGCCCTTACGGCATGGTGCTGGTGACGGGCCCGACCGGCTCGGGCAAGACGGTGTCGCTGTACACCTGCCTGAACATCCTGAACAAGCCAGGCATCAATATCTCGACCGCGGAAGATCCGGCCGAGATCAACCTGCCCGGCGTGAACCAGGTCAACGTCAATGACCGGGCCGGCCTGACCTTCCCGGTGGCGCTGAAGGCCTTCCTGCGCCAGGATCCCGACATCATCATGGTCGGTGAGATCCGCGACCTGGAAACGGCGGACATCGCGATCAAGGCCGCGCAGACCGGCCACATGGTGTTCTCCACCCTGCACACCAATGACGCGCCGTCGACCTTGACGCGTTTGATGAATATGGGCGTTGCGCCCTTTAATATTGCCTCCTCGGTCATCCTGATCACGGCTCAGCGCCTGGCGCGCCGGCTGTGCACTTGCAAGAAGCCGATCGACATCGCGCCGGAATTGCTGGTGAAAGCCGGTTTCAAGGATGACGACCTGGATGGCAGCTGGAAACCTTACGGCCCGGTGGGCTGTGAGCGCTGCAACGGCTCGGGCTATAAAGGCCGGGTCGGTATCTACCAGATCATGCCGATCACGCCCGCGATCGAAGCATTGATCCTGGCACATGGTAACGCGATGCAGATCGCGGCACAATCTGAGGCAGAGGGCGTCAAGTCCCTGCGCCAATCGGGCCTGGTCAAGGTCAAAAACGGACTGACCAGCCTGGAAGAAGTGCTGGGCTGCACCAACGAATAGGAAATAAGATATGGCTACTGCGGGCACCGCAAAAGAACAGATATTCACCTGGGAAGGCAAGGACAAGACAGGCAAGACCGTGCGCGGAGAAATGCGCGCCGGTGGCGAGGCCGTGGTCAATGTTACCTTGCGCCGCCAGGGCATCATGGTCACCAAGATCAAGAAGAAGGTCTACCGCTCGGGCAAGAAGGTTACCGAGAAAGACCTGACCCTGTTCACGCGCCAGCTGGCGACGATGATGAAGGCCGGCGTGCCGCTGCTGCAGGCCTTCGACATCGTCGGCAAGGGCCACGCCAATCCTTCGGTCTCGAAGCTGGTGCTGGACCTGCGCGCCGATATCGAAACCGGTACCAGCTTGAACATGGCGTTCCGCAAATACCCTCTGTATTTCGACCCGCTGTTCTGTAACCTGGTGGCGGCCGGCGAACAGGCCGGTATCCTGGAAGACCTGCTGACGCGCCTGGCGATCTACAAGGAAAAGACGCTGGCCATCAAGGGCAAGATCAAGTCCGCCCTGACTTATCCGATTGCCGTGCTGGCGGTGGCCTTCATCGTGACCGCCGTGATCATGATCTGGGTGGTGCCGGCCTTCAAGGAGGTATTCTCCAGCTTCGGTGCCGACCTGCCGGCGCCGACCGTGTTCGTGATGACGGTGTCCGAATACTTCGTCAAATACTGGTACCTGATATTCGGCAGCCTGTTTGCCGGGCTGTACTTCTTCTTCCAAAGCTGGCGCCGTTCGGAAAAGATGCAGGCCACCATGGACCGCCTGCTGCTGAAGCTGCCGATTTTCGGCGACGTGATCCTGAAAGCCACCGTGGCGCGCTGGACCCGCACCCTGTCGACCATGTTCGCCGCCGGCGTACCGCTGGTGGAATCGCTGGACTCGGTGGGCGGCGCAGCCGGCAACCGCGTCTACATGGACGCGACCAAGAAGATCCAGACCGAAGTGAGTACCGGTACCAGCCTGACCGTGGCGATGCAGAATGCTGACGTGTTCCCGAGCATGGTGACGCAGATGGTGGCCATCGGTGAAGAGTCCGGTGCGCTCGATGCGATGCTGGGCAAGGTCGCCGACTTCTACGAAGAAGAAGTGGACGAGGCGGTAGCCCAGCTCTCGAGCCTGATGGAACCGATGATCATGGTGATCCTGGGCGTGCTGATCGGTGGCCTGGTGGTTGCGATGTACCTGCCAATCTTCAAACTCGGTTCGGTGGTGTAACCAGCATGCAAGACGTATTCATGCTGTTTTCGCCACCAGCCACGCTGGCCGCCGCTGTGGTGGCCGGCATCCTTGGCCTGCTGATCGGCAGTTTCCTGAACGTGGTGATCCACCGCGTGCCGATCATGATGCAGCGCGAGGTCGACAGCGTCTGCGCCTGCGAACGCGATGAACCGGAACCGCATCCGGAGCGCTACAACCTGGTGGTGCCGCGTTCGGCCTGCCCGCATTGCAAGCACCAGATCACGGCGCTGGAAAACATCCCGGTCATCAGCTGGCTGGTGCTGCGCGGAAAATGCAGCTCCTGCAAGGCGCCGATTTCGGCGCGTTATCCGGCGATCGAGCTCCTCAGCGGCCTGCTGTCGGCCGGCCTGGTGTGGCACTTCGGCTCGGGCTGGGCCGGCATGGCCACCCTGGTCTTCGGCTGGCTGCTGATCGCGATGACCTTTATCGACCTCGACACGCAGTTGCTGCCGGACGACCTGACCCTGCCGCTGATGTGGCTGGGCCTGCTGGTCAACGTGAAAGGCCTGTTCGTGCCGCTGCAGGACGCCGTACTGGGCGCAGCCGCCGGCTATATGGTGCTGTGGACGGTGTACTGGGTGTTCAAGCTGGTGCGCGGCAAGGAAGGCATGGGCTACGGCGACTTCAAGCTGCTGGCGGCCCTCGGCGCCTGGATGGGCTGGCAGATGCTGCCGGCAATTATCCTGCTGTCCTCGGTGGTCGGCGCAGTGGTTGGCATCGGCATCATCGTCGCGTCGCGCATGGGCTTCGACCACAAGATCCCGTTCGGCCCTTACCTGGCCGGCGCCGGCCTGGTGGCACTGCTGTGCGGCCAGCAAATCACTGCAATGCTGTACGGCGTACCGGGCTGACATGCCGGCGCGCTTCGTGGTCGGCCTGACAGGCGGCATCGGCAGCGGTAAAAGCCTGATCGCCAATATGTTTGCCGACCGCGGTGCCAGCATCGTCGACACCGACCAGATTGCCCACGCTTTAACCGGGCCCAATGGCGCCGCCATGCCCGACATCCTGGCCGAATTCGGCCCCCACATGGCCGACAGCCACGGCGCCATGGACCGCGCCAAAATGCGCGAACTGGTATTCCGCGAACCAGCGGCCAAGCGCCGGCTGGAAGCCATCCTCCACCCCATGATCCGCGACGCCACCCTGGCGGCCGCCGCCGATGCCAGCGGCGACTACGTCATGCTGGCCATCCCCCTGCTGGTTGAATCCGGCGCCTGGAAGCAGCGCGTCAACCGCGTGCTGGTCATCGACTGCCCGGAAGAAATCCAGGTAGCGCGCGTGATGGCGCGCAATGGCCTGGCGGAAGACCAGGTGCGGGCCATCATGGCGACCCAGGTACCGCGCGCCGTGCGGCTGGCGGCAGCCGACGATGTCATAGACAACGGCGGCCGGATCGAAGCTTTAACCCCTCAAGTAGACCATTTGCATGGTTTTTATCAGCAATATTTGTAATTTTGCTTCGCATAGTTCAGAATCACGAGATTATTAATAGGTCTTCCAGACGAGGGATGCTTTGATCGTTTACGAATATCCTTTCAATGAGCGCATCCGCACCTTGCTGCGCCTGGAGGATTTATACGAGAAATTCAAGTTCTTCGTGCATCAGGAACACCCGATGCAGCATCACGTCGCATTGGCCACCATCTTCGACATGCTCGAAGTCGCCGGCCGCGCCGACCTCAAGTCCGACCTGCTGCAGGAACTCGAGCGCCAGCGCCAGAGCCTGCTTGGCTACCGCTCCAACCCGAACGTCCAGGCCGAAATGCTGGACGCCATCCTCACCGAACTCGATAGCGTGTCGAGCGCCCTGGTCGCCTCCCAAGGCAAGACCGGACAGAACGTGCGCGACAATGAGTGGCTGATGAGTATTCGCGGCCGCACCATCATCCCCGGCGGCGCCTGCGAATTTGACCTGCCTTCCTATTACGCCTGGCAAAAGCAGCCGGCCGAAAAGCGTTTCAACGATATCGTCACCTGGTTCAACCCGCTGGCACCGTTGTTCGACGCCCTGGCCCTGGTATTGCGGCTGCTGCGCGATTCCGGCGCACCGGTCAAAATGATCGCTAATGCGGGAAGTTACCAGCAGATGCTTCAAGGCAAGGTCTACCAGATGCTGCGCCTGTCGGTCGACCAGGCGCTGGGGGCAATCCCCGAGATCTCGGCCAACAAATACATGCTGTGGGTGCGTTTCACCTCCCAGGGCGGCGACCTGAAGCCCAAGCCGCTGGAAGAAGATGTACCATTCGAGCTCACCCTCTGTAATTTCTAAGCACCATGCCTACTGTCGTTGAATGCCCCACCTGCCACACCAAGGTAGAGTGGACGGAAGCCAATAAATACCGCCCTTTCTGCAGCGAGCGCTGCAAGATGATCGACCTGGGCGCCTGGGCCGAGGAAAAATACACCATCCCCGGCACCGCCCCCACCGATCCCCTGGACGAAGACAAGCAATAAGAAAGTCGGGGTCAGCTCCGGCAATCGGACATTTTGTCCGATTGCCGGAGCTGACCCCGACTTTTAATATCGTACTTTGTCGAGCCACTCCAGCAAGGGTATGGTGGCTGGCAACAGCGGTTCGACACCTACCGTTCCTTGCCAGGCGAAGGCCTGGCCTTCCAGGCTTTGCGGTTCGCCGCTCCATTCGCGGCTGATGAAGAAGTGCAATCGCACGTGGGCGTGCTCGTACACGTGCTCCACGCCGCACCATTCTTCCGCACTCTGGATATGGATGCCCAGTTCCTCGACGAACTCGCGCTTGAGCGCTTCGAGGATGGTTTCGCCCGGGTCGACTTTCCCGCCCGGGAATTCCCAATAGCCGGCGTAGGGCTTGCCTTCCGGGCGCTGGCCAAGCAGGACGTCGCCATTGGGCTGCATCAGGATGCCGACCGCCACGTCGATCGGGCGCGGCGAATGCAGTGCGGCGCTCATGGCAGCCTCCCGGCGTAATCGCGTGCGAATTGCCAGGCTACGCGGCCGGAACGCGAGCCGCGCTGCAGCGCCCATTGCAGGGCTTCGGCGCGGGCGTCGGCGATCTGCGGTACGCTGCAACCGAATGCTGCCAGCCAGTGCGCCACGATGCCCAGGTAATCGTCCTGCTTGAACGGGTAGAACGACAGCCACAGGCCGAAGCGTTCGGACAGCGAAATCTTTTCTTCCACCGTTTCGCCCGGATGCAGGTCGCCATCCTCGTCATGCTTGTAAGTGGCATTGTCCGACATGCGCTCGGGCATCAGGTGGCGGCGGTTGGAGGTGGCGTAGATCAGCACATTGTCGATCACGGCCGACACCGAACCGTCCAGCGCCACCTTCAGCGCCTTGTAGCCGCTTTCCCCTTCCTCGAACGACAGGTCGTCGCAGAACACCACGAAATGCTCCGGGCGTCCTGCGACCAGGTCCATGATGTCGGGCAGGTCGTGCAGGTCGCCCTTGTCGACTTCAATCAGGCGCAGGCCTTGCGGTGCAAACTCCGCCAGGCAAGCCTTGATCAGCGAAGACTTGCCGGTGCCGCGCGCGCCGGTCAGCAGCACGTTGTTGGCTGGCTTGCCTTCCACGAACTGGCGCGTGTTCTGCTCGATCTGCGCCTTCTGGCGGGCGATATGCTGCAAGTCGTCGAAAGCGATTTGCGCAGGGCGCGGTACCGGCTGCAGGTAGCCGGTATGGCCCCGCTTGCGCCAGCGGAAAGCGGTGGACGCCTTCCAGTCGGGCTTTGCAGCCGCAGGCGGCACGATGGCTTCCACGCGCGCCAGCAAAGCCTCGGCGCGCTTGAGGAATTGGTCGAGTTGGTTCGACATCCGCTCAGGAACGGTAGTCGGCGTTGATCGACACGTAGTCGTGCGACAGGTCGCAGGTGTAGACGGTGGAAGCGGCAGTGCCGCGCGCTAGTTTCACGCGCACGGTGATTTCGCTTTGCTTCATCACGCGCTGGCCCTGCTCTTCCTTGTAGTCCGGATTGCGGCCGCCGTCCTTGGCCACCCACACGTCGTCCAGGTAGAGGTTGATCTTGCTGACGTCCAGGTCGTCCACGCCGGCATAGCCGATGGCGGCCAGGATGCGGCCCAGGTTAGGGTCGGAGGCGAAGAACGCCGTCTTCACCAGCGGCGAGTGGCCGATCGAGTAGGCGATCTTGCGGCACTCGTCGGTATCCTTGCCGTCTTCCACGGTGATGGTCATGAACTTGGTCGCGCCTTCGCCGTCGCGCACGATGGCCTGCGCCAGGAATACCGACAGCTCGGTCACCGCGGCAGCCAGCGCCTTGTATTCAGGCGAGTCGACGGAATCGACCACCAGGGTGCCGGCACCGGTGGCCACCAGCATGAAGGAATCGTTGGTCGACGTGTCGCCATCGATGGTGATGCAGTTGAAGGACTTGTCGGCCGCTTCCTTGACCAGCACGTCCAGCACCGGCTGCGCCACTTTGGCGTCGAAGGCCAGGTAGCCCAGCATGGTGGCCATGTTCGGCTTGATCATGCCGGCGCCTTTGGAAATGCCGGTCATGGTGACTTTGTGGCCGGCGATATCGACGGTGCGCGAACCCGCCTTAGGCTGGGTGTCGGTGGTCATGATCGCTTCGGCGGCATTGAACCAGTTGTCCAGTTTCAGGTTCTGGAGCGCCTTCGGCAGGCCGGCCACGATTTTTTCGACCGGCAGCGGCTCCAGGATCACGCCGGTGGAGAACGGCAGGATCTGCTGCGCGTCGCAACCCAGCTCCTTAGCCAGCGCAGCGCAGGTGGTGCGGGCATTGGCCAGGCCCGATTCGCCAGTGCCGGCGTTGGCATTGCCGGTGTTGATCATCAGCGCGCGGATCGGCTTGCCGCCCGCTTTCACGGCCGCCAGGTTTTCCTTCGAAATCTGCACCGGTGCGGCGCAAAAGCGGTTCAGCGTGAACACACCGGACACGGCGGCGCCATCGGCCAGCTTCAGGACCAGCACGTCCTTGCGACCCGGCTTCTTGATACCGGCTTCGGCATAGCCAAGCTCGATACCGGCAACCGGCTTCAGGTCGGCGGCGACAGGGATAGGGGAATTGACGGCCATGGTTTTCTTCTCAATCTTGATGGGGAACGAAGCTGTTATTTTAAACGCACGCGCATTCCAGTGCGCAGTGCAATAACACCAATCAACGAACGCAAAAACCCCACACTTTGTAGAAGCTGCTCTCTAATTGTGCAGGATTCGTTTCAAATCAGTTCAATTTTCGTTTATCATGGGCAACTGTCATAAATAAAATGATATCACTTTGGTGCGCTGCACTATCAATAAAATAACATTCGATCGGATCACTTTCATGAAGAAACAGCTTCTCGCCGCCGCCATGCTGGCTGCTACCGGCATGATGGCCCAGGCCGGTACCCTGGGCGACGGTAACCTGAGTATCAGTGGCTTTGGCACCCTGGGTGTGGCCAAGACCAACTCCGATGACGCAAAATTCGCACGCTACAACCAGGCAGCCGGCACCGGCGACTCGCCACGCATCGGCCTGGACAGCAACCTCGGCCTGCAAGCCACCTACACCTTCAACGAGAGCCTGTCGGGCACCGTGCAGGTACTGACCCGCAAGAACACCAGCCAGCAGTTCACCACCGACTTCACCTGGGGCTTCCTGAAGTACAAACTGAACGACGAGACCAATGTGCGCCTGGGCCGCGTTGTGCTGCCAGCCTTCCTGATCTCGGACTACCAGAACGTCGGCTACGCCAACACCATGATGCGCCCGCCGATCGAAATGTACGGCCAGGCCCCGATCGAAAACATGGACGGTGCTGACATCAACTGGCAGCACGCCTTCGGCGACACCAATGTCACCGTGCAGGGCTTCGGTGGCGTCAGCCGTGGCAAGCTGTACATCCCGACCGGCGGCGGCTCCGTTGCCAAGCACCAGTCGCCAGTCTTCGGCGCTGCCGTGACGGCCGAATACGGTCCGTTCACCGCCCGCCTGGCGCACGCCCGCGCCAAGATCGAAGTCAACAACCTGGCCCCGATCAACGCCCTGACCGACGGCCTGGCCGCGACCAAGGTGCCGGCCGCGATCCAGCTCGCCGACGACCTGACCCTGCGGGGCGGCAAGAAGATGAGCTTCACCGAAATCGGCCTGACGATGGACTGGAAGAACATCGTGCTGCAAGCCGAGTACGCCCAGCGCCGCGCCCACGAGCCGGTCTACATCCCCGAGACCAACTCGGGCTACATCATGGCCGGCTACCGTTTCGGCAAAGTGCTGCCTTACTACGCGCACGCCTATTACAAGGACGCCGGCACTTCCGTGAACGTGCCGACCCTGCCGGCAGCCCACCCGCTGGCCTCGACCTTCGGTGCGGTACGCGGCCTGCTGGCTTCGCCTGAGCAAAAGTCCGACCTGATCGGCATGCGCTGGGACTTCGCCAAATCGCTGGCCCTGAAAGTGCAGATCGACCACGTCAAGCCACAGAAAAAAGGCGGCTCCCTGATCCTGCCTGGCGGCGTAATGACCTACAACAACAGCGTGAACGTCTATGCCGCCGGCATCGACTTCGTCTTCTAAGGAGATCTGGCCATGAAAAAAATCCTGAGCGCCCTCCTCGCTTCGGCCCTGGCTGCCGCGGCCCTGCCGGCGTCGGCCGAAATCGTCGTGATCGTCAACAAGGACAATCCGGCTTCGCGCATGTTCTCGGAACAGGCATCCCAGTTCTTCCTCGGCAAATCGGCCATGTTCACCCCGGTGGACCAGGCTGAAGGCTCCAAGATCCGCACCGACTTCTACCAGAAAGTCGCGGAAAAGGACCCGGCCCAGGTGAAAGCCATCTGGTCCAAGCTGGTGTTCACCGGCAAGGCCACGCCACCGAAGGAATTCAAGTCCAACGCCGAGGTCAAGAAGGCCGTGGCGGACGATCCGAAAGCCATCGGCTACATCGACAAATCGGCTGCCGACGACAGCGTCAAGGTCATCCTGACCCTGCCGTAAGCCGAAAACGTTTTACTGCGCCCGCTACGCGCCAACGCCGCCCCGCAACAGCCGGGCGGCGTTTTTTTTCGATCTCGGCAACTTTCACAAATGAAGAGATACAATGCCGTGATAATTCATCAATAAAAATGTCCACCTAGGGGTCAGGAACAAAAGTGGACATTTATCCCGGGGGTCGCTTTGAAACTTTCGCTGCGCGCGAAATTCCTGCTGCTGAGCGCTTTCGTCCAGGCCGTGGTGGTGGCGCTGTTAATTGGCAACAGCTTGCGCCTGATGAGCAATGCCGTCAGCCGCAACGCCGACCGCGTTGCCCACGAATATGCCGTCAACCTCAACCTGACCCTGACGCCTTATTCCAGCAGCGGCCGGCTGGGCGAACTACGCAGCTATTGGTCGGAAATGCTGTCCGACCCGCGCGACAGCTTCTTGCGCTACATCGTGATCCTCGACGCTTCGGGCGACACCGTGCTGGAAGCCGGCGAGCGCCCGGACTTCATGCCGGAAGCGCTGCGCCAGGCCCAGTTGGGCGGCGGCGTGCGCACTTCCGTCGACGGCAACCTGCTGCACGCGCAGGCGCCGCTGCTGTTGAAGGACAACCAGGTCGGCATGCTGCACTTCGGCCTCTCCACCGTCGACCTGGTAACGGCGCGCGATGACGTGCTGCGCCAGGGCGGCCTGATCGCCCTGCTTGGCTTCGCGCTGGCCCTGCTCCTGTTCTATGCCATGACGCGCGGCGTCAGCATGCGCCTTGGCGCCCTGACGCGCCACTCGGAAAAGCTGGCCGAAGGCCAGTTCAGCCAGTTGCCCGAAAGCGGCGGCGACGAACTCGAAGTGGTGACCCACTCGCTCAACATGATGAGCGCCGCGCTGCGCGAACGCATCGCCCAGCTCGAAGAGTCGCAGCGCCGCCTGTGCGAGTCGGAAGAACGCTTCCGCACCCTGTTCGACATGACGCCTCTGCCGCTGTCGGTGTCCGACCAGGATGGCCGCATCATCGGCGCCAACCAGGCACTTGCCCGCACCTTCGGCACTCCGCTGCACGAACTGATTGGCAGGCGCTCGGATGAAGTGTCGTTCTGGGCGTCGCCGAACGAACGCCAGCGCATCTGGGACGAATTCCGCCGGCATGGCGTGGTGCGCGGTGAGATGGCCGATGTGGTACTGCCTGATGGCGGGGCGGGCCAGGTGGCGATCTGGTCGTCCTCACTGCTCCTGGACGGCAAGCACGCCATCATCTGGGCCCTGCTCGACCTGACGCAGGAGATGCAGGCCAAGCAGCAGTTACGCGAATTGAATGATGCGCTGGAGTCGCGCGTGCGCGAACGGTCGGCTGCACTGGAACAGGCCAACCGCGACCTGTCGCACGCGCTGGAGACTTTGCAGCGCACGCAGCATGACCTGATCGCCTCAGAAAAAATGGCGTCGCTCGGCTCGCTGGTGGCAGGCATCGCGCACGAACTGAATACGCCGATCGGCAATAGCCTGCTGGCCTCCACTGCGCTCGACGACCGAGTGAAGGAATTCAAGCAGTCGGTCGCCGACGGCTCGGTGCGGCGTTCGACACTGAATCATCACCTGGAAGAAGTGCAGCTCGCGTGCGGCCTGATTTCCAGTTCGCTGGAAAAGGCTGCCGCCCTGATTGCCTCGTTCAAGCAGATCGCTGTGGACCAGACCAACGACCAGCGCCGCCGCTTCCGCCTGCGGGCAGTGGCGCTCGATACCGCAGCAACTTACACGCCGCGCCTGCGCCGCGGTGCAATCCACATGGAAATCGACGTTCCGTATGAGCTGGAACTCGATTCTTATCCAGGCAGCGTGTACCAGGTGTTCAATAACCTGATCAACAACTCCCTGATGCACGCTTTCGAAGGCCGCAGCAGCGGCAAGCTGTGGCTTACAGCCCGCGCGATCGAGGGTGGACAGGTCGAAATTGTATTCCGCGACGACGGCGCCGGCATGCCGGAAGAAGTGCAGCGCAAAGTGTTCGATCCCTTCTTCACCACCAAAATGGGCAATGGCGGCACAGGCCTGGGCATGAACATCGTCTACAACATCGTCACGGGAGTAATGGGCGGCCGCATTACCATCGAGTCCGCGGCGGGCGACGGTACCACGGTGCGCATATTGCTCCCGGCCAGCTCACCGCAAAAGGACTAGGCGTCCGCCTGTGAACCTGGCGCGCCCAGCAAACCCTGCTCGCGAATAAAGCTGACCACGTCCTGCACGCCCTGCCCGCTGCGCAAATTGGTGAACACGAAAGGACGTTCGCCCCGCTGCTGTGCGGCGTCGCGCGCCATCACTTCCAGGTCTGCGCCCACATGCGGGGCCAGGTCGGTCTTGTTGATGATCAGCAGATCGGAGCGCGTGATACCCGGCCCGCCCTTGCGCGGAATCTTTTCACCGCCCGCCACATCGATCACATACAGGGTCAGGTCCGACAGCTCAGGACTGAAGGTCGCGGCCAGATTGTCGCCGCCGGATTCGACCAGGATCAGGTCCAGCGCCGGAAAATCCGCCTGCAGGCGCGCGATCGCCTCCAGGTTGATCGACGCGTCCTCCCGGATCGCAGTGTGCGGGCAGCCGCCCGTCTCCACGCCCATCAGGCGCTCCGGCGGCAGCGCCTGGGCGCGCAGCAGGATCTCCATGTCTTCACGCGTGTAGATGTCGTTGGTGATCACGGCCATGTCGTAATCGTCGCGCATGGCCTTGCACAGCATTTCGCAGAGGGCGGTCTTGCCAGAGCCGACCGGGCCGCCGATGCCGACGCGCAGGGGATTGGATGCCATAGTCATTCCTTTATGAACGGTAAAGCCTGCCGTGCTGCACCTCGTGCCGCATCGACAGCAGGGACAGCCCGGGCGCCCAGTTGGACATGTCCCAATCGTCCAGCGCTTGCGCAACCCGCGCCGCTTCTTCAATTTCCGGGCGCAGCGACAGCAGCAGCCGCTGGCCCGCCACCTGCCCCAGCGGGATGGATTTGACGCACACCAGTACCTGGTTCTCGGCCCAGCCGAACAGCATGGCCAGCAACGCCGCGTTGTGAGGAACGCCCAGCGCATGCACGGCACGCGCCAGGGCGGCCAGGTAAGCCTCCTCGCCTTCCGTGGCCGGCGCCAGCTCCAGCTCGGCCAACAGGCGCGCCAGCGAAAAACCCATCTGCACCGATTCCGCGCGCAGTTCCGCCGTATCGCGCGAAGCCAGGTAGCGTTCGGCCCAGCACGCGGCACACGCCGCATCGCCTGCAGCGTGGGCGCGCAGCAGGCGCCAGAACAGCGGGGCGTCCCAGCGCGCCAGCACTTCGTGCAGCATGCTGCTCATCCACTGGCGCGCCGTTGCGGCGTCGTGCACGCTGCCTTGCTCCAGCGCCGCCTCCAGTCCTTGCGAATAACTGTAAGCACCAACCGGCAGCGCCGGGCTGGCGAATTGCAGCAGGTGCAGCAGGGCTTGCGCTTCCATCGCTACGCGTCCGCCGGGCGATGGATCTTTTGCCGCAGCGGCACCGGGGCCAACGGGTGGCCGTGCGCATGGCCGCCGGAATAGGCGCCCGGCTCCGGCTCGAATGCCGCCATGTCTTGCGTCACCAGCGCTCCCAGCCCGGTCAGCATGTCGCGCAGCACCGGATCAGCGCGGATGCGCAGGAAGCCGTCCCCCACCTCCACCTGGCTATGCCGGTTGCCGAGATGGAAAGCGCAGCGCAGCAGGCCGTGCGCGTCGGCGGCGCGCACGGTATAAACCGGCTCCGCAGCGGCGCGCACGCGCGCCACGAAACCGGTTTCACCGGCCAGCAGGTCGCCTTCGCGCAATACCGTGCCGCGCGCGGTGAACAAGGCGATTTCCTCGCCCGAAACCAGGCGCGCGCGCTGGCGGCACTTCTCGCGCTGGTCGTAAGTCAGTACCAGTTCGCCGTCCACGCGTTCGGCGGCGGCCAGTTTGGTGTGCAGGGTCAGCATCGTCATCGCTCGTTCAGAACAGGAAATAGCGCTGTGCCATCGGCAGCACTGGTGCGGCTTCGCACACCAGCAGCTGGCCATCGGCACGCACTTCATAGGTTTCGGGATCGACCTCCATGTGCGGGGCCGCGCCATTGTGGACCATATCGGCTTTGCGCAGCTTGCGCGTGGCGCGCACCGGCACCACGCGCTTGGCCAGCCCGAGGCGCTGCGCCACGCCGGCCTCGAACGCCGCCTGCGAGACGAAGGTCAGCGACTTTTTCAAGCCGCCGCCGAAGGCGCCGAACATCGGCCGCATGTACACCGGCTGCGGTGTGGGAATCGAGGCGTTCGGATCCCCCATCTGGGCACAGGCGATCATGCCGCCCTTCAGCACCATCGATGGCTTGACGCCGAAGAATGCCGGCCGCCACAGCACCAGGTCGGCCAGCTTGCCCACTTCCAGCGAGCCCACCACGTGCGACACGCCATGTGCGATGGCGGGATTGATGGTGTATTTCGCCACGTAGCGCTTGACGCGCGTGTTGTCGCTGCGTTCGCTGTCGCCCGGCAGCGCGCCGCGCTGCACTTTCATCTTGTGCGCGGTCTGCCAGGTGCGCATGATGACTTCCCCCACCCGCCCCATGGCTTGCGAATCGGACGACATCATCGAGATCGCGCCCAGGTCGTGCAGGATGTCTTCGGCCGCGATGGTCTCGCGGCGGATGCGCGATTCGGCGAAGGCCACGTCTTCGGCGATGGCGGCGTCCAGGTGGTGGCACACCATCAGCATGTCCAGGTGCTCGTCCAGGGTGTTGACGGTGAACGGGCGGGTCGGGTTGGTGGACGACGGCAGCACATTGGACTGGCCGACTGCCGCAATGATGTCCGGCGCATGGCCGCCGCCCGCGCCTTCGGTATGGAAGGTGTGGATGGTGCGGTCCTTGAACGCCGCCAGCGTCGCCTCCAGGAAGCCGCCTTCGTTCAGCGTGTCGGTATGGATGGCAACCTGCACGTCCATGCGGTCGGCAACCGACAGGCAGTTGTCGATTGCGGCCGGCGTGCTGCCCCAGTCCTCGTGCAGCTTCAGGCCGATGGCGCCGGCCTCAACCTGTTCTTCCAAGGGGCGCGGCAGGCTCACATTGCCCTTGCCCAGGAAACCCAGGTTCATCGGGAAGGCGTCGGCCGCTGCCAGCATGGCGTGGATATGCCATGGGCCGGGCGTGCAGGTGGTGGCCGCGGTGCCGACGGCCGGCCCGGTGCCGCCGCCGATCATGGTGGTCACACCCGATGCCAGGGCTTCTTCGATCTGCTGCGGACAGATGAAATGGATGTGCGTATCGACCCCGCCGGCGGTGACGATCATGCCTTCGCCCGCAATGATCTCGGTGGCGCCGCCGATGGCCATCGTCACGCCCGGCTGGATGTCGGGGTTGCCGGCCTTGCCGATGGCGGCGATCTGGCCGTCCTTCAAGCCGATATCGGCTTTCACGATGCCCCAGTGGTCGAGGATCACGGCATTGGTGATCACCGTGTCCATCACGTCCCGGTGCGGCAGCTGCGATTGGCCCATGCCGTCGCGGATGACCTTGCCGCCGCCGAACTTCACCTCTTCGCCGGGAATGGCGTAGTCATGTTCGATCTCGATGAACAGTTCGGTATCGGCCAGGCGGATGCGGTCACCCTTGGTCGGCCCGAACATTTCCGCATATGCGCGGCGCGAAATCCGGGCCATTACGCCTCCCCGTCCAATGCGCCCATCACGCGGGCGTTGAAGCCATACACCTGGCGCGTGCCGGCCAGCGCCACCAGCTGCACCGTGCGGCGCTGGCCGGGTTCGAAGCGCACCGCGGTACCGGCCGCGATATCAAGCCGCATACCGCGCGCCTGGGCGCGCTCGAACTGCAGCGCCTCATTGACCTCAAAAAAATGGAAATGCGAGCCGACCTGCACCGGCCGGTCGCCGCTGTTGGCCACCACCAGGGTGCAGCCGGCACGGCCGGCGTTGAGCGTGATGTCGCCCTCTTCAAGCAGGTATTCGCCAGGTATCATGCCGTCCTCAAATGATAGGGTGGTGGACGGTGACCAGCTTGGTGCCGTCGGGGAAAGTCGCTTCGACCTGGATGTCGGGAATCATTTCGGGCACGCCCTCCATCACATCGTCGCGCGCCAGCACCTGGCTGCCCTCGGACATCAACTGGGCCACGGTCTTGCCGTCGCGCGCGCCTTCCAGGATCGCCGCGCTGATCAGGGCCACCGCTTCCGGGTAGTTGAGCTTGAGGCCGCGCGCGCGGCGGCGCTCCGCCAGCAGCGCGGCCGTGAACAGCAGCAGCTTGTCTTTTTCACGTGGAGAAAGGTCCATATCAGGTATTCCATATGCGGAGTTCGGTTGCGGGGCGCGCCATCCAATGCGGGCGCAAGGCTTGCCAGGCCTGCGCCATCAGCTTGCGCGCACATTCGGCATCGTGCCCCAGGTAGCGCACTACCGACACGGATTTGAGCGCCGTCACGCCCAGCGCCGGGTCCAGCGCGCGCAACTGCGCGATAAGCGCGGCGTCGGCGCAGCGTCCTGCCGCCAGCAAGGTGGCGCATACCGTCGCGCCGCCCAGCACATGCGGACTTTGCATGGCGCTGCTGCCGCCATGCAGCACGCCCTGGTCCCACCACAGCAGGCGCCCGGCCTGGCGTACCTGCAATTGCTGGCGTACCGTACCGCGTGCAAAGCGCTCGCCGCTGGCGCTGCGGCCAAAGCACAGGATGTCGCAGCCGAGGTAGCGCGCGCCGGGCGCCAGTTCGACCTGCTGCAGCAGATGTGCATCGGTGGCGTCGAAGAAGATGGTTTCCTGCGGCAGCCATTCCAGCCGCGCGTCTTGTTCCAGCCGGATGCTGACCCGCTGCGAGGCAGGCTTGCCATTGGCGCGGTACCACTTGGCGGCGCCCGGCGTAGTCAGCAGGGCATGCGCAGCGGCATCAGCCGTGACGTCGATACACAGTGCATCGCCACCGGCAATGCCGGCCGGTGGATGCAGAACGATGTTATGGCAAACGGTTTCTCCTTCCGGATAGAACGCCTTTTGCACACGCAAGGGGCCGCTGTGTGTGCGCTGCACCAGCCGCGTCGCGGCGCCGGCGCGCGCATAGCGCAGCGCCAGGCTGGCACGCCACGAGGCGGGGGGCAACGATGCGGCGGGAAGGTCGATGCGCATGACAGCCACCACTATCCCAAGGATGCGTCGGAGGGCGCCCTTGCCCGCGGGCGCGCGACGACTTTGGCCAGCAGGAAGCTGCCCGCCAATACCACTACCAGTGCCGCACCGAAAGCAAGCTCCTTGCCTTCGCTCCAGGCGACGATCGCGGGCGATGACAGTTTCAGGATGCCGAAACCCGCGACCAGGAAACTCAGGCCAGCCACCACCCAGCCCATGATGCGCGACGCCAGTACCGCCGCCTCGCCACTACGGCGCAGCAAGCGCGCAATCCAGAAACCGTGCACGCCATCGGCTACCAGCATTCCCAGCGTAAACAACACGCCCAGCAGCAACGCATGCTGCCAGCCGCCGAACTGCGTGGCAGCAACGGCGAACAGACTGGCCTGGCTGACGGTATCGAACGACAACGCAAACAAGGCGCCCACCAGCGCCACCCCGCCCGGGCCCGATGCCGCGGCAAGAGGACCCAGGAAGCGGCCTTTCAATCCGACTGGCGCAACCATCTGCCCTGCAGGTGCACTAAGCAACGCGTGAGCATTCAACAGTCCCAAGCCGATCAGGCAGGCGATCGAGACCCAGGCACCGCATAGTTCAAGCCAGGCCGGCGGCTGCCAGTAGCCGGCCAGTGTGCTGAGCGCCAGCGCGATGGCGGTAACCACGGCGCCGTGTCCCAGTGAGAACCAGGCTCCGCACTGGCGCGCCAGTCGCGCGCGGGCCGGCATATTCCAGCGCGCCAGGCCGTCAATCGTTGCCAGGTGGTCAGCGTCGAAACCGTGCTTCAAGCCCAGGCTGAGCACCAGCAAACAGAGTCCAATCAAATTGTCGGGAAGCTTATCGGTCATGCTCTTCAATAAGCAAGACGCATACCAGTTACCCGAGAACCAAGCCACGGCCAATGGGCATAGTAATTGCATCAGAGCTGTAGCCTGCCAGAACAACGCGAACCATGAATAACTCTGCACCAAATGTGGAAAGCCCACGCACCAAAACGGTTCAGCGCATCGTCAAGATAAGGCGCGACTACAATACCTGGGTCGCCAATGAAACCATCGAAGACTATGCGCTGCGCTTCACGCCGCGCACCTTTCGCAAATGGTCCATTTTTCGCGTCGCCAATACCGCGTTTGGTGCGATTGCCTTCCTGGTGCTGGAAGCGATAGGCGGAACGCTGGCCGTGCATTACGGCTTCATCAATGCCTTCTGGGCCATCCTGGCGGTCAGCCTGATCATTTTCCTGTCCGGCCTGCCCATCAGCTATTACGCGGCGCGCCACGGCGTCGACATGGACTTGCTGACCCGCGGCGCCGGCTTCGGCTATATCGGCTCCACCATTTCCTCGTTTATCTACGCTTCCTTTACTTTCATCCTGTTTGCACTGGAGGCGGCCATCATGGCGTATGCGCTGGAACTGTATTTCGGCCTGCCGCTGTGGCTCGGCTACCTGGCCAGCGCGCTGGCGGTGGTGCCCCTGGTGACGCACGGCGTGACCCTGATCAGCCGCATCCAGATGGTGAGCCAGCCACTCTGGCTGCTGCTGATGGCGCTGCCCTTCATCGCCATTGCTTTCAAGCGGCCCGACCTTCCCGGCCAGTTGCTCCGGTTCGCCGGCACCGACCCGGCCCATGCCCATTTCAATACGCTGGCCTTTGGCGCTGCCACCGCCGTCGGGGTGGCCCTCATCCCTCAGATTGGTGAACAGGTCGACTTCCTGCGCTTCATGCCGCCGCCTGGAAAGAAGCGCCTGCACTGGCATCTTGGCGTGCTGGCCGCGGGTCCTGGCTGGGCGGTGGTCGGGGCACTGAAAATGCTGGCCGGCGCCCTGCTCGCCCTGCTCGCGCTGGAAGGCGGCGCCAGCCTGGCGCAGGCAGTCAACCCGACCCATATGTACCTGGCCGGCTTCAGCCTGGTCGGCGCCGGCCATGGCCTGGCGCTGCTGGCCACCGTCGTGTTTGTCGTGGTGTCGCAGGTCAAGATCAATATGACTAACGCCTATGCCGGCTCGCTGGCCTGGTCGAACTTCTTCGCGCGCCTGACCCACAGCCATCCGGGGCGCGTCGTGTGGGCCTGCTTCAATGCCCTGATTGCCGTGCTGTTGATGGAGCTCAATGTGTTCCAGGCGCTGGGCCAGGTGCTCGGGCTGTTCTCCAATATCGCCATCGCCTGGATCGCCGCCGTGGTGGCCGACCTGGTCATCAACAAGCCCTTGGGACTAAGCCCGGCAGGCATCGAATTCCGCCGCGCCTACCTGTACGATATCAATCCGGTTGGCGTGGGCGCCATGCTGCTTACCTCGCTACTGTCGGTAGCCGCGTTCACCGGCCTGTTCGGCGCTACGGCGCAAGCCTTTTCTGCCCTCATTGCGCTCGCCACCGCCTTCGCCACGGCGCCGGCCATCGCCTGCCTGACCGGCGGACGCTACTACATTGCACGCCAGGCCGCGGCGCCACACAGCAACACCTGCAGCATCTGCGAAAAATCCTACGAAGCGGAGGACATGGCGCATTGCCCGGCCTACCAGGGGCCGATCTGCTCGCTCTGCTGCTGCCTCGACGCACGCTGCGACGATGCATGCAAGCCCCATGCGCGCCTGTCCGTGCAATGGCAAGCGGCCATGCATTGGCTGCTGCCGAAGTCGGCCTGGCCTTACCTGGTCAGCGGGCTGGGCTACTACCTGCTGCTGCTGACGCTGACCCTGCTCTTCCTGGCGGGCCTGCTCGGACTGCTTTACCTGCATGAGGGTGCAGCCCTGCTGCAGGCCGGGCAGGCGCAGCTGCTGGCGCCATTGCGCCTGGCTTTCCTCAAGATCTTCGGCGCGCTGCTGCTGGTCAGCGCTATCGTGGCGTGGTGGCTGGTGCTGAACCGCGAAGGGCGCCGCGTGGCGCAGGAAGAAGCGCAGCAGGCCAGGAAGCTGGCCGACCAGGCCAACCAGGCCAAGAGCCGCTATATCGCCGGCATCAGCCATGAAATCCGCACCCCGCTCAACAGTATCCTCGGCTATGCGCAGTTGCTGGAGCACGACCCGGCCATGCCGCCGCACCGGCAGCAGGCCATCCGCGTCATACGCGGCAGCGGCGAGCACCTGCTGTCGCTGATCGAAGGCACGCTCGACATCGCCCGCATCGAGGGCGGCCGCCTGAGCGTCGACCTGCGCCCGCTGGAATTCGCCACCTTCATCGCGCAGCTGGTACTGATGTTCGAACAGCAGGCCGCCAGCAAGGCACTGGCTTTCCGCTACGAGGTGCAGGGCAGCCTGCCGGCGCTGGTGCGGGCCGACCGCAAGCGCCTTGGCCAGATCCTGATCAATATCCTCGGCAACGCGGTCAAGTTCACCAGCCAGGGCAGCATTGTTTTCCGCCTGCGCTACCAGCGCGACATGGCGCACTTTGAGGTGGAGGACAGCGGACCTGGCATCTTCGGGCACGAGCTGGAACGCATCTTCGAGCCCTTCGCGCGCGGCAGCGCCGGCGATGCCGCCAACTGCGGCGGCACCGGGCTCGGCCTGCCCATCAGCAAGCTGCTGACGGAGCTGATGGGCGGTGAACTGACGGTGCGCAGCACCCCGGGAACGGGCAGCGTCTTCGGCGTGCGCCTGTTGCTGCCACGGCTGCAGGCCGGGGCGCCGGAGCCCGATACCCCCGCGCTCCCGCGCAGCGGCTATGCCGGCGCCCGCCGCCGCATCCTGGTGGTCGACAATGACCCCAACGACCGCGAGCTGCTGGCGGAAATCCTGACGCCGCTCGGCTTCATCGTCGGCCAGGCCGCTTCCGGCCAGGAGTGCCTGCAATACCAGGCCGGCTTCACACCCGACCTGATCCTGATGGACCTGGCCATGCCAGGCATGGATGGCTGGGAAGCCAGCCACCTGCTGCGCACCGGGCATGGCTGTACTGTGCCGATCGGTATCGTCTCGGCCAATGCCTACGACAAGGGCTTGCCCAATCCGGCCGGCATCGGCGCCGATGACTTCTTCACCAAACCGGTGCAACTGGCCGAACTGCTGGATTGGATCGGGCGCCGCCTGCAGCTCGACTGGATCGTGCCGGCGGCCGCCGCTGCCAGCGCCCCGCCGCCCGGCTTGCCGCAACTGCCGCCGCCCGCCCAGCTCGCGACCCTGCGCGCCCAGGTCAGGGCCGGCTATATGCGCGGCATCAAGCAGCAGTTGGACGTCATCGCCGCGCTCGGCGAACCGTACCTGCATTTTGTCGCCATCATGCGGGCCCACGCGCAGCGCTTCGACCTGGAAGCGATGGCGCACTTGCTCGAACAGGGAGCATCCCATGCCACAAACGATTGAACGCCCGCCAGGCCAGCTGGTGCTGGTAGTTGACGACATGCCCGAAAACCTGGCCGTGCTGCACGACGCGCTGGATGAATCGGGCTACTCCGTGGTGGTTGCCAACAACGGCGCCACCGCGCTGCAACAGGCCCACTTGTTGCAGCCCGACGTCGTGCTGCTGGATGCCGTCATGCCCGGCATGGATGGCTTTGAAGTCTGCCGGCGCCTGAAAGCGGATCTCCAGACCCGCGCCATCCCGGTCATCTTCATGACGGGGCTGACCGAGAGCGAACATGTGGTGGCGGCATTCCAGGTCGGCGGCAGCGACTATGTGACCAAGCCGGTACGCCAGAACGAAATGCTGGCGCGCATCCGCACCCACACGCAGAACGCGCGCATGATGAGCCAGGCCCGCAGCGCCCTTGATGCCTTTGGCCATGCCGTGCTGGCGGTCGATCCGGACGAACGCATCATCTGGCAAACACCGTTGGCGCGGCAATGGCTGGATATTTACTTCCCGGCCCACGCCAAGTCGACGCTGCCGCCGCAGGTTTCGCCCTGGCTGCAGCGCGCCGTGCGGGCGCGCTCCGCCGGCGAGGAAGCAGCCGCGCTGGTCATTGCGCAAGGCGCGCGGCGCCTGATCTTCGCGCTGGGCGAGGCGGACGAAGCGGTCCAGTGGAGCGTGGTGCTGCGCGAAGAATCGGATGACGCGCTGGTGCAGTCGCTGATGGCGAAGCACCGCCTGACCCAGCGCGAAGCCGAAGTGCTGCATTGGGTCAGCAAGGGCAAGACCAACCACGACATCGGCGACATCCTCGGCACCAGCCCGCGCACCATCAACAAGCACCTGGAGCACGTGTTCGCGAAACTGGGCGTCGAGACGCGTACCGCCGCCGCCACGCTGGCCGTATCGTCTAGACCGCCAGGTGGCGGGTGATATCGCCGCTCGCCATCTGCGCCTGGCTGCCGGCCGCTACCACCTCGCCGCGCGCAAGCACGACGAAATGGTCGGCCAGCGCTTGGGCGAAATCGAAATACTGCTCGCACAACAGGATGGCGATGTCGCCGCGCTGGCGCAGCAGGCGGATTACGCGTTCGATATCCTTGATGATGGAGGGCTGGATGCCCTCGGTCGGTTCGTCCAGGATCAGCACCTGCGGCCGTTGCAGCAGGGCGCGGGCGATGGCCAGCTGCTGTTGCTGGCCGCCGGACAGGTCGCCGCCGCGCCGCTGCAGCATCTCCTTCAGCACGGGAAACAGCTCGTAGACTTCGCCATTGATGCGCGCCGCCTCGCGGCCTGGCAGCGTGGCCATGCCCATGCGCAGGTTTTCCTCCACCGTCAGCCGGCCAAAGATCTCCCGGCCTTGCGGCACATAGGCGATGCCGGCCGCCGCGCGCGCATGGGGCGGCTGGCGCGTGATGTCGCGCCCGCCCAGCCGCACCGTGCCGCCGGAAACCGGCAGCACTCCCATCAGGCATTTCAGCAGCGTGGTCTTGCCCACGCCATTCCGGCCCAGCAAGGCCAGGCATTGGCCGCGCGCCACTTGCAGCGAGACGCCGCGCAAGGTGTGGGAAGAGCCATAGTACTGGTTCAGGTTTTCGGCTTGCAGCATCATCTTCCTAGCGCCCTAAATAGACTTCTATCACCCGTTCATCGGCCTGCACTTCGTCCATGCGGCCCTGTGCCAGTACCGCGCCTTCATGCAGCACCGTCACCTTGCCGCGCTGCGCGATCTCGGCCACGAAACCCATATCGTGCTCCACCACCATGATGGAATGCTTGCCGCGCAGTTCGTTCAGCAATTCTGCGGTGCGCGCCGTTTCGGCGTCGGACATGCCGGCCACCGGTTCGTCCAGCAGGATCAATTGCGGGTCCTGGATCAGCAGCATGCCGATTTCCAGCCATTGTTTCTGGCCGTGCGAGAGCAATCCCGCCAGGCGTTGGGCCTGCCCTTCCAGGCGGATCTGGCGCAGGGTGGCGGCAATTTTGTCGCGCTGCTCGCCGCCCAGGCGCGCAAACAGCGAGGGGCGCACGCGCTTGTCCATTTTCATTGCCAGCTCCAGGTTTTCGAACACCGTATGCGACTCGAACACCGTCGGCCGCTGGAACTTGCGGCCAATGCCGGCTTGCGCGATCTGGTATTCCGTCAGCGCCGACAAATCGTGGCGCTGGCCGAACCAGGCGCTGCCCGAAGCGGGCCTGGTCTTGCCGGTGATGACATCCATCATCGTGGTCTTGCCGGCGCCATTGGGGCCGATGATGCAGCGCAGTTCTCCCACCGAGATATCGAGACTGAGCTTGTTCAGGGCACGGAAGCCGTCGAAATCGACCGTCACATCCTCCAGGTAAAGGATGGCGCCATGGCTGGTGTCCAGCCCATCGTCCTGCGCGAGCTTCATACCACCTCCTCCAGTTCTTGCCTGGGCGCCGGTGCGGTGCGTTGCGCGCGCCGAGGCAGGCGCAGACCCAGCAGCCCTTTCTGCATCAGCAGCGTCACCAGTATGAACAGCAGGCCCAGTGCAAACAGCCATAAGTCCGGGAAGGCGGCGGTGAACCAGCTCTTCAAGCCGTTTACCGTAAAGGCTCCGAGGATCGCTCCCAGTAGCGTGCCACGGCCGCCGACGGCCACCCAGACCACCATCTCGATCGAGTTAGCCGGCGACATTTCCGACGGATTGATAATGCCCACCTGCGGCACATACAAGGCACCGGCAATGGCGCACAGGATGGCCGACAGGGTCCAGACAAAGAGCTTGAACCATAACGGGTTGTAGCCGATGAACATCAGGCGTGCCTCCGAATCGCGCACTGCTTGCAGCACGCGACCCAGGCGCGACGTCACGATCCAGCGGCACAGCAGCAGTGCGCCTGCCAGGAAGGCCAGGGTTACCAGGTACAGCACTGCCTTGGTGGAGGGCGCCGTGATGCTGAAGCCAAGAATGCGTTTGAAATCGGTGAAGCCGTTATTGCCGCCGAAGCCAGTGTCATTGCGGAAGAACAGCAGCATGCAGGCATAGGTCAGGGCTTGCGTGATGATCGAAAAATACACGCCCTTGATGCGCGAACGGAAAGCGAAGTAACCGAAAACGAAAGCCAACGCGCCCGGTACCAGCACTACCAGCGCCAGGCAGTACCAGAAGCTGTCCGTCATGGCCCAGTACCAGGGCAACTCCTTCCAGTCGAGGAAGACCATGAAGTCCGGCAGCGTGCTTTGATAGACGCCATCGCGCCCGATCGCGCGCATCAGGTACATGCCATGTGCATAGCCGCCCAAGGCAAAGAACAGGCCATGGCCCAGCGACAGGATGCCGGTGTAGCCCCACACCAGGTCAAGCGCCAGTGCCGCCAGGGCATAGCACATGAACTTGCCGGCCAGGCCGACCAGGTAGTCGGGCACATGCAGCGCATGTCCTGGCGGGAAGGCCAGATTGCAGGCCGGCAGCAAGGCCGCCAGCAACGCCAGGCCGGCCAGTGCGCACCAGGTGCGCCGGGAAAACAGCTTGTTCATTCGATGCTCCTGCCTTTGACCGCGAACAGTCCCTGCGGACGGCGCTGGATGAAGATGATGATGAAGGCGAGGATGGCGATCTTGGCCAGCACGGCACCTGCCGCAGGTTCCAGTAATTTGTTGGCTTCACCAAGCCCCAGGGCCGCGATCACAGTGCCGGCCAACTGGCCGACGCCGCCCAGCACCACCACCATGAAAGAGTCGATGATGTAGGACTGCCCGAGGTCCGGCCCCACATTGCCCAGCTGCGAAAGCGCCACGCCGCCCAGCCCCGCGATGCCGGAACCGAGACCGAAAGTCAGCATATCGATGCGCCCGGTCGGCACGCCGACGCAGCCGGCCATGCGGCGGTTCTGCATGACGGCGCGCACGAACAGGCCAAGCCGTGTGCCGTTCAGAAGCAGCCACACGCCGGCCGTCACCAGCACGGCAAACACGATGATGGCAATGCGGTTGTAGGGCAGCACCAGAGAGCCGAGCACCGTGACGCCGCCCGACATCCAGGCCGGGTTGGCGACTTCCACGTTCTGCGCGCCGAACAGGGTCCGCACCGCCTGCATCAGAACCAGGCTGATACCCCAGGTCGCGAGCAAGGTTTCCAACGGGCGTCCGTACAGCCAGCGGATCACACTGCGCTCCAGCGCCATGCCCACCAGCGCTGCCACGGCGAAAGCAGCGGGAACCGCCGCCAGCAGGTACAGGTCGACCGCCTGCGGCAGGTATTGACGGAACAGCGACTGCACCAGGTAAGTCGTATAAGCGCCGATCATCAGCAATTCGCCGTGCGCCATATTGATGATGCCCATTAAGCCGAAGGTAATGGCCAGGCCCAGCGCCGCAAGCAGCAGCACGCTGGCCAGCGAGACGCCGTAAAACAGGTGGCCAAGCAACTCGGTGCGTGCCTGCCGCGCATCGATGGCCTTCAAGGCCGCCGTTACCGCCAGGCGTACGGCGGCGTTGGGCTCAGCGGATGCCGGCTCCAGCATGGCCTGCAGCGGCGCGCGCTGCGCACTGCCACCCAGCTCGCCCACCTGGCGGGCGGCGGCAGCGCGTTCGGCCATTTGCGGCGCCTGCAAGCTGGCCAGGGCCAGCAGCAATTGCAGCGCGGAGCGCACTTGCCCGTCCTGTTCACCCTGCAGGGCGCGCTGCACCAGCGCCACCTGGGCGGGACTCATTTCCTGGTCCAGCAAGGAATGCGCGGCCGCCAGGCGCTGCGCCGGCCCGGGCGCCATCAGGTCCATGCCCGACAGGGCTGCTTCGATGGCGGCACGCAGGCGGTTATTGACGACAATCGCAGCCGCGCCCTCGGGCGCTGGCGCCGATGGCGCCAGGCTGGCCACCACCTGCCCGTCCGGCATGAGATACAAGGCATCGTCCTTCAATGTGCGTAGCAGGGACGCCGCTTCCGGCGTGCCGAGCGCTCCGATGGCGGCCACTGCTGCCACCCGCGCGTCGGGATCGTCGCCAGCCAGCGATTGCAGCAGGGCTGGCGCAATGGCCGCCTGCGCGGCCCCGGCCAGCAGGCAAAGCACGATGCCGGCCAGCAGCCGGCGCACAGCGGAATGCATCATGGGGAATTCTCCAGTAATCAAGGCCGGCGGGCGCAGCCCGGCCGGCATACCGATTTACAGCTTTTGCTTGCCTTCGTTACCCTGGATGAACGGGCTCCAGGGCTGGGCGCGGACCGGCTCTTTGGTCTTCCATACGACACTGAACTGGCCGTCAGCCTTGATTTCGCCGATCATCACGGGCTTGTGCAGGTGATGGTTGCTCGGGTCCATGGTCAGGGTGAAGCCGGAAGGCGCGCTGAAGGACTGGCCACCCATCGCCGCGATCACCTTGTTGGTATCGGTGGACTTTGCCTTCTCGACTGCCTGCGCCCACATATTGATGCCGACATAGGTTGCTTCCATCGGGTCGTTGGTGACTGCATTGGCGGCATTCGGTAGTTTCTTCGCCACGGCATATGCCTTCCATTTCTTGATGAAGGCCTCGTTCACCGGATTTTTCACCGATTCGAAATAGTTCCACGCGGCGAGGTGGCCGACCAGCGGCTTGGCGTCCACGCCGCGCAATTCCTCTTCACCTACCGAGAAGGCGACCACCGGCACTTGCGTCGACTTCAGGCCGGCATTACCCAGCTCCTTGTAGAAGGGCACGTTGGAGTCGCCATTGATGGTGGAGATCACCGCGGTCTTGCCACCGGCCGAAAACTTCTTGATATTGGCGACGATGGTCTGGTAGTCCGAATGGCCAAACGGCGTGTAGCTTTCCTCGATATCGCTGTCCTTGACGCCTTTGCTCTTCAGGAAAGCGCGCAGGATCTTGTTGGTGGTGCGCGGATACACATAGTCCGTACCGAGCAGCACGAAGCGCTTGGCGCCGCCGCCCTCCTTGCTCATCAGGTATTCGACGGCAGGGATCGCCTGCTGGTTCGGCGCCGCACCGGTGTAGAACACATTCTTCTCGAGTTCTTCCCCCTCATACTGCACCGGGTAGAACAACAGGCCATTCAATTCCTTGAAGACCGGCAGCACGGACTTGCGCGAGACCGAAGTCCAGCAACCGAACACTGCGGCCACTTTGTCTTTCGCGACCAGCTGGCGTGCCTTCTCGGCGAACAGCGGCCAGTTCGAAGCCGGATCGACCACCACCGGCTCCAGCTTCTTGCCCAGCACACCACCCTTGGCATTGATTTCGTCGATAGCCATCAAGGCCACGTCTTTCAATGACGTTTCAGAAATCGCCATGGTGCCGGACAGCGAGTGCAGGATGCCGACCTTGATGGTGTCGGCGGCGTAGGCGGCGAAGCTGCCACCCAGCATGGCGGCGGCCGCCGCGATGCGGGTCAGGGAAGCGACGAAATGACGGCGAGTTTGCATAATGGTTACCCTCTTTGATGGTGGAAAGATGGTGCTTAATATTGGACTTGCAGCGCGACCACGAACTTCGACTGGTCGGCGGCGGCGACGGTTTCGGTCTTCGAATACTTGGCGCTCAACTGCGCGTTGTAGCCATCGATGATGTAATTGAGGCCGATGTCCGACTGCTTGACGTCGACGTTGTTATCGGGCTTGAACTTCTGGTATTGGACAAAGGGCTGCAGCTTGCCCTGGCCGGGCGCCAGGTTGAACAAATAGGCCAGTCCGGTCGACCAGGCCTTACCCTGCTCCGCAAGGATGACATCGCCGTTGCGGTAGTTGTAGTAGGCCGCTTCCACCGAGACCGCACCGGCGCCGACGCGCTTCTCCAGCAGGAAATCCAGGTTCCAGGCCTTGTAGTCGCCATTCTTCGCCACGGTCAGCACGCCGTCCTTCTGGTAGCGGCCAGCCAGGCCGATGGCCAGGATATCCTTGCTGCCCAGGTAGTTGCCAGTACCGTAATAGCCCGGCTCCGCATCCCAGAAGTCATATTGCACGCGGCCGGCATACATCAAGCTGTCATCGGCTTTGATGCCCGCCGCTTTGGCTTCCTTCTGTGTCAGGCTGCCTATGCCGAAGGTATGGCCCTCGAAAGCACCGAAGGAATATCCAAGCTTGCCATCGGCCGCATTACCCCACACCACCACGCCGTCGTCGCGGCCACGGAAAATGCCGCCGTTGTAGCCATAGCGCGAAGCCACACCCGCCCAGTAGCCGCCGCCGAGCGAATAATAGGGACCGGCCATATTGGCGCGGTCGCTGGGCGACAGGAGACGCCCGGCCCAGACATTCAGCTCCGGTGAAAATGCAAACTGGGCGGCAGCATCCAGCACCCGGATCTGGTCACCGTCCCATTCCGTGTTCAACATGCCCTTGATGGTCTTGTTCAGCGAAGCGCCAAAGAACAGGCGTGCGCTGTCCAGGTTGAAATCGTTCGATCGCGAGCTGCCATCCGGCGCTCCGTCCTTGGCACTGGTAAAACTGCCGCGCGCCCCAAAACCTGCGCTGACGGACTTATCCTCCCCGATTGGAATGGTGACGCCCGCGTGCGCCAGCGACGCCATGGCGGCGCTGAGTAATACGGAGAGCTTGATCTTCTTGTGCATGCCAGTCCTCTTTTGACAAGTTTGGAAATGTTTCCGCTTGTGTAAAGAGTAACGAGGCAGGCCAGGACGGCCCATACGTCAAGTGACGTAGTGACTGTGGCGTCACAAAACAAAACGGCCCGGGCGCTTGCGCGGCCGGGCCGTTTCATGGGGCTTTAAAGCTTATGCCAGCTTGCCGTGGCAAGCCTTGAACTTTTTGCCGCTGCCGCATGGGCATGGGTCGTTGCGGCCAACCTTGAAGCCTTGGTTGATTGCGTCTTCCAGGTCGCCGGCCGGCATGGCGGTCGGGGCCAGCAGTTCTTCCGGCGCCGCGTTCGGGTTGAAGTCGGCGTGCTGGTAGTGGACGTTTTCGACGTGCGACTGGTTCATGGCGGCTTCCGCTGCCTCGACCTCTTCGCGCGACTGGATGCGCACCATCATCACCATGCGAATCACGTCGTTCTTGATCATGTCCAGCATGGTGCCGAACAGCTCAAACGCTTCGCGCTTGTATTCCTGCTTGGGATTCTTCTGCGCATAGCCGCGCAGGTGGATACCCTGGCGCAGGTGGTCCAGCGCTGCCAGGTGCTCGCGCCAGTGGGTGTCCACCGACTGCAGCATGACATTGCGCTCGAAGCCGCCGAACGCTTCCTTCGAAACGATATCTACCTTGGCCTGGTACACGGCATCGGCCGCCGCAACCACGCGCTCGACGATGTCTTCGTCGGAGATGGTGCTTTCCTTCTCCATCATCTCAACCAGCGGCACGTCGATCATCCATTCCGCAGCCAGGGTCTTCTGCAGGGCAGGGATATCCCACTGCTCTTCCACAGACTCTTCCGGCACATAGGTGCGCACCACGTCGGTGAACACGCCATGACGCAGGTTCATGATGGTTTCGGAAATGTCGGTCGCTTCCAGCAGCTCGTTACGCTGCGAGTAGATCACCTTACGCTGGTCATTGGCGACGTCGTCGTATTCCAGCAGCTGCTTACGGATGTCGAAGTTGCGTGCTTCAACCTTGCGCTGCGCGGATTCGATGGAACGGGACACGATGCCCGCTTCGATCGGCTCGCCTTCCGGCATCTTCAGGCGGTCCATGATCGCGCGCACGCGGTCGCCGGCAAAGATGCGCAGGAGCGGGTCGTCCAGCGACAGGTAGAAGCGCGAGGAACCCGGGTCGCCCTGGCGGCCGGAACGGCCACGCAGCTGGTTGTCGACGCGGCGGGATTCGTGGCGCTCGGTACCGACGATATGCAGGCCGCCAGCCGCCACCACCTGGTTGTGCAGCGACTGCCAGCCGCCGCGCAGGTGCTGCGCCTTGGCTGCTTTCTCTTCGGGGCTCAGCTCAGGGTTGGCTTCGATGATCTGGATCTGCTTCTCGATATTCCCGCCCAAAACGATATCGGTACCACGGCCTGCCATATTGGTGGCGATGGTGATCGCTTTCGGGATACCTGCCTGGGCGATGATCTCTGCTTCGCGGGCGTGCTGTTTTGCGTTCAGCACGTTGTGCGGCAGTTTGGCCTTGTCCAGGATGCCGGACAACAGTTCGGAATTTTCAATCGAGGTGGTACCCACCAGCACCGGCTGGCCGCGCTCGTAGCAGTCGCGGATGTCGAGCATCATCGCGTTGTACTTTTCGGCGTTGGATTTGTACACCTGGTCCTGGCGGTCTTTGCGCGCCGACGGACGGTTCGGTGGAATCACCACGGTTTCCAGGCCATAGATCTCCTGGAATTCATACGCTTCGGTGTCGGCGGTACCGGTCATGCCCGACAGCTTGGCATACATGCGGAAGTAGTTCTGGAAGGTGATCGAGGCCAGGGTCTGGTTCTCGTTCTGGATCTTGACGCCTTCCTTGGCTTCGACTGCCTGGTGCAGGCCATCGGACCAGCGGCGGCCAGTCATCAGGCGGCCGGTGAATTCGTCGACGATCACCACTTCGTTGTTCTGCACTACATAGTGCTGGTCCTTGAAGTACAGCACGTGCGCGCGCAAGGCGGCGTACAGGTGGTGCACCAGGGTGATGTTGGCGGAGTCGTACAGGGACGCGCCTTCCGGCAGCAGGCCCATTTTGGTCAGGATGCGCTCGGCTTTTTCGTGGCCAGCTTCGGTCAGCAGCACCTGGTGCGCTTTTTCATCCTTGGTGTAGTCGCCAGGGACTTCGATCTTGCCCTTGCCGTCTACGGTCTCTTCGCCAACTTGCAGGGTCAGCTGCGGCGGTACCAGGTTGATCTTGTGGTACAGGTCGGTGTGGTTTTCAGCCTGGCCGGAGATGATCAGCGGGGTACGCGCTTCGTCGATCAGGATCGAGTCCACTTCGTCGACGATGCCGAAATTCAGGGTGCGCTGCACGCGCTCGCTGGCTTCGAACACCATATTGTCGCGCAGGTAGTCGAAACCGAATTCGTTATTGGTACCGTAGGTGATGTCGGACGCGTAAGCTTCCTGCTTGTCGTCGTGCGGCATTTGCGACAGGTTCACGCCACAGGACAGGCCCAGCCAACGGTACAGCTTGCCCATGGTCTCGGCGTCGCGCTGTGCCAGGTAATCGTTGACGGTCACGATGTGCACGCCTTTGCCGGACAGTGCATTCAGGTAGGCAGGCAGGGTCGCGGTCAGGGTCTTGCCTTCACCGGTGCCCATTTCAGCGATCTTGCCGTAGTGCAATACCATGCCACCGATCAGCTGGACGTCGAAATGACGCATCTTGAACACGCGCTTGGAGGCTTCGCGGCAGACGGCGAAGGCTTCCGGCAGCAGGTTGTCCAGCGTTTCGCCATTGGCAACGCGTTCCTTGAGGGCGGGCGTTTTCGCCTGCAGCTCGGCATCCGACAGCTTTTCAAACTCCGGCTCCAAGGCGTTGATCGCCTTTACCGTTTTTTGGTATTGCTTAAGCAGACGCTGGTTGCGGCTGCCGAAAATCTGGGTCAGTAAGGACATTTCTTAAATTCTTCCTCGGGTCCGCCAATGGCAAAAGTGCGTGATTTTATCATGCGTTCGAAGCAAGGTTGGGATCTTGACCTATATAACAATAGGCTAGCGATGAAAAATTCACCGGTTGAGGCCGCCACTGTAAAATGGCGGCATGGGTTTCTCGTTCACAGATCGCAAGTACGCACCGCAGGAAGCAACGGATTTCTTGCGTGGCAACGCACGCCTGGCGGCCCTGCTACCCGCTGTGCAGCGCATGGCGAAATTACAACGCGATTGCGCAGAAGTACTACCTACAGCCTTCAAAAGCTGCGAAGTCTTTGCATTCGACGGCGGTGAACTGACCTTGGCCGTGCCTAACACGGCAGTGGCGGCCAAGCTCAAGCAGCAAGTGCCAAAATTACAAGAAACGCTGAACGGTAAAGGGTGGCAGATAAGCAACATCCGCTTCCGCGTGCAGATGCCGAAAGGGATCGCGCACGTCGGTCCAAGCGGCGAAGGCTTGAAATTACCCGAAACTGCAGTCAATTCCTTCGACGAGCTCAGCCAAAAACTGGAACCGACCGCCGCCAACGAGCCGCTGATCGACGCGATGCGGCGCCTGGTTGCCCGCCGCCGCGGCTGAATGTCCACATTTCTTATAAGTAGGCCCACTCGCGCGACATCTGCTTGGCGTACGACGGCGGGGCCGTGTCGATGGAATCGAAAGTGACCAGCTCGTAGGAATCCGGGTCGGCCAGCATGGCACGCAGCAGCTGGTTGTTCAGGGCGTGGCCGGACTTGTGGGCTTCATAGCTGGCGATGATCGGGTGGCCGACCATGTACAGGTCGCCGATCGCGTCGAGGATCTTGTGGCGTACGAACTCGTCGTCGTAACGCAGGCCATCCTGGTTCAGGATGCGGTATTCATCCATCACGATGGCGTTTTCCAGCGAGCCGCCGCGCGCCAGGCCGATCCCGCGCAGCATTTCCACGTCCTGCATGAAGCCGAAGGTGCGGGCGCGGGCAATCGCCTGGATGTAGGAGACGTCGCCGAAGTCCACGGTCGCGCGCTGCGCCGTGCCGTCCACCGCCGGGTGGTTGAATTCGATGAAGAAGTCCAGCTTGAAGCCGTCATGCGGGACCAGGCGTGCCCATTTTTCAGCGGCGCCTTTGCCTTCGCGGATCTCGATCGGCTTTTTCACTTTGATAAACTTTTTCGGCGCTTCCTGCTCCTGCACGCCGCCCTGCTGCAGCAGGTAGACAAACGAAGATGCCGAACCATCCATGATCGGAATTTCTTCCGCCGTCACGTCAACGTACAGGTTGTCGATACCCAGGCCGGCGCAGGCCGACATCAGGTGTTCGACGGTCGAAACGCGGCCGCCGTCCTTCATCAGTACAGTTGCCATACGGGTATCACCCACGATGTCTGCCCTTGTCGGGAAGACAACCTGCGGGTTCAGGTCGACACGGCGGAAGACGATGCCGGTATCCGGCTCAGCAGGGCGCAAGGTCAGCTCGACCTTGGTGCCGGAGTGCAGGCCGACACCCGTGGTGCGGACGATTTCTTTGATGGTTCGTTGTTTCAGCATGCAAGGATTATAGCGCCCTGCGCCCCTCCCCGCTTACGGGTGCTCGGCCTCGGAATGTTCCGTCTCGCGCCGCACCAGGTAGATGCCGGAGCCGATGATGATGGCCGCGCCGGCCAGGGTATAGGCATCCGGCAACGTATGCCACAGCAGCCAGTCGATGCCGACGCCCCAGGCCAGCGCCGTGTACTCGAACGGCGCCACGATCGAAGCCTTGCCCATGCTGAAAGCGCGCGTCAGCGCCAGCTGGCCGAAGAAGCCGCTCACCGCCAGCGCCGCCATGGCAGGCCACAGCGACCAGTCGATGCTCACCCAGGCGTTGATGGCCAGCGGCGCGACGCCGACGCCCATCAGGGTCAAGACCCAGAACATCACGTGTTCCGGCGCATCGGTTTTGGCCAGGACACGGCCGGCGATGGCGGAAATGCCGTAGCAGACGGCCGAGGCCAGCACGGCCAGGCCGGCAATCGACGCGAAGTTGGTGCCGTCCGGGCGCAGCACTACCAGTACGCCGCCCAGGCCGACAAAGATCGCCACCCATTGCCCCAGGCTGACTTTTTCTTTGAGGACGAACACCGCCAGCACGGTCACCAGTGCCGGTGCGATGAAGAAAATGGCGTAGGTATCGGCCAGCGGCAGCGACTTCAACGCGAAGGCGAACAGCGACAGCATGGCAATGCCGACCGCGCCGCGCAGCAGGTGCAGCGGCCAGCGGACATTGAAGATGCCGGTGAACTTGCCGCGGTAGGCCATGTACGCGCACACCAGGGGCATCGAAAGCATGCATCGCAACGCGGTCACCTGTACGGCCGGATAGCGCGCGGCCAGCACTTTCATGGAAGCGTCCATGAGGGAGAACATGGCGACCGCGGCCACCATGGCGTAAATAGCTTGCAGGTTTTCTCTTTGTTGCGGAGTCACGATGGCGGCCCAAAATCCGTTGGCGGGTCGTCCATTGTACTGAAAGAAATGGTTTGCTGCTGAGGCCGCGTCAGCTTAGGCGGTAGCAGTGGAAGTCCCTGTTTGCCCATTCATCCTGTCCGATGCCCCGCCCTTGCCTGCCATAGGGCATTCGGTTTCGTGCCTTTTGGTAAACGCCGTCCCAGGTGCCCCGGATATTGAAATAGTCAGGCCAAAGCTGCTGCCTTACAGCAGGCATGGAATCAATCACCTTGAAAACGCGCCGAATGATTTTGCGTGGGTCGCCCTTATCCGTCTTCTTCGTGATGATCTGCAGATACCAGTCCCTGCACTCTTCGGGCCGGCGCATGCGATGTTTAGACATTGCGCCTTGTTCGCAGATACCTTGGACTGATTGGGAAATTGGAACCGCTCGCAGTTTCTCGCGATCACCGCCTTGAGCGCGCACTCGACCGCGTATCCTGTCAAGTAATAGCTGCCGGCATACCGGCCCGCGTCAAGCAAGCACTTCCCTTCATCGGCACGCATCCGCGACAACGCCTGAAATTCGACTCGCCTCATATGACATCTCGTCGGACCAAAACGATGAGACAAGGCGGCGCTGGAATTGTTCCTGACTCCTGAAAGAAATCACGAAGAAATTCGCGGCGAGTTATGATGCTGGGATGAATACTGAAGCGCTACTGGTCGAAGTGATCGAAGAGGTCGAACCACTCTATGTGGTCCGCGAGTCGCCCGTGCATGGGCGGGGTGTTTTCGCGCGCCGGATGATCCCGGCCGGCACCCGCATCATCGAGTACACCGGTGAGATCGTCGACTGGGAAGAATGCTGCCGCCGCACCGAGGAGAAAGGCGGCCCGATCGGCCACACCTTCTTCTTCAGCCTGAACAACGGCATGCTGATCGACGGCGGCTCGGGCGGCAACGAGGCGCGCTACATCAACCACTCCTGTGAGCCCAATTGCGAGGCCGAGGAAGACGATGAAGACCGCGTCTACATCTGCTCCCTGCACGACATCGAGGAAGGCGAAGAGCTGAACTACAACTACGGCCTGATATACGAGGCCCGCCACACCGCCAAAGTGAAGAAGGCATTCGCCTGCTACTGCGGCGCGCCTTCCTGCACCGGTGTCATGCTGGCGCCAAAGAAGCGCAAGTCGCGCGCAAAGCCCCAACAAGCCGAGACTCCACTGGGCTGACATTCCTCAAAACGCGATGCCAATGCCTTGCTAGGATGAAATTCCCAATCCAGCAAGGAGAACGCCATGTCCGACCTGTCGGAAACCTGGAAGCGCCGCTTTGCCTTGATCGAGAAGGCTGGGGGAGTTCATCTTACCGCTTTCAATACGCTAAGCATGGGTGAGCGCTATAAGGCTCGAGCGAACTGGCTCGCGTTTTTGTTCGGTCCGATTTACTACTGCTGTCTTGGGATGTGGCGCAAAGCACTGACTTTTGCCGGACTCTGGTTTGCTTTTGTCATCCTCGCGGAGCTAATCGGCATCAATGACAGGTTGGTCGAACTGATTGGCCGGTCAGTCCTGCCGGTGCTGTTTGCAGTCCGTGCAAACATCGACTACTACAAGCATATGGTCCTGGACGAAAACGGGTGGTGGTAGGGGCACCACCCGTCGGGAGATTACAGCTGGCCCAGCATGGTTTCGGCGTTCGACACTTCGAACTTGCCGCCTTGCTCGACGTTCAGTTGCTTGACCACGCCGTCTTCCACCAGCATCGAATAACGCTGGGAGCGGGTGCCCATGCCGAACTTGGAGAAGTCTGCGTCCAGGCCCAGAGCCTTGGAGTAAGCAGCGTTGCCGTCAGCCATCATACGGACGGTGCCGGTGGCTTTCTGGTCGCGGCCCCATGCGCCCATCACGAAGGCGTCGTTCACGGAGATGCACCAGATTTCATCCACGCCCTTGGATTGCAGGTCGGCAGCGTGCTTGACGTAGCCTGGCACGTGCTGTGCGGAGCAGGTTGGGGTGTAGGCGCCTGGCAGGCCGAAGATCGCGATCTTCTTGCCTTTGGCGATGTCCTGCACATTGAAGGTGTTCGGGCCGAGCGCGCAGCCTTCGGTCTCGGTTTCGATGAATTCGGACAGTTGGCCTTCCGGCAGTTTGTCGCCGATCTTGATGGTCATTTCGGGTTCTCCTTCTTGTGAAAACCCAGAGTATAACTCCGCGCCGCCGGACGCGTGATCCGGCGGCGCGGCCGACCTTATTTAGTCAGCCTGCTTGCGCAGAAAGGCAGGAATGTCGTAAGTTTCCATGCCCGACTTGGCCAGTGCGTTCACCTGCTCGGTGGCCGATTCGCGGCGCCACACGGCCGGCTGCTTCTGCACGTCCGAAGCCGTGCCGGAGAAGCCTGCGTTGCCGAAACCGCCCACTGCTGCAGTTGCTGCACCGCCGCCCAGGCCTGCGTTGACGTTCAGCGGGTTGCCGCCATGGGTGCCGGTGCGCAGTTGCTGCTGCGGTACCAGCTGCACCAGCTTCTTGGCTTTGCCCAGGCCGGTCGCCACCACGGTCACGCGGATATCGTCGCCCATCGCGTCGTCGTAGGCGATACCTTGGGCGATCGACGCATCCGGTGCGGCGAAGGCGCGTACGGCAGCCATGACTTCCTTGATTTCCTTACCTTTCAGGCCGCGCGATGCGGTGACGTTCACCAGCACGCCGCGTGCGCCCGCCAGGTCGACGCCGTCCAGCAGCGGGGATGCAACTGCCTGCTCGGCAGCCACGCGGGCGCGGTCCACGCCGGAGGCGGTGGCGGTGCCCATCATCGCCTTGCCCTGCTCGCCCATGATGGTCTTCACGTCGTTGAAGTCGACGTTGATGTGGCCAGGCACGTTGATGATTTCGGCGATACCGGCAACCGCGTTGTTCAGCACGTCGTCAGCATGCTGCAGCCACTCGATCAGCGATTCGTCTTCGTAGATCTCTTCCAGCTTCTCGTTGCAGATCACGATCAGCGAGTCGACGTTCTGCGACAGCGCTTCCAGGCCTGCCTCGGCGATGTCCAGGCATTTCTGGCCTTCGTGCGAGAACGGCTTGGAAACAACCGCCACGGTCAGCGCGCCCTGCTGCTTGGCGATTTCCGCCACGATCGGCGCTGCGCCGGTACCGGTGCCGCCGCCCATGCCGGCAGCGATGAACACCATGTGTGCGCCGCGCAGCGCATCTTCGATGCGGGTGCGGGATTCTTCTGCCAGCGCACGGCCGACATCAGGCTTCATGCCAGCGCCCAGGCCGCTCGCGCCGATCTGGATGATGTTGCTTGCCTTCGATGCGGCCAGCGCTTGTGCGTCGGTATTGGCAGCGATGAATTCTACGCCGCTCATGCCCTTGTTGATCATATGCTGGACGGCATTGCCGCCTGCACCGCCAACGCCGACGACCTTGATGACCGTTCCCAGTGTTGCGTTATCAACCATATCAAACTCCATGATTTACTCCTATCTAGAATGCGGTTTTCAAGCGCCAGGCCTCATAAATTTAGGAGAACTGGGGATTGAAAACTGCAGGTTTTATTTCGAATTTATGTTTAAAAGTTACCCAGGAACCATTCCTTCATGCGCTGCCAAACTGCCTTTACCGATCCATCCTGGCGCGTCACGATGTGGCCGCGCAGATACTGCTTCTTAGCTTCCAACAACAGGCCCAACACGGTTGCATAGCGCGGGCTGCGGACCACGTCGGCCAGTTGGCCGCGGTAGTCCGGGGTGCCCAGGCGCGCAGGCTTGAGGAAGATGTCTTCCGCCATCTCCACCATACCCGGCATGATCGAGGTGCCGCCGGTCAGCACGATGCCCGACGAGAGCACGCCCTCGTAGCCGGACTCGCGCACCACCTGGTGCACCATCGCAAACAGTTCTTCCACGCGCGGCTCGATCACGGCGGCCAGCGCCTGGCGCGACAGGTTGCGCGGGCCGCGGTCGCCCAGGCCCGGCACTTCCAGGTGCTCGCCCGGGTCGGCCAGCACCTGCTTGGCCACGCCGTAGCGGATCTTGATTTCTTCCGCTTCCCCGGTCGGGGTGCGCAGCGCCATCGCGATATCGTTGGTGATCTGGTCGCCCGCGATCGGGATCACGGCCGTGTGGCGGATCGCCCCGTCGCTGAACACCGCCACGTCGGTGGTGCCGCCGCCGATGTCGATCAGCACCACGCCCAGCTCCTTTTCATCCGTGGTCAGCACGGCGTCCGCCGAGGCCATCGGCTGCAGGATCAGGTCCGACACTTCCAGGCCGCAGCGGCGCACGCACTTGACGATGTTCTGTACCGCGCTCACCGCGCCGGTCACGATGTGCACCTTCACTTCCAGGCGGATGCCGCTCATGCCGATCGGCTCGCGCACGTCGTCCTGCGAGTCGACGATGAATTCCTGCGGCACCGTGTGCAGCAGCTGCTGGTCGGTCGGGATGTTGACTGCCTTGGCCGTTTCGATCACGCGCGCCACGTCGGTGGCGGTGACTTCCTTGTCCTTGATCGCCACCATGCCGCTGGAGTTGAAGCTGCGGATATGGCTGCCGGCGATGCCCGCATAGACATTGCGGATCTTGCAGTCGGCCATCAGCTCCGCCTCTTCCAGCGCGCGCTGGATCGATTCGACGGTCGCTTCAATGTTCACCACTACGCCTTTTTTCAGGCCGCTGGATTCGTGCTGGCCCAGGCCAATCACTTCGTGGCGTCCATCGCCCATCACCTCGGCCACCACGGCCACCACTTTGGAGGTGCCGATGTCGAGGCCGACGATCAGGTTTTTAGCGTCTTTAGTCATCTCTATGCCCTGCTTTCAACGTTTCTTCGTATCTGACGGGATCTTCAATCCCGCTGCGCTCAAAGCCAGGCCGTTCTGGTAGCGCATATCAATCGTTTCAATATTCGGCACGCGGCTGGAAATCTGCGGCCAGATCCCGACCAGGCGCTGCACCCGCTGATGCAGGGTGTCATGCGTTGCCTCGCGTCCCAGCGCCACACTGGCGCCGTTGTCCAACTTCACCGTCCACGCATAGCGCCCCGACAGGGCGACGCTCTTCGGCACCAGGCTGGCCGGTGCAAACCAGTTTTTCAGCTCGCCGTAGCGCGCCAGTACTTCCTTCTCGCTGCCGTCAGGGCCGGAAAACTCCGGCAACTCGTGATCCTCTTCCGCTTCGGCCAGGTTGGCGGTGAAGACATCGCCTTTTACCGACAGCAGGCGGCCGTCTTCACCCCAGGTGCCGAGCGCTTCATGCTCTTCGAGCGACACGATCAGCTGGTTCGGCCACTCGCGCCGCACACTGGCGCGGCGCACCCACGGTACCGACTCGAACACCTTGCGCACCTGCTCCAGGTCGGCGGTGAAGAAGTTGCCAAGCAGGCGGCCCTGGGTGCCGTTGCGCAGCGTCAGGTGGTTCACATGCTTGAAATCCGACTTGTCCATGGTTTCAACGCGGATGGCACGCAAATCGAATACAGGACGATTCGCCACCCACCACACGCCGGCAACGGCGCAGGCCAGCACCGACAGCGCGACCAGGCCGCTGGCGGATGCATTCAAGGCTTTGACGTCGTGCCACATGGTTGGTCTTCGTTCCTTTTACTTCTTCAGCTTCAGGCGTGCGGTGCGCAGGATTTCCACGCACAGTTCTTCGTAGCTCACGCCAGTCGCGCGGGCAGCCATCGGCACCAGCGAGTGGCCGGTCATGCCGGGCGAGGTATTCACCTCCAGCAGGAACGGTTTGTTGTCCTTGGCGCGCAACAGCACGTCGACCCGGCCCCAGCCTTCGCAACCGACGGCGCGGTAGGCCGCCACTGCCAGGCGCTGCATTTCGTCCTGCATCGCCTGGTCCAGCTGCGGCGGGCAGAAATACTGGGTGTCGTCGGTGAAGTACTTGTTCTGGTAGTCGTAGTTGCCTTGCGGGGCCACGATTTCCACGATCGGCAGCGCGCGCGCGTCCTTGCCGGTGCCCAGTACGGCGACGGTGAACTCGCGGCCTTCCACGAATTCTTCGGCCAGCACGCAGTCGTCCAGCGCGGCGGCGGCATCGTAGGCGGCTTTCAGTCCTGCCTTGTCGCTCACCTTGGTGATGCCGATGGTCGAACCCTCATGCGGCGGTTTCATGATCAGCGGCGGGCCAAGGCGTGCAGCTTCAGCGTCCAGGTCGGAATCGGCACCCAGCACCGCATATTCCGGGGTCGGCAGGTTTTCGCGCAGCCACAGGATCTTGGTGGTGATCTTGTCCATGCCCACGGAACTGGCCATCACGCCCGAGCCGGTGTAAGGGATGCCCAGCAATTCGAGCGCGCCCTGGATGCTGCCGTCTTCGCCGTAGCGGCCGTGCAGCGCGATGAATACGCGGTCGAATTTTTCCGCGGCCAGGTCGGCCAGCGAGCGCTGGCCCGGGTCGAAGGCGTGTGCGTCCACGCCCTGCGATTGCAGGGCTGCCAGCACGCCGGTGCCGGACATGATGGAGACGTCGCGTTCGGCCGACAGGCCGCCCATCAGCACGCCCACCTTGCCGAATGCTTGCGCTTCTTGTGCAGTCAGTTTCGTCATCGCGTCAAGCCTTCCAGTTCGTAAGTTTTGCAGGGACGCCGCTGATCGAGCCTGCGCCCATCGTGAGCACGACGTCGCCGTCGCGCACCACGTTCATGATCGTTTCCGGCATGTCGGCGATGTTTTCGACGAACACCGGTTCAGTTTTGCCGCGCGCGCGGATTGCGTGCGCCAGCGCGCGTCCGTCGGCCGCCACGATCGGCGCCTCGCCCGCGGCATAAACGTCCGACAGGACCAGCACGTCGACCGTGCTCAGGACTTTTGCGAAGTCTTCGAACAGGTCGCGCGTGCGGCTGTAGCGGTGCGGCTGGAAAGCCAGCAGCAGGCGGCGGCCGGGATAGGCGGCGCGCGCAGCGGCGGTGGTCACTTCCATTTCAATCGGGTGGTGGCCGAAGTCGTCGACCAGGGTGAAGCTGCCGCCCGAAGGGATGGCGACTTCGCCGTATTTGGTAAAGCGGCGGCCGACGCCGGCGAAACCTGCCAGGCCGGCTTGCGTGGCCGTATCCGGTACGCCGATTTCACGCGCGATGGCGACAGCGGAGCAGGCGTTCTGCACATTGTGCAGGCCGGGCTGGTTCAGCACGATGTCCAGGTCGGGGAAGCCCTCCTGCAGCACGGTGAAATGCATCTGGGTGCCGACGGCGCGCGCGTTAATGGCGCGCACTTCAGCGTCTTCCGCGAAGCCGTAGGTCGTCACAGGCTTGGTCACCTGCGGGATGATGGAGCGCACGTGCGGGTCGTCAATGCACAGCATGGCGCGGCCATAGAACGGCAGGCGGTGCGTGAAATGCACGAAGGCTTGCTTCAGTTTCTCGAAATCGTGCTCGTAGGTCTCCATATGGTCGGCATCGATATTCGTGATGACTTCGATCATTGGGGTCAGGTTCAGGAACGAGGCGTCCGATTCGTCCGCTTCGGCCACCAGGTACTCGCCGGAACCCAGCTTGGCGTTGGCGCCGGCTGCGGTCAGGCGGCCGCCGATCACGAAGGTCGGGTCCAGGCCGCCTTCGGCCAGCACCGACGCCACCAGGCTGGTGGTGGTGGTCTTGCCATGGGTACCGGCAATGGCGATGCCGCGCTTCAGGCGCATCAATTCACCGAGCATCACTGCGCGCGGCACAATAGGTATCTTGCGGGCGCGCGCAGCGACCACTTCCGGGTTGTCGGCCTTGACTGCGGTTGAAGTCACGACCGCGTCGGCGTTGCCGATGAAGGCTGCATCGTGGCCCTGGTGCACCGTGGCGCCCATGTCGACCAGGCGCTGGGTGACGGCGTTCGAGCCGAGATCCGAGCCGGAGACGTTGTAGCCCAGCGTCACCAGCACTTCGGCGATGCCGCTCATGCCGCTGCCGCCGATGCCGACGAAGTGAATGTTCTTTACTTTATGTTTCATGCTAGTGCTTCCAATTCTTGTGCGATGGCGTCATTCGCGTCGCGCTTGCCCACTGCAAGCGCGGCGGTCGCCATCTTTTGACAGGTGCTGCGGTTCAATGTCTGCAACAGTGCTGCCAGGCTTTCCGGATTCAGTTCCGTCTGCGGCATGTGGATGGACGCGCCCTGCTTGGCCATCCATTGCGCGTTGTCGCGCTGGTGGCTGGTGGTCGAGACGACCAGCGGAACCAGCACGCTGGCTACGCCGGCTGCCGTCAGTTCCGACACGGTGATGGCGCCGGCGCGGCAGACCACAATGTCCGCCTGCGCGTAGGCGCTTGCCATGTCGTCGATAAAATCAACCACGTTTGCTTCCACATGCGCCTGCGCGTAAGCCGCGCGCAGGGCTTCGATATTCTTTTTGCCCGACTGGTGGGTCACCAGCGGACGCTGTTCCGGCGCGATCAGCGCCAGTGCGGCCGGCAGCGCGTCGTTCAGCGCCTTGGCGCCCAAACTGCCGCCAACCACCAAGATGCGCAGCACGCCGTCGCGGCCGGCGAAGCGCAGCCCGGGCGCCGGCAGCGCCAGGATTTCCTTGCGCACCGGGTTGCCAGTGACGACAGCCTTGCCGGCTACCGCCCCGAAGTCCGCAGTGAAGCCGAAGAAGACCTTCTTCGCCATCGGCGCCAGCGTCTTGTTCGACAGCAGCAGGCCGGCATCAGCATTCACCAGTGCCAGCGGCACGCCGCGCAGCCTGGCCATCACGCCGCCCGGCACGCAGACGTAGCCGCCCATGCCCAGCACCACGTCGGGCTTGCGCTTGCCGATGAAGCGGAAGCAGTCGATGAAGGCGCCGACCATCTTGAAGGCGCCGCCGACAGTGTGTGCCAGGCCTTTGCCGCGCATGCCGCTGAAGCGGACCAGGTCCATGTCAACGTTATGCTTCGGCACCAGTTCCGTTTCCATGCCATGCGAAGTTCCGAGCCAGGAAACCTCCCAGCCACGAGCGCGCATGGCCTGGGCGATTGCCAGGCCGGGGAAAATGTGGCCGCCGGTGCCGGCTGCCATGATCATCAGGCGCTTGGTCATACCCGCCCTCCCCGCATCATCTGGCGGTTCTCGAAATCGATGCGCAGCAGGATTGCCAGGCCCACGCAGTTGATGATGATGCCGGTGCCGCCATAGCTCATTAGCGGCAGTGTCAGGCCTTTGGTTGGCAGCAAGCCGAGGTTCACGCCCATATTGATAAATGTCTGTACGCCGATCCAGATGCCGATACCTTTCGCGGCCAGGCCAGCGAAGGTCTGGTCCATGGCAATGGCCTGGCGGCCGATGTCGAAAGCTCGTTTGACGATCCAGTAGAACATGCCGATGGTGACCAGCACCCCGATCATGCCCAGTTCTTCGCCGATCACCGCCAGCAGGAAGTCGGTATGCGCTTCCGGCAGGTAGTGCAGTTTTTCCACGCTGGCGCCCAGCCCAACGCCGCCGATCTCGCCCCGCCCGAAGGCAATCAGCGAATGGGTCAGCTGGTAGGCCTTGTTCAGGGCGTTTTCTTCCTCCCACGGATTCAGGTAGGCAAACAGGCGTGCGCGGCGGAATGGCGACAACCAGATGATGGCCACGAAGATTGTCACGAGCATGCCGGCGATGCCGCCGAACCACACGGCATTGACGCCGCCCAGGAACAGGATGCCCATGGCGATGCAGACGATCACGCCGAAGGCGCCCAGGTCGGGTTCCAACAGCAGCAAGAAACCCACGAAAGCCACTGCCAGCGCCATCGGTGCAAAGCCTTTCGACAGGCGATGCATGAACTCCTGCTTACGCACTGTATAGTCGGCAGCGTACAGCACGATGAAAAGTTTCATCAGTTCGGACGGCTGGAACTGGAATAGCTTGAGGTTCAGCCAGCGGCGGCCGCCGTTCACGTTGACACCCAGGCCCGGAATGAACAGCAGCACCAACGCCACCAGGGTCGCGATGAACAGGTAAGGCGCGGCCTTCTGCCATACTTCCACGCGCACGCGGAACGCCACGGCAGCAGCCACGATGGCAATGCCGATGAAGATCGCCTGGCGCTGCACGAAGTAGTGATTCTTGTAGGCGGCGAACTTGGGCGAATCCGGCAGCGCAATCGACGCCGAATACACCATCACCATCCCGAACAGCATCAGCAACAGCACCGACCATACCAGCGGCTGGTCGTAATCCATCATCTTCGAATGACGTGCGCGTCCATCCAGCGGAGCTGGGGACTCGGCGCCACCAAAGCGGAATGGAAGCTGGATTGCCATCAGATCTCCTGCCCCGCATCAAGTGCGATCTCGCGCACGGTGTCGATGAACACCTGCGCGCGGTGCGCATAGTTCTTGAACATGTCCAGGCTGGCGCAAGCCGGCGACAGCAGCACGGCATCGCCGGCATGGGCCAGCGATGCGGCACGCCTGGTCGCTTCTTCCAGTGTCGCGAAATCTTCCATCTTCACGCCGGTCGGTTCCAGCGCCGTGCGGATAGCCGGGGCATCGCGGCCGATCAGCACCACGGCGCGCACGAAGCGGCGTACCGGGCCGGCCAGCGGGTCGAACTCCTGGCCCTTGCCATCGCCGCCGGCGATCACCACCAGCTTTTGCTCACTGCCGCCGAAGGACTGGCCCAGGCCGACCAGCGCGGCAACCGTTGCGCCCACGTTGGTGCCTTTGGAATCGTCGTAATAGTCGACGCCATTGATCGAGGCCACCAGTTCCACGCGGTGCGGCTGGCCCTTGTATTCGCGCAGGCCGTGCAGCAGCGGTGCGAAAGGCAGGCCGATGGCGCGGCACAGTGCCAGCGCGGCCAGGGCGTTGGACGCGTTATGGGTGCCGCGGATCTGCAGCGCATCGGCCGGCATCAGCTTCTTGGTGTAGCACTCCACCGGCGGTGGCGGCGGATCGTTTTTCTTGCGGCGCTTCGGCGGTTCAGCATCGTCGGTCGGTTCGGCCGTGGCGAGCCAGTACACGCCGCGCTCGTTGACCAGGCCGAAGCTGTGCGCCAGTTCCGGCGCATCCGTGCCGAAGGTGACGTTCTCACCGATCGGATTGGACATCGCCATGGTCCACTTGTCGTCGCGGTTCAGCACGCGCACGGTATCGTCGCCGAAGATGCGTTTCTTGTCGTCGGCATAAGCCTGCATGCTGCCGTGCCAGTCCAGGTGGTCCTGGGTCACGTTCAGCACGGTGGCGGCATCGGCGTTCAGGCTGTAGGTCGTGTGCAGCTGGAAGCTGGACAGCTCGAGCACCCACGCTTGCGGAAGGGTATCGTTCTCCATCACTTCACGCAGCACGTCCAGCGCGGCCGGGCTGATATTGCCGGCCACGCGCACGGACAGGCCGGCGCGCTCGCACAGCTGGCCGGTCAGGCTGGTGACGGTGGTCTTGCCGTTGGTGCCGGTGATGGCGATGACTTTCGGCGCATAGGCGCGGTCGTCTTTCAGCCACTTCAGCGCCTGGGCGAACAGTTCGATCTCGCCCCAGACAGGAATGCCTTTTTCCGCCGCAGCGGGGATGATCTCGGCCAGCTCCTTGTTGGGGCCCAGGCCCGGGCTGGCGCAGACAAAGTCCACCCCATCCAGCAGCGCCGCGTTGAACGGGCCGGAAATAAACTGCGTACCGGGCAGCTGCTCGCGCAGCAGCGGCAGGCGGTCCGGCACCGGGCGCGTGTCGGCAACGCGCAGCAGCGCGCCGCAGCGCGCCAGCCAATGCGCCATCGCCAGGCCCGATTCGCCGAGCCCCAGGACCAGTGCAATTTTGCCGTTATAGATCATCAGCGCAGTTTCAAAGTAGACAGGCCAACCAGCACCAGCATCATCGTGATGATCCAGAAGCGCACGACAACCTGGGTCTCTTTCCACCCCTTCTGTTCAAAGTGGTGGTGCAAAGGCGCCATCAGGAACACGCGGCGGCCAACGCCGTAGCGCTTCTTGGTGTACTTGAACCAGCCCACCTGGATGATCACCGAAACGGTTTCCGCAACGAAGATGCCGCCCATGATGAACAGGACGATTTCCTGGCGCACGATCACGGCGATGGTGCCGAGCGCGCCGCCCAGCGCCAGCGCGCCGACGTCGCCCATGAAGACTTGCGCAGGGTGCGCGTTGTACCAAAGGAAGGCCAGGCCGGCACCCGCCATCGCGCCGCAGAAGATGATCAGCTCACCGGCACCAGGGATGTGCGGGATGAACAGGTATTTCGAATAGGTCGCGGAGCCGGTCAGGTAGGCGAACAGGCCCAATGCGGAACCCACCATCACGGTCGGCATGATGGCCAGGCCATCCAGCCCGTCGGTGAAGTTCACGGCATTGGAGGTGCCGACGATCACGCAGTAAGTCAGCGCAATGAAGCCCCACACGCCCAGCGGATAGCTGATGGTTTTCACGAACGGCACGATCAGGTCGGCCTTCGGCGGCAGGTCCATCGAGAAGCCCGACTGCACCCACTGGAAGAACAATTCAAACACCTTGGCCGGCGTAGGCGCCGACACCGAGAAGGCCAGGTACAGCGCAGCGGCGATACCGACCAGCGACTGCCAGAAGTATTTTTCAGCCGAACGCATGCCTTCCGGGTCCTGGCGCACCACCTTGCGGTAGTCGTCCACCCAGCCCACTGCGCCGAAGCCCATGGTCACGACCATCACCGGCCAGATCAGGCGGTTCGACCAGTCGCACCACAATACGGTGGCGATGCCGACCGCGATCAGCAGCAGCACGCCGCCCATGGTCGGGGTGCCGTGCTTCTTCAGGTGAGTCTGCGGGCCGTCGGTACGCACCGCCTGGCCGTACTTCATGACGGTCAGCTTGCGGATCACGGCGGGACCGGCGATCAGGCCGATCAGCAGGGCCGTGATGGTAGCCATCACAGCGCGGAAGGTGATGTAGTTAAAGAGGCGGAAAGCCCCAATGTCGTCCTGCAGGATTTGAGCCAGCCAGAGCAGCATGATTAGTGTGTTTCCTTTGTAGCGTGTTGCGATCCAATCAAATGCTGCACGACCCGTTCCATCTTCATGAAGCGGGAGCCCTTGATCAATACGGTTGCATCCGGCGTTACCGCGGCGCTTACGGCCTGCAGCAGCGCGTCGAATTCCTGGTGGTACTCGGCATGGGGCGCCATGTGGGCGGCCAGCGTGCCGGTAGCGAAAAAGTGCTCGATGCCTTTGGTCGCTGCGTAGGCGGCGACTTCTTCATGAAACTCCTTGCCTTGCGTGCCTACTTCGCCCATGTCGCCCAGCACCAGCACGCGCGGCGCCTTGGCCTTGGCCAGCACATCGATGGCGGCACGCACGGAATCCGGGTTGGCGTTGTAAGTGTCGTCGATCAACAGCGCTCCGTTGGCGGCCTGCTTCTTCTCCAGGCGGCCATTCACCGGCGCGAACGCTTCCAGCCCTGTGCGGATGGTGGAAGTGTCGATGCCGGCGGCATAGGTACAGGCAATCGCAGCCAGCGCGTTGCGCACATTGTGATCGCCGGCAGCCTGCAGCGATACGCTGAAGTGGCGCGGCACCGCGTCCGGTGCGGAGAAAGATGCGGCGGCGCCATGGCCGGCTGCGTGCGCGTTTGCAGCGGGGCGCACGGTCACTTCCAGCTCGGAGCCGAAGTCGCCGGCGGTGTAGGTGCAGCTTACGTTGGCGGCAGCATCCAGGCCGAAGGTCAGCACGCGGCGGCCGACCGACAGCTCGCGCCAGACCGGCGTAAATTCGTCCCCATGGGGGAACACGGCCACGCCATCGCCAGGCAGCGCAGCCAGCACGCTGCCGTTCTCGCGCGCCACCGCTTCCACGGTGTGCATGAATTCCTGGTGCTCGCGCTGCGCATTGTTCACCATGCCGATGGTCGGAGCTGCGATGGCGCTGAGGCGGCCGATTTCGCCCGGATGATTCATGCCCAGTTCCACCACGGCGGAACGGTGCGATGTGTCAAGACGGAACAGCGTCAACGGCACGCCGATCTCGTTATTCAGGTTGCCGCGCGTCGCCAGCCGGCCGCCTTCGCCATGGGCGGCGGCCAGGATGGAGGCGATCATTTCCTTGACGGTGGTCTTGCCGTTGGAGCCGGTAACGCCAATCAGCGGCAGCGCAAACTGGCTGCGCCAGTAGTTGGCGATCTGGCCCAATGCCACCAGGGTGTCCGGCACCACGATGGCAGGCAGGGTCCAGCCCTTCGGCAACTTTTCAACCACCACGGCGACGACGCCCTTGTCGACCACCTGCTGCAGGAAATCGTGGGCATCGAATACCTCGCCGCGCAGGGCGACGAACAGCTGGCCGGCGCCGACCGTGCGGGTGTCGGTCGACACACCGTCGAAGTCCAGCGCCAGCGCGGCGTCATTGGACAGCACACCGTGATGCACGTGCGCGCCCTTCAATGCCGGCAGGATGTGGGCGATAGAGCTGCGCATCAGTGCGGCCTCATCATGGTAAGGCGTGCAGACAATGCAAGCTGCGCGTGCTCGGTGTCCGAGAACGGCATCTTGCGGCCCTTGATTTCCTGGTAGGGCTCGTGGCCCTTCCCTGCCAGCAGGATCACATCCGCCTTGCCGGCATTGCGCACGGCGGACAGGATCGCGGCGGCGCGGTCTTCCACCGTCAGGAATTCCGAATTCGGATGTTGCGGGTCCATGCCTGCCACGATCTGGCGAATAATCTCGGCTGGTTCTTCGCTGCGCGGATTGTCGCTGGTGACCAGCACATGCTCCGCCATTTGCGAAATCCTGCCCATCTGCGGGCGCTTGCCCGGGTCGCGGTCGCCGCCGCAGCCGAACACGCACCACAGGTGGCCGCCACGATCGGCCGCCACTGAACGCAGCGCTTCGAGCGTCTTTTCCAGGGCATCCGGGGTATGCGCGTAGTCGATCACGACCATCGGCGCTTCCTGGCCGCCGATCTGCTGCATGCGGCCCGGGGCCGGTTGCAGGGATTCGATGCCGTCGATGGCGGTGCGGAAGGCAACGCCTTTGGCCAGCAACACGGCCAGCACGGCCAGCGCATTGCTGACATTGAACGGCCCCACGAGCTGGGTGCGCACATGCGCATGGCCGAAGGTCGAATCCAGGTTGAATTCGGTACCCAGGTTGCGGCTGCGCAGCGCACTGGCGCGCAGCATGGAAATACCCGCCACGTTCGGCTGCGCCTTGATGTCTTTCAGCGTGTAGCCGATGATGGCCGGCTTGCGCGCTGCTTTAGAAGCCTTGATATGCGCGAGCAGGCGGTGGCCCATCGGATCGTCCAGGTTCACCACCGCGTGTTTCAGGTTAGGCCAGTCGAACAGGATGGTCTTGGCGGCTTCGTAGTTTGCCTCGTCGCCGTGGTAATCCAGGTGGTCGCGCGTCAGGTTGGTGAAGACCGCCACATCGAAATGCATGCCTTCGGTGCGGCCCTGGTGCAGGCCGATGGACGAGGCTTCGATGGCCAGCGCGCTGGCGCCGTCGGAATGCACTTCCTTCAGCTTGCGGGCCAGCAGCACGGCGTCCGGCGTGGTGTAGCCGGTTTCGTCGAAATCCACTTCGCCGCGGGCGCGGAACATGCCGACGCCCAGCGTGCCGATCACGGCGGTCGTTTCGCCTACTTTGGCCAGGGCCTGGCCGGTCCACACCGCGCAGGAAGTCTTGCCATTGGTGCCGGTGACGGCCACGGTGAACATGCCGGCATCGGGCTGGCCATACCAGGCGTGCGCAATCGGGCCGGCCTGCTTCTTCAGGCCCGCCACGGCGAGGTGCGGCACGGCATGCGCGGCATCCCAGGCGTACCCGGTGTCGTCGTACACCACGGCGGCAGCGCCGCTGGCGATGGCTGCGGCAATAAAGGTGCGGCCATCCTTGGCGTCGCCGGGATAGGCAAAGAATACGTCGCCGGCCTTGATGCGGCGCGAGTCGGATGCCAGTTGCGCATTGGGCGCAGCTTCACGCATCCAGCTGATAATTTCTTGATGGTTCATCGTCGTCATTTACATGGCCTCCGGTCCGGTGTCCGCCGGCACCACGATTTCGGTGACGTTGGAATCAGGAGGCACATTGGAGGCGCGCAATGCATTGATTGCGACAGCCGCGAAAGTTGGTGCTGCGACCGAGCCGCCAAAGTGGCCGTTCTGGGTCGGTTCGTCGATCATGACTGCAATGATGAAGCGCGGCGCCGACATCGGCACCATGCCGACGAAGGAACCGATGTATTTGCGCGGCATTGCATAGCGGCCGTTCTCCACCTTGTAGGCGGTACCGGTCTTGCCGCCTACGCGGTAGCCCGGAATCTGCGCCTTCTTGGCGGTACCGTCCTTGCCGGAGACAACGGCCTCCAGCATCTCGCGCATCTGCGCTGCGGTCTGCGGCTTGATGATCTGCTGGCCCAGCGGTTCTTTTTCGACCTTCTCAAACGACAAAGGAATGGTGTCACCATTCCGGGCAAACATCATGTAAGAGCGCGCCAGCTGTATCAGCGACACTGAGATACCGTTACCGTAACTCATGGTCGCCTGTTCGATCGGCCGCCATGATTTATAAGGCCGCACCCTCCCGGCTACCGCCCCGGGGAAACCCCATTTCGGTTGCTGGCCGAAGCCGACCTTGGTGAACATCTCCCACATTTCCTGCGACGGCATGCTGAGCGCAATTTTCGAGGTGCCGATATTGGACGACATCTCGATGATCTGCCCCACATTGATCACGCCGTGCGCCTTGGTATCCGAAATCGTACGGTCGGCGATGGTGAGTTTGCCGCCGCCGGTATCGATGAAAGTATTCGGCTTGACGCGGCCACTGTCCAGGGCCAGCGCCACCGTAATCGGCTTCAGCGTGGAACCCGGTTCGAAGGTGTCGGTCATCACGCGGTTGCGCAGCTGCGCACCGGTCAGGTTGCGGCGATCGTTCGGGTCGTAGCTCGGGTAGTTGGCCAGCGCCAGCACCTCGCCGGTATGGACATCGAGCACCACGGCGCCACCGGCCTTGGCGCCAAAATGATCGACGGCGTTTTTCAGTTGGGTGTAGGCGATATACTGGATCTTGCTGTCCACCGACAGCACAACGTTCTTGCCGTTATGCGGTTCTATCTTGCCGCCGATATCCTCCACGATGCGGCCCTGGCCATCCTTGATGACGCGGCGCGAACCGGGCTTGCCGACCAGATTGGCCTGCTGCGCCAGCTCCATCGACTCCTGGCCCTTATCGTCGACGTTGGTGAAGCCCACCATATGGGTCATCACCTCGCCTTGCGGATAGAAGCGCTTGTACTCGGGACGGATATCCATGCCCGCCAGATCCAGCGCCTTGATTTTGTCGGCCACCTCCACCTCGACCTGGCGTCGCAGGTAGACCAGGTTGCGATCGGAATCGAGCTTCTTGCGAAGCTCGGACTCGCTCATTTCCAGCAAGCCGGCCAGAGCGCGGATTTTGTCTTTCGGCGCCGCCAGCAATTCGTCCGGCGCAGCCCAGATAGCACGCACGGGGATGGACGAGGCCAATACCTGGCCATTGCGGTCGGTGATCTTGCCGCGCACGGCCGGCAATTCCTGCGTGCGCAGGTAGCGGTTGGCGCCCTGCTCCTTCAGGAACTCCGACTGGCGGGAAGTGCCCTGCAGCCAGACCGCGCGTGCAGCCAGCGCCCCGAAGGCGATGAACATCCCGAACAGCACAACGCGCGAGCGCCAGCTTGGCAGCCGCACCGCCAGTACCGGGCTCTTGGAGAAAGCCACGCCCTGCGAGCGTGCCACGCGGGCCGTTCCGGTTCCACCGCTGGAGCGCATCACTTTTCGCCCTCCGTCAGGTATTGGGTGCGGTTCGGCGTGAGCTGGGTCATATTCAGTTCACGGCGTGCGATTTCCTCGATACGGGCGTGCTTGCCCAGCGTCGACTGGTCGAGCTGGAGCTGGGCCCACTCGATATCCAGCTGGCGCGCCTGCGTTTCCGCGCGCTCCTGCTCCACAAACAGGTGGCGCGCCTGGTATTGCGCGTTAACGGCAGAAAGGCCGCAAGCGACCAGTAATGCCGTCAGCACGATATTGATCTTGTTGCTCATGGCAGGCCTCCGGTTGAAGGCAGGCGCATGGCGACCCGCATCACGGCCGAACGGGCGCGCGGGTTTTCATCCACCTCTTTATCGGACGGCTTGATACGTGCCAGCAGCTTCAGTTCCGGCTGCGGCAGGTCGACCGCCCTGATCGGCAGGCGCCGGTCCGGCTGCTCCACCTTGGCCTTGGAAGCGAGGAACTGCTTGACCATGCGGTCTTCCAGCGAGTGGAAGCTGATGATGGCCAGGATCCCGCCCGGCTTGAGGGCGTTGAACGCCTGGCTCAGGACCGATTCGAGGTCCTCAAGCTCCTTATTGACGAAAATCCGGATAGCCTGAAAGGTGCGGGTCGCAGGATCCTTGCCCTTCTCGCGAGTCTTGACCGCGCCTGCCACGATACCGGCAAGCTGTCGTGTGCTTGAAATTGGTTCGACTGCCCGGCGAGCAACAATCGCCTTTGCAATCTGAAAAGCAAACCGTTCTTCCCCATAATCCCTTATCACCTTTTCCAGTGTTTTTTCTGATTCCGTGGCCAGCCACTCGGCAGCGGAGATGCCGCGCGTGGTATCCATGCGCATGTCGAGCGGGCCATCGTTGCGGAAGCTGAAGCCGCGCGCAGCATCGTCCACTTGCGGCGACGAGATGCCGAGGTCCAGCAAGATGCCGTCGACGGCGGGAATGCCGCGTTCGGCCAGCGCATCCGCCATGGTGGCGAAGCTGTCGTGCACGATGGTGAAACGCTTGTCGCCGATGGTTTCGGCGTTGGCGATAGCTTGCAGGTCTTTGTCGAAGGCGATCAGGCGGGCGTCCGGACCCAGGCGGGACAGGATCAGGCGGCTATGGCCGCCGCGGCCGAACGTGCCATCTATATAGATGCCGTTGGCGCGCGCGCCGGCCAGGTCGAGCGCATCCACCGCTTCATCTAACAGCACCGTACGATGCTGGAACTCTGGCACCGAGGTCGTCGTCATATTGAACCGGGCCTCAGAAGGAGAAATCGGACAAGGTATCGGGCATGCCAACCTCGATGGTGGCTTGCTCGTTTGCGGCGCGCTTGACCGGATCCCAGATTTCGAAATGGGTCAGCATGCCGGATAGCACGACTTCGCGGCCAAGGCCGACGGCGTCGCGCAATTCAGGGGCAACCAGGATGCGGCCGGCCGAATCCATCTCGACGTCGGCGGCGTTACCCAGCAGGATGCGCTGCCAGCCGCGGGCCGACATCGGCCACGAAGCGATCTGGTCGCGTTTGGCTTCCCAGACGTGGCGCGGATACATCAACAGGCAGCCGTCCGGGTGTTTGGTAAGCGTGAGCCGTCCTTCGCACTGGATTACCAGTGCGTCACGATGCTTGGCCGGAATGGACATCCTGCCTTTCGCATCGAGAGTAATCGCGGACGCGCCTTGGAACACGACTTAACCTTATCTAAAAAATCCCACAAAACTACACTTTTTCACACTGTCGCCCACTTTAGAGGAAGCGCACAAGGTGGTCAAGCGAATTTCCCAAGCGAAAATAGCGATTTGTCCAATGAAATTAAGGACTTAGCGGCATTCCTTGAGAAATAGCCGAAGTAAAAACCACTGAGAAATTAGGGACTTATGAAAGATAGTGAAAGTGCTACTTCACGTGCAGGGCTGGCCAGAGAGGGGAAAAGTGACTAGAAATAAATTTGGAAAACTGCATTTGGTTGCCTTGAGGCAACGACAATTAAGCAATTTAACAACAAATGCCGCCGCCCGGATAAGCGGGAGAATTGCTGCCTGTCACGCTTTGCGCGCGATGTCGACCCTCGAAAAGAACATGCCGCCCAGTTTGGACTGGGCGGCAACTTGTATAGACATATGGCGAATGCCGCCGCTTGCCTACATTATACGGCTTGAGAGACTTGTCACTCGTAAGTGACGCCTACCGTGACGCCGCTGAACGGCTGCTTCGCTTCCAGCGTGATGTAATACCACTGGTTCGCCACCGGGCTCGGGATGCTGACATTTTCGGCATTGCCCGAGTTGGTGGAGGCATAGTCGTAGGAGGTGGTGCTCGGATAGCGGTTCAGGGCCACGTACATGTCCATATTGCCGCTGCCGCCCGCGCTCATGATCTTCACGTTCTTGGCACCGGCCGGCACGATCAGGTGCAGGTAGGTGCGGCTGCCGGAAGACAGGTTGCGGATTGCGCAGTTCTTGCCAAGGTAGCTTGGCGAGGACTGGCCGCTGCAGGCTGGCAGGTTGGACACGCTGTCAGGCAGCGGTGGTTCGCCGGCCGTGGTGGCCGCATCGGCCCAGGCAGCGAACTCGCTGTCGTAGCGGGCACCAATGTCGCGCATGAAGTCGTTGTAGCGCGCATAGTCGCCGACCCTGAACTTGGACAGCACCTGGTCTACGTCGGAGCGATGGCGCTCCATCATGAAGCGGGTCGCCATGTAGCCCCAGCGGTAGGCACGGTCCTGGTAATCCGACATCGAGTACGTATTGCCGAAGATGTCGCTGAGGCGGTATTTGCGGCTGCGCGCCATGTCGATTGCCGGCTGGTTGTTATTTTTCAGCGAGAGATATTCCGCGACACCCTCGATCCACCACACCGTCGGCACGGAAGTGCCCTGGCCGAAATCGCCGTACATGTCATAGCGGCCATCCAGGTAGTGCACATACTCATGCTCCAGGTTCCACACCTTGAAGGTCGGACGCAGCCACGACGCCTCGTGGGCGATGAAGCGCGCCTGGTTGCCGGCCACGGACGGATCGCCCTCCAGGTACATGCCGCCGTTATTGGTGTCGATGCCGTAGATCACGCTGGCGTACTTGCTGTAGTTGCTGTAGTCGTCGAACACCACCAGTTCCAGCGCGGTGTTGTTGTCATGCGCAACCGGGGTGCGGTTGGTCTGCAGCATGGTGTGGGCGTAGCCCTCTTCAGTCGCCAGGGCGGAGCAGATTTCCTGCACCTGGGCCTGGGTCACGTCCTGGGCACGCAGGCGCAGCGACGGGCTGCAGCTGTAGCTCGTCTTCAGCACCGCATTTGCCAACTGGTCCTCGTAATTGCACACGCCGTACTGCGCGCAATTGCCGCTGTCGTAGTACTTCACAGCCGCCGCTGCCGCCAGCCACATGCCGCTGTCGGCGCCCAGCATGGTGCTGGTATTCAGGGTGTTCTGCACCATCGGCTTGACCTGCGCCTTCAGTCCGGCGTACTGCATGAAGCGGAAGGCCTCGTTCGATGCATCGGTCAGGTGGGCGCCGGCGTTGGTGTTCAGCAGGGCCGCCTTGTTGTTGGTGATGAACGAGTACAGGGTGTTGGCGTAGGAGATGTCGCCCGACAGCGCCGTACCTGCGTTAGGGGACGTGTGGGCGCGGAACAGCACAGTCAGCGCACCGGTCATGCCGCCGCTGGCGCTATCCTGCTTCAGCGCTTCGGCAGCCGTCGGCTTGGCCGAAGTATTGGTGAAGCGCGCCACAGTGGCCTTCGCATCCGGCAGGAATTGCACCTCGTCGTTCATATTGGTGACAAGCTTCCATGCTTCGATCGCGGTGGACGGCGCCGCGGTGTTGTTGGCATACAGGCTGCTGCCCTGGGCCAGGCCATGCAGTGCAGTGCGAATCGGTGCGCGTACCGATTCGCTCAGCGCAGGAATGGTGCCGCCGCTGGCCTGGTAGTAGCCGGCGCGCAGGTAGAGCACCAGGTTCACCAGCTTCATGTTGCTGCCGTTGTAGCTGGATGCCTCGCTGGCCAGGCGGCTGGCGACGGCGCTCACGTTGGCGCTGGAATAGATACTGGTAGCGAGTGCCGGCGCCGCCGAGAACAGCGGATAAGTGCACTCGTAGTCAGGCAGCGTGGCCAGGTATTCGGCCAGTGCAGCGCCGCTGTAGCTGGCCAGGACGTTCATGTCCTTGCACTGCGGCGTTGCTGCCATCGGCGCCATGCTGGTTTTCAGGCTGCGCGGCATCAGGTCATTGCGCGGCTTGCGCGTTGGCGCCAGGTCGTACTTGCTCTGCTCCACCGATGGCGGCAGGGTTTGCCGCTGGTGCGGCGCGGGCGGCTGGTGCAGCTTGTTACCGCTATCCGCGTGGGCTTGCGCGGCGAGCAGCAAAGCTGCTGCGCCGATTGCTTTCAACATCATGTCTCCACCTCTTCTGTTATGTAATGGGAGCGCCCATGCTAACGAGGAGAGGTGGCGCGGCTTCAATCGTGTGCGCCGTTATGGTGATTTCGCTGCTTCAGCTAACGTGAACTGCACAGGCGATGGACGAAAAAGCCACAGGTGGACGCGCGCCGGAACCGGTTCGGAACTGGCTTGGCGTATAGCCTGTCATCGCTTTGAACTGGCGGCTGAAGGCACTGTGGTCGGTGTAGCCGCATTCGCGGGCGATGTCGGCGATGCTGCGGCCAGGGTGGGCTTCAATCAGCGCCAGCGCACCTTCCAGCCGCGATTGCAGCAGCAGCTGGCGCGGGCTGTAGTGGAAGACTTTCTGGAACAGGCGCTCTACTCGCGCCAGCGACAGGCCTTCTTCGCGCGCCAGGTCGGCCAGGTTCAGCTGCATATGGAAGTTGTCGCGGATGCGCTGCGCAATGCGCGCCACCTGGCGGTAAACCGGGTGCTGTTCGTCGACCAGGCCGAGGTCGTGCGAGGTGCCTACCAGGCCGACGATATCGCCTTGCTCGTTGCGCAGCGGGGCCTTGTGGGTCAGGCACCAGCCGCGGCGGCGGTTCGGGTACAGGTGCAGTTCGAGGTGCTTCTCGATGGTGGCGCCCATGTCGATCACCTGCCGGTCCTGCGCCTCATAAGCGGCAGCGAGGGGGCGCGGATGCACGTCCATCACGGTCTTGCCGAGGATGTCGGACTTGCTGCGCAGGCCGCAGCGGCGGGCCAGCGTATTATTGACGGCCACATAGCGGCCATCGCGATCCTTCACGAAGAAGGCTACTTCGGTCATCGCGTCGAACAGTTTTTCGATCGCGTCCAGCTCCACGTTCCAAGGACGGTCCGTCATAAAGGTGTCTCCCATGCTTTGGCGCGCTCTGTGGCGCGATTCCATTTTGCCAGCAACTCGGCCCGCTGGTCACCCCCCATCGCTGGAGTGAAGCGGCGCTCGCACGCCCATTGCGTGGCGATTTCTTCCTGCGATTCCCAAAAGCCGACGGCCAGGCCTGCCAGGTAGGCCGCGCCCAGTGCCGTGGTTTCGGTGACCTTCGGGCGCAGCACGGGAACGCCAAGAAGGTCGGATTGGAACTGCATCAGCATGTCGTTGCGGGCCGCGCCGCCGTCGGCGCGCATCTCCGTTACCGGCATAGCTGCATCTTTCTGCATTGCCGCCAGCAGTTCGGCGCTCTGGTAGGCGATCGATTCCACGGCGGCGCGCGCGATGTGCGCCTTGCTGCTGCCGCGCGTCAGGCCGACGATGGTGCCGCGTGCATACGGGTCCCAATGCGGTGCGCCAAGGCCGACGAAGGCTGGCACCAGGAACACGCCGCCGCTGTCAGGCACGCTGTTCGCCAGCGCCTCCACATCGCTCGATTGCTGGATGATGCCCAGCCCGTCGCGCAGCCATTGCACGGTGGCGCCGCCCATGAAGACGGAGCCTTCCAGCATGTAATCGGTAACGCCGTCGACGCGCCAGCCGACGGTGGACAACAGGCGGTTGTGCGAGGTGCGCGGGTGGCGGCCGGCGTGCATCAGCATGAAGCATCCGGTGCCGTAGGTGTTCTTCACCATGCCCGGCTTGTGGCAAGCCTGGCCGAAGGTGGCCGCCTGCTGGTCGCCGGCGATACCCGCGACCGGGATCGCATGGCCGAACAGGGCTTCGCGCGTGGTGCCGACTTCCTCGCTGGAGGATACCACCTGCGGCAGCATTTCTTCGGGGATGTCGAACAGGTGCAGCAGGTCCGAGTCCCAGCGCATCAGGTGGATGTTGAACAGCATGGTGCGCGAGGCGTTCGAGACGTCGGTGACGTGCACGCCGCACAGTTTCCAGGCCAGCCAGGAATCGATGGTGCCGAAGCACAGCGCACCCTTGCGTGCACGTTCGCGCGCGCCCGGCACGTGGTCCAGGATCCATTTGACCTTGGTGGCGGAGAAGTAGGCGTCCAGCTCAAGGCCGGTGGCATCGCAGATCATTTTCGCCTTGCCGGCGGCGCGCAGCTCTTCGCAATAATCGGCGGTGCGGCGGTCCTGCCACACGATGGCCGGCGCGATCGGTTCGCCGGTCTTGCGGTCCCACACCACGGTGGTTTCACGCTGGTTGGTGATGCCGATGGCGCGCACCTTCTTTACATCGAAATCCTGCAGGACTTTGCGTGCCACGGAGATCTGGCTGTTCCAGATTTCGTTGGGATCGTGTTCAACCCAGCCTGGCTGGGGGAAGTGCTGGGGAAATTCCTGTGCCGCGCATCCTGCGATTTTCCCTTCGTGATCGAACAGGATGGCGCGCGAGCTGGTTGTGCCCTGGTCCAGGGCGAGGATGTATTGAGTCATCTCTCAAGAATTAGTTGAAGCAAGCCGATAGGCCGGATTTTGTTACGGCACCCGAAGGTGCTATGACAGCCATTCCTCTAGGCGACGGATTGCTCCGCCGCTCAAGCTTTCTACCCGCACGCTCCGCGAGCAACATCATCGCGTGCCTATTTGAAATTGCACCAGGTGGAGGTTACCGCGTTTCACCGTAACTTAATACGCTCGTCTCTGTGGCCCTATTCCTCGCCTTATACCATTGCTGGCTTTCAGCGGACGGCCGTTAACCGTCACCCCGCTCTGTGGAGTCCGGACCTTCCTCCCGCCCATGTCTTGCGACATGAGCCAGCGGCTGTCTGGCTTGCTTCGGGCGGTATTTTACCAGCTTTAACCCCGGGGTCAGGTCCCGATTCCCGGCACGGCGCAGCCGTGCTGGGTCTTGGGCCCTGACTCCAACGTTATTTATCCGGGGTCAGGTCCCGATACCTGACACGGCGCAGCCGTGTTGGGTGTTGGGCCCTGACTCCAACATTACTTATCCGGGGTCAGGTCCCGATACCTGACACGGCGCAGCCGTGTTGGGTGTTGGGCCCTGACTCCGTCCATATAATTTGGTGTCGCAAATCGGAAAGCTATTTCCCTAGGGCAGGCATAGAATGCCAAATCCATGTATAAGAAGGCAAGTACCATGACGCAAACTCCTCGTTCCGGCGGCCAGATCCTGGTCGATGCGCTGAAAGTCCACGGCACCGATACCGCCTTCGGCGTGCCTGGCGAAAGCTACCTGGACGTGCTGGACGCCCTGCACGAATCCGGCATCCGCTTCATCATCAACCGCCAGGAGGGCGGCGCTGCCTTCATGGCCGACGCATACGGCAAGATGACCGGCAAGCCAGGCATCTGCTTCGTGACCCGCGGGCCGGGCGCCACCAATGCCTCGATCGGCGTGCACACCGCCTTCCAGGATTCGACCCCGATGATCCTGTTCATCGGCCAGGTCGGCAGCGATTTCATGGACCGCGAAGCCTTCCAGGAAGTCGACTACCGCCGCATGTTCGGCCAGATGGCGAAATGGGTCGCCCAGATCGACCGCGCCGACCGCATTCCCGAATACATTGCCCGCGCTTTCCAGGTCGCCACCAGCGGCCGTCCAGGCCCGGTGGTGCTGGCCCTGCCGGAAGATATGCTGACCGCCAAGGCAAGTGTCGCCGACACCCGTGCCTATGTGCCGACCCAGGGCGCCCCTTCCGCCCCGCAGATCGCGCAACTGCGCCAGATGCTGTCCGAAGCCAAGCGCCCGATGCTGCTGCTGGGCGGCGGCGGCTGGAACGAGCAAGCTACTGCCGATATCCGCAAATTCGCCGAAGCGAACAAGCTGCCGGTCGGCTGTGCCTTCCGTTTCCAGGACCTGCTGGACAACGCGCACCCGAATTACATCGGCGACGTCGGTATCGGCATCAATCCGAAGCTGGCCGCGCGCGTGAAAGACGCCGACGTGCTGATCGCCATCGGCCCGCGCCTCGGAGAAATGACCACCAGCGGCTACTCGATCATCGCCTCGCCGGTGCCGCAACAGCGCCTGGTGCATATCCACGCCAGCCCGGAGGAACTGGGCAGCGTCTACCAGGGCGAAATGATGATCGCCTCCGGCATGCCGCAGGCCGCAGCGATGCTGGCGGCAATGGAGCCGGTGGATGCGAGCGCCTGGCGCGACAGCGTCGAACAGGCGCGCGCCGAGTACAGCGCCTGGCAGCAGCAGCCGTCGATCTTCAAGGATAACAACGCCCCGCTGAACCTGTGGCAAGTGGTGCAGGAACTGAAGGCACAGTGCCCGGCGGACACCATCATCACCAACGGCGCCGGCAACTACGCCACCTGGGCGCATCGCTACTGGCCGTACGGCGGCATGCGCACCCAACTCGCGCCGACCAGCGGCGCCATGGGTTACTCGGTACCATCCGGCGTAGCCGCCAAAATCATCGACCCGGCACGCACCGTGGTCACTTTTGCCGGCGACGGCGAATACCTGATGAACGGCCAGGAACTGGCGACCGCCGTGCAGTACAAAGCTGGCGTGCTCATCATCGTATTCAATAACCAGATGTTCGGCACCATCCGCATGCACCAGGAGCGCGAATACCCTGGCCGCGTTTCCGGTACCACGCTGCACAACCCGGACTTCGCTGCAGTGGCCCGCGCCTTCGGCGGACATGGCGAAACCGTCGCGGCCACCGAGGAATTCGCGCCTGCCCTGCAGCGTGCCCTCGCCTTCACCCGCGAGCAGAACCTGCCGGCCATCATCGAGCTGCGCTACGACGGCAACCTGATCACCCCTGGCGCCACCCTCGACACCCTGCGCAAGCAGGCGATCGCCGCCGGCAAATAATCCCACCGACCCACAGTCAAAGGGCTGGCCCGCAATCGCGCGGCCAGCCCTTTTATATTTCGGTTACCACCATGCGGAGACCTGATTACCGCTTCGGCGCCGGACAGGACTTGCAGGCTTTGGCAGTGCGGCTGAAGTCGCGCACTTTGGCCAGTACCATTGGCTGCGACTGGTCATCGCAATAGCCGCCATCCAGCGTCAGCGTTTCGCCGCCGGGAGAGAACTTGCCGCTGATGGTGCGCTCTTCCTCCCCTTCCTGCACGGTGAAGTACATCATCTTGCCGCGCGGGTCGACATGCACGTCGTTCGCCACCAGCGGCCAGCTCAGGCCGCCAGCCGTGTATTCGTAAATTACCGTATCGACTTCGGCAAACCGCTGCAGCGTAATGCGCTGGCCGCCATATTCGCCGCTGCCTTCGTGCACGCACAGGTCAGAGTAAACCACCATGCCGTGGCGCGGCAGGCCTCCGGCTTTGTTGGCCGCCAATGCGGCAGGCAATACCGTGACTGAAGCGAGCAGCAGCGCGCTGCCGATGCGATGTGAAGTTTTCATATCAGCATTGTAAAAAAAAACGGCTGCGCGAGGCAGCCGTTTTGACCTGGAACTGACAGGTATTAGAAGGTGTGACGGATGCCTACGTTGTAAGCGGAGTCACCGGAGCCGGATTCAGCGTTGTTACCAACGGTGAAGGAAGCGCCGTTCTTGTTCTTGATCTTGCCGTACGACATGTAGGTGGTGGTACGTGGCGACAGTTTGTGCAGGTAGCCGATTGCGTACTGGTTAGCATCGCGGTTGGCAACGTCACGGTCATCCGCGCGGGCTACGGAAGCCACCAGGGAGCCAGCAGCCGACACAGGAACGGTCGCGCCTACCAGGTAGTTGCGGCTGTCGGTCGAAGCGGCTACTGCAGCAGCGGTGTAAGCGGTACCGTTAGGGTATGCAACGCTGTTCAGGCCTTTGTTGGCGTTGAACATGGCGAAGGCCTTAACAACCTTGAAGTCGTAGTTCACAGCCAGCAGGGTGTTGTGGCCGATGTCACGACCGGTAACGATGTTGTTGGCAACGGTGTCGTTGTTACGGTTGTTGTAAGCCAGGCGGCCTTCGAAGTCGCCGTTCTTGTAGCCGATCGCCGCGCCCAGTTGACGGCCGGTCGAGGATTCTTTCTGCTCGCCGGCAGCGTAGAACACTTCAGCAGTGATACCCATCATGTCTGGCGACTTGTAGTACACGGAGTTGCTGTTGCGTACGTTGATGCCGTTTGCCGGGAAGATGTTCTTAGCCGAACCGGACAGGCCAGCCTGGAACGGATCGCCAACTTGCACGAATGCGTTGTACCAAGGGGTGTACTGGCGGCCCAGGGTCAGGGTACCAGCCGATTTCGACACCAGGCCTACGTATGCCTGACGCTGGAAGATCGAACCGGACACGTCGGACTCGCCGGTGTCGCCTTTGATGCCGCCTTCCAGCATGAACACTGCGGACAGGCCGCCACCCAGGTCTTCGGTGCCTTTGAAGCCGATGCGCGATGCATTGGCGACGCCGGAGGACACTTTGGTCACGTTACCGTTCTTGCCACCGTGTTCGGACACGATGCCGGCATCCATGATACCGAAAACGGTTACATTGGATTGGGCGTAGGCGCTGCCGGATGCTGCTGCCAGTACTGCGAGGGAAATCAGGGTCTTCTTCATGATGTGCTTCTTCCTTTTCTTTGTTATCGATCACCAGGGCTCTTCGGCGCTGATCGCCCGTTATTTTATATGATCTCAATATTTCCTGCTATTCACGTAGTAATACGTATTGCAAGGGGACGCCTTTTGCTGGAGTAAGCCGAATAAAATTTTTACAACTTTCAACTTTTTTGTTCAGGACATATTTCACACTTTCGTTTCTTTTGGCCGTGAAACCTGGGGCGCCGGGATTGTGTCATGGACAAGGGCTTTGAAGCGCAGTTTCCCAGTGGAACGGAACTGTGCTGCATGCAACTTTGTGTCAGACTTCAGCGTTAGAATGCAGGTCGCGGATCAATCTGGGGGCGCTGTCGGCGAATGAAAACGAGTGCGGTTTCTGTAACAATTCCATCCACCATCAGCGATGTGGAACGGGACACCGGCCTGGCAAAGGAAACTTTGCGCGTTTGGGAGCGCCGTTACGATTTTCCCCGTCCTGAACGCGACACGTTCGGAGAGCGAGTCTATCCAAGCGAACAAGTAATTAAATTGAGATTGATCAAGAGATTGATTGATCTGGGCTACCGTCCGGGCAAGGTTATCGGCTATTCCGCGGACGAACTGCAGGCCTTGGCGCAGAAAAGCGCTTCCAGCCAGCGGATGGAAGCTGCCATGCCGCACCCCGAGCTGCACGCCTTCCTGGAACTCTGTAAAGCCCATCAAATGGAAGCTTTCCGCCGCAAACTGACGCAGGCGATGCTGGTGATGGGCTTAAAGAATTTCGTGATCAACCTGGTCGCCCCGCTTACCACCCTGGTGGGCGAAGCGTGGGCTTGCGGGCAGTTCGCTGTGTTTGAAGAGCATTTATTTGCCGAATCGGTGCAGATCGTACTGCGCAGCGCCGTATTCTCGGTGCCGCAGGTGAACCACAGCAGCGGGGCGCCGCGCCCGCGTGTGCTGCTGACCACCCTGCCGCAGGAACGCCACGGCCTGGGCCTGCTGATGGCCGAAGCCATGTTTGCCGCCGAGGGAGCGCATTGCATTCCGCTAGGCGTCCAGACGCCGCTGCCGGACATCGTCGAGGGCGCGCGCGCCATGCAGGCGGACATCGTTGCGCTGTCTTTTTCCGCCACCATGAATCCGCGCCACGTTGCTGATAGCCTGCGCGAATTGCGGGTGCGCCTGCCGGACCAGGCTGAAATCTGGGCCGGCGGCAACAACTCGGCCCTGCGCAAACGCCCGCCAAGCACGGTGAATGTGTGCGAGCTGGACGATATCGGCGGCGCGGTAACTGAATGGCGCCAGCGCCAGCGACTGGCCCTCACCTAGCCTCTGGTAGAATACGCGGTTCGATTGAAGGACCCTCTGCCAACTTGTCCATGTTCAGTTTTTTCAAGAAGAAACCGGTCGCGCCGGAAGCCGCGCCCGCAGTGCCAGCCGCAACACCTGCGGCCCCTGCTCCTTCCGTGCCTGCCGGCACCGAGACTGCCGCGCCGCTGGCGTTTGAAGTCGAAACCGCCGCCAGGCCGGAACCCAAACAAAGCTGGATGAGCCGCCTGAAGGCCGGCTTGTCGAAGACTTCCGCCAACCTGTCCATCCTGTTCGTCGGCGCCAAGATCGACGACGATCTGTACGATGAGCTGGAAGCGGCGCTGCTGATGTCCGATGCCGGCGTCGACGCCACCGAATACCTGCTCGATGCGCTGAAGCGCAAGGTCAAGGAAGACAAGCTGCTGGATGCCGCCCAGGTCAAGGAAGCGCTCAAGCAGCTGATGGTCGACCTGCTGCAGCCGCTGCAAAGGCCGTTCGAACTGGGCCGCCACCAGCCGCTGGTCATGATGATTTCCGGGGTCAACGGCGCCGGCAAAACCACCACCATCGGCAAGCTGGCCAAGCATATGCAGGCCCACGGCCAGTCGGTACTGCTGGCTGCCGGCGACACTTTCCGCGCCGCCGCCCGCGAACAGTTGATGGTGTGGGGCCAGCGCAACAACGTCACCGTGATTTCCCAGGAGTCGGGCGACCCGGCTGCCGTGTCTTTCGACGCGGTGCAGTCCGGCAAGGCGCGCGGCACCAATGTGGTGATGATCGATACCGCCGGCCGCCTGCCGACCCAGCTGCACCTGATGGAAGAGCTGAAAAAGGTCAAGCGCGTGATCGGCAAGGGCATGGAAGGCGCGCCGCACGAAACCCTGCTGGTGATCGACGGCAATACCGGCCAGAATGCCCTGGCCCAGGTGAAGGCTTTCGACGATGCCTTGCAACTGACCGGCCTGATCATCACCAAGCTCGACGGCACTGCGAAAGGCGGCATCCTGGCCGCCATCGCCCGCGTACGCCCGGTTCCGGTGTACTTCATCGGTATCGGCGAAAAGATTGAAGACCTGCAGCCGTTCAATGCGGCTGAATTTGTTGAAGCACTGCTCGCGTAACCGGCCTACATGATCGAATTCCAGCACGTCAGCAAGCAATACTCCCCCGACGGTGTCGCCCTGCGCGACATTTCCTTCACCATTGCCAAAGGCGAGCTGGTCTACCTTGCCGGCCCTTCCGGCGCCGGCAAGTCGACCCTGCTGAAGATGATCGCCGCCATGGAGCGGCCGACGTCGGGCAAAGTGCTGGTGAACGGCCAGGACATCGGCGCCCTGAAACGCGCCGGCATTCCCTTCCTGCGCCGCAACCTGGGCCTGATCTTCCAGGAACAGCGCCTGCTGAACGACCGCACGGTGCTGGCCAATGTGATGATGCCGCTGCTGGTGACCGGTTCGCCGCGTGCTGTCGCCGAGCAGCGCGCCCGCGCCGCCCTCGACAAGGTGGGCCTGCTGGACCGTGCCGACGGGCAGCCGCTGGCCCTGTCCGGCGGCGAACAGCAGCGCGTCTCGATCGCCCGTGCCATCGTCAACCGGCCGCAAATCATCCTGGCCGACGAACCGACCGCCAACCTGGACCGCGCCAGCGCCAACCGGGTGATCGATGCGCTGCACGCCTTCCACTCGGTGGGCGTGACTTGCCTGATTTCCTCGCACGATGAACAGATTCTGGACGCCGCGGCGCGTGTGATCCATCTCGAACGCGGCGAACTGATGAAGGAAGCAGCATGAGCACCTGGCTGCGCCACCACCTGTTCGCCCTCGGCTCCGCCCTGGTGCATGTGCGCCGGGCGCCGGGCTCTTTCCTGTTCAATATCCTGGTGGTCGCCATTGCGCTGGCCCTGCCCTTCATGGGCGTGACCTTGCTCGACAATGTGCGGCCGCTGTCGGAGCAGATGGCGGTCGAGCCTGAGCTCAGCGTCTTCATCAAGGCCGAAACCCCGCGCGAGCAGGCCACCGGGCTGGCTTCCTCGCTGCGCAGCATCGCACCTTCGGCCAAGATCATTTTCACTTCGCGCGAAAAAGCGCTGGAGCAGCTGAATGCCAAGAGCGGCCTGTCCGACGTGGTTGCCACGCTGGGCGAGAATCCCCTGCCGGACAGCTATGTAGTCAAACTGAATGCCTTCCAGAACGCCGCGGAAGGCAGCCAGATCGACAGCATCGCCGACCAGATGCGCGCCCTGCCGGGCGTGGAATCGGTGCAGGTGGATTCGGCCTGGGTAAAGCGGCTGGCCGCCCTGCTGGGCATCCTGCGCCTGGCCCTGCTGCTGCTGGCCGCCACCCTGGCCACGGTAGTGGTGGCAGTGGTGTTCAACACCATCCGCCTGCAGGTGATGACCCAGCGTGAGGAAATCCTGGTCTCCAAACTGATCGGGGCCAGCGACAGCTTCATCCACCGCCCCTTCTATTACACCGGCGCCCTGCTCGGCCTGTGCGCCGGCGGCGTAGCCCTGGGCGGCGTGGCACTGGCCCTGCAGCCACTCAACCGCGCCATTGCAGATTTCGCAAGACTGTACGCCTCGGAATTCCAGCTGGTTCCGCTGGACCCGATGGGCACTGCCGGCCTGCTCGCCCTGTCCGCCGGGCTCGGCCTGGTCGGCGCCCTGCTCTGCGTCCAGCGTCACCTGTCGCGTTTAAATTGAAAGTCGGGGTCAGCTCCGGCAATCGGACATTTTGCTACGCAAAATGTCCGATTGCCGGAGCTGACCCCGACTTTCAAATTCTTCGTGCGTATCCGCACCGAGCCGCTCCGTTCCCCGCCTTATCCTGACTTTGATCCAGCGCAAGGAATCGCGCTCTGGCGATAGTGTTTTTGCTATCAGAGCCATAAAATCCCTGCGATTGGCACTCACCAGGGGAGAGTGCTAATATATGTTCAGAACGGCATGATAGAGGTTAAGAATCATTTAAGTTCTGTCGTGCATGCTGGTAACTCTGAAAAGCATTCCCTTCAAGCGAGGATAGATAAGATGACCGCAACAAACGCACTGGTACCTGCCGGCAGCAACGCGCTGACCCTTGGCTTCAGCGGGAGCCTGGGCAACTTGGACGCTTACATCTCGGCTGTCAATCGCCTGCCTATGCTGACCCACGAGGAAGAAGTGGCGCTCGGCAAGAGCCTGAAGGAAAAGAACGATATCAAGGCGGCGGAAACGCTGGTCACCTCCCACCTGCGCCTGGTGGTGTCGATCGCGCGCGGCTACCTGGGCTATGGCCTGCCACACGGCGACCTGATCCAGGAAGGCAATATCGGCCTGATGAAGGCGGTCAAGCGCTTCGACCCGGACCAGGGCGTGCGCCTGGTGTCTTACGCCATGCACTGGATCAAGGCTGAAATCCACGAATACATCCTGAAGAACTGGCGCCTGGTCAAAGTGGCCACCACCAAGGCCCAGCGCAAGCTGTTCTTCAACCTGCGCAGCCACAAGCAGGGCCTGGATGCCATGTCGCCGAAGCAGATCGACGAACTGGCCAAGGCGCTGGACGTGAAGCGCGAAGAAGTGATCGAGATGGAAACGCGCCTGAGCGGCCGCGACATCGCCCTGGAAGCCCCTTCCGACGACGAAGACGACAAGTTTTCGCCGATCGCCTACCTGTCCTCCGACAATATGGAGCCGACCAAGGTGCTGGAAGCGGAACAGGTGGTGCGCCTGCAGTCCGAGGGCCTGGAAACTGCCCTGTCCAAGCTCGATGCACGTTCGCGCCGTATCGTGGAAGCACGCTGGCTGGCCAACGACGATGGCTCGGGCGCCACGCTGCACACGCTGGCTGAAGAATTCGGCGTGTCGGCCGAACGCATCCGCCAGATCGAAGCGGCTGCCCTGAAAAAAATGAAAGGCTCGCTGGCCGCCTATATGTAAGCCAGGGCTGTCCTCGCCAAAAGCACCGATACCGCAAGGTTCGGTGCTTTTTTATTAACTGCGGAGTAAGCCTCTTAATGTCGGGAATTTTTACATTCCCTCATGCAACACCCGGTAAGTCCTTGAAATGACTGACTTTCAGTTTGTGGCATAACGATTGCTTAGTAACCCCTGAGCACACAAATCGAGGAGTCACCATGTTCACGAAACTGGCACTGGCTGCAATCTGCGCCCTGGCTGTTGGCTCCGCCGCCGCAGGCCCTACCAATAAACTAGGGCAAACCAGCGGTAACGCGTTGACTCTGACAGTTGGCAGCTCGATCGCCGCGGGGTGGAATCCCGACGGCGATTCAGTCTGGACTTTTGCCGACTGGATCCACGTCAAGGACCAGACCACGCTCTACGTCAAAGTAACGGCCGACACTACGTTCGACTTCAGCATCGCCCCGCCCAATGGCGGCTCGGTGCAGTCTTTCGACTTCGATTTCCTGCTCAACGATGTCTCGCAAGCGAAGACCAAGCCAAGCGGTTACGCAGCCTACTTCGATGACGTGACCTTGCTTGCCGGCCAGGTATATCGCTTCCGCCTGGATTCGCTGAACATCCACGATAACACCACCAATGTCGACTTCCTGGTCTTGGCCGGCAATTTCAATGCGCCAACCAATCCAACCGATCCGCTGCCAGACGATCCACCTGCTGACCCTGGCGACGACACGGTCCCTACAATCAGCGTCATTCCTGAACCAGTTTCCCTGGCACTGCTAGGCGTCGGGCTGATGGGCTTGGGGGTAGCCCGCCGTCGCCGCACAGAATAAGTTGTGAAAACCAACTATAAAAACTAGCGCCCCCTCGGGGCGCTTTTTTTGTCGGGAATATTTACACCCTTATTGTTGAGTGGACTCAACAGTGCAACGCGATCGTTTGCGATTTGCTAAGCTGTTCCCAGGCCAGAGGAGAACATCATGCAAGCTAGACTGATCTGTCTGGGCATGGCGGGCCTGGTCCTTGCCATTGCCACCGCCTGCGGCTCAACCCGCAGTACTGCTGAGGACGTAGCCAGCCGTCCCGCACCACGCACCAGCGCCAGCTACGTCCTGGCACAAGGGGAAATCGTCACGCTGGCCCCATCCGTGACGCTCAAACTCGAGCGCGTCAATGACAGCCGTTGTAAAAAGGGGGCAGTCTGCGTCTGGGCTGGCTATATCAGTTACAGCTTCGTGCTGGCTGATCAACAGGGCAGCACCAGCTTCGTGCTGGCCGAGGACATGCCAGGCGCCGGCAAAACGGTGACGCGCAATGGGCTGACCTTTACGCTGCTGGGGATGGAGCCGGCCGAAGCGCCTTCACTGAAGGCACCAGCGCCGGATTATCGGGTAAGCTTGCGGGTAACTATTTCCCAGCCAACATAGCTGCCCATGACGCCAAACGCCCTGCCCCGACGACTGACTTCCACCATCATCATTGCGCTGGCATTCGGCGTCCCGGCCTGGGCCAAGACCCCGGTTGCCAGCGGCACCGGCGGCGCCGTGGCGACCATCAGCGAACCGGCCTCGCAGGCCGCGCTGGCGATCCTGAACAAAGGCGGCAATGCGGTCGATGCGGCGGTGGCGGCAGCCGCCGCGCTGGGCGTGACCGATCCGTTCAGCTGCGGCATCGGCGGCGGCGGTTTCATGGTGATCTACCTGGCCAAGGAAAACCGCGTCATCACACTCGATCATCGCGAGGTGGCGCCGGCTTCCTTCCGCTCCAGCGCATTCGCGCCGGACGGCAAGGCGATGGATTTCGAGACCGCAGTCGCCAGCGGCATGGCGGTTGGCGTGCCGGGCACCGTGCGCGGCTGGCATGATGCCCTGGACCGCTATGGCACCATGTCGTTCAGGCAGGTGCTGGCGCCGGCCATCAAGGCGGCGCAGGATGGCTTCAAGGTGAACGACAACTTCGTCGCGCTGGTCAAAGAGAATGAGCAAAAGTTCGCGCTGTTCCCGGAGACCGCGGGGCGCTACATGCGGGACGGCAAGGCGCTGCCTGCCGGCACCTTGCTGCGCAATCCCGACCTGGCGAAGACTTACCGCCTGCTCTCCACCGGCGGCGTGAAAGCCTTCTATTCGGGCAAGCTGGCGCAGGCGATTGTCGACTCGGTCAACCGCCCGCCTGTCGCTGCGGGCGTTTCAGTCCGCGCGGGCCAGATGTCGCTGGCCGACCTGGCCAATTACGAAGCGCGCTGGCGGCAGCCGGTGCGCAGCACTTACCGCGGCTATGAACTGGTCGGCATGCCGTTGCCAAGCAGCGGCGGCGTGACGATTGCCGAAGCGCTCAATATCCTGGAAGGCTTCGACCTGAAATCCATGCCGCGCGAGAAGGCCGAGCACCTGTACCTGGAAGCGGCGCGGCTGGCCTTCGCCGACCGCAATGCCTACCTGGCGGATCCGGAATACGTCGACGCGCCGGTGGAGGGACTGCTCAGCAAGGACTACGCAGCGCGCCGCCGCGAACTGATCGATCCTACCCAGGCGCACTATCACGCGCAGCCCGGCGATCCTTACCTGTTCCAGCAAGACCCCAGCGTGCCACTGCGCCCCGCCGGCGCCGCCAAGGCCAGGCTGCTGTCGGAAAGCGCGCACACCACCCACCTGGCCGTATCGGACAAGGACGGCAATATCGTTGCCTACACCTTCACCATCGAGTCATGGGGCGGCAGCGGCATCACGGTGCCGGGCTACGGCTTCATCCTGAACAACGAGATGACGGACTTCGATTTCACCGGACCCCATCCGAACGTGCCGGAAGCGGGCAAACGGCCGCGCAGCAGCATGTCGCCGACTATCGCTTTCCGCAACGGCAAGCCGGCCTTCACCATCGGCAGCCCGGGCGGCTCCACCATCGTCACCACGGTGCTGCAGACCATCTTCAACCATATCGACCTGGGCATGGACATGCCGGCAGCGCTGGATGCACCGCGCATCTCGGAGCGCAATGGCCGGGCCACCTCCATCGAGCCGGGATTTGCCGGCAGCGCGCAAGCCCAAGCGCTGGAGCGTTTCGGCCAACGCTGGGACGCAGCGGCCGAGGAAATCGGCGCCGCCAATGCCATCGTCTTCCATCCCGATGGCAGCGTGACCGCGGTCAGCGAAGGCAGGCGCCATGGCACCGGCAGCGCGCTGGTGCAAAAGCGCGGGCACTGATCACCCGTGCCGTTCGCGGCTATCGGCCGGCGCCTCCGCGCGCTCGTTCAGGCCATAGTCGCGCACCACGCTGGCGATGCGCAGGCGGTAGTCCGCAAACAGCTTTTCGCGCCCGGCTTGCTGGGCGGCGCGGTGCGCTTCCACGCGGCGCCATTCCAGCACCGCGGCCTCGTCGCGGAAGAACGACAGCGACAGCATCTTTTCCGGGTTGGCCAGGCTCTGGAAGCGTTCGACGCTGATAAAACCATCGATCTGCTCCAGCGTTGGCTTCAGCCTGGCCGCGATATCCAGGTAGGCATCCTTGCGCCCTGCGGCGGGCGTCACTTCAAAAATCACTGCAATCATTGATGAAACTCCGGTATGCGCGCGTTGACCGATGCGCGGTAAGTCCAGCTTAGCTGCGGCAGCGGTTTGCTGCGCAGCGCTTCGATGCAGCCGGCAGCGATTTGCCGCGCCAGCTGTTGCCCAGGGCAGGCATGGCGGCCATGGCCAAAGCCGCGTTTCGCTTCGCCAAGCATGACCAGTATCGCCTGCCCCGCTGCGACTGTCGCGCCGCCGACAATGCAGCGCTCGGCGGCGAAACGGCGGGTGTTGATAATGGGCGGATCGGTTTCCATCACCTGCGCCACCAGCGCATTGGCGTCGCTGCCCGGCGCACCCTGCTGCATGGCGACCAGGCTGTTGCCAAGCAGGCCGGCAGTGGCTTCGTAGGTTTGCGACATCAGCCCGACCAAGTTGGCAAGGATGGCGTGGTCGTTCTGCCAGCCGGCTGCGGCAGCTTCCTGCGCGACATTCGCGGCCAGCGAAGCCTGCGGCGCCGCTTGCAACAGTTCGCGCATGGCGGCCAGCAGGCGCAGGCTCGCTGCGTGTGCCTGTTCAATTTGCCCGGCGCTGCTCAATGGCGACAGGCAGGCCACGAACTCGCCCATCCAGCGCGCCACCGCAGGCAACTGTTGGTCGGTGAAACCGAGCAGGCTGGCAACCGTACTGACAGGCGCTTCAAAAGCCCAGGCGCCGATCGAGCGCCCTTCCGCCAGCAGGCGTGCTGCAACCTCCCGTGCGCGCTGCTGCGCGGCCTCGCCGCCGGCGGCGCAAGCCAGTGCACGCTGTAAAACCAGCTTGGGCGCGGCATGGCGTTCGCCATCGTTCATGCGCACCAGCGCGCCGAACACCTCGCCGGCGCTGCCGCCCGCAATCGCAGCGGGCACAGCTTCTGCCTGCGGCCGCACGCGCAAGGCAGGATGGCTGAGCACTTCTTCCACCAGCGCGGCGCCGGCTGCGATCCACAATCCCCGCCCTGCATCCCATTCCAGATTCTGCATTCCGTTTCTCCGGCAACGTTCAAGAAATTGCAGTATGCTGAAAAAAGCACAACGACAATTCGCCCTGCATCGAAATATGGATTCCAAGCTTGCCAACATTGCCGGCGCCATCGCCGAACCCGCCCGCGCCCGCATGCTGTGCTCCCTGCTGGACGGACATGCCCGCACCGCCACGGAGCTGTCCGTTGTAGCCGAAGTAAGCCCCTCCACCGCCAGCGCCCACCTTGCACGCCTGAAGGATGAGCAATTGCTGGTGCAACTCGCGCAAGGCAAGCACCGCTACTACCAGCTCGCCAGCCAGGAAGTAGCCAGCGCGCTGGAAGCCTTGCTGGTGGTCGCCGGCCTGCCTCGCAGTGAGTTCAAGCCCAACACGCCGGACCGCCTGCGCAACGCGCGCACCTGCTACGACCACATGGCCGGCACGGTCGCAGTCAGCCTGCACGATCATTTCGCGGCACAGGGCTGGCTGGCGGAAGCCAGCGATGGATACGAGTTGAGCGCCGCGGGCGAGCAGCAATTCGCGCAGCTTGGGCTGGACCTGCCCGCCCTGCGCAAGCTGCGGCGCCGTTTCGCCTGCCCTTGCCTGGACTGGAGCGAACGCAAGCCCCACCTCGGCGGGGCGCTCGGTGCGGCCCTGCTGCAACTGGCCCTGAATCGCGGCTGGGTCGAGCAGGACCTCGACAGCCGCGCGCTGCAAGTACCGCCCAAAGGGCAGCGCCAGATGCTGGCCGCCTTCGGTCTAAGCAGCGCTTAAGGTTTTGATAAGATGATGCAGTTTCCTGAACCAAGATGGAGACACCGGTCGTGAAAAAACTCATACGTGAAAACAAGGGCTTCATCGTCTTCCTGCTGACGCTGGGCGTGTTCCGCACCGCCATCGCCGACTGGAACCCGATTCCGTCCGCCTCCATGCACCCCAACCTGCTGGAAGGCGACGTGGTCTTCGTCAACCGCATCGCCTACGACCTGAAAGTGCCGCTGACCGATATCTCCGTCAGCCACCTTGGCGAACCGCAGCGCGGCGACGTGGTCACCTTCTTCTCCCCGGAAGACCGCACCCGCCTGATCAAACGCATCGCCGCCCTGCCCGGCGACCGCGTTGAAATCCGCGGCGAGCACCTGATCATCAACGGCAAGACTTCCGAATATGCAGTGCTGGGCAACGCCACCGAACATATCGACAAGGTGGGCGACCTGGAAGCGCTGCAACTGAAGGAGCACAATGCCAGCGCCAGCTACAGCATCCAGGTGCTGCCGCAAGTCGATGCCAAACGCGATTTCGGCCCCGTCACCGTGCCGGCCGACAGCTACCTGATGCTGGGCGACAACCGCAACAACAGCCGCGATTCACGCTTCATCGGCTTCGTGCCGCGCAAGCTGCTGATCGGCCGCGCCGAGCGCGTGCTGGTGTCCGCCGACATCCTGGGCAACTGGGCGCCGCGCACGGAACGCATCGGCATGAGCTTGCGGCCATGATCGAATTCCAGGGACTGGCCAAACACTACGGCGACTTTCCCGCCGTGCAGCCGCTGTCATTGGCGGTGCAGCGCGGCGAAGTGTTCGGCTTCCTTGGACCAAATGGCGCGGGCAAGACCACTACCATCCGCATGATGATGGGCATCCTGGTGCCCAGCGCAGGCCGCGTGCTGGTCGACGGCCTTGATTGCCAGGCCGATGCCGCCAAAGTAAAGCGCCACGTCGGCTACCTGCCGGATAACCCCATCTTCTACGACTTCCTGCGCGGGCGCGAAATCCTGCAGTTCGTGGCCGAGATGCACGGCATGCCGCGCAAGGCCGCCATCGAACGCGCGGCGCAAATGCTGCAGGAATTCGGCCTGCAGGACGTGAGCGAAGAATTCGCCGTCAACTATTCGATGGGCATGAAGAAGAAGCTGGGCCTGGCCTGCGCCCTGGTGCACGATCCCGCCGTGCTGATCCTGGACGAGCCGATCAACGGCCTCGATCCGCGCGCCGCACGCGAAGTGCAGGACCGCCTGGTCGCCAGCGCCGCCGCCGGCAAGACCATCTTCGTTTCCACCCACCTGCTCGACATGGCGCAGCGCATGTGCAACCGCGTCGGCATCATCAACCGCGGCGCCCTGGTCGCCACCGGCTCGCTGGAAGAACTGCGCGGCGCCAGCAGTGACAACAGCACGCTGGAAGAGCTTTTCCTCAAATTCACCGACGAAGACAGCCTGGCCGCATGATGGACCTGCCCAGCGCCCCGCGTGCATTCTGGCTGCTTGCACGCCTGCGGCTGTTGCGGCTCCTGAACATCGGCAATGCCCTGCGCTTCCGCAAAGGCTGGCTGGGTCCCAGCCGCGCACCCACGCGCGGCAAGAAGAACGCGCGCTGGCTGGTGACCTTCGTGCTGTCGGCCTTCATGCTGTTCGCCTTCCTGAATACCGCCAGCACTTCGCTGCTGAACATGCAGTGCCGCCTGCCTACCGGCAGCGAATGCATCGCCGCCGAATCGGACGCCGCACCGCGCGCCGCCATGCGCCAGGCGCGCAGGGAATTGCAGGCAGCGCCCTTCCATCCCGTGCTGATGCAGGCGGCCGTGATGCAGGCCACCCTGCTGTTCGGCATCGCCTTCCTGCTGCCGCTGGGGAGCAAGGAACTGGCGCAGCCGGACTGGGACCTGGAGTGGCTGGTCACGCTGCCGCTGGAACGCCGCACCTTGCTGCTGGCGCGCATTGCCGAGCGGACGCTGGCCAATCCCTCCGGCATCCTGGCCCTATGGCCGATGTGCATGGCGATCGCCTGGCATTCCGGCTACCGCTGGAGCACGCCATTCCTGGCCGCCGCATGCACTTTTCCTTTGCTGGCCTGCGCCGCCACGCTGCGCACGGTGGCCGACACCGGCCTGCGCCTGCGCCTCGCACCGTCGCAGCTGCGCAACCTGCAGGCCATCGCTTCCGTCGCCAGCATGCCGCTGATGTACCTGGCCATGTCGCTCGCCATGCCGACCGCCACGCTGACGCTGGAATGGGCCGCGCAATTCCCGGCGTGGACCTTGTGGGCGCCTCCCGGCCTGGCGCTGCAGGCCATGAACGCGCGCGATACATTCCATGGCCTTGGCTACGGCGCCCTGCTGGCGGCGCAAGCCGCCTTCCTGCTGTGGCTTGGCTTGCGCCTGCTGAATGCCTTGCTGGCCGATGGCGTGGTCGCTACCGGTTCGCGCGAAACAGGCCGTGGCGGCGCGCGTCCCGCCTTCGCCGGCTGGGTATTTGGCTCAGCGCTGCAACGGCGCGAGCTGCGATTGCTGAGCCGCGACCGCAACTTCCTGGTGCAAAGCCTGCTGATCCCCTTGATTATCTTCGGCAGCCAGCTGGTACTGAATGGCCAGGTGAAGAATATGGGCCAGTTCATCAGCGATCCGGCGCTGCTGTCTTCCGTCGCCTTCGGCCTGGGAGCTTATGTGCTGATGCTGTCGGCTTTCCAGACCGTCAATACCGAGGGCCATGCATTGTGGCTGCTCTACACCTATCCGAAAAGCATCGGCAGCATGCTGGCCGAGAAGGCGCAGCTATGGTCGGTGCTGGCATTGGTCTATCCCCTGGGCGTATTCGCGATGGGACTGTGCTTTGGCGTGCCGGCCGATGGGCGCCTGCTCTCGCAGCTCGTCCTGGTGGTGGCCGGCATCCCGATTTTCGCGGCGATTGCCGTTGCGCTGGGAGTATGGGCCAGCGACCCGCTGGCGCAGGACATGCATGCCCGCGTACGGCCCACCTTCGCCTACGCCTACCTGATCCTGTCGTCGCTCTATACCTACGCCCTCAACACCCGCGCATGGCATGTGCGCCTGGCAGCCATCGTGCTGCTGGCAGCCCTGGCCCTGTCGCTGTGGCAGCGCGCACGCGACTCACTTCCATACCTGCTCGATCCAACTGCTTCGCCGCCGCCGCGCGTTTGCGCCTCGGACGGCATCATGGCGGCAATCATGTTCTTCCTGCTGCAATTGCTGGCGGCCGGCGTGCTATACCTGGCCGGCAAGCCTGCTTCGCTGCCGACAGCGACGCTGTCCTTCGCCATTTCCGGCGCGCTGGTCTACGCGCTGGCGCGCCTGCTGTATTGGCGCAGCGGGACCAGCGGCGTACCGCGCCTGTGGCTGGGGGAGTGGAAGACGGCCTGGCGCAGCGCCACAGGATGGGGCCTGCTGATGGCGCTGCCTGCGCTGGCAGGCGGCGTCCTATGGCTGTCCATCCTGCGCCACTTTGGCGCCGTGCCAAGCGCCGCGCCGCCAGTCGCCCTGATGTGGCTGGCGCCCCTTGCCGTGCTGGCGGCGCCGGTGTTTGAAGAGTTCATCTTCCGCGGCCAGGTTTTCGGCGGCCTGCGCCGCTCTCTGCCGGCCTGGCAGGCGATGGCCGCCAGCGCCGCGCTGTTTGCGGTCATCCATCCGCCGCTGGCAATGGCGCCGGTCTTCGTGCTGGGCCTGTGCACCGCAATTGCAGCGGAACGCAGCAGGTCGCTGCTGGCCCCCATGCTGACGCACGCCCTGTATAACGCCGGCATGCTCGCTATACAGCTTTAAAGCGTCAGAACAGCGGCCCGCAGGAAATCGTCCCGCGTCGCAGCGCGTGGTTGTTATCTTCCCCATCGTCTGCCCAAATGAACGTCTTCAGCTTATTGATGCATTCCGATTCAGGAGCAATCGCAATACCCTCGTTGTTCATATTGGACATCGAGCCTGGCCGATTGTAGCCCTTGCGTACAACGAACTTGCCCTTGGTTGGAGAGCCCACTGCGGTATCGACGGACAAGAGGGTCGTCTTGCCGCTGCAGTTGTTGTCGCAGGCAGCCCACAGGATGTTGTTGTCCCGATCGAACGCCAGGTCCATGACCTGCGACTGGCCGCTCACGAACGAAGCAATGCGCACGTAGCTCGAGCCGGACTGGTTCAGCGCATAGGCGTAGATTTGTCCGTTAGCTTCCAGGCCGACGAAGAACAAGCCGGTGCCGTGCGACGGGTAATTCGCAGGATCGTAGGGGAGGCGGGTGTTCTCGTCGGTGAACTGGCTCGCCTGCAGGTAGCTGTCAGGCACCCAGGTAATGGCCTCCAGGCCGGCATTGGAATCGACCTTGGGCAGGTCGGCCGTCAGGTTCCACTCGTTGCTCGCTTTCAGGGTGGTGCCGGCGGCACTGGTGTCGTAGCGCAGGATGCTCAGGCGGCTCGATCCGCTGCCATCACGCTCCGAGGCTACATACAGCGCAGGCGAATTCAGTTCAGCCATGGTCACGCCTTCCGCATCCGGTGCGCCGCTGCCGTTCGGATAACGCAAGGTCTTGCCACTGGCCCAGCTGTTGTTTGTGTTCTTGACGTAGTTGCTGCCATTCCACGTGAGGCTGTACAGCTTGGAGGGCGAGTTCTGAACAGCCCACAATACGGCTGGATTCGATGCCGCAGCAGGCTGGTAGAAAAGACCGCTCAAGTTTTCCCCGAAGGTGCTGGCCTGGTCGGCCGCGGCCACGGTGGTGCTGGTCGGCCAGGCGACGTAGGTGACCGCCATCGATTGCGCGCTCAACAAACTGAAGGCGCATCCCGAGATGAATTTTGCGATCCTGCATGTCGTAGCGCTTTGCATCTGATTGATCTCCGTGTGTGGGTGGTGGCGTAGCACAACGTAGCAAGCAAATATGAATTGGCGATGACAGGCAAAAAAAACGGTGGCCTGTTTCCAGGACCACCGCAAAGAAGAACGCCATGGGGGCGTCAACGGAGGTAAATCGTATTAGCGGCCCTGGTGCGACATCATCCAGGCCACAAAAGCTTCACGGTTGCGCGAGCAGATCAGCACCTTGCCGCGGCCGGAAAAGCGCAGCACCATGCCTTCGCCGCTGGTCACCGAGTTGACCAGGTTGCCCAACAAGCCGCCGCCGGAGCGGGTCGCCACTGCCATCTCGTAACGCAGGGCGCTGTCCCAGGCCACCACGTGGGCGTTGTCGATCACAACTTCCTTGCCGGGCTCCACGTCGACTTCATGCAGCGCGCCGAAGCCCGACACCACCAGTTGGCCGGCGCCAGTCGATTCGGTGATGAAGAAGCCGCCGCTCTGGCCAAACAGCGCATTGCCGACGTTCTGGGTACGCACCCGCAGGTCGATGCCGCTGCTGGCTGCGACAAAGGCGCCGTCGCTGATCAGGTACTGGCGCTCGCCGACCTCCAGCACCCGCATCGCACCCGGCAGGTTGGGCGACAGCAGGCAGTTGCCGTCGCCGCCAGTGGCTTCGATGTTCTGCTGGAAGAAGGACTCGCCGTTCGCCAGGGAGCGCATCAGGGCGCCGCCCAGGCCGCCACGCATCTTGCCTTTCAGTTCGAGGGTGGAATCCATCATCACCATCGCATTCGATTCGCAGAAGATGCGCTCGCCCTGCTTCATCGACACCTGCAGGAAGGGATCGATATCCCCGGTTACTTTAAAAGTCGCCATAGTCTCAAGCTCCCTTCATTTCAAGCTTTTTATGGCGGATCGAAGACCACAGCGATGCCACGATAAATGCCACACCAATCAGGCCGGTAATCACTTCCGGAATATGGAACTTCATGCTCGCCAACATGATCACCGCCAGGATGCCGATCGCGTAGTGCGCGCCGTGCTCCAGGTAGACATACTCTTCGAGCGTGCCCTTGTGCACCAGGTAGACCGTCATCGAGCGTACGAACATCGCGCCAATGGCCAGGCCCAGCATGATGATCACGACGTCGCTGGTGATCGCGAAGGCGCCGATCACGCCGTCGAAGGAGAACGAAGCATCCAGCACTTCCAGGTAGAGGAAGCCGCCGACACCGCCGCGCTTGACCAGATCACCGGCATTTACGCCGCCCTCTTCCCCTTTTTCCATCCAGGTGGAGAGCGCATCCACGCCGACGTAGGTCAGCAAGCCCCACATGCCCGCTGCCAGCACGATGAACTTCTGCGATTCTTCAACGATGCTGAGGCTACCCAGCAGCACGCCCATCGAAATCATGATGGCAATCGAAGACACCTTGCCCAGCGCGCCCAGCTTGCGCTCCACATTGCCCAGCCAGTGCATCTGCTTTTCATGGTCGAAGATGAAGTTCAGGAACACCATCAGCAGGAACATGCCGCCAAATGCCGCCACTTCAGCGTGGTGGTTGGTCAGGTGGGTCGAAAAGGCTTTCGGGTCGTTCAAGGCCAGCGTCCACACGTCGGGGATGCTGAGGTCTGCCGCCACCGCCACGATCACCAGCGGGAATACCAGGCGCATGCCGAATACCGCGATGATGATGCCGACACCAAGGAACAGCTTTTGCCAGAATTCGTCCCAGTTTTTCAGGACGGAGGCATTGACAACTGCGTTGTCGAAGGAGAGCGAGACTTCCATCACGCTCAGGATAAAGGCGATCCACAGGGCCGCCAGGGCGCCGCTTACGCCTGTTTGTTGGTACCCCCACCAGCCTGCCACAGCAAGACAGATGAAGGAGACCAGGAATGAAAACCTGAAGTGCTTCATCGGTTGACCCTTTCTTGTTGATAAGTCTGGCCAGTCTAAGGGCGGCACGGCTTTTTAAAAATAGAAGATAATCGAAGTATTACTTCGTAAAAATAGAAACATGAAAACCACGGGCCTGAATTTCCGCCACCTTTACTTCTTCCGCATGGTCGCCGCCGAGGGCAGCGTTACCCGGGCCGCCGACCGGCTGGGCTTAGCCATCCAGACGGTCAGCACACAGATTGCCGCCCTGGAGCAGTCAATCGGCAAGTCACTGCTGACCCAGCAGGGCCGCCGCCTGGTGCCGACCGAGGCGGGACGGGTGGCGCTGACCTATGCTGAGCAGATCTTCCAGCTGGGCGACCGGATGCAGGAGGCGCTCGAGGAGGTCGATGCCGGCAAGATCCGCCTGACCGTCGGCATTTCGGACTCCATGCCCAAACTGATCGCGGCGCACTACCTGCAGGCGGCGCTGCCGCCCGACACGCCGGTGCGCCTGGTCTGCACCGAGGGCGAGTTCGATGCCCTGCTGGCGGAACTGGCGCTGCATAAGCTGGATGTGGTGCTGACCGACCGTCCGATGCGCGCCAGCGCATCGCTCAAGGTGTTCAGCCACCTGCTGGGTGAAAGTGAAATGCAGTTGTTCGGCGTGCGGGCGCTGGCGCGCAAGTACGGCAAGGACTTCCCCGAGAGCCTGAATGGCGCCCCGATCCTGCTGCCAACGCGCAATACCGCGCTGCGCGGCCGTATCGACGCCTGGCTGCTGGAACAGGGCGTGCGGCCCGACGTGGTCGGTGAATTCGAAGATAGCGCGATGCTGAATACCTTCGGCCGCAGCGGCATGGGGCTGTTCTTTGCACCGGCGGCACTCGCCGAAGATATGCTGGAGCAGTTCGGCGCGCTGCCGGTGGGGCCGGCGTCGGAACTGCAGGAGCAGTTCTATGCCATTTCCAGCGAGCGGCGCATCAGCCACCCGGTGGTCGAGGCGATGCTGAGTATTTCGCAGCGATAGCGTCGAGGCCCGCGCCGGCGTAGGTCATCATATCGTCGACCAGGCCCTCGGCATCCTCGCCCAGCGCGGGAAACAGCTTGGTACGCATTTCACGCGGGGCCACCAGCAGCGCCAGGCAGGGCGACATCAGCAGGAACAGGGCCCGCTGCAGGCCGGGCGTGGTGGGCGGCAGGCCGATGATTTCACACACCAGCCCGAGCATGACCATCGCCTTGGGCGCAATGGCTTTTTGCACCAGGGCCGGCGCATGCTCGGTGGGCGACATCAGTTCCCGAATTACCACGCGTGCCCCCCAGTGCGCGTCCGCACCGGTGGCGCGCAGCACGATACTGCGCAAAATAACGCGCAGCTTGTCGCGCGCAGCCATGTCGCGCGCGGTAATTTCCTGCATATCCTCAAGCTTGAGCAAATGATGGTGCGCCTCCACCAGCACAGCTTCGTATAGCGCGCCGCGGCTGCCGAAGTGATAATTGACGGCAGCGATATTGGTGCCGGCGCGGGCGCAGATTTCCTTGCTGGTGGCGTCGGCAAAACCGCGTTCGGCGAACACCTGCCCCGCTACGTCAAGAAGTGCTTGGCGGGTGGCGTCGCCGTCCTGGCGATTGGCACGGGGAGCTGTCTTTTTTTGCATGGCTCGCATTGTACGTCGAAAATAAATTCAAATCCAAATTTGAATTTGATGTAGAATTTTCCGCAGGAGGTTCTGCCATGAACAAAAAGCTTGTTGGAATTGCCATTATTGCCGCAGCGGCTATCGCGGCTGGCGCCTGGTACTGGAGCCGCCCGGCGCCGAATGAGAAGGAGCTTGTCCTGTACGGCAACGTCGACCTGCGGCAGGTGGCACTCGCCTTCCCTGCCAGCGAACGCGTTGCGCGCGTGCTGGCGGAGGAAGGCCAGCAAGTGCAGGCCGGCCAGGTGCTGGCGGAACTCGATACGCGGGGCCTGCGTTTGCGTTTGGCGGAGGCCGAAGCGCAGGCGGCGGCACAACAGCAAGTTGTGGCTCGCCTGAAGGCCGGCACGCGGCCGGAAGAGCTGGCGCAAGCGCGCGCCCGCACCAGTGCGGCGCAGGCGGAGGCCGATCTCGCGCGCCAGCAGCTGGATCGCATCGTGGCTGTGCAAAAGGATAGCAATGGCCGCGCCGTCAGCCAGCAAGACGCCGATGCCGCCCGCGCCCGCGCCAGGTCATCGCAGGCCGCGCTGGAGCAGGCACGCCAGGGGCAGGAACTGGCCCGGCATGGGTCGCGCCGCGAGGATATCGCACAGGCGCAGGCACAGCTCGATGCCGGCAATGCGGCGATCGCGCTGCTGCAATACCAGCTCGGCGAAGCTTCGCTGAAGGCGCCGGTCAACGCGGTGGTGCGTGCGCGCCTGATGGAGGCCGGCGACATGGCCTCTCCACAGCGCCCTGTCTATACGCTGGCGATTGCCGATCCAAAGTGGGTTCGCGCCTACGTGCGCGAGGCCGACCTGGGGCGCATCAAACCAGGGGTGGCCGCCAGCATTTCGATCGACAGCCAGCCCGGCAAAACGCTGCCGGGCAAGGTCGGCTACATTTCCTCGGCGGCAGAATTCACGCCGAAGTTCGTGCAGACCGAGGAGCTGCGTACGGCCCTCGTCTACGAGGTGCGCGTGCTGGCCGAAGATAAGGCCGACGTGCTGCGCATGGGGATGCCGGCCACCGTGCGGATCGCGGTCGGGCACTGATCATGGATTCGGCAGTCTTAAGCGGCCGTGGCCTGAGCCGCCACTTCATCGTCAAAGGTGCACCGGCCCCGGTGGAGGCGGTGCGCGAGGTGTCGCTGGAGGTGGCTTCCGGTGCACTGACCGCACTGGTCGGGCCGGACGGTGCGGGGAAGACTACCTTGCTGCGCATGGCAGCAGGTCTGCTGGCGCCAAGCGGCGGCAGCTTGTCGGTGCTGGGTGTCGATGTCGCGGCGCGCCCCCAGGAGGTGCAGGACCGCATCAGCTACATGCCGCAGCGCTTTGGCCTGTACGAGGACTTGAGCGTGCAGGAGAACATGGACCTGTACGCGGACTTGCATGGTGTGCCAGCGGACGTGCGGCGCCAGCGTTTCGCGCGGCTATTGCATATGACCGACCTGGCGCGCTTCACTGCGCGCCCCGCGGGCAAGCTGTCCGGGGGGATGAAGCAGAAGCTTGGCCTGGCTTGCACGCTGGTGCGCCTGCCGGAGTTGCTGCTGCTCGATGAGCCCACGGTTGGCGTCGATCCTTTGTCGCGGCGCGAGCTGTGGGAGATCGTGCAGCAGCTGGTGGATGAGGAACGGCTGTCGGTGATTGTCAGCACCTCCTACATGGACGAGGCCGAGCGCTGCCAGCAGGTGTTTGTCATGCATGAAGGGCGCTTGCTGGCATCGGGCGCGCCGGCTGAATTGCGCTCTCGTGCCGAAGGCTTGAGCTTTACGGCCATGCCGCGCGCCGGCGAGTCGGCGCGGACGTTGCAGGCGCGTTTGATCGATGCCCGTGAAGTCGTGGTCGATGCGGTGCCGGAAGGCGGGCATGTGCGGTTCATCCGCCGGGCGGATGCTGCGGATGGCGCGATTGGGCAACTGCTGGATGGCTTGCCGGTCACGCCCGTGCCCGCGCGGCTGGAAGATGGCTTCATGATGCTGCTGCAGGCAGCGAAGGTTGCGCCGGCCAGGGCCGCGCAAGGCGGCAGCGCGGCTTCGGTGCAGCACGGCGCAAGCGTAGCCGCTGGCGGGGTGGCGGACGGCGGGGAGGCAATGATTGAGGTGCGCGACCTGGTGCGGAAATTCGGCGACTTCACGGCTGTGGCAAGCACCAGTTTCAGCGTCGCCCGCGGCGAGATCTTCGGCTTGCTGGGCCCAAACGGCGCCGGCAAGACCACCACCTTCCGCATGTTGTGCGGACTTCTTCCCGCCAGCTCCGGCTTCCTGCAAGTGGCAGGCGTCAACCTGCGCCACGCCCGCGCGCAAGCGCGCGCAAAAGTCGGCTACGTTTCGCAGAAATTCGCCCTGTACGGCAACCTGACCGTGCAGGAAAACCTCGACTTCTTCGGCGGCGCCTACGGCCTGTACGGCAAGCGCCTGCAACAGCGCACCAGCCAGGTACTGGAAGAGTTCCAGTTGCGCGGACAGGAACATATGCCGAGCGGCCAATTGCCGGGCGGCTTCAAGCAACGCCTGGCGATGGCCACCGGCCTGCTGCACGAACCGGAAGTACTCTTCCTGGACGAACCGACCAGCGGCGCCGATCCGCTGGCGCGGCGCGAATTCTGGCGCCGCATCACCAGCCTGTCGGCACAGGGCGTCACCATCGTGGTGACCACGCACTTCATGGAAGAAGCCGAATACTGCGACCGCATCGTCATCCAGGACGCCGGCAAGCTTCTCGCTATCGGCACCCCGCGCGAAGTCCGGGCACAAGCGGGCGATGCCGGCAATATGGAAGACGCCTTCATCGCCATCGTCGAAAAGAACCGCAGCGGAGGCGCACGATGAACAGCGGCTTCCGCTCCCGCCTCGCCGCGCTGGTACGCAAGGAGTTCCGCCAGCTGCTGCGCGACGCATCGAATCTGGCAATCGGCATCGCCCTGCCGATCGTGCTGATCCTGATCTTCGGCTACGGCCTGTCGCTGGACGTCAAGAACGCGCCCATCGCCATCGTGATGGAAGACAGCTCGCCCACCGCGCAGGAGGCGGTGGCAGGCTTCAGCCTGTCCCCTTCGTTTGCCGCTCTGCCAGTAGCCTCGATGCACGACGCCCAAGCCCTGATGCGCGAGCGCCGCGTGGACGCCATCGTCCGCATCCCGGCCACGTTCACGCGCGACATTGCAGCGGGCGGCGCCGCCGTGCAAATCATCGTGCACGGCGCGGAAGCCAACCGCGCCGGCATCATCCTGAATTACACCAGCGGCGCACTACGGCAGTGGGATGCCCGCCGCGCCGAACGCCAGGCGGGCGCGGCCCGTCCCGACGCCCTGCCCGCCAACGGCGCCGTACGCATCGAACAGCGCATGTGGTACAACAGCGCCAACACCAGCACCTGGTACCTGGTGCCCGGCCTGATCGTACTGATCATGACCTTGGTAGGCGCCTTCCTCACTGCGTTGGTGATGGCGCGCGAATGGGAGCGCGGCACGCTGGAAGCGCTATTCGTCACGCCGGTGCGGCCGGTCGAAATCCTCCTGGCCAAAGTCATCCCCTATTTCTGCGTCGGCATGATGGGCCTGTTCCTGTGCCTGGCCGCAGCCCGCTTCCTGTTCAAGGTACCGATGCAGGGTTCGCTGCTGGTCATCATCTTCGCCTCCATGCTGTACCTGGTGGTGGCAGTCGGCATGGGCCTGCTGATTTCTTCCGCCACCAAGAACCAGTTCCTGGCCAGCCAGCTGGCCCTGGTCAGCAGCTTCATGCCTTCGCTGATGCTGTCCGGCTTCCTGTTCGACCTGCGCAATGTGCCGGTGGCGGTGCAGGTCGTCGGCCGCATCCTGCCCGCGACCTATTTCATGGAACTGGTGAAGACCCTGTTCCTGGCCGGGAACGTATGGCCGCTGATACTGCGCAACTGCGCCATCCTTGCCGCCTACGCCGTGCTGTTACTCGGCATCGCCCGCGCGGTCACCCGCAAACGACTGGACTGAGGCTGTCATGATCAATTTCTTCCGCCGCATTGCCGTCATCGTCCGCAAGGAATTCCTGGCCGTGCTCAAGGACCCGAAGAGCCGCTTCATCCTGGTGGTGCCGGCTATCGTGCAAAGCCTGTTGTTTGGCTACGCCGCAACCTATGATTTGACCTATGTGCCGTATGCCCTGAATGACGCCAGCCATAGCGCGGCCGCCGCCGAACTGCTGGCCAGGCTGGATGCCGGCGGCACCTTCCGCCGCACGCTCATCGTCGAAACGCAAGGAGCGCTGCGCGCGGCGATCGACAGCGAGAAGGCGCTGCTCGCCATCAGCATTCCGGTCGACTTCGAGCGTCGCCTGTATGCGGGCGACGCGGCGCCCCTGCAAATAGTGCTGGACGGGCGCAATTCCAACACGGCCGGCTCGGCTGCTGCGTATATCGGCGCGGTCGTGGCCGACTTCAACCGCGCATGGCGCGAAAAGCACGGCGGCGCCCAGCCTGCACTGCGCATTGAATCGCGCGCCTGGTTCAACCCGAACCTGGAAACGCGCTGGTACCTGATGCCGGGCATGATCGCAGCCTTAAGCATGCTGCAAACCTTGCTGCTGACGGCTCTTTCGGTGGCGCGCGAGCGCGAGCAAGGCACTTTCGACCAGTTGCTGGTCACCCCGCTGACGCCCATCGACATCATGCTCGGCAAGGCCCTGCCGCCCATCATGATCGGGCTGCTGCAGTCGACGCTGATCCTGCTGGTCACGCGGCTGTGGTTTGGCGTACCGATGGCGGGGTCGCTGCTTTCCATCTACGCCGGCCTGACGCTGTTCACGATTGCCAGCGTCGGCATCGGCCTGTCGATTTCGGCTGTGTCGCTGAACATGCAGCAGGCCATGCTGTACACCTTCGTGCTGGTGATGCCGATGATGCTGCTATCCGGGCTCACCACGCCGGTGCGTAACATGCCGGAAGTGCTGCAGATCGTGACCACGGCGAATCCCCTGCGCTTTGCCATCGACATGGTGCAGCGGATTTATCTCGAAGGCGCCGGTCTCGGCACGCTGTGGCCGAATATGGTGCCGCTCGTGTTGATTGCCCTCATAACGCTGCCGCTGGCGGCATGGCTGTTCCGCCACCGCCTCGCCTGAACTGGAAACATCATGAAACTGCTCACACTCTCCCTGTTTTGCCTGTCGCTGGCTGCTTGCGCGGTGGGGCCGGATTACCGCGAACCGGCCGTGCAGGCGCCCGCAGCCTATGGCGATTGGCATGGCGGAGCGCCGGCTTTGCGCGAAACAGGCCTGGCCGCCGGTACGGCGCAGTCGTTTGCCCGCTTCGACGATCCTGTATTGAACAGCTTGCAGCAGCAAGCGCTGGCCGCCAGTTTCGACGTGCGGGCGGCCGCGCTGCGATTTGCGCAGAGCCGGATGGCACGCAACGTGGCGGCCGGCGCGCATGGCCCGCAACTCAGCGCCCATGCCGGCGCCACCCGGCAGCGCCAGTCCGAGTCCGGCGCGGGAACGCGCATGGTTGATGCGATCGCGCCTGCCAACCGGGATGCCCTGATTGAAAAACTCAGCGATCCCTTCGCGCTGTACCAGGCCGGCTTCGATGCCGCCTGGGAGCTGGACCTGTGGGGCCGGGTGCGGCGCAGCGTGCAGGCTGCGGACGCCGGCATGGCGGAGGCCAGCTCCATCCTGCGCGACGTGCAGCTGGCAGTGCAGCTCGAAGTGGCGCGCAATTACTACGAGTTGCGCGCAGCCCAGCGCCAGCAGGAATTGCTGCGGGCCGACCTGGCTGCGGCACGCGACATGGCGGCGCTGGCGACAGCGCGCCAGCGCGGCGGACTTGCTACCGGCCTCGAGGTCGAGCAGCAGCAGGCGGCCCTCGCCGAACTGGAAGGCCGCGCGCCGGCATTTCTCGAGCAGGAAGCCGCCGCCGCCAACCGGCTGACAATGCTGCTGGCGAAGCCGCCCGGTGCGCTGCAGGAGCAACTGACAGCGCAGCAAGGCGCGGCCGCCCCAGGCGGGCCTGATCTGGCACTCGGCGTACCGGGCGAGATAATGCGCCATCGCCCGGACATCCAGGCCGCGGAAGCGCGCCTGCAGGCAGCAACGGCGCGGATCGGCGTGGCAGTGGCCGACCTCTATCCCCGCATCACCCTTGGCCTGTCGCTCGGCCTTGAATCGGTTGACACCGGAAAGTTCGGTGACTGGGGCAGCCGCCAATGGTCGCTCGGCCCCAGCCTGCAACTGCCGATTTTCGACAATGGCCGCCGCCGTGCAACGGTCGAACTGCGCAAGCTGGAAGAACAGGAAGCGGCCATCCATTTCCAGAAAACGGTCCTGAAAGCGTGGCACGAAATGGATGACGCCCTTTCCGCCTATGCCGCCGCGCGCGGGCGCCGGCAAGCGCTCGCAGCCAGGGAAGCCAGTGCCCGCTCCACGCTGGAACTGGTCGCTGCCCGCGCGCGCCGCGGCATGAGCGACGAGCTGCCGGCACTGCAAGCGCAGCGCGCCCTGCTCGCCATCCAGCGCGAGCGCACAGCCAGCGACAGCGAGCTGGCGCTCCGCCTGCTGGCGATCTGCAAGGCCAGCGGATTGGCTCCGCAGCCATAACTTTCTGACAAGAAATTGTCAGAATTGCGCGAGGTGTGCCCCGGGTCGGATAAGATAGAGGTTTTCGACTCTCCGCCTTAGGGCGCATATGGACAACCTCTTACTAGTAATTTTCGCACTCTTCCTCGTAGCACTGAACGGCTTCTACGTCGCCGCCGAATTCAGCATCGTCACCCTGCGCCGCACCCGCGTGCGTGCCATCGAAAAGACCCAGGGCCTGCGCGGCCGCATCCTCGCCAAGGTCCACGGCCAGCTCGATGCCTACCTGTCCGCCTGCCAATTGGGCATTACGCTCGCCTCGCTCGGCCTGGGCTGGGTCGGTGAACCTGCATTTGCCGGACTGCTGGAACCCCTGCTCAAATTCATCGGCATCACATCGCCGGAAATCGTGCACGGCATTTCCTTCGTGTTCGCCTTCGTCACCATCTCCTTCCTGCACATCGTGGTGGGCGAACTGGCGCCTAAATCGCTGGCTATCCGCCTTCCGGAAGCGGTCGCGCTGTGGAGCGCCATCCCGCTGTACGCCTTCTACTGGGCCATGTACCCTGCCATCTGGCTGCTGAACCAGAGCGCCAACGCAGTGCTGCGCCTGGCCGGACTGGGCAACGCCGGCGGCCACGAGTCGCACTACTCGACTGATGAACTGAAGCTGATCCTGCGCACCAGCCAACCCGGCGAATCCTTCAACAAGGACGAGCGCAACATCCTGGCCAACTCGCTGGACTTCTCGCAACTGCGCGTAGCCGACCTGATGCGCCCCATCAACGAAGTGATCGCACTGCACGCCGACCGCTCGATGGATGAGAACCTGGACACCGTGGTACGCAATCGCTTCAGCCGCTATCCCTACTTCGATGAAGAAGGCGACAGCGTGCTGGGCGTGGTGCACTTGAAAGACCTGTTCTTTGCCCTGCAATCGCGCAAGGAACTGAAAAACCTGTCGGGCTTCCTGCGTCCGGTCGAGACCATCTCGGCCCGCACGCCGGCCCTGGAACTGTTCCGCCGCTTCAAGGACGGCGCGCCGCACTTTGCCCTGATCGGCGAAAAAGGCAAGCGCCCGGTGGGCTTCCTCACGCTGGACAACCTGCTGGGCGCCATGGTCGGCGAGATTCACGATGAATTCCGCCTCAACGAGAACGACTGGCTGCGGCAGACCGATGGTTCGCTGATCGGCAAGGCCAGCCTGCCGATCTTCTCGCTGGAACGCATCCTCGGCGTCGATATCGAGAATGAAGAGATGGGCCTGGGCGAAGTGGAATCGGTCGGTGGCCTGATCATGCTGAAGCTCGGCGACATCCCGAAACAGGGCCAGCGGGTGGAATTCGACGCTTTCGACCTGGTCGTGAAAAAGATGAATGGCCCGCGTATACTGTTGGTAAAGGTAATCCCGCGTAACCTGCCGCCGGATTCCGACGAACAGGATTGATATGCTACTGCGCAGTATCCTGATTGCCGCTGCGGCCTGCCTTGCCGGCAGCGCCGAAGCGGCTTCCTGCGGCCCGTACACGGTCGCCATGTACGAACACGGCACCCTGTACTACCGCAGCGGCGAGCAATGGGCCGGCATCGACAAGGACATCGTCGAAGAGCTGGCACGCCGCACCGGCTGCGAACTGCGCATGACGCGCGACTCGCGCATCCGTATCTGGACCATGCTGAAGGAAGGCACCCTGGACATGACCATGTCCGGCATTTCCACGCCCGAGCGCGAAGGCTTTGCGCGCTTTACACCCTACCTTCAGTCGCGCAACATGCTACTGCTGCGCAACGAGGCGGCACGGCACGCCGCCACGCTGGAACAATTCGCGGCGCGGCCGGAACTGAAAGTCGCCGTCATCAAAGGCTTCAAGCATGGCACCACCTACGATGCCTGGCTTGAGCGCCTGCGCAAGCAGGGCCGCGTGTATGACACTCCCGACTACGCTACGCTGCTGCGGCTGTTCCAGTATGGCCGCGTGCAGGCAATCCTCCAGTTAAGCAGCAATATCGACGCCCTGTACCGCGACGACCAGTTGCGCAGCCAATTCCGCGTGCTGGACCTGGTTCCGCGCGAAAACGTACAGGGCTCGCTGGTGATCTCCCGCCTGGTCGCCGACACGTCGGCCAGCAGGCTCGAACAGGCCCTGCGCGCCATGCGCGAAGACGGCACCGTCAAGTCCATCATGGAACGGCATACCAGTCCCGAACGGGCGCTGGCCATGGTGGTGCGCTAAGCTGCCTGCCTGACCAGTTCGAAGCGCGCGCGATGCAGCAGGCCTTCCTTGGGCAGGTCGGTACGCGTGACCGTGATGTTTTCACCGAAGTGCTTGATGCAGCCTACAATCAGGCCTTCCGCCAGGTCGCCAAATCCGCGCGGGGAACTGTAATGCATCACCAGCCTGTCCGCCGAAGGACGCTCGCAAGGCAGCGACGGCAATTCGGCGTCCGGATACAGCTTGCGCACTTCTACGTGGATCACATCGTCGATGCGTGACAGGAAATCGAAGGCGCTGCGGGTATCGGCAAACAGCGCCTGGTAGCTGACGCTGAAGCGCTGGAACAGGTGCTCGCCGAACATATGGATCAACTGCGGCACGCCGATGCCGCTGGCATTGGACAGCGCCTGCACCAGCCGCACCAGCTCTGCATGATCGTAGGTGCCCACCGAAGTGTAGGCGCCATCGTTGGCAAGCCCGGCCTCGGTGATGATCCGGTCCAGCATCTCCAGGCCCATGCGGCCTTCAACCAACTCCATGAACTCGGTGAACACGATGCCCTTCATGGTGCCCTCCTAAACGACTGGTTTGACCTTGCTCCAGTTCCTGAGCAGTCCAAGCGCCACCGCCAGCAGGGTCGGGCCGATGAACAGGCCGACGAAGCCGAAGGCCAGCACGCCGCCCATCACGCCAAGCAGCACCAGCGCAAAAGGCAGGCTGGAACCGCGCGAGATCAGGATCGGCTTGACCACGTTATCCACGCCGCTGATAACGACCGTGCCGTAGACCAGCATGAAGATGCCCCAGCCGGTCATCCCTTGCGAGAACAGCCAGATCGAGGCGCCGCCCCAGATCAGCGGCGGCCCCACCGGCACCAGCGAGAAAATGAAGGTTGCCACGGACAGCAGGGCGACCGCGGGCACGCCCGCGATCAGGAAGCCCACCGCAGCCACCGCCGCTTGCGCCAGGGCCGTGCCCAGCATGCCGTACATCACTCCGGTAACGGTGCGGCTGACAGTTTCCGCCACTTCGACCGCATGCTCGCCCATGATCTTGTCCATGCCCACTTCCAGGGCAGCCACGATGTTATGGCCGTCGCGGTAAAGGAAGAAGGAAACAAAGGCGGCCAGGCTGACCTGCGCCACGCCGGCGCCGAGCACGATGCCGCTGTTGAGCAGGATATTACGGGCCGGTTCCACATACTTCTTGGCGACCGCCAGCAGCTCTTCCTTGCTGCTCATGATCTGCCGCAGGTAGGAATCGGCCACCTCCCCCACCATCGGCAACTGGCGCAGCCAGGCTGGCGGTTCAAAGCCGCCGGCATCGAGCGCCTGGCGCGCGCCACGATAGAAGTGGGTCACGCTGTCGGCGATATTCCAGGTCACCAGCGTCAGCGGCAAGACGATGATCAACACCAGCGACACCGTCATCACGGCCGCGGCAAGGGTGCGGCGGCCTTTCAGGCGCGCCAGCAGGCGTTGGTACAGGGGCCAGGAGGAAATGGCGATGGCGGCGGCAAACAGGATGCCGGCCAGGAAGGGGCGCAGGACGTAAAGGCAGCCAATGACGAGGAAGACAATGGCTGCCAGGCGGCTATAGGGCTGAAATCGTTGTTCCATGCCTTAGCTTATCAGGAAATGCGAATTGTCTTACTTGACATAGGATGTGATCTGGTCTCGTGATCGGTAAAAAATCATTTGGAATTTTTCCAACGCATTAGCCAATAGCTGTTGACTGTTTGGGTAATCCCTACTGTATCGCCCCGAGCTAGAGTTAATTCGCCACCCTTCTTCGGTCCTCCACAACTCACCTGCGATTCGAGCCGGCTTAAAAGCGGTCAGACTAGGATGACCAACTCCCTCCAGATCAAGACCGACCAGTAGACAACCGTCATGTGCTATAGCCCAAATCAGGTGGGTCTTAGGATCATTCTTGTCGAGCATATGCTCAAGTTCGGCCTCGATAGTATCGTGACATACGCCATAGTATTTTTTTGAGTTAGCGTTCTTTGCGACCTCGCCACCTTTAACTTCTTGCTCCTTAAGGTAGGCCGGCGCTCGCAACCCGCCGAACGTCTCCGTCAGATAATTGGGATAATCCTCTTCAGGCTCCTTTAATTGCCGCAACAAGGCAGTACAAAAATTGTCGACCTCCAACGAGTCGATCGCAAGCTTCGAGATCTGACGCAGTTGCATCATCAATAACTGAGCGTTTGCGATATTTAGCTCGAGAATAGCGGAAATACCCTTTCCTTGAGGGATGTCAGTCGCATCGAAGAAAATTCGAAGGGCTGGCTCACTGTTGACTTTGAACTCCGCTTGCCAATGGAATCGCGCATAGCTACCTGTCAGAAATGAGACCTTTTGCTGCTCCAATTTCTGCACATTCTGCTTATCCCTCTCCATGCCATGGTGGGCGAAATCGTAGCAAATTATTTCCTGACGAATCTCCGAGATCTCTCGCAACTGCAACGAATAGTGAACAGAAGGCATCACGCCTGCATCGGACTTCGACTCTGCAATGGTTCCGACCCACGTTTCATACTCTTGCTGAATGAATTGACATGTTGCTTGCGCAAATTCATAGGGTAGCCTGACTTTTCGGTTGGTCGGAATTGTCAAACTGGTAGGCACAAGCACCTCGTGAGCCTGTTGCCAGTTAGCGGAGTCATCCTTGCTTTGCAGTTCTAGTCCCCACTCTGGCCTAATTCGCTCCGATCCATGATAGTCAGTGATTTTCACAAACGTTGCGCGGGCAAATGGTCCAAGCCGGTCATCATGTATGTAGAGAGCTGGCTCCTTTTCACCGTGCTCAAGTCTATATCCAACTACGGTTACTGCGTGGCCGGCGAGTTTTTGAATCGCCCTATCGTTGGTAACGCGGTAAGCATCGGCGCCAAGGATCATCGGGAGTCCACTGTCTACATGAAATTTGACGCACTCTACAAAGCGCTGCTGGCTAACATTCTCAAGCTTAAGGAGGTGGTTTCTCAATCGTTCGACATCAAGCGCACGCAAAATCTGCTTATTAGAGAGCTCCTTGCTTGGAAAGTGATTGCTCGACCCGTCGATATGGTTGATAGCATTGATCGTAATTTCGCTGCATGCTGGAATGTCACGGACATTGCGAGACTTCATTGCATGCAATGCAGCCCATATAGCCGTGGTTGCACATGCAGAAACCTCTTTGTCCTGCTCTTGAAATGCTACAGAGTCCACGTGAAGCTTTATGCCAAACAGATCGACATCATAACGTCGAGAGATACATTTCTTGTTCAACGAACCTGTCATCGAGTCGTACCGCTTCAAGCAAGTCTTTCCGATAAAGGTTTTGGGAAGTGGCTTAACGACGATGAAGCCCAGATAGCTTGCTTGGAGATGCGAACGCGGATTATCAGCGTTACCGTAGTGAAGTGCCTTTTCAATTGTGCTGTGCATTACTTCTGTCGAAAAGAAGTGCAGCCTGGCACACTTGTTTCCAGCACTACTGAATCGCTTCACATAGTAAAGCGAATAGTCTTCCAGAAAATCTTTATCAACATAGTCGAACTCCAACAAGATCGACTTTGCGCCCAGATCTTTCAGATATCGAAATAAGTAATCGACTTGTTTCTTACTGAAGATGTCAGGAAAGTCGGATCCGAAGCTCTCCTTTACCAGGTTGCTTAACGTTGACTTCGCGAATTGACTTACGAGATATGGAATCATCGATTTGGAAAAAAAAATAGCAGCCCATGGGCTGCTATTGGTGATCTTATAGGTTGGATTACAGGCTATACGTCCGCGCCAATGTATCCTTGTCCGGCGCACTTTCACGCACAAGAGCCTCAAACTCTTCCCCTGCAACCTTCATACGCTGCTGAAACGCTGCAATCTGCTCATCGTCTACGGCCCGTGCCTGCACTTCAGCGAGAAGTTCTGCGACAGTCATAGATAGCTCCAAAAATTGAAAAATAGGTAGACAACCCGCGATTATACGCTGTTTTCTCTCCTCTTACAATTTTCGTCATTTTTAGGCAACAAAACAGCATTAATCGAGCAGAAGCTTCAGGTCGTGCACGATAGGCGCCGGTCCGCCGCCGTGGCGCAGGAACAGGCGCAGCTTGCCGCCCTTGTCGAACACATAGCTGCCGGCGGTGTGGTCAATGGTGTAGCTGCCAGGAGTCTTGCCCGGCACCTTCTGGTAGAACACCTTGAACTCTTTCGCCGTATCGGCAACCTGCTGCGGCGTGCCGTACAGGCCCACGAAGCGCGAGTCGAAGCCCGGCACGTATTGCGACAGCAGTTCCTTGGTATCGCGCTCAGGATCGAGGGTGGCGAACAGCACCTGCACCTTGTCGGCGTCCGGGCCCAGCTCCTTCATCACGGCCGACATTTCAGCCATGGTGGTCGGGCACACGTCCGGGCAATGGGTGAAGCCGAAGAACAGCACCACTACCTTGCCTTTGTAGGATTCCAGCGTCACCGGCTTGCCGGTATGGTCGTTCAGTGAAAAGCCCTTGCCGTAATCGAGGCCGGTCAGGTCGGTGTTTTCAAACTTGAGCTGCTTCTCGCCGCAGGCCACCAGCGCGAGCAGCATGAACAGCGCCGCAAACAGTTTTTTCATCGTATTCAGAACTTGAAGTAGTGGTCGACCAGCAGCGCCGCGAACAGCAGCGACAGGTAGATGATGGACCAGGTGAATGCCTTGCGCGCCACGATATCGCTGTAATGCTTGTAGATGCGCCAGCCGTAGGACAAGAATACCGCGTTCAGGGCAATCGCGCTGAACAGGTAAATCAGGCCGCTCATCTTCACGGCGAACGGCAGCAGCGTGGTGGCGGCCAGGATGATCGAGTACAGCCAGACGTGGAAGGCGGTAAAGCCCATGCCGTGGGTGACCGGCAGCATCGGCAGGCCGGAACGCTCGTAGTCGGCCTTGCGGTACATCGCCAGCGCCCAGAAGTGCGGCGGGGTCCAGACGAAGATGATCAGCACCAGCAGCCAGGCTTGCATCGGCACGTCGTTGGCGATGGCGGCCCAGCCCAGTGCCGGCGGCATGGCGCCGGACAGGCCTCCGATCACGATGTTCTGCGGCGTAGCCGGCTTCAGGATCATGGTGTAGATCACGGCGTAGCCGACGAAGGTGACAAAGGTCAGCCACATGGTCAGCGGGTTGACCAGCTGGTGCAGGATCCACATGCCGGCGCCGCCGATCACTGCGGCAAACACCACGGTCTGGGGCACGGTGATCTCGCCCATCGCCATCGGGCGGCGCGCGGTACGCGCCATGCGCGCATCGATTTCGCGCTCGGCCAGGCAGTTGACGGCAAACGCCGCGCCGGACAGCAGCCAGATGCCGGCAGTGGCCGCGATCACCACGTGCCAGTCAGGCATGCCGTCGCTCGCCAGGAACATGCCGATGACGGCGCAAAACACGGCGAGCTGCGTCACGCGCGGCTTGGTCAGGGCCCAGTACTGGGCCATGCGGGAGGTGGAGGATTTCATTGTTATTGGTAGGCGGGGGCAGCCAGGTACTTAGCCCTGTAGTTTATCATGGTCAGCAACAGCACCAGGGCCGCCGCCCCCGCGTTATGGACCACGGCAATGGCCAGCGGGAAGTTGAAATAAATGGTTGCCACGCCGGTAAATGCCTGCAATGCCAGCAGCGCCGCCATCCAGCGCGCATGCTTGCCCAGGCCGTTGACGCGCCAGGCCTGCCAGGCGGTTGCGCCCAGCACCAGCACCACCAGGGCGGCGAAATTGCGGTGCACCCAATGGATCGCCGTCAGCGCCTCAAATGGCAGGTAGTGGCCGGCGGCGGTCTTGCCCAGCTCGCGCCAGAGGTGGAAACCATGCTCGAAGTCCATCGGCGGCACCCAGGCGCCGGCGCAGGTCGGGAATTCGGTGCAGGCCAGCGTCGCATAGTTCGAGCTGACCCAGGCACCCAACGCCAGTTGCGCCAGCAGCACCACGCCCGACAGCGCCGCCAGCAGGCGGATGCGTCCCAGGCGCGCCATCTGCGAGCCGGCAGCGCGCGCCAGCGGCGAGTGCAGCTGGTCTTCCCGTCCGCCGAACCAGGCCAGCAACGCCAGCAGGGACATGCCCAGCACCAGGTGGCCGGTAACGAAGATCGGCTGCAGCTTCTGCGTCACGGTCCAGGCGCCGAACGCGCCCTGCAGCAGGATGAAGAAGAACAGGAAAGTCGGGAAGCCCGGCGGAATACGGCGCGCCATGCCGGCACCGGCTCCGGCGCGGCCGCGGCCGGTCGAACGCCACCACGCCACGCCCATCATGGCCACGATCAGCACGCCGATGCCCATGGCCAGGTAGCGGTGGATCATCTCGATCCAGGCCTTCATCATGGTGACCGGACCGGTCGGCATCAGCGATTCGGCGGCGCGGATCTGTTCGTGCGCGACGAAGGGATTGGCTGCGCCGTAGCAGCCCGGCCAATCCGGGCAACCCAGGCCAGAATCGGTCAGGCGCGTGAAGGCGCCGAACACGATCAGGTCGAAAGTCAAAAAGACCGCGATCCAGACCAGCTTGCGGTACTTGTTGGTGTCCCTGGAAATCCAGACGGCGGACAGCGGCAGCGACGCCACCAGCAGCGCCGTAATCGCCATATGGGCAAAGGAATTATGGTCCATTGCGCCCGCCTTAACCGATGGCCGAAGCCTTGAGCACCTTGCCCAGGTCCTTCTTCACCTTGGCCGGGTCAGCGTCTTTCGGGAAGCGCATCATCAGGTGCCCCAGCGGATCGATCAGGTAGATATGCTCTTCCACCTTGCCGCCCTTCTCCAGTGGCAGCCACTTGCCCACCACATCGGCCGGCGCACGCAGGAAACGGGTGCCGTCGTTGACGCGCAGCATGAAGGTCTCCAGCGGCTCCTGGTCGGTGATCAGCCACACGCGCTCGATGCGGTCGGCTTCCTTGCCCTGCATGGTGCGCAGCTGGCGCATCATGAACAGCATGTCCTGGCATTTCTGGTCGCAGGCCGAGCCGCCCACTTTGACCATCAGCCACTTGCCCTTGAAGTCGTCCAGCGTTTGCGGCTTGCCGTCGACGGTGGTGCTGGACATGGCAGGGATCGGGTGCATGCGCGGGTCGAGCAGGTCGCCGTAGTTGGTGCGGCCCTCCGGCTTGATGACGAAATACGTGATGTAGGAGGCAATGATCGGTGCGGCGCACACCAGCAGCACCGCGAACATGCTCCAGCGGCCACGGCGGCGCTGGTTCTCGTCTTGTTTAGCGTTTTCCACTTTTTCTCAATCCGGTGAATACAAAGAAAAGTACTGCCATTGCCGCCAGTGCGTACCACTGGAAGGCGTAACCTTTATGCTTGTCGGCGCCCATCGCGGGTGCCGGCCAGTCGCGCTGCAGCGCTTCGCCGGTGGCGGCCGCGCCATCCGGCGTCGTCTGCTCGACCACCAGCGGCTGGAACTTCCAGCCGGTCGCCGCAGCCATGGCCGCCGCATCGGCATTCTGCACGATGGCGCCCGGTGCCAGCTTGGGCGCCTCGCCCAGCTGCATCACATGGCCCGGCGCCAGGCGCGCGATGCCCTCGACCGCCACCGGTCCGGCCGGCGTGGCATAGGATGGCAATTTGCTGCGCTCGGCCATATCGCGCGGCAGCCAGCCGCGCGCCACCAGCACGTGCATGTCGCTGCCGGCCAGGCGCAAAGGCATCAGGAGGTAGAAGCCGGGTTTTCCCGCGCGGGGACGGTTGTCGAGGTAGACCGGCCAGTTGCCGACCCACTCCCCCCGCAGCCGCACGCGGCGGAATTCCACCTCAGCCGCCACCACCGGCGCGGCACCCAGCGCCAGCGGAGCGGCGGCATTGCCGGCCGCCAGGCGCGCTTCAAGCGCCAGCTTCTGGGCGGCACGGCCATCCTGCCAGCGGCCGGCGCCAACGCCGATCGCCACCAGCACCATGGTGGCCAGGAAGGGGATCAGCCGGAAGCGGAATGCCATACAATAAGTGTTCCCAAGATACCGTCCAATTACCATGAAATACTTCGTCGCCGCAGCCTTCGTGCTGATCATCGGCAGCCTGGCTTCAGCCTTTATCAGCATGATGCGCAGCAAGTCCGCCAACCCGAAAATGGTGCGTGCTTTTGCGCTGCGCGTCGGCTTTTCGATCGCGCTGTTCGTCACCATCCTGGTGCTGGCAAAGCTCGGCTACATCAAGCCAACCGGCATCAGGTAAGCCACCTCAAATGCAAAAAAGCCACATCGGCACAGAGCGCGACCTGGGGCGCGTTCTGGCCGATGCGGCTTTTTCTTGCGGGTAAATTATACCCGCGTCTTACATCCAGTACACGACGACGTACAGGCCCAGCCAGACAACGTCAACAAAGTGCCAGTACCATGCCGCCCCTTCGAAGGCGAAATGGTGTTCGGCGCTCATGTCGCCGCGGATCAGGCGGTACAGCACGACGGACAGCATGATCGCGCCCATGGTCACGTGGAAACCGTGGAAGCCGGTCAGCATGAAGAAGGTGGAGCCGTAGATGCCCGAGGTCAGCTTCAGGTTCAGTTCGCTGTAAGCGTGCATGTATTCATAAGCCTGGAAGCCCATGAAGGTTGCACCCAGCAGCACGGTAGCAGCCAGCCAGAAGATCGCCTTGGAGCGGTTGGCAGCTTGCAGCGCGTGGTGGGAGATGGTCAGGGTCATGCCCGAAGCCAGCAGCAGCGCGGTATTGATGGTCGGGATCGGGAACGGGCCCATTGGGGTGTAGCTGTCCACGGTGCCGGCAGGACCGACGTTGCCGTTCCAGGCGGCAGCGAAATCGGGCCAGATGATCTTGTGGTCCAGGTCGCCCAGCCAAGGCATGGTGATCTGGCGTGCATAGTACAGCGCACCGAAGAAGGCACCGAAGAACATCACTTCGGAGAAGATGAACCAGCCCATCGACCAGCGATAGGACAGGTCGATGCGCTTGGAGTACAGGCCTTTTTCGGACTCGGAGATCGCGTCGCCGAACCAGAAGTACAGCACGGCCAGGGTCATGGCGATACCGATGTTATTGACGATCATGCCCCAGGGAGCATCATTGACCCAGGCCGATGCGCCGATCATGGTCACCAGCAGGGAAATACCTGCCAGCATCGGCCATTTGGAAGGACCAGGCACGAAGTAGTACGGTGCCGCGGCGTTATTAGAGCTCATCTTGTTCTCCCTAAAATCCTGTAATAGTTACTTTGAAACCACGAGTTTTACGATCGAAACCAGCAAGCCGATGAACAGGGCCGCGCCCAGCAGTCCGGCGACAATGATGTGGACCGGCTTGATCTTCTCCTGGTCCTGCTCAAAATCGCTTTTGCGGCGCAGGCCGAAGAACGACCAGATCACTGCTTTCATCGAATACAAAAACGATCCCATCTGCCTTCCTTAGTTGGCCGCTGTCTGGTTGCCCAGGCCGCCCGCCTCGATAAAGGTGTACGACAGGGTGACGGTCTTCACGCTCTTCGGCACCGCCGGATCGATGAAGAACACCACGGGCATTTGCCGCGCCTCGTTCGGCTTCAGCGTCTGCTCCTTGAAGCAGAAGCATTCCACCTTCTTGAAATGCGGCGTTACTTCCATCGGCGTGTAGCTCGGGACGGCTTGCGCCTTGACCGCGCGGGCCACGCTGTTGACTACCTCGTACACCACCGTCGTCATTTCTCCAGGGTGCACAGTCACACTATTCCGGGTGGCGCGGAAACGCAAGGTGCCCTGCACATTGCTGACCAGCTCCACCGTGATTTCACGGCTCATGTCGACCTGGCTGTTCTTGGCAACTTCCTGCGGCTTGCCATCGATCAGGTTCAGGCCAAGCACCTCGCACAGGTGCTTGTATACCGGAATCAGCGCGTAGCCAAAGCCGAACATCATGACGGCGATGACTACCAGCTTGCCGAGCAGCTTCCTGTTGCTGCCGCTGTCCTCGCTGCTCATTTCAGTGGTGCCCCAGCATCCATTGCTTGCCGATGACGGAAACAAAGAACACTACGGCGACCGACAGCAAGATCAGGGCCAGTCGCAGGTTGCCATTCGGCTTCTTCGGGTCGGACATGGTGCTTGCTTACTTGACAGTCGGTGGCGTTTCGAAGGTGTGGAACGGCGCCGGCGACGGCACGGTCCACTCCAGGCCTTCAGCGCCATCCCATGGCTTCGCTTCCGCCTGCTTGCCGCCACGGATGGTTGGCAGTACCACGCAGAACAGGAAGAACACCTGGCTCAGGCCGAAACCGAAGGCACCGATCGACGCGATCGAATTGAAGTCGGTGAACTGCGCCTGGTAGTCGGCGTAACGACGCGGCATACCGGCCAGGCCCAGGAAGTGCATTGGGAAGAAGGTCACGTTGAAGGTGATCAGCGACAGCCAGAAGTGGGCCTTGCCCATCGTCTCGTTGTACATGTGGCCGGTCCACTTCGGAACCCAGTAGTAGAAGCCTGCGAACAGCGCGAACAGCGAACCTGCCACCAGCACGTAGTGGAAGTGCGCCACCACGTAGTAGGTATCCTGCAGCTGGATGTCGACCGGGGTCACGGCCAGCATCAGGCCGGTGAAGCCGCCCATGGTGAACACGAAGATGAAGCCGACCGAGAACAGCATCGGGGTTTCAAAGGTCATCGAGCCTTTCCACATGGTCGCGATCCAGTTGAAGACCTTCACGCCGGTCGGCACGGAGATCAGCATGGTGGCGTACATGAAGAACAGCTGCGAGGTCACCGGCATGCCGGTGGTGAACATGTGGTGGGCCCAGACGATGAACGACAGGATCGCGATGGACGCGGTGGCGTACACCATCGAAGCGTAGCCGAACAGCTGCTTGCGGGCGAAGGCCGGGATGATCTGCGACACGATGCCGAAGGCCGGCAGGATCATGATGTACACCTCCGGGTGGCCGAAGAACCAGAAGATGTGCTGGTACATGACCGGGTCACCGCCGCCGGCGGCGTTGAAGAAGGAGGTGCCGAAGTGACGGTCGGTCAGGGTCATGGTGATGGCGCCTGCCAGGACCGGCATCACGGCGATCAGCAGGTAGGCGGTGATCAGCCAGGTCCAGCAGAACATCGGCATCTTCATCAGGGTCATGCCGGGAGCGCGCATGTTCAGGATGGTGACGATGATGTTGATGGAACCCATGATCGACGACGCGCCCATGATGTGCATGGCGAAGATACCCATGTCCATGCCGATGCCCATCTGGGTCGACAGCGGAGCGTACAGGGTCCAGCCGGCAGCGGTCGCGCCGCCAGGCACGAAGAACGAGCCGGCCAGCAGGATCGCGGCAGGCGGCAGCAGCCAGAACGAGAAGTTGTTCATGCGCGCGAACGCCATGTCGGATGCGCCGATCTGCAGCGGGATCATCCAGTTGGCGAAGCCGACGAAGGCCGGCATGATGGCGCCGAACACCATCACCAGGCCGTGCATGGTGGTCAGCTGGTTGAAGAACTCAGGCTGGAAGAACTGCAGGCCCGGTTTGAACAGTTCGGTACGGATCATCAGTGCCAGCACGCCGCCGGACAGCAGCATGATGAACGAGAACCACATGTACAGGGTACCGATGTCCTTGTGGTTGGTCGCGAACAGCCAACGGCTCAGGCCGTGTGGGTGATCGTGTGCGTGATCGTGGTCGCCGTGGGCGTGATCGTGTGCGTGATCGATAGTGCTCATGTAATGCTCCTAATTACTTGGCGCGAGCAGCCACAACTTCGGCTGGCTGGACGATGTTTTCCGCTGGCTTGTTCGACCAGTTGTTGCGGGTGTAAGTGATCACAGCCGCGATATCGGTGTCCGACAGTTGCTTCCATGCCGGCATTTCGGATGGGAACTTGCCGGATTTCTGGCCGTGCAGCAGGACCTTGACCTGATCTGCTTTCGGGCCGTTCACCACAGCGGAGCCGTCCAGGGCCGCGAAGGCGCCAGGTACGCCCTTGCCGGTTGCCTGGTGGCAGACTGCGCAATTAGCGGTGTAGACTTTTTCGCCCTTGGTCTTCAGTTCGTCGATGGTCCAGGTCTTGTTCGGATCATCTGCCAGGGCAGCCATTTCCTTCTTCTTGCCGTTGACCCAGGCGCTGTACTCTTCGGCGGTCACGACTTTGACTACGATAGGCATGAAAGCATGCTCTTTACCGCACAGCTCGGCGCAGTTGCCGCGGAAGGTGCCGGTGTATTCGGACTTGAACCAGGTGTCGCGTACGAAGCCGGGAATGGCATCCTGCTTGACGCCGAAGGCTGGAATCATCCAGGCGTGGATCACGTCGTTGGCAGTGGTGACGATACGGATCTTTTTGCCAACTGGCACGACCACTTCGTTGTCCACTTCCATCAGGTAGTTTTCGTTGCGCTTACCGGTGAATTGTTCGCCCGGATTGCCCACTTGGGTGCGCGGAGTCGACAGGTTGGAGACGAAGGAGATGCCTTCGCCTTCGCCCTTCAGGTAGTCATAGCCCCATTTCCACTGCATGCCGGTGGCTTTGATGGTGATGTCGGCGTTGGAGGTGTCTTTCATCGCCACCACGGTCTTGGTTGCTGGCAGTGCCATGCCGATCACGATCAGGAAAGGAACGACGGTCCAGGCGATTTCCACAGCGGTGGATTCGTGGAAGGTGGCAGCTTTGTGGCCGAGCGACTTGCGGTGTTTGAAGATCGAGTAGAACATCACGCCGAACACGGCGACGAAGATCACCATAATGATCCACATCATCATGGTGTGCAGGTCGTAGATGTCGGCAGCGATCTTTGTTGCAGGAGCCTGCAGGTTCAACTGATTGGCCATCGGACCGCCGGTGCCACCAGTCTTTGCCGTGTAGTCGCCGGCCGCTGTCGCCGCAGGCTCAGCCCACGCCGGCATTGCAGCGGCGGTAACGGCCAAGCCGAGCATCAACGATTGAAGTCGCTTCGCAAGTTTCATGTTTTCCCCAACCACCCAAAAATAAAGAAGATTTTTGAGCGCCAGGCCCGCCTAACCGCGGACCTGCCGCACGCTAAACACCTAAAGGCTCCGAGCCAAGCCAGCGCGAAAAATTTCGCGACCGGACTGTGCTGGAACCTTGAAAAACACTCCCGATGACCACACATCACCAGTAGCTTTGTTGCCATGTTTGCCTGGCTTGGACCGCCTTGTTGCGTTCGGCTGGGCGAAGTGATGGCAAAATTAGCTAATGATTATACTCAGTGAACATGTCCTGCATCAAGGGCAGCACACCCCTGGCTGTGGTATACGCAAGTTACCCTGCCCCGCCCTGCCTATTTTTTAGGCTTCCTTGGCAGGTCGAAACGGATGATCGCTTCGCCGCTGCTGGTGAGCTTCGGCGCCGGGCGGAAGGCATGGCCGTAGATCACTTCGAACGTCAGCGCCAGCTTGCCGTCCGCGCGGCGCTGCTTTTCCAGGCCCTGCAGCATGTGCTGGTATGCCTGTTTTCCGAGCAGCCCCTTGCGGCGCGTCTGCAGCGGATTGCCGCCTAGCGCGCGGGCATCGGCCAGCAGCTTGTCGGCGCTGTCGTAAGTCACCGTGATCTTTTCCATGTCCATGACCGGCTCGGCAAAGCCGGCTTCCACCAGCTGGTCGCCGAAATCGTGCATGTCGACGAAGGGCAGCGTGTGCGGCGCCAGGTCGACCTCGGCGAAGGCGCTGCGCAGTTCCTGCAGCGTGTCCGGGCCGAAGCAGGAAAACATCAGCAGGCCGCCGACCTTCAGCACCCGATGCCATTCTGCAAACACGCGGTCCGGCTGCGGGTGCCAGTGCAGCGCAAGGTTAGACCAGACCAGGTCCACATTGTTCCGTGCCAGCGGCAGGTCGGCCATATCGGCGCACAGGTAGTCAATGCCGGATTTTGCTGGTAGCAATTTGCCAATCAACTGGCTCAGGCCCGACTTGCCGGCCTGGCCGCGGGCGGCGGCGATCATGGCCGCGGAAGTATCGACCCCCAGGATCTGGGCCGCCGGATAGCTTTTTTGCAGGGCCGCCAAGTCCGGGCCGGTGCCGCAGCCGGCATCGACCACGCGCAGCGGGTTCACTTTGACCAGTTGCAGGCGCTCGTGCATGCGGCTGGCGATCTCGCGCCGCAGGAAATCGGATTCCGCCACGCGGGCCGGGTCGGCAAACAAGGCGCGGACGCGATCCAGGTCAATCGGAGCGCTTAATTTCGGCGGTTTTGCTGGGACTTGCATATTTAATACGGTTCTTTAATGGGATAATCCGGGCAGTTTACTCGCTCGCGGGGATTTGCGATGGCTGCAGCAATTGCCAATGGCCTGCTGGCCGCCCTGTTGCCCTGTAATTGCGTGCTGTGCGGCGCCAGCGGCCCGGCCCTGCTCTGCCCCGGCTGCCACCGGCAATTCTTCGCCGCTGCCGTGCCGCGCTGCCCGATCTGCGCCAATCCGCTGCCGCCCGCGCCCCAGGCAACGCAAGCCGTACCCTGCGGCCGCTGCCAGGCCGAGCACCCCGCTTTTGACGCCACCGTGGTGGCCGCCGACTACGCCCTTCCGGTCGACCGCCTCGTGCTTCAGTTAAAATTCGCCCGCCAGCTTGCGCTGGCGCGCCTGTTTGCCGGCTTGCTGGCGGATGCGGTGCAGCGCGCCGACGCCGGCCTTCAGCCGCGCCCGGCCCTGCTCTGCCCCGTGCCGCTTGGCCTGCAGCGGCTGTCGGAGCGCGGCTTCAACCAGGCGCTGGAAATCGCCCGCCCGCTTGGCAAGACGCTCGGCATTGCCGTACATGGCAAACTCGCGGTACGCGTGCGCGACACGCAGGCCCAAAGCAGCACGCCGCACGGCGCGCGCCATGCCAACATCGCGCATGCCTTCGCGATCCCCGAGCGGGCGCTGGTGGAAGGCCGGCATATCGGCGTGGTGGATGATGTCATGAGCAGCGGCCAGACGCTGCAGGAATTGGCCGCAACGCTGAAGCGCTACGGCGCCGCGCGCGTAACGAACTATGTGTTCGCCCGCACGCCCCCGAACCCGAATTAGGAGAAGAACTTGTTTCATGTAGTGCTGGTCAACCCGGAAATCCCGCCCAATACGGGCAACGTGATCCGCCTGTGCGCCAACACCGGCGCGCAGCTGCACCTGATCGAGCCGCTCGGCTTTCCGCTCGACGACGCCAGGATGCGCCGCGCCGGGCTCGATTACCACGAATATGCGCAAATGAAGGTGCACCAGGACTGGGCTGCCTTCCTGGCCGCCGTGCAGCCGGACCCCAGCCGCATGTTCGCCATGACCACCCACGGCTCGCGCCCGTTCGCCGAACTGGCCTTCCAGCCCGGCGACGTGTTCGTGTTCGGCAGCGAGACCCGTGGCCTGGCGCCCGAGTTCCGCGAATCGTTCCCGGCCGAACAGCGCATCCGCCTGCCGATGATGCCGGGTAACCGCAGCCTCAATCTCTCCAACACCGTGGCGGTGGTGGTGTTCGAAGCCTGGCGCCAGCACGGCTACGCCGGCGGCGCCTGAGCGCCAGTCGGCGTTACGGCTTGTAGGCCGCTACGATTTTCTTCAATTCCGGCGCGGCAGCCTCGAACACTTGCTTTGCGCGCGGAACGAAGGCCTGGGACACCTTGCCGAATGCCTGCTTCACGGATTTATTCAGTTCCTCGCCCACTTTATCCACCTTGGCGGCCTGGTCCTTTGGCAACAGCTTGAACTCCAGCTCCATCGTCGCCTTGCGGATAGTGATGCCGGTTGCCAGCGCATTCAAGCGATTCTGGTCCGCGCCCGGCGGGAGCGCGTGAGGTGGCTTCGCACTTAACTCGATCATGGCTTCGCACAGCGCGCCGTCCATCATCGTGTCCCAATAAAGGCGCCCACCCTTTTGCTGCAGGAAGGCCTGGAACTCTACGCGCTGGGCCGGCGTCCAGCTGCTGACCATGGTATGCAGCAACGGCTGCAGACCGGCGTCAAGCAGCGGCCCGTTGCTCAGCTCATCATCCTGGAATGCCATTTCCAGCAGGTCGTGTGCCTGGCGATAGTTCTCATTGCCTGGTGCCCATGCCTGGCCCAGCTTTTCGGATTCACGCGCGCCATCGAGGACCAGATCCGGCAGGACGCGGCGCCAATGGTTGTTTGAAATGGTGAGCGCCTCATCGAGGCATTTCAGGGGCGCATTCTTCAGCAGCTTTTCAGTCATGTCGCCCACTTCGTCGGCATGCGCCAAGGCCGGCAGCAGGCTGCCGCACAGACTCAAAAGAATAATCGCTTGTTTCATAAAATATTTCTGAAAATCAATATTATATATCTTGCAATTCCAGCAGGCCACGGCCAGCAGGCGTTGACGGGCGGAAGCGTGTGGCCGGGCACAGTCGAATCGACGTATAAGCAAACGGAAGGAGGCTGTCATGTTCGAGCTCGACCTGCCGTGGTGGGAATATGTCGTGCGCGGCGTCGCCATCTACGGCGCGCTGCTGGTGATGATGCGCCTCAGCGGCAAGCGCACCATCGGCCAGTTTACGCCATTCGACCTGCTGGTCGTGATGCTGCTCAGCGAATCGGTGTCGCCCGGCCTGACCGGCGGCGATGACTCGGTCGCAGGCGGCCTGGTCGTGGTGGTGACCCTGGTGGCGCTGAATGTGGCGATCGCCTTCATTACCGCCCGCAGCAGGAAAGCCGCCGACCTGGTGGAAGGCAGCGCCGTGCTGCTCGGGCGCGACGGCAAAATATTCAAGGAGGCGCTGCGCCGCAACCACGTCGCAGAAGGCGACCTGGAGCAGTCACTGCGCGAAGCGGACTGCCCTCAGGAAAAAATGAAATACGCTTTCCTTGAAGCGGATGGCAAGATCACGATCCTGCAGCACTGAGGCGCCCTTGCTGCCCCGCGCAACTCAGAGGAAGCCGATGTGCTTGCGCTCCAGCCCCGACATCACCAGCTTGATGTAGCGGTTGGGGATGTACAGTTCCACCTCCACCATCGCCCCCTCGGTATTGCGCGCTTCGGCGACCAGGTGGAAGAAGCTGCGGTCGGGACTGGCCTCCTTGCAGGGCAGGAATTTGCCGGCGGGGCCGTCAGTCAGGTAATCCTTCAGCGTGTTGCCCAATTCGGCCACGCCTTCGTCGGTCAGCAGCACACCAAAAGCCATGACGGCCTCCTATTGTCCAAACATGCGCACTTTAGCCAGCAGCTTGGTGGTCGAGCGATCGTGCTCGAAATCGATGGCCACCGCCTTGCCGCCGTAAGCCAGCACCGCCTGCCCTTCCGGGATCGCGGTCATATCGTAATCGCCGCCCTTGGCGTAGACCTCGGGCCTGGCCTGCAGCACCGCTTCCAGCGCGGTGTCTTCGTCAAACGGCACCACCAGGCTGACCGACTCCAGCGCCGCCAGCAGCGCCATGCGGTCATCGCAGTTGTTCAAAGGGCGGTCGTCGCCCTTGCCCAGGCGCTTGACCGAGGCATCGGTATTGGCCGCCACCACCAGCGAGGCGCCCAGCGCGCGCGCCTGCGCCAGGTAGGTCACGTGGCCGCGGTGCAGGATGTCGAACACGCCGTTGGTCATCACCACCGGCTTGGGCAACGCCGCCACCCGCGCGGCCAGTTCGTCGCGCGAGCACATCTTCTGTTCAAAATCGATCATTCGCCTTCTTCTTCCTCGTCGTCATCCAACTGCATGCTCAAGCCGCCCGACGACTTCGGCGCCGCGGCCGCTGGCGCGGCGGCGTCCGGTGGCGGACGGCTGCTGTTCAGCTTGATCTGCAGGCGCAGGCCGTTGGTCGAGTCGGCGTTGCGCAGCGCCTCTTCGTAGGCGATGTAGCCCTTATTATAGAGTTCGAACAGGGCCTGGTCGAAGGTGCACATGCCCAGTTCGCGCGACTTGGCCATGATTTCCTTGATCGAGTGGAAGTTGCCCTTGAAGATCATCTCCGAGATGGTCGGCGTGTTCAGCAGGATCTCGATGGCGGCTTTGCGGCCCTTACCGTCTTCGGTGCGGATCAGGCGCTGCGAAACGATGGCGCGCAGGTTGGACGATAAATCCATCAGCAGCTGGTTGCGGCGCTCTTCCGGGAAGAAGTTGATGATGCGGTCCATGGTCTGGTTCGCATTATTCGCGTGCAGGGTGCCCAGGCACAGGTGGCCGGTCTCGGCAAAGGCGATCGCGTGCTCCATGGTCTCGGTGTCGCGGATCTCGCCGATCAGGATCACGTCCGGCGCCTGGCGCAGGGTGTTTTTCAGCGCATGGTGCCAGGACAGGGTATCCACGCCCACTTCGCGGTGGGTGATCAGGCAGTTCTTGTTCTTGTGCACATATTCGACCGGATCTTCCACCGTGATGATGTGGCCGGCGGAATTCTGGTTGCGGTAGTCGATCATGGCCGCCAGCGAAGTCGATTTACCGGAACCGGTACCCCCGACCACCAGCACCAGCCCGCGCTTGGTCATCACGACCTCTTTCAGGATTTCCGGCAAGTCCAGCTTCTCGAAATTCGGGATTTCGGAAGCGATGGTACGGCACACCATGCCCACCGCCTGCTGCTGCACGAAGACATTGATGCGGAAACGGCAGACATTGGGCAGCGAAATCGCGAAATTGCACTCCAGTTCGGTTTCGAACTCGCGCCGCTGCTTCTCGTTCATGATGGCGTAGGCCAGGGCCCGGGTCACGTCCGGCGTGAGCCGCTGCTGGCTCAGGGCGCGCATCGCGCCCTGCGACTTGATACTGGGCGGGAAATCCGCCGAAATGAACAGGTCGGAGCCGCCGACCTGGTGCATGGCCGTCAGCAGTTTATAAATATACGACTGGGCTTCTTCGTGGCCGAGTGTGGATGACATATTTGCCTCGTTATGGGGTTTTGCAGATCATTATAGCCAGTGCCGTCACCCATTCATGGCATTGCAACAAGGCATTCAACTGTGTTCAAATGGGTTCATGACACTGACCGAGCTCAAATATATCGTAGCAGTTGCCAGAGCGAAACACTTCGGCCATGCCGCCGAGGCCTGTTTTGTTGCTCAACCTACCCTTTCTGTCGCAATCAAGAAACTGGAAGACGAACTCGGCGTCGTCCTGTTCGAGCGCGGCGGGGCGGAAATCTCCGTTACCCCGCTGGGCGCCCAGATCGTGGCCCAGGCCGAACGGGTGCTGGAGCAGACGGCAGCGATCAAGGAATTGGCAAAGCAGAACAAGGACCCGCTGGCCGGCCCGCTGCGGCTGGGCGTGATTTACACCATCGGGCCCTACCTGCTGCCGCCTTTGGTCAAGCGGATGATTGAAACCACGCCGCAGATGCCGCTGATCCTGCAGGAGAATTTCACTGTCAAGCTGCTGGAAATGCTGCGCCAGGGCGAGCTCGATGCCGCCATCATGGCGTTGCCGCTGCCGGAGCACGGCATGTCGGTGCAGCCGCTGTATGACGAGCCTTTCGTGGTGGCGATGCCCAAAAACCATCCCTGGGCCGCGCGCAGCGAGATTCCGGCCGAGCACCTCAAGAGCGAAACCATGCTTTTGCTGGGCAATGGCCACTGCTTCCGCGACCAGGTGCTGGAAGTGTGCCCGGAAATGGCGCGCTTTTCCTCGCCCGGCAACGGCATGCAGCGCACTTTCGAGGGCTCCTCGCTGGAGACCATCCGCCACATGGTGGCCAGCGGCATCGGCCTGACCGTGCTGCCGCGCGCCTCGGTGCCGGACATGGAAGGGCGCGACGGCATGCTGGCATTCCGCTACTTCGACAACCCCGAGCCGAACCGGCGCGTGGTCATGGTCTGGCGCAAGAGTTTCACGCGCAAGGCAGCCATCGATGCGATCGTTGCCGCAGTAGCCGACTGCCAGCTGCCCGGCGTCCACATGCTGAACGGGCACGAAGAGTAAAATGCCGGGATGCATGCGACTACCCCACCCCTGAGCAAACTCGAACTCTATTTCCGCCTGGTCCGGCTCGACAAGCCGATTGGCACCGTGCTGCTGCTGTGGCCAACCCTGGCTGCGCTGTGGCTGGCCTGCGCCGGCGTACCCGATTGGAAGCTGCTGCTGATCTTCTCGCTCGGGACTTTCCTGATGCGCTCGGCCGGCTGCGCCGTCAACGATTACGCCGACCAGGATTTCGACAAGCACGTCAAGCGCACCGCCGAACGCCCGATCACCAGCGGCCGCGTCAGCGGCAAGGAAGCGCTGCTGATCGCTGCCGGCCTGGCGCTGGCAGCCTTCCTGCTGATCCAGCCGCTGAATGCCCTGGTCAAGCAATTGAGCGTGGCGGCCCTGGTCATTGCCGCCACCTACCCTTACTTCAAGCGCTTTTTCGCCATCCCGCAAGCCTACCTCGGCATTGCCTTCGGTTTCGGCATGCCGATGGCCTTCGCCGCCGTGCAAAACACGGTGCCGCCGGTGGCCTGGCTGCTGCTGCTGGGCAATGTGTTCTGGGCCGTGGCCTACGATACCGAATACGCCATGGTCGACCGCGACGACGACCTGAAAATCGGCATCAAGACCTCCGCCATTACCTTTGGCCGCTTCGACGTGGCCGCCATCATGTTCTGCTATGGCGTTCACCTGGCCATCCTGCTGGTGGTCGGCCGGCAGTTCGGCCTCGGCCTGCCCTTCCTGCTGGGCATGGCAGTGGCAGCCGGCTGCGCGATTTACCACTACTTCCTGATCCGCGGGCGCGAGCGTGCGCCCTGCTTTGCCGCCTTCCGCCACAATAACTACCTGGGCGCTGCTGTCTTCGCAGGCATTGCGCTCGACTATGCGTTGCGCTGACCTATACTGGAATTTAATCCGAGTGCTGTTCACTGAGACGAGGCGATCATGGACCAGACACCACAAAGTACCACGGCAAAACCAAACGGCGGCGGCGTTGCCAACGGCAAGAGCCATAGCCACAACGAAAGCACGGAAGCCCGTGAAAGGCTGATGGGCGACCTGAAACAGGCGGTGCAGGATGCGGAAACCTGGCTGCGCAATGCAGCCTCGGCCAATTCCGAAGACCTTGGCATGGTCAAGGCCAAGTTTGAGGACACGCTGCGTACCGCCAAGCGCGACTTGCTGAAGCTGGAAGACAGCATGATCGCGCGCGGCAAGATGGCGGCCCAGGCTACCGACCACTATGTGCACGACAACCCGTGGAAGGCGGTGGCTACCGGCGCCGCCATCGGCGTGATTGTCGGCCTGCTGGTCGCGCGCCGCTAGCGCCGGATTGCAGAGCAGTTGGCGCGGCATGCGCGTGCAGACATGCACGTGCATCGCCGCCGTTCTGAGGTAGACCATGCCCCGGACCATGCACATTGGACCTGCCGTCGCGCTGGCGCTTTGGATGCAGGCCGCCCTGGCCACCGAAGTGAGCATGGCTTTTGGCGAAAAGATCCCGCCGTTCTGCTTCCCCGAAACCGATTCCGGCATCGAACTCGACGTGATGCGCGAAGCGCTGGCGTTGCGCGGCCACGTGCTCAAGCCGCGCTATTACTCCTTCGCGCGGATTCCCATCGCATTCAAGGCCGGCGAGGTGGATGCCGCCATGACCGACCTGGGCGAAGACATGACAGCCTGGGGCGCCTTCTACGGCAACCCGGCCGTTCTCTACGACAATGTTTTCATCACGCTCAAGGAACGCCACCTGGCGATCAGCCGTCCGGAAGACTTGCAGGGGCTGACCGTGATTTCCTTCGCCGGTGCCGCCAGGCGCTACCCGGACTGGCTGGACGCCGTCCGCAAGGCCGGCCACTACTATGAGCAGAACGACCAGGCGCTGCAGGTACTGACCCTGGACCGTGGCCGCTATGACGTGGTGCTCAGCGACCGCAACATCTTCAGGTACTTCACCCTGCAACTCAAACTGAACAAATCCTTCAAGCCCAAGCCGGTGACCGAGCATGCCTTCGCCAGGCTGAACCCGATGGATTACCGTCCCGTGTTCCGCGACAGCGGCATCCGCGACGACTTCAACGCCGGCCTGAAATACCTGAAGGATAGCGGCCGCTTCCAGGCCATCTATTCCAAATACCTGGCCGGCGAGTGAGCGGCGCCGCTGCGGAATGCGGCCGGCGACACGCCGAACAGCTGGCTGAAGGTGCGGCGCAGCATGGCCTCGCTGCGAAAGCCCGATTGCAGCGCCACCTGCAGCATCGACAGGCCGGGACGGGCCAGCAATTCCTTTGCATATTCGCCGCGGCAGCGCGCGATATAGATATGCGGCGGCATGCCCACGGCATGCTGGAAGCGGCGCGAAAAATTGCGCACGCTCATGGCCGTGCGCTGCGCCGCCCCTTCCACCGTCAATTCCTGCTTGAAGCAGCGCTCGATGTACTCCTGCGCCTGGCGGATGCGCTGGTCGCGATGCTGTTTCAGTCCCGCGTTACGGATTGCCAGGCGTCCGGCGCTGGGCTGGCTGGCCGGATTGGTGTAGCGGGAAAGTTTGTGCGCTACCGCGTCGCCGTGGAAGTGGCCGACCAGGTAGCTGCAGGCATCGAGGCAGGGATTGACCGAGCCGGCGCTGATGATGCTGCCGTCGATCACCAGCGGCACGTCGGGGCTGAAGCGCACTTCCGGATAGTGCAGGGCAAAGACGCGCTGGTCCGACAGGTTGCCGGTCACTTCGCGGCCATTGAGCAGGCCAGTCTCGGCCAGGATGCGCACGCCACCGGCCATCCCCACCAGCATGGCGCCCGCGGCATGGGCTTGCAGCAGCCATTCCTGCAGCGCCGGTGCAATCGGCTGGCGCGCGGCCAGCGGCAGGTAGTATGGCGGGACGATCACGGCATCGGGCGCCGGCAGCTCGGCCAGCATCGCCTCCGGTTGCAGACGCGGACCGGTGAAGGAGCGCACCGGCGCCCCATCGATTGCGGCCAGGCGCACGCGGAACAGCTCGGCAGCCTGCAAATCCGCATTGCGCGCATGCAGCGTGCCGGCAATGGCAAACGCCTCCCGTGCCAGCAGGGCAAGGCCTCCCCAGCAATCGTCCCCCACATAGATGGCGATGGTAACCGGCGCTCTCATCCTGGCCGATACTAACAGCAGAATTGGCCGATCTTGCACATAACATTTCAATAATGGACAGATATACTGGCTTCGCTGCTGCATCCCTACAACAATAAACGGGAGACATGTATGTACAAAGCCATCGGCGCACTGGCGCTGTGCGCCCTGCTATCGGCCTGCTACAAGACTACGCCTTCACTGCCGGCGCCGGCTTCGGCTGCCGACCTGGCGTTCCAGAAACAACTCCAGGAACAACTGCTCGACGCCAAGCCCGGCTCGGTAATCGAGATCCCGGCCGGCAAATACAAGTTCACCAGCGGGCTGCAGCTGCGCGCCGACGGCGTGACCATACGCGGGGCCGGGATGGACCAGACCATCCTGTCTTTCAAACCGCAGGTAACGGGGCCGGAAGGCTTGCTCGTCTACGGCAACAACTTCACCATCGAAGGCCTGACCATCGAAGACTCCAAGGGCGATGGGCTGAAGATCAATGATGGCGACCACATTACGATCCGCAGCGTGAAGGTACAGTGGACCGGCGGCTCCAAAGTCAGCAACGGCGCTTACGGCATCTACCCGGTCAAGACCAAGAATGTGCTGATCGAACACTGCGTGGCCATCGCGGCCTCCGATGCGGGCATCTACGTCGGCCAGTCGCAGAACGTGGTGGTGCGCAATTCGCGCGCCGAGGCCAATGTGGCCGGCATCGAAATCGAGAACACCATCAACGCCGATGTGTACGACAACGTCGCTACCGGCAATACCGGCGGCATCCTGGTGTTCAACATGCCCAACCTGCAGCAGCCGGGCCACAGCACGCGAGTGTTCAGGAACAAGGTCGACGAGAACAACCTGGGCAACTTCGCCGCCAAAGGCACGGCGGTAGCCAGCGTGCCGGCCGGTTCGGGCGTGGTGATCAACTCGAACTCGAAGGTGGAAATCTTCGACAACGACATCGCCAATAACCAGACCGCCAACGTCATCATCTCCAGCTACCACTCGACCGGCTACTTCACCGAGAAGGGCGTGGCCAAGGATTACGATCCGTATCCAAAGGCGATCTACGTCTACGGCAACCGCTTCAAGGGCGGCGGCGATGCGCCCGATGGGCTGGACCTGAAAGCGCTGAAGGTGGCGCTGTACGGCCTGTCCGGCCACCTGCCCGACGTGCTGTGGGACGGCTATTCCGACAATGCGCTGGCCAGGAATGGCGTGATGCCGGCCGAAACGCGCATCTGCGTGCAGGACGGCGCCGAAGTACTGAACGCCGATGGCCCCAACAAGTACAAGAACCCGAAAGCCGATTCGGCCCCGCACCGCTGCCAGCTTGCCAAGCTGCCGCCGGTCAGCATCCCTCAACTCAGCTCGCAGTCCTGATGAAGCTTGCCGTCCCCGCTTTCCGCCCGCTGCGGGCGGCCGGCATGGCGGCGTGCGCACTCGCTCTCGCATCCTGCGCACGCAGCCCTGCCCCGCCCGCCGAACCCGTGAACTTCATCGCCGAAGGGCGGCCGGAGAAACTCAGTGCATGGCGCCTGATGGCCGCCAGCGAGGGCCGCCTGGTGCTGAACAAGGAAGTGCTGCCCTATACCCTGAACACGCCGCTGTTCAGCGACTATGCCCATAAGCTGCGCACGGTGTGGATGCCGAAGGGCGTGTCGGCTGCATACAAGCCCGATACCGCCTTCGATTTCCCGACCGGGACCATCATCAGCAAGACCTTCTACTACCCGCGCGACGGCGGCAGCCAGGCCGTCCTGGCCACCGACGACAGCGGCACCGGCACGGCGCTCGACCTGTCCAGGGTAAGGCTGATGGAGACGCGCCTGCTGGTGCGGCGCGAAACGGGCTGGATCGCCCTGCCCTATGTCTGGAACGAAGCGCAGACCGAGGCCGAACTGAAACGCACCGGCGACCAGCTGCCGATGGAACTGGTGTCGGCCCAGGGCCGCCAGAAGTTCACCTATGTGGTGCCGAATGTCAACCAGTGCGCCTCCTGCCATGTGGCGGACCTGAAGAGCAAGAAGTTCGAGCCGCTCGGCCTGAAGGCGCGCCACATCAACCTGAACGGGCAGCTGGAGAAGATGGCGCAGGCCGGCTACCTGTCCGGCCTGCCGGCCGCCGCCGAGCTGCCGCACAACGTCGACTGGCGCGACAGGAATGCCCCGATCGAGGCCCGCGCCCGCGCCTACCTCGACATCAACTGCGCCCACTGCCATAACCACAAGGGCACGGCCAACACGACCGCCCTGCACCTGGAAATCGGTGCGCCGGCCAACCAGCACCTGGGCCTGTGCAAGCCGCCCGTGGCGGCCGGCGCCGGCACCGGCGGCCACGCCTTCGGCATCAATCCCGGCAAGCCCGATGATTCGATCTTCGTATTCCGCCTGAAGTCGACCGCAACGGGCGTGATGATGCCGGAACTGGGACGCACCACTTCGCACCGCGAAGGGGTGGAACTGATACGCGAATGGATCGCATCGATGAAGGAAAGCTGCAACCAACAATAACGGGGGAGACCACATGAAGCTGCGCAAGAAAGTCCTGTCGTCCAGCATTTCCAGCGCCCTGCTCGTCTGCAGCGGCGCCGCCGTCGCCGCCGAGCCGGTGCCGAAGGAAGAAACCCATGTCGTGGTGGTCACCGCGCAGAACCGCACGCAGCAGGCCCAGGACGTGCCGATCGCGCTGCAGATCATCGGCGCCGACCAGATCGACAAGCTGGCCGCTCCCAGCCTGGCTGAAATGAACGGCTATATTCCCGGCCTGTCGGTCAACGCCGAGCAGGCGACCCAGCCCTCGCTTTCGCTGCGCGGCATCGGCACCGGCGACTTTGGCATCGGCACCGACGCCCCGGTTGGCATGTACATCGATGGCGTCTATGCCGGCAAGACCGGCGGCGCGATCATGAACTTCAACGACGTGCAGCGCATCGAAGTACTGAAAGGCCCGCAAGGCACGCTGTTCGGGCGCAACAGCGCCGCCGGCGCCATCTCGGTCGTGACGCGGGAACCGGGCCGCGACACCGAACTGGAGGCGCGCCTGCGCTATGGCCGCTTCCACACCCGCAATGTGGAGCTGCTGGCCAATACCCCGCTTGGCGATACCACGGCGCTGCGCATCACGGCCGTGCACCATGGCACCGACGGCTGGCTGAAGGACGCAGCCACCGGCGAAAAACTGCAGCATGGCACCGACAACGGCGTGCGCGCCACCCTGCGCTGGGACGCCCCGGCGCGCGCCAAGGTGCTGCTGTCGGTGGAGGCGGAAAAGCTCGACCATATGGCGCGCCCGGCGATCGGCCTGGTGGCCGGCGTGCCCGTGGTGCCGGCCGATCCATCCGGCTACCTCGACCCGCGCACGGCCCCGGTCTACAACGACGCCATGCACAACGGCGAAACGCGCGACTTCCGCGGCAGCACGCTGCGCATCGAAGTGCCGCTGGGTTGGGCCACCTTCAATTCCACCACAGGCTACCGCCGCTTCGACTCGCGCAACCGGCAGGATAACGACGGCACCAACCTGGCCACCCATTATGTCGATACCGAAAACTCGGAACGCAACCGGAGCTGGCAGCAGGAGTTCCGCCTGTCGGGCAATACCGGCATGGCCGACTGGGTCACGGGCCTGAGCTTCTATCATGAGAAGGCGAAGCAGACCAGCCAGGTCAACACCAACACCAATACCCTCGACACCATCTTCGGCAACGTCGCCAGCTTCCCCGTTTTCAGCCTGCTGGAAGGCGCCGCGGCAGCCGTCGACATTCCGGCCGGGCTGCTGGGCAACCCCTGGCAGGAAAACATGCACGTTGAAGGGCGCTACAAGGCCACTGCAATCTACGGCGACGTGATCTGGCACCTGGCGCCGAAGCTGAACCTGACCACCGGCGTGCGCTTCACGCGCGACGACAAGCGCTTCAGCTGGTACAGCCCGCCGCGCACGGCCGCAGGCCTGGACAACAGCATCGCCAACCTGCAAAACCTCGGCTTCTTCGACGCGCTGGTCGGCATGGGCGCCCTCACGCCGGAGCAACTGATGATGGCCTTGGGCGCCATGAGCCAGAACATCGAGTTCACCAGCGCCGGCGCCACTTCGGCGCCGCTGTCCAGAAAGAACAAGTGGAACGACAGCAGCCCGCGCGCAGTGCTCGACTACAAGCTCAATGACGACATGCTGCTCTACGGCTCGATCGCCAAGGGCTACCAGGCCGGCGGCTTCAATGCGCTGCAGGTGAATGCCACCTACGAACCGGAAAAGGTCTGGAATGCCGAAGTCGGCGTGAAGAACTACTACCGCCAGTACAAGCTGCTGGTCAACGCCTCGCTCTATAAATACAAGTTCAGCAACCTGCAGTCGCTGGCCCTGGTCAACAATGGATCGGCGATCCCGACCTACCAGGTCACCAGCAGCGACCAGCAAGCGCACGGGCTGGATTTCGACATGCGCTGGCAGCCGGTACGCGACCTGCGCCTGAACATGAGCGCCGCCTACATCGACCAGACTTACAAGACCTTCACCACCAGCGACGGCATCAGGCTCGATGGCCAGCCGGTGGGCACGCCGAAATGGACCACGGCGCTCGGCGCCGACTACTGGGTGCGCGACGTGGCGGGCGGCGACCTGAACTTCACCCTGCAGCACGCCTACACCGGCGCCACGCGCTGCAACGCCGATGCGCTGCAGGGTGCCTGCCTGGCCACGCCGCGCTTTCGCGTCGGCAGCTCCACCCAGCGCACCGACTTCCGCGCCGGCTATGAAGCGGCCAGCCATCAATGGGCGCTGGCGTTGTACGCCAACAACCTGTTCGACAAACGTTACGTGACCAGTATTGGCAATATGACCACCGGTTTGCTGGGCACGCCCTATGCGATGGTCAATTCGCCGCGCCAGTTCGGCCTTGAGCTGCGCGTGAACATGTGACGAATTGTAGTAAAATCAACCTCTTAGCCAAACTTTTATGTTGCAATGTTCGTCCCCGCCAAGAGTCCTCCCGCCCAAGCCGAGCGGCCCGCGCAGTACGACGGGCCAGGGGATTTCATATCCCGGCGGCTGCATGGCCTGAACGAACAGGCTGACAGCCTGCAAATCTGGCGCAACAACCTGCTGAACGGGCTGTGCGCCGTCGCATTCTTCCTCGGCATGCTGGTTGCGGTGCCCAGCGTCGTGGGCAGCATGAAGATGAACCAGTGGCCGCTGATCGTGAGCGACATCGTCGCCCTGCTGTGCGTCGGCGCCCTGTATTTCTGCCGCTCCCCCTCTTTCCGCTTCCGGGCGCTGGCCTTCCTGGCCATCTGCTACCTGCTCGCCGTGGTGCAGCTTTTCGCCGTCGGCCCGCTGGTCCAGCCCTACCTGCTCGCCGTGCCGATACTATGCACTGTGCTGCTCGGCATCCGTCCCGCCATGGCAGCCCTGCTCTGCTGCAGCGCCACCTTGTTCGCGGTCGGCTATTTCGGCGGCATCGATCCGGGCCTGGCCAACGTCTTTGTCAGCATGCTGATGCACTGGTCGCTGGTTGCGCTGAATTTCACCCTGGTGGCGGCCGTGCTGGTGGTGTCCTGCGCCTACCTGCTGAATGGGCTGGAAGGCGCGCTGGCGCGCCAGCGCGCAGTGCAGCAGGCGCTGGAGAAGCAGGTGGCCGCCCTGCAGGCACGCGACCTGGAACTGCGCGAGTCGACCGCGGCCCGCAAGGCGGCCGAGGAATCGAACGAGCAGAAATCGGAATTCCTGGCCATGATCAGCCACGAAGTGCGTACCCCGCTGGGCGGCGTGATCGGCATGCTGCAGCTGGCGAAGAAAGACCGCACCCTGTCGGCGGAAACGCGCAACAAGCTGCGCATCGGCCTGGGCAATGCGGAAGTGCTGCTGCACATCATTAACGACATCCTCGATTTTTCGCGCCTGGAAGCGGGCAAGATGCCGTTCGAGAGCATCGACTTCGACCTGCCGGCCCTGCTGCGCGACGTGGTGGCGCTGCTGGCCGACCGCGCCGAAACCAAGGGCATCTCGCTGGTGGCGGAGATCGACCCGGCCTTGCCGCGCTGGTGGCGCGGCGACCCGCTGCGCCTGCGCCAAGTGGTGATGAACCTGGTTGGCAACGGCGTCAAGTTCACCGAACGCGGCGAAGTACGGATGACTGCCGGCATGGGACACAACGGCGGCATCGAGCTGCTGGTCAGCGATACCGGCATCGGCATCGAACCGGATGCGATTTCCCGCCTGTTCCGCAAATTCGAGCAAGCCAATGCCGCCACTTCGCGCAAATATGGCGGCGCCGGCCTCGGCCTGGCAATCTGCAAGAACATCGTCGATGCCATGGGCGGCACGATCGAGGTGCGCAGCGAACGCGGCGCCGGCAGCGTGTTCAAGGTGCAGCTGCCGCTGCCGGCCGGGCAGCCGGCAGTCGAGCGGGCACTGGAGGCGCGCACCCCGCATGCAGTGCGCCTGCAGGTCCTGTGCGCGGAAGATGGCAGCACCAACCAGATCATCCTGCGCGAGCTGCTGGGCGACATGGGGCACGCGGTAACCATCGCGGAAGATGGCGCCGCTGCACTGGCACGCCTGGCGGAACGCGACTTCGACCTGGTGATCATGGACAGCCGCATGCCGCGCATGGACGGCATCGCCGCCCTGCGCCTGCTGCGCGCCGGCGCGGCCGGCGTGCGCCAGCCCGCGATCCCGGTCATTGCGCTGACCGCGAATGCGGCAGCCGAGGAGCGCGAACGCTTCATGGAAGCGGGCGCCAACGGTTTCCTGCCCAAGCCGATCGATGAAGCAAACCTGCATGCGGAAATTGGCCGCCATGCCGGCTTGCAGCTGCATGCGCCGCGCCGGGCCGACCTCGACGCCATGTTTGGTACCGAAGGCGGCGCCATGCCGGCCGCGCCTGGCCGCGCCTTAAGCCCTGCCGCATGCGCCGCCTTCATGCAGGAAGGCCCGCGCCAGCTTGCCGCGATCCGGCAAGGCATCCAGTGCGCGGACATGGCGGCCATCAGCCTGAACGCGCACAGCCTGCAAGGCAGCGCTGGCCTGTTCGGCGCGCGCGAACTCAGCGCCCTGTGTGGCCTGGTTGAAATGCTGGCCGAAGCCGGCAAGATCGAGCGCATCCCGCCATTGGTGGCGGAGGTGGAAGTCGAACTGGCGGCCTTGCTGGCCGGCCTGGGCCGCACTGCAGCCCATGGCAGCCTGGCGCCGGCCTGAGGCGCCGCTCAGCCGGCGGCGCCGAGCTGCTCGCCCAGTTCCTTGCCGCGCGCGGCGGCAGCCTTGACGGCGCAGATGATGGACGCCTTGACGCCGCTTGACTCCATGCTGGCCAGCGCGGCATAGGTGGTGCCGCCCTTCGAGGTCACTTTTTCGCGCAGCACCGCTACCGGATCGGTCGACTGCAGCGCCAGCTGGGCGGCGCCGCTGAAGGTAGCCATCGCCAGCTCCCTGCCCTGCTCGGCGCTCAGGCCCAACTCCTGGGCCGCCTGCTGCATCGCTTCGATGAAATAGAAGACATAGGCCGGGCCGCTGCCGGAAACCGCCGTCACCGCATCGATTTTCGCCTCGTCGTCCAGCCAGACCGTGGCGCCGACGGCGCGCAGGATCTGGTCGGCCGCCGCGCGCTGCCCGGCGCTGACGCCGCAGGACGCCACCATGCCGGTCACGCCCATGCCGATCAGGGCCGGCGTGTTCGGCATGGTGCGCACGATGGACTGATAACCGCCCAGCCAGCGCGCCAGGTCGGCGGCGCGGATGCCGGCTGCAATCGACAGCACCAGCGGCGCACGGCCGGCCGCCTGCGCCGCCTGCAGCAGCGGCAGCAATTGCTGCGTCACTTCGTGCATGACCTGGGGCTTGACTGCCAGCACCAGCACTTCGGCCGCCGCCACCGGCTCGCCGGCCGCAGCGGCAACGCTCACGCCGTACTCCTGGCGCAGCTTTTCCAGCGATGCCGGGTTGGGGTCCACCACGTGGATATTTGCGCCGGGCGTCAACTTGCCGGCCAGGCCGGCGATCAGCGCAGCGGCCATATTCCCGCCGCCGATAAATGCAATTTTCATTACTTCTTACCCTTGGTTGTAGTCGCGGGCGCCGAAAATGGCGCTGCCGACGCGCACAATGGTCGCGCCTTCATGGATGGCGGCGCGCATATCGGCCGACATGCCCATCGACAGCGTGTCGAGCGCAATGCCCTCGGCCCGCAATTGATCGTAGAGTTCACGCAGCACGCGGAAGGCCGCGCGCTGCCTGTCGAAATCGTCTTCCGGCTCGGGGATGGCCATCAGGCCGCGCAAGACAAGGCGCGGCAGCGCGGCCACGGTACGGGCCAGTGCTGCGGCGTCGGCGGGCAGTACGCCACTTTTGCTGGCCTCCCCGCTGGTATTGACCTGGATGCAGACCTGCATGGGATGCAGGTGCGCGGGCCGCTGCCCGCTCAGGCGCTGCGCGATCTTTTCGCGTTCAATCGTGTGCACCCAATCGAAGTTTTCGGCTATAAGACGCGTCTTATTACTCTGGATTGGTCCTATAAAATGCCACTCCAACGGCGTGCAGCCGCGCATTTTTGCCAGTTCGTGGATCTTGTCCACCCCTTCCTGCACATAGTTTTCGCCAAAAGCACGCTGTCCCGCCAGCACCGCCTCGAAAACTGCCTGCGCCGGGAAGGTCTTGGCAACAGCCAGCAGCTGCACTTCGTTGGGAACGCGCCGCGCTTCGCGTGCGGCAACGTTAATTGCTTCAGTAACAACTTGCAAGTTGTGGGCTATTGTGGACATAATCGAATGAGACAGGGCCAAGCTTTTTTGGCTATTGAAAAAGCACAGGGATTATAAATGGACATTTCCGAACTTCTCGCATTCTCCGTCAAGAACAAGGCATCTGACTTGCACCTGTCGGCAGGCCTGCCGCCGATGATACGCGTGCACGGCGACGTGCGCCGCATCAACCTGCCGCCGCTCGAGCACAAAGACGTGCACGGCATGATCTATGACATCATGAACGACGGCCAGCGCAAGGCCTATGAAGAGATGCTGGAATGCGACTTCTCGTTCGCCATTCCGGGCCTGGCGCGTTTCCGCGTCAACGCCTACAACCAGGAGCGCGGCGCTTCGGCCGTGCTGCGTACCATTCCTTCCAAGATCCTCTCCCTGGAAGAACTGAATGCGCCGAAGATCTTCGCCGACTTCGCACTCAAGCCGCGCGGCCTGGTGCTGGTGACCGGCCCGACCGGCTCCGGCAAGTCGACCACGCTGGCAGCAATGGTCAACCACCTCAATGAAAACGAATACGGCCACATCCTGACCATCGAGGATCCGATCGAATTCGTGCACGAATCGAAAAAGTGCCTGATCAACCAGCGCGAAGTGGGGCCGCACACGCTGTCGTTCAACAACGCGCTGCGCTCGGCGCTGCGGGAAGACCCGGACGCGATCCTGGTGGGCGAATTGCGCGACCTGGAAACCATCCGCCTGGCGCTGTCGGCGGCGGAAACCGGCCACCTGGTGTTCGGCACGCTGCACACCTCCTCCGCCGCGAAAACCATCGACCGTATCATCGACGTCTTCCCGGCGGAAGAAAAGGAAATGGTTCGCGCCATGCTGTCCGAATCGCTGCAGGCCGTCATTTCGCAGACCCTGCTCAAGACCAAGGACGGTTCCGGCCGCGTCGCCGCGCACGAAATCATGATCGGCACCCCGGCCATCCGTAACCTGATCCGCGAAGCCAAGATCGCGCAGATGTATTCCTCGATCCAGACCGGCAACAGCGTCGGCATGCAGACCCTGGACCAGAACCTGACGGACCTGATCCGTCGCAACATGATCTCCCCGGCCGCAGCGCGCGCAGCGGCCAAGATCCCAGATAATTTCCCAGGCTAATCATGGAACGCGACCAGGCTTCAAAATTCATGTTCGACTTGCTGCGCCTGATGGTCAGCAAGAAGGGCTCCGACTTATTCATCACCGCCGGCTTCCCGCCGGCCATCAAGATCGACGGCAAGATGACGCCGGTGTCGGCGCAGGCCCTGACGCCGGCCCACACCTCCGACCTGGCCCGTGCGATCATGAACGACAAGCAGACCGCTTCCTTCGAGCAGACCAAGGAAGCCAACTTCGCCATCAGCCCGGGCGACCTGGGGCGTTTCCGCGTCTCGGCCTTCGTGCAAATGAGCTCCGTCGGCATGGTGCTGCGTACCATCAACAGCTCGATCCCCGAGTTCGACGAACTGGGCCTGCCGCCGATCCTGAAGGACGTGATCATGTCCAAGCGCGGCCTGGTGATCATGGTCGGCGCTACCGGTTCCGGTAAATCGACCACGCTGGCCGCCATGGTGGGCCACCGCAATGCCAACAGCTACGGCCACATCATCACCATCGAAGACCCGGTCGAATTCGTGCACCCGCACCGCAACTGCATCATCACCCAGCGTGAAGTGGGGGTCGATACCGAAGACTGGGAAATCGCGCTGAAGAACACCCTGCGCCAGGCGCCGGACGTGATCCAGATCGGCGAGATCCGCGACCGCCAGACCATGGACCACGCGATCGCCTTCGCCGAAACCGGCCACCTGGCGCTGGCTACCCTGCACGCCAACAGTTCCAACCAGGCGCTCGACCGTATCATCAACTTCTTCCCTGAAGAGCGCCGCCAGCAGCTGCTGATGGACTTGTCGCTGAACCTGAAAGGCATGATCTCGCAGCGCCTGATCCCGAAAAAGGATGCCAAGGGCCGCGCCGTGGCGGTGGAGATCATGCTCAATTCCCCGCTGATCGCCGACCTGATCTTCAAGGGCCAGGTGCATGAGATCAAGGAACTGATGAAGCGCTCGCGCGAACTGGGCATGCAGACCTTCGACCAGGCGCTGTTCGACCTGTACGAAGCCGGCCAGATCACCTATGAAGATGCGCTGCGCAACGCCGACTCGGTGAACGACCTGCGCCTTGCCATCAAGCTGGAATCGAAGGATGCGAAAACCCGCGACCTGGCGGCCGGTACCGAGCACCTGGGGATCATCTGATGACCACTGTTTACGATTTCAGCGCCGACAGCCTGGCGGGCCAGAACGTGGACCTGAAGCAGTACCAGGGCAAGGTGCTGCTGATCGTAAACACCGCCAGCAAATGCGGCTTCACGCCGCAGTACCAGGGGCTGGAGGAATTGCACAAGGAGTTTGCCGGCCAGCCCTTCGAAGTACTGGGCTTCCCCTGCAACCAGTTCGGCCAGCAGGAACCCGGCAACGCTGAAGAAATCGGCGCCTTCTGCGAAAAGAACTACGGCGTGACTTTCCCGGTGTTCGCCAGGATCGAGGTCAAAGGCGACAATGCGCATCCGCTGTACCGGCATTTGACGAAGAACGCTCCCGGCATCTTCGGCTGGGAAAGCATCAAGTGGAATTTCACCAAGTTCCTGGTGCGCAAGGACGGCAGCATCCATGACCGCTATGCGCCGACCACCAAGCCTGCCGACCTGGCGGATGAAATCAGGAAGCTGATAGCGCAATAAGGAAGGGGCGCCGTCATGGGCGAGATCAAGCACTACTTGATCCAGCTGTTCTCTCCGCCTGCCGACCCGGCGCTACTCACTTACGGGATCTACACTCCAGCGCTGGTCATCCTGTCGGTGCTGGTGGCGAGTTTCTCGTCCGCCATGGGCTTGCAGCTGGCCGGCCAGGCAGCGCGCAGCAGCAAGCGCACGCTGCGCCTGGCCGCGCTGGTGACCGGCAGCCTGGCCCTTGGCAGCGGGGTATGGGCCATGCACTTCATCGGCATGCTGGCCTTCGACCTGTGCACGCCGGTCTCCTACGATCCCGCCACCACCCTGCTGTCGATGCTGCCCAGCATCGCCGCCTCCACTGTCGCCCTGTCGCTGCTGAGCCGCCATCGCATCGGCTTGCGCAGCCTGCTGGTGGGCGGCGTGCTGGTCGGTGCCGGCATCGGCGCCATGCACTACACCGGCATGGCGGCCATGCGCTCGGCGCTGCAGTTGCGCTACGACCCGTGGATGTTCGGCTGGTCCATCATGGTCGCCATTGCGCTGGCGACCCTGGCGCTGTGGGTGCGCTTCGGCTTGCAGGGCCTGCGCGGCAGGCTGGGGGAAAGCGGCAGCGTCGCCGCGGCAGGCCTGATCATGGGCTGCGCCATCTCCGGCATGCACTACACCGGCATGGCCGCGGCACGCTTTGTCGGCCGGGTGCCGCTCGACCCGGCCAGCGGCATTGCCAATGCCGGCTTCCTGGCGCTGGCCGTGACCGTGACCACGGCGCTGCTGACGGCGCTGGTGGTATTCGCCAACGGCATGCTGCGCTACCGCGCCCTGTTCCACCACGTGAGCGACCTGGAACAGGCGCTGCGCGCCAGCGAAGAGCAATTGCGCTCGCTGGTCACGAACATCCCGGGCATAACCTTCCGCTGCCGCAACACACCCGGCTGGCCGCTGGTGTTTGTCAACGATGCCATCGAAAGCATGACCGGCTATCCCGCTGCCGACTTCCTGGGCGACCCGCCCAAGCGCCTGTTCGGGGAACTGGTGCATCCAGACGACTTTCCGGCAGTCCAGCAAGGCGCGCGCCTAGCAGTCGAACAGCGCCGCCCCTTCACGCTGGAATACCGGATCATCCACCGCGACGGCAGCATCCACTGGTTCTGGGGCAACGGCAATGTGGTGCTGGGCCCGAGCGGCGAAGTCGAACTGCTGGACGGCGTGGTGCTCGACATCAGCAATCGCCGCCTGATGGAGCTGGACCTGCGCGTGGCCAAGGAGCGTGCCGAGGGCGCCGCCGCTGCGCGCGCCGCCTTCCTGGCCAATATGAGCCACGAAATCCGTACGCCGATGAATTCCATCCTCGGTTTTACCGACGTGCTGCTGCATGGCGAACTCACTGCCGTGCAGCGGCGCCACCTCGACACGGTGCGCAATGCCGGCCGCTCGCTGCTGCGCCTGTTGAACGCCATCCTCGACACGGCCAAGCTGGACAAGGGCGCGGTGGAGCTCGAACTGCACGATTTCAGCCTGCTGGCACTGAGCGACGAGCTGTCCTCGAGCATGGGCAACGCGGCCAAGGCCAAGGGACTATCGCTGTCGCTGCACTACGACCCAGCCCTGCCGAACTGGATCCATGGCGACGAATTGCGCGTGCGCCAGGTGCTGACCAACCTGCTGGACAACGCGATCAAGTTCACCAGCCAGGGCGGCGTGTCGCTGGCTGCCAGCGCGGCACGGGAAGGCGAGCGGCGTATGGTGCATTTCGCCATCGGCGATACCGGCATCGGCATCGCCGCCGACCGCATGGCGGCCATCTTTGAACCCTTCGTACAGGCCGATGCCTCGATGAACCGCCGCTTCGGCGGCACCGGACTGGGTACCACCATCTGCAAGCAGCTGGTGGAGCTGATGGGCGGCCGCCTGTGGGCCGAGAGCGTACCGGGCAAAGGCAGCACCTTCCACGTCATGCTGCCGCTGCTGGCGGCGCGCGACGAGGCGGTACGCAGCGCGGCAGCACCGGTATTGCTGCCGCCGATGCATATCCTGGCAGCCGACGACGTGCCGCAAAACCTGGAGGTGCTGATGCTGCTGCTGGCAAAACTGGGGCATACCGTGACCGGCGCCGGCGATGGCGCAATGGCGGCGCAACTGGCGGCGGAAGCGCAATTCGATGCCATCCTGATGGACGTGCAGATGCCGGGCATGGACGGCCTGCAAGCCACGCGCCGCATCCGCGCCGACGAAGCGGCCGCGGGCCGCAGGCGCACACCTGTCATCGCCATGACCGCCAGCGTCCTGGAACGCGACCGCGATGCCACGCGCGAGGCGGGCATGGACGGTTTCACCACCAAGCCGGTCGATGTGGCCGTGCTGACGCAGGAACTGGCACGTGTGCTCGGCATGCCCGCCGGCGCCCCGCAGCTGGCGCCGGCCGCCATCCCGGCGCGCGGCATGGTACTGAATGCGGAAAAAGGCCTGGCGCGCTGGGCCGGCCAGCGCGAAGCCTACCAGCGCGCATTGCGCCGTTTTGCGCACGAGTATGAAAGCGCAGAGCGGGAACTGCGGGCCGGGCTCGCGACCGGCCAGCACGCCGCCTGCGCCGCCCTGGCGCACCGTTTGCGTGGCGCCGCCGCCAACCTCGGCATGGAACAATTGGCCGATGCGCTGTGGCGCCTGGAAAGCAGCTTGCAGGCGCAGGACGGGCGGGCGGCGCTGCCGGATCTGCTGGAGCAGGCTGCCCTGTGCCTGTCCGATGCGCTGGCGGCGGTGTGGGCGCAGGACGATATCCGCCCCGGGCCCGCCGCGGAAGCGGCAGCCGGCCCGGCAGCGGCGCTCGACCAGGAACAGGTGCGCGCGATGGGCAATGCCATGCTGCAGTCGCTGGAACGCGGCAGCTTCGACCAGCAGGAACTGGCGGCGCTGTCGGAGCTGCTGCACGGCCGGGCGGCCGAAGAGCGGCTGCAGGCCTTGCAACGCGCGCTCGACGACTTCGACTTCACGGTGGCGCGCGGCGCCCTGCAGGAACTGCTCGACGAATGCCTGCCGATGCAAAGGAAAATGCCATGACCCGACAGGCCACCGTGCTTGCCGTCGATGACGAATCGACCAACCTGCAGCTGTTGCGCCAGGTCCTGCAGGACAAGTACCGCCTGCTGTTCGCCAAGGATGGCGCGCGCGCCATCGAACTGGCGGTCAACGAAAAGCCCGACCTGATCCTGCTCGACGTGATGATGCCCGAAATGACAGGCTACGACGTATGCCGGGTCTTGAAAGCCAACCCTGCCAGCAGCAAGATCCCGGTAATCTTCGTCACCGCGCTGACCGATTCGACCGATGAAGTGGACGGCTTCGAGGCCGGCGCGGTGGACTTCATCAGCAAGCCGCTCAGCCCGGCCGTGGTCAAGGCCCGCGTCAAGCTGCACCTGTCCATGGTGCGCATGGAGGAGCTGCGCGCCAGCCGCCTGGCCATCGTGCAGCGCCTCGGCCTGGCCGCCGAATACAAGGACAACGAAACCGGCCTGCACGTGATCCGCATGAGCCACTACGCCCGGCTGCTCGGCACTGCCGCCGGCTTCGACGAGCAGCAAGCCGATGACCTGTTCATTTCGGCGCCGATGCACGATATCGGCAAGATCGGCATCCCCGACAGCATCCTGCAAAAGCCGGGCCGCCTGACGCCGCAGGAGTACAAGATCATGCAAACCCACCCCGGCATCGGCGCCCATATCATCGGCCAGCACGAGGGCGGCATGCTGGCCATGGCGCACGACGTGGCGCTGTCGCATCATGAAAAGTGGGACGGCAGCGGCTATCCCAACCGGCTGGCCGGTGAAGAGATCCCGCTGGCCGCCCGCATTATTGCAGTGGCCGACGTATTCGATGCGCTGACGTCCGTGCGGCCCTACAAGGCGGCCTGGAAACTGGAGGATGCCTGCGCCTGGATGCAGGACCAGCGCGGCCTGCACTTCGAGCCGCGGCTGGTGGACCTGTTCCTCGGCCAGTTGTCCGAAGTGGCGCGCATCATGGACAAGTGGGCCGAGCGCTGAGGCTAGCCGTGCAGCGCGCGGTCGACCAGCTCGATCCAGTGTTCCACCGGCGTTTGCGTGCCGGACTGCAGGTGGCCGATGCAGCCGATATTGGCCGAGACGATGCGCTCGGCGCCGGTATCGGCCAGGTTGGCCAGCTTGCGCTCGCGCAGTTGCTGCGACAACTCCGGTTGCAGCAGCGAATAGGTGCCCGCTGAACCGCAGCACAGGTGGGCGTCGCGGCACAGTTTCACTTCCACGCCGAGCGCGCGCAGCAGGCCCTCGACCTTGCCGCGGATTTGCTGGCCGTGCTGCAGCGTACAGGGCGGGTGCCATGCGACTGGCCCGGCGCCGGCCCGGGTTGCATCCGCGCGCTGCGCCAGCTCGGCCTCGAACGTGGGCAGGATTTCAGCCAGGTCGCGCGTCATGCCGGAAATGCGGGCCGCCTTGGCGGCGTAGGCGCCGTCGTGCGCCAGCAGGTGGCCGTACTCTTTCACCGTGACGCCGCAGCCGGAGGCGGTCATCACGATCGCCTCCACCTGTTCTTGCGCCACATACGGCCACCAGGCGTCGATGTTGCGCCGCATATCGCCAAGCGCGGCCTCCTGGTCATTCAGGTGGAAGCGCAACGCGCCGCAGCAGCCGGCACCCGGCGCTGCGACCAGCTGCACGCCCAGCGTGTCGAGCACGCGCGCGGTGGCCGCGTTGATATTGGGCGCCAGGCCGGGCTGCACGCAGCCGTCCAGCACCAGCATCTTGCGGGCGTGCCGGCGCGTTGGCCATGCTGCCGCGCGGCCGCGCGGCGGCAGCTTGTCCTGCAACGGCTTGCCCAGCACAGGCTTGAGCAGCTGCCCCATGCGCAGGGCCGGCTCGAACAGCCAGCGGCGCGGCAAGGCTTCCTTCAGCACATAGCGCCTGATGCGGTCTGGCAGCTTGCGCGGCACGCGCTGCTGCACCACCTTGCGCCCGATGTCGGCCAGGCGGCCGTATTTGACGCCCGAAGGACAGGTGGTTTCGCAATTGCGGCAAGTCAGGCAGCGGTCCAGGTGAAGCTGGGTACTGGCCGTCACCGCAGCGCCTTCCAGCACCTGCTTGATCAGGTAGATGCGCCCGCGCGGCCCATCCAGCTCATCGCCCAGAAGCTGGTAGGTCGGGCAAGTGGCGGTACAGAAGCCGCAATGCACGCAGGCGCGCAGGATCGCCTCCGCTTCATCGCCCTCCGGCGTGCCCTTGATGAAATCTGCCAGGTTCGTTTGCATATCAGTACATGCGGCCGCGGTTGAAAATGCCGGCGGGATCGAAGGCGGCTTTCAGGCGCTGATGGATGCGCGCGATCGCCGGCGCCAAAGGATGGAAGGCGCCTACGCCCGCGCCAAGGTCCTCGCTCGCTACCCGGTAGCGCGTAGCGTGGCCGCCCGCCGCCGCCGTAACGCGCCGGATATCGTCGGCCGCGCCGCGGTCGACGCGCAGCCAGCGCTGTGCCCCGCCCCACTCGATCATCTGCTCGCCGCGCATGACCAGCGCGCTGGCGGTGGCCGGCACCGAAAGGCGCCACAGCTCCGCAGCCCCGGCCTCCGCCGCCGCGAAGAAATCGGCGCCCTGGTCGCGCAAGGCGCTCCAGAATGCATCGCCAGCGGCCAGCGCCTCGCCTCCCATGCCTGACTGCGCCGCCCTGACTGCCGCCTGGGCGCCGGACAGGCGCACAGTCAGCACGCCGGCGTGCCAGCAAGTGCCCGACAGCGGCAGCGGCCGCCCCGCCCATTCATTCATCATGCGCAGCGCCTTGATTTCATCCGCCTCGAAGCGGATGGTCGCTTCGCAGAAAGGCAGCGGCAGCACTTTCAGCGAGACCTGGGTAATCAGGCCCAGCGTGCCCAGCGAGCCGGCCAGCAGCCGCGACACGTCGTAGCCCGCCACATTCTTCATCACCTGGCCGCCGAAAGACAGCAACTCGCCGCGGCCATCCAACAACTGCGCCCCCAATACGAAGTCGCGCAACGCCCCGGCAGTCGCGCGGCGCGGGCCGGACAAACCGCTGGCCACCACGCCGCCAATTGTCGAACCGGCGCCAAAGCGCGGCGGCTCGAACGCCAGCATCTGCCCATGCCGGGCCAGCAGGGCTTCGATCTCGGCCAACGGCGTACCGCAGCGCGCCGTGACAACCAGTTCGGTCGGTTCATAATCGACCACGCCGGCGTAGGCGCGAGTGTCGAATACGTCGCCCACCACGTTCTGGCCGTACCAGTCCTTGGTGCCGCCGCCGCGCAGCAGCAGCCGCGTGCCGTCGGCGCTGGCCGACCGGATGCGGGCGCGGAATTGTTCGAGGATCGCATCCATGTCAGAACCTCGGCAAGCCGGCGTGCGGCAAGCGTCCCGCGCGCACATGCATCTTGCCGAATTCGGCGCAGCGGTTCAGCGTGGGAATGGCCTTGTTCGGGTTCAGCAGCGCCAGGGGATCGAAAGCCTGTTTCACCGCAGAGAACGCGGCCAGTTCGGCATCGCTGAACTGGGCGCACATCGAGTCGATCTTCTCGATGCCCACGCCATGCTCGCCGGTGATGGTGCCGCCCACCGCCACGCACAAGGCGAGGATCTCGGCGCCGAACGCTTCGGCGCGCTGCAGTTCGTCGGGCCGGTTGGCATCGAACAGGATCAGCGGGTGCAGGTTGCCGTCGCCGGCATGGAACACGTTGGCGCAGCGCAGGGCGTATTTTGCCTCCATCTGCCCGATACCCAACAACACGCGCGCCAGCTGCTTGCGCGGGATGGTGCCGTCCATGCAGTAGTAGTCGGGCGAGATGCGGCCGGCCGCCGGGAAGGCGTTCTTGCGGCCGGACCAGAATTTCAGCCGCTCCGCCTCGCTGCCCGACACCAGCACCGCGCTGGCGCCGGCCGCTTGCAGTACTGCCGTCATGCGGGCGATTTCCTCTTCGACCTCATCGACCGTGCCATCCGCCTCGCACAGCAGGATCGCCGCGGCGTCGGTGTCGTAGCCGGCGCGCACAAAAGGCTCCACCATGCGCGAAGAAGTACGGTCCATCATCTCCAGCCCGGCCGGGATGATGCCGGCGGCGATCACGTCAGCCACCGCGCTGCAGCTCGCCGCCACTTCGTTGAAGGACGCCATGATGACGCGCGCACTGGCAGGCTTGGGCACCAGCTTGACGGTGACCTCGGTGACGATGCCCAGCATGCCCTCGGAACCAACGAAGGCGGCCAGCAGGTCCAGGCCCGGCGCATCGAGCGATTCGCCGCCCAGTTCCACCACGTCGCCCTCGATGGCCACCATGCGCACGCGCAGCACGTTGTGCACGGTCAGGCCGTACTTCAGGCAATGCACGCCGCCCGAATTCTCCGCCACATTGCCGCCGATGGTGCAGGCGATCTGCGACGAGGGATCGGGAGCGTAATACAGGCCGCTGGGTTCGGCCGCTTCGGAAATGGCAAGGTTGCGCACGCCCGGCTGCACCACCGCCGTACGCGCATAGGCATCCACGCGCAGGATCTGGTTCATGCGCGCGGTGGACAGCACCAGGCCGTCGGCAATCGGCATGGCGCCGCCGGACAGGCCGGTACCCGCGCCGCGCGGCACGATCGGCACATTGAACTGGCGGCATATCCGCAGCACCGCCAGCACCTGCGCCTCGTCGGCCGGCAGGGCGACCGCCATCGGGAGCTGGCGATAGGCCGAGAGGCCGTCGCATTCGTAGGGGCGGGTGTCTTCCTGGTCGGACAGCACGCTCGCCGGCGGCAGGGCCGCGCGCAGGGCGGCAACGAAGGCTGTGCTGTTATTCATTAATCCATTGTAAGTTCAAATCCTGCAGGCACGCGGAAATCCCCTCCCAACCATTGGTAATTTGTCGTATCCTGCCAGCGTTAACGACAAATTGAGGCTGCAATGGGTAATCGACTCTCGAAAATCGCCACCCGTACCGGCGACAAAGGCACCACCGGCCTGGGCGACGGCTCCCGCGTGGACAAGGACAATGTGCGCATCCAGGCCATCGGCGAAGTGGATGAGCTGAACTCCAACCTGGGCGTGCTGCTGGCCGAGCCGCTGCCGGACGAAATGCGCGATGAACTGGTCTCGATCCAGCACGACCTGTTCGACCTGGGCGGAGAGCTGTGCATTCCGGGCTACCAGATGATCAAGGAAGAACATGTCGAGCGCCTCGATGCACTGCTGGCCAAGTACAACGCCACGCTGCCTGCGCTGACGGAATTCATCCTGCCGGCCGGCTCGCGCGCCGCCGCGGTGTCGCATGTCTGCCGCACCGTGTGCCGCCGCGCCGAACGCGCCATCGTCACCCTGGGCAAGACGGAAACCATCCACGACTTCCCGCGCCAGTATGTGAACCGCCTGTCGGACCTGATGTTCGTGCTGGCGCGCGTGCTGAACCGCTTCGCCGGCGGCAGCGACGTGCTGTGGCACCACGACCGCAAACGCGGTTAAAAACCCGCCTGCGCGGCAAAGCGCTGCTGCAGGTAATCAAGCATCAGCCGCACCCGGTGCGGCAGGTAGCGGCGGCTGGGGTACAGCAGGTTCAGTTCCTGCCCCGGCCCTTGCCAGTCGCGCAGCACCCGGCGCAGTTTGCGCCGGGCCAGCAGGTCGTGCACCAGCCATTGCGGGCACAGGCCGATGCCGGCGCCTGCAGCCAACGTGTCGCGGATTGCCAGCGCGTTGTTGACGCGATAACGGCCATGCGTGGCGACCGTCACGCTTTGTTCACCATCCGATAATTCAAGCCGGTCGCCTGTGCTCAGCCAGGCGAAGCGGATGTATTCATGGCCGGCCAGCTGGGCCGGCGTTTGCGGCGTGCCGTGGGCTTTCAGGTAGGCCGGTGCGGCCACCAGCATGCGTGGCGAGACGCCGACCCGGCGCGCGACCACGTTCGGCGGCAAGTCGCTGCCAAGGCGCACGGCGATGTCGACACCCTCCTCCACCAGGTCCGCCATGCGGTCGTTCAGGATCAGCTCCACTTCAATGCCCGGGTATTGCCGCAGGAAGTCCTGTACGTAGGCGTTGAGGCAAAACTGGCCCAGTGCTACCGGCGCATTGATGCGCAGCAGGCCGCTGGCGGCGGCGGTTTCGCCGCGCACATCGGCCACGGCATCGGCATATTCTTCGAGCACGCCGCGGGCGCGTTCATAGAAACGGCGGCCGGGCATGGTGGGCGACAGGCTGGCGGTGCTGCGCTCGAGCAGGCGCACGCCAAGTTCGTCCTCCAGCGCGGCGACGATCTTGCTGATGTTCGATTGCGTCGTGCGCTGCTCGCGGGCGACAGCCGACAGGCTGCCCAGTTCAATGGCGCGCACGAAGCACTGGAGGGAGCGTAAGGTATCCATAGTCATTCCATTCTGGACTTAACTATAGTCCATTTTCCAGGCTACCAGTCGCATTCAGAATAAACGAGGATGTCTCCACCCCAATCAACTGGAGAATCCTCATGAAACGCCTGACCGCTTCCCTGGCCGCAATGCTGGCTGCCACCGCCGTCCACGCAGCCGAATGGCGCACCACCTGGTATGCCGCGCCAATGCCAGCCTGGGGCGCCGAATTCGCCTTGCCCACCATGCTGCCACCCGCGCTGGAGGCCCAGACGGTGCGCGAAGTCGTGCGCACCAGCGTCGGCGGCGAGCAGGTTCGCATCACCTACTCCAACCGCTATGGCGCTGCGCCGCTCGTGATCGGCGAGGCTCGGCTGGCAGCGACACGCGGCGAAGCGTCGCGCGCCGCCTCGTCGCAGCAGGATGGCTCAGGGGTGCAACTGACCTTCGGCGGCCAGCGCGGCGTGACGATCGCGCCGGGGCAGACGGCCACCAGTGACGCGGCATCCCTGCCGATAGCCGCCCGCCAGCGCCTGTCGATATCGACCTGGCTGCCCCAGCGCACCGCGCTGGCGACCTTCCATTGGGGTGCGCAGCAGACAGCGTTTGTCGCCCCCGGCAACCTGGCCGCCGCCACCGCATTGCCGGCTGCACAAGCCATGACAGGCCGCACCTTCCTCAGCGCCGTGCAGGTCGCAGGCCCCGCGCGCCTTGCCGTCGTCGCCTTCGGCGATTCGATCACGGACGGCAACGGCTCGACGCCGGACCTCGACCTGCGCTGGCCCGACCAGTTGGCCGCGCGCGCCGACGGCGTCGCCGTGGCCAATGCCGGCATTTCCGGCGCCCGCCTGCTGTCCGATGGAATGGGTGAAAAGGCGGCGGCGCGCTTCGAGCACGATGTGCTGGCGCAGCCGGGCGTCGGCACGGTGATCGTCCTGCTGGGCATCAACGACATCGGCTGGCCCGGCAGCGCCTTCGCGCCGCAGGAAGCGCCAGCCACGGCCAGCGCCATGATTGCCGGTTACCGCAAGCTGATCAGCGCCGCGCGTGCACGCCAGGTCCGTATCGTCGGCGGCACCCTGCTGCCATTCGAAGGCGCCCTGCACGGCACGCCCTACTCGGGCCATTATTCGCCAGCCAAAGACAAGGTACGGCACGAAGTCAACGACTGGATCCGCCACAGCGGCGAGTTCGACGCAACCATCGATTTCGACCAGCTGCTGCGCGATCCTGCGCACCCGACTCGCCTGCGCGCCGGCTTCGACTCCGGCGACCACCTGCACCCAAGCGACGCCGGCTACGCGGAAATGGCGCGCGCCGCGGCACTAGTCGCCAAGTAGGCGCGACATGCCTTTGGCAAGGCTGAGGCGAGTGGCCCCGCTGGGGTGGCTGACCAGCAGCGCGGGGCCGCTGGAATCGGCGGCAAGCTTGCTGTAGAAGGACAGCATGGCTGAGCGAGGCCAGCCGGCGCGATAGGCGATCAACATGCCGAGTTGGTCGGCTTCCCGCTCCTGGATCGCGGACAGCTTCGACAGGCGAAATTGCAAGGGGATGTCGGAGGCCAGCCGCTCCTCTACCACCTCCAGCGGCAAGTCGCGCCGGCTGTCGAGCAGCGCCTCCGACAAGGTCTCGCGCCCATGCTCCGCAACCACGTGCGCGATTTCATGCGCCAGCAGGATCGCCAGTTCGCCATCATCCAGCCGCAGGCTTTCAATAAACAGGCTGCCCACCAGCAGCTTGCCGCCAGGCTGGCTTTCCGCTTCGACTGCAGGATCGTCGGTCACGTGGACTTCCCACGGCCATTCCGCAGCAGCCGGCTTGAGCGCACTTGCCGCGTGCACCAGCCCCTGCGCGACGCGCCTCACGCGCAGCAGCAAGACCTTGTCACGGTCAAGCCGGCCAGCCGCGGCAAGCGACACCGTCTGCTCAATATACCGGTCTTCCGCGCGCTGCCCCACTTCCTCCGCAGCAAAGCGCAGTTCCTGCCAACGACCGGAATCGGGCACTTGCGCAAGCGCAGGGGTGAACACTGCCAGCAACGCGAGCGAGAGATAGCGCAAGAAATCAAGGCGCAGCGCGCCGGATAGCGGCATCCAGCGCTGCAGGATTGAAACCATGCAGCACTTCAGAACCGATGACGAACAACGGCACACCGCGTCCGCCGAGCTGCCCGAACTCCTGCGAATCACCGGCATCCCGCTCTTCATAAGGAATGCCGCGCGCGGCCATATGCGCCCGCGCCTTGGCGCAATAGGGACAGGTGGCCGTGGCATACATGACGATGTACGGCATGCGGGCAGGCAGCGTGGTGGCGGCGCGTTTCTGCTGCGTTGTGGAGGACCTGGTTTTGGCTGGCGCCTCAGCCGGCGCGTCCTCCATCGTGGGCAACTTGATCGATGGGGGCGGGGGCTGCCCGGCAAAGGCTGCGGCGCACACGGCCAGCAGGATAACGGCAAGGCTTGCGGCTTTCACGACTGCCTCCGTGGGGGAAGATCACCGGCCCAGCATAGCACGCCCGTCGGCCTTCAATGCCGCATGGATAACGGCGACATTAAAGCCGTCTATACGGCGCTCGCCTATCAGCAGCAGGGGAACGTTTTTCCCGCCGAGTTTTTTGAACTCCTCGCGCGACTCGCCCGGCTTGCCGACATCCAGGTCGGCGTAGGCAATACCGTTCTCCTTGAAGTAGGCACGCGCTTTGGCGCAATAGGGACAGGTCTCCGTACCGTACAACACTACCTGCGCCTTATGCTGCGTCAGGTAGGCGGAGTAGTCGCCCTGCACAAAGTCCTTCTTGAACAGGGCGGGTACTTTTGCCACCGCCACGCCGACCGCAAGGCCGGCTGCCAGGATCAGGGCATACATGCCCAGGGTCTTCAAATGCTTGATCATCGATGTCTTCGCAGATGTTGGTGACGGTGGCGGCTAAGGCTCAATCGCTTATTCGGCGTCGCATGCCTTGTTGCAGGCGAAGAAATCGGCGCGGCAGTTGTACCAATGCCCGCCCGCCTCCTGGCAAGCATCGAGTTCGGCATCGCAAGCCGCGTAGCATTCAGGGGAACCGGCATAGGCAGCTGCTGCAACGCCTACAGCAAACAGGAACAGACCAATCTTCTTGAACATCGTCTTCCTCCGTTAATTGTTTGATTGCGCAAATATTCATCATTTGCAGCAGCCACGTTAGCGGAAGCAACTATGTTGTTCAAGCAAAAACATGTACAGCGCAACAATATTGCAACACTATTAACATGCTAGGCAAAAAAAACGGCGCCGCAGCGCCGTTCCTTGTGGGGCATATCCGATCAACCGTTGTTGACCACCAGGCGTGGTTCGTCGCCGAAGCGCGCCTTGATCGAGGCCGCGATGCCGGCGGCATCCAGGCCCACCAGCGCCAGCAGCTTGGCCGGGTCGCCGTGGTCGATGAACTTGTCCGGCAGGCCGAGCATCTGGATCGGCTTGGTGATGCCTGCGGCGGCCATGGCTTCGGCAACGGCAGCGCCGGCGCCGCCCATGATGCAGCCCTCCTCCACCGTCACCAGGAAATCGTGGTCGGCAGCGAGCTGCTTGACCAGTTCCACGTCGAGCGGCTTCACGTAGCGCATATTGGCCACGGTGGCGTTCAGCAGGTCGGCCGCGCCCATCGCCGGCGCCACCATCGAACCGAAGGCCAGGATAGCGATCTTCTGGCCCTTGCGGCGGATTTCGCCTTTGCCGATCGGCAGCGTGGTCAGTTCCTGCGCAATGGCCGCGCCGATGCCGGCGCCGCGCGGATAGCGCACCGCCGCAGGACCGGGGTAGTGGTAAGCGGTCGAGAGCATCTGGCGGCATTCGTTCTCGTCGGACGGCGCCATCACCACCATGTTCGGGATGCAGCGCAGGTAGGCCAGGTCGTAGTTGCCGGCGTGGGTAGCGCCGTCGGCGCCCACCAGGCCTGCGCGGTCCAGCGCAAAGGTCACGTCCAGGTCTTGCAGCGCCACGTCGTGGATCAACTGGTCGTAGCCGCGCTGCAGGAAAGTCGAGTAGATCGCCACGACGGGCTTCAGGCCCTCGCAGGCCAGGCCGGCACCAAAGGTTACCGCATGCTGCTCGGCGATGCCGACGTCGAAATAGCGGTCTGGGTATTCCTTATCGAAGCGCACCATGCCAGAACCTTCGCGCATGGCCGGCGTGATGCCGACCAGGCGCTTGTCGGCCTTGGCCATGTCGCACAGCCAGTCGCCGAATATTTCGGTATATGATTTCTTGGAAGGAGCCAGCGGCGGCTTGATGCCTTCGGCCGGATTAAACTTAGGCGTGCCGTGGTACAGGACCGGCTCGGCCTCGGCCAGTTTGTAGCCCTGGCCCTTCTTGGTCACTACGTGCAGGAACTGCGGACCTTTCAGCTGCTTGATGTTCTGCAGCGTCGGGATCAGCGAATCGAGGTCATGGCCGTCGATCGGGCCGATGTAGTTGAAGCCCAGTTCTTCGAACATGGTGGCAGGAACCACCATGCCTTTCGCGTGTTCTTCCAGGCGCTTGGCCACTTCCAGCAGCGGGCCTGGCAGCACGGACTTGCCGACGTTCTTGGCGGCGGCGTAGAACTGTCCCGACATCAGGCGCGCCAGGTAGCGGTTCAGCGCACCGACCGGCGGCGAGATCGACATGTCGTTGTCGTTCAGGATCACCAGCAGGTTGCAGTCCTTTTCCACGCCGGCGTTGTTCAGCGCTTCAAACGCCATGCCGGCGGTCATCGAGCCGTCGCCGATCACGGCGATAGCGTGGCGGTGCTCGCCCTTGATCTTGGCGCCCAGCGCCATGCCCAGCGCGGCGGAAATCGAGGTCGAGGAATGCGCGGTACCGAAGGTGTCGTACTCCGATTCCGCGCGGCGCGGGAAACCGGAAATGCCGTTCAACTGGCGCAGCGTGTGGAACTGGTCGCGGCGGCCCGTCAGGATCTTGTGCGAGTAGGTCTGGTGGCCCACGTCCCACACGATGCGGTCTTGCGGCGTGTTGAACACATAGTGCAGCGCAACGGTCAGCTCCACCGTGCCAAGGTTGGACGACAGGTGGCCGCCGGTCTTGGACACGGAATCGAGCAGGAAGCTGCGCAGCTCTTCGGCCAGTGGCGTGAGCTGGTGGCGGCCCAGCTTGCGCAGGTCGGCCGGGTTATTGATGGTTTCAAGCAGTTTCATGTTTAAGCTTTCCTCTGCACGATCAGGTCTGCGAGTTCACGCAGGCGCAGAGCTTGTTCTCCGAACGGCGCCAGCGCAGCGTGCGCATCCTGCCGCAATTTTTCCGCCAGGGCGATCGATGGTTCCAGGCCCAGGATGGATACATAAGTCGGCTTGTTGTCCGCCGCATCCTTGCCCGCCGTCTTGCCCAGCGTGGCCGAATCGGCCGTCGCGTCGAGCACATCGTCGACCACCTGGAAGGCGAGGCCGATGGCGCGCGAATAATCGTGCAGCGCCTTCAGTTCGGCTTCCGTCAAATCCTTGCCCGCCATCGCACCCAGCACGACGGAAGCGCGCAGCAGCGCCCCGGTCTTCAGCTGGTGCATGCGCTCCAGCTGTTCCAGCGTCAGGCTGATGCCCACGCTATCGAGGTCGATCGCCTGGCCGCCGCACATGCCGGCCGAACCGGCGGCATCGGCCAACAGGCGCAGCATGCCGACCAGGCGTTGCGGCGGCACCGAATCGACGCCGGCCAGCACGCCGAAGGCTTGCGCCTGCAGCGCATCGCCCACCAGCAGCGCGGTGGCTTCGTCATAGGCCACGTGCACCGTCGGCTTGCCGCGGCGCAGCGCGTCGTCGTCCATGCAGGGCATGTCGTCGTGCACCAGCGAATAGGCGTGGATCATTTCCAAGGCGGCGGCCGCGCGGCTCAGGGCCTGCGCATCGGCGCCGTACAGGGCGCCGGCGGCATGCACCAGCAGCGGGCGCACCCGTTTGCCGCCATCGAGTACGGCGTAGCGCATGGCCGCGTGCAGCTTGGCCGGAACGATATCGTCGGCAGGCAGGTAGGACGCCAGGTCCTGCTCCATGCCGGCCTGGATGGTCTTCATCCAGTCCTGGAACGATGCGGTCATTGGACGGCCTCCTCGCCTTCGGCGAATGGCTTGAGCATATCGCCTTCCAGCACCTTGACCTGGGCTTCGACTTTGTCGAGCTGTCCGGCACAGAATTTCACCAGCTCGGAGCCGCGGGCATAGGCTGCCACCGAAGCTTCCAGCGGCAGTTGACCGGCTTCCATCTGGCTGACCAGCTGGGCCAGTTCGGCCATCGCTTCCTCGAAGGTGGCGGGCGCATTCATTTTCTTGGACATGGCATATAACTTGAGTGTAGCCCGCTATTTTAGAACAAACTCCTGTATCCGGTCTAAAAAGCGGCCTCTAATCCGCTGGAAACGTTGCAATTACTTTCACATTGACTGTCGCGCGCCCCGCCCCAGATAGTTCAGCGAAGATAGCCTGTTTCACGCTATAATCTCCGGTTCTGTCCGAAATACCGTTTTTATTATCTGAATTCAGGTCTTTGCGGATCTTTCTCTTCTTGGTTTGATTATTTAATTAAGGGGGGTTTGGATGTCCGATCTGGGTAGCCACGCCAAGCTGGCGCGTTCCAACGCGCAACTTCCGGTCACCGTCTATTTTGACGAAACGCTGCTGCAGCGTGAAATGCAGGAACTGTTCAAGAAAGGCCCGCGCTACGTCGGCCACGAGCTGATGGTGCCGAATATCGGCGACTTTGCCACGCTGGCGGCTGAAAATGAAGGCCGCATGCTGGTTCGCAATGCCAACGGTATCGAACTGCTGTCCAATGTCTGCCGCCATCGCCAGGCGCTGATGTTCAATGGCCGCGGCAATGCAGATACCATCGTCTGCCCGCTGCACCGCTGGACCTACGACCTGAAAGGCGAGCTGATTGGCGCCCCGCACTTCCCGGACACCCCGTGCCTGAACCTGCCGAAGGCCAAGCTGCAAAGCTGGAACGGCCTGCTGTTCGAGCAGAACGGCTACGACGTCATGGAAAAGCTGGGTAGCCTGTCGGTCACCAAGGACCTGGATTTCAGCGGCTACATGCTGGACCACGTGGAAGTGCACCACTGCGACTACAACTGGAAGACCTTCATCGAGGTCTACCTGGAGGACTACCACGTCGAGCCGTTCCACCCCGGCCTGGGCAGCTTCGTCACCTGCGACGACCTGCGCTGGGAATTCGGCCGGGACTACAGCGTGCAGACGGTGGGCGTGAACCGCGGCCTGAAGAAGTCAGGCTCCGACACCTACCAGGCATGGCACGAGCAGCTGCTCAAGTTCCGCAACGGCGAGCCGCCGAAGCACGGCGCGATCTGGCTCACCCTGTACCCGAACATCATGGTCGAGTGGTACCCGCACGTGCTGGTGGTCTCGACCCTGTGGCCGGAAGGCCCGAACCGCACCCGCAACGTGGTGGAGTTCTACTATCCGGAAGAAATCGTGCTGTTCGAGCGCGAATTCATCGAAGCCGAACGCGCAGCCTATATGGAAACCTGCGTCGAGGACGATGAAATCGGCGCCCGCATGGACGCCGGGCGCAAGATCCTGATGGAGCGCGGCGAGAACGACGCCGGGCCGTATCAATCACCGATGGAAGACGGCATGCAGCACTTCCATGAATGGTACCGGAGCAAACTGGACACCTGATGCAATCACTCTGGATGTTAGTTGCCAGTTTCCTGTTCGCCGCCATGGGGGTGTGCGTGAAACTGGCGTCCGGTGAATTCAGCGTTTCCGAAATGGTGATGTACCGCGGGGTGATCGGCATGGTCATCCTGTTCACCATGCTGCGCCTGCAGCGCGGCACCCTCAAGACCACCATGCCGCTGGCCCACTTGTGGCGCGGCGCGGTCGGCGTACTTTCGCTCTGGATCTGGTACTACACCATCGCCAAGCTGCCCCTGGCCACGGCCATGACGCTCAATTACATGGCGCCGATCTGGATCGCCGTGTGGCTGTTCGGCCATGGCTGGTGGCACCGGAAAAACCGCGTCGAATGGCCGCTGATCCTGGCGGTCGGCATGAGCTTTGTCGGCGTCACCTGCCTGCTGCAACCGGCCTTCGACGCCAACCAGCTCGGCCCCGCCCTGATGGCGCTCGGTTCCTCCGTGCTGTCGGCCATGGCCTATATGCAGGTGCGCAAGCTTGGCCTGGCCGGCGAACCCGAGTCGCGCGTGGTGTTCTTTTTCAGCGTCACCAATTTCTTTGCCGGCTTCAGCGGACACCTGCTGGAAAGCGGATGGAACTGGCACCCGCTGGACAACGCACGCGGCGTGCTGCTGATCCTGGGAATTGGCCTGTGCGCCACCGCCGCACAAGTGGCGATGACGCGCGCCTACCGCCTCGGCAAGACGCTGGTGGTAGCCAACCTGCAGTACACCGGGATTGTGTTCTCCAGCTTCTGGGGCGTGCTGCTGTTCAGCGACAGCTTCGGCTGGCTAAGCTGGGTGGGCATCGCGATCATCCTGCTGTCCGGTGTGGCCGCGACGTTCTACAATACCCGCAGCACGGAACGTGGCAAGGCCATTTCCGAAACCGACCCGATTGCCAGCGAAGTATAAGGACCACGCATGTTCACTACCCTGATCGACGCCAACACCCTTTCGCAGCACCTGTCCGACCCGCAGTGGGTCATCCTCGATTGCCGCCACGACCTGATGAATCCGGACTTCGGCCGCAACGCCTTTGCCGAAGGTCATATCGAAAACGCGCAATTCGCCAATATCGACACCGACCTGTCGGGTCCCAAGACGGGTAGCGATGGCGTGTTCCGTGGCCGCCACCCCTTGCCGGACCGCGCCGCGCTGCTGGAAACCCTGCGCCGCTGGGGCATCAACGACGATACGCAAGTTGTCGCCTACGATGCGCACGGCGGCATGTACGCGGCGCGCCTGTGGTGGCTGCTGCGCTGGGTTGGCCATGGCGCAGCGGCGGTGCTGGACGGCGGCCTGGCCGCATGGAGCGCCGCCGGCCAGCCTTTGGTCACGTCGGTCGCCGAACGCCCGCGCGGCAAGCTCGCCGACAAGGCAGCCCTGGTGCGCACAGTGTCGGCAGCCGAGCTGCTTGAAAACCTCGGGGTAAAACGCCTGCAAGTAGTCGACGCCCGCGCCAACGACCGCTTCCGCGGCGAGAACGAAACGATAGACCCGGTGGGCGGCCACATTCCCGGCGCGCGCAACCGCTTCTTCAAAGACAACCTGCAAGCCGACGGCCGCTTCAAAGACGGCGCCGCGCTGAAGCAGGAACTGACGCCGGTAGTGGGTGCGCCGGTTGGCGCCGTCATGCAATGCGGCTCCGGCGTCACCGCCTGCCACAACCTGCTCGCGCTGGAAATCGCCGGCCTGCCGGGCGCCGCCCTGTATCCCGGCTCCTGGTCCGAATGGTGCGCCGACAGCACCCGCCCCGTCGCCACCGGCCCCGCCTGATATTTCCAAGTACAGTTCAGCCCGTGTCACACTTGGGGTGTGACCCCATGGTGTGACACGAACTCAGCCGTTCAATCAGTCGCCGCCTCCGCCGCCGCAACTGCTGCCACAGCTGCTTCCGCAGCTGCTGCCTCCGCTGTCGCAACTGGAACTGGAGGAATCACTGCTGCAGTCAACCGAACTGCCGCAGCCTGAGCCGCAACTGCTGCCGCTGCTGCTGTCGCTGCTGCTGGAAGCCTGCTGCCGCGCGCGCTGTTCGAAGTCGTCGAACTGGGAGGCCGTGATGAGGCCCGCCGTCAGCAGGCCGGCCGCCGCCATCTGCGGCGGGCATTGGATGTCCGAGTCGAACCGGCCTTGTGCATCGAGTTGGCTGTAGCCGGGCTGGCCGCGCTTGACCGAGTAGCCGAAGCCGGACGGCATCTTCAACTTCTTATCCAGCAAGAACAGCGACGGCAGTCGCGGCCCTTCGGGATTCAGGCATTCGGCCAGGCGCGCCCGCACCAGGCAGACCGCCAGCGCTTCATCCAGGTTGCCGCCCATTGCGGCGCCTTCCACATGCGGCACCACGCGGCCAAAGTGCTTGCGGCAGAATGCTTCGAGCTTGAGCGGGGATAAACGCAGCCAGGCATGCCACACCGAGTCGGCGGCTTTGGATGGCAGGGCACAGGGTTTGCCATCCTGCGCGGCACAGTCGAAGAAGTCGAGCAGGCCAATCGTGGCGCGGGCAAAAAAAACGGCATCTGTCGGGATGCCGTGGTATTCGAGAGGCGCGCTGCTTTTCCAGTAGCTGTAAAGTCCCGCCGGTATCTCCTTGAGGGCTTTGTGGTGATGTGAGCGCGACATGAGGCGCCGCGCGTACCAACTGTTCAACATTGTCCAAATCATGATGCCAGCCTAAGTAAAGATTGTGACAAGTGTATTACAACGTGGCGCGCTTGCCGCACCAGCCCGCTTTTCGTTGGAAATTTGCGTGAGAAAGTGTGACTATATTCTTGAGAGTTCGTCGGGAATAACGAACTTGTCGCGAAAGCAAATATATGAAAATCAGAACAGAGCTGGCGGCCGCGGAATTCGAAACGCAGGACATCGTCCAGATTGCCATGCGCATCAATGTGGAGGCGGGCAGCATTCATGCCTGGATTTTCCTGAAGCAGAACGGCTTCCGGGATGACGAGATCATGAACTTGTTGCGTCACACCCCGTCATTGCGCGTCGTTCATTAGCAGTTACTTTTTTTTTGCAGCTTCCTTGCGGGCGCGTTCGAACGAAGGCGTCCACAGCGGGTGGCCCTTTTCGCCCGGGCTCAGGTCGAAGGACTTGTCCAGCTTGAAGGCCTTGACGAATTGCTGGCGGCACTGGGTGGCGCGGTTGGTGACGCAGTAGCTGAAGGCCGTATATTTGATCGCTTCCAGCTGCAGCGGCTTATCGGCATTCGCCAGTTCAGGCGCCGAGAGCTGCTTGATGGCGCCGTTGAAATTACCCGCCTTGTACATCTCGATACCTGCGCCCAGCGCCTTGCGCGCGTCCGGCACTTCCGGCTCCGCTGGCGGTGGAGGCGGAAGTGCTTTTTTGACCGGCGGCGGCGCCGCTTCTTTTGCAGTGGCAGGAGCGTGTGCCGGCTTGTCATGCAGCGGGCCGAAAGATTCGCAGCCAGCCAGCAAGAGCGCGGCGGCGATCAGGAAACTCTTATTCTTCATTGTCCAAAGTCATGCTTGATGGTGACCGGCTTCCTGGCGTCCACAGTGACCTTCTGGACATATGCTGGGAAGTTGGGGTTCTCGAGGCGAACTTCATGTTCGCCCAAAGGCAGCGTCAGTTTTTTCAAAGGCGGTGTGATGCCTTTCTGTACACCGTCGACGTAAATTGTAGCCCACGGCTGCACAGCGATGCTGAGCGTGCCGGAAGTCGGCGCAGGCGCTGCAGCAGTCGCGGCGGCGGTGCCCGGTGCGGCTTGCTCCGCCGGCGTGGCCGCCGGTACTGCACCTGCCGACGCGGATGCGTTGGCGCTGCTGCCGGCAACGGCAACCTGCGGCTCTGCGGCAGGGGGGCCGGCCTCAGCCAGCGCGCTGGCCGGGACTGCACTGGCAGGCGCTTCAGCGCTTGCGCTGCTTGCTGCCGGCACCTGTGCGCTGGCTACTTCCGGCGCGGCCGGCTTTACCGGGCTGCCGTCGGCAAACCACGTGATGCCGCCAACCAGCAAGGCCAGGACGCAAAGACCGCCGGCGATCATGTTGTTCGATGGGCGCGTGCTGCGTGCAACCGGGACCGCCTGCTTGCCCGATTTGCTGCCGGCCTTGTTGCGCCCGGAGCGGTTGCCCGAATCAAACGGCGAGCTTGCGCTCGGGCTCGAACTGGCGCCGGCTTCGCCCGATGCGGATCCGCCCTTCTCGGCGTTGCGAGGCGTGCGGGGGCGGTTGCGGCGCGGTACATTGTCTGTCGCAGTGCTGGCGTCACCGGCTGCGCCGGCATGCGCGGCCTCGGCGGCGCCGTCGGCTGCGGCTGGCGCATTGCCGCTGTCGGCGGCAGGCGTTGCGGCGGCCGGCGCGGCAGCATCAAGGCCAAGCAGCGCTGAAAATTCGGCGATCGATTGCGGACGGATTTCCGGACGCACGGCCATGCCGCGGTCGATCGCTTCCAGGAACTGGTTGCTGTAGCCTTCGCGCCCGCTGATCGCCAGCGGTTCGATCGGGTCGTTCAGCATGCGCGCCACCGCTGCCGGCGGCGCCTTGCCGGTGATCGCCGCATACATCACGGCCGACAGCGAATAGATATCGGTCCACGGTCCCTGGCGCATCGATTCGTCGTCGGCGTATTGCTCGACCGGTGCAAAGCCCGGCTTCAGGATCACGGTCAGCGACTGCGCCATGTCCTGCACGATCTGGCGCGCGGCGCCGAAATCGAGCAGTACCGGCTGGCCATCGGGCTGGATCATGATGTTTTCCGGCGAGACGTCGCGATGCAGGATCTTGGCCGCGTACAGCGCTTCCAGCGCGCCCAGCACCGGCTGCAGCAGGCGCTTGAGCCATGCTTCGGTCACCAGTTCCGGATTGTCGCGCACCACCGACTTGAAGGTGCGGCCTTCGTAGTAGCGCATGGCCATGTAAGCAGTGCCATGCGACTCCCAGAAGCGGTACACCTTGACCAGCGCCGGGTGGTCGAATTGGGCCAGCAGGCGCGCTTCGTTGATAAAGCTGCGCAAGCCGGCGCCGAAGGCTTCCGCGTGGCGCTTGGAGCGCACCGTCACCGTATGGTCGGTGGCGCGGGCGGCCAGGGCCGACGGCATGTATTCCTTGACCGCCACCGTGCGTTGCAGCGAGTGGTCGAAGGCGAGGTAGACGATGCCGAATCCGCCTTCCCCGATCACTTCGCGGATCTCGAATTCCGCGATGCGGGTGCCAATTGGCAGGCTGTTAGGCAGTTCGACTGCTTTGTTCATGGAGCTTCACCGATAAAAATTGCCTGAGCGCTGAAATTATCGCGCGCCTTATGCACCAGGCCCGCGCGCTCGTCGGCCAGGGTGCAGATGGCGGAAAGCCACTCTTGCGCGCTGCCTGCTTTCGCCAGCAACAACTCCATCTGCGGCTCGGCGACCCATTCCCACAGGCCGTCGGTGCAGATCAGGATTGCATCGCCCGCGCGCAGCGCCATTGGCGGCATCACGGACGGCAGCACTTCATTTTCAGTGCCAATAGCAGCATACAGCACATTGCGCTTGGGATGGCTGCGCGGGTCGGCCCCAGCGGCCAGCCCGGCGTCAATCATCTGTTGCACCATGCTATGGTCGCGCGTGGCATGCAGCAGGCGCCCGCGGCGGAACAGGTAGATGCGGGTGTCGCCCATATGCGCCCAAGTGGCCTGGGAGCCTGCACGGTCGACCAGCGCCAGCGCCACGGTGGCGCTCATGCCCTGCAGCGTGGGGCGTTGTCTTTTGCTGCGTGCTACCGCGATCGCCGCTTCGGCCACCATGGCCGGCGTGGCGTCGGCGCTGAAGGCGGGATGCTCGCCGAAGTTGGACAAGACCGCTTGCACCACGGTCTGGGCCGCGACTTCGCCGCCCTCGTGACCGCCCGCTCCGTCGGAGACGACGAAGCACACCAGTTCACCGCGCTCGGCACGGCCAATAGCATCCTGGTTGGATGCACGTCCGCCGACGGAAGTAACTTCCGCGACGCTGAGCGCAATGCGCTGGGGCATATCGGCCATGGCTGACTCCTTATTCCATCTCGTCCTGGCGGCGCTCGTAAGCGCTCAGGAAAGCATCGCCCAGCGTACCGTTGAAATCGGAGTCGGTTGCCTTGAGCAGGGCCGCGTGCTGGGCACGGTAGCTGTCCCACAAGGCCGCCTTGCGCGCGATCGGCAGGACGGTGCCTACCACGCCGCGCTTCAGCTTCTCCTCGACCGCTTGCGGCGATACCCGCGCCAGCGCTTCCGCGACGGCGCCTTCCATGCCGGCCTTCACGCATGTCTGGTGGGCAGTCAGGTCGGCGAAGGCATCTTCCAGCGCCTCCACCGGTCCCATGAAGCCAGGCATTTTCTTGCGCAGCATCTGGGTCTTGGCAGCCTGGCTGTCAGGCAGGAACTTCAGGGGGTTGTTGTTGCGCACGACGACGACGGTGGCGTCGGCGTGGATGTTGCGCTTGAGCTCAGCGCGATTCAGCAGCAGGCTATGCGCCCCGCTGATCGAGGTGCCGACCAGTTTTCCCAGCATTTCCATGAATTCCGGCGTCAGTTGCCAGTTTGGTTGCACTCCGGCGCCGCGCTGGAATGCGGCCATCAGAGCTTCTGCAGTGTGGTGTTCGGTCGATGTTTCGTGCATGGGGCAATCTCCTATCCCCTTAGCGTAGCAAAAATGATGCCAATGCGTAATAGTTCAATGCGTATCGTGCGCACTGGAAGTGAGGAATAGCACAATTACAACACCAAGTGCAATTAAGAAAACTTGCGGGATGGTCTCGCGCATGGTGGCGCGGCGTTGCATTTGTGGCATCAGGTCGCTGACGGCAATGTAGATGAAGCCGGAAGAGGCAAACACCAGCACGAAAGGAATCAGGTTGGTGGCCTTGTCCAGCGTGTAATAGCCGAGCACGCCGCCAGCCACGGACAGCAGGCTGCACAGCAGGTTGTAGACATAGGCGCGCGTGCGCGAGAAGCCGGCATTCAGCAGTACGATGAAATCGCCGATTTCCTGCGGGATCTCATGGGCAATGATGGCGACGCCGGTCACGATGCCCAGCTGAGGGTTGGCCAGGAAAGCCGCCGCAATCAGGATGCCGTCGGTGAAATTGTGCATGCCGTCGCCCACCAGGATCATCCAGCCGGCACGGCCCGCTTCGGCCTTGTCGTGGCCATGGTGGTGATGGTGGCCGTCGTGCTCGTGGTGGTGCGAGTGGCGCAAGATTGCCAATTTTTCAAGCAGGAAGAAGGCCAGCAGGCCGGCCAGCAGCGCGCCGAACAGGTGGCGCGGGTCGGTGCCGGACTCGAACGCTTCCGGCAGCGCGTGCAGCAGCGAAGTGGACAGCATGATGCCGACCGACAGGCTGACCATCTTCTCCACCACCTTCGACAGCAGGGCGAACGAAAACACCGCCGCTGCCGTAATACTGGCAACGCCGGCGATCGTGGTGGCCAGCAGGATGGAGGTCAGGACGGGGTCGATGGTGCTTCCTTCGCGTGCAAACCGGGCATTTTACCGCCCTGCAGCATTTTTCGCTAACTCAAGCCCTTGCGAAGCCAGCTCGACAGAGACGGTGCCGCTCACTTGCAATTTTTTTATTGTTGTCATTTCAAGTAAGTTGACAAGGTTTGTCGAGCTCGGCTGCCAAAATTTGTCAGTGCTGACAAATTTTGGCGATCAGCAGGCATCTTTAGTGAGCCTCTTCCCAATTGCAGCCAACTCCGACTTCCGCCACCAGCGGCACCTTGAGTTCCGCCACACCCGACATCAGCTTCGGCAGCATGTCCCTGACCAGCGCCAGCTCGGCATCCGGCACTTCCAGCACCAGTTCATCATGCACCTGCATGATCATCTTGCTTGCCAGGCCTTCGCGCTCGAGCCAGTCCTGCACCGCGATCATGGCCAGCTTGATCAGGTCGGCCGCCGTACCCTGCATCGGCGCATTGATCGCCGCGCGCTCGGCACCCTGGCGGCGCGGGCCGTTCGGCGAATTGATCTCCGGCAGCCACAGGCGGCGGCCGAACACGGTCTGCACAAAGCCCTGCGCCTTGGCTTCGGCACGGGTTTCATCCATATAGCGCTTGACGCCGGAGAAGCGGGCGAAATAGCGGTCGATATAGTTCTGTGCTGCAGTGCGGTCGATGCCCAGGTTGGCTGCCAGGCCAAAGGCGCTCATGCCGTAGATCAGGCCGAAATTGATTACCTTTGCGTAGCGGCGCTGCTCCGGCTGCACGTCGGCCGGCGCCACGCCGAATATTTCGGCGGCGGTAGCGCGGTGGATGTCCTCCCCTTCCGCGAAGGCGCGCAGCATCGCCTCGTCACCCGAGATATGCGCCATGATGCGCAGCTCGATCTGCGAGTAGTCGGCCGACACGATGTGGGCGCCCGGCGGAGCGATGAACGCTTCGCGGATGCGGCGGCCTTCGGCGGTGCGCACCGGGATGTTCTGCAGGTTCGGATCGTTCGACGCCAGGCGGCCCGTGATCGCCACCGCTTGCGCATAGTTGGTATGCACGCGGCCGGTGGCCCTGTTGATCATCTTCGGCAGCTTGTCGGTGTAAGTCGACTTGAGCTTGGCCATGCCGCGGTATTCCAGCAGCACTTTCGGCAGCGGATAGTCTTCGGCCAGCTTTTGCAGCACTTCCTCGTCGGTGGAAGGGGCGCCGCTCGGGGTCTTTTTCACCACCGGCAGTTCCAGCTTGGTGAAGAAGATCTCGCCGATCTGCTTCGGCGAGCCGAGGTTGAACGGCTGGCCTGCCAGTTCATAGGCTTTCTGTTCCAGTTCCAGGATGCGCGCGCCCAGTTCGTTGGACTGGGTCGCCAGCAGGCCGGCGTCGATCAGCACGCCGTTGCGTTCGATCTTTTGCAGCACGACCGCGGTCGGCAGTTCGATCGTGTTGTAGATGCGGGTCAGGCCTTCGTCGCCCGAGACCTGGCCATGCATCGCCAGGTGCAGGCGCAGCGTGATGTCGGCATCTTCCGCCGCGTAGTCAGTGGCGCGGCCGATTTCAACCTGGTCGAAACCGATCTGGCTGGCGCCCTTGCCGCACACTTCTTCGTATGCGATGGTCTTGTGGTTCAGGTGGCGCAGCGCCAGGCTGTCCATGTCGTGGGTGCGGTGCGATTCGAATACGTACGATTGCAGCAGGGTGTCGTGCACGACGCCGCGCAGGGTCACGCCATGGTTGGCGAAGATGTGCGCGTCGTACTTCAGGTTCTGGCCCAGCTTCGGCTTGGTCCCGTCTTCCAGCCACGGCTTCAGCTTGGACAGCACCCAGTCGCGCTGCAGCTGCTGCGGCGCGTCCGGGTAGCTGTGCGCCAGCGGGATATAGCAAGCGATGCCCGGCTCGGTGGACAGCGAGATGCCCACCATCTCGGCCAGCATCGGCTCCAGCGACGTGGTTTCGGTATCGATCGCCGTCAGCTCGGCGGCATCGATGCGCGCCATCCACGCTGCCAGTTGTTCCTCGGTCAGCACGGTCTCGTAGCTGATGGTGGCCGGCGGCGCGGCAAACAGGTCAGCCGTGGCGCCCGGTGCCGGCGCAGCGGCAGCCGCACTGCCCGGCGCCGGAGCGGCCGGGGTCAGGCCGGACAGCTCGCGCAGCAGGGTCTTGAAGCCGTACTTGGTGAAGAAGGCAACCAGCTGCTCGCGGTCTTCATCCTTGGCGCCCAGCGATTCGGAAATCGACATCATGTGCGCCGACAGGTCGCAATCGGTCTTCACGGTAATCAGCTCGCGGCCCTTCGGCAGCCACTCCAGCGCCGAGCGCAGGTTGCCGCCCACTACGCCACCGATCTTGTCGGCGTTTGCCATGATGCCAGCCAGGCTATCGTATTCCTGCAGCCATTTCAGTGCAGTTTTCGGGCCGCACTTGGCCACGCCCGGCACGTTGTCGACGGTATCGCCGATCAGGGTCAGGTAATCGATGATGCGGTTCGGCGGCACGCCAAATTTGGCCAGCACGCCCGCCTCGTCCAGCTTTTCATTGGTCATGGTATTGATCAGCATGACTTTCGGCGTGACCAGCTGCGCCAGGTCCTTGTCGCCGGTGGAGATCACCACGTCCAGGCCGGCCTGTTCGGCCTGCACCGACAGCGTGCCGATCACGTCGTCGGCCTCCACCCCTTCTACCATCAGGATCGGCCAGCCCATGGCGCGCACCGCCTCATGGATCGGCTCGATCTGCAGGCGCAGGTCATCCGGCATCGGCGCGCGGGTCGCCTTATAGTCGGGATACATATCGTCGCGGAAGGTCTTGCCCTTGGCGTCGAACACGCAAGCGATGTAGGCAGCCGGGAAGTCGGCGCGCAGGCGGCGTAGCATATTGACCATGCCGTGCATGGCGCCGGTGGGATGGCCTTCGGCGCTGCGCAGGTCAGGCAGGGCGTGGAAGGCACGGTACAGGTAGCTGGAACCATCGACCAGCAACAGGGTCTTTTGCATAGCGGGAGAGTGGTGTAAATCTCAATATTCCATTATCGCAGAGTTTTACAACGGGACAGGAGGGCATTTGATACAATGGTTAAACCAATAAATTGAACGAAATCCCATCATGCGCGCCCAAACTTCCTGGCTTGCCCTTCCCTTCGTCCTGCTGGCCACCGGCGCCGTGGCGCAGTCTGCCCCGCCCCAGCCGCAGCAACTGGAACGCATCGAGGAAGTCGACAATCCGGTAACCGTCTCGGCCAAGCCGAGCACGCAAACCAGGATTGTGGAAAAGCGCGAAGGTGGCCGCGTGACCGAAGCCAAGGTCAAGAGCGGCGGAAGCACGTATACCGTCAAGCCGAATACCCCGGCTGGCAGCGCACTGCCCGGCGATGCAGCCGGCTCGGCCAACCGTGGCCCGCAGTGGACCGTGCTGGAGTTCGACCTCCTCGCCAAGAAGAAGAAACGCTCTGCCGAGGAAGCGGACAAGGAGGACGGCCCGCCGCCTCCACCGCCAGCCCAGCCGGCCGCGTCAACTAAATAAGCGCGCGCCCCGTACGAACACTTAACCTGGTTTCTCATGGCAGTTTTTACCCCGGTCTCACTGGAAGATGTCGGCCATTGGATCAAGCAATTCCCCCTTGGCAAAGCCGTCGCGCTGAAAGGCATCGCGTCCGGCATCGAGAACAGCAATTTTTTCCTGACTACCGAGCGCGGCGAGTTCGTGCTCACAATTTTTGAAAACCTGACGTTCGAGCAGCTGCCGTTCTACCTGCAGCTGATGCGCCACCTCGCCGAACACGGCGTGCTGGTGCCTGCGCCCGTGCCCAACGGCCAGGGAGAACTCTGCGTCCCGCTGCACGGCAAGCCGGCCGCCATCGTCTCCAAGCTCGAAGGCAAGCCGCAAATGGCGCCGCAGCCGGTGCACTGCGCCGCCGTTGGCGCCATGCTGGCGCGCATGCACCTTGCCGGCCAGGACTTCACGCTGCACCAGCCCAACCTGCGCGGCCTGCCGTGGTGGCGCGAAGCTACCGCCGCCGTGTTGCCGCACCTGGCGCTGGAACAAGCCCACCTGCTGCACGACGAGATGAAATTCCAGGAAGCGCTGCATGCTTCCGCCGACTACCACACGCTGCAGCGCGGCCCGGTGCACGCCGACCTGTTCCGCGACAACGTGATGTTCGACGGCGAGCGCCTGACCGGCTTCTTCGACTTCTACTTCGCAGGCTGCGATAGCTGGCTGTTCGATGTCGCCGTGACCGTCAACGACTGGTGCATCGACCTCGCCACCGGCGCGCTCGACGAAGCACGCGTGCGCGCCATGCTGGACGCCTACCACGCCGTGCGGCCATTCACGGCCGCCGAGCACTCGCTGTGGCCTGCCCTGCTGCGCGCCGGAGCATTGCGCTTCTGGATATCGAGACTGTACGATTTTTATTTGCCGCGCGCCGCCGAAATGCTGACGCCGCACGACCCTACCCACTTTGAGCGCATCCTGCGCACACGCATTGCCGTACCGGCCCCGGAGTTGTATTAAATGAGTCATTTACCCGCCAGCGCAGGCATCGCCTGGATCCGCGAAGGCTTCGCCATCTTCCGCAAGCAGCCCGGCGGGCTGATGCTGCTGATGCTGGCCTATCTGGTGGCGGGGATGATAATGGGGATTATTCCCCTGCTGGGACAGTTGCTGCCGATGATTCTCGCTCCGGTGTTCACAGCCGTGTTCGTGCAAGCCTGCGCAGCAGCTGACCGCCAGCAGAAACTGACGCCGGAAATGCTGCACCCTATCTTCCAGAAACCGGTCTTTCCGCGCCTTGCTGGATTGGGCACGCTGTTTGTGATTGTGCTGATCTTGCTCACCTTCGTGTTTGCGAGCATTGTCGGTCTCGATACCATGCGCCAGTTAGTGGAGCAGAAGATGAAGGCCAGCGCGGTGGCAGCCAATGGCAATGTAAACTTTGCCATTTTGGTTGTCTTCCTGGTTTCCCTGCCAGTCAGCATGGCCATGCTGTTTGCGGCACTGCTGATCTTCTGGCAGCAGATGGGCGTCGGCAAAGCACTTTTCTTCAGCTTCTTCGGGGTATGGCGTGCCTTGCGTCCCTTCCTGCTGTACTTCCTGTCGTGGGTAGTGATTGTGATGCTGTTGTCGAGTATGGTGATAATACTGTTCGGCGAAACACTACTTGGCGCAGCAGTGCAGCAGTCAGTCCTGATGGTCATCGCAATGATCATTCAATGCTCGGTGTACGCGGCCTACAAAGGCATATTCGGCGAGCCGAATTTGCCTGGCGCAGGGCCGACGCAAACGCCGACATAGTCTGCCGCCGGGCTCCCGTATCAGGGTGATTCGCTTACGCATTGGCTTAGATTCGCTGCAGAAGCCGAGGGACAGCGACCGAATGAAACCACTCGACCTGAGACTGCGTATCAGGGACCGGCAGGCGGCGAGCTCGCGACAGAATCGCAAATGCCTCCGCTGCGGGAATTCCAAGCTTCAGTAGTACGCAAGCAGCAGTGAGGCCGGAACGACCAATGCCAGCGCGACAATGCACCGCAACGCCGTGATTGTTTTGCACCAGCGAAGTCAACTCGTGTACCAGCGCGAAGAAGTCCGCTGAAGAAGCGGGCGTACTTCGATCTTGAATCGGCAATGACTTGTACTCGATCCCGCTAACCTTGCAAAGTGCCGCCTCATTTGAAATGGACAGTTCTTCGATTTCATATCGATGCAGCAGGCTGACGACATGGGTGACCCCTGACCGTTTCCAGCCTGCGATTTCATCTTCAAGCCAATCACCACCTCGAGGACGAGGCATGATTGCTAGCCTTAGAGGTTCGATATCACGAACCCAGTAAACTTCCGCTGACATAGGAATATATTCCTCGCTATTCGACGTATGCGAAGCGGTACATTGCTCTCAGCATACGGGTGAACTCTACTATCTATAATTTGGCCAGACAACGTTCCAGGTTGTCGGCCCCTTCTATCCTGGACGCACGAGAAGCTGAATTATAAGGCAGACAGCACGTAACACGGACTCACATGAACGCAGATCTCACTATTGCCAACGACGCGAACGAGGTCGTGAGATTGAATCTGCATCAGTTCACATGGATTCAAGCGGAGGAGCCGGTCAGCCTCTAGATCCACCACAGCCTGGATATCCCGGTCATTCAATGTAGGCACATGTTCCTCAATAGTCGATGACGGTCTACTTTGGCCGATAGCACATCAGACGTGCCATGATTCAACTGGGCTGGCGCCACAGGCGGTGAGAATTTTGCAGGATTTGAAAATCGCGAGAAGCTTCATGTAGGCTCTAGGGCGAACGCATTCTTGGCAAATTCCGTGCGCGCGGCCAGCGGTATTCGACCGCCCCTCATACAAGAATGCACTCATCCGAATAGCCCCCTACGGCGGTACCACCTAATGCATGCAGCCTCAAGAAGGAAGAAGCCCACCAACGAAAACATGAAAAGCCAAGGTATAAGTATTCCCCCCCGCAAACATCGGCATGACGACGAACCAGCAACAAAATTTGTAGTAACGGGGAAGTGCATTGTACCGCTCCCGCTTTTCAGGGCTTTGTTTGAAGTCGCGCTTATTCAATAAGGCATGCGTGCACAATAGAAACGCATAGCAAATGGCGAAGAGCATAATTTAGTGCAGCGGTGACAAGGAATTCATGCTTCTTTTTCCAACGTACGCCAATCAGGGGGCGCGCGTCCTGCTGACTGAATTGTTGGACTATTTACTTGCCATGGCTAATGCGACGAACGGTGGCATCATCTCTGGAGATTTCTGCAACTGCGACGCCACCGCAGTTGCGGCGTCCGGCACATAACCAGCGGCTGGCTTGTAGTTGTGAGGCTCCGAGCTCTGGGCAAGCGCGTTCGCTGAAAGGAAGGCTACAAAGAAGAGCATCAAGAGATTATTCATATGGGACAACGTGCTTGCTCAGCGGCGCCCTTAGGCGTCCAACGGAACCTATGATTAGCGATGGGGCTCATGTTCTGGCTACCAGACGTTCGAGAGATAGGATACCTGCGATCATCTTATCCCTTGCCGAAGAGTTGGCGGAATGAACTGCGATCTTAGGTGGTTTGAAACCACGAAGCGCAACGGCCTCCTCCATCCAAAGCACAACGTCGTATCTTCTACTTCGGTAATAGGATCGTACGTCATTGATCGATAGTCCAACGTGCTAATTCAGCCGCGCCGAAGGCGTCGGCTGGAATGCTTGGTCGAGCCCATTACGCCGCATAGCAATAACGTCTTGGCCCCGAGCCAAATATGAGTATAGCCGCTTGGCCAAAAAGTCCGGCAGCTCTTCGGCACTGACGGCTTCAAACGACGCGGCACCGTAGAACTCCGCGAGGTGTGAATATGGCAGGCAAAACGCTTGGCCAATGTCCATATGCCCGGCACAAGCCTTCAGCAACTGCGAACCGATTCCTTGCCTTTGGAACGTTTCGCTGACCTGCATGCCTCGAAGCACTGTGACGCCATCTTCAGAACATAAGCGTACCGCACCAACAATTTTCTCGCTCGCGGTGGCAACAATTACTGTGTCGTTTTCATCGATCCCACCACCGTATCCAGCCTCGACGTAAAGCGCGCCAACTTGAGGTACGTCAGCATTCTTAGCAAGCCTGACCTTAACCATGTGAGACCCAACGTTGAACGTAAGCGGCCATAGCAACGAGCAGCGTTGCGGAGGCCCGGTTGACGGAATGGTTGGGCAAAAGCGCTTTCATAACAAGCGTTCGCTCACTCGTTGATCGAGCAAGCGATCAATTGCCTCGATTTTTTTGGTAGCGCCAGCCAAGTCAAAGGTGTCTCCGTCACAAACTGCTAAAGCCTCATTATGGAGAGCATACGCGATGTGCGCCGCGATGCGCACCGACATGTCTGCGTCCACGGAACTGCCAAGATAGCCAGAAAGAAGCAGCCGAATTTCGTAGAGCGCCTTCGCAAGAAGCTTGGTTTGATCTGATGTGTCCATTGTCATATCCGGGCCCAACGTAAATTCGGCATCATATTAACGTTTTAACAAACCTAATTATGACGCCAAACTCCGGGCCTATCAATCACCAATGACGAGACCAGCCAGCCGCCACGCCCCGTCTCCCGGCCTCCCAAGCGCTGCGCCGGTATAATGGAGGGATGCAAAATCTCCTCCACAACCTCAATCCCGAACAACTCGCAGCAGTCACCCTGCCACCGCAAAATGCCCTGATTCTGGCCGGTGCCGGATCGGGCAAGACGCGCGTGCTGACCACCCGTATCGCGTGGCTGATCCAGACTGGCCAGGTATCCCCGTCCGGCGTGCTGGCGGTGACCTTTACCAACAAAGCGGCAAAGGAAATGCTCACCCGTCTGAGCGCCATGTTGCCGATCAATACACGCGGCATGTGGATCGGCACCTTCCACGGCCTGTGCAACCGCTTGCTGCGCACCCACTACAAGGATGCGGCCCTGCCGCAGACTTTCCAGATCCTCGATTCGCAAGACCAGCTATCGATGATCAAGCGCCTGCTGAAGGCGAACAATATCGACGATGAAAAGTTCCCGCCGAAGCAGGTGGTGTACTTCATCAATAACAACAAAGACCAGGGCTTGCGCGCCTCGCAGGTGGAGGCCTACGACGCGCTGGAGCGCAAACTGGTCGAGTTGTACCAGCTCTATGACGACCAGTGCCAGCGCGAAGGCGTGGTGGATTTCGCCGAACTGCTGCTGCGCACCTACGAACTGTTGTCGCGCAACGAACCGCTGCGCCAGCACTACCAGCAACGCTTCCGCCACATCCTGGTCGACGAGTTCCAGGATACGAACAACCTGCAGTACGCCTGGCTGAAACTGATGGCTGGCCATGCCTCGCCATTCGGCGGCGCGCTGTTCGCCGTGGGCGACGATGACCAGAGCATCTACGCTTTCCGCGGCGCCAACGTAGGCAATATGCAGGCCTTCGAAAGCGAGTTCCAGGTCAAGAACCTGATCAAGCTGGAACAGAACTACCGCTCGCACGGCCACATCCTGGATTCGGCCAACCTGCTGATCGCCAACAACAGCCGCCGCCTGGGCAAGAACCTGCGCACCGACGCCGGCCATGGCGAGCAGGTACGCGTGTACGAAGCCAGCTCGGACCTGCAGGAAGCGCAGTGGATCATTGAAGAAGCCAAGTCGCTGATCGCCGAGGGAGCCCTGCGCCGCGAAGTCGCGATCCTGTACCGCTCGAATGCGCAGTCGCGCGTGATCGAACATGCCCTGTTCTCGGCCGGCATGCCTTACCACGTGTACGGCGGCCTGCGCTACTTCCAGCGCGCTGAGGTCAAGCATGCCATCGCTTACCTGCAGTTGATGGACAACCCGCATAACGATTCGGCCTTCCTGCGCGTGGTGAATTTCCCGGCGCGCGGCATCGGTGCGCGCTCGATTGAGCAACTGCAGAACGCAGCAGCCACCTACAACTGCTCGCTGTACGCCGCAGTGCCGTACATGGTCGGCAAGGCCGGCACCTCGCTGGCCGCCTTTACCAAGCTGATTGAGGGGGTGCGCTTCGAGACCCAGCAACTGGCACTGCCGGAACTGGTGAAGATCACGCTGGATTCCTCCGGCCTGCTGCTGCATTACCAGAATGAGAAGGAAGGCGCCGACCGCGTCGAGAACTTGGAGCAGATGGTCAGCGCTGCTACGCAGTTCGTGTCCGAAGAAGGCTTCGGACAGGGGGCGCCTGCGCACCTCGGTCCGCAGGCTTCGGCCTCCGCCGGCGCGCAAGTGGTGGTAGCAGACGGCGTGGAGATCATCGACGCCGATGCTCCGCTGGCGACCGTGATGTCGCCTCTGTCCGCATTCCTGTCCCACGCTTCGCTGGAAGCCGGCGACAACCAGGCCCAGGAAGGCCAGGATGCGCTGCAGCTGATGACGGTGCACTCGGCCAAGGGCCTGGAGTTCGACAATGTCTTCATCACCGGCCTGGAAGAAGGCCTGTTCCCGCACGAGAGCAGCTCGAAAGAAGAAGGCGGCGTGGAGGAAGAGCGTCGCCTGATGTATGTTGCGATCACACGTGCGCGCAAGCGCTTGTACATGTCGTTCTGCCAGACCCGCATGCTGCACGGCCAGACGCGCTACAACATGAAGTCGCGCTTCTTCGACGAACTGCCGGAGGAATCGCTGAAGTGGCTGACGGCACGCGTGCAGAACAACTGGTTCTCTACCGGTTCACGCAAGTCGGCATGGGATGAAATGCCGTCCGTGCCAAGCGCCGACAATCGCCTGGCGGCGCGCATGAACGAACGCTCCGGTGCCTCCGGTGGCTGGCGCATCGGCGAATCGGTCGCCCACGCCAAGTTCGGCGAAGGCGTGATCGTCAATCTCGAAGGCAGTGGCGCCAACTGCCGCGCGCAAATCAACTTCGGCTCCTTCGGCATGAAGGTGCTCGACCTCTCGGTCGCGAAGTTGGAACGGATCTAACTCCATCCCCGGGGCGGGGATGTCCCATTCCCGCCCCGTATTTGAATCATGCTATGCCCTGGCATAAGAAACATAATGCGTTTCGCTCAAAGCATGCTTACTTCAACGTGATAGGGATCCCGTACATACCTGGCGGTGCAGCGAAGACCTGGATTTCCGTTGGACCTGCAATTTCCATTCAATAGAATATCGGAGCCCCCCTGAAGTCACAAAAGTCTTTGCTGTTTGTGAAATGGGCGTTCAGCTTCGACACGACAGCTTTCCCGTAGCGCCCCCTGATCGTCCCTGCGATGCCGAATGCCCGCTCCCTGTGAGCTTCGGTCAGCAGCGGCATGACAAACATCATTTCGCCATACTTGGCTTGCTCGTAATAGTCGCTTGCGGAATCGTCAAGGCACTCAATTTTTTCCAGTGCCAGGCTGATGACGCGAGTCGGGTCCAGCGTTTTCAGCACCGATCCAAAATGGTACAGGTTATGTATCCTCGCTGAGGTAGCCGGCTGCGTGTTGAAGTCCAACATAAACTGCTCATACAGTTTTTCGACTTCCCCGTCGTGCAGAAAGGCGGCTAGTTTAAGCAGGCAGCGGTTCCTGTAATAGTCCGACTCGAAAAGTCTGGCCCTGGCCGCCAGCCTGACTGCATCGTCGTACTCGAAATAGGCTGCGTTGCGGACAACAAGATAGGCAATGAGCCCCTCCGGTACGTCCGGCAGGCCAAGGTGGGCGGCTACCACTTTGGCTCGGGAGGCACTATCCATGTACGGGAACATGAACTTAAGACGATACGCGGCCGCAGAAGATCCGGAGGCAAATTGTTGCAGCAAGTAGCTCAGGATCTCCGTTTTGCGAAGCGTATCCATCCTGGGGTAGATGCCGGCAAGAGCCCTTGTTTTGTACGGTTCGTGGAGTTCGAGGATGGTGTGGTACGCCTGGCTGGCGACTTCGTCGGTAAGCAGGTAAGCATATTGGCCAATGCAGTTTGCCTTGTCGTAGCCATCGTCAAGATCGCGTATCGCTGACCAGATTGTTGCGGCGTCAAAGCATTGTTCAGCGCGGAAGCGGTCCTGTCGCCAGGCTACCCGATGCAAGAACAAGTCGATGAGCGGACTCTTGTTCTTCAGGAATGAGCTCAATAATTCAAATAGCCTGATCGAACGTTCTTTCGTTCTTTTTCGATAGAACTGGTCAAGCAATGAATTGGCGTAGTAAGTCGTCATCGAGTCGTCCGGATATGCATCGAGGAACTCTGCGATTTTTCGCACCAGCGCGGTTGGAACTTCCAGCCTCCCGGCATAGCCCACCGACGCAACCATTTCGCTTTTCAAAGCGGCGTAGGTAGCGTATTGATTCATAGTCTCATTCTGCGTTTTTGCATAGCTCAAACGCGATTATTGGGAATATCCATGCAATGAAGCATAGCCTACAGTGGGCGCGACCGTCACTCACATTTTCTTCGGAGGCTAAACATGGAAACCCTTCTGATCCCGGCATCGCTGTTTGCCGGCGGACTGCTCGCTGTGCAAGCGGGCGCGAATGCGCAACTGTCCAAAGCAACCGGCAGTCCCTTTGCGGCGACCACGCTGCAACTGTCGGTCGGCACGCTTGCGCTGCTGGTGCTTGCCCTGCTTACGGGGACGCTGACCGCCGCCGCCGCCCTGCCCCACGTACCTTGGTGGCATGCAGTCGGCGGGGTAGCGAGCGCCATCTATGTCGTTTCCACCATCCTGCTGTTTCCGCGCCTCGGCGCAATTGTTTCAGTAGGACTCTTCATTGCGGGCCAGATGCTGGCGTCATTTGTCCTTGATGTCACCGGACTGGCCGGCGGCGCACCGCGTACAGTCGATGCCCCGCTTGCCGTCGGCATGCTGGCACTCCTGGCGGGGGCCGCGATCATCGTGAAGGGGCAGTCTGGCCGGCAATCACACCCGGTAGCGGGCAAGGCCGGCTGGATCATGCTCGCCTTGCTTGCCGGTGCAGTGCTGCCGGTTCAGGGCGTGGTGAACGGCTTGCTGCGACATGATCTCGGTGCGCCGTTGGTGGTTGGTGCCGTAAGCTTCCTGGTCGCCACCTTGGCGATGGCTGTGGCGCTGCTGTTTTCGACCACGGTACTGCGCGCACCGGCGCCTACGTTGCAAGGCCTGCCTTCCATGCCCTGGTGGGGATGGCTCGGCGGCTTCGCCGGCGCGATCTATGTCACGACCGTCTTTACCGCGATTCCGGTCATCGGTGCCTCGGCTGCAGTCGGGTTGACGGTCGCCGGGCAGCAAGTGGCGTCTGTCTTCGTCGACCGGCATGGCTGGTTCCGTCTGCCGCAACGCGACGTTTCGGCGCTGCGGCTGACTGGCGTCGTGCTGCTGCTGGCCGGCGTGGCGGTCATCAAACTGCTTTAAGTGTCCCTGGCATCGGGCGCGAGCACCTTCGTCATCGGGATCTCGTCGTACCTCACGCCATCGACAACCAGCGCGGCAGGCTCATAGCCCCAGGCCTTAAAGCCCAGCGACTCATACAGTTTTTGCGCAGCTTCGTTGCCGGCCGTGACGGCAAGGCTGACGTGGGTCACACCTTCCAGTGAAGCGGCACAGTCCAGCGCCCGCTCCATCAGCTTGCGCGCAGCGCCTTTCCCTCGATGGGCGGTAGAGACGTACACGCCGCGAATGTGGGCGCGGTGGCGTTGCTTTGAGCTGCTGTCGCGATCCACGCGCGCGATCGCAACCAAGGCCTCCTCATTGAACACGCCTAAATATTCGCGTCCCGATCCTGGCGACAGGCGCCTCGCGATTTCGCTGAGTGGCGTGGTGGACTCTTCTTCAACGCTGGCCGTGAATGCCGAAGGCGCTTCGCGCAGGCCTTCCAGGCGCAAGGAATGATAGGCGGCGGCATCGCCGGGTGTCAGGACTCTCGTTTGCATGGTGGTTGCATTGTACTGAATGATGGGTTTTCGCCACATGTTGTCGCGAAACCGCCAAGCTGTGATTCGGGGCCTTGAAGACGCGGCGGGACGTGCGAATATGCGCCTCACACATATGAAAGGAGCAATAATGAATACCCCTAATGACCTCGCTGCCATCAACCAGAAAATCCTCGCCGACGGCGAATCGCTGCCGCTGGTGCAGCTAAAAGACGGCAGCAAGGTGCAAACCGGCACTGTCGCCACCATGCTGCGCAATATCGAGTTGTATAACGCCGGCGAACGCGGCGACCTTGAACAGCAACTGGAAGCAGCCATCCCGACCGTCGCCAAGGTCGGCCTGTTCGACCTATTCCCCCCCGAAGAGTGGATTGCAGGCAGCAACCAAGGTCGCCGCCTGGTCGGAACCTTGGCTGCGCAGTACCTTGCCTTTAAGTAGTTGATTTCTGCGGGGATTTTTTTCTGTTAGATTGAGGAGAGCGCTGCCCACACTGCAATACAAACCGATAAGGGTTGCAATGTTCGACTACCTGATCCTCGTCCTCGGCGCGCCCGACAGCAGTGTGCTCTACCTTGGCCACTACGACGCCGTGCTGGTCACCCTGTCAGTGGCGGTCGCTATCTTCGCTTCCTACGCTGCGCTGCTGGTAGCGCAGCTGCTGCCTTCCGCAGCGAATCGGGCACGCCGCGCGGGGTGGCTGGCTGCGGGCGGCGGCTGCCTGGGCCTGGGCATCTGGGCCATGCACTTCGTGGGCATGCTGGCCTTCACCCTGCCCTGCACCAACAGCTATGACGCCGGACTGACACTCCTGTCCACCGTACCCGGCATGTTGGCCAGCGGCCTGGCCTTGCACGTCATCAGCCAAGGCCCGCCCAACACGCCGCGGCTGTGGATCGCCGGCACCCTGCTTGGCGCCGGCATCGGCGCCATGCACTACACCGGTATGGCGGCCATGCAGTTCGACGGCATGATCCAGTACGACCTGCGCCTGTTCCTGCTGTCGATCGCAGTGGCCGTGGCGATGGCAACGCTGGCCTTGTGGCTCAAGTTCCGGCTGGCGCGATTAAAGGGACGCTGGGCGTCCCCGCTGTGGAGTTCCGTGGTGATGGGCCTGGCGGTGGCCTGCATGCACTACACCGCGATGGCCGCGGCCTATTTCGTGCGCGACGGCCGTGGCAGCAGCGCCGCGGCCAACGTCGCGGAGACTGCGCACATCAGTCCAAGCATACTGGCTGCTTCCGTCCTGGTGTTCACCAGCCTGCTGATTGTTGTCACCATTGTCGCCACCTATGTCGGCAAGCGCCGCCTGTTCACCTTCGAGCGCTCCTACCGCCTGATCGCCATGCTGATCCTCGGCTGGAGCGTGATCGCGTGGCTGGGCGCCAGCTACTTCCAGCAGCGCATGTCCGACGAGGTGTACCAGCATGAGCTGAAAGTAGCACAGGACCAGGCCGACAACGTCGCCAGCAGCATCGAAGAAAGTACGGCGCGACTGCGCGGCTTCGCCTTGATGCTGGCGCGTGATGCCGCCATCCGCAGCATAGCGCTGCAGGGCTCAGCAGACCAGGCATCGAACGAACGGCTGGCGCAGACTGCGCGCGCTTTGAAGGTCGACAGCATGTTTGTGCTCGATGCCGGCGGTACCTGCATCGCCACCAGCAACCTGGCCGAGACGGCCTTGTATGTCGGCCGCAATTTCTCCAGCCGCGACTACTTCATCCAGTCGCACGCCAGCGAAGAAGGACAGCAATATGGCGTCGGCCGCGACGGCCAGACGGGCGCCCTGTACTACGCCCACGCCGTGCGCGATGGCGACAAATTCCTCGGCGTCGCGGTGGTCAAGTTGAATGCCGGCGCATTAGCCACCATGGCAGGCCCTTCGCAAGCCTGGGTGGCCGACAGCAACGGCGTCATCATCCACTCGGCCGATGCAACCCTGCGCCACCAGGCCTTGCCCGAGGCCCGCGTGAGCCGGCTGGACCCGGCGCAGCGCCGCCAGCGCTATGGGCGCGAACGTTTCGCCAGCGTCTCGCTGGAACCCTGGGACGCTGCCGGCATGCCGGCCGCGGCGCGCATAGGCGGCGCGCGCACCCCAAGCGTGCTGGCATCCCGCTCCTTGTCCGATGGCAGCCTCTCGGTCACGGTGCCGCGGCCGTTGCCGGCCTTGCAGCACCAGGGTACGCGCCGCTTCTGGCTATTCATGCTGATCGAATTCACGGGCAGCATGCTGGTCGCCGCAGCCACCGCCACCGCGCTTTACCTGCGCGAGAAGCAAAAGGCGGACGCCGACCTGCGCGTTGCCGCCACCGCATTCGAGTCTTTGGAAGGCATGGCCATCACCGATGCAGATCACATGATCTTGCGCGTCAACCGCGCTTACACCGACATCACCGGCTTTTCCGAGCGCGATGCGCTGGACCGCGAACTGCTGGTATGCGACGACTCCGCGCTGCAACAGCGCATCTGGGATGGTGTAACCGCCCATGGCGCCTGGCAGGGCGAAGTATGGCAGCTGCGCAAGAGCGGAGGGCGTTTCCCGTGCTGGCTGGTGGTGACGGCCGTGCGCGACGCGGCCGGCGAAATAACCCACCACGTGTGTGCGCTGACCGACATCACCGAGCGCAAAGCCTCGGAGCAGGAAATCCGCAACCTGGCGCTATTCGACTTCCTGACCCAGTTGCCGAACCGGCGCTGCCTGATGGACCGCCTGCAGCACGCGCTGGCTTCCAGCGCACGCACCGGCCAATGCGGTGCGCTGCTGTTCATCGACCTGGATAACTTCAAGGACCTGAACGACACGCTGGGCCACAACGTTGGCGACATGCTGCTGCAGCAGGCCGCGCGCCGCTTCGTCGGCTGCGTGCGCGAGAGCGATACCGTGGCGCGCCTGGGCGGCGACGAATTCGTGATCATGCTGGAGAACCTGTCCGACGATACCGAACTGGCCGCCGAACAGGCGCGCGCCATCGGCGCCAAGCTGCTGGCGAGGCAGACCGAACCTTACATCATGGGCCCGCACCAGCACAGCTGCACCTCCAGTGTCGGCATCACGGTGTTCCGCGGCGAACAGGAAAGCCTGGAGGACCTCCTCAAGCAAACCGACCTCGCGATGTACCAGGCCAAGGCGGCCGGCCGCAATACCATGTGCTTCTTCGACCCCGCCATGCAAACCGTGGTCAGCGCCCGCGCCGCCCTTGATGCGGACTTGCGCCAGGGCCTGTCGCTGCGGCAGTTCATGCTGCACTACCAGCCGCAAGTCGATGCTGAAGGACGCATCACCGGCGCTGAAGCCCTGCTGCGCTGGCAGCACCCGGTACGCGGCCTGGTGCCGCCGATGCACTTCATTGCTGCGGCCGAGGCGTCGAGCCTGATCCTGCCGCTCGGCGCCTGGGTACTGGAGCAAGCCTGCGCCCAGTTGGTAGCCTGGGCGCACGAACCATTGACAGCTTCGCTGGAATTAGCAGTGAACGTCAGCCCGCGCCAGTTCTACCAGGCCGACTTCGTCGAGCAGGTAATGGGCGCGCTGGTGCGCAGCGGCGCCTCGCCGCACTTGCTGAAGCTGGAGCTGACCGAAGGCTTGCTGCTGGACGACGTGGAAGCATCGATTGGCAAAATGGCGCTGCTGAAGGCGGCCGGCATCGGCATCTCCCTGGACGACTTCGGCACCGGCTATTCCTCGCTGGCTTACCTGAAGCGCCTGCCGCTGTGCCAGTTGAAGATCGACCGCTCTTTCGTGCGCGACATCGTGCACAATGCCGACGATGCCGCCATCACCAAGACCATCCTGACCCTGGCCGACAGCATGGGGCTGTCGGCCATTGCCGAAGGCGTTGAGTCGCTGGAACAAAAGAACTATCTCGCACACCAGGGCTGCCGCGCCTTCCAGGGCTACCTGTTCGGCGCTCCGCTGCCGGTGGCCGAATTCGAGGCGCTGCTGTTGCCGGAACAGCTGGCCCGCGCATGAGGATTCCGGCTGCGTCACCAAGTCCCAGACCTGACCCCGACTTTTATTACAGGACTGGCTTGGCGCTGCCGTTGCTGATGGCTTCGTCGATCAGGGCGCGCGAAGCTTTGTCCGCTTCACGCGACAGGCGGCCTTGTTCGCGTCCCAGCTCGCCCATCTTGCGGCCCATTTCGTGCAGCGGTTTGGAGGCTTCGGCGATGCGGGCGTGCATGGCGGCCATCGGGGCTTGGCGTGCTGCCAGCGCGGCGTGGCGGGCGCCGATCTCACTGCCCTGACGCGCCATTTCCGCCGACAGCGGTTCCATCTGCTTGCGCAGGCTTTCCAGGTCGCGTTCCAGCTGGGCGCGGGTCTTGTCGTCGGCCATTGCCATCTTGCGGCCGGCTTTTTCCATGGCGCGCCCGATGCGTTCTTGCTGCCGTGCGGACAGTTCCATCTTGCGCTCCAGGTCGCGTTCCAGGGCTTGCTGCTCCTTGCTGCCCATGGCGGCTTCGACTTCTTTCGCAACCTGGTCGCTCATCGCTTCCACTTGCTTGCCTTGGACGTCCATCAGCTTGCCCTGTTCATCCATCAGCTTTCCTTGCGCTTCGGCTGGCTTCCAGAGGTCGCGCACCTTGCCCAGCAGGACCGGGTCCTGGATCACGTAGGATTTGCCGTCTTTGCGAACGTAGATGAATTCGCCCTTGGTATCCTGGCGCAGGCGCTTCAGCATCGTCAGGTCGCTTGGCGCGCCGTGGAAGCCGTTCACCGACAGGTGCTTGTCGTTGTCACGCACGAAGGCGTAGGCGCTGCGGCTGCCGTCGTCGATCGAGATGTAGCTACTGCTTTCGATCTCCTTCAGTTCCTTCGGCGGCTTCGGTGGTTTGGGCGGAGCGGGTACGGCTGCCATCGGTACGGCGGCCATCGGCGCGGCGGGCGGTGCGGGCGGCGCCAGTTCGGCCACCGGCGGGGCCGGGCGGGCGGGCGGCGCAGCGACTGCGGGAGGCGCCGGCGGGGCCGGTGGCGCGGGCTCCACGTCGTGCGGGTCGTCGGCATCGGTGACGTGCAACAGCATGGCGCCTGCCGGCGCGGCGTCGGGAGCGGCTGCGGTAACAGCGCTGGCGGCCGGGAGCGACACTGCTTGCGGCATCGCGTGGGCATACAGCGCGGCGCAGGCCGCAAAAATTCCTAACAACGGGGTCGCCATCTTCCAGCTCAGTGGCTGTGCATCGGGACGGATCAGGCGTTTGATTCGGGACATGAGGTCTCCTCCGTTTGCCGCAGGGGCAGCAAAGTGATGGGTGGTGAACTGGAATCTGTCCAGCTCTGAAAGTGCAAGTGCCAGGCGCCGCGGTTCGCCGAGCGTGCTTGCGGCTAAGTCGTCTGCTATCTGTTCGCGCTCGCGCCGGATGCATTGGGACAGCATCCACACGCTGGGGTGGTAGAACAGGAAAATCTCGATGCCGCTCTGGACCAGGTTGACCAGGTAGTCGTGGCGGCGTACATGCGCCAGCTCGTGCGCCAGCAGTGCTTCCAGCAAATCGGGCGGCAGGCCGCTGACCAGCGAAGCTGGCAGCAGCACGATCGGGCGCAGGCTACCGGCCGTGATCGGGCCTTCCAGCGCATCGTCCGATACGCCGAGTCGCACCAGGCGCCGAATGCCCATGCGCTGCGCCAGCGCGGTGGTGCGTGCCTGCCACCTGGCGTCGGCGTGGTAATGATTGGGCAGGGTGCGGGTGCGCACCCATTGCAGGCCAAGCGACAGGCGCAGCGTCATCAGCGCGGCGCCGGCGGCCCACAGCAGCACCAGCCAGGGCATCTGGCGGCGCAGCAGGTATTCCCAGGATGCCATGGCATCAATGTCGACCAGCGCTGCTTCGCCGCCCTGCCCGCCTGCTACGCCGGGGATGGCGGCGATGGCGGTGGCTTCCAGTGGGGCGGGCAGTACGTAGCCGGTGTCGGCGGCGTCGGCCAGGCGCCATGCGAAATGGGCCAGCGGGAGTGCGGCGCACATCAGCAAGGCGGTGCAGGCGACCAGGTAACGCGCTTGCGGCCGGGCATTGCGCAGGGCGTTCAGGAGCAATGCCGCGACGCAGCCGATCAGCAGGCCTTGCCACAGGAAGTGCAGCAGGGACCAGCCCAGGGCGGGGATGACGGCGTTCAGCAGGTTGCTCATGGCAGGCGGCTCCGGTTTGATGGTGTCCTTGCAAACTAGATTAAATGATCTAGATCTTTGTGTCTAGAACTTTTTGTCTAGATGCGGGTGCAAGCGCTCAGGAGCCAATGTAGCCGCGCGCCGGCAGCGCGGCGCGGGATTTGCGACAGGCGGCGCAATTCGCCGCCCAGGATGCTTAATACACGACCACGGAGCGGATCGATTCGCCGCGTTCCATCAGGTCGAAGCCTTCGTTGATGCGTTCCAGCGGCAGGGTGTGGGTGATCAGCTCATCGATTTTGAGCTTGCCTTCCATATACCAGTCCACGATCTTCGGCACGTCGGTGCGGCCGCGCGCGCCGCCGAAAGCGGAGCCGAGCCAGTGGCGGCCGGTGACCAGCTGGAACGGACGGGTCGAAATCTCCTGCCCTGCCGCCGCCACGCCGATCACAATCGATTTGCCCCAGCCTTTGTGGCAGCACTCAAGCGCCTGGCGCATCAGCTGCGTATTGCCGACGCACTCGAAGCTGTAATCGGCGCCGCCGTCGGTCAGTTGCACGATGGCGTCCACCACGTTCTCGACGCCGCGCGGATTGATGAAGTGGGTCATGCCGAACTGGCGCGCCATCGCTTCGCGCGCCGGGTTGATGTCGACGCCGATGATCTTGTCGGCGCCCACCATCCTGGCCGCCTGGATCACGTTCAGGCCAATGCCGCCCAGGCCGAACACCACCACGTTCGCACCAGCTTCCACCTTGGCAGTGAACAGCACGGCGCCCACGCCGGTGGTGACGCCGCAGCCGATGTAGCATACCTTGTCGAACGGCGCGTCGGGACGGATCTTGGCCAGCGCAATCTCCGGCACCACGATGTAGTTGGAGAAGGTGGAGGTGCCCATGTAGTGGAACAGTGGCTTGCCGTCCAGCGAGAAGCGGCTCGAGCCGTCCGGCATCAGGCCCTTGCCCTGGGTCGAGCGGATCGCCTGGCACAGGTTGGTCTTGCGCGACAGGCAGAATTTGCACTGGCGGCATTCCGGCGTGTACAGCGGGATCACATGGTCGTCTTTCCTGAGCGAAGTGACGCCCGGCCCGACGTCAACCACTACGCCTGCGCCTTCGTGGCCAAGGATGGCCGGGAACAGCCCTTCCGGATCGGCGCCGGACAAGGTGTAGTGGTCGGTATGGCAAATACCGGTGGCCTTGATCTCCACCAGCACCTCGCCCGCGCGCGGGCCATCCAGGTCCACTTCTTCAATGGTCAGCGGCGCTCCCGCCTTCCATGCCACAGCTGCTCTCGTCTTCATCCCGCTACTCCAAAACTGATAAAGACGACAGCATAGCCTAACTCCTGACAGCCAGCGTGGACTCCAGTCCCAGCATGTGCGACACGGTGCGCCAGAGCTGGCGCGGCGAAGTCCAGGGCTTGGGCAGGAAGGCGTGGGCCTGGTGATGCAGCATCGGCTGGCTGCCCGAATACAGCAGCACCGGGGTGTTCTGCTCGGTCTGTCGCATGCAGCGGATCAAGGCGTGGCCGTCGCCGTCCGGCAGGTCGGGGTCGATCACCACCAGGGCAAACTCGCCTTGCTGCAACTGGCTTTGCGCCTGGCTGTAGCTCGATGCGTGCACCACGTGGATTTCAGGCGCCAGCAAGGTGGCGAGGACGACGGCGCTATCTTCGTCGTGGTCGACGTGCAGCACCCGTGGCGCCGGATGCAAATCAAATGGCATGTTCATGAAGCGGTTCTCCGCACTGCAGGGGATGGTCGGCGGAGCTGGGCCGAAGGATGTTGCCGGGCCGCGAAGGAGGGGCGGCCGCTGAAGGGGATTACGGTGGGCGAGTCGGGGCCCACCGGAATAGTCTAAAGCAAGCGCGCGGCCCGCGGAAAGCTTTATTTCTTCAGGCGTGAGTTAAATGCAGCATGCAAACCGTTCAACATTTCTTCCGCCGCCAGCAGCTGGTCGGCTACCTCGTTGATCTTGCGCCGGCTGGAACGGGCATGGTCGCGCAACACTTCGAAGGCGGTGTTGCGGTCGGTCTGGTACTTGCACATCAACAGTCCCACGGCCAGGCTGGTTTCGCGCCCGGCTGCCAGTGCTGCATTGAGGTTGATTTCGGTGCGCCGCAACTGGCGGATCTCATCGGCGCGCGCCAGGCCGGCTTCAAAAGCCGGCATCAGGTGGTGCTCGTCGACCGGCTTCACCACGAAGCCCACCGCGCCATAAGCGGCGGCCTGCTTGCCGGCGTCGGCGTCGCCGCGGCCGGAGAGGAACATGAAAGGCACCGTGGTGTTGCGGTTCAACTGCTTGGCCAGTTCCAGGCCCGACATGCCGGGCATGTGGATGTCGAGCAGGGCCAGGTCGGGTTCGCGCTCGGCGATCAGGGACAAGGCCTGGTCCGATGAATGCGCCAGCATGGTGTCGTAGCCGGCACGGGCAAGCAGCTCGCCCAGGAACTCGGTCAGGATCTTGTCATCATCGACGATCAGGATCAGGCGCTTTGGCGGAGTCTGGGCGTTCATCGGCGTCAACCTTATGGTTATGCTAATGGGGAAATTATAGACTGAAATTCCCGCACTGCAGCCACTACATCATCGGCCAGGTAAACACTGGTGATGGCCGCCACCATTTGCGCTCCCTCGGCCACCAGCGGCGCTGCATTTTGCGCCGTCATGCCGCCGATCACGCACAGCGGCACACCGATCACTTCACGTGCGTGGCGCAGGATCGACGGCTGCGTGGTGACGGCGTACTGCTTCACCTTCGACGGGTAAAAGCCGCCGAATGCCACGTAGCTGGCGCCGGCCGCCTGCGCTGCCTGGGCGCGCGCCAGCTCGCCGTAGCAGGAAGCGCCAATCAGCTTGTTGGGGCCGAGCGAAGCGCGTACTTCGGCCAGCGGCGCATCGGTACCGCCCAGGTGCACGCCATCGGCGCCCAGTTCACGGCACAGCGCCACGTGGTCGTTCACCAGGAACGGCACGCTGTACTTGTGGCAAAGCTCGCGCAGCGCCCCGCCCTGCTCGCGCCGCAGCGCCGCACTAGCGTCCTTGTGGCGGTATTGCAGCAGCGCGACGCCAGCGCGCAGCGCCTGCTCGCTCACCTCGAGCAGTTTGTCGGTATCGTCCCAATTGGGAGTGACCAGGTAAAGTCCTTGCATGATTTCTCCTTATCGCTGCGGAATGCGCTGGCCGGGCGCGATCGCGTATGAAGCGGCCAGTGCGCGCTGGGTATAGCCTTGCGCCTTGGTCAATGCTTGCGCCATCGTGTTGCCCAATGCCAGCAGCCCTGCCGTGGCGGCGGCCAGGGTGCAACCGCTGCCGTGAAAATCGCCCGGCAGGCGCGGCCAGCTCCAGTTCTGCTGGCGGTCAGGCCCGAGCCAGCGATTGATTACCACGTCGCTGCCTTCATCGTGGCCGCCCGTGACCAGCACGTGGGTGCAGCCCAGCGCCCGCAGCGCACGTGCATGGGTCAAAGCATCGCCATGCGCGGTGCCGTGCCAGGCCGGCGGCACTCCGGGCGCCGCCAGCGCCACCATCGGTGCCGCGTCCACCAGCGCAACCCCGCCCGCCTCGCCCGCCTCGCCTTCAGGCGCATCACCCGCCGCAGCCAGCGCACCAGCCATGGACGGCACCGGCGACCGTGCCGCAGCACCGATGCCGGATGCCGCCGCGGCGCTTGCCCGGACAGGCGCGCGATAGCGCGCCGCATTGCCGGCCAGGGCCGCGGCCTCGGGGCCATTCGGCATGATCAGCGTGGCCAGCGGCAGCAGGGGCGCCAGCGCCTGCACCGCATCGTCGCGCCCCAGCGCGTCGCCATGGCCGCTGCGCAGCACTGGATCGAGCACCACCGGCGGATCGCTGTACAGGCGCTGCGCCCAGCCCGGCGCCGCACCGGCCGCGGCGCGATGCGTGGCACGCAGCTCGCAGAGCAGCATCGCGATGGCTTGCGCATTTTCCGCGCTGCCCGGAATGCCGATCTTCACCGCCGCCACCGGCACCTGCGCCAGCAGCGCGCGCGCCTGCTGCAGTACCACTTCCGGCGCCAGCGGCATCACCGCATGCACCCGGTTATTGTCCTGCACCGTAATGGCCGTCAGCACCGGCAGCGCATGCGCGCCCATCGCCGTGATGGCCTGGATGTCGGCCGCCATGCCGGCGCCGCCCGAGGGATCGGCGCCGGAAAACACCAGCACGCAAGGCCGGTCGCTCATGCCAGCCTCCCCGCCATCGGCGACGACGGCGAGGCGGCGAAACGGCGCGGCATGCGGCCGGCCAGGAAGGCTTCGCGGCCGGCCTGCACGCCCAGCTTCATGGCGCGCGCCATGCGTACCGGGTCGCCGGCAGCGGCGATGGCGGTGTTCATCAGCACACCGTCGCAGCCCAGCTCCATGGCGATGGCCGCATCGGACGCGGTGCCGACGCCGGCATCGACCAGCACCGGCACGTTGGACTGCTCGATGATCAGCGACAGGTTCCACGGATTCAGGATGCCCATGCCCGAGCCGATCAGGGACGCCAGCGGCATCACCGCGCAGCAGCCGATATCTTCCAGCATGCGCGCCTGGATCGGGTCGTCGCTGCAGTAGACCATCACATCGAAGCCGTCCTTCACCAGTTCGCGCGCAGCGACCAGGGTTTCCGGCATGTTGGGGAACAGGGTCTTCTCGTCGCCCAGCACTTCCAGCTTGACCAGTTTGTGGCCGTTCAGCAGTTCGCGCGCCATCTGCAGCGTGTACACCGCATCCTTCGCCGTGTAGCAGCCGGCCGTATTCGGCAGGATGGTGAATTCATGCGGCGGCACGTAGTCCAGCAAGCTTGGCGCGTGCGGGTCCTGGCCGATGTTGACGCGGCGAATCGCCACCGTGATGATGTCCGCGCCCGCCGCCAGCGTGGCTTCGCGGGTTTGCGCCAAGTCCTTGTACTTGCCGCTGCCGACCAGCAGGCGCGAGCTGTACTGCTTGCCCGCGATGAGCAATGGTTTGTCTTGCATTTGCCGTCTCCCCTTTTCAGCCCCCGCCGATGGCGCGGACGATATCTACTTTGTCGTTTTGGTTCAGTGCGACCTGCGGCCAGCGCTGGCGCGGCACCACCTGGCGGTTGACCGCCAGCGCCAGCGCCTGCCCTGTCAGTTCCAGCGCTTCGATCAGCGCCTCCAGCGTCTGCCGCGGCGGCACCGAGTGCGGCGCGCCGTTCAGTTCAATCTCGATCATGCCTGCTCGCGGTAGATGCTGGCACCGCCCTTGACAAACTCGATCGACTTTTCCTGCATGCCCTTGGCCGCGAACTCGCGCACTTCCTGCGTGATCTTCATCGAGCAGAAATGCGGGCCGCACATGGAGCAGAAGTGCGCCACCTTGGCCGAATCCTTCGGCAGGGTCTCGTCGTGGAATTCGCGCGCGCGGTCCGGATCCAGGCCCAGGTTGAACTGGTCTTCCCAGCGGAACTCGAAGCGCGCCAGCGACAGCGCGTTGTCGCGGATCTGCGCGCCCGGATGGCCTTTTGCCAGGTCGGCCGCGTGTGCCGCGATCTTGTAGGTGATGATGCCTTCCTTGACGTCGGCCTTGTTCGGCAGGCCAAGGTGCTCTTTCGGCGTCACGTAGCACAGCATGGCGGTGCCGTACCAGCCGATCTGCGCGGCGCCGATGCCGGAGGTGATATGGTCGTAGCCGGGCGCGATATCGGTGGTCAAGGGGCCCAGGGTGTAGAACGGCGCTTCGCTGCACTGCTCCAGCTGCAGGTCCATGTTCTCTTTAATGAGCTGCATCGGCACGTGGCCCGGGCCCTCGATCATCACCTGCACGTCGTGCTTCCAGGCGACCTGGGTCAGTTCGCCCAGGGTTTTCAGTTCGCCCAGCTGCGCCGCATCGTTGGCATCCCACACCGAGCCGGGACGCAAGCCGTCGCCCAGCGAGAAGCTCACGTCGTAGGCCTTCATGATTTCGCAGATGTCTTCGAAGTGCGTGTACAGGAAGTTTTCCTTGTGGTGGGCCAGGCACCACTTGGCCATGATCGAACCGCCGCGCGAGACGATGCCGGTCATGCGGTTGGCCGTCAGCGGCACGTAGCGCAGCAGCACGCCGGCGTGGATGGTGAAATAGTCGACGCCCTGCTCCGCCTGTTCAATCAGGGTGTCGCGGAAGATTTCCCAGGTCAGGTCTTCGGCCTTGCCGTTGACCTTTTCCAGCGCCTGGTAGATCGGCACCGTGCCGATCGGCACCGGCGAATTGCGCACGATCCATTCGCGCGTCTCGTGGATATGCTTGCCGGTGGACAGGTCCATCACGGTGTCGCCGCCCCAGCGGATAGCCCAGGTCATCTTCTCCACTTCCTCGCCGATGGAGGAAGTGACGGCGGAGTTGCCGATATTGGCATTGATCTTGACCAGGAAATTGCGGCCGATGATCATCGGCTCCAGTTCCGGGTGGTTGATATTGGCCGGGATGATGGCGCGGCCGCGGGCAATCTCGTCGCGCACGAATTCAGGCGTGATTTCTTCCGGGATGGCGGCGCCGAAGGACTCGCCGCGGTGCTGGCGGCCCAGCAGGTCGGCCATGCGCTGGCCTTTCTCGCCCTGGGTGCGCAGGCCGGCCAGGTATTCCTTGCGGCGCAGGTTTTCCCGGATCGCCACGTATTCCATTTCCGGCGTGACGATGCCCTGGCGCGCGTAGTGCATCTGGCTCACGTTGCGGCCGGCTTGCGCGCGGCGCGGCTGGCGGTGCAGTTCGAAGCGCAGCGCATCGAGCTTTTCATCGGCCAGGCGCTGGCGGCCATAGTCGGAAGTCGGGCCGGCCAGCAGCTCGGTGTCGCTGCGCTCGGCGATCCAGGCCGCGCGCGGCGTGCCGAGGCCCTTGCGGATGTCGATCGTTTCGTCCGGGTCGCTGTAAGGCCCGGAACAGTCGTACACGGTGACCGGCGCATTGTCGCCGGACAGGCTGATCTCGCGCATCGGCACGCGCAGGTCGGCGCGGCTGCCGGTCACATAGATTTTGCGGGAATTCGGCAGCGGGGTAACAGCTGCGGAGTCGACCTCTGCCTGGGCGGCGAGGAAAGTTGGATTGGCGTTCATTTTGGCTCCTTTGTTGGCGCAGGAGCCAGCAAAGGAGGTTAGGCTGCGCGTGCAGTTGCGCCGTGCGTGGCGCAGCCGCTGCGTATCCTGAAGCTTCCCTTCGCTGGCATTATCCAGATCAGGTTCGGAGGGTATTTCTCACCCGCGCAGCTCAATATGAAACTGAGCGCACAGGACCCCTAGCGTGTGCCACCTTTCGGCAGCGAGCGGATTATATCTATAATCGATGCGCATTGAAAGGAGACCGGATGCGATATGTAGTATTCCTGGCGGCGATGGCCGCGCAGGCGGCAACGGCGATGGCCGGGCCAGGCCCTGCTGCGCGCGCGCCGACGCTGGCCGAGCAGCGCTCGTTCGAACAATTCATGCAGCGCAGCGCGCCGGGCACGCCCGTGCCGCCGCTGCGCCTGGAGCGCGCAAGCGATGGCAGCAAGTGGATTGCCAGCGCTACCACCGATGCGCCGCCGGTGCGCCTGGTACTGCCGCTGTGCCGCGTCACGCGCACCCGCTACACGCAGCAGGCCGACGATAGCTGGCGGGCCGACAGCAGCCAGCATGTCTGGATCCACCACACCACCAGCTGCGGCATGCCGCCGGCCACAATGGTCGAACTGCGCGCACCGCTGGCCGAAATCGACATGCTGCGCCTGATCCAGGCCCAGGGCGAACTGCTGCAGCGCGCGCGCCTGCTCATGGCCGGCAATACCAGTTGCGCACCGACCCGTTCGCGCAGCTTCCAGTTGCGCGCCCTGGGCCGCAGCACCGACGGCATGTTCCTGCTTGGCTATGAAAGCGATATCGGCAGCAAAGTCGAGATCACGGTGCGGCCGTCGCGCGCGGAACTCACCGCATGGAACGTTAATTGCCGGTAATTAACTGCCGGTAAAACAGTGCATCGCAAGGAGGGCCGTGTTCCACATGCAACACAGCCCTTGCTGCAGAGTGGCTTTTGATCTGCAAGTGTAACAATTCGTTACTATGTGGGTAATCGCACATTGGGTTTTTCCTCTCGCTTCCGATAATGGAAGAGCACCAATAACTATTACGAGAGGCACTACCATGAACTCCAAAGTCTCCCTGCTCCCACTCGCGCTGACATCCCTCCTGCTCGCTGCCTGCGGCGGCGGCGGTGGCGGTGGCGACGCTCCACCCACCCAGACCATGGGCACCCTGGGCGTCTCGATTACCGACGCTCCGGCCTGCGGCTTCGATGCCGTCAACGTGACGGTCAACAAGGTCCGCGTCAACACCAGCGCCACCGCCAGCGACACCGATAGCGGCTGGACCGATATCACCCTCTCGCCAGGGAAGAAAATCAACCTGCTGAACCTGACCAACGGCACCCTGGACGCGCTGGGCCAGACCGCGCTGGCGGCAGGCCGCTACAACCAGGTACGCCTGGTGCTGGACCCGAACACCGGCAACGCGACTGCCAACTCCGTGGTCCTGAGCGGCACCACCACCGAGATCTCGCTCGACACCCCGAGCGCGGTACAAAGCGGCATCAAGATGAACGCCGACTTCACGGTGGAAGCGGGCCAGCGCTATGACCTGGTGATGGACTTCGACGCCTGCAAATCCATCGTCACCAAGGGCAATGGCAAGTACGCGCTGAAACCGGTGGTCAAGGTGATCCCGACTGCCCTGAACGGCATCAGCGGCTTCGTCGCCGTGCCGCTGCTGTCCGACGGCATTACCGTCAGCGCCCAGCAAAACGGCGCCGTGGTGGCCGCGACGGTGCCAAGCGCCACCGGCGAATTCGTGCTGCCACGCCTGCCTCTCGGTAACTACGACGTGGTCATCACCTCGAATACCCATGCGGCCTACGTGGTGGGCGGCGTACCGGTGACTTCCACCACTGCCATGGTGCCGATCAGCACCACCGGCGCCCCGTTCACCCTGCCGGCCACCAGCCTGATGGGATCGATCAGCGGCAGCGCCACGCTGACCCCGGCCAGCGCCACCGAATCGGCCCTGGTCTCGGCCAAGCAAGCCATTACCGGCGGCCCGACCGTGACCCTGCGCTACACCAATGCGGACCTGAGCACCGGCGCTTACAGCATCGCCAAGTTGCCGCTGGCCGCGCCGCAATACGCTGCCTATAGCGCCACCCTGCCGCTGGCCTTCTCCAGCGCCGGCACCATCCCGGCCACCGGCATGTACAAGGTCGATGCCTCGGCCACCGGCTACACCACGCTGTCCAATGCCGCGGTCGACCTGAATGTCGCCAACGCCATCAACGTCAACTTCAACCTGGTGCCTTAAGCACCTGGCGTCGGCTAAGCTGACGCGCCAGCCCCGGCCCCGCCTCTGGCGGCAGCCGGGGCTTTTTTCTTGCACGCCCGCGCTTTTCCGAGGTATCCTTAATTATTCAATCGCATGATTTAATAAAGGAGGCAGGGTGCGTGCAGGCAGGAACCATGTCCGGATCGGAGGGGCGGCTGGCTTCTGGGGCGACAGCGCCCTCGGCCCGCGCCAGCTGCTCGACGGCGGCGACCTCGATTACCTCGTTTTCGATTACCTGGCCGAACTGACCATGTCGCTGCTGGCGGCGGCGCGCCGCAAGCACCCGGAGTTGGGCTACGCCACCGACTTCATCGACGTCATGCGCGACGTGCTGGCCGACGCGCTGGCACGCGGCGTGCGCATCGTGGCCAACGCCGGCGGCATCAACCCGCAAGGCTGCGCCGCCGCACTGCGCGCGCTGGCGGCGGAACAGGGACTGGCGCCGCGCATCGCCGTGGTGGAAGGCGACGACGTGTCAGCCTTGCTGCCCGGCTTGCGCGCGGAAGGCCTGCCCCTGCCAGCCACGGTGCTGAGCGCCAACGCCTACCTCGGCGCACTGCCGGTCAAGGCCGCACTCGATTCCGGCGCCGACGTGGTGATCACCGGCCGCTGCGTCGACAGCGCCGTGACGCTGGGCGCCCTGATGCACGAATTCGGCTGGGCCGCCGGCGATTACGACCTGCTCGCCGCCGGCAGCCTGGCTGGCCACCTGATCGAATGCGGCTGCCAGGGCAGCGGCGGCCTGTTCACCGACTGGGAAGACGTACCCGATTGGGCCAACAGCGGCTATCCCGTGGTGGAATGCCGCGCCGACGGCAGCTTCGTGCTGGGCAAGCCAGAAAGCAGCGGCGGGCTGGTATCGCCAGCCGCGGCGGCCGAACAGCTGCTCTATGAAATCGGCGACCCGGCGCACTACCTGCTGCCTGACGTGGTGTGCGATTTCACCGGCGTCACGCTGGAGCCAGCGGGCCCGCAGCGCGTGCTGGTGCAAGGCGCGCGCGGCCGCGCGCCTACGCCGACCTACAAGGTCAGCGCCACCTACGCCGACGGCTTTCGCAGCGCCGCGCAACTGACCATCGTCGGCCACGACGCAGGCCGCAAGGCGCGCCGCAGCGCCGAAGCCATCCTGACGCGGACCCGGGCCATGTTCGCCCGCGCCGGACTGGCCGACTATTCCGCCACGCACATCGACATCCTCGGCGCGCAAGAAGGCTTCGGCCAGGCGGTCATGTGGCTGGCGGTAGCCCACCCGCAGCGCGCCGCGCTCGAAAGTTTCACGCGCGAGATCGCCCCCGCCGGCACTTCGTGGGCACCCGGCACCACCGGCTTCGGCGGCCGCCCCTCCGTCTCGCCCGCCATCAAACAATTCTCCTTCCTGCTCGACAAAAACCGCATCCAGCCCGTGGTGCACCTGCCCGATGGCGAGCAAGCGCGCCCCGCAATCCCGCCCGGCACTGCCGCTACGGCCGAGCCCGTGTCACACCTTGGGGTTGCCCCTAGGGGCGAGGGTGTGACACGAGCTCTACCGCGTGAGGGGTGGCGCATGGTGCCGTTGATTGAGCTGGCCTGGGCGCGCAGCGGCGATAAGGGCGATACCTCGAATATCGGCGTCATCGCGCGCCATCCTGGAGACCTGCCTTTGCTGCGCGAGCAACTGACGCCGGAAGCGGTGGCCGCGCACCTGGCGGACAAGGTAAGCGGCCCTGTGACGCGCTACGAACTGCCCGGCATCCACGCCTTCAACTTCGTCTGCGAGCAGGCGCTGGGCGGCGGCGGCATGGCGTCACTGCGCCACGATCCGCTTGGCAAGGGCATGGCGCAATGGCTGCTGGCGATGCCAGTCGCGGTGCCGCCGGATTTCACCAGCCGGAGAACATGATGGAAGAAGCCTTGCGCGCCACCGTGCGCCGTTTCGTCGAGCAGGAGCTGCGCCCCCACGTCAACGACTGGGAAGAAGCCGGCACCTTCCCGCGCGCCCTTTATCAGCAAGCCGGCGCACTGGGCCTGCTGGCCCTGGGCTTCCCGGAGGCCGACGGCGGCATCCCCGCCAGCTACCGCCAGTTGCAGGTGCTGAACGAGGAACTATGCCGCACCGCCTGCGGCGGCCTGCTGGCATCCCTGTTCAGCCATCGCATCGGCACGCCGCCGATCGTGCATGGCGGCTCTGCCGAACTGCGCGCGCGCGTGCTGCCCGGCATCTTCTCCGGCGCGACGATCAGCGCCCTGGCCGTGACGGAGCCGGGCGGCGGCTCCGACGTGGCCAGCCTGGCGGCAACGGCGGAGCGCGACGGCGACCATTACATCGTCAACGGCAGCAAGACCTTCATCACCTCCGGCATGCGCGCCGACTGGATCACGCTGGCCGTGCGCACCGGCGGCCAAGGCAGCGGCGCGGCCGGGGTGAGCGTCCTGCTGGTGCCCGGCGACACGCCGGGGCTGACGCGTGCACCGCTGAAGAAGATGGGCTGGTGGTGCTCCGACACGGCCGAACTGCATTTCGACCATTGCCGCGTGCCGGCCGCCAACCTGCTGGGCGCCGAAAATGCCGGCTTCACGCTCCTGATGCGCAACTTCAACGATGAACGCCTGATGCTGGCCATGCACGCCTGCTACCTGGCGCAAGCCTGCCTCGATGAAGCGCTGCAATGGGCGCAGCAGCGCAAGACCTTCGGCAAAGCGCTGGTGCAGCACCAGGCCGTGCGCCACAAACTGGTGGGCATGGCGACCCGCATCGAGGCCACGCGCGCCTTCATCGACAGTGTGGTCGCGCGCATGGATGCGGGAGGGCAGGACGTGGCGCAAGTGTGCATGCTGAAGAACTTCGCGGCGCAAACCATGCAGGCCTGCGCCGGCGAAGCGGTGCAGATCCTGGGCGGCATGGGCTTCATGCGCGGCACGGTGGCCGAGCGCGTGTACCGCGACGCCAAGGTGTATATGATCGGCGGCGGCGCCGAAGAAATCCTCAACGACCTGGCCGCGCGCCAGCTCGGCTGGTCCTGAAAGGAAGTGCAATGTACCAATCGATCTTCAAACCCGGCCTGTTCGAGGGCCGCGCCATCGTGGTGACGGGCGGTGGCAGCGGCATCGGGCGCTGCACCGCGCACGAACTGGCGGCGCTGGGAGCGCGCGTGCTGCTGGTGGGGCGCGACAGCGCCAAGCTCGATGCCGTGCGCGCCGAGATTGCCGGCGCCGGCGGCGCTGCCCACGGCTACTCCTGCAATATCCGCAGCGAAGAGGCCGTGCGCGAGCTGGTGGCGCAGATGGTGGCCGCACACGGCCCGCTGCACGGCCTGGTCAACAACGCCGGCGGCCAGTTCCCGGCGCCGCTGCGCGAGATCTCGCAAAAGGGCTGGGAAGCGGTGGTCCAGACCAACCTCACCGGCGGCTTCCTGCTGGCGCGCGAGTGCCTGAACCAGAGCATGGCCGAGCATGGCGGCGCCATCGTCAATATCGCGGCCGACATGTTTGGCAGCATGCCGAACATGGGCCACTCGGGCGCGGCGCGCGCCGGCATGGTGAGCCTGACCGAGACGGCAGCTTTCGAGTGGGCGCAGTACGGCGTGCGGGTGAACGCCGTGGCGCCGGGCTACATCGCCTCCTCCGGCATGGACCAGTATCCGCCGCAAATGCGCGACACCATCCGCGCCTTCCCGCGCACGGTGCCGCTGCACCGCTTCGGCACCGAATCGGAAGTGGCGGCGGCCATCACCTTCCTGCTGTCCGACGCGGCGGCCTTCATCACCGGCAGCACCTTGCGCGTCGACGGCGGCCGGCCGAATGTGCGGCCTGGCATGCCGATGCCCGCGCCGCGCCAGGCCGGCGCCACGGCGCCCTTCAACGGTTTCCACCTGGCGGCCACGCCGCGCGTACTGGAGGGCGGATAATGCCGGCGCTCGAAAGCCGCGTGCCGGCGCAGGGCGCAGCCTTCCAGGCCAACAGCGCGGCGCTGGAGGCGCAGCTGGCGCGCCTGCGCCAGCTGGAAGCGCGTAGCCGCGACAAATCGGCAGCCTCGGCGCCGCTGTTTGCCAAGCGCGGCCAGCTGCTGCCGCGCGAACGCCTGGGCGCCCTGCTCGATGCCGGCGCACCGTTCCTGGAAATGGCCACGCTGGCCGGCTACTGCCTGGACCATCCCGATCCCGAGCGCTCGGTGCCGGGCGGCGGCCTGGTGGGCGGCATCGGCTTTGTCAGCGGCGTGCGCTGCATGGTGGTGGCCGACGATTCCGGCATCGATGCCGGCGCCGTACAGCCGATGGGGATCGAGAAGTTCCAGCGCCTGCAGCAGGTGGCGCTGGCGCAGAAGCTGCCCTTCATCCACCTGGTCGAATGCGCGGGCGCCAACCTGCTGGACTACAAGGTCGAGACCTTCATCCACGGCGGCAGCGGCTTCTACTGGCTGGCGCGCCTGTCGGCGGCGGGACTGCCGGTGATCAGCGTGGTGCACGGCTCCAGCACCGCGGGCGGCGCCTACATGCCGGGCCTGTCCGACTACGTGGTGATGGTGCGCGAGCGCGCCAAGGCGTTCCTGGCCGGGCCGCCGCTGCTGAAGGCGGCCACCGGCGAAATCGCCAGCGAGGAAGAACTGGGCGGCGCGGAGATGCACGCCACGCTGTCCGGCCTGGCCGACTACCTGGCCGAAGACGACGCCGATGCGCTGCGCATCACGCGCGAACTGGTGGCAAGCCTGGGCTGGAACGCCGCGCCGGCGGCGGGCGGCGCACCGTACGAGGCGCCGCGCCATGCGGCGGCGGAACTGCTCGGCATCGCGCCATGCGACCAGCGCAAGCCGCTCGACATGCGCGAAGTGATCGCGCGCATCGTGGACGGCTCGGCCTTCCTGGAGTTCAAGCCCGGCTACGGCGCGGCCACGGTGACCGGCCATGCGGCCATCTGCGGCATGGCGGTCGGCATCATCACCAACAACGGCCCGCTCGATCCGGCCGGCGCCACCAAGGCGGCGCACTTCATCCAGCTGTGCTGCCAGTCCGGCACCCCGCTGCTGTTCCTGCAGAACACCACCGGCTTCATGGTCGGCAAAGCCTACGAGCAGGCGGGCATGATCAAGCACGGCTCGAAAATGATCCAGGCGCTGGCCAACGCCAACGTGCCGCGCATTACCCTGCATTGCGGCGCATCGTTTGGCGCCGGCAATTACGGCATGTCCGGGCGCGGCTTCATGCCGGACTTCTGTTTCAGCTGGCCCAATGCGCGCACCGCCGTGATGGGCGCCGAGCAGGCAGCCACCACGATGGCCATCGTGATGGAAGGCAGCATGCGGCGCAAAGGACAGGAAATCGACCGCGAGGCGATTGCCGCCATGCGCGCACGCGTGGTGGAAACCTTCGAGCGCCAGACCGACGTTTTTACGACATCCGGACGCCTGCTGGACGACGGCGTCATCGACCCGCGCGACACGCGCAAGGTGCTGGCCTGCGTGCTGGCAGTGTGCGAGGAAGCGCGCCGGCGCGAGCTGCGGCCGGTGCAATTCGGCGTCGCCCGACCATGATTGGAGAACCTATGGAATACAGCCACGAACACCTTGAACTGCAGCGCAACCTGAAACGCTTCATCGACACCGACATCAATCCTTTTGTCGACGAATGGGAGGCCGCCGAGATCTTCCCTGCCAAGGAAGTGTTCCGCAAGCTGGGCGCACTGGGCATGCTGGGCGTATCCAAGCCGGCCGAATTCGGCGGCCTGGGACTGGACTACTCCTACTCGATGGCGATGGCCGAAGCACTGGGCCACATCCGCTGCGGCGGGGTGCCGATGGCGATCGGCGTGCAGACCGACATGGCGACGCCGGCGCTCTCGCGCTTCGGCTCGGACGCGCTGCGGCGCGAATTCCTGGCGCCGGCGATTACCGGCGAGGCGGTGGCCTGCGTCGGCGTGTCGGAACCGGGCGCCGGCTCCGACGTGGCGGCCATCCGCACCACGGCGCGCAAGGACGGCGGCGACTACATCATCAACGGCAGCAAGATGTGGATCACCAACAGCCTGCAGGCCGACTGGATGTGCCTGCTGGCCACTACCGGCGACGGCCCGGCGCACCGCAACAAGTCGCTGATCATCGTGCCGATGGATACGCCGGGCGTCAGCGTGGGCCAGAAGATCCGCAAGATCGGCATGAATTCCTCCGACACGGGCCTGATCCACTTCGACGAAGTGCGGGTGCCGCAGCGCTACCTGGTGGGCGAGGAGGACAAGGGCTTCACCTACCAGATGCTGCAATTCCAGGAAGAACGCCTGTGGTGCGCGGCCAATATCGTGCAGCAGATGCAGAACTGCATCGACGCCACCATCGAATACACGCGCGAGCGCAAGATCTTCGGCGCCAGCGTGCTGGATAACCAGTGGGTGCACTTCAAGCTGGCCGAGATGCAGACCGAGCTCGAATCGCTGCGCGCCCTGACCTACCGCGCCTGCGGCATGTACATCGGCGGCGCCGATGTTACCGAACTGGCGTCGATGGCCAAGCTCAAGGCCGGCCGCCTGGCGCGCCAGATCACCGACGGCTGCATGCAGTTCTGGGGCGGCATGGGCTTCACGCTGGAAAACCCGGTGTCGCAGTTCTACCGCGACGGGCGCCTGACCTCGATTGGCGGCGGCGCCGACGAGGTCATGCTGGGCATCATCTGCAAATACATGGACATCCTGCCGGGCCGCAAAGCGTGAACGCCTTCGACACCATCCTGGTCGCCAACCGCGGCGAGATTGCGCTGCGCGTGATGCGTACGGCGCGGCGCATGGGCTACCGCTGCGTGGCGGTATATTCCGACGCCGACGCCGGCGCCCCGCACTGCGCCGCCGATGCAACCGGCGCAGCCGGTGGCGCGCATGCGGCGCTGCGCATCGGCGGCCCCGCGCCGGGCGAGTCCTACCTGAACATCCCGGCGCTGCTCGCCGCCGCGCAGGCCAGCGGCGCCGGCGCCGTGCACCCCGGCTACGGCTTCCTGGCCGAACGCGCCGATTTCGCCCAGGCCTGCGCCGACGCGGGCCTGGTTTTCATCGGTCCGCCGCCGGCAGCTATCGAAGCCATGGGCAACAAGGCCGGCGCCAAGCGCCTGATGCTGGAGGCCGGCGTGCCCTGCGTGCCTGGCTACCACGGCGAAGACCAGTCGAGCGAGCGCATGGCGGCGGAAGCGCAGCGCATCGGCTACCCGGTGATGATCAAGGCTGCCGCCGGCGGCGGCGGGCGCGGCATGCGCCGGGTGGACGACCCGGGCGCATTCAGCGCCGCGCTGGCGGCTGCCCGCTCCGAAGCGCTGCACGCCTTCGGCAGCGCGGACGTGATCCTGGAGCGCGCCGTTATCGAACCGCGCCACATCGAGATCCAGCTCTTCGCCGACAGCCACGGCAACGTGGTGCACATGGGCGAACGCGATTGCTCGGTGCAGCGGCGGCACCAGAAGCTGATCGAAGAATCGCCCTCCCCGGCCGTGACGCCGGAGCTGCGCGAGCGCATGGGCGCGGTGGCCGTGGCGGCGGCACGCGCCATCGGCTATGTGGGCGCCGGCACGCTGGAATTCCTGCTCGATGGCGACGGCGAATTCTATTTCATGGAGATGAACACGCGCCTGCAGGTCGAACATGCGGTGACGGAAGCCATCACCGGCATCGACCTGGTCGAATGGCAGCTGCTGGTGGCGGCAGGTGCGCCGCTGCCGCAGGCGCAGTGCGAACTCGATGCGCGCCGCGCAGCCGGCGGGCATGCCATCGAAGTGCGTCTGTGCGCGGAAGACCCGCAGCAGGACTTCCTGCCGCAAAGCGGAAAAGTATGGCGCTGGGCGGCGCCGTTCGGCGTGCGCAGCGACCACGCGCTGGCCGACGGGGTGCAGGTGCCGCCCTACTACGACTCCATGCTGGCCAAGCTGGTGGCCCATGGCCGCGACCGTGCCGACGCGCTGCGCCAGTTGCGGCGCGCGCTGGACGAATGCGTGCTGCTTGGACTGCCCAGCAACCGCCCCTTCCTGGCGCAATGCCTGGCGCACCCCGAATTCCGCGCCGGCCGTGCGACCACCGGCTTTATCGCCCAATACCTGCCGCCCGGGCGGCGCGGCAGCGCCACCGCGACTGGCCGCAGCTCGCAGGCGGCCAGCGCGCTGCTGGCCTGGCACCGTTCGCAGCGCCACCCGCGCCGCTACCCGGCCGAGCTGCACGGCTGGAGCTCCAGCCATGCCCATGCCCAAGCTTTGCGCTTCACGCTGGATGGCGCCGCGCACCAGGCCCGCGCCAGCGCCGACGGCCGCAACGCCTGGCACATCACCAGCGAAGGCAGCGCGGTGTCGATGCGCGTCGAAGTGGCCGAAGCCGGCGACGGCACCGTGCTGCTATCCCTCGACGGCCAGCCCGCGACACTGCATTTCGCCGCCGACGGCGCCCGCCTGTTCTTCCTGCTGGACGGCAGAGAACATATGCTGGACGACCTGGGCGACGCAGCGCCGCAAGGAGCGGGCAACGGCGCCGCCGACGGCCGCATCGCCGCGCCAATGAACGGCCGCGTGGTCGCTCTGCACGTGCGCGAAGGCCAACAAGTGAGCATCGGCCAGCCATTGCTGGCGCTGGAAGCGATGAAGATGGAACACAATATGCTCGCCACGCGCGACGGCAAGGTGGCGCTGCTCGCCACCGCCCTCGGCACGCAAGTGGCGACCGGACAGCTGCTGTTGGAAATCACCCCCTGACGGAGAACCCATGACTACGCTGCAAGGCAAGACCCTGTTCATCACCGGCGCCAGCCGGGGCATCGGCAAGGCGATCGCCTTGCGCGCGGCGCGCGACGGCGCGAACGTGATCATCGCCGCCAAGACCACCGAACCCGATCCGCGTTTGCCCGGAACCATCTACTCCGCCGCCGAGGAAATCCGCGCCGCCGGCGGCAATGCGCTGCCGCTGCAGGTCGATATCCGGGAGGAGGAGCAGGTCATTGCCGCCATCGAACGCGGCGTCGCGGAGTTCGGCGGCATTGACATACTGGTCAACAATGCCAGCGCCATCAGCCTGACCAACGCGCAAAGCACGTCGATGAAACGCTACGACCTGATGATGGACATCAACGTACGCGGCACCTTCGCCTGCGCCAAGCACTGCCTGCCGCATCTTCTGGAAGCCAGCAACCCGCACATCCTGACGCTGTCGCCGCCGATCGACATGAACCCGAAATGGTTCGCCCGCCACGCCGCCTACACCACGTCGAAATACGCGATGAGCATGATCGTGCACGGCCTGGCCGCCCAGCTAGCAGAGGAAGGGGTCGGGGTCAATTCGCTGTGGCCGCGCACCGTCATCGCAACGGCCGCCCTCAATGTCGCCCTGCCCGGCGGCGCCCAGTACGGCCGCACGCCGGAAATCATGGCCGATGCCGCCCACCTGATACTGACGAAGGATAGCCGCACGACGACCGGCAACTTCTTCATCGACGAGCAAGTCCTGCGCGGCAGCGGCATGACCGATTTTTCACAGTACCAGGTGACGCCAGGCGTGGAGCCGATGATCGACCTGTTCGTGGAGGCAGGCCATGACTGAGCGCATGCAGGAGACCCTGGGCAATGTGGTTTCGCGCAGCGCGCGCCGCAATGGCGCGGCACCGGCGCTGCTGGAACATGGCCGCCGCATGCCTTACGCCCAGCTGGACGAGGACAGCAACCGCTTTGCGCACTATCTGCTCGCCAGCGGCCTGCAGCCCGGCGACAAGGTAGCCATGCTCAGTCCCAATTCCATGGACTTCGTGGTGGCCTCGTTCGGCATCATGAAGGCGGGGCTGGTATGGGTGCCGGTCAACGCCATGCTGTCGCCGACCGAAGTCGCCTACATCGTGCAGCACGCGGAAGCGCGCCTGCTGGTGGTGGACGCGCAGCTTGGCGCGCATCCCGCCTGGCGCGCCGCGTTGCCCGCGCTGGGTGTGCCGCTACTGCGCTGCGGCCCGGGCGCCCAGGGCGCAGGCACGCTGACCGAGGCGCTCATCGGCCAGCCGGCAACCCCGCCGGCGCTGGAGATCGACGAACACGCGCTGGCCATGATCATGTACACCAGCGGCACCACCGGCCATCCGAAAGGCGCAATGCACTCGCACCGTTCGGTGCTGTCGGCCGTGATGTCGAACGCGGTGACCGTATCGATCGTTCCGAATGACGTGCTGTCCGCCATCCTGCCGCTATTCCACTGCGCCCAGTTCAGCATGGCCGCAGCGGGACTGGCGTGCGGCGCCGCGATATCGCTCTCGCGCAGCTTCGATCCGGCCGCCGTGCTGGCGACTTTGGCGCGCGAGCGCGTCACGCTGGTGGCCGCCCTGCCGGCGATGTATGGCGCAATGCTTCTGCATCCTGCGCGCGCGGAACACGACCTCTCCGCGCTGCGCCTGGCGATATACGCCATGGCTCCGATGGCGCCCGAGCTGCTGCGCCGCCTGATGCAGGAATTCTGCCCTCGTTTCGCGCTGGGCAGCGGGCAGACCGAGATGTTCCCGATGACGGTCTACTTCCCGCCCGAGCAGCAGCACCGTACCGGCAATTGCTGGGGACAGGCGACGCCGGTCAACGACACCGCCATCATGGACGCCGACGGACGCCTGCTTGGCAAAGGCGAAGTCGGCGAAATCGTGCATCGCGGCGCAAATGCGATGCTGGGCTACTTCAAGGACCCGGAAGCCACGGCCGCCGTGCGCCGCTTCGGATGGCACCATACCGGCGACCTTGGCATGTGGGACGAGGACGGCTACCTGCACTTCAAAGGCCGCCTGAAGGACATGATCAAGACCGGCGGCGAAAACGTGCCCGCCATCCGCGTGGAAGAAGCGCTACTCGGCCACCCCGCCGTGGCTGTTGCTGCCGTGGTCGGCTTGCCGCACGAGGAATGGATCGAAGCCGTCACCGCCTTCGTCTGCCTCAAGCCCGGGCAATCCGCCGACGCGGGCGCGCTGCAGGAACATTGCCGCAGCACGCTGGCCGGCTTCGAAATCCCCAAGCACATTGCCATCGTGGAGAACTTGCCGATGACCTCCACCGGCAAGATCCAGAAGCACGTGCTGCGCGCGAATCACCAGGCTTTATACGGCTAAGAGGAAGATGAGCCCGGCGGCGCGGTGCGTTCGGCCTTGCGTTTAGCCGTGCGGAACGCATGGGCCATGGCCGCGTGGCGCATCCGGGTAGCCGGCGTCCAATCACCGTCCCCTGGAAGCTGAACGTAAATCACTTTCCAGGCGTTCCCTACATTACCCAGGCTGGCAATGACAAATTGGTTTGGTGATACTGCCCGCCCTTCATAGATTAGCTCGCCACAGACCACCTCGGCGCAATGCGGTCCGTCACGGCTGCAAATGCGCAGCAATGCTCCGTCTGGCAGGAAGAGCGTCTGCCAAAAGAAACCCGCTAATTCCATTGGCTTGCTGGCGGCGCGCTGGCGTTGCAACCATTCGCGGATCGCAATGTCGGCCAAGTCCGTAAGGGTGTGGTCTGCCGCCTGTTCAGAGTGGTAGTCGAGCAGCGCGTGCAGCGTAGGGAGGCTTACCTCCAGGGTCACTCGGGAAGTCATACTGAAAGCTCCTGAAATTTTCCCCGTTAGAGCGCTATCACGCCCTGAAAGTTCAATTTTTCAGTAGTTTCAGTGAAAATTTCAGTAGTTTTCAGTAGTAGTCCGCGACAGCGGTGCACTGAACTCCCCAAGCAGCAACCGGATGGCGGGCTCGGCCAGTTCTTCGATGAGAACGTGCCCGCCATCTGCAAAGAAAAGGTCCTCTCAGTCGCCTAACGGCTCGCCAGCCGTCTCGCCAGCCGGCTCGCGCGCCTGCTTGGGCGACGGCGGGCCCTTCTTGCCCCGGTAGCGCAGGCGGTGTTCCATATCCTTGACGATGGAACTGGTGGCCCGCACCTCGTCCCAGATGCCGTGGTCGAGGCGCATCTTGTAATTCATCGCGCTCATCATGGGCAGCAGGACCTTTTCATAGCTGTCCGCCAGGCGCTGCAGCAATTCGTGCAGCCGCTCCTGTTCCGGCACGTGCACCTGCACCTGCGGCGCCATGCGGCCACCCAGCGCGGCGATGCCGGCCCCGATCTCGGCCAGGTGTTCGGCTACCCGCGCTTCGCCATCCGCTTGCCCGCCGTTCTTGCGCAGGCGGACGAATTCCTCCACCAGCTCGCTCCAGCGCGCCTGCTCCGCGTCCGTCGGCTGACCCAGCAAGTGCGCCAGGCGCAGCAGGTTTTCTTCGGCGCCGCTGGTCAGGGTCTGCGCCTCGCCGCGGTAGTGGTCGCGCAGCAGCGCGTCCAGTTCGGCGTCATGCATCAGGGCGGACACCTTGGGCGCCAGTTTGGCCATATTGCGATAGCTGCCTTGCAGCTTGAACGCGGGCTCGCTGCGGTAGGCATCGTCCTGCGCGGCCGAGGCGATATAAGCCAGGTTGACCTTCATCAGCGCACTGCGCACCTTGAACAGGCGCTGCAGCACCGCGCAGATCTGGTCGATCTCCTGCGAAGTGTAGGCATGCTTCAGGTCCGACGCCGCCACCGGTTCGCCCTGCGACATGCGTACCAGCAGGTACAGGTCCTGCGGGTCGCGCGAAGCCAGCGGCTGCAGTTCGGGATGCGCCACCAGCGCGTTTTCAATATACGAGAGGGCGAACAGTTCTTCGCGTCCGCTCAGCACATCACCCAGGTTGTAGATGTCGGCCCGGTTGGCCAGCATGTCCGGGATCTTGAACACGTCGCCCGATTCGGTATAGGGGTTGCCCGCCATGACCACGGCGAAGCGCTTGCCGCGCAGGTCGTAGCTGCGGCTCTCGCCGCGCCATACACCTTCGATGCGGCGCGTGCCGTCGGCCAGGGCGATGAACTTCTGCAGGAACTCGGGGTTGGTGTGCTGGATGTCGTCCAGGTACAGCATCACGTTGTTGCCCATCGCCAGGCCGAGGTTGAGCTTTTCCAGTTCCATGCGGGCGGCGCTGTTGCCGGCCAGGGCCGGGTCGAGCGACGTCACGTCGTGACCCAGTACCGGGCAGTTGATGCGCACGAAGATCATGCCCAGGCGCTCGCCCAGGTACTCCATCAGGGTGGTCTTGCCGTAGCCCGGCGGTGAAATCAGCAACAGCATGCCCATCGAGTCGACCCGGCGCTGGTCGCCGGCCGCGCCGATCTGCTTGGCCAGGTTGTCGCCGATCAGCGGCAGGTACGCTTCGTCGATCAGGCGATTGCGGAAGAAACTGGCCAGCGGCTTGGCCTGGAACTGCTCCAGGCGCAGGCGGGTTTTCTCTTCTTGCGCCAGTTGCTGGCGCAACTGCTGCAGCAAGCGGAAGGCAGGCACCACGACAGCTTCGTGATGTTCGAGGCGGCGCAGGAAATCATTCAGTTGCAGCTTGAGCGTCCGGTTTTCAATGCGGGCGTGCTCGCCGAGCAAACCGGTGACCTGTGCTTCGACGCCAACCTGCACGACGCGCCGCGGCAGGGTGCTCAGCAGGCTGGCGGCCACCTCGGGCAGCAGCGACAGCTCATGGCCCTGCTGGAGTGCGTAACCGTGCAGCCATTCGGTGGCCAGCATCCAGCGCTCGCGCCACGACAGTGCCGGCACTTGCCAAGGGGCGGCGATATTGTGGCGCGCAAGGTGCTGCGCCAGGCCGTTCGCCAGTTCGCTGCCGCTGCGGCTCAGCAGCCAGGCCTGCTCCACGCCCGCGGGCACGCCCAGTTCGGACAGCAGGTAGCGCGCGGCCTGCGCCAGCGCCAGGGCGCGCGTTTCGCTGCCGTGATCGAGCCAGGCCTCGATATCGAGCAGTTCGGCATCGAGGAAGCGCTGCAGCGCTTGCTCGACTTCAGCCGCCAGCTTGTCCCATAAGCGCTCGCTATTGAAATGGCGGCGCATCAATTCGGCTTGCTCGGCCTGGTGCCGCAGCGACTGCGCCGCAGGCGAGGCATGCACATGGGTCCAGTACAGTACGGCGACGGCGCGCGCCAGCGGGCTGAAACGCAGCAGGCCGGCGCCCTCCCACAACGGCACCAGCTGCCGCAGGATGGCGGCAGCGTCGTGGTCGTGCAAGCCTTTCTGGTAGCCCTCCTGGTAGCGCGGCGCGGCAAAGCGGCGCACCGGTTCGTCCAGCGCCGCTCTATCGGGCTGCGCCAGCGCTTCCTGCAATTGCTGCCAGTCGATGCCGGCGGTGCCGGCGCGCACCGCGCGCATGAACTGGTAAGCCAGGTATTCGGCGCGGTAAACCTGCGCTGTCTCGGCCACGGTCTCCTGCGACCACCATGGGCGCAAGGCATCCAGGCGCGCGTCCTGCAGCGGCGCATAGTAATCGGTGCCGGCCAGGTGGAAGGCCAGCTCGCCCTGGTGCGGCACGATGGCCAGCTCCAGCGTTTGCCGGTTGACGGTGAAGTCATGCCGTCCCAGCTTGATGGTATTGCCGCTTACCAGTTCGTTCTGGTCGCGCAGCGCACGCTGGCCCTGTTCGCGCAGGTTCTTCAGCTGCCCGCTCAAATCGTCCGCGGCGACCGCGTTGCCCAGCTTGCGCAATTCCTCGATGCTGGCCTTCAGCTTGGCCAGCAGGGCATCGGCGGCGAAATACGCTTCCATCTGGGCCGCTTCGCTGAACTGGGCCAGGCGCTTGGGCACACCCGCCAGGATGCGGCGCGCCGCTTCGCCGATGGCCTGCATGCGGCGCGCACGCGCATCGAGCAGCGACTGTTTGCGCCCCTCCAGCGCTTCGTACACCGCTTCGCGCTTGTGCGCAATCTCGGCCAGGTAGTCTTCCTGCTCGGCGAACTGCCCTTCCAGGGTTTCCAGCTGGGCCAGCAGGCGCGTCAGCAATTCATCGCAGCGCTCCGGCGTGTCGGCCTGTTCCAGGCTGCTCTCCACCGACTGGCTGAACAACTGGAACTGGGCCGCGAATTCGGACGCCGACTCGGTCTGCGCCAGCTGCTTGCGGCGCTGGCGCACTTCAGCGCGCAACTGGTTGATGCCCGCGTACAGGCGCGAGATGGCGGTCAGGATCTGGGTGCGCAAGGCGGCATCGCCGACCGCCAGGGTGCCCAGCAGTTCGTTCAAGCCATCCAGGTTGCGCGCCGTGCGGTCCAGCGCTTCGTTGAGCGGCGCCAGTTCGGCCGTGGTGCCCAGCTGCGGCAGCTGCCCGCGCTGTTTCGCCAGTTCCGCCTCCAGCCCGGCGAAGGCATTGGCCTGCGACAGGAACTGGACGGTGCGCTCGCCCACGCGCGCCTCTTCGGCGCCCAGTTCGCCATCCAGTTCGGCCAGGCGCGCCACGTCCATGTAGCGCCGCTCCTTCAGCGTGGCCAGGCGGCCGCGCGCCAGGCGGATCTGTTCCAGCGCTTCGATAAACTCGGTCGGCGATTGCCACAGCCGGCTGGCCGTCTCGGCCAGCAACTGGCGCTGCTCCTGCGCCGCCTGCTGCAGCACGCGCGCCGCTTCGCGCTGGATTGCCGCCGCCTTGTCGAATTCGTCCATCGTGGCGCTGGCCAGCTCGGACACCCCGCCCAGGTCGGCGCCGACACCCATGGCTTCGGGCGCGCCCAGCCAGTGGAAAGCGTCGGCCACCCGGCGGCATTGGCGCAGCAGGCTCTCGTAGACGGCGCGGCCGGGCAGCGCATTGCCGCCGCCTTCACCCTGGCCCTGCTCGCGCACCATGCGCCCGATCGAATACAGTTCCGACACCCCGCGCACCAGCTCGCGGTTGCCGATCTTGCCGAAGAAGCCCTGGCGCGGCGCGGCGCGGGCGGCGTATTCCTCGCCCAGGAACGGCGTCTGCCACCACTGCATCGGGTGGTTGCGGGTCGGCTCCTCGCTTTCCGCGGTGAACAGCAGCATGCTGCCGTCGTCATAGCGGGCGTAGCCGTGCGCCACCAGCGGCTGCGACAGGGTCTTGTTGATCAGGTTATAGGTCAGCAGCACATAAGTGCCGCTGACAAGTTCGTAAAAGACATACAGCACGTCTTCGCCGTTGGGCGCCAGCACCCGGCGCTCGAATTGCAGTCCCTCCGGCAGGCCGGCGAACAGGCGCGACTCGCCGCCCTGCAGGATCACGCCGCCGGGGAAGACAATGCCGTGGTCTTCCGGCAGCTGCACGCAGGAGGCGCCGATGCTGTCGACCCGCTGCGCCTGCTGGCTCAGGCGCGAATACACCAGGTAGCGCAGCTGCGTCTCGCGGTAGGGCCGCACGCGCAAGAGGATCAGGTCGCCGAGCGCGGCATACGCGATCTCGGCGTCGCTGAGCGACTGGTTGGGATCGTCGACCGGCTCGCTGTAGATGCCCAGCCCTGTTTCCGTGTTGTTCTCGATCTTGAGCGTCAGGTCGCCGCCCACTGTTTCCACGAACAGGGTGTCGAGCACGTTGACGTGCGGGTGCTGGCCCAGCACGTGCTGGTCGCGCGTGGTGACGCTCCACTCGAAATCATGCGGCGGCGGCAGCGCGACATCGCGTTCGCCGCGGTTGTCGATGTAGGTCGCCGCGCCCTGCTCGCCGAGCTGCCAGCGGAACACGCGCAGGTCGCTCTGGCGTTCGCCGATCTTGAAGGCGGCCAGCAGCTTGCCTTGCGTAACGCGCAGCTGCACCAGCTGCGCACTGCGGTAGTAGTTGTAGAGTTCCTTGAATTCGGCCACGAAACGCGGCTCGGCCAGGAAGCTGCCGTCCAGCGCCAGCGGCTCGAGCTCCACTTCGGCGCCGTCCTGGCGCAGGCGATACAGCGCGAACACGTCCGCCACCTGGGTCTCCTGGCGCAGGCCGATGAAGACGTTATAGCCGAACAGCAGCACCTCGCCGACCAGCACCAGGTCGCGCGCGGTGCAGTTGTTGTCGGTGCGGGCGCGGGTGCGGGCGCGCAGCGCCATCTCTTCGCGGCCGAACTCGGCCAGCCGCGCTGCGTTCAGCGCGCCGGCCTTCTCCAGCAGGGACTTGCCCTGCTCGGCCAGCCGCTTGCGCAGCAAATCGAAACTGCTGGAATGGCGCAGCGACGCCTCGGCACCCTCGGGTGCTGCTTGTTCTTGGCTCATGATGTTGTGCTTCTGTCGCTTCAGTCTTTAAGGGCGCCGAGGAAGGCCAGCATCTCGCCGCGGTTCGGGCGGCCGTCCAGCCAGGCCCGCATGCGCGCCAGCTCGGCAAAGTCGTCGCCGAAGCGCGCCTGCATGGCTTGCTCGATGCGCTCACGCGATGCCGCTTCCTGCACGCTGGCCTGCCAGCGGTCGGAGGCGATCTCGTCAAGCTGGCCGTGGAAGTCGAGCGACATCAGCGTGTCCCACTCGCCGGCGTCGAGCCAGATCGCCTGCGCCGCCGCGCTGTAGTCCAGGCGCAGCGGATGGTGGTTGTCCACCTTCAGGCGCGCCATGATGCGCCCGGTCCTGGGGCAGAGCCGGACGGCGCCGTCGGTGACGCTCGCTTCGGCGGTGGCGGCGGCCAGCGCCACCGCCGGCATGGTCTTGCGCCAGGCGCGATAGCGCTCGAGGTCCACCAGCACACCGCGGCAAGCCTCGCATTGCTCTGCGGGCAAGCCGCCTTCGATGCGGGTCGACTGGAAATGGGTGCTTGCGCAGGCCGGGCAGATCATGCTTTTCCTTTCAGTTCAGGGACCGAGGCGATCAGGTTGTTCAGGGCATGCTGCTGTTGCTGGGTGCCTTCGCGCGACACCTTGGCCAGCAGCGAAGCCACGCTCAGGTTCTGCAGCTCGCCGGAGGAGCCGCCCAGCGCGCCGACCAGGCCGCGCAGGTCGTTCAGCATGTCGCGCTCGCCGCTCAGGTGGTCCTTCAGGCCGATCTGCAGGGTCTTGCTCTTTTCGATGGCGGCATCGATGCCGCGCCCGACCGACAGCGCGCGCACGAAGCTGTCGAAGTAGTTGCCGTCGCCGCCGACGATGTCGATCTTGGCGTTCTGCAGCGCCTTGCCCAGGACTTCGGCCTGCTCGCGCGCGACCATGGTCTGCGCATCGATGCCTTTCAGGGCCTGCTCGTTGGCCAGTTCCAGCTGCATGCGGAACTCTTCGTGGGCGCGCGTTTCGGCGCTCATCGCCGACATCGATTCGAACTTCTGCGCCAGGCCGCGCGACTCGGCTTCGAAGCGCGCCTCGATCACCTTGGCTTCCGCCGCGCCCAGGCTGGCCGTGGCGGCCGCATCGGCCGTCTTCACCGCAGCGTCGGCCAGGCCCAACTGCTCCTTGCCCTTGGCTTCGGCTTCCATGCGCAGGCGGGTCGCTTCGGCCTGGGCCGCGCCCTGCTTGACGATCGCTTCCGACGACGCCAGCATGACGCGCGCTTCCGCCAGGCCAGGGGCGGCGATTTCTGCTTCCGTGCCTTCCGCCTGGCGCTTCTTGGCTTCGGCTTCCTTCTCCGCCACTTTCAGCGCCGCTTCCGCCAGCGTCAGTTCCTGGGCGGCGCGGTGCTTGGCCGCGCGCTCATCCGCTTCGGCCGCCTTGACCGCCAGCAGCAGCTTCTCTTCCGCGCTGGCCTCGGCGGCGATCACCAGCGACTTCTTGCCGCGGTCGGCCTCGGCCAGGGTGCGCACGTCCTTGATGGCTTCTTCCTGCTCGGCCACCGTGCGCTCGACCACGATGCGCTCGCGGATCACGTCGGCGATGGCCTTCTTCTGCACCTCCAGCGCCCTCTCCTTATCGATGCGTTGCAGTTCGACTTCCTTCTCGCGCGCCACCACTTCCAGCAGGCGGGCGCGGGTCACGCGCTCTTCCTCGATGGCGACGGCGCGCTTGCGGTTGTTCTCCGCCACTTCCTTCTCGCGCGTGGTATTTTCCTGCTGCACCAGCACCACCTGTTCGGCCTGCAGGCGGGCCAGTTCGGACTTGGCGCGCTCTTCGGACTGCACCTTCTCGGCTTCGGCCTGTTCGCGCGCACGCACCGAGGTGACCTCGCGGTTCTGGCGCGCTTCCGCGTCGGCTTGCTGGCGCTCCAGCTCGAGGATCGCTTCGCGCGTTTCCACGTCCTTCTTCTTGATGCGCATTTCCTCGTCGCGCTTCAGTTCATTGGTGCGCACGCTTTCGATCGCGGTCAGTTCGGTGATCTTCTTGATACCCTGCGCATCCAGGATGTTATGGCTGTCCAGCTTTTCGATCGGGGTCTGCTCGATATAGTCGATGGCCGCGTCTTCCAGGATGTAGCCGGACAGGTCGTTGCCGATCTGGCGGATGATGTCGTCGCGGAAGCGGTCGCGCGCCTGGTACAGGTCGACGAAGTCCATCGACTTGCCGACCGTCTTCAGGGCCTCGGCGAACTTGGCCGAGAACAGGCTTTCCAGCGTGTCCTGGCTGGAAGCGCGGGCGCAGCCTACGGCCTGGGCCACCTTCAGCACGTCGTCCCTGGTCTTGTTCACGCGCAGGAAGAAGGTGACCTTGATGTCGGCGCGGATATTGTCGCGGCAGATCAGGCCATCCTTGCCAAGGCGGTCGATCTCGATGGTCTTGAGCGAGATCTCCATCATTTCCTTCTTGTGGATGATGGGGTAGACCATGCCGCCGGTAAAGCTCACGTCCGGCTCGGCACGCAGGGTATTGATGATCATTGCGTGACCCTGTTCGACCTTATGGTAGAAGCGGGCGAACATGGCCAGGGCGCCGAGCAAAAAGACGATACCGATGGCGGCTGTAATCAACATGATGTCCATGGATTTCCTTCAGGTGTGTTGGTATTGTTGGTATTTATTGTTTTAGCTGGCCGCGCTGGCGGCCTGTACTTCGTACTGCTGCGATGCTTCGTCGTAGGCGACGATCACCGCAAGCGCATCCTTGCCCAGTGAATTGGGCGAACTGGCCCAGACCCGGATATTCAGGCTGGCGCCGCTGGTCGCCACTTCGGCGCGGCCGAATTTCTCGTCCACCGCCAGCGTGACGATGCGGCAGGTGCGGCCCACCAGGCTGCGGTTTTCCGGCGCATGGTGCTTGACGAACAGCGCACGCAAGGGCCTGACCAGGCGCGCCGAGAGCCACACGCTGAAGGCCGCAGCCGCCAGCAGCACGGCGCCGCCGCCGGCCCATTGCAGCACCCCGGCCGGCAGCCAGGCCAGCAGGTACTGGTGCAGCAGGGCCGTCGGCAGCCAGGTGAAGAAGACCAGCAGCGTGGCCACGATCGACAGCGGTACGCCGCCCAGCCCCAGCGCCACCAGCCACGATGCCAGCGTTTGCAAGTCGGCGTCATCGGCATCGGCCTCGGCCTCGAGGTTGTCGCCCAGGTCGAACAGGCCGGCCAGCGACAAGCCCCAGTACACCAGCAGGATGATCAGCAGGACGGTGGGGACGGCGGTAGGAAAACTGGTCAGGGTTTGCCAGGTGCTCATGCGGTGCCCTTCAGGGTGGTGAAATCGTCAAGCATTCTCGCGCTCTAATTGCTTTATTGCAAACGTTATCAACTGTTCATGCAGGATTTCCTTGATGCGGCGGCGGTCGGCCGCGTCCACGCCCAGGCGCCCGGCCAGCAGCGCGTAGTCGGCGTCGGACAGGCTGACCGTCAGCCGCGGGCGCACCGGCTTGCTGCTAAACGGCAAACCGAGGATCTTGCGGATCTGGTCCGAGGTGGAAAGCTGGCTCTTGAACGCCGCCAGGCGCACCGCGTCGATCACCTGCGTCTCGACGTCAAACGCCACCTGGACGGCGCGCAAGGCCGCGTCCGATCCGGACCAGCGGCTGGAACTGCGTACCATGCGCCTCAGCTCCGGTCCGGCGTGCTGGGCCGGGCACGCGCCTGCAGGCGGGCAATGACTTCGGCCTTGCGGCTGGCGCGCTCGCCGATCCCCGCCTGCGCCAGCTTGTTGTCCAGCGCCTTGGAACCGAATTCGCCTTCCAGCGTCTCGGCGGCCTGCATGCGGTCTGCCAGGTCCTGGTGGCGCTGGCGGATGCGTTCCAGCGACTCCTTCGCGCTCATCAACTTGGAGCCGCTCGCGCCCATGTTCTGCGAGATGGTGGCAGTGGCCTTGTAGACGCTTTCCGTGGTCTTGGCCATGGCCAGCTGGCGCTCGTGTTCGCGCAGGGTAGCCTCGGCGTTGCGTATCATGTCCTTCAGGCGCGCCACGTGGGCGGCATACTGGGCCCGGGCTTCTTCCTGCTCGGCCAGCGCCAATTCCAGGTCCGCGACGCGCGTGGCGACCTCCTCGGCCAGGCCGGCTTCGTCCTTTTGCAGCGCCTGCACCGCCAGGTCTTCGTACTTTTGCAGTTCGGCGCGCAGGCGTTCGATTTCACGGCCGGCCTGCATTTCCTTGGCCATCACCGCCGTCAGGTCGTTCTTGGCCGCCGCCACATGGGCAGTGGCTTCGACGATTTCCTGTTCGTAAATGGTCGACGCGTTGCCGTCGACGATGCTCTGGCCGATCTCGCGCAGGTTACCTCGCAACATGGTCAGCACTTTGGAAAAAACAGCCATGATGGCTCCTCACATGAGAAATTCGTTGAACACTTCCAGGGCTTCCAGCGCATTGTCGGCAGCCATGGCGACGTCGGTGGCGATGCTCTCCGGCGTCGCGTCGGCCGCCAGGGCGCCGAAAATGACGTAGTGCTCGCCGATGCGGCCGAAATTCGACAGCGGAATGGCGATGTTCAGGTCCATCATCGCTTCCAGCATCTCGGCACGGCGCTCGGGGCGCACCTCGCGCTCGGTCCACAGATAGCAGATGCACAGCACCTGCTGCGGCGAAGCGGTGACGAACACCGGGATCTCTTCCTGTCCCTCGATGCACATGCGCATCACCGGCACGCCATCCGGCTCGCTCGGGGCCAGCAGGTTGGCGCTCACCGACAGCGAGCCCACCTGGGCGGACAGCGCGCGCTCGATCGCCAGCATCCGGCCCATCACCTCGTCCATAAAGTCCCTCCTTGTTGTGGGGTGGTTAGACATATTATGTCATTAGTATAAAAGCACGACATAAAATGTCAAGGACCGCCGCGACGCTTCGGGCGGCGGAGTCCTCATTCGGAGACTGTCTGGGGGAGGTGCTGAAATCGCGCGGCCTGAAATTACCCCAGAGGGAGAATTTTCAAGCGCTTCCGATTTCCAGCAGATTTCAGCACTTGGCAACGCGATTTCAGCACTTCTCACGACGAGATGTGCACATCGCCTCTTCTCTCGTTCGTTGCGCCTCACGGTATGCTTTCCGGCGAGCTTCAGCCTCGGCGGAATAGCGCAATCTGGTTGCTGGCGTCCAGTTCAGTTCGCCCGGCAACTGGACTTGAATCGCCTCCCATGCATTGCGAACGGTACCCAGGCTCGCCGTGGCAAACTGATTTGGCGACATGCTCACACCTTCATAAATGAGTTCGCTGCCAACAATGGCCGCGAAATGAGCACGATGTAGGCTGGAAATCCGTAGGCGGCTGCCTTCCGGCAGCATTACCGTTTTCCAGAGATAGCCTTGCGGACCGCGCTGGCGCGCCAACCACTCGCGAAAGATACGATCCACAAGGTCCGAAAAGCTCTCTTTGCTGGCGTGCCCAGCCTGAAAGTCGAGTAAGGCGCGCAACGTCGGCAATGTGATTGGTACGCTCACGGTTTGGTTCATGCTGAAATCTCCCGAAGTGAAAATCCCTTAGAGGGAGAAATTCGGGAGAAGTTCAAATTTCAGCACCTTGTAACGCCATTTCAGCACTTACCACAGAAGCACCCGCGAGGAGCTACCGAAGCAGGAAACGAATGGCGGACTCGGCCAATTCATCGATGCTGACGCCGGCGTCGCGCCGGTACCATTGCGCCGACCAGTTCAGCGCCCCGAACAGCCACAGCCGATCGAGTTTGCCCGGCGCCGGCCACTCGCCGGAAGCCTGCAGCTCGCGCAGCACCGCATCCCACAAGGCCTCATAGCGGTCCTTGGCCGCGACAATGCGCAATTGCCCCTCTGGCGACAGTGCGCGCCACTCGTAGAGCATGACGTAGACAAAATCCTGCCCCGGCGACAGCAAGGTTTCGAGATGGGTATGCACCAGGCGCCGCAACGCCTCGCTCGGCGGCAGACCAAGCGAGGCCACCTCCTCGATGCGGGCCAGGGCCTGCTGCATGCCCTCCTCGATCACCGCCTGCAAGATGTCCTGCTTGGACTTGAAGTGATAGAACCACGACCCCGCCTGCACGCCCGCAGCGGCCGCAATATCGCGCACGGTGGTGTTATCAAAGCCCTGTTCGCGGAACAGCCTTGCCGAAACGGCAATAAGCAGCGTTTTGAGGCTGTCGGAAGCGGCCTGCGCAGGGCGGCCGCGCTTGCGGGGCGGGGGGGAATTGCTGGCGTCCATGGTCCCGGCAATCTACCTTATAATGAAAGTTTTCGCCAAATTTACAGCCCAAATCATGGAATTAGCCAAGTCTTTCGAGCCTGCCGACATTGAACAGTTCTGGCGCAGCGAGTGGGAAAAGCGCGGTTACTACGCCGCCTCCCTCGACCTCTCCAAGCCGTCTTTCAGCATCCAGCTGCCGCCGCCGAACGTCACTGGCACGCTGCACATGGGCCACGCCTTCAACCAGACCATCATGGACGGCCTGACCCGCTACCACCGCATGCTGGGCCACAACACCGCCTGGATCCCGGGCACCGACCACGCCGGCATCGCCACCCAGATCGTGGTGGAGCGCCAGCTGGACGCGCAGAAGGTGTCGCGCCATGACCTGGGCCGCGAAAAATTCGTCGAAAAAGTCTGGGAGTGGAAGGAAAAGTCCGGCTCCACCATCACCGGCCAGATGCGCCGCATGGGCACCTCCCCCGACTGGAAGCGCGAATACTTCACCATGGACGCCGAGCGCTCCAAAGTGGTCTCCGAAGTGTTCGTGCGCCTGTTCGAACAAGGCCTGATCTACCGCGGCAAGCGCCTGGTCAACTGGGACCCGGTGCTGGGCACCGCCGTCTCCGACCTGGAAGTGGCATCGGAAGAAGAAGACGGCTCGATGTGGCACATCAAGTACCCGCTGGCCGACGGCAGTGGCCACCTGGTGGTCGCCACCACCCGTCCTGAAACCATGCTGGGCGACGTCGCCGTGGCGGTGGACCCGACCGACGAGCGCTACACCGCGCTGGTGGGCAAGATGCTCAAGCTGCCGCTGGTTGGCCGCGAAATCCCGGTGATCGCCGACGAATACGTCGACAAGGAATTCGGCACCGGCTGCGTGAAGATCACTCCTGCGCACGACTTCAACGACTACGCCGTAGGCCAGCGCCACAACCTGGACATGCCGTCGATCCTGACGCTGGACGCCAAGGTCAATGAAAACGCGCCAGCAGCCTACCAGGGCCTGGACCGTTTCGCCGCGCGCAAGCAGATCGTCGCCGACCTGGACGCGCAAGGCTTCCTGGTCGAAGTCAAGCCGCACAAGCTGATGGTGCCGCGCGGCGACCGCACCGGCGTCGTGATCGAACCGATGCTGACCGACCAATGGTTCGTCGCCATGAGCAAACCGGCGCCTGAAGGCACCTTCAACCCGGGCAAATCGATCACCGAAGTGGCGCTGGAAAAAGTCTCCAGCGGCGAGATCAAATTCGTCCCAGAAAACTGGAGCACCACCTACAACCAGTGGCTGAACAACATCCAGGACTGGTGCATCTCGCGCCAGCTGTGGTGGGGCCACCAGATCCCGGCCTGGTACGACGAGCAAGGCAACATCTACGTCGCCCGCAGCGAAGAAGACGCCAAAGCGCAAGCCGCCGCCAAAGGCATCACCGGCGCCCTGACCCGCGACAACGACGTGCTGGACACCTGGTTCTCGTCCGCCCTGGTGCCGTTCTCCACCCTCGGCTGGCCGAACGAAACGCCTGAACTGCAGGCCTTCCTGCCAAGCTCCGTGCTGGTGACCGGCTTCGACATCATCTTCTTCTGGGTTGCACGCATGGTCATCATGACCAGCCACTTCACCAACAAGGTGCCGTTCGAAACCGTGTACGTGCACGGCCTGGTACGCGACTCGCAAGGCCAGAAGATGTCCAAGTCCAAGGGCAACACCCTGGACCCGATCGACCTGATCGACGGCATCGCACTGGAAGACCTGGTAGCCAAGCGCACCACCGGCCTGATGAACCCGAAAGACGCGGCCAAGATCGAAAAAGCCACCCGCAAGGAATTCCCGGACGGCATTCCAGCCTACGGCACCGACGCCGTGCGCTTCACCATGGCCTCCTACGCCTCGCTGGGCCGCAACATCAACTTCGACCTCGGCCGCTGCGAAGGCTACCGCAACTTCGGCAACAAGCTGTGGAACGCCACCCGCTTCGTGCTGATGAACACCGAAGGCCACGACTGCTCCGCCAACGAAGCCGACCTGTCGGCCGCCGACAAGTGGATCATCTCCGCCCTCAACCGCGCCGAACAGGAAGTGCACAAAGGCTTCGCCGACTACCGCTTCGACAACATCGCCTCCACCATTTACCAGTTTGTCTGGTACGAGTACTGCGACTGGTACCTGGAACTGGCGAAAGTCCAGGTCCAGCAAGGCACGCCGGGCCAGCAGCAAGCCACCCGCCACACCCTGCTGCGCGTACTGGAAGTGATCCTGCGCCTGGCGCACCCGATCATCCCGTTCGTCACCGAGCAGCTGTGGCAGACCGTCGCCCCGCTGGCCGGCAAAGGCGGCGAAGGCATGTCGATCATGACCCAGCCTTACCCGCTGCCGAACGAAGCGGCGATCAGCGCCGAAGCCGAAGCCTGGATGGGCGAGCTGAAAGGCATGACCGACGCCGCCCGCAACCTGCGCGGCGAAATGAAGCTGTCGCCGTCGGTGCGCGTGCCGCTGATCGTCGAAGCATCCGGCGCCGACCAAGCCAAGATGGCCGCCTTCGCCCCGTACATCCAGATGCTGGGCAAGCTGTCGGAAGTGCAGATCGTCGACGCGCTGCCGGAATCGCCGGCCGCCGTCTCCGTGGTCGGCACCACCAAGCTGATGCTGAAAGTCGAAATCGACGTGAAAGCAGAACGCGAGCGCCTGTCGAAAGAGATCGCCCGCCTGGAAGGCGAAATCGCCAAGGCCAACGGCAAGCTGTCCTCGGAAAGCTTCGTCGCCCGCGCCCCGGCAGCCGTGGTGGCACAGGAACAGGAACGCGTCGCCACCTTCAGCGCCACCCTGGCCAAGATGCAGGAACAACTGGCAAAACTCCCAGCATAAAAGTCGGGGTCAGGTCTGGCAATCGGACATTTAAGGCGCACTCAGGTGCGCCTTTTTCATTTCTAGAGGCTTCCCTCCAAAAAAAATAGCATGACCGTACGGTGTCCCGCCGGGTCCTTTGCTAAACTGATTTTCCCCAAATCTAAAAAAGAGACACCCCCATGCGCCTAACCCGCACAGCGGCGCTGGCTGTGGCAGCCTTGCTGGCTGCCGCTCCGGCATTTGCCCAAGATCCTACCCCCATCGGCCTGTGGAAAAACATCGATGACGTCAGCGGCAAGCCAAAGGCCCTGATCCGCATCACCGAGGAAAACGGCGCCCTGCAGGGCAAGATTGAAAAGCTGTTCCGCGGCCCGGCCGAGGAACAGAACCCGGTGTGCGACAAGTGCACCGACGCGCGCAAGGACAAGCCGATTGTCGGCATGGTGATCGTATCCGGGCTGAAGAAGGACGGCAGCGAATACACCGGCGGCGAGATTCTCGACCCGAATAACGGCAAGGTGTACAGGAGCAAGCTGGAAATCGCCGACGGCGGCAAGAAGCTGAAAGTGCGCGGTTACGTTGGCTTCCCGATGCTGGGCCGCTCGCAGACCTGGGAACGCCAGGAGTAAAACCGGTAAACCAGGGTCTGACCCTTGGGTCAGACCCCGGCCTACCGGTTTTAACGCTTCGGCAGCAGCAGCGACGCCAGCGCCGGGATCATCACAATCGCCCCCACCATATTCCACAGGAACATAAACATCAGCAGCAGGCCCATATCGGCCTGGAACTTGATGTCCGACCAGGCCCAGGTCAGCACCCCCAGCGCCAGTGTCACGCCGGTCAGCGCCACCGCCACGCCAGTGGTCATGAGCGTCTCGAAGTAAGCCTCCTTCAGCTCCATTCCGCGGTCCAGGAAGCACTGCAGCCGGTTGTAGATGTAGATGCCGTAGTCGACGCCAATCCCGATCCCCAGCGCAATCACCGGCAAGGTCGCCACCTTCACCCCCAGCCCCAGGCGCGCCATGATGGCCTCGCACAGCGCCGACGTGATATACAGCGGCACCATGATGCAGATGGTCACCCGCAGCGAACGGAATTCCCACCACACCAGCAGCGCCACAATCGCATACACCAGCACCAGCATGGTGATCTCGGCCTGCTTGATCACGATATTGGTGGCCGCCTCGATGCCCGAATTGCCGGCCGCCAGGATGAACTCCGCCTGCGGCGAATTGTTCTCCCTGGCGAACGCCTGCGCCGCCTGCACCACCCGCGTCAGCGTATCGGCCTTGTGGTCGGCCAGGAACACCAGCACCGGCAGCATCGAGCAATCGTTGCTGTACAACTCGGACGGAATCATGCGCTGCGCCGAATTGGACACGAAACGGTTGCGCGACAGCGCCTGCCATTTCAGGCTGCCGCCATTCACGTTGGAGATGATCCGCTTCTGCACCGTGAACAGCGAAGTAGTCGACTCCACCCCCGGCACGTTCTCCATCTCCCACTGGAAGCGGTCCACCACTTCCGCCGTCGGATACGCCCCGCACTCGCCGGCCGGCGTCTTCACCATCACCACGAACACGTCCGAACTGGTCGAGTAATGGCCGGTGATGTAAGCGTTGTCCCGGTTGTAGCGCGAATCCGCCCGCAGCTCCGGCGCGCCGGGATCGAGGTCGCCGATCTTCAGGTCGCGGCTCAGCGCAAAGGCGGTGACGAACACCGCCAGCGCGCCCAGCAACGCCCACTTGGCAAACTTCGGCTCCGCAATACGCGACAGCGTGCGCATGAAGCTGTGCTTGCGCTGCGCCTTGCGCTCCTGGTTGCGCAGGCAGGCGGGCGTCACGCCGACATAGGACATCAGCACCGGCAGCAGGAACATCTTGGTCAAGACGATCACCGCCACGCCGACCGAGGCCGAAATCGCCAGCTCGCGGATCACGCCGATTTCGATCACCAGCAGGGTCGAGAAGCCCACCGCATCGCACAGCAGCGCGATGGTGCCCGGAATGAACAGCTGGCGGAAAGTTTGCTTGGCGGCCTCCACGTCCGTCTTGCCCGACAGCCGCTCGGCCGCCATGGTATTGATGTTCTGCACCGCATGCGACACGCCGATGGCAAAGGTCAGGAACGGCACCAGGATCGAATACGGATCCAGCCCGAAACCCAATAAGCGCACGATGCCTAACTGCCAGATCACCGCCAGCGAACAGCAGAATACCGTCACCAGGGTCGACTTCCAGCAGCGCGAATACCACAGCAGCAGCGCCACCGTCATGGCAAAGGTGATCGCAAAGAATATGCCGATCGCCTTGGCGCCGTGAATCAGGTCGCCCACCACCTTGGCAAAGCCGACGATGTGGATCTTCACGCCCTGCGCTTCATACTTGTCGCGCACCAGTTTTTCCAGCCGTTCGGAGAACAGGCCGTAATCGAGCTTGGTGCCCTTGTCCGGATCGATCTCCAGCAGCGGCACCTGCACGATGGTGGACTTCTGGTCCGCCGCCACCAGGCTGCCGATGCGCCCCGAGCGCGCCACATTGGCGCGCACCTCGTCCAGCATGGCCGGAGAACCGTCGAAGCCCTGCGGGATGATCTGGCCGCTGTTCATGCCCGTCTCGGTGACCTCCATCCACTGCACGTTCGGCGTCCACAGCGACTTCAGGTTGCCGCGGTCCACGCCGGGAATGTAGAACACTTCGTCCGTCACAGCCTTCAACGTGTCCAGGTATTCCCTGGAATAGATATCACCGTTCTTTGCCTCCACCGCGATACGGATGTTGTTGCCCAGCGGGCGCAACTCATTTTCGTACTTCAGGTAGTTGGCGATGAAAGGGTGCGTGGCCGGCACCATCTTCTGGAAACTGGCGTCCGGCTTCAGCAACGCCGCCTGCCAGGCAAACAGCACTGATGCCAGCAGGAAGACAAGCAGGATGATGAAACGGTAATGGAACAGGCGCGGCTCCAGCCAGTGCTCGACTGAGGTGAAGCGCTGGTGGCCCTGCTCCGCCACTGCGCAGGCTTTTTTGTCGTTGCGGTTCATTTTGCGCCCTCCCCGGCCACGGCACGCACGCCGCCCACGCCCGACAGCAGCACGACGCCGTCCAGCGCCAGCATGCCGGCCGTCGGCACCGCATCGCCCTGGCGCAGCACGCGGAAGCTGGCGCCATCGTCATCGCTGCGCAGCAAAGCGCCATCCTGCGCCGCCAGCACAATGCTGCCGCCCTGCATGGCGCCGCCCACCAGGCTCTTTTTCGTCACAGCCGGCGTTTCGCGCCAGGTGGCGCCGCCATCTTCGCTGCGGAACACATGGCCGCCGAAGCCGTAAGCGAGCACGCTGCGGCCGGTGAAGATCACGCCGTACAGCTGGCCGCCGTAGCCGGTCTCGATGCGCTGCCAGCTGGCGCCGCCATCCTGCGAGCGGTACACATAGCCGCCCTCGCCCGCAATGGCCAGCGCATTGCCAGGCCCGCCGGCAATCGCGTTGTAATGCAGGCCTTCGGGATTGGGCAGGCCCGCGCCCATGGAAGTCCAGTTTGCCCCGCCGTCCGTGGTACGGAAAGCCTGGCCGTATGCGCCCACCGCGTAGCCCGTTTTGGCATCGCGGAACCAGACGCCCAATAACGGGCGCGACGGACCGAACTTGGCCGCCGCTTCGATATCGCCCAGCGCATTCTCGGCGTCGGCGAGCGTATTGCCCCCGGCCGCCTGCGCCTTGCCAACTGCCGCCTTGGCATCGGCCAGCATCAAGGCATTGGCCTTGTTGCCATCAAATCGTGTGCTCCAATTCGCTCCGCCGTCATTGGTGGCAAGGATCACGCCATCGTGCCCGACGGCCCAGCCATTGGACGCGTCGGCAAACGCCACGTCGGTCAGCGTGACCGACACCGGTACCCTCGCCTGCTGCCACGCCGCATTCGCGCCGCCGTCGCGCAGCAGGATGACGCCCCGTTCGCCCACCGCCACCGTGCGCTGGCCGGCCAGCGCCATTGCCGTCAGCATGGCTTTCGGCGCCCGCGCCGACATGCGCGCCGGCGTTTGCAGCGGGTCGCGCGCCACGGCCGGCATCACCGCCAGTGCGCCCAAGAGCGCGGCAGCGGCCTGTATCAAGACTTTATTCATTCTCTACCTGCGAAAAAATGGGCGCAGCGCTCCCTGAGAACGCAAGCGCCCGAAGAGACACCCCCAAACCCGCTACGCCGTCCTCAGTTGGACGAGCGGCGCAGCGTATCTGGCGTGAAGTTCGACGGATCGAGCTTTACGCCAAATTTGATCGGCTTCTCCTGGTTGGAGATGCCGGACAGCAGGTAGCGGCGTGCCTGCAGGTCGTAGAAAACTTCGTAGGCGAAGTAGTGGGTCATCGCATCGTAGTACTGGATGCCGCCGATTTCGTGCACACGCCACAGTTCACCGCGGCCGTCGTACGAATCGGTGTGCACCACCTGCCAGCTATCCTCGTCCACGTAGAACACGCGCTTGGCGTAGATGTGGCGCTTGTCCTTCTTCAGGGTCGCTTCCACTACCCACACGCGGTGCGGCTCGTAGCGCACGAAGTCCTGGTTGATGTGGCCGGCGCGCACGATGTCGGCATACTTGATCGACTTGTTGGTGATCTTGTAGTTGTTATAGGAGACCAGCATCTCCTTCTTGCCCACCAGCTTCCAGTCGTAGCGGTCCGGCGCGCCGTTGAAGCCGTCGTAGTCGTCGGTGGTGCGCAGGCCGTCGGCGCCCTGCCCCGGCGAGTCGTACGCCACGTTCGGCGCGCGCAGCACGCGGCGCTGGCCCGGGTTGTAGGTCCAGGCCAGGCGCGATTCCTTGACCTGGTCCAGCGGGTCCACCACCAGCAGCGCATCGCCCGCCACCGAGGACGGCCCGGTCAGGGTCGCCATGTAGTACAGCAGGCGGTTCGGCTCCGGATTGGCCATGCCCTGCGCGAACGCCACCTTCTCGGTACGCGTCACCGGCGTAAAGGCGCCGTTGGTCTGCACCGGGAATTCCGCGGTGTAGCGCTCAATGGTGCCGCCGCGGTAGCGCATCAGGTGGTTCCAGATCACTTCCACGCCGGTCTTCGGCATCGGGAACGGCACCGTGGTCCTGGCAATGCCGGTCACGCCGTTGCCGCCGCCGGCCAGCTCCGCCTTGGAGGCTTCGGCCTTGATGGTGTCGTACACGCCCTGCGGATAGCCCGCCGTGCGGTAGCTTTTGTAGACATTCATCTTGTAGCTCGGGTAGCGTTTCAGCATTTCCATCTGGCCCGGCGCCAGCACGTCCTTGTACTTGTCCATATTGGCGGCCGTGATGCTGTACTGCGCCGCTTCGTTCGGCAGCGGGTCGGCGTAGCCGTTCTTGCTGTCGAAGCCGGCCGGCGCCTTGGTGACGCCGCCGCCCCAGGCCGGGATGGTGCCGGCCTTGTTGCCCTCTTTTTCCGCGCCGACCGGCGTCAGGTCCTTGCCCAGGCGGTCCACATCGGCCTGCGGCAGGCCGGCCAGGGTGCTGCCCGCGATACACGCCAGCGCTGCGGCCAGCAAGCTTTGCTTCATCATCTTCATCTACTTGTCTCCTGTGTCTCTATTAGAAGTTGGCGCCGACCACGAACTGCATATTGTCGCGGTCGTGGAACTGGTCGTACTTGGCGCTCTTGTTGTAGCTGGTATAGCTGATGTCCGCGTAATAGCGGTTGTTGTAGTCCGCACGCAGGCCGACCGAGCGCGTCTTGCGGTCTTCGACGAACAGGTTGTCCGCCGCATAGCCCTTCACGTCATGCGCGAAGTAGACGCGCGGCTTGAAGTTGATGCCGGCAACCACGTTCGGGAACAGCATCTCGGCCGACAGGCGGTAACCCCAGGCGGTGCGGGTGGCGAAGCCCTCGTTCTCGCAGTACGACGGGTTCGGCTGGATGCTTGCCGGGCAGGTGCCGCCCAGCGCCGCGGTCGGGCCGAGGTTGAACATGAAGGCGCGCCCATAGCGCGTGCTGGTATTCGGATCGCCGATGCCGGTCCATTTCTGGCCCGCGATTTCACCGAGCAGCGTCAGCGAATCCGCGCCCAGCACTTGCGGGATCTGGCGGATAAACGACATCTGCGCCTGGGTCTTGTCCTTGCGGTCGTAGCCATGGATCACGGTACCGGTGGGCACGTTAGGATCGCGCGCAACGGCAAACAGCTTGGCCTGCGGGCCCAGGCCCAGCGCGGTGCCGACCAGCAGGTCGATGGCGTTGATCTGGACCGGAATGTCCTTGGTGCGCGATATTTCGCCAAACAGCGAGAAGCCGGCCACTTCGGTGGCCGCCGACAAGCCCATGGTTTTCACGTTCTCGCCGCTGTAATCCCACACGATATTCCCCGGCGGCAGGAGGGCCAGCGCGCCGAGGTTCGGCGCCAGCGCGGGCACCGCTTTCACCAGCTGCGCCAGGCGGCCCGACCACACCGACGGCAGGGCCGACGGCTGCTTGACCACCGAGACGATCGGCGAGTGGCTGTGGTAGCGCGCGAAGTAGACGCCGAAGTCGGTCGCGATGGCATCGGCAAAATAGTGGCTCGAGAGGCCGAACTGGCCGGAATTCTTCGGCCGGATCTTTTGCGCGGTGGTCATGCGGAAGTTGAGCGGCATGCTGCGCGACAGGCCGAGCGAAGCCAGCAGCGGATTCAGCGCCGCCGGCAGCCCGGCCAGCAGAGGCGCGCCGTTGTACTGGCCCTGGTCGTTCATCTTGGTACCGTCGCCAAACAGCACGGTGCCGTTATTGCAGTTCAGCGAGTCGGCCGCCGACCAGTAGGTACCGCAGCCGTCCACCACGTTCTGGCGCCAGCCCAGGTTGTAGAACGCTTCCACCGAGACGCCATTGCCCAGGCCCAGGTTGGCCATCAGGGCCGGCTGCGGGCGCAGGATTTCCTTCACCTGCGCACCCGGGCGGCGCGCGGCGCTGGTGTCGAATGCGCCCATCGCGTTGATGCCCGGTACGAACAGCGATTCGCCCCAGTTGATCACCTGGTTGCCCAGCTTGGCGCTCAGGGCCTTGCCGCCCAGGTCCCAGTTGGCAAACACATAGGCGTCGGCCAGTGCCACGCCGTCAAAGGTGGACAGCTGGTCGAAGCCGGTGTCGCTCAGTTCTCCATTCGTCTTGTAGCCGTTGTTGAAATGCCCGTGCGGCATTTCGCGGCCCTTCAGCACGCGGTCGTACCAGGCAAAGCCGCGCATGAACATGCCGTAGGTATCGCCTTTCAGTTCCAGTTCGCCGGTCAGCTTGCCGACGGTGGAGTAGGCATCGTGCTTCTTGAAGTTCAGGTTGCCGTCGTCGGCGCCGGCGCCTGCCGTGCCGCCGTTGGGTACAGAGATCAGGTTCTTGTCTGCATCCTTCATGCGGATGCTGGTGCCGACCGACATATTGAGGGACCAGCGTCCTTCCAGTCCATCGCCAGTGGTGAAGGTATCTGCGTGCGCCAGTGGGGTTGCCAGCGCCGCGGCCACAGCGAGCGCCATGGTACGGTTGTACTTCCTCGTCATCCTTGTGTCTCCTAATGGTTTTTTACAGCTTTTTATACAGGCTTATATAACTGCTTGAACTCCTCACGCAACTTCATCTTCTGCACTTTGCCGTTGGCGGAATACGGAAGCTCGCTGACAAAAACCACGTCGTCGGGAAGCCACCACTTGGCTACGCGGCTGGCAAGGTAGCCTAACACTTCATCGCGTGCGGGGGAACTGCCATGACGGGGAACGACCACCAGCAAAGGGCGCTCCTGCCATTTTTCATGCGGGATGCCGACCACCGCGGCGGCCATCACATCGGGATGGCCCATCACTGCGTTCTCGACATCGATCGATGAAATCCATTCGCCGCCGGACTTGATCACGTCCTTGGCGCGGTCGGTTATCTGCAGATAGCCATCGCTGTCGATGTTGGCAATGTCGCCGGTATCGAAGTAGCCGTCCTCGTCCAGCACTGGCGCATCGCTGCCGTAATAGGCCGACAGGATCCACGGCCCGCGCACCATCAGGCGCCCGTTCGCCATGCCGTCATGCGGCAGGCGCCGCCCCGCTTCGTCTTTCAGCGCCAGCTCCACCCCGCATACCGGACGGCCCTGGCGCGCCTGCACGCGCAGCTTTTCTTCGTCGCTGGCCTTGTCGTGCGATTGCAACAGCGAGCACACGGTGCCGAGCGGCGACATCTCCGTCATGCCCCAGGCCTGCATCAGGGTCGCGCCCAGCGTGTTGCGGCAGCGCGTGAACATCACCGGCGGAATCGCCGAGCCGCCGCACAGCATGCGCTCCAGGCACAGCTCCTGCAGCGCCGGGCGCGCTTCGCTGTCGATATGATTGAGCAGGCCGAGCCAGACGGTCGGCACGCCAAGCGCCATCGTCACGCGCTCGTCGCGCAGCAATTCATAAATACTGCTGCCGTCGAGCGCGGGTCCCGGCAGTACCAGCTTGGCGCCGCTCATCGCGCCCGCATACGGCATGCCCCAGGCGTTGACATGGAACAGCGGCACCACCACCAAGCAGCTGTCACGGTGCGAAATTGCTGCGCTGCCCGCAGCGCACAATCCCATCGAATGCAGGTAGGCCGAGCGGTGCGAATACAGCACGCCTTTCGGATTGCCGGTGGTACCGGAGGTATAGCACAGCGCCGACGCCGTGCGTTCATCGAACTGCGGCCACGCATATTCTTCGCTGGCGCCTTCCACCAGCTCTTCGTAGCACAGGGTGCCGGCCGGCAGGGACGGCGGCATGTGCGCGCGCTCGGTCATGCAGACCAAGGCTTTCACGCCCGCCAGCCTCGGCGCCAGCGCAGCCACCAGCGGAGCGAAGCTGATATCGAAGAACAGCACCTGGTCCTGCGCGTGGTTGACGATGTACTCCACCTGCTGCGGGAACAGGCGCGGGTTGATGGTGTTCAGCACCGCGCCCATGCCTGACACGCCGAAGTACAGCTCCATGTGGCGGTGCGTATTCCAGGCCAGCGTTCCGACACGATCGCCCATGGCCACGCCCAGCGCCTGCAGCGCATTGGCCAGGCGCCGCGCGCGGCGTTCGATCTCGCCGTAGCTGCTGCGGTGCAGCGGGCCTTCGCAAGTACGCGACACAATCTCGGCACGCGGGTGCACGCGGCGCGCATGCTCGATCATCGAAGAAATCAGCAGCGGCTGGTCCTGCATCAAAGCTTGCATGCGCTAACCCGTTACATATGGCGTTTCAGGAAATCGGCCAGCGTATCGAATACGCGGCCATAAGGTGGGCGGAACAGGCCGAAGCCATTCAGGCGCGCCTGCCGGTAGATCGGCTTCTGTTTGGAGAACGCCAGGAAGCCATGCTCGCCGTGATAGGCGCCGGTGCCGCTGGCGCCCACGCCGCCAAAGGGCAGGTTTTCCTGCGCCGCATGCCACAGCGCGTCGTTGACGGTCACGCCGCCCGAGATGGTCGAGTGCAGCACCTTGCTGCAGTTGCGGCGCTCCCTGCCGAACCAGTACAGCGCCAGCGGGCGTTCGCGCTGGTTGATGAAGGCGATGGCTTGCTGCAGCGTGTCATACGGCACCACCGGCAGCAGCGGGCCGAAGATCTCTTCGCGCATCACCGCCATTTCCGGCGTCACGTCCAGCAGCAGCACCGGCGCCATGCGCCGCTCGCCGGCCGGCCCCGCCGCGGCGTCGCCCAGCCGCAGCACGCGCGCGCCCTGCTGCTCCGCGTCCTGCACCAGCTGCTGCAGGCGGGCGTAATGGCGCTCGCTGATGATGCTGGTGTACTGCTCGTTGCCGGCAAAGCGGGGATACATCGCCGTTGCCGCCGCGCTGACCTCGCGCACGAATTCCTCGACCCGCGCGCGCGGCACCAGCGCATAGTCCGGCGCCACGCAGGTCTGGCCGGCGTTGAACAATTTGCCGAAGGCCAGGCGCGGCGCGGCCTCCGCCAGGTCGCAGCTTTCGTCGATGATGGCGGGCGACTTGCCGCCCAGTTCCAGGGTGACCGGCGTCAGGTTGTGCGCCGCAGCGACTGCGACCTGGCGCCCGACCGTGGTGGAGCCGGTGAATATGAGGTGGTCGAACGGCAGCGCCGAAAATTCGCGGCTGACTTCCACCCCGCCTTCGATTACCGCCAGTTCGGCCGGGGCGAAATACTGCGCCGCCAATTGCGCCAGGAGGCGCGAAAAGGCCGGCGTCAGTTCGCTAGGCTTGATCATCACGCGGTTGCCCGCGGCCAGCGCGGCTGCCGCCGGCACCAGCGCCAGCTGGCAAGGGTAGTTCCAGGGCACGATATTGCCGATCACGCCCAGCGGCTGCGGCATGATCCGGCTCGAGCCGGGCAGCATGTGCAGCGGGGTGGCCACGCGGCGCGGGCGCATCCAGCGTCCCAGCTTGCGGCGCTGCTGGCGAATCGCCGACAGCACGACGAACAATTCAGTCAGCACCATTTCCTGCCGCGCGCGCCCGCCGAAGTCGGCGTTGATCGCCTCCAGGATGGCCGGCTCATTGTCGGCCACCAGCGCCTGCAGGCGGCCAAGACGTTCACGCCGCACGGCCGCCGTCGGCACCATGTCGGCGTTGAAGGCCGCGCGCTGGACTTCCAGCACGTCGAGCAGAGATGACGCGCAGCGTCCTACGACGGCGGGGTCGAATTCCTGAACTTTCATCACAGTGTCTCCAGTTGCGCCGCGTTTTATTAACGCTGTCGTTGAAACGAGTATGTGTTTGACACTACTATTCGTCCAATGCATTGTATTTATCCGCACAATGCATATTCCGCATACTAGAGGTTTTTCCATGGATTTCAAGCGTTTGCGTTACGCCCTGGCTGTCGCCGACGAAGGCAATTTCGTGCGGGCCGCCGAGAAGGTCAGCATCAGCCAGCCCGCCCTGTCGCGCGCCGTGCAAACCCTGGAGGAAGAGCTGGGCTTCCTGCTGTTCGACCGCGGCAACCGCAACGTGGCGGTGACGGTGGCCGGCGCCGCCTTCTTCAACCACGCGCGGCGCTTGCTGTTTGATGTACGCAACATGGAACACGATTTGTCCTTGTTGCGAAATGGCGACAGCGGCCATGTGGCCTTCGGCATCGGCCCGCTGCATTCGGGCGCCCTGCTGCCGCGCATGCTGCGCCAGGTGCGCGCCGACCAGCCGGGCATCAGCCTGTCGGTCACCATCAACACCTCGACCTACCTGCTGGACCACCTGCGCGGCGAGGAAATGGAATTCTTCATGTCCGACGTGCGCCTGATCGAACCGGCCGAAGACCTGATCATCACCCACGAATGCCGCCAGTACGGCGGCATCTACTGCCGTCCCGGCCACCCGCTGCTGGGGCGCGACGACGTCACCCCGCCCGAGCTGCTGCCCTACGGCATGGCCGCGCCCACCATTCCCGAAGTGCTGATGACGCAGATGAACAGGCTGTTCCGCCTGCCGCCCGGACGCGACCTGCCCATCATGCTCAGTTGCGACAGCGTGCACACCCTGGTCGACGTGGTGGCCGAAAGCGACCTGCTGCTGATTTCCAGCCATGCGGCGCTGGCCGAGGCGGCCGCCGAGGGCCGCTTGGAACAGGTGCAGGTGCCGCTGCCGCCGCTGTGGGCCGACATCGCCACCATCCGCCTGCGCGGGCGCACTTTGTCGCCGGGCGCGCAACGCGTGCTGCAGGCGGCGCGCGAAATCCTGGCGCAACTGGCCGGTACCGAAATGCCGCGCCAATAAACCGCCCGCAAGGCCCCCGTCAGGCCGCGGCTGCGCGCAGCAACTCCAGGTCGAGCAGCTCGATCTGGCCATAGCGCAGGGCGATCGCGCCGCAGCCGGCCAGCGCCTGCAATTCCTTGTTCAGGGTGGTGCGCCCGACGCCCAGCATCATCGCGATGTGGTCCTGGGAGGCGCTGATGGTGCTGCGCGCGCTGGCGGCCTGGGTCAGGTCGCCGTGCGCCATCATCAGCAGGCGCCGCGCCAGGCGGGTGCCGGTGCTGTGCATCGCCATGTCGGCAATCAGGCCGAAGGCCGCATGCAGCCGCTCCGCTTCCATCCGCGCCATGGCGTTGGCGAAAACCACGTCCTGCATCAGGACCGTGAAACGTTCGGCGCTGACCGCCAGCAGCTCCGTGTCCTCCTGGGCGGTGGCCGTGGCGCTGCGCGGCAAGCCCGCCAGCAGCGCCGTTTCGCCAAACCAGTTGCCCGCTTCGGCCATGGTCACGATCGCCTCGTTGCCGTCCGCATGCATGACCGACAGCCGCACCGCTCCGCGCACCACGCCCCACAGCCCATCCTGCGCCCCGCACGACCGTTCGCCCTGCAGGTAGAGCACCTCGCCTTGCACCAGGCGCACGCTGCGCGTCAACGCCAGCAAAGCTTTGGCCTGCGGCGCCGGCAGGCGCGCGAACCAGGGGTTGTTGAAGAATATCTGCATGCAAAAAAATCCTGAATTGCCCGGAATTGAACAATCTTCGCCGGCGCGGCCCTGCATCATGCTTGCAAAAGGAGACCCGGAACATGGACAACAACATGATGTACACGCTGCTGGCACTGGTGATTGCCGGCCTGGCCATGGCGGAATTCGCCAGCCGCCGCTACCGCGACACAGTGCGCGCCAGCGCCAATGATACCGCGCTGGAAGTGGGCATGACCGTCAGCCTGCTGCTGGTTACCCAGCCGCTGATCATCTTCAGCAGCAGCGCTCTGGGCCACTGGCTGGCGCCCGCCATGCGCAACGCCTGGGCCGCACTGCCCTGGTGGGCCTGGGCCGGACTGCTGCTGGTGGGCGACGACATGACGCAGTACTGGTGGCACCGCATCTCCCATTCGCCGAAGCTGTGGCCCCTGCACCGCGCCCACCACTCGGCTTCCTACATGAGCATCCGCATCACCTACCGCAACAACTTCTTTTACTACCTGATGATGCCCGGCATCTGGTTCGCCGGCGCCATGGTCTACCTGGGCTGCGGCTGGATGTATTTCGCCTACGTCATCGTCAAGCAGACCGTCATCCTCGGCGCGCACTGCGCCTGGGCCTGGGACGAGCCGCTGTACAAGGTGCGCGCCCTGCGCCCGCTGATGTGGGTAGTGGAACGCACCATCTCCACCCCGGCCACCCACCGCGCCCACCACGCCATCACCAATGCCGACGGCATCGGCTATTACAAGGGCAACTTCGGCAACCTGCTGTTCTTCTGGGACGTGCTGTTCGGCACCGCGCACATCACGCGCCGCTACCCGGCCGAAGTCGGCCTGCGCGACGACCAGCTGTTCGGCGCCGAACGCTGGGACAAGCAGATGTTCTACCCCCTGCTGCAATCGAAGCGCGAATACAGCGCCTTGAAATTCGGCGGAAAGATCTACAGCGAAGAATAAGGCCAGGACGAATTAGCCCACTGTCAGCGGCAGCCTGAACTCAAATTGCACACCCTGGCCGGGCGTGCTGGCCAGGCTCACGCTGCCTTGCAGCGCGCCGCACACCAGGTTGTTGACGATGTACATGCCAAGGCCGGAGCCGCCGGAGCCGACCTTGGTGGAGAAGAACGGTTCGAAGATCTTCTGCTGCAGTTCCGGCGCGATGCCGGCGCCGTCATCGCTGTAGAGCAAGCGCACATGGCCGTCCGCCACGCTGGCGGCAATCGATATCTTGCCGCAGCCGCGCCCCTCAAAGCCGTGCAGGATGGAGTTGACGATCAGGTTGTTGAGGATCTGCTCCAGGTGGCCAGGATAGGAATCCATCAGCACACCGGGCGGCACCTGCAGCTCCGCCGTCACGTTCGCCTGCCGCATCATGCGCCCCAGCGTGACCAGGATATCGTGCAGGCAGGAATGCAGGTCGAACTGGCGCCGGCGCCGGCTGGTCTGGTCCACCGCCACGTTCTTGAAACTCTCGATCAATTCGCGCGCCCGGTCGGCGCTGCGCACCAGCACCTCGCTCGCATCGCGGCATTCGCCAGCTGCCTGCACCAGGCAGGAGCGCGTCAACTTGCCGGCCAGCGCATTGTCGGCCAGTTCGCTCACCCGCTCGCGCAGCGTCGACGCCAGCAGCACCAGGTTGCCGACCGGCGTATTCAACTCGTGCGCCACGCCGGCGACGATGCTGCCCAGCGCCGCCATTTTTTCCTGTTCGACGATCTGCTGCAAGGCCTGGCGCAGCTCGCAACGGCGCGCCTCTTCGGCCTCCTTGCGCTGCGTGATATCGCGCACCAGCGCTGCAAAAGCCGGAGGCTGCGATTGCGGCACCTGCCACTGCGACACTTCGACGTCGAATTCGCGCCCGCTGCGGTGGCGCGCGCGCCGGCTGCAGCCGTCAGACGGCAGCAGCACCTTGCCGGCGGGCTGGCCCAGCATTTCGTCGCGGCGCCAGCCGAACAAATCTTCCGCCGCATGGTTCCAGTCGGTGACAACGTCCTCGCTGTCGGTGGCAACGAAGGCTTCGCTGGCACTGTCGATCACCATCCGCAGGCGCCGCTCCGATTCATGCAAGGCGCGCGTACGCTCCTGGACCTTGGCGTACAGCTCGCACAGCACGGCCACCTTGTTGCGCAGCACAGCCGGCTCGATCGGCTTGTTGAGGAAGTCCACCGCGCCCATTTCATAGCCCTTGAACTGGTGCACGCGGTCATGCAGGCCGGCGGTGACGAAGATGATGGGCAGGTGGCGCGTGCGCGGATTGGCGCGCAGCAGTTCGGCCGTCTCCAGGCCGTCCATCTCCGGCATCTGCACGTCCAGCAGCACCACCGCGAAATCATGCCTGAGCGACTGGCGCAAGGCCTCATTGCCGGACATGGCTTTCACCAGGTGCAGCGGCAGCGGCATCTCTTCCAGCAAGGCTTCCAGCGCCGTAAGGTTTTCCTGTCGGTCGTCGACCAGCAGCACCGGGATGTTCAGGTCCATGCGCTCCCCTAGCGTCTAATCCAGACCCGCAACAGCGATAAGAGCTGCGCGGTATCGATCGGCTTGGCGAGGTAATCACTGGCTCCCGCCTCCAGGCAACGCTGATGGTCGCCCGGCATGGCCTTGGCGGTCATCGCGATGATGGGCAAGTCCTTGTAGCGGGCGTCAGCGCGGATGCGGCGCATCGCTTCATAACCATCCATCTGCGGCATCATTATATCCATCAGCACCGCATCCACCCTGGGTTGCGCCGCCAGCCTGGCCAGCGCCTCGATGCCGTTTTCCGCTTCAAGCACTTCTACCCCGCGGTCGCCGAGCAGGCTGGCCAGCGAAAAAAGGTTGCGCATATCGTCATCCACCACCAGCACCTTGCTGCCTGCAAGCGCGAAAGCCTCCTGCTGCGTACCCTGGCCGCCTTGCTCCACGCTATGCAGGAACAGCTGCACCTCGCTGAACAGACGCTGCGGGCTGTGCGCGCCCTTGATGATCACACTGCGCGCGTAATGATTCAGCATGCGCAGCTGCTCGCGCGTCAGGTCCTGGCCGGAGTGGATGACCACGGGCAGGCGGCGCAGGCCGGGCGTGGCCTGGATTTCCTCCAGCACTTGGTAGCCGGACATGTCCTGCAAGCCGAGGTCCAGCACCATGCAGTCGAAGTGGCCATGCACCAGCAGTTCGAGCGCGGCCCGGCCCGACTTGCTGCGCACCACTTCCACCTCGCGCCCCTCAAGCAGCGCGGCCAGGCTGCTTAGCTGGCTCTCGTCGTCTTCCACAACCAGCACGCGTTTCAGCGCACCGGCCCAGGCCTGCTCGATCGTATCGAACACCTGCGCCAGCTGCCCGGGGCTGACCGGCTTGGTCACCAGACCCAGCGCCCCCAAATCGCGCGCGCGCTGGATTTCGTCAAGGCAGGTGATGAAGTGCACCGGCAGGTGGCCGGTACGGGGGTCGGCGCGCAGCTCGCGCATCACTTCCCAGCCGTCCATGCGCGCCATCATCACGTCCAGCAGCACGGCATGCGGCGACTCCTGCCGCGCCAGTTGCAGCCCCTGCTCGCCATCCGCTGCGACCAGCGGCGTATAGCCGCGGCCGCGCACGAAGTCTGCCAGCAGGCTGGCGAAGAAAGGATCGTCTTCCACAATCAGGATGCGGCGCCCGTCATCGCCCGGCGCCGGGACGGCACTGGCAGCGGCAGCGGCCGGCCGCACCGGATCCTGCGCCCCGTCGCCAGGGAGCAATGGCAGCATGAAGGTGAATGTACTGCCCTCCCCTTCCACGCTGTGCAGGTGCAGCGCACCGCCCATGGTGCGCGCCAGCTGAAGTGAAATCGACAGGCCCAGGCCGGTGCCGCCGTAATGCCGGCTGATGCTTCCGTCGGCCTGGCGGAATGCTTCGAAGATCGTCACCTGCTTGTCCGCCGGCACGCCGATCCCGGTATCGCTGACCGCAAACGACAACTGCTCGCCCGTTACCGACACGCGCAGCGCCACGCTGCCCTGGTGCGTGAATTTGAGCGCATTGGCCAACAGGTTGCGCAGCACCTGCTGCACACGATGTCCATCCATCAGCGCTGCCGCCGGTGTACCGGGCAGACGTTCCATCAGCAATGCCAGCCCTTTCTGCTCGGCCTGCGGCTGGAACTGCGCCTGCAGGTCCTCGCACAAGCCAGCCAGCTCCACCGGGGCGATATTCAGCTCCACCTTGCCCGCTTCCATCTTGGCCAGGTCCAGGATATCGTTGATCAGGTTCAGCAGGTCGCGCCCGGCATTGTGGATGGTGCCGGCATATTCGAGCTGCCGTTGATTCAGGTTGTGCGCCTTGTTTTCTTTCAGCAGGGCCGACAGGATCAGCATGGAATTCAGCGGCGTGCGCAGCTCATGCGACATATTGGCCATGAACTCGCTCTTGTAGGCGCTGACGCGCTGGATCTCTTCGCGTTGCCGTTCCAGCAGGTCGGCACGCTCCTCCAGCTCCGCATTGCTCTGCTGGAGCTCCTCCTGCTGCACCCGCAGCTCCTCCGCCTGCTGCGCCGTCTCCGCCAGCAGGGAACTGGTGCGATGGCGGGTGATGTTCACCTCCAGCCCGATCGCAACCGCTTCTGCGCAGAGGTCGACAAACGCCAGCTCGTTGTCGCTGAAACGGCGGAAGGCACCCAGCTCCATCACCCCCACCATATTGCGCCCGTGCTGCAGCGGCAGCACCAGCACGCAGGACGGCTGCGCACTGCCCAGGGCGGATCCGATTGCCAGGTAGCCCGGCGGCGCCTCGCTGACCAGCATGCGCTGGCCGTCGCGGATCGCCTGCCCGGCCAGTCCTTCGCCCGGCGCTACGCGCGCCAGCTGCCGCTCCTGCGCCAGCCCATAACCCGCCAGCAGGCACATGCCCGCACCCAAAGCTTCATCCACGTACAGCGCACCCACGCGCGCCTGCAGGCGCTGCGCGAAAAAGTCCAATATGCGTTGCCCGAGCGCGGCCAGTTCCTGCTCGCCGCGCATCACGGTATTGAGTTCGTTCTGGCTGGACTTGAGCCAGTCGCGCTCGCGGTCGGCCAGCTTGCTGGCGCGCAGTGCCTCGGTCATCCGGGCAAAGGCCTGGTCGAAGCTGCGCTGCGACTCGGCCAGTCCCGCCACCGACAACAGCAGGTCGCCCGCCTCATCGTGCGCCACGCCGGCCAGGTCCAGCTGCGGCAGCGGCGACGGCGTGAAATCAGGACCGAGGTTGCCGCTCGCCACGGCCTGCACCGCCGCCACATGGCCGGCCCTTGAATCGGCCAGGGCGCGCGCCGAATCCAGCGCCCGGTGCAGCGGCTGCGCCACATTGCGCTGGTAGAACACCCGCAGCGCTACGGCCACCAGCAGCAGCACGGCGCCGAACGCGATCAGCACCCAGCTCACGATGCGCGTGGCGCTTGCCGCCTCGCGCGTGGAATCGACCTCCAGCACGCCGCGCACGTCGCCCAGCTTCCAGTCGGTCTTCGGGCTTTGCGGATGGCTGTTGTGGCAGGACACGCAGGCCTGGGCGCTCATGCGGTCGGCCAGCGCCACGCGCACCGTGCTGCGGCCGTGCACGGTCTCGGTGCGGGAGAACACGCCCTCGGGGTTTTTCTGCAGGTAGTTCCAGGCGTCCTGCGCGAACTGGTCGCTGGTGCGCCCGCGCCGCTGCGGGAAGGGAAAAGGACTGTAAAGCTTGACCGAGGTGCCGCCGCCCTGCATCAAGTCGCTCAGGTCGTGGATCATGGTAGCCGGCAGCGGGATCGCATTTTCCTTGCTGCGATAGTCCGGATCCACCTGCATATCGGTCCGCGCCAGCACGCGCGCCGCCACGTTCTCGGTGTAGTACTTGCGCAGCAGGAGGAATTGCCGCACCGTGGCCTGCGCCGCATCCACGGCATCGCGCTCCGCGTTCTCGCTGATCAGGATTGGCAATAATGCCGAAATGACCAGCCCGCACCCGGCCAGCAGCAAGGCGATTGGCAGGAACAGCTTCCAGAACAAGCTGCTGGAACGTGCAAGCACGGCGGGCCTCCGCAAGGCTGGGTTTCACCTATTCTTGCGCGGAAAACTTCATGAAGCAAGCCTACCGACAATTACTATTTCTTTTGGGGTCGCAGCACGATCTCGAACAGTTTGGGCCAGCGCTTGCCGGTGACGAACAGGCGGTGTGTCTTGGCGTCGTAGGCGATGCCGTTCAGGACATTGTCGGCATCGCCGCCCGCCTTGGCGGTAGCCGCCAGTCCGGACAGGTCGATCCAGCCCAGCACACGGCCGCTGGACGGATCGATGCGGGCAATGCGGTCGGTCTGCCAGACATTGGCATAGAGCTGCCCTTCGACCCACTCCAGCTCATTGATCTGCGCCAGCGGCTGGCCATCGGCGGTCACCTTGATGCGGCGCTGCTCGCTGAAGGTTTTCGGGTCGAGCACGCGGATTTCCGGCGTGCCGTCGCTCATGTACAGGCGCTCGCCGTCGCTGGCCAGGCCCCAGCCCTCTCCCAGGTAATTGAAAGTGCCCTTGATGGACAGGCTGCCCTGGTCCATCACATAGCCGGCCTGGTTCATCCAGGTGATGCCGACGATGCTGTCGCCATGCGGCGCAATGCCTTCGCCGAATACCTTCTCCGGCAGGTCGCGCTTTTGCAACACCTTGCCGGTGGCCAGTTCCACCTTGCGCACCGACGAAGCACCGTACTGGCCGGTGCTCTCCCACAGGAAGCCGTCCTTGAAGAACAGGCCCTGGGTAAAGGCTTGCGGATCGTGCGGGTACGTCGCCTTGATCGAATAGCCCTGCACCGGCACCGCTGCCGATGCGATTTGCGCGGCCAGCGCCGCCGCGCCCAGCGCTGCCAGCTTACGCATCCCAAAGGTCTCCGCTGGCATTGCTGCGCGGCGGGGTCACGCCGAAATGCTGGTAGGCCTGCGCCGTAGCGACGCGGCCGCGCGGCGTGCGTTGCAGGAAGCCTTGCTGGATCAGGTATGGTTCCAAAACGTCCTCGATAGTATCCGCGGCCTCGCCGATGGCGGCCGCCAGGTTGCCGATGCCGACCGGGCCACCGCCGAATTTGTACAGCACCGCTTCCAGCAGCTTGCGGTCCATGACGTCAAAGCCCGCATGGTCGACGTCCAGCATGCGCAGCGCAGCGTCGGCCACTTCGCGCGTGATGTCGCCGTTGCCCTTCACTTCCGCATAGTCGCGCACGCGGCGCAGCAGGCGGTTGGCAATACGCGGCGTACCGCGCGCGCGCCGTGCAATTTCCACCGCGCCGCTTTCGTCGATATTCGCCTTCAGCAGCGCGGCGCTGCGGGCGACGATTTTCGCCAGTTCATCGGTGGTATAGAACTCCAGCCGCGCCACGATGCCGAAACGGTCGCGCAGCGGGTTGGTGAGCATGCCGGCGCGGGTGGTGGCGCCGACCAGCGTGAAAGGCTGCAGGTCCAGTTTGACGCTGCGCGCCGCCGGACCCTCGCCGATCATGATGTCGATCTGGTAGTCCTCCAGCGCCGGATACAGGATTTCTTCGACCACCGGTGACAGGCGGTGGATCTCGTCGATGAACAGGACGTCGTTGGCTTCCAGGTTGGTCAGGATGGCGGCCAGGTCGCCAGGGCGCTCCAGCACCGGCCCGGAAGTCTGGCGCAGGTTGACGCCCATCTCGCGCGCAATGATATTGGCCAGCGTGGTCTTGCCCAGGCCAGGAGGACCGAAAAGCAGGGTATGGTCAAGCGCCTCGCTGCGCTTGCGGGCGGCCGAAATGAAAATTTCGAGCTGGTCGCGGATCTTGGACTGCCCGACGTATTCATCGAGGTGCTTGGGACGCAGCGCGCGCTCGATTGCCTCCTCGTTGGGGGAGGTTGGCGCCGCATCGATGATGCGCTGCTCGGTGAAATTGTCGGTTTGGATACTCATGCCAGCTCGAAAAGAGGTTCAGGGCATGATTTTAACAAGGCCGGGCAGCCTGGGGCTCACTTCACGTTGGAAGCGGCCGCGCTTGCCGTTTCGTTGGTTTTCTTCTGCAGGCTGCCGGAGACTTGCATCGCCCGCTCGCGGCGGTCGGGCTGGCTGCCCGCCTGGCCCTCCTTTTTGGGCTCCTGCAGGCCGGTGGCCTTGCGCGCCGCAGAGGAAGATTCACCTTTCACGGTCGCTTTGGCTTGCTGCCGGGCTTCCGGCTTGTCCTGTCCCGGGGTGGTTTGCTGGCCCCAGCCGGCCGGCGTAGCGGCAGCCAGGCACAGGCCCAGGACGGCAGCAAACAAATTCATGGTCTTCATGACAAGTCTCCTTCGGAGGTCGGTATTATCCTTTTCATAAATTCTAGCACCATGCCCGGCGCCCGCCATATTAGCGCTCTTTGAAGACGATATCGATTGCCAGGCCGGCAGCGAGAAGCAAGCCGGCGTTGGCCTTGAAGTCGTCGGCGATCGAGATCATGTAGTTGTCGGCAGTGGTGAACAGCTCCTTGCCGATGCCTGCCCACTTCTTGCTGACGGTGCCCTTCTCATTACCCTTGGCATCCAGGAACTTGAAGTTCCAGCCCTTCCAGTCGCCCTTCACTTCAGCGATCAGCTGGTCGCGCATGTCGTACACAAAAAAACCGCCGCCCAGGCTGAACAGCTTGGATTTGAAATAGCCGATGGCCTGGCCCGAGCGGTCCACGATCTCGATACGCGAACGCAGGAAAGTCATGCCACGCTTGATGGTCAGCAGCGCCGGGCCGTTCACCTGTTCCGAAATTTCCACCTTGGTCGGCAGCATGCGCTTGTCGATGACGAGGCGCAGCGCGTGGACCAGGAAGCTCAGTTTTTCCTGGGCCACGCCCAGGTTCTGCCGGGTCTCCGGGTCGATGATGTCGTAAGTGTCCGACATTTTGAATACGCCGGCGTGTTCTTTGATGAAGTAGTTAGTCCTGTCCAGCAATTGATTTCCCCAGTAGTGAGTTAGAGTTATGTAGTACATGCGCAGTCGCGGCAAACCGCTCGTTACCTGCCAGCTTGCCGCTGATCGTTTCAACGATCTTGAAGCCGGCACTTTGATATAAGGCCAAGGCAGCCGCATTTCCGGCCAATACGTCCAGCGACAGCGGCTTGCCCGACCCGCGCAACACCGCTTCAACCAGCGCGCGGCCGATTCCCTGCCGATAGCGGGCCGGATCGACGTACAGCCAGGTCACCTCGTCTTCCGTGAAGCCAGCGAAGCCGACGACTTCACTGTCGATTTCAGCCACCAGCAGCGTCGCCTCGAACAGGCCTTCTGCCTCGCCGGTTTCTTCCAGCGTGAAGAAAGCGTCTGCCAGGCCACTGGCTGCCAGTTCGAATTTGCGCGCGGCGTCGTGCACCACGCATATGCGCCGCCAGTCGGAGGCTTGATAAGGACGGATCAGCATTCGGTCACCGCCCCGGAACCAGATAGCGCAGTTCGGCCATGCCGGTTCCGATCTGGCGCGCCGATTGCAGCAGCAGCGGCGGATTGGTCAGGCGCCGCGGAAACAGCGGTTTGCCGCGCCCCAGCGTGACCGAGCCGACCTGGACGATCAACTCGTCCAGCAGTCCCGCGTCATGGAACTGGCCCGCCAAGTCCCCGCCGCCCACGATCCAGATGTTCTTATCGCCCGCCGCCTCGCGCATCGCAGCGTGCACCGGACGCACATCGCCTTTCACAAAGCGCACATCCGCACCGGGAATCGACGGCAGGGAGCGCGACGAGAAGATCCACGTCGGCTGGGTGTAGGGCCAGGGCGCCCCCACTTCCGCCGCCACCGTATCGGCATTGCGCAGCATCCACTCGTAGGTGGACGAGCCCATGGCGATGGCGCCAACGCGAGCGATGAATTCAGGATAGCTGCTGTCGTTGACATCGCCCAGCGGGAATAGCCATTCCAGCGAATCGTCTTCGGTGGCGATAAAGCCATCAAGGCTGGCAGCGGTAAAAAATTGGGTCTTCATGGAGCTTGCAGCGCTGCCGCATTCGCGAAAGTTGGGTGCAAGATTGTACGCTTCCGCGGAGCCTTGAATTCTCTCGAAAAGTCGCCTCGGGCTGGCCTATTTCCTCACACTGGCAACCAGCCAGCCCAGCGCGCCGCCGACGGCGCCACCCACCAGCGCTTGCGGCAAGGCGATCATATCCTGCAGGCTGCCGTCTGAGAGAGTCATCAAGTCGCCAATGAGATACATCGGCCCCATGCCGACACCAAGCGGCACCGCCAGCCACGCCGGCCATTGCCCGCTTTGCTCCCAGCCGATGACGCCACCGATCCAGCACGACACCGCTGCCATTCCAACCATTGCGCCAACCAGCGCGAACGCGGCCTTGCGCGCTTTAGCGGAGGTAGTTTGCGGCATCGAGGCACCAGTCAATCATTTCACTCCTCTTCAGGAATTGGACGCGCAACCAGGAACAGGTAGGACATGGCGCCAAGGAAGGCGATCGCTGCACCGGTCAGCAGCGCCGGCACAAAGGACCAGCTTTGAGCGATATACCCGGTAAGCACCGGCGCCAGCGCCCCGCCCAGGAAACCGCCGAAATTCTGGATCGCGCCAAGCGAAGCGATACGGCTGCGAGGTGCCGCCACCGTGGCCAACGACCAGGCGCAGGCCGACGAAGCATTGGCAAGGAAGATCACGATGGAAATGCACGCCACCGCCACGACATTGCTCTCCACCAGCGCGGCAGGAATCGTGAACGCCACCATGCCCAGCGTGGCAACTACCACCGCGTTGCGGCGTCCGGAAATCGGCGTACTGGCAAAGCGCACAATGCGGTCTGAAGCCCAGCCTGCGATCAGGGCGCCGGCAAAACCGCACAGGAATGGAATTGCCGACGCAAAGCCCGCATTCGCCAGGTCCATATGGCGTTCCGTGCGCAGGTAGCCGGGCAGCCAGGTCAGGTACACCCAGTTCAGGTAGACGGAGCCGAAGAAGCCGAACATCATGCCCCAGGTCACACGATGGCGGAACAGCGCCCGCCAGGCCGCAAAGCTGGTTTTCGGCGCGGCTTCGACGGCCTCCCCCTCCTCCAGGTAGGCGCGCTCCTCGGCGCTCAGTTCCTCGCGAACCGGATCGCGATAGACGCTCACCCAGACAATTGCAGCCACCAGGCCCAATCCACCGGTGACGTAAAACGCCCAATGCCAGCTGGTCGCAGCAATCAATGGAGGCAGCAGCAGCGGAGCCAGCGCGACGCCCAGCGGCGATGCAGAGTTGTAGATGCCGGTCGGCGTTCCGCGCGAGCGCAGCGGGAACCAATTGCTCACCACCCGCGCCGCAGAAGGGAACTGCGGCGCCTCCCCAATGCCCAGTGCAATACGCGCCAGCACGAAGAAGCCGAAAGTCGAAGCCAGCCCGCCAGCCGCCTGTGCCACCGACCATACCACCAGGCCCATGCCAAGCAGCCACCGCGGACCGACCTTGTCCACCAGTGCACCGACCGGAAGCTGGCACAAGGCGTAGCTCCAGGAGAATGCCGACAGCAGCAGGCCCATTTCACCCAGTGAGAGGCTGAGGTCCGCGCGGATATACTCGTTCGCCACGGCCAGGGTGGCGCGGTCCAGGTAATTAATGACGCCGCTCGCCACCAGCAGTACCAGCGCCAGGGTTTGCCGTCGCAGGACTCGTGGAGGGACTTGGTTAGCAGTGATGTTAGTCATTCAGAAAATGCAGCGAGAGAAGGAAACCGTGGCGAGTATAGAGTAAGTCATGAAGAACTCAGTCAAAACCGCTTTGCGGCTCCGAAAGCGGACAGGCGCTATAGCCCTTCTCGTCACTGATAACACAAGCCTTCGCGGAGTACTTCGAATCGCGCAACTCATAAATCGTCGAGAACTTCCCGTACGACTTTTGGGCTTGCTCCATCAGCACAAGCTTGCCTTTAACCTTGTCGTCGACCACAACGATGCCTGCCGACGCCCAATCCGCATATGCCAGCGTAAAGTCCTTCTTCGAATTCGACAGCATCACGAAGTATACGCTGGCCTGGTTTGCAGTCAGGCTAAAGCAGTAGTAGCGATCCGAGATGATATAGTCTTTGACGCCGTCACCATTCAAGTCCCGGCGATCGGCCGTCAAGGCCTGGCCGATGGAATTCTTGCCATAGCCATGCTGCGCAATGCATGAACTTTCCGGTTCCATCGAATAAATTTCGCAGGCCGACTTCGCGCCAAGGCGCTTCGCAACCAGGGCGCCCGAGCAGAAGGAAAGCGCGTCCGCGATCTTCTCGCCCTTTGGCCACTTCGCAACCTGCGCCTTCAGCGACTGCGCTATCGGCTCAGGAACGTAATCCGGCTCGCCCGGCTTGACCTGGCGCTCTTTCCCGACCATAGAATTGGCAATGCTTGGCAGCGGCTCAAGATTGGACAGCCTGATATCCTCATCAGATACGCTGGCAGCCTTCTGGCTGCAGGCGGAAATCAGGGCGAGGCTGGAAAAGATCAGTATGGATACGAACTTGCTTCGGCGGGACATGTGCGATGGGGTTGATTTTTTGGCAAATTCTAGCACGCACCGCCAGCGCACAAGGCGTCACTCAGGCCCAAGCTCCTGGGCCAGTCCAATGAGGATTCCTTCCGGCCCGCGGATGTAGCAAAGCCGGTACACGCTCGCGTACTGCACCACTTCACCAACAAGCTTCGCCCCAAGTTTGCCGAGCCGTTCCAGCGTATCGTCGATATCATCCACGGTAAACATGACGCGCAGGTAGCCAAGGGCATTCACAGGGGCGGCACGGTGATCGGCAACCACCGCCGGCGTGAGGAAGCGGGACAACTCGAGGCGGCTGTGGCCATCCGGCGTACGCATCATCGCAATCTCGACACGCATGCCACGCAGGCCGGTTACGCCATCCGCCCAATCGCCCTCAATCGGCGCGCGGCCTTCGAGTTCGAGACCCAGTTCGGTGAAGAACCCAATGGCAGCTTCGAGGTCCTCCACTACGATACCCACGTTATCCATGCGTTTGACTGTCACGAGGCTTGCTCCGGTTATGGTCGCTTCAGGCGACCTCTAGCTATTCCAAGTCTGTTCGTACAATGCCTGTACTTCCTTTGCGACGTATTGCCACGCGCTGGCCTTGGCATCCGCGTCAAGATCCCACATTAAATTCTCCGCATACGAGACGTCCACCATTTTTCGGACTGCGTCAGTCCCGTCCCGGTACTCTGTCGCAAGAAACTCAGTATGCGACTTCACCAATCCCCAATCCTGGTCGCGAGCCGCCTCAGTCGTTCGATCGGCGAATGCCTCAACCCAGATATGCGGACATTCGTCCACCAGCTCCCAACCACGCTCTATCAGCCAATCGTCAGTGCGAATTGCTTCAATCGGAAACCTAGTCCGCACGCGCGCAACAAGCGCCTTTTCATCAGGGTATTTTCCGCTCATCGTGCCTGCTTGGTTGCACATCCAATCATACCGTTCACCAGTTCACGTCACACTTCGAATGAACCTGGGGGCAAACAAACACAGGGCAAGCAATGAAATGAGCGGAACATACAACTTAAACTGAAGCCAGGCTTCAACGGAGGCGGTAAAGACCAGAATCATGTTACCTATTGCCATAGCAATGTAATATGCAACCAGTAACCAGTTGAAGCGGCGCCAAAAAAACGCAGCCAAACCAAGGCGATCACCCCACAGCCGAAAATAGGCCAGTCTTCGAGACTAACGCAGCGATGACCAAGACCAGCACCATGATGAAGTAGATAGCGGAGGGCTTGAGCCGAATATACCCGTCACTCGCTGGCCACAGGACCGCCACCGGAATAGCTACAAATGCCTGCAGCAGAAAGATTCGCCAAAAAAGCGACGCCCCTAGCCAACGTCCATTCGGATGTGATGTACCAGACGGTACGCCGATAGCTTTAGCGCCAGGCGGGGTGCTGGGATCTTCAGTTGACATAAATTTTTGCGATCTAATGAATATGAGGGCTTGCTTGTCGAAACAACGCTAACACGCGGATGGTAAATGGCGCGCCGGACGCACGCAACGGAATGTTCATTGGTTCAACGGCCTTAGGCATTGGAAACTTTGAGCTTCTTTGTTGCTATAGCGGATTGGTTAGCGTCTGAAAACTTCTTGGCATACTCCGAGTTCGTGAACTCCAGCGCCAGGCCTGTGATGTCTGCCGGCCACTTGTGCGCGGTATTTTTCAGCTTGATGGGCTGGTAATAAGTCGATTGCGCGCCAATTCGCTTTCGGAGCGAGTAGAAGCCCAGGACAACCATCAGGCTCAATACAATCAATGCGGGTCCGACCACATAGGTAGTCTGCTCTTCGGGCAACTGCGGCCCAAAGAAGATCCAGCACATTCCGAATACAAGCGCGAGCAACGATGAAACTGCAACTACGCCGAGCAAGGAAGGACGACGACGCGTCGCCGTGGCCGTACAAGACTCGCAGTATGGGAACGGGAGGACAATTTTTATTTCTGCACCCGCTAGCCCCATCAACGGCATACGGCGAAGATCAGTTTCAATAGGCCGTACGTTAATAGTGGAACCACAGTTACAGCAAGAATCTGCCGGAGCGACGAGCAGTACATCGCTTTTGGTTGGAAGATTGAGAAGAATCATAATCAAGTGTTGTGATATCTATCGTTAAACGAAAGTTGCTACAGGTACGAACAGCATTGAAGCGATCGATCACCTCTGGCAGCATAGGCCTCGACCGGCATCATTGCCTGCTCGTCCGGCAACTGATCGAGCTGCGATTCAATATCTGAGTATTTGCTCTCCCTGCAATGAGAGAAGCAAAGACCTGAATCAATCGCGGAAAGTACAAGCAAACAGCAAATTACAAATTCCCGTTCGTGGCCGGGAGTAATGGAGCTAGCGCCCAGCTCCACCACTTCAAGCGGGAAAGCAAGGACGCTGCAATTGCGCTGATTTTCCGATTTCTCTCCATAAGCCCTAACATCCGACAACCGCCAGCGAAAACACACAGCGCGGAGGCAGCCCAGTTAACTGGAGGGTTAGCCGTTCGCATCTGAATCAATGCCTGCAGCCCGCAACATTCGCCGACTCTTAATAGCGCCCGGCAAGAACGCAGAGACCCAAAGCACTATAAATGCCCCAAGACCTAGGTCTTGTTTGGTCATTGCATCGTCAACATAGACTCGAACACATAGCTCGGCCAGCGGGGGAACTATCGCAAGCCCTGTCATTCCACCCAAGGCAAGAAACCAGTGTTGAGGCTTGGATGATTGGCCAGGGTCGCGTATTCGGCGAGCGCTGAGGGCGAGCATAACGTAAGCTGCCACGAGACCATATACAACAAAGAAAAAGATCCAAGCTACTAGTTGCATAGGGTCCTGACGTGCGGGATAGCTGGCAACGCATAAGCCGCCCAGTTGAATAAGTTGTTTGACAAAGTCATACGTCAGGATCCAATTCAGGATGTTCTTGCACGATCGGATGCTGAAGGCCCGTCCAAAGCATGGCCATCATCGACCCTAGGCCCGTCAGATACGACTCACGTTCGCCTTCAGGAAGCGCCCGCAGAATAGGCTCGGCTTCGTTTAAAGTAGCGCCTACTCGCTCGAAAATCGCCATCAATTCGGTTGCTGTCTTCAGTTCCATAAGCGGAGGGGTCAAACGTTCAAGGTAAAGACGAATTCACGGCTATTCCGCTCGCTTAATCCGCGATGCGCTCGGCCACCTGGTCGCCTATGGTCTGCTGCACCAAGAGGCTGGTAACCTTACCGCCGGCATCGCGCCGGAACTCGACGCTATTCATGGTTCCATCCATGAAGAAGCTGGTCGATGCATACGGCTTCAAGTCCGTCGCCGGACGGCCTTCGCGCTGCCAGGTCAGGATTGCCCCTTTGCGGCGCACTGTACGCATGCTGTTATCGGCCAGTTTATAAGTGCCGACGAAAGCATCCAGCGCCTCCGGCGTCAGAGCAATGACTTTCTGCTCGGGGAATGGATCGCCAATGGCAATGGCTGCAGCATGCTGCGCCACCACTTCCGTATTGAGCAAAGAACGTTCGCCATTGCTTAACACCGCCACAAAAACTTTATCGTCCGGCAGGCGAATTACATGGCCATTAAAGCCTGGGATGTCGCCCCCGTGCGCCATTTCCTGGTGCCCGCGCAGTTTACCGATGTTCCAGCCGAAACCATAATTGCATGTCACCGCATCAGGCAGAGTGCAAGGCGTGAAAGCCTGCCTCCAACTCTCCGCCGTCAACAGCTTGCCGGCGCCAATGGCGGCGTCCCAACGCGCCAGATCGTCAACGGTGGAAACCAGCGCACCTGCTGCGTAGGGCAATGACATGCTGATTGGGTCGGCCGGACTATAGCCCGAAAAAAATCCGCTGCGATAGCCTGGAGTGCGGCGCTTGGCGCTGCGCTCCACGCCTTCATAGGCCGTATCCGCCATACCTAATGGCTCGAAGATGTTCCGGGCAATAAAATCGGCATAGCGCATGCCGGAGGCCTTCTCGATCACGGCGCCAAGCAGGAAGTAGCCGGAGTTGCTGTACGCCCAGCGTTCGCCAGGCGCAAAGTCCAGCGGTTCATCTTTGAAGAAGTCGATCATTTGCGCGACGCTCATGTCCTTGCGCGCCGCCGACCAGAATGAACGCATGGCCGTGTAATTATGGATGCCGGACTTGTGCTGCAGCAGCTGTTGTATGGTGATGGACTTGCCTTTGGCCGGATAATCCGGCACGAACCGCGTGATGTCGTCCTGCAGCGAAAGTTTGCCTTGCTCCGCCAACATCAGGATTGCCACTGCGGTGAACTGCTTGGTGATCGAGCCCAGTCGCAACTGCATATCCGCCTGCAGTGGGACCTTCTTGTCGAGGTCGGCCAGGCCATATGCTTTGCGGAAGACCGTCGCACCTTCCCGCGTGACAATGACGGCGGCTCCGGGGCCGCCGGACTTGAACATAGGCGCCAACTTGGCATCCAGCTGCCCCTCCAGGGAACTATTATCCGCATGTGCTAAGCAGGCATGCAGCAGCACCGCTGCTGCAAGGATTGGGCGTAGGGGCATCAATGGACTCCTGAAAAAGTGGTGCATATCTTAACTTACCAACGATTCGTAAAGGCTCACCAAATTTCACCACGCTGTCCGTCTACAAATATCAAGGCATCGATCTGGCGCGAATGTCGCGGCGCTTGGAAGACCTGCCACTCGTTCTGAAGGTTTGTGGTCACGGCTTCTTCGCTATTCCTTGGCGCCGCCAAGCGCCCGATGGTACTGATGGCTAGGCTTCATGTGAAACTCCGATCGCTTCTCTAATCGCCGCAATGCGGCTGTAGTCGACAATGGGCCAGTCTGGTTTGGGGGTACTCACGCGATTGAAAATCCCGTATAAAGCGCCAGAAAGACCGCAGGACTTCGACGCGAGTTCCCTAGAGGGCTCGAGCCATCGGTTTCAATCAACCCTAACGTGTGTCAACCGGCGTAAGCGCTTTGCGCTAAATAATGAACCGCGTCGCTTCCGGCCACTCCGCGATGAGCGCCATTAGTGCGCCATCGTTTGGCTACCGTCTAGACTTCTGCGCCGCGCTTGCTCGGGACTAGCCCATGAGCCTTCAGCACCTTTCCAACTTTCTCTGGATTCTTGAGAACTTCCCTGTAGATCCACGTGTAGTGGTCCTCCGACCAGAAACTCATCACTTCGCGTGCCTTGAGCTCACCCATCAAGCTTTGGTTTGCCCGGTACTCCAAGTAAATGACGAGCAAGTGCTCATAGTTGCCGTCCTTATCAGATGACCCTTGCGGGAAACCTACTGGAACGTGCGGATAGATACGCTTTAGTTCACGAGTGGCAGCCAAAGTTTCGGCCGGATGTTGCGAAAGGAACCAGTGCAGCTGCTCATGTAAGTACGTGGAGAGAAGTAGCTCATCGTCATTGACGTGCCGCGCGTGCAATGTGAGAACCGGATGGCTATGAGGAATTTCCTTCTCATCGATCACAACCGAACGCGCGAACGTCCAGCGCGACAGGTCGTATTCCGTCAGGATGCGCCGAAGCTGTTGCTCTGTTCTTCGTTCTGACTTGGATTCGTTTGCGAGCTTGATAGAGATCTCGTCGCTCGCGTCGGCAATAGAGCCGATTAGCAGCATACCAAGAAGGAAGAGCGAATGAATAGTGCGTTTCAGCGGAAGAGTAAGTGAGTGCATAGTTATCTTTGGATGTGAGGGGCTAACGTGTGGGGTAACTGACTGCAGCAACGCGCGGCTATTCAGTACCACTCACCGTCGTTTCCCTGGACTCGCGCCGAAAGCTTCTTTGCGACTGCTTTCATTTTCGCGATTGCGTTCTTGCTTGGATTCTTGACGGTGATCTCGCCTCGAAAATTGCGGAAGTAATGTTTTCCCCCTGACGTCGGTTCGATCCAGGAAGCCATCAAAGGGTTAGCCACCTGAATAATTTCGTGCGTATTGGGAGTCCATATATGAATGGTTAGGGCAAAACAGGTCTCCGTTCGTACTTTCCGACCAACCAAACCTTTCGGCCTCGAGCGCAGCTCGTTCGGCCCATTCCTCCATGGGGTCAATAGCTGGTTCTTGCGCAACGAAGATCTCTTTGCAACCGGAGTGATCACAGCAAACGACTAGTTCGGTGTAGAGCTTCTGAGGTGTACTGTCAATAATGGACACGTCCGTTTCAAGCAGCCAGCGCCTGTTTGTTGAAATTATCTGCAAACAATGCCGGCGATACATAGCCAAGGCGNTGAGGTGTACTGTCAATAATGGACACGTCCGTTTCAAGCAGCCAGCGCCTGTTTGTTGAAATTATCTGCAAACAATGCCGGCGATACATAGCCAAGGCGCGAATGACGCCGCTGGCGGTTGTAGAAGATCTCGATGTACTCCTTGATCGCTGATTCTGCGTTAGCCCTTGTAGCGTATCTCTGATGATGAATCATCTCGTTCTTCAAGCTGCCCCAAAAGCTCTCCATGGGGGCGTTGTCATAGCAGTTCCCCTTGCGCGACATGGATGCCCGCATGCCGAACTGCGCGACCAGCTTGCGGTAGTCGTCGGCGCAATATTGGCTGCCGCGATCGGAATGCAGGATCAGGCCGGGCGCTGGCCTTTTGCTGCGTACCGCCCGCCACAGCGCCTGCGCCGTCAACTCTTGCGTCATCCGCGCACCCAAGGCGTAGCCCACCATTTCGCACGTAAAGACGTCCTTGATGCCAGCCAGGTAAAGCCATCCTTCGTCGGTCGGGACATAGGTGATGTCGCTGACCCAGGCTTCGTTGGGCCGCGTCGGTGCAAACCGTTGCTCCAGCAAGTTCGGCGCCACCGGGAACGCATGATTCGAGTTCGTCGTAGCCTTGAACTTCCGCTTCTGCCTGCACCGCAGGCCAAGCTCTCGCCGCAGCCGCACGATCCTGTCACGGCCAGCATTGAAACCCTGCGAGACCAACTCCGGTTGCAGGCGCAAAGGGCCGTATGTCTCTCGCGTCTGCACGTGAGTGGCCTTGATCGCAACCTTCAATCGTTCATCATCCTGGGCGCGTTGCGACGGCTTGCGCTCCAACGCTGCGTAGAAACCGCTGCGCGAAACTTCAAAGACGCGGCACAACAAGCCAAGAGGATAATCGAGTCGCACCGATTTCATGAACGCGTACCGGGCAGCGACTCCCTCGCGAAGTACGCGGTGGCCTTTTTTAGCACTTCCTTTTCCATCCGTTCGGTAGCCAGTTCTTTGCGCAGCTTCGCAACCTCGGCCTCAAGCTCTGCGATGCTTCGGCTACCAGGTGGCGCAGCCGGGTCGTTACGGCGTTTTGCCGCGCTCACCCAGTTCGCCAGCGTCCCTTTCGGAATCGCGATACGTTGCGCGGCTTCTTCCAACGTCAGCCCTTGCGCCAGCACCAGTTTTACCGCCTCGGCCCGGAACTCCGGCGTGTATGTTGTTGATCTCATGTTTTCACTCCCTTTGACAAGTTTATCAAATGGAAGTGTCCGAAAAAGTCAGGTTACCTCACT
>NZ_LMDB01000021.1 GCF_001425005.1 Duganella sp. Root336D2 | reverse complement strand
CTCCTGGTCGGCAAACAGACTGGTTTTGATCATCGAATTCGGCTCAGATCGAAGAAGCCAAGATCATGCCATCAATGGCGAGGTTTTTCGAGGTGCCCTAAAGTTGCGCGGAAAGGAAACCTTCAGCGAAAGGAAGAAGCGAATACGGAAAATTTCTTGCGTCGTGCAACACGCGTTCCAGCGGCCATAATTCAAACCAGTTGCCATCAACGGTATCCCTTGGCATACCGCCACAGAGGGAATACAGGAGCTCAATATCAGCAGATAAGCTGATGTGTCCCATCTTGGCAAGACTGCGAATTTCTTCTATGGCGAGTCCTGGCAATAACGGAATGCCTTGTTCTCGCCATGACAAAACTGCTCGACGTATATTGCTTACCAAAATTTATCCAATTGCTCCAGGGTTCTCAGCGTGGGACGTCTGCTTCTGGCCGCATCTTGCCATCAAGCGGCGTTGGCGTACGAAAATTCTTCGAAAGGAAGTTCAATGGGAGAAAGCAAGTACGAAATGCCATCCTCACTTTGCTTGACGTGCCAGATTACGATGCCAACAGGGGAAACTTTCAATGAAAGAGGAAATGCGAATGGCGGAATCCATAATAGTTCGACATCACCGTCCCCTTGCCAGTCCATCTCAAGAAAGAGGCGTTTCGCTTCTTCGACATATGGGAGTGCCCTCTCGATAGTGCCAAGTACCACTTCGGGCTTGAGAGCGAATTGGCGATTATCGATGTACTCATAGCCGTATGAGTGGAACTCTCGCAGCTTTTCCGGCGAATAGTCGATAATTTTTTCAATTGGAATTGTGTAGCCCATCTTTTCCTAGATACGTTGTAGTTTGGTCGGGTACTAACCCACGGCGCGACCGGCAGCTCCTGGCCGATGGCCGTCTAACTATTTCTTGTCTTGGGCTGAGAATTTACTTCTGGCGTCAACCCAACCTGGGCGAAGTCCTTTTGCAAATTCCTCCCTGACTTTGGCTAATGAGTACTCATCACCCATGTCAGCCTCGATCTCACCGATGCAGCCCCAACAGTCACCGCCGCAGTCCATTGATAACGGATCGTCTTTCAGGTCCAGTGTTCGGCTGCATATTCCGCATGCTTTAGGCATCTTCAATTCTCATTCCACTTAACCTCGGTGACCGACAGCTGCTGGCCGGCTCCAGTCTACGCCAACTCCGACTCATAAATCTCGGCTTCGTAAAGGCTGTCACCTAGAACTGGGAAGTACGCCAACACCATGGGCAATCCATCGGGCCCAGTGAACCCTTGATCAAGTATTACTTCGTCACCGACACGAGGGACACGACCGTCCGGGGTGAGTAGTCGATAGCGGTTTGCTGGCAACTCCACTAGAAGTTTGGCGCGAGGTAAGGAATCAATCGAGAATATACTTGGCATGACCTTACAAATCCGGTGTGGTTCGAGTATGGCGGCTTCTGGCCGATATCGGCGCTCAGTCGAAAACAATCCGCTGCCCGAGTTCGAACTCGTTCTCGTGGCAGTAAAACACGATTACAGGACTTTCATCCGAGTAGATCATAGCGTCATCACGTGAAGGAACAAAAATATCCTGCCAATTTTCGATGAAAAATGCCCCGCTGCATCGGAAGCAATCGTTCCCGCCGAAAACTACCACCAACGCCTGAGTGCTGGACAATCGCAAGCGTAGCCATTCCGTCGCGGCCGCCACGTCGTCGTCAAATTCTAGGCGTTCAAGCGAATTAACCGTACTGGTGTTCAGACCAAGGTGCGTTTTTGAATCGTAAAGTCCGACCAAGTCATAAGCACAGCGGGCGTCTTTTGCATCGAGCCAAGCGATGTCGTCAGCGAGATGTTTTAGCTCTTCCACTCTCCAATGCGGTTTGTTCATACCCATTTAAAAAATAGTTCTTAATACGTTGACCGGCAGCTGCTGGCCGTTAGCCAACGAAGCATACTAAAAGTGTACACATGTTCCGAAATAGGCCACGTCGTTCTCAAGAAAGGTAAATGGCTTACGGCGCTCTGGAGAGTATTCTTTCACGACAAGTACAAATACGTTGGTGCCTGCGCCGAGCCCCTGTTCGAGGTTCATGGTCGTAACCACTTTGAACGAGTTCTCTGAAGATCCCGGATCAACAACCACAGGCCGTGTAATGAACGAATTCTTCAGCACGCCAGCCATCAAGCCTGTTCGACGTTCGACAGTGAATTCTTTTCCGACAAAAGTCTTGTTCCTAGACGCCACTAGCTTCGAATCCGAATCATCGGACGAAGCTAGTCGGTTGATCGTGCATTTATAGTCTTGGGCCTGCCCAGTGACAGCTGCCATCGACAAAATGAACAAGGAAATAATTTTACACATTCGCATTTGCATACAGTTCAAATCCGTGACCGGTTTTGGCCGGGTTCAGCCTGCCAGGCGCCCATAGACATCGCCTGAACCGTTCCAGTCAATCTTACTCCAGCCCTTCGACGGGACAAATATCTCCAAACCACTGGCAGCCAAGGCTTCTGCCAAAATCGGAATGTCTTCCGGTAGGCTTATCGAGCTGCGACCGTCTACCACGCGGGACTCCAGAATCACCCAATACGGGTGAGGCAAACGGTCATCATCAGAGCAACAGACCTTGAGAGAAGCATTTGCGGCGTAGGCAATGAAATAGCGATTGTCAGGCGGGTAATTAGAGCTTTCTCGTTCCTCAAATACGTCAAGTCCTAAAGCCTGAAAAATTGCTAAGGCAGCCTCTTGTAGCGCAGGTAGCGGGCTATGGACAAACATAACTTCGTGCATGGTTGTTTTCATTAATGATGCATCAAATCGAATGTCAGCAGTTGGCCGAGTTCAGCCCAATTTTGGTTAGAATGCAGCGGGTTCTCACCTGCTTCTTGAACTTAGTATATCGGACACGTCTCGCCAGTTGATGAATGGCGGTAGTTCATTCCCACCAAGAAATGCGGTGAACACTTCCGCGATTTCTGTATGGTTAAACCATTCATCCGATTGCAAAGCAATCTCGCCGGCCCCGAATACTAGTCGAGTCCCATCTGGATAGTTGGAGTTTTTCTCCAACTTGAATCCACGAAAATGGCGGCCCGTAGCCGCATCACGACGCTCCAGCATACAGGTAATGCCGCCACCTGCGACTTGCAAATAATTTCCATGAACGTCGCTTAATGAAGCGAACGAACTCGGACCAAAGCTTTTAAGGCGCGCTATGGCGTTTCTTACCTGCGTCTCAGTCGGAGCGAGGATTGGGGACTTCTTCTCGACTTCTAGTTTCATAAAATTCGTTGGTCAGCTTTTGGCCGATTGTATTCGTTCGCCTGGCTGGCGCATCCGCCCCTTTGCAGAACTTGGTGCACCTCTGAAATGTAATGTTAAACGCACATCAGTACGTTAGTTGATCTGATTAAAGAACGAAACATTGATAGCACCTGACGTGTAGCGCGAATAAGGGAGATGCCCCTCGTATCGGGGGAATGCCAGCCCTTGACTTTGGGTTGGGAAATTCATTTCCTACGGCTTTCGAATCTCGGAATCATTCAATATTTCTGAATTCAATTTGTGGGCTCCAACATTATTGGCGTCAACTTCCCTGAGGCGTCCAAGCTAAAGCTCATAAATTTCCCCTTGAAAAATACGTTTAGGCCAGACAAAGTTCGCAAATAGTCATGCTCCGCATAATTCGCCGCCGCATCAACGTGCTGGATGCCATACCTTTCCATAACTGCTGTCGTTGTGGTCCAGCCAGCCACGTCATAATCTGTGGGCTCTTGCCCCAGGCGATCAATAGCTTCGTCCACACCGATACGCGCATAGAATTCGCTTTGAGCCTTAACAATTCTTTTGAGGCTCTGGTACTTCGACGAATTGGTATTTAGGAAAGACTGATCTTCGTTCGCGCGTTCTAACCTTTCATACTTTTCCATGAAATCACGGAAATTCTTTTGCAGTGCGTTACCATGCCAAACAACAAGTGCTTTTGAATCGATATACTTATTTTTCGCTGCTGGGAATACGTAGTTGGCACATGAGGACATGCACATAAAAGGAATCCTGACATCTATTCCATACTTGTATATCCAATCCCCAAGGAGCATGGCGGCTTCAGCGTCACCACCTGGCGACGTGATCGCAATTACAGATGGGGGACAGCTTCCATAATTCTTTATGAATTTTTCAACACTATCCGTCGAAATTCGGCCACTGAAAATCGCCTCCGGGCGACCTTCATGTGTGCCTTGGCACTTATCGTTTGGTAGAGCAAATGCGATTGACGGTAGAGCAAGAATCAGAGTTAATATTGACGACTGAATCATTGATTCCCTCTAAATGATCGAATGGGCGCGCAGCACTCCACGCTAAGAACCTATCATATCGAGATAAGTAAGAATATCTTCGTCGGAAAGCATGCGATGCTCTGCGCCTGCACGAATAGCGTCCATGTTCACTCGAACCTATTTCGGATTGAATGTATAGACTGCAGCGACGATGTCCGGTTCTGGCCGGCAGCTACACCTGGCCAAACTAGGTCTTAATCTTGTTGCTTGACACATGCACTAGCCACGCAAGCAGGACGGCCAACAAAGTGGCAGTTACGAGCTCTTCAATCATCGCTAAAAGTAGCCATGGTGGATCAGGAAGATAGCCGCCAACGGGAACGAAACTGGGGTACTCCAACGCCATTAAGAACGAAGAGGAGAAGAACTTAACTCCCGCAGCTACGATGATAAGTCCACGCGACACCAGCACTCCAACTAACAGGGCTGGAATCAACCAGTAGAGAGCCGTCCAGAGCGCCTCGAGTCGCTCAAATTTTGACGGGCTTGGATTTTCAAAAGCCCCCACACCCGCAAGCCAAGCCATTCGCCCGAACATGCAGGTAGCGATTAGCGCAAGAAGAATGACAGCTTTCGTTTTACTGAACTTCATCGAATTGCGAATGATGTTGCGGATTGCCAATATAACATGGTGAGCTGCATTGCAGCGAGAATCTAATGTCCGCATTTGGCCGGCAGCAGCTTCAATGCACCGTCGCCAGCAACGTTCACCTTTCCGCTTCCTGCCAGCTACGTTGGGCAGGTGCCATCAAGAAGCTGGGACAGGCACGCGGCAACCCTATGTTGAATTTCATTGACTCGTCGAAGCTGACGAGGATGAGTAAGGTCATCGGTACCGACTTCATAGCTATCGCGTCCCACAACGGTTAGCCCAAAGCTCAGCCTCGCAAGGAAGCGGAGCTGACACTCAAGCGGAAGCGCACTAATCCATGCGGCTTCGTCAGAAACTATTTGCATATATCAAGTAGTAGAAATCAGTTGCGAGCCTTCCGCTGGCGGCGGTTTTCGATTGTCAGCCGGAGCGGGAGGCACAGGCCAGTACCGGAAAACGCTCCGTCAGCGCTTCGTCAAGACTACGTAAAAAGCTCCGGCCATATGCACCGTCTTCCAATTCATCCACCAGCACTTGCGGGATATCGGAGACGTATTCTCTGGACAGCGAGGCTAATCCCATGGCGATGGCGGCCACGCTGTCGACATCTCCACCAAAGTTCACGCAATCACGCAACAGGGCAGACATACTGCGATTTCTGAGCAAGGCAGTGCTCACTGTGAGGTGTACTGTCAATAATGGACACGTCCGTTTCAAGCAGCCAGCGCCTGTTTGTTGAAATTATCTGCAAACAATGCCGGCGATACATAGCCAAGGCG
>NZ_LMDB01000020.1 GCF_001425005.1 Duganella sp. Root336D2 | reverse complement strand
TGTGTCCATAATTGAATTTGTGGGCACAACTGCTGTGCCAAAATTCGATCATGGATGGGGGCGATTCCTACGTCCAGACGGTGCTGGCTTTACGCTTACAGTTTTGTGCAATTGCATCCACTAGAAAGTCATTGAACGAATTCCAAGCAAGAGATGGTGAGCCATTTCCTTCCACATACTGATACACAGGAGGATCATCCCCATCAGAAATCTTAAAGTATGTAAACTCGTACCCTTGGTGCATCGAAAAGACAAATGCATCATCCGGAAGACTCGCATCTTCCTCATTCTCCCTCAGAAGTTGAATCGCGTCTTCTCTTAATCCGTCAAGTGCGGCAAAAAAGATATCCGTCCCGTTAAGAAACCGCCCCGCTCCCCGCCCAACTCCAGACAGGAATTCTCGATATTCTGAAGGCAAACTTTTTCCAATATTCGCTTCCAAGCGCGCAACTTCCTCAGGAGTCACGCCGCGCACCTCGTCAAGATGACATATTCCTGCGTCGACTAAAGATGAAATTAGGACTTCTTTTTTCATTATTACCTTCCTGGGCCATGAGTAACAATCACCCGAATGCCGGGGAATGCTTGTTCAAATTGAGGAACAACCCCCTTGCAAGAGATGCAAAGAGGCAGCTCCGAGAATAGATGCAATGTACCGATCGCATCGGGTTTCAATCGGCTCGCAAGATTCTCTAAAATCTTCACTTCTGAATCAAGTTCGCGCGTATTGTTACCTGTTGTAATCGAATCGAATCGACGTTTTTCAGGAGCACCGACTGTCCCCGGACGCGTAGCGTTCCCACTTATTCCTACCATTTCACCAGTTTCGCCGTTAATCTTAAATTCGGCAATCGCAATATTCCGCTTCGCTCCGATATCAAGCGACTGACGCAGCTGGTTTACTTTATCCAAAGAACTGTCAACAGTTCGAACTGGGAAATCTAAAGTCTGCACCGCCGGAGCGGAGCTTGAGGCTTTCGAACCTGGCAGCGATTTTCTATTCGTCTCCAGCCGAGCATAGTTGCCAGTGTCTGAAAACTCGGCTAGCCCCTTCCCCGCCCCTTCAGTTGAATTATCTAAAGTCTTCGTTGTCGCTGCAAGCTCGTCTCTTACTCCTGCATCAGTTGCCTTGACAGGGCGAGTGCCGAATTGAACTGGCGAGAGTCCCAACTCGTCAAAGTACGCTGGACGGAGAGGCCCGTAGAGTACTTCATCAAACGCATGGGATGCCGAGGCTGCCCCTGAGGTGCTGCCCGCAGACTTGGAAGCAGCGACAGGTATACGGCTCCCGGCAACTGCAAATTCTCCTTCTCGAACAACTGTGCCGACAACTCGGGCTGTATTCCATAACTCGTCAGCTCCGGCGAGCAATGCGGCACCCCGCGCTGCCACACCAAACGGCAATGAAAGAATATTGAGGGTTCGCTCAGTTTCATATGCTTGCCTTGCGCGGTAATCTTGCGTACCTCGATCACTTTCGATCAGAGCCGAGCTCCAAGGAGTTGCGGATGCTGCGGGCACCCGAGCGACTGCAGCCCCCGTTACTCCGTCGCGATACTGCCCAGCGCTTCGATCCAACTCCACGTATCCAGACGAGGTCTGGGGGTTGGTGTTATTCGACCCAGCAAAGTATTCTCCCGCGATCGAGTGCGCCTTTCCAGCGGCCACCTTCGCGGCCTCGAAGCTCGATGTTCCCAAGGCCCAGTATTCATCGGCACCGGATTTATCGCCTTGTTTAGCCAGGTTGTAGGAAATTTGGTAGAACGCAACGGATCGCGCCCGCAAGGCGTCTTCCATGCTTCTGCATTCTTTTACGTTGATGCACTCACCAACTTGATCGAGTACTTGTTTGCGGTACACCGCTGGCGTAATTTCCCTTTTACCCTGAAGGAAGTTGTTCTCCACCGCATTGGTCGCAACCTTTCCGCCAACTGCAGCGTCAAGTAAACTGGCGCCGGTCATTCCGGACAATAGTGCGCCGATAGCGCTTGATAACGCACTAACGTTGTTTACTTGGTCCGGCGTAAGCTTGTCACGTTGCAGTACACCATTGGCATCAAATGCCTGCGGGTACAGTTCTTTCGTCAAGACTTGCGCGGCAAGTTCTCCGCCGCCGCCGGCCAGCGCGCCACTGACTGCGCTGGAATTGTTGGCAACCGCCAGAGCTGCGCCGAGGACCGCATGACTTAAATTCTGCAGCGATTGGTTTTCGTTGCCTTCCTTCTTGAAGTAGTCGCCAATCTCGGCGGCGAGATATGGCGCCGCTGCATTTGCTGCAATCTGCGTGCTGGCCTGCCCTGCGACCGAGCCAACCAAAATGCCGGTGACAACATTCAGTGCGCGGCTCTTCTCACCGCCTACGCCCCACTCAGTCTGAACCAGTTTGGCGGCATCAATTGTTTTGGTTGCTTCTGCCTTCTGTTGATCCGTGCTGTTCGAATTGTTAAGTGTCTTTTGTGCCTCGACTTCTGCCTTGCGCGCTTCAGTCGCAATATCGCTTGCCACTTGTTTGGTGGTTGCGATCACCGTGCCAGCGGCGGCCGACATGGCTTGCTGATCCTTCAGGAGCTTCTGCAAATCAGGCAGCTTGTCGAGTGCGGTGTTGGCCTTGCTCGCATCGGTGTTGATGCCAAGGTCCTTCACGGAGTTCGTCGTTACACCGCCGATGTTGATCTTGCCGTCGGTGATTGTGGCGTAAGTGGTGGAGCTGTCACTGCCCTTCTCCACCATCGGCAGGCCTGGCGTCATGTTGCCACTCTTCGGGGTACCGTATAGCTGCGACTGGCTCAGCGACTTGGTGTTGCCATCCGCGTCCTTCGCGCCATATTCGCTGTCGCCGCTGATGCCACCGGCCACGCTGACGTTGCTGGCCGAGTACTTCATCTTGTTTTCGATGTCRGACGTKGTCAGCTTGTTGGTCGTCAGTTCRGAGGCGGCGGCGTTGTTGCTGGCGATGGCGCCGCCCTTCAGGTCGATCGTGTCGGCCTTGACGTGGTAGCCGCCGTCACCAGCGAACAGGCCCGATTGCTGGCCCACGCCTGCGTAGGTGCCGCTGCCCTTTTGTTGCGACAGGTTGCCGCTGGCACCCATGACACCAAACCCTACCTGCACGCGCACACCAGTATTCGTTTGCACGCTTTCAAACTGGCTGGTGTCTTGCAGGCTTTCGATGGCCAGCTTGCCGCCGACATCAGTGTTGATGGTGTTGGCGGTTGCCGATGCGCCTTTCAGCGTGGTGTCGCCTTTGCTCTTGATATTGATCGTGTCGGCTTTGAGCTCGGTGTTGTTGTTGATCGTGGTGTCGTTCTTGCTGTGGCCTTTGCCCACATTGACAGAGCCGTAGACGTACGCGCCGGTTTGCGCGCCGACCTGGAACCCAACACCTACTTCCGCGCCGGAACTCTTGTTTTTTCCATCGCTATGCAGGGTGCCCTGGCTGGCATCCAGCACGACGTTTTGAGCTGCATCCAGGCTCAGGGTTTTGCCGGCATTGAGCGCGGCGCCGGTAGCGTGGATGTCGCCAGTGGTGGCCGTCAGGGTCACGTTGCGGCCGCCGTTGATGGTACTGCCCTGTGCGGTGCTATCGCTGCCGCTGCTGGAATTGCTGCTACTGGCAAAGCCAATGCCAGCTTCGCCCTTGATCAGGACACCACTTTCCGTGCTGGCAGCCTGGTAGATGTTGGCGACTGCCGCCATGCTCTGCATGGCCTTCAAGCGGTCATCGGATTTGCGCGCTGCATTCACGTTGTTGACCAGGTCAATCAGCGGCGAGCTGACGCGGGCGAAGGCGCCGATTTTCAGGTCGCTGTTGGATTCCTGGTGGCTTCCGGTATTCTGCAGCGCCGTGATGTCGATCGTTTTGGCGGTGATGTTGACGTCATTCGCTGCCAGCACGTTGCTTGAAGTCTGGGCGTACTTCTCACCCGCGGTCAGGTTCACGTCGCCTTTCAGGCTGGAGACGTTGGAGGCAACCTGGGTCACCTGGTTGCTGTTGTCGCTGTGCTGTTCCTTGTGGTAGCCGGCAAAGCGTTCGGTGTCGGAAATGGCCACTTTGCCATCTGCCTTGTTCTTACTCTGGTTGGCGTTGTGGAGCGTGTCCTGCGCGCTGGTGATGGTCAGGTCGCGTGCGGCATTGATCGACAGGTTGCCTTCAGAAACCACGTTGGCGCCGGTCAGAGTGATGTCGCCGGCTTGCGTGGCAATGGTGGCGCTGCCGCCGACCGACAGCTTGGTACCGGTCACGGTGTCGGTACCGCCCTTGCCGTCGCCCTTGTTGTTCAGGATGCCGCCGCCCAGGAGGGTACGGTTATCGCTGACAAAGGCCGATTTCTTTGAATCTTGCGATCTGGTTTCCGTGGTATGGGCAACGTCAAACTTGATGCTGTCCTTGGCCAGCAGCAGCGCATTGCCTTCGGCGCTGATCTGCGCGCCCTGGCTGGTGATCGAACCATCTGTTGCAATGATGGTCAGGTCTTTGCCGGCAGTCAGGCTGCTGGTGCGCGCTTCGCTGACGGCGTGGTTTTGCGTGCTGTTCGAGCTCTTGGAGCCGAATTGCGTCGTAACGAAGGTCGTTGCCGCCTTGACGCCTTCGGCCAGGCCTTCTGCCTGGCTGAGTGACTTGCCGACGAAGTTGGAATTTTTGGTGTTCTCGGTATCGGACCGGTAAGCACTCCGGAAGGCTGCCAGCGGGTTAACCGTCAAGCCCATGGCAAAGCCGGCAGAGTTGCTCTGGGTGCTCGACTGGCTGACCGAATTGTTCTGCGCTGCGGCCAGGTCGACGTTCTTGCCGATCAGCGTCAGGTTTTCCTTGGCGGCGATGTCGGAGGCGACCACTTGCAAGGTTTCGCCGGATTTGAGCTTGACGCTGCCGCCAAGGGCGCCGATGCTGGAAGCCAGCTGCGTGACCGTCTCTTCCTCGCTTTGCGAGGAGGCCTTGGACTTCCCATATCCAGCACTCAGGTTGCCGGCCGAATAGTTGATGCTAATACCGGACTTCTTCTCCTGTCTGGTGCTCGATGTTTTGCTGGTTTCTTCTGCGCTGACGATCTTCAGGCCACCTTTGGCGTCGATGCTGAGGTCTTTATCGGCCAGCACGGTGCTGCCCTTGATCAGGGTATCGCCACCAATGGTGGCGACCACGTTGCCGCCTTTGATGCTGCTACCGATCGCCAGAGTGCTTGCGTCGTAATCTGTAGCATCGCTGCTGCTCTTCTTGACCGCGTTGCCCGATTTACGATGGATTTCAATATCCGAGAGGTGAGACTCGCTGACGCTGGTGATATTCAGGTCTTTGCTCGCCTTGAGCGTCAGCGTGCCGCCCGCAGCAAGCGTGCTGCCTTTGATGTTCAGGTCACTGCTTTGGTTGATGCCCGCATTGACCAGCAGGTCGCCAGTGGAAGCCACTTTAGCGCCTACCACCGCCTGATTTTCGTGGATCTGCTTATCCCAGTTTTTGGTGTTGGGATCACTCAGCAGACTGCTCTTTACTTCGTCGACCACGGCGGCGATGTTCACACTGCCGCCAGCCAGCAAATTGCCGGCTCCGGCACCGCTGGTTCCGATCGCCAACTGAGTACCGGTCAGGTTCAGGTTGCCCGTGGCGGCCATCAACAAATCGCCGCCAACGTTCACGCGGCTTAGCTGGTTGTAGGTAGCACTGTTGTCGATCGTGGAGCCATTCGCCTGGTAGTGATAGGCACTGCCGGTCTTTACCGTATCGAAGGTGATGTTGTTGCCAGCGAGGATGGAGGCGCTGCCTGCGTTGATCGCGCCGCCCAGGTCGGTCACATTGCGGCCGGCATCCATGATCAACTGGCCGGTGGCCGAAATCGTGCCCTGGTTGGAGAGCGACGTGAAGCTGCCGCCGTTCACTTTGGACGACCACTTGCTGTCTACGACCAGCGATTCGTTCCTGATATCGCGGCCGGCTTGCAGCGCAACGTCGCCGCACTTGATGCTGCCGCCTTTGTTGATGATGTCTTCGCCAGCCAGCAGGATCGTGCGGCCATTGCCGCTGTCGATCACGCCGCCCTGGTTCATGATGGTTTCGCTGACGTCGATCGTCACGCTGGCGCCGCTCACCAGCGCGCCGGTCGGCTTGACTGCATTGCCGCTGACGTGGGCCAGGTAGACTTTTGGCACCAGCACGGTTTCAATCGAACCATCCGGCAACTGCACGGTCTCGCTTTCCAGCCACACAATGTCGCTGGTCAGGCGGCTCACTTGCTCGGGGCTGAGCGAGATACCGGGACGCAGATTGAATTCCTGGGCGACGCTGGCGGCGTTGCTCAGCATTTGTTTGTACAGCTTATCGTCGCCTGGAGCGGCGCTTGGGGCGCGGCCGGTCAGTTTGGACAGCTGTTCGCGCACCAAGCGCTGCTCGTAGAAGCCGTCGCCCAGGCGTTTTTGCGTGGTCGCGTGGTCAACTGCCAGATTGTCCAGCAGGTAGTCGCTGCTGGTCCACTGGTCCTGCTTTGCAAATTGTGGGCGCGTCTCGAACAGGTATTCACCTTTCGGGTCCGGGTTGCGCAGGAACAGGCCGCCAGGCGAGATTTGCCGCACGCCGAGGATGCCTTGGCCCTGTACTGCGCTGGCGCTCTGCCCTACGGAAGCACCTGCCGCGGCGTTGACGTCACCAAGCGTGCTGCTGCGGGCCTGGTTCAATACGCGCCCGAACAGCGAGCCTTGGCGCGCAGGCCCGGCCGATTGCGCCGATCCAGCGGTATCCAGGCTGTTACCGGTGCCGCTGCCAGACGATGTGCCACCCGCCAGCAGTTGGTTGGACGTTCCGCTATTGCCGGATTGGTCGGCGCTGGCCAGATTGGCACCGGCGCCGGACGAACAGGCACCGCTACCGTTGCCGGCGCTGGCACTGGCATTTCCACCTGCGTTGGCTGCGGCATTGGTGCCGCTTCCAAGAACAGTTACCGAGTCACGAATGTTGCCGACCGTGCCGGCCGTTACGTCGATGATGCGGAAGCAGCGGGCGTTGATGTCGCCCTACGTTATTACCTGACAGGATTTCGAGTACGCCTCTAGCGATGTATTCGATTCTTGGTTGACGAAGTGAGTTGCCGTCCACAGGCGCCAGGAAAAACACTCGTCTATGCCGTACCACAAAAGCGGCCTTTTACTCAAAAATCAATCAAGGCGGCGTAAAAAAACCCAAAGGGGCTGAACATATATTGCACTTTCCGCCGCCTACTCGTGGCGCCGTCAAGCAAGAACGATGCCTCGCACCGACAGGAATCCCTGTTCGGCCACTCGAACGTTGCGCCGCCAGAAATCCCTATTTGAACAGGACACACACGTTCATGCGGCTGAACTGTTTGAGGGGCAATGTTAGGCCCGGGCTATTTCTTGGAGAAGAGCTCATAAAATTCTTGATTCTCCCAGTCATCATCGAATGCCTCAATCACTTTCTCTAATGGGCGGCCGGTGGCAATCGGATTGGACATCATTCGTATGTTGATCTCGGCCCATTCGCGCACTTCTGACCAGCGCAAAACATGCATGAGGAATGCCAACGGCTCATCACTAATTAAATTGGCTTCGAAAAGCGAGGTCAACAGCTTGAAAACTTGATGCCTCATTTCCGGCGCCCCTCTAATAATCTCGAGACAGCGGATGTAATTTGGCTCCGCCCTTTCAAACGAATACACCGTATTTAATATATGCTCTGCCTCGAGCAATTCACTCTTTAGCGCATTCATTGTCATTGCTTCATCCATTTTCCACCTCTCGCCAACGACGAATCAAATTTCCAAACTTTAAACTGAAACTTATCAGTCGCATCTAAGCCTATCTTACTGAAAAGGCAGATTCCGCAATGTCCTTAATTTGTGGGCCAGATGGCTGATAGTGCCCCGATGCATTGTCGAGCCATTTGATCTTTCCGTTATAAAGTTGAACTTCGCCTGCCGCCTGTACTCGCATGTTATTCGTAAGACTAGTATGCGGTGACTTCCCAAGCACAAGAGAGCCGTCCTCAAGTATGACGTAATTCAAATTCCCACTCATGGTCTTCAGCGCTACTGGCGAGACAATTTTCGGGTCTGCTATCTTATCTTGAGGGAACTTGTTATCAAAAAGGACCTTCTCCAATGCTGCTGTGCTATTTGTACTGTTCGCTGTTGGTCGCGAGCCAACAGCTGCCCCTCCCGTTGGCGAAGAATTTGTCGCGTTTCCGTTCAAAGATGAGCCGCCATTAGCAGACTGTCCAGCCGACTTAGCTTCGGCCTCTTCGGACCCCGAGGAATACAAGACACTGTTAGGTAGCTGCCAAGTATGCGTCCAGCCATTCCACCTTCACAGCGGGTTTAGGACTGAGTAGAGTTCGGGAATGGCAACAACGAATCGATCTGACTGTTGGGGCACGTCGGG
>NZ_LMDB01000019.1 GCF_001425005.1 Duganella sp. Root336D2 | reverse complement strand
CCGCTCTTGCGCCAGCGCGCTACTCGCTCCCGCCACAGCAATTCCCGTTCAGTGTTTGACATCCCCATCTCCAAAGTAAAAATCAGAGTATGGCTTTGCAAATCACGCTTTCACAGGTGGAACGACTGCACGCTTACCGGACATCCGCGGCCGAAGCCCCATCGAGCCAGCAATCGGGCACATGAAAAATGACGGCCGCTTGCGACGGAACTGGCTGAAAGGCACAGACGGCGATGCGTTCCATGCCCTGCTGTACGGCTGCGGACACAACCTGCGCATGATCTTGCCGAAGCAGCGGCTTCTTTTGGTCTTGATCACTGCCGGGGCAATGGCGCCGTTTCCGGTGGAATGGACTTGGCGCCGGCTCCAGCACGGTCATTGCTGACTGTCGATTTATTCAGGCCGCACTAATTACGCGATCTCGCTTCACGTCAAAAAAATCAATATTTAGATCGTAAAAGAATCTCTCGACGCCTATAGATTGGATGAAGTCAATTTCCTCTTCGTAAATTGGGTATATTTGTGATAAAAATATCGTACGATCTGCCAATTTAACAGTCAGGTCTTCTTTGGCAAGAACCGTACATTCGAAGCAAAGGAATGCGCTCATCTCTGATTCTTCCGAAATGGCTGTGCGGAAATCCAGTATTTCACCCCATGAAAAAACGTGCTCTCTACCCTTGGCATTCCTAATGAGTTCACCCATAGCGATGGCCCAAGCCACATCTTCCGAATCAACCGAAATCACCAATTCTGGCCGTATTGACGTCCAACCAACTACGGACGCACTAGACAGGCCGAAGCTAAAGGCAGTTAGACACCCTTGTTCAGGTACATTAGCGTATGAAACCACTGCCAAAAGGGATTCCGACGAGTCCGATATCTGGAAATATTCCCCATTATCTCCAGCAATGGCTTCTATATGCTCGAGGTATTGTTCAACTGGTTTACTTTTGGTCACGTGTACGTCCCCTATTCATCGAACTATCTTCCCAATGATATAGATCAGGATTGTTTTCCGCCTCAATTACCTGTTTTCTCGTGGCTTTATTTTCAATATGCATCTGCCGCCGCTTTTCCCAAGTGTGTTCCGGTGTATGTCCCAAATCCGTTCGGCCGATCTTCAATGGTTCGCGGCTATATGGATCTAACATCGCGCCGCGCTCATTTTTCGGTTGTGCCTCATCTACCGCTTGAAGTGTTTTCTTTCGCGGCTTCACGCGGTTGTATCTTGGGGCACCTCGATTTACTGGCGATTTGAGCGTTGATGCTGCAAAAAATAGCCGCATAAAAAGCGGCCGCGCCATGATCTCCGCCACTTTCATGGCCTTTTGGCTATCCGAACTGGCCTTTTAGGGCTATTCGGACGGACCTCGGGCGTCAGAACGCCGAAAACTTGGCCTCCTTGAGGTAGCAAAGGCGACGCAGGTTGTACGCGGCGGCCTTCCAGTTCAGTTGCAGCGTGGCGCGTGCCAGGCCGATCGAGCGCAGCATCTTGCCGCCCAGTTGCGCCATGCCCGCGAAGACATGCTCAACGCGGGCGCGCGGGCTGGCGATGCGCCGGTTGCGACGCTGCTGCGCCTCGGACAGCGGCTTGTCCTTGCCGCCTTTGCGCTGAATGTGCATGCGGTAGCCTTCACTGGTAAGCCGCTCTTCGCGCTTGTGGTTGACGTAGCCTTTGTCGGCATAGACATCCCGGCTGGTATTGGCCGGATCCAGCACGTCTTCAAAGTGAAGGGTGTCATGTTCGCTGGCGGTGCTGATTTTGATCTTGCGGATCAGCTTGCAGCGCTTGTCCGCGTTCACCGACAGCTTGTAACCAAAGTAGGATTTACCATGTTTCTTGGTCCAGCGCGCATCCAGGTCTTTCTGGCGTCGCTTCGGTGGCGACCAGTCGGCAGGCATGGCGTTCTGCTCCACGACGATGGCTTTTTCTTCCTTGTTCAGCGATTGCTTGGGGGCCTGGACGATGGAGGCATCGATCATCTGGCCGCCTCGGGCGATGTAGCCATGCCGGGACAGTTGCCGGTTGACGGCGTCGAACACGCTTTCGCTGGCGCCGGCCTTGATCAGGCGCTCCTTGAAAGTCCAGATCGTGGTGCGATCGGGGATCTGACTGGAGTCGCGCAGGCCGGCGAAGCGCTGGAAGCTGAGCCGGTCAAGCAGCTGGAATTCCATCTGCTCGTCCGAGAGGTTGAACAGTTGCTGGATCAACAGAATCCGCACCATCACCTCGGTAGGAAACGGCGGTCGCCCGCCTCGCTCACGGCCGGGCCGTGGCGCTGCTTCATCGACCGCATCGGCCAGCGCCGCGAAGTCAACATGCCGCTCCAGCACTTGCAGCGCGTCGCCCAGCTTCGTCAGCTTGGCTTCGCGCTCCTGGGCAGCGAATAGGTTGGGTTTCATCATGGCAGGGTCGTCAAGTTCGATGCGCTGACATCATGCCATGGCTGAGGCGGTTTTTCGAGGCGCCCCTTGGATCATTCTTAGCCTGTGGTGTCTCGACATCTGGATGCCTACCACCTTCGTTTTCCCATGTGTCAATACAGTCGATATTATGGACCCACACCATTTGGGCACCGACAAAATAGGTATGGAATTCTGCGACTGTTAAATTGTAAGTATCCGGGGAAGCCAGCGTGGCGACCAGAGATTCGACGACGAGCGTTTCGCCTGCACTGGTCAAAACACGCATTCCACGCTTTAAATCGCCACTATTAACCCAACCGGCTCCAGCCTCGCCAATTTCCAAGAATGATCGATCGATAACCCAGAATGGATGGTTGTCCGTGACCTCGAACTTCTGGATCGCGCCGGTAGCTGCGCGCAACGTCAGTTCGAACACTCCCTTATTCCTGGTCAGGATCAGGTCGGTCACCGGTTTGTATGCAACCTCGCCAGTAACTTGGCTCTTCGACAGAACGAAATCGCCGACGCGAACGTCCTCAATGGCTTTGAACCCTTCCTTTACAGCGACCAGCGTCCCCGCAACGAAGCAAGACGAGCATCGCTTTCGCTTTGGATTCGCCTCAGGTTTTGCCGTCTTCTGCCCCGTAGAGGCTTGCTCGTTCGGTGCAGCGTCTTTTACCCCAGGGCCACTGCCGCGCTCGGCAGTCGTCTGGCCTTCCGCGTTCGCGCCGGCCTTCGCAGGAGCCGCTGGCGCTGCTTCAGCAGGAGCCTTCATTTCCGGCTTGCTGAGTTTTGCTTTGATCTTGCCAGCCATGGAAGCAGCATTCTTCACGGTCGCTGCCGCATTTTGCGCCATCATTACGCCATTGATGGCGTCCTCCGTCAGCCTACTGGTGGCGGTGACATCGCCGTCAGCGGCAGCCGCGGCATCTGCTTTTACTTTGTTGAGCGTCTTCCTCCAGCCGCCATTAAAGATGAAATTAGCTGTCCCCTTTATGCCATTAACCACGGCCGTGTTTGTCGCGTCGATGTCGTTTCGCGCAGCAGAAGTATCCATGCCGTTAACCTGGCCTACTGCTACCTGGTAACCGTTCGCGATGTAATCGAGCGGGATCAGGATGCCGTGGCCCAGGCCGGCAACGACCTTGGTCGTTCCGGTTGCCACAGCGCCGGCATGGCCGAGTGCCGTACCGTTGCCATAATTGGCAACCTGGCCGTTTAAGTATTGTGAGAAGTTCCCCAGCTGCTCCGAGGCATCTTTGAAGACGCTCTCGTAACCGTTCAAATCCACATATACCGTTGGATTGGCGTATGCATACAGGTAAACGTTATGCGCTGACGCGAGCGGTCGTAACGCAAGCCATTTTTGCTAGACGCATCAATGACTTACGGGCGGGCGCTGCTAATGAATTGTTTAAAGAGCGAGGAAATTTTCCAGACGCGAGTTTGGCCGATTGCCCGGGCGCGCGCAAGAGACGATTTTCTCGGCGGCCAGGCGGCCTTGATGCCGGCCGGCCGCTATGTGGTCGCAAATTGCGACCACATAGCGGAGAGTATCGGAGGTGGGCACTGCGGTGTGTCGTGATTGTTACTGCGTAACGGCGCCGGCTTGATGGCCAAACATGGCGCTGCACGCCCGTTTTATGGACGCGTGCAGCAGGAGATGGATAGCTTGGGCTGCAAAGCAGCAGCGGCATGCCGCTCGGGTTCGTTACTGCGTAACGGTGCCTATTCGAAGTCGAGGTAGGCGTCCGCTTTCGTAGCGTCATGCCTGATGCCGGCCAGGATGCGCTCCTCCTCGGCCTCGTCGCCGGCAAACTGGCGCCGTGCGCGGCAGGCGGAATGCCCTTGTGCTACGGCGCGTCCTCGTCGTCGGACTCGTCAGCTTCCAGAGCTGCCAGGAGGGCACTGGAAGCCGCGCTCGATGCGGGCCGATCAATCAGGTCGCCGTCACCCCGTTCGCCGCCCTGGCGCCGCTCCAGGCGCGCCGGATGGGTGGCCGCGTGGATTTCCTTGAGCTTGTCGATGGAAACGTGGGTGTAGATCTGCGTCGTGGCCAGGTTGGCATGCCCCAGCATCGCCTGGATGAAGCGCGTATCGGCGCCGCCTTCGAGCATGTGGGTGGCGCAGGCGTGGCGCAGCAGGTGCACCGCGCCCGGCTTGTCGATGCCGGCGAAGGCCATGTAGCGCCTGACCTTGGCAGCAACGAACTCGCCCGACACCGCCTCGCCGTAGTCGCTCACGAACAGGGCGTCGTGCTCGACGGTGAGCAACTGCGGGCGCCCTTCCATCAGGTATTTCTCGACCCAGGCCGCCGCCCGCGCGCCAATCGGAATGACGCGATCGCGCCGCCCCTTCCCCTCGCGCACGAACACCACCCGCCGTGCCAGGTCGACGTCGTACAGCATCAGATTCGGCAGCTCCATGCGCCGCAACCCCGTGCTGTACAGGGTTTCCAGCATGGCCCGATCGCGCAGTCCCTGTGCGTTGGCGGGGTTGGCCTCGTTGATGATCGCCTCGACTTCCGCCACGGAGAGGATGGTACGCGGCAGTTGCCGGCCCTTCCTGGGCAACTCCAGTTCGGACGCCGGGTTGAAGGCGATGTGATTCTCGCGCGTGAGCCACTTGAAGAAGGTTTTCAGGGGCGCCAGGAAGCCGTGCTGGGTGCCCAACGTGAGCGGGTTGCCGTCTTCCTTGCGGTAGTAGAACAAGTGGCGCTGGTAGCGCTCGATGATTGGTCGCGTAATGGTGCGCGGGTCGACGATGCTGCGCTCGGCGCACCAACCGATGAAGCGCTTCAAGGCGCTACGCCGCGCCCGCACCGTGTCCTCGGCGTAGCCCGTCACCAGCATCCATTCGAAGTGCAGCTCCATGTAGCGCGTCAGCGGGTGCGCGTCCAGCGTGCGGTCGCGCTGCTTGTTCGGCCCGCCCGGCTTGACGGCGGCCGGGCGGCGGGTCTTGATGCGCTGGCCCTTTTGCATGGCGTCACACCAGGGCGGTCAGTGGCGGATGCGGGTACGACAGGACCGCGCCGTTTTCGGCAGGGACGTGCGTTTTGGTCGCTGCGCGCCGCGTGTGACCCGCTACGCCCGGCACGACTGGCGATTCGGCACCCCGCGAGCCCCCCGAAACCGGCCCGCTATCGGCCCGCAAGTGCCCCGCAACTTCGTCTATTTGCCCCCGCGAGTTGTCGGTCGTAGCCCCATCCGCGACACTCTTTCCGGCAAGTTGTCCGACATCGATCAGGCCCGGCAGATGCGGCCGGCCACCCTCGCCGCCCGCGTCATACGCCAGCTCATAAACGAGCTTGCCGCCCGGCCCGTTGCGGCGCCCGATCACGTATTCGAATTCGACCAGTCGTTCCAGGTGCAGGCGCAGCTGCGTGTCGCCAATCTCCAGCGCCTCGCGCGCCTGCCTGCGTGTAAAACGCACGTCGCTGCGCGCGACGGCCTGTTCGCCGGCGAGAGCGTCGACCATCTGGCACAGGGCGCGCAGCAGCGAGCGCGTTTGCGGCGGCAGTTCGTCCAGGCTGCGCCCCAGTACCTCGTGCGCCAGCGCGTTGGCGCATTCGATGTCCGCCTGCGTCACCTCGATGTAGTCGATGCTGCGCTCGCGGTGCTGCGTGCTCTTCACCGGCCGCTGGTACTGGTGCAGCAAGGCGATGGTGTCGATCAGGGTCAGGTACTTTTCATGGTCGCGCCGCGTGCGCGTGGCGTTGTCCGGGAAGGTCAGGCGCTCGGCATACGGGTTCATCACCGCCAGCGGCCGTAGCAGGCGCTGCGCATTCTGGTGCAGTGCGACGATGTATTCCTTCTCCTGCCTGGCGAGCAGCCCTTGCAAGGTGCGGCGCTGGCGCTGCAGCCGGTGGATCGCCTGCGTCTGCTGCCTCCCCTCGTCCACGCTCAAGACCAGGCAGCGGTTGAGCAGCTCGGGATCGATGTCGAGCGCCGTCGTCGTGGTAAACAGCATCACCGGCCCCTCGACCCGGTATTCCTGCGTGATCAGGTTACCCGTCGCGGCGTCCTTGCCGGTGCTGGCGATGGTCAGCTCGCCCTCGGACTGCAGCAGCTTCAAGGCGTAGGAAGCGCGCGAGGCGCCCTCCTCCTCGGCCAGCGCCAGTATCTTGTGCTTCAGATTGGCCTGCCCCATGTAGAACAGGCTTTGTCCCGTCATGGCGCTGTACTTGATCTTTTCCTCGGCCGGCATCATCGCCAGCACCGCATCCATCAGGGAGGTCTTGCCGGCCGCCGACGAGGACCGGATCACAATGGCCAGCGGGTTGGCCAGCTTGCGCGAGGTCGCCGCCAAGTAGCCCACCAGCTTGTTCGTCACCTCGCCCGTGATGCCGGCCGCGTCCATGTCGGCCACGATGCGGCCCATTAGGTCCGGGTCGGCCAGCAGTGCCAAAGCCGCGCGCTTATCCTCCTCGCCGATCTGCACCGCCTCCACGGCTGCCGGGGCCAGCGCCTTGCGCAGGCGTTCGTCCTGCAGGGCTTCCAATTTCAGCATCACGCGGCCCAGGTCGGCCCGGATCACGTCCTCGCCGATCCGCAATTCACTGGCCGCCTGCGCGGCGAAACTGGCGCGCGCACGCGCCGCATACAGGTCGAACGTGTCGACGTGGAAGTGCTCGCCGCAAGCGGCCAGCAGGTTGACCTTCAACAGCTCCGAACTGGTGTTCTTTTCCAGACCCCGCACGCGGTAGTGGCGCTCGCCGAACACCATGCGCAGCGCGTTGTCGACCTCCTCGGGCGGCGCTTCTACGGCGGGCGCTGGCGGCATGGGCGAGGCCGGCAACGGCGGCAGTGATGGCGATGGCGGCAATGGAAGCAATGGTGGCAATGGCGAGGCCGACGCTTCGGCAACGGCAGCAGCAGCGTCGGGCCGCACGGCTGGCGTGGATGGCGCAAGCGGCGTGGCGTCCGGCACCCGAGCGGCTAAGGTAAGAAGCGGACCATGCGGCGCCTCGCCCTTGCCGAGCCACTGCGCCTTGCGGATCGCCGCGCCCAGCGTCACGGCCGCCGGCTGCGGGCCATGCAGCGCCGTCGCATTCGCATCCATGTCGCGCGCAAAGACGATGCGGTAGCACTCGATGCCACGCTCCATCAACTGCGCCGCCAGCTTGGCCGCGGCCCGCTCGCCCGCATCGTCCCGGTCGTAAGCGATCAGCACGCGCTCGGTCCCGTTACGCAGTAACGCGGCCAGGTGATCGTCCGTAAATCCCTCGACGCCGTAAGCGGCGGTGACGTTTGTGTATCCAGCGCACCAGAACGTCATCGCATCGATCAGCGCCTCGCACAGGATGATTTCCTTCGGCTCGGCCAGCGCTTGCGCATTCCACACGCCCCGGTGCGCGCCCGGCAGGTACAGGTGGGCCGGCGTTCCTTTCCTCAAGTCGTCGCGAATCTTGCGGCCGTATATTTCGGTGACGTTGCCGGCCTCGTCCATGATCGGCACGACGATGCTGCCGTTGAAATGCTCGTGGCCGGACTCGCGGTAGATGCCGACCTTCTGCAGGCGGGTGCGGATGCCGGCGCCGGCCACGCGGTCTTTCTCCGGCAGGCGCAGGCCCAGGGTGCGATTGGCGTAGCCCAGCTTGAAGCGCGCTATCAGTTCGGGATGGTCCAGCCCACGCGCGCGCAGATAGGCCAGCGCCTCGGGCGATTGCATCAATGTCTCGTGGTAGTAGCCGACCGCCTGGTTCAGCAAGGTCTGGTCGTCGGCGTCGAACGCGACTGGCGCCGGCAGGCTGCGCACGGTGGCGCGCTTGATGGGAGCATCCTGCACACCCGCAGCTAAGCGGTTCGATGCCAACTGCGGATCGGCCTTCAGCAACTCGACCGCGTGCCGGAACGACACACCCTTCCACTTCATCACCCAGTCGATGGGGCCGCCGCCGATCTGGCAGCCGAAGCAGTGCCACAAATTCTTGGCCGGCGTCACGACCAGCGACGGCTCGCTGTCCTCGTGGAACGGACAAATATAGTGGCCCCCGAAATTGAGACGGTGGTTTAAGCTGTCGTCCGCGAAAGGATGATAGCAAATGAGTGAAGGCAAAAAACGCAGGGTGCATACGGCGG
>NZ_LMDB01000018.1 GCF_001425005.1 Duganella sp. Root336D2 | reverse complement strand
TGTGTCCATAATTGAATTTGTGGGCACAACTGCTGTGCCAAAATTCGATCATGGATGGGGGCGATTCCTACGTCCAGACGGTGCTGGCTTTACGCTTACTATCAAATTAGGCGACAACTAGCTTGAAAATTTCCGTTTTCTTGGACTGGTTTATGTTGTTAATCCCAAGCTTTCACGGTACTCGATTGGACTCAAATAGCCAAGCGAGTTCTTGATTCGCTTTTCGTTGTACCAGCGAATGTAATCATCAAGCGCCTCCACGAACTGAGTGATCGTCGTCGACCGCCAGTCCCTTGGATAGAACATCTCCGTCTTTAGCCTGCCGAAGAACCCTTCGCATTCCGCATTGTCAGGCGAGCACGCTTTGCGCGACATTGATCGGGTCAGCTTCGCATCAGCAATGCGCGATATCCAGCCTGGCCATCGATAATGACCGCCACGATCCGAATGGACAATCGGCTTATTATGGTTCTGGCTAACGGTCTCAATGGCCGCATCCAACATAGTGTTCACAAGCTCGGCGTCAGGACTCGTGCCAATCGACCAGCTGACGACCATGCCGTCAAAGCAGTCGATCATCGGCGACAGATACACCTTTCCGGCCGGGATATGGAACTCAGAGATATCGGTAAGCCACTTCTCGTTGGGGGCAGTCGCCTGGAAATCGCGATTGATGATGTTCTCAGGTGCAGCGCTGATCTCGCCAATATACGAGCGGTACCTGCGGCGCTTCCGCCTGGCCGCCACCAGGCATCCTTGCCTCATCAGGCGCCGCACAACTTTCTCGGAGATGAATACCCTGGAGACGTCCACCTTCGACGCAACGTCCTGTGCGCTTCCTTCGCGCGTACACAGTTCGTAGACCGCTGCACGCTTGGACGCCAATGACGCTGCTGGCTTGCCCACGTTGCGAGTAACGAATTTCCTGGAGTCCGGGTAGCGCTCGTCAACCCATTCTGCAAGCTTTTGACGAGAGGGATACCCCAGCTCTTGTCGAGTCAAGGCAATGCAGCGACCGTGATTGACATAATGCTCGATGGCGACGTTCTTCTGCTCCTCGGAGTACTTCGCCTTCGTGCGAACGTATTGCGCCTGAATTTCCCCAGTTTCCTCGAATTCCTCGCACCAAGCCTTGAGAGAATTCTTTGTCGGATAATCGGAAGGTTGATGCCACGCTTACCGGCCACTGACTCTGCGTGCCGTTAGTGTACGCTTCCCGAGTTTCTATTCATAAGGGCCACGGGCAGCCGTGTGGGGCGTTTTTTTAACAGAGCATTTTCCCGCTCTAGTCGTGCTACTTCTGCTCGCATCCGGGACAGTTCCATCTCCGCTGGTGCCACGGATTTTCCTGCACCTTTCAGTTTCCCGCCTTCCGCTGCCTTGACCCAGTTACGCAGCGTCTGGTCGCTGACGCCCAGCTCCTTGGCAGCCGCCGGAATCGATAGCCCGTCCAGCACGCGCTTGACGGCGAGCTCCTTGAACTCAGTTGTAAACGCTTGTTTCGGTATCTTGTTCATGCTCTTACTTCCTTTGGTACCGATAATTTTACGTCACCGCTGGAAGACTAAATTTCGGGGGAACCTCAGTTCTAGGGGCGACGTGGCCCGCCCAAGTAGGAAAGTACACGGTCAACGACATCCTGCGGTGCGCACCGAGAAAGCAGGTAGCGGTGGGCTTCCGCGCGACCAATAATGGTACGCAAGGTAACGCCATACTGTACGAGCTCAGTCATCCATACATCACGGCGGCGAGTTCCCGCAGGAGCGTTATTCATTGAATTTCACCTATTAAAAGTATTGCACATTGAAGGGCCATTACTATATATATCGTCGAATTGACGCAATCAAAAGCGTTACGTCATGAGGCCGGACTAAAGGTGAATGTCTCCATTCGCCCTCAGCGAGCGCCACGATGCCCCATTTTCCCGTCATCTTTATGACGGCCTGCGATTTCATTTTGGGTTGCTTTCTGCTGCTGTTTGTTGATGTCACCTGCTTTACCAGGGAACGCTTTGTGCGGCATTGGATCCTGGATTTTCTTTGTGCTGTTCATGATTTTCTCCGTCAAAATATTAGGACATAGTGCGTGCACTGGTCGACTGGCGTTGGAAAGCCAGGCCGGCAATGTCCTTGGCCGCGCTTCTGCGTCATGACTCAATTCAAGTGTACGCCTTAACAGGCTTGCGCGTCGGCGCAGTGATCGTCGATGCCAACCACGGTAGCGCGCTGAAAATTCCGATCACTAGTTGCGCATAGTGAGCGAATCAATTCCGGCCATTTTGGGAGGTCGCGTGAACTCATCTCCAACGTCAAACCTGTCTTCGGCAGGTCAGAATCACATGTCGATCATTTACGTTTTCATCGCCAGCACGAACACTTATCCAAGACGTTTGGCAGTGACTTGTTCGGGCTGAAAGCAGAAGCCTTTACTCGCTTCTTCGGTACCCCAGTTTTTCTTGGCGTGCAAACCATCATTGTCGCCAAGTGGATTGCAGCCAATTTTTTGGGGCTTGCTCATTTCGACGTCTACCCATTCACGTCTACCCATTCATCCTCTTGAATCTGACATTTAGTTTACAGGCGGCCTATGCTGCGCCGCTTATCTTACTTGCACAAACGCGCCAGGCTGCGCGGGACAAGGCGCACTCTGAAGCCGATGCCAAGCACCGTGAAGCGATCGCCGTTGCATCGAGCAAGCACTCCGCACAATCGTTGGAGCTTCTCCGTCAGAACACTGACGGAAATCACCAGGGCGATGGCGGAGCGAACGGAATCGAAACGTTGATGTCAGAAACCCACCGTCACCTTGTGCAGGATACGACGCGAAAAAACTGAGATTCACGAGTTGCGTCTTTACCGTTACCGCGTTCGGTTGTGGGGAGGCTGCTTCAGACTGAGTGCAACAATCGAATACCACCACGTGCCGGCGCTGGAAAAGTGGTTGGAGAGGCAATGCTCCTTCGGCGTGCGACGTCGAATAATACCCGCATGATGACTGGAGTTTTGACGGCATGGATTCGTAGAAGCGCTTCAGCGTAGAATCGATTGTGGACCCCCAACATCTCTATAGCCTGATCAATCGTTTCGGAGAGAGTGTTGTTTGTCCTCGGTACACGGAACTTTAGGACGGTTCCCAATCCTGCCGCAGCCAATTCTGTCGAATGTCCGGCAACTTGATCGCGGTTAGATGAGAGGCGTTCCAAGAATGCGCCTTGGCCATTGGAGTTCGAAGCGCGCCGTGGGCCATTTTGGGAGAGCACCCTCATCGCTACACTTTGTGGAACTGCATGCATTTGCAGGTGTTGCCATGCGAGTACGCATCCGGAAAATGCCTCCATTTCGATCGCTGCATCGACGGCCAAGGCCATGCCTTCGTCGGGTCGGGTGAAATCTTTCATATAGCCTCCGCTTCAGTGATTGCACTGCTGCGAACAGGAATAGATATAGTCAGAGCAGCCACTGACGATAGCATGAAGATACGCCATCTCCTAAACATATATATGGATCGATTTGGCGGCGTGATAGTCATGGTGATTGGCGAACGAACGTGGCCCAATAAATACGGCTCGTGCCCCCCCCATGTACAAGATCGCAGACTAAAGCTGAGATTCTTCTCCGTACCCTGTTCATATGGCGAAATTAATGACGATCAAGATCCTCGCTGGCCCGACTGGCGGCAACGTCTGACGGCGCGCGCTGCCGCCCCCCTACAGGGGAGCGGTTGTTGGTCTTTCCCCAAGACTGCTTTATCAAGGTGATCACGTATGACGTTGTTATCCATCAGCAGCCAGATCGCCGCCGGCCTGACGGTAATTAATGAGCTGTCCGCATTGGGCAGGCTGCTTCTGGGCATGCAGTTGCTGGTCGGCCGCTTCTTGGCGAGGCTTGCCTTTCCGCCGGTGTGGCATTGGCCTGCGGCTTTGGGTGGCGCCTGGCGGCGCAGGCGCCCTATCTGCGCATGATGAAGGGCGCTTTGACATTCGCGCCAGCTAAAATGGAGGTTTCCCCGCGCGCTGTCTTGCCATAAACAACTACTCCCGCTTCACGATCAACCGCCATTTGATCATCTTGATGCCCATGCAGCCGATCCTCGACTGGATCATGCGGGTCGATCCAAATCCGCCCAATATGACGCTCGGCCAACTGCGCCAGGAGCAGGATGCTTTTCTCGTCCACGATGCGCTAGATGGCCAAGAGGATGCCGAGAAATGGGTAGTCCCTACTCGCAAGGCAGAACTTCTTCTTCAGGCTTTGGCCGATTCCCTGGAGATTCCTGACGGCAAGTACGTGGCAGCGGAACGAAGCTATAAGTCCGTGGGAAGCTGGCTCGACCGAAAGGAGTCAGTCTTTGCAGGGAACAATGTTTCCGTTTATCCCCAAGGGTCCTTCCGCCTAGGCACGGTGATCCCGCCGCATGACAGAGATGGGCAGTACGACTTGGACGTGGTGTGCGAAATCTCGATGGACAAGCTGGAGTTGACGCAAAAGCAGCTCAAGGCAAAACTCGGCGAAGAGGTCAAGGCGTATGCCCGTGCGCATGGTATGGCCGAGCCCACCGAGGCCAGGCGGTGCTGGACTCTGAACTATGCGGACGGAGAACAGTTCCACATGGATATCCTGCCGGCTCTTCCTGACGGACTGCGTCAAAAGCTCAGAGCGATGGCTGCAGGACTCAAGGAGAGCAGCCTTGACCAATCTCTCGCGATTACGTGCATATACGACGAGAACTACGACAGGCGAACCAACGACTGGCCAGGAAGCAATCCCAAGGGATATTCGGATTGGTTCCGCGAGCAAATGAAGATTGTTTTCAATGCCCGCCGTGAGCGAATGCGCCTGTACGAAATGAGAGCCTCCGTGGAAGAAATTCCAGAGTACCGCGTGACGACGCCAATGCAATCGGCAATCAAAATACTGAAGCGGCACCGAGACATGCGCTTCACCGGCGACGAAGAGCTTAGCCCAATCTCAATCATCCTGACCACGCTGAGTGCCCTTGCGTATAACCAGGAGACCACAATCACCGGCGCGCTTTTTGGCATTCTCGAAAGGATGGCCTCGCACATTGAACAGCGTAATGGCGTGTATTGGATAGAGAATCCAGCCGATCCTCGTGAGAACTTCGCCGACAAGTGGCAGGAAACGCCTGCAAAGAAAGACGCATTCTATGAGTGGCTGGAGCTGGCGAAGGAAGACTTTGCGTTGGCTGCAAGCGCAAATGCAGAAGGCGACTTCATCGAAGCGATGGCTCCGCGCATGGGTCGTTCCCTCGTCGAGGGAGCAGTGAAGCGTGGCAGCCCCACAATCGGTCACTCTCTTGCCGCGAGTGCGACCAATTTTTCGAAGAAGATTCTCAAATTCCGAGATGCACCGCACCGCAAGCCAATGACCCTACCTCTGCTGACAGGCGCTAACGGCAATGTATCGCTGAGCCTCACGGTGAGCCGCAATGGGTACCGCCCAGATGCGAGGAGCAGCGATGGAGAATTTGTAACGCGCGGAAGCACCTTGACCTTTAATGCACGTACCACGATTCAGAAGCCTTTTAAGGTCTTCTGGCAGGTCGTGAACACTGGGGACGAAGCTCGTGTTGCCAGAGACCTTCGCGGTGGATTCGATGAAGGCATCGTGCAGTCGGGAGACCTCTCCCGAAATGAGACTGCACGCTACAGTGGTTCGCACAGCCTCGAATGCTTCATCGTGAAAGACGGCTACTGCGTCGCAAAGAGTGGCCAGTTCATCGTCAACATCAAATAACAGGAATTGCCAATGACGACAGCTTCGCCAACACTGCCATCCCACGCCGTATTTCCTGCCGTTTCGGTTTCGTATGGCGCAGATGATGCCGAACTTTCCAAGGTGCTCAGTGCGCCAGCAGGCTCCGCGGTAACTGTTATGGCGCGGGCCTACCGTTTCATCGTTGCGATTGAAATCGGTAGCGCCTGGTCTGCGCATTCGGGCGAACTCGGCACGTTCACATATAAGGAGCTCACCCGCTTGGCAAGTCAGGGAGCACTTCGAAAAGTGGACTGGCCCGACACTCTCGGTGACCGTCCTCCATCGTTACCTGTTTCCCAGTTTGCGCCCAGCAGCATGATGAGTAGAACAGAGCTCGCCTCATGGAACACCAATAGAAAGAGCTTGATGAAGCTCGGCCGAGGGCCAAATCTAAACAGCGCTGCAAAAGAGGAAGTACTAAAAGACGCCGCAAATGTCTGCATGTTCGAAGGCTGCGGGAAACGAGTAGATAAGATTGGCAAGTCCAGCCGCTCAGGGAATGTAGGCCAACTCGCACACATTGTAGGTGCGGACCCGCTGGGGCCTCGTGGACGTGAAGATTCGCACATGCTGGCCGACAAGGCGGAAAACGTTATGCTTGTTTGCTATGACCACCATCGCCTAGGATCGCCGAGTGGGAGGATGCCTTCTTCCGCTCCTACTTCACCCACCCCAACGTGCCAAAAAGGCTGGTGAACCATCCCGGTGGAGCATATGCCTTCTGGGCCGAAATGGTCGAACTGCCGCCAGTACTGTTACGGAGGCGAACGTGGGCCGCCAGCTGTATAGCCCAGCCGATATTGGCGGCAGCAAGGCGGCCATTACCATCACCCGGCTCAATCATTTTTATGGACTCGATTGGGAGGCGAGCATTTGCCGGATTGAGGATTTCTGGAGCCGCCTCGACTACCACCGGGGGCACGTGGCCGACATTCTCATCAGTTGCGTGGACACGCGCGCGGCCCGCCGCGCCATCCATGAGTATTTGTTTTCTGGAGACCGGTACCGGTACTGGCTCGACTTGGGCAATAACGAACAAGATGGGCAGGCCGTGTTAGGCGTCCCCGGCAGACCAAACGCGGGTCGCCGCGTCGAGAATGCCGAACGGATGCCGTGCGTTACGGAACTGTATCCTGAATTGTTGGACGCAGATCAACCGGAAGACAGCGCACCATCGTGTTCAGTGCGACTCTCGCTCGCAGCACAGGGGCTTTTCATCAACGACGTTATCGTCCGCCACGCAGCACACCTTCTGTACGAGCTGTTCTCGCGTGGGCAACTCTCCCAGCATGGCGTGGTGTGCAACCTCGATACCAAGCGTACAGTTCCAATCGCCATCCAGCGCGACCGCGAATAGCTGATCCTTATTTGGAGGTGATCGTCAATACCATGTGTCCGCGCGCCTCGTAGTCAGTGAGCCCAGTGTCGAAAAGGCGCTAATTGATCCAGGAATTATTTCTTACTTTGAGGTGGCGCGCGCAATTAATTCCAGGTCTTCCTCTGCCTCCTCGTAATGGATCAGCCCGAATTTTGGAAAGTTGACCATTACACCCCGCTTTAAATAGTCCCACTGTGCTTTCGGATAATCTGGCGCATATTCGTCTGTGTCGATGGAAAAGACAACCACTCCGCCAGAGTCATCACCCAGTTTTACTTTATCACCCAGTCTGACCTCTTGCCCATTTGAGTACTTCATTGTGCCCCCTCTTCAATTCGCGAATGGCTCAATTGGTATAGCATCCGGCGGCAACGCTGTAGGGGAAACTGCGCCGAGCGGTTGCCAGAAGCATCGGCAGTCTTTAGGACTTTGGTTTGCCTTATAGATATTGTAATGCGGGCCGATGATGCCGTGATGCGGTTTTCCATCTCTGGGAGTATCTAATGGGCGGTATGCGATGGTTCCCGTCGGCACCACTTTTCCACTGATCGTCCTGCATGGAGGACATGGATTATTCGGAGGGCATTCACGGTCTTTCGTTGTGTCCCCAGTCATCATTACTCCGACACCAATGAGCGTGGCGGCAGTTGTTACTCCAATTCCGATACCGCACCCGATTGGCCCGCCAAAGGGCAGGCCAATCGCGCAACCGGCCGCCTGCGCCTGCAGTCCATCTGAATCCGAGAAGGACAGTGGATTTCCGCCGACGTAAGCGTATGTGTTGATGCCGCCTTGCAACCCGATTGGATCGCTCTGCACAAACCGACCTATCTGGGGATCGTAATCCCTATGATAGTTGTAATGAAGGTTGGTTTCTTTATCGTAGTACTGCCCTGGGAACCGTGGGTTGTATGAGAAGACGCCATAGCCCGACGGATTCTCGTTAGGAGCATTCGCACCGAACGGTTCAGAGGAGTCGCCGCGCCATACAACTACACCAGCCGCGTTTGTGATCTCACGCGTAGTGTTGACTTGATCGGCGTATAAATAGTAGATCTGAGGGGCACCAGCTGCGATGGTAACCACGGTTGGCTGCGTAGTTGTTGCGGCGCCCTTGTTGTCAGTAGCTCGAACGGTGAGACTATAGGTACCAGCTGGTACATTCGACCAAGTGAAAGCGTAGGGCATCTGCGTCGTTGTTGCGAGCAAGCTCGTGCCGTTGAAGAACTCTACCTTGGAAATGATGCCATCATCGCTTGCAGTGGCGCTCAAGGAAATTGTTCCCGGGGCAGTTGCTGCAGTTACGGTTGCAGTCATCGCAACGTTTGGGGGTAAATTGCCGGCAGCATGGACGTTGATCATGGCACTGCTAAACAGCAGTATGGCCAGGAAGCGCATTAGCATGTTAGCGATCTCCAAATGTTGGGAATACGCCTCATCAGCGCATATTCCCATGTGTGCGGAAATGCGGCTCATTTGAAGGCCGCTAATGGTAAATCGCCCAAATAAACGTATTCCTGGGTTGTGCTCATGCCGGCCGCGGTAGTCACTTCAGCAATGAGCTTGCCTGATAGGTCGTAATGGAACACCGTCGTCGTTGTTGGTGTTACCTTGCGCACCCGCTGGCCTAAGCCATTAATCGTGTATTGCACCAAGCCTATGGCGGTATTGGCCGAGATCATGCGTCCACGTGCGTCATAGTTGAAAGTCGCGCTACCATTGTTTGTGATGCTGCCGGTTGCATCGCTTGAAATCGCCTGGGTGCCCTTTTTCGTCAGACGGTTACTGGTGGCGGCGTATGTGTAGGCAGTCTTGGAACCGTTATTGTTCTTTTGAAGCCGGTTGCCAACCGTGTCGTAGGCATAGCTGATCCCTGCCGTTGGACTGATCGCGTTGGTTAGACGGTCGAGAACGTCATATCCGTAACTCATGCCGCTGGCCGTGTTGCTGGCATCGGCAATTCCAGTAATGCGGCTGGCCGCGTCATAGTTCACTGACATCGTTTGCGCTGCTAGGCCAAAACTGGTCACTCGACCGTCAAGGTCGTATCCGCGCGTTATGGTGCGGCCATTGCCTAAGGTGATCGATTGCACTGGCCCGAACGGCTGGTATAGCACCTGACTCACCACCGACACTGTGCCGCCACCCGTATTGATTTGGGTAACGCGGCCAGCCGCATCGCGGCCGTAGTCGATAGTGCGCCCGCTCGGGTATGTCATGCCAGAGAGTCGGCCTGCCGCATCGTAGCGGTAGCCTGTTGTAGAAGTGACGCCCCCGATGATGCGGATTTCGGCCGTCACGTGTCCTTGGAGATCGTAACTGTAATTGATACTGCCGCTAGCATCTGTGATCCGGCTCAGGCAGCCGATGGCGTTTGCGCCCTGGTCGTATTGGTATGCGACGGTTGCGCCGTCGGCGTACGTGATCAAGGTTGGGCGGTTCAGCGCATCATACTTGTAGGTCGTTTTTTGCTGCTTGGCGTCCGTGATACTGGTGAGATTTCCCGCATCGTCGTAGGTACTATTTGTAACGCCGCTGTCTGCACTGGTGGTTTGGCTTAGATTGCCCAGACCATCGATCACATAACTGGTAACAACCATGCGCGCATCGGTCACCTGGGTCAACTGATTAGCGCCATCGTATCCGTATAGTGTTATGCCAGTATTGGTCGCGTCGGTCGAGCGAATGCGCCGCGACAATGCATCATATGCGAAAGTGGTCGCATGATTAAGCGGATCGCTAATTTTGGTTACGTTGCCCTGGCGGTCGTACTCAAACGAGGTAGTGGAATTTTGAACCTGTGCGATTGCAACAGCGGCAGTTGCACAAGTGACAACAGCAACGATGCTTCGTATTAAATTCGCATGGCATATCATGACTGGCCTCACATGTAGATTCGTCATTGCGATGCTCCCGTTACCTGCTGAAGCCTGTTCAACGGGTCAAAAGTTCTACTGACTTGCTTGCGGAGATTCCCACTGGAGTCCTTGACCTCTTCGCGGATTCGATTTCCCGCGTTGTCCAGTGTGTAGTGGATCGAGTTGCCAAGGCCATCTCTGATATCGGTTAGCCTATGCGCTGCATCGTAGGTGTACGAGATGAAGGCAGCATCTGGAGCGGTGACCTTAATGAGTTGCCCAACACCATCGTAGTCAAACGTTGTAGTCTGTGGGGCTGGTGTATCCGGGGCCAGCGTACGGCTTCTCATTCTCGATTGCGGATCGTAAGTGAATGCCGTGATATTGCCATTCGGGTCTTGCATCCTAGTGACTTTTCCCGACTTGTTGTACTCTAAATATTGGGTGACATGTCCCAATGCGTTCGTAACGGTCTGCAGATTCCCACTGGTATGGGTCGAAGTGGTGTCGGCATAGTACGCATAGGCGGTCGTCTCCATGCCGCCGCTCTCATTTGTCGGACCGTTGGACGTCAGCATCTGCCCGAATGCGTTGTAGGTGAAGCTCCATACCCTTGGGCGACCTATTAAGGCAGCGTTGAATCCTATTGCCCCATTGTTGTCACTGGTGGCCTGCTCGATTCGTTTGCATACGACGAGGATCGGTTTTCCGTCCGGAAGTGTCGTGGCAGGTGCACATGTCAGTATTTGACCGTTCGTGTCCGGCTGCCCGTTGTAGATATAGCTGGTAAGGCTTTTAGGAGCTGAACGCTTTACTACGACACGCTCATCTGGATGCCATTGCGTCAGTATCTTGCGCTGTATACCGGTAAGGCTATTTGGAGGCAAGTACGGGCAAGTTGAGGCAGCATCAAAACCTTCAACGCGACCAGTTTCCAGGTAACGCACTGTATCAAAGTAGTAGCACGTCTTATTCCCGTTGAAATCCAATGTCTCCGATAGATAACTGTCGTGGTAAGTCAAGGAGCTCGCGCCAGGCGTACATCCTGCTCCACCAGGTTGACTTATCGACGTTACGCGGGCAAAACCGAACAGATTCGTGATGTTGATAGTCCTCACGGTTCCAAGGTATGCGTCCAGCCATTCCACCTTCACAGCGGGTTTAGGACTGAGTAGAGTTCGGGAATGGCAACAACGAATCGATCTGACTGTTGGGGCACGTCGGGAGACGTTCCAACGNCTCGTTGACCGTCGAGCCGCTTTAATGTATGCGTCCAGCCATTCCACCTTCACAGCGGGTTTAGGACTGAGTAGAGTTCGGGAATGGCAACAACGAATCGATCTGACTGTTGGGGCACGTCGGGAGACGTTCCAACGTAAGCGTCCAACTCTGCCACCTAGGAAGCTCGATCAAGACTGCGTAGAGTTCGGGAATGGCAGCAACGAATCGATCTGGCTGTTAGGGCACGTCGGGAGACGTTCCAACACGCTGGCCAGCCAACGCAGCGGATCGAGGCCATTGAGTTTAGCGGTACCGAGCAAAGTTTGGATAGCAGCAGCGCGTCGGCCGGCGCGCTCTGATCCAGCGAACAGCCAGTTCTTTTTGCCAATGGCAATCGGGCGGATCGCGTTCTCGACGGCGTTATTGTCAAT
>NZ_LMDB01000017.1 GCF_001425005.1 Duganella sp. Root336D2 | reverse complement strand
TGTCCATAATCGAATTTGTGGGCACAACTGCTGTGCCAAAATTCAATCATGCTGGGACGAAATTATCCCGTCCAGACGGTACTCATAAGACGCTTACGCACAGGTAGGTACTCTGCAGGCCGCTCGATGGTGTGCCGGGACGCGAGTGCTAGGCGACCGAACTCATGCAGCGGCCCGGGGAGGGCGTGGGCACGGCGGCAAGTACGTTTATTTGCGCATAGTGGGCCGTGGTGAAGCCGCCGGGGCGAGGGGATGACCTACCCCTACCGCTGAGCTTGCGTGGCACAGCAGGGCAGGGAATGAGGCTCACGCAAAAATTCACCCGTCGTGCTTGAGTGAATAACAGGCAAACTTCCGCTTTCGCCCCAACTCGGACCTTCGCATCTAATATCGAATTCGCCCCTGAGCGGACGATCATGGGAAACGTCAGTTAGGCTAATTTTCCGTGACAGTGCTTGTAACGTTTCCCACTTCCACATGCGCATTTTTCATTCCTAGATTGTTTTAGAAATGTAGTCCCTGTTTTTCCAGGTCCGCCAATCTGAAAGTCACCACCAATTTCGAAGGTTGCGTCGCGAACAATGGATCTACCGTGGCCGACACCGAATGTAACGCCGGAACCCTTAATATCAATTGCAACCTCATAGCCATCAAACTCAAAAGTCCCCCCATGATATTTCGAACCGCGTCCTTCAATTAGAAATTTTTCGTTTTCGCGGCATGTGATAGAAATGTCGTCATATTTCATGTCTAAGCGTTCAACGACTAAACGGTGTGGAGGTTCAATACGCAGAACCAAAGAAAAAACTCCGTGTCCACTTCTCAGTTTTATCCTCGCACCACTAATCTCGGCGTCCCAATTGGCACCCAAAACTTGGAACTCATTATTTACAATTCGTAAGTTGTCATCATCCTCGGGATTGCGAAAAATCGCGTTAATGTTGAACGGGCCGCCTGGAACGGATGGGGGGCCAACAGAAAAAATGCTTACGCCATCGATCGAAATAAGCGATTCCACATTTTTTGCAGTTAATGTTCCAAAAACTATTTCTGGCGCAGAGGACCCTAAGTCAAAAATCCCCCAGGAGAAACCCTTTGATAAGCACGCAGGCGCACTAATCTTTTCCATTATTGTTGCAGTTGATAAAAAACCGCGCGTCTTTTGGTCATGACAACCACCGCATAATAGGACGATTTTTTCGGGATCGTGTTCCTTTGCATCTTTGTATTCGTTTTCAATATGGTCATATTGATAGAACGCAGATCCACAAATCAAGCAACCAAAACCATCTCTTTGGCGAACAAGACGTTTTATTCCCGCAGGTATCGTACGTGAAAGGTCATATCGGTTCAATTGACATTCCTTGATAAGGTATTTCTCGATGCAGGTCAAAAGTCCCTCATGGCCAATGCCAACTCGTCAGCTATTGGCCGAGTTCAGCCCAATTTAGGCCACCGAAGTGGTTAGAATGCAGCGGGTTCTCACCTGCTTCTTGAACTTAGTATATCGGACACGTCTCGCCAGTTGATGAACGGCGGTAGTTCATTCCCACCAAGAAATGCGGTGAATACTTCCGCAATTTCTGTATGGTTAAACCATTCATCCGATTGCAAAGCAATCTCGCCGGCCCCGAATACTAGTCGAGTCCCATCTGGATAGTTGGAGTTTTTCTCCAGCTTGAATCCACGAAAATGGCGGCCCGTAGCCGCATCACGACGCTCCAGCATACAGGTAATGCCGCCACCTGCGACTTGCAAATAATTTCCGTGAACGTCGCTTAATGAAGCGAACGAATTCGGACCAAAGCTTTTAAGGCGCGCTATGGCGTTTCTTACCTGCGTCTCATTCGGAGCGAGGATTGGGGACTTCATCTCGACTTCTAGTTTCATAAAATTCGTTTGTCAGCTTTTGGCCGAGTCGAGACATCTATTTGGCATCTATCCAACCGGGAATCATACTTTTTCCTAGCCCTGATCGGTCATGCCAGTCGATGTGGGTATCAAAGAGATGTGCGAATATCTTCTTTCGAAACGGAATTTCGATAATCATCTCGGGAGAATTTTGCTGAGAGGCCAAGCGATTGTGGGCACTCGCCATAACCGCCGATAAGACGGCTGGTTCATTCTTCTCAATTAAGGACAGTTGGGCCATCCATTCATTAAGATCGGCCTCGGTAAATGTTCGCGGCCCTTTCTTAGCAATGTCTGCCAAAAGGTGCAGGTACGACTGAGCGAGTTCCGCATGCTGCCTTGCCTTGTCGCTCCATCCGAATAAGAGCGAAGGAAGGGTAACCAACGACACAATCACACCTGCGACGGCTTTACTTCCCGTAGTATCTAAGAACGAACTAAATGCCGCCCCGCTTGCAATGAGCGACACACACTTAGCCCAGCGGTCGCACAGCACAAAAAAACGCTCTCGCTTTCGATTGTAAATTACGCTCAGGTCGCAGCGATAAAGTATTTTCGTTCTTTCGTTCCAGTCGTAATCCGAGACAATTTCCTGTTCACTCATTGAAGACATCCTAAATATGCAAATGGTTCCAGCCGTCGACTTTGGGGTTGCAATTGGCCGACTATACGTGATCAAGCCGGGCACGCTTAATTTTCAATGTGTCGAACAGGGATACCATGCTGAAGCGCCGAATCGTACACACACTTTGCCAATTCATCATCCTCAATCACCAAGACTGAGTTAGTTATCTCGTTTGTCGGCAGGTATCGGGGGGTATCGAGAATTCTTTCCAACACGTTCAAACCTTCGTTGCGACAAGCGTCCGCCACTCTACGAGCATGCCTGGAATCAAATCGTCCTAGGAAAAAGATCGGACATCCGCGCAACCGCTCAGTTGCTTGACTAAGGGGCAGAGATTTAAATTCCGACACCGAACGCCTCACCGCCATCAGTTCTCGAGGCGATGGGCCATCGGGTCGTTCAAACTTTAGCGATAGTTCGATATCACTTCCATAGTGGCGCGTCAGCACCCATCCTGGCTGAGAACCATCCCAGAGATATTGAAAATCAAGAACGTCCGATGAACTCATAATTCTAAAAGTAGAATCTTTGCGAAATAACTTCACAGTCCGAAACGCGATGACCGCTCCTGGCCGAGTCCGGCCTGTGACCAAGAGAATATCATCTTACCGAGCGGGAAAATACGCGGAATCTCACACCTAGAATGCGCTTCACTTGGGGGCGACTCCCGAGAGGCGGTGGATAGACGGCCCGCTGACGGCCATGTAGCAGCGAAGGGCTAGCAGAGACCAGCATGTTGGGCCGCAGCGGCACGACCGAGGGACAGCCATCCCGAGGGCCTAGTGGCGCGCCTGCGTGGCACCAGGGACCACTATCTGTGCCTTGGTCGAATTGGAAGCGGTCGATGATTGGGAACTGGGAAATTCGGCAGATGGTGCTCGTTGTTGCCCCTGGCTGAGCATCGTGCTTGGTGCATTCTTCTTCGCCAGGCACAACCATGCATTGGCCCACTTGGCAGCATATCGGCGAGTAAGGTCGTCAGAGGCATCGGCAAAGCGATCCAGTGCCAGGCTGGACCGGAACCTTGCGTATTTCGCTTTCGAGAACTTCTTTGAGCTGAAGCAGACCATCTGCTGATAGTGCGCTGCTGATTCTATTCCAACCTTGATAATGGTCAATGCCGAGCAAAACTCTTCCGCTCGGAACGGGTAATGCTGGCGGAGGCTGGAGGTGAACTTAAAGGCCTCTCTTATGCTCCCGATTGATTGCAGCATCCAGGCTGAAGTCGGGGTGAAGGACCTCCCACAACTCCAAATTCAGTGCTTGTGCTACACGCTCGGCAGCATCCAGTGTTGGCGTTACATCGCCACGTTCGATCTGGCCCACATAGGTGCGGTGCAGATCTGCGATTTCGGCAAGCTTCTCTTGCGAGAGGTTCCTAAGGCGGCGGACGAGGCCGACATTCCGGCTGAAAACCTGCTTTGCGTTCTGCGTATGAATCGGCTTTTCCATTCTTCAAGCTTGTCGAAATACACGCCAAACCTCTACAGATCATGAAATTCAGCATGATGACTAAATGCATCTATAAGTTGTAAAGTGGTAACATTGGAAGTAAAAATGCACCAACTTGGCATCTTGGGACGCAGGCTCTTCGACGGGTTTCTGAACAAGTGCTTGGTTGGGTTCAACAACAAACTGAATGTGATGGAGGCCAAATGGCTTTGATTTTGTGTGAAGAATGCCATAAGGAAATATCAGATAAGGCACTCTCATGCCCATCTTGTGGCGTTCCCCGGCCCGCAAACGTCGATAACCAAACTGTACCTACGCCGACCGTTCCTTCTCGTCCAAAGCACTTGAAGTTTCGAACGGCTTTGAGATTCCGCTCCGATGCTGATTTATCGGAAATAAAGAAAGCACTGGCGGAGAAGATCAACGCAATTGATTCGAAATTTGATAGTTCGACAATGTGCAAGACAACGAGCGGAATCATTGATCTTGTGGTGGATGTTTCAAAAGAGGAGAGGGATTGCCTTATTTCAGTCGATCACAATTTGCGGAAGAAAAGTCTCAACGGTGCGGCCACAATGTTGGTGGGAATTGTTTTAATTCTCCTTGCGTGGATAATTTTTAATGGGTGGGCCGCTGTTGCCGTTTTGGTGGTCCTTCTGTGGAATAAGCACATAGAAGACAATAGCATCTCTGTCGATAGATTAGATGATTGTCTGTCAAGCCTAAAGGCAGAGTTCGAAAAGAAGTAGAGTTAATTATTCTAACAATTTCAGCTTCACCGACATTGCGTTGGTGAGGCTTTTTTTTTATTCTGATCTGAAAGGTCACATGAAATTGACTGAGACAATGGAACGAATGGGAAGTACGGGATGTCGGCACTTAAATTTCACCATCATCGTCAACTGGAAGGAAAGGGGATTCGGATGCTCAAAGGTATGTGCATACTGCAATTGGCGCGGCTCTCCATTGCTGCCACAAGGGCCTCAATCGCTAGAGGAGGTTAGGGGATTTGTAAGGAAATGTTGTAAATCATTTATAACGATTAGTGGTGGCGGTGATCCACTTTATCGCTTTGAAGAGAACTTTCCGTCATTGCTGTCGATGACGGGCACCATCAAGGAGGAAGGCTACAAGGTCCGAATCATTACCAGGGAGGTGAAGCACGTGGCAAAGTTGAAGGGTGTTGTGGATCATGTCTCGATTTCCCTGGACGACGATGTGCTGCAACAGATCGACAACTACCAGCATCTTCTGGATAGCGCCAGCCAGCAAATCGACGTTGAGTTCTCCTTGGTGCTGCCGCCTTTGCCAATGGCAGGCCTGCTGGAGTTGAAGCCTCAGTACGCGGCATTGCATAAGCGGCTAGGGCGAAGGCTGGTGCTGCGAGAGAACTTCAACAGCATCTTCCCCGTTGACGCAGCGAGCATGGCATTCGGCCATAGCGGCATAGTGTTCGTTCCGAAGGCTTTATGCCTGAATAGTCGATACCTTTCGACCATCGACTGCACAGGGCATGAGATCGTGCAGGACAACGCAGCACTGGCTGGCTTTCTTATGGGGCATCCTGATGCATACCTCTTCGGCGGCTTCGTGAAGCATTTGATAGATCCTGTGATGCATCTTGAGTACAGCGACTTGGATGTAATCACGACCAATGCTGGCTTGATGGAATCGCTGGGCCAGCAGTTCGGCTTCATGTTCAAAGAGGTATCCCCGGAAGGCGCATATCCCCGATACTTCATGGGCAAGTCCATGAGGGCAGGGAAGTCTGTGCAGTTGATCCTGATGGACTCGGAGGTCGATGCCAAGAAGTTCATCTTCAATGCACAGTATGCCGTCGATCGTGTCGGTTTCAATAGGGGCTTCTTCTTCGATACCATGATTGGCGAGGATGCGATACATGATGCCATCCACAACAAGGTCGCTCAGACGGTGCCAGGCACACGCAGCCTTGAACTATTCCAGCCGGATCGTCTTCAGGTCGAGCAGCGGCACAAATCCAAGCTAATCAAGAAAGGGTTCCTAATCGCCAGCCATAAGTAGCAGTAGGCAGCATCAGCAGCACGTCACCAATCCTCGCCGCATCCCCTTTTAGTTTTACCTTCCCACCGCCAGCAGTAGCACCGCCGCAGTTCAGCAGCTTTTCAGCATCGCAGCATTTCACGATTTCAGCATACTCAAGCACCTGTCGTGCCCGACGACCTGACGCCCATACAGGCAGGGCTCGTCGCGTCGTCGCGTGCGTCGCTTCCACCCACCAAAATTTCCATGAAGGAGTTCCCATGCCAGCAACCATCTACGTCACCACCGAGGCCTATGAGACCGCACAGGCCACCAAGGATCTGGACTACTACGACCGGCTCAACCTGAGCGAAGGGACGCCAGATTTCGACAAGCGGCCCGGCTACCACTTGAAGAACGCCAACGTGCTCCAGCTGGTGGTTCTGCCGGAAGGTGCAATTGTCATTGACCAAAGCACTATCGGGCGTCCACTTTCAATGTCGGCCCCTGCCAACCTTCGAGGCTGCATCTTTGAAGGCGCTCCGAATCTTCCTGAAGGCTATGCCGACATCATCGCCTACTGGTCCGGCGCAAGCATCAACTTGAATACGTCTGGTGCTGCCTACTTCCAGTGTGCGCTCAACGAGTACATGGTGGATCTTGGCCCTGATCCGCTCGAAGAACCTATCGTCAACGACCGACTGCTATCCGAAGGCATCGTCTTTTTGATCTCGGGCGTATCTGCGCTGGCAGAAGGCTTTCCCGCTGACTGTTACATCGAGGTGAAGTTCCCCATTGACGCTGCAATGCTCGGTGTCGAGCCTGAAGACTTTCGGTCCACGAAAGACTACGCGGTTGTGGCGAATGAGAACGCGCAGTTCGACAAGGTGTACTTAAAGGTGGCCGACATATTGGCATCGCCTGATCCTGATCGGATCTACATCGAGCTGCTGCGAAACGAGCTTATCGATTACGGCTATTGGTACTGACATCCAGCTACAGCAAGGTCTTTGCGAATTTTTAGCCATCTTATATGAAGGCGCGATTTGCTTTCTACATTCTAACCACAGGAGAACCATATGCAAGATTCCATTAACCATGATGCAGAAATGAGGGTGCTGAAAGAAGCAGTGTGCCCGTCGCTGTCAGGGCGTTCGAGCCTGACGTACCACATTGGATGCCGCAGCGATCTTCTCGATAAGGAGGGTTCGGAGTTCATCGAAGGCATCAGCTTCCGCATTCACCACAACACAGGAAGCGGCCTATTCAGCAATCAATGGGTATCGGTCGAATCGCTGAAGCCCATATTCGATAAGGGGAAATCGGAAGATGCGGTCACATCGGCATCGCTAAGTGCTGTCTTTGCTGGGTCGTCCGTCAACACCGCTGGATTCATCCTGGCAGTGCTGAAGGCGGAGGGGCTGGTGGTGCACATGCCCGAAAAGCGGCGCTATTACCAATGCAGCAGTTCCGAGCAGTTCTTCATTGAACTGAAGAAGCTATGTGGGGCGGTCAATGCTGAAGGTGCTGATATGTCGATTGCACCCGACGACAAGGGCGCGCCCAGTGCTGCCAATGGTGACGGGCCGGATATGGCGATTGCGAATCCCGAAGCATCGACGGCCAAGCTTATGCCCATTGGGAAGGGCAAGAAGCGATAGATGGTACTGACGGAGTTGTAGTCCGCAGGTCGGCCGGGGCTTTGGCGCAGAAATTCTTGAAGCTAAAGGAAGTCTTTCGTCCTGACCTTTGACCCCGGAGAACTCCGAACCATAACCGACCGACACCGGCAACTGGGTTTCATAGATGGCCAATCACCATAGAGAAAGGATTTGTATTGCTCGCATCCGCGACTTCCGTAGCCCTAATTTGCATAGTCGGACTTGCCTTCTCCAGCACGCAGCAAAGTGCAATGGCGGGACTGCTCGTTCTGCTAATCATCTGTCCCAAGGCCATTCTTATGGCCTTTCTTTTTATCTTGATCCTGCTGGCGGTGGGATCGAAGCTCGACTAAGGAGTGCTGTATGTCTATTTGTGACGCCATGATTGATGCTGTCGAACAGGTGCTCCTCTGGGAGATTCCTGATCGTGATGTTGGGCGGGTGGCGAGCTACCAAGCTGCATTGATGGCGAAGGTGCATCCGGAGTTGATCTACTCGAACCACATGGATCAATTGGAGTTGTGACCACCGGGCTTCGTTAAGTTTCCGGTGCGGCTTCGGTGTGGGGCGGTGCATGCGGACAGTATCTGCGGACGCCCTACATTTTTCTGAATAATTTAGCTGACCAAGTCGATGAGAAACAACATAGTAGTGATGCTGGATAAAAGGGGGGTACGAGACCAAGCACTGTCTTGGCTAATAGTCGGAGGAATGAATCGAAATGACCATTGAGGGAGGTTGCCGTCGTCGCAATGAAGGGGTGACAGTGGTGGAGGCGGCGTCAGATCGTCGGGTTCGTCGCTTGATGCCGGCTTTTCATGGGCCAGAATCGGTGCGCAAGGTACAACTCCATAGGTTTTGATTTGCTCGGCAATTTGGGACGGTCCGCTTTATATTGGTAAGAGCATTCCGTCGTATTTAATGTGGAACGGAATTTTTATATCACCAGTATCTATATGACTTACTTTGAAATCAACTCAGGCGAAATTTTCTAAAATCACCCGTTTCGCTTAGCATTTTTTATGGTAAAGTTCGTCTCCCTTCACGAAGAAGGAAGCTTGAATTAGGTGCCCATCCGACCAAGCTAGGCGCCGATGGGAAGCAGGAAGCAGCCTTTGCTTCGTGTGCAAAATTCAGTGATCGAGTGCAGCCTTGTGTCCATGCAGGGCGAATCAAAAATCGCGGTGAACATATCTTCGGGCAGTGCCCACCTCAAATATGGACGAACCTAGACACTGCCTCACGGCTCTGTTTGGGGAACACAAAAGTTTCAGCAAGCGCAGTACAACTTACGAATCCGTTATCCGAGTACAAGGCGACAGGTCGTCGGGTGCGTCGGGTGCATCGGCCCTTGTCGCGGGGTGTTTGGCGACAGGTCGTCGGGTTCGTCGGATGGATTGGCACTTTGCTGGGAAGTCTTAACACTTTTGCCGAATAATAGATATGTCACACCTGAATACATGCAACACCGATGCAGAAGTAGCGGAACTAGTAGTGCCAGAACCAGTAGCAATTTCGCTACCTAAGCCAGCAGCGCCGGAGTCTGCATCGCTTCCGGCAACGAGCCAAATGAACAAAGTTCGTAAGCTTGAAGCCTTCCTCGATCAAGGTAAGCCTTACGTCCGAGTTGAGGGTGCAGGGAATCCATCTGCGCTCGCAGTAGGAAGCCAATTGCTGAACGCCTTGATTCGCAAGCAGGCACGCGAAGCTGGGCAGAAACTCAAGCAGTCTGCTCTGGAAGATATCAACGAAGAACTTGAGCAAGATGCTGCCGAAGCTGGCCGCACATACAAGACTTGGAATCGAGTGGCACCAGTCGAGGGCGGTATTGAAATTGACATGGGCGACGAACTGAATACACGCGTTCGGATTTCCAATGGGGGCGTTAAGATCGTTTCCAATGGATCGGAAGTACTGTTTCGTCGATACAAGCACTCTATGCCAATGGTGATGCCTGCTGAAGCTGGCAGGGGCGACATTAAGCTGCTTAAGAAGTATCTCACCAACATGGACCATGTCTCGTTCATGCTGCTCACTGCTTGGCTTACTTATACGCTGGCGCATCCCAAAGTATCAGCATCGAAATACGTAATCTTGCAAGTGTTGGGAGGGCAGGGTTCCGGCAAGTCTATGCTGACGAAGCTTATTAAGCGTTTGATCGACCCTGCCGCAACAGATGCGCAGATTATGCCAACAAATGGTGTCGATCTTGGAATCGCTGCGCAGCAGTCCCACGTGCTGTGTTACGACAATCTGCGCGACATCAGTAAGAGTATGTCGGACCTGCTGTGTACGGCAGCTACCGGAGGGGTCTTCACTGGACGTCAGCTTTACTCGAACGATGAGCAGCACGTGATCCCGTTGCATGTCGCCTTGGTACTAAATGGAATCCATGCCTTTGTTAGCGAACCAGATCTTGCTCAGCGCTGCTTGCCGCTACAACTAAAAACTATCCCTGCTGCGAATCGTAGGTCCGAAATGGAAATGGAAAAGGAACTGGATCGTGACTTACCGCTTATCCAGCGCGGGATCTTTGATTTGATCGCAAAGGCTCAGATTCAGTTGCCGAAGGTTGAATTGACGTCGCCTGAGCGAATGATCGATTTCTGCAAATGGCTGGGAGCGATGGAACTGGCGAACGAAGTACCGATTGGAACTTATCAAGACCGTTACAGCGACGTCCTGAAACAGGGCCAACGGGATGCAATTTTGGATAGCGTTCTTGGTGCCGCTGTACTCGAATTCGCGGAAGGACTTGATGATGACGGTTGGGCAGGAACACCTACTATGTTGTTGAGCCAGCTGAACTTCGAAGTTGAGCAAAACATCCAGCGATTAAGGGCATGGCCGAACAGCGCGGCTGCACTTTCTAAGCGATTAGCGCCACTGCAAGCTCCACTTCTGGCACAAGGTATCAGTGTCGAATTCAGCCGCCCCAAGGAGCGCATCATCACAATCAAAAAAATGGAGCAAAACTAATGACGCACCCGACGACACTGGCGATGATCGAGCTAAAACGAGCGCTGGCATCGGCGAGCAGCACCCCTGACACGACGCGCAAATACGGGGGCGACCCGACGATACTGACGACCGTGACGCCCGCTGCAGCCTTTGATGCTGACATTCTTGACGGCCCCGCATGGATTGCTGTGGTGGATGGTAAGCATGTGGACGGTGTCCTATATCGGCGCGTGAAACGTGATGTCATGGCGCAAATTCCAAATTTGGCAGCGGGACGCATCTTGCCGATGAAGAAAATCTGCTCCCCCAAGTTTTGGGATTCTTTGGATAGCGCGGACAAACGCCAGGCTGGCCGGTGCCTCATGAACTTGGTCATTACCAATGAAGTCAATTTGGCGCTCGTGTCCCTAAACGGTTCGAGCCCGCAGTTGTACTGCAAGACATAAGGCAGGCATGGGTCGGTAGATCTATGTAAATACCCGTAAGTCTGCCGATCGTTTCCATCAACAACAATCAACAAGGAGTATGCATGCCAGTAGTAAAACTCACAGATACATTCATTGTTAAAGAACTGAAGTGTCCTGAAGGTATGGCCCGTATCGAATACTGTGATGCCGACCGCACCGGCCTATACATCGAGGTCCGTGCTACAAGTCCAGGGCAGGGCACCTACTACCTGCGTTACAAGAACGCCTTAAACAAGACCGCGCATCAGAAGCTAGGGCGAACCACTGAAATCAATTTAGCGGAGGCCAGGAAGAAAGCCAAGCAGGAAAAGGCGAAGATCACAATAGGTGCTGATCCTCGTGCCGAAGAACGAGCAAGGAAGGCAGTCATTACCTATGCTGACTTTTTCAACGACCACTATCTGCCCCATGCGAAGGTTCATAAACGATCATGGAACCGTGACGTGCAGTTGTTCAGGCGGATCGATGAAATCTTCGGCAACAGGCGTCTGAATGAAATCACGCGGCAGCAGATCCAGAAGTTCCATGGGCAGGTCAAGGAAGATGGTCTGTCACCAGCTAGTGCGGACCATCATCTTAAGCTGATCCGCCATTCGCTGAACTTGGCGGTGGAGTGGGAGATGTTGGACAAGAACCCTGCGGCACGTATCAAGCAGTTCAACGCTGATAACAAAAAGATGCGCCTACTGCGTGATGAGGAATTGCAGCGGTTGCTGTCTGTGCTGCATGCCAATAATCCGCCGATGGTGTGTCAGTTGGCGTTGTTCCTGTTGTCTACAGGCGCTCGCTTGTCTGAGGCCTTAAATGCTGAATGGAGTCAGGTTAGCAGGCCATCGCGACTTTTGATGGTGCCAGCGACAAACTCTAAGTCCAAACTGGAGCGAGGGATTCACTTGAATGATTCGGCACTGAAGATATTGGACCGCCTGGGGACGGAGGGGACGCATGCGAACCTGTTCATTAACATGCAGACCAACGAGAGGCTGAAAGTAGTCGGGAAAGTCTGGCGGCGACTAAGGGAAAAGGCGGAGCTGCCTGAACTACGCCTGCATGACCTTCGGCATCAATTTGCATCAATGCTGGTCAACGCCGGACACACGATTTACGAGGTACAGAAGCTTCTTGGTCACTCAGATACAAAGGTAACTGAGCGATATGCCCACTTGTCCTCGAACACGTTGCAGAAGGCAGTTAATACAGTGTCGATTGCGTTGATGGGAAGCGGTCGCGCTGCGGCTATCGAGCAGGGAGAGTTGCTAGCGGCGTAGATGGGATAGGGGAGGCGGTGCATGTACTGGCTATAGTGGCCCCCGAAATTGAGACGGTGGTTTAAGCTGTCGTCCGCGAAAGGATGATAGCAAATGAGTGAAGGCAAAAAACGCAGGGTGCATACGGC
>NZ_LMDB01000016.1 GCF_001425005.1 Duganella sp. Root336D2 | reverse complement strand
CGTCAGCAGCAGAGAAGCGAGATTATGCGGTACAGCGTGCAACTCGTCAACCCCTTCTTTTTCTCGTTTCGCTTACTGTTTTAACAGTGTTGCGTTGCGAGGGACAGAACTATAGCAAACGAAATTCACCTCTGCAAGGGGAGATGTATAGTTTCTCCCATGCCTTACATTCAAATACCTGAGCAATTGCCAATCGTCGTTGTGAGTGCCACGCGTTCGGAACGCGCGAGCTTCGACGTTCCCGCCGCAATCGATGTACTGGGGGCCGGCCGCATTCATGAAGGCCAACCACGGGTCAACGCCTCCGAAGCCCTGGCCGCTGTGCCGGGCCTGGTGGTCCAGAATCGGCAGAATTATGCGCAGGATTTGCAGATCTCTTCTCGCGGCTTCGGCGCGCGCTCCGCTTTCGGCGTTCGCGGTGTGCGCCTTATTGCGGATGGAATCCCGGCCAGCATGCCGGATGGACAAGGACAGGCAGCGACCTTCAACCTGGATATGGCAGAACGCATTGAAGTACTGCGCGGCCCATTCTCGGCCCTGTATGGTAACCATTCCGGCGGTGTAATACAGTTATTCACACGCGAAGGCAAAGGGCGCCCGACGCTGGAAACCAGCTCCAGCGCCGGCAGCGACGGTCTTCAAAAGATAGACATGTCTGCTCAGGGCAAGGCCGATGGCGTCGGCTACGCACTCGATGCCTCGCGCTTTCAAACTGACGGCTTTCGCAATCATAGTGCCGCTACGCGTGAGCAAGCACACGCAAAGTTGAACATGCATGTCGGCGGCGGCGGAAAGCTGACGCTGGTCGCGACTGGCCTGCGCCAGAAGGCCACGCAGGACCCGCTGGGCGTGACTTGGGCGACCTGGCAGCTCGATCCACGCGCGGGTGAGACCGATGCCACCGACACCTTAGCGCCCAAGCGTACGCTGGCCGAGCGCTACGACACGCGTAAAAGCATCAACCACCAGCAGGCGGGGATCACCTGGGAACAACCGATCGGCGACGCCAGGCTGCTGCTCGCCGCCTATACAGGAAACCGCCGAGTAGTACAGTACCAATCTTTCTCGCGGGGCTTCCAGGCTCCGGCGACGCACTCTGGTGGCGTTGTCGACTTCGATCGCGACTTTCACGGCGGAGAGGTACGCTGGCAGAGCGTGCTGCGGCTCGCCAATGGCATGCTCACAACTTCAGCGGGCGTTGAATATGGGGCCGCGACGGACGACCGCAAAGGGTACGAGAATTTTTCGGGAACCACACTGGGCGTGAAGGGCCGGCTGCGCCGCGACGAAGACGACTCAGTGTCCAATGTCGACCCCTATGCCCAGGCGGAATGGCAGGAAGAGCGCTGGCAAGTAACAGCCGGCTTGCGCCGCAGCCGAATCAGCGTCTCGGTGACGGATCGCTTCACCAGCAATGGCGACGACAGCGGCAAACTGCGCTTCAGCCAGGTCACGCCGTTAGCGGCGGTGCTTTACCACGCAACGCCGTCACTGAACTTCTACGTCAGTGCCGCACGCGGCTTCGAGGCACCGACGCTGAACGAGCTATTTTATTCCGGCGGCGGTGCCGGGTTTAATTTCAACCTCCGGCCCGCGCGCAGCAAGCACGTCGAAGGTGGTGCCAAGGCCATCCTGGCGCCAGGCGCCAGGATCGATGCCGCCCTCTTCGAAATTCGTACCAGCGACGAGCTGATAGTGGACTCCTCGGTCGGGGGACGTACCAGCTACCGCAATGCGGCTCGTACCGTCCGAAAAGGCGTGGAAATGTCTTTCGACACCGCATGGGGCGCAGGATTCAGCTCGCGTATTGCCCTGACATCACTGCGCGCCACCTACGAGAATGGCGCGCACCTGCCCGGCGTGGCGCGTGCCTACGGTTTCGGCGAACTGGCTTGGCGGGAAAGCGGTGGCCGCTGGGGCGCAGCGCTGGAAGGCGTGGCCAGTGCCAAGGTTTATGCGGAAGACAGCAATACCGAGCGGGCCGCTCCAGGCTACGGCCTGCTGAATCTTCGCCTGACCGCGGTACAGGCTGGAGCAGAATGGCGCGTCAGTGAATACGTTCGCCTGAATAACCTGGCCGGCAAACAGTATGTCGGATCCGTCATCGTTGGCGATGCCAACAAACGCTACTACGAGGGAGCGCCAGGCCGAAACTGGGTCGCAGGCGTCTCCGCCCGCTACCAGTTTTAGGGATAGACGAAGGATTTCACCAGGGTCAGCTCGCCCGGGGCACGCAGGGGTACCATGAAGGTTTGCTGCTTCTCGCTTGGCGTATTCTCGTTGGTGATGACAGAGACGGTGGCAACGGTAATCACCTGCTTCTCGGAATTGCCGCCGTAGTAGTTGACGTAGACATGGTAATTACCCTTGGCCGGCGCCGGGCTGGAATAGATTTCCGGGCCATAGCCGCCGGTTACGTCGACATCCAGTCCGCTGCCGTCGGGCAGCATGCGCTGGCCGAACCAGGAGTGGCCGCCATTGGGCGTTATCACGTGCAGGTCGACATCGGTGCCCGGACTGTCCCATGACAGCACAACGCGCAGGCGCGACTTGGTCTTGCCGCTGTAGCTGTCGTAGAACTGGCTGCGCGCACGGCTCTTGCCGTCCGCTGAACGCACTTCGACGCCGTTCGAGCCGGGACCGAAGATGTATGGGCGCGCAAAGCTGCCGTCTTCCTGCAATTCAAGCGGCATGGCCACGCCGTTGACGATCAGCTTGGCCGGCTTGTTCCGGCCTGCGCCCGCGATCTTGCCGCGGATCTGCGCCGTTTCGGCCTGCCCCGGCTGCATGTTCACGACGGATGCCGGGTAATTCACAGTCTGGCTGTACTGCTCCTCGCTGCCGCCCGAATGGCGCCAGCCGCTTTTTGGCGACTCAATGCTCACTTGCGCCATGGCGCATGCGGGCAACAGCAATAGCGGGAGGCAGAGTTTCTTCATGTGTTCAATATACAAAGGATTTAACAAGGGTCAGGTCGCCGATCTTGCGCAGTGGGACAACGAAGTCCTGCCGCTTTTCGCTGGGCGTGTTTTCGTTGAAGACCAGGGTGATGCGGGTAGTGATGATGGGGCGCTGGCGCGTCGCTTCGTCAAAGTGATAGCCCGAGTCGCCGAAATTGCCCCAATAGTTCACCCACACCTGGTAGGTGCCGTGCAGCGGCGAAGTCATGGTGAACATCTCCGGCCCGGGGCCGTCTACGCTATCCGCATCCAGCCCGCCGCCATTGGACAGGAACGGATTGGCAAAGAAGGCGTGCTGGCCGTCAGGCGTGATGATGTGCAGGTCGATCTCGGCCTGGTTGTCGTCCCAGGCGCCAATGATGCGCAGCCGCGGCTGCGGCCGGCCGGCGTCCGTTTCGTAGAACTGCATGCGCTTCAGCGATTTGCCGTCCGGCGAACGGATTTCCACGCTGTTGGAACCGGAGCCGAAGGCATAGCCGCGTGCATAACGGCCCTCCTGGTCGGTGTACAACGGTGTCGGGTTGCCGTTCACGATCAGTTGATGGAAGGGCCGCTTGGTGCTGATTTTTTCCAGCTGGCCGCGGATCATGGTGCGGTTCTTCTGGGCGCCGCGGTCGATCAGCGAATACGGGTAGCTGACGGCGAGCTCGCCGGACTTGTCGGTCATGCCGGCCCGGTTCCAGCCGCCGACCGGCCCGGTCATGGTCTTGTCCTGCGCCAGCAGCGGCGCGGCGGCCAGCGCCAGCATCAGTGCGGCAATATATTGGATGCGTGTTTTCACATAGCCTCCAGGGAGAGGTCGTTCAGGCGGCGCGCCAGGCGCTCCACATAATCTTCATCCTGCCCGCGCGGGTGGCGGCGCAGGCCGATGTGCAGGTATTCATGCGCCAGCGTGATACGGTCTTCGCGCGCGCTTAGCGGCCGCATGAAAATGCGGTTGCGCGACTGCTCGGAATATGGCGAACCGGCGCTCAAGGCGCAAACGACAGGCATTTGCGCCGGCGCCTCATAACCGTCTTCGCGGCGCAGCATGCGCTCCCAGCGCGGCAATGCATAGGCCAGCCATTGCTCATTCTTTGCCAGCCGCGCACAAGCGGTGCCGGTGTTGCCTGCAATGGCGAGGGTGGTGCCGGGATAGGCCGCCGCCAGGATGTCATCAAAACTCCTGCCGGCGCGCGCCTGTGCCTGGGCATCGCTCCAGGCCAGGACGTTGGCTCCGGCTTTGCTGCTGTGGTAGCGCACTTGTGCGCCGTCCAGCACCAGCTGGTCGGTCCAGCGTGCAACCTCCAGGGCGGCGGCGCTGGCCGGATTGGGGCTGACGCGCTGTGTGGCGCTGCTGTCCGTAATGAACTGGCAGGACTCCGCACGGCGCGCGTTCTGCTGCAGGTAGCTGCGGGCGGCGACGGCGAAGGCACGCGCGGCCTCCATCTCAGTGGTGCTTGCTTCACGGTCGATCACGCGCGCCACATATTCGTTCACGCCCATGCGGCCGCGAACCTGCAGCTTGCCGTTTGCCGCGGCGGCAAGCGACAGCTCACCGCTGCTGCGGATCGGCAGGCTCTTGCCGTTCTCGAACTGCACCACGTAGCGGCCGCTCAGCGCACCCGGCCCAGCCAGGCCGTTCGCCGTACGCACGGCACGCACCGGGTAGCGGGTGAAATAATCGACCACTACGCAGCCGCTGTCTTCCGCCGGCTGCACCGGCGGCAGCGCTGCGGCGATTTGCGGTGCCCATTTCTGGAAGATGCCGGTGCTGCTGTCGCTGCCGCCGAACCATACTGGAGTGCCGTCGGCCAGCCAGCCCGCCGCGCCGCCCAGCCTTGCATCCTCGTTCTTGGGATGGTGCCAGGAATAGGTTTTCACGCGCAGTTGGCTGCCGAACCAGCGTACACTGCCCGCGCCGCGGCCATCCAGCACCACGCGCAGCAAGGCCGCCTCGGCTTCGGTACGGCTGGCAGCCGGAATGCTGGCCAAAACGCGCAGCAGGCTGCCGAGCGTGACCAACCGCGCCGGCTCCAGCCGCGCGGGATCGGCCAGCCAGGCGAATTCGCCGGCAGGTATGCTGCCAAGGCGGCGCTTCCAGTATTCCTGCCACGGTTTCTGCGCAATGCCCAGGCGCTCCGGCGCGAAGAACAGGCCGCAGGACTGCGCCAGCGCGGCATCGCGGCTTACGCTGCCGCCGGCGTCGCAGCAATACACTTCCTCCTGCTTGCGGCCGCCGCAATTGTAGTCCGGCGTAGCAAGCTTGCTGTCCACCGCGTAGACGTAGACAAACAGCTTCCACAGGCTGCCAAGCGGGATCTCCGAGCTGGCGACCATCGGCTGCAGCGCCGATGCGCTGCGTTGCTGCAGTTGCACTGCCTGTACCTTGCCGTCACGCCACCACGCCAGGTCGAGCGAGGCCGCCGCCGCGACAGGCGCGGCGGCGGCCAACAACAAGGCGGGCAGCAGGCGTTGCAGCATTACTCGACTTTCAGCGTACGCGTGGTCTTGCCGCCGCCCTCGAAGGCTTTTTGCTCCGGCTGGTACATGCGGTGGAAGCGCGTTGGCGGCAAGGTGTAGCTGCCTTTCTGGCCGAAGCGCAGCAGGTGGCGCACGACGACCTCGCCGCTCAGCGGCTCGATCGGCACGGCATAGCCGTCGCGGCGCTCGACGTGGCGCGCGCGCTCCAGCTGCACCGGCTCGTCGCCCGCCAGCTTCATGCCCCAGGTGGTCGATTCAACCATTGCGCCCGGCGGCAGGGCCACTTCCAGCAGGCCGAAACGATGCGAAGCGCTGCCTGCCTTGAGCTTGATTTCGTCCATGTACAGTTCGTCCGTGCGCAATGCTTCGCCCGGCTTGACCAGTTCCATGGTGTAGCCCTTGGAGCCGGCCTTCATGCGCAGGATACGGCGCTCGATGCCGACGTCCAGCGCGTGCTGTTCGACGGCGCGGCTGTCGTATTGCACGATGGCGACGGTAACGGCCGGCGCGGCTTGCGCCAGCTTCAGTTGCTCCGGCAGCGCCTTGGCGTCGGTCCAGCGCCATACCGGCTGGCCGCTGCGGCTATCCAGTTGCTGCCATGCGCCTTCTACGGCGGCGACAGGCGGCCTTGCGGCAGGCGAGCCGCCCAGTTTCTTCTGCACCCAGACCAGGGTCAGTGCCCGGTCCATGGTCGGCATGTCGGCACGCACGGACGACAGCACGGCGTCAGCTTGCGCGGCAGGCAGTTCGCCGGCCAGCATCAGCAGGGCCTGCGCTACCGGCGCCGGCGAGGCGTGCAGTGCGGCCCATGCCTGCGGCAACTGCTGCTGCAAGGCCGGCGGCAAGGCGATGCCGTTCTGCGCTGCGACAACCGATGCCAGGCCGACCGCCATGGCGCGCGTCACGCTGTCCTGGCCATCCGCCAGCAGGACGCTGCTGGTGACGCCTTGCTTGCGCGGTGCGGAGCCGACGTCCAGGTTGGCGCTATCGGCAACCAGGCTTTCCGCCAGCGTCTTCGTTGGCAAGCCCATTTCATGCATCATCCACAAGCTCATGGCGCGCTCCAGCGGGCCATTATTCTTGCCATGCTCGGTATAGACGCTGACCAGGTTGTTCCAGTGCTCGCCCGGCAGCTCCAGGCGCAGGGCGCGCGAAGCATACCAGTCGGCGTAGTAGGCGTAGGACGTCATCAGTGCATCGCCCTGCGTTGCCGGGCCCCACCAGCTGAAGATCGCATTCGGGCCGGCCATCGAGACCAGGCGCAGGCGCTGCGCCTGCATGATCGCCATCAGGCGCTCGCGTACTGGGCCGGCGTCCGCTGGCATGCTTTGCGCTGCCATGGTCAGCGGGATCAGGCGGCTGGCCGTCTGTTCCACGCAGCCGTATGGGTACTCGATCAGGTCATCGGCAATGCGGGCAAAGTGGCTTGCAGCGCCTTGCGCGAACGAGACGCGGATATTGCGTGCATCGGCCGGCAGTTTCAACGCGTTGTCGGTGCCGGCCAGCGTCACGCTCATGCTGCGCGGGCTGCTCCAGGCGGCAGGCTGCTCCTGCACCTTGGTGTCGAGCGCATCCACCAGTTTGCCGTCCTGCTTCACTTCCAGGCGCAGCGGTGCGCTACCGACTGCAACCGGGAACTCAACGTAATTCACGCCAGGCTTGGCAGAGAGCTTCTCCACCTTGGGTTGCGGACCACCGGAGAGCGTCACTTCCAGCGGCTTCGTCTCGCTGGTCTGGTTGAAGATGGCGACGGATGCGCGCGGCGCATCGCCGGTGCGCAGCCAGTCCGGTGCGGTCCACTTGGAGTAGAAGGACTTGTCGGAGCGCAGGTAGCCGGTGCGCTGGCCAACGCGGCCCTGCGCATCCATCGCGCGGCCGGTGATGCGCCAGCGGGTCAGGGCATCCGGCATGGTGAAGGTAACGCGCGCCTTGCCGTCGGCGTCGGTCTTCAACGAGGGCGCCCAGAAGGCGGTATCGACGTTGTCGCGGCGCGGGCGTTCCAGCACTTTCACGCCACGCTCGTTGTAGTTATGGCGCCCCGGCACGTTCTGTTGGCGGCCCTGCGCCATGTCGTAGCTGATGAAGGACAGGCTGGCCGTGGTGCGTACATTGTTGCGGCGCGGATGATAGAAGAAGTCCGAAATATCGGGTGCGATTTCCGGCTGCAGGACGTAGATCATTTCATCCACCACGCCCAGCGCCACCAGGGTGGACAGCGGCTTGCCATCGAGCTGCGCCGTCACGTCCAGCGTGACCTTTTCGCCCGGCTGGTAAACCTCCTTGTCGGTCTTGAAGCTCAGCGCAATGCGCGGTTCGATCACCTGCAGGCCGGCGTTCTGGAACACGAAGTCGCCGTTGCGCGTGTAGGCCACGGAGAAGGTCATGTTCGGGCCGTGCTCCTCCTTCACAGGAATGCGCACGCGCCACTGGTTCTTCGCCACGCGCTTGGCCTGGTACCAGTCTGCGCCGCCACTCATCAGGCCATACTGCTCGACCTTGTCGCGCTCCATGGTCAGCAAGGCCTGGTCGATAGGGTCGGAGAAGGTCACCAGCGCTTCGGCGGTCTCACCTGGGCGATAGCGCGCCTTGTCCATCACGATCTCGATGCTGCCCGGCGCGGCCTGCAAGCCTTCGCCGCTGACCCAATGGCTGGCGCCTGCCAGCAGGTTGCCGCGCTCATCGCGCAGCGAAAGCTGGTAGGAGCCCGCCTTGGCGAAGTTCACATCCCAGCCCTTGGCGGCCGGATCGAATTTGCCTTCGGTCTTTTCCTGCTTTTCGAGCTGCACCATCTCCCAGCGCACCGGGCGTGCGGCCCCCTGGCCATCGGCCACCAGGTCGAAGTGCACCTGCTGGCCTGGTTCGGAGAAGGAACGCGCCGCCTTCAGCTGGTAGCTGCTGATGGAGCGTTCGATCATCAGCTCGCGCGTGGCCTTGACGCGGTAAGCCGCGCCGTCGGTTGCCATCACGGTCAGTACGTAGCGCGACGGGTCCGTCGCTGGCGGCAGCGTGAAAGCGTAGTCGCCGCTGCGGTCGGTTTCCGCCTCCTCGGACTTCAACTGCACGGGGAACAGGCCGCTGTAACGCAGCTCGCCTTCCACCATGGTGTTCTGCTGGCCGCGCAGGGACAGCGACAGCTTGGCATTCTTGACCGGCTTGCCGTCCGGGTAGCGCAGCGAAATGGTGCCGCTGACTTTTTCGCCGGTCTTGAATTCCGGCTTGGCCGGCTGGACATTGATTTCGAAGTGCGGCTTGACGTATTCCGCCACGCGGAAAGCCGCGCCGTACAGGCCGTCCTTGTAGCTGAAACGCAGCTCATAGCCGCCGGCAGCAGCCTGCTCCGGCAGGCGGAAGCGGGCTTCCGTACCCGTTTCCGGGGACAGCTGCAGGGTTTGCGTCAGCACCGGCGTGCCGTTCGGATCGAACACGGTCAGGCCGATAGGCGCGGCAGCTGCCGCTTGAGACAGGCGCGCCGATTTGAATTCGCGGCCGAGGAACTTGACGTTCACTTCGTCGCCCGGACGGTACAGCGGACGATCGGTCACCGCATACATCTTGGTGTTATAGATCTCGCTGTCGTAGTAGAAGTTTTCCGACACGAACACGCCGCCGCTGCGGTCTTCGCCGATCACATAGGTGTGCTCAGGGCTGCTGCGCTCCATCGACACCACGCCATCCTTGGCGGTCCTGCCGGATTGGAGCACGCCGGTGCCGTCGGTCCACATCACGTCGGCATCCGCCACGGCTGCGCTGTTGTCGCGGCGCGCGGCCCATACCAGCATCTGGCCGGACGACACCTTGGTCACCGCCATGGTGTCGGAGACGAATACCAGGGTGGTAGCGCGGTGCTGGCCGATAATGGCTTCCACCAGGTACAGGCCCGGCTTGCGCTTGCCGACCGGGATCATCACATTGCCGCTATTGCCTGCAATGAATTCGCTGCTGGAGCCGTCCATCTTCACGCCCTTCGGCGGCTCGATCGCCTTCGCCTGCCAGATTGGATAGCGGAAGCTGTCCACCATCTCGAAGCCCTTGATCGGCTTGTACTGGGGATTGTTGGCAAACACGGTGGCGCGCTTCATTGCTTCGCCGTTCGTCGCCAGCCTGGGCTGGTTGGTGGTCACGGCGTGGCGTGCCTCGGACGAGAAGATGCTGCGCCATGCCAGGCGCGACTGCTTCCACCAGCTATCCCACAGGAAGCTCAGGGCATTGGCCAGGCCCTCGCCCTGGTAATTGCCGTCGACCTGCACGCGGTGCAGGTTGCGCTGCTTCTTCAGGAACTCCAGCGGCTGCGGCACGCGGTAAACCACGATGTCGGCGCCGGAATACTGTTCCAGCTGCGAGCGCCCGAAGTCGCGGCCCGGCACCTCCAGGCGCACGCGCGCTTCATCCGTGCTGCCATAGCTGGCATCGGACAGGAGGAAGAATGGCTCTCCCTTGAACAGCGTATAGCCGCTGGACGGTGCCTCCTGTGCTTGCGCACCTGCCAGCGCAGTCAGCGCCAGCAAGCCTGCGAGGCACAGCTTCAGGACAGAAATGACAGCCGGAATACGCCGGCGAAGTTGGGATTGTTGACCGCTGGTTGCCACCGCGTGTCCTTCCATGTCGTTAGTTGTTGAATATCGACGGTACGAAGACCGTTATCTGTTGGGGTGACGGTGCCCGTGTGGTAAGCGATATGCGCCCCCATCCACACCATCAAATGTTGTTCGTCGCCCTGGTCGTAGAACAGCAGGTCGCCCGGGAGCGCCTGGCTGATCTCGCGCGCCACAAAGCGGCTGTTGTGCTGTACCAGAGCCAGCGCCGTGACGAAAGCCCCTACCTTGCCCTCGCCTTGCAGCCAGCGGTTGCGCAAAGCCGCCTGCTGCGGCGTCAGGTCCAGTTCAGGCGGCAGGCGGCGGTCGCTGGCGATGCCGTTGGCGCGCATCCACCTGGCGTCATGCGCTGACAAGGCTTCGTTGACGGCAAAGCGCACCAGGCCCGCGCAGTCGCGATGCTGCCAGCGCGGCGACGGTCCTTGTTCGACCTGGGCGCTGATAATGCGCAGCATCCACGCCTGGAAGGCGCGCGACTGTGCCTGCGACAGGCGAACCTGCGCATCCCTGGCGCTGGTCAGCGCCAGCACCTGCGGCGCCGCTACGGCGGCGGCGCAAGCTGCCAGCAGGCGCAGCGTACTGCGGCGCTTCATTTGCCCGTTGCCTGCCATTCCAGCGGCTGCCACGCAATGCCCTTGGCCGGCACGGACTTCAGCACCATGCGGTAAGGCGGGTATTTTTTCAGCGCTTGCAGGCGCGGCACCAGGTGAGCATCGACCGCGCCTCGCAGCACGGGCTCGCGCTGGCTAGGCAGGGTGTTGAAGCTCTCCACTTCGATCAGCTTGGCCAGGGAGGCCGGAGCGATCATGCCAACGGTGTGTTTGGCGTCCGGCAGCAAGTCCGAAGCGGCGGGCATTTCCTTGCGCTTCACGGCCAGCACCTGGTCAACCAGCTTGCCGTCCGCCGAAAACACCACCGTGTTGCCGCTGATGGCCAGCGTTGGCGTGGTAGCGCCCTGCGCGGTGGAAACCGCCCCACTCCAACGCAATTCGCCCTTCTTGCCTTGCTGTTTCTGGACGCTCTTGCCGTCGCGGATCGCCGTCTGGAACAGGCTTTCGAACAGCGCCTCATTGCCGCCGGCGCGGTTAGCCACGAATACCGGCGTGTGCAGGCGGGAGTTGCCGTACCAGCAAGCGGCGACAGGGCCACTCAGCTCGGTCGCAAGCGGCAGTACCGGCTGGCTGGTCTTGCCGCCGATGCTTTTCAGCACCGGCTGCAGGCTGGTCCAGTCCACCGGCAGCGCGAAGCAGCTGCTTGGGTTGTATGGCAGCGCGCTCCACAGGGCACTGCTGTCATAGCCATCCTTTGGCAGTTTTGCCGCGTCGAGCAGCATCTGCGAGCGCCAGGCGCCCTTGCTGAAATCGAAGCGCAGTGCCTCCAGGCCGCTGAAGAACGGCTGGTAGCCAAAGGACAGGAAATCGGCCTTGATGGCGATGCTGTGGCCATCCTGCGCCGCCTTCTCAAAGTGGAACTGGTCGTGGAAGACCTTCTGCTGCGCGGCGTCCTTGCCCAGCAGCTTGGCGACGGTGGTTTGCGCCGTATCGTCGCTCACCTTGCGATCGGAACCATACAGCATGCCCGGGTTGGACAGGATCACCATGCGGTCGCCGTGCGCCGCGAACAGCAGGTTGCGCTGGTAGGCATAGTTCAACGCATACACCGGCACCTTGTCGCCATCGACGCGCAATTCGCCGGCGATGGTAAGCTGCGTATCCTTCAGCGCCACTTTGCCCGCTTCCTCGAGCACGCGCGCCAGCTTGCCGCGCGAAACGGAGATCACGTAGTGTTTGAGCGAGCCATCGGCATCGCGCCACATGGCCACTTCCGCAGGTTCGTCCAGCACCATGCGGATCAACTGGTCGCCCCAGCCCAGTTCATGCTCGTAGGCGATGCGGCGCAGGCTGCCCTTCAGGCCCAGGCGGTCTTCGGTCTGCTCGTAATAAAACAGGAAGTCCTCGCGCAGCACGTCGCGCGCCAGCGGCACGGTCAGCAAATCACGCGGCAGGCTGGAAAGGCTCGTCGTAACGACCAGCGCGTCCGGCTTGGACAGGTCGATCTTCAGGCTGTTGACAGGGCCATTCATGGCGCCCCAGCCAAAAGCCCGGTAGGCGAAAACGCCGCCGGCAACGACAACAACTGCCGCGGCGATCTTGGCCAAAGTCTTTTTGTTCATGGCGGGTCCAGCAAAGTTATATTAAATACAACGACGCCGAATTTTGCCACGGAGTAACCAAATTAGCTAGCTAATTTCGCCAATCGTGCGAGCGGATTGCAGTAATAGCTGGAGCGTTTTTGTGCCCGCGTACTCGGGTATCTGCTTCAACGCTGCGTTTTTGATCCTTCCCAGGTGGGACAGGTTTTTCAGTTTCCCCTGCTGGAACAGGAAAATGCAGTCATCCACAAAGTGCATCATTTCCTTGCGCGACAGCGAGTCGCGCGCCTGGAACTCAGAGTAGCGCTCCATATGGCGCTTGTCCGCGCGTTGCTTGCGACGGCACTCCACACAGCGCACGCAATCGACGTCAATGAAGAATCCCCGCGTTTCGTACCAGTCTCGCTGCTCGCGTGCATAGAATATGAACGCACGCGAACACTCGACGCAGGTTTTCAGCATGTCCACATAATACGGACGCGGAAAGACCGCGTAGCGCTGCACACTCAAGTCGGCACGAAGGGCTGTCTGCGGAAAAATATGTGCGCTACCGTAACGCCAGTAAGACCCGCGCACTTCCTGCTCTGTGAGTATGAGTTGCGAACGCGGCGGCTTCCCGCGATAACGAGGATGCGGCACCAGATCATCCACGCTTTACCTCGCAATGGCTGCACGTATCGCGCTTCTCGAACGCGATCGAGACCGGCAGGAAGCGCGCGATGACTTCGGCGTTGGTGCGCGTGTGCTGCGACAGCACGTCCATGGTGAAGCTGCCGCCGCCGGCCAACGCCATCGGGACCAGCAACTGGTCCGCCAGATGCTCGCTGACCGCAGCACCCGATGCGATGAAGCGGCGAGCCTGTGCCACTGCGTCGCGCGCCACCTCCTCCGAGCGCCGGGCCTTTTCGCCGAAAGCGACGAAGACTTCCGTCACATGCTCGTGGTCCAGCGTAATCAGCAGCGCGTTGCCCGGGCCCCAGCTATCGGGCAGGGTCCTGAAGCGCAACTGCTCGCCGGACCAGCCCATGGCGCTTGCCACACAATCGAGCTCGCGCTTGGCGACGCCGCCCGGCACGGCAGCGACCAGGCTTTCCGCATACGCTTCGCGCCGTTCGCCGCGTGCTTCCAGCGCCAATCGGCGCCAGGTCGCCAGCGGCTTCACGGTGGCCCGTACCGCGCCGCCGCCCGCCGGATAAAAGCCCGCGCGCTCCAGCACGAATTCAACTTGCGCACCCATCTCGGCCATGGCGCGGCCATAAGCGCGCTGCAGGAATTCCGCCGGCGGCGCCTTGGAATTATGAGTGCCGCCGCTGACGCGCACTACCGACTCGCCCGGTGCGTACAGCAGCGCCGGCACCACGGTTTGCAGCACCAGCGTCGAGCTGCCTGCCGTACCGATCTGGAATTCATACACGCCAGCCTTGATCGCACCCGGCGCGAACGCCAGGCTGGTCGAGCCCAGCGCATCGCCTTCAACCTTCGCTCCGGAGATTTCGGCCGCCGCCTTGACCGAAGCAAGGTGCTGCCGCATCAAGCCCGGCTTCGAGCGATTGGCCCGGATGTTCGAGATACGGAACGGCTGGCCGGTAATCATCGAGAGCGTCAGCGCAGTGCGCAGCACCTGGCCGCCGCCCTCCCCTTGGGATCCATCAATTTCAATCATTCTTCTTTTTATCCTTGTTCTTACCCTTTTACGCACACCACCTGTTTCAGGGTATGCACAACTTCAACCAGCTCTTCCTGCGCCTTCATGACCGCCTCGATGTCCTTATAGGCCATCGGGATTTCGTCGATCACGCCTTCGTCCTTGCGGCACTCGACGCCCTCGGTCGCCTTCACCTGGTCTTCCAGCGAGAAGCGGCGCTTCGCCTCGTTACGGCTCATGGTACGGCCGGCGCCGTGGCTGCAGCTATTGAAGCTCTCCGGGTTGCCTTTACCGCGCACGATAAAGCTCTTGGCTCCCATCGAGCCCGGAATGATCCCCAGCTCGCCTTCACGCGCCGACACCGCGCCCTTACGGGTCACCAGCACGTCCTTACCGAAGTGGCGCTCTTTCTGCACATAGTTGTGGTGGCAGTTCACTGCTTCCACGTGCGTCTGGAACGGCTTGGTGATGACGGTGCGCACGGACGCGATCAGGTTCTGCATCATCACCTCGCGGTTCATGCGGGCGAATTTCTGCGCCCAGCCCACCGCTTCAACGTAGTCGTCATAGTGCTGGGTACCTTCTTCCAGGTAGGCCAGGTCTTTATCCGGCAGGTTGGCGATATGGGTGCGCATATCCTGCTGCGCCAGTTCGATGAAGTGGGAGCCGATGGCATTACCCACTCCGCGCGAGCCGGAGTGCAGCATGAACCACACCGAACCTTCTTCATCCAGGCACACCTCAACGAAGTGGTTACCCGAACCCAGGGTACCCAGGTGGCGATAGTTGTTGGTGTTCTTCAGCTTCGGCGTTTTCTGGCAGATCACGTCGAATTCATCCTTCAGCTGGCCCCATGCCACATCCACGGCCGAAGGCGGGTTTTCCCACGAACCGCGGTCGCGGCCGCGGAATTTCGGCGTCAAGCCGTGCGGGATCGCTTTTTCAATCGCGCTACGCAGTGGGCCCAGGTTATCCGGCAGGTCACGCGCATTCAGCGTGGTCTTGGCGGCCATCATCCCGCAGCCGATATCCACGCCGACCGCCGCCGGGATAATCGCACCCAGGGTCGGGATCACGCTACCGATGGTCGAACCTTTACCCAGGTGGACGTCCGGCATCACTGCAATATGCTTGTAGATGAAGGGCATCTTGGCCGTATTGGCCAATTGCTGGCGCGCTTCCGATTCAACCGGCACGCCCTTGGTCCACATCTTCACCGGGCTACCACCCGACACTTCCATCACTTCGAATTCTTTATCTTTCATCATAACTCTCATCTTCTAACGATTAATCTGCGCCGACAAGGGTGGAGACCACGCCATTCCATACCGTGCGGCCTTTGCCGGGGAGCGGCTCGGCATGCCAGCTGACGGTTGTGTGGCGGCGGCTGGTGGAAATATTCATCGCCGTGTGCACGCCGCCGTAGCTGCGTTTTACGGTTTTTTTGCCAACTGCGCCGGCACTGATGGTCCAAGCCTTGATTTGTGATTCCGCCATTTTGATCTCCTTTCGTCTTTGCGTACCTCTACCATTGCAAAGGGCGTGCCAGCTTGCTAAGTCATTGATAAATATAGATTCATGGAAATTAATGAATGTGGTAAATTATCTGAAAAGATAAATATTTATACGCGATGAAAAAGAAGATAGTCATCCTTGGTTTCCTCGGCACGCAACTGGACGGCGGACCGCGCACCCCGGCGCGATGGGAGAAATGGCGCCCGAGCATCTCGCTGCTGCAGCATGAAGACCTGGTGGTCGACCGGTTCGAACTGCTGGCCAGCGCTCATCACGACAGCCTGGCGCGGCAGGTCGAGGAGGACATGCACACCATTTCACCCGAGACGGTGGTGCAGCGCCACACGCTGCCGATCAGCGACTGGTGGGATTTCGAAGATGTCTACAGCCAGCTTTTCGACTTCGCGCGCAATTACCGCTTCGATACCGAGAACGAGGAATACTGGGTCCACATCACCACCGGTACCCACGTCGCGCAGATTTGCCTGTTCCTGATGACGGAGGCGCGCTACTTCCCCGGCCGCCTGCTGCAGACTTCCCCACCGCGCCGCGTTGCTCCCGGCAAGACGGGCGAGTACACGCTGATTGATCTGGACCTGTCGCGCTACGACCAGATTGCGCAGCGCTTCTCCAATGCGCAGCGCGAGGGCGTGGAATTCCTGAAGTCCGGCATCGCGACCCGCAACCCGCACTTCAACCTCCTGATCGACGAGATCGAGCACGTGGCAGCGCGTTCGCGCGCACCGATGCTGCTGATGGGGCCAACCGGGGCCGGCAAATCCTTCCTGGCGCGGCGCGTGTACGAGTTGAAGAAGGCGCGCCACCAGGTTGACGGCGCTTTCGTCGAGATCAATTGCGCCACGCTGCATGGCGACGGCGCCGGCTCAACCCTGTTCGGCCACGTGAAGGGGGCTTTCACAGGCGCCGCATCGGACCGTCCCGGCCTGCTGCGTACCGCGCACAAAGGCTTGCTGTTCCTCGACGAGATCGGCGAATTGGGCCTGGACGAGCAAGCCATGCTACTCAAGGCAGTCGAAGAAAAGCGCTTCCTGCCTATGGGTGGCGACCATGAAGTACGCAGCGATTTCCAGCTGATCGCCGGCACCAACCGCGACCTGGCACGTGAAGTCGCTGCCGGCCGCTTCCGCGAGGACCTGTTCGCCCGCATCAACCTGTGGACCTACTCGCTGCCTGGACTGGGCGAGCGGCCGGAAGACATCGAACCGAACCTGGACTACCTGCTGGCGCAGTTCGGCGCGGAGAACGGTTCCATGGTGCGCTTCAATAGCGAGGCACGCCAGCAGTACATGCGCTTTGCGGCCTCGCCGGATGCGCTATGGAACGGCAACTTCCGCGACCTGTCGGCTTCCGTGACGCGCATGGCAACGCTGGCCGACGCCGGGCGCATTACCGCGCCGCTCGTCACTGCGGAAGTAGCGCGACTGCAGCGCCAGTGGCGCCCGTTGGTGGAAGGCGCAAAAACCACGGTGACGCTCGATGGCCTGTTCGACGAAGAAGCCCTGGAGCAGATCGATTTGTTCGATCGCGTGCAACTCGAATCCGTCATCGCTGTTTGCCGCCAGTCGAAGACCATGTCCGATGCCGGCCGCAAGCTGTTCGCCGCTTCGCGCCTTGGCAAAGCAAAGCCGAACGACGCCGATCGTTTGAAAAAATACCTGGCCCGCTTTGGCCTGGAATGGGAACAGGTCTGTTAGAGCTTGGCGCGCAGGTGGCAGGTGTTGAAACGTTCACTCTGCTCGAAACTGATCGTCACCGGCAGGAAATGGGTGATCACTTCGGCATTGGTGACCGCATGTTGCGACACATGGTCCAGCGTATAGGAACCACCGCCCGCCAGTGCCATCGGCAACATCAACTGGTCCCCCAGGTGTTCGCCCACCGCAGCACTGGAAGCCAGGTAGCGGCGTGCCTCGAGCGCCGCCTCACGCGCTACCGCCTCGGCCCGCACGCCGCGGTCACCGATGGCGGAGAACAGCTCCGTTACCGTTTCACTTTCAACGGTCAGCAGGACCGCATTACCGGGGCTGGCAGAAACAGGCGCCAGGACTTCGCGCATTTGCTCCCCGCCCCATCCCAGCAAGTTGCGCACGGTTGCGTATTGGCGCTGCGCCACCTGCGCCGGCAAGCGCGCCGCGATGGCTTGCGCAGAAGCCTGCTGCAAGCCGCCCCGGTCGAGCAAATCGAGCCGGCGCAACTGCTTGCATGGCCACACATTGGCCGAGACGCTACCGCCGCCGGCTGGGTAAAAGCCATAACGTTCGATATCGATTTCGACGTTCGCCCCCATGGCCGCCAGCACGCGGCAATAAGCGCGTTGCAGGAATTCGGCTGGAGGCGCCTTCGGATTATGCGTGCCGCCAGTCACGGTCACGGTGGCAGGCTGCTCGGCAAATAACAACGCGGGGATCAGGGTTTGCAGCACCAGGGTCGTGCTGCCGGCAGTGCCGATATCGAAGTCGTACACGCCGCCGCTTACTCTGCCGGGTTCGAATTCCAGGGAAGTCGAGCCGACTTCAGCGTGGGAGACAGTGGCGCCGCAGGCGATTGCTGCTGCGCGTACCGCCGACAGGTGCTGGCGCCGCAAGCCAGGTGGCTGGCGGTTGGCGCGGATATTACGAATGCGGAAAGCCTGTCCGGTAATCATCGACAAAGTCAGCGACGTGCGCAGGATTTGCCCACCGCCTTCGCCCGTCGAACCGTCCAGTTCAATCATCGCGCACCTCCCTGCCGGCATTATGCTGCTGCCGGCAGGGAGGCGGCGCACGAACATCAATAGGTATTCAGTGCTTTCGAGAACTTGATCAGCCACAGGCGGCTTGGGCGCTCACGGTCGTCGCCGCGCGCAACGCGGATGGTGTTGGCCGCGTTGCAGCCCGCTGCACTGCTGGTGATGATGGTGCCGTTTGCATCGACATTGCACTTGGTGACGTCGGCATCGGCCACCGCTTCACCGGCCGGCGTGAAGATTCTGGTCTTCATGCCGAAGTCATTGTCATTCGCAAGAGCCAGCGTGCTGCCGTCGACAATAGTCAGGCCCTCCGCCTTTTCAGCCAGCCAGCCGATGGCGTTCAGGTCCAGCAGCAAGGTTTTCTTCAGCGTGACCACCTTGGACCAGTCGGCGCCATTCACCGCCACCGCGCCCATCGAGCTCTTTTCCAGGTCGGAGGTAGCCGGATTGTATGCCGCGGCGTTGATATCGGTAGCGCTGCCGATTTCCACCAGCATCAGCTTGTTGAATACCTTGCCGCCTGGCGCGGCTCCTTGCTCGATCACGATGAACTTGCCGTTACCCAGTGCGACCATGTCACCCAGCTTGGCGTTGCCGGTGCGGCCATCCGCATATTCGGCGCCATTCAAAGGGTAGGCAAACATGCGGCCGGTGCTGCCGGTCGTCGGGTCGAACTCGATCCAGCGGGTGAAGCGGGCAAAGCGCTCCACCTGTTCGCTCTTGCCGGTTACCGAATACGGCGCGCTGCCATCGGTCAGTGGGCTTTGCAGGAAACCATGCAGCTTGTCGGTTGCGGTATCCAGGGCCATGCCTTCCATGCCGCGGTTGGCGCGGCGCTTGGCAAAGATGGCAGGCAGGCCGCTGCCCGGCGCATAGCGCGACTGGATCACCCCACTTGCCGCGTCGATCTTGACGATGAAGGGGCCATATTCATCGGACACCCACAGCGCATTGCGCTTCTTGTCGAAGGCGATGGCTTCGGTATCCAGGCCATTCGCGCTGAACACCGCCTTCGTTGCCGCGTCGTACTTCATCGAATCAAAGACCGGCACTTCAGCGGAATTACCCGGCGTGCCAGCAGGAATGGCAAGGCCAGAGCTGTTGGTCGTCGCAGAAACCTTGATCGGCAATGAGGTGTTCAACACCGCGCCACCCTTGCCGACAGTGATCATGCCGATCGATGGCGTAAAGCTTGGCGCAGGGAAGATCTTGGCGCCCATGGTTCCGCTGCCGCCTGGATTAGGCACGTTCGGACCATCGCCGTTCGGGCCACGATCGGTCAGTCCATAGAATTCCAGGTCGCCGTTGGCATTCGCGCCCTTGAAGGCAAGCGCCGAACCATAGGATGGCAGGAAACCCTGCGGGAACTCTGCCTTCACCTTGGCATCACTGCCTTCATATGGAATATAGAAGCTGCTCGCAGCCTGCACCTGGTAGCGGGTCACGGTAACGGAAGCAGCAGGCTGGGTAAACGATTCCTGCACCGGCGTACCAACTTTGGAGGCCAGCGTATCTTCGAAGTGTTCGCGCACCAACTGGCGGCGATCATCATCGATGCCACGCGCAGCATACGCGGTGCCGGCGGCAACCAGGTTGGCAGCCATGGCCTTGTTGAAGTCCGGTGCAGCAGCACCGAAATCGGCAAACTTGCTGGCCAGTGCGGCCTTCACTTCCGCCGTGATCTTGATGCCGTTGGATGGATCATTGTCTTCATCCAGCAGTTGCAGTGCCAGCAGGCGATTGACCACCTTGGCGTCCTTCACGTCGGTCACGCCGGCCAGTTGCAGCGGCGTGATCATCGATGCGCAAGCGGCGCTGCCCAGGGCAATCCCGCCTACGCTGAAGCTGACGTTGTCGCCTTCCTTGCAAATGAACTCGCCCTTGGCGCCAGTAGCCGCCTTGGCTGCAGTGCCGGCTACATAGTCCGCGCCTTCAACAGCGGCATCGACAAAGGTGCCATTGACGGAGGTTTTGACGGGTTCGGGTTCACTGCTGCCGTTGCCGCCGCAAGCGGCAAGGGCGAGTGCTAATGGAAGGAGCGACAGGGATTTCATGCTGGCCTCTGGAATTCAAAAGGCGCAGCTTAACTAGCGGAAGTGACATACCGATGACAGAAAGCAAAAAGGCCCGCTGTTTAGCGGGCCTTTTTGGTTTATTACTTAGTCTGACGATAACCTACTTTCACACTGGTTGCAGCACTATCATCGGCGCAGAGTCATTTCACGGTCCTGTTCGGGATGGGAAGGGGTGGGACTGACTTGCTGTGGTCATCAGACTGACCGGTACTTGGTTCGCGCATGGCGCGTCACCAGGAATTATTAGCTTGACGATAACCTACTTTCACACTGGTTGCAGCACTATCATCGGCGCCAAGTCGTTTCACGGTCCTGTTCGGGATGGGAAGGGGTGGGACCGACTGGCTATGGTCATCAAGCATGACTTGTGTGCAGCGCGCCTTGCGCGCTGCGCAATCTGGAAGAAGTAAAGTTGGGTATCTCAAACACAGGCAAGTGCTGTATAACCGGCAAGGTTATAGGGACAAGCCGTACGGGCAATTAGTATCAGTTAGCTTAATGCATTACTGCACTTCCAC
>NZ_LMDB01000015.1 GCF_001425005.1 Duganella sp. Root336D2 | reverse complement strand
GCAGCAGAGAAGCGAGATTATGCGGTACAGCGTGCAGCTCGTCAACCCCTTCTTTTTCTCGTTTCGCTCTGCTGTTTTGTCAGCACTGCGTTGCGAGGGACAGAACTATAGCAAGCCAGATTCACTCTGACAAGGGCCACATGTGAAAAAGGTTTGGGATGCCATCTAAACAAATTCTGCGCCGGCCAACAGTCCTGGTCGTCGACGATTCGCCGACTTTGCTGCTCGCCCTGCTCGATCACCTGAGCCACCACGGCTTCCTGGTAGTTCTGGCCCACGATGCGCGCGAAGGCATGATGCGGGCGGCGTTGGCCGAGCCGGACCTGATCCTGCTTGATATTGTCATGCCTGGCCTGGATGGCTTCGAGGCCTGCCGACGCCTGAAAGCGGATGCCGACACGCGCGATGTCCCGGTCATCTTCATGACGGGACTGAGCGATGCCAAACAAATTGTCAGCGGCTTCGCCGTCGGCGGCGTCGATTACATCACCAAACCGTTCCAGGTTGAGGAAGTGCTGGCCCGCATCAATACCCACATCGCCCTGCGCCGGGCGAACAGTGAACTGAAACAGGCATACCAATCGCTGGCGCGCGCCCAGGAAGACCTGGTGCACCACGAAAAGCTGGCGGCGCTCGGCTCGCTGGTGGCCGGCATCGCACATGAACTGAATACCCCGATCGGCAATAGCCTGATGGTAGCCAGTACATTCGAGGCGCAGACCGGCGAGATTCGCGAGCACTTCACCAAGGGCGAGAATATGCGCCGCTCCGAGCTGGTCGGCTATCTGGATAATGCCTGCACCACGACCGAGATCCTGATGCGCAACCTGCAGCGGGCCGCCGACCTGGTCACCAACTTCAAACAGGTGGCGGTGGACCAGACCAGCACCCAGCGCCGCACCTTCCTGCTGTCGGAAGTGGTGTCGGGCAATGTACTGACGCTGCTGCCATCGATCAGGCGTACTCCATTCGAAGTGCAGCAGTCCGTACCGGATGAGCTGATGATGGACAGCTACCCCGGCCCCCTCGGCCAGGTGATCGCCAACCTGGTGAACAACGCCCTTATGCATGCCTTCGACGGCCGCAGCGAGGGTAAAGTGGAACTGGTAGCGGAGTATGAAAAGCCCGAGTGGATCGCACTGCATGTACGCGACAACGGCAATGGCATCAGCGCCGGCAACCAGGAGCGCATCTTCGACCCCTTCTTTACTACCAAGATGGGGGTGGGCGGCTCAGGCCTCGGCCTGCATATCGTGCACAGCATCGTGTCCGATATCCTGGGTGGCCGCATTACAGTTCGCAGCGAGGAGGGCCGCGGCACCTGCTTTACCCTGTCCCTGCCGCTGGAGGCGCCGCGTCACTGAGCCGGTGTCCGGCACAGTCGCGCAGGCGCTGGCGGCTATCCTTATACCATTCGACGAATTCGCTCCCTGCCATCGGGGCGGCAACCAGTGGCCCCTGCCCCGTGCCGCAGCCCATTTCACGCATCAGTGCCCAGTCCTCGACGTTTTCGATGCCGTCGGCGCAAGCCGGCACGCCAAGCTTGCCGGCCATGGCCAGCAAGCTTTCAAATAGCGGCCGGCGGTGGCTGCGCTGGGCTGCTTCGTGCACGAACAAGGGATCGATTGAAATCTCCGACAGCGGAAAAGAGGCAAAGTCGCGCGTTTTTGCCTCGTAGCGGCCGCAGTGGACGGCACCGATGCCGTAGCCGCGCAAGCTAAGGCGGCCAATATTGTGCAGCAATTCCGGCTCGCAGGCCGCAATCACCGCTTCACTGATTTCCCAGCATACGCTGCCCGGCTTGACGTCCTGGGCCTGGATGCCGGCCACCAGCCGCCCCAGTTCCCCCAGGTCTTCCAGCAATTCGGCCGGCAGCGGGAGCGAAAGTTTGATCGCCGACAGCCCCATTTCCTGCCACCCGTGCAAGTCAGCCGCGGCCTGGGTCGCCAGCGCCAGCAAAATGGCGCCTATCGTTTCACTGTCGCCAGCCAGCACCGGCAGCAGGCTGGCAACGTCCATCGGGGGACGCCCTGGACGACGCCAACATCCCTGGACGGCAATACCCACCATCCGGCCGCTATCAAGGGCGACGCGCGGTGCATATAAGGGCATGAATTCCGCAGCCGCCAACCCGGCTTCGATTTCAGTGATATTCGGGATCTCGGGCGCCACACCCTGCTCCAGCTCAGCCAGCGCCAGCATCGAGGCATCGTGCAGCAACCCCTGCAGCGCTTCCAGGCGCACCGGCTTGGGCATGGTGGATAGCAGGCGCATCGCACTGCCCGACGGCAGGCTGCTTGCCGCTTCCAACAGGCGGGGCTGGTTAGCGGAGGCGGCAATGAGGTTGGCGGCCCAGCGTCGCTTTTCCAGCTGCTGGATCAGCTCCACGCCATCCATGCCCGGCATGTCGAGGTCGGTCAGCACCAGGTCCACCGGAGCGGCCAGCTGCTCCAGCGTGCGCAAAGCATTGATACCGTCATTCGCGATCAGGACGGTGCCGAAGCCAATCTGGCGCAACAGCGCCGCAACGTGCTCGCGTTGCACCGCGCTATCTTCAACGATCAAGGCCGTGCTTGCGCTAAAGTCCTTCATTCGTCCTCCGTTCCATACCGCCATATTGCAGGATTTCGCGGCTGATTGCATCCAGCGCGACGCTGCGCTCTGCAGCGCCGCGCTTCACAGCTTCACGCGGCATGCCGTACACCACGCAACTCTGTTCGTCCTGCGCCAGCGTGCGGGCGCCGGCCTGGCGCATTTCCAGCAGGCCTGCTGCGCCATCGTCGCCCATGCCGGTCATGATGATGCCGAGCGCACTGGCGCCGGCACACTTCGCGACGGAGCGGAACAACACGTCCACCGAGGGCCGGTGGCGATTGACCAAAGGCCCGTCAACCACCTCAACGAAATACTGGGATGGGCCGCGCCGCAACAGCATATGGCGCCCGCCGGGGGCAATCAGCGCATGGCCTGAGCGGACGGGGTCGTTGTTGCGCGCCTCCCTCACTTCGATCCGGCACAGTCCATTCAGGCGCTCGGCGAATGCGGCGGTGAACTGCTCCGGCATATGCTGCACAATGACGATGCCCGGCACAGCAGGCGTCAGCTCGGCCAGTACCCGTTCCAGCGCCTGCGTGCCGCCGGTCGACGTACCCAAGGCCACCACGCGCCCGTTGCCGCGGGCCGGCAGCGCGCCCTCCACCGCCGGGGGCAGGATGGCGTCCGCGCTGAGTTTGGCCGATGGCACCACAGGCGGTGCAGCTGGACGGCCGCCGGAAATTGACTGCAGCCGCGCTTGGGCCGCACTGCGCACGGCGGCTACCAGCTCCTCGCAGCCATCGTGCAGCGACTGCCGCGGGTCGAGCCTGGGCTTGCCTACCACGGCAACCGCGCCGGCGGCCAGCGCCTCCATTGAGGTGCGGGTGCTCTTTTCCGTCAGCGAGGAGCAGATGACGACCGGTGTCGGGCGTTCGGCCATGATCTTGCGCAGGAAAGTGATGCCATCCATGCGCGGCATTTCAACATCCAGCACCACCACGTCCGGCCACTGCAGGCGCATGCGCTCCCAGGCAAGGATCGGATCGGCCACGGCGTACGTAACTTTCATGTCCGGCTCGCGCCCCAGCAGGCCGCTCAGCACTTGCCGCACTACCGCCGAATCGTCCACCACCATGACCTTGATCTGCTTCATGCGCCTCCCTTTTCCCCCTGGCGTACCCAGACGTCGCCCGTGGCCACGTCGAACAGGATATGCCGGTGCCCAATGCCGAACAGGCTCTCCGACACGACGGGAACGCCGTACTCCGACAGCAGCTTTTCAGCAGCCATGCCGTTACGGTGGCCGATACCCGGTTGCCGCCCCGCTTCGATCGATGGAAACATGGTGCCGCCGCCGAACACCTTCGCTTCGCACTCACGCACAAGTACCCCGCGTTCCTGCAGCTGCGCCACCATCAATTGCATTGCATCGTTGCCATAGCGGCCGCTCAACCCGGCCGCCGGCTCTGCATCGGGCCCCGATTCGCGCTCCGAAAGCAGGAAGTGCGACATGGCGCCGATGCGCAAGCGCCGGTGCCAAAGGGTGATCGACACGCAGGAACCGAGCACGGTACGGATGCGGTAACGCGCATCGCCAACGAAGTACTCACCGGGCAGCAGGTAGACCTCGAAAACGGCGCCCGTTTCCATATCATTCCTTGCGATAGATTGCCGGCGCAATGCTGCGCACCGGAAGTCCCATATCGTGCAGGCTTTCCGCGTGGCCGATATACAGGTGTCCTCCCGGACGCAGGAATTCAAGCACGCGCTGCGTCACACGGCGCTTGGTTTCGCCGTCAAAATAGATCAGCACATTGCGCAAAAAAATGACGTCGAACTTGCCCAGCGCCGGCAGGTGCGCCGCATTCAGGTTGACCTGGGCGAACTCCACGCATTCGCGCAGCACGCGCGATACCAGCAGCGTGCCATCCTCGGCATCGATGCCCTTCAGGCAGAACCGGCGCAGGTATTCCTGGGGCACGTGGGCCGCGCGCATCATCGGGTAGTGGCCCTGGCGCGCCGTCTCCAGCACGCGCGCGCTGATATCGGAGGCCAGCACCTCCCATCCTTGTGGCGGCAACAGGTCGGCCAGCACCATGGCGATCGAATACGGCTCTTCCCCTGTAGAGCAGGCCGCGCTCCAGGCCCGGAACGGTTCGCTGCGCTGCCTGCGTTCTTTCAGTACGGAGCGCAAATGCTCGAAATGGCGGGCTTCGCGGAAGAAGTAGGTTTCGTTGGTGGTCAGCAGGTCGATGGCAATCTGGGTTTCCTCCGGTGCAGCGCCGCTGCTGATCAACTGGAAATAGGAGTCGTAGCTACTGAACTGCAGGTGATGCAGGCGTTTGGCCAGCCGCCCGGACACCAGCGGTTTTTTGGCGTCCGACAGGGAAATCCCCGCCGCTTCGTGGATGAAACGCTGGAATTGCACGAACTCGCGGTCCGTCAGAGGAGCAACTGGCTGCATCAATTCACATCCCCCGCCATTGCAGCGATTTCCGGCACGTTCAGCACTGCCTCCAGGTTGACCAGGATAAGAAACTTTCCACTGACCTTGCCGATGCCGGTGATGAAATCATTGCGCAGCCCCGCGCCAAAACTGGGCGGCGGCGCGATTTGCCCGGCATCGATGTCGAGCACCGCATTCACCGCGTCGACCAGCAAGCCTAGCACCTGCTGCTCGGGCGGCATCCCGCTTTCGACGATGACGATGCAGCTGCGCCGACCAATCAAGCCTGGCGCGCGCCCGAAACGCGCAGCCAGGTCCAGCACCGGCACCACGGCGCCGCGCAAGTTGATCACCCCGCGCACGCAGGGCGGCATCATCGGCACGTCGGTCACGCCACCGTACTCGATGATCTCGCGCACCGCAAGTATGCCCAGCCCGAACGTTTCCTCGCCCAGGCGGAAACTCAGGTACTGGTGCTCAGCATCCATGCCCTGCCCTCAAAATCGTGTGAAGTTGCTTTCATCCAGCGTCGGCACCCGGGACAGGCGGCGCAGCGAGGCGCGCTGGCTGGCGGGAGGCTTCGTTTCAACGTTGCGCCGCGGCGCCTCATCCTGCGCGACTCGGAAGAAGCGTACCAGCTGCTGCAATTCCTCCGCCTGGCTGCTCATTTCCTCAGCAGTGGAGGCCAGTTCTTCCGCACCGGCAGCATTTTGCTGCGTGGTTTGGCTCAACTGCCCCATTGCCATATTGATCTGCCCCACTCCGGAAGCCTGCTCTATCGACGCGGCTGCAATCTCCTGCACCAGGCGCGAAGTCTGCTGGATCGCCGGCACCATGGCGTCGAGCAAACCGCCGGCCCGCTCTGCCACCTGCACGCTGTCGCAGGCCAGGTCGCCGATTTCCTGCGCCGCCACCTGGCTGCGCTCGGCCAGCTTCCGAACTTCCGCCGCCACGACGGCAAAGCCGCGCCCATGCTCGCCGGCGCGCGCCGCTTCGATGGCGGCGTTCAGCGCCAGCAAATTGGTCTGGTAGGCGATATCGTCGATGATCACGATGCGCTTGGCGATATCGCGCATGGCGCTCACCGTGCTGCGCACCGCTGCGCCGCTCTCCCCGGCCTCGCAGGCCGCTTTGGAGGCAGTGGTGTCGGTAATCCGCGCATTGTCCGTGTTCTGGCCGATCGAGGCACTCATCTCTTCCACCGAGGCGCTGGTTTCTTCGACACTGGCAGCCTGCTCGCTGGCCGCCTGCGACAGCGACTGCGCCGTGGCGCTGACCTCCTCCGAGGCGGCCGCCAGCGCCAGCGCCCCGTTACTTACCTCCGATGCGACGCCGGACAGCTTGTCCACCATCTGCTTCATCGACGCCAGCAAGCTGCCCTTATCCCCTTTTCTCAGGCTGATTTGCACCGCCAGGTTGCCCAGCGCGACCTCTTGCACGATGTGGGCGGCATAATCCGGCTCGCCGCCTAACTGGCGCAACAAGCCGCGTATCATCCAGGCCGACAGTGCGATACCGGCCAGCAGGCCGCCGCCCAGCAGCATGGCGTTGGTGCGCATCGTGGCCGCGGTTTGCGCCATGGCCGACTCGTATTCCTCACGCGCCACCCGCTCCTGCAAGTCGATCAGTTTGCCCATGGCGGCCAACACGGCCCGGAACGGCACGTCGGCGCCGCGCGCCTCTTCCAACGCCTCCTTGAACTTGCCGGCACGCGCCTTCAGGATGACGGCACTGCGCAAATCCTGCCAGGTATTCCAGGCCGCCGTGTACTGCGCGACCAACTGCTGTTCTTCCCGGGTCAGGAAAGTGGCCAGGTACGCGTTCCAGTTCTTGCGGATCAGCTCCTGGTGCGAGGCGTCGCCTTGCTGGGCCGCCTCCACCTCGGCCAGGCTGCCGGCGGCAGCTGTCATCACCATGCGGTGGCGGGTGCGCAGCGTGTATTCATTGACCTTGCCAAGGTAGATCAAGGCCACCGTCCGGTCTTCGTAGGTTGCCTTCAAGCGCGCATTGCTGAATTCCATGCCGCGCATGCCGGCATAACCGATACCGGCCATCATCAGTACCAGCACCCCGACCAGCAGGCCAAGGCGCATCCCAACTGTCAGTTTTCGCTGCATCGTCTCGCTCCTATGCTGCCAGGTTGCCAGCCTGTCTTGCCTGTAGTTGTTTGAGCAGTGCCGGTATGTCCAGGATTAAAGCCACATCGCCGCTGCCCAGTACCGTTGATCCGCTCAGGCAGGAGATGCCGCTGAACACAGGACTGAGCGGCTTGATCACGGCCTGGCATTGCCCCTGCAGGCTATCCACCACCAGCCCCGCGCGCTGGCCGGCATGCCGCACCACCAGCACGCTTTCGCGGCGGGGGGCGGAGCCTTGCAGGCGGAACAGCTGGCGCAGGGCGACTGTCGGCAGCACTTCGCCGCGCAGGTCGGCGAAGCCACGCCGGCCCTCGCGCTCGTACTCCACGCATTCTTCTATCGTACCGAGCGGGATGGCGAAGCGCGAGCTGCCTACCGTCACCAGCATGCAGTCCATGATCGCAAGCGTCAGCGGCAGGCGTACGCGCACCGTGGTGCCGCGGCCAGCCTCGCTGTCGATGGTGATGCTGCCGCGCAGCGCCTCGATATTGCGCTTGACCACGTCCATGCCGACGCCGCGCCCCGACAGGCTGGTCACCGTGCTGGCGGTGGAAAATCCCGGCTCGAATATCAGCCCGAACACTTCGCTGTCGCTGACCTTGTGCTCCGCATCGAGCAGGCCGCGTTCGATGGCAGTGGCGATGATGCGTTCGCGCTGCAGGCCGCCGCCGTCGTCGCCGACCTCGATCACGATGCTGCCCGAGTCGTGAAAGGCGTTCAGGAATACCGTACCTTGCAGCGGTTTGCCGCGCTGGCGCCGTACTTCGGGCGGCTCAATGCCGTGGTCGATGGCGTTGCGCACCAGGTGGGTCAGGGGGTCGCCAATGCGTTCCACCAGGGTCTTGTCCAGTTCCACGTCTTCGCCGCTCAGGACCAGGCGGATGTCCTTTCCGATTTCGCGCGCCACATCGTGCACCACCCGCTGGAAACGGTTGAACGTGGCGCCGATCTTCACCATCCGCAGTTGCAGGGCGCTGTCGCGCACCTGTTCGACCAGCTCAGCCAAGGCAGAAGTACTGTCCTGCAGGTCGGCGTCCTTATGGCGGCTGCCGATCATCTGGGTGCGTGCACTGGCGATGATCAGTTCTCCCACCAGCGTAATCAGGTGCCCCAGGCGCTCGGCATCGACGCGGATGGTGCGGCTCTCGTTCGGCTTGGCCGCCACCGCGCCAGCTTCAGGCCCTGCCAGCTGCGCTGCCACCGCCTGCGGCACCACCGAACCGAGGCCGCTGGCCTGCAGGACGCCCGCAATAGCGTCGCCATGCAGCGGCAGAATATTGGCCAGGCGCTGGAAGTCGTCATTGCTGCTGCCGGGCGGCAGCAGTCGCAAAGTGCATTCATCGTGCAAAAATTCGAACACCTTGCTGATTTCTTCGGCGTTGGAAACTGTCTCCAGCACGATTTCAAATCCGAGGTAGCAGCTTTGCGGATCCATCTGCTCCGGCGGCGGCAAGCCACCGTCCACCGTGGCCAGTGCGACAATCCGTCCCAGGCGGCCGAGATAGGCAATGAAGGATGCCGGGTCCATCCCGTGGCGGAACACGTCGCGGCCGAATTCCAGCGATACCAGCCAGAAGCCGCTCTCGCCGGCCTCGATCCCGGCACCGAAAACCGGCGGCAGAGCCGTCTCGCCCAAGGCCGGCGCCGGGGCGAGGTAGGCATGCAGGGCATCCAGTTGCGGGCGGCACCGCTCACCAAGCTCGCCTCGCCCGCCCCGCTCGACATCGCCCACCATGGCTCCAATCTGGTCCGCGCACTCCAGCAACAGCGCGAGCAGGTCGTCATCGAGCGGCTGCGCGCCATTGCGCACCTCTTCCAGCACGCTTTCGACCGCATGGGTGAACAGCACGATGTAGTCCAGCCCGAACAGGCCGGCCGTCCCTTTGATGGTGTGGGCGGCGCGGAAGATGGCATTGACGGCCTCCTCGCGCGCGGCAGGCTCGCCCAGCTTCAGCAAGCAGGCCTCCATTTCAGCCAGCAATTCCCCCGCCTCGGTGACAAACGCCTGCAAGCCTTCGTCCAGGTCCATGGCGCCTGCCTTCCTATTCGATGCGCAGCAACGCGAACAGCGCGGCCACGGCCGGGCTGCAAGCGCCCAGACGCAGCTCTTTCCGGCTGGCTTGCGCGGCGCGGCGCGCCATCAGCAGGAGCTGGGCGCCTGCGGTATCGATCTCCGTGACGCCCGCCAGGTCCACTTCCAGCGCCTGCGACTGCGCCAGGCGTGCCAGCAGCACGTCTTTCAGTTCCTGCACGCGCCGGATCGTGAGGTCGCCCTCGATAAAGAGCAGCGCCGGCGGCTGGATGCGCTGTGAGCTCATGCGCCAATCGTATGCCCATGCCCAGTGACTGGCAAGCGCGGCGTGCGTAGTTGCACTACATCACTATTCTTGCAATTGCCTGATCCGGCGCGCCGGGTCGGCGGCAATGGCGGATGCGGAAAAAGGCAGCAAGGGCAGGCGTTTTTCCGCGTACAGCGGCAGCTGGTCGGCATAGTGCGCCGAACGCGGATCGGTCGACTGGCCGTAGACCAGCAGGCCGCGCGCCTGCGGCCCGTTTTCATCGAAGCTGACCAGATGGATATAGCTGGTGCCCCACGTCACGCGTTCGTAGCCCGATGCTCCCAGCGTGCCGGCCATGTGGATCGAGTTATAACTGCCATCGATGTCGCCGATCGCACCGTGGATCGGAAAGCGCTGGCCATTGCGGGGCTCTACCTGGAAATCGGCCAGGCGCCCGTCGAACGGCACGCCAAGCTGCCGCAGGCGCAAGGCCGCGTCATTCAGTGCTGCCAGCATGGCCGGTACCGCCGCCGGCGCCACGCCACGCGGTGAATGCAGGGGATCGGCAGCATCGAATGCCAGCGCCCAGATCCCAGGCAACCTGGCTGCGCTGTTCCAGAATTCGCGGAACAGCACGGCGCCGCGGCTATCCAGTTCCGCCTTGCGGTCCCACGCTGCCAGGGCGGCGCATGCCTTCAGCAGCACGGCGTCGGGGCTAGCCATGCAGGCCGGGAGCAGTTCCGGCAGCACCAGCTCTGCCGCCAGGATGCGGTTGGCGAACAGCAGCGCCTGCAGGTCCTGCGGCCCCACTTGCCCGCGCTGCGCCAGCATGTCCTCGATGCCGATAAAGGCGCTGCGCGTGCGCAGGTGCTGCGCCACGCCCACCGGGCCGTACAAGGGCGAGTAGCCAAGCGGCGCCGGCCCAAGCAGCAAATGCCGCGCATTGGTGAGCCAATACCCATCGTTGGAATTTGCAACATAGTCTGCGCGCTGCAGGCTTGGCGCATTGGTGCCGCCGAAAATACCGTCCGGCGTGCCGTCGTCGTCACGCCCCCAGGCGCAGGAAGCGCGCGAGCCATCGAACATCAGCAAGCTCGCCAGCAGCAGGCAGTCGCCGCCGAATTTGTCGGCGCTCTGGTGCGGCACGACGCTGGCATCGGCGTAAAAGGCGCCCCCGTTCCGGTCCGCCGCCACCGTATTCACCCAGGGCAGGCCGACCAGGCGCCCGAGCTGCATCTTCAGTTCCTGCACGCTGCCGGCACGGCCGATGGCGAGCCACTGCTCCATCGAACGCGTATTGTTGCGATTCGGGTCGCCCAGCACCAGCAGGCCGCCCGGTCCTTGCGGACTTCCCGGCACTGCCATCACCGCACCAAGCTTGCTGAAGTAGAAGGCCTTGCTTTTCTTCAGCAAGCTGCCGTTCGCCTGCAGCACATCGATTGCCGCGGTTCGGGTTTCCAGCCATTGCGGCACGCCGTCGACTACATAGCGCATCGGATCGGAAGCATCGCGTGCCAGGCGAAACGTCGTGAAGTGCACGGCCTTGGTCACGGTATGGGTCCAGGCCAGGTCCTTGTTGAAGCCTATCACCACCAGCGGCAAGCCGCCCAGGCTGACGCCCATGGCATCGTAACTGCCCGGCACGGTGACATGCAGCTGATAGAAACGGTCGGTACTGGTCCAGGGATAGTGCGGATTTCCGAGCAGGATGCCGCGCCCATTGCTGCTGGCTTCCTTGCCGATTGCCAGTGCGTTGCTGGCCATGGCGCCCTGGGTGGGCAGCAGGAAAGGCTCACTGGACGGCAGGGCATCCAGCGGCCCGGCCCGCAGCGCCAGGCTGGCATTGCCGCTCACGTCGCGCGCGGCTGCGACGATCTCGGCGGCGAATACTTCGCCGGTGGCATGCAGCGCCTTCTCAGCGATCAGCAGCATCACATCGTCTGTACCGATCGGCTTGACCCAGGCCGCCTTGCTGCAAGCTTCGGGCAGGCGCCCGCCGTGCTCGCGCAGGTAGCGGTTGTAGCCGGCGGCATAACCGCGCAGCAGTTGCCGGATTTCGCTGGAACCGGCGGCATAGCCGGCCCGCAGCTTCTCGATATCCAGGTAGCCTTTGAAAAAGAAGTCGCTGTCCTCATTGCGCAAATCCATGAAGTCGAGGGCAGCGCCATACTCGCCGTTGCGGGGCCGGGTGGCGCGGGCTTCCGCACCAAAGTAACGCGAACGTTCGCCGCGCACCGTCAGGAAACTGTCGGCCAGCATGCAGATATTGTCTTCGGCGAAGGAATAGGCGAGGCCATAGCCGACACCGGCAAAATCCTTGGCCTGGATATGCGCCACCCCGTAGCTGGTGCGGGTGACTTCGGCGGCAAATTGCGGTGCAGGCATGCCGCCGTTGCTGCCCTTTCCAGTGCAGGCGGTCAGGAATATGGCCGCACATGCGGCCAGCAGTTGCGCTTTCATGGTCTACCTCCGCGGAAGAAAAGTGCACACTTCCATGATGTGCGCGGCATTTCCGCGACAGTTGAGACAAATCAAATTGGTACACAATCGCGCGCAAGCACTAATCTGCTAATATTTTTGACAAATGCACCCGCCCCGGGTGCATTTTTTTTGCGCAAAGGAGCGGACATGAAGAGATTCACACCGGTCGTACTGGCAGCAGGACTCTTGGCAGCCAGCGCAGCAAATGCAGCCCCCACCTGGATCACCCTTGGCGACGCGGCGTATGCCAAATTGCAAGCCGCTGCGCCGCAGGCCATCGCGAAGCAGAGCAAGCAAGGCCTGGGCAAGGAGAAAGTCCACCTGGTGCAGGTCGACGAAGAAACCATGCTGAAACTGTCGGCCGCCATCCACAAGGAACTGAAGCGCTGCGGTGGATTCATCGTGCACTCCAGCGAACAGGAAGGGCTGCAGGCGCTGTCCAAGGCTGGCACCGTGCAGCCGCTCGCATTGGCCGTGACCCGCCCCAGCTACGCGATCGACAACCAGACCACCGTCAACGGCATCCTGCCGACGATGCAGGCGTCGAACATCGAGCAGACCATCATCGACCTGTCGAACTTTGCGAACCGCTACTACCGCACGACCAACGGCGCCAATGCCTCCAACTGGCTGGCGCAGAAGTGGACCAGCATGGCAGCCGGCCGCAGCGATATCAGCGTGAGCCAGTTCACGCACTCGGGCTACAACCAGAAGTCCGTGATCATGACCATCAACGGCACCGACAATGGTTCGGAAGTCATTGTCATGGGCGGCCACCTCGATAGCATCAACATGAGCGGCAATGGCGAGACCTCGCGCTCGCCGGGCGCCGACGACGACGCCTCCGGCATCGCCAGCCTGACCGAAGCGGTGCGCGCCATGATCGCTTCCGGCTACAAGCCGCGCCGCACCATCAAGATCATGGGCTACGCAGCGGAGGAAGCCGGCCTGCTCGGCTCCAAGGATATCGCCGCCAACTTCAAGGCCAACAACATCAACGTTGTCGGCGTGATCCAGCTCGATATGACCAACTACCGCGGCTCGGCCAAGGACGTCTGGATCTATACCGACTACACCGACAGCCAGCAGAACACCTTCCTGGCTTCACTGATGTCGAACTACCTGCCGACCGTCACCGTGGGCTACAGTTCCTGCGGCTACGCCTGCTCCGACCATGCCTCGTGGCAGAACCAGGGATTCCCGGCTTCGATACCGTTCGAGACGCTGATGGGCGAAGATAATCCTTACATCCACACCGCCAACGACACTTACGCCAATTCGGGCAACCAGTCCGACCATGCACTGAAGTTTGCCAAGCTGGCTGCCGCGTATGCGGTGGAACTGGGCAGCGACGGCCCTGTCATCGTCAAGCCGGACACTGTGGAAACCTTTACCGGCAGCCTGACGCAGAACCAGAAGAAGACCTTCGGCCCATTCAAGGCCGGCGTCGGCACCTTCAAGGCCGAAACCACCGGCACCGGCGACATTGACCTCTACGTGCGCAAGGGCTCCTTGCCGACCACCAGCAGCTATAGCTGCAAGTCGGACGGCTCCACGGCAACCGAGACCTGCAGCACCAGCGTTACGGCAAACGGCGATGTCTACGTCATGCTGAACGGCTACAGCGCCGGGAACTACAACCTGAAGGTGACCTACAAGCCGCAGTAATCAGCGCAAGCTGACCGTCTGCCGTTTCCAGGCCGGGTCCTGCCACTTGTAGAAAGTGGACAGCGATTCCGGCCTGTCGGCGCCGCGCTCAGTGGCCAGCGTCGCCATATCCAGCAGTTCGAAGCTGCGGCGGAACTTGCCCTCGGTGCGCACTTCCCGCGCCGCCAGCATCTTGGCGGTGCCGGGTACCCAGCCCGCGAATTCCGCATAGCCGATGTCGGGATCGCTGGAGGCCGGCGGCAGCACGTCCACCACCCAGCTTTCGCCCAGGCGGCGGAACACCCACATCTCGCGCCAGCCGTCCAGCGGCTGCACCGCCAGCGCCAGCGCCGTGCCTTGCGGATGCACGCGTGCAGAGGCCGTCCAGGCTACGCCCCAGGTGCAACGGCTGGCGAGCTGCTTGCCGCCGCCCTGCAGGGTCACGCAAGTTTCCCCCGGCCGGCCCGGCGCCGCGGTAACTGCAAGCTGGGGCGCCGTCTTGCCTGGCGCCGGCACCGGCTCCAATGCCCAGCGCACGGCGCCGACGCGCACGCCCGCTTCCGCATAGGCGGCATTGTCCTCGTCCGCCAGCTCCTGCTTGTTGACTGCCGCCAGCGCCTGTTCGGCGCGGCCGGCTGCCGGCGCCGCATCCTCGCCCTTGCGCGCACGCTGGAAGGCCACGCTCGACCAGACTGCCGCGCGCCGCATATGGATACGGTTCTTCATATGTTCCGGCAGGCGCGCCAGGTCCACCGTGTCGAGCAGCTCGGCACGCCAGCGGTCATGCTCGGCGCGCTGCAGCACGCCCAGCGCCGGGTCGATGCAGGCGCCGTTGCTCAGCGCCAGAGCGGCCCGGTAGCGCTGCTCGGCGCTTGCCGCGGCAGCCAGCACCCGGCGGAAGGCGTCGCCGTCGTAGCACACCCGGACTTTGCCGTCATTCTCGTAGCTGCGCATTGCCACGCCATAGCTGGCCACCACCTCCAGATGGGCGGCCAACGCGGTCTCGGCCTGCGGTGCCAGTTTGGAAGAGGCGCGCGCCGCCAGCCTTTCAGCCATGCTGCCGATGGCATCGAACGGTTCGGCGTCGATTGCTTGCGGCGCCGCTGCCTTCAGGTAGGCAGCGCCATAGCTGATGCCCAGCGCTTCGGCGCCCGGCGTGTCGCGCAGGAAGCGCATCACGGCCAGCAGCTCCGGTGCGGCGCCAGGCTGTAAATTGACCTGGCGCACGCGCGCTGCGCGCACATACCCGGCGCGTTCGCGGCGATGGTCGTACACCTGCAGGAAATCGCCGCGGGTGCCGCGCACCTCCAGCGCGTCGCCCTGCCACAGCACCGCCTGGGCCTGGGCCGATTCACGCGGCGCCGCGCGCAGCGGCAGTTGGTCCTGGGTGACGATGGCCAGGGCCACGGTGGCGGCAAGCATCGGAACAGCCATGGTTATTCCCCGGAGTTGGCGGCAATGCGCTCGGTGTGCGCGGTCTTTGGCGCGCCAACCAGCGTCGAGCCAATGAAACCGCCATCGGCCGGCGGCGGTGCGATAATGACCGACACCTTGTCCGACAGCTTGTCGGCCATGGTCTTCTGGATCAGCAGCGGGTGCTTGCTCAGCAACTCGCCGTCGCGCTCCATCTGGGCGCTGGCGATCTTGCCCACCAGTTCCTGGCGATAGGCTTCGGCGTCCGCCAGCTTGCGGCGCGAATCCGCCTCGCCGGAAGCTTCGATGATGCGCGCCTGGGCATTACCTTCCGAGGTCTTGATACGGGCGGTCTTTTCAGCTTCCGCCTCCAGCTCGCGCTGCTTCACTTGCTTCTCCTTGAACGGGAGCACATGGCGCATGGCTTCTTCCTGCGCCCTGGCGGCGATTACCTGCTCGGAGGCGGCGGCTTCGGCGGCTTTTTCACGCGCCACTTTTTCGGCCTCGGCTTCCAGCGCGGTCTGGCGCACCAGCTTTTCCTTCAGTTCCAGCGTATAGCGCATTTTTTCGGATGCCAGCTCTTCGGCCAGCAGTTTCTCCATGCCGGCCTTGAAATCTTCCGGCAGCACGACCTTGCCGATGGTGACGCTGCGCAGCGCAAGGCCGTCGGCTGCCAGCTTGGGTTTCAGTTCGGCCTCGATGGACTGCTGGATTTCAGCGCGCTTGGAGGAGAAGATTTCACGCACGGTGTAGCGCGTCAGGATCTTGTAGATCACGCCTTCCACGTCGGGCGCCACCACGTCGCGCGAGATATCGGCCGGCAGCTTGGCGGCGAACAGTGCCAGGTGTGCCTGGTCCAGGCCATAGCGCACCGATATGTCCAGGCCCAGCGACAGGCCTTCGCCGGACTGGAACGGGGTTTCGCCGGCAGCGGCAGGACGGTAAGTCTGGTCGCGCAGCGACAGCAGGCGCAGTTCATGGATGCCAGGCAGGTCCAGCGCCAGGCCTTCACGCACAATCGAAGTATCGCCGGTCAGGTTATTGGTACGTACCGCCACTTCGCCGCGGCCAACCGTGCGCATTGGAGGGAACTGGTACAAACCGTAAGCGGCGGCGCCGGTCACGGCGAGCAACACGACGCCTTTGCGGGCGCCGGAAGGAAAATGAATGCTGCTGGCAGCACGGCCGAGCGTCGAGCGAATCGCCTGCAGCATCGTACTGATCCGGTTGTTCATGATGATTGCCTTTCTGGTGGTTTGGCCCGGCACGGCGCCGGTACAGCAATCTTCCCGCCAACCCCCGCGAACGTTCAATGCTGCCGCCGGCCCTCTCCCTTCCGCCCTGTGAAGAAAAATTCACGCCGATTTCCCGCCTTTTGGGTAATACTTCACGCATGACCCGTGTAGCTATCATTGAAGACGATCTCCCCACCAGCAACCAGCTCGCCGGCTGGATCGCCGCGGCCCGCCCCGGCATCCAGGTCGACCAGTGGTTCAATCGCGACGACGCCGAGGCGGCCATTGCCCGCGAACGCTACGACCTGGTGGTGCTGGACATCGAACTGGGTCGCGAACGCCATGCCGGCGTTGCGATCATCAACGCCATCAACAAGCGGCATGCAACGCCGGTATTGGTGGTATCGGCCATGCCGGCCGCCATCTACCGTTCGATCATGAAGGCGCTGGATGCCTGGGACTACCTGCAAAAGACCACCTTTGAAGAAGCCGATTTCATCGACACTTTCCTTGAAATCCTGCGCGCAGCCAGGGACGGCAAGCCCGCCGCCGCGCCAGCGAGCGAGCTGGCGATGGATCCGCTGCGCCAGCGTACGCCGACCTGGCGCGGCCAGCGCATCAACCTGCCGCTGACGGCGCAGCGCATCCTGGCGGCCCTGTTCGAACGGCGCGGCCAGGTGGTATCTTATGAAGACCTGTTTGAAGTGGTGAAGAGTGGCCGCAACCGCGACAATATCCGCAAGCATGTGAGCACCATCCGCGACGCCTTCCGCGAAATCGATCCGGCCTTCGAGTGCATCGAAAACATCCCGATGCGCGGCTTCCGCTGGACCGACCAGGCATGAATCCCTTCTCCCTGTTGACGCCGTACCGCCTGCGCATCGTTTTGCGCATGGCCTTTCCGCTTCTGGCCATCGCGACGGTGGGGCTGGCAGTCTCGGTGCTGCAGCAGGAAAAGCAGCTCAGCTACCAGGCTTACGAGAACTCCTTCTACAAGACGCGCGAACAGATCGCCGCAACGCTGCGCCATCCAACCGGCCAGCTCGCCCTGCTGAATCCCGCCGCCGGCCAGGGTCCCGGCCTGCATCCGGTACTGCTGCCCTATGCCGCGCTGGACTTCGACGACCAGGCCAAAGTCCAGCAAGCCATCTCCATGGCCGGCTGCGCCGCGCAATACGGCGACAAAGGCACGCTGTGCGTCGGCATTGGCAACAATCCCTGGGCCGGCGGCTTTGTTTATGTCGCCGGAACTTTTCATTCCCCGCCGCTTGCAGCGCACCCGCTGCGCGAAGAATCGATCGACCAGTCGCACCGCGTCGATGTGAAGGTGAGCCTGCGCGGCCAGGAATACCACTGGATCGCTCCTTTTGAGCAAACCGGTGACCCCGCCAGCGGCGGCATACGCGGACGCCTGACCGGGTACACCGCCGCCGACGCCGGCCAGCCGCACGCCCGCCCGGTGAAGGACTTCCGTGGCTGGATCTGGCAAAGCCCGGTATGCGCGCCGGATGCCGCCCCCGATTGCACGCACAGCACCTTCTTCTCGGTCCGGTTGCCGGTCGGTGTGCTGCAGGATGCGCTGTTCGCCAAGACCAAGCCGACCTGGCCGCCGGAGGACCTGGCAAACATCAATGTCAGCGTAGCAGTACTGCCGCCGCGCGGCGGCCCCGCCCTGCTGGACACCACCCGCGACCAGGCCACGCCGCTGTTCTCGCTGCGCGACCTGGAGTCGCTTCTGTTACCTGGCGAGACCCTGCGTATCCGCACCGGGCAAGGCAAGGAAGTGCTGTCCCTGTCGGCCGCCAGCAGCAATAGCGACCAAAGCTGGCACGCCCTGCTTACCCTGGTGCGCCACCTGCCAGTCGACACCACCGTCAAGGCACTGCTAACCCGTACCAGCGTGCCAACGCCACTTGGCAACTTCGAGATCGAATTGAGCGGCGATGCCCGCAGCGTCAGCGACACTTTAAGCGTAGTCGCCACCCGCGTGTCATGGTTCGTGGGCGCCATCCTTGGCGCACTGCTGGTGGCATGGCTGGTGGTGGAAGCAGGTATCATCCGCCCGATCAGCATCCTCACCAGGCGCGCAGACAAGGTGGCGCGCTCTGTCAAGACTGCCGGTGCGCTCGATGAATTCGACCTGTCGGACCTGCGCGGCCGCGATGAATTGGGCGTGCTGGCGAATTGCCTGCACGACCTGCTGCGCCGCGTGCGCGAAGATGTGGAAAAGGAAGCGATTCGCGCCGAACAGGAACGCGATATGTGGCATGCAGTCGGCCACGAAATCATGTCGCCATTGCAGTCGCTGATGGCGCTGCACGGCGGCGAGCATGACCCGAGCGGGCGCTATATCCACCGCATGCAGCAGGCAGTGCGCGTGCTGTACGGACAGGCCTCGCCGAGCGAGGCCTTCCAATCCACCACGCTGCAGCTCGAAACCCTCGACCTCGACGCCTTCCTGCGCGATGTGGCGGCCAACGCCCACTGCGTCGGCATTGATGACGTGAGCTACGGCGGCGGCACTCCGGCCATGGTGCGCGCCGATCCTTATTCGCTGGAGGACGTGGTGACCCACATCCTGAACAACGCCAACCGCCACCGCACGCCGGGTACGCCCATCATCATGACGCTTTCGACGGACGAGCGCACAGCCAGCCTGGCCATACACAACCAGGGCGAAGCGATCGAACCCGGGCTGATCGACAAGGTCTTCGAGTACGGCGTCTCAGGACAGGAAGAAGGCGCCAACCGCGGCCAGGGCCTGTTTGTCGTGAAAACCTATATGGCCAAAATGGGCGGCACCGTCGCCGTTCGCAATGTCGATGGCGGCGTCGAATTCACCCTGACGCTGCATGCGGGAGCTTGATCACTAAGCACGTCCGGCCGCGACAGCATCCAGCAAGGAGCGCCTGACGGCTTGCGCTTTGCCGCTTAATGGCAGGCGTTCCAGCGCAGCCAGGTCCGCGGCGGGCGGGCGCAAGCTATACTGCAGTGCCAGTTCCTGCATCAGTTGCAGCAGCTTCGACATGTCGCGCGGCACGCCGCCTGGCGCTACGGCACACAGTCGTCCCAGCAACGACAGCACCACTGGCGGCATCGCGGGATCGGCCGCCGCCGACATCGCCAGGCTTGCAGCAAGCCGCGTTGCCATGAAGTACTCCAGCGGGATCAGTTCGAGCAAGGCCCGCCCCAGCGCGTCCACGTCCAGCCGCCCATCCAGGCTGGCGGCGACGAACGCGTCGACTGCGCGCGCAAGGCGGCCGGGATCCTTGCCCATCAGGGCAAGCGCCAGCGTCTTCGTCGCGGCCGGCGTCATTTCCGTTACCGGGTCGCCGAGCAGGCGCACCCACGCGCCATGATGCCACTGCGCGTCAGCGTATTGCAGGTTATGCGCCAGCCCGGGCAAGGCATCCGCATACACGGCTTCATGGCTGGAGGGGAACAGCGCGGCGCCGAACAGGATCAATGCCTCCGAGTCGCTCCAGAAGCCCTGGTAGCGATACGGCGCAAGCAAGATGTCATCGACTGCTGGCTGTGGCTCCGGCACAGTGGCCCGGGGCTGGAAAAATTCGCCGCCCTCCCATTTCACCAGCTCGTTATACAGGTCAACCCGTGCGACTACAGCGCCATCCGGCAGCCCGCCGCCAAAACCCGATATAGCCATTGGATCGTCCGCGCCAGGATGCCGGATGCGGGAGGCAGCGAGGCATAGCGCCTCATTCGGCTGACGTGGCCATTCCCCGCCCAGCGCGTAGCAAAAGGCCTGGCTGAACGGCGTAACCGGCAGTCCTTCCGCTGCCTTCAGTATTGCAGCATCGTCCGAAGGGGCCAGGCGCAGCAATGCGCGCACTTGTACGCGTAGTGGCAACTGCGCCACGCCAGCACCGAGTTCGCCCGCGCGCTGCACCAACACGGCAGGGTCGATGAAACCGCCGCGATGCGTCGCCAGGTCGAATTGGCTCGCATCCTCGAAACGCTCCGCCAGCACGCCCAGCACACCCGCGCGATTGTGTGCCCGTTCGCGCTGCTCGCCCGCAACAAGGCGCAGTAGCAGGCGCGCGAACTCGCTCGATACGCAGGCCTTCATTTCGTACACGTCCATCTTCACTTTGCGCGCGCGTTTCAGCACCGGCGCGAAACGCAGGCGGTCATCGTCCGACAATGGAGTGGCCCGTAACAAGGCGCCGAAAGCAACTTCGAACAGATCGAGATCGCTCTCGTCTTCAATCAGCCGCGCACACATGGCCACCAGGTCATCGAGCGAAGCCGGCACCGCCAGGGCCCGGGAGGGATCCAGCGCCGACATTGGCTTGCCACGTGGCGGCAGGACGATATCCTGCCAAAATGCTGCCGCAGGAACAGGCTCACCAAGGACCAGCGCATCCAGCTTCGGCTTGATGCTTGCCGCGACAAAAGGCGCCATTCCTTGCAGCGCCCCGCAGGCATCGGCGTCCATGCCCCACTTTTCAATGCGCTCCAGGATCGCCTGCTGCAAATCCGGATCCGTATGCTGCAAGCCGCCAATGGCCACGTGCGCTGCCGCATGCGCACTTGCAGGATCCCGTTTGACCACGGAGTCGAGCATTTTGAGTGCCGCCGCGACCTGAGCCTTCACGGCGGAAAGCATCACCTGCGGCAGCGCGTCCAGCAAGGCGCTTTGCGCCAACACTTTCTTGTCGAACAGCTTGGTACAAGCCTTCAGTGCCAGCGTGACCGTCGGTGGGATCCGGCTTTGCAGCATGCCGAGGTAACACGCGGCATGAGGCGTCATTTCTTCCGCCGACGGCGCGAGCTGGTCATGAAAGCGCGAGAACCACCCTGCGCGGAATTGCGGCCAATCCCGCTCCAGGGTAGCGAGACAGCACGCCAGGAGCTTGGTGCGTGAATACCATCCATCCTCACAGACCTGCAACAGGTGCCAGGCCCAGGTCTGCTCGGTTTTGCAGTATTTATCGATACCGGCCAGATTGACTTCGCTATTGCCTTCGACCTCAAAAATCTTCAGCAGAACTGGATGCAGTGCCTCGCGGTTCTCAACCAGGTATTCGCGCATGTAATGATTCCAGCGCGGCATTGAGATCAGCTGCATCACGCCTTCTTCGTCAAGCGCGTATGGCGACAGGCCTTCAGCGGCGAGCTGCAATGCCGCAGCAATGTGGCCCCTCGCAGCAAAGTCACGGGCAAGTGTACCGATTCCTGACGGTCTTATGCGCTTTGCGACCTCCACCACACGATCAGCTGGCAGGCGGTAGCGGGAAGCCTGATCCGCGGGTGCACAGGCCAACGCCGCGATAGCAATGGCATCGCGTTGGCCATCGGTGGCGAGCATGCCCCAGCTATCGTGGAGCACGGTACGATTCCACCACCAGTAATGCATCAAGTCGGCGACCGCCGCGAGACGTTCAGCCAGGGCAGAACGCTCCTCTGCCGACCTGCCTTCGAGGTGGGCCAGAACTGCATCGCCGTCGCCGGCGTAAATCAGTGTCTCCAGTTCATTGGCAGGCTGGAAGCTCATCGCGTCGCCTCCACCGCCAGGACGTGTTTGCATGGTCCGCGCGCACCCTGGTATTTGGCAAACCACGGACAGGTGCACTGCATTTCCTGCCCCACTTCACGCACGCGGTGCTCACCCACCTGTGCCTCGACCGGATCATTGCTGAGAATTTTCACCGCTTGCCGCTCCAATAGTTCTCGTGCCGCCGCAAGGCGGGGATTCAAATCGTCCACCAGTGCCAGGTCGAATGGCAACACGCGATGGAAATAGCTGTTTGCCGCCACGTCAAAGCCAACCAGCCCTGTCGCACCGAGCACGCGCAGCGCATCGGCAACTTCCCCCGCCGGCAATGCCAGCGCCGCCGCAATCGCAGCCGGATCAAGCGCCGCCTGCCAGTTCAGCTGCGCCCGCACCGACGACAATGCGCTCGAGCCGGCAGCGCGCAGCAGGGCGCGCAGGGACTGTCCCTCGCCTGAAAATCCGCGCCAGGTTTCCGCACTCAGGGCCAGCGTCAGGCGCGCCGGGCCAAAATCAAGCACCCAGGCGCTGGACTGCTGCGCCTCATCCGCGTAAAGCGCAACAGACTTCGCCTTGGGCGCCAACGTTTCAAGCACGCGCAGGCGCGAGCTGTCCGTCATGCGTACGCCATCATGGGATGGCTGCGCCGTCATGCGCAGCCCCGTTGGACCTGCAACGATCCACAAAGGTGTCCGGCCATTCGCATTGCGCGGTAAAGCGCGCAGGAATCGCAGCGCCTCCATGCCGCTCATCGTGTGCCGCAAGCGCATGCCAGCCTGGTAGGACTGCACCTCCAGCATGCCGCGCAACCAACGCAGCGGCAATTCGACTTTGGACTCCGTCACGGAGTTGATGGTCACGCCATCGGCGCCCACCGACAGGTCCATTCCCTCGCTGTCGCGCACGCGCGCCAGCGCAGCGCGCATCGGCGCGTTGAAGTCAACGTTGGTAGTGCCTTTGGCGAGTATGTCGCCGTCATATGCATCCTGCAAAAAGTCGGCGCGGATATAGGTGCTGCAACACCCGGAGAAGCCTTCAAACCGCAGTGCCCCTTCTCCGCAGGTGACCACTGGATCGGCCAGGCGCAGCACTTTCGCCAACGAATTCGCCGGCAGGAAAAAGCGCGAACCAACGATCAGGTGCACCGCGGTGAGCAGCTCGGAAGCGAGCCGGGGTTGCAGCAATCGGCCCTCGAAGAAATGCGGACGCTGGTCCGCATTTGAAGTGGCTAATGTCAGGTGCGGCCGGCCGGCATCTGAAAGACCAGAAGCAAAGGCGTAACGGTAGGAGTGGGAGAGCGCAGGCATGCTGAAAATATAACATGCCGCAAAGCAAAAAGCCCGCTGGCACATGCCTAGCGGGCTTTTCTAATAAGAGCCTGACGATAACCTACTTTCACACTGGTTGCAGCACTATCATCGGCGCA
>NZ_LMDB01000014.1 GCF_001425005.1 Duganella sp. Root336D2 | reverse complement strand
GGCAATATCGTCAAACGCCCACACTTATCGACTGTTGATTTTTAAAGATCGCTGCCTTGTTTATTCGACGAAGCGTTGTGTTCGTCAGCAGCAGAGAAGCGAGATTATGCGGTACAGCGCGCAACTCGTCAACCCCTTCTTTTTCTCGTTTCGCTTACTGTTTTAACAGTGTTGCGTTGCGAGGGACAGAACTATAACGGACCGGCGCCGGTCGCGCAAGGGTAAAATGCATGGTTTCGTAATACCGTATTACAGTTCCTGCCATGACGATCCTGCTTTCCACCCTCAATGCCCGCTACACCCATGCTTCGCTGGGACTGCGCTACCTGCTCGCCAACATGGGGGAGCTGCAAGCGCAGACGCGCATCCAGGAATTCGTGATCGGCGCGAAGACCACCGAGATGGTGGAACGCATCCTGGCCGCGCAACCGAAGATCGTCGGTTTCGGCGTCTATATATGGAACGTTGAAGAAACCTGCCGCCTGGTGGCGACGCTGAAACGCGTGGCGCCACACCTGGTCATCGTCCTTGGCGGACCGGAAGTCTCTTACGAAACCGGCGAACAGGAAATTACGCGCCTGGCAGATTACGTGGTAACAGGCTGGGGCGACGTCACCTTGCCTAAACTGTGCGGCGAGATCCTGAACGGTCCGAAGCCTTTGATGAAAGTGCATGCAGGCGTGCAGCCGCCAATGGCGGAGATCAAGCTGCCCTATTCAATCTATTCGGATGAAGATATCGCGCACCGCACCTTATATGTAGAGGCTTCGCGCGGCTGCCCGTTCAAGTGCGAGTTCTGCCTGTCGGCGCTGGACAAGACAGCCTGGCCGTTCAATATCGATGCCTTCCTGGCGGAGATGGAGATGCTGCACGCACGCGGCGCGCGTACCTTCAAGTTCGTCGACCGCACCTTCAACCTGAATATCAAGACCAGCCTGAAGATCATGCAGTTCTTCCTGGATAAGCTGGCCGCGGCGCCGGATGACCCGGTATATGCCCACTTCGAGCTGGTGCCGGACCATTTGCCGGACGCGCTTAAAGAAGGCATTGCGAAGTTCCCGCCCGGGACGCTGCAATTCGAGATCGGCATCCAGAGCTTCAACCCGGTGGTACAGGCGAACATCTCGCGCAAGCAGGATAACGCCAAGGCTGCGGACAATATCCGCTGGCTTTGCGAGCATTCGGACGTGCACATGCACGTTGACCTGATTGCCGGCCTGCCGGGGGAGACCGTCGAGAGCTTCGCCGAAGGCTTCGACAAGCTGTGGGCACTGGGACCGCACGAGATCCAGTTCGGCATCCTGAAGCGCCTGCGCGGCACCCCGATCATCCGCCATACCCAGGAATTCGGGATGGTGTACGACCCGTACCCGCCATATACGATCCTGGCGAACCGGGACATTGACTTTTCGACCATGCAGCGCCTGGTGCGGTTCGCGCGCTATTGGGACCTGGTGGCGAATTCGGGCCGTTTCACGCATACCGTGCCGGTGTTGCTCGGCGAGACCCCGTTCAAATCGTTTATGGCGTTTTCCGATTGGCTTTATGCCAACACGGACGCGACCCACCGGATTGCGCTGGACCGGCTGGCGGTGATGGTCGGGCGCTGGCTGGGAGTGGCGGGCATGGACGCAGCCGCTGTTACTGAGCTGCTGGCGCGCGATGGACACGGGGTGAAACAGAAGGTATCAGCCCCGGCCAGCGCTGCGCCGGCGCGCCAGGCGAGGCACCTGGCCGCCTGACCCGCGCTGAGTGGCGCTATAGGCGAAACTCTTTTACACTGGTGGCATGCCTATTGCTCAAGAGCCAACGTTATCTATCAGCCCAGACGGGCGCACCGTTTCAGCCGGGGGAACCTGGCAAGTCAGTGCACTCGCCAGCAAGCGGGTGATGAAAAGGATTTCGGGTTGCCTGAACCATGTAAAAGACATTCACGCTGTCGAGTGGGACTTGAGCGGCGTCGACATGCTGGACCACGTCGGCGCGCAGCTGCTGTGGAGCGCATGGGACTATAAGCGTCCGGCCAAGCTGAAACTGGTCAACGGCCAGGAAGAAATCTTCAAACGCATCGAGGCTGCCGGCAAGCTGGAAATGCCGCGCGTGCGCAAGGAGCGGTTCGGCTGGGTGACGTCGCTGGGCTTCGGCATCCTGCACTTCCTAGAGCATATGCGCGGCTTCGTACAGCTGATTGGCTCGGTGGTGCAGGATGCGGGACGCTTCGCCGCCAATCCGAAGCGCGGGCCGTGGCGCGAGATTTCGGCGAATATTTTCCACGCCGGCTTCCAGGCCCTGGGCATTACCGCGCTGGTGGGCTTCCTGATCGGCGTGGTGCTGTCCTACCTGTCGGCGCAGCAGCTGCGCAACTTTGGCGGCGACATTTACCTGGTCAACCTGCTCGGCATGTCGATTGTGCGCGAACTGGGGCCCTTGATGGCAGCGATCCTGGTGGCGGGCCGCTCAGGATCGGCAATCACGGCGCAATTGGGCGTGATGCGGGTGACGGAAGAACTGGATGCGATGCTGGTGATGGGTATTTCGCACGGCTACCGCCTGATCCTGCCCAAAGTCATCGCGCTGGCGATCTCGATGCCGCTGCTGGTGATCTGGACCGATGCGGCGGCGCTGATCGGCGGCATGATCGCTGCGAAATGGGAGCTGAACCTGTCGATCCGCTATTTCATCATGAAGTTGCCGCAAGTCGTGCCGCTGGCGAACTATTACATCGGCCTGTTCAAAGGCGCAGTGTTCGGCATGCTGATCGCGATGGTGTCCTGCCACTTCGGCCTGCGCATCCAGCCGAACACGGAAAGCCTGGGCCGCGGCACCACCACTTCGGTGGTGACGGCAATTACCGTGGTGATCCTGGCGAACGCGGTGTTTGCGATCGTCTTCAATGGAGTGGGTTACTGATGAACGACCTGCCGGAACAAGCGGAAGACAACTGCGGCTGCCCCGAGGGCGAGAGCAAGCTGACGCTCGACGGCAGCGTACCCGTGGTGGAAATCACCAGCCTGCAGACCAAATTCGGCCGCACCGTGATCCACAATGACCTGAACCTGACCATCGAGCAGGGCGAGATCCTGTCGATCGTCGGCGGCTCCGGCACCGGCAAGACCGTGCTGCTGCGGCAGATGCTGGGGCTGGAACGTCCCACCAAGGGATGCGTGCGCATCTTCGGCGAAGACATCACGATTGCTTCGCAAGGCCACCTGCAGGAACTGCGCAACCACTGGGGCATGCTGTTCCAGCAGGGCGCCCTGTATTCCGCGCTGACGGTGTTCGAAAACGTCGCGCAGCCGATGCAGGAACTGGGCACCCTGCCCGCGCACCTGATCCGCGACGCGGTGCTGCTGAAGATGAATATGGTGGGCCTGGGCCCGGAACACGCGAACAAGATGCCGAGCGACCTGTCGGGCGGCATGATCAAGCGCGTCGCACTGGCGCGGGCCTTGGCGCTGGAGCCCAAGCTGCTGTTCCTGGACGAGCCGACCGCCGGCCTCGATCCGGACCTGTCGGAGAGCTTCGTAACGCTGATCAAGTCCCTGCATCGTGAGCTGGGATTGACGGTAGTGATGGTGACGCACGACCTGGACACGCTGTTCGCGCTGTCCACGCGCATTGCGGTGCTGGCGGAAAAACATGTGTTGGCGATCGGGCCGACCCGCGAGGTGATCAAGACCGATCACCCGTTTATCAAGGAATTCTTCCTGGGCGACCGCGGCAAGCGCGCGCTGGAGGCCCTGGAATAAGGAGCAAGGCATGGAAAACAGATCACACGCTTTGATGACAGGCATCTTCACGATCACGCTGCTGATCGCGGCGGTCCTGTTCGGCATCTGGTTCAATCGCGACCGGGTCAAGTACGACCCTTTCCTGATCGCGACCACGCAGTCGGTCCCGGGCTTGAATCCGCAAGCTGCGGTACGCTATCGCGGGCTGGAAGTGGGCAAGGTGGACGACATCGATTTCGACCCGAAGCTGGCCGGCCAGATCCTGATCCACCTGAGCATCGACCCGGCAACGCCGATTACCAAGACCACTTACGCCATGCTGGGCTACCAGGGCGTGACCGGCATCGCCTATATCCAGCTGGATGACGAATCCGTCGGTTCGCCTGCGCTGGAGACCACCAAGCAGAATCCCAGCCGCATCCCTTTGCAGCCAGGCTTGTTCGACCAGCTGGAAAAGCGCGGCACGGCGATCCTGGAGAAAGCGGAAGATGTCACCAAAAAGCTGGATACCCTGCTCAGTCCGGATAACCAGAAGGCGATGATGGGCGCCTTCAACGACGTGAGCCAGGCAGCCCAGTCGTACAAGGACCTGGCGGCCAAGCTCGATCCGGCAGTGCAGAAGATCCCGGCGCTGGTGGAGCACGGCGACCGCGCCTTGCAGTCGGTGGATACGCTGGCCAATGAAGCGAGCAAGGTGGCGCGCACCCTGCAGGGTCCGGACGGCGCGGTGCAGCGCATTACCGCCTCCGTCGACCGCGCTACGACCTCGGTCGAGGCGGTGGCCAGCGGCGTCGAGCTGGAGACCCTGCCTGGCGTGACCGGGCTGGCGGATGAAACCAAGTCTTCCATGCGCGCCATACGCCGCACCATGAATAATATTAGCGATCGCCCATCCAGCATCCTGTTCGGCGCACCCGGCACGCCGCCGGGGCCGGGCGAACCAGGCTTTGACCCATCTGGCAAATAAGGACCAGCAATGAAGAAGAACATTCTCCTGACCGCCGTGGTTGCTGCCGCTGCCGCACTGGCCGGCTGCGCCAGCAAGGGGCCGCAACCGACCTCCTACGACTTTGGCCCGATGGGCGCACCGCTGGCGCCTGCCAGCCTGGCGCCGAGCGGCGCGGACTCCAGCAGTGGCACGAGCGGCACGAATGGCGCCAATGGCGCCGGCAGTCCTGCAGCCGGAATCCCGGCCCTGGTCGTATCGGACGTCAGCGGCCCGGCCTCGCTCGACACGCAGCGCATGTACTACCGCCTGATGTACGCCGACGCGCGCCAGTCGCGCCCTTATGCCTACAACAACTGGTCGGTGACGCCGCTGCAGCTGATGTCGCAGCGCCTGAAAGCACGCATCGCGCAATCCGGCGTCAAGGTGGTGTCGACCACCGACGCGGCAGGCGGCCTGCCGCTGCTGCGCCTTGAGGCCGACGAGTTCGCGCAGAACTTCGATAGCGCCACGCAAAGCAGCGCCAGCGTCACCCTGCGCGCCTCGGTATTCCGCAACCACAAGCTGGTCGACCAGCGCACCTTCAGCCGCACTGCGCGCGCAGCGAGCGCGGATGCGGCGGGCGGCGCCGGCGCACTGGCTGAAAGCACGGACGGCATCGCCGCCGACATCCTGGCCTGGCTGGCAAACATGCCGAAGTAAATCATGAACGAAGAAGCGCCCGCCCCAGCTCCCGCGCCAGCGCCCGCCACGGCTCCCAAGCCGGAGGTGCGTACCGGCTCGCCAGTGGCACGGGCAACCCTGCTCGCCTACATGGTGCTGATCATCTACGCGAGCTGGTTCCCGTTCTCCGGCTGGCAAAACCAGGGCCTGTCGCCGCTGATCTTCCTGGAATGGACTTCGCTGCCGCGCTATTGGACCGGTTTCGACGCCGGCATCAACGTGATCGGCTACATCCCCTTCGGCATGCTGCTGGTGTACGCGATGCGGCCCAAGGTCACGGGCTTCTGGGCCTTCCTGCTGGCCAGTATTGCCGGCATGCTGGTCTCCGGCACGATGGAGGCGGTACAGACCTATTTGCCGACACGCGTCTCGTCCAACCTGGACTTCTACACCAACAGCGCCGGCACAATCATCGGCGCCTTCATCGGCGCGCTGACCGCGCACAAGCTGATGGACACCAGCAATGCCTACAAGCTGCGCCAGCGCTGGTTCGCCCAGCATGCCAGCCAGGGCCTGGTCCTGGTGGCGCTCTGGCCGCTGACGCAGATCTATCCCCAGGGCTTCCTGTTCGGCCTGGGGCAGTTGCTGCCCATCCTGTCCGAGTGGCTCAGCGAGTTGCTGGACATGGACATCGACCTGGCGTCCCTGGTGCGCCCCGACGTGACGCTGACGGTGGAGCAGTACTGGCTGTCCGAGACCATCGTCACCGCCTGCGGCATGGTGGGCGCGGCCCTGACCCTGCTGTGCATCCTGCGCAAGCCAGCCCCGCGCGCGCCGCTGGTTGCCCTGCTGGTGGTGACGGCCGTGCTGGTGAAAACCCTGTCGACCGCACTGCAGCTCGGTCCCGACGCCGCCTTCGTGTGGATCACGCCAGGCGCCCAGGGCGGTTTCCTGATCGGCGTGATCATGCTGGGCGGCCTGATTTTCGCGCCCCATGTGGCGCAACGCAGGCTGGCAGTGGCTACGCTGCTGCTGAGCCTTTTGATCGTCAACACGACCCCGACCAACCCCTACTTCAGCGAAACGCTGCAGACCTGGGTGCAAGGGAAATTCCTTAACTTCTACGGCGCGGCCCAGTTCCTGTCGCTGGCGTGGCCATTGGCAGCCCTCTGGTACCTTTGCCTCCCATCGCACAAGCTGAACAAGGAAACCCGGGAAACCCCGGTAAAATAAGCGCCTGCACCAAGAAAGGCTTCAGATGAGCGACAACCAATACTACAAGCATCACGTGTTCTTCTGCACGAACCATCGTGATGACGGCCGCGAAAGTTGCGGCCCGCGCGGCGCCGAAGCCGCCCAAAAGCACGCCAAGAAACGCTGCAAGGAATTGAACCTGAACGGCGAAGGCAAGGTGCGCATCAATTCCGCCGGCTGCCTGGACCGCTGCGAACACGGCCCGGTCGCCGTGGTCTACCCCGAAGGCACCTGGTACACCTACGTTGACACCGCCGACATCGACGAAATCGTCGACAGCCACCTGGTCAACGGCAAAGAAGTAGAGCGCCTGAAAATCAAATGATGAACAAGAATTCCGAGAAGTTTACGCTGCAGGGCAATGCCGGCCTGATGGAAGGCCTGCTCGACATGCCGGCCGGTACGCCGAAAGGCATCGCCCTGGTGGCCCACCCGCACCCGCTGTACGGCGGCACCATGGAGAACAAAGTGGCGCAGACCCTGGCGCGCACCTTCGTGGCACTGGGTTATGTGGCCGCACGCATCAACTTCCGCGGCGTCGGCGCATCCGAAGGCGTGCATGACCACGGCCACGGCGAAACCGACGACATGATGATCCTGTACCAGCACATGGTGCAGCGCTACCCCGGCCTGCCGGTATCGCTGTCGGGCTTCTCGTTCGGCACTTTTGTACAGTCGCACCTGGCGCAGCGCCTGGCCGCTGCCGGCACCCCGGCGGAACGCCTGGTGCTGGTCGGTACCGCCGCTGCCAAATGGCAGATCGCCGACGTACCGGCAGACACCATCCTGATCCACGGCGAAAACGATGAAACCATCCCGTTGATCGACGTGCTGGATTATGCACGCCCGCAGGACATCCCTGTGATCGTGATCCCCGGCGCCGACCATTTCTTCCACCGCAAGCTCGGTCACATCAAGAATTGGGTGATCGCCTTGTGGGGATCGAAAGCACAATAATTTCCCCCGCAACCCCTAATAGTAAGAACAAGCACCAATGAAAAAGATCATCGCTGCACTGGCAACCAGTGTGCTGCTCATGACTTCCGCGGTAGCGCAAACGCTGCCGCCGCCGACCATCGCCGCCAAATCCTGGCTGCTGCTGGATTCCTCCAGCGGACAAGTGATTGCCGCCCAGGACCCTGATTCGCGCGTGGAGCCGGCGTCCCTGACCAAGATCATGACCGCCTACCTGACCTTCCAGGCGCTCAAGGACAAGAAACTGACCCTGGACCAGAAGGTGAACGTATCGGTCAAGGCATGGAAAGTGGACTCCAGCTCGTCGAAGATGTTCATCGACCCGGCCACCCCGGTCTCGATCAACGACCTGCTGTACGGCCTGATGGTCCAATCCGGCAATGACGCCGCCGTGGCACTGGCGGAAGCCGTGGCCGGCGACGAATCGGCCTTCGTCACCCTGATGAACCGTGAAGCGCAGCGCATGGGCATGGCCAATTCCCACTTCGCCAACCCGCACGGCCTGCCTTCGCCGGAGAACTACACCACCGCACGCGACCTGTCCGTGCTGGCGCGCCATGTGATCCAGGACTACCCTGAGTTCTACAAGATCGATTCGGTGAAAAGCTTCACCTACAACAAGATCACCCAGCAGAACCGCAACCGCCTGCTGTGGCTCGACCCGACTGTCGACGGCATGAAGACCGGCCACACCGAGTCCGCCGGCTTCTGCATGGTGGCATCGGCCAAGCGCCCTGCTGGCAACCTGGAGCGCCGCCTGATTTCCGTTGTGATGGGCACCAATTCCGACGGTACCCGTACCGCGGAAAGCCAGAAGCTGCTGAACTGGGGCTTCCAGAACTTCGACACCGTGAAGCTGTACTCCAAAGGCCAGGCGGTCTACACCCCGGAAATCTGGAAAGGCTCGCAGGCGACCGTGAAGATCGGCTTCACCAGCGACGTGCTGGTGACCGTGCCGAAAGGCGTAGCAGCCAAGATGAAGCCTCTGCTGGAGCGCAAGGACCCGCTGGTGGCGCCTATCGCCGCCAACACCCGCGTCGGCACGCTGAAGATGATGGTGGATGGCAAACCGCTGCTGGAACTGCCGGTGGTGGCGCTGGAAACCGTTGACCAGGCTTCGATCTTCGGCCGCGCATGGGATTCCGTGCGCCTGTGGATGAAGTAATGGCGAAACTGAACCTTTCCCGCATCGTCGCGGGCATGTGGCGCATGACCGAATGGGACATGACGCCGCAGCAGCGGCTGGCCTTCATCGAGCAGTGCATTGCGCTGGGCGTGACTTCCTTCGACCATGCCGACATTTATGGCGGCTATGGCGTGGAGGGCTTGTTCGGCGAAGCGCTGGCCTTGAAGCCTTCGTTGCGCGAACAGGTTCAGATCGTAGGCAAATGCGGCATCAAGCTGGTTTCCGGCCGCCGCCCGACGCATACCATCCAGCATTACGACACCAGCTCCGCGCATATCGTGGCGTCGGTGGAGAATTCGCTGAAGGAGCTGCGGACGGATTACCTGGATTTATTGCTGATTCACCGTCCCGATCCTTTGATGGATTTCGACGAGGTGGCGAATTCCTTCCAGCGCTTGCGGTCCGAGGGGAAGGTGAAGGAGTTCGGGGTGTCGAATTTTTCGCGGCATCAGTTCGAGACGCTGGACAAGCGTGTGCCGCTGGTGACCAACCAGGTGGAGTTTTCTCCGCTGCACCTGGAGCCGATGTTTGATGAAACCTTTGACGGCCTGCAGGACCTGGGCGTGCAGCCGATGATCTGGTCGCCTTTGGGCGGCGGGCGCTTGTTCACTGCCGGTGACGAGCAGGGCGAGCGTGTGCGCTTGAAGATCAAGGAAGTGGCGGATGAATTGAATCGTCCGTTTGCGAGTGTGGTGTTTGCGTGGATTATGCAGTTGCCGTGCAGGCCGGTGCCGTTGACCGGGTCGGGGCGCATCGAGTCGATCGAGGTGGCGGTGGAGGCGACGCAGTTTGCGTTGAGCAGGCCGCAGTGGTTCGAAATCCTGCGCGCGGCGCGGGGGCACGAGGTAGCCTGACCCGGTAAACCAGGGTCTGACCCAAGGGTCAGACCCGCATACGCGACGGCGACCGGTCGTGTCTGACCCTTGGGTCTGACACTGGTTTACCGGTTTGGGTCAGTCATCAGCAAAAACCTGCGGCGGCGCAATCCCGCGCCAGCCAGCCCGCCACGCCAAATTCAGCCCCACGGTAAACGCGATATACACCACAAAGAACAGCACGAAGTAGTAGTACCGCAGCCAAACCAGCAGTCCCACATTCACCGCCAGCAGCACCAGCGCCGCAGCGCTCTTCTTCTGCTTCGAGCTGGGGAAACGAATGGTCGATACCATCAGGCTGCCCACCACAAACAGCAGCGCCACGACGTAATACCCCTCCAGGCTCGAATCCGGAAACTCCGGCCACGCCACCACCATCGCAGACACGCAAGCCGCACCCGCCGTAATCGGCATCCCCACGAAGTACTTCGGATCGGTGCGCCCCACGTTCACATTAAAGCGCGCCAGCCGCAAAGCGCCGCAGGCCACAAAGAAGAACGCCGCAATCCCGCCCACCCGCAGCAAGGTCGGATCCGCCGGACCCATTTGCACGAAGCCGTAGCAATACAGCAGCACCGCAGGTGCGCAGCCGAAGTTCATCACGTCGGCAATCGAATCGAGCTGCACGCCGAAGTCGGAACCGGTACCGGTGGCGCGCGCCACGAAGCCGTCCAGCGCATCGAAGATCCCGGCCAGCACCAGCAAGGCCGCAGCCAGGCGGTAATCCTGCGCCAGCCCCAGGTGGGCGTTATCGACGGAAATCACGATGCTGGCAAAGCCGCAGGCGATCGAGAGCAGCGTTACCGTGCTAGGTAAGGCAAATTTGGCGCGTTGGAGTCGCTGATGTCGTTGAGTATTCAAATTAAGGCAATGATGATCAAAAGAGAAAGGCTATTTTACCTCGCCCGGAGGATTACAAAAGAAACACATATTGCCTGAAATTGGCATAGAATCGCGCCATGAAGGAGCTCACTATGGATACGTTCAACAAATGGCACCGTCAGTTGCCAACCCTGCTGGTCGCAGCACTTCTCACCGCTTGCGGCGGTGGCGGAGGGGGCGGTGACAACTCCGCTCCACCGGTGCTTACGCCTCCGGTCACCAATCCACCAGCCACCAGCTGCGTAGTCTCGCCAACCGGCCAGCCTGGTGCAACAGGCGACACGGCAATCGACGGCTTCAACTGGTTCAATTACCGCCGCGCCGACATTGGCTTGACAATGCTGACCTGTAATGAGTTCCTGAACAAGGCAGCCGTAGCGCACTCCAACTACCTGCGCCTGAATAACACCGTGTCGCATGACGAAGTGTCCGGCAATCCTGGCTTCTTCGGCGCGACGGTCAAGAACCGTATCGAAAACGCCGGTTACGTCCTGGGTTCGGAGTATGCCTATGGCGAAGTGATTTCCGCCGTTAGCGACCGTGCGGGCTTCACCCACGCGGAAGAACTGATCGCGGCGATCTACCACCGCTTCGTGATCTTTGAACCGATGTTCCGCGAGATGGGCACTGGCGCTTCCTCCAATGGCAACGGCTATACCTATTTCACCTCAGACATGGCGACCCGCAGCCTCAGTGCCGGATTGGGCCTGGGCAAGGCGGTGGTTTATCCGAGGGACGGCCAGACCGCGGTTCCAACTTCCTTCGACAGCGATACCGAGTCGCCGGACCCGGTGCCTAACCAGAATACCGTTGGCTACCCGGTCAGCGTCCATTCGGACATCACCGCCAGCGCTGGCGGCATCAAGGTGACAAGCTTCACCATCCGCCCACGCGGTGGCCTGCAGATGGTCACGCGCCTGCTGACGCACGCGAACGATACGCACACGTCGGAACAGTCGGCCGCTATTATTCCGCTGTCAACGCTGAGCGCCAACACCACGTATGACGTCAGCTTCTCAGGCACGGTCGACGGTGTCCCTGTGACGAAAAACTGGTCATTTACGACAAAATAACGCCCCTCCCCTAGCCCACATCGGGACAGAGTGCTAAATTCTGTCCTGATGAACAACCTTCTTTCCAGCGCACCAATACGCCAGCGCCTCGACGTCGAGGAGGGACTGGATCGCCTGATGGGCGAACGTTCGTTGTATCTTCAAATCCTGCGCCGCTTCCTGCAGGACTATCGCGATTCCTGTGAACGTATCCAGTCGCTGCTTTCGCAACGGCAGGAGGCCAAGGCGCAGCTGGCGGCGCACTCGCTGAAAGGCTCCGCAGGCCTGATCGGTGCGCAGCTTGTGCATGACCAGGCGGTGCTGGTGGAGAACGCGATTGCCGACGGCGCCGAGTCGGCCGCCCTGCTGACGCATCTCACGGTACTGCTGCGCGAAACCTGCGGCAGCATCGACGATCTCTTACGTGAACATGGCGACAAAGTCGCGCCAGGCGAAACGCCCGCAGCCGATCCCGCGCATCTGCGCGCATTGATCGAAGAACTGGTGGGATTATTGCGTGAAGGTGATGGTGCGGCCATCGACCTGGTAGAAAAATCGGCGACGATACTGGCAAGTGCGCTGGGCGTGCCGACCTTCCAGATGATTGCGGCGGCTACGCATGCATTCGATTTCGAAACTGCCCTGGACGTGCTGGAGATGGAACTCTAGCCGCCATCAATCCGAGAAGTGCGCCTCTTCATCGAAGGAGTCCGCGCACTCCTTGCCGCAAAAGCGCCGCACGGCGTCCAACGGTCTTTCGCAGTACCAGCAGGAGCCCTTGGGAGGCAACGATTGGCGCACGCCACTTGGGCGCTCGGCCGTCGCGACACTTTCAGCGGGTGGGATTTCCTGTTGCGTCTCCACGATATTCCCCTTTACAGACATGCCCTGGAACCAAGGTTACTGCATAGCGCAGACAGGAACATGACCTGCCTCAACAAAATAATAGCAGGATTAAATCGGCGGCATAGGTGACTCAACGTGCGTCAACGCACCAAAAGAAACAAAATTATTCCAATGAGAAGCACAGGCGCGATAGGACTTAGTTCCATGACATCACGCGCAAGCTGATGCAGAAGCTGGAGAGATGGCTTATCTTTACGTCCGCTTTACGCCGCATATGACCACATCCAATGTCACGCTCTGAACGCCTGCTGAATCTTCTGCAAGTCTTACGCCGCTACCGCCGCCCGGTCAGCGGCAAGGTATTGGCCAATGAACTTGGCGTCAGCATCCGCACCTTGTATCGCGATATCGCCAGCCTGCAAGCCCAAGGGCCCATGATAGAAGGCGAGCCACGGATTGGCTACGTCATGAAACCGGACTTCATGCTGCCGCCCCTGATGTTTGGTTCGGAAGAACTCGATGCATTGGTGCTGGGCATGCGCTGGGTCGCCGATCGTTGCGACCACACGCTGGTCGAGGGGGCGATGAATGTACTGGCCAAGGTGTCGGCCGTATTGCCTGCAGAATTGCACGCGAGCTGGAGGAGTCGGCGCTGCTGATTGGCACTCCGTTGCACAGGCCAGACAACCCGCCGTCTCCTGATGTGCTTCGCAAAGCCGTGCGTTCCGAGCAGAAGCTGGTGATCACTTACATGGATGGCAGCGGCGTCGAGACGCAACGCGCGGTGTGGCCATTTGCCCTGGTCTATTTTGACCAGGCCAAGGTGCTGATGTACGGGTGCGAGCTAAGAAACGCCTTCACAAACTTCCGTGCAGACCGCATCGTGGCAACGGGGGAAATGCCCGCTTTGCTTCGCGAATGGAGCAAGGTGCACCAGGAGGCCGCCCAATCAATACTGCCAGAATCTGGCAGTACAGGAATTTAGACTGAGCCCTCTTTCAAGTCAGGAGCTCATCAATGAAATTCGCATCGATTCCCCTTTCCGGCATCACGGCAAACCGTCCGGCAGAAGGATTTGGAGAAATCCACTTCGACGGCGCCGTACTGGCCCTTTCCTCTGAACGGCTGATCGCCCTGTTCAACGTAGGCGCAGCCAAAGCAGCAGCCAACCAATCAGCGATCCTGGAGTTTGAAGTCAGCGACGTCGATGCAGTGTTCGATCGCGTAGCCGGCAACGACTATGCCGTGGGGGAACCGCTCCTTGCTGCTGAGGGACCCGGACGGCAACCTCGTCAACATTTTCTCCCGCCCCGCGAACTCACTTGCCGATACAGAAGCGCGAGAAGATCACACCCAGCAGGTCGTCTGAAGAGAACTCGCCGGTGATGGTGGAGAGCTGCACTTGCGCCAGGCGCAGTTCTTCTGCGAACAGGTCCAGCGACTGGTCGGTTTGCGCGGCGTGCTGGCCGGCGTAGTCGAGGTGCCTGGAGGCGTTGCGCAAGGCGATCAGGTGGCGCTCACGTGCGAGGTAGAGCGACTCGCCGGTCTGCTGCCAGCCGGCGATGCGCAGCAGCTCGGCGCGCAGCAGGTCGATGCCGGTTTTCTCGTTGGCGGACAGGTAGATGTGGGTTGCATCGGCCATCTCGTCGACCGACGGCTTGTGGCCGGACAGGTCGATCTTGTTCCAGATGCGCAGCACCGGCACGCCTTGCGGGAAGTTGGCGACGATGACCTCATCATGCCGGGTCGGGCCATGGTCGGCGTCCAGCAGGTGCAGGATGACGTCGGCCTTGCCCACTTCGCCCCAGGTACGTTCGATGCCGATGCGCTCCACCACATCCACCGCCTCATCGTGGCCGCGGATGCCGGCGGTGTCGATGATGTTGAGCGGGATGCCTTCGATCTGGATGGTCTCGCTGACCTTGTCGCGCGTGGTGCCGGCGATCGGCGTGACGATGGCGACTTCAGCACCGGCCAGTGCATTCAGGAGTGAGGACTTGCCCACATTCGGCTGGCCGACCAGTACCACGTTCAAACCTTCACGCAGCAGCGCGCCTTGCGAGGCTTGCTTGAACACCTGGTCGAGCGCTTCGACGATGCTTTTCAACTGGCCGCGCGCATCGGACTTTTCCAGGAAGTCGATTTCTTCTTCCGGGAAGTCGAGCGTGGCTTCCACCAGCATGCGCAGGTGGGTGACGCGCTCCACCAGGGCGTGGATGGTTTGCGAGAAGGCGCCGCTGAGCGAAGCAGAGGCGGACTTGGCGGCGGCTTCGGTGGAAGCGTCGATCAGGTCGGCCACGGCTTCGGCTTGCGCCAGGTCCAGCTTGTCGTTCAGGTAGGCGCGGCGGGTGAATTCGCCAGGTTCGGCCAGGCGCAGGCCTTGCTCGGCGCCCGCTTCCAGCACGCGCTGCAGCAGCATTTGCAGCACGATCGGGCCGCCGTGGCCCTGCAGTTCGATCACGTCTTCGCCGGTGTAGGAGTGCGGCGCTTTGAACCAGATCGCAATGCCCTGGTCGATGACGGTGCCGTCGGCTTGCGTGAACGGGATGTAGGTGGCGTGGCGCGGTTTGAGGTCAGCGCCTTTGAACAGGGCTTGCGCCAACGACTGCAGGTTCTTGCCGGACGCGCGCACAACGCCGATGCCGCCGCGGCCGGGCGCTGTGGCGATTGCCGCGATGGGGGAGGAATCTAGGTTCATTTGGTGATCTTATCTTTAAACCCGGTAAATCTGGGTACGACCCAAGGGTCGGACCCTGTCTGCTCTGAGGCCTGGGGCTTCGGCATAAGCGGGTCTGACCCTTGGGTCAGACCCTGGTTTACCGGGGTTGAAAAAAGCCCGCGTCTGGCGCGGGCTTCTTGAACTTACTTGGCTACGCCAACCTCTAACTTCTTGGTGATCACCCACTGCTGCGCAATCGACAGCAGGTTGTTCACCACCCAGTACAGCACCAGGCCGGATGGGAAGAAGAAGAACATGACCGAGAAGGCGATCGGCATGAACATCATCATCTTCGCTTGCACCGGATCCGCAGGCTGCGGGTTCAGGCGGGTGGTGATGTACATCGAAATCGCGTACAGGATCGGCAGGATCGCCCATGGATCGTGCTGGGTCAGGTCGGTGATCCACAGCGCCCATGGAGCACCGCGCATTTCAACCGACGCATTCAGCACCCAGTACAGGGCAATAAACACCGGCATCTGCACCAGGATAGGCAGGCAGCCGCCGAGAGGATTGATCTTCTCGGTTTTGTACAGCTCCATCATGGCCTGGTTCATCTTCTGCGGGTCGCCTTTGTAGCGCTCGCGGATGGCGGTCATCTTCGGCGTCACGGTCTTCATCTTCGCCATCGAGCGGAAGGAAGCAGCGGACAGCGGGAAGAACAGCAGCTTGATCGCCACGGTGAAGGCGATGATGGTCCAGCCCCAGTTGCCGACCACGGAGTGGATGGCAGCCATTGCCGCCCACATCGGGCGCGCCACGATGGCCAGCCAGCCGTAGTCCTTGACCAGGTCCAGGCCTTCGGTGACTTGCTTCAGGGTGTCGGTGTCTTGCGGGCCCGAGTACAGGCGGGCATTGTTGGTCACCGATGCGCCTGGCGCCAGGGTGCCCAGCGGCTGCACGACGCCGATCGAGTACAGGTTGTCGCCTTCTTTCTTGGTGAAGATGGTGCGGTCCAGCTTATCCTGCGGCACGAAAGCGGACACGAAGAAGTGCTGCGCAATCGCGACCCAACCGTCTTTTGCCTCGGTCACATGGCTCGGCTTGAACTTGGGATCTTCCGCCAGCGACTTGGCATCTTTCTCGATCTGCTTGAACTCGTACTTCTTGTAGTGGCTCTCCGAAGTGAACATGGTCGGAGCGATGAACGAAGGGTTCATGAAGCCCGAGCCTTCCGGCGGGGTACCATCATGCTTCAGCTGCAGGTATAGCTGCGGTGCCAGTGCGGCAGCGCTGGTGTTGGTGACGGTGTGCTGCACGTCCACCACGTAGTCGCCCTTCTTGAAGGTGAAGGTCTTGGCCAGCTTGACACCGCCCTGCTCGGCTTCCAGCACCAGTTTCACCTGGTTGCCATCATTCAGCATGCGCGCGCCCGGCTGGGCCACGAATGCGGTCAGGTGATTCGGCAGGCCAGGCGCGCCTACCAGGCCGGTTTCGCCCAGGTAGATATGCTTACCGTTCTCGCTAAACAGCACCTCGGTGTTATTGCCGCCCTTAGGTTTGCAGAATTCGAACAGACCCCAGCATCCGCCCAGCCAGCCCGGATCGGCGCTGCCCTTGTGCTTCAGCAGTTCCAGGCGCTTGATGGTGCCGCCCAGGGTGTCGATATCGACGCGCATCACGTCGGTAGTAATGGTCACCACTTCGGTCTTGACCGGAGCAGCGACCGCGCTGCCATCCACCGCAGCGGCGGCGCCGGCAGCGGCAGGAGCAGGCGTACCGGCGGCAGTCGCCGACGCCGAAGCCACAGCGGCTGGCTTGACAGGAGCCGGAGCAAACATGGACGGCTTGCCGGTCGAGATCATCCAGTTATTCCACAGGATAACCAGCGAGACCGCGAAGACGATCCACAGGATTGAGCGTTTATTGATATCCATTCGGTTCTTCAGGAGTGGTTGAAGTGCTTTGGCGGCACGGGGTCGACCCCGCCCGCATTCCAGGGATGGCAGCGGCATACCCGGCGAAAGGCCAGGTAACTGCCTTGAGCCGCACCATGCTCGCGCACAGCTTCGAGCGCATAGTTGGAGCAGCTAGGGTAAAAACGGCAACTCGGTGCACCCATCAGCGGACGGATGACCCATTGGTAAAAGCGCAGCAGGATGGTCAGCAGCGTTTTCATTTTGCCGGCCTGGCCTTGTTGGCTTGCGCAAAAAGGCGCGTCAGTTCCTGGCGCAGTTCGGCCTTGAGTTTGGCCGTGGTGGCCGGACCGTCCTTGCTATTGACGGGGCGCGACAGGCGCACCACGCAATCAATGGCAGGGAGCTCGGTAACGCGGAACAGTTCGCGCGTGACGCGCTTGATGGTGTTGCGGGTAACCGCGCGCGGTGCAAAGCGTTTGGCAACGACAATGCCCAGCCGCGCATTAGGCAGCTGGTTCTGGCGGGTATAGAGCACGAAGTGCGCGCTCTTCTGCGTTGGCCGCAAACTAAAAACGGATGAAAATTCATCCGTTTTTATGATGCGCCGAGCGCGAGCGAAGTCGTGTCTGCCTTCGCCTGTCGAGCTGTTAGGACAGCTTTCCACGCGATCAGCTAACAAGCGTGCTTAAACTACAGCCAGACGCTTGCGGCCTTTTGCACGGCGTGCGTTCAGGACTTGGCGGCCGCCACGGGTAGCCATACGGGCGCGGAAGCCGTGGGTGCGCTTGCGACGCACAACGGAAGGTTGGTAAGTACGTTTCATGTTGGTCTCGCTAAAAAATACAAAATCGGGACGGACGGTGTCCCTAAAAATGTTGGTGCCAATGACATTTCGCGCACTGCGCCAATCTCACTGCCCGCTAAATCCGCGCGTCGTTAATCTGAATAATCACGGACTACGGGCGGGGAACCCAGAATTATCAGGATTTTTCGGTTTACTGTCAACCACTTAAACCGGTAAATCAGGGTCTGACCCAAGGGTCAGACCCGACTACGCGGCGGCCGATGGTCCGGGTCAGACCCTTGGGTCTGACCCTGGGTTACCGGTTTGGTTGCAAAAAACCCAGCCCCAGCACGGTTGTGCAAAATTTCTGGTTAACCTGTGGATAACTTCCGACTTAGCGGCTAGAATAGCGCGTTACGTGTGGCGATTACGAACGCCCTCCCACACTTTTTGCATATAGATAGATTCATGGAAAATTTCTGGCAGTCCTGTTCCCAGCAACTGGAACTTGAGCTGACGCCGCAACAATTCAGTGCCTGGATTAAGCCGCTTGTGCCCCTCGATTTCGAGGACAACAAGCTGCGCGTTGCTGCGCCAAACCGGTTCAAGCTGGATTGGGTAAAGACTCAATTCGCTAGCCGCATCACGGCCCTGGCCTGCCAGTATTGGGAAACCGTCATCGAGGTGCAGTTCGTCCTCGACCCGCGCACCCACGCCCTGAAAAAACCTGCCGCACCCGCCGTGGTGTCCGGCCCGCTGAGCGATATGCGCCCGGAAAGCCCGGCCGCCGCCGCCGCGCCGACCGCCGCCGCCGAATACCAGAATCCGAAGACCCGCGAAAACAGCCGCATCAACCCGGACCTGACCTTCGACTCCTTCGTGACCGGTAAGGCCAACCAGCTGGCGCGCGCCGCCGCGATCCAGGTCGCCAACAACCCAGGCGTGTCGTACAACCCGCTGTTCTTCTACGGCGGCGTAGGCCTGGGTAAGACCCACTTGATCCACGCGATCGGCAACCAGGTGATGGCCGACCAGCCAGGCGCCCGCATCCGCTACATCCACGCAGAACAGTACGTTCGCGACGTAGTGACCGCTTACCAGCGCAAGGGTTTCGACGACTTCAAGCACTACTACCACTCGCTGGACATGCTGCTGATCGACGATATTCAATTCTTCGGCGGGAAGTCCCGCACGCAGGAAGAGTTCTTCTATGCGTTTGAAGCGCTGATCGCGGCCAAGAAGCAGATCATCATCACCTCGGACACGTATCCGAAAGAGATCACCGGCATGGATGACCGCCTGATCTCGCGCTTCGACTCCGGCCTGACGGTGGCGATTGAGCCGCCGGAGCTGGAAATGCGCGTCGCAATTCTGCTGAAAAAAGCCAAGTCCGAAGGCGTGACCCTGAACGACGACGTCGCCTTCTTCGTCGCCAAGCACCTGCGCTCCAACGTGCGTGAGCTGGAAGGCGCGCTGCGCAAGATCCTGGCTTACTCCCGCTTCCACGGTAAGGATATTTCGATCGATATCGTGAAAGAGGCGCTGAAGGACCTGCTGTCTGTGCAGAACCGCCAGATTTCTGTGGAAAACATCCAGAAAACGGTGGCGGACTTCTTCAACATCAAGGTGGCGGACATGTATTCCAAGCGCCGCCCAGCCAACATCGCCCGCCCACGCCAGATCGCCATGTACCTGGCCAAGGAGCTGACCCAGAAATCGCTGCCGGAAATCGGCGAACTGTTCGGAGGACGCGACCACACTACCGTGCTGCACGCCGTGCGCAAGATTGCGGCGGACCGTACCAAGAACCCGGAGTGCAACCATGAATTGCACGTGCTGGAGCAGACGCTGAAAGGCTAAAACCGGTAAATCTGGGTCTGACCCAAGGGTCAGACCCGACCGGCGGCCGTCGCGTCAGCGGGTCAGACCCTTGGGTCTGACCCCGAATTACCGGTTTCAGACTGCTATACTGTCGAGTTAACAAAAGAACCAACGTACCAACCCATTAACTGAGGATATTTATGCAACTGGTCAAAACCACCCGAGACACGCTTCTCCGGCCACTGCAGATCGTGAGCGGTATTGTCGAGCGTCGGCACACTATGCCGATTCTGGCCAATATCCTCATCCGCAAGGAAGGTGAAAGCGTCTCTTTCCTCTCCACCGACACGGAAGTCCAGATCACGACCCACGCAGACATCGGCTCGGGTGCCGACGTCACCGGCACCACGGTCGCCGCGCGTAAGCTGCTGGACATCCTGCGCGCGCTGCCGGAAGCCGGCGACGTGACCATGACCCTGCTGAACAAGCGCCTGACCGTACAAAGCGGCAAATCGCGCTTCGCCCTGCAGACCCTGGCCGCCGAAGAATTCCCGACCGTGCAGCAGGCAGAAAGCTTCACCGCCAGCTTCCAGCTGCCGCAAAAAACCCTGAAGCACCTGTTCAACATGGTGCACTTCTCGATGGCGCAGCAGGACATCCGCTACTACCTGAACGGCCTGCTGCTGGTATTGGACGGCAACAAGGTCATCGCCGTAGCGACCGACGGCCACCGCCTGGCCTTCTGCCAGGTAGAGACCGACCAGAATTTCGCCCGCGAAGAAGTCATCATCCCGCGCAAGACCATCATCGAGATGCAACGCCTGCTGGAAGAAACCGACGAAGCCGTATCGCTGGACATCGCCGCAAGCCAGGTCAAGCTGACCTTCGCCGACATCGAGCTGATCTCGAAGCTGGTGGAAGGCAAGTTCCCTGACTACACCCGCGTGATCCCGAAGGGCTACACCAACAACTTCACCATCGGCCGCGAAGAGCTGCTGCGCTCCCTGCAGCGCGCCGCGATCATGACCAGCGATAAGTTCAAGGGCGTACGCTGCATCATCACCCCAGGCTCGCTGAAGATCTCGTCCACCAACGCGGACCAGGAAGAAGCGGTTGAAGAACTGGAAATCGACTACGGCGGCGACAGCGTGGACATCGGCTTCAACGTGACCTACCTGCTGGACGTGCTGAACAACCTGAAGTGCGACCAGGTCAACGTAGCGCTGGGTGACAGCAACAGCTCCGCACTGATCTCGATTCCAGAGAACCAAGACTTTAAATACGTTGTAATGCCGATGCGCATTTAAACCCGGCAAATCGGGGTCAGACCCAAGGGTCAGACCCCGGTATGCCGAAGCCGCCGGCCGTAGAGCCGACAGGGTCCGACCCTTGGGTCGTACCCAGGTTTACCGGGTTTAAAAAAGAGCACAAAAGTAATTCGTTAAAGAGAAAGCAGTCCATGTCCGAAAGCCACAACGAACAACCCAAGGCCAAAGCAGAAGAATACGGCGCCGCCTCGATCCAGATCCTCGAAGGCCTGGAAGCAGTCCGCAAGCGTCCTGGAATGTACATCGGCGACACCTCCGACGGCACCGGCCTGCACCACCTGGTATTCGAGGTGCTGGACAACTCGATTGACGAAGCCCTGGCCGGCCACTGCTCCGAGATCCACGTCACCATCCACAGCGACAACTCGATCTCGATCACCGACAACGGCCGCGGCATTCCAGTCGGCCTGAAGATGGACGACAAGCACGAGCCAAAACGCTCCGCAGCCGAAATCGTGCTGACCGAGCTGCACGCCGGCGGCAAGTTCGACCAGAACTCCTATAAAGTCTCCGGCGGCCTGCACGGCGTGGGCGTCAGCTGCGTCAACGCACTGTCCAAGCTGCTGCGCGTCACCATCCGCCGCGACGGCAAAGTGCACCAGATGGAATTCGTGCGCGGCGCAGCCCAAAACCGCGAAATCGAAATGATCGACGGCGTGGCCGTCTCCCCGATCAAAGTGATCGGGGAAACCGACAAGCGCGGCACCGACGTGCACTTCTGGGCCGACGAAGAGATCTTCACGCACGTGGAGTTCCACTACGAGATCCTGGCCAAGCGTATTCGCGAACTGTCCTTCCTGAACAACGGCGTCAACATCAAGCTGACCGACCAGCGCAACGGCAAGGAAGAAATCTTCGCATTCGAAGGCGGCACCCGCGGCTTCGTTGAATACATCAACAAAGCCAAGACCGTACTGCACCCGACCGTATTCCAGGCCACCGGCGAACGCAACTCCGACCAGGGCACCCTGATCTCGGTCGACGTCTCCATGCAATGGAACGACGCCTTCAACGAACAGGTACTTTGCTTCACCAACAACATTCCGCAGCGCGACGGTGGCACCCACCTGACCGGCCTGCGCGCGGCAATGACCCGCGTGATCAACAAGTACATCGACGAAAACGACTTCGCCAAGAAGGCCAAGGTTGAAATCAGCGGCGACGACATGCGCGAAGGCCTGACCTGCGTGCTGTCCGTGAAAGTGCCGGAACCGAAGTTCTCGTCCCAGACCAAAGACAAGCTGGTCTCATCCGAAGTGCGCGGCCCGGTCGAAGAGATCGTCGCCAAGACGCTGACCGACTTCCTGATGGAAAAGCCGAACGACGCCAAGATCATCTGCGGCAAGATCGTGGAAGCAGCGCGTGCCCGTGAAGCAGCGCGCAAAGCCCGCGACCTGACCCGCCGCAAAGGCATCATGGACGGCCTGGGCCTGAGCGCCAAGCTGGCCGACTGCCAGGAAAAAGACCCAGCCCTGTGCGAACTGTACATCGTCGAGGGTGACTCCGCAGGCGGCTCCGCCAAGCAGGGACGCGACCGCAAGTTCCAGGCCATCCTGCCACTGCGCGGTAAGGTGCTGAACGTGGAGAAGGCACGCTTCGAAAAGATGCTGTCTTCCGAGCAGATCACCACCCTGATCGCCACCCTGGGCACCAGCATTGGCGCCGACGAATTCAATATCGAAAAGCTGCGCTACCACCGCATCATCATCATGACCGACGCGGACGTCGACGGCGCCCACATCCGCACCCTGCTGCTGACGCTGTTCTACCGCCAGATGCCGCAGCTGGTTGAGCGCGGCCACATCTACATTGCACAGCCACCGCTGTACAAGGTAAAGGCCGGCCGCGACGAGCGCTACCTGAAGGACGACCTGGAAGAAGCCGGCTACATGATGAACGTAGCGCTGAACACCGCCGCCCTGACCCCGCGCGACGGCGCCGACATCATCCAGGGCGAAGCGCTGGGCGAACTGGCACGCACCTACAACATGGCCAACGCCATCATGACCCGCCTGACCCGCGTGATCGACCGCGCCGCGCTGACTGCCATCATGACCGGCGTAACGCTCGACCTGGCGACCATCGACGCAGCCCAGGCATCGGCCAAGGCGCTGGAAGCGAACATCAACGACAGCGCCGTGAAGGTTTCCGTGACCACCGACGAACTGTCCGACAAGCACACCCTGCGCATCGAACGCCTGCACCACGGTAACGTGAAGGTCTCCTCGATCGACGCCGACTTCGTGCAAGGCGCCGACTACAAAGTGCTGGCCGACGCCGCCGCCACCTTCACCGGCCTGATTGGCGAAGGCGCCGTGATCCGCCGCGGCGAAGGCGAGCGCACCAAGGAAAGCGGCGTAGTGGACTTCCACCACGCCATGCAGTGGCTGCGCGACGAAGCGGAACGCACCGTGAGCAAGCAGCGCTACAAAGGTCTGGGCGAGATGAACCCATCGCAGCTGTGGGAAACCACCATGGACCCGACCGTCCGCCGCCTGCTGAAAGTGCAGATCGAAGACGCGATTGCTGCTGACCAGATCTTCACTACGCTGATGGGTGATGATGTGGAGCCACGACGGAACTTCATTGAGACCAATGCGCTACGCGCGGGTAACATCGACGTATAAAGCTTCCTCGCTAAATTGCTAAGGCCCATGGAATTCCATGGGCTTTTTCATTTCCGAACACCTTGGAATGCATGCCCGCATTCGCGAAACCTACGTTGCGCAATACCGTAGCTTGTACGGCACAAATGGAATCGGCAAAATTCCCCGACGCCGTCCATCACATAAAAATTCTTCACAACGGGGTCGGTAAAGCACGCTTATATTATAAGTATCAGGGGAGTTTGCAGTTCGTTCAGAACCAACGCTAAGCCAGATTCCTGTGAAGCTCGCAGCGGCCATGTCCTAAATCTACTGGGGAGGTTGCACAGCATAGTGCAGCTGCGATTTGTGTTCAGCGCTTGAGGTTAGCTTGCTTAATTTCGTCTCTGAGCGTTTCGACGGACAGCGCCGGATCTGACCGGTGAATCATTGCATGGCAGTTGGGGCAAAGGGGAACCAAGTCCTGAATAGGGTCGACCACATACGATTCCTTGATTTCAGCAAGTGGCTTTAAATGATGAACATGGATGAACTCTAAAGTGGACCCATCAGTCAAGACACTTTGCCGCTTAGTTTAAGCTGTGCCCATTTCCAATTCCACAGCTGCATGGCGCTGCCCCGTAATTCCTGCAT
>NZ_LMDB01000013.1 GCF_001425005.1 Duganella sp. Root336D2 | reverse complement strand
CGTCAGCAGCAGAGAAGCGAGATTATGCGGTACAGCGTGCAACTCGTCAACCCCTTCTTTTTCTCGTTTCGCTTACTGTTTTAACAGTGTTGCGTTGCGAGGGACAGAACTATAACCAAACGTCTGGCGTTTTGCAAGGGAATAATTCGCCATCACGACTGCGCAAGCGATCCAGGCCGACCACAGGGTGTGCGTAAGGAAGTGGGCGCCGCGCAGTTGCTGGATAATTCCGACGCCCAAGGCGAATGCCATCATCAGTGCGCCGACACCCAGGGCCTTGCGTGGCTGCTCCGGCCACCAGAAGGCCGCTATGGCGATCAGCCACAGCGCGCTGGACGCGTGTCCGCCAGGCAGGCAGTGGCCTGCGTCGATCCCGGCCGGCATCCATTCGAGCAAGCGTATATATGGAGCGTGGCTGCCGTAACGTTCCAGGTCCCAAGGGCAATGCGACGTGCTGGCACGCTTCAGGAGGCTGACCACCACCGGCACGCTGATGGCCGACATGGCAAGTACCCGCATCCCTAGGCGCCGCGCGGGCGCCCAGTCCAGGTGCGGCCGCCAGACGTCCCGCAAGGCCAGCACCACTGCGGCGCCGCCCAGGCATGACAGGACGGCTTTGAGGATCACATGGTTGAATTGTTCGGCAAACCAGGCGTGCTGCAAAGGGAACACGCCGCGAGCCCGATCGAAGGTCATATCGGCCAGGCGCAGGTCAATATCCGTGAACTGGCCGATCCACAGGATCAGGGTTGCCGACGCGGCCAGCGCCAGCAATCCCCGGGAATTCTTAAGCATCATCAATACACGCATGGAACATATCTAACTTGGGGTTGTAAACCGCGGTACTCACATTCAGCATGCCGAGCGTGGAATGGAATACGTTATCGTGCGAGAACTGCTGGCTGCTACGTGCAGCGAGGCAGCTTCGGTCAACATGGAAGCGCTGGCTGAAGCTATCCGACATCCACAGCATCATTGGCACCTTGCGCTGCTCTTCCGGCGAGAAGATATACGGCGCCCCGTGCAGGTACATATTCTTCTCGCCCAGCGACTCGCCATGGTCGGAGAAATACAGCATGGAGGCCGGCACGCCGGTCTCTTTCAGCACCTTGATGGTCTTATCAAGGAAATAATCGGTGTACAGGATGGTGTTGTCGTAGGCCGCGGTGATCTGCTCGCGCGAGCACTGCTCCAGTTCATTGGTCTGGCATACCGGGCCAAACTTCTTGAATTCGTCCGGATAGCGCTTCCAATAAGCCGGGCCGTGGCTGCCCTTCTGGTGCAGCACGATCACCAGGTCCTTTTTGGCGTTGCGGATCAGGTCCGGCAAGCCTTCAAGCAGGCGTTCGTCGAAGCACTCTTCCGAATTGCACAGCGGGTTACCGGCGACCGGCTTGGACAAGTCTTCGTAGCGCACGCGGGCGCACACGCCCTTGCAGCCGGAATTATTGTCGCGCCAGATCACTTCCAATCCGGCATGCTGCAGCACATCCAGCAAGCCTTCCTTGCTGCGCGCCTTATCTTCCGAATAACCTTCTCGCGTGAGGTCGGAGAACACGCATGGCACCGAGACCGCGGTGGCAGTGCCGCAAGAGCTGACATTATTGAAGTTGACCAGCGACGGCACTTGCGCCAGGCGCGGGTTGGTTTCGCGCTCATAGCCGTTCAGCGAGAAATTCATGGCACGGGCGGTCTCCCCGACCACGATGACGGTCACACTGCGCTGGCTGTTGCCGGCTGCCGCCCACAAGCTGCCCCTGGCGGCATCCGTGCCGAGAGGCGCGATCACCGTGGCAGTCGCCCATTTACGTTTGAGGTAGCTGTTCGTAGCCTGAAATACGTTGGTAGGCGTCAGCATGAAACGCAGTTCGCGATGCTCACGAATGGCCGGCGCCAGGGTTTTGAACAACACGAACAACAGGCCAGTGGCAAGCAGCAGCGAGCCGGCCACCAGGCCGGTATTGACCAGCACTTCGCGGCGCAGCGGCGCATAGCGCACCGGCAGGCGCCAGACCAGCCAGGACGGGATTACGCCAAGCAGCAATATGGATTGCACCAGCTTCCAGCTAAACAGCTCGCCCGCTTCGTGCACATCGGTCTCCACCACGTTCTGCACCATGGAAGCATCCACCACGATGCCGTACTGGGACATGAAATAGGCCGTCAGGGAGGACAGCAGCAACAGCGCAATTACCACAGGCTTGAACAGGCGGCGGAAGTTCACCAGCGCCAGCACCCCGCTGAACAACAGGACCAGCATCAGCGCGGAACCCAGGTAGAGCAGCAGGTTGGAGGCCTGGAACCCGCCTGTGGCCGACACAAAGCTCTTCCAGAAACTGATGTTATAGATCAGGACCAGGAAGGAAGCAGTGGCAAGCGGAAGGTAGGCGGAGCGAATGCGAGGAAATTTCATCCTCGCACGATACTTTGCGTCTGGTAAAGGCTATGTAAAGACGGCGTTAAGATTGCGTTAAATCGGCTGGGAAGCTGATATGGAAGCGGGTGCCGCCGCCCTCCCGTTGCTGAACGTGCAACTCGGCGCCGAGGTAGCTGCAAATGCGCTGCACCAGCCCCAGGCCGAGACCTGTGCCCGACGAGGCGCCATCGCCGTCCGGGCCGGATTCGCCGCGCAGGCGCGCCATGGCCGCCGCCGGCAAGCCGGGGCCGGTGTCTTCCACGACGATAGAGCGCTGTTCCAGGCGCAGCACGACTTCGCCCCGCTCCGTGTAGGCGCAAGCGTTGCGCAGCAGGTTGCCGATCGCTGCCTGCAGCAGTTCGCGCGAGCCATGTACGGTGAAGTCGGCGCCTTCCAGGTAGCGCAGGGCGACAGGCTTGCCAGCCACCAGCGCCTGGCAGCGGGCCGCTTCGTACTGCGCCAGCTCGGCCACCGACTGCGGCGGCGCCTCCAGGCCTTGCGGCGAGCGAGCCAGGCGCAGCAGCACGCTCGCCACATCGCTGGCTTCGCGCGCGGCGCGGTATATCCGTTCGGCCGGCGCCTGCAGCCCGGGTTCGCCTTCAGTATTCGCAATCAATACTTCCGCAGCACCGCTGATCACGGTCAGCGGCGTGCGCAATTCGTGGCTGACGTCACCGGTGAAGAAACGCTCGCGGTCAAGGAATTGTTTGAGTTCACCTGTGCGGCCGGTAAAAGCGCGCGCCAGCACGCCCAGTTCATCGTCACGTTCCAGGCAAGGCAGTTGGTCCTGGCGCTCTTCGACTGCCCGCGACAGCAAGGTAATCGGCGTGACAATGCGGTTGGCGAGGAAACGCGCCAGCAGCAGCGAGCAGGCAACGAAAGCAAGAAAACCCGCAGCAAACATCGAATACACGACGATCTCGATTTTTTCATATTCGCTATCGTGGTCCACTACGACGAATTCGCCATGCCCATCGTTTCCGGCCAATACATGCAGGTCGGTTCCGTCGACGGTAATTTCACGCACCCCATGCGGCAGTCCGCGCAGCGAACGGGGGATGTCGGCGCCATGATGGAATGACAAGCCGGCCGGCATCTGGACTGGCATGCCGCCGGTATGGCGCGGCGCGGCCCACAACGCGACTTCCTCCAGGCGTTCGTCAACCAGCTTTTCCTCGATGCCTTCCACTGCCAGGGCGGCAATAATGGCAAACACCGCGGAAACCGCGATCGCAAAAGTCATATAGGCGCCGATGATGCGCCGGCGCAGCGAATCAGTTTTCTTCATCTGTGTTCACCAGCTTGTAGCCGATGCCCGGGATGGTGCGCAGCATGGCAAAAGGATAAGGTTTGTCCAATGCCTGGCGCAGCGCATGGATATGGGTACGCAACGCATCGCTGTCGGGGCGCTCATCGCCCCACACGTCGTGCTCCAGCGCGTCGCGCGTCACAACGCGCGGTGCTTCCTTCATCAGGCTCTTGAGGATGGTGTAGCCGGTGCGGGTCAGTGCCAAGGGACGGCCGGCGCGGCGCGCTTCGTAATTGACAGTGTCGAATGTCAGATCGCCGAACTGCAATACCGGTGTTGCGGCCTGGGCGCCGCGCGCGCGCCGCACCAGGGCGCGCAGCCGGATCTCGAGTTCCACCAGGGAGAACGGCTTGACCAGGTAGTCGTCGGCACCGCTCTCGAAGCCGGCAACCTTGTCTTCCAGCGTGTCGCGCGCAGTCAGCATCAAAACCGGCGTGGCCTTCCCGAGTTCGCCGCGCAGCTTGCGGCACAGCTCCATGCCATTCAGGCCGGGCAGCATGACGTCGAGCACGACGGCATCGTATTCATGCTCGGTAGCCAGCGCCAATCCACCGTATCCATTGGCTGCCGTATCCAGTACATATCCTTTGGGCTCAAGGAAGCCGTACAGGTTGGCGACAATATCCTTATTGTCTTCAATGATAAGTATGCGCATACCGGCATTATAATTCCGCGATGACTATCCCACACATCACCCCGCTCAAAGACGAAGCCCTCGCGTCCCAACTGGATCGCGCCATCAATAACAAGACCAAGCCGCAGGGCAGCCTTGGGGCGCTGGAGGGATTGGCGCACAAGGTCGGCATGATCCAGCAGACCACCTGCCCGCAGGTGCGCGAGCCTGCCATCCTGGTGTTCGCAGGCGACCACGGAGTGATGGCGGAAGGCATTTCCGCCTTCCCGCAGGACGTAACCTGGCAGATGGTGGAGAACTTCCTGGCCGGCGGCGCCGCCATCAATGTCTTCGCGCGCCAGAATGGCTGCTCGCTGAAGGTGGTGGATGCGGGCGTCAAACATGATTTCGGGCCGCGCGAAGGCCTGGTCAACCGCAAGATCGCTCCCGGCACCGCCAATTTCGCACAGCAGCCGGCCATGTCGGTGCAGCAGTGCATGGAAGCGATCGAATGCGGCATGGACCTGGTAGCCGAATTGCCGGGCAATGTGCTGGGCTTCGGCGAGATGGGGATCGGCAATACCACCGCCGCAGCAGCGCTGATGCACCGCCTGACCGGCATTCCGGTGGCGGATTGCGTCGGCGCCGGCACCGGCCTGGCGCCGGAAGGCGTGCTGCACAAGCAACGCGTGATCGAAGCGGCCATGGCCCGGCACGCGGATGCGCAGGGCGGCCTGCAGGCTTTGGCGACTTTCGGCGGCCTGGAGATCGCGATGATGGCCGGCGCCATGCTGAAGGCCGCCGAACGCCGCATGGTACTCCTGATTGACGGCTTCATCGTCACCAGCGCCCTGCTGGTGGCCTCCCGCGTGCAGCCGGCAATCCTGGATTACTGCGTCTTCTCGCACTGCTCCGACGAGAATGGCCATAAGCGCATGCTGGACTTCCTTGGCGGCCGCGCGCTGCTGGACCTGGGCCTGCGCCTGGGCGAAGGCACCGGCGCCGCGCTGGCCGTGCCGCTGCTGCACGCTGCCGTCAACTTCCTGAACCAGATGGCGACTTTCGAGTCGGCCCAGGTCAGCGAGAAGTCCGAGTAATCGCCCATGCAGCAGCTGCGCCTGTTCTTCATTGCACTGCAATTCTTCACGCGCCTGCCTATTCCGCGCTGGGTCGGTTTCGAGCCGGACTGGCTGCATCATGCCTCGCGCTACTTCCCTGCTGTAGGGCTGGTGGTGGCGGCGATTGCGGGGGGCGTCTACGCGGCGGCCGCATTCGTGCTGCCGCCGGCGGTTGCCGTGCTGCTGTCTACCGCTGCCGCCATTTATGCCACCGGCGCTTTCCACGAGGACGGGTTTGCCGATAGCTGCGACGGCCTTGGCGGCGGCCACACGCGCGAGCGCGTTCTGGAAATCATGAAGGATTCGCGCATCGGTGCCTATGGCGCCATCGGCATCGGCCTGATGCTGGCGACCAAGGTGGCGACGCTGGCCAGCATGCCGAAGCTGGCGGTGCTGGGCGCGCTGCTGGCGGCGCACCCGCTGTCGCGCCTCATGGCCTGCTCCCTGATCTGGCGCATGGAGTATGCGCGGGCCGAGGGCAAGGCCAAGCCGCTGGCGCAGGAGATGCGCAACGGCGAATTTGCCATCGCAGCGCTGACCGCAGCCCTCCCGGCCGCGGGTGCCGTGGCCCTGGGCTGGCTGTCGCCTGCCGCACTGGGCGCCGGCTTGGCCGGCATGCTGCTGGCAACGTTTTGGCTGGCACGCAAATTCCAGCGGCGCCTGGGCGGCTATACCGGCGACTGCCTCGGCGCCGTCCAGCAATTGACGGAAGCCGTGTTCAACCTCGGCGTGCTGGCCTGCGTGTGGAACTGATCCTTATCCGCCACCCCCAGCCCGACGTCGCATCCGGCGTGTGCTACGGCAGCAGCGACATCCCGGCGGCGGCGGACGCCCTCGCCGCCGGCTACGCCGCGCTGGCACCGCAACTGGCCGATGTCCTGGCGCGGGGCTATCGCCTGTATTCAAGTCCCCTGCAACGCTGCACTGCCCTGGCCTCCCTGCTGGGCGCCTTCGCGCCCGACGCACGCCTGATGGAAATGAATTTCGGCACTTGGGAACTGCGCAGCTGGCCCGACATCGCACGCGCCGAGGTCGATGCCTGGGCCGCCGACCTGCTCGGCTACCGCCCCGGCGGCGGCGAAACCGTGCGCGAAGTGGCCGGCCGGGTGCAATCCTTCCTCGACGCGCTACAGCACGACGCCATCGTGGTCTGCCACGCCGGCACCATCCGCTTGATGGCTGCCATCGCCGCCGGCGAGCCCCTGCAACAGGCGGCCGCCAAGCCAAACCACATCAAGTATTGCGAGATCCTTCGCTTGTCCTGGCCCGCCAAGCCCGTATAATGGCGGGGTTTTGGTGCCCGCAATCGAATTCTCGAATGCAGTTAAACGGGAAACACGGCGCTGTCCCTGACAGCCAACGTGTGCTGCCCCCGCAACGGTAAGCAAGTGCCGCCTTCAATGTGCGGCAGCGACCTCCCGGCCACTGTGCGAAAGCATGGGAAGGCCAGGCCGCCAGACTTGCCAGCCCGGATACCGGCCAGACCAGGTGGGAACGCGCCCTGCGCCCGTTCCTGTTCATGCCGGCTTACGGGGACGTGGGCCGGCGGCCCGTTAAGAAAGTTGTCATGTCTTTTCCCGTCACACGGCAAGCGGCCCTCGCGTCGCTGGCACTGGCCGTTGCCGCACCTGCCGTCCAGGCACAAACCCAGGTTCCGGTATTGAATTCCGTGCTGGTCACCGCCACCCGCACGCCGCAGGCAGCGCGCGACATCATCAGCGACACGCTGGCCATCGGCGCCGAAGAAATCGCGCGCAGCGGCGCCGGCTCCATCACTGAATTGCTGCAGCGCCAGCGCGGCATCGAAGTTACCCGCAATGGCGGCCCCGGCACCAACGCCAGCGTTTTCCTGCGCGGCTCCAACGGCAACCAGGTCATCGTACTGGTCGACGGCGTGCGCATCGGGTCCGCCAGCAGCGGCGCGGCGGCATGGAACGCGATTCCGCTGGGCGCGGTGGACCATATCGAGGTCGTCTACGGCCCGCTGAGCACCTTGTACGGTGCCGACGCTATCGGCGGCGTGGTGCAGATCTTCACCAGGAAAGGCCAGGGCAGCCTGGCGCTGGATGCCAGCGTGTTGGCAGGTACTTACGGTACGCGTTCCGGCAGCGCTGGTATTTCCGGCAGCGCCGGCGCCTTCAATTACGCGCTCAGCGCGGGCAAGGAACGCTCCCACGGCTTCTCCGCGACTCTGCCGGCAAGCACCAGCTACAACAAGGACGACGACGGCTACGAGCGCAAACACGCCAATGGGCAGCTGGCATGGCAGGTCGCGCGCGGCCACGAACTGGGCGCTCTGTTCCTGCATAGCGACCAGGAAGCGGGCTTCGACAGCGGCAGCAAGGTACGCGCATGGAGCACGCAAAAGATTGACACAGTCGCGGTTTATTCGCGCAATCGCCTGAGCGACGTGTGGCAGATGACGACGCAAGCTGCGCAATCGCGCGACAAGTCCGGCAGCTTCACCGCCAGCGCCAGCCAGATCGACACCAGGCAGGCCCAATACAGCTGGCAGAACGATATTGCGCTGGGATCCGATAGCCTGCAGCTGCTGGCCGAACATCGCAAGGAAGAAATCGAATCCAATACCGCAGCCCTGGTACGCGAGCGCAGTACCACTTCCTGGGCTGCCAGCTACAACATGAAGCGCGGCGAGCATCTGCTGGCCGCAGCCGCCCGCAATGACGACAGCTCTCAGTATGGTTCAAAGCGCACCGGCTCGCTGGGCTACGGCTACCGCTTCACGCCAGGGCTGCGCGTCAACGCCAGCTATGGCAGCAGCTTCCGGGCGCCGACCTTCAATGAGCTGTACTACCCAGGCTACGGCTTGCCGGCCAATCGTCCGGAACAGGGTCGCAACCGCGAGATCGGCATCCACTTCGAGCAGGGCGGCACCGCACTGGGTGCTGTCGCCTATCGCAACAAGCTGACCGACCTGCTGGTAAACACCACGCCTTGCCCACGGCCCGGCTTCCGCAACGGCTGCGCCTACAACGTCAACCAGGCCACGCTGGAAGGCATTTCGCTGTCGGCACGCCAGCAACTGGGCAACAGCTTCACGCTGTCCGCCAGCGCAGACCTGCAAAATCCGCAAGACGACGGCAGCGGCAAGCTGCTGGTGCGCCGCGCCAGGCGCCACGGCAATGTGGCGCTGGAATATACTGCGGGCAACCTGAATACCGGCGCCGAATGGCAGGTGTCCAGCTATCGCTTCGACGACGCGGCCAACCGCAACCGCCTGGGCGGCTATGGTTTGCTGAACCTGTATGCGGCCTGGGAATTCGACCGTTCCTGGACCGCCACCCTGCGCTTGAACAACGTGGCCGACAAACACCATGAACTGGCGCGCAACTACGCCACCGCCGGTTCCGCCGTGTATGCCGGCCTGCGCTACAGCTACAAATAAATGAGATAAGCTGCCCGTTATGCATCCTCTTTCCGCCAACCTGCGCCTGCGCGCCGTTACCGTCATCATCCTGCTGCTGCTGTTATCGCTGGCCAGCCTGGTGGCTGCCGGCATGATCGGATCGGTCAGTATTCCGCTGGCCGACATGCCTGGGGCGCTGAAGGAATTCATCAGCGGCCAGCCTGCCTCCTTGCCCGGCCATTTGCTTGGCCTGCGCGCCGAACGGGCCGCTACGGCTTTCGTCACCGGCGCTTCGCTGTCGCTGGCTGGCGTGATGATGCAGGCCTTGCTGCGTAACCCGCTGGCCGACCCTTATGTACTGGGCATTTCGTCGGGCGCCTCGGTCGGCGCCCTGGCGGCGTTATTGTTCATGTGCGCAGCGTGGATGGTGGATGCCGCCTCCTTCGCCGGCGCGGTCGTGGTATCGATGATGCTGTACTTCCTGGCGCGGCGCGACCTGCGCGGCGGCACCGCGGCGGAAGGCGGGACGGCCCTGCTGCTGTTGACCGGAGTGATCCTGTCTTCCGGCTGCATCGCCGTGGTCACCCTGATGCTGTCGATCGCCCCGGAAAGCCGCCTGCGCACCATGGTGTTCTGGCTGATCGGCGACCTGTCCGGCTCCCCGATCCGCTGGCTGCCGTGGATCGTACTGGCCGGTGGGCTGGCGTTTTCCTTGCGCGTAGCGCGTTCGCTGAACGTGATGGCGCTGCATGCCGAAGCGGCAGCCACGCTGGGCATCCGCGTCGGGGCCCTGCGCAAGGGCCTGTTCTTCTGTTCCGGCCTGTTGACCGCCAGCGCCGTCACCACAGCCGGCAGCATCGGCTTTGTCGGCCTGATCGTGCCGCACGCCTGCCGTTTCGCCCTGGGCCCGGACCACCGCTTGCTGGTGCCGAGCGCCGCCTTGATAGGCGGCGCCTACCTGGTGCTGGCCGACACCGTCGCACGCACCATCATCGCGCCGCAGCAGCTGCCGGCAGGCGTAGTGACCGCGCTGGTCGGCACACCGGTCTTCCTGTACCAATTGCACCGGCTGAGGAAATAAGATGATCGGCACCCATCAACTGCGCCTTGCCATGGGCAAGCGCATCCTGGTCGATAAGCTGGACTGGCAGGTCGGCGATGGCGAATGCTGGAGCGTGATCGGCCGCAACGGCGCCGGCAAAAGCACCTTGCTGCGCACCCTGGCCGGCCTGCGCCAGCCGGAAGCAGGCTATGTCAGCATCGACCGCCGCGCGCTGGGCGAATGGCCGCTGCAGGAACTGGCGCTCAAGCGCGCTTTCCTGGCGCAGGCGCGCAGCGATGCTTTCTCATACTCGGTGATCGAAACCGTGCTGTCGGCACGCCATCCCTACCACGATAACCGGTATTGGGAAAACAGCGACGACCATCATGCCGCGATTGCAGCACTGGCCGCGATGGAAGTCGATCACCTGGCAGCGCGCGACGTGCGCACGCTGTCCGGCGGCGAGCGCCAGCGCGTGGCAATCGCCGCCATGCTGGCGCAGGATACCCCCCTGCTGCTGCTGGATGAGCCTGCCAATGCGCTCGACCTGGCGCACCAGGTCAGCGTGATGTCGCTGCTGTCCAAGCTATGCCGCGAACAGCGCAAGACCGTGGTAATTGTCGGCCATGACCTGACGCTGGCGCACAGCGTTTCTTCGCACGCACTGCTGCTGATGGGCGACGGGCGCTGGCTGGCCGGGCCGGTCGCAGAGGTCATGCAGCCGCCTGTCCTGAGCGAATACCTCGACCATCCAATCGAAATCGTTCGCCACGGCGAGCGTACCATCTTCATTCCCGGGAGCCCCCAATGAGCGACATCAACGACCGCCACCGCGACCGCATGGAGCGCAAGAAGGCCATCATCGACGCCAAGATCGCGGCAGCCGACAAGAATATCGGCGTCCTGATCGTCAATACCGGCAATGGCAAGGGCAAGAGTTCGAGCGGCTTCGGCATGGCGATGCGCGCCATGGGGCATGGCATGAAGGTAGGCGTGGTGCAGTTCATCAAGGGCGCCATGTCGACCGGCGAGGAGCAGTTCCTGCGCCGCTTCCCGGAAGAATGCAGCTTCCACGCCATGGGCGAGGGCTATACCTGGGAGACCCAGAACCGCGAGCGTGATGTCGAGAAGGCGCAGCAGGCCTGGGAGCAGGCGCGCGCCTTCCTGCGCGATCCGTCCTACGGCATGGTGGTGCTGGATGAACTGAACATCGCCCTCAAGTACCGCTACCTGGACGTGCACGAAGTGATTGCCGATTTGCTGGACCGGCCAGAAATGCAGCACGCCGTGGTCACCGGCCGCGCCGCGCCGCAGGAGCTGATCGACGTGGCGGATACCGTGACTGAAATGACCGTGGTCAAACACGCTTTCAAGGCCGGCATCGCGGCGCAGCCGGGCACCGAATGGTAGCCCGCGCCGTCCTGATTGCCGCCGCGGCTTCCGGGCAAGGCAAGACCACCGTCACAGCGGCGCTGGCGCGCAAGCTGGTCCGCGCAGGCCGCCGCGTGCGGGTCTTCAAATGCGGCCCGGATTTCATCGACCCGATGGTGCTGGCGCGGGCATGCGGTTCCCCGGTCGAATCGCTTGACCTGTGGATGGTCGGCGCTGAACGCTGCCGCGCCTTGCTGGCCGCAGCGGCTGCGCAGGCCGACGCGATCCTGGTGGAAGGCGTGATGGGCTTGTATGACGGCACGCCCTCCGCGGCCGACCTGTCGCGCGAATTCGGCCTGCCGGTACTGGCGGTGATCGATGCGGGCGCCATGGCGCAAACGGCCGGGGCGCTGGTGCACGGCTTGCGGGACTATGGGCCGGTTGCCATGGCTGGCGTGGTGGCGAACCGCATTGCCAGTGCGGGGCACGCGGCCATGGTGGCATCCTCGCTGCGCGACATTCCCCTGCTGGGCACCATGCCGAAGCAGGCGGCCTCGCTGCCCGAGCGCCACCTGGGTCTGGTATTGCCGGACGAAGTCGCAGGCCTCGATGACTTGCTCGACACGCTGGCTGACCAGTTGACGCTTGACCTTGCGGTATGGGACGCGTTGCCGGCAGCGCGCATAGCGCCCGGCGCCAATGACGCTCCGGCCGTGCGGCTGCTCGACGGTGCGCGCATCGCCGTCGCGCGCGATGCGGCCTTCATGTTCCTCTACCCTGCCAACCTGTCGACGCTGGAAGCGCTGGGGGCGCAGCTTGACTACTTTTCCCCGCTGGCCGACGAGCCGGTGCCACCCCAGGCCACGGCCGTCTACCTGCCGGGCGGCTACCCTGAACTGCACGGTGCCGGGCTGTCCGCAGGCCGGCGCTGGCAAACCTCGCTGCGCGCCGCGCATGCCGACGGCTTGCCGATCGTGGCCGAATGCGGCGGCATGATGGCCCTTGCCGAATCGCTGCAGGACAAGGAGGGCAATGACTGGCCTATGGCCGGCCTGTTGCCCGGCAAGGTCGCCATGCAAGCCCGGCTTGCCGGCCTGGGTGCGCAGGCCATGCCTACGGCGCAGGGCCCGTTGCGCGGCCATACCTTCCACTATTCCCGCCTGGAAACCGGGGTGCCGCCTGCCGCGACAACGCAAAAACACCCCAGCGGTGCCGCAGGCGAAGCAGTCTACCGCATAGGATCGCTGCAGGCCTCCTACTTCCACGCCTACTTCCCATCCAATCCAGCCGCTGTGGCAGCCATGTTTTCGCGGAGCGCAGCATGAGCCGCACCCTGGTCTTCGGTGGTGCGCGCTCCGGCAAGAGCGCCCATGCCGAACGCATTGCTGCGGCTTCCGGCAAGGAGGTGGTCTACATCGCCACCGCTGCCGCGGGCGACGCTGAAATGACGGCCCGCATCGCCCAGCATCGCGCACAGCGCCCGCAGCAATGGCACACCGTGGAAGAACCGGTCGCCCTTGCCGCAGTCCTGGCCGAATGGCGCGCGCCGCACCGCCTGCTGCTGGTCGATTGCCTGACGCTGTGGCTGTCCAACCTGATGTTCTGCGACGGCACGCGGTACCCGGAGGTCGGCACGATCGAGCTGCCGGCGCGCTTCCACGAGCAGCGCGCTGCCTTGCTGGACGAGCTGGCAGTCGAACGCGGCGACGTGGTGCTGGTATCGAATGAAGTCGGCATGGGCATCGTGCCTTGGGGAGCTGTCTCGCGCAGCTATGCCGACGAGGCTGGACGCCTGAACCAGTCGGTTGCAGCTGCCTGCGACCGGGTCGCCTTTGTCGCGGCCGGCCTGCCGCTGATGCTGAAAGACACGTGATGCTGCTGGCAGGCCTGGACTGGACCATATTCGCAGGCGCGCTGCTGGCTGGAGTGCTGCTCGACGCCTTGCTCGGCGAAGTGTCGCGCTTCCATCCGCTGGTGGGCTTCGGCCGCCTGGCCAGCGCCATCGAAAAACGCTTGAATCCGCGCGCCGCCAAGCCGGCTGCGCCCTTCGCCCGCTTTATCCGCGGTGCGCTGGCCTGGGCGCTTGCCGTGCTGCCGCTCACCATGCTCGCAGCCTGGCTCTGCGCCCAGTCCCTGCCGCCTGCGGCACAAACGGCCCTGCACGCGATACTCCTCTACTTCTGCCTCGGCCTGTGCAGCCTGCGCGACCACATGCTCCCCATCTGGCTTGCACTGCAGGCCGGCGATCTGGCAGCCGCACGTGCCCTGACTGCGCGCATCGTCAGCCGCGACACCGGGCATGCCACAGAATCCGACCTCGCCAAAGCAGCTACTGAGTCAATGCTGGAAAATGGCAACGACGCAGTCTTCGGAACCTTGTTCTGGTTCGCCATCGCCGGCGGCCCCGGCGCCCTGATGTTCCGCCTGGCGAACACGCTTGATGCCATGTGGGGCTACCGCACCGAACGCTTCAACCTGTTCGGCCGCAGCGCCGCCCGCATTGACGACGCACTGAACTACCTGCCGGCACGCCTGACAGCAATCAGCTACGCCCTGCTGGCACCGGGTGCAGGCGGTACGCGCCGCGCACTGGCCTGCTGGCGCAGGCAAGCCCCGGCCTGGAGCAGTCCCAATGCGGGCCCGGTCATGTCCACCGGCGCCGGCGCGCTCGGCCTGCAACTGGGCGGTGCCGCAAGCTACGGCGGCGAAATCGAACAACGGCCGCCGCTGGGCCAGGGCGACGAGGCGTCAGCCGCCGACATCCCCCGCGCCTGGCACCTGGTGCGCAATACGACCGGGCTATGGCTGGCCATATTGCTGGCCATCTCCTACGGAGTACATCATGCTTGAACACGGCGGCAAACTGCGCGAGGCAGCGCAACGCTACGGCCGCAACGACTGGCTCGACTTGTCGACCGGCCTGAATCCCAATGGCTACCCAGCGCCAGCTCTGGCCATCGATGCCTGGCACCGCCTGCCCGAACACGACCCGGCCCTGCTGGAAGCTGCGCAGCGCTACTACGGTGCGCCGCGCATGCTGGCAGTAGCCGGCACGCAAGCGGCAATCCAGGCCCTGCCCCGCCTGCGGCCGCCATCGCGCGTGGCAGTCGCCAGCCCGAGCTACGCCGAACACCTGCACCATTGGTCGCAGCATGGCCACCACACCAGCGCCGTTCCCTACAGCGAACTTGGCGCCGCAGTCTCCACTGCCGACGTAGTGGTGGTCTGCAACCCGAACAATCCCACCGGTGCGGTCGTGCCGCGCGAAACACTGCTGCAGTGGGCCGAAGTGCTGCGGGCACGCGGCGGCTGGCTGATAATCGACGAAGCCTTTGCCGACACCGACGGCGCCCAAAGCCTCGCCGGCTCCACGCAGGTTCCTGGCCTGATCGTGCTACGCTCAGTCGGCAAGTTCTTCGGCCTGGCCGGCGTGCGCCTCGGCTTCGTCGCCGCAAGCGGGGATATCCTGGCGCCGCTGGCGGATATGCTGGGCCCCTGGGCCGTCAGTGGACCGGCTCAGCAAGTGGCGCGCGCTGCGCTCGTGGACAGCGCCTGGCAGCACGCTACGCAAGAAGCACTGCACGCGGCCGGTACCCGCCTGCGCCAGCTGCTGGCCGGTCACGGCATCGCCAGCAATGGCACGGCACTGTTCCAATGGTGGCCGGAAGCGCGTGCCGAAGAATTTCACGACCACATGGCGCGCCGCGGCATCTGGGTACGCCTGTTCCGCGAAGCGGCGCGCGGCATCCGCCTCGGGCTGCCTGCTGACGAAGCAGGCTGGCATCGCCTTGAACTGGCATTGAATGAATGGACCAACCGATGAAACGATACCTGCTGCTTTTCGCGCTGTGCGCCTCCCAATTCCCTGCGCACGCCGCCATCACCGTCAATGACGACGACGGCAAACCGGTCACCCTGCAAAAGCCTGCAGAGCGTGTAGTCGCACTGGCGCCGCACGTCACGGAGCTGCTTTTCGCAGCCGGCGGTGCCAGGAAGATCGTGGGGGCGGTCAGCTACAGCGACTATCCGGAAGCCGCCAAACAGGTTCCACGCGTCGGCGACAATCGCCAGGTCGACATGGAGCGCCTGCTGGCAATGAAGCCGGACCTGCTGGTCGTCTGGCGCCATGGCACCTCCGAGCGCCAGATCGATCAACTGCGCGAGCTCGGTATCCCTATTTTCCACAGTGAGCCGAAGAAGCTGGACCAGATTGCCGACAACCTGGAAAAGATGGGCAAGCTGCTCGGCACCGAGCCCGCCGCCAACGCCGCCGCCAGGGAATTGCGCCAGAAACTGGCCGCCCTGCGCACGCAATATGCCGCGCGCCCGCCGGTGCGCACCTTCTACCAGGTATGGGACAAGCCGCTCTACACGCTGAACGGTGAGCACATCGTCAGCGACGCGCTGAAAGTATGCGGCGGCCAGAACATCTTCGCCGACCAGAAAGTGACAGCGCCAGTAGTCAGTGTCGAGGCCGTACTGGAAGCCGATCCCGAAGCAGTCTTCGCCACGGCGGAAAAAGACTACGGTGGCGTCAACCTTTGGCGGCCCTTCAAGACATTCAAAGCGACGCGCCAGGACAACCTGTTCACGATCGACGGCAGCCTGCTCAATCGCGCCGGCCCGCGCATGATCGCCGGCACCGCCGTACTGTGCGAAAAGCTGGAAGAAGCCCGCAAGCACCGCCCCGCAAAATGAACTTCCCTTACCGCACCCTGATGGTCCAGGGCACCACGTCCGACGCTGGCAAGAGCACCATCGTCGCCGCCCTGTGCCGCCTGCTCAAGCAGCGCGGCGTGCGCGTCGCGCCCTTCAAGCCGCAGAACATGGCGCTCAACAGCGCGGTCACCATCGACGGTGGCGAAATCGGGCGCGCCCAGGCGCTGCAGGCGATAGCCGCCGGCATCCCGTCGCATACCGACATGAACCCGGTGCTGCTCAAGCCAAGCAGCGACATCGGTGCCCAGGTCATCATCCACGGCAAGGTGCGCGGCGACATGAATGCGCGCGACTACCACCAATACAAGACCATCGCCATGGCGGCCGTGCTGGAATCCCACCAGCGCCTGCTGGCGCAATACGAAACGGTGGTGGTGGAAGGCGCCGGCAGCCCAGCCGAAATCAACCTGCGCGACCGCGACATCGCCAATATGGGCTTTGCGGAAGCGGTGGACTGCCCCGTCATCCTGTGCGCGGATATCGACCGCGGCGGCGTCTTCGCCCATATTGTCGGCACCCTGTCCTGCCTGTCCCAAAGCGAGCGCAATCGCATCATCGGCTTCGTCATCAACCGCTTCCGCGGCGACATCAAGCTGCTGGAACCTGGACTGGACTGGCTGGAGCAGCAGACCGGCAAGCCGGTACTGGCCGTGCTGCCCTACCTGCACGGCCTCTACCTCGATGCCGAAGACGCGGTGCAGGCGGTGCAGGCCGAACGCGGAGCCTTCCGCGTGGTGGTGCCAAGCCTGCCGCGCATGAGCAACCATACCGATTTCGATGCGCTGCGCGCCCATCCCGGCGTGGACTTGCGCTTTGTGCGCAAAGGCGAAGCGATCCCGCCGGCCGACCTGCTCATCCTCCCCGGCAGCAAGAACACGCGCGACGACCTGGCCGCGCTGAAAGAAGGCGGCTGGCCGCAGGCGATTGCGCGCCACCTGCGCTACGGGGGCAAGGTGATCGGGATCTGCGGCGGCTTCCAGATGCTGGGTACGCAGGTGGTGGATCCGCACGGCGTGGAAGGCCGGGCCGGCAGCGAAGAAGGCCTGGGCCTGCTGGACCTGCAGACAGCGCTCACGCGCGACAAACGCCTGGCGCAAGTCAGCGGCCGATGCGCTTTCGACGATGCACCCGTCAGCGGCTATGAGATCCACATGGGCGTCTCGACCGGTTCCGCCCTGGCGCAACCGGCCTTCTTCATCGACGGCCGGCCGGAGGGCGCCATCTCCGCCGATGGCCAGGTGCTCGGCAGCTACCTGCATGGCCTGTTCGACCACCCGCAAGCCGGCCGCGCCTTGCTGCACTGGGCCGGCCTGGCGACGCAGCAAACCGTCGACACCAATGCCTTGCGCGAAGCTAGCCTGGACACGCTCGCCGCCGCCTGCGAACCATTGATGGAAGCGCTGCTCAAGCCAATGTAGGCATTGCTTTATTTGCAAACACTTTCAGGATTGGCTACCATCGTCCTGGTGAGTAACCGCATTTCAAGTCAAGGCACGCACTACAGTGAAGCTGATTCGGAAAAGCAGCCTGGTTCGCAGGCAAAAAGACGCCACCATCCATTGCGAGATCGAGCTATGCGAGGTGGCAGGCTCCGTGGGAGGCTCACCGGTCCGCTACCTGGTCAACCTGCGCCAGGGCCGCACCGGCGAAGAATGGCGCGAAAGCACGCGCACACCACAGCCGGTCGACTGGCAAGCCGCGGAAACCCTCTTCGAACTGGCGCTGATCGAGCGCGCCGCGCAAGGATTCAGCGATCCGGCATCCGCCCCGGAACCTGCCGTGCCGCAAAGCGCGGCAAATGCCCCGGCTCCGGCACAAACCCCATCCGATCCCGCTGCCGTCGCGCTGCTGCAGCAACTGCAGGCCGGGAACTGGAAAAACCTGGACCAGCACCACCGCAACCGTATCATCTGGCGCATTGGCGAGCGCCGCCTGCGTGGCGCCGTTCCCACCATGGTCGACCTGATCGCACGCGGCGACGCCATGCAGGACTACTGCCTGGCCTGGGCCATCGGCCGCTGCGGCGACACCGGTGCCGCCATCGCCATGCAGGAGCTGCACGCGCGCGGCCGCACCGATGCCGTGCGCCGCATTGCCCTGCAAGCCTGGCTGATGCTGGCTGATGGTGGCGCGCGACAGGCACACGCTTCCCGCCTGCTGGCCGACTGGCCGGCCGCCCTGCGCAGCGCCTGGGACCAGCAGGACGAAGAAAAACTGCTGTCGATCGCTAACGGCGACGACGATTGGCAAGGCTTGTCGAAATCGGACTGGCTGGAGCAGCTGCATCAGGTAGCCCTCAGCCAGCCGCTGGCGCGCCGCATCCTGCGTATCCACCTGAAGCGGATGCGCTTGCGCGCCGGGACCTTCCGCGCCGTACGCCACATCTACAAAGCTGCGGAAATGGCCGGCGATGCCGAGCTGTTTGGCCTGCTCCAGCAGCGCTTTGACACCGATACCCATACCAGCAGCAGCCAGTGGGTCTACGTGCGCCGCGCCTACACCAAGTATGCGGAGGAAGCGTCGCGCCCGGACAGCAAGGTGGCTTACGGCGTACGCACCCGCGACTACCTGCGCCGGCGCGGCTGGCGCACCCTGCGCAGCCTGGCGCAGGACCGCGACCCGGGCTACATCCAGATCGCGCTCGGCATGCTGGCCGCGATGGACGACAGCGACGCCGGCCAGCCGAGTTCGCGCGGCGGCCGGTACTACGACAGCTATAGCCATTGGATGGTCTTCAACCGCATGCTGCGCGCACGCGGCCATTGGCTCAGCAACCGCCCTGGCACCAGCTGGTACCAGCTCCACCCTATCCAGCCCGATGACAGGCGCCAGGAAGCATTCCCCGAACTGTGGGACGCGCAGCCGCAGGCCCTGCTTGCGCTGATGCAGCAAAGCCGCTGCGGCGGTGTGCATGAATTCGCGGCGCGCGCGATGGCCGACAACCAGGCCTTCTGCGCAGCGCTGGAAATGAACGTGATCCGCGAGCTGCTGCGCAGCCCCTACCTGTCGACGGCGCGCTTTGCCTTCCAGACAGCGCGCCGACGCTTCGAGCCGGGCATTCCGCCGACCGAATGGCTGCTATTGCTGATCCAGTGCACCCTGCCGGAAGCGACCCAGTACGCACTGGACTGCATCGTGCGCGACCCGCTGCACTACGCTGCCGATCCGCTGCTGGTCGCAGCCGTCGCCTGCGCGCCGCTGGAGGCGGTACGCCGCCAGGGCCGCATGCTGTGCCAGGTCGCAGCCACCTTGCCGGGCCAGGCGCCGGCTATCGTCATGCAGCTGCTGGACTGGCTGGACAACTGCGCCGATATCGACGATGCGCGTAATACGGTGCCGGAAATCGGCGCCGACCTGCATTGGCTGATCGAGAATTCGCTGCGAGATGCCGCTGCCGGCGCGCCCTATGAACGCCTGCTGCAGCTGCTTGGCCATGCGCTGGCTGCAGTGCGCCTGCTGGCCTGCCAGTGGCTGATACTGCATCCGGCACCCACCGGCATGCTGCCCGGTTCCAAGCTGGCCATGCTTCTGAAGGATGAAGACGCCGAAGTGCGCGGTGCCGCCGTGCGCCTGTTCGGCATGCTGCCGGACCAGGTACTGGCCGCGCAATCGGACCTGATCATCGCCTTCGCCACCAGCGCGGAGGCTAGCGTAAGGCGTGGCGTCGATCCGGTCGTCCAGCGCCTGAGCTCCGCCGATGCCGGCTTCCGCCATACTTTGCTGGAAGGGCTGCTCGACGCCTTGTTCCGCAGCGAAACCGGCGAGGGCATGCACGCCGACCTGGTGGCCTGGGTAACCGGGCCGTTGAAGGACGAAGCACAATTGGCCGATACCGCATTGCTGGTGCGCCTGCTGGCAGCACGCAGCAAGGGCGCCCTGCTTCTCGGCTCGCGCTTGCTGCCCCGCTTCAGCAGCGGGCAGTTCGACGTCGCGGCTTGGGCATCCTTCGGCCGCAACCCGATAGCCAGCGTCCGGCAATGGGCATTCGAGGCTTACCGCTCCGACCCGCAGCGCGTGCGGGGCCAGATGGAAGCAGCATTGCGCATCTTCGACAGCCGCTTCGACGACAGCCGCGAGTTCGCCACGGCCTTCTTTACCGATTCCTGCACACGCGACGACTGGACGCCGCTGCTGCTGGTGAACCTGTGCGATCACCAGGATCCGGCCGCGCAACGTTTCGGCCGCGCCATGATCACAAGGCATTTCGATGACGGCGACGTGACCGAGCTGCTGGATAAACTGAGCCAGCACCCTTCCGCCAATATGCAGCTCTTCGTCAGCTCCTGGCTGGAAAGCGCCTGCGCCGGCGACGTGCTCAAGCTGCAGCGCATGGAACCCTACTTCCTCAACGTCCTGTCGCAAGTGAACCGCGGCCGCGTCGTAAAAGGCAGGGTGCAAGCCTTCCTGCGCGCGCAGGCAGAACTCTCGGAAGACATCGCCGGCTTTGTCGCCAGGATATTTGCGCGCCAGGTGCTCACCGTCGCCATCGCCGATAAGTCGCAATACATCGAAGGCCTGCGCGCCATCCAGCAGCGTTATCCGGAACTGCCGGCAGCCATCACGATCCACACGCCGGCGGCCATCGCCGGCCGGGGAAGCAAGACATGAGATTCCAGTACCGCTACTACGGCGAGACTTACGTCAGCAACAGCGCGGCATCGACCGATATGCGCTTCGTGCCGGACACCCTGCGCGCCCCGACCTACTTCGTCGCCGACATCAACAAGCACATCCCCTTCCGCGAGGCGATCTCCGCGCTGCACGACGTGGTGATTGCCGACCAGCGCTACCAGCCAAAAGACAAGACAGCCTACAAGGAATGGGCAGCGCAAAACGAAAGCATGATGCTGGCGCAGTTCCAGGCCCGCGGCAGCGAGCTGAAAGAACAGTTGCAGCCGCTGCAAACCGAACTGCGCGCACTGCGCGAGCGCAAGTCGAAGCTGATGAAGCCCTTCTACGAGGCACAGTCCAGGTATTACAACTACCTGTACCAGACCAACCGTGAACTGTGGATCGCGCTAGACCCGGTGATCACCGTGCATCCGGACCGCGTATTCTTCGAGTGCTTCAGCCGCGACGAATCGAGCTACGCCTCGCTCAGTTGCAGCCACAACGTGTTCGACCATATCGGCGACTTCGCTTGCGGCACCACCAATATCGACTACTCGGAAAGCCTGTACGGCGAATTCCAGAAGATCCGCGACTACAAAAGTACCAGGCTGTCGATCGACCCGAGCGGCTTCCAGGTCAAGACCGCAGACGATCCCGAGTTCATCGAAGAGAAGATTGATGTGCCGGACACCTGGGTACGCGGCTTCCTGCAGGTAAGCAGCGCGATGAACATGGTTGCGCGCCGGCTGGACCTGCATCCGATGGACGTGCACAACTTCTGCCTGCAGATGCGGCGCAAGAAAGAACGCGTCGGCCCGCGCTCGATCCGTTTCGTGCTGGCGCCGGGAGAACCGGTGCGCGCACTGTTCGAACCGTGGAATGAAGAAGTGGTCTGCCGCCGCTCCATTTATCGCGGCAACGTGGCGGAAGAAGTTCGCGTCTGGGGCCGCCGCCGCCTGATGCTGCTTGAACGCCTGATACCGGTCGCCCAAAGCTTCACGGTGCACTTGATGGGCAGCGGCCTGCCCAGCTTCTGGATCGCCAATCTGCCCGACATGCAGTTCACGCTTGGCCTCTCCGGCTGGACCGCCAACGACTGGTCGCACGCCGGCCAGTTCGACTTGCTGGCGCCGCGCGGCGAGATCGACAACGACAGCAAGGAAAAGGTTTTCAAAGCGCTGGGCAAGCGCTGGTTCGCCACCAGCGCCCAACTGTCCCTCGACACCGGTCTCGATCGCATGATGGTGGAACGCGCGCTGACGCTGTACACGCAAGCCGGCCGCGTGGTCTACGACCTGGTGAATGAAGTCTACCGCCTGCGGGAACTGGCGCGCGACCCGCTGCCGCTGGATACGCTGCGCTTCGCCAGTCCCGAGGAAGAGGAGGCCTGGAAGCTGGTCGCACTGCACGCGATGAGCAACCATTCAGTCGAAGCGGTGGCCGACGGCGGCATCCGCCTGAGTGCACAAGCCAGACAAGGCGATCGCCAGTACCAGGTCATGCTGCGGCTCGATGCCGACGAACGCATCGTCGATGGCGCCTGCCAGTGCAACTTCTTCACATTCAACCGCATGCACAAAGGTCCTTGCGCGCACATGCTCGCGCTGCGCATGTCGCGGCAGCAGGCGGCTTGAGGATGACGATTGATATGAAAAAAGCAAATGAACTGATATACTCGATTCAGCAAACACGGCGGGATGGCTCTTGCAACCCGAACGGCGGATCGCCGTTCTCGTATTCAGCTCTTCCCATGCGCCACTGGCACGCTCTTCACAGTGCCATACTGACACCGGTGCCGCAAGACGGTGTGACTGCCCTGCAGTCCATTCGCGGCACCGGTGTCGTATGGCATCGAGTGGAGCGCTCCAGTCTTAAAGGCTCTTCGATGACAATCCCGCCGTGCTTGCATCTTTCGCGCTCGCCTCGCAAGGAGGCCGTGCAATGAGCGCCACCGAATCCAAGCCAGTCACGACCCGCGCCGAATTGATGGAACGCCTGCGTAACAGCTCGCGCCAGGAAGTCGTGCTGGGTGAGATGCAGCGCCTTGGCTTCTGGCCCGCCAATACCGGCCAGCCCAGCGAGCTGGAAGAAGTCGTCAAACGCGAGGCCGAACTCAGTAGCGCGCTGAATCGCCTTGGGCAGGAACTACGCACCATCCAGGACCCGGAACAGGCACTCAAGGCCATGCGCAAGGAGCGCCTGGCCAAAGCCCGGCAACGCCGCGAGGAAACGCGCCAAAAGCGCGCGCGCGAACGCTTTGAACGTGCGACGGCCTGGCACCAGCGCCAGTCGACCGAGCTGCTTTACCTGGGCGCAGGCGTTTCCGCCGGCTTGAACCAGGCAGAAAGCAATGCCGAAAAGCTGGCGCGCTGGTCGCTGCCGACGCTGAACAACGCGAGCGAACTTGCGACCGCCATGGGCATTACCCTGCCCGAGCTGCGCTTCCTGAGTTTCGAGCGACGCGTATCGCGCATCAGCCATTACCGCCGTTTCGCCATGCCCAAGAAAACCGGCGGCGAACGGATCATCTCTGCGCCGATGCCGCGCGTGAAACGCCTGCAGTACTGGGTGCTGGACAACATCCTTGGCAAGGTGCCACTGCACGATGCTGCGCACGGTTTCATCCCGGGCCGCTCCATCGTCAGCAACGCCCAGCCCCACGTGGGCAAGGCGGTGGTGATCAACCTCGACCTGAAGAATTTCTTCCCTTCGATCAGCCTGCCGCGCATCAAAGGCGTGTTCCGGGAGCTTGGCTATAGCGAACAACTGGCAACTACGCTTGGACTGATTTGCACGGAAACGCCAGTTGAAGAAGTCAGCGTGGACGGCGAAAGATTCTTCGTCGCGATCGGCGAGCGCGCACTGCCGCAAGGTGCGCCAAGCAGTCCGGCATTGACCAACATCCTGTGCCGCCGCCTCGACGCGCGCGTGCAAAGCTGCGCCGCCAAGCTGGGCTTCGCCTATACCCGCTATGCCGATGACCTGACCTTCTCCGGCGATGCCGCCGCGCGCAAGCTTGCAGGCAAGTTGCTATGGCGCGTCAAACAGATCATTGCCGACGAGGGCTTTACGCCCCACCCTGAAAAACAGCATGTCATGAGGGATGCGCAATGCCAGAGCGTCACCGGCATCGTGGTCAACAAGAAGCTGTCCCTTGACCGCGACACCTTGCGCCGCTTCCGTGCCACTTTATTTCAGGTCGAGAAGGACGGGCCAGCCGGCAAGCAGTGGAACGGCAATGAAAACGTCATCGATGCGCTGGAAGGCTACGCTCAGTTCATCAGGATGGTCGATGGCGCGAAGGGGGGACCGTTGCTGCAGCAGGTACGCGCAGTACGCGCGAAATGGCTGGCACTGGCCCCCGCTGCCGGCACGCCAGCCGCGCGCCGCAGCAGCGGTTTCCGCGCCTTGTCGGCGCAAGGAAAGGAGCCATGGGCCGGATTCTGGCAAGCCGCGGCAGCGCCGGCGCCCGAGCTGGAAAAAACACAGCAACAACTGACGCAGGAAAAAACCGCGGCCAGGAAAAAGGTAGTTACGCCGACGAGCGGCCCTTCGCGGCCGACTGCAAGGCCGGCTGCAGAGGCGCCGGCAGCGGCGCGCGGTGGCCGCGGGACGTTCACCGGGCGCCCTTGGGTAGCCATCATCATCCAGGTCTACTTCGCCATCACCTTGTGCCTGAACTTCCACACGCCATTGCCGTTTGTCGTCGCAGTAATGCTGGCCGTACCAGCCTGGAAGAACTACAACGCAAAGTGGCTGCGCTACTTCGGCGCCATGTTCATAGCGGTGCTGGTCGGCGCCTTATTGCGATAAGCACAGGGGCGAAAACAAAAGCAAAAAGCCCGCTGGCACATGCCTAGCGGGCTTTTCTAATAAGAGCCTGACGATAACCTACTTTCACACTGGTTGCAGCACTATCATCGGCGC
>NZ_LMDB01000012.1 GCF_001425005.1 Duganella sp. Root336D2 | reverse complement strand
CAAATTCGCCGGCGTTTAAACTCCGCTTCCCAGCGGTGTTGGGAACATCATCGGTTAAAGTAGCGTGGCGCTCAAGACGGCGCTGCGTTGACGCTTACACCTGTGCCACGCGAGCCCAGCCCCAAGGCCACGTCATCCCCACCGCCCAACGGCGTCACCTCGGACCAATATGCGCAAATAAACGGCCCCCTGAAACGCAAAAACCCAACCGGTTTCGGGCTGGGCTCTTGGCATGCTGCTGAATTCTGACTCCCCGACCTGGACTTCACAACAACGGTCCACGCAAACCAGTTTGCGGCAGTTTAGCGAAGCACGATCCGATATGTATATTTCGTTCTCAGTCAAATTCAATCGTCATCGTCATCATCATCTTGTTGCCGAACTTGCTCAGACTGACAAGTAGAGCAAAGCTGACCATTGACTACCGAAGTATATGAAGCACCGTAGGGCAACGCATCACCATACAGTGTTGTGTAGCAACTAGCGCATTGATAAAGATAGTAAGCCATGAAACAGTTCCTTATTCGATTGTAGAAGAGCACCGCAAAGACTTATCCGATCGCCGGAGATCAAAAAAGAATGCAAATAACCCAGCAGGTTGCGACGGATACTAATCTTCGGACATTCCGTAGAAATCAGGTTCAAATTCGGGCTCAAACTCTTTTGGTGAGCCGCTTTGCGCCACAGCCAAGACGGCACCCTGCCCATAGAATCGACGACCAACTCTAGGAAATGCGACGTCAGCTCTAACGGGGATTGCAAAATAGCATCCCTCATCATTGAAGGCATGAACCTCCCCCTTGACATTAAACGTCAACTGATCAGGGAGTAGCCCAACGTTGGATGTGTCAAAGGTGACCCCACACCAGTGCCCATCCTTCGCTCCAACCATGCCCGCAATTCTGTATAAGTCCTCGTGCGCGGAATCTTCGAATGCTACATGCGCCGCCCGATGCATCTCGCATTCTGATATCAGCCATCTGTCGCCGCTTACTCCACTTGGCTTTAGACGCAAAAATGCTGCATCCCATTCTGCTCGCAAAATCGAGATGCCTAGCTCTCGGGCACGGATGACCGCCTGATCGTGCGCAACCAGAATATATTTAGCCCCGCCTGCCAGTGTTGCCAAGTCATTCGACCGCAACGACGCATAAGTATTGTGGCCAAACGCCGCCGACAATATCTCTTGAACTTGGCCCCGCTTAATTGACGGGCATTGTTTGGCGAGGATCGAATGTACGATCTTGGACCATTGCTTGAACTTGCTCATGGCGAACATCTCCCTTGAGGACGATGAGCGTTTAGCGTCCGACTAGGAAAACACCATGGAACAGTGTGTTTGGATGATTGATTTTGGATCCCGTTCAAGCCGCTCAAAACTTAGGCCGGGAAGCCTAGACGCATTAGCACCATAAGCCAATTCTGCATCGTGTTTGGAACTTTGACAAGCCAGTTATGGAAAAAGTTGTGCAGCTCCGACCAAAACAATTATGCCCGGCATCCGAGCGTCACACTAGCCACGCCGCTGCGCCCTCGAGCCCCAGCCCCAGGGGTAGCCCATCCCCACCTGCCAGCGGCCTCACCTCGGCCCACTATGCGCAAATAAACGGGCTCTGAAACGCAAAAACCCAACCGGGTTAGGGCTGGGTTTTCGAGATACTACAAATTCGTGGCTCCCCGACCTGGACTCGAACCAGGGACCTGCGGATTAACAGTTCGGTGATCCCTCAAGGCCTTCTGGAAAATTGCAAAATTATTAATTTCGTGTTGTAATTCATTGTGATTTCTCCAACCTGAGGCCGTAAATATGAAGACACCCGCGTCGCTACTCTTCGCCACCATTGCGCTGGCGGCCCCGCTGGCATCCCAAGCCGCCGGCATCGATCTGAAACAGCTCGTCAAGGACGGCGTCAAAGCTGGTTCGCAGCAGCAGGCGTCCACGTCCACCCCGGACAACGGCAACAACGCCAACCAGGCGATGCTCGAACCTGGCCAACCCGGCAATTATGCCGTTCCCAAAGTGCTGGAAACGATGGGCGTGAAAATCGGCGACACCCGTCAGCAGGTCGACAAAGTGCTGACCAGCCAGGGATACAAGCTGGACGGAACCCACAATCATTTACTCGGTAATCATCTCCCGGGAATCTTGTTGAGCACAATGTACATAAAAAAATCGGGGCAGAATTCGCCATATTGGTCCGACCCGATGATCGATGTACGCTATGGTCCGCAATCGGGCAAGGTGCTGTCCATCCGGCGCAAGGAACGTTTCAACAATCCTGTGGTGAGCGAGGAAATCAAAAAGGCGCTGACGGAAAAATATGGCGCACCGACCAGCCAGTATTCGGGTGACATGAACTGGGTCGCTTACCGGCCAGGCTATGCGTACGGAAGCAAGAATTCGGATCTGGACGAGTGCAAGGCGCGCGGCAATGTCAATCTCACCGGATCGCTTGGCACCCCGCGCTTCCAGAACTGCCGGGTTGCTGTCAGTGTCGCGCTCGGTGATTCCAACAACAACGGGAAGGAATACCTAAGCATTGAAGTGATGATCACCGACTTCGCGACCAGTGAACCCGAGTTGTTAGCAGCACATGCAACCATGAAGCGCAAAGAAGCCGAGGAAATCGAAGCGCATAGAAAGGCACCAGTGCCGAAGCTGTAGCAGAAGGTAAGTTTAGACTTCGCTGGCGATCGGGTTCGTTCTGCTGACGGCCCACGCCATGCGAAGGCGCTTTGGACCTGATCTTAGTGCCCGCCCCACTCAACGACGCCGCAAAGCAAAAAGCCCAACCGGTTAAGGCTGGGCTTCTCTGAATTCTGGCTCCCCGACCTGGACTCGAACCAGGGACCTGCGGATTAACAGTCCGTCGCTCTACCGACTGAGCTATCAGGGAAAAGAGGCAATATTATAACTGCCGTTACGGCTTTTGCAAAGCCTATTTTAAATCACATGCCGAGCGACTTCAAAAGTTCGTCTGCATCATCTGCCGCGACGGCAGCAGCCGCAGCAGGTGCGGCAGCCGCTTGCGCAGCCTGTTCGCGTTCCAGCAGTGTATCCGGATCTTCGACTTCGGTCTTCTCGAAGTCGTGCAGCTTAATAAACTCGGTACGGTCAATGGCCAACTCGAGGTAGAAGATATTGTTACGCTCGGTGAAGAAGGAGACGCGGCGCATTTCCGGACGGTCCAGCGGCGTATCCACGCTCAGCGTCACCTGCTTGTTCAGCACCAGCATCTTCGGCTGGTTCTGGGTAATGTTGGTATGCAGCTCGCCGCGCACCTTGCCGGTGAAGTCGCCGACGATCTGGTTCATCAGCTCGCCCATGATGTTCGCCACTTCGTCAGAAGTGAAGGAACTGGCCAGCTCCGACTTCGGCATTCCCATGCTGAGCATGTAGCGCTCGTAAATCTCCATCGCCGCCTCGGCCGAGAAGTTCAGCACGACCAGGCCGGTAAAGCCGCCATCGAACAATACGAAGCAGCCGATATCAGGTTTCAGGCCGACCTTGGTGATACGCTGCACCATGGCCGAGTAGGTAATCCGGCTTTGCGAAGCCAGGTTCAGGACGCGGGTGACCGATGAGCACAGGGTAGTCAGCAGGTCCTCGGTACCGTACACCACCCGTTCTTCTTTTGTAATCATTCTTCAAATGCTCCGGATTAAATCTAATAGATAACTTGAAGAATAACTGATTCCACCCCAAAAGCAAAAAAGTTGCCGCCGCAACGTGCGGCGGCACCTGTTTTACTGGGCCAGGTTGGTACGCGCCCCGGCAGTGGCAATTGCCTTGGCTTTCACGTTGGCCCCGGCAAGCGGGGTATAGGAATAGCCGGTCGGGCCATACGACTGGGTACTGCCCCAGCTGGTGGCATTGACTGCACCGCTCGGGGAATCCCAGGTAATGCCGCTGCCCACATAGTTGTCGCGCAACTCCCAATATCCGATACGGCTGCTGTCACGCGAAGTGACCGGATTTTTGACGTTCTCGAAATAGTTCGCCTCAATCAGCGAAATGCCATCCATGCGCACATTGATGCCGGACGTTTGCACATCATTGAAATAGTTATTGAAGATGTGCGTCATGCCGAAGCGCTGCAGCGGCAGGCGCGATTTAACGTGCTCAAAGCGATTGTTATGGTAGGTGGTGCGGGCATTCGCATTGGCCGTATCGCTGTCGCTGTAGCCGTTCAGCGCCACCTTCTGGTAGTTGTACACGTGGTTGTAAGACACCGTGATGTGGTGCGCCCCCTTCTTCATGTCGATGCCGCCGTCGAACGACGCATCGCCTGCGCCAGGGCAGGAAGTCAGCGACGCGAAGATGGTGTTGTGGTCGATCCAGATATTGCTTGGCTGGCCGGAGGACATGCCTTCGATCGAAATCGAATCAGCCGCCTCCCCGCCCTGCAGCAGGCCGATCATCATGTTCTGCACGATCACGTTGTGCGCATTGCCTGCAATGTGGATGCCGAAGTTGGCGCTCGAATCGCTGGCGCCGATGAGCGTGATGTTGCTCTTGTTCTTGATTTCCAGCGTCTGCGCCGGTTTTTGCCACTGCGCGCACACGTCGGTGATGGTGTTGTAATCGAATTTGCCGGTGTACCGCAGGACCAGGCCCGAATTATCGGTATAGGCGTTGATTTTCGCCTGGGCATCGGCCAGCGTGGCGACATTGACCGGCGACTTACTCCCGCCGCCAGTCGTGGCGGCGCCATATCCAATCGGCCCTGCAACTGCAGATGTGGCTGCCGCGACTGCGGCCGCCAGGAAGACTACCTTGAGCTGTGTAACTTTCATGCGCTTGTCTCCTTCGCTTTCTGGTTTGAGGAGCGCACAGGATGCATTTAATTCAATTGATCGTCAATTGGCCGGACCAAAATACAACATTCGGACTTACCGCCTTTGTTTTGGCCGGACCAATATTCAAAAAGCAAACAAACTTTGCACTGTGTTATTGTTGCCGAATGAGAAAAATCTGGATCACCCTCTTCCTGCTGGCCGCCCTGCCCGCGAAAGCCGACCGCAGCGCTGACATTGACCGCCTCGCCGCCCGCTATCACGCCCTCGGCCAGCTGGATGGATCGGTATTGGTCGCCGACCACGGCAAGGTGGTCTACCACCGCGCCTTTGGCCTCGCCAACCGCGAATGGCAGATCCCGCACACCACGGACAGCGCCTTCCGCATTGCCTCCCTGACCAAGCAATTCACCGCCACGCTGATCTTGCAACTGGCCGAGCAAGGCAAGCTGCGGCTGGAAGATCCGATCGGAAAATACGTGCCGGAACTGCGTCCCGAAATTGGCAATCGCGTCACCCTGCACCAATTGCTGAACCATACTTCCGGCATCGTCGACTACGCGAACTACCCGGGTTTCTGGGCTAAGCGACTTGGCGAAAAAGTGTCCAGGGCCGACTTCCTCGCCATCATGAACCACCCATTGGAATTCGAACCGGGCAGCCAGGGCCACTACAGCAGTTCCAGCTACACGCTGCTCGGCTGGGTGATAGAAAAGCAGACCGGCAAGACCTACAGCGAAGCCCTGGACAGCATGATCCTGCGCCCGGCCGGCATGCAGCGCACTGCTTATGACGCGCCGGACCGCATCATTCCACGCAAGGCTTCCGGCTATGTGCGGGCGCTCGGCGAGTATCGCCCTGCCGACCCGCTCTGGATACCCAATATCGGCGCCGGCGGCGGCGTAGCCAGCACCACCGGCGACTTTTTCAAGCTTGATCGCGCACTGGCCGGCGACACCCTGCTCAGGCCAGAATCGAAACGCAGGATGTTCACCGCCTACATCAAGGACGATGTGTGGGGAGACCTGGGTTACGGTTACGGTTGGCTGGTTGGGACGCGCACCATTGCCGGCAAACCGCGCCTGGTGCACGAGCATGGCGGCAACGGTAACGGCTTCCGCACGCTGGTCACACGCTACCCGGAAGACGGCAAGCTGGTCGTCATCCTGCTCAACGAAGGCAATGGCAATAAGGGGCCGGAGATTTACCAGATGCGCCGCGATTTCACCGACGCGCTGTATGGGCAAGCCGTGGCACAGCCCAAACCGGCCCTGCATGACTTGCTGGCGGAAGAAATCCGCCGCACCGGCGCAGATGCGGACGCCGCTTTAGCGCGCTTCGGCGCCTTGCTGAAGCAAAGCGGCAAACCCCAGAATGGCGACGGCCTGAATCGGCTCGCCTACCAGTATGCCGAAGCGGGCCGCCCTGCCATCGGCATCGCGATCCTGCAACGCGCAATCGAGCTGTTCCCGCAAGACGGCAACCTGTACGATTCGATGGGAGAACTGCACCTGGGCCTTGGCGACCAGGCCAAAGCCCTTACCGCCTACCAGCGCGCACTGCAGCTGGATCCAGGCAACACGAATGCTGCCGCAATCCTGAAAAAGCTCGAGTCGGAATAGCGAGGCTCAATACTTGGCCTGGCAAGTCCGATACTTGTTGTCGACGATGTAGGAATTGGTGAGCGTTTTCTTGGCCTTGTTGACGGCCAGGTTGATAAACTCATCACCGCAGCGCGGCGCCAGCGCCACAAACTTCTTCTCCTTTGGCGAGTAGACGTAGACCTGCGAAATCTCATACGTTCCCATCCCGTCATCGGTGTGGGAAATGGCGAAGTCCTTGTAACCATCGAAGTTGTAATCTTCAACCTTGATGCGCAGCTTCTTCTCGGTTTCGACGGCTATCGTTTCAGTCGCCTGCATGCCCTCGCCGTCGAGATTGAGCTGCACCTCCTGCCCCTTCACGGTCAATACGGCCTGCACTCCCTTGGCGGGAGAAAACTCGGTCCGGCCTGGATCTGCCGCTTGAGCGCAGGCATTTGCCGAGCCGGCGGCGGCAGCGATTGCCAGCATGGCGGTAATTGTCTTCATCATTCCTTGCATGTCATGTCCTTGAAAAATTCACAGTGATAGCGTTCTTTGGCGCCGGCAGGGTAATCTGGCGCGTCACGTCGACTGATACGTCTTCCGTCAGGTAGCGCATCAGGTAAGCGGCGTATGCCTGCCGCTCGTAATAGCCATTGCCGCCGCCATTGACCAGGCGATTGACGCGCCCGACAACCGTCGTTGTAAACGCAGCATCGCAGGCCCGGTTGATATTGGTGTGGCCATCGAAGTGCTTGCTGATCCAATAATACCCTCCCGAATCGCAGGCAGAATGCGGATCTTCCCCGATAAAGTCCGGATCAAAACGCGGGCTCCACGTGATCAGCGTACCGCCGTCGTTTGGGTTGGACAGGTAATGCCGGGAAGTCGCCGTAATGCGATGCGACGCAGGCGTAAGGCGCTCGACATACGCCCCCGTATGGTTCGGCAAGGCGCGGAACTCGCCATACTCCTTGTAATTGCCGGCCCAGGTAAGCTGCATGATGCCGCGGCCATAGAAGGCCGTGTAGTACTGCGTGGCCGGATTGGCCGACGAATGCTGCCCGTAATACCACTCATGCATCAGGCGGCACATATTGCCGCCGCTGCGCCATTGCGCCGTCTCCAGCGTGACCTGCGCGATGAAGATTGCCAGGCGCTTGCGGCTGCTGCCGATGTAGCGGCGAATACAGACGTTCAATGGCGTCCTGTGCGTCGCCATGCGCGTCGTTGCAGTCTGCCGCGTCAGCGTATAGGTTGCACCGGCAGTGGTAATCGCGGTGCGCGGATTACCCGTGGCGTTATAGAACATGTGCTTCGGCAGCGTCAGCGCCATTTCGGCTGCGCTCAGCCAACTGCATTGGCGCATGTGCGCGATGAATTCCTGCGGATGGAAATGCCAATGCGCGCCGCGCAGCGGCACCGGCAAGTCGGCAGCAGGAACAGTCAGTGCACTGACATGCTGCTGGAAGGTCGCCCAGTCTTCGGCGGAAAGGCCGGCATCCGGATCGGTTTGCAGCCAGCCCCAACGCGCCGCGATGGTGTCGCGATTCCATTCACTCGGGAATTTGCAAACAGTACGCGACAATGCTTTGCGCACGGCCGGCAGCGACATCTGGCGTATCAACTCGTCGCGCGTCAACCTGCCATCGGCGTTGGCTGCGTCCTCGATGCGCGCTACCAGCAGCGCGGAGTTGCTTTGGCTGTTATCGTCGACATCGTCATCGATGAACTTCCAGCCGCGCCAGTGCGGAAAATCGGCATCGCTGAACTTGAAGACGTGTTCCGCGTTCAGGTTTACCCAGCCGCTGCCGCCGGGATAATTGACCTGGCGCCAATGCGGCGTGGTGGCAGGCGTCAGCGCATCGGGACCGATGATACGGCCGAAACGAAGCAAGTCGTAAACGGCACTGATTGTTGGCCGCGCGCCCGTTGCAGGGAAAGCAGCCCTGATGGCTGTAGCGCGTATCAGCAACTCGTATTCAGCATCGGCTACCCTGATCGCCGCTGCGCCAACAGTCGCGCCATCCAGCTTGTAAGTCGTCAACGTCATATCGCCGGGATGGTTGCCATCGCCTTCACCAAAGCGTATGCCGATGATCAAAGGATCGGTCGACGTATATGCGGCCGCCCCGGCTGGCGTAGTTCGGTTTGCCGCGGGCTCATTCTGGAAAAACCCTGTCCCTGCCGGCAGGTAGTAATAAATCTCGCCATAGACCGCGTCGCGCCGTCCATGCGCCGTGACAGCCAGGTCGCCGGTGATGCGCCCGGCAAGACGGCGCAGGGCGACGTCGTCGCACAGGATTTCGACATGGACGTGATCGGCCGCACCATACACCCTGCCCGCAGCGCCAATTTCGTCCTTGCGCGAAATACGCCTTTGCGCGGGAGTCGCCGTACCATCCGCCACACGTCCGCAGGCTGCGCTGAGCGAAGACAGGTGGGCGATGAGCGAGTAATAGGTCACATCAGTCGCATTGGCGCCATCGCCAATGTCGGTGACGTGGCGGATGATGACCATGCCATTGTCCGTCCATGCCGCGGTCTCGCCGTAAGGATTGTAGTTCTGCGCATGGGCAGCATCCGCATTTGCCGCTGTCGGCCGGCGCGCGAACACAATCTCGCCGTCGGCAATGGCGCGCGCCGGCAGCACTGGCGTGGCGGTCGGCACGTGCACGTGCGTCCCGCCATGCCATCCGAGGTTCAGGCTGACGGGAAAGCTGCCTTCGGGGATCGAGGTTCCGGGGCAATTGGTTGCCGCCACGGGCATCGCGTTTTCAACGTATGTGCGATCCGAAACCGCGGCTGCGCGGGCGGGTAAGAATGGAGGGCTGATCAGCATCGTGTCGCGGCAATCTCTATTGCGGAAATGAATGATTATTTTTCTCGCAACTTTACCGCAAACAACTGTTGGTGGCGCGCACTGTTGAACTTGCGCACCACGTTTCGCACTAGAGCTGGATTTTCAACGTTCCGGTGGCCCGCGGCACCAGGTGGATCTCCTTGCCCTCAACCTGCCAGTCCAGCATGAAGCGCCCGGTTGGCGGGAACCTCAAGAACACCATCCCGCCGCGTTCCAGCATGTTCCGCACATTGTCGGGTAACGGCTTGTCAAGGCTTGCACAGCCGCCGGTATCCACCCTGCCGTCAATCGTGAGGTATTCGACGAAATCAACTCCTACTCCGCCCATGCTCCAGTACGAGCCCGGAACTAACACCTTCAACCCGTACGGCCTGAAATTTTCGTTGAGATTGCAGGCCTTCAAATAAACCGGAAGGTGCGGCAGGGTCCGGCCGCGCGCTTTTTCCTTGGCCGGGAACTGCGCCAATTGTGCTCGTCAACCAGCTCTTTGCAAATGCCTACTTCCAGGCGAGACGGTAGTTAGCAATCAATAATGGTATATAGACCACATACAGCGCGAGAGCCGGCCAGGGTATCTGATAGCCAGGCATCCGGTGCTGCATCACGAACAGAAGGAAATACAGTGCGTTGGAATGCAAAAAGCCCAACCGGTTAAGGCTGGGCTTTTCTATATTCTGGCTCCCCGACCTGGACTCGAACCAGGGACCTGCGGATTAACAGTCCGTCGCTCTACCGACTGAGCTATCAGGGATCATTCTCTGACCGCGTTGCGATCAGAGAGCAGCATATTAAAGTACCTTGGCGATGGCGTCAACTACCACATCAATATTCTTCGAGTTCAGCGCAGCCACGCAAATGCGGCCGGTGTCCACAGCGTAGATCGACTGTTCGCGCAGCTTGCCCACCTGCTCCTTGGTCAGGCCGGAGTACGAGAACATGCCAATCTGCTCACGCACGAAGTCGAAATCGTGGCCCGGAGCCTTGGCTTTCAGTTTCTGCACGAAGGTTTCGCGCATTTCCTTGATGCGCACGCGCATGCCGGCCAGTTCATCTTCCCACATCTGGCGCAGTTCCGGGGTTGCCAGGGCGGTTGCCACGACCTTGCCGCCGTGGACCGGTGGGTTGGAGTAGTTGGTGCGCACTACGCGCTTCAGTTGCGACAGCAAGCGCGAAGCCTCTTCCGCGGAAGCTGCCACCACGCTCAGGGCGCCCACGCGCTCGCCGTACAGCGAGAACGACTTGGAGAAGGAGTTCGACACCAGCAGCGCAACGCCGGTAGCGGCGAAGCGGCGCACTACGGCGCCATCTTCCGCGATGCCAGCGCCGAAGCCCTGGTAAGCCATGTCCAGGAACGGCACCAGGCCGCCGGCGACGACAGCCGCGATCACCTCGTCCCACTGCGACTGGGTCAGGTCGGCGCCGGTCGGGTTGTGGCAGCAGGCGTGCAGCACGACGATGGCGCCGCGCGGCATGGCCTTCAGCGCAGCCAGCATGGCGGCGAAATTCACGCCATGGGTGGTCTCGTCGTAGTAAGCGTAGTTGCTGACCTTGAAGCCGGCGCTTTCGAACAGCGCGCGGTGGTTTTCCCAGCTTGGGTTGCTGATGTAAACCTCGGAATCCGGCGAAAAGCGCTTCAGGAAGTCGGCGCCGATTTTCAGCGCGCCGGTACCGCCCAGTGCCTGCACGGTCACTGCACGTTTCTCTTGAATTACGGCGCTGTCGGCACCAAATACCAGCTCTTGCACAGCCTTGTCGTAGGCCGCCAGGCCTTCGATTGGCAGGTAGGTACGCGGGGCGTGCTGTTCGATCAGGATCGCTTCCGCCTTTTCCACGCACTTCAGCAGCGGCACTTTGCCATTGTCGTCATAATAGACACCTACGCCCAGGTTAATTTTCGCTGGGTTAGCGTCCGCATTAAAGGCTTCGGTGATGCCGAGGATCGGGTCGCGCGGGGCCATCTCGATGGCGCTGAAAACGGAAGAGTTCGTCATGGTCAGATTGGTAACGTTTCGGGGCGGGTCGAAGCAAGAACAAGCCGGCACCCGAAGAATATCCGGTCAGGGCCGCCGACAATCGCATATTCTATCAAAGGTCTGCATTAATGTCTGATTCCCAAAATACAGCCGCTCCGGCAGCGGAAGTTATCACTTTCCCAGATTCGCCGTACCGGCTGCACCAACCCTTCCCTCCGGCCGGCGACCAGCCGACCGCCATTGATGCGCTGTGCGAGGGGATCGACGACGGTTTGTCGTTCCAGACCCTGCTCGGCGTGACCGGTTCCGGCAAGACCTACACCATGGCCAATGTGATTGCGCGCAAGGGGCGCCCGGCCATTGTGTTCGCGCCGAACAAGACCTTGGCCGCACAGTTGTATTCCGAATTCCGTGAGTTCTTCCCGGAGAATGCGGTCGAGTACTTTGTGTCGTACTACGATTACTACCAGCCGGAAGCCTACGTGCCGCAGCGCGACCTGTTCATTGAAAAAGATTCGTCGATCAATGAGCACATCGAGCAGATGCGCCTGTCCTGCACCAAGTCGCTGATGGAACGGCGCGACGTGGTGATCGTGGCCACCGTGTCGGCGATTTACGGTATCGGTAACCCTAACGAATACCACCAGATGATCCTGACGCTGCGCGCCAAGGACCGCGTGTCGCAACGCGACATCATCGCGCGCCTGATCCAGATGCAATACACGCGCAATGAGATGGACTTCGGCCGCGGCACCTTCCGCGTGCGCGGCGATACCATCGACATTTTCCCGGCCGAACACGCCGACCTGGCGGTGCGCCTGGAGATGTTCGACGACGAGCTGGAATCGATCCAGCTGTTCGACCCACTGACCGGCAAGGTCAAGCAGAAGATCCCGCGCTTCACCGTTTATCCTGGCTCGCACTATGTGACGCCGCGCGCCACCGTGCTGCGCGCGATCGAGACCATCAAGGAAGAATTGCGCGACCGCCTGGATTTCTTCCGCCGCGAGAACAAGCTGATTGAAGAGCAGCGCCTGGAACAGCGCACGCGCTTTGACCTGGAGATGATGGCGGAAGTCGGCTTCACCAAAGGCATCGAGAACTATTCGCGCCACCTGTCCGGAGCCAAGCCAGGCGAGCCGCCGCCAACCCTGGTCGACTACCTGCCGCGCGATGCGCTGATGTTCCTGGACGAATCGCACGTACTGATCGGCCAGTTTTCGGCCATGTACAACGGCGACCGTTCACGCAAGACCAACCTGGTCGATTACGGCTTCCGCCTGCCGTCGGCACTGGACAATCGCCCGCTGAAGTTCGAGGAATTCGAATCCAAGATGCGGCAGACCGTGTTCGTTTCCGCCACGCCTGCCGAGTATGAGAAGAAGAATGCCGGCGCCGTGGTCGAGCAGGTGGTGCGCCCGACCGGCCTGGTCGACCCGCTGGTGATCGTACGCCCTGCCCGCACCCAGGTCGACGACCTGCTGGGCGAGATCAACGACCGCATCGAAAAGAACGAACGCGTGCTGGTGACCACGCTGACCAAACGCATGTCGGAGCAACTCACCGAATACCTGGGCGACCACGGCATCAAGGTGCGCTACCTGCACAGCGATGTGGAAACGGTCGAGCGCGTGGAAATCCTGCGCGACCTGCGTATCGGTACCTTCGATGTGCTGGTGGGGATTAACCTGCTGCGCGAGGGCCTGGATTTGCCTGAGGTGTCGCTGGTGGCGATTCTCGACGCCGACAAGGAAGGCTTCCTGCGTTCGGAGCGTTCATTGATCCAGACCATCGGCCGTGCGGCGCGTAACCTGAATGGTGTCGCCCTGCTCTATGCGGACAATATGACCGACTCGATGAAGCGCGCGATCGATGAAACCGAGCGGCGCCGGGCCAAGCAGATTGCCTATAACGAGAAGATGGGCATTGTGCCGCGCGGCGTGAAGAAGATCATCAAGGACATGATCGATGGCGTCTACAGCTCAGCGGCACGCGAGCAGCTGGAAGTTGCCGAGGAAGCGGCGAAGTACGAGGCCATGAGCGAGAAGCAGATCAGCAAAGAGATCAAGCGGCTCGAGAAGCTCATGCTCGACCATGCGAAGAACCTGGAGTTCGAGAAGGCAGCGCAGGTGCGGGATCAATTGCACCACCTCAAAGAGCAACTGTTCGGCGCACCTGGCGCCGACGCACTCTAAATGTCCACTTCGGGGTCAGGAACGAAGGTGGACAATGTCCACTTTCGTTCCTGACCCCAAAAGGGACATTTCTATCAGGAAGGCTGCTTAACGATCCGCAGGTAAGGCTTGGGCGCTTTCCAGCCGCCTGGGAACAGGTTCTTGGCATCATCATCGCTCACCGAGCCGGCGATAATCACATCTTCCCCATCCTTCCAGTTCACCGGCGTAGCCACTTTGTGCTTGGCAGTCAGCTGCATCGAATCCAGCACGCGCAGGATCTCGTCGAAATTACGGCCGGTGGTCATCGGATACGTCAGCATCAGCTTGATCTTCTTGTCCGGGCCGACGATAAACACCGAACGCACGGTTGCATTGGTGGCAGCGGTGCGGCCATCCGAAGAACCTGGCTCCTCGGCCGGCAGCATGTTGTACAGTTTCGCAACCTGCAGGTCCGTGTCGCCGATCATCGGGTAGTTCACCTTGGCGCCCTGGGTCTCTTCAATGTCGCTGGCCCACTTGCTGTGGTTTTCAACCGGGTCGATCGACAGGCCGATAATCCTGGTATTCCGTTTGGTGAATTCCGGCTCGATCTTGGCCATGTAGCCCAGCTCCGTGGTGCAGACAGGCGTGAAATCCTTCGGGTGCGAGAACAGGACGGCCCACTGGTCGCCAATCCACTCATGGAAATCGATCGGACCCTTGGTGGTCTGGGCTTTGAAATTTGGTGCGGTATCGTTGATGCGCAGGGACATGACAGCTCCTTTAATGAATGGCATGGCGGGATCAGTATCGTGCCATGTCGTCATTATCAAAGCAATATGTTTTAGTCCAGCAGCTTCCCCACCAGCGAGAGGCCATCGCCAATCAGATCAATGACATCGAGCCCCGTCGCCATGCCATCGACGACGTCCGCCGCCTTGCTGCCTTCCGCCTGCACGCGCGGAGGCTGGTACTGCGCCAGGCGCGCGCGGTTGGCCTCCAGGCGCACATGTTCTGCATCGCGCTGTGCGACCTGTTCGGGCGCAAGCCTGGCCTCGGCCGGCAAATCCGCGCCGCAGTACAGGCAACGCGCCACACTGCGATTCAATACACCCCGGTCACACCCCGTGCAGCGGAACTTCGGCTCAAGCTGTTTCATGCAGGCATCTTATCATGCACCAGCACTGCCCCGACCAGGTCGCCCTGCGACATCAGCGAGGAACGGCCCTGCGCATCCAGTGCAAACAGGCCGCGGCCATTGCTGTAGACGATGGTGCCGTTTGGCGTGATATCGAAAGAGCTGACATTGCTGGCAACGACGGACTCGGCGCCGGCGCGCGTGCGGCGCACCAGTTGCCACGAGGATGGCACCAGCGAAGGAATCCCGCCAATGCTGGCTTCCTTGCGCAGCGCGCGTTCCGCATCGATACGTTTGCCCTGCAGGACGATGTCCTTCATATCCGCCTGCGTCGGCATGCCGCCCGCACCGGTCAACGGCTTGCGCGAGTACATCAGCGAGAAGAAGTTCAGGTAATGGAACACTGCGCGCAGCAAGCGGAATGGGAAGAACAGCGTATCGAGGGCGACATTTCCCGCGTTGTACTGCGGCAGTTCATATGGGCGGCGTATGAAGAACAGCGCACCATCCGGCGCCACGCGGGGCGACAGGAAATCGTAGCGCGGGTCCTCCAGCACTGGCGTAATGCGGCCGGTCGCAGCATTCAATTCCTGCAGCGTCACATGGCCGGTCGCAGCCCAGCCGCCATGCTGGTCACGTCCGATCGCTGCCGACTGGTAAATCACGGTGGCTTCATCGCCCGGCACCGGCGTCGGCGCCGAGTCGATCGTGTCGCCGCCGGTCAGTTCGCGCAAGCCATCGCCGTTGCTGCGCATGGTGGCGATATGGCTGACGCCACCGCGCCCATGCAGCGTGCACACGATGGTCTCGCCGGACGGCGACAGGCACAAGTCATCAAGCTGCAATTGCTGGCGGTGCAGCAAACGTTCTTCATGGCCGCTGGCGATATCGTAAGAGAACAAGCCACCCATGCCATGGTCGGCCTGAAAGTACAGCAGCTTGCCCTCGCCAATAAACAAGGCCGACGAGATCAGGAAAGGATCGGTATGGCGCTCGAAATCACGGTAGTTGCCCTGCGCGGCGACGCCGAAGGCCGTGTCCTTTTTCCAAGCATTCTTTTCGCGGCTGCGCTCTGCGCGCTCCATCGCCTGCTGCGCGTAGGGGCTGGTAATTTCCTGCACCGTACCGTAGCCGCCCTGTACGAACAGCTTGCCGTTGGACACCCAGCCGATCTGCACCGGCGGCGCGTTGCCGCCCATGGCTTGCGCCGGCGGCGGGCTTTGCGCACCGGCTGGCTGAACGTACTGGTTGGTCGACTTATAGAACAGCACAACCAGCAGCACAACGATTCCCAATATGATCAGGACATGCATGAATCACCTTCACTGAAAAGCCGCAGTACGGCAAATTCCGATGATTATATTGTCATTGCCTGACGGAAAAAGTCACAGAAAATCACGCCGCACCTTATTCCTTCACCGGCAAGCGATAGGGGTTTATCGGCCCCCTGCCCCAGGATCCTTACCTTCAATTCGATGGCGGCCACAATCTTGGCACCGAATTGCTCATCAGTCGACGTTGGGATTGGCTAGCAGCTTTGTCTGATATGCCTGCAATGGCTTTGCGTCCGCCAAGTCGCAGGGCGGTGAAAACTCGATCCTGATCGATGGCCTCAGGGCTTTCGGGAACCTCGTCACCTTGAGCACACGCTTGCCATGGGATTGCAACACCGGGACCAGGGCAGCATCGTCAGGCAAATCAAACCCGGCATGCGTTTCCAGCAAGATGTCATACAGGCGGGGAGACTTCGCCAAAATTGCGAAGTCGATCTGCCGCGTTTCCAACCACAAGCCGGCGCATTCCAGAAGCGGCATGTTGGCGATCCAGGCCAAATCGGTTTGCGTTGCTTGCTCGGCTTCTATAAACAGGTAGCGCAGTTTTTCAAGGGAATGAACCGCGCTGATATCGCGCAGCTTCTTCGCCTCGTCGATTTCGAGGATCTCAAGATTCCTCGCTTGGCCGATTTCCGACACATCTTCAAGTTTCTTCGCGCCCAACAGGCGCAATTCCCTGAGACCGTTCAGTGCTTTGCTGCCCTTCAGACCAGTCAGGACACAGCGGCGCAAACGCATTGCCTCCAGATCCTGCGCCTCCGAGAGGAAGGTGAGATCGGACACTTTCAATCCTTCCAGGTCCAGGTAGCGCAGGCGCGGATGATTCAAGTGCCGTTTATCCAAGCCCGATGCATCCTCACACTGCACGACTTCCAGCGCTGGTAACTGGCGCAAGTCAAATTTTGGCTGAGGCAGCTCGTCCCCGAAGGTAATGCGCCGCACAGCCGTCAACCGCTCAAGGCCCGCCGACGAATCGACGTCAGGGTAGTACAGCCAATGCACCCGGTCAGCGAAATCAGCCAGTGGTTCGAAGCTGCCTAAGGCGCTTTTAGGCTCAACGCCATCGTACTTCCATTGTGCAACAGCCTGGCGGCTTGCGTCATCCCAGTCGAACAATCGCAGGATTACACGACCGGGCTGCCCATTCAATTCACACATCTCAGCGCTCATCTAACCCTCAAATCTTTGGACACATCAATTTTTTGAAGACATTGTAATCGCGCTTCAGTGGATTGTCGGGTCCAATTGCACGGTTCTTGTTCAACAGGTCGTGGCCCGATTTTTCCAGGATATCCATGACCAGCTGTTCAACCTTGAACAATGCTTCCTTTCCGCCCGGGACATTGAAACGCATCAGGATCTTTGCGTTCGCCTTCCAAAGGTTCTTGCCTTTCTTGACCGCTTCGTCGATGTGCTGCTGCAAGCGATTTTCGATGCCAACCGACTGGCCAACATACAGCCCTCCACTCGCCATATCGATCAGGATGTAGATGCCGTAATCAACCGCTTGTTCTGCAATAGCAGCACCCAGGTCACAGCCAAAGCGGGAGAACGCCTGGCGGATCCCGGCGACCGCGCTGTTCTGCATCGAACTCTGGCCGTCCAATGCGGCCATCTGCCCGCCCAGCGTTTCATTTCCGCTCGGGTCAACCATGTTGACCGGATCGTCATTCGCATACGCATACCGATGCAGCGAAATCGGCTGGCTAGGGACACCGGTAAACCGGTCCATGGAAACAAAGCGGCCGCTTTCCAAGTCAACCCAGCGCGCACGGTTGTACTGCAGACCTGCGAGCGTATCGAAGTATTCGCCGGTATAACGGTAAGCAGTATTCGTCGTGCCGCTTTGCTCCAGCACCTGGCCGAAGGCATCGTAGCGGTAGCTCCCTGCTGCTTGTCCGTCGTCGCCGGTCAGGATCCGCACGCTGCCGTGCGGATCAGAGTGGTAGAACGTGCCCTGCCCGCCGCGGACTTCACGAATCAGTTCGGTGCCCCATACATAACGGGTAGACTCTGTGCTGTCTGCCGCAACTTCCGTTTGCTCCAGCACCTGGGCAAACGGGAACGTGGAATCAACCAGGAAGGTGGTCTGCCTGGTCTTTTCACCATTCTCGCCAAACTCGGCCTTCGCTACACGATTGCCATTGCCGTCGTAGGCAAATTGCGCGACCGTCCTGGCCTGGGCCTGGGACGTACCCCGTTTGACTTCAACCAGGCGATTATCGCCATCCCAGCCATAGAAGTTTTGAAGCCCGCCTACCGCTTTGCTCAGAAGGTTGCCGTTAGCGTCCCAGGCATAGGTGGTCTCCATCCGGCTGCTGCCGGTGCTCGTCGTTTCCGATAGCAGCCGGTCGTTGCTGTCGTAGTTGTAGTTCGTGATCGCAGTCACTGCGCCACTTGTACGAGTGCGCTCGATGCGGTTGCCAACCTTGTCATACTTGTATTGCGTATCACTGTCGGCAGCCGGGTTGCGGGCATGGACCTGTTCACGCGTCAGACGACCATAGGCGTCGAACTCAAAATCATTCGTCACGACAGGGTTTGACAGTGTTTCTCCGGCCAGCGTGCTGCCTGCATCGAATTCCGCGATCTGGGTGCGGCGGCCGTTTGCATCAAGCACGTACCGCACGCCGAACACAATGGAATTGTCGCCGCGGGACTGCAGCCCCTGCACCAGGCGGCCATTCGCATCGTAGCTGTAACGCGCTGTGATGCCGTCCGGCGTAGCTACCGTCGCCAGCTTGCCGTCCGCCGCATACTCGTAGGTAGTTGCCTTGCCATCGACATCGGTCACCTTCTCGAGGCGGCGCTGTTTATCGAAGCTATAGCGCACTGTGCCAGCTGCGGTGGAGCGGGCCACGATATTGCCAACCTGGTCGTACTCGTAAGCGATGAAGCCGCCATCCGGATTGGCCTGGCGCGCGAGGCGATCCGCATTATCGTAAGTAAATGTCGTCGTACCAGCAGCCAGCCCCTTGCCTGCCAGCGTCACGGCAGCAGGCTTGCCGGTCGCGGTGTACGTCGTACTGATGGTGCCGCCATCCGGGCGCACTACCATGTCAGTGCGGCCCACAACATCCACAGCGAAACGTGTCACCTTGCCTGCGAAGTCGGTCTTGCCCGTCTGGTTGCCTGCGGCATCGTATTCGAAGCGCTCCAACTTCCCATCCGGCAGCTTGCGTTCAGTCATGCGGGCGTTGCCATCATAGGTCCAGCGCGTGACCCGCCCTTCGGCGTCAGTCTGGCTGGTCTTATTGCCCAGCTCATCGTACTCGAAGACAGTCGCCTGGCCGCTGGCCGCGGCAGTCATGGTAACTTTCTTCAGGCGCCAAGCGCCATCGTACTCGTAGGTCTTTTCATTGCCGGCGTAGTCTTTCTCAGACTGCTTGGTGTTCGCCACAGTCCATACCGTCGTAGCAAACTTCCCATCCGGCAGCGAAGCCTTCACCAGGCGATCCAGGCCGTCGTACTCATACTTCGTTACGCGGCCCGAGGCGTCCGTCATGACGGAGACGTTGCCGTTTTTGTCGTATTCGAACTTGGTCTCTGCGCCACCCGGGGTCTTAAGGCTGGTCAGACGGCCGGCCGCGTCGTAGCCGTTAGCGGTGCGCTGGCCCAACTGGTCGGTCACGCCCACCAGGCGCCCTGCTGCGTCATACTCGCTGTTGATCGTGCCGCCATCCGGGAGAATTGTCTTGGCGCGGCGGTTCAATGCATCGTATTCGTGGCGCGTGACGCGGCCAGCCCGGTCGGTGCTGGCGACAAGGTTGCGCTCCGCGTCGTACTCGTTGAGCTCCGAGGTGCCGTCCGGATAAGTGATCTTGCTGACCTGTCCGCGCACCGTGTAAGCAAAGCTGGTACGGCGGCCAAGCGCGTCGACCTTTGCCAGCACCTGCCCACCGGCGTTATATTCAGTCTTGGTCACGAAGCCCAAGGCATCGGTTTCCTCGATCGCACGACCTTCTGCATCCAGCTTGCGGGTGATGGTGTAAGTCTTGGGCGCACCATCCTGAATGACCGTCCAGCTACGGCTAGTTTCCTGGTTATTGGTGTTATAGCCGTAAGTTATCTTGGTGCCGGCACCGTCGGTCTCTGTGGCCGGGGTGCCCTTGAGGTTATAGGTGAACGTCCTGCTGCGACCAGCCACTCGCACCGAAGTCATATTGCGGGCGCCGTCATACCCGACCGCACTGACCCGCCCCATCGGCTCGGTCACCGACTGCGACCCCATCAAGGAATAACCGAAACTGGTTATATTGCCATTCGGGTCGACGATCTTCTCAACATAAGTGCCGGAAGTGCTGTCGTATTCCCATTTCGTTTCATTGCCGACAGCGTCGGTTTCCGAGGTCTGCTTGCCGGTGCGCTGATTGAATACGCGGGCGGTACGGCCGCCTAATGGATCGGTCAGGGACGATTCATTGCCAAGCGCGTCGTACTCAAAGCTAGTTTTATTTCCAAGCGCATCGATCTTCTCAGTGACATTCCCTTTGGCGTCGTAAGCGTAGACGGTCTTGTTGCCGCGGCGGTCGGTGATCGTTTCGCGGTTGGACGTACCATCATGCTGCAACTGGATTGCCTTGCCTTCTGCGTCGTACGCAGCAACCAGCCTGCCCTCTTCGTCATACACGTAGCGCGCAGCGACATTCCCGTTCGGATCCGTGTACTGCACCAGCCCATGCGCACGGTTATAGGCATAACTCGAGTCGGCATTGACACGGTTGGTGGCTTTCACGAGGTCGCCGGCCGCATCATAGTTGTAGGTGATCGCTTTGCCGGAAGGATCGGTCACCGCCGTTATACGGTTCTGCGCGTCACGGGTGAAGCTGACCGACTGGCCGCCGCTGTGCAGAATGCCATTACGGCCATAGGTCAGCGTATTCCCGGCCGGATCCTTGACCTGTACGATGCCGATGCCTTCTGTGATGTAGTAGCTGAAGTTATCTTCGGTGACAAGCTTGAATTGCTTGGGGTTCCAGGTCTCCAGCGCATCCATGTCGAACAGTTGGCCACCCTGGGCGACCAGGTTCGGCACGTTGACGATTTCGAGCGTGCTGGTGGTGCCCGGCAGCGGAGTGAAGTAGACATCCACTGGTGGAATTGTTCCCATCGCACATTCCTGGCGATTGGCAGCGGTGAAGCGCTCTACTTTGCCGTCAGGAAGGGTAATGTTTATCTTGCGCTTACCAGCCGGCACGATGCACAACAAGAGCTGGGTTGAGCGTGCAATGACGTCCCATTGCAAGCCAATCACCATGTTCTTGCGCACCTGGACGTTCTGGTAGTCGACGCTCCAGCCGTAGCCAAAGTCCAGTTTCTCGTCCTTGCGGCGAGTATCGTAGGTACGCGAGACGCGGATTGGGACGCCGGCAGCTTCCAGGTCAAGGTCGATATACGTCAGTGCGAACTGGCCGATTTTCAGGTCGCGGTAGATATCGACGGTGATCATCTGGGTCTGCTGGCGGCCGTTGGCGTCGACCACGCTCAGCACCAGCTCATAGATGCCGTTTGCCAGCTGGGTCGGATCAAGCTTGCCCAGCACGCCGTTGGTCACTGCGCTGGTACCGCGCGCAATCTCGCTCCAAGCGCTGCCGCCGGAAGGGCGCAGCAGCAGCTGGTAGTAGGCCAGGCTGGCAGCCGTGGCGGTACCGGTCACGTTGACTGGTGCCGTCACTTCGGCGTCATCCACCGGGGCGGTAATCTGCGCCACTGGCGTGCTGCTGTCTGCCGGGTCACGCACGCTGTAGGTGCCAACGCGGGTGATGGTGCCCTGGCTGTCGGCGACCCTGGCGGTGATCTGGTGCGCGCCAATGGCGGCACCGGTCACGACCGCATGGCCTTCGACCGTCAGCGGCACGTTCTGGCCGTCGATGGACAGGGTGCGCGTGACGTTGCCGCTGCCGCCGGTGCTCAGCACGTCAACGGTCACGGTTTCGCCCAGGTTGATGACCTGTGGCGCAATACGCAGGCTGGCGTCGAGCGGGACTTCCTGGCCGACAGTCAGCTGGTAGCGCTGTTCTGCGTAAGCGCGGCCGTTGTCGGCGCGCACGGTGACGTTCCAGGTGCCCGACACCGGCTTGCTCCAGCTGATCACGCCATCGGCGGAAATCGCCATGCCGGTCGGCGCGTCGCGCAATGTGTACACCAGTGCCGCGCCCTTCGGATCGGTGGCCAGCACGGCATAGTTATACAGCTGGTTGGCGCCGCCGCTGATGACCGGGGCGCTGGTAATGACCGGGGCGCCGGTGACGGCGCCGGCATCGAAGCCACCGCTGGTGTCCAGTCCCGCGGCGATGGTGCCGGCCAGGATGTCGCAAGCACTGCTGCCCTGCACTGAGGCCAGGCGTGCCAGGAACAGGCCGCTGGCCACGTCGGCCTGGCCCGCATAGAAACTCCAGCGGGTGGTGCTGCCGGCCTCGCCCAGCACACTGGCCAGCGTATCGTTGACCGGTTGCGCGGCTTGCGCGGCTGGTACCGCGGCGGCGGCGCCTTGCAGCGGGCTGGCCAGCGCCAGCCAGGTGGTGCCATTCGGCAGGTACAGGGCGGAAGTGGCATAGCCGGTCTCGCCATTCAGGCGATAGCTGCCGGCGCCGCTGGCATCTTGCATTGCCAGGCCGTGACCGTTCCAGTTGCCGATATTGACCGGACCTTGTGCCACCAGCACGCGGCTGCCCGCTGCGGCGGCATTGCTGATGTCGGCGGCTGCGGTAGCGGCAATGTCTACCTGCGGCAGGATCGCCGCTGCGTTGGCGCCGGTCACGGCAAACACTTTGCTGCCTGCGCTTGCGGCGGCATTCAGTGCTTTAACCGGCGACGCTGCCTGGCCTGGCGTTTGTGCGCTGGTGAACAGCTTGGCCAGCACCAGGTGGCCGTATGCGGCATTGCGCTCGTTGGCTTGCTTGATATATGCCGATGGCGCCAGGCCGCCGCTGTTCTGCGCTACGGCGCTGTCCAGGCGATCGATGTCCAGCACTACGCCTGGGAAGCGCACCTTGTTGACAATGCCCATCACCATTTCGGGCTGGGCCTGCGCAACCGCGCGGCCGTACGACGGCTGGCGTACATCCACCACGCGCGCTGCGCGCTGGAACACGCCGGCATTGGCGTCCACCGTGGCGAAGTAGCCCAGTGCAGCGTGGTACAGCAGGTCGCCGCTGACGTCGTCGCGCGCCAGGCTGGCGCCCTGCCCGCCTGCCAGCTTGGCCTGGGTGGCGTTCAGGCGCGCCTTGACGGCGGCAAGTTGGCCGGCCGAGATGCCTTGCGCATCCACCGCGATGGCGTGGTAGTCGCCGGCGTGCGCGCCGAACGACGACTCGTTCCAGTCGCCGCTGGAGGGGTCGAAGCTGGCGATGCTGCCAGCCAGCTCGCTGCCCAGCACGAAGCTGCCGCCGCTGGCGACGACTGCGCCGTCAGCACGGATTTCCGCTTTCACGCGCACCAGGTAGCCCGGTACTTCGAGCGGCAATTCGTTCGGCTGGATCGGGCTGCCGTCGGCGTGCGGCTTTGGCATATAGGACGCCAGCACATCGGCATCGGCCTGGCTGGCCGGCACGAAACTCAGGGTCAGGCGTTTGTTGGCAACCGAAGCCAGGCTGCCGCTGTAGCTGACGGCTGGGCTATTGGCGGCCTGCTGCGCAGCCCCCGCAAACAGTTGCAGGCGCAGCTGCCAGCGCAGGTTGTCGGGCAGCGTGTTGACAATGGTGCCTTGCGCCACCTTGGTGTACGGCAGGCTGCCCAGCAGGATGCTGTAGTTGCGGGCGGCGATGCTGCGGTTGCCCAGCACATCGCCTACCGTCAGGTCGGCACCCTTCTGGCCCAGGTAGTTGTTCAGGCGCGATTTATAGTCGGTATAACCGGCTTGCAGGTTTGCCAGGTTCAGGTTCTGCGCATAGTCCGCGGTACAGACGGCGCCCTGGCGCACCTGGCCAAGCAGTCCGGTCTCATTCAGGCTGACGGCATTGGCCAGGTCCAGGCCCGGCTTGCTGTCCATTTGCTTGAAGCTGGCGTCCAGTGGTACCCAGGCGCCCGGCGCCTTGTTGACGCCACCGCGGCTTGGCGAGAAGTCGACAAACGCTTCCACCCACACGTGCTCAAGCTGGATGGCGCCCACCTGGCCGGCCTGGCTCACGGCGCGATTCGGGATGCCGGCCTGCGCCAGCAATGCCTGCGCGGCGGCGGCATTGTCTACGCCCAGCCAGTTATTGACTTTCGCGACCGGGACTTCAATGGTGCCATATACATAGCGCGAGGCGATGCCGGCGGCGCGGTTGAGCGCGATCAACAGGCTGGCGGTGTCGGTGGCGCTGCCGCGGCGCGCCAGCAGCGTGGCGTCCGCGTCCTGCCTGGCGCCGAAGCCCGGCGCATAAGCGACGTTGTTGCGTACCCAGTTGTAGATGGCGACCGGATTGTTGCCCAGCTGTGCCGCCAGCGCCCGCACGGCCGGCGACAGCACGACTTCACCCTGCTCGGCCAGGTCGCCCGGCTGCACGGCTTGCGGCAGGATCGCATCCGGCAGCGCAATGCCGCTCAGCGAACCGGCGGCGGCCAGCAGCACGGAGCGCGGGAAGCGCTTCTCGTGCTGGCGCTCGGTCATCGCAACATCCGGCGGCGCCTTTTTCTTCTTGCCCCATGCATGGCCCTTGCCCTGCTCACCCCGCCCCGGCAGGCTGGAATGGCGTTTCATCAGCCTGGCCAGCTCGGCCAGCGCAATTTGCACCGCGCCCTTGCCGCCTGCTGCCGCATCGAGGGCAGCCATTGCCGTTTTCAGTTCCGCATTGCGGGCGCCGAATTCCTGCATCGCCGCCTGGTGGCGCGCCAGGATTTCGCCGCTGGCCAGGCCTGCCGCGCGCAGGTGCGCTTCGGTGGCGGCAAAGGACTGCGCCATCACCGCCTCTTCCTTCCTCAGGCGCAGGTACTGCGCGCGCAGCGCATTGACCTGCGCCAGCGCATCGGCGCCGCGGCCGGCTGCCAGGTCGGCATCCGATTTATTGGCCATCTCTTCCATCTGCGACAGCGCAAAGCCATAGGTCTGCGTCGGCGCGGCCACGGGAGCTGCCTTGGCTGCGGTGGCCGCGGCGAGACGCCGCCAGCCTTTGCCGGTGGGGATGCCGTTGCTGTCCACGCCGGGCTGGCTGCCGCCCGTTGCGCCGGCCAGCGGCTGCAGTGTGAAGGGAGCTGGGGTCTGAGCAAAAGCGACTACCGGCGCTACCGTGCTGCTGGCAAAAGTGGCCAGCAGGGCGGAGGCAATGATGCGTTGCATGGTGCTGTTACGGAACATGGTCTTTTCCTGGCTATCTTCGTTCGTGTTTTCTTATTGCTGCGGCTGCAAGCGGCTCCAGCGCCATTCGGCTTCACGCAGGACGCAATCGATTTGCTGGCGGATCGCTGCCGTGTCGTTCGGCAGCGCCAGCAAGTTGTCGCTCGCGTCCAGCAGCGAGGCGATCGCTGCCGCGTAACCGGCCTGGGTACCGGCACTGAAGTAGCCCATGCCTGCCCGCACTGCATTGGCAGCGTTGTCGCGCGGCTTGCGGTACTTCGGATGGGTTACCGTCAGCTTGTCGATCGCACCCAGCGCCGCGTTGCCGTACAGGCTGGCGCTGTTGACGGTCACGCCGCGTTGCAGCTTGTCGCCGTACTGCACGGCGCTGCCTTTATCCAGCCAGCTCACCGTGGTCTCCAGCAGGTACTGGCCGGCCGTCTCCGGCGCCCTCACTTGCAGGTCCAGGTTGGCCGCCTGGCCGGCCGGCAGCGCCAGCGTCCAGCGTACGGTGTTGCTGGCCTGGTCGAATACCGCCTCCGGTGCCGACGACTGGTAGCTTGCGCCAGCCGGCAGCTTGACCGTCACTTCCAGTTCCACCGCTTCGGACTGGTTGCTGATTGTCGTGCGCATCGGCACCAGGGCGCCGCCCATCGGCACTTCGGCCACATTCGGCATGACTGCGGCCAGCGCCGAGCGCAGTACCGGCAGCCAGCCCTGCTCCCCGGCCAGGCTGCTGGCCAGGTCGAAGGCAAACAGCATCGAATGGCCGTTGCCATACGCATTGCTGAACACCGCAGGTCCGGCGTTCTGCGGCAGGACTGCGTCGAAGTCGGCCTGCGCCGTGCTGCCGTTCGCAATCGGCTTCAGTGCCCGGCCTACGGAAACCAGGCGCTGGTTCTCGAACAGCGGACCATTGAAGCGCACCGCCAGCCCGGTCTGGCCGATCTTGCCGCGGTACAGGATGCCGGTCACGCTGTCGAACACCTTGTTGCGGTTGTCGTGCACGCCGTCCACGATCAGGCCTTCGCCGCCGTTGATGCGTTCGCGCAGTTCGGCTACCTGCTGGGCATTCATCTTGTCCTCCTTGCCGGAGATCCAGTAGGTGTTGAACATGCCGCTGCGCAGCTTGGCCTGGAATGCTGCAGGGCTGGTCACCACCAGGTGCGGCACTTCCAGCTCGCTCAGCGCGGCATCGATCGCGTGCATGCGTTCGGTCTCGCAGACCGGCGGCTTGCCGTCATTGCCCGGCGCATCGTTCTCGTCGTCGTTGCAGGACACCAGGGCCAGCACGCGGTTGCCTGCCACCAGGTGCTGCTCGATGCCCAGCTTGACGTCAGGCCTGGACTTCGGCAGCAGCTGGAAGGCATCCTGGGCCAGCGTCATCTGCTTGCCACCGACAGTTGCACCCAGCTTGGCCACGTAGTTGCGCCCTGCTTCGCCGTCGGCCAGCCAGTTGCCGGCGCCGTTGTAGACGCCGCCCACGGCCACGCTGGCGCTGTACGGGAATTCCGCCCGCACTTGCTGCGCCACCGGATCGAGCAGGCTGACGGTCAGCGGCAGGTTATCCAGCGCGCTGTTGCCGTTGTTGACCACCTGGAAGGTGAAGGCCAGGCTGTCGCCGATCGGAACCATCTTGGGCATGGCGGTAATGCTGCCGCCCAGGCCGTAGCCGGTTTCCGCGCTCGAGCTGACGGCATAGGATGCGCTGCGGCGGTCGAGCACGCGGCCCGCGCTGTCGCGCAGCTGCTGCTCGACGCGGTAGGTGCCCGGCAGCGCATTCACCATGCGGAACGGCGAAGCGAAGTCCAGTTTTGTCCCAGGCGCCAGTTGCACGATGGCGTGCGCCTTGCCGAAGACCTGGGCATTGGACTGGTCGTAGACCTGGATCGCCAGCGTCAGGTTTTCCATCGTCACGTTGGCCGACTGGCCGATCACGCGCGAGGCGATGGCCACGCGGTCGGTTGGAGCGTAGTTCTGCTTGTCCACTGCCAGCGTGGACACGGCAGCCGCCTGCGACAGGTCGGCCAGCACGCGGAAGTCGACGCTGGCGCTGGCCACAGCCTGGCCGTTTTCGCTCAGCATGGCGCGCGCTGTATAGACGCCCGGCTGCAGCTGGCCGGCTGCATAGGCGCCGTTGACCTGCAGCGTGCCGCCGGCCGGAATGCCGACAGCCTGCTGCGTCACCGTGTTCACCAGTTCGCCGCGCGCATCGTAGACATCCACGCGCAGGTCGCCGTTGGCCACTTCGGTATTGGCGTTGCCCAGCGAGGTGGTGAGCAGGGCGCTCTCCCCTGCCAGGTATTCAGGCTTGTCGGTGGTGGCGCCGATATTGACCACGTTGGTCGCGCGCACCATCGGCACTTTCAGCGGCACGGTGACGTCGCCGGCTGCGAAAGTATTCTGGAAGCTGATGAAGCCCGAATCAAGGGTGGCGCGTACTTCGCCCAGCTTCATGCCATCCTGGTTGGCAGAGAAGCAGACCTGGGATCCCTGCGCAGTCACGTCGCGCAGGTTCCAGACGTACTCGGTGCGTCCATCAGGCAGCGGCACTACCGCGCTCGGCGGCTTGCTGGCGCCGGTCAGCTGCTGGCTTGGCTTGGCCACCAGGTGGGCTTGCACGCCGATCGCGCCGCAAGTCACCGGCACCTGCCAGATCGACTGGTCGTTGTCGTTCCACATCAGGATGCGGTTGTTGAAGCGGTCGAACGCCAGGTAATCGATGTCGGCCAGGTTCGGTGCGATGGTGCGGGCATCGAACAGGCGCGCGATCTGGCCAGTGCGCGGCACCACCTGCGCCAGCGAGTATTCCTCGCCGCTCTGGCCGATGCGCGACCACTGGTATGGCGCGATATAGAAATTGTCGGCGCAGTCGGCCGCGATGTTCGGGTAGCCGTCGCCTTCGAAGTATGGATGGTCGTTGCCGTCGGCCTTGCTGAAGATCGCCACCGAGCTGCCGTCCGGCTTGACCATCGACACCGAGTGGTTCTCGTTTTGCACGTACACGTTGTCGCGGCCGTCGACCGCAATGCCGCGCGGGCTCGGGAAGCCGCTGGTGGCAACTGTCGACACCACGCCCTGCTGGGTGACCTTGAGCAGCTTGCCCACGGTACCGACCAGCACCTCGTCGCGGCTGTTGACCTGCACACCGGCGGCGTTATTCACGCCCAGGTCGGCCACTACCGTCTTCACGCCCTCGCGGGTGATGCGCAGCACCTCGTAGCGGCTGGTGCTGTTATTGCGCGAAGCGACGTAGAAGTTTTCCTGCGAGTCGCTGGCCAGGCCGAACGCCAGGTTCATGCCGCTGGCGACCACGGTGCTGCTGCCCGAGGCGTCGGTGCGGTACAACTGGCTGGAATCGGTCACATACAGCTTGCCGGAACGGTCGCTGGCCATGCCGCGCGGGGTCAGGCTCTTGCTGACGGTACGCACCTGGCCCATCTCGACGCGCGAGATGGTGGTGTAGTCGGCGCCCTTCAGGTCCAGGCACATCTGCAGTGCGCTGTCGCCCGGCGGCAGTTCGCTGCGCGCGGCGGTCAGCTGGCTCTGGGCGTTCGGGCCCACGTGCAGGAAGTTCTGCATGGCGCCGTCGGTGCCGCTGCGGCTCATCTCGATGCGGAAGTCGCCGCCGTACGGCGGCACCCAGGTGCCGAAGTTCAGCTTCTGGTAGCTGCCGTCGATGCCCAGCTCCGCCATCGGCACAGTGGACTCGAATACCACGCTGCCGACGGCAGGCGGCTGCGCCGGTGCGCTTTGCGTCATCGCATACAGCACACCGACCGAGCTGTCGTTCTGCGCCACCAGGTAGGACTGGCTGTCGCTGGCCACGGCCACGCCGTTCAGTTGCCAGCGGTTGACCAGGTTGTTCACCAGCAGGTCCGAAACCACGCCATCGGTGCCGACGCGCACCACCGCACCATTGCTGCCGACGGCCAGCATGCTGCCGTCCGGCGCCAGGTCGAAGGCCGACATGCCGGAAGGGACATTGGCCAGGTGGTCCACCTTGCCGTCCTGGAAGCTGACGATGGTGTTGTTATTGATGTTCAGCGTCAGCGTCGCACCGCCAGGGGCCTGGCGCAGCGCGACCGGGTTGGACAGGCCGGAGGCAAATACCTCGGCCACCCAGCCCGCAGGCTGGCTGCGCAGCTTCGTCAGCTGGCTGGTGCTGCGGTTGGCCATCAGCAGCTGGCCGCCCTCCGCCAGCAGGCCGTTGATGCCGCCCATGTCGGACAGGTTGCTGACGATGCCGGCGGTGCTGATGCGGTCCACGCCGCTGGTGCGCGAGACAAACAGTTCGCCCGCGCTGTTGAACGCCAGGCCGACCGGAGATGTCAAGCGCGCGTAGATGCTGCCCGCCGGGCCGGCCGCCGGGTCGAAGCGCAGCACCATATTGTTGGAGTTGCTGGCCGCGTACAGCTTGCCGCTGGCGTCAAAGGCCAGGCCCTGCGGCGCGCGCAGGCCGGCAAAGTCGAGTTCCACCGTCTTGCCAGGCGACAGGACGACAACGCGGCCGTCATCCCAATACGAATATGCCAGGCCGCCGTCGTTGCGCAGCGCCAGGCCGCCCAGGGTATAGCTGCCCGGGTTGTAATACTGCTCGTAGACCTTGGCGCCGCCCACGTATTTGTTGATGCTGCCGCTGGAGGCCGTGCCATAGGTCACGCCGTTCACATGGGCCAGGTAGCGCGCCTGGAACTTGCCCATATAGCTTGGGTAGGCATCGCCGGCGTACCACATGAAGCGTTCGGCGTTGTCGGAGAAGCGCATCTCGCTGCCGCTGAACACGATTGCGGTCGGGTTCTCGAAACCGTGCAGGCGCGCCACTTCCTCGCCGGCCATGGTGTGCGCGGTAAGCATGTACAGGCTGTCGTCCACCACCCACAGCTTGTTGTCCGGGCTGACGGCGCCGAAGGAAATATTCCCGTTCGGGCCGACGGTGCCGCGCGCCATCAGCAGCGTGCTGGCGCCGGTCAGGGTATTGACCCGGTAAGTCTTGTCGTAGTTGAAGATGATGATCTCGTTTTCGCCGCCGGCGGTCCAGTTGTAGATATAGGACGACGAGAACGTGACCGGGGTCAGTGCGCCTTCCGGCGACACGCGATAGAAGCCGCCGCCGGTGCGCAGCACCAGGTTGCCTGCGGTATCGGTCTGCAGGTCGGTCATGCTGGCGGTGGACGGATAGTTCGCCAGCGTCACCAGTTCGCTCAAGGTGCCCGCGGTATCGAGCTTGTGGATCTTGCGGTTGGAATAGTCGCTCAGGTAAATATTGCCGGCCGGGTCGACTGCCACCGCGTAGGGGGTGAACGGCAGGTTGCTGCGCACGGTCGTCACCACGCCGGCCGAGTCGACACGCACCAGGGTGGAGCCGCTCAGGGCCAGCACCGAACCCGGGGTGATATCCGGCGTCCAGTTGGTATAGTTGAAGCCGCGGTGCCAGTATTTGTACTCGCCGCCGGCATAGCGCACCATGCTGCCCGAGTTGCGGATATAGATATCGCCGTTGGCTGCGGCGCGCACCTGGTAAGGACGCACCAGCAGGCTTTCGGTTGTCCCGAGCTTGCCGCCGTCCGGCGCGAACCTGGTGACGCGGTTGCCGTTGTATTCAGTCACGTGCACATTGCCCGAGCCATCCAGCGCAATGCCGAGCGGACCGCTCAGGCCAACGGCGAAGTTGCTTTTCACACCGTTGCTGATGCGGGTCACCTTGCCGTTGCCGTATTCGGTCACCAGGTAGTCGCCGTTAGGCAGCACCACCAGGTTGTACGGCTGCGACATGCCGTTGGCGACGAAGCTGACATTGTTCTGCGCATCCTTGCGGCGCAGCGTGCCGTCGCCGGAGTTGAGCAGCAGCAGGTCGCCGTTCAGGTCATACGCCATGCCGCGCGGCTGGTAGCCGAAGCCGCGTGCGAACAGGCGCACCGTGCCGTTCGGCTGCACGCTGTGGATCGAATCGTTGTTGGTGTCGCTGACGTACAGGATGCCGCTGCCGTCGAAGGCCAGTCCGTACGGCGTGCCCAGGCCGGTGGCATACACGCTGGCCTCCCCTGCCGGCGTAATCTTGGACACGCGCGCCAGGTCTGCCTCGGCCACGTAGAAGTTGCCGGCCGCGTCGCGCGCGATGCCTTGCGGGTTGCGCAGGTTGCGCACGAACGGCGAGATCTTGCCGTCGCTGGCCGAGACCTTCACCAGGGTACCGTCGCTGCTATTGGTCACCACGAAGTTGCCGGCATCGTCCTTCACCAGCGCCACCGGCGCCGAGAAGCCGTTGCGCGCCAGAATGGTTTCCTGGCCGTTGTCGGCGCGCAGCACCAGGCGGCTCTCGCCGTTGAAGCGGCCGGCCATCAGCAGGCCATCCGCAGTGGCACTCAGCGCCGCGATGTCATTGATCTGCGTAGTGTCGAAGCGCGTCTGCACACCCTGCGGCGTCAGGCGGTACAGCACCGCGTTGTAAGCGGCCCAGATATTGCCGGCCGCATCCAGCGTGACGTCGGCGAACGGCACATTGTTGGGCAGCTGGCCCAGCACTGTCTGCGTGCCATTGGTATCCAGGCGCAGCACCTTGCCTTCGTAATAGTTGACGGTGTACAGCCAGCCTTCCGGTGCGATCTTCAGCTTGCGCGCGCGCATCAGCGGCGCGCCGCTGGCCAAGGTGCGTACATTGGCTTCGGTCTGGCCGTTGACAGGTTCCTGCGCCGCCAGGATGACCTTCAGCTGCATATCGCCCGAGGCCAGCGCCTGGTTGCCGTTATTGACCACGTCGCCGGTGAAGGTGACCACGGTCTTGGCGCCAGCTTGCGCCAGCGGCGGGTCGGCCAGCACGCCGCCAGCCAGGCGCGGCGCGGTCAGCACTTCGAAATCGCCGTCCGCCTCCGCCACCACGCGGCCCGATTCGTCGAAGGCGCGCGCCTTGATGGTGTAGGCGCCGCCCGGCAGGCGCAGCGTATTCCACTCCAGCATCAGCTCCAGCGTGCTGTTGGCGCCCAGCGCCAGCGGACGGTTGTCCGGTTCCTGGCCGCGCCAGCTCACGCCAGGGTTGCCCAGGTAGGTGTGGACGATATTGCCTTCCTTGTTGATTACCTGCGCCGTCACCAGCACGGTGGCGGCCTTGGCGGCATTGTTGGCCAGCAGGATCTCGAGCGGAATCATGCCGGTCGCGTAGTAGCTGTGCTGCGGTGTTGCGACCTTGATGAAGCTGATGTCGGCCGCGCTGCTGTCGCGCTTTTGCAGCTTGACGTCGACCGTTGCATTGCCCGGCTGCGGCAGCGCCACGTTCAGCACTTGCGAGAAATAGTCCGCCGCGCCCACGTTCAGTGCGAAGCCGGTGCCGCTGATGCCGGCGATCTGGTACTTGCCCGCCGCATCGGTGACCACCGGCGTACCCTGCCCTTGCACCGCCACGCTGGCGCCGGCTACCGGGGCGCCGGTGGCGCCATCGGTCACCACGCCGCTCAGGGTGGAGGAAGTGGGCATCGGCGACAGCGCGATGTCGCCGATCGAATTCGGGCCGGCTACCGCCATGCCGCTGCCGCTGACTGCCTGGTAGCCTGCCGCGCTGGCCGCAATGGTGATTGCGCCCGGCGTCACATTGGCCACGCTGAAGGCGCCGCCGGCGGTGGTGGTTACAGTCTTGCCGGCCACTTGCACCGTGGCGCCGACGATGCCGGCCTTGGTGGCGGCGTTGACCACCTTGCCGCTGATGGTGGCGCTGGTCGGTTCAGGCTTGGAGGCCGGGGTCATGCCGGGCGAGAAGGTGTAGCTGGTATTGGCCACCACATCCAGGTTGACGCTGACCGTACGATAGTTCGGCGCGGTGACCGTGACCGTCAGCGGGCCCGGGCTCAGGTTGGTGATGGTGAAGGCGCCGCTGGCATTGGTGGTAGCCGCAGCGGTGCCTGCCGCCACCACGGCGCCCGCCAGCGGTTGGCCGCTGTCGTTGCGCACAATGCCGGACAGGGTCGCGCTCAGCGAAGCAGGCGCCAGCGCCACGGTGCCGATGCTCAGGCTCTGGCCGGTGCCGACACTCAGGCTGACATCGCGGCTGGCATAGCCCAGGCGGGCAAAGCGCAGCGTCAGGTTGCCGGCGCTGATGCCGGACAGGGTGAAATTGCCGTTGGCATCGCTGCCGGCAGCGGCGTCGCCGCCCGCCACCACTTGCACGCTGGCGCCGGCCAGCGGCAGACCGCTGGCGGCATCGGCCACCAGGCCGCGCACGGAGGCGCTGCCATTGCTTGCCGGCGGATGGTTGACCAGGTACAGCGCACGCAGGGCCACCGCGGTCAGGTAAGGATCGTCGTTCCAGCTGCCGTTGGCCAGCTGGGTGGCCAGCAGCGCATCGGAAGCAGGTTTCAGAATGGCCTGGTCGGCGGTCTGGGTGGCCAGCACCCACAGCGCCAGGGCATTGTCGAAAGGATTGCCGAAGTTGCCGGCCACATTGCGCTGCGCCAGCAGCCAGTTCAGCGACTGCGCGCTGAAGGAGCTCGCACCCTGCTGGCTGGACCAGGCGGCCGACGCCAGCATGGCTTTCAGCGTCGCGTACATGCTGGCCTGGCGGTTGACGGCAAACGAACCGTCTGCCATGTGGTTGGCATCGAGGAAGGCCAGCGCGCGCGTCACCGCAGCCGCGTCGGGCTGGGCGCCGCCGGCACGCTGGGCCAGCAGCATCCACGAGGTGTCGGCAATGTTCGAGCTATAGCCGCCGTCGCCGCCGTAACCGCCGTCGCTGTTCTGGCGCTTTTGCAGTTCTTCGATCAGGGCCGGCTGCGCCACGCCGCCGTAGCCCAGGGCCCAGGCGCGCCGTGCCATGTATTCGGTGCTGAGGTCTTGCTCGGCCGTAAGCGCCTGCCGCAGCGGCGCCTGGCTGGCGGCCGGTGCGCCCAGCAGCTTGAGGGTGTACAGCGATTCGCTGCGGGCCTGCAGCGGCGTTGCTATCGATGCCGCCTCGCCGCCCAGCGAGCCGTCAGGCTGGACCTGGGCTTGCAGCCAGACCAAGCCGCGGCTCAGGGGGGTGTCCTGCGCCGTGGCGGGCGCACTGAACAGCATGAGTTGGAGGAGCAATGCAAACGACAGGAGGCCGCTGGCGGCCGTGCGGACGAGTTTCACGTTCATTCCCTGGCTAGTAAGGTATTAATGCCTTTTGGCAATATCGCCCGCTAGCTTAGCAGAATGTCTTTTATGATATTTTTTTAAAAAGATAAATTTGTATTCTTCCCAGCACTAAAAAATAGTGCTAGGACTGCCTTTCCCTAGGGAAAAGGACGGATTACATACTTTGCAACTTGCAATGTGATAGTGTTGCAAGAACGCTAATCGTACAGGCTCGGCGAACCGCCGCCGGCGCGCAACACCGTGGACGGAGTGTTTCCGGCCGCAGCCCGCAGCACCACATCGGTTTCGCCGCCGTCCGGCTGGCCCGGGCGCGCCAGTTCATAGGCGATGGTGGCGTCGTCCAGCCACAGGATCTGGTCGTCGATGCTGCGCGTTTCCTGCAGCACCCATTCGCGCCCGTTGGCCGGCTCGTAAATGGCAGGCAGCCAGCCGCCTTCGGGCTTGCGGCGCTTGAAGGCGATGCGCTTGCCGTCCGGTGAAAACGATGGGCATTCCATCTCCTTGCGCAGCAGCACCAGGGTTTTCGCCGCCAGGTCGCCCTGCGCCAGGAACACCGCGCCGCCCGCCCCCACCGTGGCCACGAAGCGCCCCTGCGCATTCGGGTCGAAGCTGACGCCCCAGACATTGAAGCGCCGTGCCGGCATCTGCAACGTCGCGCTTTCTACCACGCGGAAGGTGGACAGATCGGCCAGCAGGCGCTTGCGCGCCACGTCGATCACATAAGTGCGGGTGGTGAAGTCGGTCCCGGTGTAGGTATGGCCGCCGGAAAAGCCGGTGAATGCAGCCAGGGCGCCGTTTGGCGCGACGCGCACCCGGCTCGCCAGCAGCACGTTCGGGAACGACAGCGTCTGCGTCACCTGCCCTGCCTTGTCGGCCAGGTCCAGCTTCAGGCCCTGTCCCGGCACAGCGCGCAGGCAGGCCAGTACGCCGGCGCTGTAATGCAGGCGTTCGCAGCGCAACCCCAGCTGGCCCTGCGCCTGCCCGCCGGGCATTTTCAGCACGTCGACCCGGCCGGCATCGGCGCCCAGCGTGTGGCGCGCCAGCAGCGAGGCTGCGGAAGCAGGCGCGACGGTGAATGACAGGCAGGCAAGTGCGGCTAGCAGCGTGGACTTCATGGCGTTTCGGGCAGCAGTTGGGCCGGCAGGCCGGCAAGGCGCAGCGGATTGAACAGGGCGAACAGGGCGAGTGCGCACAGCAGGCCGGCGCCGTATACCAGCACGGCGCCGTTCACGTCATAGCGGTCCCACAGCAGGCCAAACAGCACGGATGACGCCAGCTTGGCGGCAGCGATGCCGGCCGCAAACAATGCCAGGCTCATGCTGCGCGCCGCTGGCGGCACGGCAGCCGCGACGGCAGCCATCAGCACGCCATCGGTGGCGGCCACATAGCAGCCAAGCAGCAGCACCAGGCCGGCAGCCTGCCACACCGGCGGCGTAGCGCCGGCGGCGCCGCACAGCAGGCCATACAAGGGCAGCAGGACGATGTGGGCACCAAGGAAAACGCGCAAGCGGCCGGCACGGTCGGCCAGCCAGCCGATCGGCGCCGCCAGCAACAGGAAGGCCGCTGCAGTGCCAACCGGCAGCAAAGGCTGCATATAGGGTTCCAGCGCAAAGCTTTGCTGCATCTGCGCGTAGATCATGCCCTCGCTGACTGTGAACAGCGACAGCAGCATGGCAGCGGCCAGCAGCTTGCGGCAAGCCGGCGGCAGGCAGCGCTGCCAGTGCGCGCGCAGCGACAGGCGCTCCCGCGCGGCTGGCGCAGTCGCCGATTGGAAAGCGGGGGCAGTGGCGGGCACCAGCCGGCCGAAAATGGCGATGCCGGCCACGGCAAAGGCCAGGGCAACCAGGAATAACAGGGTGTACTGCTGCGGCGCCAGCCACAGCAGGCCCGCTGCCAGCAACGGCCCGGCCAGGGCCCCTGCCCCATCCATCGCACGGTGCGTACCGAAGGCCAGTCCCAGCTGGTGCGACGGCACGCTGGCGGCCAGGATGGTATCGCGCGGCGCAGCGCGCAGGCCCTTGCCCATGCGGTCCAGCGCCAGGCAGGCAACGATGGCGGCAAAAGTGCCGCTGGCCAGCAAGGCCAGCTTGGCCAGCACCGACATCGCATAACCGGCGCCTGCAATCAGTTTGCTGCGCCCGCTGCCGTAAGTAAGCGCGCCGCCGAGCAGCAAGGCTGCCACCGCCGCGCCGCCGCGGAACAGGCCGTCGGCTACGCCGAATTCGGCCGGCGACAGGTGCAGGGCCAGCATCAGGTAGACCGGCAGCACGCTGGCCACCATCTCGGTCGAAACATCCGTCAGCAGGCTGGTGGCGCCCAGCGCATATACCGTGCGCGGCAAGGCCTGTCCGGGCTGGCGCTGCGCGCCGCGGCGGCTGCGCCACTGGTTGTAAATCTCGGCGAAATACATCGGCATTCCTGATTAGCCCGGCGGGCGACGCGCTAGCTTAGCAGAAGAGCCACAACTCTCCCAAAGGCGCTGTTGTAAAAACTGGAATCGAATCGCTGCCGCAGTCCTGCCTGCCGCGCTTACAGCGTCTTGACGAATTCGCGCACGCCGCCCAGCAGCATTTCGATCGACATCGCGGCCAGGATCAGGCCCATCAGGCGTTCGAAGGCCGTCATCACCTGCGAGCCAAGGGCTTTCTGCAGGCGTTCGGCGCCCAGGAACACCACCAGCCACACCACCACCACGGCTGACAGCGCAGCCACGTGCGTGAGCACCTCGCCGGTGCTCTCGCGCGAGAACAGCAGCACGGTCGCCAGCGCGGAAGGTCCGGCCAGCGCAGGAATCGCCAGCGGCACGATGAACGGTTCGCCGCCCTCCTGCCTGCCCAGCACCCCGTCCGGATGCGGGAACACCATGCGGATCGCGATCAGCAGCAGGATCACGCTGCCGGCAATGCGCAGCGACGCTTCCGACAGGCTCAGCGCCTTGAGGAAGTGGCTGCCGAAGAACATGAACACCAGCAGCACCACAAAGGCGATCAGGCATTCGCGCACGACGATTTTCGGGCGCCGCTTGGGCGGCACCGTGGCCAGCGCCGATGCAAAAATGGGAACATTGCCGAACGGGTCGGTCACCAGCATCAGCAGGATGAAGGTCTGGAAGAAGTCTTGGGTCATGAGTGCGAGTTTACACCACTGGCTTGCGTCGGCGAAGTGGCAGCTGAACCGCCCTTGCCCAGCTTGCGGTCGCACGCTTCGACGCCGGCCACGTCCGGCCATAGCTCGGGCAAGATCCGCTCGCCCAGCTCCTGGCGCAGTTTGAGGTAGGTTGCGCGGTCATTGGCGCGGCAGGCGAAGGATGCGAACTTGTTGCGGCCGCGCAGGTCTTGCGGATGGCGCTGCAGCAGGTCTTCGAAGCCGCTCTTCACCATGCGCCAGTCCGGCAGGCCGCGCTGCTCGCGGAACTGGATCGCCTCGCTGCCATTGCCGTCTTCGCGCCAGTACAGGCGCGCATACATGGCGCCGCCCTCGACCGCCTTGGTGAAGAACATGGCGCGCCGCGCAAACTGGTCGAACTGCACCGCGCTGCCGCCCGAACGCGGACTGTAGGCGCGCGCCATGGCAAAGTGGATCTGCTGGTCATTCGGGAAGGCCTGCACCGCGTCCAGGTAGGCGCTGGCGGCGCCGCGCCGCGAGCCGGCGCCTTCCAGCTGGAGGCTGATGTTCAGGCTATGCCACAGCGGACAGGCATTGGCCTGCGCCTTGACATGCTGCAGGCGGGCGATGCCGCGCCCCAGCTGCTCCTGGTAGAACTGCATCGCTTCCTTCGGCAGGTGGCCGATAGCGCCCAGCCGCAATTGCGCGGCATAGGCGCGCCAGTAGATGGCCTCCACCAGGGCCTGCGCCAGCGCTTCGGGCGCCTGCTGGCGCCATTGCTCCAGCGCGTTGCGCTCCGCTTCCCAGGTTTGCGTGGCGCGGAAATAGCTGTCGAACTGTATTTCGAAAGCGGCTGCATCGGCTGCGCAGGTTTCGCGCAAGCCGCGCTCGATGCTGTCGAATTTGCGCTCGGCCCACTGCTTTTGCAGCACGGCCGGCTTCGCGGCCGGAGCGCCGCCTGGCTCCGCGGGAGACACCGCCAGCATCACAGAGAACAACATCGAAGGAAACATCGCAATCCCGGCAACTTGCAAAATGATGCCAAGAATTGTATAGGCATTTCTTTACGGAAATATCTCGAATTGCCACTGCCTGCCTTTTTTTTCGCACTTTGTGGCGGATTCAGTACACTCGCTTCTTTCCGTTTATTTTGAAAGAAAATAATGAAGCGATTGTTCTCCTCCTGCCTTATCGGCGTCGGCCTCACCCTGGCTTTGGCAGGCTGCGACCGCGGCAAGGCGCCGGCCCCCGCCTCCTCCCAGGCCGAGGCGCCCGCCATTGCCCTGCAAAAGATCGATACCGTGGTCGGCACCGGCAAGGAAGCGGTCGCAGGCGCCAACGTCGCAGTCAACTACACCGGCTGGATTTACGAACCGAACTCGCCGCAGCAGCACGGCGCGCAATTCGACTCCTCCATCGGCCGCAGCCCGTTCAACTTCCCGCTCGGCGCCGGGCAGGTGATTCCCGGCTGGGACCAGGGCGTGCAGGGCATGAAAGTCGGCGGCAAACGCACCCTGATCGTGCCTGCCAGCCTGGGCTATGGCAGCAACGGCGTCGGCCCGATCCCGCCCAATTCCAACCTGGTCTTCGACGTCGAATTGCTGGAAGTACGCTGAAAAAAAAAAGCGGAAGGACTTTCATCCTTCCGCTTTCATTTGAGACTGGCTGCTATTACGCGCCAGTTTCGCCTTTCTTGATCCAGGCCGCCAGCTGGTGCGGGCGCAGGCCGTCGTAGTCTTCGAACGGCTGGTGGATCCATGGGTTGTGCGGCAGTTCTTCCATCTGGTAGTCAGGCTTGAACGCGGAGCAGCCCTTGGTCCAGATCACGGCCGAACGCACTTCGGTCACGCCTTCGAAATTCTCCTTCAGGTGCTTCATCACCTTGGTCAGGGTCACGCCGGAATCTGCCAGGTCGTCGACCAGCAGAATCTTGCCGGACAGCGGGCCCTTGGTCATGGTCATGTACTTGGCGATATCCAGGTCGCCGCGCACGGTGCCGGCTTCTTCGCGGTAGGAGCTGGTCGACAGGATCGCCAGCGGCACGTCGAAGATGCGCGAGAACACGTCGCCCGGACGCACGCCGCCGCGCGCCAGGCACAGCACCATGTCGAACTTCCAGCCCGATTCATGGACCTTCAGCGCCAGGCGCTCGATCAGGCGGTGGTACTCGTCCCAGCTAACCCACAGGTGCTTTTGGTCGGATACAGGAGTGGTCATGCTCTTTTTCTTTCTTATTCAAATGGGTGGCGCAGGACGATGGTCTCTTCGCGGTCAGGGCCGGTCGATACCATGTCGATCGGCACGCCGACCACTTCTTCGATGCGCTTGATGTAGGCGCGTGCGGCTGCCGGCAGCGCGTCCATCGACTTGGCGCCGACGGTGCTTTCACTCCAGCCTGGCATCTCTTCGTAGATCGGCTGGCACAGCGCCGCATCTTCAGCGCCGACCGGGAAGATGTCGGAGTGCTTGCCGTTGATGGTGTAGCCGGTGCAGATCTTCAGGGTTTCCAGGCCGTCCAGCACGTCCAGCTTGGTCAGGCACATGCCCGACACGCCGTTGATCTGCACCGAGCGGCGCAGCAGCGCTGCATCGAACCAGCCGCAACGGCGGGCACGGCCGGTCACGGTGCCGAACTCGTGGCCCACGGAGGACAAGTGGTGGCCAACGCCTGCATCGGTCGGCAGTTCGGATGGGAACGGGCCGGAACCAACGCGGGTGGTGTAGGCCTTGGTGATGCCCAGGATGTAGTGCAGCATGCCAGGACCGACGCCGGCGCCGGCAGCGGCATTACCCGCCACGCAGTTCGACGAGGTGACGAACGGGTAGGTGCCGTGGTCGACGTCCAGCAGCGAGCCTTGCGCGCCTTCGAACAGCAGCGAGCCGCCGGCCTTGTGGGTGGCGTACAGGGCGGACGAGACGTCGGTCACCATCGGGCGCAGGCGCGGCACGTAGGCCAGCGCGTCGTCCAGGGTCTTCTGGTAATCGATCTTCGGTGCTTTGAGATAGTTTTCCAGGACGTAGTTGTGGTAGTCCAGGTTCTCTTTCAGCTTCTCGGCAAAGCGCTCTGCGTTCAGCAGGTCGGCCACGCGGATGGCGCGGCGGGCGACTTTGTCTTCGTATGCAGGGCCGATGCCTTTGCCGGTGGTGCCGATCTTGGCGGCGCCGCGCGCGGCTTCACGGGCGGCATCCAGTGCGGTGTGGTAAGGCAGGATGACCGGGCAAGCCTCGGAGATCTTCAGGCGGGAAGACACTTCCACGCCGGCCGCTTCCAGCTTGTCGATCTCGCGCAGCACGTCGGGCACGGACAGCACGACGCCGTTACCGATGTAGCAGGCCACGCCTGGGCGCATGATGCCCGAAGGGATCAGCTGCAGGGCGGTCTTGACGCCGCCGATCACGAGGGTGTGGCCCGCGTTGTGGCCGCCCTGGAAGCGCACCACGCCCTGGGCGTGTTCGGTCAGCCAGTCGACGATCTTGCCCTTGCCTTCATCGCCCCACTGGGTGCCGATAACAACAACGTTCTTTGCAGTTTTGTTTGACATCACAATTAACCTAAGTTTTTGAGAATCCAGTTACTACCACTTTCGTCGAGCACCAGCGCGCGATCGCACTCGAACTCGTCCTGTTCATCGTTGTGACCCGGCAGCGACTGGATCACAACTTCGCCGCACTTGCGCAGTTCGGCGATTTTTTCCTTCAATTCCGGTGCATTGCCCCACGGCGCGCGGATCGAATGCTTGCGCTCCGCGGTGGGCAGCAGGCGCGCCAGCTCGCGCAGGTCCAGCGAGAAGCCGGTGGCCGGACGGGCGCGGCCGAATGCTTCGCCCACGTGGTCGTAGCGGCCGCCGCGTGCCACAGCGTTCGGCAGGCCCGGCACGTACAGCGCGAACATGGCGCCGCTCTCGTACTGGTAGCCGCGCAGGTCGGCCAGGTCGATCGCCACTTCGGCGCGGCCGATGGCCGATGCCGCCAGCGCGGCCAGTTCGGCCAGCGCATGGGTGATGCCCGGCAGTGCCGGCAGCACCTCGCGCGCTCGCTTCAGCACGTCCACGTCGCCGTACAGGTTCGGCAATGCCAGCAGCGCGGCGCGCGTCGCGTCGTTGTAGCTGGCGGTCTGCTGCTGCAGGCCCGGCACGTCCTTGCCGCGCAACAGCGCCACGATGGCGTCGTAATCCCTGGTCGCCGCCGGATCCTGCGCCAGGATCGCGCGCAGCACGCCGACGTGGGTCAGGTCCAGGCGCATGTCGGTAAAGCCGGCCAGGGACAGCGAGCCAAGCGCCAGCTCCTGGATTTCCGCATCCGCTTCCAGGCCGGCATGGCCGTAGATTTCGGCGCCGATCTGGTACGGCTCGCGCGTCGAATGCAGGCCGGATGGACGGGTATGCAATACGGAGCCGGCGTAGCACAGGCGGGTCACGGTGGCGCGGTTCAGCAAGTGGGCGTCGATACGCGCCACCTGCGTCGTCATGTCGGCGCGCAGGCCCAGCATGCGGCCGGAGATCTGGTCCACCAGTTTGAACGTGCGCAGGTCCGTGTCGGTGCCGGCGCCGGCCAGCAGGGACTCGACGTACTCCAGCATCGGCGGCATTACAAGCTCGTAACCGTACAGCCGGAAGTTATCCAGCATCTGACGGCGCAGCTCCTCGATCTTGCGTGCTTCCGAAGGCAAGACGTCGGCAATATATTCGGGCAAAAGCCAATTCGGCATGGTTGGTGCTATTGAATTAAAAACAATGCAGGCGCAACGACGCCACCCACAAAAGTGGATGACCAAACCGCGTATTTTACGCGAAATTGTTGCGGTGCAGGTAAAAAAAATGGCGCCGCAGAGCGGCGCCACAGGTGCTGAATCGCTTACTTGCCCGAGCCTGCGCTCTTGAAGTATTTGAAGAAGTCGGACTGCGGATCGACCAGCATCACGTCAGCCTTGCTCTTGAAGGAAGCGCGGTAGGCTTCCAGCGAGCGGTAGAACTTGTAGAACTCCGGATTGCGGCCAAACGCCTCGGCGTAGATCTGCGACGCCTTGGCATCGCCCTCGCCCTTGATCTTCTCCGCTTCGCGGTAAGCCTCGGCCAGGATCACGGTGCGCTGCTTGTCCGCATCGGCACGCACCTGCTCCGACTCGGCGGCGCCGGTGGAGCGGGCTTCGTTGGCCACGCGGGCACGCTCGGCCTTCATGCGTTCGTACACGGAATTGTTGATCTGCTCAACGTAATCCACCCGCTTCAGGCGCACGTCGACGATTTCCACGCCTATCTGCTTGGCCTCGTCCACCACCTTGCTGCGGATCGATTCCATCACCTTGCCGCGCTGGCCGGAAATCACTTCGCGCACGGTGCGCTTGGTGATCTCGTCGTTCAGGGCCGCCTTCACGATCTGCTGCATGCGGTCGCCCGCCCTGCCCTCATCGCCGCCAAAGGAGACGAAGTACAGGCGCGGATCGGTGACCTTCCATTTGACGAAGGCATCGACCAGGATGTTCATCTTTTCGGCGGTGATGAAGCGGTCGGCCTCTTTCGGGTCCAGGGTCTGGATGCGCTTGTCCAGGTACACCACGTTCTGGAACGGCGGCGGCAGCTTGAAGTGCAGGCCAGGCTCGGCAATCACCTGCTTCACTTCACCCAGCGCGAACACGATGGCGTACTTGCGCTGGTCCACCACGAACACGGTGGACGACAGCAGCATCAGGGCGATAAAGCCCGTAATCAGGATAGTTGCAAAGCGATTCATTAACGGCCCTCCCGCTCACGGGACGATTCACGCGAACGGCTATCACGGCGGTTCGTGTCAGGTGTCGGTTCTGGCGGCAGCAGCACGGCCGCCGGCGGCGGCGGGGTCACGCTGGCAGCGCGTCCCTCGGTGGCAGCGACCTGGGCGATCAGCTTGTCCAGCGGCAGGTACAGCAGGTTGCTGCCGGCCTTGGAGTCCACCATCACCTTGCTGGTGTTGGAGAAGATCTGCTGCATGGTGTCCAGGTACATGCGGTCGCGCGTCACGCCCGGCGCCTTCTGGTACTCGGTCAGCACGGACTTGAAGCGGTCGGCATTACCGGTCGCGTTCTGCACCGTCATGGCGCGGTACGCCTCGGCTTCCTGGATCAGGCGGAACGCCGCACCGCGCGCTTTCGGCACGATGTCGTTGGCGTAAGCCTGGCCTTCGTTCTTCTGGCGCTCGCGGTCCTGGCCCGCTTTCACGGCATCGTCGAACGAAGCCTGCACCTGCTCCGGCGGCTGCACGCCCTGCATCGTCACATTGGTCACCTGAGCGCCCGAATTGTAGCGGTCCAGGATCGACTGCATCAGTTGCTGGGTATCGGTGGCAACCTTTTCGCGCCCTTCGTACAGCACGAAGTCCATCTTGCTGCGGCCGACGATTTCGCGGATAGCCGTTTCGGCCACCTGGCGCACCGTGTCTTCCGCATCGCGGTTGGCATACAGCCATTTCACCGGGTCGCTCAGCTTGTATTGCACGGCGAACTGGATATCGATGATGTTCTCGTCTTCGGTCAGCATCAGCGCTTCCGAAGCCATCTTGGTCTTCGCGCTGCCGCGGTAGCCCACCTCCACCGTGCGCACCTGGGACACGTTGACGATTTCATTGCCCTGGAACGGATACGGCCAGCGCCAGTTGAAACCGGCCGGCGTGGTGTGGCTGAATTTACCGAACGTGGTGACAACGCCAGTCTGGCCTTCCTGCACGATGAACGCACCGGAAGCGAGCCATACCAGCGCCGCCACCGAAGCGACCGCCCCAAAGGTGAAGCCGGCGCCCTTCATGTCGCCGCCGCCATTGCCGCCACCGCCGCCGCCCGAATTGCTGCCGCGGTTTTTGCCGCCGCCAAACAGGCCATTCAGGCGCTGGTTGAAATCACGCCAGAGTTGATCGAGGTCCGGCGGTCCTTCGCCGGGCTTTTTGCCTTCCTGGGCAATATAGTTGCCGAGTCTTTTCTTGAGAGAGGAAAAAGGCATATTTTTCTTTTAGTGAGATCCTACTTGGGTAAAGGTGAGAATACTGTCCGGCGCCACCTCTTCTTTGGGGTTGGCGAGCGCCTCCTGCTCATCCCGTGCTGCCTCACAGATTGCATCGCGCAGCAGGTTCAGGCCTTCGCCCGTGCGTGCACTGATGAATACGCGGGAAATCTTATCATACTCATTACGTTCCACCGCCGGCTCAAGGCCCGCGGCATCGATCTTGTTCCACACCAGAATCTGCGGGATATGGTCGGCGCCGATTTCGCGCAGCACCAGGTTGACCTGCTCGATCTGCTCCATGCGGCTGGGCGAAGCGCCATCCACCACATGCAGCAGCAGATCGGCGTGGATGGTCTCTTCCAGCGTGGCGCGGAAAGCGGCCACCAGCTGGTGCGGCAGTTCGCGCACGAAACCGACCGTATCGGACAGCACCACGTTGCCGATTTCCTCGCCCATGTAGACGCGGCGCGAGGTGGTGTCCAGCGTCGCGAACAGCTGGTCCGCCACGTAGACGCCAGCCTTGGTCAGCGAATTGAACAGCGTCGACTTGCCGGCGTTGGTATAGCCGACCAGGGACACCGAGAAAGTATGGTTGCGGCCGCGCGCACGGCGCTGGGTCTCGTGCTGCTTGCGCAGCTTGGCCAGCTTGGCACGCAGCATCTTGACCCGTTCGCCCAGCAGGCGGCGGTCGGTTTCGAGCTGGGTTTCGCCCGGGCCGCGCAGGCCGATACCGCCCTTCTGGCGTTCCAGGTGGGTCCAGCCGCGCACCAGGCGCGTGGCCAGGTGCTGCAACTGCGCCAGTTCGACCTGCACCTTGCCCTCGTGGCTTTGCGCACGCTGCGCAAAGATATCGAGGATCAGGCTGGTGCGGTCAAGCACCCGCACGTTCAGGCGTTTTTCCAGATTGCGCTGCTGGGCTGGGGACAGCGCATGATTGAAGATAACGATCTCGAGCTTGTAGTCCCGCACCGCATGGCCGATTTCGTCGGCCTTGCCGCTGCCCACGAAATACGCGGCATCCGGCGCCGACCGCTTACCGGTGATGGTGGTGACCGGCTCTGCGCCCGCGGAGCGGGCCAGCAGCATCAACTCCTCGATACTGGCAGCAAAGTCGCCCTGACCGAAATCTACCCCGACTAAAGCTGCACGCATACGAAGTGTCTTACTCCGCTGCCTCGGAGGAGTTATCCATGTTCAGGTTGACGGCGCGGGCAGGCACCACGGTGGAAATGGCGTGCTTGTAAACCATCTGGGTTACGGTGTTACGCAGCAGGACCACGTATTGGTCGAAAGACTCGATATGGCCCTGCAGCTTGATGCCGTTGACCAGGTAGATCGAGACTGGAACGTGCTCTTTGCGCAGCGCGTTCAGGAATGGGTCTTGTAACAATTGCCCTTTATTGCTCATAACAGCTCCGTTTTATGTTGTTGTGTACGAATTGGAGACGCTGCGCCTGTTTTTCAAGTGCTGGGGATGCTGCTCCAAAGACACTGTACCTTGTTTTTTTAAATCTTGCAGCCGGATAAACCTTAAGATCGACTTATTCCGGGGTCGGGTCCGATCAAACTCGTCTGATTAAGACTTTTCCCGTTTATCGAAAGGGTTTTTGCCGTTGCGCAACTCAATGCGCAGCGGGGTACCGACCAGTTTGAAGCTATCGCGGAAATGCTTCTCCAGATAGCGCTTGTACGGTTCGGACACCGCATCCAGCGAATTACCGTGGATAACGATGATCGGCGGGTTCTGGCCGCCCTGGTGCGCGTAGCGCATCTTCGGACGCACGCCGGCTTTACGCTTCGGCTCCTGCTTCTCCAGTGCTTCCTGCAAGGCGCGGGTCAGCTTGGGGGTCGGCAGGTCGGCCGTCGCGGCGGCATAGGCGCCGTTCACGGACTTCATCAGCGGGCCGATGCCGGTGCCGCGCAGGGCCGAAATGAAGTGGGTGTTGGCGAAGGACAGGAAGTCCAGCTTGCGGTCCATGTCCATCTTCACCTGGTCGCGGTCGTCCGACTGCAGGCCGTCCCACTTGTTGACCGCCACCACCAGGGCGCGGCCGGTCTCCAGGATGAAGCCCGCGATGTGGGCGTCCTGCTCCGAGATGTCCTGCTGCGCATCGAGCATCAGGATCACCACGTTCGCTTCCGAGATCGACTGCAGCGTCTTCACCACCGAGAACTTCTCGATCGCTTCGAACACCTTGCCGCGGCGGCGGATGCCCGCCGTGTCGATCAGGGTGTATTGCTTGCCCTCGCGCTCGAACGGGATCTCGATCGAGTCGCGGGTGGTGCCCGGCATGTCGAAGGCGATCACGCGCTCTTCGCCCACCAGGGTGTTGATCAGGGTCGACTTGCCCACGTTCGGGCGGCCTACCAGGGCGATCTTCACGCCGCGCTCTTGCGGCAGCAGCTCTTCCTCATCGGCCGGACGGGAGGCGAACGCCTTGTCCAGCGCTTCGGCCACCAGGTCGTGCACGCCGTCGCCGTGGGCGCCGGAAATCGCATACGGATCGCCCAGGCCCAGCTCGTAGAAGTCCGACACGGCAGCGGTGTAGCGCATGCCTTCGGCCTTGTTCACCACCAGCAGCACCGGACGGCCGGATTTACGCAGGAAATCGGTAATCGTCTTGTCGTGCGGGGTCATGCCCTGGCGCCCATCGACCAGGAACACCACCACGTCGGCTTCGGCCACGGCCTGCTTGGTCTGCAGCGCCATCTGGAACATGATGCCTTCCTTGGCGACCGGCTCGAAGCCGCCGGTATCGATGACCAGGAACGGGCGTTGGCCGACCCGGCCCTCGCCGTAGTGACGATCGCGCGTCAGGCCAGGGAGGTCCGCCACCAGCGCATCGCGCGAGCGGGTCAGTCGATTGAATAAGGTCGATTTCCCGACGTTCGGGCGACCTACAAGTGCAATTACCGGCTTCATATTGTTTTTATTCGACCGCGATAGCGGTCACAGTCCCATTCTGGGTTTGGAAAATCACATTCGGACCCGACAACAGCGGCGCCGACTTGATGGCGCTGCCGTCGGTGCTGATCCGACCTAATACCGTGCCATCTTCCCGCGACAGGAAATGCACATAGCCTTCAAGGTCGCCCACGGCCACGAAGCGGCCATAGGAAACCGGAGCGGACAAGCGGCGATATGCCAGCTTCTCGTTCTTCCATGCCGATGCGCCGCCTTCGCGGGCAAAGGCTTGTACGGCGCCCTTCTCGTCCGACACGAACACGAAGCGCTGGTCCACGCCCACGCCCACGTCCGACGACGCCGGTTTGGTCCAGCGCGCCACGCCGGTGTTCAGGTCCAGGCAGCCTACCTTGCCCTGGTAGCTTACGGCGCACAGGTCCTGCTCGAACACGGTCGGCGTGCCGCTGATATCGGACACGCGTTCCAGTTCGGTGGCGCCGCGCGGTTCGGACAGCGGCACTTCAAAGCGCGGCACGCCGTTCGACAATGCCAGCGCCAGGATGCGGCCCGCAGGCTGCGCCGCGTACACGTTGCTGTTGGCGATCACCAGGCCCGGCATGTTGCGCAGGGTCAGCGGCGGCGTCACGCGCTGGATGAACCAGCGCTTCTTGCCGTCGGCCGCGTCATAGGCGGTCACCTTGTTGTCCACGGTGCGCACGATCACCACGTCGTTGCCGACAGCCGGCGCCGACAGGATCTCGCTCGAAGCCTGGATCTTCCACAGCGCCTTGCCGCTGCCATCGAAGGCCATCAGCTGGCCTTTGACCGCGCCCACAGCCAGCAGCTTGCCGTCCGGGCTGACGCCGACGCCGGCAGTCAGGTCGGCGCCGGTCTTGCTGCGCCACTGCACCTTGCCGTTAGCCGCGTCCAGGCGTTCGATCACGCCATCCGCATCGGCCACGAACACGCTGTTGTCGGCCAGTGCCGGCGTGAAGACGCTGGCGCCGGCCTTGCCGGTGCTGTGTTTCCAGACGATGCGGGCCGGCACGCCGCCCTTCATTTCTTCCAGCTTGGCCGGTGCGAACTTGTCTTCCTTCTTGAACGGATTCAGGCTGCCGCAACCGCTAACCAGCACCAGTACGCCCAGCGCAATGACAGACCGGCGAGTTATCACATTAATGGCGCGCATGGCTTAGGCCTTCACTTCCGGCACGCTGCCGCCAATGGATTCGAGCTTGAGCTGGATCAGCTGGCGGCCAGGATAGTTCTTGTCGGCCGCTTCCAGCGCGGCCTTGTAGGCGCTGCGCGCTTCTTCCATCTTGTTCTGCGCGGCCAGGATGTCGCCCTTGCGGTCTTCCACGGAAGGCTTGAACTGCGGCAGTGCGGCCACGCCCAGCGCCTTCAGCGCAGCGTCGTAGGCTTTCTCGTCCAGCAGCACGCCGGCCAGGCGGATCGAAGCGATATTCTTGTGTTCGTCGTTGCCGTGCGCAACCACCCACTCCAGCTGGGCCTTGGCGGACTTCAGGTCATTGGCATCGAAGAAGGACTTGGCTGCGCTCAATGCAGCCAGCGAGGCGTAAGCCGATTTGCCGAACTTGCTCTCGATATCGCCGGCCACGCGCGCCACCTTGGTGTTGTCCTTGGCGGAAACAGCGGTCTGCAGTTCATCGAACAGCACGGAAGCCTGCGCCGCCTGGTTACGCTGATAGTAGTTCCAGCCGTTCCAGCCCGAATAAGCGGCCAGGCCTGCGATCACCACCCAGGTGCTCACGTTGCCGTACTTCGCCCACCAAGCCTTGAGGTTAGCAAGCTGTTCTTGTTCGTCGAGATCGTATGCCATGTTTCAGTCTGCCTGTTTCTTTAATTAATGGTGGTGGTGATGGTCGTGGTCACAATCGTCTCCGCATGTGATCTGGTCCACGACGTAATCGACAACGCCTTCAAACGCGACGGTCTGTTGCTGGCCCTCGCCTTCTGCAGCGCGCATTGCCTTGACGACGGCAGTGTTGTTGGCCACTTCGTCTTCGCCGATGATGACCGCGAAGGTTGCGCCGGAGCCGTCGGCTTTTTTCATTTGCGACTTGAAGCTGCCGGCGCCGCTGGCGCTGCCGCAGTGCAGGATCACGTCCAGGCCGGCGTCGCGCAGGCGCTCGCCGATGATGAACGCTTGCATGCGCGCCGCTTCGCCCTGGTGCACCAGGTACACGTCGCACTGGCGCGGCGCGGCGGTGTCGCCGGCGCCCTTCATCAGTTCGATCAGGCGCTCGATGCCCATGGCGAAACCGACCGCGGGGGTTGGCTTGCCGCCGAACATTTCGATCAGCGGGTCATAGCGGCCGCCGGCGCAGACGGTGCCCTGCGCGCCCAGTTCGTCGGTGACCCACTCGAACACGGTGCGGTTGTAATAGTCGATGCCGCGCACCAGGCGGGTGTTGACGGTGTACTGGATCGCGTTGGCGTCCAGGATCTTCTTCACGCCTTCGAAGTGCGCCAGCGATTCCCCGCCCAGGTAGTCCAGCAGCTTCGGTGCGCTGTTGACGATGCCCTGCAGGTCCGGGTTCTTGGTGTCCAGGATGCGCAGCGGGTTGGTATGCAGGCGGCGCTTGGCGTCGGCATCCAGGTGCTCTTCGTGCTGCTCCAGGTAGGCGATCAGGTCGACGCGGTGGCGTGCGCGCTCCTCGGCGTCGCCGATGGAGTTGATTTCGAGGCGGATGTTTTCCAGGCCCAGGTCATCCCACAGGCGGCGGCACATGGCGATCATTTCTGCGTCCACGTCCGGGCCGGTGAAGCCCACGGCTTCCGCGCCGAACTGGTGGAACTGGCGGTAGCGGCCGCGCTGTGGACGCTCGTGGCGGAACATCGGACCCTTGTACCACAGGCGCTTGGGGCCTTCGTACACCAGGTTGTGTTCCAGCACGGCGCGCACCACGCCTGCGGTGCCTTCCGGGCGCAGGGTCAGCTTGTCGCCATTCATGGAGTCTTCGAAGGAATACATTTCCTTCTCGACGATGTCGGTCACGGCGCCGATGGCGCGCGAGAACAGGCGGGTTTCTTCCACGATCGGGGTGCGGATCTGCTGGAAGCCGTAGCTCTGCACCACGGACTGCGCGGTATTCTCGAAGATTTCCCACAAGTGGGCGTCAGCCGGCAGGAGATCGTTCATCCCCTTGATGGCCGTGATTTTGTCTGCTTTATTGGACATGTTCTTTACGCTGCTTTGCTGTAGTTTTTCTGTACATAGTCGAGCACGATGGCCTGGAATTCCTGCACGATATTATCGCCGCGCAGGGTCGCAACTTTCTGGCCGTCGACGAAGACCGGGGCGGCCGGCGATTCACCGGTGCCCGGCAGGCTGATGCCGATATTGGCGTGCTTCGATTCGCCCGGCCCGTTGACGATGCAGCCCATGACGGCCACGTTCATCGCCTCCACGCCCGGGAAGGTTTTTTTCCATTCCGGCATCTGCTCGCGCAGGTAGCTCTGGATATCGTCCGCCAGTTCCTGGAACACGGTGGACGTGGTGCGGCCGCAGCCCGGGCAGGCAATCACCATCGGGGTGAACTTGCGCAGTCCCATGGTCTGCAGGATTTCCTGGCCCACCACCACTTCCCTGGTGCGGTCGCCGCCCGGTTCCGGGGTCAGCGAGATGCGGATGGTGTCGCCGATGCCTTCCTGCAGCAGCACCGACAGCGCGGCGGTCGAGGCCACGATGCCCTTGCTGCCCATGCCGGCTTCGGTCAGGCCCAGGTGCAGCGGGTAGTCGCAGCGCTTGGACAGTTCGCGGTAGACGGCGATCAGGTCCTGCACGCCGGACACTTTGCACGACAGGATGATCTTGTCGCGCGCCAGGCCCAGCTCTTCGGCACGTACCGCGTTCTCGATCGCGGAGGTGATCAGTGCTTCATACATCACGGCCTGCGCGGTCCATGGATTTTCCCGCGTCGCGTTTTCGTCCATGATGCGCGCCAGCAGCGCCTGGTCCAGCGAACCCCAGTTGACGCCGATGCGTACCGGCTTGTCGTACCTGGCCGCCACTTCGATCATCTGCGCGAATTGCGTATCGCGCTTGGCGCCCTTGCCCACGTTGCCCGGGTTGATGCGGTACTTCGACAGCGCCGCGGCGCAGTCCGGGTACTCCGTCAACAGGGTATGGCCGTTGTAGTGGAAGTCGCCCACCAGCGGTACGTCGATGCCCATCTTGTCCAGCTGGTCGCGGATGTAAGGCACCGCAGCCGCCGACTCGGGACGGTCCACCGTCAGGCGCACCAGCTCGGACCCGGCGCGTGCCAGATCCTTGATCTGGATCGCCGTCGCCACCGCATCGGCGGTGTCGGTATTGGTCATCGACTGCACCACTACCGGCGCGTCGCCACCGACCCAGATCTTGCGCTCGCCGTGCTGCACCAGCACGCGGCGGCTGGCACGGCGTGCCAGTGGTCCGGATGGGATCGGGTTGTTCGAAGAAGACATGCTTGGCTACTCTTATTACTTGATGTTCACGAGGGCATACGGCTTGCCCGCACCTTGCGTCAGTTCCAGCTTGCCGCCGGCCAGGCTGGCGCTTACCGCGCCTGGCTTACCGACGATCAGCACGTCATCCGCACGCACATTGAAGGTTTGCGTGCTGCCGGCCCGCACGGTACCGCGCGTCACGTTGGGCTGGCCGACACGGCGGATCTCGACCCACGAGTCTTCCTTCACAGTCAGCACCAGCTTGCCGCCCGCAGCACCTACCGCTGGAGCAGCACCCGCAACCGTCGCCGGCGCGGCCACCAGCGGCGCAGTACCCTGTGCCGGCGCCGGAGCCGGCGCAACTGCCGGCGGCTTGACCGGAATCAATCCTGGCGAAGCGGGAGCCGTGCCTGCCGCCGGTACGGTGCCAGCGGCCGGTGCGCCGCCAACGGTCGGCGCGGCACGGTTGGCTGGCGCCACGCCCGCAGCAGGCGCACCTGCGGCATTGCCCGGCGCTGCAACGGCACCGGTAGTCGCGGCGCCCGGGGCAGCCGCCGGCGCAACGCCGCTCGCCTGCGCCGGCACGCCGACACCGGCCACCGCGTCCGGCGCAGAATTGCTGCCTGGCTGCGGCGGAACGGAAATCAGCGGCACGTTCTGTGTCTGCATCGGCGCCTCAGCGGGCTGCGCGCTCGGCTGCGCCACCACCGGCACTGGCGGCTCGGCCGGAGCGGCTGGCCCCGTCAAGCCACCACGGGCCGCCAGCGTCAGCGGCGCCAGCACGCCCATCTGCCAGGCGGCAGCCAGTCCGACCAATGCCAGCACGCCCACGCCGGCCACGATGGCGCCCAGCGGCTTGCCGTTATTGCGTTCATTCAGCGAAGGGAAGCGCGACTCCTGGAACGATGCCTTGACCCGGGTCGGGCGCACGGTCGCGTCGGCGTGCCCGACTGCCCCTTCCACTTCCACCATCGCCACCAGCGGCGCCGGATCAAGCCGCACCGCCTTGGCGTAAGCACGGATGAAACCACGCGTCACTGCGCGGTTCGGCAATGCATCGAAATCACCTTGCTCGATCGCCAGCACCTGGCGCGGCGCCAATTTCAGTTGGTCGGCCACCTGCTCGACCGACAGCCCCATGGCCTCGCGCGCCGCGGCCAGTTCTGCCCCGGGCGCGGAGGCATGCTGCTGGCTGGCCGGCTTGTCCTGCTCAGAATCCATTGGTTCCCCGTTCTCACTCATCAAACGCCCCACGCTGATACGCTGCATATTCCGGCGACTGGGCGTGATGACGCCGCAATTGCGTCGCAAAGCTCTGCTCCAGGGCCTGGTCGCCCATCCTGTGCTGTACCTTGATCGCCAGCCACAGTACGTCGGCAGGCAGGCTATCCACTTTCGCCACCTTGTGCAACTGCGTGATAAAGAAGCTCGCGCGCGGGTAGTCGCGCCGCGCATAGTACACCTTGGCCAGGCCGATATTCGTTTCCGGCACTTCCGGGGTCAGCTTCAACGCATCCAGCAGGTAGCGCTCGGCCAGGTCGATATCCTTGATCTTCAGCGCGCAATTGCCCGCATTGTTCAAGGCGCCGGCCGGCGAGCGGTAATTGCGGTTCGCCAGCGCGGCATCGAAATGCTTGAACGATTCCTTGACGCGCTCGTGCTGGCACAGGAAGGAACCGTAATTATTGTTCAGGTCGGGATCGTTCGGCGCCAATTTCAGGGCTTGCAGGAAGTTGTCGTTCGCCAGTTCCTTTTCGCCCATGCGCATGTAGATGATGGCGCGCAGGCTGTAGCCGTTCACGCCCTGCGGATCGGCGGCGATCGCCTTCTTCACCTCATCGAGCGCGATCGGGTAGTTACCCTGCTCGAAATAGCCGATCGCTAGCTGCATGCGGATCTCGGCGCGCTTTTGCGCCGAAGTCTGGTCGGAAATGGTCTTCAGGTCTTCTCTGCCGCTGGGGCCTTGCCCCAAAGTCGCGCAGCCCGCCAATAAACTGGCCAGCGCGACCGCGGCCAGGCACTTGAAGCGGCGCTGGGCGAAATCGGTCATCAGGAACGAATCTCCACTATCTTGCCAAAATCGGCGCCGTACTTCTTCTGGTATTCGGTCATCTTTTCCATCCGTTCAGCCACGCGGGTGCGATCTTTCACTTCGCCCGCCAACTGTCCGCAAGCTGCGTCGATATCATCGCCGCGCGTCTTGCGGATGGTGGTTACGATGCCCGCATTCATCAGAATTTCAGCGAAGGCCTTGATGCGCGGGTTCTTGGAGCGCAGCAGGCCCGATTCCGGGAAGGGGTTGAAAGGAATCAAGTTGAACTTGCAATTGACACCGAACTCCGGATGATTCACCAGCGCGATCAGCTCGCGCGCATGCTCATCCGTGTCGTTGTAGTTATCGAGCATGCAGTACTCGAATGTGATGAAGTCGCGCGGTGCGAACTCCAGGTAGCGTTTGCACGCCGCCAGTAGCTCCTTCAGCGGGTACTTCTTGTTCAGCGGGACCAGTTCGTCGCGCAGCTTGTCGTTGGAGGCGTGCAGCGATACCGCCAGCGCCACCGGCACGTCCTGCGACAGCTTGTCGATGTTCGGCACCACGCCCGAGGTGGACAGGGTCACGCGGCGGCGCGACAGGCCGTAGGCGTTATCGTCCAGCATCAGCTTGAGCGCGGTGGCGGTTGGCCCGTAATTCAGCAGCGGCTCGCCCATGCCCATCATCACCACGTTGGTGATCTGGCGCTCGCCCTTCGGGCCGGGTTCGATGCCTTTGGTTGCGCGCAGCGCGAATTCAGCCATCCACAGCTGGCCGATGATTTCGCCCACGGTCAGGTTGCGGTTGAAGCCCTGCTTGCCGGTCGAGCAGAAACGGCAATTCACGGCGCAGCCGGCCTGGGTCGAGATGCACAGCGTGCCGCGGTTTTCTTCCGGGATGAACACGGTTTCCACGGCATTGCCATTACCCACGTCCACCAGCCATTTGCGGGTGCCGTCGGTCGACGTATGGTCGCTGATGACGGCCGGCGCCACGATGTGGGCGCGCGTCTTCAGCTTCTCGCGCAAGGACTTGGCGAGGTCGGTCATGCTGTCAAAGTCGGAGGCACCGAACTGGTGGATCCAGCGCTGCAGCTGTTTGGCACGGAAAGGCTTCTCCCCCAGCTCGGCGCAGTAGGCGACTAGTTGTTCCGGATCGAAATCCAGCAGATTGGTGAGGGACGTTTCCATGCTTTTTTACTCAATTTCAAAAACGGCTTTGCCCCGGACCGAAGACCCGGGGCAAGGCGCAATACTACTTTACTACTTTTCCGTAAGATTAACGGGAGTAGACGTTCAGTGCTGGGAAGTAGTAGGCGATTTCCACGGCAGCGGTTTCAGCAGCGTCGGAGCCGTGAACAGCGTTGGCATCGATCGAATCAGCGAAATCAGCACGGATGGTGCCTTTTTCTGCCTTCTTCGGATCGGTAGCGCCCATCAGGTCGCGGTTCTTCAGGATTGCGCCTTCGCCTTCCAGAACCTGGATCATGACAGGACCGGAAACCATGAAGTCAACCAGGTCCTTGAAGAAAGGACGCTCGCGGTGCACAGCGTAGAAGCCTTCTGCTTCAGCGCGCGACAGTTGAGCCATACGGGCAGCGATCACTTTCAGGCCTGCGCCTTCGAAACGGCTGTAGATCTGGCCGATCACGTTCTTGGCTACTGCGTCAGGTTTGATGATCGACAGGGTGCGTTCGATTGCCATTATGAAAAACTCCAATAAAAAGAAAGGTTTAAAAGAAGAAATTAGATTCTCGATCAACCCTAGATTTTAACATAGTTCATTCTCTATGCCCAAGGAAACACTTCCAGGGCATATATAAGGGCTTCCCCTAAGCGTTTTTAAGTATTTCCTAAGCCAGGAAGCCCCCATCTGGTCAGCGGCATGCTATGCTTTTTGGTAAAGGAGGCATTTAAATATGCAAAACGTACATCATTTTGGTAGCTCTGTCGCCACCGACAATGCGCTGATCCGCAACCGCGTGCTGCGCAACACCTACTGGCTGCTGGCCCTGTCGATGATCCCGACCGTGCTGGGCGCCGCCGCCGGCCTGTTCTTCAACATACCGATTCCACGCGGCTTCATCGGCTTCATCGTGTTCATGGCAATCGCCTTCGGCTTCTTCTGGGCCATTGAAAAGAACAAGGATTCCGGCGTGGGCGTTGCCCTGCTGCTGGGCTTCACCTTCTTCATGGGCCTGATGCTGACCCCGCTGCTCAGCCGCACCCTCGGCTATTCCAACGGCCCGACCCTGATCATGACGGCCTTTGGCGGTACCGGCGCGATCTTTGCCGCACTGGCCAGCTACGCCACCGTGACCAAGCGCGATTTCTCGATGATGGGCAAATGGCTGTTCGCCGGCGTGATCGTGCTGATGCTGGCGTCGGTTGCCAACATCTTCCTGGGCATGAGCGCACTGTCGATCGTGATCTCGGTGCTGGTGATTGCCGTCTTCTCGGCTTACATCCTGTTCGACGTGCAGCGCATCGTCAACGGCGGCGAGACCAACTACGTCTCCGCCACCCTGGCCCTGTACCTGGACGTGTACAACATCTTCACCAGCCTGCTGAACCTGCTGGGCCTGGCCGGCGACCGCGAATAAGCGCATCCCGCACCAACAAAAAGGCCGGCCCTGGTGCCGGCTTTTTCTTTGCCCGACCGCTTGTGGCACGGTGTTATCATAAACTCATGAAAACCCTGCCTTTAGCCGCCTTCACCGCCCTGCTGCCGTGCGCCCTGCACGCGGCGACCATCACCGCCTCCGACATCCAGCGCCCCGAGGGCGCCCGCCACTACCTGCTGGCGGAGCCGCAGCAGCCGGCAGCAGGCAAGCGTCCGCTGGTGCTGGTGCTGCATGGGCACGCCGGCTCGGCCAGCCTGGTATTTGGCCGCGAACGCCTGCGCGTGCCGATGCAGCAATGGCTGGCGATCGCCGACCGCGAGCAAGTCCTGGTCATCGCGCCGGATGGCGCCAAGGGCAGCGACAACAAATCCGGCTGGAACGACTGCCGCGCCGATGCCAGCACCAGCCCTAAAACCGACGATGTCGGCTTCATCGCCGCGCTGGTCGACAAGGCGATTGCCGAACACAACGCCGACCCGTCGCGCATCTACGTGATGGGCATGTCCAATGGCGGCGGCATGACTTACCGCCTGGGCGTGGAACTGGGCCCGCGCCTGGCCGGCATTGCCGCCATGGCCGCGGTGTGGCCCGCCAACAGCCTGTGCGCCCCTCCCGGCACGCCCTTGCCGGTGATGGTCATCCACGGTACGGCCGACAAGATCGTGCCGTACGGCGGCGGCGAAATCGGGGGCATGCTGCTGCGCGGGCGCGGCACCGCGCTTCCCGTGGAGCAAACGCTGGCACTATGGCGCAAGCTGGACCAGTTGCCGGATGCGGCAACGCAGGACAGCACCCTTTCCCATCGCAAGGAATCGGGCGACACCACCGCCCACCACTATGTATGGGGCAGCGATGCGCGCGGCTTGCAGGTGGAGTTTTTCAAAGTTGCCAATGGCGGGCACACGGAACCCAGCATCCAGCACCGCTTGCAGTGGTATGCCGGTTTCCTGCTGGGCGCGCAGAACGCCGATTTTGAATCGGCGGAAGAAGCATGGCGCTTCTTCCGCGACAAGCGCCGCCCGTAGACCGGCTTAGGCCAGGTCGAACACCGCCATCGACTCCACGTGGGAGGTATGCGGGAACATGTTCATCACGCCGGCCTGTGACATGCGGTAGCCGGCACGGTGCACCAGCACGCCGGCATCGCGCGCCAGGGTCGATGGCGAGCAGGAAACGTAGACGATGCGCTTTGGCAGCATGTCCGGATTGCTTTCCTTCAGCTCGGCCAGCGCCAGCGACAAGGCCATGGCGCCATCGCGCGGCGGGTCGATCAGCATGCGGTCGAACTTGCCGAGGGCGAGCAGGTCGTCTTTGGTGATTTCGAACAGGTTGCGGCACTGGAAGGTGGTGTGGCCGTCGACGCCATTGACTTTGGCATTGGCCAGCGCGCGCTCGGTCAGCGCGGTCGAGCCTTCAATTCCCACCACCTCGCGCGCCTGGGTCGCCAGCGGCAGCGTGAAGTTGCCCAGGCCGCAGAACAGGTCGGCCACGCGCTCTTCCTTCTGCGCGTCCAGCAGGCGCAGCGCCTTGTGCACCAGCACGCGGTTGATGTGATGGTTCACCTGGGTGAAGTCGGTCGGCTTGAAGGGCATCTTGACGCCGAATTCCGGCAGCGTGTAATACAGCTCCTTGCCGGCCGGGTAGAACGGATAGGCGGTGTCCGGGCCTTTAGGCTGCAGCCACCACTGGATCTTGTACTCGTCGGCGAAAGCCTTCAGCTTGTCTTCGTCGCCCGCGCCCAGCGGCCCCATATTGCGCATCACCAGCACGGTATTGTCTTCGCCGACGGCCAGTTCGAGCTGCGGCACCTTGTCGAAGATGCTCAGCGAGTGGATCAGGGCGCGCAGCGGCATCAGCATGTCCGACACGTGCTTGGGCAGGATCTGGCAGCTTTGGATATCGGCCACGAACACCGATTTCTTTTCATGGAAGCCGACCAGCACCGTGCCCTTCTTGGCCACATAGCGCGAGGACAGGCGCGCGCGATAGCGGTAGCCCCAGGTCGGGCCGTACATCGGGCGCATCATGGTGTCGGACTTGACCTTGGACAGGTGCCACAGGTTGTCTTCCAGCACGCGCTGCTTGATCGCCACCTGGGCCGAAGCTTCCAGGTGCTGCATGGAGCAGCCGCCGCAGATCTCGAAGTGCTCGCACTTCGGCTTGACGCGCATCGACGATTCCTTGTGCAGCGCCGTCATGCGGCCCTGCTCCCAGTTCTTCTTCTTCTTCTGCAGTTCGAAGCTGACTTTTTCACCCGGCAGCGCGCCTTCGATGAAAACGACCTTGCCCGGCGAGCCGTCTTCGTTCTCGATGTGGCCAACGCCACGGGCATCCATGTCCAGGGATTTGATTTCGACGATAGTGTCTTGCATAGCGGTTAAGGTTGCAGCCGGCGCGTTGCGCGCCCAAAGCCCGCTATGATAGCAGAGAAGCTGCCTCTTAAAGCAGCGAATCGCGGACCACGCCGCGCGCCGCCATGGCCCGCTTCAGCTTGACCAGCGCCTCCTGCTGGATCTGGCGCACCCGCTCGCGCGTCACGCCCATTTCCTCGGCCAGGGTCTCCAGGGTGGCGGGATCGTCGTTATCCAGCCCGAAGCGGCGCATGATGACGATGCGCTGCTTGTCCGGCAGCTTGGTCAGCCAGTCGCGCACCAGCACCGTCATTTCGTGGTGCTCGGCGCGCGCATCGGGCGCATCCTCGGAATCGCCCGGCAGCATGTCCATCAATGAAGACTGGGGATCGTTATCCAGCGGCGCATCGAGCGAGGTGGCATGCTCGGATAAGGCCAGGATGTCCTGCACCTCCTCCACCGGCCGCCCCACCAGGTCGGCGATGTCCTCCGCCGTGGCGTCCTTGCCATTGTGGTGCTGCGCCTCCAGGTGGTACTTCCCGCGCAGGATCTGGTTCAGTTCACGCACCATATGCACCGGCAGGCGCACCGTGCGCGCCTGGTTCATGATGGCGCGCTCGATGCTCTGGCGGATCCACCAGGTGGCATAGGTGGAAAAGCGGAAACCGCGCTCCGGTTCGAACTTGTCGATGGCGCGCATCAGGCCGATATTGCCCTCCTCGATCATGTCGAGCAGGACCACGCCGCGGTTGATGTAGTGCTTGGCGATCGACACCACCAGCCGCAGGTTATGCTCGATCATGGTCTGGCGCGCGGAGAAATCGCCCTGCTTGGCCAAAGTCGCGAAATGCACTTCCTGCGGCGCCGTCAGCAAGGGACGGGTGCCGATCTGGTTCAGGTAGTGCTGGGTGGTGTCGGTGGAGAGCTCCGCCGCCAGCACTTTTTTCAGCTCGTCGACGGTTTCGATGACGGCACTGCTGCCCTCCACCGCAACCTCGCCGTCCGACTCCATGGAATCGATGGCTACTTCATCGACCGGCTCGTCCGGGAATTCCTCAGGAATCGAGTCGTCTTCCAGTTGGTCATTCGGCGAGCGTGTCATGGGTGCTTATCTAGCGGTTAGGCAGGAATTTCGATGGATCCACCGGCTTGCCCTGCTGCCTTATCTCAAAGTGCAGCTTGACCGTGTCGGTATCGGAGTCCCCCATTTCAGCAATTGCCTGGCCCCTGCGCACTTCCTGCCCCTCCTTCACCAGGATGGAGCGGTTATGGGCATAGGCCGACAACAGGCTGTTACTGTGCTTCACAATGACGAGATTACCATATCCGCGGATGCCGCTACCGGCATACATCACTTTTCCTCGTTCGGCTGCCAACACTTGTTGCCCGGAGCGGCCGGCAATGTCGATACCCTTGTTCTTGCCTTCATCAAACTGGGCCACCACGCGGCCATCGGAAGGCCAGGTCCACGACAGGTCGCGGTCTTCCGCGCTGACTGCCGCCGCCACAGCCGGCACCGGGACCGGCGCCGCGCTGGCCACCTGGGCCGGTTTTTCCGGGCGCTCGTCGGTTTTCTGCAAATCCGCCACCGCGGCATCGGAATATGGACGCTTCTCCCCCTTCGGCGCCGACTTGCGCGGCGGCGGCGGGGTTTTCTCGATCTGCGGCGGGGTCGGCACGGCGGCCACTTGCACCCCTTCCGGCTGCGTCAGGCGCAATACCTGGTCGACCTTGATATCGTCCGGGTTGGCCAGGTTGTTCCAGGCCGCCAGGTCGCGGTAGTTCAGGCCGCGGTCGAAGGCGATGCGGATCAGGGTGTCGCCCTTGTGGACGGTGTAGTAGCCTTCCTTGTCTTTCGCTGGCTCCTCCGAGGCCGGTTTCGGCGACGTCGGCGCCAGCGGCGTCGAGCGATCCTCGACCGGGGCCGGCTGCGTCATGGTTTCACATGCGGTCAGCATGACCAGCGAGGCGGCCATCAGGAAAAGGGAATATTTCTTCGTCATTCTATTGATCTGTGTGTTAAACGGTGCCAGGGCGCAGCGGCACAAAATGGCAGTCTTCCAGCGTCTGGCGCACCCATTCGTTCTTGCTGACACGGGTCACCAGTTCGAGATGCTGGGTGCGAGCCCCGACCGGAGCGACCAGGCGGCCGCCGATATTCAGTTGATCCAGCAAGGCCTGCGGCACTTCCAGGCCGGCGGCGGCAAGGATGATGCCATCGAAAGGCGCCGCCTGCGGCAAGCCTAGCATACCATCTCCGTAGTGCAAACGCAGGTTCGGCACCCGCATCGGGCGCAAGTTGGCCTTGGCCAGTTCGTGCAGGGACTTGATACGCTCGATCGAATACACCTCTTTCGCCACGCAGGCCAGCACCGCCGCCTGGTAGCCGCAGCCGGTGCCGATTTCCAGCACGCGGTGCACATCCTGCCCGGCGCGCATCACCTCGATCATGCGCGCCACGATATAAGGCTGGGAGATGGTCTGGTGGTGGCCGATCGGCAGCGATGCGTCGATGTAGGCCTGGGGCGCCAGGCCTTCGTCCATGAACATATGGCGCGGCACGGTGTCGAGCGCGCCCAGCACCACCGGGTCGCTGACGCCCTGCTTGGCCACCCGCTGCACCATGGCGCGGCGCACCCCGTCCGACACCAGGGCATTCTGGCGCGGCGCCGGCATCGAGCCAAGCTGCACCTGGGCGCGCTCCTGGGCGTAGGAATGAGCGCGCGAAGGCGAGGCAACCGGCTGCGGGCGCCAGCCGCCGGCGTTGGCAGCGGCCGTGCGCGCGGCGTTCTGGGTTGCGGTTTGTGGCGTGGCCACGGTGTTGTAGACCGGCTTCTTCGCCGGGCTCTTGTCGGTAACGGATGACAGGGGCAGCGGGAAAGTGCGGGTCTTTTCGCTCATGCGATGGCCTTTGCCAGGGAATCGAGTTGTTGGCGATGGGTCAGGTCGATCTGCAAAGGCGTCAGCGACACGCGGCCATTGGCAACTGCATGGAAGTCGGTGCCCTCGCCGGCATCCTTGCAGGCGCCGGGCGGGCCGATCCAGTAGATTTCGCGGCCGCGCGGGTCGAGCGCCTTGACCACGGGTTCGGCCTGGTGGCGGCGGCCCAGGCGGGTCGGCGTCAGTGCCCCCAGCTGCTCATACGGCAGGTTGGGGATGTTCACGTTCAGCAGGTAGGGCCGCTCCAGCAATTCCAGGTAGCGCTGCACCAGGTCGCGCGCCACGCGGGCGGCGGCATCGACATTGGCCCAGCCGTAGGAGCCCTGCGAAAAGGCCATGGCCGGCACGCCGAACAGGTAGCCTTCGGTGGCGGCGGCCACGGTGCCCGAGTACAGGGTGTCGTCGCCCATATTGGGGCCGTTGTTAATGCCCGACACCACCAGGTCCGGCACATGGTCGAGCAAGCCGGTCAGCGCCACGTGGACGCAATCGGTCGGCGTTCCATTGACAAAATAGAAACCATTGGCCGCCTGGTGCACCGACAAGGGACGGTCCAGCGTCAGGGAATTGGAGGCGCCGGAGCGGTTGCTGTCGGGCGCCACAACCACGATATCGGCAATAGGCTGCAGGGCTTCTGCCAGCGCATTGATGCCAGGCGCCAGGTAGCCGTCGTCGTTACTGATAAGGATTCTCATACAGGGAATTTTACCTGAAGCAACGACTGGCGCAGCGCGCCGGCGCAGACAAATTTATATCGCCGCCGGCATTGGCCAGTAGACGGTGCGTTCCTGCTCGAGCGGCAAGGCATGGTGGTGGTTGAGGGTGGCCGGTGCGGCTTGGGGCAGGCGCTGCCAGGGGCAGAGCCCTTCGGAAAACCATTGCATGAATGCTGAATAACCTTGCTGCAGGGCCAAAGCCGGCAGCGGCTCGCCGCAAGCCAGGCTGGCGCAGTGCGGCAGTTGCACCGCATCGAAATAGGCTTCCAGCGACAGCCAGGGCAAGCCGTAGGCCTGGCCCAGCAGGCCTTCGAACAGGGGCTGGTAGCCGCCCGCCCCATCCGCTCCGCGCCGCCAGAGCGTGCATTGCCCCTCGTTCGAAGTATCGATGCGCGATGGCAGCGGGTAGACCAGCAAAGGCCGCTGTTCGTCCTCATGGCAGCTGCGGTAGCCGGTGGCGCGCGACACCAGGTCCTGCAAGCCATCCAGGTTCTGCCGGTTCGGCGCAAACACCAGCACCAGCCGCGTCGGCAGCAGCGTGGTGCAGATGGCCGCGCAGTCGGCGCGCCCGCTGCGGGCGTCGACCAGCACATGGCCGAAATGGCGCGCCAGGCGCGCGGCAAACGTGCGGAACAGCGCGGGGCATGCGTCGAACAGGCTTTGCCAGTCCAGCATTGCCGCACGTTCCGCATGGCTGCCGTCGCACCGCCCGGCGCGCAGCAGCCAGAGTGGCCGGTCATCGCATGCCCTGACCAGGTACTGCTCCCAACGGAGCGCGTCGACCACCGCATCGGCCAGCGCCTGCTCGCTGGCGTAGCGGCCGGCGCGCTCCTGGAGCTGGTCGCGGCATTCCTCGAACAGCTCCAGCACGCCCGCGGCCTGCGCGGCGCCGGGGAAGTAGTAATGCAGGCCGGGGGCTTCCAGGTCCCAGTCGACCAGCAATACCGGCGCCGTACGGCGGCAAGCCAGCATGTGCCCAAGGTTGGCCAGCGCCATGGTGCGGCCTGCGCCGCCTTTGTACGAGTAGAAAGTGGTGACTTCGCCGGCTGCGGGCAGCTCTGGCAGGTGCAGGCGTAGGTGATCCATGGCGCTCTCTCAGTGGATTTTTCTAGCGTGGGAAATGCGGTGGGGCCGGCGGGCGCCATTCCGGCGGTACCGGCGGCAGCACGAACTGCCTGCAGTCGTGGCCGGGCGGGATGCTCGCCTTCACGCAGTGGTAATGCATCGTGATGCGGTCCACGATGCGCCGGATATCGGGCAGGAAATCGGGGTTGGTCTTCAAGTCCCCGGTTGCCAGCGTGTAGCGCGAAAAATCGACATACATGCCGGGCTCGCTGATCTGGCGCGGCAGGTTCAGTGGATGGCGGGTCATGATGACGGGAATGATCAGGTGGCTGGGCAGCTCGTACCAGCCACTGCGCTCAGCCTCGATCATCTGCATGGCCGCGAATTCGCGCCGGGTATACGGGTGCGCCTCGTACTTCGGGGTGTAGATCACAATCATCGTGGCGCTCTGGCACATGGCCAGGGCGAGGCGGCGCTCGATATCGTCCCCGCCGCCCAGCTGCTCGCTATCGACAAAGAGTTCGGTCTCGTTGTCGAAATGGGGCTCAAGATAGCACTTCAGGGCATCGACCAGGTCGTCCTTGAAGTGGCTCATATATGCGTGCTGGCCATGCGCGTAACTGAAAAAGCAGCCGTACCGGATACTCATGGCAATCGCCTCCCCTGCCAGCCAAATGTATCCCCGGCGCGGGCGCTGAACTTTGTGCAGGCGCAAAGTGATCTCGGGCATAATCGTACGATCGTTCGATAAGGAGACTGTGACATGAAGGCTATCGTTTGCAAGGAGTGGGGTCTGCCCGACACGCTGGTGCTGGAAGAAGTGCCCGACCCGCAGCCCGGCCCGGGCCAGGTGGTGCTGCAGGTGATGGCAGCCGCCGTCAACTTCCCCGATGTGCTGATCATCCAGGGCAAGTACCAGTACCAGCCCACCCTGCCCTTCACGCCGGGCAATGAAGTTTCAGGCGTGGTGCTGTCGGTTGGCGAAGGCGTGCAGGGCTTCAAGCCGGGCGACAAGGCAATTGCCTTCTCCGCCCATGGCGGCTTTGCCGAACAACTGCTGGTGCCCGCGGCTTCGCTGATGCCGATGCCGCCGGGGATGGATTTCGATACGGCCGCAGCAATCACCCTGACCTACGGCACCTCGCACCACGCGGTGGTGGACCGCGCCCTGTTGAAGGCCGGCGAGACCATGCTGGTGCTGGGCGCCGCCGGCGGCGTCGGGCTGGCCGCAATCGAGATCGGCAAGGCGCTCGGCGCGCGCGTGATTGCCGCCGCTTCCAGCGAAGAAAAGCTGGCGGTGTGCAAAGAGCATGGCGCCGATGTCCTGATCAACTACAGCAGCGGCGACCTGCGCGAGGCGATCAAAGCCGCCACCGATGGCAAAGGCCCGGACGTGATTTACGACCCGGTTGGCGGCGAGTATGCCGAACCTGCCTTCCGCTCGATCGGCTGGCGCGGTCGCTACCTGGTAGTGGGCTTTGCCAACGGCGAAATCCCCAAGCTGCCTTTGAACCTGGCGCTGCTGAAAGGCGCTTCACTGACGGGCGTGTTCTGGGGCGAATTCGTCAAGCGCGAGCCAAAGGCCAACCTGGCGGGCATGATGCAGCTACTGGGCTGGCTGGGCGAAGGCAGGATCCGCCCGCACATTTCCGCGCGCTATTCGCTGGCGGACACGCCGCAGGCCCTGAACGCCATGGCGGCGCGCAAAGTGACGGGTAAGGTGATCATCAAGCCCTGACCGGGCTACTTCTTTTTCGCGCCGCGCAGTTGCTCAAGCGCGGTACATGCGCCAGCCCTGCATATCCGCCTCCAAAGGCACGCCGGGGGGGCCTGGATTGAATAATCGACCATCCCGTTCTGCGCAGCGGACTTTTTCTCAAGTACGTCACTCAGCTGCAAGGTCACCTTGTCTTTTTGCGCGAGTACCGTCTTTCCAGCGGAGGTTTGCCGGACAGTCTATGGCTTGTGCGGCAGGAAGTACTGCCAGGAGAAGCAAGGTGCATATCATGCGCATGGTGTCGCGAGCCGTTTTGTCAAGAAAAAGGCGATATATGCAATGACGCCGTTTGCTGCGAGCATAACCGCCATGTGGCTACCCATCGCGCACAGGGCAAGCAGCGCCGGCCCCACTGCGCCGCGCCCGCAGATCGTCATCAGGGACGGCATCAGCACGTAGCCGGCGCCATGGGCAGTGGACATGATAAAGGTCCACAGCGCCATGCCCACCGGCCCCGCCAACGCATGCCCCCGGCGCAAGCGGCAAGCCAGTGCAACGAGGAGCAGGACGCCGGCTCCCCATTGCATTGCGGGCCGGTCCAGCGGCAGCCGGAAGGCTACCGCCGCTGCCACTGCGGCCATCGATGCCAGATGGCCGCAGGCGATCGCGGACACGGCCCTCCAGGGCCGAAAGCCAGGCATGGCTTCCCCGCTTCAGCCGTGGGAGCAGCAGGAGCCGGCGGCCGGCGCCTGCTGGTAGCTGTCGTGGTGTTTCACCCAGGCCATCGTGTAGGGCAAGCCTTCCTCGTGCCGCCCCAGCGGCGTGATATCGAGGAAACGATAGGTGTGCATCATCACTTCCACGCCGCGGCCGAAGGTCGAATAGGTGTGGTAGACCACGCCCGCGTCGTCCTTGTAGAACACGCTGACGCCAGGCGCGTCTTCAAACGGGAATGCCTGCCCGGTGTAGTTGTAATAGACCTCGCCTGCGGCCATTTCTTCCGGCGCGAAGCTGACGTGGAAGTCGTAATTGAAATCGCTTGCGCCGGAGGACACCCACTTGAACTGCCAGCCCATGTCCCGGCGCATGCGCTCAAGGCTGGCCAGCGGTGCGCGCGACACCGCCACCAGGCTGACGTCGCGCTGCGCCAGGTGCGACAGCGCGCCGTCGGTATGGTCGGCCATGTAGGAGCAGTGCGCGCAGCCCCGCTCCTCCCCTGGCGCAAACATGAAGTGCTGCACAACTAGCTGGCTGCGCCCTTCGAACAGGTCGGACAGCGAACGCTTGCCCTGCGGCGTATCGAACACATACTGCTTGTCCACGCGCACCCAGGGCAGCGCGCGGCGGGCGCTGGCCAGCTGGTCCTGCTGGCGCATCAGTTCCTTCTCGCGCACCAGCAATTCCTTGCGCTGCGCAACCCATTGCTCTTGATTGACGACGGTATTCATGATCATGCTCCCCGCGGGCGGCGCACTGCGCGCACCTTGCCGCTGTTCTCGCCGCCTGCATAGAACAAGCCGGCGCCATCGGATTCCAGGCCGCTGACGAACACGCCGGGCGGCATTTCCAGCAGCTCCAGCACGGCGCCGCTCTGCGGGTCAACGCGCCGGATGTCGCTTTGCTCGCCCTCCCAGGTGCCGTGCCACAGCTCGCCGTCCACCCACGTCACGCCGGTGACGAAGCGGTTCGATTCAACCGTGCGGATTACCGCGCCGGTCTCGGGATCGATCTGGTGGATCTTGCGGTCGCGGTATTGCCCCACCCACAGGCTGCCTTCCGCCCAGGCCAGGCCGGAATCGCCGCCCTTGCCGGGCGCCGGGATCGACGACAGCACCGTGCCGCTGGCCGGATCGATCTTGTTGATCCGCTCCGCCGCGATCTGGTACAGGAACTTGCCGTCGAATGCCGTCCCCGCGTCGGCGGCCAGTTCCAGGGTCCGTGCCGGCTTGCCGTTTTCCGGATCGAAGCCGATCAGGCGGGCGCCGGTGGCCGCCCATACCAGATGGCCGTCGTAGGTCACGCCGCCGACCTTGCTCACGCCCTCGAACGGGCCGTACTCGCGCAGGACTTCAGCCTTGCGCACCTTGTTTGAATTGAGAGTCATTGCCTTGCTCCTTATGAGGCGCGCCGTTGATCGGCGCCGCAAGTGAACTTTATTCCAATGGCAGCGCGGAAGGGAGTAACAAGATTGTCGTGAATCCGGCCAGCGGCGGCGCCAGCCAGCGCCGGGTGCGGGCATGACCGATCGAGCGCACACGCCCGGCCGCTTCCAGCTCTGCCAGCGCGCGCTGCACGGTGCGCTGGCTGGCGTCCAGCGCCAGCGCCAGCGCTGAGGTCGACCAGGCGGCTCCGTCCGACAGCAGCGCCAGCAGCGACGCCTGCTCGCCATCGATGGGCGGCTCCAGCACGGCCAGCACGCTGCCATTCAGGGTCCGCATCGCAAAGCCGAGCGGCGTGGCGTCAATGCTGGCAAGGCCTTTGACCAGAGCACGCAGGCGGCCGATCTCGACCCGCAGCCGTGCGCGGTGGGTTTCGTCGGGTCGGCGGATATTGAAGGCCTGTTCGATCAGCAAGTCGCGACCGGCTTCCCCCGGCCAGGCCTCGGCCAGGGTACGGGCCAGCACGAACAGCACGGGTCTGCGCGCCAGCGGGCGCCAGGTGCCGCCGCCACCCAGACCGCGCCGGCAGGCGTCCAGCACCAGCGTGCCGGACGCCTGCAGCGCAGCCACCTCGTCGAGCGACATCTCGCCGCCGCCATGCCGTCGCGCGGCAGGACGCTGCAGCGCGGCGCCAGCTTCCATTACTTCGGCCAGCAGCTCCGGTACCCCCGAGCGCGCGGCGGCCGCCTGCGCATTTACCAGCGCCGCCCGGGCCTGCGCCGGGCGCAGCGAACGCATGGCCAGTTCGGCTGCCGCCAGCTGCGCCACTGCGGCCAGGGCCGGAGTCAGGGCCCGGATATCGAGTCGGGACAGTTCCGCGGCGGCGGCCTGCAGGCGGCCGAGCAGAAGGAGTTTTCTGGCGGCGATCAGGCGCGCCTGCAGCGCATTGCCATAGTCGCCATGCGCTTCCAGCACCGCCAGCGCCGCCGCCAGCACGCGCGGTGGGCCGCCGAAGTCGCGCATCGCCATCGCCACTTCGGCCTCGGCAACGACGCAGCGGGCACGGGCCAGTTCTTCATGCGCACCGAAGCCGCGCGCAGCGCGGCGCAGCAAGTCGCGCGCCTTGGCGAAATCGCCCAGCCGCGCCATGGCGATGCCGCGCAAGGCCAGCGCAGGCGGATCTGCACGCAGGGCGACATGCTTCAGGGCGCCCAGCACATCACCGCTGGCAAGGGAGCGGGCCGACGCGGTGATCAGGGAGTCCATCGCAGTTCAGGTCCTGAGCACGCGCGACGCCGCCGCACGCAACAGGATGCGCGAATAGAGCTTATGGAAACCAAGCAGCGCGCGAAACACGCCCCCCTGCCGCGATCGCACGACGGCCGAACCGAAGTACAGCCGCGTGCCCTGCCCGGCCGGCAAGGCCATCAGCCATGAGCGCGTGCTGCCGGCGTAATCGCACATCAGCAATTGGCCGGGCGCCCGCCCCTCCACCGACCAGGCGGCGAACTGCTGGCGCTGGCCGCTCGCCAGCTCGCGCGCTTCCGCATCGCGCGAAGGGCGCGCGACGAACAACGCCAGCAGCAGGCGCTCCAGCTTGAATACGGCCGACGTGTAGAAAGCTTCGACAAACGCCGCATGCGGCACCTGGCCCGGCACGTCGATGGCGAAACAATCGGTATAGGCGCCCTGCTCGCGGTAGCGCTGCAGCAAGGCGTCCTGCGGCAGGTCGGCGATCACAAGTAGGTCCAGCTGGCGGCGCCGTCGAACTTGCGCACTTCCAGCGCAGCGACAACTTCAGGTGCGAAGTTGGCCATATTGACGCCCATGCGGCCGTCGCCGTTCGGCTGCAGCGACTTCCAATGCGTGACGCAGCCGCAAGACCGGCAGCGCACCGTGCGCAGCGACTTGTCGCCCCAGACGTAATCCTCGGTGTGCGCCGGATCGCCCCCGACGCGAACCGCTTCTTCCGGGTAGAAGGCCCACAGGGCACGCGTGCGGCGGCAGATCGAGCAGTTGCAGTCGATCAGGTATGCCGGAGCATCGGGTACCTCGATCGTGATAGTGCCGCAGTGGCAGGAACCGTTAAGGATGGTCATTTGACAAGGATAACACCTCGCTCGTCGGTCTGCAGGCGCTCGGGGTCCGTCCCCAGGACCAGCTTCAGGTTTTCGCGCGCGCTGTCGCGCAGGTTGGCAGCCACATTATCCGGCTGCGCCTTTTGCTGCTGCGACTTATAGGCCAGCGCCATGAAGGCACCCACCATGGCACTCTTTTCGTACAGGTTGCGGATCGTTTCCGCGCTTTGCTGCTCGGCCACTGCCGCGAATTGCGCATCCTGTACTTCACGATTGGCGAACACCATGCAATTGCCGACGATGAAGGCGGCCATCGCACCATCCAGGTCGTCGCGCAGCCAGCCCATTTTGGCGGCGATCTGCTGGTAGATGTCCATGCTTTGCCGGAAAGCCTCGGCCATTGCAGCCTGGCTCGATGGCGGGAACACCCTGGCCACCTCCCGCGCATTGCGCTGTACCGCCGGCGGCGCATCCAGACGCGCCGGCTTGCTGCGCGAACGGCTGCCCGTGTTCATCGAATTGTTGTTCATCACCGCCATATTGGCGAAGTTGAGCATCGGCGCTGTCGTCATCGAGTAATCGGGTCCCAAGCCCACGAAACCCTGTGCCTGGGCCGCCGATGCCTCAAGCATTGCGGCGCACAACATGGCACGCAGCAGGCGCCCTCATGCGCTCATCACCTGGCTGGGCAGCAAGTCGGACATATTCTCCGCCACGCTGCGGGCATTGAAGCAGCGGAAGCGGAACTCGCCGCCATCTTCCAGTTCAACCACCACGATGCCGGTCAGGATGCCGAATACGCGCCGCACCGAACGCACGTCGCGCAGGGGGATATGCACCGGCTGCAAATCATCATGCACCGCCTTGTTCATGATGTTCGGAATCCAGTCCAGCGCGTCGGCCGACACGGTGACGATACCGCCGACCCATAAGCCGCCGATGGCGGCGCCTATTGCTTCGACACTGCGCCCCGCTGCCCCGCCGATGCGGCGATTGACCACCGCATCGGTGATGAAGGCATTGCACATCTTCTTGATGAAGATCGTCATTGGAACCTCATGCCGTTTTTGTCGATTGACAGGTTGCCCGGATCGCCTTTCAACACCAGCTGCAGGTTTTCGCGCGCCGCGTTGCGCATGTTTTCATGGACGACCGGCGGCTGCGGCTGCTGCTGGTGCGATTTATAGGCCAGCGCCATGAAGGCGCCGATCATGGCGCTTTGCTCGAAGACGTCGCGCACCTTGTCCGCCTCGTTGCGGTCATTGATGTTCTGCAGCCTGTCCTGTGCGCGGATCTGCCTGGCGACGGCGTTGAAGTCTTCGTCCGAAACTTCGGTGTTTTTCAACACCATGTAATTCCCGACCAGGAAAGCCGCCAGCCCGCCGGCCATGTCGCGCGGAGTCCAGCCCATTTTCTTTTCGACCTGGAGATAGACGTCCATGCTTTGCACATAGACTTTCTCCATCTCCGCGCGCTTATCGGCCGCGAAGTGCTGGGCAAGCTTGTGCGCGTTGGCCTGCACGGCTGGTTTCGATTTCGGCAGGATTGGCGGGGCCTTCTTCGCATTGGCGGCGGAAGGAACCGGGATGCGCAAATCCGGCTGCGGCCAGACCACAACGTTATCGTAGCTCATGCCATAGCCGCAACATTGGCTTTGCGCGGCGGGCGCCAGCGCAGTCGCCAGCACGCCCAGGATCAACTTGCACTTCATCGCGTCACCTCGACTTTTGCGTAAAATGTTGTCGGAGAATATACAATTTCAGGCAATGCGCCAATTGAATCAAGGTGCGTGAAAGTCACTCGGCACAGGAGGATTGTCCCATGGAGATTCGCACGCTGGCATTGCTTGCCCTCGCGCTGCACGGCGTAGTGCAGGCTGGTGAAGTCCTGCTGGATATCCCGACGCGGCCCGGCGCCACCGTGCGCGTGCTGGAGATGACTGGCGAGCACGCGGTCGGCCACGTCGTGCTCTACCTGGCGGGCGGCTCGGGCCAGCGCGGGCTGCAGGGCGCCTGGCCTGGCAGCCTGCCTGCCGATCCGGATACCTTGTTCGGTGCACAGCGCCAGATGGCGCAACAGATAGGAGCGATGGTGGCGCTGGACACCGCCAGCGACCATGAGGTGCTGGATATCGACAGTCGCCAGGGCTCCGCGCACCGGCAGGATATCGCCGCCGTAGTCGACTTCATGCGCAAGCGCCACCCGCAGGCGCGCATGGTCCTGATGGGCAGCAGCGACGGCGCCTTCTCGGCCGCCTATGCCGCGAACCGCCTGCCCGCTGTCGATGCCGTGGTGCTGGTCAACGGCAGCGCCGAGGCCTGGGCCGAAGTGCCGCACCTCAAGATTCCCGTGCTCGGCGTGCATCACCGCCGCGACGCCTGCCTGCCCTTTCGCGACAGCTATCGGAAAGCGCGCTTCTTTCCGCTGATCGCTGTCGACAGCGAAGCCTTCCCGCCGGTCCATGCCGGCACCCGCCGCGACTGCAGCCGTGAAAGCGCACACGGCCTGCAGGGCCAGCGCTCGCAAGTCTATCGGGCGATCGGCAACTGGCTCCTGAGCGGTCAGGTGGCGCCGGAACTGCACTAGCCCGGCGCAGCTCGCAGCGTATCGAGGAAGCGCAGCAGGCGAAGCCGGTATTCGGTCGGATGGAATCGGTAAAGGTCTTCGTGGGCTGCGCCCTCGACCAGCCAAAGGGTTTTCGCTCCGCCCGCCGCTTCGAACATATGCCGCGTTTCTGCCGGCGGAGTCTGGCTGTCGCGCGTGCCGCCAGCCACCAGCACAGGCGCCCGCACCCTGCTGATGGCCTGGACAGGGCGCAGTTCCTCGCGCCCTACGCCTGTGCGCAAGGGAAGCTGCCAGTAAAGGAGTGGCGCAGCAAGACGCCCCACAGCCCCGAAGCGGACTGCGAGCCGGTTGGCGACGGCGTCTTCTATGGTGGGATAGACCGATTCAAGCACGAATCCATCGGCCGCCACCGGGCCTTTGCCCAACAGGGCTGCGGCGCCGCCCAATGACTGGCCGATGACGGCCACGGTCGCACATCCCTGGGCGCGCAAATAGGCAACCCCATTGCGGGCGTCGGCAGCCTCGCGGTGGCCGAATGTAATCATCTCGCCTGGCGTTTCGCCATGCGCTTGCAGGTCAATTGCGAGGGCGGTCCAGCCGGCGTCACGCAGGAACGCAGCGCGCTCCGCCATCGCGCGCCGATCGCCGCGGATGCCATGCATCAGCAGTACGCAGCGTGTCGCGCCGGGCGCGCGCAGCAGGGAGCCGTGCGTCCCGCCAGCCAGCACCCGCTCGAAGCCAAGGGCCGCCGGCATGGCGACCGGATGATTGACCGGCTGGGAGAGCGCCCAGCCGACCGCCCACAGGCCGAGCAGCGCGCCAGCGGAAAACAGGAGTGCAAGCGCGTTGCGCAGCTTCACGCGGCGCGGCGTTCGACCAGCAGGCGCACGGGACCAGGCAGCAATTGGCGCAGGCTGGCGCCGATCCGCGCTTCGCGGCGCTGCCAGAACACGCCGGCGGCGATGATGGCAATGCCGATCGCAGTCAGTGCGACCGGGAACAGCAGGCTGTCGCGGAAAACGGTGTAAGACAAGTGGCCCAGGTAGCCAGCAAGGCCAAAGCCGCCGAATACCGCGAACACGCGGCGCGACAAGGCGGCGCCGAGACCGATCATCACGACGTTGATCAGGCAATAGACCAGCTTGCCGAACTCGCTGCCCGAGTCCATCGAAGACAAGGCGCCCCAGAACGCCAATACGCCCCAGATGTACAGCCAGAACGCATAATCCTTGCTGCTGCGGTTGCGCAGGTCGATCCACAGCGCGACCAGCGTCATGCCGACACCAAACACCGCCGAGATGATTTTGCCTTCACGGGAAAACAGGCCGTAATGGCCAAGCAGCATTTCGGCCACATCCATGCTCATGTACCACAGGGTCACCGCCAGCGGCATCACGGTGAACGGCATACGGTAGCGCCACAGCACCACCGCCCCGGCAGCCAGCGTGGCCAGCTCCATGAAGATCCAGCGCCAGTCGACGTAGTAGTGGTAGTTGCGATACGAACTGCCGGCTTCGCCGCCTGCCCACAGGCCGAGCATATGCTGCAGGCCATAGACCGCCAGCGGCACCAGCGCCACCGCGAACGCGGCCAGCACGCCCGCAGGCAGCACCAGGCCGCGCACGCGCAGCCATTCGACCGCGCCCAGCGCCGCCGCCATATAGCAAAGGGAGATGAACAGCAGGCCGGTGCCGCCGAACGACTCCCAGCCCAGCGTCATGAACAGCGACATGGCGCCGATGGCGATCAAGCCGCCCAGGTAATACAGGATGTGCGCCGGCTTGAAACCCGGCGTATGCTGCTCACGCTCCACCAGGAACTGCCACAGCCGCCCTGCCTGGCCTTCATCCAGCAGGCCCCGGCCTGCGGCTTCGTCCAACATTGCGCGTGTCAACTTCATTGACTCTCTCCGCGATTAATGACCCTTGAAAAATTCTATGACATCCGCCGCTTCGCGCGTGCGCTTGAACGGCGGCAGGCTTTGCCAGATGCGGCGGCCGTAAGGCTTGGAGATCACGCGCGGGTCGCACAGCATCAGCACGCCGCGGTCGCCTTCGTCGCGAATCAAACGGCCGGCGCCCTGCTTCAGGTTGATGATCGCTTCCGGCAGCGTATGACCCATGAAGCCGTTCAGGCCCTGGCGCTCCATCACTTCGATACGAGCGGCCAGCACCGGGTCGTCAGGCGGAGCAAAAGGCAGCTTGTCGATGATCACCAGCGAGAGCGCTTCGCCGCGCACGTCCACGCCTTCCCAGAAGCTCTGGGAACCAATCAGCACGCCGTTGCCGGCCTTGCGGAACTGGTCGAGCAGCTCGGTACGGCCACGGTCGCCCTGCACGAACAGCGGGAACTTCAGGCCGCGCTTGTCGAATTCATCGCGCAATCGCTCGGCCGCGCGCTTGACCGCGCGCAGCGTGGTGCACAGCAGGAAGGTGCGGCCGCCGGCCGCTTCGATGATCGGCAGCGCCGCATCCAGCACGGCGTCGGTGTAGCCCATCGAATTCGGGTCCGGCAGGCCCTGCGGCACGTACAGGAAGCCCTGCTCTTCGTAATTGAACGGGCTGGGCCAGTTGCGCGCGACTTCGTTCTCCAGCCCCAGTTGCTGGGCGAAGTGGGTGAAATCGTTTTTCACCGCCAGCGTGGCGGAAGTGAAGATCCAGCTGCGCGGCACGCCTTCGCGCTGGCCGTTGAAGATCGGCGCAATCGACAGCGGCGTCTTATGCAGCTGCAGCGAGCTTTGGAAGGCTTCCACCCAGAACACCGCTTCTTCGCCGGCAGCCACCTTGGCCTTCGGGTCGAACTTCCAGGCTTCCAGCTTGGCCGACAGCTCGCTGCCGCGCACACGGCATTGTTCGATGGTCTCGGCGCGCTCAGCGTTCTGCTCCAGCACGGCCACCATATCGATCAGTTCATCCTTCAGCGTCTGCAGCGCGGGGAAGAAATCGCTGGACGGCGCGATCTGCGGCAGCGACATGCGCACGATGTCCTGCGTGAAGGTCAGGCGCAGGTCGCGCGCCGCCTTCTCCACCGGGGTGACGACCTTGGCCCACTCGGCGCCGTCGCGCGCATGGGCCAGGCCCTCGGCCAGCACGTCGCGGCACAGCTCCAGTACGTGCGAAGTCGAAACGCTGTCGCCAAAGAACAAAGTGGCCGTATCGGGCAACTGGTGCGCCTCGTCGAAGATCACGGTATTCGCCGATGGCAGCAGCTCGGCCACGCCGGTGTCCTTCAGCGCCACGTCGGCGAAGAACAGGTGGTGGTTGACCACCACAACGTCGGCCTGCTGCGCCTCGCGGCGCGCCTTCATCACGAAGCAATCCTGGTAATACTGGCACTCCTGCCCCATGCAGTTTTCGCGGGTCGACGTCACCAGGTTCCACACCAGCGCATTTTCCGGCACGCGCGCCAGTTCGGCCTTGTCGCCGGTGCTGGTCATCTTCAGGAAACGCGAAATCTCACGCAGGTAGCCCACGTCCTCGCGCGAGGTCATGCGGCCGTTCTGCAGCGTGCGTTCCAGGTGATAGTGGCACAGGTAGTTGGAGCGCCCCTTCAGCAGCGCGACCGACACCGGCGCCTGCAGCGCCGCACGGATGGTCGGGATATCGCGCAGGAACAGCTGGTCCTGCAAGTTCTTGGTGCCGGTGGAGACGATGGTCTTGCCGCCCCACAGCAGCGCGGGCACCAGGTAGGCGAAGGTCTTGCCGGTGCCGGTGCCGGCTTCGGCGATCAGGGTCTGCTGCTTGGCGATGGCATCGGCGATCGCCTTGGCCATCTCGGTCTGCGATTTGCGTGGACGAAAACCGCCCACCGCCGGGCCCAGGGGGCCGCCGGGTCCAAACAGGCGCTCAATATCGGCGTCATGCGCCCCTGGAGCAAAAACCGGCTCGTTCGGCGCGCCGGGAGCGGCGGTCGGCTGTTGTGGATCTGTCAAGTTAGTAGAAGAATGAGTGGCCCTGCTCAGGCCGGTACGTCGGGCACCAATTGCATTTTCAGCAGGGTGATATAGTCTTTCAATTGCAACTTACGCTTCTTGAGGCGGCGCAATTGAAGTTGATCGTGGTGACCATCCAGGGTCAACATTTCAATGACTGCATCCAGGTCGCGGTGCTCGACATCGAGCTCAACGATGCGACGCTGAATTTCTTCTTTGTTGATCATAAATGGTAAGTCGGCACGATTTCGTTTAACGTTTGCTTACAGTTTCGTACGGACAACAGGCTATACTTGCTACGAAACTGCACACTGTGCATAGTTTAACTCAGGTAGTCATTGGAAAGAAGCTGTCAAGTCCCTATGAGCACGTACAAAATCGAGGCCGGAACCGCGCAACACATCGGTAGCCGGCCCCAACAAAATGACCGTGTCGCGTTGTTTACTGCGCAAAAAGCGCCCGGCTATGTGCTAGCCGTACTGGCTGATGGCATCAGCGGCGGTGCCACTGGTGCGGAACAGGTGCTGCATACGGCTAAACAATTGTTTGAAGAATACCGGGCCGCGGAGTCCGTCCACTTGCCGCGCCTGCAAGAATTACTGCGCGAGATCGCGCACGATGTGCACCAGATCCTGGTGATGGACCCGCGCACGGGTGCCAGCGAACCGCAGTCGAGCATGGTGTTGATGGTGCTGACGCCTGAACGCCAGGCTGTCTGGGCCATCGTCGGCGACTCACGGCTGTATCGTTTTGACAACAAGGAATGCCTGGCCCGCAGCAGCGATGCCGAATACGTCGCCCACCTGATGGCAAAGGAAAACCTGCCGGAAGAAGCGGCGCGCAAGCACCGCCAGGCCAAACTGCTCAACAACGCGCTCGGTAACAAGAACCGGGAGCCGTTCGTCACGTTTGGCGTGCAGGAAGACCTCAAGGCAGGCAATGCATTCCTGCTTTGCTCGGACGGCCTGTGGTCGTATTTTGCGGATGTGGAACTGGCGAGCGCAATCGCCAAGAAATCGCCGCGCGAAGCGGCCGAACTGCTGATCAACAAGGCGCGCGAACGTGCGCAGGGCAAGGGCGACAACTGCTCGATGGCGATCATCAAGCTGGTCGCGCCGCCGAAAGAAGCGGTCAACTACACCGTGCAGAAGCTGCGTAAAGCCGTTTAAGGCTTATTCGCGGCTTCGGCCTTTGCTGCTTTGGCCTTCGCTGCTGCCTCGGCTTTTGCGGCTTCGGCTTTCTGCGCCTCCGCAGCATGGCGCTTCTTCTCTTCCTTCTCGGCCAGCTTGGCCTTGACTTGCGCCTGCCGCTTTTCCGATTCCACCTTCTTGCGCTCGAATGCCTCGGCTTTGGCCGCGCGTTCCGGTGCGGCCGAGGCTTCCTGCGCGGCGCGGGCGCGTTCGCGGGCATCGTGTTCCGCCTGGCGCTGCTGCACCGACACGGCAGCCGGTTTCCGCGCAGCCTTCAGTTCAGGATTGGGCTTTGGCGGCTTTGGATGGGCGGCATTATAGGCCGCTTCGGCAGCATCCTTCTGGTTGCGCTCTTCCAGTTCGCGATCGCGCACTTCCACCGCACTGCGGCGCTTGAAGTAGCTCGCTTCCACTTCCACCGAGCGTAATTCGGCCAGGCGCAGGCGGCGCTGTTCCTTCGCCTTGTCGATACAATTGTTGACGAAGAACTTCTCGTAGCAAAGCTGTTCGCTGGCGCTGAACTCCGCCTCGACCGCTTCGCGGTCCTTCCTCACCTGCACCAGGCGCGCGTCAGCCTGTTCGACCGAATGGGTTTCCGGAATGCGCGGGGCGCCAGTCAGCGCCGGACGGCCGATGTCCTGCGCCAGCACAGCGCTTGGCAGCAACATGGCCAGCCAGATCCAGTTCTTCAAATCTTTCTCCTTGTCAGGACAGCTTTTCGGCAGCGCCGCGCTGTTCCTTTTCCATATATTCGCGCGATTGCATCTCGACGATGCGCGACACGGTGCGGTGGAATTCGTTGGACAGCACACCGGAGGTGTACAGCTCTTCCGGCTCCACCTCGGCCGACATGATCAGCTTGACCTTCTGGTCATAGAACACGTCGATCAACCAGGTAAAGCGGCGCGCTTCGGACGATTGTCCGGCCGACATCATCGGAATACCGGACAATATCACGGTATGGAAGCGGCTGGCGATTTCCAGGTAGTCATTCTGCGAGCGCGGGCCGCCGCACAGTGTGGCGAAGTCAAACCAGATGATGGTGCCGGCGCGGCGCAGGGCTTTCAGCTCGCGGCCCTCGACATGGATGCGCGGGTCTTCATCCGAGGTTTCGGCGACGCGCGCGAAAGCCTCGCGCAACTGGTGGTCGGTATTGGCGTTGAGCGGTGTGTAGTAGGCATCCACCTGCTCCAGCGCGCGGCCGCGGTAGTCGACGCCGGCGTCCACGTTCAGCACGTCCATCTTTTCCTTCAGCAGGGCGATGGTAGGCAGGATGCGGTCGCGGTGCAGGCCGTCCGGGTACAGGGTGGACGGCTCGTAATTCGAAGTCATGATGAAGGATACGCCGTTGTCGTACAGCGCCTTCATCAGGTTGTACAGGATCATGGCGTCGGCCACGTCCGATACGTGGAATTCATCGAAGCAGATCAGGCGGTACTTCTTGGCGATCCGTTTTGCTACTTCATCCAGCGGGTCTTCCACGCCGCGCAGCTCGTCGAGCTGCATGTGGACGTCGCGCATGAATTCGTGGAAGTGCAGGCGCGTCTTGCGCACCAGCGGGATCACCGAATAGAACGAATCCATCAGGAAGGATTTGCCGCGCCCCACCCCGCCCCACATGTACACGCCGCGCGGCGGCGTCGGACGGTTGATCAGGCGTTTGAAGGAATTCGAGCGCTGCGATTTGTACTCGACCCACGCGTCGTAGCACTGCTGCAGGCGGTCGACGGCGCGCTGTTGGGCGGCGTCGGCTTTGAAGTCGCGCTGCGTGAGCGCATGCTGGTAAAACTCTTGGACGTTCATTGAGAACCATGGGGTCAGGCAGCCGACATGAAACACGCTGCGCGTGCCTCATGTCGGAGCCAGACCCCGGCCTTATCAGAAGTTCAGCGTACGCTTGTCAACAGCGAGCGCTGCTTCCTTGGTCGCTTCGGACAGCGATGGGTGTGCATGGCAGATGCGCGCGATGTCTTCGGCAGAAGCCTTGAACTCCATCGCCACCACCGCTTCGGAGATCAGCTCGGAAGCCATCGGGCCAACAATGTGCACGCCCAGGATCTCGTCGGTGCTTGCATCGGCCAGGAACTTCACCATGCCGTTGGTATCGCCCAGCGCACGTGCGCGGCCGTTTGCCAGGAATGGGAAGGTGCCGGCTTTGTATGCCACGCCTTCAGCCTTCAGCTGCTGCTCGGTCTTGCCCACGGAAGCGATTTCCGGGTGGGTGTAGATGACGGACGGCAGGGTGTTGAAGTTGGTGTGGCCATGCTGGCCGGCGATACGCTCAGCCACGGCAACTGCTTCCTCTTCCGCCTTGTGCGCCAGCATCGGGCCGCGCACCACGTCGCCGATTGCCCAGACGTTCGGCAGGTTGGTCTTGCAGTCTTCATCCACGGTGATCATGCCGCGCTCGTCGACAGCCAGGCCCACTTTGTCGGCGCCCAGGCCGATGGTGTTGGCGGTACGGCCGATCGAGACGATCAGCTTGTCGAACACGGACTTCTGGGCTTCGCCCTTGGCGTCGGTGTATTCAACGGTGACGTTGTTCTTGCCGGCTTCAACCTTGGTGATCTTGCAGGACAGGTTGATCGACAGGCCTTGCTTGGTCAGCAGCTTCAATGCTTCCTTGGCGATCTGCTCGTCGACTGCGCCGAGGAAGGTCGGCAGGCCTTCCAGCACGGTCACTTCCGAACCCAGGCGGCGCCACACGGAGCCCAGTTCCAGGCCGATCACGCCGGCACCGATCACGCCCAGCTTGGCCGGTACGGATTCAATGTTCAGGGCGCCGGTGTTCGACAGGATCAGTTTCTCGTCGAATGGCGCGCCTGGCAGTGCGCGTGGATTGGAGCCGGTAGCAACGATGATCTGCTTGCCGGTGATGGTGTCGGTGGTCTGGCCCGAAATGGCGATCGGGTAGCCTTCCGCGCCAGCGGCGCCGGCGAACGCGCCGCGACCGTGGAAGAAGGTGACCTTGTTCTTCTTGAACAGGAACAGGATGCCGTCGTTGTTTTGCTTCACAACGGTGTTCTTGCGCTTCAGCATCTGGCCGACGTCGAAGGACAGGCCTTCCACGTTGATGCCGTGCTCTTTGAAGCCGTGCGATGCGTGGTCGAAGTGTTCCGACGATTGCAGCAGCGCTTTCGATGGGATGCAGCCTACGTTGGTGCAGGTGCCGCCTGGGGCTGGCTTGCCGGCGTCGTTGCTCCATTCGTCGATACAGGCTACGGAGAAGCCCAGTTGCGCCGCGCGGATGGCGGCGATGTAACCGCCAGGACCGGCGCCGATAACTACTACGTCAAATTGTTTGTTGCTCATGTCTATTCCCAATCATTGGTCGTCCGTGGGGACGAAAATCCACATAAGGATGTAAATCAGGCCGCCGAAGCCGAGGCATGATGCGACCAGAACGAAGATCAGGCGCCAGATCCAGGACTCGATGCCGGATTGCCTGGCGATGCCGCCGCACACGCCGCCCAGCCAGCGGTCGGTGGTGGAGCGGCGCAGCCTGCCGACTTCGGCGACGAAATCGTCGCCTGCCTGCTGGCTGCTGCCGCCGGCTTGCAGCATCTTTTCCTTGGCACGGGCGAATTCTTCATCGCTCAGGGCACCAGCCTGGTGCAGTTCGTGCAGGCGCTTCAGTTCTTCGGAGACGCTCATGTGACCCCCTTCGATTTTTTAAACCGGTAACCCGGTGTCCGACCCACAGGGTCAGACACCTATCAGGCGGCGGTCGCTGACTTGCAGGCCAAGTGCCTGACCCTGCGGGTCAGGCACTGACTTACCGGTTTATTACAGGTCCAGCAGCAGGCGTGCTGGATCTTCCAGGGCTTCCTTCATTGCGACCAGGCCCAGGACAGCTTCGCGGCCGTCGATGATACGGTGGTCGTAGGACATCGCCAGGTAGTTCATTGGGCGAATCACGATCTGGCCGTCAACGACAACAGCGCGGTCCTTGGTGGCGTGCACGCCCAGGATTGCGGATTGTGGTGGGTTGATGATCGGGGTCGACAGCATGGAGCCGAAGGTGCCGCCGTTCGAGATGGAGAAGGTACCGCCGGTCAGGTCTTCCAGGGTCAGCTTGCCTTCCTTGGCTTTCTGGCCGAATTCGCCGATCTTCTTCTCGATCTCGGCGATGCTCATCTGGTCTGCATTGCGCAGGATAGGCACCACCAGGCCGCGTGGGGAACCCACAGCGATACCGATGTCGAAGTAGCCGTGGTAGACGATGTCGTTGCCGTCAACCGAAGCGTTCAGGATCGGGTACTTCTTCAGCGCGTGCACAGCGGCCTTGACGAAGAAGGACATGAAGCCCAGCTTCACGCCGTGTTCCTTCTCGAACTTGTCCTTGTACTTGTTACGCAGGTCCATGACCGGCTTCATGTCGACTTCATTGAAGGTGGTCAGGATGGCGTTGGTGGACTGGGACTCAACCAGGCGCTCGGCGATACGTGCGCGCAGGCGGCTCATCGGCACGCGCTCTTCCGGACGGTCGCCCAGGTTGGCGGCGGCTGGAGCAGCAACCTTCTGCAGCTGCGCCTTAGGAGCGGCTGGTGCCAGCGGAGCTGGAGCAGCTGGTTTTGGCGCAGCGGCGGCAGCCAGGGCGTCGCCCTTGGTCACGCGGCCGTCTTTGCCGGAACCGGCAACGTCGGAAGCGGCGATGCCGGCTTCGGACAGGATCTTGGCGGCGGCTGGCATGGCAACGCCGGACTTGTCGGCGGACGCGGCTGGGGCGGCGGCAGCTGGTGCAGCGGCAGCGGCTGGAGCCGAAGGAGCGGCGCCTGCGGCGGCGTCGGTATCGATGATGGCGATCACTTCGCCGGCAACCACGGTGGCGCCGTCGGCCTTGATCACCTGCACAACCACGCCTGCGGCCGGTGCCGGCAGTTCCAGGACAACCTTGTCGGTCTCGATGTCGATCATGTTTTCGTCGCGGGCCACTGCCTCGCCGACTTTCTTGTGCCAGGCCAGCAGGGTCGCTTCAGCGACGGATTCCGACAGTTGAGGAACTTTGACTTCGATTTGTGCCATTTGTTTTTCACTCCGAATTTTGTGTATTTTTTGCGCCGCCCGCACCTGGCGGGCGGCTCACCCGCTTGATGCGTGATTACTTGGTCAGGATGAAGCCCTTCAGCTTCGAGAACGCGGTTTCCAGCAGGTCTTTCTGCTGCGCGTAGTGCTTGTCGTAGTAACCCACGGCAGGCGAAGCGGAAGCTGGGCGGCCGGCGTACGCCAGCTTCTGGCCCGATTCCATAGCCTCGAAGATGTTGTGCTGGATCTGGAACCAAGGACCCTGGTTCTGCGGCTCGTCCTGCGCCCACACCACTTCGGTCAGGTTCGGGAACTTCTTCAGTTCAGCAGCGAACGCCTTGTGCGGGAATGGATACAGCTGCTCGATACGCACGATGGCGGTATCGGTCGCGCCGCGGGTCTTGCGGGTGTTCACGATGTCGTAATACACCTTGCCGGAGCAGGCGATCACGCGCTTGACCTTCTTGGCGTCGATCGACTCGTCCACCTCGCCGATCACGGTCTGGAACGCGCCCTTGGCCAGTTGCTCCAGCGGGGAGCCAGCGTCCTTGTTACGCAGCAGCGACTTAGGAGTCAGGATCACCAGCGGCTTGCGGAACTGGCGCACCATCTGGCGGCGCAGCACGTGGAAGATCTGCGATGCGGTGGTCGGCTGCACAACTTGCATATTGTTGTCAGCGCACAGCTGCAGGAAACGCTCTGGGCGGCACGACGAGTGCTCCGGGCCCTGGCCTTCGTAACCGTGCGGCAGCATCATGACCAGGCCGGAAGCACGGCCCCACTTCACTTCGCCGGAGCTGATGAACTGGTCGATTACAACCTGGGCGCCGTTGACGAAGTCGCCGAACTGGGCTTCCCAGATGGTCAGGGTGTTAGGCTCGGCGGTCGAGTAGCCGTATTCGAAGGCCAGCACTGCCTCTTCGGACAGCACGGAGTCGATCACGGTGAACGGCGCCTGGCCTTCGGAGATGTTCTGCAGCGGGATGTAGGTACCGGCATCCCAGCGCTCGCGGTTCTGGTCGTGCAGCACAGCGTGGCGGTGGGTAAAGGTGCCGCGGCCGGCGTCCTGGCCGGTCAGGCGCAGCGCGTAGCCGGAGGAAACCAGCGACGCGAACGCCAGGTGCTCGCCCATGCCCCAGTCCAGGTTCATGTCGCCCTTGCCCATGCTGGCGCGGTCGGCCAGCACTTTTTCCACCAGCGAGTGCACCTTGAAGCTTTCCGGCACGGTGGTGATGGCAGTGGCCAGGCGCTTCAGCTCAGTCATCGGCACGGCGGTATCGGCCGCGTCGGTCCATTTGCGGTTCAGGAACGGCAGCCAGTCGACGGCGTACTTGTTCTTGAAGTTCGAGATCACAGGATCGACGGTGTGCTTGCCAGCGTCCATCGCAGCGCGGTAGGCGGCCACCATGGCGTCGCCGCCGTCGGCCGGGATCACGCCCTGGGTTGCCAGCTTGTCCGCGTACATCTTGCGGGTGCCTGGGTGCTTGGCGATCTTCTTGTACATCAGCGGCTGGGTCAGCGCCGGGGTATCCTGTTCGTTGTGGCCCAGTTTGCGGTAGCAAATGATGTCGACAACGATGTCTTTCTTGAACTGCAGGCGGTAGTCCAGGGCGATCTGGGAAGCCAGTACCACGGCTTCAGGATCGTCGGCGTTCACGTGCAGCACAGGCGCTTCGATCATCTTCACGACGTCGGAGCAGTAAATGGTGGAACGCGCATCGCGCGGATCGGAGGTGGTGAAGCCGATCTGGTTGTTGATCACGATGTGCACGGTGCCGCCGGTGCCGTAGCCGCGGGTCTGCGCCAGGTTCAGGGTTTCCATCACAACGCCCTGGCCGGCGAATGCCGCGTCGCCGTGCACCAGGATCGGCAGCACTTGCGCGCCGTGCGCGTCGCCGCGGCGGTCCATACGGGCCTTGACCGAACCTTCAACCACAGGGTTGACGATTTCCAGGTGGGACGGGTTGAACGCCAGCGACAGGTGGACCGGGCCGCCTGCGGTGGAGATGTCGGACGAGAAGCCTTGGTGGTATTTCACGTCGCCGGCCGGCAGGTCGTCGGCGTGCTTGCCTTCGAACTCTTCGAACAGATCCTTAGGCGCCTTGCCCAGGGTGTTCACCAGCACGTTCAGGCGGCCGCGGTGGGCCATGCCGATCACGATTTCCTGCACGCCTTTTTCACCGGCGCGCTGGATCACTTCGTCCAGGGAAGCGATGAAAGTCTCGCCGCCTTCCAGCGAGAAGCGCTTCTGGCCGACGTACTTGGTGTGGAGGTAGCGCTCCAGGCCTTCAGCAGCGGTCAGGCGCTCCAGGATGTGCTTTTTCTTTTCGGCGGTGAATGCCGGGGTCGAACGGATCGATTCCAGGCGCTCCTGCAGCCAGCGCTTTTCGGCCGGATCGGAGATGTACATGTACTCCGCGCCGACGGAGCGGGTGTAGGTGTCCTTCAGCAGGTTGGTCAGGTCGCGCAGGGTCGCGGTCTCCGGGCCGAAGTAGGTGTTGCTGATGTTGAATACGGTGTCCTGGTCGGCGTCGGTGAAGCCATAGAACGACGGTTCCAGTTCAGGAATGCTCGGACGTTCCTGGCGCTGCAGCGGATCCAGGTTGGCCCAGCGAGAGCCCAGGTAGCGGTAGGCTGCGATCAGCTGGGTGGCGGCCACGCGCTTGCGGCCCATTTCGGCGTCGGACGAAGCGACGATGGTACGGATTGGACCCGCTTTCGCGCGTTCGGCGAAGGAGGCGATGACGGACGAATGGACGACGTCTGGCTTGGCGCTGCCGTCAACTGCCGGCACGTTCTGCATGGCGTCGAAGTACTGGCGCCAGTTGTCTGGCACGGAGCCAGGATTTTCAAGATACGCCTCGTACAGTTCTTCTACGTACGGCGCGTTCCCACCAAACAGGTAGGAATTGGACGTCTGTTGTTGCATCATTTCTTTGCTCACCTTTCTTCGCGCTTCGCGAGGAATTAGCGGGTTGTTCAAACCTTCCGCGACACGGCCTGACCGGTTAGCGGATTGCACATCAAGTTGTGGGGAAGGGCTCTGTTGTTTCCAGATTTTCCAAAAACGGTCGCCTAGCATAGCACTGTCGTTGAACTGAAACAACTAAAACTCCGCGCCGCGCCGGGCGAACCAGTCGGCCAGGTAATCCAGCAAGGCCCGCAGCGCAGGCGGCATGTGCTGGCGTGATGTGTAAATGGCATGAATCCCCAAAGCCTGCGGTTGCCAATCCGGCAATACCTGCACCAGCCGGCCCTGCGTCACCAGTGGCTGCACCACGAAGCGCGGCTGCATGGCAATGCCGGCGCCCTGCCCGGCCGCCGCCAGCAAAGCCATCGACTCGTTCGAAGAGAGATTGCCGCCCACCGGCACCTCCTGCGGCGGCTCGCCATCGCGCGCCAGCATCCACACACTCCTGCCGAAATAGCTATACGCCAGGCAGTTATGCCGCGCCAGTTCCTGCGGATCGGACGGCGCGCCATATTCGGCCAGGTAGGCCGGCGCCGCCGCCAGCATCGAGCGGCACTCACCCAGCTTGCGCGCAATCTGGTTCGGCTCCAGCGCATTGGTAATACGGATCGCCAGATCGATGCGCTGTTCGACCAGGTTTACGGCGCGGTTATCGACCTGCAGGTCGACCGTCACCTGCGGATACCGGCGCAAGAATTCCGCCAGCGCATCGGCCAGCGCCGCCTGTGCCAGGAACTGCGCGCAAGCCACCCGCAGCAAGCCGCGCGGCTCCCCGGCTCCCGCATCGCCCGCCGCCGGAATCGCCCCGGCCAGCGCCAGCAGCTCACGGCAACGCGCCAACGTCAGCTCCCCCGCCGCGGTCAGGCCCAGGCGGCGCGTAGTCCGGTGCAGCAAGCGCGCACCCGCCCACTCCTCCATCTCCGCCAGGTAGCGCGTGACCATGGCACGCGACATGTCCAGCGCCTCCGCCGCCCCGGCCAGGCTGCCCCGATCGGCGATAGTGACAAAGACATTAGCGGAAGCGATACGGTCCATATGAGCGATTTATGCAATAAACAGTTTCAATATACGCTATTTTTCGATCATGTCATAAGGCCTACACTGGCGCCATCCAATCACCGAAAGGAATACAGAGATGATCAAGCACACCCTCGCAGCAGCCGCATTCGCAGCAAGCACCGTTGGCGCCTCCGCCGCCCCGCTGACGCTGGAAGTTTTCAACCCGGGCGAAGCCGCCATCTTCCCGGTTGCCTCAGTACTGGTAAAAGGCGAGAAAGACGCCGTGCTGGTGGACGCCCAGTTCTCGCGCGCCGAAGCTGAAAAGCTGGCCGCCCAGATCAAAGCCAGCGGCAAGCGCCTGACCACTATTTATGTCAGCCACGGCGACCCGGATTTCTACTTCGGCCTGGACGTGCTGAAAGCCGCCTTCCCGCAAGCGCGCATCGTGGCACGCGGCACCACCATCGCCGCCATGGAAAAGAAAGCCCAGGCCAAGGTTGCCTACTGGGGCCCGATCCTCGGCGCCAACGCCCCTAAAGGCGTGGTGATGCCGGAACTTCTGCAAGGCGACATCGAACTGGAAGGCCAAAAGCTGCAAGTCAAAGGCCAGGGCGACCGCAGCTATGTATGGATCCCATCGATCAAAGCCGTGGTCGGCGGCGTGGTGCTGTTCAAAGGCCTGCACGTATGGGTTGCCGACACCCAGACAGCGGAATCGCGCGTCCAATGGCTGTCCGTGCTTGACGAAATTTCCGGCCTGAAGCCAACCACCGTCGTCCCCGGCCACTTCGCCCCCGGCTCCGCCCTGACGCCGGACGCCATCAGCTACACCGCCGACTACCTGCGCCGCTTCGAAGCCGCCACCCCAGCCGCCGCAAACAGTGCAGCCCTGGTCGCAGCGATGAAGGCCTCCTACCCGCAAGCCGGCCTTGAAAGCGCCCTGCAACTGAGCGCCAAAGTCGCCAAAGGCGAACTCGCCTGGTAAAAGCACCACAGCCCAGCCCGTGTCACACCATGGGGTCACACCCCAAGTGTGACACGAGCTCGGCTGTGCGACGCTTGAGACCGTGTCCCCTTTGGGGTGTGACCCCAAGGTGTGACACGGAGTCAGCCGTTCGCGAGTGTAGACTTTTATGTCTAGATAATTTATTCTAGATCCATCGATGTTCTTCCTGGATCTATCATGGCCCTGCCGAAACCTACCCCTAGCGAACTGGAAATGCTGCGCCTCTTGTTTGCGCTAGGCCCGGCGACTGCGCGGCAGGTGCATGAGGCAGCGGTGGCAACACGGCCGGATATGCAATACGCCACGGTGCTGCGCCTGCTGCAAGTCATGCATACCAAGGGTCTGCTGAACCGCGATGAAAGCCAGCGCGCCCACGTCTACTCACCTGCCGAGCAGCAGGACTCGATCCAGACCTCGCTATTAAAAGACTTGATCCACAAGGCTTTTGCCGGTTCCGGCAAGGCGCTGGTGATGGCGGCGCTGCGCGGCGGTCACGTGTCAGCCAAAGAGCGCGCGGAAATCCAGAAAATGCTGGACGAGGAAAGTTGAGCGCAACAAGCTATACTGCGCCCTCCAAAACTCCCCAAGAGACCAGATGCAAACGCTTCAACAACTGCGCTCCGGTGAACTGGCCGGCGCAGTGCGGCTGCAATTGCGCTGCGCCCTGACTGAATTCCCGCGCGAGATATTCGACCTGGCCGAAACGCTGGAGATCCTGGACCTTACCGGCAACTCCCTGTCCTCCCTGCCGGACGACCTGCCACGCCTGCGCCGCCTGCGCATCATCTTCTGTTCCGAAAACCAGTTCACCGAGCTGCCGGCAGTACTGGGCCGCTGCCCTTCGCTGATGATGATCGGCTTCAAGGCGAACCGGATCACGAGCGTGCCCGCCGCCGCCCTGCCCCCTCGCCTGCGCTGGTTGATCCTGACCGACAACCGCATCGAACAACTGCCCGGTGAAATCGGCAAATGCATCGACATGCAGAAGCTCATGTTGTCAGGTAATCGCCTAAGTGCATTGCCGTCCGCGCTGGCGAACTGCAGCAAGTTGGAACTGCTGCGCATTTCGGCCAACAGGCTCCCCGAACTGCCGGACTGGCTGCCTGCCATGCCGCGCCTTGCCTGGCTGGCATTTGCCGGCAATCCTTTCAGCGAGGCGGCCATCCCGCCCGCCGCCAGCATTTCCTGGGACGAGCTGCAAATCCAGCACAAGCTGGGCGAAGGCGCGTCCGGCGTGATCCACCAGGCTATACTCAATGGAGAGCCTGTGGCGGTCAAAGTGTATAAGGGCGCCATGACCAGCGATGGCCTGCCGGCACAGGAAACCGCCGCCTGCATCGGAGCCGGCAAGCATCCCAACCTGATTCCCGTTCTTGGAACTATTCCGGACCATCCCGCAAGCCTGCCGGCACTGGTCATGCCGCTGGTCGACCCGGATTTACGCAACCTGGCGGGCCCGCCGAGCTTCGCAAGCTGTACGCGCGACGTCTACGCCGACGACCAGCACTTCACTACGGAAGCCCTGCTTGGCATTGCCCGTAGCATTGCTTCCGCAGCAGCACATTTGCATGAACGCGGCATCATGCACGGTGACCTGTACGCGCACAATATCCTCAACTGCGGCAAGGGCAATGCAGTGCTGGGAGATTTCGGCGGGGCCTCATGCTTCGCGCCGGGCACCGTACGCGCATCCGCGCTAGAGCGGCTGGAAGTAAGGGCCTTCGGCTATTTGCTGGAAGAACTGCTGGAACGCGGCGAAGAAGAATTGCCCCAGGTGCGGGCACTGGCAAATGATTGCCTGCACCCGGCACCTGAAACACGCCCTGCATTTGCCGAAGCTGCAGCAAGGCTGGAGGCAGCGGATTGAATCAACGGCTCTTGTCCGGATAAGCGGGGCGCGGCGGACGGCTTGGCGGTGACTTCGCCAGTTCGGCCTTGATCACCTCGATCGCTTTTTCAAGCTGCGGGTCGCGGCCCGCAATCACATCCGCCGGATTCTGGTCGACTTCAATATCCGGCGCAACGCCTTCATTCTCAACTCCCCAACCGCCTTCGCGTGTCCAGAACGCCAGGTTCGGCGCCGTGATCGTGCCGCCATCCAGCAGCACCGGGAAGCCGAGGATGCCAACCAGTCCGCCCCAAGTGCGCTTGCCGATCAGCGGGCCAAGCTTATTCTTGCGGAACATCCACGGCAGCAGGTCGCCGCCCGAGCCGGCCGTTTCATCGATCAGCATCGCGCGCGGGCCCTGGATCGAAGCGGATGGTGTCTTCATGTCCGCACCATAACGCATGGCCCACCACGCGATCTCCTGCTTCTGCAGCAGCTCGATGTAATAGTCGGCCAGGCTGCCGCCGCCATTGAATCGCTCATCGACAATGATCGCGTCCTTGTACGACTGCGGATAGAAGTAGCGTTTGAAGTAAGTGTGCCCCAGGCTCGCAGTATTCGGCACGTAGACATACGCCACACGCCCGCCGGTTGCGGCATCCACTTTACGGATATTCCCCTCTACCCAGTCGCGGTTGCGCAGCGCATCTTCGCTCGCCACCGGCACTACCGTAATGTGGCGCGCGCCCTTGCCATCCGCGCTCGGGCCGACCGTAATTTCCAGCGACCTGTTTGCGGTATTTTCGAAGGCGCTATACAGGTTGGTCGGCGGCGCCAGCGGACGGCCATCAACCGCCAGCAGGTACTCGCCCACTTTCACGTTAAGACCCGGCTCGGTTAATGGCGCACGCAGCGTCGGGTTCCAGTTCAGGCCACCGTAGACCTTCTTGAAGCGATAGCGACCATTGGCAATTTCGTAGTCGGCGCCAAGCAGTCCGCCCGGCACCGGTTTGGCATCGATGAAATTATCGCCGCCGCCGCCACGGTGGTGGCCGACCGCCAGTTCGCTGCACAGCCACTGGATCACACGATTCAGGTCGCTGCGCGTGGCGACGTCAGGCAGGAACTGGGCGTATTTGTCGCGCATGGCTTTCCAGTTCACGCCATGCATATGCGGGTCATAGAAGTAGTCGCGGTTGATGCGCCAGACTTCATCGTAGATCTGCTTCCATTCCGCACGCGGGTCGGCCTTGGTTTCGATGGCTTCCACACGCAGCTTGCCCTCGGACGGCGACAGCAGCTTGCCGGTGGCGGAGCCCATATTCCACTGCTCTTTCAAACGCCAGGCGATCTTCTTACCGTCAGCGCTGATTTCGAAGTCCTCCGCGTCCGCAACAATGGTTTCGGTCTTGCGCTCTTTCAGGTCGAAGCGCTGGACCTGGCGCTTGCCATCCACTTCGCGCAGGAAGAAGATTTGCCCTTCCCCGCCGGCTTCGAGATCGAAGTATTCGGATACCGGCGGCGGCATGTCGATCACTCGGGTCGAAATACCCTCCCAGTCGATGCGCATCGGAGCCGGCGGCTTGGCCGTCGCAGCGGCGGCTTTCGCCTTGGCGTCCGCGCCGCGGCTAGTGGAAGTGTCGGCCAGAACGCGTTCTTCATTTTTGTCGCCTGCGGCACCATCCTTCGGTGGCTCCTTCGGCGCAGGCGGTGCACTTGCCGCACCCTTCTCTTCATCACTTTCGCGCACCAGCGGCGACGGAACATCGTTCCTCAGCACCATCAGCCAGAGTGAACGCGTCGGGTGGTTATCCTGGTTCTGCAGCGAGAACCAGTTGTTGCTCGGTCCCGCATCGGTGGATGCGAAGAAGTACAAGTACTTGCCATTGCGGTCGAACACCGGGTTGGCGACATCGGATAGCCCGTCCGTCACCGCATGGGATTTATCTTCTTCCAGCGCATAGATGTAGGCCGTGCGCGTGTAGCTCAGCGAATTGAGCGTGTAAGCGATGAAGCGCGAATCCGGCGACCAGGTGCCGCGCAGCGACTTGTCGACGCCGTACATGGGTTCGGTAGCAACCTTCGTCTGCACGCCCGTCGCCAGGTCGATGAAATACAGCGTCCAGGAATTATCGATAAAGGCAATCTTCTTGCTATCCGGCGACCAGGCCGCGCGCTCGAAAAATCCGGAGCCATTCAGTTTGAACTTGCGCAACTCGCCCTTGCCGTCTTGTTGTCGGACATGCAAAGCGTACTCGCCACTTTCATCCGAAAAGTAGGCAACCTGGCGCCCATCCGGCGACCAGGCTGGCCCGCGCTCGTGAGCCCCCGGCGTCTGCGTCAAATGGCGAATATCGCCCTTCTCAGCCGGAAGCGTGACGATGTCGCCGCGGAATTCAAACGCCACCCTTGCCCCCGATGGCGACACTGAAGCCGCGCGAATATATTTCGCCCCACGCACCCAGCGCTCCCGCGACAAGCCCAGGTCGGCGCTGACGCCGATCGCGAGCCTGCGGCCGGCAGCCACACCACTGTCGAGGTCGAGCATATGCAGATAACCTGCCTGCTCATACACAATTCTTCCACCGGATAATGCCGCATTCAATACGGGAAAATCGGTATGCCGGGTCAGTTGGCTAATTGCTTTGCTGCGCGTGTCGTAAACGTAAAGATTAAATTCCCCATCGCGATCAGAACGGAAATAGACTTTATCTCCCACCCACATCGGATCCGCGTCATTAACACGGCTGGCAGGTTGCGGAATTCGCTCCACCACCAGAGTGTCGCGATTAAACAGCCAGATTATCGAATTCAAGCCACCACGATAACGCTTCCATTGCAAGAATGCCGGCGAAGTCGGGTTATAAGCGATGGACCGCCCATCAGGCGAAAGAGTCGCACGCGCGGCGTTTGCGATCTCAAGCTTCGTTTCGACGCCACCCCCTACCGGAACGGTAAATAGATTGCGGTACCGGTTATTAAACGCCACGCGCGGCGACGTGAATAAGACCTGCGCCCCATCCGGCGTAAAACCTTGCACCACGTCCGCACCCGGGTGCCAAGTCAAACGGCGTGGAATCCCGCCGGCAATCGGCAGGATAAACACATCCGTATTGCCGTCTATATTCGCACTATAGGCGATTGACCGGCCATCGGGAGAAAAGACCGGATTAGACTTTTCGCCGATATCCGAGGTTAGACGCCGCACATCCCGGCCATTCTGGTCGGCCAACCAGACGTCGCCAGCATAGATAAATGCAATGTTTTCTTTGGAAATCGCCGGCTCGGATAGCAGTCGGGTATCGGAAGTATTCGGGACAGCTTGGGCCGCAACAGGGATTGCCAGCGCGGTGGCGAGAATGAGGGTACGACGGGTGAACAAGCAAGCCTCCGTGAAATGAGAAAGTACTTGGCTGCAGTAGCTGGATGGGCTCAACGATAACAGAACCCGTCACTACCTGGAGGACTACAATGCCGTCAAACCAAAATTAAGCCTAAACGTGCCAAGTTGCAGCATGACTGGCCACAGTAAAAAAATATGGCAAGAAAAAGCGAGCCGTAGCTCGCTTGATCCAGTTAATCCGCGCTCGACGAATTTCTGTCTTGACGTCCTACTTTTTGGTTGGAGGGCGTGACTTGAACTGGTCAGCGCTATCAGGGCAACTCTTCAGCGTCATTTGCAACGAAACGCCAAAGGATTCGCTTCCTTTGATAAGCCTATCAATTGAAGCATAAGCGCCCGGCCCTTCCCAATAACTAAAGCGCGTGCCACCCTGCTCGACCACGGTCGTTTTGACCATCTTATGTGCAGTAAGCAGAGCCGCGATATTCTGACTCAGCTTTTCGGTTTCAACAGCGCTTGTATTCGAGAACCCAATTGCAGCCGAACACCCGCGCCCGCTTTCGAAGCCACGCATATATCCCCGCACCGAGAATCCCAATTCCTTTTTATCCTGGGGCACAGGAGAATACATATGCCAACCGTTTTGCCCCACCGCTTCCGGCCGCACCTTGATGAAATCCGCATATGGAATTGACAGCCGCATCCCATCGACTCGCAGCTCTTGAATATCAGCAGACCAGGCACGAGCCGCCAACAGAGAAGCCGCCAGAAAAATCCATTTCAACATCCGCTATTTCCTCGCCAAATTTAAGAATTGGCATGATGGCAGGCTGGATTTCCATATCCAAGGGAAATCAACCTTAATCGCCAGCGTTAACATGGCGCTCCCACAGGTAGCAGATGACGATACCTAATCGGGCGGATACGTTGCCAGAATTCGGTGCCGAATTCGGAGCCAGAATTCGGTGCCAGGTCTGTCATTTGGACAATGCGCACGCACCTTTGATCAATCTCAAGACGCACCAAGTTGGTGAGCATGATTCATCAATATATTCGTCAAAGGACAACATCTTGAGTTAGATCAAACGTGCAGCTTGCGTGTCCAAATGACAGACCTGGCACCGAATTCTTGATTACTCAACGATCTCGTCAAACGGCGCTTGCTCAAGCCAATGCAACCATTTGTTGCGGAATCTTAGCCGGGCCAGTATCGATTTGAGTGAAGTGTTCAAGTACCGCCAGAAAAACGAAGAGGTTCTTGATCTGGAAGGAGTGAGGCCGCCCCCAAGGAATCCGGCGCCCCTTTTTCTTGATGATGACTTGCCCCGCCCTTAGTTCTGCATCACCGACTTCTGCCCAGGAAACCTTGCCGAAGCGCCTGCGGAGCCCGTCACGGCTGACCTTAAGCGCACCAAAATCCACCGTCTCCCCATGCTCCATTTTCGCAATCACAAGCGGAACCATCTCCGCCGCTGTCAGCGTGAGAAGGTTGATGCCAAGCACGAAAACCTCCTTATAGCTGTCGGAGAACTTCAGGGTGGTCTGGGGCGCCAACCTTACCTTGACCCATGTGCGTCGAGTGGGGAAGCCGAGCAATTTGGTGGCGCGAACAGTCACGTACTGCACCTCGCGCCAGCCGAAGAAATGGGTTTTGCCCCTGAGCCTATAGGCCATTCCCTTCTCGAACACCGTCAGGCTTGAGCCTTTGAGCCTATACCAGCGGACGGCAATGACGATGGCAAGCAATCCGCATATTCCAGCAATTATTCTCAAGAATACAGGCAAGTCGACATCCCTCACCGTGGCCTGGGCGTCGGCGGCGACGAAGGCCAGTGCAATAGCCGTGACAATCAGCAAGACGGCAAGCACAGGATAGAGCAGGCCCAGTCGCCCAATCGGGTGGATACTGACAATTTTCCCGCACTGGCTCGCTTGATGAACGTTCGCAGACAAGTTGATTCCTTAAATTCGCAGAAGAAGACGTCGAACCCGATAGTATTATTGAAATCTTTCGAATTGACAACATTTTGCCTTCGCTGGGAATAAAAAAAGCGAGCCGAAGCTCGCTTTTTCCCCGAGAAGGCTGCAAGGACTACTTGCGGTCTTTCAGCGGAGGCACGTCGCGCACTGCCGAGCCAACGAACAGCTGGCGTGGGCGGCCGATCTTCTGCTCCGGGTCGGCGATCATTTCGTTCCACTGGGCGATCCAGCCGATGGTACGGGCCATGGCGAAGATACCGGTGAACAGGGACACCGGGATGCCCAGGGCCGACTGCACGATGCCGGAGTAGAAGTCCACGTTCGGGTACAGCTTGCGGGAGACGAAGTATTCGTCGTTCAGCGCAATCTTTTCCAGTTCCATGGCCAGCTTGAACAGTGGGTCGTCTTGCAGGCCCAGCTCTTGCAGCACTTCGTGGCAGGTTTCGCGCATCAGCTTGGCACGTGGGTCGAAGTTCTTGTACACGCGGTGACCGAAGCCCATCAGCTTGACGCCGGAGTTCTTGTCTTTCACCTGGGCGATGAAAGCCGGGATCTTGTCGACGGTGCCGATTTCTTTCAGCATGTTCAGTGCAGCTTCGTTCGCGCCGCCGTGGGCAGGGCCCCACAGGCAAGCGATACCGGCAGCGATACAGGCGAATGGGTTGGCGCCCGAGGAACCGGCCAGACGGACGGTCGAGGTCGAGGCGTTCTGCTCGTGGTCTGCGTGCAGGATCAGGATGCGGTCCAGGGCGCGCACCAGCACGTCGTTGACCTTGTACTCTTCGCATGGATTGCCGAACATCATGCGCATGAAGTTGGCGGAGTACGACAGGTCGTTGCGTGGGTACACGAACGGCTGGCCGATCGAGTATTTGTATGCCATGGCAACCAGGGTTGGCAGCTTGGCGATCAGGCGGATGGCCGAAATCTCACGCTGCTTGGCATCGTTGATGTCCAGCGAGTCGTGGTAGAACGATGCCAGCGCGCCGACGGTACCAACCAGTACCGACATCGGGTGCGCGTCGCGGCGGAAGCCGCGGAAGAAGAATTGCATCTGTTCGTGGACCATGGTGTGCTTGGTCACGGTGTCGACGAACTGTTTCTTCTGCACTGCGTTCGGCAGGTCGCCGTTCAGCAGCAGGTAGCACGATTCCATGAAGTCGGCGTTCACGGCCAGCTGTTCGATCGGGTAGCCGCGGTATTGCAGCTCGCCCTTGTCACCGTCAATATAGGTGATCGAGGAGTTGCACGACGCGGTGGACATGAAGCCTGGGTCGTAGGTGAATTTGCCGGTGGTGCCGTACAGCTTGCGGATGTCGATGACGTCCGGGCCCACGGTGCCCTTGTAGATCGGCATTTCGACCGATGGGCCGCCGTCGGAGAACGATAGCGTTGCTTTGGTATCAGAGATGTTCATGGACTCTTCCTTTGGGAGAGATGCAGCAAATAAAAAAACTTAACTCAGGCTTGGCGCAGGCGAGCCAGTAACGCATGTACATGCGGCAGGTCTATTTCGCCTTCCGGCTCCTTGCGGGCCAAGACCAGATCCATCAGTGCATTGTCCGACAAATCGAGGAGTCGCGTGAACGCGTCCACTTCCTCGTCGGTCAATCCTGCTTCGTGCGCATCGAGGAAACGAGTCAGGATAAGGTCGTTTTCCAGCAGGCCCCGTCGTGCGCGCCAGCGTAGGCGCGCACGGTTGGTCGGATCGGCCTGATGCGCTCGTTTTTCGAGTTCGGCCATGTTTATTAAATGGCGCGACGCACCATCAGTTCCTTGATCTTGCCGATCGCCTTGTTAGGGTTCAGGCCTTTCGGGCACACGTCGACGCAGTTCATGATCGAGTGGCAACGGAACAGACGGTACGGGTCTTCCAGGTTATCCAGGCGCTCACCGGTGGCTTCGTCGCGCGAGTCGGCGATGAAGCGGTAGGCTTGCAGCAGGCCGGCTGGACCGACGAACTTGTCCGGGTTCCACCAGAACGACGGGCAGGAAGTCGAGCAGCAGGCGCACAGGATGCACTCGTACAGGCCGTCCAGTTCTTCGCGTTCCGCAGGCGACTGCAGGCGCTCTTTCTCCGGAGGGATCGAGTCGTTGATCAGGAACGGCTTGATCGAGTGGTATTGCTTGAAGAACTGGGTCATGTCGACGATCAGGTCGCGCACCACCGGCAGGCCTGGCAGCGGGCGCAGCACGATAGGCTCGCTCAGCTCGTTCAGGTTGGTGGTGCAGGCCAGGCCGTTCTTGCCGTTGATGTTCATCGCGTCGGAACCGCACACGCCTTCGCGGCAGGAGCGGCGCAGCGACAGCGAATCATCGACATCGGACTTGATGCGCTGCAGTGCATCCAGCAGCATCTTGTCGGTGTCTTTCAGTTCGACCGTCAGGTCTTGCATGTAAGGCTTGGCGTCCTTGTCCGGATCGTAGCGGTAAATCTTGAATTTGAGAGTGCGTGCCATGTTGTGAGGCCCTTGCTTAGAAAGTACGTGCTTTTGGCTTGAAGGTTTCGACCGTCAGCGGCTTGGTGACGACTGCCTTGTATTCCAGGCGGTTGCCTTCGGAGAACCACAGCGTGTGCTTCATCCAGTTTTCGTCGTCGCGTTTCGGGTGGTCGTCCTGGGCGTGGGCGCCGCGGGATTCCTTACGCGCATTGGCCGATACGATGGTCGCTTTTGCAGTTTCGATCAGGTTGTCCAGTTCCAGCGCTTCCACGCGGGCGGTGTTGAACACCTTGGACTTGTCGTTGTACGAAACGTGCTTGCGACGCTCGTCCAGCTTCAGGATTTCTTCTACGCCTTTGGCCAGCATGTCGTCGGTACGGAACACGCCGCAGTACTTCTGCATGGTGGCGCGGATGTCGTTGGCGACGTCTTGCACGCGCTCGCCACCGGTAGCGGTTTCCAGGTGGTTCAGGCGGTTCATTGCGAAGTCGGCTGCGTCCTTCGGCAAAGGCTTGTTTTCCTTCTGCTTCAGGTTCTGTGCCACCACGTGGTTGCCGGCTGCGCGGCCGAACACCACCAGGTCCAGCAGGGAGTTGGTGCCCAGGCGGTTTGCACCGTGCACGGAGACGCAGGCGCATTCGCCGATGGCGTACAGGCCGTTCACGATCTTCTGGCTGCCGTCGCCGTTAGGCACGACTACCTGGCCGTGGATATTGGTCGGGATGCCGCCCATCTGGTAGTGGATGGTCGGAACGACCGGGATCGGTTCCTTGGTCGCGTCGACGTTGGCGAACTTGTGGCCGATTTCCAGGATCGACGGCAGGCGCTTCTGGATGGTTTCGGAGCCGATGTGGCGCAGGTCCAGCAGAACGTGGTCTTTATTAGGACCGCAGCCGCGGCCTTCCTTGATTTCCTGGTCCATGGAGCGGGACACGAAGTCGCGTGGCGCCAGGTCTTTCAGGGTCGGAGCGTAGCGCTCCATGAAGCGTTCGCCGTTCGAGTTGATCAGGATGCCGCCTTCGCCGCGCACGCCTTCGGTGATCAGCACGCCCGCGCCGGCCACGCCGGTCGGGTGGAACTGCCAGAATTCCATGTCTTGCAGCGGCAGGCCGGCACGTGCCGCCATGCCCATGCCGTCACCGGTGTTGATGAAGGCGTTGGTCGATGCTGCGAAGATGCGGCCTGCGCCGCCGGTTGCGAAGATGGTGGTCTTGGCTTCCAGGATCATGCATTCGCCGGTTTCCATTTCCAGGGCAACCACGCCAACCACGTCGCCGTCGGCATCGCGCACCAGGTCCAGGGCCATCCACTCAACGAAGAAGTGGGTGCGGGCGCGCACGTTGCGCTGGTACAGTGTGTGCAGCAGTGCGTGGCCGGTACGGTCGGCCGCGGCGCAGGCGCGCTGCACTGGCTTCTCGCCCAGGTTCGCGGTGTGGCCGCCGAACGGACGCTGGTAAATGGTGCCGTCCGGGTTGCGGTCGAAAGGCATGCCGAAGTGTTCCAGCTCGTAGACGACTTTCGGTGCTTCGCGGCACATGAATTCAATCGCATCCTGGTCGCCGAGGTAGTCGCCACCCTTGACGGTGTCGAACATGTGCCAGTACCAGTTGTCTTCCGACATATTGCCCAGCGAGGCGCCGATGCCGCCCTGCGCTGCCACGGTGTGGGAGCGGGTCGGGAACACCTTGGACAGCACGGCTACATTCAGGCCGGCTTCCGCCAGTTGCAGGGAGGCGCGCATGCCGGAACCGCCGGCGCCAACGATCACCGCGTCAAAACGACGGGTTGGGATTGCAGATTTAATAGCTGCCACGATTTACACACTCCACAGAATTTGCAGCGACCAGGCGGCGCAGGCGACCAGCCAGCCAATGGTAGCGATTTGCAGGAACAGGCGCAGGCCGACCGGCTTGATGTAGTCCATCCAGATGTCACGGATGCCGACCCAGGCGTGATAGAACAGGGCCAGCAGGGTCACGGCGCTGAACAGCTTGAACCACTGCTTGGCGAACAGTTCCGCCCAACCTTCGTACGACGGGGTCGACGAGGTGAAGATCATGAAGAACAGGACGGCGGTGTACACCACCATCAGCACGGCGGTCACGCGCTGGACCAGCCAATCCTTGACGCCGTAGTGGGCGCCGACAACCAGGCGTTTTGGGCCGATGTTATTGTTAGCCATTTAGAACACTCCAAACAATTTCAGGGCGACCAGCGCGGTCACGATGACAGTGATCACGACCACCACGGTGGCGGACTTGCGCGCGGAATCCTTGTCCAGGCCGACGTGGGTATCCATGACCAGGTGGCGTACGCCGGCGCAGAAGTGCTGGGCGTAGCCCCAGACCAGGGCCAGCATGACCAGCTTCGCGATCGGGTGGGAGGCGATGAGCATGAAGTTGGCGAAGGTGTACTCGGAGCGCAGCGACTCCTGCAGCAGGTACAGCACGAACGGCAACAGCAGGAACATCAGGGCGCCGCTGATGCGGTGCAGGATGGAGACGATGCCAGCCATCGGCAGTCGGTAGTTCATCAGATCCGTAACGTGGATGTTACGGAATTCTGGCCGCTCTTTTTTTGGGGTTTCCCGCACGGCTTCAGTCATATACAACCTCCCTATGCTTTATTACAAATGATTTGCCAAACTTGGCGAAGCTACGATTTTCGCCGATTTTTGCACTTACGACCAATATGTATTGTTACATATCACCAAAATATTATTGCAGCGCACCTTAACTGAGATCATTTTGATAATGATGCCGTTCCGTCAGGTACAGGCCGCGGCGCAATTCGACCGGTTTATCGCCATAAGTGAAGGACACGCGTTCGGCGCACAGCAGCGGCATGCCTGCCGCAACTTTGAGCAGCGCGGCATCGCCCTCCTCGGCACACACAGCCCGGATCTTTTCTTGTGCACGGATCATGCGAGTGCCGAATTCGGACTCGAACAGGCCGTACATCGGGCCTTTGTATTCATTCAGGCGCTCTGCCGTCAGGCCTTTGAAGATCACGCCGGGCAGCCACAGCTCTTCGACGATGGTTGGCACGTTGTCGAAACTTTGCACGCGCTTGATGTAGACCACGGCGTCGCCCGATTTCAGGTCGAGCAGGCGCGCCACTTCGGCGGGCGCACGCAGGCGCTTGACTTCAATAAACCGGGATTCGGGGTAATGCGGCACACCTTCGTCCGGCACCAGGCGCAGGAAACGGAAGTGCGCGCGCGCCTCATGGTGGGTGGACACGAACGTCCCCTTGCCCTGGCGGCGCATCACCAGGTTTTCCGCCGCCAGCTCATCGATCGCCTTGCGCACCGTGCCCTGGCTGACCTTGAAGCGGTTGGCTAATTCGACTTCGCTGGGGATCATCTCGCCCGGCTTCCATTCGCCGGACTGCAGGCTCTGGGTAATCAGGCCTTTGATCTGCTGGTACAGGGGAGAGAATGTGGGGGACGGAGCGCCGGCCGCGCCTAAGGCGTCAGAAGTGGTCTGGTTGGGCGTGACGGGATTCATAGCCCGCTATTCCACCACATCCAACCCCTCACGTCCAGAAAAATCCTATAACTTATATGTCTTATATAAGACATAAGATAGGATTGACAGCCAGTCGACAGGCGCCTACACTCGCCCGAATTGTCGTATCATTACGAGCTTACACCGTTTTCACGTCCACTTTGGAGATTCACCATGGCTAAAACCCCAATGCGTGTTGCCGTTACCGGCGCCGCCGGCCAGATCGGCTATTCCCTGCTGTTCCGTATCGCCAACGGCGACATGCTGGGCAAAGACCAGCCAGTCATCCTGCAACTGCTGGAAATCCCTGACGAGAAGGCCCAGAAAGCGCTGAAAGGCGTGATGATGGAAATCGACGACTGCGCGTTCCCCCTGGTTGCCGGCATGAGCGCCCACTCAGACCCGATGACCGCCTTCAAGGACGCCGACGTGGCCCTGCTGGTTGGCGCCCGTCCTCGCGGCCCAGGCATGGAGCGTAAAGACCTGCTGGAAGCCAATGCGCAGATCTTCACCGTGCAAGGCAAGGCGCTGGACGCCGTCGCTTCGCGCAACATCAAGGTTCTGGTGGTGGGCAACCCAGCCAACACCAACGCCTACATCGCCATGAAGTCCGCTCCATCGCTGCCAGCGAAGAACTTCACCGCCATGCTGCGCCTGGACCACAACCGCGCCCTGTCCCAGATCGCCACCAAGACCGGCAAGGCCGTCAAGGACATCGAAAAGATGTGCGTATGGGGCAACCACTCGCCAACCATGTACGCCGACTACCGCTTCGCCACCATCGACGGCGCATCGGTCAAGGACATGATCAACGACCAGGAATGGAACGCCAACACCTTCCTGCCAACCGTGGGCAAGCGCGGCGCAGCGATCATCGAAGCACGCGGCCTGTCCTCGGCAGCTTCGGCAGCTTCGGCAGCAATCGACCACGTGCGCGACTGGGTCCTGGGCACCAACGGCAAGTGGACCACCATGGGCATCCCATCCGACGGCTCCTACGGCATCCCTGAAGGCACCATGTTCGGCTTCCCGGTGATCTGCGAAAACGGCGAATATAAGATTGTCCAGGGCCTGGACATCGACGCCTTCTCGCAAGAGCGCATCAACATCACGCTGAAGGAACTGACCGAAGAGCGTGAAGGCGTGAAGCACCTGCTGCCATAATCGTCTCTTACAGTGGAACCGGTTAAACCACCGCTCCGCCGTACCCGCCGCGCTGCCGATGGCAGCGCGGCTGTTGTTTCATCTAACGCACCAATGCATCCATCCGAGGTTTTATTCCAGGGCACACGCCAGCCGCTGCTGCTCCCTGCCTGCGACCACTACGCCGGCAGTGAAAAGCTGATGCGCAAATCCATGGCCCTGCAACAAGAGCTTGGTCCCCTGTTCGACATCACCTTCGATTGCGAGGACGGCGCCGCCGCCGGCAACGAAGAATCCCACGCCAAGCTGGTCGCCCTGCTGCTGCTGGACGAAGCCAATGCCTTCAACCGCATCGGCGCCCGCGTGCACGACGTCAACAGCGCGTTCTTCGAGCGCGACGTCGAAATCATCTGTACCGAAGCAGGCCACAAGCTGGCCTATATCGTGATTCCCAAGCCGGAAAGCGTGCAGGAAGTCGCGCGCGCTATCGAACTGGTGAACAAGCATGCCGCCAGGTCCGGCCGCACATCGCCGGTGCCGGTGCACGTGCTGATCGAGACCCACGGCGCGCTGCGCGACGTGCACGATATCGCCGCCCTGCCCCAGGTGGAATGCCTGTCCTTCGGCATCATGGACTTCGTCTCGGCCCACTACGGGGCCGTGCCGGGCAGCGCGATGCGCACGCCGGGCCAGTTCACCCACCCGCTGGTGGTGCGCGCCAAGCTGGAAATCGCCGCCGCCTGCCACGCGCACGGCAAGGTGCCGTCGCATAACGTCACCACTGAAATCAAGGACTCCGCCGTGGTGGCGACCGACGCCCAGCGCGCAGCTGCGGAATTCGGCTTCACGCGCATGTGGAGCATCCACCCGAGTCAGATAAAACCTGTCATAAAAGCATTTACGCCGCGTGCATCCGAGGTAAACGAGGCCGCAACCATCCTGCATGAGGCAGAGAAGGTACAGTGGGGCCCGATTAACCAGCATGGTCGCTTGCATGACCGCGCGAGCTATCGCTATTATTGGACGGTTCTGCAGCGAGCCAAGCTCGCAGGCCTGCCGCTGCCGGACTCCGTTGCCGCCCTAGTCGGGGTGGCCGAATCAAAAGGAACCCAATAATGTCGTTTATGAAACTGATCACCGCCTGCGCCATGGCCCTCGCCATCGCCGCCCCATCCGCACATGCAGCCCCTAAAAAAGCCGCCAAACCCGCCGCCACCCAAGGCGAGTCGGAATCGAGCGTGAGCGGGCGCACGGCGACCAATTACGCCTGCGAGCTGGGCAACAAGATCACCATTTACAGCAGCGCCGACGACGGCAACAGCATCGTCATGCGCTGGAAGAACCGCCTGCACCGCCTGACTCGCGAAGCCACCTCCACCGGTGCGCAACGCTTCGAGAACAAGATTGCAGGCCTGATCTGGATCGGCATCCCTGCCAAGGGCATGCTGCTGGATTCCAAGGTGAACCGCCAACTGGCGAACGAATGCAAGACATCTGATCAAGCGCTCGGACTTTAATCAATAAGGAGAGGACATGTCCCGCAACACACTGAATACGCTTAAGGATTTCCCGATCGGGGCAAAGAAGGGTAAGTTCTACTCCCTGCCAGCCCTGGAAAAGGAACTGGGCGCCAAGATTTCCCGCCTGCCGGTATCGATTCGCGTCGTACTGGAATCCGTTCTGCGTAACTGCGACGGTAAGAAAGTGACCGAAGAGCACGTCAAGCAGTTGGCTAACTGGGGCGCCACCGCTGCCCGCACCGACGAAATCCCATTCGTCGTAGCCCGCGTTGTGCTGCAGGACTTCACCGGCGTTCCGCTGCTGGCCGACCTGGCTGCCATGCGCAACGTCGCCTCCAAGATGGGCGTCAACCCTAAGAAGATCGAACCGCTGGTGCCGGTGGACCTGGTGGTTGACCACTCGGTCACCATCGACCACTTCCGCGAGCCGAAGGCCCTGGACCTGAACATGAAGCTGGAGTTCTCGCGCAACAACGAGCGCTACCAGTTCATGAAGTGGGGCATGCAAGCCTTCGACACCTTCGGCGTGGTTCCTCCAGGCTTCGGTATCGTCCACCAGGTGAACCTGGAATACCTGGCACGCGGCGTGCACAACGGCTCCGGCGTGTACTACCCTGACTCGCTGGTAGGCACCGACTCCCACACCACCATGATCAACGGTATCGGCGTAGTGGGCTGGGGCGTGGGCGGCATCGAGGCGGAAGCCGGCATGCTGGGCCAGCCGGTGTACTTCCTGACCCCGGACGTGATCGGCGTCAACCTGACCGGCGCGCTGCGCGAAGGCTGCACCGCGACCGACCTGGTGCTGACCATCACCGAAATGCTGCGTAAAGAAAAAGTCGTGGGCAAGTTCGTCGAATTCTTCGGCGAAGGCACCGAGTCCCTGTCCGTGACCGACCGCGCAACCATCGCCAACATGGCGCCTGAATACGGCGCGACCATGGGCTTCTTCCCGGTCGACGACGCCACCATCGAATATTTCGAAGGCACCGGCCGCACCAAGGAAGAAATCGCTGCATTCCAGGCCTACTTCAAGGCACAGGGCATGTACGGCGTGCCGAAGAAAGGCGACATCGACTTCACCCGCGAACTGCACCTGGACCTGTCCACCGTTGCACCGTCGCTGGCCGGTCCTAAGCGTCCGCAAGACCGTATCGAAATCGGCAACGTCAAGTCCACCTTCACCGAACTGTTCTCGAAGCCAACCACCGAGAACGGCTTCAACAAGAAGGCCGACGAACTGACCAAGACCTACACCACCAGCAATGGCGTGAACGTGAAGAACGGCGACGTCCTGATCGCTGCCATCACCTCCTGCACCAACACCTCGAACCCGAGCGTGCTGCTGGCAGCCGGCCTGCTGGCAAAGAAAGCTGTGGAAGCCGGCCTGACCGTGGCTCCGCACATCAAGTCGTCGCTGGCTCCTGGCTCGCGCGTTGTGACCGAGTACCTGACCGCTGCCGGCCTGCTGCCATACCTGGAAAAACTGGGCTTCGGCGTGACCGCTTACGGCTGCACCACCTGCATCGGCAACGCTGGCGACCTGACCCCGGAACTGAACGCCACCATCACCGGCAACGACATCGTCGCTGCTGCGGTGCTGTCCGGCAACCGTAACTTTGAAGCGCGTATTCACCCGAACATCCGCTCCAACTTCCTGGCATCGCCACCGCTGGTCGTCGCTTACGCGATCGCCGGCAACGTGACCCGCGACCTGATGACCGAACCAGTCGGCCAGGGCAAGGATGGCAAGGACGTGTACCTGGGCGACATCTGGCCGACCTCGAAAGAGATCGCCGCCCTGATGAAGTTCGCGATGAACTCCAAAGTGTTCAAGTCCAACTACGCCGACGTCAAAGGCAACCCGGGCAAGCTGTGGGAAGCCGTATCGTCGACCGAAGGCCAAGTGTACAACTGGCCTGACTCGACCTACATCGCAGAACCTCCATTCTTCGATGGCTTCGCGATGACCCCGAAAGCTGCCGAAACCGGCATCAAGGGCGCGCGCGCACTGGGCGTGTTCGGTGACTCCATCACCACCGACCACATCTCGCCAGCAGGCTCGATCAAGGAAGACGGCCCGGCAGGCAAATGGCTGAAGGAAAACGGCGTGATGAAGGCCGACTTCAACTCCTACGGCTCGCGCCGCGGCAACCACGAGATCATGATGCGCGGCACCTTTGCCAACGTGCGTATCAAGAACAAGATGATCCCGGCCAAGGCCGACGGTTCCGCTGTTGAAGGCGGCATCACCATCCACCAGCCATCGGGCGAACAACTGTCGATCTACGACGCGGCAATGCGCTACGTTGAAGAAGGCACCCCGACCATGATCTTCGGCGGCGAAGAATACGGTACCGGCTCCTCCCGTGACTGGGCGGCCAAAGGCACCCAGCTGCTGGGCGTGAAGGCTGTGATCTGCCGTTCCTTCGAGCGTATCCACCGTTCCAACCTGGTGGGCATGGGCGTGCTGCCGCTGCAATTCATCGGCAACGACTCCGTTGAATCGCTGGGCATCACCGGCAAGGGCGAAACCTACGACCTGAAGGGCCTGGAAGGCGAAATCAAGCCTCAACAGCAAGCCACCCTGGTGATCCACCGCGCCGACGGCTCGAGCAAGGAAGTGCAAGTACTGCTGCGCATCGACACCCCGATCGAAGTGGACTACTACAAGCACGGCGGTATCCTGCCATTCGTGCTGCGCCAGCTGCTGGCTGCCTAAAAAATGGGGACGTACCCCATTTTTTAAGCAACTAACGCCACCTTCGGGTGGCGTTTTTTATTGTCCTGTTCATTTGCCGCCAACTCTTGCCGAATCCACTACAATAAGGGTACCAAGGTTTCCTTTTTCATTAAGAAAAGCGCTATGCGTCGCCCATCCAAAGATTCAACCCACAAATTATCTGCCGACAGCCAGCGCCTTATCTCCCTCGCCCAAGCCCTGGGCCAGGCCGCCAGCCGCATTGAAGAGCGTAACTGGGAGCGGGCGCTGGATGTCCAACTGCACAAATTGCTGCGCACAGGACACCAGGATACTGTCGACTCGGCCCTGAACTCGCTGTTCAGCCTGGACCTGCCTGCCTACGACATCCTGATGGACAGCGTGGAAGCGGTCAGCGAATCCGACACCATCGTGGTGGAAGTCGACGGCGAATCGCGCGAGTACGACATCCTGCTGGTGGCAGCACCGGTGCTGGCCTGGACGCGCTTCTCGATTGCCTCGGGCCAGATCCCGTCCGACATCCTGAACACCCTGTCGGCGCACTTCTCCGCCCACCTGCTGGCCGATGGCACGCATATGGCGATGTCGTCCACCCTGTATTCGATCGACCAGCTGCCGCGCACCCATGCCGAAGCCTATTCGAAGGTGCACAAGCTGGCGCAAGCTGCGCTCAAAGGCCAGGCCGTCAAATCCGACAGCAAGGTGGTGGAAACCGCGCCCTTCCTGGCCGATACCCGCTACCTGATGGTAGCCGTGGTGGCGCCGCACAATGGCCCCTTGTTCCGCTGGCAGGAGCCCGCCCATCACGCCGCCCAGGCCGAAGCTCGGCGCGATGCGCTGGCAGCATGGACCACGCAAGCCACGCCGACCGTGGCGCGCCTGTTGCCGGGTTGCGGCGTCGAACTGCTGCTGCCGGAAGCCTATTACACCGGCTGCCGCGAAGCCGACAAGCTGATCCGTCCGGTCTCGATCCGCGCCGCCGTGCATTACCTGACGCATTCGCTGGATTGCGAGCCGTCCGACCTGCGTGCGGTGATTGCCGGCTTCGGCGATGAATCCGCGCCGGATGGCCAGGTGGATGAATACCGCGTCGCCTTCACGCGTCGTTCCGACAGCGACGTGATGTACGGCGTGGTGTGGCCGCTGTACGGCCAGGAGGACGAGGAAGGCACGCCGGCCGAAGGCTTGTCCGGCACCACGCTGGCCGAACTGCTCAAGCCGCGCACACCGGTCGAGGAGATCGTCGAGCACCTGAACGCCGCCGGCGTATCGCAGGTGAAGAAGCTGGGCGAAAAGTATGTCGCCGAATACTGCGACGACTGCGGCGCGCCCCTCTTCGCCGATCCATCAGGCGAGCTGGTCCACGCCGAAATGCCGGAAGACTCCGCCACCGGCACCGAGCACTTCCACTAAGACAAAAAAGCCCGCGATCAACGCGGGCTTTTTTAATCCGGTGCCAGGTCTGTCATTTGGACAGCTAGCGCTATCGTTTGATCTTTCTCAATACGCAAAATGCGTCTTAATTGCGTATTGAGGAAGATCAAGCAAATCGACTGGATGTCCGAATGACAGACCTGGCACCGAATTCCCGTTTCATCGCTTCCAAGTGGAGTACGGCTGCTTGATCAGGTTTGAATTAAAGTAGCGCAAATCGTGGGTGACTTCTTCGCCAGCCCAGTCCGGCTTGTCAAATAAAGCATCCTCAGCCGGCAATTCAATTTCCGCGACAACGAGGCCCGCATTCTCGCCGAGGAACTCGTCCACTTCCCATACGAAGCCGCCGACAGGAATACGGCGGCGGTACTTCTCGATCAGCGGCCGCTCGCACAGCCGGTCCAGCAGTTCAGCGGCGTCGGCAATGGGCACGGGATACTCCCACTCCCCGCGCGCCGCGCCCACGCTCTTGCTCTTGATGGTCAAGACCGCCCGCTCACCCTCGATGCGCACACGCACCGTGCGCTCGGCATGCGAGGACAGGTAGCCCTGGCGCAGCAGCACCGGCTCGCCTTGCGTGCGCCAGCCGTCACCGGCGACCAGGAACTTGCGTTCGATCTCGATCCCCATCTGCTTACTCGTCCAGCGACAGCAGGATAGGCTGCAGGATTGCCGCACCCAGCGCCGCGCTACGCGCACCGTTCCAGCCGACGGCAGGAACCGGCAGGTCCGCGTTATCCTTGAACGGCATTTCCAGCGTCAGCGACAGCACCTGGAAGTGGTGGCCGATGTATTTGGACGCCAGGGTCAGCATGTCTTCCTTGTACTTGGAAGGCGCATAGCCAACCGCATCCTGGAAGTCCGGCGTGGCGTTCTTGTAGCGGTCGATGAAGTTCTTCTGGCGCGCCATCTGCTCCGGCGTGAAGTTCTCCAGCATTTCATTACCGGCCACGAAGTTGTAAGGCAGCGCCTCATCGCCGTGGATGTCGAAGAACATATCGACGCCGGTTTCGTGGATCTTCTGTTTCACGCACAGCACTTCAGGCGAACGCTCCAGCGAAGGCGTCATCCATTCGCGGTTCAGGTTTGCGCCTGCCGCGTTGGTGCGCAGGTTGCCGCGGGTCGAGCCGTCCGGATTCATGTTTGGCACGATGTAGAAGCAGCAGCGCTGCAGCAGCTTGCGTGCGATCGGGTTGGCGTCGTCCAGCAGGGAATCGATCAGGCCTTCGGTGAACCATTCGGCCATCGATTCGCCTGGGTGCTGGCGGGCGATGAACCAGATTTTCTTTTCAGCTTCCGGCTCGCCAATGACGACCAGGTTCATGTCGCGGCCATCGACGGTGGAGCCGATATCCAACACGCGCGCGATCGGGTTCTCGGCCACTTCGCCCAACAGGCGCAGGTGGCGCTCCCACGAGTACGGCTCGAAGTAAGCGTAGTACACGCTGTCGTTATGCGGCGTGTGTTTGATGGTCATTACATGGCCATCGAAAGAGGTCGGGACGCGGAACCAGTTTTCGCCATCGTAGCTGGCGGCAGCGTTGTAGTCTTCGAAGCCTTTGGCGTAGGTTGCATCGCCGGCGTTCAGGAACTTCATCGTCACCGCTTCGCCACGTGCGCCCTGCAGGCGGAAGTGGAACCACTGGTGGATGTCGGCGGCGTTGTCCTTGCGAAGTTTCAGTTCGATGTTCGCGGCATTGTCGGCGCGGACTACTTCGATGGCGCCAGAGTCGAAATTCTGGCTGATTTTGATGGTCATTACTGTCCCGTTCAGAGGCTTGGGTTGATCGGAAACGATATTGTACACACCCAAACCGGTAATCCGGTGCCAGACCCTTACGGCCTGACACCGGATACGCGACTGCCGCAGGCCGGTTTTCAGTCGACGTTGCGGCCCCGTGCCTTCAACGCCGCCCGCACGCCCGCGCCATAGCCCGCATCGGCCTTATCAAAATGCCCCAACTGGCGCTGGATAATCTCATCACTCACCTGGCTCAGCGGCCCGGCAATATTGTCAAACAGGTTCAGCTTCTCCTGCTCAGGCAGCAAGCGGAACAGGTTCCCCGCCTGGGTGTAGTCATCTTCCTTGCCCCGCCCATCGTAGCGCCCTGCCCCGCCGCCCAATGCCAGCTCCGGCTCGCCATGCCCCATCCCCTGTGGATTGGAACCCGCCGCCTCGGTCGCCGCATAATTCTGCTCCGCACCGCCAAAGCCCGCAGCCATGGCGCCATCGCGCTGCTGGTTATGGAAAGGACAGCGCGGCGCATTCACCGGCAAGTGCTGGTGATTAGTACCCACACGGTACAGCTGCGCATCGTGGTAAGCGAACAAACGCGCCTGCAGCATCTTGTCCGGGGAATAGCCCAGGCCAGGCACCACGTTGGCAGGCGACAGCGCCGCCTGCTCCACTTCCGCGTGATAGTTGACCGGATTGCGGTTCAGTTCCAGCACGCCGACAGGAATCAGCGGGAAGTCCGCATGCGGCCACACCTTGGTCAGGTCGAACGGGTTCCACCCGGTGCGCTGCTCCCATGCCGCCAATTGCTGCTCGCTCGCCACCTGCACCTTCACCTCCCATTGCGGGAAGTCGCCGGAAGCGATGGCGCTGAACAGGTCGCGCTGCGCATGGTCCGGATCAGAGCCGGCCAGGCGCGTCGCATCCGCCGCGCTCAGGTTCTTGATGCCCTGCCTGGTCTTGAGGTGCCACTTCACATACACGCGTTCGCCGGCAGCGTTAATCAGGCTGAAGGTATGGCTGCCGAAACCGTCCATATGGCGGTAGCCGTCCGGCGTGCCGCGATCGCTGAACAGCATGGTGACCTGGTGCAGGGACTCCGGCGTCCTGCTCCAGAAATCGAACATCATGGTCGGCGATTTCAGGTTGGTCTGCGGGTCGCGCTTCTGGGTGTGGATGAAGTCCGGGAACTTGATGCCGTCCTTGATGAAGAACATCGGAGTGTTATTGCCGACCAGGTCCCAGTTGCCTTCCTCGGTGTAGAAACGAACCGCGAAGCCGCGCGGATCGCGCTCGGTATCGGCGCTGCCACGTTCGCCGCCAACCGTGGAAAAACGGACGAAGGTTTCGGTCTGCTTGCCGATGGCCGCAAACAGCTTGGCTTTGGTGTATCTGCTGATGTCGTGGGTGACGGTGAAGGTGCCGTAGGCGCCGGAGCCTTTGGCGTGCACCACGCGCTCTGGAATGCGCTCGCGGTTGAAATGCTGGAGCTTTTCAATCAGGTGGAAGTCCTGCAGCAGGACGGGCCCACGCGGGCCGGCAGTCAGGGAGTTCTGGTTATCGACGACTGGAATGCCGGATGCGGTGGTGATAGGGGTCTGGCTCATTTACTGGCTCCTTCATGTGATCGGTGAAAATCATTCTAAAGAGACACGGTCGATTAATAAATTTGATTAAATCTATGAAATCGATAGCTAAAATTGCTCGTGAATGGCGATCCCCTCGAAAGTGTCCGCTGCCGCGGCCCACGGCTTTGCCATGAACGCCCGCTGCGCATCCGCGTAGCCGGCCTGCCAGCGCTGGCTGATGCCGGCGCTCGAAAAGTCGATATCTTTGGTATGGTCTTCGCAGCTCAAGTGCGGCGCCTTCAGCAGCACCACGTGCATCGAAGTGCCGCAGCCCCACAGCGCCAGCACGCGTACTTCCGGCGTGGCGCGCACGTCCTCTGGAAGCTTCATCGCCAGTTCGCGAATCACGCGCCGCAGGCGGTGCAGCTTGCGCTGCTGCTCAATATGGCTGGCGCGGCTGGCATACTGGATTTCCTTGTGCTTCTCCAGCACATCCAGCACGCTTTGCGGCTCGCTGCCGTCCGGGTTCCACACCTGAACCGAGAAAATCACCGAATCGCGCCGCGGTTCGTCATCCAGCACCGCCTCGATCGGCGTATTGGAATAGATGCCGCCATCCCAATACGGTTCGCTGCCGATGCGCACCGCGGGAAAAGCCGGCGGAATCGCGCCGGACGCGATCACATGCGACAGTTCCAGCGCTTCCTTGCGCGTGTCGAAGTAGCGCATCACACCATTGCGGGCATTCACCGCGCCTACGGTCAGGCGCGTGTGGCGCTCGTTCAGGTAGGCCAGGTCCACTAGCCCTTCGAGGGTATTGCGCAGCGCATTGGTACGGTAGAACGAGGCGTTCTCCACGCCCAGCGGCGCGGCGGGGTTCCACCAGGCGAGCGGGTTGGGATCGAAGAATGCCGGAATGCCTTGCGCCAGCGTGAGCGCGTTGGCAAACGCCGGCGGCAGGCTGCCGAAAATATCGTGGCGTTCCATGGCCTCCCAGAAGGCGCGCAGGCGAGGCAAACGCTGCTCGGGCGGATTACCTGCGATGATGGCGCCATTCAGGGCACCGATCGAGGTGCCGATCACCCAGTCCGGTTCCACGCCGGCTTCGTGCATGGCCTGGTAAACGCCCAGCTGGTAGGCGCCCAGCGCACCGCCGCCCTGCAGCACCAGCACTACCTGCCCTGGCATGCTCTTCTTCACAGGCGCACCGAAAGGCCAACGGTGAAAGCCAGGTCCGGCGTGCGGCGGTTCAGGCCGAGCATGACGCCTGCATCGACGTGCAGGTCGCGCGTGAACGAATAGCCGCCGCCGAAGTCGAAGCTGGCCGTGGTGCCGCCGTCGCGCGCACGCGAGATGCGCGGCGCCGCCACTTCGACGAAGGTGTAGGCGCGCTCGCCCAGGTTTTTCGCCAGCGTAATGCCGAATTGTCCAGTGGAGACATGGCGTCCGCGTTCATCGCGATCGAGGTAGTAGCCGGGCATGACGCCCAGCTCCAGGTCGTGCGGCAGTTCCCATTCGAGCGGGACGCGGAAGGAAGGCCGGGTTCCGTTGCCTTTGAATTCGCGCGATCCCGTTGCGAAATCCGACTGCATGATCAAGCCGACCGACGGAGTCCCGCCCTCCCCTTCGCGCACCTGCCATTTGAAGCTCACGGCGGCATCGCCCCAGCCACGCGTGCGCGCCGGGTCGCCGCGGTCAGTCAGGCGGCCGTCGGATTCCAGACGCAGCTCAAGATCATCGGTTACGCCGATGCGCAGCAACGTGGGCGTGCTGCGCGCCTCTTTGGATTGCAGCACACCCGTCTCCAACTGTATGCGCCCCTTGCCCACCACTTCGGGGGCATCCACAAAATCGGGACGATCGGTGGTGATCCAGCTATCGGGTTCCGCCGCCGCACAGCACAAAGGCAGCGCAAGCACACACAGTACACGTTTCGGCATTTCGCTCTCCAAAGCAATTCCGGCTTAGGATAGGAATATGCCATTAATACCGGAGATCAACAATGAAGCTTAACCATATTGATTTGCCCGTCACAGAACTCGAAGCGGCTACCGATTATTTCGAGCGCGGTTTTGGCTTTGAACGGATGCGGGCCCCGGCTGAAGGCATGGCGATCTTGCGTGGCGAAGACGGCTTCGCCCTGGTCCTGCAAGAGGCAAAGCAGGTGCATTACCCGGCCGGTTTTCACATCGGCTTCCTGCAGGCTTCCGACGCAGCCGTGCACGCGGGCTATCAGCGGCTGGCCGATGCAGGACTTCCCTTACCGCCTGCCCCGGCGGTGAGCTACGGCTGCCTGTCTTTCTGGTGCCAGGCTCCCGGCGGCATCCTGATTGAAGTCAGCCACCGCCCCGGTTAGCCCATTCGCCCGGTGCGCAGGGCGAACGCCCACTCAGGACGACCGTGGCGCTGCGCCACTTCCGCCGCGGCATGCCAGTCGTAGGCAACGGCATACTGCTCGAGCGCCCAGCCGCTGGCCGTGCGCTCGACAATCGCGTAGCGTGCGTGCGGCGAGCCGTTTTCCGCTTTGTGCGGATACGGCAGATCATCGCCATACGCCTGCAAGCCGACACTGCCGGGATTGACGATCAGCCGGCCATCGTCCAGCAATACCGAACGCGGTACGTGGGTATGTCCGCACAGGATCAGGGATGCCTGTGCATCGCCTGCCCGCTCCAGCACTTCGCCGTAGCTGGCAGTGCGCTGGCCTTCGGGATCCACGGACTCCATCCAGTACACCAGGTCCGAGCCCGGTGTACCGTGCACCATCAGCACATCGTCGTGCAAGCGCATGGCCCCGGGCAGCGACGCGATCCATGCGCGATGCGCCGGCCCGATGTGCTCGTGCGCCCACAGGTCCGAAGCTCCCATGCGCGCCGGATCATGCTCCAGCACCTGGCGTTCGTGATTGCCGCGAATGGTCGGCAACCCAAGCGCCATCAAGCGTTCGGCAGTTTCGGCCGGCAGCAGAGGGCCGGACAGGATATCGCCCAGGTTGACCGTCACTTCAACATTGCGCCTGGCGATGTCGGCCAATACCGCATCCAAAGCCCACAGGTTCCCATGGATATCCGACATCACCGCAATGCGCATCGCTTAAACTCCTAGGTGGCCAAGGCAGCGACTTCCGCCGCGCTGAGGGCACCATTATAGATCCGGAAATCGTCGATCTTCCCGTTGAAGTAAGGATCGGAGGAATACTGCGAACGGCCGATCCAGTTTTGCGTCGTGCTGCGCATGCGGAACGGTGCATGGGTCATCTGGGTATTGGTGGCAACCGCACTGCCGTTCACATACAAGGTGCCGGTGCTGCCGGACAGCGTCACCGCCACATGCACCCATTGGCCCGATGGCAGCGGCGCCGAAGTCAGCGCCTGGTCACCCCAGCCGTTGGTAAGGCTGATGGCGAAGCGCAGGCCGGCGCCCGCCGCTTGCGGCGTCAGGAACATGTTATGCGTGGTACCCGAGCCAAAGTCGAAAATGCGCGCCCAGTTACGGCCGCCGTCCCAGAACACCCAGGCAGCGATGCTGAAGTCGGCCACCCCATCCATCAATTTGGCCGGCAGCGCCACATAGTCGTCAACGCCATCGAGCAGGACCGCATTGCCTTGCTTGCCCGCGGTCCACTGGGCTCCGTTCATCAGCATTCCATGGCGGGCATTGCCGCTGGTATCCGCGGCCGTCGTGCCCTGTGTCTCGCTGAACTGGAGCAAGGTATGCGGCGCAACCGCCGTGACAACGCGCGCTTCGTTGGAAGCTTCACTATTGCCGGACGGCGTCTGCGCAGTAATCGCGTAGTAATAAGTGTTGGGCGCCATGCCACTGTCGGTGTAGGTAAGCAAACCGCTGATGCCGCTGGCAACAGTAGTGTATGGGCCGCCAGCGGCCGTCGAGCGCAAGACTGTGTAGCTGCTGGCCTTTGCGGTTCCCCACCAGGACAGCTCGACCTTCCCTCCCACCAGGCGTGCCGTCAGCCCGCTCGGCGCCACGTTCGAAGCGAGCGGGTCGCGGCTGAACGTAAGCGTTCCCAAGCCAAGCTGGTCGCCGGCGCCGCCATCGCCTTCTGCGCGCATCCTGGCTGCCATCTGCGCGCAGAACGGCGCTGCCAGCCCAAGCCGGTTGACGTAGTGGTGATTGATCATTTCCCAGACCGGCCGGAAATGCGGCAAAGCGCCTGGCGAGATGGCAGTACCCGTGCCCTGCCTGTTAATGTAGGTATCGAATGGCATCGAGGTGTAGTACGGAACACCGCTGGCATCCGACAAATTGGACTTGGCCACATACTCGGCACCCGCAAGGAAACGGTTATTGTCGTAGCCGTAGAAATCATCGCCCTGGTTCCAGGCCATTTCGCAAAATGCGCCAGCGAGGCCGATGCCGAGCGTGCAGTGCCCCTGGTCGCGCGAACTCTCCTGCCATTGCCCCAGATAGCCCGGATGGATAAAAGGCACAGTCTGGCTTGAGGCGCCGTTGCCGCGGCCAGTCAGGTAATAAGACACCGCCTCGCCGTACACGTCCTCCCGGTCGCATAGCACGCCGATGGCCAGCATGCAGGCCAGGTTGCACAGGTCCCAGTTGGCCCAAAAATTGGTGATCTCGGAGCCGTTATGCGTTGTCAGGAACTGATGGTTCAGGGGATAGAACACGGTCAGCATCATGTTCTGGAAACGCGCAAAGTCCGCAGCGGCCCACCCGGAATATGTCCGCATGATTTCAGCTGCATTGGCGAATTGGTAGCCGTAAATACCGGCGGCCAGGAAACGGTCGGAATTGCCGGTGACTGTCGTCAGCGTGGACGACCAGGCGTTCAGGAACTCCACCGCCTTGTCGGCATAAGCAGTGTCGCCAGTCACCTTCCAGCGCAACGCCAGTTGGTAGCTGCGCGCCACGTCGATAAATAACTGGCCGAAATTGCTGCCATCGCCGCCACGGATCACGGTCTGCAAGGGGCGCGGACTGGTATCCAGGTTCGAGCGTCCCGTGCGCAGCAGCGCGTTCCAGCCATCCAGCCACGGTTGCGCGCCTGCCGAGACCTTGGCGCGCATGCGCGAGAAATCCGCTTCAGTATGCAGCAGGCCGGGATGCACAAAGGTGCGCCCCGCCGTCGTCGGTGCAGGTACGGCCGGTTGCGCGGGCTGCCCGGTTTGCGGACCCGACGATCCTGCTGCACCGGACGCGCCCGGCTCACCGCTACCGCTACCGCTACCGCCACCGCAACCCGTGAGATGAAATGAGCTGACAGCCACCAGGCTCAGCGAGCCGGCGCAAAAGGTCCTGCGGGGAAGGGAAATAGCTTGGTCTTGCTTGGACATTGTCACCTTTCGAACGACGCGCGGACGGGACGCCGCGCGCACTCGATGGTAACTTACCTCAAGGCAACATTTCTATGAATACATTGATGAAATTTTGTGTATCAGATCGCAAAATTCAGCATGATTTGGAATCAGTTACCTGCCAGCGCATCCGCCACTTTGTCCATTTGGGACGCCTTGGCGATAGCATTTGCAGGTTTCTTCACGTTCTTCTGCGATTCCTTGGCCTGCGCCGGTGGCGGCACTGGCAACGTCGAGGCCACGCGGACCGTATCCATGGCGTACATGGACACCATCAGCCCTACAGTTCCAATCAATAACCAGCGTACCCATGAGGACAACACGATAACCTCCGGCAAACTTTTCTACTAATGAGTTTAGTGTCGAAATTTGCCGGGATTCTATTCTATTGTCACAGCAGCTGAAGATTTTATTGCTGAGGTTGCTGAGCCATGTAAACCAGTTCCCAGATATGGCCATCCAGGTCTTCAAAGCCGTGCGCGTACATGAAGCCATAGTCCTTCGGCTCACGCGGCGTCTTGCCCCCTGCCGCAACTGCCTTGCGCACCAGCTCATCCACTTCGTCCTTGCTCTCGCAGGACAGGCAGACCAGCACCTCGGTCGCTTCCTTGGCATTGGCAATCGGCTTCGAGGTGAAGGTGCGGAAGAAGTCCTCCACCAGCAGCATCGCGTAAATGCTGCCGTCATGGATCACCATACTGGCGGCATTTTCGTCGGTGAACTGCGGGTTGAAGGTGTAACCCAGGGCGGCGAAGAAAGCCTTCGACTTTTCCAGGTTCTTGACGGGCAGGTTGACGAAGATTTGCTTGTTCATATTGGCCTCTCAAAAAGAATTAACAAGGTGGTTGGTAATCCTATGACGCGCCAGCTTTTCTCAAATCGACATCCACCGCAAAAAAAGTTTCAGGGGCGCACGGGTGCGCGAATATAGCACTCCGTTTCCTGTAAGAAGTTCTCAGATTGTCACAAACATAAATATTAATAAAAAATACAAATATGAGACATTTGACATGTTAGATTCTTGGTTACACCTTGAGCGCGAGCGCTCCGGGTTTCAACAATCCAAGAGACAGGAAATAAGTATGAAGAAGATGATTTTTGCTGCGGTGACCGCAATCCTGATGTCCGGCTGCGCTGATTTGCCACAGAATGACCACGCGACTGCAAGCGTCAGGGAACAATCGTATGAGACCACCGGCTCGCGCATTCCGCGCAAGGCAAGCAGTACGACTCGCGCCGACGCAAGCGTTGTAGATAAAGACGAAATGGATCGCCAGGTGCGCAGCCAGGGCACTACCGGCACTCTCGGCCAGTAATATTCGCCAACTGAACCCCGAAAGCTGGAAGCCAGCTTTCGGGGTTTGTCATTTCAGTCCTGCGCCCTGACCAGGCCGGGGCAGTGCGGATGCTGCATGGCCGGTTATGTAATCGAGTTTTACACGTCGTTCGGACAATTGCGACACACCCTTCGTGCGCAACCAATTACGTCCGGCAGTTGTTCGAACAGCTTCCGGGTGGGCAAGAGCTATACCTTCGTTCGCCGGGCACATGCGGGCGCCGAGCAGGCAGGTATCGATACGCGGCGCCAGGTCAAATCAGTCGCCCCACCTTTCAACCCAATCGAGTTGCACATCCTCTCCTTCATACGGAGATGGGGGTTCGCATCCAGAAACGCTGGCTTGATTTTCGAACACATGTCGATTTTGCGCTTTGTTATTCGTCGTATGGGTGAAGCACCGATTGCCCATTCAACCCTAGCCAAGGATACGCCATGAAAAAGCAGATCATCTTCAACCTGCCCGTGAAGAACCTGGACAGCTCCAAAGCCTTCTTTTCCGCTCTCGGCTTTTCATTCGATCCCAGATTTAGCGGAGAGCATGCGGCGTTTATGAACATCGTCGACGGCGCCATACAAGCCATGTTGACGACCGAGCCCTTCTTCAAGTCCCTGATCGACAAGCCGGTCGCGAATGCCAAGGAAGCCAATGAAGTCGTCATCTGCCTGAGCTGCGACAGCCGGGAAGAAGTCGACGGCCTCATTGCGAAGGCCCTCGCTGCGGGCGGCCGCACACCACATCCGCCTGAGGATCATGGCTTCATGTACGACCAGGGTTTCGAGGACATTGATGGTCACTTGTGGAACCTGGTGTGGACGGCGCCAGAAGCTTAAGGAAAAATAGCGTGCAGTCTCGGCCTGAAGCCAGCCTAGTCCGAAACCGCGTTTTTCCTTAACTCGCCGCGACCCAGCGACTAAACGGCTCGGCGTTCAATCCTTGCGGAACGTACCATTTCTTGCGAGTGGCATCCCATTTTGCCCCCAGCTTCTTTGCCTCATCCTTCTCGGCATAAGGCACGTTGAGAATGGTGATTGCGGGTTTCTTGGAATTGGTCGAAGCAGAAGGCGATACCGCCACCATCTCCATGGAATGCAACGGCCAAGCCATTGGTGCCTCGCATGGAACCTGCGATCCGTCCTCGCGTACTTCCACCCAACGATCGCCTTCTGCGCTGTGAATCTTGATAACGTATGGTGGGTCGAAGGGCAAAGACTCGTACATATCTCTACTGTTGAATGGCAGACAGCAAATTGTAGCACTGGCTCCCTGGCTTACTGTGGCCGCTGTTTTTAACGAAGTCTCGCGCCAGCGCATAAAAATCAAAAGGGTTACAGTCAAAAACTGTAACCCTTTGATTTAATTGGTCGGGGCGAGAAGATTCGAACTTCCGACCCCTTGCACCCCATGCAAGTACGCTACCAGGCTGCGCTACGCCCCGACTCGAGCTTCGGATTATATCAGAGCAATTTGTGGTTTTGTCAAAGTTACCTCAAACTATACGAATGACGATCGAACCACAACTGGCTGCGCGTGCGGCCGAACTGATTGCGCAATCCGATGGGCTGGCCATTGCTGCTGGCGCCGGCATTGGCGTGGATTCGGGCTTGCCGGATTTCCGCGGCAATGAGGGGTTCTGGAAGGCCTACCCTGCCCTCGGCCGAGCGCGGATGGAATTCACCAGCGTGGCGTCACCGCGCACTTTTCAAGACGATCCGGCTTTAGCCTGGGGCTTTTATGGTCATCGGCTGAACCTTTATCGCGAGACCGTGCCGCATGCAGGCTTCACGCTGTTGAAGGGTTGGGGCGAGACGATGGAGCATGGCAGCTTTGTTTTTACCAGCAATGTCGATGGCCAGTTCCAGAAGGCGGGTTTCGATCCGCAGGCGGTTTATGAGTGCCACGGTTCGATTCATCACTTGCAGTGCCTGGGGGCGTGCGGCAGCAAAATCTGGGCGGCTGATGATTTCGGGCCGGAAGTGGATGCTGATGCCTGCCGGCTGCGTAATGAGGCGCCGCGCTGCCCGGATTGCGGCGGGCTGGCGCGGCCGAATATCCTCATGTTTGGGGATTGGGGGTGGATTGAGCGGCGTAGCGAGATGCAGGCGGCGCGGTTGGAGGCTTGGCTGGAGAAGGTGCGTCGGCCGCTGGTGATTGAACTGGGGGCGGGGACGGCGATTCCTTCGGTGCGCCATTTTGGGCATGGTGTGGTGCAGCGCGGTGGCAGGATGGTGAGGATTAATCCGCGGGAGTTTGCGGTTGGTAGTGCGCAGGATGTGGGAGTTGCGGCTGGGGCGCTGGAGGGATTGCTGGCGATTGCGGCGGCAATTAATCAAAACCGGTAAACCAGGGTCAGACCCGTAGGGTCTGACCCGCCTGCTCTTGAGACTGGGCTTAAGTGAACTTCACCGAGAGGCTGGGGAGGCCTTCGATGCTGGCGGTGAGGGATTGACCTCGGCCCACTGCGCCGACGCCTTCGGGGGTGCCTGTGAAAATCAGGTCGCCGGGTTCGAGGCGGAATAGCGTGGAGAGGTTGGCGATGGTTTCGGATACCGACCAGATCATGTTATCGGTGCTGCTGGACTGCTTCACCGTTCCATCCAGGGCCAATGCGATGGGGGCGCTTTCAACCCCGGTGGCGTCGGCTGCGCGGCGCAACTCCCCTACCGGCGCAGAATAATCGAAGGCTTTGCCGATCTCCCAAGGGCGGCCGGCGTCCTTCATCCTGCCTTGCAGGTCGCGGCGCGTCATGTCCAGGCCCACTGCGTAGCCGAAAATGTGCTTGGGCGCGTCTGCTACCGAAATGCCGCTGCCGCCGGCGCCGATGGCTACCACCAGTTCGCACTCGAAGTGGAAATTGCTGGTTTGCGGCGGGTATGGCAGTTCGGCCACCGTGCCTGGCGCCACCGGCACCACGGCCGCTGCATCGCCCGGCTTGCAGAAGAAGAATGGCGGCTCACGGTCCGGGTCAGAGCCCATTTCGCGCGCGTGGCCAGCGTAGTTGCGGCCTACGCAGTAAACGCGGCGCACCGGGAAGCACTGGTCGGTGCCGGAAATTTGCAATGCCGCGAGCTGGTGCGGCGCGAATACGTAATCAACCATTCTCAATATCCTCAGGTGAACAAGAGCGCCCTCATGGCGATGCGGAAGGATGAAATCAGCTCCGGAATCGGCAAGTCGGGATAATTCAGCACCCGCAATTGTAGTCCCTGGTGCAGGCAAATCACGGCCTGCATGCGTCCTTCGACGGTGGCGTCGTCGGCAGGCAGGCCATGCTTTTCTCGGCCGGCCTTCAGCAGCGCCAGCAGGCTGGTGCACATCCTGCGGTCGGCATCCTGGCTCAAGGCGGCTATTGCGGGGTTGCGCGCACTTTCCGCGGCGATTTCCAGCGGCAGCGCCCAATGATCGGGGTCGAGGTTGTTATGGACACTCTGCTCGACGTCGTCGATGATCGCCTGCAGCGGGTCCGGCTGGCTGCCGATATTGCTGATGATTTCATGCACCCGCGTCTCGTTTTCCTCCACGAAGGCGGCGATGATCGCATCTTTGCCGGCGAAGTAGTTGTAGATATGGCCGGCGCTCATGCCGGCTGCTTTGGAGATCTCGGACATGCTCGCGCCGTGGAATCCGCTGCGGCGGAAACAGGTGGCGGCGGCGTCCAGTACCTGGCGGCGGCGATTAGCGGCGCGCTCTGGGTCGATGTGGCGTTTTTCAGTCATAAGGCGATACTCTGGCCAAGGGAATGAGCTTTGTCAAATTACAACGTGCTATGATTGAAAGGCAGTTACTTCATTCTTAAAGGAAAGAGTGATATGCCCTCCCGTACCTCTCGCTCGATTGAGATGCGGCCCGCGGAAGCGGGCGACCTGGCGTTCATGCAGCAGCTTTATTCCAGCACGCGCAGCGCCGAAGTTCGGATGGGGGGCTGTGACCTCGCCACCGAAACCCTGCTGCAAGGCTTGCAGTTCAAGGCGCAGCAAACCTGGTACGAAACCCAATACCCCAATGCCGACCTGGCCGTGATCATGGATCGTGAACGCCCGATGGGGCGCCTGTACGTCGATTACGGTCCGGACGAATTGCGCATCCTGGATATTTGCCTGCTGCCCGAATACCGCAACCGCGGCATCGGCCTCGGCTTGCTGCGCAGCCTGCAGGCCCAGGGCGAGCGCCTGCGCTTGCCGGTGCGGATCAACGTTCCGCTGGGCAGTCCGGCCCAGCGCCTGCTGCTGCGCTGCGGCTTCGACATCCTGGCGGCGGACGGCATCTACAACATCATGGAATGGATGCCGCCCGCCGGCATTGATTAAGCCCAGCCTCCCAGTACTTTGTACAAGGTGACCTGGTTCGTCGCCTTGGCCAGGCGCACGCTGATCAGGCTTTGCTGCGCCGAGTAAAAGGTACGCTGCGACACCAGGGCATTCAGGTAAGACTCCGCCCCTTTCTGGTAGCGCGCTTCGTGGATGCGGTAGCTGCGGCTCGCCGCTTCGGTCAGCGCAGTTTGCGATTCGACGCGTTCGTCCAGCGTGCCGCGCTGTACCAGCGCATCTGCCACTTCGCGGAAAGCCGACTGGATCGCTTTTTCATAGCGCGCCACGGCAATGCCGTTGTCCGCCTTGGCGATATCAAGCCTTGCCTTGTTGGCGCCGGAGTCGAACAGCGGCAGCGTCAGTTGCGGCAGGAAGGTCCAGGCACCGGTACCAGCCTTGAACAGGTTGCCCAGGCTGCTGCTTGCGCTGCCTGCGCTTCCGGTCAGGGTAATGCTCGGGAAGAACGCTGCGCGCGCCACGCCGATATTGGCGTTGGCGGCTCGCAGCGAATGCTCGGCTTCCAGCACGTCCGGGCGTTGCAGCAGCACGGAGGACGGCACGCCTTCCGGCAGTTCGGCCAGCGTGGTCAGCGCGGTCGGCAAGGCTTGCGGAAGCAGGCTTGCCGGCACTTGGGTACCGACCAGCAGGGCCAGCGCGTTCTCGCCGGCCGCTACCTGGGCGGTGTACAGGGCCATGTCGCTGCGCGCGGCTTCGACACTGGTTTGTGCTTCGTACATATCGAGCCCCGAGGTGGCGCCGGATTCGAAGCGGCGCTTGCTCAGCTCATAGGTGATCTGCTGGCTTTTCAGCGTGTCCTGCGCCAGCAGCAGGCGTTCCTTGTCGGCTGCCAGGCCAAGCCAGGTGCTGGCGACTTCGGCCACCAGGCTTAGACGCTGGGCGCGCTGGGCTTCCTGCGTGCCGAGATAGGTTTGCAGGCCCGCTTCCGAAGCGTTGCGCAGCTTGCCGAACAGGTCCAGCTCATAGGCAGGAATTGCCAGGCCACCGGTGTACTGGCGGCTGATGTCGCCGCCCGGTGCACGCGCGGCGCTCTGGCTTACTTGCGCATTCACCTTGGGCAGTTGGGCGGAACGGTCTATGCCGTACTGCGCCCTCGCCTTTTCAATGTTCAGCGCCGATACGCGCAGGTCGCGGTTGTTCTTCAGCGCCAGTTCCACGACTTCCCGTAGTTGCTGGTCGCCGATGAAGTCCTGCCAGGCGATTTCGCTGGCCGGCTTGGCATCGGCCGCCGCTTTAGCTGGCTTATAGGCCTCGCCCTGCGGCCAGGCCGCAGCGACCGGCGAGTCCGGACGCTGGTAAGTTGGCGCCAGGCTGCAGCCGGCCAGCAAAGCTGCCGCTGCAAGGGTAAAGAGAGTCTTGTTCATTTCAATTCGCCTCCGAAGCGATGGCCGGTGCGGCTGGTGCGGCGCTGGCGGCCCTGCGGCCAACCCATGCGCGCACCACCACGAAGTACACCGGCACAAAGAAGATGCCGAGGAAAGTAGCCGTCAGCATGCCGCCCAGCACGCCAACGCCGATCGCGTTCTGGCTGCCGGAACCTGCGCCGCTTGCCAGCGCCAGCGGCAGCACGCCGAGGCCGAAGGCGATGGACGTCATCAGGATCGGGCGCAGGCGCAGCTTGACCGCCTGCAGCGTGGCTTCACGCAGCTCGATGCCTTTTTCCTGCAGCTCCTTGGCGAATTCCACGATCAGGATCGCGTTCTTCGCCGACAGGCCGACCACGGTCAGCAGGCCGACCTGGAAGTACACGTCGTTCGCCAGGTGGAAGCCCCAGGTGGCGAGCACGGTACCGATCACGCCGAGCGGCACCACCAGCAGCACCGAGAACGGCACCGACCAGCTTTCATACAGGGCGGCCAGGCACAGGAACACGATCAGCACGGAGATGGTGTACAGCACCGTGGTCTGCGAGCCGGAATCGCGCTCTTCCACCGACAGGCCGGTCCATTCGAAACCGATACCGGCCGGCAGTTGCGCCACCAGCTTTTCCATTTCAGCCATGGCGACACCGGAGCTGACGCCCGGTGCCGGCATGCCCTGCACGTTCATCGAGGGCACGCCGTTATAACGTTCCAGGCGCGGCGAGGCATAGATCCAGCGGCCGGTAGCGAAGGCGGAGAACGGAACCATCTCGCCCTGCGCATTGCGCACGAACCATTTGTTGAGGTCTTCCGGCGCCATGCGCGACTCCGGCGTGCCTTGCAGGTAGACGCGCTTGACGCGGCCACGGTCGACAAAATCGTTCACGTAGGACGAACCCCAGCCCACGCTCAGAACGCGGTTCACGTCTGCGACCGACAGGCCCAGCGCAGTGGCTTTCTGCTGGTCGATATCCAGCTTGAACTGCGGCGTATCTTCCTGGCCGTTTGGACGCACCGCCATCAGCAGCGGGTTCTTGGCCGCCATGCCCAGCAACTGGTTACGCGCACCCATCAGCGCTTCGTGGCCGACGCCGCCCTGGTCCTGCAGTTGCAGGTCGAAACCGCTGGCATTACCCAGTTCCATCACGGCTGGCGGAGCAAAGGCAAATACCATCGCTTCGCGGATTTGCGAGAACGCGCCCATGGCACGGCCGGCAATCGCTTTCACCTTCTGGTCCGGATTCTTGCGCTCGGACCAGTCTTTCAGCCGCACGAAGGCAAGACCGGCATTCTGGCCGTTACCGGCAAAGCTGAAGCCCGCCACGGTGAACACGGAAGCCACGGAAGCTTTTTCGTCTTCCAGGAAGTGGTGCTCCAGCTTCTCCAGCACTTTCAAGGTGCGTTGCTGGGTAGCGCCGGTTGGCAGCTGCACCATCGAGAACAGCACGCCCTGGTCTTCTTCCGGCAGGAAGGAAGTCGGCAGGCGCATGAAGGACACGGCCAGCACTGCCAGCAGCGCGCCATACACCAGCAGCGAACGGCCGCTGCGGGCAATCATCTTGCCAACCCAGCCCTGGTACTTGGTGCTGCTGCGGTCGAAGCTGCGGTTGAACCAGGCGAAGAAGCCTTTCTCGGAAACGTGGGAACCAGGTTTCAGGAAAGTCGCACACAGTGCGGGAGTAAACACCATTGCCACCAGCACCGACAGCACCATGGCAGACACGATGGTCACAGAGAACTGGCGATAGATCACGCCGGTGGAACCGCCGAAGAATGCCATCGGCACGAACACGGCGGACAGCACCAGCGCAATACCTACCAGCGCGCCGGAGATCTGGCCCATGGACTTGATGGTCGCCTCTTTCGGCGACAAGCCCTCTTCCGTCATCACACGCTCAACGTTCTCCACCACCACGATGGCATCGTCCACCAGCAGGCCGATCGCGAGCACCATCGCGAACATGGTCAGCGTGTTGATCGAATAGCCCAGCGAGAACAGTACGCCGAAAGTACCCAGCAACACCACCGGTACCGCAAAGGTCGGGATCAGCGTGGCGCGGAAGTTCTGCAGGAAAACGTACATCACGATGAACACCAGGATCACCGCTTCAACCAGGGTCTTGACCACTTCTTCAATGGACAGCTTGACGAAGGGCGTGGTGTCGAATGCCACGGCAGCCTTCATCCCTTGCGGGAACTGCTTGCCCATCACTTCAATTTTCTTCTTCACCGCGTCGGCCGTATCAAGGGCGTTGGCGCCGGTGGCCAGCTTGATCGCCACACCTACCGCAGGCGAGCCGTTGTAGCGTGCCACGGTATTGTAGTTTTCGTTGCCCAGCTCAATGCGAGCCACGTCGCGCAGGTGCACTGTGGCGCCGCTGGCCGTGGTCTTCAGCAGGATGGCGTCGAACTGCTCCGGCGTCTGCAGGCGGCTTTGCGCAGTCACGGTGGCATTCAGCTGCTGGTCCGGCATGGCAGGAGCACCGCCCAATTCACCGGCCGAGACTTCGGCATTCTGCGCCTGGATGGCGGCCGTTACGTCGGCGGGTGTGAGCTGGAAGCTTTGCAGCTTCTGCGGGTCGAGCCATATGCGCATGGCGTACTGGGAGCCGAACAGGGTCACATCGCCCACGCCTTGCACACGGCTCAGCGGATCAATCACATTGGCGGCCACATAGTCGCCAAGGTCGGACTGTTTCATCTTGGCGTCTTCGGACACGAAGCCCAGCACCAGCAGGAAGTTGCGGGTCGCTTTCGACACCACCAGGCCTTGCTGCGTCACGGCGCTAGGCAGCAACGGGGTCGCCAGTTGCAGCTTGTTCTGCACCTGCACCTGTGCGATGTCCGGGTTGGTGCCGCTGTTGAAGGTCAGCGTGATGTTGATGCCGCCGGTCGAATCGCTGTTCGACGACATATAACGCAAGCCGTCGATACCCTTCATCTTCTGTTCGATGATCTGGGTCACGGCGTCTTCCACCGTCTTGGCCGATGCGCCCGGATAGGAACCGGTGATCGAAATCGATGGCGGAGCAATACTTGGGTACTGCGAAATAGGCAGCCCTTTGATCGCCATCACACCGGCCAGCATTACAACGATGGCGAGCACCCAGGCGAAAATCGGGCGATTGATAAAGAAGCGGGACATAATTGAAACCTCCGCTTAGCGCGCCGCGACTGCTGGCTTGTCCGCAGCTGCGGCGGTGGCAGTGCCTGTGGTGTTCTTCGCCACTACGGCCGGAGCACCAGGCTTCACTTTCTGCAGGCCTTCCACGATCACGCGGTCGCCGGCAACCAGGCCGGATTTCACCAGCCATTTATCGCCGATGGTGCCGCCGGTCTGCAGCACGCGCTGTTCAACCTTGCCTTCCTTGTTCAGCACCAGGGCGGTGGCCTCGCCTTTCGGGTTGCGGGTCACGCCCATTTGCGGCACGGCGATGGCGTGCTCGCTGACGCCCGTTTCCAGGACGGCGCGCACAAACATCCCGGGCAGCAGGTCATGCTTCGGATTCGGGAACAGCGCGCGCAACGTCACATTGCCGGTGCCAGGATCAACGCTCACGTCGGAGAACTGCAGCTTGCCTGGCAGCGCATACTTGCTGCCGTCGGCCAGCAGCAGCGTCACCGCGGCCTGGCCGTCGCCCTTCTTGAGCGAGCCGCTATCCATTTCACGTTTCAGGCGCAGCAATTCTTCGCTCGACTGGGTGACGTCGACGTAGATCGGATCCAATTGCTGCACAGTGGTCAGTGCAGTGGCCTGGCCGGCCGTCACCAGCGCGCCGGGCGTTACGTTGGAACGGCTGATGCGGCCGGAGATCGGCGAAGCCACCTTGGTGTAATCGACATTGATGTGCGCAGAATCAACTGCGGCTTGCGCGGCTTCCACTTCGGCCTTGGCCTGTTCGTATGCGGCCACGGCATCGTCGTAATCCTGGCGGCTCACGCCTTCAATTGCGACCAGCTCTTTATAGCGGGCGACTTTCGGCGCAGCGGCAGCCAGGTTGGCCTTGGCCTTGGCCAGGTTCGCCTTGGCGGAGTTGAAGGCCGCCACGTAGGTCGCTGCATCGATCTGGTACAGCTGGACGCCGGCCTTGACGTCGCCACCTTCGGTGAACAGGCGCTTCTGGATCAAGCCACCAACCTGCGGACGCACCTCGGCGACCAGGAATGCTGCAGTGCGGCCGGGCAGTTCGGTGCTCATGGCCAGCGCTTGCGGCGCCACGGTAAATACCGCCACTTCCGGCGCCTGCTGGGCGCCGCCCTGCGCCGGACCAACCTGTTTGCCGCCGCAGCCGGCGACCATTGCGACTACCGCAGCAGCGGTACCTAGCAGTATGAAATTCTTGTGCATGTTTTTCATCTTTTTTCCAGAAAGACTTAGAATGAACGATCATTCTAACACGATTTGGGATTCCGACTTACCAGTCAGTAATTCTACGTAGCCCTTAGAGGCGCCACTCTAATCGCAGTGCAGCATCTTTAAGTTTTATCAATATCTGCCAGAATGAGTTCATGCACTCACTTAAGAGCAATAATAAGAACCGTGTTTGACCTCGTGTCACCAGCGCTTCGCGCGCAACCGCAGTTCCTCCCGCTGGCATATGCCAACCATCTCCCTGCCCTTTTGCCTGTCACGGCCCCGCCGCGTCGCTGACTTCACGCGCGCCTGCTTGCGTCGCCGTGACGCACATCTGTTTCCAGCTTTATCCACAACCGAAAGGTCTGTATGTCAAGCCAGCTGTTTGGCCTCATCGTAGTAGCAGCGATCCTGTTTACTGCACTGCTGTTGTTGTTGATTTCTGGTGTCATCAAGTACATTCCAAACGACCGCACCGGGGTCGTTGAAAAACTCTGGAGCCCATCCGGCTCCGTGCAAAGCGGCCTGCTCGCACTGAATGGCGAGGCAGGCCTGCAGCCGGAACTCCGGCGAGGCGGTTTCCACTTCTTCGCGCCGTTCCAGTACCGCGTCCACATACATCCAATGGTGTCCGTAACCCAGGGCACCATCGGCTACGTTTTCGCGCGCGACGGCATCGACCTGCCCGCCGGACAGACGCTGGCCGACAACTCGGGCATCGACGATTTCCGCGACGTTCGCGCTTTCCTGAATAACGGCGGCCAGAAAGGCCCGCAACGCAAGATCCTGCGCGAAGGTACGCACATCATCAACCCCGCCCTGTTTGTGGTGATGACCGGCGAAGCCACGTATTCGATGTCGCTCGACGCCAAGGAAAAGATCTACTACGAACAAATGCGCGGCCTGCTTGATGAACGCGGCGGCTTCACGCCCGTGGTGATCAAGGAAACCACCGGTTCGCACGACTCCGACCAACTCGCCGTGGTGACGGTGCAGGACGGCCCTGGCCTGCTGAAGGACGAACTGCTGGCGCCTGACGTGGGCGATACCCACAACTCCTACCAGGAACCTGAGAAATTCCTGTCAGCAGGCGGCCGCCGTGGCCGCCAGGAACGTGTGCTGGTGGAAGGTACCTACTTCATCAACCGCCTGTTCGCGACGGTGGAGTTCATCAAGAAAACCGTGATCCCGGTCGGCTTTGTCGGCGTGGTGGTGTCTTACACCGGCCGCAAAGGTCATGACTTGTCCGGTACCGACTACTCGCACGGCGAGCTGGTGGAAAGCGGCTGCCGAGGTGTGTGGCGCGATCCGCTCATGCCGGGAAAATACGCCTTCAACACCTACGCCGGCAAGATCGAGCTGGTGCCGACCACGAACTTTGTGCTGATGTGGAAATCCGGTGAAAGCGGCTCCAGCTTCGATAAGAACCTGCGCGAAATCACGCTGATTACCAAGGACGCATTTGAACCGCAGCTCCCGCTGTCAGTGGTGGTGCATATCGACTACCGCAAGGCGCCGATGGTGGTGCAGCGCTTCGGCAATGTGGCGCAACTGGTGGAGCAGACGCTGGACCCGATGGTCTCCTCATACTTCAAGAACGTCTCCCAAACCAAGACCTTCATTGAACTGATCCAGTCACGCAGCGAATTGCAGCACAACGCTTCGGAAGACATGAAGCAGCGCTTCCAGGCCTATTCGCTGGAGTTCCAGGAGGTGCTGATTGGCACGCCTAAACCGCAGCAAGGTGATAACAAAATCGAGAACATCATGGCCCAGCTGCGCGACCGCCAGATCGCGCGTGAGCAGGTAGAGACTTTCGCGCAGAAACAGATCGCAGCCGACAAGGAGCGCGAACTGAATGAAGCCGAACAGCGGGCCGCCAAGCAGAAAGAGCTCACCGGTTCCCTGGTCGACATATCAATTAAGGAAAACCAAGGTGCTGCAAACGTAAAAGCCGCCGAGAAACGCCGCCAGGAGATCGAAGCTCTGGCGCAGGCCGAACGCTTCAAGCAGGAGATGGAAGGCTCCGGCCGCGCATCCGCCATCCGCTCGGTGGGTGAAGCGGAAGCTGCCGCGATCCAGGCCAAATCAGAAGCGATGCAAGGCGAAGGCGCCGACAAGCAGCTGACGCAAACCGTGATGCTGCGCCTGGCCGAAGCGTTCGAAGTCTCGAAGGTGCCGCTGGTGCCTCAGATCCAGATGGGCGGCGGCGACAACAACGCCTTCAACACATTGCTCGGCCTGATGAGCGCCATCAAGGCAGGTGAACTGACTGCAACCACCGAGAAGGTATAACCTACAACACGGGCCGGTACTAGAGTGCCGGCCAACTTTCTCCTTTACGTGAAATGAAACGACTCCCCCAAACTACGTTTGTACCGGAACTAAGAACCTGCAGCACTTTGCGGGATGTCTGTGCTTTCCTAGGCAGGTCGCGCGGAGCACGTGCCAACGTGTGGCATTATTCGGCCCAGTACGGAATGGCCCTTGCCGCACGAGGCGCAGTTGGCAGCGCAAACGATCATGACGCCGCGTTATCAGTGGCAAACAGCCTGGCGCGCGCCAAAGCCGAAATCGACATCGTGACATGCCATTCCCACGAGGTGATTTCGGAGACCCAGTCCATTCTGCGCGCTGCCCAAGACTTCCTCGAGAAGAACACGATTCCACCCACCGAATGGCCGCTCCCGCAAGAGATTGCCGATGAGGTGGAACGCTTCGTCACACAGCGCGTCCCTGGACCTCACATGCTGAAGCACTTCCGAATAAATTGCGAGCCAAGCGGCTTTCCACCACAAGCTATCGAATCACTGGAAATGTCTATCGAGTACTCTAACGCCAATGATATCTTGCACATCTTCGACATCCTCAACGTCAAACCTGAAGCTCATGACAGCACCGGCGCATGGATCGCAGAGCCCAGGCACTGCGAGATATTTGGTATAAAGGCATACATCTCATACAACGACGGCGCAATCAAGATTACGGCCAGCCACGGGGCTTATGACATCACAGATATCGATTACAAAAATGCGGAAATCATTGAAGCCAACCTGGCAGGCATGAACCTCAAAATAAGATGAATATTCACAACCTCGCCGCACTGCTGTAAGAACATGACTCAAAATGTGAATGAAGCGAACACGCCGCACATCTGCGAAATCTGCGGGCTTTCTTGCCAATCCGAATTGACATCCTGTCCGTATTGCGGCAATCCATTGGAGGAGCCGGATCATGGATTCCCCGCCACCAGTGAGGCGTTTAGACAAACCGTTGCAGAATTCGGTTTCCGGCTAGCCGAAACCGATTCGGCCATTTTCGACAGCGCTGAAGCGCTGTTCCTCTCCCAACTATCCTCCGAAGCCGCAAAAGAGTTTGGCTATGCACGAGAACACGTACTCGAAAACGATGATGCCTTCTACATTCCGTTGGGATGGATCGGTTGCTGCGGTCATTTGATCAGCAAATTCCCCCTTCACCTGATTTCCTTCGGCTCATACATTGGTCCGGAAACGCATCTCTGGGCCTATTACCAGGGCATCAGCATGTCTCCGTTGGGCAAGGACCGCAAGAACCAGTTGAGGATACTGAGCATCTGCGACTATGAAAATACCGTGACTGTGCTGAAGACCTTCCTGGATCACCGCTGGCTGGAGCGCAAGTCGGCTCCCAGGCTGTCTTCCTTGCCAGTTGAGTTGAATGAAGTCGACCTATACTTCGGAATCAGCGGTCTGCTCCAGGCAAAGAAAAACAACTGGTTCCAGTTCGAGATTTCATAGAAAGGCGTATATGTTCGTCCCGGTTAGTCAATCACACAAATCTGTCGTCATCCAGGGGGCGCCGTTTGACACGTCGATCAGTCATCTCTCGCTCCACTCGAAGCTGGACATGGAGGAACTCAGGCTGCTTGCGGAATTCAAGCACCTCTCCTCCGCTAGTTTTTCCGGAACCAACCTGGATGACATAGGACTAGGCCACGTCTGCCGAGTCACGAGCATTGAAAACCTCGATTTGCAATTCACTGAAATTTCCAATCAAGGTTTAAGCAGTCTTGAGAATTTGCCCCGACTTGCGAAACTCCGGTTGAAGGAGAATGATCAATTGACCAACGACTGTATTGGATACTTGACCAGGCTTGACAGCTTGGTCGAATTGCAGATTCATGAAACCTCCATCGATCAGCAAGGAATCAAGCAGTTCGCATTGATGGGGAAATTGAGAAATTTTCTCATCGACTTTGACAACTGCAATGGTTCCTTCGAGACCGTGAAAGAGCTGTCATTAGAAATGGCTGATTGCGAAATCCTCGTCAAAGGGCATGGTGAATTCCGTAATGGAGAATTCTTCGGCAAGTGGCTCACCTGAAACGCGTAGAATGGCGCTTTTGAATTGGAGAGCAATATGAAAAAGACTGATTTGGCAAAGAGCGACGCGAAAAAATTGATGGGTAAGATGGCCGTACCAGGCGCTACTTCGTTCGGAACCTCCACCAATCCTGCCATCGACAAGCGCGAGCAGCGCAAACGCGATCAAGCACTTGGCCTGGTACCGTTTGCAGTCAAACTTAACGGCGATTTGGTAAAACGCCTGCACGATTTGGCTAATGAAGGTGGGCTTGACCTTAATACCGTTGTCGCGGAGCTTCTTGTCAAAGGTCTCGACGCACAGTAACCAGGGAGAACTCGATACTTGATCTCCAGTGAGACTGCAAAACCCAGGGATGACATGCGTCCGTTTCCTGGCTTTGCCAAGGGCAAGCGAATCATGCTCGCCATCGGAAAACGCCGCTACGACGCAGCCAAGAAAGAAGATGTGCTACGCGTTCACTGGCATGGCATGGTCGACGTCAAGTAAATCGAATCAGCCTCGCGCAATCTTTCTGCGCGCCAGCTCGCGGTCGAGCGCATTGGCGAAGTTCTGCCGGTCGCCTTGACTGAAGGCCGCTGGTCCGCCGGTATCGACGCCGGCGCCGCGCAGTTCTTCCATGAAGGCGCGCATCGTCAGCTGCTGCGCGATGGTGTCCTTGGTGTACCAATCTCCACGAGGATTGAGTGGGAGACCGCCCTTCTCCAGTACCAGGGAAGCCAGCGGGATATCCGCGGTAACGACAATATCACCGGCGCTCACACGCTCGACAATTTCGGCATCGGCTGCATCGGCACCCGCCGGAACTTGGAGCGCGCGGATAAAGCGCGAGCCGGGAACACGGATCAATTGGTTGGCCACCAGCGTGACATTGATCTGCGTGCGCTCCGCTACGCGGAACAGGATGTCCTTGATTACAGCGGGACAGGCGTCCGCATCTACCCAAATGTGCATGAATTACATCGAATACGATTAAAAGAATCGGACATTGTAATCAAGTTGGCCAAACTATATCGTCCAAAAGCCGCTGGAGCTTAGCTGCGCGGTCGGAATTTACCATCGCAACATAAGAAATCCTGCCTGCGAGATAGGCCTGGAAGTTGGGGTGACTCTCCCGGTTCTGGGATTCCGGCCCATGACGCACGCAATTGGTCAGCGTCGCCTTGAGTTTATCGTACTCGTCGCGAGCAATGTTCGGATGCGCATTGACGACGATGCCCGTCACTTGCTGCCGCGTTCCTTCGCGCATCAGCCGCGTTTTGCGGGTGTTCACACGGAAGCCCTCTTCCAGGGCGATTGCGGCAACCTGGATATGAAAGCGCTCTGCGCACCGCGCAAACTCGTCCCCGCCAGAAAAGGCCAGGTCGTCGGCATAGCGACTATATGACGCGCCGAGCGAGCGCGCCAGCGATTCAAGCCGTATATCAAGCCGGTAGGCGCAGAGATTGGCCAGCGCAGGCGAACAAGGAGAACCCTGCGGCAGGTGCGGCGATTTCAAGGCCTGGCGTTCGGACCAGGCAAGTGAGCCTCCGGATTGCTTGTCGCGGAACAGGTCATGGGGTGCGCGGTTAACGCAGATGCGCGCCAATGTTCCAGCGACGCTCTCCGGGTAGCCGAGCTTTTCAAACAGCGCCTGGACGCGCGCGTGCTGGATGCTGGGGAAAAAATCCTTCAGGTCCATGCGCACAACGGCGTGCTGGCCGGCGTGCCGTGCAGCGTGCGTGACGCAGGAATGCCCGCGCCGGAAGCCGTGCGCCGATGCATGCGGCGGCACCAGGTCCAGGATCTGGCGCAGTATTTTCTGCTGGATGCGGCGTAGCCGCTCTTTCGGAATTTCGATCAGGCGCAGGCCGCCGCTACGCTTTGGCACCCAGCGATAGTGGTAATGCTGGAGGCGCGATTGCTCGTCGCGCGCGATGCGCCACTGGTCTGCGAACCAGCGCAGCGCGCCGACCGGCTCGTTCAGCCATACGGCCAGGTCGCCGACAGTCGGCAGGTCCGGCAGTGCGAGTTCGGCCAGCCATGCGGGTTTTGGCGGGCGAATCGGCTGCTCGAGGCAATAGCGCCGCACATCCTGCAGCTTGATGAATGGGGGCGCATCGGCGCCGCCCTCTTCTTCATCCTCATCTTCGTCATCGTAGTCAACGTGACCGCGACCGAGGAGTTGCAACAAGATGTCGGCCAACTCGTGCCGGCTGAAGTAATGGAAGTTCTCTCCGGTCCGCATGACGAGCGCCATGCAGACGCCAGGGGCCCAGGGCTGCGTCGCGTCGAAAACGCGGTCGCACGCCGCGATCAGGTTCTCCGGGCTACCGTCCGTGGCCAGCATCGTGTCGGCAAGCGCAAGCGCGGTAAGTTTTTCGTTATCCATGAATTGAAAAGGGGCAGAGAGCCGCCAACGAGTCTCGTGAAGCGTGCGTATGGTTGCGCGAAGCGCAATGCCACTCATGCGGCGAAATGCAGAACATCAAACATCCCGCGGGGTAACCCCGCAGAGGCTGTCCCTGCACGAAGCAAAGACAGGCCGGCTTGGCGGTTCCGCCCCGCCGACACAGTAGGTTAATTTTCCGTGAAGGTCAACACCGAGGCGATTACAGCGTCGCCGGCGTCGCGTCGAGCTGAACGTTTTGCAGGTAGACCTGCGAATACGCCTCAAAGCCGGAATCGATGCCAAGGATGATCCACACCGCGCCAGTCGCATCGGTCGTCACCTTCTGCGCCTTATCGTTCTTCACTGTCTTGCTGGCATAGGAAACAGCGGTGCCGCAAGTCTGGCCATTGGCGATGTTGCCGATGACTTGCGCGTCCTTGCCGCCTTCGGCCTGGTTGCCGCGATCGATGTTCATGCGGATCGCGTTATTGGCAGTAACCGCCTTAGGCTCGGTCGCCGTGGCGCCCGCATAGACCCATACTGCTTCGCCTGGCGCACCGCCCACGCCCATGCATCCGGTTTGCGCATTGCTGGCAAATTTGAGCGAGAAGGTGATGTTGTACGTGGTGTTCTTTTCCAGGCCGGAGAACTGCTTCTTCACGAACAGGAAAAGGTCGTCGCTGCGATTGGTGCCGCCAACCAGGTAGCCCTTGCCGGTCAGCGGAGTTGGCAGCGCGCGCTGTTCGAAGACGACGTTGGTTGGTGCGGTCTCAGGTGTGTAGTCGGAGGAGCTGCCGGTCCAGCCAGTAATGCCATCCTTGTCGAAGTCCACAGCCGCCGAGACCTGCTTCGGCCGTTTGTCGTCTTCGCCGCCGCCGCCGCATGCCGCCAACACAGACAGCATGGCAACGGAGAAACCGGTTTTCAGGATTGTTTTCATTGACTGTCCTTCTCACATTAGTTTTTGGAAAACCAATTGTAGAAAGGAGCAAAGGCGCCGTGACGGCGCCTTTGTATGTAGAGGTATGTAGCCCGCTTGGACCATTAACTACATTTCTCTACTTCCAGTCGCCGCGCAGTTCTGCTACCTGGCGATACAGCAGTTCCGGGCTTACTTCGGTAGGTTCGACCGGTTGGCCCACCGCCAGCGAAAGATGCGAACGGAAGCCTTTGCGGAAAGCGCGTTCCAGCAGGCCGTCCTTGCTGCGGCTAAGCAGGTGGCCCCACAAGCCGCGCAGCGCCATCGGGATCACCGGCACTTGGGTGCGTTCAATGATCTTGCTGATGCCGCCCTTGAACTCATTCATCTCGCCGGTGCTGGTCAGCTTGCCTTCCGGGAAAATGCAAACCAGCTCGCCCTCATGCAGCGCTTGTGCGATATCGACAAAGGCTTTCTCCATCAGCCATGGGTCTTCCTTGGCAGGTGCAATCGGGATCGCCTTGGCGGTACGGAAGATCCAGCCAAAGAACGGCGTCTTGAAGATGCGGTGGTCCATCACGAAGCGGATCGGGCGCGGGCTGGCTGCCACGATCACAATCGCATCGACGTAGCTGACGTGGTTGCACACCAGGACAGCGCCGCCCTCTTCCGGAATGCGGTCGGCATCGATGGTCTTCACGTTGTGCACAGTATGGATCAGGAGCCATGCCAGGAAACGCATCAGGAACTCGGGCACCAGCGAGAAGATGTACGCCGCCACGAGGGCGTTCATGATTGCGGTTGCCAGGAATACTTGCGGAATCGTGAAACCCTGGGCCAGCAGCAGAATCGCTACGCCGGTCGCCACCACCATGAACAGCGCGTTCATGATGTTCATGCCGGCGATGGTGCGCGACAGATGCTGCGGGTCGGCACGCAACTGGATCAGCGCGAACAATGGAACGATAAAGAAACCGCCGAACACGCCGATCATCACGACGTCGAGGATGATGCGCCATGCGCCGGGCAGCATCACCATGGCGTAGGCATTCACTTCGCCCGGTGCGCTGTAGCCCTGGCTGGCCAGGTACAGGTCGATGCCGAATACGGACAGGCCAATCGAACCGAAAGGCACCAGGCCGATTTCCACCTTGCGGCCGGAAAGCTTTTCGCACAGCAGCGAACCGGCGCCGATCCCCAGCGAGAACATCGTCAGCAGCAGCACGAAGACGCTGTTATCGCCTTTCAGGTAATCCTTGGCATACACGGGGAACTGCGCCAGCACGATCGCGCCATAGAACCAGAACCAGGAATTGCCCAGCATGGAGAGGAAGACGGAGCGGTTGCCGGCCGAGAAGCGCAGGTTGCGGATCGATTCAGTGAACGGGTTCCAGTTCACTTTCAGGTCCGGCTGCGGTGCAGGCGTTTTCGGGATGCCATGCGCGGTGACCAAGCCTATCACTGCGAAGAATACGGTAGCAGCAGCCAGCCAGACGATCCCGTCAGGCTTGTAATTGACGATGATTGCGCCGAACACCTGGCCAAGCAGGATGCCGACGAAGGTACCCATTTCAACGATGCCGTTGCCGCCCGTGAGTTCCTCTGCCTTCAGGTGCTGCGGCATATAGGCGTATTTAACAGGGCCGAACAGCGTCGAGTGCATGCCCATGCCGAAGATGGCGACCAGCAGCAATACCAGCGTGTGTGTGAACCAGCCGATAGCTGCCACGCCCATGATGCCGATCTCCAGCCATTTAATAAGACGCGCCAGCTTGCCCTTCTCGATTTTTTCAGCGATCTGGCCGGAAGTGGCCGAGAACAGCACGTACGGCAGGATGAACAGGCCGGGCACCAGGTTGGTGATCAGCGACGAATCGAGGTCGGTCCAGCTGGAGGCTTCATAGGTCAGCGCTACAATCAGGGCGGTCTTGAACAGGTTGTCGTTAAACGCGCCGAGGAATTGGGTCCAGAAAAACGGCGCGAAGCGACGTTGTTTCAGTAGATCGAACTGGCTGGGATGGCTCATGTTGCGGCACGGGAATAGTGAAAATATCGACAACATACAGCACATTGCGCAAGCTCTCAACCCGGCGCGCCAAAGTATCGCATTTTAATACTTTGCGACAACTGCATCACATGCGTAGCAGGCGCCGAAATGCCGGACCGACCGCCAGGACCAGCACCACCATCCGGCACACATGGAAAGCCGTGACCACAGGCACTTCGACGTACAGCGCGCGTGCGGTCAGGGCCATTTCCGCGATTCCGCCGGGAGAAGTCGCCAGCAAGGCCGTGGCGGGGTGCAGGTTGCCGATCTTCGCAAGCAGCAGCCCGAAAAGCGCGGCCAAGCCCAGCGCGGTCGCGGTGCAGGCGGCCACTGCTGCCATGAAGCGCGGCGCGGTATGCAGGAAGCCGGGCGTGAAGCGGGTACCGAGCGAAAGTCCGATGCAAAGCTGGCCGCTGCGCACCATCCATTCAGGCACGCCGCCGACCGGCACTTGCGCCGCGGCCAGCAGCCCGGCGCCGAACAAGGGGCCGAGCACCCAGGCGTTCGGCACGCCGCGCTTCCACATTAGCCAGCCCGCCGCGCAAGTGGCCGCAGCGAGCAGGCCGAAGGCGCCCAGTGCCGCGGGCGATGCCAAAGGTGCCGCGGCGGCAACCGCAGGCAATGGCGGCATGCCATGCCCGCTCCAATAGCGCAGCACAAACGGCAGGAAGCTGACCACGAACATCAGCCGCACGCCCTGCGCCGCCGCCACGTGCTGCGCTGCCGCACCGTGGCGCTCGCCCTGCACTGCCATCTCGGAGGCACCGCCCAGCGCCATCGAGAAGAATGCTGTAGCGGCGCTGACATCGGCCAGCCGCTTGAGCAGCCAGGCGCACAAGCACCCCAGCGCCAGCGCAAACGCCACCGCCCCCGCGATATAGCCGGCACGCGCAGCCACCACCGCCAGCACCGCGGGCGTAAAGTACAGTCCAAGCACGGTTCCGATCGCCCACTGCCCTGCCGCGCGTGCCGCGACCGGGCAGCACAGGTCAACACCCGCGATGCGCAGCGCAGCACTGGCGAACAGCGGCCCAATCAGCCAGGGCAGCGGAGTATCAAGCCACCTGCAAAAAAAAGCGGCCAGCAAGCCGGCCGCCAAAGCTTGGAGGAAGCAACGGTGTCGGGTCAGAAGACCCACAGCTTGTCGGCCGGCAGTTGCAGCCAGTACTGGCCATCCTGCAGACGGTACTTGGAATGGGCGCGCACGCTGATATCGCCGCGTTTGAACAGGCATTCCCAACGGTCGCCCAGGTACATGCAGGTGATCAAAGCAAGCTGCAGCGAATTTTCAACCTGGGAGGTGTTCACACGCACCTCTTCGACGCGGATCAGCGGGGCAATCGAATCGCCGCCTTTGCCACGTGCCGTTGCCTGCAGCTTGCTGCCTGCAACATCGATCACTACCTTGTCGCCTTCGCGCGACAGCAGGGTGCCCGGCAGGCGGTTGTTGCTGCCCATGAATTCGGCCGTGAACAAGGTCTCAGGTGTTTCGTACATCGACTGCGGCGTGCCCTGTTGCTCGATCTTGCCGTTATTGAGCAGCAGGATGCGGTCGGAGATCGCCATCGCCTCGCCCTGGTCGTGGGTCACCATCAGCGCCGACAGGCCCAGGCGCACGATCAACTCGCGCAGGAACGCTCGCGCCTCTTCGCGCAGCTTCGCGTCCAGGTTCGACAGCGGCTCGTCCAGCAGGATCACCGGCGGGTTGTACACCAGCGCCCGGGCAATCGCCACGCGCTGCTGCTGGCCGCCCGACAACTGGTGCGGGAAGCGCTCGCCCAGGTGGCCCAGGCCAAGCTGTTTCAGCACCTCGCCCACGCGGCGGCCGATTTCTTCCTTGTTCATCTTGCGCAGCTTCAGGCCGTAGGCCACGTTCTCCGCCACGGTTTTGTGCGGCCACAGTGCATAGGACTGGAACACCAGGCCCAGGTTGCGCTGTTCGGCCGGCATTTCAAAACCCTTGCTGCCATCGAATACGCGGCGCTCGCCGATGTCGATCGAACCCTGGCGTGGGCTCTCCAGGCCGGCCACGGCGCGCAGCAGCGTGGTCTTGCCGCTGCCCGAAGGGCCCAGCAGCGCCACCACTTCGCCCTTCTGCAGGTGCATCGACACGCCCTTCAGGATAGGGTTGGCGTGGGCGCCGGTGCCGTAGTCCAGGTGCAGGTCTTCGACGGACAGTTCATTCATTTTGAGGTCTCGTTTCATGATCGTGGTCTCAGTTATGCAGCTTGACGCCGAAGCGCAGCGCTATGCCCAGGCCGATGCCGACCAGGGTGATATTGATAAAGGACAGTGCCGCCACCAGGTCGGTCGAACCACCCGCCCACAGCGACACGATCAGCGCGCCAATCACTTCGGTACCCGGCGACAGCAGGTACACGCCTGTCGAATATTCACGCTCGAAGATCAGGAAAATCATCAGCCACGCGCCCAGCAAGCCGTATTTGATCAGCGGCAGGGTCACGTCGCGGGTTACCTGGCCGCGGCGGGCGCCAACCGCGCGTGCCGCTTCCTCCAGCTCAGGGCCAACCTGCAGCAGAGCGGTGGAAATCAGGCGCATGCCGTAAGCCATCCACACCACGGAATACGCCAGCCACACCGCGAAGATGGTGGTGCGCAGGCTGCGCAGCGCAGGGATCGCGTTTTCCACCAGCCACACCGCCAGGCCGTTGTCGGAGCCTTTAAGCATGCCATCGAGCCAGCTGGGGACGAACAGGAACACCCACAGGAAAGCCAGGCCAGCCAGCAGGCCTGGCACCGCACGCGGCACCAGCACGCTGTAATCGAGCACGCGGGTCAGCAGGTCAGGTTTGCGGTGCATGGCCAGCGCAATAAAGCTATAGCAGAAGACCGCCAGGCCGCCGCCGATCACGCCGATCAGCACCGTGTTGATAATGCCGCGGATCAGCGCATGCTGTTCGAAGATGTCGCGGAAGTGCTGCAGCGTCAGGACGTCGGCCAGCTTTACGCCCTCGCCCCAGTACTGCACGAAGGAGCGCAGCGCTATGCCGGACAGCGGCATCACAATGGTGACCAGCAGCCAGGCGCCCAGCACGGCAAACGCCAGCCATTTCCAGCGGCCCAGCGGCAGCGCCTTGCTGCGCGCGCCCTTGCCTTTGATCGACACGTATTTATTGGCCGATTTCAGCAGCCAGCGCTGGATCATCACCAGCGGCATGGTCACCGCCACCAGGCACACCGCCACTGCCGCCATCAGGTGGTAGGACGGGGTACCCAGCTTGTTGGTCAGCTTATACAGGTAGGTCGGCAGTACCAGGTGGCCTTCCGGATCGCCCAGCACCAGCACCAGCCCGAACACCTCGAAGCCGAGGAAGAACACCAGCACGCCGGCATAGGCCAGCGCCGGCATGATCATCGGCAGCGACACGTTGAACATCACCTGCAGCGGCGAGGCGCCGGCCACGCGGGCCGCTTCTTCCACGTCCGAGCCGAGGCTCTTCAGCGCCGACGAAGCGTACAGGTAGACGTGCGGCACGTGGGTCAGGCCGGCGATGATCACGATGCTGGTGAAGGAATACACATTCCACGGGATGAAGCCGATCAGGTCTTTCACCCAGGTCGAGTAAAAGCCCACAGGGCCCATCGACACCACATAGCCGAAACCCATCACCATTGGCGACACGAAGATCGGCACCAGCAGCAGCGGGGAAATCCAGCCGCGACCCGGCAGGTCGGTACGCACCATCAGGAAAGCCAGCATGCCGCCCAAAGGCACGGCGATGGCGGCCAGGCCGGCCGCCAGCAGCAGGCCGTTCTTGAATGCCACTGCAAAATCCGGGTCATCGAAGATGAAGCGGAAGGCGTCCAACCCTACTTCCTTGCCGGGCATGAAGAACGGCGCCGACAGGAAACTCTGGTAAAAGATCAGGAACAGCGGCAGGAAGATGGCGGTGCAGGTCAGCACTGCCACGATCCAGCGCGGCCAATTGATGCTGGCGCGCCCCGTTCCCTGCAAAGTCGCGGTGGTCATTGACAGCTCCTTATTTCTTGCCGGCGGTTTCTTTCCACTGCTTCAGGAAGGCCATGCGTTTCTGCGGCCCCAGGAACTGCAGCAGGATCGGGTGCACCGGCACTGGCTTGATCTTGTCCTGGCCGATCTGCTTGACCAGGTCGGACGAAGTGGTTTCGCCGCTCACGTCGGCGCGGATCGCGAACAGCTTGGATTCGTTGGCGATGATGGTCTGGCCGCGGTGCGACAGGGTATAGTCCAGCCACAGCTTGGCGGCGTTGACATTCTTTGCACCTTTGTTGATGAAGATCACGCGCGACATCACCAGGGTGTAGTCCTTCGGCAGTTGCACGCCGATCGATGGGTCGGTCTTGGCGCGCACCAGGGCGTAGGAACCCAGCACGTTGTAGCCGATCAGGTTTTCGCCGGAGGAGATACGCTCCATCATGGTGCCGGTGGAAGACTGCACGCGCACTTTCGCTTCACCGAAGGCGTTTTCCAGCTCCAGGAACTTCGGGTATTCCTTGGCATCCTGGCTCATGAACATGAAGCCGACGCCGGATTTTTCGATGTCGTAGGTGGTGACCTTGTCCTTGAACTTCGGCTGCTGGATCAGTTTCACGAAGTCGGCGTGGGTCTGCGGCACTTCCTTGGCATCGACCAGGCGCTTGTTGTAGACGATGGCTGCCGGCTCGAACGTGGTGCCATATGCCTGGTCGTCCCACACCGCCCAGCCAGGGATCTTCGACGCTTCCACCGATTTGTATTTCAGTGCGTAGCCGTCGGAGGCCAGGCGCATCTGCAGGTCCATGGCGGACGACCACATCACGTCGGCGGTATTGCCGCCGGCTGCCATCTCGGAGATGAAGCGGTTGTACACCTCGGTCGAATTCATATCGTTGTATTCGACGGTAATGCCGGGGTACAGCGCGTTGAAGTCGCGGATCAGCGGCTGCGCAGCCTTGCTGTCAGTGGCGCCGTACACCACCAGCTTGCCCTCTTTTTTCGCCGCATCGATCACTTTCTGGTAGTCGGCAGGATAGCCTGCAGGCGATTGTGCGAAAGCGGTGCACGCGAACAGGCCCGCGGCGGCCACCAGGGTCGTCTTGATCATTTGTGTCTCCTAGAATTTTTGAGGAATGTTTAGCGCACCAGGCCCAGATGGCTGGCGCGTTTGCCGTAATCGTCCACGGCTTTATGCACATACTCGTTGAGCGCCTGTCCTGTCAGGCTGAAGGGATATAGTCCCGCTTCCGTTCGCAGTTTCGCGAATTCCGGCGTCGCCATGAGGTGCTCGAAGGTTTTCACCCACTGCTGGTAATCGGCATCTGCCACCTGGGGGCCCATCCAGACCCCGCGAATCACCGGCCAGACAATGTCGTAGCCCTGCTCGCGCGCCGTCGGCACCGCAGCCAGTTTTCCCGGCAAGCGCTCTTCCGACATCACGGCCAACACGCGGATCGTGCTGCCGGCCAGGTTGGCTTCGGAAGCATCGCCCGACACTACCTGCACGTAGTTCGCCTGCATCGCAGTAAACGACTCGCCGCCGCCCTCCAGCGCCACGAAACGCAGCACTTTCGGGTCCAGGCCGGCCTGGCGTACCAGCAGGGCCACCTTCAGCCAGTCCTGGCTGCCGATCGTGCCGCTGACGCCGATCAGCACCTTCGACGGATCGCGCTTGAGCGCCGCCACCAGGTCGGCCAGCGACTTGAACGGCGAATCGGAGCGCACCGCGATCATGCCGTAGTCCGCCCCCAGCGCCGCAACCCAGCGCACATCGTCCGCCTTGGCCTTGCCGAATTTGCCTTGCGCGAGGTTCAGCAGCGAACCGCCGGAAAAAGCCACCAGGGTGTTCGGTTCGGCGCGGCGCTGCGAAACCAGCGAGTGCCATGCCACGGCGCCGATCCCGCCCGGGCGATACACCAGCTTCATCGGCTGCCCGCCCGCCATCGTCGCCAGGCCCTTCTGGGCCAGCTTGCACGTCAGGTCCATCGCACCGCCCGGCTTGGACGGCACGATGCATTCAGCTGCGTGCACCTGACCTGCAAGCAGCAGGACAGAAGCGAAGATGGAGAGCAGGATCTTCATGGCTTCATTATTATCAGAAGCGGTGCTGGATGCCAACCATTACACCGTGCTGGCTGTCGCCGAAGGCTGCATCGTCGCGCGACAGGCCAACCAGCTGGTCATGCTTGCCCTTGGTGTAACCGACAGTCGCATACAGGTCGGTGCGCTTGGATGCGGCGTAGCGATAGCGCAGCACATACATGGTCGGATCGGCGTCCTTGCCGGCGGCCAGGTTGCGCTGGTCGATGTGGTACACGGCGCCCGTGATGGTGACGTTTGGCTGCGGTTTGTATGCCACGCCAGCCCACAAGGTGTTGCCTTTTACATCAGCCGTAGCGGCCTTGCCCGCCACCAGCTTGTAGGTACGGCCGCCGAGCCAGAATTTGAAATCGCCGGTGGCGTAATAGCCGCCCAGGTGGTATGCGGTGGTCTCGTCACGGTTGCCGGTGGCGACCACATTGTTACCGTTGATGCGCTCCGCGGTGAACATGGCGCCCAGCGACTCGGACTGGTAGCTGACCGCGCCGGCGTACTTGGCGCTGTCAGCCGAGCTGGCGCCTGCGCCCTGCTGCTCGCCCATGCCGTAGCTGAAGCCATAGTTCCAGTCGCCGGTCTTGCCGGAGTATTTGATCAGGTTATCGAAACCGGTGGTCATGCCGTACTTGCTTGGCAACGTGGCGCTGCCGCCGGTCGCCCAGGAGTAGTAAGGCGCAAAGCCCATCGGGTCGAAGCGGATAACGGTGTCGTACACGCTGGTGAAGGAACGGCCCAGGATCACGCGGCCCCAGTTGCCTTCCAGGCCGACGTTGGCCTGGCGCTTGAACAGGTTGCCATCCTGCGCGCCGGTATCCATCAGGATGCCGCTTTCGAGCTGGAACACGGCTTTCAGGCCGCCGCCCAGGTCCTCACTGCCTTTGATACCCCAACGCGAAGTATTCATGCCGCCGGAGCTGACGTGGGTTACGCTGCCGCCGCCCGCCTGGGCATTGTTGGAAATGTCGACCCCCATGTCCAGCAGGCCGTACACCTGCACATTGGATTGGGCGTGGGCGGAAGTATAGGCGGCAAACATCATCGCGACGGCCGCTGCCATCGAAGTTCTTTTCACAATCAGTCTCCTGGGTTTATAGTTATTTCAGTCATGCCTCGCTCTGGCACGGTTCAACTATAAAATCGCCAACCTTTCAAACGCCTTTCAGGCAAATGCCATGCGAATATTGTTAGTGGAAGACCACACCGAATTACAACACTGGCTTTCCAAAGCCCTGCGCGATGCCAACCTTTCTGTCGAATGCGCCGACAACGGCGCCGACGCCGACTCCCTGCTGCTGACCCAGGAATATGCCCTGGTCATCCTCGATTTGACCCTGCCCCGCATGGACGGGCTGGAAGTGCTGAAACGCCTGCGCGCGCGCGGGGGCAAGACGCCCGTATTGATCCTGACCGCGCGCGGCGGGCTGGAGGATCGCGTGCAGGGCCTGAACCTGGGCGCCGACGATTACCTCGCAAAACCTTTCGAACTGGCCGAACTGGAAGCGCGCGTGAAGGCTTTGCTGCGCCGCAGCGCGGGCAATGAATCGCTGGTGTACGAATGCGGCGCGCTGCGCTTCGATACTGTCAGCCGCATGTTTTCCTATTTCGGCGAGAACCTGCAGCTCACGCCGCGCGAACACGCCGTGCTGGAAGCGCTGATCACCAAGGGCGGCAAGCCGGTCGCCAAGGAAAAACTGTTCGACCAGGTGTTCTCGCTGGCCGATGACGCCAACCTCGACGCCATCGAGCTGTATATCCACCGGGTGCGCAAGAAGCTTGACCGCAAGGAGCCCGGCGCTGCGGCCATCACAACCCTGCGCGGCATCGGCTACCTGCTGCAGCCGGCCGAAGCGAAAGCCTGATGAAGGCCATGCTCGCCATGGGCAGCCTGCGCGGCCAGTTGCTGCGCTGGCTGCTGTTGCCGCTGGTTCTCTTGGAAATCATCAACACCATCTCTGTCTACTACAATGCGGTGGACGCGGCCGACATGGCGTACGACCGCTCGCTGCTGGCCTCCACGCGCGCGCTGGCGGAGCGCGTGTCGGTAGAAGGCGGGAAAGTGGTGGTCGACGTGCCCTACGTTGCGCTGGACAGCTTTGAGACCGACACCCTGGGCCGCATCTACTACAAAGTCACCGGCATCAAGGGCGAGACGGTTTCCGGTTACGACGACCTGCCCGCAGTACCGGCCAATGTGCCGCGCTCGGAGAACTACCCTGCCCTGGTGCGCTTTTACCACGCCAACTACAACGGCCAGCCGATCCGCATTGCTGCCCTGCTGCAGCCGGTATATGACGACAATATGCGCGGCATCGCGCTGATCCAGGTAGGCGAAACGCTTGATGCCCGCAAAGGCCTGACGCTGAAGATCCTGTACGACACCATTGCGTGGCAGGCCAGCGTGGTGCTGTTGGCCGGCTTGCTGGTGTGGTTCGCGGTCAAGCTGGTGCTGCGTCCATTGATGCAATTGAAGCACGAGGTGGAATCGCGCAATGTATCCGACCTGTCCGACCTCGATCCTGCGCTGGTGCACAAGGAAGTGCGGCCGCTGGTGCAGGCCATGAATGCCTCGACCACCCGCATCGCGGGATTGATCGCCAGCCAGCGGCGCTTCATCGCCGACGCATCGCACCAGTTGCGCACGCCGCTGACGGTACTGAAGACCCAGGCCGAGCTGGCGCAGCGCGAATTGGCGCGCGATTCCTCCGCCTCGCCGGAGCTGCGCAATGTGGTGGCCAGCATGGCCGCCACCACCGACTCCACCGTGCACCTGGCAAACCGCCTGCTGATGCTGGCGCGCATCGAGCACAGCGAAAATCGCGAGCCGGTGCCGGTGCCGCTGCGCGAGACGGTGCAGCAGGTCGCGCTGGAACTGGCACTATCCGCCGTCACCCGCGGCATCGACCTTTCGCTGGAGGGCGACGGCGAAGCCAGCGTGAATGGCCAGGCTTTGCTGCTGCATGAGCTGGTGTCGAACCTGGTCGACAACGCCCTGCACTACACGCCGCGCGGCGGCAGCGTGGTGCTGCGCGTGCTGCCGGGCGACGCGCATGTGGTGCTGGAGGTCGAAGACAGCGGCCCTGGTATTCCGCCCGAAGACCGCGACCGCGTGTTTTCGCCCTTCTACCGCGCCGCTTCCACCATGCAGGCGAATCCGGGCGGCTCAGGCCTGGGGCTGGCAATCGTGCGCGATATCGCGGTCTTGCACCACGCCGCGCTTGAACTGGACCAAGGCGTTGCCGGCCACGGCCTCTTGGTGCGCGTCAGGTTGCCGCGCGCCACGCCTCCACCGGCAGCGTAATCGCAATACGGGTGCCTGACGAGCAGTCCATCGCAAAGCTGCCGCCCAGCGCCTGCACCCGCTCGCGCATGCCCGCCAGGCCAACGCCGGCCGCAGTGCGCGCCGGGTCGAAGCCGGTCCCGTCGTCGGCCACCGAAATCCGCAGGGCGTCGCCATGCCGGGCCACTTCAACGCTGGCTGCGCTGGCGCGAGCGTGCTTCACAATGTTCGACAACGCTTCCTGCACGATACGATAGGCCGAGATCGCAGCATCGCCATCGAGTCCGCCGAAATCGCCTTCGGTATGCAGCGAAAAGCGGCAGGAAGGATGGCTGCTGCCGACCTGGCGCACCATTTCTTCCAGCGCGCCCTGCAGGCCAAGCATGTCGAGCATCTCCGGCCGCAGACGGCGCACCAGCGTGCGGCCGCTGTTGTACAAGCCCAGCGCAAGCTTGGTGATCGCCTGCGCCTTTTCGCGAACCTGGGCCGCAGGTTCGGCTGGCTGCAGCGCGCCGGCCAGGCCCGCGATCTGCTGCGCCTCCAGCCGCACGGCGATCAGCGTCGCATTCAATTCGTCGTGGATCTCGAGCGCGATTGCCTTGCGTTCATCCTCCACCACCGTAGTCACGCGTTGCAGCAGGCGGCGCTTCTCGGCATCCGCCGCACGCACTGCCTGCATGGACGCCTGCAGCGACAAGGCGAAGCCGCTGGTCATCTGCCATGCTACGCCCGCGCATACCAGCAGGCCCGCCAGCGCCACCCCTAATTCCAGCTGGAAGCGCGCGCGGGCCTTGCGCAGCAAGGCAGTCGCCGACATCCTCACCTGCACATAGCCCATCGTGCCCACATTGCGGTTTCCGCCCCCCGTCACGTAGAGCAGACGCTTGTGCACTGCCGCTTCGTAATAGCGCGCTTCGGGCGGCGCGTCGCCGCGCGCCGCAACTTCCAGCAGCGGCTTGCGCTCCGCATCGAGCAAGGTCACGCGATGAATCGCGCCGTCGGTTTGCAGCATGCCGTTGATCGTTGCCCGCAGCTCGTCGAACTGCCCGTGCACCAGGCTGATTTCGCTGCTCGCCACCAGCGCACTGGCAAGCAATTGCCCGCGCTCTGCCAACTCGGCATGCACCTCCGACTGGCGCGACTGGTAGCTGTACCAGGTCAGCGTAGCAAACAACGCCAGCACCGGCAGCAAGGTAATCGCCAGCAGCCGCCCGCGCGTGCCGACGCGCCACTTGGCCCGCATCAGGCTTGCAGCACGCCGTGGCGCACCGCCAGGCGGGTGATATCAGCCGCACGCTCAACGCCCAGTTTGTCCTTGATGGCCTGGCTGGAGTTGCTGATCGTCTTGCTGGAGACGCCGAGTTTATCGGCGATTTCGGCATTGGTCAGGCCCTCCGCCATCAGCTTGAAAATTTCCAGCGAGCGCTCGTCGAGCAGCGCTTGCGGCGATTGCTCGCCCAGCACTGACAGGCTGGCCAGGCGTTCCGCGATGGCGGGCATGAAGTACAACTCGCCCTGGGCGGCGCGCTGCACGGCGGTGAAAAGCTCGGCCGGGTCGCAATCCTTCGTCACCAGCGCCCGCGCGCCAATACGGTAGGCCTCTTTGACCAGCGCATCCTGGTCGAACTGGGTCAGGAAGATGAAGTGTGCTTTAGGGGCCACGGCCAGGATCTGGCGCGCCGCATCGAGGCCCGTCATCTGCTCGCCAAAGCGCATATCCAGGATAGCAACGTCCGGTACCAGGGCCTGGTAGGCCTCGACCGCCTCAGCCGGCGTCCTTGCCTGAGCTACAACTTCCACGCCAAAACCGGCCAGCGCCGTCGCAAAACCGCCCATTACCACGGGATGATCATCTGCCAGCAGTACCCTGATCTTATTCATAGCATTCCTCGTTTCCAGATGATGGAAGGATACCACGCTAAGACATAGCAAGAAAAATTGCTTGCTTATTTCCATCAGATGGAAGAATATCTTGCCATGGACTGGCAATTCAGCCTACCAACAAGAAGAAAGGAGCATTTCCATGAACTTCGACACCTCCCGCAAGAACTACTCCGGCCTGGCTTTTGTCGCCGTCTTGCACCTTGTTGCCGCAGGCATCGCGCTGAAGCACTCAACGATCCTGGTCAACCGTGTCACGGAGCCGGAGCCGGTCACGGTGACCCCGTTGCCGCCAGAGCCGAAAGTCTTGCCGCCCAAAATGCCGGACATCGCACCGCCAAAACTGCCGGTCATCACGCTGCCCGAGTTGCCGATCCTGATAACGCCGGTCGATCCGCCGATCACCACCGCGCCGCCCGATAGTAAGCCGCGTGACAAGACGCCGCCGGTCCCGCCAGGTCCCGACACAACGCGCGATCCGATCGAACCTGTGCGCCACAAGCCGCTGAACGTGGCCGCAGTGATCGACGCCGCAAGCTGCGCCAAGCCGTCCTACCCTGCGGCAGCCTTGCGCAACGGCGACGAAGGCACGGTCACCCTGGCCTTCCTGATCGGCAAAGACGGCCACGTGGCCAGCGCCAAGGTCGAACGCACCAGCGGTTTCCGCGACCTGGACCGGGCTGCGCTGCAAGGCCTCTCGATGTGCGCCTTCAAGCCCGGCAGCATCGATGGCGTAGCGCAGGAATCGTGGGCCCGCATGCAATACGCCTGGCGCCTCGACGGGTAAGCAATAGAGCGCGGCAGTAAAGCGAATTCCCCTATCATGCGCCGGTTAACCCTTGCGGTTGCCGGCGCATGCCCTATGTTCATCAAGCTTTCTTTCCGCCAATTATTACTGGGCGTCTTCCTGCTGATCGCCCTGCTGCTCAGCGCGACCTCGATCCAGGCCCTGTTCACGCTGGACCGGCTGGCCGCTGAAAGCCGCGAAGTCGGCCAGCACGCCGTCGTGCTGACCGCGAACGTGCAACGCCTGGCCGAACGCAGCGTGGCCATGGAACGCAGCGCGCGCCAGTTCCTGGTGCTGGACGACCCCGCCTTCCGCGACCGCTACGCCGCCGCCTGGCGCGATGGGGAGGACGCGCTCTCCGCATTGTCAGCCGGCCTGCCCTCCGTACCCAAAGCCAGTTTTACCGCCTGGCGCGACCAGGGCGAGCAAGCCTGGCATGCACTGCAGGCGCCGAACACCAAGCGCGCCCAGCGCCAGCACATGTTGAACACCGCGCTGGCCGGCCTGTCCCCGATCAACGAGGAACTGGCGGACGAGGTCAAACGCGAAGTCGACCAGCGCAACCAGCGCATCCTGCTTGGCCTGGAACACCGGCGCAGCGTCCTGGCCGGGCAACTGCTCGCCTCCATCAGCCTCGCCGCCGCACTGGCGCTCGGCTGCGGCATGTGGCTGGCGCGCCCATTGGCACAAATCGAAGGCGCCATCGACCGCCTGGGCGGCAACCGCTACGACCAGCCGATCGAGGTCGAAGGCCCGGACGACCTGCGCCGCCTCGGCCAGCAACTGAACTGGCTGCGCCAGCGCCTGGCCAGCCTGGAGGCCGACAAATCGCGCTTCCTGCGCCACATCTCGCATGAACTGAAAACCCCGCTGGCCGCGCTGGTGGAAGGCGTGGCCCTGCTGGAAGATGAGGTAGCCGGCACGCTGACGCCGAACCAGCGCGAGGTGGCCGGCATCCTGCGCCAGAACACGGCCTCGCTGCAAAACCAGATCGAAGACCTGCTGCGCTATAACACCGCCACTTTCGCCGCCCAGCACCTGCAGCGCCAGTCCACCGATATCGCGGCCCTGCTGCGCGACACGGTCGACGCCCAGCGTCTGCAATGGCAGGCCCGCGGGCTCGATGTAGCGGTGGAAGGCGGCGCCCCGCCCATTTCCGTTGATCCCGGCAAGCTCGCCATCGCGACCAGCAACCTGCTCACCAACGCCGTGCGCTACAGCCCTGAAGGCGGCACGGTGCGCTTCATCATCGGCGAACAGGCCGGCACGCTGGCGATCGACTGCATCGACCAGGGCCCCGGCGTGGCGCCGGAAGACGCGGCCCATATTTTCGAACCTTTCTACCAGGGGACGCGCCAGCCGCCCGGCGCGCGGCGCGGCAATGGCGTCGGCCTGTCCATCGTGCTCGAATACATCAGCGCCCACAGCGGCTCACTGCAATTGCTGCCGGCCAGCACCGGCGCCCACTTCCGGATCGAACTTCCTTATGAATATTAAATCGCCCTTGCTGCCGGTCTTCCTGCTAGCGCTGCTGCTCGCCGCCTGCGCTCAGCGACAGCCCATTGCACCGGCGCTGCCGCCCTTGCCGCCGCCGCCCGCTCCCGCGCCGCTGACATTGCTGGTCGCGCCGCAGGACGAGGTGGCGCCGCTGCTGGCCTATCACCAGTCGCTGCGCCGCATGACGCAAGGCGAATTGCTGAAGGAGTTGAGCGGCCTGTCGCAGCAACAGAAGACGCCGAAGGTGCTGCTGCAATCGGCCATGGTGCTGTCCCTGACGCGCGGCGGCGGCGACCTGGCAAAGGCGCAGGCGCAATTCGACGTCGTAGCCACGGCGCCGGAGCCGGAAGCCCAGGGATTGCGGCAACTGGCGCAGCTCCTGTCAGCCCAATGCGCAGAAACGCGCCGCCTGATCGATGACGGCGACCGCCTGCGCGCGCAATTGAAAGATAACCAGCGCAAGAACGAGCAATTGAACGAAACCCTGGAAGCGCTCAAAGAGATCGAGCGCGGCCTGCCTGCGAGAGCCAGTAAATGAACGCACCTATCTCCCCCCGCCTGCTGCTGGTCGACGACGACGCCGACCTCCTGCGCCTGCTGTCGATGCGCCTGAACGCCAATGGCTACCAGGTCACCGCCGTCGGCAGCGCCGAAGCCGCGCTGGCCAACCTGTCGATCGCCCTGCCCTCGCTGGTGATCAGCGACGTGCGGCTGCCGGAACGGGACGGCATGTCCCTGTTCCAGCAGATCCGCAGCCAGCATCCCGCATTGCCGGTCATCCTGCTCACCGCCCACGGCACCATTCCCGATGCGGTCGAAGCCACTTCGCTCGGCGCCTACGCCTACCTGACCAAGCCCTTCGACGCCAAGGTACTGCTCGACCGCATCGGCCAGGCGCTAAGCGTCGCCGCCCCCGAAGCCGCACCGGATGCCGGCAGCGGCACATGGCGCGCCGACATCATCAGCCGCAGCCGCGCCATGGAAGAAGTGCTGCATGAGGCGCAGCTGGTCGCAGCCTCCGACGCCAGCGTGTTAATACGCGGCGAAAGCGGCACCGGCAAGGAGTTGCTGGCGCGCGCCATCCACCGCGCCAGCCGCCGCTGCGCCGCACCCTTCATCGCCGTCAACTGCGGCGCCATCCCCGAGCAATTGCTGGAATCCGAACTGTTCGGCCACGTGAAAGGCGCCTTCACCGGCGCCGTCGCCAGCCGCGAAGGCCTGCTGCAGGCGGCCGACGGCGGCACGCTGTTCCTCGACGAGATCGGCGACATGCCGCTACTGCTGCAGGTGAAGCTGCTGCGCGTGCTGCAGGAACGCGTGGTGCGCCAGGTCGGTTCCGATAGCGGCCGCCCGGTCAATGTACGCGTGCTGTCCGCCACCCACCGCGACCTGGAAGCTGCCATGCTGGAGGGGCAGTTCCGCGAAGACCTGTATTACCGCCTGAACGTGATCACGCTCACCCTGCCATCGCTGTCAGAGCGGCGCGAAGACATCGGCCTGCTGGCCACACGCTTCCTGCAAATGCTGGCCGACAAATACGGCAAGACAATCAACGGCTTCGCCCCCGAAGCGTTGGAAGCACTGTCGCGCGCCTCCTGGCCGGGCAATGTGCGCCAGCTGTATAACGTCGTGGAACATGCGTGCGCCCTGGCCACCGCGCCGCTGGTACCGCTCTCCCTGGTGCAGCGCGCCTTGCGCGTGCCCTCGCTGGAAGTGCTCAGCTACACCGAAGCCAAGCAGCGCTTCGAACGCAACTACCTGGTGCAGCTGCTCAAGCTTACCGACGGCAACGTCGCCGACGCCGCCCGCCTGGCAGAGCGCAACCGGACCGAGTTCTATCGCCTGCTGCAAAAGCACGAATTGAACGCATCACAGTTCCGCAATGAACCTGTCGCCTAGGGGCGACAGGCATAAAGCCCGTCAAATCAGGGCCTTGCGCATCGAGGCCGGCAGCCTGTCGCTTTGCGGCGACAAACTTCATGTTGCCACACAGCTAAGTCATTGATTTCTTTACCTGGCACGCGCCTTGCAATACCAATGACAACGCACAAGCGTTGACTGCCAACTTGAAAATGGAGAGATAGACCATGAAGGATTCCAAACTGATCGCAAGCCTGTTCGCCGCCGCCGCATTCGCCCTCGCCTCGCTGTCCGCCCATGCGCAGCAGGAAGGCGCCATGGCCGGTGCCGCAGTCGCTACCGCCGACTCCACGCTGCAGGCCAAGGTCAAGGCAGCCCTGTCGGAGCAGAAAGAGATCATCGTGTCGGCTAACCAGGGCGTAGTGGTCCTGAGCGGCACTGTGGCTAACACCGACGCCGGCGCCAAAGCGATCCAAACGGCATCCGCCGTGGCTGGAGTGAAGGAAGTGAAGAGTGAGCTGACTGTCGCCGGCAAATAATGCCTTTGCTGCAGTAGTACCTCCCTTATCGGGCGACCCAGCGCCGCCCGTTTTTTTATGAAAGTCGGGGTCAGCTCCGGCAATCGGACATTTCGCTACGCGAAATGTCCGATTGCCGGAGCTGACCCCGACTTTTATTACGCGAGGTTCTCGAGGCGGATCTTGGTGACGTTGCCCACCACGCTGGTCAGCTTTTCGATCTTCTCGATGGCCGCCACCACGTTCTTCTCCTGCGTCTGGTGCGTCAGCAGGATGATGTCGGTGTGGGTCTCGCCTTCTGCCGGTTCCTTCTGCATCATGGCGTCGATGGAGATCGAAGCGTCGGCCAGGATGCGCGTCAGTTCCGCCAGCACGCCCGGACGGTCAGCCACCGTCATGCGCAGGTAGTAGCTGGTGGTGATCTCGGCCATCGGCATGATCTTGATGTCGGTCATCGCGTTCGGCTGGAAGGCCAGGTGCGGAACGCGGTGTTCGGGATCGGCTGTCGCCAGGCGGGTGATGTCGACCAGGTCGGCAATCACGGCGGAAGCGGTCGGCTCCTGGCCGGCGCCTTTGCCGTAATACATGGTGGCGCCGATCGCGTCGCCTTGCACCAGCACTGCATTCATCGCACCTTCCACGTTGGCGATCAGGCGCTTGGCCGGGATCAGGGTCGGGTGCACGCGCAGCTCAATGCCTTCGCCGCCAGTCGCTTGGGCGCGGCGCGCGATGCCCAGCAGCTTGATGCGGTAGCCCAGTTGTTCGGCGTACTTGATGTCGATCGCCTGCAGCTTGGTGATACCCTCGATATGGGCTTTTTCAAACTGCACCGGAATGCCGAAGGCAATCGCCGACAGGATGGTCGCCTTGTGCGCCGCGTCCACCCCTTCGATATCGAAGGTCGGATCGGCTTCAGCGTACCCCAGGCGCTGCGCTTCCTTCAGCACGGTGGCGAAGTCCAGGCCCTTGTCGCGCATCTCGGACAGGATGAAATTGGTGGTGCCGTTGATGATGCCGGCAATCCATTCGATGCGGTTGGCCGTCAGGCCTTCGCGCAGCGCCTTGATGATCGGGATGCCGCCTGCGACAGCCGCCTCGAAGGCGACCATCACGCCCTTGGCGTGGGCCGCGGCAAAGATCTCGGTGCCATGCATGGCCAGCAGCGCCTTGTTGGCGGTGACCACGTGCTTGCCGTTGGCGATGGCCTGCATCACCAGTTCCTTGGCGGTGTCATAGCCGCCAATCAGCTCCACGACGATATCGATTTCCGGATCGTTGACGATCGCGAATGGGTCTGCCACTACTTTGCACTGGCCTTCGGTGCGCTCTTTTGCGCGCTCCAGGTTGCGGGCCGATACGGCCACAATCTCGATACCGCGGCCGGCGCGGCGGCGGATCTCTTCCTGGTTGCGTCGCAATACACTGAACGTCCCGGCGCCTACATTGCCTACGCCCAGCAAACCTACTTTAATCGATTTCATCTCTCAAATTCCCTGGTTTTGTTAGCTGTGCCCGTGCCGTTTTCGGTAGCTTTCCATGAAGCGTGCGATGCGGCCGAATGCATCTTCCATATCGTCCGAGTTCGGCAGGAACACCACGCGGAAGTGGTCCGGGCTATGCCAATTGAAGCCCGTGCCCTGCACGATAAGGACCTTGGTTTCTTCCAGCAGTTCGTATGCGAATTGCTGGTCGTCCGCGATCGGGTAGATCTTCGGATCGAGGCGGGGGAACATATACAGTGCAGCTTTTGGCTTGACCACGCTGACACCCGGAATCTCGGACAGCAGCTTGTATGCAAGGTCGCGCTGCTTGAGCAGGCGCCCGCCAGGGGCCACCAGGTCGTTGATGCTCTGGTAGCCGCCGAGCGCAGTCTGGATCGCAAACTGCCCCGGTGCGTTGGCGCAAAGGCGCATCGAGGCCAGCATATTCAGGCCCCAGATGTAGTCCTTCGCATATTTCTTGTTTTCGCCCGAGAGCACCATCCAGCCCGCGCGGTAGCCGCAGGAGCGGTAGCTCTTGGACAGGCCGTTGAAGGTCACGCAGAACACGTCTTCGCACAGCGCGGCGATCGAGGTGTGGGTGACGCCGTCGTACAGCACCTTGTCGTAAATTTCGTCGGCGTAGATGATCAACTGGTGCTGGCGCGCCAGTTCGATAATCTGCAGCAGTACTTCGTCGGGGTACAGCGCGCCAGTCGGGTTGTTCGGGTTGATGACCACGATCGCCTTGGTATTCGGCGTGATCTTCCTGCGCATGTCGTCGATGTCCGGGAACCAGTCCTGCTGCTCGTCGCAGACATAATGCACCGGCTTGCCGCCGGACAGGCTGACTGCCGCGGTCCACAGCGGATAGTCCGGCGCGGGCACCAGCACCTCGTCGCCGTTGTTCAGCAGCGCGTTCATGGACATGACGATCAGCTCGGACGCGCCGTTGCCCAGGTAAATGTCGTCCATCGTCACGTTGGCGACTTTCTTCTGCTGCGTGTAGTGCATCACCGCCTTGCGCGGCGCAAACAGGCCTTTGGAATCGGTATAACCGGCCGCATTCGGCAGGTTGACGATCATGTCGTGGACGATTTCGTCAGGCGGATCGAAACCGAACGGCTGCATATTGCCGATGTTCAGCTTGATGATCTTGTGGCCCTCTTCCTCCATCAGGCGGGCCTTCTCCGGCACAGGGCCGCGGATCTCGTAACAAATCTCGTTAAGCTTGTTGGATTTCTGAACCGGACGCAAAATCAATCCCTTACGTATAAATGCTGCATTGCGAAAATACCCATTCTGCCGAATTAAATTGGTTTAATCAACCATCGATATGCGCAAAACGTTACAATAAGATCTCTATTGTATTTAAATATAGCGAAAAGTTATGAAGCTCCACTCCAGCACCACCGGCCAGTACCAGACCGTTTCCGGTTATTTCGAAGGTGGAGTCGAGATCAACGGCAAGCCTTACGACTACAGCCTGCTGGTGCTGCCGGAAATTGCCCCGCGCCCCTGGCCGGTGGCGCAGTTCGAGGAACTGACAGTCGAACATTTCGAACAACTGCTGGCCGAGCAGCCGGATGTGGTCATCCTCGGCACCGGCGAGCGCCAGCGTTTCGTCCATCCGCGCCTGGCCGCGCCGCTGACCGCCAGGCAGGTCGGCGTCGAATGCATGGACACCAATGCCGCCTGCCGCACCTATAACATCCTGATGGGCGAAGGCCGCAAAGCCCTGCTGGCATTGATCATTGAAAAATAACACTTCGCCCCCATATAAACGCGCATGAGCCAAACCATCCCCGACTTCAGCGCCGCCATGACCAGCGGCCAAACCTTCCAGCTTTCGGGCCGCCCCGCCAAATCCACCGTGCTGTTCTTCTACCCCAAGGACAACACCCCGGGCTGCACCACCGAGAACATGGCCTTCCGCGACCTGCACGAGCAGTTCACTGCCGCCGGCGCTGAAATTTATGGCATCAGCCGCGACTCGCTGCGCTCGCACGAGAACTTCAAGGCGAAACTGGGCCTGCCGTTCGAACTGATCTCCGATCCGGAGGAAGCGGTATGCCTGGCCTTCAATGTCATGAAGATGAAAAAAATGTACGGTAAAGATGTACGCGGCGTTGAGCGCAGCACGTTTGTGATTGACGCAAAAGGCCGATTGGTGAAAGAATGGAGAGGCGTGAAAGTACCAGGTCACGTCGATGAAGTGCTGGAATTCGTGGCAAACCTGGGCTGATGGCAAGGCCCTCGCTGCGAATGTGTTAGCTCAACGGGAGCTTTACATTTGAACGTGTCAGCCAGATTTTGAGTCGAGCAAGTCCTTCCACCCACTGTCCCCGGTGGCATGCCCACCGGCTTTCGGGCGACGCAGACGCCCGCCAGGCATCCTTTAGTTTTTCCGATTCACCCCACAGTACGTCCATGCCGGGCATTCGCCCTCGCGTGGGCGCATCTTTTTTAGATTGAGATCCTGATGCCACTGCCAAAACTGCCTAGCAAGCCAGCCACCCTGCTGCTGGCTAAAGACTACCCGAAGGCTAGCGGAGCAAATCCGGTTCCCTTCCCTACTGAAGAAAAGGCAGCACCCGCGCCGAAGAAAGCGGCGCCCAAGACTGCTGCCAAAGCAGTAAAAGAACCGGTTGCGAAAAAGACCGCAGCCAAGAAGGCGCCTGCATTGAAGGCCGTCAAGCTGCCGGACGACGTCCCGGCGCCACCGCGCACCAAGGCCGCGCCGCAAGCCCGCGCCAAGGTCACGCCGATCAAGGCCGATGCGCCGCACCCGGCCAAGCACAAAGAGCACGAAGTGGTGCTCAAGTCCGCCAGCAGCCGCAAGGCCGACGTGGTGGGCAGCACCAAGCTGTTCGTGCTCGATACCAATGTGCTGATGCACGACCCGTCTTCGCTGTTCCGCTTTGAAGAACACGATGTCTTCCTGCCGATGATGACGCTGGAAGAACTGGACAACCACAAGAAAGGCATGACCGAAGTCGCGCGCAATGCACGCCAGGTATCGCGTACGCTGGATGCCCTGGTCAGCAACACCGACGACGACGACATGGAAAACGGCATCCCGCTGAACAAGCTGGGTAACAAGGATGCCAAGGGCCACCTGTACTTCCAGACCAAGGTGCAGGTAGCCGACCTGCCGGAAGGCCTGCCGCAAGGCAAGGCCGACAACCAGATCCTGGCCGTGGTGCGTTCGCTGGAAGCGGAACAGCCGGAGCGCGCCGTGGTGCTGGTGTCGAAAGACATCAACATGCGCATCAAGGCGCGCGCCCTGGGCCTGCCGGCGGAAGACTACTTCAACGACCACGTGCTGGAAGACACCGACCTGCTGTACTCGGGCATCGTCCAGCTGCCGGACGATTTCTGGAACAAGCATGGCAAGGACATGGAGTCATGGCAGGAGAACAAGCACGGCCAGTCGAGCACCTTCTACCGCGTGACAGGCCCGTTCATCCCGTCCCTGCTGGTGAACCAGTTCGTCTACCTGGAACCGAACAACGGCGAGTCGCCGTTCTACGCGCAAGTGAAGCAGATCAACGGCAAGACTGCCGTGCTGCAGACCCTGCGCGACTACTCGCACAACAAGAACAGCGTCTGGGGTGTCACTGCCCGCAACCGCGAGCAGAACTTCGCGCTGAACCTGTTGATGAATCCGGACTGCGACTTCATCACCCTCTTGGGCCAGGCCGGCACCGGCAAGACCCTGCTCGCGCTGGCCGCCGGCCTGGCGCAGGTGCTGGAGACCAAGCTGTATAACGAGATCATCGTCACCCGCGTCACGGTGCCGGTGGGCGAAGATATCGGCTTCCTGCCGGGTACCGAGGAAGAGAAGATGGGTCCCTGGATGGGCGCCTTCGACGACAACCTGGAAGTGCTGAACAAGTCCGACGGTGAAGGCGGCGAATGGGGCCGCGCGGCGACGCAGGACCTGATCCGCTCGCGCATCAAGATCAAGTCCCTGAACTTCATGCGCGGGCGCACCTTCGTCAACAAGTTCCTCATCATCGACGAGGCGCAGAACCTGACGCCGAAGCAGATGAAGACCCTGGTGACGCGCGCCGGTCCTGGCACCAAGATCCTGTGCCTGGGTAATATCGCCCAGATCGACACGCCTTACCTGACTGAAGGTTCGTCCGGCCTGACCTATGTGGTCGACCGCTTCAAAGGCTGGGCGCACAGCGGCCACGTAACGCTGGCACGCGGCGAACGTTCCCGCCTGGCAGACCACGCGAGCGACGTGCTGTAAGCACTCCCGCCTCCCCGAAAAAGCCCCGCCCAGTGCGGGGCTTTTTTTTCTGGCGCGCCGGCTCCGAGCCAAGGGTCGCCCCCTTGTTCACCCGCGTTGCGCGGCCGCTCGAACTGATATATGATTCATATACGTTTCATATATACGGAAAAGCAAATGGGAATTGTAAACATCGAAGACGAACTGCACGACCAGATCCGCAAAGCCAGTGCAGTGTCGTGCCGCTCCATCAATGCGCAAGCAGGTTTCTGGATCAAGATCGGCATGTTGTGCGAAATGAACCCGACCTTGACCTTCAACGAAGTCGTTACGCAGGAATTGCGCGCCGCGGGCGTCGAGGTTCCGCCCCTGCGAATGACACCAGCATGACCAAGCGGCCGGAAGAAATCGCCTTGATGGCGGAATCCGGCAGGCTGCTGGCGAGCGTGTTCGGCTTCCTGGACGGGTTCATCCTGGCCGGTATGTCCACCATGCGGGTCAATGACCTGGTAGAAGACTTCATAGTGAATGAACTCAATGCACGCCCCGCAAGTAAAGGGCAGTATGGATACGCCTACGCCTTGAACTCCTCCCGTAACGCCGTCGTTTGCCACGGCGTCCCATCGCCGAGTGAAATCCTGCTGGATGGCGATATCGTGAACTTCGATATCACTCTGGAGAAGAATGGTTTTATCGCAGATTCCAGCAAAACCTACTTGGTCGGCGATGTCTCTCCATCTGCCAGGCGGCTGGTGCAGGTGACGTATGAGGCCATGTGGAAGGGGATCCAGGCCGTACGCCCTGGCGCACGGCTTGGCGACATCGGGCATGCCATCGAGCGTCACGCGCGGCGCAGCAACTACTCGGTGGTACGCGACTTTTGCGGACACGGCATTGGACGCGAAATGCACGAACCGCCCCAGGTACTACATTGGGGACGGCCAAGGACCGGGCTCGTTCTGCGCGAAGGCATGACATTCACCATCGAACCAATGATCAACGAAGGCCGCCACGCAGTCCGGACCGAGGATGATGGCTGGACTGTCGTTACAGTGGACGGAAAATTATCCGCGCAGTTCGAGCACACTGTGGCTGTAACACGAAACGGCGTGCGGGTCCTGACGCTGCGTCCCGGCGAAAGCCGCCCAAATTAGGCCACTCGGCGTGCGATCGGGTGGCCGGGATTCAGTTGCAGGAGGTCCCACAGGTTGCCGTACAAGTCTGCGAAGACCGCAACCATGCCGTAGTCCTGCTGCTTCGGCTCGCGCACGACCCGCACGCCTTTTGCTTTCAAGCGCTCGAAGTCGCGCCAGAAATCGTCCGTGTTCAGGAACAGGAATACCCGGCCGCCAGCCTGGTTACCGACAAAGGGCTCCTGCTCCGGCCTGGAAGCGCGCGCCAGCAGGATCGTGGTGCCACTGCCACCGGGCGGCGCCACCACTACCCAGCGCTTGTCCTGCTCCGCCTGATAGGTATCATCGAGCAGCTCGAAGCCGAGCGTGTTGACATAGAAATCGATCGCCTCATCGTAATCGCGCACGACAAGGGCAATGTGGACAATTGATTGTTTCATTCCATCTCCATCATGTAATCCTGGACCGCGTGGAAAATCCTCGCGGCATCAGACGCGTAAAGGCGCGATGCATTCCAGCAGTTGTATTCAATGATACGGATCCCGTCCGCGGTCTCGGCAAGATCCATGGTGAATACCGCGTGCGGCTGGTATAGCTGCGCAACCGCGCCAGCCGCGGCCATTAACTCGCCCGGGATGTTCGCGCTGAAGGTCGCCTTTCCTGCAAAACGGTACATCGATCCTCTCACAACTTCGCCCTTCACCACCAAGAAGCGGTACTCCGCGGTGACCGGCTTGCCAGCCTGGAGGATACCGGCATCGAATGCCTTTTCATCTTTGCTCGGTTTGATGAATCATTGCTTGCGCAACTTGCGCCAGACTTTGCGCACCAACAGGCCAAGCGCGAACAGGATCAGCACCCATGGCAGCATGTATGCCGTGCCGGTAATTGCGGTGGCGATTCCTTCCGACAGGTTGCTACCGAAATCGCTGAGCGAACGCTTGACCGGCGACCAGAAGCCGCGCTGGGTGCGGGACTGGATCGAGATGTTCAGCAGGTCCATATTGACCCGTTCCATCAGGCGCGCTTCGGCGCCGGTCGCGGATTCGAGTTCGCTTTGCACCGTCGCCAGTTCCTGCGACAGTTTGATCAGGGCTTCGGCGTTGCTGCCTACTTTACTCTCCAGCGCCAGCAGCTTTTCGCGATAGGAGCGCAGCATGTCAAGCCGCTTGGCGTTGTCACGGATCGGGCCTTCCAGGTCTTCCGCCGAAGTGTTGCGCGATGCGACTTCGCCGCCGGTCGCTGCCAGCGCAATCAGCTTCTCGATGCCGGCGCGCTTGACGCGTACCCGGATATGCGCGCTCGACTCCCGGCCGCCGGCCACGCCGGATGCCAGCAGCGTGCATTGGTTAGCCGCGTCGGCCTGGCAAGCCGCGACCAGTTTATCGAGCAGCGGCTTAACGCCGCCCTCCGGCGAATCGACTGTGACCGAGTGTTCATAGGCGAGATACTTGCCGCGCTGCGCTTCGACCGCCGACGCTGGCGAACCGTCGGCCGCATGCGCAGCCATTTCCCTGGCTGCGCCTGCCGATCCCGGCGGAGCATACTTCGCGGAACAGCCCTGAAGCAAAAGCAGCGCCAGCACGCTTGACCTTACAATGGCAGGAAGGATTAAAGTACGTTTACCCATATGACGAAAGGAACTCCAAATGTATGAACTGACTGTGGAAAATATGACTTGCGGCCACTGCGTCTCGGCCGTAACGGAAGCCGTACACACCGTCGACCCGGCAGCCTTTGTCGAGGTAGACCTGAAGGGCCGGCACGTCAAGGTCAACTCGACTGCAGCGCTGGAGCCGATCAAGGCCGCCATTGTGGACGCCGGCTACCCGGTCACCCGCGCGTCGGCCTGACGCGCACGCCCTGCTCCAGTTCCGGGTAATGCCGGAACACGTCATCCTCGTTGTTGGCGAGGCGGCGCTTTGATGCGAGGTAGGCGGCGATATTTGGACGCGCCGCCACTTTCGCCGATAGACGCTCCAGTCCAGGCCAGCGGCCTGCGTATGCCGCCATCGCTTTCGGGAAGGCATAACGCAAGCCGTCCAGCAACTGGAACAGCGACAGGTCGACGTAGCTGAGGCGCGAGCCAACCATCCAGCCGCCCCGGCCGCCATTGGCCTGCAGCACCGACTCAAAATAATCGAGGTATTTCGGAATACGCTCCGTCACGAAATCGCGCGACCTGGCTTTCGCCTCGCGCGCCTGCTCCTCGTAATACTGGTTGAGCGAAATCGGGTGATGCGTGTCGTGCGCCTCGCCCACGATGTCGGCGATAGTCGACTGCAGCTGGTTGCACCACAGCCGCCCCGCCTCCGAACGCGGCGCCAGCTTGTGGCGCGCACCAAGGAACAAAAGGATGTTGGCAGTCTGGCCGACCAGCAGTTCGCCGGCACGCAGCACCGGCGGCGCAAACGCTGCGCGCTCGTCGCTGCCGCCGGCAATCACCTCGTTCATCGCCTTCATGCCCCCTTTGCCGCGCGCCACGTCGACGTAGGGAACGCCCGCCTCTTCCAGCGCCAGGCGCACGAATTCGCCACGCCCCTGGATCGTCGGCCAGTAGTAAAGCTTGTAAGGCTCCATCATTGCACCTCCTGTGCCAGCAGCCATGCTTCGACGGCGCGTACTTCGTCGCGCGGATCGTCGCCCTCCGGCCGAACCACATAAAAATCGAATCCGCCGAGCACCGGGCCAACCGGGGCCTCCAGCAGTCCCATGCCTATTTCTTCACGCACCAGCGGCAATGCAGTCAGCACCACGCCCTGCCCCGCGATCGCCGCCTGCACCGCGTGCGACTCTTCGGAGAAGTGTGCACCGGCGCTGAGGTCCAGCGCGATGCCGGCTGCCTTCGCCCACTTGTCCCAGGTGATGGCGCTTTTCAGGCCGCGCTGCCAGTCGAAATGGATGAGCGGGTGGCGCGCCACGTCGCTCGCCTTGCGCAGCTTCAAGCGGGGGCTGGCGACCGGCGCGAATCCCGCCCGGAGCAATCGTTGTGCATGCAAACCCGCGAAGTGCCCGCCGCCGCCGCGTACCGCCAGGTCCGCCGCGCCGCCGGCCAGGTCGACCGGACTGTTGCTGGCCTGGATGTTGAGGGCGATCCCAGGATGGGCCGCATTGAACGACGCCAGGCGCGGCACCAGCCAGCGTGCCGCAAAGGACGGCGTGGTCGACAAGGTGACCGTGCGGCGCTGCTCCCGCCGCAGCCGCTCGACGCCGGCGGCGATCGCGTCAAGGCCATTGCCCGTCGCCTGCAGCAGAATACGGCCCTCCGCTGTCAACTCTACCGCCCGGGTTTTGCGCAGGAACAGCCGCACCTCCAGCGCCTCCTCCAGCGCACGCACCTGGTGGCTGATCGAAGTCGCGCTGACCGACAGCTCCTCGGCTGCGAGCTTGAAGCTTTGCAGCCGCGCAGCTGCTTCAAAGCTGCGCAGGGCGGACAGGGATGGCAGGCGGCGTTTCATGTTAAACACTATACATGAATCCAGTTCATCCATCCGCTGAGAATTGCTCGTTTGTCACTGGTCGCGGGCCGGCGCACAGTACGGTCATCGCAACCCAATGGAGAGAACTATGACCACCATCCTGCATATCGATTCAAGCGCCCGGCCGGGGCGTTCCGGCGAACAGGCGCATGGCTCGCATACACGCCGCCTGACGGCACGTTTCCTCGAGCGCTACCTCCAGCTTGATAGCAGAACAGAAGTCATCTATCGCGACGTTGGTGCTGAGCCGCCATCGCCAGTCACAGGCGGCTGGGTGCATGCTGCGTTCACCCCGCCTGCGGCGCGCGAGCCGTGGATGCAGGAAGCGCTGGCGCAAAGCGACACGCTGGTCGATGAAGTGCTGGCGGCCGATATCATCGTCGCCGGCGTGCCGATGTATAACTTTGGCCCGCCGGCCCAGTTCAAGGCCTGGCTGGATAACATCGTGCGCGTCGGGCGTACCTTCGGCTTCGACCGCTCGCGGGCCGGGGAACCGTATTGGCCGCTGCTGGCCGACGCCGGCAAGCAGCTCGTGATACTGTCGTCACGCGGCGACTATGGCTACGGCCCCGGCCAGCGGCTGGAAGGCATCAATCACGTCGAAGCGTCGGTGCGCAGCGTGTTCCGCTACCTGGGCGTGACCGATGCATACGGCGCGGCCATCGAATACGACGAATTCGGCGACGACCGCCTGCTGCGCTCCATTGCCGAAGCCGAAAGCGCCACCGACCGCCTCGCCGAGGCCATCGCCGCCACGCGCACCACGGCCAGCCGCCGCGTCGCCTGAGCGCAGGCAAGACTCGGGCAGCTTGGCTATAATGGCCTGATGCCCGAACTCCACACCATCTTACTGCTCGCCGCAGCAGGACTTTTCGCCGGCACGCAGAATGCGTTGGCCGGCGGCGGATCCTTCATCACCTTCCCCGCCCTGCTGCTGGCCGGCTTGAATCCCGTCGCTGCGAACATGACCTCCACGGTCGCCATGTTCCCGAGCCAGGCGACATCGGCCGTTGCCGGCCGCAAGTTCGCTGACGGCGTCAGCGGCCTGACTTTCCCCCAGCTCTTCACGATCAGCATTATCGGCGGCATTTTCGGCGCCATCCTGCTGTGGATCACACCCCCGACCTTCTTCGCCAGGCTGGTGCCATGGCTGGTGCTGTTTGCCACCACCATGTTCGCCTGGGGCGCCTTCCGCCGCCAGCCGGTGCAGGCTGCCTCCACCATGCCGAAGTGGGTGCTGGCCGTGATCCAAGCCTGTATTTCAATCTACGGAGGCTACTTCGGCGGCGGCATCGGCTTCCTGATGCTGGCCGCGCTGACCATCGCCGGCCAGCAGATCCGCGCCGCGACAGCCACCAAGAACATGCTGGCAATGGCGATGAATGCCTCCGCCACCCTGATCTTCGCCTTCTCCGGCATGATCAGCTGGCCCGCCGCCCTGGCCTTATGTGCGGGTGGTATTGCGGGCGGACTTCTTGGTTCGTGGCTGATCTATCGCCTTCCCCCGCAACTGATGCGCATCTTTGTGGTGATCGTGGGCGCAGTGCTCACCGTGTACATGTTCCTGCGCTGAACCCAGCGTTTGCAGGATCGGGCAATCCGGGCGCTCGTCGCCGTGGCAGGTTTTCGCCAGGCTCGCCAGGGAGTCGCGCATCTCGGTCAGCTCCACGATGCGCTGGTTCAGTTCATTCACATGGCTCATGGCGATAGTCTTGACGTCCGAACTGGCGCGGCCGGTATCCTGCCATAGCGACAACAGGTCGCTGATCTGCTCCAGCGAAAATCCCAGGTTGCGGGCGCGCTTGATGAAGCGCAGCGTGTGCAGGTCGTTCTCGCCGTAGATTCGGTATCCGCTGTCGGTGCGCGCGGTTTCCCGCACCAGGCCGATGCTCTCGTAGTAGCGGATCATTTTGGCGCTGACGCCCGATGCGGCAGCGGCTTGTCCGATATTCATGGCTTACTCCTTCGAAGGCTGCCAGCGGCGCAGCAGCAAGGCGTTGCTGATCACGCTGACCGAACTGAATGCCATCGCTGCGCCGGCCAGCAAAGGATTCAGCATGCCAAGCGCCGCCAGCGGAATCCCTGCCACATTGTAGATGAATGCCCAGAACAGGTTTTGGCGGATTTTGCTGAAGGTGCGTTTTGAAATATCAAAAGCATCCGCCACCAGCAGCGGCTCGCCGCGCATCAGCGTGATGCCTGCGGCATTCATGGCGACGTCGGTACCGGTGGCCATGGCAATGCCCACGTGCGCCGCCGCCAGCGCCGGTGCATCGTTGATGCCATCGCCAACCATGGCGACACGCTTGCCTTCCGCCTTCAGCCTGGCGATGACGGCGGTTTTATCGGCAGGCAGCAGGTTCGCTTCCACGCTGCCGATGCCCAGTGCCTGCGCCACCGCTCGCGCGCTACCCTGGTTGTCGCCGGTCAGCATGACGGTGGCGATGCCGCGGGCATGCAAGCGCTCGACCGCGGCGCGCGCGTGCTGCTTGGGCTGGTCGGCAAAGGCCAGCAGGCCAAGCAACTGCCTGCTGCCGGCGTCGGCCAGCCAGGAAATCGTGTGGCCGGATGCTTCCAGCTCACCCGCGCGCTGCTGCAGCGGCGCCAGGTCGATGTCCCGCTCCGCCATCAGCCGGCTGCTCCCCAGCAGCAGTTCCAGCCCCTCGACCGTCGCCGCCAGGCCGCGCCCAGCCAGCGTGGTCACCGCGTTTGCGGTAAGCGATGCCGCATCGCCGGCTGCTGCGGCGTCGGCATCCAGCACCGCGCGGGCCAGCGAATGTTCGCTGCCGCGCTGGATTGCAGCGGCAAGTTGCAGCGCCCGAGCGGTCGGGATACCGTGCGGCAGCAGCTGCGCCAGCACCGGTTTGCCTTGCGTGAGCGTGCCGGTCTTGTCGAAGACGACGGTATCGACCTGGCGCGCCATCTCCAGCGCCTCGGCATCCTTGATCAGAATCCCATGCTGCGCCGCGACGCCGGTGCCCGCCATGATCGCGGCCGGCGTGGCAAGGCCCAGCGCGCACGGGCAGGCAATCACCATCACCACCACCGCATTGATCACGGCCAGCTCGACACTCCCGCTTGCCAGCCACCAGCCGCCAAAGGTCAGCACCGCGATCACCAGCACCACCGGCACAAACACCGCCGCCACTTTATCGACCAGTTTCTGAACCGGCGCCTTGGCCGACTGCGCATCCTCCACCAGGCGGATGATCCGCGACAGCATGGTCTCGGCGCCCGTCGCGCCGGTGCGAACCAGCAGCAGTCCCTCGCCATTGATCGCACCACCGGTGACGCGGTCGCCGGCATGCTTGGCAACGGGCAGGCTCTCGCCCGTGATCAGCGATTCATCAACGTGGCTGGCCCCATCCACCACTTCGCCGTCCACCGCCACGCGTTCGCCGGCCCGGATCACCACGATATCGCCCACCCGCACCTGGCCAATCGGCAAATCGGCATCCGGTTCGCCTTCGCGGCGTACGCGCGCAGTCGCCGGCCGCAAGTCCTGCAGAGCGCGGATGGCGGAAGCGGTCTGCCGCTTGGCCCGCGCCTCCAGCCATTTCCCGAGCAAGACCAGGGTCAGCACCACCGCCGACGCCTCGAAGTACAGGTGCGCCATGCCCTGCGACGGCGCCAAAGCCAGGTAGACGCTCAAGCCATACGCCGCCGAGGTGCCCAGCGCCACCAGCAGGTCCATATTGCCGGCACGAGCTTTTACTGCCTTCCAGCCCGCGCGATAGAAGCGCGCGCCGAACACGAATTGGACCGGGGTCGCCAGCAGCCATTGCAGCGACGCAGGCATCATCAGGTGTACGCCGAACCACTCCGCCACCATCGGCACCACCAGGGGCACCGACAGCGCAGCGGACAGAATCACCGCCAGGCCTTCAGGAATGCGCGGCGTGGAATCTGCGGCCGGCGCCGCCAGTTCGCTGGCGGTGTAGCCGGCCTTGCCGATGGCCTGCTGCAGGGCGGCAAACGCCAGCGGCGAATCGGAATCGACACGCGCTGTCTCGGTGGCCAGGTTGACGGCGGCATGCGCCACGCCCGGCACGGTCGCCAGCGCTTTTTCGACGCGGCGCACGCAGGATGCGCAACTCATGCCTTCAATACGGACGGTTTGCTGGAACTGACTCATGGGATACTCCTCGCCTATGCTCTGGCGACCAGTATCAAGTATCCCATGATGGGAAGGTCAAGCGCTTTTTTACCGGACTTCGCAGTCGACTGCGCGCGGCGCCTGGTTGCTGGCCGTGGTTTTACCGCCTGGCACGGCGGTATTGAAGATGGGCGGCGGATTGAACTGCATGCCGGGGTTCTGCGGCAGCACCACCGGAGGCAGCGCCGCGCCCGGTGTAAAACCGAACTGTCCGGCATTGAAGGATAGGCTGCCGCCCCCGTTGTTGAGATGAATCATGCCATCCAGCACCTGCACGTACAGGCCGGGCGCGCGTGGCGCCTGCGCCGCTGGCAGTTTGCCGGCCGGCGCCACAATTTCCGCCACAAACAGCGTGCCGCGGATACCGATGGTGGCGGCCGGTGTCTTCAGCTCGAACTTTTCCTTGCTGCGCTTGCCCAGCAGCCCGGACACGGAGCGCAAGCCGCCCTTGACCAGGTTGAACTGGGCCCGGTCCGCTTCCTGCTTGCCGCTATCGAAGCTGAAATTTTCAATAGTCAGCGTGCTGCCGGGCCGCAAAGTGATTTCGCTATTGTCGATAAAACGCACCAGGGCATAAGTACTTTTCTCCGTCACCAGCGTATCGCCATTTTCGACCTCCGACTTGATCGACAGGACTTTTGCCGTGCCGTCGGCCTTGCGCGCCATCAGCGGTCCATTCAACTGGATCACAGTGCCGGCCACGGGGGCTGCCAGCGCCAGCGCGGCAGCCAGCCACAGCGACGCCAGTACCAGGCCATGCCCGGCCAGCTTAGTTGCAGTACATTTTTGCAGGGGCTTCATGCTGTTTCGCTCCGCTGGTTTTTTCCTGGGACAGTTTGTCGCTCTTGTCGTCTTTCTTCGCTTTTTCCTTGCCCTGGTCTGGCGCACTGGCCACTGAAGCCTGGCCGGCTGTGTCGCCGTTGCTGGCGCTATTGATCACCTGGATGGTGTGGTTGACGGCGGCCTGCACCGGGTTGCTAGGCTGCGCTTCCGTCGGCGGCAACACCAGTTGGCAGCCCGGCAAGGTCGGATCCAGCTGGCACTGGTCGATCGAAGTCGGCGGCGTAGCCGGCGGCTTTACGGTCTCGCCGTTGATCCCGATGCTGCCGCCCGGCGCCTGCACGCTCCCGGGAGGATACGTGACCTGGGTAGCGGCAAGCAGCGAAACGTTGCCCTGGCTGCTTTTCACCAAAGCGCCGCTGGCGATCAGCAAATTGTCGCCGCCGCTGCCGCTATCGCCCGCCTCCAGCAGGATGTCGCCCGAGGTGGACAGGACACTGCCGTAAATGCTGAGAGGGCTGTGCGCGCTCAAGCGGATATCGCCGCTGTCGCTGTTCACCAGGGCGCCCGGAGCCAGCGTCGTGGCTCCGTAATTATCGAGCGCGATCGCGCCGCCATTGCCGGGCGCGAGCTTCAACTGCAGGATCGTGAGCGGTGCCGGCGCCCCGGCATTGTTGCTGATGACGATAGCTGCGTTACCACTGGTCGCCGTGCTTTCGGCATCGAGCTCGGACACGAAGGTCTGCAGCGCTGCCGCGGCGCCGCCGATATTGGCGCCCGAACGCGCCACCAGCTTGTTGGCCTTGATGGCCGCCCCATCGGTCGCCAGCGCGCCATCCGCATGCAGCGTGGCCGTCCCCGCAACCTGGATGCCGTTGATATCGTAGCCGCTGCCCTTTGCCGAACTACCCCCTTGCAGCCGCACTACCGACAGTGCTTGCCCGCTGCGGAAGTCGAAATTGCCGGAGCCGACCACGGCCGCGATATGCGCCACCTGGTTGCCGCTGTGGTCCAGCTGCACATTGCCATTGGCTTCGACGCCCAGTTCCTGCACCTTCAGGGCCGCGGCCGCATTGGCGGTATCCTGCGTGATGCCAGCGGTGGTGAGCAGGCCCAGGCGCGTGGTCAGCGGGTTCAGGTTGGCCGCGCCGCCAATGTGGATGGCTCCCGCGCCAAAGTTGTTGCTGGTGCCGGTGTCGGCGCTGGTGGTACCCGCGTTTGTGCCGGGTTTGCTGCCGGGTGTACTACCGGGTATGGGTTCGCCGCTGCCGTCATCGCGGTTGCCGATGCCGACCGTTGCAGCGGCAATCCTGTTCAACTGGGTCAGCGACAGGCAAGCCGTGCCGCAGGAAGCACCGATCGTAATGCTGTGGCCGGCGGTGGCCGGCGTCAGCGAGGCCAGGCTGGCCGTCACGTCGGCTGTGAAATCCATGGCATCCGCATTCAGGTGCACGACATCGGCTTGCAGCGGCGCCGCCACCTGCAGCAGCCCCGCGCGCGCTTCCAGTTCCAGCTCCCGGCCCGGCATGCTGACTGCCCCGCCCACCTTCATGCCGTTGGCGGCCGTGATGAACAGGCGCGGCGTAGCCAGTGTCGCCAGGCCGCTGCCGCCCAGATAGGTGGTGGGCGTGCCGGTCGGGCCGTTGCCGCCAAGCTCGATGGTGCCCGAGCTATCGATCCCGATCATGTCCGCCGCCATGCCGCTGCCGGCCGCTCCGGTCAGGACGACGGAGCCGCCGCGCACCTTAATGCTCTGCGCGGTGAGCATGGCGTTATTGGTCAGCGTGCCCCCCGCCTCGGCCCCCAAGCCGGCAGCGGCCGGCAGCTTGACCGTTCCCAGCAGGTCCACATTACCGCCCGTTTGCAGTACCAGCGAAGTGAGCGCGGCAGAACCGGTGAGGTCGAGCTGGTCCGCCGTGATATTGCCGGCATTGAAAACGGGTTTGCCGCTGGGGTCGAACGCGAAGCCCCCAATCACCAGGTTGGGCGCTACCAGCCGGCCCAGGTCGGCATTGCCCAGCACCAGCCCGCCGCTCTCGCTGGTCGGCGTGCCGCCCACCCGGATGGCGGCGCCGCCAATGCTGGAGACACGAATGCTGTGCTCGGCATTTGCCTGGCCAGCCAGGCTCATCGCATTGGCCTCGAGGCCGATATCGCCCCCGCTGAGCTGGGAGCCGATTTCACTGACCAGGCTGCCGCTCGTGGCACGCAGCAGCATGGAGCCGCCGCTGACCGCGGCAGTCCGGGCCAGCCGCAGCGAGGCGCCCTCCAGCTGCACCGGTTTGCCATTGCCATTGACCGCGCCGTTGACCACCAGGTCGCTGGCGCGCACACGCAGGTTGCCAAATCCGAGGCTATTGACGGCATCGGACTGGCTCAGTGCCAGCACCTCGAGCGTACCGCCATCGACATAGTTCAGGTTGCCTACCCCTTCGGCCCGCAGGCTTCCTGCCAGGTTGCCGCCACTGGCCAGGTTGACCTGGCCGCTCCCGTCCAGCGTCAGGCTGGCGGCGCGCACCGGTGTGCCGGGATCCTGGTTCAAACTGCCCGCCTTCAAGGTCACGTTGCCGGGCGTTTGCACGCCGACCTGGCCGTTGCCAAAGGTCAGGTTCAGGTTGCCGATATTGCTGAAACTGATATCGCCGGAAGCCGAGGCCGCCAGGCCCATCACCTGGTTGGGACCGTTCAACGCCACCGAGCCGGCATTGATCAGCAGGACCGGCGCGGAGATCGACCCGTTGCCGCTGACGGCGCCGCCGCTCTGCAGGTAAAGCCCGGACCTCGGCTTCAGTGCCCCGTTCACCGCAATAGCGCTGCTGGCCAGGGTCAGCATCGCATTGCCGGCATTGCTGCCGGCCAGGTCCAGCATGCCCTCCACGCTGAGCAATCCCCCATACTGGGCCAAGCCGATATTCAGGTTTTGCGTGAAGATGGATGAAAGCTCCGCACCATCCAGGCTCAGCACCCCGGGCGTCCCATCGCTGGTTTGGCCCAGCTTGATCTCCGTGCTGGCGCCATACGGGTTGAGGGAAACGCTGTTGGCGGCCTGTATCTGGGCGCCGCTGCCGATCCGCATGCTGTCGGCCTTCCAGCGCATTTCCTGCCCCGCCAGCAAGACACCGGCGCCGACCTCGATTTCCGCACCGCTCAGTTCGATGGCACCCATGCCGGTCTCGATACCTGCCATCAGCTTCACCGCGCCGCTGCCGGTTGCGGCACCGGATGCCGGGTCATTGGCCTGCAGCCGCAGCATGCCGCCATTGGTGGCCAGCTTGCCCTTGACCATGATGTGATTGCCGGCCTGGGCCAGCAATCCCACACCCGGCGCGCCAATCGCGACCGGATCGACAAAAGTGATGTCGTGCCGCGCCTGCAAGGTGACATCGGCCGTCGCCCCGTTCAACAGCGAGGTGGCGAGTTCCGTCACGCCGGTGGAGGGCCCGGAGAAGAAGCTGGCGACATCGGACAGCGTGGCCGGCACGCCCGGCGCCAGCTTCACTTCGATATCGAAGGGATCAAGCAGCCATCGGCCGCGCCGGCCTTGCGACGCGCCCGCATCAACGCGCAGGCCGCCCAGTTCCAACTGGTGCGCCGAGGTTTCCACCAGGCCGCCATCGCCGCCCAGCGACCCGCCGCGCGCCGAAATGCTGCCCTGCACGCTGGCCCTGTCGTCGGCCCAGACGATCACCTTGCCGCCTTGGCCGCTGCCGCCGGCATCGGCCGCCAGCACCACGTCCTTCCCGACATACACCTGGCGCGCATTCGGCAGCTGCGCATTGGCGCCGCGGTAGTCGCCGCCCACCAGCACGCTGCCGCCGCCTTCCTCGCCGCTGGCGTCCACCCGCGCATCGCCCAGCAGGCCGACTTGCGGCCCCAGCACGGCAACCTCGCCGCCGCCGCGCGCCGTGGTGCGGCTGCCGCCTTCGACCATCGTGCGGCCGCTGGCGCGCAGCAGGACCTGCCCTTGCGCGCCGCGCACCGCGCTGTCGGCGCTGGCCGTGCCGCGCTGGTTGACCAGCGCGCCGAAGATGCCAATGCGCCCGCCCTGCGCCACCACCTGGCCCAGGTTCAGCGCCTGGTCGTCCGGCGCTGACACCACGACCTGCAGGGCCGGGTTGGCGCCGTCCACCAGTTGTACGCTATGGCCTGCCGCCAGCATCACGGCGCCGCCGGGCGCATGGATAATGCCGTTGTTTTCCACCTGCGGCGCCACCAGGTAGACCAGGCCGCCTTGCCCGGTGCTGATCTGCCCCTGGTGCTCCACCTTGCCGGCGCCTGTTCCGCCGCTGAAGTGCAGCCGTCCGGCCAGAAAATCGGCATCGGACAGCGCCAGGCTTGACGCCACCAGGCCCTGCACGTCAATGCGCGCGCCCTGCCCGAACAGCACGCCGTTCGGGTTGAGCAGGTAGACCTGGCCGTTCGACTGCAGGCTGCCCAGGATGCGGCTGGGATCCTGGCCGGTGATCCGGTTCAGCACCTTGCTGCCGGCCCCCTGCTGCACAAAACGCGTCACTTCGTCGGCGCCGATCGAAAAGCTGCGCCAGTTGATGATGGTGTTGGGCGTATTGGCGACGGTGAAGACATTGCCCTGCTGGCTGAAGCTGGCCTGGCCGGTCGCCACTTGCGGCGCCACGGGATTGGCCAGCGCGCCGCCGAAGCAGGAGGCGACCGCCAGGCCAAGCAGCTTGCGCTGCAGTTTGCTGTGCTTGCTGTAGTCCATGTCGATGTCCTCAATAGGCAAGGCCGAGCCGCAGGTGCAGCCTGCCGCTGCCGTCGCGCCCGGTTGGGCCGCCCTGCACCACGTGCCCATAATCAAGTTGCAGGTTGGCCTGGCTGCCCAGCAGCACGCGCAAGCCGAGACCACTGCTGGCCACCGAGGCAGCCGTCAGTTCGCCCGGCAGTGCATCATTGCGCCGCACATGGGCACGGTCATGGAAGGCCAGCAAGCGGCATTGCCAGCGCTCGTTGCACAGGTTGGGCGTGTACAGTTCCAGGTTAAGGCTGGCGCCCTTGTCGTTGGCGATTTCGCGTTCGGGCAAGCCGCGCACCGAAGCGCCGCCGCCGGCGCCGAACTGCTCGCCCGGCACCAGCGCGTCCGGGGTGTACTGGACGTTGGCGATGGCGCGCCATTGCCAGTCGCCGGGCAGCAGCCGGCTGATGCTGGCGCCCGCGCGCGCAATGGTGTAGTCATCCGGCGCCCCGGCACGCGCACGGCTGAAGTCGTCCTGGCCGCCGCGCTTGCCGCCCGGCAGGTTGCGCAGCAGCGTCAGCGACAGCCCGGCATCGCCTTGCGGCGCACTCCAGCTGCCAAGGTAACCCACGCTCAGCGGGCGTACAGTGACGTTGTTGCCGAGCTCCTGTCCCAGCAGCAGCACGCTGTTGCGGAACGCCTTGGATTCCGCGCCGAACAGCAGCTTCCCTTCATAGCCGGGATGGCGCGGCAGGTAATGGCTGTAGCGCGCGCCAAACACCGTGCCCTGGCCGCTGACCGCCACGCTGAAGGCGCCCACCGCCACCGTGCCGGAATCGATGTTCGAGTAGCTGGCGTAAAAGTCGAGCGTGTCGCCCAGTTGATACAGCGGAATGTGGTAGCCCAGGCCGTATACCTTGACCCGCCCCGGCTCTTCGGCCGAGGTGGTGTACTGCAGGCTGGCCAGGTGGTCCAGCCCGAACAGGTTGGCATGCTGCAGGCCGAACCCGATATGGGCGCGGCCGGTCTGCTCGGTGCCGCTGTTGTCGACATTGAGCATGGCCTTCCATTGCCGTTCATCGGCCACCTCCAGCAAGGCGTCGACCTCGTCCTCGCGGCTGCCGCTTTGCAGCTTCATGGTGACCTGGCGGGCGGGATGCTCATTGGCCAGCTTGAGCGCTGCCGAAATTTCTTCCAGGTTCGGCACTTCGCCGGCGCGCAGCGGCGGCAGCGCACGCCGCACATTGGCCTCGTCCACATGGCGCTGGCCGCGCACCAGGACCTGCCCGATACGGGTCTGCACCACCTCCAGCCGCACCGCCCCGCGCGCCAGTTCCTGTTCCGGCAGCGTGACCGCAACCAGGCGGTAGCCGGCTGCCTGGTAGGCCGCCGTCAGCGCCTCCAGCGCCTGCTGTACGTCGCCGAAGTCGCGCCCTGGGCCCGTGTATGGCGCCAGCACCCGCGCCACCTGGTCCGGCGGCAGCAAGGTGTTGCCCCGCACATCGTAGCGCTCGATGTCGAAACGTACGATGCCAGGATCGGGGCCGGGATCGCTGGCGGCATGGGCCGTAGCGGCCAATGTGACGGCAACAAGAAACGCAAGGCGCTGTTGAATTTTTTTCATATCAGGGGAAGGGAATGAACAACAGCCCCGGCCCAGCGCGCAGGCGCAAAGGTCGAGGCTTGCAAATGCCAAGGAAGTTCGGGAGACGCGGGAATGTGGTGTTTTGCCTGCAGTGGAGCGATGTCGGCCCGTTCACCATGCATAGCCATAACGCAGCGTCACGCGGCTTCGCGCATCGTCCGGCATGATGTCCGAACGTACCACGCGGCCAAGGTCAAGCTGCATGCTGGAATTCCTGTCGATCTTCATGCGTACGCCGATACCGGCGCTGCCCACGTTACGGCTGCGTAACTGGCCATTTGTGGCACGGTTGTAGCGCAGGGCATTGCGGTCGTAATACAGCAACGCACGGCAATGGCGGCCGGCCCCCAGGCAGATATCCGGGGAATACAGCTCGACGTTGCTGCCCAGGCCGCCGTCCCGCAGCGCATCGCGGTGGGCCATCAGGCGCAAGGCCGTCGACGCGGCGGGCGCCAGGCTGTCCTGCAGCGACACTTCGCCTGGGGTGTAATGGGTATTGACGCTGGCGCGCACCATCCAATCGCGCGGCAGGGTCTGTGTCAGCGTGGCCGCCAGGCGCGTGGTCGGGGTGGTGCCGGGCAGGCCGGGCAGGTTCGACTGCGGATAAGCGGTGGCGGAAAAATCAAAGGCAGGCGCATTTCGGTCGCGGTCGCGGTCACGGTCGTGGCTGGGCGGCGCGGCAAGCGCTCCGGTGCAGGCTGCAAGGGCCAGGATCGGCACAAGGCTAGGCTTCATGATCGTTCTCCCGGGCATGCGATTGCCTGGCAAAGGAGCAATTCTTGTTACCTTCAGTTTAGGCCATAAAAGCCCCAACCACAGCTTCATTCTACGCCTGCGCGCGGGCGCGCACCGTTGAGTGTTGCTTATTTGCTGTCGAAATTTGTGACCCCGTCCCAGCCTGGTCCGGGCGGCTGTTCCCGGTAGCGGGCGATGCGTTCCAGGTACAGCGCATACAGCATGTTTTGCGGCGATGCGGCAGCCAGTGGCGCCAGCAATGCCTCGGCCGCCAGCCATTGCTGCGCGCGCAGCAGGGCCAGCGCCTGCTGCCATTGCTGCAGTGCAGCCTGGCCCGCCGCATCGAGCTCGCCTTGCAGGCCCAGCGGCTCGAAGATGGCCACCGGCTCCAGCTTGCCCTTGACCCGTACCAGGTCCAGTTCGCGCCAGGCAAATTCAGGCGCCGCCGCCCGCGTCGCAGCGCCCGCCACGATGCCCGCCCCGTACACCTTGGTGATGCCCTCCAGCCGCGAAGCCAGGTTCACCGCGTCGCCCATCACCGTATAGGCGCGGCGGATGCGCGAACCCATGTCGCCCACGTGCATCGGGCCGCTATTGATGCCGATGCCGATGCGCAGCGCAGGCCAGCCGCGCTGCTCGAATTCCAGGCTCAGGCGCGCCGCCGTGGCTTGCATCGCCAACGCCGTCGCCACTGCCCGCCCGGCATGGTCGCTGCAGGCCAGCGGCGCACCCCAGAACGCCATCACGGCATCGCCGATGTATTTGTCCAGGGTGCCGCGGTGGCGGTCCCGGATTTCTTCCGACATGGCAGTCAGGTAGCGGTTGATGTACTCGCGCAGCTCCTGCGGCGACAGGCCCTCGGCAATGGTGGTGAAGCCGCGCACGTCGACGAACATCACGCTCAGCTCGCGGCTCGCGCCCTCCATGCTGTATTGGGACGGGTCTTCCGCCATCTCCGCCACCAGCTCCGGCGCCACGTATTCGCCGAAGCGCGACACCAGGGCGCGCCCGCGCCGCACTTCGAAGAAATAACCCCAGGCCAGGTTCAGCACGAACAGCGCCATTGCCAGCAGCAGCAAGGTGGCCAGGTTCAGCACCGCGTCATAGCGGCGGTACAACAGGAAGTTCAGGGCCACCGTACCGGCCAGCGCCGCCAGCGACAGCAGGATGCCCCAGGCCGGCGCCAGTACCGGCAACGCCAGCGCCAGCACGCCGCCCAGCACCAGCGCCTGCAGCACTTCGATCTGCGTGGCCACGTCGGGCCGCTGCTTGAAGCTGTCGTCCAGAATCGACTTGACCAGGTTGGCGTGGATTTCCACCCCCGGGTATTCGGCGTTGACCGGGGTCGCGCGCAAATCGTTCAAGCCAGGGGCGCTGGTGCCGACCAGCACGATGGTGCCGGCCAGCAGTTCCGGTTTGGCGCGCCCTGCCAGCACGTCGGCCGCCGCCACATAGCGGAAAGCGCCGCCGGCCGGGCCGCCGCGTCCGCGGAACTGCACGGTATTGGTCAAGCCTTCACCGACCGGGATGCGCAGCTTCCCTTCGCTATGGAACAGGGCAATCGCATCCAGCCCGCCGCCCTGGCGCTCGGCCGCGCTCAAGGTATCGACACTACCCTGCCACAACGGCGCAATGGCGCGCCCACCCAGTGCTGCCGACACCGTGGCCAGCGCCAGCGTCGGGTAGTAACCGTCGCCGATGCGCTGCAGCAGGGCCGAGGAACGCACCAGGCCATCGCTGTCGACCAGCGCGGTAAAGATGCCGGCGCCTGCCGCTGCCGCTTGCAAGGGCGCGATATTGGCTTCATAGCCTTGCGCCGTGTAGGCGTCCAGCGTGCGCCCGTTCAGGCTCTCAACCGTGAACGCAGGCGCCGGCAGCACGCCCTTGCGCTGGCTGCCCGACAGGCTGTAACCCAGCACCACCGGCTGGCCGCGCATGGCAGCGGCCAGCCGGCCGTCGTAATCGAGCTGCGGCTGCAGCCCGGCCAGCGCGCGCGCCAGTCCCGGCACCTGGCGCAATTCGCCCTGCGCCAATTGTTCCAGTACGCCGTAGCCGGAGCTGGTGTCGGGCTCGGGGAAGGAGATGTCGAAGCCCACCGCCGCCACCTGGTAAGGACCGGTCAGTTGTTCGACCAGGCGCGCCACCTTGTCGCGGCTCCAGGGAAAGCGCCCCACTTCGGCCAGGCTGCGCTCGTCGATGTCGACGATGACGATGCGCGGATCGAGCTCTGGCACTTCGAGCCGCATGCGCAGGCCGGCGAAAAAGCTGTCCATGCGCGCCAGCGATTCCGACGGCAGCAACTGCACCAGCTGCAGCAGCGCCAGGGCCGTGAGCGCAAGCCCCAGCAGCCAGCGCGCACCGTAGCGTCGCAGCAGGCGGCGCATCACGGCGTGTATCCGGGGATGCGCGACTCGTCGACCGCGTCGACCTGGCGCGGGTCCATGTATTGCCGTGCGAATTCCAGGTAGACCTTGCGGCGGATGAAGATATCGAACAGGTCGGGATCGATATGCCCGTTCAGGCTGAACTTGCCCAGGATGTCGAGCGATTCGGACAGCATCTTGCCCTTCTTGTATGGCCGGTCGCGCGCAGTCAGGGCCTCGAAGATGTCGGCGATCGCCATCACGCGCGCCGGCACCGACATCTGTTCGCGCACCAGCCCGCGCGGATAGCCCTTGCCGTCCATCCGCTCGTGGTGCCCGCCGGCGTATTCCGGCACGTGCTGCAGGTGCTGCGGCCAGGGCAGCGATTCGAGCATGCGCACCGTGACCACGATATGGTTGTTGATCACTTTGCGCTCGGCCTCGGTCAGGGTGCCGAAACGGATGGTCAGGTTTTCCACCTCTTCCTCGCTGAGCAGGGCTTGCTCCTGACCGTCCGGGCCGCGCCAGCGCCGCCGGGCGATCCGGCTGACGCGCTGCTGCGCTTCGGGCGCCATGCCCTCGCCGCCGATATTGGCCTGGCGCAGGAACTCACGCTCGGCGCGCAACTGCTCCTGCTCCGCCGCCAGCGCCGCCTGCAGCGCCGGGCCGTCGCCGCCATCGAGCTCGGCGCGCAAGGCGCGCAATTCGGCGTCGCGCAGCAGCACCTCATAGCGCGTGTCGAGCAAGCCGATACGGTCGTAGATGGTCTGCAGCTTGGTCGCCTTGTCCACGACGTGCACCGGCGTGGTGATCTTGCCGCAATCGTGCAGCAGCCCGGCCAGCCATAGCTGCTTGCGCTCGCCTTCCGACAGGCGGAAAGCGGCCAGAGGCCCGCTCTCGGCAGCATGCGCAGCATCGGCCAGCATCATGGTCAATACCGGCACCAGCTGGCAGTGGCGGCCGGTATACGGAGACTTTTCGTCGATGCCGATGTTGATCAGGTTGACCAGCGCTTCCAGCAGTTGCTCGAGCTGGGCCACCAGTTGCTGCTTGGTCAGCGCCACCGCCGCCTGCGCTGCCAGCGCCTCGATGAAGCGCTGGTCGGTGGCGCTGAACACGCCGTCCGCATTGCCCGCGTTGACCAGCTGCAGCACGCCCAATAGCTGTCCTTCGTGGTCGCGCAGGGGCACCGTCAGGATCGAGCGCGTGCGGTAGCCAAAGCGCTGGTCGAACTGGCGCATGCCGGAGAAATTGAATTCGCCGGCCTGGTAGACATCGTCGATGTTTACCGCGCGGCCCTGGTTGGCCGCGTAGGCGGCTACCGAATCGAGCTTGGGCATGCCGGCCCCGTCCACCAGCGGCACCGGCGCTATGTCGATGGCGCCGCCGCTGCCGCCGCCCAGGTGCAGGCCCAGCGTATCGTTGACGGCGATATGGAACAAGAGCTTGGTGCGCCCGGCATCCGGGCGGTACAGGGTGCCGCCATCGGCATGGGTCAAGTGCTTGGCCGCCAGCAGGATGCGCTCGAGCAGTACCCCGGTATCCTGCCCGTCGCCCAGGGCGACGCTCAGTTCGGTGAGCTGTTCCAGCCGCGCCGCAAGCTGGGTCGGGGTCAAGTCTTCCATGCTTGAAGTGTATCCCTGCCGCGCCGGCGCACACAAGAATCTGCCTGTAACGGGCAAAAAAACGCTATGATCACTCTTGCCAATTCGACTAGCTTTTTAACAGGCAATCAAGTCAACAACACCAGGGGCCTTCGATGAAATTCAAGTTCTGGGGGGTGCGCGGTTCCATTCCCTCCCCCGGGCCGCGAACCGTGCGCTACGGCGGCAATACCACTTGCATTGAAGTACGCAGCGACGACGGCACCTTGATCGTGCTCGATGCCGGCACCGGCCTGTTCCCGCTGGCGCAAGCCCTGCTGGCCGCCCCCCAGCGTCCGATCGAAGCCAACCTGTTCATCAGCCACAGCCACTGGGACCATATCCACGGCCTGCCCTTTTTCTCGCCCTTGTTCGTGAAAGGCAGCCGCTTGCGCATTCACGGCGCCGGCGACCCCGCCATCGGCAAGGGCATCGAGCACGTGATGGGAGTGCAGCTCCAATTCAGCTATTTCCCGGTCGGCGAAGCGCAGATGGATGCCACCATCGAGTACCGCACGCTGGCGCCGGACGAAGCGGTGGAAGTCGGCGATGCCCGCGTGCGCCACGTGCTGATGAACCACCCGGTCACCGACCTCGGCTACCGCATCGACTGCAACGGCAAATCGCTGTTCTTCACCGGCGACCATGAACCGCCCGCCGACGCCGGGCACGCAGCCGCCATCGACGCCCTGGTGCAAGGCGTCGATGTCCTGGTCGCGGATTGTTCCTACACGCGCGACGAATACCCGGCCAAGGTGGGCTGGGGCCACGGCAGCTTCGACAGCGCGCTGGCGCTGGCGCTGCGCTGCGGCGCCGGCAGCCTGTATTGCACCCATCACGAACCGACCCGCAGCGACGACGAGCTGGAAGCGGTGTTCGCCGAAGTCATGGCGCGCCACGCCGGCCAGCTGGGCGGCCTGCAAGTATTCCTCGCCTACGAGGGACTGGAAGTCAACCTATGAGCAAAGCATGAGCGAATACGATCAACAGCCCGCCTCCGGCGCCGAGACGGAGCGCCGCCTGGCCTTCTTCCGCAAGCTGCAGGCCGTCACCACCAAAATCCACGCCACCAGCAACCTGGACGAGATCATGCTCGACCTGGGCATGGAGTTCTGCGACCTGTTCGAATGCGACCGCTTCACGCTGTATGCCATGGACCACGAGAAGAACTACATCGTGTCGAAGGTGAAAACCGGCATGACCAGCTTCCGCGACCTGAAGCTGGCGCTCAATCCCTCCAGCATTGCCGGCTATGTGGCCTTGTCGCGCCAGACCCTGAACATCCGCGACGTCTACGACGCCGACGAACTGCGCAGCATCTCGCCCGAGCTGCATTTCCAGCAGGGCGTGGACCAGCGCACCGGCTACCGTACGCGCCAGATGCTGGTGGCGCCGCTGGTGTCGCTGGCGCACGACAGCCTGCTGGGCGTGGTCCAGTTCATCAACACGCGCGACGGCGCGCCGTTCTCCTCGATCGCGCTGGAAGGCGTGCGCCAGTTGGGCGACACCCTGGCCGTGGCCTTCAGCCAGCGCCTGAAAGCGACACCGCTGCCGCGTACCCGCTACGATGCGCTGGTGGCCGACAGCGTGCTGTCGCCGCAGGAGCTGGAGCAGGCCCTGCGCAGCGCACGCGAAAAAGAAACCGATGTCGAAGCCGTGCTGGTGCAGGACTTCCACGTCAAGCCCGCCGTGCTCGGCGCCGCCCTGGCCAAGTACTACACCATCCCCTACGAGCCGGCGCGTCCCGACCGCGTGCGCCCGGCCGACCTGCTGAAGAAACTGCCGCTGCAGTACCTCGAAGAATCGGGCTGGGTGCCGCTGGAGGAAAACCGCGACGGCCTGCTGGTGCTGACCATCGATCCCGACCGCATTACGCAGTCGCACATCGTCAACCAGGTCTTCCCGCGCCTGCACGTCAACTATCGCGTCACCACGCGCGCCGAATTTGCCCAGACCCTGGCGCAGTTCTTCGGCGCCGGCGGCTCGGCCAGCGTGGATGAACTGCTGTCGGGCATGGGCAACGATGGCGAAGACGAAGGCGATGCGCCGCAGGAAGTGTCGGAGGCGGTGGAGAACGAGCTGGTCAAGCTGCTCAACAAGATCATCATCGATGCCCACCGCCAGGGCGTCTCGGACATCCACATCGAACCCTTGCCGGGCAAGGGCAAGACCGGCATCCGCTTCCGCAAGGACGGCGTGCTGGTGCCGTATATCGAGGTGCCCGCCTCTTTCCGCGCCGCGATGGTGGCGCGCATCAAGATCATGTGCGACCTCGATATTTCCGAGCGCCGCAAGCCGCAGGACGGCAAGATCAAATTCAAGAAATACGGGCCGCTCGACATTGAACTGCGCGTGGCCACCATCCCTTCCGCCGGCGGCGTGGAGGACGTGGTGATGCGCATCCTGGCGGCCGGCGAACCGATCCCCCTCGAGAAGCTGGGCGTGCTGCCGGCCAACCTGGACCGCTTGCGCGCCACGGTGGAAAAGCCGTATGGCCTGTTCTTCGTCTGCGGCCCGACCGGCTCGGGCAAGACCACCACGCTGCACTCGGTATTGAATTACCTGAACACGCCGGAAACCAAGATCTGGACCGCCGAAGATCCGGTGGAGATCACGCAGAAAGGTTTGCGCCAGGTGCAGGTCAACCGCAAGGCCGGGCTGGAATTCGCCACCGTGATGCGGGCTTTCCTGCGCGCCGACCCCGACATCATCATGGTCGGCGAGATGCGCGACAAGGAAACCGTAAGCATGGGCATCGAAGCTTCGCTGACCGGCCACCTGGTGTTCTCCACCCTGCACACCAACAGCGCACCGGAGTCGGTGGTGCGCCTGCTGGACATGGGCATGGACCCGTTCAATTTTGCCGATGCCCTGCTCGGCATCCTGGCGCAGCGCCTGGCCAAGCGCCTGTGCGTCAACTGCAAGCAGTCCTGCCATCCCGGCGAAGCGGAACTGGACCTGCTGCTGTCGGAATATTGCGAAGAGCTGCAAAACACCAGCGCCTTCCAGGGCAACGCCCTGTCCGCGCGCCAGCAGGTGCTGGCCGGCTGGCGCGAGCGCTACGCCGACGCCGAAGGGCGCTTCACGCTGTACCGGCCAGTCGGCTGCGAGCAGTGCAACAAGGGCTACCGCGGCCGCGTCGGCCTGCACGAACTGATGATCGGCACCGACCGCGTCAAGAAGCTGCTGCAGGAACATGCGCGGGTGGCGCAGTTGCTGGCCGCCGCGCTGGAGGATGGCATGCTGACGCTTAAAATGGACGGGATCGAAAAGATCCTGCTCGGGATTACCGATATCAAGGCCGTGCGCCAGGTGTGCATCAAATGATTTCCCATACTTTCCTGGGCGTCGCCGACTTCGACGCAGCCTTCCGTTTTCATGGCGCCGTGATGGCGGCGCTGGGCAACAGCCTGCGTTTTCGCGACGAGACACGGCCCTGGGCCGGCTGGCAGCCTGCCGCAGGCGGCCGCCCGCTGTTCCTGATCGGCAGCCCTTACGACGGCGCCCCCGCCGCGATCGGCAATGGCCAGATGGTGGCCTTGCTGGCGCCCTCGCGCGCCGCGGTCGATGCGGCCTACGCCGCCGCACTGGCAAACGGCGGTGCGTGCGAAGGTCCGCCCAGCCTGCGCCCGCACTACCACGCCAACTACTACGGCGCCTACTTCCGCGATCCCGACGGGAACAAGCTGGGCGTGGTCTGCCACGATCCGGCTTAAAGGGCTTTCTCGAAGCAGGCCGCGGCGGGATTGCCGGCGTAGCGTCCGAAATTCTCCGTGCGCCGGTAGCCGTGCGCCAGGTAAAACCGCACGGCGCGCGTGTTCACCAGCCGCGTTTCCAGCCGCAGCGCGCGATAGCCGATCAGGCGCGCTTCCGCTTCCAGCCACGCCAGTACGGCACTGCCGATGCCCTTGCTGCCGGGCCGCGCATACATGCGCTTGATCTCCGCCACGTTGTCGTCCAGCGGCCGCAACGCACCGCAGCCGACTGCCCGGCCTTGCGCGTCGCGCGCCAGCGCGAAGCGGCCGGCCGCGCCGCGTGCGTCTTGCGCGCTGAACCGGGTGCGGCCGCTGTCGCCGGTCAGCGCCCGCAGCGTGCCGTCCAGCTCCGCCATCAGCGCGACTGATTCCGGGGCGCCCGGATCGGCCGCCGCCACGCGCGGCAGCAGCTTGTACATGAAGGTTGCTGCGCCCAGGCGGCCATCGGGCATGGTGGCGAACTGGGGGATCTCGCCGCAGCGTTGGTAGCCCAGCTTCAGGTACATGCCTTCGGCCGGTTCGCCGCTGCAGGTATCGAGGACCAGCAGCGTGCGGCCCTGTTCGCGCGCGACCGCTTCGGCGTGCAGGACCAGTGCCTGCGCCAGGCCTTGGCGCCGTGCACGCGGGTGCACCAGCATCTTCGACAGTTCGGCGCGATGGCGGCCATTCGGCATGCCGGCCAATACCAGCTGCAGCGTCCCGTCGATCCGGCCGTCATCGCCGCGCACGATGAACAGGCGGCGCTCGCCGCGCTCTGTCGCGCTGTGCAGGCCCTGCCAGAACGCGCGCGTCTCTTCATGCGGGCATGGCAGCTCGAAGCCGACACTGGCGCCGGCCAGCACGCAGGCCCGCAGTACTTCCGCCAGTTGGTCGGCGTGCGCCAGCAGGCCGGCGCCATCCAGTTCTTCTATGGTTCGCATATCGCAATCAGGTAATGGGCCGATTCGGGGCCGGGACAGGAAAAGCGCGTCGCGCCGTACAGGTGAAAGCGCAGGCAATCGCCCGGCTGCAGCCGGTGCGTGCTGCCGTCGATGGTGTAATCGAGCGCGCCGGACAGCATCCACATATGCTGCTCCAGGCCGCGCACCGGCGGTTGCGCGTAATCGATCACTGCGCCGGGCGGCAGCCGCCCCTCGATCATCTCCGCCTTGAAGCCGCGCGCCGGCGGCGATACCATGCGGCGCACGAAGCCGGTGGCAGGATCGTGCCATTGCGCCTGTTCCTGGCGGCGGATCAATTGCACCGGCGCCAGCTCGACTTCCGCGATCAGGCGCGACATCGGCATGCCATATACGGCGCACAGCTTGCCCAGCATTTCCGCCGTCGGGCTGGTTTCGCCGCGCTCCAGGCGCGACAAGGTGGCGCGGCTGATGCCGCTGTGCGTGGCCAGTTCTTCCAGCGACAGCGCACGCTCTTCGCGCAAACCGGCCAGGCGCCGCACCAGGCGGTCTTCAAATGAATTTCCCATAACTGGGAATATATCCCAATTCTGAGACACTGTCGACAAAATAAAGGGGCGCCGCAGCGCCCCTTCCGGAATTACATGATGTGCTTACCGACCCACCAGGCCACCGCCGCAACAAACGCGGAAGCCGGAATGGTGAAGATCCACGCCCACACGATATTGCCCGCCACGCCCCAGCGCACGGCCGACATCTTCTGCGCCGAGCCGACGCCGACGATCGCGCCGGTGATGGTGTGGGTGGTGGAGACAGGCACGCCCCAGAAGGACGCCATCAGCAGGGTGATCGCACCGCCGGTTTCGGCGCAGAAGCCGCCCACCGGTTTCAGCTTGGTGATCTTCTGGCCCATGGTCTTGACGATACGCCAGCCGCCGAACAGGGTGCCGAACGAGATCGCGCCGTAGCAGGACACGATGACCCACACCGGCGGCGCCGTGTCGCCGGCAGCCACGTGGCCGGAAGCGATCAGCAGCATCCAGATGATGCCCATGGTTTTCTGCGCGTCGTTGCCGCCGTGACCCAGCGAATAGCCGGCCGCGGACACCAGCTGCAGGCGGCGGAACCAGCCGTCAACCTTGCGCGGCGTCGACTTCACGAAGACCCACGACACGATCAGCATGATCAGCGAACCAAGCACAAAGCCCAGCAGCGGCGCCACGACGATGAACACCACCGTCTTGATCAAGCCGCCGGAGATCAGCGCGCCGGTGCCGGACTTGGCCACCGCCGCACCCACCAGGCCGCCGATCAGCGCGTGCGAGGACGAAGACGGAATGCCGTAGTACCAGGTGATCACGTTCCAGACAATCGCCCCGATCAGCGCCCCGAAGATCACATAGTGGTCGATCACCGTGGGTTCGATCGTACCCTTGCCGATGGTGGTGGCCACTTTCAGGCCGACCACGAAGATCGCGACGAAGTTGAAGAAGGCAGCCATCATCACGGCGGTCTGCGGTTTCAGCACACCGGTGGATACCACCGTGGCGATCGCATTGGCGGCATCGTGGAAGCCGTTCATGAAGTCGAACACCAGTGCGAGGAAGACCAGTGCCCCCAGCGCCCAGATGCTAATTTCGAGGTTGCTCATGAAATGATCTTTTTAATTATGCGTTTTCGACGATGATGCCTTCGATGATGTTGGCAACATCTTCGCAGCGGTCGGTGACGGTTTCCAGGATCTCGTAGATCGCCTTCATCTTGATCAGGTTGCGCACATCCGGTTCATCGCGGAACAGCTTGGACATGGCAGCGCGCATCACGTGGTCGGCATCCGATTCCAGGCGGTCGATTTCTTCGCAGATGCTGACGATCTTGGAGGCGTTGTCCATGTTCGACAGCAGGGCCACGGCATCCTTCACCTTCTCGCAGCAAGCCAGCACCAGTTCGGCCAGGCGCTTGGCTTCCGGGGTCACGGAATGCAGGTCGTACAGCGATACGGTCTGGGCGGCGTCTTCCATCAGGTCCAGGATGTCGTCCATGCGGGTGATCAGCTTGTGGATGTCATCGCGGTCGAGCGGGGTGATGAAGGTTTTGTGCAGCAGGTCTACCGCCTGGTAGGTGATCTTGTCAGCCTGTTTTTCAATGCTTTCGATGGCGTGGACACGGTTTTCCAGGTCGTCGAAGTTGGCCATCAGGCCCAGCATTTCTTTGGCGCCCTTGACGCAAAGTTCGGCATGCTGGTTAAACATGTCAAAGAATTTGCCCTCCGAGGGCATCAAGCGTCCAAACATTTTTGTTCTCCGTTGGTTGATTCGTTGGTACTGCAGCATGGCCACCCAGCGTGGCCCGCCTGGTAATCAGTCGCCTTGGTAGATCGACAGGTTACCGGTGTAATTGCCAAACTTGGTGTACGCACCGATCCAGGTCAGGCGGATCGCCCCGATTGGACCGTTACGCTGCTTGCCGATAATGATTTCGGCGGTGCCTTTATCCGGCGAGTCCGGGTTATAGACTTCGTCGCGATACAGGAAAATGATCACGTCGGCGTCCTGCTCGATAGCGCCGGATTCGCGCAGGTCGGACATGACGGGACGTTTATTGGGACGTTGTTCCAGCGATCGGTTCAGCTGGGAGAGCGCAATGACGGGGCAATGCAGCTCTTTGGCCAGGCCCTTCAGGGAGCGCGAGATCTCGGAGATCTCGGCCGAGCGGTTGTCGCCCGGCTGGCTGCCCTGCATCAGCTGCAGGTAGTCGACCACGATCAGGCCCAGCTTGCCGCATTGGCGGGCCAGGCGGCGCGCACGGGCGCGCATCTCGATCGGGTTCAGTGCCGGGGTCTCGTCGATATAGACCTGGGCGTCATTCATCTTCTGGATGGCGTGCGTCAGGCGCGGCCAATCCTCGTCGATCAGCTTGCCGGTACGCAGGCGGTGCTGGTCCAGCATGCCTACCGAACCGAGCATACGCATGGCCAGCTGCACGCCGCCCATCTCCATCGAGAACACGGCGACCGGCAGGCCGGCCTCCACCGCCACGTTTTCGGCGATGTTCATCGAGAAAGCGGTCTTGCCCATGGATGGACGCCCCGCCACGACCACCATGTCGCCCGGCTGCAGGCCGGAAGTCATCCTGTCCAGGTCGGTCCAGCCGGTCGGCACGCCGGTGATTTCGGAGCCGCTATCGCGCGAATACAGTTCATCGATGCGCTCCACCACCTGGGTCAGCAGGGGCTGCACCGGCAGCCAGCCGGCGGCGCCGCGCGAGCCGGCTTCGGCGATGGCAAAGATCTTCGATTCCGCCTCGTCCAGGATCTGCTTCACTTCCTTGCCTTGCGGGCTGAAGGCATTGCCCGACACTTCGTCGGCTACCGTGATCAGCTTGCGCAGCACGCCGCGGTCGCGCACGATTTCGGCATAACGGCGGATATTCGCGGCCGAGGGCGTGTTTTGCGCCATGGCGTTCAGGTAGGCCATGCCGCCCACCTCTTCCGCCTTGCCCAGCATGCTGAGCGCTTCGAACACGGTTACCACGTCAGCCGGCTTGCCCGAGTTAATCAGGCGCACCATCTGCTCGAAGATGATGCGGTGGTCGTAGCGGTAGAAGTCTTCCGCATTCATGAAGTCCGCAATACGGTCCCACGCCGCGTTGTCGCGCAACAAACCACCGATGACAGATTGCTCTGCCTCGATCGAGTGCGGCGGGATGCGGAGGGAATCGACTTGTGGGTCGGACTGGGGTGCGGCGTTCATGGCGCGCATTATACCTGCTTCGGCAACGCCGTAAGAATCCCTGGAAATAAAAAAAGCCGGGCGAACCCGGCTTTTTTGCTGTATTTACGACGCTGATTAAGCAGCTTCGCCAACAACAGCTACGGTCACTTCCGCCACGACGTCGGTGTGCAGGGCCACGGCCACTGGGAACTCGCCGGTGGTCTTCAGAGGACCGGTTGGCAGGCGCACAGCGGACTTTTCCACTGCGAAGCCAGCTTTGGTCAGGGCTTCAGCGATGTCGAAGTTGGTCACGGAACCGAACAGACGGCCGTCAACGCCGGCTTTCTGCGATACGGTCACGGTCATGCCGTTCAGCTTTTCGCCTTGGGCTTGGGCAGCAGCCAGCTTGGCGGCAGCAGCTTTTTCCAGTTCAGCGCGCTTGGCTTCGAATTCAGCAACAGCAGCAGCGGTAGCGCGGCGTGCCAGTTTCTGAGGGATCAGGAAGTTACGGGCGTAGCCGTCTTTCACTTTCACCACGTCGCCCAGGTTGCCGACGTTAACAACTTTTTCCAAAAGGATGATTTGCATATTATTTCTCCAGGATCTCTGATCTGATCGCTAATTAAGCGTGGTGCAGATCGGTGTACGGCAGCAGGGCCAGGTAGCGGGCGCGCTTGATCGCGGTGTCAACTTGACGCTGGTAGTGCGCCTTGGTGCCGGTCAGGCGTGCTGGCATGATCTTGCCGTTTTCCTGGACGAAATCTTTCAGGGTGTCTACGTCTTTGTAGTCCACTTGCTCAACGTGAGCTGCGGTGAAGCGGCAGAACTTCTTGCGCTTGAACAGTGGATTTTGTTGCTTGCGCTTTTCTTTCAGCTTGAGCTTGTTTTTGTCGAACTTTTTACCGAATGCCATTTTAGGCTCCTGTATTTAAATGTGCGCTGCTTGGGCAGCACGAAAATCAATGATGTGAAACACCAGGGTTCTGCTATTGCGGTTCTTCTTGGCCAGGAAACCGGTGAACTCGTACAAGCCTCCAAGGGGCGCCTGACTGAAGCGTTTTGACAACTCGCCTGCCGCAACGGCAGGGATCTCAAACTCGCTCAGTCGGGCAATGCCTGCCTCTGTCTGCTGCGAACTGTGCTGCAAGCTTGCATTCACAATCGGCAGGCCGGCCGGGGTGTAACGAATTTCATCCCGTTCGGCAATCAGGGCGGTAACCCGGAGCTGGTTGTACAGACCGTCTCCTGTCAGGAATTAGGCCGCTGCAGGAGCTGCTGGGGCTTCGGCGCGATGGCTCTTGGCCGCGTCTTCACGCTGGACCGACTTCATCATTGGGGAAGGAGCGGTTTCCGCTTTCTTCATCTTGACGGTCAGGTGACGCAGCACGGCATCATTGAATTTGAATGCGGTTTCCAGCTCAACCAGGGTCTCGTTGTCGCACTCGATGTTCAGGCAGATGTAGTGTGCCTTGGCCAGTTTCTGGATCGAGTAAGCCATTTGACGGCGGCCCCAATCTTCAACACGGTGCACGTTACCGCCGCGCGAGGTCACGCTGGCTTTGTAACGTTCGATCATCGCGGGCACTTGCTCGCTCTGGTCCGGATGGACGATAAATACGATTTCGTAGTGACGCATTAATAACTCCCTTAAGGACTGTGAATATAGCCCACCCCGGCGTCAAGACGGGTGTGGGAAGAGGTAAGCCCGCAAGCATAGCAGACTTTGCCGGCCGGCTCAAGCTTTACTGATGGCGCGCAAGGCCCCTTTCCCCCGGGCTGGCATGCTGGGCCATGGACCGCCCCGACCTCGCATGGAAGCTGATCGCCAGCCGTTATCCGGCCGATTTCCTGCGGCTGTTCTTTCCTGATGTCGCCGCGAGCATCGATTGGGGCCACGGTTATCGCCTTCCCGACCACGAACTGGCGCCAGCCAGCGATAGCGCGGCAGTGGCCCCGCGCCATCCCGATGTGATCATTCTTACCACAAATCGGGATGGACGCGACCTTTGCCTCCATATCGAAATCCAATGCTGCCGCCAAGCAGGATTCGACCGGCGCATGGCGGAATACCACACTGCCTTACGTGCGCGTTTTGGGCTGCCGGTCATCAGCTTGGCCTTGCTCGCCGACCCCGGCCTCCACTGGCGCCCCGAACGGTTCGACAGCAACGAGGCCGGGAGCGGATTTTCCGTTCAGTTCCGCGTCGCCAAGTTGATGGATTTTCGCGACCGGCTCGAAGAACTTGCGGCCACCGACAACCCGGCAGGATTCACCGCCCTTGTCCACTTAAAGCTGCGCCAGACGCGCCACAATCCAGCGCGACGCGAGCCAACCAAAGAATTACTGGTGGGACTGATGCACGAAAAAGTATGGCTCGTCGATGAACTTTTCGTGTTGCAGGCAGTCTTAGACTACATGATCCCGTTACCGTCGAAGTGGCAAAGGAGATTACCCATGGATATCGACGATCTGCTCAGGCTGCAGCCCACGCTGCCCAAGAACAGCCTGAATTACATGCTAGCCGAAAACATCCGCAAGACGCTTGCCAGGGAGGGCGACAGGGTGCGCAAATCAGCTGCGGCCGAAGGCCATGCCGAGGGTCACGCAGAAGGTATGGCTGAAGGTATGGCTGAAGGTAAGGCTGAAGGTAAGGCTGAAGGTAAGGCTGAAGGTAAGGCTGAAGGTAAGGCTGAAGGTATGGCCGAAGGCGAACAGCTCGGATTGAGACGCGGCAAGGTAGAGTTGCTGGCGGCGCAACTTGCCAGCCGTTTCACGCCGCTGCCTTCATCCGTACTCTCCCGCCTGCGCCAGGCGAGCCCGGAGCAGCTGGACGCCCTTGGGCTGGCAGTGTTCGAGGCCGAATCCCTTGCCGAAGCGCTGGCCAAAGCCAGGCTAAGCCCCTGACGCGTCGCCAGGCGCCGCGATCACGGCCCGCCGCGCATTGGTCGATCGCAGGATTCCGACCAGGAATCCAAGCCCCGCAGCGAACCAGACTGCGGAAGCCATGGCATCGAATGTCCATACGCGTTCAGGAAATCTGTACAAATAAGGCAACACCAGCAAGCCACGCAGCAGGCAAACAGCAGCCACGGTCCCTTGCACCATCTGCGCAAAAGGCAGCCAGCGCAGCAGGCCGGCCCCCGCCAACGCATACAAGGCGCAAACCAGCATCAGCACGCCAATTGCCATCGCACCAGTCGGTGCCAGCAACCCGCCGGCTTGTGCCGAAGCCACTACCTTGGGCGGCGCCTGCAGGAACGCATACCATTCGGGGCCGAGCAAAGGGGCCACAAAATGGATCAGGGCACCGAACAAAGAAATCCCCGCCGCCAGCAAGAAAGCAAATCGTCCCATCCCTGCCCTCCAATGGTTGTCGAATCGACATTAAGCCGAATATTTTCTGCCGATGCAACAAATTTGCTTGCAATTCGATCCACACTGTACAAAAATACAGACTGTCTATATTCACAGTTCACCATAGCGCCATGATCAAGCTCACAGCACGACAAGAACAGATTCTCAACCTGATCAAGGATGCGATCGACAACACCGGCTTCCCGCCCACTCGTGCCGAGATCGCGGCGGAACTTGGCTTCAAATCCGCCAACGCCGCGGAAGAACACTTGAAAGCCCTGCAGCGCAAGGGGGCTATTGAAATCACCGCCGGCACCTCGCGCGGCATCCGCCTGACCGGCAACTTCGGCGGCGCCTCGACCGGCACCGCCGCCCCACGCCAGTCAGCGCGCGCCAAAATCGAATTTGACGACATGCCAGCCGTACCGGCCGGCATGCTGGTCTCCCTGCCGCTGATCGGCCGCGTGGCCGCCGGCTCGCCTATCCTGGCGCAGGAAAACCTGGAAACCACCTACAACGTCGACCCCAAGCTGTTCTCGGCGAAGCCGGACTTCTTGCTGAAGGTGCGCGGCGAATCGATGCGCGACATCGGCATCATGGACGGCGATCTGCTGGCGGTGAAAAAGACTGACACTGCCCGCAATGGCCAGGTCGTCGTGGCCCGCATCGGCAACGATGTCACGGTCAAGACCTACCGCAAGACCGGCAGCAAGATCGAACTGCTGCCTGAAAATCCGGACTTCAAGATCATCACAGTCAGTCCGGAAGACGACTTCGCGCTGGAAGGCCTGGCCGTCGGCCTGATGCGGACCTGGCACTGATGCCATCCTTCAAGGCGCGGCTGATACCCCAAGTAGCAGCACTGCCATAGGCCCGATGCCGCCATGGCTGTTCTGCGCAACCAACCGCATTCGCGCCCTGCCCGGCTGGCGCCATCCTTACGGCATGCCCGGCGCCGTGACGTTTTAAGCCAGCCTGCTCCCCGATTCCTGCAGCCTGTCGCACTCGGCTGCCACGGCATGGCCCGCCCGAGTTATCCTTCTTGTATCGAAAAAAGAGGAGATAACATGCACTTCCGCCGTATCAGCTCGATCGTGTGCGCCTTCGCATTGTCGGCTTCCACCGCATACGCCGCCGCCCCGCAACAACAATTCGCCAATATGGGCGACCTGCAGCTTGAAAACAAGGCCACCATCAGCGACTGTTCGATCGGCTACCGCACCTTCGGCACCCTGAATGCCGACAAATCCAATGTCATCCTGTTCACAACCTGGCACACCGGCACCAGCCGCGATGCGGCCGGCATGCTGCAAAGCGGCGCCCTGTTCGATCCCGCACCGTGGTACGTGATCGTGGTCGATGCCCTGGGTAACGGCGTGTCTTGCTCACCATCCAACAGCAAGGCGCAGCCCGGCCCCTCCTTCCCGCAATTCACGGTACGTGACATGGTCGCCAGCCAGTACAAGCTGCTGACCGAAAAGCTGGGCATCAAGCACGTGCACGCAGTGATGGGCTATTCGATGGGCGGCATGCAGGCTTTCCAGTGGGCCGCCAGCTACCCTGGCTTCATGGACGTTGCGATCCCGATCGCAGGCACCCCGCGCCTGACATCTTCGGACATGCTGTTCCTGCGCATCGTGGAGAAATCGGTTCTCGACGAGCCGGCTTATGCCGGCGGCCGCTACGCCAGGAACCCGCCGCTGCCGATGTATAACCTGCTGTTCGCGATGAACTTCGACAGCCCGGCACATCGCAGCGCGCGCACCGCGCCGAAGGACTTCGAAAGATTCTTCCGCGAGAGCCAGGCCTCCGAGCCTGACAGCACGGACGCCAACAACTCCCTGTGGCAGATCCGCGCCGTACTGGGCCACGATATCTCCCAGGGCGGCAAGCTGGAAGAAGCGGCGCCACGCATCAAGGCGCGGCTGGTCCCGATCAACGCCGCGCAAGACCACCTGGTGAACCCTGGCCCTGCGATTGCCTTCGCCAAGTTGCGCAAGGAAGAAGCCACCGTGCTGGACACCGACTGCGGCCACGCGGCACTGCGCTGCGCCATGCCAGCCATGAAGGCAGTTGTGGAAAAAGCGCTACGCTAGCCCTGCCGCCTGTCCCGCCAATCCTGCATTTCGTCGCAGCCACGCTCCCCGGGTGGCTGCGCTGACTTACAGTCATCAAAAACACACCACCACCGGGGAGATTTCATGTTCAAGCCTTTGTGCATCGCAGCCGCGATGCTGGCAGCGCGATCCGCGTTCGCCTTCGACAACCAGACCAACCACTACCGCCTGAGCATCGACAAGGATGCCCAGCGCGCCCACGTCGAAGCCGACGTCTGGGTCGAGGGCCGTGAACTGGTGCTGTTCAATTGCATGCCGATCCCGCAACTGAAGAATGGCCAGGCCGACCTGATCGAAAAGCTGGCCGTGCGCGACATGGCCGGCAGCGCCGTCGCGCTCAACGATAAAGGCGAAGGCGAATACGAGGTCGATGGCGACCGCCGCCTGCGCTTGTCCTACGACATCCGGCTGGAACACGACAAATACCAGTGGCCGGGCGGGAACGAAGAAGTGTCCTATCACACCGACGAAGGGCTGATGTCGGTCGGCTACCCGCTGTTCATTGTGCCGGGCGTGAAAATGCACGGTGAAACCGAAGTCGCCTTCGACCTGCCAGCGGGCTGGAAAGCCAATACCCCGTGGCGCAGCGCCGGCAAGGCGGCTACCTTCGTCGTGGATTCGCGCCGCGAACTGGTAAACAACGCCTTCTTCTTCGGCACGGCGCGCTCGGAAACCTTCAAGGCCGGCGGCGTCGAAATGACGCTGGTGATGGGCAAGCAATACTGGAAGCGCCGCGACGCCTTCATCTCCATGATCGACAAACAGATGAACAGCTACCGGAAGCTGTACGGCCGCGGCCCGGTCGCAGACCGCTTCCTGATCGTGGTCAACCAGGGTGATAGCGGCGACGGCGGCGCTTTCGCCGGCTCCTTCAGCCAATACCTGAAAGACGATGGCAGCGAAGTGGCGCGCCCGATCTGGGGCAAGGTGATGGCGCACGAATTGGCCCACTTCTGGGACGGCCACTCGCTGGTGCCGAAAAACGAAAGCGAAGAGTGGTTCAAGGAAGGCGTAAACGACTACGTCACCGTGGTCACCATGGCGCGCAACAAGCTGATGGACCGCACTATGCTGATCCAGCAGCTCGAGAACCTGGCGCGCGGCCAGAACGTGGCGCGCAATGTGCAGGGGCTGACCGTCACGGTGCGCGAAGCGGTAAAGGACAAACACCGCAACTGGCTGCTGGTTTACGGCGGTGGCACCATTGCGGGCCTGGCGATGGACGTGGAACTGCGCAAGGCAAGCAAGGGGAAGGTCAGCCTGGACACGCTGCTGCACGAGATGTACAAGGAATTCGGCCAGAAGGGCAAGGTGTACGAGCAGGCCGACATCGTGCGCATCGGCAAGGTGATCGGCGGCGTCGATCTCGACCCGCTGTTGAACAACATCGTCGCCACCAGCAAGGCGCCCGACCTCGCGTCCCTGTTCAAGGACATCGGCCTGCGCCTCGAGCAGTTCGGCATGCTGGAAACCTACCTGCTGCGCGATCCGGCAGCTAGCGCCGAGCAGAAGGCCCGCTTCAGGGCCATTTTCGGCACGCCTTACTGAAGCGGCGTCGCCAGGTAAGCATATGCACAGTGCGCCGCGCGCACCGCCATCTCCTCATCGGTCATGGCCGCTGCGCCGTGCCAAAGCGACTCCTGGTCCAGGGTATAGCTCTGGATCGTACATGCCATACCCGTGACGGCGAAATGCACAGCGCTGCGCTTTGGCGTATGTCGAACCTCGGTGCGGTGCCGCATCAGCAAATCGACCATCAGTTCCACGTTCATGCGCATGATCTCACGCGCATCCTGGACGAAACCGGTGTCGGAATCGCTTTCCATGAAGCGCATCAGCGCCCGCAATAAGTGAGGATATGCGCGGTACTGCTCCAACAGCTGCGTAGCCATCTGCCCCAGGCTTTCCGCCAGGCTGGTACGCGAGATCTTTTGCGCAGCCTGGGCCTGGTTTGACTCGTTGCTGCTTCTCAGGACCTTGAGGAAGGCCGCTCGCAGCAGGGCTGATTTATCTGCAAATCGGCGATAGACGCTGGCCGGTGCCACTTGTGCCAGCTCGGCGATGCGCGGAATGAGCGCGGCATCCAGCCCCTCCTCTTCCAGTAGCTGCAACGCCGCATTCAGCAGGCGCTCCTCCGTATCGCGGCTGCGCTGCTGGCGCGCCGGGGTCATTTGCTTGTCCATGCCGCAAAGTATAGACATTTTCGGCGAAAAATGTAAAAGTGAATTCGCATTCACATTCATATTTTTAGCAAGGAAATCCCATGTCCGTGCTGTCCACCATCTACGCCTTCGCAATCTGCATCCTCCTGCCGCTGGTCGAAGCCGCCTCATCGCGCCGGCTGAAGGCCGACAGCGATAGCGCAAGCCGGCGCGCAAGCTATCGCAAGGACATCGCCATGCTTTGGCTGATGACCGGTGCAGCAGCATGGCTCAGTGCCCCGGCCAGCCTGTTCGAGGCCCCGGGCAGCGTGGATGGCATGGCGTGGCTCACTACTGGTGGCGCCATTGCACGCTGGCTGGTGCTGGGCAGCGCACTGTTGCTGGCCGCCGTGATGGCTGCGCAGGCCGTGTATTGCCTGTTCAATGCCCGGTTCCAGCGGCAATGCGAGGCCGCCGCACAGTCCTTGAAATTCATGCTGCCGGTCGGAACGCGCGAACGGCGCTGGTGGATCGTTCTCGCAGTGTCGGCGGGGGTCTGCGAAGAACTGGTGTACCGGGGCTTCCTGCTCACCTGCTTTGGAGAACTGGGGCTGGCTTGGGCATGGCTGCTCAGTTCTGCTGCTTTCGGGCTGGCGCATGCCTACTAGGGCGCCATTGCGGCCCTGCGCGCGGCTGTCGTCGGTGGGATATTGGGTTTGGTGGCGATCGCCAACGGCCATCTGGCGCTGGCGATCGTATTGCACATTATGCTGGACTTGCTACCGCTGGCCTACTACCGGCCGGCCGCGGAATCAGTCGAGGGCGCTGCGGAAGTCAGCGATCAGGTCGTCGGTGTCTTCGATGCCGACTGACACGCGGATCAGGGAATCGGCAATGCCCATGGAGGCGCGGCGCTCCGGGCCCATCTCGTAGAAGATGGTGTGCGAGACCGGAATGACCAGGGTGCGGGTGTCGCCCAGGTTGGAAGTCGGGATCGCCAGCTTCAATTTGTTCAGGTAATCGAAGCAGTCGATGCCGTCTTTCAGCTCGAAACTCAGCAGCGAACCAAAGTCCTTGAACAGCTCCGCTGCAATGCCATGCTGCGGATGCGATTTCAGGCCCGGGTAATACACGGCCGCCACGCGCTGGTCGGCTTCCAGCATCGCGGCCAGCGCACGCGCGTTGGCGGAAGCGCGGTCCATGCGCAGCGCCAGCGTCTCGGCGCCGACCGCAATATGGTGCGCGGCTTCCGGCGCCAGCGAGGCGCCGAAATCACGCAGCGCCTTGGCGCGGATCTGCACCAGGCCCCACTGCACTGAAGGGTTCTTCTTGTAGTTTTCGAAGATGTTCGGGAACCGGGTCCAGTCGTAAGCGCCGGTGTCGGTCAACGCGCCCCCAAGCGCGTTGCCATGGCCGCCAATCGACTTGGTCAGCGCGTTCACTACCAGGCCTGCGCCCACGTCCTTGGGACGGAACAGGTATGGCGACGTCATCGTGTTGTCGACGACGTACAGGATGCCGCGCTGCGCGCACAGCTCGCCGATGCGTTTCAGGTCGGCGATCTGGGTGCGCGGGTTGGCAATGGTCTCCACGAACACCATGCGCGTTTCAGGCTTGAGCGCGGCGGCCACATTGGCCACGTCGGTGGCGTCGACGAAGTCCACGCCCACGCCCTGCCCCGCCACGGTTTGCCACAGCGAGTTGGTATTCCCGAACAGGAACGACGACGACACGACATGGTCGCCGGCACGCAGCAGCGCCTGGAACACGGCGCCGATGGCGCCCATGCCCGTGGCAAAGCAGATCGTGCCCACGCCCTGCTCCATCTTGCTGACCTTATCCTCCAGCGCGGCAACCGTCGGGTTGCCCTGGCGCCCGTAGCGGAAGCCCGGCTCCTTGCCCTGGAAGACCGACGCCAGCTGGCGCGCGTCGGCATAGCCGAAGGTCACCGAAGTGTGGATCGGCTTGTGCAGCGAGCCGTGTTCGATGCCTTTCTGGCGGTCGTTGTGCAGGATGGTGGACGTGAAGCCGTAGTTCTTCATCAGGATTCCGATGCAGTGTTAAGGTTCAGCTGCGTGCGGGCCGCATCTTCAGCAACCTTGGCCTTGGTCGGGTTGTGGCGCGCCTGTTCGATGCGGTCCAGGTACTCGGCCGACACGTCGCCGGTGATGTACTTGCCGTCGAAGCAGGACGCCTCGAATTCAGTCAGCGCAGGATTGACGTCGGCGATGGATTTCTTCAGGTCTTCCAGGTCCTGGTAGACCAGCGCGTCGGCGGTGATCTCTTCGCAAATTTCCTGCACCGTGCGGCCGTGGGCGATCAGCTCGTCGCGGGTCGGCATGTCGATGCCGTACACGTTCGGGTACAGCACCGGCGGCGCGGCGGAGGCGAAGATCACTTTCTTGGCGCCGGCTTCGCGCGCCATCTGCACGATTTCGCGCGAAGTGGTGCCGCGCACGATGGAGTCGTCCACCAGCAGCACGACCTTGTCCTTGAATTCGTCGCCGATGGCGTTCAGCTTCTGGCGTACGGACTTCTTGCGCATCGCCTGGCCCGGCATGATGAAGGTGCGGCCGATGTAGCGGTTCTTGATGAAGCCTTCGCGGTAATCCACGCCCAGGCGCATCGCCAACTGGATGGCGGCCGGACGCGAGGAGTCGGGGATCGGCATGACGACGTCGATGCCTTCGGCCAGGCCTTCGCGCTTGATCTTGTCGGCCAGGTATTCGCCCATTTTCAGGCGGGTGTTGTAGACGGAGGCGCCGTCGATCACGGAGTCGGGACGCGCCAGGTAAACGTATTCGAACACGCATGGATTCAGCTTCGGTGCCGCGGCGCAGATCTGCGCGTGCAGGTTGTTGTCCATGTCGATGAAGATCGCCTCGCCCGGCAGCACGTCGCGCACGAAGCGGAAGCCCATGCCTTCCAATGCCACGGATTCGGAGGCAATCATGTATTCGGTGCCTTCCGGCCCTTCATTGATGCCCAGGCACAGCGGGCGGATACCGTTCGGGTCGCGGAACGCCAGCATGCCGCTGCCGGCGATCTGCGCCACCGCCGCATAGCCGCCGCGCACGCGCTTGATCAGCACAGTCACCGCCTGGAAGATATTCGCAGGGGTCAGGGTAACGCCGGTCGATGCCTTCTGGATTTCGTGCGCCAGCACGTTCAGCAACACTTCCGAATCGGAGTCGGTGTTGATGTGGCGGCGGTCGATCTTGAACATCTCGTCCTTGAGCTGTTCCCAGTTGGTCAGGTTGCCGTTGTGCGCCAGGGTGATGCCGAATGGTGCGTTGACGTAGAACGGCTGCGCTTCTTCTTCGCTGGAAGAACCGGCGGTCGGGTAGCGGCAGTGGCCGATACCGGAGGTGCCGTTCAGCGAACGCATGTTACGGGTGCGGAACACGTCGCGCACCAGGCCATTGGCCTTGTGCATGGAGAACGTGTTGCTTTGGTTGGTTGCGATACCTGCCGCATCCTGGCCGCGGTGCTGCAACAGCAGCAGCGCGTCATACAGCATCTGGTTGACTGGTTGGTGGGATACGACGCCGACGATGCCACACATGGTGTGCTCCTAAACTTGGTGCTGCGGATTTAAAGAATTCTAAAAATGGACATGCTCCGCCATCGCGGCGGGCAGGAATGGTTTCACGGTACGCACGCCGGATTCCGCCATGGGACTCAACAGCGCGTTCTTCCAGAATTCCTGCTTGGGCATCGTGGTCATCCCACACAATATGACGCCAACCAGCACAATCACAATGCCGCGGCCGAACCCGAACAGGGCTCCCAGGCCGCGATCGGCGAACGACAGGCCGCCCGCCTCGATCAGCGCATTGATTGCCATGGTCAGCAAGGCCATGAGGATGAGCACTCCGACAAACAGTGCAATGAAGGCAACGATCAGGCGCACTACGGCGCCCGGCAGGGCTTCCGGCAGCATGTCAGCCAGCCACGGGCCGTAAGCATTGGCGACCACGAAGGCGACGATCCAGCCGGCCAGCGACAATACCTCTTTGATCAGGCCGCGCATGGTACTAATGACGATGGATGCGATCAGCACGAAAATAACCAGGTAATCGAAAATCGTCACGTCAGCGCAGCCTCAAATCGTCAGTCAGGCCGGGGTAAGGCTGCCGCTCAGGCCCAGTTTGCCCAGTTTGGCTTTGACCTTTTCGGCTTCTTCCTTGTTCGGGAACGGGCCGACCCGCACGCTGGTCAATTCACCGTTTGCGGTATTGACCTTTTGCGCATAAGACTTGATGCCGGCCTCGCCCAGCTTGCGCTGCAGCTCGTCCACTTTATCCTTTGCGGCGAAGGCGCCAACCTTGATCACGTACTTGGTTAAGGGCGCTGCTTCGGCTGGCTTGCCCTCCAGGATAGCCATGGCGCGCGCATCGTCTGAATGGGCAGGCTTGGCTTCCGCTTTAGGCTCCGGTTTCTTTGGCTCCGGCTTCGGTTCGGGGTGCTTCACCTCGGCCTTGGCGACTTTGGGCTCGGCCGCTTTTGGCGGCTTCGCAGGTTCGGTCACGGCCGGCCTGGCAGGCACGTTGACAATTTCCTCGCCCTTATCCAGGGACGAACCGGCTGCGGCGACCGGGCCAACGGTGCGCGAGCTCGGTGCGGCAGCAGACGGCTTGGTGGTGGCTGGAGCCGGCGCGGGCGGCTGCGCGATGGCAGGCGCCGGTGCGACGGCAGGGCCGCCATTCAGCGGCTCGCCCGGCTTGTCCTTGGACGGCATATTGATCGCGATATCGGAGACCGACGATTTAGGCTCGGAATCGAGCAGCATCGGCAGGCCGATGGCAACGGCCAGCGCCAGCGCGATCGCGCCTACCAGGCGGCGGCGCGCGCGTTTCTTCTCGGGCAGTACAGGATCTTGGGTATTTTTGCTGCTGTTGCGGCGCGGCGCCGCGTCGGCGCCAGCGCTGGATGCGCGCTTGGAACGGGCCTTTTCGTCGAGAGCCCTGTCGTCCTGTGCGCGGTAGTAGCCGCTGTCTTCACCAGCAGCATCTTGCTTGTTTTTGCCAAATTTCGATAACAAGCCCATGCGGAATTTTCTCAGTGGAGTGAGGATTTTTTCGCCGCCATGACGCCGGCGACAGTCAGGAATGATCCAAAGACCACAATTCTATCATTCTCGCCCGCCCTGCCCATCGCATTTGCGAATGCTTGACCTGGGTCATCGAAAATATTAGCGGTTTTTTCGCCCATTTTCGGTTCAATTGACTGCACCTTGGCGGCCAGTTCGGAAGCGGTGGCCGCGCGCGGCGATGGCAAATTGGTAAGGCACCAATGGTCGACGCATGGCGCCATGGCCGTGATCACGCCATCGATATCCTTGTCATGCATGGAACCGAACACCGCGAAGGTGTAAGGGCTGAAACCCATATTGCCGACGTTTTGCGCCAGCGCCGCCGCAGCGTGCGGGTTGTGCGCCACGTCATAGATCACGGTCGGGCGGCCGGGCAGGACCTGGAAGCGGCCCGGCAGCTCCACCATTACCAGGCCGGTACGCACTTCCTGGGCGCCGACCGGCAGTTCCATCTTCAGCGCTTCCAGCGCTGCCAGTGCCGCGCAGGCGTTCAGCAGCTGGTTGGCGCCGCGCAGGCCGGGATAAGCCAGGGAATTGCGGCGCTGTGAACGGCCGCCGTAGTTCCACTGTTGCTTGTCGCCGGCGTAATTGAAGTCGCGGCCCATCAGCCACAGGTCGGCGCCGATTTCCATGGCGTGATCGATCAGGGACTGCGGCGCTACCGGGTCGCTGCAGATGGCAACTTTGCCAGTGCGGAAAATGCCGGCCTTCTCAAAGCCGATCTGTTCGCGCGTGCCGCCGAGGTAATCGACATGGTCGATATCGACACTGGTCACGATCGAGACGTCGGCGTCGATCACGTTGACCGCGTCCAGGCGGCCGCCCAGGCCCACCTCCAGGATGACCACGTCCAGCGTCGCTTGCGACATCAGGTGCATGATGGCCAGCGTGGTGAACTCGAAATAGGTCAGCGAGATATCGCCGCGCGCCCGCTCCACGAAAATGAAACTCTCCACCAGCTGCTCGTCGCTGGCCAGGTCGCCATTCAATCGCGCACGCTCATTGAAGTGCAGGAAGTGCGGCTTGATATAGAGGCCGACCCGGTAGCCGCCCTGCAGCAGGATCGATTCCAGCATGGCGCAGGTCGAGCCCTTGCCGTTGGTGCCGGCCACCATGATGACCGGGCATTTGAAAGCCAGCGCCATGCGTTGCTTGACAGCGCGCACGCGGTCCAGGCCCATGTTGATAACGGTTTCGGCGTGGCGCGACTCGATCAGCGCAAGCCATTCAGGGAGGGTATTCGGGAGATTGGACATTGTCGCCAGGGAGGGATTTTTGGGCGCGCAGCGCAGGAGGCTGCGCGCGCCGGGTGAAACTTGAAACTTAGGCCAGCACTTCCACGGCCTGGTTCTGCATCAGTGCCAGCAGGCGGGCGATTTCTTCGCGCATCTGGCGGCGGTCCACGATCATGTCGATCGCGCCCTTGGTCAGCAGGAACTCGGAACGCTGGAAGCCTTCCGGCAGCTTTTCACGCACGGTGTTTTCGATCACGCGCGGACCGGCGAAGCCGATCAGTGCCTTCGGTTCGGCCATCACCACGTCGCCCATGAAGGCGAACGATGCGGACACGCCACCCATGGTGGGGTCGGTCAGCACGGAGATGAACGGCAGCTTCTTCTCGGCCAGCTTGGTCAGCATGGCAGTGGTTTTCGCCATCTGCATCAGCGACAGCAGGCCTTCCTGCATACGTGCGCCGCCAGTCGCGGTCACGCAGATGAACGGCACCTTCTGCTCCAGTGCGACCTGGGCCGCGCGGGCGAAGCGTTCGCCAACCACGGAACCCATGGAGCCGCCCATGAATTCGAATTCGAAGCATGCCACGACAACCGGCAGGCTCATGATCGAGCCGCCCATCGCAATCAGGGCGTCGGTTTCGCCGGTGGCTTCCATCGCCTGCTTCAGGCGATCCGGGTATTTCTTGCTGTCTTTGAACTTCAGCGTGTCGACCGGCAGGGTTTCCTGGCCGATTTCGTAACGGCCGCCGGCGTCCAGCAGTGCATCCAGGCGCTCACGGGCGCGGATACGCATGTGATGGTCGCACTTGGGGCAGACATGCAGGTTCGATTCGAGGTCGGTACGGTACAGCACAGCCTCGCAGGATGGGCACTTGACCCACAGGCCTTCAGGCATTGTCTTGCGAGCGGCAGCGTCCGAGCGCTGGATGCGCGGTGGCAGCAATTTTTCCAACCAGCTCATATATTTCTCCTCTTGCACTAACTTAGGCCGGAAGTGTAGCCGGTTCTGCCTGTCCTGTCGAACAAAACAGGCAGAACATTGCTCTCAATTCAACGCTTTTCGTCGAGTGCCTGGCGAATGCCGGAAACGAACGATCGTACTGATTTTGCAGCATTTTCCGGGCCTGCCGCCTCGATTTCCTGGATGATGCGGCTGCCGATCACCACCGCATCGGCCACACTGGCCACCGCACGCGCGGTTTCGCCGTCGCGGATGCCAAAACCGACGCCCAGCGGGAGCTGGATGTGCTTGCGGATCATTTCCAGGCGGCGCGCCACGTCCTCGGTGTCGATATGCCCGGCGCCGGTCACGCCTTTCAGCGACACATAGTACGTGAAACCGCTGCCGACACGCGCTACTTGCTGCACGCGCTGCTCGGTCGAGGTGGGCGCCAGCAGGAAAATCAGGTCCTGCCCTGCCGCGCGCATCCTGGCGGCGAATTCCTCGCACTCTTCCGGCGGATAGTCGACCACGATGGCGCCATCGGCACCGGCGGCGCGGCTGGCGTCGATGTAGGCGTCGGGCCCGAGGCGCTCGATCGGGTTGGCGTAGCCCATCAGCACGACCGGGGTGGTCGTGTTGGTTTTGCGGAATTCACGCACAAAGTCGAAGCAGTCGCGGATGCCGACACCGTTGGCGAGTGCCCGCTCGCAGGCGCGCTGGATGACCGGGCCTTCGGCCATCGGGTCGGAGAACGGGATGCCCAGTTCGAGGATGTCGGCGCCGCCGTCCACCAGGGCGTGCATCAGTTCCACGGTCTTGCCGGGATGCGGGTCGCCAGCGGTGATGAAGGTGACCAGGGCTTTCTTGTTTTGCGCTTTCAGGGCGGCGAAGGTTTGTTCGATACGAGTCATGTTTTTTCCGGTTTTAGAACTGCAACCCGGCGCGCTGCGCAACGGTATGCATATCCTTGTCGCCGCGGCCCGACAGGTTGGCCAGGATGATCTTGTCCTTCGGCAGGGTCGCCGCCAGCTTGGCCGCATACGCCAGCGCATGCGACGACTCCAGCGCCGGAATGATGCCCTCGATATGGCAGCAATCATGGAAAGCCTGCAGCGCCTCGTCGTCGGTGATCGACACGTATTGCGCGCGTCCCGAATCCTTCAGGTAGGAGTGCTCGGGTCCGACACCCGGATAGTCCAGGCCGGCCGACACCGAATGCGTCTCGATAATCTGCCCGCCCTCGTCCTGCAGCAAATAGGTACGATTGCCGTGCAACACGCCCGGATAGCCGGCCGTCAGCGAAGCAGCGTGCTTGCCGGACCCCAGCCCTTCGCCTGCCGCCTCCACGCCCACCAGCGCCGTTGCAGCCTGGTCGATGTAGGGATAGAAAATGCCCATCGCATTCGAGCCGCCGCCGATGCAGGCCACGACGTAGTCAGGCTGGCGGCCGGTCATCTCGGGCATCTGCTGCAGGCATTCCTCGCCGATCACGGACTGGAAGTCGCGCACCATCATCGGATACGGGTGCGGGCCCGCCACAGTGCCGATGATGTAAAAGGTGTTCTCGATATTGGTCACCCAGTCGCGCATCGCTTCGTTCAGCGCATCCTTCAGGGTCTTGGAGCCGGACTCCACCGGCACCACGGTCGCACCCAGCAGCTTCATGCGATAGACGTTCTGCGCCTGGCGCTTGACGTCCTCGCTGCCCATGTACACCACGCACTCCAGGCCGAAGCGCGCGCAGATGGTGGCGGTAGCGACACCGTGCTGCCCGGCGCCGGTTTCGGCGATGATGCGCGGCTTGCCCATGCGCTTGGCCAGCAAGGCCTGGCCGATCACGTTATTGATCTTGTGCGCGCCGGTGTGGTTCAGGTCTTCGCGCTTGAAGAAAATCTGCGCCCCGCCCATCTGCGCCGACCAGCGCTTGGCGTGGTACACGGGCGACGGACGGCCGACGAAATGCTTCAGCTCATAGCGGAATTCTTCGAGGAACAGCTCGTCCTTGCTGTAGCGCTCATAGGCTTGGCGCAGTTCGGCCAGCGCGTAGCTCAGGGTTTCGGCAACGAAGGAGCCGCCGTAGGGGCCGAAATGGCCGGTGGCGTCAGGCAGGTGGTAGGACGAGGCGTGAAACAGGTGCGCTGGAGGCGCGTCAAGCGGGGTTTTCATGGTGCAGGTCTTTCTCAATAGTGGCATCTGCTGCCCGCACGCCGCGAATGAACTCCGCGATCAGGCGAGCATCTTTGATGCCCTTGGCGCGCTCGACGCCACTTGAGACGTCAACCGCGTAAGGGCGAACGCTGGCCACTGCGCCAGTCACATTTTGCACGCTCAAGCCACCACTCAAAACGGCCCGATGCGCGAGATCTTTTGGGATTAGGGACCAATCGAAAACCTTTCCTGCGCCGCCATATGCATCCACGAAGGTGTCGAGCAGGAGGCCCGAGAACAAGCCACTGGATGCGCGGCAAAGTCGCTCATATTCTAGCAGCTCAGCGCCGCTTGTGTCGGGTTTGACGCGGAATACCCGCACGAAGGCACGCCCGGCAGCGCGCGCCGCCTCGGCACATTGCCCTGCCGTTTCATCGCCATGGAATTGCAGCAGCGATACTGGCGCCACCGCCACGGCTGCCGCCACCTGCTGCGCCGTGTGGTTCACGAACAGGCCGACCGGCGTTACGAACGGCGGCAGCAGTGCAATCAGCTCGGCCGCCCGCGCCGGCGCCACGTAGCGCGGGCTCTTTTCGTAGAATACAAAACCCACCGCATCGGCGCCCGCAGCCACGGCGGCCTGGACGTCTTCTTCGCGGGTCAGGCCGCAGATCTTGATGCGGGTGCGTGGCATTGCAGGTTTCCTCAGAAGGCTGGCAGGATGCTGGGCTCTTCTTGCGGCAAGCCCCATTTTGCGTCGTATTCGATTTTGGACAGGTACAGCCCGTCCGGCATGAAGGTTGGCGCCGCCTTGGTGCGGTCCTTCCCTGCCAGCAGCTCGCCCAGCCAATCCGTGTTCTCGCGGCCCTGGCCCACATACACCAGCGCGCCGACCAGGTTGCGTACCATATGGTGCAGGAATGCGTTGGCACGCAGCGTGAACAGGATCATGTCGCCGTGGCGCTCGATCTCGATCATCTGCATCTCCTTGACCGGCGTCCTGGCCTGGCACATGGCAGCGCGGAAGGCAGTGAAGTCGTGGGTGCCGATCAGCGGCTTGACCGCTGCGCGCATGCGCTCCACGTCCAGCTTCCAGTGCGTAAAGCCGGCGCGGCCTGCCAGCAGCGGCGAGCGTATCTGCTGGTTGTACAGCAGGTAATGGTAGGTGCGGGAACGGGCGCTGAAACGGGAATGGAATTCCTGCTCCGGCGTCGGCGCCTGCGGCAGGTAGCGCGCCCAGCGCACGCCGATCGATTCTGGCAGGAAGGCATTGATGCCGCGTACCCAGGCGTGTTCGGCGCGATCGAGCCCGGTGTCGAAGTGCACCACCTGGTTCAGCGCGTGCACGCCGGCGTCGGTGCGGCCGGCGCAAGTGGTGCCCAGCTTGACGCAGGCGAAGCGCTCGATGGCTTCCTCCAGCTTGTTCTGCACGGTCTGGCCGTGCGGCTGGACCTGGTAGCCAAGCCAGCCGGCGCCGTTGTACTGAAGCCCTAATGCAATGCGTTTCAAAATAAAAAATGCCCGGTCAGATTGATCTGTGACCGGGCATTATACGGTGAAACAGGGTTTAGCCGAGTTGCGAGCGCATGGTACTGGCGCGTGCAACCTGGTCGTCGCTGCCGCCGCGGATCACTTCATCCAGCAGCTCGCGAGCGCCTTCCTTGTCGCCGATTTCCTGGTAAGCCACTGCCAGGTCCAGCTTGGTGTCCATCTCCATGTGGAGGGCGGACATCTCGTCTTCGTTCTTCGGTGCTTCGGCCACTTGGCCGGCGCCGCCGAGGTCGAGGTCGATGCCGGACAGGTCGAAGTCGGCTGCTGCCGGAGCGGCAGCGGCCGCAGGTGCCGCTTCAAGCGGCAAGTCCAGCGCGAAATCGGCAGCCGACAGCTGAGCTTCTTCAACCGGCGCAGCAACCGCCGCGCTCGCGCCAGGCAGCGAGAAGTCCATGCTGCTCAGGTCTGCCAGCGGGTCGGCCGCGACTGCTGCCGGCTTGGATTCGCTTGGCAGGTCCAGGTTGAAGTCCATGCCGATATCGGACATGGCGTCAGGCACCGGCGCCGCTTCCACCGTTTCAATCTTGGCGGCTGGGGTATCCAGGCCCAGGTCGAAGGACAGGTCCTGCACTTCTTCCGCAGCAGGAACCGGCGCCGGGGCCGCTTCAGCGACCACCGGAGCCGCAACTGCCGGCTCGTCGAAGCTCAGGCCGCCGAGGTCGAAGTCCAGGGTATTGCTGTCGGCAGCTTTCGGGCTTGGCCTGGTTTCTTCAGCAAAGGACGGCAGCGCGCCTGCGTCGCGGTCCAGGTCGAAATCCATCACGCTGGCAGCAGCAGTTGGCGCGGCATCCTGGCTCAGGTCCAGGTCCAGGCCATCAGCATTGGCTGGTGCAGCAGCGGGCTCGGCAAACATCGCAGCGAAATCGTTGAGCTCATTCGACTCGCTGGCTACGAAAGGGGCTGCGCCAGCGGCAGCTGCAGCACCAACCATGCCGCCGGCGGCTTTGGCTTGTGCGGCACTGACGTACAGCGGATTGTCAGCGTCGATGCTGACGCCCATCGCTGCGGCTTGCGCCCACTCGTCGCCCTGGCCCTTGGTCATCGAATACAGCTCGCTGGCCTGGGTTTCGAAGGAACGTGCATCCTTGCGGCCGGCATAGATTTCCAGCAGCTTCAGGCGCACCGGGTGGCGTTCCGGATGGACGCGCAGTGCTTCCTTCAGGATTTCCTCGGCCTGGGCATCGCGGCCGTAAGCAATGTACACATCGGCTTCCGCCACCGGATCGACTTCATTGGTGTCGAGCTGGCTGGCCGAAGGGGCGAAGTTGGAGTTGAACACGCTGTTGCTGGTGTCCACGCTCTGGCCGCCGGTTTCGGCGAACAGGGAATGCGCGGTGGTACCCGGATCGCCCATCACGCTGGCCGCTTCCGTATTCATCATCGACATCTCTTCGGCAGCCTTGCGGCGGCGTACCACCATCAGCGCAGCCAGGCCGAGCAGCGCAGCAACGCCAGCGCCGATCAGCTTGATGTTTTCCATGATCATGTCGACCAGGCCCGGCTCGACTTTCGCAGGCGGCGTCACGACGGTGCGCTTTGGCTTGCTTGGCTTTTCCGGTGCAGCTTCCACCGGTGCTGCCGCTTCCGGCGCCGGCGCGGCGGCAACCGGGGCGGCAGCGGCAGGCGCCGCGGCCGGCGCTGCCGCCGGCGCCGGGGCCGGCTCGGACAGCTTGACGACCGGGCTGGCGGCAGGCGCCGCAGCAGCCGGCGCCGACGCTGGAGCAGGCGCGCTGGCTTTCGCCTGTGCGCTGGCGCCAGCCTTGTTCTTCACCTCCATCAACTTCTCGAGGCTGTTGACGTTCTTTTCCAGCTCCTTCACACGGGCGCTGGCGTCGGCCATCTGGCGGTCCTTGGCGATCTTGTCTTCCACCACGCCGGTCTTGCCCGGCTTGCTGGAAGCTTCGCCTGCCTTGGACAGTTTCAGCTGGTCCTTCGACTCGCTGACGGCAGTCGGGCGTTCCTTGACCTGGGCAGTGATCTTGCCGGTCTGGCTTTGCTGGGATTCCGCTTCCTTGGACGGGGTAGCCGCAGCAACCTGGCCCGCCAGCTTGGAGCGGTAGGCGTTGAAGTCGGCGGCATGGGCCACCACCACGCCATGGGCTTCACCCTGGCTGGTCCCCTTGACGGAGCCCGCGTCCGGCACGGACAGGATGGTGCCGGACTTCAGGCGATTCATGTTGGAGCCGTTGAACGCGTCCGGATTGGCGCGGTACAGGGCCACCAGCATCATGTCCAGCGACACGTCGGCTGGCTTCAGGCGGCCGGCGATCTTGCCCAGCGTATCGCCCTTCTTGACGGCATAGCTGTCGGCGCCTTCTTGCGCTGCTGCGGCGGCGCGCGGTGCAGCTGGTGCAGCTGGCGCCGCCGGTGCACGCGACGATGCAGCCGGCGCCGACGGTGCCGTGCCAGGTGCAGCCGCCGATGCTGCGGCCGCAGGGGCGGCAGCAGGAGTCGACGTTGCAGCGGGACGCGTATTGCGCGACGCCGCAACCTGTGCGGAGTTGGTGGTACGCAGGTCGGCCGGGTCCAGCAGGAAGGTGTACTCGCGTACCAGGCGACCATTGGTCCAGGTCAATTCCAGCAGCATGTCAACGAAAGGCTCGTTGATTGGCTGGGACGAAGTAATACGGATAAATTGGCGCGAGCCACGGGCTTCGACCTCGAAACGCAGGCTGAGCAATGCCGAATTGAAGTCGATATTGGCGGCGCGGAAGGCATCCGGCGAGGCCAGCTTGGCCACCAGTTCGGACGCTTCTTCAGCGGTGACGGCCGTCAATTCGATTTCGGCACGCAGCGGCTGCCCCAGCGAGGAGAGCACAGTGAGCTTGCCAAGGCCTGCTGCGTTGACGGAAATAGGTGCGAGCACGGCACCGCTGAGCATAGCAGCGGTCAGTGTTTTCAACGCGAACGAAGCGACCTTGGAAGGTTTTTGTACAGGCATAGTGAGGACGGAAAATGGTTAACGTGGAAACAAAGTTACTTTTCCAGAGGTCTCAACATAACATCATGCTTTAAAGCATGCAAGCATTCTCCCACTATTCTCCCTGTTAAGGAACTATTCTGTTTCGTTCATGACGAAAATATTTCTTCTCCCGAAGAAAAAAGCCGGAATTTCCTTTGAAATCCGGCTTTTAGAAAATACTTCTTATCTTGTTTATTATTCAGTAGTTATTAGCTGATTAATAACAGATTATTTATCCAATACGATGCGCAGCATGCGGCGCAGCGGCTCGGCAGCGCCCCACAGCAGCTGGTCGCCTACAGTGAAGGCCGACAGGTAGTCGCCGCCCATCGACATCTTGCGCACGCGGCCGACCGGGATCGCCAGGCTGCCGGTGACGGCGGCCGGGGTCAGTTCCTTGACCGACGCTTCGCGCGTGTTCGGTACCAACTTCACCCACTGGTTGTCCTTGGCGATGATGTCGTTGATCTCGTCCAGCGGCACATCCTGGCGCAGCTTGATGGTCAGCGCCTGGCTGTGGCAGCGCATCGCGCCGATACGCACGCACAGGCCGTCGACCGGGATGGCGGAAGCGGAGAAGCCTTCGCCGCGGCCCAGGATCTTGTTGGTCTCGGCACCGCCCTTCCACTCTTCCTTCGACTGGCCGTTGCCCAGGTCCTTGTCGATCCACGGAATCAGGTTGCCGCCCAGCGGTACGCCGAACTGCCTGGTTTCTTCCGGCGACAGGCCGTGCTGGGTAGCCAGCACCTGCTTGTCGATTTCCAGAATGGCCGATGCCGGGTTGTCCAGCAGGTGCTTGACGGAGGCGTTGATGGTGCCGTACTGGGTCAGCAGCTCGCGCATATGCTGCGCGCCGCCGCCCGATGCCGCCTGGTAGGTCATGGAAGTCATCCACTCCACCAGGTCCTGCTTGAACAGGCCGCCCAGGCCCATCAGCATGCAGGACACGGTGCAGTTACCGCCGATGAAGTTCTTCACGCCCTTGGCCATGGCGTCCTTGATCACGTTCAGGTTGACCGGATCGAGCACGATCACGGCATCCTTGTCCATGCGCAGGGTCGACGCGGCGTCGATCCAGTAGCCGTTCCAGCCGGCTGCGCGCAGCTTCGGGAATACCTCGGTGGTGTAGTCGCCGCCCTGGCAGGAGATGATGATCTCGCAGCGTTTCAGTTCGTCGATGTTGGTGGCGTCTTTCAGGGTAGTCTCGTTCTTCGCCATCTTCGGCGCAGCGCCGCCGGTGTTCGAAGTGGAGAAGAACACCGGCTCGATATGGGCGAAGTCGCCCTCTTCCTGCATGCGCTGCATCAGGACCGAACCGACCATACCGCGCCAACCAACCAGACCTACGAGTTTCATTTTGCTTTCCTTTGGATGTGAAATCTTTAAAGTGCTGCGACCACTGCATCGCCCATCTGCGAAGTGCCCACCTTGGTGGTCCCAGCTTCGTAGATGTCCGGCGTGCGCAGGCCCTGTGCCAGGACCTTCTTGACAGCGGTTTCGATGCGGTCAGCCTGCTCTGCGCGGCCCAGCGAATAACGCAGCATCATGGCAGCCGACAGGATCGTGGCCAGCGGGTTGGCAATGCCCTTGCCCGCGATATCGGGAGCCGAGCCGTGCGACGGTTCGTACAGGCCCTTGTTGTTGGCATCCAGCGAAGCCGAAGGCAGCATGCCGATCGAGCCGGTCAGCATGGCTGCGGCGTCCGACAGGATATCGCCGAACATATTGCCGGTGACGATGACGTCGAACTTCTTCGGCGCGCGCACCAGTTGCATGGCGGCGTTGTCGACGTACATATGGTCCAGCGCCACGTCCGGATATTCCTTGTGCACGTCGGTGACGATGTCTTTCCAGAACTGGAAAGTCTCCAGCACATTGGCCTTATCGACGGAAGTCAGGCGCTTGCCGCGCTTTTGCGCCGCCTGGAACGCCACGTGGGCGATGCGGCGGATTTCGCCTTCCGCATAGCGCATGGTGTCGAAGCCTTCGCGCTGGCCCTTGAACGGACCATCCGGGCATTCGCGCACGCCGCGCGGCTGGCCGAAATAGATGTCGCCGGTCAGCTCGCGCACGATCAGGATGTCCAGCCCCGACACCACTTCCGGCTTCAGCGTGGAAGCGCCGGCCAGCTCAGGGTACAGGATGGCCGGGCGCAGGTTGCCGAACAGGCCCAGGTTCTTGCGCAGGCCGAGGATGGCCTGCTCCGGGCGCAGCGGACGGTCCAGCGTGTCGTACTTCCAGTCGCCCACGGCGCCGAACAGCACGGCGTCGGCCGCCTTGGCCAGCGCCAGGGTTTCTTCCGGTAGCGGGTGGCCCTTGGCCTCGTAGCCGGCGCCGCCGACCGGCGCAGTTTCCATCTCAAATTTTTCGTCGAGCGCATGCAGGACCTTGACGGCCTGGCTGACGATTTCCGGGCCGATGCCATCGCCCGGCAGGATTGCGATTTTCATGTTGATCTTATCTGTTAAATGACGTTGGCCAGCCAGGGCTGGCTTGCCAGGCGGCGTTCTTCGAACGCGTGGATCTCGTCGGCATGGCGCAGGGTCAGGCCGATGTCGTCGAGACCATGCATCAGGCAGTATTTGCGGAAGGCGTCGATCTCGAATGGGTAGGAGACGGAACCGTCGCTGGTGCTGACGCGCTGCTGCTCAAGGTCCACCACCAGGCGGTAACCCGGGAAGGCCTTGACTTCATTGAACAGATGATCGATCTGCGCTTCGCCAAGGACGACCGGCAGCAGGCCGTTCTTGAAGCAGTTGTTGAAGAAGATGTCTGCAAAACTCGGCGCGAGGATGGCGCGGAAGCCGTACTGGTCGAGCGCCCATGGCGCGTGTTCGCGCGACGAGCCGCAGCCGAAATTCTTGCGGGCCAGGAGAATCGAAGCTCCCTGGTAGCGTTGCTGGTTCAGCACGAAGTCCGGGTTGAGCGGACGCTTGCTGTTGTCCACGCCCGGTTCGCCGTGGTCAAGATAGCGCCACTCGTCGAACAGGTTGGGACCAAAGCCGGTGCGATGGATCGACTTCAGGAATTGCTTCGGGATGATCGCGTCGGTATCGACGTTGGCGCGGTCAAGGGGTGCTACCAAACCTTCATAGACGGTAAATTTTTCCATGATTCTCTGCGTTGGCGACGGCAGGCAATGCGCGGGGCATCGGCTGCCGTCCAGCTTTTATTTGCCGGCGCTTTCTACAACCTGCCCGGCCCTTTGCACATCCTTGCCGATGCCGGCAACGGTGTTGCAGCCGGTCAGGATGATGGCGGAGATAGCGATAGCGAATAGTTTTTTCATTTTGGACTCTTGCTGGTTGTTGTTAGCGGATGGATCGGACATCCACGAAATGGCCGGCGATACCGGCTGCCGCCGCCATGGCAGGCGATACCAGGTGGGTACGCCCGCCTTGGCCTTGGCGACCTTCGAAATTACGATTGGAGGTGGAAGCGCAGCGCTCGCCCGGATCGAGCCGGTCGGCGTTCATGGCCAGGCACATCGAACAGCCCGGCTCGCGCCATTCAAAGCCGGCGGCCTTGAAGATCGCGTCCAGCCCCTCGCGCTCGGCCTGCTCCTTCACCAGGCCGGAGCCCGGCACCACCATTGCCAGCTTCACGTTCGAAGCGCGCTGCTTGCCGCGCACCACGGCGGCGGCGGCGCGCAAGTCTTCGATGCGCGAGTTGGTGCAGGAGCCGATAAAGACCTTGTCGATGCGGATGTCTTCGATGCGGGTATTCGGCGTCAGGTTCATGTACACCAGGGCTTTTTCCATGGCGTCGCGCTTGACCGGGTCTTTCTCCTGGTCCGGATCGGGCACGCGGCCGTCGATCGAGGTCACCTGCTCTGGCGAAGTGCCCCAGGTCACCTGCGGCTGGATCTGCGCCGCGTCCAGCGTGACGACGAAGTCGAATTTGGCGCCCGGGTCGGAATGCAGGGTGCGCCAGTACGCCACCGCCTGCTCCCACTGCGGGCCTGCCGGCGAATAGGGACGGCCCTTGACGTAGTTGATGGTAGTGTCGTCCACCGCGACCATGCCGGCGCGCGCGCCCGCTTCGATCGCCATATTACAGACCGTCATGCGGCCCTCCATCGACAGCGAACGGATCGCCGAGCCGGCGAATTCGATCGCGTAGCCGGTGCCGCCCGCGGTGCCGATCCTGCCGATCACGGCCAGCACGATGTCCTTGGCGGTCACCCCGGCCGGCAGCACGCCGTCCACCTGCACCAGCATGGCCTTGGATTTCTTGGCCAGCAGGGTCTGCGTCGCCAGCACGTGCTCCACTTCGGACGTGCCGATGCCGTGCGCCAGCGCGCCGAACGCGCCGTGGGTCGAAGTATGCGAGTCGCCGCACACCACGGTCATGCCCGGCAGGGTCGCGCCCTGCTCCGGGCCGATCACGTGCACGATGCCCTGGCGCTTGTCGTTCATATGGAAGTAGGTCATGCCGACCGACTTGGTGTTCTGGTCCAGGGTTTCCACCTGCAGGCGCGAGGTGGGATCCTCGATGCCGTGCGAACGGTCCGTGGTCGGAACGTTATGGTCGGCCACCGCCAGGTTGGCCGACAGGCGCCATGGCTGGCGCCCGGCGCTGCGCAGGCCGTCGAATGCCTGCGGGCTGGTGACTTCATGTACCAGGTGGCGGTCGATGTACAGCAGGGCCGTGCCATCTTCCTCAGTGCGTACTACGTGGGATTCCCAGAGTTTGTCGTAAAGCGTTTTCATGATGCTGCCTGATAAGGTGATCCGTTTGATTATGCCATATTTTGTGCAATGCAAAACCCAGCTGTTTTCCGCCTCGTGAGCAATTTCGCGTAGTTTTTGGCGTATGGCGCCATCCCCAACGACCATACCAGAAAAGGTCCTTTTTCGTCGTTGGGGCGTAAAAAAGCCTGCAGCCCCTTTGTGGGAGGCTGCAGGCTGGTGTTTTCTGTATTTTTTGGAGGAGGCTTTACGCCGCCATCCTTACACTTCCCCTGCAGCCGTCCATCAGGAACGATAGGCCAACTACTAGGACCAGGTCGCCCTCGGCGGAACGTGCGGTGCCGGTAATGCCGTCCACCGACAAGGCGGTCATCGGCTTGATGACCAGGTCGGCGGTGCCATCCACGGCCGACACGGCCAGGATGTAAGGCTGCGGCGAGTTCACCACGATGCCCACGCGTTCCGAGCATGGCTCGTAGCCCAGCGCATCGGCCAGCGAACGTACCGGCAGCGGACGACCCTGGTCTTTCAGGACCGGCGCGCCGCCCACTTCCATGAAGGTTTCCGGCAGTTCGACCACGCGCTCGACCACCGCCATCGGCAGCGCCAGCAGCGCACCCGAGGTGGAGACCAGCATGGTCGGCACGATCGACAGCTCGATCGGCAGGCGGATGGCGAACTTGGTGCCCTTGCCCAGTGCCGATTCGATATGGATTGCGCCGCGGTTCTTTTCCACTGCGGTCTTCACCACGTCCATGCCGACGCCGCGGCCGGAGACCGAGGATGCCACTTCCTTGGTCGAGAAGCCCGGCAGGAATACCAGCTGGTAGCACTCGTCGTCGGTCAGGTTGGCGCTTGGCGAAATCAGGCCTTTCTCGCCGGCCTTGCGCTTCAGCGCTGCCGGGTCCATGCCCTTGCCGTCGTCCTGCAGCACGATCATGACCGAGTTGGCTTCCTGCCACGCCTTCAGGGAAATATAGGCTTTAGGCGGCTTGCCGATGGCCATGCGGGCCTCCGGCCCTTCCACGCCATGGTCCAGCGCATTGCGCAGCATGTGCACCAGCGGGTCGTACAGGCTGTCCACCACCACGCGGTCAACTTCGGTTTCCGCGCCTTCGATGGTCAGCTCGACTTCCTTGCCCAGGTCTTTCGCCAGTTCGCGCACCAGGCGCGGGAATTTCTGGAACAGGCGGCCGACCGGCTGCATGCGGGTCGCCAGGGTGGCGCGCTGCAGTTCGGTGGAATAGCGCGAAGCACGTTCCAGGGTTTCGGTCAGGGCCGACATCAGCGTCGCTGCCTGGCCTTCGAACTTGAATTGCTGCAGGCGCTCCAGCAGTACCGCGGCCTGGTTGGCAGCCTGCACGGATTCACCGGCCACTTCCAGCAGCGCGTCCAGCTTGACGGCATCGATACGGATCGATTCTTCCTTGGCCGGTGCGGAGACCGGCTTGGCTTCCGCGGCCGGGCGCTCTTTCGCCTCGGCGGCCGGTGCATGCACCGCCGCCGGAGTACCTTCGGCGGCAGCATGAGCCGCAGCCACGCCTTCGGCGCGCGCATCCACCGCGGGACGCACGTAAGTACCAGGCGGCACTACCGCTTCGTACATGCCTTCCCAGTCCAGGCCGTCGGCCGATGGCGCGGCGCCGGCAGCAGGTGGCGCTGCGGCGACCGGCGCCGCAGCCGGCGCTGGCGCGGCGGGCGCAGGCTTGGCCGCCGGCTTGCTGGAAGTCTTCTTGCCTTCGATGGCTTCCTTCAGGATCGCTTCCAGGTCGGCCGGCATCGGCGCCAGCGCGTCGGGCGCGGTACCGTTATTCAGTTCGGACAGCTGGTCGGCCACGAAGCCCGAGGCCTGCAGCGCCGCTTCAATCGACAGCGGGGTAACGGGCGCGGCGCCAGTGCGCAGGGCATCAAACAGGTTCTCGGTCAAATGGCATGCCGAGACCATGGCGCCCAGGTTCATGAAGCCGGCGCCACCCTTGATGGTGTGGAAGGAACGGAAAACCGCGTTCAGCGTTTCCTTGTTGTCGGGGTCACGTTCGAGGCGCAACAGGTGCTCTTCGACGTTGACGGCCAGGTCCATGGCCTCGACAACGAACTCCTTGAGCATATCATCCATTAGAACCCCAGGTCGGCAAGCAGGTCATCGACGCTGTCCTGATTCAGGGCTTCCGATGGAACGGATGGACCCGACATCAGCGACACCTCTTTCTGCGCAATCTTCTCGCGCACCTCAGCCGGCGCATTGTCTTTCAACAGCTGCGCCAATTCGGTTTCGACCTTCTTGGTAATGGCAACGACCTTCTTGATCAGCTGGCCGGTGATGTCCTGGAAGTCCTGGGCCATCATGATTTCCAGCAGGCGGGCTTTTTCCGCCTCCGTTGCTTGCGCTACCTTGGTGGCAAAGGCGCGCGAATCGCCCGCCAGCGCCTTGAAGTCCTCAATGCTCAGCTTGCCCGCAAACAGGTCCGCCCAGCGCTCTTCCATATCCTTGGCTTGCTTGGACAGCACCTCCTGTGCCGGCATGCCGTCGTCCAGGGTATTCAGCACCTTGTTGGCAGCCTGCTCGGTCAGCGAAGCGACGTATTCGAGGCGGTCTTGCGCGTCCACGATCTGGGTCGACGCTTCGGTCAGGGCCTTGTCGTAACCGAGTTCGCGCAGCGAATCGTGCAGCAGGCGCACGATGCCGCCCAGGCGCTCGAACATGCCTTCCGCATGCTCGCCGCCTTCTGCCGGCGCTTCGCCCGCTGCGGCAGGCGCTGGTGCCGGCGCCAGCGCTGCGGCCGGTGCCGGCGCTTTGCCCGAGGCGGCTACGGATTCAAACAGGCTTTCCAGGTCATCCGAATCGCCCGAATCGGATGCCGCAGCCGCCGGAGCAGCAGCTGGAGCCGGTGCAGGCGCATTCGCCCGTTGCGCAGATACTTCTTCAAATAATGCATCGAAATCATCAGCGGCGTCGGTCATAATTCCTGCTTCTCCATAATTTTCAAAGTTCCCGCTGCCGAAAAAAGTGTCACATTTGACGCTCGGCAATAAACAAGGCACTCACGCGAGTGTAACAGGGGCAGCCCACTCAATTCAATCTCTTAGGTGAAGCCAAATCGCCCTCCAAGTGTACTGTTGTATTTGCGGAGTGTGTGAAATTCCCGCCGCAAGCCCATGAAATAACGGGAATTTGCGCCATCTGCGATGTCCCCCTGACAGTTTCTTGATAATTATCAACTCTTTACAGCAGAACAATACTGATAAACGGGGCTACAATGAAGGCAGGAACTGGCTCTTTTAACGCTTAAAGGAGGCTGAGATATGTACCGGAAAATCCTGATAACGACGGACGGCTCGGCCGTTTCCAGCAAGACCGCCTGTGCCGGGGTCGAATTCGCCCAGCAGCTCGGCGCGGAAGTGCTGGCATTGTTCGTGGCGCCGGAATACCAGTACCCGATTTATGTGGAGATCATTCCGCCCAGCTACCCCAGCGAGGAGGAGTACCGGGCGGCAATGCAGCGCGCCGGCAATGAACATGTTCAGTCTATCCTTGAGTCCTGCGCCAGGAAGGGCGTACGGGCGGAGGGCATGACCGCCTTTGCCGAAAGCGCTGCAGTGAAGATCGTCGACGTCGCCAACCAGTGCGGCTGCGACCTGATCTTCATCGGCTCGCATGGCCGCAGCGGCTGGGGCCACCTGCTGCTGGGCAGCGTGACCAACAAAGTGCTGTCGCATACCAAGATCCCGGTGCTGGTGCACCGGCTGATCAAAGACCCGCGTCCGGCCTGAACGGCCTGGCGTTACGACGCGCTCCGGCCTGCCGGGCCGGAGCGCGAAGACAAATATTGCTAACTTTTTGAGGAACTATGATTCGAATTGTCATTGCCGACGACCACACCATCATGCGCGAAGGGCTCAAGCGCATTCTTGACGGGGCTCCCGACATCGACATCGTAGGCGAAGCCATCGACGGTTTCGAAGTCCTCAACCACATTCGCCAGGGCGGCTTCGACCTGTTGCTGCTCGACCTGTCCATGCCCGGGCGCAGCGGCGTCGACCTGATCCGCCAGATCCGCAGCGAATCGCCCAAGCTGGCCATCCTGATCCTCACCATGCATGAGGAGGAGCAGTACGCAGTGCGCGCCATCCGCGCCGGCGCCCAAGGCTACCTGACCAAGGAAAGCGCCGGCACCCAGCTGGTCGGCGCCATCCGCAAGGTCGCCTCCGGCCGTCCCTATATTTCCACTGAAGTGGCCGAGCAATTGGCGCTGAATATCATGCAGCCAGCCGAAACGCTGTTGCACAAACAGCTTTCCGACCGCGAATTCGAAGTGTTTACGCTGCTGGTGTCGGGAAAATCCATCACCGAAATCGCCAACGGGCTGCATTTGAGCGTGAAAACCGTCAGCACCCACAAGACCCGCATCATGCAAAAAATGGGCATGGCATCCCTCTCGGAAATGGTCCAGTACGCAGTAGCGCACAAGCTGCTGACGCCGTTCAAAGCATGATTGACAAGGTTGACTTTAGGATAATTCCTACATTACCCCTCTGCCCTCCTACGGGTATATTCAGCAACGACTGATATTTTTCCCACATTCACGTTGGCATACTGAAACCATTCCGTTTGGGAACCAGGAGATCAGCATGCTCTCAACGCAACCCGTGTCCCATGAGGCCGGCCGGCAGCGGCAAGGCCGTTTGTGGTCCAACCTGAAAGAAGTGTGCGAGCTGCTGCACTTGCCGCCGGTATCGCTCAATTCCGAAGAGCTGCTGTTCCAGCATGTGCAGTTCAAGACCGGCCAGCGCGTGCATACGATTGGCCAGCCGTTCGACATGCTGTACGTGGTCAACTCCGGTTTCATGAAAACGGTGCTGATTGACGAATTCGGCAACGAACAGGTGCTGGCCTTCCCGATGAAGGGCGACCTGATGGGCGTGGATGGCATCCATAGCAAGACCTACTCCTCGGAGGCGGTGGCGCTGTCGGACTGCGACCTGATCCTGCTGCCGTTCAAGAGGCTAGCCACGCTGGGCCGCACCCACGTGGAGCTGGAGAACCTGATGTACGGCGTGATGAGCCGCGAGCTGGTGCGCGAACAGGCCATGATCGGCATGCTCGGCGCCCTGAGCGCGGAGGCGCGGGTGGCGCGCTTCCTGGTCACGCTGTCGGAAAAGTTTTCGCAGATGGGGTATTCGAGCAAGCTGTTCAACTTGCGCATGACGCGCCACGAGATCGGCAGCTACCTCGGATTAACGCTGGAAACGGTCAGCCGCACGCTGTCAGCCTTCAATGAGATCGGGCTGATCAGCGTGGACCAGCGCACCATCGGCATCAAGGACGTCGACGCCCTGAAATCCCTGCGTCGCCTGCCGCCCTCGCGCACGCGCAGCAAGCTGCCGTCGCGCGCCAAAGCCGCCGCCGGCGAAACTGCCGTGCCGCTGCTGGCGACTTTGTAAAGAGTACTACTCACCCAGCTTTGGCCCGCTTCGGCGGGCCTCTTTTTTTCTCAATAATTTATTTGACAAGCATTGAGGACCTGCGCATAATGCAAATGCGAATCATTCTTATCTGAGGAAAAACAACAATGCAAACTTCTGCCACGATCGACGCCCCCAAACCCAAGGCTGCTGCCGTTCCCGCCGTGCAGCAGCCGCCCCAGCCCCTGCGCCGCTTTACCACCGCCGGCCTGATGGAAGACCAGCGCGAAATCGAAATTGAACATGCCGGCCGCATTTACCGCCTTCGCATCACGCAGTTGAACAAGCTGATCCTGACTGCCTGAGGCTTACCCTCCCCAATCGCCAGCCAGCCGTCACACCGGCAGCCAGCCACCCCTGAACTTTTGGAGTGAATATGGCTATCGACCGCAACGACCCGATCTTCACGCACAGCGCCGCTGCCCACCAGCCGGAACTGATGCTGTCCGCCGTGCTGCACCTGATGTCGCATTACACCGCCAATGCTGCCGACAATGGCGGCTGCGTCAAGCTGGCATCGGTCATCGAGCGCCACCTGAAAGCGCTGTCGGCGCTGCCTGAGCTGTCGCCGGTGCTGCGCGCCACCTGCCAACAGCTGTGCGAACAGTGGGCTGTCGTGGTCGAACAAGCCCGTCCTCCGCAGGAACGCGCCAGTTTCCTGGCGCGCCTGATCGGCCGCCCCCGCCCTGCCGCGCTACCCGCCTGAGGCCGGCCATGTGCGACAAGCACGATACCCTGGCCGCCAAGCCGGCAGCCGCCGAACCGGCGCGCCGCCGCCGCATCTGGAACCTGCCCCACACCTGCCATTGCCCGCTGGTTGGCGTCGGCCTGCCGCTCGGCGTGCTGCGCAAGATCGTCGCCAAGGCCGTGGGCGGCAAAGTGCTGGCCGACGACTACGAAGTGCACGTCGGCGCCGTCAGCGAATGCGGCAGCCGCAACCGTCTGTCGGAAGCCGTGCAGAAAGAACTGGAACGCCGCTACGCGGTAGTGATCCAGCGCTACCGCCCCGCCCGCGACGCCAAGGCGCTGGAAGCGCTATGGGAAGCCGCCGTCGCCAGCGGCGACGTACCAGGCCCGTTCTGGGCCGGCCTGAGCCACCCGCACTGCACGCTTGAACTACAGGAGCGCATGTGCCGCGACCTGCACATGATCCAGCACCAGGCCGGCGCCGCCACGCGCGCCGACATCAGCCGCCTGCAAGCGCTCGAGCAAACCAACGCCGCGCTGGAGCGTGAACTGGCGCGCCTGCAGCAACGCAGCGCCGCCTGGCAAGCCGAACGCCACGCCGAACAGGAAGCCCACGGCGCCGCCCTGATGCAGCTGCGTGCGCAACTGGTGGGACGCGACAGCGTGCTGGCCTCGCTGCGCCAGCAACTGGAAGAACTGCACGCCACCATTCCCGGCCTCGCCACGCGCGAACGCCTGGCGCGCCAGCTGGCCGACACCGAACAGCGGGTACACGAAGTACGCAGCGAAGCCGCCGCCGCCCGCGCCGAAGCCGCCGCGCTGGAACGCCAATTAAATGAAGCACGCGCTGCGCTGGCCGCAGCTACTGCGCAACCATCGCCCGCCATTGCGGCAGCCGCCACCGCCGCAACGGGCGGGCCGGCTGCCAGGGCGGGCACCACGACGCAACGTGTAACCCTGCACGGCCTGCTGGCCGAGCGCGTGCTATGCGTCGGCGGCCGCGCCGGCAACGTCGCCGGCTACCGCAGCGTGATCGAAGATGCCGGCGCCGAATTCCTGCACCACGACGGCGGCCTGGAAGACAATGTCGCCCGCCTGGAAACCAGCATGGCGGCAGCCGACCTGGTGATCTGCCAGACCGCCTGCATCAGTCACAGCGCCTACTGGCGCGTCAAAGACTTCTGCAAGCGCCACCAGAAGCGCTGCATCTTCGTCGACAACCCCAGCGTCACCACCCTCCAGCGCGAAATTCTGGGTCAGGTCTGACAATCGATCGTTTTCGCTGCGCGAAAACATCCGCTTGACAGACCTCGTATATTGAAACTGCACCTTTGGAGAAGGATATTAAGATTCTAGAGGTGGCGGGGCAAGGTCTCACCGAACAGAGTGGAAGCCATTGAGCTTGTGGGTCAGATAGGTGGCCTTGCCCACTTGTTCATCTGGACGCCGGACGGTATCTTAGGTCGCCCCTTGGGTAAGCCTGCATACGAGAAAGGTGGACGAGATGAATACGCCAGTCGTAGGAATTGATGTCAGTAAGCGTAAGTTGGACGTGGCTTTGCTGGTAGATGGCAAGGTTAAAGCCAAGGTGGTTTCAAATTCCCAGGAAGGATTCAACGAGCTGGAATCCTGGCTGATCAAGCAGAAGGTTTCTCTAACGGAAGCCCACGTCTGCCTGGAATCGACGGGGGTCTACAGCGAGCCTGTCGCCCTGTATTGTTCTGATAAAGGGATCAAAGTCAGCTTAGTAAATCCGAACTGCATCAAGAGTTTCGGCAGCAGTGAAAACATCCGCAACAAGAATGATCAAGTTGATGCTGGTTTAATTGCCCGCTACTGTGCAGCGATGGCACCGTCGTCGTGGGATGCGCCGTCGCGTGAGCAACGACAGCTGCGAGCCTGGGGCAACAGGCTGGGGGCGCTTCAAGACATGCGCCAGCAGGAGTTGAATCGGTTAGAGGTGCACGAAACAGCTAAACAGCATGATGTTGTGGCTCATGTCCTGGCGCATATCAAATGGCTCGATGCGCAAATTGCGCAAATAGTGCAGGACATCGATGATCACATCGACCGAAACCCCGGGCTTAAACAGGATGCGCAACTCATTGAAAGCATCCCCGGGCTAGGCCGCACAACGGCAGCAAAAGTATTGGCACACGTAGGCGACGTACGGCGCTTCGCAAATGCGAAAGCGCTCGCTGCATACATCGGCGTCACGCCCCGGCAGCGTCAATCTGGGACCTCAGTGCGTGGCCGAACAATGATGAGTCGTATGGGGAACAAACACCTGCGAGCCGCTTTATTCCTGCCAAGCCTCGTTGCCAAACGTTACAACCCCATCTTGAAGCAGTTTGGCCAACGTTTAGAGGCCAACGGCCTCTCCAAAATGGCCGTAGCCGGCGCAATCATGCGCAAGCTAGTGCATATGATTTACGGGGTAGTTAAGTCGGGCAAGCCCTTCGACCCGGAGTACCTGGGAAAAGGGCTTGCTATTGAAGACGGTATCTGACCCCGATAAAAAAACGCCCCGGCGCTAGCGCGCTCGGGGCGTTTCATTTCGACCCTGGGGCGATTAGAAGGAGTAATTGCCGTTCAGGTAGAAGGTGCGGCCCATTGGGTCTGCGTAGCGTGGGTCGAAGCCAACCTGGTGGCCCGACGAGTTACGCAGCGACAGCGGTGGGTTGCGGTCGGCCAGGTTCTTGATACCGGCGCGCAGGCTCAGCTGCTTGTTGACAGCCCACTTGCCTTGCCAGTCGAAGGTCAGGTGCGACGGCACGTGGATGCGCACATCTTCGGTGGCGTTGGTGCCCAGGTTCCACACGGTGGCCTTGGCATCGGTGTAGCCGTTGCGGTAGTTGGCGGTGATCGAATTGCTGAACGCGCCGGTTTCCAGGGTGTTGGTCCAACGTACAACGTGGCGGAACGACACGGCATTGTTGATGCCGAAGAAGTTCATGCTGTTGGTCCACTGGTCGCTGGTGCCTGGCTTGGTGTAGTCAGACTTGATCAGGTAGGTGCCAGCCAGGGTCGACGAGAAGCGGCCGAAGCTGAAGTTGTGGCGACCGGTCATGTCCCAGTCGATACCCTGGTTGTGGGTCTGGCCGATGTTGATCGACAGGCGCTGGAAGGCGTAGAAGGTCTTGCCGCTTGCAGGTTCGGTAAAGGTGGTGAACAGCTGCGGGTAGTCGTTGCCGTTGTGGTCAAACGCCAGCTGCTCGGAAACCGACGAAACGGCATCGCGAATCTTCACGTCCCACAGGTCGGCGCCAGCGGAGAACCAGTTAGCTGGCTCGACGCGGAAACCGATGGTGAACTGCTTCGACTTCTCAGGCTTCAGGTTCACGTTGCCACCCGACATGACCGGATATTGCTCCAGCGCGCCTGGTTTGCACAGGCCGCTGTTGCCTTGTACGTTCGGGCATGCATACTTGGAAGCGGTCACGCCTGCCGGCACCAGCGGCTGGCCGATGTTCAGCATGTCAGGCGCCTTGAAACCGGTACCGTAGGAAGCACGGACCACGGTGATGGAGTTCGGCTGCCAACGGGTGCTCACCTTGTAGGTAACCGCCGATTCCTTCTTGCCCATTTCGGTGCCGGTTACGCCATTGTCGATCGCGGTGTATGCGTCGTAACGCACAGCGCCGGTCACTTCAAAGGACTTCACCACTGGCACCAGCAACTCGGTGAACAGGCCGTAGGTCTTACGAGTCATGTCGTAAGTCGCTGGGCTGCTCAGGTTGTAGATCAGGCCGTTCTTGGCTGCATCGGTCGGGGTCTGCTCGTAGTGGTAGCGACGGACGTCACCACCCAGTGCGATCGAGCTGGAGCCGCCGCCCAGGCCCAGGTCGAACAGCTCGCGCGATGCACGGGCATCGATGCCGGTCATGGTGGTCGATGCGTTGCGGATAGCGCCACGGAAGGTCGAACCATCGATCAGCGCGCGGGTAGCGTCGCTTACCGGGCCCAGTGCTGCGAACGGATCGAAGGAACCGTTGGCAATCATGCTGCGGAACTCTTTGTTCAGCTGGTAGCCGCCAACGTAGCGCTCTTCGTACTTGTTGCGCGACCAGGTCAGGCCGCTGTTGAAGTTCCATGCGCCAATGTCGCCTTCCAGGCCGGTCACGAAGTGCTGGGTGTCGGTCACGGTCTGGCTGTCGCGGGTACCCCAGTCGAAGCTGCGGTAGTTCGCGTTCACCGGCGAGACGCCTGGCTTGGTCACAGCCAGGTTGGCTTGCTGGGCCGGGGTCAGGTAAGGCTGGACGTAGTTGGTGTAGAACGCCGAATTGACCGGCACTGCAACCGGCATCGCGTTCGGCGCGATACGTGCGGTCAGGTCGAAGCGGCCAATGACGGTTTCCGCGAACAGGTTGACGTTGTCGGTCAGCTTGAAGGTGGCGTTACCGAAGAAGGTGTCGCGCTTGCTTTGCGGGACGATTTCAACGGTCGAGCCGGAGTCGAAGCCGCAAGTCTGCTGGTTGGTCGGCACCACCACGTTCATTGGTGCGCACTTGCCGTTCTTCAGCAGGTATGGGTTGAAGGTGGTGTTGGTCTTGTCGTTGAAGTCAACGGTGACGTTGCCCGGCACAGCAGAAGTGCTGGTACGGTCCATGACGTAATTCTTGCCGTTGAAGCCGAACGGAATGAAGGAGGTCTTGGCGAAATCACGCTCGGTTGCACGCAGCTGGGTGCGCTCGTCGTGGCGGTAGGTACCCATCAGGGCCAGGCGGCCATCCAGCAGGTCGCTGCTGCCAAAAGTGATGGCGGCATCAGTCTGGCGGCCGGAGCTGCTCTGGAACGGCTGGGAGAAGTTGGCTTCCAGGTTCACGCCATTGAAGTTCTTCTTCATGATGAAGTTGATCACGCCGGCGATCGCGTCGGAACCGTACAGTGCGGATGCGCCGTCGGTCAGGATCTCAACGCGCTCGATCGCGCTCATCGGGATGGCGTTCAGGTTGACGGTCGAGCCGTCATTCTGCGGGGCGATGCGGCGGCCGTTCAGCAGCACCAGGGTGTAGCTTTCACCGATGTCGTGGATGGAAGCGGAGACGCGGCCACCGGAGTTGGAGCCGGCAGCGGTTGCTTCAACGGTGAAGCCTTGCATTGCTGGCAGGGCCTGGATCAGTTCGGCAACGGTGTTGGCGCCGGTTTTCTTGATCGTTTCGGCGGACAGGCGCTGCACTGGCAGTGCGCCCTCAACGGCGATACGCTTGATCGCGGAACCGGTAATTTCAACGCGCTGCATTGGCGCTTCTTGCGCGGCTGCGTTGCCGGCAGCGATCAGGGCCAGGGCGGACATCGCCAGGCGCACGGAACGCGCACCGATCTTTTCTTGGAATGCCATTTCTTTACTCCTTCGGGTTTCTGAAAACGTTCGAATGAGCAAAGTTTCTTTTTTGCATTTTGCTCACCGACCGCGGATTATGGGGGGAGCAAACCGGCAATTTAATGCCCTGCAATTACATTTCTGAAAGTTACAGGGAAAATTTGCAAGATTGTGAAAGAATCGGAATTTAATTTGCCAAAAAACTGAGCATTTGTCGCTTTTGAGCAACAAGACAACAAACTTATTCAATGCATATCGATTTTTGGCAACCAGAACTTGCTACCCAAGCCAAAGGTATGCTTGTAATAAATTGTATTTACTCTTGATTCAATTGTATCGATACTTGACTACAGGAAAAAAATAAACGCCCCGGCGCTGCTGCGCACGGGGCGTTTATTTTTGCTTGAGTGAAATGTTATCTAATACACATCCCGTCGGTAGCGGCCCTCAGCTGATATTGCCGCCATCGCTTCTTGCGGCAGGATTTCGCGCAAGGCACGATCGACGCCGGCAGCCATGCCCTCCAGGCTGCCGCACACGTAAATGGCAGCGCCCTGTTCCAGCCAGGAGCGAACGGTGTCGGCATGGCGCAGCAGCAGGTCCTGCACGTATTGCTTGCCATCGGGCCCGCGCGACCAGGCCAGGTCCAGGCGCGGCAGCAGGCCCGCGCGCTGCCAGCCCTCCAGCTCGGCGCGGTAAAACGCGTCATGCTCCGGGTCGCGCTCGCCAAACAACAGCCAGTTGCGGGCCTGGCCCGCCGCAGCGCGTGCTTTCAGGTGGCCGCGCAGGCCGGCAATGCCGCTGCCGTTGCCGATCAGGATCAACGGGCGCCCGGCATTGTCTTCCAGCCGGAAGCGGCGGTGCTGGCGCAAGCGCAGCCGCACCATGGCGCCCTCCTCGGCCTGCTGCGTGAGCCAGCCCGAGGCCAGGCCGTGGCTGCCGTCGCCGTGACGGTGCAGGCGCACCAGCAGGTGCACCCGGCCATCTGCCGGGATGGAGGCGATCGAGTATTCGCGCGGGCGCTGCGGGTCGGCCGGCGCCGCCACCTGCACCAGGTCGCCCGATTGCCATGCCGGCAGCGCCGTGCCGGCCATCGGTTCCAGTTCGAGGTGATAGATCGGCGCGCCTGCGCTGCCGGGGTTGAGTTTGCACCGCTGCACCAGGCGCCATTCGCCAAATTCCGGCGCATCCCAGTCCGGCGCATCGCTGGTGCCGGCCAAGTGGCTCAGTTGCTGGCGCCAGGCGGCGATGGCCGGTGCCGCGCTGCGGTCCACTTCAACGCGCGGGAACAGCGCCTGCGCGCCGCGCGCTGCCAGCCAGGCATCGAGCGTGCGGCCAAAGCCGCAAAAGCTGCTGTAGGCGCTGTCGCCCAGCGCCAGCACGGCGTAGTGCAACTGGCCCAGCGCCAGGTCGCTACGCGCCATCAGGCGCTGTGCAAAGCGTGCTGCCGCATCGGGCGGATCGCCTTCGCCGTAAGTCGAAGTCAGGAACAGCACGCGTTCGGCCGCCTGCAGCGTGGCCGCATCGAGTTCGTCGAACTCGCACAAATGGTTCGCAATGCCGGCCACGCGCAGGGTTTCACTGGTCTGGCGCGCCAGCAGTTCGGCGTTGCCGGTCTGGCTGGCATAGGCCACCAGCCATGGCGAGTCCCCCGCCGCCGCACGTGCGGCCTGCGTCGCGGCACGGGCGCGCCTTGCGCGCAGCCATGGCAGCAGGCATACCAGGCCATAGCCGGCAATCATGGCCGCTGTCAGGCCGAGCCGGGTTGGGTCGTTCGTCAGGATCATTCTTCTTCAAGCATGTTCTGGAAGCGGCTGCTGAGGATTTCGCGCAGCCCGTCCCCTTCGCGCAGCAGGAAGCGCGCGGCCAGGCCCTTGCGCTCGGCCAGCGCCAGCCCCTGCCCGGGCCCCAGCACCGTCAGCGCCGTGGACCAGGCATCGGCTGCCATCGCGCTTTCGTGCACCACTGTAACCGACGCCAGTGCATTGGCGACCGGCATGCCGCTGCGGGGATCGATGGTATGCGGGCGCCGCGCGGCATCCTGCATGAAATATTTGCGGTAGTCGCCCGAAGTGGCAACGGCCAGTCCATGCAGCGCAACGGCGACTTCGCCCGCGCGGCCTGCGCCCGGCGCCTGCGGTTCCTCCAGCGCCACCCACCAGGGCTGGCCGTCGGGTTTGAAACCGGCGCCGCGCAGTTCCCCGCCGGCTTCAACCAGGTAGTGGCGGCAGCCCTGGCCTTCCAGGTAGTGTGCCAGCTTGTCCACGCTGAAGCCCTTGGCGACGGCAGACAAGTCGAGCTGCACGCCGCCGGGCTGGAAGGCACGCTTGCGCGGAACGTCCAGTTCCACCACGCGCCCCGCCATGCCGGCGCGCACCGTCGCCACGTCGCGCGCGCTGGGCGGCACGAAGCCGGCTTCATCATGCCGGCCGGTTGGACCGAAGCCCCACAGGTTGACCAGCACGCCGGCGCAGGGATCGCAGGCGCCGCCCGTTTCGCGCGCCACATCGAGCGCGTACTTCAGGACTTCAAAAAAATCGGCTGGCAAGGCATGCCAGGTACAGGCGCCGGCGCGGTTGAAGCGGCCCAGGTCCGAAGCCGGCTCCCAATGGCTCATCTGCGCCACCACTTGCTCCAGTTGCTCCTGCAAACCGGCCTGCAGGCCGGCAGCCCGCAGCGGCACGCCGCCAGCCATGGCGCCCGGTGCGAGCGCCACCCTCGCCGACCATGTCGTGCCCATGCTGGCGCCGCCGAAATCGACGATGCCAGCCCCCGCCGGCGCTGGCTCGGCGGAGATGGTCGGTGGCAGCAATACCCGGCGCACCTGCTTACTGCGGCAGTACTTCCACCGTCGCTGCGTACGTCACGCGGCGTGGCGGCATCTGGCGCGGGCCCGCTTGCTGGCCCGGCTGCGGCGCAGCAGCTGCAGGCCAGCTGCTGGAAACCAGGTACATGCCCGCTTCAGGGATCTTGAACGCGATCTCGCCCTTGGCATCGGTCGACAAGCGGATCTCGCCCAGCGTGCCGCGATAACGCACGCCGCCAGGAATCAGGCTGAAGGCCTGGTTGGCGGCCGGTTTGCCGTCCAACAGGAACTTCCACTTCGCTTCCTCGCCCGCGCGCATATCGTTCGGGTGCGTCACCGGCACCAGTTCCAGGCCGACTCCGGTCGGCTTGAACACGGCTTCATCGGTTTTGATGGCGCTGACGAAGGTCTCCAGGCGGCTGGCCGTGCGCGATACATTCAGCTCTTCCGCATTGGCCGGTACATTAGCCGCCATTTCCGCCTCGTTGCCGCGCCAGCGCTTTACCTCGCCATTGACCTTCCAGCTGGCCATGACAGACTGGCCTACCAGCGCGATCTTGTAGGTGCCAGGCTTGGCCATTTTCACGTCAAAGGTCGAACGCAGGCGGCCGGTCAGCGCGTTCTGCATGTCGACTTTGGCGCCATCCGGGCCGGTGATGGCAATGCCGTCCAGCTTCAGCGGCACGTGGTCGATATCGAACAGGCCTTCCGAAATGGCGGCGTCCACGGTCACCCACGGCTCCTTGCCATCGACCAGCGACGACGACGGCAGCAGCCATGCCTTGTGCGCCTGGGCGCTGAAGGCAGCGCCGGCCAATGCCAGCGCGATCAGGGTTTTGCTCAGCTTCATGGCGGGTCCTTAAGGTTTGACTTGCACGGTTACGTCGCCCAGTTCTTCCTTGCCCTTGGCGGAGAAGGACTGCGCCGATTTCGGCGGCCACGCCAGCGGCACTTTCACCAGCTCGCGCCCCCCCGCTTCGCGCGCAGCTTCGACCACCAGCTGGTAATTGCCGGCCGGGAGCTTGTTCAGCGCATCTTTCGCCACCGGGAAGCCCAGCGAGACTTCGCCTGGCGCGCGGGTGGCGCCGCTCACGCCGTCCATCGGCATTTCCACGTCGCGGCCGGCTTTGCGCCACCATTGGCGCATATCCTTCAGCCACTTGGTGCCGGCATTGTCCTTCTTCTTCACGTCATACAGCACCGCCAGGTTGGCAACCACCTTCTGGTCCGCATTCTCCAGCCAGGCCGCCACGTAAGGGCGGTGGTATTCGGCCACGTTCAGTTGCGGGATATCGAATTTCAGCGTCAGGTCGGCCGCCATCGCGGACGCGCTCACCAGCGGCAAGCCGACGGCGATGGAATAACGAAGTTTCATACAGAAGTCCTTAGTGAATGTAGAGCAAAGCGATAACACATGGAATGACAACGCCGAGGCCCACCATCGGCCAGGTAAACGGCCGCTTGGCCGCATGGAATTTCAGGATCAGCAAGCCGGTAATGCAGAACACCAGGCAGGCCGCGGCAAAAATATCGATGAACCAGTTCCAGGCCGTGCCGGTATTGCGGCCCTTGTGCACGTCGTTAAGCCAGGAAATCCAGCCGCGGTCGGTGTTCTCGAATTCCGCCGCGCCGTCTTCCAGGCCGATGCGCACCCAGGCATCACCGCCCGCCTTCGGCAGCGGCAGGTAGACCTCGTCGGCCGACCATTCGGCTTCGCGCCCGCCGGCTTTGAGCGACCAGGTCTCGCGCAGCCAGCGCTCGCCCGCTTCCGGCAGCGGCGCTTTTTCGCCATCGTGCTTTTCGGCGAAGGCATGCAGCTCGCCCAGCAGTGTTCCGGGCGCCGTGGCCTGCTTGCGCACCACGGTCGGCTTGGCTTCGATCTGGCTGGCGTGGTTCAGCGTGATGCCGGTAATCGCGAACAGGAACATGCCGAGCAGGCACATGGCCGAACTGACCCAATGCCATTCGTGCAGGAGCTTGAGCCAAACAGCGCGTTTGGCCTGGCGATTTGCCTCTATTTCTGGACTGCTCAAGTGCTGACTTTCCATAAGTGAATACCAGATAATAATGCACCAGACTTGCTAATGCAATTGAGAATCGTTATCATTTACATTGCTTTACATACCCGTAACAGCCAGCCACCTCCAGTTTGACGGATGCAGCCAGCCGGAAGACATCAACTGCATCAAATCTGGAGAGAATTTTGACCATCCGTAGCCGTAAGCACACGCTGGCCGCCCAGCCGCTGCTGAACCAATCCCTGCTCGCCATGGCCGCCATCGGCCTGCCATTTTCGGTTCAGGCCCAGGCACAAGAAAAGACCATGGCCGAAGTCAAGGTCGAAGCCGCCGCCGACGTCGCCTACAAGGCCGACCGCGCGTCTTCGCCGAAGCTGACCGCACCGCTGGTGGATACGCCGCAGACCATTTCCGTGATCAGGAAGGAGCTGATCCAGGAACAAGGCGCCTCCTCCATCGTCGAGGCCCTGCGCAATACCCCGGGCATCACCCTGCAGCTGGGCGAGAACGGCAACACCAGCGCCGGCGATACTTTCCAGATGCGCGGCTTCGCCGCCCAGGGCAACGTCTTCGTCGACGGCATCCGCGACCTCGGCGCGGTCACCCGCGAAGCGTTCAACGTTGAGCAAATCGAAGTGGCCAAGGGCCCGGCAGGCGCCGATATCGGCCGCGGTGGCGCCGGCGGCTACATCAACCTGGTCTCCAAGCTGCCCACCCGCGAAGACGCCACCGGCGCCACCCTCAGCTTCACCCAGGGCGGCGTCAAGCGCCTGAGCGCCGACGTATCGCGCGCCTTCGGCAGCAGTGGTGCCATGCGTTTGAACGCGCTGGTCTCGGACGGCAGCATGAAAGGCAGCCGCGCCCTGGACCGCGAGAGCAAAGCCATCGCGCCATCGGTCGCCTGGGGCCTCGGCACGCCTACCCGCGTCTACCTGTTCTCGCAGCACATCCGCCAGGACAACGTGCCTGACGGCGGCATCCCGAGCGTCGGCGTGGAAGGCTTCTGGAACGACCTCAAGACCACCAGCAACAATGCTGCGCTGCTGGCCGCGCCGCGCGTCGACCGCAACAACTGGTACGGCCTGAACGGCGACTACGAGAAAGTCGATGCCGACATGATCACCGCCAGGATCGAACACGAGCTGGCGCCGAAAACCACCCTGACCAATACCACCCGCTACGGCAAGTCGAAGATGGACCGCATCCTGAGCGGCATCAACGCGATCAGCGCCAAAGGCACGAACTACGCCGACTGGAGCATCGCGCGCACGCGCCAGAGCGTCCTGCAGGACAACAAGATTCTGGCCAACACCACCAATGTCGTCAGCGAATTCACGCTGGGCGGCTTGCAGCACACCCTGTCGACCGGCCTGGAACTGCTGCATGAAGAACAGTTCACGCCGACGCGTGCCGGCCTGGGCACCATGGCCAACCCGGCGAACGGCTCCACCGCGGGTCCGCCAGCCAATCTGTACCATCCAAACCCGAATGACGCTCTGGTGAACTTCAAGCCCGCACTGAACGGTGTTTTCACCGATGGCAAGACCGACACCGTAGCAGCCTACCTGTTTGATACGGTCAAGCTGAACGAGCAATGGCAGGTGAATGGCGGCGCACGTTTCGAGCACTACTCCACCACCACCAGTGGCGCCGCCCTCGTCAGCAACGTGCTGACCCCGTCGCACGTCGAGAAATCGGACACGCTGGCCAGCTTCAAACTCGGCCTGCTGTACAAGCCTGCCGCGGATGGCAGCATCTACCTCGCCTTCGCCAACTCGAAAACGCCGCCAGGCAGCGCCAACTTCTCGCTGTCTTCGCAAACCTCGAACAGCATCAATAACTCCGCGCTCGACCCGCAAAAGACCACCAACGTGGAACTGGGTACCAAATGGGACGTGATCCAGAAGCAGCTGGCACTGACGGCAGCCCTGTACCGCACCGTCAACAAGAACGAGTTCCCGCAACTGGTCGACGCGGCAACCAACACCTACTCGCAACTGGGCAAGCGCGAAGTGCAGGGTATTGAACTGGGCGCGGTCGGCCAGATCAGCCGGAACTGGAGCGTGACCGCGGGCATCGCCACCATGGATACCGAAATCAAGGAAGGCCTGACCGGCAACGCAACCAGCGCACCAGGTGCGGCAAGCCGCTGGTCGCCGAAAGTCTCGGCCACCATGTGGACCACGTACAAGTTCGACGACAAACTGACCATCGGCGGCGGCGCACGCTACATGGGCAAGCAGGAACGCCTGGTCGATGCGAGCAAACTGGCAAGCGAAACCAATATGCCCTCGATTCCGCATTACACGGTGGTCGATGCCATGGCTTCGTACAAGCTGAACAAGAACGTGGCCCTGCAGCTGAACCTGTACAACGTGTTCGACAAGTTCTACGTCAACACGCTGAACAACAGCGGCGCACGCGCTACTCTCGGCGCACCGCGCTACGCGCAAGTGACCGCGAATTTCATGTTCTAAGGAAGTTGGCGTAATAAAAAGGCGGGCCAGTGCAGAACTGGCCCGCCTTTTCTATTCAAACGCCGGAACTTGCATCCGGCCCCGGCGCACCGCCTTCGGTGCCCAGCTCACTACCGCCCTGCCGCGAACCGCTTTCCGTAGCGCTTTGCCGGTTGCCGGGCAAAGGTCGGTCGGCGCGGCGGATCTGGCCTTCCGGAACCGCGGTGTTGGCGATCTCCGGATGCTCTGTATCGACCAGCACAAAGTTTTGCTGGTTCTCCGTGTCCTTACTGGGTTTGTCAGGCCTACCCATGCTGGCCTCCTTACTTTTATTGAAACTAATACTTGTCGCCACCTTGCTTGTTGCCCTGGTAGTCCTGCTGGTAGTCCTTGCCGACTTCCTGCTGGCCCTCGCTGGGCTGCTGTTCGCTGCGGCTGGCATTGCCGCGCGAACCGCTCTGGCGGTTACCATCGTTCTTGTGGCTCATGCTGCCGGCGCGGCGTGCTTCCTCGGAAGTGAACTCGTGCGCCGTGCCCTTCTGGTGGGCTGCGCGGCCGCCTTCGGAAGCAATTTCCCGCTGGCGCTGTGGGTCCATGGAGGCAAAGCCACGTGCACTTTGCTTGCTGCCGGCAGGACTATCCTGCCGGTTGCCGCGTTTGTCGCCTGGATTGTTCGAAGCCATGATTCGTCCCCCTGCTTGGTTCGGTGGAAAAGACCCCCGCCCCTTACCGTAGGCGCGGGAGAACTCATGTTAGTGCAAGCACTGTACAGGTAATATAGGACGTTCAGCGCGACAAATGTAGGATATCGCCTACCTTTTTTCAATCTGGAAAATCAATCCATCCGCAACCAGGTAGACTTTATCGCTGGCTTGCGGAATTAAAGAATGCCCGCCAGTAAAGGCGCCAAAGGCCGGCAGGATAGTCCGCGTAGTGCCAAGCAGAAAGCAAGGCAGGCGCAGCGACTCGCGCCCAGTGCGCAGGTGAAACACGGGATGCACATGGCCGGCGATGACGTAGCCTTCGCCAGCGACGTCGGGGTGGTGGCACAAGGCGAAAGGACCGCAGGCAAACGGTTCCTCGACCACGGCCACATCCAATAAGGTGGACGGGTCGCCCGCGTGCCAGTCATGGTTGCCGCGCACCAGCAGCAACTCCAGCTCCCGATGCCGCCCGCGCCAATCTAGCATGGCCTGCAATGTTGCCGTTGCCTGTGCCGCCTTCGAATGCAGGAAGTCGCCGAGAAAGACGAGACGCCGCGTGTCATAAGCAGTTACCAACGTTTCGAGCGATGCAAGGTTTTCACTGGTGGTCCCGCGCGGTACCGGCACGCCCAAAGCGCGGAAGCTGGCGGCCTTGCCGAAATGGATGTCGGCTACCATCAGGGTCCTGGCGGCGGGCCAGTACAAGGCCTTTTGCGGCAACAGCAGCACCTGCTCGCCCGCCAGTTCTGCTGCAACGGCATTCATGGGCCGGCCGCCTTTTCGAGTTCGCGCAACATACGGGCCACCCGGTCGGACAGCCTTTCCGTCGTCAGCTTTTCGCGGAAGCGTTCAACCATCAGTGCAAAGCCGAACGGCGTGGCGCGCGGCACCTGGTGGAAGCTGGCCCGGCGCCGCTGTAGATCATCCAGCGTGGCGCGCAGGCGCCCCAGTTCAAGCTCCTGTTCGAGCACCTCGCGCTGGGCTTGTGTCAGCAGCAGGTTGCCGGCATCGTGCTTGCGGAAGACTTCAAAGAACAAGGAAGAGGAAGCCTGCAGCTGCCGGTTGCTTTTCGGCTGCCCCGGATAGCCCTGGAAAATCAGGCCCGCGATGCGCGCAATTTCGCGAAAGCGGCGTTGCGACAGTTCGCTGGCATTCAGGCTCGCCAATACGTCCTCCAGCAACTGTTCGCTGCTGAAAGCATCGCCATCGACCAGCGCCTCGCGCCACGGCATCGCTTGCGGCGCCAGCAATTCAAAGCCGTAGTCGTTGACGGCAATCGAAAATGTGGCGGGCAGTGTGCGCGCAATACGGAAGGCCAGCAGGGAGGCCAGCCCGATGTGTACCGAACGTCCGGCAAAGGGATAGACGAACAGATGATGCCCTTCCCTGCTTTCCATGGCCTCGATCACAGTCGCGTCAGGCGTGGGCAGCGCCGACCAGCGCTGCTGGATTTCCAGCAGCGGCCGGATGGCCTGCATTTCCGGACCGTCGTAGCGCCCTTCAGTGGCACGCCGCAACTGCTCCAGCGCGGCACGGGCCAGTTCGGACGACAGCGGCATCTTGCCGCCCTGCCAGCGCGGCACCGCCCCCTTGGCGCCGGTGGCCCGGCGCACGAACGCTGTCATTTCATGCATGCGCACGAATTCGAGGATACGTCCGCCGAACAGGAAGTGGTCGCCCTTGGCCAGCCGCGCGATAAAGCCCTCCTCCACGCTGCCAAGCGCGGACCCATTCATATATTTCACCTGCACCGTCGCTTCCGAAACAATGGTGCCGATGCCCATGCGGTGGCGGCGCGCGATGGCAGCGTCGGGCACGCGGTAAATGCCTCCCTCGTCCGGCAGCACGCGGCGGTATTCGGGATAGGCCGACAGGCTTTGCCCGCCGCGCGCCACGAAGTCCAGCGCCCATTGCCATTCCTCCCCGCTTAGCGCGCGGTAGGACCATGCTGTGCGCACCTCGGCCAGCAGTTCCTCGCTGCGAAAGCCGCCTCCCACGGCCACCGTGACCAGGTGCTGCACCAGTACGTCCAGCGGTTTTTCCGGCGGCAGGCGTGGCTCAATGTGACGTTCGCGCACGCCTTCGATAGCGCCGGCGGCTTCCAGCAGCTCCAGGCTATGGGTTGGCACCAGCGTGATGCGCGACGTGCGGCCAGGCGCGTGTCCCGAACGGCCGGCGCGCTGCAGCAGGCGCGCAATGCCTTTCGCGCTGCCGATCTGCAGCACCCTTTCGACGGGCAGGAAGTCGACACCCAGGTCAAGGCTCGAGGTGCACACCACCGCTTTCAGCCTGCCCTGTTTCAGGCCCTGCTCGACCCATTCGCGTACTTCCTTGTCGAGCGAGCCATGGTGCAGGGCAATCAGGCCGGCCCACTCCGGCCGTGCCGCGAGCAGGTTCTGGTACCACAATTCCGCCTGGGAGCGGGTGTTGCAGAACACCAGGGTACTGGCGTGCCGGGCGATCTCGTTCGCCACCGGTTCCAGCATCTGGATGCCAAGGTGCCCGGCCCAGGGGAAGCGCGATGGATGCTCGGGCACCAGGGTATCGATCAGCAGCTCCTTGCGCAGATGGCCTTCGACAATCACGCCTTGCGGCGCCAGCACCTCGCGCGCCTGCTGCAGGTTGCCGAGGGTGGCCGAGAGGCCCCACACCACCAGCGCTGGCTGCCAGTTGCGCAGCCGGGCCAGCGCGAGCTGCGTTTGCACACCGCGCTTGTTTCCCATCAGCTCATGCCATTCGTCGACTACCAGCATGTCGAGATTCGCAAACAGCTCCTGCGCCTCAGGGCGGCTAAGCAGGACGGTGAGGCTTTCCGGGGTCGTCACCAGTGCGTGCGGCAGGATGCGCGCTTGCCTGGCTCGCGTTGCGCTGTCGGTGTCGCCGGTGCGGGATTCAATCTGCCAGCCTGGCTGCAAGTCGGCGGCCGAGGACTGCAATGCGCGCAAGGTGTCCGCAGCGAGTGCGCGCATGGGCGTGACCCAGAGCATGCGCAAGCCCGGCTTGCGGCTGGCTTTCGCACGCTGCAAGGCCGCGAGCCAGACAGCCAGTGTCTTGCCCGAGCCGGTCGTTGCGTGCAGCAGGCCGGATGCGCCGCGCCCGGCAGCATCCCATACCTCGCGCTGGAAGGGGAAAATTGACCAGCCGCGCGCCGCGAACCATGTTTCCACCGCCTCGCGCGAAGGTCCGGCAGGCGCGCCGGCGGCAAGCACCCGCACCCGCACCGGCGCCGGCGCCGGCCCGGCAGGCGGCTGGCGAGACGGCAAGGGGCGTGGCCGGGGGAAAGCCGGGCTCATGGCGGCGCCTGCACCAGCAAACCGCGCAAGGTATCGAGCGTATCGGCGTCTTCAACCGCCTTGTCATCGCGCCGCCGCAAAATGCGTGGAAAACGCACCGCGATCCCCGACTTGTGGCGCGGCGACAGTGCAATGCCTTCGAAGCCGATCTCGAATACCATGGTCGGCTTCACGCTGCGAACCGGCCCGAAACGCTCAATGGTGGTGCGGCGCACCGCATTATCCACCTGCGCTATCTCCGCATCGGTCAAGCCGGAATAGGCCTTGGCAAACGGTACCAGCTTGCGTTCGCCATCCGCGTCGCTATCCCACACCGCAAACGTGTAATCGGTGTACAGCGAAGCGCGCCTTCCATGCCCCGCTTGCGCATAGACCAGCACCGCATCAACGCTGAAGGGATCGATCTTCCACTTCCACCACGTACCCACGTCCTTGGTGCGCCCAACGCCGTACTGCGCGCCCCGCGCTTTAAGCATCATGCCCTCCACGCCGCGCGCGCGCGACTCGGTCCGGACCTGCGCCAGCTGCGCCCAGTCTTCCGCCAGCACCAGCGGCGACAGCCGCAGTTGCGGCTGTCCTGCCTGCCCTACCAATCGCTCCAGCAAGGCACGCCGCTCGTGTTGCGGCAACTGGCGGATGTCAACGCCATCCAGCTCGAGCAAATCATAGGCCACCAGCACCGCCGGTAACTCGGCCAGCAGTTTCGCGCCCAGCAGCTTGCGGCCAATGCGTTTTTGCAGTGCCGCGAACGGCGCGGGTGCATCGCCTTGTGGCCAGACCAGGATTTCGCCATCGATCACCGTTCCCTGCGGCAGGCGGATGGACACCAGCTCGGGGAAGCGCTCGGTAATCAAGTCTTCGCCGCGCGACCACAGGAAATTCAGCCCGGCCCGCGATACCAGCTGCGCACGCATGCCATCGTATTTCCACTCGACCTGCCAGTCGGCCAGCTCCCCCAGCGCGGCGGGATCGCCCTGTAAGGCGTGCGCCAGGAAAAACGGATACGGTTGCCCGCCGCGCTCCGCATGTTCAGTCGCCGAGGGCGCCGCAATCAATTGCAGGAAGCCTTGCGCCGTGGGCCGCACCCGGCCATCGGTCCAACCCATCAGGCGCTGCGCGACAAGCTTGCTGTCCACCGCTGCGATGGCACTGAGCGCACGCGTAACCAATAGGCGCGATACGCCGACACGGAAGCCGCCGCCAATCAATTTGACGAGGAGGAAGCGTTCGCGCGTCTCGAGTTCATCCCAATAGCGGAACAAGGCCGCCCGCACCTCGTCCGGAGCTGCGCCGCGCAAAGGGGCGATACGCTGTTCGATCCACTGCGCCAGGCCAACATCGCTTTCCCGCTTGGGCGCTGGCAGGATATGGGCGATCGTCTCCGCCAGGTCGCCGACCGCGTTGTAGCATTCATCGAACAGCCATTCGTCCAGTCCGGCATACGCCGTCGCATACTGGCGCAGCAGCTTGACCGGGACCGCCTGCCGCGGCTTGCCGCCGGCCAGGAAATAAACGGCCCATGCCGCATTTTCCGGCGCGGCCTTGCTGAAATAAGCCTGCAGTGCTTCCAGCTTGCGATTGGTGGACGTGGTTTCGTCCAGTTCCGCATACAGGCGCGCAAACTCACGCATCGCCCGCCTCCGCTGTCGCCCCTGCCGCCCCCGCCTCCTCGTCGCCGTATTCGGTATCGAAGGCCTTGGCATCGTAGCCGTTCTGGCACAGCCAGCGCACCATGACGGGAATCGAACCGTGCGTGACAATTACACGCTGCGCTCCTGTCGCACGGATTGCTTGCATCAGGCCGGGCCAGTCGGCATGGTCGGACAGGACGAAACCCCGGTCCACCGCCCGCCGCCGGCGCGCGCCGCGCAATTGCATCCAGCCGCTGGCAAAGGCGTCGCTCAAATCGCCGAAGCGCCGTATCCACGGAGATCCGGCAGCCGAGGGCGGCGCCAGTACCAGCGCCTGGCGCAGCGCGGCCTTGTCCACATCGCTCACCATGACGGTTGGCGGCAGCGCAACGCCTCCTTCGCGATAAATCCGGTTCAGCGGTTCCACCGCGCCATGGCAGACAATTGGGCCAATCGATGGATCGAGCCCGCTGAGGATGCGCTGCGCCTTGCCGAACGCGTAGCACAGCATGACGCTGCAGCGCTCCTCCTGCGCATTGCGGCGCCACCAGGCATTCATATCGTCGAAGATTGCCTGCTGCGGCTGCCAGCGGTAGATCGGCAGGCCGAAGGTCGACTCGGTGATGAAGCAGTGGCAGCGCACTGCTTCGAATGGCGTGCAGGTAGCATCGGGTTCCACTTTGTAGTCGCCGGAGGCAACCCACACCTCGCCCTGGTATTCCATGCGCACTTGTGCCGAGCCGAGGACATGCCCGGCCGGGTGCAGCGAAATACGCACGCCATTGTGCTCGAGCGCCTCGCCGTAAGCCATGGCCTGCACATTGATATCGCCAAGCCGGGCACGCAGTATGCCAGCCCCCGGCGCGGCGCACAGGTAATGCGCATGGCCGGGCCGTGCATGGTCGCCATGGCCGTGCGTGATCACAGCGCGTTCCACTGGCCGCCAGGGGTCGATGTAAAAGCCGCCGGGTACGCAGAAAAGGCCTTCCTTGCGTACCACTACCATGTCCGCCATGATCACGCTCCTGTGCCGATTGTCGGCGGCGACCTGCAGTTGTCGCAAGTACCGCAGCGCTCGATGCCGGTGGATTCGTCGCCGAAGTAGTCGAGCAGGAGCTTCCAGCGGCAATATCCGCTCTGGGCGTACGACACCATTTGCGCCAGCGCTTCGCGGTCATGCTCCTGCTTTTCGCGATAGCGCTCCGCCAGCCGTTCGAAGTCGACCGGGCGCGGCGCGGCGCCGGCCAGCCGGTACTGCAGCTTGCGGTCCTGTTTCAGCCAGCCGCCTTCCTTCAACAGCTTGAGCGCGACCTGGCTGCGATTGTCGCGCGGCCGTTCGCCGCTGGAAGTTGCCTGGTACGCTGCGCGAAGCAGGGCCGCGTCGGGATAGCTGCGCGCCAGGAAGAACTGCTGCACGCGCTTATCCTCGTGGAAGTACAACAGCGTGCAGTCAGCGGCTCCGCTGTCGCGTCCAGCCCGCCCCGCCTCCTGGTAGTAGGCTTCCAGGCTGGCCGGCACCTGCAGGTGGATCACGAAGCGGATGTCGGGCTTGTCGATGCCCATGCCGAAGGCGTTGGTTGCCACCATCACGCGGCGCGCGCCGGACATGAACAGCTCCTGGTTCTGGTGGCGCTCGCCCGCATGCAGTTTGCCGTGGTAGAGCGCCACGCTTTCGCCGGCCTCCTCGAGCGCCGCCAGCATATCCTGCGCGGCCTTGACGGTGGCAGTGTAGACGATGCCGCTGCCGCCTGTCTCGCGCACCAGGCGCAGCGACTCGGCCGCGCGCTCATCGGAATTGGTGACCTGGCGCACCGCCAGGTGCAGGTTCGGCCGGTAGATGCCGGTGTTCACCACGCGCATCTGCGGCGCGCCGAGCTGGCGGCGGATATCGTCCACCACTTCATCGGTAGCAGTAGCAGTCAGCGCCAGCACCGGCGGGCGGCCCAGCGCGTCGAGCGCAGCCCCGATATCGAGATAGGCGGGACGGAAATCGTGGCCCCAGCGCGAGATGCAGTGGGCTTCGTCGACCACCACCAGACCGATATCGGCCTGGTGCAGCAGGGACATGAACTCCGGCGTCGCCAGCCGCTCCGGCGTGCAGAACACGATGCGGTCTTCATTATCCTGCAAACCCTGCAGTGCCTCCTGCTGTTGCCCGGCCGGTATTTTGCTGTTGAGCTGTGCGGCTTCAATGCCAATGCCGTCGAGCTTCTCCGCCTGGTCTTTCATCAGCGAAATCAGGGGCGATACCACCACGGTACTGCCCTTCAATATTGACGCCGGGATCTGGTAGCACAGCGACTTGCCGCTTCCGGTTGGCATGATGGCAAGCGTGTCGTGGCCCGCCAGCACGCTGTCGATCACTTGTTGCTGGCCGGCGCGCAGGCGCTCGACGCCGAACACCTCGCGCAACAGCCGGTGGATTTGAGGATGAGTAGCCATGCCCGCAACTTAGCGCGATTGCTGGTAACATGTCGGCGTCCTAAGTAACATACCGAGCGGCAAATGTCTTTCTCCCTCAGCGAAAATACCTACAGCACCGATACTCCCGAAGCCAAGCGCGCCATGTATCAAGACTTGCGCTCGCAACTGGGCGGCCTGGTGCACGGCGAACATGACTGGATCGCCAACACGGCCAATGCCAGCTCGCTGGTGTTCAACACCATGCCGGGCTTGAACTGGGCGGGCTTCTATTTCATGCAGGGCCCGGATGAACTGGTGCTCGGCCCGTTCCAGGGCAAGCCGGCCTGCATCCGCATCAAGAAGGGCCGCGGCGTATGCGGCAGCACCGTTGAAAAGCGCGCGACCAGCGTGGTGGAAGACGTGCATGCCTTCCCTGGCCATATCGCTTGCGATGCCGCCTCGCGCTCGGAACTGGTGGTGCCGATTTTCGGCAAGGATGGCGCGGTGATCGGCGTATTCGACCTCGACAGCCCACTGCCAGGACGCTTCGATGCGGTCGACGCCGAAGGCATCGAATCGCTGGTCCGCATCCTTGAACAATCCCGCACCTGACCTGCCTCACATCTTGCCCCGCTCGCGCTTGACTGGGGCAAGTGCCAGCGCCAGGCTTCGCGGCGGCGCTGCCGTTCACTGTTGATGAGCTGCTCGATGTCGCTTTTGAGCCTTAGGCAAGCTTGCGCGGACCTTGACTGCGATACTGATCAGGACACCAAGTGTCCCGATTGTTTCCAGCAATGCGTTAAGCATGATTCCCTCCGAAGTAAGTCTTCCAGAAAAACACCAGCGTGATACAGGATGTCGCGACCAGCGTGATGGCGCGGATCACCTTGGGCGGCGTGCGGCGCCCCAACTTTGCGCCGCCGTAGCCGCCGGCCACGGCGCCGGCCAGCATCGCCAGCGTCACCGGCCAGTGCACCGCATCCGCCATGCTGAACGCCAGCACCGCCACCGCATTGGCTGCACTGACCAGCAAGGTGCGCGGCGCATTCAAATCCTTCAGGTCGCGCTTGTCGATCAAACCCCACGTCGCCATCATCATGATCCCGACCGCACCGCCAAAATAGCCGCCGTACACGCCCAGGAAGAACTGGACCAGCAGCACAGCCGGCGACCTCACCTGAAAGCGTGCGCGCAAGGCTTCGCCAAGGCGCCGCCCGAAGGCCAGCGCAATCGACGCCGCCAGCAGCAGCCATGGCAGCGCAAAGGTGAAAGCCGTCGATGAAGTCCGCAGCAACAGCCAGGCGCCAGCCAGGCCGCCGCACAGTGTAGTCACCAGCAAAAAACGCAGCGGCACCCCGCCAACGGGCCGCAAGCCATCGCGGTAGGCCCAGGCACTGGCCAGGCCGCCCGGAAACAAGGCTACCGTACTGGAAGCATTCGCCTGAACCGGTGGCACCCCGACCGCGATCAGCGCCGGCAGGCTGACGAAAGATCCGCCCCCAGCCAGCGCGTTCATCGCCCCGGCCAGCAAGCCTGCGGAAAAAGTCAGAATCATTGAGTCCATGCCAGCGATGTTAGTCGCCAGGCCACAGTCCCGCAATCTGGCAATTCCGGTGCTACACTTCGGAAATTCCGAATGCTGGAGACCATAGATGCGCTTCGACCTGACCGATATGCGGCTTTTCCTCACCGTCGTGGAATGCGGCAGCCTGACCCAGGGCGCGCGCACCATGCACCTTGCGCTGGCATCGGTCAGCGAGCGCATAGCCGGCATGGAGGCAGCATTGGGGGCGCCGCTGCTTGAGCGCAACCGGCGCGGCGTGCGCGCCACGGCGGCCGGCGAAGCCCTGCTGCGCCATGCACGCTCGATCCTGGGCCAGGTTGAGCAGATGCGCGGCGAACTGCGCACCTATGCTACCGGCCTGAAGGGGCGCATCCGCCTGCTGTCGAATTCCGCTGCCCTGGCGGCCTTCCTGCCGCCGCACCTGTGCCGCTTCCTGGCCGCCTATCGCGACCTGTCGATCGACCTGCTGGAGCGCCCCAGCGCAGAGATCGTCCAGTCCTTGGTGGACCGGCGCGCCGACCTCGGCATCGTGGCGGACATCACCGATTTCGGTCCGCTCCAGACGCACCTGATCGCCAGCGACCAGCTGGTGGTAGTGGCCAGCCATGCACACCGCTTGGCGCAGAAAACCGCCGTAACGTTTGCCGATATCCTGGGCGAACCGATCGTCGGCATCGCCGATACCGCACTCGAAACGCACCTTGGGGAACGCGCCTCGCGCCTGGGCCACCAGCTCGACTACCGCATCCTGCTGCGCAGCATCGACCATGTGGCAATGCACGTCGAAGCGGGCATCGGCATATCGATCATGTCCGGCGCAGTGGCGCGCCAGCTGCGGCGCGACCTGGCCATCGCGCCGCTGGCTGAAACCTGGGCGACGCGCCGGCTCTACCTGTGTGCGCGCGACTTTGCAGTGCTGACGCCGCACGCCAGCCTGCTGGCCGAACAATTGCTGGAAGATGCTCCGCCTGCTGCCTCAGGCCAGTAGCGCTACGCCCATCGAGCGCGCCTCGGCGGCAGCCAGGTCGAGCAGTGCGGCAAGGTCCGGGAAGTTTTCCAGGCATTGCACGATATCGGAGCGCCGCACCAGGTAGTCGTCCTGCGGCGCAGGCAGCGGCGACAGCACGGGGCACAGGTGGCGCGCCAGCAGCAGCGTATCGCGCAGGCCGGATGGCGGCAGGCTGATGGCGCCATCGCGCAGCGTCATGATGGCAGCGCCAACCGCTTCCGGCACTTCGAGCCTGCGCAGTACTGCGCGCGCCACGATTTCCTGCACCGGCCCCAGGCGCGGGCCCATTTCATCCAGCAAGCCGGGCACCTGGTCGGCTTGCGACAACAGGAAGAAATTGCCGGCTTCATGCACGATGCCGGCGAACAGCGCGGTATCGGGATCGGTGCCGGTGATATGGCGCGCCACCTGGTAAGCGATGGCTGCCACGTGGGCAGAGTACTTCCATAATTGATCGGCATGCTCGCGCAGTTGCGCATCGCGGATACGGGCGCCGAACTGGCGCACCACCATGGCGGCCGCCAGCGAATACAGGTTGCGGTAGCCAAGCCGCATCACCGCGGCGCGCGCGCTGGTGATCGCCGCAGCGCCATGGCGCCGGAACACGGCGGCATTGGCCAGCGCAACGGCACGCGCTGCCAGGACCGGTTCGCCCAGCACCTTGCGCGCTATTTCATCGTCGTGGCAATCAGGGTCAGCCAATGCAAGCTGCAATGCCAGTGCGGCATTGACGCTGGTGGGGAATACCAGTTCCCCACGCTGCACTTCCGAGATAATGGTGGCAAGGTCCCTGAGCTTTTCCATGCAAGAAATTATACCGACGCCGTCCGCAATGCGCGCACATTGCCTGGCAGGCGGCGCGCAGCGGGAGCCTTGCGCACAACGGGCGCGGCCTCGCCTTCATTCCCCAGCGTGAAGATGCTGATCGATTTCACCAGCATCTGCGCCTGGTCCTGCAGGCTGGCCGACGCGGCCGCGGTCTGCTCCACCAGCGCCGCATTCTGCTGCGTGGTGTCGTCCATCTGCGTCACGGCCATATTGATTTGCTCGATACCGTTGCCCTGCTCGGCCGACGCGGTGGCGATTTCCTGCATGATGGCCGTGATACCCTGCACGCTCTTCAGCACCTCCTGCATCGCATGGCCGGCTTCGCCCACCAGGCGGTTGCCGGTTTCGACGCGGTTCACGCTGTGGTTGATCAAGTCCTTGATCTCCTTGGCTGCCGAAGCCGAGCGTTGTGCCAGGTTGCGCACTTCGGAAGCCACCACGGCAAAGCCGCGCCCTTGCTCGCCGGCGCGCGCCGCTTCCACCGCGGCATTCAGGGCCAGGATATTGGTCTGGAAGGCGATGCCATCGATCACGCCGATGATGTCCACGATCTTGCGTGAGCTATCGTTGATTTCACCCATGGTCTGCACCACTTGCGATACCACTTCGCCGCCCTTGCCGGCGACGGTGGAAGCGTTGTGCACAAGCTGGTTGGCCTGGCGTGCATTATCGGCGTTCTGCTTGACGGTGGAAGTCAGTTCTTCCATCGAGGAAGCGGTTTCCTCCAGGTTGGATGCCTGCGCTTCCAGGCGCGAAGAGACGTCGGCGTTGCCGGTTGCGATATCGCGGCTGGCGGCATTGATCTGGTCCACGCTGGCGCGCACGTCGGACACGATGCCGCGCAGGCTTTGACTCATGGATTTGAGCGAGCGCAGCAACTGCCCGACTTCGTTGGGCGGGCCGACGTCGAAGTCGTTATCGAGTTTTCCCTGCGCCACCTCGTCCGCCACGGCGATGGCGTTTTTCAGCGGCAGCGTCACCGAACGCGCGATCAGGACGCAAATCCAGGCCGCCAGTGCAAACAGCGCCACCATCGAGACCACCATGATCCAGCGCTGCTCGGTGAAGCCGGAGATTTTTCCGGAAAGCATGCTATCGATTTCCTTCGCTGCCGCTTCATTGACGGCAAACTGCATATCGATTGCCGCCGTGGTCTTGGCCACCCACTCTTCACCGGAATAGGTCAGCGGATCGGCTTTCACGATCTGCTCCGTGCCCAGGTCCACGATCTTGCGCGCCGCCTCGCCCGCCTCGCGCAGCTGCGCGCCGAGCTTGGCCTCGATGGCCGGATTCGCCGCGGCCGCCTTGCCAAAGGCAGTCAGGGTCTGGTCCAGGCGATCGGTCACGCGCGACATGATGGCCGCCTGCTGCATACGGTCTTCAGGCGTCGCTTCCTTTTTCGCCAGCAGGCCGGCGCCTTTGGCACGGGTCTTACCGGTCTCTTCAGTCAGCCATGGCAGCTGGTAGAACATCGACTGGATCAGCTGGTACGTGTCCTTGTCGGGATCGAGGCTCAGACCATAGGCATCGCCGATCAGTTCATTCACCTTGAGCAGCTTCGGCACCAGGCCGGTATGTCCAGCATAGCTTTGCGGCACGGTGATCTTGCCTTCCGCCACGTTGCTGCGCAGCGCTTCCCATTCCTGCTTGGCGGCGGCGAACGCATCGATGATGGCCTTGTCGCCCAGCGCGGCAGCCGCTTTTTCCAGCCGGCCGTAGGCCGCATCGGCCTCGGCTTGCTTGGCGCGGCGCTTTTCCGCCACGCTCGTGACACCGCCCAGCACCAGCGCCGACAGGCCACGGTGCTGCTGCGTGTATTGCACGACCTTGAGGCCGTCGACCACGATCGGCAAGCCTTCATGCTCGCCCTTGTAAGCGTCGAGCACCTTGCCCGCCTCGCTCAGGTAGAGGAAGGCAGGAATGATCGCCAGCAGTGCCGCGATCAGGCCGAGGATCAGGAACTTGTGAGCCAGCTTGAGTTGACCGAGAAGCGAGGTAGGATTCATGGCAATTTCCTAAAGACAAGTTTGGCAAAAAGTGCGTTGCGGCACCGCGATACCTCTTGCTTTGATCTTATGCCGAATTAAGGCCTGGCGTTACAATTCGTGAGAATTTACTACTTAAATCACTTTCTCCATCACCATTTCTGTTGCGGCGGCGCGAAACAATTGCTAATGAAGAATTTAACTTTCATGATGCATGTTTAAGGGCTTTGCTATAGTGCGTCTATGAAACTTTTAATGCCGTTATTGACGCTGCTTGCTGCGTTGCTGTCGCCGGCCGTAATGGCGGAGACAGTTACCGTGTACACCAGCGCCAATTTCGCGCCCCTTGTAATCGACGGCACGCGCGGCATCTATTACGAAGCCATCGAGTACCTGAACAAGCAGGCCACCGACGGCACCAGTTTCCGGCTGGCCTACCTGCCGCGCAAACGACTGCAGATGCGGCTGGAAGACGGCACGCTGGACGGCATCGTTATTGGCATGATGCCCCAATGGTTCGATGACGTCGCACAGAAGAAATACCTGTGGACCACGGCCTTCGCTGTCGACCACTTCGTGCTGGTGTCGCGCAGCGAGCATCCGGTGCAGATGGATGTTCCGCAAGGACTGGCTGGCAAATCGATAGGCTTGACGCTTGGCTATGTCTATCCGGGAATCGATGAATGGATCCAGCGCCACGGCCTGCAACGCCAGGATGCCATCAGCGAGGAGATCAACCTGGAGAAGCTGCGCCGCGGCCGCATCGATTGCGTGGCAGTGTCGGAATCGACGGCGCGCTATTTCGTACGCCAGCACGGGCTGCATGGCAGCCTGACCCTGGTGGACTTTCCGGGGCGCGCAACGGAACGCCGCTTCCTGGTGCCGATGGGGCGCAACGACTTGTTCGACAAAGTCGCGCCGATCATCAAACGCATGCGCGAAGACCCCCAGTGGCTGCGCATGACATCGAAATATCAGTAATTGAATTTCAGCTGGATGCCGTAGCTGCGCGGTTCGTTGACGACACCGGTGAAGTTGTTGAAATCGATGGCTGCTACCGCCACCACTTTATTGGTCACATTGCGCACGAAGGCAGCCACCTCGAAGCGCTCGCGCCCATCCTTGTAGCCAAGCCGCAGGCCGCCATCGAGCAAGGGGCGCGCCTTGTACTCCACGGCCTCGTACAGGAAGAAATTGTATTGGCCGCGATAAGCCCAGTCGGTGGCCGCAAACAGCGCGCCGCTGCGCCAGGGCCGGCTGTAGCGCAGCGTGGCATTGGCGATCCAGCGCGGTGAACGCGGCAGCGGATTGCCATCGATGAAAACGTTATTGGGCGCCGTACCGCGCGGGTCGAGCACCGTGCAGCCATTGCCGCAGGGGAGCACGAACAAGCCGGCATCGCGAATCCTGGTCGCGTTATAGCTGGCGCCCACGCTGGCTGTCCATTCGCTGTTGGGGCGCACCAGCCCTTCCACTTCGATACCCTGCCCGCGTACCTTGGCCGCGTTGACCAGGCGGTTCTGGTTGACGACGCCGCTGCCGGCGGTGAGCTGCATATCAGCGACCGTGTAGCGGAACAGCGCCAGGCCAAGGCGCGCACGGTGCTGCATGAAGTCCTGCTTCCAGCCCGCCTCCCAGCTCACGGCCTGCTCGGCGCGCGCCACGGAAATGCTGTTGCCGAACAGGATGCGGCCCTGGATCGATGGCGCGCGGTAGCCGGTCGCAACCCGCGCATACACGTGGCTGTCGGGCGACAGGGCTTGGGTCGCGCCAAGATCCCAGCTGAGATCATTGCCGCGCGGCGCCGCTGCCAGTCCCGCAATCGGCTGCGCCCCCGGCGCCGGTTGCGGGCGGGCGGCGAAGAAGTCCTTGCGGTCCTTGGTATAGCGCAGGCCCGCGCGCAGCAGCAGGCCCGGACGTGCACGCCACGCCAGGGCGCCAAAGGCGGCCAGCGAGCGGCTGTCCTGCTCCTGCCAGGCGTAGGCATTCTGGCTGTTGCCGTTGAAGGTGTCGAAACCGAAGCTGTCGATCCTGATCTTTTCGCTGAAACCATACACGCCGGCCAGCCAGCTCCACTCGCGGGCCGGGTCGGATTCCAGCCGGACCTCCTGCGTCAACTGCCTGTGCCTGGGCAGCGCATCGGCAGTCTCGGACGGGAATGGTATGCGGCCCGGCCCCATCGGCAAATGCGACAGCGAACCATAGCCCGCATCCACGTCGGCGCGGCTGTAAAAGCGCGCCCGCTCCCAGCCCGAAATGGCATGCAGGCTCAGGCCATCGAACTGCCAGCGCAGGCGCAGGCTGGCGCCGCCCGTCTTCAGGTGCTGGTGGTTGATGCCGTCCGTCGGCAGGCTGGCGTAATCAAAGCCCGGCACCAGCGCGTTGCTGCCCTTCTGCATGATATTGGCGCGGAACAGCGTGGCGCGCCCTCCCATGCGGCGCGCATGCCCGTTCAGCAGCGCACTGAAGGCCGGACCCGGCTGGTACAGCAGTTGCACCCGCGCGGCGTTGTCGTGGTAGCCCTCGAATTCCGTGGTGGCGGCATTGGGGCGGTCGTTGAAGACGCGGTTGGCGCGGTGCTGGCTAAGCAGCGAGACGCGCAGTGCCAGCGTTTCTCCGAGCGCCGTATTGAACGCCCCGTCCGCGTTGCGCATGCGGTCCTTGCCGATGCCGGTGTTCAGGTAGCCCTCGCGCCGGAATGCCGGCCGCACCGCATCGAACTTCACCACGCCGGCCGGTGCATTGCGTCCGAACAGGCTTCCTTGCGGCCCGCGCAGCACTTCCACCTGCTGCAGGTCGAACAGCGGGAAGGACTTGAGCAGCGGGCTTTCCTGCACCACTTCGTCATACACCACGCCGACCGGCTGCGCCGCATTCAGGTCGAAGTCCGTATTGCCCAGGCCTCGCAGGTAGAAGCGCGGGAACGACCGGCCAAAGTCGGATTCGATGTGCAGGCTCGGCATGCGCGCGGCAAGGTAGCGCAGGTCGCGGCCACTGGCGCCCAGCAGGCCGAGCGCTTCACCGCCCAGCACCGAGACATTGAACGGCACCTCCTGCAACGGCTCCGCGCGGCGCTGTGCGGTGACATAGACGCTGGGCAGCCCACCTTCCTGCGCCGGCTGCGCCCTCGCCTGCGGCAATACCGCCAGTCCCGCCACACCGATCGCCCACCATGCGCGCATGCTGCCTCCTGTGTGGTTTCATGCTAGCAGAGTTAGCTGAGCGTGGCATAATGATAGTTTCAATTTAACCATCCCCGGGCAATGGGTTCTTTGCTGCGCACCTCTGTGTTGGCCTGCCTGCTTGCAGCAGGCGCTATGGCATCGGCGCAACATCGGCCGGGCGTCGTGTCGTTCCAGCGCATTGCCATGCCGGACCAGGTGCCGGCGCACCTCAGTACCGCCATGGTGCAGGACGCGCAGGGCTTGCTGTGGATCGGTACCCAGGATGGCCTGGTGCGTTACGACGGCTACGGCTACAAGGTGTTCCGCCCGCAGCCCGGCGATTCGTCGGCGCTGGGCGGCAGCTATATCCGCGCCCTGCACGCCGCGCGCGATGGCCGGCTGTGGATCGGCACCATCAGCGGCGGCCTGTCCGTATTCGATCCGCGCACGGAACGCTTCGCGCAATACCGTCACGACCCGCAACGCAAGGACAGCCTGGCCAACGACCGCGTGGAAGGCATCGTGGAACTGGCCGGCGGCATGCTGTGGCTGGCCACCGATAACGGCCTGTCGGTGCTCGATCCCGCCAGCGGCCGGTTCACCCATTACCGCCACGTCGAAGGCGACAGCAGCAGCCTGGCCAACAACCAGCTGCGCGCAGTGCTGCTGGACCGCGAAGGACGATTGTGGGTCGCCGGCGATGCCGGCTTGCAGCGCTGGCTCGGCGACGGCCGCTTCTCGGCGCCGGTGGGACCGGCCAATGCGATCCGCCTGTTCCAGGACAGCCAGGGCCGCATCTGGATCGGCAGTTCGCGCCAGGGGGCCGCCGTATACGATCCGGCCAGCGGCAAAGTGCACGCCCTGCCGGGCCTGGGCCACTTCTGGATCTACAGCATTGCCGAACCGCTGCCAGGCGAAATCTGGCTTGGTACTTTCGGCAAAGGCATCGACGTGGTCGACGGCGCCAGCCTGGCGGTGGTCGACCGCCTGCAATACGACAGCACCAGCACTTCCAGCATCGGCAACGATCGCATCGGCGCCCTGCTGGTGGATCGCTCAGGCCTGGCCTGGACCGGCACATGGGGCGGCGGCATTGCCCACCACGATCCGTCCAGCCGCGCCTTCCTGAAGCTGCGCCACAGCCCGGCCAACCCGCTGGGTCCCAGCCATCCCGCCATTGTGCGCGCGCTGGAAGCGGCCGACGGCAAACTGTGGCTGGGCACCAATGGCAATGGCGTCGACGTGCTGGATGCCGGCGGCAAACTGGTGGCGGGCCTCCGGCCCGACGCCCGTCGCAGCGATGCCCTGGCCGACAGCGCCGTCACCTGCCTGGCGCAAGGACCGGATGGCAGCATGTGGGTGGCGACGCTGGACGGCACACTGCACCGCCAGCGCCCCGGCCAGCAAGGCTTCCAGCGTTTCGGCAGCGCGCAAGGAATGCCCGGCGGCCCTGTGCGCGCCATGGTTTTTGGCACCGACGGCGCACTGTGGGCCGGTGCCCAGCAAGGCCTGGCGCGCATCGGCAAGGATGGCACAGTGAACGCCTGGCGCCACCAGCCGGACGACCCTGGCAGCCTGTCGGGCCGCGAAGTCGAAGCGCTCGCCTTCACGCCGGACGGCACGCTGTGGATCGGCACCAATGACGGCCTGAATGCCTTCGATACCAGGTCCGGCAAGGCGCGCCGCATTTACCGCGACCCGGCACGGGCCGACAGCCTGCCCGACAACTGGGTGCCGGACCTGATGGTCGACAAGGACGGCCAGCTCTGGCTGGCCACCCAGTCCGGCGCCGCCATCCTGCGCTCCTTCGACGGCACGGCGGCGCACTTCGACGTGCTGTCGGCGCGCCTGAAGCTGCCGCCCCACCCGCCCGAATCGCTGCTGCAGGATGCGCAAGGCCAGGTGTGGCTCGGCAGCCGCGTGCGCATCGACCCGCTGACCTGGCGCTGGCGCAGTTTCGACCGCGCCGACGGCAACGAGTTCCGCACCCTGTACTATGCCAGCCGCGCACGCATGCGCAGCGGCGACCTGCTGTTTGGTTCGCCGGAGGGCTTGCTGCGCGTGCGGCCGCACATGCTGCGGCGCTGGGAATACCAGCCGGCCGTGACGGCCACCGCACTGACGATCGATGGCGTCGAGCAACCCGGCGCCGGCATCCTCCCCGAGCGCACGCTGGCTCCCGGCCAGCGCGACCTGCGCCTGGAGTTTGCCGCACCCGACTTCAGCGCGCCGGAACAGCAGCAGTACCGCTACCGCCTGGACGGCTACGATGCCGGCTGGGTCAGCGTCGATGCCCGTCAACGCGTAGCCGCCTACTCGCACCTGCCGCCGGGAGACTACCGGTTGCGGGTGCAGGCCAGCAACCGCGCCGGCCAATGGAGCCCGCAGGAATGGGCGCTTAAGCTGCACGTGCAGCCTGCCTTCTACCAGACCTGGTGGTTCCATGCTTCCATGTGGGTGCTGGGCGCGCTGGGCGTCGCCTTCCTGTTCCGCCTGCGCCTGCATGCCCTGCGCCGCCGCGGCGAACGGCTGGAGCGCCTGGTGGCGGAACGCACCGCCGAACTGGAAGCGGCTTCGCGCCGGCTGGAGCAAGCCAGCCTAACCGACCCGCTGACCGGCCTGCACAATCGCCGCTACCTTGAGCAGACCATCCAGGCCGACTTCGACCTGGCCGCGCGCCGCCATCGCAACGTGCCGCCGGAACCGCATTCCGACCTGGTGCTGTTCATGCTCGACCTCGACCACTTCAAGTGCGTCAACGACCAGCACGGCCATGCCGCCGGCGACGCCGTGCTGCAGCAGACCGCCGGCCTGCTGCGCGACTGCATGCGCAGCTCCGACCACATCGTGCGCTGGGGCGGTGAGGAATTCCTCCTGGTGGCGCGCTTCATCGACCGCGACGACGCGCCCGCGCTGGCGGAAAAGATTCGCCTGGCTGTCGCGGCCCATGAATTCCATATCCCCGGCGGCCAGATGCTGCGCAAGACCGTATCGATCGGCTTCGCCGCCTTCCCCGGCATGCCGGGCCGCCCCAGCGCGCTGACGCCGGAATCGCTGCAACGGCTGGCCGACGCCGCGCTGTACGCCGCCAAACATACCTGGCGCGACGCCTGGGTCGGCGTGCAGGCGCGCAGCGGCGAGGCCGGCCTGTCGCGCTTCCTGGCCGATCCCACCAGCGCGGTGGCGGCAGGCGACGTCTCGCTGCTGGTACCGCAGCAGCGCGGCCGCGTTGTGAATTGGCACTAGTTGACCATTGCGACGTGCACGTAAATTGCCTTTGCTACATTTTTAAATAGAATAGCTGCAATGGCCGCCGGGCCGCCACGCAAGGGAGCGGGCATTGTCTGCAGTGAATCGGGTGCTGGGTGTCAGGGCCAGGCTGGCGATCCTGGTATTGGGCTGCGTGATCCCAATGGCGACGGCAGCGGGCTTCCTGCTGGCCGACTATTACCAGCGCGGGCGGCAGCAGCTGGTCAACAGCACGTTAACCCGTGCCCAGGCCATGGCCGCGGAACTGGACCGCGAGTTCGATCACAACGCGGCCGCGTTGCAGGCGCTCGCCACGTCGCGCGAGTTGCATGACGGTGAGCTGGCCGCCTTCCACACCCGCGCTACCGAGGCGCTGGCCAACCTGCGCGCCGACAGCCTGGTGCTGGTCGGCCTCGATGGCAGCCTGGCATTGTCCACCCGCCGGTCTTATGGCTCACCCCTGCCCAAACTGCCGCGCACCCCGCTGCTCGCGAAAATCCTGGCTACTGGCAAGCCCGGCGTGTCGGCCCTGTTTCCCGGGCCGCTGGCGGGCAAGCTGATCTACACTGTTGGCGTACCGGTGCGCCGCGATGGGCAGATTGTGATGACCCTCAATGCGACAGCGGCGCCCGAGCAGCTTGACGCCTTGCTGGCGGCGCAGCAACTCCCCGGCAGCTGGCGCGCCGGCATCCTCGACAGTCAGGGCAAGATCGCGGTGCGCAGCCATGACAGCGCACACTATGTCGGAAAAGAGGCAACGCCTGCACTGATGCAGCATATTGCACAAGCGAGCGACGGCGGCTTCGAGGCGCACACCCTGGATGGCATCCCGGTGTACACGGTATACAGCACGGCGCCGCGCAGCAGATGGGTGGTAGCGATGGGCATCCCGCTCGATGAGCTGACAGGCGCCCTGCGCCACGCTTTGGCTTGGCTGGTAGCCGGAACCGTGGCCGCGCTGGCACTGGGTTTGGCACTGGCTTGGCGCATGGGAGACGCCATTGCCGGCAGCGTGCAAGCCCTGATGGAGCCGGCGCGTGCCGTGGGACAGGGCCAATTGCCCGTCATTCCGTTGCAGCCGCTGCGGGAAGCCAACGAATTGCGGCAAGCCCTGCTCGACGCCGCGCAGCAATTGCGCAGTGCCCAGGCCTCGGCGCAGGAAAGCGCCGACCGCCTGGCGCTGGCCGCTGAATCGGCCGAGCTGGGGCTGTGGGTACGCGACCTGGAGCACAACCAGGTATGGGCTTCCCCGCTATGGCGCAAGCTGTTCGGCTTCCAAATGGAAGAAACCGTGACGGTGCATGCCGTAATGCAGCGCGTCCATCCGGATGACCGGGCCAGCGCAGGTGCCGTGCTGACTGCGCCGCGCCAGCGCTATCATACCGAATTCCGCCTGCTGCTGGCCGACGGCAACTTGCGCTGGATCAGTTCGCGCGGCAGTGTCGAGGCCGGTAGCGGCGGCCAGCCACGCCTGGTACGCGGCGTGTCGCTGGACATCAGCGAGCGCAAACAGGCAGAGCTGGCAATCTTGCAAAAGCAGCAGGAAGTCACCCACCTGTCGCGCGTCGCCATGCTGGGCGAACTGTCCGGCGCGCTGGCGCACGAACTGAACCAGCCGCTGACAGCCATCCTCAGCAACGCGCAAGCGGCCCAGCGCTTCCTGCGCGCGCCGCAGCCGGCACTCGACGAAGTAACTGAAATCCTGGCCGACATTGTGGCCGCCGATCGCCGCGCCGGCGACATCATCCGCCGCCTGCGCAGCCTGTTCGGCAAGAAGGATACTCAGCAACACCCTATCCTCGCCAGCGCGCTGGCCACCGAAGTCGCAGCGCTGCTGCGCAACGATTTCATCAACCGCGGCGTGGCGCTGCGGCTGGATGTGCAAGTGGCCGATGCTGAAGTACTGGCCGATCGCGTGCAAGTGCAGCAAGTGCTGATCAACCTGCTGGTCAATGCCTGCGACGCCATGGCCGGCTGCGCCCCGGGCACGGCCAGTGTCACGCTGCACTGCCGGCGTGAATCGGACGGCATGCTGGGCTTCGTGGTCAGCGTTTGCGGTCCCGGCATTGCCGACGGCCAGCTGGAGCGCATCTTCGATCCCTTCTTCAGCACCAAGGAGCATGGCATGGGCCTCGGCCTGTCAATTTGCCGCAACATCGCCACCGCCCACGGCGGCAAGCTATGGGCCGCCAACCTGGCAAGCGGTGGCGCCGCCTTCCACCTCACCTTGCCGGAGGCTGCTTGAGCACGCGCCCCTGGGTCAACCTGGTGGACGACCAGCCGGAAGTGCGCAAGGCCCTGCTGCGCTTGCTGGCCGCGGCGGGCTACCAGGCGCGCGGCTTTGCCAGCGCGGCCGACTTCCTTGCTGCCGGTGCGCCACAGGAAGCGGGCTGCATCGTGCTCGATCTGGAAATGCCCGGCATCGATGGCCTGGGACTGCAGCGCCTGCTGGCCGAGCGTGCCAGCCTGCTGCCGGTGATCTTCCTCAGCGGCCATGGCGACTTGGCCTCCGGTGTGCAAGCAATGAAGGCTGGCGCCACCGATTTCCTGACCAAGCCGGTCGATGAAGCCGCCCTGCTGGCGGCCGTCCAGGCGGCGCTGCAGCGGAACCAGGCGGCACACGCCAGCCAGGCCAGCCAGTCGGACCTGCGGCAGCGCCTGGACAGCCTGACGCCGCGCGAACGCGACGTCCTGCCGCTGTTGGCGGAAGGTATGCTCAATAAGCAGATTGCCGCCACCCTGGGCACGGCGGAGCAGACCATCAAGATCCACCGCGCCCGCATCCTGCAAAAAATGCAAGTGCGCAGCGTGACCGCCCTGGTGCGCCTGCTCGGCCAGGCATAGCACCAAGGTGTAATAGCCACCTTGCCGCCGGCAGCCTAAGCTGGCTGCATGGATACCTTAATTCCCTGGATAGCAGTAGTCGACGACGAAGAGCCGGTGCGGCGCGCCATCCTGCGCCTGCTGCGCGCGTCCGGCCTGCCAGCCTACGGTTTCAGCGGCGGCGCTGACCTGCTGGCGGCGCCGATGCAGCAACCGCCCTACTGCGTAGTGATGGACTTGCACATGCCCGGCATGGACGGCTACCAGCTGCAACAGCACCTTGCCGCCAGCATGCCGCGCAGCGCCGTGATCGCCGTGACCGGCTCACATTCGGCGGACACCCGGGCTCGCATGGAGCGGGCCGGCGCGCTGGCCTTCCTGCCCAAGCCAGTCGATGCAGAACAATTGCTGGCCGCCGTCGCTTCGGCGTGGGCGCGCTGGCACCAACAATAAGCCTGAACAGGAGAACAACCATGGTCACCCCCTCCGATTTGATGAACGCCCGCATTCTGGTAGTCGACGACCACCCGAACAATGTGCAATTGCTGGTGACGGTACTGCAGCAGGCCGGCTACCGAGAGATCGACAGCACCACCGACCCGCTGCAGGGTTTCGAAATGTTCCGCCGCCAGCGCCATGATCTGGTCCTGCTGGACCTGAACATGCCCGTGATGGACGGTTTCACCATGCTGGAACGCATGAAAGCCTTGGCGCCGGACGATTACCCACCGGTGCTGGCCATTACCGCCGCCCACGACTTCAAGCTGCGCGCACTGTCCGCCGGCGCACGCGACTTCATCGGCAAGCCCTACGATTTTGCGGAACTGCTGCAGCGCGTGCACCACTTGCTGGAAGTGCGGCTGCTGCTGCAGGGGACAAGGGCCCGAAGCCTGCACCTGGCCAGCCACGACAGCATTACCGGACTGCCCAACCGCGAAGCGTTTACGCGCCAGCTGGAACAGGCCGTGTGCAGCAACGAAGCCGGTGCCCTGCTGCTGGTCGGGATGGAGGGCTTCACCCGCATCAACGATGTATTGGGCTACGAAATGGGCGACGCAGTGCTGGGACAACTGGTGCAGCGGCTGCAGGCTTGGGCACCGCCTGGCACCAGCCTTGGCCGTATGGGCGCGGACGAATTCGCCATGCTGCTGCCCGCTGGCGTCGCCGCGCCGGCCCTCGCCGCGGGCGAGGTGCGCCGCGCCTGTTGCCTGCCCGTCGCCCTGCAGGACAGCGACGTCGTGCTGGACGCCAGGGTGGGCGTCGCCCTGTATCCGCAGGACGGCAGCGATGCTTCGAGCCTGCTGCTGCATGCCGGCACGGCGCTGCAGTTTGCCCGGCGCCAGAGCAGCCAGCCAGTGTGCTGCTATACCGACACCATTGCCAGCGAAGCCCAGCACGGCCTCGCATTGTCGGCAGCCTTGCGCCGCGCCTGTGAACAGGGCGAGTTCGAGTTGCACTATCAGCCCAAGGTCGATCTCAGTAGCGGCCGTATTGCCGGCGCAGAAGCATTGCTGCGCTGGCGCCGCCCCGGCCACGGCCTGGTGTCGCCTGCCGAATTCGTGCCATTGCTCGAGGAGAGTGGCCTGATCGTCCAGGTCGGCGCCTGGATCATCGACGAAGCCTGCCTGCTGGCGGCGCGCTGGACACAGCTGGCACCGGGCCTGAATATCGCAGTCAACGTGGCCAGCCGCCAGTTTGCCGACCCTCAGTTCCAGCATTCAGTCGAACAGGCAATGGCCCGTCACGGCGTGCAGCCCGGCATGCTGGGCCTGGAGGTCACCGAGAGCGCCCTGATGGACGACACTGCGCGCACCGCAGGCGTGCTGGCCGCACTGCGCCAGGTGGGCGTCAAAGTGGCGATCGACGACTTCGGCACCGGCCATTCCAGCCTGGCCTACCTGAAGCATTTCCCGGTCGATACGCTGAAGATCGACAAGTCCTTCATCGACGGTATTGCCAGGGACCCGGGCGATGCCGCCCTGGTCGACGGGATCCTTGGCATGGCACGCAACCTCGGCCTTCAAGTCGTGGCCGAAGGCGTGGAAACCGAATCGCAACTGGCCTGCCTGCTGCGACGCCGTTGCGACCAGATCCAGGGTTATTACTTTTCCCGCCCGCTCCCGGCGGCACAGTTCGAAGCCTTGCTGCGCGAGGGCCGGCAACTGGCGCCAGCGCAGGGTATCCCGGCGCCGGTCCAGCCCACCGTGCTGCTGATCGACGACGAGCCAATGGTGCTGGCTGCATTGGAACGCCTGCTGCGCCAGGACCAGTACCGCATCCTGTCGGCCTCCAGCGCCGCGCAGGCGCTGGACCTGCTGGCGCAAAATCCGGTACACCTGGTGCTGTGCGACCAGCGCATGGACGGCATGAGCGGCACCGAGCTTCTGGACCGCATCAAGGACCTGTACCCAGCCACCTTGCGCATCATCCTTTCCGGCCAGACCGAACTGGCCACGGTCATGGAGAGCGTCAACCGCGGTGCCCTGTACCGTTTCTACACCAAGCCATGGGATAACCAGGTACTGCGCGATAACATCCGCGCCGCCATGCGTCATTACTGGCAAGCCCACGGTTTGGCCGCATAAGGGGCCGTCATGCGCACGCTGCTATTGAGCCTGTACCTGGCCGCCGCCGCTGTGCTGGCCGAAGAACCCATCAAGCCAGTGCCTGCTGCGCAGGTGCCGAATCCGGGTCGCGTCGCGCTGGGTCGCCTGTTGTTCAACGAGCGCCGTTTATCCGGCAATGGTCGCCTGTCGTGCGCAACTTGCCACCAGTTGGCGCACGCCGGGGCCGATGGCCTGGCACGCGCCACGGGACTGGACGGCAAGCCGCTACCGCACAACACACCCACCATCCTGAATGCCGCGCTTAATTTCCGCCAGGGTTGGAATGGCGCCGCCGCCACGCTGGAACAGCAAGTCGCCCGTGTGGTGGAAAACCCGCAGGAGATGGGCGCAAGCTGGCCAGCTGTCGTGCGCGCCATTGCGGCCGACCCGGCTTACCGGCGCAGTTTCAACAGCCTGTACCGCGAGGGGGTGACGGCAGCCACTATCCAGGATGCGATGGCAAGTTATCAGCGCACCCTGTTGACACCCGGTTCCCGCTTCGACCGCTATTTGCTGGGCGACAAGACGGCTCTGAACGAAGACGAGCTGGCAGGCTACCAGCGTTTCAAACGCGCCGGCTGCGCCACTTGCCACCAGGGCAGCAACGCCGGCGGCAATATGTACCAGCTGTTCGGCGTGATGGCCGAGCTGCTGCCCGCCACCGCACGCCAGCGCAACGGCATCGGCCAGCGCTTCAAAGTGCCGGGCCTGCGCAATGTGGCGCGCACCGCGCCCTATTTCCACGACGGTTCGGTCGCCACGCTGGAGGATGCAATCGACCAGATGTTCCTGTTCCAGCTTGGCCGCACTGCCAGTGCCGAAGACCGCAAGCTGATCGCAGCTTTCCTGCGCACGCTCGATGCCGCGCCTCGGAGCCTGCCATGAGCCGCTATTCGCGGGCGCTGCCGTTGCCGTTGTTGCTGGTGGCGTTGGCACTCACTTCTGCCCTGCTGTTCTTTTACCTCCGCAGCAGCGACTACCATCCAGCCGACCATTTCTCTGATGTCGCGACCCTGCGCCAACTGCGGGAAGTCGACGAAAATTGGGACGAAGCCATGATGAAGTTGCGTATCGGGATGCTGCGCAACTACGACAGCCTGTCCCCCACTGCGGCGCAGGCGACAGCCCTGCCGCGCCAGCTCGACACGCTAACCAGTGTCCACTCAGCGTCGGAGGTGCCCGGCCTGCTCCAAGCCATTGCTGGCTATCGCTTGGCCCTGAACAGCAAACTACGCCTCATCGAGGCATTCAAGACCCACCATGCAGTGCTGCGCAGCTCGTTGAGCTTCCTGCCCCAGGCAGCCTGCGACCTCGCGCCCCTGCTGCCGGCAACCGCCGAAGCGGCCGTGCAACAGATATTGATCCCCACCCTGGTCTACGGTGAAGGCAACAGCGAAGACGAATTGCCGGACGTAGCGCACGCCCTCGAAGTACTTCAGGCAATGCGCCCTCGTATGGAACCAGTGGCAGCACAGCGCCTTGATATCTTCACGGCTCATGCCCGCGCCGTGCTGCGCGAAGCCTACCAGGTCGGACTCATGATGCAGCGCTTCGACGCCGTCTCTACCGCCCCGCACCTGGAGCGCATCGAATCGCTCCTGAACACCCACCAGCAAATAGCCGCGCGCCAGGCGCAACTGCATCGCCAGCTTTTGCTGCTATTTGCAGCCGCGCTGACAGGCCTGCTACTTTACGCCGCCTGGCGCCTGATACACAGCCACACGATCATTGGCCGTTTCAACCGCCAACTACAGCACGCCAATGACCAGCTCGAAATACGCGTCGCAGCGCGCACGGCGGAACTGGAAAGTGCGAACGTCCGCCTGCAGGCGGAAATAGCCGAACGCTGTGCGTTGGAAGGCCGCCTGGTTCATTCCGAAAAATTGGCCTCGCTCGGCCAGCTTGCCGCTGGCGTCGCGCATGAGATCAACAACCCTTTAGGCTTCCTCTCATCCAACTTCGGCATGCTGGATGAATATTTGCGCAAGCTATTCGACATGCTGGACAGCTATGAAGCCGCCGAACGCGCAGGTTTCGCACCGCAATCTACGCGAAGTTTGGTGGCCCGGCGCGCCGAGCTGCAACTCGACTTCCTTCGCCAGGATATCCCGCTCCTGATGGAGCAATCGCACGACGGCATGAGCCGAGTCAGCAAAATCGTGCAATCGTTGAAGGACTTTTCGCGCGCCGGTCCACGCAACGATTGGCAGTGGGCCGACCTGCATCAAGGTATCGACTCCACCCTGCACATCATCGCCAGCGACTTGCGCAAGGTGGCCGAGGTACGCAAGGAATACGGCAGGCTGCCGCAGGTCGAATGCCGCCAGTCGGAGTTGAACCAGGTTTTCCTTAACCTGCTGGTCAATGCCGGTCACGCCATCGGCTCCGGGCGCGGTGTCATCACCATTCGCTCTGGCCATGATGAAGAGGAAGCATGGGTGGAAATAGCAGACGATGGCTGCGGCATCGCGCCCGACGTACTGCCGCGTATCTTCGACCCTTTCTACACCACCAAAGCAGTCGGCAAAGGTACGGGGCTGGGACTTTCGGTGTCGCATAATATTGTCCGCAACCACGGCGGCCACATCGATGTGCAAACCGCGCCGGGTTGCGGCACGACTTTCCGCGTGGTGCTGCCGGTAAAACAAAGCGCTCCGTGCGAATTTGATGCCTGCCTTAACCCGGGTTAATTACGCAGCCCGCTCGCCTCGCTAAGCTGTCTTCTTTCAAGGAGGAAGACATGACACTGCAAGCCAACGCACGCCTGATCGAACGCTATTTCGAAGAAGTCTGGAACCAGGGCAAAGTCGATGTGCTCGACGAGCTGCTGACCAGCGATTACCGTAACCACAGCCCCGGCCTGCCCGATCCGCAGCCCGGCCCCGACGGCCTGAAACCCATCGTGCTCATGATGCGCCAAGGGATTCCGGACCTGCACTACAGCATCGAAGACCTGGTGCTGGCGCCTGACCGCGTCGCTGTTTACGTTCATATGACCGGCACCCAGAGCGGCAGCTTTTTCGGCATCGAACCAACCGGCAAGGCCATCGACGTGCGGCAGATGCAGATCGAATGGATCCGCGACGGCCGCATTTGCCAGCACTGGCGCATCACCGAGGACTTGAAGCTGATGCGCCAGCTCGGTGTCGTCCTATAATCGACTGCATGGAACCTCTGATGCTGGTGCGCGCGCTGCACCGCCTGGAACAGGCTACGGGCCTGCAACTGCCTGAAGTGGAAACGCTGGCCGCGTCCGTGCGGCTGGTGCAATTGCGCGAGCGCGAATTTGCCTTCCACCAGGGCGACCATTGCCCCAGGCTGTTTGGCGTGCGCTCAGGCTTGCTCAAACAGTTCTACACAACGCCTGACGGCAAGGAATGGATCAAGAGCTTCACGGCGGAGGATGAACTGTTTGCCTGCCCGCTCGGCTTCCAGCCCGGAGGCCGCACCAGCTTTGGCACCGCGGCGCTGGAAGCGAGCGTGGTGGAGGCGCTTGATTGGCGCCTGGTCGATGACCTCGGGGAGCGCCACCTGGCATGGCAAAAGGCCATCCGCTTCGGCTTCCAGGCCTTGTCCGGATTGAAGATGGTGCGCGAACGCGACCTGCTGATGTACACGCCGGAACAGATGTACCAGCACTTGCTCGACAGCCGCCCCGGGCTGGTGCAGCGCGTGCCGCAAAAGGAATTGGCTGCCTACCTGGGCGTTACGCCCGTCGGCCTGAACCGGATTGCGCGCCGGCTCGCATAAAACGGTATCGGACTTTACAGCCCGGCTGCGCGGACCACGCGCAACTCCATCTCCAATTCACTGGGCACGGCGGCGTGGCCGATGCGGGCCGGCAAGAAGCGCACTTGCCGCAGTGCCGCCAGCAGCTTTTCCTCATCGTCCTCGTTGCCATCGACACCGACAATTTTTGCGCGCACGACTTCGCCCAGCGCATTGATCCAGAAACGCACGGTGATATAACCACCTTTGGTGCCCGGCAGTTCGAGCAATTCGCCACGCGTCAGTCCATCGGCCACCGCTGGCGGAGTGGTCAACTCATGTAACTGGAAAAACTGGGGAGGTGTCTCCGATTGCTCCGGCACGGCCGGCGGCTCGGGAGTGGAATGGGGCGCGGGAGAAAGCGCCGCAGGGGGCGGCAGGACTGGTTCGGGAAGTGTTGCGGGTTCGGCAGGCGCTGCTGCCGGCTCAGGCAGCAACGCAACCGTCAGGACAACGGGTGCAGGCTGTGGCAACGCCTTTGGGGCGCTGCCATGCTGGCGAACACCAAGCAGCAGGGCCAGGTGCACCAGCACCGTCAGGGCCAAGGCGCCGGCCTTGCCCCACGGTGCACGCCGCATCTTACCTGCCCAACTCACGCCACTGCAGGCGCGTAGTCGTGACCCCGCCGCCGTTTCCGCCGCCACCTTGGGTCGGCTTTTTCAAGCCGATGGTTTTTGGACGCTTGCCATCGGCAGTAACGGCAACGACCACTGGCTTGCCGCTTGGCAGCAGGCTCACTGTCATACCAACGATCGGCGAGGTCAGCCTGGTGCCCAGCGAGGTATTTCCAGCAGGTTTGCCGCCGCTCGTCGTGAACTGGTACATCCAGCTGAAGCCACCCGGCTGGCAGGCCGAAGCCGAAGGCACCACAGTCGGTACGACAAATGTATCTTCGAACACTTGCGGATCGACGGCAACGCGCTCGCCCGCGCCAGGCAGTTCAAAGTACCAGCCAACGGTGCTCGTTCCACCCGCGTCTGAGATGTCGCGGCTGGTGTCGGAGCTGCTCATGGTGCGCCTTGAGAACGCATCCAGCGACAGCGTCGTTGTACTTTGCAGGTCATCCTTGAACGCGCCGACGATTTGCGAAGTCACCGAAGCAGAAGGCACAACCAGGTCGCTCGTACCCAGGAAGCGGCCGGTTCCGAAGTACACCGTCACGCTGTCCGGTGTGCCCGTCAGGTCCGGTGCGGCCATGATTGGCCGGCTGCTGTCCAGCGCCAGAATTTTCGTAGCGGTGCCGGCCGTCAGGTTGAAGCGCCACATATTACCCAGCAGGTCGCCGCCCCATGCTGCAACTCCCGTGTTGCTGATGTTGAAATCGGGCGCAGCAATATTCAGGCGGGCCAGCCCGCTTGGATTTTCCTTGGTACCGGCTGTAGTGGCAATATCAATGACGTGTGCTTTCATACTTGCGTCACCCAGGTCCAGCAAGAACACGTGGCCCTTGCCGTCGCCGTCGTACCTGCCACCTTCGGCAACATTGTTGTAGCCGGAAGTCAGCACCGCCATCCATTTGTTATTGACCTTGGTGACATGGGCCGGACCAAAGCTATAGCCGAGATTTGGATTGTCTGCAGCCGTGTACGTCCACAATGCCCGTGGGTTCGCAGGATCGGTGATATCCAGCGCGTAATAACCACGACCGCCCTTGCCCATGGCACCGATCAGGATAGTTTTCCAGTCATTTCCAATCTTAACGTCGGAGACAGTAAGCGCGCCGTCCAGGAAGAAACGGTGGCGATCGGCATAATCGTTGTGTGCCAATTGCCAAAGGTCCGGCAGCACCATTGGCGGAATGTAGGCCCAGCGCTCGTCGCCGGTTTGCGCATCAAAGGCATGCAGCATGCCGTCATTGGCAGCGGCATAAACCGTACGGGAACGAGCAGCCTTGGCGGTGACAAATGCGTCGTAGCCGCCATCCTGGAACTTGAACGGGGGAGCCCCGACGTGTACCGGCTGGGAGTGAACGAAATCGCCCAGCAGCTTGTCGCGCTCACGGTACAGGCGCTTGTTTTCCCGGTCCACCGTCACCATCGGGTCATGCCCGCGCAGGAAGCGCACCAGCGTATCGGCATTCGCGGCGTTCTTTTGCTCGGTACTCCACGAATTGAATTGGCTCAGCGATTGCTGGACAGTCGCATTGAAGTAGGCTTTCTGGGCATCCGGCAAATCAGTGGTCGTGAAGGGCACCAGGTTATTGTTGGCGTCGGAAGTCCAGATGGTGCGGGTGTCAGTGCCATCGGCTGCCACCTTGAGGCGCAACCTCACCGCAGCCTGCCAGCGCGGATCACCGATAACATCGCCCGTTGTAGTGTCCATTCTATAGGCGCTCAATTCGCCATCCCACGCCTGGGTGCGATAGTTCGCGATAAAGATGTTGTCATCACCCGGCGTCGGCTGCAGGTTACTGGTAGCGGCGGAGGCGCCGCTACCATCGGACTGGCCAATGCTCCCCAAAGCCTGGTGCAGGCTATCCTGCAACGCAGCCGGATCCTTGGCACTGAAATAAGTACCTCGGCCGCTGACGGCAGCGTGCCACAAGTCGTCGATGGTTTCCGCGGTGTTTTCCCTCGGCGCTGGCCAATTCCTTGTGCCCTGCAGGATATTGTAGTATTCACCCGCCTTGGCCGTCTTGTAATCCTTACGGAAAGGCAGCGTGCCGTCAACGCCCAATCCCAGGGTGAACGTGGTCATGTGCTGGTGGTTAGCCACGTCGCCAATATTCGCCGCACCACCCGCGCTCGGGACGATGTTCTCCATATCAGGACGCAGGTCATTGTTGTAATAGTAGAAGGCAACGTCGGCCAGCGAAACCACGTCGGCAGGTACGCCGCGCGAACCAGCCTGGTACGGAGCATACGATGGCCGCGGCGCCTTGGTGATATCGCCGTCCTGGTCCTGCATCACGGTGTCCCGCGCATCGTTAATATGCAAAGGGTCATTGCCGTTCCAATAACCGTCCGTTGCCAGGATCGCAAAGTTGCGCTGGCACGCCGCCTGGATCGGATCAGGTCCATTCGGGAAGGCTGCGTTCTTGCCAAACTTAAACAAACGACCGACCTCGTTCAACGCGGCACGCAAAGGCGTGCTGGTGTCCGGGTTGAGTTTGTACAACTCAGTGTAGAACGACTGCTTATGCGTGCCTTCAAAAGCCTCGATCGGGACCGTGATGGTGGAGTTATCGATGGTCATCAAGCCCATGCGGGCATGGAAATAGTTGCCGTCAGTCCGGTCTACCGTGACATCCTTTGGCGTGCCGCGCACATCCTTGAATGCCAGGCCGATCGATGACTTCGCCATTTGCGAACGGGTCCGGTACCACGCGTACCAGGTCGCAAAATTGCTGATCTCTTCTTCAAAATTACAGCTGGTGGCGGCAGTACAATCGGTACGCGTCGCAGCCTTCGGGTAGCTGTTACGGGACGGGACAATATCAACCCGCTCCCATTGGCTGTAGTTGACCCTGGCATGGGTGTTGTCGCGGTTCGCCTGGCAATTGCTGCCGGCGCTGTCACACCACCTCACTGTCACGTTGTAATAGTACGGTGCGCCAGTCGCGAGCCGTGGCGAATCGTACCTGTCGTTCGGGTAGGAATAGTTGCCTCCGTCAATTGCGCTGACGCAGGTCGACGAGGTGGATGACCGGCACCAGACGCGGTCAGGGAAATTGGCTGTGACGCTGCCGATCGTGGCCAGGTTAACGGTGTCGTTCGGCAGCTTCTTCGGGCAGCCAAAAGCGCGTCCGCACGGGTCGTCCATTGACGTCTGCTCATAAGTGTATTCAACCCGCTGTTGGCCGAAACCGTCGCTCGGAATCCCGGACCATGGCGAGCCATAGGCCGTCCGGTGCGAGCCAGTGGCGTCACCCACGCGCGAACCGTCCGGGTTGACCGGCCATTCATAACGCACGGCAGGGTTATAGTAGATCTTGTTGAAAGCGCTGGCCGCATAGGGCGGGTCGCCTTGATTGCAAACAGCGTTGATGCTGCCGTCCGTGTCGCGGCAGTACTTCTCCCAGGTATTGCCGGACTTCATGCGAACATAGTCCGGCATATAGCTCCAAAGCATGCTGCCGGAGTTGTCCAGGTCGAGCATGATGTTTGGCAGCAGCACCGCAGTGGTGGAGTTTGCCAGCGGCTTGTCGGCCAGGTCGGTGGTGGCAGCGCGCGACAAGGCGGCTCCCAACACGCTGCCGGTCAACAGTGCCGCCAGCATCAATTGTTTAAAGAGTGGCCTCATTGATAGGTCTCGCATTTATTGTGAAATAACTGCCTGCACGAAGCTGACATTGGAACGTGGGCCGACCACCCGCACAGTAATGCGGTACATTGCAAGCGTGCCGTTGGCAGTGGTACCCGGCAGAGGCTGGTAAGTCAGCATGGGACGCAGAATGCCGATACTGTTGGTCGTCTCCTGGCCCGACGCTGGCACAGTCGCGCACTTGGCCGGATCGAATTCGCCTGCCACATCGCACATGCGGTGGATCACGTAAGACACCTGGTTGCCTGCGGCATCGACTGCCAGCTGGGCCACGCTCGATGCATCGCTCCAGTCCAGGTCGTCGGTCGCATCAGCAGTATCATTCCCTGTCAGGTCAAGCGCAGCCTGGCTGCTTGCCCAGTAGCCGAATGCGCCGGCGTCCTGCTCCAGTTCGGTCGGACGTCCCTTAACCCAGCCCATGGCGGCCTCCACACCGGCGTCGGCGCTGATGGCAGCGCTTTGCTTGAACGCCAGGTTGCCCGCGATCAGGGATGAGGTGTCGACCGAACGCATCATGGCCAGCCCGGCCAGGGTCATGGCCACCAGCACAATCAGCGCCATGACCAGCGCGACACCTTGTTGCCGGCGGCGCCAGCCTGCTTTCACTACCGATTTCATATGTGCCCCCAGATCACGTTACGCAGCGGGATGACCGTTTCAAACACCCGATAGCGATAGCAGCCCCAATCGTTGGGATAATTTGCAGTGCTGATGGCACCCCAGCTGGTCGCGAGCGAGGTGGTTGCCGAGCAGTTTGCACCGGTGGCCGGACGCTCATATTGGCCCGAGCGCGTGACCAGCGCCAGGCGAATTGCCTTGATGCGCCGCCAGTCGTTCGGCCCCGGATTGGTCCAGCCGGCGTCCGCTGGATTGACCCAAGCGCTGATTGCATCAGTACTGATTGCCGCAGAAACGCCATATTGGGCCTGCATGTCGACGACATCCGTCATCACCAGCTCGTTGACCGCCGCCGGGTTCTGCGAGTTATCGCTACGCTGCAGTTCACGCGATGCGCTGTTGACGGAATAGACCTTGCGGAAGATCGGGCCGCCGTTGGCCGGCTTGAAACAGGACACGGTGGAATTGGCTTCGTAAACCGGCCAGGTATTAGTGGTGTAGAACTCCGGCGCCGGGTTGTATTCACCATTCGCGTCAGCAGTGTGCTGTAGCTTGGCCGCTTGTTCCTGTACCTCGGTGATTTTCATCACGGTACAGTTACCACCCGTCGGTGCCGCCACCAGGGCGAGGTCGCCGTCCATGCAGGCCGAAGCGGAAGCAACATCCAGTTCGGCCGATGGACTCTGCATCCTCCTGCGCAGGACGGTTGTACCGGAAGGCAAACCCGATGCCACGTTTGGATCGGCAAAGTATTGAATCGTCAAAGTATCCGGATTGCTGCCACCATCCGTGATCAACACAGGTGCAAAGTTGATACCGCCCAGTGGGCCGTTCGTGCCGCCGCACGTGGCACTTCCATTGCAATAGGCATGGATAGTGGTACAACCAGGGTAGGTGGTATTAGTGGCAGTCATGCCCCACCCCGCCGCCTTGGCATCGCGCTCCAGCATGTACAGCGCGATACCGCCGTTGGCCTGGGCATCCGCAGTTCCGGTGGTAGCACGCTTGCGCGCTTCATTATTGGTAAATGCCTGCGCCACAATCACTGTGCCCAGCAAGCCGATGACCAGGCCGACCATGACCTCGATCAGCGTGAAGCCTTTTTGTGAGTCGTACATAATTGTCCTCAACCGTTGATCTGGGCCACGGCCTGGTAGCTATGGGCCCTGCTCTCGCCGGGAAGCTGCCAGTTGATAGTGACTGTCACCTGGCGGCCTGCGACCACTACCGTACGCTTGCCGTTCGGCAGGGTGGCCACCGCCTGGTTAGTGACTGCATAGCTATCCAGACCGGTGCCGGCGCTACGCGCCCACATGTCACCCAACATCTGGTTGGCCAGGAAACTGGCCTCCAGGCGATATTTGGAATCGGTCACCTGGCGTGTCGCCGAGGCCTGCATCCACAGGAAGGCCAGAATGCCGAACGAGAAGATCAGGATGGACGCCAGCGCTTCGAGCAATACGATGCCATCCTGGCGGCCAGGTTTTTTTAACTTGCGAATCATGGGATTGCTCCTTAAGAACAGCCTTGGGGCGTGCCGCCCAGCCTGGTGTCGGGGTCACACATGCGAACTTGACCGCCCTGCCCAATAGTCACCACATAACGGCGCGCGCTATTGGACTGGGCATTGGTGACGTCAATCCGGACGATCTCGGTACCGGCGGCGGCAGGAGCCCGGCCAAAGCTGTCGAACGTGACAGATGCGGGCTGGTCGAGGCCTGCGCCAGCTGTCAGCACGGTGGCGAACGTGGTGGCCGTGAGCGGTTTCGACAGTGCGGCCTTGCTGATGCCAACCCGCGCATTACTACCGCCCTCATCGGGCGAGCGCTCTTGCAGCGAGGTGGAACAGATAGCCGCGTTCGCACAGCCAACTGTCCAAGCCACTTTGCCCTCCGCGTCGGTCAGCTTGAAGCGAACCGGCGTATTGCGCCGCAGGGCTTCCGCGCGCGCCAGTTGCAGGCCGTTCAGCAGGGATTCCGCGGCAGTGCGGTTCTGCGCATCCTGGATCATGCGGGCAAAACTCGGCACTGCGAGTGCCAACAGCACGCCGAGCACGCTGATGGCGACCATCAGCTCGATCAGGGTCACACCACGTTGCTTACGCATCAGCAGCGCCCGCCCTTGCCAATCACCCAGCAGGTGTTCGAGGTACCCCAGCCGCTTGGCGAGGCAAATGTCTTTTTGACATTCGCCTCGTTCAACTCATAGGTAAAGCCGGTCATGGTGCCGATTCCTTCGGCCTTCAAGCCGTAGCTCATGCCGTTGGCGGCTACGTTGCAGGTGAAGGTGAAATCGGGATTGGTAGGCGGCGCAGCTGGGGCGCCGGCTGCGCAGGCACCGGCGTAAGTGCGGTTATCCTGGAAGAACTGCTCCAGTTTGATGCGCATGTCCGACAGGCCGTTGGTCGCCTGGGGAATGTGGCCACGGATGATGTAGTCTTTATACATTGGCAATGCCACTGCCGCCAGGATCGCAACGATAGCGACCGTGACCATGACTTCAATCAGGGTAAAACCGCTGCTGCGAGGCTTGAGTATTTGATTCACAAGGGTTCCTTTACCAGCAATATTAGTCTTGCCGAAAAATAATTTGACGGAAGTTTAACTGCATTTGGGAAAGAAGTCTCGCACAATTCGTTGCTACGAAGCATCATTAGAGCGGTCTATCTAGGTATAGAGGTGACTGTCGCCCGCCAGCCACGTGGGGTAAAATGCAACGTTTTACCGCGCGCGGCGCGGCGTCCCGACCGAAATTCCGAAAAATGACCACCCTCCCCTCCGAAATCAATCCCGACGCCGTCAAGAACAGCCCGGCCGAAAAGGTCACGCCGATGATGCAGCAATATTTACGCATCAAGGCCGACTACCCGAACATGCTGGTGTTCTACCGCATGGGCGACTTTTACGAACTGTTCTTCGACGATGCCGAAAAGGCGTCGCGCGTGCTGGGCATTACGCTGACGGCGCGCGGCAGCCAGAACGGCGTGCCGATCAAGATGGCGGGCGTGCCTTTCCATTCGCTGGATGGCTACCTGGCCAAGCTGGTCAAGGTCGGCGAGTCGTGTGCGATTGCGGAGCAGATCGGCGACCCGGCGCTGGCCAAGGGGCCGGTCGAGCGCAAGGTGGTGCGCGTGGTCACTCCGGGCACCCTGACCGATTCGGACCTGCTGCCGGAAAAATCGGAGCGCCCGCTGCTGGCCATGACCATGATCAGCAACCGCAAGGTGGTCACCTGCGGCCTGGCCTGGCTGTCGCTGGCGTCCGGCGCGCTGCGCCTGATGGAATTCTCCGGCGACCAGCGCAGCGTCAACACGCGCCTGGGGCAGGAATTGGAACGCATTGCGCCGGCTGAAATCCTGCGCGGCGATGATGCCGACATGTTCGACGAAGTCACCTTCTGCCACGTCAACAACGTGCCGGCCTGGCACTTCGACGTGGTGCACGGACACAAGGCGCTGCTGGACCAGTTGGCTGTCGCCACCCTGACCGGCTTCGGCGCCGAAGGCCTGGGCGCGGCGTTCGGCGCGGCCGGTGCCCTGCTGCGTTATGCGCAATCGACCCAGGGCCGCGGCCTGCAGCACGTCAAGAGCCTGTCCTGCGAAGCGGAAAACGAATACATCGGCCTGGACGCCGCCACGCGCCGCAACCTGGAACTGACGGAAACCATCCGCGGCCAGGAATCCCCTACCCTGTTCTCGCTGCTGGACCACTGCCGCACCGCCATGGGTTCGCGCCTGCTGCGCCACTGGCTGCACCACGCCAAGCGCGACCAGTCGGTGGCCCGTTCCCGCCACGATGCCATCGCCGCGCTGATGCAGCACGACACTACCGGCTCGCTGGCCTACCACCTGGCGCAAGTGCCCGACATCGAACGCATCACCACCCGCGTGGCGCTGCTGTCGGCCCGCCCGCGCGACCTGTCGGCCCTGCGCGACGGCCTGCAGCAACTGCCCAAGCTGCAGCACGCCATGCAGCGCGCCCTCAGCCACGACAATGCGCAAGGCCTGCTGGCCAAGCTGCACTTCGGCCTGAACGAGCCGCAGGAATGCGTCGGCCTGCTGGTGCGCGCCATCATGCCGGAACCGGCCACCATGGTGCGCGACGGCGGCGTGATCGCCCGCGGCTACGATGCGGAACTGGATGAACTGCGCGGCCTGTCCGAAAACGCCGGCCAGTTCCTGGTCGACCTGGAGACCCGCGAACGCGAACGCACCGGCATCGCCAACCTGCGCGTGGAATACAACCGCGTGCACGGCTTCTACATCGAAGTCACCAACGGCCAGGCCGACAAGGTGCCGGAAGACTATCGCCGCCGCCAGACGCTGAAGAACTGCGAACGCTACATCACGCCGGAGCTGAAGGCCTTCGAAGACAAGGCCCTGTCGGCCCAGGACCGCGCCCTGGCGCGCGAGAAGATGCTGTACGACGAGCTGCTGGCCGCACTGGCGCCTTTCATCGGCCCGCTGCAAGCCATCGCGCAGGCCCTGGCGCAAGTGGACACCCTGTGCTCGCTGGCCGAACACGCGCTGCGCAACAACTGGTGCGCGCCGGACCTGGTGGCCGAGCCCTGCATCAATATCGTGGAGGGCCGCCATCCGGTGGTGGAAAACCAGATCGAGCGCTTCATCGCCAACGACTGCAAATTCATGGCCGAGCGCCGCCTGCTGCTGATCACCGGCCCGAACATGGGCGGTAAATCGACCTTCATGCGCCAGGTAGCCCTGATCACCCTGCTGGCCTATGTGGGCAGCTACGTACCGGCCGCCAGCGCCACCATTGGCCCGATCGACCGCGTATTCACCCGTATCGGCGCCACCGACGACCTGGCCGGCGGCCGTTCCACCTTCATGGTGGAGATGACGGAGGCTGCCACCATCCTGAACGGCGCCACCGAGCATTCGCTGGTGCTGATGGATGAAATCGGGCGCGGCACCTCGACCTTCGACGGCCTGGCGCTGGCGTGGGCGATTGCCCGCCACCTGATCGAAACCAGCCGCAGCTTCACGCTGTTCGCTACGCACTACTTCGAACTGACCCAGTTGCCGGAAGCGCATCCAACTGCCGCCAACGTGCACCTGTCTGCGGTGGAGCACAAGGATTCCATCGTCTTCCTGCACGCGGTGCAGAATGGCCCGGCCTCGCAAAGCTACGGCTTGCAGGTGGCGCAGCTGGCAGGCGTTCCGCAGCCGGTGATCAAGGCAGCCCGCAAGCACCTGGCGCGCCTGGAAGCGCAGGCGCTGGACGCAACGCCGCAATTGGACCTGTTCGCAGCGCCGGTGGCCGACGCCAATGACGACGAGGCGCCATCGGCCGCCCCGGTCGCCGATCCGCGCGCCGAGGAGCTGCTGGCGGCACTGGGCGATATCGATCCGGACGCGATGACTCCGCGCGAAGCGCTGGACCGGCTGTACCAGCTCAAACGCCTGGCGCAGGCATGAAACGGCGGCTCGCCTTCGGCGCGCTGGCCATGGCGGCCACGCTGGCCGGCGCCATGCTCGCCGCGCCGCCCGCCCTGGCTCGCAGCGACAAGGCCGTGCCGCGCAAGGGCGAATTCAGTTTTGCCCTGCTCGGCCACAACTTCCCCAAAGGTGAAGGCGATGCCGAATTCCGCCGCATGCTGGCGGAAGCGAGCCGCAACGAACCGGCCTTCCTTATCGCCAACGGCATCAAGTCGCCGAGCGAGCCATGCACGGACAGCCTGTACCAGGAACGGCGCGACCTGATGAACAGCGCCGAACGCCCGCTGGTGCTGCTGCCGGCCGGCGGCGACTGGACCGAATGCCGCAACTCCAACGGCAAATCGAACGCCATCGAACGCCTCAACCGCATTCGCGAACTGTTCTTCCTTGCGCCGGATACGCTGGGCAAGGTCAAGCTGCCGCTGAACCGCCAGTCAGGCATCGCCAAGTTCCGCGACTACGCCGAGAACACCTACTGGGAATACGAGAACGTCCTGTTCGTCACGCTCAACGTGCCGGCCAGGAACAACCACTACCTGACCGAAGCTGGCCGCAACAGCGAATATGAAGATCGCATGGTGGCCAACCGCGGCTGGCTGCACCGCGCCTTCCTGCACGCCAAGCGCAAGAACATCGCCGGCATCGTGCTGGTGATGGATGGCGACATCGGCGCCCATGTGGAGCAAGGATTCTTTGCCCGCCTGGCGCAAAAACGCGACGGTTTTACCGAGATCCGGCGCATCGTGCGCTCGCAGGCCGACAAATACCCGGGGCAGTTGCTGCTGGTGGATAACCGCAAGCAGGGCAAGGCCGCTCCCGTCATTGAATGGAACAAGAACGTCGGCCACCTGGCGCTGGGCGCCGAATGGACTGCGCTGCGCGTGATACCAGGCAGCGCCTCGCTCTTCGTCCTGGGCAGCGAGTGATATAAAAAAGCCCCGCAGTGCGGGGCTTGGGATCTTAGTGGATCGGGTGGGTGCGGAAGTGATCGCCTTCCTCGCCTTCCTCGCCATCGTCACCTTCCTCATCGCCGTCGTGGTGGTGATGGCCATGCGGGCCATGCACGTGCTCATGGGCGATTTCTTCTTCGGTGGCGGCGCGCACGTCGACCACTTTCAGTTCGAAGCGCAAGGCCATGCCGGCCAGCGGATGGTTGCCGTCCAGGACCACTTTGTCTTCGGCGATTTCGGTCACGGTGAAAATCATCGCGTCGTCGTCTTCGCCGCCTTCAGGCAGGCCTTCGAACTGCATGCCGATTTCCAGCGGCTCCGGCAGGCGCGCACGTTCTTCCACTTTCAGCAGGTTCGGGTCGTAATCGCCAAAGGCGTCTTCCGGTTCAATCTGGAGCGTGGTGGCGTAGCCGTTTTCCTTGCCGTCCAGTTCTTCTTCGATTTTTGGCAGGGTGTTCTCGTAGCCACCGTGCAGGTAGACCATAGGCTGGCGACCGTCTTCGATCAGATTGTTCTGTGCGTCGGACAGTTTGTACTCCACCGTCACAACGGTATTCTTGGCGATCTTCATTGAGCTTCCTTTCTTTTCTAAGCTGGAGGGGATTATACCGCTTGCTATAATCGCGCCATGAAAAAACTCACTCTCCTGGGCGATATCACGCCCGAACAATTCCTGCGCGATTACTGGCACAAGAAGCCGCTGCTGATCCGCCAGGCCATCCCCGGCTTCAAGCCGCTGCTGCCTTTCGACAAGCTGGCCGAACTGGCCACCAAGGACTACGTCGAAAGCCGCCTGGTCACCAAGACCACGGAAGGCAGCTGGGACATGCAGCACGGCCCGCTCAAAGAACTGCCTGCGCGCAAGCAGCGCGAGTGGACCATGCTGGTACAAGGCGTCAACCTGCAGGACGACAATGCCGATGCGCTGTTGCGCCAGTTCCGCTTCCTGCCCGATGCGCGCCGGGACGACCTGATGGTGAGCTTTGCCACCGATGGCGGCGGCGTCGGCCCGCACTTCGACTCCTATGACGTGTTCCTGCTGCAGGCCGAAGGCCAGCGCCGCTGGAAAATCGGCGCGCAAAAGGACCTGACCCTGATCGAAGGCCTGCCGCTGAAGATCCTGAAGAAATTCAAGGCCACCGAGGAATTCGTGCTGGAGCCGGGCGACATGCTCTACCTGCCGCCGCATTACGCCCACGACGGCGAAGCAATCGGCGATTGCCAGACTTATTCGATCGGTTTCCGCTCGCCGTCTTACCAGGAACTGGGCGAGGCCTTCCTGCAATTCATGGCCGATTCGATCGACCTGCCCGGCCGTTATGCCGATCCCGAACTGGAGCCGACCAGTAAGCCGGCTGAAATTCCCAAAGCCATGCTGGGTAAATTGGCCGACGAACTGAATAAGGTCAGCTTTACTGAAGACGATTTCGCGATTTTCCTCGGTGAATACCTGTCCGAGCCAAAGCATAATGTCTTCTTCCAGCCGCTGGAAAAACCGCTAACTGCCGGCAAATTCCAGCAATCGGCAGAGAAAAATGGGGTTTCCCTCTCGCGCAAGACGCAAATGCTGTATCGCGGCAAGAATGTCTTCATCAATGGCGAATCCTTCGCCATGAACAAGGCTGATAAGGCGACGCTGGAAACCCTGGCCAACACCCGCGGCCTGAATGGCGCGACGGTGGCAGGTGCGTCCGAAGACGTATTGGAAGCCCTCTTCGCCTGGTATGCGGACGGCTGGCTGGAACTGAACAAATAATCGGAGATAGTATGGAGAAGCAGCTTTTTGACAGCCGTACCGAATTCCAGGCCCTGCTCTTGGACTGCATCTCCCAAGCCCGCCTGACACTGCAGATGTTCGACCCGGACTACGCCTGGTGGCAGCTGGGACACTCCAGGACGGATGCCCTGCTGCGCCAGTTCCTGCAGCACAAAGGGCGCATCCAGCTGGTCGCCCACAGCAATGCCCACCTGGAGCGCAATGAGCCGCGCTTCCTCAAGCTGCTGGAGGACTTCGGCCACCAGGTCGAGTGCCGCCTGACCAGCCGCAGCATCAACACCCTGACCGACTCCTTCCTGGTTGCCGACGGCATCCACATCGTGCGTCGCTTCCATTCCGATCATTTCCGTGGGGAAGCAGATTTTGATGCTCCAACGTCAACCCAAACCAGTTTGGAGCGTTATGAAGCTATCTGGGCTGAAACACAGCCGGGCCTGAGACCAGGAACGACTGGATTGTGAGCCGGAAAAATGTAAAATGCTGCGGTTCGAGGTAAGACGGTAATCGCTGCAGTTGCAAGCAGTTCGACGCGGGAAAAAAATATTGCGTTTTCGCAAAATAGTTGTGTAAACCGCTTGAATTGCTATTGCGACGCAGCAGAAAACGCTATAATATCCGGTGTGTTTCCGTGTCTGGTCGACCTTTTTCTGAAGGTTGGAAGGGCCGACGAAACGCCGTACGAGCGATAATTACCGGTAATTATTCATCGCAACATTGTTTAATTTTTGTTGTTATTTAAGGAAAACAAATGAAAAAATCCCTGCTGATCGCCTCCCTGCTGGCTGTTGCTCTGGCTGCTTGCTCCAAAAAAGAAGAAGCTCCTGCTGCTCCAGTAGCTACCCCAGAAGCAGCTGCTCCAGCAGCTGCTCCAGCAGTTGACGCAGCTGCTCCAGCTGCTGCTCCAGCCGCTGACGCTGCTGCTGCTGCCGCTTCCGCTGCTACCGACGCTGCTGCTGCTGCTTCCGCAGCTGCTTCGGCTGCTTCGGCTGCTGCTTCGGCTGCTTCCGCTGCTGCTAAGTAATTCCCCGCAGGGAAAAGAAACCAGCCTTCGGGCTGGTTTTTTTTTGCCTGAAAAATGGGGACGTACCCCATTTAAATTTGTTCATCGCGAATCACCGGAAATCCCAACAATTGCCGACGTCAGAGGAATAGGCGGGTCTGACCCTTGGGTCGGACCCTGGTTTATCGGGTTTGGATTTTCTCCCGGCAATGGAAACTCAATAGGGAGAGACGAGTCCGACCGAGGCAATCCTGCACTCAGCGTTTTTTGCCGGTTTGGCATCTCTTCCGATTTTTAAAGCAAACCCGGTAAATCGGGGTCAGACCCAAGGGTCTGACCCGTCTGCGCTACCGCTACTGATCATTTAAATGGGGTACGTCCCCATTTTTCACCCCGAATTGCAAGCAATAAAAAAGCCGGCTTGCGCCGGCTTTTCTTATTTGAAGACTGCCCCTTATTTCAACTGCTCTTGCAGCAGGGTCAGGATCTTTTGGCCAACTGGAGACGTTTCCGGCTTATTCTGGTTATTCCACACCGAAACCTGGGTGGTATTAACCGAATCGGAACGGACCGAGATGCGGTAGCGCTGTGCTTCCTTCTCTTTATCCGAAGCGCCGAAACTGAACAGCTTGCTGAACCAGCCACGGGTATCGGTCGCATCGTTCACGAAGCGCACGAAGTACACGCCCTGCACGCGGTCACGGTCTTCCACGGTGAAGCCGGCACGGTCCAGTGCCAGGCCGACGCGGCGCCAGGTGCGCTCGAAGCCTTCATCGGTCTTGATGTAGGCATCGGCACCCTCGCCCACCATGGTGGCGTGCTGGGCCTGCACCGCTGCATTGTCGACCGAAGTGCGCGCCGTCGCCTCATCGGTGGTGCCGCCAAGCTTGGTCATCAGCTTGGCCAGGAAGATCGCTTCCAGGTTCGGGTCGCTATTGCGGTTGGTCCACATGGTCGACTCGTTCTGCGTGCCGGTCACCACTTCCTTGGTGCCGCGGTGGCTGATGTAGACCTCGGTACCGCCGGCTGGATTGCGCTCCAGGCGGGTACGGTACTTGTCACGCTCGCCGCTTGAGTACAGGCCGTCGAACACCTTGCCGATCGTATTGCGGATGAAGTCCTGCGGGATCTTGGCGCGGTTTTCATTCCATTCGGTTTCCATCACGCCGGCCGTGGCATCATCCACCGCCAGGGTGAAGCCCGATTCTTCCCAGAAGGACTTCAGCTGCGGCCACAGGTTTTCCGGGGTCTGCTGCACCACCAGCCAGCGCTGGTTGCCGGAGCGCTCGACGCGCACTGCGCTATTGCCGGTGCTCGCCACTTCATTGCTGCTGGCGGGCGCCGCACCCGGGGTGGTGCCGCGGGCCGCCTGGTAGCCGGAGGCGGTCGCCACGCCGCGGTCATTGCTTGGCAGCGAGTAGCGGTTGTCCTTCGACAGCTGGGTCAGGTCCGGCGGCACGTCCAGCGTGCTGGCCTTCTTGGCCGATTTGTAATCCACCTTGGTCTCGCCCACTACGGACTGCACCATGCCGCAACCGGTCAGGCTCAGCATCAGGGCGCCAACGACGATCCCGCGCTGCGGGGTCTGGGAAACGATCTTGCGAATAGTCATGTGAAAAAGAAGATTAGTTCAGCACACCGGATTCACGCAGGGCTGCGCGGACGGTCTCGTGATACTGCTCTGCCAGCGGAACCAGCGGCAAGCGGATACCTTTCGGCATCTTGCCCATTTCCGCCAGCGCCCACTTGACCGGCACCGGGTTCGGTTCAATGAACAGGTGCTGGTGCAGCGGGAGCAGTTGGTTGTTGATGGCAGTTGCCTTGGCAACATCGCCAGCCATCGCGGCTTCGCACATTTCGTGCATCTGGCGCGGCGCCACATTGGCCGTCACCGAGATATTGCCCTTGCCGCCGGCCATCATCAGCGCGATGGCAGTCGGATCGTCGCCGGAGTACACGGCGAAATCGGAAGGCGCGCGGCGCAGCAGGTCGTAGCCGCGGGCGATATTGCCGGTCGCGTCCTTGACACCGATGATGTTCTTGATCTGGGCCAGGCGCAGGATGGTGTCGTTGCTCATGTCGGCAACCGTGCGGCCCGGCACGTTGTACAGGATGACCGGCATGTCCACCGCTTCGGCGATCGCCTTGAAGTGCTGGTACATCCCTTCCTGGGTTGGGCGGTTGTAGTAGGGAACCACTTGCAGCGAGGCGTCGGCGCCGGCGCTCTTGGCAAAGCGGGTCAGTTCAATGGCTTCCACGGTGGAATTGCCGCCGGAGCCGGCGATCACCGGGATGCGGCCGGCAACGCGTTCCACCGTCGCCTTGATCAGTGCACAGTGCTCGGCCACGTTGACAGTGGCCGATTCGCCGGTGGTGCCGACGATGACGATGGCGTCCGTACCTTCGGCGATATGCCAGTCGATCAGCGCGTTCAGGCCTGGATAATCCAGGGTGCCGTCGGCATGCATCGGGGTTACGATTGCTACAATGCTACCCTTAATCATAGGAAACCAATTGCAATAAGAATTAAAACGACGATTGTAGAGCATACCCTGCACCCGTGGTGCATTTTGGTCGCTCAAAATGACGGCAACAGCGCCGCCTCCCTTGGAAACTCTCCTTTGACGGCGCAAATCCTCTGCACCATGGCCGGTTTCGGCGTATTAACGACGCCATCCTCGAATGCGATGACACGCAGCCCATGCATTCTAGCCAATTCCAGCAATTCTCCCGGCTGCAACAAAAAGGCCGGATTGGATGGTTTGCCGAAGGCGGCGTTGCCGTCGGCGAAGGTTTCATAAATCAGCATGCCGTTCGGCGCCAGGCTGCCCAGCATGTCCGCCAGCAAGGGGCGATGCAGGTAGTTGGTGACGACGATGCCGGCAAAGCGCGCCGGACCGAAGGGCCAGCAGGCGCCCTCCTCTTCCAGGTCGATCTGGCTGGTGACAATACCGGCGCCGGCAGCCGCAGCCAGCGCGTCGGCGTCGCGGTCCACCGCTACCACGGCATGGCCCAGCGCGACCAGGTGGCGCGAATGGCGCCCGCTGCCGCAAGCCAGGTCCAGCACTTCCCCGTTTGGTACCAGCGGGGCAAAACGTTCCACCCAGGCCGAGGGTGGGGTCAAAACATCAGCCATAACTCATTCCCATTGCTTCGCGCACATCGCGCATGGTTTCCTGCGCCAGCCTGCGCGCTGCTTCATTACCATCCGCCACGATGGCGCGCACCAGGGACGGGTCGTCCAGGTAAGGTTGCGCGCGCTCGTGCATCGGCTCCTGCTCCTTGACGATGGCGTCAATCACCGGCTGCTTGCACTCGATGCAGCCGATGCCGGCCGACCTGCAACCCTTCTGCACCCATTCCTGGGTCGGGCCGTCCGAATACACCACGTGGAATTGCCAGACCGGGCAGCGTTCCGGTTCGCCGGCATCGGTGCGGCGCACGCGCGCCGGGTCGGTCGGCATGGTGCGTACCTTCCTGGTGACCGATTCCTTGTCTTCGCGCAGGGCAATCGCGTTGCCGTAGCTCTTCGACATTTTGCGGCCATCGAGGCCCGGCAGGCGCGAGGCCTCGGTCAGCCTGGCTTGCGGCTCGACCAGGATCAGCTTGCGTGCACCTTCCAGGTAGCCGAACAGGCGCTCGCGGTCGATCATCGACAGGTTCTGCGCATCATCCAGCATGGCCTTGGCCTGCTCCAGTGCAGCATCGTCGCCTTCCTGCTGGTAGGCGGTGCGCAGTTCGTGATACAGCCTGGCGCGTTTGCTGCCCAGCTTCTTGACGGCATCCTGCGCCTTTTCCTCGAAGCCCTTCTCTTTGCCGTACAGGTGGTTAAAGCGGCGCGCGATCTCGCGCATCATTTCCACATGCGGCACCTGGTCGTCGCCCACCGGCACTTCGCTGGCGCGGTAAATCAGTACGTCGGCCGCCTGCAGCAGCGGGTAGCCGAGGAAGCCGTAGGTCTGCAGGTCCTTGTTGGCCAGGTTGTCGATCTGGTCCTTGTAGGTCGGCACCCGTTCCAGCCAGCCCAGCGGGGTGGCCATCGACAGCAGCAGGTGCAGCTCGGCGTGCTCCGGGATTTTCGACTGGATGAACAGCGTGGCCTGGGTTGGGTCGATGCCGGCCGCCAGCCAGTCCACCAGCATGTCCCAGGTCGATTTCTCGATGATGGACGGGTCGTCGTAATGCGTGGTCAGCGCGTGCCAGTCGGCCACGAAGAACAGGCAAGGCTGCTCGGACTGCATCCTGATCCAGTTCTTCAGGGCGCCGTGGTAGTGGCCAAGGTGCATGCTGCCCGTCGGGCGCATGCCGGAGACGACGCGGTCAGGGTACATGGTGTCAGCTCAGGAATGGTCGGAATGGCAGTTCGATCAGGGTCATCACAATCCCCACCAGAGCACCGACCATGGCGCGGAATGGACCAGTGTTCAGCAGCAGGATAATGCCGATGAAGATGAACGGTCCCAGGCGCTCGATGCTGGCGAATTTGTGCGCAAGCTCGCGAGGCAGCAATGAGGTCACAATACGGCCGCCATCCAGCGGTGGGATAGGGATCAGGTTAAAGGCGCACATGACGGCATTGGCAATCACACCGGCCCGGCACACTTCAATGAAGAAGCGCTCCGTCACGCCAAAATTGATCATCAACACCAGCAACAGCATCCACCCCAGTCCCATCGCAAAATTTGCGGCCGGGCCGGCGGCGGCCACAAAGCCCATCTGCTTCTTCGGATTGCGCAGGCGGTTGAAATCGACCGGCACCGGCTTGGCGTAACCGAATGCCATGTTCAATGGCGACAGCAACAGAAGAATCGGCAAAATGATAGTGCCGAACAAGTCGATATGCCGCATTGGGTTTGGGCTCAGGCGACCCAGCTTTTCAGCGGTGTTGTCGCCAAAATAGCGGGCAACGTAACCGTGCGCAGCTTCGTGTAGGGAAATCGCAAAAAGGACGGGAATCGCGTAGACCGCAATGTTGCGGATAACCTGGTCAAAATCGTTCATAACTGGGATTCTATCAGAGGGCTTCGACCGCCCCGCCGGGTGCCTGTTGCGCGGGCGGTGCGATGAATAAAGGGGTCAAAGGCCGAGGGCGGCGGGGTCGCCGCGGCCGGCGCGGACCAGTTCCGGCTCGTCGCCGGTCAGGTCCACCACGGTGGTGGGTTCAAGGCTGCAGGCGCCGCCGTCGATCACCAGGTCGACCTGCTTGCACAGGCGCTCCAGCACGATGTCGGGATCGGTCAACGGCTCTTCGTCGCCCGGCAGGATCAGGGTGGTGCCGAGCAGCGGCTGGCCCAGTTCGGCCATCAGCATTTCAGTGATCGGGTTTTGCGGCACGCGCAGGCCGATGGTTTTGCGCGAAGGGTGCGACAGGCGGCGCGGCACGCAGCGCGTCGCTTCCAGGATGAAGGTGTACGGCCCCGGCGTAGTCGCTTTCAGCAGGCGGAATTGCTTGTTGTCGACCCGGGCGTAGACGCCGATTTCACTAAGGTCGCGGCACAGCAGCGTCAGATGGTGCTTCTCGTCGATGCCACGGATGCGGCGCAGCTTCTCCACCGCCGCCTTGTCGTCCAGGTGACACACCAGCGCATAGCAGGAATCGGTCGGCAGCGCGACAATGCCGCCGCCATGAATGATCTGCGCCGCCTGCTTGATCAGCCGAAGCTGCGGATTGTCCGGGTGTACCTGGAAGAATTGGGTCATGTTTTAACGTAGCTGTTGCAAGGCTGCGATGCGTTCTTCAATCGGAGGATGGCTGGAGAACAGCGCCGCCCAGCCACTCGGCGAGGTGATGCCGGATGCCGCCATCCCTTGCGGCAGTTCGCCCGGATGCACGCCGCCAAGGCGCGCCAGGGCATGCTGCATCGGCACCGTGGAGCCCAGCAAGCGCGCCGAGCCCGCGTCGGCGCGGAATTCACGCTGGCGCGAGAACCAGGCAACAATCATCGAGGCAATCAGGCCAAACAGCAGTTCGCATACGAAGACGGTGACCATGTAGCCAATGCCCGGGCCACGGCGCTCCTCATCCTTGTTCAGCATACCATCGACCACCGAACCGACGATACGGGCCAGGAACACCACGAAGGTATTCACCACGCCCTGGATCAGGGTCAACGTCACCATGTCGCCGTTGGCGATGTGCGCCACCTCGTGGCCCAGCACAGCCTCGACCTCTTCCTTGTTCATCGACTGCAGCAAGCCGCTCGACACCGCCACCAGCGCATCGTTCTTGAAAGCGCCCGTCGCGAAAGCATTGGCGTCGCCCTCGTACACTGCGACTTCCGGACGGCCGATACCAGCCTTGTCGGCCAGCGCGTGCACCGTGCCAACCAGCCACTGCTCGGTCGAATTCTGCGGCTGCTCGATCACGCGCGCTCCGGTCGACCACTTGGCCATCGGCTTGGACATCAGCAGCGAAATGATGGAGCCGGTAAAGCCGACTACCACGGAAAACGCCAGCAAGCCGCCCATGCTCGTCCCCGAGCCAGGCCGTCCGATACCCAGAAGGGACAGGACAATCGAGAGCACCACGACAACCGCCAGGTTGGTGGCAATGAACAGGATGATGCGTTTCATAGAGCGGCCTCCGGTCAGCTTTACCGAACGTTAATCTATGGCCGGCAGCAGGGTTTTACAAGTCCCCGGTCAGAACCAGTCATGCCAGACCGGCGTCACATTGCCCGGCAATGGCGGCAGCAGGCGGAAATCAACCCTTGCTTCGCCCGGTGCGTGGAAATCTGTCCCGCGCGAGGCCAAAAAGCCGTAGCTGTTAGCCAGGTTAGCGTACTTCGGATACTGGTCCGGCGTATGCGACCCGGTCACGACCTCGATCGCCGTCCCGCCGAGCTGCTTGAATTCGTCGAACAGCACGCCTTCCTGCATCGGCGTGAACTTGTAGCGCCCCGGATGGGCAATCACCGCAATCCCGCCAGCGCCGAGAATCCAGCCCACGGCATCCTGCAACGATGCCCAGCGATGCTCGACAAAGCCAGGCTTGCCCGGCGCAAGGTACTTGCGGAACACTTCCGACACCGACGCGCAAACGCCCTGCTCCACCAGGAAGCGGGCAAAGTGCGTGCGCGACATCAGGGAAGGGTTGTCGACGTACTCCAGCGCACCCTCGTAGGCGCCCGGAATACCGGCCAGTTCCAGCTGGCGCCCGATTTCGCGGCCACGGTTGTCGCGCCCCGAACGGGTATCCTCCAGCCCTTTCAGCAAACCGGCATTGTTCTCATCGACCTGCAGGCCGACAATGTGCACCGTCTCGTTTGCCCAGGTAATGGAAATCTCCACGCCCGGCACAAAGCGCATACCGTAAAGCTGCGCCGCCGCGCGCGCAGCAGCGACGCCGCCAACTTCATCGTGGTCAGTCAGGGCCCAGACATTCACACCCGCCTTGTGGGCATGCTCGGCCACTGCCGCAGGGGGCAGCACGCCGTCGGACACGTTCGAATGGCAATGGAGATCTACGTTCAGCATACAGGTTGCAATATTGCGAAGCTTTCATTGTACGCTGAAAGCTCAGGCCAGGAATTCCTCCAGCATTTGCGCCAGCATTTCCGGCTGGTCGTGGTGCAGCATATGGCCGGCGTCGGGCATCATTTTCGGCGTGACCTTGGCCAGGTGGCCCAGGCGGCGATTGATTTCGGCGCGCGCCTCGTCCTTGGGGCCCATCCACAGCCACATATTGGTGTCTTCCGCTTCCACCCACAGCACCGGCGCCGTGATCTTCTTCCAGCAGGCCAGCACTTCCTCCACGCGATATAGCGAAGGCCCCGGACGCTTATGCACCGGGTCGCCCAGGATCTCCCAGCGGCCATCGGCGTTTTGCGCCGACCAATGGCTGGCAAGGAACGCGGCCCGCTCGTCGGACAGGCGCGGATTGGTCTTTTGCAGGCGGGCGGCGACGGCAGCCTGCGAATCGTAGGTGCGCATTTCCGGCTCCACCAGCAGTTCGTCCAGCCACTTGCGCATGCGCGACGGCGCCTGCTGCGGCACGGTTGCCTTCAGGCCGAAGCCCTCCAGGTTGATCAGGCGGCGGATGCGCTCCGGGCGCACCCCTGCGTACAAACTGACAACATTGCCGCCCATGCTATGGCCCAGCAGGTTGACCTCGCCCTCCGGCTGGTAATGGCGCAGGATGGCGTCCAGGTCGGCCACATAGTCGGGGAACCAGTAAGTATCCGTGCCATTGCGCTCGGTCAGGCCGAAACCGCGCCAGTCCGGGGCGATCACATGCCAGTCGCCCTTCAGGCAATCGACCACGAACTGGAAGCTGGCGCCCACGTCCATCCAGCCATGCACCATGAAGACCTTGGGCGCGCCTTCGCGGCCCCAGTGCAGCACGTGGGTGCGCTTGCCGCGCACATCGATGAACTCGGAACGGGATGGAATCATGGCGCCTGCCTTAAAATGGGTGAATCAGAATAATAGCACGACCGTTCTAAAATCTGCTTGACGTACAATAGCGCCACTTCCCCTCCCCCTTACCGGACCGTCCATGACAATTTACCAGCTTGGCGAACACGCGCCAGAGATTGATGCTTCCGCTTTCGTGGCGGAGAATGCGACCTTGATCGGCAAGGTGACATTGCAAGCGAACAGCTCCGTCTGGTTCGGTGCAACCATCCGCGGCGATAACGAGCGCATCACAATTGGTGAAAACAGTAATGTGCAGGAAGGCACGGTAATGCACACCGACATGGGCTACCCGCTCACGGTGGGCAAGGATGTGACCATCGGCCACCAGGCCATGCTGCATGGCTGCACTATCGGCGACGGCTCGCTGATCGGCATCCAGGCCGTGGTCCTGAACGGCGCCAGGATCGGCAAGGGTTGCCTGGTCGGCGCCGGCGCCCTGGTCACCGAGGGCAAGGAATTCCCCGACAACTCGCTGATCGTCGGCGTACCTGCCAAGGTAGTGCGCCAGCTGACAGCGGAAGACGTGGCGCGCCTGGTGGGCAGCGCCGACAGCTATGTCAAACGTGGCCAGCTGTTCAAGTCGCAACTGAAAAAGATTGGATAAAAACAATGACGAACACCCCGGATACCCTGCAGAAGTTTGTTTTCGAAGATGCCGCCGTGCGCGGTGAGCTGGTCGACATTTCCGCCACCTGGCGCGAAATCGTGGCTCGCCACCACTACCCGGTTGCCGTCAAACGCCTGCTGGGACAAATGGTGTCGGCGGCCGCGCTGCTGTCGGCCAACCTCAAGTTCAACGGCTCGCTGATCATGCAGTTGCATGGCGACGGCCCGGTGCGCCTGCTGGTGGTGGAATGCGATTCCGACCTGCGCGTACGTGCCACCGCCAAGATGAATTCGGAATTCGCAATTGCGGAAGACGCGGGCCTGCAGGCGCTGGTCAACGCACAGGGCCAAGGACGTTTCGTGATCACGCTGGACCCAGCCGAGAAGGTGCCTGGCCAGCAGCCTTACCAGGGCATCGTGCCGCTGGACGGTGAAGACGTCGCGACCGTGATCGAGCACTACATGCTGCGCTCCGAGCAGCTCGACACCAAGCTGTGGCTGGCAGCCAACGATGAAGTTTCGCGCGGCCTGCTGCTGCAAAAATTGCCGCTGCATGGCGGCAAAGCGGAAGCGACTGCGCACGCTGCCGAAGTGGCGCAGGAAACCTGGACCCGGGTGGGCATGCTGGGCGATACGCTGAAGGAAGCGGAGATGCTGGAGCACGGCATCGAGGAACTGCAAAAGCGCCTGTTCTGGGAAGAGACCCTGCGCGTGTTCGAGCCGCTGCATCCAACGTTCCACTGCTCCTGCACGCGCGAGAAGGTAGGCAATATGCTCAAGATGCTGGGCCAGCAGGAAGTGGAAGACGCCCTGTCCGAACAAGGCAAGCTGGGCATCAACTGCGACTTCTGCGGCAAGCACTACGAATACGACGCCGTCGACTGCGCCCAGCTCTTCGTCACCGACGCCCCCGCCGAAGCCCTGATCCACGGTTCCGAAGCCAAGCACTAACCACAGCCCGGCCCGTGTCACACCATGGGGTCACACCCCATGGTGTGACACGGGCTCAACTGCAATTAAAGACTGCGCGTCAGATCCACCCACGCTTGCGTTTGCGGTTTTGCGCGCTCGCGCACGCCGAAGAACGTCACCACCAGCTCGCCATCCTTGTCGAAGAACTCGACCGACGTTACACCCGCGCGCTGCACCACGTAGCCGCTCTTCAACGCACTTTCGCGAATGTGCAGGTTGAACTCCGGATCCAGCACGTTGTACCAGTCGCCGCTGACAGCCGTCTTGGCGATCTTGCCGCTGTAAATCTGCGTTGCCGCCCCATTCCCCAGGAAGGCCATGATCGGCATCTGCTGCTTCGCCGACTCATCGAGCAGCTTGCGCAGCGCCTGCGGACCGGTCTTCTGCACCACGCCTTGCGGCGCCAGGCGCATCGCCTGCTCGCGGGTCAGCTTGAACTCGCTGACGATGCGGTTGAACTGGTGCACATCAGTCATCTCCTTCCACGCGAGCTGGAACTCTTTGACGTCAATTGCGCTGTCGGACAGTTCCGGTGTTTTCGGCGCGGCGGCAACAATCTTCAGGTCGCCCGCCTGCTGCGGATGCTTGAAGTCCGCCACGATCTTGTCGAATACCGCCACGCCTGCCTCGCTCCTCACATAGACTTTGTGCGCGGCTTTACCTTGCGCGTCAAAGAACTGCAGGCTGCGGCTGGTCGTGCCATCGCGCCCCGGCTGAACCACCGCAAACGCATGCTTCCAGTTGGCGAAGTGGAAGCGCATGTCGATCTCGCCACCCAGGTAGCCGCCAGCCACCGCGCGCAAGCGCTCCTTGTCGGTGAACGATTCCGGCTTGGCCCTGGTTGCTACGCCGGTGCGCTCCAGCACGCCGTTTTCATTGCGGGTCAGCGCCAGCACAGTGCCCAGGTCCAGCGCACGGATCATGATGTCGTTCACCGCGTATTCCGCATCCGATAGCCGCGTCACTGTCTTGCCGAGACCTGTTGCCAGCAGCTCCGCTTCAGAGCTGCCCAGCGTGCGCGCCGCATCGCGGATCTGCAGCTTCGGCTGCTCGGCGCGCAGTGTATTCCACCGGTCCGCCAGCGAAGTGGCCGGCGACGCTGCGCTCACGGTGCCGGCTGCGATTGCGATGAGGCCAGTCAGTACCAGCAATGCATAAATCTTCTTCGTCTTCATATTCTTCTCCTTATCAGTACGTCAGTTTGAAATTGACTGCCAGGTGGCGGCCAGGGCGAGCCTGGCGTTCGATCTCGGCCTGTGCGATGGCCGTGGTGCCGGCGGCCAGCGTGCGCACGGCGGCGTAATCCCAGTACTTCTTGTCGCCCAGGTTGTAGATGCCGGCGTTCAGCTCTGCGTGCTTGCCGATCTTCCAGTAGCCGGCCAGGTCGACAACAGTGGCGGAGGGCACGGCGAAATATGCTGCCGGCTGCGCCTGGGCCGCAGCAACCTCAGGCTCCGCCTGCTTGCCGCGCGTATGGAAAGCCGTCAGCGCGGCGCCACCCCGCTTTTGCGGGTCGTCCCAGGCCAGGCTCGCGGTGGCCTTGTAAGGCTGGATGGAGTTCATGCCGGCCTTCTTGCCGGTGCGCTGGTTCTGCAGCGTGCCGCGCGAGGCGCCGGCTGCCAGCGAGGCGCTGAAGCCTTGCAGCTCGGGGGCGACCTTGCCCAGGTCCGCCACCGCCGAAAGCTCGCCGCCCCAGCTGCGGGCATTGCCGATGTTCTCGGGGCGGAACAGGCCGAAGGTGATGGTCGGGAAGTTGACCGGGTCGGCCGGCTGCGCCGCGTATTCGATGAAGTTCTTATAGCGGTTATAGAAAGCCGATGCGCTCACCATCAGCCAGCGCGATGCATGGCCGCGCAAGCCAAGCTCGAATGCATTGCTGCTTTCCTTGCCCAGGTTCGGGTTGCCCAGCGTGGCGTAGCCGTTGCCGGCGCCGGTGTAGCTGAACGAGTCATAGGTACCGGTACGCTCGGCGGCTGTCGGCATGCGGTAGCCGCGCGTGAACTTGCCGTACACGTCGAAGTCAGGCGCCAGCGCCACCGTCAGGCCGAGGCTGGGCGACAGGTAACTGTCGCTGCCCTCCTTGACCTCCTTGGCCGCGCCCGGCACGGCGATTACATAGTTCTTCAGGTTTTTCGGCTCCAGCTTGCGATATTCGGCACGCAGGCCAGGCGCCAGCGTTGCGCGCAAGCCAGCCAGGGGGAACACGTATTCGCCGCGCACGAAGGCAGACAGCTTGAGCGTGTCCATATCCGCCATGCGGTTCTTATTGGTGACCTGGTGCGCGCCGCTTGCCAGTACGGTGCGGTCTTCACGCCAAGGGCGGCGTGATTCCTGGTCCTCCACTGTCGCGCCGAACGCAATGCTGTCGGCCCCGAATTGGCGTATAGCGCTGGCTGCCAGGCCCTTGCTCTTGTTGAGGAATGCGGTGTCGATGCTGCGCGCGTAGCGCTGCGGGCCAACGACGTAGGCCGCATTGGTGTGATCCTCGACTCGCGCGTCCTGCACATAAGCACGGCTCTCGACCAGCCAGGGGCCGGCTGCCAGTTCATGCTCCACACTGAAGCGGTTGCGCCGCGTGCGGGAAGACTGCATGGCGCCTTGCGGGTAGGCGGTGCCCAGCTTGTTGTCAAACCCGCGTTCGTGCTCGGAGCGGAAAGCGTCGAACGTGAAGCCCAGCTTCTGCCCGGGCGCCAGCCCCCACGCCAGCTTGGCCAGCAGGGCGTCGGAATTCCAGTCGTCCGGATTGGGCGCCGCGCTTCCTTCGCTCTCCACCTGTTCTCCGCTGCGATGCACGGCCACGGCCAGCGCTTGCAGTTTGCCTAACTGCGCGGCGCCGGTCAGGGCGTGCAGGCGCGCATGGTTGGCGCCGTGGTAGCCCGCTTTGTACTCGGCGTACGTTGGCTTGCCGGCGCTGACGTAATCCGACGGCGCCTTGGTCACGAACGACACCTTGCCGCCCAGGCCCGCACTGCCGCTATCGGCCGCCGTACTGCCGGCGCCAATGCGCACTTCGCGGAACGTCTCGGGATCGAAATAGTCGCGCCCGACGCCGAAGCTGTTCAGCGTTGAGCTGTCCGGCCGTGGCGCAGCATCAGGCAGCGCAATGCCATCGAGGTCCAGGCCGATGCGGTTGCCTTCCACGCCGCGGATATTGAAACCGGTATTGCCCGCACCGTCCCAGATATTGGCGCCGCCGCTCAGCGCCGAGGGAACGGTAACCAGCGTTTCGTAGCGGGCGATCTGCGACATATCGGTCACGCCGCGCTTATCCAGCTCGCGCGTGTCGATGGTTTTGGTTTCTTCAGGCTTGGCGGTGACGAGGATTTCGCCGAGGCGAGCCGCCTCTTCGGCGTGGGCGTGCGCGCCCAAGGCGGCAGCCAGCAACAGCGCCAGGCGCTGCGGCCGCAATACGGTTGCAATCATGATGGTCCAGTCGAGAGTCAGTCAATTGCTGGCTCAAGGCTGGCACGGGAATACCATTTTAATGCGAATAATTCTCATTCGCAAGAGCTTCTCTCCTGGCGCAGGAGATTTGGAGTATGCTGGGCGCCTTCTGTTTTTGCCCAGGATACCCAATGCTGCCTTCCCGTTTTTCGACCGCAGTCCTTGCCGCCAGCCTGCTGGCCTCCCCACTCGCTTTCACCCAGGCCCTGGCAGCACCGGCCGCAAAACAGCAAGCCAGCCAGGCCAGCCGCCAATTGGCGCAATTGGCCAATGATTTCCACGTTGCGCGCGCCCGTTTCGATCCGCTCCTGTTTGCGACCGCTAACGGCGACCCGCGCTACAACGACCAGATCGGCATGGCGATTTCGCCGGCAGTGCGCGCCAGGCAGTTCGCTACGTACCGCCAGATGCAAAAGCGCCTCGCCAGGATCCCGCGCGTCCAACTGGCGGACCAAGAGCAGATGACGCTGGACCTTCTGGCCTATGAGCTCGACGCAGCGCTGGCATTGGCCCCCTTCCCCGAATACCTGCTGCCGCTGAACCACTTCGATAACATTCCAAGCACCTTGGCCAATTACGCCGGCGGCACCGGCTCGCAGCCACTGGGCACGGTCAAGCAATACCAGGACTACCTGAGCCGCGTGCGCCAGCTGGCGCCGTGGGTCGACCAGGCCATCGCCAATATGCGCCAAGGCATCAAGCAAGGCATCGTGCAGCCTAAGCCGATCACGCAAGCGATGCTGCCGCAGATGACTGCCCTGCGCAGCGCGACCGCTGAAGCCAGCGTCTACTACTCGCCGATCAAACGCATGCCGGCCAGCTTCAGCGACGACGACAAGCAGCGCCTGGCGCGCGACTACCGCGCCGCCGTCGAGAAACTCAATCCAGCGCTGGAGCGCCTGGTGAAATTCCTGGAAGCGGAATACCTGCCGGCCAGCCGCGACAGCACCGGCTGGAGCGCCCTGCCAAACGGCGACGCGTGGTACAAGGCCCGCATCAACGACAGCACCACCCTGCCGCTCACGCCGCAGGACGTGCACGAGCTTGGCCTGAAGGAAGTGGCCCGCATCAGCGCGCAAATGCAAACCCTGATGGGCAAGCTGGGTTACGACGGCCCGGCGCAAGCCTTCCCTCAATGGGTGCGCGACCAGAAGCAGTTCAAGCCTTTCACCAGCGAAGCGGAAGTGCTGGCCGAGTACCGCAAGATCTATGACACGGTGCAGGCCAAGCTGCCGGCCTATTTCACCCTGGTTCCAAAATCCAGACTGGTGGTCGACCTGGAGCCCGAGCTGACCCGCGCCACCGCCTCCGACCATTACACCCCGCCCGCGGCCGACGGTTCGCACCCTGGCGTGTTCTGGGCTGTCGTCAACGATCCAAAAGATTACAGCCGCACCGGCATGGCCAGCCTGCTGCTGCACGAAGGCGTGCCGGGCCACCACTTCCATGCCGCGCTGCTGAAGGAAATGCCGTTGCCCGACTTCCGCATGTTCAGCACGGAGAACCAGAACAATGCCGCCTACACCGAAGGCTGGGCGCTGTATTCGGAAACCCTGGGCAAGGACTTCGGCCTGTATGAGGATCCGGTATGGTACTACGGCCACCTGAACGCGGAAATGCTGCGCGCAGTGCGCCTGGTGGTCGACACCGGCATGCATGCGCTGGGCTGGAGCCGCGAAAAGGCCATCGCCTACATGGTCGAAAAACAGGGTGTATCCGAAGCGCGCGCCAAGAACCAGATCCAGCGCTACATGGTCTGGCCGGCGCAAGCCTTGAGCTACAAGGTCGGCTCCTTGAAAATCCTGGAACTACGCGACAAGGCGCAGCGTGAGCTGGGCGACAAATTCAACTACCCGGCCTTCCATGCCGTGGTGCTGGGCGACGGCACCTTGCCTCTGCCGCTGCTGGAAGCGCGCGTCAACGCCTGGATCGCACGCACCCGGAGCGCCCAGGCCAAGTGAGAATCTGCGTATCTGTTGGCCAGGTGCAAGTGTTATGCTCCGCGATATGAAAACAATAATCTGTTCTCTCGCCCTTGTGCTTGGCAACGGCATCGCAGCAAGCTGCATGGCGCAAAGCAATCCGTCGGATTACACCATCAGGGAGGACGAGCCCGGCGTCAACTCGCATATCCGGCGCACGCTCATGGAATCCAAAACGATTGCGGTTAACAAGCGCTATCATGAACTGAGCGCCGAAGACCGGGCCGAACTGCATTCATGGTGGGAGTCGATGCCCGAGGGGGATGAACCTCCCTTCCCAGCCTACGGGCTCAAGCCGGTTCATTCTGCCATGCTGGAGGCCCAGTCGATGCTCAGGGTCGAAGGGGAGCTGTATCTGGTTGCGACTGTCGACAGCAATGGAGAGGTGATCCAGGTGAAAGCGGTTGGCTCGCCCAGCCCGGAAATGACCAAATTCGCCGCATCGGTCATCGGGGTGACAAAGTTCAAACCGGCCATTTGCGGCGGCAAGCCATGCAAGATGGACTACCCGTTCTCCTACAAGTTCACAATGGGACCTTAAGGCCGGGCATCGGCGGGGGCCGGCCTGGCCTGGTCCTTGCCGAGGATCTGAACGTAGATTTCGTTCTGCTTGATCATGCTTAACTCGAAGCGCGCCCGCTCTTCGACAGCACCGGTGCCGTCTTTCAGGTCGTTCACTTCAGAAGCCAGCTTGGCATTGCGCTGGCGCAGGCCTTCATTCTTTTCCTGCGCAGCCGCGACCTCTTTCTCCAGCTCGGCCACACGCAGCCAGCCGCCCTTCCCCAGCCAAAGCGGGTATTGGATCAGCAACAGCAACAGGGCGAGGGCAACAGAAATCAGGCGCATTGGGTCAAAACTGAACCGGCCGGGGAGTCCCGGCCGGTGGGATTGCAATTACTTCAGATTATAGAACGCATCGCGGCCTGGGTAGGAAGCGATATCGCCCAGATCTTCTTCAATGCGCAGCAGCTGGTTGTACTTGGCCATGCGGTCCGAACGGGACATGGAGCCGGTTTTGATCTGCAGCGCGTTGGTGCCGACAGCGATATCGGCGATGGTCGAATCTTCGGTTTCGCCGGAACGGTGCGAAATCACGGCGGTGTAGCCGGCGCGCTTTGCCATTTCGATGGCGGCGAAGGTTTCGGTCAGGGTGCCGATCTGGTTGATCTTGATCAGGATCGAGTTGGCGATGTCCTTCTGGATGCCTTCTTTCAGGATCTTGGTGTTGGTGACGAACAGGTCGTCGCCTACCAGCTGCACTTTCTTGCCCAGCGCGCCGGTCAGGTGCGCCCAGCCGGCCCAGTCGCCCTCGTGCATCGCGTCTTCGATCGAGATGATCGGGTACTTGTCGCACCAGGTAGCCAGCAGGTTGGTGAATTCTTCAGCCGACAGCACCATGCCTTCGCCTTCCAGGTGGTACTTGCCGTCCTTGTAGAACTCGGACGCTGCGCAATCCAGGCCGATGGCGATCTGGGTGCCCGCTTCATAGCCGGCTTCTTCGATTGCCTGCATGATCAGCTTGATCGCGTCTTCGTGCGAAGCCAGCGAAGGAGCAAAGCCGCCTTCGTCGCCGACGGCGGTGTTCATGCCGTTCTTGTGCAGGATCTTCTTCAGGGTGTGGAACACTTCGGCGCCGTAGCGGATCGCTTCCTTGAAGGATGGGGCGCCCACCGGGATGATCATGAATTCCTGGATGTCCAGGTTGTTGTCGGCGTGCGCGCCGCCATTGATCACGTTCATCATCGGCACTGGCATCTGCATCGCCCCGGAGCCGCCGAGGTAGCGGTACAGCGGCAGGCCGGCTTCTTCAGCAGCGGCTTTGGCAACAGCCATCGAGACTGCCAGCATGGCGTTGGCGCCCAGGCGGGACTTGTTCTCGGTGCCGTCCAGCTCGATCAGGGTACGGTCCAGGAAAGCCTGTTCATTGGCGTCCAGGCCCATGATGGCTTCCGAAATTTCGGTATTGATGTTTTCGCAGGCTTTCAGCACGCCCTTGCCGAAGTAGCGCTTGGCATCGCCGTCGCGCAGTTCGATCGCTTCGCGCGAACCGGTGGAAGCGCCGGACGGCACTGCGGCACGGCCCATGACGCCGGACTCCAGCAGGACGTCGCATTCCACGGTCGGATTGCCGCGCGAATCAATTACTTCGCGGCCGATGATGTCAACGATTGCACTCATGTGTTTTCTCCAAAGTTAAAGCAAATATCTGGGGCAAAATTGCTGCAAGAATAACAGACGTGACCAAAAAAAGGCCGCAGATAAAGCGGCCCTTTTGGATATGACTTAGTTGAAGTTGGACTCGAGGAAGCCAGCCTTCTTGGTGACGCGATCCAGTTCGATCAGAACGGACAGCAGTTCTTTCATGCGGCCCAGCGGCACGGCATTTGGGCCGTCCGACAGCGCTTGTGCGGGAACCGGGTGGGTTTCCATGAACAGGCCGGCCACGCCTACTGCCACGGCAGCGCGCGACAGCACAGGCACCATGTCGCGCATACCGCCCGACGAGCCGCCCTGGCCGCCCGGCAGCTGCACCGAGTGGGTTGCGTCGAACACCACCGGTGCGCCGGTTTCGCGCATGATGGCCAGCGAACGCATGTCCGACACCAGGTTGTTGTAGCCGAAGGAAGCGCCACGCTCGCATGCCATGAAGTTATCTTCGTTCAGGCCCTTGGCCCTGGCGGCGGCGCGTGCCTTGTCGATCACGTTCTTCATCTCGTGCGGCGACAGGAACTGGCCCTTCTTGATGTTGACCGGCAGGCCGGATTCGGCGCAGGCGGTGATGAAGTCGGTCTGGCGGCACAGGAAGGCCGGAGTCTGGATCACGTCGACCACGGACGACACGGCGGCGATTTCTTCCACGGTGTGCACGTCGGTCAGCACCGGCACTTCCAGTTCGCGCTTGACGTCGCCCAGGATTTCCAGGCCCTTTTCCATGCCCGGCCCGCGGTACGAAGTACCGGAGGTGCGGTTGGCCTTGTCGAAGGAGGACTTGTAGATGAACGGGATGCCCAGTTCAGCGGTCATTTCCTTCAGCGCGCCGGCGGTGTCGAACGCCATCTGGCGCGATTCGATCACGCAGGTGCCTGCGATCAGGAAGAACGGTTTGTCCAGGCCTGCTTCAAAACCAGCGAGCTTCATGCTGCATTCTCCAAACGAGTGCCGGCTGCTTTATGCGCCAGGGCTGCCTTGATGAAGGACGTGAACAGCGGGTGGCCGTCACGCGGGGTCGATTTGAACTCTGGGTGGTACTGCACGCCCATATACCATGGGTGCGAATTGGCGCCGGTGCGCGGCAGTTCCATGATTTCGCACAGGTTCTCGTTCGGGGTGCGCGCCGCCACCACCAGGCCGGCTTCTTCCACGCGGGCCAGGTAATGGTTGTTCGCTTCATAGCGGTGACGGTGACGCTCGGTCACCACGCTGCCGTAGATCTCGGAGGCCAGGGTGCCCGGCTTCACTTCGCAGGTCTGCGCGCCCAGGCGCATGGTGCCGCCCAGGTCGGAGTTGGCGTCGCGCTTCTCGACCTTGCCGTCTTCGTTCTGCCATTCGTCGATCAGGGCCACCAGCGGCTGCTCGGTGTCCGGCTCGAACTCGGTGGAGTTGGCCTTGCTGAAGCCGGCCATGTGGCGCGCGTATTCGATCAGCGCAACCTGCATGCCCAGGCAAATGCCCAGGTAAGGCACCTTGGATTCACGGGCGAATTGCGCCGCCTTGATCTTGCCTTCCACGCCGCGCTTGCCGAAGCCGCCCGGTACCAGGATGGCGTCGAACTTTTCCAGTTCGGCGGTGCCCTTGCTCTCGATCTCTTCCGAGTCGATGTATTCGATGTTCACGCGCGACTCGGTGTGCAGGCCGGCGTGACGCAGCGCTTCGGTCAGCGATTTGTAGGATTCGGTCAGTTCGACGTACTTGCCCACCATGCCGATCGACACTTCCGCTTTCGGGTTTTCCAGGTTGTGGATCAGCTTTGCCCACATGGACAGGTCGGCCGGTGCCGGGTTCAGGTCCAGCGCCTCGCAGATGATCGCGTCCAGGCCCTGGTCGTGCAGCATCTGCGGCACTTTGTAGATGGTGTCCACGTCCCATACCGAAATCACGGCGCGTTCTTCGATGTTCGAGAACAGCGAGATCTTCGCCACTTCGTCTTCCGGGATCTTGCGGTCGGCGCGGCACAGCAGCGCGTTCGGGGAAATACCGATCTCGCGCAGCTTCTGTACCGAGTGCTGGGTAGGCTTGGTTTTCAGCTCGCCGGCCGATGCGATGTACGGCACCAGGGTCAGGTGGACGAAAGCGCAGTTCTTGCGGCCTGCGCGCAGCGACAGCTGGCGCGCGGCTTCCAGGAATGGCAGCGATTCGATATCGCCGACGGTGCCGCCGATTTCGCACAGGGCGACGTCGTAGCCTTCCGCGCCGCGGCGGATGTAATCCTGGATTTCATTGGTGATGTGCGGGATCACCTGCACGGTCTTGCCCAGGTACTCGCCGCGGCGTTCCTTGCGGATCACGGATTCGTAGATCTGGCCGGTGGTGAAATTGTTCACCTTGCGCATGCGGGTGGAAATGAAACGCTCGTAGTGACCGAGGTCCAGGTCAGTCTCAGCACCATCATCGGTAACGAAAACTTCACCGTGTTGCATTGGGCTCATGGTGCCTGGGTCCACGTTGATGTACGGGTCCAGTTTGAGCATGGTGACTTTGAGGCCTCGCGATTCGAGGATCGCGGCGAGGGAGGCGGCGGCAATCCCTTTACCAAGGGACGACACAACGCCACCAGTGACGAAGACAAATTTGGTCATTGCGAGATCGGCGCCGTGAAGGCGCGCAGCGGGAAATTGAAATTATAGCTCATTTTGGAAGCAAATGCGTGCGGCACCGAACAGACCCCTGCCCCGCCAAGCAGCAACAATGACTTTATTTCAACAGGAGGCCACCATGAGTCTTGATCGCGACGAATATGGCAACTATGTCGACACCGGCCACCAGGGCCCAGGTCCCCGCCTGATGGGCGCGGACACCCTGATCGGCGACCATGTCCATAACCTGCAGAATGAACACCTGGGCACGGTCAAGGAGATCATGCTCGACATGCAGACCGGTCACATCGCCTATGTGGTAATGGCATCCGGCGGCGTGCTGGGCATCGGCGAGAAACTGTTTGCGGTGCCGTTCGAAGCGCTATCGCTCGACACATCCAACCACCGCATGACGCTGAATATCGACAAGGAGCGCATCGAACAGGCGCCCGGCTTCGATAAGAACCATTGGCCGGATATGGCCAACCAGACCTGGGCCACTGAGCTGCACAATTTCTACGGCACCAGCAGCTCGACCAGCGGTCCAAGCCACCTTGACCAGAGCTCTCGTTAAAGCTCCAGGCGCATCGGGATAAAGCGTATCCCATGCATTTCCGCCACCGGGCCGGTAGCCGTGAAGCCCAGGTGGCGGTACATTCCTTCGGCGAAGGTGGATGAATTGACGGTAAAGTTGCCCGCATTGCCGCGCGCCAGCGCGCCAGCGCGGGCGCTCTCCCACAAGCGCTTGCCGACGCCCTGCCCGTGCCACGGCGAGCCGACGTAAAGGCTGAACAGGTGCGCGTTGTCGCGCACTGCAACGACACCGGCCAGCGCCTCACCGTCGAAGGCGAGCTGGTAGCGGTAGGCTTCGTCTTGCAGGTTGCGGCGGATGATATCGGGCGACAGCGATACCAGGAATTCTTCGGCGCCGCTTCCATCCGGCTCAATGGTCAGGTAGGGCTGCAGCGACAGGATCAGCGCACTGATCGCCGAAGCGTCGTCCGCTACTGCTGGCCGGATTTCAAACACCCGGAACAATGTTCTCTCCCTCGACCAGCACATAGCGGCCGCCATCGAATTTGTAGCGCGCCATGCCGCTTACGTCCTTGCGCTTGCGCGATTCTGTTTCCGGCGCGCTCTCGGCACGCTCCTCGTCGTAACCGGTAAAGTGCAGCACCAAGTCGTCATATGGCGCGCCTTCGCGCTTTTCGAATTTCCATTTACCGTCGACCGACCAGCAATGCGAGGTTTCCTCCCCGCAAGCGCCCTCGTTTTCCGAAGACAGCGACAGGTCGCCAGCCAGGTCGTGCAAGGTGCCATCTGCAAGGTCAAATACGGAGATCAGGTTGATCGAATAACCCTGCCAGATGCCGCCATGCTGCACGATGAATCCCGGCTTGCCTTCACCCAGCGTGACCCACTCCACCTCACCAAAGGTACCGCTGGAGCCAAGTGATGCAACGTTCTCGTGACGCGCATCGGTCTTCCATTGGCCTGCCTCCTTGTGGAGGATGTAGGCGCTCAGCAGGCCGGTCGTGACGTGGTAAGCCATTGCCTCTCCATTCGTATCCACCATCTGCGCATTGGCAACGACGACGACCCGGCCATCCGGCAGTTCGCGCATTGCGACCGGTTCCAGGCGATAGAGGCTCAGTTCGTCGCGCTTTTCCACATCCGGCAGCTCAACGTCCAGGTAGTTTTCGTGCGCAGCCTTGTCGCCATATACGGCCCGCAGAAGCTCCATCATGCGGGCGGTCTTTGGGTCGACCACCTGCTTCGCTTCCACCGCCACCGCTGTCGCTGATGCCGACGCTGGCTCGCCAAGCGCCGGCGGCTGCGCTTTTTTGCTGCAGGCAGCGAGCATCAGCGCTGCGCCAAACATTACCCATTTATTCGCCATCTGATGTCTCCGCAGGATTTTCGCCGCTGGCGAGGCGAATGCCCTTCTCGCTCAAAGCGTAGCGCGCTGTTGATTTGACTTTGCGCTGGTCGCGCGGGCCAAGGGCGGCTAGGTATTCGTCATAGGACGGCTCGGCACCGGCGGCATCTGTCAGCGCGTCGGCTTTTTGCTTAGCCTCCTCCGACCTTTGTTCAACGACGCCGCTGAAGGCGATCTCCAGGTCCGCATAGGCCTGCCCCTGGTTCTGCACAAGGCGCCATTCGCCGCTGATATTCCAGCAATGCGGGCGTTCGCCTTCGCAGTCGCCGTCATTGTCCGAATGGACGAGGACCGGTTTGCCTGCCAGGGCGCGCATGTCTTTCGCTGTCAGGTCGAACAGCGCCAGCGACTTCACCGACTGGCCACGGTTGCCGCTCTCGTCGACGATCGCAAAGCCAGGCTTGCCGGCACCCAGCGTCACCCAGGTCAATTCTCCGGCATTGCCATTGCTGCCCATGTCGGCGATCGATTCGTGCCGCCGGGTGACAGTCCATTTCCCATCAACCTTATCCAGCAGGAAGGCGCTGATGGTCGCCTGCAGCGCCATATCGCGCATACCGGGCTCTGGACTGCCTTGAGGAATTTCGCTGATAACCAGCGCCGCCTTGCCGTGCCCCAGATCTTTAAAGCCAAGCACCTCGCGGCCGTTGACAAGCGCGGCGTTGCCGAACACGGCACGCGTCAAGGCTTTCTCAAGATCCTGTTCTTCTTCGGGAGCGGCAACTGCCACGTCTTTCTGGGCAGCCGGTCTGGTTTCGGGGGTTCGTTGGCAAGCAGCGAGCAGGCATACAGCAAGAAGTGCTATTAATTTTCCATTCATGCAAAAAATTTTATCACCACCGACCCGCACACATTGTCATCAAAACTCACGGGCGCGCCATCTTGTCCTTATTGGAAGTCGCGGCTGGCCGTTGGCAGGCGGCCGAGCAAGTGCGACAAGTCGACCAGGCGGCGCGCGACGAGGTGGCGCACGATGCCTTCCTGCTGCCACACGCCGTACACCCCGAGCAATGAAGAGCCCAGCACTTCGCGCCGGTATTTTTCCACCAGGTCGGGCCAGACGATCACGTTGACGTAGCCTGTCTCGTCTTCGATGGTGACAAACAGCACGCCCTTTGCGGTGCCGGGCCGCTGGCGGCCGGTGACGATGCCGGCGCCCCGCGCCAGCTGGTTGTTGCTGAAGGTGTTCAGCACATCGGCCGGCAGGAAGCGCTTGGCCAGGAGCGCGGGGCGCAGCAACGCCAGCGGGTGGCGTCCCAGCGTCAAGCCTTGCGAGCGGTAGTCGCCGAGGATTTCTTCGCCCTCGGTTGGCGGCACCAGTTGCGGAGTCTCCTCCTCCATTTCGGTCGGCCGCAGCAAATCCTTGTCCGGCACCGCGCCCGCTGCATCCCACAGCGCCTGCCGGCGGTTGCCCGCCAACGAGCGCAAGGCATTGCCGCCGGCCAGCACTTGCAGGTCGTGACGATCCAGGTCGGCGCGCCGCGCCAGTTCAGTCACGCTGGCAAAGGGCCTGATCGCGCGCGTCTCTTCAATGCGCAGTGCGGCTTCAGCCCGCATGCCGCGCAGCAGCGCCATGCCAAGCCGCACCGCAGGCTGCCCTTCGCCCCCACGTTCTTCCAGCGATGATTCCCAGCCGCTGGAAGTGATATCCACCGGCCTCACCTCGATGCCATGCCGCTTCGCATCCTGCACCAGTTGCGACGGCGAATAGAAGCCCATCGGCTGGCTATTCAGCAGTGCGCACAGAAAGGCGGCCGGTTCGTGGCACTTGATCCATGAGCTCACATACGTCAGCCATGCAAAACTGGCCGCGTGCGATTCGGGGAAGCCGTACTCGCCGAAGCCTTGGATTTGCTGGCATATCTGCAGCGCAAAAGCTTCGTCATAGCCGCGATCCACCATACCCGACACAATGCGCGGCTGGTATTTTTCCAGGCCGCCCTTGCGCTTCCAGGCAGCCATCGAACGCCGCAACTGGTCGGCTTCGCCCGGCGTGAAGCCGGCAGCGTCGATCACTACCTGCATCACCTGCTCCTGGAAGATCGGTACGCCCAGCGTGCGGCCAAGCGCTTTCTTAAGTCCCGGCGGGTAGTCGACCTTCGCATTGCCCATGCGCCGCTGCAGGTAGGGGTGCACCATGCCGCCCTGGATCGGTCCGGGCCGCACGATCGCGACTTCGATCACCAGGTCGTAAAACACTTGCGGCCTCAGGCGCGGCAGCATGCTCATTTGTGCCCGCGATTCGATCTGGAACACGCCGATGGTGTCGGCCTGGCAGATCATTTCGTAGGTGGCGGGATCTTCGCGCGGCACGTCCTGCATGGTGAAGATTTCACCGCGGCGCACGCTGACCAGGTCAAAGGCGCGACGCAGCGCAGACAGCATGCCCAGCGCCAGCACGTCCACCTTCAGCAAGCCCAGTTCTTCCAGGTCGTCCTTGTCCCACTGGATCACGCTGCGATCTTCCATGGCCGCGTTTTCGATTGGAACCAGGCGCGATAGCTTGTCCTGCGAAATAACGAAGCCGCCCACGTGCTGCGACAAATGGCGCGGGAAACTGAGGAATTGCAGCACCAGATGGGCCCACTGGTGCGCCACCGGCGATTCCGGGTCCAGCCCGCATTCTGCGAAGCGCTCCATCAGCTCGTGCTTGCGGTCGAACCAGCGGTGCGATTTGGCGACCTTCTCGACGATTTCCAGGTCCACGCCCAGCGCCTTGCCGCTATCGCGCAGCGCGCTCTTGGTGCGATAGCAAATGACTGTCGCCGCCAACGCCGTGCGATGGCGGCCGTATTTGCGGTAGATGTACTGGATCACCTCCTCGCGGCGCTGGTGCTCGAAATCGACGTCGATGTCGGGCGGCTCATCGCGCTCGATCGACATGAAGCGCCCTACTACGCTGTTGCCGAGCGCGGGATCGACTTCGGTAATTCCAAGGCAGTAGCAGACGGCCGAATTGGCGGCCGAGCCTCGCCCCTGGCACAGGATTTCCTGCGAGCGCGCATAGCGCACGATGTCGTACACCGTCAGGAAAAAATACTCGTACTTCAGTTGCGCCGCCAGCGCCAGCTCTTCCTCGATCTGTTTCTGCACATTGGCCGGCACACCGGCCGGATAGCGGCGGTGGGCGCCGATATAGGTTTCCTGGCGCAGGAAGCTGGACGGCGTATGCCCCGGCGGGATCAACTCGTTCGGATATTCGTAGCGCAGCTCTTCCAGCGAGAACTGGCACAGACCGGCAATACGCACCGTTTCTTCCAGCACTTGCGGCGCATAGACGTTGGCCAGGCGCAGGCGCGAACGCAAATGCTGCTCGGCGTTCTGCCCCAGTTCATAACCGCATTCGCTGACCGGCTTGCCAACCCGCACCGCCGTCAGCGTGTCATGCAGCGGCTTACGGGAACGCACGTGCATGCACACGTGGCCGGCGGCGACCATCGGCAAGGCATGCTGCAGCGAGACTTCCTCGATCGCCGTGCCGTGCGCTTCGTCGAAGGCGCGGCCCAGCATGGTTGTGGCGAGCCAGGTGCGTTCGCCAAAGGTGGCTGCCACCCAGGATGCCTGCCGGTGCAGGCGCTCCACCTCGGCCGGGTACTCCGGCAGCAGGAGCAGCAGGCAATCCGGCAGGCCGCGCAAATGTTCGCGCTCAGGCGGCGGGTTGGCGAAATCGTCCGGATGCAGCTCATAACTGCCCTTGCCGGCGCGCATGCGGCCGAGGGTGATCATCTCGGACAGGTTGCCATAGCCATTGCGGTTGGTCGCCAGCGCCAGCAGCGAAAGCGCGGGACTGCCGTCGGCATGGGTCAGGTGGAAGTGGGCGCCGATCAGCAGCTTCAGGCCAGCCTGCTTGGCCTCGCCATGCGCCCGCACCACGCCGGCCAGCGAACACTCATCCGTGATGGCCAGCGCGCTATAGCCGAGTTTTACCGCGCGCTCCACCAGCTCTTCAGCATGGGAGGCGCCGTGTAAAAATGAAAAGTTTGTCAGGCAAAACAGCTCCGCATAGGCGGGCAGCCCGGCGCGCGATAACTGTATATCCATACAGTATTCTACACCGTTTCCAGCCCACCGCGCCACCCCGTTGTCATGCCCTGCTGCGCACCAGGCTCGACGGCGGCCAGGTCCTGATCGGCGGCGCTGCCGAATACGTATGATCCGCAGCACCGGGCGTGGCGTGGTTGCAACGTAAACTTGTCATTTGTGAACGCTGCATAAATGTAGTTCGGCTAGAATCAAAGACAATTTTTCCTAGGAGCAAAAAATTGTCAAGTCATTCGATTCTGCGTAAAGCCGTCCTGACCGCGCTGTATGGCGCCGGTGCCCTGTCCGCCCTGCCTGTAGCAGCACAAACCCAATCCTCTTCCAGCGACATGACCGTGGTGAACGTGGTTGGCTCGCGCCGCGCCACCAGTTCCCTTACCGATACCGTAGCACCGGTCGATGTCATTTCCCTGAGCAAGGCCTCCGAACAAGGCGCTCAGTTCGACCTGGCCCAAACCCTGACCTTCATTTCGCCTTCGTTCAATTCGACGCGCCAGAGCGGCGCCGACGGCGCCGACCTGGTGGACTCCGCCGCGCTGCGCGGCCTGAGCTCGGACCAGACCCTGGTGCTGGTGAACGGCAAGCGCCGCCACACCTCCTCGCTGGTCAACATCTTCGGCGCGCGCAACCGCGGCGCAACCGGTACCGACATGAACGCCATCCCGGTGATGGCGATCAAGGACGTGCAAGTGCTGCGCGACGGCGCCGCCGCGCAATATGGTTCCGACGCGATTGCCGGCGTGATGGACATCGGCCTGAAAAAGAACGTGGGCTGCGAATCGGCAGTCGGCTACGGCCAGTATGGCGCGGGCGACGGCAAGAACTGGCTGGCCTCGGCCTACTGCGGCTTCGCGGTCGCCGGCGGCACTGTCGGCATCACCGGCGAATTCCTGGACCGCGGCCGCTCCAACCGCGCCGAAGAAGGCAACCCGCGCATCATCGGCGACTCCAAGACCAGGAACAAGACGCTGTACGTCAACGGCGAAATCCCGGCCGGTCCGGGCCGCGTCTACTTCACCGGCGGCGTGCAGCAGCGCGACGCATCGAGCGGCGCCTTTGCCCGCAATGCCGACACCGACGTCCCGGCCAAGAACTCGGTCGCCATGTACCCGAACGGCTTCGTCCCGTTCATCAATGGCGACATGGACGACCGTTACGCGATCTTCGGCTACCGCCAGAAGGTCGGCGAATGGAATGCCGACCTGTCGCAGACCTACGGCTACAACCGCCTGAAATACGACATCAGCAACACGCTGAATGCGTCGATCGCCAACCTTGACCTGCTGAACGGCGGCAAGGGCGTGAGCGCCGACCACTTCGACGCGGGCGGTTTCTCGTTCCAGCAGTCGACCACCAACTTCGACATGAACCGCTACTTCGAAGGCGTGGCGGGCGATGGCCTGAACGTGGCATTCGGTGCCGAGTACCGCGCCGAGAAATACAAGATCTTCGCCGGCGAGCCGGGCTCCTACATCGACGCCGACGGCGCCGGCGGCGGCAATGCCGGCAGCCAGGGCTTCCCCGGCTTCCAGCCGGCCGACGCCACCAGCGCCAAGCGCCACAGCAGCGCCGCCTACCTCGACCTGGAAGCGGACCTCAACAAGAACACCAAGCTGCAGGGCGCGCTGCGCTGGGAGAAATACAGCGACTTCGGCTCCACCGTAACCGGCAAGATCGCCGGCAGCTACCGCGTGGCCGATCCGGTGCTGCTGCGCGCCTCCGCCTCGACCGGCTTCCGCGCGCCGTCGCTGCAGCAGGCCTACTTCTCCTCGACCTACACCGACTTCGTAGCCGGTGTCGCCACCAATATCTCGATCAGCCCCGCCGTGGGCCCGGTCGGCAAGATCGCCGGCCTCGATCCGCTGAAGGAAGAGAAGTCGCGCAGCTACACGCTGGGCGCAACCTGGACCCCGAACGACGCGCTGTCGGTGACCGCCGACCTGTACCACATCAAGATCAAGGACCGCATCGTGCTGTCCGGCCAGTTCAACGAGGACAACTACCCGGCCCTGGCCGCCAAGCTGGCAACGCTGGGGGTGGGCGCCGCCCAGTTCTTCGTCAACTCGGTCGACACCAAGACCCAGGGCCTGGACCTGACCGCCTCGCACAAGGCGACCCTGTTCGGCAACAAGCTGACCACCTTCCTGGCCATGAACTTCAGCAAGACCGAGGTGACCGACATCCACACCCCGGCCGCCCTGCAAGGCTTCGAAGACGTGCTGCTGTCCGAGCGTGAACGCCTGTTCCTGGAACAGGGCGGCCCGCGCCGCAAAGCCACGCTGGGCTTCGACTACGCGACCGGCGCGCTGGAGACCAACTTCAAGATCATCCATTTCGGCCCGCAAACCCTGGGCACCTGGAGCGGCACCGCAGCAGGCGTGCCGAACCAGAAATATGAAGCGAAGACCTCGGCCGACCTGGGCTTCACCTACGCCTTCAACAAGACCACCAAGCTGAGTTTCGGCGCCGCCAACATCTTCGACGTGCACCCGACGCCGCAAGACCCGCTGGAAACCGACAACGGCTTCAAGTACGAGAGCGTGCAATTCGGCCTGAACGGCGTAGCCTACTTCGCACGCCTGCACTTGAAGTTCTAAGCGCCGCCACGGCCCAGCCCGTGTCCCACCATGGGGTCACACTCGAAATGAGACACGGGCTCTGCTGCAAGACGGCCGAGCCCGTGTCTCAAAACCGGTGTGACCCCATGGCGGGACACGGGCTCTTGCGTATGGCTTGATATAGCGCAAAGTCTCGTCCGGTCAATTGATGCAATGTGGAATCACAACCCACTCGGAGGAGGTCATATGGCTGCAATGACGATTCACCTGGCTGGCGACGTTATTTCCGCAATCGCCAAATGGGCGCCGGTAGAGCAAATGTCGGCGGAAGAATTCATCCTCAGCGCCGTTTCCGAAAAGTGCGCCAAAGCGAACGCACTGGAGGAAGTGGAATGCTTCTGGCGCGACCTCGCGCTTCCCTTACCCCTTCGAAATTAGCGCCAACTCGGCGCCCATGTTCGCAATCGCCGCGGCAGTGTAGTTTTCGGTGAAGAACGGGTCAGCGAACAGCGTGCCCGCTTCAGCCTTGCCGCGCAAATGCGCCAGGACCTGGGCGCGCTGGCTGTTGTAGCGCCCTTCCGGCACATGGGCGTATTCGGCACGGATGCCGCGCGCATAGGCCTGGTACACCTCGGCCTCCTGGCCAAGGATGGCCAGGTCCACCGACAGCATGCTGTCCTTCAGCGGGTGCACGATGGCCCCGCCCTGGAAGTGGTCGGTGGCGCGGATCAGGGTCGCCACCTCGTCGGCGCGCACTGCATCCGGCTCCAGCCCGCTGCCCAGCCACATCCGGGCGCTGGCTTCCTCATTCGATACCTCGCCGGCGCCATGGGCATACACGGCATCGTGGAACCAGAAGGCGGCTTTGACCAGGGCCACGTCGGCCGGCGCAGCGCCGGTATTGGCGGCCCAGGCGCGGATCTCGGCCAACCCGTGCACCAGGTGGTCGAGGTTGTGGTAATGGCGCCCGGCGCCGCCGTAGGCCACCTCGCCGGTCACGCGCTCGAACCAGTCGGCCGCATGCGGGCGTTCGCGCCACAGGCTGTCCCACTCCTTGCGCAGCCAGGCCAGGATCCACGCCTTGTACGCCGGCGCGGGAACAAATTTCTTCATGGTCCAGTTCCAGCCTACCGGGCCTTCCAGCGCCTTGACGAAGCTGGAGCTCACCGAACCCAGGTCGCGCGGCGGCATCACGAACAGCGTCTTGGCGCCGCCGATCACTTCCACATTGGTTTGCTGGATCAGGTTTTCGTAATCGAAATCGGCGGTGCTGCGGATGCCGCGGATCAGGTAATCGACGCCGTTGCGCTTGGCCACGCGCGCCGTGTATTCGCTCTTGACGATCTGCACGCTGACATTGCCCCAGCCACGCTCGGCGCAACTGGCCAGCACGATGGCCTTGCGCTCCTCGGCCGAGAATTTAGGCGCCTTGGTGGAGTTCTCGGACAGGAAGACCACCACTTCCTCCGCGAGGGAACGCGCTTCGCCAATCACCCACATATGGCCGTTGGTGATGGGATCCAGCGTCCCCGAGAAACCGATCTTCCGCATGCCCTGCTCCGATTGTCAAAAACGACATTCTAGCGCGGGGCAAACTCCACCGTCACTTTCAGGCCTCCCAGGCGTTCCGAGGCGTCCAGCGCCAGCCTGGCGCCGTGCCGTTCGGCGATGGCCCGGATAATGGCCAGGCCAAGGCCGCTGCCCTGGGCTTCACTGCCCGGCACGCGGTAGAAGCGGTTGAACACGCGCTGGCGTTCTTCCGGCTCGATGCCCGGGCCGCTGTCTTCCACCACCAGCCGCGGCCCGGCGCCGCCCGCCGCGCCGGCGCCAAGCACCGACACGTCGACCGTGCCGCCGGCCGGCGTGTACTTGACCGCGTTGTCGACCAGGTTGCGCAGCAGGATTACCAGGGCGTCGCCCTGGCCCTGCACTGTCGCCTCGTCGGCCTGTTCCAATCCCAGGTCGATACTGCGCCCCTGCGCGGCGCCGGCCATGTCGCCCACCGCGCGCTTGGCGAGATCGGTCAGGCTGACCGGTTCCATCTTGGTATCGGCCGCTTCGGTACGCGCCAGCACCAGCAACTGTTCGACCAGGCGCGAAGCCCGTTCCACGCCTGCCGACAGGCGGCCAATCGCCACGTCGCGCGCTTCGCTGCAATCGGCGCGGGCCAGGCTGAGGATTTGCAGCTTGAGCGCCGCCAGCGGCGTGCGCAGCTCGTGCGCCGCATCGGCCACGAAGTTCTGCTGCGCTTCGAACGCCGTCTGCACGCGCGAGAACAGCAGGTTCAATTCCTGCACCAGCGGCCGCACCTCGTCCGGCAGGTCGGCATCCGACACCTCGGACAGATCGTCGGCCTTGCGCGAAGCCAGCTGCCGCTGCACGCGCGCCACCGGCGCCAGCGAGCCGGAAACAACCCACCACACCACGATCATCAGCACCGGCGCCATCAGCGCGATCGGGCCGACCGTACGCAGCGCCAGCGTGCCCGCCATGCGCTTGCGCACGGCCAGGTCCTGGGCGATCTGGATGGTCTGGGTCGCAGTCTGCGCCGAAAATACGCGGTAAGTCGTGCCATTGGCGCGCACGTTGGAGAAGCCCAGCACCGCACGCTGCGGCAGCTCCGCGCGCGACAGCGAGCGGAAGACCTGGATGCCGTCCGGCGTCCACACCTGCACCACCATCTCGTCGTTGCCGGGGTCATTCGGGTCGCGGTTGCCGGTGGCCGCCATCGGCGCATTCGAGCGCAGCGACATGGCCATCTGCTGCATGTGGTAGTCGAAGATCTGGTCGGCGTCGCTCAGCGCCGAACTGTAGGCGATCATGGCCTGCGCCACGGCGGCCATGGTGATCGCCGCCAGCAGGAACCATAGCAGGCGCCCACGCAGCGAGTGCGTGACGTTGACCTTCGGGACCGCCATCATCATGCCTTCGGCACCATGTAGCCGAGGCCGCGCACGTTCTGGATAAGCTCGGAGCCGAGCTTCTTGCGCAAGCCGTGGATGTACACTTCAACCGCATTGGAATTGACTTCATCCTTCCAGCTGTACAGCTTTTCTTCCAGCTGGGCGCGCGACAGCACGATGCCCGGGCGCGCGATCAGCGCTTCCAGCACCGCCCACTCGCGGGCCGAGAGGCTGACCGGCTGGCCGTTGGCAATCACTTCGCGCGTCTGCGGGTTGATCGACACGCCCTTGTGCTCGAACACCGGTTCGGCGCGGCCGGCGGCGCGGCGCAGCAAGGCGCGGATGCGGGCCAGCAGCTCGTCCAGGTCGTAGGGCTTGAGCACATAGTCGTCGGCGCCGGCATCCAGGCCGGCGATGCGCTGCTCCACCGCGTCGCGCGCGGTGGCCACCAGCACCGGCGTCAGCTCCTTGCGCGTACGCATCGAGCGCAAGACTTCCAGCCCGTCTTTCTTCGGCAGGCCCAGGTCCAGCAGCACCAGGTCGTAGGTCTGGGTTTGCAGGGCCGTGTCGGCCATCGCGCCATCCTTGACCCAGTCGACGGCGTAGTGCTCTGCCCTCAGCAGGTCGAGCACTACCTCGCCGATCATCGTGTCATCTTCTACCAGCAGGAGGCGCATTTCTTACTACCTTTCTTGTTATGTTAGCCGAGGCGCACCGGGATAAAGATGCGGTCCTCGCCGCGCTGGATCAACAGCGCTACGGATTTGGTCGATTTTGCCACGAGGTCGCGCACATCGTTCACGGAAGTGACAGCCCGGCCGTTCACCGACAGCAGCACGTCGCCCGGCTGCACGCCGGCGCTGGCGGCGGCGCCGCCGGCATCCTCGATCAGCAGGCCCGATGCCAGGCCGGATTCACGGCGCTCCAGCGGGTCGAGCTGGCGCAGCGACAAGCCAAGGCGCAGCTTGGCGGCAGCTTCATCGTTCTGCACCGCCGCCACATTGCGCTCGGAGGCGTTACCCAGCTTGCCTTCCAGCGTCAGGGTCTTACCCTGGCGCCAGACCTCAAGCGCTACTTTATCACCCGGCATGGCCAGTCCCACCATTGCCGGCAAATCGCCCGAGGCAACGATCTTCTGGCCGTTCATCTTGCGGATCACATCGCCCGCCTTCAGGCCAAGCTTGTCGGCCGGGCCGCCGCGTTCCACGTTCGACACCAGCGCGCCTTCCGGCGACTCCAGGTCGAAGGAGTCGGCGAAGCCCTGGTTCACTTCCTGCACCATCACGCCCAGGCGCGCATGCACCACCTTGCCGGTCTTGACCACCTGGTCGCGCACGCGGGTCGCCACGTCGATCGGGATCGAAAACGACAGGCCCTGGTAGCCGCCGCTCTGGCTGTAGATCTGCGAGTTGATGCCGATCACTTCACCCTTGGTGTTGAACAGCGGGCCGCCCGAGTTGCCGGGGTTGATCGCCACGTCGGTCTGGATGAAGGGCACGTTGGAATCGTCTGGCAGGGAACGGCCCTTGGCGCTCACCACCCCAGCGGTCACCGTGTTTTCCAGGCCGAACGGCGAGCCGATGGCCAGCACCCACTCGCCCACCTTCACGTCGCTGGAACGGCCCAGCGGCACCACGGGCAGGTTCTTGGCCTCGATCTTCAGCACGGCCACGTCGGTTTTCGGGTCGGAGCCCAGCACCTTGGCGCGGAATTCGCGGCGGTCGGTCAGCTTGACCGTCACCTCGCTGGCGTCGCGTACCACGTGGGCATTGGTCAGGATGATGCCGTCGGCGCTGACGATGAAGCCGGAGCCAACGCCGTGGGTCGGGCTGGGAGCGCCGCCGCGGCCGCGCTGGCCAGGGGCCTGGAAGCGGCGGAAGAATTCGTAGAACGGGTCGTTCTCGGCATCATCGTCCGCGCGGAATTGCGCCTTGGTGGTACCGGTGGTGCTGATGTTCACCACAGCCGGGCCGTTGCTCGTTGCGATCACGCTGAAGTCAGGCAGGGAGATCATCGGCGCGGGCACCGGCGCCGGCGCGCCCTGGGCGGCATTGGCCGGGGCGCTGGCGGTAAGCACGGGATGCGGCGATGCGAAGGCCTGGCTCTGCTGGACAGCGATGGCTGCACCGGCACCGATAACACCGGCGGTGGCCAGGGCGAGGAACATGGTGGTGGCGTTGCGCATGATTAAACTCCTGAAGAAGATTGCTTTCTCAACGGCTCTAATATGCGGCATCAAACTTAGACGCGTCTTAATGCAAAAAAGGCCGGAAATCCGGCCTTTTCATGGGGCTGCGCGCAATCAGGCGGCAGCTTGCTGCTCCAGGGCAGTGTGGTTGACCACGCCGTCAATGGCAATCTTGCGGGCCTTCAGCGCCTCCGGCACTTCGCGCACCAGTTCGATGCTGAGGATGCCGTTGTCGAAGGAAGCGCCGGTCACCTTGACGTGGTTGGCAAGCTGGAAACGCTGCTCGAAGTCGCGGAAGGCGATGCCACGGTGCAGGAAGGTCTTTCCCTGGCTGTCTTTCTGCTTGCGCCCAATCACCACCAGGGAGTCGCGCTCGGAAGTAATGTCGATTTCGCTGCGGTCAAAACCGGCCAGCGCCATCACGATACGGTACTGGTCTTCGGAAACCAGTTCAATGTTGTACGGAGGGTAGCTAGGCTGGTCGCTGCGATTCGAATCATTCAGCATCTGGGCCAGGCGATCAAAACCGATGGCGGAACGATACAGTGGGGTCAGGTCAAAAGTACGCATTTTCATATCCTTTCAATTTAAGCGATATAAGGTCAGGCGGTCCCCGGCTGGGCAACCGCTGAATCCGATATAGGTGCCGCAAAAAGGATTTCAAGGGTTTTTTTCACGTTACGTTCCGAAACATTTTGCCTCCCCCTGCGTGCTAAACTCGCCCGTCGCACTTTCCACGTTGAAATAAATGAAACTGTTCACCAACACTGCCCTCGCCCTGCTGCTGGGCACCGCCTTCAGTGCCCACGCCGGCCAAGCCATCCCTGCCCCGGCCGACCAGCCTTACCCAGGCACCATCGTGATGAAGGTCGATGCCTCGAATACCGCGCAGAATATCTACCGCATCCAGCAGACCATCCCTGCCAGGCCGGGCAAGATGACGCTACTGTTCCCGCAGTGGGTGACGGCCCAGCACGGCCCGACCGGTGCGCTGAACCAGTTCGCCGGCTTCAAGGTATCGGTCAATGGCAAAAGCCTGCCATGGCGCCGCGACAACGTGAACGTGTACGCCTTCCACGTTGAGGTACCGGCCGGCGCCAAGTCGATCGAGGTGGAGTATCAGCACCTGGCCCCGACCGAAGCAGCGCAAGGCCGTACTTCGATTACGCCTGACATGCTGGGCATCCAGTGGCAATCGCTGACCATGTATCCGGCGGGCTACGCGACCCGCCGCATCCCGATCCAGGCCACGCTGACGCTGCCGGCCGGCTGGCAGTACGGCTCCGCGCTGGAAGAAGCGGAACGCAAAGGCGACGTGGTCGCCTTCAAGACCACCGACGTGGAAACCTTTGTCGACTCGCCGCTGTTCGCCGGCCGCCACTTCAAACGCTTCGACCTCGACCCGGGCGCCAAGGTGCCGGTGCACCTGAACGTGGTGGCCGACACCGCGGAAGCACTGGAAGCCAAGCCGGAGCACATCGAACTGCACCGCAACCTGGTCAAGCAAACCTACAAAGTGTTCGGCTCCCAGCACTACAAGCACTACGACTTCCTGTTCGCGCTGAGCGATGAATTCGGCCGCGTCGGCCGCGAGCACCACCAGTCCAGCGAGAACGCGCTGAAGACCGACTACTTCACCGAGTGGAACAAGACCGAGTCCGAACGCGGCCTGCTGCCGCACGAATTCACCCACTCCTGGAACGGCAAGTTCCGCCGCCCGAAAGGCCAGGACGTGCTGAACTTCAACCAGCCGCTGCAAAACGACCTGCTGTGGGTGTATGAAGGCCAGACCACCTACTACGGCGAAGTACTGGCTGCGCGCTCCGGCCTGATGAAGGCCGCCAGCATCAAGGACATCATGGCGTCCACCGCCGCGCGCTACAGCATCCAGAAGGGCCGTGAATGGCGCTCGGTGCAGGACACCACCTACGACCCGATCATCAACGCCCGCCGCGCCATCCCGTGGTCGAACTACCAGCGCAGCGAGGACTACTACACCGAAGGCATGCTGATCTGGCTGGACGTGGACACCAAGATCCGCGAACTGTCAGGCGACAAGCGCTCGCTGGACGATTTCTCGGCCAAATTCTTCGGCGTGGAAGACGGCCGCGTGCAGGCACTGCACTACACCTTCGAAGACGTGGTCAAGGTACTCAACAGCGTGCAGCCGCACGACTGGTCCGGCTTCCTGCGCACCCGCGTTGAAGACCTGGGCCCGGTGCCGATGGACGGCATCAGCCGCGCCGGCTACAAACTAGTCTTCGCCGAAAAGCAGACCGACTTCCTGAAGGCAGCCGAAGAGCGCAGCAAGTCCGCCGACTTCACCTACTCGCTCGGCTTCAACGTTGGCAGCGAAGGCAAGATCGAAAGCATCCAGTGGGACGGCGTCGGCTTCAAGGCTGGCCTGTCGGGCAACACCACCCTGCTGGCAGTGAATGGCCGTGGCTACAAGGCCGAACTGCTGCGCAAGGCGATCACCGAAGCGAAGACCAGCAGGAAGCCGATCGAACTGCTGTTGAAGCACGGCCAGCAGTTCCGCACCGTCGCGCTGGAGTACTACGAAGGCTTGAAGTATCCGCGCCTGGAACGCGTCGAAGGCACGCCTGACCGACTGGAAGCCATCCTGTCGCCGCGACAGTAGATCACTTCCGAAAGGGCGCACTGCGGTGCGCCCGTTTTCTTTTGGCCGCGCTAGAGTGGTGGCCATCATGTTCACCGTCTACACCTGGACCACACCCAATGGGCGCAAGCCGCTGATCCTGCTGGAAGAACTTGATCTTCCGTATGAAGTGGCGCCGGTCAACCTGCGCGAGCATGAGCAGTTCGCCCCCGAATTCCTCGCCATCGCGCCCAACAACAAGATTCCCGCGCTAAAGGACGACTCGCTGACGCTGTTCGAAAGCGGCGCAATCCTGACTTACCTCGCTGAAAAATACGACCGTTTTCTCCCACAGCAAGGGCCGGAACGCTACCGCACCTTGCAATGGCTGTACTGGCAGGTCGGCGGCCTGGGCCCGATGCTGGGCCAACTGGGCTTTTTCTCAAAATCGGACCTGGCGCTGCCGAAAGAGCATTTCACCGCCGAGGCGGAGCGCTTGCTGAATGTGCTCGACCGCGCCCTGGCCGGCAACACCTACGTCGCCGGGGACCACTACACGATCGCCGACATCGCCTGCTATCCATGGACGCAGGCTGCCGCCTCCCACCTGGAACTGAACCTGTCCGGCAAGCCTGCGGTACAGCGCTGGCTCGAGCAGGTCGGCGAGCGCCCTGCCGTCCAGAAGGCGATGGCCTGGACGCCTGCTCAGTCCTTGAGGTAGCGCGCGCTCCACGCAGCGATCATGTTTGCTACATAGCTTGCATCGTCCCGGCTGGTGAGCAGGTGATCCGCCGTATCGAGAGAGATGAAGCTCTTCGGGTGCTTGGCCGCCGTGAAGATTTCCAGCGCATTATTGATGCCGACCGTCGTGTCGCCCGGCGCGTGCATGATGAGCAAAGCCTTGCGCATATTGGCGATCTTGTTGCGCAAGCTGTTTTCCGCCACGTCTTCCAGGAATTGGCGCTTGATGCGGAACGGCCGCCCGGCCAGTTGCACCATGGCTTCGCCCTGGGCCGTGATCGCATCGATCTGGTCGCCGAACAAATGGGTAACGTGTACCGGATCGCTCGGCGCGGCAATGGTGACCACGGCCTGCGCTTCCGGCACGGTAGCGGCAAAGGCCAGCGTTGCCGCTCCGCCGAGGCTATGCCCGATCAGGATACGCGGCGCCTGGAACTCGCGCCGCAGGAAGTCGGCAGCGGCGTGCAAGTCGGCCACATTGGATGAGAAATTGGTGTTGGCAAAATCGCCCTCGCTGGCCCCCAGTCCGGTGAAGTCGAAGCGCAGCACGGCAATACCGTGCTCTGTCAGCGCCTGCGCGATGCGGCTGGCGGCAAAAACGTCCTTGCCGCAGGTGAAACAGTGCGCAAACAGGGCGTAGGCCCGGACGCCGGTCTCCGGAGAGTCCAGCCGTGCTGCCAGCAGTTGCCCGTCTGCGCCAGGGAATTCGAGTCGTTGTGCGTACATACGTGCCCCCTTTCGCAAACAATGATACTTCAGGCGAACAAACCATGCAGGTACCAGCGCGTTTCCTCGGTGCCGGGCGTGCGTTCGCGGTAGACCCAGTAATAGGCATTGTCCTCGCCTTCGGCGATGAAATAGTCGCGGCTTTGCGTTTCGCTCCACCAGCCGGCTTCGATACGCTCGGGGGTAGACACCATGCGCAGCGGTGAGCAATAGAACGGGCGGTGGTCGCGCATTAAAAGCGGGATGGGCTTGGGCAGCAGGAAGGCGGGACGCGGCAAGGGACGCGGCGGCATCTGGGCCGCGACGTCGGCCGGGCGCACCTTCTCGTGCAGCGGCACCCAGCGGTTGGCGTGTTCAGGCCGATAGTCGGCCTTGGGATAGGGCTGCAGCACGTTCTCGGCACCGAGGCGCGCCACCAGCACTTCGAACAGGCGCTGGCGATCCTGCGGGCTGCCGCCTGGATCGGGGAAGAGCGAGTCGCTGAGCGGCGCCATCGGCTCGACCTGGGCCGCTTCCAGCACCAGCCCGATTACCGGCGCCGGCAATTCCACTTTTGCCAGGCGCTCCTTCAGCAAGCGCACGATATGCTCGTCGCGCCAGGTGGGTTCGGCCAGCATGACTTCCACAGGTGTCGGTGGGCACGCTTCGCGGCCGCGCTCATGTTCCAGCAGCAGGTGGATGCGCGAAACGGAAAACTGGCGTGCACACAGCCAGCCAGTCAGCTGTTGCAGCAAACGGCAGGCGCCGGCCAGCAGCAGGTCGGTATTTTCGATGCGGCCGAACAGTTCCAGCTTGGCCCTGAAGCTGGGCGGCGCTTCCAGCCATTCGTGCATTTCGGGCGCCAGGCCTTGCGCGGCATCGAGCATCTCCAGCACTTCGAGACCGCAGCGGCGCTGCAGGCCGGGTCGCGGCAGGCGCACCAGGTCGCCAATATTGAGGCAGCCGATGCCGTCCAGCCAGCGCTGGTGGCGCTGCAGTGGCGGCAGCAAGCCGACCGGCAGGCGGTGCAGCCGGCGCAGCAGGCTATCCAGCTTGAGCGCGCGGCCGCCGCCGGCGCGCGCCAGCAGCCAGGCACCGCGCGCAGTAGGCGCTACGCCCAGCACGCCGCTGAAGCCGAGTTTTTGCAGGCTGTCCCGCACCAGGCGGCACAGGCGGCGGATGCCGCCAAACAGGCGCAGGCTGGCGCCCACGTCCAGCAGCAGGGTGGCGCCCTCGCCTTCCGCCACTTGCGGCGTGTATTGCAGCATGGCCATGGCGACTGCGTGCAGGGCTTCCCTTTCCTGCTGCGGGGCGCGTTCGTGCATCTGCGCTTCGGGCGCCAGCATCAGGGCACCGCTGCGGCGCATGCCCGGACGCACGCCCATCACATGGGCGCGGTACGACACCGCGAGTACGCCCTCCTGCTCCAGCACGACGCTGCACAGGTCATCCGACCAGTTCGGACAGAACACTTCGAGCGGTAGCCGGGGCAGGTAAAGGCCGATCCACAGACGCATGGCGTTGCAACAGGGTTGGGGTTAATGGGAGGAACAGCGGCGTGTCGCGCTGCGGTCCCCGGCGTTTGACGAATTCGATATTGATGCCGCCGGGCGCCGGCCGCAGCGCCAGCCGCAGCGGCGCCGGCGAGGAATCCTGGGCGGCAGCAATCGGCCGCAGCAGGAAGAACAGCGTTTCGCCGCATTGGGCGGCCAGGTGCAGGCGGCGCAGCGATTCGTTGCGGATGTGCTGCTGCCATAACAACACCGCGCCGCAACTGCCGCTGCGCAGGATCTGCTCGGCCGCCCACAAGCCGTCGGCGGCCTTGCCGGTGTTGCGGATCCACAGCAGTTGCTGTGGAGGCAAGTCGAGGCCGAGCGCTTGCGGGGCGTATGGGGGCTGCAGCAAGGCCGCCGGGCGTTTCAGGCTGGCCAGGGTGGCTTTCAATAAACGCAATTCACCGATACCGGGTTGCTGGAGTAGTAACTCCGTCAGGACACCCGTGGGCCATCCGCCTCCCGGCAGTTGGTGGGAAAGCACTGGAATGCCGGTATCCACACAGGACGTGGCTCCCCTGGTGAGTTGGGAGGCCAGCCAGAGGGCCGGGTGCAGGGGTTGTGGGTCAAAAAGCGCCATGGCGGAAAATACTGTACATACATACAGTATAATCCTACAAACGCGCGGAGAAAACCTGTTTCAGCGTCTGGGCATCCAGCACTGCCTCGCCCCACTGGGCAAGCTGCTCCGGGGACGCTCTGGCAAGCCTTTTTTGCACCGTTGGCGACAACACGCCAAAGCGGCGATAGAGTAAGCGCTCAAGGACTTTCGCGGCCCCCGCTTGCAGCCCTTCTTGCAGCCCTTTTTGCAGCCCTTCTTGCCGCCCTTCTGCGAGACCAATTCGAATACCCCGCTTCTCGCGCTTTTCCAGCCGGAGCTGATCAAATTCGCTAAGCCATTCCACGCTGTACCTCCTTTCAAGCCGCCCGATGTTACGCCTTAGCCGTCGCTCCAACTCGACGGACAATGGCATCAGCCAGTGAACCACCGTGAATAAATCGATGATACGCCGCTTGTGCCATCCCCGTTCGTACAGCAGCCTGACGAGCCGCCACTTTGCAGCGTAACGCGCCTCCTGCCTGGCATGTGTCTGGCGCGCCAACAGGTGGGCAGCCGTCACCCAGGCAAACACATTCCGTTCAAGCAAAAGTTCATCAACGAGTTCAGCGTAGGCCGACAATTTTGCTACTGCAAACCTGATACCCATTTGCGTGCCAAGCACCTCATTGTGAAACGAATCCTGGCGCCAACGCTTACCTGTATCAGCCAGCACGACCAGGCTCGCGACAGGCAGCATGTAATCCTTGTACAGGCCATAGTTATAATCGAGAATGCGCTTGGCCAAGTTGGGGTCACGCTGCGCCTGCACTTCAATATGCAGCAGTATCTCGCGACCATCGAGGAGGAACACGCTAGCCAACAAATCCGCGATCAGGGAATGCGGTCGCCCATCGCGGCGCGATTGCTCCAACTCCTTGTCGCGCATGCAGGGATGCAGCAGCCAGTCGATCAGCTCACAATATTGCGGGAAGAAGAACGCGATGAAATCGCGCAAATCATGTTTGAGCGCCCTCTTCCAGGGGGAATCATAGTTATCGGCCATGAAGCCAGCCTAGCGGCCCAGACGATGTGCAGGTAGCGGTTTCCGCAAGAGTCTGGCAAGTAAGGGCTCGCCTGATAGAATCGGCAATATTGCCAACTAAAAACCAACTGCCATGCAACTGATCGGCGCCATCCTGTTTGCCCTCGCCTTAGTCCATACCTTTAGTGCCAAAGCGTTCGAGCGCATGTCGCACAAGTCCGCGCGCCACGGCGGCTTGCTGCATTTGCTGGGCGAGGTGGAGGTGGTGTTTGGTTTCTGGGCCATGGTGCTGCTGGTGGTGATGGCCTTCGTGGCCGGGCCGCAGAATGCGATTGCTTACGCGGAAACGCAGCAATACACCGAGCCGCTGTTTGTCTTCGTGGTGATGGTGGTAGCGGCCTCGCGGCCGGTGCTGGACTTCGTGCAGCGCATGATCAATGTGCTGTCCGGCGGCCGCCCGCTGCTGCAGGCGTGGCTGGGACTCGCGCTGGTGCCGCTGGTCGGCTCCCTGATCACCGAACCCGCAGCCATGACGCTGGCCGCCCTGATCCTGGCACCGCAAATCTTCCGCGATGGCGTGCCTGAATGGCAGAAGTACGCCGCGCTCGGCGTCCTGTTCGTCAACGTGTCGATCGGCGGTACGCTGACCGCTTATGCCGCGCCGCCCGTGCTGATGGTCGCCGCGACGTGGCAATGGGATAGCGCCTTCATGGCCGCCAACTTCGGCTGGAAAGCCACGCTGGCGGTGCTGGTCAATGCCAGCGCCGTGACCTGGCTGCTGCGCGAGCAACTGCGCAGTGGCATCAAAAGCGATGCACCGGCACTCACCACGCGCACGCCGGCGCCTATGCTGACCAGCATTATCCACCTGAGCTTCCTGGCGGCCGTGGTCTTGCTGGCGCACCACCCGGTGCTGTTCCTCGGCCTGTTCCTGTTCTTCATCGGTTTCACCACTGCCTATCCGCAGCACCAGTCGCCGCTGATTTTGAAGGAAGCCCTGTTGGTCGGCTTCTTCCTGGCGGGCCTGGTAGTGCTGGGCAGCATGCAGCAATGGTGGCTGCAACCAATTGTCGAAAGCCTGCAGCCACTGGCGCTCTTCTTCGGCGCACTGGGCTTGACTGCCATCACCGACAACGCCGCCCTCACCTATCTCGGTTCGCTGATCGACGGCATCTCGCCGCACGCGCAGTACATGCTGGTAGCAGGCGCCGTTGCCGGCGGCGGCCTGACTGTGATCGCCAACGCGCCAAATCCTGCCGGCGTTGCTCTGCTGCGAAAAGGGTTCCGCGATGAATCAATCAGCGCACTGGGCCTGCTCGCAGGAGCCCTTGCGCCGACTGCAGTTGCTGCCATTGCATTCTTCTTGTAGGACTACGCCGCGCTAGCGTAGCGCGCGCCTTGAGCACGCGCCTTGGGCTATTCTGGACTCACCCGTTCACACTAATGAGGAGAGGCAGAATGAGCTATCTTGACCGCGACAAATTCGGCATCTATCGCGACCGTGACGAAAACGATGGTCCAGGTCCACGCCTGATGGGCGCTGACACGCTGATGGGTGAAGACGTCTACAACCGCCAGGAGGAAGACCTCGGCGACATCAAGGAAATCATGCTCGACATGCAGACCGGCCAGATCGCTTATGCGGTGCTGTCCTTCGGCGGCGTGCTGGGCATGGGCGACAAGCTGTTTGCCGTGCCATGGCAGGCATTGCAGCTTGACACGGTGAACAAGCGCTTTGTGCTTGACTGCACCAAGGAAAAACTGGAGAACGCGCCGGGCTTCGACAAGGACCGCTGGCCGGACATGGCAAGCCCCGAATTCGGCACGCAGATCCATAATTTCTACGGCACCACCGGCACCGGCATGCGCACCTCGACCGGCAGCGTCATGGGCGCCGGCACCGGCACCATGCAAAGCGACTCGACCAGCGGCGGCAGCTATAGCGGCGGTTCGACCGGCAGCGAAAGCGGCAGCAAAGGCAATTATTGATTGGCAGGATTTGACTGTTTTCTGACAGTCCCGGGCCTGACCAGGCGCAGATAATCGGCTGCTGATCCACCAGCCGGTTATCTGCCATGCGTCTACTGCTTTCCCTCCTCCTGTTCCTGCTTTCCTGTGCCCACGCTGGCGAATTGCCAGCCTACCAGCCACGCCCCGGCCACGAACGTCCCGTGATCGCCGTTCTCGGCGACAGCGTTTCGACCGAAATCACCGACTTCATGCTGCCCTATGGCGTGCTGCAACGTGCGGATATTGCGCAAGTGCTGGCTGTCGCCACGGAGGGGGCGTCCATCACCATGAATACCGGCCTGCGCGTACAGCCCGACCTGGACACCACCGCCTTCGACCAGCGCTATCCCGACGGTGCCGACTACGTGATCGTGCCGGCCATGCGCCGCGCGCAATTGGCGCCCATGCTGGCCTGGCTGCAAGCCCAGGCGGCCAAGGGCGCCACCGTCGCCAGTATCTGCGATGGCGCTCTGGTTGTCGCCAACAGCGGCTTGCTGAAGGGCCGGCGCGGCACGGCACATTGGGCCACCCACGCTTACCGCCTCGAAAAGTATCCCGACACCGAATGGCTGCGGAACGTGCGCTACGTGGCGGACGGCAAGGTGATTTCCAGCGCCGGCATCAGCGCCGCGCTGCCGCTTTCACTGGCCCTGGTTGAAGCCATAGCCGGCCGCGAAAAGGCCGCTGCCGTCGCCGCAGGCCTGGGTGTTGAGGACTGGAGCAGCCGCCATGACAGCGCCGTCTATGCGCCGAAGTTCGGCCATAACCTGAACGTCTGGCTTACGCATTACACCGACCGATGGCTGCACGGGGTGACCGAGGTCGGCTTGCCACTGGCAGAAGGTTTCGATGAAATCGCCCTGGCGTATGCCAGCGACGCCTACACCCGCACCCATCGCAGCCGCGTGCTGGCAGTGGCTTCCAGCGCAGCGGCGCTGGCCAGCCGTCATGGCCTCAGGGTTCTGCCTGACCGCGTAAGCGGCAGCGCAAACCTGCCCGCCGCGATGCTGCCCACCCTCGACAGCTCGCTGGACCGGGTGCTGGCCGGCATCGCCGGCGCCTTCGGTGCGCGCACCGCCCACCGCATCGCGCTGGAGCTGGAGTACCCCGGTTATCCGGTGAGGTAAACTGCGGGCATGCCGCCCACTCGCCCGCTTCGCATCGTACTGATCGCGTATGAAGACATGAACCTGCTGGACCTGAGCGGTCCACTGCAGGCCTTCGCCAGCGCCTCCCGCCGACATTCCGCCGGCGGGTCGCCGCTGTATGAACTGGTCGTTGCCTCTGCCGAGGGAGGACTGGTGGCCAGCAGCGCGGGCCTGGCCTGCATGACCGTTCCAATCGGCTCGCTCGAAGGCAGCAAAATCGACACCTTGCTGGTGGCAGGCGGCTGTGCCGGCGACATCTACATCACGCCGCCGGTACTGGTGAACTGGATACGCCAGCGCGCGCCGTCGGTGCGACGCCTGGCCTCGGTGTGCACCGGCGCCTTCATGCTGGCCGCTACAGGCCTCCTGGACGGTCGCCGTGTTGCGACGCACTGGGAATGGGTGGAGCGCCTGCGCAAGCTGCATCCGCAGGTGCACGTGGACCAGGACAAGATCTATATACGCGACGGCGAGGTATGGTCATCGGCGGGCGTCAGCGCAGGTATCGACCTCGCACTGGCCCTGATCAACGACGATTATGGCCACCGCGTCGCCATCGAAACCGCACGGCAGATGGTGGTATTCATGAAGCGCGCCGGCGGCCAGTCGCAATTCAGCGCGCCGCTGGCGGCGCAGGCGCGCGACAACGGGAAATTTTCCGACCTTCACGCCTGGATCGCCATGAACCTGCAATCCGACCTGCGCGTGGAGCGCCTGGCGGAGCAGGCAAAAATGAGTCCTCGCACCTTTGCCCGCAGCTACGCCAGCGAAGTCGGATGTACACCTGCGCGCGCCGTGGAAACGATGCGCGTCGAAGCTGCACGGCGTGCATTGGAAGAGACCACGCTGCCGCTTAAGGCTATTGCCGGCAACACCGGGCATGGCACGGAACAGAACCTGCGCCGCACTTTCCAGCGCCTGCTGGGCGTCAGCCCCGGAGAGTATCGCCAGCGCTTCTCAGGACGCTAGTCCGCTCAGCAGCCAGCCTCGTTCGGCGCGAGGTAGTCAAAACTGCCGGCCATCCCCACTATCTCGCCGGGAGCTGCCAGCGACGAGAGGTAGAGCGTCAGTTTCGTTGCGACAGCGCCGGTCGCGATGATGAAATCAGGCTTGCCGTCACGATCCAGGTCGCCTGCCCAGCGCACATACGCCGAAGGCTCCAGCGTGCTGCCTTCGCCCCACATGATGTCGAATTCGAATTCGCCAATCCGCTGCTTTTTGCCGCCCGCCTGCAGCTCCAGCCAGAATTCCGGCGCGATCCCGGCCTCCGCCGCAGCCTTCGACGGCCGTTCCTGGCGCGGCACGAACAGGAATTTTTCGCCGCCAGGCAGGGTCAGCTCACCACCCATGATATGTCCGCCCCCATGCCGTATCCCCTTTTTCGGCTTGCACTCCCGGCCGGGAATCCAAGATGCCACCGGACCCGCCTTCAGCTGCAGCTTGTCCAGCGGTGCGCGGAAAGGCTTGAAGACGGCGATGACTCCGTCGGCTGACAAGCGCGGCGAGAACTGCAGCAGCTGCCCCTGCATCGGGGTGTCATCATACCGATCATGGTCTTTTGAGGTGACGCTCAAGCTCAATGGAAGCAGTTCGCAAGCGTCGTTGCAGCGTAACGCCCACCATCCGGAACCCGTGCGATACTCGCGCCCGGCCAGGTGCAGCCAGACGGCATCGCCGCCAGTGGCATCGTAGCCGGCATGGGCCGGCAGGATGATCATGGCGCCGCTGGACTTACTGTCGTAAGCGTCGTTATAAGGCCGGTCGTCGGCAACTGCGCCAAACGCGGCGATGCCGAGCAAAGAGATGGCAAAACAGCGTTTCCAGTTCAACATCAAACGAAATCCTCTCATTAGCGCTGCATCGATTCCCACACCTTGGTCAGGCGCTTGACCGAGACCGGCATCGGGGTCCGCAGCTCTTGCGCGAACAGCGACACGCGCAGTTCTTCCAGCAACCAGCGGTATTCGACCAGTTTCGGGTCGGTGTTCTTGCCGGCCGACTTGTCCCGCATCAGGCGCTGGTACGGCGCTGCGGCCTGGTTCCATTCGGACATGCTCTTGGTGTCGCGCGCGGCGTCGGCACGCAGCTTCTCCAGACGCACGTTCATCGCCTTCAGGTAGCGCGGGAAATGCGACAGCTGCGAAAACTCGTTCTCGATCAGGAAGCGCTTGTGCACCAAGCCTTGCAGTTGCTGCTGCATGTCCTGCGCCACCTGCTGGTTGATGCCTTGCAGGCGCTTGGGCAGACCGTGGTACTCGGTCAGCACTTGCGAGACCAGGCGCGCGATCTCGTTCACCAGCAGCACAATGCGCGACTTGCCTTCGTCCTTGCGTTTGTTGAAACTCGTTTCGTCGGTCGGCAGCGGGTCCTGCAGGCAGGCGATGTCGATGGCCTTGGCGACGATCTGGTCGCGCAATTCTTCCTGCGTACCCATGGACATGAACTGCATGCCCATCTGCTGCAGGTTCGGAATCGATTTCTCGACGAACTTGATCTGGTCGCGCATCTGCAGCATGAACAGGCGGCGCAGGCCGATGCGGTGGGTGCGGGCGGCGAGGTTCGGGTCGTCGAACACTTCCAGGTCGCAATGCGTGCCTTTGTCCACCAGGGCCGGGAAGCCGATCAGGCTAAGCTTGCCTTGCGTGATTTCCAGCAGCTCGGGCAGCTCACCAAAGCTCCACGTCGTGATGTTGCTGTGCTGCGCAGCAGCGCTGGCGCCGGCTGCGGCCTGGGCGGCGGACGGCAAACTTGCCGGCGCACGGGACGGGCTAGCGCTGCGCGCAGCATCGGCTGCAATGCCACCATGCTTTGGCTTGGCGCTGCCGCCGCTGCCGATGCCGCCGCCAGCAAGTTGTGCGAGCTGCGCGGCGGAGGCAGGTGCGTTGCCGCCTTCCGCCATGCGCTGGAAGCTCTGGCGCGCCTGCAGGCCGTATTCCGCCTGCAGTGTGGCCAGGTTGCGGCCCATATCAAGCTGGCGGCCATGTTCGTCCACCACCTTGAAGTTCATGAAGTGGTGCGCCGGCAATTGCTCCGGCTTGAAGTCCGAAGTCAGCACGCTGATCGTGATCTGCTTGCGGATGTCCGCAATAATCGCGTCGATCAAATCGCCGCGTGCAAACTCGGCGCGCTCGCAGAACCTGGCGGCGTAATCCGGCAGCGGCACCATGTGGCGGCGCTGCTTTTGCGGCAAGGTCTTAAGCAGCAGGTGCACCTTCTCCTTCAGCATGCCCGGCACCAGCCACTCGCAGCGTTCGCGCGCGAGCTGGTTCAGCGCGTACAGCGGCACGGTGAGAGTAACCCCATCGCGCGGCGTCCCCGGTTCGAAGTGGTAGGAGAGCTGCATCTCCAGGCCAGCGGCCATCATCTTTTTCGGGAACAGCTCGGTCGTGATGCCGGCCGCTTCGTGGCGCATCAAGTCGTCGCGAATCAGGAACAGCAGCTTCGGATCGTCGGCCGAGGCGTCCTTGTACCATTTTTCGAAACCGGCGCCGTTCACCACGTCGGCCGGAATCTCCTTATCATAGAAGGCCTCGATCAACTGGTCGTCCACCAGGACGTCCTGCCGCCGCGATTTGTGCTCGAGGTTCTCGATCTCGCGCACCAGCTTGTGGTTGTGGGCGAAAAATGGCGCACGGGTGTCATAGTCGCCGCCAACCAGCGCGTCGCGGATGAATATTTCGCGCGCCTCAACCGGGTTCTTCAGGCCGTAGTTGATGCGGCGCTGGCTATAGACCACGAGCCCGTACAGCGTGGCACGTTCGGACGCGGTGACTTGCGCCGGACGCTTTTCCCAGCGCGGTTCGCCCCAGGATTTCTTCAGCAGGTGGCCGCCGATCTTCTCGATCCACTCCGGCTCGATGCGCGCCACGCAGCGCGCATACAGGCGCGTGGTTTCCACCAGCTCGGCGGAGACGATCCACTTGCCCGGTTTCTTCGACAGGTGCGAGCCTGGCCAGATATGGAACTTGATGCCGCGCGCGCCAAGGTAGGCGCCGCCCGGCTCGTCCTCTCCCTTGAAGCCGATATTACCCAGCAGGCCGGTAAGCAGCGCCATATGCAGCTGGTCGTCGGTGGCCGGCAATTCGTTGGTGCGCCAGCCCTGCTCTTTCACGATGGTGAGCAATTGCGAGTGCACGTCGCGCCACTCCCGCAGGCGCAGCTGGTTCAGGAAGGTGGCGCGGCAGGTGTCCATCAACTGGCGGTTGGACTTCTTGTGCTCGATGGCGCCCTCAAACCACTTCCAGATTTTCAGGTAGCTGAGGAATTCGGACTTCTCATCGGCGAACTTCTTGTGCGCTTCGTCGGCAGCCTGCTGGTGTTCGACGGGGCGGTCGCGCGGGTCCTGCACCGACAAGGCGGCCGCCACGATCAGCACTTCGGTCAGGCAGGCGAATTCCTGCGCAGCCAGGATCATGCGGCCCACGCGCGGATCGAGCGGCAGCTTGGCCAGCTTGCGTCCCAATGGCGTCAACTGGTTGTCGTCGTCCACCGCACCCAGCTCCTGCAGCAGCTGGTAGCCGTCGGCGATCGCACGGCCCGGCGGCGGCTCGATGAAGGGGAAGCTCTCCACGTCCGTCAGGTGCAGGGACTTCATGCGCAGGATGACGGAAGCCAGCGAAGAACGCAGGATTTCCGGATCGGTGAACTTAGGACGCTGCAGGAAATCCTGCTCGTCGTACAGTCGGATACAAACGCCGTCGGCTACACGCCCGCAACGGCCGGCGCGCTGGTTGGCGGCCGATTGCGCCACCGCTTCGATCTGAAGTTGCTCGACCTTGTTGCGATAGCTGTAGCGCTTGACGCGCGCCAGGCCGGCGTCCACCACGTAGCGGATGCCCGGCACGGTCAGCGAAGTCTCCGCCACGTTGGTGGCCAGCACGATGCGGCGCGCGTTGGTGGTGCGGAACACGCGGTCCTGCTCTTCGACCGACAGGCGGGCGAACAGCGGCAGGATTTCCACGTGCGGCGGATGATGCTTGCGCAGCGCTTCGGCGGCGTCGCGGATTTCGCGCTCGCCGGGCAGGAACACCAGCACGTCGCCGCTGCCGATGCGGCAGACTTCGTCGACGCCGTCGACGATGGCTTCCATCAGGTCGCGTTTGTCGCGGGCGGCGGCGGTGCGGGCGCCCTTGGCGTCAGCGCCCTGCTGGGCGCCGGGCAGCGTGACCTGGTCGCGTTCCACCGGACGGTAGCGCACTTCAACCGCATACAGGCGGCCGGAGACCTCGATCACCGGCACCGGCGGCTTGCCTTCCTGCGTGAAGTGGCGCGCAAAGCGTTCAGCGTCGATGGTTGCGGAGGTGATGATCACCTTCAGCTCCGGGCGGCGCGGCAGGATCTGCCTCAGGTAGCCAAGCAGGAAATCGATGTTCAGGCTGCGTTCGTGGGCTTCATCGATGATGATCGTGTCGTAAGCCTTCAGCAGCGGGTCGGTCTGGGTTTCGGCCAGCAGGATACCGTCGGTCATCAGCTTGACCGAGGCGCCCTTGCTCAGGGTGTCGTTGAAGCGCACCTTGTAGCCGACATGTTCGCCCAGCGGCGAGCCCAGTTCGGCGGCGATGCGTTTCGCGGTCGACGAAGCGGCGATCCGGCGCGGCTGGGTGTGGCCGATCAGGCCTTTCTGGCCGCGTCCCAGTTCCAGGCAGATTTTCGGCAACTGGGTGGTTTTACCGGAGCCGGTTTCACCGGAGACGATCACCACCTGGTGCTTGCTCAGGGCTTCGGCGATTTCCGCGCGGCGGCCCGAGACCGGCAGCTCCTCAGGGAAGGTGATCGGCGGCAGCGGGTTGCGGAAAGCGCGTGCAGCCTCGCGTTCGGCGCGCTGCTCCGGCGTTTCCCGTTCGCGGCGCTGCCCGCCTTGCGCACGCTGGCCGGATGGTTGCTGGGGAGGATTCTTCTTGCTTGCTTCAGACATCGTTTTTTACATAGTTTGGGCGCGAAAACCGCGCAGCGCATTATAATGCGCGGATAATGGAAAACCCTATCCAATTCGTCTCCTGGCTGCGCTCCGTAGCGCCTTACGTCCACGCTTTCCGCGGCAAGACCTTCGTGGTCGCTTTCCCTGGTGAACTGGTTGCCGCCGGTGCCCTTTCGGTGCTGGCCCACGACCTGTCCCTGCTGCACGCGCTGGACATCAACGTTACCGTGGTCTACGGCTCACGGCCCCAGGTCGCCGAGCAGCTCGCCCTGCGAAACGTGGAAGGCCGCTTCCACAACGGCGTGCGCATCACCGACACGGCGGCCATGGAATGCGCCAAGGAAGCCGCCGGCGAACTGCGCCTCGACATCGAGGCCGCCTTCAGCCAGGGCTTGCCGAACACGCCGATGTCGCATGCCGCGATCCGTATCATTTCCGGCAACTTCATCACCGCCCGCCCGCTCGGCGTAATTGACGGCGTCGACTTCGAACTGACCGGCCTGACCCGCAAGGTGGACGCGGAAACCATCCACTCCATCATGGGTTCGGACGGCGTGGTGCTGCTGTCGCCGCTGGGCTTCTCCCCGACCGGCGAGACCTTCAACCTGACGATGGAAGACGTGGCCTGCACCGCCGCCATCGCCCTGCACGCCGACAAACTGGTCTTCATCACCGAAACCGACATGATGACCGACGCCGGCGGCACCGAAATCCGCGAACTGTCCTCGCACCAGGCTGAAGCCGTGCTGCAGGCGGGCTTCCTGCCCGATGCCACCGCCTACTACCTGAAGCACTGCATCAAGGCTTGCAGCAATGGCGTCGAGCGTGCCCACATCGTACCGTTCGCGATGGACGGCTCGGCCCTGCTGGAACTGTTCACCCACGATGGCGTGGGCACCATGATCTCGCATGAGAACCTGGAATCGCTGCGCCCTGCCACCATCGAAGACGTGGGCGGCATCATCAAGCTGATCGAACCGCTGGAAGCCGACGGCACCCTGGTCAAGCGCGGCCGCGAACTGATCGAACGCGAAATCGAGATGTTCTCGGTCATCGAGCACGATGGCGTGATCTTCGGCTGCGCAGCACTATACGTCTTCCCGGAAGAAAAAATGGCCGAAATGGCATGCCTTACCGTCAACCCCGACGTGCAAACCCAGGGCGACGGCGAGCGTATCCTGAAGCACATGGAAAACCGCGCCCGGGCGCAGGGCATCAGCAAGCTGTTCGTACTGACCACCCGCACCGCGCACTGGTTCATCAAGCGCGGCTTTGCCCCTGCCACGGTCGACGCGCTGCCGAAAGACCGCCAGCGCCTCTACAACTGGCAGCGCAAGTCGCAAGTCTTGATCAAGACCTTATAATCGATTTTTTTAGGAGCACCGAAGATGGCACGTACCGTCCACTGCATCAAACTGAACAAGGAAGCCGAAGGCCTGGATTTCCCGCCATACCCGGGCGAACTGGGCAAGCGCATTTATGAATCCGTTTCCAAGGAAGCCTGGGCCGCCTGGATCAAGCACCAGACCATGCTGGTCAACGAAAACCGCCTGAACCTGGCCGATGTGCGCGCACGCAAATACCTGGCCGCGCAGATGGAAAAGCACTTCTTCGGCGAAGGCGCCGACCAGGCAACCGGCTACGTACCCCCTAGCGCCTGAAAATAAATGGGGGACGTCCCCATTTAACTTCTTCGGCGAAGGCGCCGACCAGGCAACCGGCTACGTACCCCCTAGCGCCTGAAAATAAATGGGGGACGTCCCCATTTATTTTCAGCGGCTCGCTACATCCCCATTCATAGGCGCGCACTGGCGCAGCTCACAGCGCGCCATGAACACTTTCCCATTGCTGCAAGTCATCCGGTAAATTTCCACCGGACCACGTTCAGTCACCAGCCCGGCACCGCGTCCGCCGCGGCATTCTTCCGCATTGGCCAGGCGCTCCACCGTTGTCGACGAAACACCTGGGCGGAACTCCACCTTCTCTACAGGCACGCCATCGATCATGGAGCGCTTGGCAACAGCCTCCGCCTCCAGCACAGCTTTACGCTTCACAGGCGCCTGGGCCACCTGTTTTTTAGTAGCGCAAGCACTCAGCACACCAGCAGCAAGCAACAGCAGGAAAAATCGTTTCATGGGCTCTTTCTAAAGGATGAATCAGTATTTGACGGTACGCACGCCGTCCGGGGTACCCAGCAAGCACACATTGGCGCCACGCGCCGCAAACAAGCCGACGGCAACTACGCCGACGATCTGGTTAACCCGGGTTTCCAGCGCGACCGGGTCAGTGATCGACAAGCCGGACACATCGATGATATTGCCGCCATTGTCGGTCACGAAAATCTCGTCGGAACCGGCCTTGGTTCGCACTTTCGGCTGGCCGCCGAGGGCTGCCAGCTGGCGCATCACCGCATTGCGCGCCATCGGCAGCACTTCAACCGGCAGCGGGAACTTGCCCAGGGTCTCTACCAGTTTGGAACCATCTGCGATGCAGACGAATTGTTTCGACACTGAAGCCACGATCTTTTCGCGGGTCAGGGCTGCGCCGCCGCCTTTGATCATGTGACCTGCCGCGTTGATCTCATCGGCGCCGTCAATGTACACCGCGATTTCCGAAACCTCGTTAAGATCATAGACAGGAATGCCGTGACCGGCCAGGCGCGCTGCAGTCGCTTCCGACGAGGCAACAGCACCCTTGATGCGGTGCTTGATCTTGCCCAGTTCATCAATGAAGAAATTCGCAGTGGAACCGGTGCCAACGCCGATGATTTCGCCGTCGATCACGTACTCGATCGCCGAAATAGCAACAGCCTGTTTCAATTTGTCTTGCGTCATAGTTACAATGGATTCAATAAAGGTTGCCTATTTTATCCGAACTGTCAACTGACCCGGGAAAAACGCCAATGAAGCCAAGTACCGTATTGATCGTGGATGACAGCCGCGTGTCGCGTATGCTGACCCGCCAGCACATCCAGGTGCGCCACGCCGACTGGGTTGTAGAGGAAGCTGCCACCGGCGATGAAGCCATCGCCAAGGCCGAAGGATTACAGCCCGACCTGGTGCTGCTGGACGTGAACATGCCGGGCATGAATGGCGTCGATGCCGCCGCCGCGCTGCGTGCGATGCTGCCCAATGCCCACATATCCCTGCTGACCGCCAACGTCCAGGCCGCGACCCGCCAGCGCGCCGAAGAGATCGGCGTGGGCTTCATGGAGAAACCGATCACCGCCGAGCGCATTGCGCAACTGATTGCGCCGCTGGAAGCCTGACCATGGTCCGGCTTACCGAACTGGAGCACGACGCCCTCGTCGAGCTGTTCAATATTGGCGTCGGCCAGGCGGCCTCCGCCATGAGCGAGATCGTCAACGAAACGGTCACCATGTCGGTGCCTGCCATCAGCTTCCTCACCCGTGCCACGGCCGCCAAACTGCTGACCAGCCGCAGCGGCGGCAATGGCCGCCTGTGCGGCATCAGCCAGCATTACAGCGGCGCCTTCGAAACCGAAGCCATCCTGATGTTCCCTGAGGAAAAGAGCCAGGAAATCGTACGGCTGATGGTGGGCGAAGCCATGCCGCTGGCTGAACTGTCGGCCATGGAACAGGAAGCGATGAGCGAGATCGGCAATATCCTGCTGAACAGCTGCGTCGGCTCGCTGGCCAACCTGCTCGGGCATGAGCTGCATGGCTCGCTGCCGGACTACCACCTTGGCTACAGCGAGGAGATTCTTGCCCTGGCCGGCAGCGGCGAGACCGCGGTGCTGATGCTGCATATCGAGTTCGTCATCGAGCGCCAGCAAATCGCCGGCGATATCGCCTTCATCATGGACGTGACAGCACTGCACGGCCTGAAACAGCATGTGGCCGAATTCCTCGACCGCTCCGTCGGCGGAGCGCAGCCATGACATCTTCAGTCGAATCCCTGCCGCTGCTGCAGGGCGTTATCGATTGCATTGACGTGGGCACGCTGGTGCTCGATACCAAGGAACGCGTGGTATTGTGGAACCGCTGGATGGACCGCCACTCCGGCGTGCTCGGCACCGAAACGCTGGAGCGCAGCTTCTTCGACCTGTTCCCCGAACAGCGCGGCAAACGGCTGGAAGCTGCCATCGGCCAGGCGCTGCGCAGCAACCTGCCCTCCTTGCTGTCGCAGACCCTGAACCGCTGGCCGCTGCCGCTTTACGTCAGCAAGTCCGCCGCCGAAAAGGGCGAACGCATGCAGCAGCAGATCACGGTCACCCCGCTCAACCTGGGCAATAGTGAACGCTATTGCCTGATCCAGGTCAGCGACGTAACCGCCGCCGTGCAGCGCGAAAACCTGCTGCGCGAACAGGCCGTGGCCCTGCGCTCGCAAACCTTGCTGGACGACCTGACCGGTGTCGCCAACCGCCGCCACTTCGACATGGCGATCGACCGTGAAACCCGGCGCGCGCGGCGGGTCGGCACTCCGCTCTCGCTGATGATGCTCGATATCGATTACTTCAAGGCTTACAACGACCACTACGGCCACCAGCAAGGCGATGCCTGCCTGGAAGCAGTGGCGTCCGCACTATCGACCATGCAGCAGCGCCCGGCCGACCTGTTCGCGCGCTATGGCGGCGAAGAATTCGCCGTAGTCCTGCCCGACACCCCGGCCGATGCCGCGGTGATGATGGCCAACGCCATGTGCCGCAAAGTGCGCGACTTGCGCATCCCGCACCAGGCATCGCGCACGGACGAGCGCATCGTCACCATCAGTATCGGTGTCGCCAGCAGCGACAGCAGCAATGCCGGCGAAGTATACGACCTGATTAACGCCGCCGACCGCGCCCTCTACCAGGCCAAGGCCTGCGGCCGCAACCGCGTGCACTCGATTTGAGGCTGTGCTCCTCGTCAGAGCAATTCGATCCCAAAGCGCCGCACGCACATCGCGAACAGGGCGAAACAGGCGATCGTCAGCAGCACGCAGGCGCCCAGCGTCGGCCAGAAACCCAGGCGCGGCAGCAGCCATGGAAAAAACAGGAACATCGGCAGTGTCGGTAGCACGTACCAGAAGGTGTACCAGGCGTGGTTGGCAATCTTCTGTTGCGGCTGCCGTTCAACGTAAAGCCAGATCAGCGCCAGTACCGTCACCATCGGCAGCGCGGCGATCAAGCCGCCCAGGCGGTCGCTGCGCTTGGCGAATTCCGACACCGCGACCACGACGCCGGCCGTCACCAGGTATTTGAAAATCAGCCAGGTCATCGTTTACCTCCTAGTGCGCAAAAACAAAACGAACCAGCGCCAGCGACAGCGCGAATACATAACCATAAGCGAAACGGTCGATACGCAGCACAGCGTCGCCGCGGCGCGCGCGCCATGCGCCCATCAGGCACATCATGCCCCCGGCAGCCAGCGGCGTAAGCAGCAGGTTAAGCTTGCGCAGGACTTCATTTCGCACCAGGTGATCCGGCAGCAGCCAGAGTGTAATCGCGCCCGCAACAACGCCGAAAAATGCATAGCCGACGCCCGCCACCAAAGGGTTCAGCGGCCGGCGAGGCGATTTTTCGAACGAATGAAAGCCCAGTTCCACCAGTGCTTCCACCACCACCTGGATCAGGAACTCGCCGATCAGCTCAAACAGGAATTCAATCATGGTGTGAACAAGGCATGCTGGCTGGCGGTATGAAAATCGCGCCAGACACGGTTGATCTCAGAATCTTCTTGCGCAGCGCGCAGGCCGCAGTACGGGTAAATCTCGCCCACGCTCCGGCGTGCCGCCAGCACCAATGCCATAGAAGCTTCGCGCAACTGCGCATCAAGCGCGTCGTCGACGCAACCGCCATTGCCCTCGCCCCCAGCCTGCGCCCAGGCCTGGTCGAGCAATGCGTACATGCGTTCACGCGCTCCCTCCAGCGCCACGGCAGCCCGCGCCAGCGCATCCGGTGCACTGGCAGGCGGCTGGCGGCGCGCCGCAACGATTTCCCGCGCCAACGACAGGAAGTGCCGCGCCATGCCGGACAAGTTGGCTGCCAGCGTCACCCATGCCAGCAACATGAACGGGAAGCGATACAGCGTGCCCGGCGCCGTTGCATGGGCAGGGTCAATCATGAATCCATGGCGTGCCGGCACCCACGCGCCTTCAATACGGTAGGCGTGCGACGCAGAGCCCTTCATGCCAAAGCTGCGCCAGGTCGGCTCAACCACCACCAACGCCGCCGGTACAACGAAAGCCCGAATCCTCGGTGCGCCATCCGGCCCGGCCAGCGGCTGGCCGTTCTCGCGCAGCACCGCATTGAGTGTGAAATGCGTAGCCATCGGCGCACCGCTGGCGATGTCCCAGCGGCCCGTAATCCGATATCCCTCGCCTTCCTTATCAGCGAAACCGGTCGGCGCCCCGCTGCCTGCCAGGCAAACCTGCGGCGTCGAAATGACTTCGCGCGCCGTATCCGGCGCCAGGAAACCCGCAAACCAGCCGGCGCCCGCGCACAGGGTTACAACCCACCCCATGCTGCCATCCGCCTCCGCGATAGCTTCCTCCAGCCGCACCACTTGCGGCAGCGGCAGCTCCGCCCCGCCTGCGGCACGCGGCGCCAGCATTTTCAGCCAACCCTGTTGATGGATCAGTGCCTGCTGGCCAGCGAGCAGGAAGCCCGCAGCTTCCGCGCCGGCCGCATCGGCCCGGATAGCGTTGAAGTCAACTTTCATTTGCAACCTGCTTCAGAATTGCGGGCATTCTAACCTTGGAGACTCCAATGCCGTGAACCATCCCGCTTGACTCGGCCAATCTTAAGTGGCTGACAGCGCCAGCACCGCCAGCGCGTACGTGGTCAGCACGATGATCGTCATGAACAGCAGGAAGCAGGTGCGCCACAAGGCGCCGTAGCGCGACAGGCTGTAGGTGCCGCGCAGTTGCAGGAACATGTGCACCGGCGGGATAAAGACGAACAGGAATGCAGCCAGGCCACCGTAGTCGAAGTAGCTCAGTGTCGCGACGATGGTGAACAGCAGCGACATGAACGACAGCGAATACAGCGAGAACACGGCATGGTCGTACATCGCTACACCGCGGCGCCAGAAGAACATCAGCCAAAGGAAGGGCATCGAGATCGGCACCAGCAGGAAGGAGTATTTGTAGGCCGCGTTCTTCAGCTTGTACTGCGCCAGTTCCGGGTTACTGACCGCGTGCTGGATGCCCTTGCTGATCCAGCCAACTTCGGAATGTTTTGCTTCCTTGCTGCCAGCCATGTCCTGGTCTGTCAGCCCCTCGGTGACATCATGCAGGATTTCCTGGATGATGCCCGGTTCCTTAGTCTTCGCGCTTTCCGCCGGGGTTACGGCCTCCCTGGAAGCTTCCTTGGCAGTTTCCTTGCCTGCAGCTTTGGGCGCCGGCTTGATCGTTTCGGTAAACTTGGCGGTGCCGGTCATGGCAATTTTCCCGGATGCCAGGGCGATATTGAGCCCGTCCAGCGCCTTCTTTGCTTCATCCAGCCTGTGCTGCGCTTTCGGGACTTCCGACGTGCCGGGTTCCGCATCCTTGAGGTCCGACTCCGCCTCGGCGATCGCTTTTTTCTGCTCAGCGATCTTCTCATTCATCGTTTGCTCGAAGGCGGCCTTGCCGTTCTTGCTATCGGTGACCTTGCCCGTACTCGGGCCCGAGCTGGTGCCCATCGTCAGCGAGAAGACGAAGAACATGAAGAACATCATGAAAAGGAACAGCGCCAGCGGCGAAACGAAGCGCGTGCGCTGGCCGTCGATGTAGCGGCGGGTAAGCTGGCCCGGGCGTGCCACCAGCAGCGGCAAGGTGCGCCAACCCTTGGTATCGAAGTGCAGCAGGCCGTGGACCAGCTCCTCGCCCAAGTGCAGAACCGACTTGTGCAAGTGGCCTTTCTGGCCGCAGCTGCCGCAATAATTGGCGGGGACTGGCGTGCCGCAGTTGGCGCATGAAGCGCCGTGTGCGTGTTCGCCGGGCTTGCCGGCATCGCCTTCGACCTCTTTGGCCACCAGGCTGGCTGTCACCAGGTCGCCTGCTACCTCAATCTCCATCCCCATCGCCGCTACTCCGCCAAATGCAAAGCTTGGATGTTAGCAAATTATTGATCTTTATTGCTAAGCAAGCCCACAATTCCTCCGAGGACGGCGCCAATCCCTGCCCATGGCAGTACGACCAGAGATGCCGGCGGACCTTTGCCGGACACGGATACCAAGTCGACAAAGAGAAATATTGGTGCGGACACCATGCCGAGCAGCGCAGCGGGCAAGGCCAACACACCCTCGCCCTGCTCCCAGCCGATCGTTGCGCCCTTGGCCATCGCGCCAAGCAGGATCCCCAGCAGTACGCCAACCAGGGCGCCGGCTAGAGGTGACGGACGGCGCCCAGGCATTTGGCTTCGAGCCCGGAAAATACAGCAGCGCCTTCTCGGAAAATGCTCACAGCGTTTTGCTGACATTCACGACGACGGTGCCGGCCAGGAAGTCATGCACGGCGCGGCGGCGCTTGTTAACCAGCATGACAATGACACCAACCCAGGTCCAGACATTAATCAGCAAGCTGATCGCAGACACCCAGCCTGGTCCCGACGCTGCCAGCACCGTGCTGCGCTCAAAGAAGCCGTAAGCGTGGTAAGCCGCATCATCCATGGCAAGTGCAGCCAGGCCGAGTCCGAAACTGCTCGCCGCCCCCATCAACATCATTGGCGCTTCACGAATCAGGGCCGCCATGAACGTGACTGGCGAATGGTCCTTCATCTGGACGCGCAGCTTCAACACCAGTTTGCCAGGAGTACCGCCGTAGCGGCGCACCAGGTAAACCGAATAGAACAAGGCGAACAGCACGGATGGAATGACCGACCACAGATAGAAGGAGCGGGACAGGGAACTGAGCCAATATGTCAGGCCGATAATCGGCGACATTACCAGCAGGTCAATGATTTTTGCGCCGACGCGCAGCCAGAAGCCGCCAACGTTCGGGATTGCATTGCCGTCTTCCGGCGCAGGAACATCCAGGTCGGCAACGGGGGCCTGATAAGGGTTATGCATGGGAGTTCACGAAAAATGTGCTTTAAAGCAACTACGATATCACACCATTAGCAAAAAATATACGTGGCAGGTTGGCTGGCGAGGATGGGTCGCGCAAGAAGTCGCGCAGCATATCGTTATACAGGCCGGCATCCAGCTTCTGCAGGTAGACCACCGCGAAGTAGTCGGCCAGCACTTCGGCCTGCGCTTCCATATTGAAGTCGCATAGCCGCAATTCGGGCGCAAGCTCATAGTCGTAGCTCAAGCCAAGGCGGATGGCGCCGCGCCACATCACGGGATAGCCAAGCTGATGCTGCCAGACATGGACCATCTCGTGCATGAACCAATGCTTTTCACTTTCGGTAGCGAGGGAAAAGTCCGGACGGTAGCGCGAAATGTGGAAATACAGTTCGCCGTTGGGCGTGATGCAGACGTCTTTGCGCTGCAGGAAGGGAATAAAGCGGGTGTTGTGAATGCGCACCCGCTGGTAGTCGATCGCGCCGCCGAACACCAGCCGGGCCAGCGCGATCTCACCCGACGTTAGCGGCCGGGCGATGACTTCCATCAGTGGCGCAGTGCGCTTGCCGCTTTGGCGATGGCGGTAATGCGGCCCCAGTCGCCGGCTTGCATGGCGTCTTTCGGCGTCAGCCAGGAGCCGCCCACGCAGGCCACGTTCTTCAGCGACAGGAAGGCTGGCGCGGTGTCTTGCGAGATGCCGCCGGTCGGGCAGAACACCACGTCCGACAGCGGACCGGCAATCGCGTTCAGCATGCCGACTCCGCCGGCAGGAACGGCCGGGAACAGCTTCAGCTGCTTGAAGCCCTGCTCGCGCGCCTTCATCACTTCCGATGGCGTCATGACGCCAGGCAGCAGCGGCAGGCCGCTCGACTTGGCAGCGCCGATCAGCGCATCGGTCAGGCCCGGCGACACGCCGAACACCGCACCAGCATCGCGCGCGGCAGCGAATTCCTCGGGCTGGGTCAGCGTGCCGACGCCGACGATCGCGCCCTCCACCTGGCTCATGGCGCGGATCGCGCCCAGGCCGTGCTGGGTGCGCAGGGTCACTTCCAGCACGCGGATGCCGCCTGCCACCAGGGCTTTCGCCAGTGGCACGGCGTGGTCAGGGTCGTCAATCGCGATCACAGGGATCACGGCCGAGGTACGCATAATTTCGAGCAGGGTCATTTCAAGCTTTCTTTGCGAGGAAATCTTCATCGGAACCGGGCACGGTATTGCCCACATTGTCTTCGCCGTGCAGCGGCACGGTGGTCGGGATCGGGGACGGCAATGGGAACATGGTCGCCCCCTGCTCCGCCGCGCAGACGCTGGTGCGGAACATGGAGAACAGCTCGCGGCCCATGCCGATCTGGTTTGGCGACAGGTCGGCCAGCGCCAGCGAGCGGCCATGCCATACGTCCGACGACACCAGCGCTTCCAGCGTACCGCTTGCCGCATCGAGGCGGATGATGTCGCCGTCGCGCACCAGGCCCAGCGGGCCGCCGGCCAGGATTTCCGGCGACACGTGGATCGCGGCCGGTACCTTGCCCGAGGCGCCGGACATGCGGCCATCGGTCACCAATGCCACCTTGCGGCCGGCATCCTGCAGGTTCGCCAATGCCGGGGTCAGTGCGTGCAGCTCCGGCATGCCGTTGGCTTTGGGACCCTGGAAGCGGAGCACCGCCACGAAGTCGCGGTCCAGTGTGCCGGCCTTGTAGGCAGCCATGAAGGCTTCCTGCGAATCGAACACCAGCGCCGGTGCTTCAACCATGCGGTGCTCTTCCTTCACGGCCGAGACCTTCATGATGGCGCGGCCCAGGTTACCCTGCACCAGCACCATGCCGCCGTCTTTCGAGAACGGATCGGCAGCGCCGCGCAGCACCTTCTCGTCGGCGCTCCTGAGCGGCGCTTCCTTGAAGATCACGCCGCTGGCATCGTCGCTCAGGAACGGTTCGGCGCAATGCGCGCGCAGGCCTTTGCCCAGGATGGTGTTCACGTCATCGTGCAGCAGGCCGGCATCCAGCAGTTCGCGAATCACGAAACCAGTGCCGCCGGCGGCGTGGAAGTGGTTCACGTCGGCATCGCCATTCGGATAGATGCGGCACAGTAGCGGCACCACGGCCGACAGCTCGTTGAAATCGTCCCAGTCGATCACTACGCCGGCCGCCTTGGCAATCGCCACCAGGTGCAGGGTGTGGTTGGTCGAACCGCCGGTAGCCAGCAGGCCGACCACCGCGTTGATGATGGACTTCTCGTCCACGATATGGCCAACCGGGATGTACTCATTGCCCATTTCCGTGATCTGCGCCGCGCGCTGTGCCGCAGCAGCAGTCAGCGCATCGCGCAGGGGCGTTCCCGGGTTGATGAACGCGGCGCCCGGCAGGTGCAGGCCCATGATTTCCATCAGCAGCTGGTTGGAGTTGGCGGTACCGTAGAAGGTGCAGGTACCGGCGCCGTGATAGGACTGCGACTCGCCTTCCAGCAGTTCTTCGCGGCTCGCCTTGCCTTGCGCATAGCGCTGGCGGATAGCAGCTTTGTCTTTATTCGACAGGCCGGAAGTCATCGGGCCGGCGGGCACGAACACCGCCGGCAGGTGGCCAAAGTGCAGCGCGCCGATCAGCAGGCCCGGCACGATCTTGTCGCATACGCCCAGGTACAGCACCGAGTCGAACATATTGTGGGACAGGCCGATCGCCGCCGACATCGCAATCGCGTCGCGCGAGAACAGCGACAGCTCCATGCCCGGCTGGCCCTGCGTCACGCCGTCGCACATGGCCGGCGTACCGCCCGCGTACTGCGCCACCGCGCCAACCTTGCGCACAGCATCCTTGATGATGGCCGGGAAGGTCTCGAACGGCTGGTGTGCCGACAGCATGTCGTTGTAGGCAGAGATGATCGCCACCGAAGGCTGCTTCACTTCCTTCAGGATCAGCTTATCGTTTGCCGGGAACGCGGCAAAACCGTGCGCCAGGTTCGTGCAGGACAGGGTGCCACGCTGGGTGCGGCCTTTGACGCGGGCCGCCTGGAGGTGCGCCAGGTAGGCGCCGCGGGAAACGCGGCTGCGCTGGATGACGCGTGCGGTGACTTTTTCCAGGACTGGATGCAACGGCATGATCGTTCCTTATCAATGAATTTCAGGAAATTTTACTACAAAATTTCCAATTGCGAGCGCTCCCATTGGGTCGAATTACACTGCAAAGCCCCTGGATATGCCGACGCACAAAAAGATTTGTAGTGAATTTACCTGTTTTTCCTGTATAGTTAAACACAATTCATAAATCCCTATGCCACAGGACATTATGCGCTTGCCCGCCCTGACCTCCACCGCCGCCTACCAAGCCCTCGAAATCCACGCCCACGATGCCCGCGAATGGCAAATGCGCCAGCTGTTCCAGAAGGACCCGGGCCGCTTCCCGCGCATGACGGTCGATGCGGCAGGCCTGTTCCTGGACTACTCCAAGAACCGCGCCGACGACGAGACCATCAATCTGCTGGTGCACCTGGCCCGCACGCGCGGCGTGGCAGAGCAGCGCGACGCCATGTTTGCCGGCGAAAAAATCAATATTACCGAACGCCGCGGCGTGCTGCACACCGCCCTGCGTATGCCGCGCGGCAAGGTGCAGAAAGTCGACGGCCAGGACGTGAACGGCAACGTGCACGCAGTGCTGGACCGCATCAAGGTGTTTACCGACAAGGTGCGCAATGGCGGCTGGCTGGGCCATACCGGCAAGCCGATCACCGACGTGGTGAATATCGGCATCGGCGGCTCCGACCTGGGCCCGAAGATGGCTGTATTGGCCCTGCGCTCATACTGCCATCCGCGTATGAAGATGCACTTCGTTTCCAACGTCGACGGCCATGATATGGATGCGGTGCTGGCGCAGGTCAATCCCGAGACCACCCTGTTCATCGTCGCCTCGAAAACCTTCACCACTGCCGAAACCATGCTGAACGCGCAAACGGCGCGCAGCTGGTTCCTGGCCAAGGCCAAGGAAGCCGACCTGCCGCGCCATTTTGTCGCGGTCTCCACCAATACCGACGCCGTGCGCACCTTCGGCATTGATCCCGAAAACATGTTCCCGTTCTGGGACTGGGTGGGCGGCCGTTACTCCGTCTGGTCGGCAATCGGCCTGTCGGTTGCGATAGCGATCGGCTTCGGCTACTTCCAGGCATTCCTGGAAGGCGCGCACGCCATGGATGAACACTTCCGCGAAGCGCCGCTCGAGGCGAACATGCCGGTGCTGCTGGCCCTGGTCGGCTTCTGGAACCGCCAGTTCCTGGGCGCGACTTCGCTGTCCATCGCCCCTTACCACCAGGACCTGAACCGCTTCCCGGCCTACCTGCAGCAGCTCGACATGGAAAGCAACGGCAAGCGCGTGACCAGGAACGGCCAGCCGGTCGACACGCCGACCTGCCCGATCGTCTGGGGCGAGTGCGGCACCAACGCGCAGCACGCCTACTTCCAGCTCCTGCACCAGGGCACCGACGCAACGCCGATCGACTTCATCGCCGCCCTGCGCGCAACCCACGACCTGCCGGGCCACCACGACGCCCTGCTGGCCAACTGCTTCGCCCAGTCGGAAGCCTTCATGAAGGGCAAGACCGAAGATGAAGTGCGCGCAGAACTGAAAGGCGCCAACGTGCCGCCAGCCGAAATGGAAGAACTGGTGCCGCACAAGACATTCCCAGGCAACCGTCCTTCCAACACCATCCTGATGGACCAGCTGACGCCGTCCACGCTCGGCGCGCTGATCGCGTTGTACGAGCACAAGACTTTCGTGCAAGGCGTGATCTGGAATATCGCCAGCTTCGACCAATGGGGCGTGGAACTGGGCAAGGTGCTGGCCAGGAAAATCCAGTCCGAATTGACCGGCAAAGTCGATCCGGAAGCCCATGACAGCTCGACCAACGGCCTGATCGTGATGGCCAAGTCGGCCCAGATCGAATGAACAGCTACCAGGTCGAAGTCGCCTGCAACGCCACCATGACCGTGGGCGAGAGCCCGCTGTGGGCGCCGGACGAAAATGCCCTGTACTGGGTCGATATCGAAGGCTTTGCCATCCACCGCCTGTGCCCCGCCAGCGGCCAGCACGAACAATGGAAAGTGGACAGCGAAGCGTCGTCGCTGGCGCGCGCTGCCAATGGCGGCCTGATGGTCGCCCAGCGCCGCGGCTTCTCCCGCTTCAACCCCGGCACCGGCGAATTGACACTGGTGGCGGAAGCGCCTTTCGACCAGTCCACCACCCGTTTCAACGACGGCAAATGCGACGCGGCAGGCCGTTTCTGGTGCGGCACCATCTACGAGCCGCGCGACAAACCGGCGGCGGAAATGTATGTCCTCGAACGAGGCAATGTGCGCAAGGTCTGGTCCGGCGGCATGGTCAATTCGAATGGCCTGGGATTCAGCCCTGACAACAAAACCATGTTCCATGCCGAAACAGCGAGCCACCGCGTCACGCGCTTTGCGTTCGACCTGCTGTCCGGCACCGTCAGCGATGAACGCGACGTGCGCCGCTTCAGCACCGACAAATCCGCCGCAGACTACGGCGGCCGCCCGGACGGTGCGGCAGTCGACAGCGAAGGCAACTACTGGGTCGCCATGTTCGAAGGCGGCCGCATCCTCAAGCTGTCGCCGCAGGGCGACCAGCTTGACGAGATCCGCCTGCCGGTACGCTGCCCGACCATGGTGGCTTTCGGCGGCCCGGACTTGCGCACCCTGTACATCACCACGGCCGGCAAACGCCCGGCCGAGGAACTGGCGGCCTTCCCGCTCAGCGGCAAATTGCTGTCGGTGCGCATGCCCGTGGCGGGCCGCATCGAGCCCGCTTACTTGGATTGAAGTACGTAGACCGAAGTAAACCCTGTAACTCACCTGAAAACGATTATGGCTCTCTCTGATTTCGACCTGGTTCTGTTTGGCGGCAGCGGCGACCTCGCAATGCGCAAACTGCTGCCCGCTATGTTTAGCCGCGATATTTGCGGCGACCTGCCGCCGACCGCGCGCATCGTTTGCGTCGGCCGCCAGGAGAGCACACAGGAAGAGTTCATCAATATGGTGACGACCACCTCGCGTCCCCATATCAAATCAGCCAAAGCTACCGACGAGAACTGGAGCCGCTTCACCGCGCGCATCGTCTATGTCGCACTCGATGCCACCGACTCAACCACCTACAAAGGCCTGGTCGAAGCGCTGCGCACCGATCCCGCAATTACCCGCGTCTACTACCTGGCCACCCCGCCGGCCCTGTTCTCGCGCATCTGCGACAACCTGAAGGACAACGGCCTGGCCACCGCCAACTCGCGCGTGGTGCTGGAAAAGCCGCTCGGCCGCGACCTGGCATCGGCCAAGCAGATCAACAAGGAAGTTGGCCAGGTCTTCGAGGAACAGCAGATCTACCGTATCGACCACTACCTGGGCAAGGAGACCGTGCAGAACCTGCTGGCCCTGCGCTTCGGCAACATCCTGTTCGAACCGCTGTGGCGCCGCGAGTGGATTTCCGACGTACAGATCACCATCGCCGAGAAACTGGGCGTGGGCAACCGCATCGGCTACTACGACACCTCCGGCGCGCTGCGCGACATGCTGCAGAACCACCTGCTGCAGTTGCTTTGTATCGTCGCCATGGAGCCGCCCACCTCGATCGCGCCGGACGCCGTGCGCGACTCCAAGCTGCAGGTGCTGCGCTCCCTGAAACGCTTCACCGCGACCACCCTGGCGCAGAACATCGTGCGCGGCCAGTACCGCGCCGGCCACGTCGAAGGCAAGGCGGTGCCAAGCTACCGCGACGAGCCGGAAGCGCCGCAGAATTCGAAGACCGAAACCTTCGTCGCCATGAAAGTGGAAATCGACACCTGGCGCTGGGCCGGCGTGCCGTTCTACCTGCGCACAGGCAAACGCATGGCCGACTCGCTGGCCGAGATCGTGGTGCGCTTCAAACAGATCCCGCACTCGATCTTCAACCAGCCGACCTCCAGCTTCCAGCCGAATTCCCTGGTGATCCGCCTGCAGCCGGACGAAGGCCTGCGCATGAACCTGATGGCCAAGACCCCGGGCGAAGGCATGCGCCTGAAACCGGCGGAACTGGAACTGGACTTCCGCGAAACCTTCAAGATGCCGCGCATGGACGCTTACGAGCGCCTGCTGCTGGATGTGCTGCGCGGCCAACTGACCCTGTTCATGCGCGGCGACGAGCTGGAAGCCGCCTGGGAATGGGTCGAACCGATCCTGAACAACTGGGAGCAGGACGATTCCGCGCCGCTGCCATACGCCTCCGGCACCTGGGGCCCGGCCGCCGCCAGTGCCCTGATCGGCCGCGACGGGCTACAATGGCGCGAAGAAGCACTGCCGGAAGACTAATGCTGCTCGATTCCATCCGCACCCAGCTCGACTCGCTCTCCAAATCGGAGCGCAAGGTCGCGCTGGCCGTGCTAGACAACCCAGCCCGCACCGTGGGTGCCAATATCACGGCGCTGGCCAAGAGTGCGCAAGTGTCCGAGCCGACCGTGGTGCGCTTCTGCCGCACGCTCGGCTACGACGGCTGGCATGAATTCAAACTGAAGCTGGCGCAAGGCCTGGCCCTCGCCCTGCCCGGACTGAACGACCAGCCGGCGCAGGACGACCTGGCAGCCGACCTGGTAAACAAGATTTGCAGCCGCTCCATCAACACGCTGCTGGACCTGCGCAATAACCTCAACGCAGAACCGGTGCAGAAAGCGCTCGACATCCTGTCGCGCGCACGCAAGATCGAATTCTACGGCCACGGCACCTCCGGCATCGTAGCCGCCGATGCGCAGCACAAGTTCTTCCGTTCCGGCGTGCCGACCGTGGCCTACGCCGACCCGGCCATCCACAGTATTTCGGCGGCATTGCTGCATGAAGGCGACGCGGTGGTGGCGATTTCCCAGCGCGGCAACAGCCCGGCGCTGGTGCGCTCGGCCAAGCTGGCGAAAGAAGGCGGCGCCGACGTGATCGTGCTGGCGCCCTCCGGCACCCCGCTGGCGGAAGCGGCCACGGTACTGATCCCGATCGACCTGATCTTCAACACCGACCCATACACACCGATCTCGGCGCGCCTGGCTTACCTGGTAGTGATCGACGTACTGGCCGTAGGCCTGGCCCTGAAACGCGGCCCCGAATTCCGCAAGAAAATGCAGAACGCCCAAAAGGCCCTGCAGGAATTCGACATGCAGTTCGACTCCTTCATCGGTTAACGTTTATTTCTGCAGCGAGCGCAGGGTGGCTTCGGCTTCTTCGCGCCATGGGCCGCCGAGCTTGATGGCGGTCTGCGCGGCGGTGCGCGCTTCGTCCATTTGGCCCAGCTCGCCCAGCACGACGGCCAGGTTGTTGAAGGCGGCGCCGTTGTCCGGGTGCGCTGTGGCGGCGCTGCGGAATGCTTCGGCTGCGGCCTTGCGGTCGCCGCCGGCGTACGCGCTGTTGCCGAGGCCAAGTTGCAGCGGCAGTGCGTCCGGCCAGCGCTGCAGGGCGGCGCGATACGACTTTTGCGCTGCCTGCGGCGGCGCCGACTTTTCAAAGGCCACCAGTGCAGTCTGCAGCTCCGCCAACTCGGTGGTGGCAGGCATCTGGCCTGGCGCGAGCGCCACCATGCCCCAGTAGCCGCTGCGTTTCCATGTGTGTTCGAAAGTAGAAAGCGGCATCGTCAGGCGCCGCGTAGTTCCTGAGCGCAGGATCACTTCGCCGCTGTCGATGTCATAGCCGATGACCACCGCGTAGTGCCACTTCGGGAAAATTGGAAGGCTCAGGTTTTGCAGTACCAGCACGGGATGGCCGGCGTCAAGTTCCGCCAGCAGTGCGTCCATGCGGGGCGGAATGCGTGCGGTCACAACGCCATGGCGGCGCCCGGCGGCCTGCAGTTCGATTTGCAAGCTGCCTTCACGTCCTGGCAGGTACACCTCGGGCACCAGGGCCTCGGGCGAAACCTCGGCGCCCGCTGCGCCCAGCATCATTGCCAGCGCGGCAGGCCCGCATTGATAGCGCTCCTGGGCGTGGAAGGGGGTCGAGCTGAGTTCCTGCTGGTGCGGCCCGGTGCGCGGCCCAGCGAGCAGCGCACGGGTCTGGGTGGCGCAACCTGCCAGCAGCAGGACTACTGCTGCCGTGGCAAGCAGGCGCCGTGTCATCAACGTGCGGAGCGGGTGAACGGGAAGACTTTGGTCAGGCCGAGGATGTCGGTCACCAGCAGCACCACGAAGATGAAGACCAGGGCGCCGATCAGGCCATCACCGCCGGCTGGCAGGGAATCAACCTGCTGCGCCAGGGATGCGGCTTCGGCATCGGTCAGCGCAGCCACGCGGGCTTGCGCTGCTTCCATGGTGATGCCGTTGCGCTCCAGTGCTATTTGCACGTCGGCGCGTTGCAGTTCAGCTACCAGGCGTGCGCGGACTTGCGCCGCTGCGTCTGCTGCTGCAACTTGTGCGGTGCCGATCATGGCGGCCTGGGCAGTTTGCTGGAAGCCCACGACGACGAAGGCCGACATCAGGAAATGTACGATGAATTTTTTCATTTAAATTACTCCAAGGATATAAATCTCACCAATTATATCCAAGGAGCAACTCACCTGACGCACGATTGATGAATTAGAGGCCTTCTCGCAACATTTTTTCCATGGCGACGCGCGACACGTGCGGCGTGTCCTTGCCGGATTCCACCTGCCACTGGCCGCCCTTCTGCAGAACGATGTACTCGACTTGCGCGCTACCGCCCTTCGGGTGGGGTACGGCCTGCTCCATATCGAGCCCGGTTGTCGGGGTGTAGGTGAAAGTGACGGTGGCCTTGCAGCGCGCGCCTTCGCAGCTCACGGCGTCAGTCTTCCAGCCGTCGACCAGGTGCACCTGTTCGTAATAGCCTTCGGTATCGTTGTGGAGGCGGCCGCCGTCCAGTTCGAATTTCAGGAAATGATCGAGTGCCGCTTGCGGGGTAGCTTCTGCAGCGTGCGCGGAGAAGGCGGCGCACAGCGCGGCCAGGATGGTAAGTTTTTTCATAGCGGTATTATATTTTTCTGTAGAGCAATTGCTCAACACTAAAATCCGACGCAAAACTCTAAAATCCATATAATGCCTTTCATGCAAGAATCGACACTATATGGCCGTGTTTTAGGCCTCGCCAACCTCGGCTTGATGGTGCTGGACGCCGACCAACGCATCGTTTTCTGGAACCAATGGCTGGCCAGCCGCTCCGGCATGGCCCCACCCCGCGTGCTGGGACTGACCCTGGTTGAAGCTTTCCCCGAATTGTCGGGCAAGCGCATCGAACAGTCGCTGCACACTGCCCTGGCCAACAATCTGCCGTCCGTGCTGCCGCAAAACCAGGACCGCACGCCCTTCCCGCTGTTTGCCGCCGGCACCTGGGGCGGCGAACGTATCGAGCAGTCCGTTACGCTCACGCCCTTCAACGAAGGCAAGGAGCGCTTTTGCCTGGTCGAGGTGGCGGACGTCAGCAATACCGTCGGCCGTGAACGCCAACTGCGCGGCCAGGCCGAAGCGCTGCGCGCGCAATCCTATGTCGATGGCCTGACCGGCATCGCCAACCGCCGCCACTTCGACGTGGCATTGGATCGTGAACTGCGCCGCGCCCAGCGCCAGGGTGCCAGTCTGTCGCTGCTGCTGATGGATATCGATTCCTTCAAGGCCTATAACGACCACTTTGGCCACCAGCAAGGGGACGCCTGCCTGACCATGGTGGCGGAAGCCTTCGCCTCGCGGCTGCAACGGCCGGCCGACCTGGCTGCGCGTTACGGCGGCGAGGAATTTGCAGCCATCCTGCCGGATACCACGCCGGAACAGGCAGCACAGCATGCGGAAGTGATCCGCGCCTACGTGGAATCGCTGAACATGGCGCACGCGCCCAATGCCGTTCACCCGCACGTCACGCTGAGCATCGGTGTCGCCAGTTTCGACAAGGATCACCTGGAAGACGCCAAGGCGCTGCTGGAAGCGGCCGACCGCGCACTCTATGCCGCCAAACGCGAAGGCCGCAACCGCGTGATCGTCGGGCAGCCCGCCTAACCTTTGTAGAAGTAAGGATCGAGCGAAGTCACCTGGGTGATCTTATCCACCGGCAGCTGGTTCATTTCCGCCGTCTCGCGGATCGCTTCCGGCGACGGGGCTTCATACAGGCAGTAAGTCTTGCGCAGGTCGTCGCTCACGTAGGAATGGATCCAGGTGACGCCGCTGCGGGCATTGGTGCCGATCACGGCGTCGCAGGCTTTGGCGCCATCGGCGTTGACAGGAATGTGCAAGCCGTCCGGGAAAGTGCGCTCAACAATATAGCGGGGCATGATGATCTCCTTGGGTTCCCTGATTCGCGGCCGAGCCGCCAATCTTCACCATAGACCATCCTGCCGCGCTGTCCAGTCACGCTGCCAACGGTGCGCGCCCGCGCTGCGCGCCCGGTTCGAGCGCCGCCTGCACCTGCCCGGCAATGATCTCAGCAGTAGCAGCCGACATGGTCCATCCCAGGTGGCCATGGCCCGTGTTGTAAAACACGCCCGGCCGCCTGCCCGCCCCGACACGCGGCATCAGGTCCGGCATCATCGGCCGCAAGCCTGCCCACGGCACCACCTGCCGCGTGCTGACGCCGGGAAAGCACTGCTGCACCCAGTTCACCAGCGGCGCGATGCGGTCGGCGCGGATGTCGCGGTTAAAGCCGTTGAATTCCGCCGTTCCCGCCACGCGGAAGCGGTTGCCGCCCAGCCGGCTGCTTACCAGCTTGGCCGCATCGTCCACCAGGCTGACAGTGGGCGCCGCAGCGCGGCTTGGCGCGTCCTCCAGCATGACCGTGATCGAATAGCCTTTTACCGGATAGACGTTGACGCGGTCGCCCAGCATGGCGGCAATCTCGCGGCTGGCCGTACCGGCGCAGACAACCAGCGCATGGAAGCAACGCTCCTCCTCCACGCCGTCCAGCGCGAACCTGAGCCGCGCACTATCGCCGCCCGCCCCTACGCTGCGCACGTCGGCGCCGTACACCATCTGCACGCCGCGCGCTTCAGCGGCTTGCGCCAGTCCCACCGTGAATTTGTGGATGTCGCCCGTACTGTCGCTCTCGGTAAAGAAACCGCCGTAGAAGCGCTCCTCCAGCGCCGGCTCGATCGCCCGCATCTCGTCCGGCGTAACGGCGCGCCGCTGCAAGCCGCCCTGCTCCAGCAAGCCGGTTACCCGCGCCGCATGGTCGAAACCGGCCTTGTCGCGGTAGACATGCAGGATGCCCTCATGCCGTGCGTCGAAATCGATGCCCTCTTCGCGCGCCCAGCCAAACAGGTGCTCGCGCGCCGCAATCGCCAGCCGCGTGCTGGTGATTGTGTTGGCTTCGTAACGGGGAATGGCGGCCAGGAATTCGGCGAACCAGGACAGCTTGTGCCAATTCGGCTTCGGGTTGACCAGCAGCGGCGCATCGCTGCGCAGCATCCACTTCAGGCCTTTGCCTACCGTGCTCCAGCTATTCCACGCTTCGGCATGGGAGGCCGAAAGCTGGCCGCCGTTGGCGAAAGAGGTCTCCATCGCGGGATAGCGATGGCGCTCGAACAAGGTGACCTGGAGGCCGCGGCGCGCCAACGCGTAAGCCGTCGTAACGCCGCTGATGCCACCGCCGATGACCGCGACTGATTTCATGAGGGTGCCAGCTACTTACTGCGCCGCCGTCCTTCCATGCGATGCGGCGCCGCTGGCGCCCAGCACGCCGGCAATCAGCAATACATACCACAGCGCACCGGTACCGCCGTGCAGCGCCATCAGAGCAGTAGCATCGGCCACCAGGGCTACAGCGCAGCCCAGCGCCAGCAGCAGCAAGGCGATCGACACGGCAAACGACAGCACGCGGAAATTGGCCACGCGTGCGCCGGTGGCAAACAACAGGTAGCCCGCTACGCTGAACAGCGGGAACATCAGCCACAGCGAAACGCCGGCCACCAGTCCACCGACGCCCAGCTGCGCCAGGACCAGCGCAGCTCCAGAAAACAGACCCAGCGCCAGCAGCAGCGCTCCAACGATTGCCAAAACCATGGCTAACTCCTCAGACCAAAATATGAAAATACTAATAGTCCCCATTGTAAACGCAACATGGCGGGCCGCGCTGATTTAGTACAATAGGTTTTTTGTCCCTCACGTATCCAGGACTGCAATGAACCAGCTCGAACAGCTCAAGCAATACACTACCGTTGTTGCCGACACCGGCGATTTCCAGTCGATCAAGGCTTATGCGCCGCAAGACGCAACCACCAATCCCTCGCTGATCCTGAAGGCGGTGCAGAAGGATGAATACAAGCCGCTGCTGGAAAAAGCCGTGCGCGACAACCCGAACGCTCCCACCGGCGAAATCATCGACAAGCTGCTGATCGCCTTCGGCACCGAGATCCTGAAGTACGTGCCAGGCCGCGTTTCGACTGAAATCGACGCCGCCCTGTCCTTCGACGTGGCGGGCAATGTGGCCAAAGGCCGTGAGCTGATCGCCCTGTATGAAAAGGCCGGCATTCCACGCGAACGAGTGCTGATCAAGATTGCCTCTACCTGGGAAGGCATCCGCGCTTCCGAGCAACTGGAGAAGGAAGGCATCCGCACCAATATGACCCTGCTGTTCTCGCTGTGCCAGGCCATCGCCTGCGCCGAAGCGGGCTCGCAGCTGATTTCCCCGTTCGTCGGCCGCATCTACGACTGGTTCAAGAAATCCACGGGCATCGACTACCTGGGCGCCGAAGATCCGGGCGTGCAGTCGGTCAAGCGCATCTACAACTACTACCGCAAATTCGGCTACAAAACCGAAGTGATGGGCGCGTCCTTCCGCAACACCAGCCAGATCCTGGAACTGGCCGGCTGCGACCTGCTGACCATTTCGCCGGACCTGCTGCAAAAACTGGCCGACACCCAGGCACCGGTCGAGCGCAAGCTGTCGCCGGCCGATACCGGCACCGCCGTCAAGATTTCGATGGACGAGAAGACCTTCCGCTTCATGCTCAACGAAGATGCGATGGCGACTGAGAAGCTGGCCGAAGGCATCCGCGCCTTCGTGGCCGACTCCAATAAGCTGAAGCAGATGATCTCGGCAATTCGCTAAGCGCCGCCCGGTTCTTTGCAGGCAAAGGACGCTTCGGCGTCCTTTTTTGTTATTTTTGGCTGTACAAAACGTTACAATTGACAGTGTTATACAATTTTCGGCGCAGTCCCACCCTCCCAAAACGAGACGCCAATGAAACCTGTATTGCGCACCCTGCCGCTGGCAATTGCCCTGTCGCTTACCCTTGCGGCCTGCGGCGATAAGAAAGACGCCAACAAGGCCGCCCCGCCCCCTCCCACCGTATCCGTGATCACCGCCACCAGCGGCGCAGTCACCATCACCAATGAGCTGCCGGGCCGCGTCGAAGCTTCGCGCATTGCCCAGGTGCGAGCGCGTACGCCGGGCATCGTGCTGCAGCGCGTATTCAGGGAGGGCGGCGATGTCAAGGCCGGTGAAGTCCTGTTCCGCATCGATCCCGCGCAATTCCAGGCCAATGTGGAAAGCGCCGATGCCGCCATCGCCCGCGCTGAAGCCAACCTGGCGCAGGCCGACCTCAAGGCCAAGCGCTACAAGCCGCTGCTGGCAGCGCAGGCAGTCAGCCAGCAGGAATACGACGACGCGGTCACCGCGCAGAAGCAGGCTGGCGCCGAATTGCAGTCGGCTCGCGCCGCGCGCAAGAATGCGGGGCTGACACTGGGCTATGCCACAGTCACCGCGCCGATCTCGGGCCGCGTGGGACGCGCCCTGGTCACCGAGGGCGCACTGGTTGGGCAGAACGAAGCGACGCCAATGGCGACCGTGCAGCAACTGGACCCGATTTACGTCACCATCACGCAATCCTCCGCAGAGCTGCTGCGCCTGAAACAGGCACTGGCTGCGGGCACGCTCAAAAGCGCCGGCAAGGACCAGGCGCGCGTCACCCTGCTGACCGAAGACGGACAGGAATATTCTCGCCCCGGCAAGCTGCTGTTCTCCGATGTCGCAGTCGACGAATCCAGCGGCTCGGTATCGATGCGCGCCGAATTCCCCAACCCCGAACGCAACCTGCTGCCGGGCATGTACGTGCGCGCCCGACTGGAACAAGGCGTCAATGAATCGGCCATCACCGTGCCGCAGCAAGCCGTCGTGCGCGGCGCGGAAGGCGCCACGGTGCTGGTGGTCGGCGCCGACAACAAGGTCAGCTCGGTGCCGGTCAAGGCCGACGCCGCAGCCGGCGGCAAATGGGTGGTCAGCTCCGGCCTGAAAGGCGGCGAGCGCATCATCGTGGAAGGCTTCCAGAAAACCAAGCCAGGCGGCACCGTCAATGCGGTTCCGTGGAAAGGTCCGGCATCCGGACCGGCACCGGCAGGCGCTGCGCCTGCCGCATCCGCCCCGGCGGCCAGGTAAAGGGGCCGCCACATGGCAAAGTTCTTTATCGACCGCCCCGTATTCGCGTGGGTGATCGCCCTCTTCATCCTGCTGGGTGGAGCGCTGGCGATCACCATGCTGCCGGTGGCGCAATACCCGACCATCGCGCCGCCGTCCATCGTCGTCAGCGCCACTTATCCTGGCGCCACCGCGCAGGTGCTGGACGATGCCGTCACCTCCGTCATTGAACAGGAGATGAACGGCGCCGACGGCTTGCAGTACGTCGAGTCGCAAAGCGATTCGAACGGTTCCGTCAGCATCACAGTCACCTTCCAGCCCGGCACCAATCCCGACCTGGCGGCAGTGGACGTGCAGAACCGCATCAAGCGCGTTGAATCGCGCCTGCCGCAGGCGGTGATCCAGCAAGGCGTCCAGGTCAACAAGGCGCGTTCCAACATCCTGATGTTCGTCGGCGCCTACTCGACCGACGGCAGCATGGACCCGACTGCGATCGGCGACTACCTGGCGCGCAACGTGCTCAATGAAATCAAACGCCTGCCGGGCGTGGGCCAGGCCCAGTTGTTCGGTACCGAGCGCTCGATGCGGATCTGGGTCGACCCCGACAAGCTAACCGGCTACAAGCTCAATATGAGCGACGTGACGACCGCGATCCGCCAGCAGAATGCCCAGGTGGCAGGCGGCACGGTGGGTGACCTGCCGAACCCGCGTTCGCAGGCCTGGTTCGCGCCCGTGGTGGTAACAGGCCAATTGTCGTCGGTCGAGGAATTCGGCAAGGTCGTGCTGCGCGCCAACCGTGACGGCTCGCTGGTGCGGCTGCGCGACGTGGCCCGCATGGAACTGGGCGGCGCCAGCTACGGCATCCAGGCGCGCCTGAGCGGCCAGCCATTCGTCGCCATCGCCGTGCAGCAATCGCTGACCGGCAACGCCCTGGCCACCGCCACCATCGTGCGGGAAAAGATGGACGAGCTGCAGAAGTACTTCCCGCCGGGCCTGAAATACACCGTGCCGTATGACACCTCGCTGTTCGTCAAGATCTCCATCGAGGAAGTGGTCAAGACCCTGCTGGAAGCTGTGGCCCTGGTGTTCCTGGTGATGTACATTTTCCTGCAAAACTTCCGCTACACCCTGATCCCGACCATCGTGGTGCCGGTCGCGCTGATGGGTACTTTCGCCGCCATGCAGATATTCGGCTTCTCGATCAACGTGCTGACCATGTTCGGCATGGTGCTGGCCATCGGTATCCTGGTGGACGATGCGATCGTGGTGGTGGAGAACGTCGAGCGCATCATGAGCGAGGAAGGCTTGTCGCCGCGCGATGCGACGCGCAAGGCCATGTCGCAGATCACCGGCGCGATCATCGGCATCACGCTGGTGCTGATCGCCGTCTTCATTCCGATGGCATTCTTCGGCGGCGCCGTGGGCGCGATCTACCGCCAGTTCTCGCTGTCGATGGTATCGGCCATGGTGTTCTCCGCGCTGATGGCGCTGTCGCTGACGCCGGCGCTGTGTGCGACCATGCTGAAACCGGTCGAAGCCGGCCACCATCATGCCAAGACCGGCATTTTCGGCTGGTTCAACCGCGGCTTCGCTTCCACCGCCTCGCATTACCAAGGCTGGGTGGCCAAGATCCTGACGCGCACCGGCCGCTTCCTGCTGATCTTCGCCGCGCTGCTGGGTATCGTGGCGTGGCTGTACGTGCGCTTGCCCTCCTCCTTCCTGCCGAACGAAGACCAGGGCTATATCATCGCCAACGTGCAGCTGCCTCCCGGCGCCTCGCGCAACCGCGCCGAGGCCGTGCTGGCCGAAGTGGATTCCTACTTCCGCGCCCAGCCGGGCGTGGCGCGCACCATCGCGGTGGCAGGTTTCAGCTTCTCCGGCAGCGGCCAGAATGCCGGCCTGGTGTTCGTGCCGCTGAAAGACTGGAAAGAGCGCGGACCTGACCAGTCGGCCGATGCGATTGCCGGCCGCTCCTTCGGCGGCCTGGCGCATATCCAGGACGCGCAAGTCTTCGCACTGAGCCCGCCGCCGATCCGCGAATTGGGTAACGCCACCGGTATTACGGCCCGCCTGCAGGACCGGGGCGGCCTTGGCCACGAAGCCCTGCTGGCGGCGCGCAACCAGCTTCTCGAACTGGCGGGCAAGAGCAAGATCCTGGCCGGCATGCGTCCGGAAGGCCTGGAAGACGCACCGCAACTGCAGGTCGATATCGACCGCGAAAAGGCCAATGCGCTGGGCGTGGCCTTCTCGGATATCACGGCCACGCTGGGTACCTCCTTCGGCTCGTCCTACGTGAACGACTTTGCCGCCAGCGGGCGCCAACAGCGCGTTATCGTGCAAGCCGACCAACTGCGCCGCATGCAGCCGGAAGATATCCTGCGCCTGAACGTGCGCAGCAGCACCGGCACAATGGTTCCATTCGCCTCGTTCGCCAATACGCGCTGGGTGACCGGCCCGATCCAGCTGGTGCGCTACAACGGCTATCCGGCTTACCGCCTGAGCGCCAATGCAGCCGCAGGGCATTCTACCGGCGAGGCGATGGAGGAGCTGCTGCGCCTGGCCGAGCAATTGCCGCCGGGCTTCGGCATCGAGTGGACCGGACAATCGGCCGAAGAACGCTTGTCCGGCTCGCAGGCCCCGGCGCTGTTTGCCCTGTCCATGCTGGCCGCCTTCCTGGTCCTGGCCGCGCTGTACGAATCGGAATCGATTCCTGTGGCGGTGCTGCTGGTGGTGCCGCTGGGCGTGCTCGGTGCCCTGCTCGGTGCGCACCTTCGCGACCTGCCGAACGATGTGTACTTCAAGGTCGGCCTGATTGCGATCATCGGCTTGTCCGCCAAGAACGCGATCCTGATCATCGAATTCGCCAAGGACTTGCAGGCGCAAGGCAAAGGGCTGGTTGAAGCGACGCTGGAAGCGGTGCACCTGCGCTTCCGCCCGATCATCATGACCTCCCTCGCCTTCATCCTCGGCGTGCTGCCGCTGGTGATCGCCTCCGGCGCCGGTTCGGCCTCGCAGCGCGCCATCGGTACCGGCGTGATGGGCGGCATGATTACTGCCACCGTGCTGGCCGTATTCCTGGTGCCCGTGTTCTTTGTGGTCGTGCGCCGTATCTTCAAAGGCAGCGAACGGCAACGCCGCCTCGCCGCGCATGAACTCGATCTTCCGGAGTCGAAGCAATGATGAAGCCCTCTCTCTCCAATTCCTCGCCTGCTTCGCGCACCCGCACCCTGGCCGCCGCACTGCTGCTGGCCGGTGCGGTCTCCGGCTGTTCGATGGCGCCTGCCTACCAGCGCCCCGCTGCGCCGGTGGCTGACGCCTTCCCTGCCGTGCAGCCCTCCGCCGGCGCCTCCGGCAGCGCTGCAACGGCCGGCGCAACGCAAACCGCCGCCGAAACCGGCTGGCGCACCTTCTTCCCTGACGGACGCCTCCAGCAGCTGATCACGACAGCGCTGGAAAACAACCGCGACCTGCGCATCGCCGCCCTGCGCATCGAAGAAGCGCGCGGCGCCTACCGCATCCAGCGCGCCGATCGCCTGCCAACGCTGAACGCCACGCTCAGCGAATCGCGCAGCCGCGCGCCCGGCTTTGCCAACTCCAGCGGCCAGGCGCAAATCAACGAACGCTTTGACGCCGGCCTTGGCATTTCAGCCTTCGAGCTCGACTTCTTTGGCCGTGTAAAAAGCCTGAGCGACTCCGCCCTCGCCAGCTACCTCGCCACCGAAGAAGCCAGGCGAGCAGCACAAATCAGCCTGGTCTCCGAAGTCGCAAAGGCCTACTACACCGAACGCGCCTTCGCCGAACAGCAAACGCTGGCCGAAAGCACCTACGACGCCCGCAAGCGCACCTTCGAACTGACGAAGCAACGTGTGGAAGGCGGCGCCTCCTCCCGCCTCGACCTGCGCTCCAACGAGCAGCAGATGGAGACCGCCCGCGCCGCCGCCCTTTCGCTGGCCCGCCAGCGCGCGCAAGCCAGCAACGCGCTGGCCCTTCTGCTTGGCCAAACTCTGCCAGCCGGCATCGCGACCGGCGGCCCGGCCCCGACGGAAGATGCGCAAGCCGACGCCATGTCCGCACTGACCGCCGGCCTGCCATCCGACCTGCTGGCCAACCGCCCCGACATCCGCGCCGCCGAGCAGCGCCTGAAAGCCGCCAATGCCAACATCGGCGCCGCCCGAGCCGCCTTCTTCCCACGCATCACGCTGACCAGCGCGATCGGCAGCGCCAGCCGCGATTTCAGCGGCCTGTTCGAAAGCGGCAGCAGCACCTGGAGCTTCGCCCCGCAACTGGTGCTGCCGATCTTCGACACCGGCCGCAACCTGGCCAACCTCGACGTCAGCCACGCCCGCAAGAATATCGCCGTGGCCGACTACGAGAAGACCATCCAGCAAGCCTTCCGCGAAGTAGCGGACGCACTGGCCGCGCGCAGCTACCTCGGCGAACAGGTGGCCGCCCAGCGCGCAGTGCAGGACGCCCAGGCCGAACGCCTGCGTCTATTACAATTGCGCTTTGAAAACGGGGTCGCCAGCTCGCTCGACGTGCTCGACGCCCAACGCGAATTGTTCACCGCGGAGCAGGCCCTGGTCCAGGCACGCCTGCTGCGCACGACCAGCGCCATCGACTTGTACCGCGCGCTTGGAGGAGGTTTGAAGTAGTGGATTCACCGATCAGTATCCGGCTCGGCCAACGCGCCCGCCAACGCATCGAGCGCGAAGGCTTCCAGGCCTCCGACATCGCCATCATCCCTGCAGCGGCGGGAGGCCCCAAAGGCCTGATCCTGAACGGCATCGACCAATGGATGTTCGGCGATTGGCTGAAACAGGCGCCGCGCAAACGGCGCCTGATCGGCGCCTCGATCGGCGCCTGGCGCATGGCGGCCGGCGCCTTCCACGATCCAGTGGCTGCGCAGCAGCGCCTGGCCCACCACTATGTCCGCCAGACCTACCCAGAAAAGGTGGACGCCGCCTACGTCAGCCGCGTCATTCGCGGCCTGCTCGACTGCGTGCTCGATGGCCGCGGCAACGAAATGCTGACCAATCCCGACTACCTGCTGTCGGTGATCACGGTGCGCGGTATCGGACCGCTGGCCGGCACGCGCGGTAGCCGCTGGCGCGAAATGGCAGGCTTCCTGCGCGCCGCTGCCGGCAATGCCGTCTCGCGCAGCCGCCTGGCCGGCGCCATGGAGCGTGTGGTCTTCCACGACACGCGCGACGATGCGGCCTGGCTGCGCACCAGTTTCGATGCCTTCGCCTCGCACTATATCGGCCTGTCGGAGCAGAACCTGCACTCCGCCCTGCTGGCCTCCGGCTCGATCCCGCTGGTGCTGGAAGCGGTCAGCGACATCCTCGGCGCGCCGCCCGGCGATTACTGGGACGGCGGCCTGATCGATTATCACCTGCACCTGCCCTACCAGCGTGACGTTGGCCTGGTGCTGTATCCGCACTTCACCGACCATATCGTGCCGGGCTGGCTCGATAAATCGATGCCGTGGCGCCGCGCCCGCGACAGCGCACTGGAAAACGTGATCCTGGTTTCACCCTCGCCATCCTTCGTGGCGGGCCTGCCGAACCGCAAACTGCCCGACCGCACGGACTTCAAGCACTACGGCCAGGAGCACGCCGCCCGCATCCGCGACTGGACTTCTGCAATTGGCGAAAGCCAGCGCATGGCCGACGCGTTGGCGCAATGGGCCGAGAAACCGGACCTGAAGATAGCTCAGCAGTTCTAAATCAGGCGTTACTCCTTGTTGCAGCCTTGCAACGGGATATCTACCACGCAACTATTCAGGTGCATACTAGAACTCCAACTCATTGGAGGCTTGTATGCAATTCCTGTCCCGGCTCCGTATTGGGCCCCGCCTCGCGGCGGGCTTCGGCATCGTCCTGCTGCTGTCGGCGATCGGCACCGGCTACGCCCTTTACCATTCCAACGAAACCGCCAACGCTACGCGCGCCATGATGGACCGGCCGCTGGCCAAGGAGCGCATCGTTTCGGACTGGTATGTACTGATCTACTCGGCAGTCGCACGCACGCAGATGATCGCGCGCAGCAGCGACGGCGAACTGTCGAACACCTTCGCCACCGCGATTGCCGACAGTGCCAAGCGCGGCGCCGAGCTGTTGAAGTCCATCGAAGGCTTGCTGGAGTCGGATGAAGAACGCAAGATCTACCAGGACGCAGTCGCCATCCGAGCCAAATACCAGGATGCGAAGAACCAGGTGATGAACGCCAAGAAGGCTGGCGATGCGGCGGAAGGCGAACGCCTGTACCGCGACGTGTTCGAGCCAGCAGCCAAAGCCTACCAGGAGCGGGTCAAGGACTTGCTGGCGCAGCAGCGCAAGGCCATCGACGCCACGGCGGCCGGCATCAACGAAGCCAACGCGCGCAGCAACCGCCTGATGCTTACCCTTGGCATCCTGCTGCTGGCCTTCGGCGCCTGGGCAGCCTGGGTCATCTCGCGCAGCATCACGGCGCCGCTGAATTCCGCACTCGGCATCGCCAACACCGTGGCCGAAGGCGACCTGACCACCCATTTCGACGAACAGACCGCACGCGATGAGATCGGCGACTTGATGAAGGCGTTGCGTGGGATGAACGATGCGCTACGCCGCGTGGTGAGCCAGGTACAGACCGGTACCACCGCAATCGCCACCGCTTCCAGCGAAATCGCAGAAGGCAACCTGGACCTGTCCTCACGCACCGAACAGCAAGCCAGCTCACTGGAGGAAACCGCCTCCTCGATGGAAGAACTGACATCCACCGTGCGCCAGAACGCCGACAACGCGAACCAGGCCAACCAGCTCGCGCAAGCCGCGTCCGACGTGGCCGCACGCGGCGGCGAAATTGTCGGCCAGGTGGTGGTAACCATGGGCTCCATCGACGCCTCCTCGCGCAAGATCGTCGACATCATCGGCACCATCGACGGCATCGCCTTCCAGACCAACATCCTCGCGCTGAACGCCGCCGTGGAAGCAGCACGCGCCGGCGAACAAGGCCGCGGCTTCGCCGTGGTCGCCTCCGAAGTGCGCAACCTGGCGCAGCGCTCCGCCGCAGCAGCGAAAGAGATCAAGGAACTGATCGACAACTCCGTGGTACAGGTCAATACCGGCACCTCGCTGGTGCAGCAGGCCGGCACCACCATGGGTGAAGTGGTAACCAGCGTACGCCGCGTAACCGACATCATGGGCGAGATCACCTCGGCCAGCCGCGAACAAAGCGTCGGCATCGATGAAGTGAACCAGGCCATTGGGCAGATGGACCAGGTGACGCAGCAGAATGCCGCCCTGGTGGAAGAAGCCGCCGCCGCTGCAGCCAGCATGCAGGAACAGGCCGCCCAGCTCGCGCAAGTCGCCGCCTCGTTCAAGCTTGGGACGGAAGCAGTCGCACGCTGGAGCGCCCAGCCCCGCCCTGCCGCCCGCGTCGCAGATCAGGGAGCGGGCACCGCGTCCATCGAAGCTGCTCCGCCCAAGCGCCTGGTCGCACCCGATGCACGAGCCAAGCCACGCAACGCAAATACCACGACCAGCGCCGCAGAGGATCGGACAACGGAACGACGCACCAAGTCGGAACGCCGCACCCCGGCTGCGGCCAATGACGAATGGGAAGAGTTTTAACGCCTGGACGATCGACGCGGGATGGATCGCCAGGTCCATCTACCGCTTAGGTTTCTTAAGGCCTTGGGCTTTCTCCAATAGCGACACTATCGAGGCAGGCGATGCGACGTTTTTTGCGTAGTCGAGCGCGTTACGCTTATGGTCGTTTGCAATGTTGGGATCGGCATGAGTCGGTGCCATGAGTCGGTGCCAGGTCTGTCATTCGGAAATGAGTCGGTGCCACGGGAAATGAGTCGGTGCCAGGTCTGTCATTCGGACAGGCGAGCCGACTCTTTGATAAATATCAATACGCGAAATCGGCCAAATTCGCACTTTGAGATTCGTCAAATGTGAGCGCTAGCTGTCCAAATGACAGACCTGGTACCGACTTGTGGCACCGACTTGGAGGAGTCCTGGGGTAGCCGTTGAAAACGGCCCTGGCGTCCATCAAAGGAACATTTGCTGCAGGTCGTTGAGGAAGCGTTGGCCCAATTCGGTTGGCTTGATCAGCATGTGGTCACGGTAAAGCAGGCCTTTGGCTTCGGCTGCATTCAACTGCTTCTCGATGGTGTTGAGCGCGACGCCGGTACGTTCGGCGAACAGGTTCGGCTCGAAGCCGCCTTGCAGGCGCAGGGTGTTCAACATGAACTCGAAGCCCATTTCGTCGCGAGACAGTTCGCGCTCTTCCTGCACCGGATTGCCAGCTGCCACCGCGTCCATATAGGACTGGGGTTGCTTGTAGCGCGCCTGGCGCAGCACGCGGTGCGGGAAGGACAGCTTGGTGTGGGCGCCGGCGCCGATGCCGAGGTAGTCGCCGAACTGCCAGTAGTTCAGGTTGTGGCGTGCCTGGTGGCCAGGTTTGGCGTAGGCCGATACTTCATAGTGGCCGTAGCCGTTCGAGGTAGTCAGTTCGGCGATCATGTCCTGCATGTCCGCACTCAGGTCGTCGTCCGGCAGCTGCGGCGGATACTTCGCGAATACGGTGTTCGGCTCCATCGTCAGGTGGTACAGCGACAGGTGCGGCGGCTTGAATCTAATCGCGGTCTCGATATCCTGGCGTGCCTGTTCCAGCGTCTGGTTGGGCAGCGCGTACATCAGGTCAAGGTTGAAGTTGTCGAAGTTCGCCAGCGCGATTTCTACCGCGCGCTTTGCTTCGCCGTCGTCGTGGATGCGGCCCAGCGCCTTCAGGTGCTCGCTGTTGAAGCTCTGGATACCGATCGACAGGCGGTTGATGCCGCTGTCGCGGTAGGAGCGGAACTTTTCGGCCTCGAAGGTGCCGGGATTGGCCTCCATCGTGATCTCGCAGGCGCCGTCCAGCGGCAGCAGGCTGCGCAAGTCCGACATCAGGCGCTCCATGCCTGCCGCCGACATCAGGCTCGGTGTGCCGCCGCCGATGAAGATCGTGTAGATCTTGCGGCCCCAGACCAGGGGCAGCGACATTTCCAGGTCGCGCCGCAGCGCGTCCAGGTATGCCTTCTCAGGCACTTCGCCCTTCGCCTCGTGCGAATTGAAGTCGCAATAAGGGCACTTGCGCACGCACCACGGCCAGTGGATGTATAGCGACAATGGCGGCAGGGCTTGCAGGTTCAGCGCGCCCGGGCGCAGGTAGGTAGCAGCGACGCCGGCGGCGCTGTCGATGGTGCGGCTTGGTACGGCATTGCCGACCGGCTTGATCGGGATCATTTCTTCAGCTTCTCTACCAATGCACGCAGGGCCTGGCCGCGATGGGACAGTCGGTTCTTCTCTTCCGGTGCCAGTTCGGCCACGTGCTTGCCCAGCGCAGGAATCAGGAAGTACGGGTCGTAGCCAAAGCCGCCTTCGCCGCGCGCTTCGGCCGAGATCACGCCCTCCCAACGCCCGTCGGCGATCACCGGCTGCGGGTCGTCGGCGTGGCGCACGAACACCAGCACACAGTAATAGTAGGCCGATTTGTCGGCATGCGCTGCCAGGTCGGCGATCAATTTCTCGCTGTTGCGCGCGTCCGATTTCGGCTCGCCTGCATAGCGCGCCGAATACACGCCAGGCGCACCGCCCAGCGCATTGACGCATACGCCCGAATCATCGGCCAGCGCCGGCAAGCCGGTCAGGCGCGCTGCGTGGCGCGCCTTGGTCAGTGCATTTTCGACAAAAGTGTGGAAAGGCTCATCCGCCTCAGGGACGTCGAATTCACCCTGCGGATGGGCAGAGAAACCAATGGTCGAGAGCAGCTCGTTGAATTCCTTGAGCTTGCCCTTGTTGTTCGATGCGAGAACGATGCGTTGTGTCATGAATATCGGCTCTTTTGAAAGAGCCGATATTTTAAACCACTTGCAGCACCAGCTTGCCCTGGTTGGCGCCGGTGAACAGCTTGGCGAAGGTCTCTGGGAAAGTGTCGAGGCCTTGCACCACATGTTCGCGGGTTTTCAGCTTGCCGGCCTGGATCCAGCCGCCCATGGTGGTGATGGCTTCCATCGCGCGGTGATAGTAGTCGCCCACCATCACGCCGCGCATGGTGGCGCGCTTGACCAGCAGTTGCAGGTAATTCGACGGCCCGGCCACGGCATCGGTATTGTTGTACTGCGAGATCGCACCGCAGATCACCACGCGCGCACCATGTGCGAGGTTGGCCAGCGCCGCATCGAGGATGGCGCCGCCCACGTTGTCGAAGAAGACGTCGATACCCTTCGGCGCATGTTGGCGCAACGCTGCCGCCACGTCTTCGGTCTTGTAGTCGATCGCCGCGTCAAAGCCCAGCTCCTCGACCAGGTAACGCACTTTATCGGCGCTGCCTGCAATGCCGATCACCCGCGCACCTTTGAGCTTGGCGATCTGCCCCACCAGGGCACCGACCGCACCGGCCGCACCGGAAACTACAACTGTGTCGCCCTCTTTCGGCTGGCCGACGTCGAGCAGGCCGAAATAGGCGGTGAGGCCCGGCATGCCGAGCGCGCCGAGGAACAATGGCAGTGGCGCCAGCGACGGGTCGACTTTGTTCAGTCCAGCGCCGCTGTGGATCGCGTGTTCCTGCACACCCAGCAGGCCGGTGACATGTTCGCCTGCTGCGAAGCCGGGATTGCGCGATTCGACAACGCGGCCAACTGCAATGGCGCGCATCACCTCACCCAGCGCCACCGGCGGCATGTACGACTCGGTCGACGCGTTCATCCAGCCGCGCATGGCGGGATCCAGCGAAATGTGCGATACCTGGATCAGGATCTCACCGTCCGCCAAGGCGCGCAGCGGCGTTGCGGCAAGTTCGAAATCGGAACGCTGGATGGCGCCTTCTGGGCGGCGGGCAAGCAGGAACTGGCGGTTATTGGTCATGGTGCAGAACTCCTCGGGAGATTGAATGACGCCAGTGTACGGACCTCATTCACGCTTGATAAGTCAACGAACTGGCATTACATTGTTGACCAGGGAGGAACAATGAACCCGCAACGCCTTGCCATTTTTGCCACCATCATCCAGTCCGGCAGTATCAGTGCCGCAGCAGTCAAGCTAGGCTGCGGCAAGTCCGTCGTATCGCGCCAGCTCGCCCAATTGGAGAAAGACCTCGGCGCCCGCCTTATCCAGCGCTCAACACGGCAGCTCGCGCTGACCGAAGTGGGACAACTGGTGCTGGAGGAAGCGCGCCAGATCGAGCGCTCGCTGGACAAGATCGCCCACCTCACTGACAGCTACCAGCAACAAGTGCGCGGCCTGTTGCGCGTCTCCTGTTCGATGGCCGGACGGCGCGTGCTGGTGCCGCTGCTGGCCGATTTCACGGCGCTCCACCCGCAGGTGAAGATTTCGCTGCAGCTGGACGATGCAATGGTGGACCTGATCGCCCAGCAAATCGACGTCGCAATCCGCACTTCCGCCCTGGTCGACTCGACGCTGGTGGCGCGCAAGCTGGCCGAGAGCCCCAGCGTGGTGTGCGCAGCGCCCTCCTACCTGGCCCGCAAGGGCACGCCGCGCACGCCGCAGGAACTGCAGCAGCACGCCTGCCTGGTCTACGCAGTCGGTGCGCGGGTTTATGACGAATGGAATTTCGGAGAAGCCGGCACGGTGCGGGTCGACGGCCCATTACAGATGAACGATGGCGGCGCCCTGGTGACAGCCGCCGCGGGCGGCGCGGGCATCATCAAGGTTCCCTTGCCGATCGTCGCCGACGAACTGGCCAGCGGCCAATTGCTGCGGATTATGGAGGATGTGGACTTGCCGCCGGGCCCCGCTACTTACGCGGTGTACCCGGCGCGCGAATTCCTGCCGTTGAAGACTGCCGCTTTCGTGGACTTCCTGCGGCAGCGCTTGGGAGCAGTTACAGACCCAGCGCCTGCTTCTGCAGCTTGACCAGGTCCTTGATGCCGCCTTCGGCCAGGTCCAGCAGGCGATTCATGGCCGCGCGGTCGAAAGCAGCGCCTTCTGCGGTGCCCTGCACCTCCACGAAGGCGCCGGCGTCGGTCATGATCACGTTCATGTCGGTGTCGCAATCCGAATCTTCCAGGTAGTCCAGGTCCAGCACCGGCACGCCCTTGTACACGCCAACCGAGATCGCGGCCACGAAGTGCTTGACCGGGATGGTTTCGATCATGCCGCGCGCCTTCAGCTTGGAGAAGGCGTCATAGGCCGCCACCATGGCGCCGGTGATCGACGCGGTGCGGGTACCGCCGTCGGCCTGGATCACGTCGCAGTCCAGTTGCAGGGTGCGTTCGCCGAAAGCTTCCAGGTCGAAGGCAGCGCGCAGCGAACGGCCGATCAGGCGCTGGATCTCCTGGGTGCGGCCGCTTTGCTTGCCTTTGGCGGCTTCGCGGTCCATGCGCGAGTGGGTGGAACGCGGCAGCATGCCGTATTCCGCCGTCATCCAGCCCTGGCCCTTGCCCTTCAGGAAACCGGGCACGCGCTCTTCAATGCTGGCGGTGCAGATTACCTTGGTGTCGCCGCACTCGATCAGCACCGAACCTTCGGCGTGCTTGGTGTAGTCGCGGGTGATGCGGATATTGCGCAGCGCATCGACGGCGCGGCCGCTCGGGCGGTTGACAGTGGTCATGGATTTCCTATTTCAGTAACTGGGTAGATTTCTCGATGGCGCCGCGGATTTCCGCAATCGCCTTTTCAATTTCGTCATCGTCGAACACGTCGGTTTCAGTCTTGGCGCCGTGAATGGTCGTGCTGACCACATCGTCCGGCAACTGCTCGGTCGAAATCACGGTCGAACCGGCGTGCGTGGTCGGTGCGCCATCGGCCACCAAAGCGCCCTGCCACATGATGGCCAGCGCCGTCACGTTGTCGCTGGTGTCGCCGGCGCGGCGCAGCGCAGTGGCCAGCATGTCCGGCACCGCCCGCACCACGGTCTGCGTGGTCAGCATCTGCACCAGCTCTTCGTCGGTGACCACCGACCACAGGCCATCGGAGCACAGCATCAGCGTATCGCCCGGCAGCAGGTTGGCGCGGCCCGAAATCTCGATGCGCGGCGCGCTGCTGGCACCCAGGCAGGCATACAGCTTGTTGCGGTCCGGGTGGGTATTGCGCGCCGACGCCGGGATCAAACCCTTCTCGATCATGTTCTCGACGTGTGAATGGTCGCGCGTGCGGCCATGCACCTGGCCGTTGCGCACCCAGTACAGGCGCGAATCGCCGCAATGGGCCCACACGGCGGTATTGTGCTGCACCAGGCAAGCCACGATGGTCGTACGCGGCGACTCCGGCATATTGTGGGTCATCGTGTACGTGTGGATGTCGTTGTGCGCAGCAGCCAGCGCCTCTTCGAGGAAGCGCTCCGCCCCCTTCACGTAAGGGGTGGCCTGTTGCTGGAACATCTGGGAAATGGTGCGGGTGGCGATGGCGGCAGCGATCTCGCCGCGCGCATGGCCCCCCATGCCGTCGGCAAGCACCAGCAACAGCGCGTCGCGCGTGAAGCTGTAGCCCATCCGGTCCTGGTTAACCTTGCGGCCCCCGATATGCGTTTCCTGGTAAACGGCGAATTGCATGGCATGGGCTCCTTATTGTTGGCGCGGGGCCGTCTCTTTTTTACGGCCAAATCCGAGCTTGCCTGCCAGCTTGCCCAGCTTTTCTAGTGCCCCCGGCGGAGGCGGCGGTTCCTTCGGTGCCGGCGCCTGGGCCAGCATTTTTTGCAGCTCAAACAGGCTTTGCGGACGGGCCAAAGGATCGATTTCCAAAGTCCATCGTACCAGTTTCACCAGCTCCGGCGAATAGAGGATTTCCAGCTTCTGGAAATGCGGCTCCATCTTGTCTTCCTTGCGGCGCTGGTCGGCCGGCTGCGGCGGCTGGCCGAGCATGCAGGCGAAAATCGACGCACCGATCGAATAAACGTCGGTCCACGGACCCAGCGCCTCGGTCTTCGAGTACAGCTCCGGCGGCGCAAAGCCGGGGGTGTACATCGGCATCAGCTTCGGACTGTCCGTGTTCACGGTCTGGCGCGCCGCACCGAAGTCCAGCAGCATAGGCGTGCCGTCCGTGCGCAGGTAGATATTGGCCGGTTTCAGGTCCAGGTGCAGCAGCTTGTTGGTGTGCACCTCGCGCAGGCCTTTCAGCACCTGCGTGAAGATCTGGCGCACGAAGGCCTCGCTGCAATTGCGACCCCTGCTGCGTTGCCGCTGGATGTGATCCTGCAGCGAATGGCCCGATTCGTAGGCCATTACCATATAAACAGTTTCGTTAGCACGGAAGAAATTCAACACCCTTACAACATTCGGATGTGAAATCTTTGCTAATGCACGGCCTTCTTCAAAAAAGCACTTCAGCCCGATCCTGAAGACCGCCAAATTCGATTTTGTGACCACCGGTACCATCTCGCCCTCTTGACGCAATGCAAGGCTGCTTGGTAAATATTCTTTTATCGCTACCGCATTACCTTCGGCGTCGTAGGCCAGGTACACAATACTGAACCCGCCTGACGCAATTTTCTTTACAATGCGGTATCCAGCAATTTCCAGACCATCCGGTAATGGAGCGTTGTTCTGAGCTGCCATAAGTTTCCTCGCTTCAACTAAACCGGATTGTGTGGGACAAAGCAATATATTGTAAAGACAAAGACAAAATCGGGGATATCCTTTGAGCATTTCCAGCATGACTGGCTACGCCGTAGCCACCAGCGAAAGCGCGGCGGGCACGCTGACAATTGAGGTAAAAAGCGTCAATTCGCGCTTTTTGGACCTTCAATTCCGCATTAATGACGACTTACGCGCGCTCGAACCCGATTTACGATCTGCCATCATGGGCGCCATCACCCGTGGCAAAGTGGAACTGCGACTGAGCTTCGGCCGCAAAGCCGCCGCTGCTGGCACGCAGGCCCTGAATGTAACCCTGCTCAACGAGCTGGCGCGCCTGCAAGGCGAAGTCAGCAAGCACTTCAGCGGTGCCGCGCAGATGAGTGTTGCTGAACTACTTCGCTGGCCGGGTGTTGTCGAAGAGGCACAAATCGGCCAGGAATCGCTGCAGGCCGACGTTTCCGCCCTCATGAACAAGACTGTGGAAGCCTTTGTCCAGAGCCGCCAGCGTGAAGGCGCCGCACTGGAAGCGATGCTGGTTTCCCGCATCGATGCCATGGAAGCCATCGTTAAACGAATTACCCCTCTAATTCCTCAGGTAGTTGCACAATTCCAACAAAAAGCGGTGGAACGCATGCAGGAGGCGCTCGGTTTGGCCTGCACCGGATCGAATACCTCGATGTCGCGCCAGGACGCGATGGAGCGCATCCGCCAGGAAGTGATCCTGTACGGCATCCGCATCGACGTCGCCGAAGAGCTGGGCCGCCTGTCGGCGCACCTGGCCGAAACCCGCCACATCCTGAAAAAAGGCGGCCAGGTCGGCAAACGCCTGGACTTCATGATGCAGGAACTGAACCGCGAAGCGAACACCCTCGGCGCCAAAGCCTCGGTCAAGGAACTGGCCGACGCCTCGATGGAGCTCAAGCTACTGATCGAGCAGATGCGCGAACAGGTCCAGAACCTAGAATAAAGAAAGTCGGGGTCAGGTCTGACCCCGACTTTTATCTTGTAAGACGGTACAGCAGCACCGCAGTCCTGATTGCTCCCTGCTCGATCGAGCGCACATCCAGATCTTCTCCCGGCGCGTGGGCGCCTTTGCCGGTGGCGCCCAGGCCGTCCAGGCTGTCGACATATGGCGCGACGAATTGCACGTCGCCGGCGCCGCGCAATCCTGGCGGTAGCGCGGCGATCTCGCCCAAGCCGGCGTCGGCGCTGGCTTTCGAATATTGCTCCAATACTTTCAGGTTGCCGTTTGTCGGCGCCATTGGCGGGTAGCCGTCGTGGAAACGAATCTGTGCGCTGGTGCCGGGCAGGCTTTGCGCGACGATGGAACGCATGCGGGTGCGTGCTTGCTCCCCCTGCTCCGGCGTCAGGAAGCGCAGGTCACCCTTCACCGTTGCGCTGTTGGCGATTACGTTGGACTTGCCGAACGCCGTGCCCTTGGCTGCCGTGGCGTCGTACGTGACTTCGGTACCGCCCAGGATCAGGCCGGGGTTAAACGTCAGGTTCGGCTCCTGCAACTGCTGGCGGAAGGTATCCAGGATGCGAGCCGTTTCGTATACCGCACCAAAACCGGCACTGGCATTGAAGATGCCGGAGGAATGGCCTTGCTTGCCTTTCACCTCGAGCTGCCATGAAGTTGATGAGCGGCGGCCAATGGTGCCGGTGGCCTTGCCGTTTTCGTCGAGTACCGTGGCTTCAAATGCCAGCGCGACGTCGCTGCGCTTGGCAAGGTTGACCATGTCGCGCCGTGAGATTTCTTTCGGGTCGCCGGCACTTTCTTCGTCGCCGGTGAAGATGACGCTGATGGTGGTGTTGTCCAGCGCACGCGCTGCGTGCAGCGCGCGCAGCGCTTCGATGATGATGACGTCGCCGCCCTTCATGTCGTTGACGCCCTGCCCGCTGGCGCTCTCGCCTTGGCGCTCCCACTTCTGCATCGGGGCATTCGCTTCGAATACGGTGTCGAGGTGGCCGATCAGCAGCACGCGCTTGCCCTGCTTGCCCTCACGCGTGGCGACCAGGTGGCCGGCACGCTGCATTTCCTTCGGCATGTCGATCCACTGCGTCTTGAATCCCAGCTTGTCCAGTTCGGCACCGAAAATTTTGCCGACTTCGCGTATGCCTTTGTGATTCATGGTGCCGCTGTTGATGTTGACTGTCTTTTCCAGCAGCGCCAGCGCCGTGCCGGAATTCGCCTTGACCAGGCCGACGATGCGTTCTTCTTCGGGTGACAGCGATTGCGCCGCGGCGCCTCCCATTAATCCAACAGCGATCAGTGAAACGAACAGGCGGGGCATACGCATTTCTGGCATCCTCCTTGAGGTGTGTTCGCAACAACTCTACTACGGAAAATTGAAATGAACATTCGCGTTGGCATCGGCGGCTGGGACTTTGCTCCCTGGCGCGACACATTTTACCCGCCCGAAGTTCCCCTCAAGCGCGCGCTGGAATACGCCAGCAGCGTGCTGACCAGCATCGAGATCAACGGCACCTTCTACCGCAATGCCAAGCCGGAGCATTTCGCCGGCTGGGCCGAGCGCACGCCGGATAATTTCGTGTTTGCGGTGAAGGCTTCGCGCTACGCGACCAATCGCAAGGTGCTGGGCGAGGCGGGGGAATCGATCGAACGCTTCATGGATAGCGGTTTGACGGAATTGGGCGACAAGCTTGGCCCGATCCTGTGGCAATTGGCCGCCACCAAGCGCTTCGACCCCGACGACCTGGAAACTTTTTTCAAGCTGCTGCCAAAGAAGCTGGGCAAGCGCAAGCTGCAGCACGTGCTGGACGCGCGCCACGACAGCTTCATGTGCCCGGAGTACCTGAAGCTGGCGCGCAAATACAAGGTCGCGACTGTGATCACCGATACACCCAAGTTTCCCAATTTCGCGGAAGTGACAGGCGATTTCGTCTATGCGCGTTTGATGGATGCGCAAAGCGCGATTGCCACCGGCTACACCAGGCCTGCCTTGAAGAAGTGGGCGGCCCAGGCACAGGAGTGGACCGGCGACGGCAAACGCGACGTGTTTGTCTACTTCATCAATGGCGCCAAGGAGCGTGCGCCGGCGGCAGCGCAGGAGCTGCTGCGCGTGCTGGGCAAGAAGCGTTAACGCGCCAGTCCGTCGAACCATTCCAGCGTGCGTACCCACAGCGGCTGGGCATGCTGGCGGAAGTAGCCCATGTGCCCAAGCTTGCCCAGGCCTGAGGCGGCCGGGTCGATATCCACGCCATGCCATGGCGCGTTGCGGTAGCCGGACATCAGCGCATCGCGCGACAGCGGCGGCGCCCACAGGTCGTCCGTCGCGTTCAGGGCCAGGATCGGCGTGCGCACTGTCGCGAAGCCCTCCGCAATCTCCGGCACTTGCGGGTCATCCAGGAAGTAGCGCGGGAATTTGCACCAGTGTTTCCACTGGCGGTACACGCCCAGCGGCAGGTCCTCGCCCATGCCCAGCTTGCTCCAGGCCAGGCGCCCCTTCCAGCGCGTGACAAGCGGGCCGATCACGTGCCACATGGCCAGCACGCGCAGGCGTTCCAGGCGCGGCATCCAGCCATGCCACCCGGCGCCGACGCCGAACAGGTAGACGCCGGCAAATTTCGCATGGTTCGGCACCAGGCCCAGCGCATGGCCGCCGTAAGAATGACCCACCATGTACAGCGGCGTGCTGTCGGCAGGCGCGAAGAATTCGATGACGGCGTTCAGGTCCAGCCGCGCCCAGTCGAGGAAGCTGGCCTCGAAGCCGCGCAGGGTTTTCGGCGCCGAGCCGCCGACGCCGCGGTAATCGAAGGTCAGCACCGTGTAACCCTGCCCTGCCGCGAATTCGGCGAAGCGGCGGTAGAAGGCTTGCGGCACGCCGGTGGCGCCGGCCACCAGCAAGCGTGCCTTCTCCGGGCCGCGGGCGCGGTAGCGCATGGCCGACAGCGGGTAGCCGTCGACTGCGCGCAGTTCCAGTTTTTCCGCCAGCAGCAAGACGGCGGCAGGCATATGGCTCATGTTCTTTTCTCAACTTTCAACATTGGCATCAGGGCATCCATGGTTTGCACCATCGGCGCGGTGTCGCCCGCCACCCGGGCTTGCAACAGGCCGCCTTCGTAAGCGGCGAGGATCAGGGCGGCGATGCCTTCGGCGCGGTGACGCTCGTGGCCGGCCTGCTCGAGGGCGTCGGCCATGCGGCCACGCAGGGCGGCGAAACCGGTTTTCAGCGCGGTCCGGATCCCGACGTCGTCGGCAGTGGACTCCAGCGCCACGGCAGCCAACGGGCAGCCCAGTTCGAACGCGCTGTCGTCCAGGCCGCGCAGGGCGCGCAGGATCCAGGCTTGTAGCGCGGTGACGACATCGGCTTCGCGCTCCATATAGCTGTCGAGCTTATGGACCAGGAAACTGAATGTGGCTTCAATGGCGGCCACGGCCAGTTGGTCTTTACCGCCGGGGAAATGGTGGTACATCACGCCTTTCGGCGCCTTGGCGGTGGCCAGGATCTCGCTCAGGCCGGCGCCATGCAGGCCGCGGTGCTGCAACGTGGTGATCATGGCGTTGATCAGGCGTTCGCGGGTGGTGAGGGTTTGCGTGCTCATGCGGTTTACTCTATAGACCGGTCGGTCCAGTGTCAAGAACGGCCTGCACACCGGGTTTCAACTCTGCTTGCTCCTTGGTAAAATGCTTCTTTGGGCGACAGCCTAGTTTTCGAGAATTGCAAATGAGCCAACATTTTTCCGGCAGCCTGTTCATGGTTGCTGCACCATCCGGCGCCGGCAAATCTACGCTGGTCAATGCCCTGCTGGCACAGGAACCGGCCATCAAGCTGTCGATCTCGACCACCACGCGCCAGCCGCGTCCGGGCGAGCAGCATGGCCGCGAGTACTTCTTCACCACGGCCGAAGACTTCCGCAAGCGTGCTGCTGAAGGCGAGTTCCTGGAATGGGCCGAAGTGCACGGCAATTACTACGGCACTTCGCGCATCTTCGTGGAAGAGCAAATGAAGGCCGGCACCGACATCCTGCTGGAGATCGATTGGCAGGGCGCGCGCCAGGTCAAGAAGCAATTCCCGCAAGCGGCCGGCATCTTCATCCTGCCGCCATCGTTCGCGGCGCTGGAAGAACGACTGCACAAGCGCGGCCAGGACGAAGTGCATGTGATCAACCGCCGCCTGCTGGCTGCGGGGGGCGAAATCGCCCACGCGCCCGAGTTTGAGTATGTTATTATCAACGAAGAGTTCCCGGTCGCCTTGTCGGAGCTAAGCGCGATCGTCCGATCGGCCCGTTGCCGGTTTGCGCAACAAGCCGCCCGCAATGCCAGGTTGATGTCCGAGCTGGGCATCCACGCCGACCACGCAGAATAATCACTGACACATCAAGTACCGCATTTACCCAGGAGTTAAGCATGGCCCGTATTACTATTGAAGATTGCCTGAAAAATGTCCCTAACCGCTTCCAGCTGACCCTGGCAGCCACCTACCGCGCACGCCAGCTGCTGCAAGGCCACACCCCTAAGGTCGAAGCCAAGGACAAGCCAACCGTCGTCGCCCTGCGTGAAATCGCCGCCGGCAAAGTAGGCCTGGAAATGCTGAAAAAGGTCCCTATGTAAGCTGGGAACCTTTTTGTTCCCGATATGAACCAGACTTCCGCCGATCCCAACATCAGCGAACAGCCCGCACGGCGGGCACGGCGCCCGGCTAAGCAACAGCCGGGCGTTGACGTTTCTGCACCAACAGTTTCCACTTCTGCACTAGCCGCGCCAACCGTGGCCACAGGCGTTGCGACCATCACCCACCTGACCGAAAAGCTCGCCGAGTACATGGGCGAGGCCGACCTGAAAAAGGTCAAGGAAGCCTATCGCTTCTCGGACGAGATGCACCTGGGCCAGGTCCGCAAGTCGGGCGAGCCGTATATTTCCCATCCGATCGCGGTGGCCGAGATCTGCACCGAGTGGAAACTGGACGCGCAAGCCATCATGGCCGCGCTGCTGCACGATGTGATGGAAGACCAGGACGTCAAGAAGGACGAGCTGATCGAACGCTTCGGCGCCCAGGTGGCGCACCTGGTCGATGGCTTGTCCAAGCTGGAAAAGATCGAGTTCCAGAGCCAGATCGAAGCGCAGGCGGAAAACTTCCGCAAGATGCTGCTGGCCATGGCCTCGGACGTGCGCGTGATCCTGATCAAGCTGGCCGACCGCCTGCACAATATGCGCACGCTGGAAGTGATGGTGCCGGCCAAGAAGCGCCGTATCGCGGCCGAGACGATGGAAGTCTACGTGCCGATCGCGCACCGCCTTGGCCTGAACAACATCTACCGCGAACTGCAGGACCTGTCCTTCTCCCACCTGTACCCGGTGCGCTACCACGTGCTGCACAAGGCCGTGAAGGCGGCACGCGGCAACCGGCGCGAGGTGGTGTCGAAGATCCTGGACGCGGTGAAGAACACCCTGTCGATGGCAGGCATCGAGGCCGAAGTCTACGGCCGCGAAAAGACCCTGTACGGCATCTACAAGAAGATGCGCTCCAAGCACCTGTCGTTCTCGCAGGTGCTGGACGTGTATGGCTTCCGCGTGGTGGTCGACAGCTTCCCGAACTGCTATGTGGCGCTGGGCACCCTGCACTCGCTGTACAAGCCGATGCCGGGCAAATTCAAGGACTACATCGCGATCCGCAAGCTGAACGGCTACCAGTCGCTGCACACCACGCTGATCGGCCCCTACGGTACCCCGGTGGAATTCCAGATCCGCACCCAGGAAATGCACCGCACCGCCGAATCGGGCGTGGCGGCGCACTGGCTGTACAAGAGCAACGACGCCAATATCTCGGACATGCAGCAGCGCACGCACGCCTGGCTGCAGTCGCTGCTCGACATCCAGCAGCAGACCGGCGACTCGGCCGAATTCCTGGAGCACGTCAAGGTCGACCTGTTCCCCGACTCGGTCTACGTGTTCACGCCGAAATCGAAGATCATCGCGCTGCCGCGCGGCGCCACGCCGATCGACTTCGCGTATTCGATCCACACCGGGATCGGCGACCATACGGTATCGGTCAACATCAACGGCGAAGCAGCCCAGTTGCGCACCGAACTGCGCAACGGCGATATCGTGGAAATCGTCACCGACCCGAGCTCGCGCCCGAGCCCGACCTGGCTGTCCTTCGTTCGTACCGGCAAGGCGCGCTCCGCCATCCGCCACCACCTGCGCACCATCAACCTGCCGGAATCGATCGGCCTCGGCAGGCAATTGCTGGCGCAGGCGCTGGATGCGATCAATGTGCCGGGCGAATTGCCGGCGCCGCTGATAGAACGCCTGCTGAACGAATCCTCGGCCAAGTCGATGGAAGAACTGTATGCCGACATCGGCATCGGCAAGCGCATGGCCGCGCTGGTGGCACGCCACATCTTCGGCCTGCTGGGCGGCGAATCGGCCAGCGCTCCGATCGAGCACACCAGCTCGAAAGAACTCGACCCGGTCACGATCTACGGCAGCGAAGGCGTGTCGGTGCAGCTGGCGCCATGCTGCCTGCCGATTCCGGGCGACCATATCGTCGGCCAGTTGCGGCGCGACCAGGGCTTGCAGGTGCACACCGGCGACTGCTCGGTGGCCAAGCGTTCGAAGCAGAAAGAACCGGAACGCTGGATCGCGGTCAAATGGGGCACCGAAATCAACCGCCGCTTCGACAGCCGCATCCGCCTGATCATCAATAATGAGAAGGGTATTCTGGCGCGCGTCGCCGCCGAAATCGGCGAAAGCGACGGCAACATCACCTTCGTCGGGATGGATGAAGACCGCGAGCACGTCCTGCACCAGCTCCGCTTCACGATCCAGGTGAAAGACCGCGTGCATTTAGCGGCCCTGATCCGCAACGTCAGAAAAGTCGCAGGCGTCAACCGCGTCACCCGCGAGCGCGCTTAGTCGGGTCTGACCCTTGGGTCAGACCCTGGTTTACCGGTTTTCCTAAGCGCAAAATCATTCTTCACTGCAAATCGGATCCGCTGCAATTCCTTCTCAGACAACGGCATATCAAACAGCGCCCGATATGCCAACTGGCGAGCAGCGTCATTCTTCCCTAGTCCTAAAAAAACCGGATGGGGTGTAAGAATGGAGCTTTCCCTGCCCTCTGCATTTGCCCGATAGCTGGACCATTTATACGCTGAAGGCAACTCTACCATTCCCGCACGCACGGGATTGAGCTCAATGTATCGCTGGCAGGCCAAGAGGTAGGCATCGCTATCGATAATAGAGGAGTGATACCTCCCATCCCACATCGTTCCCGACCCGCCTTGCCGCATATGAACCCAATGCGCTGTCTGCTGCGACAAGTCCTTCATGAATAAAGATTGGGCATTATGTTCGCGCACTGTCAGCAAAATGTGGACGTGATTGCTCATTAGGACGTAAGCATGCAGGTCGCAGCAGTACTTTTTCCCATAATGCTCCATGAGTTCGAGGTACCGTTGACGGTCTTGCTCGTCTTGGAAACAAGTGCGGCGATTGTCGCCTCTTTGAACTATGTGCAGGCAACTTCCAGCGGGGTAATTGCGGAGGGGACGGACCATTTTGCGCTCCTTTTAAACCGGTAAACCTGGGTCTGACCCAAGGGTCAGACCCCGCCTGCTCAAAGGATAGCGGTACTGCGTGTAGACTCTTTGTGCAGCCTCAATTTCCGCCTACTCGTAGCGCAGGGCCTCGATCGGGTCGAGCTTGGCAGCTTTGGCGGCCGGCAGGACGCCGAAGATTACGCCTACGCCGGCGGAGAATATGACCGACAATGCCACCGCCCACCACGGCACATACGCGCCGGGGAAATCGGGAATCACGCTGGCGATCGCATGGCCCATGCCATATCCCAGCAGCACGCCTAGGGCGCCGCCGAGCATCGACAAGGTCACCGCTTCAATCAGGAACTGCATCAGGATGTCGCGGCTGCGCGCGCCGATCGCCTTGCAGATCCCGATTTCGCGCGTGCGCTCGCTGACCGACACCAGCATGATGTTCATGATCCCGATGCCGCCCACCAGCAGCGCAATGCCCACCACCCCGCCCATCACCAGCGTGACCGTGGTGGTCACCGTCTCGAAACTCTTGAGGAACTGGTCGGAAGACTGGATCTCGAAATCATCCTTCTGCTCGGCATGCAGGCGGTGCGATTGCCGCATGACCGTGGCAATGCGTTCCTTGAGTTCTTCGGTACGTCCAATGTCGTTGATCGACAGCGTGATCGACATGCTCGGCTTTTGGGTATTCCCGATCAGGCTTTGACCGGTACGGAACGGCACCAGCACCTGGTCGTCCTGCGACATGCCCAGAATCTCGCCTTTCTTCTCCAGCACGCCGACAATCTTGAACCACTCGCCGGAGAACTGGATGAACTCTCCCAGCGGGTTATCCGGCAAGTGCAGCATTTCAATGATCTTTTCGCCGACCACGCAAACGCGCCGTGCACCCGCATTATCGGGCTCGCTGAGGAAACGCCCCAGCCGCGGATAGCTGCCATTCACCTCCATGAACGCCGCAGTCACCGCCAACTGCTGGCGGCTGGAAGCAGTCTGGTTGCCGTAGCGGATCTCGCCGCCAGGGAACATGAAGGCCGGGCTCAATTCGCGAATGCCGTCCACGTGCCCGCGCAACTGCTCCACGTCTTCGAACTGCAGGTGGTTGACCTTGCCCCGCATGACGTCCTTGAAGTCGTTCTTCGCGTGCACCGTCAATGCATTGCCACCCAGGCCCTCGAACTGGCGCGTGATCGATTGCGACAAGCCCTGGATCAGTGAAATCACGGTGATCACCGAGGCCACGCCAATGATGATGCCCAGCGACGTGAGGAAGCTGCGCATGCGGTGCGCCCGGATTGCCGCCATGGCCGAACGCAGTGCTTCGATAAAGATATACATGCCCTATGCCCCCGCCGCGCGCTGGTCGGACAGGACACGTCCATCCTGCAAGCGCACGATGCGCTGGCATTGGTCGGCGATGTCCGGTTCGTGCGTCACCATCACCACGGTCTGGCCGTTGCGGTGCACGTCCTTGATCAGCGCCATGATCTCGCGCGTAGTGGCCGAATCCAGGTTGCCGGTCGGTTCGTCGGCCAGCAGGATCGACGGCTTGCCCACCAGCGCGCGCGCAATCGCCACCCGTTGCCGCTGCCCGCCCGACAGCTCGTTCGGCCGATGGTGCATGCGCTCGCCCAGCCCCACATGCTCCAGCGCTTCGCGCGCCATGCGTTTGCGTTCCGTAGGTGGAATGCCGCGATAGATCAGCGGCTGCGCCACATTGTCCAGCGCCGTATGGCGCGGCAGCAGGTGGAAGCTCTGGAAGATGAAGCCGATTTCCTCGTTGCGCACCTGGGCCAGGTCGTCGCCGGCCATGGTCGCCACATCCTTCCCGTTCAGGAAATAGGTACCGCTGCTTGGCCGATCCAGGCAGCCGACGATATTCATCATGGTCGACTTGCCGGAACCGGAAGCGCCGATAAAGGCCACCAGTTCATTGCGCTCGATATGCAGGTCGACGCCCTGCAATGCATGCACGGTCTGGTCGCCCATCTGGTACTGCTTGGTGATGCCGGTCAGCGCAATCACTGCTTGCTTCCATCGGCGACTTTGAGCGGCTTGGCTTCCACCGCCCTGGCCTTCACGGCTACGCCCTCGCGCAAGTCGCGCAGGATACGCGCCGGGCCGACAGCCACGGTCTCGCCCAGCGCCAGGCCCTTGGTGATTTCCTGGTTGCTGTCGTCCGACAGGCCCAGTTCCACGGTGCGTTTCTTCGCCACGCCGTCGACAATCGCGAACACATAGTTGCTGCGCTTGCCCTTGCCTTCCGGCGCTTCGGTCAATTGCACCGCCTGCAGCGGAACCACCGGCCGCGGCGCACCGTCGCCGGTCACGATCTCGGCGCGGCAGGTCATGCCGGAACGCAGCGCCAGCTGGTGCGGCGCCAGCTTCACCTTGACCACATAGCTGCGGCCCTGGCTTGCCGCCTGGCCCAGGCCCTGCGGTTTCGGCGCCAGCGAGACAGATTCCACCGTACCGGCCAGCGGGCGGTCGGCATAGGCCGACGGGAAGATGCGGGTCTTCAGGCCTGCCGCGACGTTGGCGATATCGCCTTCGTCGACATTTACCTCCGCGATCATCGAACTGACGTCGGCAATGGTCATCAGGCTGGAGCCGGCAATGCCGGTGGCGCTGGCCACGGCCGTTTCACCGGCCTTGATCGAGACGCTGGTGGCAGTGCCGGAGATCGGCGCCCTGACCTCGGTCTTGGCCAGGCGTTCCTGCGCCAGCGCCAGCATGGCCGCAGCCTGCTGCCGGCTTTCGCGCGCACTGCGCAGCGCCACCACCGCCAGGTCCACCGCCAGCTTCGCATCGTCGAGGCGCGACACGTCGATGAATTTCGCTGCTGCCAGCTGGCGCGAGCGCTCCAGTTTGCGCTGCTGGTTATCGATGTCGATCTGCGCGCGATCGACGCTGACGGCAGCGTTGCGCACCGCGGCTTCCTGCTGCGCCACGTCGGCCTTGTAGGTGCTCGGGTCAAGGCGCAGCACGACCTGCCCTTTCTCGATCCTGTCGCCTTCCTTCACCAGTACTTCGGACACCTTGCCGATCACCTCCGGCGAAAGCTGGACCTCCTGGCGGAACACCAGGCTGCCCGATGCCAGGACCGCCGGGTAAATCGCCTTGTTCTCGACCTTGGCCAGTTCGGCCTCGATTTTTGCCGGCGGGCTGCCGAACTTGATCGCCACGGGAATGCCAATCGTGGCCGCGACCACGGCCAATGCAATCAGTTTGCGCTTCATAGCCACCTCAGTTCTTGAACAGGATCCAGGCAGCCCAGCAGCCGTAGATCAGGACATACGGCAGCGCGGCGATGATGGCGCAGGTGGTAGTGCTCTTGCCGGTCCAGGTGCGCAGGCCGATCGTGCTCAGCACGATGACCCAGATATCGGTGACTTTGAGCGCGCTGGCAATACCGACCCATGGCGTATGCGGCGCGGCATGCACCAGCAGGAAGTTCAGCGACAGCATGTCGGCGTTTTCAAGGGCCAGTTGGCCCTTGCTGGTGGCGATCTGCAGCGCCATCAGCGGCACGCCGATCAGGCTTGGCAGCGAGGCCCAGGCCACCAGTGCAAAGCCGGATTTGAAGCCCAGTTCCATGCCGGCCAGTTTCCCCGCCAGCCAATAGTAGAAGCCGTACAGGCTGAAGATCACCAGCGTGCCGATCACCACGCCGGCAATGCCGAATCCCATCATCATGCCGCGCGACATGGCATGGGCGGCGGCTTCGCGCTGCTCGGCAGGCATGTCCGGCGGCAGGGAAGCCACCCGCATCCAATCCCAATCAACCGCCTGGAAGTACCAGACCACGATGCCGATCCCGGCCAGGTAAAGCAGGAACAGCGGCAGCCAGGCCCGCGGCCGCTCCTTCAGCGCGGCGAAGGCGGCCGCCGGTTCATAGAAGACTTGCGTCAGTTGAGCGAATGCCATGCACGCACCTTGCCATAAATTTAATTAAAAATTTATTATAACAACTTGGCAAGTTTGCACTGATAGAACTTTGGCGGGCATCGCCCGCGACGCAGCGCTGTTTGGCTATCGCTTTGCTCAGGCGTCCGGGGCGGGATAGCTGACTTCGAGGATTTCCAGCTCTTCCGCGCCGTTCGGCGTATGCAGCAGCACCGTGTCGCCTTCGCGCGCCTTGGTCAATGTGCGGGCGACAGGGCTGATCCAGCTCACCTTGCCCTTCAGCGGATCGAACTCGTCGATGCCGACGATGGTGATCGTGTGCTCTTCGCCATCGCGTTTGGCATAGGTGACGGTGGCGCCGAAAAACACCTGGTCGTTGCCATGGTGGATGCTCGGGTCCACCACCTCGGCCAGGTCCATGCGCTTGGTCAGGAAACGGATACGGCGGTCGATCTCGCGCAGGCGGCGCTTGCCGTAAATATAGTCGCCGTTTTCAGAACGGTCGCCATTCGACGCGGCCCAGTGCACCACCTTCACGACTTCCGGACGCTCGACATCGATCAACTGCAGCAGCTCGTCCTTGATGCGCTGGTAGCCGGCCGGCGTAAGGTAATTCTTGGAGCCGGGAGGAATCGGCGGCGCGCCCGGCGGCAGGTCGTCGTCATCGTCCTGTTCGCCCTCTTTGACAAAAGCTTTGTTCATAACCGTTTTCTAATTATTTGGTGCAATAATGGCACTCACATGAAGCGATTGTACACACTCAGGCGGCGCCTGTTCGCCCCCCTCGTCTACCTGGCGGCCCTGTTCCTGATCTTCGAGGAATGGCTGTGGGATCTCGGTGCGCGCCTGATGCTCAAGCTCTCCGCGTTCCCGCCGCTGCGGGCGCTGGAGCGCATCATCTGCAGCCTGGGCCCGGCCGCCGCCATGGCCGTGTTCCTGCTGCCGGCACTGATGCTGTTCCCGGTCAAGCTGCTGGCCCTGTTCGCCATGGCGCGCGGCCATGCCTTCATGGGCATCAGCGTCTTCGTGCTGGCCAAAGTGGCCGGCACCGCGGCAGTCGCGCGGCTGTATGCCCTGACCCGCCCAGCCTTGCTGCGCCTGCGCTGGTTCGCCTGGCTGCATGGCCGCTTCATGGAAGTGAAACAACGCTGGATCGCCCGCCTCAAGGCCAGCGCTGCCTGGCGCGAATGCCGCGCCCTGGTCGACAGCGCGCGCGAGCGCCTGCGCCGCTGGCGTGCCGGCTGGCGCCGCGGCCGTTTCGCGGCCCGCCCGATGCGCGTACTGCGCCGCTTCAGCGCGTTCTGGCGCATGCGCCGCCGCTGACCGTTCAACCACCTCGTGCGCCCTGCCTTGCCGACCGCCCTCCACAACATCGCCGCCAACGCTCCCGGGCTGGTCTACCAGTTCCGCCGTCATGCAGACGGCAGCGTGTCCTTTCCCTATTTAAGCGACGGCTGCCTGGCCCTGCTGGGCATCAATGCCGCAGAGTTGCAGGCCGAACCGGAACGCTTCCTGTCGCTGGTACTGCCGGAAGACCGGCCCGCCTACCTGGAGTCGATGCAGTCTTCCGCCAATGCGCTGTGGAGCTGGAACTGGGAAGGCCGCATCTGGGTCGAGGCCTGGAAAGACGTGAAATGGATCAACCTGCGCAGCACCCCGCACGCCCTGCCCGATGGCGGCGTACAGTGGGAAGGGATGATGTCCAACATCACCGAGAGCAAGCAGGAGCAGCTTGAAGTGCGTGCCAGCCGCGCCCGCCTGGCCGAGCTGACCGCCCACATCGAACGGGTCAAGGAGCAGGAACGCGAACGCATCGCGCGCGAAATCCACGACGACCTGGGCGGCAACCTGACCGCCATCAAGATGGCCCTGGCGATGCTTGCTTCGCGCCTGCCGCAGGGCGATGCAACGCTGCAGCAAAAGGCCGCCTACGTCGACTCCCTGGTCGACCGCACCATCGACGCGGTGCACCGCCTGACGCTCGACTTGCGCCCTTCCGTGCTCGACTTCGGCCTGCTGCCCGCGCTCGAATGGCAGGTCAAGGAATTCGAAGCCCAGGCCGGCATTGCCTGCACCCTGCAGGCCAGCATGAAAGAGCTCGAACTCGATCCCGAGCAGGCGGCGGCCCTGTTCCGCATCGCGCAGGAAGCACTGACCAATATCGCCAAGCACGCGCAAGCCAGCGCCGTGGCAGTCAAGCTGACGCGCAGCCGCGGCATGCTGACCCTGAAGATTATCGACAACGGCCGCGGCATCCACCCGGCCGACCGCGCCAAGCCCGACTCCTTCGGCCTGCGCGGGATGGCCGAGCGTGCGCGGGCACTGGGCGGTACGCTGAACCTGGTCCACGCTGCCGGCGGCGGCACCGAAGTGGCGATCAAAATCCGCCTCCCGGCCAGCGCCCCAGACGTTACAATGGGCCATGAGTGAAAAAGCCGTCATCAAAGTTTTTATTGCCGACGACCATGCCATCGTGCGCGAAGGCTTGAAGCAAATCCTGGCCGAAACCAGGGACATTGTCGTTGCCGGCGAAGCGGAAAATGGCCTCGATGCGATCAAGCTGTTCCGCAAGTCCGGCTGCCATGTTTTACTACTCGACATTTCCTTGCCAGATCGCAACGGCATCGAAGTATTGAAGCAGGTCAAGAAGGACAAGCCTGAACTGTCCGTGCTGATGTTGTCCATGCACCGGGAAGACCAATACGCCATCCGCTCACTCAAAGCCGGCGCCTCCGGCTACCTCACCAAACAAAGTGCACCGAAAGAGTTAGTAAATGCAATCCGCCAGTGCGCAGCGGGGTTAAAATATGTTAGCCCGGCATTGGCCCAGGAATTAGCCAACCATGTCGGCGAGGACCACCAGACTGCGCCGCACGAAACGCTGTCAGACCGCGAGTACCAGACCCTGACCATGATCGCCTCCGGCAAAACCGTAGGCACCATCGCCAAGGAGCTGTCACTCTCGGTCAAGACCGTCAGTGAATACCGCTCCCGCCTGCTGGCCAAGATGAACCTGAAGAACAGCGCCGAGCTCACGCACTATGCCATCAAGAACCAGCTGATCGATTAGAAAATGATGCCAGGAAGTAAGCACATTTACTCCCGTTTATCACTAAATCGCGCAACTGGGCAGTGGCTTAATATGCTGGTAATCGGTAAACCTTAGTAAAGGCTGTACGTCAGATGTCTAGCAAACCCACCAATCCAGCCGCGGCGGACATGAATCCGGCTGATATCGCTCGCGAGGCATTCCGCCGCCTCGCTGTGCGCCGGATTGCCCCTACGCCAGACGCGTATCGCGACATCTACAATGAAATCGCCGGCATCGTGCCGGTACCGCCGGCACCTGTGGTGCAGGAAAGCCCCGCAGAATCCATGCTGGCCCAGTTCGCCGCCCGCCTGACCGACCAGCCGGGCGACCTGGCCGACTTCGGCCGTCGCTTCAACCGCGCCGTCAAGGCGCGCGACTGGGATACCTATGCCCGCACCCTGGCCGCGCTGGCCGAACGCCCGCTGGTGAAAGTGGGCGCGGGCGGCCTGGTGCCCGAAGAGAATAACGAGCAGGCACGCCTGCTGCGCGAACTGCTGAGCCGCACCCTGACCTTTGCCGTCGCCTCACTGCTGTCGGACAGTCCCAACCTGGTGGCGGAAGCCGAATCGCTGGGCGCCGCGACCAAGGAAGCCCATACCGAAGCTTCACTGGCCGAGATCGGCACGCGCCTGAAGGAACTGTGCTACCAGATCGAGATCCGCAGCGGCGACACTGCCGAGCAGCAGGAATTGCTGCTGCGCCTGTTCCGCCTGCTGCTGGAAAACGTCAGCGAACTGCTGGACGACGACTCCTGGCTGCGCGGCCAAATCGACGCCGTGCAAAACCTGATTGCCGGCCCGATTGACCAGCGCGCGCTGGAAGAAGCCACGCGCAGCCTGAAAGACGTCATTTATAAGCAGAGCCAGCTCAAGCACTCGATCACCGACGTCAAGGCCACCGTCAAGAATATGATGATGACCTTCATCGACCGCCTTGGCGCAGTAGCGACCTCGACCGGCGACTTCCACGAAAAGATCGGTGGCTATTCCGACAAGATCCGCGCTGCGCGCGATATCGGCGAGCTCAACCAGATCCTCGACGACGTGCTGAAGGAAACCCGCCAGGTGCAGAGCGAGGCGCTGAAGGCACGCGACAATATGATGGTGGCGCGGCAGGAAGTGCAGGACGCCGAAGCGCGCATCCACGCGTTGGAAGCGAAGCTGCAGCACTTGAGCGAACTGGTGCGCGAAGACCAGCTGACCGGCTCGCTGAACCGGCGCGGCCTGGACGACGTGTTCGAACGCGAAACCGCGCGCGCCGACCGTCGCGGCACCCCGCTCTGCATTGCCGTGCTGGACCTGGACGACTTCAAGAAGCTCAACGACACCATGGGCCATATCGCCGGCGACAATGCGCTCAAGCACCTGGTCAAGGTGGTCAAGGAAACCCTGCGCTCGATGGACGTGATCGCCCGCTTCGGCGGCGAGGAATTCCTGATCCTGCTGCCGGAGACCACCATTGAGGCCGCCGAGGCCACCATGACCCGCCTGCAGCGCGAACTGACCCGCCACTTCTTCATGCATGAAAACGAGAAGGTGCTGATCACCTTCTCCGCCGGCGTCGCCCTGCGCCGCCCGCACGAAGGCCAGTCCGACCTGGTGAAACGCGCCGATGAAGCCATGTACAAGGCCAAGAAGTCCGGCAAGAACCGCGTCGTTGTAGCGGGATAACAAGCCAGCGCTAAAGCTGAAGAGCCCGCACATAGCGGGCTCTTTTCATTTAGTGCACGCGGCGCGCCGGAAAGCGCCGTGCCAGCGCCAGCATCGCCAAGCCCAGCAGTGTAAGGATGCCGGCCCCAGGAGCCGGCACATCAGCAGTCGGGTCGGGCACGGCCGGGTCCGGGATCATCCAGGTGGTGAAGGCCAGCGAGCGGCCGGTCTGACGCGAAGGAAAATCCGAAAAGTTATTCTTTTCGTACAGCGCCCCCAAGCCATGCTGCACCATGAAGGCGCTGCCACCGCCGCCCACGTCAAAGACAATATCGTCGCCGGCATTGACGTGCAAAGCAAACCCCGTCAAATCCACCAGCGAGCCGTCCAGGCTCGGGGTGATCTGGGCCAGCCAGCCATCGGTCTGCCAGTGGTCGCCGCCGCCGATCTTGATCTTGACGCTGGTCCTTTGCCAGGTATAGCCAGGCGCTGCGAAGATACCGAAACCCGACAGGAGCCCGGACTGGGTGGCCGAAAAATGCTGCTGGTAATGGTTATGGATCACATCGACCGCAGCGCCCGGCCAGCTGACCGGATTATTGACATCGACCACCGGCAGGACACCGGCGGAAGCCTGGGTACAGGCCGCCAGCCACAAGGCTGCAGCCCATTGCTGAGAAATTTTACGCATCATGGTTAATAAAGAGTTATCGAAATTGCATAATACCTAATATATTTCCCATTATAAATGTTAATTACCCACAATAAACACCTTCATTTCACGGCCCGCGAAAACTTTTTTGCGCGTGAAAAATATTTTTTTTCGGTCTAAAGTTCACCAAAAGCCCGCCGTTTAAGCGGCACTGCGTAGGCAACTTGAGGGTAAGAACAGCACGATTTAGCAGCTAAATCGCGCTAAAGGTTCCCATGCGGCAACCGTTACCCATTACAACAGCGGCTTGATCGTCACAGCACAGCGTGGCGGGCCAAAGTGAATGAGCAAATTGCCCAATCAGTAGTACCGAATGGAGAAACACCATGGCTTCCGTAATTAACACCAACATCTCGTCCCTGAACTCGCAGCGCAACCTGAACGCATCCCAGAGCAGCCTGTCGACCTCCCTGCAACGTCTGTCCTCCGGCCTGCGTATCAACAGCGCTAAGGACGATGCTGCTGGCCTGGCAATTTCGGACCGTATGAATTCCCAGATTCGCGGTATGAACCAGGCAATGCGCAACGCCAACGACGGCGTTTCGCTGGCCCAGACCGCTGAAGGCGCGCTGGCTTCTTCCGGCGACATCCTGCAGCGTATCCGTGAACTGGCGGTGCAGTCGTCCAACGCCACCAACTCGGCTTCGGACCGTCAAGCCCTGCAGACTGAAGTTGGCGAACTGGCATCGGAACTGAACCGCGTTGCCCAGACCACCAACTTCAACGGCAAAAACCTGCTGGACGGCTCGATGGGCACCGCGACCTTCCAGGTCGGTGCTGACGCGAACCAGACCATCCAGGCTGTTGGCGCCAACTTCCTGACCAGCACCTACGGCGACAACCGTATTGAAGGCGCTCCAGCTGCTGTGACCGCTGCCAACACCTCGGCTGCTACCACCGCTACCATCAACGGTTCCCGCGGTTCGGCAACCATCACCACCTTGGCCGCTACCAGCACCGCCAAGTCGGTCGCTGCCAGCATCAATGCGCAGACCGCCAACACCGGCGTCACTGCTTCGGCCAAAACCGACGCGGCACTGACCCTGGGCGCTGAGTCCTACACCATGACCGTCGAAGGCGACAACGCTGGCTCCCCAGTGACCGTGTCCTTCACCGTCGGCACCGGTGCCAACTCGGCTGACGACTACGCTTCGGCGATCAATGCCTTCAATGCGCAATCGTCCAAGACCGGCGTTACCGCCCAGTACGACGAGACCAACAACAAGCTGAAGCTGTCGCACTCGACCGGCTCCGACATCAAGCTGACCAACACCAAAGTTGGCGGTAACACGGTGGCCAGCGCACAGAACTACACCGCTACCGGTACCCTGAACGGTGCTGCCAACGCGATGACCGCTGCTGCTGCTGTCTCGACCGTGATGGGCCGCGTGACGATGGACTCCGAGAACTCGTTCTCGGTGACTGAAGCCGCTGCAACCGGCTTCAGCCTGGCGGGCGGTTCGACCCTGAAGTCGGTCGCAACCCTGGACGTGACCACCTTCGACAACGCCCAGCTGGCAATCAAGATCGCTGACGCCGCCCTGGCATCGGTGAACAGCCAGCGCGCTTCGTTCGGTGCACTGCAGTCCCGCTTCTCCTCGACGATCTCGAACCTGAGCGCGACGACTGAGAACCTGTCTGCATCGCGTAGCCGTATCGTGGACACCGACTTTGCTGCAGAAACCGCAAGCCTGACCCGCGGCCAGATCCTGCAACAAGCTGGTACCGCCATGTTGGCCCAGGCTAACTCGCTGCCTAACGGCGTACTGAGCCTGCTGCGCGGCTAATCGCCAGACAGCTAGCTAAAAAAGCGGTTCCCCGCTCCGGTTCGCCGGACCGGGGAATTTTCCGTAGGAGGTCTGTATGACTATCGATTCAATTACTGCTACTGCGCCGCGGGCTGAGCGTGGCATCGCGGTCCCGGATTTCGTGGCCCTCCCGGTGGCAGGCCGCAGCCCAGCTGCCGCGGTGGAAACCGTCGATGCCGTCAAGGCCAAGGAGGCGACGCCTTCCAAGCAGGATGTGGAAGACGCGGTCGCCAAGCTGAACAAGTCGGTGCAGGAGCGCGGCCAAGGCCTGGAATTCTCCATCGACGACGACAGCAAGCGCACCATCGTGAAAGTGATCGACCAGCGCACCAAGGAAGTACTGCGACAGATTCCGACCCCGGAAGCGTTGCAGATCGCCAAGTCGATCGATGCCCGCAAGGGCGGCCTGCTGGTCGACCAGCAAGCCTGACCCGGCAGCTTCGCGAAGGCCCGGCCTGCCCATGCGGCAGCCCGGGCTTTTTTACGTTATGCTTTCCTGGCCAGATTGTCATTTCGGACAGGAATAAACAGGTATTTCCCCCTCTCAAGTCCCCTTTGAATCTGCCGTAAACAAGTTAGACTTATCTTGTTTCCTCAGGAGTTTGCCGTGGCCCTTTCCAGCACCCCAGCACTGTCATCCCCCGGTATCGGATCCGGTTTGCAGGTCAACGACATCGTCGACAAACTGATGGCAGCCGAAGCGGCGCCGTTGGCGGGCTACGACCGCAAGGCCGCGTCCTACCAGGCCAAGGTCAGCGCCTTCGGTTCGCTGACCGCCGCCGTCGGCGTGTTCCAGAGCGCATTGGGCGGCCTGACCTCGGCCAACGCCTTCAAAGGCTTCTCGACCACGGTAGGCAACAAGGACCTGCTGACTGCCAGCGCTTCGGGCAAGGCGGTGGCGGGCAACTACAAGATCAATGTCAGCCAGCTGGCCCAGGCGCAGACCCTGATGACCACCGGCCTGGCGAGCAAGACGTCGACCATCGGCCTGGGCGGCTCGACCACCCTGTCTTTCCAGTTCGGTTCGGCCAGCGGCAGCTTCGGCCTGCAAGGCACGGGTTTGAGCTCATCAATGCTGAGCAACGGGCTGGCCAACGGCTCGCTCAGCATCAACGGCACCGCCATTGCAACCTCAAGCGGGACCAATAGCGCCACCGCGCTGGCCAATGCCATCAATGACAAGACCAGCACCACCGGCGTCACCGCCAGCGTGGCGAATATTTTCTCGACCTTTGGCGACGTGGCCACCGATGGCAGCGGCTCCTACGCGCTGAAAGTAGGCAACGTCACAATCGCCAGCCAGGGTGCTGGCGTCGCCGCCGGTGCCGGCGTCACGGCCGCGTCCCTCGATGCCGACCTGGCCAATGCCGGCGGCGCCACCGCGACCGCCCTCGCAGCCGCAGGCATCACCTTTACCGGCACTGCCGCTGCCGGCACCCTGGAATTCCGCAGCGCCAGCGGCGCCAGCGTGGGCATCACCGAAACGGCAAGCGGTACCACCGGCGGCGCCAAGACCGCGGCCGGCGCCGCGAATGCCGGTGCCACGTACGCGTCGGCCAGCAGCGTCACCCTGACCTCGGCCAACGGCAGCCCGATTACCATCGCCGGCAACAATCCGGCCGCAGCCGGCCTGACTGCCGGCACCGGCGGCAGCATGCTGGGCGGCGGCTTCAGCCAGGATGCCAGCCAGCCATCGGGCTCGGTCGTCATCGACAGCACCAACAACACCCTGCAAGGCGTGGCCGACGCCATCAACAAAGCCAGCATGGGTGTGACCGCCACCATCGTCTCCGATGGCAGCGCGAGCCCGTACCGCCTGGTGCTGACCTCGAACAAGACCGGCGAAAACGCGGCCATGAAGATCAGCCTCAGCGGTGACGGCAGCAACCCGCCGGACTCCGCCCTGAGCAGCCTGCTCAGCTATGACCCGGCCGGCACCCAGTCGATGCAGCAGACCAGTGCCGCCCAAGATACCAAGTTGACCGTCAACGGCATTGCCGTCAGCAGCCACTCCAACACCGTCAACGAATCGATCCAGGGCGTAGGCCTGACGGTCAACCAGGTCGGCAGCACGACGCTCAATGTTGCGCGCGATACCAATAGCGTCAAGACCAACCTGACGGCCTTCGTCAAGGCATACAACGAACTCAACGGTGCGCTGAAGAAACTCACCGCCTACGACCCGGAAACCAAGAAAGCCGGCGCGCTGCAGGGCGACCCGACCGCCCAATCGATGCAGGCGCAACTGCGCCGCATGATGAGCGGGCAGGTCACCGGCCTGTCCGGCAGCCTGACCAATATGGGCCAGGTGGGCATTTCCTTTGCCAAAGATGGCACGCTGAGCCTGGACGACGCCAAGCTGAACAAGGCAATCGAGAAGAATTTCGGCGACATCGCCGGCCTGTTTACCGCCATCGGCAATGCGACCGACCCGAACGTCAGCTTTGTCAGTTCGACCGCGAAAACCAAGCCGGGCAGCTACCCCCTGAACATCACGGCGCTGGCCAGCCAGGGTGCACTGACCAGCTCGGCAGCGCTGGGCAGCACGACGATTGCCGCCAACACCACCTGGGCGGTGACCTTGAATGACACGACGCCCAGCAACTCGAAGAATATCGCCACTGTCACCATCCCGGCCGGCACTTACGCGCCGGCCGAACTGGCCAAGATCGTGCAGTCGTCGATCAACGGCACGGCAGCCTTCTCGGATACCGGCTCCAGCGTCACCGCCGCCATCGACGGCAGCGGCAAACTGGTGCTGTCGTCCAGCAAATACGGCTCGGCCTCGAATATCGCCCTGACCAGTGTCACCGGCAGCAGCGTCGACAGCGTGTTCGGCGGCGCCGCGGCGGTGGCCGGCACCGACGTCGCGGGCACCCTGGGCGGCAAGGCCGTGGTCGGCACCGGCCAGTCGCTGACCGGCGCCGAAGGTACCGACGCGGAAGGCTTGAAGATCGATATTACCGGCGGTGCCCTGGGCGACCGCGGCACCGTCTCGTTCTCCCAAGGCTATGCCTACCAGCTCAACAACCTGGCCACTTCCTTCCTCGGCAGCAAGGGCTTGCTGACCACCGTGACCGACGGTTTGAACAAGAGCATCAAGGACGTGACCAAGCAGCGCGACGCTTTCTCTTCCAAGCTGGACGACATCGAAAAACGCTACCGCACGCAGTTCACCCGGCTCGATGCCACCCTGGCGAAAATGCAAAGCACGCAAGCGTATTTGACTCAGCAACTGGCGGCCATCGCCTCCAACGGCTGAGCGCAGGAATAAGGAGAGATTATGTTTGGAACTACTTCACGCGGCGTCAACGCCTACGCGAAAGTCGGCCTGGAAACCGGCGTCAGCTCCGCCTCGCCGCACAAGCTGATCGTCATGCTGTATGACGGTGCCCTGGCTGCGATCATGACTGCGGCGACCCAGATGAATGCCGGGAATGTGCAGGAAAAAGGCAAGGCGATCTCGAAAGCCATCCGCATCATCGACGACGGCCTGCGCGCCAGCCTGGACAAGGAAGCCGGCGGCGAGATCGCACGCAACCTGGACGCCCTGTACGACTACATGAGCCGCCGCCTGCTGGAAGCGAACATCCAGAACAGCCCGGAACTCCTGGAAGAAGTGCGCAGCCTGCTGGCCGACCTGCGCGACACCTGGAACCAGATCGGCGGCAACCCGGCCGCAACCAATAATACCCAGACTGCTGCCTTGGCCAGCATGTAATAGAGGACGACAATGACGAACGTGGAAGTATTGACCGCCTACGGCGCCATGGCAGCACTGACCCACAAGATGGTGGCGGCAGCAACGATGTCCGACTGGGACGGACTGGAAGTGCTGGAAAGCCAGGTAGCGGCCCAGGTCGCCCTGCTGCGTGGCAATGAAGAAACCGTGGTGCTGGACGCCGGCGAGCGCCAGCAAAAGCTGGGCCTGATCAAGCAGATGCTGGACGACGACCGCCAGATCCGCGACCTGACCATGCCATGGATGGCGCAGCTGTCCAAACTGATCAACAACACCGGCACTGAACGGCGCCTGGCCGCCGCCTACGGCGCCGTCTGAGCGGGGCGGCTGCCATGCTGCCCCCGCGCCTGGATGTCCGCGGTGTCGGTGCAACGACTGCGGCATCGGCCGCGCCGGCCGTTGCCGCACCGCGCCAGGAAGCCTTCCAGCGCGCCCTCTCGCAAATGGTCGGGCAAACCCTGCCCGCCCAGGTCCTCAGCAAATTTTCAGATGGCAGCTTCCTGGTGCGCGTGGCTGACACCAATGCGCGCATGCTGCTGCCGAACGGCATCAGCAGCGGCGATGAACTGCCGCTGACCGTTGTCAGCGGCCAGCCGCGCGCCACCCTGCAGGTGGGCGCCGGCAATCCGCAGGCAGGCCAGATGGCCACTTTTGTCAGCGGCGACCTGATGCCCGACATGCCGGCCGAGAACGCCCGCCTGCCCTCGCAGGAAGCGGCCATCCTCAACCTGAGCGGCAAGCAGCCGCAGGCAGCGGGCGGGGCCGAGGCCGGCCAGGCCGGCGCCGCGCAAGCCCAGGGCCGTGCGCTGAGTCCGGGTGCCGCCCTGCTCAGCAAAGCCCCGCTGGTGCCGGCCGACCAGCTGCCTTCGCTCGGCAAGGACACCCCGCAAGCCGCACTCAGCCCGGCCGCGCGCGCCATCGCCAGCGCATTGGCCTCGGCCTACACCACGCCCGGCGTGCCGGTCACCATCAACGGCAAGACGGCGCTGAGCGCAGGCGGCCCGCCCGACACCGGCAAGCTCAGCCAGGGCTTGCAGCGCGCCCTCGGCGACAGTGGCCTGTTTTACGAATCGCACGTCGCCGAATGGGCTGAAGGCAAGCGACCGCTGCAGGACTTGCAGCGCGAACCGCAGATGCAGCGCCATGCCGCCGCACAGGGCGCGGCCCAAGGCCAGGCCGATGCGGTAGCGAAGGCATTGGCCGGCCCCGACCTGTCCGCCGCACAGATGATCAACCAGCAGTTGCACACCCACGAACAGGGCAAGGTCATGTGGCAAGGCGAAGCCTGGCCCGGCCAGCAGATGCAATGGCTGGTGGAACGCGAGCAGCAAGGCGAAGCCGGCGGCAAAGGCGGTCGCGGCGAAGGCCGCGAGGGTGAAGCCGACCCGGTCTGGCGCAGCGGTGTGCGCTTCCGCTTCCCGATGCTGGGCAAGGTCGCCGCCAACGTCACCCTGGTCGGCGACCAGGTGCACATCGCGGTACAGTCCGGCTCGGAAGACACGGCCGCCACGCTGCGCGCCTGGGCCAGCGCCTTGCAGCAAGCCATGGACGCCGCCGGTGCACCGCTGGCCTCGCTTGCCATCAATGCGGAGAACAAAGATGGCGCCGAGTGACAATAGCGAGCAGCCGCGCAAGCCGCTGCAAAGCGCGGTGGCCCTGGCCTACAAGAGCGGCGAGGCGGCGCCGAAAGTCGTCGCCAAAGGACGCGGCCTGGTAGCGGAGCAAATCATCGCGGTTGCCGCCGAGCACGGCGTGCACATCCACGAGTCGAAGGAGCTGGTATCGCTGCTGATGGAAGTGGACCTGGACCACCAGATCCCGCCACTGCTCTACCGTGTAATTGCGGAACTGTTAGCGTGGCTTTATCATATTGAAGCAGCGCAAAAGACTGGCCAGCCCGCGCCCGCGGCACCCGATCTCAGCGTACCGACTGAAGCGCCCAAAAACGGACTTTGATGCACAGCTATATTTCGGAATCGGACATGGAAAACTGGCATGATTTCGAGGTTGCTTCGCGCCGCGAGATCGCCGCGCTATTGCGCAGTATCGGCGAGAAGAACCAGTTGATTCGCATGCTCATCAAAGGCGAGTCCGATGTGTGCGTCACGTCCATCCTGGACGTCGATGCCGAGGGCGGCAACGTGATCCTCGACTGCTCCATCAGCCCCGACCAGAACCGCCGCATCCTTGGCGCCAAGCGGCTTTCCTTCGAAACCACGCTGGACAAGATCCGCATCATGTTCAGCGGCGAGCAGATCGAATCGACCACCTTTGAAGGCAGCCCGGCCTTCAGGATGCCGCTGCCGGCCAGCCTGGTGCGGCTGCAGCGGCGCGAGTACTACCGCATTGCCACACCGGTCACCAATCCTGTGCGCGTGCTGATTCCGCAGCCGGCGGAACTGGGTGGCGGCAGCAAGCCGTTCCCGCTGTCCGACATCAGTTGCGGCGGCATAGCGATCCTCGACAACAGCCTGGAATTGGGCGACACGATCGGCAAGGTCTACAGCGACTGCCGCATTGAATTACCTGAAGTGGCCACGATTACCACTGGCCTGCAGATCCGCAACTCGCTGGACCTGACGCTTTTAAACAACAAAACCAACCGCCGCCTCGGCTGCCAGTTCGTCGACATGCCGCGCTCCTCGCTGACCGCCGTGCAGCGCTACATCACCAAGCTCGAGCGCGAACGCAACGCCCGCATCGCCGGCCTCGAATAAAGTCGGTGCCAAGTCTGTCATTTGGACATTTCGCAAGCGAAATGTCCAAATGACAGACCTGGCACCGACTTTTTACACCTGCATGTTCATGATGTCGTGGTAGGCCTGCACCAGCTTGTTGCGCACCTGCACCGTGGCCTGGAAGTTGATGCTGGCTTTTTGCATCGAAATCATCACGTCCGACAGGTTGACTGAATCGTCCCCCATCTGGAAGCGCTTGGTCAGGCCTTCGGCCTTGTCCTGGCTGGCCTGCACCGCGTCCAGCGCCCCTTTCAGCGCATTGGTGAAGTCGGGCTTCTCTGCCACCTTCTCGGTCTGGACCGCCGGCGGCGTCGCTGCCGGCCGTGTCGCCGCCGCATGAAGCTGGGCGATCATGGCCTGGATTTGGCTAGAATCAATTCCGCCTGTTCTCATTAGTTGACTCCAAGATACAATATTCCTGTTTTCAGGCTTCCAGAATACCCGTGTGAAAGCAAGGGGATAGCCTTGAGCAGGATGGCAAACGACCGCCTGTTCAGGCATTTAAAGGGCGCAACATCGCCTGATAATGTGCAACAGGCCCATTAACCCACAGTGATAACCCATGGCTGCAGCCGCCGAACAAATCGATATTGACGATCCCGAAGCCCAGCAGGCCCCCAAGGGCCGCTTCGCCTTCTTCCGCACCCCAATGGGCAAGATGGTGGTCCGCGGCGCCGCTGTGGCGGGCATCCTGGCGCTGATCCTGATCCTGTGGATGTGGAACAAGGAGCCGGACTACAAGGTCCTGTTCGCCAATTACACCGACAAGGATGGCGGCGCCATCACCGCTGCGCTGGACCAGATGCAGGTCAAGTACAAGCTGGCCGAAGGCGGCCAGGCCATCCTGGTGCCGGCCGAGCAAGTGCACAATGTGCGCCTGCGCCTGGCCCAGCAGGGCTTGCCGAAGGGCGGCAATGTCGGCTTTGAAGTCATGGAAAACCAGAAGCTGGGCGTGTCGCAATTCCTGGAACAGGTCAATTACCAGCGCGCGCTGGAAGGCGAGCTGGCGCGCTCCATCCAATCCATCGGCGCCGTCGAGTCGGCGCGCGTGCACCTGGCCCTGCCCAAGCCATCCGTTTTCGTGCGCGACCAGCAGAAGCCAACCGCTTCGGTCATCCTGCAACTGCATGCCAACCGCATGATCGATCCAGCCCAGGTCAGCGCCATCGTGCACCTGGTCGCCTCTTCCGTACCGGAACTGTCGCCGGCCAATGTGACCGTGGTCGACCAGGCCGGCAACCTGGTGTCCGACGTCAACAAGAACGGCAACGCGGCCAACAACGCCAAGAACCTCGATGCATCCCAGCTCAAATACGTGCAGGAGATGCAGAAGCAAGTCATCAAGCAGGTCGAATCGATCATCACGCCGATCGTGGGCGAAGGCAATGTGCGCGCGGAAGCGGTGGCCGACGTCGACTTCTCCGCCATCGAACAGGCCGCTGAAACGTACAAGCCGAATTCGCCGCCAGCCGCTTCCGCCATCCGCAGCCAGCAGAGCAGCGAGACCAGTGGCAATGCCAACGCCAATCCGGGTGGCATTCCCGGTGCGTTGTCGAACCAGCCGCCCGGCGTCGCCACCGCCCCGCTGACCACCACCCCGCCCGGCGCTGCCGGTGCGCCGGGCCAGCCGGGCACGGGTGCGGCGAGCACCGCGACCGGCCCCAGCCATAAGGAATCGACAACCAATTACGAAGTCGACAAGACCGTGCGCTATGAACAGAAGGCAATGGCCGGACTGAAGCGCATGACCGTCGGCGTCGTAGTAAACTATCGTCGGACCATCGATAAAAACGGCAAGGTCGTGGTCAAGCCGCTGAGTGCTGACGAAATGGCCAAGATCAACAGCCTGGTCAAGGAAGCCATGGGCTTCAACCAGGACCGCGGCGATTCCGTCAGCGTGGCCAATGCGCCATTCGACGGCGTCGACAGGGAGCCGGAAGCAGCGCTGGAATGGTGGCGCGACCCGGCCAACCTGCCGCTGGCCAAGGAATTGGCGAAGTTCCTGATCACGGCCTTGATCCTGCTCTACATCTTGCTGCGTATCGTGCGTCCAATGATGCGTCCGGTGTTCAAGAAGATCGATGCGATCAACGAGCCGGAACCGGAACCGGAACCAGCGCCGATCGTCGAGCCGCTGGGCCCGACGCCGGAAGAAATGCTGGCGGAGGAGATCGCCAAGATGGAAGAAAATACTGCCCGCACCTACCGCGACAACCTGGCGCTGGCGAAGAAACTGGCCGCGGAAGATCCGCGCATCGTCGCCAACGTCATCAAGGAATGGATAGGCAACAATGACTGAGAATACCGGACTGCAAAAGGCCGCCATCCTGATGCTGGCGATGGGCGAAGGCGAAGCGGCCGAGGTGATGAAATACCTCGGCCCGCGCGAAGTGCTGAAACTGGGCGCCTCGATGGCAACCATGAAGAACATCCCGCATGAGATGGTGGTCGACGTGCTGGACGATTTCCGCGACCAGTACGCGGCCGCCTCCACCGTGGGCATCGATTCGGACGAATACATCCGCCAGGTGCTGACCAAGGCGCTGGGCGACGACAAGGCCTCGGTGCTGCTGTCGCGCATCCTGGGCGGCAAGGATGCCTCCGGCATCGAGTCCTTGAAGTGGATGGATTCGCAATCGGTGGCCGAACTGATCCGCAACGAACACCCGCAGATCATCGCCACCATCCTGGTCCACCTTGAGCGCGACCAGGCTTGCGAAATCCTGGGCCACTTCACCGACCGCCTGCGCAACGATGCGGTGCTGCGTATCGCCACGCTGGACGGCGTGCAGCCGCAGGCCTTGCGCGAACTGAACGACGTGCTGACCAAGCTCCTGTCCGGTAATGAAAATATCAAGAAATCGACGCTGGGCGGCGTGCGCGCCGCGGCCGAGATCCTGAACTTCATGTCCGGCGAGCAGGAACAGAACGTGATGGACAACATCAAGAACTACGACAACGACATGGCGCAGAAGATCATGGACGAGATGTTCGTGTTCGACAACCTGATCGACGTCGACGACCGCGGCATCCAGCTGCTGCTGCGCGAAGTGCAGTCCGAAATGCTGATCATCGCGCTGAAAGGCGCGTCGCCGGACTTGCGCGACAAGGTCTTCAAGAACATGTCGGCGCGTGCCTCGGAAATGATGCGCGAAGACCTGGAGAACAAAGGCCCGGTACGCCTGTCCGAAGTGGAGACGCAGCAGAAGCAGATCCTGCAGATCGTGCGGCGCCTGGCCGATGAAGGCCAGATCGTACTGGGCGGCAAGGGCGAGGATTCCTTCGTTTGATGGCGAATATTCCAAAAGAACAGCAGACCGCGTACCAGCGCTGGGAATTGCAATCCTTCGGCGACACGCGCCCAAGCGCACTGGCGCAGCGCGAACGCGAGGAAGAGGAAGCACGCGCCATTGCCGCTGAAGAAGCCGCGGCACAGGCAGAAGTAGCGCAGGCAGAATACGCGGCGGAGCAGCCCCGCGCCCCCGACTATCCGAGCGAAGAAGGACTGGCCGCCATCCGCGAGGAAGCGCGCCAGCAGGGCTATGAGGCCGGCTTCAAGGCCGGCCACGACGACGGCGCCGCACAGGCGCTGGATGAGGCGCGCGCTGCCACCGAGCAGGCTATCGCGCCGGTGCGCGACATTGCCGGCAACTTCAGCGCCGCGCTGCGCGACGCCGACCAGGCCATCAGCAACGAAGTGCTGGAACTGGCGCTGCACCTGGCCAAGGGCATGATCAAGACCGCCCTGCGCGTGAAGCCGGAGCTGATCCTGCCGATCGTGCGCGAAGCCATCGAATACCTGCCGGTGCTGCAACAGCCGGCGCTGCTGATCCTGAACCCGGAGGATGCTGCCGTGGTGCGTGAAGGCATTGCCGAAGAACTCGACAAAGGCGGCTGGCGCGTGATCGACGACCCGACCATCGAGCGCGGCGGCTGCAAGGTCGATACCGCCTCCAACCAGATCGATGCCACGGTGCAGTCGCGCTGGCAACGCCTGAGCCTTGCGCTGGGCAAGGACCTGGACTGGATCGACTGAGATGGGCGCCGCCGACCCACAAGTGCACGCAGGCCGCTGGCGTTCTTACCTGAACGATTGCGCCACCCTGATCGACTTCGTCGAACCGATGCAGGTGTCGGGCCGCGTCACGCGCGTGGCCGGCCTGGTGATGGAGGCGGTCGGCCTGCGCCTGGCCGTCGGCGCCGCCTGCACCGTGCCCCTGCCCTCCGGCGGCAAGGTCGAGGCCGAAGTGGTCGGCTTTGAAGGCGACAAACTGTTCCTGATGCCGCAAAGCGATGTCGAAGGCATCATTCCCGGCACCCGCGTGTTCCCGGTGGAACAGAGCGTGCCCAAGCCGGGCAGCGTCAACCACCCGCGCCGCCGCCCCAGCGACCGCGCGCGCCACCTGCCGGTCGGCCCCGAACTGCTGGGCCGGGTGGTCGATGGCGCCGGCCGCCCGCTGGACGGCCTGGGCCCGATCCAGACCAGCGATTCGGCGCCGATCAATGTGCGCCCCGCCAACCCGCTGGGCCGTGCGCCGATCGTGGAAACGCTGGACGTGGGCGTGCGCTGCATCAACGCCATGCTGACCGTCGGGCGCGGCCAGCGCATGGGCCTGTTCGCCGGTTCCGGCGTCGGCAAATCCGTCTTGCTCGGCATGATGGCACGCTACACCGAAGCGGACGTCATCGTGGTCGGCCTGATCGGCGAGCGTGGCCGCGAGGTCAAGGAATTCATCGAACAGATCCTGGGCGAGGAAGGCTTGCGCCGTTCCGTGGTCGTGGCCGCGCCGGCCGATACGCCGCCGCTGATGCGCATGCAGGGCGCAGCCTATTCCACCGCGATTGCCGAGCACTTCCGCGACAAGGGGCAGAACGTGCTGCTGATCATGGACTCCCTGACCCGCTACGCGATGGCGCAGCGCGAAATCGCGCTGGCCATCGGCGAACCGCCGGCCACCAAGGGTTATCCGCCGTCCGTGTTTGCAAAATTGCCAGTGCTGGTGGAGCGTGCCGGCAACGGCGAACTGGGCGGCGGTTCGATCACCGCTTTCTATACCGTACTGACCGAGGGCGACGACCAGCAGGACCCGATTGCCGACTCGGCCCGAGCGATCCTGGATGGCCACATCGTGCTGAACCGCCGCCTGGCCGAAGCCGGCCATTACCCGGCGATTGATATCGAACAGTCAATCAGCCGCGCCATGCACTCGATTACCTCGCACGGCCACCAGAACCAGGCGCGCAAGCTGAAACAGTTGTTTTCCCGCTACGAACGCAGCCGCGACCTGATTGCCGTAGGGGCGTACACACCGGGCACCGATCCGGTGCTTGACCAGGCCATCAACCTGCACGATAAGATTGAACAATTCCTGCAGCAGCAAATTACCGAGCAGGTCAACATGCCCGAGAGCTTGGGCCAGTTAACCACTCTATTCGACTGATTGGCGCGTTTGGCCTTGCATATAATTGACCATCATGGCCTCTACCCAGCAACTTGAAACCCTGATCGACCTGGCGCAGCGGGAAACCGACGATGCCGCCAAGCGCCTCGGCGCGGCCCTGAAGGCCGTGGCCGAGGCGGAAGAGAAGCTGAACATGCTGGTTGGCTACCGCGACGAATATGGCCGCCGCTTCGATGCTTCGCAGCAGCAAGGCATCACACCCATGGCGTATCGCAATTTCCAGGCTTTCATGGAGAAACTGGACACTGCGATCCAGGGCCAGCAGGAAGTGCTGCGCCATAGCAAGGTGCGCGGCGACCAGGAGAAGCAAATGTGGCAAGACGCTGAACGCAAGCGCATGTCGTATTCCACCTTGCGCGACCGGGCCGAAGCCCAGGAGCTCAAGAAGGAAGCCAAGCGCGACCAGAAGGCCATGGACGAACACGCCTCCCGCCAGGCATTTTTCAAACGCTAGACCGATTCGATCATGCAAACCCAGACTGTACAGAACTCCCCTCTTCTTTCCGGCAACACGGCTGCTGGCCGTTCGTCCAATGCTGCGCAGGAAGACAATCAGTTTGCACAGGCCCTGAACAACCAGATCGAACGCCAGGCCAAGGCCCTGCCGCCTTCGCTGCAAGCGCAAGCCAATGGCGCGGCACGCCGTGCCGAGGCGCCAAAACCGGCCGCACAGCAACCGCACGCACAGGCAAGCCAGCAGCCGAAGCCGGCCTCCAGCACAACGGCCCAGGGCAACAAGCCAGCCGCGCCAGCGCCGCCAAAGGCCCCGCCAAGCAACCAGGCCAACAATACCGCGGCAAGCGCGGAGGCGCAGTCCGCCGCCAATGCTGCGGGCGCCGACGCGCCCGCAGCGCCCGCAGCGCCCAACGCTGCCCCTGCAGCCGGCGCCGCCACCGGCGCCGATGCAGCCACCGAACAGGCCGATAGCCAGCAAGCCGCCAGCGACGCGGTGGCCGACATGCTGGCCATGATCCAGGGCCTGGCCCAGCCCACCTCCGCCGACGCCGCCAGCGCTGCTGCTGCGGCTGCCGCGGCGGCTGCCGCAGCAGCAGCGCTAGCCGCAGGCAAAGACGGCCGCGCAAGCGATGCCGGACTGGCCGGCGACGCCATGCTGTCCAGCAGCGGCGGCACGACTGCCAGCGCCGAGCGCTTGCCTGAAGAAGGCATGGCCCTCGACCAGGCCGCGCTGCAGGCAGCGAAAGCCAGCGCACAGGAACAGGATCCGGCCGGGGCGGACGCCCTGGCCAAGGCGCGCCACGGCGCAGCCAGCGAAGCCGGCGACGCCGGTGCAGCCTCCGCCACTACTGCCGCCAGCGACAAGGCGGCGACCCAGCCGCGCAGCGACTTCCAGGCCGTCCTGCAGCAAGCCAGCGCCGACGCCGGCAAGGCCGCCGACGCAGCTGCACAAGATGCCAGGCACACAATCCAGCCGCAGGCAAATCCCCTGCAAGCGGCCGCTACCGCCCTCGCCCCAGCCGGCGCCGCGAATGCGCAAGCCGCCCAGGCCCTGGCCAGCAACCAGCTGCACGCCCGCGTCGGCAGCCAGGGCTGGGACCACCAGCTGGGCCAGAAAGTGGTGTGGATGGCCAACGGCGGCGAACAGAGCGCCACCCTGACCTTGAACCCGCCCGACCTCGGCCCACTGCAAGTGGTGCTGAGCATCTCCAATGACCAGGCCAGCGTCGCCTTCACAGCGGCCCAGCCGGAAGTGCGTGAGGCGCTCGAACAGGCGCTGCCGAAGCTGCGCGAAACCATGGGCGAAGCCGGCATCATGCTGGGCGACACCAGCGTGTCCTCCGGCAGCCAGGACCAGCAGAAGGCCTTCGCCGAAATGGAAGCCGCCGCCGGCCGTGGCCGTGGTCGCGGCGTCGCCAATGGCCAGAATGACAATGCCGAGAACACGGCGCAGGCCGCCCCCCAGCTGCGCCGCAGCGTACTGGGCGCCGTCGACACCTTCGCCTAAGGCAGAGATAGCCCTGCTTCCTGCCTCTTTTCGGCGCATCGCTCCCCGAAAGCTTTCGCGATAATGACATAATGGCGTCATGATCCAACTCTTGCATCCAAGGCAGCAGAATTGAAAGCGAATCCAAAAATGAAGGCTGATGCTAAGGCAGAAGCAGCACCGCCGGCCGGTGGCGGAAAGAAAAAGCTGATCATCATCCTGGCTGGCGTGTTGGTACTCGCGCTGGCCGGCGGCGGCGGCGCATGGTTCATGCTGAAGAGCGATAGCGGCGAAGAACATTCGGAAGAAGCCAAGCCGAACAAGAAGGCCAAGAAGCCGGCCAAGAAAGCCGGTCCGCCAGTGTACGTTCCGGTGGACCAGTTCACGGTCAACCTGCAGCCGGAAAATGGCGACCAGTACCTGCAACTGGCGATCACGCTGCAGGCCGGCAGCCTGGAAGAGTCGGAAGTCATCAAGACCAATATGCCCAAGGTGCGCAGCCGTATCCTGCTGCTGCTGTCGAGCAAGCATGCGTCCGAGATCAATACCCCGGAGGGCAAGCAGCAACTGAGCAAGGACATCATGGAAGCGGTCAACCTGCCGTTTGAAAGCGGCGGCGAGGCGCAGGAAGTTTCCGAAGTATTGTTCACCGCATTCATCATCCAGTAAGGCGCGGGTGAAGCATGGCTGATAATTTTCTCTCCCAGGAAGAAGTCGATGCCCTCTTGAAGGGCGTCAACGGCGACCAGGACGACGTCGCAACGCCCGAGGAGACCACGGGTGTCCGCACCTACAACCTGGCGACGCAGGAACGCATCGTCCGGGGCCGGATGCCGACCCTGGAAATTATCAACGAGCGTTTCGCGCGCCTGCTGCGCGTGGGCCTGTTCAACTTCCTGCGCCGCAGCGCGGAAGTGTCGGTCGGTTCGGTGCGCGTGTCCAAGTATTCCGAGTTCATCCGCAACCTGGTGGTGCCCACCAACCTCAACCTGGTGCACATGAAGCCGCTGCGCGGCACGGCCCTGATGGTATTCGACCCGGGCCTGGTGTTCTTGCTGGTTGACAACCTGTTCGGTGGCGACGGCCGCTTCCACACCCGCGTCGAAGGGCGCGACTTTACCCAGACCGAGCAGCGCATCATCCTGCGCATCCTCGACATCGTGTTCGAGGCCTATACCAAATCGTGGGAACCAGTGTACCCGGTGGAGTTCGAGTACATCCGTTCCGAAATGAATACGCAGTTTGCCAACATCGCCACTCCGAACGAGGTGGTGGTGGCGTCGACCTTCACCATCGAACTCGGTTCGGTGTCGGGCCAGATCCACTTCTGCATGCCCTACTCGATGATCGAGCCGATCCGCGACGCGCTGACCTCCTCGCTGCAGGGCGAAGCGCTGGAAGTGGACAAGCGCTGGATCCGCCTGATGACGCAGCAGATCCAGATCGCCGAGGTGGAACTGGTGGCCAAGCTCGGCACCGCCAAGGTCAGCTTCGACGAGATCCTGAACATGAAAGCCGGCGACGTGATCCCGCTGACCATCCCGGAAACCATCGAGGCGACCGTGGATGGCGTGCCTGTGCTCGACTGCACCTACGGGGTGTTGAACGGGCAATACGCATTGAAGGTGGAGAAACTGCTGGCAAACGCGGATAATATGAAATAAAGCTAGGAGAGAAACATGGCGGATAATCAAGACGACGATACAAGCATGGATGACGATTGGGGCGCCGCGATTGCCGAGCAGGCCGCTGCCGAAGCGGCTGCCATGCAGAACCAGGCCGCCACTGCCGCCGTGTTCAAGGACTTTTCCAAGCAGCCCAACAAGACCGAAACCCATAACGATATCGACTTCATCCTCGATATCCCGGTCCAGCTGACGGTGGAACTGGGCCGCACCAAGATCGCCATCAAGAACCTGCTGCAACTGGCGCAGGGCTCGGTGGTGGAACTGGACGGCCTGGCCGGCGAACCGATGGACGTGCTGGTCAATGGCTGCCTGATCGCACAGGGCGAGGTGGTGGTGGTGAACGACAAGTTCGGTATCCGCCTGACTGATATCATCACGCCTTCCGAACGCATCCGAAAACTGAATAAATGAAGCAGAGCACAACTGCCTTGCACTTGCTGCGGCCGCTGACCATCGCGGCTGCCCTCTGCCTCACTGGCGCACCCGTGCTGGCGCAGCAAGCCCCCGCCCCCGAGACCATTTCCAGCAGCACGCAAGCAGCCCCGGCCAACGCCGCCAATCCGGCCGCTCCGGTCGCTGGCGCCGCGGCCGCGACGCCCGAACAGCAAGCCGCCCTGGCCGGCGCCCGCGCCGCCAATACCCAGGCGCCGAACAATGTGCTGGCCGCGCAGGCCCCGTCCGCTGCCGGTTCGCTGCTGCAGACCATCCTGTCGCTGGGCTTCGTCATTGCCCTGCTGGTCGGCCTGGCCTGGCTGCTGAAGCGCTTCGGCCCGAAACACATTACCGGCGGCAGCAAGGTCAAGCTGGTCGGTGCCCTGAGCGTCGGCGCGCGCGAGCGCATCCTGGTGGTGGAAGTCGGCGAGCAATGGATCGTTGTGGGCGCCTCGCCAGGCCGCATGAATGCGCTGGCTACCATGCCGCGCCAGGACAGCGGCGAAGCCGAACTGGCGGGTGCACAGGCCGCGCCGGGAGCCAATTTCGCCGAGTGGTTCAAACAGACGATTGACAAGCGCAATGGCAAATAAACGCGCACTGTGCCTCGCTGCCGGCGCCGTGCTAGTCCTGCCGCTGATTGCCGCCGCCGAACCGACCATCCCAGCCTTCACCAGCACGCCCGCGGCGGGCGGCGGCACCAATTACGGCCTGACGCTGCAAACGCTGATCCTGATGACGGCGCTGACCTTCATCCCGGCGGCGCTGCTGATGATGACCGGCTTCACCCGCATCGTGATCGTGCTGTCGCTGCTGCGCCAGGCGCTCGGTACGCAGTCGGCACCGCCCAACCAGGTCATCATCGGCCTGTCGCTGTTCCTGACCTTCTTCGTCATGAGCCCGGTGTTCGACAAGATCTACAGCGAGGCCTGGGTGCCGCTGCAGGACAACAAGATCAGCATGCAGCAAGCGATGGAACGCTCGGCCGCGCCGCTGAAAACCTTCATGCTGAAGCAGACCCGCCAGTCCGACCTGGCTCTGTTCGTGAAAATTTCACGCAGCCAGGAATTGCAGGGGCCGGAAGACGTGCCGCTCAAGATCCTGGTGCCGGCCTTCATTACGTCCGAGCTGAAGACCGCCTTCCAGATCGGCTTCGCCATCTTCATCCCCTTCCTCATCATCGACATGGTGGTGGCGTCGGTACTGATGTCGATGGGTATGATGATGATGTCGCCCGCCGTGATTTCGCTGCCGTTCAAGCTGATGCTGTTCGTGCTGGTCGATGGCTGGCAACTGCTGCTGGGTTCGCTTTCCCAGAGCTTCTACTAGCGAGGTGTGCGATGACGCCTGAAACAGTCATGACCATGGGCCGCCAGGCCATGGAAGTCACGCTGATGGTGGCGGCGCCGCTGCTGCTGGTGGCGCTGCTGATCGGCCTGGTGGTCTCGATCTTCCAGGCCGCCACCCAGATCAACGAAGCGACCCTGTCCTTCATCCCGAAACTGGTCGGCGTATTCGTCACCCTGGTGGTGGCGGGGCCGTGGATGATTTCCGTGATGGTCGACTACATGCGGCAAGTGCTGACCGGCATTCCATCGCTGGTCTCGTGAGCGATGCTGGTCGTTACCGCCGCTGAACTCAATACCTGGATCGCCGCCCTGCTGTGGCCGGCGGCCCGCATCCTGTCGCTGATCGCGGCCTCCCCTATTTTCGGCAATGCCCGCATCCCGCAGAACGTCAAGCTCGCGCTGGGCATACTGATCGCCATGGTGGTCGCACCGGCCGTGCCTGCCATGCCGGCCCTTGATCCCGCCGGCTGGGCCGGGCTTTCAGTGCTGGCGCGCGAAATCGTGATCGGCGCCGGCATGGGGTTCGCTTTGCGATTGGTCTTCGCGGCAGTGGAAATGGCGGGCGAGATTTCCAGCCTGACCATGGGCCTGGGTTTCGCCAGTTTCTTCGACCCGATGTCGCAAGGCCGCTCCTCGGCGGTATCGCAATTCCTGGTGTGGGTGGTGACGCTGGCCGTGCTGGCGGTGAATGCCCACCTGGTGCTGATCGAAGCGCTGGCGGAAAGCTTTTACACCCTGCCGGTGGCAGCCATTCCCTTCCACAACGATGGCTTCTGGGATTTGGCGCTGTGGGGCTCGAAGATCTTCACGGCCGGCCTGCAGTTGTCGCTGCCGATCGTCGCGGCGCTGCTCATCACCAACGTCGCGCTGGGCGTCCTGACGCGCGCCGCGCCGCAGCTGAACCTGTTCGGCATCGGCTTCCCGATCACCCTCGGCGTCGGCTTCCTGACGATCACAATGACCCTGCCCTACATGAGCATGCCGATCCAGGTGCTGGTCAACGAGGGCATAGAAAAAGCGCGGCAATTGCCGCGCGAGTGGGATAGCAGGAAAGCCCGGCCGCCGATGCCGGGCAAACCTCAGATCAAATTGAACAACGACAAGCCTGCCAGCGCCTTGTAGGATTTTTGCGCTGCTTCCAGCGTGGTTTGCTGCTGCGTGAAGCGCGAGATGGCTTCCACCGGATCCAGGTCGACCAGGTCGGAAATCTGGCTCGAGTACTGCAGGTTCAAATCCTCGCCTGCGCTGTCGAGATGATCGAGCTCGCTCAGGCGGGCGCCCACCGAGGCGCGCACCGACAGCACATTGTCCAGCGAATTGGTGATGTTCTGGTTGGCCAGGTTCAGCGCATTGGTCAATGCGGTGCCCGCCTGTGGCGTACCTGATGGACCGCGCAACGCAGCGATCAGCGTGGTCATGGTTTCGAACACCGACTGATTCTTGCTCGGATCGACATTGAACACGTCGCCGTTGGCCGGTGCGCCTGTGACGTCCATCTGGATGCCATCGAAGGCGATCGGCTGGCCGGACACGAATGGTACGTTGGAGGCGACCGCGGTGCCGGCAGTAACGTCGTTGACGGTATACGTGGTCACCGCCGGCGTACCGGTCACGCTAAAGTTCAGCGTGTAGTTGTGGCCCGTCACAGCCGAGGGTGTCTTCACCACGCCCGGCGAAATGATGCCGGTGCCGCCGCGCGTGTAGTTGGCAGGGTCGACGCTGGTCTGGAAGGTGCCGTTGCCGGTGATATTGCTTTCAAAGATAGCCGAACCGGTTTCGCTGGTGGCCAGCTTGCGCGACGACGCCACCTGCAGTTCGCGCTGGCCCTGGTCGCCGTTGTAGGTGGCGCCGGTAGCGGAACGGGTAAACGGCTTGATGTCGCTCTTGTAGCCGGAGAACAGGTAGGCGCCGGTGCCGTCGGTGGCATTGGCCTGGCCCAGCAAGTCTTCCAGGCGCCCTTCCAGTTCCTTGGCCAGCGCTTCGCGGTCGGCCAGGGTAAAGCCGGGGTTGCCGGCTGCGACGATCTTGCTCTTCACTTCCTGCAGCAGGTCGTCGGTGTTGGCCAGCGTATTGTCCACCAGCGACAGCGAGGAATTGGCATTGCTGCGGTTGGTGACGAACTGGGTGTTTATTGACTTCGACTGCGACACTTCCAGCGCGCGCGCCGAGGCAACCGGGTCGTCCGACGGGTTCACGACACGCCGCATGGTCGATAACTGCATCTGCGTCTTCTGCAACTGCGCCTGCAGCGTATTCAGCTGGCTGACGCCGTTCTCGTAAATCGTCCGGGTGGCAATACGCATGACCATGATGCTATTCCTTCAAAAATCTTACCTGCCCAGCGACAGCAGGGTATCGAACAATTCGCTGGCGACCTGGATCACTTTGCCAGATGCCTGGTAGGCCTGCTGGTAGCGCAGCAGGTTGGAAGCTTCTTCGTCCAGGTTCACCCCGGACACCGAATCGCGCGCGGCCTGGGCCTGCGCCACCGTGGTATCGGCCGCTGCGCCGGCAATCTGCACTTCGCGCGTCTTGTTGCCGACGAAGTTGACCATCTGCGCATAGCTGGCCTGGAAGGTCGCATGGCCATCGTCCAGGATGTTCTTCGTCTGCAGGCCGGCCAGCAGCACGCCATTGCGCGCGTCGCCTACGCCGCTGCCCGGCGCAATGGTGAACTTGTCGTTGTTGGCCGGGCTGCCGGTGATCTCGAATTCAATCCCCTGGAACGCCATCTTGGCCCCGGCGGTGTAAGGCACCGGCGTACCCGCCGGGTAGCTCGTGGTGGTGCCGTTGACCGTGACATCCACCGCCGTCGGGAAGCCGCTGAGCTGGTTGGTCGCACTGTTGTAGGTCAGCGTCACCGGCGCGGCAAGCTGGTTGCCCGGCAACAAGTAGTTCGAATTCACCGCACCAGCGCTGATCTTGCCGGTGCCGGTGTTCGTGGCCGGCAGCGAGGTGCTGATCGGCGCACCCAGCGCAATCTTGTTACGGTCCTTCAGTTCGACGCCGAAATCCTGCGCCGCGTTATAGGTCGGGCGCACCAGGAAATGGTCGGGGCCGCCTGCGGCACCGGTGATCGAAAACGCCACGCCGTCGATCACTTGCGGCTGGGCCTGCGGATACGGTGCGATGGTCGTGGTCGCGCCATCGCTGGCGCGCGTCACGACGAAGTCGGTACCGTTGTAGTTGATGTCGTAATCGGAGGTGGTCAGCTTGGCCGCGTCGACCACCACCGCATCGATTTTCACCGTGCTCGACGACGAATTGCGGGAGTCGTAGCCGACGTAGGCGTGGATGTCCTTGAAGAAGTTGCCGCCCAGGTTGCCATCCAGGTCGATGCCGAGCTTATGCTGGTCGTTGAAGGCGTCGGCCAGGCCGGCCGCAATCTTGCCCAGGTTGGCATTCGCCACGTCCAGGCCGCTGTTGCGGAAGTCGATCAGGCCGCCCAGCTGGCCGCCGGTCAGGACGCTGTCCGGCAGTTGCGAGAAGGCGCCGCTCTGGGTTCGGTAGCCGACCACGATGCGCTCCGGGTCGGACGGCGAGGTGGCGGTGGCCAGTTCCTGGCTGCGGTTGCCGATCACCAGCGGCTGGCCGGTGCCGAACGAGACGTTCAGCATATTGTTCTCAGCCGGAATCACCGTAACCTTGATCTGCTTGTTCATCTCGGCGATCAGGGCATCGCGCTGGTCCATCAGGTCGCTCGGCAGGGCCGAAGGATCGACCGACAGGCCGGCAATCGTGTTGTTCATCTCGGCGATACGGCGCGCAAAGGAATTGATCTCGTTGACGCTGGAGGTAACGCCGGTGTTGACACCTTCGTTCAATTCCTTCATGCGGCTGGACAGGCCGTTGAAGCGCGAAGCCAGCGACTCGGCCGCCGACAGCATGGCCTGGCGCGCCGCGGTCGATTGCGGGTTGGAGTTGGCATTCTGCACGCCGCTGAAGAAGCTCTGCAGTGCCGGCCCCAGGCCGACCGTGGTATCGGCCAGCAGGTTGTCGATCTGGCTGACCTGGTTGAAATAGGTGTCGAGGTGGGACTGGTTGGTCTGCGCGCCCAGCAGTTGGCGATTCAGGAAATCGTCATAGACGCGCTTGATCTGCGCCACTTCAGTGCCAGTGCCGATGAAACCTTCGCCGCTCTGGATCGGCTGCGTGGTGCTTTGCACCGTTACCTGGCGGTTATAGCCGAGCACATTGGCGTTGGTAATGTTGTGCCCAGTGGTGGCCAGGCCCGTCTGGGCAGCCAACAAACCACTTTTACCGATGCTGAGTAAGGACATTTTGATAATTACCTTCGCTAGATATTCAGTTTACGGCACATCCGGACAAAACTTGATGTTTGTCAGGCAAGAGTGCGCTTGATAATGCCGGCCAGCTTGCTGGCATAGTTGGGGTCGGTAGCGTAGCCGGCCCGCTGCAGGCCCATGGCGAAGCCGGCGGCATCGGTGCCGTTGGCTGCTGCCAGCGCTTTTTCATAGCGCGGATTGCTGCTCAGCAGGCGGGCGTAGTCCTTGAAGCTATCGGCATAGCTGTCATAGGCGCGGAACTTCTCGACGCGGGTCTGTGCCTTGCCGTTGATATATTCGGTTGTGGCCGTTTCGACAACACGGCCCTTCCAGTCCGGGCCAGCCTTGATGCCGAACAGGTTATGGCTGTTGCTGCCATCGCGGCCCTTGATTTCGCGCCGGCCCCAGCCGGTTTCCAGGGCCGCCTGGCCCAGCATGAACTTGGCCGGAATGCCGGTGGCGCGGCTGGCCTCTTCGGCGTGGCTGGACAGCTTGTCCTGGAAGCTGCGCACATGGGCCGGCTTGTCGGAGGCGGCCGCCGGGTTCGCGCCGGCCTTGGCCACGGCCGCGGCGCCGCCGCTGGCCTCGATCGAACGTTGCAGCCTGGCTTGATCCATCAGGGCGCGCGTCATGGCCGGATCGGTCGGCACGCCATCCAGCGGCAGCGTTTTCGACAACTGGCGCACCAGCACATCGGCCAGGCCCAGGCCCTTTTTGGCGATGTCCTGGCTGGTCTGCTGGTCGAGCATGGTGGTGAACATCTTCGATTGCTGGCTATCCATCAAGCCATCTTGCGGCGTGGCGTCGCGCATGCTCTTCATCATCATGTTGACGAACATGGCTTCGAACTGGGTCGCCGTGGCTTTCAGCGCTTCCGGCGAACCGGCACGCGCCGACTGGCGCAGCTCGGACATGCCCTTGGTATCCATGGCAAGGTTGGAGCTCAGGTCGGCGGTAGCGGTACGCGGGATCATGGCGACGTCCTCAAATGATTTCCAGCTCGGCGCGCAGCGAACCTGCTGCCTTCATCGCCTGCAGGATGGCCAGCAAGTCTTGCGGGGAGGCGCCGATGGCATTGAGGGCTTTCACCACGTCGGCCAGCGACGCGCCGCCTTTCAGCATGATGACCTTGCCGGAATCTTTCTTGATGTCGACACTGCCCTGCTGGGATACCACGGTCTGGCCACCGCTGAGCGGGTTCGGCTGGCTGACCTGGGTGTCGGCATTGACCGATACTGACAGGTTGCCGTGCGAAATGGCGCACGTCTCAAGCGTCACTTCCTGGTTCATCACCACCGAACCGGTGCGGGCGTTCATGATGACTTTGGCGGCCTGGCGCGCCGGGCGCACGTCCATGCTTTCCAGGTCGCCGATGAAGGCCACCCGCGCATCGCTCGAGGATGGCGCGGTGACGCGGATGGTGCGGCCATCCTGCGCATAGGCCACGCCGGCGCCGTATTTATCGTTGATGGCGTGGACCACGCGGCTGGCGGTGGCAAAGTCGGTGTTGTTCAGTTCGAGGCGGATCTGGTTGCCGTCGCCCAGCGTGGTCGGCACCGCGCGTTCCACCGTAGCGCCGCCGGAAATGCGGCCGACCGACAGATGGTTGACGACGACTGCGGCGCCGCCACCCGGCGCTTGCGCACCGACGCCGCCCACCAGCACATTGCCTTGCGCCATGCCGTAGACCTGGCCGTCGGCGCCTTTGAGCGGCGTCATCAGCAGCGTGCCGCCGCGCAGCGATTTGGCGTTACCCATCGAGGACACGGTAACGTCGATCTGCTGGCCCGGTTGCGCAAAGGCCGGCAGGTTGGTGGTGACCATGACGGCTGCCACGTTCTTCAATTGCAGCGTGGTGCCAGGCGGCAGCGCCACCCCCATCTGCTGCAGCATGGACGCCACCGATTGCACGGTGAACGGGGTTTGCGTGGTCTGGTCGCCGGAACCATCGAGGCCGACCACCAGGCCGTAACCCATCAACTGGTTCTGCCGTACGCCGGCAATGCTGGCCAGGTCTTTCAGGCGCTCAGCCTGCACGGCAGGCGCCAGCAGCAAGGCGGCGCAAAGGGCGAGGAGCTTGAAATTGTTCATGATCAGAAAGGCAGCAGGCTGAGGAAGAAGCGCGACAGCATCGACTGCACTTCAGCGCCATCGATATTGCTCTTGGTGCGGTATTCGACGCGCGCGTCGGCAATCGAGGTCGAAGCCACCGAATTGCCGTTGATCGAGTCCGGGTTCACCATGCCGGAGATGCGGATATATTCAGTGGCCTTGTTCATGCCGACCTGCTTTTCGCCGGCAATGACCAGGTTACCGTTCGACAGCACTTCCACCACGGTGGCGCCGATGGTGCCGCGGAAGCTGTTGCTCAGGGATTGGCTGTCGGCATCGGCAAATTTGTTGTCGGCGCTGGTGGCGATATTGGTGCCCAGCTTGTTCTGCAGCAGGCCGGGCACGCCGAAGTTGACGCTGCCCGACTTGTTGCCGGCGCTGGCGCCATTCTTGACGGCGGAGGTGCTTTCCGTGATGACGACATTGATGACGTCGCCCACATGGCGCGCGCGGCGGTCTTCGAACGCCGGGCGATAGCTGCTTTGCTGGTAGATCGCGCCATTGTTCTGCGCCACCGGCGGGTATGGCGGCGGCAGCGGACGGGCGCTGGTCGGGCCGTTGACGATCGAAGTCGGCGCAGCAACGCAGGCGGACAGCAGCACAGGCGCGATGAGGATGGCGGCAAGACGGAATCGCATGGCGGGCTCGCTCTATTACAGCTGCGACAGGCGCTGCAGCATCTGGTCGGAAGTGGTGATCGCCTTCGAGTTGATTTCGTAAGCGCGCTGGGTCTGGATCATGTTCACCATTTCCTCGACCACGTTGACGTTCGAAGTTTCCACGTAGCCCTGCATGATCACCCCGGTACCGTTGGTGCCCGGCTGGTTCTGCGTCGCCGCGCCGGACGAACCGGTTTCCACGTACAGGTTCTCGCCCTTCGATTCCAGGCCGGTCGGGTTGATGAAGGTTGCCAGCTGGATGGCGCCGATCTGCTGCGGTGCGGCCTGGCCCGGCAGGGTGACCGACACGATGCCGTCACGCGCCACCGTAATGCTGGTGGCATTGATCGGGATGGTGATGGCCGGCTGCAGCACGAAGCCGCTGGAAGTCACCATCTGGCCATTGTTATCGCGCTGGAAGGAGCCATCGCGGGTGTAGGCCGTGGTGCCGTCCGGCAGCAGTACCGGGAAGAAGCCATTGCCGTTGACCATCAGGTCCTTGTCGTTGCCGGTCGACTGCGGGTTGCCCTGGGTGTGGATGCGCTCGATAGCCACCGGGCGCACGCCGGTGCCGAGCTGCATGCCCGATGGAAGCTGGGTCTGCTGCGAGGAAGCAGCGCCCGGCTGGCGGATGTTCTGGTACAGCAGGTCTTCGAAGACGGCGCGCGACTTCTTGAAGCCATTGGTGCTCACGTTCGCCAGGTTATTGGACACCACGTCCATCTGGGTCTGCTGCGCTTCCATGCCAGTCTTGGCAATCCACAGTGATCGAATCATTTGCCTGCCCCTTCAACAGTAAAACTAAGCGGTTTTTCTATGCAGGCATTATCCCGCGGCAAGGGTCAACTCAAAACGCCGATCTGGCCGGTTTTCCCCCGCCTATTCAAGTGTGTGGCATGGATCGATTAGCTCTGCTACTGCTTACGATTTGCCAAGTATTGCCAGAAAGACAGAGCACGAGTATTGCTCGGCCTGGTAGCCGGGGCATTATTGATGCGAACCCGGCCCGCAATCGAAACATTATGGGTGATGCCACTCGCCACAAGTCCATTCCTGCTCTGGGCGATAGAGCTGGCCGGTTAGCCGGCCGCGACGGAGTCGCGCACGAGGTTCGCTGGCTGTGCGGCCGGCAAAGGCTCGGGCCGCCCTACCCCATAACCCTGGGCGAAATCGACACCCATCGCACGCAAACAGGCCAGCACCGCATCGTCCTCGACGAATTCGGCGATGGTCTGCTTGCCCATCACATGCGCGATCTGGTTGATCGACTCCACCATGGCGCGCTCGGTCGGGCTGTGCAGGATGCCTTTGATGAAGCTGCCGTCGATCTTCACGTAGTCGACCGGCAGGTGTTTCAGGTAGGCGAAGGAAGACATGCCGGCACCGAAGTCATCGAGTGCGAAGCGGGCGCCTTGCGCTTGCAGGTCCTGGATCAGGGTTGCAGCCTGGGCCAGGTTGGCCACTGCCGCCGTTTCGGTGATTTCGAAACAGACGTCTTCCAGCGCCACGCCGGTGAGGCGCTGCTGCTCCAGCACGAACTCCAGCAAATCATCGTCGCACACGGAGGCGCCGGACAGGTTGATGGCCCAGCTGGTGCCAGCCGGTTGCTGTGCCAGCGCTTCAAAGGCGTGGCGGATCACCCAGCGATCGAGCAGCGGCATCAGGTCGTAGCGTTCGGCAGCCGGGATAAAGGCCATCGGCGGCACCAGACCGCCTTCCTCGTCCAGCATGCGCACCAGTACTTCGGCATGGGCCCGGCCGCCAGGTCGCAGCGGGGCGATGGTTTGCAGGTGCAGGCAGAAGCGGTCGTTTTCCAGCGCGGCGCGGATGCGCGAGACGGCTTCCATTTCCGTCTGCCGCACCGAGAGTTCGGCGTCGTCGTCGCTGTACAGGTGGATGCGGTTGCGGCCCTTTTCTTTCGCCATGTAGCAGGCGGCGTCGGCCGACTTCATCACTTCCTTCAGGCTGCTGCTGCGGCTATCGAGCAGCACCAGGCCGATGCTGACGCCGATGCGGTAGCTGCGCACGCCCCAGGCGAAATGCAGGTCGACCACGGCCTTGCGCACTTTCTCTGCGACGCGCAAGGCGTCTTCGTGGCTGCACTGGGTCAGCATGATGCCGAATTCGTCGCCGCCCAGACGGCCGACGATATCGCGCTCGCGCAGCGTGGCTTGCAGCAGCTGGCTCACTTGCTTGATCAATTCGTCGCCTGCGGCGTGGCCGCTGGTGTCGTTGATGATCTTGAAGCGGTCCAGGTCGAGGTACAGCACCGCATGCTCGCCGCCGCCGCCCTGGCGCAGGGCAGCCAGCAATTCGCGCAGGCGGCGTTCGAATTCGCGCCGGTTCATGATATCGGTCAGCTCGTCGTGCGTGGCCTGGTAACTCAGTTGGGCGGCGTGGCGGCGTGCTTCGCTGGCGTCGTGCAGCACAATGACCTGGCCGATGGCGGTTCCGTCGGGCGCGTGAATCGATGCTTCCGAGAGGTCGACCGGGAGCAGCTCSCCGTCGCCTGCCAGCACATGCAGCGCACCGCCCTCGCCTTCCAGCCGGCATACTTCATCCAACGGGCGGCCCAGCATGTCGGCGCCGGACATACCCAGCATCTGTTCAGCATTGCGGTTGCTGTAGCTGACGCGCTGCTCGCTATCCGTGGTGATGACGGCGTCGGCAATCGAACCCAGGGTCACCTGCATCAATTCTTTTTCGGCGAAGGCTTCCGCTTCGCTTTGGCGCAGTTGCTGCAGCAGGCGCTCGCGGCGGGCGAAGGAGCGGCGCAAGTAGCCGTGGCCGCTCCACGCCAGCAGCACTGCCGCCAGCACCAGCACGGCCAGCAAGGCGTTCGAGACCTGGCGCGCCGCGTCGTTGATGGCGGCCGCAAAGCCGATGGCGAGCGGCGTCAAGCGGCGGTCGATTTCCTGGATTTCCAGCAGTACCACCGGCGAGGAACGTGCGGCCGGCGGCATGCCATGCACGCGTTCCCCCAGCTCGCGCAGGCGCAGCAAGTGCTGGTCGCTGTGTTCCCAATAAGTGATGGCGCGCGCCATCAGGTACAGGTCTTTGAAATTGCGGTACAGCCAGACCATGCCGCGCACGTCTTCCTCGGCGTTGCGGCCGCCGAGGAATCCTTCGCGCACCACTTCCCGGTCCATTTGTTCCTTCTCCATTTCGCGCCGCGCGCGCATGTCGGACAGCGGCACTGCCAGTTCGGATTGGAATTGGGTGTAGTCCTGCTCGTCGGAAGTGACCAGGTAGCGCTGCAGGGAGGCGATGGCAGCCTTCTGGCCTTTGGACCAATGGCTTTCGCCGCTAACGTAGGCACGCAGCGTGGCGGCGATGGACAGGCTGAACACCGCGACCAGGGCGAGCGCAGCCACGGCCAGCACAAACGGCAGGACCACGGCGGCATATCGTTCCTCGCGAGGAGCCATGAACAAGGACAGCTAAACAGAAAGATTCCATGATGAGGAATCCAGGCGCGACGCGCAATGGTTCGCGCGCCGCACGTTGCCTCATAGCAACATCATTGACGCAATATTAATTCAAAGCCAAGATCTGTGTCGCTTTGGCAGCATTGTTTTCCGCGTTCTTCAACAGGCTCATTTGCGTTTCGAAGGAGCGCGCCAGGGTAATCATATTGACCATGGCATCGATCGGGTTGACGTTGCTGCCTTCCAGCGTGCCGTCCGCCAGGCGCACGCCCTGGTCGGGATCGGCCGGCAGGCCGCTTTGCTGGCGGAACAGGCCATCGTCGCCGCGCACCAGGCCTTTGACGTCCGGGTTCACCAGCTTGATGCGGCCCAGCACATTCGAGGGGCCAGGCTGGGTCTGGGTAGTGTCGATGGCCGACACCGTGCCATCGGCGGCAACGGCCACCTGGGCGTCGGGCGGAATGGCGATCGGGCCGTTCTCGCCCACCAGGGTCAGGCCGGCAGCCGTTTGCAGCATGCCGTTTTCGCTGACCTTCAGGCTGCCGTTGCGGGTGTAGGCCTCGGAGCCGTCGCTCGACTGCACGGCAATGAAACCATCGCCGCGCAAGGCCACGTCCAGCGCCCGCCCGGTCGTCTGCATAGCGCCGGCGCGGAAGTCCGAGCCGACGGTGTTGTCGACCACGAAGGTCCGGGTCGGCAAGCCTTCCGCCACCACGGGAACGGCGCGGAAGGAATCGAGCTGGGCGCGGAAGCCGGTCGTGGTTGCATTGGCCAGGTTGTTCGAGGTGGTGGCCTGCTGCTCCAGGATGTGGCGCGCGCCGGTGGCGGCGGTGTAGACAAGGCGGTCCATCGCTTGCTCGCTTTATCCGGTTAACGCAGGTTGACCAGGGTTTGCAGCACCGAGTCCTGGGTCTTGATGGTCTGCGCATTGGCCTGGTAGACGCGCTGCGCAGTGATCATGTCGACCAGTTCCTTGGTCAGGTCCACGTTCGACGATTCAACCGACGAGGAACGCAAATTGCCAAGGCCGCCCTGGCCCGGCGCACCGACCTGCGGCGCACCGGACGCCGAACTTTCCGCCCAGACGTTGTTACCGAGCGGGATCAGGCCGTCCGGGCTGGCGAAATTGGCCAGCACGAATTGCGCCAGGGGACGCGACTTGCCGTTGCTGTACTGGCCGATGATGGTGCCGCTGGCGTCAGCCGAGAAACGCTGCAGGCTGCCCGAAGAGTAGCCGTTCTGCGTCGATTCCTTTTCGCTGGTCGGCGAACCGTATTGGGTGGTGCCGACGAAGTTGGTGGAGATCGTCATGACCAGGTCGGCCCCGTTGTCCGGGAAGATCGGCAGGTTGATCGAGAACGGCAGGGTCTGCGGCGGCACCATCAGCGCCATTTTCGCTGCGCTCAGCTGGCCGTTGGTGTCGAAGCCCAGGGTGCCCACTTTCACGGCCGGCACTGTAATTGCCGCTGCCAGTTTCTGGTCGATGATGTCCGGGCTGTTGCCGGGGATGGCGCCAACGTCGGTCGGGGGCGTGTACACGGCGGCCAGTTTCGCCAGCTGGGCGGCAGTCGCACCGGCAGCGGTAGCGGCGGCGGTCATGGCGGCGCCGGCGGCTGCGGAGTAGGCCTGCTGTGCTGCCAGCATGCCGGCTGGATTGTTCGCGGCTGCGGCAGCATCGTAGGCCACGCGGGCTGCCTTGGCAGCCGGGTCGGCCAGTACGGCCTGCGCCACGGCCTTGGCACTGACCTGCACGCCATCGCTGCCGGCGTACACATCCCATACGCCGCTGCCCTTGTTCACGTAGAACATCGACATGGTGTGGGCATTGCCCAGGCTGTCGAACACGTCCATCACGGTCTGCTTGTTGTAGGTCAGCGGATCGCCAGCATCGAACGGCACTTTGCTCGGGATCGGCGAGGTGGACGACAGGTTGATCTTGAAGTTCGCTTCGGTGGTCTCGACCGGGGTCAGGTCGGCGGTGTCGATCTTGATCGGCACCGGTGCGCCGGCCAGGATGACGCCGTCCTTGGTGGCCAGGTAGCCGGTGATGGCATTGCCCTGGGCATTGGTGATGATGCCGTTCTTGTCGAGCAGGAACTGGCCGTTGCGCGAGTACTGCACTTCGCCGCTGGGCGCCACGGTGCGGAAGAAGCCGCCGCCATTGATCGAGATATCGAGCGGGTTGTTGGTGGTTTCGATGTTGCCCTGCGTGAATTGCTGCGCGATGCGCGAAATGCTCACGCCGATACCCGGGTTGTTGCCGGCCACGCCGTTCAGCGAGTTGGCGTACAGGTCGGCGAACTGTGCCTGCGAACCTTTGAAGCCCACCGTGCTCGCGTTGGCGATGTTATTGCCGATAACGTCGAGCGACTTGCCTGCGGCGTTCAGACCGCTGAGACCTTGTTGAAACATGGTATTTCCCCTATCAGGTTGGGCTTACAAAACTTGTTTGATGTCGTCCATGGTCAATTGACCGATGGCAGGAACATTGAGCCTGGTGCCGCCGGCGCCGGTGGACACGCTGGCCACGGTGCCGAAAGTCAGCGCCTGCAAGCCTTCGGCAGCCTTGCCGCCCAGGGTGCCGCTGACTTCCACGCTGTACATGCCATCGGGCGCGGTGCTGCCGTCAGCCAGTTTGCCGTCCCAGCCCAGCGGCAGCACGCCGGCATCGACCGACTGCAGCGAGAGCGAGTGCACCACCTTGCCGCTGGCATTCTTGATATCGATCTGCAGCGTGTCGACCGCGTTCTTCATCTCAACACCGAACAGGCCTTTGCTTGAAGCCAGTTGCAGGTTCTTGCCGGCCGCCAGCACGCCGTGGTTGATCAGGTTGGTCGCCTGCAGCGAAGCCGAATTGGCGTAATCCTTCTTCAGCGATTCGATCGTCTCGTTCAGCTTGTTGATGCCGGTGACGGTCTGCAATTGCGCCAGCTGGCTGGTCACTTGTGCGTTGTCCAGCGGGTTCAGCGGGTCCTGGTTTTTCAGCTGCGTGATCAGCAGCGTCATGAATTTGTCCTGGTCGGCAGTTACGCTCTTGTCGGAGCCGGTACTGCCGCGGGTATTGACCGCGTTGAGCAGGGCTTGCGTCGGCGTGCTGCCGCCAGTGACGGGGGTATTGGTGATGGCCATGGTTACTGTCCGATCGTCAGGGTTTTCAGCAGCATGGTCTTGGCTGCATTCATGGTTTCAACATTGGTCTGGTAAGAGCGCGAAGCCGACAGCATATTGACCATCTCATCGACTACGTTCACGTTCGGCATCGTCACATAACCCTTCTCGTCCGCCAGCGGATGCTTGGGGTCGTAGACTTGCTTGAGTGGCGACGGGTCTTCCACCACCTTGCTCACTTTGACCGAGGTGGCGGCGCCGTTGGCGCTCGGGGTGGCTTCGAACACCACCTGCTTGGCGCGGTAGGCTTCACCGCTGGCCGAGGTGGCGCTGTCGGCGTTGGCCAGGTTGGAGGCGACGACGTTCAGGCGCTGGGCCTGGGCGCTCATGGCCGAACCGGAAACGTTGAAAATGCTGAACAAGGACATTACTGGCCTCCCTGGATCGCGGCCAGCAGGCCTTTGATCTGCGAATTAATAAAGGTCACGCCTGCTTCGTAGCGCAATGCATTGTCGGCAAAGTTGTTACGTTCAACATCCATGTCGACCGTGTTGCCATCGACTGCGCCCTGCGCCGGGTGGCGGTACAGCAGCGGCGTGCCGTCCGGCAGCGTGCTGCCATCCTGCGGCGGACGCGGGAAGTGCTTGTTGGCCGTGGTTTGCAAGGGCTGCGGCGTGGCCGCGCGCTGCATGGCTTCCTGCAAGTTGGCGGAAAAGTCGATGTCGCGCGCCTTGTAATTCGGCGTGTCGGCATTGGCAATGTTCGACGCCAGTACGGCCTGGCGCTTTTCACGCAGGCTGAGGGCGGTTTCGTTGAACAGCAGGTAGTTGTCGAGTTTGCCTAACATGGCGCTTCTCCGCTTGATGACAGGTTCGATGATACGGAGCAATGTGCTTGCTTGATCGGAAGAGAAAGGCGGGGTTTTTGCCCTTATTCGCGGCTTGCGGCTTGCGCGCCGGGGCTAAGATGGGCAGCATGAAACAAGTCCTCATCATTGCAAGCCTGTTTGCCGTCAGCCTGGCCCATGCCGCTCCGGCCCGCATGGAGCCTGCTGCCCTGCGCCAGGTCGCCGAGCAATTCCTGCAAGTCCAGACTGCCGGCCTGCCGGGCAAGGTCACGGTCAGCGTCGGCGCGGTCGACCAGCGCCTGAACCTGGCGCCCTGCCCGGCCCCGGAAGCGTTCCTGATGCCGGGTGCGCGCGCCTGGGGCAAGACCACGGTCGGCGTGCGTTGTGCGGCGCCTTCGCCGTGGACGGTATATATTCAGTCCCAGGTATCGGTGTTAGGCAGTTATGTGGCCGCCGCCGTACCGCTGGTCCAGGGCCAGGCGATCGAAGATGCCCAATTGGCAATGATGCAAGGCGAACTGACCGCCCTGCCGCCGGGAATTGCGACCGACAAGGTGCAACTGGTCGGCAAGTCCAGCAGCATGTCGATTTCGGCCGGCACCCCGCTGCGGGTGGACATGGTCAAGGCCAAGCCGGTGATCCTGCAGGGCCAACTGGTCAAGCTGGTCACCAAGGGCAATGGCTTCTCGGTGTCGGCCGAGGGCAAGGCAGCCGGTTCGGCGGCCGAGGGCCAGGTGGTGGCAGTCCGCACCGGCAATGGCCAGCAAATCAGCGGAATTGCCCGCCTGGGTGGAATGGTCGAAGTAGCTTTTTGAACAAGTTTCACGATGCCAGCTAAAGTTTGGCCGCAGATTGCCGTTATAGACTCGTATGCCGGGGTAAAGTACTCCAACCAGACGAGGATAAAGCTGTGAAGATCAACGATACATTGAAGAACACGCCGGGCTTGCCAAGTTCGCCCGCGACGGGCACGAACGCGCGCAGCGCGGACAAGGCCGCCGCAGCGACTTCCACCGCACCACAGGCAGGTACCGACAATGTGCGCCTGTCCTCGCAAGGACAGGCAATGGCGGCCAGTGGCGCTGCCGCCAGCAATGCCGTGTTCGACACGAAAAAAGTCGAGCGCATCAAGATGGCAATTGCTGACGGCCAGTTCCAGGTCAACTCGGAAAAAGTGGCAGACGGTTTGCTGGACACGGTCCGCGACCTGCTGCACGCACGTAAGCAACGCTAAGGAAACATGATGGCCGCTGTCTCCCCTAAACACAGCCTGCAGGCTGAGTTGAGCAAGATCACGGAATTGCTGGATGTCCTGAAACAGGAACAGCAAGACCTGGTAGCGGCCGACATCGACCACCTGACCTCGCTGACTCCGCACAAGTCGGCCCTGGTCAACGAAATGGCCACCCTGGCCACCGCGCGCCACCGCGCCCTCGCCGAGGCCGGTTATCCGGCGCTGGAACTGGGCATGGAATCGTGGCTGGAAGCCCAGCATGACGACGCCGCCAATATATTGTGGCAGCAACTGCTGGACCAGACCCGCGCGGCCAAGGAATTGAACCGCCTGAACGGCGTGTTGATCAACAAGCACCTGGGCCATACCCAGGGCGCACTGCAAGCCTTGCGCCCGGGGCAAACCACGGTCTACGGACCGAGCGGCATGACCACCGGCGGCACCACGCGCCGCGGCTTCATCGCCGGCTAAGCCTTTCGCAACCGGCACACCGCCGGACCTTTCGAATTAATGACTTTTTATGCAACCTTCTGCATAATGGGCGAATGCGCACATTTCTCTCAGGAATTATTCTGGCGGCCACGACCGCCCAAGCCGGTGCTGCCTCCGTTCATTCCGCCCTTGGCGGTGAACAATTCGGACTGCAGCCCGCCGACAACTACCGCCTGAGCAACGGCCGCTGCAACGACTGCGGCCAGAAGCAGGCCTTGTGGTACTTCCAGGATGAGGTGATTGCCCTGCCGGCTGCCGGTGCCAAGGATGCACCGGGCCTGGTCTGGCTGGGTTCGCCACAACTGGTGCCGCAGGCGCGCTTTGACGGAAAAGCGCTGCACACGGCCGATGGCGGCACGCTCGATTTCCGCCTGGCGCCGAAGATCGCGACCAACCGTTCCTACTTCAACGCCAGCTCGGAAGCCTTCTTCCGCCAGCGCGAAGTGCGCGTGCGCGGCCAGTGGGACGAGGCCGGCCAGCAGTTCGTGGCACGCACCATCTGGCCGCGCGACTATGTGATCGATGCGGGCAAGCTGCCAGTACAGCCCTTGTCCGGCGACGACGACCTGCAGGGTTTCGTACGTCATGCGGACGGCGGTGCGCGCGGCGAGTACGCGGTGCGCAAGGTATGGCAGCGGCCTGGCGCCGCGCCGGCCGACTTGTCCGGCAAGCCGGTGCTGGCCATGATGCTCAGCGGAGCCCAGGGCGACGACGACGAAGCATATGGCGGCCATTTCGCCATCGCCACCGGCCGGCTGGGGCCGCAGGGCGAGTGGTCGGACTGGCTGGTGAATAACTTCTACGGCCTCGATTCGACCAGCGAGAAAGGTATCGTCGCTTCGGCCCTGCCGATGGATAACTACCTGATGGACTTGAACAGCGGACAGCAGTATTACCGGCCGTCGTACATGCTGGTGGCGGTGTTGAAAGATCCGCGCACCGCGCAGGCCTACCAGGGCAATGTGAACCAGGTATTCCGCGCCTTCTATGCCCACCATTTCAGCTACCAGCACGCGGCTGCCAACTGCACCGGGATCAATGTCGACGTACTGCGCAAACTGGGCTGGCAATGGCCCCTGCAGGGTCCGACCAATCGCCTGAAGGCCGTTGGCGCTTTTGCCTACATGGCGGCGAAGGAAATGAGCATCGCCAGCGGCAAGAAGGCCTACAGCTATTTCACCGAGGAGCAGACGCGCCTGCATCCGGCGGTGGCGTTTGATGCGTTGGGCAAGGATTTGCTGAATGTGCTGGGCGGCCAGGCCGGGCGCCAGTTGAGCGGGTTCGAGCAGCAGCTGAAGTCGGATGTGGAGGCGGTGATGCTGGTGCGGATTCCGCAGATCCCTTCCAGCCGCGCGTTCGGTTCGGCGCCGGCGTATTCGATCGACGAGTTCATGGCGCGCGCGCCGGAGGATCGCAGCAAGTGGCAGGTGGTACCGGTGGAGCCACGGCCATTTCCTGAAGAGTTGATGGACGAGCAGGCGAAGCAGAACTTGCAGAAGTCGGCGTGGCCGGTGGCGGCGCTGGTACTGCTGGTTGCGACGATCGGAACTGCATGGCATTGGCGGCGCAGGCAGAAGCTGCGGGAGCAGGTGCCGCATCCGGAGCGGCTGCGCGCCTAAACCCGGTAAATCAGGGTCAGACCCAGGTCTGCGGCGGTCGCGTGTCAGGGTCTGACCCTTGGGTCTGACCCTGGTTTTACGGGTTGGGAATTTCGGTAGCCGGATCGGGGACCCCTGACAAAATCGTCACAGCCACCCGCCGATTCCGCGCCCGCGTCTCGGGATCGTCATTCGACGCCACCGGCTGGTTGTCCGCATGTCCCACCGCCGTCATGCGCGAAGCGGCAATCCCGGATTCGATAAACAGCCGCACCACAGTCCCCGCCCGCACTGCCGACAACTCCCAGTTCGACGGAAAAGCCGCATTCCTGATCGGCACATTATCGGTATGCCCCTCCACCTGCACATTGTGCGGGTCATCCTTCAGCAGCGTCGCCACCGCGGTCAGCGCCTCGCGCGACTCCCCGGTCAGCCTTGCATCGCCCGGATTGAACAGCACCGAAGCATTGATTTCCACGCTCACGCCCCGGCTATTCTGGGTCACCCTTACCTTGCCCTCTTTCACCAGCGGCGCCAGGGTACTGGCCAGGTCCTTGGCCAGCCGCGTCATCTGCTCCTTCTCCTTCTTGATCGCCTCGTTGCGCTTGCGCGAAGCGGGATTGGGAATCGGCAGGCTCTGGACTTCGGTATTGGTCGGGGGGGCAGCGCCAGCCCCGCCAAACGCATCGCCCAGCGCGTCGGAAAACACCTTGTACTTGCCAACGTTGACCGACGATACCGCGTACATCACCACAAAGAAGGCAAACAGCAGCGTGATGAAGTCGGCGTAAGAGATCAGCCAGCGCTCATGGTTCTCGGCGTCGTCGTCGAACTTGCGGCGTGCGCGGCGGTACTGCATGTCACGGCTCCCGCATCAGGGTCGCGATCCGCTCATCGATAACGCGCGTGAAGTCGCCGGTGGCGATGTCGTACATCACCGTGGCCGTCAGCTCCTGCAGGTAGACCTGGCGCGTGACGATGGTCTTGAGCTTGTTGGCGATCGGGTAGAAGAACAGGTTGGCCAGGCCGACCCCGTAAATGGTCGACACGAAAGCCACCGCAATGCCGGAACCGAGCTTGCTCGGGTCGGTCAGGTTTTCCATCACATGGATCAGGCCCAGCACAGCGCCCAGGATGCCGATGGTCGGCGAATAGCCGGCCGCCGATTCCCAGATGCGCACCGCCTGGCGCTCCGCCGTTTCGAAGGCGGTGATTTCCATGTCCAGCATCTGCCGCATCTTGTCCGGGTTGATGCCGTCCACGATCATGCGCAAACCCTTGGCGATGAACTTGTCCTTGGCGCCCAGCATGGGGCGCTCCAGCGCCAGCAGCCCGTCGCGGCGGGCCAGCATGCTCCAGTTATTGATATCGCGCGCCAACTGGGCGCGGTTGTCCGGCGGCGGCTTGAAGACCCAGCGCAGCATGGTCAGGCCACGGCGCAGGGTCGGCAAACGGGTTTGCAGCATGACAGCGCCGAACGTGCCGACTACCACGATGGCGAAGGCTGCCGGCTGCAGCAGGGAAGTGATCTTGCCGCCCTCCAGCCCCTGGCCGACGATGATGCCGGCCAGCGCCAGCAGCACTCCGGCTACGCTGGACCAGTCCATGCCTGCTCCCGCAGCGAGGCACGCAGGCGCGCCACGGCTTGTGTGTGCAACTGCGATACCCGGGATTCGGAGACGCCCATCACGGCGCCGATCTCCTTCAGGTTCAGCTCTTCCTCGTAGTAAAGGCCCATCAGCATTTTCTCACGTGGGGGTAGCGCATCAATCGCATCGATCACGGCCTGGCGGAAGTCGGTGTCGAGCAGCGCGCGCAGCGGATCGGCATCTTCATCATGGGCGTAGCGGTCGAGGAAGCTGTCGTTGCCGTCTTCCGCGTGAAAATCTTCGTAGTACACCAGTTGGTGGCCGCCGCCCTCGGACAGCATTTCCTGGTAATCGGCCAGCGACAGTTTGAGCGACTTCGCCACTTCCGACTCGGTCGGCGGGCGGCCCAGGCGCTGCTGCAGCGTGGCCATGGCGGTTTCAATCTTGCGCATGTCCTGCCGCATCGAGCGCGGCATCCAGTCGGAAGAGCGCAATTCATCGAGCATGGCGCCGCGGATGCGCATCACCGCGTAAGTCTCGAACTGGGCGCCGTGGGTTTCTTCATACCTGTTAATAGCGTCCAGCAAGCCGATCATGCCGGCCTGTACCAGGTCATCCACTTCCACACTGGGCGGCAATTTTGCCTTCATATGGTGGGCCAGGCGCTTGACCAACGGCATGTGCGTCGTCAGCAAGGAATCCTTGTCCACCTTCCCTTTGACCGTGTACATAAAGGTTCTAATTCTTTTCAGGCTCTAAAATGGTTGCAGCTCCCCATCGCAAAACGCCCTGCCAGCTGGCGGAAGGCCACTGACGCCCCGGCCAGGGGGAAGGCGTCCACCACCGCACGACCCAGCCGGGCTGCACGCTGCAGGTATTCGTCGGCCGGCACAGACCCCATGGAAACGAGGTTGACTGCCAGGTAACGGCTTGCCGCATGTGCCATATTATCGTAAACCACCCTTGCTTCGGCCTCCGAAGCGCCGGTGACCAGGATGCCGAACGGCCGGCGCCCAAGTTCATGGTTGAGCCGCTTGATCATCATATAAGCATTCTTGATCGAAGTGGCACTGTTTGACACCTGCACCACGATCTCGGAACTGGCCATCAAGGGTACCGGGAAGGCTTCGCCATCAAATTCGCCGTCCACCAGCACGATGCCGCTCTGGCTGGCCAGCACGCCGAAAGCCTTGGCCAGGCGGCGCCCTTCGTCCGGGCCGCGGCGCGATTCGCCGCGCGTCATCGACACCACATTGAAGCCTTGCGGCGCCGCATGCAGCACCTGGTTCAGGCCGCAGTGCTGGCGCGCCACGTCGAGCAGGCTGGCGCCGTGGTCCAGGCCCAGGCGCGATACCACGCCGTGCGCGCTGGCGCAGGCGTCGACCAGCAGCACGTCGTTGCCCGCCTGCGACAGCGAGGCGCCCAGGTTAACCAGCATGGCGCCTTTGTCGTCCTGCGGCGTGGCCGACAGGAACGTGATGATGCGTGGCCGGGGGCCGGCCAGCATCCGGCGCAGGCCCTCGGCCTGGTCGAAATCGAAATTAGCCAAAGCGTACCTCGCGCAGCATTGGGTCGTGCACGGCGCCGGCTACCAGCAGCGGCAGTTCGGCGTCGCCGTATTTCGGGGCGGACTGGCCGCCGAAGGCGCGTCCCACCAGCGCCGCCGGATCGGCCAGGTGCAGGTCTTCCGGCACGCGCTGGCCGTTGGACGCGTAGAACAGGCGCAGCTTGTGGCGGATCACCACGTCCAGCGCGGAGCCGATCGAGGCGGCTTCGTCCAGCTTGGTGATGATGGCGCCGGCCAGGCCGCTGCCCTGGTAGGCGCGCACCACTTCGGACAGGGTTTCCTGGGTCGAGGTGGCATTCATGCACAGGATGCGCTGCACGTCGGTGCCAACGCCCTGCAACATGGCGACCTGCTCGGCCACCATCTGGTCGCGCTGGCTGACGCCGACAGTGTCAATCAGCACGGTGTGCTTGTTGCGCAGTTCATTCAGGGCGATGCGCAGGTCGGCTTCGTCTTTCACCGAGTGCACCATCACGCCCAGGATCTTGCCGTAGATGCGCAGTTGTTCGTGGGCGCCGATACGATAGGCATCGGTAGTGATCAGCGCCAGTTTTTCCGGGCCGTGGCGCATCACGCAGCGCGCGGCCAGCTTGGCGGTGGTGGTGGTCTTGCCGACACCGGTCGGGCCGACCAGGGCGAACACGCCGCCTTTTTCCAGCAGCGCGTCTTCGTTGCTCATGGCGTTGATGTTGCGGGCCAGGACGGTGCGCATCCATTGCAACGCCTCGGCGCCGTCGCGGGCGGCCGGCAGCTTGTCGGTCAGGTAGCGTGCCAGGCTGGCGGAGAAGCCGGCGGCCAGCATTTCGCGCAGCACCACGGTCTTGTGCGGCTCGCGCTGCTGGGTGTTGGCGAAGGCCAGTTCGTTGAGCTGGGTTTCCATCATGCCGCGCATGGCGCGCAGTTCGCTCATCATGCTGGTCATTTCGGCAGCGGCCGTGGCTTTGGCGCTGGCGACCGCCTCCGCGACCAGCGAGGAAATGCGGTCCATGTCGACTGCCGGCGCGGCAGGTGCCGGTGCAGGTGCGATCGGGCGGGCCGGTGCGCGCGGCGCGGCTGGCGCCTGGCGGGCAGTGGCGCGTACCACCGCGGCGGCCGGCTGGGAGACCAGGGCCGGCGCCAGCTCCAGGTGCGGCGCGGGCGCTGACATCGGCGAATCCGGGGAGTGCGGGGCCAGGGCTGCGGCATCGTCGCCGGCCAGGGCCAGGATTTCCACCGCGCCGTCGACAGCGCGGTTGGAGAGGATCACCGCATCCGGGCCAAGCGCTTCGCGTACCTTGCGCAGCGCTTCACGAGATGTTGGGGCGGTAAATTTTTTAACGTTCATTTCCTGCTACTCCGGCTTATTCGCACATGGTCAAATTATTGACGATGCGTCGGGGTAACAATCGGTGGAATAGCTTGGGAAATGCCGCTTAATTCAAAACCGGCAAACCTGGGTCTGACCCGCAGGGTCAGACCCAGTCAGCGCCGCGGCCACCGGTTTGGGTGGTGCGCCGTTGATATTCGTCGAAAGTCAAAGACCTGGATTACCGGTTTTACTGCGCACCCACCAGCGAAGTAACCCGGATGGTCTTCGTCTCCGGAATCTCCGAATGCGACAGCACCTTGAGCTGTGGCAGCGCACGGCGCAGGAATTTGGACAGCAGTGGACGCAGGGCCCCCGGCACCAGCAGCACCGGCGTCACACCCAGCGCCTCCTGCTGCTGCGTTGCCGTCGCAGCCTGCTGCGCAATGGTATCGGCCAGCCCCGGCTCGATACCCGCTGAATCGCCGCCACTGGTCATGGCCTGCATCAGCAAACGTTCCAGGCGATTGTCCAGGGTCATGACCGACAGCTCGCCCCCGGCCGGGAACAGCTGCTGCACGATCGCCCGGCCCAGCGCCACACGCACTTGCGCGGTGAGGTCGTTCGGATCCTGGGTATGCGGGGTGAACTCGGCCAGCGTTTCGATAATGGTGCGCATATCGCGGATATGCACGCCCTCCGCCAACAAGTTCTGCAGCACCTTCTGCAAGGCCGACAACGACAGCATCTTCGGCACCAGGTCTTCCACCAGCTTCGGCGAATCCTTGCCCAGGTGATCCAGCAGCGACTGCACTTCGGCGCGGCCAAGCAGTTCGGAAGCGTGCGAAGTAATCAGGTGATTCAGGTGGGTTGCCACCACGGTGCCGGCATCGACCACGGTATAACCCATGCCGGTAGCCTGGTCGCGCAGCGAAGCATCGATCCAGATCGCTGGCAGGCCGAAGGCCGGGTCGGTGGTCACCATGCCGGGCAGCGTGCCGCTCGCCATGCCCGGATTGATCGCCAGGTACTGGCCGTTGAACGCCTCGCCGGTGCCAACCTCCACGCCCTTCAGCGTGATGCGGTAGGCGGAGGGCTTCAGCTCGAGGTTGTCGCGGATATGCACCGGCGGCGCCAGGAAGCCCACTTCCTGCGCAAACTTCTTGCGGATGCCCTTGATGCGCTTCAGCAGTTCTCCGCCCTGGGTCTTGTCGACCAGCGGGATCAGGCGATAGCCCACTTCCAGCCCGAGGGTATCGACCGCCAGCACGTCCTGCCAGGTTGCCTCTTCCTGCTCGGGCGCAGCCTGCGCCCCGGCCGCTGCACCGGCCGCACCGCCGCCGCCCGCACCGCCGGCCTCTTGCGTGGCATCCGCTTCCGCTTTCTCCTTCGCCTTTTTCTGCAGCATGTAGCCGGAACCGATCAGGGTCGATGCCAGCAGGATGAACACCAGGTTTGGCATACCGGGAATCAGGCCCATGCCGCCGATGATGGCGCCAGTGATGAACAGCACTTGCGGCTTGGCGAACAGCTGGCTGATCACCTGGGTGCCGATGTCGGTTTCGGAGGCCACGCGCGACACCACGATACCGGCCGCGATCGAAATCACCAGCGAAGGAATCTGCGCCACCAGGCCGTCACCGATCGCCAGCAGCACGTAGTTTTTCAGCGCGTCGGCAAAGCCCATGTCGTGCTGGATCATGCCCACCAGCAGGCCGCCCACCACGTTGATCACGGTAACCAGGATGCCGGCCACCGCATCGCCGCGCACGTATTTCGAGGCGCCGTCCATGGCGCCGTAGAACTCCGCCTCCTGCGACACTTCATTACGGCGGCGCTTCGCCTCCGGCTCGCCGATCAGTCCCGCATTCAGGTCGGCATCGATCGCCATCTGCTTGCCAGGCATTGCGTCCAGGGCGAAACGTGCGCCCACTTCAGCGATACGGCCCGCGCCCTTGGTCACGACCACGAAGTTAATGATGGTCAGGATCACGAACACCACGATACCGACCGTGTAATTACCGCCGATCAGGAAGTGGCCGAAGGCCTCGATCACCTTACCTGCCGCATCCGGGCCGGTGTGGCCTTCGGTCAGCACGACACGGGTCGACGCCACGTTCAACGACAGGCGCAGCATGGTGGACACCAGCAGCACCGTCGGGAAAGCCATGAAGTCCAGCGGCTTGACCGTATACAGGCTGGTCAGCAGCACGATGATCGACAGTGCGATGTTAAAACTGAAGAACAGGTCGAGCACGAACGCCGGCAACGGCAAGATCATCATCGCCAGCAGCATGATGATCAGGATCGGTGCGGCCAAGGATTGGCCGTTGCCGACGATGCCTCTCATCCACGGCGGCATGTTCAGGGCGTTCATTCTCTTTTGCTCCGTTTATTTCTTGTTCAGTGGATCCATATCGTCCGGCACATCGAGCCTGGTTGGACGATCCGGGTAACGCAGGCCTGGACGATAGGCCTTGATCTGGTATACATAAGCCAATACTTCCGCCACGGCGGCGTACAGGCGCGGCGGGATTTCGTCGCCGATTTCGGTATGCTTGTGCAGCGCACGCGCCAGCGGCGGCGCTTCCAGGATGGCGACGCGGTGCTCTTTCGCCAGTTCGCGGATCCTGGCCGCCACCTGGTCGGTACCCTTGGCCACCACGCGTGGCGCGCCCTGCCCGCCTTCGGCGTACTTCAGCGCCACCGCATAATGGCTCGGGTTGGTCACCACGACGTCGGCGGTCGGCACTTCCTGCATCATGCGTTTCTTCGCCATGTCGCGCTGCAGTTGGCGGATCTTGCCCTTGATCTGCGGGTTGCCGTCCGACTCCTTGGACTCCTGGATCAGCTCCTGGCGCGTCATCTTCAGCTTGTTCGCGTAATGCCACATCTGGTACGGCGCGTCGATCAGGGCGATAAAGCCCAGTGCACCGACGATCACGATAAAGCTGAAGCCCAGCATATTCATCACGTGCGTGCTGCCGGCGTGCAGCGGCTCCACCATCAGGCCGATCGCCTCCTGCTGCTGGCGCGAAATGACCATATACGCCACCACGCCCACCACGATGGACTTGACGATGGCCTTGAGCAGTTCCACCAGCGAGTTTGTGGAAAACATATTGCCGATGCCCGTGATGGGATTCAGCTTCATGAAATTCGGGGTAAAGGCCTTGGCCGAGAACAGCCAGCCACCGACCAGCAGCGGCGACGCCAGCGCCACCACCATCACGGCGACGGCGATCGGCAGGCAGGCCAGCATGACCTGCACCACATCGACCAGGATGCGGTTCACCAGGACATCAGGATTGAACACTTGCTCGCGCGTCAGCGACAGCCCCGAGGTGAGGCTGCGGCTCAATTCGCGCACCAGGCCGGAACCGGTCATCCACAGACCGGCCCCCGCTGCCATGAGAACGGTAAAGGTCGCGACTTCGCGCGACCTGGGTACGTCCCCTTCTTCACGCGCCTGCTCGAGGCGCCTCTGTGACGCGGGTTCTGTTTTCTCGGCTTCGCTGTCTTCAGCCATTGACCGCTCCTGTTATCGACCGTGCCATTATCGCTGCGGCCGGGCAAGAGCTATCGCTGGAAAAAGCGGGGAAAACCGGCCTTACTCGGCCCCGTCGGCGGTGGTCGCGGCCTCTGGTACGGTCTTCGGACGGCCCAGCTGCCAGACCTGCTGGTCGATGGCGCCGAAAATGGACTTGCCGTCCGCATCCAGCATCTCGATCTTGATGGTGTCGCCGAAGGACATGAAGGAAGTTGTCGTTTTACCATTGGCAATCATCTCCAGGCAGCGCTTTTCGGCGATACAGGAGTAGCCCTTTTTCACATCCTTATTCGATACAGTGCCGGAGCCGACGATGGTGCCGGCGCGCGCGTTGCGGGTTTTCACAAGGTGCGAGATCAACTGGGCGAAGTTGAAGACCATGTCGACGCCGGCATTCGGCTGGCCCACCAGCTTGCCGTTCCAGGTGGAACGCAGTGGCAGGTGCACCTTGGCATCCTTCCAGGCATCGCCCAATTCGTCCGGCGTGACGGCTACCGGGGAGAAGCTGCTGGCCGGCTTGGACTGGAAGAAGCCGAAGCCCTTCGCCAGTTCTTCCGGGATCAGGTTACGCAGGGAAACGTCATTGACCAGCAGCAGCAGGCGGATCTGCTGGAAGGCCAGGTCCGGCGCAGCGCCCATCGGCACGTCGTCGGTAATGACTGCGATTTCCGACTCGAAATCGATGCCCCATTCCTCATGCTTCAACTCGATGTCGTCGCAGGGGCCGATGAAATCATCGCTGCCGCCCTGGTACATCAGCGGATCTTCCCAGAACGAGGCCGGCATTTCCGCGTTGCGCGCCTTGCGCACCAGCTCAACGTGGTTGACGTAGGCGGAACCGTCGGCCCACTGGTAGGCGCGCGGCAGCGGGGCCATGCAGTTCGCGGGTTCGAAGTCGAAGCTGCGGCGCGCCTTGCCCTCGTTAAGCTGGCGGTACAGGTCATCGAGCTGGGGCGAGATGAAAGCCCAGTCATCGAGCGCGCGCTGCAAGCTGCGGGCAATGCCATCGGCGACCACGGCGGTCTTCAGGTCGCGGGAGACGACGACCAGCTGGCCATCGCGGGTGCCGTCTTTAAGGGTGGCGAGTTTCATATGGGAATGCTATCGAATCGGTAGAGATAATCAATTTTACCTCTTAGATACGAATCATTACCATTTGACTCAAGCAGAAAGGATTTCGACCATGGCAGCAATCGCAGCGAAGAAAATGAGCCAGGCAAGCACCCACATGGGGATTGCGTTCGGCCTGATGTACGTGCTGACCGGCTCGCTGGCATTCGGCGGCCTGGCTGCCGTGCTGGAGCCGGTGATCAACGTCGCGCTGCTGCCATTCCATGAGCGCGGCTGGCACACATTACGGATGCACTTCAATGCGCGCCGGCGAGCGCTTATCGCGGCAGAAAAGGTCTCGCAAACCATGATGCATGCGCTGATTGCGTTTGCCACGCTATACGCCGCTACCGGCTCGCTCGCCTTCGGCGGCCTGGCTGCTGTGCTGGAACCGATCATCAACGTGATTGCCCTGCCGTTCCACGACCGCCTGTTTGACCGCCATGTGCTGCGTCGCGCCCATGCTTCCGCCTGAGCAGTACTTCACCGTCCGGCCAAAGAGCCCTCCGCCCCTTCGTTTCGCGCCCCTGGCCGGTGTGCGACAACTAACCGACACGAACTCCCATGCGGCCTAGTCTCCCCACATCAGGGAACAGGGGACATTCATGCTTGCCGACAAAGATGCGATTGCAATGATCGCGGTGAAAGACCTGGCTGCGGCCGCCAGGTTCTATGGCGAAGTTCTTGGACTTGAAAAGCTCGACAGCCCGGAACGGGAAGTGCTGTTTTTCCGCAGTGGCGCGACAAGGATTAATGTCTATCACTCGCCATATGCGGGCAGCAACAAGGCGACTTGCCTTATGTGGAACGTAGGGAGCGAACTGGAAGCGATCGCAGCGCGCTTGAAGGCAGACGGCGTCAAGTTCGAACACTACGACATGCCCGGCCTGAAGCTCGAAGGCGACATCCACCGCGGCGACCGAATGAGCGTCGCATGGTTCAGCGATGTCGACGGCAACATCCTCAGCATTGTGAACGGATAGGAGGCCATATGAATCCGAAAGCACTTCCCTTGATTGTTGGCGCGCTTCTTTCAGGCCGGTTGCTGGCGGCCCCGCCGGATGTGGAAAAGGAATTCGCTTCGATGGATGCCGACCGTGACGGCAAAGTGTCCACAACCGAGCATGCAGCCGCGGCCAGGCAGATGTTCGGGAAGATGGACGCCAATCAGGATGGCAAGGTGAGCGCCGCGGAAATGGCTGCGGCCCACCAGGCGATCACTGGCCAGGCGGCGAAGAAGAACGATATGCCGGCGGCCGAGAAAATCAAGGCTGTCGATTCCGACGGGGACGGCGTGCTCACAGCCGAAGAGCACAGCAAAGCGTCGGCATCCATGTTCGCAAAAATGGATACCGACAAGGACGGCTTCCTGGGCAAGCAGGAGATGGCCGCTGGACACGCGGCCATGATGAAGAAGCCGTAATCAGGCCGGCGCCAGCAGCGCAAGCTGTTCAGGTGTGAGATAGCACCATTCGCCTTCCTGCAGGCCGAGAGCGTCGAGTTGCAGTTGGCCGATGGCGGAACGATGCAGCGCGGAACAGTGATTGCCGGCAGCAGCCAGCATGCGCTTGACCTGGTGGTATTTGCCCTGCTCCAGCACGATCTCCAGCAGGTTTTCACCGCGCTTGATGCAGGTGACAGCGGCCAGCGGGGCCGGCTCATCGTGCAGCTGCACGCCGGCCAGCATCTGTGCCACCAGCTCATCGCTTACCGGTTCCGCCGTGGTGGCCAGATAGACCTTGGGCACATGGCGCTTGGGCGAAGACTGGGCGTGGATGAACGGGCCGTCGTCGGACATCAGCAGCATGCCGGTGGTGTCGTGGTCGAGCCGGCCGACCGGTTGCACTTCGCGCCAGGTGAATTGCTCAGGAAGCAAGGTCAGCACACCAGGATGATGGCTGGGCTTGCGGGAGCATTCGTAGTCGGAAGGCTTGTACAGTGCAATATAGAGATGTTCGCGATAAACCCACTCTTCGCCGAACACTTCCAGCACCAGGCCGTTGGTTTCGATAGTCGCTTTATAGTTGTCCTGCACTTCGCCGCCGATGGAAACGTCACGGTCTTCAATCAGCGCGCGGCAGTATTTACGGGTGCCGAAGCCTTGCGACTGCAGGATTCGGTCGAGGGATAATTTACTCATGGGGCGGAATTTTACCGGATTTACGCTACCGCAAGCCTCCCTATTGATGCAGATCAAAGGGCGTGACAGTCGAGTTGGTACACTTAAATAGCATTAGGAATCTGCTGACTGGGCTATAGGAATTTCTTTGGGAGATCTCAGCAATGAAGCTCTATATCAACCGTAGGTCGTTGGCACAGGCCCATGCCGCTTCTCTGGAAACCAAATTGGCTGTAGCGCGCTGGAGCGGCCAGGCTGGCGTTATGCCGCAAGCATTGTGGCGGCGCCAGCAGGAAACGGAATTGCTGGAGTGGCTGGTACAAGGCGGTTTTTCCACCGAAGACCTCGACGCAGAAACGAAAACAGCGGCCAGGGGCCGCCGTTCTCTTGCCTCCCAAAGAGACAGTGACGAGGAATGTGAATTCACTCAAGTCCGCATCCGTAATGCGGCTGCGTAGTCTGCCTCAAGATTTGATTGCTGATCGCCCTCCCCTTGAATCGAACTACACCGTCAATATAGTCCACGTCGGGGAAATGGCAAGCAAAAATGCCAATGTTAATTGCTGAGCCATTCGCGGCCGCAGCCTAGCGCAAGCTAGGCTTGGCCGCGTCTGCAGCGGCCTTGATCGCGCCATAACCAACGGCAGCACCAAACTTCTTCAGCACGCGCTCAGGCAGGTTCTCATGCTGGGTATAGTCGACAATGTCTTCTGCTTTCACCACGTCGCGCGCCACGCTGTCCACGCTGCCCAGGTCATCGGCCAGGCCCATCTCGATGGCGCGCGCGCCAGTCCAGTAGAGGCCGGAGAACATGTCGGGCGTTTCCTTCAGCCGCTTGCCACGGCCGGTACGCACCACCTCGATGAATTGCGCGTGGATTTCTTTCAGCATGGTCTGGGCATGCTGCTTCTGCTTTTCCGACTGTGGGCTGAACGGGTCCATGAAGCCCTTGTTCTCGCCAGCGGTCAGCAGGCGCCGTTCGACGCCCAGCTTTTCCATGGTGCCGGTAAACCCGAAGCCGTCCATTAGGACCCCGATCGAGCCGATGATGCTGGCCTTGTTGACGTAGATGCGGTCGGCGGCGGACGCGATGTAATAGCCGCCCGAGGCACATATTTCATCGACCACCACATACAGCGGCTTTTGCGGATAGCCGTGGCGCAGGCGGCGGATTTCGTCCACGATCATGCCGGCCTGGACGGCGCTACCGCCCGGACTGCTGATGTGCAGGACGATGGCGACCGAGCCGGTGTCCGAGAAGGCCTTATTCAGTGCGGGAATGACGACGTCGGCAGCGCCGCTGCCTTCGGCTTCGATGCTGCCCTCGATTTCGATCAAGGCAGTATGGCGGCCAAGGGCCTCGGCGTCGCCGCCCATCAGGTTGACGCCAAAGTAGCTGGCCAGGGCGAAGAAAATGATGGCCAAGGTCGACACCTTGAAGAAGATGCTCCAGCGGCGGTTGGCGCGTTGTTCTTTCAGCGTGGCGAACACCAGCTTTTCCAGCACCTCGCGCTCCCACTTGATGGGCGGGTTCTCGGCTGGCGCGGCCGGCTGGCTGTTATTGTTGTCGTTGTTATCACTCATGGTCGTGGGCGAACATAGTCGTCAGGCTGCCAGTAAATGTTTTCATCGCGTTCAGTCACGGCAATCGGGCGCAGGCGGCCGCCGCGGCATGGGCCGCCGGCGCACTGGCCATTTTCCGGCATATAAATGGCGCCGTGCGTGGAGCACATGATATAAAGGCCGCTCGATTCGAAGAACTCACCCTCGGCCCAGTCCAGTTCAATCGGCACATGGGCGCAGCGGTTCAGGTAGCCATACACCTTGCCGCCGTAGCGCACCACAAAGCCGGTGGTGTCTTCGCCGCCGGCGCGCAGCGGGAAGCGGATGCCTTTGCCACCCTCCAGCAGCAAGTCGGCAGCGCACACCAGGACTTCAGCATCCATCACGCATACTCATTCAGCCACTGGTGCAGCTGCGGCACTGTGCGCGCCGAGAACACCGGGTTGCAGGCAGACAGTTGCTCCAGCGGATGGGCGCCATATTCGACGGCGATGCCCGATGATCCCGCATTTTGCGCCATCATGAGGTCGTGTGTGGTGTCGCCAATCATGACGGTGCGACGCAAATCCTGGCCCAGTTCGCGCGTCAGTTCCTGCAGCATCGCGGGATGTGGCTTGGAAAACGTTTCGTCAGCGCAACGCGTCGCATCGAAGGTCGACAGCAGCCCTGCCGCATTGAGCGCGCGGTTCAGGCCTACGCGACTCTTGCCGGTGGCAACGGCGAGGAAGAAGCCTTGCTGCGACAAATCCTGCAACATTTCAGGCACACCATCGAACAAGGTCAGTTCGTGGTCTTTTGCCAGGTAGTGATAGCGGTAGCGCTCAATCATGCGCGGATAGACCTTGGGGTCGAGGCCGGGCATCGCCACTTGCATGGCTTCGCCCAAGCCCAGGCCAATGACATGGGCTGCCTGCTCCCGGCTGGGGATGGGCAGGGCCAGGTCCCTGGCGGCGGCCTGGATGCATTTCACGATGGTGGCGGTGCTGTCCATGAGCGTGCCATCCCAATCGAAGACGATCAGGTCAAATTGCTTACGCGGCATTATTTTTTTCTCAATTCAATGGTTTCCCCAAGCTTACCAAGAATCGCTGGCATTCGGCGGCCAAAGGCGCATTCAGGGTCATTTGCTTGCCCGTTTCCGGATGGGTAAACGTAATCTGGTGGGCGTGCAGGAACATGCGTTTCAGCGCACCACGTGTTTCAGTCGCTTTCTGCAGCGCCTTGTTGAGCGCGAAATCGCCGTATTTATCGTCACCTGCGATAGGGAAGCCCGAAGATTGCAGATGAACGCGAATCTGGTGGGTGCGCCCGGTCTTCAGCTCGGCCTCCAGCAGGGCAAAGCCTTCGAATTTCTGCAGCAGGCTGAATACCGTGTGCGAAGCCTGTCCATCGGCTTGTACCCGCACCCGCCGCTCGCCATCCGCCAGCGTGAATTTATGCAAAGCCAGCTTGACGTGCTGGCGCTTGTTCTTCCAGTCGCCCACGGCCAGGGCCAGGTAGCGCTTGTCGGTCAGGCCGTCGCGCATCTGGTCATGCAGGTTGGTCAAGGCCGTACGCTTCTTGGCGATCAGCAGCAGGCCGGAAGTTTCCCGGTCGAGGCGGTGCACCAGCTCCAGGAACTTGGCGTCCGGGCGGGCAGCGCGCAGTTGCTCGATGACGCCAAACGAGACGCCGGAACCGCCATGCACGGCAACGCCGCAGGGCTTGTTAATCACCAGCAAGTTGGCGTCTTCGAAAATGACTTCGAACTCGGCGGCAGGGACAATGACTTCTTGCTTTTCAGCAATTCGAATTGGTGGAATGCGGACCAGGTCGCCGTCATTCAGGCGGTACAACTGGTCGATGCGGCCTTTGTTGACCCGCACTTCACCCGAGCGCAGGATACGATAGATGTGGCTCTTCGGCACACCTTTGCAAACACGCAACAGGTAGTTATCGATCCGCTGACCGGCCTCTTCTTCAGTGATCGTCACGAATTGTGCTTGCGGCAGGACCTGTTGGGGGGAAGCGGAATCGGCTTTTTGCGACTTGTTTTGGCCGGGCTTCCCAGAATTTCTCTCTAAGTCCTTCATTTTGAATATATAATCGTTATGCCGCAGTTTATCTGCTGCATGTGTAAAGAATTAAACGTACATTTTACACAGGGGCGTATCTACTGGCCTCGCCAAACGCAAATTCGGTAGAAAAAATTGTATACGCACATTCGTGCGCCGATCAGGGTCGCAACCATTGTTGCCATCGGCTCGAGCGCCCGTGTGCTGAATTAGACTGGCTGGATTGTTAGGATAAGTCCGGCGAGCAAGCACTACAGTCGTTGCTCGCTGGTTGATGAAGTGGATTACGCTTGCCGTTTCGCCAAGGCACCATACAAGATGTCCTGGCCCGACGATGTGCGCACGCCTGCATTCTCCCGCCACCCGGCAACGCTCGGGCCGTTGGATGATGTTGCACGCAGTGCGCAAACTCGGCATGACGATTTGCTTCATGCGCCCAATGCGGCGGCAGCGCTTCGCGCCTGCCGCATGACGAGGCATTTCCCCCTACAGCCTCCTTAATTCACGCGTATATCCTTGTACTTCGCCGTCTCCACGGAGGCGGCTTTGACATGGCCCAAGGGTCGCGGAGTTAATAAAAATGAAACGCATGTTGTTTAATGCTACGCAGCAAGAAGAGCTGCGCGTAGCAATTGTCGACGGTCAAAAGTTGATCGACATCGACATCGAGACCGCCGGACGAGAGCAGCGCAAGTCCAATATCTACAAAGGCGTCATCACTCGAATCGAACCCTCCCTCGAAGCTTGCTTCGTCAGCTACGGCGAAGACCGCCACGGCTTCCTCCCCTTTAAAGAAGTTGCCCGCACCTATTTCCGCGAAGGCGTCGACGTGCGCAATGCATCCGTCAAGGAAGCACTGCGCGAAGGCCAGGAAATCATGGTCCAGGTGGAGAAGGAAGAGCGCGGCAATAAAGGCGCGGCACTGACCTCCTTTATTTCGCTGGCTGGCCGCTACCTGGTGCTGATGCCGAACAACCCGCGCGGTGGCGGTGTCTCGCGCCGGGTGGAAGGCGAAGAACGCCAGGAACTGCGCGAAACCATGGACAAGCTGGACCTGCCGCAAGGCATGTCGGTGATTGCCCGTACCGCCGGCATCGGCCGTACCGTGGAAGAGCTGCAGTGGGACTTGAACTACCTGATGCAACTGTGGCGCGCCATCGAAGGCGCCTCCAAGGCAGCCAACGGCGCCTTCCTGATCTACCAGGAATCGTCCCTGGTGATCCGCGCCATCCGCGACTACTTCCAGCCTGATATCGGCGAGATCCTGATCGACACCGACGAGATCTACGAACAGGCGCACCAGTTCATGTCGCACGTGATGCCGGACATGGTGCATCGCGTGAAGCGCTACAGCGACGACGTGCCGCTGTTCTCCCGCTTCCAGATCGAACACCAGATCGAAACCGCGTACTCGCGTACCGTGCCGCTGCCATCCGGCGGCGCCATCGTGATCGACCATACCGAAGCCCTGGTCTCGATCGACGTCAACTCGGCCCGCGCCACCCGCGGCTCGGACATCGAAACCACCGCCTTCCACACCAACTGCGAAGCCGCCGACGAAGTGGCGCGCCAGCTGCGCCTGCGCGACCTGGGCGGCCTGATCGTGATCGACTTCATCGACATGGAAGTGTCGAAGAACCAGCGCGAAGTGGAACAGCGCCTGAAAGACGCCCTGCACCACGACCGTGCGCGCGTCCAGATGGGCAAGATTTCCCGCTTCGGCCTGATGGAACTGTCGCGCCAGCGCCTGCGCCCTTCCCTGTCGGAAGGTTCGCACGTGACTTGCCCGCGCTGCTCGGGCACCGGCCACATCCGCGATACCGAATCGTCCGCCCTGCAGGTGCTGCGCATCATCCAGGAAGAGGCGATGAAGGAAAATTCCGCCGCGATCCACGTCCAGGTGCCAGTCGACGTGGCTGCCTTCCTGCTGAACGAGAAGCGCGGCGAAGTGCTGAAGATCGAGACCCGTCACCGCATCACCGTGATCCTGATCCCGAACAAGCACCTGGAAACCCCGCATTACAAGCTGGAACGCATCAAGCACGACGATCCACGCCTGGAAGACCACGCTGCCTCCTACACCATGGCCGAAGCTGCCGAGACCGACATGTCGTTCTCCAAGCGCCACAAGGAAGAAGCCAAGCCGCGCCAGGAAGCCGTCGTCAAGACCATTACTCCGGAGCAACCAGCACCGCTGGTGGAACACAAGCCGGAAGCTGCCAAGCCAGCTGCCGCGCCACGTGCTGCCGCCGTCGCAGCGCCGGCAGAAAAAGGCTTCTTCGCCAAGCTGATCTCCTTCTTCACCGGTGGTGACAAGGAAGAGCCAGCGCAGCCGAAAGCACCGGTCATCGTCACCAAAGCACCAGCCAACGCCGAACGCGGCGACCGCAAGGACCGCGGCCAGCGTGGCCGCAACCGCGGCGGTAAAGGCGGCCGTGGTGAACGCGAAGACCGCGAGCCAGGTTCCCGTCCAGGCGCCGAGGAAGCAAAACCGGCCGCAGAAGCGCGCAAGCCACGCGAACAGCGCGAGCCGCGCGAAACGCGTGAACCACGCCAGCCGCGCGAACCGCGCGAGCCACGTGAACAGCGCGAAGGCGCCGAGGCAGCCCAGGCCCAAGGCCAGCGAGCCGAGCGCGAGCCGCGTGAACCACGCCAGCCACGCCAGCCGCGTGAGCCACGCGCTGAGAAACCTGTTGCGGCCGAGGCCAAGGCCGAGGAATTGGCACTGGCTGCAGCCGGCGTGGGTCCGGTTGGCACCGGCTCCGGCGCGCCTGACACGCCGGTACTGGTGAAAGCTGTCGCCAACACCGGCCCAGAGGGCGAAGACGCAGACGGTGCGGAAGGTGGCGATGAGCCGCGCCGCCGCCGCCGCCGCGGTGGCCGTAACCGCAACCGTCGTGAACGTGAAGGCGCCGAGGGCATGGACGGCGTGGACGGTGCCGAAGGCGCCGAAGGCGCAACCGAGGCAACGTTCACCGTTGCTCCAGATGAAGGCGTTGTTGCCCCGGCCGCGGCTCCGCTTGTTGCCGATGCAGCGCCTGCTGCCATCGCTGTGGAACCGGCATCGACCGAGGCTGCCAGCGCCGCTGCTGCCGAAGGCGCCGCCGCTCAAGCTGTGGCTACCGCGGCTGTCGAAGCTCCCGTGGTTGCCGAGCCAGTTGGTGCCGCGCCGGTTGCCACTGCTGCCGCCGCGGCGCCAGTCGAGGCAGCGCCAGCCGAGGCAGCACCAGTGGTTGCCGCTCCAGTGCCGCCAGCCGCTGTGGACCTGCCAGTTGCCGCGCCGGCAGCTGCGGAACCGGTCGAAGTGGAAGCTGTTGCAGCTGCTCCAGCTTCGCCACAAGGCGTGCTGCCGTTCGCGGATGCCGCTCAGGCAGTCGCCGAACCGGCAACCGCGGAAGAAGTCGCTGCCGACGTGGTCGAGCCAGCGGCCGCTCCGGTTGCTGCTGCGCCAGCGCCAGCCCCAGTTGCGCCAGCGCCAGTTGCCCCAGCGCCAGCTCCTGTAGCTGCCCCGGCGCCAGCTCCTGTAGCTGCTCCGGCGCCAGCGCCGGCCGCAGCCAAGGCTGACGTCAACGCCATGCTGGCCGCTGCCGGCCTGTCGATGGCAGTGACCGACCCGGCCAAGGCGCGTGCCGCGCAGGAGGCGGCCGCCGCAGCCGCCACCTCCCAGCCGATCCGCGTGCCTCGCGAGCGCAAGCCGCAGGAAGCTGTCGCCAGCGAGCCGCTGGTGCAGGTTGAAACCAAGGTGAATGGCTAAGCAGCCTGGCACTGACGAAAAAGGGAAGCCGAGCGCTTCCCTTTTTCATGTCCCATTGTCGGAAGCCTTCCTGTACTGGCTCAAATTGGGCTTCATCAGCTTCGGCGGCCCGGCTGGCCAGATCGCCCTGATGCATGCCGAACTGGTTGAGCGCCGGCGCTGGATCTCCGAACAGCGCTTCCTGCACGCCCTGAACTACTGCATGCTGCTGCCCGGCCCCGAGGCCACGCAGCTTGCCATCTACATCGGCTGGCTGATGCACCGCACCCTGGGCGGCATCCTTGCCGGCGTGCTTTTCGTACTTCCTTCACTTTTACTGCTGATCGGCCTGTCCTGGGCCTACATGGCCTATGGCAGCCTGCCCGCCATCGCCGGCATCCTGTACGGCATGAAGCCGGCCGTCGTTGCCATCGTGCTGGCCGCGGCCTGGCGCATTGGCAAACGCACGCTGCGCAATCGCCCGCTGCTGGTGATCGCACTGGGCGCCTTCACTGCCATCAGCTTCATCAAGCTGCCCTTCCCTGCCATCGTCGCCACGGCTGCCCTGCTGGGCTGGCTGGGCGGCCGCCTGCGCCCGGACCTGTTCGCGCTGGGCGGCGCCGCGCACGGCCCGGCCGCAACGCAAGGCGCGCATGCCGCCGCCCTGATCGACGATGACACGCCAACCCCGCAGCACGCCCGCTTCAGCTGGGCCGCACTGGCCCGCGTCGCCGGCGCCGGCAGCGCATTGATGGCGGCTGGCTGGCTGCTGCTGGCCTGGATATTCGGCGTCGACAAACCGCTAGCGCAAATGGGCTGGTTCTTTACCAAGGCCGCCATGATGACCTTTGGCGGGGCTTACGCCGTGCTGCCCTACGTCTACCAGGGTGGCGTCGAGCATTTCCAGTGGCTGACAGCGGCCCAGATGGTAGACGGCCTGGCCCTGGGCGAAACCACGCCCGGCCCGCTGATCATGGTGGTCGCCTTTGTCGGCTTTGTCGGCGCCTGGACGCAGGAGGCGATTGCCGGCCATCCCGCCCTGGCAGGCGTGCTGGGCGCCACCGTGGCGGCCTGGTTCACCTTTGTCCCTTCGTTCGTCTTCATCCTGGCCGGCGGCCCGCTGGTCGAATCCACGCGCGGCAATATCCGCATGACCGCGCCGCTGACCGCCATTTCCGCCGCCGTGGTGGGCGTCATTGCCAGCCTGGCACTATTTTTCGGCGTCCACGTGTTCTATCCGGCCAACCGCTGGGAATGGCCGGCCGTGGCAATCGCCGCTGCCGCCGCCATCGCCTTGATGCAGTACAAGCAAGGAACAATCCGCGTATTACTAGCCTGTGCAATTGCTGGCGTCGTGCTATCGTACCGGGTGTAACCGCACACCCAGCATGACCGAAAAAATCATCCTCCTGAATGATGGCCGCAGCCAGGCGCCGGCCATCCCGGCAACATTAATGGCGCCCACCGGCAGCCTGTTGGACAGCTTCGCCCGTCCGCTGCACGACCTGCGCATTTCCATCACCGACCGCTGCAACTTCCGCTGCGTCTACTGCATGCCGAAGGAAGTGTTCGACAAGGACTACCAGTACCTGCCGCACAACGCCCTGCTGACGTTTGAAGAGATCACGCGCCTTGCCCGCCTGTTTGTCGAACACGGCGTCGAAAAGATCCGCCTGACCGGCGGTGAACCGCTATTGCGCAAAGACCTTGAGCGGCTGGTCGGCATGCTGGCCGAACTGCGCACCGTGAGCGGCAAACCGCTCGACCTGACCCTGACCACCAATGGCTCCCTGCTGGCCCGCAAAGCCCGGTCGCTGAAAGACGCCGGCCTGCAGCGTGTGACCGTCTCGCTCGACGCGCTGGACGACGCCACGTTCAAGCGCATGAACGATGTCGACTTCGCAGTGGAAGACGTGCTGCACGGGATCGACGTGGCGCACAGTGTCGGCCTGGGCCCGGTCAAGGTAAACATGGTGGTCAAGCGCGGCATGAACGAGCAGGAGATCCTGCCGATGGCACGCCATTTCAAAGGGTCGCCCGTCATCTTGCGCTTCATAGAATTCATGGACGTCGGCACGTCGAACGGCTGGAACATGCACGACGTGGTGCCATCGGCGGAGCTCGTGCGCATGATTGGCGCCGATATGCCGCTGCTCCCCGTCGATCCGAACTACAGCGGCGAAACGGCCGAGCGCTGGCGCTATGCGGACGGCGGCGGCGAGATCGGCGTAATCTCCAGCGTGACGCAGGCCTTCTGCAAGGATTGCTCGCGTGCGCGCCTGTCGACCGAGGGCAAACTCTACACCTGCCTGTTCGCCTCGCGCGGCCACGACCTGCGCGCCCTGGTGCGCGAAGGCCGCAGCGACGCGGAAATCTCGTCCGCCATCGGCGCGCTGTGGAGCGTGCGCGCCGACCGCTATTCAGAACTGCGCACCATCAACACCGAAGGCCTGGCGCCGGGCGCCGGCCGCAAAGTCGAAATGTCATATATTGGGGGTTGAGCCGGCGATGGGACAAAACATCAGTGCATTGATCCTGGCAGGCGGACGCGGCACCCGCATGGGCCGCGTCGACAAGGGCTTGCAGCCGTTCCGCGGCGGCACGCTTGCCTCCCAGGTGCTGCAGCGGCTTGCGCCCCAAGTAGCCAGCGTGACCATCAACGCCAACCGCAACCTCGGCGCCTACAGTGCACTTGGCGTGGAAGTGCTGCCGGACGAACTGGAAGGCTACGAAGGCCCGCTGGCCGGACTGCAAACCGGACTGCGCCATTGCGCGACCGACCTGCTGCTGACAGCCCCATGCGACTCCCCCTTCCTGCCGGCGGACCTGGCGCAGCGCCTGTACGACGCACTGAATGCGCAAGGCGCCGACCTCGCCGTGGCGTCGACGCTGGAAACCGGCGAAGACGGCAAAACACGCACGCAACTGCATCCCGTATTCTGCCTGGTACGCAAGAGCGCCCTGCCCGCGCTGGACGACTACCTGCAGTCCGGCTCGCGCAAGATGGATGGCTGGTACAAGTCGATCAAGGTGGCCGAAGTGCTGTTCAACGACGCTGCGGCCTTCCGCAACATCAATACGCTGGCCGAATTGCAGAATGAGGAAGATGCCGCCGCCAACCCTTCGCTGAAAGACGTGGCCAGCTGCCTGTCCGGTTACGATCCGGACGCGCTGCCGGTGCGCACCGCGCAGCGCATCATCCGCGACTTCATCCAGCCGCTGCGCGGCATCGAGAAAGTCGCGCTGCGCAGTGCCCTGGACCGCGTACTGGCGGCGGACGTGATTTCACCGATCAACGTGCCGGCGCACGACAACTCCGCCATGGACGGTTTCGCCTTTGCCGGCACCCAGCTGAAAGCCGACGGCAATACCACGCTGAAGGTGATCGGCACCGCCTACGCCGGCCGGCCGTCCGCCTTGAAGCCCGGACCTGGCGAATGCGTGCGCATCATGACCGGCGGCGTCATGCCCGAGGGCTGCGACACGGTGCTGCCGCAGGAACTGGCGGCCGACCTGAGCGACGTCGCCGTGACAATTGCGGCAAACACCGTGCGCACCGGCGACAACCGCCGCTTCAAGGGTGAAGACCTGGCCGCCGGCACGCCAGCCCTGCGGCAAGGCAAGGTGCTGCGCCCGGCCGACCTGGGCCTGCTCGCTTCGCTCGGCCTGGCCGAGGTGCCGGTGCAGCGCCGCCTGCGCGTGGCCTTCTTTTCCACCGGCGACGAATTGCGCTCGATCGGCGAGCCGCTGGCAGAGGGCTGCGTCTACGACAGCAACCGCTACACCCTGTTCGGCATGCTGCAGCGGCTTGGCTGCGATATCGTCGACATGGGCATCGTGAAAGATGACGCGGCATCGCTCGAAGAAGCCTTGCGCACAGCCTGCGAGTGCGCCGATGCCGTGATCACTTCCGGCGGCGTGTCCGTTGGCGCGGCCGATTACACCAGGCAGGTCATGGCCACGCTGGGCGACGTGCACTTCTGGAAGATCGGCATGCGCCCCGGCCGCCCGATGGCTTTCGGCCGCATCCGCTCCAACGGCCACAGCGCTTATCTGTTCGGCCTGCCGGGCAATCCGGTGGCAGTGATGGTTACCTTCTATTTCTTCGCCCGCCACGCCCTGCTGCGCATGATGGGTGCGGACTCGCCTGGCGACCAGTTGCTGCGGGTGCGCTCCGCCCAGCCGATCCGCAAGAAGCCCGGCCGCACCGAATACCAGCGCGGCATCATTGTCACCGCAATGGACGGCACGCGCGAAGTGCGCATCACCGGTTCGCAAGGCTCCGGCATCCTGCGCTCGATGTCGGAAGCGAACTGCATGGTGGTACTGCACGACGAGCAAGGCAATGTGGCCGAGGGCGACCTGGTCGACGTGATCATTTTCGACGGTCTGGTTTAGGGGACCAGCAATGCCTGGATCTCCGGTTTCCCGTAGTTGTCGCGGGTGACCATGACGGCATCGGTCAGGATGGTCTGGTCTTTCATGGCCGCGCCCCGCGCAGCCGCCAGCGCCGCTTTCATGGAGAGATAGCCCATCTGGCGCGGGTCCTGCACCATCAAGCCGTTGATTTCCTGCTTGCTCAATCCATCCAGCAGGAAGTCGGTGGTGTCGAATGCGACGAATCTCTTCTTTCCGGCAAAACCCGCTTGCCGCAGCGCCCGCAGCATGCCGTCGCTGGTCGATTCATTGACGGCGAATATGCCGTCAAGACCAGGGTGTTTCTCCAGCATCAGCGCTGCGCCGCGCGCCGCTTTGCCGCGTGTGCCGCCGCCATATTCGTCGGCCACGATGTTGATACGCGGTGCGTTCTTCTTCATGTAATCGATAAAGCCCTCGGCCCGCTCTTCCGTGGATCCGCTGCCTTCGATGGTGCGCAAGATCGCCACACTGCCCTGCCGGTTCAGCAGGCCGGCCAGGCGTTCGGCCGCCAGCCTGCCTGCCGCAAAATTGTTGGTGGTGATGAAGTTGGTGTGCGCCTTACCGTCCAATGCGGAATCCACGGCAATCACCTTGATCCCTAGCGCAGCAGCATATTCGACCGGCGCCACCAGGCGGCTGCGATCGGTCGCGGCGATGATGACAGCGTCGACGCCCACTCTGGAATAGATGCGCAGGATCTCGATCTGCGAGTCGACGTCGTCGTTGTGCGCCGGGCCGCGCCAGGTCAATTGAACATGCCCGTCCTCCCGCATCGCGCGCTCGACTCCCTGTCGCATGAAAGTCCAGAAAACCTGGTCGCGCGACTTGGGGATGAAGACGACATCCAGGTCCTTGGCCGATACCGGGCACGCCGCCAGAGCGATATAACTCAGCAGGAGCAAGATCCATTTTTTCATGATCTCACTATCTTACCCCCTGCCATGCGCCAGGGAGCGCCTTCAGCCACATCCGATCTCCACCCGATTCAGTAACGGTAGCAGTGCGCCTGCTGCGGCTCGCTGCGCACCAGGGCGGTGGTCCAGGCGGGGTTGGTGGCTTGCTGGCACTTGACCAGGACGTCGGACCAGGCTTTCAGGTTGGCCTCGGACGCGCCCTTCTTCCACGCTTCGTCCATGGCGCGCGCCACTGCTGTTTGCTGGCGCGGGGCGCCTAGCGGACGGCCGAAACTGTCGCGTGCGGGGGCTAAATCAAGGGGTGCGCGCAGGGCCGGCTTTGCGGCCTGGAGTTCAGGTTCGCCGCCCCACGCGCCGACTGAAGCTGGCAACAGCAGTGCTAACGCGAGGCGGGCGGCTGCTTTCATCACTCAGATGGGGCTGTCGGCGTCTGCGTCACTGTTGTCCGCCGCGCCCAGCATGAGCAAGGCTTCTTCAGAGGGCAGCGCTTCGACGGATTTCAGCTTACGGGCCATCTGGCGGCTGCGAACTTCGGCATTTTCGATATTGCGCGCGGCGCGTTCCAGCGTGGTCTTGGTCGCGGCAAGCACGTCGCCGAATTTCGCGAATTCGGTCTTCACGGCGCCCAGCACTTGCCATACTTCGGACGAGCGTTTTTCCAGCGCCAGCGTGCGAAAGCCCATTTGCAGGCTGTTCAGCAGCGCAGTCAGCGTGGAAGGACCGGCGATGCTGACGCGGTTCACGCGCTGCAGTTCATCTGCCAGGCCAGGGCGGCGCATCACTTCCGCGTACAAGCCTTCGGTCGGCAGGAACAGGATGGCAAAGTCGGTCGTCATCGGCGGCGAGACGTATTTTTCAGAGATCGTCTTCGCCTCGCCGCGCACAGCGCGTTCCAGCTCGCGGCCAGCGGCGGCTACGCCTTCGGCGTCGGCGCGGTCGGCCGCCTCCAGCAGGCGTTCGTACTGTTCTTTCGGGAACTTGGCATCGATCGGCATCCACACCGGCGCCCCGCCCTCTTTCTGGCCTGGCAGCTTGAGCGCGAATTCGACGCGGGCATTGGTGCCGGGTATGGTCTCGACGTTCTTGGCGTATTGATCCGGCGTGAGGATTTGCTCGAGCAGCATTTCCAGCTGTACTTCGCCCCAGGTGCCGCGCGTCTTCACGTTGGTCAGTACGCGCTTCAAATCGCCCACCCCCAGCGCCAGCTGCTGCATTTCGCCCAGGCCCTGGTGCACGCGCTCCAGGCGTTCGGACACCTGGCGGAACGATTCGGTCAGGCGCGTCTCCAGCGTTTCATGCAGTTTTTCGTCGACCGTCTTGCGCATTTCCTCCAGCCGCGCGCCGTTATCGGCCTGCAGCTCGCGCATCCTGGTCTCCAGCGCCACACGCACCTCCAGCAGGCGGCGCGTATTCGATTCGGTCAGGACCTCGATCTGGCGGCGCATGGTTTCCAGCTGCTGCACGGTGGCAGCGTGCGACTGCGACAGCATATTGCCCATTTCCTGGCGCTGCGCCTGCGCGGTAGCCTGCAACTGCAGCCGCACTTCACGCTCGACCCGGTCCAATTGGTCGGCAACATCGCCGCCGCGGCTACGCAGCAGCGCAACAATTTGCAGCACGAAGATGACGGCGGCCAGCGCCAGCAGGATGGTCAACTCCATCAATCGGCCTTGTTCCGCATCCAGTCCGCGGTCTGGTAGAACGACTCCATCAGCCGCAAACGCAGGTCTTCTTCGATGCCGACATCCTGCATCGCCCACGCCATGCAGCGCAGCCATTGGTCGCGCTCACTGGAGCCGACTGCGAAAGGCAGGTGGCGTGCGCGCAGGCGCGGGTGGCCGAAGCGTTCGATAAACAGGTCCGGACCGCCCATCCAGCCGCTGAGGAACCAGAACAGCTTGTCGCGCGAGCCGTCGGTGCTGGCCGGATGCATGGCGCGGATGCCGGCGAACTCCGGCTCCAGTTCCATCAGGTCGTAAAAACGGTCAACCATCGCGCGCAGCATGGTTTCACCGCCGATGACTTCGTAAAGGGTGCGTGCTTCATCATTCATAAAGCAATGATAGCGCATGGACGTATTGATGTGGATCAAGCATAGTGTTGATTCTGCGCAAAATGCGCCAACAAACCGCCATCATTGCCAGATGATCCGACGCCTTATCCGAACCCGCCTGCGTGCCCGCAGTGCCGAGGAAATCGCCGACCTGCGCCTGGCTGCGTTAAGCTGGCTCGGAATCACCTGCTTTCCACTGTATTACGCGATTTTCGGCTGGCTGGTGCCGCAGCCTTATGAAAACCTGGCGGCGCGCATGATTGGCACTGCGCTCGGGATCGGCGGCCTGCTGGCACGCCGCCTGCCGCCGCGGCTGCGCGATCGCTACACCCTGGTGCTGGTGACCTACGAGCTGCCCTTTTTCTGCACCTTCATGTTCCTGATGAACCACGCCAACGTGACCTGGTCGCAGGTGATGCTGGTGATGCTGGTTGCGCTGTTCCATTTCGACTTCCACCTCGCGCTGCGTGCCGGCGCCATCGGCATATCCAGCGCCATGCTGCTGGCAATCGCGCTGGGTGCCGGCGACGTGCTCGTTTCCACGGAAGTGCTGCAATTGCTGCCCGTGCAGTTGTTCCTGGCCGGCTGGATGTGGGTCTTCTCGCAAAGCCGGAAAGCGCTGGAAGAAGAAAAGCTGGAAGGCCTGGGCGAAGGCCTGGGCGCCGTGGCGCATGAAATGCGTACGCCGCTGGCCAGCCTCGATGCCAACGTGCGCGGCCTGTCGCGCATGCAGCAGCGCGCCGGGCAGGACAATCCGGTAATGCGCCAGGCACTCGGGCGCATGCAGTACGAGGTGCGCCACATGAATCATATGATCGACCTGTTCCTGCTTAGCGCGCAGGCAGTACGGCAAAAGCTGGACGCGCACGAAACCGTGTCCATGCTCGATACGGTCGAATCGGCGCTGCGCCGCTATCCTTTCACGGGCGAGGTCCAGCGCCAGCTGGTGGCGCTGCAGGTGCGCAGCGATTTCCGCTTCGGCGGCCAGAACGAACTGGCCATCATGCTGCTGCTGAACCTCCTGCGCAATGCGATGCAGGCGGTGCAGCGCGCCGGCAAAGGCCGGGTCAGGATCGTGATCGACGGCGCCCGGCCGGTGCCGCGCGTTCTGGTGATCGATACCGGCTGCGGTATCGCACCGCACCACCTGCCGATGATTTTCCAACGCTTCTTCACATATCCAGAGCATAATGGCGCCGGCATCGGCCTGGCTTTATGCCGCCAGGTGATGCAAGCTTGGCAAGCGAAACTGCATTGTGTCTCACGCGAGCACGCATATGCTATCTTTGTGCTCGAATTCCCCTTAAAAGCAAGCCGTTGAACCATGAAACTGCCCGTTTACGCCCACCCAACCATGACCGTCCTGGTGGACGACAGCGATACCTTCCTCCATAGCCTGGTATTCCAGCTCGATCCTATGCAGGCCAGCGTATGCTTCCATGACCCGCTGCAGGCGCTGGAATGGTTCAAGGCCAATGCCCAAAGCAGCGAACTGCCGCTGCAGGTCGATTTCGACAATCCTAACCAGTCGGCGGAGCAGCGCAATGTGGCAGTGGACCTGGAGCGGATCTACCGGATTTCCGGCCAGCCCCGGCGTTTTTCCATTCCCTCGGTGCTGGTGGTCGACTATTCGATGCCGCAAATGAATGGCGTGGCGTTCTGCCAGGCGATCCAGCACCTGCCCTGCAAGAAGATCCTGTTCACAGGCCAGGCCGATGAAAAGATCGCGGTGGATGCCTTCAACCGCGGCCTGATCGACCGCTATATCAAGAAAAGCGCAGACGATGCGCTGGACCGGCTGGAAGAAGAAGTGGCGGCGCTGCAGAAGGCGTTCTTCCAGGAGCAGTCGGAAACCCTGCTGGACATGCTGGTGCTGCACGAATTCAGCTTCCTGCGTTGCGGCGCGCTGGCCAGGGTAGTGCAGCAGCTGTACCAGGAGCACGGCTTCGTCGAACATTACCCATTCCCCAGCCCGAGCGGCATCCTGTTCTTCAAGGCTGACGGCTCGGCGCAGCTGATGGTGGTGGAGACGGCGCGCGGTTACGAATCCCAGGTGGAAATGGCTCGCGACAGCGGCGCCCCGCAATCGCTGGTGGAGGCACTGGAAGAAAAGCGCATGCTGCCCTTCTTTCCGCCCGATGGCATGTATTCGGACGAAGTGGGCCAGCATTGGCACCGCTACTGCAAGGCGCCGCAGGTGTGCAAGGGGCTGGAAACCTATTACTGGGCCCTGTTCGAAATCGAGCCTGCCCTGCTCGATATCCAGCCTACCCCTTACGCAGAATTCCTGCGCCAGCATACGCCGCCGCTGGCGGCGTAATCCCCATCAAGCCTCCCGCAGCGTCTGCAGCGGGGGGTGATTCAGCACATTGCGCAGGCCAAGCCAGCCGCCGACCGCGGCGCACACTGCACCTGCCAGCAAGCCTGCCAGCCAGACCCAGGGACTGAAAGTCCAGGCGAACTTGAACTGGTAAGTCGCCAGGCCCCATCCCATCATCCCTGCCCCGGTGGCGGCCAGCAGGCCGCCCAGGCCCCCGACCAGCATGAACTCGATCAGTTGCGCTTGCGACAGCTGGCGGCGGGTGGCGCCAAGGGCGCGCAGCAGGCCGGCCTCGCGGCGCCGTTCGTCCTGCGAGCCCATCAAGGCGGCATACAGTACCAGCACGCCGGACAACAGGGTGAAGGCAAACAGGAATTCCACCGCCTGGATCACCTGGTCCAGCACCGATTGCACCTGGCGCAGGATGCCGCCCACGTCAATAATGGTCAGGTTGGGGAATTCACGCGACAGCGCATTGCCGGCCACCAGGGCTTCCTTCGGCAAGTGGTAGGACGTAATCCAGGTTTGCGGCGTGTCGGCCATTACGGCGGGATTGATGATGACGAAGAAGTTCACCCGCATCGAGCCCCATTCCAGCTTGCGCAGGCTGGTAACCTTTGCCTCCACCGGCGAGCCGGCGATATCGAAACGCATCGTGTCGCCCAGCTTCAGGCCCAGCGTCCTGGCGATGCCTTCCTCGACCGAAGCTTCGCCCGCGCTGCCGCGCATTTCCCATTTACCGGAGGTGACCCGGTTCTGGGACGGGAGCTCGGTCATGGTCGACAGGTTGAACTCGCGTTCGGCCAGCCCTTTCGCGCGCTCGTCGGTGTAGCTCTCGCTGGTGATAGCCTTGCCATTCACCGCCACCAGGCGGCCGCGTATCATCGGGAACAGCGGCACGTCCTTCACCCCGGCTCCTTTCAGGCGCGCAGCGATGGCGTCCTTCTGCTCCGGCTGGATGTTGATGATGAAGCGGTTCGGCGCATCCGGCGGCATGGTATTGCGCCAGGCCGACATCAAATCGCCGCGCACCACGGTCAGCAGCAGCAACGCCATCAGGCCGAGCGACAGCGACACCACCTGCACCACGGTGGCGCCGGGACGGCGGCGCAGCGAGGTGACAGCGAAGCGCCACGAGTGGTGCGAAAACGCGTTGCGCAGCGGACGCAAGGCCTGCAGTCCAAGCCAGCCCACCAGCGCGAACACGGCGCAGCCAAGCAGGAAGCCGCCGCCGGTCATGCCGGCCAGCTTGACGTCATTCGATTGCCACAGCAGCAGCGCGCCGAAAGCTGCGATGCCAAGGCCATAAGTCGCCAGTGCAGCCGGCTTGGGGGCGGCCGCTTCGCGGCGGATGACGCGGTTGTGCGGCACGTTGCGCAATTGCAGGATCGGCGGCAGCGCGAAGCCGGCCAGCAGGATCATGCCGGTAGCCAGGCCTTGCAGCGCCGGCAGGAAGCTCGGCGCCGGAATATCGGCGGCCACCAGGCTGCCAAGCAGTTGCAGCAGCACGTAGTGGGCGCCAAAGCCGAGCAGTACGCCGAGCAGGCTGCCGGCCAGGCCGACCAGCAGGAATTCAACGAGGTAGATCACCGTCACCTGGTTTTGCGTCAGCCCCAGGCAGCGCAGCATGGCGCAGGAATCGAGATGGCGCTGCATGAAGCGGCGTGCCGCCATCGCCACCGCCACGGCAGCCAGCATGGCCGACAGCAGGCCGACCAGCGACAGGAAACGGTCCGCGCGGTCGAGCGTGGCGCTCATTTCAGGGCGCCCTTCTTCCAGCGATTCAAGGCGCACGCCGCGCACGTTATCCTTTTTGAGCAGGGCTTTGAGCCATTCGCCGTATTCCTGCGTCGGCTTGGAGCTGGCGCCGGGTCCTGCCACCAGCAGCCGGTAGCCGACGCGCGAACCTTCCTGCACCAGATTCGTGGCGGGCATATCGGACAGGGCAAGGAAAACGCGCGGCGCGAAGTTGATGAAGCCACCGCCCCGATCCGGTTCCGCGGCAATCAGCTGCGTCACGCGGAACTGCTGGTCGCCCAGCTGCACCGTGCCGCCCACGGCGACGTCCAGCGCAGCCGCCAGCGCCGGGTCGATCCAGATCGTGCCCGGTTGCGGCGCGGCAGGCGCCGGGCTGCCGATGCTTTCATTGGCCTGCGCAATATCGGTATTGACCTTGACGCGGCCGCGCAGCGGATAGCCCGGGCTGACGGCTTTCAGCGTTACCAGCACGGAGCGGGCGGTATCGCCCTGCCCGGCCTGTGCCATGCTGGGAAAGGCCAGCGTATCGGCCACCAGCAGGCCGCGCTTCCGTGCTTCGTCGCGCCAGGCCGCAGGCACCGGATTATCGGCCACCACCACCAGGTCGGCGCCCAGCAACTGGTGCGCATCGCGGTTCAGCCCGCTGCGCAGGCGATCGATGAAGAAGCCGGCGGCCGCGAGCGCCGCCACCGCCACCACCAGCGCAACCAGCAGGAAGCGCAATTGCCCGGCGCGCCAGTCGCGCACCGTCATCCTCAGGGCTTGTCGAAACATTGATTGTCAGGCCATGTTAAACCACGTTGAAGGCAGAGAAGTAGCTATCCACCTCATCCAGCAACTTCTGCTTTTCGTCCGCCGGCAGGAAAGCCGCTTCGAAACTGTTGCGCGCCAGCTGGTGCGCATGCGCCAGGCCGAGCGGCAGGGCGTCGAACAGGGCGACGAAGTTGTCGTTCATATAGCCGCCGAAGTAGGCCGGATCGTCTGAATTCACCATCGCCACCAGGCCCGCGTCAAGCAGGTCCAGCAGGTTATGGTCCTTCATCTGGTCGAACACGCGCAGCTTGGTGTTGGACAGCGGGCAGACGGTCAGCGGCATGCGCAGCGCGGCCAGGCGGCGCGTCAGCGCCGGATCTTCCAGGCAGCGCACGCCGTGGTCGATGCGTTCCACCTTGAGCAGGTCGAGCGCGGTTTCGATATAGGCTGGCGGGCCTTCTTCGCCGGCATGCGCCACCAGATGCAGCCCCAGGTCGCGGGCGCGCGCAAACACGCGCGCAAATTTTTCCGGCGGGTGGCCGACTTCCGAAGAATCGAGGCCGACGCCAATAAATTGATCGCGGTATGGCAGCGCAGCGTCCAGCGTGGCCAGCGCATCTTCCTCGCTCAGGTGGCGCAGGAAGCACAGGATCAGCTTGGCGCTGATCGGGCCTTCTTCGCAGGCGCGGTGGATACCATGAATTACATCGCCAATCGGCACCCCGCGCGCGGTGTGGGTCTGCGGGTCAAAAAAAATCTCCGCATGGCGCACATGGTCGGCTTTGGCGCGCTGCAGGTAGGCCATGGTCATGTCGTAGAAGTCCTGCTCTTTCAGCAGCACGCTGGCGCCGGCGTAGTAGATGTCGAGGAAGGATTGCAGGTTGGTGAAGGCATACGCGGCGCGCAGCGCCTCAACCGAGGGATAGGCCAATTTGACGCCATTGCGCTCGGCCAGCGCGAAGATCAGTTCCGGCTCCAGCGAGCCTTCGATGTGGATGTGCAGTTCGGCCTTCGGCATGTTTTGCACGATGGAGCGCATTTGGGTGGTCATGTCTGTTCTCTCTCGCTTTGGACGTGTTGTGCATCATACTTCACATGTGCTGCAGAGTCGGGCCAGCCGTGCTACTGTGGTGCCAACGCGCGAGGGGACGAGCACCGGCTTTACTTCTAGATCCATTAGAGCAATAATAAATTTCATCAACGTAAGATGCGTTTCGAGCCCGGCAACCATCCCTCCCGCCGGCTAATAATGATCCAGCTCTGAGCCTCGGGCAATCCCTGGCACCTCAAGCAAGCTGGCAAAGCATTGAGCAGGCCTGCAGCCCATAGCTTCGACTGCCGACCATGTGACTAGTAGATTTTTCATTAAAGGACATTCACATGACCATTTTTGACAACTACGCAGCACGCTACGAGCGCACCAAGGAAGAGGAAATGTCCCTCTCCGAATATCTCGCGCTTTGCAAAAAGGACCGCCTGACCTACGCTTCGGCGGCGGAACGCATGCTGGCTGCGATTGGCGAACCGACCCTGGTTGATACGCGCAACGATACGCGCCTGTCCCGCATCTTCGCCAACAAGGTCATCAAGATTTATCCCGCCTTCCGCGAGTTCTACGGCATGGAAGACGTCATCGAACAGGTGGTCGCCTACTTCCGCCATGCCGCGCAGGGGCTGGAAGAGCGCAAGCAGATCCTCTACCTGCTGGGCCCGGTCGGCGGCGGCAAGTCTTCGATTGCGGAAAAGCTCAAGCAATTGATGGAAGAAGTGCCGTTCTACTGCCTGAAAGGCTCGCCGGTGAACGAATCGCCGCTCGGCCTGTTCAGCGAGGGGGAAGACGGCACCATCCTGGAGGAAGACTACGGCATTCCGCGCCGCTACCTGCGCAACATCCCTTCGCCATGGGCGGTCAAGCGGCTGCATGAATTCAATGGCGATATCAACCAGTTCCGCGTGGTCAAGCGCTACCCTTCGGTGCTGAAACAGACCGCCATTTCCAAGACCGAGCCGGGCGACGAGAACAACCAGGACATTTCCTCCCTGGTCGGCAAGGTCGATATCCGCAAGCTGGAAGACTATGCCCAGGACGATCCGGACGCTTACAGCTATTCCGGCGGCCTGTGCCTGGCCAACCAGGGCCTGATGGAATTCGTCGAGATGTTCAAGGCGCCGATCAAGGTGCTGCACCCTTTGCTGACCGCCACCCAGGAAGGCAATTACAAGGGCACGGAAGGCTTTGGCGCGATTCCGTTCGAAGGCATCATCCTGGCGCACTCGAACGAGTCCGAATGGAAGAGCTTCAAGAACAACCGCAATAACGAGGCATTCCTCGACCGTATCTATATAGTGAAGGTGCCGTACTGCCTGCGCGTCACCGACGAAATCAAGATTTACGAGAAGCTGCTGCACAATTCTTCGCTCGACAAGGCGCCTTGCGCCCCGGGCACGCTGCGCATGATGTCGCAGTTCGCCATCCTGTCGCGCCTGAAAGAGCCGGAAAACTCGAGTATTTTCAGCAAAATGCTGGTGTACGACGGCGAAAACCTCAAGGATACCGACCCGAAAGCCAAGTCGATCCACGAGTACGTGGACTACGCCGGGGTGGACGAGGGCATGAACGGGCTGTCGACGCGCTTCGCCTTCAAGATCCTGTCCAAGGTCTTCAATTTCGACTCGACCGAGGTGGCGGCCAATCCGGTGCACCTGCTCTACGTGCTGGAACAGCAGGTCGAACGCGAGCAGTTCCCGCCGGAGACCGAACAAAAGTACTTCTCCTATATCAAAGAGCACCTGGCCCAGCGCTACGTCGAATTCATCGGCAAGGAAATCCAGACTGCCTACCTCGAGAGCTACTCCGAATACGGCCAGAATATCTTCGACCGCTATGTGACCTTTGCCGACTTCTGGATCCAGGACCAGGAATACCGCGACCCGGATACCGGCGAGAGCTTCGACCGCGAATCGCTGAACAACGAACTGGAGAAAATCGAGAAGCCGGCCGGCATTTCGAACCCGAAAGACTTCCGGAATGAGATCGTCAACTTCGGGCTGCGCGCGCGCGCCAATAACGGCGGCAAGAATCCGGCCTGGACCAGTTACGAGAAATTCCGCACCGTGATCGAAAAGAAAATGTTCTCCAACACCGAAGAACTGCTGCCGGTGATTTCCTTCAACGCCAAGGCCAGCGCCGAGGACGCCAACAAGCATGCCGACTTCGTGGCGCGCATGGTGGAAAAGGGTTACACGGCCAAGCAGGTGCGGCTGCTGTGCGAATGGTATCTGCGCGTGAGGAAGTCGTCCTGATAGAGAAGTGGGATAATCAGGACGCGCCAATCAAGCAGGCAGGAGGAACATGACTTACCTCATCGACCGTCGTTTGCAGGGCAAGAACAAGTCCGCGGTCAACCGCGAACGATTTTTGCGGCGTTACAAAGGCCAGATCAAGGATGCCGTCGGGCGCGCCATCAAGGGGCGCTCGATCACCGACATCGAGAATGGCGAAAAAGTATCCATTCCCGTCAAGGACGTGAACGAGCCCTCGTTCGGCCACGCCCATGGCGGCGTCTGGGAAGTAGTCAACCCCGGCAATGAGGAATACCAGAAAGGCGACTTGATCAACCGCCCCAAAGGCGGCGGGGGCAGCGGCCGCGGCCGCGCAGGCAACAGCGACCAGACCAGCGAAGATGATTTCATCTTCGAATTGTCGCGCGAAGAATTCATGAACTACTTCTTCGAAGACCTGGAACTGCCGCACATGATCAAGACCCAGCTCACGGCAACCACCGAGTTCAAGCCGCAGCGCGCCGGTTACACGGTGTCCGGCACGCCGTCCAATATCCACGTGCTGCGCTCGCTGCGCGGCGCCCTCGGCCGCCGCATCGCCGTGGGCGGCAATTCGCGCAAGCGCCTGATCGAGGCCGAACGCGAACTGGAGGAATTGCTGGTGGCCGGCGCCCCGCTCGACGATCCGCAAGTGATCGAGCTGAAAAAGCTGATCCACCACCTGCACACGCGGCTGCTGGCCATCCCCTTCATCGACCCCTTCGACCTGCGCTATTCCAACCGCATCAAGGTGCCGAAACCGATGACCCAGGCCGTGATGTTCTGCATCATGGACGTGTCGGGCTCGATGGACGAGCAGCGCAAGGATACCGCCAAGCGCTTCTTCATCCTGCTCTACCTCTTCCTCAAGCGCGTGTACGACAAGATCGAGGTGGTGTTCATCCGCCACCATACGGCAGCGTCGGAAGTGGACGAGAACGAGTTCTTCCATTCGCGCGAATCGGGCGGCACCGTGGTCTCCTCCGCCCTGCACCTGCTGAACAAGGTGATCGACGAGCGCTTTGGCGGCGGCAGCTGGAACGCCTATGTGGCGCAAGCGTCCGACGGCGACAACTGGGACAACGATTCCGTGCTGTGCCGGCAACTGCTGGTCAATACCATCATGCCCAAGGTGCAGTACTACACCTATGTCGAGATCACCGACGGCCCGCCGCAGAACCTGTGGGAGCAATACGCCCAGATTCCCGAATACCACCAGCACTTCGCCATGCAGAAGATAGTCACGCCGGCCGATATTTACCCGGTGTTCCGCGAACTGTTCAAGAAGCAGCCAAAATGAACCAGATGAGCAAGCGCCCCCCGCATCCACGGGCCCTGCCGGAGCAATCCGAATGGACGTTTGAATTGATCGAGCAGGCGCACGGGGAAATCCGCCGCGTGGCGCAAAACTTCGGGCTGGACACTTATCCGAACCAGCTGGAGATCATTACTGCCGAGCAAATGATGGATGCCTACACCTCGGTCGGCATGCCAGTTTCATATGCACATTGGTCTTTCGGCAAGCACTTTCTTGCCACGGAAAAAGGCTACAAGCGCGGGCAGATGGGGCTGGCCTATGAGATTGTGATCAACTCCAATCCCTGTATCGCCTATCTGATGGAGGAGAACAGCCTGACCATGCAGGCGCTGGTGATTGCCCATGCTGCCTACGGCCACAATTCTTTCTTCAAGGGCAACTACCTGTTCAAGACCTGGACCGACGCGGACGCGATTATCGATTACATGGTGTTTGCCAAGAATTACATTACCGAGTGCGAACAGCGGCATGGCATCGATGCCATTGAATTGCTGCTCGACTCTTGCCACGCGATCCAGAATTACGGCGTCGACCGCTACAAGCGGCCGGCCAAGCTCTCGCTGGCGCAGGAAGCGATGAAACAGAAGGAGCGCGAAGCCTACCTGCAATCGCAGATCAACGAGCTGTGGCGCACCGTGCCGCGCCGCGAAGAAGAAGCGGTCGACAAGCCGGCGCCGCGCTTCCCGCCCGAGCCGGAAGAAAACCTGCTGTACTTTATAGAGAAGTACGCCCCGCTGCTGGAGCCATGGCAGCGCGAGATCGTGCGCATCGTGCGCAAGATCAGCCAGTATTTCTACCCGCAGCGCCAGACCCAGGTCATGAATGAGGGCTGGGCCACGTTCTGGCATTACACCATCCTCAACCAGCTGTACGACGAGGGCGTGGTCAGCGATGGCTTCATGATGGAATTCCTGAAGAGCCATACCAATGTGGTGTACCAGCCGCCGGTGCATAGCCCCTATTACAACGGCATCAATCCGTATGCGCTGGGGTTCGCGATGATGTCTGACATCCGCCGCATCTGCGAGAACCCCAGCACGGAAGACCGCGAATGGTTCCCCGATATCGCCGGCAGCGACTGGAAGAAGACGCTTGACTTCGCGATGCGCAACTTCAAGGATGAAAGCTTCATTGCGCAATATCTTTCGCCGCGCCTGATCCGCGAGTTCCACTTCTTTGCTGTATTGGATGACGACAAGAACGACAAACTGGCTGTCTCGGCCATCCATGATGAACTGGGCTACCGCTACGTGCGGCAAATGCTGGCCGACCAGTACAACCTGGGCAACCGCGAGCCTAATATACAGGTGTGGTCGGTGAATACCCGCGACGACCGCGCCCTGACACTGCGCCACACGCAGTACAACCGCCGTCCCCTCAACCAGCAGGCCAACGAGGTACTGAAGCACGTGGCCCGCCTGTGGGGATTTGACGTTCACCTGGATACGGTCTCCCCGGATGGCCAGGTGATCAGCACCATCGAGTGCAAGCGCGAGAAGCGCAACCGGGTGATCTGACCGCCGCTTTTGACAGAGTTAAGTCGAAGCAACACACTTCGCCAAATTTCCTTAGCCTCGCCAGCATTGTTGGTGAGCTTTCTTTCGTCTTACGGAAAAAATGATGAAGATCAATCGCAAGGGCGAAAGATTGGTCAATTTTCTCTTGCTTTTTCTGCCAGACCGCTTTGCAATAGTCTGGTAACAGCCTGCCAATATGGGGCTAAGGGCATGAAATTTAAACGGTTTTCAAGACAAAATTCTATGCAAAAATCCAAAATTCGTATGTATAATTCGCCGACGTCCCGGATGCGGCTGTAGCTTTGTGTCGCCATTTTGGGGGTTTAAAAGGTAGCAACACAAGAGTTGGTATTGGAGAAAGCAGGCATGAATTTCAGTGATAACGAGAAAATTGCCGGGAAGAAGAACTATACGGGCATCGCGTTCGTCGTAGTCCTGCACCTGTTAGCTGGTTACGGCATCGTATCTGGCCTGGGCAAGAAAATGATTAGCAAGATGATCGAACCGGTGGAGACCAAGATCATCGAGGAGGTAGCCCCGCCTCCGCCAAAAGAACTGCCGCCACCGCCACCTCCACCAGAGATGAAGGCACCACCACCGCCATTCATTCCTCCGGTTGAAGTGAACGTGCAGCAACCGCCGCCAGCGCAGAACGTGATCGCCAACGCGACCAGCGTGAAGCCAACCACCACCGATATTCGCCCAGCCCCTCCAGCGGCACCGGCACCGACCGCCCCTCCGGCAACCGGTGTGCGTACCCCGGCTGTGGTCGACTTTGGTACCTGCGCCAAGCCAGAATGGCCGAAGTCGTCGCTGCGTAACGAAGAAACCGGTACCGTGACCCTGTCGTTCCTGATCAGTGCGGACGGCCGTGTCGGCGATTCGAAAGTAGTGAAATCTAGTGGTTTCCGTGATTTGGACAAGGCTGCCATCGTCGGCATCGCCAAGTGCAAGTTCAAGCCAGCCACCGTGGATGGCCATCCACAAGAAACCTGGCAACAGATGCAATACGTCTGGACGCTGGAATAAACCTGAGACAAAGCACCGTCTCGCAACTAAGTAAGTCCGTTGTCGTTTAAGCCAGCGAACTGATTATTTTTCAAATTTGGAGGAAGCATGTTTAAGAATACCCGTTTGTCCGCTGTACTGGCCGCTGTGCTGTTCTCGGTGACCGCAGCTACCGCCCTGGTAAGCGCCCCAGCGATGGCTGACGCGCCTGCCTCGGCAGCCGCTACGGCTCCAGCCGCTGACGCGCCTGCAGCTCCAGCAGCCGACGCGGCAGCAGCTCCAGCAGCAGAAGCAGCCGCTCCAGCTGCCGCCCCTGCTGCTCCAGCCGCTAAAGAAGAAGTCGAAAACCCATTCGGTATCGCCGCTGTGTGGGAAGCCGGCTTCGTTGCTCGTGCTACCCTGATCATCCTGTCGATCATGTCGGTCGGTTCCTGGTACATCATCGTGACCAAGATCATCGACCAGCAGAAGATCTTCAAACAGCAGAAAGAAACCGCTGCCAAGTTCTGGAAAGCATCGTCGATCGCTGCCGGTACCGCGACCCTGACCGAAGGTTCCCCATTCCGCTTCATCGCTGAATCCGGCACCAAGGCAACCGCTCACCACGACGGCGCCCTGCTGGAACAAATCGACCTGTCGACCTGGGTGACCATGTCGATCCAGCGCGCTGTTGACAAAGTGCAGTCCCGTCTGTCCGATGGCCTGTCCTTCCTGGCAACCGTTGGTTCGACCGCTCCGTTCATCGGCCTGTTCGGTACCGTGTGGGGTATTTACGGCGCGCTGACCAACATCGGTATGACCGGTAACGCATCGATCGACAAAGTTGCAGGCCCAGTGGGTGAAGCACTGATCATGACCGCTTTCGGTCTGCTGGTGGCAGTTCCTGCAGTTCTGGGTTACAACTGGCTGCTGCGTCGTAACAAGACCGCAATGGAAGATGTACGTTCCTTCTCCGCAGACGTGCACTCCGTGCTGATCTCCGGCGCAATGTCCACTTCGAACGCCGCTTCGTCGAAAAAAGTAGGTTAATACCATGTCGATGTCTGTAGGCTCCGATACCGGGGGAGAAGAGCAGCTTAACAGTGAGATCAACACGACTCCGCTCGTGGACATCATGCTGGTTCTGCTGATCATCTTCCTGATCACGAGCCCGGTCGTTCTCAAACTGCAGAAGATCAACCTGCCGGAAGAGATCAACCAGGCAATCCAGACCAAACCAGAGAACGTCAACATCGTTGTTAACAAAGATGGCGACATCTACTGGAACCAGAAGAAAATGCGCGACGCGAATGAGCTGTTCGATTTTCTGAAAGAGGAAGCTGTGAAGGTGCCTCAGCCTGAAGTTCATGTCCGCGGCGACAAAGACGCGAAATATGAATCGATTGGCCGTGTGATCTACACCACCCAGCGCGCTGGCATCCAGAAGGTCGGTTTCATCACCGAACCGCCTGATAAGATGTAAGAACAAGCCGCCCCCGGCCGTATCGGGGGCGGCCTTCTGAAAAGGAACACAATTCATGAGTATGAGCGTAGGCAGTTCCGGCGGTGAGTCGGAACCGATGATGGAAATGAACATGACGCCGATGATCGACGTCATGCTGGTTCTGATCATTCTGCTGATCATCACCATTCCAAAAGCGAACCACTCGGTTAACTTGAACATGCCGGTCGGCACCCCGCCACCGCCAACCAAGGAACCAGTGGTCGTGACCATCGACGTTGACTTCGACGGCACCATCCTGTGGGACAATGTGGTCGTACCCGACCGCCCTGCCCTGGAAAACAAGCTGATCGCCGTAGCGGCACAGGCTGACCAGCCTGAAGTGCACCTGCGTCCGAACAAGCTGGTTAACTACAGCGTGGTTGCAGGCGTAATGGCTTCGGCACAGCGTCTGGGCGTCACCAAGATTGGTCTGGTCGGCAACGAGCAGTTCCAGTAAATAATTGGGCCAAAACACCCTTTATTTTCCCAAATAGGCAGGTTATCCTGCCTATTTCGCATTTTGAAGAAAGAAAATCACCCCATGATTAAGTTTCGTCTCGCACATCTCGGCCTGGTAATGGCCGCTATCGGTTTCACCGCTGCCGTTCCAATGATGGGCGTATCGTCCATCGCTTATGCCGATACCGTGCGCGCTGAAGTGGGCAAGCCACTGCAGGAAGCGCAGAAGCTGGCCTCTTCCGGCAAATACAAGGAAGCCCTGGCGAAACTGAGGGAAGCTGATGCAGTCGGCGGCAAGTCCGAACTGGAAAAGTTCCAGATCGAATACACCCGTGGCTCGGCCGCGACCGCTGCAGGCGAGAATGAAACCGCTGCCCGCGCATTCGAGCAAGTCCTCGCTTCCCCTAAGCTGTCGTCGGCCCAGGCACCAAAGATCACCGAAGCGCTGGCCAGCATCTACCTGCGCGCCCGCGATTATCCAAAAGCCATCACCTACATCCAGAAGGTGCTGAAGGATAATCCGAACAACGCCCAGATGCGCGAGCAACTGATCCAGACCTACTACCAGAGCGGCAAGCTGAATGAAGCGGCCAAGGAACTGCAAGGCGCCAAGTCCGAAGGCAACCTGCAAATGCTGGCCAACATCCAGCTCAAGCAGAACGACAAGGCCGGCTATGTGCAGACCCTGGAAAAGCTGGCGGCTGCCTATCCCAAGGCATCCTACTGGGCCGACCTGCTGAACCGCGTGGTGGGCAAGCCTGGTTTCTCCTCGACCCTGAACCTGGACGTGATGCGCCTCAAGCTGGCCCTGAAGCAGATCACCAAACCATCGGAGTTCATGGAAATGGGCCAGTTGGCCCTGCAGGCAGGCAATGCTGCTGAAGCCTTGAAGATCGTCGACGAAGGCTACAAGAAGGGTGCCCTGGGCACCGGCGCCGACGCCGGCCGCCACCAGCGCCTGAAAGACCTGGCCGCCAAGACCCTGGCTGACCAGCAGAAGAACGCTGCCACCCAGGAAGCCAACTTCCGCAAGGAAAAGGATGCTGACGGCCTGGCCAACCTGGGCTATGCCATGGTTTCCGACGGCAAGGCCGATGGCCTGAAGCTGATGGAAGAAGCGATCAAGCTGGGCAGCGGCCGCAAGCCTGAAGAAATGAAGCTGCACTACGGCGTGGCGCAGTATGTTGCTGGCAAGAAGTCTGCTGCCATCAGCACCCTGAAGTCGGTCAAAGGCACCGCTGGCGAGCCTGAACTGGCCCGTTACTGGACCATGTACATTAACAACCCGGTCTGAAGCAAGCCGGGCTGAGCCAAGAAAAGCGCTGCCTGCACCCGCAGGCAGCGCTTTTTTACTTTCAACACGTATAATCAAGCATTTGAGCCTGACAGCAACTTAAATGAAGGTATTTCGCGGACTTCCCAATGCAGCGGCGCGTGCGCCCTGCGCCCTGACGATCGGCAACTTCGATGGTGTCCACCGCGGCCACCAGGCGTTGCTGGCGCGCGTGCGCGCGGCTGCCGATCAGCTCGGGCTGGAATCGGCCGTGATGACCTTTGAACCGCATCCGCGCGAATTCTTCGCCCGCAAGATGGGCGATATGTCGAAAGCGCCGCCGCGCATCGCCAACCTGCGCGACAAGCTGCAGGCGCTGGAAAACAATGGCGTCGACCGCGTCATCGTCGAGCATTTCTGCGACGCCTTTGCCGGCCAGTCGCCGCAGGCCTTCGTCGAGAAGGTGCTGGTGGAAGGCCTGCACGTGAAATGGCTGATGGTGGGCGACGATTTCTGCTACGGCGCCAAGCGCGCCGGCAATGTCGCCTTGCTGGCCGAAGCGGGCAGGCAGTACGGCTTTGAAGTCGCAGTGCTGGCGACCGTGCGCAACGGCGAGACCCGCATTTCCTCTTCGGCCGTGCGCACTGCGCTCGCCGAAGGCGATTTCCCGCATGCGCAGGCGCTGCTGGGCCATCCTTACTCGATTTCCGGCCATGTGATCCATGGCGCCAAGCTAGGACGCGATATCGGCTTCCCGACGCTGAACCTGCGCGTGCCGCACCGCCCTGCCCTGGCCGGCATCTTCATCGTGCAAGTGCACGGCCTGGGCGACAAGCCGCTGCCGGCAGTCGCCAGCCTCGGCGTGCGCCCGACGGTGGAAGACGCCGGCCGCGTGCTGCTGGAAGTCCATGTCTTCGACTTCGCCCGGAACTGCTACGGCAAGGTGGTGCGTGTCGAATTCCTGCAAAAGATACGCGACGAAGAAAAGTTCATTGACCTGCCTACCCTGGTCAAAGCCATTGAGCGCGATGCCGACCAAGCGCGCGCCTTCTTCGCCGCCAACTCCGTCACCGACCGAATTTAGACGCTGCCCGACTCCGCAAGCGCCTACCGAAATACAAACTTAAAGCATTCATCATGTCTGACAACAAAGCGAACAAGAGCAAGTACCCGGTCAATATGACCGAAACCCCATTCCCGATGCGCGGCGACCTGGCCAAGCGCGAGCCGGGCTGGGTCAAGCAATGGCAGGACAAGAAAATCTACGAACGCGTGCGCAAGGCATCGGCCGGCCGCCCGAAATTCGTGCTGCATGACGGTCCGCCATACGCCAACGGCGACATCCACATCGGCCACGCCGTCAACAAGATCCTGAAGGACATCGTGGTCAAGTCGCGCACCCTGTCCGGCTTCGACGCGCCTTACGTGCCGGGCTGGGACTGCCACGGCATGCCGATCGAAATCCAGATAGAAAAACTGCACGGCAAAAACCTGCCGACCGCCGACGTGCTGACCAAAGCCCGCGCCTACGCGCACGAGCAGGTCGAACGCCAGAAGAAGGATTTCATCCGCCTGGGCGTCCTGGGTGAATGGGACAACCCGTACCTGACCATGAATTACGGTAACGAGGCCGACGAACTGCGCGCCCTCGGCAAGCTGCTGGAAAAAGGCTATGTCTACCGCGGCCTGAAGCCTGTCAACTGGTGCTTCGATTGCGGCTCCGCGCTGGCGGAAGCGGAAGTGGAATACCAGAACAAGCGCGACCCGGCAATCGACGTCGGCTTCGCCTTCCACGAGCACGCCAAGCTGGCGAGCGCCTTCGGCCTGCCTGCCCTGCCTGCCGGCGACGGCTTCGTGGTGATCTGGACCACCACCCCATGGACCATCCCGTCCAACCAGGCCCTGAACATGCACCACGAGGTGACCTATGCGCTGGTGCAGACCGCGCGCGAAGGCAAGCCGCTGCTGCTGATCCTGGCCAAGGACCTGGTGGCATCCTGCCTCGAGCGCTACAAGCTGGAAGGCACGGTCATCGCCACCGCCACCGGCGACAAGCTGGCAGGCATCGCCTTCAAGCACCCGCTGCACGCCCGCGACGCCTTCTACGACCGCCTGTCGCCGGTATACATCGCCGACTACGTGACCACCGAAAGCGGTACCGGCGTGGTGCACTCGGCGCCAGCCTATGGCCAGGACGACTTTATCTCCTGCAAATCGCACGGCATGAAGGACGACGACATCCTGAAGCCGGTGATGGGCGACGGCAAATACATCCCTTCCCTGCCGCTGTTCGGCGGCATGGGTATCTGGGAAGCTTCCAAGCCGATCTGCGAAGCGCTGCGCGAAGCGGGCGCCCTGTTCGAACTGAAGATGTTCGACCACAGCTACATGCACTGCTGGCGCCACAAGACCCCGATCGTCTACCGCGCCACCTCGCAGTGGTTTGCCGGCATGGACATCCAGCCGCTGGACGGCGGCTCCACCCTGCGCGAAACCGCGCTGGAAGGCATCGAGGCGACCGAATTCTTCCCTGACTGGGGCAAGGCGCGCCTGCACGGCATGATCGCCAACCGCCCGGACTGGACCCTGTCGCGCCAGCGCCAGTGGGGCGTGCCGATGGCCGTGTTCGTGCACAAAGAGACGGGCGAACTGCACCCGCGCACCGCCGAGCTGCTGGAGCAGGTGGCCAAGCTGATCGAGCAGGGCGGCATCGACGCCTGGCAGGCGCTGGATCCGGCCACCCTGCTGGGCGCGGAAGCCGAGCACTATGTGAAAAACAAGGACACGCTGGACGTGTGGTTCGACTCCGGCTGTACGCACCAGACCGTGCTGCGCGGCTCGCACCCCGAACAGTCGCACTTCCCGGCCGACCTGTACCTGGAAGGCTCGGACCAGCACCGCGGCTGGTTCCACTCCTCGCTGCTGACTTCCTCGATGCTGAACGGCCGTCCGCCGTACAAGGCGCTGCTGACCCACGGCTTCGTGGTCGATGGCGAAGGCAAGAAGATGTCCAAGTCGATCGGCAACACCGTCGCGCCGCAGAAGGTGTCCGACACCCTGGGCGCCGACATCCTGCGCCTGTGGGTTGCAGCGACCGACTACACCTCCGAGCTGTCGATCTCCGACGAGATCCTGAAGCGCGTGACCGAATCGTACCGCCGCATCCGCAACACCCTGCGCTTCCTGCTGGCCAATACCTCGGACTTCGATCCGAAGGCGAACGCCGTGCCGGTGGCCGAGCTGCTGGAAATCGACCGTTATGCACTGGCCAATATGGCCGCGCTGCAGAAAGAACTGTCGGCTCACTATGAGCGCTACGAGTTCCACCCGGTCGTGTCCAAGCTGCAGAACTTCTGCTCCGAAGACCTGGGCGGCTTCTACCTCGACATCCTGAAGGACCGCCTGTACACCACCGCGGTGGATTCCCAGGCGCGCCGCTCGGCGCAGAGCGCACTGTGGCACATCACCCAGTCGTTGCTGCGCCTGATGGCCCCGATCCTGTGCTTCACCGCCGAAGAAGCATGGGCCTCGTTCGCCGGCGCAGAATGTTTCAAAGCCAGCGACGAGACCATCTACACCCAGACCTGGTGGCAGCTGCCGGAACTGGCTGATGGCGAAGCCCTGATGGCCAAATACGCGACCCTCATCGCCGTGCGCGCCGACGTCACCAAGCAGCTCGAAGAACTGCGCGGCTCCGGCGCAATCGGCTCGTCGCTGCAGGCGGAGCTGGAGATCAAGGCCGCCGGCGACAAGTTCAAGGTATTGTCCTCGCTGGACGACGACCTGAAGTTCATCTTCATCACCTCGCTGGCCAAGGCAGTCGAAGTGGCGGCAGAAGAGGATGAGGCGGTGAACGTCGCAGCATCGACCGCGCAAAAGTGCGAGCGCTGCTGGCACTACCGCGCCGACGTTGGTTCGCACGCCGACCACCCGGGCCTGTGCGGCCGTTGCCACTCCAACCTGTTCGGCGCCGGCGAATCCCGCAAGTTCGCTTAAACCGGTAGGGCGATGTCTGACCCGCAGGGTCAGACACCTGACACGCGACAGCCGCGCATCGGTGCCTGACCCAGCGGGTCGGGCACCGGGTTACCGGTTCTGGCACGCATAGAGAAAAAGCTACTTATGGCCACCAAAAAGACCAACACCTTCAGCAGCAAACCCGCTTCCGGCAGCCTTGCTCCCTGGCTGGGAATCGCCTTCATCATCATCCTGCTCGACCAGCTGTCCAAGATCACGATCAGCAAGCTGTTCGTGTATGGCGAAGAAAAGGTCATCACCGGCTTCTTCAACCTGGTGCTGGCCTATAACAAGGGCGCCGCATTCAGCTTCCTGGCCAACGAAGGCGGCTGGCAGCGCCACCTGTTCACCGCCATCGGCGTGTTCGCGGCGCTGTACATCATCTACCTGCTGATGCGCCACAGCGGCCAGCGCATGTTCTGCTGGGCCCTGTCGCTGATCCTGGGCGGCGCAGTGGGCAACGTGATCGACCGTATCTGGCATGGCCACGTGATCGACTTCCTCGATTTCCACTGGGCGTCCTTCGGCCACTTCCCGGCCTTCAACATCGCCGACACCGCTATCTGCATCGGCGCCGCACTGTTCGTACTGGACGAACTGCGCCGCGTGAACAAGTAGGAGCAGCATCATGGAACTGACTGGCAAAAAAATCGTCCTCGGCCTGTCCGGCGGCGTGGCTTGCTACAAAGCCGCTGAACTGTGCCGCGCGCTGGCCAGGGAAGGCGCCTCGGTGCAGGTTGTGATGACCGACGCCGCCACCCACTTCATCACCCCGGTGACGATGCAGGCGCTGTCCGGCAAGCCGGTGTTCAGCAGCCAGTGGGATCCACGCGTGAACAACAATATGGCGCACATCGACGTCACCCGCGACGCCGACGCCATCCTGATCGCGCCCTGCTCCGCTGACTTTATTTACAAGCTGTCGCATGGCGTGTGCGACGACCTGCTGTCGACCATGTGCCTGGCCCGCTCGCGCAATGTGCCGCTGCTGATCGCGCCTGCCATGAACGTGGAAATGTGGTCCAACCCGGCCACCCAGCGCAATGTGGACCAGGTGCGTGAAGACGGCATCACCGTTTTCGGTCCGGCCGCCGGCGACCAGGCCTGCGGCGAAACAGGCCTGGGCCGCATGCTGGAACCGGAACAGCTGCTGGCGGAAATGATCGCCGCCTTCCAGCCGAAAGTCCTGGCAGGCAAACGCATCCTGGTTACCGCCGGCCCGACCTTCGAAGCCATCGACCCGGTGCGCGGCATCACCAATCTCTCTTCCGGCAAGATGGGCTATGCCGTGGCGCGTGCCGCGCGTGAAGCCGGCGCCGAGGTGACCCTGGTGTCCGGCCCGACCGCGCTGGCAACGCCGTTCGGCGTGGAGCGCCACGACGTCAAGAGCGCACAGCAGATGTATGACGCCGTGATGGACCAGATCGGCGGCCAGCACGTATTCATCTCCGTGGCGGCGGTAGCCGACTGGAAGGTGGTGAATCCGAGCGCGCAGAAGGTCAAGAAAACCGGCGACGGCAGCGTGCCGGAACTGAAGTTCGAACAGAACCCGGACATCCTGGCCAGCGTGGCCACCCGCACCAGCCTGGCCGGCTGGCCTTACTGCGTAGGCTTCGCCGCCGAATCGGAAAACCTGATCGAATACGGCGCCAGCAAACGCGAACGCAAAGGAATCCCGCTCCTGGTCGGCAACATCGGCCACAACACCTTCGGCCAGGACGACAACACCATCATCCTGTTTGACGAACACGGACATACCATTTTGCCGCGCGCCGACAAGCTCACGCTGGCGCGCCAGCTGATTTCCGAAATCGCCAAACGCATCGACAAGAACTCGCTATTCCAATGAAAACTGTAGACGTCAAAATCCTCGACCCGCGCATGAAAGAACAGATGCCGGCCTATGCAACCCCTGGCAGCGCCGGCCTCGACCTGCGTGCCTGCATCGATGCGCCGCTGGTGATCGAGCCGGGCCAGACCGTGCTGGTGCCGACCGGCCTGGCAATCCACATCGCCGACCCGGGCTACGCTGCCATGATCCTGCCGCGTTCCGGCATGGGCCACAAGAACGGCATTGTTTTAGGGAATCTGGTAGGCTTGATTGACTCCGATTACCAGGGACAGTTGATGGTGTCTACCTGGAACCGGGGCTTAAACACGTTTACGCTGAATCCAATGGAGCGCCTGGCGCAATTGATCATCGTGCCCGTGCTGCAAGTTGGCTTCAATGTTGTCGAAGACTTCGAGGCCAGCGACCGCGGCGCCGGAGGTTTCGGCAGCACTGGCAAGCACTAAGGAAATATATATGGCAGTAGAGCAACGCAATCACATTTCTTCGCCGGCCCGCCGGCTGACCTGGCCCGCGATTGCGGCCACGCTTTTGCTCTCTGCCTGTTCCACCATCCAGCCCGGCAGCGAGCCTGCCGCACCGGCACAGCCGATCCCGCCGTCGGCGCCAGCCGCCCCGGTAGTCACGCCGCAAATGCAGGCCGCACGCGACAACCTGAAAGTCATCGCCGGCCAGCAGGAGCGCCTGTACCGCATCGCCGCCCCGCTGCTGATCAATAACGCCGACCTGTGCAAGGCGCAAGCGCGCAACATGCTCGGCTTCACGGCCAAGAACAAGTACTCCTATCCGGGCGAATACGCCGACGCCTCGAGCGCCGTGCTGGGTTACGACGACGTGCTGCAGGTGTCCGGCGTGCTGGCCGGCAGCGGTGCCGCCAAGGCCGGCCTGCGCAAGGGAGACGACCTGATCGCCGCCGGCGGCAAAGCGCTGCCGAAAGGCCACGATGCCGAAAGCAAGGCCGCTGCCGTCTTCGGTCCATTGACCGCCAGCAGTGCTACGCTGAGCATGACCATTGCCCGCAACGGCAGCAACCAGACGCTGAATGTACCGGTGACCCGCGCCTGCGCCTTCCGCGTCGACCTGGGCAACTCGGACAATGTGAACGCCTACAACGACGGCAGCCGCGTCATGCTCACGCGCGGCATGATCAACTTCGCGCAGAACGATGAAGCAGTAGCCTACGTGATGGCAAAAGAACTGGCGCATAACATCCTGGGCCACGCCGGCTCGATGCGCAGCACCGCCACCATGGCCAGCATCATCGACAACCTGGCGTCCGTGCGGCCTGACCTGACCATGCTGGTCGGGACAGCCGGCGTGCGCCCAATGCCAGCCGATTACGACGTGGCGGCCGACAACCTGGCGCTGTACATGCTGGCGCGCGCCGGCTATAACATCGGCAACGCGCATAGCTTCTGGCAACGCCTGTCCGGCCAGTATCCCGCCACGGCGCTGAATGGCTACACCGCGATCCATCCCAACGTCACCGCGCGCCTGGCCGCGATGGACCGCAGCGTGTCCGAAATCAAGGCCAAGCAGGCCGCCAAACGTCCGCTGCTGCCATGAAAACGGTGGTCCTGCTGCTCGCCATGGCGCCCTGCATCGCGCTGGCGAGCCCCTGGACCACCGTCTCCAGAGATAAGGACAGCACCCTGATGCTGGACAGTAAATCGGTGCGCAGCGCAGCCGAAGGCCGCAAGGCCTGGACCATGGAAACTTTCCGCAAGCCGCAGACTGCGCCCGACGGCAAGATGTACCTCTCGGTGCGCTCGCTGCACCTGTATGCCTGCGACGCCGGCACCCGGACCCTGCTCAGCCAGACCTTCCACGCCGATGTACTGGGCAAGGGCGAGCCGGTCGGCACCTTCAAATACGAAGCCTACGATCCCGAAACGGCCGCCCCCGACAGCCTGCCCGGCAAGGCCCTCGAGGCCGTCTGCAAAAAGCGCTGACCCTTGCTATAGTTCGGTGCATGGACAGCATCGACCTCGAAGTACTCAAGACTTGCTCCGCCTGGCTGGCAGCAGGACACCGCTGCCAACTGGTCACGGTCATCCGCACCTGGGGCTCCAGCCCGCGCCCGATCGGCGCCACCCTCGCCATCTGCGACGATGGCCGCGTGGTCGGCTCGGTCTCCGGCGGCTGTATCGAGGACGACCTGATCGAGCGCGTGCGCAAGGAGGGCATCGTACGCGAGTTGCCCGAGGTCGTCAGCTACGGCATCACCGCCGATGAAGCCCACCGCTTCGGCCTGCCCTGCGGCGGCACCATCGAACTGGCGCTGGAACCGCTTGGCCCGCACAGTCGCATCGACCAGCTGCTGCAGCGCCTGGCCGCACACGAACTGGTGGCGCGCACGCTCAATTTAAGCGACGGCTCAGTCATGCTCGAGCGCGCCCGTCCCGGCGCCGTGCTGGAGCGCAGCGGCGACCTGCTGGTCACCCAGCACGGCCCGCGCTGGCGGCTGCTGATCATCGGCGCCGGACAGCTCTCGCGCATGCTGGCGCAGATTGCCACTGCCATGGATTACCACGTCACCGTGTGCGACCCGCGCGAGGAATACCGCGCCGGCTGGGCCCTGCCCGAGGTGCCGCTGGTGCACGCCATGCCGGACGACCTGGTGCTGGAGATGCAGCTCGACTCGCGTAGCGCGGTAGTGGCGCTGACGCACGACCCCAAGCTGGACGACATGGCGCTGATGGAAGCGCTCAAGTCCAACGCCTTCTATATTGGCGCCATCGGCTCGCGCGCCAATAACAGCAAGCGGCGCGAACGGCTGCTGCAGTTCGACCTCACGGAAGAACAGATTGCCCGCCTGCACGGGCCGATCGGCCTGTACATCGGCAGCAAGACGCCGCCGGAGATCGCCATCTCCATCCTGGCCGAAATGACGGCGATAAAGAACGGCGTCCCCGAAGTGCTGCAGATCAACCACGCCGCCGCCCTCGCAACAGCCCCCGGCCCCGCCTGCCCGACATGAATTCAATCGCAAGAACCAGCTTGCTACAGCCCAGCCCGTGTTCCACCATGGGGTCACGCCCGAAATGGGACACGGGTGTGACCCCACGGTGTGACACGAACTGAACAGTATGAATACTTCGAACCTTCTCAAATTGATTTTGCTGGCTGCCATCTGGGGCGGCTCTTTCCTGTTCATGCGGATTGCGGCGCCGGTGCTGGGGCCGGGCGTGCTGATCGAGTATCGCGTGACATTTGCGGCAATCTTCCTGGCCTTAGTGGCGCTGGTGCTGCGCAAGCGGCTGGACCTGGGCAAGCATTGGAAACATTACCTGGTGCTGGGCTTCTTTAATTCTGCCCTGCCCTTCCTGTTGTTTGCCTTTGCGGCCAAGACGCTGACAGCTTCCGTGCTGTCGGTCTTGAATGCGACAGCGCCGATCTGGGGCGCCATCGTTGGCGCCGTGTGGCATCGCCATATGGTTTCCAGGCGCGTGATGCTTGGCCTGGCCTTGGGCACAACTGGCGTTGCGATGCTGGTCGGGTTCGATCATGCCAGCAGCAAGGAAGGCGCCGGGCTGGCCATCGCTGCCGCGACCCTGGCGGCCTTCAGCTATAGCATTGCGACCACCTACACCAAGGTGGCCAAATCGGCACAGGGCGTCGAGCCTTTCGCCAACGCCCACGGCAGCATGTGGGCGGCGGCCTTGCTGACCATTCCTTCCCTGGCGATCTTCCCGCAGCCCGGGGAGCCGACCGTCGGCATCATGGCCGCTGCATTGGCGCTGGGTGTACTGTGCAGCGGCATCGCTTACCTGCTGTACTTCGGCCTGGTGCGCGATGTGGGGCCGACTTCGGCACTGACCGTCACTTTCCTGAATCCCTTGTTCGGTATTTTGTGGGGTGCGCTTTTCCTGCATGAGGTGGTGGGCTGGTACACGATTGCCGGTGCGGCCATCGTCATCACCGGCACCATGCTGGTCACCGGCTACAAGGTCAAGCTGCCCTGGATGCGAAAGTCCGAGGCCGTATGAAGCATACGTTTTCACTGTCCCTGCCTGCCGCCTATCGCGTGCAGGATGTCCTGGCCTTTCACGGCCGCGATGCCGAAAGCGTCGCGGAACAAGTGAATGACGAGGCGATCCGCAAGGGCGTGCTGTTCGATGGCGTGCCGGTGCTGCTCGCGGTCGCGCTGCCGAAGGGGCGCGCGCGCTCCATCGCCTGTGAGGCCGACATTGACTTGCCGCGGGCGCGCAAGGTTCCGCCTGCGCTGGCGGCGCAAGTCGAGGCCGCGACCCGCAATATCCTCGGCCTGCACATTGATCCGGCGCCCTTCGTTGCGTTCGCCCGCGACGATGAGCTGCTGGGGCCTCTGGTCGCTCGCCAGCCGGGGCTGCGGATCGTGCAGTCGGCAACTGTATTCGAAGCCCTGACCTGGGCCATCATCGGCCAGCAAATCAACCTGTCCTTTGCCATCGCCTTGCGCCGCACCTTCATCCTGCAGGCGGGACGCCAGCATAAGAACGGTTTGTGGTGCTATCCGGAAGCGGTCGACGTGGCCAGGCTTACCGTCGAAGACCTGACCACCCGCAAATTCTCGCGTGCCAAAGCGGAAACCCTGATCCGCTTCGCGCAGCTTGTCGCCGACGGTGACCTCGATATCGAGGAGCGCGAGGACAACCCGATCCCGGCGATCTGCCGCAACCTGCTGGCGGTCAAGGGCATCGGTCCCTGGACGATCAACTATGCCCTGCTGCGCGGCTACGGCTACGCCGATTGCTCATTGCATGGCGACGTCGCCATCCGCGCAGCGCTGCAGCGCTTGCTGGGCGAGGAGAGCAAGCCGGACATGGTGCGCACCGAAGCCCTGCTGCAGCGCTATTCCCCGCACCGCACGATGGCGGCGGCCCACCTGTGGGCCAGCCTGGCATTCGAGCCCTGAACTCAATAGTAGTATTTGGTTTTTTTGGCCCAGTCGCTGCTCGGGTACAGCTTGTGCAGCATGGCGAAGGCTTGCTTCGAATACTTGTTGCGCAACTCCCATTGCGCTGGCGTTGGTCTCTCCGCAGTCGGCGCCCACGCGCACTCGTTGCGCATCGATGCTAGCAGGAGATGCAAGGCTTTCGGTGCTTCGACGTCATTCGGCTTGGCCGAAGCCCATGCCATCAGCGTCGGGGCCAGGAACATCGAGCGCAGTGACAGCTGGCGCAATCCTTGCTGCTCCCGCTCGCCTTCCGCGCGCTGCTCCTTGCCCAGGAAGCGCGGCGCCGGCGCCGGCCGCTCGCCGATATTGACAGGCCGGCAGGACCCATCGTTACCAAGGCCTGCCTGGGTGAATACGTGCGGCCTCAGTTCCGGAGTATTCACCAGTATCAGTGCAGCGGCCAGCTTGCGGTCCGCCCCGCTGGCAGCCTTGCGATAGCGCGCGTACAAATGTGCGGTCGTGTTGCGCCCCTCGGCAACGCTATCCAGCAATGAGAGCGCGCTCGCCTCATCATTCGCAACCAGCGCGCGCGTGAAGATGGCCTCCCGCAGCTCCACTTTCCAGGCTGGCAGCAAATCGGGGTTGGCGTACAGCGTCTTCAGGCTGGCCAATGGCAAGTGGCGGTACACCGCCACGCGAAAATCGTCGTCGGTTCCTTCCGGATCTTTTGCCCCATCATCGATCGGTGCGCCGCGCTCCACTGGGTCCTGTACGCGCCGTCCGGCCTTGACAAAGCCCTCCAGCGAGCCTGTCGTCAGCATCTTCAGCGCCAGGAAGCGGTTGGTGGTGGCGACCGACATGGCTTTGCCTTGGCTTGCCAGCAGGCGGTCGATGTCCTTGTCGGCCTGCGCCAATTGGTTTTCCGAAACGGCCAGCCGAACCAGGTTGTATTGCATGGTCTGGTAGAGCGGATGGCCGGCCGGCACTGCGGCAGCTGCTTTCTTTTCGGCTTCGCTAAGCTCGCCAGGCCTGGCGAATGTAAGCAGGGGCGCCAGCCATAGGGCGTCGCCATGCTTCTGCCAATGCTGGCGCGTCGCATCCAGTGCCAATTTGCGGCGTTCTATCACTTCGGGATTGTCGCTGCCGTCATACCAATCGAACGAATTGCCCTGCATGGTGCCGATCCATGCCGTCAGCGGCTCCTTGGCGCCGATCATTTCGTTGCGAGGCAGCTTATCAAGCAGCAGCAGGTAATCGCTCAGCATGCCTGGTGTATCGGCAGTGAAAGGTTCCTGCTCCAGGCGGCGTGCCAACTGCTTGACCTGCGCGGCGGGGTCGAGGCGTGCATCGACCAGCAACATCATCTGCCTCGCTGGGGCGTAGGATGGCGCCAGCGCCGCAAGTTCCTCGCGCGCCTGCTTGAATTTGGCGACGCGGCTGTCGCTCGCGCCTTCTCCTTGCAGCGTAGCGCTGCGGATCAGGCATCGCGCTGCCAGGTAGGCGCCCAGCGGCTGCCAGGGCGAATTCGTATCCTGCGCCACGGCGAGGAATTGGCGGCGCGCGGCGTCGAGATTGCCCGAATAGAAATTGGCCGCCGCTTCCTGGTAGGCGCGGTCTGCCTTCAGCCAGGCGGGGGCATCATCAGGTATTGCTGGCGGCAGCACCGCTTGCGACGGTGCCGATTGCGCGCCGCAATTGGCGAACACCGCGTCCTGCCCTTCCAGCCAGGCCTTGAACCACTGGTCAGGCTTGCCGCCGGGCCCAAGTTGCGCACGCGCCTTGGCGCTAACGGCGGCCCGCCGGAAGGCATCGGCGTGGCAGTTCACATAATTGCTCCAGTCCTCACTGCCCGTGATCACGACCTTGGCCTCAGCCGGCAACCCTGCTTGCACTGCGAGCGGCGCGCGCGCCTTGAACCAGTCTGCGCTGCCATTTCTCTCGGCATTGCCCACATAGTCCCAGGCCCTGTAGTGATCCCCCAAGTGCCAACCCGACACTTTGAGCGAGGCCGCTTGCGCCGGTGTGATGGCGCGCCCTTTGGCAGCCTGGTAAGCCAGGTAGAGGTAGACCCGCCAATAGCTGCTCGATAGCACGCCCAGGTTGCCGGCGGCATACTTGGGCAGCGCGCCTGGCGCCACCATGAGTTCATTGGCGTAGAGGTTGTAGGTGAAGCCATCGAAGCCGCTGGAAAACGCATATTGCGGCAGGGCGATGAGCGCGGCGACAGCTGCGAGCTTGCGCAGCTTGGGGAAGCATTTCATGGAGCGTGTACCTTGCTTGGGGAATGGAGGGCCTGCCATTGGGCCGCGGTCCAGGATCGGGGCGAAAAATAATAGCTGCGCGGGGCAAGCCGGCGCAGCCGCGGTTCGTCGGTTGCGTAGCCAACCGCCTGGCGGCAATAGGGCTGGCTGAAACCTTGCCAGCGCAGGCGCTGGCGCAGCGCATGCTGTTGCTGACCCATGCGGAAAGCCATGGGCACAACTTCATCGGCCATGCCCTCGGCCAGCCACGCATCGTCGAGGCACCAAGATGCGAGCGCCGTCACCGATAGCGCCACTTCGGGCGGCAAGGCGCGCCGAATGGCAGCGACAGTACGCGCCAGGAATGGGCGCTGCGAGCGCCTCACTTCGAAATCGAGTTGCACCACCTGCCGGTTGGCCCCCGGCGCAATGCGCAGCAGCTCCTGAACGATGGCCTGCATCTGCGCATCGTTGAATGCCGGCGGCTCGCGCCCCGATAAGTCGACGTGCAGCACCGGCACGCGCGCGGTAGCCGGGTCCACCAACAGGCGCGCGGTACGCGGACGCACCAGCGCTTGCTCGCCTTGCAGCATGATGCTGGAGGCGACGAATGCGACGCCGGCATCGCCAGGCAGCCAGCGCAGGTCTTCCGCACGCTCCCAGGCCCACGCCATCTGCAGCGGCAGCAACGCCAGCGCCGGATGCGCATTCGGCACACGACTGCTGTCCGCGCGGGCCAGCAGCAGGATGACTATAAGTAAAAGCAAACGTTGCATGCCCAACATCATAAGGGATGGATGCCGTACCATCACGTTTTTGCACGCAGCGCTTGACCCTCACCCAGCGTCAGGCTCCAGCATGCTGGTAACGTAACGAACAAAAGGAGCACTGCATGATGTTGAAAGTAGGTGAACTGGCGCGCCGTTCAGGCCTGACCGTCCGCGCCTTGCACCATTACGACAGCATTGGCTTGCTCAAGCCTTCGGGACGTTCCGATGCCGGCTACCGCCTGTATAACCGCGACGACGTGGCCCGCCTGCACCAGGTGCAGGCGCTGCGCCGCTTCGGTATGGCGCTGTCCGACATTGGTCAATTCCTGGCCAAGCCCGGCACTTCCCTGCCCGACCTGATTGCGCGCCAGATCGATTCGCTCGACCAGCAAATCGCCGAAGCCGCCAAGCTGCGCGAGCAGCTCGTGGCCCTGCGCGGGCAATTACTGGCAGGCGAAGAACCGGAATTGGCTACCTGGCTAACCACACTGGAGCAAATGACCGTGTACGACAAATACTTTAGCAAGGAAGAACTGGCACAACTGCCGATGTACAGCGATCCGGCCGCGCCCGAAGAATGGGCCAAGCTGATCGAAGCCGTGGGACAGAAAATGGCGGCAGGCGTGGCGCCGTCCGATCCAGCGGTGCAAGAATTGGCGCAGAAATGGATGGCAACATTCAGCCGCCAGGCTGGCCACAGTTTCGACATGATGCGGCGACTCGACCATATGTGGTCAAGTGAAGAGGAATACCGCAAATCAAGTGGCATCACGGTCGAGATGCGCGACTACGTCGCGGCAGCGGGCGGCCTGAGCAAACTGGCAATCTACGGCAAATACATGCTGCCCGAGGAAATCGAGACCATGCACAAGCATTTCAGCACCCGGGCGCAGGAATGGCCGGGGCTGATCAGCGAAATCCGCGACCAGATGGCCGCCAACCCCTCGCCCCTGGCGCCGGAAGCGCGTGCCCTGGCGCATCGCTGGTACGCACTGTTCACCGATATGGTCGGCAATGCACCGGGCGTTCGCGAGCGCTTCCGTAAAGCACTTGAAAACGAACCCGCGCTCAATGCCGGCCGCATGATGAGCGACGATTTGCTGGATTTCCTGCGCCAGGCCCACGCCGCGGAATAAAACGGCGAAAAAAAACCGTCATCGCAAGCTGCCGATGACGGTTTCTTCTGAATTCTGGTTGCGGGGACAGGATTTGAACCTGTGACCTTCGGGTTATGAGCCCGACGAGCTGCCAGACTGCTCCACCCCGCGTCTGATGCAAGTATTATAGGGCCTCCCGCCAATTTAGGCAATATTTATCCCACATCTTCTTACGATAGCTCGAATATATTTCGCTCAATTCCGGCAATCGGCAGTTCGGTGTAAAGTAGACAGTATGAAATTTTGTTCAGAATGCGCCCACCCTGTTGAGTTGATGGTGCCGGCCGGTGACAACCGGCCGCGCTATGTTTGCGTCAACTGCTCCGCAATCCATTATCAAAATCCCAAGATGGTGGTGGGAACGGTCCCGGTCTGGGAGTGCGGCGGGGAATTGCAGGTTTTGCTTTGCAAGCGAGCGATCGAGCCGCGCCGCGGTTTCTGGACCTTGCCGGCAGGTTTCATGGAAAACAATGAGACCACGGCCGAGGCAGCCCAGCGCGAAACCGAAGAAGAGGCCGGCGCCAATATCGACCTGGGCAAGCTGTACACCCTGCTCAACGTGCCGCGCGTGCACCAGGTGCATATGTTCTACCTGGCCACCCTGCGCGACCTCGACTTTGCACCGGGAGAAGAGAGCCTCGACGTCCAAATGTTCACGGAAGCGGAAATCCCCTGGGATGACCTGGCCTTCCCGACCATCCGCACCACGCTGGAGTTGTTCTTTGCCGACCGCGCCAATATGCGCGAGGGCGGCGGCTACGGTTTCCACACCCAGGACATCACCCAGCCAATGCGCCAGCCGTCCGACACATGATTCCCTGGCTCGACGCCAACACGCCCTTTCCCGACGTCTCCGAAGCCCTGAGCACGGACGCGCCGGGCCTGCTGGCGGCAGGCGCTGATTTATCGCCGCAACGGCTGCTGGCAGCATACCAGCGCGGCATCTTCCCGTGGTTTTCCGAGGGCCAGCCCATCCTCTGGTGGAGCACCGACCCGCGCATGGTGCTGCGCACCGCCGACTTCAAGATTTCCGACAGCCTGCGCAAGACGCTGAAGAAGATTGCGCGCGACGGCCAGCACTGGGAAGTGCGTTTCGACAGCGCTTTCGAACAGGTGATGCGCGCCTGCGCCGCACCACGGCGCGACGGTCCCGGCACCTGGATTTCAGAAGACATCATCGCCGGCTACAGCGGCCTGCACCAGCAGGGATTCGCCCACTCCTCCGAATTGTGGCTGGACGGCGAACTTGTCGGCGGCGCTTACGGCGTTTCCATCGGCACCATGTTTTACGGCGAGTCGATGTTCGCGCGCATCACCGATGGCTCCAAGGTCGCCCTGGCCTACCTCGTGCATTTTTTGCGACAGCACGGCGTCGAGCTGATCGATTGCCAGCAAGAGACCGGCCACCTGGCTTCGCTCGGCGCGCGCCCCATACCGCGCCAGGACTTCATTGCCCACTTGCAGAAAAATATTGTGATGCCACAGATACGCGATTGGTGCCCTATCGCACCGTTTTAAGCCGCGGACGCGTTATGATATGAATCATGACGCAGCTTAACGACCTTCCATTCGCAACGTTGCAGTTTTATACAACGGCGCCTTATCCGTGCAGCTATCTTGATGCACGACAGGCCCGCTCACAGGTAGCGACGCCGTCCCACCTGATCAACGCCGATGTGTATTCGGAGCTGGTGAAGAACGGCTTTCGCCGCAGCGGCATCTTTACTTATCGTCCATATTGCGATGGATGCCAGGCCTGCATCCCGGTGCGCGTGGTGGCCGCAGGGTTCTCGCCGACACGCGGCCAACGCCGGGCATGGGCGCGCCACGGCAATCTGGAAGCCGGCGTCGCCAGCCTGTCGTTCTCGGACGAACATTACGATCTTTACCTGCGCTACCAAAGTACGCGCCACGCGGGCGGCGGCATGGACCAGGATTCACGCGACCAGTACGCGCAGTTCCTGCTGCAAAGCCGGGTCAACACGCGCCTGGTGGAGTTCCGCGAACCGGACGGCACGCTGCGCATGGTCTCCATCATCGACGTGCTGTCGGACGGGCTGTCGTCGGTCTACACCTTCTTCGACCCGGACGTACCCGGCGCCTCCTTCGGCACTTATAACGTGATGTGGCAGATCGCGCAGGCGCATGAACTGGGGCTGGAATTCGTCTACCTGGGCTACTGGATCGAAGACAGCCCGAAGATGAACTACAAGATCAAATTCCAGCCGCTGCAGGCACGCATCAAAGGCGTGTGGGGCCCGCTTACTTCTTCATCAGGTCCAGCAGCGCAACCGTAGTGGCCAGCACCCCGGTCTGGATCGACTTCTCCGCATCGGCGCGGAACAGCGGGCTATGGTTGTACGCAATTGAGGCTTTGCCGGCGCGCGCCGCTTCCACCAGCGCCGGCGGGGTGCCGCCGATCATGAAATACACGCTCGGGATGCCCTGGCCATAAATGAAGTGGGCATAGTCTTCGCCGACCATGCTGCCACGCTGGTAGCCCTTGTCGAAGATTCCCTCACCCAGCTTGCTTGACCATACGCTGCGCAGGCGCTGCAGCATGGCCTTGTCGTTCAGCGTTGGCGGCACCGGACGGTCGGTATGGCGGATCTCCGGCAGCTTGTCTTCCGGTACGCCGGCAGCGCGTGCGGTGTGCTCGGCCACCCGCTTGATACCCTCCAGCAGCTTGGCGCGCGTCTCGTCGCTTTCCGAACGCACCGTCAACTCCAGGCGCGCGGTATCGCTGATCACATTACCCTTGGTGCCGGCATGGAAGGAGCCCACGGTAATCAAGGCGGCTTCGCGCGGTGCGATGTCGCGCGTGACGACCGTTTGCAGCGCCAGCACAATCTGCGAGGCGATAACGACCGGGTCCTTGCCGGTATGCGGGCTGGCGCCGTGGGTGCCGATGCCGTGCACCACGATTTCCATCAGGTCGGCTCCGGAGAACGGCGCTTCGCCGGCTTCAATCCTGCCGGCTTCGATATCGGCGCCAACGTGCAGCGACAGCGCGTAATCGGGTTTGCCGAAACGCTTGTAGATACCGTCGGCCATCATATCGAGCGCGCCGCCGGTACGTTCCTCGGCTGGCTGTCCAACCAGCATCAGGGTGCCCTTCCAGTCGCCCTGGCGGGCCGCCATCTGGTGCGCGGTGCCGACCAGACTGGTCATGTGGACGTCGTGGCCGCAGGCATGCATCACCGGCACCAAGTTGCCGCTCAAATCCTTCACCTTGACCCTGGAGGCGTGCGGCGCGTCCGACTTCTCTTCCACCGGCAGCGCGTCCATGTCGGCGCGCACCATCACAGTCGGGCCTTTGCCATTGCGCAGGATGGCCACCAGGCCGGTCTTGCCGACGCCTTCCGTCACCTCGAAACCGGCTGCACGCAATTCCCTGGCCATGCGCGCGGCCGTCTGCACCTCCATATAGGACAGCTCCGGATTGGCATGCAAGTGGTTGAACAAGGGCTCCAGGCTGGTTTTATAGTCGCGCGCAATGGCGGCGGAAAGCTGGTTTTCGGCGGCGACGGCAGGCAGGGAAAGGCAGGCCAGCAAGGCAAGTCCAGGCTTGATCACGGAAGGTCCTCCAGGGGGCGCAGTGTAAAATGCTACAAAAATACACCAAAGCTCCCCACAATGTCCGATAAATTCCTGTACTCCCTGGCCCGCCCCATCCTGTTCTCGATGGATGCCGAATCCGCCCACCATTTCACCCTGCCGGCACTGAAGCGCCTGTCTGCCCTGGGCCTGACGCGCGTCATGGTGCGCCGCCCGAAGGACGACCCGCGCACCGTCATGGGCCTGACATTCCGCAACCCGGTCGGCCTGGCTGCTGGCCTGGACAAGGATGGCGCCTTCATCGATGCGTTGGCCGACCTGGGCTTCGGCTCGATCGAAGTGGGCACGGTGACCCCGCGCGCACAAGCGGGCAACCCGAAGCCGCGCATGTTCCGCCTGCCTGCGGCGCACGGCATCATCAACCGTATGGGCTTCAATAACGGCGGCGTCGACGCCTTCGTGGCCAATGTGCAGTCGTCGCGCTTCTACCAGAACCGCGAGGGCGTGCTGGGCCTGAATATCGGCAAGAACGCCGATACGCCAATCGAGCGCGCCGTCGACGACTACCTGCACTGCCTGGACAAGGTCTACCCGTACGCCAGCTACGTGACCGTCAACATCTCCTCGCCCAACACCAAGAACCTGCGCCAGCTCCAGGGCGCATCGGAGGTGGATGGCCTGCTGTCGCAACTGAAGCAAGCGCAGCTGCGCTTGGCCGACCAGCACAAGCGCTACGTGCCGATGACCCTGAAGATCGCGCCGGACATGGATGGCGACCAGGTGAAGAACATTGCCGACGCCCTGCTGCGCCACAAAATCGACGGCGTGATCGCCACCAACACCACCCTGAGCCGCACCGCGGTGGAAGGCATGCAGCACGGCGCCGAAGCCGGCGGCCTGTCGGGTGCGCCCGTATTCGAACTGTCGAACAATGTGATTCGCCTGCTCAAAGCGGAACTGGGCGATGCGCTGCCGATCATCGGCGTCGGCGGCATCATGCAGGGCAAGGATGCCAAGGCCAAGATCGAAGCCGGCGCACAGCTGGTGCAGCTCTACTCCGGCCTGATTTACGCCGGCCCGGCGCTGGTGCGCGATTGCGCCGACGCGCTGCGGGGCTAAGCATGCAGAAGATCACCCTCGGCCGCAGCGACCTGAAGGTCAGCAAGATCTGCCTCGGCACGATGACTTTCGGCCAGCAGAACACCGAAGCCGATGCGCACGCCCAGCTCGATTATGCGCTGGAGCGCGGCATCAATTTCATCGACACCGCCGAGCTGTATCCGGTGATGCCGTCCGCTGCAACCCAGGGTGATACCGAACGCTTCATCGGCACGTGGCTGAAAAAGTCCGGCCGCCGCGCCGACGTGGTGCTGGCAACCAAGGTCGCCGGACCCAATCCGTATATGCACTGGATCCGCAAAGGCAAGAGCAACCACAATGCGGCCAATATCCGCGCTGCGGTGGAGACCAGCCTGCAACGATTGCAGACGGAATACATCGACCTGTACCAGTTGCATTGGCCGAGCCGCAATGTGCCGATCTTCGGCGCCAGCCAGTTCGATCCTGAGAAGGAACGCCACAGCATCGCCATCGAAGAATCGCTGGCCGTGCTGGGCGACTTGATCAGGGAAGGCAAGATCCGCCACATCGGCGTATCGAACGAAAGCAGCTGGGGCGTGGCCGAATTCGTCAAGCAGGCCGAAATGAAGGGCCTGCCGCGCATAGCCACCATCCAGAACCTGTACAACCTGACGGCGCGCCATTTCGAAACCAGCTTCCTGGACGAGACCTGCTTCCGCGAGCAAGTAAGCCTGATGGCATATAGCCCGCTGGCGTTCGGCCAGCTCACGGCCAAGTATCACGACGATCCCAAGGCGCACGGCCGCCTGACGATCTTCCCGCCAACCTGGAGCCCGCGCTACCTGCGTCCGGGCGTACTGGATGCGGTGGCGCAGTACGCCAAACTGGCGCGCGACAACGGGATGACGCCAACCCAGCTCGCACTGGCCTGGTGCTATTCTCGCTGGTTCATCGCCTCCACCATCATCGGCGCCACCACGCTGGCGCAGCTCAAACAGAACATCGATGCCTTCGATGTGCGCCTGTCGCCGGAGGTTGTGGCAGCAGTCGACGCAATTCACGCCAAACTGCCCAACCCCGGGCAGTAACCGATAAGGTCAGGTGCGCGCCTGACCATCTATCCAATTGCTGTATGGGAACGTTGTTGATACTATTCCCCACTCAGGTTGCCCGCTCTCACGGGCCATGTCTTTCCTGATTCTTCGCCGCCACCTCCCCGCGGCCTTGGCAATCTTCCTCGAAAAACCGACATGCTCAAAAACCTGACCATCAGGGCGCGGCTTATTGCCGTCCTGACCATGCTATCCGTGCTGCTGCTTGCAGTAGGCTGCGTTGGCCTGGCAAGCCTTGGCCAAACCCACAATACCTTGCGCACCGTCTACCAGGAGCGCCTGCTGGCACTCGGTCACCTCGACGGGATGATGCGCCTCATGCTACGCAACCAGCTCGTCATTGTTCGCGCCGCGAATGCCGATCTACCGGATTTGCCCGCAATGATCGATCAAGTCGAACAGGACCGGGACCATGCCAGCAAACTGTGGCAGGAATACAGCGAAACCTTCGTCACGGAGCAAGAAAGGGAAATGGCGGAACGCTTCGAGGCCGCCCGCAGGCACTTCATGCTCGACGCCCTGGCGCCTGCACTGGCCGCCGCCAAAGCAGGCGATATCGACGCCATGCGCATCCTGGTGGATGGTCCGGTAGAGCATATGTTCCCCAAGCTTCGCATCGAAATGGAAAAGCTGATCGCCTATCAGCTCGAACGCGGCAGAATGCAGTACTTCGCATCGGAAGACAAATACGCCAGCCAGCACCAGCTGGTCATTGGATTGCTGGCGGCCGGCCTCATTCTCGCCACCATCATCGGCTGGTGGCTGGTGCGCAGCATCACGCAGCCGCTCAATCGTGCGGTCGCCATTGCCCAGGCCGTCGCCCGAGGTGACCTGACGCAGCAGATTGAAATCACTGCGAACGATGAGACCGGCCAGTTGCTGGCGGCGCTGAAGGAAATGAACTCGAGCCTGGCCGGCATGGTCGGCAACGTTAGGCAGGCTACCGAAACCCTGCATGCCGCATCCGCGCACATTGCCGACGATGACCTTGACCTGTCGCACCGTATCGAGAAACAGGCCAGCGCACTGGAGGAAACCGCCTTGTCGATGGAGGAGCTGACCTGCACTGTGCGCCGGAATGCCGACAATGCCCGCCAGGTGAACCTGCTGGCGCAAGGTGCAGCGAACCTGGCGACACGCGGCGGCGCCGCAGTGTTCCAGGCGGTGGAAAAGATGGATGCCATCAACGCCTCCTCGCTCAGGATGGCCGACATCATCGGCGTGATCGACGGCATAGCCACCCAGACCGGTCGCCTGGCGATGGATGCCTCTGCCGAAGCCCAGCGCGCCGGCGGTGCAAGCCCTGAAGGTTGCGCCATGGTCGCGAGCGAGGTACGCGGCCTGGCGCAGCGCGCCGCGGCAGCCGCGCAGGAAATCAGGCAATTGATCGATCACTCGATGCAGCAGGTCAATGCTGGCAGCACCCTGGTGCACCAGGCCGGCACGACCATGAATGAGGTGGTGCAGGCGGTGCATCGCGTCAGCGGCATTATCAATGAGATCACTGCCGCCAGCCACGAACAAAGCATGGGCATCGGCCAGGTCAGCGAAGCAATGCTGCAAATGGATGCGGCCACGCAGCATAACGCCGCGCTGGTCGAGCAGGCCGCCGCCGCTGCCGCATCGATGCAGCAGCAGGCTTGTGCCCTTGCCAAGGCAGTGCGCGTATTCCGCCTGGCACCCCAATGCGGCGGAGCGGTGCAGGCGGCGAATAAACCACAATCTCACCAATTCTCACTTGCTTCGTTAAAACCTTATTGCTAGCATCGGGTTTCCAGGGTGTCCGCCTCGCCGGCCCCAGCCAGCCCTGTCCAAACGCCGCCCCACCCTCGCGGCCTCCTATCCCACCAAAGCCGTTTGCTTGCGCGTACGCGCGGGCTGGAGCCGTACATGCTGAACAACCTGACTATCAAAACCCGCCTGGTCACTGTCCTGGCCATCCTGTCCCTCATGATGACGGTGATTGGCATTGCCGGCATTACCAGCTTGTCGAATTCGAATGCCTCCCTGCAGACGGTATACGAGGACCGCCTGGTGGCGCTGGGGCAGTTGCAGGACATGATCCGCTCGATGAATCGCAACCAGCTGGCAATGGCCAATGCGGCACTCGGTGATGCCGCCGCCCTGCCGGATATGGTCAAGGGCGTGGAGCAGGATCACGCCCAGGCCAACACGATCTGGAAAGCCTACATCGCCACGCAGATGACCGTGGAAGAAAAGGCATTGGTGGAGCGCTTCAGCGCAGCCCACTCCGCCTATCTCGAACAGGGACTGGAACCTGCGCTGGCAGCCGCCCGCGCCGGTGACATGGAGAAGATGAAATCCATAATGCATGGACGAATGAGCGAACGCTTCGTGCCGGTACGCGACGTGATCAACCAGCTGGTCAATTTGCAGAAGGATATCGGCAAGCAGGTGTACGAAACATCCCAGGCCAGCTTCTCCAGCTTCCGCCTGATGGTGATCGGCATCCTGGCAGGAGGCTTGTCCCTCGCAGCAGGCATCGGCTGGTGGCTGGTGCGCAGCATTACCATCCCGCTCAATCGCGCGATACGGATCGCTGAGAGCGTGGCAGCCGGTGACCTGACGCAGCAGATCGAGGTGTATACGCAAGATGAAACCGGCAAGCTGCTGGCTGCCTTGCGCGAGATGAGCATCAGCCTGGTCGGCATCGTCGGCAATGTGCGTCAGGCTACCGACTCCATCAACACCGCTTCGTCCGAAATCGCCAGCGGCAATGTGGACTTGTCGGCACGCACCGAGCGGCAAGCAGGCTCGCTGGAAGAAACTGCATCCTCATTGGAAGAACTGACTTCCACCGTGCGCCAGAATGCCGACAATGCAAGGCAGGCCAACCAGTTGGCCGGCAATGCATCGCAAGTGGCGCGGCGCGGCGGTGCCGTGGTGTCGCAAGTGGTCGATAAGATGAGCGCGATCAACGAGTCGGCCTACAAGATCGTGGAAATCATTTCGGTCATCGACGGCATCGCATTCCAGACCAACATCCTGGCCTTGAACGCAGCGGTGGAAGCTGCACGCGCCGGAGAACAGGGGCGTGGCTTCGCAGTCGTCGCATCGGAAGTACGCAACCTGGCCCAGCGAGCAGGCGCCGCCGCCAAGGAGATCAAACAGTTGATCGACAACTCGGTGGCACAAGTGGAAGAAGGCAGCCGCCTGGTCGACCAGGCCGGCAGCACCATGACCGAGGTGGTGCTCAGCGTGCAGCAGGTGACGGACATTATCGGCGAGATTTCAGCTGCCAGCGGCGAGCAAAGCGCGGGCCTGCAACAGATCAACCAGGCTGTGGTACAGATGGACAGCGCAACCCAGCAAAATGCCGCACTGGTGGAACAAGCTGCCGCTGCTGCCGGCGCATTGCAAGAGCAGGCGGGCTCGCTATCGCAAGCAGTCAGCGTGTTCCGGCTGTCGGCAGCGGGCGCCGCTGAACCGGCTCGCCGCAGTGCCGTCGTCACCCGCCTGGCTGCGCGTGCCGCGATGCAGCCTGCTCCGGCAACCGCGGCCCGTCGCACCGCGCTGGCTGCCAACAGCACCCGCGACGGCTGGTAAGAATTCCAAGCCGCGCCGCTTCAGAACTCTTCCCACTCATTGTCCGCACGGGCCGTTTTTGCGGCCACTGCAGGCTTGCCGAGCCGCGGGGCGGCAGTTGCAGCCGGTCGCGTGGCCGCCTTCACCACTGCCCGCACGGCCAGCCGTTTCGCATCGGCCTGGTGGTCGGCCAGGCGGAACACACTGACCGCCTCGGCCAGCATTTCCGCCTGGTCACGCATCGATTGCGCAGCCGCCGCGGCTTCTTCGACCAGCGCCGCATTCTGCTGCGTCACATCGTCAATCGAGACGATGGCCTGATTGACCTGCGCGATGCCGCTGCTCTGCTCCTGGCTGGCGGCGCTGATCTGCTGCATGATGTCACTGACTTGCTGCACCGCCTTGACGATGCCATCCATCGTTTCCCCCGCCTGGTCGACGAGGCGCGCGCCTTCATCGACTGTGTCGACCGAGTGCCCGATCAGCTCCTTGATTTCTTTCGCCGCTGCGGCGGAGCGCTGCGCCAGGTTGCGCACTTCCGACGCCACCACGGCAAAGCCCCTTCCCTGCTCGCCCGCGCGTGCCGCTTCGACGGCGGCATTCAGCGCCAGGATATTGGTCTGGAACGCGATGCCATCGATCACGCCGATGATATCGACGATCTTGTTCGACGACTCCTTGATCGCCCCCATGGTGTTGACCACCTGCCCCACAACAGCGCCACCGCGCGTGGCAAAGTCGGAAGCAGTCACCACAAGCTGCGTGGCCTGGCGTGCATTCTCTGCGTTCTGCTGGACGGTGGAAGTCAGTTCCTCCATCGATGAAGCGGTTTCCTCCAGCGAGCTGGCTTGCTGCTCGGTGCGCGAGGACAGGTCCAGGTTGCCGGTGGCGATTTCGTTGGAAGCGGTGGTGATAGTGTCCGAGCCGGAGCGCACCTTGCCAACGGTGCGCGCCAGGCTGTCGTTCATATTCGCCAGCGCCTGCAAAAGCTGGCCGGTTTCATCGCGGCTGGTAACGTCGATGCGTTGCGTCAGGTCGCCGCCGGCCACGGCCTCCGCCACATCAACGGCGCGGTTCAGCGGCTGGGTGATGCTGCGCGTGACCCACCATGCAACCCATGCCGCCAGCGCGGCCGCCGCTGCGGTCAGTATGATCATCACGTCGCGGGAATTGCTGTAGGCCTTGCCTGCGACATCGCTGGCGGCGTTCACGGCGGCCGCCTGGTAGTTCACCAGTTCGCCCAGCGCGGCCAGGTAAGCGGTCTGCTCCTTGCGCACTGCGGTCAGCAGGTATTTGACGTTCGCTTCGCGCTGGCTGTCGTCGGCGGACTTTTGCAGGAAAGTCGACTGAACGACCAGGTAGCGATCGCGCGCCTCCTGCACCGCCTTGAGTTTGGCCTTGCTTTCTGCGTCCACATCATCTGAAATCAATTTGGCAAGCTTATCGAGATTGCCATCAATCTCGGCTTTCCTGTCCTCGACGCGTCTCAACTCCTTCTTTACCGTTTCCGGGTCAGTTGAGAGCATTGCATTGCGCATGGCGCGCGCGATGTCGTTGACGCCGCCGATCGCCTCGTAAGCCAGGATTACTTTCGGCACCTTGTCGCTGGCGATATCTTCGGTGCCGTCGTTCAGCTTACCCAGGTTGACGATGCCGGTAACGGCAATGCCAACCATGAAGGCCAATGCAAGACCCAATCCGGCGGCCAGGCGCACGCCGATCTTCCAGTTACCGATACCCATACAACCTCCTTCAAGGTTACAGGGGGTCGCCTCCCTGCAAGGCCTGCTCGATGTCGCTGCGCGTCAAATCCGGGGCGAACTGCGTGATGAATTCGTAGGCATACGAGCGCAAGTATGCTCCTTTGCGCAGGGCCAGTCTTGTTGTATTTGCAGCGAACAGGTGCGACGCCTCGATGGCGCGCAAGCCCTTGTCGCGGCCATGGTCGAAGGCCATGGAAGCCACCAGCCCAACGCCCAGGCCCAGCGTCACGTATTGCTTGATCACGTCCGAATCCATGGCAGTCAGCACGATGTCGGGGCGCACGCCAGCCTTGTCGAAGGCGGCGTCGATGTGGCCGCGGCCGGTGAAGCCGACGTCGTAGGTGATCAGCGGATATTCGGCCAGGTCTTCCAGGCGGATCGGGGAGCGCGTCAGCAGCGGGTGGCCATCCGGCACCACCACCAGGTGGCTCCAGCGGTAGCACGGGAAGGACACCAGGTCCGGGAATTGCGACAGGCCTTCGGTAGCGATGCCGATATCGGCCTTGCCCGACAAGACCCATTCCGCGATATGGTCGGGGGCGCTTTGCTGCAGCGCGATGCGCACGTCCGGGAACTCATTGCGGAAATGCGAAACCGCCTTCGGCAGCGCATAGCGCGCCTGGGTGTGGGTGGCCGCGATGGTCAGCGTGCCGCTTTTCTGGCCGGTGAACTCCAGGCTGGCCTGCTGCAGGTTTTCCGCTTCCACCAGCAAACGGTCGACGATTTTCAGGATGCCCTTGCCAGGCTCGGTCAGGCCGGTCAGGCGCTTGCCGTTACGTTCAAAAATGATGACGCCAAGTTCGTCTTCCAGCTCTCGAATCTGGCGGCTTACGCCCGGCTGGGAGGTGAACAGCGCGTTCGCCACTTCGGTCAGGTTGTAGTTGCGGCGCGCAGCTTCGCGCACGGAGCGTAATTGCTGGAAGTTCATGCGTGTGCCCCTTCATCGACGAAGACGCGCAGGCGCTTGGGACGCACCACCAGGGTTTCGCCGTCTTGCAGGTTAAGTTGGATATAGCGTTCGTTGGAAATGGTCGCCTCGATGATCTGGGCATTGTCAGCGCGCTCCAGGTCGAGATGTGCCAGCGGGCCGATCGCATGCGCGCGGCGCAGCTTGACCACGATGCCTTCCGCGCCCTGCACATAGCGCTCAACTTCCAGGTCATGCGGGCGGATGTAAGCCGTGCCCTTGCCGCTGCCCTGGCCTTCCACATCGAATTCGACGCCGTCGCTGGCCAGCACGCCTTCATGCACGCGGCCGTGGAACACGTTGACGTTGCCGAGGAAGCCGTACACGAAAGGCGAGGCAGGACGGTTGTACACCTCATCCGGCGAACCCAGTTGCTCGACATGGCCTTTGTTCATCAGCACCACGCGGTCGGCTACTTCCAGCGCTTCTTCCTGGTCGTGGGTCACGAAGATCGAAGTGACGTGCAGCTCGTCGTGCAGGCGGCGCAGCCAGCGGCGCAGTTCCTTGCGTACCTTGGCGTCCAGCGCACCGAACGGTTCGTCCAGCAGCAGCACGCGTGGTTCAACAGCCAGCGCGCGCGCCAGGGCGATACGCTGGCGTTGGCCGCCGGAGAGCTGCGGCGGATATCGGTCGGCCAGCCAGTCCAGCTGCACCAGTTCCAGCAGCTCTTTCACCTTGCGGCGGATCTGCTCCTCCGACGGTCGCTCCTTGCGCGGCTTGACACGCAGGCCGAAGGCCACGTTCTCGAACACGGTCATGTGCTTGAACAGCGCATAGTGCTGGAACACGAAGCCCACCTGGCGCTCGCGCACGTGGCGGTCGGAGGCATCCTGGCCCTCCAGCAGCACCTGGCCGGAATCGGGATGCTCCAGGCCGGCGATGCAGCGCAGCAGCGTGGTCTTGCCGCAGCCCGATGGGCCGAGCAGCGCGGTCAGCTCGCCCTGCGGGAAATCGAGCGATACATTGTCCAGTGCGACGAAGTCGCCGAAACGCTTGTTGATGTTCTTGACTGCGATCGTCATATCAATGCTCCTTGGCGTCGTCGCCGTAGTTTTCGTGCAGGCGCCATTCGATAAAGGTCTTCACTGCCAGGGTCACCAGCGCCAGCAGGGCCAGCAGCGAGGCCACGGCAAAGGCGGCGGCAAAGTTGTATTCGTTGTAGAGGATCTCGACCTGCAGCGGCATGGTGTTGGTCTCGCCGCGGATATGGCCCGACACCACCGACACCGCGCCGAACTCGCCCATGGCGCGCGCGTTGCACAGGATCACGCCGTACAGCAGGCCCCACTTGATGTTCGGCAGCGTCACGCGGAAAAAGGTCTGCCAGCCGTTTGCACCCAGCACCACGGCCGCCTCCTCTTCTTCGCTGCCCTGCGCCTGCATCAGCGGGATCAGTTCACGCGCCACGAACGGGAAGGTGATGAACACGGTGGCCAGAACGATGCCCGGAACGGCAAACAGGATCTTGATGTCGTGCTCCGCCAGCCATGGGCCGAACCAGCCCTGGGCGCCAAACAGCAGCACGTAGATCAGGCCCGAGATCACCGGCGACACGGAAAACGGCAGGTCGATCAGCGTGAGCAGCAGGCTCTTGCCGAGGAACTCGAACTTGGTGATGGCCCAGGACGCTGCCACGCCGAACACCAGGTTGAACGGCACTGCGATGGCGGCGGTCAGCAGGGTAAGCTTGATGGCGGCAATCGAATCGTCGTCCAGGATGGCGTTGGCATACACGTCCCAGCCCTTTTTCAGTGCCTCGGTGAACACGGCCACCAGCGGCACGAACAGGAACAGTGTCAGGAAAGTCAGAGCCACCGTGACCAGGGCGTAGCGCACCCAGCGCGGTTCCAGCGCATCATGGCGTTGCGGCAGTTCGCCGCGGCGTTTTTGCGTTGCAGATGCACTCATTTTGCATTCCTCCCGCGCGACCAGGCCTGCAGCAGGTTAATCGCCAGCAGCATCAGGAAAGAGGCCACCAGCATGACTACCGCGATGGCGGTAGCGCCGGCATAGTCGTACTGTTCCAGCTTGGTGATGATGAACAGCGGCGTAATCTCGGAAACCAGCGGCATATTGCCGGCGATGAAAATCACCGAGCCGAATTCGCCGGTGGCGCGGGCAAAGGCCAGCGCAAAACCGGTCAGCAGCGAAGGCAAGATGGTCGGAAAGACGACGCGGCGGAAGGTCTGGAAGGCCGAGGCGCCCAGGCTGGCAGCGGCTTCTTCCAGTTCGCGCTCGGCGTCTTCCAACACCGGCTGCACGGTACGCACCACAAAAGGCAGGCCGATGAAGGTCAGTGCCACCACCACGCCCAGCGGGGTGAAGGCGACCTTGATGCCCAGGGTGCCTTCAATAAAGCGGCCGAACCAGCCGTTGGAGGAATACAGGGCGGTCAGGGTGATGCCGGCGACTGCGGTCGGCAAGGCGAACGGCAGGTCGACCAGCGCGTCCACAATGCGCTTGCCGGGGAAATTGTAACGCACCAGCACCCACGCCACGATGCCGCCAAAGAAAACGTTCAATGCGGCGCCGATAAAGGAGGCGCCGAACGTCAGCTTGTAGGAGGCAACCACGCGCTCCGAGGTGACCGCGCTCCAGAAGCCTTCCCAGGTCATGGTGAAGGTCTTGAGGAAGATTGCCGACAGCGGGATCAGGACGATCAGCGTCAGGTACAGGATGGTGAAGCCAAGGGACAGGTTAAAGCCGGGCATCACGCGGTATGGCGCTTTGCGGGCTTTGACCTCTCCTCCCGGCGTTGCCGCCGGGGTGGGCACTGATGCAGCAACTGCAGACATGCTTGCTCCCTTATTACATTTTCGACTAACAGGAGCGCATGTTCGCATTCATGCGTTATAAACCAAACTACGCTTTTTTCATTTGCTTAGATGCCAAAACGGCAGTGGCGAGGTGTTCAGGCCACCAGTTTGGCCGCCACGGATACCAGGACGGTAGCCAGCACGCCGCGCAGGAAGCGCTCCGGCATGGAGCGTGCAAACCAGGAGCCAAGGGTAATGCCAGGCACTGAGCCCATCAGCAAGGTCAGGAGCAGCGTCCAGTCGATGGAGCCCAGCCACCAATGCCCGATAGCGGCAATCGCGGTCAGCGGCACGGCATAGGCGATGTCGGTGCCGGCTACTTCTGCCGGCGTGAGGCGGGGATACATCAGCACCAGCAGCGTAGCGCCCACGGCGCCGGCGCCGATGGAGGAAATGGTCACCAGCGTGCCGAGTACGGCACCGGCAACGATGGTGGACACTGCCAGCGCCCTGCCCTGCAGCTGCCGCTCAGGGTGGGCCAGCATCCAGGCCAGCATCTTGCCTCGGAACAGGATCGCCACCACGGTGAGCATGACGGAACCGGCGATGCAGAGGCGGATCATATGGCCAATCTGCTTGTCCAGCGCGCCGAAATACTTCAGGCCAACGGTCGCGACAACGGCCGCCGGCAAGGCGCCGAAGCAAAGCAGGCGTACGATGTCCCAGCGCACGGTGCCGCGCAAGCGATGCGCGAATGTGCCGGCGCTCTTGGTCACCGAGGCAAAGGCCAGGTCGGTGCCCACTGCCACCGAGGGTGAAACGCCGAACATCAGGGTCAGGATAGGCGTCATGAGCGAACCGCCCCCCACACCGGTCAAACCAACGAGCGCGCCTACGACAAAACCAGAAACGATGAACGACAGATCCATGCGAAATCCTTCCAAGACCCGCTAGGGTATCCAGATGCGCATGAGTTCTCAACAACGAATTCCTTATTTGCTTATAAAAAAAGCGCCCGGAGGCGCTTTCAAGAAGGAAGTAATCGTTCAGAAGGCGGTATCGAACTTCAGGTACATCGAACGGCCATTCACGCCAAACGGGCAGGTTTCCCAGCAGTACTTGAAGCCCAGTTTCGGGAAATCGCCGCCATTGGTCCACTCCGACGGGTAAGTGTCGAACAGGTTGTTGAAGCCCAAGGCCACGGTGGTTTTCTTGCTGAAGCTATAACGAATGCTCGCGTCGACGATCCACTTTGCATCCCAGGTCTGCAGCGGGCTGAAGCCCTCGCCCTGCACTTCGCCATAGTAGTTGGCGCGGGCATTCACGTTCCACTGGCCGATGGTGTAGTCAGCCGCCACAACGTGGTGCTTGCGTGGCTGGCCGCGTTCGATCAGGGTCACCTGCGCCTGGTTGAACAACTGGTCGCCGGTCAGCAGGCTGGATGGCGAATGGCGCTTGGTCACTTCGGTCTTGTTGAAGCCCAACTGGCCGGACAGCACCAGAGTCGACGAGGTGAACTTGGTGGTATGGTCGGCAACAATGTCCAGGCCCTTGGTCTTGGTATCGACCGCGTTGGTGAAGAACTGCGCCTGGCCTACGCCCAGCGGATTCAACACGTTGGCGATCGGGCCGCCACCGGCTTCCGGCGAAATCTCGCTCGAGAACACGATGCGGTCCTTGATCTTGATCTGGTACAGGTCGGCGGTCAGCGACATGTTCTTGGCTGGACGCAGCACCATGCCGATCGAGGCGTTGCGCGAAGTTTCTTCCTTCAGCGGCTTGATGCCAAGCGCGGTGGTCACGGCGCTGCCCTCGCGCGCGGTCAGGGTCTCGGTCAGCTGGCCAGCCTGGTTCAGGTTGGTCGATACCGAACTGTAGAACTTCTGCTGCACGCCCGGTGCGCGGAAGCCGGACGACACGCTGCCGCGCAGGCCGAATTCCTTGGTCGGGTCCCAGCGCGCGCTGAGCTTGCCGGTCGTCGTGTTGCCAAAGTCGGAGTACTTCTCGTAGCGCACTGCAGCAGCCAGCAGCAGGTCCTTGACCGGGTGGTATTCGGTATCCAGGAACAGGGCGATATTGTGGCGGCCCTCGTCCACCGCGGTGGCCGGGGTGTAGCCGGGGAAGCCCTGGGTGCCGGATGCAGCGACGCCGCCGGTCTGGTTGGTGATCGCGATCGCCGGGTTGTTGGTGCGGCCGTACTGGTAGGACACGGGATCGCCAGCGACGATCTGGTAGTTGTCGCGGCGGTACTCGAAGCCGGTGGCCACGAACACCTCTTCGCTGCCGAATTTGACCGGGCCCTTGATGTCGGCGTTGAAGGTGGTCTGGTTGAATTTCAGCTTGCCGGTATCGGCCTCGAACGGCGACTCGGCGTAGATGCCGCCGCCCGGTTTCGGCTCGTACCAGTAGGAGACGTTGATGGTCTGCTTCTCATGGAAATCGAGCTCGCTGCGGCCATGGTTGATGCTGATGTCGGCCTTCCAGTCGTTCGGCAGGTCGCGGCGGTAGCCGAAGGCGAACGAAGCGTCTTTCACGGTGGTGCGGATATTCGGCAGGAAGCCTTCCGGATACACGGCAGGCACGTTGCGGCCATCGCCCTTGGAGCGGAAGAAGCCCGACGAATCGCCCTTGCGCTTGGAAACGCCGCCGAAGGTGTAGAACTCACCGGCTTTGTCGACCGGCAGCGCCGCATTCCACCACAGGAAGGCATCCTTGGCATCGCTGTCGCCGATGCGCTGGGTCACGCGCGGCGGATCGACGCGCAGCGAGTCAGGGCCGGCACGGTTGGTCTCGTCGCGCTTGCGGCCTTCCAGCGACAGGTTGATGTAGCCGCCGTCTTCGCCCAGCGCCCAGCCGCGGTTCACGCTGCCGGAGATCATGTCGCCGTCGCCTTCCTTGGTGGTGCCAACCTGGCCGCTGATGGCGGTCTCGTTCACGTTCGACTTCAGCACGATGTTGATCACGCCGGCAATCGCGTCCGAGCCGTACTGGGCCGCCGCGCCATCGCGCAGCACTTCGATGTGATGGATGGCCGACAGCGGAATGGCATTGATGTCGGTACCGGCCGAACCGCGGCCGATGGTTTGCTGCACGTTAACCAGCGCCTGCTGGTGGCGGCGCTTGCCGTTCACCAGCACCAGCAGCTGGTCCGGGCCAAGCGAGCGCAGGGTCGCAGGGCGAATGATGTCGGTGCCGTCGCTGATGAAGGTGGTGGAGAAGTTGAACGACGGATCCAGCGTTTGCAGCAGCTTGCCCAGTTCCAGCGGGCCGGCCGTCTGCAGGTCCTTGGAATTGATCAGGCCGACCGGCGCGGCAGTATCGAGCGCGGTTTTGGCGGTTGCGCGCGAGCCCAGCACGACCACGGTCTGCTGTTCTTCAGCGCCGGGTTGGGCGGCGGTTTGTGCGTAAGCTTGCGAGGTGGCCAGCAAAACAGCACTGGCGATGAGGGTGCGTTTCATAGGTATTCCGATCTCTCTAACGATTTTTATTTGGTGCCGCGAAAAAATACTAACCTCGCACAATTGAACTCACAAAGAAATAATTCATTTCTGATAAGTGAATCACCTGCCAACGTTGCATGAATGGAACAGATCCAAGGCTATTGGCTTGTATTCAACCAAGTGCTACATTGTCTGCAAGCGATTCATGGGAGGAAGTGTGATGACTGATGCTCTGTTGCTGACCGACCGTTTGTGCGACCTGACCGAAATGGCCTTGCAGGCCTATACCAAGTTCGAAAAGGCCACTGTCTACTGCACCGCCAAGCACCTGGTGGCCGATTTCGAAGATGCCGGGCTGCCCCTGGCTGCATTCGATAAACTGTCGACGATCCAGGCGGCCATCCTGGCAGCCGTCGAATTCGCCCCGCCCGGCGGCAAGAACAATCCCCAATGCATCGTCGCAGCGCGCAACGAGATCGCGGCGCTGCGCGAAATGCTGAAAGAAAAAAAGCGCCCCGAGGGGCGCCTGCAAGAACATCTGCACTAGCCATTCCGGAGACCTGGTGATCTTCTCCCCTTCCTGACCGGCATAGGCGCATGCGCCGTTCCCAAAACAGTTACTTGTTCGGTTGCGGCGTAATGCGCAGGTAAGGACGCGGGGCTTTGAAGCCTGCCGGGTACTTCTGCTTGATCACTTCCGGATCCTGCACGGTGAGCGGGATGATCACGTCATCGCCATCCTTCCAATTGCCAGGGGTAGCGACGGTGTGCTTGTCCGTCAGCTGCAGGGCGTCGATTACGCGCAGCACTTCATCGAAGTTGCGGCCGGTGCTCAGCGGGTAGGTGATCTGCAGGCGCAGTTTTTTGGCCGGATCGATCACGAACAGGGAACGCACGGTAGCCGTGGCCGACTGGTTCGGGTGGATCATGTCGTACAGCTCGGCGACCTTGCGGTCGGCGTCTGCGATGATCGGGAAGCCCACCACGGTTTGCTGGGTTTCTTCGATATCCTTGATCCACTCCTTGTGCTTGTCGGCCGGGTCGACCGACAGCGCGATCGCCTTGACGTTGCGCTTGTCGAACTCCGGTTTCAGCTTGGCGGTCAGTCCAAGTTCCGTGGTGCAGACCGGCGTAAAGTCGGCCGGGTGCGAGAACAGCACGACCCAGGAATCACCTGCCCATTCATGAAACCTGATGCTGCCAATGCTGGAATCCTGCTCGAAGTCCGGCCCGGTATCGCCAAGGCGTAAACTCATTCTTTTTCTCCAATGTTAAATGTGATGCGCGCTGCGCCAGGACTTGCAGCAGGCGCTGGCCAAAACGCCAGTCGCCCAAGCCTGATTCGGCGTTGATATGTCCCAGCGCTCCGGCGTTGACGAAGTCGCTGCCCCAGCGCTGCGCCCAGGTTTCTGCGCTTTTTGCAGTCATCCATGGGTCGTTGGTACTGGCCACCATGATCGATGGGCAAGGCAGTTCCCCGTGCGGCAGCAGGGAGCTGACCTGGAACTTATCGGGATCGGCAGGCCCCACCAGCAATACCCCCGCCACGTGGGGGGAGGTTGAACGTGACAGGCTTAATGCCGTGGTGAGGCAGCCGAAACTGTGTGCAACGATGAGGGTCGGACGGCGCTCTTCATCCAGTACTTCATCCAGGCGGTCGGCCCAGCGCAGCAGGACCGGATCGCTCCAGCGCTTCTGCTCCACCCGCTCAAAGCGCGGGTACAGGCGCTGCCAGCGGGACTGCCAGTGATCGGGCCCGCTGTTATGCAGGCCTGGCGCGACCAGGACGCGGAATTGGTTCAGTTGTTGGATCGCCATGCGGCCCTCCGTTGCGTGTATTTCTCGAATTATTGGCCGGCGACTTTCGCGCCAGGCTGGTAGATCTGGTCGAACACGCCGCCGTCGGCAAAGTGCGTTTTCTGCGCGGTAGTCCAGTCGCCGGCGACGTCGGTGATCTTGAACAGCTTCACATTCGGGAATTGGGCGGCGTACTTCTTCGCTTCCTTCTCGATGCCTGGGCGGTAGTAGTTCTTGGCGATGATGGCCTGGGCCTGGTCGGTGTACAGGAAGTTCAGGTAAGCCTCGGCCACCTTGCGGGTGCCGCGCTTGTCGACCACCTTGTCGACCACGGCCACAGGCGGTTCGGCCAGGATCGAGACCGAAGGCGCTACGATTTCAACCTTGTCCGGGCCCAGCTCCTTGATCGCCAGCAGGGCTTCGTTTTCCCAGGCGACCAGCACGTCGCCGATGCCGCGCTCCACGAAGGTGGTGGTGGCGCCGCGCGCGCCGGAATCCAGCACTGGCACGTTCTTGTACAGCTTCTTCAGGAAATCGCGCGCGCTGGCATCGTTGCCGCCCGGCTGGCGCAGGGCATAGCCGTATGCGGCCAGGTGGTTCCAGCGGGCGCCGCCGGAGGTTTTGGGATTCGGGGTAATCACCGCCACGCCTGGCTTGACCAGGTCGCTCCAGTCCTTGATGCCTTTCGGGTTGCCCTTGCGGACCAGGAAGACGATGGTGGAACTGTAGGGGGTGGCGTTATGGGGCAGGCGTTTTTGCCAATCCTTGTTGACCAGGCCGCGCTCGGCGACTGCGTCGATATCGTAGGCCAGTCCCAGGGTCACCACGTCGGCTTCCAGGCCGTCGATCACGGCGCGCGCCTGCTTGCCCGAGCCGCCGTGCGACTGCTTGATCTTCACGTTGTCGCCGGTCTTGGCCTTCCATTCCTTGGCAAAGGCGGCGTTGACGTCCTGGTACAGCTCGCGGGTCGGGTCGTAGGAGACGTTGAGCAAGCTCACGTCGGCTGCTTGCGCCACTGCGGCAGTGGCGAACAAGGCAGCGGCAATCAGTTTCCTGGACAGCATCTGGTTTCCCCTTTTTTGTTTGGAGATGCCAGATTAACCGCCCCTTATATAAATACGAACGAATACTTTCGACGTTCGTTATACCGGAAAGTAATTAAAAGAAGCGATTGACCAGTACGACCAGCCAGGTCGCACCCGAAAGAAGGGAGGCGAGCAGCACGGCGGCGCTGCCAAAATCCTTGGCGTTCTTGGACAGCGGGTGGCGCTCCAGCGAGACACGGTCCACCACTGCTTCAATTGCAGAGTTGATCAGTTCGACGATCAGTACGATCACCATGCTGCCGATCAGCACCAGCTTCTGGAAAGCAGAAACCGGCAGCAGGAGGGCAGCGATGGTGCCAATGACGAATACGACCAGTTCCTGGCGGAAGGCATGCTCGGAACGGATGGCGGTCTGCAAGCCTGCGAGGGAGTAAAAAAAGGCCGAGTAAATACGCTTCAGGCCGCTCTTGCTTTTAAATTCACTAGTAGGTTCCATGGACACGGATTATAGCGACAGAATTCCCATTTTTTTCACATCATGGTATAAATAAGTCTGCCTATACTGCACTGCACCAACCACATCATGAAAAGCGAAACCCTGCCCCCGCAGGAGCCGAAAACGACGATCCAGGTCATCGACCGTATGACGGCCCTGCTTGACGCCCTGGCGAATTATCCGGATCCGGTCAGCCTGAAGGAACTGTCGAAAGTCTCGGGCCTGCATCCCTCCACTGCCCACCGCATCCTGAACGACTTGGTGGTGACGCGCTTTGTCGACCGCGTTGAGCCTGGCACCTACCGCCTCGGCATGCGCCTGCTGGAACTGGGCAATGTGGTGAAAAGCCGCCTGTCCGTGCGCGAAGCTGCGCTCGATTCGATGCGCGCCCTGCACAAGAAGACGCAGCAAACCATCAACCTGTCGGTGCGCCAGGGCGACGAGATCGTCTACATTGACCGCGCCTACTCCGAGCGTTCGGGCATGCAGGTGGTGCGCGCCATCGGCGCCCGCGGCCCTCTGCACCTGACATCGACCGGCAAACTGTTCCTGTCGGTGGACGAACCGAAGGCCATCCGCGCCTATGCCACCCGCACCGGCCTGGCCGGCCACAACAAGAATTCGATTACCGACCTGGCGCGCCTGGAACGCGAGCTGAGCCTGGTACGTGCACGCGGCTATGCGCGCGATAATGAGGAACTGGAACTGGGAGTGCGCTGCATGGCAGCCGGCATCCGTGACGATTCCGGCAAACTGGTGGCAGGCTTGTCGATTTCCGCGCCGGCGGACCGGCTGCAGGATGACTGGCTGGAAGACCTGGTCAATACCGCCAACCAGATCTCCGCAACCCTGGGTTACATACCCGAGTAAGACTGGGCGCTGGTGCTGGCGCCGCTGACATTTTCACCGAAGGTTGGCTTGAGCGCGGCCAGCCACTTCTTCATGCGGGTCGCGTCGGCAACGCGCGCCGCGGAACCCTTGGCATCCAGCAGCACCATGATCACAGCGCGCCCTTCCACCATTGCCTGCATGATCATGCAACGGCCAGCTTCATTGATGAAGCCGGTTTTCTGCAGGCCGATTTCCCAGCCCGAGTTCGGCGCCACCAGGCGGTTGGTGGTGCCAAAGGTGACAGGACGTCCGCTGTTTTCCACCACGGCTTTCGGGTCGGTCGAGAATTCGCGCAGGATCGGGTGTTCGTAGGCAGCCTGCACCAGCTTGGCCAGGTCGCGTGCGCTGGCCACATTCATCTTGGACAGGCCGCTCGAATCGACATAGTGCGTATCGTTCATGCCCAGCGATTGCGCTTTCTCGTTCATCGCCTGCACGAAAGCCGGCAAGCCGCCCGGATAGTTGCGGCCCAGGGCCGACGCGGCGCGGTTTTCCGAGCTCATGAGGGCAATGTGCAGCATATTGCGACGGGTCAGGTGGTCGCCCACCTTCAGGCGCGAGGAACTGAATTTCTCGCGGTCGACGTCTTCGTCGGTAACGGTCAGCACTTCATCGAGGTCCTGGTTGGCTTCCACCACCACCAGGCCGGTCATCATCTTGGTGATCGATGCGATCGGCAAAGCCACGCCAGCGTTCTTTTCGAACAGGATTTCAGAATTGGCCTGGTCGAGGACCAGGGCCACATTGGATTTCAGGTCGAGCGGATCACGCACCAGGTTCAGCCCGGCGAGGTCGCCCATGGTCGGACGGCTGACGTCAGGCACCTTGGTCACGCGCTGGTAAACGATCTTGTTGCGGCCACGCACACTGATCGTGCGCTTGACCATCTGGGATTTCGTTACCGGGGCGGCGTAACGGGTACCAGCTTTCTTGACGGCCGCTTGTGCAGATCCCATTGACGCCGATGCGCAAAGCAAGGACACAAGCACGCTGATAGCAAGTTTGTTCATTCGTCATTCCCCGGTGTGAAACAGCTGAATCGCTAGTTGCAGTGTAGCAAAACCAGATTCCTGCGCAAGCTAAATCAAACTTTTCTTCACCAATGTTTTCAGCCTCGCAATACACAATTCCCATAGTGACGCGACGCTGCAACGAAAGCTTGTTCACTCCATAAATTTAACAAATTTGGCAATCGGCTCGCGCTCGGTTACCAGCGTATTTTCAATTTTGCCACTATCGGCGAATCCAAGCGACATCCCGCATACAACAGTTTCGCTGGCCGGCAGGCCCAGCACCTCGCTGATGATGCGGTGATACTGGGTGAAGGCAGCCTGCGGGCAGGTATCGAGGCCGCGGCCACGCGCCGCGACCATGATATTTTGCAAAAACATCCCGTAATCGAGCCAGGAGCCCTGCTCCATGATGCGCTCGATGGTGAAGATCATGCCCACCGGCGCATCGAAGAATTCAAAATTGCGCCCATGCTGGGCGGCCATGCCGGCCTTGTTTTCACGAGTCAGGCCCAGCAGGGAGTACAGGTCCCAGCCCACTTTGCGGCGGCGGTCGATGTAAGGCGACACCCATTCGCGCGGGTAGTAAGCGTATTCCTCGCGATGCAGCTTGTTCTGCTCCGGATCGGCATAGGCGGCCAGGATTCTGGAGGACAAGGCTTCCTTCATGGCGCCGGTCAGCACATAGACATTCCAGGGCTGGGTGTTGGTGCCGGAAGGCGCGCGCGACGCCACTTCCAGGATGGCTTCGACATCCTCGCGCGGCACCGGGGTGGGCTGGAAAGCGCGGATCGAACGGCGCGAGGTAATGGCCGCGTCGACGGCCTGCTGTGCTGGGGAGCTGATCATGATTGTGGCCTATTTGGGTTGCTTAATCACAAATATTACTCCAATCACCGCCAGCGCCATACCGGCAATGCCCATCCCGTTCAGGACTTCGCCAAACATTGCCCAGGCCATCAGCGCGGTGGTTGGCGGCGTAAGATAGAGCAGGCTTGTGACCTGGGTCGCGTCGCTGCGACGAATCAGCGCAAACAGGAGGAAGATTGCACCGATGGACAAGGCGAGCACCGACCAGGCCCAGGCGCCAAAGAATTGCGGCACCCATTGGACCGAGCCCATATCTTCCAGCAGCAGGGCAAACGGCAACACGGCGGCAAAGGATGCGGCGAACTGGATCACGGTACCCGTCCGCAGGTCGAATTGAGGGCAGAAACGCTTTTGATAAAGCGTTCCCGCAGTAATCGACAGGAGTGCGAACACTGCCAACGCGATCGCCTGCCAACTGAGGCCAAGCAAGGTGATCTTCGCGTACACCACCAGGGCCACGCCGCTGATGCCAAACAGCAGGCCCAGCCATTGGCGCGGGCGTACCCGCTCGCCGACCAATGGCGCCGCAAAGGCGGTCAGGATCGGCTGCATGCCGACCACCAGGGCCGACAAGCCGGCCGGCATGCCTATCTTGATGGCGCACCAGACGCCGCTCAGGTAGCCCGCTTGCAGCAGCAGGCCGGCCAGCGCCACATGGCCCACCTTCCCTTTTGGCCATGGCGCGCGCAGCAGCAGCACGGCGGGCAACAGGATCGCCAGCACGCCAAGGAAACGCAGCAGCAGGAAGGTCAGCGGCGGAGCATACGGCAGGCCGTAGCGGGCCACGATAAAGCCGGTACTCCAGAGGAAAACGAAGAACAGCGGGATGGGGGAAAAGAGCGAGCGCATGCGGCGATTCTAGCATCGGGCGCCAATACCCTGCTTGGCAGCAATACCTATGATTTTTCTAGCCAGAAACCCTTTACTGACAATAAGTTAGTTAGTTTGTGCAACGCACAAAAACTGCTTGACTTTGATTCCTGAACCCGGATAATCGTCTTTGTTGCGTTGCACAATGCGTTGTTTTCCGTTGCAGAAACATCAAGTTCCAACGACTAAATTCACTTATTTGGAGAGTCCAATGTTTGCGATTCCTGAGCAGTTTTCTAATGCCACCAAGGCAAACTTCGAAAGCCAATTCGCACTCTTTTCTTCGCTGACCAACAAAGCCTTCGAAGGCGTTGAGAAGTTCGTCGACCTGAACATCACCGCTGCCAAGGCATCGCTGGAAGAATCGTCGGCCGCAACCCGTCAGTTGCTGTCGGCCAAGGACCCGCAAGAGTTCTTCACGCTGTCCGCTGCCCAGGCCCAGCCAGTCGCCGAAAAAGCCATCGCTTACAGCCGTCACCTGGCATCGATCGCTTCCGGCACCGGCGCTGAATTCAGCAAGGCCGCCGAATCCCAGATCGCCGAGACCAACCGCAAGGTAATCTCGCTGGTTGACGAAGTGAGCAAAAACGCCCCGGCCGGCAGCGAAAGCGCCGTCGCCCTGTTCAAGTCTGCCCTGAACAATGCCAATGCCGGTTACGAGCAATTCACCAAGAGCGCCAAGGCTGCTGCTGAAACCTTCGAAGCCAATGTGAATGCTGCAGTGAACCAATTCAGCACTGTTGCCGCCAACGGCAAGAAGCAGTAATTGATCCCCCCGCCGGTCCCAGTGGCCGGCAGAAGCAACGCTGTACGCAGGTCTCCTCGGCATCCGTGGTTTCCTCTCAGCGGGTGTCCTTCCCGAGCCCCGGCATTGTCCGGGGCTTTTTTTGAGGTCTAGTTTACATTTCATCTAAAACGAGATAATCTGTCTTGATGATGAAACGAACTTCCGAGCAGCAGCACCTGCTGGAGCAGATGAAACAGGTGGCCGACGGGCTTGGCCGTACGCTGGCGCCCTTCACTGAAGTGGTGCTGCATGACCTGCTCGATCCTGGCCATGCCGTGCTGGCGATCCATAACAACCTCTCCGGCCGCGCGGTCGGCGCGCCGGCGACGGAGCTGGGATTGGCGCGAATTGCCGATCCGGGCTTCCCGCAAGTGCTGGCCAACTACCCGAACACCTTTCCAGACGGCCGTCCCGCCAAGAGCACCTCGGTCGGCATCAAGGACAGCGAAGGCCAGTACATCGCCGCGCTCTGCATGAACGTCGACCTGAACCTGTTCCGCAGCCTGCAAGCGATGCTGGGCCAGTTCAGCAATGTCGACCCTGCCGCCGCAGTGATCGAGTCGCTTGCCCCGGCCGCCGGCGCCGACGCGATCCGCGCACATATCGAACAATTCGCTGCACGCCTGTCCACCACGCCGCGCGCGCTGAAAGCGGATGACCGCCGCGCCCTGGTGCGCGAACTGGGCGACGCCGGTTTGCTGGAGATGCGCCGCTCGATGGAAATCATCGCCGCCCATCTGGGCGTGTCCCGCGCCACGGTCTACAACTATGCAAAATAACGACGCCCGCCTGCTGCTGCTGGACCGCGATGCGGTCGCCGCGCTGCTACAGCCCGACGAGGTGCACGCTGCCGTACGCGAAGCCTTTTCCTTGCACGCTGCGCGCGCCGCACGCGTCTTCCCGTTGGTGCGTGAAGAGCTGCCGGGCAGCGCGGTATTCGGCATCAAATCAGGCGACGTGCCTTCGCAGGAACTGCTTGGCTTCAAGGCCGCCGGCTTCTGGCCCGCAAATCGCGAAGCGGGAGGCGAAGCGCATCAGGCCACCATCATGCTGATCGACCCGCGCAGCGGGCGCCCATTGTGCATCGCCGACGGCAACGCAGTGACGACCGCGCGCACAGCTGCCGCCGGCGCGCTCGGGCTGCAACTGCTGGCGCGCGCCGATAGCGAGCAGCTGTGCATATTTGGCACCGGCGTGCAGGCACGCGGGCACGTGGAATACGCGCTGCATGCCCTGCCCTCGCTCAAACGCGTGCGTTACGTGACTTCGGATGGCCTGCAGGCGCCCGCGTTCGAGGCGCTGTTCAACGGCCGCTGCGATACAGCGCTTGCGGGAGGCGCTGGTACCGCTGGCGCCGATGCAGCGGTTGCAGCGTCGGATGTGATCATCACCGCAACGCCAGGCCACAGCGTGTTGTTCAGCGCCGATGCGGTACGCGCAGGGACGCACATCAACGCCGTAGGCGCGGACACGCAAGGCAAGCGCGAACTACCTGCGGGCCTGCTGGAGCGCGCGCGCGTATGGGCCGACGACCTGCCACAGGCGCGCCATATCGGCGAACTGCAATGGGCCAATGAACTGCCTGCAGCGGAACTTGGCGAACTGCTTGCCGCCAGCGCGGGCGCAACGCCGCGCGCGGCCGGCGACATCACGATTTTTGATATGACGGGCATCGCCCTGCAGGACCTCACCACGGTGCGCATGCTGTACCAGCGCGCCCTCGCCAACAACATCGGCCAGGATATCGCCTGGCCCTGGTAAGCAAGGAGAACCATGAGTATCACTTTCGAAGACATCGTCGCAGCAGCCGCCCGCATCGAGGGCCACGCCCACCGCACGCCGGTGCTCACCTCCCGCACCGCCAATGAGGAACTGGGCGCGGAGATTTTCTTCAAGGCCGAGAACATGCAGCGCATGGGCGCCTTCAAGTTCCGCGGCGGCTTCAATGCCCTTTCGCGTTTCAATGAGGCGCAGCGCAAGGCCGGCGTGGTGGCTTTCTCGTCCGGCAACCACGCGCAGGCCATTGCGCTGTCGGCCAAGCTGCTTGGCATCCCTGCCACGATCATCATGCCGGAGGACGCGCCAGCATCGAAGATAGCGGCCACGCGCGGCTACGGCGGCAATGTCGTGACGTATGACCGCTACAAGGAAGACCGCGAAGCCATCGGCCGCAGGCTCGCCGAGGAAAAGGGCATGACCCTGATCCCGCCTTATGATCATGCCGACGTGATCGCAGGCCAGGGCACGGCCGCCAAAGAGCTGTTCGAGGAAGTGGGTGAACTGGATTATTTCTTCGTCTGCCTGGGCGGCGGCGGCCTGCTGTCTGGCTCTGCGCTGGCGACACGCGCGCTGTCGCCAAGGTGCAAGCTGTACGGCGTGGAGCCGGAGGCCGGTAACGACGGCCAGCAATCGTTCCGCAGCGGCGCGATCGTGCATATCGATACGCCAAAGACGATTGCCGACGGCGCACAGACGCAGCACCTTGGCTCGCTCACCTTCCCCATCATCAAGCGCGACGTCGACGACATCCTGACCGTCAGCGATGCGGAACTGGTGGACGCCATGCGCTTCTTTGCTTCGCGCATGAAGATCGTAGTCGAACCGACCGGCTGCCTGGGCTTCGCAGCCGCGCGCAAGATGAAGGAAGCATTGCGCGGCAAGCGCGTCGGTGTGTTGATCAGCGGCGGCAACATCGATATCGAGCGCTTCGCCGCCCTGCTCGCGTAATCCGGCCCGGCAGTACTACTCTCCCAGGTAGGCTGCCTTGACGCGCGGGTCGTGCAGCATGTCCTGCGCGTTGCCGGTCATGGTGACCGCGCCGGACTCCATCACATAGCCGCGGTTGGCAGCCTGCAGCGCCAGCTTGGCGTTCTGCTCCACCAGCAGGACGGTGATGCCTTGCTGGTGCACGTCGCGGATCACTTCGAAAATTTTCTCGACCATGATAGGCGACAGGCCCATCGACGGCTCGTCCAGCAGCAGCAGGTGCGGATGGCACATCAGCGCACGCGCCATGGCCAGCATCTGCTGTTCGCCGCCGGACAGGGTGCCCGCCAGCTGCGCGGCACGTTCTTTCAGGCGCGGGAATACGCCAAACCATTTCTCGATGTCGGCTGCAATCGCCGCCTTGTCGTTCATGGTGTAGGCGCCCATCATCAGGTTCTCGGTGATGGTCATGCGGGTGAATACGCCGCGGCCTTCAGGCACCATGGCCAGCTTCTTCTCCACCAGGTGGAAGGACTGCGAGCCTTTCAGCGACTGGCCCATATACGACACGGTGCCCTCCACTTTGCATGGAGGCAGGGTGCCGGTGATGGCCTTCAGCGTGGTGGTCTTGCCAGCGCCGTTGGCGCCGATCAGCGTTACCAGTTCGCCCTGGTTGACTTCCAGGTCGATGCCCTTGACTGCCTTGATGCCGCCATACGCGACCTTCAGGCCCGAAATTTTCAGAACATTGGCGCCCATCAGTGCGCTCCTCCCAGATAGGCTTCAATCACTGCTTTATTGCTTTGGATCTCGGCTGGCAAGCCTTCGGCAATCAGCTTGCCGTATTCCAGCACGCTGATGCGGTCGCACAGGCCCATCATCAGCTTCACATCGTGCTCGATCAGCAGCACGGTCTTGCCTTCGTTCTTGATCTTGACCAGCAGCTCGCGCAGGGCCAGCTTTTCGGTCGCGTTCATGCCGGCAGCCGGTTCGTCCAGCGCCAGCAGCTGCGGATCGGTGGCCAGGGCGCGGGCGATTTCCAGGCGGCGCTGGTCGCCGTACGACAGGTATTTGGAAGTGCGGCTGGCAAACTGGCCGATGCCGACGAAGTCCAGCAGTTCCTGCGCGCGCTTGCGGATTGCCGCCTCCTCTTCACGTGCAGCCTTGTGGCGGAAGATGGCGCCGAACACCCCCTGGTGCGAGCGCACGTGGCGGCCCACCATCACGTTTTCCAGGGCGGTCATTTCGCCGAACAGGCGGATATTCTGGAAGGTGCGGGCTATGCCAGCCCTGGCCACGGCGTGCGGGGCCGAGGGAGAATACGGCTTGCCAGCCAGTTCGAAGGTACCGGTGTCCGGCTGGTACAAGCCGGTGATCACGTTGAAGAAGGTGGTCTTGCCGGCGCCGTTCGGACCGATCAAGCCGTAGATCTGGCCTTGGTTGATCTTGATGCGCACATCGGTCAGCGCCTGCAGGCCGCCGAAACGTTTGTTGACGCCTTCGATATTCAGGATTACTTGTTCGCTCATCTCTACTAACCTCATGCCGCCATTACGCCGGTCGACTGGCCTTTGGAGTCCGAGTCCGCATCCGGACGCTCTTCATGCTTGGGCGAAGGCCACAGGCCGGCCGGACGGCTCAGCATGGTCCCCACCAGCGCAATACCGAACAGGCCTTGGCGCAGCACTTCCGCTTCAAGGATCACCTGGCCGAACAGCTTTTGCTGCAACGGCTCCACCGTGTGACGCAGCACTTCGGGCAGGGCCGCCAGCAGTACGCCGCCGAGCACGACGCCGGGGATATGTCCAATGCCACCCACCACGACCATCGCCAGGACCACGATCGATTCCATCAGCGAGAACGATTCAGGCGATACGAAGCCCTGGAACGATGCAAACATGGCGCCCGAGACGCCGCCGAAAGTCGCGCCCATCGAGAATGCGAGCAGCTTTACGTTGCGGGTATTGATGCCCATCGCCTTGGCCGCAATTTCGTCTTCACGGATCGCCACCCAGGCGCGCCCCAGGCGGGAGTGCTGCAGGCGCGACGTGATGAACACGGTCGCAATGGTCAGCAGCAGGAACAGGAAATAGTAGGCATTCACCGAAGGCATCGAGAAGCTGCCGATGAACACCGTGGCGCGCGAGCCCGGTTCGCCCGCCAGGTTCACGCCAAATACGCGGATCGGGTCGATCATGTTGATGCCCTGCGGACCGTTGGTGATGTTGACCGGATCGTTCAGGTTGTTCATGAAGATGCGGATGATCTCGCCAAAGCCGAGCGTGACGATCGCCAGGTAGTCGCCGCGCAGCTTCAGGGTCGGCGCCCCCAGTAGCGCGCCGAAAACGCCTGCCAGTGCGGCGGCCAGCGGCACGATTACCCATACCGACAGGTGGATGCCGTTGCTGCGGATATCCTCGCCCAGCATGGCCGCCAGCGCTTCGCCGAATGCGGGATTCATGTTGATCACGGATTCCAGCACGGTGGCAAATTGCGGCGATGCCAGCAAGGCGGTCAGGTAGGCGCCGATCGCGTAAAACGCGATATAGCCCAGGTCCAGCAGTCCGGCAAAGCCCACCACGATGTTCAGGCCAACGGCCAGCATGATGTAGAGCAGCGCCAGGTCAGCGATGCGCACCCACGAATTACCGAAAGGCGCGGCGGCAAACGGGAAGACAATCAGCACCGCCAGCAGCAGCGCCATGCTGATGTAGGCCTGCTTCGGATTATTTCGTACGTCGAATTTCAGCATTGTCAGCTCCTCATCAGGCGCGGTCGGCCACGCGTTCACCCATGATGCCGGACGGACGCACCGTCAGGACCAGGATCAGCACCACGAAGGCGAAGATGTCCTGGTAGTGCGAACCGAGCAAGCCGCCGGTCCAGTCGCCAATGTAGCCGGCGCCCATCGATTCAATAATTCCCAGCACAAGGCCGCCGATCATGGCGCCATAGATATTGCCGATCCCTCCCAGCACCGCTGCGCAAAACGCTTTCAGGCCCGGCATGAAGCCCATGGCGAAACCGATGGAAGCATAGTTGGCGCCCCACATCACGCCTGCAACGGCGGCCAGCCCGGCACCGATGGCAAAGGTCGACACAATCACGCGATTGGAATCGACGCCCATCAAGCCGGCAACCCGCGGGTTTTCCGCGACAGCACGCATGGCGCGGCCCATCCGGGTCTTTTCGACCAGCATGACCAGGCCAAACATCGACAAGGCAGCCAGCACCAGCAGCAATACCTGGGTCACCGTGATGACAGCGCCGCTGATCATGATCGGCTCGGTTGGCAGCAGCTGCGGGAATGCCAGCGGGTTGCGGCCCCAGTATTTCATCGCGAAGGTTTGCAGCAGGATCGAAACACCAATGGCGGTAATCAGGGGCGCCAGGCGCGGAGCATTGCGCAGGCGGCGATAGGCGACGCGTTCGATCAGCATGTTCACCAGCATGCAGGCCGGGATTGCCCCGATGATGGCAATGCCCAGTTGCAGGTAGCCTGGCAGCTCCGGCGCGTGCACGCCCAGCAAATTCAGGATGGAGAGGCCGATCATCGCGCCAATCATCAGCACGTCGCCGTGGGCGAAGTTAATCAGGTTCAGCACGCCGTACACCATCGTATAACCGAGGGCCACCAGCGCATACATACTGCCCAGCACCAGGCCGTTAAGAATTTGTTGGATAAAGGTATCCATCGTATGCCCTTAATAACTATAAAAAACGGCACCCAAGGTTGCCCTCGTGGTGCCGCCGTTTGGAAGCGTTCGCCATAATAGCGAGGTTTCCGGAAAACTAATCGTGGAAAATCCACGTTTTACCGAATTATCACTCGATGCCGTTGTTTTTCCCGCCATCCAGGCCTTTTGGCAGGGGGAAAGTGACCGCCTCTTCCACGCCGTCCAGGGTGCGCACGCTCTTCGCGCCCAGCTCTTTCAGGCGGTTGATGACCGCATCGACCAGCACTTCCGGCGCCGAAGCGCCAGCCGTCACACCCACGCGCAGCTTGCCTGCCAGCCAGGCCGGATCGATCTGGGCCGCATTGTCCACCATATAGGCCGGGGTGCCCTTCTTCTCGGCCACTTCGCGCAGGCGGTTCGAATTGGAGCTGTTCGGCGAGCCGACCACGATCACCACTTCCACCTGCGGCGCCATGAATTTCACGGCTTCCTGGCGGTTGGTGGTGGCGTAGCAGATGTCGCCTTTTTTCGGCTCAATAATATTCGGGTATTTTGCCTTAAGGGCTTCGATGATTTGTGCCGTATCATCCACGGAAAGTGTCGTTTGCGACACATAGGCCACCTGGTCCGGGTTTTGGACCTGCAGGCCGGCCACGTCTTCCACCGTTTCGACCAGGTACATGCCCTCATCGGTCTGGCCCATGGTGCCTTCGACTTCCGGATGGCCGTCATGGCCGATCATGATGATCTCGCAGCCCTGCTTGCGCATCTTGGCCACTTCCACGTGAACCTTGGTCACCAGCGGGCAGGTCGCATCGAAGATCGACAGACCGCGCGCTTCCGCTTCGGCGCGCACGGCTTTCGATACGCCGTGGGCGGAGAACACCAGGGTATTGCCGGACGGGACATCATCCAGCTCTTCAATGAAGATGGCGCCCTTGGCGCGCAAGTCTTCCACCACATAGGCGTTGTGCACGATTTCGTGGCGCACATAGATCGGCGCGCCGAACTGCTGCAGCGCGCGTTCGACGATCTCGATGGCGCGGTCCACGCCGGCGCAGAAGCCGCGCGGCTGGGCGAGGAGGATTTCTTTGTCCATGTTCTTTTACAGCACAGAGATAAGGTTCACTTCAAACTTCACCGGCTGGCCGGCCAGCGGGTGGTTGAAGTCGAAGATGGCGACGTCGTCGCGCAGTTCGCGCAGCACGCCGGCAAAGCGGCCGCCTTTCGGCGCGTTGAAGTCGACCAGGTCGCCGATCTTGTATTCATTGTCAGGATCGGAGTTTTCTTCCAGCGTAGCGCGGGACACGGCTTGCACCAGGTCCGGGTTGCGCGGGCCGAAGCCTTCGCCCGGGGCCAGTTCAAACACCTTGTGCGTGCCTTCCGGCAGGCCGATCAGCAGCGCTTCCAGGTTCGGCGCCAACTGGCCCTGGCCCAGCATCAAGGTGGCCGGGTTGCCTTCGAAGGTGGAAACGATATTGATGCCATCCATGGAGGCAAGGCGGTAATGCAGGGTGAGGTAGGCCGAAGCGGTGACAACGTTAGACATGGAAACAACTCTGGTGACAGGCAAAACGCTATTGTAAGCCATCGGGAGGCGTGCGGCGCAGCGCCGCCCCGCCCCACCTGCGCAAAACCTGAGCCAACGCAAATTGACCTTCCCTGCCGGGCCGGATAATGGGCGACGGAGGTGACCATGGCGATTTCAGACTGGCCAGAACAACTGCGCCCACGCGAACGATTGTTAAAAGCCGGGCCGCAAGCCCTGTCCGATGCCGAACTGCTGGCGGTTTTCCTGCGGGTGGGCATCCCCGGCAAGGATGCGGTAGCGCTGGCGACCGAGCTGCTGGGCCGCTTCGGCTCGCTGCGCACCCTGATCCACGCCAGCCGTGCCGATTTCACGGCCGTACCCGGCCTGGGCGCGGCCAAATACGCCCAGCTGCAGGCTGTTGTCGAACTGGCACGCCGCGCGATTGCGGAGGAATTGAGCTCCGGCGAGGCATTGTCCTCGCCGCACGCGGTGAAAGACTTCCTGCGCCTGTCGCTGGCGGGCCAACCCTATGAATCCTTCCACGTCCTGTTCCTGGACGTAAAAAACCGTTTGATCGAAGCCTGCGAATTGTTTCGCGGCACCCTGACCCATACCAGCGTGTATCCGCGCGAAGTGGTGCGGGAAGCGCTGGCGCGTAACGCCGCTGCCGTCATGCTGGCCCATAACCACCCGTCCGGATCACCCGCCCCGAGCGAATCGGATGTCCTCCTGACGAGGGCACTGGTGCAGGCGCTGGCCCTGGTGGATATACGGATCCTTGACCACTTCGTGGTAGCGGGCCACCAGGTGCATTCCTTCGCCGAACATGGGCAAATCTAATTGTTAAATTTTGAGTTAATGTATGACACAATTGTTTTTCGCAAGTGCTTGAAAAACTTGGGAAATTTCCATATACTCTTGTTTTTCCAATTTCGGAAGTAATTCAAGGAGTGTGCCATGGCACGTGTTTGCCAAGTAACTGGGAAGAAGCCGATGGTCGGCAACAATGTTTCCCACGCAAACAACAAAACCAAGCGTCGTTTCCTGCCTAACCTGCAGAACCGTCGTATTTTTGTTGAATCTGAAAACCGCTGGGTCTCCCTGCGTCTGTCCAACGCCGGTCTGCGCGTAATCGACAAGGTCGGCATCGACGCCGTCCTGGCCGACATGCGTGCACGTGGCGAGAAAGTTTAATAGGGAGCTGAATCATGGCAAAAACTGGCCGCGACAAGATCAAGCTGGAATCGACCGCAGGTACTGGTCACTTCTACACCACTACCAAAAACAAGCGCACCATGCCTTCCAAAATGGAAATCATGAAGTTCGATCCTAAAGCACGCAAGCACGTGATGTACAAGGAAACCAAGATCAAGTAATTGATCCTGGCTCGAACAAAAAACCGCCCCTCGGGGCTAATGCCGTTCAGTTAAGACTGAACGGCATTTTTCGTTTTGGGGTGTTGTAAACGTCATCACATGCTGTTAACCTCGGTTGCACATGCTCGACGACACCCTTCATTTTCTGGCCAATGCAATCGAGGCGCCCAACTGGCGGCGCCTGGGGGAACACCTTCCCTACGAGTGGGTGGCCGAAGCTGTCGAGTATACGGGCAAAGCCAGTGTCCGGCATCGGCGCTTGCCGGCAGAGCAAGTGGTGTGGCTAGTGATCGCGCTGGCACTTTATCGGCATCAATCGATAGGCGAAGTGGTCGATGAACTTGATTTGGCGTTGCTGGATGCCGACACGCCGTTCGTTTGCAAGAGTGCGGTTGCGCAGGCGCGTCAGAGACTTGGTGCAGAGCCTTTGCATTGGCTCTTCATCACAGCAGCTCACGCTTGGAGCGCACAAGATGCCAAGCACTGTCTATTCAAAGGGCTGAGTCTTTTCGCCATGGATGGCACCACGTTGCGTACAGCGGATAACCCCGACACCCGCGCGCATTTTGGCGCTCAGGGTTATGCCAGTGGCGCCGTGGCAAGCTATCCTCAGGTACGCGGTGTGACGCTTACTTCGATCCCGTCACATATCATCGCTGATGCCGCCTTCGGGCCTTATGGAATCAATGAAATGCTCTATGCGAAGACTTTGCTCGAGCAGGTTCCGGATGATTCGTTGACGGTGTTTGATAAGGGCTTTCTGGCAGCGGAGATTTTGTGCCAATTGACCGCCAAGGGAAGCAATCGGCATTTCCTTATTCCAGCAAAAAGCAACAGCAAGTGGGAGGTCTTAAGCGGCACTGCGGACGATGCCATCGTCCAGATGCGCGTATCGCAACAAGCGCGGGCCAAGTGCCCAGAGCTCCCTCCATTCTGGCAGGCGCGCGCCGTCACCGTCATCGACAGCAACGCGCGCAAGAGAATTCTATTGACGTCGCTCACCGATCGTCGCCGCTTCAAGGCAGCCGATATCGCAGCCTGTTACGCGCGCCGCTGGCAAGTCGAAACTAGCTACCGGGAGCTAAAGCAAACAATGCTGGGGACAGCATTGACCTTGCGCAGCCGTACCATTGAAGGCGTCTACCAAGAGATATGGGGGGCGCTTATCGCGTACAACCTGATTCGGCTGGAAATGAGCAAGGCAGCTTTGGCGGCCAACAGCGAACCCACCGCTATCAGCTTTGTACGCGCTTTCCACGCTATTCAATATGAGCTGCATTGGGCCGCGGTCACCAAAGCACAAGGCAAATTGCCGGCCTTACTGCAACGACTACGCCAGCGCTTAATAGACCTGCACAATGAACAACGGCCCGGTGGTTCGCACGACCGGGCCGTTAAAGCCCTACCTCAACGCTATGCAGTCAAAGTTCTCAAAAGAGATCTTAACTGAACGGCATTAGCCCCTCCGGGCGGTTTTTTTATTGGCAGCCGTCTTCTGTTTGCAGCTGTATGCGCTTGCCGGCGTGAATTTCCTTGACTTTTCCGTCAACCATTACGTAGCGGATGGCCAGTTCGCGGTCGCCCGTTTCCACCATCAGCCAGTCGGCATGCTGGGGATGCGGCTTTACCGCGTCGCCATACACGCGCTGCAGCTTGGATGCCGGATCCCCGATCCGCACGCCGCGTTCGGTGCCATAGCCACTCGACACGTCGACACGCGCCACCACCTTTTTCACGAAGGTCACTTCAACGTTCGGGTAACGCTTGGAGCGCGCCACGCGACACACCTTGTTTTCAGTGATCATCGAGTCCGGTTCCAGGCCGCCAAAGGTCTTGCCCAGGTTCTCGTATTGGGCGCCCACCTTGTACGGACCCAGACCATCCGGTTTAATGACCCAGTTCGGCCCGGCCTGGGCACTTCCCGCCAGCGTCATTGCCAACGACAAAATCCACCACTTCACAGCAGCCTCCTTAAAATATTTACTCATGGAAACAGCATACTCTTAAGAGTGAAGTCACGCCAACACGAATTGCGGGCCATCCCATCCATACGGGCCATCCGCCGCGCCGGATGCGCGACACTGGCGGTCTCGCCGCGCGTGACCTGCACCGCCTCGGCCTTCCAGGCCGTAGCCGACAGGATAGCCGTAGCGTAAAAGTCGCGGCAGGCATTGCAATGGCAATGCGCGTGCGCCGCAGGCTCGCCCCGAAGTTAGAACGCGGCAACGCCGCACATGCATTCGGCCGTCGAGGTTCCAGTCATTCGTCCTCCCAAAAACAAAACGGCCCCGAAGGGCCGTCTTATTGAAAGGTCGATCCGGCTTACGCGTAGCTGCGCAGGCGCATCGAGAACTCTTGCAGGGACTTGATGCCGGACGCTTCAGCGCGCTCGCACCAGTCTTGCAGCCTCTGCACCAGCTCTTCGCGGGACAGTTGCGAACGCTCCCACAGCACGCCAAGTTCCACGCGCATATTGTGCATGGTTTCCAGCGCCTTCGAGTGCTGGAACAGTTCCACCAGCTGCTGCTTCTGCGGGGCTTCCAGCTTGCCTGGTTCGCGCTGCAGCAGCTTGCGCGAAGACTTCAGGAAGCGCGTTTCGAGCTGCGGCTTGTCCTTCAGCTGCGCCAGTTCTTCTTTCCAGGCGTGCTTGACGGACTTGGCATACTTGGCCATGACGTCGTAGCGGTTGGCGATCACCGATTGCAGGGTTTCGAAATCAGCCTTCACCTTGGCCGGGTCAAACTTGGGCTTCGGAGGCATCTTCTTCACTTTGGCCAGGCCGATCATTTCCATGGCGCGGATATAGCCCCAGCCGATATCGAACTCATACCACTTGGACGACAGCTTGGCCGAAGTCGCATAGGTGTGGTGGTTGTTGTGCAGTTCTTCGCCGCCGATGATGATGCCCCAAGGGATGATGTTGGTCGCCGCATCGGAGCAGTCGTAGTTGCGGTAGCCCCACCAGTGGCCGATGCCGTTGATGATGCCGGCGGCGGTTACTGGGATCCACAGCATCTGCACGGCCCACACGGTAATGCCCTTGGCGCCGAACAGGATGAAGTCGAGGATCAGCAACAGCGCCACGCCCTGCCAGGAGAAGCGGGTGTACAGGTTCTTTTCGATCCAGTCGTCAGGCGTGCCATGGCCGTACTTCTCCATGGTTTCCTTGTTCTTCGATTCAGCGCGGTACAGCTCGGCGCCTTCCCAGAACACTTTCTTGATGCCCTTGGTAACCGGGCTATGCGGATCTTCTTCGGTATCGCACTTGGCGTGGTGCTTGCGGTGGATGGCAGCCCATTCCTTGGTCACCTGGCCGGTGGTCAGCCACAGCCAGAAACGGAAGAAATGCGAAGGGATCGCGTGCAGTTCCAAAGCACGGTGCGCCTGGTGGCGGTGCAGGAAGATCGTCACGCTGGCGATGGTGATGTGGGTCAGGATCAGCGTCACGCCAACCGTTGCCCAGGCACTGATGCCGGTCACGCCATTGCTGATGAAATCGAGAACTGCGCTTAAATCCATTACAACTCCATTTGAGGTACTCCGAATAGGCGCAATTGTACGCGCATTCGCAGGTAATTAGAGGAAGGTTTTCCCGTAGGCACTGATTATTTTTTAGGCAGACTGCTCCGGCAGAGAACCGATCAGGCGGATCTCGCGTTGCGGGAACGGTACAGAAATCCCGTTTTCTTTCAAGGACTTCCAGATTGCCCGATTGACATCCGAGGTCACGCCGCCACGGCCGTTTTCCGGATCGGCGATCCAGAAAGCCAGCGCCAGTTCCAGGCCGTCGGCGCCGAAGGCTTGCAGCATGCCCGATGGCGGTTTGTCCTTCATGACACGCTCGATGGTGAGCGCAGCGTCTTCCATCAGCTTGAGCACGGCGTCGACATCGCTTTCGTAGCCGACTGTCACACGCGTGACGATCACCACGGCAGGATTGGTCAGCGAAGAGTTCTGCACCGCACCCGACACCAGCATTTCGTTCGGCACGATGGATTCCACGCCATCGGTCCCCTGCAGCACGGTATAGCGGGTATTGATCTGCGTGACCTGGCCGCTGTACTTGTCGACCGTGATCACATTGCCGATGGTCAGGCTGCGATCCAGCAAGATGATGAAGCCCGACACGTAATTGCTGGCGATCTTCTGCAAACCCAGACCCAGGCCGACACCCAGCGCGCCGCCGAACACCGACAGCACGGTCAGGTCGATGCCCACCAGCGACAGGCTGACCAGCACCGCAACCAGGATCAGCACCGCACGCCCCATGCGCGCGATCACCACGCGCAGGTTGGAGTGCATGGTGTGCAAATTCATCAAGCGCTCTTCGAGCGCCGCCCCGGCCCACATCGCCAGCAACAGCAGCACCACGACCGACACCGCCGCCTGCAAGATGGTGGCAATCGACACCTTGTGCTTGCCAAGCGGGACCAGCGTGTCGTCGAGGAAGTCAAAGAGGTCGACGTAGAAGCCGGTGATATACAGCACGAAGGCCAGCCACACCAGCAGCTGGAAAGCCTTCTCGAAATTCTGCATGCCCTCGCCCACTACCCCGCCGCGCGCAAACACGCGGCGCAGCAGGTAGAAGCCGAAGCGGATGACCGCCAGCGAACTGAAGATCGGCAGCGCCAGGTTGAACAGGTTCGTGTGCAGGTGGAAGCGGCCCAGCATTTTCTGCGAAGCCCACAACAGCACGACGACGGCCAGCGGGCCGACCACGCGGCCGAAGCTCTCCACGCCGAAGCGCGCCACATGATTGTTTGCAGTACGCGCCTTGACGCCGCGCCACAGCAGGCGCGACAAGCTCCAGCCCAGCAAAACAGACAGCACGATCGCGCCCAACTGCCACATCAGGCCCGGATCGCGCAGATCCCCCAGAAGATCATTCAGCAAATTCGCCAACGGCATCGTTCGACCTACTCCTTATGGTTCAGCCCGTGTCACACCATGGGGTCACACCCTAAGTGTGACACGGACCCAGCATTACTAAGGCTGCGCTCGTGTCACTCTCGGGGTGTGACCCCAAGGTGTGACACGGGCTGGGCTGTTACTCTTCGTCGGCCTTGGCCGGCTTGGCCATCGGCTTGCGTTCGAACACGGCGGCGAAGAAGCCGTCGGTCTGGTGTTTGTGCGGCAGCAGCTTGAGGTAGTCGCCCATTTCGAGGTTGGCGATCTTTTGCTCGGCCAGCACTTGGGACATCGGCACCAGCTCGAAATCCGGATGGGTTTCGATGAACTGCCTGGCGACAGCGTCGTTCTCTTCTTCCAGCAGCGAGCAAGTGGCGTATACCAGGCGGCCGCCGCCTTTGACCAGGCGCGCGGCGCCGTCCAGGATCGAGACCTGCTTCTCGTGCAATTCGCCGATCGCGCTTTCATCCTGGCGCCATTTGACGTCCGGATTGCGGCGCAGCGTGCCCATGCCCGAGCATGGCGCGTCCACCAGCACGCGGTCGATCTTGCCCGCCAGGCGCTTGACCTTGGCATCGCGTTCATGGGCAATGGCAACCGGGTGCACGTTCGACAGGCCGGAGCGCGCCAGGCGCGGCTTCAGCTTGGCCAAACGCTTTTCGGAGACGTCGAAGGCATACAGGCGGCCCGTGTTGCGCATCTGCGCCCCCAGCGCCAGCGTCTTGCCGCCGGCACCGGCGCAGAAGTCCACCACCATCTCGCCGCGCTTGGCGCCGAGGATCTGGGCCAGCAGCTGGCTGCCTTCGTCCTGCACTTCAATGGCGCCGGATTTGAACAGCGGCAGGTTTTGCAGCGCTGGCTTTTTCCGCAGGCGCAGGCCCAGTGGGGCGAACGGAGTCGGCTCGGCGACGATCGGCGCGGTGGCCAGTTCGGCCACCACGGCATCGCGGTCGGCCTTCATGGCGTTGACGCGCAGGTCCAGCGGCGCCGGGGTGTTCAGCGCATCGGCCATGACCAGGGTTTCCTCTTCGCCGTACTGCTTGACCAGCTTGTCGAACAGCCATTTCGGCATATTCGCGCGCATCGATTTGTGCAGCAGCGAGCGGTCGATTTCCAGCTGGCGCTTGAGCCATTCGGATTCGTCGTCCGACAGGCCCGGCAGCGCGTCGATACCGACCGCATCGGCCATGCCCAGCAGTACCAGGCGGCGCATGGTGGCGCCGCCGGAAACACCGGCTTCCGCGCGGTCGCTGAAGAAGGCTTTGTTACGCAGTACCGCGTACACCGCTTCCGCAATCGCGCCGCGTTCGCGGCCGCCCAGTTTCGGGTGCGCTTTGAAGAAGAACGACAAAGTGGTGTCGGCTGGCGCGCTGAAGCGCATGATTTCACGCAGAACGTTTTCGGCGCTGGTGAGGACGTATGGTGGCAAACGCATGATGTTCTTTCTTAATTAGTTGCGGTCAATATTGACCTTGCCATCCTCGACGCTCAAACGGCCTTCGACGAACCAGCGGATAGCACGCGGGTACATGACCCATTCCTGTTCCAGCACGCGCGCCGCCAATACGTCAGCGGTATCGCCCGGCAGGACAGGCACGGAGACCTGGTCCACCAGCGGGCCATGGTCCAGCTGCGCAGTCACGAAGTGCACGGTGGCGCCGTGCGTGGCTGCGCCCGATGCCAGGGCCTGCTCGTGCGTATGCAATCCTGGAAACAGCGGCAGCAGCGATGGGTGGATATTCAGCATGCGGTTTTCGTAGTGGCTGACAAAGCCCGGCGTGAGGATGCGCATGAAACCGGCCAGCACGACCAGGTCGGGGCTGAAGCCGTCAATGACTTCCTGCAGCGCAGCATCGAATGCTTCGCGGCTAGGGTAATCCTTGTTGCTGACTACTGCGGTCGGGATGCCGTGTTGGGCCGCAAATTCGAGGCCTTTGGCATCCGCCTTGTTGCTGATGACGGCGGCTATGCGGGCGGGCCATTGTTCGGCCTGGGCTGCACGGACCACCGCTTCCATATTGCTTCCGCGTCCGGAAATGAGGATGACGATGTTTTTCATGGCCGCCATTGTACCTGCTCAGGCGAGCCAACGCGACATTATGCTGCCCTGCAGCAAACTATGCAAGCGGGGAATGAAGGCTACTCGAACGAGTAAAAAACGCGGAATGGGACTTTCTTTTCGGCCCAGAAATCGGCCGCATCACGGAACACATCGAGCAGGCACTCGCGTGCTTCACGGTCAAATTTTTGCGTGTTTGGCAACTGTTCAAGCACCGTCAGGAAGCCAGGCTGCTCGCCTGCCTTGGCCATGGTTTCAGTCAGGGTTTCGCGCAGGGCGTCGAAATTCTTGGCGTGCGGTTTGGGGATATGGAAAGACTCGGCAATAATGCCCAGGACTTGCTGTTTGGTCAGGCCGGCATGGCAATGCGCGTACAAGAAATGCTGCCCCAGGCGCGCTGCCTCGTCCTGCAGCTCTGCCACGCGGAAGGCGCGAATAGACTGGACTAAATTAGGCGGCACAGTTATCAACAAACTCATCTTTCCCTCAAATCGACCTATCAAGTACGAGCCGCAGGCGGGTCAATGCGCCGGGGCCGGAGCTTTCGTTTCTCCCTGTCAATCTGATCCACGCCATAAGGGTAACGTGTTGTACTCTATGAATCAACCCGAAAGTGAGTCCTAACGCAAGTTTTGTTAAAAACTTACCATATTAACCCAAAAGCATGGGGTTACATTTTGTTGCCTTACTTCCCCCAAGGATACAAGCCTTGGCGTTACTATTTAGGCGTGCAATTCCCATTAAACCAAAGTGAACTGCCAAAAAGACAGAAACGAGGTATACAAAATGAAAACCAAAACTAAATTGTTTTTCGCAGCACTGAGCCTCGGCACCCTGCCGCTGGCGCACGCCCAGGCCATTGATTTCGAGGACTACGGCCGCGTCACCCGCGTCACGCCGGTGACCGAGCAGATCAACCGTCCACGCCAGGAATGCCGTACCGAATATGTCCAGGTGCAGCAGCCGCAGGAACGCGGCGTCGGGGGCAGCATCCTGGGCGGCATCCTGGGTGCGGCGGTGGGTAGCCAGGTGGGCGGCGGCCACGGCAAGACGGCCGCCACGGCGGCCGGCGCGATTGCCGGCGCCGTGATCGGCGACCGTACCCAAAACTCGAACGTGCAGCCAGGCGCGGTGCAGGAGCAGGCCGTGAAACAGTGCCGCATGGTCGATGCGTATGAAACCCGCACCACCGGTTATAACGTAGAGTACGATTATCGCGGTCGTACTTACACCAATTTCATGAGCCACGACCCGGGTCAGCGCATTCGCCTGCGCGTAAATGTTGAACCGATGAATAATTAAGTCCCGGGCCATCTCGGCCACCCGGACTGCCGGCCAGTAATGGCCGGCAGTTTTTATTTGTACGCTTGCTTGTGAGCAAGATAACGCGGGATAATGCCGCCATGCTGATTAAACGTAAATCCATCGAAAAAGAAGAGTCTTCGCGTCCGGCCACGCGAAAACCCAAGTTTGCGCCGGTCACGCTCTCCGAGCTGGATGGCGTGCGCTACCTGCATTTCGGCACCGAATGGGTGCAGGGGGCCATGCGCATCCGCAAGCCGGACTGGCCGGAACTGGAATACGCCCAGCAGATGATGGCCTGGATGCTGTGGCACGATGCGCCCGCCCATATTGCCCAACTGGGCCTGGGTACCGGCGCGCTGACCAAGTTCAGCTACAAGCACTTCCCTGCCGCGCAAGTCACCGCGGTGGAGCTGAACCCTTCGGTGATCAGCATCTGCTATTCCATGTTCAAGCTGCCCGACAATGACGGCCGCCTGAACGTGCTCGAAATGGATGCGATGGATTACGTCACCAACCCGGACCACCACGGCATGCTGGACGCGCTGCAGGTCGACCTGTACGACGCCACCGCGCGCGGCCCGGTGCTCGACACGGCCGAGTTCTACCAGGCTTGTGCCGCCTGCCTGAATGACGATGGCATCATGACCGTCAACCTGTTCGGCGACCATCCAAGCTACGCCAAAAACCTGAAAGCCATGAAGTTCGCCTTCCCGCAGGTGGTGTCGCTGCCGGAAGTCCATGACGGGAACGTGGTGGCGATCGCCTTCAAGACTCGCCGCAATATCGACGTGGCAGCGCTGGCCGATCGCGCCGCGCAAATCGTCGCCGAAACTAAATTGCCCGCAAAGTCCTGGCTCAAAGGACTGAAAGCCGCACTCGCATAAGGTCACACATGGCAAAAGCACTCGATCTTCAAATTATCTTCACCTGGCTGCTGGCTGATGGAATGGTCGAGAAAGCCGAAGTCAAAGGACTTTACGCGCAGGCGCAGGGCATCCTGCGCAACACGCCCGGCGCCATGCATCCCCTGAGCGCCGTCGCACACTGCAAACTGGTATCGGCCAAGAGCGGAAAGCTGCTGACGCTGGACGTGCTGACCGAATGGCTGGCACAGCGCGCCAAGCTGTCCTTCTACCGCATCGACCCGCTGAAGATCGACTTCACCAAGGTGGCGGACGTGATGTCGGCCAGCTATGCAGCACGCTTCAATATCCTGCCGGTGGAAATTACCCCGGACACGCTGACGGTGGCCACCGCCGATCCGTTCGCGCTTGAGTGGGAAGCGGAAATCGCCAAGGTCTCGCGCCGCATCATCAAGCGCGTGATCTCGAACCCGCTCGACATTTCCCAGTACACCTCGCAGTTCTTCTCGCTGGCCAAGTCGATCAAGCACGCCAACAAGAACACCGGCCAGGACGTCGCGCTGCGCAACAACTTCGAGCAGTTGGTCGAACTGGGCAAGATGAACAAGACGGTCGACGCCAACGACCAGCACGTAATCAACATCGTCGACTGGCTGTGGCAATACGCCTTCGAACAGCGCGCCTCGGATATCCACCTGGAGCCGAAGCGCGACCTCGGCACCATCCGCTTCCGCATCGACGGCGTGCTGCACCAGGTCTACCAGGTTCCCGCCGTGGTGATGATTGCGATGACCGCGCGTATCAAACTGCTGGGCCGCATGGACGTGATCGAGAAGCGCCGCCCGCAGGACGGCCGCATCAAGACACGCACCGCCGGCGGCCAGGAAATCGAGCTGCGCCTCTCGACCCTGCCGACCGCCTTCGGCGAAAAGCTGGTGATGCGTATCTTCGACCCGGAAGTGGTAGTGAAGACCTTGCCGGAACTGGGCTTCCCGGTCGACGATGCGAAACGCTGGGACTCGCTGACCAACCGCCCGCACGGCATCATCCTGGTCACCGGCCCGACCGGTTCGGGCAAAACCACTACGCTGTACACCACGCTGAAAACGCTGGCGACGCCGGAGGTCAATGTCTGTACGGTGGAAGACCCGATCGAGATGGTGGAAGCTTCGTTCAACCAGATGCAGGTGCAGCCCGGCATCGACCTCACCTTCGCCGACGGCGTACGCGCCCTGATGCGGCAAGACCCGGACATCATCATGGTCGGCGAGATCCGCGACCTGGAGACCGCGGAGATGGCAATCCAGGCCGCGCTGACCGGCCACCTTGTGCTGTCGACCCTGCACACCAACGACGCGCCCTCGGCCGTGATGCGCTTGCTGGAACTGGGCGTGCCCTACTACATGCTGGAGGCGACGCTGATCGGCATCATGGCGCAGCGCCTGGTGCGTACGCTGTGCGTGGACTGCAAGGAAGCAGGCGGCGAGCTGGCCGACGACCTCTGGCAAGGCCTGAGCGGCGGCTGGGACATCGGCAAGCCGGAGAAAGTGTACCGCCCGGTCGGCTGTCCGGAGTGCCGCCAGACCGGCTTCCGCGGCCGTACCGGCATTTACGAGCTGCTGACCACCAGCGAATCGTTCAACTCCATGTTGGAAGAGGAAACCGACATCACCGCCCTGCGCAAGCAAGCGGTAGCCGAAGGCATGGTCCCGCTGCGCATTGCCGGCGCCTACAAGGTGCTTGAAGGCGTGACCACCGCGGAGGAAGTACTTAAAGTGACCGCCATGCGCTAACGCAGAAAAAAGGGGCTTTGCAAACGCCAAAATCCTCGTATATAATACGGCCTCTTCGGGTCGTTAGCTCAGTTGGTAGAGCAGCGGACTTTTAATCCGTTGGTCGCAGGTTCGAGCCCCGCACGGCCTACCAGAATGAACAGGAAAGCCTCGTCTTAGGACGAGGCTTTTTTGTTTCCGCGCCGCGCCCTGTAGCTGTCGGCCGACTGATACAGCATGAGCCCATCGCCCCGCCCTTGTGCCTTGCCCAACCTGGGCCGCGTTCCTAGACTTGTGCCATTCCTCCACTGCGAATTGCACACCATGACTGAACTCCTGCCGCTGGCCACCTATTGCCTCGTCATGTCGGCCACGCCCGGTCCGAATAATTTCATGCTCGCCATTACCGGTGCAAACTTCGGCGGTCGCGGTGCCGTACCTGTCATTCTTGGCATCCAGGCCGGCGTGTTCCTGCAAACCATGCTGATGTGCGTAGGACTGGGAAGTGTCTTCGTAAGCTACCCATTGGCGCAACAGGTGCTGCGCATCGCAGGTGCGTTGTATCTCCTCTACCTGGCATGGAAGCTCAGCGGAGCATCCGTTGATGGAACCCAAGCCCCGAAAGCGGTGTCGTTCATCCAGGCTGCCATCTTCCAGGCGCTGAATCCCAAAAGCTGGCTGAAAGCCATCACCGTGGCATCGGTCTTCATGCCCGCGGGACAGGACACGGTTGCCAATGCGCTGCAAGCCTCCCTGATCGGTGCGCTGGTGGGAGCTCCATGCAATGCCACCTGGGCCCTGTTCGGCATGTCAATTCGCCGCTTGTTGAAAGAGCCGCGCATGCAGCGCGCCTTCAACTTATCCATGGGCGCCATCCTGTTCGTCCTGGCCCTGACGTTTTTGCGCTAGACTCCAAGGATGTTCTCCCTCGACCGCACCTCTCCCGTCGCCCTGTCCAAGCAGATTGAAGACCAGTTGCGACAGCTGGTCGAGAGGCGCGCGCTGCCCGGAGGTTCCAAGCTCATGTCTATTCGCCAGCTGGCCACGCAACTGGCGGTGAGCACGAATACCGTCGTACTTGCGTATGACCGGCTGGTCGCAGCAGGCATCATCGATTCGCATGGCACGGCGGGATTCTATGTCCGGGCAAGGAGTGAGGACGGCAGGTCGGCACCTGACGATGCGGCACTGGAAGCGGGCGAGGAACAGGAACCCGTCTGGCTTGTGCAACAGGCAAACGACCAGCGTGCCGGGGTACTGCTGGCCAGTAGCGGCGCTTTGCCGCCGACCTGGCTGCAAGACGCGGTACCGGCTACCGCAGTGCAAAGGGCAATCGCAAACAGTAGCGCCGGCATGGCTTCGCGCTGCCCGCCCCAGGGACTACCTGAATTGCGCGAGCACATTGCGCTGCTCTTGCAAGGCATCGGTGCCCCCATTGATGCAGGCCAGATCCTCACTACCTTTGGCGGCACCCATGCGATCGACCTGATTTGCCGCAGTTTCCTGCAACCCGGCGATACGGTACTGGTGGAAGACCCTGGGTTCTTCCTGATGTTCGGCAGGTTGCGTCAGGAGGGCATACGCCTGGTACCAATCAAGCGGCGCCCCCAAGGCCTGGACCTGGACGCATTGGAGGCCGCCTGCCGCGAGCACCGTCCCCGCATGCTGTTTGTGCAAACGGCCTTGCACAACCCGACCGGCTGGAGCAGCAGCGCGGCCAACCTGCACAGGGTTTTGATGCTGGCGCAGCAGTATGGCTTCCTGATCGCCGAGGACGACGTGCACGGCCACTTCCAGCAAGCCCAAAGCACCCGGCTGGCGGCGCTTTCCGGCCTCGATGGCGTCATTTACTATTCCAGCTTCTGCAAGGCGCTCAGCCCTGCGCTGCGCATGGGCTATCTGGCCGCGGCCCCTGCCCTTCTCAAAGTACTGATGCGGACCAAGATTCATTCAGTCATGACGACACCGGCGCTGAATGAATATGTGCTGCTCGAAGTGCTCAGGGCCGGCAACCTGCGCAAACACCTGGATCGACTGCAGCGCAAGATCATGGCTGCACGCAGCGCCAGTACGCGCCAATTAAGCGCGGCCGGCGTTCAATTCGAGCAGCCTGGCGACGCCGGCATTTTCCTGTGGGGCACCATGCCGGACGGCCTGGATGTTGACCTGCTGGTGCAAGACGCCTACCGCAACAAGATCCTGCTGACGCGCGGCGCCGCATTCTCGGCCAACGACGTTCCGGACCAGCACGTCCGCTTCAACGTGGCATTCAGCCAGCACCCGCGTCTTGGCAATTACCTGCAAGAGCGCCTGCAGGCTGTGGCGGCGGTGCAGGTCCGCTTCGCGCGGGCTTAACGGAAACGCTTCGGCTGGCGGCGGCGGTTGACGGCGTTCTGGTCCTGCAGGATGCTGTCCACCCGCGCCGAAGCGGAACGCGAGAGTTCCAGCGCCTGCGCCACGTCGGGGAAGAACTCCGGCAAGCGGTAACCGAGCCAGGCGTAGGCCGAGTAAAGGCGGCAGGCATCTTCCGCTTCCTGCAGGTTCATCCACTGCAGCGGGTTCTGCTCCGGATGCAGGTGCGTCACCCGCTGGCGCGACAGCGACACGCACCAATGTTCCCAGGCCTTCTGCAGCGTCACCACTTTGGACGAAATCGGCACCAGCGACAAGGTGAACTTGTCCGCCACCGACAGCGGCAAAATGTCCAGCCATTCGGCGCGTTCGAACTGCTCTTCCGTGATGCGCGGGAAGAAGAAGCCATCCGGCACGTCGATATTGTGGACGAAGCGCTTGAGCAGGCGCGCCAGCGAATCCTCGCCGGTGACGGAGGCGATGCGGTGCAGGTGCTCCAGCGTCGGCGCCACGGCGAAGCCGGTGGCTTTCAGCGGCGGCAGCTTTTCCTTCAGCAGCGAGCGCATCACGCCATGGGTCTCGTCGTCGTAGCCGGCCACATGGCCTTCCTCGTGCACGCCGTAGCGTCCTGCCCGGCCGGCGATCTGGCGCGCCAGCGCGGCGGGGATCTCCTCTTCCTCGTAGCCGTTGTACTTGACGGTGGTGGTCATCACCACGCGCTGGATCGGCAGGTTCAGTCCCATGGCGATGGCGTCTGTGCCCACCACCACGTCGGCATGGCCGTCGCGGAAGCGTTGCGCCTGCGCGCGCCGCACTTCCGGCGACAGGTTGCCGTACACCGTGGCCACCGACAGGCCGGCCTCGGTCACCATATCACGCCACATCAATACCTCGCGGCGCGAGAAAGCAATAACGGCGTCGCCCTTGCGCAGTCCTTTCAGTTTGCGCACGGCGGACGGCTCCATCGTCAGCGGCGCCTTGCGCTTCAGGATGTGGACCTCGATCTCGCATTCCAGGCGCTCGGCCAGCGCTTCCACCGCACGGCGTGCTTCGGCTGCGCCGACCAGGTAGACCGTGCGTGCCGGCGCACCGCAGACGGCGGCCGTCCAGGCAGCGCCGCGGTCGCGGTCGGACAGCATCTGGATCTCGTCGATCACGGCCACTTCGACCTGGCTGCGGGTATCCAGCATTTCCACCGTGCTGGCGACATGGGTGGCGCCTTCCTCGATGCGGCGCTCTTCGCCGGTCACCAGGCTGACCTTCAGGTCTGGATCGGAGGCTTGCAGGCGTTCATAGTTCTCCAGCGCCAGCAGGCGCAGCGGGGCCAGGTAGACGCCGCTGCGCGCTTTCGCCAGGGCTTCCATCGCCTTGTGGGTCTTGCCGGAGTTGGTCGGTCCAAGCAGCGCGATGAATTTGCGCGGCAGGCGGCGCGCCACCTCAAAGGTATCGGGATACTCGGCCAGGTTGATGCTTTGCCGCGTGCGTTCGGCGTGGCGCTCTTCGCGATGGCGTTCCACCGCATGCTCCAGGCGCTGGCGGATACGGTCGAAGACCACGTCGGCGGGCTCGGAAGTCTGCATGTCTTCCAGCGCATGCAGGAAATCCATCGGCCGCATGCCGTAGTCGTCGCATTCCTCGCGCAAATCAGCGGCGAAGGCGACGACATCGCTATGCAGCGCAGACTGCGCCGCTTCACCGCCACGTTCCAGCAGCAGGGCTGCGCGCCCTTCGCGCTCCAGCTTGCGCCATTTGGATGGCTTGGCCAGCACGCCTTGCTGCGGCACCAGGTCGTAGGGAATGTGCAGGCCGTCCAGCTCCACAGAACCTGTGAAGCGCAGGAATACGCGGCCTTCCTGCTTTGCCAGTTCGATGCCGCGGGCCGCAAGACCCAGCTCAGTCACCAACTGTTCGTCGTCGTCAAAATCTGTCATGGCGGGACGATTATAGCGAATGGCGCAGCCACGCTAGTTCCAGATCCGGTAGACCCAGTAAGTTTCGTCTTCCAGGCCGCGGCGCAGGATTTCCGAAGGGCTAAGGCCGCTGATCTCGCGCGCTTCGCGGCTCATATGCGACTGGTCGGAATAGCCGCCAAGCTGCGCCATGTCGCCGAGTGAGACTTTGCCTTTCAACGAGGCATCGCGCGCGGCGATGAAGGTCTGCTCGGCGCGATAGGAGCGGCGCAGGCGGCGCAGCGGCTGGCCCGCCCATTCGCGGATGCGGCGTTCGGCCATGCGTACGCTGCGGCCGATGCCAGCCGCGGCAGCCTGTCCCTCCAGGCGGCGCACCCAATCGCCCACCGCGCCATCCAAGCTGCCCTCGCCTCGCACAGCGCGCCAGCGCGGCTCAAGGAACTCCTCCAGCAAAGCCACGCGCGTTTCGTCGTCGGGGGCAGTGAGCATTTGCGACGCAAGTTGCTGCCACCCGTTGTCAAGCAATACGCTGATCGGCTGGAACTGGTCGACGATGGTGCTCATATCGATTCCCGTCAGGCGATGCAGCGCTTCGGGAAAGAACAGCACGGTCATGAAATGCGTCGGCCCAGGATTGCTCGACACCGTTGGCCCGGTCCACGCGCCGGACAGTAGCACCCCGCCTTGCGGGCACTTCACGTCAGGCATCGGCGGCTCGACCATCACCGATTCGCCTACCAGCTGCAGGAACAGCACCGGGAAACCCGTCGCGGGATAGCGGTTCAGGCGCTGCTCATCGGGCAGCTCGCAGCCGACGGTGCTGCGCACGACGATCGCACGCAGGCAGGAAGCGAGCGAACGGCGCGGTGCAATGAATTTACTAATCGGCAACATGCGCAACATTGTAGCGCGATGTCGCAAATGTTCAAGACCGCACCGCACGGCCCGCGCATACTGGCCAACATGGATACCACGACCGCCCCAGCCTCCGGCGCCCTGCGCCAGCTCTCCGACCTGCCCGGCCCCAAAGGGCTGCCCTTCCTCGGCAATGCCTTGCAGCTGCGGCCGCGCAAGGTGCACGCTGACGTCGAGGCCCTGGCGCAGCAATACGGTTCCCTGTTCCGCCTGAGCATAGGCCGCACGCAGGCGCTGGTCGTTGCCGACGCGGCGCTGGTCAACGGCGTCCTGCGCGACCGGCCGGATGGCTTCAGGCGTCCCGACGTCACAGCCCAGGTTTCGGACGAAATGGGCGGCGAACGCGGTGTCTTCCTGGCGGAAGGCGCCGCCTGGCGCAACCAGCGCAAGATGGTGATGCAGGCGTTTGCGCCGCATGCGATCAAGGCCTACTTCCCATTGCTGGCACGGGTCGGCGCACGCCTGCAGGCACGCTGGGCAGGGGCGGCGCAGGAAGGCCACCCGGTCGCCCTGAATGCCGACCTGAAGCGCTACACGGTGGACGTGATCGCCGGCCTGGCTTTCGGCGAAGAGGTCAACACCATCGAACATGGCGACGACGTGGTGCAGCAGCAGCTTGAGCTGATCATGGACGGCACGGCGCGCCGTTCGCTGCTGCCGATTCCCTACTGGCGCTATATCAAACTGCCCTACGACCGCAAGCTGGAGGCTGCGGTGCTGGCCATGCGCGAGGCGACCAACGGCTTTATCGCCAAGGCGCGCCAGCGCATGCAGGATGATCCCGCGCGCGCCGAACGGCCGCAGAATATGCTGGAAGCGATGCTGGCGGCGGCCGACCAGGAAGGCAGCGCTATCGACCACGCCGCGGTGGTGGGCAATGTCAGCACCATGCTGCTGGCAGGCGAAGATACGACGTCCAGCGCCCTGTCGTGGCTGATATGGCTGCTGTCACGCCATCCGGCGGCGCTGCAGCGCGCGCAGGCCGAAGTGCGCCGCGTTGCGCCCGATCCTTCCGGCTTTACCATCGAGCAGATGGACCAGCTGGAATACATCGACGCCTGCGCCCACGAAGCCATGCGCCTCAAGCCGCCGGCGCCTTTCATTCCGCTGCAGGCAAACCGCGATTGCGTGGTGGGCGACGTGCAGGTGCCGAAAGACAGCGTGGTCTGGTGCGTGCTGCGGCACGACAGTGTGGCGGAAACGAAGCTACGCAATGCGGCGGCATTCGACCCGCTGCGCTGGCTCGATGGCAGCAACGCGCGCCAGTTGGCGATGCCGTTCGGTTCCGGGCCGCGCCTCTGTCCGGGGCGCTATCTGTCGCTGCTGGAAATCAAAGTAGCCATGGCTTGCCTGCTGGGGCGCTTCGACCTGGTCTCCGTCGAAGGCGACAGCGAGGAATACCACGGCTTCGTCATGTCGCCAGGCGCTTTGACGATGCGGCTTTCGCCAATAGCTGGATAGTCAGCGCGAACACAAAGGCGCAGAAGAAGGACACTGCAACGGCCTGCGCACGCAGCAGCAGCGAGATCGCGACGCAGAACGCAGCGAAGGCGAAGTAGCCCAGCATCGTACCGCGCAGCAGTTGCACAGCGCTGTCGCGGCCTGCCTGCACGTGGGTGAAACCGACCAGCACCGTCCCCATCACCGGAAACATGGCGAAGAAGCCGCTCAGGCGCGGGCCAAGGCCGGCAGCGGCCGCGCTGACCGACATGACCAGCACCGCACCGGCCAACATACGCCACGGCAGGTCGCTACGGCGGCGCACTGGCTGCGCGGCGGTCGGGGCGGCTGGTGCCGGCGCGCGCGGTGGAAACAAGCGCGGAGCGGCCAGCAACGCTGCAACAACCGCCAGCGCGGCAAACGGCAATGGCAGCCGAACCGACTGCAGGCCGGCCACCGCCAAGGCCCAGGCGCCCAGCGCGAGCGGCATCGCTCCCGCCACGCCCGTCCGGCCGGATGCCCACGCATACGCCAGGCTGAAGGTAATCATTGCCAGCACGGCCAGCAACGTCCCTTCCGCCGCGCTGGCGGCAAACCCGGGACCCTGTTCCAGCGAAATCGCCAGCAGTATCGGCCCGGCGACGATGGGGAAAGCGGAAAGCCAGCCCGCAACAGCAGGCCCCCAGCGCCGCCCAGCCAGCGTGACGGCATAAATCAGTGAAGGAACGAGGAATAGCTTCAAGGCGAGGATGGCGTTCATGGGGCGCGAGTCTAGCACGGGCGCCCTTTGTAACAGGCAAGTAACAGCACGTTGACATGGACCAGCCGATTCCTCACTATCCTCGCTCCATTGAATCAAAGAAGACCGTGCAATGATTGCAACCAAATTCCTTCCCAAGCTCACTTCCCTGCTGATCCTTGGCGCATGCGCCGGCCTGGCCCAGGCCGCTGCGGCCGAACCGGCCAGGCACGCCATCACCCACGAAGACGTGTGGCTGATGAAGCGCGTCGGCGCTCCGCAGCCCAGCCCGGACGGCAAGTGGGCCGTGTTCTCGGTCACCGATCCCGCCTACGACAGCAAGGAACAATGGTCCGACATCTGGATCAAGTCGCTGGTGGACGACAGCGCGCCGCGCCGCCTGACCTTCAGCAAGGGCGGCGAATCCGCACACGCATGGTCGCCGGATAGCCGCTTCCTGCTGTTCGTCGCCAAACGCGAAGGCGACGAAGTATCGCAGGTCTACCGCCTGGACGTTGCCGACGGCGGGGAAGCGCAGCGCATGACTACCCTGACGCTGGGCGCGCGCATGCCGAAATGGAGCCCGGACGGCAAACAGATCCTGTTCGTCAGTGAAATCTTCCCCGGCACCACTGATGAGGAAGCAGTGAAGAAAGTCGCCAAGGAACGCAAGGACCGCAAATACAGCGCCCGTGCCTACGAGTCATTCCCGCCGCGCTTCTTCGACAAATGGCTGGACGACAAGAAGGTGCGCCTGTTCGTGATGGATGCACAGCCTGAAGCCAAGCCGCGCGACATCCTGGCCGGCAGCAAGCTGGCCGACCTGCCGGGCTTTGGCGGCAGCCAGGGCGACGATGGCCAATCCGTGAACGCAATCTGGACGCCGGACGGCAAAGGCGTGGTCTTCGCTGTTTCCACCAACCGCGATGAAGCCGCACGCGCTTCGACCTTCACCCAGATCTACAGCGTACCGGCAAGCGGCGGCGAGCCGGCCCAATTGACCAGGGACATGCGCAGCTACCACGACCTGCGCTTCTCCCCCGACGGCAGAACCCTGCTTGCGCTGACCGAAGAAGAAGTGCCGAACAAGGTGTACGACCTGACCCGCGTGGCCAGCTTTGCCTGGCCCTTCACTGGCGCGCAGCCGAAGATCCTGACCCAGGACCTGGACCGTTCGATTTCGCGCATCGCCCTGCCAGGCGACGGCAAGCGCATCTACTTCTCCTTCGAGCATGCCGGCCTGGAAAAGGTCAATTCGATGAACTACGCCGGCGGCGACAAGCGCGAAGAACCGTCGCTGCCGAACGGCTCGATCAACGCGCTGAACGCCGGCGGCAAGGCACTGGTGGGCGTATGGGAATCGGCCATCAACCCGCCGGAGATCTACTCCTTCAACGGCACACCGAAGCGCCTGACCTCCTTCAACGTGGAGAAAGCCGCAGCCATCGACTGGCAGGCGCCCGAGCACTTCTGGTACAAAACCCCGGACGGCCGCCAGATCCACAACATGATCGTGAAACCGGCAGGCTTCGACCCGAACAGGAAATATCCGCTGTTCGCGGTCATCCACGGCGGGGCTGCGAATATGTGGCGCGACCAGTTCGTGCTGCGCTGGAACTACCACCTGCTGGCCAAGCCAGGCTATGTGGTGCTGCTGACCGACTACAAGGGCTCCACCGGCTACGGCGAAGAATTCGCCCGCTCCATCCAGCACGACCCGCTGAAGGGCCCGGGCGATGAGATCAATTGGGCGGTCGACGAAGCGATCCGGAAGTTCCCGTTCATCGACAGCGGCAAACTGGCAGCCGGCGGCGCAAGCTACGGCGGCCACCTGGCCAACTGGCTGCAGGCCACCACTACCCGCTACAAGGCCATCGTGTCGCATGCCGGAGAGATGGACCTGGTGATGCAATGGGGGACCAGCGACAGCATCTACGGCCGCGAAGTCAATGGCGGCGGCCCGGTGTGGAGCAACCTGCCGGTATGGCGCGAACAAAGTCCGATCATGCAGGGCGCGAACCACGAAAAAGGCACCGGCTTCAAGACGCCTATCCTGATTACCGTGGGCGAACTGGATTACCGTGTACCCGTCAACAACGCGCTGATGAACTTCGCAGCACAGCAGCGTTTGAATACTCCTAGCAAGCTGGTAGTATTCCCGGACGAAAACCACTGGATCCTGAAAGGCGAAAACAGCCGCTACTTCTATAACGAAGTGCACGGCTGGCTCGCCAAATACCTTAATTAGAAGGAGTAGTAAAAGATGACGGTTGCAAACTGGTGTATCGCCGCGGCCTGCGTGCTGCCAATGATGGTCGCGATGACGTCGAAAGTCGCGTCGGTCAAGGGCAAGGACCGCTACGACAATACCGAACCACGCGATTGGGCCAGCCGCCAGGCCGGCTGGATGAAGCGCGCCAATGCCGCACAGATGAACGGCTTCGAAGCACTGCCGCTGTTCATCGCAGCCGTTATCCTCGCGCAGCAAGCGCATGCGAACCAGGACCGCGTCGACATCCTCGCGATGTCCTTCGTCCTGATTCGCGTGACCTACAGCATCATCTACATCAGCAACCTGGCCACCTTGCGCACGGTGGTGTGGTTCGCCGGCATGGGCGTCAGCCTGGCGATCCTGGCCCAGTCCTGAGCGCGCTCACGCTCGATTACGCGGCGCTGGCTGCCACTGGCGCCGCTACGGCGGCAGGCCGCAGCCGGATCGCCAGCACCATCAAGCCGGCAACCAGGCAGGCCGCGCCCGCTGTGAACAGCGCCGGATTGTAGGTCAACAGCAGCGTACGCACCTGCCCTGCCCCGAACGCAGCCACCGCAGCGCCCAACTGGTGGGCTGCGAAAATCCAACCGAATACCATGCCGGCTTTCTCCTTGCCGAAAGTCGTCGCGACCAGGCGCACGGTCGGCGGCACGGTGGCAATCCAGTCCAGGCCATAGAACATGGCGAATACCGACAGGCCATACAGCGTGAATTCCGAGTAAGGGAGCCACAGCAGCGACAGGCCGCGCAAGCTGTAGTACCAGAACAGCAGCTTGCGGTTGTCATAGCGGTCCGACAGCCAGCCGGACAGGATGGTGCCAATCAAGTCGAAGGCGCCCATCATGGCCAGTACCGAAGCGGCAGGCACCGGCCCCAGGCCGGCGTCGCCGCACAGGGAAATGAAGTGGGTCTGGATCAGGCCATTGGTACTCAAGCCGCAGATGAAGAAGCTGCCGGCCAGCAGCCAGAACACCAGGCTGCGCGACGCTTCGCGCAAGATGCGGAACGGGGTGGCGAAACCGATCGCCATCGGCGCCGCTGCCGCGCCTGCGGGCTGGGTTGCACCAAACGGCAGCTGGCCTACATCCGCAGGACGATTACGCATCAGGAAAAACACGGCAACGGCGATCACGCCGCACGCCACCAGCACCGGCAGCACCGCCATGCGCCAGCCGAAATGCTCCACCAGCCACGCTCCGACCGGCAGGAAGATCAACTGCCCCGTTGCCGAGCTGGCCGTCAGTAAGCCGACCACCAGGCCACGGCGCGTTTCGAACCAGCGATTGGACACCACCGCGCTCAAGACCAGCGCCGTCATGCCGGAGCCTACGCCCAGCATCACGCCCCACAACAGCACCAGGTGCCAGAACTGGGTCATCCCCAGCGCCAGCAGAGAGCCGGCCGTAACCAGGCTAAGCGCCGTCACCACCACCTTGCGCAAGCCAAAGCGCTCCATCAGGATGGCTGAAAAAGGCCCCATCAAGCCAAACAGGGCAAAGCGCACCGCCAGCGCTGACGATATCTGGTCAACTCCCCAGCCGAATTCCTTGCTCAGCGGCTGCAGCAGCGCCCCCGGTAAGCCGAGTGCCGCCGACGAAGCCAGCCCGGTCAGGAAGGTCAAGGCAACGATGACCCACGCGTAGTGGATGCCGCGGCGTTGCAACCGCTGGGAGAGGGTATGTGCAATCATGCGACCCATGTTAGATTATGATCGTCATAAATGCAAGGAAAGAAAAGCCGGCACGCGGCCGGCCTTTCTTCGGCGCCAGGCGCCGGCTTATTTCTTGATTTGCAGGGAAGATTTCACTTCCTGCACGCCCTCGATCTTGCGAGCGAGTGCGATTGCTTTGTCAGCTTCCGCTTTCGATGGCACGAAGCCGCTCAGCATGACGATACCCTTCTGGGTTTCCACGTGAACGTCCATGGCCTTGACCAGCGGGTCGGCTGCGTATTCAGCCTTCACCTTGGTGGTGATCATGGTATCGGACATCGCGGTGCGGGTGTCGGCAGTGGCCTCGCGCGTTGCGGCACGTGTGTCGGCAGCTGCATCACGGGTGGTGTTGGCCAGGTTGGTGCCGGCTTCACGCGCGTCCTGGGCTACTACAGCCGTGGTACTGGTGGTGCCGGCATTTGCCAGCGCGGTTTTATGGGCAGATTTGGCATCCGACTTGCAGGCCGACTTGGCCGAACCGCTCATGTCATCGCAACGTTCCTTGGCCAGGTCATACTCGGCATCGGCCAGTTTGCGCTGGGCTTTATCGACGTCCTTGGCCGTGTTCTGGTGCTGCCTGGTCGCATCCAGGATCGCGCGAGCTTCGGCTACTTTGGCTTCATCTTTGCAGATGTCTTCGGCATTGCCTTTCAAGCTCTTGCAATTGTCCTTAGCAACCTTGTAGTCGGATTCAGCCTTGTCTTTCGCCGCTTTGTAGGCGTCGTTATCGGCAGCCTGCGCGACAGCGAACGAAGTACTGAACAGGGCAGCCAGCGAGATACACAGAATTTTCTTCATGGTTAGTCCCCTTTAGGATGGTTTGCATGGCGATTACACGCCTCCCGGGAACTATTTTCTGTGCGCGACCGAACACAGTCGGGTTATTGCTCGTCTTTAAGTAAGCCTTTGCCCCACAGCACGCGTGCCTGTTCGAAAGGATTATGTTCGCTCGAGAACACAGCGCCGTCGCTGGCAAGTTGCAGCCATGCGCGCGTGTTGTGTGAGCCATGCTCGACAGGCTGGCGCACCTGCATCAGCCAGGCATGGACTTGCTGGTATTGCGCGGCATTGGCGCGTTGCGTCCAGGCCAGCGCCACCAGGTCGGAAAGGGCCTCTTCACGGCGGGTATCGCGCATTGCTTTCGACATCGCTTGCAATTCCGGATTGTCGAGCTGCTCATGCGGGCCTTCGACAAAGCCGGCAGGCAATACATGCCAGTTGCCCTGCGCCTGGCGCCAGCAATGGCCGACCTCGTGCGCGGTAATGGCTTCGATCAGGAATTTCTGTTGTTCAGCAGGTACACCGGACAGGACTTCCTCCGCTTGCGGGTTGCCGCGCATGGAGAACACCAGTTTGCAGCGGCCATCGGCAAAGCCCATGGCGAGCGGAACATCGTTCGGGCCAGCTTGCGGCTGCACCATGATATCGATAGGGAGTTTAAGTTCCTGCCTGGCGTAGGCCAGCACGGGCGAGCCGGCTTGCAGCCAACGCGTTTCGGTTTCGGTCAGCTGGGCAGCCCCGGCAGAGGCAGCGAAGAAGGACAGCAGGATTGGCAGGCTCAGCTTCATAACAAAACTCCGGTAACTGGATTCAACTATACATGCCTTACGGCAAGCTGTTACCGGAGTTTCTGGGCTGTTACAAAATATTGGCTGAGCTAGTCGACAAGTTTATTTTGCCAGCAAGGAGTTGGCAGTCGGGAAAGATGGACGAATGTCATTCGGGACTTTCTTCATCTTGTCCAACGCCTTCTGCACATCGGGGCGGATCACCACATACTTCGCCATCATGTCCTTGGCGCGCGCGTAATCGCCTGTGGCTTCGATAGTGAGGAACTCACGGTCAAGATCGGTCACAGCCTGTTTGATCTTCTTGAAATCGACCGAGAAAGTGCCATCGCCGTACGACACGAAGCCGCCCTTATCCAGCAGGTAGTTGACCTGGATCGCCATGCCGCGCGCATGCGAGTCGGTCAGGCCGAAGTGCAGCGTACGGAAGGCCGATGCCAGGAAGGTGGTGTGCAGCTTGCGCTCCGCCGACTCGCCCTGCCCCAGCGTGTCGTTCAACTGTCCCTTCTCCATCATGTACATCAGGGCGTACAGGCCGGTGATGTCGGCTTTCGCCTCCTCGATGGTGGAATAGGCTTCTTTCAGGTCCTGGCGCGGGGTCGATTCGGTAGCGCCGGCCTTGGTGATGTGCGGGCCCAGGCCGTGCGTGATTTCATGCGCCAGGATATGGGTGAAGAAGGAATTGAAGTCCAGGTCCTTCTGGTCCGCTGCACGCAGCACCAGCTTGGCGATCGGGGTCAAAGTGGCCTTGAATTTTTCCTCCTGCACGTTCTTCAGCATCACGCGCTTGGAGCCCCGCCGGCTGATGATGCGTTCATCGTTCGGCAGGTTGTAGGCGGCCGTCTGCACGCCCATATTGCCATCGCCCGCACCGTAGACCTGGTTCACCACCACCATCGGCGCCACCGCGCCGACTTTCGGGTTGCGGTATTGCGGATCGAGCGGCAGGTTGTCTTCCAGCTCCTGCATATGCTTGGCGAAGAAGTCCAGCTTGCGCGTTTCCTTTTCGTCGCGGATGTTCACATAGGCTTCGAAGGCGGCCTTGTAGCCGAATAGCTCGTCGTTATAGGTTTCGTAAGGGCCGATGGTGACGTCGACCGGCGAATCCAGGTCCATCCAGGCGAAATCGGATGGCAGGTAGTCGTTGGACAGGAAGGCATCCGCGCGCAGGTCGAGGAATTTCTTCAGCGATGCGTTGCTGGTGGCGGCAGAGGCTTCCTTCAACAGTTTGGACAGTTTCTCCAGCTCCGGCTTGTATTCGTCCGAATATTTGACGGTCTTGAACTTGCCGTCATCGCCCTTGCGGATGGTGGTGAAGAACCACTGCGCTTCCTGCTTCTGTGCAGCAGGCAGGCCATTGATCCACGCTTCCACTTCCTCCTTGCTGGCGCCTTCCGGATAGAAGTTGGCGGCGGCAGGCTTCTGGCCAGGCACTTTGATCCCCGCTACTTCCTCAGGCAGGAAGGACTTGTGCTCGTCGAGGATGGACCATGGGCCTTTGTTCAGCCAGAAGTACTCGGCGCGCGCCTTGCCCAGCGCCGACTTATCCTTTTGCAGCGCAGCGTACAAGGCTTCGTTGCCGGACCAGCGCTGGCGCAGCTGCAAGGTGTCGACGATCTTCGCCGCTTCGATCAGCTTCTTGATCGCCTGGCGGTCGCCGGCCGAAAGCTTCGACGTATCGGCTTTCAGCTGCACCGGCGCGTAGCGCTTGGTCATCTTCTGCAGCTCGGCGACATCAGCGGGAGCAGCGGCAGCGCCAGCGCTGGCAAGCGCCAGCACCAAGGGGGTCAGGAGGTTTTTCATGTGGCCTTTTCTCTACAGTTAAAAGGAAGGCCACATTGTATGCCTGCGTCTACCAGGCGCGGTAGGTTTTTCCGGATTCTGCGCCATCCACGCAACGGCTGTAGGCACGGGCCACGCGACTGGCCTGAACCGGCTCGAAGCCATAAAACAGCGACTCGAATTTTTCCGCCGACTCCTCCAGCAGCGAAGGATTGACCACGTTGATGCGCAGCCCGCGCGGCAGCTCAATCGCCGCGCCGCGGGCAAAGCCCTCGATGCCATGGTTGACGGCGACCGTGTTGGCGCAGCCGCGCAGCGGGTTGTGCGCATCGACGCCGCTGGTCAAGGTGATCGAGCCGCCATCGTTCAGCGCGTGCTGCGCGACGAGCGCCACGTTCACCTGCCCCATCAACTTCGAAGCGAGGCCGATGCGGAACTGATCGTGCGTCATCTCCTGCAGTGGACCGACATGGAGCGCACCTGCCGCCACCACCACATCGTCCACCCTGCCCGCTTCCGCAAACAAGGCCCGAACCGAAGCGATGTCCTCGATCGCTACGCGATGATCGCCGCCGCTGCGGCCAGCAGTGATCACGCGATGCCGCTTGCCCAGCTCCCGCACCACGGCGCTGCCGATGGTGCCGCTGCCGCCAATTACCAGGACCGAACGCATTACCATACGCGGTAAGTCTTGCCGTTTTCCGCACCTTCCACGCTGCGGCTGTAAGCCAGCGCCACGCGCTTCACCGGCACGGTTTCGATGCCGTAGAAGTAAGGACCGTAAGCATCCACCGACTCATTGACCAGGGTCGGGCTGATGACGTTGATGCGCAGGCCGCGCGGCAGCTCGATGGCAGCGCCGAGCACGAAGCCTTCCACCGCAGCGTTGACCGCGCTGGCATTGGCGCCGTAGCGGATTGGCTGCTCGGACAGGATGCCGCTGGTCAGGGTGATCGAGCCGCCGTCATTCAGGTACTTCTGTGCAGCCAGCGCCACGTTCACCTGGCCCATCAACTTGGAATTCAGGCCGGTGTAGAACTGCTCCGCGGTCATTTCCTGCAGCGCGCCGAAGTGCACATCGCCGGCAGCCACCACCACCCCATCCACCTTGCCGACTTTTTCGAACAGTGCCTGCACCGAAGCCGGTTCCTCGATCTTCACCTGGTACTGGCCGCTGCTGCGGCCAACGCTGATCACTTCGTGGCGCAAGCCCAGTTGCTCCACAATGCCTTTGCCGATGGTGCCCGAAGCGCCGATAACGATGATCTTCTTCATGTTGAATCTCCTGTTGGGTTTCGAAGTGAAGCCAGTATGCGCTCCGTCACCACAGGAATAAATGAGCTATCATTTAGATGATTACAAACTCATGGTTAGCAATGGACAAACTTCGCAGCATGGAAGTATTCGTCGCCGCCGTCGACACCGGCAGTTTCACGGCGGCGGCAGAACGATTCGGCATATCCGCCGTCATGGTCGGCAAGCACGTGCGCGAGCTGGAACAAAAGCTTGGCGCCGCCCTGCTGACGCGCACCACGCGGCGCCAGTCGCTGACCGAGATCGGGCGCCAGTATGCTGAACAATGCCGCGCCATCCTGGCGCAGATCGGCGCCGCCGAAAGCCTGGCCGAAACCATGCGCGTGGCGCCGCGCGGGGTACTGAAGGTGACGGCGGCAGTCTCGTTCGGCATGGAATGGCTCAGCCCCATGATCCCCGACTTCCTCGCGATGTACCCCGAAGTCAGCGTGGACCTGAACCTGAACGACCGCATGATCGACATGGTGGAAGAAGGATTCGACATTGCCGTGCGCATCGGCACGCTGGAAGATTCGTCGCTGGTAGCGCGCCCGCTGCGGCCGTACGGCGTGGTGATTTGCGGTTCCCCCGACTACCTCGCAAAAAACGGGGTACCGCAAATACCGGCCGACCTCGCGCAGCACGAATGCCTGGAATTCAGCGGCTGGGTGCCGCAAGCACGCTGGCGCCTGAAAGGCGACAAGGACGGCCGCCACGTCGCCTTAAGCCGGCTGCGCGCCAACAACAGCTACGCGCTGAAGCAAGCCGCACTGAAGGGTTTCGGCCTGATCATGCAAGCCGAAACAGCGCTGGCGCAAGACATCGCCGCCGGCCGACTGGTACGCGTACTCGACGACTACCTGCCCACCCCGCGCCCCATGCACCTGCTCTACCCCCGCGACCGCCAGCCCACACCCAAGCTGACCAGCTTCGTCGACTTCATGCTCACCCGCCTCGGCCCTGGCAATTAAAAAGTCGGGGTCAGCTCCGGCAATCGGACATTTCGCGCAGCGAAATGTCCGATTGCCGGAGCTGACCCCGACTTTCGACTTCTAACCCTTAAGGGGCTTGCCAGCCGCCGCCGAGGGCGCGGGCGAAGCTGACGGTGGCCAGCATGCGCTGCGTGTTGATTTGCACCGCGGCGCGCTCCGCTGCCAGTGCGCTGCGCTGGGCGTCGGTGACGTCGAGGTAGGTGCTGATGCCGCGCTCGTAGCGGGCGCGGGCGACGTCGTAGGCGCGGGTGGCGGCTTCGCGGGAAGTCGCTTGGACCTTGCCTTGCTGCGTACGCTGCTGCACGTCGGACAGGGCATCCTCCACTTCACGCAGGGCGGTCAGCAGCCTGCCTTCGTGGTTGGCTACCGCTTCTTCGTAGCGGGCTTTGGCAACGGTCAGGTTGGACTGGTTGCGGCCACCGTCGAAGATCGGCAGCGACAGCGCCAGTGGGCCGAAGCTGAAGGCGCGCGAGCCGCCTTTGGCGATCTCGCTCAGGCTTTCCGATGCATAGCCGAAGTTGCCGGTCAGGCTGACCGATGGGTAGAACGCGCCTTCCGCGACGCCCACATTGGCGTTGGTGGCGCGCAGCGTGGCGACACTGGCTGCCAGGTCCGGACGATTGGCCAGCAGGTTGGCGGGCAGGCCGGTTGGAATGACCGGCGGCGCCGGCATCTCGGTGGCCGTTGCCGGCTCCAGTTGCATCGACGATGGCGATGCGCCTACCAGCACGGCCAGCGCGTGCTCCAGGGTGTTGCGCTGGCGTTGCACTTCTTCCAGGTCGGCTTCGGCGTTGGCGCGTTCGATGCGGGCGCGCGAGGTGTCCAGCTCATTCGACAGGCCGGCATTGAAGCGGGCATTCACCAGTTCCTCGGTTTCCTTGCGGGTGGCCAGCGCGCCGCGCAGGATCGCCATTTCGGCATCCAGGCCGCGCAACTGCCAGTAGGAGGTGGCGATCTGCGACGACAGCAGCAACAGCACGCCGTCGCGGTCATGGCTGGSGGCCAGCGCTTGCGCATCGGCCGATTCCACGGCGCGGCGCACGCGGCCGAACAGGTCCAGCTCGTACGAGAAGCCTGCGGCGACAGAATAGTTGTTGCCATGGATCGAGCGGTGGCCCAGCGCGATACCTTGCGAGGTATTGGCCGAGGTACGCGAATTCGAGACGCCGGTGCTGAGCGTCACGGACGGCAGCTGGCTGGCCTTGGTCAGCCCCAGTTGCGCTTCGGCCTGGAACAGGCGCTGCGCCGCCGCCTTGACGGTCGGGCTGTCGCGCAGGGCCTGGTGCTCAAGCCGGTTCAGCGTGTCGTCGCTGAACACGGTCCACCACTGCGCCGGCAATTGGGCTTCGCCGGATGCGCCTTGCGGCGCGTGGCGGAAGGCCTGTTCCTTCATCCCGGCAGGCGCTTTGAAGTCGCCGCCTACGGTGCCGCAGCCGGCCAATACCGCCGCTGCGCCAACTGCCATTGCAATCATTTTGATGTTCATAGTTCTTTCTCTCATTTAGTGCGCGCCGGAGCCGCCACCCGAGGGGGACTTCACCTTGTCGGACAGCCACAGGATCAGGATGCAGGACAGCAGGATCGCGCCCACGATCAGGAAACCGTCGTTGTATGCCATCACGAAGGACTCGCGCCGCACGATGCTGTCGACCGCCTTCAGCGCCTTGTCCGATGCGGTGACCGGGTCGAAGCCCTTGCCGATGAAATTCTGCGTCAGCTGGTCCAGGCGCAACTGGGTCGCGGCCGAGAAGCTGTTCACTGCCTCGCCCAGGCGGGCCGAGTGGAAGTGTTCGCGCTGCGTCAGCTGGGTCGCCAGCAGGGCAATGCCGATCGAGCCGCCCAGGTTACGGATCATGTTGAACAGGCTCGATGCCGATGCGGTGTCTTTCGGTGCAATGCCGTTCATCGCAAAGTTCGACAGCGTCAGCATGACAAACGGTTGGCCCAGCGCGCGCACCACCTGCGACAGCAGCAACTGGTCATAGCCGGTGGTCGCGTCCATATAGGCATTCATGATGCACGACACGCCGAACAGCCCGAGGCCGATCGAGCACAGGATGCGGTTGTCGACCTTCATCGACAGCTTGGCCGCGAACGGCATGATGAACAGCTGCGGCAAGCCGGCCCACATGATGACTTCACCGATCTGCATCGGCGAGTAACCGGCGATCTGGCCCAGGTACAGCGGCAGCAGGAAGGACGAGCCATACAGGCCCATGCCCATCACCGCTGCCAGCGCCGACGCCACCAGGAAGTTACGCTGCGCGAACAGCCCCAGGTTGACGAAGGGTTGCGGGCGCATCGCGCTGGTCAGCACCCAACCGAGCAAACCGACGATCGCCAGGCCTGCAAAGGCGATGATGAAACCGGATTCGAACCAGTCCTTGCTATTGCCCTCTTCCAGGAAGATGGTCAGGCAGCCCAGGCCCATCGCCATGAAGGCGATGCCCAGCCAGTCGGCGTTGAACAACTCGCTCAGTTTGCGTTCTTCATGATCGAGTCCGTATGCGACACCGGCGATCAGCAGGATGCCGGGCGCCCAGTTGATATAGAAGATCGATGGCCAGCCATACAGTTCGCTCAGGTAGCCGCCCAGGGTCGGGCCCATGGAAGGCGCGAGGGTTGCGGTCAGGCCGAAGATGGCCATGCCGACTGCGCGCTTGGAAGGAGGCAGCTTGGCCATCACCAGCGTCATCGCCATCGGAATCAGTGCGCCGCCGGTAAAGCCCTGCAGCATGCGGAACAGGATCATGCTTTGCAGGTTCCACGCCGCGCCGCACAGGGTCGAGAACATCAGGAACAGCGCGGTGGTACCCATCATGTAGCCGCGCATGCCGAAGGTGCGCGTCAGCAGCGCGGTCAGCGGGATGACAATGATTTCCGCCACCAGGTAGGCGGTCGAGATCCAGGAGCCCTCTTCCTGCGTGGCGTTCAGCGCGCCGAGGATGTCGCGCAGCGAGGAGTTGGTGATCTGGATGTCCAGCACCGCCATGAAGGCACCCAGCATGCCTGCAGCGACTGCGATCCAGGTGCGGCCGGATACCCGGCCTTCAGGCACCGTCATTGGGGCGCTCATTTTACGTTGGCTGCCTGAGTGTTCGATTTGATGCTGACTTCAGCGATGGCCGACATGCCCGGCACCAGGCGGCCTTCATACGCTTTCAGGTCTTCCGGCTTGAAGGTGATCTTGACCGGCACGCGCTGTACGATCTTGGTGAAATTGCCGGTGGCGTTATCGGCCGGCAGCAGCGCGAATTGCGCGCCGGAGGCTGGAGAGAACGAGTCCACGCGGCCAACCAGTTCCTTGCCAGGCAGCGCGTCGATGGACAGGCTCACTTCCTGGCCCACGCGCATGTCGGCGAGCTGGGTTTCCTTGAAGTTGGCGGTGATCCAGACATTGTCCTGCACCAGCGCCACCAGCTGCTGGCCTGGCTGCACGCGCTGGCCCACTTCCAGGCTGCGCTTGCCGACGCGGCCTTCGACCGGGGCGACGATGCGGTTGTATGCCAGTTGCTGCTGCGCGTCTTTCAGCTGCACTTGCAGCACCTTCACTTGCGCCTTCAGCACTTCGCGCGCGGAGGTCGCGGAACCGATCTGCGCTTTCGCCGCGACGGCGCTGTCCTTGCGTGCTGCCACGTCGGCAGTGGCGCTGGCGCGGGCCGCATTGGCGGCATCCAGTTCGGCTTTCGAGACAGCCTTCATCTGGCTGGTATACAGCTGGCCGTAGCGCTCGGCGTCCTGCGTGGCGCGCAGCTGGTTGGCCTGCGACTGCGCGACTTGGGCGGCGGCGGCGCTGGCTTGCGCGTTGACCTGGGCGATCTGGGCGTCGGCCTGCAGCACTTGCTGCTGCACGCTGGCGATCTGCGCCTGGATCTGCTCTACCTTCACCTGCTGGTCGAAGGGATCGAGTTCGGCGATCACATCGCCGGCTTTCACGAGCTGGTTGTCGTCCACCAGCACCTTGGTCACCACGCCGGAGATACGCGAAGACACGGGATGCACGTGGCCTGCCACATAGGCGTTTTCCGTTTCCACGTAGTGATGGCTGCGGTACCACATGCGGCCGCCGGCGCCCAGGGCTGCCAGGGCGATCAGGCCGGCGACCAGGAGCACGCGACGGTTAGGAGGGGTGGCGGCAGGCGCGGCTTCTGGCACGGCGCTGAGCACTTTTTGTTCGGCTGGGTTGTGCTGGGACATGGTGGGAAACTCCCTGAAAATGAAATGAGTCGTGTGCATTATTCGACAATCAATGACCAAAGTCAAGAAATGAAACGATTGCATTTCATTTTTATTTGACTTAAAGTAGGGGCTATCTGATAGCCTTCGGGCATTACGTACGGTATCCATCATGTCTGTTGAACAAGTTACTGAGCCAGTCAAAGCGGGCCGCCCGAAGGCAGCGGAGGCCGAATCACGCCTGAATGACCTGCTGGATACGGCTGCCCACCTGATCCTGGAAAAGGGATACGGCAAGGTCAGCCTGGAAGCCATTGCCAAGGAGGCAAGGGTTGCCGTGCGCACGATTTACGTGAAATTCGGCGGCAAGGCCGGCCTGCTGAAGGCCATCCTGCTGCGCTACCGCGCCGGCGCCTTCGACCCTGCCGGCATGGAAACCCTGCACCGCCCTATCCGCGACACCCTGCTGGAATTTGGCCTGCGTTTCCATCGCCTGGTCAGCACGCCCGAAGCCACCTCGCTGTACCAGATCGTGGTGGCGGAAGCCCACGCCAACCCCGACCTGGCGGAAGCCTTCTGGGATGCCGGCCCGCGCCAGACGCGCGAACTGCTGGCGCGCTATTTCGCCCGTCCGGATATCGCAGCCCAACTTGACACGAACTCGTCGCCGGAGCGGCTGGCGATCCACCTGATGAACTGCCTGATGGGCGACCAGTTGCGCCGCTTCCTGTTCGAATCGCGCTGCGGCGTAGCGACGACGCCGGAAGAAATCGAGCAGGGTATCGAGCTGTTCCTGCGCGGAGTCGTCAAGCGATAAGTGCCCTTTAAGCGTGCGCGGCAGCGTATGTGCGCTAGCGCACGGTGGCCCTTCGGGTAGCTGCCGGATACTGACCTTCTCAAGAACATAATTAAAGTGGGAGGTTGTATGAGCAAGGTCGATCGGCTCGAATGGAGCAGGAAAATCGCCACGATTAACGAGCGCATCAAAGGCTTCCAGGCAAACCCCAACAAGGAACACCTGGACGCCGCGATCAATGAACTGAAGGCCTATGCAGAAGCTGCCAATAGCGGCGGCATCGAAATCCCAGAGCGCTTCATAGCGAGCTAACAACAAACCGGGCAAAAGCCCGGTTTTTTATTGCAGCAACCCGCTTCATGTGTCACGATGCCCACCCCTAGTATCAACTTATTGGTAGTGAATCATGAGCGAACAAGCAACCCAACAGCAGCAAAACGACGACCAGAAATTCTTCGAGAACATCGACGCCTACATTGCACTGGCCAACGCCCACGAAAACAGCAATAAAGGCGCGCCACAGCTGGTTGGCGCCAGCCTGCTGTTCGCAGCCGCCCGCTACAACATCTTCCTGGTAGCCCGCGCCCAGGGCGACCTGGAAACCTACAACGCCAAGAAAGAAGAAGCCAAGGCTTACTTCATGGACCAATTCGGTAAAATGTTCGACGACAACTGGAACGACTACAGCCAGCACTACGAGCAATACCGCAACCAGAAGTAATGTCCACCTTGGGGCGGTCCGGCGATCCGGCAGGAACAAAAGTGGACATTTTTGTTCCTCCCCAGGTCTCCGCCCTCCCCTGATCTAGATCAGTTCACTTTATTGTCACGGTGCTATCGTCGGTGAATGAGCCGACCACCACGCCCCTGCTCCCAGATGCCTTCTACCACGTCACCGCACGTGGCAATCGCAAGGCCAATATCTATCTTGACGAGCGCGATTACCTGATCTGGCATGGCCTGGTCGCGCGCACCGCCGACCGCTTCGGATTCATCTGCCATGCGTATTGCCAGATGCCGAACCATTTCCATCTGCTGCGATATAACGACCATTCGAGCGCGCTCTCACGGTGCAAACGATACCGAACGCATCCGGGCGTATTGTGACTTCATATCCGCCGGGATTGGCGGACACAACCCATTGAAACCACCTCCCCTGCCCATCGTTACCGACAAAATGGACCGTCAGCAAGCCATCGCTGAAGCCTTGCGTGCAGGCGAGCACAGCCCCACTCAAATCGCAGAGCATTTCAAAGTTTCAACGAAGACGGTACAAAGAATGCGCGCAGCCGAAGCTGCGCGTTGAAGAAGAGAAAATGTCCACTTTCGTTCCTGACCCCTAGGTGGACATTTTGCTGGAGCAAGCTTAGCGCTTGCGCGGTGGCGGCAGGTCGGTGCAGACGCCTTCGTAGGCTTCGGCCGCCATGCCGATCGATTCGCCCAGGGTCGGGTGCGGGTGGATCGTCTTGCCGATGTCGATGCCGTCGGCGCCCATTTCGATCGCCAGGGCGATTTCACCGATCATGTCGCCGGCGTGCGTGCCGACGATGGTGCCGCCGATGATGCGGTGGGTCTCCGCATCGAACAGCAGCTTGGTGAAGCCTTCGTCGCGGCCGTTCGCCACGGCGCGGCCGCTGGCTGCCCATGGGAAGTGGCCCTTTTCAACCTTGATGCCTTTGGCTTTCGCTTCGTCTTCGGTGATGCCGGCCCATGCCACTTCCGGATCGGTGTAGGCTACCGATGGAATGATCTTGGCGTCGAAGTAGGCTTTCTCGCCATGGGCTGCTTCTGCTGCGACGTGCGCTTCGTGCACGGCTTTGTGGGCAAGCATTGGCTGGCCGACGATGTCGCCGATGGCGAAGATGTGCGGTACATTGGTGCGCATCTGGCTGTCGACGTTGATGAAGCCGCGGTCGGTGACCACCACGCCGGCCTTGTCGGCGGCGAGCTTCTTGCCGTTCGGGCTGCGGCCGACTGCTACCAGGACCATGTCGTACAGCTGCGGTTCCGGTGCGGTGGCGCCGGCTTCGGCTGCTTCGAAGGTGACCTTGATACCTTCCGGCAGCGCTTCCACGCCGACGGTCTTGGTCTTGGTCATGATGCGGTCGAAGCGCTTCTCGTTGTACTTCTGCCAGACCTTGACGGCTTCGCGGTCGGCGCCTTGCATCAGGCCGTCCATCATTTCGACCACGTCGATACGCGCGCCGAAAGTGCTGTAGACGGTGGCCATTTCCAGGCCGATGATGCCGCCGCCGATGACCAGCATCTTCTTCGGCATGAAGCGCAGTTCGAGTGCGCCGGTGCTGTCGACGATGCGCTTGTCTTCAGGGACGAATGGCAGCTTCACCACGCTGGAACCAGCGGCGATGATGGCTTGCTTGAACTGGACTACCTTCTTGCTGCCGTCTGCTGCGGTGACTTCGATATGGTTCGGGCTGAGGAACTGGCCGACGCCCTGCACTACGTTCACCTTGCGCATCTTGGCCATGCCGGCCAGGCCGGTGGTCATCTTCTTGATGACGCCGTCCTTGTAGCTGCGCACCTGGTCGATGTCAATCGTCGGCTTGGCGAAAGTGACGCCGTTCTTGGCCATGTGGCTGGTTTCGTCCACCACGGCGGCCAGGTGCAGCAGGGCTTTCGATGGGATGCAGCCGACGTTCAGGCATACGCCGCCCAGGGTCGCGTATTTCTCGACCAGCACGGTGTTCATGCCCAGGTCTGCGGAGCGGAAGGCGGCGGAATAGCCGCCCGGGCCGCCGCCCAGGACCATCATGTCGCAGGTGACGTCGACCTGGCCGGCGTAACCGCCGGCTTGCGGCGCGCTTGCAGGAGCTGCCGGTGCGGGTGCGGCGGCTGGTGCCGGGGCTGGGGCGGCGGCGGCCGGGGCTGCGGCTGCGCCGGAGGTCTCCTCGACCACCATCAGCGCCGAGCCTTCGCTCACCTTGTCGCCGACCTTGATCTTCAGCTCCTTGATCACGCCTGCGTGGGTCGATGGAATCTCCATCGATGCCTTGTCGGATTCCACGGTGGCCAGCGATTGGTCGACCTTGACGGTATCGCCAACCTTGACCAGCAGTTCGATCACTTCAACTTCCTTGAAGTCGCCGATGTTCGGTACTTTAACTTCGATCATCGCGGCCTCCTTACAGCAGGATCTTGCGCATATCGGCCAGTACTTCGGCCAGGTATGCAGCGAAGCGGGCACCGGACGCGCCGTCGACCACGCGGTGGTCGTATGACAGCGACAGCGGCAGCATCAGGCGCGGCACGAATTGCTTGCCGTCCCATACTGGCTTCATGGAGGACTTGGACAGGCCGAGGATCGCCACTTCCGGTGCGTTCACGATCGGGGTGAAGGCAGTACCGCCGATGCCGCCCAGCGACGAGATGGTGAAGCAGGCGCCCTGCATGTCGGTCGGTTTCAGCTTGCCTTCGCGCGCTGCCAGCGAAAGTTCGCCCATTTCCTTGGCGATCTGCGACACGGACTTCTGGTCGGCATTCTTCACCACCGGTACCACCAGGCCTTGCGGCGTGTCGGCGGCGAAGCCGATGTTGTAGTACTTCTTCAGGATAAGGTTCTCGCCCTTCTCGTCCAGCGAGGAATTGAAGGTCGGGTATTTCTTCAGCGCCGAGACGGAGGCCTTGATCACGAACGCCAGCATGGTGAGCTTGACGGCGTCCTTGTTCTTGGCATTGGCGTTGTTGCTGTCGACGCGGAACTGTTCCAGGTCGGTGATGTCGGCGTCTTCGAACTGCGTCACGTGCGGGATCATGACCCAGTTGCGATGCAGGTTCGGGCCGGAGATCTTCTTGATGCGCGGCAGCGGGGACAGTTCGGTTTCGCCGAATTTGCTGAAGTCCAGCGACGGCCACGGCAGCAGGTTCAGGCCTGCACCACCGCCAGCGGCGGCCGGCGCGGCGCCCGGCGATGCTACCGCGCCGGAGACGATGCCTTTGACGTAGTTCTGCACGTCCAGCTGGCTCACACGGCCTTTCGGACCGGTGCCGCCAACGCGGGTCACGTCCACGCCCAGTTCGCGCGCGAACTTGCGGACGGATGGGGAGGCGTGGGCGAGCTTGCCGTTCACCGCAGGGGTGGACGGCGCGGAAGATGCTGCGGGCGCTGGGGCAACGGCGCTGGCGGCTGGAGCGGCTGCAGGAGCTGCGGCCGGTGCAGTAGCTGGCGCGGATGCTGCGGCTGCAGGCGCGGCTGCCGGGGCGCCGCCGACCGCATCGACGATCAGCACCAGCGAGCCTTCAGCGACCTTGTCGCCTACCTTGACCTTGATCTCTTTCACCACGCCGGCGTGCGACGATGGAATTTCCATCGAGGCTTTGTCGGATTCGACGGTCACCAGCGACTGGTCTTTGGCGATGGTGTCGCCAACCTTGACCAGTACTTCGATGACTTCCACTTCCTTGAAGTCGCCGATGTCCGGCACCTTCACCTCGACCGGGCCGGCCGATGCAGCGGCCGGCGCTGGCGCGGCAGCTGCGGCGGGCGCTGGGGCTGGGGCCGGTGCCGGCGCAGCAGCCGCTGCGGGAGCTGCGGGAGCTGCTGCAGGTGCAGCGGCAGCGCCGGAAGCTTCAACGACCAGCAGCAGCGAGCCTTCGGCCACCTTGTCGCCCACCTTCACTTTGATTTCCTTGACGACACCAGCCTGCGACGAAGGGATCTCCATCGATGCCTTGTCCGATTCAACGGTCACCAGCGACTGGTCAACCTTGATCGTGTCGCCCACCTTGACCATCAGCTCGATGACTTCAACTTCCTTGAAGTCGCCGATATCCGGGACTTTCACTTCAACCATGCTCATAGTGTTTGCTCCGTCTTCTATTTATTGGGTCACCGGATTTGGCTTGTTCGGGTTGATGCCGTACTTCTTGATGGCGTCTTCCACCACCGACATCGCGATCTTGCCTTCGTCCGCCAGGGCGCGCAGGGAAGCGACGGTGATGTAGTAACGGTTCACCTCGAAGAACTCGCGCAGCTTGGCGCGGCTGTCCGAACGGCCAAAGCCATCGGTGCCCAGCACCTTGTAGGTGCGGCCGGCAGGGATGTATGGACGGATCTGGTCGGCAAATGCACGCATGTAGTCAGTGGTGGCAACGATCGGGCCGGTGCTGTCCTTCAGCAGGCCGGTCACGTAAGGCACGCGCTGCTCCTTGGTCGGGTTGACCATGTTCCAGCGGTCGCAATCCTGGCCATCGCGCGCCACCAGGGTCAGCGAAGGAGCGGACCACACGTCGGCGGCGATGTTCCAGTCGTTCTTCAGCAGTTCCGCGGCGAAGATGGATTCGCGCAGGATGGTGCCGGAGCCGACCAGCTGCACGCGCTGCTTGGCGGCTTTATCGCCTTCTTGCAGCAGGTACATGCCCTTCAGGATGCCCTCTTCCTGGCCTGGCTTCAAGCCTGGGTGGGCATAGTTCTCGTTCATGATGGTGATGTAGTAGAACACGTCTTCCTGCTCACCGACCATGCGGCGCAGGCCGTCCTGGATGATCACAGCCAGTTCATGGCCAAAAGTAGGGTCGTACGGCACGCAGTTCGGGATGGTCGCGGCAACGATGTGGCTGTGGCCATCTTCGTGCTGCAGGCCTTCGCCGTTCAGCGTGGTGCGGCCGGCGGTACCTGCCATCAGGAAGCCGCGTGCGCGCATATCGCCTGCCGCCCATGCCAGGTCGCCAACGCGCTGCAGGCCGAACATCGAGTAGTAGGTGAAGAACGGGATCATCACGCGGTTGTTGGTCGAGTACGAAGTCGCGGCGGCGATCCACGAGCTCATGCCGCCCGCTTCGTTGATACCTTCCTGCAGGATCTGGCCGGCCTTGTCTTCGCGGTAGTACATCACCTGGTCTTTGTCGACCGGCTCGTACAACTGGCCTTGCTGGTTGAAGATACCGATCTGGCGGAACAGGCCTTCCATACCGAAGGTACGGGACTCGTCAACCAGGATAGGCACCACACGCTGGCCCAGGGACTGGTCGCGCAGCAGTGCGGTGATGATACGCACATAAGCCTGGGTGGTGGAGATCTCGCGGCCTTCCGGAGTCGGGTCGGTCACGGCCTTGAAGGCGTCCAGGCCCGGTACTACCAGTTGCTCGTCGGCCTTGGTGCGGCGCGACGGCAGGTAGCCGCCCAGCGCTTTGCGGCGCTCGTGCAGGTACTTCATTTCAGGCGCGTCGTCGGACGGCTTGAAGAACGGGATGTCTTTCAGCTTGTCGTCCGGGATCGGGATGTTGAAGCGGTCGCGCATTTCGCGGATCGCTTCGTCGTCCAGCTTCTTGGTCTGGTGCGCGGTGTTGCGCGCTTCGCCGGACTTGCCCATGCCGAAGCCCTTGACGGTCTTCACCAGCAGCACGGTTGGCTTGCCGACGGATTCGTTGGCCTGCTTGAATGCGGCGTAGATCTTGTGCGGATCGTGGCCGCCGCGGGTCAGGCGCCAGATGTCGTCGTCGGACATGTTGGCGACCATTTCCAGCAGCTTCGGATGCTTGCCGAAGAAGTGCTTGCGCACGTAGGCGCCGTCCTTGGCCTTGTAGTTCTGGTATTCGCCGTCGACGGTTTCCATCATCACCTTCTGCAGGATGCCGTCCTTGTCCTGTGCCAGCAGGTTGTCCCAGCCCGGGCCCCAGATGACTTTGATGACGTTCCAGCCGGCGCCGCGGAAGTCCGCTTCCAGCTCCTGGATGATCTTGCCGTTGCCGCGCACCGGACCGTCCAGGCGCTGCAGGTTACAGTTGACTACGATGTTCAGGTTGTCCAGCTGTTCGCGGGCAGCCATGCCGATCGCGCCCATCGATTCCGGTTCGTCCATCTCGCCGTCGCCGCAGAAGGCCCAGACTTTACGGCCTTCGGTGTTGGCGATGCCGCGTGCGTGCAAGTACTTCAGGAAGCGTGCCTGGTAGATCGCCATCAGCGGGCCCAGTCCCATCGACACGGTCGGGAACTGCCAGAATTCCGGCATCAGTTTCGGGTGCGGATAGGAAGACAGGCCTTTGCCGTCCACTTCCTTGCGGAAGTTCAGCAGCTGTTCTTCGCTCAGGCGACCTTCCAGGAAGGCGCGCGCGTAGACGCCTGGGGAGGAGTGGCCCTGGATGTACAGCAGGTCGCCGCCGTGGGTCTCGCTCTCGGCTTTCCAGAAGTGGTTAAAGCCGATGCCCAGCATGTTCGCCAGCGAGGCGAACGAGGACAGGTGGCCACCCAGGTCGCCGTCGGCGCGGTTGGCCTTGACCACCATTGCCATCGCGTTCCAGCGCATCCACGAGCGCAGGCGCTCTTCGTATTCCAGGTTGCCTGGGCAGTGGGCTTCTTTATGGGCGGGGATGGTGTTGACGTAGGCGGTGTTGGCGGAGAACGGGATATCGGCGCCGCGGCGGCGCGCCAGGTCGACCAGTCGCTCCATCAGGTAGTGGGCACGCTCAGGGCCTTCGTTTTCCAGGACGGCTTCCAACGCCTCCAGCCATTCTTTGGTTTCCTGTGCATCAGGATCGTTGGCCGTTTGTGCCGTGACCTGGTCAAGTTGAGCTGACATGTAACTAGTCTCCTATCGATTGAAGGCGCCCCACCCTTTATGTCTCCGGACGGTGCAGGTGATTATTTACTAAGACTTTGGCTAAGTGTGAAGGATTCTATCAGCGAATCCTTTGTTTTTCAAATTGCGGAAGTTGATTTCATATTGCGAAATGCGTTGCGGATCTACAAATGGTTGTAATGGTTAATTGTCGGTGGGAAATCTCCTACGTATACTCAGGAACATGGAGAGCACGCCTGACCTCGTTTCGGCCCGAACCCTGCAGCGCGAACGCACTGCGCGCAAGGAGGCGGAGTCATTGCTGGAGCAAAAAAGCCGTGAGCTCTACGAGAAAAACCAGTTCCTGCAGGAAAGCGAACTGCGCTACCGCAACCTGGTGGAACTGGCACCCGACGCAATCTGGATTCACAGCGAGGGCCGCATCAGCTTCCTGAACCTGGCCGCCTTGCGCCTGTTCGGCGCCAGCTGTCCCGAGCAATTGCTTGGCACCCTGGCCATCGACCGGGTACCGGAGCAGTTCCATGCGGCCGTCGAAGCCTGGACCCCGATGGAACTCGATAAGGTGCACCAGCGCCCGCGCAGCGAACTGCGCCTGCTGCGGCTGGACGGCACGCCGGTGGACGTGGAATTCTTTGGATGTTCGATCCGCTTCAATAATCGCGATTCGGTGATGCATGCGGCGCACGATGTCACCGAGCGCCTGCAGCAGGTGGCAATTCGCCACCGCGCTACGCACGATGAGCTGACCGGCCTGGCCAACCGCGCCTACTTCCTGGAGCGCCTGGGCGAAGAAATCGAGAAGGCGCGCTGCGCCGGCACCTCGCTGGCGGTGGCCTTTGTCGACCTGGACAAATTCAAACAGATCAACGACACCCGCGGCCATGCGGTTGGCGATGAATTGCTGCGCATCGTCGCTTCGGTGCTGCGCTCCTGCGTACGCGACAGCGATACCGTGGCCCGCCTCGGCGGCGACGAGTTCGTCCTGTTGCTGGACAGCTCGCAAGGCCATCCGACGCCGGCCGTGCTGGCGCAGCGCATCAGCGACAAGTTGGCGGAGCCGGTCATGCTGTCCGGCCAGCAGCACGTCATCAGCGGCAGCATCGGCCTGAGTATCTATCCTGACGACGGCCTGCATGCGGAAGAAATGCTGCGCCATGCGGATATCGCCATGTACCACTGCAAAGGCCAGCGTTGCAGCAATGTGCAACTTTTCACACCGGACATGCAGCACAGGCTCGATGCGCGGGTGACGCTCGAACAAGGCCTGCTGCGCGCCTTGCAGCGCGACGAGTTCGTACTGCACTTCCAGCCGCAGATGGATTTGCGCAGCGGCGGCCTGACTGGCCTGGAAGCCTTGCTGCGCTGGCAGTCGCCGGAGCTGGGCCTGGTGCCGCCGATGGAATTCATCCCGCTGGCGGAGGAAAGCAACCTGATTGTCGATATCGGAAAATGGGTGCTGGAAAAGACTTGCGCCACGTTGCGCGAATGGCTCGATGCCGGCGTGCCCGTGGTGCCGGTGGCGGTCAATATCGCGGCCTCGCAATTCGCGCGGCAGGACTTCGACACTACGGTGGAAGATGCGCTGGGCAGGTACGCAATCGACCCGGGCTTGCTGGAACTGGAGCTGACCGAAAGCCTGTCGATGGGCGACCCGATGGGTTCCATCGCGCTGATGCAGCGCCTGCGCGCCATCGGCATCAATCTGGCGATCGACGACTTCGGCACCGGGTATTCCAACCTCAGTTACCTGAAACGCTTCCCGATCGACCGGCTGAAAATCGACAAAAGCTTTACTTCCGGGCTGGCGAGCAATACCGAAGATCATGCCATCGTCACCGCTGTTATCAGCCTGGCGCACAGTCTCGGGCTGAAAGCGATTGCGGAAGGCGTCGAGACCGAGGACCAGGTACGTTTGCTGCTCGCAGAGGGCTGCGACGAAATCCAGGGCTACTTCTTCAGCCGCCCTTTGCCGGAGCCTGCCGCCCGCGAGATCCTGCTGCGTCGGCCCACCCTGCCGCTGCCTTCGGACAAAAGCCGTGGCGCGGGTTGAACGGATCAAACCACAGCTCTTTCCTGGCCAGCACCGCCGGATCGATGTCCTTGTTCGGCAGGTCGATGCGGCGGCGATTGCATAGCCTGGCGCGCTGAAGGTAGCTGCGGTGGTGTTCAAGTACCAGGCGCTCCAGCGTGCCGTCCTTCAGCAGCGCTTCCATGCCGGCGCGGATGCGCTTATATAGCCGCGGATTCCCGGGCGAGACAAAAAACAATGACGGAATATTGTCGTGCAGGAGAATGCTGTCTTCAACCGCCAGTTGCGGGAAGGCTTGCTTGCGCTGGTCGTACTCCTGGAAAATCTCATTCACGCCGCGCGGGAAATAGTCGAAACGCCCGGCGATCAGCATATCGAACAGCCCGATGTAATTGCTGCCCGTGACGTAGCGGAAGCCGTTGTCCTGCAGCGACGCACGCGTGACCCAAACGGCGCCAACACCGGCGGTCATTTCCCTGAGGCCTTCAGGCAGTACAAGTTTGTGCATGCGGTCCTGGTTCTTGCTGTCGATCAGGGAGATTCGCCAGTTTTGCAGGCCCATATCGGTCGGCACCGGTACCGCACGCAGGGACTTGAGCCATTGGGCGTCCGCTGGATAGGCCGTCACGTTGATCAGCTTCCCGTCCTTGAGCGCCGCCAGCAGGCGTGGGCGCTCCATGTGGATGTCGGCATAGTCGATGGTATACGGCCCGAATTCGGGCACGGTGCGCTCCATCACCTGCTGCAGCAGGGCCTTTGAATATTCGCGCCGCAGGTCGGCGGCAGATGCGGCGCGGTCGAAGATCACGGCATCCACCGCCCGGGCATCGAGCGCGGCGCATGCGAACAGCAGCGCGGCCAGGCGGATGGTTGTCTCCGTTATATTCATTCGCCTATGATAGCGCGATATGACCAACGCTTACATTCACCCGACACCCGGCCTGCCCGGCCGCCTTCTCGCCCGTCTTGCAAATTCCCGCCGCCTGGCCGGCGTTCGCCGCGCCGTGTTTTCGCGCCTGCCATTCCTGACGCTGGAAAGCAACGTGCGCGATGTGGTCTACCTGACCTGGATGATGGACGCGGCGACCGCCCAGGCGATGGTGCCTGCCGGCCTGCGCTTGTGGCAGCACAATGGCCTGACGCCGTTCAGCATCCTGACCTATCGCCACGGCCATTTCGGCCCGGCGCTGGCGGGGCCTGCGCGCCGCCTGCTGCCATCGCCCTTGCAAAGCAATTGGCGCTTCTACCTCGAGGAGCCGGGTAAGGTGTATTTCGTGCGCAATATCATGGATAGCACGGTGCATGCGCTTGGCACACGCATCTTCAGCGATATCCTGCCGACCCACTTGCCCAAACGCTTCGTGCATGAGCGCGATGGCGAGGAATACACCACCGTCATCGACCCTGGCGCCGGCAGCGCGCCTCTGCTGAAGGCGCGTACCCGCGTGTCCGGCGGGCGCGAGCTGCCGCATGACCTGGCCTGCGCCTTCGGCAATTGGGAAGAGGCGGTCAGATTCCTGGCTTGCCAGCATACGGCCATGATCGAGGTTCCAGGATTGGGCCGCATGGCGGAATCCGAAATCAGCCTGCCGATTGCGCTCGATGAAGTACTGCCGCTGGACGAGACGTCCGTGGCCTGCCCGATGGCAGGCGCCAACGCCGGCACGCCTTTCTGCTTCGCCGTACCACGTGTTAGGTTCAGGGTTCTTTCGGAGTCTCTAGCAGCTTCCTGATCGCACCGCGCGGGTTGGCCATGAAATCGTGCATGACCTCATAGTGCTCGGTGTCTTCATAGGCGCGCTGCCGGATGCCTTCGGGCGAACAGACGAAAATGCTGGCTTCAGGGTAGGACATCAGGATCGGCGAATGGGTCGCAATCACGAATTGGGCGCCTTCCTGCACCAGCTCGTGGATACGTGCCAGTGCGGCCAGTTGCCGGCGTGGCGACAATGCGGCCTCCGGTTCGTCAAGGATGTACAGTCCTTTGCCGCGAAATCGGTTCTGGAGCAGGGCCATGAAAGATTCACCATGCGATTGCTCGTGCAACGAGCGATCGCTATACGCGCCACCAACGTCAAGATCCTCAATCGTGGTCGCAAGATTGAAAAAGCTCTCCGCACGCAGGAAATAGCCGTCCTTGGGCATACGCACACCGCGTGCAATCCGCAGGTATTCGTGCAGGCAGGAGTGCGATGCGCGGGTCGCGAAACCAAAATTCTTGCCGCCACCTTCTGCGTTATAGCCAAGCGCTACAGCCAGCGCCTCCAACAACGTCGATTTTCCCGAGCCATTTTCACCGACGATGAAGGTCACCGCCGGGTCGAATTCAAGGCGGCCGAGGTGGCGCACGGCGGGCAGGCAGAAAGGATAGGCCGAGAAATCGGGCTTCTTGTCGGGATGAAGCTGTGCGTCGATCAGGAACTGGTACGAGATCATGATTTCGGAGCCGCCAACACCTGCTTCAGCAGGCCACGCGGATTAGCCATGAATTCATGCATGACCTCATAGTGTTCGGTGTCCTCGTAGGCGCGTTGGCGCAGGCCGTCGGGCGTGCAAACGAAGATGGAGCTTTCCGGATAGGCCATCAGGATCGGCGAATGGGTCGCAATCACGAATTGCGAGCCGCCCTGCACCAACTCGTGGATGCGTTTCAGGGCGCGCAACTGGCGCTGCGGCGACAGCGCCGCTTCCGGTTCGTCGAGGATGTACAGGCCCTTACCGCCAAATCGCTTGTCCAGCAGGGCGAGAAAGGACTCGCCATGCGACTGCTCGTGCAGCGAAACGCCGCCATAGGAATCGATGATTGGCGGGCCTCCAGGTCCTTCGTCAAGCCTTTCAATCTCCGTCGCAACATTGAAATAACTTTCCGCGCGCAAGAAATACCCGTCGCGCGGCTTGCGCACGCCCCGTGCGACACGTAAGTACTCATGGAGGCGGGAATGCGAGGCACGGGTGTCAAAACTAAAATTCTTGCTCCCGCCTTCCGCGTTAAAGCCCAGCGACCGCCAGTCCCTCCAGCAAAGTCGACTTGCCCGAGCCGTTTTCGCCGACGATAAAGGTCACGGCCGGGTCGAATTCGAGCCGGCCGAGGTGGCGCACGGCGGGCAGGAAGAAGGGGTAGGCCGAGAAATCAGGCGTCTTGTCGGGACGCAGCTGGGCATCAATCAGGTACTGGTAAGAGATCATTTGTTGGCAAGCTTACAATCATGTGCAGTGCAGCACAAGGCCGCCACCATTTATAATGGCGACTTTCCATTCCACCAATCCAAGCAATCATGTCCGCACAACTGATCGACGGAGTAGCGCTCTCCCAAAAACTGCGCGCCGAAATCGCGTCCCGCGCCGCCGCCCTGACCGCCAAAGGCAAGCAGCCAGGCCTGGCCGTGATCCTGGTCGGCGACGACCCGGCCAGCCACGTCTACGTGCGCAACAAGGTCAAGGCTTGCGAGGACGCCGGCATCCGCTCGGTGAAAGAACAGTACGCCGCAGACATGACCGAGCAAGCGCTGCTCGAGCGCATCGCCACCCTGAACGCCGACCCGGCCATCCACGGCATCCTGGTGCAGATGCCGCTGCCAAAGCACATCGACCCGCACAAAGTGATCGAAGCCATCGCCACCACCAAGGACGTGGACGGCTACTCGGTGCTGAGCGCCGGTGAACTGATGACCGGCCTGGAAGGCTTCCTGCCATGCACGCCGTACGGCTGCATGAAGCTGATCGAATCGACCGGCGTCAGCCTGAAGGGCAAGCACGCCGTCGTGATCGGCCGCTCCAACACCGTCGGCAAGCCAATGGGCCTGCTGCTCTTGCAAGCCAATGCAACCGTCACCATCTGCCATAGCGGAACCTCGGACCTGGGCTACCACACCCGCCAGGCAGACATCGTGGTGGCAGCAACTGGCCGCCGCAATACCCTGACTGCTGATATGGTGAAGCCGGGCGCCATCGTGATCGACGTGGGCATCAACCGCGACGAGAACGGCAAGCTGTGCGGCGATGTGGACTTTGCAGGCATCAAGGAAGTCGCTTCGCATATCACGCCGGTGCCAGGTGGCGTAGGTCCGATGACGATTACCATGCTGCTGATGAACACCATTGAATCGGCAGAACGCGTTTAAAGGAAACCAAATGACTGACAATCCCCTGCTGGACTTTAGCGGCTTGCCGCGTTTCGATGCGATCAGGCCCGAACACGTCACCCCCGCAATCGAGCACCTGCTGGAGAAGAACCGCGCCGCCGTGGTGGAGCTGGAAGCGCCAAGCGACAATGTGACGTGGGATAACTTCGTCACCCCGCTGGAGAATTCCACCGAGCTGCTGGGCCGTGCCTGGGGCATCGTCAGTCACCTGAACAACGTGGTGGACACGCCCGAGCTGCGTGCCACCTACAACGAAAACCTGCCGAAAGTGACCGAGTTTTGGACTGCCCTGGCCCAGAACGAGGCGCTGTTCGCCAAATACAAGGCCCTGCGCGCCAGCGCGGAATTCGCCGCCCTGTCGCCGGCGCGCCAGCGCATCATCGACAACGCGATCCGCGACTTCCGCATGGGCGGCGCCGAGCTTGCGGCCGATAAGAAGGAGCGCTTCGCCGCGATCCAGGAAGAACACGCAGCGACCAGCACCCGCTTCAGCGAAAACGTGCTGGACGCCACCAACGACTGGAAACTGCTGGTCGAAGACGAAGCCGAGCTGCGCGGCCTGCCCGACGATTCCAAGGCCGCAGCCAAGGCGCTGGCCGAGAAAGACGGCAAGCAGGGCTGGCAATTCACCCTGCACTTCCCTTCCTACTACCCGATCCTGCAGTTCTGCGACAACCGCGCCCTGCGCGAAAAGGTCTACCGCGCCAACGCTACCAAGGCTTCGGACCTGGCCGACGCGTTCAGCAAGCGCGAAGACTGGGACAACACCGGCAATATCGCCACCCTGCTGAAACTGCGCGCGGAAGAAGCCGGCCTGCTGGGCTACAAAAACTTCGCCGAAGTCTCGCTGGTGCCGAAAATGGCCAAGTCGCCGGAACAGGTAATCGAATTCCTGGAAGACCTGGCCAGGCGCGCCCGCCCGTTCGCCGAGAAAGACCTGGCCGAACTGCAGGACTACGCCGCCAAGGAACTGGGCATCAATGACCTGCAATCGTGGGACCTGCCATACGCTTCCGAAAAACTGCAGCAGCACATGTACTCTTTCTCGGCGCAGGAAGTGAAGCAGTACTTCCCAGAGCATAAGGTGATCGACGGCCTGTTCAAGCTGGTGCAAACCCTGTTTGGCGTGAGCATCAGGCCCGACAGCGCGCCGGTCTGGCACAAGGACGTGCGCTTCTACAGCATCGAGCGCGACAGCGTGCTGGTGGGCCAGTTCTACCTTGACCTGTACGCCCGCGAAGGCAAGAGCGGCGGCGCCTGGATGGATGACGCGCGCGGCCGCCGCCTGAAAAACGGCGAGCTGCAAACCCCGGTCGCCTACCTGACCTGCAATTTCACCGAACCGCTGGAAGTGGACGGCGTGCCGCAGCCGTCGCTGTTCACCCACGATGAAGTGATCACCCTGTTCCACGAATTCGGTCACGGCCTGCACCACATGCTGACCCAGGTCGAGGAACTGGCGGTCTCGGGCATTTCCGGCGTCGAATGGGATGCGGTCGAGCTGCCGTCCCAGTTCATGGAAAACTTCTGCTGGGAGTGGGATGTGCTGAGCCATATGAGCGCCCACGTGAAGAGCGGCCTGCCGCTGCCGCGCGCCCTGTATGACCGCATGCTGGCGGCGAAAAACTTCCAGTCCGGCCTGCAGACCCTGCGCCAGGTTGAATTCGCCCTGCTCGACATGCTACTGCACTACGACTTCCAGCCATCCGGCGCCAAATCGGTGCAGGACCTGATCGACGAAGTACGCCGCAAGTTCGCCGTTATCATCCCGCCAAGTTTCAACCGTTTCCAACATTCCTTCGGCCATATCTTTGCCGGAGGCTACGCGGCGGGATACTATAGCTACAAGTGGGCGGAAGTACTGTCTGCCGACGCCTACGCTGCCTTCGAGGAAGCAGCGGCGCTGGACGGCGGCAAACTGTCCACCGATACTGGTAAGCGCTTCCAGCGAGAGATCCTGGCCGTCGGCGGTTCGCGCCCGGCCCTGGAGTCGTTTACCGCATTCCGCGGCCGTGAGCCGACCATCGACGCCCTGCTGCGCCACAGCGGCATGGCGGCATAAAGGAGATAGAGATTCAATGAAACGCGCTGCCCTGCTTTTGCTGCTGCTGACTGCCAGCGCGGCGCACGCCCAGATGTACAAGTGGAAGGACGAAAAAGGCGTCACCCACTTTACTGCGACGCCGCCGCCCGCCACTGCCCAGAAGGCTGAGGTGAAGAATTACAACACCGCCGGCGCCGGCGGTGTTGCCTTGCCATCGGAACTGGCGGAAGCTGTGCGCTCCCGTCCGGTGGTGCTGTACACCACGGCCAACTGCGGCGCCGGCTGCAACATGGCCCGCACCATGCTGGCCAACCGCGGTATTCCATACCGCGAAAAGACCGTTTCCTCCACCGATGACTTTGACGCCCTGAAAAAGGCCGGCAGCGACGGCCAGGTGCCGCTGCTGCTGGTGGGGCGTACGCGCCAGATCGGTTTCGAACAGAGTGCATGGGATAGCGCCCTGACCCAGGCCGGCTACCCTACCGAGAAGATGCTGCCACAGGGCTATTCGAACCCGCCGCCGGCACCGGCCGCACCGCCGCGCGGTCCGAGCGCCGAAGAAGCAGCCGCCGCCAAGGCGGATGCCGAGCGCGCTGCAGCCGCGGCGGAGAAGGCGCGCCAACGCGACGAGCAGAAAAACGCATCGCCAAACTTCCGCTTCTAAGACGCTTCAAAGAAATAATGACGCAGATTGATTTCCACAGCGGCGTGCCGGACAAGGTTGCATATGCCTGCCGCCTGCTGCGTAAAGCCTACGCCAGCACGCCCCGCATCGTCGTCATGACTGAAGATGCGGCGCAACTGGCGGAGCTGGACAAGGCCCTGTGGACCTTCTCCGCCACCGACTTCCTGCCCCACGCCCACGCCGACGATCCGCTGGCGCCTGATTCCGCCATCGTGCTGGCCGACAGCGGCACCGCCGAACTGCCGCAAGCGGGCCTGCTGGTGAACCTGGCGCGCCGCGCACCGGCCCAGTTCGAGGCTTTTCCTCGTTTGATCGAAGTCATCTCTTCCGACGAGGAAGATGCCGCGGCTGGCCGCCTGCGCTATGCTGCCTACAAGCGCCAGGATTTCCCGCTCAAACACCTCACTGTAGGCAAGTAGTCAATGAACCAGCCTTTCGACGCCAGCATCCCGGTCCTGACCGAAATCATGAAGGACGAGGTGCCGGCAGCGGTCGCACAAACACCGTTCACCGAGGAAAACGCCTTGGAATGGCAGGCGCTGGAACGCCGCGTCGCCGAACAGGTGCTGCAGCAACTGTCGAACCGAGTCGATTTCGTACTCGAACAACGCATCAAGAACAGCTTGGCCGAAGTCCTTGAGCACGCGCTGCACGCCCTGACGGCGGAAATCCGCGCAGGCCTGCACGACACCATCGGCAAGATCGTTACCCGCGCTGTGCAACAGGAAATCACCCAGCTGCAGGCCGGTTCCAGCCGCCGCGATTAATTCCCTCTTTGCCATTCGGGGTTTTTGTTGTATTTTCTCTGGCAAATATGACTTTTTGACTGGAGCCCCCGATGCAGTTCAAGATCAAGTTCACCCCTGTTGCCCTCGCACTGGCCTTTGCCGGCAGCGCCTACGCCCAGGACACCATCAAGATTGGCCACGTCGCCCCTGTATCGGGTCCCAACTCCCACCTGGGCAAGGACATGGAAAACGGCGCCCGCATGGCCGTCGAAGACCTTGGCGCCAAGGGCGTCAAGATCGGCGGCAAGGCGGTCAAGTTCGTCGTCCAGTTCGAGGACGATGCCGGCGACCCGAAACAGGGCACCACCGCCGCGCAGAAACTGGTGGACGCCAAGGTACTGGGCGTGATCGGCCACCTGAATTCCGGCACCACCATCCCGGCCTCCAAGATCTACTTCGACGCCGGCATTCCGCAGATTTCCCCGGCCGCTACGTCGCCGGTGTACACCAAGCAGAAATTCAACACCGCCTTCCGCGTGGTCGCCAACGACAATAAGCTGGGCGGCACCCTCGGCGCCTACGCCGTGCAGAAGCTGGGCGTCAAGAAGATCGCCGTGATCGACGACCGCACCGCTTACGGCCAGGGCGTGGCCGACGAATTCGTCAAAGGCGCCAAGAAAGCCCTGCCGGGCGTGCAAGTGGTCGGCAAGGAGTTCACCAACGCCAATGCGACCGACTTCAACGCCATCCTGACCAACATCAAGTCCAAGAATCCGGACCTGGTATTCTTCGGCGGGATGGACTCGGTGGGCGGCCCTCTGCTGCGCCAGATGAAGGCGCTGGGCATCACCGCCAAATTCATGGGCGGCGACGGCGTCTGCACCGATGCGCTGTACCGCCTGTCCGCCGGCGCTGCCGCAGACGGCGTGGTCACCTGCGCCGAAGCGGGCGGCGTGACTGCCGACATGCAGAAGAACATGGATGACTTCCGTGCCCGCTACAAGAAGAAGTACGGCCAGGAAGTGCAGTTGTACGCACCGTATGTGTACGACGCCATCATGACCATGGCCGACGCCATGGAAAAAGCCAATTCGTCCGAGCCTGCCAAGTACCTGCCGGTGCTGGCCAAGATCAAGCACCAGGGCGTGACCGGCCTGGTTGAATTCGACCAGTTCGGCGACATCAAGGATGGCGCGTTGACCCTGTTCACTTACAAGGGCGGCATCAAGACCAGGATGGAAGTAGTCAAGTAATACACGAGAATTATCGGGGGGGAGCCCGTGGGCCGCCAGCCAGCATGGCGGCCCATTTTCGTTTCAGGAGAAAGTGCAATGCAAACCAAAACCATCATCGCCGCCATCGCTTTGGCCTTTGCTGGCGCCGCAAGCGCCCAGGAATTGGTCAAGATCGGCTACGTTGGCCCGCTGTCCGGCCAGTCCGCCCATTTGGGCAAGGATAACCAGAGCGGCGTCCGCCTGGCGGTGGAAGACTTGAACGCCAAAGGTTTCAAGGTTAACGGCAAGGCGGTCAAATTCGAGATGGTGTCCGAAGACGACGCCGGCGACCCTAAGCAGGGTACTTCGGCTGCGCAGAAACTGGTCGACGCCAAAGTGCAGGGCGTGATCGGCCACCAGAATTCCGGCACCACCATCCCTGCCTCCAAGATCTACTACGACGCAGGGATTCCGCAGATTTCCGCCTCGTCCACCAGCCCGGTGTATACCAACCAGGGCTTCAACACCACCTTCCGCGTGGTGGCGAACGACTTCAAGCTGGGCAGCTCGCTGGGCAAATACGCGACCCAGAAACTGGGCGCCAAGCGCATCGCAGTGATCGATGACCGCACCGCCTACGGCCAGGGCGTGGCCGCCGAATTCCTGAAGGAAGCCAAGAAAGGCGCCGGCGTGCAGATCGTGGACAAGCAGTTCACCACCGATAAGTCGACCGACTTCAACGCCATCCTGACCTCGATCCGTTCCAAGAACCCGGACCTGGTATTCTTCGGCGGCATGGACTCGGTGGGCGGCCCTCTGCTGCGCCAGATGAAGGCATTGGGCATCAAGGCCAAGCTGATGGGCGGCGACGGCATCTGCACCGAAGCACTGCCGAAGCTGTCGGGCGGCGCCGACGACGTGGTGGTATGCGCGGAAGCCGGCGGCGTGACAGCGGAGCAGGAGAAAAAGCTGGACGAATTCGCCGTCCGCTTCAAAAAACGCTACGGCTACGACGTGCAGATTTACGCCCCGTACGCCTATGATGCAACAATGGCCATCGCCCACGCCATGGCCGACGCCAAGTCGACCGACCCGGCCAAGTACCTGCCCTTCCTGAAGAAGGTCAAGCATGACGGCATCAGCGGCACTATCGCCTTCGACGCCAAGGGCGACATCAAGGACGGCGCCATGACGCTGTTCGGCTACAAGGCCGACAAGAAGACGCGCATCGAAGTAATCAAATAAAAAAAAGCCGGGCTCGCCCGGCTTTTTTACGTCAACCCCAATTCATTTCTGCGACAGGACCCATTTCACCAGGGTCTTGGCTTCCGCCTCGCTTACCTGCGGGTTGGCTGGCATTGGGACTGCGCCCCACACGCCGGAACCGCCCTTCATCACTTTCTGTACCAGCTTGGCTTCAGCATCTTTCTGCCCGGCGTACTTGGCAGCGACATCTTTGTATGCCGGGCCAACCAGCTTGGTGGCCACTGCGTGGCACGCCATGCAGTTTTTGGCCTTGGCCAGGTCAGCATTTGCGAAAGCAGCCTGCGACGAGAAAGCCGCGGTTACCAGGAAACCAACCAACAGTGAACGTTTCATTTTCATCTCCGGGAAAAAAACTGACACAATTCTACTCCACAACGCACGCTGCGTATTATGGGTTGACCGTTAGCTGGATATTGCTATGATGGAATACTAAGGAGTTTTCCATGCCCATTATTTTATTGATAATCGCCCTCGTGGCACTGAAGTACTTTGAAGTCTGGAAGTTCGCCGACCTGTCGTGGTGGTGGATCATCGGCGCCATGGCCGCCGCCTTCCTCTGGTTCGAGTTCATCGAACCGATGCTGGGACTGGACAAGCGCAAGGCCCACAACGTCGACGAGCAACGCCGCAAAGACCGCGTCAAGAAGGCCTTCGACGACCTCAAGAAACGTAAGTAAGCGTCTGGCCATCCAGGCGCCGTGCGCCCCCTCCTGTAGCGCTGCCCGCTGAACCGGGCAGCGGCTCAGGGCTTCAAGATGATTCGCTACCACGATCAGCCACGAACTGGGCTTCAGCAGCGACTCAGGCATGCGCCGCATGTTCAAGGACCTGACCAACCTCACCCCAGCCCAATACCACCTTAACTACAGCAGATGAAAGTCGGGGTCAGCTCCGGCAATCGGACATTCTGTCCGATTGCCGGAGCTGACCCCGACTTTTAATTACTTACGCGCGAGCTGGCTGAGGTCGCGTACTGCGCCGCGGTCGGCGGAGGTGGTCAGCGCGGCGTAGGCTTGCAGGGCTTGCGAGACGTAGCGCTCCCGATTCTCCGGTTTCCAGGCGTCGGCGCCGCGCGCTTCCATTGCGGCACGGCGCGCTGCCAGCGTATCCGGCGTTACGCGCAGGTTGATGGTGCGCGATGGGATGTCGATGTCGATCATGTCGCCCTCTTCCACCAGGCCGATCGCGCCGCCTTCCGCCGCTTCCGGCGAGGCGTGGCCGATCACCAGGCCGGACGAGCCGCCCGAAAAGCGGCCGTCGGTGAACAGCGCGCAGGCCTTGCCCAGGCCTTTCGATTTGATGTACGAAGTCGGGTACAGCATCTCCTGCATGCCCGGGCCGCCTTTCGGGCCTTCGTAGCGAATGATGACGACGTCCCCTTCGTGCACGGAATCGCCCAGGATGCCTTCCACCGCTGCGTCCTGGCTTTCGAATACGCGTGCCTTGCCGCTGAATTTCAGGATCGATTCATCGACGCCGGCGGTTTTCACGATACAGCCCTTTTCCGCGATGTTCCCGTACAGGACTGCCAGGCCGCCGTCCTTCGAGTAAGCGTGTTCCAGGTCGCGGATGCAGCCGGTGCTGCGGTCCAGGTCTGAGGAGGCGTAGCGTTCGGATTGCGAGAACGCCACCTGGGTCGGTACGCCGCCCGGCGCTGCACGGAACAGCTGGTGCACCGCTGCGTCGTCGCTGCGCTTGATGTCGTACTTTTCGATGGCGTCGCCCATGGTCGGGCTGTGCACGGTGTGCTGGGTGGTGTCCAGCAGGCCGGCGCGCGCCAGTTCGCCCAGGATGGAAATGATGCCGCCTGCGCGGTGCACGTCTTCGATGTGGAATTTGTCGGTCATTGGCGCCACCTTGCACAGGCAAGGTACCTTGCGCGAGATACGGTCGATGTCGGCCATGGTGAACAACACGCCAGCTTCGTGCGCAGCAGCCAGCAGGTGCAGCACGGTGTTGGTGGAGCCGCCCATCGATACGTCCAGTGCCATCGCGTTCTCGAACGCTTCCTTGCTGGCGATGGAGCGCGGCAGCACGGTGTAATCATCCTGTTCGTAGTGGCGCTTGGCCAGCTCCACGATCAGGCGGCCGGCGCGCAGGAACAGTTCCTTGCGGTCGCTGTGGGTGGCGACGATGGTGCCGTTGCCAGGCAAGGACAGGCCCAGCGCTTCGGTCAGGCAATTCATCGAGTTGGCAGTGAACATGCCGGAGCAGGAACCGCAGGTCGGACAGGCCGAACGCTCGATTTCCGCCACGTCGGCATCGGATACGCTGCTGTCGCCGGCCTTGATCATGGCGTCGACCAGGTCCAGCTTGATGATCTTTTCGCCGCCGTTGACAGCCTTGACCACCTTGCCCGCTTCCATCGGGCCGCCGGAGACGAAGACTGCCGGGATATTCAGGCGCATGGCAGCCATCAGCATGCCGGGCGTGATCTTGTCGCAGTTGGAAATGCAGACCATGGCGTCGGCGCAGTGGGCGTTGACCATGTATTCCACCGAGTCGGCGATCAGGTCGCGCGAGGGCAGCGAGTACAGCATGCCGCCGTGGCCCATGGCGATGCCGTCGTCGACTGCGATGGTGTTGAATTCCTTGGCCACGCCGCCGGCTGCTTCAATCTCGCGCGCGACCAGCTGGCCCAGGTCTTTCAGGTGGACGTGGCCCGGTACGAACTGGGTGAAGGAGTTGACCACGGCGATGATCGGTTTATTGAAATCGCCGTCCTTCATGCCGGTGGCACGCCACAGGGCGCGGGCGCCTGCCATATTGCGGCCTTGGGTGGTGGTGTAGGAACGGTATTGCGGCATGGCGGGGTCTCCTCAGTAAGAGTCCTAGGGTGCCTCGCCCATGGCGAGTTGTCAAATATATGATATGCACTGCTGTGATATGCTTTGCGAATGAATATCGAACTTCGCCAGCTGCGCTACTTCGCCACCGTCGCCGAGGAGCTGCATTTCGGCCGTGCTGCGCGCCGCCTGCATATGACCCAGCCGCCGCTGTCGCAAACCATCATGGCGCTGGAAGAGATGCTGGGCGCACCGCTGTTCGAGCGTAACCGGCGCGGCGTGGCGCTGACGGCTGCCGGCGAAGCCCTGCTGCCGGAGGCGCGCCGCCTGCTCGAACAATCGGCCGGGCTGGCGGCGCTGGTGCAGCGCGCCGCCACCGGCGCCAGCGGGCGGCTGTCGCTGGCTTTCGTGTCCTCTGCCGACTACAGCGTGCTGCCGCCTACCCTGCGCGCCTATCGCGCTGAATACCCGCAAGTCGAAATCACGCTGAAGGAGGCCACGTCCGACCTGCAGCTCGACGACCTGCTGGAAGGCCGGGTCGATGCCGGCCTGCTGATCCCTCCCCTGCCCGACCGCGCCCGCCAGGAACTGGAATACCTGCCCGTGCTGAGCGAGCCGCTGGTGCTGGCCGCGCCTGCGGGACTGCCGGCCGTGGCGCATGCAGGCAAGCGCACCGGCGCCGCCGATCTGCGCAAGCTGGCCGGCCTGCCGCTGATCATTTTTCCGCGCCATATCTCGCCCGGGCTGTACGACGCCATCCTGTCGGTGTTCCGCGATGCCGGCATCACCGCCGAGGTGGCGCAGGAAGCGATCCAGATGCAGACCATCGTCAGCCTGGTATCGGCTGGCATGGGTATCGCACTTGTGCCACAATCCGTGTCGAATTTGCGCCGCCCCGGGGTGGAGTACCTGCCCCTGGTCCAGAGCACGCCGCTGGTGGAAACCGGCCTGGCCTGGCGGCGCGACAATGCCTCGCCCGTGCTGCGCGGCTTTTTGGAATTAATGAGAAAGAGAATCTGAATGCCGTTAATGCATCCAATGCCCGATCCGGTCGCCATCCACCTGGGTCCTGTGGCGATCCACTGGTATGGCCTGATGTACGTCCTGGCTTTTGCCATGTTCATCGGGCTTGGCCGCCTGCGCATCAAGCTGCCGCATATCGCCGCGCAAGGCTGGACCAAGGAAGACCTGGACGACATGCTGTTCTACGGCATGCTGGGTGTGATCGTCGGCGGACGCCTGGGCGAAGTATTCTTCTACCAGCCGGAAATGCTGCTGACGCCACTGCGCATCTTCAAAGTGTGGGAAGGCGGCATGAGCTTCCACGGCGGCTTCCTCGGCGTGTTGATCGGCATGGCGCTGTGGGCGCGCAAACGCAAGCGCAACCTGCTGGACGTGTATGACTTCATCGCGCCGCTGGTACCGCTCGGTTATGCCGCCGGCCGCATGGGCAACTTCATCAATGCCGAGCTGCCGGGCCGCGTGGTCAGCGATCCAAGCCTGCCCTGGGCGATGATCTACCCGAATGTGGGCCCGATGCCGCGCCACCCTTCGGCCATCTACCAGATGCTGGTCGACGGCATCCTGGTGTTCTGCATCCTGTGGCCATTCGCCCGCAAGGCCCGCCCACGCCTGGCGGTCGGCGCCCTGTATGTGCTGCTGTATGGCTGCGCGCGTTTCTTCACCGAGTGGTTCCGCACCCCGGACTGGGAAATCACCGTAGCCGGCCTGCCGGTCACCTCGGGCCAGATGCTGTCGCTGCCGATGATCGTCGGCGCCATCATCATGCTGGTGTGGGCCTACCGCTCAAACCAGCCCGATAGCGCCGGCCAGCGCGCCTGAGGCAATCAGCCACAAGGGATTCAATTTGGTCGCATAGGCCGCCGCTGCGGCGGCCAGCGCCAGCACGATGCCGCGCCACCCGGCGCCGGCCACACTCAGGAAGGTCCACGCGGCGCCGGCCAGCATGCCGGCCGCCAGCGGCGCCAGCGCATCGCGCAGCGCACCGGCCCAGCGCCCTTCCCCGCCGCCATGGCGGTTGATCACCGTCCCCAGCGCCAGCACCAGGCAGGACGAAGGCACAATCGCCGCCAGCGTCACCACGACCGCGCCCAGCCAGCCCTTGACCATCCAGCCGATCAGCGTCACGAACAGCAGGTTCGGGCCGGGCGCAGCTTGCGCCAGCGCGTACATGGCCGCGAACTGTTCGTCCGTCAGCCAATGGTTCTGCACCGAGACGTAATGGTGCACATCCGGCGCCACCAGCACCACCCCGCCGCCGATTGCCGTTAGCGACAGCAGCGCCAGGTGCCAGGCGAGGCCGCCCAGTTTGACGTCGTCGTTCATGGCTTCCTCCAGACAAAGGCAAACAGCAGGAAGCCGATCGGCACCAGCGTGGCCACGACCGTGATCAGCCCAACCTTCGCCACGCCAAGGCCGACAAAGGCCGCCGCCAGCAGCGCGACCTGGACCGCCCGGCGCGCGCGCAAGGCAGTGCCGCGCAACATGCCGAGCGCCAGCTTCAGCGCGGTAGCGAGGATCAGCCCCGACGCAGCGGCAGCCATCCCGCGCATGGCGTTGACGAAGATTGGATGGTGGGCCAGGCCCTGGTAAGCAGCCCCCAGCGCGATGACGATGAAAAACGGGCCGAGCAGGAGCCCTGCCAGCGCCGAGAAGCCGCCCGCCACGCCGGCATAGCGCTGGCCGACCATGACGGACAGGTTGCAGATGGTGGGGCCTGGCAGGAGCTGTGCGATGCTGAGGAGCTGGCCGAATTCGGCGGCCGTCAGCCACTGCGTGCGTTCGACCAGGTGGCGGTAGGCAAACGGCAGCACGCCGCCGAATCCCTGTATCGCCATGTGCGAGAAAACCTTGAACAGCGCCCAGCATCCTACCCGTGCATCCTGCATCGCATCCCCCTTACTGCGCCGCGCATTCCCTCAGGCGAATGCGTGATAGAACATATAGCCCGCCAGTGCAAACAGCACCACGGCAAAGACCCGCTTGAGCGCCGCCACGTCCATCTTGTGTGCCATGCGCGCGCCAAGCGGCGCCATGATCACGCTGGCAGCCACGATCACCGCCAGCGCCGGCAGGTAGACGAAGCCCAGCGAATGCTGCGGCAAGCCCGGCTCCGACCAGCCGTAGTAAATATTCGACAAGGTGCCCGACAGCGCGATCGGGAAGCCCAGCGCGGCGCTGGTTGCCACCGCCTGGTGAATACGCACATTACACCACGCCATGAACGGCACCGAGATAAACCCGCCCCCGGCACCGACCAGCCCCGCCATGGTGCCGATCGCGCCACCGGCAGCGAACATGCCCGCCGTGCCAGGCAGTTCACGCCCGGCCGAAGGCTTTTTGTTGCGCAGCATCTGCGCCGCGGAGAATGCCACGAACAGCGCAAACAGCAGCGACAACGCGGAAGTATTCATCTGCTTGCCGATCCAGGGCCCGATCCACGAGCCGATCACGATGCCCGGCGCCAGCAGCGCCACAATGCGCCACTGCACCGCGCCGTGCCGGTGGTGCGCCCGTACCGAAGACATGGAGGTAAACATGATCGTGGCCAGCGAGGTCGCAATCGCCATGTGCACCACCAGCGCGGGTGGAAAGCCCTTGGCCGTGAAGATCATGGTAATGAAGGGAACCAGCACCATGCCGCCGCCAATTCCCAGCAAACCAGCTGCGTATCCGCCCCCGGCCCCCATCAGGAGCAGGAGGCCGACCAGGCTCCAATCCATCAATCGCCCTTCAGCAGCGCCATCACATGCTTCCACTGGGCCGGCGTGACCGGCGTGATCGACAGGCGGCTGCCTTTTTGCAGCACCACCATGTCCTCAAGCTGCGGCAGCGAGCGCATTTCGGCCAGCGACAGCAGGCGCGTCTTGCGCACGCCTTTCACATCGACGGAAATCCAGCGCGGCTGCTCCTGCGTCGCCTTCGCATCGTAGTAATGGCTCTTGGGATCGAACTGGGTGGCATCGGGATAAGGCCCGCTGGCCACTTCCGCGATGCCGGCAATGCCAGGCTCGGGACAGGAGGAATGGTAGAACAGGACGCCGTCGCCCGGCTTCATCGCATCGCGCATGAAGTTGCGGGCCTGGTAGTTGCGCACACCGAACCACGGCATCGTCCTGCTTTTGGCAGACATGACGTCGTCGATGCTGACTTCGTCGGGCTCAGACTTCATCAACCAATATTGCATGGCTCTCCTCTGGGCGTAAAAAAACGGTTGCGCACCCTCAGGTGCAGGCAACCGCTTTTATGGAATGAGGCCCCGCCTGTGCCGTTATGCCGGCATCCCGAACCTTACGGTTCAAGGTGGTTGCAGTTAGTTCAACTTCGGGTTCATCAGACAAGTGACGCTCACGCCCGCCGAACAAATTTCCGCAACCGATGCATGTAAATGGTTCAAGGAATATATGGCAAATCTCGAACACCGCAGGGTGACACGAAGTTTACTCCTCAAACGTTTTGCGGGAAAGGCCTTTAAGACAATTTTTGGAGATTAGAAGAGATTCTCTTGCGGCGTCAGCGCATTGTCGAGCACCTTGTGCATGGCGCCCAGCTTCTCCTGCACCTCCAGCATGGACGGGCCGCCGTTGGCAGTCTTCGATGCCAGGAATTCAGCCGCCATGCCCAGCGCCGCCATCACGGCGATGCGGTCATTGCCCTTGATCTTGCCGGCGTCGCGGATTGCATTCATCTTTTTGTCGAGCAGGTTGGCCGCTTCGCGCAGCGCGCGCTCTTCATCGGCCTTGCATGCCAGCTTGTAGGGCTGGCCCATGATGGTCACGTCGACATGGATCATTGGGCATCCTCAGGAGTATCTGCTTCGGCAGCGGGAATTTTATCCAGCAGCGCCATTACGCGGGCGTGCGCTTCCCCGAGGCGGCGTTGGTATTCAAGGTTATCGGCCACCAGGGCTGCATTGGCCTGGCGCAACTGAGCGTTCTCGCGGCGCAAAGACTGCGCGAGTTCCGCAAGGCGGTCGATTTTGTCGGAAAGTTCTTGGAAGTCTGCGATCATCCCGAAACTATAGAGCCGCACGATTGTGCGGTCAACTTGGTGTTATAGATGCTTACGATTGTAGCTCATTTGTAAGCGTGCCCTGCGATCTTCCGCGCCGCCGCCGCGATGTCGATCCACACATCCTTGAACGCGCCGCAAATATCGGCCAGGTCATGGCCTAGTTCCCTGAACCAGATGCCGAGGCTCATGTTCCGTCTCCCGTGATTGAACCCCGCCATTACACCAGGCGAAAATGACAGGACGGCCCGCGCTTTGATTACAAATCTGTAATCGGGCGCCGCCCGCATTGACGGCGCTTTGGCATTTCCAGACAATGCTGGGGATGAAAGCCCTACTGGTAGAAGACGAACAGCGGATCGCGAGCTTTGTATGCAGCGGATTGCGCGAACAAGGCATCCTGGTGGACCATTGCGAAGATGGGAACCTGGGCTATGACTACGCGCTGTCACGCCAGTACGACATCATCCTGCTCGACATCATGGTGCCGGGCCGGGACGGCCTGGCGATCCTGAAAGCGCTGCGCCGCGACGGCCGCGACACGCCGGTGATCCTGCTCACAGCGCGCAATGAACTCGACGACCGGCTCCAGGGCCTGAACCTGGGCGCCGACGATTACCTGGCCAAGCCGTTCTACATGGAAGAACTGGTCGCCCGCATCCACGCGCTGCTGCGCCGTGTCAGCGGCGAACGGCAGAACGTGCTGACGGCCGGCCCGCTCAAGCTGGACCGGCTGACGCGCGTGGCGGAACTCGACGGCCGCGAAGTCGAACTGACCAGCCGCGAATTCAATTTGATGGAATACCTGATGCGCGCGCCGGGCCGGGTCTACACCCGCACCCAGATCCTCGAGCATGTTTGGGGCTACGACTTCGACCCGCAAACCAATATGGTCGACGTCTGCATCCAGCGCCTGCGCAAGAAACTGGCCCTGCCCGAGCACGTCGCCATCGAAGCGGTGCGCGGCGTCGGCTACCGCCTGCGCAAGCCGGACGGCGACGCATGAAGCCTGCGCGCCGGCCGTTCATCCGCTCCTTCCGCATCCGCATTGCGCTGATCACGACCGGCCTGGCCGTCGGCGTCATTGCGGCGCTGTTCGTCGCCTCCGCCCTGGCTGTCGTCGCACGCCGGGCCAGCATCCTGGACCGCATGATGGTGGCGCACCTGGCGGGGCCGGGTTTCAGCACCAGATCGCCGACAGTATGGCCCTCGATCGATGCCCACCTGAACGCCAGCTTCAGTGCCTTTGCGCCAATCGAAAGCACGGAGAATTTCGCCATCCTGCGCGCCGTGGACGACCAGGCAGGCCAGCTTTACCGGAGTCCGAACTGGCCGGCTTCCCTGCTGGTGCCGGAGGCTGCCGACAGCGAACTGCGCACCTACTACGGCGGCGGTACGCAGTGGCGCATCGGCCAGACGCGGCGCGGCAGCGTCGTGGTGCAACTCGGCGTGAACACCACCTTGTCCGAGGCCCAGCTGAAGGCCACCATCTGGCGCTTTGGCGGCGCCGTGATCCTGCTTTGCCTGGCGGTCGGCGGCGTGGCCTGGTACCTGGCCGGCCGCGCCATGCGCCCGATCGAGCACTTGAGCGGCGTGATGGAGCGCATCCGCGCCAGCGATTTGCGGCAGCGCGTGGCTGCCGATGAAGAGGTGCAGGAATTCGAACGCCTGGTCACCGTCTTCAATGACATGCTGGACCGGCTGGAGCGCAGCTTCCTGCAGTCGGCCCGCTTTTCCGGCGATGCCGCGCACGAGCTGCGCACGCCGGTCTCGATCCTGCAGGGCGAACTGGAACGCGCCTTCGAGCGGGCCGGCGCCTACCCGGAACTGGAACAGTCGCTGGCCGACATGCTGGATGAAGTGCGCCGCCTCGACAACGTCGTGCGCAAGCTGCTGATGCTGTCGCGCGCCGATGCCGGCCAGCTGCAGATCCCGCTGCAGGCGCTCGACCTGGTGCCGATCCTGCGCGAGCTGGCCGACGACCTGGACATGATGGCGCCCGAGCGCCCGTTGCGGCTCGACCTGCCGGCGCGCATGGATGCGCGGGGCGATGCCGACCTGCTGCGGCAGGTGCTGCAAAACCTGGTCAGCAACGCGGTCAAGTACGGCGTGCCGGAGGGCTGGATCGCCATCGCCGCCCGCCGCACCGGCACCGGCTGGCAAATCGACGTGGCCAACGCTTCGGCCGGCATCGCCTTCGAACAGCGCGACCGGCTGTTCGACCGCTTCTACCGCGCCGGCCATGCCTATGACCGCCGCGTGGCGGGCGTGGGGCTGGGCCTGGCGCTGGCGCGCGAAATCGCCCGCGCCCATGGCGGCGAACTGCGCCTGTCCGACTGCACGCCGGCCCAGCTCACCTTCAGCCTGTCCCTGCCGGCAGACGCAAGCGACAACTGACTAGCAATTCAGGCATATCAAGCTCCCAAGAAATATAACCCTCCGGAAACGCTAAACACCCCTCGTTCATAGAGCGGGCGCCGGCGCGCACCTGCCCTGCGCACGCTTGCATGAGCTGCCGTTGCGATAGCAAGCTGAACTTGTCATTATTTATTTACGAAAAGACCACAAATTCTGACAAGTTATGCTGGGAGGGACTATGCAGTACAAGCAGGTCGAACGGGTCGACACTGCGCTCGATGCCACACGCGCCGACGACCCTTTTCGCGATGACCGCTTGCTGGCGGAGATGCAGGACATCGTCACCGGGGAGAACACCTTCGGAATCAGATTAGTCGACACGCCCGAAGGGCGTAGCAAGGCGAGCATGCTGATTCACAAGATGTACGCCTGGCGTGGCCTGGAAGGCACCCATGCACTCACCGACGACCCGAACCGCGTCACGCTCATGGCGCACAGCCGCGACGAAGCAGTCGGCACGCTGACCCTCGGGCTGGACAGCCCGTCCGGCATCCTGGCCGACCAGCTGTTCGGCGCCGAAATCGACGCCTTCCGGGCGCGCGGCAAACGCGTCTGCGAATTCATCAAACTGGCCTTCGACATGGGGCCAAAATCGAAGAGCTACCTGGCGGCACTGATCCACCTGGCCGTCATGTATGCCTACGATATCCACCGCTTCGACGTCCTGTTCATCGAAGTCACGCCGCGCCATCGCCAGTTCTACCAGCGCATGCTTGGCTTCCGCCAGCTCGGCGAAGAGGTGGTCAATCCGCGCGTCAACGTGCGCGGGGTGCTGATGCACATCGAACTGTCGTACATGAAGGAGCAGATCCGCCGCTTCGGCGGGCAGCCCGATTCCGACGAACGTTCTTTCTATCCGCTGTTCTTCTCGCAGCATGAAGAAGCGGGAATCATCCATCGGCTGCGGGAACAGGAATAAGCCATGGCTGAATCCAACACCGAACGCCGCTTCGACTATGCGCAAGCGTTCTCGCGCAATATCGGCTGGGTTACCGGGGCAGAGCAGGAAGCGCTGCGCAACAAATGCGTGGCGATTGCCGGCGCCGGCGGCGTGGGCGGCGTGCACCTGCTGACGCTGGCGCGCATGGGCGTGGGCGCTTTCCACCTGGCCGACTTCGATACCTTCGACATCCCCAACTTCAACCGCCAGGCCGGCGCCTTCATGTCGACGCTGGGCCAGCCCAAGGTTGACGTGATGGCGCGCATGGCGCGCGACATCAACCCCGAAGTGAAGATCCGCACCTTCCCGCAAGGGGTCAACCAGGGCAACCTGCGCGACTTCCTGCAGGGTGCCGACGTGTACGTCGACGGGCTGGACTTTTTCGCCTTCGAGGCGCGCAAGCAGACCTATGCCATGTGCGAGGCGCTGGGCGTGCCGGCCACCTGTGCGGCGCCGCTGGGCATGAGCGTGGCCGGCCTGAACTTCGTGCCCGGCGGGATGAGCTTCGAAGAATACTTCGGCTGGGGCGACTTGCCGGAGCTCGATATGGCAATCCGCTTCCTGGTCGGACTGGCGCCGGCCGCCCTGCACCGCAGCTACCTGGTACCCGGCGGTATCAACCTGGCGGAACGGCGCGGCGCCTCGACCTCGATGGCCTGCCAGCTGTGCTCAGGCGTGGCGGCCACCCAGGCCATCAAGATGATGCTCAAGCGCGGCAAGCTGCTGGCCGCACCGCATGGCTTCCAGTACGACGCCTATCGCGACAAGTTCGTCCATACCTGGCGCCCGGGCGGCAATCGCCACCCCTTGAACTGGCTGGCGATCCAATTAGCCAAGCGCAAATTCTCGGCAATGCTGGCTGAGCAATCAAAATAAATATGGATTAATTTTAAATTAATACTCACGCTGCCCGCGGCATAAAAAGTCACACAAAATATCAAACCATGCGAATGCTCACCAAATATATCGCCCAAGTCGTTGAATTTGCTACTTAATTTTGAGAAGCTACATGTCGGAATATTTTACAGAACGGGCCGAGCAACGCAAACAACATGGTTTGAAAGTTAATACTAAGCGTTTGTTTTTTGGCGGTATTTTAAATGTGGCATACGGATTGCTTGGATAAGGATCATGGCCTGATCAAATTTAATGCTCAGTCATCCCAAAACTGGTGCTCTATCCTCTCAACGGAGAAATGTAATGAAGATTCTCACACCTAGCGTTCGCGGCCTCGCCGCCAGCATGCTGCTTGCGTTTGGCGCGCTGGCGACCGGCAGCGCAGCCGCTGCACCTTCTTTCCAGGTGAACCCAACCGGACTGGCACCTGCTGGCAATATCTTCACGGCCGACGCCCTCAACGGCGTTTCGTCTGCGCGCGTCGCCTATACGGGCGTGGGCAACAACTACGTGTCCAACGGCTACATCGTCTTCAGCGGCTTTTCCCTGAATTCGAACAATGTCTCGACCGCCGATACCCGCGTCAACTTCGACTACGGCTTGTACGCCACCTTCCACCAGGACTTCACTTGCAGCGGGATTCTTGGCCCGGGCGTATCCTGCACCCCGACCGCCCTGTCGCTGCAGCTGTGGGCCGATGTCGGCAACGACAATACCTATAACCAGGCGGTGGTCGGCACCGATCCTTCGGTGAACTTCGCCGGCGCACAAACCCAGCTGGCCTGGTCCGACTTCGCCTACAACGGCGTGGGCGGCATCGACAACCTCGGCGGCGTGTTCCAGAACGTCACCATGAGCTGGTTCCTGACCGCGGAAGGCAAGGACTACTTCTTTGACCCTGATCCGTTCTACAGCGCATCGTTTGCGGCGTTCAACAACACCACGCAAGGCGTCGATTGCGATACCGTCGACTGCACCAACGCCCTCGACATTGCCATCACCCAGGAAGGCGGCATCCTCGATTTCGTCGCCCCCGTCCCTGAACCGGGCGTGCTGGGCCTGCTCGGCATCGGCCTGCTCGGCATGGCTGGCGTGTATCGCCGCAAACAGCGTTAATCTCCACGCATGACGAAAATGGGACCGGCAACGGTCCCATTTTCATTTCCAGCCCCCGCTTTTGCCCCCTCTCCGCCCCTCGCGCGCCACGACATTGCCTCCTTGGCATGATTGCCATCAATTCAACGCTTGATCAAACGCAAAGAAATTCCCTTGAAAAGGGAAAGTGTCGTCCCTATAATTGTTGGCACTCGTTAGCCGAGAGTGCTAACAACTGTCAATAAACCGAGTAAAAGGAGTTTTGTATGAACCTTCGCCCTTTGCATGACCGCGTCATCGTCAAACGCCTGGACCAGGAAACCAAGACCGCGTCCGGCCTGATCATCCCTGATGCAGCTGCTGAGAAACCAGACCAGGGTGAAGTGCTGGCAGTTGGCAACGGCAAAGTTGCTGACAACGGCACCGTGCGTGCTCTGGAAGTGAAAGTGGGCGACCGCGTTCTGTTCGGCAAATACGCCGGCCAAGCCGTTAAAGTTGACGGCCAGGAACTGCTGGTAATGCGCGAAGAAGACATCATGGCCGTGGTACAGAAGTAATCACAGCCCCCCTAGATAGACAGAATTCAGGAGAAAACAAACATGGCAGCTAAAGAAGTCATTTTCGGCGATTCCGCCCGTGCCAAGATGGTCGAAGGCGTGAACATCCTCGCCAACGCAGTTAAAGTCACCCTGGGCCCTAAAGGCCGCAACGTGGTGCTGGAGCGCTCCTTCGGCGCCCCGACCGTCACCAAGGACGGCGTGTCGGTCGCTAAAGAGATCGAACTGAAAGACAAGCTGATGAACATGGGCGCGCAGATGGTCAAGGAAGTTGCTTCCAAGACCTCCGACAACGCCGGTGACGGTACCACCACCGCAACCGTGCTGGCCCAGGCCATCGTGCGCGAAGGCATGAAATACGTTGCCGCCGGCATGAACCCAATGGACCTGAAGCGCGGCATCGACAAGGCAGTTGCTGCCACCGTCGAACAGCTGAAGTCCATGTCCAAGCCAACCACCACCTCCAAGGAAATCGCCCAGGTTGGCGCGATCTCCGCCAACTCCGAAACCTCGATCGGCGACCGTATCGCTGAAGCGATGGAAAAAGTGGGCAAGGAAGGCGTCATCACCGTGGAAGACGGCAAGTCCCTGCACGACGAGCTGGACATCGTGGAAGGCATGCAGTTCGACCGCGGCTACCTGTCCCCATACTTCATCAATAACCAAGAGAAGCAAGTTGCCGTACTGGAGAACCCATTCGTTCTGCTGTGCGACAAGAAGATCGCCAACATCCGCGACCTGCTGCCGGTACTGGAGCAAGTAGCGAAAGCCGGCCGTCCACTGCTGATCATCGCTGAAGACATCGAAGGCGAAGCACTGGCGACCCTGGTGGTCAACAACATCCGCGGCATCCTGAAGACCTGCGCAGTGAAAGCTCCTGGCTTCGGCGACCGTCGCAAGGCAATGCTGGAAGACATCGCCATCCTGACCGGCGGCCAGGTTGTTGCTGAAGAAGTCGGCCTGACCCTGGAAAAAGCCACCCTGGCAGAACTGGGCCAAGCCAAGCGTATCGAAGTGGGCAAGGAAAACACCATCGTCATCGACGGCGCAGGCGAAGCCTCCGCGATCGAAGGCCGCGTGGCACAGATCCGCACCCAGATCGAAGGCGCGACCTCCGACTACGACCGCGAAAAACTGCAAGAGCGCGTGGCCAAGCTGGCCGGCGGTGTTGCCGTGATCAAGGTTGGCGCAGCCACCGAAGTCGAAATGAAAGAGAAGAAGGCACGCGTTGAAGACGCACTGCACGCAACCCGCGCAGCTGTGGAAGAAGGCATTGTTCCAGGCGGCGGCGTAGCCCTGCTGCGTGCCCGCGCCAACCTGAACGTGAAAGGCGACAACGCCGACCAGGAAGCAGGTATCAAGATCGTCCTGCGCGCAATGGAAGAGCCACTGCGCATGATCGTCACCAACGCCGGCGAAGAAGCTTCGGTGGTTGTAAACGCAGTGCTGGCTGGTTCCGGCAACTACGGCTACAACGCTGCCAACGGCACCTACGGCGACATGGTTGAAATGGGCGTCCTGGACCCAGCCAAGGTAACTCGTTCCGCACTGCAGAACGCAGCGTCCATCGCTGGCCTGATGCTGACCACCGACTGCATGGTTGCTGAAGTCACGGAAGACAAGCCAGCCGGCGGCATGGGCGGTATGGGTGGCATGGGCGGCATGGGTGGCATGGACGGCATGATGTAATCAGCCGGCTCACCGAGCTCACAAAAAAGCCCACTTGCCAGAACGCGGCCCAGCCCGCGCTCTGTGCGGGTGGGCTTTTTTCATTTCCTGTTCTTGTACCTCTGATCGCGAGTCTCCCAGTTGGGCTTGTGGGCACTTGGGGCGCTGGCCGTATCTGGCCACTGCCTTTGCCATGACAATCGCAACCATTGCATACGTTTCCGCAATCGACAATGATGTCCGAGACCGCACCACTGACGCATGGAAGGCTCTTGCCATCCAGCGGATGCACGCAATCATTACCAACTCCACATCCTGACCATGCTCAACACGCGCATCGTGGCGACTCATCCCTTGTTCAACCGCCAGCAGATGGTGAGGTAAGGACGCAAAAAAGTTCGCTGATAGACTCGCCACCATGACAATCGCAACCATTATCTGCCCCGCTCACGGCGAAAGCGGCTTCGTTTACGTTTGCAGCCATTTGATCGGGAATCCGGCTCAAAAATGGCATTGCGGCTATCCTGAAAAAGATGCCGCCTGGCGCGACGCCTGGTGTGCGGTATGTAATGAGGTATATGAGCGTGAAGGCGGATGGAACGCCATGAACGAAGGTGAAGTCGAGATCGATGTAATTTGCGGGCATTGCTATGAAGGCGCCATGGCGCAAAGCATCACCTGCCTGGACGACGCCAGGCAGGCTGAATGGACTCACTACCTGGAGACCTTGCGCAAAGCCGAATGGGCCCAGCCAGGAGCCATGACCGATGTCTTCGGCCTCCGGAATTATCCGGTCTGGGACTGTTACCAGCGAAGCGCGCAACTGGTTTTCATTCACGGCGATCACTTGCAGATTGTGGCCGACGTCGAATTCGTCGGCACCCATTCAACCGACAGCAATACCTGGACGTGGTCCTGGGCGAACTTCGACCTGCTGGAGCCAGTTCGCTCCCGCATCGCTGCCGTTCGCGACTTTGGCGAACAGCGCGCTTATCCCCGCCTCACTGTCCCGACATGGAGAGCCGATCATCAGGATGCGAAGGACATGACTGTCGTGGCCGCAGACGTATTGCGCGGCATAGGGTGCTTCGCGATCAAAACAGATGGCGGCTATCACCACATGGTCGTTATGTCGGTAAAACGGCGCGAGTGAGCAAGCCTGCACTCAACCGTGCTACAATCACAATAACTTTTGCGCAACGTTCATTTAATTTCGACAAGATGAAGAAACTTCTGACCGCCTTCCTGTTTTTCGCTGCAGGCTCCGCCTACGCCGGCCCGATCGACCTGATCACCAATGGCAGCTTTGAAAAGAACCCGATAGCCGCTGGTTCCTGGACCATCAAATCCGGGCTCGATGGATGGAGTGTAGGTTCGAAGGGCGTTGAAGTACGCAATAACGTGGCCGGCACAGCGCAGGACGGCGGCAACTTCCTGGAGCTGGATTCCACGGGCAATAGCTGGATCAGCCAGACCATCGACACCATTGCTGGCGGCGAGTACAACCTGTCCTTTTTCTATGCCCCGCGTGAAAATACCTCGGCTGCCACCAACGGCATTGACGTCCTGTGGAACGGCAACCTGCTGAAGCACGTCGAGCAGGACAACTTCACCTCCAAGACCAACTGGTTCAAGATTGAGTTGTCGATGTTTGCCGTTGGCAGCCTGTCGAACCTGAGTTTCAAGGCTTCCGGCATCAGCGACAGCATCGGCGGTTCGCTCGATAACGTCTCGCTGACGGCCGCCGTACCGGAGCCGGCAACTATCGCCTCGCTGCTGCTCGGCCTGGGCATGATGGGTTTAACCCTGCGCCGCCGCAAGCAGTAAGCGTCCACTCTCCGTACTCGGAAGCCTGCCAGGTTCACGCCTCGCAGGCTTTTTTACTCTGCCTGCCGGCTCATCAATTCATTGAGTCAGCTGTGCGTTGCGGATCACCGCCCTCAGAAGTTCGGCGCCCGCAGGAAAGTCTTCGCCGTTGACCCGGCAATCGGCAGCGAGCATGCCATTATCATCCCTGCACGCGTATAAACGGATGCCGAAGAATGCCTGCGCTGCAAGCTGCTCGCTGAAGGCATCAATCGAATTCGTGAACGGGCAGCAGGGGCAGGAATCGTGGTCGCCGCACTCCTCTCCGGCAGAGGCGGCTGCTGTCATGTGGTGCGCGTATGGCCCCATGAACACTTTGCGCAGTAAGCCAGGGGCGCCATCCTCCGAGGGCTGCGGCATTTCCCACGCGCCGCCTCCAAAATTGGGATTCAGATCTGTTAGTATTGGCGCACTTTCACCGCAGGGATGCGCAACATATGTCTTCTTCCCGTAAATCTGCTATCGCCGGTAGCGTTGCCGGTCTTCTTGTTGCCGCTGTCGGCGCCTGGTACGCAAGCAATCACAAGCCCAATATGACAGCAACGTCGACGGTGGTCGCCGCGGCCGCCTCCGTGCAAGCGGCGAAAGCGAACGTAAGCCGCGACCAGGCGGTGGAAAAGCTGATGGCGCTGCCAGAATTGAAACAGCTGGCCGATGCCATCGAAAAACGCAGCGGCGGCGAGCGGCATGGCGCGCTGCTTGAAACCGATCCGGCGCCGCGCGATGTGAAAGGCAGCCCCTACTACCAGCTCATTTTCGTGGAAAACGGCGACGACATGGCGCAAGCTGTGGCCAGCTTCCTGGTCTCGCACGTGAACGGCGAAATCCTCGTGGAAGATGATGTCAGCGGCGAGCTGATGTCGCTCGATCAATGGCGTAAAGGCTTGAAGGAATAGTCCATGTACACCCTCTACTACGGCCGCGGCACGGCGAGCCTTGCGATCCACGCGGCCCTGAAAGAGATCGGCGCGCCTTACCAACTGGTGGAAGTCGACATCGAAGCGGGCCAGCAGCGCAGTCCGGAATACCTGCGCATCAACCCGCAGGGCAAGGTCCCTGCCCTCATCATCGACGGCAAGCCCTTCACCGAATCGGCTGCCCTCATGATGATGCTTGCCGAACGCCACCCGCAATCGAACCTGGCGCCGCCCGCCGCTTCGCTGGCGCGCGCCGAATGGTATGAATTGATCATGATGCTGGCAAACAGCCTTGGCAATAATTTCCGCCTGTGGTTCTACCCGGCCGACCTCGCCGGCACGAAAGAAGACGGCGCGCTGCGCAGCGCCATCCAGCAACGCATCGAATCAACGTGGGCGATGCTGGATGCCCGCCTGGCCGATAACGGCCCTTACCTGCTGGGCGAATCGTTCTCCGGCGCGGACCTGATGCTGACCATGTATATGCGCTGGTCGCGTAATATGGCGCGTCCTGCAACTGCCTGGCCGGCAATGCAAAAATATGCCGACATGATGCGCGCCCGCCCAAGCTGGCGCCACATTACGCAAGTCGAAGCACTCACTGGATGGTAAAAGATGTTCAAGAAGTTGTTTGCGGCGTTCAGCGCCAAATCGAAAACCCGCGCTGATGCGCCTTACGGCACGGAAGATTTGAATACCGTGCATAAGATGCTGTTCGCCGACGATGTCGGCCAGCTCTTTGGCGAAGCTCCCGATGCACGGGTGGTGCAAGCCATCGCGCAAGACCCCAACGAAGAATCGCGCGTGCGCCTGCTGGCAGCACAATGGCTGCGCGCCAGCGGCCATGTGCCTGCCGCAGCGGAAGTACTTGGCGTAATCATCGAAGTGCCGCTGGACGGCAGCATGGACACCCTGGCCGCCTACGCCGACGGGCGCGTGCGCTACATCAACCAGACCGGCCGCACCGCAGTATTCGAAGGTGCGCCGGCCGATGTGGCGGCGCAGGCGAAAGCGCTGGTGGCAAGCGCCATTCCGGCCTTTATCAAGGCCTCCCGGCAAAAGCCGGTATATGCGCCCGGCGCGGGCCAGTTGCGCTTTACTTTCCTGTCGCAGGATGGCAACCGCGTCACCGACGGCTTCTTCAGCGACATCGTGCGCGACGAACTGGCCAAGCCCGTCCTCGAGCAAGGCCAGCGCCTGCTGGACCTGGTGGTCAGGCAGGGGAACGCGCAGTAAGCGGCGCGGGTGCGCCCTGCACTCGCCCCACCCACCACACCGAGAAGAACAACAGCGCCGACGCTATGAGGCCGATGGTTCCATAGCCAAGCACGTGGCCCGCCGCATCGGTATGCACCAGCAGGCCGCCGGCAAACGCGCCAATCCCCGTTCCCATCTGCTGTACCGCCGCATTCGCGCTCAGGAAGGCGCCGCGCCGCTGCGGCTCGGGGATGGTGGTCAATAGCGCCTGCAGCGGCACGAAACGGCCGGACATCGCCACCATGAAGAACGGGAAGAACAGCATGATCGCCAGCAGCGGGATTTGCGGCATGTGGGTCATGAACAGCGTTGGCGCGATGGAGAACAGCGCCATCCAGCGAAACACGCGCTGCTTGCCGGCCTTGTCCGACCAGCCGCCAATCAGGCGTGAGCTGAACAGGGTTGCAATGCCGCCGCACAGGTAGACGTAGCTGATCTGCGCCGGCTCGATGCCGAGGTTGCCGACCAGCATGGGCGAAATGAAGGGGATCACCATCATGCCGCTGACCGTGACCACAAAGCACAGCAGGAAGCCGCGTAAGTGGGCGCCTACCGTAAACAAGCCAAACAGCTCGGGCAGCACGCGTGCCAGCGGCACCGGTGCGTTCGCCAGGTGCGCAGTCATCGATGGCAGCGTGCGCGCAGCGGCTACCCATACGATCATCGACAGCACGACCAGCAGGTAGAACGGCGACTGCCAGCCGAAGTGCGCGCCGAGCATCACGCCGACCGGCACACCCGCAATCGCGGCCATGCTGAAGGAAGTCATCACGACACCGGTGGCGGCGCCGCGGCGTTCCTGCGGAATCAGGTCGGCGATGACGGACATGCTGATCGCACCGAGCACGCCGCCGGTCATGCCGGCAAAGGCGCGCGACAGTACCAGCACGTGGAAGTTCGGCGCCAGCGCGCAGGCCAGGTTCGACAGGTTGAACAGCATGAACACCACCAGCTGCAGCTTCTTGCGGTCAAAACGGTCGGCATAGGTTGCCGCCAGCAAGCCGGAAAGCCCGGCGCACCACGCGTAGGCCGACACGGCGCCGGAAACCTGGGCCGCCGAGATGGCGAACGCCTTCATCAGCTGCGGCGCGAGCGGCATCATGACCATGAAGTCCATGATGACGGTGAATTGGATGAACGCCAGCAGCCAGAGCACCGTGCGTTCGCGTTGAGGAGTGAGTTTCTGGGTCATCAGCTAAGTTGGTTAATGTCGTTGATGGCGCGCTTGAGGATAGCGCGAATTGCGTCGACGTGCTCGCGGCTGGTACGCGGTCCGCGGCCGCGGGTGATCACCGCGTCTTTCAGCGCGTGCATCAGGGTGCGCAGATCGCCACCGTCCTCGCCGCGCGCGTTCTCGACCAGGCGCGCCATGTAGGCATCCACCATATTGCGGTTCTCATCGAGGAACTGCTGCCCTTCCGGCAGCACCGAATACAGCTTCTTGTTGCCGTCCTTGACGATGTCGACATGGCCCATGTCGGCCATCATCGACAGCAGCGGGTAAATCGCGCCCGGGCTGGGCGAATAGCTGCCGCCGGTCAGCGCTTCCAGCTCCTTGATGATCTCGTAGCCATGGCGCGGCTTGTCGGCAATCAGCTGCAGCACCACGTAGCGCATGGCGCCTGCATCGAACATCTTGGGACCGCGGCCGCCGCCGCGCTGGTGATGGTGGTGCTCATGATGCAGCCGATGGTGGCCACGGAAGAAATGGAACATCGCTTTCTCCTGAATAGTTAAGATATATCGTAATAAGACATATCTTAACTTATTTTTTGCAAAATGCAAGAAGCCTGGAATGTTAAATCCCGCATGGAAGGCAAGCAGCGTGCGCCACACAATGGGCTCACATACGGGAGGTTGGATGGATACGCATAAAAAATACGGCACATTACCGGGGCGCCTGGTCATGCTCGGATTCGGCAGCGTTGGCCAGGCGGTGGTGCCGCTGCTGTTACGTCACTTTGAGCTCGAGCCTGCGCGCGTCACGGTGGTGTCGCGCGGCCCGGACAAGAGCGGGATCGCCGAGGAATATGGCATTACCTATGAAGCCACGCCGCTGCAGGAAGGGAATCTCGAGAGCATCCTCGATCCCCTGCTGGAGCAAGGCGACTTCCTGCTCAACCTCTCGGTCGACGTATCGAGCCTGGACCTGATCCGCTACTGCTGGCGGCGCGGCGTGCTTTATCTCGACACCTGCACCGAGCCCTGGAAGGGGTTTTACGACGACGAGCAGCTGTCGCTGTCGCGCCGTACGAATTACGCGTTGCGCGAGGCTGTGCTGGCCTTTCGCCTCGACAAGCGCCACGGCGCAACGGCAGTCGTCACGCAGGGCGCCAACCCGGGCCTGGCTTCCGTGCTGGTGAAACAGGCGCTGATGAACATGGCGCGCGACCAGCACCTTGAAGTGGAGCGTCCCGCCTGCTACGAAGACTGGGCCAAGCTGGCGCAGAAACTGGAGATCAAGGTAATCCATATCGCCGAGCGCGATACGCAAGTCGCCAGCCGCCGCAAAGGGCGCGACGAATTCGTCAACACCTGGTCGGTGGACGGCTTTGTCAGCGAGGGCTTGCAACCGGCGGAGCTGGGCTGGGGCAGCCACGAAAAACACTGGCCGGCCGATGCGGCGCGCCACGGCTACGGCAGCGACGCCGCCATTTACCTGAAGCGGCCCGGCATCGCCACACGGGTGCGCAGTTGGACCCCGCTGGAAGGCCCTTACCACGGCTTTCTGGTCACGCATGCCGAATCGATCTCAATTGCGGACCACCTGACGCTGCGTGAGAACAATGAAGTAGTCTACCGCCCCACCGTGCACTACGCCTACCATCCATGCGACGACGCCGTGCTGTCGCTGCACGAGATGGCTGGTAAAAACTGGCGGCAGCAAAGCCGGCAGCGCATCATCGGCGAGGAAATCCAAAGCGGCATGGACGAACTGGGCGTGCTCCTGATGGGCAACGCCAAAGGCACCTACTGGTACGGCTCGCGCCTGAGCATCGAGCAGGCGCGCAAGCTGGCGCCACATAACTCGGCTACTTCGCTGCAAGTGGTGGCCGGCATCCTGGGCGGGATGGCGTGGGCGCTGCGCCACCCGGATTGCGGCGTAGTGGAGCCGGACGATATCGACGACCAGCTCATCATGGAAATCGCCGCGCCCTACCTGGGCGAACTGGTCGGCGTATACGGCGACTGGACGCCGCTCAAGGAACGCAGCGGCTTGTTCGACGAGCCACACGACCAGGACGATCCCTGGCAGTTCCTGAATTTCCGCGTCACCTGATATGGGCACGCTGCTGCGCAAAGAGCTGGGCGTTATCGAAAACTCTTACTATGAGGCCAGCGTGCAGCGTGCTGCTGCCCTGCCGCCATTGGCCGGCAGCACCAGCGCCGACGTTTGCGTGGTCGGCGGCGGCCTGGCCGGCCTGTCCGCCGCGCTGGAACTGGGCGAACGCGGCTATTCCGTCGTGCTGCTGGAAGCCCAGCGCTTGGGCTGGGGCGCATCGGGCCGCAATGGTGGCCAGGTACTGCCGGGCTTCGGCAGCGATGGCGAGAGCGCGATCGAGCGCCAGTTGCCGCGCGACGATGCGCGCCGCGCCTGGGATGCCTCGGTGGCAAGCGTGCAACTGCTGCGCAAGCGCATCGACAAGTACAGCATCGATTGCGATTTCAAGCCCGGTGCGCTGAGCCTCGCTGTCAAGGCCAGCAAGATGCGCGCTTTGGAAGCGTGGGGACGGCATGTGGAAAAGGCTTACGGTTATCCACTCCACTGGATATCGCCGCACGAAATCGGCCGCTGGATCGACAGCCCGCGCTTTCACGCAGGCGTTGCCGATATGGGCGGCGGGCATGTCCACCCGCTCAAATACACGCTCGGACTCGGGCGCGCAGCAATGGCGGCAGGCGTACGCGTGTTCGAGGATTCGCCGGTCTTCCTGCTGGAACGCGGCGACACGGCACTGGTGCACACCGCGCAGGGGCAGGTGGCGGCGCGCTTTGTGGTGCTGGGCGCGAATGTCTATCTTGCGGAATATGGCAACCTGGTGCCGCAGGTAAGCGCGCGCATCATGCCGGTCGGGACTTACATTGTCGCCACCGAGGCGCTCAGCAAAGAATTCGCCGAAAGCCTTCTGCCGCGCCGCAGCGCCGTATCCGACACCAACTTCGTGCTGGATTATTTCCGCTTCAGCGCCGACCACCGGCTGCTGTTCGGAGCCGGCGACAGCTACAGCGCCAAGACACCTGCCAACCTGGTGGAACGCATCCGGCGCCGCATGGTGGCAGTGTTTCCCCAACTGTCCGACGTCGGCATCGACTACGCGTGGGGCGGCTTCATCGACATCAGCATGAACCGCGCACCGGACCTGGGGCGGATCGGCCACAACATCTATTACATGCAAGGCTTCTCAGGCCATGGCCTGGCCTTCACCGGCATGGCAGGCCTGCTGGTGGCGGAGGCGATTGCCGGACAGGCGGAGCGCTTCGACATCTTCGCGCGCGTCAAGCACGCCCCCTTCCCCGGCGGCACGCTGCTGCGTACACCGGCGCTGGTATTGGGCATGCTCTACTTCCAGATGCGGGATATGTTTTGAAAGTCGGGGTCAGCTCCGGCAATCGGACAAACGCTGCGCGTTTGTCCGATTGCCGGAGCTGACCCCGACTTTTAATCAGTTATCCAGGTGGGAGATCTGCAGGCGGCGGCTTTCCTGCACCACGCCGTTGGCTTTGTGCTCGAGCACCAGTTCGGCATTCTGCTCGTCCAGCGAGATGCCAACCGACAGGATGTCGATCAGCAGCAGTTGCAGGATGCGCGAAATCATCGACAGGAAGGCGCTGCTGTCTTCCGTATGATCAACCGCCAGGCAGACCGTGGCCTTCTTGGCCAGCGGCGTCTGGCTGCTGGTGATGGCGATGACGTCGGCGCCGGCATTGCGCGCCGATTCCACGGCCTCCACCAGTTCCGGCAGCTTGCCGGAGTTTGAGATCGCGATCACCACGTCGCCCGGCTTCAGCAGTTCGGAAGCCAGCTTGAACAGGTGCGAGTCGCCGTAGGCGGCGGTCGGGATGCGGAAGCGGAAGAACTTGTGCTGGCCATCCAGCGCCACCACGCGCGAATTGCCCATGGCGTAGAACTCGACCTTTTTGGCCTTGGACAGCAATTCGATCGCGCGGTCCAGCGAATGCACGTCCATCTGGTCGCGGAATTTCAGGATCGCGGAAACGGTGTTGTCGATCACCTTGGCGCTCAGGTCGTGCGTGCTGTCGGAGACGCGCACCTGGCTGTGGCGCACCGGAATAGCGCCGGTCAGGCTGGAGGCGAACTTCAGCTTGAAGTCCGCCAGGCCCTGGAAGCCCAGCGAGCGGCAGAAGCGGATCACGGTCGGCTGCGATACTTCCGCCAGGCGCGCGATATCGGCAATCGGTTCGTTGAGCACCAGGCGCGGCTGCTCGATCACCAGCTGCGCGACGCGCTGTTCGGCCGGCGTCAGTTCCGACTTCAGCGACTGCACGCGCTCCATCAGCGTATTGGCGCCGGTGCGGCCGCGCAGGTGCTCGGACAAAATCGTCGCAACGCCGTAAAAGGCTGGATTCGGCGTGGTGATGACGTAAGTCGGGATGTCGGCCAGGTAGGACGAGAAGCGCCCCTTGGCCTCAAAACGGCTGCGGAACGGCGATTCCCTGAACCATTCGCCCATGCGCGGCACAATGCCGCCGCCGATGAAGATGCCGCCGAAGGAGCCCAGTGTCACGGCCAGGTTGGCGGCGGCGCCGCCCAGCATGGCACTGAAGCATTCCAGCACTTCGACGCACAGTTCGTTCTGGTCTTTCAGTGCACCGGCGATGATCTGCTGCGACGTCAGGTCACGCACACTCAGGCCGTTGCGGCGCGCCAGGGCGCGGTAGATGATTTCCATGCCCGGGCCGGAAATCAGGCGTTCGTTGGAAACGTGCGGCCAGGTCTGCCAGGCGTATTGCAGGATCGCGTATTCGCGCTCGTCGGCCGGTGCAAAGTTGGTATGGCCGCCTTCGGAACCCAAGGTCACGAAACCGTCGGTGGTCGGGATCACGCCGGAGCAGCCCAGGCCAGTGCCGGGACCGAGCACGCCGATCACCGAGTTCTGCGCCGGGGAGCCGCCGCCGACCTGCATCAAATCGTCCGCCTTGAAGCCCGGGATGGCCATTGCCAGCGCGGTGAAGTCGTTCACCACCAGCAGGGTATGCAGGCCCAGTTCGCGCCGCACTTCGTCGGTGGAGAACTGCCAATCGCGGTTGGTCATGCGAATGTAGTCGCCATGCACCGGGTTGGCCAGCGCCAGCGCGCCGTGGTTGAGGCTGACGTCTCCGTGGTCCGCCAGGTAGTTGCGCAGCAGCGGAACGATGCCGGTGAAGTCGTCGCACTGCAGCACGCGCACCGACTGGAACTCGCCGGGAGCGGTTTGCAGCGCCAGGCGCGCGTGGGTGGCACCGATGTCAGCCAGCAGGCGGGGCCCGTCCGCAAAAGCGGATCGGTTAGCTTTTGGGTCTGCCTCTATCTGTTTCATTGTCTTTTAAGTATTAGATAATGCCTTAAAGGCGGGAGGATACCCGAAAAACAAGGCCCCGTGCGTAGACGGGGCCTCTTATATTTATACTGCGTAGCCGAACCACGCGCCATAGCCTGACAATTGGACCTCGCCGTCCAGCACTTCGCCCGGCAAACCAGGCTGCTCCAGCTTCTGCGCCCCTTGGGCCGCCGGCAGCTGGAAGTTCACCGGCGCGGCTCCCAGGTTGAACACCGCGATCACGCTGCGTTCACCTTCCAGGTCGCGCCGCAGCGCCAGTACCGGCTCCGGCGCGTCGTAGAACACAATGTCGCCGCGCGTCAGCTGCGGCATGGTTTTGCGCCAGGCGATCATGCGGCGCGCAAAGTTCAGCGGCGAATTCGGGTCCTCTTCCTGGAGCGAGGCGGCAATGGCCTTGTGCTCCTCGGCCACCGGCAGCCACGGTGTGCCGGAAGTGAAGCCGCCATGCGCACCGGCAGTCCAGGCAATCGGCGTACGGCAGCCGTCGCGGCCCTTGAACTCGGGCCAGAAGGTCTTGCCGTAGGGATCCTGGATCAGCTCATAAGGCACATCGGCCTCGCTGAACGCCAGCTCATCCCCCTGGTAAAGGCAAGGAGTGCCTTTCAGCGACAACTGCATGGCCAGCACCAGCTTGGCGAACGCCGCCTGGTTGCTCATGCCCTTCCAGCGCGTCACCACGCGCACCGCATCATGGTTGCCGACCGACCAGGATGGCTGGCCGTCCTTGACGCGCGCCTTGAAGTCTTCCACCTGCTTGCGGATGTGGCCCGCACTGCTGTCTGCGGTCAGCAGGTTGAAGCTGTAAGCCATGTGCAGCTTGTTGCCGCCGGCGGTGTATTCAGCCATGACGGCCAGCGAATCGTCGGCGCCCACTTCGCCGATCGCCACCGCGCCGTATTCATCCAGCAGCACGCGCAGCTTTTCGAGGAAGGCCACGTTTTCAGGCTGGCTCTTATCGTGGATGTGCGCCTGCATGCCGTAGGGATTGGCGTCGCTCACGGTGGAGGTGTCGCGCACGAGGGCCGGCGGGTTGCTGCGCAACTGGCGGTCATGGAAGTGGAAGTTACAGGCATCCATGCGCACGCCGTCGACGCCGCGCTCCAGCCAGAAGCGCAGCGCGTCAATGTGGGCCTGCTGCACGTCCGGGTGGTGGAAGTTCAGGTCCGGCTGGCTGACGAGGAAGTTGTGCATGTAGTACTGCTTGCGGCGCGAATCCCACTGCCACGACGAGCCACCGAAAACCGACAGCCAGTTGTTAGGCGGATTCCCGTCCGGCAGCGGATCGGCCCAGACATACCAGTCGGATTTAGGATTGTCGCGCGAAGAACGGCTCTCTTTGAACCATGGGTGGTCTTCGGAAGTGTGGGACATGACCTGGTCGATCATGATCTTCAGGCCCAGGCCGTGGGCCTTGGCAATCATGCGGTCGAAGTCGGCCAAGGTGCCGAACATCGGATCGACGTCGCAGTAATCGGCGACGTCGTAGCCGAAATCGCGCATCGGGGATTTGAAGAATGGAGAGATCCAGATGATGTCCACACCCAGCTTGGCGATGTAATCGAGGCGATCGGAGATGCCATTCAGGTCGCCGATGCCGTCACCGTCGGTGTCGAGGTAACTGCGCGGATAGACCTGATAAATGATTGCTTCTTTCCACCAAGGTGTGCTCATATTCCTAATCCCGTAAAAAACGACTATGTAGATAATATACATCATGGGTGGGGGAAGTTCAAATACTATGAATCCTTAAAAATCAACAACTTAGTGTTTTTGATGTAGCCAAACTACATATAAGTGAAACCAGTAGTTGCCAACGCAGGTGGGTTCGCATAGCATCGCGGCCATTATTCGAATCGGGAGACTTCATGTCGACGCAAGAACTGGAACAGGGTAACGGGCCGATGCCCAGGCAAATCCCGTATATCATCACCAACGAAGCCTGCGAACGTTTCAGTTTTTATGGCATGCGCAATATCCTGGTGCCGTTCCTGATCAGCACCCTGCTGCTGTTCATCCCGTCCGAGCACCGCGCCAGCGAAGCAAAGCACGTATTCCATACTTTCGTGATCGGCGTGTATTTCTTCCCGCTGCTGGGCGGCTGGCTGTCGGACCGCTTCTTCGGCAAATACAACACGGTATTCTGGTTTTCGCTGATCTACTGCGCCGGGCATGCCTGCCTTGCCCTGTTTGAGAGCAACCTCAATGGCTTCTACTTTGGCCTGTTCCTGATTGCGTTTGGCTCGGGCGGCATCAAGCCGCTGGTGGTTTCCTTCGTCGGCGACCAATTTGACCAGACCAACAAGAAGAAGGCCAAAGTGGTGTTCGACGCCTTCTACTGGAGCATCAACTTCGGTTCCTTCTTCGCCTCCCTGCTGATGCCGATCTTCCTGAAGGACTTCGGGCCTGCAGTGGCATTCGGCATCCCGGGCATCCTGATGTTCATCGCTACCATCGTGTTCTGGCTCGGGCGCGGGAAGTACATCCACGTACCGCCCTCGGAGCCTAGCGAGGAATCGTTTACCCGCGTCGCCAGAACCGCACTGATGTCGGCCGCGCCTGGTCAATCCCGCCCAGGCCTGACCGTGGCATTGATCGGCGTGGGCGCTGCCCTGGTATCGCTGGCCATGACCCCATCGTGGGGCTTCGTCATCGCGGCATGTACGGCCCTGGTGCTGGTGATGGCGTTCGGCGGCATCGGCACCTCGATGCAGCTTGAACGCGCGCGCGGCAAGCATAGCGACCAGGCGGTGGACGGCGTGCGTGCCGTGCTGCGCATCTTCATCGTGTTCGCAATGGTGACCCCATTCTGGTCCCTGTTCGACCAGAAGGCTTCGACCTGGATCGTACAGGCCAACGACATGGTGCATCCAACCTATGAATTCCTGGGCTGGTCGTTCTCCTTCGTGCCGGCGCAAATGCAGGCACTGAACCCGCTGCTGGTGATGCTGCTGATCCCGTTCAACAACATCGCCCTGTTCCCGCTGCTTCGCAAGCTGGGCATCGAACCGACGCCGCTGCGCCGCATGGGCACCGGCATCCTGGTTTCGGCGCTGGCCTGGGTGGTGATCGGCACGCTGCAAGTGGTGATGGATGGCGGCACACCAGTTTCGATGGCGTGGCAGATCCTGCCATATGCGCTGCTGACCTTCGGCGAGGTGCTGGTATCCGCCACTGGCCTCGAATTCGCCTATTCCCAGGCACCTTCGTCAATGAAGGGCGTGATCATGGCACTGTGGTACCTGGCGGTCACGGTTGGCAACCTGTGGGTGCTGATCCTGAATGCTGGCGTGAAGAACGACGCCGTATCGGCCTATATCAAGACCACCGGCTTCTCCGTGATGGCGTTCCAGATGTACTTCTTCGCCGCCTTCGCCGCGCTGGTGGCAGGCTGCTTCGCGCTGTACGCGATGCGCTACAAGATGGTGGACTTCTACCGCAAGGAGCCGGAACCGCAAGTCTGCTACGGCACCACGCCGGAACCGCAGAAGGCCTGAGCCAATCCAGCCCGCTCCGGCGGGCTTTTTTATTCCTGTCGCTGCCGATTTGCGGCGGCGAAAATCCGCACAAAGCGCGGCTGGAATTCCGGAATCCCGCCATCGCGGGCCCGGACGTTCCGCTCGCCAGGCGGCGCACCTCAATAAAATCAAGCACTTGCCGCATTCCAAGATTCTGGCATGGAAGCTGCTAATTGCTGGTCAGAACACCCCTTACCCAGGAGACCAGCATGACCAAGCTTAAACTCGCACCCCTCTTCGTGGCCGCAGCCTTCGCTTCCGCCGCCAACGCCCAGGAAGTCGTCCGCCTCGGCAACCTGAAATTCGCGCACTACGGCGCCGTCTCGTATATCAAGGAAATCGCACCCAAGTGCGGCATCAAGGTCGAAGAACACGTCTTCGCCAAAGGCCCGGACGTGATGCAGGCCATCCTGGCCGGTGAGCTCGATGTCGGCGCCACCGCGTCGGAAGCTGCCATCCAGGGCCGCGCCAATGGCGCCCCGATTTATGTCGTCGCCGGTTTCGCCAAAGGTGGCGCGCGCCTGGTCGCGCGCCCCGACAGCGGCATCAAGGCAATCAAGGATTTGAAGGGCAAGAAAGTCGGCGTGACCCGCGGCGGCATCCATGAAGTGCTGCTGGCAGCCGAACTGGCGCAAGCCGGCCTGACCTTCTCCGACCAACCGGGCAAGGACGTGCAACTGGTGTTCCTGGCCTTCGCGGACCTGAACCAGGCGCTGCTCGGCAAGAACCTGGACGCAATCATGCAATCGGAGCCGCAATCCTCGCAAGCCATTAACAAGGGCTTCGGCATGGAAGTCATGAAGCCATATGACACCCCGATCGGCGAGCCAGTGCGCACCATGGTCATGAGCGAGAAGTTCTACACCACCCGCCGTGCCACCGCCGCCAAGTTCATGAACTGCTTCGTGCAGGCCACCAAGACCTTCATCGACGACAAGCCGACCGCTGAAAAATACGTGCGCAACGTAATCTTCAAAGGCCAGATCACTTCCGACGACTTCCAGGACGCGATCGCCAATTCGCCGTACACCTACGACATTTCGCCGCAGCATATCCAGGTCACCACCGATGTGATGAACAAGACCGGCGTGGGAAAAATGCGCAAGGCACCGGTAGCTTCCGAATGGGTCAAGACCGACCTGCTGGACGAAGCGAAGAAAAGCCTGAACATCAAGTAAGGCGAGGCATATCATGGCAAAACTGAATTTGCGCCAGATCGCAACGGGCTCCGTGGTGCCCGCGCTGGTGATTGCCCTGTGGCAGGCCAGCGCTTCGCTGGAGTGGATCAATCCGCAAGTACTGCCCTCCCCGTGGGCGGTAGTGACGAAGTGGGTGGAATACCTGCTGCCGCTGCAAGCCTATGACCCCGCCGCGAGCTCCTGGCTCGCTTGGGCATTTTCCGGCGAACTGATTGGCGACACCATCAGCAGCATGTACCGGGTGCTGGTCGGCTTCGCCGTCGGCGCCGGCCTGGCCCTGCCTTTCGGGCTGGTCATGGGTTCGAGCAAGCGCATGTACGATTGGCTCAATCCCCTGCTGCAGGTACTGCGCCCGATTCCACCTATCGCCTATATCCCACTGGCGATCCTGTGGTTCGGCCTGGGCAACGCGCCAGCCGTGTTCCTGATTGCGCTGGGGGCCTTCTTCCCGGTGCTGATGAACACCATTGCCGGCGTGCGCCACGTTGACGGCATTTACATCCGCGCCGCCCGCAACCTGGGCGTCAGCCAGAGCACCATGTTCGTCCGCGTAATGCTGCCGGCAGCCGTTCCTTACATCCTGTCCGGCGTACGCATCGGCATCGGTACCGCCTTCATCGTGGTCATCGTTTCCGAGATGATCGCCGTGAACAATGGCCTCGGTTTCCGCATCCTGGAAGCACGCGAGTACTTCTGGTCGGACAAGATCATCGCCGGCATGATCAGCATCGGCCTGCTTGGCCTGGCGATCGACATCGGCATGAACAAACTGAATAACCACCTGCTGCGCTGGCACCGCGGCCTGGAGAACTGAGATGAGCGCAACCCATATCGACGTCAAAGGCGTCAACAAGGTATTCAAGACCGACAACCGCGAAGTGGTGGCGCTGCGCGACATCAACCTGCAGATCCCGCAAGGCCAGTTCGTCTGCCTGCTGGGGCCTTCGGGCTGCGGCAAGTCCACCCTGCTGAACGCCATTGCAGGTTTCTCGCTGCCATCCAGCGGCGAGATCACCGCCGACGGCCAGTTGATCACCGGTCCTGGTCCTGAGCGCGGCATGGTGTTCCAGGAATACGCACTGTTCCCATGGATGACGGTGGAGAAGAACATCGCCTTCGGCCTGGAGGTCAAAGGCATGGCACAAGCGGAAATCAAGCAGCGCGTGGACCAGCTGCTGTCCATGCTGTCGCTGTCCGACTTCCGCAACCGCTATCCGAAAGACCTGTCCGGCGGCATGCGCCAGCGTGTAGCCATTGCGCGCGTGCTGGCACTGGACTCGCCGATCATGCTGATGGACGAGCCGTTCGGCGCACTGGACGCCCTGACCCGCCGCAACCTGCAGGACGAACTGCTGCGCATCTGGTCGGAACTGAAAAAGACCATCATCTTCGTTACCCACAGTATCGAAGAGGCGATCTACCTGGCCGACCGCATCGTGGTCATGACCTACCGCCCGGGCACTGTCAAGCGCGACATGATCGTGGAACTGCCGCGCTTGCGTGATCCGGCGTCGGCAGACTTCAACGCCCTCAAACGTGAACTGGGCGCGCTGGTCATGGAAGAACAGCAGCGTCACCACAGCGACGAACTGCGCATGGCCGCAGTGGACTAAAATTGCGCTTATGCGCAAACCTTTTATTCTGTTGCTGTTACCGGCGGCCGCGATCATCGTGGCCGCCTATATCCTTGGCGCCTACCGCGCCGGCAATGAACAGCTGGCGCAAGGCCAGCGCCAGCTGCAACTCATGGCGCCGGAACTGCAGTCGGTGCTGGAGCGTTTTGAAACCCTCCCCTTTGTCCTGGCGCAGCAGCCCGACCTGACCAACGCCCTCGCCGCTCCGAAGAATCCGGAAGTCATCGCCCGCCTGAATGAGACGCTGCAAACCATCCAGCAGCAGGCCAAGGTCGGCGCGCTTTACCTGATGGACCGCAACGGCCTGACCTTGGGCGCCAGCAACTGGGACCAGCCGCTCGGCTTCGCCGGCAAGATTTTCTCCTACCGCCCTTATTTCCAGGCTGCGCTGAACGGCAAGGCTGGCCGCTTCTACGGCATCGGTACCAGCACCAGCGAAGCGGGCTACTTCATCGCGCAACCTGTAAAGCGGCATGGCGAGATCGCAGGCGTGATCGCCGTGAAGATCAGCCTCGCCGAGCTGGAACGCAACTGGAACAGCAGCGAAGACCCGATCGTCCTGGCCGACCGCCACGGCGTCATCTTCCTCAGTAATCGACCGAACTGGCGCTATCACAGCCTGACGCCCTTGCGGCCCGACGCCCTGGCGGAGCTGGCCAGCACGCAGCAATACATCGGCCGCGAAGTCACGCCCTTGGCGCGTAATCCCGGCCCGCGCGTCACGCAGGAAGTCGGGCGCCTGGGCTGGCAGCTGATGATTTTCCCAAGCCAGTTGCGCGTGGTACGCAGCGGCATCAACTGGGCGCTGGCAACCGCCCTGCTGCTGGCTTGCGGCGCCGTCTCGTATTGGGCCATGCACCAGCGCCGCCGCCGGCGCGAAGAGCGCATGGCCTTCGACCGCGAACTGGAGTCGCGCATCGCCCAGCGCACGCAGCAACTGAGCGAAACCAACCGCATCCTGCGCACGACCCAGAATGAACTGGTGCAAGCCGGCAAACTGGCCATGCTGGGCCAGATGGCTGCCGGCGTGACACATGAACTGAACCAGCCGCTGGCGGCAATCCGTGCCTTTGCCGACAACGCCCGTACTTTCCTCGCCCGCGGCCAACCGGAACAGGCGGCCAGCAACCTTGGACACATCGGCGATGCCAGTGCCCGCATGGGAGCCATCATCAGCCAGCTGAAAGGTTTTGCGCGCAAGGACGACACCATAGGCCCGGTGGACTTCGCGCGCGCAGTACGCAGCTCTACTTTCCTGCTCGAGAGCGAGAGCAAGCGTCGCAATGTGGCGATGGAGATCGAGACCGGCGCGGAGCCGCTGGTGGTGGCAGGCGATACGGTGCGCATCGAACAAGTGCTGATTAACATATTGCGCAATGCCCTGGATGCGGTCGAGGGAACGCCGCAGCCGCGTGTCTCCATCGTGCTGTCGCGCGAAGGTGCCGAAGGCGTCGCACGCATCAGCGACAGCGGCCCGGGCATCCCGCAGGAAGTGGCGGCGCACCTGTTCGAGCCCTTCTTCACCACCAAGCCTGCCGGGCAAGGACTGGGGCTGGGGCTGGCGATCTCCTCCTCGATCGTGCAGGCAATGAACGGCAGCCTGTCGACCCGCAACCTGGACGGCGGCGGTGCGCAGTTTGAGTTACGCTTACCGCTTATTAAAGAAGGAGCTGCCCGATGAAGGCGCTATTGGTTGAAGATGAGGCGTCGCTGCGCCTGGCCACCTCGCAAACGCTGGAGCTGGGCGGCTTCGCAGTGCAGGCTTGCGCAAGCGCCGAGGAAGCGCTGCCGTTGCTGCTGGCGAATTTCGCAGGCGTAGTGGTAACCGATGTACGGCTGCCGGGGCTTTCCGGACTGGACTTGCTGGCGCGCGTTGCGGCGCTCGACGCCGAGCTGCCCGTCATTGTGGTGACCGGCCACGGTGATGTCAGCATGGCAGTGGAAGCCATGCGCGCCGGAGCCTATGACTTCATCGAAAAGCCCTTCTCGTCCGAACGCCTGATGGACGCGGTCAAGCGCGCGCAAGAGCGCCGCAACCTGGTCCTGGAAAACCGCCGCTTGCGCAGCGAACGCGCGCAGCACCCGGACATGCCAGACCTGATCGGACGCTCCGAAGCCATCGAGCACTTGAAAGTCGTGGTGCGCAATGTGGCGCCGACCGGCGTGGATATCCTGGTCAATGGCCAGACCGGTACCGGCAAGGAAGTGATGGCGCGCCTGATTCATGCGGCCAGTGGACGCAAGGGGAATTTCGTCGCCATCAACTGCGGCGCACTGCCCGAGTCGGTGTTCGAGAGCGAAATATTCGGCCACGAGGCGGGGGCCTTTACAGGCGCGCAAAAGCGGCGCATCGGCAAGCTGGAATTCGCCAATGGCGGGACGGTGTTCCTCGATGAGATTGAGAGCATGCCGATGGCACTGCAGGTCAAACTGCTGCGCGTGCTGCAGGAACGGCGCCTCGAACGCCTGGGCGGGAATGAGTCGGTGGCGCTGGATTGCCGGGTAGTCGCGGCCAGCAAGGCCGACTTGCTGGCGCTGTCGGCCCAGGGATTGTTTCGCGAGGACCTGTATTACCGGATTGGCGTCATCAGCATCGATTTGCCGCGCCTGCGCGACCGGCACGAGGATATTCCGCTGCTGCTGGCGCACTTCGTCGCCGAGGCAGCCCGGCGCTACCAGCGCGCAATGCCGATGTGGACGCCGGAGCAGATGGCCGCATGGCAGGCAGCGGATTGGCCGGGGAATGTGCGGGAGCTGCGCAATTTTGCCGAGCGCCTCACGCTTGGACTGGTCCCCGTCGCAACCATCGCACCGTCGCATAGCCCGGCAATCGTATCCGGCGCGGCTTTTGCCACTGGCGCAGGCATTTCATCGCCAGCGGCTGCTGCCACTGGCGCAGGCATGGAATGGGCAGCCGGCGCCGGCGCCACAGGCAGCGCCGCCATGACCGCAGGTGCCGCCTCGGCAGCCGGCGTCGCAATGGCAGCCGGCGTACCCGCCGCAGGCTCGGTGACGGGGGACGCCGAGCAGCCTTCCCTGCCGCAGCAAGTCGACGCCTTCGAGCGCGACCTGATCCTGCGTGCCCTGGCCTCTGCCGACAATAATGTGGCGCTGGCCGCTGACCGCCTGCTTCTGCCCCGCAAGACGCTCTATGACAAGCTGAAAAAGCACCAGATCCAGCGCGACTAATATGTAGTGAAGCTACAGATTTTGAGCTAATATTTCTGTAGCATCACTACTACGGAGACAAAATGAAGCAGCGCACCCTCGTGGCGGCCCTTGCGGCGGTCCTCGCGGCGTTTTCCGCCGCCGCGGCACCAACCACCGTCCTCACCGCAGCCCCCACCGCTGCCTCACCTCATACCCTGGCCTCCTGCGCCGGCCCGCATGAGACCGTGCTGGCCCTTACCCAAGGCTTCGATGCCCGTGCTCTGTGGCTGGACGGGCGTTTGGCCAAATGGACCGGCGTCCAGGCCGAGGGCAGCTTCAAAATCTATTACGCAGCCGCCGCTGGCATCAGCGCGCCGCAAGGCGCCACCGTCAGCGGAGCGGATGGTGCAATGCCGCTGGCCGCGACGACCGAAACACTTCCCGCCGCGCTGGCCCAGCGCTTCAAGTACACCGGCGACGGCGTGCTGCTCGCACTTTCGGCCGCCAACCGCGCCCGCCTGCCGGCAATGCTGGCAAAACAACTGGTACTAGTGCAGGAAAATGCAGACGGCACCGTGCGTGACGCCACCGCGCTGCAGGTGCCGGGCGCATTGGACGAAATCTACGCCACCGCCGAACAGGCGAACGACCTGGGCGCAAGCATCGGCAAAGGCGCCACCACATTCAAACTGTGGGCGCCGACCGCACAACGCGTTTCTGTCTGTGTGTTCGACACCGGCAGCAGCAAGGCGAAATCCGTCACCACCATGCACGCCGACGCAAAAACCGGCATCTGGTCCGCCAATGCTAACGGCAACCTGTCCGGCCGCTATTACAAATACGTGGTGGACGTGATCGCGCCAAAAACCGGCTTGGTACGCAACGTCGTCACCGACCCGTATTCCGTCAGCCTGACCACCGACTCTTCCCGCAGCTACATCGCCGACCTGGCCGACCCGCGCCTGGCGCCCGCCGGCTGGAACAAGGACCAGCCACCGGCCAGCGTGAAGGTGCAGCCGGACATGTCGATTTACGAGCTGCACGTGCGCGACTTCTCGATCAACGACATGTCCGTCAGCGCCATGAACCGCGGCAAATACACCGCCTTCCGCGAGAGCGGCACCAACGGCATGAAACACCTCGCCATGCTGGCTAAAGCCGGCATGACCGACGTCCACTTGCTGCCGGTATATGACCTGGGCAGCGTGCCGGAGAAAGGCTGCGTCGCCCCCGTCGTACACGGCGCTCCAGACGGCGACCAGCAGCAGAAAATCGTCAGCGACAACGCGCTGAAAGACTGCTACAACTGGGGCTACGACCCATGGCATTTCAACGCACCGGAAGGCAGCTACAGCACCGACGCCGCCGACGGCGCACGCCGCATCATCGAACTGCGCGAAATGGTGATGGCGCTGCACAAGATCGGACTGCGCGTCGGCACCGACGTGGTCTACAACCATACTTATCGCGGCGGCCAGCACGAGCGCTCGGTGCTGGACCGCATCGTCCCCGGCTATTACCAGCGACTGAACCTGAAAGGCGAAATCGAAAGCTCCACCTGCTGCTTCAACACGGCCACCGAAAACCGCATGATGGCCAAGCTGATGATCGACTCGGCCGAGCTGTGGACGAAGCACTACCACATCGACTCCTTCCGCTTCGACTTGATGGGCCACCAGCCGCGCGCCGCAATGGAAGCGCTGCAGGCCCGCGTCAGCAAGGCCGCTGGCCGGCATGTGAACCTGATCGGCGAAGGCTGGAACTTCGGCGAAGTGGCGGACGGTGCGCGCTTCGTGCAGGCCTCGCAACTGTCGCTGAACGGCAGCGGAATCGGCACATTCAGCGACCGCGCGCGCGATGCCGTACGCGGTGGCGGCGCGGGCGATTCGGGGCAGCAAGTGATCTCGCAGCAAGGTTATATCAATGGCCTGGTGTACGACCCGAATGCCGGCGCTGGCTTGCGCCCAGTGGCGGATTTGATGAAGGCATCCGACCTGGTGAAGGTCGGCCTGGCCGGTTCGATCCGCAGCTACCGCATGCAGACCTTTACCGGAGAGACCAAGGAGCTGCAGGCCATCGTTTATGGCGGCAACCAGCCTGCCGGTTATGCCAGCCAGCCAGGCGAGGTGGTCAACTACGTCGAGAACCACGACAACCAGACGCTGTATGACATCAATACCCTCAAGCTGCCTATCTCCACGACCAGCGCTGACCGCGCGCGCGTGCAGATGCTGGCGGCTGCAATCAACGCCTTCTCGCAGGGCGTCGCGTATTACCACGCCGGATTCGAGATCCTGCGTTCCAAATCGATGGACCGCAACAGCTTTGAATCGGGTGACTGGTTCAATCGCCTCGACTGGACCTACCAGACCAACTACTTCGGCACCGGCCTGCCGCCCGCCGCGGACAACGGCAAGGATTACGCGCTGCTCCAGCCCTTGCTGGCTAATCGCGCGCTTCAGCCAACGCCCGTTGATATCGCACTCGCACGCGACACCTTCCGCGACCTGCTGCGCATCCGTGCCAGCAGCACCTTGTTCCGGATGCGTACCGCGGACGATATCAAGAAGCGCCTGCACTTCCTGAACACCGGGCCAGAACAGCTGGCGACCGTCGTCGCAGCGCGCCTCGACGGCGCCGGCTATGAAGGCGCGGGATTCAAGACGGTGGCGTACTTTATCAACGTGGACAAGGTGGAGCAGACCATCACTGCCGCTGGAGAAGCCGGCAAGGCCTACCGCCTGCACCCGGTGCAAACCGGAGCCGCAGCCCGCTACGACACCGCAACGGGCAGCTTCACCATTCCCGCGAGGACGGCTATAGTATTCGTTGAATAAACTTTAAGGCCGATGGCCGCCCAGTCATGTCCACCATCCTTCGCGCAATCCAGGGCGATATCACCAAGCTTTCAGTCGACGCGATCGTCAACGCTGCCAACTCCTCGCTCTTGGGCGGTGGCGGCGTTGATGGCGCAATTCATCGCGCCGCTGGGCCAGAACTGGTCCACGAATGCCGTCTTCTCGGTGGCTGCAAGACGGGGCAAGCGAAGCTGACGAAGGGTTATCGGCTACCGGCCAAGTACATCATCCATACCGTCGGACCGGTGTGGCGCGGCGGTACCAATGGCGAACCGGATCTATTGGCGGCCTGCTATCGCGGCAGCGTGGAACTGGCGGCCAGACACGGTGCCGCCTCACTGGCATTTCCCAGCATCAGCACCGGCATCTACGGCTACCCGATTGACCAGGCCGCCGAACTCGCCGTATCGGCAGTATGCGCCGCGGCCGAGCAATTCCCTGGGCTTGAAGAAGTCATCTTCTGCTGCTTCTCCCAAGCCGACCTTGAGGTCTACGAAGCGCTTCTCAACTAAAGCCACTTCCATGTGGCGAAAGCCGTCCTATCTGGAGGTAAGCAAATGCGGGTTCGTGTCAGAGTGTGAGGAACGCCATCGCGAAGGCTGAGCATGACTCGGGAACTCGTCTGCACCATCGGCCATCCGAACCGCACAATCGAGGAATTCACCGGATTGCTGCAGCAGAATGGCATTTATGCCTGCTCGATATCAGGACAGTGCCAAAGCCGCGCCATCACCCGCAGTTTGGACAGGAGCAGTTCGCTGCATCGCTGGCAGAAGCGGGCAAGCTTTGCTGGTTCGCGGCATGCAAGTCGACGATATCATTGATGCGCGACGACGGCCTCCACACAATATGACGCCTTTTGCTTGCGTAGAAGGCCTACGTATTACTTGAACCGACATTGCGTGTCAACAGGAAGGCAGCTTCCGCCCCATTGCGGACGTTTGCAAACTCAATCCGAATCGCAAGGATGCCGCCGAGCGTCACATCATTGGGTACGCCATTGCGGCCACATTGAACCCTTGGGATGATTGACAACACCACGCTCTATTGCCTTCTCGTTCCAGCGCTCTACAGGTTCAGCAGATTCTCCCTTATGCTTCAACAATTCGGGGGCTCCAATGAAATAAATCGCTTGGTCCTCCCGTCTCCCGAAGCGCTGCAGGACGCTGTAGTGTTCTTTCATACCAGACATCCAAACCGAGACCGTCAGTACGTCAACAGCATTTCCGTCAGGCTCCCTGTACAAACCTTCACGCCCGAACGCCCACGAGACATTGTTTGACTTTGCCTCGCCTAGACTGGCCCATCCCTTAGACACGGCTTCCTCCTGGGTTTCGGACTCAAAGTCGACCACCTGTCTCCCATCATCGCCTTCGAGAACGGCGAATGGACAGATCAGCTCACCGGCTCGATTTGCGTCAGCAATTGCGGCACAGTGGACGAGAACGAAGCCCGCAAGTTCAAGCGCTTCATTTAGAACGGAAAATCGGAAGAGAGAGCCGAACATTTAAATACTTTCAACAAGTTAGTTAAGCCGCGCCGCAACTTTGCGTCAGTTGAATTCAATGGCTGCTTCTGGCCGAAAACGGCAGGCGTGTTTAGCTGCGTAGGATTTCCTTAGCTTGTTCAGACAGCCCTTCCAATTGCTCACCAGCCGTTGGGCTCTCGGACAAACGTTCAAGGTCAGCACGCAACGCTACAGCAAGTTCTGGCGACTGATCAACGATACCGACAAGGATAGAGTATTTCCACGCATCGTCATCTGACTCAAATACCGTCTTAAGATATGGAGCGAGGGGCGCGCCCACCTGCACCAAAAACGGTTGAAAAACTCTCGCGACCGGCCAATTCATGTCCTGCATCCAATCCAAAATCTGGGGCATTACCGGCTTAACTCGCTCCCAGCCAAGCGACACCAGAGTCATCGCATTTTCGGTGTCGTGCTTGTCACGTGGAAGCGGGACGCCAAAGTCTTTATTCATTCAGTTCCTGCGAACCATCGTAAAGGTTCATCCTTTCCTAATGCATCCGGCGGCTCATGGCCGAGAACTGCAGTTTCAGGTTCCATGATCCATCGAAAGCGCAAGGGTGCGACGCTCCAGTTCGCCAGTTCGATGAAGTTCTCGAAGTACCGAATCAATGATCGGCACACTGAGTTCACTAACGACGATCATGTGCAATTCCCCCAAATGGACTTTTGCCGTACTGCCTTCGACGACATCGCCTACTCGATTCAGTAGTTCAGGTGTCACAAAGAAAAGCCAACGTTTACCGCTCGGGAACGAAATGGTTACTTCGACCGACGTTTGCAAAGGCAGTTCAATCGAGTCGTCAATAGTGTACTGGAACATAGAATCTTGGAAAGTCTGGAGTGGCTGCTACTGGCCGACTGTACGCGGTCAAATCGGGCTGCTCGCCTAATTTTCAACGTGTCGGACAGGGATACCATGTTGAAGCGCCGAATCGTACACACACTTGGCCAATTCATCATCCTCGATCACCAAAACTGAGTTAGTTATCTCGTTTGTCGGCAGGAATTGGGGGGTATCGATAATTTTTTCCAACACGCTCAAACCTTCGTTGCGACAAGCGTCCGCCAATCTACGAGCATGCCTGGACTCAAATCGTCCTAGGAAAAAGATCGGACATCCGCGCAACCGCTCAGTAACTTGACTAAGCGGCAGCGATTTAAATTCCGACACGGAACGCCTCACCGCCATCAGTTCTCGAGGCGATGGGCCATCAAGTTGTTCAAACTTCAGAGATAGTTCGACATCATTTCCATAGAGGCGCGTCAGCACCCAGCCGGGCTGAGAACCGTCCCATAGATATTGAAAAGCAAGGACTTCCGATGAACTCATAATTCTAAAAGTAGATTTTTTGCGATAGTCCGAAACGCGATGACCGCTCTTGGCCGCTATGAGCCAACGCCAAAGTATATGCGCGAAAACACAAATGCCGAAATCAGTCCGCCCGCTATAGCGCTCGCCAACGTAACTGTCGGCTTCGACGTTTGACGTGCGATGAGCAAACCAATTCCAGTTGCGGATGAAATCGCTAGCAGGTGACTCAATGCAAACGTCAAGAAAAATCCGATAGCGGTGAGGCCCCAGCCTGCACCTGAGCCAGGAGCTATCGCAGCGACGCACCAAGTTATCAGCGCCCGGACCTGTCAGGAATTTTGTGTGCCGGGGTCGCGGTTCGTAGTTAGTTAATCGCGTTGGTGAAGCGTTCCCCAAACAGAATGGCAAACTGGTTGGCGGNCGGACCTGTCAGGAATTTTGTGTGCCGGGGTCGCGGTTCGTAGTTAGTTAATCGCGTTGGTGAAGCGTTCCCCAAACAGAATGGCAAACTGGTTGGCGGCCATCTTCCAGGTCCGCTGCGGCATCTTCCAATCTTTTTCAATATTGCGCAAGGCCAGATACAGCAATTTGGTCGCCGCTTCGTCACTCGGGAAGTGGCCACGGTTCTTCACGATCTTCCGTAAACGCATGTGCAGGCTCTCAATAGCATTTGTGGTGTAGATGATCGAACGTACTTCCGGTGGGTACGAGAAGAATGGAATCACCTGCTCCCATTGGCGCCGCCACATCGCCGGCACGGTCGGGAAGCGCTGTCCCCACGGCCCCTCTGCGAAGGCGTCTAAAGCCGCCGCTGCCGCGTCGGCATTCGCAGCCTGGTAGATCGGCTTGAGCGCAGCGGCGAGCTCTTTACGGTCCTTCCAGGACGCCAGCGTCATCGAGTTGCGGATCAGGTGCACGATGCAGGTCTGGATCTGCGCCTGCGGGAAGACCGCCTCAATCGCTTCAGGGAAGCCGCGCAGGCCATCTACGACCGCGATCAGGATGTCTTCCAGTCCACGGTTGCGCAGCTCGTTGAAGACCTTCAACCAGAATTTGGCACCTTCCGTTTGTTCGATCCACAGGCCAAGCACTTCTTTTCGGCCATCGGCGCGGATACCCAGCGCCAGGTACACCGCCTTGTTCTTGACGGTGCCTTCATCACGGATCTTCAGCCGCAGTGCATCGAAATAGACAATGGGGTACATCGTCTCCAGCGGCCGCTGCTGCCATTGCGCCACTTCGTCCATGACCTCGTCGGTGATGGTCGAGATCAAATCGTGTGATACATCAGTGCCGTACAGCTCCAGCAAATGCGCCTGAATCTCGCGCACGGTCATGCCGCGTGCATACATGCCGATCACGTGGTCATCAAAGCCCGGCATACGGCGCTGGTGTTTGGCGACCAGCTTGGGCTCGAAGCTGGAAAGGCGATCACGCGGGATCTCCAGTTCCAGCTCGCCGCCCGGCGCGAGCACGGTCTTGCGGCTCTTGCCGTTGCGGTGGTTCTTGGCGTCGCCTTCGGTGGCGAGATGGTGGTTCAATTCGGCGGTCAGCATGCGCTCGGCCAGCATCTTTTTGAGCTGGCCAGCCAGTCCTGATTCCCCGAGAATGGACTCGGCGTCCTTGTTCTCGACCTGGGCCAGCAACTGGTCGATCAGTTCAACGGGAAACGGGTACTGCTTTTTGGTTTTTGGCTTCTTCGTGGTCATTGCATCGGTCATGGACAATCCCTTTCGGTATTATTTCATGACCCCGGACTCACACGAAAATTCTGACAGGCTCCAGCGCCCAGGATACCAACACCAAGATTGGCAACCAGACGCCTGAGATAGATAGCCAATTCAGATAGCGCAGCATGATTTGAAAACCTAGGTCCTATTCTTTTGGGCGACCGCTAATGGCCGACATTAGCCTTCCGGCGATTCATAATGCGCCTGAATGCCACGCCATCTGCAAGCATCGAGTACGCCGCCAGCATAATCCATTACTTCGTCCCAGGCGCGAGTCCTAAGAAGTCCACCCAGGGAATCTGGCAACTGCGCTAATCGCTCATTGTAATAGGCATCGAACTGTTTCAGCAGTACCAGCTCATCGGCAGAAAAATCGCTCGCAAATTGCGCATCCGCTGGATGGTAGAAGTCATCGAACCATTGATTAACCAATTCATTCGCTACGTTCACCGGCGCGGATTCTTGGTATTCAAGCTGTTCGCTGCGTGATGCAATAAGGTTCAAAAGGTTAATGATGTTGACCCGATGCGGCCCCATGGAAACTCCAAAAATTTATGCGCACGCCACAGGCAGCTTTTGGCCGTTTTTGGACGAAGTAAGACTCTATCCGATCTGACAGTCAATGTCAGATTGAGTTTGAGCCACTACAGACCAAGCAAGACTCTATCCCATTTGACAGTCAGTGTCAGATTAAGTTTGCGGCACTTCAACTCAGGCTTTGAAATTATATACGTCACAATGCACTCGCCAGTACTCCTCCGCCTTTGGCTCAAGCAGCCCGCGCAACTGTGCATTAACTATGTTGAGCGGCGCCATCCGTCTTGCCGGGTAGCGCTCTCTCCTTCGCTTCCGCGGCTTCCATGTGAAGGCGGAGCGCGCGCAGGCCGACCCGCTGGATACGCGAGAGCGGCCGCTGTGGCATCGGCTGCGCTTCCTTATTTCTTATGGCGGCATACATCATCAGTTCAAGCTTTTCCATTTCGGTGAGCGAAAATGGTAACGGTGCTTCCGATGCCTCAAAAAAGTTGATTCCAATGTGGATCGGAACCGAAGTACGTGGCCGCGAGTTGGCCGAGTAGATCAACGTGATCGGCTCCGGTTTCTGGCCAGACTTCGAAGTGGACTCTATCCAAAGCTTGGCGCGGCAAACTTTGGTGTAGCTTATTTCGCCTTCAGACCTGTCCGGAAGCTTCTCATGGTCCGTCAGCCTCACCTTGATTTCGCTTCTAAGCGCCTTGAAATCATTCATTCTCAGGTAAAAGGCGACGCCAAGGTTCTGCCACCCTTCCGGCATCTGCGCGTAAAACCGGGGCAAGAGCCACATTACGTCGTGATCAACCGCGAGGAACGGCTGGTAAGCGTCAACCATCGCCTGCTGCCGGGGTGTCACAGCGATGGCCGTTGGAAATGCCTTCTGAGATGCGCTTTGCGCTGCCTTCTGCAGTGCGCGTTCCGATACTTTTTCAAAGGCCTTTGATATCACCGTGTAGACGTGTGATTCCATCTCGTCCTCCGCACGCCGACTGTCGCAGTCTGGAACGCCAGAACACCCGCTCAGGAAAAACAGGCAAGACAAAACGGAGGCAAGTACTCGTAACATCGCAGAATTAATTTTTTTACAATGCGATAGTTTGCCCCAAACTGCGCGCTTCTGGCAAGCCGCCCCCGGCACGTCTTATTGCGAGAGCAGGATTGTGGAGCTTTTGCCGTTGGTGCGAACGACGCCGCCTTTCACGATATATGAAACGCCGGAGTAGGCATCCTTGACCTTCGCGCCATCAGCAAACAAGCCGCCGACGCTGATGTCGACCGGCTCGCCGGTCTTCACATCCAGCGCCACCACAACCTTGTCGTCGTCGCGCACACGGCTGAAGGTGTACGGCAGGTCCGCCAGCTTCCTATGCTCGCCGGCGCCGACCGATTGGTGCGCCTGGCGGAATTTACCCAGCTTCGCCCAGTGCGTACGGATCTTCGCGTTTGCCTTAAGGTCGCCCCAGTTCATGAAGGAGCGCAGCTTTGCATCGCCCTTCGCTTCCGCCACGTCGAGCCGGCGCGAGATCTCGTCGCCGTAGTAGATCTGCGCAGCGCCTGGCGCCAGCAGCAACTTGTTCGCAGTCTCGAAAGGCTTCTGGCGCGATGGATCGAAGGGATTGCCATCATCGTGCGAGTCCATGTAGTTCATGACCGAATGGCCTTTCAGCGGACCCGCGAGCTGCGTCGCATACTTGCTGAACAAAGATTCGTAATCGCCCTTCGCGTCGTGCACCATGCCGAAGTTGATCAGGCCATCGAAACCGTTGGCGAAGTAATTGGCTTTCTCGCCGCCGCCCATGTCGAAGGCCTGGCCGTGCGCGATGTTGTAGTTGTACACCTCGGCCAGCATGTAAAAGCGGCCGTCACCCAGCACCTTCCTGGGATTCAGGCTTTTCCATTCGTCGTGCGCCGCCAGCGCGACCTTGCGCAGCTCGGCCCATACCGCAGGTTCAACATGCTTGGCTGTGTCGGCGCGGAAGCCGTCGACACCGTACTTGCGCACCCAGTCCGCGTGCCACTTCATCAGGTAGTAGCGCGGTGCGCGCGGATAGCCGGTACGGGCAAAGAAGTCGTCCAGCTCTTTCACTTCGCGCTCATAGCGGCCTTCGGCTTTCCACTTTACTGCCAACGCTGGAGGCAATTCCACCGGCGTATCGCTCTCCGTGCGGAAGTCTGGCAAGTTCTTTACCAGCGTGCAGCTCACGGTGGACGGCAGGTCCTTGTATTGGCACTGCGGTTCTGTGCGCACCCAGCCTTCCGGCCAGACAGGATCGGCTTCTGTCACCGGACCGGTATGGTTCATCACTACATCCAGCAGCACGCGGATGCCGCGTGCATGGGCGGCTTCAACGAAATCGCGGAAGTCTTTTTCGGTCCCGAGATTGGCATCCACCGCCGTGAAGTCGCGCGCCCAGTAACCGTGGAAGCCGTAGGATTTGCCGGTACCTTCATCCGTGCCGGCGTGCACTTGTTCGACCGGCGGCGTGGTCCAGATCACGTCCACGCCCAGGTCGTCGAAATAGCCGGACTTGATCTTTGCCGTCAGTCCCTTGAAATCGCCGCCCATGAATCCCCGCAGCGGCGCGGCATCGGCCTTGCGGCCATAGGCCAGGTCGTTGCTCTTGTCGCCGTTGGCGAAACGGTCGGTGACCAGGAAGTAGACGGTCGCATTCTCCCAAAGGAATGGCTTGGGCGCCGCCGCGACTGCGCTGTGCGCGCTGGTGGCAAGCAATAGGGACAATGCGAGGGACGAAAGTTTCATTCGGCTTTTCCTATGTAATGACTGTTGGATTGCTGCGGCCTGTATGCAAGGCGATGCTGGCCACGCTGTCTGCAATTGCAATCAGGCCGGCCAGGGCTTGCTGAGTTGGGATATGGTGCTGCTCCGGGTCCGCCTCATAGCGTTCAAGGTAGACGCGCAAGGTGGCGCCCTCGGTGCCGGTGCCGGACAGGCGGTAAACGATGCGAGAACCGTCCGTCATCATGATGCGGACGCCCTGCTGGCTGGCGTGCGAACCATCGACCGGATCGGTATATTCGAAATCGTCCGCGGCCTGCACTTCGTAATGATTCAACTTCTGGCCTGGCAGGTTTGGCAGCTTGATGCGCAAGTCCTGCATCAGCAGCTGCGCCGCGCCGGTTGCGATGGCCTCGTAATCATGGCGCGAGTAGTAGTGGCGGCCAAAGCGCTGCCAATGGGCGGTGACGATCTCCTGCACCGAGCCGCCGCGCTCGGCGAGCAGGTTGAGCCAGAACAGCACGGCCCACAAGCCATCCTTTTCCCGGATGTGGCGCGAGCCTGTGCCGTAACTCTCTTCCCCGCACAAGGTGGCCTTACCTGCATCGAGCAGCGTGCCGAAGTACTTCCAGCCGGTGGGCGTCTCATAGCAAGGAACGCGGAGTTCTGCCGCTACCTTATCTGCGGCGCGTGAGGTGGGCATCGAGCGCGCAATGCCCGCGATACCGTCGGCGTAGCCTGGCGCCACCGTGGCATTGGCGGCCAGCACCGCCAGGCTGTCGGATGGCGTGACAACAAAGTCGCGGCCGACGATCATATTGCGGTCGGCATCGCCGTCGGAGGCAGCGCCAAAATCCGGTGCGGCGTCGGCGCACATGATATCGACCAGTTCTTCTGCATTGACCGGATTCGGGTCTGGATGCAGGCCACCGAAGTCTTCCAGCGGTGTGCCGTTGATCACGGTGCCCTCCGGTGCGCCAAGCATGCCTTCAAGTATGGCGTGTGCATAGGGGCCGGAAACGGCGTTCATGGCGTCAAAGCGCATGGTGAAGCCGCTGGAAAACAAGCGGCGAATGGCCTCGAAGTCGAACAGTTGCGCCATCAGTTCCGCGTAGTCGACAACGGGGTCGATGACTTCCACCGTCATACCGTCAATTGTCGTGCGCGCGCCAGGCTTGTCGATGTCGATATCAGGCATATCGCTGATGCGGAATTGCGCCAGCGCCAGCGTGCGCTCATAGATTGCTTCAGTCAGCGCTTCCGGCGCAGGACCGCCGTTGGAGGCGTTGTACTTGATGCCGAAATCACCGTCCGGGCCGCCCGGATTATGGCTGGCCGAGAGGATGATGCCACCCAACGCGCCATGCTTGCGGATCACGCAGCTTGCGGCTGGTGTAGACAGGATGCCGCCCTGCCCCAGCAAGACGCGCGCGAACCCATGGGCGGCGGCCATCTTCAGGATGTCCTGGATTGCATTGCGGTTGTGGAAGCGGCCATCGCCGCCCAGCACCAGCGTCTTGCCCGCGGCGTCGCCGAGCGTATCAAACACGCCCTGCACGAAATTTTCGAGATAATGAGGCTGCTGGAAGACCGCGACTTTCTTGCGCAGTCCTGAAGTCCCCGGACGCTGTCCAGGGATGGGCGAAGTTGCTACCGTTTGAATTGCCATATTCGCTCCATAAAAGGGGTACGTCCCCTTTATTTTCCTGCGAATGGCGCGATCGGTGCGCGCCGCTGGATGGCTTAGGATTCTTTCTTGGCGGAGTCGCTGACGATCAGGGTAACAATGCCACCGATGACCATCGAGACGCCTCCCAGCACCAGCACGTTGACCGAGTGGCCGTTGAACAGGTGTTTGATGACCGGACCGAGCACCAAGTTGGCGACGATTTGCGGCAGCACCACAAAGTAATTGAACACGCCCATGAAGTAACCCATGCGCTTGGCCGGCAACGCACCTGCCAGGATCGCGTACGGCATGGTCAGGATACTGGCCCATGCGATACCGACACCGATCATTGGCAGCATCAGCATGTTCTTGTCGTGGATGAAGGCAATGCTGATCAGGCTCAGGCCACCAATCACCAGGCAAAGCATGTGCACCAATTTGCGGCTGGTGATGTGCGCCAGTTTAGGCAGCAGGAATGCGACCAGCGCTGAGACACCGCCGTAAATTGCGAACAGGTTGCCGACCCAGTTGCCCGCCTCCTGGAAAATGGCCGACTTGCCGTCGGTGGTGCCGAACACGTTTTCGGCTACTGCTGGCGTGGTAAACACCCACATGCCCATCAGCGCGAACCAGGCAAAGAACTGCACCAAGGCCAGTTGCACCATGGTTTTCGGCATGTGCACGAAGCCGCCAAATACCTCTTTCAGCGAAAACAGGAAGCCGCGCCGCTGTGCTTTCTCCATGCGGAATTTCTCGACGTCTTCCGGCGGCAATTCGTCGGCGGTCAGCACGGTCCACAGTACGGACAGGAAGTAAGCGGCGCCGCCAGCGTAGAAGGAGTAGCGCACGGAGTCGGGGATCGCACCGTTGACGACTTCATTGCTGACGTGAAGGAAATTGGTAAAGAACATCGGCAGCAGCGAGGCAATTACGCCACCCAGGCCAATGAAGAAAGTCTGCATCGCAAAGCCTGCAGTCTGCTGCGATTCATCCAGCTTGTCGCCAACGAAGGCGCGGAACGGTTCCATCGAAATATTGATCGATGCATCCATCAGCCACAGCACAAGGATAGCCATCCACAGGGCGCTCGAATTGGGCATCAGGAACAGGGCAATGCTCGCCAGCAGCGCGCCGATGAAGAAGAATGGGCGGCGGCGGCCCCATTTCGCGTGCCAGGTGTTGTCGCTAAGGTAGCCAATAATCGGCTGCACCAGCAGGCCGGTCACCGGGGCGGCAAGCCAGAACAGGGGCAGTTCATCCGGTGTTGCGCCAAGGGTCGAGAATATGCGGCTGGTGTTGGTGTTCTGCAGCGCGAAACCAAACTGGATGCCGAAGAAGCCGAAGCTCATGTTCCACAACTGCCAGAAGGTCAGCCGTGGTTTGCTGATGATGGAATGCATTTGCATCACTGTCCCCGAATAATTTGTAGCAAAATAACATGGCGATTTCGGGCTGTCAATCAGCAGACAGCCCGTAAATTCGCGGTTTTAAGGCATATTTGTAGTCATGCTACAAAATTACAGCCAACTTTGCCTTCATTACACTACGTGCAGGCAAAGTCAGCTGCAGGGTACGGTTGCGGGCATCCCAGCGTGACGCGACAGCCTTGCCATCCAGCTTCACGCTGCGCGGGCGGCTAGCCACATTGTGCACTTTGAGCGCATATGTGCGTGCCACTGGCTGCCAGGCCTTACCTACTTCGGTTTCGATTCCGATTTCGACACCGGTTGCCGATGCAACGCCCGCAAAATGGGCGATCTCGTATTTACCCTGCTCGTAAGCATTGGCAGTGGCGCCGTCGTCGTCATACAGCTTGCCGCTGGTCGCGCCAGCGCTGGCGTCGTAGTAGTAATTCAGCTCGACCTGCCTGGTGCTGTAATCGCGCGTGGTTTGCACGACTTTCGCGAGCGGCACGAAAGCACCGGCGCGAACAAAGACAGGAATATGCTCGGCGGCGACCGGCACTACTTCATTGATGCCGCCTTTGTGCGCGGCGCCACTGTAAAAATCGAACCACACCTTGGCCGACGCAGGGAAGTTCACTTCCTTGCGCTGCGCCCCCGGTTCGGTGACCGGCGCCACCAGGAAGTCCTTGCCCCACAGGTAGGTCGATGCCACGCCGTTGTCGCCACCCTCGAACATGATTGGGCGCATCAGAGGCAAGCCGGTCTGGCTATTGTCGAAGGCCGCGCTGTAGTTATATGGCAGCATGGCGTAGCGCAGGCGGATGGCTTCGCGTGCCAGGGACTTGGTGCGTTCGGCGCGGAATACCGGTTCGGCCGGCACCTCTTCTTGCGCATGCGGGCGGAATACCGGCTGGAATACGCCATACTGCAGCCAACGCACGTACAGTTCGTCATCCAGCATCGGCGAAGCGAAGCCGCCAAGGTCGGAGTGCATATAGGCCAGGCCTTGCATGCCCATCTGCAGCGCAATTTCCATCTGCGACTGCAGGCCGCCCCAGCTACGCTGCACGTCGCCGGACCACGGAATCATGCCGAAGCGCTGCGACCCGGAGTAACCGGCGCGCATCAGGATAAATGGCCGCTCGTTCGGGAAGTCCTTCTTGTAGCCTTCCGCGATCAGGCGCGCCCAATCGTGGCCGTAGATATTGTGGACCTGGTCGGCGCCGAGCTGGCCATTGCTGCCATGGCGCAGTGCAGATGGATGCACTTCCGGTTCGCCGAGGTCGCCCCACCAGCCGGCCACACCGCCCTCCTTCAGCTCCTTGTAGATATTCCAGAACCAGTCGCGTCCCTCCGGGCGGTACAGGTCGACCAGGCCGGTGTTACCGAAGTAGAAGTCATATTTGAATGGCGCGCCGGCGGTATCGGTCGCCAGCACTTTCTTATCGACTGCTTCCTGCCAGCGGCTGGAGGTGGTCAGCACGAACGGCTCGGTGATGACCACGGTCTTCACGCCCTTCGCAGCCAGGTCGGCCATCATGCCTTTCGGGTTGGGGAAGCTTTCCTTGTCCCAGGCCAGGTTGCCCATCGTGCCTTTGACGGTCTTGCCGAACCAGTACAGGTCCAGCACCACGGCGTCGACCGGGATCTTGTCGGCGATGAACCTGTCGACTACGGCGCGGGTTTCCGCCTCCGTATGGTAGCCGAAGCGGCTCGCGAAATTACCAAAGGCCCAGCGCGGCGGCAGCGGCTGGCGGCCGGTCAGGCTGGTGTAGTTGGCGACAACGTCTTCCCACTGTTCGCCGGCGATCACCTGGTAAGTCTTGCGGCCGCCAACCATTTCATACGACAGCGTGCCATCCTTCTTGCTGTCGAAATCGAGGTAGCCGGTCTGCGGGTTGTCGAAGTGGATGGCGTATTTCTTCGACGACAGCGCCATCGGGATGGTGAAATTCAGGAGCTGCGAGCGTGCCTCGTAGCCGTAATGAGCGCGGTTGTACAGCTGGAAGCGGTTGCCGCGGCGGTTCATGCCGGTTGCGCGGGCGCCGGCGCCGTACAGCGCCTCATCGCCATCCAGCGCGAACTCGATCGCTTCCATGCTGCCGTCCCTGCGATAGCCGCGCTTTTCCGCGACCAGGGGCTGGCCTTTGTATAAGTAGCTGATACGGAAAGGCTGCTTCTCGACGCGTACGGTAATGCCAGCCGTGGCAAATTCCAGCGTCCCACCCTCTTCACGCAGTGTGCTGGGCACGATAGCCGGCGGCAGCACCACCGCATGCGACACTGCATCAGCCACTTCACCTTTCGGAATGAAGGTGGTTTCCACTACCGCAGCGGAGTATGGCTTGATGATGTAGGTGCCGTCATTTGTGCCGATTTCCAGGGCGCTACCGTTTTTCGCGGCAGATAAGAAATGGCGATCAGCGTTCTGCGCCATGGCGGCTTGGCTAATCAGGGCCAATATTGCAAATTTAATTAGTTTCATAGGGTGATATATTAGCGGGCAGTTTTATCTGAGAGGAGAGCGAATTGAATAAAACGATTATTAAAAAACCGATGGTCCTGGCCCTGGGCCTGGCACTGGCAGCGGGTGTCGCCCACGCCGCACCAGCCCCGAAAAAAGGTAAAGGCACCCCTGTCGAAGCGAAGAAATTCATCGCGCAGACTGAGGAAAAATTCGACAAACTGGGCAACGACGCCAACAAGGCAGCCTGGGTTGCGCAGAACTTCATTACCGACGACACCGAAGCGCTGACCGCCTACTTTGGCGAACAGCAACTGGACGCGTCCGGCCAGGCCGCGCTGGAATCCCGTCGCTTTAACGGCGTGAAGCTGGCCGACGACGAAGCGCGCAAGATCAAGCTGCTGCAACTGACGCTGATGCTGCCGGATCCGAAAGAGCGCCAGGCATACGCCGACGCCAACGCCAAGCTGAATGGCGCCTACGGCAAGGCCAAGTACTGCCCGACCCCGGACAATTGCAAAGCGCTGGGCGAACTGGAAAAGACCCTGGCCACCAGCCGCGATCCTAAAGTCCTGCTGGACGCCTGGAACGGCTGGCACATGCAGTCGCCGTCTTACAAGAAGCTTTACACCGACTACGTGGAGCTGTCCAACAAGGGCGCGCGCGAAATGGGCTATGCCGACACCGGCGCCCTGTGGCGTTCCGGCTACGACATGAAGCCGGAAGAATTCTCGGCCGAGATGGAACGCATCTGGCAGCAAGTGAAGCCGCTGTACGATTCGCTGCATACCTACGCCCGCTACAAGCTGCGCGAGACCTACGGCCCGGACCAGGTTCCGATGACCGGCCCGATCCCGGCCCACCTGTTCGGCAATATGTGGAGCCAGAGCTGGGAGAACATCTACCCGCTGCTGATGCCGGCCACTGGCGCTTCCAAGTTCGACCTGACCAATGTGCTGGAAGAGAAAAAGACCAGCGCCAAGGAAATGGTGCAATACGGCGAGCGTTTCTACACCTCGCTGGGCATGCCTAAGCTGCCGGAATCCTTCTACCAGCGCTCGCTGCTGGAAAAACCGCGCGACCGCGACGTCGTTTGCCACGCCTCCGCTTGGCAGCTGGACGGCAAGGACGACGTGCGCATCAAGATGTGCATCCGCCCGACCGAAGAAGAATTCGCCGTCATCCACCATGAGCTGGGACATATCTATTACGACCTGGCTTACAAGAACCAATCCAACCTGTTCCGCACCGGCGCCAACGACGGCTTCCACGAAGCGATCGGCGACACCATTGCGCTGTCCATCACCCCGAGCTACCTGAAGAAGGTCGGCCTGATGAACGAGAACCCGGACCCGAACGCCGACATCGGCGTGCTGTTGAAGCGCGCCCTGGCCAAGGTTGCCTTCCTGCCGTTCGGCTACTCGGTCGACAAATGGCGCTGGGACGTCTACAGCGGCAAAACCAAGCCAGCCGACTACGACAAGAGCTGGTGGCAGCTGCGCGAGCAGTACATGGGCGTGAAGCGCCCGCTGCCGATGCTGGCTGACGGCTTCGACGCCGGCGCCAAGTACCACGTTGCAGCCGACGTGCCTTACGCCCGCTACTTCCTGGCCCACCTGCTGCAATTCCAGTTCCATCGTGCCCTGTGCAAGGAAGCAGGTTACACCGGTCCGCTGCACCAGTGCTCGATCTACGGCAGCGAAAAAGCCGGCAAGAAGCTGTGGACCATGCTGGAAATGGGTACATCCAAGCCATGGCCGGAAGCGCTGAAAGCCGCCACCGGCGAGGACCGCATCGACGGCCAGGCCCTGCTCGACTACTTCGCCCCGCTGAAAGTCTGGCTGGACGAACAAAACAAGCAACTGGCCGCGAAGGCCAAGTAAATACAAAAATCGGGGGCCGCGGCCCCCGATTTTTTTTCACCTGAACGCTTAGAACTTGTAGTTCGCGCCCAGCAGGAAGGTGCGGCCATACTTCTGGTATTCCAGTTGCTGGTTGCGGTTGCCGTTGTAGGTCTCGTAAGCCGCGTCACGCAGGTTGTTCACCTGCAGTACCAGGCCTACGCCCTTGAGCATGCCTTCGTTGAAGCTGTAGCCAACCTGGAAGTCCAGGATGTTCTCGCCTACCACGTAACGCAGCGAACGCTCGCCGGCGAAGTTGCCGATCTCACCCACGAAGTCCGAACGCTTGCGCTGGCTCAGGCGGGTTTCGAAGCCGGCTTTTTCGTAGTACATGGTCAGGTTGCTGGTGTGCTTCGACAGGCCTGGCAGCATGATGGTCTGGCCCAGGTTGGCGCTCGGTTCCTTGATGGTGATGGCGCTGTCGTTGTACGAATAGCTGCCGCTCACGCCGAAGCCGTCCAGTACCGGGGTCAGCATGTTCAACGGCAGGGATGCGGTGAGCTCCAGGCCTTTCATGTTGCCGCCCTTGCCGTTGTAAGGAGCGGTGTAATTGCCAAACGGGGTAATCGCATTGGTGCCAGGGATCTGCGCGGAGAAGTCGCGGGTGCGGGTCTCGGTGAAGATGTAGGTATCCAGCTTCTTGTAGTAGAAGGCCAGTGCAGCGTAAGCTTTCTTGCCGAAGTATTTTTCATACGACAGGTCGAATGCCTTGGCGCGCCACGGGTCCAGCTGCGCGTTGCCGCCTTTGCCACTTGGCTTAAAGTCGTTGGTGCCGACGCTAAAGTCCAGTGCGGAGCTCAACTGGTCAACACGAGGACGGGCAATCTGCTTGGCCAGTGCCATGCGCACGGTGTGGTCGTTTGGCAGCTGGAACGCCAGGTTCATGCTTGGCAGCACGTCGGTGTAGGTCTTGCCGTCATGGACTGGCTTGACTTCCTGGCCGGCTGCGGCAGTGCCGTCCCAGTATTTGGCGTCCGAAGACTGGTCGGTGCGCTGTACTTGCACGCCGAAATTGCCGCGCAGGCTGACATCACCCAGTTCGTGTTCGATATTGGCCTTGGCGAAGGTCGTCGTGATCTTCTCATTAACGGTCCAGGCCTTGGCGATCAGGTAGCTCTTGTCAGAAGTCGGAGCGAAAGTCATGTACTTGGCAACGACGCCCGGCACGTTCCACGAAGGAATAGTGCCTACGCCCGCAAAGCCCAGGTCGACCGGTGCATACAACAGGTCCGGAGAAATGGTCGAAGCAGCGCCGGCCAGTTTGATGTCGCCTTCAGGCTGTTGCTTGTCCTTGCTGCGGTCGGAGTAGTGAACGCCGATATCGAAGCTTGAGAACCACTTCTCCAGTGCGCCGGACGATTGGATATTGGCAGCCAGCTTGAATCCATTCAGCTTGTCTTCCACTCGCGGAGTCTTGCCGTAGCCGGAACCGTAGATGGTGTTACGTACGAACAGGCTGGCTGGGTTACTGTAGTCGCGCCCCGGGTTCATGGTCGGGAAGCCGCCGGTGCCCAAGGCCAGCGCAACGGAGTCCAGGTATGGATTGCCGGCTGCGTCGCTGATCTGCAGGTTGTTTTCCAGGTTCACTTCGTCGCGTTTGGCCTGTGAGTGGCTCAGGTCAGCCACCAGGGACCAGCCATCCAGCTTCCATTCGTTGTTCCAGCCGATAGCGCGGATATCATCCTTGCGCTTGTCGTACATGCCGCGCACCAGCGGATACACGCCGGTTGCGGTGCCGGTGGCGAACGAACCGTTGTTGGTGGTGACATTCTCGAAGTTCAGGCCAGGCGTGTTGTTGCCGTTGTAGCCGCCGACGTGCACTTCGAACTGGTTCGCGGTGTCTTCATGCTTGAAGCGGGATGCGTAGACGTCGACCATCGAGGTGAAGTTCTTGCTTGGGCGGTATTGCAGCACGCCCATCAGGCCGTCGCGCTTGTTGTAGCCGCTGCGTGCCAGGGACTTGATGCCGTCGGTGACCATGGTACCGGCAGGCACGCCTGGGCGGGACTCATTCTTCCATGGCTCATACAGGCCGGTTTCGCGGGCCAGTACCGGGGAATCCAGGTGGGCAAAGCCGATCGCCACGCCGATGGTGCGGTTGGCAAACTGGTCGATGTAGGTCGCGCTGAAACGGCCGCCGCGCGAATCGGTGTCAGCGATGCTGCCCAGCGAGTTCTTTTCCATGCGGGCGTTCAGCGACACGGTACGGCCACCGAAAGCCAGCGGCCGCACGGTCTGCAGGTCCAGGGTACCGGACAGGCCCTGGCCGACCATGCCGGCGTCAGGGGTCTTGTAAATGGTGACCGCGCCGATCAGTTCGGACGGGTACTGGTCGAATTCCACGCTGCGGTTGTCGCCGGTGGAGACTTGCTCGCGGCCGTTCAGCAGGGTGGTGGCGAAGTCCGGCGACAGGCCGCGCACCGAAATGTTTTGCGCACGGCCGGCAACGCGTTGTGCGGCCAGGCCTGGCAAGCGGGCGATGGACTCGGCGATCGAGGTATCCGGCAGCTTGCCGATGTCTTCCGCGGAGATAGCCTCGACGATGGAAGTGGCGTTTTTCTTGACGGAGATCGCGTCTTCAATACCGCGGCGGATGCCGGACACGGTCACAGTTTGCATCGGCGCGTCAGCTGCCTGGCCGGTGGTCGTAGTCTGCGCGTACGCAGAGCCCGCGAAGGCGGATACAAATACAGCACACCCAGCCGCAACCGGACTCAGTCGGAAAGCGGTATTGCCTCGCTTGTTGGCGAAGATAGTCATCAAAGTCCCCTCACTTATTAAACATTCTTTCCCGCAACCTACACAGACCGGTTTATTTCAACTACACGGGAATCCTTGGAAAGCGAACGCTCTTACGGACGCTCTGAGGCGGATTCTGTACTAAAACTAGATTTGGTGTCAATGAATGACCATCATCATTACTATGTATTTCTGCCCTTCCCTACGGCCTCGCCCTGGGATTTCCGACCGCCACGTTGTATTTCGGCTACAAATTCAGGCGAAAGGAGGTGTAGTAGAACTACAAGCAATTTAGGTGTATTGTCGGGCCCATAAGACCTTCCACCGGAGAACTGATGAAGAAGACCGCTGTCACCGCCCTGCTTGGCCTGAGCCTGCTGCAAGGCGCATACGCCGCCCCGCCGACAGTCCAGCATTTGGAACCGCCTTTCTGGTGGGCTGGGATGCAGAGCCCCAAGTTGCAACTGATGGTGAATGCGTCCAAGGTGGCTGACCTGGAACCGTCCATCGACTATCCGGGCGTGCGGATAGCCAGCGTGAGTCGGGTCGCCAACCGCAATTACCTGTTCATCGACCTGGTGCTGGCACCGGACGTGGCGCCCGGCCGCTTCGACATCCGTTTCACCGCGCCCGGCAAGCAAGGCCTTTCTTATAGCTACCAGTTGCTGGCACGCGCGCCTGGTTCTGCGCAACGCCAGGGCTTTGATACTTCCGATGCGATTTACCAGGTCATGCCGGACCGCTTCGCCAACGGCAGCCCGGCCAACGACAACGTGCCCGGCATGCCGGACAAGGCCAACCGCTCCGAGGGCAACGGCCGCCACGGAGGCGACCTTGCCGGCATGACGGCGCACCTCGACTATATAAAGGACATGGGTTTCACGCAGGTCTGGCCAACGCCGCTGGTGGAAAACAACCAGGATATCCACTCCTACCACGGCTACGCGGCAACCGACCATTACAAGATCGACGCGCGCTATGGCAGCAACGAAGATTTCCGCACTTTTGTGGCGCAAGCGCGTTCGCGCGGCATCGGCGTGATCCAGGACGTGGTGTTGAGCCACATTGGCAGCCGCCACTGGTGGATGAAGGACATGCCAATGCAGGACTGGCTTAGCTACGACGGCAAGTTCACGCCGACCGCCCACCACCGCGTCGCCAACATCGATCCGTACGGCAGCAGGGAAGATGCGCGCAACTTCACCCAGGGCTGGTTCGGGCAGCACATGCCGGATATGAACCAGACCAACCCCTATGTCGCGAACTATCTTATCCAGAACAATATCTGGTGGATCGAGTATGCCGGCCTTTCGGGCCTGCGCGTGGATACCTACGGCTATTCCGATACCGCCTTCCTGACCGAATGGTCGAAACGGTTGCTGGCGGAATACCCCAAGCTAAATATGGTGGGCGAGGAGTGGAGCACGCGGATTCCTATCGTGGCGCGCTGGCAGGCGCTAAACGCGCCAAGCATGATGGACTTCCCTCTCAACGACGTGCTGCGCAAGGCGCTGGGCGATACCGACGGCACCTACCGCCTGTACGATGTCTATGAAACGCTGGCGCAGGATTATCTCTACCCCAACCCATCCAATCTGGTGCTGTTCGAAGGGAATCACGATCTGTCGCGCAGCTTCAGCATGGTGAACAGCGACCCGGCCCTGCTTCGGATGGCGCTGGCCTTCACCTTGACCGTGCCGCGCATTCCGCAGTTCTATTACGGTACCGAGATCCTGATGCCGAGCACCGTGAAAGGCCGCGACGATCCATCCTACCGTCACGACATGCCGGGCGGCTGGGCAGGTGATAAAGTAAATGCCTTCACCGGCGAAGGCCTGGGCGCCGAGCAGCGCGAGATGCAGGCCTTCGTGAAGAAACTGGCCAACTGGCGCAAAACTTCCAGTGCGGTCCAGCACGGGAAGATGATGCAGTTCGGGCCTGAACAGGATACTTATGTGTACTTCCGTTATGACGGCAAACAGAAGGTCATGGTTGCGCTGAACAAGAACGCCAAGGACATCACGCTCGACGCCGACCGCTTCCGTGAAATGCTGGCCGGCGTGCGCAGCGGCACGGACGTGATTTCGGGCCGCAGCATTCCGCTCTCGGGTAGGTTCACGCTCCCTGCCCGTTCGGTGCTCGTGTTGGAGCTCCAGTAATGGCGCGCCGCGCGCTGCTCTCGGCAGCCATCGCGGCCGCATTCGCCGGCGCCGGCGCGCTGGCGAGCGGCCCGGCGCTGGCGAATACCAGCGTGGAGCTCCCCTTCGGCCCCCACAAGGCAAGCTTTGCGACCCCGGATGCGCAAGCGACGCTGCGCAGCTATACGCAGGCTACCACCATGCCCTTGCGCGACAACGCGCCGCAGTCGATCACCTTCAACGAACAAGCCGGCCTGCCCAAAGTCCGCAGCGGCAGCCTGGCCTTCGACGCCCTGTTCGCACTGGCGATGACGGAAATGAAGCAGGATTCGGTGCAGGCCATCCGTGACGGCAGCTACAAGGGCGGCCAGCCAATTGCATGCGAGTGCTTCGAAACCGGCGAAAAATGGCACTACGTGTGGACACGCGACCTTTCCTATGCCGCCAACCTGGGTCTGGCGATGCTCGATCCGCAACGCACGCGCAACTCGCTGCTGTTCAAGTTATCCGGCTACCGCGGCGGCAAGCCGCCACTTGCAGCAGGCAGTGAAGATGGCCTGCAAATCGTGCAGGACACCGGCAGCGGAGGCAGCTGGCCAGTCAGCACCGATCGCGTAAGCTGGGCCTTCGGCGCAGAACAGGCACTCAAGTCGCTGCCTGCGGAAGAACGCACGCAGTTCGCCGCAACTGCCCTGCAAGCACTGCGCAACACTGTCGAAAACGACCGCCTCGCCGCTTACGATCCCACCACCGGCTTGTACAACGGCGAGCAATCATTCCTCGACTGGCGCGAACAATCTTACGCGGCCTGGATTCCCAGCGATCTGTCCAGCATGGCAACGTCCAAATCGTTGTCCACCAACGTCGCCCACTACAAAGCGCTGACGCTGACGGCCGAACTCGCGCAGCAGGCGGGCGACAGCGAGGATGCGCAGCGTTACATGCGCTGGGCGACCGCCCTGAAAGTCGCGATCAATGACCGCCTGTGGCTCAAGGATGCCGGCATGTACAGCAGCCTGGCCGCGGGCCACTTCGACGGCGCCGCCATGCACAAGTTTGACTGGCTCGGCCAGTCGCTCGCCATCATCACCGGCGTGGCCGACGCCGAGCAGGCGCAATCGATCCTGGCCCACTATCCGCATGGACCGTTGGGCGCCCCGGTGATCTGGCCGCAGCAGCCGGGCGTGCCCGTGTATCACAACCGCGCCTTGTGGCCATTCGTTACGGCCTACGGCCTGCGGGCCGCGGCGCAGTACGGCAACGTGGCGGTGGCCGATGCCGCCTATGCCAGCTTGCTGCAGGGGGCTGCCCTCAACCTGTCGAATATGGAGAATATGGAGTGGCAAGTCGGCGATCCTGCCGCACCGGCCATCAATTCGCGCCGCCAGCTTTGGTCAGTCGGCGGCTTCCTGGGGATGGTAGTGCAGCAGGTATTTGGCATCGGTGTTGATACCGAGCGGCTACACGTCAATCCGTTCATTACTTCCCGGCTGCGGCGCGAGTGGTTTGCGGGCAGCGATGTGATCGAGCTTTCCGGCCTGGTCTTGCACGGCAAACGCCTGCACATCAAGATCAAGATGCCGCCGGCGGTTGCCCTTGATGGTTATTACATGCCGGTTGGCGGCAAAGTAAATGGCAAGGATGCGCGCAGCCCGGTTGCGTGGAGCGAGCTGGCGGACGACAACCTGATTGAAGTGGAAATGGGAACGCTGGTGCCTGGCCGGAAGCAGATCACCGTTGCGGGCAACGAAGCTGCATCCACCGCGCCACCGGAACCAGTCATCCAGCGCGCGCCATCGGCCGGAGCCGCCGTTCTTCGCATCGCGCCGGGCGCAGGAACGCAGGAAGGCACCCGCTTCAATGTGTACCGCGACGGACAGCTCGCTGCCGCCAACGTCGCCGCCGGCAATTGGCCAAGTGCTGGCGGGGCAGGAGCAGGAGGAGCGGATGCGACGGCATCGTGCTACGCCGTAGAGGCGATCTCCCCGGCCAGCAGTTTGCGCAGCCATCACTCCCGCCCGCTCTGCCTCGCCGCAACAGGCAGCCCTGCCGGCGAAGGCATCGATGTCATCGGCGCGGCCGACAGCGTGACCGTCACAAAAGACGGCCGATACAACATCCAGCTCCGTTACGACAACCACGCCCACCAGGTCAACCTCGGCATCACCAACGCGGTACAGCGCCTGCAATTACGCGACAAGCACGGTGCGGTAGCAGCGGAGGGCATCATCCAGATGCCGCACAACGCCGCCGCCAATGGTCCTGCGTGGTCGACACCCCTGCCCCCCGCGCTCAAGCAAGGCAGCTACCGGCTCGAGCTGCAGCCTTTCTACAATATGAGCAGCCTGCAAGCCAATGCGAGCTATGCGGATGCAGGCGGCAGCAGCGGCGCCCGCAACCACGCCGACGTGCAGGCAGCGCGCATCCTGCCGGCGCCTGCGCCAAGCCGCCCGCCCCGGCATGGCACCTTGCAGCTGGTCGAAAAATTCAAATCGCCCCAACTCGGCAATGAACGCACGCTGCGCATCTACCTGCCGCCAAGCTACGGCAGCGACAACAAGCGCCGCTATCCCGTGCTCTATATGCACGACGGCCAGAACCTGTTCGACGCCAGTACTGCCAGTTACGGCACCGAATGGAATATCGACGAAGTGGCAGACCGCCTGGTACGCCAGGGTGAAATGGAAGAAGTGATTGTCGTCGGGATCGACAACACCACCGATCGCATCGCCGAATACACCCCCTGCTGCGATCCCAAGCACGGTGGAGGAAAGCTGAACGCCTACGCCGACTTCGTCGCAAAGACGGTCAAGCCATGGGTGGACAAACAATACCGCACCAAGCCAGGCCGCCTGCATACGGCGGTGATGGGCTCATCGCTGGGCGGCCTGGCGTCGATCGGCATTGCCCAGCGCTACCCGCAAACATTCTCGATGGCCGGCGGCGTCTCCAGCTCCTTCTGGTGGAACAACCAGGAAGAAGTGAAGCATCCACCGAAACGAATGCCGGTCAGGTTCTATATCGATGTGGGAACGGTATATGACGGCCAGGAGGACAGCGAAGCGTTCCGTCAGGCCCTGGTGAAGAAAGGCTACCGGGAGGGCCGCGACCTGCTATTCCTCGTCGACCAAGGCGGGCGCCATAACGAGCAATCGTGGGCTGGCCGCGTGCACGTAGCGCTGGCCTGGTTCTTCGGCAAACCAGGCCCCGCCGCGCAACGGAAAGCGCCTTAAGCCGGCAAGGCCCGCAAGCTGCGGCTTGCCGACAGTTTCATGTGCGGGCCGCCGCCAGCCGACTCGCGCACTTTAAACACCGACACTGCTTCCTCCAGGCTTGCCGCCTGCTGCTGCAAGGCCTCGGCGGCGGCCGCCGCCTCTTCCACCAGCGCCGCATTCTGCTGCGTCACGGTGTCCATCTGGGTAATCGCATCGCTGATCTGCTCGATGCCGTCACGCTGCTCGCCGGTAGCAATCGCAATCTCGCCGATGATCGATGTGACACGGCGCACGCTGTTGACCACTTCTTCCATGGTCACACCGGCTTCGCCCACCAGGCGGCTGCCCTCTTCCACCCGCTCGACGGAATTGCCGATCAGTTCCTTAATTTCCTTTGCCGCCGCAGCCGAGCGATGCGCCAGGTTGCGCACCTCTCCCGCCACCACCGCAAAGCCTCGTCCCTGTTCCCCGGCACGCGCCGCTTCCACCGCCGCATTCAGTGCCAGGATATTGGTCTGGAACGCAATGCCATCGATCACGCCGATGATATCGACAATCTTGCGGGACGACTCGTTGATCGCACCCATGGTCTGCACCACTTCCGACACAGTGGCGCCGCCGCGCACGGCGACATTGGACGCTTCGTCGGCCAGCTTGCGCGCCTGGGTCGCATTCTCGTTGTTCTGCCGCACAGTGCTGGTCAGTTCAGTCATCGACGAGGCAGTCTCCTCCAGCGAGCTGGCTTGCTGCTCGGTGCGGGTCGACAAGTCCATGCTGCCGGTCGCTACCTCGCTCGACGCACTGGCAATGGTCTGGGTGCCAGTGCGTACGCGGCTCACGATGTCGGACAGGTTGCCGCTCATTTGCTTGAGCGCCGCCAGCAGTTCGCCCACTTCATCCTTGGTTCGCACATCCACGTCGACGCTCAGGTCGCCCGCCGCCACATTCTTCGCGATGTCAATCGCCTGGTCCAGTGGCCGCGTAATGCCTTTTACGATCCACCACACGATCGCCGCACCGATCAAAGTCGTCACCACCAGCACCACCAGCAGCGTGATGGTGGCGGAGCGGTTGGCCGCTTCCGCGGTCGCCACCGCTTCGGCTGCATTTTTCTTGGACTGGGAATCGATGAACTCAACGATTTCGTCGATCTTCTTGGTCGGCGGGCGGTCCATGCCGGCAACGGCCTTATCGAGAATCTTGTAGCTTTCCGGATTGGCCGAATCAAACTGCTTGAGCGCTGCCATATAGTTCTTGCCCAGCTCTTCGTGCATCTTGATCGCTTCATCATCCAGCGTAGTCTGCAGGTTCAGCTTGTTCAGCATACCCGACAGCTTCTGCAGCTCGGCATTGGTGGCCTGGGCGCTTTTGACGAAAGCCGCGGAATATTTTTCCAGCTGCGCTGGATCATGGCCGCGCACCAGGATGTTTTTCCACTCCTGCACCTGGATCTTGAACTCAACCTGCGCGCCGCGCGCAGTATCGACAGCCTGTGTCAAATCGACCGAGCGCTGCATGCTTTGCGCATTGCTGGATTTGATAAAACTGATTGCGCTCCAGCCCTGGTAACCGACCGTCAATAGAGCCAGCATGAAGAAAGCGCCCAACAAGCCTAAGCGCACTCCGATCTTCAGATTGCCGAAGTTCATGATGTGTTTCCCCCAGGTAAAAATGGCAGCGTTATGCCTTCAGGACTGCAATCTTCATCATGCGCCCTAAAGTACTAAAAGCCAAGAAACCTGTTTTCGCTACAACCTAGTTGTGGCGCGGGGGAAACTCCATGCGGTAAAGATCCGTTTTCCCCGTATCCAAGCGCTCAACGAAATGCATGCCGAGTTTTTTCAGCAGACCTGACGAAGCGGTATTACCGGGCGAAACGATGCCAAGCAAGCGCGGCAAACCAACGATATCTCGGCCATAAGCCATCGCAGACGACGCCGCTTCCCAGGCATACCCCTGGCCCCAGAAGTCCGGCAGGTAGGCATAGCCTATATCGGTATCGGGCAAGGTGTCGCGCTTGATCAAGCCGCACATGCCGATGGTCGCGCCATCTTCCTTGCGGACCACCATCCACAGCGAATAGCCCAGCTGGGCCTGCATGGCGATCGGACCGGCCAGCAAGGCAGCGCGCGCACCATCCAGGTCGCGCACGCCCTTGTCGCCAATATTTTCGAGGAAAGAAGGCTCGTTCACCAGGCGCAGATAGAACGAAGCATCATCAACAGTTGCGGGACGCAGGGTCAGTCGTTTGGTATCGATCATTACTCCGGCCAATCGTTAGGGTCGGCCAGGAACTTGTACATCACATACACGTCAACAAAACCGAGCTGTTTGTGCCGATAGGCGCGCGGCAGCGTGCCTATCACGGAAAAACCGAGCCGCTTCCACAGCAGCACGGCAGAAACATTGGTACTTACAACGTAATTGAACTGCATGGCGAGGAAACCGTCGCGCCGCGCCTGTTCCAGGCAATGGCGTCCCAGCATCTTGCCGATGCCCACGCCTTGCGCGGCGGGGCTGACCATGAAGGAAGCGTTGGCAACGTGCGAGCCGCGGTCGAGCTGGTTGGGCAGCAGTCGATACATGCCCAGCAGCCGGCCAGTATTCAGCACCGCCACCCAGGTCTTGATGCTGCGCCCGAACCAGAAAGCATGGCAATCTTCGCGGCTGGTCTCCGCCGCGAAGTAATAGGTGTCACCGCTGGCGATCAACTCCTGGAAGATTGTCCACATGGAGTCGAAATCGGCCTCAGTAACCGGGCGGATGACGATGTCTTTCAAAGCTGCTCCCAACGGCAGGAATGATGCTGAATTTTCATGCATTTTTCATTGCAAGTCCAGCACGCCGGGACAGGCGGAAATCGACTTGCTGCGGCCGGCCCGGCAAGACCAGGCGCGCCGCTGCACGCGGCGATTCCGCCACCACCTGTCCGCGCCGCAGCACCAGCGTTCGTGCCGCCCGCAGCCGGATGGCCTCCACAGGATCGCCAGCACCCAGCAGTACCAAATCGGCGTGACAGCCGGGCTGCAAGCCGTAGCCATCGAGGCCGAGGATTTTCGCCGGTGTTTCCGTCACAGCCTTGAAGCAGGCGCGCATGGCGTCCTGCCCGGTCATTTGCGCCACATGCAAGCCCATATGGGCTACTTCCAGCATATCGCCCGATCCCAGGCTGTACCACGGATCCATCACGCAATCGTGGCCGAAAGCGACGTCGATGCCATGCGCCAGCATTTCCGGCACGCGCGTCATGCCGCGGCGCTTGGGATAGGTATCGTGCCGGCCCTGCAAAGTGATGTTGATCAGCGGATTGGCGATGGCGGCAACGCCAGCTTCACGGATCAGCGGCAGCAGCTTGCTGACGTAATAGTTGTCCATCGAATGCATCGATGTCAGGTGCGAGCCGGCCACGCGGCCTTGCAATCCAAGGCGCTGCGTATGGTAAGCCAGTGTCTCGATATGGCGCGACAGGGGATCGTCCGACTCATCGCAATGCATATCGACGCGCAAGCCCTTCTCGGCCGCGAACTCGCACAGCACGCGCACCGACTCGGCGCCATCGGCCATGGTGCGTTCGAAATGCGGGATGCCGCCGACCACGTCGACACCCATTGCGATCGCGCGTTTCAGGTTGGTCAGCGCAGTCGGGCTGCGCAGCACGCCATCCTGCGGGAAAGCCACCAGCTGCAGGTCAAGGTAAGGTGCCACGCGGCGCTTTACATCAAGCAGCGCCTCCACTGCCAGCAAGCGGTCGTCGCACACATCCACGTGACTGCGAATCGCGAGCAAGCCGCGCGCCACGGCCCAATCGCAATACTGCAGCGCGCGTTCCACCAGGGCCTCCTGCGTCAGCTGCGGCTTTAGCTCACCCCACAAGGCAATACCTTCCAGCAGCGTGCCGGACTGGTTCACACGCGGCAGGCCGTAACTGAGCGTGGCATCCATATGGAAATGCGCATCGACGAAAGGCGGCGCGACCAGGTCGCCTTCGGCATCGATCTCACGCGCGCCCTTGGCTTGCAAAGCAGGAGCGACTTCGGCGATGCGGCCGTTGTTGATGGCGATATCGATGCCATGGCGGCCATCGGGCAAGCTGGCATTGCGGATTACAAGATCCATCGCATAGCTCCACAGGTTGGGGATGGCCGATTGTAGGCAGGCCGCGCAGGCCACGCAATGTTGCAGCGCATAACTTTTGCTTTAATAGTCGGCAAAAATGTCTTTCCATTACCATATTTCGTCGCTAGAATGGGTTTATTGCAGCGCACCATTTCCCATCGATCCAGGAGAAAATATGTTTTCGATTCCCGAGCAATTTTCCGCAGCCACCAAGTCGCAGCTGGAAGCGCAGCTGAAAATCCTCAACAACCTCGCCACCACTGCCTTCGAAGGCGCGCAAAAGGTGATTGCTCTCAACCTGAGCACCACCAAAGCCTCCGTCGAAAAGAGTTCCGCCGCCGCGCGTGAACTGCTGGAGGCGAAAGATCCGCAAGAATTCTTCGCCAAGAGCAGCGCCCGCGTGCCCAACTTCGACGGCCTGTTCGCCTACAACCGCGAACTGTTCAGCATTGCCAGCAAGACCCAGGCGGAATTGTTCCAGGCAGCGCAAGAGCAATTGAAAGAAGCCGGCACGCAAGCCGTAAACCTGCCGAAACTGTCCGCACCGATTGCCGCGCCAGCGCCGGCGCCGGTAGCAGCCCCTGCTCCAGCCCCTGCTCCAGTCCCGGCACCTGCACCGAAGGCCGCCAAAGCCGAGCCCAAGCCGGCACCAAAAGCCGAAGCCAAAGTCGAAGCAAAGCCCGATGTAGTGGAAAGCAAGCCGGAAGTCAAAGCCGAAGCAAAAGCCGACGCCAAGCCAGTCAAAGCAGCCGCCAGCTTCCCCGATCCAAAAGCCGCCAACGCCAACGCCAACGGCAACAAAGCTCACAAGTAATTTAAAAGTCGGGGTCAGGTCCGGCAATCGGACAAATCGCATAGCGATTTGTCCGATTGCCGGACCTGACCCCGACTTTCATCGCAGAGGCGCGCTCGGCGAGAAATTCTGCGCTGAGGTATGCTTGCAGGCTCTTGGCAGCATTTTCCTTCTGAGCATATGAGTTTATCGCGCCTGATCGGTGGCTTCGTCCGTAGCCATTGGCGTCCTTACGCAGCCGCCGGCGCCATGCTGGCCGGGGTTGCCATCATCGGTATCAGTATCCCGCGCCAGATCGGCTTGATGGTCGATGGACTGGCGGCGGGCAAGCTTGGCCGCGAAGCTTTGTGGCAGGCCATCGGCTTGCTCCTCATCCTGGGTGTGGCGAACTATGGCTTGCGCGTTGCGTGGCGCATGAAGCTGTTCTCGGCCGCTTATCAACTGGGCGTTGAGCTGCGCACACGTTTCTATCGCCGCCTGTCGCTGCAAGGTCCGCAGTTCTTCCAGAAGCAGCGCACCGGCGACTTGATGGCCTTGGCCACTAATGACATTGATGCCATCGAGATGGCGGCGGGCGAGGCGATGCTGGCTGGCTTCGATGGTTCGCTTACCCTGCTGCTGGTGCTGGGCATGATGCTGGTCGGCGTCGACTGGCGCCTGGCCTTGTTTGCGCTGATCCCTTTCCCCCTGATGGCCTGGGCCTTCTGGCGCATTTCGTCGCACATCCATACCGCTTCTGCCGATTCGCTGAAGCGGTTCAGCGCTTTGAACGACCACGTTCAGGAGACGCTGTCCGGCGTGCGCACCTTGCGTGCGCTTGGACTGGAACAGCGCAGCAGCACGCGTTTCGAAGAACTGGCCGGCGCCGCTGCCGATGCCAGCCTGACCGCGCAGCGCTGGGAGGCGGCTTATGAGCCGGCAGTCGGTCTTACGCTGACAGCAGCTACCGGCCTGTCGCTGGGCCTCGGCGGTTTCCTCGTGTGGCGCGGCGAACTGACAATTGGCGAACTGACTTCCTTCAGCATGTACCTTGGCCAATTGATCTGGCCGATGTTTGCCGCGGGCTGGGTGCTGTCGCTGATCGAACGCGGCCGCGCCGCCTATGCGCGCCTGCAGCCGATGCTGGATGCTCCGCTGACCATTGAGGACCACGGCAGCTTGCCCCGCGTCGCTCCCGGCAACCTGGAATTGCACGGCGTGGGCTTCGCCTATCCCGGCCAGCACGAACCGGCTCTGTCGGACATTTCGCTGACGCTGAAGCCAGGCCAGACCCTGGGCCTTGTCGGGCCGACCGGCTCCGGCAAATCGACGCTGCTGCGCGTCCTGCTGCGCCAGGTGACGCCTACCCAGGGTAGCGCCACCTGGAGTGGCCACGCGCTGGACCGGTACACGCTGCAGGCACTGCGCGCGGCAATCAGCTGGGTGCCGCAGGAGTCCTTCCTGTTCTCGGCTTCGATTGCGGACAATATCGCACTGGCCAAGCCCGGCGCCACCCGCGCGGAAGTCGAGCGTGCGGCCGACCTGGCGGCCATCCACGACGACATCCTGCTGTTCCCGCACAAGTATGAAACCGAAGTGGGCGAGAAAGGCATTACCCTGTCCGGCGGCCAGCGCCAGCGCGTCGCAATCGCGCGCGCCCTGCTGTCGGACAACGACTTGCTGCTGCTGGACGACGCCCTGTCGGCGGTCGACACCGGCACCGAAACCGCCATCCTGCAACACCTGGAAGAACTGCGCCGCGCCCACGCCACCCGCAGCGCCATTATCGCCAGCCATCGCCTGAGCGCCGTAGTGGATGCGGACCAGATCGTGGTGCTGCAGCGCGGCCGCATCACAGAGTCGGGCTCGCACGAGGAACTGCTTGCGCTGAACGGCTGGTATGCCAGCCAGTGGCGCTACCAACAACTGGAGGCCAGCCTTGACGCAGCCTGATAAACAAAGCGCTCCCGAACAGACGCGCCAGGCTGTCGGCCTGCTGAAGGAAGCCTCCGCTGCGGACCTGCACCACCTGGGCTGGGCCATGCTATGGCTGGTCTTCGCCGCCGGCATGGAGGTGCTCGGCCCCCTGCTGGGCAAGCGCCTGATCGACGAGCACCTCCTTCCCAAGCACCTGGATTGGGCCCGCATGGCCCTGCTCCTGGGCGGCGTGCTGCTGACCGGCTGGATCGCCACCTGGGTGCGTTACCGCCAGTTGGTGCGGCTGTCCGGCGTGGCCATGCGTTCAGTGCAGCGCCTGCGCGAACGGGTCTACAGCCACGTGCTGCGCTTGCCCATGGCGTTCTTCGACCGCGCCATCACAGGCCAACTGGTTTCGCGCGTTACCAACGACACCGAAGCCGTGAAGGGCCTGTACATCCAGGTCCTGTTCGTGATCCTGGACAGCACCATCGTCCTGCTCGGCACCGTCGCCGCGATGGCTTGGCTGGATTGGCGCCTGATGACCATCGTGGTCGCGCTGCTGCCTTTCGTGCTGGTGATCGTCTGGGCCTACCAGCGCCTGAGCGCACCGGCCGTGACGCGCGCCCGCCAGCTGCGCAGCGACATCAACGCGCAGATCGCCGAATCCATCGGCGGCATGACAGTGCTGCAGGCGAACAACGCGGAGCTGCGCTTCGGTGAGCGCTTCGCCGGCACCAACGCGGAGCACTACACCCAGCGCCTGGCCGAAATTCGCGCCAACGCCTGGCTGCTGCGTCCCGCCCTGGACATGCTGAATGTCCTGTTGCTGGCGTCGGTGATCTATATGTTCGGGCAGCGCGACATGAGCGCGGCGGAAGTCGGCGTGCTGTATGCATTCATCAACTACATCGCGCGCGTGATCGAACCGCTGATCCAGATCACCATGCAGTTCAGCCAATTGCAGCAGTCGGTGGTGGCGACATCGCGCGTGGCGATCCTGCTTGCGGAGCAGATTGCACCGGAGCACCGCAGCGGCGCCAGCGCCCACACGCGCCATGCCGCCAACGATGACGGCGCCCCTGCCATCGATATCCGCGCCCTGGATTTCGAATACATCGAAGGCCAGCGCGTACTGCACCAGTTGTCGCTGGCGATCCCGCAGGGCTCCTTCTTCGGCATCGTCGGCCATACGGGAAGCGGCAAGTCGACCTTGTTGTCGCTGCTGCTGCGCTACTACCCCGCCCCGCACGGCAGCATCCGCATGAACGGCATGCTGCTGGATGAAATCGATAACGAGCAGTTCCGCGCCGACGTCGGCCTGGTGCCGCAAGACCCCTTCCTGCTTGCCGCTTCCGCGCGCGAGAACATCGACATGGGCCGCGGCCTGTCGCAGCAGGAAATCGAAACAGCGGCGCGGGCGGCGCATTGCCACGACTTCATCATGGCGACGGAAGATGGCTACGATACCGTGCTGGGCGAAGGCGGCTCGCGCCTGTCTTCCGGCCAGAAGCAGCTGGTCGCCATTGCGCGCGCGCTGGCGGGTAAGCCGCGCATCCTGCTGCTCGATGAAGCTACTTCGCGCATCGACTCGCATACGGAGCAGATCGTGCAGGTGGCATTGAACGAGTTGCGCGGCCAGGTCACCATCATCGCCATCGCGCACCGCCTGTCCACGATCCGCGAGGCGGACCGCATTGTCGTGCTGAACCATGGACGCATTGTGGAACAGGGGCCACACGAAGAACTGATGCAAATTGATAATGGCCTGTACCAGCGCCTGTATCTCCTGCAACAGCTTGCCGCCTGACTTCCTGTTTCCGCACGAAAAGTATTACTAGTCGATTGGTAGTAGAGGTATGCTGTCCTACAGAGGGGGGCAGCGCCATGCAAAAGAACCTATCCATCAAACGTATCTTCATTGCGTTTTTCGCCATCACGGTCGTGCTGGCAACGCTGACAATGCTGGCACTGCTGCGGGTCTCCAGCAAGGAGGCCGAAGCCAAGCAGGCCGCCGATTCGCGCTACCAATCCTACCTGCTGGCCGACGAGCTGCGGCAAAGCTCGGACGACCTTACGCGCCTCGCGCGCACCTACGTGGTGTCGGGCGAAGCCGCCTACGAGCAGCAATACATGGACATCCTGGCCATCCGCAACGGCCAGAAGCCGCGCCCTGAAAACTATGAGCGCATCTACTGGGACTTCGTCGCTGCCGGTTCGCCCGTGCCGCCCTCCCCGGGACAGACCATCGCCCTGTCGGAGCTGATGAAACGCGCCGGCTTCACGGGCCAGGAATTCGCCAAGCTGAAGGAAGCGGAGGCCAATTCAAACGAACTGGTTCGCACCGAAGTGATCGCGATGAACGCGGTCAAAGGAAAGTTCGATGACGGCAAGGGTGGCTTCACCCGCGACGGCCCGCCTGACCCCGAGATGGCGCGCCGCATCATGCACGACAAGGCCTACCACCAGAACAAAGCCAAGATCATGCAACCGGTGAACGAATTCCTGGCGCTGCTCGACGAGCGCACCAGCGCCGAGGTGGCGGCTGCCAGCGCTGCGTTCGACAAGGCGCAGTTGCTGGCGCAAGCGTTGCAAGCCATGTCGGTGATCGCCGCAGTTGCTTGCCTGCTGTTCGCCTACCGCTATATCCGCTCCGGCCTGCAGCAGGCGATCGATACCGCCGAATGCATCGCGGGCGGTGACCTGAGCCGCGATATCGCCTCCAGCCGCAGTGATGAGATCGGACAGTTGCTGCAGGCGATGGAGCACATCAACAAGGGACTTGCCGAGATGATCGGCAATATCCGCAGCAGCACCGACCAGATGACGGTGGCCACCAGCGAGATCGCCACCGGCAATGCCGACCTGTCCGCCCGCACCGAAACCCAGGCCTCCTCGCTGGAGGAAACGGCTAGCGCGATGGAGAACCTGACCGATACCGTACAGCAGAACGCCAGCAATGCGCAGCAGGCCAACCAGCTGGCGGCCGATGCTGCCCATGTGGCGGAACAAGGCGGCGAGGTGGTGTCGCAGGTGGTCGTCACCATGGGCGCGATCAAGGATAGTTCAGCGCGCATCAGCGACATCATCGGCGTGATCGATGGCATTGCGTTCCAGACCAATATCCTGGCGCTCAATGCGGCGGTGGAGGCGGCGCGCGCCGGCGAACAAGGACGCGGCTTTGCCGTCGTTGCGTCGGAAGTGCGCAACCTGGCGCAGCGCAGCGCGGCGGCGGCCAAGGAAATCAAGGAGTTGATCGGCGCCTCGGTTTCGCGTGTCGAAGAAGGCGGGCGGCTGGTCGATGCGGCTGGCGATACCATGCAGCGCATCGTCGCTTCGGTTCACAAGGTGGCCGGCATCATGGGGGAAATCACCAGCGCCAGCCAGCAACAAGGCAGCGGCATCGGTGAGGTGAACCAGGCGATCGGGCAGATGGATACCATGACGCAGCAGAATGCCGCGCTGGTCGAACAGGCGGCAGCTGCGGCAGAAAGCTTGCAGGAACAGGCCCAGTCACTGGCGCAGGCAGTCAGCATCTTCCGCCTGAAGGGCGGCAGCAGCGCCACCGCAATCGCCAGGACGGCCGCCGCTGCGCGCGCCGAACCTGCCGCCGCAGCCGCGACGGCAACGCGCCTGCCGGCGCCGCGCCCCCGCGCAACCCCTGCCGGCAGCAAGCCCCGCGCTGCGGTGCGCCCGAAGCCGGACACGCAAGCCGCGACCCGTACCCCCGCCCCTGCAGGCGACGACTGGGAGGAGTTCTAAGCCTGGCGCCAGCGGCTGTGGGCGAAAGCCGCCGCCCACGCCAGGCAGCCTGCCAGCGCCCATGCAACCGCAGTGCCCGCGCTGGCCGAGCCATTAAAGCCAACCAGGTCCAGCGCCGCTTCCTTGGGAGAGTTGAGCGCGATATACCAGGTGAACAGGAACAGCGCGAGGAACAGCCGCGCCCCCCGCGTCAGGCCGCCCAGCAGGCTGGCTGCCGAGGCCAGTGCCAGCACCCCGGCAATCGCCGCTGACGCCCGTACCGGCGCATCCAGCGACCAGCGCAAGGCAATAATGGCCAGCGGGAGGGCGAGCACCAGGCTGGCCGCCCACTGCCGCAGGAAGCGCCGCACGACACCGCCCGGCAGCGCGCCGGTCATGGCATCGGCCCCGTTCTGCCAATCGCGCGGCACGATGCCGCATACAATCACGCCCCAGCAAGCAACCCCGCCCATCATGACGCCAGTCAGCGCCCCGGGCGCCACCACCGATGCGGCGACCGTACCCGCGGCCAGCGCCAGCGCCGCCGAAGGCGACATTGACAGCACCAGCGCCACCTCCGCCAGCACCTCGCCCGCAAAGCCCGGCACGCGCATTGCCAGGCCAGGCAATGGCCGCACCGCCCACGCCACCGGACGCAGCGCACGGTCGACCAGCGCCAGCAGCCGGTTGCCGCGCGTCGAACGTGGCCGCACGCGGTCCGGTGAATAACGGTGGAAGAACAGCGTTGCCGGAGTTAACAGCAGCAGCGACAACAGCAAGGTAGCCACCCTGAACCCCCACGCTTTCAGCGTCCACAAGGAATCCGGGATGACCAGCACCGCTCCAGCCGGATCGAAAGCAGTGCGTCCCAAGACAAAGTTAGTGGTCTCGAAGTGCTCGCGCAGGGTCGTCACTGCCACCGACAATCCGGAAAAATCGATGAACATCGGCCATAACGCTCCCGGACTCTCGGTCACGCCAATGAGGGCGCCGAACTGCAGGCACCAGAGGAAGAAGAACAGCACGTCGCCGCGCTTGCCAACCAGCGCTCCGACATTGTCGAACAGGACCGCGCACGCAGCCGCGTAGCTGATAATCGGCAGCAGCATCAGCACATAGGTCTGCAGGTAGACCAGCAACTGGATCGGCCCCTCGCCGCGCAAAGCGTGCAGCGCCAGCGTGGAACCGAGGTACGCGAGCACGAACAGCATCAGGTACGCCATCCCGCCCAGCCAGCGTCCGACGGCCAGCAAGGCGTTGCTGGCGCCAGTGGCGGCGATCACCGCTCCCATGCCGCTTTGCAGGTCGTCGGCCACGCGGCCGCGCACCAGGTAGAAGCCCGCCAGCCCCAGCAGCATGCCGGCGATATGCGCGCTGCCAAAGGCCAGCGCCTGGCTGGTGTACAGCACGCGCCTGCCATCAATCACCATCATCGTGACGCCGTCGGCCGGATCGGCAATCGCAAGCCAGCACAAGGCCATCGCCGCCAGCAGCGCCGCCAGCGTGGACAAGCGGCGCAGCCGCAAGCGCACTTCGTTGAGCGCGATGACGCGCAAGGCCTGGGCAATCATGCGGCCTCCGCCGTTGGTTCCGTCAACGCGTAGCGCTGCGCCATCAGCGCCTCTTCCAGGCTAGGCTCGACCGCCTGCGCACCAGCCACAGGCTGTCCCGGATGCGCCACGCGCAACTGCACCTGCGCGCCCTGGCGCTGCGCCTGCAGTACATGAAAGCGGCTGCGCAACGCATCGTAGTCGGCCGCATCGACGCTGGCCTGCCACACCTGGCCGCGCGCCCGCTGCAGTATGGCGTCCGGGGTTTCCAGCGCCAGCAAGCGGCCCCTGCGCATGATGGCCAACTGGCCGGCGATGCTCTCCACGTCCGGCACGATATGGGTCGAGACGATCACCAGCTTGCCGAAGCCCAGCTCGGACAACAGGCGGCGGAAGCGCAAGCGCTCCTCCGGGTCCAGGCCAGCAGTCGGCTCATCCACGATCAGGATATCGGGATCGTTCAGCAGCGCCTGCGCGATTCCCAGCCGGCGCCGCATGCCGCCGGAGAACGAAGCTGCCGGGCGCCGCGCGTGTTCCGACAGGTTCACCAGTTCCAGCAGGTGACGGATGCGGGCCGGATCGCGCACGCCCTTCAACGCCGCGAAATACTGCATGCACTCCAGCGCCGTCAGGTTCGGATACACGCCAAACTCCTGCGGCAGGAAACCAAGGCGGCGCCGCATGGCATCAGGATTCCGCACAATATCTTTGCCGTCGAACAGGATGCTGCCGGCAGTCGGCCGCGACAGCGTAGCGACCAGCTGCATCAAGGTCGTCTTGCCGGCGCCATTGTGACCGACAAGTCCAACAACGCCGCTACCAAGTTTCAGGGAAACGTCGTCTACCGCTTTCAGGTCGCGGAAAGCTTTGCTGACATTGCGCAGTTCGAGCATTTTGTTTTCGCCTCAAGAGTGTTAGTGAGGCGGAATGTATCGGGTGCCCAAGCGCTGCGCGCGGCGCGTGCGACGAACGGTTGAATTCGAGGTCCAGGCGGAAATTTCTCTTAAGTAATTACACAAGTAGAAATTCCACTTGTATTTTCCCCACAGTTAAGGCGTCTATCATGAAAATAGTGAGTCATATTGCGGATTTCCTGCTTGCAACAGGCATATAATGAACCGCACACGCTGCTCATGCGACCCCAAGGACACAAGTTGCCAGGCTTTCCGGTTTTGACGATTTCCAAGCGCCTCCGCACGCTGGTCGGCGCCTGCCTGCTTGCGCCGCTCCTTGCGTTTGCCCAGTCGCCACTCGACAGCGAAATTGCCCAGATCCGCGAATTGGTGCGCTTCGTCCCCGAAAAAGCGCTGGTCCAGTTACAGCAGATGGAGCCGGTGGCACGCTCCGCCCCGCCCCTGACCCGCGCCGAATTCCTCGCCCAGCTCAGCCTGACCCACCGCAGCCTTGGCAAGCTCGACGTCGCGCTCGCCCTGGCCGAAGAACTGCACGACTTCGGGCGCGCACAGGACGACAGGATCATCATCGCCAAAGGCTTGCTGACCAAGGCCTATGTCCGCTCCGCGATGAACGAACGCCAGGTGTCGCACGAAATGGCCTTCGAGGCGGAAAAGCTGGCCAGCGCCACCAGCGACATGGTGCTGCGCGTGCAGTCGACCATCACCGCCGGCCAAAGCTACGCCGAACAGGGCAACTATCCCGTGGCCCTGATCCGCCTGCAGTCGGCAGTGGAATTGGCGCAGAAGGTCGAGCATGACAAGGTGCCGCTGGCCAGCGCGCTGAATGCCCTCACCCTGTTCTACACGCAGGTGCGCGAGTACGACAAGGCGTGGGAAACGCTGGGCGAAACCTTCGAAGTGTCGGAATCCCTGGAATCGCCGGGCCGCATGGCAATCGCCAACAACACCGAATATGGCCTGGCAGTCGATACGCAGCAATACAAGCGCGGCATGCGCGCCCTGCTGGCCAACCTGGAGCTGACCCGCAAGCTCGGCGCCAAGCGCATGATCGCCACCACGCTGGTGAACCTGTCCGATATCAACCTCAAGCTGCATGACTTCCCTGCTGCACTGCGCTTTGCCAACGAAGCGTCGGCGGCGGCACGCGAAGCCAAGGACGATGCCAACGAAGCCACAGCGCGCATCAATGCCGGGCAAGCCTACATGGGAACCAATAAGGTTGCCGAAGGCAAGAAGTCCTTTGCGCTCGGCATGGCCTACTTTGAGAAAACCGGCGACAAGCCGGAGCTGCAAGCCCTGTTGACCGAGTACGGCGAAGCGCTGGAGCGGGTGGGCGACTACCAGGGTGCGGTGGAAGCCTACCACCGCGAACGCCAGATTTCGAACGAACTGTTCGAGTCGCAGCGCAAGAAGACCATGTGGGAGCTGCAGGAAAAGTACGACACCGAAAAGAAGAAGCGCCAGATCGAACAGCTGTCGCATGAAAACCAGGCCAAGGGTGCGGAGCTGACCGCGCGCCGCCTGCAGCAGCGCATCTGGTGGCTGCTGGCGGTGGTGTTCGCGCTGGCTGCCGTGATCGTCGGCCTGCTGTATCGCAAGGTGCGCCAGGCCAATGCCCAGCTTGAAGTGAAGAACCTGGAGTTGAAGGCGCAAAGCTCGCTCGATCCGCTTACGGCGCTGTACAACCGCCGCCACTTCCAGGACTACATGCGCACCCACAACCAGGTGGAGCGGCGCGGCGCCAACGGCGAAGATATCGTGGGCGCCCTGTTCCTGCTGGACGTCGACCATTTCAAGCACGTCAACGACACCTACGGCCACGCGGCCGGCGACGCGGTACTGAAGATGATTGCCGAAAGCCTTCGCATTGCGCTGCGCGAGACCGATATGATCGTGCGTTGGGGCGGTGAGGAATTCCTGGCCTTCCTGCCGGCCATCCCGCGCAACGGCGTGGACGAGATTGCGCGCCGCATCCTGAACTGCATATCGTCGCAACCGGTGCCGTTCCAGGACCACATGATCCACGTCAACGTCTCGGTCGGCTTTGCGCCGTTCCCGCTGGCGCCGGGCGGCTTGCCGCTGCCTTGGGAGCGCGCGGTCAACCTGGTGGACATGGCGCTGTACCTGGCCAAGGCCCATGGCCGCAACCGCGCCTACGGCGTACGCGGCTTCAGCAACTTCGAGCAGACCTCGATGGAAGCCATCGAACAGAACCTGGAACAGGCCTGGCGCGCCGGCTTTGTCGACCTGACGCTGGTGTTGGGCGGCACGCCCGACGAGCCGCCGCCTTCCAACGTGGTGGCGCTGAAAAGCAAGTCGGGAAACTAGTTCTTTTCCTTGCGCGCGTCGCGGGCCGACTCCTGCATCTCCTTGCCAGCCTGCTCGACTTTTTCACCGATCTTCTCAGTCGCCTTGTTCAGCTTTTCGCCAGCCTGCTGGGCCGCCTGGTCCAGTTTCTCGCCGGCCTGGCCCAGTTTTTCTTCAGCCTTGCTGGCGGCCTGGTCCAGCTTCTCGCCCGCCACGCTGGCGGCTTTGTCGATCTCGCGGCCGGCCTGCTCCGCCGGGCCAATGCGCTTGTCTTCCGGTTTCTGGCAACCGCCCAGGGCCAGTACAAGCGTGGCAAACAGCACGGCAATCATGCTTTTCATGGTGTCTCCTTTCCTTCCTGCATATTGAAAATGTTACGCTAGAATACTCCAATGGACGCGCACATTCCCATCCTTAAGCGGGCGGGCATGGTGCTGGTGGTGCTGGGCACCTGCGACTTGCTGGCCATACGGTCCGGCCTTTTCCTGCTCGGCGCAGCAGCCGGTATCGGCTTGCTGTTCGGCAGCCTGCATATGGCTTCCCTGGTACGCTGGATTGCCGCCTTCGGCCTGTGTGCGCTTGGCGTGATGATGCTGGCCTGGCCCCTGATGCAGCCGGTCGACCTGACCCTGGCCCAACTCAAGCTGCAGCCGCGCGTTCTCCCCTCCCTGCTCACCAGCGCAACCTGGCTGCTGCTGCTGCACTGGCTGTACCGCACCCTTGGCGCGCCAGCCGTGCTGGCTGCGCGCCGCGCTGCCGGCCACAAACCGCGCCATATGGGACTGGCAGCTGGCAGCGGCGCCGCCCTGTCGACCATGCTGTGCGCCGCGCTGGCGCTACTGCTGCACGGCGACGATGCGGAACGCGCACGCCGCGCCGCCGAACGCCAGTTCGGGCCGGATTACCGCTATCACGTGGCAGCGCTGAAGGTCGAAGGCAAACGTGTTGAAGGGCTGGTCACTGCGTGGAACGGCAACGAGATACGCAACATCCCGGTGGCGTGGCAAGAAGATGCTAGCGGCGACCGATGACAAAGGCGCCAACCAGCGCGGCCACGCCGAACACCAGCAAGGTGCTGCAAAAAGCCAGGTTGAGGAATTTCGAGAGGTTCAGCACCCCGAGCACGGCGGCGGCCAGGAAAGCCAGTCCGATGAACAGCAGCCAGCCGGCCGTATCGGCAGCCGACAAATCGGTTCCGCGCGCTTGCACATGGCGCATGAAGGCACGCCGCATGGCGTTGGATGCCAGCAACACCAACAGGAACGCACCGCCCGCCGCTAAAAGGCTTACCTGCATCTGCCCTCCACTATTTGGCTGTGGGCAGATGGTAGCACCGAGTCTTAATCGGCGACGATCTTTTTGGGCGGCGGCGGCGGGGCAAAGGCGACGTTATCGCCATCCGGTGCGGAATCCTGGGCATCCGACTCTTCAAGCCAGCGATCCAGGCTGGCACGGCGGCGGATGGTGATGCCTTTGTTACTGATGTAGCCGATCTGCTCGAAGTTATCCAGCTTGCACACCATCTTGGACGTGGTCGGCAGGTTGTCGCGCAGGCGGTCGTAAGCCTTGCGCGCCTTCTGCTCCCACTTGGCCAGGGTCGGCTCGTTGAAGCGGTTACTTTCGTAATAGATGGTCAAAGTGTGGTCGTGATTGCCGTAGCCGACTACCGCCGCCCCCTTGCGGATGGCAGTCAGGATATCTTCCTTGATGTTGGAAGTCGGGACGAAGATGGCCGCCCGGCTATCCGCTTCATCGGGCCGCTGCAGCGGTAGGTCCTGGCCAAACTGTACACCCATCAATGTTTCTCCCCGGCTATATTCACCCGATTCTACCTCGCGCCCCTTCCCGGTTCAAGCAGCGTCACGCCGTATAATGCGCATGCCTCATCCTCTTTATAGCCTGATAATGACAGCTTTTCCACCTGCCGCCCATGATTCGGCAGCCCGCAATGTGCGCGACCTGCTCGCCCACGCCATCGAATACGCCGCGCCACAGCAGGCTTTGGTGGTGTTCGACCGGCGCAGTCCACTGTCCCAAGTGCTGGCCGACGCCTACCGCGCAGCCCTGCCCGAAGGCCGTTTCATCGATTTCGACACGGTACAGCCGGATGACGTGCTTGCGGCTTTCGAGCAACTACAGCCCGGCGACCTGGTGGTGCTGGTACAGACCACCAGCTTCCGCCTCAACGAATACCGCATCCGCATGGAGCTGTTCAAACGCGGCCTGAAGGTGATGGAGCATATGCATTTGTCACGCATGCCGGGCGAGCAAGGTCTTGTCTATATTGATGCATTGGCTTATGACCCGGCGTATTACCGCGGCGTCGGCCACGCGTTGAAGGCGCGTATCGAACGCGCGCAGTCGGGCGTGGTGGAAAGCGGCGGCGAAAGGCTGGTGTTCGCTTCCCCGTTTGAAGAGGCCAAGCTGAATATCGGCGACTACAGCGCGATGAAGAATGCCGGCGGCCTGTTCCCGATCGGCGAAGTGTTCACCGAGGCGCAAGACCTGGAAGCGGTCAACGGCCGCGCCAAGGTGTTTGTATTCGGCGACACCACCTTCCACGTCAACCGCCCAGCCACTCCAATCACCATGATCGTCGAAAAAGGCCGCGTGGTCGGCGCCGAGAACAGCACGCCGGAATTCGACAATATGCTGGCCATCATCCGCGCACACGAAGGCGACGTGTGGGTGCGCGAACTCGGCTTCGGCATGAACCGCGCCTTCTCGCGCGAACGCACGGTGGACGATATCGGCACTTATGAACGCATGTGCGGCATCCACCTTTCGCTGGGCGCCAAGCACGGCCAGTACCAGAAGCCCCAGTTCAAACGCAAGGATGCCCGCTTCCACGTTGACGTCTTCGTCCAGACCGACGCGGTCTACCTCGACGACGACCAGGTCTACCGCGACGGCGGCTGGGCTCCTGCTTCCTGAGGCGCCCACTGCCAGTTGGTAATGGCGCGCAAGAGCCATTCTGCCGGGCCGTAGGCGTGGTGCCTGAGCCACCGGGCGCTGAGGGCCATTTGCGTGAAGTAGATTGCCGGTACCAGCGCGAGCACGGCGATTGGCGGAAGTTCGTCACACAAGCGCATGCCGTAGCCGGTGAACAGCAAGGCCATGGCCAGCGACTGCATCAGGTAATTGCTTAACGCCAGCTTGCCCATCGGCGCCAGTGCCGCGATCACACGCGCGCCGTAGCGGCTTTCGAACAACAGCATCAGGGCCACGACATACGCCGCCGTCAGGATCGGCGCAGTCAGGTAGCTGAGCGCGGTGGCGAAAATCATCAGCACCCCGCCCGGCGCGAACTCGGCTGCGGCCGCATACAGCAGTGCGCCGCCCAGCCCGAACGAGGCGCCAAGGCGCAAGATGGGCCGTACCAGCTGCTCGAACGAATCGACACCATCGAGCAAATGCGCACGCCCCGCACCAAGTCCGAGCAGGAACATCGCCAGCGCGCTTGGCCCCTGGCCAAACATCAGGAACGCGACAGTCGATGGAAACTCGTCCATGATGAATGCCTGCGTGCTGCCCGCATTCGCATGGAAAGCGGCCACCTTGGCAAATACCGCCTTCAGTTCCGGCGGTCCCGCTTCCGGGGAGAGCATGAGCACCACGCCCAGCACCACCAGCATGCACGCCGCCAGCATCAGCAATAGTGCAGCACTTTCGGCAGTTCGCCACTGGCGGCCATACCAGAACAGCAGCAGTAAGCTCAGCAAGCCGTACAAGTGCAGGATATCGCCATAAAACAGAAAGCAGCCATGCAGCACGCCCAGTGCTACCAGCCCCGCAGCCCGGCGCAGCATGCGCGGGCGGAATGCGGCGCCGGCACGGTCGGCCGCCGCCAGCTGCAAAGTAAAACTGTAGCCAAACAGGAAGGAGAACAGCAGGTAGAACTTGGCTTCGAACAGCAGCGCAACGATGAAACGCACCGCCACGTCGAGCCCGCCCGCATAGCGCGGGTTGTTCACGCCGGAGGCGAAATAGGGGTCGGCGAACGACCAGATATTGACGGCCAGGATGCCGAGCAGCGCAAAGGCGCGCAAGGCGTCGACCTGCAGGAGGCGGTGTTGGTTCATCCCGTGATTATATATTTAGCAACCCCGCGTCTGCCAAGGCCTTGTCCCAAGGAGGCACGGGCTGGTATTCCGCCACCAGGAAATCGATCAGCGCCCTCACCTTCGGCGATAGCTGGCGCGTGGCCGGGTACAGGGCGCTCAAATGGTTCAGGGGCAGCTCCCAGTCGGACAGCACCGGCACCAGCCGTCCCTCGATAATGTCGCGCCATGCCAGGAAGGTTGTCGTGTAGACGATGCCGAGCCCGCGCAGGGCGGCATGCTGCAGCACCATCCCGTTATTGGCAGTGAAGGCGGGCGTCACCCGCACCGTAGCCTGCTCCTCGCCGCGCGCGAAATGCCAGGCGATGCCGCCGGTCAGGTGGCTGAAATGCAGGCACTGGTGGCGATGCAGGTCGTCCGGCACCTCCGGCCGCCCGGCCCGCGCCAGGTAGGCCGGCGAGGCGCACAGCACGCCGCGGCAAGGCGCCAGGGGTCGTATCGCCAGCGCACGGCTATCCGGAATCCCGCCCACACGGATGGTCAGGTCGAAGCCATGCTCGATCGGGTCGAGCAGCGCATCATCCACATGCAGCAAAGGCGACAACTGCGGATGCGGCAGGCTGAATCGCGCCACCGCATCGGCCAGCCATTCGCTGCCGAAGCTGGACGGCGCCTGTATCCGCAGCGGCCCCGCCAGCTCGATGCCGGCATGCGTCACCACCCGAGCTGCTTCCTGCGCCTGCAGCACCGCCAGGGCGCAAGGTTCAAGGTAGGCCTGCCCGGCATCGGTCAGGCTCACGTCGCGCGTGGAGCGATGCAGCAGGCGCGCATTGAGCCGTTCTTCCAGCGCGATCACATGCTTGCTCACCATGGCGCGGCTCATGCCAAGCCGGCGCGCCGCGCCGCTGAAGCTGCGCTGGCGCGCCACCTCCACGAAGATTTCCATTGCCTTGAGCTGGTCCACGGCAACAATTGTCTCCATTTTGGAGACAATGTGTCAACCGTTTGCGCATTGTTCGCACCCAATGGCTTCCCTACAATGACCTGCATTAAGAAAAGGAGCACAGCATGCTGACCGACGCCCAGAAAGCCCAATACGCCAAGGATGGCTTCATCGTCATCCCCGGCTTCAAGACCGCAGGCGAAATCGCCGCCCTGCGCGCCCGCGCCGCGCAAGTCGTCAACGACTTCGACCCGGCCGTTGCGCAAGGCATCTTCACCACCAAGGAGCAGGAGAAGAAAGCCGACGATTACTTCCTGGCCTCGGACAACACCATGCGCTGCTTCTTTGAAGAAGAAGCTTTCGGCCCGGACGGGCAACTGAAACAGGCCAAGGAACTGTCGATCAACAAAATCGGCCACGCCATGCACGACCTGGACCCGGCCTTCCGCGCCTTCACCGCCGATGCGCGCCTGGAGCAGATCGCCCGCGACATCGGCCTGGCCGAACCGCAAGTCTGGCAATCGATGTACATCTTCAAGCAGCCCGGCATCGGCGGCGAGGTGCGCTGGCACCAGGATGCCACCTACTTCGACACCACCCCGATCAGCGTCACCACCTTCTGGTTCGCACTGGAAGACGCCACGCTGGAAAACGGCTGCATGTGGGCTGAACCTGGCGGCCATCGCTCTCCGCTGCGCGAACGATTCATCCGCGAGGGCGACCAGGTGCGCGTGGAAAAACTGGACAACATGCCGTGGCCAACCGACGCCACCGCCGTGCCGCTCGAATGCAAGGCCGGCTCTCTGGTCTGCTTCCACGGCCTGCTGCCACACTACAGCGCCCCGAATCGTTCGCCCGTTTCGCGCCACGCCTATACGCTGCACGTGACCGATGGCCGCACTGAATACTCCAAGCGCAACTGGATCCAGCGTGACGCATCCTTCCCTGTGCGAGGCTTCCTGTGAAAATCAGTATCTTCGCGCCGCACTGGGGCAGCAATGAGTTGCCGCCGGACGTCTTCATCGCCAAGGTAAAAGAGGCCGGCTTCGACGGCATCGAAATGTCGCTGCCGCTGGACCGCGCCCAGCGCGACAACTGGGTCTATAAGGTCGCCAACGCAGGACTGGATCTGATTGTCGCCCAATGGGAGACAGTGTTTCACAGCGACTTCGAAGCGCATAAACAGGCACTCGGCGAACTGCTGCGCAACGCCTGCGAGGTGCAGCCTGTGCTGGTCAACTCGCACACCGGCAAGGATTGGTATACGCCGCAGCAAAACGAAGAGCTGATCGCACTCGCCGCCGACATCTCCACAGAATACGGCGTGCCGGTGGTGCACGAAATCCATCGCAGCCGCTTCAGCGGCCACCCGATGCTGCTGCTGCCTTACCTCGATCGCCTGCCGCAACTGCACCTGAACGCCGACCTCTCGCACTGGTGCGTGGCTTGCGAATCGCTGCTGGAAGACCAGGAACTGACGCTGGCCAAGGTGCTGCCGCGCGTGCGCCACATCCACGCCCGCATCGGCCACCAGCAAGGCCCGCAGGTGGCCGACTTCCGCGCACCGGAAAACGCCGATGCGTTGAAGGCCCACCTGTCCTGGTGGGACCGCATCATTGAACTGCGCCGCAACGACGGCGCCGAACGCATGACGCTCACGCCGGAATTCGGCCCGGCGCCTTATACCTTCACCTTGCCCTACACCGGCCAGCCGGTCAGCAATGCTTGGGACCAGAACGTGGCGATGCTGGACCTGCTGCGCAAACGCTACTGCATGTGATTCAAATCCGCTTCGTGAGCAAAGGGCATGATGATTCATGCCCTTTTTCTTTTCCCCGTTCAATGTCATACTGCTAATTGTATATTCGCAATATTTCTTTTGACGCAAACGGAATCACCATGGATAAAGCAGGCTTTTGGAGCATCATCGACAAATCGCGCAATGCTGCCGGCGGCGATCCGTATGAGCAACTCGGGACTCTTGGTGAACTCCTGCGTGAGCTTTCGCCGGACGAAATCGTCTCCTTCGACTACCACTTGAGCGCATACCATGCGCGTGCCTATCACTGGGATCTCTGGGGCGCCGCCTACATCATTGGCGGCGGCTGCTCGGACGATGGCTTCATGGACTTCCGCGGCTGGCTGATTTCGCGCGGCGAGAAAGTATACGAATCAGCAATGGCCAATGCCGATTCGCTCGCCGAATTCGTGGAAGAGCATGACGACGATTGCCAGGTTGAGGGCTACCAGTACCTTGCATCCGAGGCCTGGGAAGAGAAGACCGGCAAACCTTCCGAAGACTTCCCCGAACACGACCTCCCCAATGGGCGAGAGGTTGAAGGCACCCGATGGGAAGAGGAAGATACTTGCGCATGCGCGCATGCGCAAGGCAAAGCGTTTTCCCCCGCTCGATACACGACCCTTGGCCTCCGGGCCAACAGCCCGCTCGGCGTTTCGGCACGCTAAAGTAAAGATACCAGGAGTGATTTCAAATGGAATGCTTTGAACATTCAGGTTCCAATTCGGTCGGCGTCTGCAAGGCCTGCGGCAAAGCGGTCTGTCGGACCTGCGTGGTTGATGCAGGAGTCGCTATCGCTTGTTCCGACCGTTGTGCCAAAGAAGCGGCCGACGTGCACGAAATGAACCAGCGAGGAAAAAAGCTATACGGCATCGGGACGGATCGAAAAAATCTGCCTAGCGGCGTCGTGATGTGGCTTCTGCTTGGAGCGCTTTTCAGCGGATATGGGATCTACGCGTCGCTGCGTTCCCGCGAACCCGAATGGTTCCTCTTGCTCTTCGGCGCAGTATCATTTTTCATCGCATGGCTTGCCTACTACAGGGCGAAAGACGTCGGCATCCAGTGTTAGGAGTTAAATTGAGATCCTCGACACTTTTCTGTGAAGACCTGGCAGCGATCCTGGCTAGGGAACTCGCCAGCGGCAACTCCTTGACCGAAAAACCGGCTGTTACGGATTGGCCTGACAAAGGTTCTGTTTTCGGACATTTGACCAAAGACCTTACGACGCCAACGAGCGCTCTACCCGATACTATTGAAGCTTCGATCTGCAACGACCCGCATTACGGCTGGTATCAGGAACTTTTCTGCCGCAAGCATCGGCATCTTCTGGTAGCAGGCGTTCCAAAACCAGGTCTGCCAATGTGGACCGATTAGTCAGGGAACATGGAAAACACGAAACTGAAGGTGGGACTTATAGTCGTCATCGGCGTCTTGTCCGGTCTGGCGTGGTTGTTCGGCTCTGGACTGATGTCCGTCTATCTCGACATTGCCCTCAGTACAGGCAACGGTTCGATGCTGAAATTAGGATTATCAATCCTGCTGTGTTCCTTCCTCTTCGGCGTTGCCGGTGCTTTGCTGACGATGTGGGCTGGCGAGCGCCTGCCTGAAGCACCCTATATTCACCTGCTGGCGAACGTAGTTTGCGTCTTGTTCACCGCAGCCTTCATAGATGGACCAGTTGCGCTTGTCCTGATATTGTTTGAACAAAAGCTCTGGGCATTCTTGTCCGGTGGGGCGATTGTGTTCTTTATCGCTCGCCGAAAGCGAGTCTTTCAACCAGCCATTGCACCTGCACCTAACCGATGAAATACCCCGACGTCCTTGATCCGCTAAAAGTCGGCGAGTACCCGGCCTCCGCGAAGTCTGGCGGCGGCTACGTGTGGGACGCTGTCCTCGAATACCGCGTATGGTGTCATCCGGAGCGCGGCGCGCCTGACGAAGATGACGGAAGCGATTACTACTACGCCTTCGAAACGTTCGAAGAGGCGAAGGAGTTTGCCGACCAAAATCCCGGGACAGAAGCCCCCCTTGCCTTGGTCCTCCAGCGCGAGTACATCGACGAACCCGAGCCGGGCGAGTATGTCCATTGCCGCGAAGAGCGAATTACGGAGTGGCCTGTCACTTTCCTGACCAGGCCCGCACGCGACGAATTTACTATTCCCGACTTCCTCGCGCCTGACGCTCCATCGAACCGGCTCGAAATCCTGCGCGGGCACGCGCCACGGGCCAGGAAATGCTGACCATCGCCGCAATTCTGCTTTTCATCACCGGCGTCGCCCACTCGTATCTCGGCGAGCGCTACATCCTCATTCGCCTCTTCAAACGCGATAACCTGCCCACGCTTTTCGGTGGAACCGACTTCACAACGGGAACGTTGAGATTTGTCTGGCACCTCCTCACCTTGGTCTGGTGGGGTATCGCCGCCCTTGTCATGCTTGCATCCGGTGATCAGCTGCAGGCCGGAACGGTACTGCGTGTCTTCAGTATCGTTGCTCTGCTATCTGGCCTGTTCCCGCTCTGCTTCACCCGCGGCAGGCACCTGTCCTGGATAGTTTTCTTCGCCGTCGCAGCCCTTCTCTGGTTAGGATCGCCATGATTGCAGCTTTCAAACTGGCTAAGGAATAGCCTATGTACCACGCTATCGTACGCCGCAAAATCACGCAGGTATTTGCTGGGCTCAGCGCAGGACGCATCGAGGCCGTAACCGATGAACTGGCTCCGCACGCCACGCACTATTTTGTCGGCACACATGCATTATCAGGAACACGCAGGACTCCCGAAGCGATTCTCGCCTGGTACGAGCGGCTGCTTCGCCTGCTGCAGGGGATCAACTTCACGCTTCACGAGGTGAGGGTTTCGGGTTGGCCATGGCACACGCAGGTCGAGGCGATTTGGACCGAAACAAACAACGGCACCGACGGCGTCAAAACCACTGCGGAAGGCGTGAACCTGATCGAAATCCGCTGGGGTCGAGTAACCAGCGTCCGCATTTATCCCGATACTGCAGCGTTGGAACGAACCCTGAACCGCATTGCCGCCAAGGGCACGGCGGAGGCGATGGCAACTCCTATCATTTCATAAGCTTCGTATTGGTTCCCGCGCAATGCCGATTACCCCATTTCACTTTGGCCCAGGGGCCGCAATTCACGCAATCGCACCCAAGCGAATCAGCTTCATTGCGTTTTGCGCCGCGAACGTCCTGATCGACATCGAGCCGTTCTATTACATGCGTACCGGGCAGTTTCCGCTCCATCGCTTCTTTCATACCTATATCGGGGCGACGCTCATCATTTTCCTGGCCATTGCGCTATTTATCGCAGTGCGCGCCGGCGCCAACCGACTACGGCTGCCGAATCTGTTTGGCTGGCGCGATTTGAGCACTGCCAGCGTAGCAACGGGTGCCGCATTCGGCAGCTACACTCACGTCGTATTCGACAGCATCATGCATTCGGATATCCGGCCTTTTGCACCGCTCAGCGATTCCAATCCACTCCTGAGGGCGATCCCTCTCGACACCTTGCACTGGTCATGCGTTCTAGCTGGGGCGATCGGCATAGCGATCCTGCTCATGCGAAAGCTGCGCGGCGCAAACGATTAAATTCAACCATAAAGGGGCCCCATGATCACCTGCTACCTCCGCTACATCATCGACCCGTACAAGCTCAAGGAATTTGAGCGTTACGGTAAAGTCTGGATTCCGCTAGTAGAGAAATTTGGCGGCACCCACCACGGCTACTTCCTGCCGTCGGAAGGCACGAACAATGTCGCCCTGGCGATGTTCTCTTTCCCGAGCCTGGCGAAGTATGAGGAATACAGGATCAAGTCTCTGGCGGACCCGGAGTGCCAGGCCGCTTTCAAATATGCCGAAGATACCCGTTGTATCGTCAGCTATGAACGAAGCTTCTTCCGTCCGGTGTTCGCTTAGGCAGTATCCCGCCTGGTCAAGTCGGCGTAATTTAACCTTGACTCGACTCAGCTCCGCGTCTAAACCGTATAGTCTGACACCTTTTAAAAGCTAGCCTATGAGCGAGCTCGATCAATTGGAGGCCATGTTTCGCGCCCGGCCAGCGAACCTCAGCATTGAGCAGCGCCGGGTAGCGTGCGATGAGCTGGCCGAGCGCTATCCGACAGCGCCAGACGTTCAGGTAACGCCCGTCATCGCCAATGGCGTTCCGGCCGAATGGACTTCCACCCCTGCCGCGCGTGATGATGGCGTCATTCTCTACCTGCATGGAGGCGGTTTCGTTTCGGGTTCCCTGGCAAGCCATCGCCATTTCGTAAGCGAGTTGGGGCGCGCCGCGGAAATGAAAACACTCGCCCTCGAATACCGGCTCGCCCCCGAATTCCCCTTCCCTCATGCCCTGGAAGATGCAATCAACGGGTATAAGTATCTGCTGGATTGCAGCCGCCAGGTTACAGTCGCAGGAGATAGTGCGGGTGCTGGCCTGGCGGCTGCCATGCTGGTGCGCTTGCGGGAACTTGGCTTGCCCCAGCCGAAAGGCGTTGTCCTTTTCTCGCCTTGGGCCGACATGAGCATTTCGGCCGACAGCTACACCCGTAACGCAGAACGCGACCCGGTGCTGAACCGGGAGCTCATGCAGTTCCTGGCCGCACAGTACCTTGCCGGCCAGCCGAGGAATACTCCCCTGGCCTCTCCCGCTTTCGCGGACCTGCGCGGCATCGCACCGCTCACCATTTTCGTTGGCGCGACCGAAACGCTATTGGATGACGCGATCGCCCTCGCCCGATCAGCAACCCTGGCGGACGTCCAGGTGCGGCTGGAGATATGGCCGAAGATGTTCCACTTCTGGCCGAACTACTACCCGCAACTGGCAGAAGGCAAAAATGCCTTGGACATGGCCGGGACAATATTGAGACAGGCCGTTTCAACGAAACTGATCAGCCGTCCGCACGCCTTAGCATAAACTGGCGGAACTTCGATTTCACCTGCCCGATCAATTCGCCGTCCAGCCCGCCCTCGCTGGAGGAATTCACCAAGTCCTGGACTCGGCATCCCGCAGAGCGAAAGTCCTGCAGCACATAAGTCTCGCATCCCATGTCCGAGACCTGTTGCGTCAGTGTGACAATATGCTGGCGTGTGGTCAACTTGGGATGCACCGTGGTCCTGAATTCGTATGGCACGCCGCTTTCAATCACCAGGCGTGCCGCTGCATGGGCTGCTTGCGCACTGCCGCTGGCGCCAGTCAGTTCGTCGTAGGCATCGAATGCGGTCTTGATATCCAACCCCACCCAGTCCACCAGAGGCAGTACCTGTTTCAAACGCTCTGGGTAGATGCCTGCCGTGTGCAGGCCGATCTTAAAGCCAAGACCTTTCACGCTGCGCATGGCGTTTTCCAGCGCAGGATCGAGGGTCGGCTCGCCGCCGGAGAAAACTACGGCATCCAGCATCCCTGCCCTGCCTGCGAGGAAGGCAAGTAAATCACGCCATGCAATTGCCGGCTCAGCGTCGCGAGGCTGCAGGTGCGGGTTATGGCAGTAGCCGCAGCGCCAGGGACAGCCCTGGACAAACACCACGGCCGCCAGCTCTCCAGGATAGTCGGTCGACGTGAACTTTGCGTAGCCGCCAACCTTGAGCTCCCTGTCAGCCATTATTCTTGCGCTCGACGAAATAAGTGCGCTCGTTGAATTCGCCCTTCTTGCCGACGTTGAAGGACGAGTATGGACGGTGGTAGCCCATCACGCGCGTCCAGATTTCGCAAGGATGGCGTTCGGCGTTGGTGAGCGTGATCTCCCGGGCTGGTTGGTTAGCGGTCATGCATATCTCCTCAGTTAAGTGAAAGTTCGCGCGATTTGCGCGCAATGATGTCCTCATCGCATCTCGGACAGAATTCGTGCTTGCCGCTCAAGTAGCCGTGTCTTGGGCAGATCGAGAATGTCGGCGTAATGGTGATATAGGGCAGGCGGAAGCGCGTCAGTGCGCGCTGCACCAGGCGGCGGCAAGCATCGGCGCTGGATACCTGCTCGGTCATGTACAGGTGCAGCACCGTGCCGCCGGTGTACTTCCTTTGCAGTTCGTCCTGCCGTTCCAGCGCCTCGAATGGATCGTCGGTAAAGCCAACGGGGAGCTGCGAAGAGTTGGTGTAGTACGGCATTTCCTTCGTGCCGGCCTGGAGGATCGCCGGCATGCGGGTTCGGTCTTCCTTGGCAAAGCGGTAGGTTGTGCCTTCGGCCGGAGTCGCCTCCAGGTTGTACATATGGCCGGTCACTTCCTGGAACTCCAGCATGCGGGCGCGGATATGATCCAGCAGGCGGGTGGCCAGCGCAGCGCCGGCTTCGGTGGTGATGTCTTCCCTGTCGTTGGTGAAATTGCGGATCATTTCATTGATACCGTTCACGCCGAGCGTGGAGAAGTGGTTGCGCAGCGTGCCGAGATAGCGTTTGGTATAGGGGAACAGGCCACCGTCCATCAGGCGCTGGATCACCTGGCGCTTGATTTCCAGGCTGGTCTTGCCCAGCGCGAGAAGTTCGTCCACGCGGCCAAGGAGCGCCGCCTCATCACCCGCATAAAGGTAGCCAAGGCGCGCGCAATTCAATGTGACCACGCCAAGCGAGCCGGTTTGCTCCGCCGAACCAAACAAGCCGTTGCCGCGCTTGAGCAGTTCGCGCAGGTCGAGCTGCAGGCGGCAGCACATGGAGCGGATCATGTTCGGCTTGAGTTCCGAATTCACAAAGTTCTGGAAATAAGGCAGGCCGTAGCGCGCCGTCATCTCGAACAGCATTTCCGCGTTAGGGCTGTGCCAGTCGAAGTCCGGTGTGATGTTGTACGTCGGGATCGGGAAAGTGAAGGCGCGCCCTTTGGCATCGCCGCGCATCATGACTTCGATATAGGCGCGGTTGATCATGTCCATCTCGGCTTGCAGCTCGCCGTAGGTGAAGGGCATTTCTTCGCCGGCGATCACGGGCACCTGTTCCCGCAGGTCTTCCGGACAGGTCCAGTCGAAGGTCAGATTGGTGAACGGCGTTTGCGTACCCCAGCGCGACGGGACATTCAGGTTGTAGATCAGCTCCTGGATGGTTTGCAGTACCTGCTCGTATCCCAGCTTATCCTTGCGCACATAAGGCGCCATATAGGTGTCGAAAGAACTGAATGCCTGCGCACCGGCCCATTCGTTCTGCAGTGTACCGAGGAAGTTGACGATCTGGCCGGCGGCGCTGGACAAGTGCTTCGGCGGCGCCGATTCCACTTTCCCCGGCACGCCATTCAGGCCTTCGCTCAGCAAAGTACGCAGCGACCAGCCGGCGCAGTAGCCGGCCAGCATGTCGAGGTCGTGGATGTGGATATCGGCATTGCGGTGCGCCTCGCCGACTTCACGCGGGTAGACGTGATCGAGCCAGTAATTGGCGACCATCTTGCCCGAGATATTGAGGATCATGCCGCCCAGGGAATAGCCCTGGTTGGCGTTGGCATTCACCCGCCAGTCAAGCTGCTGGAGGTATTCATCGATCGAGGATTGCACATCCACGGTTGTCTTGCGAATCGGCGTCATCGTTTTTAATAACTATATGTTGTGTCTTTATGGATATTACACACTAAATGTAGTTAAAGACCAATGTGAACCGCCGTTTTTTGATTTCCTTGACCTGGTTTAAATTTGATAAGATTCCTGCAAAATTCCCGGAGACCAGCCATGTCCTTCATTCGCGCGCTTTGTCTTTTAGCTGCCCTTGCCTTTCATTCAGCGATGGCGGCGCCCACGCCGGAGCAGGAAGTGATGGCCCTCACGCAAGCGGCGTGTGAAGCGTTTCGATTACGGGATATTCCAGCACTGGAGCGCTTGCTGGCTCCCGAGTTCAATCTCGTGAGTTCGAACTCCGAAGTCCAGAGCCGTGCGCAAGCGATCCAGGAAGTTCGCGACGGCGATCCGCAATACGATCGCTTTGAGAATCACAGCATGACGGCACGCGTATATGGCGATGCGGCCGTTGTCCAAGGCATCACCTCACTCAAAGGACGCTCCGGCGGCAAGCCGTTTGCGCTGGATGTCCGATTCACTGATACGCTAGTGCGTGTTAAAGGAAATTGGACGATCGTAGTAAGCCACGTAACAAGGATTCAATGAAACGAGCACTTTTCATCTGCACACAAAACCGCTTGCGCAGCCCGACGGCGGAGCATGTATTCGCAAGCTGGCCTGACGTGGAAACCGATTCGGCCGGCCTGGGCAATGATGCCGACGTGTCGCTGTCGACCGAGCAGATAGCGTGGGCAAACATTATCTTCGTGATGGAGAAGGCCCATCGCAACCGCCTTTCCAGGAACTTCCGGGCGCACCTGAACGGAAAGCGTGTGATCTGCCTCGACATTCCAGACGATTACGAATACATGCAAGCGGAGTTGGTGCGGCTTCTGGAACTCAAAGCCGGCAAGTTCCTGCGCTAATACTGCTCACATATGCAAAGCGGAGAATGGGGATGCCCACCAAAAGCGTTGACGGTTACGAGATCGAGTTCACAGGCGAACTGCTGGAAGGCACGAAGCAATGGGGCGCCTACGTTTCCATCTTCGCACCATCTGCGAACCCGATGCATATGACCCACATCTATCCAAAACGGCGCGTGTCGGCGGATCTTACCTTATTGGACCAGCATGCCGCCGAGGCCGAGGCGGAGCGCGCCGCATTGAAGATCGTGGAAGACCTGCTCCCCTGAGCAAACCCGATCTGATCTTTCAGAATATTTGAGTGAACATGAACCTGGTCAGTCTAATCACAGGCATTGAAGATGCGTTTGATGGCACCGCACGTGCAGAGACGTCATTGCGGCAGTTTCAATTAACCGATAAGTATGGAATGTCGCGGGAAATTACTGCGGATGAGTGGACGGCGGCTGGCAAGAAACGGGTAGATAGAACTTGGCAAGAAATTCCCGATGAAGAGATCGAAGAATGCGACTGCTTACTTGCTCACATGGGAGCCGAAGAATTTCTCTATTATTTGCCCGCATACATGCGTTACAGTTTAAAGAACCACCATAGGTCAATCTGGGAAACTGATGTGCTTGGAATGACCATTTCTTCGCTCTTACCATCGACTAAGAATGAGGATTTACGTGCATACGCCATCGCACAGTATTCGGCTCTGAATGAGATCCAAAGGCAAATCGTCATTCATTTCCTTAAATTTACTGCGAGCTTGGAAGATGACGTAAGGCATTCAGACGCCCTTAAAGCGCTCGCCAGTTATTGGCAAAACGCAGTTTGATGTGCGCTAAGATGGCGGCCCCGCTTCAAGCCGGCCTCAAAGACTTTATAGGGCGTCCGCAATGGGGAAGCTGCCCCCATCTGACACTAGATGTCAGACTCTGTCTCGATTCTCAAGTGTTGCGCTCAGACTTGTAGCTAGGCAGGCACCACAGGCGGGTTCCGCCCATTGCGGACATTGAATTGTCGAGACTCAGACGCAGTAATTCCTTGAATTTTTTGCGTCGGGATTCATCAAGGTAACGCCGAAATCTTCGGTGCGATTGAATTCTTCTAACTGAGCCAGGACAAGTTGAGAGTTCATCGCCGCACCAAAAAGCTCAAAGAAATCGTTAGCGGCCACGCCCCTTTTCCAACAAGCTTCCATTCGAGCGCAAACGTCAGCAGCTTCAGGCCATCCTCCTTCTTGCACAGCAGAAAAGTTGTAATGGGGCCAGCCAGCGATATCCTCAAGCTGGCAAGCGTCGCCGACGCACAGTGCTGATAATTCGATAGTCCCATGCCAAGGGAATATGCCGATATCGAGCCGCCGAATTGATTTCCCTGCAAAGGCAACTTTCGCCGCCTTCAATTTCGCTACAAACGCGATTTCAATTTCCGTCAAAGTTATATCGTTCGGCAATTTATCACCCTATTCAAAGAATGACCGGCGGCTTCTGGCCGGCTACTTCCGGCCTCACGATTGTCGAAGTCGCCCAAATGCAGTCGGTCAACAGAAGGGGGCGACTGTACTTATTGCGCATTTGCTTTCTTTTCGATGCATGTTCCGAAACCAGACTTGAATGTTTCTACTGGCTGAACATTGATTACTCCATCATCGTCGATCAAACCAACAATCAAGGAGCAAGCAGACGCTTCAGTGTTCTTATAATAGACGAGCCTTCCAGCCTTCTGGGCTGGCCACCTCCTCCCAAGAATATGAGCGCCAAAGTCCGTTCGAATCGCGGAAAGTGGGTAATCCACTTTCCGCGCTAATGCCAGAACCGGTAAAGACCACTACCTTATTAGGGACGACATCTGGCTTCATATTAGGCGGATTGGATATAAAAGTTCTTCAAATTCTAATCGATGGGGCCAATGGTTGAAGGTCCGTTATTGGCCGTTTTCAATCGCCATGTCGGAAACACGTTACCACTGGAGCGGGATTCTAAATATACAACTTCAAGTTTGAGCTAATACAACTTCATCAACTACTGCGCGTGCAGCAGGTCGGTTTCCGTCAGATCGTCTTTGGCGGGAACTTTGCGCGGCAGGATGATGATCGCGGTAGTGCCTTTGCCAACCTCGGATTCAACCTGGATGGTGCCGCGCAAAACGCCGGTGACAAGGTTGTAGACGATATTCATGCCCAGCCCGGAACCGCCCTGCCCCATCTTGGTGGTGAAGAAGGGATCGTACACCTGGCGCAGCGTGCGGGCGCTCATGCCATTGCCATCGTCGGCGAAGCGCAGTTCGACGTTGTCATCGTCCATTTCAACGGCGCTGATGGTGATGTGCCCCGATTCGCGTCCCTCGAATGCATGCATGATAGCGTTCTGAATAAGGTTGCTTAGAACCTGCCCAATGCTGCCCGGGTAGGACATGAAGGTGAGCGTCTCCGGCATCCACACCTTCACTTCGCAGTTGGCGCGGCGCAGTTGGGCCGAATACGTGGCAAGCGTGTCGTGCACTACGCCATGCAGGTTGAACGAGCGCCGTTTATCGGAAGTCTGGTCCACTGCCACCTGCTTGAAGGAGTGGATCAGGTCAGCCGCGCGCGTCAGGGAATTGGTGATGATGGAGCACGCCATGCGGGCATCCTTCAGGTGCGTATCGAGCGTGGAGCGCTTGATGCCGCCATCGGCGAGCTGGCGCTCGAATTCCTTGCACATATCGCTCAAGGCCGTCGCAGTCAGCAGGCTGTTGCCGATCGGCGTGTTCAGCTCATGCGCAATGCCGGCCACCAGGGCTCCCAGCGACGCCATTTTTTCCGACGTGATCAGGTTGGCCTGCGCCTGCTTAAGTGTCAACAGCACGGCCGACAAATCCTTGTGCGCCATTTCCACATTGGACTTTTGCAGCGCCAGCTCGCTCAGGCTGCGTTCCAGCCCATGCTTGGTGTCGACCAGCGCTGCCTCGGTCTGTTTGCGCTCCGTGATATCGATAATCACCCACACGCAGCCCTTGCGCGGCTCCTTCTCGTCCAGCATGCGCCCATTCACCATGCACCACAGGCGCCGGCCATTGGCGCTGGCCAGCTCCAGTTCGAAATGCATCGAAGTGCTGTCGGTCACGCAGGCGAACGGATCACTCAGCCCGCCTGTCAGCATATTGCAGGAACGTCCGGCCAGTTGCCCCGCCTGGTAGCCCATCATCTCCTCCAGCCCGCGGTTGCAGCGCACGATCACGCCGTTGACAAACAGGCCGATGCCGACAATGGCGCTATCCTGCAGCGCGCGCAATTCGTCAGCCGTAATGCGCAGCTTTTGCGCCAGGGCACGGCGCCGTTGCAGCGTCATGATCTGCGCGCCGATCAGGGCACTGATAACAAAGCCGGCGAAGCCGATAACGGAAATCAGCCTCATGTCACGGCTGTAGCGCTCGCCCGCATGGCCCTCAAAAGCCATCACCCAACGCCGCTCTCCGACATCGAGCGGGATCTTGCCGGACAGGCCGGGCAGCGCCGGCAAGCGCGCGCCCGAACCAAGTTTTCCGAAGCTGTTGAACATGAGGTTATCGACCGTGGGCGGCATGTTGCCGCCATCACTGAGATAGCCCGCATCGTTGATGCTGACGTAGAGATGCTGCAGCATCGGGCTATCGATTGTTTCCGACATCAGGTCGTTGACGCGGAAAACAATGGCGACGAAGCCCGTCAGTGCCGCATCGCGTTCCTGTTCCGTCAACAGCGATGCGCCGCGGCGGTAGATCGGGGCGCGCGCCACGAAGCCTGGCTGGCCGCTGGCGTCCTGCACCAGCGTGATGCGTTCTGTGGCCACCACGCGGCCGCTCGCCTTGCCCAGTTGCAGGGCCTTGTAATGCGGAGGCAACGCGGCAAGATCAAGGCCGAAGGCGTTTTCATTGCCCCGCATCGGCTCGTTGTATTCAATCAGGAAGTGCTCCGGCCGCACCGATGCCGGGTGCACCTTGTAGTCGGGGTAGCCGCCGCTTTGCAGGCTGTCGTCGGCGCGGATCTTTGTCGCATAAACATCCAGTTGGCTGGATGGCACGCGCCGCACGAACTGGATGGCCTGGAAGCCGGGATAGCGGCGCTTGAGGTCCAGCTCACGCACGTAGCGGCTGAACTCCACGCGCGAGACATCGCCCTTGACCGCAAACACCCCCTTAATGCTAAGCAGCATGTCGAAATAGGTTTGCAGGCGAAGCTGGGTGTCGCGCGCAATCTTTTGCGTATCGCGCTGGAAGGCTTCATTGGTCTGGCGGTCCTGCACATTCACCACGAACATGCAGACCCACACGGTAACGCAAATACCGACAATAAAGGCCAGGTATCCGTGTATGCGCATGCTTGCTCCGACGGGACTTTGGAGACGACTATAGCATAGGGAAATCCACAATACGCCGGGGAAACGTTCAGCCGTTGTTACTCTGTCGCATCATGGTATCGAAGCGCGATTTCCTTGACGTTTTCCTCGGCGGCCAGCAAGGCGTCAACCACATCCGGGTCGAATTGCTCGCCGCTGCCCTGGCGGATCAGCTCGATGGCGGTCTCATGCGTGAAGGCCGGGCGGTACACGCGCCTGGACACCAGCGCATCATAAACATCAGCCACCGCAACCAGGCGCGCCGATACCGGAATGGCATCGCCGGCCAGGCCTTGCGGATAGCCGGAGCCGTCGTATCGCTCCTGGTGGCTAAAGGTGATTTCGCGCGCAAAGCGCAGGAAGGCATTGGAGAAGCCCAGTTCGCGCTCCACCCCGGCGATGGCATCCCGGCCATGCACGGTGTGCTGCTTCATGACCTCGAATTCTTCCGGCGTCAGGCGGCCCGGCTTGAGCAGGATCGCATCCGGAATACGCACCTTGCCGATATCGTGCAGCGGCGCCGCCTTGAACAGCAGGGGAATATGGGCTTCAACCAGTTCATCGGCGAAGCGGGGATTGCCCTGCAACTGGCGCGCCAGCGCCAGCACAATGTGCTGGATGCGGCGCAGGTGCGATGGATCTTCCTCGTCGCGCCATTCGGCCAGGCTGGCGATGGCCCAGGCCGCGGCATCGGCGATCTGGCCCAGTTCATTGAGCTGGCTGCGCTGGCGTTGCACCTTGGCGCGCGCCTCCCGCAGCTGCAGCTGGGTGGCAATGCGCGCGTGCAGCAATTCCGGCACCAGCGGGCGCGCCACCACGTCCGAAGCCCCTTCCGCAAGGGCGCTTTGCTCCTGCTCCGGCTGGCCGCGTTCGATCATGGCGATCATGGGAATGCTGGCGGTGTCCGGGTTGCCGCGCAGGCGCCGGCAAACGGCAAAGCCATCGCGCACCACATCGACCAGGATCAGCTCCGGCCGCGGCAGCTGCCCTGCCGCCGCCAGCGCGGCGTCGCCATCGTCGACCGCGCGCACGGCGTACTTGTCTTCCAGCAGGTGGCTGAGCTGTTGCAGGTGGTCGGCCGATCCATCAACGATCAGCAACAGCGGCTTGGTCTTTGGGCTCTTCATTGCGGCATGATACCGCACGGGAACTTCGCGTAGGGATGTTCAGTCGGCAAGCGCCGGCGAACCATCCGGCAGGAAAGCGCCAAAACAACGGGTGCATTCGATACAGAACAAGTGTGCCACCCGCACGTTCTTCTGGCGCAGGACCAGTTGCAGATGGCCTTCTTCGCAAATCGGGCAGGTTTCGCGCATGGTGCCGCAGGCAAGCACATCATCCGCCAGGTAGTTTTCGTCGTAGCGCACGCCATCAACGACACGCTGCGGGTCCAGTTCGACCAGGAAAAGCGCGGGCTCCAGGCCTCGCTGGTCGGGCACTGGGTAGGCGCCTGAATGATAGTGATTCATTTGATTCATTGTCATCCCCTTTGCGCAGCGCAGGTTCCGGGCACTTTAACGATAGTCAAAGATTCCTCATCAGGCAAGGTCAAGGGAAAAATTTGCTTGCAATTAGATCGTGCACTATCTATACTCCGATCCATGGATACGAAAACATTTGACCTGGAACAGGTTCCCAAGCTCGACCAGCAACTGTGCTTCGCTTTGTACTCGACCTCCCTGGCGATGAACAAGTTGTACCGCAAGCTGCTGCGCAAGCTGGGCCTGACCTACTCGCAATACCTGGTGATGATGGTGTTGTGGGAACAGGACGAGCAGACGGTTTCCGCCCTGGGCGACCGCCTTTTCCTCGACTCGGCCACGCTGACGCCGCTGCTGAAGCGGATGGAGCAGGCTGAACTGGTCACCCGCACCCGCTGTCCGCAAGACGAGCGCCAGGTGATCATCGCCCTCACCGCGCACGGCAGCGAATTGCGGAATGAAGGCGCCAAGCTGCCGGCCTGCGTGCTCGGCGCCAGCGGATGCGACCTGGAACAAGTGATCCGCCTGCAACGCGAACTGTCCGTGTTGCGCACCAGCCTGATGAATAACTCGTAAGAAGTAACGCGTAAGAACGAATGTCCACCTTTGTTCCTGACCCCAAGGTGGACATTTTTTAAAACCAATTAAGTAGTACGCTATTTAATCGTTAACTAAAGGAGCTTGACCATGAAAACCGTTATCGCCGCATCTGCCCTTACCCTCTTCGCCGGTTCCGCTTTCGCCGCCAGCCTGCCGGGCGTCGAACCGCATACCGCGCAATTCCTGAAAGCCATCGAAGGCGGCGCGCCGCTCGAGTCGCTGAGCCCTGCCGATGCCCGCCAGGTCCTGGTGGGCGCGCAGAAAGGCGCCAAGCTGCCGGCCGCCGACGTCTCCGAAAAGGTAATCGAAGTCGACGGCGAAAAGATCAAGCTGCACGTGGTGCGTCCCGCCGGCGCCAAAGGCGCGCTGCCGGTCTTCATGTTCTTCCACGGCGGCGGCTGGGTTTTGGGCGATTTTCCCACCCATGAACGCCTGGTGCGCGACCTGGTGGTGAATTCCGGCGCCGCTGCAGTGTTTGTTGATTACACCCCTTCACCGGAAGCCGGCTATGGCGTGGCAATCAAGCAAGCCTATGGCGCAAGCAAATGGGTCGCCAGGAATGGCAAGGAAATCAATGTCGACGGCTCCCGCCTCGCAGTGGCCGGCAATAGCGTCGGCGGCAATATGGCAGCGGTCGTGGCGCTGATGGCGAAAGACCAGGGCCAGCCCAAGCTGCGCGCCCAGGTCCTGTTATGGCCGGTCACCGACGCCAATTTCGACAACGCGTCGTACCAGCAATACGCCGATGGCCACTTCCTGACCCGTAATGCCATGAAATGGTTCTGGGACAATTACACGACCGACCTGGCGCAACGCAAGGAGATCTACGCATCGCCTTTGCAGGCTTCGAGCGAGCAGTTGAAAGGCTTGCCGCCCACCCTGATCCAGACCGCCGAATTCGACGTGTTGCGCGACGAAGGCGAAGCTTATGGCAAAAAACTCGATGCCGCCGGTGTCGAAACCACCACCATCCGCTACAACGGCATGATCCACGATTTCGGCCTGCTGAACGTGCTGAGCAACGTACCCGGCACCAAGACCGCCATGCGCCAGGCTGGTGAAGAGCTGAAATACCGCCTGAAGTGAAAGATGAAAGTCGGGGTCAGCTCCGGCAATCGGACATTCGCGCAGCGAATGTCCGATTGCCGGAGCTGACCCCGACTTTCACAACGGATGTTTCAGGTTTTTTACAAATAAACGAAATGTCGTAGGGAAAAGCTCTCTAGAATAGCCCAGCATTTATTACAACAAGCCTGGGGATTCGATGAAACGCTTTCAATTCGGTGTTGCCGCACTCTGCCTGACGGCGACGGCTTTCGCTGCCGATCCATTCGATGACAAATTCCGCCAGCTCGAGGAGCTGCTGCCTGCCGCCAATCAGTACCGTACCGCCTCCGGGGCTCCGGGCCATGCCTATTGGCAGCAGCGTGCGGACTACACGATCCGCGCCACGCTGGATGAGGCCAACCGCGCCATTTCGGGCAGCGGCCAGGTCACTTACCACAATAACTCGCCGGACACCCTGCATTACCTGTGGCTGCAGCTCGACCAGAACATCTACAAATCGGATTCCGATGCCCGCATGACCATGACCGCGCCTTCGCGCGAAGCCTGGGGCCGTGCCAAGAGCGATGAAGAAGGCATGAAGTACGATGGCCTGCGCAACATCCTGGCCGGCCGCGACTTCGACGGCGGCTTCAAGATCGCTTCCGTCAAGGGTCCCGGCGGCGCGCCGCTGAAGACCACGATCAACCGCACCATGATGCGCATCGAGCTGCAGCAGCCGCTGAAGCCGGGCGAGAAGTTCAACTTCTCCATCGACTGGACCTACAAGATCAATGAGCAGAAAGTACTTGGCGGCCGGTCCGGCTACGAATACTTCGCCGAAGACAAGAACGCGCTGTTCGAAATCGCCCAGTGGTTCCCGCGCATGGCGGCCTACTACGACGTGTACGGCTGGCAGCACAAGCAGTTCCTGGGTTCCGGCGAGTTCACGCTGGAATTCGGCGACTACGACGTACAAATCACCGTGCCGGCCGACCACATCGTGGCCTCCACCGGCGAGCTGCAAAATCCGAACGAGGTGCTGAGCGCAAGCCAGCGCGACCGCCTGGCCAAGGCCCGCACCAGCAAGACGCCGGTTGTCATCGTGACTCAGGCCGAAGCCGAGCAAGCCGAGAAGAACCAGGCCAAGGGCAGCAAGACCTGGCACTTCAAGGCCAAAAACGTGCGCGACTTCGCCTGGGCCTCCTCGCGCAAGTTCATCTGGGATGCACAGGGCTACAAGAAGGACGGCAGCAACCTGATGGCCATGTCCTACTATCCGAAGGAAGGCAATCCGCTGTGGGAGAAGTATTCGACCGCAGCCATCATCCACACCATCGAGCAGTACAACAAGTACAGCCTGGATTACCCATACCCGACCGCGATTTCCGTCAACGGCCCGGTGGGCGGCATGGAGTACCCGATGATCTCCTTCAACGGCCCGCGCCCTGTGAAGGACAAGAAGACCGGCGAAATCACCTACACCAAGCGCGCCAAATATGGCCTGATCGGCGTGGTCATCCACGAGGTCGGCCACAACTACTTCCCGATGATCGTCAACAGCGACGAGCGCCAGTGGACCTGGATGGATGAAGGCCTGAACACCTTCGTGCAGTCGCTGGCGCAGGAGGCCTGGGAAGACAACTACCCGGCCGGCCGCGGCGATCCGCGCTTCATCGTCGACTATATGCGTTCCAAGAACCAGGTGCCGATCATGACCAACTCGGAGTCGCTGCTCCAGTTCGGGAATAACGCCTACGCCAAGCCTGCCGCGGCGCTGAACATCCTGCGCGAAACAGTGCTGGGCCGTGAGCTGTTCGACTACGCCTTCCGCGAATATGCGCGCCGCTGGAAATTCAAGCGCCCTACCCCGGCCGACTTCTTCCGCACCATGGAAGACGCTTCGGGTACCGACCTTGACTGGTTCTGGCGCGGCTGGTTCTACACCACCGATGCGGTGGACGTGTCGATCGATGGCATCAGCGAATACGGCGTCAGCACCAAAAATCCTGAAACGGAAAAAGCCTGGAAGAAGGCGCAGCGTGATGCGGAGCCGGTCTCCATCATCGACCAGCGCAACAAAGGCATGGTGCACAAGGTGGACGAGCAGCCCGCCCTGAAGGACTTCTACAACGAACACGACGAGTTCACCGTCACCAACGCCGACCGCAACAAGTTTTCCGAGTCGACCAACGACCTGGAACAGTGGGAAAAGGACTTGCTGGCACAGGGCAAGCACCTGTACCTGGTGGACTTCTCGAACCTGGGCGGCCTGGTGACCCCGCTGGTCCTGCAGCTCGAGCTGAAGTCGGGCAAAAAGTACATCGAGCGCGTTCCTGCCGAAGTGTGGCGCTACTCGCCGAAGAAGATCACCAAGGTCATCGTGACCGACGAGCCGCTGGTGTCGCTGGTACATGACCCGTACTGGGAAACCGCCGACATCGACCAGTCGAACAACGCCTGGCCGCGCAAGATAACGCCTTCGCGCCTGGAGCTGTTCAAGTCGCACCAGCCGGATAACATGATGAAGGACTTCAACACTCCGCTGAAGAAGAAGCAGGACGCGGAAACTGAAGCCAAGTGATGATCCGCTTTAAAGCAGTCCTGGCGGCTGCGCTGCTCTGGTGCAGCGCAGCCGCGCAAGCCCATAATTTTCACGTCGGCTTGACGGAGATCAGCTTCAACCAACGCACGGGCAGCACGGAGGTGGTGCATACCTACACGGCGCATGACGTGGAAGCGCTGCTGATGAACCTGTACCAGCGCCAGTTCGACCTTGGGTTGGAGGAGGATCAGGCCGTGTTCCGTCGCTACCTCGAAAAGCAGTTCCGCATCAGCGTCAACGGCAAGCCTGTGGCGCTGCACTGGGTCGGCATGCAAGCCAATGTCGACAGCATCACCGTGTTCCAGGAGATCGAAAAAACCGCACTGCCGCCGGGTGCCGTGCTGCTGGATGGCATGCTGACTGACTTCCTGCCGCAACAAGTCAACAACGTCAACGTCAGCGCTCCGGGCCGCCCGCCGGCTTCCATCGTTTTCAACCGCGATTGCCGTGAACAGCCGCTCCCCTAAGCGGCGAACAGCACTGGCATGTGCATGCCTGCTTGCGCCCGCCGCGGCTTATGCCGATGATCCTTTCACGCAGCGCGTGCTGGTCGAAGGCGCGCGCGCCAGCCAGGTTGGCGTAGCCGATTCCGCCGGCATGGGCAGCGTGACGCAGCGCCAGCTCGAGGCGCGCACCATTTACCGTCCGGGCGAATTGCTGGAAGCAACGCCCGGACTGGTCGCCAGCCAGCATAGCGGCGAAGGAAAGGCCAACCAGTTCTACCTGCGCGGTTTCAACCTCGATCACGGCACCGACCTGCGCACCACGGTGGACGGCATGCCGGTCAACCAGCGCAGCCATGCACACGGCCAGGGCTGGACCGACCTGAATTTCATCATCCCTGAACTGGTGGCGCGGCTCGATTACAGCAAGGGGCCGTACAACGCCGGCAGCGGCGATTTTTCCTCAGCCGGCGCCACTGCAATCCATTATTCCAGCCGTTTGCCACAGGACCAGGCCAGCACCACGGCGGGGCAGAACGGCTATGGCCGCGCCCTGCTGGCCGGCTCGCGCGAATCCGGCGCCAGTGGAGCGTGGCTGTATGCGCTGGAGACCGTGCACAGCGACGGCCCGTATACACGCGGCGACAATTATCGCAAGCTGAACGCGGTGCTGCGCTACAGCGAGGGCTTCGCCAACAACGGCTACGCCATCACCGCCATGGCGTATCGCGGCGCATGGAATGCGACCGACCAGATCCCGCAACGCGCAGTGGACAGCGGCCTGCTGGGCCGCTTTGACGGCATCGACCCGACCGATGGCGGCCTGGCGCGCCGTTTCAGCCTGTCCGCCGGCTGGGCCCGCAGCGACGACAAGCAGACCAGCCGTGCCAACGCCTACATCATCAACAACCGGCTCGAGCTGTTCTCCAACTTCACCTATTTCCTCGACGACCCGGTGCATGGCGACCAGTTCGCCCAGCCCGACCGCCGCGTCACCAGCGGCTTCGACCTAAGCCATAGCTGGCATGACCATATGGACGACATGGCCTGGAGCACCACGCTGGGCCTGCAGGCGCAGAACGACAATATCTTCAACGCCTTGCAGCGCACGGCAGCGCGGCAAGTGCTGGCGACCGTCCGCGCCGACCATATCGTCGAAACCAGCGCCGCCCTCTACCTGCAGCAGCGCCTGCGCGTGACTTCGTGGCTGCGCGGCGAGGCCGGCGTGCGGCTGGACCGCTACCGCTTTGCAGTTGGCGATGCGCGCGCCGACAAAACCCTGGCCAGCCCGAGCATCAGCCTGGCCTTCGGCCCCTGGTCGCGTTCCGAGTTCTACCTGAACGCCGGCCGCGGCTTCCACAGCAACGATGCGCGCGGCGTGACGCAGGCGCAGGATCCGGCCACGCCCCTGGCCCGCTCGCGCGGCCTCGAATTGGGCTTGCGTAGCGAAGCAGTCAAAGGCCTGCAGACGGTCCTGGCCCTGTACCGCCTGGACTTCGATTCGGAACTGGTCTACCTGGGCGACGCCGGCAGCACCGAAGCGGGCCGCCCGAGCCGCCGCTACGGCATCGAGTTTTCCAACTACTACAAGCCGTTCAAATGGCTGTCGCTGGATGCCGACCTGGCCTTTGCGCGCGGCCGCTTGCAACATGCGGCGCCCGAAGGCGACCGCATCCCGGGTGCGGTCGAAGGCGTGGCCCAACTGGCCGCCACCTTTACCCCGGCCGGCCCCTGGTCGGGCGCCCTGCGCCTGCGCTGGTTCGGCCCGCGCCCGCTGGTGGAGGATAATTCGGTGCGCTCGAAAGCCAGCGCCATCGTCAACAGCCGGCTGGCCTACAAGCTGGCCGCCCGCACCACGCTGGAGCTGGAAGCCTTCAACCTGGCCAACCGCCGGGTATCGGCCATCGACTACTTCTACGAGTCGCGCCTGAAGGGCGAATCCGGGCCCAGTGCCGGCATCCATTTCCACCCGGTCGAGGCCAGGTCTTTCCGCCTCAGCCTGAATTGCATATTCTAAGTACAATAAAGGGCATGATGACGCCCTTGCCCCAATTGATCCACACCCTGCGCAGCGCCGGCTACGCCCTGCTCAAGCCGGCCGACGTGGCCAGCCTGGCTGGCTGCACCCTGGATGAACTGAATTCCCTGGTCCCAAGCTGGGACGACCTGGCCACGGACAACTACCTGAAAGACGGCGGCCGCTATCGCCGCCGCCGCCATTCCTGCTTCGTGCAGGACGGCCTGGCGCTGGACCAGACCGAACACCGCGCCCATTGGCAGCCGGTCGAATACAACGCCCTGCACGGCGGCATGCGCCGGCTGTTCGAACCTGTGGCAGCGGAGACCGTCGCCAACCCGGCCTGGAGCAAGCTGCTCGCCGCCATCGGCCAGTCCTGCGCCCAGGTGCGCGGCCAGCATCCCTGGTACGTCGAAGCCCACCAGTTCCGCATCGACACCACCGATGGCATCGGCCGTCCCACCCCGGAGGGCGCCCACCGCGACGGCGTCGACTTCGTGGCAGTGCTGCTGGTTGGACGCCACGGCATCAAGGGCGGCGAGACCCGCGTGTTCGAGGCCGATGGCCCGAACGGCAAACGCTTCACCATGACCGAGCCATGGACCATGCTGCTGCTGGACGACGCGGCTGTCATTCATGAATCGACCCCGATCCAGCCCGTGGCCGATCATGGCCACCGCGACACACTGGTCATCACCTATCGTGACGGCGGTTTCCAAGGCGGGTGAAAAAACGGTATAGTCTGATCACCCAACCATTTTGGAGGTGACTTGGACTCCAGCTACGATATCGCGCCCGATGAGCTGGAAATACTCATCGTGGAGGACAGTCCGACCCAGGCCGAGCGCCTGCGGCGGCTGATCAGGTCCTCGGGCTACCACGCCCGGGTGGCCGCCAACGGTAAACTGGCCCTGGGCGAGATCCACGAACACAAGCCGCATCTGGTCCTGTCCGACATCGTCATGCCCGAGATGAACGGCTATGAACTGTGCCGCGCCATCAAGGCCGACCCTGCCCTGCGCGACATCCCGGTCATCCTGGTCACCTCGCTGACCGATCCCAAGGACATCATCCGCGGCATCGAATGCGGCGCCGATAACTTCATCCGCAAGCCCTACGCCGAAGACTACCTGCTGAACCGCATCGGCCAGATGCTGGTCAACCAGAAGCTGCGCAAGAATTCCAGCATGGAGGTCGGCATCGCCCTCTACCTGGGCGACCAGAAGCACTTCATCAACGCCGAACGCCAGCAGATCCTCGACCTGCTGATTTCGACTTACGAGCAGGCGGTGCAGGTCAACAGCGAGCTGCAGGCGCGCGAACGGCAGGTGATCGAACTGAATATGCGCCTGGCCCACCATGCGGGCGAACTGGAAACCATCAACCGCGAAATCGCGCTGAAGAACCTGGAGCTGGCCGAAGCGAGCCGCATGAAGTCGGCCTTCATTGCCAATATGTCGCACGAGCTGCGCACGCCGCTGAACGCCATCATCGGCTTTACCGGCGCGCTGCTGATGAAGCTCCCCGGCCCGCTGACCGATGAACAGGATCGCCAGCTCAACACCATCCGCAACAGCGCGCGCCACCTGCTGTCCCTGATCAACGACATCCTCGATGTGGCCAAGATCGAAGCGGGCAAAGTTACGCTGACGGTGGAGCCGGTGCAATGCCAGCAGCTGATGGGCGAAGTGGCCGATACCCTGCGCCCGCTAGCCGGACAGAAGGGCCTGGAGGTCCTCATTGAAATGCCGCAGCAGCCGATCACCCTGCAAACCGACCGCCGCGCACTGGCGCAGATCTTGATCAACCTGGCCAACAACGCCATCAAGTTCACCGAGAAAGGCATGGTCAAACTGGCGCTCAGGCAGCGCACCGACGACGAGCAGGCGGTGATCACGGAGTTCAGCGTGACCGACAGCGGCAGCGGCATCAAGCAAGAAGACCAGGCCAAGCTGTTCCTGGCGTTCTCGCAACTGGATAGCACCTCGACCCGGCATGCGGAAGGCGCTGGCCTTGGCCTTTACCTGAGCCAGAACCTGGCCAACCTCCTCGGCGGTTCGCTGTTCTTCAGCAGCGACTTTGGCAAAGGCAGCACCTTCACGCTCGCACTCAAATGTCGGCACGCATCCTGATCATCGAAGACAACCAGGCCAATATGGACCTGATGACGTACTTGCTGCAGGCTTTCGGCCATCGCCCCTTGTGCGCCACCGACGGTGAAACGGGTGTGGCGATGGCCATCAGCGAGAAACCCGACCTGATCCTGAGCGACCTGCACCTGCCCAAGCTGGATGGCCTGGGCGTGGTGGCGCGGCTGCGCGCCGAGCCGGCCACGCAAGCAATCCCGGTCCTGGCTGCCAGCGCCCTGCCCGTCACCGACGGTTGCGCGGCCTTGCGCCGCGCCGGTTTTTCCGGCTGCCTGCCAAAATCGCTGGAGCCGGACGTCCTGATTCCGGCACTGGAGTCCTTCCTGCCTGCGCACCTGCGTTCCGGCAGCGCGCCGCCTGCACCCGCGCCTGCTGCCGCGCAGCCCGACGCCGCGCCGCCTATGGCGCCGGCCGCGCGAGCCCACGTGCTGCTGCTCGACGCCGCACCCGAGAATGCCGGCCTGGTCGCTGCCATCCTGGCGCATAGCGGCTACACGGTCAGCACGGTATCCAATCCGATGGATGCCGGCGCCCTGATGGGCGGCCACTCCTACCACCTGGTGCTGTGCGAACTGGGAATGCTGGAGGCTGGCCGACTGTCCTTCCTGAGGGATGCACTGGAAATGGCTCCCGGCCTGCCAGTGCTGGTGATTCGTCCCGACGACGAGGATGACCTGGGTGGCTTGGGAGCGGGCCGCCGCCGCCGCTTGCTATCACACCCGCTCGACCCGCAGCAACTGGTCGCCGCAATCGAGGCGCTGCTGCACGATTAAGGGTTTCCCTCACTTGAAATGATAATGATTCGCATTTATGATTGCGCATTTTTCAACTTTATCAAACCAGTTCAATGCGCAATCATGTCTTTTTGGCTGCCGGCCTGCTGGCTGCCGCCTTGCCCGCTGTAGCGGATGAAAACCTGTTCGGCTATGTCCGCGGCTCCGAAGTCCTGCCAAAAGGCAGCGGCGAGTTTTACCAGTGGGTCACCCAGCGCAACAACAAGGGCACTGGCCATTACCGTGCGCTCGACACCAAGACCGAAGTCGAATACGGCGTAACTGACCGCTTCCAGGTATCGGCTGAAGTGAACGGCCTGGCCGTCAAGAGCCAGGGCCTGCTGATCAACGGCTACCTGCCGAAAGACATCGACTCCAACCTGCGCCTGCAGGGCTTTGAAGTCGCCGCCAAATACAACTTCCTCAGCCCGGCCAAGGACGATTTCGGCCTGTCCGCCTACACCTCCGTCGAATATGGCCGCCTCGATGTGCATTCGGGGCAGCGCAAGCGCGAACTGGAATTCGAAGCGCAGCTGCAGGCACAGAAATACTTCCTGGAAGGCCAGCTGACCTGGGTTGGCAATATCGGCCTGCGCGCCGCGCACGAAAAACGCAAAGCGATTGCGGACCTGCCGGAAGATTTCGAGTGGCCTGCCGATCCTGAGATGGAAATCTCGACAAAGATCGGCACCGGCCTGTCCTACCGTTTCGCGCCAGGCTGGTATGCCGGTGTGGAAGCGCTGTTCGAAAACGAGTACGAAACCGAAGTTGGCCAGGAACGCTGGTCTGTTTTCGGCGGTCCTTCGCTGCATTACGGCGGCAAGCAATGGTGGGCGACCCTGACCGTGTTCCGCCAATTGCGCGGCGGCGGCGAGCGTTACGACGGCCAGCCGGCAAAACAGCTGCATCTGATCGAGCGCACCAAAAACGAGCTGCGCCTGAAGGTCGGCTACAACTTCTAAGGAGCCCACCATGAGTGCACATCGCTGGAATGCCTTGTTCCTTCCCGTTGCGGTGCTGGCTGGCCCTACCGCATACGCTACCGACTACCTGACGGTGGCGCAGGCGCAGGAACAGTTGTTTCCAGGCGCCCAGTTCAGCGAGCAGGCGCTGAAGTTCAGCAGCGAGCAGCGCGACCGCATCAAGGCCGCTGCCGGCGTGCGCCAGCGCAACGACGAAATGAAACTGTGGCGCGCCGAAAAGAACGGCAAGCTGCAAGGCTGGCTGATGGTCGATGAAGTGATCGGCAAGCACGAGTTCATTACCTACGCCACCGCCATCGGGGCAGACGGCAAGGTGCTCGGCATCGAGATCATGAGCTACCGGGAAACGCATGGCGGCCAGGTGCGCGAGCAATCGTGGCGCAAGCAGTTCACGGGCAAGTCAGTCTCCGATCCTTTCAAACTGGACCAGGATATCCAGAACATCAGCGGCGCTACCCTGTCGTGCCGCAATGTGACGGATGGCGTCAAGCGCCTGCTGGTGATCCAGCAGATGTTCCTCAAGGCGTGATGGGCGTCGTACGCCGCATGCGCCCTGCACTGGGCACTTTCGTCGAGGCGGGTGCCAGCGCCAGCGCGGGCCTGCCCGCCCTCGACGCGGCGTTCGACAGCCTGGCGCTGGCACAACAGCGCTGGAGCTTCCAGGACCCGTCCAGCGAGCTGTCGCGCATCAACGGCAGCAATGGCAACTGGGTGGCCGTGCATGGCCATACCGTGCGCCTGCTGCACCTTGCACGCGGTCTGATGCTGGCCAGCGGCGGCTATTTCGACTTTACCGTCGGCGGCGCGCAAGTAAGGCGCGGCAGCCTGCCCGACCATGGCGGCTTGCCGGCGCTGGAGCGCGGTTCGGCGCAGGATGTGGAGCTGCGTCCGGGCGCAGTCCGCCTGCGGCGCCCGGTGCGCCTGGTGCTGGATGGGATTGCCAAGGGTTTCGCCGTCGACCTCGCGTGCCGTGCGATGCGCGGCGCAGGCGCCCCCACCGGCTGGGTCAATGCCGGCGGAGATATCCGCGTCTTCGGCGACATCGAATTGCCGCTCGCCCTGCGTGGCGAGGATGGCGGCGTACAGCCTTGCGGCGTGCTGCGCAACGCTGCTTTCGCCAGTTCGCAGGTGGCCGCTGTGCCCAGCGATTCCTTCCCTTCAGACATTATCGGTCCCATCGGGCTGGCGCCGCAACAAGGCGTCTGGTCGGTACTGGCCCGCAGCGCGTGGCGCGCCGACGCATTGACCAAGGTGGCCGCCATCGCACCTGGCGATTCACGCAAGCAGCTGCTGGAACGCCTGCGAGGACGATTGGCATGAAAGGCTATCCGCATTGGTTCCTGCGAGCACTGATAGGCGCAATGCTCTTGATGCTGGCCACCGGCTTGCTGCTGGCGCCCGGCACCCTGGTCATGCGAGCCGAGATGGACCTGCCCTGGCGGCTGCCTGGCGGCGCACGCGTTTACACCGCCATGCTGCATGCGGCCGGCGGCTTCGGCCTGGCGGCATTTACCGGATCTTTATGGAGCCTGCATATGCGTGCAGGCTGGCGCCGCAGGAAGCATCGCGGCAGTGGCTTGTTCCTGGGTTCCTTGCTGGTGCTGCTGTGCATGAGCGCAGTAGCGGTCTACTACCTGGGCGAAGAACAAGCGGGAACGATCGCAGCGCTGCTGCACCTGTTATTGGGTGTCGTCCTGCTCGGCCCATTCGGCTGGCACTGGCTGCGCGGATACCGCAGCCGCCATCACCATGGTCCGGCGCGTTAAGCCAGCACCAGCCAACCCAGCGCAAGCAGGCTGAACACTGCGGCTGCCATGCCCAGTGTGTTCTCCGAGCGCTCATCGGCGCTGGTCAGCTTCCAAAGAAATTTCAGCATTCTTGTCCCCAACCGCGTCCCAACGCCATGCAGCCGTCAGGCCTGCCTGCAAGTAATCGAGGAAGAGGCGAACCCGAAGCGGCAAGTTGCGGCCGTGCGGCAAAATCGCCTGCAGCGGCGCGGCTGGCATGCTGTGCTGTGGCAACAGGCGCTGCAAGCGCCCGGCCAGCAGGTCATCGCCTACATCCCAGATCGATTTTACTACCAAGCCAGAACCTTGTAGCGCCAGTGCGTGCGCGGCCTGGCCGTCATTGGTGAGGAAGGTGGCCGCCACGCGCACGCTGGCCGATTCCGTGCCTTCGAAGCGCCAATCAGCCCGACTGCTGTCGCCGATCAGGATGCAGCGATGCGCGCTTAGCTCAGCAGGACGTGCCGGTGTGCCATGCTGTGCCAGGTAGGACGGTGCGGCGCACAGTACGCGAAAATTCGGGGCCAGCCTGCGCACGACGAGGTTGGGATCTGCCACGTTGCCGAAGCGAATCGCCATATCCTGGCCGGTTTCCAGCAGGTTCACCACGGTATCGGTCAATTCGAGCTGCACTTGCAGGGCGGGATGCCGGCGCTGGAAACCGGCAACAATCGGCACGATATACTGCCGCCCCAGTTCAGCGGGAGCACTCAGGCGCAGCAGGCCCTCCACCTCGCGCCGGCTATGCGTGAGCAGGGACTCCGCCTGTGCCACCTCCTCCAGGATGCGCAAGACACGCGCATGGAACATTGCGCCCTCGGATGTCAGCGTCTGGCGCCGGGTGGTGCGCTGCAAAAGCCGCAGGCCGACGTTTTTCTCCAGTTGCGCCAGGCGCTTGCTCACCACCGATAGCGGCAGCGCGAGTTCGCGTGCGGCGGCAGACATGCTGCCTGCGGCAACAATCTGCGCAAAGGCCCTTAGCGCAGGCAAGTCGTCTAGCATCGTCATTCTCCGCGAATTGGAAAATATGTATTCGTTGTCAGGCGCTATTTTAGCGATTCCCAAGCGGATAGCATGAGATCCTTTCCACAGGAGATAATATGAAACACGCTACTGCCCTGCTGTTGGCCGCGTTCGCGATGACCGCCTCGCACGCCGCGCCGGACCCGCAACTGGTCCGCCCGCGCACGCAATTCGTCGATCCCTCGCTGCCGGCAGCACTGGCTGAAGCCAGCGTACTCGCAGCCCGCCGCTATGCATCGTTCTGGAACAGCGGCGACGAGGCAATGGCGCGCGCCGCGCTGGCGCCCGGCTTCACCGACCGCACCCTGCCGCCCGGCCGCGCCCAGGGCTTGCCGGGCCCGCTGGCCGCTTCCGCCTTCGTGCGCGGCGCCGTACCCGATATGCGCGCCGACATCAAACAGTTGATCGTCAGCGGCGACCGCGCAGTCGTGCACCTGCGCTTTCGCGGCCATTTCACCGGCAGCTTCAAAGGCGTGCAAGGCAGGGGACAGGCGATCGACTTCATCGCCACCGACATCTACCGCATTGCCGGCGGCCGCATTACCGATAACTGGCACATCGAAGACAACCTCGCCTTCCTGCGCCAGCTCGGGGTGCTTGCGGACTAAGCCAGCAACTGCAAGCGCGCACCGGACGGCAGGCCGGGGAAAGTCCGAGCCAGCGCGCTATCAGGCAGGCGCAGGTGGCGCTCGGCGACATGGGCCAGCACGTGGCGGAAATCGGTGGTGACCGGCAAGTCGCGCCCTTCGTTCAACTGGGCGTCGGCCAGGCCTTTCCATTCGCCGGCCACCTTGCCGCCCTGGACTTTCCCGCCCAGCAGCCACATGGCGTTGCCATGGCCATGGTCGGTGCCGCGATTGCCGTTTTCGCGCGCGGTGCGGCCGAATTCGGACATCACCACGATCACCGTATCGTCGAACAGCGGGCCAAGGCGCTGCGCCAGGGTTGCCAGCCCTTGCCCGAGCGGCTGCAGCCGGTTGGCAAGCTGCCCGGTGCCAGCGCCCTGGTTGGCGTGGGTGTCCCAGCCGCCCAGTGCAATGAAGGCGAGCTGGATATTCTGGTTATTGCGCATCAGCGTGGCGAGCCGGCCGGCATCGTCGGGGAAGCCGTTCGGCAGCGGGGCGCCATTATCGGCGGCCTGCATTTCGGACATGATGCCGCTGTTGGCCGCGGCCATCACCTCTTCATGGGCCTGGCGGCCGGCCTGGTACACCTTGCCATAGCGCTCATTGCCGGCATACAGCGCGTCGAAGGCTTTCGCAATCTGCGGCCGGTCGAGCGGCGTGGATCGCGTGCCGGCCGCGCCGTTGGCCAGGTTGGTGGCCGGCAGCGCACCGGAAAGCACGCGCGGCATCACAGGCCCGATGCTGAGCGCCCGCGTCGGCGTGGTGTCGCCCGGCAGGGCGCCCAGCAGGCGGTTCATCCAGCCATCCTGCGTGCTCTTCACCCCCGGCGTGGCCGATTCCATATAGTCTTGCGCGTCGAAGTGGGAACGGCTGGCATCGGGCGAACCGCTGGCGTGCACGAAAGCCAGCTTCTTCTGCTCCCACAGCGGCATTAGCGGTGCCAGCGCGGGGTGCAGGCCAAAGTAGCCATCCAGGTTCAGCGCGCCGTCCTCGGCGCCCGGTTTGGCCAGCGCGATATTCGGGCGCAGGCGCGCATATTCGGGGTCGGACACCGGGGCCACCACGTGCAAACCGTCCACCGCGCCGCGCAGCATGACAACGATCAGTTTTTTCGCGGTCGGCGAGGTGCTGCCCGGCGCCATGGTGGCTGCCCAGGCATCGGGGCCGAGCGGCAGCAGCAGGCCGGCGCTGGCGGCAAAGGCATTCAGGAATTGGCGTCGTTGCATGGCGCGCTCCGTTAGCGTTGCATGAAATCGGGGCTGCCGAGCAGCATGGCGGCACGCAGGTGCTCGTTGCTGCCGGCGACGGTGGCGGCGGTCTGCCTGGATACCGACGTGCCGAGCGCCTCCTGCACCTTGTCGGCATCGGCGCCGGCAGAAAGCGCCAGCGCGTAGCTGATGCGGCGGCTAAGGCCATCCGGATTAAGCCAGGCGCCTTCGGTATTCTTGTAGCCGTCCGGCGTCTGGCAGCCGTACAGCGGCATGCCGAGGCGGTTCAGGATGCCCACCAGCGGCTTCACTTCGGGCAGCGGCATGGCGGCCGCGCGCGAGGCGGAGACCACGTACTGGTACGGCGTCTTGAACTTGGCGCCGGCGTACTGCTGGTCCATGAATTCCGGGCTGGCAAACAGGGTGCGCAGCACGGCGCGGATATCGCCCTTGCTGGCGATCCAGCCCTGCGCCATGCGCTCCACCAGGGCAGGCGGCGGCTGGTCGGCCACGAAATACTGCGCCAGCTTGCGGCTGATATTGCGCGCGGTGGCCGGATGCACCGCCAGCACGTCCAGCGCATACTCGCCTTCGGCCTCGCCGCGCGCGCTCACCGGCTTGCCCAGCCAGGTCTTGGTGCCGTTGTCGTGGCGGCGCGGATCGAACGCAAACCGGGCATCGCGCTTGGGACGGTAGGTCCAGCCGGTCAGCATGCGCGCCAGTTCGGTCACGTCCTTCTGCGTATAGCCGCCGTCCACGCCCAGCGTGTGCAGCTCCATCAGCTCGCGCGCATAGTTTTCATTCAGGCCGCCGGCCTTCGAGACCCAGTTATCCAGGTAGAACAGCATGGCCGGATGATGGGCCGTGGCGCCCAGCATCTGGCGGAAGGAGCCGAACACGTATGGACGGATCGCGTCGCGCTCATAGCTGGTGACCAGCGCGCGATCCTGCCCTTTGCCCGAAAATACGTTGAAATGGTTGTACCAGAAGTCAACCATCACTTCTTCCAGCTGGCGCGGGCTGTCGATGGCGCGCAGCAGGCGGGCTTCGGCGGCTTCAGACGCCATCTGCTGCACCACCTCGCGGCGCTCGCCTTTGTCGCCATTTCGTGCTTCCTGGAATCGTTCCAGCGCGTCGCCGGCGCTCAGTTGCAGCGTTTCCAGCTTGTCCAGCCGCTGGGCCAGCTCCACGGGCAAGGGCGGCGGCTTGAGTTGCTCATCGATATAGGCTTGCACGCCGGCCTGGCGCACCCGCTCGATGTCGCCAGGCCGCGGCCCGTATGCCAGCCGGTTCAGGACATGGATAGCAGCCTGCTCGCCAGCCAGCGGCGCCGCCCACAGGGCAGCTTGGGGTAGCGCCGCTAGCACGGCGCCGAGTATCCAGCCTCGCATGATGTCGTCCCAATACAATGATTCGCAGAGCTTTCTTTATACGCTAGGCGCCGAATTGAGGGCAAAGACTCCTTTGTATCAGGATGTTAATAGTTTGATTTGTATGCTCTAATTCACGTTGCGCAAAATGAAAGGACGGCATGAAGAGATATCAGGTCCCGCTATCGGTGGTGGCCATGCTGGCGCTAAGCGCCTGCGGCATCACCGGACCGGCGAACAAGGTCGCGGCGGATGCGCCGCAACAATGGCAGGCCCCGCTGCCGCATAACGGCAGCACCGGCGAACTGGCTGATTGGTGGCAGCGCCAGTCCGACCCGCTGCTGGTGCAATTGATTGAAGCCGCCCAGGCGGCCAGCCCCACCATTGCCAGCGCCCAGGCGCGCTTTGCCGCAGCCAGCGCCGAGCGCACCGCCGCCGGCGCCGCCCTCGCCCCTTCGCTGACCGGCGTATTGACGTCAACCCGCATGAGCCAGCAGTCCGCCAGCGCGCCAAGCAATACCACCACCCAGCTGCTGGCCCAGGCCCAGTGGGAAATCGACCTGTTCGGCGGCGGCCGGGCGCGCCGCAATGCCGCCATCGCGCGCCATGAAGGCGCCCAGGCGGGCTGGCACGAAGCCCGCGTCAGCGTGGCGGCTGAAACGGCCAACCAGTATTACAGCCTGCGCGCCTGCGAAAAGCTGTCGACCGTGGCCCGCATGGACGCAGCATCGCGCACCCATACCGCGCGCCTGACCGACATCACGACCAAGGCCGGCTTCCAGTCGACGTCGGCCAACGCCCTGGCCCGCGCCAGCGCCGCCGATGGCAATAACCGTGCAGTAGCCCAGCGCGCCGCCTGCGACAGCGAATTGAAAGTGCTGGTGGCGCTGACCGCCATCGCGGAACCGGACCTGCGCGCGCGCCTGGCCGACAGCGCGGCCAATGCCGTGCTGTCACCGGCCGCCGGCGTCGCCATCGATTCGCTGCCGGCCCGGTTGCTGGCCCAGCGCCCGGACGTGTTCAACGCCGAACGGGAAGTGGCGGCGGCCAGCTACGACGTCGCCAATGCGCGCGCCGAGCGCCTGCCGCGCCTGGGCCTGTCCGGCTCCGTCGGGCGCGGCCGCCTGCATGCCGAAGGCCAGGACATCAGCGCCAATGTCTGGACCATCGGCCCGCTGCAAATGACCCTGCCGATCATCGACTGGGGCGTGCGCCGCGCCAATGTGGATGCTTCACGCGCCCGTTACGACGCCGCCGTATCGAGCTACAAGGCCAGCGTGCGCCAGGCCGTGTCCGAAGTTGAACAGGCGCTGGTGGCGCTGCAAAGCACCCAGGAACGCGCCGGGGATGCCCAGACCGCGCTGGAAGGCTACCGCATTTTCTTCACCGCGACCGAAGAACGCTACAAGAACGGGCTGGCCAGCCTGCTCGAACTGGAAGACGCCCGCCGTACGCGGCTGGCCGCAGAAAACACAGTGGTGAACCTGGAGCGCGAACGCAGCGCCGCCTGGATCTCCCTGTACCGTGCAGCAGGCGGCGGCTGGACCGCACCCGCAGCGCAATGAGACTGGATAATCTATGAAACCACTGCACCGCACTCCCTCCGCCGTCGCCGCCATCGCCGTTGCCGCCGCCCTCGCCGCCCTGGCGCAGGCGCCTTCCGCCATGGCCGAGGACAAGAAACCGGCCACCGCCAAGCCCGCGCTGACCGTCAGCACCGTTCGCCCGCAAAAAACCAGCCTGCCGATCCGTCTTACCGCCAACGGCAACGTCGCCGCCTGGCAGGAAGCCATTATCAGCAGCGAATCGAACGGTTTGCGCCTGTCCGACGTCAAAGTCAACGTCGGCGATGCAGTCACCAAGGGCGAAGTGCTGGCCGTGTTTGCACCGGAAACCCCGCAGGCGGAAGTGGCGCAGGCCAAGGCCGCGCTGATGGAAGCGGAAGCCGCCGCGGCGGAAGCCAAGGCCAACGCCGACCGCGCCCGTTCGATTGAAGACACCGGCGCCTTGAGCGCCCAGCAAATCAGCCAGTACACCACGGCCGAAGCCACCGCCAAGGCGCGCGCCGCCTCCGCCAAGGCCATGTTGGCCTCGGCCGAACTGCGTTTGCGCTACACCAGGGTTGTCGCGCCCGATGCGGGCGTGATCTCGGCCCGCAGCGCCACCGTCGGCGCGGTCGCAGGCCCCGGCACCGAATTGTTCCGCATGATCCGCCAGGGCCGCCTGGAATGGCGCGCCGAAGTCACCGCGGCCGACCTGCGCAACGTCAAGCTCGGCGGCAGCGCCGTGGTGAAGGCCGCCAACGGCAGCGAACTGACCGGCAAGGTGCGCATGGTGGCGCCGACCATCGACCCGCAAACCCGCTCGGCCCTGGTCTACGTCGACCTGCCGCCGAACAGCGGCAAGCAGGCGCCATTCAAGGCAGGCATGTTCGCTTCCGGCCAGTTCGAGCTGGGCGCCTCCGATGCGCTGACCGTGCCGCAGCAGGCGATTACGGTGCGCGATGGCTTCAGCTACGTGTTCCGCCTGAACCAGGACCAGCGCGTGAGCCAGGTCAAGGTGCAGCCGGGCCGCCGCATCGGCGAGCGCATTGAAGTGCTGTCCGGTTTGGCGCCCGACGCACAGATTGTGGCTGCCGGCGCGGGCTTCCTGAATGACGGTGACCTGGTGCGCAATACCGGCGCGCCAGCCCAGGCCTCGACGCCGATCAAGCCGGCACGCTAAGGAGGCGCCGTGAATTTTTCAGCCCTCTCAATCAAACACCCGGTTCCGGCAATCATGCTGTTCATCCTGCTGTCGCTGGCAGGCTGGATGGCCTACCGCGCCAATCCGGTGCAGGACTTCCCGGACATCGAACTGCCGATCGTCACCGTTTCAGCGTCCCTGCCGGGGGCCGCCCCTGCCCAGCTGGAAACCGAAGTGGCGCGCAAGATCGAAGATTCGGTCGCTACGCTGCAAGGCGTGAAGAATATCTATGCCAAGGTGCTGGACGGCACCGCCACCATTACCGTCGAATTCATCCTCGAGAAGAACCTGTCCGACGCCGTCAACGAAGTGCGCGATGCGGTCACCCAGGTGCGTGCCGACATGCCCGGCGAGATGCGCGACCCGGTGGTAAGCAAGGTTTCCACCGCAGGCCGCGTGATCCTGGCTTTCAACGTCACACCGAAAGAAGGCACCAAAGTCGACGACGCGGACCTCAGCTGGTATGTGGATAATGCCGTCGCCAAGAAGCTGCTGTCGGTGCAGGGCGTTGGCGCGGTCAAGCGGGTCGGCGGCGTGAGCCGCGAAATCCGCGTCGAGCTCGATGACGAACGCATGGCAGCGCTGCGCGTATCGGCGCTGGATGTGTCGCGCATGCTGCGCCAGGTGCAAAAAGAAGCGCCGGGCGGGCGCGGCGACGTCAGCGGCGCCGAGCAATCGGTACGCACCATCGCCACCGTAAAAAGCGCGCAGGAACTGTCGCAGATGGATATTCCGCTGGGCGACGGCCGCCATATTCGCCTCGAGCAGGTGGCCAACGTGACCGATACGATTGCCGAGCCGCGCTCCGAGGCATCCCAGGACGGCAAGCAGGTCGTCGCCTTCGAAATCTTCCGCACCAAGGGCGCCAGCGAAACCCAGGTCGCCGCCGACGCGCGCGCCGCAGTGGAAGAGCTGCGCAAGGCGCATCCGACCATCGACATCACGCAATCGATCGACAACGCCGAACCGGTGGCCGAAAACTTCTCCGGCTCGATGGAACTGCTGTACGAAGGTGCCATCCTGGCCGTGCTGGTGGTGTTCTGGTTCCTGCGCGACTGGCGCGCTACGCTGGTGGCCGCGTCCGCGCTGCCGTTGTCCGTGCTGCCGGCCTTCCTCGGCATGTACTGGATGGGCTTCACGCTCAACACCGTGACCCTGCTCTCGCTGGCGCTGGTGGTCGGCGTGCTGGTGGACGACGCCATCGTGGAAATCGAGAATATCGAACGCCACCTGCACATGGGCAAGACACCGATGCAGGCAGCCATGGAAGCGGCCGACGAAATCGGCATGGCGGTGATCGCCACCACCTTCGCCCTGGTGGCCGTGTTCCTGCCGACCGCCTTCATGGGCGGCATTCCCGGCAAGTTCTTCAAGCAGTTCGGCTGGGCCGCAGTGCTGGCGGTGCTGGCTTCGCTGGTGGTGGCGCGCCTGCTGACGCCGATGATGGCGGCCCACCTGCTGAAAGCGACCGACAAGGCGCAGCAGGAAGACGGCTGGATCATGCAGCGCTACATGAAGACCATGCGCTGGTGCCTGAACAATCGCGGCAAGACCGCACTGGCGGCAGGCGCCTTCTTCATCGGCTCGATCATGCTGGTAGGCCTGCTGCCGACCGGCTTCGTGCCGCCGGCCGATCGCGGCCAGACCATGGTCAACCTGGAACTGCCGCCGGGTTCCACGCTGGCCGAGACCCGCGCCATTGCAGAACGTGCACGCCTGGCCATCATGGAAGTGAAGCCGGTGACCAATGTGTTCAGTTCCATTGGCGGCGGTTCCTCGGGCGATGCGTTCGCGCCCGGCGCCGCTGCCGAAGCGCGCCGTGCCGTGCTGACCATCACTACCAGGCACCGCAACGACCGCAAGGAATCGATGCCGCAGATCGACGATATGATCCGCGAGAAGCTGTCCGCCCTGCCCGGCGCCCGCTTCACAGTCGGTCCGCCGGATACCGGCGTGAAGATGCAGCTCGTGCTGCGCTCGGAAGACCCGGTGGCGCTGATTGATTCGGCGCGCAAGGTCGAGCGCGACCTGCGCACGCTGCACGGCATCGGCAACGTGACCTCCAGCGCCTCGCTGGTGCGTCCTGAAATCATCGTGCGTCCCGACTTTGCCAGGGCCGCCGACCTGGGCGTAACCGCCAACGCCATCGGCGAAACGGTGCGCGTGGCGACCGCCGGCGATTACGACTTCGAGCTGACCAAGATGAACCTGGCCGAGCGCCAGGTGCCGATCCGCGTCAAGCTGCCGGACAGCGTGCGCGCCGACCTCGATGCCATCGGACGCCTGACCGTTCCCGGCCGCAACGGCCCGGTCATGCTGGCCAATGTCGCATCCATCACGATGGATTCGGGACCGGCACAGATCGACCGCCTGAACCGCAGCCGCAATGTAACGCTGGACGTGGAACTGGGCAGCCGCTCGCTGGGTGAGCTGGACGAAGAAGCACGCCAGCTGCCTTCAATGAAAAACCTGCCGCCAACCGTGACCCGCGCTGAACTCGGCGACACCCAGGAGATGCAGAACCTGTTCGCCAGTTTCGGCATCGCCATGCTGATCGGCGTGCTGTGCATCTATGGCGTGCTGGTGCTGCTGTTCCACGACTTCCTGCAGCCGCTGACCATCCTGGCCGCGCTGCCGCTGTCGATCGGCGGCGCCTTCGTGGCACTGCTGGTGACGCAGAAAGCGCTGTCGATGCCGTCCATGATCGGCCTGATCATGCTGATGGGGATCGTGACCAAGAATTCGATCCTGCTGGTCGACTATGCGATCCTGGCGCGCGCCGACGGCATGAGCCGCTTCGATGCGCTGGTCGACGCCTGCCACAAGCGCAGCCGCCCGATCCTGATGACCACCATCGCCATGGGCGCCGGCATGATGCCGCTAGCCATGGGCTGGGGCGCCGACCCGAGCTTCCGCTCGCCGATGGCGATTGCGGTGATCGGCGGCCTGATTACTTCAACCCTGCTGTCGCTGCTGGTGGTGCCGGCCGTGTTCACCTATGTGGACGATGCAGAGCACCTGCTCAAGCGCATCGTCCACAAGGTACGCAAGCATCAGAAGCACGCACCGGCACCCGTTGCCGAATAAGGAGCCTGCCATGAAAGTCCGCGCCATCGAAATTGCTCCCGCCCGTGTCGCCTTCCTGCGCCACACCGGCCCCTTTGGACCGGCATTGGGCGAATTCTGGCGCGGCGTCGTGGCGCCCTGGATGCGGGACAACGGCCTGCTGGGGCGGGTCACTTATGGCGTAGCGATGGATGATCCCGGCAATACGCCGCCGGAAAAATGCCGCTACGACGCCTGCGTCGAAATCGGCCATGATGACCCGGCGCCGCCGCCGGCGGCGCTGGCCACCATTCCCGGCGGGCGCTACGCGGTGGCCGATTACTACGGCGACCCGGCCGGCATCGGCGAAGCGTGGCATGCCTTCTACAGCGAGGGCCTGCCCTCAGCGGGGCTGGCAAGCCGCCCCGGCCCCTGCTTCGAACGCTATGCCGCCGACTTCCGTGCAGATCCGGAAACAGGTGAATTTGCCTGCGAACTGTTCATCCCGGTCGACTAAGGAAAGAATGTCATGAGCGCCCAGCCAGGCCACGACGGCGACCACCTGCGCTTCCACCGCGAGCATGAACACCTGAGCAAGACGTTTGGCGCGGACACCTTCGGCCTGAAAGCGGAAGCCTTCGCCCGCTTCTTCGGTACCCCGCTATTCCTGGGGGCACAGACTATCATTGTCGCGCTGTGGATCGGCGCCAACATATGGGGCTTCGCGCATTTCGACCGCTACCCCTTCATCCTGCTGAACCTTGCATTCAGCCTGCAGGCCGCCTACGCGGCGCCGCTGATCCTGCTGGCGCAGACCCGCCAGGCCGAGCGTGACAAAGCCCATAATGATGCCGACGCCCGGCACCGGGAAGCGCTGGCGCAGCAGGCGGCGCGCCATACGGCACAGATGATGGAGCTGCTTCGCCAGAATACCGAGTTGACCGAGACCACCAAGCAGCTGGTCGAACGCATAGACAAGCTGACTGCTGAAGTGCACGGCCACCTTCTGCATTAGGCGGCGCGCAGCTTCACACGAAACACATAGTCAACGCACATTCATCAACTAGGATTGCGCTTCCCTATCCACATTGGAAGCGCAATGCCCGAACACTCCTCCGCAGAAGACCTGCCGCGCCGGCCGCGCCAGCCCCATGGCACCATCGCCTTTGTTGCGCTGTTCGGGGTGGTGCTGCCCATAGCCGCATTGCTGTTCGAATCATTCACCGGCATGTGCCGCCAGATCTTCTTCGATCCCCTGCCAACGCCGCTTCACTTCATCCTCTACGCCACGATACCGCTGGCAAATGCGCGGCTTCTGCTGGCGCTCGTGCGCGGCGAAGCCGTGCCGCCGCGCTGGGCCTTGCTGCACACCTTCTCTGCCGGCGTGGCCGTGTTTTACAGCCTGGTGTTCCTGCCGATATCCCCCATTGCAGCAATCGCGATTATCGCCTTCGGCATCGGACTGCTCGGGCTTTCGCCGATGCTTGCCCTGCTATGCGCCGTCTTTGCCCGCAAGGCTTTGAAATCTCGCAGCGGCCAGCCGCCCGGCAAGCTATGGAAAGGCATAGCGCTCGCCTTTCTTGTACTGCTGGCGATTGATGCCCCTTCCACTTTGACACGGATAGGCATGCAGATGGCCGCATCGGATTCTGCCGCGACCCGGCTGCGCGGCATCCAGCTCCTGCGCAAGGCCGGCGATGAAAAAATGATGCTGCGCCTTTGCTACCGGCAGGCGGGGCAAGCGACCGACTTGCTCGGCACCCTGTTCACCAGCCAGACGGAGAGCGACCCGGAGCAAGCAAGAACCACCTTCTATCGGGTGACGGGCACCGTGTTCAATTCCCATCCCGCCCCACTGCACCGCTCGATGCGCGATTGGGAGCGCACTTTCGACAATGACCGGGGAGGCACCAGTGTAGGCCAGCGCGTCAACGACATAGCCCTTGTGGCCTCGCGCATGGATGGCTCGATCGATGCCAATGCCGCGCTGGGCTACATGGAATGGACCATGGAGTTCCACAACAAGTCACCGGGCCAGCAGGAAGGCCGGGCCGAAATCGCCTTGCCGCCGGGCGGCGTAGTTTCGCGCGCAACGCTTTGGATTGACGGTGAGGAGCGTGAGGCTGCCTTCGGCGGCCGCGCACAAGTGCGCGAGGCCTACGCAAAAGTGGTCAGGCAGAGCCGCGATCCATTGCTGGTCACCACGGCGGGCAACGACCGGGTGCTGGTGCAGCTGTTCCCGATTCCTCCTTCGGGCAACATGAAAATCCGCCTGGGCATCACCGTTCCCATGGCTCCTCCCGCGCAAGGCGCGATGCATCTCCAGCTGCCGGCTTTCAGCGAACGCAACTTCGACCTGGCCCCGGACCTGCGCCACGCGGTTTGGTTCGAATCGACGGCCCCTTTGAAAGGCAGCCCTGGACTGAATGCACAAGCGGGTCCCCGCGACCTGTATGCCGTCCGTGGCGAGCTGGAAGAGCCGTCGCCATGGCAGCCGATGCACACGGTCTGGGCGCCCGCTAGCCGTCCGGCAGCGCTGGCCTGGAGCCCCGACCAGATAAGCAATGACGGAAAGATCGTCGTCCAGAAGTTCAGCGAAACCGCAGCCATGCCGCCCCAGCGGGTTGCCGTGGTCATTGACGGCTCCTTGTCCATGCAGCAGCGCAAACGCCAGCTGCTTGAAGGGCTGGCATCCTTGCCCGCAAACAGCGAGATGGCCGTGGTATTTGCCGACGATGAAAAGCCGGCGCTGTTCCTTCATAACAGCGCCAACTCGCTCCTCACGCGCCAGTACCTCGCGCAGCTGGAATTCAAAGGCGGACGCGATAACAGCGAAGCACTGGGCGCGGCGTGGGACTGGGCTGCCATGTCGTCACGCGGCGCGATCGTATGGATACATGGCGCACAACCGCTGGCATCGCAGTCGGCTGAAGCCTTGCGGCAGCGCTTTGAACGCCGTGCAAGCCAGGTTGCCCTGTATGACCTGGCGCTGGAGCGTGGGCCCAACGAGATTGCCCAGCAACTCAAGGGAGTAAGCGCTGTACCCGGCTTCGGCAACGTGGGCGATGACCTGCGCAAGCTGTTGGCGCAGTGGCAACCGGGAGCCACGCAAACGGTCCTGTCCCGCGAGCGCCGCAGCGGCAGCGGCATGCCGCTATCCAGCCGTAGCTCCCAGCACCTGGTTCGGTTGTGGGCAGCAAACGAAGTCACTGCCATGAGCGCGGACCCGGGCCGGAGCGGCGCTGCCGTCACGCTGGCCACGCGCTACCAGCTGGTCACTGCCGTTTCCGGCGCCGTCGTGCTGGAAACACGCGAGCAATATAAGGATGCGGGCCTGGAGCCAGTGCCGCCTGGCAGCGTGCCAACCATTCCGGAACCGGAAACCTGGGCCATGATCATGGTAGCGGCCCTCATGCTGGCATGGCATCGCCGCTACCGCAGCCAATGAAGCTGCCGCCATTTTCGCTGCTGCTGGCCGCCTTATGCCTGGCGTTCTGGCCAGCCCTGCACTGGTTCGTAGCCGGAACCTTGGATGGATCGAACGACAGTGCCGGGCTGCTGGCCATTGCCGCTGCTGCCGCCAGCATCGCTTTGACGCCGAAACGCGCTGCCTTGGCCCGTCCGCTACTGCTGCCGAGCGCATGCCTGGCCGCCTACCTCGCCGCCACTGCATGCCACGTTCCTGTTCCGGCTCGCTCCCTGGTTTTTGCGCTGGCGCTCACCACGCTGGCCAGCAGCCTGCGGCTGGGCAAGCGTTTTGACATGGCCTTGTTCGCGCTGTGCATCCTGGCGCTGCCGTTTGCGGCGACCTTGCAGTTCTACCTGGGTTATCCACTGCGCGTTATCGCTGGCGACCTGTCGGTATTCCTGCTGCGCATGAACGGCATCGCGGTCGCGCGCGAGGGCGCCATGCTGGCATGGCACGGACAACTGGTTGCCATCGATGCTCCTTGCAGTGGCGTAAAAATGCTGTGGGCCGGACTGCTGCTGGCCGCCACCTTGGCTGGCGCAGTCCGGCTGTCGTCCTTGCGTACGGCCGCCGCCCTGATGCTGGCAATCGTCGCCGTCGTCGCCGCCAACGCCGTCCGCGCCACGGCACTGTTCTATATGGAGGCCGGCATCGTGCAGCTGCCCGCTACAGCCCATGGCGCCATCGGTATTGTCAGTTTTGCTGCCGCGGGTGCAGGTATCCTCTTCATGACCCGCCGCCTGGAGCCGCCCGCAGCATGAAATCGCTCGCCACCATTGCATTTGCCGGCCTATGCGCTTTAGCGTCCCTCGCGCCGCTGGCTTTCGAGAACAACGCCGGTGCCCGCGTAACCGCCGGCTTCCCGGGATGGCCCACAAGCTTCGAGGGCCGAAAGCTCACCCCGCTTCCCCTGACGCCGATCGAGACGCGCTTCCAGCAGAACTTTCCCGGCCGTGTCGGCCGTTTCAGCGATGGCGAGCGCGAAATCGTCATCCGCTGGGTGGACCAGGGCACGCGCAAGCTCCACGCAAGCAGCGACTGCTTCAAGGCGAACGGCTACGAACTTACCGTGCAGCCAGTCAAAATCGTCGGGCAAGAGCGCTGGTCCGGCTTCATTGCATCGCGGGGAACGCAAAAGCTGGAGGTTCACGAACGCATCGCCGATGCCTACGGCGGACAGTGGAGCGACGTCTCGGCATGGTATTGGGCCGCGCAACTGGGCCAAACGAAAGGCCCGTGGTGGGCCATTACCGTTGCGCAGAACGTTGGCAGCTAGTCGCCCGCCCAGCCGCCGCCCAGCGCCCGGTACAAGTCCACGCTGGCGCCCAGCAGGCGGCTGCGCAACTGGAGGCGCGTCACGTCGGCATTGAACAGGGTGCGTTGGGCATCGAGTTCTTCCAGGTAGGACGCGTAGCCATTGCGGTAGCGGTTGCGCGCAATGCGCAGCGTTTCTGCCGCCGTGGCGCGGCGGGCGTCGTTCTGCACCGTCTGCTCGCGCAGGCGCTGCAAGGCGCTCAGGCTGTTTTCAACTTCGGCAAGCGCGACGCGCACTGTTTGCTCATAGGCTACCAGCGACTGGTCGCGCTGCGCGGCGGCGGCATCGGTCTGGGCCTGTACACGGCCGCCGTCCCAGACCGGAGCCGCCAGCCCCGCGCCCACCCGCCACAGGAAGGCCGGATCATGCAGGAACTTGCTGAAATCCGTCGATTGCACGCCGCCGGTAGCGGTCAGGCGCAATGTGGGCAGTAATTGTTCGCTGGTCGCCTGCACGCCGGACTTCGCCGCGGCTACACCATGCCCGGCGCGCGCGATGTCCGGGCGTCGTTGCAGCAGGGTTGATGGCAGGCCGACCGGGATTACCGGCGGCGACAGCTCGTCCAGGGTCTTGCCGCGCGCGATCGGACCGGGGCTGCTGCCGGCCAGCAGGGACAGCGCGTTTTCCTGCTCGCTGATCTGCCGCAGCAACTGGGGCACCTGCTCTGCTGCCGCCTCGTACTCGGCCTGCGCCTGCAGCCATTCCAGGCGCGAGGTATAGCCGGTTTCAAACTGCCGCTGCGCAAGCCGGCGCGATTGCTCGCGCAAATCCAGCGTGGCGCGCGCCAGGTCAAGCTGTGCGTCAAGCCCGCGCAACTGCAGGTAGCCGTTGGCCGCCAGGGCCGCCACCGACAGTTGCGCAGCATCCGCATTGGCGCGTTCCGCGGCCAGCGATTGGGCCGCGGCTTCGCTGGCGTGAGCCAGGCGCCCCCACAAGTCGATTTCATAGGCGGCCTGGAATTCGCCTGCAAACAGGTTGGTGATGGCTGGCACGCCGTTGTAGGCCAGCGTGCGCGTGCGCACCGGAGTCAAGGTTGCACCCAGCGTCGGCGCCCGGTTCGCATCCGCTGCGGCCAGCCGGGCGCGAAACTCCGCCACCCGCAGTTGTGCCAGCCGCACATCCGTATTGTGCCGCAGTACGCGCGCCACCAGGTCCGACAGCGCCGGATCGCCATACGCCTGCCACCACTCGCGCTCCAGCGCAGCCTTTTCCATGCCGGCTGCCTGGCTACGCCATTGCGCGGGAACCGATAGCTGCGATTCAATCGGTGCGGGGATGCGCGCGGCGCAGCCAGCCAGCACCAGGGCTACCCCTGCGGCGGCAGCGCTGCGTTTCATGGCCGCGCCCCGTCCGTTTTTTCATTCAGCACCGAGGCTGTATCGATGCTGACGATCACCGACATCCCCGGGCGCAGGCGCTGTGCCAGCTTCTGGCCCTGGTCAATCTTGATGCGAACCGGAATCCGCTGCGAGATCTTGACGAAGTTGCCTGTGGCATTATCCGCCGGCAGCACGGCGAACTCGGAGCCGGTAGCGGGCGATATGCGTTCGACCTGCCCGGTCAGCGTCGCGCCGTCCAGCGCGTCGACCTTGAAGGTCGCCCCCTGCCCCACCTGCACGCCGTTCATCTGCGTTTCCTTGAGGTTGGCGATGACCCACATGTCGCGCGGCACCAGCCCCATAAGCTGGGCGCCTGAACCCACATAGGCGCCGCGCCGCACATTCACCTGCCCCAACTGTCCATCTGCCGGTGCAATGATGCGCGTGTTGTCCAGGTCCACGGTCGCGGCCTTCAGCGCCGCCTCCGCATTCGCCACCGTAGCCTCCAGCGCGCCGCGATTGACGGTGACCGACTGCGCTTGCTGCCGCGCGATATCGACATTCGCCCTGGCCTGCGCTACCGCCGCTTGCGCCTGCGCGCGGGCCGCACGCTGGGCGTCCTGCTCGCGCACCGACAGCGAGCCGTCGCCGACCAGTTGCTCCGCACGCCTGTAGTCGGCCGAGGCGCGCGCAGCTTGCGCCTGCGCGTTTGAGAGCACCGCCTCTTGCAGTGCAATGCCTGCCTTGGCGCTGGCGCGCGACTGTTCCCAGTTCGCCAGCGCTGCCTTTTGCGCAGCCAACTGGGCCTGCGCCTGCTCGAAACGCTGGCGGTAGATGCGCGAATCCAGCTCCACCAGCAAATCGCCCTTGCGAACGAACTGGAAGTCCTGCACTTTCACGTCCGCGACATAGGCCGGCAACTGCGAGCCGATCACCGTCACCTGGCCACGCACAGTGGCATTTTCGGTCGACACGATAGGGCTGGTGAAAGGCGGCAGGCGCCACGCGTACAGTACAACCAGCACACCGATCAAGGCGATCAGGGCGAAACCGACGCCCGACAGCCATTGCGCGCGCCGGTCGGGCGCAGGGGGCGCTGCGGCAGTTTCGCTTGCTGGTGGTGATGTGCTCATTGGCCCCCCGAGTTGGAAAGTGAAACCTGTGCCATGCCAGTCTGCGCATCCTGTGCCGGCGCCGCCGCCCGGGTGGCAGTGCAGACCTGCCACGCATAATGCAGGGCCATCCACGCCAGCGTGCCGCAGGCAACAAAGAAGATCATCAGGAAAACATCGTTATAGGCCAGGATATTGGCTTCCCTCGTCGCCGCCCCGCTCAGCGACGGCAGGCCGAAAGCCTGCACGCGCGCCGCCACCTGCGGGTCCTGCAGCGTCAGGTGCTCGACCAGCTGGCTCGAATGGAATTTTTCACGCACGACCTGGAAGGTGCCCACCAGCGCCGAGCCAAGCAGGCTACCCAGGTTCTGCGTCATCGAAAACATCAGCGAAAAGCTGATCAGGTTGCACGGTTGCGCAATTACGGCGCCGAAGCCCGATACGAAGATCGGCCCCAGGAAGAAAGTACCGCTGAACGCCAGCAGGAACTGGCTGAAATACATCTGCTCCGGGCGCGTCAGGCTGCTGGCCTGCGAATCGATCCACGCTCCGGCAGCCATCAGCGCCAGCGCGAACATCAGCATTGGCTGCAGCCGCTGCGGCGTGATGATCAGGGCACTGCTCAGGATGCCCAGCGCGCAACCCGCCAGGGCCACCAGCCACAAGGTTTGCATCTGGTCGTTGTTCAACCCGATCGCCTGCAGGAAGCCCACCGCACCGCCAGCTTCCGACTGCACCACGCGGATCAGCAGCACCGAGATCGCCAGGCGTGTCATGCTGGTTGTGGTCAGCCAGCGCGTGTTGAGCAGGGGCTTGCGGCGGTTATGTTCGATTGCCACCGCCGCCGTGAACAGCACGATGAAGGCCACCAGCGCCCAGCCGATCCAGCGCGCTTCGAACCACCACACCGTGCGGCCCAGCGCCAGCACCGCGCACAGGAAAGCGACTCCGGGCGCAAACAGTGCAAAAGTCACGAAGTCCATCTTCTCGAATGCTTTCACGCGGTCGCCCGGAGGAAGCTTGAGCAGCAGCACGCAGCCGAAGGACACCAAGGCCATGCCCAGTTCAAACGAGTACAAGCCGCGCCATTCGCCGATGGACAGCAGTTCGGAGGAAAAGATGCGCGCCAGCGGCAGCGATAATTGCGCAAAGCCGATGCCCAGCACCACGCCTTTCAAGCGGTGCTGCGCTGGAAAAGCCTGCAGCACGTAGTACAGCCCCAGCACCGTCAGTGCTGCGCCGCTGATGCCGTGCGCCGCGCGCACTGCAATGGCCGACGCCAGGCCGTGCACGAACAGGTGGGCCACCGTAACCACGGCATACAGCAGCAGGAACAACTCCGTGAACAGGCGCAGGCCGAACTGCTGGCGGAACTTCACCAGCAGCAGGTTCATGGAGACATTGCCCATGACGTAGGCCGCCGGCAGCCACTGGATTTCCGCGCTGGTCACGCCCAGCGATCCCTGGGCATACACCAGGTTGACCGTCACCAGCGCGTTACCGAGGCCGCCGGTCAGCGCCACCACCAGACCTACCAGCAGGAAGGCCAGCCGCTTGGGCGCCGAGTGCAGCGGCGTAGAGGGAGAGCCCGGCAACAGCGGGCGCTCGTGAGGCAGCCATTTTTGTTGGGCGTACTCATCCATTGGGCTAGTCTACACCGCCCCAGGGTGGCTGCCTATATTCATACAACCGGCGGATCGGTCTCCCTGTCGAACACGCGCGGGCCGGCCAGGGCCGCGATGAATGCCGCCAGCGCCGGCTGCAAGTCGGCCGGCGCCGTTCCCACCAGGCCCGGGTCGGGGGCGCCGCCCGGCAAGGTCGCTGGAATTCCCGCCGCCGCCAGCAGCGTTGCGCCGGCCCCGACCACCATCAAAGGCTTGCAGTGACGGTATTGCAGGGTCACGAACTCCACTGCCAGCGCGTTGGCGGCCAGTGCCTCGGCTGCCGCACTCCCGTCCGGCACCACGACAGCATCGAACAGCACCGCCGGCCCGGTCTCCAGCGACATATCGGCTTCCAGGCCACCGACCAGGCCGACATGCGGCGCCACCAGACGCGTGACCGCCCCCTGCGCTTCCAGCTCGGCCTGCAGCGCATCCACCATGGCCTCGTCGCAGCCGGCGGCAACCAGCAGCGCCACCTTGCGCCCATGGACACCGGCCTGGCCCGGCCGCGCCATCAGCGACAGCGCCGGCGACGGCTGGTAGGTGGGCAGCTCGCCCGTGGTAGCCATCGGTTGCGGATCCGGCGCCTTGGTGCCGAGGCGCAGCGCCACCATATCCGCCAGCGCCGCATCGACATTGACCAGCATGGACAGGGTGCGTTCGCGGATCGCCGGCACCTGCACCTTGCTCAATTCGAAACTGAAAGCATGGGCGATGTGCATCTGCTCGACCGGCGTCTGGCTTTGCCAGAACAGGCGCGCCTGTGAATAGTGGTCGGCGAACAGCTCCGGCTTGCCGCGCACCTTATCTTCCTGCATCGGCTCGGGGAAGGACATGAAGCCCATGCGGCCGGCCTGGAACGGGCAACCGCCGCCCAGCGAGTTCGGTTCATAGGCAACGCGGCCGCGATGGATAGCCTGCCGGTGCATGCCGTCGCGCTGGTTGTTGTGCACTTGCGCGAGCGGCGCATTGATCGGGATTTCGTGGAAGTTCGGCCCGCCCAGTCGGCTGATCTGGGTATCCACGTAGGAATGGATGCGCCCCGCCAGCAATGGATCGTTGCTGAAATCGATCCCGGGAACCACATGCGCGGCGCAGAACGCCACCTGCTCCGTCTCGGCAAAGAAATTGTCCGGGTTACGGTCCAGCACCATGCGCCCGACTACCTGCAGCGGCACCAGTTCTTCCGGTACGATCTTGGTCGGGTCCAGCACGTCGAAGGGGAATTCGGCCGCTTCTTCTTCCGTGAAGACCTGCAGCGCCAGCTCCCACTCGGGGTATTCGCCCATCTCGATCGATTCCCACAGGTCGCGCCGGTGGAAGTCGGGATCGGCGCCGGAGATGCGCACCGCCTCGTCCCACACCAGGGAATAGGTGCCCTGCCTGGGCAGCCAGTGGAATTTGACGAAGCGCGACTGTCCCGCCGCATTCACCAGGCGGAAGGTATGCACGCCAAATCCCTGCATGGTGCGGAAGCTGCGCGGGATCGCCCGGTCCGACATCACCCACATCAGCATGTGCATGGATTCCGGCATCAGGGACACGAAATCCCAGAAGGTGTCATGCGCGCTGGCCGCCTGCGGCATCGCGCTGTGCGGCTCGGGCTTTACCGCATGCACCAGGTCCGGGAATTTCATCGCGTCCTGGATGAAGAAAACCGGGATGTTATTGCCGACCAGGTCCCAGTTGCCTTCATCGGTATAGAACTTGACCGCGAAGCCGCGCACGTCGCGTGCGGTGTCGGTGGAACCGCGCTCGCCGGCGACAGTGGAAAAACGCACAAACACCGGTGTGCGCTTGCCGGCGGCCGCGAATGGCGAGGCGCGCGTCAGTTCGGACAATTCGCTGTAGCACTCGAAATACCCATGCGCAGCGGAGCCGCGTGCATGCACTACCCGTTCGGGAATCCGCTCGTGGTCGAAGTGCGTGATCTTCTCGCGCAGGATGAAGTCTTCCAGCAGCGCGGGGCCGCGCAAGCCGGCCTTCAAGGAATTCTGGTTGTCCGATACGGGCACGCCCTGGTTGGTAGTGAGCGGGCGGCCGGCGGCATCGGTACGCAGCCGGTCGAGCGGGCCGTTGCCGGGATTGACACCCTGCGGCGGCACGCCCGCGCCGGCCTTGGGCGAAGCGGCGCTTTCGCTCGCGCTGCTGGCTGTTTCCAGCGGGTCCGCAGGGCTGGTATTGGCCCCTGTGGACGGTATGCCGGCGCCGTGCTCCGCAGCCTTGTTAACGTTATAGGGAAACTGCGCGGCCAGTCCAGCGCCGCGTTTAGCCGGGTCAGGTTTGCTTGTGGGCACGGCGCGCTCCCCGGCTTAGTGCTTACGCGTACCGAGCAGCTTGGAGACAGCGTAGCCAGCGGCCAGCGCTACCAGCAACGATTTGCCGGGGCTCTGGCGCACATAATTGCGGCCGGATTCCGCAAATCGTTTATAGGCAGCGTTCAACTGGTCGCCTTTGACGCCTACCTGGTCGGTGATGCTGGTGATATTGTCGGCTACTTTATCGATGGTGCTGTGCATGCCGGCGCGCAGGTCTTTGGCTGGGTTTTCGCTGCGGGTGATGTTGTTATCCATGATCGGGTTCCTCGTCGTTAGGGTTGCAGTGGAAGGGTCAAGATAAGGCTGCACGCCTGCGCCCACCGTGCGCCACCTAACGATGCGCGGCCGCGATTTCTGGCAACCTGCAATTGTCCCCGTTGAAAGGTGCCGCGTGATTCCTATCGACCCTGTCAGCAGTGCCACCACTGTCACTCCGGCAACGCTGGGCGATCGTGTGGCGCCTGCCACCGCCACCCCGCCGCCCGCCGAAACGGCACCTTCGGTGTCTTCGCTGGGCCTGTTCCTGTCCAACCTGGTGCTGGCGCAGCGGCGCTTGCGCGAGCTTGCCGCCAATGGTGGCGATGCGGCGGCGTTCGCCGCGGCGGCACGGCAGCTTGTCGATAACGCGAATGCCAATGCGCCGCCTTCGCTGGCAGCGGTCTTGACATCGCAGCAGGCGGCGCTCGGCCGGGCTGGCATCGATGTCGCCAGCGGCGGCACGCTTTCGGCGGATGAGGATTCATTGACTGCAGCATTCAATGCGGCACCGCAGCGCGCCTTGTCCGCGCTGGGCGAGGCGGCCGCAGTCGTCGGCGATGCTGCGGCCGCGCTGCAGCCCGATGCCGCCGCGCAGGAGTTGGCGACACCCTCCCCCAACCTGGCCGAACTGACTACGCAGCAGCGCGTTGCCGCCGATCAATTGTTGGAGGCGCGCCAAGTTGCGGGCGCGGCCCTGGCTGCCGATGAGCTTAACGATACGCAACAGCAGCGCCTGGCCGAGGCACAGGCCGCAACGACACGGCAACTGGAGAGTACGCGCGAGCAAGACCTGGCAGCCCAGGCCCTGGCTGATCGCCTCAATGCCGAACGCCGCGCGGCGCTGCAGGAAGCAGAGGCCGGCCAGCTGGGCCGCACCCGCGCCGAACGCGCCGCTGCCGACCGCCTCGACACCGCGCGCCGCCTGGTCGCCGAGCAGGCCGGAACACTTGAGTCGGAACAAGCCGTTGCTGCACGGCTGGCCCTGGCGCGCCAGCAAGCCGCGACCGCCAATGCCGAAGCCGGGAACGCAGCGACGAACGATGCGCGCACAGCCCTGGCGCGCCAACAGGCAGCGGCCACCAACGCCGCGGCAGAAGCCAGCGCAGCCGGCGAGGCGCGCCTTGCCCGCGATCGCCAGCAAGCCCTGGCCGCCGAAGCGCGCCTGGCCCGGACCGGCCAGCAAGGCGCTGGCGCCCCTGCCTCGACAGCCAGTGACGAAGCGACACCCGCCGCGCTGGAAGCCAGGGCTGCGGAAGCCGCGACGACTGCCGCACGCACGCGACAGGTCCGGAGCAATGCCACTGCAGCAGAGGCAAGACGTATGGAAGACGACGCCGAACGCACCCGCGCAGCCGCGGCCACCCAAGCACTGTCCCTGCAAGACCGCCTGACCGCACAGCGCCTGGAGGACGCGCGCGACGTCACCCGCGACCTCGAAATCGAACAAACCGAATTGCGCCTCGAAGCGCGCAGGCAAGCCTTGCGCGAAGCACAGGCCGCCGCCCAGGCCGCTGCAACCCTGGCAAGCAACGCTGCCATTGCGCCGCCCGGCGCGCCGCCCAACCCGGCCACCGCTGGCGCCCCGGCAGCACCAGACGGCACAGTTACGCCAGGCAACACGGCGATCCGCCCAGCGGAGGCCGCCATCAGCGCCGCCGGCCCGCAAGTCAGCGGCGCCACGGCCACCGGCATCGCGGCCGGCCCGGGTCCAGGGGCAGCGGCAGGCACCGGTATCGGTATCGGCCAGCCTACGCTCACCGCCGCGGCAACGGCGTCTGCCGCCGCTGCCGCGCAGGAAGCCAGCACCGCAGCCGAACGCGCGGCCCAGGCTGCCGAGGCGGCACGCCGCGCCGCAGCCCCGGCTTCGCTGCAAACCCAGCGCCAGCAAGCCACCGACCCGGCCATTGCGGCCGCCGTGGCAGCCTACCGTACCGGCGATATCGCGGCGGCGGCAGGTCGCCCACCTGCCACCGCACCCGCCATCGAGGCAGTTCCGGCACCGGTGGCCGTGCCCGCCACCACGCCGGTCGCCCCGGTCCAGTCCCGCCCCGTCCAGCGCGCCGGCGAAGCGGCAACCGGACGCGGTACCGGCACGGGCACGGGCGCGCAACCCGGGGGTGGACGCGCCGGCGCAGCGGCCGGCGAGACTGCCGGCGAGACTGGCGGCGGGACAACGGGCGGCGGCACGCCCGGCGAAGGTGCGTTGGCCCGCAACGGGCCAGCACCCGGCGCCGCAGCTGCAACGGGAACGGCACCCGCCCTCGGCAGCCGAATCGACAACAATGCCTGATCTGCAAGAGAAACGTTGCGCCCTCGCACTACCTGCTGCGCAATTTGCTAGCCCGCCCTGCCAGACCCCTGCATAATCAGGCGCATGATTTCCCACGCCCGGCGCCGCCTGCTGCGCACCGCCCCACTGCTCCTGGCCAGCGCCCTTGGCTTGCCTGCCAAGGCCGAGCCGCAGCCGGTCACGCTGATTGTGGGCGAATCGCTGGACGAAAGCGGCAAGGTCAAACCGCTGCGCCCATGGCAACGCGAACTGTTCGAATACCTGGAGGCCGAACTGGGCGTCAAATTCCAGGTCCGCCTGTACCCCTGGGCCCGTGCCGAACGCAATGCCCGCAACGGCGCGGGGCTGGTCTTCGGCCTGCCCAAGAACCCCGAGCGCCTGCGCGAGCTGCGCTACAGCGAAGCCGCCGTCAGCAACACGCTCTGGATCGTCACCCGCAGCGACGCCACCTTTCCGTTTGCATCGCTGGCCGACCTGAAAGGCAAGTCCGTCGGCGCCGTACGCGGCTATGGCTACGGCGCCGAGTTCGAACAATCGCGTAACAAATTGTTTCGCGTCGAAGAGGACATCCCCTCGCGCGCGACCCGCCTGCAGCGCCTTTTCCTGAAACGGGTGGACGCTGTGCTGCTTTACCAGCCAGGCTGGCAGAATGCAGCAGAAGTGGAAGCCGAACTGCGTACCTTTGCCGCCCCGCTGGCGCGCGAGCTGTCGCTGCCGCAAGGCCTGACCCTCAGCGTGCTGCCGCATCCGCTGCAGGTCGGGAACCAGCAGTTCTTCGCCATGTCGAAGGGCAAGGATGAAGGACTGATCGACCGTATCAACGCCGCCCTTGCACGGCAGCAGAAGCCCGCCTCGCTCCCGAAGACCCGTCGAGCGCCATGATGCGGTGCGGCTTGCCGCGCGGCCCGGATTGTGGATAATCACGCCATCGACAAATAAAGGGAGACCCCTCGATGAAGCTGAAGCACTCGGTAAGCGCGGTGGCGCTGCTGGCAATGGCCGCTGGCGCCTGCGCGCAGGACACGGTGGTAAAGATCGGCCATAGCGGCCCACTGTCCGGCGCACAAGCGTTTTCCGGCAAAGACAATGAAAACGGCGCCCGCCTGGCCGTCGAGGAACTGAACGCCAAACCGATCACCGTCGGCGGCAAGAAAATCAAATTCGAGCTGATGTCGGAAGACGACCAGGGCGACCCGAAAGCTGGCGTCTCGGCCGCACAGAAGCTGGCCGATGCCGGCGTCAAATACGTGGTCGGCCCATACAACTCCGGCGTCGCCATCCCGGCATCGCGCATCTACAACGAAGCGGGTACCCTGATCGCACCGGTGGCGACCAACCCGAAGTTAACGCAACAAGGTTACAAGAACATCTTTCGCATCAACGCCAGCGACACCCAGCTCGGCTCCAGGATGGCGCTCTACGCTGCCAATGAGCTGAAGGTGAAGAACGTCGCCGTGATCGACGACCGCACCGCCTTCGGCCAGGGCCTGGCGGAAGAATTCAAGAAGCAGGCGCGCGCTTCCGGTATGCAGGTCGCGGGCCACGAGTACACCACCGACAAGGCGGTCGACTTCACCGCCATCCTGACCAAGCTGAAGTCGAAGAACGTGCAGGCCGTCTTCTTCGGCGGCTACGCGCCACAAGGCGCCCCGATGGCGCGCCAGATGAAGCAACTGGGCATCCAGGCCAAACTGCTGGGCGGCGACACCATCTGCACCGCGGAGATGGGCAAGCTGGGCAGCGACGCCGTCGGCGACAACGTGCTGTGCGCCCAGGGCGGAGCGCTGCTGGAGAAGGCGGCTTCCGGCCCGGCCTTCAAGGCGAAGTTCAAGAAGCGCTTCAACGCCGAACCCGACGTCTACGCTTCGGCCTACTACGACGCCGTGCTGATGTACGCAGCGTCGATGCAGAAGGTGAATTCCATCGACCCTGTCAAGGTTGGCGCCGATATCTCGGCTGGCAGCTACAAGGGCGTTTCGGGCACCTACGCGTTTGATGCCAAGGGCGATATGAAGTCTTCGCCGGTGACCATCTTCAACTTCAAGAACGGCCAGCCGGCTGCGATTTCGAGCTACTAAGGAATTCCCATAATTCCTGCGCGACCGGTCCATGCGGCCGGTCGTTGCGGCGCGCCGCCACCAGCTCTTCCACGCTTCCCGGCAGGTACCTGCCGGCGATCGACAGCAGACTCCCCTCTTCCAGCTCGCGCTCCACCAGGAAGCGCGGCAAATGGCCCCAGGCCAGGCCTTGCAGGATGATCTCTTTCTTCATTTGCTGGTCCGGCACCGAACACTGGTGCGCGCCTTCGACCATGAAGTAGTCTTTGCCCGGCGTATGGCGCGCGGTGTCGCGGATCACGCATTGGGTGTACCCGCGCAATTGCACCGGCTTGATCGCACCGCTGGCGGGGAAGCGCAGGAAGCCCGGCGCCACCACCGGCACGAAGGGGATCCTGGACAATGGCATCCATTCGATGCGCGGATCGCCCTGGTCGACGCCGTGCACGATCAGGTCCGCATCGCCGTCGTATAACCGCTCGATCGGGCCGGTAACCGCCTCGACCTGCACGTGCAGGCGTGTTGCCGGGCGGTTGCGGAAGAATGCGGCCAGTGTCGCCAGCACTTCGCGCTGCGGGCACATATCGCCGATGACCACCCGCAGTTCATCCTCCTGGCCCATGGCCAGTTGCTGGGCATGCACCTGCAGCCCGCTCAACTCGGTCAGCGTGGCCTGCGCCTTGCGGTGGAAGGACTTGCCCGCCGCGGTCAACGTGACGCGGTAGCCGCTGCGGTCCAGCAGTTGCAGGCCGGTTTGCCGCTCCAGGCGCGTCACCGCCGCGTGCACCGCCGGATGGGAGCGATGCAGCAGCTCCGCGGCAGGCTGGAAGCCGCCGCTGCGGGCCACCGCGTCGAAACATTGCAGGTCGTGCAGGGTGAATGTGCTCAATGTCCATTTTCCTTACAAAGATATGCCGATCTTTATAATATATTTTTCCGGCAAGCGCACCTAAGATCCGGTCCATCAACTGCTTTTTGAAAGGACCTGCATCATGTACATCACCACCGGCGACAATGTGCGCATTGCTTACCGCTTCGACGGCTCGGAAAACCTGCCCGTCCTGATCCTGTCCAATTCGATCGGTACCAGCTACCACATGTGGGATGGCGAAGTGGCTGCGCTGTCGCAGCATTTCCGCGTACTGCGCTTCGACACGCGCGGCCACGGCGCATCGGATGTGCCGGCCGGCGACTATTCCCTCGACCGCCTGGGCCGCGACGTGCTCGAGATGATGGATGCCCTCGGCATCCGGCGCGCGCACTTCCTCGGTCTCTCGCTGGGCGGCTTCATCGGCCAATGGCTGGCCATCCATACCCCCGAACGGGTGGCGCGCCTGGTCTTGGCCAATACCGCCGCCAACCTGGGACCGGAAGGCTTTGACGAGCAGATCGCAAGCGTGCGCGCCGCAAGCGACATGCACGATACCGCCGAGGGCTTCCTTGCGCGCTGGTTCCCGGCGCATATGCTTGCCGCGCAACGCCCGCCGGTCGGCAAGTTCCGCGAGATGCTGCTGGCGACGACACGCCAAGGCCTTGCCGCCAGCCTGGCGGCAGTGCGCGACGCGGACCTGCGCCGTACCATCAGGCTGATTGAAGCCCCGACCCTGGTCATTGCCGGTCGCGACGACACTGTGACATCGGCCCGGCACGGCGCCGACATCGCGGCGGCCATCCCCGGCGCACGCCTGCTGACCCTGCCGACCGTCCACCTGTCGAACATTGAATTGCCGGAGCAATTCAGCGCCGCAGTACTGGACTTCCTGCGCCCAGCTGCCCTCGCTTAGGCAGCGGGCAGCGAGGGATCATTCAGCGGCACGCTGCGCAGGCGCTTGCACAGGCCCAGCATCGCCAGGCCCAGTATGCCCGCGGTGGCGCCGAGCACGAAGATGCCTGCCGTGGCCGACAGCAGCTTGCCCAGCAGCCCAATGCCGATCGTGGCCAGCGAGTCGCCGGCCGCATCCTGCGCTGCCCACAGGCCGTTGACGCGCCCCAGGTAGTGGTCCGGCGTGTGGCCCTGTACCAGTCCGTACTGCAGCAGCGATGCAATCGACACGCAATAGCCGAAGCAGGCCAGCAGCGCCAGTATCAAGGGGAATGCCGGCTGGGCGCCGAGCAGCATCAGGCAGGCGAACGCGGCAAGGCTGGCTGCAATCATGGCCTGCCCTGGACGCTGCAGGCGCTCGGTCCAGCCGCTGAGGATGGAGCCCAGCGTGGCGCCCAGCGACACCGCGGAGTACATCAGGCCCAGTTCCAGCGCCCCCGGCGCCATGGCCGGGAACAGCACCCGTACCGCCGTGGTCAGCGTCACCAGCGTGCCGACCAGCAACGTCGCCGCCAGCACCGGGCTGGTTGACAGGAAACGTACGCCGTCTGCCAGCGCGCGCAAGGGATGCTCGTCACTGGCATGCTGCGGCAGCATCGCGGGCAGGCGCAGCAAGGGCAGCAGCGTCAGCCCGGTGCCGATGGCGGCAATGGCGTAGGCCCAACCCACATCGGTGGCGGCAATCAGCGTGCCGCCGATGGCGGGCGAGATCACCGTCGCCAGCCGCATCGAGACCATGCTCACCGCGCGCGCCTGCATCAGGTTTTCGCGGCCGACGATGGCCGGCATGCAGGCCAGCAGCGCTGTCACGCCAAGGGCGCCGAAGAAGCCATCCCAGGCCGACAGCAGGCAGACCGCCCATAACGAGGGCGCCGGCAGCCAGGCATTGGCTGCCAGGCCGACAAAACCCAAACCGCAGATGGCGCGCGCCAGCAATATCAGCTTGCGGCGGTCGTAGCGGTCGGCCAGCACGCCGCCCAGCAGCAGGCCGGCAAACATGCCGCCCCCTTCCAGCGCCAGCGCCAGCCCCACCTGCAGGCTGTCGCCGGTCAGCGCAAACACCTGCATCGGCACCGCCACCGACAGCATGCCAAGTCCCAGCAGCGAAATGGTGCGGGCGATGAAGACGCTGCGGAAATCGCGGTTGCGCCGCAGCAGGCCAAGGTCGACAAACATTTTCATACTCATTTTCTTTCTATTCCTTTCATGCGCGGCGTTGCTGGCGCAGCCGGAGCCGCTGCCCGGCACCGTCGATAGCCCGGTCCAGCAACGGGCCCAGCGTCTCCAGCGATTGCGGCGACAGGATGTTTTCATGCGAACAGTGCGCCAGGTGGTGCACTTCCAGGTCGGCTACGTGCTTGCGCCATGCTTCGACCGGGCGGATGTAGCCAGGCAGGGACTGGCCCGCGATGAACAGCGTGACCGGGCCGTCGTAAGCCGGCGTCCGCGCCTGCGCCAGCAGGCGTACCGCATCGCGGTAGTTGGCAAAAACCTGTTCCAGCATCGCCGCCTTTTCCTGCTGCAGCACATCGTCCGTTTCTCCCTCATAAGCATCGCCCAGCAGGCGTTCCTGCTCCCGTTGCGCGCCCAGCGCCGCTTCAGCCCCTTGCGGATCGCTCCAGTCATGCACCTCGGCCGGATAGGTGTCGAGCAGCCCAAGGAAGCTGACTTCTTGACCCTGCGCCCGCAGGCGCTCGGCCACGCCATAGGCAACGGTGCCGCCCAGCGAGTAGCCAAGCAGGTAGTACGGTCCTTGCTCCTGCACGCCGCGTACGATTTCGACCTGGCGGTCCAGCAGTGCTTCCATGTCGCGGCTGGCAGCGACCAGCCCGTGCGGACGGGGCGACTGCAGGCCGACAATGGCGCGGCCGCCGCCAAGGTAGCGCGACAGGACGCTGTACTGCCAGGCAAAACCGGAGCCGGGATAGAAGCAGATCAGCGGCGGCCCATCGCCCTGGCGCAGCTGGATCACCTGGTCGAAGCCGTCGTTGCCGAAGTCATTGACCATGCCTTGTCCATTCATCAGCGCCGCCAGGCGCGCCACCGTCGGCGCCGTCATGACCTGGCCTACTGTGATGCGCCGCTGCAGCGTGCGCCGCACTTCCGCCGCCAGCTTCATGGCGAGCAGCGAATATCCGCCAATGGCAAAGAAATCGTCGTCGGCGCCGACCGATTCCAGTCCCAGCACGCGCGCGAAAACTTCGGCGAGGCGCTGCTCCAGGCCGCGCGCCGGCGCCCGGGCGTCCACTTTGCCGCCGCGCGCCGGCAGCGGCAGCGCCTTGCGATCGAGCTTGCCGTTGGCGCTGAGCGGCAGCGCCGGCAGCTCCTGCACCGCCACCGGCACCATGTGCGGCGGCAGGCGCGCCGCCAGCGCGGCCCGCAGCTGCTCGCCGTCCGGCCTGGCATCGGCTGCCGCCACCACGTAGGCCAGCAGCTGCCGCGCATCCGCGCCGCCGCTCTCGCCGCCCAGCACCGCGGCATGCACCGCCGCTTCCGCCACGCCCGGCTGCTCGCGCAGGACCGCTTCGATCTCGCCCAGCTCGATGCGCTGGCCACGGATCTTCAACTGGTCGTCGGCGCGGCCCAGGTATTCCACGATGCCGCCATCCAGCCAGCGCACGATGTCGCCGGTGCGGTACAGGCGTGCGCCGGCCACGAACGGGTCGGCCACGAAACGCGCCGCAGTCAGGCCCGGCTTGCCGATATAGCCGTCCGCCAGCTGGATGCCGCCCAGGTACAGCTCGCCGACTGCGCCAGGCGGGACCTGGCGCAGCCAGCGGTCCAGCACGCGCAGCTGGGTATTCCAGACCGGGCGCCCGATCGGCACGCCGGCTCCGCCCTGCCCCAGGTCGCCAAAGGCCGGCATGTAGCTGACGTCTACCGCCGCCTCGGTCGGACCGTACAGGTTGTGCAACGCCGCCGCGCTGTATTGTGCGAACTCGCACGCAAGCGACTTGCCCAGCGCTTCGCCGCTGCAGAACACCAGGCGCAGGCTGGCGCAGCGGCGCGATTCCAGTTCCGCCAGGTGGCCGGCAAATACCGACAGCATCGAGGGCACGAAGTGCAGGCAAGTGACTCCATGCCGCTCGATCGCCTGCACCAGCGCCGCCGGATCGCGGTGCGCATCCGGCTCCGCCAGCACCAGGCAGGCGCCCTGCATCAGCGGCCAGAAGAACTCCCACACCGACACGTCGAAACCGCACGGGGTTTTCTGCAGCACCACGTCTTCTTCGCGCAGCTGGTATTGGTACTGCATCCATGCGATACGGTTGTAGATAGCCTTGTGCGGCACCATGGTGCCCTTGGGACGGCCAGTGGTGCCGGAAGTGTAGATCACGTAGGCCGGATGCGCCGGCGTGATCTTCACTTCGAGTGTTGGCGCCGGCTCGCCGGCGCCCGCCAGTTCATCGAAGCGCAGCACCGGCGCGGCGCAGGCATCGAAGCGGCCGGCGTGGGCGCTGTCGGTAAGCAGCAGGCGGGGTGCGGCGTCGGCCAGCATATAAGCCAGGCGATCGGCGGGATATGCCAGCTCCAGTGGCAGGTAGGCGGCGCCGGCCTCAGTCACCGCCATGATGGCGATGCTGAGGCGCACCGAGCGCGGCAACGCCACCGCCACGATATCGCCCGGCTGCACGCCCTGCTGCAGCAGTTTCCCGGCCAGGATACAAACCTGGCGCCGCGTTTCGGCGTAATCCAGCCCGATTCGCGCATCGGCCAGCGCCGGGCGGCGCGGTGTGCGCTGGGCCTGGGCCGCCAGCACGTCGCGCAGCGTCAGGGAGGACAGGTCGACGCCGGTGTCGTTGGCGGCAGCCAGCGCCTGCTCCTCGCCGGATGTCAGCAAGGGGTAGCGCGACAGCGGCAAATGCGGCTGCGACAGCGCTGTGCGCAGCACCTGCACCACGCGCTGGGCCAGCATGGCCGCGTCGACGGCGGCGCCGCGCTGCTCCACCAGCAGCGACAGGCGTTCGCCCGGCAGCACCAGCAGGGCCAGCGGATAATGGCTGTAGCCGCGGTTCAGCACTTCGCCGATGCGCAGCGGCTGGCTGTCGCGCCCAGGCAGGTCCTGCGCCAGGTAGGCGTTGTCCGGATAGTTTTCCACCACCAGCAGCGTGTCAAACAAGGCAGGCACGCCGGCCGCACGCTGGATCGCCGCCAGCCCCAGGCCGTCGTGCTCCATCAGGGCGATATGGCGGCGCTGCAGCGCGGGCAGCTGGTCCCACAGGGATTGCGACGCATCCAGGCGGGTCCGCACCGGAATCGTGTTCAGGAACAGGCCAACCTGCTCTTCGATGCCGTCGATTTCGCTGTGGCGGCCCGATACCGGGCTGCCGAACAGCACATCGCTGCGGCCGGACATCATGCCCAGTACCTGGCCCCAGACCGCCTGCATCAGCACATTCAGCGTAATACCGCGGCTGCGCAGCTCTTCCTGCAGCTTCGCGCTCAGCGATGCCGGCAGTTCCAGCATGTACTCCTGCACCGGTGCGGCTTGCGCTGCGGCGTCGAACAGCAGCAAGGGCTCCGCCCCCTGCAGGTCGTCGCGCCAGGCGGCTTGCGCAGCCGCGGTATCGCGCTGCGCCAGGCGCTCCAGCAACTGGCCGTAGCCTGCCCGCAGCGGCGCAAACGCCGCGCCAGGTTCGCGGTAGGCTGCCAGCAGGTCGCGCAGCAGCAGCGGCGTGGACCAGCCATCGATGACCAGGTGGTGCACCACCAGCAGCAGTACGTGGCGGCCCGGGGCCATGGTCGCCAGGGCCGCCTGCAGCATGCCGCCGAAGCGCGTGGTCGAACCGTCCCGCGCCAGCAGGGAAGCCTGCAGCTCAGCCAACTGCGCCTGGGCCCCTGCCTCCGGCAAGCCACTGAAGTCATGCTGCTGCCATGGCCAGTCCGGCACCGCCGCCGGCGCGGGCATCAGGAACAGCGGCCGTTCGGCTGCGTCAAGGTCGAACATGCCGCCCAGCTGCGGATAGCGGCGCAGCACTGCGTTAAGCGCCACGCCCAGGCGCGCCGCATCGACTTCGCCTTGCAGGTGCAAGAGCGTGAAAGCGTTATAGCTGCCCCGCCCCTGCGCCGTTTGCGCATGGAACAGCATGCCCTCCTGCAGCGGCAGCACAGGCAGGATATCGCCATGGACGCCATGGCGCCGCTGCAGCAGTTCGCGCTGCTGCGCGGTCACGGCAGGCAACGCGGCTGCGCCGGCCGGCAATACGGCTTCCAGTGCGGCAAACGGCGCCAGCTGGACGGCCATGGCACGCGGCGTGCGCTGTGCGAACACCGCGGAGGGACGCAGCAGGTGGCCGCCGTGGCGCAGCGTGGTGCACAGCATGATGGCGGAAATGCTGTCGCCGCCGAGGGCGAAGAAATCATCGTCGACCGAAGCATGGGCCAACTTCAGCACCTCGGCCATCGCGCGTGCCACCCGCAGCGGCAATGCTCCTGCCGCCTCGTCCAGCGCGGCCGGCACGTTCGCAGCAGCGGCATGCGGCGGCGGCAGCTGCTTGCGGTCCACCTTGCCGCTGACGTTGCGCCGGAACTTATCGAGCACCACCAGCGCGGCCGGCACCATATAGTCCGGCAAGGTCTGGCGCAGCGCGGCCAGCAGTTCGGCACTGCGCGCGGCACGCCCGGCCTGGTCCAGGCCCGGCACCACGCAATAGCCGGCCAGGCGGTGCGTGTTGTTCACAGCCTGCGCCAGCACCACTACGCTTTCCACGCCCGGCAGCAGCGACAGCGCATTCTCCACTTCGCCCAGTTCGACGCGGTAGCCCCGCACCTTGACCTGGTCGTCGCCGCGGCCGAGGAATTCCAGGCGGCCGGCATGGTTCCACCGTACCAGGTCGCCGCTGCGGTACATGCGGCCGCCAGGCTCGCCGAACGGACAGGCGACGAAGCGCGCGGCACTCAGGCCACCGCGCGCCAGGTAACCCAGGGCCAGGCCGGCGCCGCTGATATATAGCTCCCCTGCCACCCCGACCGGCACCGGCATGAGGCGCGCGTCCAGCACGTGCGCCACCGTGTTGCCGATCGGGCGCCCGACCACCGGCAGTTCACTGTCGGCCAGCGCCGCGCGCAAGGTATCCACCGTGTATTCGGTCGGGCCGTACAGGTTGTGCGCCTGCAGGCCCGGGAAGGAGCGCAGCTGCTGCCACAGGGCCGCCGGCGCGGCCTCGCCGCCGATCAGCAGCAGCGTCGGCTGGTGCGCGTCCGGCGCCATCAGGCCATTGCCCAGCATCTGCGCCAGGAACGAAGGCGGCAGGTCCAACGCGTCGATACCGATACGGCGCACCTCCTGCACCAGGCCGTAGGCATCGCGCCGCAGCTCTTCATCGAACACGTACAGCTCCTGGCCGCGCAGCATCCAGAACAGCTGCAGCCACGAAGAATCGAAGGAGAACGAATGGGTGTGGGCGGCGCGCAGGGCACGGCCCGGATGGCGTTCGGCCACGGCGGCCAGCGCCGGGCCGTACACGGTATGTTCGTGCGCCAGGAACAGGTTGAGCAGGGCGCCATGGGTGTTCATCACGCCTTTCGGCCGCCCGGTGCTGCCGGAAGTGAAGATGATGTACGCCACGCTGTCGGCCGGCAGCGGACCTCCGCGCTCATCCTCGCGCAGCGGCGCGGACGACAATTGCGCCAGCGCCGTGCGCGCAGCTTCGCTATCCAGGTCGATGCGCGCGATACCGGTCGGCAGCGCGATCGCAGCCGCAGCGCTGGACAGCAGCAGCACGGGCGCCGCATCTTCGCACATCATGGCGATGCGGTCCGCCGGGTAGTCCAGGTCCAGCGGCAGGAAGACGGCACCGCACTCCATCACCGCCAGCATCGCAACCACCGATCCGGTGGAACGGGGAATGGCAATGGCCACCACCCGGCCAGGACCGGCGCCCTGGGCGCGCAGCAGGCGCGCCAGCTGCGCCACGCGGCCCGCCAGTCCGGCGAAAGTCACACTGTCGGCGCCGCACACCAGCGCGAGCGCGTCCGGCCGCGCCGCCGCTTGCTGCGCCAGCAGGGAGGACAGGCGGTCCACCTCCGGCGCCGCGACGTCCGGTCCGCGCGACCACGCGCCCATGGCGGCCAGCTCCCCCTCCGTTGCCGGCGCCAGCGCCTGCAGCTCGCGCTGCGGCTGCGTCAGCCATTGCTCCAGCATGCCGGCCAGCCGGGTCACGTGCTGCTCCAGCTCCGCAAGTTCGTAGCGTGCCGCGTCGGCGCGCAGCTCCAGCGAAATGCGTTCGGCCACCTGCAGGTTGAATTCCAGGTCGTCCACCGGCCCGGTGGCCAGGTGGTGCGTCCGGCCCTGCAGGCCTGCCAGGTCCAGACGGTAATCGAACATCTTGAAGTTCACCAGCGCGCCATACAGTTTGCGGCCGCTGCCGACGAGGCCTGCATCGCGCTGGATCTGCTCCGCTTCGTAGCGCTGGTGCGGGCGTACCGCCTGCGCGGCGGCGCGGAAGGCGCGCGATACCGAGAACCAATCCATGCTGCCTTCCATCTCCACCGAAAGCGGCAGAACATTGACGGCTGGGGCCAGTGCATTGATGGCGCGCGAGCCCATGCGGCGCATGAACGGCATGCCGATGGCCTGGCGTTTCTGGCCAGTCATGCGGTACAGGTAGGCCGCCAGCAGGCCATGCAGCAGGTCCGGCACTGCCAGGCCAGCACCGGCGGCATGCTGCTGCAGGGCTGCCGTTGCCGCGGCGGGGAATTCCCACGCCACGCTGAGCGCCTGGCCGGATGGCGCAGCATTGCGCAGCGACAGGCTGGCGGCCGGCGGCAAAGTTTCGCAGAAACCGGCCCAGAAGGCGCGATCGCGCTCGCGGGACTCGCTGCGCTGGTAGGCTTCATACTCCTCAACCGCCACGGCGACCGGCACGAATGGCGCCGCTGCGGCCTCGACACCGGCGGCGAGCGCGGTGTAGTGGGCGGCAATCCGGCGCGTCAGCGCGAGGAAGCTGAAGCCGTCAAGCATGATGTGGTGGAAGCGCTGGTACCACAGCCAGTGGTCCGGGCCGACCTGGAACAGCGCCTGCCGGTAGCACGCCTCGCCGCCGGACAGATCGAATGGCGCGGCCATGTCGGCGCGCATCCAGGCCTCGGCCTGCTGCCGTGCATCGGCATGGCTGCGCAGGTCGAGCTGCACTGGCGGCGCGATGGCATGGGCAGCATCGGCGCCGCGCAACTGCTGGCGGGCGCCGTCCCCGGTCTGCACATAGCGCGCGGTCACCGTATCGGCTTCGGCCAGTCCCAGCTGGATCGCGCGCGACAACAGCTCCGGCTGCAGGGCGCCGCGCACTTCGATGCAGTGGGCAATCACGTAGCCTTGTTTGTTTTCAGCCACCTGGTCGGCCAGCCAGATGCCAAGCTGGCTGCCGTTCAGCGGCAGGAATTGCTGGTCCATGGGGGCTCCTCAGGCGCTTGCTGCGAACGGGTTGATCGCGAGCCAGTGGCGCTCGATGAATTCAACGCATTCGCTGCGCGGCGCCGGTCCGTGCTGCACCTGCCAGCCGGCCGGCTGCGCGGCGAATTCAGGCCACAGGCTGTATTGGCCAGAGCTGTTGCGCAGCACCGTGAACTGGTGGCGCTCGTCGTCAAATGGATTGGTCGTGTTCTCGTTGTTCATGGTTGTTCGGTCTCGTCAAAGTCTTTCATCAATTCACACAAGCCTTCCAGCAGGCCGTCGCGCCAGCACAGCCAGTCGTGGCCGCCGCGCACTTCGCGCAGGAAGGAACGGTGGCCGGCAGCGCACAGCGCCTGGTGGAAGGAACGATTAGGGCCAAGCATCTCGTCTTCGTAGCAGCCGATCTCCAGCAGGAAGCGCAGCGGCTGGCCGAGCGCCGGCCCCTGGGCTACCGAGCCGGCGAGCCAGCCGCCGCTGGCGGTATCGGATGGATCCGGCCACCAGAAGGAACCCGACTGGCTCAGCACATTGCCGAAGCGCGCGGGCCAGTGCAGTGCCGCATAGGCTGCCGCCAGGCCGCCGAAGCTCTGGCCGGCGACCACCGTGCGGCCGGGCTGCGCGCTGAACGGCTCCAGCGCGTGCGCCGCAGGCAGCAGCTCCTCCAGCAGCGCTTCCCAGAACGGGGCGTGGCAAGGCAGCTCCAGCGCGCGCCGCCCGGGCGATACGGCATCCACCAGCAGGTAGACCGCCGGTGGCAGCTCCCCCTGCGCTGTCAGCACATCCAGCGCCCCGAACAGCGGCATTTGCTGCGCCCAGTACTGGCCATCCAGCAGGAGCACCAGTGGCGCTTCGCACGCCGTATGCGGCGCCGTGCGGTAGATCCATGTTTCGCGGCCGATGTCCAGCGCGGCGCTCTGCCAGCGATGGCGGGCCAGGCGACCTTGGGGCAAGGCACCGCCAGCCCGGTCCCAGGCCCGGTGCACGGCAGCATCGGGCAGCACCAGGGGCGACAGCGGCTGGCCCCAATTGCCGCCATGGGCCGGCCCCGGATTGAGCGGGTCGGCCTGGGCATTGGTCTCCAGCAAACCGACCCACCAGCGGCGCAAGGCTGCGCCACCGCCCTCTTGCGGCGGCTGCTGGCCCGCTGCCACCGGCAGCAGGAAATAGCTGCCGCGCCAGTCCCAAGGCAGCGTAGTCTCCCAGCTCCAGACATCGGTGCCGGGATGGCGGCGCATGGCGGCCGGCCCGTTGCTGGGGTGCGGCGTGTGCGAGTACACGTCAATGTAGACATCCTGCGTCTGCGCGGCCGCAGGTTCGCGCCACAGGAAAGTGACGGCGGCCATGGCCCCATCCTCGCCTTCAGCGACCCGCAACAGCGGCGTGCCGCGCGCGGCAACCCCGCTCCACCACGACGCGCTGCCAAGATCGGCGCGATCCATCATGCCCGGCGCTCCAGGGGCTGTGCCGGACCGGGCAAGGCAACGGCGGCGGCAGGAGCCGCCCACACGCTATCCACCGGGCCGCTGCGGGCACGGCGTGCAGCCAGGCGCGCCGCCCATGCCAGCAGCAATGCCAGCGCCAGCGCTGCCAGGTCGACGCCGAGCGCGCCCATGCTGCCGTGCGCCCACATGCCAAGCGAAGGCAGCAGACGCGCCAGCAGCGAGGTGGCCGGGATCGCGAACCCGGCCAGGGCGCACAGCGCCAGCAGCTCGGGCGCAGCCCGCGCAGCGCCGCGCCAAAAGGCCCAGGCCACGCATGCCAGGAACACCAGATAATAGGACGTCATCAGCGCCGCATTGAGATTGCCTGCCGATGCGTGCAGCCATTTCGCAGCCAGCAAGGCCCCTGCCACGCCGGCCACGCTGCCGAGGCAGATACCCACGGTAGCTGCCGCCAGCAAGGCCGTGCGGCGCGGCTGCTCCGGCGGCGCCTGGTCGCGCAGCTGGTTCTTGCGCCGCTTCTCGACCCACAGCAGGTTGCCCGAGTAGAACAGGAACGCCCCCGACAGCCCGAATGCGAAATAGGCCCAGCGTATCCAGTCGCCGCCGTAGCTGCCGAAGTGCAGCGAGAAGAATGGCGCCACGATGCTGCTCCAGGTGTCGCTTTTGGTCGGCAGCATGCTGGTGTTGAGCACCTCGCCGTTGTACGGATCCATCAGGAGATAGCCCGATACCGCCCCGCGCACCACATAGTCCTCGTTGGCTATGCCGACGCGAACCAGCGGCCGCGGGCTCTCCAGGTCCATGAACAGCATGTCGGTCACCTCGAAGCCCGGCGCCTCCAGCTGCGCGCGGCGCAGCAGCTCGCTGGCCGGCGCCAGCTTCGCCACATCGCCCGGGCCCGGCGTCCCGGCCGGGCGCATCCACATCTTCTTCTCGCCGTACACCACTTGCTGCAGGCTGCCGTAGAACTGGTCGTGGAAAGCAAACACGATCACCGTCAGGCTGATCACGATGTGGAACGGCAGGCTGGCGATGCCGATCACATTGTGCGCATCGAGCCAGAAGCGCTTGCGGTTCTTGCCCTTGCGCAGGGCGAAGAAGTCCTTGACCAGCGTCGGCAGCAGCAGGATCACGCCGGACACCAGCGCCAGGAAATACAGCACGCCCGCCACGCCCATCAGGTACACGCCGAGGTACTCGTCGCCCAAGGTGCCGGGAATGCCGCCGGTACGGTGCAGCATGTCCACCAGTTCGCCGAACAGGGAAGGACGCACTTCCTGCGCCACCAGCCTGCCCTGCGCATCCAGCATTCCCTGCCAGCGCATGGCATCCAGGTCGATGTCGCGGCCCGCATGCCCTGCGCTCCAGGTCACCGGCGCCGGATTGTTCTCATGCCGCAGCACGTGCAGCGTAAATTCTTCCCGTGCGGCCGGGTGCGCCGCCAGCACTTCGCGTACGACGGTGTCGACCTGCTGCGGCGCCAGCGCACCGGCGACTGCGGACGGTGCGCTGACCCAGCGTTCCAGCGGATGCTTGAACATGGTCAGTGCGCCGCCGAAAAAGCCGATGAACAGCAGGATGCCGGCGCAGATGCCGGTCCAGGTATGAAGTGACTGGTAAATGCGAAGGATATCGCTGCGGACTTTCATGGCTTACCCCAGGGTGTAACGGACATAGAACAACAGGCTGTATGCCGCCGCATTGGCGCCGCCCAGCCACAGCACGGCACGCAGGCCGCTGCGGAACAGGTAGACGGTGGAGAAAACCGCCATCCACAACGGCGCCATGATCCACATCACGAACTGCGCCTTCTCGCGGGCGCCGATACCGCCCGGGCCAGCCCAGGCGAACAGGCCGGCCACGGCCAGCGCCAGCGTGGCACCCAGCACCGCGCCGGCAAAGGTCTTGCTCCACAAGTCAGGCCGGATCGCATCGGGTTTGGCGCTCATGGTTTTCCTTTCAGCAGGGAGGCGAAGGGCAGCACGCTGAATGCCAGCATGCTGATGGCGAGCCACGCGAAAACGGCCGCCAGCGGCGACAAGGCCAGACAGGCGGAGGCCAATGCCAGCAGCAGGGCCAGCACGCCGGCCGCTACGCCGAGCGGGCCAATGGGCTGCGCCAGCCAGCCCTGGTGGCGGTGGCCGAGGTACAGCAGGCAGCAGCCCGCAATATCAAGCAATAGGAACAGGATCATTTGGAATTGCCCGGCGTTGGCCGAGTTCAAGGATGGAGAGATAGAACAGCGGAACCAGGAACACGCCCAGCGCCGTCGAGACCAGAACACCGCCCAGCACGCTGGCGCCGATGGCCTGCTGCGCCGCCGCGCCCGGCCCGCTGGCCAGCACCAGCGGCACGATGCCCGCCCCGAACGCCAGGGACGTCATCAGGATCGGCCGCAGGCGCTGGCTGGCGGCGGCCGTCACCGCGGCCCAGGGTCCCTGCCCCGCACGCACCGCCGCCTGGGCGAATTCGACAATCAGGATGGCGTTCTTGGCCGACAGGCCGACCGTCGCCAGCACGCCAACCTGGAAGAAGATGTCGCGCTCCAGGCCGAGCAGTCCGGCGCCGGCCACCGCGCCCAGCACGCCAGGCGGAATCGCCAGCAGCACGCAGAACGGGATCGACCAGCTGCCGTACAGGCCGGCCAGGCACAGGAACACGAACAGCACCGATACCGCATACAGCAGCGGCGCCTGGCCGCGCGAGAGCTGGTCCTGGTAGGACAGGCCGCTCCAGGCCAGGCGGCTGGAGGGCTGCTGCGCCACCAGCCTTTCGATATGCGCCATCAGTTCGCCCGAGCTGGCGCCGGGCGCACCGGCGCCGCTGATATGCACCGCAGGCAGGCCGTTGAAGCGGCGCAGCTGCGTCGGGCCGCTATCCCAGCGCGTACTGGCAAAAGCGGCCAGCGGCGTCATGGCGTTGCCGCTGCCGCGCACCGACCAGTGCTGCAAGTCGTCCGGGCTGGCGCGCCACTGCGCGTCGGACTGGACCAGCACCTTGCGCACGCGGCCTTCATGCAGGTAGTCGTTGACGTAGACGCCGCCCCAGGCCGCGCTCAGCGTGCTGTTGACGTCGTCCAGGTTCAGGCCCAATGTCAGCGCCTTGGCCTGGTCGATGTCGATGCGCAGCAGGGCCTTGCTTTCGCTGCCGTCGGCTTCGGCGTACATCACGCCGGCCAGTTCGCCCGCCTTCGCCGCCAGTTGCATGGCACGCCCGGCCAATGCTTCCGGCGTGGCGCCGGAGGTGTCCTGCAGCCAGAATTCGAAGCCGCTGGCCTCGCCCAGGCCGTCGATCGGCGGCGGCACCATGGCGAACACGCGCGCATCGCGCAGCTTGCCCAGCGCGCCGGTGGCGCGGGCGGCGATCGCCTGCGCCGAGTTTTCCACGCCCTTGCGCTGCGACCAGTCCTTCAGGTTGACGAAGGCCATGCCGGCGTTCTGGCCTGCGCCGCCCATTCCCATGCCGGCAATGGTGTAAACCATCGCCACATTGTCCTTTTCATTCTCGCGGAAATGGCGTTCCACCTGGCGCGCCAGTTCGGCTGTGCGCGGATAGGTGGCGCCGGCCGGCAGCGCAAAGCGCACCATCACCGTGTCCTGGTCGTCGACCGGGATGAAGGAAGCCGGCAGGCGCAGGTAGCCCCAGGCGGTGGCCCCCAGCAGCACGGCGTACACCGCGACCAGGCGCCAGCGGCGGCCAGGCAGCTTGCGCAGCAGGGCGTCGTAGCGCCGCTGCAACGCCGCCATGGCGCGCGCGAAGCGGCCGTCCGCCGCATGCGCCGCGGCCGGGCGCAGCAGGGCCGCGCACAGCACCGGCGTCAGGGTGATCGCCACCAGCACGGACAGCGCCATCGCCGTCACCAGCGTGATCGAGAACTGGCGGTAGATCACCCCGACGGAACCGGGGAAGAAGGCCATCGGCAGGAAAACCGCGCCCAGCACGATGGCGATGCCGGCCAAGGCGCCGGTGATGCCGCGCATCGACTGCAGGGTGGCTTCGCGCGCGCCGACGCGCTGCTCCGACATGATGCGCTCGACGTTCTCCACTACCACGATGGAATCGTCCACCAGCAGGCCGATCGCCAGCACCATGGCAAACAGCGTCAGGGTATTGATCGAGAAACCGGTCAGCGCCAGCACGCCGCAGGTCCCGAGCAGGACCACCGGCACCGTAATCACCGGCACCAGCGTGGCGCGCCAGCCCTGCAGGAAGACGAACATCACCAGCACCACCAGCAGCACCGCCTCGGCCAGCGTCGCCGCCACCTGGCGGATCGAGAGCTTGACGAAGCGCGTAGCATCCTCCGGATAGCCCACCTCGACGCCGGCCGGGAAGGACGGCTGCAGCGCCGCGATGCGCTCGCGCACGCCAGCCGCCGTGGCAAGGCCGTTGGCGCCCGGCGCCAGCATGACGGCAAAGCCGGAAGCCGGCTGGCCGTCCAGGCGCGATGCCGCGCCATAGGACTCGCTGCCGGTCTCCACCCGCGCCACGTCGGCCAGGCGCACCACGGCGCCGTCCGGGCGCGTCTTCAGGATCAGGTCGCGGAACTGCTGCGGGGTTTTCAGGCGCGACAGAGCAGTCACCGACACGTTCAGCGCCTGCCCCGCCGGCGCCGGCCGCGCACCCAGTTCGCCCACCGGCACTTCGGTATTCTGGCTTTCGATGGCGCGCACCACGTCGGCCGGCATCAGGCCGAAGCTGTGCAGCTTGTGCGGCTGCAGCCACACGCGCATGGCGTACGGCGAACCGAAGTTGCGCACTTCGCCCACCCCGGGCACGCGGCTGACTGCATCGATCACCTGGCTGCTCATCCAGTCGGCCAGCGCACCCTCGCCCAGCGTGCCCTGGCGGTCGCTGAACACCACTACCATCAGGAAGCTGTTCTGCATGGCCGTCACATTCAGGCCGTTCTGCTGCACCGCGCGCGGCAGGCGGTACGCCAGCTGGTTCACCTTGTTCTGCACCTCGAGCTGGGCCAGCGCCGGGTCGGCGCCTTGCGCGAACGTCAGCATGATCTCCGCCTCGCCGGCCGAGCTGCTGCTGGCGTCGAAATAGGTCAGGTGCTTGAGGTTCTTCAGCTCCTGCTCCAGCACCTGCACCACGCTGTGCTCGACCACCTGGGCCGACGCGCCCGGATAGCTGGCCGACACGCGCACCGTCGGCGGTGCGATATTCGGATACTGCGCCACCGGCAGCAAGGCGAGCGCCAGCAAGCCGCCCAGCATGACCACGGCTGCCAGCACCCAGGCCAGCACCGGCCGGGCGATAAAGAAACGTGCCACCATCGCTCAGCCCTCGTGCCCCGCCGGCGCCGGTGCGGCAGCGGCACCGAGCGCCGGATCGCGCCATTCGACAGCGTTGACGCGGGTGCCCGACGCCGCCTTCATGGCGCCTTCAACGATCACCCGTTCGCCGGCCCGCACGCCGGACAGCGCCGCCCAGCGTCCCTGGTGGCTGCCGGCCAGCACCAGCTGGCGCGGCTCGACCTCGCCTTTGGCATTGACCACAAGGGCCGAAGCTTTCTCGCCCTCGCCCAGGCGCACCGACTGCTGCGGCAGCATCACCACTTCCGGCTGAACGCCATGCTCGACGCGCGCGCGGACATACATGCCCGGCACCAGCAGCCGGTCGGGATTCGGGAAGCGCGCCCGCAGCGTCACCATGCCGGTCTGCTGGTCCACCTGCATTTCGGCGAACTGCAGCTGTCCGGCATGGGTGTACTCGCTGCCGTCTTCCAGCGCCAGCGTGACCGCGCGCGCGCCCGGCTTGACGCTGCCGCTGCGCAGCGCGCGCTGCAGAGCCAGCATCTGCTGGCTGGACTGCACCACGTCAACGTACACCGGATCGAGCTGCTGCACGCGCGCCAGCGGTTCCTGCTGCGCACGCGCCGCCAGCGCCCCTTCGGTCGCCTCCGCGCGGCCGATGCGGCCGGCGATCGCGGCCCGCACCTCGGTACGCTGCAGGTCGATGTCGGCGGCCTTCAGCGATGCTTCGCGGGCGCGCACCCGGGCCAGTCCCTGCAGGTAATTGGCCTGCGCCAGGTCGTGATCCTGCTGCGTCACCGTACGCGAATCGAGCAGGCGCACGTAGCGCTCGGCGATGACGCGCAGGTTGACCAGGCTGGCCTTCTCCAGCGCCAGCTCGGCGCTGGCCTGCTCCTGGCGCGCCGCATAGCTGGCACTGTCGATGCGGTACAGCAGCTGGCCGGCGCGCACGTCGGCGCCTTCCTCGAAATAGCGCTGCACGATGACGCCGTCCACCTGCGGACGCACTTCCGACACGCGTACCGCGGCCACACGGCCCGGCAGCTCGCTGTTCAGCGCCAGCTTTTCCAGCGCCAGCGTGGCGACCGCCACTTCCGGCAGCGCCGGCACGGGCGGCTTGTCCTCTTTCGCGCCGCAGGCGGCCAGCAGCAACAGGGCCGGCAGGTACTTCATGAATTGCATAAATGCTCCAGTGCGGTCATGCGGCCAGCGTGGCACCGCCGTCGACGACCAGGTCCTGCATGGTGATATGGCTGGCCAGGTCGGAGGCCAGGAAAACAATGGTGTTGGCAATCTCGCGCGCGGTGGCGATCTTGCGCAGCGGGATGCCGAGCTTGAACAGCTCCGGCAGGCCGGCGATGGTGCGCTGCATGCCCTCCTCGTCCGGCAGCATGGAGCGCAGCATCGGCGTGTCGGTCGAACCGGGCGACACCAGGTTACAGCGCACCCCGTACTGCGCCAGTTCCAGTCCCGCGCAGTGACTCAGGCTGACCAGTGCCGACTTGGAGGCGCAATACGCCACCATGTTCAGGCGCGGCACGTGCGCCGCATTCGACGCCACGTTGACGATGCTGCCGAAGCGCTGCGCCTTGAACTGCGGCAGCAGCCGGCTCAGGATGTGGAACACGCCGCCCACATTGATGTCGAAGCAAGCCTGCCAGTCCTCGGCGCTGGTGTTCTCCAGCCGCCCCAGGCGCAGCACGCCGGCCGCGTTGACCAGCACGTCCACCCGCGGCGTTTCCAGCAGCAGCTGGCTGCAGGCTTTGCCGATCGCGGCGCGGTCGGTGATATCCAGCTGCACCGTTTTGAAGGGATACTTCTTGCCATGCATGGAGCCCAGCTCCGAATCGAAGCAGCGGTCGATGCCGATCACGCGCGCACCCAGCTGGCGGAATGCCATCGCCGCCTGGTAGCCGATGCCGCGCCCGGCGCCCGTCACCCATACCTGGCGCCCCTCGAAATCGAGGCCGGGAGGGCGCGGCGGCGCATGCGGGCGCGCCGAAGTCAGGTTGTTCTGGTCAGCCAGGAACATGGCTCACCTCATGCGGCCAGCTTGCGCTGCAGGACGTCCCACCACGCGTTCAGCGTTGGCGTGCCGGCCAGCTCTTCGAAGCTGACGCGCACGCCCAGCTTCTCCCATTCGGCCACCAGCGCCATCACCTCCAGCGAATCGAGGCCGTAGTCGACCAGGTTGTCGTCCGGGCCGAAGCCGCCCTCCTCCAGGCGCGGCAGCAGGCTGGCGCGCAGCCACTCGATGTCCAGCTGCGGACGCGCCGCCAGCACCTGCGCAGTGTGGGTCACGCTGCCGCAGCGGCCGGCCACGTAGCGCAGCGCCATGCGGTGCTCCTCCTCGCTGAAGTCGGCCAGCGCATCGGCCACCATGAACGGCTGCACGTCGCGCATGAAGGCGTCCAGCGCCGTCGTCATGCAGCCGATATGGGCGTATACCCCGGCGATCAGCAGCTGGTCGCGCCCCCAGTCGCGCATCAGCGACTGCAGCTCGGAGCGCTGGAAGGCGCTGTAGCGCCATTTGACCAGCACCGTATCGCCCGGCTGCGGCGCCAGCGCGGCATTCACCTGCTGCAGCGCCGGATCGGCGGTGGTCAGGCCCGGGCCCCACATATCGTTCAGCAGCGCGCGCTCCTCGGCGCTCTGCTCGACCGGCTGCGCGGTGTACACCACCGGCACGCCGCGGGCACGCGCCCAGGCGCACAGGGCGCCGATATTGGCCACCAGCTTGCTGCGCAATTCACTGTCCGCGCCGTAAAAGCGCAGGAAGTAGTCCTGCATGTCATGCACCAGCAGCACGGCGCGGCGCGCCTCCAGCTGCCACGCCACCTTATTGGCGGGCAGGCTGTCGGGCTGCGGCATCGGGTAGGAAGAAATTACGGGAATGCTCATGGTCCAGGCTCCATCTCAATTCGGGATACTGGCGCGCAGCGCCAGCTTGTCGGTCTTGCCGACCGCCGTAAGCGGCAGGCGGTCCAGCATTTCAAAGCGGTCGGGCAGCTTGTAGTCGGCCACGCCCAGGCCGCGCAGGTATTTGCGCAGTTCGACCGGACGCAGGCTGTCGCCGCGCGGCACGATGCAGGCGCAGCTCATTTCGCCCAGCAGCGCATGGGGCACCGAAATCAGCGCCGCCTGCAGCACGCCGGGATGGCGCAGCAGCAGGTTCTCCACTTCCTCGGCAGCGATCTTTTCGCCGCCGCGGTTGATCTGGTCCTTCACGCGGCCGACCACGCGAAGGTTGCCGCCGGCGCCGCGCTGCACCAGGTCGCCCGTGTGGTAGAAGCCGTCCGCATCAAACACGCGCGCATTGTGTTCGGGCGCGCGGTAGTAGCCGCGGAAAGTGTACGGACCGCGCGTGGCCAGCATGCCGGTCTCGCCGTCCGCCACCGGCCGGCCATCCGCATCCAGCACGCGCACCTCGTCGGCATCGCTCATGGGGCGGCCCTGGGTGGTGTAGACCACGTCGTCGGCGTCATCCAGGCGCGTGTAGTTGACCAGGCCTTCGGCCATGCCGAACACCTGCTGCAGCGCGCATCCGAGTTCCTGCGGTACGCGGCGCGCCAGGGCCTCCGCAAAGCTGGCGCCGCCCACCTGCAGCAGGCGCAGCGACGCAAGCTGCGCGCGGCGTTCCGCCTGCTGCGCCGCCTGCAGCCACAGGGCGACAGCGGACGGCACCAGCGCCGCCATGTTCACTGAGTGCTTTTCGATCAGCGCGAAGCAGGCCAGCGGTTCCGGCGCCGGCGCCAGCACCACGGTGCCGCCGGCATGGAACACGCCAAGCGCCCCTGGAGAACTGAGCAGGAAGTTGTGGCCTGCCGGCAGCGCGCACAGGAAGCGCGTGCCGCGGTCCAGGCGGCAGATCTCGGCGCTGCGCCGCACGCTGTAGTAGTAGTCGTCATGGGTGCGCGGGATCAGCTTGGGCGTGCCGGTGCTGCCGCCGGAGAGCTGGAAGAAGGCCACTTCGGAGGCGGGCGAATGCTGCGGCCGCGGCCCGATGCCCTGGGCCTGTTCGCGGAAGCCGTCCTCCCCCAGCACCATGGTGTGCGGCACGGCCAGCTCGCGCGCGAACCCGTCGTTGGCAAACAGCGCATGGCTGGCCGAAGCCACCAGCAGCTTGGGCCGCAGCTGCTGCGCATACGCCGCGAGTTCCAGCCGCTGGTGGCTGAACAGCGCATTCACCGGCGCCACGCCGGCTTTCAGCAGGCCGAAGAAGGCAATATACAGTTCCGCCACATTGGGCAATTGCACCAGGGCGGTATCGCCCACGCCCAGGCCGCGCCGGGCCAGCACTTGCGCCAGCTGCTCCGCCTGTTCGTCCAGCTCGCGGTAGCTGAGCATGCGCTCGCCGCAGATGACGGCGATGCCCTGCGGATGTGCGCGCGCCTGGCGTTCCAGGATCTCGGTCAAAGGCAGCCCGGCCCACAGGCCCTGCTCCCGGTAGCGCTGCGCCGCCTCCTGCGGCCATGCGGTGAATTCGATCATGCGGCCTCCCTTGCGGTCAGTGCGCCGAGCATGGTCTGCAGCTTGGCCTGGGTTTCGGCCCACTCGGCATCCGGGCAGGAATCGGCCACAATGCCGGCGCCTGCAAACAACTGCACGCGGTTGCCGGCCACGCGGCCGCAGCGGATCGTCACCGCCCATTCGCCGTTGCCCTCATCGTCGCACCAGCCCACCATGCCCGCGAACAGCCCCCGGTCAAACGGTTCGACCAGATCGATCAGCTTGCGCGCAAGGCGCGTCGGGAAGCCGCACACCGCCGGCGTCGGGTGCAGGCGGCAGGCCAGCTCCAGCGCCCCCATGGCGGGATCGTGCAACGCCCCTTCGATCGGCGTGGACAGGTGCCACATGGCGGCCGTCGACAGCAGAGAAGGCCGCTCAGGAATATTCAGGTCTCGGCAGACCGGCGCCAGCACGCGGCGGATTTCATCGGTCACCAGGCGGTGCTCGTAAGCGTCCTTGGAAGAGCGCAGCAGCGCCTCGCTCACCTCGCGGTCGCGCGCCGGGTTGGCATCGCGCCGCGCCGAACCGGCCAGCGGATTCGACTCCAGGCGCCCGCCCTCCTTGCGCACCAGCAGCTCAGGCGAGACGCCAACCAGTTCGGAACCGTCCGCCAGCGGCAGCCGGAACTGGAAGCCGGAAGGATTGCGCGCCACCAGGCGGCGGAAGATATCGCCGGCATCGGCATTGCCGGCCAGCTCCACGTCCAGCAGGCGCGATAGCACGGCCTTGCGGATATCGCTCAGGCCAAAATTCGCCACAGCCTGGCGCACGCCTTGCTTGAAGCGCTCTTCGCCTGGAATGCTTTGCGTATGCAGGATGGGCGGCAGTTCCGCCGCCGTGCCGCGCACCATGTCGTTACGGTCGACGAACTCGGACGCCAGCGGCACCACCAGCGCCGACGGCTGGCGCGTATCGAAAGGAATTGCCCCCAGCACCACCGGGTGCGGATTGCCGCGCTCGCGGGCGCGGCGCAAGGCTGCCGCGACATCGGCCTGCAGGCGGCCGGCATCGTGTGCCGGCGTATCGATGCGTTCCGCAACGCCGCTGCCACGCAGCGAACGGTGCGGCGACAGGAATAAGCTTGTAGCCATGTTCTACCTCGCAAACTGTTTGAAATGTTCGCTGGCTTTACGCTGGCTACGGGATCAGGGGGCTGGCCCCTGTGTGCATCAGAAGCTGTAAGTGGCGCTGGCGTAGTAATTGCGGCCCAGCTCAAAGAAGCTGAAGTCCTTGCTCTTCTTCGACAGGTCGACATCGGTCAGGTTCTTGACGCCGGTGCGCAGGGTCCAGTGCTTGCCCGCCTTGGCGGACATGCCCAGGTCGACGCGGGTGTAGCCTGGCAGCTCTTTCTCCGAGTAGAACTGCTTGCCGGCGTAATGCGCCGACAGCGAAGCCTGTACGCCCGGTACTGCAGACCAGGTCAGCCCGACGCGGCCCACGTTTTCAGGACGGTTGTCCAGCACCGTGGTCTTGCCGTTTTCGTTGGTGTAATCCGCCTTCAGGTGGGTGAAGTTGCCCGACAGCGTGAGCAAAGGATGCAGCTGCACGCTCGCTTCCAGCTCCAGGCCTTTGGTCTTGGCCTGCGCCACATTGACCCAGCGGCGCGAATTGGTCGGTGCGTCATAGGTCGCCACAATCAGGTCGTCGACGTCGTTCTTGAAGGCGACGGCGGTCAGGTCCCAGCCCTTCTGGTGCACTTCGAAGCCCAGTTCATAGTTGGTGCTGGTCTCAGGCGACAGTTCGGGATTGCCGGCCAGGAAGCAGCTGCCGCCGCAGCTCACGATACGGTACTCCTTCGTCAACTGGTAGGCATCCGGCGCCTTGAAGGCCTTGCTGATGCCGCCCTTGACGGTCAGCACGTCATTGCCCTGCCATACCAGGTAGCTCTTGGGTGAGAAGTGGCTGCCGAACACGCTGTGGTCGTCCAGTCGGCCGGCCAGCGTCAGGTGCAGGTCTTTGGCCAGCGTCAGTTCATCTTCCACGAAGACCGCCTTGCTGTCGGTGCTGACCTTCCCGGTATCCTTGTAGCTGACGGCATCGCGGATCACCTGGCGGCGCAGGTCGACACCGGCGGTCAGCGCGTTGATGCCAAAGGTCGTGTTGCCGTAAAACTTGGCGTAGGTGTTCTCTTCCTTCAAGGTGCGCTGCTGCGGCTTGTCGTAGCGCGTGTTGAAATCGTGGATCTCGGCGCTCTCGCGGGTGATGTAGGCTGTGGTATTGCCCCAGTCCCAGTTGGCGCGATGGGTCAGGCCGTAGGTGTTGCGTTCGATCTCCTGGTCGCGGATATCCTTGGATTCGAAGTTCCATTCAGGGTAAAAGGCGTAGTAGTACATCACGCGCGGGCGCTTGTCCTTGTTGTAGCCCAGGTCGAAGTCCAGCGACTGGTTTTCCGCCAGCTGCCAGGTCAAAGTGCCGGTCAGGTTGCTGGCCTTTTTCTCCTCCAGGCGCGGGGTGCGCGTCTGGTCGCTGGCCGGGGCTCCCCACCACGCGTCGCGGTCATAGCGCTCACCCGCCAGCGACAGGCTGACGGTGTCGCTCAGCGCACCCGAGACGTTGGCGCCCACGCGATACTGGTCGCCGTCGTAGCCGCTGTCCACGGTGCGGTATTCACCGGTCACGCTGCCCTTCCATTCTTTCGTGGCCGGCCAGGTGATGATGTTGATCACGCCGCCCATCGCATCCGAGCCATACAGCGCCGCCATCGGACCGCGTACGATCTCCACCCGTTTGATGCTGGACAGCGGGATCGAGCTGAAATCGAAATCCCCGCCGCGCCACAGTGCCCCGCCGGACGAGACGCGCTTGCCGTTCACCAGCATCAGGGTGTATTTGCCGCCCAGGCCGCGGATGCGAATTTCGTCGCGGCCGTTGTCGTCGGTCTGGTTGTTCACACCGACGCTGTCGCGCAGCAGGTCGGCCAGGCCGTTGACCGGCGACCTGGCGATATCTTCGGCCGTAATGACGGTAGTGAAGGCGGGTGCATTGGCCACGGTGTGTGCTCGCATGGAAGCGGTGACCACGACGACGTTGCCATCGCCGACGCCGCCAGCATCATCGGCAAAGGCAGGCAGGCCGATGGCGGCCAGGCTTGCCGCGAGAAGGGTTTTCGAAAGGGACATAACAAGCAGTGAGTTTGAAAAAGAACGCAAATGATAATCATTCTCATTCAATGATGCAAGAAGTATAAGGCAAAAAAGTTAATCTGGTTCAATAATTAACAGCTACCATCACGTTCAGGAGGAGATTCATGGATCACGTGCACCTGATGTCGGTATTTGTGGCGGTGGGCGAACAGGAAAGTTTTGCCGGCGCTTCGCGCACCCTGGATATGTCGCCGGCCGCAATCACACGCGCCATCGCGGCGCTGGAAGAAAAGTTGGGCGCCCAGCTGCTGCAAAGGACCACCCGCAATGTCCGCCTGACCGAAGCCGGCCAGCGTTACCTGGACGATTGCCGCAACATCCTGGCCAGCATCGACGAGGCCAACGACGCCGTCGCAGGCGTCAATTCGACGCCGAAGGGCAACCTGTCGGTCACTGCTTCCGTCCTGTTCGGGAAGAACTTCGTTACCCCCTGCATCGTACAATTCCTGCAGCAGTACCCTGATGTCGACGTGTCGGCCTACTTCCTTGACCGAGTAGTCAACCTGATTGAAGAAGGCATGGACGTTGCCGTGCGCCTGGGCCCCCTGCCCGATTCCAGCATGAAGGCGCTGCGCGTGGGCCAGATGCGGCGCGTCCTGTGTGCCTCCCCCGAATACCTGGCCCGGAACGGCGTGCCGCAACATCCGGAAGAACTGCAACAGCATACGATCATCGCGGCCAGCAATATCACTCCGCGCGTGGAATGGAAGTTCGGCGATGGGGACAATGCCCTAACCGTCCGCATGAAACCGCGCTTCACCGTCACCAGCAACGACTCCGCCATCCGCGCTGCAGTGGACGGCCTTGGCATCTGCCGCCTGCTTTCCTACCAGATGGCGGACGAACTGGCGGCCGGCAAACTGAAGATCATCCTGCCGGAATTCGAAGAGGAGCCGTGGCCGGTACACATCCTGCACCGCGAAAGCAAATACGGCTCCTCCAAGGTCCGCAAGTTTATCGACCTGCTGGCGCAGCACCTTCGGACGCACCCGCACCTGAACTGAGCTTGCCGAGGAAGCTGCCGGTGATGGCAGCGACTTCGTCCAGCTTCGTATCCATCACAAAGTGCCCGCCGTCCAGGACGTGTACTTCCGCCGCAGGGTTGTCGCGTTTGAAGGCCTGCGCGCCCGGCACGGTGAACGCCAGGTCGTGCTTACCCCACACCACCAGGGTCGGCAACCGTCGCTGCTTCAGCCAGGCCTGCCACTCAGGATAGGCCGCCAGGTTGTGCTGGTAGTCGTAAATCAGGTCGGCCTGGATACGCGCCTGGCCCGGGCGATTGAGATAGGCATATTCATCCATCCACAAGTCGGGATCGTACGCGTCGATGGCAGGATCACTGCCGATATGCCTTGCACGCGTCGCAGCCACCGACTGGTGCACGGCGATGACATCCTTCTCGTGCGCCGCACGGTCCGCCCAGAATGGCTTGCGCTTGGCCCACATTGCCCCTAGCCCTTCCTCGTACACATTCCCGTTCTGGAATACCAGCGCCTGCACCGCCTGCGGCCGCGACAGCGCCATGCGCATGCCGACCGGCGCCCCATAATCCTGCATCAGCAGCACGTAGCGTTGTGCACCGACTGCATCGGTGAACTTGTGCATCACCGACGCCAGGTTCTCGAAGGTATAGGCGAACTTGGCTGGATCGGGTGCATCGCTGTTGCCGAAGCCAGGATAGTCCGGCGCCACCAGGTGGTAGCGGTCACCCAGCTTGCGCAGCAGGCCGTCATACATGCGTGAGGAACTTGGCACGCCGTGCAACAGCAGCACCGTGGGTTTGCTGACATCGCCCGCTTCACGATAAGCGATGTTGATGCCATCCACGGCGACCGTGCGGTAAGCGACAGGAGCGGCTTGCGCGGCCCCGGCAAGTGCGAGGGTGGCGGCGGCTACGAGTTTGTTCATGTTGTTCTCCAGTGGGATGTCGATGGCCCCACTTTACCGACGCCAAGGGCCGGGCGGAACGCCGCCATGCGAAATGGATTGTTTCGCTGCGCGTAGTTCCGGCGTCCAAAGGCGCTTCCTACAATCCATCCCATCACAACTATTTTTGAAGGAAGCGAACATGAACACCTCCCGCATCGCCGCATCCCTGGCCCTGGCCTTTGCAGCCGCCACCGCATCCGCCGCCTCAACGGACGTGAGCTACCGCAGCGTGAAAGTCGACGGCGTCAACATCTTCTATCGCGAGGCTGGCCCAAAAGACGCGCCAACCGTACTGCTGCTGCACGGCTTCCCCACGTCATCACAGATGTTCCGTAACCTGATTCCACAGTTGGCCGACCGCTATCATGTCATTGCGCCTGACTACCCTGGTTTCGGGCAAAGCGATGCACCGGCCGTCGACAAATTCCCCTACAGCTTCGATAACCTGGCAAACGTAGTCGACAAATTCACCACCGTCGTCGGCGCATCGAAATACGCTTTGTACGTGCAAGATTACGGCGCCCCGATCGGCTTCCGCCTCGCAGCCGCCCACCCAGAGCGGGTATCTGCCATCGTGGTCCAGAACGGCAATGCCTACGCCGAAGGCCTCGACAACGAGTTCTGGGCGCCGTTCAAGGTCTATTGGGCCGACAGGACCGAGGCGAATGCAGCCAAGCTCAAACCATTCTTCGAGATCGGTGCGACCAAATGGCAATACACACACGGCGCGCGCGACGCCAGCAAGATCAGCCCCGATGCATGGACCGTCGACCAGGCCTATATGGACCGCCCCGGCAACAAGGACATCCAGCTCGAACTGTTCTACAGCTACGGCAGCAACCCGGCGCGCTATCCGGAGTGGCAAGCCTACTTCCGCAAACACCAGCCGCCGATGCTGATCGCCTGGGGCAAGAACGACAAGATCTTCCCCGCCGCCGGCGCAGCACCATACCTGCGCGACCTGCCGAAGGCCGAGCTGCACCTGCTCGACACCGGTCACTTCGCCCTCGAAGAGGACGGCGAGCAAATCGGCAAGCTGATGGGCGATTTTCTGGCGCGCAAGACTAGGTAGCGATATGCAAGGATCTGCGCACGATTGAAATGGCAGTTGCAAATATCTAAATGCTTTTTTAATATTTAATTCGGCCATGGCTTTAATGCCATAAAGCAATCTTCGCAGAACCCTTGAATGAACACCATATCCGATCCCTTATCAGCAACCGGTGAGCTCCACCAAACCAACCGGTTGCTTCGCTTGCGCTTCCCCCATGAAGACGGGCCCGATGCCAGCTTGCTGGCAAATCGCCTTGATGCTGCCGAGGGCGTCTCGCGCGATTTCGAATTCACGGTCGAAGCGATCTCGAGCGATCCCGGCATCGCGCTGAAGGACGTGCTGGGGAAGATGGTCACAATTGAACTGGTGCGTGAAGACCGCAGCTTGCGTTACTTCAACGGTTATGTGTTCGAGTTCCGGCTCTTACGTGCCGATGGCGGCCTGGTCTTCTATGAATTGGTCCTGCGGCCCTGGCTGAGCTATCTCAAGCTGCGGCGGGATCACTACCTGTTCCACGACAAATCCTTGCTTGGGCAAAGCGACGACATCCTGGCAGACTACCCCGTGCGCGACGTTGAGTTCCGTATCAACGGCGAGGATCCCGCATACACCGATGCCTGCCAATATGGCGAAACAGATTACAACTACCTGCACCGACGCTGGGAGCAGCATGGCTGGATGTACTGGTATGAGCATCGGGCCGATGGTCACACACTGGTAGTAACCGATGATTCCACGCAGTCCGCGGCAATCGACGGCCAGCACGCCGAAATACCGTTCCAGAAAGAGGCTGGCGCCACTGAAGACGACGCCTTGGGGGAATGGACTGCGGTGCGCCACCTGGTGCCCGCCAGTTACGCCATGTCGAGCTTCGACTTCAAGAATCCGCGCCCGGTGTTTACCGACCAGCCCAGCATCAACCGGCAGGGCAAAGTCCTGAACAAGGAGATGTACGAATTCACTGGGACGTATGGCTTCCGCAACCAGGGAGAAGGCGATGCGATGACGCGCCTTCGCCTGGAGGAAATCGAAGCAAATGCCAAGCACTTTGAAGGGGCCGGCAATGACCGCACGGTACAACCCGGCCGGCATTTCGAGCTCAAAGGCCATTTCGATGGCGCAGCCGGCGGCGATGCAGCCGCAATGACCTTCCTGATTCTGGAAGCGCGGCATAAAGCCAATAACAACTACCAAGCCGGCAAGCAGGCACGCTCCAGTTACGAGAACTCGATTCGCTGCATCCGCAATACGATTCCCTGGCATCCTGGACGCGGCTTTAATAGCGAGGAACCGCAAGCCTACGGTATGGAAACTGCGCTGGTTGTCGGGCCACCAGGCGAGGAAATCTATACCGACAAATATGGCCGCGTGAGGATCCAGTTCCATTGGGACCGCGACGGCAAATACGACGATAAGAGTTCGGCCTGGGTCCGGGTTGCGACCGCCTGGTCGGGATCGAATTTCGGCATGACGAGCATTCCCCGCATTGGCACGGAAGTCATCATCCAGTTCCTCAATGGGAATCCGGATCGTCCGCTGATCATGGGCATGGTGCCGAACGCCGACACCATGCCGCCTTGGGACCTGCCTGCCAATAAGACGCAGAGCGGCATCCTGTCGCGCTCATCCCCTGGTGGAAGTTACGACCATGCCAATGCCATCCGCTTTGAGGACAAAAAAGGCCAGGAGCAGTTGTGGCTCCACGCCGAGAAAGACCAGCTCACCGAGGTGGAAAACGATGAAGACAAGTGGGTGGGCAATGATCGCCGCAAAACCGTTGACCGCGACGAGACGACCGAGGTAAAGCGTGACCGTACCGAGACCGTCGGCAGGGACGAAACCATCACGGTCCATAACAATCGCAGCGAGCGGGTCGACCACAATGAAACGATCAGCATTGGCGACAATCGGAGCGAGGACGTAGGCAAAGACGAAAAAGTCTCAATTGGCGGCAGCCGCCATGTGACAGTCGGCATGATCAAAACCGAGACAGTGGCGTTGGCCAAAATGCTGACGATCGGCGGTGCCTACCAGACTACCGTCGGCGCCGGCATGAACACCACCGTTGCACTGATGCAGGCGGAGCAGGTTGGCCTTTCAAAGTCGGTGATCGTCGGTAAGAAAACTTCGTTCACTGCGGGCGAAGAGTTCCGCATCGAAGTAGGCGAAAGCGTCTTTGTGATGAAGAAAGACGGGCGAATCGAGATCACGGGCAAGGAAATCATCATTCGGGCATCGAAGAAGATTGAACTGCATGGTGACGATGTCGACACCAACCCAAAAGGGTAATGCCGCCTTGATCCCATCCTTGCCGACACTGCGACTCGACAATCGCACCGAATTTGACGCGCTGCACTTCGATACGCTGGACCAGAACGGCGTAGCGTTCCACGTGATTGTGGCAAAAACCGGATACCGCCTGGTCCCTGGCGAGGCCGGACAAGCGACGCTCGCCCCAACCGATGAACCGCTCCCCCTGTACGACCAGGATCACTACTACGACAATGACCTGGACCACAGCGTTCGCGCGGAAAGCGACCTGGCCCCGTACAAGCCCGTTTGCGACGTCGTGGTAATCGGCGACGCCTGCCCGCCGGCAAATGCAAAGGTTCGTCAATTCGACATTGGCCTGCGTGTCCAGCTTCCCGACACCAAGGCGCCTTTGCCCGAACGCCCGCGGCCGTTGAACCCTATGCAGGCATTGGCACCAGCCGTGTTCGAAGAGTGGCAGGAACAGTTGGCCATTGCAGAAAATACCCGCATCCCCGGCAAAGTCCTGGTCGACAAGACGCTGCATGTAAGCGGCAAGCGCTATTTGCGCCGTCGCCCTGCCCTGCTGCGAGCACTGGGTAGCGTGCTGCGTTTCGCGTCACTAGGTGTGGTAAAGCCTTGCCCGTGGCGCCTGACGCCGGCCGAAGCAGCAACGGCAATCCCATTACGTTATGAAGCAGCTCCCGGCGGCGAGTGCCGCATCGAACGCGCCAGCGGCTTGTCCAAACGGATACCCAAGAAGCATCGCCTGCCGCAAGACCAAGCCGCCAATTACCCGACACCGCCTGGTCCACCCGAAGCGCACGACAGCAGCCAGCGCAATCCGGTGGGCCAGGGCTTCAGCCGTCGCTGGTACCTGGATGCGACGCGCACTTCCGAACTGCCTGCACCCTGCATCGAATATTCCGATGCTCCGCTTACTGCAGAGCTATTCTGGCAAACTGCCAATGGCGGGGAAGCCATGTCCGCGGCCGGCCTGGGATTCGTAGGCCGCGGCTGGCTGCCGCGCCGGCAGCTGGTTGGCAAAGTGGAGGAAAAAAGCGACTGGGGTGAGGACGAATTCCCGCAACTACCGAAAGAGTTTGATTTCCGATACTGGAATGGCGCTCCCGACGACCAGCAATGCCCTCACCTCACCGGCAGTGAACAGTTCACGTTGACCAACCTGGGGCGCGAGAGCTCGGTGTTGGGCCAGGCCGATGCGAGCGGCAACCGCAAGCTCACGTTCGGCCTGCCGCAGCAGTCACTGTTTGCGCTCGGGGCAAATGAGGATGGCGCAGTGGCCGTCATGCCTCTATCCATAGATACCGTTCTGATTGACATGGAATCCGAGCAAGTCGAACTCACGTGGCGCATCGCCATCGTCGCCGATGGCGATTTCGAAGAAGTGAGGTTGATGCACGCAACGGATCCAGCTCAGTTGACACGCCTGAAGGAATGGCAGTCCGGGAAAGAAGATCCCGCGTCCCAAACGAACACCCTGCAGCCTGCATAACCGCTCCATTTACACGCCATGGCTCACGAAACAGTCACCAAATCCGCACGCTTCTATTGCGTCAGCATGACGCCGGACTTTTGCAAAACACCGGTAGGTAGCAGCGTCGCCGTGCTTCCCTATAACATCAAGGGTGAGTTCAAGGGTGCAGAAAGCGTCTCCAAAAGCGTCAAGACGCACAGCGAACCGGTCCTTCTGCACAACAAGAGCTACATCCCCAGTATTACTGGCGACGAACGGGGCACCTTGGGCGGTATCAAGAGCCAGACTTACCTCAAACGCGCCCAACCGATGGAGTTCAGCTCCACGAAGGGTTCGAATGGCGCCCAGACAATCCAGGAATCGCGCTTTGTCTACATGAACGACAAGAACACGGTCGGGCGCATCCAGGAACGCAAGGTGCAAGGAGCTCGTCCACGCTTGAAGATCTTCGGCGTCGAAGTCCCTACGCTGAAGGAAGCAGCACAGGAGTACAAGGACAACATCTCCGAACCGCTGCACGATTTCGGCAATAAGGCCATGGACGTGGGCGGCAAGATCGGAACTGGCAGCGCAGCGCTGGGTGTCGCAGGCGCCGGCGTCGCAGCCACCGGTGTCGGCTTGCCCGCTGCCGCCGCAATGGAAACCGGCGCTGTCGCTGGCGGCATCACCGCGGGCGCGGTAGCCGGCACTGGTTTCGCTGCAGACTCCTCGGCCACCATGCTGGACAACGCCGCGGACTACATCCTTAGCGGCAAAACGCCGGACGTGATGGGCACCTTGGGAGGCATGGCAACCAACGCTGCGGAAAACTTCGTACTGAAAAAGATTCCCGGCGCCAGCGGCTTGCTGAAACGCCTCTTCAAGAAGAAGCAGGCACCAGGCCATACGCCCCCGCCACCGAAAAAGCCGCCCGAGTCGAAAAAGGGCGGCAACGATGGCGACGGCAGGGATGGCGGCAAGACCAAACAGGAAAAGCCGAAGAAGCAGGACAAGCCGGCATCGTGCTGCCCCAAAGATAAAGGTCCGGGGAAGAAGAAAGCCAGCAGCAACAAGCCGGTACACTTCGGCACTGGCGAAGAAATCCTGTACCAGGAAGATTTCGAACTGAGCGGCGCGATTCCCATCATTTGGAGCCGCACCTACCGCTCCGGATCGGAGACTGAGGACTGGAGCATGATGGGCGGACGCTGGGCCCTGCCGTTCAACTCTGGCGTCTCGGTCTGCCGCGAAGGCATCGTTTACCACGATGACACCGGCCGTGCAGTACGCCTGCCCTACCTGGAGATTGGCGCCGAACACGAGCACCGCGGCGAAGGCTTCACCCTTTGTCGCAACAGCGAAGCGATGTTCACCCTTGCATGGCGCAACGGCAACGTCGACACCTTCCATCGCGGTCCGGACGGCGTTCTGCCGCATGGCTATCAAGGCGTCAACGCCATGCTTAAGCCGCGCGACCCTGCGCTTACGCAACGCTTCTACCTGACGCGCGCAGTCGGCCGGAATGGGCGCGGCACCAGCATCCAGCGCTTCTTCGACGCCGCGCCGGATGAAATCCTGCTGCGCGTGTCGACTGACGACGGTTTGCAGGTGGAAGCCTTCCGGGGCCCCCTGCTGCCGGGCGAGGTCGTCTCCGGCCCACAGCGTGCCAGCGCGCGCATCGGGCGCGTCGAGCAAGTATTGGACGAAGAAACCCGCCTTTGCCACGCGCGTTATGACTTCGAAGTGGAGCCTGCCGGCACCGATGCGGCGCTTCCGCAACGCTGGCGCCTGGTACGCCAGTCCAACATCGCCGGCGATGCACGCACCTACGCGTATTCTCACGGCTTGCTCACCGTATGCACCACCTACAGCGGTTTTTCCTACGGCCTGGAATGGGTCAGCCTGGCGCACATTCGAGAACGCTGGGCTGGCAGCAAGCTAAGCGATGCCGAACTTGCCCAACGCCACCCACTCACGCTGGCCAACAGCTACAGCGCGCGCGCAGTACGCACTACCACCGCTGATGGCCGCGACCAGGTGCAAATTGAGTATCGCGATATCGACACCACCATCGTGACAGAGGCCGATGGCGGAAAGCTCGAATACAGTTTCGACCACAATTGGCTGATTACAGAGATTCGCCGCATCGACGCCACAGGAAAGCCAGTATCACTGGGCAAGCGAGAATGGGACAAAGACGGCAAGCTGCTTGCGGACATCGACGCGATGGGCAACGCAAGCCGCTACACGTACGACGCCAAAGGCAACCTGCTGACAGTGACCGACGCCTTGGGCTACGTCACCACACTCGCCTACAACGCGCAAAACCAGCTGATCGCCGAAACTGACGCCCTGGGCCATACGTCGACAATGGAGTACGACGGCCAGGGCAATCTCATTGAAACCAAGGATGCACTCGGCCGCAGTACCCGCTACCGTTACGACTCCAGCGGCCAGTTAATCCAGATTGTCGATGCGCGTGGCGGCATCAAGCAGCTTCACTACGACGCTTCAGGCAGGCTGGCCTCTTACACGGACTGCTCGCAACTGACTACGCGCTACAGCTACGATAACCGTGGCAGCCTGTCGCAGGTCGAAGACGCTGCAGGCCAGCGCACTACCTACCGCTACAATGTAACTGGGGAATTGTCGGAAATAGCTCGCCCAGATGGTACAAGCGAGCACCTGGCCTATGACGCAGAAGGACGCCTCATCGACTACGTCGATCCGAAAGGCCAGCGCACACGCTATGCCTACAACGGTCACGGCTTGCCTGTCGAACGAATGGACGCAAACAACCAGACGATGCGCTACGTCCATGACGAGGCGTTGCGCGTCGTCGAGCTGGTCAACGCGAATAATGAGAGCTATCGCTTCACGTATGACGCAGAGAGCCGGCTCGCCAGCGAAACCGGGTTCGATGGCAAAACAACCAGCTATGAATATGACCGCGCCGGCTATTTGAGCGCCAGCGAAACTGCCGGCAAACGCACCAGCTACGCGCGCGACTCGCTGGGCCAGCTCGATGCCAAAGTTGACGTCGACGGCAGCGTGCGCTATGCCTACGATGCCTTGGGCCGCCTGACTGCCATCCGCAACGCCGGTGCCGATATTCGCTATGCCTACGATCCTGTGGGTCAACTCATTGACGAGCGCACCGCTTATGCCCTGCACAATGTCGCCCTGCCCGATCAGGAAGTGGAATACGACGCCGCATTCACGCTGACACACGCCTATGATGAATTGGGTAACAGGATCCACACCGTCCTGCCCAATGGCCGCTTGGTGGAGATCCAGCGCTACGGTTCGGGTCACTGGCACGGAACCCTGTGGAATGGCAATTCCATCGTAGATATTGAGCGCGACAAGCTGCACCGCGAAACCGAGCGGCTGGCCGGCAACGGCAACGAACGCATGCGGACCGAAAAGCGCTACGATCCGCAATCCCGCTTGACTGCCATCTCCTTGCACAAAGGCGGGCAAGTGCTTCACAAGCAGAATTATGGATACGATCGGGCGGGAAACCTGAGCCAGGTTGACGACGAATTGCGTGGCGTTACCCGCTATACCTACGATCCTGTGGGGCAGATTCGCTCCGCGGTACAGCCGGGCCTCACTGAGCTATTTGAATTTGATCCCGCAGGGAACCTGCTGGACCCTGGCGCCAAAGACAGCACACAAAGCCTGCAAGAACAACCACTGGCTGAGGCTCCTCGGCCGCGCCTGCCAAAAGTCACGCATAACCTGCTGCGCCAGTACATGAATTTTGCTTATCAATACGATGAGCAAGGTAACACCATTCGCAAGTCCATCCATCGGCTGGCCGGCGCCAATGATGCGGGCGAACTGAGCTTTGCTTACGATTCGGAAAACCGGCTCCTGCATGTCAGCCGCGCTTTTGCCAACGCCGACTCCGCTACCATTGTCCATTACCGATACGATGGTTTCGGGCGCCGAATCGCCAAGCACACTGAGCAAGGTGGCGTGACCTTCTACGTTTGGGACGGCGATCAGTTGTGCCACGAAGTGCGGGACGATAAGTCTGTCAGCTATTTGTATGAGCCGGAAAGCTTTGTGCCATTAGCCATGGTCGAAACACCGGTCGGCAGCAAGGAGTACGCATCCCGGCAAACGTTCAGGGCGCCGGTTTCCGCATGGCGCCTGCCGGATGTCGGGGATGCGACAGCGCATTTGGAGGACTGGCAAGCGCATTTGGCAAAGCTCGAAGAGCTACAACACCAGGAACGTTGGAACGCGCGCCGCCAGCAGGCAGCTGAATTATGCGCTTCTGACCGAATTTATCACTATAGCTGCGATCGGCTGGGGACTCCGCAAAGGCTGCATGCCGACGATGGCACGCTGGTTTGGTCCGCCATCTACCGCACCTGGGGCCGCGTGCTCTCCGCCGACCGAGCAATCGTCGCGCAACCATTGCGCTTCCAGGGGCAATACGAGGACGCAGAGACCGGCCTTTACTACAACCGCTATCGCTATTACGATCCGGATTGCGCCCGCTATATCACGCAAGATCCGATCGGTTTGGCTGGAGGTACGAACCTCTATCGCTATGTCGATTCCCCAACTACTTATGTCGACCCGCTAGGCCTATTTGCCACGGCAGCGTATGTCTACGGTGTGGGCAATCGAATCGAAAGCGCAACGGCTACTATTACGCCATCGGACCTCAATACTGGCAGCAATACCAACGCTACATCTCGACGATGGGCACGCAAATTGGGCTGTCCGCTGGATGATGCTGGTCACGTGGTCGGCAATCAGCTAGGCGGGCGCGGAGGGAAGAAGTATGTATTCCCACAGACGTTAGGCGTTAACCGAGGAAGATTCGCGCAGTGGGAAAGCGAAATTGCCGACCAGGTGAGACAAGGCGCAACCGCGTATCTTGACATCAGGCTCATATATAACGGTAATTCAACCCGACCCGACCGTATTGCATACAGCTATACAATTAATGGTCACACCGAGTCGACGGTGTTCCAAAACCCAAGAAATTGTCCATAGGAGAAAAAAGATGTCTGACGTAACTTTGGAAAGTGCGAAAGCAGTGGCAATAGAGTTCTTCCACGAAATGACCGAGTGGGAAAAATGGTGCGCTGAATTTGATATTGATCAACCAAGCGAGGAAACGCACGAAATACGCTTGGCCCGCTTAGAAGCGATATTTAACAAATACCTCACTTCGAAGGCACTCAAGCACAAGCAGTCGCGTTACGAGTTTCTTGACTTTAAGATGCCTCCTGAATTCTCTCGTGGCATTTCCGATGTTGAGCCAGCAGATGGGGGGAAAGTTTGGATCTATAAACCGATTGGCGCAATGAACGGACGGGCACGTTTTCTCATGGAAAACGAAGGCGGCGCTTGGAAGCTGGCGTTGAAGGAGCAAGATCCTGCAAATACCGGTAAATGGAAACGGTATCTAGATCTTTAATAGACAGTATCGGTACCGCTGACGAATTGCTTGAACGTTGTCTGGCTCCATGGGACCGGCGCAATGAACGGGCAAGCACGCTTCTTAATGGCGAATGAAGCCGGCGCCTGGAAGGTGGCGTTGAAGGAACAGGATCCGGCCAACATCGGAAAATGGAAAAGATACCTCGATATCTGATATGACAGCGAAATGGCAACGACTGAAACTATGCTAGGAAATGCAAAGGCCGTGGCAACTGAGTTCTTCCACGAGATGACTGAATGGGAGAAATGGTGTGCTGAATTTGATGTGAATCGGTCAAGCGAGGAAACTCATGAGTTACGCCTCACCCGCCTTGAGGCAATATTCAACAACTATCTCACCGCGAAGGCGCTCAAGCACAAGCAGTCGCGCTACGAGTTCCTTGACTTCGAGATGCCGCCGGAGTTCTCTCACGGCATTTCCAGTGTCGAACCGGCAGAAGGTGGAAAGGTCTGGGTCTATAAGCCGACAGGCATGATGAACGGACGTGCGCGCTTTCTAATGGAGAGCGAAGACGGCACTTGGAAGGTGGCATTTAGGGAAGACGATGTCGCGAATACCGGAAAATGGAGGAAGGCCTTAGATCTATAATCCTTGGCGTAGTCTGTCGACGGATCTCCGGGTCGGCAAAAGACGATATCGGTCCGACGATGACCGCAAGAGCTTTTGAGAGCGGGAGAGATGCGATAACCAAGTTCGATAGGATTGTAGGCGTCGTCGCATCATTTTTGAAGAAGGTGGCCAACGAGAGGCGTGCCTGTCGGGTTCAATTCCTACTTCGCGAGGAAACGCAAGCCGAGCATCTGCAGGCTCTGCGCGATATTTGCGAAGAGCCTCAACATTTGAAATGACAAAGAGATATCGGTGAATGATGCAACTATGCTAGGAAACGCAAAGGCCGTGGCAATTGCGTTTTTCCACGAGATGGCCCACTGGGGAAAATGGTGCGCTGAACTTGATAAGCCATCTCGCCGACGTGAGATGGCCCGCCACTACGTCGAAGCCGGCCGCATGACTGTCAAGAGTGCCTGTGTGGCCTTCGGCATCAGCCAGACTTGCTACCGTTATCAAGCCAAGCTCAATGCTGAAAATGAGGCCATAGCCGATTGGCTGGTTCGCCTGACGAACAACCAGCGCAACTGGGGCTTCGGTTTGTGCTTCCTGTTCCAGCGCAACGTAAAGGGCTTCACCTGGAACAAGCAACATCAACTACAACATGCTCCACGACGAATTCACTCCATTCCCAATTTTCCGATGCGATCAGTGACACTGCACTTCGTATGCTTGGTCCTGATGGTGCGGCAGGTTTCATGGAGTTCTTCTTCGATTACGCGCACGGCATATGGCGCAACCGGCTGTATGACAAGGCAGCCTTAAGCATACGAAAAAATGGGCATGAAACCACTAATGAGCAAGGTCAAACCGGGTGATTTGTTTTACGTCCCGGCCACGAACAAAGAGTGCAAATCTGGCTTTGTGATCGGGCGCTATATTGAACTTGTCCCTACGAATGCTGGTCATTTGATCGAGGTATTTGCAAGATTTTATACAGAACTGCCCAAGTCGATCGATGAGGTTGATAAAAGCCAGCGCTTATTCCGCCCGATCATGTGTTCGCTACGATTTGAGGAAATTCCCAAATGGAAGGTTTTGTTCAGCGATCCCAGTTACGACACAAGCCAATCGGACTACGGCAGTATTGCCATCGCATTTGATACAAAGCTCTGGAGTGGCGGGAAGAGCCGAAGCGCAACAAAGGAGGAACTCCAGGAATTTGAGGACTCGACCTGCTGGCGGATGCATCACATCGTTTTTAGGGTCAATGCACACTTGGCCGGAATCTTCGGCCCAAATGATTGCTATGACTATCACCGCGTACCAAAAGGACTGCGCGTGGACGACCCCGCAGCAAAGGAAGAAGTAATTGCCTTAGCTGAAGCGATGGATGCGCGATTTAAAAATTGGGAAGACGTGGAAAAGGCACGCAGGCCGCGTAAGCCCCTAATGGGTCAATCATGAGGGCTGGCCAAAAAGCGTCACTCACGGCGAGGCTCATGTTCATATGCATAGGATCCGCTGGGCCGCAGCACTTCCGACTCACGACGCACAGCTCGATCTGTTCAGTTAGGACGCGGCTGCCAATACCGTCCACTCCTTACCGGAGAACTCGCAATTTCTAGAAGGATAAAGTTATGGTGCACTTCAAGTCTATTTCAGATTTGATTGCAGGCTTAAGCAAGCTTAAACAGGAGGCATGGATTCACACGGATATGACGGTTTGGCTGTCGAATCCCGAAACGGCAGATTTTTATTACGTGCATTGGGCTTACTTGCAAAGTCTGGATGATGACGAAGTTTTCGAGAACGATGATGGTGACGAGCTACCACTTGTATTGAGGGAAAAAAATTTGAACGAATGAATGCTTGTCAATGTGCTTGCTGACATTGCGGCTCGCCTTGAGTCGAAAGAGAACTGCGTAAGAAAATTCATTGATCAGGTCAACTATTACCGTGAATTTGACACCTTTATGCATTGACCCAGTAAATCGTTCATCCTCGATGAAATTGAGGCGGCTCAGCGTGGACCGAGCCGCACCATGCTTCTGGAGAAATTGAATGCCGCTTGACGTCGCATTGAAAAACTTTGCTGGCGCTTTTGCAGCCGGGTCCGCAAATTTCGGAACGCTCGAGTGTCGTGAATTCCAGCCGATCGTTGAACCGATTCCGCTTGGTCCGGTCCTACACGACTACTATGGACGGCTGAGTATGAGCGACAAACCGCAGGTGGGCGGGCGACTCCTGCTGATGCTGTTCACGCTCGATGATCTTGAGACTTGCCAGCATGGATGGCGCTGGATACGCAAAAATAATGGCCCTGTCATAGACGATCCCGCCTGGAACAAGCATTGGATCGTCATCGCCTACCACCATGGCGATGCTATCGTTGTCGATGACAGTACCGCCAGCGGCGTTGTAACTGGCCACATTGGCTCATTCAATGTGAAGATTGCCGACGATCTCGCCAGCTTTTTCCAAGTCATGGCCGAGGCTATGACGCTTGAGGCGAGTACCTTCAACTACGAAGTGCTCGACGAAGACTTTAGCCCCATTCCCGACTTTCTCAATGCAGTCAGTGCCATTGCACGGCGCGTGCTTGTGCCTGCTGGTGAGGCAGGTTTCATGGAATTCTTCTTCGGTTGATGGCGCGGCTAATGACGCAACGTCATCGACCATTAGCTGATGGGCACTTTCGTCGAACGTAACGCCAAGTAAGTCGGCACCGCGCGCGTTTGAGCCACATCAACCGCGCGCTTTAGCCAGAGGCGAAAATGATAGGATCCTTTTCAAGGAGCTGCCATGGAAGCCACTCCCCCGCCCGAGCTCGCCGCATATGAGCAACGCACTACGCAACTGGAGAAAACGGTGAATGATCTCTCCTGCGACCTGAAAACGCTGCGATCGCACATAGACGGCCGCTTCATTGAGCAACGTGCCCATTTTGATGCTCAGCTTTTCGCGACAACGGAAAAGCTCAATGCCCGCATGGACTCACAAACTTATATGATCATCGGCATGCTGGTGGCGGTCTTTCTCGCCCTGGTTGCGCTGGTCGCGAGTTAACGAAAAAACCCTGCCAGATCAATGACCTGGCAGGGTTTCTGTACGTCCTGGTGCCGGAGATAGGAATCGAACCTACGACCTTCTCATTACGAATGAGCTGCTCTACCAACTGAGCTACACCGGCAAAGAGCCCGGATTATAACAAACAAACTTGCGCGTTTGCTAGTATCAGGGCGCCATCATTGCAAAAATTACACGGATTCCTGGTGGTAGCTGGTGACCAGTGCCACTTCGTCGCGGGAACCGAGGAAGACTGGCACGCGCTGGTGCAGTTTTTCAGGCTGGATGTCGAGGATGCGCTTCTGGCCATCGGTGGCCATGCCGCCGGCCTGTTCAACGATAAAGGCCATCGGGTTCGCTTCGTACATCAGGCGCAGGCGGCCCGGCTTGGATGGGTCTTTATTATCGGCCGGGTACATGAAGATGCCGCCGCGGTTCAGGATGCGGTGCACGTCGGACACCATCGAGGCGATCCAGCGCATATTGAAGTCGGTACCGCGCGGGCCGGTGGTGCCGGCCAGCAGTTCGCCGATGTAGCGCTGCACCGGCGCGTGCCAGTGGCGCATGTTGGACGAATTGATCGCAAATTCCTTGGTCTTGGCAGGAATCTGCATATTGCGCTGGGTCAGCACCCACGAGCCCATCTCGCGGTCCAGGGTGAAGCAGTTCACGCCGTTGCCGGTGGTGAGCACCAGCAGGGTTTGCGGGCCGTACACGGCGTAGCCGGCGGCCACTTGCTTGGCGCCTGGCTGCAGGAAGTCTTTTTCGGTCGGCTCGGTCATGCCTTCCGGCGCCTTCAACACGGAGAAGATAGTACCGATCGATACGTTGACGTCGATGTTGGAGGAGCCGTCCAGCGGGTCGAACACCAGCAGGTATTCGCCTTTCGGGTAGCGGTTAGGGATCGGGTGGATGTCTTCCATTTCTTCCGACGCCATCGCCGCCAGGTGACCGCCCCATTCGTTCGCTTCCAGCAGGATTTCGTTGGAGATCACGTCCAGTTTCTTCTGGACTTCACCCTGCACGTTTTCCGATTCCAGTGCGCCCAGCACCTCGCCCAGTGCGCCTTTGCCAACGCTGTGGGAAATGGTTTTGCAGGCGCGGCCTACCACCTCGATCAGGAGGCGCAGTTCGGCTGGGATGCTGTGGTGCTGGCGTTGTTCTTCAACGAGGTATTGGGTCAGGCTGATGCGTTTCATTATTTCCCTAGGTTTGTGCTTAATTAGTTTGCGAGTGCTTTGCTGACCACTTCCATCACGTCGTTCGACAGTTTGGCGGCGGCGGCGACTTTTTCCAGCGCATGGCGCATATGGATTTGCAGCGCCGGCGCATAGCGGCGCCAGCGGTCCATGCTGCGGGCCAGGCGGGCGGCCACTTGCGGGTTTAGGGCGTCGAGCTTGATCACGTGCTCGGCCCAGAATTCGTAGGCGCTGCCGTCGGCGGCGTGGAATTGCGATGGATTCTGGTTGCAGAAGCTGAACAACAGGCTGCGGGCGCGGTTCGGGTTCTTCAGCGTGAAGGCCGGGTGTTTCATCAGCTCGCGTACCTTGGCCACGTTGGTGTGCGGGGCGGAACCCTGCATGGCGAACCATTTGTCCACCACCAGCGCTTCGCCTTTGAAGTCCTTGTAGAAGGCGTCGAGCTGCTTGCCTGCGTCGGCGCCGCTGTGGATCAGGGCGGACAAGGCGGCGGCGCGATCGGTCATATTGGTGGCGGCAGAGAACTGCTCGCTGGCCAGCTTGACCGCTTTGGGATGAGGCTCTACCAGCATATAGGCCAGCGCCAGATTCTTCAGGCCACGCTTGCCGGCCGAGAGGGCATCCGGGCTGTATGGCCCCGGCGTGCCGTTGGCGTGATACGCCTCCAGCAGCTCGTTTTCCAGCGCATCGCCGATGACGGAACGTACAAACTGGCGTGCGATGTGGATCGCTTGCGGATCGACCACGTCCATCCGCTCGCCGATGATGGTCTCCGACGGCAGGATCAATGCCATTTCGCGGAAAGCTGGATCCAGCGACGTATCGGCCAGCAGCTCGCGCAGCGCGACGATATAGGTGTGATCGAGTACCAGCTCTTCGCCCTTTTGCACGGCGGCGGTCAGCGACAGCAGGCGTTCCATGGCCAGGCGCTGGCCGGCTTCCCAGCGGTTCACCGGGTCGCTGTCGTAGCGGAACAGGTGCAGCAGCTCGTCATCGGTGTACGGGTATTCCAGTACCACCGGCGCGGAAAAATCGCGCAGGATCGAAGGTACCGGCGCTTCGGCCACGCCTTCGAAGCGGAAGGTCTGCTCGGCCTTGGTCAGTTCCAGCACCTTGGTCGGGATCAGGTCCTTGCCATGGCGGTCCAGCAGGCCCACGGCCACTGGAATATGGAACGGCTGCTTCTCGGACTGGCCCGGCGTGGCCGGACAGGTCTGGCGTAGCGTCAGTTCATACACCTGCCTGGCGCCATCGTGGTGGCCGCTGGCGCTGACTATTGGCGTGCCAGCCTGGCTGTACCAGCGCTCGAACTGCTTCAGGTCGCGCTTGTTGGCGTCGGCCATCGCGGCGCGGAAATCATCGCATTGCACGGCCTGGCCGTCATGGCGTTCGAAGTACAGGTCCATGCCCTTGCGGAAGCCTTCGCGGCCCAGCAAGGTCTGGTACATGCGCACTACTTCAGCGCCCTTCTCGTACACGGTCACCGTGTAGAAGTTGTTGATCTCGACGAAGGAATCGGGACGCACCGGGTGCGCCATCGGGCCTGCGTCTTCCGGGAACTGGGCCTGGCGCAGCGTGCGCACCTGGTCGATGCGGGTCACGGCGCGGCCGCTCTCGGTACCGATCATGTCGGCGCTGAATTCCTGGTCGCGGAATACGGTCAGGCCTTCTTTCAACGACAGCTGGAACCAGTCGCGGCACGTCACGCGGTTGCCGGTCCAGTTGTGGAAGTATTCGTGGCCGACCACGGCTTCGATGCCGGCGTAGTCGATATCGGTCGCCACGCGCGGATTGGCCAGCACGAACTTGGTGTTGAAGATGTTCAGGCCCTTGTTTTCCATCGCGCCCATATTGAAGTCGCTGACGGCAACAATCATGAAGCGGTCCAGGTCCAGTTCCAGGCCCCAGCGTTCCTCGTCCCAGCGGATCGAGTTCTTCAGCGACTCCATCGCGTAGTCGGTCTTATCGAGGTTGCCCTCTTCCACCCACACCTGCAGCAGCACTTCGCGGCCGGACTTCAGCTTGTATTTCTCTTCCTGGCACACCAGGCGTGCGGCCACCAGGGCAAACAGGTAGGACGGCTTCTTGAACGGGTCTTCCCACTTGGCGTAGTGTCGGCCGTCGCCAAGGTCGCCCTCTTCCAGCAGATTGCCGTTGGAGAGCAGTACCGGGTATTGCTCCTTGTCGGCGCGCAGCATCACGGTGTAGCGCGCCATCACATCCGGACGGTCCGGGAAGTAGGTGATGCGGCGGAAGCCTTCGGCTTCGCACTGCGTATAGAAACCACTGCCCGAAGTGTACAGGCCGGAAAGCGTGGTGTTTTCGACCGGGGCGCAGGTGGTTTCGATTTCCAGCAGCACATTGATCGGTGCGTTGCGGATGGTCAGAGTATTGTTGCCAATAATATATTGGTCTGGGTTCAGCGCCACCCCGTTCATGCGCAGGGCGACCAGCTCAATGGCTTCGCCGTGCAGCACCAGGTCGTGGCTCTTGCTGTCCGGGTTATGGCGCAGTTGCACGCGGTTGGCGACGATGGTGCAGACGGGATCAAGGTCGAAGCCCAGTTCCACGGTCTCCACCAGGTAGCTGGGCGGGGTGTAGTCTTTACGATAAATCGTTTGCGGGCTGTCGGTACGCATGGTTTGGGCGAGCGAGGACAAAGAAGGCTATTTTACCAATACCGGGCAGGGGACACGCCCGATTCTTTTCCGGTGCCCCTGCGGGGGTAACATTCTGTAATAATTAGGTGAAACGCATGTTGCCGGATTAAACTGGCTTATAGGACAAAAAGGAGTGTCGCCATGAAAGCGCTAGCCATTTTGGTGGCAGCCACCAGTCTGTTGCTGAGCGGCTGTGCCACTACCCTGCGCAGCAACGTTACGGTCTTCCACGAGTGGCCGAGCGACCTGCAGGACAAATCATATTCCTTCGAAACGCCCTCGCCTGGCGAGGATACACTGGAATTACGCAGCTACCAGAACCTGGTGAGCGGTGAACTGGCCAAGCTGGGCTTCACCCAGGCCGCGACGACCAAGGACGCCAAGCTGCGCGTCGCCATGCAGTTCAGCACCATCGACCGACCGGTCAAAGTCCTGACCGCGAGCGACCCGTGGATGTATGGGCCAGGCCCGTGGGGCTATTACCCGCGCTGGGGCTACTACCCTTACCGTTACCGCTACTATGGTTTCTACCGCCCATACTACGACCCGTGGATGTGGGGGCCGATGGAATTCCGCGAAACCATCCAGCATAACTACGACCGCAACCTGCGTGTCACCATCAACAACCTGCAGGGCAAGAAGCTGTATGACGTGACTGTGCAGAACACCAGCCGCAAGCAATCGACCCCGTTGGTCATGCCGGCCCTGGTGCAAAGCGCCTTCACCGGCTTCCCTGGCGAAAGCGGAAAGGCCAAGCGCGTAGATCTTGAGCTCCAATAACTCCATCCAATCAATCGGGCGGTGGTTGCGCGCAGGCGCTTCCACCGCCTTTTTCCGTTCCCCGCGCTGGGAAGGCCTTTCCACCGGCCCTGGTGTCGTCGCGGCTCTCGTGCTGCTGGTACTGGGACTGTCGGTCCTGTTCCAGCGCTTGTATATCCACGGTCCCGCGATCTTTTACTGGAAGGCTATCGCCTACGGCTGGCTGCCTTTTGCCCTGCTGCCCTTCTATGCCTTGATGGCGCGCGGCACTGGACCGAGCGGGCGCCCCGGTGCGGCGCCCGACCTGGCACTGCTTACTACCTTGCTGCTGGCGCAGACTGTCTGGCTGGAACTGTTTGTAGACCTGTGCTTTACCGCCATGCTGTACAGCGGGTCCGAAGCGTGGTCGGTGCGCTACCTTGGCCAATGGGGTGCCTGGATCATCTGGGGGATTCCGGTCACCCTGATGGTCCTGTCGCAACTGGTGCTGCTGGCGCGCGGCGGGCGTGGACGACGTTGGCCGCTGACGCTCGCGGCGGGCATGATGGCGGGCGTGGTGGCCCTGGGCGTGGCCACGCAGCAGCCGGACTTCTGGTATCCCAAAAAACAGGAGGCCAACAACGAAGAGTCTTCGCGCTACCTGAAACTGACTGCGGAATTGATGGAGTCACAGCCGGTGCTGCTGTCGCGCCAACTGGCGGCGCTGGCGCCGCAGCGTCCGGGCAAGGTCGATATGTATGCGCTGACCTTCGCGCCCTACGGCGATGAAGTCTTCCGCCGCGAAAGCCAGATGGTGGCGGACGTGATGTCCCAGCGTTTCGGTACTGCCGGCCGCACGCTGCAGCTGGTGAATCATTTCCAGACTGCGGAAAAACTGCCTTGGGCCACCACGGTGAACCTGCAGAAGGCAATCCGCAGCGTGGCGCGTACCATGGACAAGGATGAAGACGTGCTGTTCATCTATCTGACTTCGCACGGCGCGCGCGAAGGCCAGCTGGCGGCGGACTTCTGGCCGTTCGAGCTCACCGAGCTGACTCCATCCACGCTACGCAAGTGGCTCGACGAAGCGGGCATCAGGCATCGCGTGATCGCAGTGTCGGCCTGCTTCTCCGGCAGCTGGATTCCGTCACTGAAGGACGACGCAACCATGGTGCTGACCGCAGCCGATGCCGATCACACTTCCTACGGTTGCGGCTACAAATCGGAGCTGACTTTCTTCGGCCGCGCCATGTTCGACGAACAGCTGCGCACCCGCACGCGCTCCTTTGAACAAGCCCACGCCGCCGCGCGCGAAGTGATCCGCAAGCGCGAAGTCGAAGCGGGCAAGGACGACGGCTACTCGAATCCGCAAATCTCGGTCGGTACTGCCATCCGCGCCAAGCTTGCTACGTTTCAGTGAACGTAACGGGCAATGAAAAAGACCGCCGCTGTTAGGCTGGCCATTGCCCCGTATAGTCTCCAGGTTTGCTTGTGGAGGTCTTCTTTTGTCGCGTAAATCCGGTCTGCAGATTCGATCCATTTCTTGATCCCTGTGACGTCCTCCTTCATGCTGCCAACATCCTCCCTGAGTTGCGCGACGTCTACTTTGAGTTGCCCTTGCCTGAAATTGTGACAGGAGTTGGACCAAGCACGCGCTTGAAAGTTCAATGAAGCTGCAAGGATCGGAGCGAGATATCATTGTGCCCAACACCGGACACAACGTGGAAAGTGGCAAGGCCGGGGCGGAAGCTGCGGTACAGGGCTTCGCTGCTGGCACGGGGAATGACTTCGTCGCGTTCGGCAGCGAAAATGGTGGTGGGGGCGTTGACCTTGGCGGCGTAGCTTACCGACTCGTAGCGGTCGCGCAGCAGCAGACGCACCGGCAGCCAAGGGAAATGGTGCGATGCTGCTCCGGCCATGCTGTCGTAAGGTGTGAGCAGCACCAGCCGGTCCACAGTCTTGACACTCGCGAGCCTGGTGGCGATACCGCTGCCAAGGCTGCGCCCGACCACCGTTACCTGCGGGTGCAGTGCACGCACATGCTCGTACAGCGCCTGCGCATCGGCAAACAGGCCCGCTTCCGTTGGTTCGCCCGGCGTGGCGCCGTAGCCTCGGTAGTGCATCAGGTACAGCGCCTGGCCGGGAAAGGCAGCCTGCAATTCCGGCAGGCTGTATTCCACCGCTTCCGCATTGCCGCCGAAGTAGATCACGGCGCCAGGCCCCGGCTGCTCGCGCAGCGTGACGCCAACGCGCGCACCTCCTCCCAGCGTCAGGATCGTGCCGCCTTCGAACGCCTGGGGATAATAGATCATGCTGCGCTGGCGGAAAAACACCAGCGCGCATACGGCGACATACACCGCCAGCACCAGCAGAAGGAGCGACAGCACAAGGCGCATGGTCAGCGGTAATACGCTTCGCTGGCGAAGGTGATGAGACCGATCAGGGCCACAGCACTCAGCAGGACGATCAGCAAGCGTCCAAATTTCGGGGTGCCGTCATCGTCTTCGGTTGGGCGGTTCTGGTCGGTCATATTCACTCAGGGCAGTAGGATGGTGGAACCCGTGGTGCGGCGCGCCTCCAGGTCGCGATGCGCTTGCGCAACATCGGCCAAATTATACCGCTGCTTGATTTCGATCTTCACGTCGCCGCGCGCCACCACGTCGAACAGCGATTGCGCACAAGCCTCAAGGTCGGCGCGCGTGGCGGTGTAGTTGCCCAGCGCGGGACGGGTCAGGAACAGCGAGCCGCGCGAAGCCAGTTCACCCAGCGAGAAGTTGGCTACCGGCCCGGAAGCATTGCCGAAACTGACCATCATGCCGCGCGGCTGCAGGCAGTCAAGCGAACCAATGAAGGTGTCCTTGCCGATCGAATCGAACACAGTGGAGACGCCCTTGCCGCCTGTGATCTCGCGGACCCGCTCAGTAAAGTTCTCCGCGTTGTAGTTGATCGCGTGGGCCGCGCCATGCTGCAGCGCCAGCGCCACCTTCTCGTCCGAACCGGCGGTACCGATCAGGTTCACGCCGAGGGCACGCGCCCATTGGCAAGCGATCAGCCCCACGCCGCCGGCCGCGGCATGGAACAGGATGGTGTCGCCCGCCTTGAGCGGCGCCGCGCTGTGGAACAGGTACTGCACCGTCATCCCCTGCAGCATCATGGCGGCCGCCGTGTCGCTGCCGATGGCATCCGGCAGCTTGACCAGCAGGCTGGCGGGCATGTTGCGCGCCTGCGCATAGGCGCCGTTGGGACGGCCAGCATACGCCACGCGGTCGCCCACGTGCACATGGCTCACGCCCTCGCCCACTGCTTCCACGATGCCGGCGCCTTCCTGGCCCAGGCCGCCCGGCAGCGGCTGCGGATACAGGCCGGTACGGAAGTACGCGTCGATAAAGTTAAGGCCGATCGCCTCGTGCCGCACCGTCGCTTCGCCCGGACCAGGTGCGCCTACCTCGACGTCGACGTATTCCATCACTTCCGGCCCGCCGGTGCGGGACATGCGTATCGCCTTAACCATTACCTACTCCTTTAGTGTGTGATGAAGCCGCGCTCGCGCAGCCATTGTGTCATGCGTGGATAGTGTTCACGCGCCCAGTGCGTGGAGTTGATGTAGGCACTGCCGCCATCGAGATCGGTTTCCCACAAGCCGTGCGCGGCGCGCGGCAGCATCCACACCTGGTGATCCCTGTGACCGCTCGCGTCCAGCGTTTGCTGGAACAGTTTCGCGCTCTTATGCACCGGCACGAAGGCGTCTTTCTCGCCGAGGATATACACCACTGGCGCATTCAGCTTCTTCAGGTCCGGCAGCGGGTCGTAGCTGTAGAAGGCGGTGCTGGTTTCGCTCGGTTTCTCTTTCAGCGTGTCGGGCACGATTTCGACCTGGCTGGCCCAGCGCGCACTCTCGCCGGCGCGTGCTGCTGCCAGCAACTCGGCGCGGTTGGCGCCGCGGCTGGTCACCCAGCGCATCAGTTTTTCCTGGTAGGCGGCGCCCGCCTTTACCTCGTCTTCACTGAATCCTTGCGCACGCAGCGAATTCTCGATGCGATAGACCTCCTGTTCGGCCGGCGGCACGGCCGACGCGGCTTGTGCGATCACGAAGGCGACTTTCTGTGAACGAATCGCTGCCAGCGGCGCCAACCAGCCGCCCTGGCTATGTCCCCATGTGCCGATGGCGTTGGCCTTGATGTCGCCACGCTTGCCAAGCAGTTCGATGCCGGCGATTGCATCGTCGGCCAGTTGCTCCATGGTGGCCTTGTTGAACTCACCGCTGGATTTGCCGACGCCGCGCTTGTCGTACATCAGCGCGGCCATGCCGTGGGCTGCGAAATAATAGGCTTGCAGCGCATAGGCGCCGCGCGGCGCGGGACTGGACATCTGCGTCAGTACAATGGCCGGGAATGGCCCCTTCCCTTCCGGCAGGACCAGGGTCCCGGAGAGGGTGGCGTCGCCGTTCCTGAATGTGACTTCTTCGGAACGGAACTGCAGGCGGCGGCCGGTTTGCTTCTTGCCGGCCTGCTGCCAGATCATCTTGTTGCCCTCGAAGCGCATCGTGGTTTCGCGCACTTCGGGATTCAGGTTGCCCGCGCCTGCGTAATATACCTTCTCGCTGTCGGCGAACATGGAGGCATAGCGGCCGGTGCTCATATCGCTGTAAAACAGTTGCGGGAAGTCGCCCCACTCCGACAGCACGACCACGCGCTTGCCGGGGAATTCATAGGCGCCCAGCAGCGGCTGGTGGCGTGCGGGATCGTCGGCCAGGGTGCGGCGGAAGGCGAACCTGCCTTCCTTCCCGTTCAGGCTTACTTTGCCGGACAGCAGGCCGCCTTGCAGCTTGCCGTCGAATTGCAGCACGCCGTCAGGGCCCGGCAAGGCGAAGCGCACCTGGCTGCCCTGCTGCGCAACCGCGTCGAGCGGCAGGCCTTTCTTTTCAAAGGCGGGCATATCGACTGTGGCCTTGCCATCGACGCCGAAATGCGGCCGCAGGAAGTTGACGTCGTTGCCGACACCGTAGGTGCCGACCCAATGCCCAGCCAGCACCGGTGGCGCGGCATGCGCGGCGGAAGCAATGGCAAAGGCGGCAATGCCGCCCAGGATGATTTTCATATGCAGTCTCCCCGATTTTGTAATGAGGGCGCTACATTGCCAGCGCGCCAGGGCGCCGGCCAAGACTCATGCGACAGGCTGCGATTTTGCGGCATCAGCCTGCAATTGGGACAGCACCAGGTGGGCAGTCGCCAGGTTGGTAGCGCAAGCAACGTTATGCACGTCGCAGGCACGGACCAGTGCATTGATATCCGGCTCGTGCGGCTGCGGGGTCATCGGGTCGCGCAGGAAGATGATGGCGTCAATATGCCCGTCGACCAGCAAGGCGCCGATCTGCAGGTCGCCGCCCAGGGGGCCGGAATGCTTGCGCTCCACCGTCAGGCCTACTTCAGCAATCAGGCGGCCGCCCGTAGTGCCGGTCGCGCACAGTTTGCAGGTACGCAGGAAGGCAGCGTACTCGCGCGCCAGCGCGATCATGTCGTCTTTTTTCTTGTCGTGGGCAATCAGGGCAATGCGGGGCGTCATTTCTCTTTACCTTTCACATTCGACAGCAGGTAGATACCGGCCAGCACCAGGGCCGTCCCCGCCAGTTGCCAGCTGGTGACGGGTTCGGACAGGATGACGGCGCCAAAGAACAGCGTGGAAACAGGACCAATCATACCCGCCAGCGAAGCGGGGCCAGCGCCTATGCGCTGCACAGCGATCATGGTCATGAATACAGGCATCACCGTGCACAGGATGCCGTTCACCAGCGACAGGCCGTACACTTCCATCGGCTGCACCAGCAGGCCGGCGGGCCGCAGCAGGAAGAACTGGCCGATACAGGCGGCACTCGAGACGCACATGGCATACGACACCAGGCGCAGCGAGCCAAGGCGCTTGACCATTTCCCCTGAAGCCAGCAGGTACAAGGCGTAGGCCATGGCCGAGCCCAGCACCAGCAGCGAGCCGAGGGCCACATTGCTGCCGCCATCACGCAGGTCGTGGAAGAACACCAGTACGATGCCGGCATAGGCGGTGAGCAGCGAAATCCACTGGCTGCGCCCGATATGCTTCTTCAGCCACAGCGCGGAGGCCAGCAGTACAAAAGTCGGCGTCAGGAACAGGATCAGGCGCTCCAGGCCGACAGTGATGAATTGCAGCCCGAGAAAATCGAGGTAGGAAGACAGGTAGTAGCCGACCAGTCCCAGTCCAACCAGGCGCCAGGCATCGGCGCGGCTCAAAGGCGGTTCGGTGCGCATCTTCCACAGCGCGATGGCGGCGAAGACGGGCAAGGAAAACAGCATGCGGAAGGCGATCACCGTGACGGCGTCGAGGTGATACCGGTATAGCAGCTTGGCCACGATGGCCTTGGTGGAAAACAGGATGGCGCCGCCAATTGCGATTGCCAATCCGCCAAGATAGGCGGCACGCTTGCCTTGCGATTCCTGAGTGGCTATTTCCATGCCACCATTGTAGCGGCAAGCCGCCAGGTTTGCTGGCGGCCGCCGCGTGCCAGCTGCCTGACCCTGTGGGTCAGGCACCGGTTTGCCGGTTTTGCCGACCTTAGTACACGTTGACGGACGCCTGGCCTGCGGTAACAGCAGCGGTGGTGATCTTGGCGATCACATTGGCCGGGGCATTGCCGCCTACCAGTTTGTTGACCTGCTTGAACTGTGCCGTCAACGAGCCCGGGGTCAGCGTCACCACGGTGAACCCTTGCGCGTCGGTATTCACGTGACGCAGGTGCGGGTTGCTGTTCAGGCCTGCCAGTTGCTGCGCCAGCGGCACCAGTTGGCTGCTGAAGGTGGCGTCGGCCTTGAGGCCTGCCAGCACGGCATCCACGGTCGCATCCAGCGCCGCTTCCGGCACGCCTTTCGCGCCCAGGGCCCCGCGCAGCTGCACGGTCAGCGAGGCGGCCAGCGTATCGGCGGTCGGCGCGGCCTTGCCCAGGGTGTAGTCCAGCAGGTTCAGGTCGAGGTCCACGATGCCCACATTCGGCACTGGCAGTTGCAGCGGCCAGGACACCAGCGTGGCCAATTCGGCGCCCAGGCTCTTCGCCGCATCACGCAGGTAGGTGAAGAAAGAGTCGGAGCTGGCGCCGGCCGATACCAGGTCCACCATTACCGGCGTGCCGCCGCCCGCTGCGTCGTAATCGTCGCTCACCGTGCCGGCGAAGAAGGAATGGATGTCGCCGGTCAGCGCCACCACATTGCCGATGGCATTGGTTTTCAGGTGCGACATCAGGGCCTTGCGCTCGGCATTGTAGCCGTCCCACTGGTCGCAGTTGATCAGGAACTTGCGGAAGTAAGGAGCCAATGCGGCCGCCTTGCCGGAAGCGACCACGATTGGCGATGCCGCTTTGTTGGCCTGGATATCGGGCTTGATGTAGCCAATGGCGATGCCCTGGGCCGCGGCTGTAGCCTGCGCCGTGGCGTCGCCCGCGGCCTTGGCCACGTTCTCCGCCTGGCCGAACGCCAGCACGGCGACGCCGGCCTGGGTCGAGGTCAGGCCAGCGCCGACGGCCGCGGTCAGGCGTGCGCTGGTATCGCCGCCGCCGGCTGCCACGCCGGCTATGGCCATGGCGGCGCCACTCGCCACCGAAGCCGAAGCGCCGGCAGTCATTGCAGCCACAATGGCAGCGGCCACCGGCACATTGCCGCCGGTCGAACCGATGGCGGTGTCGCCGATAGTTTTGGCCAAAGTGCCCACGGCCTGCAGTGCAATCAGGGTCGCAATGGCGTCGGTGCCGTTCATGCCCATGCGCAGCAGCGATACTTCATTGCCCCACAGTTTCCAGGTCGCGCTCGAAGCCTTCATGGTCGACTTCCACCAGTCGCGCTGGGTGGCGCCCAGCATGCCGGCCACGGACAGCGGATCGGCGCCGGCCGCGGTGGCGGCCGCCATCTTCTGCGCTTCGACGCCGTTGTACAGGTCCTGCGCCACCAGATAGCGCGCGCCAATGCTGCCCAGCGGCAGGCCGGTGGCCGGGTTGGCCATCTGTTCCGGCACCACGTGGTCGGCGCGGTAGAGGCGTTCATCGGTCATCACCAGCTGCATCAGCTTACCGAACTTGAAGTCGCGGTAGATCTTGATGTTCTGGAAGCCGGTGGCCGCGCTGTCGAGGGTAACGTCGGCCGGCATGAATTCGAACCAGGCCTGGTTGGCGCTGCGGCGGCGCGGCGTGTCATGTTTCTCGCCCTCGGCATAGGTCTGGGTATCGCCCCAGCAATCGTCGCTGAACTCATGGTCGTCCCAGATCGCGATGAAGGCGAAGCGCTCGTGCACCGCCTGCAGGCGGGTATCGGTGCGGTAGGTCTTGTACAGGTAGCGGTAGTCGGCCAGCGTGGTCGCGTATTTCGCGCCCGAAGCGCCGTTCTTGAACGTGCCGTCCGGCAGCTTCAACTCGGCATGGCGTTTTTCGACGGAGCCGGCCTGGAAACCCTCGCCCACGGTCTCGTAAATGTAATCGCCGAGGTGGACGATGAAGTCCAGTTTTTCATTTTTGGCAATATGGTCCAACGCGCCCCAGTGGTTGATGCTCCAGTCCTGGCAGGTCAGGTAAGCAAATTTCAGCTGGTCGACGCTGGCATCGGCTGCCGCTGCGGTCTTGAAGCGGGCCACATTGGAACGCACGTCGCCGGCGGTGAACTGATAGAAGTAGGCGGTGTTCGGCAGCAGGCCGGTGACCTTGTGGCGGATCGTGTTATCGAAATCGGCGTTCAGCTCGATCTGCGCATCGACCACCGTGGCGCCTTCAAGCGCCTTGTTGCCGCCCAGGGAAGCGGTATTGTCGACCGCGGTGACCTGCACGCGCACCGTAACGCCGCTCTTGGCGGTGACCGTCGCCACGTCGTCCAGGGAAGTCGGCACCACGCGGGTCCACAGCATGATGCTGTCGGCGCGCGGGTCACCGGAGGCTACGCTTTGCGGGAATTTCCAGTTGGCGCCGGTCGCGGGCGGCAAGCCAGGTGCCGGCGCGGGGGAATCACTGCCGCCGCCGCAGCCTGCCAGGCCGCCGGTGGCAGCCGATACCGTAATAAAGCCGCCCAATTTGATAAATTGCCGACGATCCATATGTCTCCTTCATGATAAAAGTTTATTGTTTTACGATATTAACTTTACAAGCAGATGAATTAGCCCTGAGGAAAGCTACTAAACATGCCCGCACCCCTTGCGGAAGCACTTTTGGTCGCGCCGGCGCGACAATTTCAGAGAGGTACCGGTATGCTAGAATGTCGCCCTCGATTGGATACCGTCTAAGGAAGATTGAACATGGCTGGACACAGCAAATGGGCCAATATTAAGCACAAAAAGGCTGCAACGGACGCGAAACGCGGCAAAATCTGGACGCGCCTGATCAAGGAGATCACGGTGGCTGCACGCATGGGCGGCGGCGACCTGAACTCCAATCCGCGCCTGCGCCTGGCAGTCGACAAGGCCGCTGATGCCAATATGCCGAAGGACAATGTGAACCGCGCGATCACCCGCGGTACCGGTGGCGGCGACGGCGCCAACTATGAAGAAGTTCGCTACGAAGGCTACGGCATCGGCGGCGCGGCCATCATCGTGGACTGCATGACCGACAACCGTGTGCGTACCGTGGCTGAAGTGCGCCATGCATTCAACAAATACGGCGGCAATATGGGCACCGAAGGCTCCGTGGCCTTCATGTTCCAGCACACCGGCCAGTTCCTGTTCGCACCGGGCACCGACGAAACCAGGCTGATGGACGCAGCACTGGAAGCGGGCGCCGAAGACGTGGTGACCGACGAAGAAGGCGGCATCGAAGTACTGTGCGGCCCGCACGATTTCGCGGGCGTGAAAGACGCGCTGGAAGCGGCAGGCTTCAAGGCCGAAGTGGCGGAAGTGATCATGAAGCCAGCCACCGAAACCGTATTCACCGGTGAAGACGCGGCCAAGATGCAAAAGCTGCTGGACGCACTGGAAAACCTGGACGACGTCCAGGAAATCTATACCAACGCTGTCATCGAAGAATAATCCTTATGAAGATCCTGGTAGTCGGCTCGGGTGGCCGTGAACATGCTTTGGCTTGGAAACTGGCGCAGTCGGAACGCGTACAGATGGTCTATGTTGCGCCTGGCAACGGCGGCACCGCGCGCGATGTGCGCCTGGAAAACGTGCCGATCACCGACCTGGAGGAACTCGCTGCCTTCGTCGAGAAAGAGCACATCGGCCTGACCGTGGTCGGCCCGGAAGTGCCGCTGGCTGCCGGTATCGTCAACCTGTTCCGCGCGCGCGGCCTGAAAGTATTCGGCCCGACCAGGGAAGCGGCACAGCTCGAGTCCTCCAAGGACTTCGCCAAAGCCTTCATGAAGCGCCACGGCATCCCGACCGCTGAATATGAGACCTTCGCCGATGCCAAGGCGGCCCACGCCTACGTGGATGCCAAGGGCGCGCCGATCGTGATCAAGGCCGACGGCCTGGCCGCCGGCAAGGGCGTGGTGGTTGCCATGACCCTGGAAGAAGCGCACGGCGCAGTCGACCACATGCTGTCCGATAACGCCTTCGGCGACGCCGGTGCGCGCATCGTGATCGAAGAATTCCTGGCCGGCGAAGAAGCCTCCTTCATCGTCATGTGCGACGGCAAGAACGTGCTGCCGCTGGCCACCTCGCAAGACCACAAGCGGCTGCAGGATAACGACCAGGGCCCGAACACCGGCGGCATGGGCGCCTACTCCCCGGCCCCGATCGTGACCCCGGCCATGCATGCGCGCGTCATGCGCGAGATCATCATGCCTACCATCCAGGGCATGTCCAAAGACGGCATCCAGTTCACCGGCTTCCTGTACGCCGGCCTGATGATCGACGCTGCCGGCAACCCGAAGACGCTGGAATTCAACTGCCGCATGGGCGACCCGGAGACCCAGCCGATCATGTCGCGCCTGAAGACCGACCTGCTGGGCGTGATGGAACACGCCGTGAACGGCAGCCTGGACCAGGTGGAACTGGAATGGGACCGCCGCACCGCCGTTGGCGTGGTGCTGGCAGCCGCCGGCTACCCGGACGCACCGCGCAAGGGCGACCATATCCACGGCATTCCGGCTGAAACGACCGATTCCGTGACCTTCCACGCCGGCACCATCGACGATGCGGACGGCAAGCTGGTCACCGCCGGCGGCCGCGTACTGTGCGTCGTCGGCCTGGGCGACAACATCAAGATGGCACAGAAGCAGGCTTACGAAGCGGTCGAAAAGATCGGTTTCGAAGGCGTGCAGTTCCGCCGCGATATCGGCTGGCGGGGTTTGAAGCACTAAAACCGGTAAACCAGGGTCCGACCCAAGGGTCGGACCCGCGCGTGCCAACGCCGCGGACTCCGGAACAGGCGGGTCTGACCCTTGGGTCAGACCCAGCTTTACCGGTTTAGAAGAAGAGAGCAAAAGAAGAAATGACCGCCCCCGCCCCACAAGACGTCAAAGCCTGGCTGCTTGGCCTGCAAGAGCGCATCATCTCCGCCCTGGAGGATGTGGACGGCAAGCCATTCCTGCGCGATGCGTGGGAGCGCCCGGAAGGCGGCGGCGGCATTTCGCGCCTGATCGAGGACGGCAATGTGTTCGAGCGCGGCGGCTGCAACTTCAGCCACGTAACGGGCGCCAAGCTGCCGCCATCGGCCTCGGCGCACCGTCCCGATCTGGGCGGCCAGCCGTGGGAAGCCATGGGTGTATCGCTCGTGCTGCACCCGCGCAACCCCTACGCACCGACCGTGCACATGAATGTGCGCTTCTTCAGCACCGCCACTGCCGACGGCAAGCCGGTATGGTGGTTCGGCGGCGGCATGGACCTGACGCCGTATTACGGCAACAAGGAAGACGCAAAGCACTTCCACGCAACTTGCCGCGACGCGCTGCAGCCCTTCGGCGACGAGCTGCATCCAAAGTTCAAGCAATGGTGCGACGAGTACTTCTACCTGAAGCACCGCAAGGAAGCGCGCGGCGTGGGCGGCATCTTCTTCGATGACTTCAACGCGCTCGGCTTCGAAAAGAGTTTTGACATGACACGCAGCGTAGGCGACGCATTCCTGGCCGCCTACCTGCCGATCGTGAAAGCCCGCAAGAACGCACCCTACGGTGAGCGCGAGCGCGACTTCCAGGCCTACCGCCGTGGACGCTACGTCGAGTTCAACCTGGTGTTCGACCGCGGCACCCTGTTCGGCCTGCAGTCCGGCGGCCGCACGGAAGCGATCCTGATGTCGATGCCGCCGGTGGTCAAATGGCGTTATGACTGGCATCCGGAAGACGGCAGCGCGGAAGCGGCGCTGTACTCGGACTTCCTGCCGCACCGCGACTGGCTGGCCGAGTGAAACGCTGCATCGCACTGCTGGGAGGCAGTTTCGATCCGGTGCACAACGGCCACGTCGCGCTTGGCAAACAGTTTGTCCAGCTGCTCAATGCCGATGCATTGCTGGTGATTCCGGCCCTGCCCTGGCAAAAGGGCGTGCTGGTGGCGACGCCGCAGCAGCGGGTGGACATGCTGACTTTGGCCTTTACCGGCCTGCCCTGCCCGGTCACGATCGACTGGCAGGAACTGGCGCGCGGCAGCGCCACTTATACGATCGAAACGCTGCGGGCAATCCGCGCCGACGTGGGGCCCGACGTAGCGCTGGCCTTCCTGATGGGCGCCGACCAGCTGCAGCGACTGAATACCTGGCACGAATGGCGCAACCTGTTCGACCTGGCCCACTTCTGCGTGGCGGCCAGGCCCGGCTTCGAGCTGGACGACGCCCACGTGCCGGCCGAGGTGGCAGCTGAATTCCAGCGCCGCCTGGCCACGCCGGAGCAGGTCAGGAACACCCCGGCGGGCAGGACCATGCTGGCGGCCGATTTGGCCGTCGACATCTCGGCCACTGCCATTCGTGCTGCATTACAACGGGGGGATGGGGCGAACTCGCTTCTGCCACCGGTAGTGCTAGACTATATTGAACAACATAATTTGTATAAGAACTAAATAATGGATATCAAAAAACTGCAAACCCTCGTCGTGGACGCCCTGGAAGACGTGAAGGGCCAGGAAATCGTCGTATTCGACACCACCGGCTTGACCAGCCTCTTTGACCGCATCGCCATCGCTTCCGGTACCTCCAACCGCCAGACCAAGGCACTGGCTGCCTCGGTGCGCGACAAGGTCAAGGAAGCCGGCGGCGACGTGATCGGCATCGAGGGTGAAGACACCGGCGAATGGGTGCTGGTGGACCTGGGCGACATGATCGTCCACATCATGCAGGCGCCGATCCGCGCTTACTACCGCCTGGAAGAAATCTGGGGCGAAAAGCCGGTGAAACTGGGCGCCGCCAAGCGCAAGTCGACCACTGAAGGCAAGGAAGCGGCCGCCAAGGAAGCCACGCCGAAGAAATCCGGCCACCTGGCCGCCACCAAGCCTGCCAAAGCCGCCGAACCCGTGATCGAGAAGAAGACGGCTGCCAAGAAGCCGGGCACCGCCAAGGCAACCGCCGCTGCCGGCGCCGTAGCGAAGAAAGCTGCCGCCAAAAAGGCTGCGCCGAAGGTGGTCGCACCGGAAGGCAAGAAAGTGAAGGTCGCTTCCACCAAGACCGCCGAGGCAAACGTCAAGGCCGCCAAGGAGAAGAAAGCCGCCGCCGCCGCCGCAACGCCGGTCAAGACCGTCATCAAGCGCCTGAAGAAGGCTGCAGCGGCTGAGTAAGCCCCGTGCAGCTGATTATCGCTGCGGTCGGCCACAAAATGCCGGCCTGGATCGAGAATGGCTTCACCGAATACGTGAAGCGCATGCCGCCGGAATTGCGCATCGTGCTGAAGGAAATCAAGCCCGTCGAGCGTTCCGGCAGCAAGACCGCCGCCACCGCCATGGCCCTGGAACGGGAGCGCATCGAGGCGGCATTGCCGAAATCGGTGCGCATCATCGCCCTCGATGAGCGCGGCAAGGACCTGACCAGCGTGGGTCTGTCCCAGCAGCTGGAGGCCTGGCAGCAGGATGGCCGCGATACCGCCTTCCTGATCGGCGGCGCCGATGGCCTCGATCCGGGGCTGAAAGCCAAGGCGGAAGGCTTGCTTCGCCTGTCCAGCCTGACCCTGCCGCATGGCATGGTGCGCGTCATGTTGGCCGAACAGTTGTACAGGGCGTGGACAATTACACAAAACCACCCTTATCATCGTGTCTAACCCTTAAGGCATCTGATGAAACTGGTCGAAAAGAAGATCTACCTGGCTTCCAAGAGTCCACGCCGGCGCGAATTACTGCGCCAGATTGGCGTGGACTTTGAGTTGCTATTGCTGCGCAACGACGGCCCGCGCGGGCCGGACGTCAGCGAAAACGTCCATTCCGGCGAGGAGCCGCTGGTGTATGTCGGCCGGGTGGCCCAGGAAAAAGCCGATTTTGCCTGGGACATGATCCAGCGCCGCCGCCTGATCCTGCGTCCCATCCTGGCGGCCGACACCACCGTCACCATCGACGGCGACATCCTCGGCAAGCCGGCCAATGTGCGCGAGGCTAGCGACATGCTGCACAAGCTGTCGGGCCGCACCCACCAGGTACTGACTTCGGTGGCCGTGCATTCGCAGGACTTTTCCGGCCATATCACCCAGGTCTCCGAGGTCCGCTTCGGCAAGCTGACGGAGGCCGAAATCAAGACTTACTGCGCCACCACCGAGCCTTACGACAAGGCCGGCGGCTATGGCATCCAGGGCCTGGCCGCCCTGTTCGTTGAACACATCGAAGGCAGCCACTCCGGCATCATGGGCCTGCCGCTGTATGAAACGGCGCAACTGTTGCGCCAGGCAGGATTGAAACTCCCCTGATGAACGAAGATATCCTCATTAATATCACCCCGCAGGAAACCCGCGTTGCCCTCATCATGCAGGGCGCCGTGCAGGAACTGCATATCGAGCGCACGCTGACGCGCGGCCTGGCGGGCAATGTCTATTCCGGCAAAGTGGTGCGGGTGCTGCCCGGCATGCAGTCGGCCTTCATCGACATCGGCCTGGAGCGCGCAGCCTTCCTGCACGTGGCCGATATCTGGGAGGCGCGTCCGCATGACGGCGCCCAGAACGCGACCCCGACCCCGATCGAAAAACTGCTGTTCGACGGCCAGGTGCTGACCGTGCAGGTGATCAAGGACCCGATCGGCACCAAGGGCGCGCGCCTGTCGACCCAGATCTCGATTGCCGGCCGCATGCTGGTCTACCTGCCGCAGGACGGCCATATCGGCATCTCGCAAAAGATCGAGAAGGAAGCCGACCGCGAAGCCCTGCGCGCGCGCATGCAAGGCCTGCTGCCGGACGACGAAAAAGGCGGCTACATCGTGCGCACCCAGGCCGAAGACGCCTCGGACAGCGACCTGCAGGCCGACATCGAATACCTGCGCAAGACCTGGGGCGCGATCTGCCACGGCGCGCGCACCCGCCCGCCGACTTCCCTGCTGCACCAGGACTTGAACCTGGCGCAGCGCGTGCTGCGCGACTTCGTGCACGACGAGACGGCAACCATCCAGGTCGATTCGCGCGAGAACTTCCTGGCGCTGACGGAATTCAGCCGCGTCTACACGCCGTCGGTCCTGTCGCGCTTGCAGCACTACACCGGCGAGCGCCCGCTGTTCGACCTGTACGGCGTGGAAGAAGAAATCCACCGCGCGCTGGGCCGCCGCGTCGACCTCAAGTCCGGCGGCTACCTGATCGTCGACCAGACCGAGGCCATGACGACCATCGACGTCAATACCGGCGGTTTCGTCGGCGGCCGCAATTTTGCCGACACCATCTTCAAGACCAACCTGGAGGCGGCGCATGCCATCGCGCGCCAGCTGCGCCTGCGCAACCTGGGCGGCATCATCATCCTCGACTTCATCGACATGGAGAACAACGAGCACCGCAACGCCGTGCTCGCGGAACTAAAGAAGGCACTGGCGCGCGACCGCACCAAGGTGTCGGTATCCGGCTTCTCCGCGCTGGGCCTGGTGGAGATGACCCGCAAGCGCACGCGCGAATCGCTGGCCCACATCCTGTGCGAACCCTGCCCCGCCTGCGAAGGCAAAGGCCAGGTCAAGACCTCGCGCACGATTTGCTACGAGATCCTGCGCGAGCTGCTGCGCGAGGCCAAGCAGTTCAACCCGCGCGAATTCCGTATCCTCGCTTCGCAGGAAGTGGTCGACCTGTTCCTCGAGGAAGAGTCGCAGCACCTGGCGATGCTGGGCGACTTTATCGGCAAGAAGATTTCACTGCAGGTTGAAACCAGCTACCACCAGGAACAGTACGACGTCATTCTGATGTAGTCCTGATCGGCACGGCGCCATGGCGCGCCAGGATGGCCTGCCATGCCGGGTCGCGCTGCAGCTCCTGCACTGCCGCCGCGATGCGCCGCGCGGTCCTGGGCGGCAAGCTAGGCGACAACAGGATATGGCGCAGGAAGTCGCCGCCCGGTTCCGGCGCTGCGACCAGCTGCTGCAATTCCGGCGACGCCTCTGCCAGCGCGCGAAAATGCAGGCGATTCACCACGGTAAAATCAATGCGGCCGGCCAGCAGCTTACGCAGGTTGTTGGCCTCATCGCCGACCTCTTCGATATGCAGCTCGCCGCGCCGCTCCATGCTATCCAGGAAACGGTAAACGTGGCCGCGCACAGCGCCAAAGCGCATTCCCCGCAACGATGCCGGCAGATCGCTGGCAGGGACATTCCCGGCCTTGAACAGCACTACATTGTGGTCCAAGAACAGGGGTGCGCTCCAGTCGTAACGCTTGGCCAGCGCCTCGTCGAGGAAGCCTGGCGACAGGAACAGCGCAATTCCATCGATCCTTTTGTTGGACCGTCCCGCCATTGCGAGGAAGCGGGCGCGCGGCACATTTTCCAGCACGAACTGGTCTTCGCCCATGTGGCGGTTCAAGGCCGACACCAACTCAGCGGCCAGTCCCCTTCCATCCGCTTGTACGAAGGGCGGATTCAGGTAGGTGTTATAGGCCGTATAGGTTGCAGCTACGCCCCAGGCGGGCCAGGCCAGCAGCAACAGCAAGCCATTGCGAAGCAGGTTTGGCATGCTCCTATGCTAGCCCGAAAGTGCAAGAAATGCCGAAAGTTACCTTGCAAATATAAATGTTCCGATTTGCATATTAACAATTCTCTTGCTGAACACAAACGGATTTAGCGTTACCATCGTGGAACAAATGGCAGCGATGAACTGTCACAAAGTCCGGGGAGATCACGATGAAGAACATGAAAATTGGCGCACGCCTTGGCCTGGCCTTTGCCGTGGTACTGCTGCTCCTGGCCGTGATGACGGTGGTCGGCATCATGCGCCTGCAAAGCGCCAGCGCGAAGACCGAGGCCCTGGTGGCCGAAAATGTGCGCAACGAGCGCCTGGTGGCCGAGTGGCAGAAGGTGGTCGAAGTCAATGCTGCCCGCACCACGGCGGCATATATGGTGTCCGATCCGGAGCAGCAGAAGTCCATCGAAGCGCAAATGAAGGCCGCCTCCGGCCGCGCTACCGAAATCCAGGACTTGCTGGCCAAGCTCCTGGCCCATCCCGCATCGCGCAGCGCCTACGAAAAAGTGCTGGACAACCGCAAAGCCTATGTCGAACAGCGCAAGGCCGTCTACAAAGCCAAGGCCGACGGCGATAAGGAAACGGCGCAGCGCCTGTTCGTCGACATGGAAGCGCGCCGCGTCAGCTATCTGGGCGCGCTCGATGAAGTGACGCAAGCCGAGCATCGCAACCTCGATGCGCTGGCCGCTGAAATCCAGGCCAGCAACCGTAGCGGCCGCAACCTGCTGATCATGCTGGGCATGGCGGCTGTCACCCTGGGCGTGGGCTTCGCCTGGCTGACCACCCACTCTATCGTCAAGCCGCTCAACCAAGCCGTCAAGATCGCCCAGACCGTAGCGGATGGCGACTTGAGCCGCCGCATCGAAGCGCACGGCGAGGACGAAGCGGGCCAGCTCCTGAAAGCCCTGAAGTCCATGAACGACAGCCTGGCCGGCATCGTCAGCGAAGTACGCCACGGCACCGAGAGCATCGCCACCGCTTCGCAGCAGATCGCCTCCGGTAACCACGACCTGTCGGCGCGCACCGAACACCAGGCCAGTACGCTGGAACAGACAGCATCGTCGATGGAAGAGCTGACTTCCGCGGTGCGTACCAATGCCGACAATGCGCGCACGGCGCGCGAACTGGCCGCCACCGCCTCCGACGTGGCGACGCGCGGCGGCAGCGTGGTGAGCGAAGTGGTTCACACCATGGGTTCAATCAACGCGGCCTCGACCAAGATCGTCGACATCATTGGGGTCATCGACGGCATCGCGTTCCAGACCAATATCCTGGCGCTGAATGCCGCCGTGGAAGCGGCGCGCGCCGGCGAACAGGGGCGCGGCTTTGCGGTGGTGGCGAGCGAGGTGCGCAGCCTGGCGCAGCGCAGCGCGCAGGCGGCCGGAGAGATCAAGGCATTGATCAACAACACGGTGCAGCAGGTGCAGGCCGGCAGCGAACTGGTGAACCAGGCCGGCAGCACCATGGATGAAGTGGTGGCCAGCATCCAGCGCGTCACCTCCATCATGTCGGAGATCGCGTCCGCCAGCAGCGAGCAGACGGTCGGCATCGAGCAGGTCAACCAGGCGATCGTGCAGCTTGACAATGTGACGCAGCAGAATGCCGCGCTGGTGGAACAGGCGGCAGCGGCGGCCAGCGCCATGCAGGACCAGGCCGGCCGTTTGACCGGCCAGGTCGGCCGCTTCAAACTGGCCTGATTACTTCCTCTCCACTGCCGGCGGCGATGCCGTCGCAGCGCCCACGCTGAAGTAGCCATCGAAGCGGCGGTCGTTGCCGCCGAAGCCGATGCTCCGGGCAGGGGTGGCGCCAGTGGGCTCGTTACCGGCGAGCGGACTGGCATCGCAATACGGCGAGCACGTCCATGCGTTGCCGCGCGTGTAGCGGGCGTTCAGGCTGAGAACATTCTTCGACCTGGCCTGGATGTACTGGCCGAATGGAACCGAAGCGTAGACATCGCCCTTGCCAGCCGATACTTGTGCATGGACCCCGCCCACCAGGACCAGGTTGTAGCCGTTTTCCAGCCGGTGCTGCAGGAAGTTCTCCCCCATCCCGGCATTGATATCGGCGACGCCATACAGCGGCGCGAAGCCGACCACCTGCACGCCTTTCAGTGCACGGTGCAGTTCCAGCATGGCCCGGCTGGTGCGGCCATCAAGCCTGCGCCAGCGCGGCGACGACAGCAAAGCGGCTTCATCGATCTCGCCGCGAAGATATTGCGCCGTGTGCTCGGTGTCCGAAGCGTCGAATTCCAGGAACACCCTGACCGGCTCGCCGTGCTCGACGAACTCGCGTACGCAAGCCGAGAAGAATGCAGGAATCTCATTGGTGCCGTGCATCTCGCCGAAAATGACCGTACCCGACTGCGGCAAGCGTTCCTTCAAGGCGGCATGGCAGTTCGCCTGTGCAGTTGGCATGGCGCATACCAGCGCAGCAAGCAATCCAGGCACATAAAGTTTCTTCATACGTCGCGCTCTCTTGGTTTGTTAAGGTGTTTTTTTGCGGAACGCGGACGAAATCCGGTCCCGCGGAATTAGCAAGAGCCCAGGGCAGTCGCCGTTCGCGGAATCGTCACCCTATGCCTGCGCCTTATTTGATAAAACGGGCGTAAATCCAGCCGGCCATTGCTGCCACGCCGACAGTCGCAAAGCGGGTCAGCCAATCCCTGCTGCGCTGCCGGCTGGCCATCTTGCGCGATAGCTCCGCAGCTTCCGCAATCAAGCCGCTGTCGTCGGGGTGATGGTAGGTTTGGTCTGGGGCACGATAGGTTTCGAGTTCATCGCCCCGTACGCGGGCACCCAGCAAGCCGGCAAGGTCAATCATCAGGCGCAGGAACTCCTCGCTGGGGCTCTTGGCCCACAGTTCTCCATCTTCCAGCAACATGATCTCACTCTCGCCGTCCCTGGCCGGCTGGTAGACCTGGGGGTCCGGCTGCGCGTCCCCGTCGAATGCGAGGCGGCCGGACATCCGGCCGACCGCCAGCGACACCTCCTCCAGCCGGATGGGATCGGAAGCAGTGCGCAAAATTGAGATGTGATAGCCCATACGGGCCGAGTATAGCGTTAATGTTTAGGCAATATCCTATCGAAAAATCACAGTCAGGATGCTGGCCAGCGCCTGCGGCTGTTCGAGGGGAATCAGGTGGCCCGCGTCGGGCACGGTCACCAGCTTTGCGCCGGGAATGCCGTCGGCCAGTTCGCGCGCCTCTTCGGCGCGGCGCAGCTGGTCTTGGGCTGCCGCAACCACCAGGGTCGGACATCGGATATCGGGCAGGCGGCCGGTATCGGCCTCGCGCACGATCAGCGACTGGCGCACGAAGACCTCGCGGCCGAGGCGTTCGCCCATCAGGCGCACCTGCGTCAGCAGCGCTTCGTTGGCGGAGTTATCCGGGTGCAGCGATTGCGCGATGGCGGCGCGCCCCAGGCCGCGGAAGGTGCCGATCGGCCTGGCGCGGGCTGCCTTGCTGCGCTGTTCAACCTGCAGCGGCAAATCGGCCCGGCTGGAAGTGGCGACCAGCGCCAGCGACTGCACGCGCCCGGGTGCCAGCCGCACCACTTCGCGCGCGACGTAGCCGCCCATCGAGAAGCCAAGCAAGCTGAATTGCGGCGGGCAGTGCGCCAGCACGGCCTGCGCCATGGCGGCGATGGAATCGCCTTCGGCCAGGCTGGCGAAATGCAGCGGGAGTGCGGCAGGCAGGAACGGCAGCATGCCATCCCATAAGGCATCGTCCAGCATGTAGCCGGGAATCAGGACCAGCGGTATCATGCCGCGATTATATCCGCGGCATGACACCGCCGGCTGGGCTCAGTGCCCCATCATCTCATTCCACTGCGGCAGCAAGACGATGCTGTTGGGATTCAGGCCGGCGTTCTTCAGCGTATCCATGCTGGTGACGACGGTGCCGGCCTGCAGGTCGACCACGGTGACCGATCCATCGCTCATGCCCGGCAGGTTAAGCAGGGCATTCTGTACGAAGGCATATTTGCCGTCCTTGGTAAAGGCCACATGGTGGGCCCCTTCTGCTGCCGGGATGGACTTGAGCAGCCTGGGCTCTCCTGCCTTGGCCGATATATCGAAGACATGCAGTTGCCCCGGCTTGGCGCTGGTCACATACATGCGCGTGGCGGCCTTGTTGAAGTAGAGCTCCAGCGGCACGCCTGCCTTGGCGTCGGCAAAGTCATACACCTGCGCCACCTCGAAATCCTTCTTGTCCTTGTTCCAGCTGGCCGTCCATAGCGTACCGCCATACATATTGGTGATGTAGGCTACAGCCGGTTTCGCATTCGGCACGAACAGGATTTCCACCGGCGCCTCGCCGGCCGGCGAAGCTTTCTTCGACACCTTGTAGGTGCCAAGCACCTTGCCGGTGCTGGCCTCCACCGCGCTGATCACCTCCCCCGCATCGCCCAGGTCGGAGGCGCGCACGGTCGACGTGAGCAGGATGCGGTCGGCCGCACCGGAAACGGCCAGCCCATGCGGATACGGCGCCGCCACCTTGATGGTGGATAGCACTTTGTCGCTATGGGCGTCGCCCACCACCATGGCCTGGCTTCCCATGCAGCTCACATACCAGCGTTTGTGGTCCGGCGAGAAAGCCATGTCCTCGCCCACGCTGCAGTCGGGAATGCTGACGGTGGTCATGGCATAGTCCCTGGACTTCATGTCCATCACGCGCAGCTCGGTCTTGCCCAGCGCCGTGATGTAGGCCTTGCTCATGTCGTGGTTGTAGAAAATATGGTGCGCCACCAGGTCGGCCGGCAGCGGGATGTCCTTGACGATCTTGCCGAAAGTCCTGGAGTTGGGGTCGACATCGACAATCGCGATGCCTTCCTTGCGCGCCGCCGGCGCCACCGGGTTCTTGAGCGCCTTGAGCGACTCGGCGGACTTGCTTTCATAATTCATCATCGCCAGGATTTCAGCGCTGGCCAGGGCCGGAATGCCCAAGGCGACCGCGAGGGGAAGCAGGAAACGGATACGCATGGTCCACTCCTTCTTTTGCAGGGTCAGGCATTGAATATTACGCCTGCCGCACTAGAATCTCCATATGCGCCTGCCCTGCCCCCACTGGCTGTTTGCAACCCTGACGCTGTTGGCGGGGATTCCTGTATGGGCCGCGCAACAAAGTGCCAGTTTCGACGTCAAGCAGCAGCGCATTGCCAACCCGGCGCCCACGGTGCGCGTGCCGCAGGGCGACACGCTGGTGCTGGAATTGCGCAGCGACGCCCCGCTGGAGCTGCACCTGCACGGCTATGACCTGATGTTCTCGCTCAAGCCCGGCGCACCGGGACGCCTGCAACTCCAGGCGCGAGTGCTCGGCCGCTTCCCCCTGGCGGCGCATGGCAAGGGCCAGCACCATGCCCCGGCCCTGCTTTACGTGGAAGTTACTCCCAGATGAAGCGCTGGCTGCTGGCAGCCATTCCCTTGCCCGCGCTGGCGCATGGATTCGGCCAGCGCTTTGATTTGCCGCTGCCCTTGTGGATGTTCATGGGCGGGGCCGGCGCCACAGTGGCTGCCACCTTCCTGCTGCTGGCGCGCCAGCGCAATATGCAGCCGCGTGCGCCGGAACGGGCTTTCACGCTGCTGGAACGAATTCCGCTGGCCAGCGTGCTGGCGACGGCCTTGCGGCTGGCGGTGCTGGCGCTGTACCTGCTGGTGATCTGCGCCGGCTTTGCCGGCGCACAGAATCCGTTCAAGAATATTGCGCCGGCCATGGTGTGGGCTATCTGGTGGGTCGGCATGGCCTTCGTCTCGGCCCTGCTGGGCGACTTGTGGGCGCTGGTCAATCCGCTCGACACCGTGTACCGCTGGACCCTGGGCGAGCGCCCCGCCAAGCTGGCCTGGCCGCAATGGGCCGGCGTGTGGCCGGCCGCCCTGCTGTTCCTCGCCTTCGTGAACATGGAATTGAACTGGGAAGGCAGCGAGCAGCCGGCCAGCCTGGCCGCTGCAATGCTGGCCTACTCCTGCCTGTCCTGGCTGGCCATGTTCCTGTTCGGGCGCCGCACCTGGCTGGCGCACGGCGAAGTGTTTGCGGTGGTATTCGGCCTGCTGGCGCGCTTTGCACCAAACCAGGTGCACAATGGACGCTGGCAATTGCGCCCTTTCGGCGCCGGCTTGCTGCTGCAGGCGCCGCTCGGCTGGTCGCATATCGTGCTGGTGATGCTGATGCTGGCTTCCGTCAGCTTCGACGGCCTGCTGGAAACCCAGGCGTGGCTGGACCTGCAGGGCGCACTGGCACTGCCGCCCGCCTTGCTGCGCGGCGCAGCGCTATGCCTCCTGCCGGCGGTATTCCTGCTGGCTTACCTGGCCGTGTGCCGCGCGATTGCCTGGTGCGGCGGCGGTGCGGCGCTGGCGGCGACCGCCGGCTGGTATGTGCTGACCTTGGTGCCCATCGCGATTGCCTACCACTTCGCCCATTACCTGTCCTTCCTGGCGATGGCGGGGCAATACCTGGTCCCCCTGGCTTCCGATCCGCTCAACCTTGGCTGGGACCTGTTCGGCACCCGCTTCTATTTCATCCGGCTGGGCATCGTCGATGCGCGCATGGTCTGGTATGTGTCGCTGTTCGCCATCGTGGCGGGACATGTGGCGGCGGTATGGCTGGGACACCAGACCGCCTTGCGCCAGTTCGGGCCGCGCGCCACCCGCAGCCAGTTGCCGATGCTGGCGCTGATGGTGGCTTACACCCTGCTGAGCCTTTGGATCATCGCCCAGCCGATCGTCAACGGCTGAGCATTGGCTGCAGCACCTGCCACACCTGGCCGGCGCTGATGCCGTGCATGCAGTTCTGGTGGCCGAGCGGGCATTCGCGCTGGCGGCATGGCGAGCACTCCAGGCGCAGCGAAATCGAGGCCGCCAGCTCGGAGAATGGCGGCGCGTGATCCGGATCGGTCGGACCGTAAATGGCGATCACCGGCCGGTTCAGCGCCGAAGCCACGTGCAGCAGGCCGGAATCGTTGCTGACCACGGCGGCCGAACGGGCGATCAGGGCGATGGCATCGGACAGGCTGGTCTTGCCGGCCAGGCTGGACAGGCCAGCCGGTGCCCCGGCGGCAGCAATGACTTCATCGCATGTCGGGCCATCTTTGGGCGAACCCAGAAGCGCAACCTGGGCTTGCGGGTCGCGCGCCAGGATGTGCTGCGCCAACTGGCCGAAATGCGCAGGCGGCCAGCGCTTGGCTGCGCCGAATTCGGCGCCCGGCGCAAACACCACCAGCGGGCGCGCCGGGTCCAGGCCAACCTTGGCGCAAGCAGCGGCAACCTGCTCGCCGCTGGCGGCCATGCGCGGCTTGGGCAGGCCGCCATGCAGCGGCGCCCCCGGCGCATCGGCCAGCGCCGCGTAAAACGGCACCATCGGCCGCGGCGGCGTGTCGTCGTGGTGCATCACATTGATCAAGCCATAACGGCTCTCGCCCTTGTAGCCGACGCGGCGCGCAATACCGGCCAGCCAGGGAATCAGGGCGTATTTCAGGGTGTTGGGCAGGATGTAGGCGTCGGCATAGCCGCGCTGGCGCAGCAGGCGCGCGTAGCGCCAGCGCTCCTTCAATTGCAGCGCGCCATGGCGGAACGGGGTTTCCAGCACCTCGGCCACTTCCGGCATCTGGCGCCAGGCCGGCGACACGGCCGGCGGCGCCAGCACGTCGATCGGGCGCTCCGGATGCAGCGCTTTCAGGCGCTGCAACAGCGGCTGCGCCATTACGGCGTCGCCGATCCAGTTGGGGGAGATCACCAGCGTCCTCATTGGCGCCCCTCCTGTTCAGCACAGCCGGTGGCGCGCACCCGGCGCTGATATACTGCCGGATTGGCGCCCGCCGGCAGGACGGCATTTTTTATTAATCTTTTAGCATCCATGCAACAAGCTTCAACCATCTCGTTAATTATCACCACATACAATCGTCCGGACGCCCTGTCGGCCGTGGTGGAGGCCTGCTTTGCACAGGACGATCAAAATTTCGAGATCATTATCGCCGATGACGGATCGACCAACAACACGCGGGAAACCGTCGCCGCCCTGCAGGCGCGCTCGCCGGTGCCGTTGCAGCACGTGTGGCAGGAGGATCTCGGTTTTCGCGCCGCGCGGGCGCGCAACCTGGGCACCCTGGCGGCGCAGGGCGAATACATCATCTTTATCGATGGCGATTGCGTGCCGCAGAAGGACTTCGTGGCCAACCACCGCCGCCTGTCCAAGCGCGGCTACGTGGTGACGGGCAGCCGCGTGCTGCTGAGCGAAGCCTATACGCGCCGCCTGCTGGAGCAGCACCTCGATATCCAGCGCGCGCGCGCGCTGGAAAAACTCAAGCTTTACCTGGCCGGCAACGCCAACAAATTCCTGCAAACGATGCTGACCCTGCCGAACCTGGGCCGTGAAAGCAAGCGCTTCACCTGGCGCCGCATCAAGAGCTGCAATATGGCGGTATGGCGCAGTGACCTGGACCTGGTGAACGGCTTCGACGAAAGCTTCACCGGCTGGGGCCATGAAGACTCCGACCTGGTGCTGCGCCTGTTCAATGCCGGCGTCATGCGCAAGAGCGGCGCCTTCGCCACCGAGGTATATCACCTGTGGCACCGCGAAGCGAAACGCGACCAGGAATCGAGCAACCGCGCGGTGGTGCTGCAGCGCGCCGTCGACAAGACCACGCAAGCCGTGACCGGCTTGCGCGAGCTGGGCGCAAGCGCAGCCTAGTCGCGCTAGCCTAGTCGCGCAGCGCGACGCGCACCAGGTCGGCCACGTTATCCACGCCCAGCTTGGCCATCAGGCGCGCCTTGTGCACTTCCACGGTGCGTACGCTGATGTTCAGCTGGGGGGCGATTTCGCGGTTGTGGCGCCCCATGACCACCAGTTCGAAGACTTCACGCTCGCGCGGGGTCAGTTCGTCCAGCAGCTGGTCGCGCTGCTGGCGGCGGTCCTGGTCCTGGCGCTGGCGCAGCTGCATCGAAAACGCTTCCTCGATGGCGGCAATCAGCTTGTCGTCGTCGAACGGCTTTTCCAGGAAATCGACAGCGCGCGCCTTGAACGCTTCGCGCGCCGAGCTGACGTCGCCGTGGCCGGTCACGATAATCACCGGCAGCAGGCAGTTCATCTCATTGAGCTTGCGCTGCAAGGTCAGCCCGTCCATGCCGGACATGCGGATATCGGCCACCAGGCAGCCCGCCCATTCGGGCAGCCAGGCATGCAGGAACGCTTCGGCACTGGCAAAAACGGCGGTACGGTAGCCGCGCACCCCCAGCAGCAGGCCAAGGGCGTCGCGCAGCGAAGGATCATCGTCGACGATGAAAACGGTAAGGTTTGACAAGGCTATTCTCCAGAGTCCAGCGCCGGCAGTATAAAACGAAAGACGCCGTGATCGGCAACTTCCGCCCATAAAGTTCCGCCGTGCGCCTCGACGATGGAGCGGCTCAGCACCAGTCCCAGGCCCATGCCGCTGGCCTTGGTCGATACGAAGGGCTCGAACAGGCGTCCCGCCGCCTGCTGCGTCAGGCCATCGCCGCTGTCTTCCACCGTGAAGCGCAGCTTGCCGCCGATATTCTCGGCCGCGAGGCGGATGCGGCGCTGCCCCGCCGGGCGCATGCGCACTGCATCCAGAGCGTTGGCCAGCAGGTTGCGCAGCACCAGTTCCACCTGCAGGCGATCGACCTGCACCGCCAGCGCCGGCGCCTCGTCGATTGAGACCTGCACCCCGTGTTCCGCAAACTGCGGCCGGAACTGCTGCACAATACCGGACTGCAAGGCGGCCGCGCCGACGGTTTCGAGCTGCATGGCGCCGGTGCGGAAGAAGTCGCGCAGCCGGCGCACCACTTCCGCCGCGCGCGCCGATTCATTGATCATCTGCCCGATCGCGTTCTTCAGCACATCGCCCGCATCGCCGCGCGCCAGCAGGTGCTCGCAAGCCTTGCCGTACACCGCCAGCGCCGTCATCGGCTGGTTCAGCTCATGCGCCAGGGCGGCCGCCATTTCGCCCGCCGCGGCCAGGCGCAAGGTCTGCTTCAGTTCTTCCGCCACCTGGCGCCGCTCGTCGACCACGATGCCGATGAAGAAGCCCACCAGCGCCAGCACGGCATCGAGCATCTGCAGTTCGGAGACGGTGATGTTATTGGCGCTGTTGGCCCTGACCAGGGCCACGATGGCGAGCTGCAGCACGAACACCACCAGCGCCGCGCCATGCACGCCCTGGCGCGAAGCGGCCCAGATCAGCGGCAGGAACAGGAAATAGAAGTGCTTGAATTCGGCCGTCATGATATAGCCGAACACCGCCCACAGAACGAAAATCGCCAGCGCCAGGTAGCCCAGGGTTTCCGGCTTCCAGGTGGCCTCGCGCAGGCGTACCCGGTCTTGCGGGTTGGCCAGTTTCCACAGCAGCGGCATGCTGACCACCACCCCCACCATGTCGCCGAAACCGAAACGCCAGGCGGCGCGCAGCCAGTCGCTCCAGGGCACCAGGCCAAGCCAGGCCAGCAGGCTGATATGGCCGACCGCGTTCAGCAAGGTGCCGGCGGCAACGATCATCAGCCAGCGGTAGAAACTCGAGCGCGAACTGAAGATGGTGCCGCCGCCGAGCGCGCGGCGCAGGCATTCGCCCAGCAAGCCGTAGCCGCAGATCAGCCAGGCGGCTGTGAGCAGGGTGCCGGCCAAGCCGCCCGGCAGGCCGCGCACCAGGACATCGCCCGTCACCAGGGCGGCAAACCACGGCAGCGCCGCGCGCCGGCCATACACCAGCCAGAACACCAGGCCGAGTGCTGTGTCCGGGTTCCAGGGCGTGATGTTCAGGCCAAGCAGCGGCTCGACGTAAGTGATCCAGTCGAACAGCAGGTAAGCGGCAAAGAATCCGGTGGCCGGCAGCAAAAACGGAAAACGCATAAAGCCCACTATATCATTGAACTTGAGCAATCATCCGGCGTGCGGGTTTGTTGATCCATGTTAATTTTGCTGTTTCCAGTGCAGCGCGCCGGCAAATCTTGCATGGCCACAGCCATGCAAGCGGAGTAGAATCAAAGCGTTACGCCAGCCTGTGCGTAGGACTAGTTGAAGGGAGATGAAGATGCGCCTGGATATCTACCGCCGTGCCGAACATGACGGCATTTTTTCCTACCTCGCCGTACCCGAGGGCAAACCCATCCCACAGGAAGCCATCAACACCGACTGGCTGCCAGCCGAGCAATCGCTGGAAGTCGACGATGATGTGCAAGGCCTGCCTGATTACCACATCGACCGGCTGACCCAGCAGATGGGCAGCAAAGGCTACGCCATTACCGGCTTGAAAGACATGTAAGCGCGGCGGCGTCAGTCGCCGAACAGCTCGTCAAGCCCGGCGGGACGCGTTCCGGCCTGCGGCTTGGCGCGTCCCTTGCGGCCTGTGAACTCTTCCTCGATATTGTCGCGGTAAAAGCTCCAGGCGCTGCCCGAGGCCGACAGGCGCTGCCACACGTCGCGCCCGACGCCGTCGTAATCGATGGCGCTGCCGTCGTCGAACTCGACGCGCAGCACGCGTGCGCGCTCGTCGTAACCAATGGCGCGCAGCTTGCCTGCGTTGATGCGTTTCATTTCCATTTCATTGTCCCTTTCCGAGCCGGCGCGCCGCGCGCGCCACCAGTTCATGTGCTTCCGCAAACAGCGCCGGCTGCGCCGCGGCGCAAGCGGCACGTTCGGCGGCGATGCGCTGGCGGTCCTGCTCCAGGTTCTGCAAGGTCAGCGCCATGCCAAAACCATCCTGCGGCGCGCCAGCCAGCATGCGCCGCAGCATCTCTTCACCCAGCGCCGGCTTCTGGTGCCCGGCCTCCCAGTACCAGTGCGTCGTGCCCTTCCGGTTCGGTCCCGGAATCGCTTCGCAATTGAATTCGCCGAAGCCGCTGAAGTCGTGCACCGTGATCTGCGCTTGCGGGTAACGGGTGCGCGCGGCCTGCGCCTCCTCCAGTACGATACGTTTCCATTCCTCGAAGCGCTGCCACATGCCGCTCGCTTCATACAGCGCCAGCATCTGCGCGTGATAAGCGTACACCATCAGGCGCAGGTCGACGCCGGGATTATCGCTCGCCGCCGCATCGACCAGGGCGCGCAATTCGGCGCGCAGCCCTTGCCGGTCAAGCCCGCCCGGCGCTTTCTTCACCAGCGAGGCCGCATTCTCTTCCGCGCGCTGGCGAAAGATCTTGTAGTAGCCGTCGTAGCGCACAAATTTGATGTACTGGTGCAGCGGGTTCAGGCCGCGCTCCGTCATGGTTTCGGCCTCGCGGTCGCCCTGCATGGCAAAGGTGGCTGCCGCATCGCGCAAGGCGGACAGCGAAAACAGGCTTTCCACACGCCAGCCCAGTTTGCCAGCCCCTGCTACCGGCGGTTTGCGCGCGCCGCCTTGCTGGCCCGGCGCCAGCAAGGCGTCGTGGAAATCGAGGCCGGCAATCACGCGCGAAGGCGAGATGCCGAGGCTGCGCAAGTACTGCAACTGCCCTACCGCCACCATGGTGCCGGTGCCCGCCAGCCCGAGGTTGTAGGCGCCGCCGCCCAGCAAGGGGCTGTCCGGATCGAAGCCGACTTCAACCCGCGAATTCCCGACCAGGAACTGGGTCGCGCCCAGGCGCCGGGCGCCGGCCAGCTTGATCTCGTTACGGAAGTGCTGCGGCACCGGTTTTTCCGCATTCAGGCCGGGCTTGCGCACCACGCCATACAGGCCATAGGGGTCGGCCAGCATCACCACGCCGGCCACCAGCAGCAGGCCCGCCAGCATGGCCAGGCCCAGTTTGCGCAAATAATGATGGTGCAAAGCGTTGCACATGGTCAGAACTGGAAATAAAGGAATTCGCTCGGCCGCGACAGGGCCAGCAGGCAAAACACGGCCAGCAGGCCGGTCACCAGCGCCGGACGCGGCGCCGGCAGCCAGGCCAGGCGCGCCGGGGCCGCCGTGCCGTCATGATCCAGCGCAGGCTCGAAGCGATGCATGATTTGCTGCGTATTCGGCGCCAGGAAAGCGACCAGCGCGGCCAGCAGGACCCAGCACCATGTTTCAATGAACTGGGTGGCGCCGCCCAGCGTCCACTTGATTCCCAGCGCGGCCAGCGCATCGTGCAGGCCGCCCAGGCGCGCGCCGATAGCATCCGGCAGCGCGACGCCATACTGGCCTGACATGCCGCCCACGATGCGCATGGCCGAGGGCAGGTCGGCGGCGCGGAAGAACACCCAGGCATAAGCCACGGCAGCGAAGGTCAGCGCCCGGGCCGCAACCGCCCCTGCCTTGCCGGCGCCTTGCCAGCCAAGGCGCGCCCTGAGCATCTGCCATGCGTGCGCAATCATCAGGTAGGCGCCGTGCAGGCCGCCCCACAGCACGAAATTCCAGCTGGCGCCGTGCCACAGGCCGCCCAGCAGCATGGTCGCCATCAGGTTCGCTTCGGCGCGCACTGCGCCATGGCGGTTGCCGCCCAGTGGAATGTACAGGTAGTCGCGCAGGAAGCGCGACAGGGTCATATGCCAGCGCCGCCAGAAGTCGACGATATTGCGCGATTTGTAGGGCGAGTTGAAGTTCAGCGGCAGGTGCACGCCGAACATGCGCGACAGGCCGATCGCCATGTCCGAATAGCCCGAGAAATCGAAATACAGCTGGAAGGAATAAGCCAGCACGCCGCCCCAGGCCATCAGCAGGGTCGGCTCGCCAGGCGCCGCGAACAGCGCGTTGGCGTACGGCGCCAGGGTGTCGGCCAGCAGTGTTTTCTTGGCCAGGCCGATAATGAAGATGGTGGCGCCGACCGAGAAGTTTTCGGCGCTCGGCAAGGCGTTCCGCGGGTCGGCGAACTGCGGCATCATTTCCTTGTGGTGCAGCACCGGCCCGGCCACCAGGTGCGGAAAGTAGGTCACGAACAGCAGGTAGTGGATGAAGCGTCCTTCCTGCACGAAACCGCGCGCCGTGTCGACCAGGAAGGCGATCTGGGTGAAGGTGAAGAACGATATGCCGATCGGCAGCACCACCTGCAGCAGTTCCGTATGCTGGCCGGTCAGGCTGGTGTAGAAGAAGTTGGCGTACTTGTAGTAGCCGAGCAGCGCCAGGTTGGCCGCCACGGCGCCGCCCAGCCAGCAGCTGCGCGCCCTGCCCTGCGCGCGCCGGATGGCCTGGGCGCAGCCATAGTTGGCGACGATGGAGCCGAGCAGCAGCGGCACATAGCGCACCTCCCACCAGCCGTAGAAAAACAGCGACGCCAGCGCCAGCCACGCCACGCCCCAGGTCGGGTGGCGGCGTGCCAGCAGGAAGTAGCCGACCAGGGCGATCGGCAAAAAACCCAGCAGGAAGCTGAAAGAATTGAACAACATGATCGGTAGTGGCCACCATGAGGAATGGAGCGGTACTACCGGATTATGTTGAACTATTAATAACTATGGCGCACGATACTGTTGGGTTGGCTTAGCGCCCCATCTTAATACTCGATGGCGACTTCCTGTGCTCCCAGGCCCTGTTCCAGGGCGATCTTCAGCGCATCGGACGGCGCCACGCGCCAGTCGTCGCCAAGCTGCAACACACAGTCGATGCCTTGCGGCTTGACGCGCATCGACACGGGCAGGCCGTATTCGTCGCGGTGCGGGCCGAGGATCTCGGCCAGCCTGGCCGGCGCCACGGCCTTCGGCAGGGCCAGGCCGATCTGGCGGCCGAACTGGATGCGCGCCGCGGTGATGTTGTAGACCTTTTCCGCCGAAATGCGCAGGCCGCCGGAGAAGCGGTCTTCCGACACCTTGCCCGTCACGCACAGGAATTCGTCTTCCTTGAACATATGCTTGTTCGGCTCGAAGACTTCGTTGTACACCGTGACTTCAACCACGGCGGTCTTGTCGTCCAGCGTGACGATCAGCAGCTTGCCGCGCTGGGTCATCTGGGTACGGATGCCGGAAACGACGCCGCACATCATGCGCGGTTCGCGCGACGGCTCCAGTTCGGACAGCTTGGTGCGGGCAAAGCGGCGCGCTTCCGCCGCGTAGGAGTCGAACATGTGGCCGGACAGGTAGTAGCCCAGCGCGATCTTCTCTTCCGCCAGCTTTTCGCGGTCGGTCCATGGCGTCGCCTGCACATAATCAGGCGGCGCCACCAGGTCGGAATCGTCGCCGCCGAACAGGCTGACCTGGTTGGCCGACTTGGCTTCCTGGTCCGCGTATTCCATGGCGAAGCCGACCGAGGCAAACAGCGCCGCCCGGTCGACGCCAAAGCCGTCAAACGCACCGGCGCGGATCAGGGCTTCGATGGTGCGGCGGTTCATCTGCTTCTTGTCGACCCGCTTGCAGAAGTCGAACAGGCTGGTGAACGGGCCGCCCGAGGTGCGCGAGGCGATGATCGCTTCGATCGCGTTCTGTCCCGCGCCTTTCACGCCACCCAGGCCGTAGCGGATCCTGGTCGCCTTCTTGCCCGGCTCGCCGTCCGGACGGAAGTGGTAGGCCGACTGGTTGACGTCCGGCGGCAGGATGGTCAGGCCGCAGACGTCGATCGAGTCCTCGACCAGGATCTTGACCTTCTCGGTATCGTCCATGGCCAGCGACATGTTGGCTGCCATAAACGCTGCGGTGTGGTGGTGCTTCAGGTAGGCGGTATGGTACGACAGCAGCGCGTAGGCGGCCGCGTGCGACTTGTTGAAGCCGTAGCCCGCGAACTTTTCCATCAAGTCGAAGATCTCGTCGGCCTTCTCGACGGTCAGGCCGCCTTCTTGCGCGCCCTTGCGGAAAAGCTCGCGGTGCTCCGCCATCTCCTCGGCTTTTTTCTTACCCATGGCACGGCGCAGCATGTCCGCGCCGCCCAGCGAGTAGCCGCCGATGATCTGCGCCATCTGCATGACCTGTTCCTGGTACACCATGATGCCGTAGGTTTCGGACAGGATGCCCTCGGTGCGCGGATCGGGGTAGTCGAACTTTTCGCCGTGCTTGCGCTTGCAGAAGTCCGGGATCAGGTCCATCGGGCCCGGGCGGTACAGTGCCACCAGCGCGATAATGTCTTCAAAGCGGTCGGGACGCGCGTCCTTCAGCATGCCCTGCATGCCGCGCGATTCAAGCTGGAACACGGCGACGGTTTTCGCCTTGGTCAGCAGCTCGTAGGTCGGGCGGTCGTTCAGCGGCAGCTTGGCCAGGTCGAAATCGGACAGTTCGGGATCGAGATCCTTGATGTAGTTGACGGCGCGGTCCAGGATGGTCAGCGTGGTCAAGCCCAGGAAGTCGAACTTCACCAGGCCGATCGCCTCCACGTCGTCCTTGTCGAACTGCGACACCACGCCGGTATCGCCGGACTGGGTGTACAGCGGGCAGAAGTCGGTCAGCTTGCCCGGTGCGATCAGCACGCCGCCGGCGTGCATACCGATGTTACGGGTGATGCCTTCGACCTGCTGCGCCAGGTCCAGCAACTGGCGCACTTCCTCCTCGTTTTCCTGGCGCTCCTTGAGCAGCGGCTCTTCTTCGATCGCTTCCGCGATCGACACCGGTTTGCCAGGCTTGAACGGGATCAGCTTCGACACCCCATCGCAGAACATATAGCCGAAATCCATCACGCGGCCCACGTCGCGGATCGCGCCTTTCGCCGCCATGGTACCGAAGGTGGCGATCTGCGATACCGCCTCGCGCCCGTACAAGTCCTTCACGTGCTGGATCACCAGTTCGCGTTTTTCCTGGCAGAAGTCAATATCGAAGTCGGGCATCGATACCCGCTCCGGGTTCAGGAAACGTTCGAACAGCAGGTTGTACTTCAACGGATCCAGGTCGGTAATCTTCAGCGCATACGCCACCAGCGAGCCGGCACCGGAGCCGCGGCCCGGGCCGATCGGCACGCCGTTGTTCTTGCCCCACTGGATGAATTCCGCAACGATCAGGAAGTAGCCCGGGAACTTCATCTTGATGATGGTGTCGTTCTCGAATTTCAGGCGCGCCTCGTAGCGCGGGCGCTCCTTCTCGCGTTTCTCCGGATCGGGGAACAGCTGCACCAGGCGCTCTTCCAGGCCCCTGGTCGTCTCCGACACCAGGAATTCGTCGATGGTCATGCCCGGGGTCGGGAAGTTCGGCAGCTGCGGCTTGCCCAGCACCAGCGACAGGTTGCAGCGCTTGGCGATCTCCACCGAGTTTTGCAGCGCCGCCGGCAGGTCGTGGAACAGCTCCGCCATTTCCGCCTGGGTCAGGAAGCGCATCTGCTCGTTGAAGCGCTTGACGCGCTTGGCGTTGGCCAGCATCTCGCCTTCCGCGATACAGACACGCGCCTCGTGGGCGATATATTCTTCCCGCGACAGGAACTGCACCGGGTGCGTCGCCACCACCGGCAGGCCAAGCCTGGCCGCAATCGCCACCGACTGGCGCACTTGGACTTCCTGGTTGGCCTGGCCGGCGCGCTGGATCTCGACGTAGAAATGGCCGTTCGGGAAAATCTCCGCCCATTTCCGGGCATTGGCTTCAGCCAGTTCCAGGTTGCCGTTCTCGATGGCCTGGCCGATATCGCCGAAATGAGCGCCGGACAAGGCGATCAGGCAGTTGCGCGGATCTTCGTCCGGCAGCAGAGGGTACTGCTTGTTGGGCAAGTCGCGCAGCCACTCGGTGCGGATTTCTGCGCGCCCCTTCCACTGGTTGTTCAACCACGCTTCGGACAGCAGCTCACACAGCTGCAGGTAGCCCATGCGGTTCTTCGCGAACAGCATGATGCGGTGCGGTTTGTCGCGGTTGTCGTCGTTGGTGATCCAGGTATCGACACCGACGATCGGCTTGATGCCCTTGCCGCGCGCCGCCTTGTAGAAGCGCACCATGGCGAACATATTGGCCAGGTCGGTGATGGCCAGGGCGCCCTGGCCATCCTTGACCGCCTTCTTGATCATGTCGTCATAGCGCACCAGGCCGTCGACAATCGAATATTCCGTATGGACGCGCAGGTGGACGAATTGCGGTCCCACGGGCGCGGCGGCTGGCGTGGCGTCTACTGGCTGGTCGATTGTTTCAATGCTCATGGGGGCAGGCGGATTTTAAGTCGAATATCCCCCTATTTTAACGCCTGAGCTGCCCCGGGCGCCTCCTAATGAACTAGATTGCTGGCTAGTCCAGCATAGGGCGCGCCATAATTGCTTACAAATGAGCCCGTTGCAGCCGCACGGCGCGGCTAGAATCACCCTTACCAATCCACCCTTGGAGATGAAGATGAAAATTGTTGCTGCTGCCCTGCTGATGACCGCCTCGCTGGCGGCCTATGCGGAAGAACCTGAGCAGTTGGCCAAATCGAAGAGCTGCTTCGCCTGCCACGCCATGGCGAAAAAACTGGTCGGGCCTTCGTTCAAGGATGTCGCGGCCAAATACAAAAACGACAAGGGCGCCGAGGATAAACTGATCCTGAAGGTGCTGCAGGGCGGCTCCGGGGTCTGGGGTGCTGTCCCGATGCCGCCTAACCAGGTGACCGACGCCGAAGCGCACCAACTGGTACGCTGGGTGCTGGCGCAGAAGTAAGCGCTAACCGGGGCGGCCGTCCACCGCCCATCGTCACGCCGGCTTGCGGATGCGGAAGGTGTTCCTGCTGATCAAGTGATCGCCGTTTTCATGGACGCGTTCCACCATTTCCTTCAGCGCGGCGACACCTTCCTCCGACGCCATGTCGCAGAACGCCATGATGTCGCGCGCCGGCACGGCAACCATATACCCTTCGTCCACCAGGCCGGCCAGGTCGCGCTGCCACAACGCCTGCAGCAGGAACATGCTGGCCTCGAAATTGCCGTCGACGAAAACGCCAAAGACCGGGCCATGCTGCTCGACCCGCATATGCTGGCTGCAAAGCTTGTCCAGGTTGGCGATGGCCGAGCGGTGCAGCTGCGCCGCGTCCATGCCGGCTTCGGCGAGATGGCGATGCTGTACATACACCAGCCCTTGGGGCTCGTCGACCACGTAGGCCACCACCAGGCCGGAACCCACTTGCCGCAGTACCGGGCTGTCGGCTTCGGACAGGGAAACCGCGGCGGCGCCACCGGCAATGTCCACGCTTTTCAGATACGCGACAGCGCGCGCCAGGAATTCTTGCGTCACAAACTCTGCTGCACCATCATTCATTGAATTGACCTTTCCATTTTTCAACATTTGATAGCAATTATTCCAGATCATTTAAGCATTTGGCAATCCCTGCCTATTATTTGGGCATTCCGCCGAGTGCGGCTATAATGTCGGCTGTTCCGGATTCAATCGATTACCCATCCCATGCAAGCAACCATTGAAAACGCGCCTGCAATGCCCGGCGCGGCAGCAGCCGTATACGTCAACATAGCGGCCTACAAATTCATCACGCTCGAGCAGCTGGACGAACTGCGCCCGCAATACCAGGACATCTGTGCCCGCCTGGGCCTGAAGGGCACCATCCTGCTGACCCCGGAAGGCATCAATATGTTCCTGTCCGGCACCCGCGCCCACATTGACGAGTACCTGGCCTGGGTCCGCAGCGACCCGCGCCTGGCCGACCTGGAAGTGAAGGAAAGCCTGTCGGCCGATCAGTCGCACCGCCGCATGCTGGTGCGTATCAAGAAAGAAATCATCACCATGCGCCATCCGCTGATCCGTCCTGAAGACGGCCGCGCACCGCATGTGCAAGCCAAAGACCTGAAGCGCTGGCTGGACCAGGGCCACGACGACAACGGCAAGCCGGTGGTGATGGTGGAGACCCGCAACGATTACGAAGTCGACGTCGGCACTTTCACCAACACCGTCGATTACCGCCTGACCAAGTTCACCGAATTCCCGGAAATCATCGAGAAGCACAAGGCTGATTTCGAAGGCAAGACCGTGGTGACCTTCTGCACCGGCGGCATTCGCTGCGAGAAGGCCGCGATCCATATGCAGAATATCGGCTACGACAATGTGTACCAGCTGGAAGGCGGCATCCTGAAGTACTTCGAGGAAGTCGGCGGCGCGCATTACACCGGCGATTGCTTCGTATTCGACTATCGCACCGCGCTGAACCCGCAACTGGAGCCGACCGAGACCAAGCAGTGCTTCGCCTGCCGCGCGGTGGTGACGCCGCGCCAGCAGCTGGCACCGGAATACGTACCCGGGGTTTCGTGCCCGGCCTGCTTCGGCAAGCACTAAGCAGCAAGCCATAAAAAAGGCCCGTTGATCAACGGGCCTTTTTTACGCCTTAGCCTTTCGGCAGTCCGCCCAGCAGGGCGGCAATTTTCTGTTTCGGCTTGGCAGGAGCGGCCGGCGCCGCAGCTGCCGCTGCGCCATTGCTGCGAGTCGGCTCATACGGTTTCAGGAACCATGGATCGACTTTCTCGCGGCGCGGGGACAGCGCCGGTCCGTCGCCGCGGCCTTCACGGCGCTCACCGCTGCGCGGCGCCGAGCGGTCGGCCTGGGTGCGGTCGCGGCGGCGGTCGCCGTGGCGCTCGTCGCTGCGGAAGCCGCCCGGCACGAAGCCTTCGAGCGTAGCGCGCGGGACGGTTTGCTTGATCAGCTTTTCGATGTCCACCAGCAGGCGTTCATCCTTGTCCGAGAAGATCGAAATCGCATCGCCGGAAGCGCCGGCGCGGCCGGTACGGCCGATGCGGTGCACGTAGTCTTCAGCGTTATACGGCAGGTCGAAGTTGATCACGCACGGCAGGTCCGAGATGTCCAGGCCGCGTGCCGCCACGTCGGTGGCGACCAGCACATCGATCTCGCCTTTCTTGAACGCGTCCAGCGCCTGCATGCGTTCCTGCTGCGTCTTGTCGCCATGGATGGCGGAGGCCTTCATGCCTTCGGCTGCCAGGCCGCGCGCCAGGCGGGACGCGCCGATCTTGGTGTTGGAGAACACGATCACCTGTTTCAGCTCGCGCTGGCGCAGGATGTGGGCGACGGCATCGCGTTTGTGGTCTTCATTTACCTTGTACACCACCTGGGTCACGCGTTCGGCGGTCGCGTTGGAACGCGCCACTTCGATCGTGATCGGGTCGGTCAGGAAGGTCGACGCCAGCTTCTTGATCTCCGGCGAGAAGGTGGCCGAGAACATCAGGTTCTGGCGCTTCTTCGGCAGCAGGTTGATGATGCGCTGCAGGTCGGGCAGGAAGCCCATGTCCAGCATGCGGTCGGCTTCGTCCATGACCAGCATCTGCACCTGGCCCAGCGAAATATTCTTCTGCTCCACGTGGTCCAGCAGGCGGCCCGGGGTGGCAATCACGATTTCCACCCCGCTGCGCAGCTTTTCAGTCTGCGGCTTCATGTCCATGCCGCCGAAGACGACGGTGGAACGCAGCGGGGTGTGCTTGCAATAGGCGGCCACGTTTTCCGCCACCTGCACCGCCAGTTCGCGGGTCGGCGTCAGCACCAGGGCGCGTACCGGGTGGCGCGCCGGGCTCATCGACGCACTCGCATGGGCCAGCAGCAGCTGGATGATCGGCAGCGAAAAACTGGCCGTTTTGCCGGTACCGGTCTGGGCGGCCCCCATCACGTCGCGGCCCTGCAGCAGGATCGGGATCGCTTGCGCCTGGATCGGCGTGGGGTGCACATAACCCTGGTCGGTCAGTGCTCGCAGGATTTCCGGCGCCAGGCCGAAATCGGCGAACTTTACTTGCTCAGGGGTGTTCTCAATGTCAGACATACAATTCTTTAGTTAACAGCGGCCAACCCCGCATGATACCCGAGAACTGTGGTAAAGCGCATGGAATGGCGCTCCAGAACGGAAATTATTGCCGAGTTGGAAGCTATAATGTCACTAAATGAATGCTACCTACGCTCGCGGCTGGCAAATGGGCCGCTTTATTTTGCTCATCATCCTGGCATGCAGCCTGTTGACTGCTGTCGCCCAGGCTGCTTCGCCGTCGCTGCGCTTTCGCAAGCTCGGGCCACTCGGCAATGACGAGCCGTCAATGTTATCCCTGCTGCAAGACAAACGCGGCTTCATGTGGATCGGCACCCAGTCGAACGGGCTGTACCGCTACGACGGTTACCGTGTGACCAAGTATCGCAGCAAGGCGGGCGACCCGCGCAAGCTGCCGCATGACCGCGTAGCGGCGCTGTTTGAAGACAGCCGGGGCCGGCTGTGGGCCGGCACCCAGAGCGGCCTGGCGCGTTTCAACCCGGAAAGCAACGATTTCACCACCTTCGTGCCGGCCAATGTGCCCAACAACGGCCGCATCATCCGCGCCATCGTGTCCGATGGAAAAGACGGCATGTGGTTGGCGACCTGGGGCGGGCTGCAGCACTTTGAACCTGGCAGCGGCAAGTTCAGCATCCATATGCACGATCCGGCCCGCCCTGGCAGCCTGGGCGGCAACGACCTGAATGCGCTGGCGGTCGATGTCCAGGGCGGCGTCTGGGCCGCCACCTGGCCCGGCGGCCTGGACTACCTGCCAGCCGGCGCCAGTGAATTCGAACATCGCCGCGTGGACAAGGGCCAGGACCCGAACGCCCGCGCCAACATCGTGCGCGCCCTGCGCTTCGACCAGCACGGCGTGCTGTGGATCGGCACCGAAGGCGGGGTCTGGCGCTGGGACAGCAGCCAGCCATGGGACACGCGCGCAAGCGTGGCCGTGCCCGACAGCCGCGTCACCAGCTTCTATTTCGACCGCGACGATACCTTGTGGGCCACCACCCTGTCGGCCGGCTTGCTGCGCTGGGACGCGACGGCGCAACGCTTCGACCAGTACAGCCACAACAGCGACGACCCGTATTCGCTGCCGGGCGATAACCTGCGCGCCATGCTGCAAGACCGCGGCGGCATGCTGTGGATCGCCTCCTTCACCGATGGCATTGCCCTGGTCAACCTGAGCAGCAGCGGCTTCACGCGCCACCTGCCGTATCGCCTGGACGGGCGCCACGGCCGCGCCAACAACGCCTTGCTCAGCCTGGAGAGCGGGCCGAACGGCACGGTCTGGATTGGCGGCAACCTTGGCGCCGGCCTGTTCGATCCCGCCAAGGGCGAAGTGCTGCGGCGCTACCAGGCCGATGGCCGGCCCGGTTCGATGAACAGCAATATCGTGTACAGCCTGTACCAGCAGCCCGGCGGTCCGCTGTGGATCGGCACGGCCAACGGCCTGAACCGGCTCGATACGCTCGATGGCAAGTTCCAGCTGGTCCGCTTCGGCAATACCGCCAGCGATTTCATCAACTCCATCGCGCCCGGCAAGGACGGCGTGCTGTGGCTCGGCACCGGCAACAGCCTGGTGCGCTACGACACGCTGCACGACCGCTCCCTGCTGTTTTATCACGACCCGCAAAATCCGGACAGCCGCAGCGTGGGCGGCACCAGCGTGGTGCTGGAAGACAGCAAGGGCCGCGTGTGGATGGGCTCCGAATTCAATGGCGGCGGGCTCGACCTCCTGGACCCGGCCACCGGCAAGTTCCGCCACCTGCGCGCCGGCGGGCCGGAAGGCATGATCGACGATAACGTCACCTCGCTGCACGAAGACGCCGCCGGCCGGCTGTGGATCGGCACCTCGCGCGGCCTGGTGCAACTGGAAGAAACGGCAGGCGGCGGCTTGCGCCTGCGCTCACATGCCGCCGCCGTGCAGCACCTGAAGACGCTGTCCATCCAGTCCGACGCCAAGGGCAAGATCTGGGTCAGCACGCTGGCCGGCCTGTTCCGCCTGAATCCCGGCAACGGCTCGGCCCAGCTTTACACCGTCGCCGACGGCATGACCGACGGCTTCACCACCAACGCCTCGGCGCCCGGCCCGGATGGCAGGCTGTACTTCGGCGGCGTGCACGGCATGACCGGCATCGAGCCGGAGCAGGTGCGCAGCGACTCGGTGCCGCCGCAGGTGGCCATCACCGACATCAAGCTGTTCAGCCATTCGCTCAGCGAAGGCCGCTTCCGCGACCAGGCCCGGCTGGAAGGCCCGCTGACGGCGCCCACCGGCCTGGTGCTGTCCTCGCAAGCCACCGCCTTCACCATCGAGTTCGCAGCCCTGCACTTCACCGAACCGTCGCAGAACCGCTACGCCTACCAGCTGGAAGGTTTCGACCCTGACTGGCAGGAAACCGACGCCGAGCGCCGCGTCGCCACCTACACCAACCTCGATCCCGGCCGCTATGTATTCCGGGTCCGCGCCGCCAACCACCACGGCAGCTGGAGCGAGCAGCCCGCCACGCTGCACGTGACGATCACGCCGCCGTTCTGGCAAACCACCTGGTTCCGCCTGGCTGCGGCTGCCCTGATCGTGGGCGGGCTGTGGAGCCTGTACCACTGGCGCATCCGCCGCCTGACGCGCCTGCAAGCAGTGCTCGAGCAGCAGGTTGCCGCCCGCACCGTCGAACTGGAAGACTCCAACCGCAAGCTCGAGGCTCTGAGCCAGACCGACGGCCTGACCGGCGTCGGCAACCGGCGCGGCTTCGACCTGGCGCTGGAGGCGGAATGGCGGCGCGCCCAGCGCACCGGCCAGCCACTGGCGCTGTCGATGCTGGATGTGGACTACTTCAAGAAATACAATGACCGCTATGGCCACCTGGCCGGCGACGCCACGCTGCGCGCGGTGGCGCGCGTGATCACCGAACACGGCCGGCGCAGTTCCGACCTGGTGGCGCGCTACGGCGGCGAAGAATTTGCGCTGCTGTCGGTGGCCACGCCGGGCGCCGACGCGATCGGCGTGGCACAGACCATCTGCACCGAACTGGCGCGCCTGCAATTGCCGCACGACGCCTCCCCGCTCGGCCATGTCACCATCAGTATCGGCGTGGCGGTACTGGTGCCGACCGAAAACAGCCGCCCCGAGCAACTGGTACGGCTGGCGGACGAAGCGCTGTACCGCGCCAAGCAGCGCGGCCGCAACCAGGCCCTGCTGGCAATGGAAGAATAATGGACGTGGCCCCGCAAGACGACCCCAAGCCGCAAGCGCCGGCCGAGCCCGGCCCCGGCGAGTGCTGCCACAGCGGCTGCACCTGGTGCGTGCTCGACCTCTACTACGACGACCTCGAGCGCTACCGCAGCGCCCTCGCCGCCTGGGAAGCTCGCAGAAAGAAAGTCGGGGTCAGGTCCGGCAATCGGACAAAAAAAGCATGAACGTATAGGTTTTGGCGGATTGCCAGACCAGAGCCCGACTTGCATGTTCGTGTTCTAACAGAAGGCGGGGCCGGAGCCAGCTAGCATCGGTGGCATGGAACAGCAGAGCCAATCATGGCTGGACAAGCTCGGCCCGGGCCTGGTCGCGGGGGCCGCCGACGATGATCCCAGCGGCATCGCCACCTATTCCCAGGCTGGAGCCCAGTTCGGCTTCGGCATGCTGTGGCTTGGCTTGTTCACCTATCCGCTGATGGTCGGCATCCAGGAAACCAGCGCCCGCATCGGCCGTACCAGCGGGCGCGGGCTGGCGTCCAATATGCGCCGCTGCTTCCCGGCCTGGCTGTTGTACGGCATGGTCAGCCTGCTGTTGTTTGCCAACACCATCAATATCGCGGCCGACCTGGCTGCCATGGGCGATGCGCTGCACCTGGTGGCCGGCGGCAAGGCGCAGTGGCACGCGCTGGCCTTCGGCCTGCTGTCGGTGCTGCTGCAAGTCTTCATTCCCTACCAGCGCTACGCGCGCATGCTGAAGTGGCTGACGCTGGCGCTGCTGGCCTATGCCGCGACAGTGCTGGTGCTCGACGTGCCTTGGGGCGAGGTTGCCAAGCGCACCTTTTCGCCGCACATGGAATGGAACAAGGCGTACCTGACCACGATGGTGGCGGTATTCGGCACCACCATCAGCCCCTACCTGTTTTTCTGGCAGGCCGCGCAGGAAGTGGAGGAACTGCAGGCCGACCCGCAGGCCGAGCCGCTCAAGCGCGCGCCGCGCCAGGTGCGCCCGCAACTGCGCCGCATCAAGCTCGATACGGCCATCGGCATGGGCTTTTCCAACCTGGTGGCATGGTCGATCATGCTGACCACCGCGGTCACGCTGCATGCGCACGGCATCTTCCACGTCGGTTCGTCGGCGCAGGCCGCGGCGGCGCTGCGGCCGATTGCAGGCGAACTGGCGTTTGCGCTGTTCGGCCTGGGCATCATCGGCACCGGCTTGCTGGCGATCCCGGTGCTGGCAGGTTCGGCTGCCTACGCCATGGCCGGCGCCTTCAACTGGCGCAGCAGCCTGGAACTGCAACCGAAGGCCGCGCGCAAGTTCTACGCCATCATCGTCGCCGCCACGCTGGCCGGCGTCGGCATCGGCTTCCTGCCGATGGACCCGATGCGGGCGCTGTTCTGGAGCGCAGTCGTCAACGGCGTGGTCGCGGTGCCGGTGATGGTGGTGACCATGCTGCTGTCGACGCGGCGCGGGGTGATGGGCGAGGTCGTCCTGTCGCGCCGCCTGCGCGTGCTGGGCTGGTCCTGTACCACAGTCATGGCCTTGGCAGTTTTGGCCATGTTCGCCAGCATGGTAAGCTAGCGCGCATGAACAAACGACACTTCCTGCTGGCCCTTGCCGCCGCCATCGCCCTGCCTGCCCTGCCTGCGCTGGCCGGCGAACCCCGCCCATTCCCGCCCAGCGCCAAGCGCGGCAAGATGGCCTTCGGTTATGCGCCCGACATCGCCATCGACGGCAAGCCGCGCCAGCTCTCGCCTGCCGCGCGCATCTTCAGCGAAGAAAACCTGACCCTGGTGCCGAGCGCACTGGCCGAGGCGACCCTGATCGTCAACTACACCGAAGACATGAACGGCAATATCGACCGGGTCTGGATCCTGACGCAGGAAGAAGCGCGCCTGCCGGCAGCCACCAAGCGCTGAGCAATGCTGCGGCGCCGCCTTGCCTTCGCCCTGCTGCTTGCAGCCTCGGCGCAGGCCGGCGCCGGCACCCTCGTCAAGGCCTATAACAGCTATCGCGGACCGCCTTACATCGACGGCAAAGGCGGGCTGGCGCCCGCGCTGGTACGCTACCTGAACCACAAGCTGGACGGCCGCTACACGCTGCAGCTGGTGTCGCTCCAGCGCCGCCAGCTTAACCAGTTGATGGAGGCGGCCGGCGGCTTCGATGGCGTGGCCCTGTTCCTGTCGCCAGCCTTCATCGGCGACGTGCCGCGCAAGCGCTTCCACTGGAGCCCGGCCTTCCTGGACGACAGCAATGCCATCGTGTCGCGCATCGACAATCCGGTGCGCTACGAAGGCCCCGCTTCGCTGGTCGGCCTGCGCTTTGCCGGCATTGCCGGCAACCGTTATCCCGGCATCGACGAATACGTCGGCAAGAGCCTGGCGCGCAGCAACGCGGCCGATGCCATGAGCAACCTGCGCAAGCTGGTAGCGGGCCAGGCGGATTTCACCGTGATGCCGCTCAGTTCATTCCGTTACCTGCGACGCCAGATGGACCGGGAAAAACTGCCCCTTGGCCAGTTGCATGTGGGCGACAAGCCCTTCAGCCAGTTTGGCCGCCACTTCGTCCTGGCGCGCGATGCCGGCGAGCTGGCAATAGAGCTGGACAGGATTGCGGCCGCCATGCCCTGCGACCGCGAGTGGCGCCGCATCGCGCTGCGCTATCACTTTACCGTCGCCGACGCCGCCGTTTGCCGCTGAAACGTCCCGCCGCGCGAAACGCCAACAGCACCACCAGGCTGATGCCGCACAAGGCCTGTATGGCAGGCTTGTGCGCGGAATCGTCGACTGCTTCGAATTTGCTGCCCAACAGGACATTATTGGCCAAGGCCGGATCGACATCCAGCATCATGCTGCCAAGGTTGGCCCGCAGGCTGCCGGCATTGCCGGGCGGGCTGAAGGGAAATTCCGGCGGCTCGGCCAAGCCGTCCTGGAACGTGGCGGCGCCGTCTTCGGCGGCGCTCAACTCGAACGGGTCGGGACCGGCATTGCCTGCACCAGGTGCATCGGAGCTGGACAGGAGTGCAGCGCAAGCCCCCTGGCTCATGGACAGCAGCAAGGCGCAAGCGCCCAGCCCCAGCTTCCCCATATATTTCCTCTAGTTAATTTTTCTTAACCAGACAGTAAGCAATAATCACGCCAAGAAATATAAGTTGCTGATTTTAAATGCAGCACTTTTTCAGCTGTAAGGAATTCCGACAGTTTTACGCCAGCACCCGCTCAGATGTAATAGAGCGCTGCCGCGGCGCCGATAATCAGGCCGAACTTGGTGATCTTGTAGACGGTCTTGTTCCAGGCCTTGAAAGCGCGGCGGTATTTGCCGGCGTAGAAGGAAACGCGGAACAGCTTCGACACCAGGCCGACCTGGTCGCCCTGTTCGTTGGGCGAGGCGGCGGCGGTCATCATGGTGCGGCCCAGGAAGCGGTTGACCGCCTGTGCCCAGCGATAACGCATTGGACGCTCCACGTCGCAGAACAGGATGATGCGGCCGCTCTCGGAACCGTTGATCGCCCAGTGGATATAGGTTTCATCGAAAATCACGCCCTGGCCATCGCGCCAGCTATGGCGCTCGCCATCGACGTCGATGAAGCAGCGGTCATCGTTCGGCGTGGCCAGGCCCAGGTGGTAGCGCAGCGACCCGGCGAACGGGTCGCGGTGCGGATTGAGCTTGCCGCCAGGCGGCAGTTCGGCAAACATGGCAGCCTTCACCGACGGGATCGAGGCCAGCAGGGCATAGGTCTGCGGGCACAGTTCCTGCGCCGATGGATGGCTGGCGTTGTACCACTTCAGGTAAAAGCGCTTCCAGCCATTCTTGAAGAAGGAATTGAAGCCGGCGTCGTCGTTCTTTTCCGAAGCCTTGATCTTCTGCAGGCGCAGCAGGTTTTCCGCTTCGGCGCGGATCACTTGCCAGTTGTCTTGCAGCGGCTTGAGTTCCTGGAAGGTGTCAACCGGCAGGTAAGGGGTCGACGGCACGCGCGAGAACCAGTGCATGAAGATATTGATCGGGGCCATGAACGACGAATGGTCGAACAGTTGGCGGCCGATCGGGAGCCGTACCTTGCCACGGAAGTGGATATGCAGGACGGACAGGATGTAAAAGCCGACAACAGCCCATTTCATTGCGAAACCTCGGAAAGATCCAAACCTGCGATTTTACCGCAGTCTGCAAAGTGAGTATTTGTGAATATCGCAACAATGTAAGCATGCTATCGTGGCGCGCATGACTTGTATTATTTGCTACGCCCCATTGAAGACCGGCCTCTCAGGCTGGCACCGGACCTGCCCCGGCTGCGCCTATGAAGGCGCAGCCCATTGCGTCGCACCTGCAAGCGGCGCTGAAGACATGCGCGAAGCGTCCCTGAATGCGCTGCGCCAGGACAACTGCCGCACCATCGTCGCCCTCACCCGCCAGTTTGCCGCGCCGCGCGCCAACACGCTGCTTGACGTGGGCAGCGCCCATGGCTGGTTCCTGGAAGCGGCATCCTGTGCTTTCGACGTGCTGGGCGTCGAGCCCGATGAAGTGCTGGCGCGGCAAGCGGCTGCGCGCGGGCTGCCGGTGCGCATCGGCTACTTCCCGCAGGCGCTGGCGGACGGGGAGCAATTCGACATCATCGTGCTGAACGAAGTGATCGAACATATCCCCGATATCCGTGCCGCGCTGCGCGACTGCCACCAGCGCCTGTCGCCGGACGGCACGCTGGTGTTGAACCTGCCAAGCAGCCGCGGGCTGTGCTACCGCTTGTCCAAGCTGTTCGCCCGCTTCGGCCTGCATGGTCCGTTCGACCGGCTGTGGCAGAAGGACATGCCGTCGCCGCATGCGCATTACTTTAATCCGTCCAACCTCACCAGGCTGGTGGAACGGGAAGGCTTCGCACTGCGCCACAGCACCGAGCTGGCCATCGTGAAAAAGGAAGGCATGTGGCGCTGGATGACCGTGTTCGGCCGACTCCACCCGTTCAAGGCCCCGCTGCGCTACCTGGCCATGCGCTGGGCGCTGTTGCCGCTGATGCGGCTGTTCCCCAGCGATATCATGGTCTGCATCTACCGCAAGCGTTAAGCGCTGGCCGTCATGCGCTGCGCCATAGCGCCAGCGCTTCCTGCGCCACCAGTTCCGGGCGCTCCTCAGGCCAGAATAGCTTGCTGCCTTCGAGGCGGCCTACGCCTTTGCTGTTGCCAAAGGCCTGCTCAAGATAGTCGGCGCCGCGCGGCAGGAAGATAGTGTCCGCCATGCCCCACAACACCCGCACCGGCGCGGTACTGGCTTGCAACGCCGGCTTGATGCCGTGCAGGGCATTGCGCTCGAGCGCCGCAATGTAGCCGTGCAGGCGCTGCGGATTGTCGACCAGGGGACGCAGGTAGGTTTCGAATACCTCGTCCGCCAGTGCGGCGGGACGGGCATAGCAGATGCCGCCCAGGCCCTCCGGCGCGCGCGCCTTGTCCTTGTCGGCCAACCAGGGTGCCAGCCATTCCTGCGCAAACCTGCCTTGCCTGGCCAGTTCGATCACGGGCAGCATGGCGGGCGGAGGGCAATCGATTTCGGTGTCGCAGTTGGCCAGCAGCAGGCTGCGCACGCGTTCCGGGTGCAGCACCAGGAACAGCTGCGCCACGGCGCCGCCGCTATCGCTGGCCACCACATCGACTTTATCGACGCCCAGTTTATCGAGCAGCTCGGCCAGCATGGCGACCTGGCCTTCCGGATCGAGCTTGGCTTGCGGCGCTGGTTCGCTGTGGCCAAGCCCGAGGAAGTCCGGCGCGATGCAGCGGCGATGCGGCGCCAGGCGCGCCACCGCGCCTCGCCATTGGAAGCTGTTCAACGGCAGGCCATGCAGGAACAGCGCTGCCTGCGGGCCGCGGCCACGTTCCACAACTGCAATGCGGCCAACGCTGGTGGCGACAAAACGCCGCGCCGCGTGCCAGCGCCGGGCATCGCGCGCAGCCCCGGCGCGCAGCGCTGCATCCCCCGCTGCCACGCCTTCGGCAGCACTGGCAAAGCCCCCCATGCCCGTCAAGGCGCTGAGTGCGGTAGCGGCAAAACCCAATTTCAAAAAGTCCCGGCGAATCATGCTCATTCCCTTCAAGACAGGTTTTCAATGGTATGCATGATCGGCCCGGGAGCGACGCGAAGCAATGACCTCGGAGGTCATGGAAGCGCAGCGCCAAACCTTGCTAATATCGCCACATGAACGCAATCCCCACCCCGACCACCCATATCGGCGCCCTGCTGCGCGAATGGCGCTCCGCTCGCCGCCTGAGCCAGATGGACCTGGCACTGGATGCCGGCCTCTCCACGCGCCATCTGAGCTGCATCGAAACCGGCAAGGCCCAACCCGGCCGCGACGTCCTGGCGCGCATCGCCGACGCACTGGAAATGACACTGCGCGACCGCAACGCGCTGCTGGTGGCCGCCGGGTACGCGCCGCGCTACACGGAATCCGCGCTGGCCAATCCCGAACTGGCGCCAATGCGGCGCGCCATCGAAGCGATGCTGAAGCAGCAGGAGCCCTACCCCGCCTTCCTGATGAACCGGCACTGGGACATCGTGATGGCCAACGACGCCGCCATCCGCATGAACCGCTGGCTGCTGGATGGCCGCGACAGTCCGCACCGCAATATGCTGCGCCACGCATTCGACCCGCAGGACTTGCGCTCGGTCCTGGTGAACTGGGAGGAAATCGCCGGCACCCTGCTGGCCCACCTGCACAAGCTGGTTGCGACAGCACCCAACGACAGCAAGGCTCGCGCACTGCTGGACGAAGTGCTGGCCTACCCCGGCGTACCCGAGAAATGGCGCCAGCGCGACTTGCGCGCGGTGCCCGAGCCGCTGCTTGAAACGGTGTTCCAGCGCGACGGGCAGCGCCTGGCATTCTTTTCCACCATCACCACCTTCGGTACTCCGCGCGACGTTACGCTGGAAGAACTGCATATTGAATCGTGCTTCCCGGCAGATGAGGCCAGCGCCGTATTTTGCCGTTCACTTGAAAGGTCGATATGAACGACTACATCCTCCTCATGCATGACGATGCCATCGATCGAGCCGTCGCCGAAGACGGCGCCCGCTGGGAGCACTACCTGTCCGGTCTGCGCGCCTCGGGACAGTTCGATGGCGGCAGCGTCGTGCCGGCGCCTGCCCGCGTGAACGGCTACATCAGGGTCCGCGCAGAGAGCCTGGAAGCGGCGCAACGCTTCCTTGCCGGGAATCCAGATTACGATGCAGGCGGCACGGTCGAAGTGCGCGCGCTCCCGCGCTCGTAACGGGCAGGCGGCTTAGCCAGGCTTGCGCCTGCGCAGGCCCGCGATAGCCGCCAGGCCGATGCCGAACAGCGCGGGCGCTGCCGGTTCCGGGACTGCGGCCACCTTCAGGCCGCCCTCCCAACCCTCAAATTCCCGCCATGTTTCAGCGCCGGTCCCCGGATCGTTGCGGACGCGACTCCACTGGGTACCAAACCACGTCTCGGACAGCGGCTCGCGGTGCCACAAGGTCTCAGCCAAGGTGGCATCCATTGATGTCGCCCAATCCATTCCAGTGCCTTTGAAGAACAACTGGTAGCTGCTGCTGTAGAAGAGCGAAATCCGGTCCTTCCAGTTGTATTCATCCTTCTCGACGCTGAAGATGAAGTGGCCCGTGTAGCTGCCATCGGGTTGCACCTGAATATTGGCATACAGGACCTGGTCGGAAGGATCCGCAGTTCCAAAGCGGGCAAGGTAGCTGCTGTCGTAGGGCGTTTGGATGCCCGACTGGTCAAAGTCGAAAAAGCAGGTCGAGCCGTGTGCCGTGCCGACATAGCGGTGGCGGCAATCGCGCAGGGAAGTCAGGTTGGAGCGCAAGGTGCCGCCAAATGGCGTGAAGACCTGCGTGTCGTAACTGAGGTCATCGTCTTTGACATTCCAGTGCTTGCCCGAATCGACGCTGAACGTGGTCGCAATGCCGGCATGCGCCAAGCCAGCCGAAGCCAGGAGGATGGCTGGCAAAACGAGGGACTTCATGCCTTCCTCCGGCGCAGGGCCGCAAGGCCAGCGAAGCCAATGCCAAACAGGGCCAGCACGCCAGGTTCCGGCACCGCCCTCACCGCCATTTGGCCGTTCCATCCTTCCGCCGTGATGGTCGCGTCGATGCCAGTCAGCGGATCAAAGCGGGTGTGTTCCAGGAAAGTGGTGTAGCGCAGGCTTTTCGTCTCACGTTGCCATAGCAAGTCCGCAAGGGCAGCGTTCAGCGTTGTGCCAAAATCCATGCCCGTGCCGTAAAAATTAAACTGGTAGTTGGTGTTAAAACCGGTAAACAAAGTGTCGTTGCCGTCTGGCTCCGAGACGTAAGAGCCGCTGAGGAACGTGAAATTGCCGTAGTACGAGCCGCTCTTCGATACTCTCAGTAGTGCCACCAGCGTTGGAGTACGGTTGAATCCAGCGAGTCCAAGGCGCTTCAGGTAAGCACTATCGTATGGCGAGCTGAACCCGGACAGGTCGCTATCGAAATAGCAGGTCGACATATGTACGGAAGTGTAAGTCTTGCGGCAGTTACGCAGGGGCTGCATATTCGAGCGGATGGTACCGCCAAAAGGCTCGAACACTTCCGCGTCATCGATATTGCCCTCGCCCTTTGAGGTCCAGTGGACTGCGGAAGTGACGTCAAAGCTGGCGACAACGCCCGCATGGGCCGGCGCGGCAAGCGCCAGCAGCAGGGCTGGTTAGTTGCACATAGCTTCGGCAAGGCCTTGTACGCCCGGCCGCAGCAGCAGGACGCTGCCCGGCCAGCCGTCGGTGACATTGCCGGGGTCGATCGACGTGACCAGCAGTGTGCGCAGGTCGGGGCCGCCGAAGCTGCACATTGACGGCTTGGCGAACGGCAGCGCGGTCTCGCGGTCCAGCACACCGGCCGGCGTGTAGCGCTGCAGCAGGCCGCCGTCGTTGGCGCAAGTCCAGTAGCAGCCGTCGGCATCGACGGCGGCGCCGTCGGGACGGCCTTTTTGCGCGCCCAGGTCGAGGAAGATGCGCTTGTTATGCGGCGTACCGCTGGCAATGTCGTAATCGAAGGCCCACACCATGCGCCGCTTCGGATGGGAATCAGACAGGTACATCACGTCCCCGCCTGGCGAGAAGGCGGTGCCGTTCTGGGTCAGCAAGCCGGATACGAAAGGCGCCGAAAGCCCTTCACCCGCGCTGTAACGATAAAGCCGGCCGACCGAACGCTCTGCCGACATATCCATGAACATGGTACCGGCCCAGAAGCGGCCCTGCCTGTCGCAGCGTCCATCATTGAAACGCATGCCCTCGCCCAGTTCCGGCCCGGGCGGCGCGGCCAGTCTTTGGGCAGATGCGCTGCCGTCTTCTTGCAGCGACAGGTGGAAAATGCCGGTCTCCATGCCGGCGATCAGGCCGCCGCGCGCGGCCGGCGAAACGCAGGCCGCCATTTCCGGAGCTTGCCAGAAGCGCGTGGCGCCGCTTGCGTAGTCAAGGCGCCAGATGCGGCGCGCCGGAATGTCGACCCAATACCATGCGCCCTCGCCCGCGTGCCAGGTGGGGCTTTCACCCACCGTGCAATGTACACCGCTTATTTTTTCCATCAGAGGTCAGTGATTTCCTTGTGAGCCGGAACCAGCGCCTTCATGACGCACCAGGCGAGCAGGTAGGCCAGCGCACAAAAGGTGAACATGATCATGTAGCCGGTCTGGATCTGGCCCAGTGCGCTGTAGTGGTCGAACAAGCGGCCTGCAACCTTGGTGATCATTACACCGCCAAGGCCACCAGCCATGCCGCCGATGCCGACCACGGAGCCGACGCTATGTTTTGGGAACATGTCGGACACAGTGGTGAACAGGTTGGCCGACCAGGCCTGGTGCGCCGAGGCGCCGATGCCGATCAGGACTACCGGCACCCAGATGCCCAGGTAACCAAGCGGCTGCGCCAGCAGCACCGCCAACGGGAAGAAGGCGATGGTCAGCATGGCGCGCATGCGGCCCTGGTAGACGCTGGCGCCGCGGTTGATGAAGAAGGTCGGGAACCAGCCGCCGCCAATGGAGCCAAACATGGTCATCGAGTACAGCACCGCAAGCGGGAGCACCATTTCGGTAGCCGATACGCCGTATTGCGCCGACATGAACTTCGGCAGCCAGAAAAGGAAAAACCACCACACGCCGTCGGTCAGGAATTTTCCGACCGTGAAAGCCCAGGTCTGGCGGTAGGCCAGAAGCTTGAACCAGGATGCCTTGCGCGGTGCCGCGTCGGCGTCCGGCGCGGCCGGCGCATCGCCCGCATCGCTGTTGATGTAATCCAGCTCGGCGCGCGCGAGGCGCTTCTGCCTGGCCGGCGTTTCATAGAAATACAGCCAGAAGCCCATCCAGACAAAGCCGATCGCGCCGATGATGATGAAAGCTGATTGCCAGCCCCACAGCTCGGCAATCAGCGGCACCGTGATGGGCGCCAGGATCGCGCCGATATTTGCACCGGAGTTGAAGATGCCGGTGGCGAAGGAGCGTTCCTTCTTCGGAAAATATTCAGCGGTGGCCTTGATCGCCGCCGGAAAATTGCCCGCCTCGCCCAGCGCCAGTACGGCGCGGCCCACCATGAAGCCGGCCACCGACACCGGCACCGCGGCGATACCGATGGCAGCGAGAATATTCGAGAACGTGGTTCCGATCGACACCGAATATGCATGCAGGATCGCGCCCATCGACCACACCACGATCGCCAGTACGAAAGCGCGGCGCGTTCCCATCTTGTCGATCACGCGGCCGGCAAACAGCATCGAGATCGCGTACACGAACTGGAATACGGCAGCGATGTTGGCGTAGTCGCTATTCGACCAGCCGAATTCTTTCGACAAAGCGGGCGCCAGCAGCGACAGCACCTGGCGGTCAAGGTAGTTGATGGTGGTGGCAAAGAACAGCAGGCCACAGATGGTCCAGCGGTATTTGCCGATGGCGGCGGCCGGTTCGGCTGCCAGGCCGACGGCTTGCGGGTTGGGCTGATTCATAGTTTCTTATATTCGAAAGCGGCCGGCGTCTCCTCCGGCCGTACTACTTGATCAAACTGCCGTGCGCAGCTCCCCGTCCACGATGCGAACCAGGCGCAGTGGATTATCGTCCTGCAGGGCGGCCGGCAGCAAGGCTGCCGGCACATTCTGGTAGCTTACCGGACGCAGGAAGCGTTCGATCGCCGTGGCGCCAACCGACGTGGTGCGGGTGTCCGAGGTAGCCGGGAACGGGCCGCCGTGCACCATCGCGTGGCACACTTCGACGCCGGTCGGGAAGCCGTTGAACAGCACGCGGCCGGCCTTGCGTTCCAGCGTCGGCAGCAGCCTGGCAGCCAGCGGATGGTCGTCGGCAGTGCAGTGCACGGTGGCGGTCAACTGGCCTTCCAGGCTGGCGGCAAGACGCAGCACTTCGGCTTCGTCGCGGCAGGAGATCAGTACCGAGGCCGGGCCAAACACCTCGTCCTGCAGCGCATGGCTGGCGAGGAAGGTTTCTGCGTCGACCCGGAACAGCGCAGCCTGCGCGGCACACCCAGCGCCCTCTGCCTGGCCCAGTGCCAGCAATTTAACTCCGGCAACATCGGACAGGCGGCCGACGCCGGATTCATATGCAGTGTGAATGCCAGCGGTCAGCATGGTGCCGGCACCCTTCGGCTGCAGCGCAGCAGCGGCAGCCGAAGCGAAACGGTCGAAGTCGGAACCGGCTACCCCGATCACCAGGCCTGGATTGGTGCAGAACTGGCCGACGCCCATCGTCAGCGACTCCACGAAAGCGGCGCCCAGTGTTTCGGCATTCGCTGCCAGCACCGCAGGGAGCATAAAGACCGGGTTGATGCTGCTCATTTCGGCGTACACCGGAATCGGCTCATGGCGCGCAGCGGCAGTCCGCATCAGGGCAGTGCCGCCCTGGCGCGAACCGGTAAAGCCGACTGCCTTGATCGACGGGTTGGCGACCAGCGCCTGGCCGACCACGCGGCCATCGCCGTGGATCATCGAGAACACGCCTTCAGGCATGCCGCAATCCGCCGCCGCTTTCCGCACCGCGCGCGCCACCAGCTCCGATGTGCCGGGATGGGCGGCGTGCGCCTTCACCACCACCGGGCAGCCGGCAGCCAGCGCGGAAGCGGTGTCGCCACCAGCCACGGAAAACGCCAGCGGGAAGTTGGAAGCGCCGAACACGGCGACCGGGCCGATTGCAATCTTGCGCAGGCGCAGGTCGGGACGCGGCGGCGTGCGCTGCGGCAGCGCCGAGTCGAGCGTGGCGTGCTGCCAATGGCCGTCGCGCACCACTTTGGCAAACAGGCGCAATTGGTTGACGGTGCGGCCACGCTCGCCTTCCAGGCGGGCTTGCGGCAGGCCGGTTTCGGCCATGGCACGCTCGGTCAGCGTTGCGCCGAGGGCGTCGATATTGCCGGCGACCGCTTCCAGGAAGGCGGCCCGCACTTCCGGCGTGGTGGCGCGATAGGCATCGAAAGCCTGTTCGGCCAGCGCACAGGCGCGCTCCACGTCCGCCAGTTCGGCCTGGCCGAACGCCGGCTGCAGGTTTTGCCTGGTAGCCGGGTTGAAGGCCAACAAGGTGCCGGCTGCGCCGCGCACCAGTTGCTGGCCGATGATCATTTCACCGGTGACCTGCATTATTGGGCACCTTGCTTCTTGATCAGCGCCAGCAGCATTGCGTCTTCTTCCGCGGTCAGGTCGGTCAGCGGAGCCCGCACCGGGCCACCGGAATGGCCGACCAGGCGCGCACCTGCCTTCACGATCGACACCGAGTAGCCTGCCTTGCGATTGCGGATCTCCAGGTATGGCAGGAAGAATTCATCGAGCATGCGGTCGGTTTCGGCAGTGTTGCCGGCGGTGGTGGCGTGGTAGAAGTCCATCGCCAGCTTCGGCACGAAATTGAACACCGCCGAGGAATATACCGGCGTACCCAGGGCCTTATAGGCGCCGGCATAGACTTCCGCAGTCGGCAGGCCGCCGAGATACGAGAAACGGTCGCCCAGCTTGCGGTAGATCTGCACCATCAGCTCAATCTCGCCCACGCCATCCTTGAAACCGATCAGGTTCGGGCAGCGCGCTGCCAGGATCGCCAGCGAGTTGGCGCTCAGGCGGCAGTTGGCGCGGTTGTAGACGATCACGCCGATCCTGACCGACTCGCACACCTGGGCCACGTGTTCGATCAGGCCGTCCTGGCTTGCTTCGGTCAGGTAATGCGGCAACAGCAGCAGGCCATCAGCGCCCAGGCGCTCGGCTTCCTGCGCCAGCGCGATGGCCTGGCGTGTCGGGCCACCGGTACCTGCCAGCAGCGGCACTTTGCCGCGGCAGCTTTCCACGGCGACCTTGATCACCTGCGAATATTCAGTAGCGGTCAGCGAGAAGAACTCACCGGTACCGCCGGCCGCAAACAGCGCGCTGGCGCCATAGGGAGCCAGCCAGTCCAGGCGTTCGGCATAGGTCCTGGCGTTGAAATTGCCTTCTGCGTCGAAGTCGGTGATCGGGAAGGACAGCAGGCCGGACGACATGACTTTCTTGAGTTCTTGCGGGGACATGGACATCGTTGACTCCTAAGTGTGGTTTTTGGACGAATCGCGCTTGAATTAAGTTGTAAGTCATCGTACAACTTAGTTTAAATGCGCGCAAGCGAAAAAATGGGGACGTACCCCATTTTTTACGCTGCGTTTTCGAAACGTTGCTGGGCCTGTAACAGGCGTTCGCGGGAATTGGAGAGGTGGGTGCGCATGGCAGCGCGGGCGGCTTCGGGGTCCTGGCGCTGGATGGCGCGGAAGATGTCTTCGTGTTCGCGGTGGACGCGTTCCAGGTAGTCTGCCGGACGATCCTGCGACAGGTTGGCGGTGTTGACGCGGGCGCGCGGAATAATCGCCTGGCCAAGCTGGCCCAGGATGTCGACGAAATAGCGGTTGCCGGTGGCCTTGGCAATCACCAGGTGGAAGCGGCGATCGGCTTCCACCGAAGCGCGCCCCTGCTCCATCGCTTGTCGCATATCGGCCAGCGCCTGCGCCAGTTCAGCCACTTGCTCGTCGCTGCGGCGGGTAGCCGCCAGGCCGGCAGTCTCCGTTTCCATACTGATGCGCAGTTCGAGGATGGCCAGCACGTCGCGCACCGTAACAATGCTCTCGGCGTCGATGCCAAGGCCGCCGGTATTGCGCGGCTTCTCCAGCACGAAGGTGCCGATGCCATGGCGGGTCTGCACCAGGCCAGCCGCCTGCAGATGCGAAATCGCTTCGCGCACCACGGTGCGGCTGACGCCATGCTGCTCCATGATGGCCGATTCGGTCGGCAGCTTGTCGCCGGGCTTCAGCACGCCGCTTTTGATGCTGCCGCTGATTTGTTCGACCACGCCCTGGGCCAGGGTGTGTCGCTTGCGAGGGAGGATAGTCATGGCCTCATTATACATGCCAAAAAGATGTCAGACATCCTATCAGAGATATCCTGGCCCATTCTCGCGCCATGCTTTCTTGCGAAATTGGCCGGACCAAATTAAAATCGGGCGACCATCTCCCCCTATATAGAAGGCCCTGGCCGCATGAGCAAAAAAATCGTTGCAACGGAGCCGAATCCAGCAGCCGAACAACGGCTGTACCGCGTGGTCGCCGCCAAGATCCAGGATTTGATCCGCGAAGAAAACATCAAGCCTGGCACCCGCCTGCCGGCCGAACGCGATCTGGCCGCCAAACTGAGTGTGAGCCGCGCTTCGCTGCGCGAGGCGCTGATTGCGCTCGAACTGTCCGGCATCGTCGAGGTGCGCGGCGGCTCGGGAGTGTATGTCAGCGAAAAGGCATCGGCCCCTTCGGATGTGACGGAAGGCGGCCCGGGTCCGTTTGAAGTGCTGGCTGCGCGACGCCTGATTGAATCCGAGGTCGCGGCGATCGCGGCAAAGATGGCCACCGATTCGGCCATCGACGCAATCCTGCGCGCTGCAGCGGAAATGGAACAGCACCACTCCGACCGCGCCACCAACGAACAAGCCGACCGCAACTTCCACCTGGCGATTGCGCGCGCTACCGGCAATACGGCGCTGGTGGGGGTGGTAGAGACGCTGTGGAACCAGCGCGGCACCATGTGGCACAAGCTGAAAGAGCACTTCCAGACGGAAGAACTGCGCCAGAACACGCTGGATGACCATCGGAATATCGTAGCGGCGATCGCAGCGCACGATGCCGCCGGCGCGCGCCAGGCCATGCGCGCCCACCTGGAACGCGTTACCAAGACCTTCTCACGCGGCTGAATAATTTTGGCCTGACCACTTGTAAGTGCGGTCGGACCAAAATAAAATGAGGCGAACTTCCGGGGGAGCCTCATGCTGCGTCACATCCTTTTGTCCCTGGCCTGTGCGGCCATCTTGCCAGCCCACGCTGCCGATCGCATCATCCTGGTCGGCGATTCGACCGTCGCCAGCGGCGGGGGATACGGCGACTACCTGTGCCGGCGACAGCGCGCCGACACGACCTGCCTCAATCTTGCCAAGAACGGCCGCAGTTCCGGCTCCTTCCGTGCCGAGGGCCGCTGGGACGAGGTACAGGCATTGCTGCGCGATGGAGCCGGCTTCCACAAAACTTATGTGCTGATGCAGTTCGGCCACAACGACCAGCCGGGCAAGCCCGGCCGCTCGACGGACCTGGTCAAGGAATACCCTGCGAACCTGGCGCGCTATGTGGCCGACGTGAAGGCGGGTGGCGGCGTGCCGGTGCTGGTGACCTCTCTCACGCGCCGCAGCTTCCGCAATGGCTACGTGTGGAATGACCTGGCGCCCTGGGCATCGGCCGCACGCGAAGTGGCGCGGAGCGAAGGCGTAGCGGTGCTGGACTTGAATGCGCTATCCCTGGCTGCCGTGCAGGCCATGGGGCCGGAAAATGCCGACACGCTGGCCCAACCTAAAGGCGCAGGATTCGACTACACCCACCTTGGTCCAAAAGGCGGCCGCTTCTTCGGCGACATGGCCGCGCGCGAACTGCTGCGCCTGTTCCCTGCCCTCGGGCCCCTGACAGATCCTGCTGAGACCTCGCGCCAGGCTGCGCGCGAACATGCGCCTGCCGACGGTTGGGCCGGCGAGCAAGGCGGCACGCATGGCGGCGCCGCTGCTCCCGCCTCGGCCTTGCATACCGTCGCCACTCCGGCCGAACTTCGCTCCGCCTTGGCCGCCGCTCACGAGGCACGCATCATCCAGGTACGCGGCATGCTCGACATGGCCGACGCAGCCAAGCCCGGCTTGCTGCGGATTCCATCCAACACCACGCTGATCGGGCTTGGCGAAGATGCGGGCCTTGTGAATGCGAGCATTATTGTGGCCAACGTGAGCCAGGTCGTTATCCGCAACCTCGCGCTCAGCAATCCATGCGACCCCGATCCGAAATGGGATCCCCAGGACGGGCCGCACGGCAACTGGAATTCGCAGTACGACGGCATTACCGTCACCGGTTCGCATCACGTCTGGCTCGACCATAACAGCTTCACCGATGCGCCGCGCACCGACGGCCAGTCGCCCAAAGAGAACGGCATGCTGAAGCAGTGCCACGACGGCGCACTCGATATCACGGCGGCTTCTGACTTCGTCACCGTGTCGTACAACCACTTCGCATTGCACGAAAAGAACACACTGGTTGGAGCCAGCGACCGCGCCACCGGCGATGAAGGCCACCTGCGCGTGACCTTCTCGAACAACTTCTTCGACCACGTGACAGCGCGCACTCCACGCGTAAGGTTCGGGCAAGTCCACTTGTTCAACAACTTCCACAAGGGTTCGCGCAAGCATGCCGAGTACGCGCATGAATACAGCGTCGGCGTCGCCAAACAGGCGCGCGTGATCATCGATGCCAACGCCTACGACATCGAAGGCGCGCGTGGCTGCGGCGATGTGCTGCACAATCCGGGCATGTCCGAACCGGGCTCGGTCCTTGACCGCGGCTCGCAATTGAACGGCAAAACACTGGCCGATTGCGGCTTCCCTACAGACGTCGGATGGAGCGTCCCCTACGGCTATACCGCCCTCCCCGCTGGCGACGTGCAGCCCAACGTCATGGCCAATGCCGGTGCCGGCCACCTATCCAGACTCCGCCCCGCGGCCCGCTAAGGCGTGATCCGCAGATAATCGATGTCGGCGTAAGAACCCTTCGCGCCGGTGGCGAACAGTGCGATCTGGGCGCCGACCCAGCGGCCCATAGCGGCGGTGAACGGCGTGCCTGCGGGTGTGAAGTGGACGCCGTCCTGGCCATAGGAGAACGCGGTTTGGCCACCAGCGCCAACATCCATGCGCAAATGGACGGACGTCTTCAGCGGCAACGGGAACGATGCTTCCTGCTGTTCCTTGCATCTATCATTGGCTGCCTCGCAGCGTACGTAGGCAACACGCAGTCCGCCGTGCTCGCGGCGCAGGCCCAGCCAGGCGTAGCTTTGGCCGTACATGGCCAGGCCGACCATATCGCCGTCGGCAACAGCATGCAGGTCGACCTTCGTCACTGCGGTAAAGACTGGCGCAGGAGGTTTCTGCGTCAGCACTGCAGGCAATGATCGCAGCGGCGCGATAGCGGCTTCGCCATTCGCCGGCGCTGCCACGGGCTGAGCGTACAGGCGCAGGAAGCCGGCACGTGCAGTCAGCGAGTTCCAGCCGGGTGCCGGATTGGCCACCCATTGCCACTGCGGTGCGAGGCGCTTTGCGCCGAACTCGTCGCCGCTTGCCAGCGACGCCGGCGCCAGCCCCGCTATCGGCTTGGCGTATTCAAGCACAGGCTGTCCCACACCCGGCTTGACGGAAGGCTCGCCGATGAGCGGCCAACCGTCATCCAGCCAGCGCATAGGCTGCAAATGCACCACGCGGCCGAACGCGCGCTTGTCCTGGAAGTGATAGAACCAGTCGCCGCCATCTTCCGCTCCCACCCAGGCGCCCTGGTGCGGACCATTGGTGGAGGAACTGCCCTGCTCCATAACGATGCGCGCTTCATACGGTCCGTCGATATGCCGTGAACGGAACACCGACTGCCATCCCGACTCCACACCACCGGCCGGTGCGAACACGTAGTACCAGCCATTGCGCTTATAGAGCTTGGGGCCTTCCAGCGTCTTATAGCCCGGCAGCGTATTGCCATCGATGACCACGCGGCTGACCTGGTCCAGCATGCGGCTGCCGTCCGGCGCCATAGGGCGCAGGCTCAGGACGTTGTTGAAGCCCGCGCGCGACTTCGCCCACCCATGCAGCAGCCACGCTTTGCCGTCGTCGTCCCACAGCGGCGCTGGATCGATCAAGCCTTTACCGGCCATGATCAGCCGCGGCTTGCTCCATGGGCCAGCAAAGTCTTTGGCGGTGATGACGTAGATGCCGAAATCCGGATCGGGATAGAAGATCCAGAACTTGCCATCGTGAAAGCGCAGGCACGGCGCCCATACGCCCTTGCCATGCTGCGGCGTGCGAAACGCCTTTCCCGGCACCAGCCTTCGCAGGGCATGGCCGACCAGCCTCCAGTTCAGCATATCGCCCGACTCCAGCAATGGCAGGCCAGGTACATTGGTGAAACTTGAAGAAGTCATGTAGTAGCGCTTGCCGACGCGGATTACATCCGGGTCCGAATAGTCGGCATGCAGGATCGGGTTGCGGTAACGGCCATCGGCCAAATCCGGCGACCACGGCGCGCGGCGCGTTTGCGGTACGCCGAGCGTGCGCTCAAGGAAACCTTGCATGGCATCGACAGTCGGGGCCAGCCAAGGGTCGAACAACCAGAAAGAGTGCGGCGTCCCGGGTAAATGCACATGCTCGGCCGGTATCTTGTATTGCCTGAGCCGCGCCGCCAACGCCTCGCGCCCAACGCTGAAGCGCGCCTGGGCGCTGGTGACAAACAGTACCGGCGCGCTGCCTGCACCTGCATGCGTCAGGGGCGATGCATCGCGCCAACGCGCTTCCTGTTCGGCATAGCGGCCGCCCAACCAGGCAGCGGCCGCGGACGGGTTCCTGGCCGGGTCGTCTTCATGCTTGCGCGCCTCCTCGGAGGTAAAGTCGGACAGGCCATCTATATTAATGGCCGCCTGCACGGCACTCGACGCATCACTGCCGCTCGTCATGCCGACCAATGCAGCAATCTGGCCGCCCGCCGATCCACCGGCGGCGGCGATGCGCTTATCGTCCAGGCCATATTGCGGCGCCGCCAGGCGCAGCCAGCGAACCGCCTGTTTGACATCGTCGATCGCAGCAGGATACTGTGCTTCGCCTGACAAACGATAATCGACCGTGGCGGCCGCGAAGCCTCGCGCCGCAAGGCGGGCAGCCAGTGGCGCCATATTTTCCCGTGTGCCGCTGCGCCATCCCCCGCCGTGGACCAGCACGACCAGCGGCGAAGGGCGTTCATCGCCGCCGCCATTCGGCCCGGGCAGGTAAAGGTCGAGCTGCAACGCATGCTCTGCGCGTTGGGCATATGTAAGGTTGCGCAGCACGCGAACCGGTGCAGGTGCCTCTGCAGCAGCAACCGCAATGTAAGGATACTGGCCGGCCAGCTTGGCAAACGTTGTTCCGGCGTTATATGGCGCCTCCCCAGATGCCGCCATGCTGTTCGCGCCGGCGGCCAGCCAGGCGACGCCCAGCACGGCTTGCAGCCTCCTCATGCAATCTCCTCAACCGCAAACCGTACGGTGCGCCGCAAACTCTGCCCTGGCGCCAGGACGGTAAGGCCATTCGCGGCCGCACCGCCCGGCAGGTTATGCGCGTTGACCGGATGGTCGACCGGCTCGAAACAGAAGAAGTCCTTGCCCGCTGGGACGTACAGGATGTAATAAGCCATGTCTGCGCTGATGCGCAGCCGCAAACGTCGCGTCGGCCAGTCGATCTGTGCGCGGCCATCCCAGCCGGTGAAGGCGTTATCGACGCCTGCACGCGGCAGTGGGCGCGCCGCATCGCCGCCGAAATCCCATGCCGACGGCACAGTGCTGCGTGCCGCGGGCAGCTTGTCGGCGTCGGACAGCCACACGCCATCTGCGGCAGCCCGCAACCGCGCGCCTTCCGGGTCGGGCAGCCATGGATGCAGCCCGAGGCCAAACGGCAGCGGATGCTGGCCGTCGTTGGTCACCTTGAGCGTCACCCGCAACGCGTTGTCCGACAGCGTATAGGCCATGTGCGCGGTGAATGCGAATGGCGAACCGTCGCGGCGGTGGAGCGAGAGCACGACGCTGCTGTCGTCCCTGGCCTCGACGTTCCACGGCATGCGCCAGCCATCGCCATGGATCGGGCAAGGTTCGCCTGCGCGTGTTGGCGCGGGCGTGATACGGCGGCCTTCAAATTCAAAACCTTCAGGGGCGATCCGGTTGGACCAGGGGACGAGCGGGAAACAGGCCAACTGGCCCGGCAGCGGCTGCGCGACGCCGTCTGGAGCCGGGCGCAGCACCGCAGCCGGCGCAATGCCGCCAAGCCAGTCAAGCCGCGCCAGGCCGCCGCCGGCAGCCGGCAGCACTACCGCCTGCAAGCAGCCGCTGCGCAGTTCGATCATTTGAACATCGGGCCATCGAGCAGGAATTTACCGCCCTGGTAGATGGTGGTGATGTCGTCCTTCTGCGGGAAGTCGGAAGTATCCGGGAACAGGTGCGCGAACTTCGCCGACGAATCCTTCGGGCGATAGCCCAGGTGCGCCGCACAGCGGTTATCCCACCACACCGAATCGTTGTCCGACATGCCGAACACAATGGTGTGGCCCACACGCGGTGCGAACAGCGAGCAGCGCAGCAGCTCCGTCAAATCGTCATACGAAAGGTAGGTCGACATCATGCGCTTGTTGGCCGGCTGGGGGAAGCTGGAGCCGATGCGGATGCAGACAGTCTCGATGCCGAAGCGGTCGTAGTAGTAGCGCGACATCTGCTCGCCAAATACCTTTGAAATGCCGTACATGCTGTCCGGCCGCGTCGGCATGTTCGCATCCAGCATATCGGTGGTCTTGTAGTAGCCGATCGCATGGTTCGAGCTGGCGAACATCAGGCGCTTCACGCCGTGCTTATAGGCCGCCTCGTACAGGTTCGCCACGCCAAGGATATTGGCCTGCATGATCGCCTCGAACGGTGCTTCGGTCGAAATGCCGCCGAAGTGCAGCACGGCATCCACGCCCTCCATCAGCTTCATCACCGCGGCCTTGTCGGACAGGTCGCACTGCACCAGCTCCTCGCCGGGGCGCGCCTCGCCCATGTCGGCGATATCGCTCAGGCGCACCACTTCCGCCCACGGCTTGATGCGGTCGCGCAGCACTTTTCCCAGGCCGCCCGCAGCGCCGGTCATCAGGATCCGCTTGAATGGTTTTCCAGTTTGCGTCATGTCTTTTACTCCGTCATCAGGTTACCGGCGCTGGATTGAACAGCGCCAGCGAATTATGGATCTTCCAGTGTTCGGCCCAGGTTTCCTTGCCGCTCGCCACATCCAGCATCAGGTGGAACAACTCCCAGCCGACATCCTCGATGCTGGCTTCGCCGCTGGCAATGCGTCCCGCGTTCACGTCCATCAGGTCGTGCCAGCGCTGCGCCAGGTCGTTGCGTGTGGCGACCTTGATCACCGGTACCGCCGCGAGGCCGTATGGCGTACCGCGGCCGGTGGTAAAAACGTGGATGTTCATGCCGGCCGCCATCTGCAGCGTGCCGCAAATGAAATCGCTGGCTGGCGTCGCCGCGTAGATCAGGCCTTTCTGCGTCAGCTTGTCGCCCGGGGACAGCACGCCGTTGATGGCCCCCGAACCGGACTTCACAATCGAACCCATGGCTTTTTCCACAATGTTCGACAGGCCGCCTTTCTTGTTGCCCGGCGTGGTGTTGGCGCTGCGGTCAACGCCGCCGCGCTTCAGGTAATCGTCGTACCACTGCATTTCGCGGATCATCGCCGCCGCCACTTCGGGCGTCTCGGCGCGCGAAGTAAGCTGGTCGATGCCGTCGCGCACTTCCGTCACTTCCGAGAACATCACGCTGGCGCCGGCGCGCACCAGCAGGTCGGTGGCATAGCCCACTGCCGGATTGGCAGTCACGCCGGAGAAAGCATCGCTGCCGCCGCACTGCACGCCGACCACCAGTTCGGACGCAGGCACGGTTTCGCGCTGGCGTGCATTCAACGCTTTCAGGTGATGCTCCGCAGTGCGCATGATCGAGTCGATCATGGAATTGAAGCCGACATGCGCTCCGTCCTGCAGGCAGACCACGTCCGGCTCGCCGGCCGCCGCGTTAAGGTTGGCCGACGCGATCGGGATGCTCCCGGTCGGGAACAGTCGCGTGGGCGGCAGCTTCTCGCAGCCGAGACTGACCACCATCACCTGGTTGCCGAAGTTCGGGTTCCTGCTGATATTGCGCAGCGTGCGAATCGGCACATCGGCGCCCGGCGCATCGATCGCCACGCCACAGCCGTAGATATGCTCCAGCCCCACCACATCATCCACATTGGGATAGCGCGGCAGCAGTTCTTCCTTGATGCGCTTGACCGCGTGGTCGACCACGCCCGACACGCACTGCACGGTGGTAGTCACGGCCAGGATATTGCGCGTGCCGACCGAACCATCGGCATTCCGGTAACCCTGGAAGGTGTAGCCCTCCAGCGGCGGCAGCGGCGCCGGCTTGCGGGTGCCGATCGGCAGGCCATCCAGCGAACGGGCGCCCGGCATGCGCAACACCTTCTCAGACACCCAGGAACCGCGGGGAATCGCCTGGTCTGCGTAACCGATGGTCACGTTATAGCGCGTCACGGCAGCGCCTTCAGCCAGGTCGGCCAGCGCGACTTTATGCCCTTGAGGCACGCCTTCGACCAGCGTCAGGCCGTCCGGGAATACCGAGCCAGCCGGCAAGCCGCCGTCATTGACCACGATGGCGACATTGTCAGCCTCGTGCATCTTGATGTAGCGTGCAATTTTCATAGAAATCCTTTGGGTACTTGCATTGTTCCTTGCCTTCGTTTTCAGTATGCCACACAAAAATCTCGATTGGCTAGTCCACCTTGCATATTTGGTCTGACCAAATTAGAATGGCCTGACCAGATGACGCACTTTCACCACACTTAAAACGTCGCATCGGAGACCTATGAAGCCGACATCGTCCCTGCTGGCAGCCGCCCTGGCATGCCTGTTCGTCCTCAACCCGGCCCACGCGGATGGCCCCTACCGCAATCCCGACAACAAAAACCAGAACGATGCCGGCGAAGGCAGCTACCCTGTGCCCTACAAGATGCCGACCGCCGCCGACATCACCGGCACGCTGCAAAAAGTGCGCGGCTATATGGACAGCGTGACCCCGACCCGCGTCATCAACAAAAAAACCGGCGCGCCGGTCAGCGACCTGAAAACCCCGGTGGCCGACGCGATCTTCGAACCGAGCAAGGGCGACTTCGGCATCCAGGTGTACGAAATGGGCGTGGTGCACTCCGGCTTGCTGCGCGCAGCCGAAGCGACCGGCGACCGCAATTTCCTCGCCATGACCGAGCGCCACTTCAACTTTTTCAAAGCGACCAAGCCTTACTTCACCGAGCAGGAGAAGCAGTTCAAGCTGGAGCGCGCCAACAGCTTCTCGCGCTTCCTCGACCCGCGCTCGCTCGATGATTCGGGTTCGATGTGCGCCGCCCTGATGCGCGCCCGCGCCGCCAAGGTCGGCCCCGACCTGTCGGACATGATCGCCACCTGCAGCGATTGGGTCGCCAACAAGCAGTTCCGCCTGAAAGACGGCACCCTGGCCCGCAAACGTCCTCAGGCTGAGTCATTGTGGGGCGATGACCTGTACATGGGCGTGCCGGCACTGGCTGAAATGGGGCGCATGACCGGCAAACGTTCCTACTACGACGACGCAGTGAACAATGTGCTGAACATGGCCGGCTACCTGTTCAACCCGCAGACCAACTTGTATACCCACGGCTGGCACGCCGGCATGAAGGATGCACCGAACTTCTACTGGTCGCGCGCCAACGGCTGGGCGGTGCTGGCCATGTCCGACCTGCTGGACGTGCTGCCGCAAGACCATCCCGGCTATCCGAAAGTACTGGCGCAATTGCGCCTGTCGCTGAAAGGCATTGCAGAGCGCCAGTCCGGCGGCGGCTTGTGGCACCAGATGATCGACCGCAACGACTCCTATCTGGAAACCTCGGCTTCGGCCATCTTCACCTACGTGATTGCGCATGCCGTCAACCAGGGATGGATTTCGCCGGCGCCGTACGGTTCCATCGCCCAAGCCGGCTGGGCCGGACTGCAGACCAGGGTCACCGACAAAGGCGAAGTGGAAGGCACTTGCGTCGGCACCACGCTGGCCGGCGACCAGGTGTACTACTACAACCGCCCGACCAGCAAACACGCGCTGCATGGCTACGGCCCTGTACTGCTGGCAGGCGCCGAAATGATCAAGCTGGTCACCAATCCCAAGCTCGATATCCAGTACCGCGTGCGCACCTACCATTACCTGCCGAAAGGCGGCGAGACCGACTACCGCGAACACCACTAAGGAGCAGCCATGAAGACCACCCGCATCCTTGCCGCACTGGCCGCCGCCCTGCCCGCGCTTGCCGCCAGCGCAGCGGAGCGCCTGACCATCACGCTGCAGCACGACCTCGACATCGCGCGTCCCTCGGAGACTGTAGGCGTGCCATGGTCGGAAGTGAACAAGGCCTTGCCGCACGCACTGGTGCAAAAGATCGCCGTGCGCGATGGCTCCGGCCGCGTGGTGCCGCACCAGGTCACCAACGTTGCGCCACAGGCGAAAGATCCGCAGAACGTCGGCATCGCCTACGGCGAGCTGATTTTCCAGCACAGCTTCAAGGCAGGCGAAAAGTCCGCCACCTACACCGTAGAAAAGATCGACGGCGTCGCACCCGTATTCGCCGCGCAAACCTTCGCCCGTTACGTGCCCGAGCGCCTGGACGACTTCGGCTGGGAGAACGACAAGATCGGCCACCGCACCTACGGCCCCGCCCTGGCCGCCCCGGCGCCGCCCGGCGTCGCAAAGGAGGTGCTGGTGACCTCCGGCCTGGACCTGTGGTTCAAGCGCGTGCCCTACCCTATCGTCGACCGCTGGTACAACAAAGGCCACGACCACTACCACCATGACGAAGGCGAAGGCATGGACATGTACAACGTCGGCCGCTCGCGCGGCGCCGGCGGTACCGGCATATGGGACGGCGGCAAGCTGTATGTCTCGACCAACTACGCAAGCTGGAAAGTACTGGCCAATGGCCCGGTGCGTTCAGTGTTCGAACTGGCGTACGCCGCGTGGGACGCTGCCGGTACGCCCGTCACGGAAACCAAGCGCTTCACCGTCGACGCAGGCCAGCAGCTCGACATGATCGAATCCACATTCTCCTATGCAGGCGAGAAGCCGCTGACCATTGCGGCAGGACTGAACAAGACGCCAAGCGACAAAGGCCAAAGCCCGCAAATCGCCACCAGGCGCGAAGGCAGGATATTGCTGCAATGGGTCGAGCAGTCCAGCAACGGCGCCTTCGGTACCGCCCTCATCGTGCCCACCGCGCAAGGCTTTGCAGAGGACAGCTTGAACGAATTGATCCTCGCCCCGGCAACGGCAGGCAAGCCATTCCGCTACTACGCCGGCGGCGCCTGGAGCCGCGCCGGCGAAATCACCACCCGCGAGCAATGGGAAGCCTACATCGCCAACGCCGCCGCCCGCGCCGCCAATCCCGTGCGCACTGTCCTTGCGGTTTCCAAATGAAAATGTCCGCTCCGGGGTCAGGAACAAAAGTGGACATGTTGCGCTCACGCCGCGCCGTGCTTCGCGCAGCCGTCGCTGGCGGCACGCTGCTTGCGTCGCATCCCGCGCTCGCACGCATCGCTGCCGCCGCGGCGGCAGCGGTCAATGGCGGTCCCTGGCTGCGTGCAAGGGAAATCGCAGCACGCTTTGCCACACCGCTCACCTTCCGCAAGCAGGATTTCCTGGTGACGAAATATGGCGCCAAGCCCTGCAAACTGCTCTCCGTACAAGGCCAGATAGCCTCGCTCGAACCGGGCACGCTGCAAACGCCGGCGCAAGGCAGCCATGACTGCTACCCAGCCATCAGCGCTGCCATCGCAGCTGCACACCAAACCGGCGGCGGCCGCGTCGTCATCCCTGAAGGCGTGTGGTACATCAAGGGCCCGCTCGTGCTGCGCTCCAACGTCCACGTGCACCTGGCAAAAGGCGCCCGCCTGATGTTCAGCGCCAATCCGGACGATTACGCGAAATACGGCGACATCGACTGCGGCCGGAACGGCAAGCTGGTTCGCAGCCGCTGGCAAGGCAACGACTGCCTGAACTTCTCCCCGCTGGTCTACGCCCACGGCCAGAAGAATATCGCCCTCACCGGCGAAGACTGGACTTCCGTGCTCGACGGCCAGGGCGGCATCCCATTCGAAAATAACCCGCAGGAATGCTGGTGGGACTGGAAAGGCCGCGGCAAGCCCGCGCGTGAACGCACTGAAATCGCCCCCAACCCGGACAACGCCCCGCTCGCCCAGCGCGCGCCGCACCTCACACCGGAAGACCGCGCCCTGATCGCAGGCCCGGGCAACCGCTGGCAAACCGACTCGCGCTACCTGCCCGCGCTTTCCGAAGCCGGCATTCCGGGCAGGGAACGCATTTTCGGCCACGGCCACTTCCTGCGCCCCTGCATGGTCGAACTGATCGAGTGCGAAAACGTCCTGCTCCAGGGCTACCAAATCGCCGGTGCGCCATTCTGGGTGCACCACCCGGTCGCCAGCCGCAACGTCCACTTCAAGGACGTGAACATGCAAAGCCTCGGCCCGAACAGCGATGGCTTCGATCCTGAAGCCTGCGATGGCGTGCTGGTGGAAGGCTGCACCTTCAACAACGGCGACGACTGCATTGCCATCAAGGCCGGCAAGAACCAGGACACCCACTACGGCCCCACCCGCAATATCCTGATCCGCAATTGCGTGATGAACAGCGGCCATGGCGGCGTCACGCTGGGCAGCGAAATGGCCGGCGGCATTGAGCACATCTACGCCGAGCAGATCGAATTCAGGAACCTGCATTGGGCCAGCGATGCACTCAACACCGCCATTCGCCTGAAAACAAACATGAACCGCGGCGGTTTCCTGCGCCACCTCTACGTGCGCAATTGCACGCTGCCGAACGGCGTGCAGACCAGCCCGGGCATCTACAAGCCGCTGCCCGGCACCAGCAAGCCATCCGGACAGGTCGCCTCCGGCGCCGGCGCCGTAATCACCATCGACTGCGATTACGCGCCAGCGGACGACGCCGTGCGCAATCGCCCGCCGCAAGTATCGGACATCGAAATCTCAGGCCTCAAAGTCGGCAACGTCAACTCAGCCCAGGGCAAGGTCTCCTGTTACCAGGCCATGGTGCTGCTCGGCCCCGTCGCCGGCAGCTACAACGGCGCCGCAGGCTTAGCGATCCCCCCCATCACGCGCGTGAAAATCCGCGACTGCGACTTCGGAACGCCACGCAATGCCGGGCAACCGTGGTTTCTGCACAACGTACGCGGACTTGTGCTCGATAACGTCACCATAGGCGAAAAGCGCTACAGCGGGGAATTTTCCGCCGACGCCTGATCTGGACAGGCCAATTTTGCAAATAAATATATTTGGACTGACCACATTGCAAAAACATTAGCATAGAATACCAAAACCGGCCTGACCAATTACAAGAGCCGGCAGCAACGATAAACAGGAGATGGCATGAAGTTTACGGATCAAACCGAGGCCTTGCGCAAGTTCGCGCTGCGTCTCGTCGGCACTTACTCAGTCACCGCGCTCGCCATGGGCCTCGCCCACGCACAGTCCACCGCACCGGCCGCGCCGGCAGCAGAACCAGAAATGAAGGTAGTCGTCACCGGCCTGCGGGCCGCGCTGGAATCGGCGCTGAACAAAAAGCGCGAGGACAACGGCATCGTCGACGTCATCAAGGCCGAAGACATGGGCAAATTCCCCGACACCAACCTGGCCGAATCGCTGCAGCGCGTGCCGGGCGTGGTGATCGACCGCGATGCCGGCGAAGGGCGCAGCATCACCGTGCGCGGCCTGGGCCAGGACTTCACCCGCGTGCGCATCAACGGCCTGGAAGCGCTGGCCACCACCGGCGGCACCGACAGCTCCGGCGGCACCAACCGCTCGCGCGGCTTCGACTTCAACGTGTTCGCCTCCGAGTTGTTCTCGTCGCTGACTGTGCGCAAGAGCTCCTCCGCCGACGTGGATGAAGGCTCATTGGGCGCCACCGTCGACCTGCAGACCATGCGCCCCTTCGACCTGAAAGGCTTCAACGCTACGATCACCGCCAAAGGCAAGTACAACGACCTGTCGAAGAAGACCGACCCGCGCGTAGCTTTCCTGCTGTCCGACACCTTCGCCGACCGCAAAGTGGGCGTGCTGCTGTCCGGTGCCTTCTCCAAGCGCCAGCTGCTGGAAGAAGGCTTCTCCACCGTGCGCTGGGACAACGGCCCGTCGAGCGGCGGCTGGTGCGCACCGCAAGGCGTGAGCGCCAACCCGTCCAATTCCACTGCTGCGACTTGCGGGCCTGCTGCACAAGCCGTGCCACGCCTGCCTGCATCGCAAGCCGCGACCGATGCCTACAACCTGGCCAGCAACGCCAATAGCTTCCATCCGCGCCTGCCGCGCTATGGCCGCCTGACCCACGACCAGGACCGCATAGGCCTGACCGGTGCCGTGCAATGGCGCCCTATGCAAGGCTCGCTGGTCACCTTCGACATGCTGTATGCGAAGCTCGATGCGACGCGCCAGGAAGACTTCCTGGAAGCGATTTCGTTCAGCCGCTCCGCCAGCCAGGGCGGCAAGCCGCAAACCTCGGTAGTGGAAGCACAGTACGCACCGAACGGCAACCTGTTGTACGGCAAATTCAACGGCGTCGACATGCGCGCCGAGTCGCGCTTCGACAAGTTGTCCACCACGTTCACGCAGCCGACGCTGACCCTCGACCAGCGCTTGACCGATACCCTGCAACTGCAAGCACGCGTCGGCCGCGCCACGTCGAAGTTCCGCAATCCGGTGCAGACCACTACTACGCTCGATGCGCTGAACGTAAACGGCTACGCCATCGACTTCCGCCAGGATGATCGCCACCCGATCATTTCGCTGCCGTACGACCCGGCAGCCGGCGGCAGCATGGGAATTATCGGCGTGCCGCAGGTTGCCAGCGGCACCCAGCCGACCACCGTCGCCAACACCACCACCAGCGAGATCCGCATCCGCCCGCAGGGCGCCAACAATCGCAACGACACGGCGACCGTAGACTTGGCCTGGGAAGCTTCGGACGCGCTGACCATCAAGGGCGGCCTGAATCGCAAGAAGTACGACTTTGATTCCTATGAGTCGCGCCGCGTGAACCAGAACGACACCATCTTCGCGCCGCCCTCCGGTTCGGGCAACCTGGCCACCACGCTAAGCGGCTTTGGCAAAGGCCAGAACCTGCCGGCCGGCACCTATACCACCTGGTTGATCCCGGACCTGAACGCCATCGCCAAGGCGTATGACATCTACTGCAACTGCATCAAGAGCGGTCCGGCCGGAGGGCCGGGCGACTTCACCCTGTCCTCCGTCACCAACGGCAATGCCCGCGGCAACAACCGCTCCGTCAACGAGGAAGACAAAGGCTTCTACCTGATGGGCGAATTCAAGACGGAGCTCGGCACCATTCCCCTGCGCGGCAACTTCGGCGCCCGCTACGTCAAGACCGAGCTTTCTGCTACCGGCTACCAGGCTGCCGGCGGCGGCACTGCCGTTACCGTCAACAATGAATACTCGGACACCCTGCCATCGCTGAACATCGCCGCCACGCTGACACCGGACCTGATCGCACGCTTCGCCGCGGCCAAGGTGATGACCCGTCCGCAGCTGAACAACCTGTCGCCGGGCGGCACCATCGCTACCACCGGTACGCCGAGCATCACCACTGGCAATCCGCTGCTGAAGCCTTTCCGCGCCAAGACCTTCGACACCAGCCTCGAATACTACTTCGGCAAGAACGCCTTTGTCGGCCTGGGACTGTTCCAGAAGAACATCAGCACCTACATCCAGTCCCTGCGCACCAATATCGCGTTCAAGGACACCGGGCTGCCGATGTCGCTGCTGCCGGCCAATTTCACCGGCGAAGAAGTGTTCCAGGTGACGGCACCAATCAACACCGATGGCGGCAAGTTGAAGGGCTTCGAACTGAATTACCAGCAGCCGTTCACCTTCCTGCCAGCGTGGGGCAAGGACTTCGGCACGCTGCTGAACTACACCCATGTGAAGTCGAAGATCGAGTACGTGGTCTCGCCAACCAGCGACACCCGCATTACCGACGACTTGCTGAACCTGTCGCCGCGCTCGTGGAACGCCACGCTGTACTACGACAACGGCAAGCTCAGTGCCCGCATCTCGGCTTCTTCCCGCTCCTCGTTCGTAACCCGCGTGCCGGGCCAGAACAACAACGACGTCGAAGGCAAGAACAAGTCGCTGAACGTGGACCTCTCGCTGTCGTATAAAGTCAACGACAAGCTGGAATTCACGCTGGAAGGCGTGAACCTGACCAACGAAGAAAACGACCAGTTCGTGAGCCGCGCGCGCAACAGCGTGGTGGTGAACAACGTGACCGGCCGCGAATTCCTGGCCGGCTTGCGCTACAAGTTTTAAGGTGTTTCAAAGGCGTCTCTCCGCCTCTGCTTCCGGCCCCGCCTAGCGCGGGGCTTTTTTTTTCTGCGAGAATGTCCACATTCGTTCCTGACCCCAAGGTGGACGTTTTGGCTAGCGAAATGCAACTAAGTGAGGTTCCCGGCGAGAGCCCGCATTTCGTGCGCTCGGTTGCGGAAATGGGCGACACGCGCGATGTCATTGCCAGCCGGGATATCTATGCCAGCAACGGCACCAAGCTGCTGGCCAAGGGCGCCCGTATCGACAGCAAGCAGTTCGAAAAGCTTACCCGCTATAAGCTGTCCGCCCCGCTCGACCAGGTACTGTCTTCCGACAAGGCGGTGGATGGCGCCATGCTGGCGATCGAATTCGACCGCATCCTGGAACACGACGCCACCTACCGCCAGCTGCTCTCGCGTGCCGGCGATCCGCGCCAGTTAAAGCACTGCACTGCCAACCTGCGCCTGCACTCGACCGTCGAGTTGCGCCTGACCGTCATGGCGGACAAGCACGCCGAAATGTTCGAACACACCCTGCGCACTTCCATCATCTCCTTCGCCTGCGCCCAGCGCATGGGCGTTGCGGCGGCCGGCCTGCCCGCAGTGCTGCTGGCTTCCTTGTGCCACGACTTCGGCGAGATGCACACCGATCCGCGCATCCTCGACCAGTCGCACCAGGTCACGGCGCAAGAACGGCGCTTCGTGCACGTGCATCCTGTCACGGGATACGTGCTGCTGAAGGACTTGCCGGGCTTTCCCTCCGCCGCCAGCAAAGCCGTGCTGCAGCATCATGAACGGCTGGACGGCAGCGGTTACCCGCATGCCCTGCACGGCGCGCAGGTCGACCGGCTGGCACGCATCGTCGCTGCCGCCGATGTCACCGAAACAGTGTTGCGCCGCCTCGATATGCAGCGCCTTGAAATGCTGTACCGGATCAACAAGCCGCGTTTCGATGGCGATGTACTGGCCATCCTGCGCGACCTGTTGCAACCGCAGGCCGGCCAGCCCGCCGAAGCCGGCCCCGCCACCGATCCGTCTCGGCGCCTGAACCATTTATCGGATTTGCTGCAGGCCTGGTTCGACCTCAGGGCAATGCTGGAACAGCGCCCCGCCACCGATTCTCCGGGCTCGCCGATAGCCTTCCTGTTCGAGCGCATGGCGTCGATCCGCTCACTGGTGCTGCAAGCCGGCTTCAATCCGGACGATATGACCAGCATTCTGGCCATGATGCAGGACGACCCGGAGGTGCTGGCTGAAGTGCGCGCCATGCTCGATGAAATGGATTGGCTTCTGGCCGACCTGGCCAACGAGATCGACCGCCGTTCGCCGGAGCTTGACGGCCTGTCGCAGGGTGCCCTGAAAGACCTGATGCAGCGCCTGCGCCCTGAAGTTCATTAACAAAACGGTTGCAAATGCTTACACCGATTACATGGCACGATGTTTTTTGCGCGCACCGCCAGCCATATACTGCAGCCACGCGACTTGCGGAAACCAACAAATGAAAGGGTACGCCATGAAAACCACCAAGCTGTTCGCTGCCGTCCTGGTATCGGCCTTCGTCTTGCCAGCCTTCGCCCAATCCACTCCTAACCTCGACAAGCGCGAAGATCGCCAGCAAGGCCGCATCGTGCAAGGCATCGAGTCGGGCCAGTTGACCGCCAAGGAAGCGCAGCACCTGGAAGCACGCGAAGCCAAGCTGGCCAGCGACGAAGCAATGGCCAAGGCCGACGGCAAAGTGACCCGCAAGGAGCGCAACAAGCTGCAGCGCGAAGCTGACCGCAACAGCGCCGCCATCCACCACCAGAAGCACGACAAGCAGACCCGCTGATTCCAATGCCAGCGCGCTATGACGCCATCGTAATCGGCAGCGGCCCCGGTGGCGCCAGCGTCGCACAGTCGCTGGCGCGGCATGGCCAGCGCGTACTGGTACTGGAGCAAGGCAGCGGCGCCCCTTTGCGCGGCACGCTGGCCCAGATGGCGGGCATCGGCGCCATTCCCGGCAAGGGCGCTTTCCTCCATCGCGATGCATCGCTGCTGGTGCGCGGGCTGGCTACCGGCGGCAGCTCTACCCTGAATTTCGCCACCGCCGCCGCGCCCCCGCTCGAACGCTTCGCGGCGCTGGGCATCGACCTGGCACCCTCCCTCGCGGAATGCCGTGCCGAGCTCCCGATCGGCCAGTTGCCGGACGAACTGCTCGGCCCCATGGCCCGGCGCATCATGCAGGCCGCGCTGTCGTCCGGCCTGCCCTGGCAAAAGCTCGACAAGATGATCCGCCCCGCCATCTGCCGCACCGGCTGCTGGCGCTGCGTCTATGGCTGTCCGTTTGGCGCCAAGTGGACTGCGCGCGACCTGCTGGATGACGCACGCCTGCACGGCGCCCATATCCTGGACAATGCGCAGGCCATGCGCGTCGTGCGCGAGCAGGGCCGCGCAACCGGCGTGGAATACCTGCGCGATGGCGCGGCACATACGGTCCAGGCCAAAGTTGTGATATTGGCCGGCGGCGGCATCGGCAGCCCGCGCCTGCTGCACGCTTCCGGGCTGGCGCCGCGCAGCCTGCCGTTCATCAGCGACCCGGTGGTGGCGGTGATGGGCGCGCTCGACGATATCGAAGGCGGCGCAGAGGTGCCGATGGCTGCCGGCATGGCGCTGCCGGAAGAAGGCCTGTCCTTCGCCGACCTGACGCTGCCCAGGCCGATGTACCAGGCCTTCGCGCTGCAGGTAGGCCGCATTGACCGCCTGTTCGCGCACCGCCGCACGCTCAGCATCATGGTCAAGATCCGCGACCAGGCCGGCGGCGGCATCGGCCCGCACTGGGTCGACAAGACGCTGCAGACGGAGGACCGCGAGCGCCTGCGCCGCGGCACCGCTATGGCGCGGCGCATCCTGTCCCAGGCCGGCGCCCGCCATGTATTCCAGAGCTGGCATTTCGCCGCTCACCCGGGCGGCGCGCTGGCCGTGGGCGGAGGCGGCCCGGCGTCCGTGGACAGCGAATTGCGCACAGCAACGCCCGGGCTCTACATCTGCGACGCCTCCGTCCTGCCCGTCCCCTGGGGCCTGCCGCCCACCCTCACGCTGCTTGCACTCGGCAAGCGCCTGGGGCACCGACTACAGGAATTCATGTAGTCAAAATACTTTGAATTTATCGCTTTTTCTGCTGCGTTTACGCCACACAGCAACAGTACACGTAGTCAAACTACTCCATACTTTGTCGACCAAACAAAGAAAGGAAGGACTATGGAGACTCAACGCAAGGCCCTGACTACGGCCATCCTGGCCGCATTCGCCATCCACGCGCAGGCCGCGCCAGACACCTCGGTCGGCAACAAGCAAGGCTTCAACACGGACGTGATCTACCAGATCGTGACCGACCGCCTGGCGGACGGCAACAGCGCCAACAATCCCACCGGCAGCGCCTTCAGCTCCGGCTGCACGCAGAAAAAACTGTTCTGCGGCGGCGACTGGAAAGGCATCCAGAACAAGATCGAAGATGGCTACCTGACCGGCATGGGCATTACCGCCATCTGGATTTCGCAGCCGGTCGAAAACATCACCGCCGTGCTGAACTACTCGGGCACCAACAGCACCGCCTATCACGGCTATTGGGCGCGCGACTTCAAACGCGCCAATCCAGCCTTCGGCACCATGACTGATTTCACCAATATGATCAACGCGGCCCACGCCCGCAACATCAAGGTGATCATCGACTTCGCGCCCAACCATACCTCGCCCGCTTCGGCTAGCGACACCACCTTCGGCGAAAACGGCAAGCTGTATGACAATGGCGCCCTGATGGCGGGCTACGGTTCGGACCCGAATGGCTACTTCCACCATAATGGCGGCACCGATTTTTCCACGCTGGAAAGCGGCATTTACCGCAACCTGTTCGACCTGGCGGACCTGAACCACAATCACGCCACCGTTGACGGCTACATGAAGGCCGCCATCAAGGTCTGGCTGGACCTGGGCATTGACGGCATCCGCATGGACGCAGTCAAGCACATGCCTTTCGGCTGGCAAAAGAGCCTGATGTCCTATATCCACGGCTACAAGCCGGTGTTCACTTTCGGCGAGTGGTACCTGAGCGAGAATGAAGTCGATCCGGCCAACCACTACTTCTCCAACCGCAGCGGTATGAGCCTGCTGGACTTCCAGTTTGCGCAGAAAGTGCGCCAGGTCTTCAAGGATGGCTCGGCGAACATGACTTCGCTGAACCAGATGGTGAGCGATACCGCCGGACAGTACGCCCACGTGGCCGACCAGGTGACCTTCATCGACAACCACGACATGCCGCGCTTCCAGGTGGCCGGCGCCAGCGGCCGCAAGCTGGAACAGGCACTGGCCTTTACCCTTACCTCGCGCGGCGTGCCGGCCATCTACTATGGCACCGAGCAATACATGCAAGGCACCGGCGATCCCGACAACCGCGCGATGATGACGTCCTTCGCCACCACCACGGCGGCCTATAAACTGGTGGGCCGCCTGGCGCCGCTGCGCAAGTCCAATCCCGCCATCGCCTACGGCAGTACGCAGCAGCGCTGGGTCAATAACGATGTGCTGATCTATGAACGCAGCTTCGGCAACAACGTGGCCGTGGTGGCGATCAACCGCAACTTGTCCAGCGCAACGCCGATCAGCGGCTTCATCGCCGGCCTGCCCCCAGGCAGCTATACCGACGTGCTGAATGGCCTGGGCTTCAATGGCAACAGCATCACAGTCGGGGCCAACGGCGCGGTCGGCAACTTCACGCTGGCGGCCGGCGCTGTCGCGCTCTGGCAGTACACCGCTACAGTGGCTTCACCAAAACTTGGCCACGTGGGGCCAAATATGTCGATGCCAGGCAAGACCATTACCATCGACGGCCGCGGCTTCGGCGCTTCCAAAGGCACAGTGAAATTCGGCAGCACGGTGGTCAGCGGCGCCAATATCCTCTTGTGGGAAGATACCCAGGTCAAGGTACTGGTGCCAAACGTGGCGGCAGGCATGAGCGGCGTGAGCATCGTTACTGCAGGCGCTGTGACGAGCGATAGCTGGGACAACTTCGAAATCCTCAGCGGCCCGCAGGTAACGGTACGTTTCGTCGTCGGCAACGCTACCACGGTGTCGGGCGAAAACGTCTACCTGGCAGGGGATAAGTTCGAACTTGCCAACTGGAGCGCAGCAGCGCCGCTTGGCCCGCTGTTCAACCAGGTGGTCTACAGCTATCCGAACTGGTACACCGATGTCAGCGTGCCGGCCGGCACCACGCTCAGCTACAAGTTCCTGAAGAAGAGCGCCAATCCCACCGTGTGGGAAGGCGGCGGCAACCACACTTTCACCACCCCGGCCAGCGGCACGGCGACAGTGAACGTGAACTGGCAGCCTTGACTCAGGGCTTCAGCTTCAAGATCGTACGCTGAGTGGCGACGTATAGCGCGCCCTTCCTGTCCACGGCAAGGGCGCGCAGTTTTCCGGTGTCTTCCTGCAAGCCGTTCCCTTCGGTGGTGACTTCACCGTTCACCGATATCCTGCGCAACACTCCATCGTCAATGAGGTAGATATTACTGCCGGCGTCGGTCGCCGCATGGGTGATGTTTCGGAAGCGTGCCAGCAGGCTTACGCCGTCGCTGCTGCCTTTGCGTTCGCGGCTGCCGGCGGCCAGCAATTGGTAGCCGTCGCCTCCTACCCTGCTCACATAATGACCGTGCAGCATGAAGACATCGTCGTTCGGCGCAACCAGCACGTCGCCGCAACCGTCCGCGCCCTGCAGTTCCGTCTTGCGCGCCACACCGCGCGGGCGAATGCGCCACAGCACGTTATCGGCGCAATACCAGGCTTGGCCGCCAGCATCCGCGGCGACCCTGTGCTGGCCCAAACCGGGCAGCATGAAGGGTTCGGCATCCTGCGCGACATATGCCCAGATGCGCTTCAGGGCAGGAACCAGGCCGGTCTGCTCCGGCGTCATGCCCGGCGGACCGCTGACCAGGGAGATCATGCCTTCCGTACTGACGCCGGCCAGCCCGCCGTTGGCGGTCACGAAAACGCCGGTGCTTGATCGCGCCACCATCGACCCGTGCAAATCCACCTGCGCCGCCGTGTGCGATTCGCGCAGCTTGCGAAAGCCGCCCGCCTCCAGCAGGGTGCGTACCACGCCCTCCTTGTCGATGCGGCGCAACTGGTCGCCGTCCAGCACATACAAGCCGCCATCGCGGCCCACTGCAAGCTGGGTGATGTCGCCGAAGCGGGCCTGCATCGCCGGACCATCGCGGTTCAGCGATGCGGCGTATTGCAGGGTGAGCGGCTGCAGCTTGCCGCTGGCATCCCAGCTCGTTGCCGCCTGGCGCTCTGCCAGCAGCAGGTACAGGCTGCCCTCGCCGTCGCGCGCAACGCCAGACAGTTCTCCCGTGACGTCGCCCATACCCAGCAGCGGCACGATCATGCCGCTACGCTCAATCCGATAGACAGTTCCGGTGGCAGGCCCGGTCGCCAGCAGGCGGCCCTGCGAGTCGGCAGCCAGCTGTCCCGCGGGCATTGCGCGCCCTTTCGCAAGAGCCGGCATGCTGGGCGCCTGGTAGCGCCGCAGGCATTTGCCGCGCAGGCATTCCTCGCCCTGGGCTGTCACAGTGTTCGATTGCACATCGAGCGCTTGCCATTTTCCGTCGGCAGCCACGCGCAGCGCATTGCTCGCGTCAGACAATACGACGCCGTCGCGTGCATCGAGCGCTATGCCCTGCGGTTGAAATGGCAAGTCCTGGGCCACCGTACTGACGACACCGTCGGCCGAGATGCGCCGCAGCGCACGATTGCCTGCATCGGCCACCAGGAGGCTGCCCGCCCGATCGAGTGCCAGGCCAGCAGGCTGGTTAAAGCGGGCCGCGATGCCCTTGCCGTCATTGCGTCCGGCGGTTCCTGCCTGGCCCGCAACGGTGCGCACCTCGCCCGCCGGTGAAATCGCCTTTACCGCATGGTTGCCCGCATCGGCTACATAGACCGTGCCATCCGCGCTCACGGCCAGACCGGCCGGCGCGATGAAGCGTCCGGCCAAAATTACCAGCTTGCCCTCCGGCTTTAAGGCCCTGACTGTCGCACCGTCGGTGAAATAGACGGTGTCGTCCAGCCCCACCGCAATACCGCGCGGCGCGTCGATCCGCTCGCTGCGCAAGGCCATCGGCGCGCCCGCAATGACCTCCCATTTGGCGGCAAAGGCGGCCTGGGAGAGCAGCAGCGCAGCTGCGGCCGCAATCAAACTCCTTTTATTCATCCAGCGCACGGGAAGTGGGAAGGCGCCACAGGTAAACCGTCACGCCGCAGGCAACCAGGAACAGCATGACCTTCAGCGAGAAAAAGGGCACCCTGTATATCGAATAGAACATCGACGGCCACATCATCGCCATCGCCAGCACCTTGCCGCGCAACGGGATGCCGCGCCCGTCCTCATAGTCGCGCAGGTAGCGGCCAAAGCGGCCGTGGTTGCGCAGCCAATGATGCAGCTTGTCCGAACTGCGGGCGAAGCAGGCCGACGCCAGCAGGAGGAAGGGCGTGGTGGGCAGCAGCGGCAGGAACACGCCCAGGACCGCGAGGACCATGAACAGGCAGCCGAAAGTGACCAGGACGATTTTCATCGCCCCATTATAGCGGCGGGCAGGCCCTGGTATGCGCGTTGTGCACTTCGCGGCAATCTGCCGGGTCGGCGGAATCGAAACTGGCCTTCGGATAGGCGCAGAACAGGGGGAAGGATTCGCGCTGGCACAATTGCGTCCACATATGCTCCAGGCGCATGGTCGCGCGATACAGCTTTTCCTCCCACAGCAAGGCCACCATTTCACCGAATGCCCGCACCGTCGGGTGCTTTTCGCGCGCCTTGTCCAGCAATTCTTCAATCATCTCGTTGAAACGCGATTCAGCCGGCCAGCCATCGAACATGAAGCGCGCCAGGCAGTCGCGGGCATCGCGCACGATGAACTGTCCGCTCGATGCCGCCGCTGCGACATTGATGCCGCTGCGTTCCAGCCGCTCTGCCAGCGCAGCCCGGTGTTCCGGCGTGGCGATGATGACGACGGCGTCGTTCTTGCGGAAACCTTCCGCAACAAAGACTTCCAGCATGTCGAGGAAAACGTCTTCATTCTCGTACATCTGCACCACGTGGTCGCAGTGCGAAGTATGCTGCCAGAATTCCTCTATCGCTTCCTGCTGCTGCGTTGACTGCATTTCTGTTGGCTCCAGGAGTAAAGCAACCAAGAGTAGCAGATCAGGATTACCAAAAGATGCGCACTTTGTCACGCGCTGCGCCCGTGCAGGTGCACCGCGAGCCATAAGGCGCCATCGGAAACCTGCAGGACGGCATGGGGCGTGCGCGCCGGCAGGAACAGGTAATCGCCGGCCTTCAGCGCTACCTTGCTGCCGGCCACGTCCAGCATGGCCTCCCCCGTCAGCAGCACCACCCATTCGTCCTGTTCCTGCACGTATTCCTGCGATGCGATCTTCGCCGTGCTGACAATGCGCTCGATAACCAGCCCCCGGTGCGACAGCAGCGTATCGAAGCGCTCACCCGTTGCGGGCGGCAGTGCATCCTCGTACAGATTTCCCATTCTCTTTTCCCTGGTCGGTGCGTGCCGTCATGGCAGGCGTAGCATACACCTCGCCCTGGGCATCAATCAGCATGGCTTCTTTCAAATCGAGTCGTTGCGCCATATCGCACCAGCCCTGCGGGCCAACCACGAACAGCGGCTTGGAATTGCCATCCGAGCGCAAACCTGCGTCGGCGCCGCCGGAGGCAATGATGGTGACGGAAGCGACCAGGTCCACCGTCTGTCCGGTGCGGGCATCGATGATGTGGGCGTGGCGCTTGCCCTCCTTCATGAAGTAGCGCTCGTAGTCGCCGCTGGTGCCGATTGCCTCATTGTCGTGCAGGGCCACGCGCGCCACCGTCTCCGGCCCGCGCGGATTGCGGATGCCGACCATCCACGGCCGCTCGCCCGGCTGGCCAAGCGCGATCGCGTTGCCGCCGACGTTGACCAATGCCGCCTTGACATGTGCCTGGCGCAGGATCTGCGCCGCCCGGTCCAATGCATAGCCTTTAGCGTAGCCGCCCAGGTCCAGCATGACGGTGCGGTTACTGCTAGTAATGCGGTTCCCTTCGAAATGCAAGTCCGCCATGCGCGGATTGGCCTTGACCAGCCTCTCGATTTCCGCCGACGGCGGACCGCCCGCTGTAATATCGTTCTTCTGGAAACCCCACAGCCGGATCAGGCGGCCGATGGCGGGGTTGAACGTATCGCCGGAGCGCGCCGACAATTCGGCGGCGGAGCGCAACAGCCCCACCATCTCATCGTCTGCGTCAAAGGCCTCGCCGCGAGCGATAGCATCGTTCAGCGCCGTCAGCTGGCTTGGCTGCCAGGCATGGTACTTGTGGTGCAGGCGGTCGAATTCGCGCAGCACGGCAGCGCCCTGCTCGCGCGCCTCAGCTTCGGATGGCCCGTAAATACTTACCTCCACCTGCGTGCCGAACACATGGCCCTGCACGCGGTGCACTTCATCCCTGGCCGTGCAAGCTGCCAGCAAAGGCAGCAGCACGGTGCAAGCCAACAGCCGTCGGCGCTGCATTATCAGCTCTTGGCCATGAAGTCGATGGCGGCCTTCACCTCATCATCTTTCAAGCCGGGATTGCCGCCTTTTGCAGGCATCATCTTGAAGCCGTTCAGGCCATGGGTGTACAGTACTTCCTTGCCCTGCTTGACGCGCGGGGCCCACGCGGCTTTATCGCCGGCTTTAGGTGCGCCCAGCACGCCAGCGGCGTGGCAGGAGGCGCAGTTGGCGGAATAGATCTTCTCGCCGCTGATGCCGGCGCCCTTGGCAGGTGCGGCGGCCATAACCGCAGGCGCCAGGACGGCGGCAGCGATAGCGACGGTCAGCTTGGTAAATGCTTTCATGCTTGTCTTCCTCTTGGTTGGTGGGTGAAAAAAAATACTCAGCGCATGGAATCGTCATGCGCATCATGGCCCGGCCTGGTGCCCGGTTTGAGCACACCCGGCTTGATCTGGCTGTAATCGAGTACGCGGCCGCCTTCTCGCGCAGCGAAGGCCTGCGCATCCTCTTTACCGGCGAAGGTGCCGATGGTTGGCCCCATAGCGCCCTGGGCGCGGCTCTCGATCACGTAGAACGCGCTGCGGGCCTCGATCCAATGCCCGCGCGGCTTGCTCCAATCGGCTTTGCCCATGTCCTGCACATAGCTGGCGCCGATGCCGCGCTGGCCATCGTCGCCAAACAGGACCTCAAACAATTCCGACAGGCTGCAGAAGTAGTCGATGCGGCCGTCCCTGAACACGATCTGCGCCTTCGGGCCGGGATAATCCTTGAGGCTCATGCCATCGAGCGCGCAAACCGCATCGTCCGCCGGCTCGCCAGCAGCCAGCGAACGCACGGCATCGCCGCAGCCGGCAAGCAACAGCAGCAGCGCTGCAAGGGCAGCGGCATTTCGCTTGCACTTCATTTGAATCTCCAGCTGGCGATGGCAAAGGGAACGGCGATCCAGGCCAGCATTACGCCAGCCAGCAGCGCCGGGCTGGTCAAATGCTCCGGCATCACGGTCGCCAGGCCGTACAGGCCCTGCACCTGCTCGGAGCTGAAGATATTCAGCAGGCGGAACACGTCGGCTGGATTGAGCATCAGCAAGGCGCCGAAGACGCTGCTGTCCAGGGCACCCTGCGACAGCGCCAGGACGCCCATCAGCACCATGTCGAACACCAGCACGAACAGGAACCACAGGCCGATCGCCAGACCGCTGGCGCGAATGCGGTTGTGCGCCAGCACCGACAGGCAAAGCGACATGCTGAGGAAGGCCAGTCCCAACAGGATGGCGCTGCCGGCAAAGCCGAAGAAATGCACGGCATCGCGCGCGTCGAGCTGGTTGGCGAGGGCCAGCAAGGCCGCGCCGAAGCCCAGTGCCGTCGATGCAGCCAGCGCAGCCGCCAGACCGGCAAACTTCCCCAGCAGCAGTTCAAAGCGGGTGATTGGCAGCGACAGCAGGAGTTCCAGCGAACCGCGTTCGCGCTCGCCGACAATCGCGTCGTAGCCCAGCAGCAGCGCAATCAGCGGCACCAGGTAGGTGACAAGGCTGGACAGGCTGACGATGGTGACGTCGATACCCCGATAGCCCACACTTCCCTGCTGCGCCATGCCGAACCATGCAATCGCCAGCGCAAACACGGCGAACACCAGCGCCACCGCCAGCACCCAGCGGTTGCGCAGGCGGTCGCGGAATTCGCGCGCAGCGATGGTGGCAGCGGCCGACCAGTCAAGCCGCGCGTGCATGACGGCCTCCCATGCCGAAGAACAGGTCTTCCAGCGACGGCTCATGGATCGCCACGTCATCGATGGCGTCGCTGAGCGTCGAGATCAGCTGCAGCATCTGGATTTTCTGGCGCGGCGGGCAAGGAACGCGGATGCAATCGCGCTCCACGCGCACCTGGTGGCCGCGCAGCGCGGCGATTACGCGGCCGGTAGCGCCTGGACGCGCCACCAGCCGGATTTCGGCAGGCATGGCTGCGCCGGCGCGCAGTTGCGCCAGCGTTCCTTGCGCCGCAATGCGGCCTCCGCTCAGGATCACCAGTTCGTCGACCCGCTCCTGGATCTCGGCCAGGATGTGCGAAGTGATGACGATGGTGGCGCCCTCTTCTCGCAGCTGGTGCAGGATGCGGTAGAAATCGTGGATGCCGTCCGGATCGAGGCCATTGGTCGGTTCATCAAGGAAGACCAGTTGCGGTGCGCCAAGCAGCAATTGTGCAAAGCCCAGGCGCTGTCGCATGCCCTTGGAGTAGCCGCCAACACGGCGATCGGCCGCCGCCGACAGGCCCACCCGCTCCAGCACATTGCAGCAGGCGCCGCGCGCGACTTTCTTCAAATCCGCGAACAGGTGCAGCAGTTCCAGACCGGTCAGGTTGTCGTAGGCGACAAAGCTCTCCGGCAGATAGCCGATACGGCGCCGCACATCGCGGAAGGCGCCATCATTGGTGCGTACGCCGCAGATGCGTACTTCGCCCGAAGTCGGCTCCAGTAAGCCAAGCATCATCTTGAACAGTGTGCTTTTGCCGGCGCCGTTATGCCCGATCAGGCCCACCATGCGGCCCCGCCCGACGGACAGGTCGACGCCATCGACCGCCTGCAGCGCCCCATAACGCTTGCCCACGGCGCGCAAGTCAATCAGCTTGTCGTCCATGCCATTTTCTCCAATCAGTGTTCCAGGGCTGCATACGGGCGTGCTTGTCGATCACGCTCGGCGCGCGCAGCAAAGGAAATTGCCGCGACACCAAGCGCAGCGTTTGTACGGCCGGACTGCTAAGCAGGAGCTTGAGCAGCGGGTATTGCCAGTGCAGGCGATCGACCACGTCGTTGGCCTGGTACAGCACATCGCCGTTGCCGTCGTTGTCCTGGTCCCAGCCGCTGTAATTGCTCCAGTAATTGCCCTTGCTGCGCCCCCATTCGACGTCTTTCGAGGCTACGAAGTTGACCTGTTCGGCATTGTGGATAAAGTCGTTTCCATCCACAGCATTGTTGCTGGAACCGGCCGTCAGGTGCACGCCGGTGCGATTGCCGATTACCAGGTTTCCGCGCAGGGAATTGAATTCGGCGTCGTAAATAAAGAAGCCGCGTCCATTGCCGGCCACGATATTGTTTTCTATGACCGAGTCCTGGATGGTGCGCAGCATGATGCCGTGGTCTTCGTTTCCCCAGGCGACGTTGTTGCGCACCGTGAGGCTGCGTACCTCCATCAGCGCCAGGCCGCCGCGGCTCTGGTACACGGTGTTGCCTTCCCACGTGCTGTTGTGGGTGTTCATATAGTGCGTTCCGTAGCGCACGTGATGCACGGTGTTGCCGCGGAAGGTGGCACGGCGCGAGTAGTCGACGTAGATGCCGTCGCGCACGTAGCTCACCGTATTGTCGATCACCTGCGTGTCGTCGGTGTTGTAGACCTGGATGCCGTTGCCGCGCATTTGCGACATCAGGTCACGGCGGCCGGTAATCAGGTTGCCCTGCAGGATGGCGTCACGCGACTGCTCGAGCCAGACGCCGAACAGGTTGGTGACCAGGTCGCAGTTGGCGATCACGATCCGGTCGGAGCCTGGCATGACGTAGATGCCGGCATTTTGCGATCCGAGGTCGGTGCCGCTGTCGCGCACGATCAAGCCGCGGATCGATACGTCAGCCGACCTGACGCGGATCACGTCCCCCTTGTAGCCGGCGGCGATGGTCGGCTTGCCGATACCCTCAAGGCGTAGCGGCTTGTCGATCAGGATGCGTTCTGCGTAGGTACCGGCCATGACCTGGATAGTGTCGCCGGGATGTGCCTGGCCGACGGCAGCGGCGATCGATTCGCCGGCGCGCACCTGCAGCACGGCCGCGTATGCACCTGCCGGGGCGCAGGCCAGCATCGCGGGCGCAGCCAGGGCGGCCGCGCAAACCCTGAGGACACTCATGGTTTTACCCTGCCTTCCTTTTCAGCTCACTGCGGACCGCATCCAGCGAAATAAAGTAGCCGCGTTCATCGATAGGCGTCAGCGGCTGGCCGTTCTTCTCGCGCGTCTTGCGCTCCTTGGCCAGCGGCGGGCAGGCATGGTCGTCGTAGTACATCACCATGCAGTCCAGGCAAAGCAGGCATTCCTTCTGGTCGATGCGCCCCTGCGCATCGATAGCATGCGAGCCGCACCCCTTGGCACATGCGGTGCAGGTCACGCACTCCTGCTTGCGCTTCAGGCCAAACAGGCGGAAGAAGCTCGGCACGGCCAGGCCGGCGCCCAGCGGGCAAATGTACTTGCAATATGGCCGCTCGCTCAGGATTGAAATGCCGAGAATGACCGCCACGAAGGCCGAGAACGGCCAGCCCCGATTCAGTACGCCCACCAGGAAGGTGGTCTTGAACGGTTCAATCTCCGCCAGGTGCTCTGCCAGTTCCATCGAATAGAACGACACCCCGACCAGCACCGCGAACACGCCGTACTTCACCCATTTCAGCTTGTCGTGCACGCGCTTGGGCAGCAGGCCCTGGAAGCGGCCCAGTCCAATCAGGGTGCCGAGCTTGTGGGCCAGGTGTTGCAGCGAACCGAATGGACACAGCCAGCCGCAGAACAGGCCGCGCCCCCACAGCACCACGCTGACCACCATGAACCACCAGAAGATGAAGGTGAACGGGTCGGACAGGAACAGCTCCCACTTCCACTGGTAGACCAGGGAATGGAACCAGGTCATCACCTGGGTGATTGAAGGCTGCGCCTTCAGGTACAGTCCAAAGAAGCCGACCGCGATGAGCCACAGCATGGTGCGCGGAATGCTGATCAGCGGCTTGCTCTTGCGCTTCGAGGCGCGCACCAGGCGCTCGCGCTGCGAGTACAAGCCGGCCGTAGCCAGCAGCGCCAGCACGAACAAGGTGATTTCGCCTTTGCGCGCCAGCCAGGCCGATTTCCAGGCCGGCACCGGACGCTCGACTTTCGGGCGGCCGCCTTCCAGGTAGCGCGCCGGAGTCCAGTATTCTTCGTCAAAGTGGACAAACACCTTGGCGTGGGTCTGCATGTCCAGCTTATTGGCCAGCAGGCTCAGTTGCCACGGCCACGCAGGGTTGAAATTTGCGGAACGGACGATGAAGATCGCCGATTCCTTGTATTCCGGCGCATCGGCCGGCTCCAGGTGATACAGGTTCAGGTAATCGGTATCGCGGAAGGTAAAGCGGTCCGCATCCTGGCGCACCTGGATGCGGTCGTAAATACCGCCGCGCACAAAGCCGGAACCCTTGAACGATTCCAGGCCGGTGCCGATGATGAAGATTGCGTGCTCGTCTTCCTTCAGGTCCTGCATCAGGCGCTGGTAATTGCGTTCGCCGAGCAGGCTGATGCCGATGGTCGGCACATTCAGGTAGCCGAAGTGCAGGTCCATATATGGCTTGCCGCCGGATGGCAGGCCCACATCCGCGCTTTCCACGCGCATATGCTGGACCGCGCCCTCCTTGACGAGCGCGGTCCAGTCCAGACGTTCGCGCAGCTGCGTGAAATGTACGCGCGGTTTGACCATCCCCTTGAAGATGCCCACCTGCTTGCCTATCTCATACGCGCTTTGCGCAATGGTCTGGTTCTCGGCTATGGCAGTAACGGTGGCCCCGCTGATCGCATCAAGATCACCACCATCACGTCCAAGACCGAGTTCCAGCTTGGCGTCGCCGGGCTTGCCCAGGTACTGCCTGACGAACTTCGTCAGCACAGTTTCCGGAATGCCCGCCAACAAAATCGGTTCGGAGTGCTTCAGGATGCGCACCCCGGTAATCAAACCTTTGGCATCCATGCCGATCAGCGTGACAACCGGCTTACCCGAGTAAGCCGGAATGTCCACCACATCGGTGGACAGGAACACGTAGCCCACCACCTTCTGCCTGCCCTGCTCCAGCGCGTAGCCTTCAACGTAGGCCGGCGCGCCTTTGCGCTTGGAAAACGCCGTCGCGGCAGGCAGCACGTCGCTGCACGGCGCTTCGGCACACAAATCGGGGCCACCCAGCAACCCCGCGGACAGCACGGTGTTGTACATCGAAGTGGCCGAGGCGGGCGCTGCGCACACCAACGCAAGCAGCGCCGCCCAAAGCAGGGAAATCAGTCGATACAGCATGGATAAACCGCCCTTTCGGGCTTAAGCCTCCACCAGGAAGCGGCTGCGCATTTCCAGGTGCAGCGCGTGGCAGAAGTGCGTGCAATACATCCAGAACGCACCGGCATGGTCAGCCTTGAAGGTGACCGACTTGGTCTCCTGCGGGTTGACGATGAAGTTGATGTTGTAGGTCGGCAGTGCGCAACCGTGAGTCAGGTCTTCCACCTTGTCGTAGTTGGTCAGCGTGAGCGTTACCTCGTCACCCTTCTTCACCTTGATGACCGGCATGCTGAAGGCCGGCGCCTGCGACATCAGGCGCACATGCACCTTGTTGCCGTTGCGCGTAATGCCCGCGTTGTCCGCCGTCACCTTGTTCGGGAAGTCGTCCATGTTGTAGATCTGGCGCGTCTTCACGATATCGCGGCGCACGATGATTGCGTCGTGCGGCTCCGGATAAGCGGTGTGGTCGGAAATGATCACCATCTGGTCGCCGGTGATGTCGATCAGCTGCTCCGTTTCACTGTGCAGCGGGCCGACCGGCAGGAAGCGGTCCTTCGAGAACTTGTTACCCGAGTTGAAGTACTTGCCGTCCGCATCCTTGGTCTCACCCATCGAAGCGTAGCCGTGGCCCGGCTGGTAGTGCACGTCCACACGGTCAACCACCGGCTTGACGGTCTTGTCGCCCTTGAACTGCGCGATGGCGGCAGCCACGTTCCACTTGACGATCTGGCTGTCCAGGAACAGGGTGGTAAAGGCATTGCCCTTGCCGTCGAAGGCGGTATGCAACGGGCCCAGGCCGATTTCCGGTTCCGCCACAACGGCATCGCGCTCGGTTTTCAGTTCGCCGTCGAACCACTTGGCCACCAGAGCCACTTCGATCACGGTCGCAGTCGGCGACAGCTTGCCGGAGCACACCATGTACTTGCCGTCCGGCGACGCGTTCACGCCGTGCGGGTTCTTGCCGACCGGGACGTAGCACGTGACGGCGGTCTTGGGATCGGCATTGACGGCTTTGCGGCCGTCAACCACCGGCACTTTCGAGGAGCCGATGGTGGTGAATTTTCCGGCCTTGACCAGCGCTTCCACCCGGGCCACATCGAAGAACACGCAGGCATCGCGCTCGGCAGCCATCATGCCCGCCTGGTCCGCCGCATTTTCCGTGTTGTACTGGTTGGAGCAGGCGAAGCGGCCATCATAGGATGTCGCCGTCAAATCCATATTGCCATCGACGCGCACTTGCCAACGCACGTCCATGGTTTCCGCATCCACGCAGGTGAACAGCGAGCCCCATTTGGAGGGATCGTCCAGGTCGCGGCCGTCGTTCGGGAATGGAATCGCGAATTCGGCACCGCAAAACACGCGGGTGGTGTGGTTGACCGACTTGTCGACCGGGTCGCACTTGTCAGGGAAGATGCCGTGGAAGCCTTGTACGTTAGGCAGTTCGGTGATCTTGTCGCACTCCATGGTGTCCATGCGGATGCGGGCCAGGCGCGAGTGGATCTTGTCGTTCACCCACAGGAAACGGCCATCATAGGTGCCGTCCTTGTAGCTGCCATGCACGTGGTGGGTATCACCGGTGGTGTATTTCAGGCTGCCATCCGGCTTGGTGCCCATGATAGCCTTGGATTCGTTGGTGATACCCCAACCAACCATAGGATCGATATTGAAAACAGGGATACGGCGCAGTGTTCGCCCGGAAGGAACGCCCATAATGCGCGCCTCGCCGGAGTGGCCGCCGCTGGAGAACAGGTAATAGTCATCCAGCTGGCCCGGCTCCACATGCGCCTTGCCAGCACCGTGCGACTTGCCCGCTGCTGCTGCCGATGCCGAAGCAGAACCGGGCGCCCCCGCACCGTTCTCCTTGCAGCCTGCCAGCACGCCAGCGCCGGCCAAGCCTAACGCAGCACTCTTACCCAGGAATCGACGACGGCTGTTCGTTTGCGCGTCGTTTACCTCATTGTCGCTACCCATGTTTCAATACTCCTACTCTGTGTTATTCCAGTGCAGGACTGTACGGAGTTTGCCGGCTAATTAAATTGATTCAAGTCAAGCACTTTCAATTTGAGAGGATCTGCCCATGAAATCTTTGCTGTTCTATCTCGTCGGCCTGCTGGCCTCGGGCGCCGCGGCGGCGGCGCAACTGCCCTCCCTTCAAGTGAGCGACGCCTCGGCGCAGGCGCAAGCAGGCCTGCCTGTCACTGTCGGCCACGTGTTCGCGAAAGGCGATGTAAAGCCAGGCGAAACAATCACCGCATCAGTGAGGGGCGTCGCCATACCTTTGCAGGCCGACGTCAAGGCGACACACGCCGATGGCTCGATGCGCCATGCCGTGCTAACTGCCGTGCTGCCGCAACTCGGCAGCGGCGAAACTGCCGAGGTAGCGCTGGCGACAATGCCCATGCCTGTGCCGTCAGGTGGCACCGGCCCTGGATCCCTGCTGGCCAGTGGTTTCAATGCCGTGGTGCGGCTCAACGTCGGCGGCGTCATTTACACTGCGGACGCCGCGCAGCTACTGGCCAGCAAGCCATATAAGACCTGGCTTGCCGGGCCATTGGTCGACGAATGGCAGGTAAGCGCTCCCGTGCTGGCGAATGGCGTCGCGCACCCGCACCTTGCCGTGCGCTTCGCAATCCGCAGCTATCGCGTGCCAGGCAGCGGCCGCCCCGGCCCGACGCGGGTGGACGTGACCGTCGAGAACAACTGGGCTTATGAACCGGATCCCAGGAATGTGACCTACGATGCCGAAGTCGTGGTGAACAACCAGGTGGTGTATAACAAAGCCGCGTTGAGCCACTTCCATCACGCGCGCTGGCGCAAGGTGTTCTGGTCCGGCGCCGAACCGAAAGTACACGTCAAACATGATATCGCCTATCTGCTTGGCACGCGCGCCCTGCCCAATTACGATCGGACTGTGGTTCCCTCGCAAACCGGCCTTGCCAGGATGAAGACCGATTGGGAGGCGGCCGACAGTGGCCCGATGGCCATGCCGCTGGTGAACAAATACATGCCTTCGACTGGCGGCCGCCCGGATATCGGGCTGCAGCACGCCTGGGCCGCAACCTACCTGCTCAGCATGGATGCCCGCGCCAGGCAGGTGACAGTCGGGCTGGGCGACCTGGCGGGAAGCTGGCCGGTCCACTATCGCGACAAAAACACGGACCAGGTGGTGTCGATCATTGAGTACCCTTACGTGCGCGACCAGCGCATCGGCTCCGACAGCTACAATCCGCTCACCCAAAAGCACGAAGACATGCCGCGTTGTACTTCGACCGTGGCCGGCGCATGCAGCACGCCTTATACGCCCGATTCAGCCCACCAGCCCTCTTTCGCCTACCTGCCCTACCTCCTCACCGGGGATACCTATTATCTGGACGAATTGCAGTTCTGGGCGAACTGGAACCTGGTCACCATGAATCCGCATTACCGCGCGCTTTCCAAAGGCCTGGTGAAGGGCAACCAGGTCCGTGGCCAGGCCTGGTCGCTGCGCACGTTGGGACATGCCGCCTACATCACGCCGGACGCCCATCCAATGAAGGCCTATTTCAACCAGGTCCTGAAAGACAACCTGGATTTTTACAACACCACCTTCGCCGGCAGTGCCACAAACCAGCTGGGCTTCATCGACAATACAGCCACCAGCTACGCCGTGGCCTACAGCGGTCCAACCGGGCCGAGTACCGGCGTCGCCCCTTGGATGGACGACTTCTTCACATCGACGGTCGGCCATCTGGACGAAATGGGATTTACCGCAGCGCAGCCGATCCTGGCCTGGAAAGCGCGCTTCCCGGTCGGCCGCATGATGGCCAGTGGCTACTGCTGGATTGACGGTGCGGTCTACGCCCTCATGGTACGGCCGAGCGCCACCTCCGCTTATTTCACCAGTTTCGCCGAAGCCTACCAGGCGACCATGCGCAATAACGACGGCTCACCAATGGTGAACAGCACCGGTGCACGCTACCTGGAGCAGCCTTGCGGCAGCCAGGCCCAGGCCAACTGGCGCACCCAGGTCGACAAGGATGCCAACGTCTGGCGCTCGCCATGGCTGGCCGGCGAGATGACCGGTTACGCCACCTCGCCGGAAGGCTATCCCTCGAACATGCAGCCGGCGCTGGCCATGGCCGCCGCTACCGGCATCCCCAACGCCCGTGAGGCATGGACGCGCTTCATCAACCGTAGCGTCAAGCCGAACTACAGCGAGCGGCCGCAGTTCGCCATCGTGCCGCGCTGAATAAGGGTTTGCCCGGCGGGCGGCTAACCTCAGGCTGCCGCCTGCTTCGGCGCATACAGCGCCACCTGTGCTGCCACTGCCCGCGCGTAGGCTGGACGGTCCATGCAGCGCGCCTGGTAGGCGCTGACCGCCGGGAATTGCTCCAGCAGGCCGCTCGAGTCCAGCAGGCGCAATACCGTCGACATCATGATGTCGGCAACGCTGAACGTGCCAGCCAGATAGTCGCTACCTGACAGCCATGCTTCCAGGTCGCCGAGGCGGCGCTTCGCCATCGCTTCCAGCCCGGGCCGGCGAGCTTCGACCCATGCTTCTCCCGCATGGAACACGTCCAGCTCCGCAAAGGCACCGAAATACGGCTCGACCGAATTCAGTGCCGCGTACAACCACATCTCGGCCAACTGCCGCTCGCGCGCGCCGGTCGGCATCAGCCCCAGTTGGTCGCCCAAGTGGCGCAGTATGGCGCCGGACTCGAAGATCGGCTGATCGCCATCCAGCAGCACAGGCACCTGGCCAAAAGGCTGCTGCTGGCGATAGGTGGACGACATCTGGTCTTCAGGCCCAATTGTCTGCACGGAATACGGCTGGCCTGCCTCTTCCAGCGCCCAGCGTGCGCGCAGGTCGCGCACGTAACCAACAGCGAAATCTGGAACGGAACGCAAAGTAACCAGGGTGTACATGTCTGTCTCCTTAGGGTTGGGATGTGAACATGTGGCAGATTACGGAGATACTTAATATGTTCAAGAACATATTTTCAATCGGACGCATAATGCCGATCAAGGAGGAAGCCCCCCATGCCTTACACCGCAGAGCACAAGGAGCGCACCCGCGCCAGGATCGTCGAATCAGCCCGCAAGCTGTTCAACCGTCACGGCTTCGAGCAGGTATCGATCGAAACCATCATGTCAGAAGCCGGCCTGACGCGCGGTGGTTTCTACAACCATTTCGGCAGCAAGGATGAACTGTACGCCGCCGCTGTAGCCAGCTTCACCACCTGCAACCCCTTCCGAAAGGACATCGCCAGCGCGCCCTCGGCCGACCCGCGCGACATGGCTCATCGGCTGTTGAACCTTTACCTTAGCGACAAAGTGCTGGAAGATATCGAGAACCACTGCCCCCTGTATGCCTTGCCCGGCGACGTGGCCCGCGCCGGCCTGTCGCCACAGCGCGCCTACACAGACCTGATCCGCAACCTGACACGCATTTACGCGCACGCGTTGAAGGACTACGGCGACGGCGAGCAGAGGGCGCAAGCCATCGTGGCGCTCTGCGTCGGCGGCATGGTGCTGGCCCGCACCACCGACGATCCTGTACTACGCGCATCATTGCGCGCGGCGGCACGCCAGCAAGCACTGGCGCTGCTGGGTGCGAATTAAGGCTTGATCTCGGTACCGAGCACCTTGAGGAACTGCGCCATCCATTGCGGATGCGCAGGCCACGCTGGCGCTGTCACGAAATTTCCATCAGTGACCGCCTGGTCCATCTCGACCGAAACGTATTCGCCCCCAGCCATGCGGACTTCAGGCGCACACGCTGGATACGCCGAGATGCGCCTGCCCTTGATGACGTCAGCCGCAGTCAGGATCTGCGCACCGTGGCAGATCGCCGCAATCGGCTTGCCCGCCTTGGCGAATTCCTGCACCGTTTCCAGCACTCGCTGGTTGAGGCGCAAATATTCCGGCGCCCGTCCGCCCGCAATCACCAGCGCGTCGTAGGCCGAGGCACGAGCGTCGTCAAAGCTCGCGTTCAGCGCAAACTGGTGGCCTGGTTTTTCAGTATAAGTCTGGTCGCCCTCAAAATCGTGGATCGCGGTCTTGATCTTCTCGCCCGCATTCTTGCCAGGGCAGACCGCGTGCACCGTGTGCCCAACCATCTGCAGTGCCTGGAACGGCACCATGGTTTCATAATCTTCCGCAAAGTCGCCCGTCAAAAACAGGATCTTCTTGATTGCCATTCCGATCTCCTTGTTAAAACTTGCATGACGAAATGCGCTTACGATGAGCAGCGCGACTGATGAGGATAACATCGCTTGCCAGCGCCGGCAGCCAATGGCGCGTATGATCGAAATACCTCCTTTTACGCCATAGGTCCTGCTTTGCTGAAGATTGGCTTCCTGCTGCCGCCTGGCTTCCAGATCATGGGGCTGGCCGCCGCCTCCGCGTTCGAACTGGCTAACACCACGGCCTGCGAGCGCCTGTACGACATCGGCTTTTTTTCCGCACATGGCGGCCCGGTTGCAAATTCGTTCGGCGCCTCGCTGGAAACCCAGCCGCTCGCGCGGCGCCGGCTGGACACCCTGATCGTCTGCGGCCTGGTTGCGCCAGCGCCCACCGACACGCAGATACTCATTCGCTTGCGCGCCGCCGCCAGGCTTGCGCGCCGGACCGCATCCGTCTGCACCGGCACTTTCCTGCTTGGCGAAGCTGGCCTGATCGACGGCAGGCGCGTCACAACGCACTGGTTGTTTGCCCGCGAACTGCAGCAGCAATTCCCCGCGGCGCGCGTCGATGCGGACCGCATTTTCATCAACGATGGCCCAGTCTGGACTTCGGCCGGCATGAGCACCGGCATCGACCTTGCGCTGGGCCTTATCGAGGCCGATTACGGCGCCGAACTCGCGGCAGCGGTGGCGAAGAAGCTGGTGGTCTACCATCGTCGCGGCGGAGGCCAGTCCCAGCATTCCACCCTCCTGCAACTTGGCGCCAAGTCCGACCGCATCCAGCGCGTGCTGGAGTATGCGCGCAATCACCTGCACTCCGGTCTGTCGGTCCAGGAACTGGCCGGTGTCGCACACCTCAGCCCTCGACAGTTCAGCCGAGCCTTCACAAGCGAAACCGGCCAGTCGCCGGCCAAGGCGATCGAGCACCTGCGGCTGGAAGCCGCGCGCCTGATGATCGAGCAAAGCCGCCACACCATCGAAGAAATCGCGGCGGAAACCGGCTTCATCGATACCGAACGCATGCGACGCGCCTTCCTGCGCGCCTACGGACAGCCGCCGCAAGCACTGCGCCGTATAGCGCGCATGTCCTGAAAGGAGGGAAATACGTCATTTACGCCACAAGCAGCGGAACCTATATTGAAGGCATCTCGAACCCTTCACCAAGGATCACCAATATGTCCGCGCTCAAGAAATCAATCGCCGCTGCTGCAGGCACCCTTGCATTGGCCGGCGCCGCCGCCCAGGAAATCGACTACGTAAAACTCAGCCCCGATATCACCCTGCGCCGGATGGTGGTCAAAAATCCGGCAGCCAAAGGCACGGTACTGTTCCTGCACGGCTTTCCGGAAACCATGCTCACCTGGCGCGACCTGGCGCTGGACCTGGGCCGCGATTACGAAGTGCACGCCTTTGACTGGCCGGGCTATGGTCAATCGTCACGCCCTTCCGCCGCCAAATTCGCCTACGCACCGCGCGACTATGCGCAAGTCGTTAAGGCCTACATCGACAAGGCAGGCATCGACCGCTCAACGCTGGTGATTTACGCCACTGATATCGGCGCCCTGCCGCCGCTGCTGGCAGCGCTGGAGCAGCCTGACATCGCAAGGAAAATCATCGCCGGCGACTTCGCCCCATTCGACCGGCCGCAATACATGTCCGACCGCCTGCGCAGCCTGAAAGAGCCGCAGACCGCCCAGGTAACCCGCACCGCGATCAACCAGAATCGCAACGAGATCATCGAAAACACCTTCCGCCGCGGCCTGGAAGCCAGCGAGCAATTCAATGTGCCTGCGGATTTCACGGAAGACATGCTGGCCGGCTGGACGCAGGGCCGCCTGAGCACGGGAGACGCCTTCTACCACTACTACTCGCACTTCACCCGCGACCAGCAGTATTTCGAGGCCAACCTGGAACGCCTGAAAACACCGGTCCAGGTTGTGTGGGGAGAGAAGGATATCTACATCGACAAGAAGATGGGCGAAGAATTCGCCGCCAAGTCAGGTCGGCCATTCAGCATCCTGCCCGGGCTCGGCCACTACGCCCACCTGCAGGCACCGCGACAAATCAGCCGCGAGATCCGGGCAGCGTTTGATTGAGCGGCGTTCCTGCGCTGCGTCACTTCAAAACGTCGACAGCATCGACGATCTCCACGCCCTGCAGCTGCGCAAGCCAATGGTCAAACCAAGGCTTATGCGCAGCGCCGACAATGGACAGCACACGGGCCCCCGGACGCTCGCGGAAGGTTTCACGGATGTTGGCCACCATGCGCAGGTTGCGGATCTCCCAGCCGCCTACCCAGATTTGCGGGTAAACTTCCGCCGACTTCGCCCGCATCGGCCCTACTACGTTCGACTCCGCATGGATGCGCATGCTCTCCGGCGCGTTTATGAAACGGTACAAGGGCAGCATATCGTCCGCCTGCGACAAGGCATCTTCCTGCTTGCGGCGGACGTTCATTTCGGCGCTGCTTGACGCCCAGGCAGCCTCCAGCTGCTTCACGAAGGCCTTGATGTCAGGCAGGTCGATACGGTCGCCGGTATGGTTATCAACCGAATAGACGCGCTGCAGGCCAAGCCTGGCGGCCAGTGGCGCCGCAATCAGGTTGTCCTCGTTCTTGCGCTTTTCAAGCTTTTCCAGCATTGCCACCAGGGCCGCATCCAGGCTATCGCCCTCGCGGCGCTCGGCCGCAGGCAACTGCAGCCACTGCACCAGGGCCGACGAGGGCTCGTTCGCCGCCAGGAACGCTGCCGCCAGACGCCTGCGCTGCGATGCAGTCGGCTTCGCAGGCCAGGCCTTCAGCGTCGTATCCACTTCCGCCAGCGCAGCCGGCATATCGAGCCCGGTCGCAGCCATCGCTACCTCAGTCTTGGGACACCAGTTCGCCCCATACTTTGCGGGATGCCGCGCCGCGAGGTCACAGTCCTCCCCGGACTCGCTCTCAATGGTAATGATGTCGGGCTTGAAGGCTGCCAGGCGGTCGATGACACCGCCCAGGGAAGCCGCTTTGAATGTGGCCGGCGTGCCGCTCAAATGGACGGTGCCCAGCACCATCACCTGCGACTTCGGCCCCGCCATGTCGCGATCGAGCTTGGTCAAATCGACCTGCGCTTGCGCCAGCAACGGCGATGCCGCAGCCAGCCCCCACGCCACTTTTTTCCACATGCCCATTTCACTCCCCCGACGGTTGATAGGAGTGCCGATTCTAGGATCCCGCGCGCGTGCGCGCCCCCGCTATCCGACAGGATGCAGGATCAAGTGGATGGATGGCGTTTAACGGCGGGCGCCTGCTGCGCTGAACGTCAAGGACACCTTGCCGCCGTTCTTGTTGCCGCAGCTGCGCTTTGCCTGCTCGGGCGCCAGGGTGCCGGTGAAAGAAGCCTGCCGCGGCGGTCCATCCAGTGGCAGCGTCAGGGCAATGCCCTCGCTGTCGTACATGACGACCTGCGGCAGCTCCTTGCCATCGTCTCCTTCTGGATTAAAGATATCCACTTGGACCGCGTGCCCGTTCATGCTGAAGCGGCATTCGCCGGCACGCTGCTCGTAAGCGAAATCGAAAGAGCGCTGGCCCTTCTTATCGATATTGATGCGGCCAAGGCTCAGGGAATGCTCCACTCCGGCTGTCGTCTGGCTGAAGCGCGTCTCGCCGCCAACAGCGCCCGTGTACCAGGCAAGCTTGCCGCCGGCATCTTTGGAGATGACGACCCATTGCCCTGAATTGGTGGCCGCGAACACCGGTTCCCCTGGCGCCAGTTGCAACGGAGTTTCCTTTCCATTGGCGGGAGAAATGAGTACCAGCTCCGCCGCCTTGCGCTTCACGTCGCAAGGCTTGCGCAAGGCCAGCACGTCCGCGCCATATTCGGTAATCGAACTCGTTTCGCAAAATTTGCTCGGATAGCTGGCCAGCGAGAGCTGCTTGCCTTCGGCGCTGGTCACTGCCAGTGTCGATCCTGTCTTCTCGTAGGCGAGCGAATAGATCGCACCCTGCTGGGAAATTCCCGCCGCCACGTGGCGCGGGGATTGCTTGAACGGACGCATGCTCCAGGCATAACCGCCATTGACCAGGACGCGCGAATTTGCATAGTCGTCGACCCAGTTGTCCTTCACTACTTTAGCTGCAACGAATGGCCCGGCAACCTGCACGTTGTCGCCTACAAAGCGCGCCTCGGAACCGCTCCTGAAGGCGCCCGTCTTGCGAACGTTCAGCTTACCCTCTTTCAGGCGCCGGTCCAGCGCGAGCGTAAAGAAGGAGTAATACTCGGAGGAGTCATCCTCGTCCTTGATATAGCCTGCAACCTGTAGCCCACTCGCGGATACGCCCAGCGCATGGCCGTAGCTGTTGCTTCCCGGGATCGCAAGCTCTTTCTTTCCAAGCTGCTTTCCCTGCATATTGAATTGGTACATGTAGACGAGGCCCTGGTTCAGCGAGCGCGAAGCTTGGGTATCCACGTTCGCCAGCAGGTAGACATTCTCGCCATCGAACGCGCACTGCACCGGGTACAGCGATGCGTCATCATCGGGCACGGGGATTTGCGTCTTGGCCAGGACGGCGTCGCGCTTCAGGTCAAGCAGCGTCAGCTCGGCAGTGCTATTCCCCCATTCGGGATCAAAGCTTTGTCCAACGAGACAAGCGCGAGCATTGTCGGCAGAAAAACCTATGTAAGTGGGTGAAAATTTGCTGGCATTGAGGGGAGCGGCCAGGGCGCTGGAAAATGCCAGGCCGAGCAGGATGGATCCAGGGAATCGAATAATATGCATAGAGGAAATATTACCAGAATAGCAATCGCATCCGTGAAACGATTCAATCCCTGATGTCCGAGGGAATATCCCAATAGAAAACGCCCCGACGATTGCTCGTAGAGGCGTTTTTCACTGCATATAGCGAATTGGTAGGCCCTCGCGGAGTCGAACCGCGCACCAAAGGATTATGAGTCCTCTGCTCTAACCAGGCATGAGCTAAGGGCCCTGGGAACCCGGCAGGATAGGGCTGAAGCCCCTTTCCGTCAAGTTTTACTTGCCGCCTTGCTTTGGCGCGCAAGAATTGATTGCTGCCACCAAAACCGCTTTGGTGTTGATATTCGGGTCAATTGGCGCATCACCTGCCCCGTAGGTCTGGTCGGTGGCCGTGCTGGCGATGCATGGGCAGGCCGCATCCAGTGCAGCAGTCCCTTGCCTGGCCAGCGGCGCGAAAATACCCCGGCCGCCGCGGCAGATTTCCTCCAGTTGCTGACCGACTTGTTTCTTGACGTACGGCCTCGCGCAGACGACTTCCGCGTCGCGTATCAGGTCGCTGTATTTGGCCTTGTCCTCCGCCGTTGGATCGCCAGGGGACTGCCAGTCTGCCGCGCGCAGGAACTCCTCGGCCTTTATCGGAAGGCAGACGCAATACTGGTCAAAATCCACATCCATCTTCTGGAATTTGGGGTCGTTGCGCGCGTCATCGCAGTGGGATTGGCCTGGCAGCAGCTGCTTCAGGACGGCTTCATCCATAGGCGCGGCATGGCCCGTGCCCATAACAGCAAGCGAAAGGAAGAGGGCCAGCAGTTGATCGCGTACGTTCATCGGTTCATTTACAGAAAAAACAAAGCCCGATCCAAAGGACCGGGCCTTGCTGATGTGTTGGTAGGCCTCCCCGGAGTCGAACCGGGTACCAACGGATTATGAGTCCGCTGCTCTAACCAAGCGTGAGCTAGAGGCCCGTCGGGCCTTAGTTCCCTTCCAGGAAACTCTTCAGCTTGTCCGAGCGCGATGGGTGGCGCAGCTTGCGCAGTGCCTTGGCTTCGATCTGGCGGATACGTTCACGGGTCACGTCGAACTGTTTGCCGACCTCTTCCAGCGTGTGGTCGGTGGACATTTCGATACCGAAGCGCATGCGCAGCACCTTGGCTTCACGCGGCGTCAGCGAATCCAGCACATCCTTCACGACACCGCGCATCGAGGCATGCAGCGCTGCGTCCGAAGGCGCCAGCGTGTTGTTGTCCTCGATGAAGTCGCCCAGATGGGAATCGTCGTCGTCACCGATCGGCGTTTCCATCGAGATCGGCTCTTTCGCGATCTTCATGATCTTGCGGATCTTATCCTCCGGCATTTCCATCTTGATCGCCAGGGTTGCCGGATCCGGCTCGGCGCCGGTCTCCTGCAGGATCTGGCGCGAAATCCGGTTCATCTTGTTGATCGTTTCGATCATGTGCACCGGAATACGGATGGTACGTGCCTGGTCGGCGATGGAACGGGTGATCGCCTGGCGGATCCACCACGTAGCGTACGTGGAGAACTTGTAGCCGCGGCGGTACTCGAACTTGTCGACCGCTTTCATCAGGCCGATATTGCCTTCCTGGATCAGGTCGAGGAATTGCAGGCCGCGATTGGTGTACTTCTTCGCGATCGAGATCACCAGGCGCAGGTTGGCCTCGGTCATTTCACGCTTGGCCTTGCGCGCCTTCATTTCACCGGCCGCCATCTGGCGGTTGATGTTGCGCAGGTCCGGCAGCGGCAGCACGACGCGCGCCTGCAGGTCGATCAGGCGCTGCTGCAGTTCCTTGATGGTCGGGATGTTGCGGCCCAGGATCGCGCTGTAAGCGTGACCTGCGGCGACTTCGCCATCCACCCATTCGAGGTTGGTTTCGTTGCCCGGGAAAACCTTGATGAAGTGGGCGCGCGGCATGCCGCACTTGTTCACCGCCACGTCGAGGATCTGCTTCTCGATATGGCGCACTTCATCGACCTGTCCGCGCAGGGTGTCGCACAGCTTTTCCACCACTTTGGCAGTGAAGCGGATGCCCAGCAGCTCGCCGGAAATCGACTCCTGTGCCTTCAGGTAGGCTTTCGAGTTATAGCCATCCTTCTCGAATGCTTTGCGCATGCGGTCGAACTGGTTGGCGATATTGTCGAATTTTTCGAGGGCGAGCTGCTTCATCGCTTCCAGCTGCTCGGCGGTGTAACCGGCCGCGGCGCCGCCTGGACTGGCGGCTTCGTCCTCTTCCTCTTCGCCCTCTGCTTCTTCGTCGTCGTCCGACTCTTCGTCGTCGGAAGCGGCGGCTGCAGTGGCGATGTTTTCGCCATCCTCATCAACCAGGCCGTCGACGATTTCGTCGATCTTGATCTCGTCGATGCGGATGCGCTCGGAGGTGGCGAGGATCTCGGCGATCGTCACAGGGCAGGCGGAAATCGCCTGGATCATGTCGCGCAGGCCGTCTTCGATACGCTTGGCGATTTCGATCTCGCCTTCACGGGTCAGCAGCTCGACCGAACCCATTTCACGCATATACATGCGGACCGGGTCGGTGGTGCGGCCGAAGTCGGAATCGACGGTGGACAGCGCGGCTTCTGCGGCAGCTTCAGCTTCGTCGTCGCTGGTGACAGTGGCGACGTTATCCGACAGCAGCAGGGTCTCGGCATCGGGCGCGTGCTCATACACGGCGATGCCCATGTCATTGAAGGTGCCGATAATGCCCTCGATCGCTTCCGGATCGACGATATTTTCTGGCAGGTGGTCGTTGATTTCAGCGTAGGTGAGGAAGCCGCGTTCCTTGCCGAACTTGATCAGCGTCTTGAGCTTCTGGCGGCGGCGTTCGAGTTCCTCTTCCGTAGCCTCGGTGTCGGACGAGAACGCATCTTTCAGCAATGCCTTTTCCTTGGCCTTGCGGTCTTTGGCTTTCGCCTTGTCCGCAGCCTTCATCTCGGCACGCTCAACAGCGTTCAGTGCTGCAACCTCGTCGTTTTCCGGCGTGAATTCCTTCGGCTTGCGGCCACGGCGTCCCGGCACCTTGACGGATGGCAGCACATATCCGGAAGTATCGATGGCAGCCAGGGCGGCTGCGTCCGTTGTCTGACTAACCACCGGCGGCGCCGTGACGCGAGTTGCCGGTTTATTAGCCGACTTGGTCGCGGGCTTGGCGGTCACTTTGCGAGGCTTTTCAGCCGCTTTGGTTTCAGGTTTCTTTGCTGGCACAGGCGCTTTCCGGGAATAGTTAAGTCCACTACAAACCGCAACAACTACTACTGTAACTTACTGAAAACAAACGAAAAATCAGACCCGCTAAATATTGCAATATTTAGCATTTTATTATAGCACGCCCCTTTACAATTACCAGACGGGAAGGTTTCCGTGCGTGCCAGCAATTACCTCGAACCTAAATCATCTTCAGCTTCCTTGCGCAGCTGGTCTTGCTTGGCAGTAATTTCGCGGTAGCGTACACCAATTTCTTCGGAGGATAAACCAGCGGTAAATAGCTGGTCCAGTTCCTGTTTTAAAGCATCCATCTTCAAGTGGCGCACGGTAGCGAGCAGCCACAGGCGCTCACCCTCGATATCCGGCTCCGGCGCGGCAGCAATCTCACCGATGAGCGCATCATAATCGCTGCCGGTTTCTTTCACCAACTGGCAGAACGCGGCAAAGCTGCCCTGCTCCCCCAGCGATTGCGCCTGCACAATCAGCCAGACCAGGCGCTCGGCGGCTTCCTGGCCGAAATGACTGAAGGCCAGCAGGGCTTCGTCATCCAGCTGCAGCGCCAGGGTCGGGTGCGTCAGCATGACGCGGATCAGTTTCAGCTCAAGCCCCACTGGCTGCACGCGCCGGCTCTTTGGCGGCGCTACCTTATTAGCAGCCACTGGCTTGGTCAGCTCAAATAGCTGCTCAACTTCGCCCGGCGTGCTCTGCGTCATGGTCGCCAGGCCGCGCACGATTTGCAGGCGCAGCGAGGTCGGCGGCATAGCCTGCAGCAGCGGCTTGGCGTCGAACTGGACGCGGGCCCGGCCTTCAGGCGATGTTAAATCATGCTCGCCGGCGGCCTCGCGCAGCAGGAATTGGGACAGCGGCATCGCTTCATGTACCTGCTGCTCGAAAGCCTGGGCGCCATATTCGCGGATATAGCTGTCCGGGTCGTGCTCAGCCGGCAGGAACAGGAACTTGATCGTCTTGTCATCCGACACATGCGGCAGGCAGGCTTCCAGCGCACGCCTTGCAGCGCGGCGACCGGCCTTGTCGCCATCGAAACTGAAGATCACGGTGTCGGTTTGACGCAACAACTTCTGGACGTGGGTCGTGGTGCAAGCGGTTCCCAGCGTCGCGACCGCTTGCGGAAAGCCCATCTGGGCCAACGCCACCACGTCCATATAGCCTTCCGTCACCAGCACATAGCCCGCATCGCGGATTGCCTGGCGCGCTTCGAACAAGCCATACAGCTCCGAGCCCTTTGAAAATAAAGGCGTTTCCGGGGAATTCAAGTACTTTGGTTCGCCCTGGTCCATGATGCGGCCGCCAAAGGCGATCACTTGGCCCTTGGTATTGCGGATAGGGAACATTACCCGCTCGCGGAAGCGGTCATAGCGCTTGGTGCGCTTACCGTCCTCATCGACGTTCTGGATGATCAGGCCGGCTTCAACCAGGACCGGGTTTTCATAGTCCGGGAACACGGCTTTCAAGCCATCCCAGCCGCTCGGCGAATAGCCCAGCGCAAAGCGGGCCGCGATTTCGCCGGTCAGGCCGCGGCCTTTCAAGTAGCCGATCGCCTGCGGCGCCAGGCGCAATTGGGCGCGGTAAAACTCATTAGCCTTGGACATGGCCTCCGACAGCGCCATGGACTGCTGCTGCTGGGCCGCGCGCTGGGCCGGCGGGATTTTGTCGTCCTGTTCAGGTACGACCATGCCGACATTCTGGGCCAGATCCTTGACCGCATCGACAAAGCCCATGCCCGAATACTCGATCAGGAAGCCGATCGCGGTGCCATGGGCGCCACAGCCGAAGCAGTGATAGAACTGCTTGGTCGGACTAACGGTAAAGCTAGGAGATTTTTCGCTGTGAAACGGGCACAGGCCCTGGAAATTGGCGCCGCCCTTTTTCAACTGGACGTAACGCCCCACCACATCGACGATATCGACGCGGTTCAGCAGGTCGGCAATAAATGACTGTGGAATCACGAGGCTGAACGGTATTTGTTATAAATCAGACTATACCGCCGCGCACAAAGGGAGTTTGATCCACCTCAACGCACGCGGCCCACGATATGGCTGGGCTGTAGATTATGACGGGGTGAGGGCCTTTTTGACCAGTGCGGAGACGACGGTCATGTCGGCGCGGCCAGCCAGCTTGGGCTTGACGATGACCATGACTTTGCCCATGTCCTGGGGACCTGCTGCGCCGGACTCGGCGACGGCGGCTTTCACTTCAGCGGCGATCTCTTCGTCGGACAGGCCGGCTGGCATGTAATCCACCAGGAAGGCCAGTTCGGCTTTCTCAATGTCGGCCAGGTCGGAACGGCCGCCGGCTTCGAACTGGGTGATCGAATCCTTGCGCTGCTTGATCATCTTCTCAACGATGGCCACGGTCTGCACGTCGTTGACTTCGATCTGCTCGTCCACTTCCTTGCGCTTGATCTCGGCCAGCAGCAGGCGGATGGTGGCCAGCTTGCCGGCTTCCTTGGCGCGCATGGCGGCTTTCATGTCTTCAGTGATCTGGGCTTTCAGGCTCATAGCTACCTCAAAAGTGTGCGTGGAAAAAAGGAAAACCCGCTGCGGCATTTACCGGAGCGGGTTGAAACTCTGGCGTGGGCATCCGTGGCGATCAATGCGCCTGCAAGAATGCCGACGAGAGCTGAATTAGTACAGCTTCTTAGGCAGTTGCTGGCTGCGGATGCGCTTGTAGTGACGCTTCACGGCAGCTGCCAGCTTGCGCTTGCGTTCTGCGGTTGGCTTTTCGTAGAACTCGCGTGCGCGCAGTTCGGTCAGCAGACCGGTCTTTTCGATGGTGCGCTTGAAGCGACGCATTGCGACTTCGAACGGCTCGTTTTCTTTAAGGCGGATAGTAGTCATGTAAAAATTCAAACCGTTAGGGTTCAGGAAAGACAGCGATATTAGCAGGTTTTGCTCAAAAATGGAAGAGACAATAGACGCCAAACCGGCCACTCAGGCGGTTCCGCAGGGGATATCGACGTCTTTCGCGGGCAATATTTCAGCCGAGCTAACATCATGAATCCGGCGAAAAATGCGTTGCCGGAAGTGGAATGATATCAGATCGCGAGGCCGGCAGCCACTCCGGATGCCCAAGCCCATTGGAAGTTGTAGCCGCCCAGCCATCCGGTCACATCCACCGCTTCACCAATGAAGTACAGACCCGGCACGTTCTTGCATTCCATCGATTGCTGGAACAACTCGCGGGTGTCGACGCCGCCACGCGTGACTTCGGCCTTGCGATAGCCTTCCGAGCCGTTTGGCGTGATGGTCCATTGGTTGACGGCGCGGCCCAGCTTGCGCAGGGTGTCGTCCTTCATGTCGGCGATGCGCGCTTCGGGGTCCAGCCCTTGCACTTGCAGCAAGCCTTCGGCCAGGCGGCTCGGCAGCCATTGCGACAGCAGGTTGCCGAGCTGCTTCTTCAGCGTGCCCTTCCCTTCGATCAGCGTCTGCGCCAGGTCCATTTCCGGCAACAGGTTGATCGTGATCGGGGTGCCGGGCTGCCAGAAACTGGAAATCTGCAGGATGGCCGGGCCGCTCAGGCCTCGGTGGGTGAACAGCAGGTCTTCGCGGAAGCGCGCGCCGCTCGGATTGCGGCCTTTCAGGGAGCCGGTTTCCACGTCCACTTCCAGCGATACGCCGGACAGCGGCACGAATGGCGCCCATTCCTCGGTGTCGAAAGTCAGCGGCACCAGGGCGGGACGCGGCTCGACCAGCTCCAGCCCAAACTGCTTGGCAATCCGGTAGCCGAAATCGGTCGCGCCGATTTTCGGGATCGACAAGCCGCCAGTGGCAACGACAATCGACGCCGCGTGGATTTCTTCGCCTTCGTCTGTTTGCAGGATGTAGCCGGCACCGTTCTGCTGCAACGCGTCCACTTTCGCAGGCATGCGCCAGTGCACATTGCCGTCGGAGCATTCATCCTTCAGCATCTGGATGATCTGCTCGGCCGAGTCGTCGCAGAACAGTTGTCCTTTATGCTTTTCGTGGAAGCCGATACGATGCTTCTTCACCATCGCCAGGAAGTCGTGCGGCGTGAAGCGCGACAATGCGCTCTTGGCGAAGTGCGGGTTCTCCGACAGGAAATTGGCGGGGCCGGCGTTAATATTGGTGAAGTTGCAACGACCACCACCGGAGATGCGGATCTTCTCCGCCAGTTTATCGGCGTGATCGAGCAGCACAACGCGTTTGCCACGCTTGCCTGCAGTCGCTGCGCACATCATTCCGGCGGCGCCCGCGCCGATCACCGCCACATCAAATTCTTTAGCCATAACCTCCTATTTTACGCGAAGCAAATGGCGGGCTACATCTTTACAGTGGGCGACTTGCTGAGCGATCGAATCCGGCACCGGAATCTCGCCGCGCAGCACGGCCTGGATCCAGGCGGCAGTGGACTCCGCGCTCTTATCTTCGGGCAGCTCGGGCAGCTTTTCCACCAGGGTCTGCTTCTCGACCAGCACCGTGCGCTCGCCGCCGTGGAACCAGTCGATCTTCTGCGCCTTGTTGGCATTGGCGACAGTCTCGCCTTCCGTGCCGCGCATCAGGAAGGCGTGGCCTTTGTTCAGCGTGAAGAATTCACCCAGCGATTCCAGGTACTCCGGGTGGGTATAGGACACCAGCCGCAGCGCGGCCCCTGCAAACGGCTGCACGATCTTCACCAGCGTATGCGTCGAGTTGCGCACGCCGAGGATGCGGCGCAGCGACAGCATCCACGCCAGCCGCGGCGCCAGTGCATCGATGGTGATGAAGGCCACGCGGCCATTCGCCAGCGCAGCTTCAGCCGCCGCATGGTCGGGCGAGGCGTGCACGCCGAGCGCCTCAAATACTTCGGCCGTGGCGACGCGCCCCACGTCATGTGCCACGCCGTGCACCAGCACCGGTACGCCTTCGCGCGCCAGCAGCAGCGCCAGCAAGGCCGTCAGGTTGGCCATCTTGCGCGCGCCGTTATAGCTGGGAATGACCACCGGTGCAAACTCGCCGGCCGGCGCAGACAGCTTGTGGAACGAGGCTTCCGAAGCTTCCAGGAAGCCTTCCAGCTCTTCCACCGATTCGCCCTTGATACGCATCGACAGCAAGATGCCGCCCAGCTCCAGGTCCGATACGCGCCCATCAAGAATCGCGCCCCACAATTCGCGCGCCTGTTCGCGCTCCATGCTGCGGGCGCCCTTCGCGCCCCGGCCGATTTCCTTGATGTACGGAGCGGCCTGGAAAGGTTGTTTAGTCGTCATTCAGCCAGTTTACGGCATTTCGGCTACACTGTTAGATCCCCCAAGAAAAAACACAGTGAAAAGCAGACTGATCATGATCGCCCAAAACCTTGAAAACATTAACGTTACCTCGTTCGCATCCATGCCCACCCCTGAGGAGCTGCATGCGAAACTGCCGCTGACCGACAAGGCCTCCGACACCGTCACCAAGGGCCGCGCCGACCTGCGCGCCATCCTGGAGCGCAAGGACAAGCGCCTGTTCGTCGTCGTCGGTCCTTGCTCCATCCATGACCCTGTCGCGGGCCTGGACTATGCGCGCCGCCTGAAAGCGCTGCAGGAAGAAGTCAAGGACACCATGCTGCTGGTAATGCGCGTGTATTTCGAAAAGCCGCGCACCACCACCGGCTGGAAGGGCTATATCAACGATCCGTATATGGACGACTCGTTCCGCGTCGACGAGGGCATGCTGAAAGCGCGCCAATTCCTGCTGGACGTCTGCGAACTGGGCCTGCCAACCGCCACCGAGGCGCTGGACCCGATCTCGCCGCAATACCTGGGCGACCTGATCGCCTGGACCGCCATCGGCGCCCGCACCACCGAATCGCAGACCCACCGCGAAATGTCGTCGGGCCTGTCGACTCCTGTCGGGTTCAAGAACGGCACCGACGGCGATATCGGCATTGCGATCAACGCCATCCTGTCGGCGGCGAATCCGCACGCCTTCCTGGGCATTAACAGCCAGGGTAATGTGTCCGTCGTGCGCACGCGGGGCAATCCGCATGGCCACGTGGTGCTGCGCGGGGGCGACGGCCGGCCTAACTATGATTCCGTGTCGGTGGCAATCGCGGAACAGTCGCTGCAGAAGGCCAAGCTGCCGGCCAATATCGTGATCGACTGCTCGCACGCCAATTCGTACAAGAAGCCGGAACTGCAGCCGCTGGTGATGACCGATGTGGTCAACCAGATCGTGCACGGCAATGAATCCGTCGTCGGCGTGATGATCGAGTCGAACATTGTGGCGGGCAACCAGAAGATTCCGGCGGACCTGTCGGAACTCAAATACGGCTGCTCGGTGACCGACGCCTGCATCGACTGGGAGACCACGGTTCGCGTGCTGAAAGAGGCTGACCGCGAACTGCGTGCCCGTCCTTAATAGCGCCAGCTGCCTTCAACCTTCATCTCGGACTTGACCGAACGCGCCAGGAAGCACGCTCCATGTGCTTCGTGGTGCAGGCGCTCCAGCTCCGCATCCGTCGGCGCCTTCTCGCCCGAGAAGGCGACCAGCGGCTTCAGCGTCACCACGCTGATCCAGCCATCTTCCATCTTCCCTTCCGCCGCATCGACGTAGCTGTCGACCACATACCCGTCGCGCGCCGCCAGGCTCAGGAACCACAGCATATGGCAGCTCGATAGCGAAGCCACATATGCCTCCTCCGGATCCACCGCAGAAGGATCTGACAGCGGCACCCTCACCACATGCGGCGACGACGATCCGGGCACTACCATGCCGCCGTCAAACGTCCATTTATGCAGGCGGCTGTACCGGTTATCGGTGAATTTGGCGTCGTGCCGATGCCACGCAACTTCCGCGGTATGAATGCTCAAGTCATGCTCCTTTCAGTTTCGCGCAGGTGCGCGGCCAGCATGGCGCACGCGCCCTCAGCATCACCTGCCCTCACCAGCGCGATCAGGCGTTGGTGCTCATCGTTCCATTCCGGACGGCGCGCCTCCGGCCCCAGGCGCGCCAGGTAAAAGCGCTCCACCGAAGACCGCAAGCTGCCCACCAGCTGCAAGCTGCGCGGCCTCGCGCTTGGCGCATACAGTTCGTCATGGAAGGCGCGGTCGAGCCGCAGCCATTCCAGCGGCACAGTCTCGCCATCCAGTTCGTGCTGGATCGCCTCCAGCCGGCGCAGGCTGCGCTCCGAATGCAAGGGCACCGCGCGCCGCAGCACCTCGGTCTCCAGCAGCACGCGCAGGTCGAACAGCTCACGCAGTTCTTCGGCGCTCAAGGTGGTCACGAAGGCGCCGCGATTCGGCTCGATCTGCACCAGGCCTTCCGCCTGCAGGGAATTGAGCGCTTCGCGCACGGGGATACGGCTGGTGCCGAATTGTTCGGCCAGTTCGGCCTGGCGCAGCACGGCGCCGGGCGCCAGTTCGCCGTTGCTGATGGCGCCGCGCAGGGCCGCCAGGATGGCCGGACCGCCGTGCGCACGGGGTGGAGGTGTCTTCATGCAATCAATTGTATACACGTATACCAATCATCGCAAGCTGGCTTTCAATTACAATGGCGGATTGCTTTTACCCTTTGTGCACTCCAATGATCGTTCTCGGCGTTGAATCCTCTTGTGACGAAACCGGCCTGGCCCTGTATGACACGCAGCGCGGCCTGTTGTCGCACGCCCTGCACTCGCAGGTAGCGATGCATGAGGAATACGGTGGCGTGGTGCCGGAACTGGCCTCGCGCGACCACATCCGCCGCGCGATTCCGCTGTTGGAGCAGGCGCTGTCCAAGGCTGGAATGGCCGCCCAGGACATCGACGCCATCGCCTACACGCAAGGGCCGGGCCTGGCCGGCGCCCTGCTGGTTGGTTCCGCCATCGCCTGCTCCCTGGGCCTGGCGCTGGATAAGCCGGTACTGGGCGTGCACCACCTGGAAGGCCACCTGCTGTCGCCGCTGCTGGCCAGCGAGCCGCCGGAATTCCCTTTCGTCGCGCTGCTGGTTTCCGGCGGCCATACGCAGCTGATGCGCGTAGACGGCGTCGGCCAGTACGAACTGCTGGGTGAAACTCTGGATGATGCGGCTGGTGAAGCATTCGATAAATCGGCCAAGCTGCTCGGTCTGGGCTACCCCGGCGGCCCGGCCATTTCGCGCATGGCCGAATTCGGCGATCCGGAAGCCTACAAGCTGCCGCGTCCCATGCTGCACTCGAAGGACCTGATGTTCTCGTTCTCGGGCCTGAAGACAGCAGTGCTGACGGTAGTGAACAACAGCGGCGGCGCTGCCAATGTCTGCGAGCAGGACAAGGCAAACATCGCGCGCGGTTTCGTGGATGCGATCGTGGATGTGCTGACGGCCAAATGCCTGTCCGCGCTAAAGCAGACCGGCCTGAAACGCCTGGTGATTGCCGGTGGCGTCGGTGCGAACGCGCAGCTGCGCGCATCGCTGAACGCGGCAGCCAAAAAGAAGCACTTCAAGGTCTACTACCCGGAACTGGAATTCTGCACCGATAACGGGGCAATGATTGCCTTCGCCGGCGCCATGCGCCTGCAGATCAATCCGCAGGCGGCGCAGCGGGATTATTCCTTCAATGTCCGTCCGCGTTGGCCGCTGGACGAACTGCGGGTTATTTGATCAGGCGAGCAGCCAGGCGCTCAGGCCCACCAGGGCCAGCAGGCCGGCTGCAATACCGGTACGCAGGCCGGTGTGGTTCATCTGCTGGCGTACCAGTTCGTGGCGGTTCGGCTTTTCATCCCGCTTTGCTTCTTTGATAACTTCGTGCTGCTGTACTTCGGTACTCATCATGCGTCTCCATTTGTATAGACCACAAATGTAGCAGCAGAGCCGTCCTGCTGCCACACTTTTGTACATTGCTATGCAGCAAAACGTTGTGCCGGGCGTCCTTGCCGCTGGTAGAGGAACTCCAGTACGCTGGTCCGGTAGTCGAGGTAAAGCGCATCCTGGGCCAGGGCTAGCCTGTCGCGCGGGCGCTCCAGCCTTACTTTAACAATACCGCCGATCGTGGCAGCTGGACCATTTGTCATCATGACAATGCGGTCGGACAGCAACACCGCCTCATCCACGTCATGCGTGACCATCACCACCGTGGCACCGGTAGCGGCAACGATGCGCATCAATTCATCCTGCAGGTGGGCGCGCGTCAGGGCGTCGAGGGCGCCGAACGGTTCGTCCATCAGCAGCACTTTCGGCTCCATCGACAGCGCCCGGGCGATGCCAACGCGCTGCTTCATGCCGCCCGAAATTTCGGTGGGCCGCTTGCCGCCGGCCGCCGCCAACCCGACCAGCTCCAACGCTTTCCAGGTGCGTTCGTCCAGCTGCGCGCGCAACTCTTTGCCGCCGAATACGCGCTCCACCGCCAGGTAGATGTTCTCGAAGCAGGTCAGCCAAGGCAGCAGTGAATGGTTCTGGAACACTACCGCGCGTTCCGGTCCCGGCCCGGCGATTTCACGCCCGCTGCAAACCAGCACGCCGCTGCTTGGCAAGTTCAGGCCCGCGATCAGGTTGAGCAGTGTCGATTTGCCGCAGCCGGAATGGCCGATCAGGGTGATGAATTCGCCCTGTTCCACCGCCAGGTTGATGTCGCTCAGCGCGTGGAATTGGCCGAAGCGCATATCGACCCTGCTGATATCGATGAATTTCGACGCCATCTCATTTCTCCTCATAGCTGAAGGCTTTGGCCAGCGCGACCAGCGCCAGTTCCAGCAGCAGGCCGACCATGCCGATCACGCCAATGGCGATCAGGATGTGCGGCACATTCATGTTGTTCCATTCATCCCATACCCAGAAGCCAATGCCAACTCCGCCGGTCAGCATTTCAGCGGCGACGATCACCAGCCATGCGGTACCGATCGCCAGCCGCACGCCGGTCAGCATGTAGGGCAACACGGAAGGCAGCAGGATCCTGGTCACCACCTTCCACTCGGACAAGTCCAGCACACGTGCCACGTTCAGGTAATCCTGCGGCACGCGCTGCACACCAACAGCTGTGTTGACGATCATCGGCCAGATCGAGCAGATGAAGATGGCCCAGATCGCGGCCGGATCGGCGGCCTTGAAGACCAGCAGCCCAATCGGCAGCCAGGCCAGCGGCGACACGGGCTTCAGCAGGCTGATTAAAGGGCTGAACATGCCATACACAAAGGAGAAGCGGCCGATCAGGAAGCCTAGCGGAATGCCGACCAGCGCCGCCAGGCCAAAGCCAAGCGCCACCCGGCGCAGCGACGCAAGGATATTCCAACCTATGCCCTGGTCGTTCGGGCCCTTGCGGTAGAACGGATCGGCAAACAGCTTCACCGCCTCATGCCAGGTTTCCAGCGGCGTTGGAAACCCTGCATTTCGTACTGCCAGGATTTGCCAGGCCAGCAGCAGCAGCGACAGGCCAAGCAGCGGCGGCAGCACCTTCATGACGAAGGGCCGCAGCCGCCCGCCCTCCGGCGCCAGGCGTACTCCCTTCGCTGCCAGGCGTGCGCGGCGCGACGGTGCAGGCGCTGCGTCCGCGGCTGTGGCCGCGCCTATGCCCTCTATCGATTCGTAGACTGCATTCATATGCCCTCCCTTCACACCTTGATCTTGAACGAGTCGGCATACGCCTTGGGATTCTTGCCGTCCCAAAGTGCGCCGTCGACCATCTTCACGCTACGCAGCGGCGACTTCGGCACATTCACCTTCGCCATGCTTGCCGCATCCTTGTAGACCTCAATCTGGTTGACCTGCGTCGCAACGGCCAGGTAATCAGGCTCCGACTTCAGCAAGCCCCAGCGTTTCTGCTGCGTCAGGAACCACATGCCGTCGCTCAGGTAAGGGAAATTCACCGCGCCGTCATTGAAGAACTTCATGTAGTTCGGATCATCCCAGACCTTGCCAAGCCCATTCTGGTAGCGCCCCATGATGCGCTGGCCGATCACGTCGACCGTGGTGTTGACGTAGGATTTGTCGGCAATGGCTTCGGCCATCCTCACCTTGTTCGACAGGGATGCATCGATCCAGCGCCCCGCTTCCAGCACCGCTGCGACCAGTGCGCGTGCGGTGTTCGGATACTTCTTCACCCACTCCGCGCTGGTACCGAGCACCTTCTCCGGATGGTCGCGCCAGATATCCTGCGTAGTGACCGCCGTGATGCCGATGCCGTCCACGATCGCGCGGTGGTTCCACGGCTCACCCACGCAGAAACCGTCCATATTCCCGATCCGCATATTCGCTACCATTTGCGGCGGCGGCACGGTGATCATCTTCGCGTCCTGCATCGGATTGATGCCGTATGAAGCGAGCCAGTAATACAGCCACATTGCATGCGTACCGGTTGGGAAAGTCTGGGCGAAGGTGTATTCGCGCGGCTCGGCGCGCATCAGCTTTGCCAGCGACACGCCGTCGACCGCCCCTTTGTCGGAAAGCTTCTTCGACAGCGTGATCGCCTGGCCGTTGTGATTGAGGTTCATCAGCACGGCCATGTCTTTCTTCGCGCCGCCGGCGCCAAGGTGCACGCCGTACACCAGGCCATACAGCACATGTGCAGCATCGAGCTCACCGTTCACCAGCTTGTCGCGCACGGCGGGCCATGAGGCCTCTTTGCTCAACACGATCTTGATGCCGTACTTCTTGTCGAAGCCCAGCAAGGACGCCATCACGACCGAGGCGCAATCAGTGAGGGGAATGAAGCCGACTTTGACTTCTTCTTTTTCCGGCTTGTCGGAGCCTGCAGCCCAGGCGTAATTCGATAAGGCTGTCGCAGCGCCCGCAGCAAGCAGGCGACGGCGGGTAAGGCTGAACGTGCGATCCATCTCTATCCCCGGTGAGTAAATAATGGGGATATTGCAAGCGCCGTGCCACCCCGCTTCCGGGGCGATGCCGGTGAAAATCAAGCACTGCGTTTGTGCGCCGCACCAATTTAGCGCTGTCAGCGCACCGGTTGGAGCCTCGGATCGGTGCGCAGGCGCTCGGCCATCAGGTCCACGAAGCTGCGAATGCGGGTTGAACCCTGGCGGCTGTCGCGGTGGATGATATGGATCGGCACGGCCGGCGTGGCGTAGTCCTGCAGCACCTCCACCAGTTCTCCGGCATCGAGCAAGGCGGCCGCCTGGTAGGACAGCAGGCGGGCGATGCCGAAACCGCTGCGCACCGCCTCGATAGCCGAGTCATTGTTATTCACGCCCAGGCGCGGCTTGACCCGCAGCGATTGCGTGCTGCCGCCATGCTGGAAGCGCCAGTCCGGCGGCACGCTGGAGCCGGATGAAGCGACAACGGTGTGTTGCTCCAGTTCCTGCGGCGTGGCCGGCGCGCCATGCTTCGCTATATAGGAAGGCGAGGCGATGATCATGCGCCGCACCTGCCCGACGGGAATCGCACGCATGCTCGAGTCGGGCAGCTCGCCGATGCGGATGCCGACGTCGATGCCCTCCTCCAGCAGGTTGGTCACGCGGTCGACAAAGACAGTGGAAACATCCATCGCAGGATAGCGCTGCAGGTAGTCGACGATGCCGGGCACGACGTAGATGCGGCCGAACAGCACCGGCGCGGTGACGGTCAGGTGGCCGCGCGGCGCGGCGTTGATACCCGCCACCGCATCGTCGGCTTCATCGACTTCCGCGATGATGCGGCGCGCATCGTCCAGGTAGCGCTGGCCCGCTTCCGTCACCCGCACGTGGCGCGTGGTACGGTCCAGCAGCCTTACGCCCAGCCTTTCCTCCAGCGCCGCCACCGCGCGCGTGACGGCAGGCGGCGACAGGCCCAGGCGGCGCGCGCCTGACGCGAAGCCCTGCTCCTCGGCCACGGCCACGTAGACAGTCATCAGGTAAAGGCGGTCCATTTGCGTTTCATCATGAAGTCGATAAAGTGCCGCACGCGCATCGGCATGCGGCTGCGCTGCGGATAGTACATGTAAACAGCCGCATTCGCCGTCACGTGGGTCGGCAGCAGGTGCACCAGCCGTCCCTCTGCCAGGTCGCGCTCCACCATATACAACGCCAGCTGCCCGATGCCGACGCCGGCGCGTACCGCCTCCACCTCGCCTTCCGCCGTGTTGAAGGTCGCCACGCACGGCACATCCTGATAAACCGTTCCGCCCTGCCCTTTCATCTCCCACGGAATGACGCGGCCCGTGTTCGGCTGGCGGAAGCCGGTGCAGCGGTGCTGCTGCAGCTCCTCCACCGTGCGCGGCGCGCCGTGACGCTCAATGTAGCCGCGCGAGGCGCAGATATACAGCGGAATTCTGCCCAGCTGGCGCGCGACCAGGTTGCGCTCAGGCGGATTACCCGCACGGAAGCCGACGTCGATCTTCGATTCGATCAAATCGGTGAAGTGGTCATCGAACAGCATGTCGAAATGGGCGCTCGGATACAGCTCCTGGAACTCGCGCAGCAGCGGCGCCAGCATCACCGTGCCCAGCGAGGTAGGCGCGGCGACGCGGATCATGCCGTCGACCGCCTCGCGGCTGTTCTGCACATGGTCCAGCGCCTCGTCCAGCAGGCGCAGGCCGGGGTTGGCCAGTTCGAACAGGCGCTGGCCCTCGTCGGTCAGGCTCAGGCTGCGCGTGGTGCGGTGGAACAGGCGCACACCGAGGTATTCCTCCAGCTGGCGAATCGCCTTGCTGACCGCCTGCGCGGACAAGCCGGCATCTACCGCTGCCTGGCTGAAGCTGCCGGCGTGCACGACGCCGATGAACAGTGTGATGACGTGGGCCTTATCCATGATTCACAACTACTGGTTGAAGATCAATCACCTTTACCGTATCTAGTGTAGCAGCTTCCCGAGGCCTAATATTCCCTTCACCAACCCACCCGATTGAAGGAGCAATATCATGGCAAACAAAGTCTGGTTCATCACTGGTGCCTCCCGCGGCTTCGGCCTGCTGATTGCCCGCGACGCCCTGGAGCGTGGCGATTCCGTCGTAGCTGCAGCCCGCAACCCGCAAGCGATCGTCGACGCCCTGGGCGTTCATCCCAAGCTGCTGCCGGTGCAGCTGGACGTCACCAAGGAAGCCGCTGCCGTCGTCGCCACCCAGGCCGCAATCGAACGCTTCGGCCGCATCGACGTGCTGGTGAATAATGCCGGCTACGGCATCCTCGGCGCCGTTGAAGAGACTTCGGCTGAAGAAGTGCGCCGCAACTACGAGACCAACGTCTTTGGCCTGCTGAACGTGAGCCGCGCCGTGCTGCCGGTCATGCGCCAGCAGCGCAGCGGCCGTGTGCTCAATATTTCTTCGCTGGGCGGCTACCAGGCTTATTACGGCTGGGGCGTCTACGGCTCCACCAAATTTGCGGTGGAAGGCTTGAGCGAAGCGATGGCGCAGGAACTGGCCCCGCTGGGCGTGCACGTCACTGTCGTGGAGCCGGGCTTCTTCCGCACCGACTTCCTCGACGCCACGTCGCTGGTCGAGACTGCGGTTCGCATTGAAGAATACCAGGACACGGTCGGCGCCATGCGCACCTTCGCCGCCGGCGCCAATCATGCCCAGCCCGGCGATCCGGCGAGGCTGTCGCAAGCCTTGCTGAAACTGGCCGATGCCGGGCAGCCGCCACTGCGCCTGCAGCTGGGCAGCGACGCCGTTGCCCGCGCCTACGCCAAACACCGGCAGGTGGAGCAGGAGCTGGCGCAATGGAAGGAGCTGGCGCTGTCGACCGACTTCGAGCAACCGGTCAAGCAGGCCGCTTAAATCGCGGGGAACCGGCTCCCGCAGCTCTTGCAGAAACGCGCCGACTGCTCATGGTCTGCGGCCAGGCAGCCGGCGCAAGTACGGTTCGAACGGCGCTGCTGGCTGATTTCCGCGCTGATGATACCGGTCGGAACCGCGAGAATGCCCCACCCAAGCAGCATCATGACCGAAGCGATGGCACGCCCCAGGTCCGTCTTCGGCACCAGGTCGCCAAAGCCCACCGTGGTCACGGCGGAAATCGCCCAGTAGACGGAAGTCGGGATGCTGGTGAAACCATGCGCCGGCCCTTCCACCACGTACATGACGGTCCCCAGCAGGAACACGATCATGAACACCACCGACAGGAAGATCAGGATCTTGCGCCGGCTGGCCAGCAAGGCACGGCCCAGCATCCCATATTCCTCGATGTAGAGCGTGAGCTTGAGGATACGGAACATGCGCAGCAAGCGCAGGATCCGCACATTGAGCAGCACATGCGCTCCCGGCAGGATCAGCGACATATAGCTTGGCAGTACCGCCAGCAAATCGATCATGCCGAAGAAGCTGCGTGCGTAGCGCAGCGGGTGCCGCACGCACAGCAGGCGGCAGGCGTATTCGATAGTAAACAGCGCGGTAAAGAACCACTCTGCCGCGAACAGCCAATCGCCATAGTCGCGCGCCACCCCTGACACGCTGGCCAGCACCACCGTCGTCACGCTAAGCAGGATGGCGCCGATCAGCGCCAGGTCGAAGATCATGCCGGCCCGCGTATCGGACTCGAAGATCACGGCATACAGCTTTTCGCGCCAGCCGCCTTGCGGCCGGCCGAAGCGCTGGTGCGGGTCGTAGGTCTTCATTGCACGCTTCCCAGCAAATCAGAGCGCGGCATGCCCCAGGCCGGCACGCCGAACGGGCATTCCGGCTGCGCTGCCAGCAGCAGCGTGGTGAAGTTGCCGCGCGGCGTGGTGGCGAAACGCAGGTCGCTGGCCTGCGCCGCATCCACCGCCGGCATGCGCGCGAAGCGCAGCCAGGCCGCAAGCTGGCAATCGGCGGCCGCACGCGCACGCAAGGCAGCCACATCGCCTTGCCACGAGCCGGAAACCAGCACCCCCGGCACGGTACCGGCCATTTCCTGCGCCGCGTCGGCCGTCAGCGCCGCAGGGCATGCGCGCGGCGGCAGCAGCGAAGGCGCAAGACTCAGATGCCCACGCCGCAGCTGATAAGCTTTCCCGTCCGATTCAATCGAAGTGAAGCTCCAGCACAATGGTTGCGACGGGAAAGCAGTCAGCGCCACATCCAGCACGCGCGCCTGCGGGTCTTGCAGCACCAGCGCCGCCGTCACCGCCTGGCGCGCCTTGAACGACGCCGACGCCTGGACGCCGACAAACGCCAGCGCCACGCCAAGCGCCAGCAGGAGTGCGCGCCGGCTGTGCATATGCATGAAGCGCAGCGCCGCCACCGCCCCGCCCAGCGCCACCAGCGCCGCGAACGAAGCCCAGCCAAGGTAGCCATGCATCGTCACATACAGCAGCACTACCGGCAGCACCGCCAGCAGCACGATGCGCATCCGCCGCGAAGGCGCCGCCATCGCCAGCGGCACCCCGAAGGCGACCCAGAACACCGGCTCGATGATGTAGACCATATCGCCGAAATACCAGGTTCCGCTGAACGGATAGAACGGATGGACGCCGTAGTTGTTCATGAAGTCCATGCCGAGGTGCAGCAGGAAACCCGCCGCCAGCGCCAGCAAAAGCCCACGCCGTGCGGCGCGGCTCTCCCGCAGCAACGCCCGCGCATTCGGCCACAAGGTCCACAACAGGGCGAACAGCAGCAATGCCTGCGGCAGCAGGTACAGCAAAGTGTGCGTATGTCCCCGGTGGTGCAGCAAATAGCCCAGCGGCGCCGGCGCCAGCCGGGTGAAAAACAGGTCAAGGTCGGGGAAATTGCTGGCAAGCGCGCAGGCTGTCAGCAGCAAGCGATGGCGCGTCTTATGCCGCGCCGGCTCAGCCTCCACGGGCAGTGAGCGCTGGATCAATTCGCCGACACCGAGGCCGACAACGGAATGAGTGATGTTATCCATACCTAAATGAAAGTCGGGGTCAGCTCCGGCAATCGGACATTCGCTACGCGAATGTCCGATTGCCGGAGCTGACCCCGACTTTCAACCATTAATGCTGGACCTCGACGCCGTGCCAGAAGGCGATGCGGTCCTTGATGTTGTTGGCCGCTTCCTTCGGCGTTGGGTAGTACCAGGCGGCGTTGGCATTCACCTTGCCGTCCACCACCACGTTGTAGTAGCTGGCCACGCCTTTCCACGGGCACAGCGTGGTGTGCTCGCTCGGCTGGAGATAGTCCTGCTTGACCCGCGATGGCGGGAAATAGATATTGTGCTCGACGATCTCGACTTCGCTGCTATCGGCTTCCGCAATCACGGCGCCATTCCAAATTGCCTTCGGCATGCAAACTCCTGTCCTGTTCAACCTTCTACACGGTTGCGGCCATTGGCTTTGGCACGGTACAGCGCGGCTTCAGCCTGCTTCAGCAGCATCTCGGCATCATCAATATCCATGTGATTGAAGGAGCCGACGCCAAGGCTGGCCGTCACCGTTACCGTGCGTGCCCCGGCGCCGTGCACCTGGGCTTCAATCCGCGACCGCAACGTCTCTGCGAACTTGCGCGCTCCTTCGAGCGGCGTGTTCGGCAACAGGATACACAATTCTTCGCCGCCGTAGCGTCCAGCCACATCGATTACCCGCACGTTTTCGCGCACCAGCCGCCCGATGACGGCCAGCACTTCGTCGCCGGCCTGGTGACCGAACTCATCGTTAACGTTCTTGATGTGGTCGACGTCTACCATTACCGCCGATAAGGGGGTGCGGAAGCGGCGTGTGCGGGCGACTTCAAAGCTCAGCCGGTTCATCAGCGAGCGGCGGTTGTGCAGCCCGGTCAGCTCATCGGTGGTGGCCAGGGTTTCCAGCTCATCCATCGAGGTTTTGAGCGCCCGCTCATTGGCGCGTAGTTCGAACAGGGCCATCACCTGGCGCGCCAGCTTGCGCAATAGGTCGCGCTGGGATGTCGACAGGCAGCCGGGTTTGCTGTCCATCACGCTCAGGGTGCCGATCGCGTAGCCGTCGCTGGTCGCCAGCGGCACGCTGCTGTACATGCGCATGAAAGGAGCTTCGATGGTCAGCGGCAGGCCTGCCGTACGGGCATCCTTGCTCAGGTCGCAGATCTCGCTGGTCTCGCCGCCCAGCACCGCCAGCGAGCAGTAGCACTGGCTGCGCGGCATGGCGCCCAGCGCCAACCCGGCGAAAGACTTGACGAAGGCGCGTTCCGCATCGAGCAGCGTGATGAAGGCGTAGGGAACGTCGCAAACCCTGGCGGCAAGCTCGGTCAGGAAGGTGAAATCTTCGCCAGCGGGCGCGTTCAGGGCGTCGTAGCGGTACAGCGCAGCCAGGCGGTTGTGGTCGTCCGACTGCCTCGGGTACAGGGCCCTTATGATCTTTTCTGCGGCAGACAATGCTTTCTCCCTTGTTACGATACCAAGTGTAACAAGGTTGTTAGCAAGATAACAGTCTATTTGGACGCCATGATTTGCCGCAGCGCACGCTCGAACGCTTCAGGTGGTTGCCCACCAGAAATGAGGTGTTTTTCGTCGATGATAACGGCTGGCACCGATTGGATGCCGTTGCGGTGGTAGAAGTGCTCCATATCGCGCACTTCCTGGGCATAGCGGCCAGAAGACAATACCTGCACCGCTTCCGCCTCGTCCAAGCCGACCTTGCCGGCTACCTGCACCAGCAGGGTGCGCGAGCTTGGGTCCTGGCCGCGCGTGAAATAGGCGTCGAACAGCGCCTTTTTCAGTTCCTTCTGCCTGCCCTGCTCGCCAGCCCAATGCAGCAGGCGGTGGGCATCAAAAGTGTTGTAAATACGGCTACGCATACCTACGCCGAAGTCGAAACCGACGTCGGCGCCGCGCTGGCGGATCATTTCACGGGTTTGCTCTTGCTGGGCGGGGCTGGCGCCGTATTTCTGGCGCAGGTGCTCGGTGATGTCCTGCCCTTCCGGAACCATGTGCGGGTTCAGCTCGAAGGGTTGGAAATGGATCTGTGCCTGCACGCCGTCGCCAAGCCGGCCCAGCGCCACTTCCAGGCTGTTCAGCCCGATCGCACACCAGGGACAGGAAACGTCGGAGACGAAGTCGATGCGGATCGGGGTAGTAGTCATGGTTATCTAGGCCTTTTTCTTGGCTTTGCTGCCGATACGGCTTTCTTTGCCAGCAATAAGGTTAGCAATATTTTTGGCATGGCGCCAAACCAGCAAACCACTCATTGCCAACACGGCAGCCAGCTGCGGCTCGGCGCCAAACAGCAGGCCATAGTAGAACGGCGCAAAAACGGAGGCGATCAGGGCTGCCAGCGAGGAATAGCGGAAAGCGTAAGCCACCACCAGCCAGGTCGCCAGCGTTGCCAGGCCCAGCCAAACATTCAGGGCCAGCAGCACGCCCAGCGCGGTCGCCACGCCCTTGCCGCCGACGAATTTGAAAAATACCGGCCACAGGTGGCCAACGAATACGGCTATCGCCACCAGGGCGATGGCCTGGTCGGCCTGGCTGCCCAGGCCCAGTTGCTGCTGGAAGTGGTCCACCAGGAAGACTGCCAGCCAACCCTTGAAGGCATCGCCGATCAGGGTCCAGATTGCCGCGCCCTTGTTACCGCTGCGCAGCACGTTGGTGGCGCCGGGATTGCCGGAACCATAGGTGCGCGGGTCGTCAAGCCCGTAGAACTTGCTCACCACCACGGCGAAAGAAATCGAGCCGATCAGGTAAGCGGCAATAATCAGAAGCAAAGTAATCATAAATCCCCAGGATTCGTTGTTTTTATATGCGGCAGCGACTATACACCATACCGTCCAGCGCGGGCGGCACGGCGGCCAGCTGATCTTATCAATCAGCCAAGGCGCATTGCACTGGCCTGGCTGCCAGCACTTCCGTCAGTACTGTTGGTTTAATACCAATCAGGAAGCCACGGCGCCCGCCATTGATATAAATCGTTTCCAGCCCGAGGATGCTCTCTTCAACGTAGACCGGCATCGCCTTCCTGGTGCCGAACGGCGACGTGCCGCCCACCATATAGCCGGAATGGCGCTGCGCCACCTCCGGCTTGCAAGGTTCGACGGCTTTGCAGCCGATATTGCGCGCCAGGTTTTTGGTTGAGACTTTGCAGTCGCCGTGCATCAGCACGATCAGCGGCTTAGCCGCCTCGTCCTGCATGACCAGGGTCTTCACCACGGCGTGTTCGTCGACGCCAAGTTCGCGCGAAGAAACGGAGGTGCCGCCATGTTCTTCGTACTCATAAGGATGCTCGGAAAAAGCGACTTTATGCTTACGCAGTAAGGCCGTCGCCGGAGTTTCGGAAATGTGCTCTTTTTTTGCCATGCCGTGATACGCTAGTGCCAAGAGAGGAGTTTCTCATTATGCAGCAAGAAATTCGCTTTGCCACCTTCAATGTCTGCAACCTTGCTCCGCCAGGGGCGAAACTGTACGACAACCTGCTGCCGTTGACGGAGCAGGAGTACGAGGCCAAGGCGGAATGGACCGCACAGCAACTGGACCATCTCGATGCCGACGTGATCGGTTTCCAGGAAATCTTCTCCCAGGCAGCCTTGCGCGATGTGCTCTCGCGCACCCGCAAATACCGCGATGCGCTGCATGTCGGCTTCGACCCCGATCCCCACGCTTCCCGCCTGACGCCCAATGTGGCGCTGGTGTCGCGCCTGCCGTTGGCCGTGGCGCCGGAAGTCTACGCCAATTTCCCCGAGGGCGTGCCGGCCGAATCGGGCTTGCCGGAGTCGGACCGTTTCGCACGGGCGCCGCTGCACGCGCAGATTGTGCTGCCCAACGAAGTGGTGGTGGATGTCATCGTGGTGCACTTGAAATCGCGCCGCCCCGATTACCGTAGTGGCGATACCTCGGAAGACCCGCTGCACCTGGCCATGGCCAGCCTGCGTTCGCTGGTATGGCGCGGGACCGAAGCCGTGGCGCTGCGGGTCCTGTTAAGCAAGATGATGCGCGAATCGCGCCGGCCTTGCATCGTGCTGGGGGATTTCAACGATACGGCCGACGCGGTGACCACCACCATCGTGCTTGGCAACGGTGGCGGCATGATGCCTGGCGACGAGCGGCGCGGCCGCATGTACGACGCCAACCAGATCCAGCAGCGGCAAGACCATTTGCGGCATGTGGCCTACACCAGCATCCATGAAGGCCACTACTCCACCATCGACCACGTGCTGGTATCGGAAGAATTCAATCCGGCCTCGCCGCGCGCCATCGGCGAAGTGCTGGATGTCAGCTACTTCAACGACCACTTGCGCCAGGAGCGTCCCGAAGTTTCCGACCACGGCCAGGTGCTGGTGCGGCTGCGGCTGCGCTAGGCGGTCACAGTTTGTGACCACCACTTTTTCTAACCGGGGTCAGCGGCGCTTGCCAGATGGCCCTGGTATTGGTCGCAGCCAAGCTCGCGCAAGAGCTGGAGCTGGGCTTCTGTTTCGACGCCCTCGGCAATAACGGTCATGTCCAGGCTACGCGCCATGGCGATGATGGTGCGAATGGCGGTGGCGTCGGTACCCCGCTCGAAGAAGGATTGGGCGATCTTGAGCTTGTCGATCGGGCTGTCCTTCAACTGTCCCAGCCGCGAGTAGCCGGTGCCGAAGTCGTCGATCGACAGCCGGACTCCAAGGCCGCGCAATTTCCCCAGTATGGTTTCAGTCTGCGTGCCGCCTTGCATCAGCATCGCCTCAGTGAGCTGCAGTTCCAGCAGGCGCGGCGGCAATCCGGCCGAGCGCAAGGCCTTTGCTACGCAATCGAGCAAGTCTTTATGCACAAACTGCACCGGCGCCAGGTTGACCGACACCACCAGCTCGCGGCTCTCATCCTGCCAGCCGCGTGCTTGGCGGCAGGCCTCCTGCAGCACCCAATTGCCGACGGCCACCATCAAGCCCGCCTCCGTGGCGACATCGATAAAGCGCTCCGGCAGCAGCACACCCAGCTCGGGATGGCGCCAGCGCAGCAGCGCCTCCATTCCCACCACCGCGCCGCTGGGGATATCGACCTCGGGCTCAAACACCAGCTCAAACTGCAGCTCGGCCAATGCGCGCCGCAAGCCCTGCTCCAGCCCCGAGCGCTCGACGATGCGCGCATTCATCTCGCCGCTGAAAAAGCGGTAGCCGTTGCGGCCTTCCTGCTTGGCGTGGTACATGGCGATGTCGGCATTCTTGAGCAGGGTGTCAATCTCCTCGCCATCGGCCGGGAACATGGCGATCCCGATTGAGCCGGAAATATGGGCAATGTGTTCGCCGAACACGAACTCCTGCTCCAGCGCGCGTAGCACAGAGTCCGCGGCATGCGCAGCTCCCTGCGCACCCGCCACATCCGACAGCACGATGATGAATTCATCGCCGCCCTGCCGGCTCACCGTATCGGCCTCGCGCACGCAATGCACCAGCCGGCTGGCGACTTCCTTCAGCAGGCGGTCGCCCACGGAATGCCCCAGCGTGTCGTTGACCACCTTGAACCGGTCCAGGTCAACGAACAGCACCGCCAGCAAAGCCTGGTTGCGGCGCGCCGCCGCCAGCGCCAGGCGCAAACGGTCCAGCAGCAGCACCCTGTTAGGCAAGTCGGTCAGGAAGTCGTGTTCGGCCAGGTGGCGTGTATGTTCTTCGGATTTCTTGCGCTCGGTGATATCGGTCACGATGCCCATATAGTTGCTGACGCGGCCTGCACTGTCGCGTATCGAACTGATACTGGTCCAGCACGGGAATAGCCCGCCGTCGTGCCGCCGCCCCCACAACTCGCCTTCCCAGTGGTCGCCGGCCTCGACCTGCGCCCACACTTCGCGATAGAACGATTCGTCGTGCACACCAGAGCGGAACAGGCTGACCGGCTTGCCCAGCATGTCCTGCGGCCCGAATCCGGTAATCACGGTAAAGGCGCGGTTAAGGGCAATCACGCGCCGGCTGCGGTCGGTCAGCACGATGGCATCCCGGCTGTTCTCGAAAACCTGGGCCGCCAGGTGCAGCTTGCGCTCGGCCCGCTTGCGCTCAGAGATATCGCGCACTACCGCGTAATACAGCTTGCTGCCATCAAGGGAAAGCGCGGTCAGCAGTACTTCGGCCCAGAACAGTCCGCCTTCGCAATCGACATAGTGCCACTCACCGTGTGCGTTGCCCGCATGTCGCGCCTCGGCAGCCATGCTCTCCTCGGCCTCGGCCGACAGCACGCCGGACGGCTGCTGCATCGGCGAAAACTCATGCAGGCCGCGCCCGACCAGCCGCTCGGCCCCGTCGCACTTGAACAGGCTGACCGCCGCCGGGTTGGCTTCTTCCACCACGCCGTCGCGTAGCAGCAGGATGGCGTCGCTGGAGCGCTCGAACAAATGGTGGAAATTTTCGCCTGCCGCCTGCAAGGCATCGAAATCGCGGTGCCGCTGCGTGATGTCGACTTCCATGCAAAAGATCTGCGCCAGTTGCCCCTCATGCCAGACCGGGATATGGGTCGAATACAACCAGAGCTCGCGGCCGTCGCCAGTACGCACCTGCCAGTCGCCGGCCGGGCTGGAGTGGCCGTTGCGCCATATTTCTTCCAGCAGCGCATCGTGTTCCGCCTGCCGTGCACCATGCGAACGTAACTCAGCCATACGCTTGCCGACCGCCTCGCAGGCTTCGATGCCCAGCATGTCGGCACAGGCCTGGTTACAGAATTGCACTACGCCATCACGGCCGAAGCTGCATACCGCCATCAATGGCGTCAGCTCGAGCGCGGCCACCATGCGTGCGATCAGGTCGAGCGCGGCATGCGCAGGCGTGGCGGGCGCGGCAGGCGAAGGAGTACTCATAGCTCCATTGTTGCCACGTTGTGCGGCGCCCGTTTGCGATCCATCAAAGGTGCGGCTCCTCCCTCACTTTTTGCATTTCAGGTCGCCGATTTTGCGCTTTATCGCATTCCCGTGGCCGCTGGACTTGTTAAAACCTACAGTGACACCATCGCAACCCGCGCCAGCGGACAATTTTGACGAAGAGATAATAATGAGCCCACAACCCGTGCACCTGAAGTCCCCCAAACGCTGGCGCCTTCCCCTGATCGGCCTGCTTGTGCTGGGCCTGGCGGGTGGCGGCTGGACCGTCATGAAATCGCAGGCCAAGCCGGCCGGGGACCCCAAGGCCGGGGCCGCCAAACCGGCGCCCGTCCTCGAACTGGCCGGCGCCGACGTTGCCGCCATTGATGCGCGGCCCTTGTCGGTCGGCCTTCCACTGTCGGGTTCGCTAATCCCGGTCAACCAGGCCACCATCAAGTCGAAAGTATCGGGGCAGGTACAGGAAGCTGCGCTGCGCGAAGGCGTATCCGTGCAGGAAGGCCAGGTGCTGGCCCGCCTCGACCAGGCCGACCTGAAAGCGCGGCTGGCCCAGCAGCAAGCCATGCTGGAAGAAGCCCAGGCCAAGCTGTCCATGGCCCAGAAAAACGAATACAACGCAAAAGCGCTGCTGTCGCAAAAATTCATCTCGCAGACCAGCTTCGATACCACCGCCAATGCCGTCGAGCTGGCGCATGCCAACGTCAAATCCGCTTCCGCCGTGGTCGAGCTGGCCCGCATCGCGCTGAACGACAGCGTGATCCGCGCCCCGATCAGCGGCATCATCGCCAAACGTCATGTTCAGGCGGGCGATAAAGTCGCGCCTGACATGCCTGTCTACACCATCGTCGGCCTGCAAGAACTGACGCTGGAGGCGCAAGTGCCCACCACCGATATCCCGCGCGTCAAGATCGGCCAGGAAGTCAGCTTCCGCGTCGACGGTTTCGCCAAACGCGAATTCAGCGGCAAAGTGGCGCGCATCAACCCGACCACCGAGGCCGGCTCGCGCGCGATGCTGGTGTATATCTCGGTGCCGAATGCCGACAGCGTACTGCGCGGCGGCATGTTCGCCAAAGGGAATATCACCACCGAACGCACCAAGGAAGCGCCGATGGTGCCGCTGGCAGCACTGCGCGAGGAAGCAGGCAAGCAGGTGGTCTACCTGGTATCGAACGGTATCGTCGTGTCGCAGCCGGTCAGCCTTGGCCTGCGCAGCGAAGATGTGGGGCTGGCCGAAGTTACGGCAGGCCTGGACAAGGGCGCCAACGTCATCATCTCCAAGCTGGAGGGCGTGAAGCCGGGTGCGAAGGTGAAACTGGCGACGCCGGTAAGCACTCCCGCTGCCAAGCCGGCCATGCTGGCTGCGGCCAAAGGCTAAGGGGCGCCGCCATGTGGATCACTAAAATCTCGATCCGCCAGCCGGTCTTTGCCACCATGGTGATGGTGGCGCTGATGGTGCTTGGCATTTTTTCTTACAAGGGCCTCGGCGTGGAATCCATGCCGAACGTCTCCTTCCCGTTCGCGGCGATTGAGGTCGTGTACCCGGGCGCCTCGCCGGAGGCGGTGGAGAACGACATCACCCGCCCCATCGAGGACATCGTCAACACCGTGTCCGGCGTCAAGACCATTCGCGCCAACTCGTGGGAAGGCAAGGCTGGCGTGTACGTCGAATTCGAACTGTCCACCAATATGGACAAGGCGATGCAGGACATGCGCGACAAGATTGCGCTGGTGCGCCCGAAATTCCCGCGCGAAGCGAAGGAACCCTTCATTGCCCGCGCTGAAGGCGAGAACGACCAGCCGATTGTCAGCCTGTCCTTCACCTCGGACAAGCGCAGCCTGCGCGAACTGTCCACCATGACCGACCAGATCCTGGCCAAGCGCTTCCAGGGCGTGCCGGGCGTGGGCCAGGTGCGCGTGTTCGGCACCACCAAGCGCCAGATGCTGGTCAGCCTGCGCCCTGCCGACATGCGTGCGCAAGGCGTGGGCGTGGACGAAGTGATGCGCGCCATCCAGAACACCAATGCCAACCTGCCGGCCGGCCGCCTGACTGCCGACGTCACCGAAACCCTGGTGCGGGTCGAAGGCAAGCTGAAAGAAGCGGCGGAGTTCAACAAGATCATCGTGGCGCGCCGCGCCAACGGCCCGGTCTACCTGGACCAGGTAGCCGACGTGATCGACGGCGAAGCGGAAGAACAATCGATCTCGCGCGTCAACGGCAAGCGTGCCGTTTCGCTGGATATCACCAAGGTGCAGGACGCCAACGTGGTGGAAGTCGGCAACGGCATCCTGAAAGTGGCGGAAAACCTGCGCAAGACCCTGCCGGAAGATATCAAGATCAAGATCATGGATTCGCAGTCCGAGCGCGTGCAGGCGCAATTGGATAATGTGAAACGCACCATCATCGAAGGCGCGATCCTGACCATGGTGATCGTGTTCTTCTTCCTGCACTCCTGGCGCTCCACCATCATCACCGGCCTGACCTTGCCGATCTCGGTGCTGGCCTCCTTCATCGCCATGAAAGCTTTCGGCTTCACGCTGAACTTCCTGACGCTGATGGCGCTGTCGCTGTGCATCGGCCTGCTGATCGACGATGCCATCGTGGTGCGTGAAAACATCGTGCGCCACCTCGGTTTCGGCAAGCACCACCGCAAGGCGGCGGAAGACGGCACCAACGAAATCGGCATCGCCGTGATGGCGACCACCTTTGCGATCGTCGCCGTGTTCGTGCCGGTGGCCTTCATGGAAGGCATCATCGGCCGCTTCTTCCTGCAATTCGGCGTGACTGTGACCGTGGCCGTGCTGGTGTCGCTGTTCGTATCCTTCACGCTGGACCCGATGCTGTCGTCGGTATGGCATGACCCGGTCAAGGACCGCTTCAAATACCTGCCGTGGCTGGGCCGCATCATGGAAAAGGTCGAACACGGCGTGGAAAAGGTGCACAAGCTGTATGGCAAAGTGCTGGCCCTCGCGCTGAAATGGCGCAAGCTGACGCTCGCCACCGCGCTTGGCCTGTTCGTGGGCAGCCTGATGCTGGTGCCGATGATCGGCGGCGAAATGTTCCCCGAAACCGACCAGGGCCAGATTTTCCTGCAGTTCAAGGTGCCGGTGGGCTCCAGCCTGGAATACAACGACGCCAAGGTGAAGCAGGTGGAAGCGGCGCTCAAGGAATTCCCCGAGATCGACGCAGTGCTGGCCAACGTCGGCGACCAGGGCGGCCGCCACATGTCCTTCATGCGCGTGAAGCTGAGCGATGCCAAAACCACGCATCGCCAGTCGCAGCAAAAACTGGAAGGAGCGATCCGTAAAAGGCTGGAAAGCATTCCCGGCATCACCATGTCGGTCGGCCAGAAACCGATCTTCATCGCCATCCTTGGTACCGACGAAGCCAAGCTGGAGCAGACCGCGCAGACCCTGATGGCCAAGATGCGCAAGATCAAAGGCATCGCCGACCTGGAATACAGCCAGGAAGGCGCCAACCCTTCCACGCTGATCAAGATCAACAACGAACTGGCCAGCGACCTCGGGCTGAACGTGCAGCAGATCGGCAGCGCCATGCGTCCCTTCGTGGCAGGCGATACGGCCAGCTACTGGCTGGCGGCCGATGGCCAGAACTATGAAGTCAATGTGCAGCTGCCGAAGTCCGGCCGCCAGCGCATCGCCGACCTGGCCGACCTTTCGCTCACCTCCAGCAAGACCGGCCCGGACGGCAATCCGCTGATGGTGCCGCTGCGCCAGGTAGTGGACTTCGTGCCCGGCTTCAGCCCGCAAGTGCTGAAACGCCAGGCCCTGCAGCGCCGCGTGGCGGTCTACGCCGGCACCGAAGGCCGCCCGGCCGGCGACGTCGATGCCGACGTCAAGAAGGCGATGGACTCGATGACGCTGCCCGACGGCGTACGCTTCGACGTGGCCGGCAATGCACAGCAGATGGCCGAAACCATGAATGGCGCCATGACGGCGCTGGGCATTGCAGTGGTGTTCATTTATATCGTGCTGGCCTCGCAGTTCGGCAGCTTCCTGCAGCCGATTGCGATCATGGTATCGCTGCCGATGTCGCTGATCGGCGTGCTGGTGGCGCTGCTGGCGACCGGCTCCACGCTCAACGTGTTCTCCGTGATCGGCGTGATCATGCTGATGGGGCTGGTAACCAAGAACGCGATCCTGCTGGTGGACTTCACCAACCACGGCCAGCGCGACGGCATGAGCCAGTTCGACGCCATCATGGCAGCCGGCCAGGTTCGCCTGCGCCCTATCCTGATGACGACCCTGGCCATGATCTTCGGCATGCTGCCGATGGCGATTGGACTCGGCGAAGGCGGGGAAACGCAGGCGCCGATGGGCCGTGCAGTGATAGGCGGCGTGATCACCTCCACCCTGCTGACCCTGGTGGTAGTACCAGTGGCCTACACCTACCTCGACAGCTTCGGCAAGCGCGCCAAGCGCTGGCTGCGCCGCGGCCACCACGACGACGACGCGGCTGAAAAGCCGGATGTCGCCGAAGCCGCGTAAACAGTTTCCGCCTGAACAGTCCTTGCCTCAGCGGGGACGTGACGGCGACCCAAACGGAAGAGCCCGTGTCCCACTTGGGGACTCGGCGTCCCCGTGATGACCACAAGGTGTGATACGGGCTCGGCTATTCTGGACTGGTGGTGTCGGTTTCTTCGTTCTCGTAGCCGGCTTCGTCGGCATCCTGCTCGTCGCCGGGCCGATTCTTGGATGCAAGCTTTTTCTGTGCTTTTTCTTCGGCCTTGCGTTTCTTCTCCAGCTCGCGCTGGCGTTTCTCGAATGCGAAATTCGTCTTTGCCATGGAAATACCTCCTGAAAGCCTACATTAGGCCGATTGACTGCGCTGCGCAAACGAAATTATCCGCGCGGATGATGTAGCGCATGAATCTGCTTCAAACGCTCGCGGGCAACGTGCGTATAGATCTGTGTGGTGGAAATGTCGGAGTGGCCTAAAAGCAACTGCACGACGCGCAGGTCGGCGCCATGGTTCAGCAAATGGGTGGCGAACGCATGGCGCAGCGTGTGCGGCGACAAGGGCGCGCTAATGCCGGCCTTGCAAGCATGCTTTTTTACTACCACCCAGAACATCTGCCGCGTCATCGGTCCACCACGGCCGGTAATGAAGAGTGCATCGTCCTGCTGGCCATCGAGGATCACGCCGCGCGCTTCGCGCAGGTAGCGCTCGATCCACAGGCGCGCCTGCTCGCCAAACGGTACCAGGCGGGTCTTGGCGCCCTTGCCGGTAATGCGCAGCACGCCATCGTTCATGCTCAGCTCCAGCGTCTTCAGGGCGACCAGTTCCGATACCCGCAGGCCGCTGGCATACATCAGTTCCAGCATGGTGCGGTCGCGGATGCCGAGCGGCGTACGCAGGTCGGGCGCGGCCAGCAGCGCCTCGACCTGCCCTTCGCTCAGGGTATGGACGAAACGCAGCGGCTGCTTGGCCGAAGCCATGCGCAGGCAGGGGTCTTCTGCGATATGGCGCTGGCGCAGCGCGAGCTGGTAGAAGCGCTTCAGTGCCGACAGGCGACGGTTGGCCGAGCTGGCCTTGGTGTCTTCATGGCGTGCCGCGAAATAGGCTTGCAGGTCGGCTGTGCCGGCTGCGTGCAGGCTGCCAACCGAAGGGCGCGCCGTCTCCAGCCATCGGGCAAAGGCAGTCAGGTCGCGCCGGTAGGCATCGAGGGAGTTCTTGGACAGCCCGTCCTCCAGCCACAGGCTGTCGCAGAACTCGTCGATCAGAGCAAGGTTGCCTGCTGCCATTGATACTCTTGATGTCCTTCGTGGGCCAGCAGCCAGCGTTTTACGCCAAGGGTGAAGCCGTTCTGGTCGTCGCTGCCGGCAAAGCCGCCCAGGCTGTTGGCGCCCATCACGCGGTGGCAAGGCACCAGCGGCGGGAAGGGATTGCTGCGGCAGGCCTGGCCCACAGCGCGCGCCACGGAATCGAGGTGCTTGGCCAGTTCGCCGTAGGTGCGCACCTGGCCGCGCGGGATCTCGCGCAGCGATTGCCACACGCGGCGCTGGAATTCGCTGCCGCGCATTGCCAGCGGCAAGTCGAAAACATAGTCGGCATCGTCGCAATAGGCCAGCAGCTGCTGCACGGCTTTTTCAGCCAGGGCATTGCTTGGCGCCTGTTCCGGCGTGCCACCGGGCAGGTAGAACATTTCCGTCACGACCGCGCCGGCCGTGCCGACGCCCATGGCGCCGAACGGGAGATGGACGATGGCGCTGAAATCCCTGCCAGCTTGTTGTTTTTCGGTCACGCTTACTCCAATAAAACTGTGGCAATCATGCTACACCAGCGCGCCAGGATAGGGCAAAAAAAAACGCACCCTCAGGTGCGTCTTGAATCTTTTTTATCGCCACCCCGGCCATCTAACCCCGCTTGTGGCGGCGGCCAACAGCATACTGTCAGGCAGCGTGTCTCCTCAATGTATCCACGGGCTGGCCGCGTGTCTTCTTCTACACTCCCCACTAAATCCTGTGCCCTTAACCATCATGGTGCAAGTCGCACCGTTCGGGGGCGTCGCAATATTAACCGATCTTTTTCCGAATATCGTTATTTATTTTGAGCAACTTGACAGGATTTCACTTTGCTGTTTCGCGGTTGATGGACTGGATCAGGTCCTTGCCGATGCGCTCTTCCATCTGCTTTTGCACCGGCAGCAGGGCGTTGCGCCACCAGGCCTGTTCCTGCGCGCTCAGGTTGTAGATCTGGGTCTTGCCGGACTTGCGGATCGCTTCCAGCGCCATATCGTTGTCGCGCTGGGCGATGGCTTTTTCGTAAGTGGTGGCTTCCTTCATCGCGCCTTCCAGCTTGCCGCGTAGATCCGACGGCAAGCCATCCCAGAACTTCTTGTTGACGATCACCGCATAGCCCAGGTAGCCGTGGTTGGAAATGGTCAGGTGCTTCTGCACCTCATGCATCTTTTGCGTGTACATATTCGACGGCGGGTTCTCGGTGCCGTCCACCACGCCGGTCTGCAGCGCCATATAGGCTTCGGAGAAGGCCAGCGATTGCGGAACCGCACCCAGCGCGCGCATCTGGATGTCCAGCACCTTGGAAGACTGGATGCGCATCTTCAGGCCCTTGAAGTCGGCCGGCACGCGCAGCTGGCGGTTGGCCGACATGACCTTGAAGCCGTTGTCCCAGTACGCCAGGCCGGTAATGCCCTTGGTCTCGAGTTTCTTCAGCAGCGACTTGCCGATCGGGCCTTCGGTCACGTTATACAGCGCGGTCTTGTTGGGGAAGATGTAGGGCAGGTCGAAGACCTCGAATTCCTTCACGCCCAGGGGACCGAACTTGGCCAGCGAGGGCGCCAGCATCTGCACCGCCCCCAGTTGCAGCGCTTCCAGTTCTTCCTTGTCCTTATACAGTTGGCTGTTCGGGTAAACCTGGACCCTGACGCGGCCACCGGTGGCTTTTTCCGCGAGCTGTTTGAAGCGCTCCGCAGCCTGTCCCTTGGGCGTGTCCGGCGCGACAACGTGGCTGAATTTGATGACGATGGGTGCCTGCGCGAACGCTTGCGACGTGACGAGTGCGGCCGCGCCGAAGGCGGCCAGGAGGGACTTCAGATGCATAAGGTCTCCCGGCGATTTTGGTGCATTATTATTCTCACTTTATATTGTGTTCAGCGGAATGGTGGCACACAACTGTGGAAACCCACAATACAAGCAGCAACTGGATTCGATACTCTCGGCGCATGTTCAAACGCATATCACTGCCCTTTTCCATACGCTGGCTGCTGCCGGTGGTACTGGTGCTGCTGTTCGTCGCCATCGTGTTCTGGCTGCCCTGGCAGGCGCGCCAGCTTGAAAGCAATGAGCGGCAGGAGCAGTTGATCGCCGATACGCTGTGGGTTGAACAGTCGATCCGCTTCCAGCTCGGGCGCCATGAAGAGAGCTTGCGCGGCCTGGCCAATGAAATTGCCACCGGCCACCCGGCACCAGCCGACGTACAGCAGCGCATGGGCCGCATGCTGAAAAATGGCGCCGAACTGAAAAGCGTGATCCAGGTCGACCCCGAGGGCCGCGTTGTGGTGGCGAGCGAAGGGGCGGCGGCCAGCACAAGCGGCAGCGCCACGCTCGGCCCGGCTTCGCTGGCAGCGCAGGACCACGCCCGCCGCACGCACACGCCGGTCTACGCCGAGCCGGAACCGATCGGCGCAGACGCCCAGCCTGGCGCGCTGAAAATGGACCTGCTGTTCCCGATCTACAGCGGCGACAAGTGGCTGGGCAGCCTGGTGGCGACCTTCCAGCTCAGTAGCCTGCTCGATGAAATGGTGCCGTGGTGGTTCGCCCAGGACAACCAGATTTCACTGCTCGACCGCGACGACAAGGTACTGGCGCGCCGCAGTTCGGCCGGCCCCGGCCACGGCGTCTACACCCACAAACGCGCGCTCGACCTGCCCGGTGCCACCATCATCCTGATGACGGATAGCGTAAAGAGCGAGCCGAAGCTGCTGCCCAACCTGCTGGTCGGCTCCGTCATCGCCCTTTCGCTGGCCCTGTTATGGAGCTTGTTCGCACTATGGGGCCACATCTCGCGCCGCCTGGCTGCGGAAGGCGAACTGCGGCAGCAAATGAGCTTCCGCACCGCGATGGAAAACTCCCTGGTAACCGGCCTGCGCGCGCGCGACCTGGAGGGCCGCATCACCTACGTCAACCCCGCCTTCTGCCAGATGGTGGGATACCCGGCCGAAGAATTGATCGGCCGCCTGCCACCCATGCCTTACTGGGCGCCGGACGTCATGGAGGAGTACCAGCACCGCCTGGCCAGTGTTCTGGCCGGCTCTGTCACGCCGGAATTTGAGACCCTGTTCCAGCGTCCGGACGGCACCCGCATCCCGGTTCTGGTGTTCGAAGCGCCGCTGGTGGACAAGGAGGGCCGTCACACCGGCTTCATGGGCTCGATCCTCGACATCTCCGACCGCAAGCGCATGGAAGACCTGAACCGCCAGCACCAGGAAAAGCTGCAGGCCAGTGCCCGCCTGGCCACCATGGGCGAAATCGCTTCCATGCTGGCGCATGAACTGAACCAGCCGCTGGCCGCCATTTCAAGCTATACCACGGGCGCCCTGAATATCCTTGCACGCGGCGGCGAATCGGCCATGCTGAAGCCGGCGCTGGAACAGGCCGGCGCCCAGGCCCAGCGCGCCGGCCAGATCATCCGCAGCGTGCACGAATTCGTGAAGAACCGCGAATCGGAGCGCCAGGACGTGGCGCTGCAATCCATGCTCGACGCCATCCTGGTGCTGATCGAGCTGCAGGCGCGCCAGCACCACGTTTCGCTGCAAATCGAGATACCGGAATCGCTGCCGCTGGTGCGCGCCGACCGCATGCTGATTGAACAGGTGCTGCTGAACCTGACGCGCAACGGCATCGAGGCCATGGCCGACGTGCAGCCGCTGAAACGCGTGCTGCGCGTGGTGGCCGCGAACGATCCGCAGGCGGGCATGGTGGTGGTGCAGGTCATCGACCATGGCCACGGCATTCCGCAGGACGTGGCCGAGCGCCTGTTCTCGCCCTTCTTTTCGACCAAGGCGGAAGGCATGGGCATGGGCCTCAACATTTGCCGCACCGCGATCGAGTTCCACGGCGGCACATTGACCCACCGCGGCAACCCGCAAGGCGGTACCATATTCACTTTTACGCTGCCGGTCGCTGGCGGCGCCCAATAGAGCAAGTTCGGGAGACCCAGAATGCTACATATCGTTGACGATGAAGCCGTGGTACGCGATGCCCTGTCGTGGCTTGCTTCCTCGCGCGGCATCGCAGCAACCACTTACGAAAGCGCGGCTGCCTTCCTGGCCTTTGCGCAGGGCGGTGCTTTCGATGCGGAAGGAGACTGCGTGCTGCTCGACGTGCGCATGCCCGAAATCAGCGGCGTGGCGGCCTTCGACCAGTTGGCGGCGCGCGGGCTGACGGCGCGCCTGCCCGTCATCTTCCTGACCGGCCACGGCGACGTGCCGATGGCGGTCGACACGCTCAAGCGCGGCGCTTTCGACTTCTTCGAAAAGCCCTTCAATGACAACCAGTTGATGGACCGCGTGCAGGAAGGCCTGGCAGCCTCGCGCCTGGCCAGCGGCAAGGCTGCCGTACAGGCGCGCCTGGCCACGCTTTCGGGCCGCGAGCGGGAAGTGCTGGACCTGATCCTGGCCGGCAAGATGAACAAGGTGGTGGCCGATGAACTGGGCATCTCGATGCGTACCGTTGAAGTGCACCGCGCCCACATCTTCGACAAGATGCAGGTGAAGACCGCAGTCGAACTGGCCGGACTGCTGAAGTGAACTAAAAAATAATACATAAGCACTTATATATTGTGCTAGGATGGGTCCATGAAACAAGGACTCGGAACCCAGTTGCGCCATCTCATCGAACTGCTGGACGGCGCCGTGCAGCGCTCATATGTTGACGCCGGCCTCGATTACCGGCCGCGTTACACGCCCGTGATGCGCGCACTGGCCGGCGGCCAGCCATGCACCGTCAGCCAGGTAGCGGAAAGCGCCGGCATCACCCAGCCCGCTGCCACGCAGACCGTGGCCCTGATGCTGAGAGAAGGCTGGCTGGTGGCGCAGTCCAGCCCCACCGACGCGCGCCAGAAGCTGCTGCGCCTCAGCCCCCAGGGCGAACGCCTGCTGCCCGAGCTGCAGGCCTGCTGGCGCGCCACTTCTGCAGCGGCCAGTTCGCTTGATGCCGATCTGCCCTATCCCCTTGCCGAGACGCTGGCCCACGCGATCGCCGCACTGGAGCAGCAATCTTTTGACGAACGCATCCGCAAAGCAAAGGAGTAGAACGATGCAACAAACCATCCCTTCCCCGCTGCCCCAATCCTTGCCTTTGCGCAGCCGCCTGGCCCGCAATCCCGTGGTGCGCATCCTCGCCGGCATCGCTTGCGTCGCCGTGCCCTTGATCGTAACCATGATGCTGGTGCAGAACCTGGTGCCAAAAGAATTGCGCATCGCCTGGCATCACCTGCTCGCCGCGGCGCTGTGCCTGGCCGGATACCGCTTCTATGTACGCCGCTTCGAGCAGCGAGACGCCATCGAATCCGCACTGCCCGGCGCAGCGCCCGGCCTGCTGCGCGGCCTCGGCATCGGCGCCGTTTTGAGCCTTGCTGTTGCCGGCGTGCTGGCGGCGGCCGGCGCGCTGGAAATCACCGGCAGCACACACCCGGGCGCAGCCCTCAAGCCCTTGTCCGAGCAAGCCATGGTGGCGATCATGGAAGAACTGCTGTTCCGCGCGGTGCTGTTCCGCATTGTCGAGGCGCGCTGGGGCACCCTGGCGTCGCTGCTGGTGAACGTGCTGCTGTTTGCGCTGGCCCACCTGCCCAACGAACACATTACCGCGCTGGCGGTGCTCAACACCGGCGTCGCCGGGCTCGCCCTGTGCGCCGCGTGGATGCTGACACGCAGCCTGTGGCTGCCGGTCGGCGTGCATTTCGCGTGGAATTACCTGTACGACGGGGTGCTGGGCATTCCGGTCTCCGGCCATGCGGCGCGCGGCTGGCTGCAGGTACAGATGGCCGGCCCCGAATGGCTCAGCGGCGGCGCCTACGGCGTGGAAGGTTCGCTGGTCACGTTTCTTGCCTGGGGCGCAGCGGCGGCCTTGATGCTGCGCTGGCGCATCAAGCGCCCATGACCGCCTGGTTGCGGCCACCCTGCTTGGCGCGCTACAGCGCCTCGTCGGCACGCCGCACCCACTGTTCATAGCTCGCTTCATGCCTGTCGCTGACGGCGACGCCAAGGCTGACGTGGCAGCGGAACAGCCGGTTGTCGTGATTGATCTCGCAACCCGCCACGCGCTCGCGCAGGCGTTCGGCAAAGACGAACGCCCCTTCGCGCCCGGTTTCCGGCAGCACGATCAGGAATTCCTCGCCGCCACAGCGCGCCCCCACGTCAACTTCCCGCATCACCGAGCGGATGCACGCCGCCAGCATGCGCAGCGCGGCGTCGCCGCCCGGGTGGCCGTATTTGTCGTTGACCTGCTTGAAATGGTCGATATCGAGCAGCACCAGGGATGAAGCGTGGCCGGAGCGGCGCGCGCGGCGGCATTCCGCGTCGAGGTGGCGGTCGGCGGCCCGGCGGTTCAGCAGGCCGGTCAGCCCATCCGTGGTGGCCAGGCGCTCCAGGTCGATGTTCATGCGCTGCATTTCGCCCAACAGGCCATCGGTCGAATCCTGCCAATGCGAAAACACCTGGTAGCCGAAGAAGGCGATGAAAACGATGATTGCCGCGAACACCCAGTAGAAAATCCACACCGTCTGGCGGAAAACTTCCGGCGCATGGTCGGCATCAGTCCTGCCAGACCGGCAATTGGGCCCCGGGCGCAATGTGGTTGGTATAGCTCCAGATCAGGGCTCCGGACGAGTCGAAAATGCTGGCTACAAAACAAAGCTGGACATAGAACAGCAGCGATGTCAGTTGGCGCAAGTCGCGCCGCATCACCATGGCGCGGTAGCCGATCGCCAGGATGCTGAATCCGAGCGGATTGGCGCAGGCAAACAGCAGCGCCCAATGCAGCGGCATGCCGGCATACAGCGCCAGCACCAGGGTCGAACAGCAGGCGGGAATCGCGCCCCACCACCAGCCCAGGGCAAGGGTCAGGAGCAGGCCTCGGTGCCGGCCTGTTGGTGCTGAAGAACGGCCCATTTCACGTGTTCGCGCACCAGTTCCGACGGGTGCGCGCAGCGCGCCTGCAACGCAGCGAGGATCGCCGGATCGCCCTTGGCACCCATGCGTGCCGCGTTACCCAGGCCGACCGCAAGATTGCGCAGCCAGCGCTCATGGCCGATACGGCGGATCGGGCTGCCCTCCATGCGGCGGTTGAATTCCTCTTCGGTCCACGCGAACAGCTCGATCATGCCGGCGCTGCCCAGGGCATGGCGCTCGTCGAAGTCCGGCAGTGTGGCGCGCTGGGCGAACTTGTTCCAGGGGCAGACGGTCTGGCAATCGTCGCAGCCGTAGACGCGGTTGCCCAGCAAGGGCCGCAGTTCTTCCGGGATGGCGCCTTTGTGTTCGATGGTCAGGTAGGAGATGCAGCGCCGCGCATCCAGCTTGCCCGGCCCGAGAATGGCCTGGGTCGGGCAGATGTCGATGCAGGCCGTGCACTGGCCGCAGTGCGCGCCGGTCGGCTCATCCACCGGCAGCGGCAGGTCGACCAGGATCTCGCCCATGAAGAACATGGAGCCCGCGCTGCGGTTGATCAACAAGGTATGCTTGCCGCGCCAGCCCAGGCCCGACTTTTCCGCCAGCGGCAGCTCCATTACGGGCGCCGAGTCGGTGAACACGCGATAACCGAACTCCCCGACCGCCGCGCTGACCTTGTCGGCCAGCTGCTGCAGCCGCGCGCGCAGCACCTTATGATAATCGCGGCCGCGGGCATACACCGAGATCACGGCTTGCGCAGGATCGGCCAGGCGCGCCGTTTCGCGCTCGCGCCAGCCTTCGTCGGCCGCACCGGGCAGGTAATTCATGCGCGCCGTGATCACCCGCACCGTGCCCGGCACCAGTTCCGCCGGACGCGCGCGTTTCATGCCGTGGCTTGCCATATAGTCCATATCGCCGTGCATGCCGGCATCCAGCCAGGCCTGCAGCCCCGCCTCGGCGGCGGACAGGTCGATATCGGCAATGCGCACCTCCGCGAAGCCGAGTTCCAGCCCCCATGCCTTGATGCGGCTGGCTAATTCGTCTAAATTGGCTTGGGAGAGTGACACGGCCTTACAATGCGGGGAAATCCAAACCATCATTTTATTCGATGCTGCACTTTAAATCCCATCTTCACGACGAAGCCGGTACCGCGGCGCTGGGCGCGGCGCTGTCGCGCGCCCTGCTGCCCGGCATGGCGATCTACCTGCACGGCGACCTGGGCGCCGGAAAAACCGCGCTGACGCGCGCGTTGCTGCATGCGGCAGGCCATGCGGGGCCGGTAAAAAGCCCGACATATACCCTGTCCGAACCCTACCGCGTGAAAGTCGACGGCAGGCTTGCCAATGTGGTGCATTTCGACCTGTACCGCATGGGCAGTCCCGAGGAATTCCTCGATGCCGGCTTCCGCGAAGAGTTCAATCGCGAGAACGTTTGCATCGTCGAATGGCCGGAGAAGGCCGATGGCGTGTTGCCGCCGCCCGATCTACATGTTTTCCTCTCTGTAGCCGGGGCCGGACGTGATGTAGAATTGCAGCCGTCCTCCGCTCTTGGTACGTCATGCCTGCAACGCCTCCAATTCGCTCCAAACCTGTAAGCCGCCGCACGGTGCTCAAGGCCGGCGGCACCCTGCTGCTGTCGGTGCTCGCCCCCATGTCGGCGCAAGCCGCGCAGATCCTCGCTGTGCGGGTGTGGCCGGCGGAGGATTACACGCGCGTCACCCTGGAAAACGACACCGACCTCAAGGTCAAGCACTTCCTGGTTCCGGACCCGGACCGGCTGGTGGTCGACATTGAAGGCCTGGTGCTGAATTCCACGCTGAAAAGCCTGGTCGCCAAGATCGAGTCGAACGACCCGTACATCAAGGAAGTACGCGTCGGCCAGAACCGCCCGAATGTGGTGCGGCTGGTGTTCGACCTGAAAGAAAAAGTCACGCCGCAGGTATTCACGCTGGAGCCGGTCGGCAATTACAAGCATCGCCTGATTTTCGACCTTTACCCGGTCAAGGCAACCGACCCGATCGCGGCGCTGATCGAAAAGGGCGAATGGTCGCAGGATGAGAAGGACGGCGCCACCGTCGCGCAACAGCCAGCCCCCGCGGGCCAGCCGGCAGCGCCCGGCCAGGCAGGCGGCGCAAGCAGCAGCACCCAAGGCGCGTCCAGCCAGGCCGGCGTAACTGCCTCCGCGCCGAGCACCGGCACCAGCGCGCCCGGCCAGTCGCCCGCAATCGCCGCCCAATCCGGCAAACCCGCTCCTGGCGAGCCGGAACCTGCGCCGGCACACCACAAGCCGGGCCAGAAACCCGGGCCGGAAAAAATGGTCCGCATGCTCACCATCGCCCTCGACCCCGGCCATGGCGGCGAGGACCCTGGCGCAATGGGCGCGCGCGGCAGCCGCGAAAAAGACATCGTGCTGGCAATCGCCAAGCGCCTGAAAGAGAAGATCGAAGACCACCCCAATATGCGCGTCATGCTCACGCGCGATGGCGACTACTTCGTCCCGCTCGGCAAGCGCGTGGAAAAGGCGCGCAAAGTCGACGCCGACCTGTTTGTCTCGATCCACGCCGACGCTTTCGTGAAGACCAGCGCGCGCGGCTCTTCCGTGTTCGTGCTGTCCGAAAAAGGTGCAACCTCGAGCGCTGCGCGCTGGCTGGCGGACAAGGAAAACCAGGCCGACCTGATCGGCGGCGCCAATGCCAAAGGCCACGACCCGCAACTGGCCAGCGTGCTGTTCGACCTCTCCACCACCGCCCAGATCAACGACAGCATGAAAGTCGGCAAGGCCGTGCTGGGCGAAATCGGCGGTATCAACAAGCTGCACAAAGGCTCGGTCGAACAGGCCGGTTTCGCCGTGCTGAAAGCCCCGGACATCCCGTCGATCCTGATCGAGACCGCCTTCATCTCCAACCCGGAAGAGGAAGCGCGCCTGCTGGACGACGAATACCAGGACAAGATCGCGGACGCCATCGTCAAAGGTATCCGCCGCTATTTCGCCAAGAACCCGCCGCTCTCGAAAAACCGGCTCACCTGAGGAAAGCGCATGAACGAAGTTCGCATCTCCACACCTGAAGGCGCCGAAGCCACGATTTCCCTGTTCGGCGCACACTTGATGTCGTGGAAGACTGCGGACGGCAAGGAACGCCTGTTCCTGAGCCAGCGTTCAGCGCTCGACGGCAGCGCAGCCGTGCGCGGCGGCGTGCCGGTCATCTTCCCCCAGTTCGCCACGCGCGGCGACGGCCTGCGCCATGGTTTCGCCCGCACCGCCACCTGGCGCATCGTCGAGCAGGCCAACGGCTGGGCCGAACTGGCGCTGGCGCAGGGCGACCTGCCGCGCAATCGTTTCCAGTCCTGGCCACACGCCTTTGAACTGCGCCTGCGTTTCGACCTGAAAGCCAACGCCCTGGAAATGCGCTATACCGTGCGCAACACAGGCCGGCAGGACTTCAGCTGGGCCGGCGCCCTGCACACTTATTTCGCAGTTACGGAATTCGAGAAAGCCACGCTGGACGGCATGCCGTTCAGCGGTGCCCTGGACGATATCCGCCCCGCCACGCCGCGGCTACGCCTCGACACCGGCGCCGGCACATTGCAGCTGGAGCAGCAAGGCTTCTCGGAATGGGTGGTGTGGAATCCAGGAATGGAAGGCGCGGCAGCCACCGCCGACATGGACGACGGCGATTACCGCCGCTTCGTCTGCATTGAACCTGCCCAGGTGGACAAGCAGGTGCTGCAGGCCGGCACCGAATGGACCGGCCTGCACACCATCAGTTTGATTCCTTGATCATACGGCCGGAGTTGGCCTGGATCGGACGTGCATTGAACGGATACAGGCGGCTGAACAGGGCCAGTTGCGCGGGCGAGGCCTGCACCGGCTCCTTCATCACCAGCCACAGTACGCCTTCAGTGCAAGGCGGCGTGGTCAGCGAACCCATAAACGTGTAGTAATCGCGGCGCTGCGGCAGCATGTCGTTCGGGTCCAGCACGATGCTCGGCATCGCCGTATCGCCCTTTTCCAGCGGCAGGTTGTTCCACACGGTCTGGATGGTCGCTTGCGGCTTGCCGCGCTCCAGCAGCAATGCCAGCACCGCCAGCCTGCCTTCCGGATCCTTGTGCACCAGGTGCACCACCATTTCGAAACCCTTGCCGTTGACGCGCTCCTCGGCCGGGCGATGGAAGTGGAACTGCTGCAGCTCGTATGTGCGGCCGGCCACGCTCAGGTAATTGCCCGGACCGACCATTACCTGCACGGTATGGCCGTTATCGGTCACATTGAAGCCGGAGGGGCGGTAATCGAAGGCGATCTGCTCCAGGTCCACCTTCATGCCGTCACGGATATCGATCGGCGACTGGCGGCTGCCGCTTGAGCATTTGGCCCAGTCTGAATTGATTTTGGACCAGTTGGCCGGGCCGGATTCGCCCTCATACGTCCAATGGGTGCCGTACACGCGCGGCGGCGGGGCCTTGGCAGCGACTTCCGCTGCGGCGGCCTTGACGGCTTTCTGCTTGCGCGCCTTTTCAGCAGAGGCAATGCGGGCAGCCTGGTTGGCGCGCATTTCGGCCAGGCGCTGGGCGATCTTCTCCGACAGTTCCGCTTCCGCGCGCGCTTCTTCCTCGCGCTGGGCGGCGGCAGACGCCGCCGGGTTCTTGCGCGCGGGCGGGACGTACTTCGGGCCACCGGCCGCAGTGGGCTCTTTTTCAATATTCGCCCTGTCGGCAGCTGCGGCAGCGGCCAGGTTGGGGCGAATATTCGGCACGCTTTTCGACGGCGGTACGACGGGATCGGCGGCGCCTGCTGTCCCGATGACAAGACAACAGGCCGACAGGGCGATCAAGTTACGCATGTTAAATCCGGAGGAGAGACTGTTACTCCGGTTAACGGTTGCGCTGCGGGAAAACTTGAGAGCGGCTTAACGCTTGAGCATACGACGGCCCAGTTTCCAGGCACCGCCCAGTGCCATCGGCACCACGGCCGCGCTGACGCCAACCAGCACGATGGCGCTCAGGTGGTCGCGCACCCATGGAGTGTTGCCGAAGACATAACCGGCCACGCACAGCGACACCACCCAGGCCACGGCCCCGACGACGTTAAACAGCTGGAAGCGGGCATGGGTCATGTCCGATACGCCGGCCACAAATGGCGCGAAAGTACGCACCACCGGCACGAAGCGCGCCAGGATGATGGTTTTGCCGCCATGCTTCTCGAAGAATTCGTGGGTGCGGTTCAGCGCATCCTTGTTGATCCAACGATAATCATGGGTAAACACGCGCTGGCCGATTGCTTCGCCAATCCAGTAGTTGGTCGTATTACCCAAAATTGCGGCAGTCGCCAACAGGAACATCAGCAGTCCGAGGTGCATCTGGCCGGTCGCGCAGAAGGCGCCGCCAATGAACAACAGCGTATCGCCGGGGAAGAAGAAAAGTACCACCAGGCCAGTCTCGCAAAAGACGATGGCAAACAGCAGTGCATAGACATACACGCCATATTGAGCAATCAAAGTACCCATTGCGCGGTCTACGTGGACCAGCATGTCCAGCAATTGAACGAAATCCATTTATTTAAAGTCCCAAAAGGTTGCGGCGGGAATGATACCAAACTGTCTATCTTACAGGCTAAAATTGCCCGGCATCTTAGAACCTGCTTAGAACCCCACAAAGGAGACATTAGTGAAGTCCACCATGCCCGTAGTCCTGGCGTTGGCCTTACCCCTGGCCGCCATGGCCGCGCCCACCAAGGAATTGCCGCCCAAGGCGACTGTCAGCGACATCGTCAAGGCAGCGCCGCAAGCCCACTGGCGTCCTCTGGACCCGGCCAACACCCTGTACATGGACCTGCCGGCCGGCCGCGTGATCATCGAACTGGCGCCGGCTTTTGCGCCCAATCACGCCGCCAATATCCGCACCATGGCCAAGGAAGGCTACTGGGACGGGCTGTGGATCTACCGCACCCAGGACAATTTCGTGGTGCAGTGGGGCGATCCGCGCGAAGACAAGCCAAAGGCGATCGGGACGGCCAAGGCCAGGCTGGAGCAGGAATTCACGGTGCCGATGAAGAACGACGCCCAGTTCACCCGCCTGCCGGACAAGGACGGCTATGCGCAGCAGGTGGGCCACTCCAACGGCTTCCCGTCCGCGCGCGACCCGAAAACCGGCCAGGCCTGGCTGGCGCACTGCTATGGCATGGTTGGCGTGGCGCGCGGCAATGAGTCCGACAGCGGCAACGGCGGCACCCTGTACACCGTGATCGGCAACTCGCCGCGCCACCTGGACCGCAATATCACTGTGGTGGGACGTATTGTCAGCGGCATGCCGCTGCTGTCCGTGCTGCCGCGCGGCCCGGCGCCGATGGGCATGTTCGAAAAAGAAGAACAGTGGGTGCCGATCAAGTCGGTCAAGCTGGCCGCCGAAGTACCCGAGGCTGAGCGGTCGAAGTTTGAAGTGATGCGCACCGAATCGGCCAGCTTCAACTCCGTGATCGAAGCGCAGCGCAACCGCGGCGGCCCGTGGACGAAATATGCAGCCGGCCACGTTGACCTGTGCAACGTCCCCATCCCGGTACGCGAAGTGAAATAAGGAAAATGTCCACTTCGGGGTCAGGAACGAATGTGGACATTATAATGTGGCAATGAACGCGCCAACCCCTCCCCGCCCGATCCGGGCCCTGCCAGACCAACTGATTTCCCAGATCGCCGCAGGCGAGGTTGTCGAACGGCCATCGGCAGTTGTCAAAGAACTCCTGGAAAACGCCCTGGACGCCGGCTCGACCCAGGTCACCGTGCGGCTGGAAGAAGGCGGCGTCAAACGCATTTGCATTACTGACAACGGCCGCGGTATCCCGCCCGACCAGATGCCGCTGGCACTGGCGCGCCACGCGACCTCGAAAATCGCTTCGCTGGACGACCTGGAGAACGTCGGCACCCTCGGTTTCCGCGGCGAAGCCCTGGCGTCGATCGCCTCGGTGGCGGCCGTCACCCTGACCTCGCGCACCGCCGACGGCGCCCATGCCTGGGAACTGGAAGGCTCGCACGAAGGTACGGTAGTCCCTTCGTCCGGCGCCCCGGGTACCACGATCGACGTGCGCGACCTGTATTTCAATACCCCCGCGCGCCGCAAATTCCTGAAATCCGAGCAGACCGAATACGGCCACTGCGCGGAAGTGGTGCGCCGCATCGCCCTGGCGCGCCCCGACGTATCGTTTACGCTGAGCCACAACGGCAAGACCGTCGACCACTGGATGGTCAGCGACATGGCCAAGCGCAGCGCGCAGATCCTGGGCAGCAATTTCGAAGAAGCGCGCCTGGCGCTGGACGAAGGCTCCGGCGTGCTGCGCATCCACGGCTTTGCCGGCCTGCCGACTGCCTCCAAGGGCCGCGCCGACAGCCAGTACTTCTACGTCAACGGCCGCTTCGTACGCGACAAGCTGCTGGTGCACGCCGTGCGCGCCGCGTATGAGGACGTGCTGCATGGCGACCGCTATCCATCCTACGTTCTGGCGCTCGACCTCGACCCGGCACTGGTCGACGTGAACGTGCACCCATCGAAGATCGAGGTTCGCTTCCGCGACGGCCGTGCGGTGCACCAGTTCGTGTTCCACGCCGTGCAGCGCGCGCTTGCCGCGACCTCGGCCACCTCGCACGGCAGCGTGCCTTCGCCGCTGCCGGCCGCCGACAACCTGCATGCATCGGGACCTGTTTGGCGCCCGCAGGAGCAGACCAGCTTCGGCTCGATCCTGAACCCCGAGTATCGCCCGACCTTCTCGCCATCGCCGTTCGGCAGCCCTGCCGCGGGCGGCGTCGCCCAGAGCGCGGAGCGCTACGGCGCCCTGTGGTCGAACGAGCCGCGCGACAACTTCGCTCTGGGCGCGACCGCAGCGGACGGCGGCGGCGGCTTCCGCGCCTCCTCCGAATATACGCTGCCGCAAGCCACGCCAATCACCGCTTCCTCGGCCCAGCTGGCCGGTGAAGAATTCCCGCTCGGCTTCGCATTGGCGCAACTGCATGGCATCTACATCCTGGCCCAGAACAGCAAAGGCCTGGTGCTGGTCGACATGCACGCCGCGCACGAGCGCATCCTGTACGAACAGTTGAAGAATGCGCTGGACGCCCAGATCGACGGCACCGAAATGTCGGTGCAGAACCTGCTGATCCCTGTCACCTTCTACGCCGACGCAGTGGAAGTGGGCACCGTGCAGGAACACGGCGAGACCCTGAAAACACTGGGATTCGACATCGCCGTGATGTCGCCAACCACGCTCGCTGTGCGCGCCGTCCCCGCCCTGCTGAAAAATGCCGATGCCCAGACCCTGGCGCGCGACGTGATTCGCGACGTACGCGAATTCGGCGGCTCGCGCGTGCTGATCGAGCGCCGCAATGAGCTGCTTGGCACCCTGGCCTGCCACACCGCGGTGCGCGCCAACCGCATCCTGGCCGTGCCCGAAATGAACGCCCTGCTGCGCCATATGGAAGCCACAGAGCGCGCCGACCAGTGCAACCACGGCCGCCCGACCTGGGTGCAGATCGACATCAACGCGCTGGATAAACTCTTCCTGCGCGGGCAGTAAAGGCATAATGAACGAGCAGTCCAACAAGCGTCCGCTGGCGGTCGCCATCATGGGTCCGACCGCGTCCGGCAAGACCGCCGTCGCGCTGGCCATCGCACAGCAGGTGCCGTGCGAGATCATCTCCGTCGATTCCGCGCTGGTGTATCGCGGCATGGACATCGGCACCGCCAAGCCTTCAAAAGAAGAACTCGCCGCCGTGCCGCACCACCTGATCGACATCATCGACCCGCTGGACTCCTACTCGGTGGCGCAGTTCCGCACCGATACCCTGCGCCTGGTCGCTGAAATCAGCGCGCGCGGCAAGGTCCCGCTGCTGGTCGGCGGCACCATGCTGTATTACAAAGGCCTGGCCGATGGCCTGGACGAACTGCCCGGCGCCGACGCCGTCCTGCGCGCGCAACTGGACGAGGAAGCCGCCCGCATCGGCTGGCCAGCCATGCACGCACGCCTGGCACAAATCGATCCTGCAACGGCGGCCCGGCTTAAGCCCAACGACTCCCAGCGCGTCCAGCGCGCCCTGGAAATCCACGCCCTGTCCGGCAAGCCGATGTCCGAGCTGCTGGCCCAGCGCGAAAAAGAAGAGCTGCCCTTCGACCTGCTGTCGTACGCGCTCGAACCATCCGACCGGGCCTGGCTGCACCAACGCATCGCTCGCCGCTTCGACATCATGCTCGATTCCGGCTTCCTCGATGAGGTGAACACCCTGCGCGCGCGCGGCGACCTGCATCCTGGACTGCCCTCGATCCGCTGCGTCGGTTACCGCCAGGCCTGGGAATACATGGATGGCAGCATCGACTACGCGGCGATGCGCGAAACCGGCATTATTGCTACCCGCCAATTATGTAAGCGCCAGCTAACCTGGCTACGCTCCATGCCGGAACGGATCATGGTCGACTGCTGCGCCCCGGACGCCAGCGAACAATTGCAACAGCAAGTGCTTGCCAACATAGCCAGGGCGAAAACCAGTCCTTGACAGACCGCAGGCCAGCGCCGATAATGCTGGCCTGCGGTGATATAGCTCAGTTGGTTAGAGCATAGCATTCATAATGCTAGGGTCGGTGGTTCAAGTCCACCTATCACCACCAGAATTCAGGAAGCCGTTGATTCAATTGAATCAACGGCTTTTTTATTGACCAGATCCCGCTGTCGCAAGCCTGCCAATCCACGCGCTCCAGCGAAGTGGCCAGGCATGCTCAGCGTTCACGCCCCGCGTGGCGCAGCACCTGGTGACCGGCAATGCGGCTGATTTCGTCCGGTCGGTGCAGGAAGCAGGGCTTTTGTCACGTTGCGCGCAGGAATCATCTTGCGTGGGCATGGACAAGCGTAGAGGGGCCGTCAATGGTTGACAGCGTAGGCGAAACACTTCATAATGCGTGGCTCTGGTGATATAGCTCAGTTGGTTAGAGCATAGCATTCATAATGCTAGGGTCGGTGGTTCAAGTCCACCTATCACCACCAGGATTCATCAAAAAGCCTGATCCGGAAACGGTTCAGGCTTTTTTGTTTCGCCCTTGCTCATGAAGAGCGAAGCAGAGAAGGATTGCTGAAACTGCACAAGTGATTGGTCACCACCAGAGGCTGACCAGGAATGGCCTGAACCGGCAACGGTCCAGGCCATTTTTGTTTTCCGGCCCGTCCGGCAACTGCAAATCCCTCACCAGTCCAAAGCGCTCCAGGACCCGCAATGCCCACCAGCCAGGATCCCACTCCCCTTCCGCCAGCCCAAGCCGCGCCGAATGCGGGAAGGCATGGTGGTTGTTATGCCAACTCTCGCCCATGGTCAGCAGGGAAGTCCAGCGGATGTTGCGCCCTTGCACTGCGGCACCATCCACCTCATAGGACATATCGCCGTGGTTATGTGCGAAATAGCCGATCAGCCAATGGCCTGTCACACCGGCGCCGATACGGGCACACACACCCCAGCACACGAAGGCCCAGCCGCCCCAAAAATAGAACAGTAGGGCCAGCGGCAACTGCTGCAGCATCCATGTTCGTTCCAGAAACAGATAGAACGCGCTCCCGGTAATGCGTCGTTCGATGTGGATCACCGGAGGCTTGTCCAGAATCAGCTCGCAATGCAACTGCCACCAGGCGTCGCGCCAGAACCCAGCGCCGTGCCGCAGGTATGGGTGGCAATCCTGCTGCCGCTGCGCATGGTCACGCAGCTCGTGCTGGCGCAGCAAACCGATCGGCCCTGCCAGGCCAACTTGCACACCGGTCCAGACCAGCAGGTACTCCAGCCATTTGGGACATGCAAAACTGTTGTGTATCAGTTTGCGATGACTTCCCAGCGAGTGTCCGAACAGCAGCACAAACGCTGTGGCGAAGGCAAATAGCGCAATCGCTGGCAACACGGGGTATGCGAGGATGCCATACACCGCCCCGCCTCCCATCGCCACCAGCCAGAGTGACTTGGCTGGGGCATAACGCACCTGGCCGGCGCATACCGCGGCCAGGTCTTCACTGGCGACCCGATGCTTTCGTATAACGTTAGGAATCCTTTTCATGCGCCGCCCCAAAGATTTAACTATTAACTAATTAGTTAATAGTTAAATCTTTTTTCTGAACAATGTCAAGGATGCCTGAACAAATGGTGTCAAATGGCAGCAATCTGCGCGAAGCCTTCGCGCAGTTCGTCGGCATCTTCCGGGCGCACGACGCGCGCGACTTCCTTGCCATCTTTCAGGAAGACCACGGTCGGCCACAGCTTGATGCGGAAGGCGCGGCCCAGCACACGGCCGGGCCCGTCTTCCACTTTGAAGTGAGGAATGTTGGCGTACTCGCGGTACGCTTCGGCGATGGCCGGCTGGGCGCCGCGGCAATAGCCGCACCAGTTGGTGCCAAATTCCAGCACCGCAGGCCCGGTGAGCGCATCGATGTCAGCCCGGCTCGGCTGCTCTGTCTTGTACACAGTTTCCATCATGCGGACCACCTTACCATGACCACGCAGGCTTATGCGCCCGTCTGGATCTTGCCGTCGACCACACGCGGCACGTTTTGCGGATTGCTGTTGGCCAGGGTCGAAGGCAGTGCCCATTCCGGCGCATCCTGATAGCACACCGGCCGCAGGAAACGGTCGATGGCGGTAGCGCCGACCGAGGTGCTGCGCGGATCTGAGGTCGATGGGAACGGACCGCCATGCACTATCGCATGCGCCACTTCGACACCAGTCGGGAAACCGTTGAACAGGATACGGCCAGCCTTGCGCTCCAGCGTCGGCAGCAGGCCGGCGGCGATCTCTCGGTCGTCGGCGGTTGCATGCACGGTGGAGGTCAACTGGCCTTCCACATGCTCTGCGATGCGGCGCAGGTCGGCCGCGTCGCGGCAGCGCACCAGTACCGAGCTTGGGCCGAAGTTCTCGTCTTCCAGCGCAGGCGTGGACAGGAAGGTGTCGACGTCGGTGCTGTACAGGTGCGGTTGTGCCGCACAGGCAGTGCTCCCCGCGCCGCCTTGCGCCAGCAGTTCCACCTTGTCCAGCGAGGCCAGCTTGCCGACGCCGGCTTCGTACGATTTGTGGATGCCAGGGGTCAGCATGGTGGTCGACGGCTTGGCTTGCACCGCAGCCGCTGCCGCAGCAGCAAACTCGTTCAGCTCAGGGCCTTCCAGCGCAATCAGCAGGCCTGGATTGGTGCAGAACTGGCCGGAGCCCATGGTCAGTGAATCGGCAAAGCCTTGTGCGATGCGTGCAGCGCCGGCTTTCAGTGCGCCCGGCAGCAGGAACACCGGATTGATCGATGCCATTTCCGCGTACACCGGAATCGGCTCCTTGCGGGCCTGGGCGATACGCACCAGCGCCAAACCGCCGCCGCGCGAGCCGGTGAAGCCGACCGCCTTGATAGCTGGATGCGACACCAGATCGCCGCCGATCTGCACATCGCCGATCACCAGTGAGAACACGCCTTCATGCAGGCCGCAGTCGGCCACGGCTTTCTGGATCGCCTTGCCTACCAGTTCAGAGGTGCCAAGGTGCGCAGGGTGGGCTTTCACGACCACCGGGCAGCCAGCGGCCAGCGCCGACGCGGTATCGCCGCCGGCAACCGAAAACGCCAGCGGGAAGTTGGAGGCGCCGAATACGGCAACCGGACCGACGCCGATCTTGCGCATGCGCAGGTCGGATCGTGGCGGCACGCGTTCCGGCAGCGCCGAATCCAGCGTCGCTCCCAGGAACAAGCCGTCGCGCACCACCTTGGCGAACAGGCGCAGCTGGTTGACGGTACGTCCACGCTCGCCTTCCAGGCGCGCTTGCGGCAGGCCGGATTCCTGCATGGCGCGCTCAATCAGTTGCGGGCCGGCGTCGAGGATGTTCTGCGCCACGTGCTCCAGGAATTGCGCGCGCTTTTCCAGGGTGGTTTCGCGGTAGGAGTCGAATGCTTGCGCGGCCAGTTCGCAGGCGCGCTGCAGGTCGGCTGGTGTAGCCATGCCAAATGCTGGCTCGATCTCGATATTGCGGGCCGGGTCGGTAGCCTTCATCTGGCCTGCGCTGCCTTTGACGGCGGCGTGTCCGATCAACATTTCACCTGCGATCTGCATTCTTTGCTCCTTGGTATATTGGGGTCGGCAGGGCCGGAAGTTTACTTGAATTTCGCGCAAGGGTCTGTGCGCTTTTGCGCAGCTACCTTGCGGATTTCGTCATAGCTGCCCTGCAGTCCATCGGGCTCGATGAAGCCAATGGTGCGGACGTTCAGCCTGGGTTCAATGGCATTCAGCCAACGCGGTACGCCGATGTCCTTTCGCACATGGCCGTTGCCTGCGATGAGGACCACGTCGCGCGGCTGCTGCTGGCGAACCAGCTTGGCCATCCAGATATCGCGCGCCACCTGGGCATTGACCATGCCGGGCAACATCATGTCGGGCGCCATATTGCAGTGACCTTCCTGGATCGCCTTCTCCTGGCCGCGGCGCAGGTCGGAAGGCAGCGGCTCATTCAGCTTGTAGGCGGCGACGGTGGCGGCATCAAAGCTCGATGCCACGCCGTCGCGCACCACTTTCGACGCGTCTGCGCGCGACAGGTTGACGGCGACCAGCGGCAGGTGGTTGCTGAGTGCGAGCTGGATGAGCGGGTGGTACAGCTGCCAGTCCCAGCCCTTCTTGTTCATGACGTTGATCAAGCAGGACGCATCAAGGCAGCCCTTCTGCGCTTCGTCCAGCAAGCCTTGCGATTCACGGTCGAACTGTTCCATTGCGATCACGGGACGCCAGCCGGCTTCCACGCGCTGCCGCAAGTCTTCCAGGCGCAGCTTATGCGCCTCCTTGTTGTCATGCACCTCGCCCAGCAAGAGCACTTGCGGGTTGGAGGCGGTGGTGGGGGCCGTGTAGGTAACGGTTTGCTTGCTGCTGCAGCCGGCCAAAGCCAGGCCGGCCAGCAGCAGCGCGATGGTGTATGGCTTCATCGATGCGTGGTCAGGCTTTCCTCGAAAGCGTCTAGTCTAACAGGGCATGGATGGCTTTGCCGATCACCTCAGCGTGGGTCTCCAGCGCGAAATGGCCGGTATCCAGCAATTGCACGATGGCGTTCGGATTGTCGCGGCGATAGGCTTCGGCGCCAGGCGGGGTAAAGAACGGGTCGTTTTTGCCCCAGATCGCCAGCGTCGGCACCTGAGCTTTGCGGAAGAATTCCTGGAACGCCGGGTACAGCTCGAGGTTTTTCCGGTAATCGTAAAACAGCTCGAGCTGGATATCGATATTGCCTGGGCGTGCCATCAGTGCCGAGTCCAGGGTATAGGACTCGGGCGCTACGGTAGCGGGATCGGCGACACCGTGGGTGTATTGCCATTTGGTCGCTTCCGGTGTCAGGAATCCGCGCATCACGTTGGTGTTTTCTTCGTTCGGGTCGGCCCAGTGTTTGCGCATGGGGGTCCAGCCATCGCTCAAGCCTTCCAGGTAGGCGTTGCCGTTCTGCGAAACCAGGGCCGTGATGCGTTCCGGTTTGGCAGCCGCCAGGCGCAGGCCGACCGGGGCACCGTAGTCGAACACGTAGAGTGCGAATTTATCCAGTTTGATGGCTTGCAGGAAGGCCTCCATAGTGCGGGCCAGGTTGTCGAAGGTGTATTCGTAGTTGCGCGCCGCCGGCACCTCGGTAAAGCCGAAACCCGGCAGGTCGGGCGCGATCACGCGGTATTTGGTCGCCAACAGCGGGATCAGGTTGCGGAACATGTGGGAACTGGTGGGGAAACCGTGCATCAGGAGGATCGCCGGTGCGTCGGGTGCGCCTGCTTCGCGGTAGAAAATATTGACGCCGTCAGCCTGGATGGTGCGATTCATCACTAACCCCTTAAAGTTTTTTTTGATGGTTACTAGATTACTCCCACCACGTAACTTGTCAAGCTTTATTTTGATGGTTACAATAAAACCAGGAGGACAGGAAAATGATCGAGTTTTATGGCGACCATCCCGCACTGGATCTGATGAATACCGTGGTGCACGGCGAGGAAACCTGGCATGGCGATGCCGATGTCATGGCATGGCTGGCGGCGGCCGGACAGGTTACGGCGCAAGGCGGCGCGCCCGGCAACCCCGGCGAGTTGCTGGCGGCGGCACGCGCGCTGCGAGAAACCGTCCGCACTGCCGTGGCAGCCCGCAAGGCCGGCGAGCGGGTCGACGTCGCGGCGTTGAATGCAGCGCTGGCGCACGCCGAACGCCACATGGCGCTGGTAGCAGAAAGTGGGAATGGGCTGTCGCTGCAGGCCCGCTACGCTGCCGGCACGCCGCAGCAGCTGCTGGCGCCATTAGCCGAGGCGGCAGCGCAGCTGCTGGCGACGGCCGACTTCAAGCTGGTGCGCAAATGCGAAGACCACGCCTGCACGCTGTGGTTCCTGGACCGCACCAAATCGCACCGCCGCCGCTGGTGCAGCATGGCGCTGTGCGGCAACCGCAACAAGGTCGCTGCTTTCCGCCAGCGCCAGCACGAAAGCTAGCGCAGGACGAACTCGACGAAGCTGCGCACGCGCAGCGACAGGTGGCGTGCGTGCGGGTAGATCAAGTAAAAAGGCCGCGAGCAGCCGCCATGCTGCGGCAGCAGTTCGACCAGCACCCCGCTGGCCAGTTCGCGCTCCACGGCAAAGCGATAGGTCTGCGCTATGCCGCCGCCATGCACCGCCAGCGTCCCCATGCCGAGGAAGTCTTCCGCACACACGATGGCGTCGCTCCCCGCCAGCTCGATCTGCGCGCCGTCGCGCATGAACTGCCAGGGAATCAGGCGTCCCGTGCTGGGCAGCACGAACTGGATGCATTCATGGTCTGCAAGCTCCTCCAACGATCTGGGCATGCCGCGCCGCTTCAGGTAAGACGGCGATGCCACCAGCACCAGGGCCGCATCTTCCAGCTTGCGCGCGATCAGGGTTGAGTCCTGCGGCGCGCGGCCGCGCACCGCCAGGTCATAGCCCTCTTCGGCAAAGTCGATATTCCGGTTGCTGACGTGGATTTCGACCTGCACCTCCGGAAACTGCACGCGGAACGCAGCCACACGTTCCAGCAAACGGTAATGCGCATACGGCGTCGGTACGCTGATACGCAGCTTGCCCGATGGCGCGGCCTGCTGCCCCGTCACTTCGCGCTCAGCCTCCACCAATTGCGACAGCGCCTGCCGGCACTGCTCGAAATACACTTTGCCGCCATCGGTCAGGCGGATCTGGCGCGTCGTGCGCACAAACAGCCGCACACCGAGCCGCTCCTCCAGGCGCGAAATCGAACGGCTCACCGCCGCCGGCGTCACGCCTGCCAGCGCCGCCGCGGCAGTGAAGCTGCCCTGCTCCGCCGCCAGCACGAACAACTCGATACTGCCCAACTGCATATCGTCGAAATGGCGCCGCATTCATTACCCCATGTATCAAGTCAATTACCGAAAGCCATATTTATCCGCCTGAACGTCATAAGTATAGTGGACTCACCGTAACCCAACTCAAGGAGTTTCAAATGACTAAGACAGCCATCATCACCGGCGCTTCCAGCGGCCTCGGTTTCGCCATCGCCAAGGCCTACCTGGCCCGCGGCTACAACGTGGTCGGCAATGCCCGCACCATGGACCGTCTGCAAACCGCAGCGGCCCAACTGGGCAATCCGTCCAATTTCCTGCCGGTGGCTGGCGATATCGCCTCGCCGCAGACGGCCAGGGAATTGTTCGAAAAAGCGGCTGCACGTTTCGGCAAGGTCGACATCCTGGTAAATAACGCCGGCATCTTCATCGCCAAGCCGACGGTCGACTACACCGAAGCCGAGACCGACGCCCTGGTGGCGACCAACCTGAAGGGCTTCTTGTTCCCGGCGCAGGAAGCGGTGCGCCATATGGAGGCCAATGGCGGTGGCCATATCGTCAACATCACTGCCAGCCTGGGCGTGACGCCAGCCAAGGCGACCGCCCTGCTGCCTGTCCTGATCAAAGGCGGCCTGAATATGGCGACCCGCGCCCTGGCATTGGAAGTGGCCAGCAAGAACATCAAGGTCAATGCCGTGGCGCCCGGCATCATCAGCACCCCGCTGCATAGCCCGGATGCCGGCACCCAGGAATTCCTGAAAGGCCTGGTGCCGACCCACAAGATGGGCACCGCCGAAGACATCGCCGACGCGGTGCTCTACCTGACCGACTCGACCTTCATCTCCGGCCATGTGCTGACCGTCGACGACGGCGCCGCAGCCGGCAACTGGTAATCAAAGGAGAATGACATGCCCTATGTGAACATCAAAGTCACCCGAGAACAAGGCGGCCCGACCAGGGAACAGAAGAAGGAACTGATTGTCCGCACCACCCGCATGCTGCAGGAGGTGCTGGACAAAGACCCGGCGACCACCTTCGTCATCATCGACGAAGTGGAGACCGATAGCTGGGGAGTGGGATATGAAACGGTGACCGAACGGCGCGCGCGCCAGTCATAAGCCGCAAACGCTGTGGATATTGCTGAAGGCGACACCACCGACAATGGCGCGGCCAATGCAGCTGACCTTCTGCCAGCCATTGTCGGCCACAGCGAAGCCGCCGATTACCAGGGCCAGGACGACGCCACCGAGAATCAGGGCCCCTCTTATCGAATCATTAATCTTCATTGTGCGTCTGACAAAATCATGGATAAGCGATTTTAGACGCTCAACGCGACGGCGGACAACTAATTATTTGCCATCGCGTGCAATTTGCTGATCGTGCTCCAGTTGCGTGAAGTGACCGCATCGCCCAGTGCCTTGCCCATGGCGGCGGCAGCGCGGCTGGCCAGCACCCCATCCGGGCACCAGATATACGCAGCATGGCGTCCCAGCGCGAACGCTTCCGGCTGCCAGCGCTGCCGCGCCAGCGGTTCCAGCTTGCTGCGGTCTTCTTCGGGTTTATTGAGCACAGCCACCAGCAAGCGCGAATGGTCATCGGCCACGTGCTGCAGGCTGTTTTCCTTGACGATCTCAGCCAACTGGGCAGCCTCGATCACGGTGACTTTGGCGGGAACGCCGAGCTTCAAGACCAGCGCTTCCTCGATGTGCAGGGCGCTGTCGGCAGCATCGGCCGTGTCGCAATCGAACACCACATTGCCACTGTTGAGCAGCGTGCGCACGTCGCTGTATCCCATATCGCTCAGCACCTTGCGCAAGTCGGCCATCGCAACGCGTTTTGCGCGTCCGACATTTATGCCGCGCAGCAAGGCGATCAAGCGCTGCTTATCCATAAGGTTTCTCCCTGCATGGCTTCAGTATGCGGCAGAAACTGCAGTGGCGGCGCTCAGCTCACGGGCCGGGCGTGCAGCGGGGCGTCGGGATGTTTGTCTTCGTTCTCGCCGCCGGGTGTCACACGCGGAATGCGCAGCACAAAGCTGGCGCCCTTGCCCAGCGTACTGGAAACGGAAATGGTGCCGCCGAACTGCTTGACGATCAGGTTGAAGACAATGTTCAGGCCAAGGCCGGTACCGCCCTGCCCGCGCCGGGTAGTGACGAAGGGGTCGAACACCTTGTCCAGCATATCGGGGGCGATACCTTTGCCGTTGTCGACTACCTGCATCTCGATGGCGTCGCCTTCGGGAATGACGTTGATATCGATATTGCCCGCGCCGTCCGGCTCGAAGGCATGTTCGACACAGTTCAGCGTGAGGTTGGTGATAACCTGTGCCAGGGCGCCGGGATAGCTGTCCAGCATGATGTCATCCGGGCAGTTGATCGCGACCACGATGCGGGTTTTCTTCAGCTTGGGTTGCAGGCTCGACACCACCTCGCCGATGTACTCCTTCAGCTCGAAACGGCGCCGCGCTTCGCTGACCTGGTCGACTGCGATCTGCTTGAAGCTGTGGATCAGGTGTGCTGCGCGGTAAGCATTGTTCATGATCAGGCGCGCGCTTTCGCCGGCCGTGTCGATGTACTTCTGGATCTCCGACTTCCTGACCTGGCCGGCCTTCATCGACTCGTCGACGGCCGTGGTGGCATCCATCAGCACCGAGGCGCTGGTCAGGGCGATCCCGACCGGCGTATTGATTTCATGCGCCACCCCCGCCACCAGGGAGCCGAGCGAGGCCAGGCGCTCGGCCTGCAGCAGCGATTCCTGCGTGCGCCGCAGGTCGTCCAGCGCCTGCGCCGTTTCCTGCGCCGAGCGGCGCGCCAGGTCCTCCGCTTCGCGCGTGCGCTTGATAATCGATTTCACCTTGCGCTGGATGGCATTGAAGCCGCGGATCACGTCGCCCAGTTCATCGCTGCGCTTTTCCGGCAGCTCCTCCACTTCGTCGGAGCCGCGCGTCGCCAGTTCGAACAAACCGTCGCGCAACTTCTTCAAAGGGTCGAACACGATGCGCAAGGACAGCGCCAGCGCCACCACCAGGATCAGGTCCAGGGTCAGCACTTCCACCACCTTGCGCCGCACCTCGGCGGCCAGCGTGGCATCGATCTGGGCCCGGCTGAAATTCACCACCACGCGGCCGACAATCACCGGCTTCAATGCACTGCCGGCGGCGCCGGCATCGCGGTACGCCAGGTCGGCCACCACCGGGGCCCCCTGCACGGTCGTTTCGGATTCGATGGGGACGATGCTGCCGTCATCCTTGCGGCGCTTGCCGGAGAACAGGCCGACCGAAGTATCGTAGACGCGGATCGCCACCAGTTCCGGCGGCAGCATCTCGGCCGCCACGATATTGTCGACCTTGGCCTTGTCGAGGTCCCACAGCGCGGAGGGCAAGCTGGTTTGCAAACGGGTCAGCACGCCTTCGCGCAGGCGCTGGTTGGCTACTTCCAGTTCGTGACCCAGGCTGTACTGTGCGTAAGTGCCGGAAATGCCCAGCACAACGGTGACGATCACAACGAACAGTGCAGTCAGCCGGCCTTGGATACCAAACATTCACTCCCTCCCCATATTCCCACCAATGTAAGGGAAGCGGTGTCGCTTGGCAAGATTTTAAGGGTGATGCCTTTCCGTCACTGATGTAAGATTTGGCATGCTTATGTTGGAGATAAAAAAATGACGGCGACTTACCGCCACCTGCCTTTGGCCAAAGCCGAGCCTGGAATGGTGCTTTCCGATGAATTGCTGGACACGCACGGCCAGGTCCTGCTGCCGGCAGGTACCGTGCTGACCGAACGGATGCTGGCGCGCTTGCCGGACCATGGCATCGAATCGCTGGCCGTGGTCGACGACACGGCGCCCGATCCGGCCCAGGCGGCCGCCGAACGTGCAGCCCACCTGGCGCGCATCGAAGTGCTGTTCCGCCGCCACGATCCGGCCAATGCCGAAGATTCCGCGGCCAATGCGCTGCGCGCCCTGGTCACCGAATTTCGCGTCGGCAAGGAGGCTGCATGAGCGAGCAGCTCAGTTATGACGACGTGGTGAAGAACCTGGACGACCTGCCATCGCTGCCGGTAGTGGTGATGGAATTGCTGAATAGCGTGGACCAGGAGGACATCGACATCGCGGTGCTGGCCAAGAAGGTTTCACATGACCAGGCCCTGACGGCCAAAACGCTGCGCCTGGCCAATTCCTCGCTGTTCGGGCTGCAGGTCAAAGTCACCACGATCCAGCAAGCGATTACCTTCCTTGGCTTCCAGAGTACGCGCAACCTGATTACGGCAGCTGCCGTCACCGGCTGCTTCGCCGGCAAGCTGTGCCCTGGCTTCGACCATAGCATGTTCTGGCGCCATTCGATTGCGACAGCTGCCTGCGCCAAGGTGCTGGCACGCCACGTGCGATTCAACCAGGACTATGCATTCACGGCAGGCCTGCTGCACGATATCGGCCGCCTGGTACTGGTGTCGACGTTCCCGGACTTGTATGCGGAGGTCATCGCCTACCAGAAGCAGCACGATTGCTATACGCTGGAGGCGGAACGCGCCGTGCTCGGCATCGACCACGTCGAAGCCGGCCTGGCGTTGGCGGAGCACTGGAATTTTTCAGACACGATGCGGCTGGCGATTGCCGGCCACCACGAGCCCGGGAAGCCGGGCGCCGGCTTCCTGGCAGCGATCGTGCACGTGGCCGACGCGGTGGTGCATGCGCTGGACCTGGTGCGGAAACCGGACGACCTGGTGCCGTCCGTCTCCCCGATTGCCTGGAAAGCGCTCAACCTGGGCGAAGACACTTTCCTGCACCTGTTCCGCGAAACGGAACTGCAATATGAAGAAATTGCATTGGTGCTGATGGCTTAAGGCACCGGCACGCTCAATGCGCGCTGGCTTGCGGCATGCCGCCCTGGGTCGACGCGCCGACTGGCTTGTCTTCCGGTTTCGGGCGGCCCTGGGCATCCGACAGGCGGTACTTGGTGCGGCGGTCGCCCATCAAGTCACGCAGTTCGCGGATGCTCATGCCTGTCACTTCATGCATACGGATCAGCAGCGAAGCGCCGACCGGCAAACGGTGGTGACGGATTTTACTGATTACGGGTGGAGCAACTTCCAGCATGCGCGAAAGCGCAGCATCGTTCTTCAATTGCATTTTGCCGAGCAGGATGTCCAGCAGGTGGTTCGGGTTGTAGCTTTCCTGCGAAGCGAGAGCGTGGTGTGCCATGATGATCCTCTCTTGACAGTGGAGTGTTGAGGAAAGTGCTTGCAGTCTTGCTAAATTCTCATGCTGCTCTGCGAAGCTAACCTTGTTCAACATCAAGACTTGGCGATGATTTGCCGAAAATCTTGACAACAATGCCATTTCAACACAGTCATTATTCCTGTGTCGCACGAAAGAACCACACGGAAATTGTGTTGCGCGGATATTTCAGGCTGTAACGGAAATAATGCTGCCGGGTGCCGGCGTGCCCGGCACCGTGCGCCCGGCCTGGGCGTTTTGCGCCAATAGCTGCTGGCGTGTCAGGAAGTCTTGCTGCTGGGCCGACTGGGATTGTTCCAGGGCACGGGTTTCTTCACGGCGGGTGCTGATTTGCTCGGTTCGCGCAGCCTGCTGTTCGCGGATGCGCTGCTCTTCCTGCTGCAACTGGCGCTGTTCGGTCAGCCGGCGCTCGGCGGCGGCGTTATCGACCTGCTGGAAATTCGGGGTGGTCGGTCCTATTCCATTGATAGCCATGACGTAGCTCCCGCAGAAAATTGCTTTTTTAACTCTAGGACCCGCGCGGCCTTATTTCAAGGGCGAGGTGGCGATTTACGGTAAACTTGTGGGTATGCAGAAAAAAGTCTTCATTAAAACCTTCGGCTGCCAGATGAACGAGTACGACTCGGACAAGATGGCAGACCTGCTCGGCGCGTCCGAGGGACTGGTACGTACCGAATCCCCCGAAGACGCCGACGTTATCCTCCTCAACACTTGTTCCGTGCGCGAAAAGGCGCAGGAAAAGGTGTTTTCGGACCTGGGCACCTTCAAGAAACTCAAGCAAGCCAAGCCTGAACTGGTCATCGGCGTGGGCGGCTGCGTCGCCTCGCAGGAGGGCGAAGCCATCGTCAAGCGCGCGCCGCTGGTGGACGTGGTGTTCGGCCCGCAGACCCTGCACCGCCTGCCCAAGATGATCGAATTGCGCCGCCAGTCCGGCAAGCCGCAGATCGACATCAGTTTCCCCGAGATCGAGAAGTTCGACCACCTGCCGCCGGCACGCGTGGAAGGCGCCTTCGCCTATGTCTCGATCATGGAAGGCTGCTCCAAGTACTGCTCCTACTGCGTGGTGCCCTACACCCGCGGCGAGGAAGTGTCGCGCCGTTTCGAGGACGTGCTGACCGAAGTGGCCGGCCTGGCGGCGCAGGGCGTAAAGGAAGTCATGCTGCTGGGCCAGAACGTGAATGCCTTCCGCGGCGAAACCGCCGACGGCAGCATCGCCGATTTCGCCATGCTGATCGAATACGTGGCCGAAATCCCGGGCATTGAACGGATCCGCTTCGTCACCAGCCATCCGAAGGAATTCACGCAGCGCCTGATCGACTGCTACGCGAGGATCCCGCAACTGGCCGACCAGCTCTACCTGCCGGCCCAGCATGGCTCGGACAAGATCCTGGGCGCCATGAAGCGCGGCTACACTGCGCTGGAATACAAGTCCATTATCCGCAAGGTGCGCGCGGTGCGACCGAACGTGGTGATTTCGTCGGACTTCATCGTCGGCTTCCCCGGCGAGACGGACGAGGATTTCGAGGCGATGTTCAAGCTGGTGCAGGACGTCGATTTCGACAACAGTTTCAGCTTCATCTACAGCAAGCGCCCCGGCACCCCGGCCGCCAACCTGGCCGACGACACCGCGGCCGAAGTCAAGTCGGCCCGCCTGCAGCGCCTGCAAGCCCTGTTTGATGAAAACACCAAGCGCCACAGCGCCGCCATGGTCGGCATGACCATGCAAGTGCTGGTGGAAGGCCCATCCAGGCGCGGCGGCAGCGAGATGCAGGGCCGCGCCAGCAATACCCGCACCGTCCACTTCGACGGCGGCGCCAATGCGCAAGCCCTGGTCGGCCAAATGGTCAGCGTGCGCATCATTGAAAGTATGGATTACTCCCTGCGCGGAGAAGCGAACCTTTGAAAACTAAAACCCCTGTGCAACCGCACTACTTCGTTCCAGAACCACTGGACAACACGCGCCTGGCCCATCTGTGCGGCCCGCTCGACGAAAACCTGCGCCAGATTTCCGCGGCGCTGGACGTGACCATTTTCCGCCGCGGCGAGAAGTTCATCGTCAGCGGCACCAATGCCGAACGTGCAGTCGCCATCCTCGAGCGCTTCTATGAAGTCGCCGACAAGGTAGTACCGGTGGAGGAAGTGCAGCTGGCCCTGGTCGAACAGCGCGCCAGCGAAGCGCAGGACGATTACGCCCCAACCGGCGAAGAGCCCCCCTTCCACGAACCGGACATCACCAGCCCGCTGCTGAAGACGCGCCGCAACGACTTGCGCGGCCGTACGCCGCACCAGATCCGCTACCTGCGCAACATCCTCGATCACGACATCAGCTTCGGCGTCGGTCCGGCCGGTACCGGCAAGACTTACCTGGCAGTCGCTTGCGCCGTCGACGCGCTGGAGCGCGACGCGGTCAAGCGCATCATCCTGACCCGCCCCGCGGTGGAAGCAGGCGAACGCCTGGGTTTCCTGCCGGGCGACCTCGCCCAGAAGGTCGACCCGTACCTGCGCCCTCTGTACGACGCGCTGTACGACTTGCTTGGTTTCGACCGCACCCAGAAGATGTTCGAGAAACAGGTGATCGAGATCGCGCCGCTGGCATACATGCGCGGCCGCACGCTGAACCACGCCTTCGTCATCCTGGACGAGGCGCAGAACACCACGGTGGAACAGATGAAGATGTTCCTGACCCGTATCGGCTTCGGCAGCAAGGCCGTGGTAACGGGCGACGTCACCCAGGTCGACCTGGCGAAGCACCAGAAATCGGGCCTGGTCGACGCCATGCACGTGCTGCGCAATGTGCGCGGCATCGCCTTCAGCCAGTTCTCCAGCGCCGACGTGGTGCGCCATCCGCTGGTGGCGCGCATTGTCGATGCCTATGAAAGCGCGCAGGAAGCCAGCGCCGAAATCGCGCCCCTGCTGCAAACCGTCAAACCCGCTGTGAAAGCTGTGCGCAATGTCCGAAAAAAATAAGCTGGCCCTGTCCGTCCAATACGCCGACCCGCGCCTGCAGGAAGAAATCACCCGCCCGATGATCCGCAAATGGGTCAAGGCGGCCTTGTTCGCGCCGGCCGAACTGACCATCCGCTTTGTCGATGCGGCCGAAGGCCAGGAACTGAACCGCGATTACCGGGGCAAGGATTACGCCACCAATGTGCTGACCTTCGCCTACAACGAGGGCGAGGAAGTGGCCGAGGACGAACCGACCCGCGCCGACATCATCCTGTGCACCGACGTGCTGCAGCGCGAAGCGGCCGAGCAAAAGAAGTCCGTGGCAGAACACACCGCCCACCTGATCGTGCACGGCGTGCTGCACGCCCAGGGCTACGACCACGAGGACGACGAGGAAGCGGCCGAGATGGAAGGCATCGAAACCGAAATCGTCACCGGCCTCGGGTACGCCGACCCGTACTAAATCTGCAGCGACAGCATGGTCGCGCCGAAGGCGCAAAACACCAGGGCGCTCAGGCGCGACATGGTGCGCGCTGCGCTCCGCCGGCTGAGCCAGGCCCTGGCCTTTGAAGCCAGCCCCGCATAGATACCGTGGATAACCAGCAGCCCCATGCAGTAGGTGGCAATGGCCAATGCCACTGGCACCTGCTGTCGCGCCGTCCCCGTGGCGCCGGCAACTTGCGGCAGGACCGACAGGAAGAACAATAGCGATTTCGGATTGCTCGCCTGCAGTAACGCACCGCGCAGCATTCGCCTGCCATAGCCCTTCGCAGGCGAAGCGCCGGCCGCGCCGATCGGCGCTGGTTCACGTTGCCAGGTCCTGTAGGCGAGGTAGAAAAGATAACCAACGCCGCCATATTTCAGCAGCAGGAACAGGGTCGGCCAGGAGCGAACCAGCAGCCCGATGCCGGCCGCTGACAATCCGGCCATGATCGCGGCGCCGATGGCCAGGCCCAGCACTCCATGCATGGCCGCGCGCCAGCCGCTTGCGATGGCGTTGTCCAGCGTCATCAGAACGCCGGGCCCCGGGCTGGACACGGTGAAGACCACCATGGCCACGAACATCCAATAAGTATTATTCATGCGCACAGTGTGCGGCTTGCCCGCCAGGCATTCAAACGAGAACTTGGTATGATGCGTTGAGTATTTCTCAACACCACTTCGCCGAGCTATCGATGACTGTCCGCCCGCCCCTCAACGCACTCCACGTTTTCTGCATCGTCGTGCGCGAAGGCGGCTTCCGCCAGGCGGCGCAAGCCCTGCACCTGACACCGGGCGCCGTCAGCCGCCAGGTGCAGGCGCTGGAAGAACACCTCCGGCAAGTACTGTTCGAACGTGCGGCCGGCAATTCCGCCACGCTCACAGCTGCCGGCCGGCAGCTGCACGAGCAGGCGGCGGGCAAGATGGCCGGGATCGTCGACCTGCTGCAACCCGGCGGCGGCCGGTCCAGCCAAGCGTCCATCCTGGTCGATACCAGCGTGACGCTGGCGATGCACTGGCTGATTCCGCAACTGCCGGGCTTCCGGCAACGATACCCGCACATCCACGTCGATTTGCGCACCACCGATGGCGCCATCAATCCTTCTGCACCGGTCGATGTTTTCCTGCGGCGCAATGCGGCAGAACTGCGTGGACTGCCATCCGAGGTCTTCATGCACGAGCGCTGCATCCTGGTGTCGAGTCCAGCCTTCGCAAAGGGCGCCACCCTGCGCGAGCGGCAAGATTTGCGCTGGCTGGCCAAGTCGCCGCGCATCGGTGTGCTTTCCCGGCCCGACCTGTGGCCAGGCTGGAACCAGGCGCACGGCATGGATAGCAGCGCATTGGCGCCGACCATCGGCTTCGATAACACCATCCTTGCCATCCAGGCCGCTGTACAGGGAATAGGAGTGCTGGTGGTGCCGGAAATCTTCGTTGCGGCAATGGTGGAAGGCGGTGCGCTGCAGCGCCTCGTTCCGGCCTGTATCGATAGCGGTACTTATTCGTTTGCCGTGGGCCGCCGGCGCGCCTCGCCGCGCGTGGCGACCTTTACGCAGTGGCTGAAGGAGCGCGGCAACGCCGGCTAATTGTTACGTTGGCGGAACAGCCAGGCGCCAGCCACCACGGTAAATATGGCCACGATGCCGGCGATGATCCAGAAGCCGGCCTTGTCGTCGGCCAGCGGGACGCCGCCGACATTCATGCCCAGCAGGCCGGCAATGATATTGATCGGCAGCGCCAGCACGGTCACGATGGTCAGCACATACAGGCTGCGGTTATTGGCCTCGCCGGCCAGCGCGGCAATCTCTTCCTGCAGCAACTTGATGCGCTCCTGCAGCGCGGCCATGTCGTTCAGCACCACCGCAAATTCCTCGGTTGACTCGCGCAACTCCTGGCGATCGGCTTCGCCGGCCCACGACGGCGGCCGTTGCAAAAGGCGGAACAGGGCGGCCGGTTCCGGCGCCAGCAACCGTTGCAGCCGCACCAGCACACGCCGCAGGGCACCCAGGTCGGCGCGCTTGAATTTCAGCCTGCCCGACAGGAGGTTGTCTTCGATCCGGTCCACCTTGCCGGTCGCGTCGCGCACGATGCGGGTCAGCACGTCAGCCTGGTCGCGCAGCAGGTGGGTCAGCAGCACGACGCTCGACACCAGGTTTTCGCCGCTGCGCACCGCCTGCCGCAAGCGCTCCACCGCCTGCAAGGGCTTGCGCCGGGCGCTTACCACCAGCCGCCGGTCGACGCTCAGGCAGACGCTGGAGATATCCGAGGGCTCGAAACTGAAATCCCGCAACACATCATTCACTACCGCCACCAGGGTATCGTCGGCCTGCTCGATACGGGTCGAACGCGCGCCCTCTTCGTGCAGGCTGTCGTAGTATTCATTGGCCAGCACGGCATGCTCGCGCATCCATTTTTCGCTGGCGGTGTTGGCAAGGTTGAAATGCAGCCAGAGAAATTCACCGGGTGGATTGCCGGGTTCGCGCAGCCAGTGTTCGGCCTCGGAGGCTTCGATCGGCACCGGCTGCGGGCCACGCCCGAACAGGTAACCGCAAACCAGGCCGCACTGGTCGGATCCATAGGTGACTGCACTGATCTGCATGAGTTTCCAATCTGATAATTTCGGCCGTGGCTCGGCTGTTTAGTGTATGCTATAGCACTTCGGAACGACGGCTTTAATGCCAATTATGCAAGAGCACTCTAGTAGCGTCAGGAATGACGCTAAACCACACCGGTCGCTGTTCGAGCGACTCACCGCCCTGATTTCCCCTGAGCCCGAGAGCCGCTCGGAGCTGCTTGAAGTCCTGCACGACGCTCATGAACGCAACCTGATCGACGCCGACGCATTGTCGATGATCGAAGGCGTGTTCCAGGTGTCCGACTTGTCGGCACGCGACATCATGATCCCGCGCTCGCAGATGGATGTCATCGATATCACCAAGCCAATCGAAGAATGGATCCCGCTGGTGCTGGAAACGGCCCACTCGCGCTTCCCTGCCATCGAAGGCGAGCGCGACAAGGTGGTCGGCATCCTGCTGGCCAAGGACTTGCTGCGCTACTACGCGGAAGAATCGTTCGACGTGCGCGACATGCTGCGCCCGGCGATCTTCATCCCGGAATCGAAGCGCCTGAATGTGCTGCTGCGCGATTTCCGCGCCAACCACAATCACATGGCCATCGTGGTCGATGAGTACTCCGGCGTGGCCGGCCTGATCACCATCGAGGATGTGCTGGAGCAGATCGTCGGCGATATCGAAGATGAATACGACTTCGACGAAGAAGAAGACAATATCCTCTCCATCAAGGAAGGCAAGATCGGCCCGCGCTGGCGCGTCAAGGCGCTGACCGAGCTGGAACAGTTCAACGAAGAACTGGATACCGGCCTGCTCGACGAGGATGTCGACACCATCGGCGGCCTGGTGGCCAAGCACCTGGGCCGCATGCCGCATAAGGGCGATACCTTTGACATCGCCAACCTGCGTTTTGAAGTGCTGCGCGCCGATGCGCGCCAGGTCCATGTGCTGACGGTTGAAAAACTGCCTGCCTCCCTGGACGAGCAGGACTAATGCGCTGGCGTAAGACCAAGGCAGGCGAACCGCCTGCCCCGCCCCGCTCTACCCGTAGCCGCATGCTGATCGCCGCCATCGCCGGCGCGGTTGGGGTGTTTGCGTTTGCGCCGTTCGGCTGGTGGCCGCTGCAGGTCCTTTCCCTGGCGGTGCTGGTGTACCAGGCCTTGCGTGCCGACGGCGTGCGCGCTTCCGCCCTGGTGGGCTGGGCTTTCGGTTTCGGCTGGTGCCTGGCTGGTTTCCACTGGCTGTACATCGCCATTCACGACTTTGGCGGCATGCCCGCGCCGCTCGCCGCGATTTCGATCGCCCTGTTGGCGGCGGCAATGGCCCTGTATACGTCGGGCGCCATGGCTGCTACTGCCTGGCTGCGCAAGCGTTGGCCGCTGCCGCTGCCTGCTGCGGCGCTGCTGGTACTGCCGGCGTGCTGGGCTTTGTTTGAATTCCTGCGCGGCTGGCTGTTTACAGGTTTCCCTTGGGTCACCGCTGGCTACGCCCACAATACTTCGCCGCTGGCTGGCTATGCACCTGTACTGGGCGTATACGGTATCAGCTGGCTGGCAGCCATGACAGCGGGCGCCCTGCCGCTAATGATGCATCCTTTCCGCTACAAGGCGATAGGCCTGGTAGCGGCCATCTGGCTCGGCGGCTTTGTGCTGGGGCGGATCGAATGGACCGTGCCATCCGGCAAAGCGCTGTCGGTGCGCCTGGTTCAGGGCAACGTCGCGCTGCAGAACAAGTTCGATATCAAGCATCTCGGCGATATCCTGCGCATGTACCAGCAGCAGGTAACGGCAACACCGGCCGACCTGATCGCGATTCCCGAAACGGGCGTGCCGCTGTTTGCCTCGCAACTGCCGCCGGGCTACCTGGATTCCTACGGCCAGTTTGCGCGCCGCACCGGCAGCCACATCGCGCTGGGTATTCCCATGACGAATGGGGTGGAATATTCGAACAGCGTGCTGGGCCTGTCGCCAACGCTGGCAGCCAGCACTTATCGCTACGACAAGCACCACCTGGTGCCGTTCGGCGAATTCATCCCGACCGGCTTCCGCTGGTTCACCAACCTGATGCAGATTCCTCTCGGCGATCAGACGCGCGGCGCAGTAATCCAGGCCCCGTTCCCGGTGAAAGACCAGAAGGTGCTGCCAAACATCTGCTATGAGAATGTGTTCGGCGAAGAGATCGCGGAACAGATTTCGCTGACCGGTGCGACCGTGATGCTGAACGTATCCGAGCTGGCCTGGTACGGCGAATCGATCGCCATCCCGCAGCATTTGCAGATGTCGCAAATGCGTTCGCTGGAGACCGGCCGCCCAATGCTGAGCGCCACCAACAGCGGCGCAACGGTCGTGATCTCTCCGCGCGGCGAAATTGCGCACTCCCTGCCCTACCGCACGCCAGGTGTCCTCAGCGCAACGGTGCAAGGCATGTCCGGCGACACGCCTTACATCAGGCTGCAGAACAAGCTGCTCCTCGCCCTCGCCGGCTTGTCCATCGCCGCCGCCTGGCTGTGGTCGCGCAAGCTGCGCAGCTAAAAGACCTCGTCAATGGTCCTGGCGGTCACTACCGCCAGGCACCAACGCTGTAGCTCATCCGGCGAAGCATTCATCACTTTTTGACGTGCGTCCGCGTCGAGCTGCCCGAACCGCAGCTCAAGTTGGGCGTAGATCATGCTTCGCATCGACTCCAGTCGACCACGTGCTTCGCCTCGAACTTCGCCGCGTGCTTCACCGCGCGCCTCACCGCGTGCCTCCCCCCTCGCTTCGCCAATTGCCTCCCCCCTCGCTTTTCCAATTGCCTCCCCCCTTGCTTCACCCCGTTCCATTCCACGCTGTTCAGCGCGCTCTTGCCATAGATATTTCCAAGCCATTTCCAGCCTCCCGTCGAAAATTTGCTGCTGTGCTTCCAGCTCAGCCTGCAGGAATGCTGGCAGTGTCATCATCCTCTCAATCAGGTCGAACACGTCCCTGGACTTCTTGCGCGTCCAACCACATGTACGCAGTCCCGTCAGCAGTTTTGCTTTGACAATCGCACGCTCTAAAGGTTCCTTGCGAGTACGCAGGGTGAACAGATGCGCCACCACCAGCTATGCAAAAACGTTGTCACTGAGCAGGAGCTCCGCCAGGCGGTCTTCAAAGTCCCGTAACTTGATGGTCTCGAAGTCGAACGTGGTGCGGGTGTTGCCGGCGGCAAGTTCAAACCGGCATGGCCGCCAGGTCGGGCTATGGTCACCCAGGATTGCGATACTGCGCATCGGCAATTGAAAATGCTCATATAAACGGTATTGGCAAACAAACATGCGCTGCGCGAACCCGCGCTGGCGGGCAGCCTGGATTTCGATATGCCACAGGTATGGCTGCCCATCCACACCGGGCGCTCGCAACAGCTTGTCGACCCGGAAAAGGCCCAGATTGCTATCGCGCGAGCATTTGGCAAGTTCCTGGTCCTGGCTCTCGGGCGCGGGACGGCATCCCCACTCTTCAAGCAGGAAAAGTTCAGTGAAATCAGGCCAGTAGAGCTCGATCGCCTGCTTCCAGGCCGAGTCGTAGTCGGCGTTTGGCATGTCCATGGCGCTTGGACTAACCGGCCGTGCATCGGTTCAGGTGGCGCGCACTGGCTTTGATATCGATCAAACGCCCCGCAGCCCGGGCAAAACTCTACAGGTTCGCCGCAAAAACCGCTAAAATGAGCCGTTTTAGCGAACCGATAACGCTCGCGCCCAGGGCGCCACCAACGACCACGATGCTGACATTTCAACAAATTATCCTGACCCTGCAATCCTACTGGGACAAGCAGGGCTGCGCATTGCTCCAGCCATACGACATGGAAGTCGGCGCGGGCACCTTCCACACCGGTACTTTCCTGCGTGCAATTGGCCCTGAGCCTTGGCGCGCCGCTTATGTCCAGCCATCGCGCCGCCCGAAAGACGGCCGCTACGGCGAAAACCCGAACCGCCTGCAGCACTACTACCAGTACCAGGTCGTGCTGAAGCCGGCCCCGGAAAACATCCTGGACCTGTACCTGGGTTCCCTGGCCGCGCTGGGCCTGGACCTGAAGCAGAACGATGTGCGCTTCGTGGAAGACGACTGGGAAAGCCCGACCCTGGGCGCCTGGGGCCTGGGCTGGGAAGTCTGGCTGAACGGCATGGAAGTTACCCAGTTTACCTACTTCCAGCAAGTCGGCGGCCTCGACTGCAAACCTGTACTGGGCGAAATCACTTACGGCGTCGAGCGCCTGGCCATGTACCTGCAAGGCGTGGAAAACGTTTACGACCTGGTGTGGACCGAGTGGGAAGAGAATGGGGAGAAGAAGCAGCTGAAATACGGCGACGTCTTCCACCAGAACGAAGTGGAACAATCGACCTACAACTTCGAGCACGCCAACACCGACCTGCTGTTCGCGCAATTCGCCAACCACGAATCGGAAGCCAAGCGCCTGATCGAGCTGCAACTGGTGCTGCCCGCCTACGAGCAGATCATGAAAGCCTCGCACAGCTTCAATATGCTGGACGCCCGCGGCGCCATTTCCGTGACCGAGCGCGCCGCCTATATCGGCCGCGTGCGCACCCTGTCGCGCATGGTGGCCCAGGCCTACTACGAGTCCCGCGAACGCCTCGGCTTCCCTATGGTCGCCAAATAAAACAATACCGAACATGAATCAGACCCTGCTCATCGAACTGCTGACCGAAGAACTGCCGCCGAAAGCCCTGTCCAAGCTGGGCGCCGCTTTCGCCGCTGGCATCGTCAACGGCCTGAAAGCGCGCGACTTCCTGGAAGAAGACAGCGTCGCCACCACCTACGCCACTCCACGCCGCCTGGCGGTGTCGATCACCAAGGTGCGCGCCACCTCGCCGGACAAGCAAGTGCGCGAAAAGATCCTGCCGGTCGCCATCGCGCTTGACGCCGACGGCAACCCTACTGCGCCGCTGACCAAGAAGCTGGCCGGCATGGGCCTGGCCCACATCGCCGTGGCCGACATGGAACGCGCCCAGGACGGCAAGGCCGAAAGCTTCTTCTACACCAAACTGGCCGCCGGCTCCGCCCTGCAAACCGGTGCACAGGCAGCGCTGGAAGAGACCATCGCCAAGCTGCCTATCCCTAAGGTCATGAGCTACCAGCGTCCGGACGGCGAGACCGTGCAGTTCGTGCGGCCGGTCCACGCGCTGATTGCCCTGCATGGCGCCACCGTGCTCCCACTGACCCTGCTGGGCCTGACTGCAGCCAACAAGACCGAAGGCCACCGCTTCCTGACCGAACCTGGCAAGCGCGAGATCACCGTTGCCAACGCCGAAACCTATGCGTCCACCCTGGCCTGCGCCGGCAAGGTCGTTGCAGGCTTTGAAGCGCGCAAGGAAGCAATCCGCAGCGCGCTGCTGGCCAAGGCTGGCGCCGACCAGGTGCTGATGCCGGAAGCGCTGCTGGAAGAAGTGTCGTCCCTGGTCGAGTGGCCGGTCGTGTACGAGTGCCACTTCGAGGAAGAATTCCTGGCCGTGCCGCAGGAATGCCTGATCCTCACCATGCAGACCAACCAGAAATACTTCGCCCTGACCGACGCCAGCGGCAAGCTGCGCTCGCGCTTCCTGATCGTGTCGAACATTGCTACCGACACCCCGGCCGCCATCATCGGCGGCAACGAACGCGTGGTGCGCCCGCGCCTGTCCGACGCCAAGTTCTTCTTCGAGCAGGACAAGAAGAAGTCGCTGGAATCGCGCCTGCCGCTGCTGAAGAACGTGGTGTACCACAACAAGCTGGGCACCCAGGCCGAACGCTCCGAACGCGTCACCTCGCTGGCCGCCGCCATCGCTGGCCGCCTGGGCGGCGACAAGGCGCTGGCCGAACGCGCCGCGCGCCTGTCCAAGGCCGACCTGCTGACCGATATGGTGGGCGAATTCCCTGAGCTGCAAGGCATCATGGGCACTTACTACGCACGCCACGACGGCGAGCACGAAGAAGTCGCGCTGGCCGCCTCCGAACACTACCAGCCGCGCTTCGCCGGCGACAGCCTGCCGTCCACCGCCACCGGCACCGCCGTGGCGCTGGCCGACAAAGTTGAAACCCTGGTCGGCATCTGGGCCATCGGCCTGCAGCCAACCGGCGACAAGGACCCGTTCGCGCTGCGCCGCCACGCGCTGGGCGTGCTGCGCATGCTGGTGGAAAAGCGCCTGCCGCTGCCTATCTCCGCGCTGCTGGGCGAGGCCGTCGCGCAATTCGCAGCCGTGCCGAACTTCAAGGATCCAAGCGCCGAAGTCAGCGCCTTCATGCTGGACCGCCTGCGCGGCATGCTGCGCGAACGCGGCTTCAGCGTCAACGAGATCGAAGCCGTGGTAGCGCAGAACCCCGACCGCCTGGACGACATCGTGCAGCGCCTGGAGGCCGTGCAAGCCTTCGCCGCCCTGCCGGAATCTGTCTCGCTGGCCGGCGCCAACAAGCGCATCACCAACATCCTGAAGAAGAACGAGGAAGCGCTGGCGCAGGCGGGCACCGTCAAGGCCGAACTGCTGCAGGACGCAGCCGAGAAGGCCCTGCACGCCGCCATGGGCCGCGTGGCTCCGGAAGTCGATGCGGCGTGGGCCAAGGGCGACTTCAGCGCCACGCTCAAGACATTGGCGCAGCTGAAGGAAGAAGTCGATGCCTTCTTCAACGACGTGATGGTCATGGCCGAAGACATCGCCCTGCGCAACAACCGCCTGGCGCTGCTGTCTTCCCTGCACGGCATGATGAACCGCGTCGCCGATATTTCCAAGCTGGCGGCCTGATATGCCACAGAGCCAGCCGACCAAGCTGATCATCCTGGACCGGGATGGCGTGATCAACCACGATTCGCCCGACTTCATCAAGTCGCCGGACGAGTGGATTCCCATCCCCGGCTCGCTGGAAGCGATAGCCCGCCTGAACCAGGCGGGCTATCGTGTGGTGATTGCATCGAACCAGTCGGGCATCGCCCGCCAGTATTTCGACATCAACACCCTGAATGCGATCCACCAGAAGATGCACCGGCTGGCGCAGCAGGTTGGCGCCGACATCGACGCCATCTTCTTCTGCCCGCACGCGGCGGCCGACAATTGCGACTGCCGCAAGCCAAAGCCTGGCATGTTCACGGAAATTTCGAAGCGCTTCGAGATCAGCCTGAAAGGCGTGCCGACTGTGGGTGATTCGCTGCGCGACCTGCAGGCAGGGTTCATCAGCGGCTGCGTGCCGTTCCTGGTGTTGACAGGCAAAGGCGAGAAGACCAATGCTACGGGCGGCCTGCCGCCAGGCACGCAAATCTTCGCTGACCTGGCTGCCACCGTAGACCATATACTTAAGACCAATTGATTGGAGACCGTCGTTGCGTAATTTCGTTCTGTTCCTGCGTTCCGCCCTGTTCATGGCCGTGATGGCAATTGCCACCGTCATCTGGTCCGCAGTCTGCATGCTGGCGGCGCCGCTGCCCTACAACAAACGCTATTTCGTGACTTCGCGCTGGAATGTCTTCATCGTCTGGTGTGCCAAATGGATCTGCGGCATTAACTACCAGTTCAAGGGCCATGAGAACTTCCCGGATGCGCCGGCGATCATCCTGTCCAAGCACCAGTCGGCATGGGAGACCATCTTCCTGTTGGCGAACTTGCCACGCCCGCTGGTGTTCGTGTTCAAAAAAGAAATCCTGTACATCCCCTTCTTCGGCTGGGGCATCGCGCTGCTGCGCATGATCCCGATCGACCGCAAGCAAGGCAAGAACGCATTTAAATCGGTTGTTGCGCACGGCAAGCGTCGACTCAAAGACGGCCAATGGATTATCATGTTCCCGGAAGGGACCCGCATTCCAGTCGGCCAACAAGGCAAATACAAGAGCGGCGGCACGCGCCTGGCAGTGGAAACCGGTGCCGTGGTGGTGCCGATTGCGCTGAACTCCGGCGAGTGCTGGCCAAAGAATTCCTTTATCAAGAAACCGGGCACCGTCACGGTGTCGGTTGGCAAACCGATTTCGTCGGAAGGTAAAACTCCGGACGAATTGATGGAGCAGGTGGAACAGTGGATCGAATCAGAAATGCGCGTCATTTCGCCCCACGCCTACAGCGCTGGCTAGCCGAAAAGGCTGAAGCGCAACAGGAGGCGCCGCTGCCCGCGGCCGCGCCTTCTTCCCCGTTTCCCGTGCCCGCTCCTGCGGCCGTGAACCTGCTGCGTCCCCCGGTGCAACTGCGCCGCCCGGAACCCGCCTCCCCGCCACTGTCCGGCGACCAGGACAAACGACAACTGCTTGTCGGCGAATACATCCTTGAATATGTCCTGAAGCGCTCCACGCGCCACTCCATCGGGTTCACAGTCGACGACAACGGCCTGCATGTCACCGCTCCCAAGCGCTGCTCGCTGGCCGATATCGATAACGCCATCCGCGCCAAGCAGCACTGGATCCTGTCGAAGCTCGACGAGCGCCGCCAGCGCCGCGCCGCGCGCCTGGAAAAGCCGCCCATCGTCTGGGATGACGGCGCCAGGCTGCCTTACCTCGGTGAAGAAATCACGCTGCGCCTGTACCAGGCGCCTCGCAACCGCACCGAATTCGACCCGGTGGCGATGGAACTCTCCATGGGCCTGGTGCAAGGCGCCACCGAACAGTTGCTCAAGGAACGTGTCAAGAACTGGTACAAGGCGCAGGCGGAGGGTTTGTTCCAGCAGCGGCTGGACCTGTATGCGGCGCGCCTGGGCGTGCAGTATGCCGGTTTCTCGCTGTCCTCGGCCGACACGCGCTGGGGTTCCTGTACCGCCCAGCGCATCATCCGCCTGAACTGGAAGCTGATGCACTTTTCGCTGCCGCTGGTCGATTACGTGGTGGCGCACGAACTGGCGCACATCCTCGAAATGAACCACAGCGCGCGCTTCTGGGCCAATGTCGGCCGCATCTATCCGCAATACGAAGAAGCCAAGCAACTGCTGCGCAAACGCGCCGCCGAACTGCCGCCACTATTCACCTGATGCGCGCTCTCGCGGCCGCCGTCGCCCTGCCCCTGTGTGCCTTGCTGGCGGCGTGCGCGGCGACGCGCGCCGCCGAGCCCCGTTTTACCGTGGTGACGATCGATCCGGCCCGGCAACGCCTGCAGCTCTTTCTCAACGATGAAAAAGGCCGCCCGTACCAGCGGCTCGATAAGCTTGCCGCAGCGCTGGCCGGGCACGGCCAGCGCCTGGCGTTCGCCATGAACGCCGGGATGTACCATGCGGATTACTCCCCGGTAGGCCTGTTGGTGGCCGATGGCATCGAGTTCGCCCCGCTCAACCTGGAACACGGCAAAGGCAATTTCTTCCTGCAACCGAACGGCGTGTTCCTGGTGACGGATGCTGGTGCACAGGTCGTCGAATCAAGCGCCTACCCCGCCTTCGCCCGCCAGGCGCGTATCGCCACGCAGTCCGGCCCGATGCTGCTGTCGGAAGGCAGGATCAACCCGCTGTTCGACCCAATCTCCCGCTCGGCCTATATCCGCAATGGCGTCTGCGCCATTGATGGCAAGGCGATCTTTGTCATCAGCGATGTCCCGCTCAACCTGTATGCCTTCGCCAGCTACTTTCGCGACACGCTGAAGTGCCGCGACGCCCTGTATCTCGATGGTTCGGTTTCCTCGCTTTACTCCCCGGCACTGGGCCGCAATGACAGCCATGCCAAGCTGGGGCCGATCATCGGCGTGACAGGCAACTAAAGCCAGCCGGCTTCGCGCGCCAGGCGGAAAGCTTCGACCCGGTTGCCGGCATTGAGTTTGCTGATCGCTTCCGACAGATAGTTGCGCACGGTGCCTTCAGACAGGCTCAGTTGTTTCGCGATATCGGCACCGCTGCGGCCTTCGCCGGCCAGGCGCAGCACCTGGCGTTCCCGTTCGCTCAAGGGATCTTCGCTGCCGCTCCAGCTTTCCAGCGCCAGCTCGGGTGCGATGGCGCGCCCGCCGGCATGCACACTGCGGATGGCGGATGCCAGCGATTCGGAAGGCGCATCTTTCAGCAGGTAGCCGCGTACGCCGGCTGCCATGGCGCGGCGCAAGTAGCCGGAACGGGCAAAGGTGGTGACAATCACCACCCGCGACTGGCTGCCGCGCCCGCACAGCGCCGCAGCCAATTCCAGTCCTGTCATCAGCGGCATTTCGATATCGGTCAACACGATGTCCGGGCGCAGCTCTTCGCATTGTGCCAGCGCTTCCTGCCCGTTGCGGGCCTGGCCGACGACGTCGAGGTCCGGCTCCAGCTTCAACAGCGCAGCCAATGCGCCCAGCACCATCGACTGGTCTTCGGCAATCAGGATCCGGATCATGCAGCAACTCCCATCGGTAAATACAATTCCAGCGCCAGGCCGTCCTCCGTGCGCAAAGCCAGGCGCCCGCCGGCCGCCGCGACACGCTCGCGCATGCCGCGCAGGCCGTTGCCGCACTCCAGGGCCGCGCGGTCCACTGGCGCGCGGCCGTTGTCGCGGATATGGCAGACGATCTGGCCGCCCTCCTGCCGTACGCTGACCAGGCAGCGGGTGGCACGGGCATGGCGCAGGATGTTCGTCACCGCCTCGCGCAAAGCCAGCGCCAGCACATTCTCCGCCGTCGCAGGCATGGCGAAGGCCTGCACTTCGGCGTCCAGCGTCACATCTGCCGCGGCCAGGGCGGCGCGAGCTTGCGCCAGCTCTTGCACAAAGCCTGTCTGGCGGAAGCCGGTAACCGCACTGCGTACTTCGGCCAGCGCATGGCGCGCCGTGCTCTCGATATCCTTGATTTCTTTTGCGCTGGCAGCAGTATCGCGCTCCAGCAGGCGCCCCGCCAGTTCCGCCTTGATCGCAATCAGCGACAGGGTATGCCCCAGCAAATCATGCAGGTCGCGCGAAATGCGTTCGCGTTCGGCAATGCGGGCAAGGTGCTCGACTTCTTCCTGCTTGCGCAGCAGCTGCTGGCCGGAACGGCGCACGCGCGCATCCATCACGCTGGCGATGCCGACCGGCGCACCGACGGCCAGTGACGGCAACAGGAATGGCAAGGGCAACTGCGCTGCCAGTGCCACCAGCGCGGCACTAGCCAGGATCAGCGTTATGCCAAGGTAGGCGTGGCGCGGCTGTTCCAGCGCCGCGCACATGGAGCAGGCAAATATGAAAAAGGTGCAGGCACCGAAATTGAACGGGGCCCACGCGAAGCCCAGGACGACAGTTGCCAGCAATAGCGGCAGCGCCTGCCGGTTGCGCAAGCGGTAGCTGGCCAGGTACATCGGCACGAACACCACGATCGACAATACCAGCAAACCAAACTCCAGCAGCGCTGGCTTGATGTAGAAGTACTTCCACAGGAAGAAGTTCAGCGACAGCAGCCAAAGGTAAGGTGCTTTGCCGAGATGCGGCGGCACCCAGGGGCCGGCCAGCAAGCGCTTGAACTTCTCCATCATCGCTCCTTACTGCAGCATCAGGCGCACGTCGGAAATCTGGAACCGGTAGTCCCCGGTCTGCGGCCCCGCGTTGAAAGCAATCATTGTAATCGCGCTGGTGTCGATGCCTTTGAATCCGGCCAGCGGCAAGCTCACTTCCTGCCAATCGGCTGCGGCCTCGAACGGCATGCTGACCGGAATCTGCCCGGCACGCGACATGATTGCCACCGCATAGCGCTTGCCATCGCCCTTGACGCGGAAGCGCAGAACCTTGACCGCGCTCAGGTCGGCCGCCGCCATCGGCGAAGTGCCCGGCATGAAGGCCAGGCCGGCCCATGGGAAGGCAAAGCCGGGCTGCACGCTGGCCTTCACGCTGACCGCAGCATCGTCGACGTAGTCGACCTGCACGCTCGACTTGCCCCCCAGGATGGCGTCATTGGAAGGCATCCAGCCGGCGCCGAAGGGGCTGTCCAGCTTGTCCCTGGTGAACAGGCTGATGCGGCCATCGGCCGGCATCTGCGGCGGCACGCCTTTCGAATTCAGTTCCTGCATCACCAGTGCCTGCTTCTTCGCGCGAAGCGGCGATACGATCTCGCCATCCTTCCACACTTCCACGATGCGCCGTGTCGCCAGGATATCCTTGCTCGGGTCGCCATCGACCAGCACCACATCGGCCTTGTAGCCCTTGGCAAGCTGCCCGCGCAGGCCGAGCCGGAAGTACCTGGCCGGCACCGAGGTTGCCGCTGCCAGCGCCTGTAACGGTGTCAGGCCCGCCTTGGTCAGCGCCAGCAGCTCATGGTGCAGGCTCGCGCCGTACAGCGTACCCGGATTGCCGGCATCGGTGCCTGCCAGCAGGGGCACGCCTGCGTCGCGCAGGGCGGCCACCACGGTATTCGGTGCGGCCAGGATGGCAGGACGCGGCTCCTTGCCATGCAGGGTTTCCAGGATCGCCACCTGCTCCTTGTCGAGCAGCGCCGTCAGCTGCCGGTCGCCAAGCAGCTCTTGCGGCGGCAGGCCGGCGACACTCTCCATCACGCTAAACGTCGGGATGATGAAGGCCTTATGCTGCCTGGCCAGTTTGACGAAGGACTGCAGTTCGGCGGGAGCGATCGACGCTGCGGTGAACAAGTGCACCAGGCCGTCGGCGCCGGCTTCCAGGGCGGCGCGCGCATCGCCGAGCTTGGAAATATGCACCACGGCCAGCTTGCCGCGCTTGTGCGCGGCCGCCACCAGCGCCTTGACGGTCGGCACATCAAGGCTGTTCATCGGATGTCCCGGCCAGCCCGGTTCCAGCACGATCTTGATGAAGTCCGAGCCTTCGGCAATGCGGGCATCGACCCAGGCCTGCGCTTCTCCCGGCTGCTCCAGGGTCGGGATCGGAAAGCCGTACTCGGTGCCATGGCCGCCCGGCACGGTGGCCAGGATGCCGGCCGAGAAAACGTCGGCAGCATCCTTGTTCTCTCCTTTTGCCATGCGGGCGTGGATCGCCTGCATGCCCTGCACCGGCATGAACATGTCGACCTGGGTCGTCACCCCAAACAGCAGCGGCAAGTCGAGGTAGCGATAGGCATGCACGTGGGAGTCGATCAGGCCCGGCATCAGCGTGCGGCCGGTGCCCTCGATAATTTTTGCGCCGGCGGGCGCCTGGCCCTTGAAGTCGGCGCTGGCGATCTTGCCGCCTTCCAGCAGCACGCTGCGCCGGGCATGCACTTCCCGGCCGTCGAAGACGCGGACATCCTTGATCAGGGTGGTTTCAGCTGCCAAAGCAGGCAGGGCGCAGGCCATGCTGGCGGCGATCAACAGCTTACGGAACGATTGCATTGCGGTCTCCTTGGGTTCAGGTGAACGCAGTATCCGCTTTGCCCTCGCTGCGCACCAGGACAGAATGCCATGACTTCGTCATGACATTTGTCACTTCAAATCAGGAAGCAATGCAAGCGTGCGCGCGGTGGCGCCGCGGTGGGTATTGGCGAAGGTCAGCGCATGCGCGCCCATCGCGCCTCGCGCCGTACTATCGGCCAGCAGGCGCACGGCCTGCTGCATCAGGCCATCGCTGTTCGGCACCCGCACTGCGCCGCCTTGCTGCAGGCAGTCTTCGGTGGCTTGCGCGAAATTGAAGGTGTGCTCGCCGACGATGATCGGCTTGCCCAGTGCCGCCGGTTCGATCAGGTTCTGTCCGCCCAGCGGCTGCAGGCTGCCGCCGATAAACGCCAGGTCGCAGGCCGAATAGTAGGCGAACATTTCACCCATCGAATCGCCCAGCAGCACCACGGTGGAAGGATCGACGCTGGCGCCGGCTTGCGCCAGCGCCGTACGGCGCTGCAGCGACAGGCCGCGCTCGGCCACCATGGCCGCGACTTCGTCGAAGCGCTGCGGATGGCGCGGCACGAGCAGCAGCAGAACGTCCGGTGGCAGCGCTGCGCGCGCAGCCTGGAAAGCATCCAGGATCATGCCCTCCTCCCCTTCGCGCGTGCTGGCGCAAAGGAAGACCGGGCGCACGCCGATCTGCTGGCGCAGTTGCGCGCCGGTTGCCAGCGCAGCCTGCGGGATGACGACGTCGAATTTGATGCTGCCGGTCACATTCACATTGCTGGCGCCCAGTTCGCGGATGCGCAGCGCATCGGCTTCGGTCTGTGCTGCCACCAGGGTGATGCCCTGCGCCGCATCGCGTATCACCTTGCCGAAACGCTGCGCCTTGCCCAGCGAACGCTCGCTCAGGCGCGCGTTGGCCAGCACCACAGGCACTTGTTCGCGCTGGCATTGCAGGATCAGGTTCGGCCACACTTCCGTCTCCATCAGGATGCAGACGCGCGGCTCGAAATGGCGGATGAAGCGCGCCACCAGCAGCGGCATATCGTATGGCAGGTAGGATTGCACCACACGGGCGCCATGCTTGCCGAACAGGCTCTTGCCGGTAGCACGCCCGGTCGGCGTCATGCAAGTCAGCACGATGCGCGACTGCGGGTATTTCTTCAACAGGGCATCGACCAGCGGTTCGGCTGCGCGTGTTTCGCCCACCGATACGGCATGCACCCAGATGGTGGCCGGTTCGTCGTTGGCGGCGCGCGCGCCGTAAATGCCCAGGCGCTCGCCCCAGTACTGGCGATAACCCGGCTCCTTGCGCCCGCGCCACCACAGGCGCCCCAGCACCAGCGGCAAAGCCAGCCACCACATGAACGTGTAAAAAAGTCGCATGCTCAAAGCAGGCTCTTGGCGGCGGCCAGCACTTCAGGCACGCCGGGCGGCGAACCTTTGTCGCCAAGGTTGATGATGCGCGGCGACCAGTTGCCTTCCGTTTTCCAGCGCGGCGAGTCGGCGTAGATTTCCACCACCGGGCGCGAGAAGGCCGCTGCGATATGGGTCAGCCCGGTGTCCACTCCCACCGCCAGCGCAGCACGGCGCGCCAGCATGACGGCGTCGGCCATCTGCAGTTTAGGCAGCACGCGGGCATTCGGGATGCCGGCAGCCAGCGCTTGCGCTTCCGCCTTTTCCTTGTCCGAGCCCCAAGGCAGCAGCACCGGCATCGGCGCCAGCGCCCTGCCCAGTTCAGTCCAGTTGGCCGGCGCCCATTTCTTGGCATCGCGCGCAGTGCCGTGGAAGAACACGGCGTACGGCTCGTCGCCCATCCAGTACGGGCGCGCTTCGCCGGCCGGCACTTCGGGCAGGCCGAAATCGGCCGGATAGTCGACCTTGAAGCCCAGTGCGGCGCCCACTACCAGGCGGCCGCGCGCAACGGCGTGCGTACGCGGGTCGAGCGGGATGCTCCTGCTGTGGAAAATGCGGGAAATGCCTTCGTAGCCCGAACCTTCGCTGCCGTTGGCAAGGCCGACCTTGTTCCTGCCGCGCGCCGCGCCCATGATGACGCCGGTCTTCAGCAAGCCCTGCGTGTCGAACACATAGTCATACTGAACCTCGCGCAGCTGGCGGAAAAAGGCGCCGATCTCGGCGCGCGTTTCCTTCTTGCCCAGGCTCTTGCGCCAGCGGCGCAGGCCCCAGGGCAGGATATGGCGCACCATGGGGTTCAGGCGCACCAGGCTGACATAGCCTTCCTCCACCACCCAGTCGATGTTCGCGTCCGGGAAATGGCGCTTGATGTCGGCCACGATGGGCATATTGTGCAGCACATCCCCCAGCGAGGAGACGCGCACGAGCAGGATATTCATTCAGAACGGCAGTTGCGCATCCGGCTTGGCAGCCAGGATCACATCGCGGAACTGGCCCTGGATGCGCGCCAGCGCGGCCGGCGATTCCGCCTCGAAGCGCATCACGATCACCGGCGTCGTATTCGAGGAACGTGCCAGGCCGAAGCCGTCGGCATATTCCACGCGCAGGCCGTCGATATCGATGACGCGTTCATTGCCCGGGAATTTCGCTTCAGCGGCCAGCTTGGCCATCAGCGCGTAATTCTCGCCTTCGTTCAGTTGCAGTTGCAGTTCCGGCGTGCTGTCGGACTTCGGCAGTGCGTTCAGCAGCGCGGAAGGATCGGCGTGGCGCGTCAGGATTTCCAGCATGCGAGCGCCGGCATACAAGCCGTCATCGAAGCCGTACCAGCGATCCTTGAAGAACACGTGGCCGCTCATTTCGCCGCCCAGCGGGGCGCCGGTTTCCTTCAGCTTGGCCTTCACCAGCGAATGGCCGGTCTTGCACATCAGCGGCTTGCCGCCCGCCTGCTCGATGTAAGGCGCCAGGTGGCGCGTGCATTTCACGTCGTACAGGATCTGGGCGCCCGGGTTACGGGACAGCACGTCTTCCGCAAACAGCATCATCTGGCGGTCCGGGAAAATGATCTGGCCGTCCTTGGTCACGATGCCCAGGCGGTCGCCGTCGCCGTCGAACGCCAGGCCGATTTCGGCGTCGCTATCCTGCAGCGCCTGGATCAGGTCTTGCAGGTTTTCCGGGTGCGCGGGGTCCGGGTGGTGGTTCGGGAAAGTGCCGTCCACTTCGCAGAACAACTCGACCACTTCGCAGCCCATGGCGCGATACAGGTCGCCTGCAAATGCGCCGGCCACGCCATTGCCGCAGTCGACGGCGATCTTGACCGGGCGTGCAATCTTCACGTCGCCGATGATGCGCTGCAAATACTGTTCGCGGATGTCGTGGGTGCCGTAACTGCCGGCAGCGGCCGCCGGCTGCAGGCCCGCTTCGATGGCCTGGTACAGGGCGGTGATGGCATCGCCATGGATCGCCTCGCCCTTCAGCACCATTTTGAAGCCGTTATAGTCCGGCGGGTTATGGCTGCCGGTGACCATGATGCCGGAACGGGTGTCGAGCACCTGGGTCCCGAAATACACCATCGGCGTTGCCACCACGCCCAGGTCGATCACGTCGACGCCGGCGGCCTGCAGGCCCTGCGCCAATGCAGCGATCAGGCCCGGGCCCGACAGGCGGCCGTCACGGCCGATCACCACGCTGCGTTCTCCCTTCGCGGCGGCAGCCAGGCCGAAAGCGTGGCCAATGGAGCGTGCCACGCCTTCGTCCAGTGTTTTACCGATAATGCCGCGGATATCGTAGGCTTTGAAGATGGATTTGGAGAGAGCAACCATAGAAACTAACAAGACAAATATTAAAAAGCTGGCTCAGATGCGCAGGTCGTCAATCGACTTGCCGCCCTCGACCCAGTCCTTGACCCATTTCGGCTGGCGGCCGCGGCCGGTCCACTGCTCGCTTGCATTGGCGGGATTGCGGTAGCGCGCTTCCACCTTGCCACCCTTGTTGCGCGTGCCCGGGAAACCGGCCAGCAATTCCTTCAGCGGCACGCCGGCTTGCAGGGCGATGGCGAATATCTGTTCGCGCGCCTTTTGCTTATCCATACCCTCGCGCTGCTTTAATTCGCGCTTAATCTGTTCCTGCAGGTCGCGCAATTCAGCGGATGCCAGTTTCGACAGGTCCATCTTCCTATCCTTTAATTTGATTTCGATGCCTTGAAATATACACGAAATCGGCTTAACGGATTTTCTTATGTCGAATCATCCAGCGCGGCGCTTTAAATCGGACAATGCGCGCATATAGCCAGACATAACTCGCAATAAATAGCAGGCAGAACAGCATGAGCACCCAGGTATAGCGCCAGAATACCGTGGCGGGAATAACCGCCATCAGCGAAAACATCCACAAATAAGGCGAGGTCATGGAATTGCGGCGCACCAGGGCACGCGCATCCTTGCGGCCCACCGCCCATTGCACCACGCGCCGGAAAATCAGGCTGTGCAGGTGAATGCCGTCCGGCATCGCGGGCGAGGTACCGCGGATGAAGAAGCGGCGATAAACACTGAACAGGGTTTCAAAAGTGGGATAGATTAATAGCAATACGGCATACCAAGTAGAAACTTGCGGATTGCGCATTACCAGCATCAGGGCCAATTCGCCCAGCATAAAGCCGATAAAGTAAGCGCCGCCATCGCCCAGGAATATTAGCCCGACCGGATAATTCCAGATCAGGAAACCGGCGGTGGCGCCTGCGACCATCAATGCCGCCACCAGCACAAACATATCATTGACCTGCAGCGCGACATAACCAAGCGACAACAGCATGCAAATCGTCACCACGCTGGCCAGGCCATTGAATCCGTCGATAATATTGATGGCATTGGCAATGCCGGCCACCGCCAGCACCGTCAATGGCAAGGTCAGCCACAAATAGGGAACCGGCGTGGTGGAGAACATCCAGTCGATGCGATCGATGCGCGCATCCATCAGGAAATAGGCGAGCAAGGCGGCAAACATGGTCAGCAGCAGGCGGCGGCGGGCGCTGACCTTGCCCGTATAGTCTTCGACAATGCCGCCGAGGAAGGCAAACATCGCGCACATGATCAACGACAGCATCCAGCTTGTCATGACCGGCACGCGCCAGACCGAAACGCAGGCGCTCAGCGCAACGGCCAAAAAGATCGACAGGCCACCGATGCGGGCCACGTGGTGGGCATGCACTTTCTGTACGCCACCGAAATCAGCATCTAATGCGGGGCCATGCAACCGCACTTCCTTGATGACCCACAGGGTCAAGAGTGCAGACGTGAAAAAGCTCACGAGGAAGGAAAACATTTGTTCTTATCAGTATAGTGAGCCAGCCGCTATTGTCGCAGCGCAGCAAGAAAGATTGCTCGCGCGCTAAGCGGCGATTGTACCGTATGCGTGCGGGGCGACGGGAAATTCTAGCCCATAGCGTTGCGTCTAAGGTATTTACTTACCAATTGATACTTCTAGTGCAGCGCGCCCGGCCCTGCGCACCGCCGGCGAGCGCGATCATGCGTTATCCTAATGCGATGAAAACATATGCAGTCGGCGACCTGCAGGGTTGCCATGGCGAGACAGTCACCCTGGTCGAAAAGATCCTGGATACCGAACACGCCGCCGGAAACGACCCGCCCGCCATCCTGTTTTGCGGCGACCTGATCAACCGCGGCCCCGATTCGCTGTCTACGCTGCGCTATGTGCAGGCCTTGAGCCAGGGCAGCGACGGCCGCATCGACGCGGTGCTGGGCAACCATGACTTGCACCTGCTGGCGGTCGCCAACGGGATCCGGCCCGAATCGAGCTCCGACACCATCGAGCATATCCTGGCGGCGGCTGACCGCGAGGCGCTGCTGCACTGGCTGCGCCTGCGCCCGATGGCCATCATGCGCCTGGAGCACCTGCTGGTGCATGGCGGCGTGCTGCCGCAGTGGACGGCGCAACAGGCCATGGCGCTGGCCGGCGAAGTGGAAGCGGCCTTGCGCGGCGACCAGTGGGTCGGCTTCCTGCGCGAGATGTACGGCAACCAGCCCGATCGCTGGAGCGACGACTTGAGCGGCGCCGCGCGCCTGCGCTGCATCGTCAATGCCCTGACCCGCATGCGCTTCTGCAGCGCCACAGGGGTGATGGACTTCAAGATGAAGGAGTCGGCGCACGCCGATCCGTCGAGCGGCCTGATGCCGTGGTTCGAAGTGCCGGGCCGCCGCAGCAGCGATACCACCGTGGTGTTTGGCCACTGGTCGGCGCTGGGGCTGCGCATCATGCCGCGCCTGATCGCGCTTGACAGCGGCTGCGTGTGGGGCGGCAAGCTGTCGGCCGTCTGCCTCGACGACCGCAGCCTGCTGCAGGTCGATTGCCCGGAATACCGGAAGGTTTAGTGCTTCGGCCTGCCCTCGGCCGGGGCCGAGGCCTGGGATTGAGCCAGCCCGTCGGCTTTGCCCGCTTCGCCAGCGCCTTCCGCCGCGGCGGGCGCCTCGCCTTCGGCCGCTGCCGCAGCGGCCGGCGCGAACGTGGCCGCCATCAGTTCCTTGTACGCTTCCGACCTGCGCAGCGGTTCCAGGTTGGCGCTGCCCTTGATTGCCTCTTCATCCGTAAAGCCGTTGACGATTGCCGTCTCCAGCGACGCGATGGCGGCATTCTTGCGGCCCAGCTGCGCCTGGGCCTGGGCCAACAGGAAAAACGACTCGGCTTCCTTGGGCGCTTTCAGCGTCGCGGCATACGCCTTGTCCGCCGCAATGCCGTAATTCTTTTGCGTCAGGCTTTCCGTCGCCTGCGTGCGCAAGGCCTTAGCATTGGTGAAGGTGTCGCCGCAGGCCGCCAACAGCAGGCACGCTGCCAGCACGCTGATCCTGGTCATGCTGATTGCTCCTGTAAAGTTTCCGTCTCCGGCACGATGCCCAGCGCGGCGCCGATCGCGGCGTGGGTCGCAGCCGCCAGTTCGCGGCGATGGGCGCCTTCGCCCGGTAACGCTTGCAGCACGGACAGGCGCGCCCGCACCGGCTTGCTGTCGAGGATATTCACCACGCTTTGCACGAAAGTCATGTCGCCGATGAAGTCCACCGAGGGATGGGGCTCGCCCGCCGGGTCGACATAGGACAAGGCAAACGGCTGCACCGGCACCTTGCCATCCACGGCCGCCTCGAACAGGTTGGCGTGGAAAGGCAGCAGCGTGCCTTGCGCAGCCGTCGTTCCCTCGGGGAAGAAGGCCACGCGCTGGCCGTCCTGCAGGGCGTGCACCAGGCCCTTGAAAATATTGCGCAGCTCGCGCTTGTTGCCGCGCGCGATGAACACAGTGCCCGCCTGCGCCACCAGCCAGCCGGCCAGCGGCCAGTCGCGGATCTCCGACTTGGCCACGAAGCGGCATGGATACAGCGCATTGATGACGAAGATATCCAGCCACGAGATGTGGTTGCAGACGATCATGCCCTGCTCCAGCGGCGCCGCGCTGCCCGGCGCCATCTGCACGCTGACGTTGCAGATCGCCAGCAGCTGGCGCGACCAGCGCCGGATATGGCCGTTGCGCTTTTCCGTCCCGATGAAGGGGAAGATGAACGCGCAAATCGCCATGCCGGCCAGCAGGTGCACCGCCACGCGCCCGATGCGCAGCACCAGGCGCCAGTCAAGATTGCGTTTAGCTTGCGGTGCGCTCATATGCCACCCGGCCCGCAACGATGGTCGCCTGCACCTGCCCCGCCAACTCATAGCCGAGGAACGGCGTGTGCTTGCCCTGGCTGGCCAAAGTGCTGCCGCTGACGGTCCAGCGCGCGGCCGGGTCAAACACCACCACGTCGGCCACGCTGCCCACGCCCAGCTGCCCCGCTTGCGCCAGGCCTGCCACGCGTGCAGCTTCGCAGGTGACGCGCGCCACGGCGCGCGAAAGCGCGTCGTCCCTGCCCTGCGCCGCGGCGTAATCGTCGGCCCATTTGATAGCCAGCGACAGCAGCAGCTCCAGGCCGGTGGCGCCCGGCGAAGCTTCGCCGAACGGCAGCAGCTTTTCATCGTCGTCGCACGGCGTGTGGTCGGAGCACATGGCGTCGATGGTGCCGTCCAGCAGCCCGGCACGGATCGCCTCGCGGTCGCGCTGGGTGCGGAACGGCGGGTCGACGCGCGCATTGGAGTCGAAGAAGTTGATGTCGGTGTCGGTCAGGTGCACGTGGTGCGCGCCAACGTCGCAGGTGATCGGCAAGCCTTCCGCTTTCGCCGCGCGCACCAGCTCCAGGCCGGCGGCAGAGGACATGCGGCACAGGTGGACCTTGGCGCCGGTCGAACGCATCAGCTCGAAGATCGTGTGCAGGGCGATGGTTTCGGCCATCACCGGCACGCCGGACAGGCCCAGGCGCGACGCCAGCGGGCCGCTGTGGGCCACGCCGCCGCGGCCAACGTAGGCGTCCTGCGGGCGCAGCCAGATCGTAAAACCGAAGGTGGCGGCGTACTGCATGCAGCGCTGCAGAACGGTGGTGTCCCTGATCGGGGATTCGGCTTGCGAGAAGCCGATGCAGCCGGCGCCGGTCAGCTCCACCAGCTCGGTCAGCGCTTCGCCTTTCAGGCCGTGCGTCAGTGCGCCCAGCGGATGCACGTGGGCCTGGTTCAGGGCATTGGCGCGGTGCTTGAGCATTTCGATCAAGCCTGGTTCGTCGAGCACAGGGTCGGTGTCGGGCGGGCACACCAGGGAGGTCACGCCGCCCTGCACTGCCGCCTGCATTTCCGATTTCAGCGTGGCCTTGTATTCGAAGCCGGGTTCGCGCAGCCGCGCCGACAGGTCGACCAGGCCCGGCGCCACCACCTTGCCGGCGGCATCGATGGTGCGCCCGGCCGTGAAACCGGCCGGCGGGGTGCCGATGGCGGCAACCTTGCCGTCCACGATATACAGGTCTTGTTTGGAATCGATCTTGTTGGCCGGATCGATCAGTCGGCCGTTTTGGATAAGTACGTTCATTTTTATGCTTGCGTGCCTGCCAGGATGCTCATCACCGCCATGCGGACTGCGATACCGAAGGTGACCTGCGACAGGATCACCGCTTGCGGGCCGTCGGCCACGGCGGAGTCGATCTCCACGCCGCGGTTCATCGGGCCCGGGTGCATCACGATGGCGTCCGGCCTGGCCAGCGCCAGGCGCTCCGGCGTCAGGCCGTAGGCGCGGAAGTACTCGCCGGCGGACGGCAGCAGCGCGCCGCTCATGCGCTCGTTCTGCAGGCGCAGCATGATGATCACGTCCACATCCTTGAGGCCTTCGTCCATGTTGGTGAAGGTGCGCACGCCCAGCTGCTCCAGGCCGCCCGGCAGCAGGGTATGCGGGCCGATGGCGCGGATTTCAGGCACGCCCAGGGTGGTCAGGGCGTGGATATCGGAACGGGCCACGCGGCTGTGCAGGATGTCGCCCACGATCGCCACGCGCAGGTTGGTGAAATCCGTCTTGTAGTGGCGGATGGTGTACATGTCCAGCAGGCCCTGCGTCGGGTGCGCGTGGCGGCCGTCGCCCGCGTTGACCACGTGCACGTGGTTCTGCCTGGTGTCGTGCAGGTGCTTGGCGATCAGGTACGGCGCACCCGACTGCGAATGGCGCACCACGAACATGTCGGCGTGCATGGCCGACAGGTTGTCGATGGTATCCAGCAGCGACTCGCCCTTGCTGGCGGAAGACGCCGCGATATTCAGGTTGATCACGTCGGCCGACAGGCGCTTGGCCGCGATCTCGAAGGTGGTGCGGGTACGGGTGGAATTCTCGAAGAACAGGTTGAAAACGCTTTTACCGCGCATCAGCGGGACCTTCTTCACTTCGCGGTCGGAGACGGACACGAAGGAGGAGGCGGTATCGAGGATCTGGTTGATGATGGCCTTCGGCAGGCCCTCGGTCGACAGCAGGTGCTGAAGCTCGCCGTGTTTGTTGAGTTGCGGATTAAGCATGGTTCTGTTCAATAGTCAGGGAAAACTTTCCGTCGCCGCCCTGCTGCAGGCGCAGGGCCTGGCCCGGCGCGCAGCGCGTGTGGGCTGCCACGAAATCGGCAGCCACCGGCAATTGGCGTTCGCCGCGGTCCACCAGCGAGGCGAGCATGATGCGCGCCGGGCGGCCGTAGTCGAACAATTCGTTGATGGCGGCGCGCGTGGTGCGGCCGGTGTAGAGCACGTCGTCCACCAGCACAATGGTGGCGCCATTGACGTCGAAGCCGATATGGGTCGGCTTCACGTCGTGCGGCAAGCCCTTCTTCGCGTAGTCGTCGCGGTAGAAGGACACGTCCAGCACACCCAGGCGCGCAATCAGGTTCAGGTCCTTGGCCAGGCGCTCGGCGATCCAGGCGCCGCCGGAGTGGATGCCGACGATGGCCGGGTCGTTGGCGCCGGCAATGCCGGCCTTGACCTGCTCGAGCAGGCTGGCGTACAGCGCTTCAGCGTCAAGCAGTTGGGGATCAGTGTGGGACATATTCGTCAAAGTATTGTTGGAGGATGATGGCAGCGGCGCGGTCGTCGATGATTTCGCCGCGCTTGGCGGCAATCATCGCCGACGAGTAGCGCTCGTCGACCAGCACCACGGGAAGATTGAAGCGGCCGTTCAACTGATTGGCAAACTTGCGGCAGCGCGCCGTCATTTCGTGCTCGGCCCCGTCCGGATGGAACGGCAGGCCCACAATCAGCCTGGTCGGCCCCCATTTATCGATCAGGGCCTTGATCTCGGCGAAGCGTGCATCGTTGACCGTGGATTGAATGACGGCCAGGGGACTGGCCTGGCCGATCATCGTGTTTCCCATTGCGACACCAACGCGTTTGATGCCGAAGTCGAAGCCTAAGACAGTTTCCGGACTATGCATGACCCGCTTCAGAGTTAAGCATCAGGGGGTCGAAGCCCAGCAGTTTGATGGCGGCCTGGTAGCGCTCCTCGATCGGCACCTCGAACACGATGCGCGGATCGGCGGCCACGGTCAGCCAGCCATTGCGCGCCAGTTCGTCTTCCAGCTGGCCGGGGCTCCAGCCCGCGTAGCCGATCGACACCATCATGCGTTCCGGGCCCTGGCCGCGGGCCACGGCTTCCAGCACGTCGATCGAAGTGGTGAAGGCGACGTCATTGGTCACCGTCAGCGAAGACGAATAGTGCGCGCCCGGGGTATGCAGCACAAAACCGCGGTCGTCCTGCACCGGGCCGCCGAACATGATCGGCTCCGATTCCAGGTGGCGCTCGGCGGCGGACGACACTTCGAGGTCGATCCGGTCGAACAGCACTTCCATGGTCATATCGGTAGGCTTGTTGATCACGACGCCCAGCACGCCGTTCTCGTTGTGTTCGCACACATACACGACCGTGCCGCCAAAGATCGGGTCATGCATGGATGGCATGGCAATCAGGAAATGATTTGCCAGGTTGAGCGCAGGGGCAGTCATATGTGCCTTTAGCTCCTTCAGTTCACTAGTTTCCGGTAACAATCCCGGCACTGGCATGCTTCTGGTCAATTTGACTTTTTTCATGATTGCTCTCAATGCAGGACTGTTAAGTGTTCTTTACTGTAATATCCGCGCTGCAACTGTCGGATATACCCACAGTTTACTATGAATTGCTGATCCAGCCATGAAAAACGCCCTTGTCTGGTTGCGCCGGGACCTGCGCCTGTTCGACCATGCCGCCATGCATCATGCGCTGGCCTCTGCAGGGACAGTGTACGTGGCCTTTATTTTCGACCGCGCCATCCTGGATGCGCTGCCGGCAGCCGACCGGCGCGTCGAGTTCATCCACGACACGCTGGCCGCGCTTGCTGCCGAGCTCGACGCGGCAGGCGGGCACCTTATCGTACGGCATGATCTTGCCGAAACAGCAATCCCAGACCTCGCTGCCGAGCTTGCCGTCGATGTTGTATTTGCCAATCACGACTATGAGCCGGCGGCTATGGCCCGCGACGCCAGGGTGGCGCGCAGCCTGCGCCAGGCCGGGCGTGAGTTGCGCACCTTCAAGGACCAGGTGGTATTCGAACGCGACGAAGTGCTGACCCAGGCCGGGCAGCCGTTTTCCGTGTTCACGCCCTACAAGAATGCCTGGCTGCGCAAACTGGAAGCCGATCCGTCGGTGCTGGCGCCGTGGAGCGTCGAGCCGGGGAGCGCGCGCCAGCCGGGCCGCTTTGCACCGGGCCGCAGTACACTGCCCTCGCTGGCCGACATCGGCTTCGAACGCACCAACCTGCACCAGCTGGGCATCGGCAACGGGCTGCAGCTATTCGACGAATTCCTGGGCAGGATTGCCGATTACGGCGCTGCGCGCGATTTCCCTGCCGTCAAGGGCCCGTCCTACCTGTCGCTGCACCTGCGCTTCGGCACCGTCTCGATCCGCCACCTGGTACGCAGCGTGATGACCATGGCGGCGCGCGGCGCGGCCGGCGCAGGCGGTGCGGTGTGGCTGTCGGAGCTGGTCTGGCGCGAGTTCTACATGCAGATCCTGTTCCACCACCCGCATGTGGTCGACGGCGCCTTCAAGCCGGCCTACGACAAGATCGCATGGGAAACCGGCCCCGCAGCCGACGAACTGTTTGCAGCATGGTGCGAAGGCCGCACCGGCTACGCACTGGTGGATGCCGCCATGCTGCAGATCAACCGCACCGGCTATATGCACAATCGGCTGCGCATGGTGACGGCATCGTTCCTGTGCAAGGACCTGGGGATCGACTGGCGCCGCGGCGAAGCTTACTTCGCGCTGCACCTCAATGATTTCGACCTGGCAGCCAACAACGGCGGCTGGCAATGGGCATCGTCCTCCGGCTGCGATGCGCAGCCCTACTTCCGGATCTTCAACCCGGTCACGCAATCGCAGAAGTTCGATCCGGAAGGAAAATTCATCAAGCGCTACCTGCCCCAGCTGGCAGGCCTGTCGGCCAGGGAGATCCACTTGCCGCGCAACCCGATCGTCGAGCACGACGAAGCCCGCAAGCGCACATTGCAGCGCTACGAAGTGGTCAAGAAGTAAGCCGCGTAGCCGAGCAGCTCGCGCGGGATCGAATAGAGGTCGCGCAACTCGGCGTAGCGTGCATGGCTATGTCCGGCGACCTGCACGCCGGCCCGTTCAAGGGCAAGCCGGGTGCGCGGCACATGGAAGTACTGCGTCGCCACCAGCACCGACTTCAGGTCCCTGGCGCGCATGAAGGCAGCCGCGTTGCCGGCCGTCGCCCTGGTATCCAGGCCTTGGCTGTCGACGACGATGGCAGCCCTTGGCACGCCATTCTTTGCAAGATAGCCGGCCATCACTACCGCTTCGTCAAAGCCTTCCCTGCCCAGCCCTCCGCTGACGAATATCAATGGCGCACGATGGCCGCGATACAAGGCCAGCGCGATATCGAGCCGCGCCCGCAGCCGCGGGCTGGGCGTGCCGTCCGGCGCCACCGTGTTGCCGGGCACCACGATCAGGTCGGCGTCGGCCTGCTGGTCGCTGCAGCCCGCAACGACGATCACGCCGCAGCCCAGCAGGAAAACGCCGGCAAGCAGCGCGGCAAATAGCTTGAACAGTCGCATTCGATCGGATAAAAAAAGGGCAGGCGCGATGGCCTGCCCTGTTGTGCGCTACTGCACGCCTCAAGCGCGTTGCGGCAGCAGGCCCGCGATGGCGCCCAGCAGGATATCTTCCTGGAACGGCTTGCCGAAGTAGGCATTCACGCCCAGTTGCAGCGCGTAGTTGCGGTGCTTGTCCGCCGAACGCGAGGTGATCATGATGATCGGGATCTCCTTGGTGCGTTCGTCGCCGCGCACGTTGCGGGTCAGGTCAAAGCCGTCCATGCGCGGCATCTCGATGTCGACCAGCATCAGTTCCGGCAGGCGGTCCTGCAACTGCTCCAGCGCATCCACGCCGTCCTTGGCCAGCATGACGTGATAGCCTTCGCGCTCCAGCAGGCGCTGGGTCACCTTGCGCACGGTGAGCGAATCGTCCACCACCATGACAGTGCCATGGGCGCGCGTCTGTTGCACAGGCTCGGCGACGCCGCCGGCGGGTGCCGGCGCCGGGGTTGCCGAGGTACGCGGCGCCAGTTCCGGATGCTGCGCCACGTGCAGCTGCAGCGCCACCGGATTCAGGATCAGTACGATCTCGCCCGAACCGAGCACGGTTGCGCCGGCGATGCCGGGCATGCGCGACAGCTGCGGGCCGATGTTCTTGATAACCACCTCGCGGTTGCCGAGGATTTCGTCGACGTGCAGCGCGACGCGGTCGGTACCGTTACGCAGCATCATGACCGGCGAAGAACGCTGCAGCAGCGGACGCGCATCGCCGTCGCCCAGCAACGTGGCCAGGTAGCGCAGCGGCACGTGCTGGCCGTGGTGTACCACGGCGCCTTTGCCGGTAGCTTCAGCCAACGCGCCTTCCTTCAGCTGCAGCACCTGCTCCACCATCAGCGCAGGCACTGCATGGGTGCGGCCGCCGGCGGAGATCAGCACCACCTGGGTCACTGCCAGCGTCAGCGGCAGGCGGATCGTGAAGCGCGAACCCTTGCCTGCTTCGGTGAAGGTTTCCACGCGGCCGCCCAGGGCCTGCGCCTCGGACAGCACGATGTCCATGCCGACGCCGCGGCCGGCCAGTTCGGTCAGCGTATCGGCGGTCGAGAAGCCCGGCTGGAAGATCAGGTTGGACGCTTCGGCGTCGCTGACCACCTGGTCTTCAGCCAGCAGGCCGACGCTGCGCGCCTTGTTGCGGATGCGTTCCAGGTCCAGGCCAGCGCCGTCGTCGCTGAACTCCAGCACCACTTCGTTACCCTGCTGGCTGACCTGCACCAGCAATTCACCGGTCTCGCCCTTGCCGTGTTCGACCCGCCGTTCGCGCGACTCGATGCCGTGCACGATGGCGTTACGCAGCAAGTGTTCAAACGGCGCGGCCATGCGTTCCAGAACGCTACGGTCCATTTCAACGCCGCCGCCGCGGATGTCCAGGTTGACGCGCTTGTCGGTTTCTTTGGCACCCTGGCGGGCGACGCGGAACAGACGTTCGGAAACGCTGTTGAACGGCACCATGCGCACGCGCATCAGGTCTCGCTGCAGGTCGCGCGTCATACGCGCTTGCTGCGTCAAGTCGCCGGTGGCGCCGTCGATGGAACGGATCAGGCCTTCGTGGAAGGAGGCCACGTCGCTCACCGACTCGGCCATCATGCGGGTCAATTCCTGCAGGCGGGTAAAGCGGTCGAACTCGAGCGGGTCGAATTCGCGCTCGCCGGCAATCGACATACGCGAAGCGATCTGCGATTCAGCTTGCATTTCGACTTCGCGCAGCTGGCGGCGCAGGCGATTCAAGTTTTCCTGGAAGTCGGACACCGAAGTGCGCAGCGAGGTCACTTCGTTTTCCAGGCGCGAACGGGTGATCGACACTTCACCGGCCTGGTTCACCAGGCGGTCAAGGATGTCTGCGCGTACACGCACCAGAGGCGAGGCCTTGGCGCCGCCTTCCGCCTCGTCGCCAGCGCGTGCCGTTGCAGGCGCTGCGGCCAGGCGTGCGGCAAGTGCGCTGAGCGAAGGCTGTGCCGCACCCTGGGATGCAGGTGCGCCTGCTTCACCGGCAGGTGCTGCAGCGGCGGCTTGCGCGGCAGCCATGGCGGCGGCGTAGGCTTCCGGATTTTGCAGTTGTTCGAACAGCAGCAGCGCGTGGTCATAGTGCGCCATCAGCTCGTCGAACGAGTGCTGCGACGCACTGCCTGCGTGCACCATATTTTCAATGTGCGTTTCGATTTCGTGCGCGTGCTGGCCAAGGCGCATTGCACCTGCCATGCGGGCGCTGCCCTTCACGGTGTGCAGCACGCGCTGCAGGCTGTGGGCGTGACTGAAATCGGTCGGCTTGGCGTGCCAGGCGCGCAGCGACTCGCCGATCTGCGGCAGCAGGTCGGTGCCTTCTTCCAGGAACACTGGCAGCAGGTCCGGGTCCAGTTCGTCGTGGATGTCGGACGGGCTGGCGCCCAGCAGGTGCGGGGTTTCCGGCAGTTCGACGACCTGCACTTCGCTTGGCGCAGCGTGGTCGAGGTCGACCGCATCTTCTTCGATGGCTTCGCCCGCGGCCAGTGCGGTGGCGTCGATGGCGTCGACTTCGATTGCAGCTTCGGCCACCGCGGCATCGGCTTCGGCCAGCAGCGCTGCTTCGTCAATTTCTTCGATCGCCGGCGCGGCTTCCTCGATTGCAGGTGCGGCGATTTCCTCGGCGACCGGAGCAACGATTTCTTCGGCGACGGGCTCAATGATTTCCTCGACGACCGGCGCGGCGATTTCCTCGACGATTGGTGCCGTGCTTTCTTCGACCACCGGCTCAGCGATTTCCTCGACCACCGGTGCCGTGATTTCCTCGACCACCGGCTCAGCGATTTCTTCGACGATCGGTGCCGTAATTTCCTCGACGACCGGCTCAGCGATTTCCTCGACCACCGGTGCCGTGATCTCCTCGACCACCGGCGCGGCCTGCTTCAGCTCCGGCGCGTCGAACGCGTCATCAAATGCGGAATCGAACAGGTTGTCGATGTTGCCGCCTTGCGCGAGCACTTCAGGTGCCGGCTGCTCGACGCTTTCGGCCGCTGCCGGCGCTTCGGTAACCAGGCTGTGGTAGGTATCGCTGAACAGGTTGTCCAGGCGCTGTTCCAGCTGCACGCCCTCAGGCTCGCCCACGATGCTGTCCAGTTGCTCGTCGAGCTCCTTGTCAACTTCCGGCGGATGCGCCAGATGCTCGCGCAGCTTATGCAGCGCCTCGATCAATTCCGGTTGTTCTGGCGGCAGTTCGCCGGTGGCGAAGCTTTGCAGCATCTGGCGCACGCGTTCGATGGTGAAGTCGAACAGGTCGTGCTGCGCATCGTCCAGGTGCGGTGCCGGCGGCTGCAGCTCCTGCAGCGTGATTTCCAGTGCATAGGACAATTCGCGCAAAGGCTTGAAGCCTACGGTGCCGGAAGTGCCGGTCAGGGTATGCACGGCATGCAGCGCTTCCGGGTTGACCGCACGCTGCTCGTGGCGCCACTCGCCGAAATCCTGCGACAGCAGGCGTACCAGTTCGTCGGTCTCCGCCATGTAGATGTTGTACAGCGGCAGCGGGATCGCCAGGCGTCCCACGAACTTCATATTATCTTCCGCCGGCGGCTCTGGCGGCGTAGGCGCGGTAGCAGTCGGGAACTCGATGACGTTGGTCGAGCGGGCCGGGGCAGCCTCTTCTTGCGCCTCGAATACGAGCGGCTCTTCGAGGGTCAGTTCGGCCTCTGGTTGCGACACTTCGATCGCTTCCAGGTCGAAGACCGGGTCGGCGGACAGCGCTTCGACCGGCTCGGCAGGCGCGGCCTCGGCTTCAAGCGGCGCAGCGGCTTCCTCGGCCACCTCGATCGCTTCGATAGCAGCTCCTGCGTCTGCTTCAGGCGCAGCGACAGCCTCGGTGCCGGCGGCCGGACGCTCGAACACGCCGGTGTCCTGCAGGCGCGTGGCGGCGTCGACGATCGGTTTTTCCTGGCGGGCCGAGTTGCCGGTGGTGGCCAGTTCTTCCACCCAGGCCGACATTTCTTCGCTCGCATAATTGAGCAGCGCGAACAGGTCTTCCGAGGGGCGGCGCTCTTCCGCCAGCCACAGGTTCATGACTTTTTCGATCGCATGCCCGCCGTCGCCGAAGCGGTTCAGGCCCACCATGCGGCTGCTGCCCTTCAGCGTGTGGAAGGAGCGGCGCAGCATGGTCATGGTGTCGAGGTTGGAGATCTCGCTGTGCGGACGCGCCAGCGTCTCGCGTACGAAGGCCAGCACTTCCTGTGCTTCGCCAATGAAGATTTCCAGCAGTTCCGCTTCGACTGCCTCGTCGCCGGCAGCGCCGGCTTCAGGGACAGGCGCCGTCAGCACCGGTTCAGGAGCCGCTTCCGGCTCCGGCAGTGCTTCTTCCAGCACCGGGATCGACTCCGGGCCGGAAATTTTCTTGAACGGCACGGCGCGGAAAGTGCCATGTTCCGGGTCGAACGCAAAGCGCTCGCGAGCGCCGGAAGGATTCTGCGCCAGCATGTCGACGAAGAAGCCCAGGGCACCCACGTTCTGGGCGATATCGTCCAGCGCCTTGGCTTCATGCGCCTGGTCGAACTGGCCCGATGCCAGGCGGCCGATTTCGATGCGCACGTGCGCAGCGGCGTTCATCGCATCATCCTGGTCCAGGATGGCGCAGGCGCCGTGCAGCTGGTGCAGCACCTTGTCCAGGTCCGACAGTTCGCCGCGGCGCGCCGGATCGGTGTAATACTCGTCCAGCATCTTTTCGACCTGGCGCAAGCCGGTCTTCATTTCCAGCGCGAGGGCGACAACGGTGTCCTCTTCGTGCAGCTGGCGGGCCAGGCCGCCCTGCCATTGCGCCGGTTCCGGCGCGGTGCCACCGGCCGCCAGCGCTTGCAGGCGCGCCGCGATGGTGTCGGCGTGGGCGTTGAAATCGTCCGGCAGGTGGCGGATCTGGGCAATGCCATGTTCGGCGAACAGCAGCGCCGTCGCCATTTCCAGTCCCAGCGCCTCGCTGCGGCGGGTGCCCAGGGTATTGCGGGCGGATTCAGCCAGCTGGCGCAGCAGCGCCGCCAGCGCGCCCAGGCCCAGCATTTCGCTGGCCACGGCCACCTTGGCCAGGGACTGGCCGAAATCGTTATCGAGTTCCGCGCTGTTTTCGTTCTGCTCGATGCGCTGCCACACCGAACGCGCGTGGGCAATACCCTCGCGCGCCGCAGCCAGCGATGCATCGTCGATACGGCCATAGCGGCGCGTTTCGAAATCGTGCGGCACCATGCCATCCAGCGCATAACCGGCGCGCAGCTGGCGAGCCAGCGGCGGCAGGTGTTCCGGATCGGCCGAGGCGACAAAGAACAGCGCCTCTTTCAGCACGTTGTCCGGCAGTTCAGGCGAACCGGCCGACAGGCGGCGCAGTTGCAGGTTGATCAGGCCGAACAGCTGCTTGACGTAACGGTTGCTTTCCTGCTGGCCGTTCACCACCAGCTCGGCGAAGGCTTGCATGGCGCGCCAGAATACGCGCGCCTTGTGCTCGCCCTGCTGGTCCGCCACATCGGTGATGGCAGCCTGCAGCGCGGCGGCGTGGATAGCCTGGGTGCCGGCATCGGCCGCCTTCAGGTAAGGCAGCAGCGCGCGTTCAAAACGCTGGCGCAGCGCCTTGTAGTCCGGCGTGCCGGTTGGCGCACCGGTCGACGGCAAGGCTGCCGGCAGTTCCGGCACATACGATACGTCAGGGAAGAACAGGTCGGCCGGGTGGACCCGGTCGATGCCCAGCAAATCCTGGATATCGCGGAAGAACGGGAACAGACGCACCGGCTGGAACGGGGCGCCGGACAGCAGCTCCTCCAGGAATTCCACCAGTGCCTGGTACATATTGGCCAGCAGCTGGGCATGGTCCGCAGTGCATTTCAGCGTGCCGTCACGCATGCGGTCCAGCACCACTTCCGCCAATTGCGTCAGCAGCGCCACGCCGTCCACGTCCACCATCTGCAAGGCGCCGTGCGCCTGGTGCAGGTGGGACTTGGCGTGCATCAGCGCCGTGGTCTGGTCTTCCGCATCACGCCCGCCGGCTTCGAACAGCGCCGTGCGGGAACGGGCCAGCGCTTCGCGGATTTCACCCATGACCCAGGACAGCGGGCCGGTGTCGTATTGCGGCAAAGCGGTGAACGAAAGATCAGGTTTGCTCATAGATTCTAAAAATTAAGCGGCAACTTGGGCACTAATCAGGCACCAACACGGAATCGCGACACGGAGTTCTTCAACTCCTGCGCCAGCGCAGTCAGCTTGCGAACCGAACTGGCGGTTTGCTGGGTACCGTCCTGGGTTTGCTGCGTTACCTGCAGGATGTGCTGCATATTGTGCGCCACGCCGTTAGCCGACGTCGCCTGCATGCCGGTCGCGTAGGAAATACCCTGAATCAGTTCCGCCAGGCGGTTCGAAACCTGCGAGATGTCCTGCAGTGCAGTACCTGCCGCGTCGGACAGCTTGGCACCTTCAACCACACCCTGCGTGGATTTTTCCATAGCGGCTACCGCGTCGTGGGTGTCGGTCTGAATGGTCTTCACCAGCGCACCGATCTGCTTGGCCGCTTCGGCGGAACGTTCCGCCAGTCGCTGCACCTCTTCCGCAACCACCGAGAAGCCTCGGCCTGCTTCACCTGCCGATGCCGCCTGGATCGCCGCGTTCAGCGCCAGCACGTTGGTCTGTTCGGTAATGTCGGAAATCAGCTCGGTAATCTCGCCAATCTCCTGCGAGGATTCACCCAGTCGCTTGATGCGCTTCGAGGTTTCCTGGATCTGCTCGCGGATCTCGTCCATACCCTTGATCGCGTTCTGCACCGCGTCCGCACCCTGGCGTGCCGCGTCAACCGACTGGCGCGCAACGTCCGCCGATTCCGACGCGCTACGCGACACGTCGGTAATCTCGTTGGCCATCTTCACAACGGTGTTGGATGCCTCCTGGATCTCTTTCGACTGCGCTGCCGATGCTGCCAGCAGGTCGTTCGAAATGCCTTGTGCGTGGCTCGATGCGGAAGTAACCTGTTCGGCGGTAATCGTCACACGGCCCACCAGGCCGCGCAGCTCTTCCACGGTGTAGTTGACCGAGTCGGCAATCGCGCCGGTAATGTCTTCGGAAACGGTTGCCTGCACGGTCAAGTCACCGTCCGCCACTTCCTGCAGTTCGTTCATCAGGCGCAAAATTGCGGCCTGGTTCTGCTCGTTAATGGCCTTGGTTTCTTCTTCCTGCTGCTGCGCTTTCTGGCGCATCGCTTCCGCTTCCAGGCGGCGGCGCTCGGAAGCGCGGCCACGGCTCTGGGAATCGAGCAGCAGCACGCGGCCGATCGCGGCAGCGGAGACCAGGGTCACCAGCAAGCCCACCACCATCAGCCAGAACGAGATGCCCAGCGAGTCCTGCTGCTCGCGCAGCTTGGTCTGCAGGTTGGCGAAGTTGGCACGCACGTCTTCGTTCTCGTTGAACAGCAGTCGTTCCGCGCTCTTCGCAGCGGAGAATTTTTCCAGACGGTCCAGGATGAACTTGACCAGTTTGTCGTAGTCCTCGAAGCCTTTTTTCAGCGCTTGCAGGTTTTCGCGGGTCTCGCCATCCTTCACCGCTGGCAGGCCAAGCTGGTCGCTGCCGGCCAGGAAACCGTCCACGGTCTGGCGGAACACGGTGGCGTCGCGGCCCAGCTGGAAGGCGGTTTCGGAGGAAGAAATGCCGCCTTCGGTCAGGAAGGCCGACGCGCTGCGGCTCATGCGCTGGGTCAGCATGCCCAGCTTGCCCAGTGCCGCCAGTTCCTTGGCGTTGCCGCCCTGCTTCAGGCGCGCGGCCGAGACTTCCTCGGTCAGCGACAGCAGGTCAGGCGACATGGCGTTCAGTTTTTGCAAGGTCTCGTCCAGACCGGCCAAGTCCCATTTGTATTTGGCGATGGTGGAGGCAGCCTTGTCGGACGCCGTCCACTTCTTGCGGGCGTCGTTCAGGGTCGGCAGCACCGTGCCTGGCGCCGACAGGATCGAGTGGCCGGCATAGCGGCCGCCTTCGGCCAGTGCCAGCAGAGCGCGATTCAGTTCGCTGCGGCTGTCTTCCAGCTGCTTGATCGCCTGCTGGTTACCTTTAATCGCGTTCGGCGCCGCCTTACCGATACGCTGCGAGTGCATCAGCACGTCGGAAGCGATCTGGGTACGGGTCGACGTCACGCCGCTGTTGTACGCGTTCCATGCCACGAAGACCACCGACAGCAGCAGGGATACACCGAGCGTGGTGGACAGCAGGCTCAACTGGCGTGCGCTTGGCAGGTGGCCGATCAGCGGCAGCTTGACGTTGGCCGCCGCTTCGCCCACCGAGCTGGTACGCAGGCGCTGCAGCAGGCCGCGCGTACCTTCCGCCGCTTCCGGGGTGACGCCTTCGGTCGCTGCCGGTTGTTCAGCCGTAGCAACAGCCGCTTCCGGCGGCGTGCCCTCGTACTGAGAATTGTTAAAGCTGGCAAACTCCGAATTGGAACCCAGCTCGGCGCTGGTCTCCGGCGCGGAGCGCGACAAGAATTTAAATGCCATTACTACGTCCCCCGATAGCTTTCGATAATGTTGCGCCTGCCCGATGGCAGCACGCGATTACAGGCCGATTTGCAGGAACCGCGCATCGTGCACCAGTTGGCCCAGGTCAAGCCTGGTCCACTGTTGCCCTTCACGGTCTTTGAATTGCTGGCCACCCCAGGCAGCTTGCCCGCTGTCCGCCGGTGCTTCCTGCACCATTTCGTCCAGGTTGCGCAAGCCAAGCACGCGCCCGGCCAGGATTGCGACATTGAAGCTGAGGTGGGTGGCCAAGGTCACCAGGCGGCTGTCCGGACCTGGCTGGGTGCCCGCTTCGCCCATATAGCGCGCCAGGTCGACCACACCGACCAGGTTGCCGCGAATATTGGACAGACCGCGGTACCAGTCCTGCGCCAGCGGTACCGCCGTCACGGCCTGGAACGGCACGATTTCGCCGACCTGGGTCAGGTCCAGCAGGCAGCGGCGGCCGCCCAGCAGCACGCCCAGTTCGCGCCCGGCATTGCTCGTGCCGGCCTTGGCGGCCTGCATGCGCTCCAGCAGCGTCACTTGGTACTGCCGCAGGCGGCTGCGGCGTTCAGCGCCGGTCGGCGCCTGCTGTTCGGTCGTCATCGCTTAACCGAGTGCGGCAATCTTGGCCAGCAGCTCGGCTGCATCGACCGGTTTGACCAGATAATCCTTGGCGCCCTGGCGGATGCCCCAGATACGGTCGGTTTCCTGGTTCTTGGACGAGCAGATGATGATCGGCACGTCCTGCAGCTCAGGATCCTTGGCGATGGCGCGCGTGACCTGGAAGCCGTTCTGGCCAGGCATCACCACGTCCATCAGGATCAGTTGCGGCTTGTCGGCCTTGATCTTTGCCATGGCTTCTTCGCCGTTTTCAGCGGTGGAAACGGTGAAACCGCTGCGCACCAGGATGTCGGTCAGGTAATAACGCTCGGTAGGCGAGTCGTCTACGATCAGGATTCGTTGAATGGCCATGCTTTACTCTCTGTATTACGGTTTTTACGCACTGGCAGCGGCGGTGTGCTCTCGCACCGCAGCCAACAGGCTGTCTTTGGTGAATGGTTTGGTCAGGTAGGCTGCCGAACCGACCATGGCGCCGCGCGCGCGGTCGAACAGGCCATCCTTCGATGAGAGCATCAGCACTGGAGTGGAATGAAACTTGGCGCTCTTTTTGATCAGGGCGCAGGTTTGGTAGCCATCCAGCCGCGGCATCAGGATGTCGCAGAAGATCAGCGCCGGCTGCTGGTCATTGATCTTGGCCAGCGCGTCGAAACCATCTTCGGCCAGGATCACCTGGTATCCCGCCTGGGTCAGGAAAATTTCAGCAGACCGACGAATGGTGCTGCTATCGTCGATCACCATGATTTTCAGTCCGGTTCCTTGCGGTTTATTCGTCATTTCTAAAGTATTCGCTCAATAGTCTCGCTACGATAGCACAGGGCAAAGCCCTGTGGCAGATCATGCTGCTGAAAAGAAACACTTATTTATTTGAAAACTTGGAAACATTCATTAATTGTCAAGAAACTTCGTTTTCAAAAATATAACACTTAGATCGCTACCATTTCGAAATCGTCCTTGCGTGCGCCGCATTCCGGGCAAGTCCAGTTCATCGGCACGTCGGCCCAGCGGGTGCCTGGCGCAATGCCTTCTTCCGGCAAGCCTGCGGCTTCGTCATAAATCCAGCCACAGATCAGGCACATCCAGCTCTGGAATTCCTGGCTTGTATCAATGCTGCTCACGTTGAGTCACCTTCTAATAAAGTAAAATGCTGAATTAGGTATCTTAATCTACCCGCCGTGCAAAACCAAACATCTCCCTTGATCCTGACATTTGGCGTGGCCGATCCGGTCGGAGCGGTCGGCGTACATGCCGACCTGGCTGTTTTCCATGCCCTCGGATGCCGCGGCCTGTCCGCCACCACCGCCCTGCTGGTCGGTGACAGCGCGCGCGTCGAAGACCAGCAGCACGTCGATCCCGACTGGGTGGCCGACCAGGCCCGCATGGTGCTGGAAGACGTGCCGGTGCAAGCCTTCAAGGTCGGCGCACTGGACCACCTGGAACACGTCTCCACCCTGGCCGAAATCGTCTCCGACTATCCCGATGCGCCGCTGGTGCTCGACCCCTTCGGCAGCCAGTTGCCGCCGCCGGGCGACGAGGACGACCCCGAAGAACTGCTGACCGTGCTGCGCCAGCTGCTGGTGCCGCAGGGCACGCTGCTGATGCTGTCCGAAGTCGAACTGGCGCGCATGGCCGAGACCTGGCGCGACCTGGGCAACGGCGAAACCATGGCCGACGACGCCGAGCACCTGATCGACCTCGGCTGCGAATACGTGCTGGTGACCGGCACCAATGCCGGCAGCGGCCAGCGCGCCAACACCCTGTACAGCGCCGAAGGCGTGCTGCGCCACGACAAATGGCAGCACCTGCCGGGCCCATTCGTCGGCGCCGGCGGCACCCTGTCCGCTGCCATCGCCGCCTGGCTGGCGCACGGCCTGGCCGTGCCGGAAGCGGTGGAACGCGCCGAACAATACACTTACCAGGCCCTGCTCCATGCCCAACGCTATGGCATGGGGCGCTTTGTCCCCAATCGATTCTTCAAACCATGACCACTTCGAAAAACGATATCCTGTTTGAGCGCGCCCAGAAATCCACTCCCGGCGGCGTGAATTCGCCGGTGCGCGCCTTCCGCTCCGTCGGCGGCACGCCGCGCTTCATCACCCGCGCCGAAGGCCCCTACTTCTGGGATGCGGACGGCAAGCGCTATATCGACTACATCGGCTCCTGGGGCCCGGCCATCGTCGGCCACGCCCACCCCGACGTGGTGAAAGCGGTGCAGGATGCCGCCACCCGCGGCCTGTCCTTCGGCGCGCCGACCGAAGCTGAAGTGGAAATGGCCGAGGAAATCTGCCGCCTGGTGCCCTCGATCGAACAGGTGCGCCTGGTGTCTTCGGGCACGGAAGCGACCATGAGCGCCTTGCGCCTGGCGCGCGGCGCCACCGGGCGCGACAAGATCATCAAGTTTGAAGGCTGCTATCACGGCCATGCCGACTCCCTGCTGGTGAAAGCCGGCAGCGGCCTGCTGACCTTCGGCAACCCGACTTCGGCCGGCGTGCCGGAAGACTTTGTCAAGCACACCCTGGTGCTGGACTACAACAACGTGGAAGCGATCCGCGCCGCGTTTGCCGAATACGGCGACGACATCGCCTGCGTCATCGTGGAGCCGGTGGCCGGCAATATGAACCTGATCAAGGGCACCCCGCAGTTCCTGGGCGCGCTGCGCGAGCTGTGCACCCGACACGGCGCCATCCTGATCTTCGACGAAGTGATGTGCGGTTTCCGCGTCGGCCTGGGCGGCGCGCAGGAACTGTACGGCATCAAGCCTGACCTGACCGCGCTCGGCAAGGTAATCGGCGGCGGCCTGCCGGTGGCAGCCTTCGGCGGCTCGCAAGAACTGATGTCGAAGATGTCGCCGGTGGGCGCGGTTTACCAGGCGGGCACCCTGTCCGGCAACCCGGTTGCCGTGGCAGCGGGCATGGCCACCCTGAAACTGATCCAGCAGCCAGGCTTCTACCAGGGCCTGGCCCGCAGCGCGCGCCGCCTGGCCGACGGCCTGACCGCCGCCGCGCAAGAAGCCGGCGTCACCTTCTGCGCCGATGCGGTAGGCGGCATGTTCGGCCTGTATTTCAGCGCCAGCCCGCCCAACAACTACGCCGAAATGATGGCCGGCGACCGCGACAAGTTCAACCTGTTCTTCCACAAGATGCTGGATGAAGGCGTCTACTTCGCCCCGGCCGCTTTCGAAGCCGGCTTCGTCAGCGCCCGGCACGACGACGCCGTGATCGACGCCACCATCGCCGCCGCGAAAAAAGTCTTTGCTACGCTTTAATTCACTACCGGGGCGCCGCTGAAAGGCCGTGCGTCCATCGGGATGTCGATCAGGAAGGTGGTGCCGAGCGCTGCCGAACTGGTGACGATGATGCTGCCGCCGTGGCTCTCGGCCACGCGGCGCGCATACGGCAGCCCTACTCCCCAACCGTCCTTGCTGCACTTGCCGCGCCGCGCCCGGCGATAGACCTGGAAGATCGATTCCATTTCTTCCGCCGGAATCGCCTCGCCTTCGTTGTGCACCGCCAGCTGCACGCGATGGCCGCGACTGGCCACCCGTACCAGCACCGGCGTACCCGCCGCGCGGTATTTGATGGCATTGCCCAGCAGGTTTTCAAGCGCACGTTGCAACGAAGCGCGGCACCAGTGCCCCACTGCCGATTCGAATTCCACCTGCACCTGCACTGCGCTGCGTTCCATCGTTTGCTGCGCGACCTCGTAGGCCAGCAAAGCCAGGTCGAATTCCTCCAGGTGCAGCGGCAGGCGCTGGCCGCCTTCGAACACCATGCAGTCGAGCAAGTCGCGCGTCATGGCTTCGATGCGCTGCGCGTTGACCACGATGCGCTCGGCCAGCCTGCGGATATCGTCGCTTGGCGCCTTGCTTTCAATCACCTGCGCCGCCACGCTGACGGTTGACAGCGGGGTGCGTAGATCATGCGTCAGCGCGGCGATGAACTGCTCGCGCAGGGCCGACTGGATCAGCGCGAACGCCGTCACGCTTTCGCGGATGGCGCTGTCGATCGAGCTGGCAATCGCTTCCCGCTGTTCATGCGTCAGCGTCACGCTGCACTGGTGCAGCATCGTAAACAGCACCTGCCGGAACAACTGGTATTCGCGGATCAGGGTAGTGGTGTCGTAGCCGCTCAGGCGCGCCCGTTCGCCGCCATGCTCTTGCGCAATGACCGCCACGTCGACGCCGCTGGCCTGGTAATACTCATCCGTCAAAAGGCGCGCCAGGTGCTCGTAAAACGTCGGCAAGGTGTTCAGCAAGATTGGATCGGGCAGCTCGCCGGCTTTGCACAGCGTCTGCCGCGCGGCCTGGCACCAGGCTTCAATCACCTGGTCGCGCAAAGCCAGCATCGCTTGCGATGATGGAGACAAACCGACCTCAGTCATTGAGCCTCCAGGAAAATGTGCATTGTGAATCGAAAGAATCTTATGCAGATACTTTCGTGTCAATACACAGCGCAAGGCGATAAATAACTGACAAGTACAAAAGCGCCGCAGCACGGGCGCGCCTGGCCTGCGCCGGCAAACATCGCTTAACCGGCGGTTACAAGCAGTGTTGCAATCTTGCAGCGTTATTGCCGCGCTTATCCCGTTGCCGCATCGCACCCGGGCGCGGGCGGCTGCGCGCGCTTGAGTGGAAGCGACATCAGCCAGCCGCGCAAGTTCCTGACCAGCGCGCGGCCGCAGCGCTCATTGACCGGTTCGGCACGTTCGACCGCATCCTTCTTCCCTTCCAGGTAGCGAAAAGTACGCTGCGCGCCAGCGGCCGTTGCGACCGGCGCCAGTGCATGCTCGCGCACGATCTCGACTGACGCGCGGAACAGCGCGGCGCTCATTTCCCGCAGCCGCAAACCGCCGTTGCGCTGCCAGAACACGGCTTCGTTCTCGACATCCACGGCGCGCGATACCACCCGCACCGTATTGGTGTAGAGCGGCAGCTCGCTTCCGGCCTGGAACACCGACACCGTATTGTCAATGATCAGCGCGCTTTGATCCTGCGTCATGTAGAACACCGGTGAACTGGCAATGAGCCATCCTGACTGCGGCCGGCCACCGCTACCGATCCAGGGCACGCCCGACGCCGCCGGGAAGGCTCGCTCAGCGAGTTCGCCATAGCTGAAGGTATCCAGCGTCTTCCTGAAAGGCACCAGGATCCTGTCCGCGTCAGCTTCGATCTCGCTGCGCTGCTCTTTCATTTGGCCCTTGACCACCACTGCGTGCGTCGCCAGGGCCACGACAAAACCGGCCAGGCCAGGGGCCGGATACAGCATGTTGCTTGGGCCCTGGCCCGCCTTGTCAAAATTAACCTGGCCGCGGAAGTCGATTTTTTCCCTGTCCGGCAAACTCAGCGACCAGACGGCGTTCGGCGGCGCCGATTCGGCCGCTTTCGGCGCCGGCAGGCAAGCCAGCAGCACGGCCAGTGCAATGAAGTGTTGCCGCATCATTATCTCGCCAGTGCCCGGAGAATGGCTTCCCGCGCCCCGTCGAGCGCCTGGTAAAAGGCATTGCTCAGGCCAGGGAAGGCCGGCGCCTCGTCCCAGTTGCCGAGGGCGCTCTTCTGCTGCATCACCGGCTGGTACCATTCGTAGGTGTTGTCCTTGAAGTTGACGATATACACCGCGCCGCTCACGATGCCTTTGGGCTCGCCAGTTGGAATGTACGAAGAATAGGGGCGCGTGATGCCGATTTCGGTCAACTCCACCACCAGCAGCTTGTCGAGCTGGTAACGCGATTGCAGCGAAGCGTAATTCCTGGCGGCCGCATTGCGCCCTTTGCCGCTGGCTTTGGGCAGCTGGTCGAGCACGATCGGCTCATCGATCACGACTGGCAGCTGGCCGCGCAATTTCAGTGCTTCGGCGATTTCAGCCTTCATGCGCAACAGCTCCTCTGCCGCGAGGGTCCGGGTGTGCGCCGTCAGCGCGGCGTTGGCAACCGTGGCTGCAGCACGGGACAGCGGCCAGTCGGCACCTGGGAAACTGGTATCGACCTGTGGCAGCTTGCTCATCGCGACACCGACCCGCAGGCCCGGTTCCGCAAAGATTCCGTAGCCCATCGATACTGCGGCCTGGGGCGGCGCGGCGGCGCAGCCGGCCAGCAATGCCGCAATGGCGAGCAGCAAGCCAAATCGGAACATCATCTCAGCCCTTTCGTATAGTTGGAATTTTCCGCAAGCGGGAGTCGCGGCGAAATTTTACCTATCAATTGGGACTTAGCAAATGATTATGTTGCTTTAAGTCAACGCAGCCAGCCGCGGCGGCGGAAGTATAGCAGCGGCGCGGCGGCACTGACGATCATCAGGCCCCAGGCCCAGCCATAGCCCATCTGCCACTTCAGTTCCGGCATGAAGTCGAAGTTCATGCCGTACACTGAGGCGATCAGGGTCGGCGGCAGGAAGGCGACCGAAGCCACCGAGAAGATCTTGATGATCTTATTCTGGTTAATGTTGATGAAGCCGACGGTGGCATCCATCAGGAAGTTGATCTTATCGAACAGGAAGGAAGTGTGGCCGTCCAGCGATTCAATGTCGCGCAGGATCTGGCGCGCTTCCTCGAACTGGTCGGAATTGAGCAGGCGGCCGCGCATCAGGAACGACACCGCGCGGCGCGTGTCCATCATGTTGCGGCGGATGCGGCCGTTCAAGTCTTCCTCGTGCGCGATGGCGCTCAGCGCATCGGCCGCGTCCTTGTCGGTGAATTCTTCCTGCAGCACGCGGCCCGACACTTCTTCCAGGTTCTGGTAGATGCCTTCCAGCGCGTCCGCCGAATACTCGGCGTCGGTGGCGTACAGGTCGAGCAGCACGTCCATGTAGTCCGCGATCGAGCCGGGACGCGAACGGGCGCGCATGCGCACCAGACGGAACACCGGCAGGTCGTCGGTATGCACCGAGAACAGCATTTTCTTGGCCAGGATGAACGCTACCGTCACCACGCGCGACGGGCCTTCATCCTCTTCCAGCAGGAAGTCGGTACGCAGGTGGAGGTCGCCGTTTTCCGCTTCGTAGTAGCGGGCCGAGGCTTCGATGTCCTTGACTTCGTCTTCGCCTGGCAGGATCACGCCGTAGATGGACTTGACCCAGGCGCGCTCGTCTTCTGTCGGATCGGTCAGGTCGACCCAGACCGGTGCCGCTTGCTCAAGGTCTCCGCGCGTCTCAATAGGCACCTGGTTGAGCCGGCCATTTTGTAAAACGAAAACATTGATCATAGGCAATCTCAGCCGGACAGGGAGTGTAGAGCGCGGGTTCTAAAAAACTTCGCAAGTGTACCCGCAAAGGGGGAGGCGTTGCCACCCCGCCGCTGCAAATTTTTAACGCGTCGCCCGCTCGATGGCGCGGTCCGTCGCATTCGGCATCGCTTCCGGCGCCGGCTTCGGCGGCTCCTTCGGCGCTTCGATCCCGCGCGAGTCGTGGATCGCGATGACTTTGCCCTTCTCGCCGCAATCGGTATTGGAGATCACCGTCCTGCCATTGATAACGCACTTGCGCATCGGGGCCGCCGGCGGCGTCACCGTGGCCACCGCTGGCGCAGCCACTGCGGCAGCCTTGGCGCCGGCCTTGTTGAGCGCTTCGGCAAACAGGTTGCGGTCTTGCCGCATCGAGATCAGGGCAAACGCCGCAGCGCCGCCCAATACGCCCATCACGATCGCCACCGCGACCAGGCTGATACCGGATTGATTTTTATTCATGGTAAGTCTGCAGAATTCATTCGTTGCATGATGATGCCGGTACGCCGCGCCAGGTAGGCCGATTCGCGGTGCACATCATAATATTTAGGGCGCGGCAGCATCACTGCCAGCCGCGCCGCCTGTTCAGGTCCCAGCTTTGACGCCGGAATCCGGTAATAGTGGCGCGCTGCCGCTTCCGCGCCGTAAATGCCGCGGCCGAACTCCGCCACGTTCAGGTAGATCTCGAAGATGCGGCGTTTATCCATCAGCATCTCCAGCATATAAGTGATGATCAGCTCCTGCCCCTTGCGCAGGTAGCTGCGCGAGCCGGACAGGAACAGGTTCTTGGCCAGTTGCTGGGTGATCGTCGAGCCGCCGTGGACCTTGGTGCCCTTTTTCTTTTCCTGGTTATGCTCGTAGGCTTTCTGCATCGCCTCCCAGTCCACGCCTTCGTGCTCGGCGAAGTTGGCATCTTCCGAGGCGATCACCGCGCGTTTCAGGTTGGGCGAGATGGCCTGGTAGCTGACCCAGGCCTGCTGCACGCGCGCTTTCGGGTCCTTCTCCTGCATCGCTGCCTGCTGCTCGCGCATGAAGGCTGTCATGCCCGGATTATGCTCGACCCACCACCAGATCTGCACGAAGAAATACAGCTGTACCGCGAGAAAAATCGCGACCGGCACGATGATGAACCACTTCAGCTTCCTGATCATAGCTTGGCGCGCAGCTGCGCCAGCACTGCGGCTGTCTGCGGCCGTACGCCGCGCCAGAGCTGGAAGGCTTCGGCGGCCTGCTCGACCAGCATGCCCAGGCCGTCGCGCGTGGCGGCGCCATGGGCGGCGGCGAACGCCATGAAAACGGTCGGTTTGGCGCCGTACATCATGTCCAGCGCCAGCGCGCGGGGCGCGAAGATGGTGGCCGGCACCGGCGGCAGGTCGGCGTTCAGGCTGGCGGAGGTGGCGTTGATGATGATGTCGAAAGCGTCCAGCACGTCGGCAAAGCCGCAGGCCGACAGCACCCCCGCCCCGGCCAGCGCGCCGAACTGCTCGACCAGCGCTTCCGCGGTGGCGACGGTGCGGTTGGCGATGACCAGTGCCGCAGGACGATGTTCAAGGATGGGCAGCACCACGCCGCGCGCGGCGCCGCCGGCGCCAAGCAGCAGCACGCGCTTGCCGGTAATCGCCACGCCGGCGTTCTGCACGATGTCGGCCACCAGGCCGGCGCCATCGGTGTTGTCGCCCGTGATGCCGCCGTCGGCATCGAACAGCAGGGTGTTCACGGCGCCTGCCGCCTGGGCACGTACGGTCAGGGCGCTGGCCAGCTTGTGCGCCTCCAGCTTGAACGGCACGGTGACATTGGCGCCCTTGCCGCCGGCGGCAATAAAGGCTTGCACCGCGGCGCCGAAGCCGTCCAGCGGCGCCAGCGATTTTTCGTAGCTCAGTTGCTGGCCGGTCTGCGCCGCATAGGCCGCGTGGATCTCAGGCGACTTGCTGTGGGCAATCGGGTTGCCGAAGACGCAGTACCTATCCATTACTCCGGGCTTCCGTAGGAGACCTGGACCTTCTCTTCACGCGTAAAGACGAACTTCTGCACGATCACCCACAGGTCGTCGCGATCCTTGGAACGCATATTCGGCGGGAATTTGCCGAACGGCGCCGAGCGCCGCACGATGCTGATCGCGGCCTTGTCGAGGTCCGGGTTGCCGGAGCTGCGCTCGACCACGGTGCCGCCTTCCCTCTCATAGACGCTGCCGTCCTGGAAGATGGGAATGCTCAGCACCACCACGCCATACAGCTTGCGCCCATCCTTCTGCGGGAAGTTCAGCGTGCCGATATCCTCCACGCGGCGGCGGAAGGCGTTGTAATACATGGCATAGCCGACGCCCTGCGTGCTCGGCGACAGGAAAGTCTTCTTCGGCCGCTTGTTCTGGTCTTCGATGGTTTGCGTGATTTCCGCTTCCATGCGGGCGATGGCCTTGCTGCTTTCAATCAGCTCGGCGCCGGTGCGGCTGGGATCGGTCTGGTTCTTTTCCGCCACCGGCGCGGCAGACAAAGGACTCTTCCTGACCTGGGTCAGCAGGTTCTTCTGGCGCTCTTCGAGCTCCTGCATATAACGCTGGGAAGCCTTGATGCTGTCGCCGGTTTCCATGCGGCGCATGTCGGGCAGCGGGGATTTGGCACGGCCGGCATCGGCGTTGCCGCCGCCATCCAGGTCGGCCTGCGCCAGTGCATCGGCCTTCAGCGGCTTGGAGGCATGCTTGGCATTGACCAGGATAACTTCAAGGCCGGGGTCCGTTGGCTCGACCTTGAAATCTTTGGGGGCGACGAAATGCACCGTCAGCGCCACGGCGTGGAACAGCACCGACACTGCGGTGGCGATGACAAGGAACTGGTTTTCTTTGAAAGACTTCACGCGCTGGAATCAGAAATGATGCTTTTGAGAATCTTGAATTCTACTTCACTGTGGGCCTGGTTCGGTAACAACCGTCTCGCTGGCGAGCGCAGCCTCCTCCGCATCGGCCTCGCTCGGCTGCGCCGGATCGGCTGGCGCCTCTTCCTCGTCCAGTTCCGCCGCGGGCTCGGCAGGCTGGGTAATCGAGCCTTCCTGCAAGCGCGTCTCGATGGCCAGGTCGACTTCGTCCCAGCGCAAAACGTCCAGCTTCACGTGTGACCCGCGTGCAACAGAGGGCATGCCAGGCATGCGCACGATCAGCGGTATCTCGGCCAGGCGCAGCACTTCATCCTTCAGTACCACCGCCTCGACTTCCTTCGCGTTTTCCTGGCCCAGCCAGCGCAAGCACCAGTAACGTTCCATATTCGACTGGAAGTCCGCGTACGACGCATAAGCCGCGTCGAAGGCCGAGACGATGGCAAACAGGTTGGCATCCTTGTGCTTGAACGGCGCCACCATGGGCGCGGTCACACCGTGCGAGGCGCAGGCCAGGATCTGCCACTGGTTGACCAGGTCGGTATACCGGCGCAGCGGCGAGGTCGACCAGGCGTACTGGTCCACGCCCAGGCCCTGGTGCGGCGCGGCCTGGGTCATCATGCGCACCTGCATCTTGGCAGCCCAGCCGCCTGCGCCCTGTCCCTGGGTACGGTAGATGCCAGGCACCCCGTGGTCGTGCATCAGCTTGCCCCAGGTGCTGTTGGCGAAGATCATCAGCTCGGCCACGATCTTGTCCAGCGGCGCACCGCGCTTGCGGCGCGAGATCGTGACCACATCGTCTTCCACATAGAAGTTGAAGTCGACGCGGTTATTCTGTTCCGGCTTCAGGCCGAAGGCCTCACGCTTGACCATGCGGCCCGCTTCCAGGTGCTGGGCCCAGCCCCACAGCAAGGTCAGCTCGGCCTTGCGCGGGTAGTCGCCGGCGCCGCTGGCCAGGGTTTCCTCGTTGACCAGTTCGTCCAGCGTGTTGTGGCGCAGGTTGTTGGCGATCGGCACCAGCTCGGCCTTGGTTGCGGTCGAGATGACCGACCAGTCGGCCGGATCCAGCACGGCATACAGCGACAGCGCCGGGCAGGTCTTGCCTTCGGCCAGGGTAAAAGCCTCAACGATGCTGTCCGGCAGCATGGTGATCTTGTCGCCCGGCATATACACGGTGGACATGCGGCCGCGCGCGATCTTGTCGATGGCGTCGTCCGGCTTGATGCCCAGGCCTGGTGCGGCGATGTGGATGCCGACACGCACCTTGCCGTCCGCCTGGTGCACCACGGAGAAGGCGTCGTCGATTTCGGTGGTGGTCACGTCGTCGATGGAGAACGCTGCCACTGCCGCCAGCGGCAGGCCGGCAGGCGCGGCAGGCACCGGCAGCTCCGGGAAGCCATGGCCTTTCGGGAAATTCTCGAACAGGAACTTCGCCATGTGCAGCTCTTTCGGCGACTTGATGCCGCCGGCCGACAGCATCAGGCGCGCCGGCGTGGTGTGCGCTTCATTGGCGGCCTGCTCCAGCGCCTTGTATTCAATGGTGTTCTTGTCCGGCTTGAACAGCAGCTGGCTCACGATGTTCTGCATCGAAACCGGCAGGGTGCCCGCCTTCAGTTCCTCGGCGTACTGGCCCTGGATGACGGCTTGCTGCTTCTTCTTCTCGATACCGGCCAGTGCCGCCTTCAGCGTCTGCTCCGGGGCTTTCTTGTAGCGGCCGCGGCCCTTCTTGTGGAAATAGATCGGCGCCGCATGCAGGCTCAGGATCAGGCCGGCCGCTTCCGCCGGCTGCGGGGCGTGGCCGAAATACTCGGCGCCCAGTTCGGCGAAACCGAACTCTTCTTCGCCCGCCACTTCCCACAGGAAGTCCAGGTCGACGTCGGCGGCGATGGCCTTGGCCTGCTCCAGCAATTCAGCCGGCGCCGGCTTGTCGAACTGCAGCATCACGTCCTTGGTTTTGACCTTGTTGCGCTTGCCGCTTGCCATTTCAACCTGGTAGGCCTCGCCTGCTTGCGACAGCACGCTGCCTACTTTGAAATCGCCCGATTCTTCAAAAAATACATTCATTTCACGTTATTCCGTTCAAGCTTCAGCACCGGGGGCAGGAAGACCTCGGTCACCAGCAAAGTTCCTTCATGGCGCCGGTACAGGCAGCGCCGTGCATACAGTAAAGCATCCTCCGGCACCTCGGCGCCGTTGGCCGCCAGGGCCGCGCGTGCACGCAAGGCCAGCGGATGCGTCGCGCGCAGCCGCGCAAATTCCAGTTCGCCGCGCCGCACTTGCGGGTCGCCGAACAGTGTACTGCCGAGCGAGCGTTCGCCCAAGGCACTGAACAGCGGCCAGTCCGAGGCGTCCGCCGCCATCGGCACCACGGTGTGGGCGAAGACGACAGGCGTATTATCACACCGCAGCAACACTTCCCTCTCCCAGACACGGCCGGGGCGATGATAGCCGATGATATTGGCTTCGTCTGCCAGGCAGATTGCCGTGTCCTGGTGCAGCAGCTGCACGCGGAAAGCGCTGCTATGCGCTTTCAGTTTATCGGTCAGCGACCCGCCGCTGGCCAGCCAGTGGCGGTAAGGGTGCGGGGCGTTCGTTGCAAGCACGTGACCGTGCCAGTTGGCCTGGCGCAGCGATTGACCTTTCATCGCGTCCCGCCCGTGATGCCACAGAACTCGAGCACTTCGTCGAGGTAATCGGCGTATTCGCTGATAGCGTGGTCGCTGCCTTCCACCACCTTGCGTTTCGCGCCGCGATAGTGGACCAGCATCTGGCGGTAGTCCAGTACTTCGTCGCCGGTGCAGGCAATCAGGAAATAGCGCTCCATCTCCAGCATGTGGCCCGGAGACAGCGCCAGAAGCTCGTCTATATATTCACGCTTGAATTCGAACAGCTCATCGGAATGGTAGGCGGTCGTCACACCGACATGCTTCTCCAGATCCAGCGCCGCAACCACGGCCGGGTTCAAGACGACCGCGCGGCATTTGAGTTTTTCCGCCATCCAGGTGGCATAGTAGCCGCCCAAGGACGATCCGATGATGGTGAGCCCGGACGGCGGGACGTGCGCCACCAGTCCCATTGCCAGTTCCATCGCCAGCTTTGGGCTGGCCGGCAGCTGGGGGCAAATGAACTCCGCACTGCGGCCAAGCTGCGCCATCCGCTGCCCGGTCAGCCGCGCCTTCATCGACAGCGGTGAAGAGCGGAAGCCATGCAAGTACAAAATCATTACTTCAGCGCCTCCAGCAATTTCTGGTGCACGCCGCCGAAGCCGCCGTTGCTCATCACAATAATATGGTCGCCCGGCTTGGCCTGCGCCACGATGGCCTTCACCATCAGGTCGAGGTCTTCGTAGGCCGCAGCGATCTGGCCCATCGGCGACAACGCCTCGGCGAGCTTCCAGCCCAGGGCCTTTTCACTGCCGAAGCCGAATATCAGGTCGGCGTCTTTCAAACTGCCGGGCAGTGCGTCTTTCATGGTGCCCAGCTTCATGGTGTTGGAGCGCGGCTCCAGCACGGCCAGGATGCGTCCCGCCTTGGCGCCCGATTCATTATTGAGTTTCTGGCGCAGGCCGCCGACGGTGGTCTCGATGGCGGTCGGGTGGTGGGCGAAATCGTCGTACACGGTGACGCCGCCGACAGTGCCGCGCACTTCCATGCGGCGCTTGACGCTCTGGAAGTCTGCCAGCGCCTGGGCGGCGATCTCGATCGGCACGCCCACGTGGCGCGCGGCCGCAATCGCGGCCAGCGCGTTGGAACGGTTATGTTTACCGGTCAGCTGCCAGGTCACGGTGGCGGCCCTGGCGCCTTTGAAGATGACGTCGAAGCTGCCGTCGGCATGCTCGGCCATGGCCCAGTCGGCGCCTTGCGCAGCGCCGAAAGTTTCCTTCTCACTCCAGCAGCCGCGTTTCAGCACGCGCTGCAGGCTGCCTTCATCGGCATTGGCGATCACGCGGCCGATGCCGGGGACGGTGCGCACCAGGTGGTGGAACTGGGTTTCAATGGCGCCGATGTCCGGGAAGATGTCGGCGTGGTCGTATTCCAGGTTGTTCAGGATGGCCGTCTTCGAGTGGTAGTGCACGAACTTGCTGCGCTTGTCGAAGAAGGCGGTGTCGTATTCGTCCGCTTCAATGACGAAGAATTCGGAGTTGGCGCCGGGGCCGGTGAGGCGCGCCGAGATGCCGAAATTCTGCGGGATGCCGCCGATCAGGAAGCCGGGCGCGTAACCGGCGTGCTCCAGGATCCAGACCACCATGGCCGAGGTGGTGGTCTTGCCGTGCGTGCCGGCAACCGACAGCACCCATTTGTCTTTCAGGATGTGCTCGCCGATCCATTGCGGGCCGGAGATCATTGGCAGGTTGCGGTTCATGATCTCTTCCACCAGCGCATTGCCGCGCGAAACCACGTTGCCGATCACATAAAGGTCGGGATGCAATTCCACCTGCTCGGGGCCGAAGCCCTGGATCAGTTCAATACCCTGGGCTTCCAGCTGCGTGCTCATCGGGGGGTAGACATTGGCGTCGCAACCCGTTACACGGTGGCCGGCTTCCTTTGCCAGAACGGCAAGGCCGCCCATGAAAGTGCCGCAGATGCCTAGGATGTGGATGTGCATGGTGGTGATGGAAAAGAATCAAGAGCCGGATTTTACCTGATTAAAACCGGTAAACCGGGGTCCGGCCCGCGGGGTTGGTTCGCATAACCCAAACCGCAGACCGCGAGACCGTACAGGGTCTGACCCTATGGGTCAGACCCTGGTTTACCGGTTTTAGGTATGATGCATCCATGAACCCCGAGATCAAAACCGAAATCGCCGCCGCCGCCGCCCGCATGATTGCGCAGGATGGCGCCGACTACGGCAGCGCCAAACGCAAAGCCGCGCGCCAGATATTAGGCGACGCCCAGGCGCGCGACCTGCCCGACGCCCTCCCCGACAACGAACAGATCGAGGAAGAAGTCCGCCTATACCACGCTTTATATAATGCGGACACCCACCCGGCGCATTTATTCAGATTGCGCGGCCTGGCTTTGCAGGTCATGGAAATGCTGGAACAATACCAACCCTTCCTGACCGGCTCCGTCCTGCACGGCACGGCCGGAATGCACGACGACATCCACCTGCAAGTCTTCGTGGACAGCGCCAAGGAAGTGGAGATTTATCTATTGAACAAGAACCTGCAAATCGAAATTTCTGAATCGCCCCACTTCCGCGGCCCCCGTTTCGAAGACGCGGAAACGGCCAGCTTCATGTGGAAAAATACCGGCGTGCACGTCGAAATCTATGAACAGGACGACCTGCGCGGCGCAAAAAAGAAAAGCGGCGACAAGCTGCTGCGCGCCGATATCGCGGAAGTACGCACCATCCTCACCAATAGCTCGCACCCAGCCCAATAATGAAAAAAATTGCAATTTACGCCGTTGTCGCGGTCCTTTTCCTGGGCGCCGGCGCCTGGTACGGCATCCACACCAAACAAACCCCGGACCCGCTCACCACCACTGCCCCGGCCGGCGTGACCAGCCCCGTAGCCGCCCTGATGGCAGAAACCTTGCCAAATGATAAAGGCTCCAGGGAAGCGCTGGCGCAATGGAAAGGCAAGAACCTGCTGGTGAATTTCTGGGCGCCGTGGTGCGCGCCGTGCGTGGAAGAGATGCCGGAATTGTCGGAACTGCAAAATTCCGAGCTTGGAAAGAAGGTCCAGGTGCTCGGCATCGGCATCGATTCGCCATCCAATATTGCAGAATTCACACAGAAGGTGAAGGTCGCCTACCCCGTTTATGTGGCCGGCATGAGCGGCACAGAACTGTCGCGCCAGTTCGGCAATACGCAAGGCGGCCTGCCCTTCACGGTCCTGATTGGCGCTGACGGCACGGTCAAAAAGACTTACCTGGCACGCCTGAAATTCGACGACCTGAAGGCCGACCTGGCGGCCTTAAACTAGTGGAAGCCGGTCGCCGAACGACCGTTCTATTAACTTCCGCCAAGTTATTTTCTCTTGCCAATGCTCGTAGATGGCGGCAAAATGCGGAACTTTCGCGGAAAATGGTCAGGGAATCATGGCATCGAAGCTGTTGCTACTTAATGGCCCCAACCTGAATTTGTTGGGGACGCGCGAGCCTGAAACTTACGGCGCCAGCACCTTGGCAGACGTTGAACAGGCTGCGCAGGCACAGGCCAGGACCGCCGGGGCCCAGCTCGCCTGTTTCCAGAGCAACCACGAAGGAGCGTTGATTGACCGCATCCACGCAGCCCGAACCGAGGGCGTGGATTTCATCGTCATCAACCCGGGAGGCTATACCCACACCAGCGTCGCACTGCGCGATGCATTGACAGGCGTAGCGATTCCTTTTATTGAAGTACACATTTCGAATATTTATCGGCGGGAGGAGTTCCGCCACCATTCCTATCTCAGCGCAATCGCACAGGGGACGATCTGCGGGCTTGGTATCGAGGGATATCGTCTCGCCATCGACTTTGCCTTAAAAAGCAAGTAATCTACCGCGATCTGCGCACATCTAACGCGATGCCGCCCATAAGGCGGCATCAAAGTAACCGTCAACATAATAGATAGAACAAGGGAGCCAACAACATGGATCTACGCAAGCTGAAGACGCTGATCGACCTGGTAGCAGAGTCGGACATCGCTGAACTGGAAGTGACCGAAGGCGAAAGCAAGGTTCGCATCGTCAAGTCCGGCGGTCTGGCCCAAAACCAGGTAATGATGATGCCGTCGCAAGCGCCAACCCATTACGCACCTGCCGGCGCTCCCGTCGCCGCACCGGTTGCCGCGCCTGCCGCCGCTCCAGCTGCCGCCGAGCCAACCGGCCACGTTGTCAAGTCCCCGATGGTGGGTACCTTCTACCGCGCTTCCGCACCTGGCAACCCAGCCTTCGTTGAAGTGGGCGCCACCGTGAAAGAGGGCGACACCCTGTGCATCATCGAAGCGATGAAGCTGCTGAACGAGATCGATGCCGACAAGTCCGGCACCATCACCCAGATCCTGGTCGAGAACGGCCAACCGGTCGAATTCGGCCAGCCATTGTTTGTGATCGGCTAAAGCCGGGCCATGGCTGCAATGGATACCCAGGCAGCCAACACAACCTCCCCTTTCCACACAAACATAGAAGCTGCCATGTTTGAAAAAATCCTTATTGCCAATCGCGGTGAAATCGCCCTGCGCATCCAGCGCGCGTGTCGCGAACTGGGCATCAAGACTGTGGTCGTGCACTCCGAGGCCGACCGTGACGCCAAGTATGTGAAGCTGGCCGACGAATCCGTCTGCATCGGCCCTGCTCCTTCGGCCCAGTCCTACCTGAATATGCCGGCCATTATTTCCGCGGCCGAAGTGACCGACGCGGAAGCGATCCACCCAGGCTACGGCTTCCTGTCCGAGAACGCGGACTTTGCCGAGCGCGTGGAAAAATCCGGTTTCGTCTTTATCGGCCCGCGCGCCGAATCGATCCGCATGATGGGCGACAAAGTGTCGGCCAAGCACGCCATGATCAAAGCCGGCGTGCCTTGCGTGCCAGGTTCCGAAGGCGCCCTGCCGGATGATCCGAAAGTCATCGTGCAGATCGCCCGCAAAGTCGGCTATCCGGTCATCATCAAGGCCGCAGGCGGCGGCGGTGGCCGCGGCATGCGCGTGGTGCATACCGAAGCTGCCCTGCTGAACGCGGTCACCATGACCAAATCGGAAGCCGGCGCCGCCTTCGGCAATCCGGAAGTCTATATGGAGAAGTACCTGGAGAATCCGCGCCACGTGGAAATCCAGATCCTGGCCGACGAACATAAGAACGCAGTCTGGCTGGGCGAACGCGACTGCTCGATGCAGCGCCGCCACCAGAAGGTGATCGAAGAAGCACCGGCCCCCGGCATCCCACGCAAGGTGATCGAGAAGATCGGCGACCGCTGCGCCGAAGCTTGCCGCAAGATCGGCTACCGTGGCGCCGGCACCTTCGAATTCCTGTATGAAAACGGCGAGTTCTATTTCATCGAAATGAACACCCGCGTCCAGGTTGAGCACCCGGTCACCGAAATGATCACCGGTATCGACATCGTGCAGGAACAGATCCGCATTGCCGCGGGCGAGAAGCTGCGCTTCCGCCAGCGCGACGTGCTGCTGTCCGGCCACGCCATCGAATGCCGTATCAATGCCGAGGATCCGTTCAAGTTCACCCCGTCGCCAGGCCGCATCACTGCATGGCATACTCCGGGTGGCCCAGGCGTGCGTGTTGACTCGCACTCCTATGCGGGTTACTTTGTACCACCGAACTACGATTCGATGATCGGCAAGGTCATTACTTACGGCGCAACCCGCGAGCAGGCTATCCGCCGCATGCAGATCGCTCTGTCGGAAATGGTGGTCGAAGGCATTTCGACCAACATCCCGCTGCACCGCGAGCTGATGGTCGATGCGCGCTTCATCGAAGGCGGCACCAACATCCACTATCTTGAACAACGACTGGCAGAAATGCCAAAAGCAGGTAAATAAGGCAGGTAGTAATAATATGAGCTGGACTGAAATCGTCATCGAAGTAGCCCGTGAACACGCTGAGGCCCTGTCCGAAGCGTTGATGGATGCGGGCGCGCTGTCGGTGTCGGTGGAGGATGCCGATGAAGGCACCGACGCCGAAAAACCCCTGTTCGGCGAGCCGGGCATGGAGCCGACCGAAGCGGCATGGGATCATAGCCGCGTGGTCGCGCTGACCGATGACGAGGAAGACCAGGCCCTGATCGTGGCGGCTGCCGCCGGCGCGATCGGGCTGGCTCACCTGCCCAAGTTCACCACCCGCAAGGTGGAGGACGCTGACTGGGTGCGTTTGACCCAGTCGCAATTTGAGCCGATCCATATCGGCAAGAACATCTGGGTCGTGCCGAGCTGGCATGCAGCGCCGGATCCGTCCGCGCTGATCCTGGAACTGGACCCGGGCCTGGCCTTCGGTACCGGTTCGCACCCGACCACCAAGCTGTGCATGGAATGGCTGGAGGCCCATCCGGCGCCAGGCAAATCGGTGCTGGACTACGGTTGCGGTTCCGGCATCCTGGCCATGGTGGCGCGCAAGCTGGGCGCTACCACCGTTGCCGGCGTGGATATCGATCCACAGGCTGTGGTGTCTGCCAACGACAATGCGGTACGCAACCGCGTGGAAGATATCCAGTACTTCGTGCCGGATGATTTCGCGGAGTCGGCGTTTGCTGCGCAGCGTTTCGATATCGTGGTGGCCAACATCCTGTCCTCGCCGCTGAAGCTGATGGCACCGATGCTGTCCGGCCGCGTGGCGCCGGGTGGTTCGCTGGTGCTGTCCGGCGTGCTGGCGCGCCAGGCGGAAGAAGTCGCGGCGGCTTACGCGCCGTTCATCAAACTGAGCGTCTGGGCTGAGCACGAAGGCTGGGTGTGCCTGTCCGGCACGCTGGCATAAGGTTTTTCCCTGACTGATGGCGCTCGCCACTAAATGCCCCCATTGCAGTACGATCTTCAGGGTCGCGGCTGACCAACTGAAACTACGCGGGGGCATTGTCCGTTGCGGCTCCTGCGCGCTGGTTTTCGATGGCAATGCTGCCCTGGTTGAACCGGCGGCCAAGCCGACTCCTGTCATTCCCGATGTAGTTGCCGATGCGCCGCCTGCGAAGCCGGCGATTTCCGACTATGTGCATGGTTCGCCGGTCGATTTCGAGATCGATTTCGCCGAAACGCCTGTCGCTGCGCCTCTGGCCGGCGAGCCGCCCAAGGAAGCCCCGCGCGCTGCCGTGCCGGCTGCCGAAGCTGCGTCGCCTGCCGTCTGGCGCTCCGCTACCGCACCCGCGAGCGGCGCGACGTCAAGCGTGGCCGGCTCCTTGCCTGTCGCCGAGCCGGCACCCGCTGCAGCCCAACCGCCAGCCAAAGCGCCTTCGCCTGACGACATCGCCATAGCCGCCGTGACCCGCGCCTTCGCGGCTGCGACCACGCATGCTGCGCCGCAATCGCAGCAGGCCGCACCGTTGCGCGCGGCTGAGGCACCAAGGGCACCCGCTTCGGTGCCGGCTGCGTTGCCGCCGGCAACTCGAACGCCGTCATCGCCAGCTTCGCGCTCGCTGATCGATGTCGTGTCGCCCGACGCCACGTTCACTGCCGCGGCCGAACCATCGCCTCCGCTGGTACCCGATACCGCCGCCGTGTCGCTTCCGTCACGGGCCCGGTCGCCTGCCGGCCTGTCGTCGCTGGCCGACTTGGTGGCGCCAGACGATATCTTCTCGGCAACGGCAGAAGCGTCGACACCATTGGCACCTCCGCCGCCGGATAGAGCCCCGTCCCCGGCTGCCCCGGCCTGGCATCCGGACGTACTGTCGCCGGATATCACCTTCTCGGCCACTACAAAAACGACACCGGCTGCCGCGGCACCGGCCGCACCCACAGCGCGCCCGGTATTCGCGCCTGCGCCGCCACCGCTACCAGTTGCAGCCTCCATCGAGGAGGCGGTATCTCCAGTCGTTCCTGTCCCGCCGGCCGTTACAGGCACACCGGCAGCCGCTCCCCTGTCCGATTCCGTCGGGCACGCGCCGCAGGCAGTCAATGAAGCTGCCGTGGCAACGCCGGCCGCCCTGGCAGATTCGCCGGTCGTGGAAGCGCAGCCCCATCGCGACGAAACACTCGCCGAATCGTTGCCGGCTGCCGAAGAAAACACGCTTCCGTCGGAACCGGCCCTCGCAATCGCAGCGACGTCGCCTGTCGACCATGCGGATTTGCCGGCCGAAGCTGAAGCGCCTTCGTATCGCGACGAAACACCCGTCGAGTCCTTGTTGCCGGAAGACCATGTGGAGTCGCCAGCCGACGCCGACGCGTCTCCGCTGGAAGAAGAAATCCCCCTCGAGCCAGTGTACGTTGCCGAAGAGGCCCAGCCCACGGCGGAAGGTGCACTTGCTTTTGAAGCGCCATCGCCGCCCGATCACGCGGATTCACCTGCCGCAGTCGATGCACAGCTGCCAGGCGAAGCATTCCTCGCCGAGCCGGCGCAAACCGCCGGCGAGACCGCGCTCCCTGCGGATGCAGCACTCGCATTCGAAACGCCATCACACGTTGAGCATCAAGACGAAACTCCCGCCGAGCCGGGGCATGCGGCAGAAGAGAACTTGGCCCCGTTGGATGATGCGCTTGCATTGGAAACCACAGCGTCCGCCGAGCCAGAGCAGGCAATCGACAACATCGCGGTTGGGGAAACGGGCGAGCGCACCGGCACCTCCCTTCTGGATGCTATCGACCAATGGTCAGCCGACAATACGCACCCTGACGGCCGCGTCGGGCCCGCGCTCCACACGCCCCAGGAACACCTGGTCATCGCCGCCCTCGACGACGCGCACCATTTTGAAGACCTGCCGTCCGACGAAAGGTCCGCGCCCGACGCGCCAGCCGCAGCGGCCGAGGCAGATAGCCTGGACGGGCCGCCGCTTGACGCCGAACCATGGGCCGCGGCCGACGCAGCAGCGGCCGACGCAGCAGCGGCTGGCGAGCCGTGGAGCCTGGCCGAGCCCGACGAAACCGCCCTGCACGCCGTAGCAGCCGTCAACACGGACGCCCCGGATGACGGTGCGTCCGTCACCGACGACGAAGTGCTCGAACCGGTCGAACCGCCGGCCAAGTCGCGCCGCGAACGCGCCCTGAAACGCGCCAAATCGCGCCGCGACGCCAGCCCCCCGGGCGCAGAACATGACGTCTTCGCCATCGAAGAAAACGGCCCGGAAGCTGAAGCGAGCGCCGAAGAAATCGCCGCCCGCATGCGCGCCATCGCCGGCGTTGACGAAGCTGAAGCCAAAGCCGACGCCAACGCCGGGGACCTAGACCACTCCGACCTAAATTTCGTGAAGCGCGTCGACCGCAGCCAGAAATATGGCAAGGCCGTCACGATCACGATGGCGCTCGGCGTCCCGATACTGCTGGCCGGGCTGGTGCTGCAAGCCGCGACCACCTTCCGCGACACGCTGGCCGCCAACTACCCGCAACTGAAGCCGGCATTGGCCGCAGTGTGCCAGCCGCTGGGCTGCAAGATCGCCCTGCCAACCCAGCTCGACGCACTTAGCGTCGAACCGGGCGAACTGGCCAGCATGACTGAAAACACTTTCAGCTTCAGCACCGTCCTGCGCAACCAGTCCAAGACCCCGCAAGCCTGGCCGCATGTCGAGCTGACCCTGAACGACAACGCCGACAAGCCGGTGCTGCGCCGCGTCTTCGCTCCGGGCGAATACCTGCCGTCGCCTGCCGACGCCGAAAAAGGCTTCGGCCCGCGCAGCGAGCAAAGCATTAAACTGTACTTCGAACTAAAAGAGCTCAAAGCTTCCGGCTATCACATCGCCATTTTCTACCCTTAAGAATACTATGACTAAAACCGCGCTTGTCTGTGGCTCCCTGGCCATCGACATCATCATGCAATATGAAGGCCGTTTCGGCGACACGCTGCTGGCCGACCAGCTGCACAAGGTCAATGTATCCTTCCTGGTGCCGACCATGCGCACCGAGTTTGGCGGCTGCTCCGGCAATATTGCCTACTCGCTCAAGATGCTGGGCGGCGACCCGCGCATTGTCGGCGTGCTGGGCCAGGATTGCGCGGCCTACCTGGAACGCTTCCAGAAGCTCGGCATCTCGACCGACAATATCCTGATCAAGAAGGATGCCTACAACGCGCAGTGCTTCGTCACCGCCGATGCAGACCACAACCAGATCAACGCCTTCCACCCTGGCGCCATGTCTTTCGCACACGAGAACCCGATCGAGAAAGCCGGCCCGGCCCGCATCGCGATCATTTCGCCGGATGGCCACCTGGGCATGCTGAAGCACGCAGAAGACCTGGCACGCCTGGGTGTCCCGTTCATCTTCGATCCGGGCCAGCAGATGCCGATGTTCACGCCTGAACAGCTGATCGGCTTCATCGAGCAGGCCACTTATGTAACCTGCAATGACTATGAGATCGAGCTGCTGATGTCGCGTACCGGCCTGACGATTCCGGATATCGCGGCGAAGCTGGAGGCGCTGATCGTGACCCGTGGCGAGAAGGGTTCGGAGATTTATACCCAGGGCAAGCGGATTGATATTCCTGCCGTACTGGTGGATTCGTCGCTCGACCTGGACCCGACCGGCTGCGGCGATGCTTATCGCGCTGGCTTGCTGTTTGGTCTGGTCAACGACCTGGGATGGGAATCGACTGGCCGGCTTGCCAGCTTGCTGGGCGCGATCAAGATCGTCACCAAAGGGGCGCAGAACCACGTGTTCACCCCTGCGGAGATTGCCGACAAATTTGAGGCGGCGTTCGGGTACCGTTTCTAAACCCGGCAATTCCGGGGAGTGTCTGACCCTTGGGTCAGACACTGGTTTACCGGTTTAAAAGCCGGCCAACATCCTCCAGCGTCACCCCAGTCACCTCAAGTAGTTTCTTCTTATTGGTCTGCCCATGCGTCAGCGTCACCGCGCTGCGCGACACCCCCAGGGCCCCGGCCAGCCATTTCACCAGCGCCTCATTCGCCTTCCCCTCGATGGGTGGCGCGGCCAGTTTGATCTTCAGCACATCTTCCAGCACCCCGACCACTTCGGTCTTTTTCGCATTCGGCTGGATCTGCACCGCCAGGCGCACGCCGCCCGGCAGCGGGGAGTACCACGAACGGCTCATCGGCCGAACAGCATGCCAAGCAGGATCTGGCAGATTTGCAGCAGGATCAGGGCCACCAGCAGCGACAGGTCAAGGTTGCCAACCAGCGGCACCACTTTGCGGATAGGCCTGAGCAGGGGGTCGTTCAACGCGCGCACGAACGGCGCCAGCGGGGCATGCGGATTGACCCAGCTGAAAATCGCTTCGACGATCAGCAGCGCCATAAAGCCGAACAGTATCCATTCCAGGAAGCGCTGCAAGGCTGCCAGCAGTACAACCTCCGGTGTGGCGCCGACCAGGAACAGCACCGAAGTCGCCAGGATCACAATCAGGAAAGCGCCAATCAGGCTGGCCCAGTCATACCCCCCCATCCCGGGGACGATGCGGCGCAGCGGGCGCACCAGCCAGTCCGATAATTGAAAAGTAAACTGTGCCACCGACGAAGGCGGGCGGACGCGAATAGCCTGCATCCAGAATCGCAGCAAGAGCACACCGCCAAGCAGGCCGGCGGCGACATCGACGATCAGCTTAAGAATACTAAACACGAGTTCACTCCAAATAAAAAAACCGCTGTGCGATTGTCTCACACAGCGGTGTCTTCGCCATTCGGCACTAAGCGTTTAAGGGCTTAGGCAGGACGGGTGCTGGTCGGGAACGGCCAGGCGGCTGCCGGGGCGATCACGGTTTTTGCTGCCGGAGCGGCGGCTGGAGCTGGAGCTGCAGCAGCAGGTGCTGGTGCGGCAGCTGGCTTCACAGCTTCCTTCTTAGGAGCAGCAGGTTTCTTGGCAGCGGCCTTTTTAGGGGCAGCTGGTTTTGCAGCAGGAGCTGCAGCCGGTGCTACGGCTACTGGCGCAACAGCTGGCTTAGCTGCTGGCTTAGCCGAGGCTTTTTTTGGGGCGGCCTTTTTAGCTGCAGGCTTGGCAGCTGGTTTTGCGGCGGCTTTAGGAGCGGCTTTTTTAGCAGCTGGCTTGGCAGCGGCTTTCTTGGCAGCTGGCTTGGCAGCAGCTTTCTTAGCGGCTGGCTTGGCAGCAGCTTTAGGAGCAGCCTTCTTGGCAGCTGGCTTGGCAGCGGCTTTCTTGGCAGCTGGCTTGGCAGCAGCTTTCTTGGCAGCTGGTTTGGCAGCAGCTTTCTTGGCTGCTGGCTTGGCAGCGGCTTTCTTGGCGGCTGGCTTGGCAGCAGCTTTAGCTACGGTCTTTTTAGCTGCTGGTTTGGCGGCGGCTTTCTTGGCTGCTGGCTTAGCTGCAGCTTTCTTCGCTACTGGCTTAGCTGCTGCTTTTTTAGCGACGGCTTTTTTAGCTGCTGGTTTAGCGGCTGCTTTTTTAGCTGCTGGCTTAGCTGCTGCCTTGGCGACGGTTTTCTTCGCTGCTGGTTTAGCTGCTGCTTTCTTGGCTGCTGGTTTTGCTGCTGGCTTAGCAGCGGCTTTCTTCACAGCTGGTTTAGCGGCGGCTTTCTTAGCTGCTGGTTTTGCTGCTGGCTTAGCGGCAGCTTTCTTAGCGGCTGGTTTAGCGGCTGGCTTGGCAGCGGCTTTCTTAGCGGCTGGTTTAGCAGCCGGTTTAGCTGCGGCTTTAGCGGCCGGCTTAGCGGCAGCTTTCTTTGCTGGAGCAGCTGCTTTAGCGGCTGCTGGTTTCTTCTTAGCGGCGGTTGCCATTTTTAGTTCTCCTTCATCTGGGATGGGAAAGATCCACGCATAAATTTAAAACCCGTCCGGCCCTGCGCTGGACCAGGCGAATTATTCATCGGCACAAACAGGGTTGCGGTTTGCGCTAATGAATTCTGCACCCAGCTGAACTGCTGCACCTCCTCACAAGTGCAGCGCTTCAGCCATCGATTCCTGCGCCGGTGCTTGGCAGCGCAGGACTCAAATTCTTTGTCGCGACGATTGCGCGGGTGGGGCGTGAATTCAGCTCCTCGACCCCTCGTCGGGCCACGTGATACGACCAGCGTTCAAAGAAAAAACCGCCCGGCCTGATCGGGGGGATCAGGTGAGCGGCTTCGCTGTCGTCGTGTGGTCTTTCAGCATATGTATGCGTTTTTGGTTCCCATTATTTTTCGATTTTTGCGGTAACAACACACTCAAAAAACTGTGCTTGCAAATTCACGCGATTTCAAGTTCGCAAAGTACACGAAAGCTTGTCGATGCGCAACCAGCACGAATGATTTTCTTCTTCTTTTTTTGCGTCGATCTGCGAGTTCACGCACATTGAATCGCGCTTCGCGAGCACCTCGCGCGCTGCGATCGACCATCGCGCTGCCGGCCACCTTCGCATAACGCCTTTAGATAAAGGCTGTATAAAAACTGAAGCGCCCCGGTCCGCGCTTGGGCGCGAGAACGGGGCGACTGAATGATGCGTTTGAAAATTTTTTTTCGTCGCGATTACGCGACATGCAAAATTCGCTTCATCACGCGTTCCAGATCGAGCAAACAGGTGCTGTGCGTGCTTCCATCTGCTTGCGGCAGCTCCACCACCTCGTTCGATTCGGCCGACAAGCCTTGTGCAATCGCCGAGGTCTTCATCAGCGAGGGCGCGGCGAAGCGCTTGCCGTCATCGACCGTGACGATGTCGGCCACCGCGTCGACCAGCAGGCCGTATCGCCCTTCTTCCCGCTCGATGACCAGCACCTTGCCTGCGCCTTCGCCCGCTGCCATGCCATACAGGCGGCGCAAGTCGACCAGGCTGATGAGCTGCTGGCGCAGGTTCAGCACGCCGCACAGGTAGTCGGGCATGCCTGGCGGATGGCTGATGTCGCCGGCATGGTCGATGATCTCGCGTACCTGCTTCAATTCCAGTGCGAACAGCTCGCCGACCCGGAAGCTCAGGTAGACCTTGCGCCCGGCACGCTGGCCCGCTGCCGCCGGCCTGGCTTGCGCTGGGTAAAGCTGGCGATGGCCCAGGTCCATCTCGCCGATCTCGCTGCGCGAGAAGATGCCATCGTGGTCCAGCAGGATCACATCCTCCTCGCCGGCGCGCGCCACGCAACCGGCAAACATGGCGCTGCGCTCTTTGCTCAGCAAAGGAATGGCAAGCACTTCATCGCTGCTGAAATGCAGGATGCTTTCCACCTCGTCGACCAGGAATCCGAGCGTTGCCTCGCCGATGTGGGCCACCAGGATGCGCTGCCCGGCATCGGCCAGCGCCGGCTGGCCGCCGGCCAGTGCGGCAAAATCCACCACCGGCACCTGCATGCCACGGAACTGCATGCGGCCGCGGCACAGGGTGCTGGCCAGGATCGATTCGGACAGTTCCGGCACGCGCACGATCTCCTGGATCGCCTTCATCTCCATCGCAAAGCGGGCGCCGGCAGCGCGGAAGCTGATCGCATGGCGGCGCTCGCCGACCACCCGCAACTGGCGCCGCGTTTCCGCACCGCTGGCGCGCATCGATTGCACCTGCGGCACGTTCTCGATCCGCACCAGGCGCTCGATGTCGAGCACCTGGACCAGGCGCCTGCCCTCCTCCAGCAAAATGGTGCCGGCTACTACCCCTTGTGCCGAACCCTCCGCATAACGCAACCGGCTGCGTTGTTCGGGCCGCACGCGCAGGATTTCACCGGTTGCGTGAACCAGCAAACCGACCTGCGCATCCTGGTAGTCGATGATGGCGATCTTGTTCAACGCTTCGGCCGCCGGCGCCGCCGGATCGAACAAGCGCCCCAGGTTCACCACCGGGATCACGCTGCCGCGCAAGGTGAACATGCCTTCCAGGTAAGGCGGGGCAAGCGGCAGGCTGGTCATGCGCTCGGGGAAATTAACCACTTCCCGGATGCACAGTGCGGGCAGCGCGAACTCGTCCCCGCCCAGCAGGAAGGAGCCGAAAAGTTCGATCGCTGCCCCGGCGTCCGCCTGCGGCGGCGCCGATACCACACGCAAGGCTTCCATGGCTTACACCACGAAACCGGCGACCAGCTTGTTCAATTCCCCGGCGCGCGAATTCAGGCTGGAAGTGGACGAAGCAATGCTGTCGCAGCTGCCGGCCGATTGCTCGGCCGCTTCGGCGATATGGTTGATGGCGACGCTCACCTCGCGCGCCGACAGTAATTGCTCCCTGGCTTCATGCGAGATCTCGGCAATCGCTTCGCTGGTCTTGCCGACGCCCTTCACGATGCGGTCGAAGGCTTCGCTGGCCTGGTGCGAGATGGCGGTGCCGGTGTTGACCCGCTTCACCGACTCGCTGATCAGCTTGGAAATCTCCTTGGTCGCCTGCGAAGAGCGTTCAGCCAGCTTGCGCACCTCGTCTGCCACCACCGAGAAGCCCAGCCCATGTTCGCCTGCGCGCGCCGCTTCGATGGCCGCATTGAAGGCCAGCATATTGGTCTGATTGGCAATATCGCTGATCACTTTCACGATCTCGCCGATGTCTTCCGACGAGCGGTTGATCAGGTCCATCGCCTCGATCGAACGCGCCACTGCCTTGGCGCCCGCCTCGGCCTCGTCCTGGGTGGACTTGGCCAGCTCATTGGCATGGCCGGTACTGGTGGCAATCGCATCGATGGAACGGGTCAGGCCGTCCACCGTGGCATTCATTTCCTCCACCGTCGCGCCCAGCTCCTGCGAGCCGCCCGCCACCACGCCGGCGCGGTTGGCGATCTCCTCGGCGTCGTCGGCGAAGGCGGTGGCCGACATCACCACCTGCCCGATCACGCCGCACAAGTCGCCCATCATCTTGCCGATGCCGGCGCCCAGCTGGTCGAGCGGCTCATCGCCGGCCAGCGGCACTTCGGCCGTCAGGTCGCCTTTTGCCGCGCGCGCCACCGCATCGAGCAAGCGTTCAATCTTGGCCGCATCGCTGGCTGCCTTGTCCTTGATGCCCTGCTCCATCATCACCTGCTCGGTAATGTCGCTGGCGAACTTGACGATTTTGAAAGGCGTGCCGTTCATGTCGAGGATCGGGTTGTAGGTGGCCTGGATCCAGATCGCCTTGCCGCCATTGCCGACGCGCTTGTAGCGGCCGCCGTCGAATTCGCCGCGGTTCAGTTTTTGCCAGAAGCGTTTGTAATCGACGCTGGACGCGTATTCGGTCTCGCAGAACATGCGGTGGTGCTCGCCCTTGATGTCGTCCAGCGAGTAGCCCATCGCATCGAGGAAGTTGCTGTTCGCGGTCAGCACGTGGCCACCCATGTCGAACTCGATCACCGCCTGCGCCTTGTCCATCGCGCTGACCTTGCCCTCGTATTCCGCGTTGCGCAGCTTGCTGGCCGTGATGTCGGTGGCGAACTTGATTACTTTATAAGGCTTGCCATCGGCATCGAACACCGGGTTATAGGATGCATTGATCCAGATCTCGCGCCCGCCTTTGCCGACACGCTTGTACTCGCCTTGTTCGTAATGGCCGCCGCGCAGGCGTTGCCAGAACTGTTTATAGGGTTCGCTGGCGGCAAAGGCACTGTCGCAGAACATCGAATGGTGGCGGCCTTGCACCTCATCCAGCGTATAGCCGACCGCACTCAGGAAGTTGTCGTTGGCGTGCAGGATGGTGCCATCGAGCTGGAATTCGATGACGGCCTGGACGCGATTGAGCGCGGCGTTGATGGCCTGCAGTTCGACTTCTTGCAGCTGGCTTTGCTGGAGGGCTGGGCTGTTCATTTTGGGTGAGCTCCTGAAGGGAAGGTGTTGCCACTGAGAATCTTCAGTATAGACAGCACCCTCGCCAGGAATCTCACCCTTTGTCACCCACCCCTGCCTGCGCTTTAAGCAGTTGAATAAAGGCCGCTGCTGCGTTGTCGGGCCACAACGAAACAACGCCCGGCGAACCGGGCGTTGTTATCTTTCTCTCACTCTTCGTGGAAAGCTTCTTCCCGCTTCTTGCGCAAGGCGGGCGACAGCACCACCGCCAGCGCCAGGCCTGCCAGCGCCAGCAGGGTGGCGCTGATAGGCCGGTTGAGGAACACCATCGGATCGCCGTGCGACAGCGTCATGGCGCGCCGCAGGTACTCCTCCAGCATCGGACCGATGATGAAGCCGAGCAGCATCGGCGCCGGCTCGGCATCGAGCTTGGCGCAGATATAGCCGAACACCCCGAACAGCGCCATCAGCCAGACATCGAACTGGGAGTTATTCAGGCTGAACACGCCGATCGCGCAGAACAGCAGGATGGCCGGGAACAGGCGATGGTAAGGCACCGTGATCATCTTCACCCACAGGCCGATCATCGGCAGGTTCAGCACCACCAGGAACAGGTTGCCGAACCACATCGACACGATCAGGCCCCAGAACAGCTCCGGTTTCTCGGTCATCACCGCCGGCCCCGGCGTAATGCCCTGGATGATCATGGCGCCGATCATCAGGGCCATCACCGGATTGGACGGGATGCCCAGCGTCAGCATCGGGATGAAGGAAGTCTGGGCGCCGGCGTTGTTGGCCGATTCCGGCGCCGCCACCCCTTCGATGGCGCCCTTGCCGAACTCCTTGGCATTGGGCGACACCTTCTTCTCGATCGAGTAGGAGGCGAAGGACGCCAGCATGGCGCCGCCGCCCGGCAGGATGCCGAGCGCCGAGCCGAGCAAGGTGCCGCGCAAGACCGGCGCCAGGATGCGCTTGAAGTCTTCCTTTGTCAGCATCAAGCCCGACACTTTCTTCATCAGGATATGGCGGTCCTCATCATGCTCGAGGTTGCGCACGATCTCGCCGATGCCGAACATGCCCATGGCCACGATCACGAAGGAAATGCCTTCCGCCAGTTCCGGCACATCGTAGGTATAGCGCTGCTGGCCCGAATTGACGTCGGTGCCGATCATGCCCAGCAGCAGGCCCAGGATCACCATGCCGATCGCGTTCAGCAGCGAACCGCTGGCCAGCACCACCGCCGCCACCAGGCCCAGCACCATCAGCGAGAAGTAGTCGGCCGGGCCGAACTTCAGCGCCAGGTCGGCCAATGGCGGTGCGAAACATGCCACCACCACGGTGGCCACCGTACCGGCAAAGAAGGAGCCCAAAGCCGCCGTCGCCAGCGCCTTGCCGGCATGCCCATTGCGCGCCATCTGGTAGCCGTCGATGGCTGTCACCACCGAGGATGATTCGCCCGGCAGGTTGACCAGGATGGCGGTGGTGGAGCCGCCATACTGGGCGCCGTAATAAATGCCGGCCAACATGATCAGCGCCGCCACCGGCGGCAGGCCGAAGGTCGCCGGCAGCAGCATGGCGATGGTGGCGATCGGGCCCAGGCCCGGCAGCACACCGACCGCAGTGCCGATGAAGACGCCCATCAGGCAGTACAGCAGGTTGGTCAGGGTGAAGGCTGTTTCAAAACCCAGACCCAGGTTGCTTAAAATTTCCATGCCTGCTCCCTAGAAACCGAGCCAGGGGCCGAGCGCAGGTATCGGCAATCCCAACAATTTAATGAACAGCACATAGGCGAAGCCGGCCAGGCCGATGGCCAGCAGTGCCACTTCTTTCCAGCGGAACTTCGGGCTGGCATACGCGCTGACCAGCACCAGCACGGCGGCGGCCGGCACCAGGCCGGCGCCGCGCATCAGGATGCCGAACAGCACCACGGCCACGCTGACCAGGGCCAGCGGCTTGAGGTGCAGCTTCTCCATCGGCTCACCGTGGCGGAAGAAGGAGCGCAGCACGCCTGCTGCGCCGATCACGGCCAGCAGGATGCCCAGCACGACCGGAAAGAACGCCGGTCCCATGCGGACGGAGGTGCCCATGGCCAGGTCGCCGCGCGTGAACACGGCGCCCAGCCCGATGGCGATAAAGATCACCCCGATCCAGAAATCCTTCGGGTGGCGGATTGCGGAAGACATCAGATTCTCCTTGCTCGGCGCTTAATCAGCGTAAACACCGGCTTTGCTGATGATCGGGCCCCAACGGTCGATATCGGCCTTCAGGTGCGCCCGCAGGGCTTCCGGCGTGGCGCGCTTGGTGTCGACCGGCTCGGTACCCAGGTCGGCGAAGCGCTGCTTGACCGCCGGGTCTTTCAGCGCCACCTGCAGCGCGCCGACCAGGGAATCGATCACTGGCTTCGGCGTGCCTTTCGGTGCATACATGCCATGCCACACCGCCACTTCAAAGCCTGGCAGGCCGGCTTCATTCAGGGTCGGCACGTCCGGCATCGACGGCACGCGGGTCTTGGTGGTGACGCCGTAGACCTTGATCTTGCCGCCCTTGATCTGGCTGGTGGTGTTGGTGGTCTGGTCGCACATGAAGTCCACCTGGCCGCCCAGCAGGTCGTTCATGGCCGGGCCGGTGCCTTTATATGGCACGGTGGTCAGGTCGGTCTGGATGGCGGACATGAACAGCATGCCGCACAGGTGGGATGCCGAACCCAGGCCGGCATTGGCGTAAGTGACCTTGGCCTTGTTGGTTTTCACGTAGGCCAGGAACTCCTTGAAGTCCTTGGCCGGGAAGTCCTTGCGCGCCACCACGGTCATCGGCACGTCGGTCACCAGGCCGATCGGCTCGAAGCTGTCGATGGCGTTGTAGCTCAGCTTGCGGTACAGCGACGGCGCGGTGGAATGGCCGATGTGGTGCAGGAAGATGGTGTAGCCGTCCGGCGCCGACTTGGCGGCGCGCGCAGCGCCGATCGTGCCGCCGGCGCCGCCGACGTTTTCCACGATGATCTGCTGTTTCAGCTTGGTGCCCATGGATTGCGCCAGCAGGCGCGCCACGGTGTCGGTCGGCCCGCCAGCGGCAAACGGCACGATCATGGTGATCGGCTTGGTCGGGTAGCTTTGTGCCTGCGCGAGGCCGGCGCCGAACAGGGGCAGGCATGCCAGTGCGGTGATGAGGGCGCGTCGTTTCATGTGGTTCTCCAGTTGCTGATTAATTGTTGGATTTGCGCTACTAGTAATGTTGTACCAGCAATTATTCGAGGACACAAGTAAGGCCCTTTACTTTGATTGACTTCACCCGCCAAGGCGCACATGATTGGCTGACTATGACTCCCAAGCTGCACCTTGCCGCAACAGTCCTGGCGCTCCCCCTGGCAGCGCCAGCGGCCTCGCTCCAGCTGTTTACCGAGTACACGCCGCCCGACATCATGCGCGAAGGTGAAAGGATTGTCGGCATCTCGCCCGACAAGGTGAAAGAAATCATGGCGCGCGCCGGCATCGGCTACACCATCGAGATCATGGCCTGGCGCCGCGCCTACGAACTGGCGCTGCGCACGCCCGATTCCTGTGTGTTTTCCACCTCCCGTACGCCGGAGCGGGAAACCTTGTTCAAATGGGTCGGTCCGCTGCGCGAGGTGGACTGGACGCTGTACGGCCTGGCCAAGCCGCCGTTCCAGCTGGCCACGCTGGATGACGCGAGGCACCTGCGCATCGGCGGCTACAACGGCGACGTGCGTGCCCAGTACCTGGTGGCGCGCGGCTTCACGGTGGATACGGCGCCGGATAATTTCTCCAACCCGCGCAAGCTGCTCGGGGGGCGCATCGACCTGTGGGTGACCAGCCACCAGCTGGCGAACGGCGTGTTGGCACAGGAAGGGCTGCTTGGCAAAATCGTGCCCCTGCTCACCTTCCACACCTCGCGCGCTTACCTGGCCTGCAACAAGGCGGTGCCGGACGCGCAGATCGCCGCGATGTCGGCGGCTATGGCGGAGATTGTGAAAGACGGTACCTCGACCGCGATTGACCGCAAGTATGCGAACTGGCGGCCATCCCAATCAACTGGTCGCTGACCAGGGCAGCGTTGGGCAAGGATTTTCAAGGCTTTGGGACACGCGGAGATGGAAACGCCTCTCGAAATTCAATGCCTTTGATGAAGGCCTTGACGGCTTCCGTGGCATCGCGCCTTGCCTTGCGTTTCAATTTTGGCGTCATGGTGGAGCCACAAAAATAGTTTTCCATGCCGATGAAGCAAAAACCGAGCGACCGCATCCCTTCTTCGGGCGTGCCTCGATAGCCATCCGCCAGCAACATATTGACGTTGGAATCACCAACGCGAACCGACTCCTCCCAAGCTTCTGGAGGCGGCCTTTCGATTCCGGTTAGCGAACCTGGGGGGTAAGCAAGACAAATGAATATCCAGAATTGCCCCCTTCGGCAGCGACAGTTTGCACATGTTTTCCGTGCATTGATCGAGGGCCGCTGGAAGCTTGACGATACATGGAGGGCTTTGGTCGACCAGGTTGGGTAAGGTCACCATTGCCCCCGTAAAGGCAAAAGCCCAGATCTCTCAGGCGTTCTTCCGGTTCGCCTTCGGTGTCATCGACCAGCGACAGAAGTCCCACGGAATTGCGCGCACGAAGTGATTGCACCTTGACGTACTCTGGCGGATTATCAAATCCGGTCGGAGACCGCTTGGGAAAACAGTCAAAATTCAGTTCAATCGAATGAAGACTGCTACCTTCCGCAGCGGGCATAGAACAGCTCATCGTCAAAGTGGTTTGGAACCGTGACTACCTGCATGACCGGAGGTACTAAAGGCGCCGCCACAGTGCAACCGCACAGCAAAAACGATAACCAAAAAGACAATCCTTTCAATCTTCAGGTCCTCTTATAGTCATAATTTTCAGGGAAGGATAACGACTGATTTCCGCCGCTGTTGGGGAATCGCATTTCCGACAGTACGGCAAGTGCGCAGGCATAGGCCACACAGCGCGCATCAAATCCGTTAAGCGCCATCGCATATAGATCATTCACGCAAGACCGCAAGTTAACCTCGGCCGATGCGCGCCAGAAACTTGGGCTTCCGCTGACCTGGGCTACGCCTCCGCGCCCGTCATGCTTGCGACAGTGCATCAACGTCACAGTTAATGCATTGGAGAGCGCAGCGTTAGCCTGGAAACGTCACAATGTCCCATCCCGCAACTCGATGCTTTCGATGAACGCCTTGATATCGGCAGTTGCGTCTGCCTTCTCGCCGTCGATCAAACGCAACACATTCGCACCGCCGCAAAAATTGGCTTCTTTCCCGTAAAGGCAAAAGTCCAGTTGTCGCATTCGTTCTTCCGGTTCGCCTTCAATATCGTCAATTAGTGACATGTCCCCATAGGCGTTGCGCGCGCGCAGGGGCACCAACTTGGCATAATCCGCGGCATTGTCAAATCCGGTCGGCGAAAGTTTTGGCACACAGGTGAAAGTCAATTCGAGCGATTTCAGTGTGCTGCCCTTTGTCAGTGGCATGGAACAGCCTTTAACGGAACAAACAGCCTTCGTCCGAGGCAGCTTAACGACGCATGCCGGTTCCTTACGAAAACGGTTTGGCACCGACACTTCTTGAATAGCAGATGATTCCAAGCTCGGCTCTGCACTAGCGCATCCACACAGCAATAACATTAACAATACATACACGCTGTTCATTCTTTAAGCCCTCCTGAATTCATAGCCTTCTGGGAAGGCGAAACTTCCCCCGCCTGCACCGTTTGGGAACTTCATTTCCGACAATACGGCAAGGGAGCAAGCGTAGGCAACGCAGCGCGCATCGAAGCCGTTCAAACTGGACGCATACAGATCGTCGATGCGCCTCGGTAGGTTGACTGCTGCCGAAGCCTTCCAGAAGCTGGGGCTACGATAATAGACCCTGGTCGCTCCTCCAGCGATAATTACCCTTCTCTCCAGCTCGTGGTCAACATCTGCGTACATGGCCATTTGCAGCTTCGCCCAGTAAAAGCCAGCAGTATCCGATGGCGCGTAGGCCGAATCCGTCGACCCGGCCATTGAAACTCCGCGCACTTCCTCACGCCAGCCAGGAATTTGCGAGGTCAACTGCGGGAAATTTGCGTCGGCTAGAGTCACATTGCTTCGCAGTGCTACCTGAAGATCCGCCTGGACTTTTAGCGCAGCCCTCAGTGCCACGTCCAACGCCGCCGGCACGCGCCTGCCGCGGAAGCTCCAATAATCGAGGTAGTTACTTGAGTGGGTCAACTGCAAAAAGCCGCGCCCATACCAAGGGGCATACCAATACTCTGAACCACCACCCTCTGACAATCGGCTCAACCATTGGCTTTCCTGGATCACATTACCGTAGAACGATGCCAGTCGCATTGGAGAATTGATGCCATATTTGCGTGCCGTCCGGTTCAATCCTACGCGCTGGGTAACGGCAATCGAAGTGGCGCCAGTCAGGTTAGGCTGCACCTGCTCCCACAACATCGAGCTTGGACCAACTCGCCGCATTGCGTGGCAGGGCACCATCTGTTTGAACTCGCGTGCACTAAGCCATTGGCATTTACGGAAATGAAAGATGAATTGTTGTGGGTGAAAATGCCAGTGCGCCGCAACCAGTGGTCCTGGCAATTCGGCGACAGGCACCGTCAGGGCAGAAATATGGCTGCGCAGGTTGTTCCAGGATTCGTCATCCAGACCGTATTCGGGGTCCGACTGTAGCCAGCCCCAACGAGCATCAATGCTATCTCGATTCCATTCACTGGGAAACTTGCACACACATTTGGCCAGAGCGTCGCGCACTACCTGGATATTCATGCGTGCGATAAGCTCTTCTCGCGTCAACTGGCCATCAGCGCTGCTGGCGTCTTCAATGAGCGACCGGAGCAAGGCAGATTCAGCACGGCTATCATCGTCGGTGTCGTCATCAATCAGACGCCATCCCTTCCAGTCAGGGAAGTCTGCGTCGCTGAATTTTCTAATTCCTGCTGCAGCAAGATTAATCCAGCCCGCTTGCTGAATACCCTGTACCCGGCGCCAATGCGGGCAATTCGAAGGCGCCAGGGTTTCAGGGGAACCATTCAACAAACGTCCGAAACGGAAAATTTCATAAACGGCACTTGGTGCAGGGCGCACAGTCTCATGCGCCTTCGCATACACTTCGTTGACGGCAAGCGCGCGATCATACAAATCATAATCAGCGTTACGGTCCAGCATCGGAACGCCCACGATAGTTCCATCGGGTTGATATGTAGTCAGCCAAGCACTGCCGCGCTGGTCGGCTGCGCCATCGCCACTGGCATAGCGGATGCCAATGATCAGATCCGTCGCCGTCGTTTCGATTGCGGCCGTTGCCGGAGCAATGATATTGCTTTCAGGCTCCTCACCACCGTATAGGGCCGCGCCGGCCGGAACATGGAAATATACCTCGCCATACACGGCATCCCCGCGCCCATCGGCAGTCAGCGGCAGCGTGCCGGTTCGGCGTCCGACCAGTTTATTGAGATTGGCGTCATCGCAAACGATCTCCATATGAATATGGTCTGCGGCGTTATAGATGCGCCCTGCCAGACCGATTTCATCCTTGCGGAAAATGCGTCGCTGCGCGGTAGTGGCGCCACCGCCAGCAACCGTAAGTGCGTTGCCGCGCAATTCGGACAGGTGAGCAAACACGGAATAGAACTCGATATCCTCGGCATTCGCGCCGGCACCGATCTCGGTGCGGTGGCGCACGATCAGCATGCCGTCATCGGTCCATGACGGTGTATCGCCATAGGGGTTGTAATTCAACGCGTGGGTCGGCTCGGCAACCGGCCTGGTCGGGCGGCGGGCATAAACAATCTCACCATCGGCAATGGCGCACACCGGCAAGGCGGCACTCGCCTGGGCTGGCGCGTGCAGGTGCACCCCGCCGTGCCAGCCCAGGTTCAGGCTGACCGGGAAGCTACCTTCTGGAACACTACTGGCAGGGCAGTTGACTGTCGCCGGTGGCATCGCGGCAGCCACGTAACTGGCATCATCGGCATTGTCGGGGCGCGTCGGCAAAAACGGGGGACTAATAATCACTTGAACTAAACAATTTAAGACGAGAAAGCGTACTTTTTCTTGATCTTCATTTCCGAGCGCGGCAAGGAGGCCATCGGGTAATTGCTGCGGGCGGGCCCGATAAAGGATTTTTTCCCGGCGTTGACCGTGATCTTGCCGGGACACTGGATGGTGATGTTGCCGCCGTCAATGGTGATATTCGCGCCGCCCACAGTGGACAGGCTGATTTTCTTGGCCGAGGCAAAGTCGATGTGGGCGTTGGAACTCTTCACGTCGACCATGCCGAGTGCCTGCACAGCCAAGGCGCCGGCCTGGGCCTGGACGTCGACCGGATCGCGGGCGGCAATAAGCTGCACGCCGATATCCTGCTCGCCAGGGCCGACCACGCCGCCCAGCACGCCGAGCGCCTGCACAGTGTGCACGCGCAGCTGGCCGCCGGTGGCGAACTGGCTATCCTGGCCGCTGGCGACAACCACCACCTCGCCTGCCGCGATTTGCAAGTCCCTGGCCGCCGTCATCGCCAGGCCGTCCTTGGCCGAAATCGCGACCAGCGGATCACTGACATGCGGCAACTGGCCGGCGCCCGGCGCTGTCTTGCGCTTGCCGGCGTCGTTGTGCGCGGCATCGAGATGGCGCTCGCCGACCATGCCGGAAACGGACGTCAGCAGCGCCTGCAACGGCGCCTCCTTCGCATCCAGCGCGCTGGCTTTGGCCTTGCGGGCGCCCAGGTGGGCGGCCATGCCGACCGTCTGGTGCTTGACGGCCGCATCGCTGAAGGTCTGCGCCAGCTTGACCGCCTGTTTGACCAGCGCGATGCCGGCCGCATTGTCGCCGGCCGGATCGCGCTGCCCGGCGCCATGCTGGATGCGGTAGCTGGTGACCAGCAAACCGGCGCCGGCGCGTACCGCGCCGTAGGCATCGCTGCGCAATTCCGCGCCCTGGCCGCGCAAGCTGCCGCGGAAATTGTCGGCACTGTGCACCAGGTGCCCCAGGTTCAGTTCAGTCGCCGCCATGGTGGTGCGCATCTGGACCCGGCCCTGGTTGTCGGTATCGTCGAACAGGAGCTGGTTATAGCCTTCGCCGCCGAATTCCTTGCTGCGCACGCCCCACTGGGCCGCAGCATTGCGGTGGCCGGGACTGCCGCCTGCCGCACCGTGCCATGCCGGGCTATGGCCGCCCGCCAGGTTGCCCTGCCCCGAAACGGCGTGGTCATGCGCCTGCCCGAAGGCATCCGCCCCCTGTTCGCGCGCTTCGCCGCCCGGCGTGTGCGGCACGCCGCCTTCACCCTGGCCGTTGTACAGGGCGCTGATCACCAGCGGACGATCGATATCGTTTTCCAGGAACTGCACCAGCACCTCCTGGCCAATGCGCGGCAGGAACTGGCTGCCCATGCCGCCACCGGCCAGGCGCTGCGCCACGCGCACCCAGCACGTAGCATCGGCCTGGTCCTGCCAATGGAAGCGGATGCGCACCCGGCCCAGGCTGTCGCAGTAGATTTCGTCCGCGCCGTTTGGGCGGTCATTGCCATCGGCGCCTACCACGATGGCGCTTTGCGAGCCCAGCGCCGTCGGCTTGGCATGCTGGCGCCCTTCGCCGCCGGCGTGCAGGGGCCGCCATGGCAAGGCCGCGTCCAGCGCCGTGAAGCCGTTGGCATATCCACTGCTTGCGGCCTGCTCCAGCGTGGCGCTGAAGTCCTCCGGCAGGCCGGCCAGCGGCGCGCCCAGGTCTTCCAGCAATTCCGGCACAGGGCCGAACAATTCGGCCAGCCCCTGCCTGAGCGCCACCGGCAGGTTGTTGACGCCGACGCTGACCACGCGCAGCACGACAAAGTTCTCGCTGCCGGCTGCGGCATCGAACGGACCTTGCGTCAGGGTGAAACGGGTGCCGGCGCGCAGTGTACGCACGGTGGAGCGCGCCTGCCATAGCTGGCTGTGCGCTTCCAGCGCCTGCATATGCAGCGTGGCATAGCGCTCGGCCTCGCCGCCATCGGCGTAAAAATACTGGCCGGGATAGTCGAAACTCTCGGGCAAATGCGCATGCTTGCCGAAGTTGTCCAGGCGGGTCGGCACTGTCTTGCCGACCGCCTTCTTGGCTTTGTAATCGTAGCTGGTCACGGCGACTGCGCCGCTGATCAAGCTGCGCCCGGTGCGCAGCGACTGGATGCTGTCCTGCTGCTCCCCGGCCCGTGCGGCGTGGTAGCGCAAGCCGCCAGCGGCGGCGCTGCTGGCATCTTCCGGCGCGGCTTCTTTGATCGTGCTGTCGGCGAACAGCACCATGGTCTGCTCTTCTTCGCCGTCTTCGAAGCGCCAGCCGATGCCCTCCTCGGTCAGCAGGCGGCGCACGAAGTCGTAATCGGACTCGCGGTATTGGCAGCAGTAGCTGCGCGGCGGAACCGACTGCATGGCGCTGCGCGCGTCGTCGCTCCACTGCCATTTGGCGTGCGGGGAATATTCCGCGAAGACGGCATCGATGATGTCGGCCACGCTTTTATCCTGCCAAACCCGGCTGCTGCGGCGCTGGGTCGCCAGCCAGAGCCACGGGGTAAGGCGCAGCCGATAGCGCGCCAGGCCACCCTCGCTGCCCAGCATGGCGGCGCCGCTGATGTAGCCATGGAAGTTGGTCCGGCTGCCGTCAGGCAGGCTGGCCTGCAGCGAAGCGCGCTGGCCAAGCAGCGTTTGCAGCGCGATGCCGGCACTGGTGGAGAGCACGATCAGCTCGCGCGCAGCAACCTCCTGCAAGGCGTCATCGGCCAGGAAGGCTTCCACCAGCAGGCCGCCGGAGCCATACTCGCCCTCCGATTCCAGCTTGAGTTCGTACAAACGGCTGGCACTGGAAAACTGTGCCACGCCAGCATAAAGCTGGGTAAGGAGTTCGGTCCGCATCGGGTTTTTGTGCAGCAATAATTATCAAAACGAAAACGATAACAGCATTGCAGAAATTTGCTCGCACTGTTGAGCTAGCGGAGCCCCGGGGCCATCAGGGGCGCAGCGTAAAGCGCCGGAAGCGGTGGCGCCGGTGCTCCTCGTTGTCCAGTGAAAGCGAGGATTTGATCATGTCGCTGCGGCTGATCACGCCCACCAGCTGGCGGCTGGCGGCATCGGCCACCACCGGCAAGCGTTCCAGGCCGTGCACCGCCAGCCGCACTGCCACCGTGCGGCAAGTCTCGCCGCGCAATGCCACGATCGGGGCGTTCACGCCATACAGTTCGCGCACGTGCACCGCGTGGCTGGCCTGCTCCAGCGTCGCACGATCCAGCATGCCCAGCACCTTGCCCTTGCTGGTGACCGGGTAGGCTCGGTGGCGCTGCGACGTCCCGAAATGGGAGGCCAGCACGTCGACCACCCGCGCATCGGCCTCGATCGACACCGCAGTGGCCGTCATCACCTCCTCCACGCTATGCCGCTCCAGCGGATCGATGCCGTATTCGCGATAAATATGGTGGCCGCGGCGGGCGATCTTTTCGGTCAGGATCGAGCGGTGCATGGTGATGACGGTAAAGCCATACGCCACTACCGAAGCAGCCAATACCGGCAGCAGCGCGTTGGCGTCATGCGTCAGTTCATAGGCAAACACGGTGGCCATGATCGGTGCGCGCATCATGCCGCCCAGCGTGGCTGCCATGAAAACCAGCGGCCAGACCGCAGGCGAGCCGCCCGGCAGGTACGGCGCCAGCACGCTGCCCAGGCCCGCGCCCAGCATCAGCAAAGGCGCCAGCACGCCGCCCGAGGTGCCCGAACCAAGCGCGATCAGCCACATGACTGCCTTGGCCACCAGCAGAGTCGCCACCACGCCGGCGGCCAGATGGTTTTGCAGCAGGTCGCCGATCACGTCGTAGCCGACACCCAGTGCGCGCGGCTGGAAATAGCCGCCGATGCCGATGGCGAGGGCGCCCAGCGCCGGCCACCACATCCAGTGAATGGGCAGCTTATGGAAGCCGTCTTCCACGCGATACAGGGCGGTCGACAGCAGCCACGCCATGGCGCCGCACAGCACGCCGGCCACAGCGCAGGACAGCAAAGCCACCGGCGGCAGCACCGGGCTTTGCTGCGGGAACAGCGGGCCGGCTTCCATCAGCAGCGGCCGCAGGAAGCCGGCCACGGCGCAGGCAATGGCGACCGGCAGCAGGCTGCGCGGGCGCAGTTCGAACAGCAGCAGTTCAACCGCCAGCAGCAGCGCTGCAATCGGGGTGCCGAAGACGGCCGTCATGCCGGCCACCGCGCCCGCCACCAGCAGGGTCTTGCGCTCGGCATCGCTCAAATGGAAATGCTGGGCGAACAAGGAACCGACCGCGCCACCCGTCATGATGATCGGGCCCTCTGCGCCAAACGGCCCGCCGCTGCCGATCGCGATCGCCGATGCCAGCGGCTTGAGCAGCGCCACCTTGGGCGACATCGCACTGCGCTTGAACAGGATGGCCTCGATCGCCTCCGGGATCCCGTGGCCGCGGATCTGCTCCGAGCCATAGCGCGCGATCAGCCCGATCGCCAGCGCGCCGATGACCGGCACCGCAATGACCCAGGGACCCAGCGCATGGGCCGCCGGCGATTGCGGCGCGGTCGACAGGGTCTGGAAGAAGAACAGGTTGGTGAACAGCGAAATCGCTTTCAGCAGCAGCCAGGCAGTGCCTGTGCTGAGCATGCCGATAAAGGCAGCCATGGCGCCGATCTGCAACAGGCGTGCGTCGCCGCTGAAGTCGCGGCGCGGGTCGTACGGTTTCATCATTTTTGCGGCAGGTTGGGAACAGTGAATACGCCGTGCAGCGATTGCAGTTCGGCGCGGTGGATGGCCGCCAGGCGCAGCAGCACCTCTTCGCCGGCAGCCAGCAGGTGGACTTCGACCCGGCGCCGGTCTTGCACATGGGGGCGGCGCTGCACCAGCCCCGCCGCCTCGCAGCGGCCCAGCAAGGCGACCACGCCGTGCTGCTGCGCTTGCAGCCGTTCGGCCAGCTCGCCGACCGTGGCCCAGTCGCGCCCGGGAAAGCCCTTGATATGCAGCAGCAGCAGGTACTGCAGCGGCGTGATGCCCTCGGCCTGGGCGGCGTTTTCGGAGAAGCGCTCGAAGCGCCGCATCTGGTAGCGGAATTCGGACAGGGCCATGAAGTCGGCCTTGGCCAGCGAATCTGGTGGAGACGGCATTGTTATATCACAACATGATGTAATTGGCCGTTCATGATACCACCATCAGTAAGCGGACCACTTTTCCGCGATTTGTTTCAGGTCGCCATGCTCGTCAAGCCGGCTTAGCGCCAGCGCGATCCTGCCCTCGGTCTCTTGGTCGAGATGCCGTCCCAGCACCATGTAAAAGACCTGCGTGTCGAAGACCGCGGGCAGCAGCCGCACCTGGCGTCCATGCCCGCCCTTCCTGATTTCCGCATCCAGGCCGGGAATGCGGTAATAGAAGAAGCGCCCCCTGTCCGCCAGCAGCTTGTCGATGTTCTGTGCGCTGGTATTGGCCGTACTGTCTAGCTTCAGGTTGCCGGCTGTTTTAAGCGCCGCAATCGCCCCGCTTCCTGCGTTAACGAGGACCACGCCATCCGCCTCAAGCTTGCGTCCGGCAATCAGTGCTTCGATGCGCTTGAGCGGCATCCATTGCCGGTCGCCGACAAACTTGAGCCCAGGATCCAGCCTTTCGATTGCCCGGAATATATCGATGCAGCTGCCGGCGACCGCAGTCCCCTGCAACACGAACTTGGGTTCGGAATCGACTGGCGCCGCAACGCGAATCACCACCGGCGACCCGGCCCGAACCATAGCGGCGCTCAAGATCCACAGGACGGCGAAGATGAGGGCACGAAAGCGCATGGCCATTGCCTTATGGGCGCTACGATATGCGGTTGCCGAGGCTCCTGTGTGAAGTGCGGCGACATGATCTGGACCCCTTCGCGATGGAAGACGTCGACCACCTTCTGGTGCAGCAGGCTGATCAGCCCGGCACGGCTGCTGGGCGAACTCAACACCGAACATGCGACCAGCTTATATTCGATGTAAAAATCGGACAGTGCGCTCTGGATCACATACGGCCGCGGTTCGGCAGCAATGCCTTCGGTTGTCGCAGCCGCCTCCTCCAGCATTGCGTAGACCTGGCGCCAGGGCGTGTCGTAGCCGATCGTCACGGTGGTATCGAGTACGTAGGCGCCCGGCACGGCGCGCGAGTAATTCTTGATCGTATTCGACAGCACCCAGGCGTTGGGCATTGCCACGTCCACCCCCAAGCCGGTGCGCACACTGGTATCGAAGATCCCCGACTCCAGCACGGTGCCCTGCACCTCGCCGATGCTGACATAGTCGCCCTTGCGCAGCGCTCGCGTGTACATCAGGATCAGGCCGGCAGCGCCCTGGCCGACGATGCTGGACGCGCCGATCGACAGCATCAGCCCCGCCAGCACCGTCACGCCCTGGAATGCCGCCGTGTGCGAGCCGGGCAGGTAGGGGTAGGCCATGGCCAGCGCAAACAGCCAGATCACCACGGTTCCCAGCCGGCGCGTGGGCACGGCCGTATCGCGATCAAGCCAGCCGAAATGCAGCTCGCCGCTTTCGATGCGCTTGAACACGGAAGCCAGCGTAGCGCTGGCAAGGCGGGCCAGGATTGCAATCACGGCCACCAGCAGCAGGCCGGGAATGGCGCCGGCAACATTGCTGCCGATATCTGCCGCGGTATCGAGCAGGAACTGCTGCAGGCGCTCGCCCCAGTTGCGTGCAAAAGGAATCCGCGCCAGGACGAAGGCCAGCCAGACATATGCCGCCAGCAATCCAAGGAACCAGACCGCAACGTCCATGGCCAGCCGCATGAAATGGACCAGGTGCTCGGCGTCCAGTATGCGCACGTTGCGCACCCGGACCTGCGCCAGGCGCCGGCCCAGGATCGCCTCCAGCCGGCGCCGGGCCTGGCGGCGCAGTGCAGCGAGCAGCCAAAGGAAAAAGGCCAGCGCAGCGCTGGCCAGGGCGCACAGGGCAAGTGCTTGAGCAATGTAGGCAGGGCTGCGTTGCTCGCGGCGTTCCAACAGTGCTTTGCCCAGTTGCGCCGCGCTTTCATGGGCCAGAAGATCGGTGGTATCGCCTGCCAGGGCATTGACGTCGCCGGGCGACACCAGGAACAGCAGTGAACCATCGAGCAGGACTTGCGTGCCTTCGGCAATCGAGCGAATGCTGGCCTGCTGCGGCCCGCCTTGCGCGAGCGCGCGTTCCAGGCGCTTATCCGCAGCCTCGGCACGGTCTTGTGGGGAATAGCCGCTCAGCATTGCGCGGAACACGAATACGGTCCGGTTACCGACAGCGAGCCGCGCAGCCGCTGCCTGCGTTTTGGCCGGTGGCGCCGCCATTTGCTGGGCGTGGCCCAGCGGGCTAAGCGCGAGCAGGAAAAGACAGAAAAACGTGCGTAGCAGCATGGATTCCTTCATGTCAATTTGCGTGTCATCATTGCACACAATGCTGTACAACTCAATCTGTACCCTCGCGACTGCTCCGTATGAAATCGTTGCGCCTGCTCACACTCGCCAGCTTGCTGCTGTCTGCACCATACGGATGGTGCGGCGAGCTGGTCGTGCTGGTCGACCGTGCCGCCGATATGCCCATGTCGCGCATTGAAAATGGCCGCCTGGTGGACGGCGTGCACAAAATGCTGGGAGAGGCGCTGGCGCGCGGCAGCGGGCGCGAGCTGCGGTTCCTGCTGCTGCCGCGCAAGCGCATTGCCAGGGCGCTGCAGCAAGGCGAGGCCGACATCCTGTGCGGCTATACGCCGCAATGGATCGAAGGGGATTATCTATGGACGGAGCCGGTGTTCACGGCGGAGGAAGTGCTGGTCACCGCTGCCAGCCAGCCGCAACCGCACTCCATTGCTGAGCTGAGCGGACAGGCCATCGGCACCATCCTCGGCTACCAGCACCCGGAAATCGAAAAGATCCTGGGTGCAGGCTTTGTGCGGGACGATTCGCCCAATATGGAAACCAACCTCGAGAAACTCGCGCGCGGCAGGGTGCACCACATCTTGATTGCGCGCGGCGTGCTCGAGTACCGGCAGCGCCTGCGCACCATACCGCTGCAGTTGCATCCGCCCCTGCCCGCGGCAAGTTTCACCACCCGCTGCGCGGTCTCACGCAAGGGCCACCTCAGCCTGGAAGACGCGAACCGCGCCATTGCGGCCGCCATCAGGGATGGCACGCTCGCGCGGATCCTGGCCCAGTTCCGTTAGGCGCCGCTGCGGCTCACGAGCCGACGTTCTTCAGCTCTTCCGGCATCAGGTAGGTGTAGCTTTTCGGATCGAACATCACTTTCCAGGTTTTCGCCTCGGTCTGGGCGCCGCCCTGCATGCCAGGCTTGCGCGTGATGTACAGCGGGGTGAAGGTCGAATCGGTCACCGGGTCGGTACGATAAGACCATGCCAGCTGGGTGCAACGCGGCGGCACGAATTCTTCGGCATCGCCCTCTTCCTCGGCGGCGGTTTCCGCCGCGCCATCTCCCTCGGCTGGCGCAGCCTTCTTCTCACCCTGTGCCTTTTCCCACTCGGCGTAGCGGCGCTCGGTTTCCTTGCAATCGCCTGCCCCGATGACCTGGAAAGCCGCATTGAACTCGGTCAGCACGGCGATCTGTTCGTTGCGCGGTGCCAGGACGACGTTCTGCGTGGTGGTGAACTCTTCGCCCTCGCCGGTTTCGGTGGAGATGGTCTTGACCACCCAGCCCCACACATGGGCGCTCAAGGCTTCAAAATGCACCCGTTCCGGAGTAACCGGATCGACGCCGCTGGGACGGCGCGGGTCGCTGTATTCGTAGAGCTGTCCGTCACGGTAGCGCAGCTGGAAAACGCCGTAGAACGAGTCCGACCCGCTGTTCGATTCGACGGCATTACCGCTGGCGACCAGATAGAGCTCGTCGCCTTCCTTGCCCTCGACTTTCTTCTGCTGTACCACTGTGACGAGATAGGTCCTGTGGCTTTCCTCATCGACATAGAGCCAGCCACGCTGGGTCTCCGAGTACTTGCCATAGTTGCGCGTCATGACGCCTTCGATGGCTTCGGCGGCGTCGATGGTGTGGGTTTCCGGCGGCGGTTCGCGCAGCGCCATGACGGCGATGAACACCGAAAACAGGAGGCCGACTGCGGCAAAGATGTAGACGGCAATGCGGCCCAGTTTCCGGGCGCGCTTTGGCTGTTCTGTGGTGGTTGCTTCTTCCATGTTGTATAGTGGCAATATTAATAGGCGCGTAATTATACAAAAGTTAAGGAAGGCTTTATTTCAGCCGTGCGCACCCGAGTTGAACTTGCTGCCTGCTACATCGGCCTTGCCACCGTGCTGGCGGTCGCAAGCATTTTCGGCCCCGCCACGCGGCCCGCCCCGCTTCCGCCCAAGCCGACCATCGAAACGATTGCCGAACGAGATGGCTACGCCACAGCGATTTCCGCCGCCGACGACGGTTCGGTCTACTTGATTTTCAATGGCGAAGGCAAGGTATTTCGCCTCAACGGAACGAGTCCCGAACTCGAAGTCGTAGCATCGCTTCTCGTTCCAGACTTCGTAGGTATAGACAGGCTGGGTAATGTCTACGCAAGCAATGGCGCGGATGGCGACGGCTGCATTCTGGACCATGTGGTGGGTTTGCTCACACAGGCGGAAGCAATCGAAAAAATTCGCATCCACTCTTCTATCACGGGTCTCGCAGTGGACGGCGATGGAAGCATCTACCTCACCGCAGGGCTAGTTGGCGAAATATGGAAAGTAGACGCCAGCGGACAACGGACTTTATTGCGTAACTCGGAGCACTCCTATGACGGCAACCAGATCCCCACTATCGATGGAATAGCTGTAAACAAAAGAGGCCAGGTACTGGTCGTCGACAACGACGGCGCGGTCTTCCTGCTCGAAGATGGGCAACTCAAGCATCTTGCGGGAAAACCCCGCGAGTGCGGCATGGTTGATGGAAGCGGCGAAAACGCGCGCTTCTGTGGACCGACGGCAGCCACTGCCGATCATAACGGCGATTTCCTGGTGGTCGACCAGGACTGCGCCGTCCGCAAAGTGACAGCTTCCGGCGAAGTCACAACGCTCATCGGAACACCGGAGGGTCCCCTGCCCGGCCTGGTACGGCTTCCAACGGAGCAGTGCTCAACATGGATTCGCTCCATCGCAGTGGATCGGAACGGGGATATCCTGCTTGCCGCACGCTCAGCCCTACGTATTCGAATTCATTGACGTTGATCAGGAACTTTGCTCCCGATGGCGCTGTCCAATCTCCCCTGTGTACACCCAGTCCTTTTCTGGGCGCCGTGCTTAAAGCTGCTCAATCCTGCTCGAAGTTTCATATGGCTGCTAATTGTGCCTTATTTGCTGCACATTTCTGCTCGTTCACTGCACTTTTTGCCTCGATTTTGCTTAATTCCGCTCGTTTTGGCCCAGCAAGATTCACGCCATGGCCTGAGCAACGTTAAGCAAAAATGAGCAGTTTCGTGAAAAAACGAGCATCAAATGAGCGCAATCGAGGCGGCAATAAGCAACTTTTAGCCACTTCGTGACGAATCGAGCAGGTTTAAGCGTAGTGTTGCCAAGGAGCCGAAAACGAGAGAGTTGATCGACATACCGGTACCGTTTCAAACCTTCAACGATCTTAGCGAATTCCTCGACGGCCGGCGCGTGACCGAGGAACTTGCCGACGTCGCTGGCCGCGCTATCTCCGACTGGATTGCAAAGCAAAATACTGCACTGACCAACGATGGTGATGTGCTGAAAGGAGGCTATCAATGGAAATCACTTTTCCTGCCGTCCGGCACGAGGATCCGCATCGCGATACGGCGCAAGATTTTTCACGCCACTGTTGATGGCGATCACATTCATCACAACGGCGCAGAAGTATCGCCTGCACAATTAGTGAACCAGTTAGCGGGTTGTACGCGCAACGCCTGGAAGCACGTCTGGCTGCTCCTGCCAGGCGAAACGCGCTGGCAGTTGGCAGAAACAATGCGTACGTGATCGTAAAAAAAGGTTCATCGCGGATTACCGGGATGACCGAGCTGTAAACGCAAGAGAGCAGTAAGGAAGAGTTATTGTGTTTGTGCGACCAAACCCACTAACCAACCCACTGCTCTCATGTCAAATCATAGACTCAGCCTCCCATTCTGGGAAGGCTTTCTCGTTTCCTCTCTGGATGTCGTCGGCAATCAGTTGCAAGTAAGGCTGGCAGCTGATCCTGCGTACGCGCTGATTTGTTCCCACTGCGGAGCCAGTGCATCGTGCATCCATGAAACCACATGGCGTACGGTGCGTGATTTGCCGATGGCGGGATTGCCTGTGTTTCTCACTATTGCAGTCAATAGATTGCGCTGCGCGACCTGCTGCCGCTGTTGCACCCAGCGAATCAGCTGGCTGGATCGCCATGCTCGGGTGTCACGCCGTTTGGCGGAGTTCGTCGCTCAATGGAGTGAGAAGCTGCCAATCGCCCATGTTTGCCAACTTACCGGCCTTCACTGGGGCACGGTTCATCAAATTCATCGCCAAGACCTGGAACGTAGGGTGGCGGCATTGCCGCCACCCCAGCCAACCAGGCTGGTCATGGATGAATTTGCCCTGTTTAAAGGCCATCGCTACGCCACGGTCGTACTAGATGCTGACACTCGACGCGTCATCTGGGTCTGTGAAGGGCGTAGTCGAGAGGCCATTCGACCGTTTTTTGCGTGGTTAGGTCCCGAGCGCTGCCGGCGTATCCGTGCCGTGGCCATGGATATGAACACCGCCTTCGATCTGGAAGTGAAATGCCATTGCCGCCAGGCCAAAGTCGTCTACGACCTGTTCCATGTCATCGCCAAATATGGTCGCGAGGTCATTGATCGAGTACGGGTCGATGAGGCAAATCGGCTGCGCGACGACAAAGCGGGCCGTCAGTACGTGAAGCGAGCGCGGTGGCTGCTGCTGCGCAATCCAGGCAACGTACCGCCAGATCAAGCTCCCAAGTTGGCCGAACTTCTCGAGGCAAACCAAGCTCTAATGACCGTCTACGTAATGAAGGCAAGCTTGAAAGAACTCTGGCAGCCTACCAATCCCTGGTGCTGGCGCGCCGCCTGGAGATCATGGCAGCACATGGCAAAAGCCAGTGCAATCGAACCTCTAAAGCGCTTTGCCAGACGTCTTGCTTTGTACTGGAAAGGCATTCTGGCCCGGATGCACTGGCCAATGCATACCGGACAGCTTGAAGGGATTAACAATCGGATCAAGGTAATGAAGCGGATGGCTTATGGGTATCGCGACTCCGAATTCTTCTTCTTGAAGATCAAAGCCGCGTTTCCCGGTAATCCGTGAAGAACCTAAAAAAAGCCCCTTGATTCTCACCAAGAGGCCTTTTGGATTCATCACATGACGAATGGCATCGGACGACGATGCGAGATTAATCCCAGCTCAGCGCGCCACCGGTCTGGTACTCGGTCACGCGGGTTTCGAAGAAGTTACGTTCCTTCTTCAGGTCGATCATTTCCGACATCCATGGGAATGGATTCTCGTCCTGGTCGAACAGGGTTTCCAGGCCGATCTGGGTCGCACGGCGGTTAGCGATAAAGCGCAGGTAGCCTTTGAACATGGCTGCGTTCAGGCCCAGCACGCCACGTGGCATGGTGTCTTCGGCGTAGCGGTATTCCAGTTCGACAGCTTCCAGGAACAGGGCTTTGATCTCTTCCTTGAAGGCCGGGGTCCACAGTTGCGGGTTTTCCAGCTTGATGGTGTTGATCAGGTCGATACCGAAGTTGCAGTGCATCGATTCGTCGCGCAGGATGTACTGGTACTGTTCGGCGGCGCCCATCATCTTGTTCTGGCGGCCCAGCGCCAGGATCTGGGTGAAGCCGACGTAGAAGAACAGGCCTTCCATCAGGCAGGCAAACACGATCAGGGACTTCAGCAGCTGCTGGTCGGTCTCCAGGGTGCCGGTCTTGAAGGTCGGTTCGGTCAGCACGTTGATGAACGGGATCAGGAACTGGTCCTTGTCGCGGATCGACGCTACTTCGTTATAGGCGTTGAAGATCTCCTGCTCGTCCAGGCCGAGGGACTCGACGATGTACTGGTAGGCGTGGGTGTGGATCGCTTCTTCAAACGCCTGGCGCAGCAGGTACTGGCGGCACTCGGGAGCGGTGATATGGCGGTAGGTGCCCAGCACGATGTTGTTGGCGGCCAGCGAGTCGGCGGTAACGAAGAAGCCCAGGTTACGCTTGACCAGGCGGCGCTCGTCTTCGGACAGGCCGTTCGGGTTCTTCCACAGCTCGATGTCGCGCTGCATGTTCACTTCCTGCGGCATCCAGTGGTTGGCGCAGCCGGCCAGGTACTTGTCCCAGGCCCATTTGTATTTGAATGGGACCAGCTGGTTGACGTCAGTCTGGCCGTTGATGACGCGCTTGTCGTCGGCGTTCACGCGCAGTGCGACTTGGTCGGCGCTGGCTTCGGCTGTGGCGCCCTGTGGTGGGGTTTGGCGCGGGGCGGCCGCGGCTTCATCGTCCCAGGATAGCATTTGTTTTTTCCTCTTTGATTTACTTTTTTAAACCGGTAAACCGGTGTCTGACCCGCAGGGTCAGACACCGTCTGCTCAACGGCCGGCGATACTTTTCAAGCCGCGAACTTTGCTCAGCAAGTGTCAGACCCTGCGGGTCTGACACTGCTTTGCCGGTTTTAACGATGTATCTATTGTATTACTGGCAGGCTTCGCATTCCTCGAAACCGTCGTCACCAGGACGCAGGTAGCAGGCGGCGCCATCTGGCTCGGCAGCTACTGCCGCCGGGGCGTCCGGCACGTTCGCGGACACGGCGTTCAGGGCGCCGGTACGGGAAGTCGACTTCTCCATGTGCGATGCAGCGATGGTGCGCAGGTAGTAGGTGGTCTTCAGGCCGCGCAGCCATGCCAGCTTGTAGGTTTCGTCCAGGGTCTTGCCGGATGCGCCTGCCATGTAGATGTTCAGCGACTGGGCCTGGTCGATCCACTTCTGGCGGCGCGATGCGGCTTCCACCAGCCAGCTTGGCGACACTTCGAACGCGGTGGCGTAGATATCGCGCAGGTCTTGCGGTGCGCGGTCGATCTTGCTCAGCGAGCCGTCGAAGTACTTCAGGTCGGCGATCATCACCTCGTCCCACAGGTCGCGCGCTTTCAGGTCGCGCACCAGGTAGGCGTTGATCTCGGTGAATTCGCCGGACAGGTTGGACTTCACGTACAGGTTCTGGAAGGTCGGTTCGATGCAAGCCGACACGCCGATGATGTTCGAAATGGTGGCGGTCGGGGCGATCGCTACGCAGTTCGAGTTACGCATGCCGAACTTGGCGATGCGTTCACGTACCGGGGTCCAGTCCATCGCGGACGACAGGTCCTGCTCCAGGTAGCCGCCGCGCTGTTCCGCCAGCAGGCGCACGGAGTCTTGCGGCAGGATGCCGCGCGACCACAGGGAACCCTCGTACGACTCGTACTTGCCGCGCTCTTCGGCCAGTTCGGTCGACGCCAGGTAGGCGTAGTAGCAGACGGCTTCCATCGAGGTGTCGGCGAACTGCACCGCTTCCATCGAGGCGTACGGTACGCGCATCATGTGCAGGCAGTCCTGGAAGCCCATCACGCCCATGCCGACCGGACGGTGGCGCATGTTGGCGTTACGTGCTTTCTCCACTGCGTAGTAGTTGATGTCGATGACGTTGTCCAGCATGCGCATTGCGGTGCGGATGGTCTTCTGCAGCTTGACGTGATCGATCTTGCCCTCTTTCATGTGGGCAGGCATGTTCACGGAACCCAGGTTGCAGACGGCGATTTCGTCTTCGTTGGTGTTCAGGGTGATCTCGGTGCACAGGTTCGAGCTGTGGACCACGCCCACGTGCTGCTGCGGCGAACGGATGTTGCACGGATCCTTGAAGGTGATCCATGGGTGGCCGGTTTCGAACAGCATCGACAGCATCTTGCGCCACAGGTCCAGCGCTTCGATCTTCTTGAACACGCGGATTTCGCCGGCAGCGGCTTTGGCTTCGTAGCCGACGTAGGCTTCTTCGAAGGCCTTGCCGACTTTGTCGTGCAGGTCAGGCGTTTCGGACGGCGAGAACAGGGTCCAGTGCGATTTTTCCATCACGCGCTTCATGAACAGGTCCGGAATCCAGTTCGCGGTATTCATGTCGTGGGTGCGGCGGCGGTCGTCGCCGGTGTTCTTGCGCAGGTCGAGGAATTCCTCGATGTCCATGTGCCAGGTTTCCAGGTAGGCGCAGACTGCACCTTTGCGCTTGCCGCCCTGGTTCACTGCCACCGCGGTGTCGTTCACCACTTTCAGGAACGGCACCACGCCTTGCGACTTGCCATTGGTGCCCTTGATGTGGGCGCCCAGTGCGCGCACCGGGGTCCAGTCGTTGCCCAGGCCGCCGGCAAATTTGGCCAGCAGTGCGTTTTCCTTGATGGCGTCGTAGATGCCTTCCAGGTCGTCGGACACGGTGGTCAGGTAGCAGGAGGACAGCTGCGAACGCTGGGTGCCGGAGTTGAAAAGGGTCGGGGTCGACGACATGAAGTCGAAGGTCGACAGCAGGTTGTAGAACTCGATGGCGCGCGCTTCGCGGTCGCTTTCGTTCAGGGCCAGGCCCATGGCGACGCGCATGTAGAAGGCCTGCGGCATTTCGATGCGCACATCGCGCACGTGCAGGAAGTAGCGGTCGTACAGGGTTTGCAGGCCGATATAGCCGAACTGCAGGTCGCGGTCGGCCACCAGGGCCTTGGCCAGCTTGGCCAGGTCGAACTTGCCCAGTTCTTCGTTCAGCAGTTCAGCGGCAATGCCTTTGGCGATGTACTGCGGGAAGTACTCGATGTAGGCAGCGGCGGCGCCGGCTTGCGGCACTTCCTTGCCGAACACTTCCTTACGGATGGTGTGCAGCAGGATGCGGGCGGTCACCTGGGAGTACGCAGGGTCCTTTTCCATCAGCGCGCGGGCAGCCAGGATGGCGGACTTGTGCAGTTCTTCGACCGGCACGCCGTCGTACAGGTTTTTCACGGTTTCGGCCAGGATGGCGTCGGCATCGACGTGCTTTTCCAGGCCCTTGCAGGCGGCGCCGATCAGGTCGCGCACTTCCTGCATCACCAGCGGACGGGCAACGCCGTTCTCGGTGACGTTGATCTGCGGTTCAGCGGCGGCGGCGGCGCCGGCAGCTTCTTTCTTCAGGCGGCGTTCTTCCATGTGCTTGGCGCGGTACAGCACGTAGGAACGCGCCACATCGTGTTCGCCGGAGCGCATCAGGGCCAGTTCAACCTGGTCTTGCACGTCTTCGATATGGAAGGTGCCGCCGGTTGGCTGGTGGCGCATCAGCGCGGTCACCACTTTCTGGGTCAATTCTTCCACCAGTTCGCGGATGCGGGCGGACGCCGCACCCTGGCCGCCGTTCACTGCCAGGAAAGCCTTGGTCATTGCCACGGCGATCTTGGATGGCTCGAAAGCTACCACGGCGCCGTTGCGGCGGATGATGCGGTAGTCGGCCAGTTGGCTAGCGGAAACAGCGACGCCGCCGGCAGTTTCGCCAGCGGAAACAGGCACGTGAGGCGCCTGCGTGGTGGAAATATCTTGATTAGATTGCATTTATGCTCCGCGTATTCAGTATTTGTTTATGACCACTATATCTAGTGAACCATCGAATTCTGTCCACTAATTGTAGTGACGGGATCCGGATCGTACAAGGTGAAATTTTTTCGTTTAGACCACGATTTCTTATTGACTTTTGATATCCCCCATCGCTACAGGCGATCGACGGTGAGCAAGCACTAACACTGCTTTTTCCCTGCTGATTTAATAAGCAATGTTGCAACGCAGCACAGAGTTGTGCGTTGGCGAAAACGCTACAGCAAAGATGGGGTTTTTAGCGGCGGACCGGGATTATAGACCAATCGGGCGGCGGCTGCCCCGCCGCCCGATTGGCTAGCTCGGATCCTGGATGTTCAGCTTCTGCATCTGGTAGCGCAGCTGGCGGAAGCTGATGCCCAGCAGCTGGGCGGCCTGGGTGCGGTTGTAATTGGTCTGGGCCAGGGCGCGGGTAAGGATGTCGCGCTCGACTGCCTCCAGGTAGGCCGGCAGGTTGCTGGGCAGGACGTCGAACACCGGCAACGGCGGCATGGCCGGCTCACCGGCAGGCGCCTCCGTTAGCGGGGCTTCGGCCGCCACGCTTGCCGCCGCTGGCGTGCTGGGCAGCGGGCTGGCCGGCTGGCCCGCTGCCGGGCCGGCGGGAGCGGCCGGCGCAGCCGCTGGCGCGGCGGCCAGTGAGGCGGTTGGCGCGGCCGGGGCCAGGCTGCCGCCCTTCAGCGCCAGGTCTTCCGCCGAGATCACGCCATCGTTGGAGAACGCCAGCGCGCGCTCCAGGATATTTTCCAGCTCCCGCACATTGCCCGGGAAAGAATAGCCCTTCAATACATCCAGCACGCCAGGCGCCAGCACCACCTTGTGCTCAAAGCTGCCAAGCCGCGCCAGGATCGCTTCCACCAGCTCATCCAGGTCATCGAGCCGTTCGCGCAGCGGCGCCAGGCGCAGCTCGATCACGTTCAGGCGGTAGAACAAATCCTGCCGGAACAGGCCCTGCTCCACCAGCTTTTCCAGGTTCTTGTGGGTGGCGGAGATGATCCGCACGTCGACCGGCTCTTCGGCCGTGGCGCCGATCTTGCGCACCCGCCGCTCCTGGATCGCGCGCAGCAGCTTGACCTGCATGGCCAGCGGCAGGTCGGCCACCTCGTCCAGCATCAGGGTGCCGCCATTGGCAGCCTGGAAGAAGCCATCGCGCTCGTCGGCCGCGCCGGTAAAAGCGCCCTTGCGGTAGCCGAAGAACTCCGCCTCCATCAGCGCTTCCGGTATGGCGCCGCAGTTGACGGCTATAAAGGGCTTGTCCGCGCGCGAGCTCTGGGCGTGGATTTCGCGCGCCGCCAGTTCCTTGCCGCTGCCCGATTCGCCATTGATGGCAATCGGCGCCATGGAACGCGCCAGCCGGGCAATCTGGGCGCGCAGGGCCTGGATCGCAGCGGAACCGCCGCGCAGCCGGCTTTGCGGCTGGCCGCGCGCCGGGGCCGCCGCAGGGGCGCTGTCGCTGACCTTCAAGGCCGACTGCACCAGGATGCGCAACTGCTCCAGCTGCACCGGCTTGCTGACATAGTCGAAAGCACCCGCCTTCAGCGCCACCACGGCATTTTCAGCGCTGCCGAAGGCCGTGACCACCGCAATCGGGATGTTCTTGCCGCTGGCCGACACCTCGCGCACCAGGTCCAGCCCAAGGCCGTCCGGCAGGCGCATGTCGGTCAGCACCAGTTGGAAATCTTTTTCGGCAAAGAGCTGGCGCGCTTGCTGAAGGGTTTCGGTGCTGTCCACGTCCAGCCCCATCCTCAGCAGGGTAATTTCCAGCAATTCGCGCAGGTCGGCTTCATCGTCAACGACCAGGACACGTGGAGAAGTCATGTGTTTTTCGCAAATGTAATTACAAAGCGGCCGCTCGACTTGCGCGCGCCGCCCTCTGTCACGCTGGCTTCGAAACGGTGCTCGTAATCCAGCATGGCTTCGTTATTCAAGCACAATTCGCGCGCCAGATACAGGCCCAGCCCCGTGCCTTTGCTCGATGTTGTATAAAACGGCTCGAACAGGTGGGCCCGCACCTGCGGCGAAATACCGGGGCCATCGTCCTGCACGTGCAATTCCAGCGGCCGGCCGGCCACCTGCACGATGAAGACGCGGATACTGGCCGGCGTGCCGCTGGCATAGCGTACCGCGTTGTTGAGCAGGTTGATCAGCACTTCGCGCAGGTGCAAGGGGTCGAAGCGCACCATCACCTGGCGCATGCCGCCCAGGCACACGATCTTGCGCTCCAGCTTATGGGTCTCGTCGAACTCCGCCTTCAGCTCGTTGAGGAAGGCTTCCAGCTCCATCGGTTCGTGGTGGCTTTGCGCCTTGCGCGAGAGCTGCAGGATGTCTTCCACCATGCGGTTCACGCGCGCCACATTGTCGCTGATGATCTTCAGCAGGCGCTTGTGCACCGGCGCCTGCAAATCCTCTTCCAGCAGCGAATTGGCGTGGCCGATCGCCGACAGCGGATTGCGCACTTCATGCGCGATGCTGGCTGTCAGGCGGCCCATCGAGGCCAGCTTGAGCTGCTGCGCCTTTTCCTCGATGCCCGTGACGTCTTCCAGGAAAATCACGTTGCGCTCCACATCCAGGCCGTTGGTGTCGGCGGCGGCAAAACGCAACTTCAAATGCAGCGCCACGTCGCGCCGTGAATTCCAGGCGGCTGTCAAATCCTCCTGTTCCGGGTCGTCGAACGGTTTGATGGTGATAAAGGCGCTGGCCTGCTGCGGGTCGCTGCGCCAGGCCTCGTAGGCGATTGCCAGCGGCTGCAGCGCCGTGCCGTCCAGCATCTGCGTGGCGCCGCCCAGCATCTGCTGCGCCGCCGGGTTGCTCATATGGATAGTGCCGTCCGGCCCCACCACCACGATGCCGTCGGCCGAATGGGCGATCACCAGGCGGTTGACGGCCTGCTGCACGCCGATTTCAATACCGCGCTGCGCCACCAGCTCTTCCTGGCCGATCAGGCGCGCCGCCATGCGGTTCACGATCAGCACCACGGCAAACCAGGCGACGCCGTACAGGCCGGCCTGCAGCACCTGCGACTCGCCGCCGGAAATGGCGAGGTAGGTGCTGTGGGCCAGCATGAACAGCGTGGCCAGCGAGGCGCTGAACAGCGACAGCACCAGCGGCGCCAGGATGGCGCAGCCGGCCAGCGGGAACAGGTACAGGATGGCCAGGCCGGAGCGCAGCCCGCCGGACGCCAGGTACAGCAGCGAGATACAGGTCAGGTCGCAGGCCACCTGCGACATCAGCTGCAGCATGAAGTGGCGGCGCCAACGCAGCGCCAGCAACTGCATCGCGGCGGCCGCCAACAGGTAAGCGCTGCATACCTGGGCCGACAGTTCAGGGGTCGACAGCCGGCCGGCGCTGAAATACAGCAGCAAGACCAGGGCGATCACAATGCGGGTCGCGCCCAGCGCTTTCAGCGAGCGCCAGAAAGTGTCGCGCGAGGCGGCCGAGAGGGTGTGGAGACGGGCAAACACGCTGTGGCTTAATGCGGGGCGTGCGCCGCGCAGCAGTAGTCGCGGCCATTGGCCGGGACGTTTTCGGAGGCCGGGAAATGCACGCCGCAGTGGGCGCATTGCAGCATCTTCTCAGCCTGCTGCGGGTCGGCCGCACGCGGCTGCTGCGGCGCCGGCGCCGGGCCGCCTTGCTGCGGGCCGCTCATCTTGCGCAATTTGCTGCGGATGGCGGCGATGACCAGGAACACCAGCGCCAGCCAGAACAGGATTCGTGTCATGCCAAACCTCGATGTAAAACCACTTCCAGGACAAAACGGCTGCCGACATAGGCCAGCAGCAGGGTCGCGAATCCCGCCAGCGTGAAGCTGAGGGCGGTCTTGCCGCGCCAGCCGCGGAAATGACGGCCGGCCAGCAAGGCGGCAAACAGGACCCAGGACAGCAGGGTGAAGACCGATTTATGGTCCCACTTCAGCGCCCGGCCAAACAATTCTTCGCTGAACACAATGCCCGACAGGACCGTCAGGCTAAGCAGCACGAAGCCGAAGCCGATCAGGCGGAACAGCAGCTTTTCCATGGTCAGCAGGGCCGGCAGCTGGTCCAGCGCCGCGGCGAAAAAGCCCGGGCTGTCGCTGCGGGTATGCAGGCGCGACTCCTGCAGCGCCATCAGCACGGCGTGGAAAGCGGCGATGGTCAGCGTACTGTAGGCCAGCGTGGCGATGGCGATGTGCCAGCCCAGCATGGTGGAGCGGCCGGCGGTCGGGATCAGCGCGCCGGGGAAGCCGGCCTGCAAAGCCACCGCCAGGGCGGCCACCGGCATCACGATACGGCGCAGGCCGTCCAGCGGGAAGTTCTGGTTCTCCAGCCAGTAGGCGCCGACCGAAATCCACAGCGCCGACGACAGCATGGTGGCAAAACCGATGCGCAGCGAGCCGGGCACCATCACGTCGACCCACAGCGCGGCGCCGTGCAGCAGCCACGCGCCGGCCGTCAGTGCGGCGATAGGCACGGATTTACGCGACGGGAGGAAACCACAAATCAGGTAAAGCAGCGTTGCTGCGAGCAGGAAGTAAGTTTGCATCCAGTAAGTTTAACACTGCCGTCAATCCACAGCGGCTGCGCGCAACTCGTCGTTATGGTGGCGTTGTTGTTCTTCCATCACCAACTGCCCCAGCTCGCGCTTCAAGGCATTGAATTCCGGGGCCGACGGGTCGCGCAGGCGCGGCAGGTCGACCAGGATGTCGCGCTTGACCGTGCCGGGGCGGTAAGTCATGACCACGATGCGGTCGGCCAGGTAAATCGCCTCCTCGATACTGTGGGTGACGAAGATGATGGTCTTTTTCTGCTCGTCCCAGATACGCAGCAGCTCGTCCTGCAGGTCGCGCCGGGTCAGCGCATCGAGCGCGCCGAATGGTTCATCCATCAACATGATCGGCGAATCGAGCGCCAGCACGCGCGCAATCGCGACCCGCTGCCGCATGCCGCCCGACAGGTCTTTCGGGAAGCGGTGGCGGAAGTCCTGCAGCGACAGAGTCTTCAGCAGCTGCTCCACGGTAGCCGCGATCTGCGCCTTCGGCAGGCCCTTGATCTCCAGGCCGAAGGCCACGTTGTCGGCCACCGTCATCCACGGGAACAGCGCGTACTCCTGGAACACCATGCCGCGCTCCGGTCCCGGCTCGGCTACCTGCTTGCCGTCGGCGACGATGCTGCCCCTGGTGGGCGGCGAAAAGCCGGCGATGGCGTTCAGCAGCGTCGACTTGCCGCAGCCCGAAGGCCCCAGCAGGCAGACGAACTGGCCGCGCGGGATCTCCAGGTTGATGTCCTGCAGCGCCACCACCGAGGTGCCGAATACCTTGCTGACGCCTTTGACTTCGATATGTGCAGCGCTCATTCAGCTCTCCAGGCCGCGATGCCAGCGCAGCAGGTGGTTGTTCAGGCGGTCCATGGCGACGTCGATCGCCAGGCCCAGCAGGCCGATGCTGATCATGCCGGCAATGATCTTGTCCGACCAGAAGTACTCGCGCGCCTCGCTGATGCGGAAGCCCAGGCCATTGTTCACCGCCACCATTTCCGCCACGATCACCACGATGAAGGCGGTGCCGATGCCGATGCGCACGCCGGCCAGGATCGAAGGCACGGCCGCCGGCAGGATCACGCGCAGGAACATGGTGGGGCCGGCGGCGCCCAGGTTGCGTGCCGCGCGCAGGTAGATGCCGTCGACCTGGCGTACGCCGGCGATGGTGTTGATCAGCACCGGGAAGAAGGCGCCCAGCGAAATCAGGAAGATGGCCGGCGGGTTGCCCAGCCCGAACCACAGCATCGACAGCGGGATGTAGGCGATCGGCGGCACCGGGCGGATGATCTGCACCAGCACATTGAACAGGCGGTAGGCGTGGGCGCTGGCGCCCATGGCAAGGCCCAGCGGCAGCGCCAGCCCGCCGCCGATGGCGAAACCAAGCAGCACGCGGTACATGCTGCCGATCGCATCGTGGATCAATTCGCCCGAGAAGGCCCACGCCAGCCGGCTGCCGTTGCCGTCATACGGTTGCAGCGGCAGCAGGTATTCCACCCACTTGCGCGCCACCGCCTCCGGCGACGGCAGGGCTTGCGGGTTGACCCAGCCGCGGTAAGTCACGACATGCCAGAGCAGCACCAGCGCCGCCGGCACCACCAGGCCGACCGCGACGTCGCGCCATGCGACCTTCATTTGACGCCCAGCGATTTCTTGGCCTGCTCCAGCAGGTCGGTCTTGACCCAGTCCTTGGCGACCGGCGGCTTGGCCATCTTGCCGACGCCCGTCTTGACCATGGTGTCGGTGGTGACCTGGATGTGTTCCGGCGTCACGTCATACGAATAGGGCGAATTGCCGATCGCGTCCTGGAAATCGTCGTTGCTGATCTGGCCCTTGAACACGGTCTCGCGCACGTATTTTTCGGCGGTGGCCGGCTGGTCGATGAAGGTCTTGGTCGCCTCCACGAAGCAGCGCATGAATTTCTCGGCCACCGGGCGGCGCTCCTTGTAGAACTTCTCGGTCATCACCATGGTCCGGATCGGCTCGCCGATCGGGGTGTTGTAGGGCTTCAGGATCTCGCTGCCGTAGCCCTTGTTGATGGCCTGCGAGGATTGCGGCTCCGACTGCATCATGGCGTCGATATGCTTGCCGAGCAGGGCCTGGTTCAGGTCCGCATAGGCCAGCAGCACAGTCTGCACGTCCTTGCCCGGCTGCTCGGAGACCGTCAGGCCGGCCTGCTGCAGTTCGGCCAGCAGCAGCACTTCCTGGATGCCGCCGCGCGTCACGCCGACTTTCCTGCCCTTCAGGTCCTTGACCGATTTGAGATTCAGGTCGCTGCGGCCCACCAGGCGCGCGCCGCCCTTGGCAAAGCCGGCCACCACGTAGATCGGCGCACCGCCGGCGCGGCCGGAAATCGCCGCTTCGGAAGCCGTCGCCCCCACGTCCAATTCACCTGCCAGTACCGCCGACATCACGTCCAGGCCCTTGGCAAACACCCGCTCTTCGACCTTGATGCCGCACTTCGGTGCGATCTCCTTGATATACGACACGGCGCCGTAGTGGGCAAACTTCAGGTTCCCGAGCCGCACCACTTCCTGCGCCTGCGCGCTCCCAGCCAACACCAGCGCCGCGAAGGCTAGCGCCTTGCCGATACTTTTCAGTTTCATCCAGGTCTCCTCAGTGAATAGTTGGCCTGCGCGGCCGCGCGCCCATCATACATTGAAGGCAGGGTCGCTTAAAGCGCGCTGCGTTCGAGCTGTTGCGCCAGCCGTTCCGCGCACGGCGCATGGATTGCGAGGTAGGCGCGCTCGGCGCCGGCCGTGCCGCTGGCGCCGCTGAGCGCTTCCTGCACTTCGGTCAGCAGGCGCAAGGACAAGCCGTTATGTTCCAGCAGGTCGGCGGCATATTTATCGGCTTCGATTTCGGCCTGCTGGGGCCACTCCAGGTGCGGCGCACGCGCCGCCATGCTGGCAGCGAGCCAGCTGGTATCGCCCAGCACCACGCCGACCGCGGCCGGCAGCATGGCTTCCTGCGCCAGACGGCGCAGCATGTGGCGCTGCTGCTGGTGGCCGAGTTCATGCGCCAGCACCGCCAGCACTGCGCCATCGTCGGGCAGCGCCAGCACCAGGCTGTCGGTCAGGATGATGTCGCCCGAAGGCAGCGTGAAGGCAGCCGCGCCGAGCCGGCTGCTGCGAAACAGCAGGCGATGCCGCGGCGCTCCCTCATGCGGCGCCTGCAGGCTGGTGAAGGCCGCGCTGATGCGGGCCCGGTGCGTCTCCGCCAGTTCGCTCGGCTTGAGCGCCTGCATCTCCAACTGCCGCAGCATGCCCTGCCCCAGCTGGTCTTCCAGCGCCGGCGAAAAGGCCGCGGCCAACTGGTTGACGACAGCGGGGCGCGCCAGCTGCCATCCGCCGTACAGCGCGATGCATGCCGCCAGCAGCAGCGCCGCGGGGCGCCAATGGCGCAGTGCGCGCCGCCGGCCGGGCGCGAGAATATTGATCAGCTCTGGAACGGCCAGCGTTTGCACAAGTTCATCCATAAAATTAATTTATGAACAAGATGCATGGAGGCCGCATGTCTTGTCAAGAAGAAACTTTGTTTATTTCGCAAATTTGTGCACGATAGTGACATTTTGTGAGAGACCGGCGGTCACCGTCCGCGCCTGCCGCCGACGCCGGCTACTAAGGTAGAATGGCGGGATTTTCCGCATATCGCACCACTCTTTATTAGTAGGCCACCAATGCTAGACAACCTGACTACGCGCCTTGCCAAAGTCGTCAAGACGATGCGCGGCGAGGCCCGCCTGACCGAAGCCAACACCGCCGAAATGCTGCGCGAAGTGCGCATGGCGCTGCTCGAAGCCGACGTCGCCCTGCCGGCCGTGCGCGAATTCATCGCCAAGGTCAAGGAAAAAGCCCTCGGCGAAGAAGTGATTTCCTCGCTGACCCCGGGCCAGGCCCTGGTCGGCGTGGTGCAGCGCGAACTGGGCGCCCTGATGGGCGCGGACCTGGGCGCGGAAGCCTCGCAGCTCTCCTTTGCCCAACAGCCGCCGGCCATCATCCTGATGGCGGGCTTGCAGGGCGTGGGTAAAACCACCACCGTCGGCAAGCTGGCCAAGTACCTGAAAGAGCAAAAGAAAAAGAAAGTGCTGACCGTATCGGCCGACGTTTATCGTCCTGCCGCTATCGCCCAGCTGCAATCGGTGACCAGCCAGGTCGGCGCCGATTTCTTCCCCTCCACCGCGCAGGACAAGCCGGTCGACATCGCGCTGGCCGCGCTGGACTGGGCCAAGAAGCACCACCATGAAGTGCTGATCATCGACACCGCCGGCCGCCTCGGTATCGACGAAGAGATGATGAAAGAGATCGCCGCCGTGCACGGCGCGGTCAAGCCGATCGAAACCCTGTTCGTGGTCGACGCCATGCTGGGCCAGGACGCGATCAATACCGCCAAGGCCTTCAATGACGCGCTGCCGCTGACCGGCGTGGTGCTGACCAAGCTCGATGGCGATTCGCGCGGCGGTGCGGCGCTGTCGGTGCGCCACATTACCGGCAAGCCGATCAAGTTTGCCGGCGTGTCGGAAAAGCTGGACGGCCTGGAAGCCTTCGACCCGCAGCGCATGGCCAACCGTATCCTGGGCATGGGCGACATCCTGGCCCTGGTCGAGGAAGCGCAGAAGAACGTCGACGCCAAGGCGGCGGCCGAGCTGGCAGCCAAGGTCAAGTCGGGCGGCAGGTTCGACATGAACGACTTCAAGGCGCAACTGGCGCAGATGAAGAAAATGGGCGGCATGTCCGGCCTGCTCGACAAGCTGCCGGCCCAGTTCCAGCAGGCGGCAGCCGGCGCCAATATGGACCAGGCCGAAAAGCAGGTGCGCCGCATGGTCGGCATCATCGACTCGATGACGCCGAAGGAGCGCGCCAAGCCGGAACTGATCAAGGCGGCCCGCAAGCGCCGCATCGCAGCCGGCGCCGGCGTCCAGGTGCAGGAAGTAAACCGCATGCTGGCCCAGTTCGAACAGATGCAGACCATGATGAAAAAGCTCTCGGGCGGCGGCATGATGAAGATGATGCGCTCGATGAAAGGCATGATGCCGGGCATGCGCTAAGCCCCGCCAAGCCGCAAAAAGCCGCCTTCGGGCGGCTTTTTTTGTGTTTAAGTCTTGTTTCCCCTAAAAAACCCACAAAAACACTTGCACAAGCTGCAAACCCCCGCCAATATTAGCCGTGCGATAGTATTGCGCAATTATCCATTTGTTTGTTAAGGAGGCTCGAATATGGCAACAGCCAAGAAAGCAGCACCAGCAGCAAAGAAAGCCGCCGCCAAGCCAGCAGCCAAAAAAGCTGCGCCGGCCAAGGCAGCAGCCAAGCCAGCAGCAAAGAAAGCAGCAGCACCAGCCGCACGTAAACCTAACGCAGCCTTCATGAAGGCGATGACGCCATCGAGCGCACTGTCCGCCGTAGTCGGTTCCGCACCGCTGCCGCGCACCGAAGTGACCAAGAAAGTCTGGGACTACATCAAGAAACTGAACCTGCAGGACGCCGCAAACCGCCGCATGATCAATGCGGACGACAAGCTGAAAGCTGTCTTCGGCGGCAAAGCCCAGGTTTCCATGTTTGAAATGACCAAGCTGATTTCCGACCACCTGAAATAAGCTGCTTCTGGCTGTTGCAGCCATTCGAGGAGCCCCGACGCCAAGCGCTCGGGGCTTTTATTTTTTGTGCCTCCACACCAGCACACCTTCCCGCCCCTGCCCGCTACCGGAAGCGCCGCCATGCAAGCACTGCACCGCCTCGCCATTCCACTTGCCAGCCTGACAGCATTGGGCTTGCTGGCCTCGGACCTGTACCTGCCGGCGATTCCTGTCATGGCGGCGGAACTTGGGGCTTCGATTCCGTCCTCACAGGCGACCATGGCGCTGTTCATGGCAGCGCTGGCCTTGTCGCAGCTGGCCTGGGGCTGGGCGGCCGATCATTGCGGCGACCGCCGCACCATCATGGCCGGCACCGCCCTGCTGGGCGGCGGCAGCCTGGTTTGCGCACTGGCGCCGGGGATCGACTGGATGCTGGCGGGCCGCTTGCTGCAAGGGCTGGGTGCCGGTGCGGCCACCGTGGCGGTTCCCGCGCTGATACGCCGGCGCTTCAACGAGGCCGACGCAGTCAAGGCGCTGGCCATGGTTGCCATGGCAGAATCCACCATTCCCGCACTGGGGCCGGTCGCCGGCGCGGCAATCGTGCTGTACGCCGACTGGCGCACCACGTTCTGGCTGATCGCCGCCATGTCGCTGTTGCTGCTGCCGCTGGTGGCACGCATCGTCGGCCGTGCTCCGCACGCCTCCCCGGCAGCGGCGCCCACCCGGCGCGGCTATGCCCCGCTGCTGCGCAACCGGCTCTACCTGCGCTACGCCATGAGCTACGCCCTGATGTTCGGCGCCCTGCTGATGTATGTCGCCAGCGCACCGGTGCTGGTCACGCACGCGCTCGGCCTCGGCATCGAAGCTTTCGCCATCCTGCAGATTTGCGGCGTGCTGGCCTTCATGGCCGGCGCCACGGCTGCGGTGCGGCTGGTGAAACGGCTTGGCCAGCAATGGCTGGTGCGCAGCGGGACGCTGCTGCAGTTCCTGGCCGGTGCCGGCTTGATGGGGATGGCGCTGGCGGGCCTGACCGGCATGCACGGCCTGGTCGTACTGGCCGTGCTGGCGGCCCTGTTCTGCGCAGGTCTTGGATTGCGTGGTCCCGCCACCATGGGCGGCGCCCTGCATGCGGCCGGGGATGATGCCGGCAAAGGCGCGGGCCTGCTGATGTTCCTCGCCTTTGCCTGCGTTGCCGCCGCCACGCAACTGGTGGCGCCCTTCCTGCATCACGGCTTGCTGCCGCTGGGCGCCCTGCTGTTCACGATGGTCACCGCCAGCGCGCTGCTGCTGCCGCGATCTATTTGATGAATGCGATGCTCTTGACGAACTTGAAGCGTTCATCGTCGCCCGGCCCGGCAATGCGACCGGCATTACGCTCGGTGGCGATGGTAGCCGTGACAGGTTTGCCTTTCAGCTTCGGGTTCAGCGCCTGGTATTCGCCGCCGGCCGCTTCGACGAACCAGTCGCCGCACTGGCCAACGCAGTAAGCCCTGATCTTTTTGCCTTGCTCGGACAGGATCGTCACCGACATGTCGTCATTGCCGCCGCCGTCAACCAGCTTGCCTTTCACGAGTACAGTCGGCGCAGGCGGGCAATACGCGGGCGCATCATCGCCCAGGATCTTGCAGCCGCGCTTGATTTCATCCGTGATCAGTTCACAGCTGTTGGCTGCATTGCACGGTGGGCGCGTAGCGGGAGAGACGTTCTTGCATTGCTTGACCAATTCGGCGGCCTTTGCCTTGCCAAGCTGCTGGTCACAGGACATTGCCGCAGCATTGCCGGCCAAGGCCAGGAAAGCCAGGGAAATTATGAATTTGTTGATTTGCATGGATGCGAACCTGCGTATGCTGGGAAGGCGCAAAGTGCAAGCGCCATCGCCCCCGCACCTATGCACGGAATGTCACGCGGCCGGAACTTTGACGCGGCGCAGCAGCTTCATGCGGGTGCCGGTCCATTCAAAGAACGAAATGCCGCGCCGTTTTTCGTCCTCCTCCGGATCGCCGATCAGGATGAACAGGCGGCTGTCGGCGCGATAGCGCAGCATTCCGCCGTCATCGAACAGCGGGCCATCGATATTCATGACCACATTGGTTTCGACGCCGGCCGGATGAAATACCTTGCCAGTGCGGGCATCGATGATTTTGTTCATCACGCAACTGCTGCCGCAGCCCCAGTGCGCCACGATGAAATGGCCGGCAAAATTCGGACGCTGGTCCTGCGTCGAGTTCTTCAACATGGTACGGTACAGGCGCGCCTGCGGGTCCGCCCGCCAGCGCACGGCCGCTACCGGGCCGGTATATGGCTTGACCGGATAGTCCTCGAAGCGCGGCGCATCGGCCGGATAGTGTTCCTGGCAGATGGTGTTGGCATCCTCCTCGCCGGGAGGATCGCTCTTGCATGCCAGCGCCAGCGACGGTGCCGCGCAAGCCGCCAAGGCCAGGAGCGCGGCCAGGCGGCGCACGGCGCTTACAGCTTCCATTTATTCCACGCCGCCAGCACCGCGTTCGGATATTCCGGCTTGCCGCGGCTGCCGTTGTAGCGGCCCAGGGCGAGATACAGGTTGCCCTGCTCCATGTCGATATACATGCGCAGGATCGAGCAGCCGTAGCGCAGGTTGGTCTGCATATTGAACAGCTTCGAGCGGTCGCGGTCGCCGATCACATTGGTCCAGAACGGCATCACCTGCATATAGCCGCGCGCGCCGACAATCGACACCGCGTATTTGCGGTAGGCCGATTCAACCTGGATCAGTCCCAGCACCATGCCCGGGTCCAGCCCGGCGCGGCGCGCCTCGTACCAGGCGGTTTCGAGGAATTCGCGGCGCGTGAATTCGTCCGGCAGCTTGCGCTTCAGGCGGTCCGACATGGCGCCGTACCAGGCGTCGTACTGCGCGCGGTCGGCGGGGGTGAGCAGCACCGGCTTGGGAGGACGGGCATCCATGATGGCGTTGGACAGCGCCACCCGCACGCCGTCGGCCAGCGCTTCCTCTTTCTGGTTGCCGGCAAAGCCGAACGGCGCGCACAGCACGCCGCTGGCGAATGCCAGCGTATGCCACCAGCGCAAGGGACGCGCCCACCAGCGGCGGCGTTCACGTCCCTGCTTTGGCGATCGCACAGCCATCGCAATCACTTCTGGATTTTGCCCTTGATGAAGGCCAGGGCGTCGGCCACAGGAACGGCTGTCGCCTCGGTATCGCGGCGGCCCTGGTATTCCAGGTTGCCTTCCTTCAGGCCTCGATCGCCGATCACCACGCGGTGCGGCACGCCGATCAGTTCCCAGTCGGCGAACATGGCGCCCGGACGCTGGCCGCGGTCATCCAGGATGACGTCGATGCCGGCTTCCAGCGCCGCGTTGTACAGCTTCTCGGTCTCGGCTTTCACCAGTTCCGAGCGGTCCATGCCCATCGGGCACAGCACCAGTTCGAACGGCGCCAGGGAGGCCGGCCAGATGATGCCCTTGTCGTCGAAGTTCTGCTCGATGGCGGCGCCCAGGATACGGGTGATGCCGATGCCGTAGCAGCCCATCTGCAGCGGGGCCGGCTTCTGGTTTTCGTCCAGGAAGGTGGCCTGCATCGATTCGGAGTAAGCGGTGCCCAGCTGGAATACGTGGCCCACTTCGATGCCGCGCTCGATCGCCAGCACGCCCTTGCCGTCCGGCGAAGCGTCGCCTTCCACCACGTTGCGCAGGTCGGCCACGACGGCAGGTTCGGCGACGTCACGGCCCCAGTTGGCGCCGGTGAAGTGGAAGTCCACTTCATTGGCGCCGGTCACGAAGTCCGACATCAGCGCCACGATGCGGTCAGCCACCACGGTCACCGGACCCTTGGTGCCGATCGGGCCCAGGTAGCCAGGCTTGCAGCCGTAGACTTCCAGGATTTCCGCTTCGGTCGAGAAGCGGTTCTGCGCCAGGCCCGGCACCTTGCTGGCCTTGATTTCGTTCAGTTCATGGTCGCCGCGCAGCAGCAGCATGAAGTGCTGCTTGGTGCCGTCTTCCTTCTCCGACGTCAGGGCGATGGTCTTGACGGTCTGCTTCAGGTCGATGCCCAGCAGCTTGGCCACGTCTTCGCACTTGGCAGCCTTCGGGGTCGAAGTCTTGGCCAGCGCAGCGCCGGCCGCAGCGCGGGCGCCGGTGGCCACCGCTTCCGCCGCTTCCATATTGGCCGCGTAGTCGGAGGTCGGGCAGTACACCAGCGCGTCTTCGCCGGTGGAGGCGATCACGTGGAATTCATGCGAACCGGTGCCGCCGATGGCGCCGTTATCGGCTGCCACAGCGCGGAACTTCAGGCCGAAGCGGGTAAAGATGCGGGTATAGGCGTCGAACATGATTTTGTACGACTTTTGCATGCCTTCCAGGTCGCGGTCGAAGGAATAGGCATCCTTCATGGTGAACTCGCGGCCGCGCATCAGGCCGAAGCGCGGGCGGCGCTCATCGCGGAATTTGGTCTGGATGTGGTAAAAATTCAACGGAATCTGGCGGTAGGATTTAATCTCGCTACGCACCACATCGGTAATCACTTCTTCGGAAGTCGGCTGGATGGCAAAGTCGCGGCCGTGGCGGTCTTTTACGCGCAGCAGCTCCGGGCCCATCTTGTCCCAGCGCCCGGTTTCCTGCCACAGTTCCGCCGGCTGCACCAGGGGCATCAGCAGCTCAATAGCGCCGGCATTATTCATTTCTTCACGAACGATTGCCTCGACTTTTCGGATCACTTTCAGGCCCATTGGCATATAGGTATAAATGCCGGAACCGAGGCGTTTGATCATGCCCGCGCGCATCATCAACTGGTGGCTGACGATTTCCGCGTCAGATGGAGCTTCCTTGAGGGTTGAAATAAAAAAGCGGGATGCACGCATATCGGTGAATTCTTTTTAAAAAGAGAGAGTTATAATCAACCTAATTTTAAAGGATTAGCTGGCCCGATGCGTCCAAACTTTATACAAAGAGCGCTATTGCAGTTGGATTTGTAGTCAAAAATATAAGAGGACGCCTCGGCCACAGAAAGTTTGAGGTGCAATATGCTCGATCGTGAAGGGTTCCGCCCCAACGTCGGCATCATCCTGCTCAACTCGCATAACGAGGTGTGGTGGGGCAAACGGGTGCGCGAGCACTCGTGGCAGTTCCCGCAAGGCGGGATCAAGTATGGTGAAACGCCGGAGCAAGCGATGTATCGCGAGCTCGAAGAGGAAATCGGACTGCGTCCGGAGCACGTCAAGATTATCGGCCGCACGCGCGACTGGTTGCGCTACGAGGTGCCAGACCACTTCATCAAGCGGGAAATCCGCGGCCATTACCGTGGCCAGAAGCAGATCTGGTTCCTGTTGCGCATGTGCGCGCGCGACAATGACGTGAACCTGCGCTTGACCGACCATCCTGAATTCGACGCCTGGCGCTGGCACGATTACTGGGTTCCGCTGGACGTGGTGATTGAATTCAAGCGCGAAGTCTACCAGCGTGCCTTGCAGGAGCTATCGCGCTTCCTGACCTGGCCCGCGCATGGCGACCGCCGCCACTCCTCGCGCTACCTGCGCCAGCCGCACGGCCAGCGTGGACAGCGCAGCGGCGACAAGCCGCAGCAGCCAGTGGTGACGCCGCCGGATACGGAACTGGTGACCAAGGAATGAAAGAGCTGCCCGCAAGGGCGGCTTTTTTTACGGCTGCCGTACCGCCCAGCGCTGCGACACGTAGTCGATCAGCAGCACCTTCCCCAGCAAATGGTGCAGGCCGATTACGCCGGCCAGCGCCTCGTCCGGCTTGAAGCCCAGGCCCTCGCAATAGGCCCCGGCGAAGCTGGACAGCTTGATGCTGTCGCCAATTTCCAGCGTGCGCGGCACCGTCCCCATCACACAAGGCATTTGCCTGCCCCAGGAATTGGCGGAAAAGCGCTGCTCGCCATGCAGCCGCAAGCCGCCGGTCAGCCCGGCCCAGGCCTGCGCCGAATGGCCGTTGATGCCGAAGGCCGCCGACCCGGTATCGAGCAGCGCCGCCTGCGGCGCACCGCCGGCCACGCGCACCGTCACCAAAGGGTGGCCGCCCGGCCCGCCCCAGCGCACGTAGCGCATGGCTTGCGCGTCCGGCGCACCTTGCAAAGCAGCCCCTTGCTGCCAGCGATAGCGGGCTCCGGCCAGGTCCAGCTCCAGCGTGCCCTGCTCAAAAAACTCGTTGCCGACAGTCGCAATCAAGCCGGTGGCGCAGCGGCCCTGCTCCAGCAAGGCCAGGCTGGCCGCATCCGCTTTGGCGAGCCGGCGCATCCCGGCCAGTTCGACTGCCACCTCCTTGCGCGGGGTGTCGCCCTTGCTTTTGCTGTGCCAGATCACGGCGCCGGGCGCGCCGGTGTCGAGCTGCGCGTAACAATCGATGCCGTCGACCTTCACCGGCAATACGATGGCGGCAGGCACTTTGGGCGCGCCCTCATACAGCGCCTGTTCGACGAACAAAAACGGCAGGAAGTCTGGCATTATCAAAAGAGCAGCAAAAAGGAGTTGCAGGGTACACCGTCCCGCTGCAAGGTACAATGGCCGGATGTTTACCCCGTCTTCCCACGACGTACGCCGCTTCTTCTGCGACGTCTACCGCAAAGCCAACGCCAACGAAATCATGGATCCGATCGAGCTCATCGCCCGCGACTGGATCATGGCGCACCCCGAGTATCACGACCAGCTGAAGGATGTGGAAGCCGCCATTGCGCGCGACTACTCGGTCGATGGCAGCGAGGCCAATCCCTTCCTGCACCTGTCGATGCACCTGTCGATCACCGAGCAGTTGTCGATCGACCAGCCGCGCGGCATCCGCGAAGCTTTCGTGGGCCTGGCGCGCAAGCTCGGCACCGAACACGCGGCGCACCATGAAATCATGGAATGCCTGGGCGAGATGATCTGGAATTCGCAGCGCCGCGGCGTACCGCCGGACGGCGCCGCCTACGTGGAAGCGGTCAAGCGCAGGATTTAAGCCTCGTCCACGCGCACGATAGGCATATGCCAGATCAGGCCGAACACCAGCGGGCTGGCCACTGCCGCGAAAATCACCGAACGCGCAAGGTGGTCGGAACCGACCAGCAGCGCCGGGACAACATTGATCAGCCATGGCAGCGTGGCCGCCAGCAAGGCTTGCGATTTGCGTCCCAGGCGGGCGATCAGGCACAGCATCAGCACTGCCACACCGGCCAGCAATGCAGTAAGCAAGTACACCATCTTTCGGCACCTCCGCGATTTCTTGATATGGCCATCATAGACCACTAGTTCTGCTCGGAAACTATCCAAAAATCGCAACGCAGCAAATATTTATGCCGGCTTGCGGAACACGCAATAACCGCGCGCCAGGCGGGCATCGGGCGGCGCAGCCAGGTGGCCGTCCGGCAGCAGATAGATGCAGGAGCCGGCGCACGTTTCCAGGTGCGCCAGCATTTCGGGCAGCGTCGCGTCGGCCGTGAAGTCGTCCCACGCCGCGCCGGCACCCGGCCCGCCGTGCGGCGCGACGATAGCGTGGCTCGACTCAAATGCCGATGCCAGCCGCAGCGCCAGCCCCGCCAGCGCGGCCCGGCTGCCCACGCCCTGCAATACGCACGGCCAGCAAAAGGCATCGTCGCGCAGCTCAAGCGCCACCATATGCTGGCTGGCCTGGCGCACGCTGGCTGGAAGCCCGCCCACCCGGCCCAGCGCCTTGTCGACGCGCCGCAACAAGCCCCGCTGGGGCAGCGCATGGCTGACGTAGATTGTCGAAGTTTCCATGTTAATTTCCTCCAGGCATCTTGGTTTGCTTCAGCATAGACCATGGATGCCACATAGAAACTATCCAATCATTGCAGGCGCAGCCCCGCTTTGAGCAAAGGCAAATCGGTAAAGCGTTTGCCGGTCGCTGCGAACAGGGCATTGGCCAGCGCCGGCGCCAGCGGGCCGACCGCCTCCTCACCGACGCCGCCAGGGGCCTCGCTGCTGTCGACGATGGCGACGTCGAGCGCCGGGGTTTCGGCCAGCGACAACAGCTTGTAATCAGTGAAGTTCGACTGCTCCACCGCGCCATCCCTGACCGTGATCTCGCCGTAGAAGGCCGCTGTCAAAGCGAAAATGATGCCGCCCTCCACCTGCCCCCGCACATTGCGCGGGTTGAGCGTGATGCCGCAATCGAGCACCGTGGTGACGCGGTGCAGCTTGACGCGCGATGCCGCATCGACCGACAGCTCGACCACCTGCCCGATATAGGTGCCATTGGCCCAGGTGAAGGCCATGCCGCGGTGATGGCCCGCCGGCAGGACGCCGCGCCAGCCGGAACGCGCTTCCAGCCGGTCCAGCACGGCGCGTTCGCGGCTGCCGGGCTTCATCAGGCTGCGCCGGTAGTCGAGCGGGTCGTGCCCGGCCTGTCGCGCCAGTTCGTCCATGAAGCACTCGGTCGCAAACAGGTTCTGCGATGCCGCCACTGACCGCCAGTAGCCCAGCGGCACGCCGGCATCGATGGTGTGGGTCCGGTGGACGAAGCCGGGTACGCTGTAATTGCGGGTGAGCAGCACGCCGACTGCGCTGCGGTCGAACGGCTTGCTGTATTCCTTGTCCGCACCGAAGCGCGAGTAGCTGAACAAGGTATCGCTTGCGCTGTCCAAACTCATGGCGGTCACCGCGCCTGCGGCGTCCAGCCCCGCGCGCAGGCGCAACACCGCTGCCGGGCGATGGTAGCCATGGCGCATGTCTTCTTCGCGGCTCCACAGCAGCTTGACCGGCACGCCGGCTTCCCTGGCGATCAAGGCTGCCTGCACTGCGAAATCGGCTTCGATACGACGGCCGAAGCCGCCGCCGCTGAGCGTGGTGTGGATGGTGACCGCTTCCGGCGCCATGCCGAGCGCCTTGGATACAAAGGTGCGGGCAGTGTCCTGCGCCTGCGTTGGCAGCCACAGCTCCGCCTTGCCATCCTTGACGCTGGCGGTGCCGTTCATCGGTTCCATCGTGGCGTGCGCCAGCAGCGGGACGGTGTAGGTGCGCTCCAGCCAGGTGATAGCCCTGGCCGCGCCCGCCTGGTGGGCGGCGCTGATGTCTTCGGCCTTGCCGTTGCGCGGCACCGCCAGCTCGCCCCCTTCCTGCACCGCCTCGTGCAGCAGCGCGCGGTACGGAGCGCTGGAGTGCTTGCTGGCAGCGGCAAGATCCCATTCCGGCTTGAGGGCATTGAGCGCTTGCTGCGCGCGCCAATAGCTGTCGGCCACGACTGCCACGGCATCGGGCAGGCGCACCACCTTTTTCACGCCGCGCCTGGCCAGTGCAGGCTGCGGATCGACGGCCGCCAGCTTTCCGCCGAAGTGCGGGCATTGCAGGATCGCGGCATGCAGCATGCCGGGCACTTTCACATCGATGCCGTACAGCGCGCTGCCATCGGTCTTGGCCGGCAAGTCGAGGCGGGCCACGTCCTTGCCCATATGGCGCCAGCGCTCCCTGGGCATCAATGGCGGATCGGCCGGTACAGGCTGGGTTGCCGCCTGCCGCACCAGTTTGGCGTAGGGCAGCCTGCGGCCGGTGGGCTTGTGCAGCACGGCGCCGGCGTGGCTGTCGCATTCGGCGGCGGGAACCTTCCATTTCGCTGCCGCCGCGCCCAGCAGCATGGCGCGCGCCTGGGCGCCGGCCTTGCGCAATTGCGGGAACTGGCGTGCCACGCCGCCGCTGCCGTAGGTGGCGTACTCGCCCCAGCCAGGATTGATGAACTGCTTTTCGACCGGCGCCATCTCGATGCGTACGGTTGTCCAGTCCAGGTCCATTTCATCGGCCAGCAATTGCGCGATGGCGGTGCCGGTGCCCTGCCCGATCTCGCTGGTGTTGGACAGGATGGTGACGCTGCCGTCCGGCGCAATGCGCACCCACCCCGGTGGCGGCGGAACCGGCGCGGTCGCCGGCGGCGGCGCGGCGGCGCCGGCAGCAACGGCACCGGGGCCGACGGCAACCAGCAAGCCGCCGGCCGCCAGCGTCTTCAGGAAATCGCGACGATTGCTCATGCCGGCTCCTCCAATGGCATGCCTGCCGCTCGCCTGATTGCGCGCCGCACGCGCGGATAAGTGCCGCAGCGGCACAGGTTGGTCATGGCTTCCTCGATCTGCGTATCGCTCGGCTTGGGATGCGTTTTCAGCAGCGCCGCGGCCGCCATCAGCATGCCCGACTGGCAGTAGCCGCACTGCGGCACCTGCTCCGCAATCCAGGCCTGCTGCAAAGCGTGCGAGCGGTCCGGCGACAGCGCCTCGATGGTGCGCACCTTGCCCTTGCCGACCGCGCTGACCGGCATCACGCAGCTGCGCACCACTTGCCCATCGATGTGCACAGTACAAGCGCCGCAAGCACCGGCGCCGCAACCGTACTTGGTGCCGGTCAGCCCCAGCGTGTCGCGCAACACCCACAGCAGCGGCGTATCGCCCTCGACGTCGGCCGTGCGCGGGGCGCCATTGATATTGAGCTTGTAAGCCATTGTCTCCCCCGAATAAGTTGGAGAAAGCTTAGCAGCGGCAGGAATGCGCGGTTTGCCGGTGTGACGAAAACCGGCAAGTATGGGTTAAAAATACAAAAAGCCCGCACATGGCGGGCTTTTCTTCCGGCAGCGCCGGTTCAGCGCTTCAGGACCAGCGAACCTGGCAGCGAGTGCAGGTAGGCGGCGATGTCCTGGATGTCCTTGTTGGTCAGCGGCTTGACCTGGCCGGTCATGATTGCGTTGGAGCGGCCGTTCGGTGCGTCGCCGCGCTTGTAGGCGGTCAGTGCGTGCTGCAGGTAGTCCTTGTGCTGGCCGGCCAGCTTAGGGTAGCTCGGGTCGATCGGCGAGTTGTAGTCCTTGCCGTGGCAGGCGGCGCAGCTGTATTTTTCAGTCAGGGCCTTGCCATTTTCGATGTTGCCGCCAGCCAGGGCGCTGAACGAGACTGCGGAGCAGAACAGAGCAATAATCAGTTTTTTCATGGTTCAGGGCCTTATTTCTGCTGGGAGTAGAACGCGGCGATGTCGGCGATGTCCTGGTCGGACAGGCTGACAGCGATACCCTTCATGCTCGGGTGCTTACGCTCACCCTTCTGGTAGCCCTTGAGCGCATTTTCAATGTATTTGGCAGATTGGCCGCCGATCATCGGCACCTGGAAAACTTCGGGGAAAGTCGCTTTGTAACCTGGAATTGCGTGGCAACCGATGCACATCTCGATCTTGCCTTTTGCGTTCTTGGCGTCGCCGACGATGTCCGCGGCTACGGCTGCCTGCGCAACTGCGGTCAGCGCGAGGAGTGCGAAGATTTTTTTCATGGTGTGGGCTTTAATCAGTTGAAATCGGACACTGCATTGCGCAACAAAACCGCTCCTTTGCGCCCTCAACCTGCGATTTTACCTTAGAAGTTGGCCAATCGTCCATAAGATGGAACAAGCAACAGCCTGGAACTGTGGTTTGCCGGGGCTTGCCATTTCAACAAGCCCCGGCTGTACCTCAATAGCCGGCAGGATAGCTGGCAGCCGCGTTCATGGTGACCGGCTGTCCGACCCCGCTTCCCGAGCTGACCAGGTCATTCATCGGGAAGAACAGTTGCGCAGCCGCCGGCAAGTTGTAGGCCGCCACCTGGGTTTCCGCAGCGGCACTGACCGTAATACCCCACAACCTGAACATCGGACGCATGTCGCGGCCAATCAGGAAGGAGCTCGAGATCAGCATGAAGTCGTTGCCGTCCATATCGGATGGGTAACTGGTGTAGGTGCCAAAGCCATAGCTGGCTGCCACGCTGGCCCATTTGCCCGAGTTAGCGCTTATATTGCGGTCCAACAGATACTGCAGGGTGAACAACTCCCAGCCGTCGACGTAACTGCTGTTGTAGTAGTGCGCGTACTCCACCAGCTGGCGATAGAACATGATGCGTGCCGAATTGTTCGCCGCATAGCTCGCATCGGACCAGGTGCTCGTGTACATGGCATTGAATGGATCAGCCGCAGCCAGCGCCGCCTTCATGGACGCGAATACGGCGGAACCGGTATTCGTGCGCACCTTGAGCGGTGCAGCCTGGCCGGCAGGCGTCTGGTTGAACATGATCATCTTATGTGTCGGGAAGATGTTGTTCGACACCTCGGTTGAGCGGTCGTCGTAGATCTTCATTCGGCCAACCTGGAGATTGTGGCCAATCTCGTGCGATTCGCCAAAGCCAAGCGGATCGAATGGCCAATCCTGGTCGTAAGGATTGCCCGAGCAGCCATTGCCGCACGCCGCATGCGCATCAACGATCACGTTCTGCATGGTGTCGCGGCGATGCTGCGTGCCGGTGCAATCCCAACCCAGGCTGTCGCACTTGGCCTTGGCGCTTGGCGCCAGGCCAAGGAAGCCGCTCGATGCGTTGAAGCCGGCCAGCTCGTAGGTATCCTTGATGGTGTACTTGAACGTGTAGTCCGCCAGTCGCGACATATTGCCCTGGTAGTTGGCGATGGTCTGCTTGAACTTGTCCTTCTGCGACTGAACCGTCAGGGTGTCGGTGGTAAAGGCGACCCAACTGGTTGGCGTGGTATTGACGGCATCCCGGAAGTTCGCCACTTGTACCGCGTCGTAGGCGTCGCGCAGGACCGGATGCGTGATCACGCCGTCCACCTTCACGCTGACCGACTGCTCGCCTGCCTTCGGTGCATCGATGAACAGGATCAACGGGCCGCCGTACGGGCTGGTGATCGTCACCGGCTTGTTTGCTTTCAGCGCGAAGCGTTGCGAGCTGATTTGCGATGGACGGTCATAGGTGTTGAAGATGCGGGTGGTGTCGCGCAACATGTTCACACCGAAACGTACCGAGTTGCCGCCGCCGTCGGTTCGGGTCAGCGTCACTTTGGTGCCGGGCATGACGTACAGGCCCGTCATGTATTGCTTGCTGCCGCTGGCCGGCAGGCCCGTGGTGACAGTGCTGGAAATGGTCGGGGTAGCAGCCGGGAACATATCCGAGAAGTTGCCCAGGTTCTTCGCCACGCTGGTGAAGCTGCGGTTGTTCATCACCGTCATGTCGGAGAACAGGCCGCGGAAAAAGTCCTGGCGGTTGTCCGTCCTGGTCATCGGGTACGACAGGGCCGCACGGTACTTGTCGCCCAGCAGGACCAGCAGCTTCTCCATCTGGTAGCCGGCTTGCGCAAACAGCGGAGCATCGGGGTCGTCCAGGCTCTGGATCATCTCCTGCACATCGCTTACCGGATTGCCGAATTCGGCCATGTAAGCGCTGTCTTTCGAGCAGTCAATGCGGCCGTCCTTGGTGCATCCGCTCCAGCTAGTGCTGAAGCTATTCTTGTTCAGGCGATTGAGCAGCGCCTGGAATTTCGACAGCTGCGGCGAAACGGCAGGCAAGGCCGCGGGATCGAACGACAACTGGCCCTGGCGCGCCCAGTAGTTGGTTTGCTGGCTGAGGCCAAAGTAATTCAGCATGCGGGCCGACAGGTCGTCGTCGTCGCGATAGTGGTGCAGGTACAGCACTGGAATGCCGCGCTTCTGGGCATCGCTCACTGCTTGCATGACAGCCGCGCCGTCGTAAGCGCCCGGCCCCTGCTCGCGGCCAATCACCAGCAGGTCAGCGTTCTGCAGGCAGCCGGCCAGCGCCGCGCCGTCGCACACATTGTCTTTCTGTGTTGCGCCGGCCGCCAGGCCATTGACGGTGGCGGTGGGAGACTTGGCAAAGAACCAGTCGCGCACTTTTTTCTCATGCGGGAACCAGTAGGTTTCAGTGCCGGGAAGATGGGCGCTAACGACTTTCAGGTTGGCCAGGTCGGTACGCGCAGTCAGCCAGGACACGACATTGAGCATGAACTGGTCCATGTTTGCATTGCCCGGCACGCCCAGCGGATTGCCGCCGAAAGCGGAATAGCGCGCCTTGCCATCCAAGGTAAAGCCCGCAACCGCCAGGGTCGCATTGCTGCCACCCGACTTGCTGCCGTAGTTCCAGTTGGATGGCAGGATGACGTGGTTGCGCGAGCTGTCCTTCACGCCAAAGATCGAGGAATCCTGGCTTGGGTCCCAGTCGATCAGGCCGACGCTGGAACTGCTGCGGGTGCCGTCCGGGTTGAGTTTGAAGAGGGCCTGCTTGACTTCACCGTACTTGGCCGCCTGGCCCGAAATCAGTGTCAGCGCGGCCTGCATGACTTCCTCGGTGCTGGCGTATTGGGCATCGCCCCCCACCAGCGCGGCGCTGACGCCGGTCAGCGGTCCTGTCTGGTCGCCCGGCGGAGTGCCAGGCTGGCCGCCCGGCGGGGTGCCAGGCTGGCTGCCCGGCGTCGCAGGCTGGCCGGCCGATGGACCAATACTGCCGGACGAATTGCCGCCCTCTGTGGAGCCGCCGCCGCCACAACCGGCAAGGACCAGGTACAAGCCGGCCACAGGGATCAAATGGAGAAAGTTTTTTTTCACGCCCAACCTTTTTATGGAATATCAGCAGTCAAATAAATGATTGCCTTATGGAAATATTGCAAAGTATATCGCAAAAAATCCTGATTTACTCCGGGCTGGAACCGGGATTTTAGCAATTCTTCGACGTGTTCCGATATTTAGCAGCAATTGGCCAACGTTTGACGAAGATAGATGAAGAATGCCGCCCATCGGAAAACCGAGACCATGCACTATTTTCATGAAAACCCGCTGCCGGCAATATCGATATATTCAAAACATTTATATTGACGATTAAATAACTTGCAATGCAATAAATAGACGTTATTTCATTTGCATCAAACATTCCCGCACCGCCCCCCCCCCTCCGAAAGCGGCTCTGGCATATACTTCCGGTGATATCCTCTTCCGGAAGTTTATATATGCACGCACCGCAACGATTTGAAGGTTCCGACAACTACGTCGCCACCAGTGACCTGAAACTGGCCGTCAACGCCGCCCTGACCCTGCAGCGCCCCTTGCTGATCAAAGGCGAGCCGGGCACCGGCAAGACCATGCTGGCCGAAGAAGTCGCTGCCGCACTCGATATGCCGCTGATGCAGTGGCATATCAAATCCACCACCAAGGCTCAGCAGGGCCTGTACGAATACGACGCCGTATCGCGCCTGCGCGACTCCCAACTGGGCGATGAGCGCGTGCGCGACATCCACAACTACATCGTCAAAGGCGTGCTGTGGCAAGCCTTCACCGCGCCGGAACCGGTGGTACTGCTGATCGACGAGATCGACAAGGCCGACATCGAATTCCCGAACGACCTGCTGCGCGAACTGGACCGCATGGAGTTCTACGTCTACGAGACGCGCGAAATGGTGACCGCCAAGCACCGGCCGCTGGTCATCATCACCTCGAATAACGAAAAGGAGCTGCCGGACGCCTTCCTGCGCCGCTGCTTCTTCCACTACATCAAGTTCCCGGACAAGGACACGATGGAAGCCATCGTCAAAGTCCACTACCCGCACCTGAAGCAGGACCTGCTGGCTACCGCGCTGCAAACCTTTTACGAAGTGCGCGACGTGCCGGGCCTGAAGAAGAAGCCTTCGACCAGCGAATTCCTCGACTGGCTGAAGCTCCTGATGGCAGAAGACATTCCGCCCGAAGTTTTGCGCGGCAAGGACCAGAAAGCCGCCGTGCCGCCGCTGCACGGCGCCCTGCTGAAGAACGAGCAGGACGTGAGCCTGTTCGAACGCCTGGTATTCATGTCAAGGACCAACCGCTGATGGACGCACCAGCCCCGGTCACGCTGGAAGCCAACGGCCTGCGCCTGGAGCCGCTCGGCCCGCAACATGCCGCCGCCCTGCGCGAAGCCGCCCAGGATGGCGAGCTGTGGAAGCTGCGCATCACCTCCGTGCCGGAACCGGACAAGGTGGAAGCCTACATCGCCGCCGCGCTGGAAATGCGCCCGTCCCGCCTCGCCTTCGCCGTGGTTGACACGGCCAGCGGCCAGGTACTGGGCACCACCAGCTACCACGACATTGTGCCCGCCATCGACCGCATTGAAATCGGCTACACCTGGTACCGCCGCAGCGTGCAGCGCACCCATGTCAACACCAGCTGCAAGCTGCTGCTCCTGACGCACGCCTTCGAAACGCTGGGCTGCGCCGTGGCCGGCTTCCGCACCGATAACTTCAATCACGCCTCGCAGGCCGCCATCGAACGCCTGGGCGCGAAGAAGGACGGCGTGATCCGCCACCACGCTGTGCGCCGCGATGGCACCGTGCGCGACACGGTCATGTACAGCATCGTGCGCGGCGAATGGCCGGAAGTGAAGGCGCAATTGCGCTACCTGCTGGCACGGCGGGAGGCGGCATGCTGATCGACTTCTTCTTCACCCTGAAAGACGCCAGGATCCCGGTCACGATCAAGGAATTCCTCACCCTGCTGGAAGCCATGCAAAAGCAGGTGCTGGAACCCTCGCTGGACGACTTCTATTACATGAGCCGCCTGTGCCTTGTTAAGGACGAAGCCAACTACGACAAGTTCGACCGCGCCTTCGGCCAGTACTTCAAAGGCATCAACGCCGTCTTCGACACCACCAGGGAGATCCCGCTCGACTGGCTGCTGCAGCGCATGAAGCGCGAACTCACGCCCGAGCAGATCGCCGCGCTGGAAAAGTTCGGTTACGACAAGCTGATGGACCGCCTCAACGAACTGCTGAAAGAGCAGAAAGAGCGCCACGAAGGCGGCAACAAGTGGATCGGCAGCGGCGGCACCTCCCCGTTCGGCAACGGCGGCACCAATCCGGAAGGCATCCGCATCGGCGGCAAAGGCGGCAACCGCACCGCAGTCAAAGTGTGGGAACAGCGCACGTACAAGGACTACGACGGCGAGCGCGAACTGGGCACCCGCAACATCAAGGTCGCCCTGCGCCGCCTGCGCAAATTCGCGCGCCAGGGCGTGGCGGAAGAACTGGCGCTGGAGCAGACCATCCGCGCCACCGCCAACAACGCCGGCTACCTCGACATCAAGATGCAGCCCGAGCGCAAGAACAACGTCAAGGTGCTGATGCTGATGGACGTCGGCGGCACGATGGACGACCATATCGAACGCGCAGAAGAACTGTTCTCGGCCGCCAAGACCGAGTTCAAGAACATGGAGTTCTACTACTTCCACAACTGCGTATACGACTACCTGTGGCGCAGCAACCGCCGCCGCAACGCCGAGCGCTTCGCCACCTGGGACGTGCTGCGCAAATACCCGCCCGACACGAAACTGATTTTCGTCGGCGACGCCACCATGAGTCCCTACGAAGTGCTGCAGCCCGGCGGCTCGGTCGAATACAACAACGAAGAAGCCGGCGCCGAATGGCTGGGCCGCTTCACGTCCCACTTCCCCAAGTTCATCTGGCTCAACCCCGAGCCCGAAGGCCTGTGGCAATACCGCCAATCGATTTCCGTGATCCGCCAGATCATGCAGAACCGCATGTTCCCCATCACGATCGAGGGCCTCGAACGCGCCATGCGCATGCTCTCAAAATAAAAGTCGGGGTCAGCTCCGGCAATCAGACACGGCCTCAGCCGCTGCGCGGCTGAGGCCGTGTCTGATTGCCGGAGCTGACCCCGACTTTCAAGCATCGCAGCAGCCAGGAAGATTACGTTCTTCATACATCCACTTTCGTTCCTGACCCCAAGGTGGACATTTTCACAGCCGCATGAATTTGCGCAGCACGGCCTGCGCCTGGTGCTCGGCCAGCGGCTTATTGAGCATGCCTGCGGCGCCGGCGGCGCGGCCTCGGGTGAGGTCGTAATCATGGGCGGACTGCACCAGGAAAACCACTTCGGGATGCGTCTCTTCTGCGCGCAGTTGGGCGCACAGCAGGTAGTGGTCGAGGATGGGTGCGGCAAAGTCGACCAGCACCACGGCAACCGGCCGCTGGCGGCAGATCGCCAGCGCAGCCACGCCGTCCACCGCCCACAATACCGCGGTGCCGAACTGTTTCAGCGATTGGCCCAGCTGCTCGCTGAAATGCGCATTGGCGTCCACGCACAGCACTGCCCCTTCCCGCCGCGGCTTGCGCATCTTTTCATAAACCGTGGGGTCGGTCAGGTCCAGGTCGAGCCGTTCGCGGCGCCGGCGCTCGGGTACCAGCGAATCGACGGAAGCCGACAGGCCGGCCAACACTTCTGCACGGCGCTCGACCAGGCGTGCCAACTCGGCGTACATGGCGCTCCACTGCACCGGCAGCGGCAGGTTCGGGTAGGGCAGCAGCACGCCGGTCGTGCCCAGCACCAGCGCCGGGCGGATGTCGCCTGCAGCCAACGATGCGATGACGGCCAGGGCTTTCAATTCGGTGCCGTTGGCGAGATAGATATCGGGGTCCTGCAGGCTGTCTTCGGACAGGCAAAGATACGACGGCCCCTCGGCCGGTGCCCTGGACAGGCCATGCGCGAGCGCGTGCCCGGCTTCCGGCGGGAAGCCAACCAGCCTGACTGCGAACGGGCGCCGATCTGTGGTCATAAACCCATTTTACCGCTGCGATTCCCTTGCGCCACCGGCCGTTGCGGATAGAATGCGCAAGCATGCGATCCGTCAAAGCGGAAAATACTGTATATAATCACAGCACTTTGCATTACCAATAACACGTATGGCCACTAAAAAACCAGTTTCCGACTACAGCGAATCATCCATCCGCGTCCTCAAAGGACTGGAGCCCGTCAAGCAGCGCCCGGGTATGTACACCCGCACCGAGAACCCGCTGCACATCATCCAGGAGGTGATCGACAATGCCTCCGATGAAGCATTGGGCGGTCATTGCAAAAACATTATCGTGACGCAGAATGCGGACGGTTCCATCAGCGTCGAAGACGACGGCCGTGGTATTCCGGTCGGCTTGCATCCTGAAGAAAACGTGCCGACGGTGGAAATCGTCTTTACCCGCCTGCACGCGGGCGGCAAGTTCGATAAAGGCTCGGGCGGCGCCTACGCCTTCTCGGGCGGCCTGCACGGCGTCGGCGTTTCGGTCACCAATGCGCTGTCCAAACGCCTGGAAATCGCAGTGTGGCGAAAAGACGACGCCGGCAATGGTTTCCACAATCTCGCCTTCGAAAACGGCGACCTGGTGGAACCGCTGCGCTCGGAACCTGCGCCGAAAGACGGCAAGAAGTCCGGTACCCGCGTCACAGCCTGGCCGGATGCGAAGTATTTCGACTCGCCGCTGATCTCCCAGGTCGAGCTGCAACGCCTGCTGCGTTCCAAAGCCGTGCTGTTGCCTGGTGTGACCGTCACGCTGAAAAACGCCAAGAACGGCGACGAGCAGACCTGGATGTACAAGGACGGCCTGCGCGGCTACCTGAACGAACAACTGGCGCAAACCACCTCCGGCGGCGAAACGCTGATCCCCCTGTTCGAGGGCGAGCAATTCGCCACCCCTGACGCGGAAGGCTTTGCCGAAGGCGAAGGCGCTTCGTGGGTGGTGGCGTGGACCGAAGAAGGCGCCGTGGTGCGCGAGTCCTACGTCAACCTGATCCCTACTCCGAACGGCGGCACCCACGAATCGGGCCTGCGCGAAGGCCTGTTCGGCGCGATGAAGAACTTCGTCGAACTGCACTCGCTGCTGCCAAAGGGCGTGAAGCTGCTGCCGGAAGACGTATTTGCACGCGCTTCCTTCGTGCTGTCGGCCAAGGTCCTGGACCCGCAATTCCAGGGCCAGATCAAGGAGCGCCTGAACTCGCGCGATGCGGTGCGCCTGGTGTCCACCTTCTCCAAGCCTGCGCTGGAACTGTGGCTGAACCAGCACATCGACTATGGCAAGAAGCTGGCGGAACTGGTCATCAAGCAAGCGCAATCGCGCCTGCGTTCGGCGCAGAAGGTCGAGAAGAAGAAGTCTTCCGGCGTGGCTGTATTGCCGGGCAAGCTGACCGATTGCGAATCGGACGATACGGCACGCACTGAAATCTTCCTGGTGGAGGGCGATTCGGCGGGCGGTTCGGCCAAGATGGGCCGCGACAAGGAATTCCAGGCCATCCTGCCGCTGCGCGGCAAGGTGCTGAACTCCTGGGAGACCGACAAGGACCGCCTGTTCGCCAACAACGAGATCCACGACATCGCGGTGGCGATCGGCGTCGATCCGCACCACCATGGCGATACGCCTGATTTGTCCGGCCTGCGCTACGGCAAAATCTGCATCCTCTCCGATGCGGACGTCGACGGCTCCCACATCCAGGTGCTGTTGCTTACCCTGTTCTTCCGCCATTTCCCGAAACTTATCGAGAACGGCAATATCTGCATCGCCCGTCCGCCGCTGTACCGCGTCGACGCACCGGCACGCGGCAAGAAGCCGATCCAGAAGCTGTACGCGCTGGACGACGGCGAACTGGTGGCCATCGAAGACAAGCTGCGCAAGGATGGCCTGAAAGAAGGCTCCTGGACCATTTCCCGCTTCAAGGGCCTGGGCGAGATGAACGCCGAGCAGCTGTGGGAGACCACCATGAATCCGGACACCCGCCGCCTGCTGCCTGTGTCGCTGGGCGATTTCGACCACAGCTACTCGTCCTCGCGCTTCAATATGCTGATGGGCAAAGGCGAAGCCGCCGCCCGCCGCGCATGGATCGAAGAACACGGCAACGAAGTTGAAGCAGACATCTAATACACGTATCGAACATGACTCAAGCAAACCTCTTTGACGAACCAACCCCTGAGCTGCCGCCAAGCGGCGGCAATGGCGGTGACGACGGCGGCGAATCGCTGACCCTGTCGACCTTTGCCGAGCGCGCCTACCTGGATTACGCCATTTCCGTGGTCAAGGGCCGCGCCCTGCCGGACGTGTGCGACGGCCAGAAGCCGGTGCAGCGCCGCATCCTGTACTCGATGAATGAACTGGGCCTGGGCCCGACTGCCAAGCCGCGCAAGTCCGCCACCGTGGTCGGCGACGTACTGGGTAAGCTGCACCCGCACGGCGACCAGTCGGTGTACGACGCGCTGGTGCGCATGGCGCAGGACTTCTCGCTGCGCTACCCGCTGATCGACGGCCAGGGTAACTTCGGCTCGCGCGACGGCGACGGCGCGGCGGCAATGCGATACACCGAAGCCCGTTTGACCCCGATTTCTCGCCTGCTGCTGGACGAAATCGACGAAGGCACCGTGGACTTCGTCCCGAACTACGACGGTTCGTACGAAGAACCGGCCCTGCTGCCGGCACGCCTGCCGATGGTGCTGCTGAACGGCGCCTCCGGTATCGCAGTGGGCCTGGCGACCGAGATCCCTTCGCACAACCTGACCGAGGTGGCAAAAGCCGCGGTGGCGATGATCCGTAACCCGAAGCTCACCCACGCGGAACTGATGGAACTGATCCCTGGCCCGGATTTCCCGGGCGGTGGCCAATTGATCACCCCACGTGCGCAGCTGGACGATATGTACGCGTCCGGCCGCGGTTCGATGAAGGTGCGCGCGCGCTGGAAGATCGAAGAACTGGCGCGTGGCCAGTGGCAGGCGGTGGTGTACGAGCTGCCGCCGGGCACTTCAAGCCAGAAGGTGCTGGAAGAGATTGAAGAACTGACCAATCCGAAAGTCAAGCTGGGCAAGAAAGCCTTGTCGCCGGAGCAGGTGGCGCTGAAAGGCCTGCTGCTGGGCCAACTGGATAAGGTGCGCGATGAATCGGGCCGCGAGGCTGCGGTGCGCCTGGTATTCGAGCCAAAGTCGAAGAACCAGAACCAGACTGAGTTCATGCACATGTTGCTGGCGCATACCTCGCTGGAGACTTCGGCTTCGATGAACCTGGTGATGATCGGCGGCGACGGCCGTCCGCGCCAGAAGGGCATCAGCGATATCCTGGGCGAGTGGATCGAGTTCCGCTTCGCCACCGTGACGCGCCGTACCCAGTTCAAACTGAACAAGGTCGATGAGCGCATCCATATCCTGGAAGGCCGCCAGATCGTCCTGCTGAACATCGATGAAGTGATCGCCATCATCCGTAATTCGGACGAGCCGAAGGCGGCGCTGATCGAGCGCTTCAAGCTGTCGGACCTCCAGGCGGAAGATATCCTGGAAATCCGCCTGCGCCAATTGGCGCGCCTGGAAGCGATCAAGATCGAACAACAGTTGGCCGAGCTGCGCAAGGAGCGCGAAGGTCTGCTGGATATCCTGGAAAATCCGTCCACCTTGCGCCGCCTGGTCATCAAGGAGATCGACGGCGACGCCAAGACCTACGGCGACGCGCGCCGCACCCTGATCGAGGAAGCGCAGAAGGCTGTCGCCGAACAGAAGGTCGTCGACGAACCGGTGACCGTGATCATTTCCGAAAAAGGCTGGGTGCGCGCGCGTACCGGCATCGGCCACGATCCGGCGCAGTTCACCTTCAAGGCGGGCGACTCGCTGTATGGCGCGTTCGAATGCCGCACGGTGGATACCCTGCTGGGCTTCGGCGACAACGGCAAGGTGTACTCCGTGCCGGTAGCCGCGCTGCCTAACGCACGCGGCGACGGCGTGCCGATTACCACCTTGGTGGACCTGTCGGGCGGTGCACGCCTGCTGCACTACTTCGCGGGCAATGGCGACAAGCAGCTGCTGCTGGCGTCCGACGCGGGATACGGCTTTATCGCCAAGGCTGGCGATATGGTGTCGCGACTGAAGGGCGGCAAATCCTTCATCACGCTGGACGAGGGTGACAAACCGCTGCCGCCGACCATCGTTGCCGATGGCGCGAGCGCGGTGGCGGTCATTTCCGAGAAATCGAACCTGCTGGTGTTCGGCATGGACGAAATGAAGGTGCTGTCCAACGGTGGCCGTGGCGTGATCCTGATGGATCTGGCCGACAAGGAGAAGCTGGTTGCTGCTTGCGCGATCACCGACAAGGGTGTCACCGTGCTGGGGATCGGCAATGCGCAGAAGACGAAGGAAGACCGCATGGGGCCGACGGCCCTGGCGCCGCACTTTGGCAAGCGTGCGCGCAAGGGTAAGCCGATGCCGGTGCGGATCAAGCCTACCGGGTTGGCGCCGAACACCTAAAACCGGCAGAACGGTGTCTGACCCGCAGGGTCAGACACCGGGATGCGTCGGCCGCAGGCCGGTTTAGCGCGGCGCGTACAGGTCGATCGTCTCCTGCACCGCCTCGCTGCAAACCGCGCAAAACTCCTCGCTGCGGTCAAACATCAAGCACTGCTGCTGCGAACGGTAGTAGCCGGTCGCCTCATAGTTAGCGCCCTCAAAAGCCCCCACCGCTTTGCGATTCGGCGCCTTCGAGAACAGCGCATTGGTCCAGGCAAGATCCTCCTTGAACAGTTTGCTCATCTCCGACTCCGGACGATTATCCTTGCGCAGTTGCGCGCGGATCTTCTGGTACTCGCGAGAGTGCGCCTCGTACTCCGCCTTCGGCCACGCCGTCGGCAAGGCAGCCCCCGGCGTCACAAACTTCTTCCACTTCACATTGGCTGGATCCAGCAGCGCCGTCACATTCGGCTCCCAAGGCTCCATGCGTGCACCGCCGGTCGCATAAGCCACCGGCGAGGTGTAATACTCATCCGCAAGGCCTGCAAAGTGGTGGCCGAATTCGTGCACGAACAGGTATTTCGCCCAATCGTTATCCGCCGCCGCAGTGCTGAATTGGCCGTAGATGCCGCCACCGCCGTAAGTGTCGTTATTCACCAGGATTTCGATAAACTCGTACGGCGCATGCTGCGCAATCTCGCGCAGCGCGCGGTTATCAATGGTCAGCACATAACGTTCGCTGCCGAAGATGTCATAGCGGGTGCCCAGCTTCGACGCATGATGGGTGTTGGTCGAAGGGCGCGAAACGCCCGACTCCTGGGTCGGCACCGCCATTGCCCACACATTGAAGTCCTTGGCGCGCTCCTTGAACGGCGAAACGGTGAACAGGTAGTCGGACAGCTTGCGCGCTCGGTCTTCGAACTTGGCCATATCGGCCTTGGTATAGCCGTCGCCCAGGATCAGCAAGTCTACCTTCTTCTCGCTCGGCCCATTGACGCGGATCGGGATCGGCTTGGCAGGCGCCACATCCTGCCTGCGTACCACGTCCATCGCATCGGTATCGACGTCCACGCTCCACGCCACGGAGAATTCATTACGCTCGTCGCGCTTCAGGATGCGCACCTTGACCGGGCGGTCCGGCTTGGGGAAACGCACCGATTCATGGAAACCGCGCGACAGCTTGGCCGCTTCCTCGGTCGACTTCCACTCGACGAAAATGGTGGAGAAGGTGCGGGTATACAGCACCTTGCCGGTCTTGGCATCCGCCACTTCGAGCTTGTTCACGCCACGGTTGGTGGTGTCGATCGTCTTGGACATATCGCCCGGCCATGGCAGCGGCTCGATCACAACTTGTTCGATCGCATAACTTTCGTTTAGCGCGTTACCCGTATGCATATAGTCAAGGCGCACGGTTGCCGGTTGTGCCGCCAGCGCAAGGCCGGCCGCGGTGCTGAGCGCCGCTCCCGCCAGCAGTCGATTCAGGTACGACATGAAGTCTCCAGTGTGGTTTTGGTGGCGGCTATTGTAGCTTTGCTTTGCGGAATACAGTAGACCGGCCCCAAAGCCAGGCATAAGATGGCCCCATGCCTATCGAACCCGAACAGCTAAGAACCTGGCTGGCTGCAGCAGGCCGCCAGGACGCTGCGGCTTTTCGCGCGCTTTATGATGCAGCCGCGCCGAAACTGTTTGGCTTTGCCATGCGTATATTACGTCAGCGGGAATTGGCCGAAGAGGCGCTGCAGGAAGGCTTTGTGTCGATCTGGCACGCAGCGCCGCATTACGAGGCCGGCCAGGCGGCGCCACTGACGTGGATGGCCGCCATAGTCCGCAACAAGGCGCTGGACATCCTGCGCCGCACGGACGATACGGTGGAATTGGACCATGAAGCAGTTCGCGACGAATACACCATTTCGCCCGCCGAGGCGAGTGAAATGAGCAGCGACGCACGCGCACTGTCCGCTTGCATGGCGCACCTGGAAGGCCTGCACAGGCTGGCAATTGGCCTCGCCTTCTTCCACGACTTGTCGCACACCGAGGTGGCACAGCGCATGTCGCTGCCGGTCGGCACAGTCAAGACCTGGATCCGGCGCGGCATGGAAAAACTCAAGCTTTGCCTGTCGCAAGGAGATGCGCCATGAATACCCGTGGCAATGACGCCTTGCGCGACAAGCTGGCCTCCGAGTACGTGCTGGGCAACTTGCGCGGCGGAGCGCGGCGTCGTTTCGAGGCCTTGATGTACGGCGACGCCGCTTTGCGCATGCTGGTCAAGGAATGGGAACGCCGCTTGCTGCCGATGCACGAATTCGTGCGTGCGCAGGAACCATCTCCTCAAGTCTGGCGCAATATCGAAATGCGATTACACCTGAAGCCCGAACGCAGCAGCTGGCATTTCTGGCGCGGCTTCGGGCTCGGGACCTTATCCGCTGCTTTAGCTGCCGCCCTGGTGGTGGCAATCGGCTTGCAGCATTTGCGTGGGCCTTCGTACGACCTGGTCGCAACCTTGACGGACCAGCAAGCGCAGCCCGCGCTGCTGGTGAAAGCGGATACCAGCAAGCGGCTGCTGCAAGTCCATATCGTTGGCGGCGCTCCCGTGCCGGTCGACCGCTCCCTGCAGTTGTGGGCGATTCCGAAAAAAGGTTCGCCGCGTTCGCTGGGGGTGCTTGGCAGCGAGGGGCGCGCGACTTTCTCGCTGGCGTCGGGTGCCGTCGGCGACGATATTGAGGTGCTGGCGATTTCCCTGGAGCCGCGCGGCGGATCGCCAGATCCGAACGGGCCGACCGGGCCGGTGCTGTATAAGGGCCCGTGGGTGCGGGCCATGTAATCAAACCGTGGCTCGATCGACGAGCCACACCATCGCCAACAGGGCAATGGCGGCCGAACCGCCCTTCACCATCAGCTGTTTGTAGGCCCATGTGCTGCGCATGGCGTAAGCCAGCGGGACGAAGGCTGCAACGATTGCCAGTTGTCCCAGTTCGACGCCGATGTTGAACGCCGCCAGCGCGAGTACCGTCGCTTCTTTTGGCAAACCCAGGTCGCCCAGCACGCCTGCAAATCCGAAGCCGTGCAACAGGCCGAATGCGAAGGCGGCCAGCCAGCGCTTGCCTTGCACCAGTGGCCAGAGGTTGTTCAGCGCTGCGATTGCAACCGAGGCTGCAATGGCGGATTCGATCAGCCGGCTTGGCAACGCGACCACTTGCAACGTCGCGAGCGAGAGCGTGACCGAGTGGGCCAGTGTGAACGCGGTGACGACGCGCAGCACCTGCGCGCCCGCGGCCCGCCATCCTTTCCCCAGCACGGCTGGCAGCAACAGTGAAAGCAGGAACAGGATGTGGTCGTAGCCGGTCCAGATGTGCCAGATACCGTGGCGCAGGTAGTCGATGGCCTGGCGCCACGCGCTGCCCTCGCCAGCGCCGGCGACGAAGCGCGTGTGGACACCGCCCAGCACGGCCGTTTGCGTGCGGCCGTTGAGCATGATGCTGGACATACCGCGGTGCTGGGCATCGAGGTCGGCAAACAGTTGGTAATCAATGGCGAAGGTGGTGCCGGGCTCGCACTCGCCTTGCAGCAGCAGGACGGTGTAGGCGCCGTCGGTGTGGCGGTCGACCTGCTGGCCTGTGACGCGCAGCCGGCAGCCCTGGGCCAGGACAAGGCGCGGCATGGCGTAGGCCGCGATCCCGGCGTGACGCGAGCGGACCTCGTCCCAGGTCAGCTGGCCGTCGCCATCGGCATCGAGGCCAATGGCGAAGTCGAGATCGCGCAATGCGATGTCCCAGCGTCCTTCGATAAACTGCCGCCCGCGCGAAGCCTCGCTCGCTGCCGTCACATGCAACGCAAGGTAGCTGTCGCTCGGCTTGTGCGCATGGGCCGCGCCGGCATCGAGCAGCAAAGGCAGGAAGAACAGTGCGGCCAGCTTGCGCGCAGCGATCTGCATGGTGATCATATGCTGCCTCCCTCGAGCCGGCGTGCCAGCGAAGCGATCTTGCTGTCCTCAAGGCCTTGCCGGCGGCGCCAGGCAAGTGCATGGCGCGCTGCCGCGGGATCGCGCGCGGCGAGCGCCGCTTCAAGCAGGATACGCAGGTCGGCAGGCTCCTTCTGCACTTGCCAATTGGCCAGAGCGAGTTCCAGCGCCGCGCGCGCGTTGTGGCGCAAATACAGCTCGAAGCGAGCCTGCTCGCGCTGATGGATGGCATCGCCACGGCGTGCGGCCGCCTCGAAGCGCGCTTGCAGCTCGGCGATGGCGCCCGCTGCTGCCGGCGCGGAGGCATGCACCACGGTTCTCGCTGCAATCGTATGCCGCAGCAGCAGGCCGTCAATGCGCAGGTGGCCGCGCAGCAGCGCCTGCACTTCCGCATTGCGCCCCAGGTCCAGCAGCAGGTCCGCATAAGCGCCAAGCAGGTAGCTGTCTCCCGGCGCCAGGATAAGCGCCTGGCGGAAGCTGCCTTCGGCGCGCGCGGCATCCCCGCGCCTGGCTGCCAGTTCGCCGAGCAAGGTCAGGGCCCAAGTATGCAAGCCGGTATCGGTCGCGCCCCGGCCCTCACGCGAGACAGCCAGGGCCAGCAGGCGTTCGCTGGCTGCAAGTTGTCCGCTGGCTGCACGTGCGTTGGCCAGGCAGGTCAGGCTGGCAAATTGACTGGCTACTGACGACAGCCGCCCGCAACTGCGCACGGCGGCGGAATAGTCTCCGCGGACGACCTGCACAGTCGCCAGCGTCAGCCACGCCTGGGCATTGCCAGGATCTGCGCGCGTGACGGCGTCCAGGTCGCGCATTGCTTCCGCAAAGCGGTGGCTGGATTGCAGCAGCGTTGCCCGCAGCAGCAACACCGGCACAGGCGGAGCAGCGTCAGCCCACCAGGGAGCCAAGGCCGCTTGCGCGTAACCCAAATAGCGCGGGTCGCCCGCAGCACGTCCAAGCTCGATATATCGCCGCGCGGTCTCGGCGGCAAGCGCCGGATCGCGCGGTGCAGCAGCCAACCGTGCACGCTGGCGGCGCAAGGCAGCATCAGGCGCATCGCTTCGGCGCGGCAGCGTTTCCAGGACCTCGGTCCCGGATTGCGGCACGAACGGCGCCGCCATGCCTGGCAGCGGCAGCGCCATGGCCGCGATGGCAGCGACGGCCGATGCGGCGGCCTTCGCCGGCGTGAAGGCTGCGCCCTTCATGGCAGACCTCACTCCACCGCCACCGGCTCGCTGCCTTCTGGCAGGGCCAGCGCCGCGCCATCAATGTCGACCGGCTCGGTGTTCTCGGGAGAACTGCGGACCAGCGCAACCAGCGCGGAGGTAAAAGTATCCCCAGGCGACGCAACCGGCACCGGGTCGGGCAGTGGCATCGCCGGCGTGGCCCCGCCACCGCCGCCACCGCAGCCAGCCATCAACGCGGCCGCAAACACAAGACATGAACGTTTCATGATCGCGCCCTCCTATTGCTGCGGCGAGCCGGCAATCGGTGTCTGCAGGTATGGGAAGCCGGCACTGAAATAGCTGTCGTCCAGGTATGCCCCGTCGGTGAAGCGAATCGCACCCGCCGGCGCATCGCTCGGCGCGCAGCCGATATTCAGTGTGCACAGCTTACCCATCACCACGCGCAAGGCGATATCCACCACGTCATCGCCCGGCCTGCGCCCATTGGGGAAACCCGCGTTGTCGCCGTCGATCACACCCAGCCGCTTCTGCGCGCCCTTCGCAAGCGGCGCAATCAAGGTATTCAGTCGCAGCATCTCGGAAGCCTTCACGCGCGCCGGCTGGTTCAATCCAGGCACGCCGGTAAGGAAGGTAGTCACCAGGTCGTTGCGCGGGAAGTTGGTGGGCGCTTTGGCGCCGGCGCTGCCGAACAATACCTCCACCAGCGCCGGCAAGGTCGGGTTGGTGACGTAGTCTGCGAACTGGCCATCCTGCGCCGGCTTGCTGTGGTTGAAGCGGTCTTTGTCCTTCAAGCCGATCACCACCTCGTTCACCAGCGGCATGCCGAGCCGCGACACCTGGGTCCACGCCCCGCCCTCCTTCGAGCCGCCGCTGGGATTGATCAAACGGCCCTGGCGCAAGCTGGCCGTGGTCCAGCCGCCGATCACCGGCTCCGTACCGGATGTCAGGCACGACGCCGCCACTTCCAGTTCGATGGAAGTCACGTTCTTGTCGTCCAGGTCGTCGCGCGCATTCTTCTCCGCGTTGGCGAGGAATTCCACCGCCGGCGCCTTGATGTTGATCAGGTCGAAGGTCTCGCCCAGGTTGACCACGAACGAATCCTTGCGCTGCCCGACAAACATGCGCGCCGGTACCGCACAACCCGGAATATTCACGCTGTACACATGCTTGCCCGCATACCCCGCGTAATCGGGAATCGATTTGTTGCCGATATTGTCGATCGGCTTGTCGAACACCGTGGCGCCGTTGCCGGCCATGCGCACCGGCTGGCGCGTGCTGCGCCGCTCGCCGCGCACCACGTCCACCGTGTATGTCTCGCGCACATTCAGTCCGGCCGCATTGACGTCGTTAATCGGCCCGCCGTTGATCACCAGCGGAATCGGCACCTTCTTGCCGCCCACCATGAACGCGGCGTTTTTGAACGTGTTGGTAAAGCGGAACTGGAACGTCAGGTCTTCCCGCGCATCGCCATTGTTATCGATATGGATTTCGTATAGCGCATCGGGATCCATGGTGAAGAAGTTCGGGCCGCCATATGCATCCTGCAAAGGCACGTAATTGGCGATCAGGGTCACGAATTGCCCGCGCCCCGGTTCGTAGCTGCGGAACATATAGAAGTCCGTGCCGTCGACCTTGGGTTCGCGCGTGATGAATGGTGCTTCGCGGTGACTGGACGCCTGCGCCGACGGCGCCAGGGCCGACAGCAGGGCTAACTGGACAGCAGCTTGCTTGATGGGTGCCATGGTTTCCTCCCGTGTGGTTGCTTGCCATGGCATATACGCGGCGGATGCCGCGCCGGATTCAGATCTTCATTTATATTTATATAGCGGCCGCGTGATTTCGATAGGCCGGATATCGAGGCGGATATTCAGCACCGAATACGCCTCAGCCACGCTGGAAACATAGCCCACCGTATCGGCCGTCTTGGTGAAGCGGAACTCGAAACCAAGCTCGGTGCCGCTGGCGCGCGGGTTGCCGCTGGCAATGCCGATCGCCTCTTCCTGGTTGCTGTCGATCAGGCGCTCCATCAGGTCGATCACGGCGTTGTTGCCCAGCACGTCGTTGCTGAACACTGCCCCCCGGCCCAGCGTGCGGGTAGGGTCGATACGCCCGCCGGCCTTGTCGTTGGACGGCAGGAACATGTGGGTGCCGATATTGAACTTGTCGCCCCGGTCGAGATAGCTGATCACGGCATTGCGCACCCCGAAGTGCGGCGCCTCCCTGTCCCATTCGGCCCGCGACAGGTCGATCAGCAAAGCGCCCTTGTAGCCGATGATTTCCACTTCACGTTGCGCATTCACCACCATGGCGCTGTCTTCGTCGATGCCAAGGCCGATCTGGTAACCCTTGGCCAGCATGGCCGGGATCATGCGCGCAAAGCGCCCGCGCACCAGCAAGTGCTGGTCCACGAATACGTCGTCGCCGATGAAGCCCAGGCCCGGCCCCAGTTCACGGCCATCCGCGATACCGGTCTGCAGCATGGAAAGGATTGCCTTCGGGTTGGCGAACATGGTGCTGCTCATGATGGCGGCACCGGCAGAGGAACCCGCAACGACGCCGCCGCGGCGGTACACGTCCCACACCGCTTCCAGCACTGCAGTCTGGGTGCCGTCTTCGCGCAGCAGTGCTTTGGTGATGCGTCCCTGGTCGCCGCCGGCGAAGTAGACGCCGTCCGATTCCCGGATTCTCCTGGCCAGCGCCGCATCGTCCGCGTTCTTCTTGTAATCGCTGCCTGCCAGGCGCACGGCAACGGGCACCAGGAAGGCATCCGCGCCCCACTTGCGCAGGTAGCCGATGATGGTCTGGGCCGAACGTTCCGGATTGCCCGCAGCGGAAGGAAAGACCGCAATGCGCGAACCCTTGCCGCCAGCCAGTTTCACAACGCGCTGCCACACATCCGCATTATCGCCGCGCAGGCCGCCGCCAATGATGACCAGCGAGCCTTGGTGGGCCGCTACGGGCGAAGGCGCGATGGCTGCCGATCCGCCGCTGACGGTCGCACTGGCGCCGGCCACGATGCGCACCGGGGCGGCCGTATCGGGCAGCGGCGGCGTCAAGGGCGGTGCAGTGGGAGGTTTGGCCGGCGCGTCCGGCGGCGTGGTGCTGGTGCGGGCAGGAACGGGATTCCTGGGCGGCGCTTCGCGGGCATGGATCGGAAGGCCGCATGCGGCTAGCAAAGCCAGGCCCAAACGGGCCAGGCCGGCGGGGGAGTGCAGCTTCACGATGGCCTCCTGTTCAGCTTGCTCGCTGGCATCGCTGCTAGACATCTGGGTAACACCTTTCCATCAGTGTAGCCGGACGCAACGGCGGAGTAAAACCCTATCGCGCGTCCGTGCACACTTTGTTTATTGCGGCTTCAGGTAGCGCTCCGGCAGCGGGGTCTTTTCGCCTTCCGGCTGCCACAGGAGTTGCGAAATCCACCACCGTTTGCCGTCGTTCACCAGCTGGATCGAGTTGATGCCGCGTACAAAAGGCTGTTCCGACGGCGCATGGCGCGCCTCATAGGTACTGAAAACCTGGGCAATCTGTCCAAATTCCTCACCCTTGCGCGCCAGTTCGGATTCGTAGAAGCCCTCCTTTGCAAAAACCGGCGTCACGCGGGTGATGTAGTCTTCCAGCGACAGTACGCGGGTGTTGTGCGCGCCATCCTTGCCCGTGCTATGCACCACCATGCGGCCATCGCTGCGGAACAGGGAACGCAGGCGCTCCCAGTCGCGCGCCTTGCCGGCCGGGCCGGAAATGCTGTCGTACAGGGCCGCCACGATGCTGTCCACCGATGCCGCATCGGACGCCCGCGCGCCCTGCGCGAACGCGCTACCGCTGGCCAGCACCAACAGTAGCAAACTTGCTAACTTCTTCATTGACTCTCCTACTAATTTATAATCGTTTGAATTTCTCGTGCAAATCTCACCGCAAAGCCACTATGACAGATCAATTCTCCAAGAAGGCGGAAGCCTGGTCCGCTCGTTTCTCCGAACCTGTTTCCGACCTCGTGAAACGTTACACCGCCTCGGTGTTTTTTGACAAGCGCATGGCCAAGGCCGACATCCAGGGTTCCCTGGCCCACGCCGACATGCTGGCAGCGCAAGGCATCATTCCGGCCGCCGACCTGGCCGCGATCCAGAAGGGCCTGGCCCAGGTCAGCGCCGAAATCGACGGCGGCCAGTTCGAATGGCAGCTGGACCTGGAAGACGTGCACCTGAATATCGAAAAACGCCTGACCGAACTGGTTGGCGACGCCGGCAAGCGCCTGCACACCGGCCGCTCCCGCAACGACCAGGTGGCCACCGATATCCGCCTCTACGTGCGCTCTGCCATCGACGACATCAGCGGCCTGCTGCAGCAGCTGCGCGGCGCCCTGGTCGACCTGGCGGAGAAGAACGCCGGCGTGATCCTGCCGGGCTTCACCCACATGCAGGTAGCGCAGCCGATCACCTTCGGCCACCATATGCTGGCTTACGTTGAAATGTTCGGCCGCGACGTCGAGCGCATGCAGGATTGCCGCAAGCGTGTCAACCGCCTGCCGCTGGGCGCCGCCGCACTGGCCGGCACCACCTTCCCGATCGACCGCCTGCGCGTGGCCAAGACCCTGGGCTTCGACGACGTCTGCCACAACTCGCTGGATGCCGTCTCGGACCGCGACTTCGCGATCGAATTCACCGCAGCGGCCTCGCTGCTGATGATGCACGTGTCGCGCATGTCGGAAGAACTGATCATCTGGATGAGCCCACGGGTTGGCTTTATCGACATCGCCGACCGCTTCTGCACCGGCTCCTCGATCATGCCGCAGAAGAAGAACCCGGACGTGCCGGAACTGGCGCGCGGCAAGACCGGCCGCGTCTACGGCCACCTGATGGGCCTCCTGACCCTGATGAAGGGCCAGCCGCTGGCTTACAACAAGGACAACCAGGAAGACAAAGAGCCGCTGTTCGACACCGTCGATACCGTGGTCGATACCCTGCGCATTTTCGCCGACATGGCAGGCGGCATTACCGTCAAGCCGGAAGCGATGCGTTCGGCGGCGTTGCAGGGCTATGCCACCGCGACCGACCTGGCCGACTACCTGGTGAAGAAAGGCCTGCCGTTCCGCGATGCGCACGAGGCCGTGGCGCATGCGGTGCGTGCTTGCGATGACCTGAAGATCGACCTGGCGCAGATGTCGCTGGAGCAACTGCGCGCGTTCTCGCCGCTGGTGGGCGAGGATGTGTTTGCAGTGCTGACCTTGGAAGGCTCGGTGGCGGCACGCGACCATATCGGCGGTACCGCGCCGAACCAGGTGCGCAGCGCAATTGCGCGCGTGCGTCAGCAGTTGGCCGGTTGAGCCTTGCGGGCATGGCGGATGCTGTTCGCCATGTCCCCCATCACAAAGCGGTGCATCGACCGGATCACCTGGTCCACCAGGAAGCGCCGCAGCATATTGTCCGCGCCTTTCGGCGCATAGCTGGTCGCCATGCTCACCAGCGTGCGCCCGTCCGGCAGGCGGGACAGGTAGATGCTGCCGCCCAGCAGCGCCAGATGCCGCTGGAACTGCTCGCTAGCCTGCGTCACGCTGAATTCAAGCGCCGCATTGTGGCTCGACCTGGTGATGCGCTTCAGGATGAACTGCTGGTCCCCGTACTCGCAGCGGCATAGCGTGCCGACCGTCTTGTGATCGCCGACCGTCCTCACCGGCAATGGCAGGGCCCAGCGCAGGAACCAGTTGGGCCGGCCTTTCACCTCCTCATAAAAACACACCTTTTCCCATACTTCCGCGATGTCGGCATCGATGATGCGTTCCGTTTGAGCGATATTCATTTTGTAGCACCCCTATGGTTTTTGGCAGTGAAGAAAGCGTTGCATCCGACCAGCCAGACTTCGACCTGGCTGAATCGTTGTGAAAGTTCGGCCTGCAGTGATTGCAGCGAGTCGCCGCGGTTGTTGACCACCTGCAGCCGGTTCATGAAGCCCATCAAGGCCCTGGCGTACCACGACATGGGGGCGCCCTTGCCAAGCAGCGTGTAGCCGAACAGCGTCGTCCCAGGCCCGCACAGAGGCGCGATGGCGTCGAAAATCCGGCCCTTTTCCTGCATCGTTCCCGGTGCGCAGTGAATCAGGCCGCCGATGCAGATCGAGTCCACCTTGTGCCCGATGGCGATCGGTTCGAAGGCATTGCGCACATGGCATTCCGGCGCAAAACGCTGCAGGCGCTGCGCAGCGTGGCGCAGGCAGTTCCGGTTCAAGTCGACCAGGGCGATCTGCTGCCTGCTTTCGTCAAGCCCGGCATGGTCCAGGAAATAACCGGTGCCCACGCCGATATCGGCGTGGCGCTGCCCGGCGTGGCGCCGGTAGATCCCGATGTAATGCCGCCCTTCGCATTTCCAGAAGATGCGGGTGAAGATCCCGATCACCAGGAAATCGTAAAGGCGGAGGAAAAAAGGCGTATAGGCCTTGATCCCGTGACGGTAGGTTCCAACGTCCATGCACTGCCCCTTCCTGAAAAAAAGCGCGCAGAGACCCCTGGCCTGAAAATGGCCAACATCGTGCCCGGGTGTACTGGCGTATTACGCTTCGCTGGCCTTTTTCTTGGCCTTGCTTTCGCGTTTGAGCGGCCCGGCTACCGGGCACAGCGCAAAGGCAAACTGCGTCAGCGTGTTCACGAGGTTGTCGGACATCAGCTTGTAATACACAAACTGGCCGCGACGCTCGCTGCTGACCAATCCTGCGCCTTCGAGGACGGACAAATGACGGGAAACCGCAGGCGCACTCATTTCAAAGCGTGAGGCAACCTCCCCTGCCGTCATCTCATGTTCCGAGAGGTAGGCGAGGATCAGTCGCCGCGGCGACGATGCCAATGCTTCAAAAACTTTGTCCGACATGCTGGTTTTCTGTTGAGGGACGCCGCAATGCGGCGCAAGCCTCTAGTCTATACCCGAAGGACGCTCCAGCCAATGCTGGAGGACTACTTTTTTACTAATTAAGCATTTAACTAATATCTTAAATGCTTAATTGTCATCCGTCCAGTTTTTTCCTACCCCGATTCAATTTGAAGGGATTCTCAGCTAATATCCTTGCAACAACTAATCCAATTACCAGGAGACGCAATGCAGGGTTTTCTTCGCCTGTCGCATTGGCTTGACCGCATCGGCTACCGCAGCGGGCAGCTGGCCAACGTGATGATTCTCGCCTCATGCTTCATCAGCGCCAGCAACGCCATGATCCGTTATGGCTTCGACTGGAGCTCCAATTCGCTGCTTGAAATGCAGTGGTACCTGTTTGGCGCTGCCGTCATGCTTGGCGCCAGCTATACCTTCCAGCGCAATGAACACGTGCGCGTCGACCTGGTCTACGGCCATGTCTCCGAACGCAAGCAATTGTGGATCGACATCTTCGGCATCATTTTCTTCCTGTTCCCGGCCTGCATCCTGTTTGCCTGGCTGTCATGGGAATCGCTGTTCCTGCCTTCCTGGGCCATCATGGAGCAATCGAGCAACGCCGGCGGCCTGCCGCGCTGGCCGATCAAGCTCGTGGTGCCTGTCGGCTTTGCCCTGCTCGCGCTGCAAGGCCTGTCTGAACTGATCAAGCGCATCGCCCACCTCACCGGCCGGGCCCTGTTGGACAGCAAATACGAAAGGCCAGTGCAATGATCCCCTTGGAGATGATGCCGCCGCTGATGTTCGGCGGCCTGGTCGTATTCATGCTGGTCGGCTTCCCGGTAGCGTTCTCGCTGCTGGCGGTCGGCCTGTTCTTCGGTTTTATCGCCATTACGGAAGGCTTCTTCGGCGTGCCCTTCCTGCAGGCGGTGCCGCAAAGGATTTTCGGCAGCGTGCTGGCCAACGACCTGCTGCTGGCGATCCCCTTCTTTACCTTCATGGGCGCAGTGCTGGAGAAGTGCCGCCTGGCGGAGGACATGCTCGACTCCATGGGCCGCCTGTTCGGCGGCGTGCGCGGAGGCCTGGGCTATTCGGTGATCATCGTCGGCTTCATCCTCGGCGCGATCACCGGCACCGTGGCGGCGCAGGTGATCGCGATGGCCATGATCTCGCTGCCGGTGATGATGCGCTACGGTTACCACATGCGCTACGCCACCGGCGTGCTGGCCGCCTCCGGCACCATCACGCAGCTGGTGCCGCCATCGCTGGTACTGGTGGTGCTGGCCGACCAGCTCAAGACCCCCACTGCCGCCGCCGACGTCGGCAGCATGTACCTGGGCGCCTGGGGCCCGTCGCTGGTGCAGATCGGCCTGTTCGCGCTATACACCTTTGCCCTGTCGCGCGTGAAGCCGGAGTGGCTGCCGGCCGCGCCGCAGAACGAACTCGGGCCGCGCGGCTGGGCACTGTGGAAGCAGTGCCTGCAAGGCATCGTGCCGGCCGCGGTGCTGATCTTCATGGTGCTGGGCACGATGATGCTGGGTGTCGCCACGCCCACCGAATCGGGCGCCATGGGCGCGCTGGGCGCGGTGATCCTGGCCGCCTTGCGCCATCCGGAATTCAACCGGCGCGACAAGATCGTGTTCCGCGTCGGCATGCTGGCCCTGCTGGCGGCAGCGCTGACCGGCGCCTTTGTCGAAGGCGCCAAGCCGGTGGTGCAGGCCGCGCTGGGCGTGCTGTACGTATGCGTGGCCTGGATCGTGATCCGCGCCAGCCAGATCAAGCCATTGCGCGACCTGATCGTCCTGAGCTACCAGTCCACCATGCGCCTGACCGCGATGGTGGTGTTCATCCTGATCGGCTCCACCTGCTTCTCGGTGGTGTTCCAGGGTGTGGATGGCGGGCTGTGGGTCGAGCACCTGTTCAACGGCATTCCAGGCGGCTGGATCGGCTTCCTGCTGGTGGTGAACCTGTTCGTGTTCTTCCTGGCCTTCTTCCTCGACTTCTTCGAGATCGCCTTCATCGTGGTGCCGATGCTGGCGCCGGTGGCGCAAAAGGTGCTGGCGCCGCAGCTGGAACCGCTCATGGGCAGCCCTGAAGCCGCGGCATCGGCGTCCCTGGTGTGGTTCGGCGTGATGTTGTGCGTGAACATGCAGACCTCTTTCATGCACCCGCCCTTCGGTTTCGCGCTGTTCTACCTGCGCGGCGTGGCGCCGAAAGAAGTGAAGTCGTCCGATATTTACTGGGGCGCGCTGCCTTGGGTGGGCCTGCAGATGCTGATGGTGCTGCTGGTGGCTGCGCTGCCGCAAACCGTCACCGCCTTCCTCGACCGCAGTACTGGCGGCAAGGTGGAATCAGGCGACCTGCGCATCGAGCAGCCGGCGCCGCCGGAATCGCTGCCGGCGCAAAAGCAGGACGAGGAACAGCAGCCGGAGCTGAATTTCTCGCAGCCTGAAGAAGAGAAGAAGAAGTAAGCCAAGGGTGCCTGATTATTTATATTGCAACCTTGTCGTGAAGTAACTATCCTGTGGTTTACGGTCCGCCTGCAGGGCCGACACCACAGGATGAACAATGTACAAGAAACTGCTGTTCCCACTCGCCGCCAGCGCAATGCTGGGCGGCTGCGCAAGCACTCCGCTGGTCGAACCGGATCGACTGGCAGCGCCAGCGTCCATCACTTGCATCCAGCTGCCTCAAGCGCTCACAGCCAGCGATACTGCCGGTATGCTGAAACTGGTGACTGAGACCCGCCTGGAACGCGGCCCATATGTATCGGAAAAAGAAGATGCGCAAGGCACTTATTTCCGCGCACCGCAAGGCGGCATCTCCATCTTCCAGCCTGGAAATCCCGGCGCCAAGCGAAGCCACAGTGACGGCGGCTTCTTCATGCCCAAGGACCCGTCAAAAATGCCGTCCATCTACCTGTATACGTCGATGGAAGGCGTAGCGCCGGAAGTGCCGGCCGAAGGCACCGGCTGCGCCAATGTCGGCTACACCAAGGACCCCGTCACCCACAAACTCAGTGTCGGACTGATGGCAACAGCTGGCGGCCTGGGTGGTGCAGCAGGCCGTGCGGTGGTCAAGAACAGCAGCCTCAGCTACGGGCAGGCAGCCGCCGGAGGTGCCGTCGCCGGCGCACTGGTGGCATACCTGGTGAACAAGGACATGGGCAAGATCACCACGCTGACGGTGGTCAAAGACCAGGCCGTGCTTGGCAAATTGCGCGAGCTTTCGGTGCAGGCCGTTGCGCTGGCAGTGCAGGAAAATCCCGCAGCGCCGGCTGCAGGCGCGGCACCGCAATAAGCGGCGCCGCCAGGGCGGCCCCTCAGTCGAGCGGGCCGCAGGCGCCCTTGGTGTATTCGGCCTCCAGCTTGTCGATATCGTTCTGGGTCTTGGACATCGCATCGAGCTGGGAATTGCGGCGGTTCTCATTGCGCTGGCCGTACAGCTCTTCACGGCGGGTACGCAGCGAATCGCAGCTGCTCTTGGCCACGCGCTTGCTGGCCGCTTCTTCCTTGGCCTCTTCCGCATCCACGTTGGCCTTTTTCTCGCGTGCCCGGCGGTTGTTCTCGGCCAGCTGATTCACGCGCTCGCGGTCTTCCTGGGCGCGCGCCTGGGCCGCTTTCGCCTGGGCAGCAGTCGGCGGCGGCGGGTAGTCGAGCGACGCGCCGCCGTTTTTGGGACAGGGCATGGACTGGTAAGTCACCTTGCCATCTATCGAACACTTGAATAGTCCCTGCGCACTGGCCTGCGATGCGGCGGCCATGCCAAGGAATGCGAACAACAGCGCTTTCTTCATTGCGCTTACTCCCAATGGGTCTGGGTCAAAAATTTGAGCCGGTTATTGTCTGGATCGAGAACGGACATGACACGCAGGTCCGCTCCCAAGTCATTGTTCGGCGCTTGCTCGACGTTCACGCCATACTCCAGGAAGTCGTCAAAGAGGGCGTCGACGTCCGGAACATAAAAGTGTACCAGCCCGCCGGGTTGGCAGTCGCCCGAATGTTCAGATAGGAAAATTTCCATGCCGTCGAGCATCATCGAGGCAAAGGCCGGCAAGCCGGGTTCGAATTGGTGGGCCCACTCTTCGCGGAAGCCGAGCGATTCATAGAAAGGCTTGCTGGCGGCGTAGTTCGCCACCCGCAATGCCGGCACCACCCGCTGCGTGTCTTTCAAGCCCATGCTGACTCCCTGTAGGTTTGCCCTACCGGGAGTGTACATCAGTGCTTGTGCGCGATCATGTTGGAGAGGACGCTGAAAGCGGCGCCTGTGTGTTCCTTCTCCAGCAGCAGGGTGAGTTCGGTATGGGTCGAGATCAGGTTGATCAGGTTGACCTTGTCCCATGCCAGCTTTTTCAGGATGGCGTGGTAGATGCCCGGCGTGCGCCAGGAATCGGCGGTCAGCTGCAGCGTGACGGCGTTCAGGTTCTCCAGCCGCGCCAGCAGGCGTTCGCCGGCGAAGATCTGTTCGACCAGGCCGATGAAGGGGCGGCTGCAGATCACCACCACCTCTTCGCTGCCACGGGTCACGGTCAGGTACAGGCCATGGCCGGTCCCCGAGCGCTCCAGCAGCTGGCGGTGGCATTCGTCAATGCGGTCCGAACGGCGGAAGGTGAATTCGACCAGGTCGGTGCGTGCGGTCAGCTGGCCGGACTGCTGGGCCAGCACGAGTTCCTGGGCATCCTTGTCCGGCAGGCGTCCGGCGACACGGCGCAAGGCCATGACCACGGCCGCCTGGCCGACGGGCTTCCACAGGTCGTTCTGGAGCTGCGGCTGCAGCTGGCGCGCCAGTTCCGACAGGTTGATCAAGCCACGGCGCAGACCTTCGCTCAGGAAGGGCGACTCCGCGACGATCCTTTCAACTTTGGTAGAAATAGACAACATGAGTGATGCGCCCTCACTAAGTGGTACGTCAAACAAACGACGGGCTAGTGTAAAACGCAAAATTCAACTAGTGCAACATGAGTGTGACAATTAGATACATATTTCTGTTGCATCCAACACGAAACTAGAAAAACACCTCTATTTCGTTGTAACTTCCCTACAAATCGCGCCAATCGTGCGCCATTTGGTCGCAAAGCGAGCTAGTTCAAGAACCACCCAAATGTAATCAAATGTCTAAAACTGAACAAAAAGTGTAGAACCGACTTATTTTGCAACTTTTTTGACTTGCATAAAGAACAGGCATAACTTCCCGCTCTCCCTACCACCCCCACCGCTCACAAGGAGAGCTGATGAACCTTCGCAAAAGCCTGCTGGCTGCAGCCGTAGCCGCCTCTTTCGCCCCTGCATTTGCAGGCGTCCTGCCAGAAAACATGATGGCCGCACCGGCCCAGCCGATGGGCCTTGAAGCCAGGGCCAACCTGGCTGCACGCCTGGACGCGCGCCGCTCCGCTGCTGGCCTGGATAGCGAGCACGGCTACAAAGTGCGTGAACAGCACCCTGGTGCCGGCGGCCAGCGCATCCTGCGCGCCGACCATACCTTCCAGGGCCTGCGCGTGTTCGGTTCCGAGTCCGTCGTTGTCACCGACGAAAACGGCGATATCGTGAGCGAATCCGCTTCCGACCGCCGCAACGGCCTGGATGCACACCGCTCCGCCCGGGCGACCGGCAAAGGCGCGCCTGACACCACCGCAGCTTTCAGCGCCGACGAAGCGATCCGCGTCGCTGTTTCACGCACTGCAGGCAAAACGCACCGCGTCAAGCCGGAAGCCGAACTGCTGATCTGGCCAGTGGTCAAGACCCAGCGCACCGCCGCTGCCGCCAACAAGGCAGAAAGCGCGCTCAATGCGACCGACGTGGAAGACGTGGTCGACCACTACGAGCTGGCCTACCTGGTCAAGACCCGCATGAACAAGGACGGCCGTCCAGTGTTCCGCGACACCGTGATCAGCGCTACCACCGGCGCCGTGATCAAGCAATGGGATGCGCTGCAAACCGTGGTCGGCGTCGGCCATAGCCAGTACAACGGCGACGTACCGATCAACACCACCCTGTCCGGCTCCACCTACAAGATGCTGGACTCGACCCGCGGCGTAGGCGGCACCTTCGGCGGCATGGCGATCACCAACGCCAACCACTCGCCTGAATCGAATCCACAGGCCGGCTCGATCTACACCAACAGCAGCAATACCTGGGGCGACGGCCAGCAGTACATCAGCGGCGGCAGCACCACCAACGCCAACGGCCAGACCGCCGCAGTGAATGCGCTGTGGGGCCTGATGAACACCTACGACACGCTGAAAAACGTGATGGGCTGGTCTTCGCTGGACGGCAACAACACCGCAACCTATATCGCGGTCCACGTCGACAACAACTACGACAACGCCTTCTTCGACCCGAACTGCAAGTGCATGTACATCGGCGACGGTTCCAGCTTCAACAGCCTGGGTTCGATCGATGTGATCGGCCACGAAATGGGCCACGGCGTAACCGACGCCACGTCCAACCTGACCTACTCCGGCGAATCCGGCGGTCTGAATGAGTCGAACTCCGACATCACCGGCGAAATGGTGGAAGCCTATGCCCGCAATGGCGGTACCGGCACCACCATCCCGACCGGCAACGACTGGATGATGGGCAAGGAGATTGCCAAAAACGGCCAGCCGCTGCGCTGGATGTGGAAGCCATCCAAGGACGGCTCGTCGAAGGACGCCTGGAGCAGCACCCTGGGCAACCTGAACGTGCACTTCTCCTCGGGCCCGAACAACCGCATGTTCTACTTCCTGGCCAACGGCTCCAACTCCTCGTCCTCGAGCGAGATGTACAGCTCTTACCTGAACAAGCAGCCATTGGCGATGACCGGTATCGGCAGCGACAAGGCGTTCCGCATCTGGTTCAAGGCCAACACCACCAAGTTCACCGCATCGACCAATTACGCCGATGCACGCACCAAGGTGATCCAGTCGGCTGAAGAACTGTACGGCGTAGGCAGCAAGGAATCGATCGCCGTCAAGCGCGCATACGCAGCAATCAACGTAGGCACCGACGTCGACGAAACCGGCGCCGGCACCGGCGTGTCGATCAGCACCCAGCCGAACAACATCACCGTGGCAGCAGGCGGCACCGCCAGCTTCACCGTGGGCGCGAGCGGCGGCACTTCGCCTTACAGCTACAAGTGGTACCGCAACGGCACCCAGATCTCGGGCGCCTCCTCGGCCACCTACTCGTTCACCGCGCAGGCTGCCGACAACGGCGCCGTGTTCAAGGCCGAGGTCACCGATTCGTCGTCGCCGGTGAAGACCGCGACCTCGAACAACGCGACCCTGACCGTGGGCACCACCCAGCAATCCGAGCTGGTCGTCAACGGCGGCTTCGAGTCCGGCACTACGCCATGGGCCGGCAGCACCGGCGTGATCGGCAACTACAGCGGCCAGTCGGCATACGAAGGTACCCGCTTCGCATGGCTCGGCGGTAACGGCGCCACCGCGACCGAAACCCTGTACCAGTCCGTGGCCATCCCATCGACCGCAACGTCGGCGAACTTCTCGTTCGCGCTGCATATCGACACCGCGGAATCGGGCAGCACCGCGTACGACAAGCTGGTGGTGACTGTGAAGAACAGCGCCGGCACCACCCTGGGCACCCTGGCAACCTACAGCAACGCGAACGCCGCCAGCGGCTACCAGGTGCGCAGCTTCAACCTGCTGCCGTACAAAGGCCAGACCGTGCGCCTGCACTTCAACATGACCGAAGACTCGTCGCTGCAGACTTCGTTCGTGGTGGATAAGGTCAGCCTGCAAGTCCAGTAATACACGGTCAAAGCAAGCAAAACGGGGTGGCGCCGAGGGGGGCCGCCCCGTTTCATTTGGTGACTATGGAACTGTAATCTATTGTCTAAAAATATACAAAATCTGTAAAACTGACTCATTTCATAAGTTTTTTGACTTGCACAAAAAACAGGCATAACGTCGTCTCTCCCACCAACCCAAGTTCCCTAGGAGAGTCGATGAAACTTCGCAAAAGCCTGTTGGCCGCAGCCGTAGCCGCCTCGTTCGCCCCTGCATTTGCAGGCGTCCTGCCTGATACCTTGATGGCCTCTCCCGCTCAGCCGATGAGCGTCGAAGCAAAGGCGAACCTGGTATCGCGCCTGGATTCGCTGCGCGCCGCGGCCGGCCTCGATAGCGAGCATGGATATAAGCTGCGCGAACAGCACCCGGGCGTCAACGGCCAGCGCATCCTGCGCGCCGACCATACCTTCCAGGGCCTGCGCGTATTCGGTTCCGAGTCCGTCGTTGTCACCGATGAAAACGGCAATATCGTCAGCGAGTCGGCTTCCGACCGCCGCGATGGACTGGACGCTTCACGCGCCGCCAAGGCCGCCGGCAAGGGCGCTCCCGACACCACCGCGGCCTTCAGCGCCGACGAAGCGATCCGCGTCGCTGTCTCGCGCACCCCTGGCAACCAGCATCGCATCAAGCCGGAAGCCGAGCTGCTGATCTGGCCTGTGGTGAAGACCCAGCGCACCGCAGCCGCCGCCAATAAAACCGAAAGTGCGCTGAATGCGACCGACGTGGAAGAAGTAGTCGACCACTACGAGTTGGCCTACCTGGTCAAGACCCGCATGAACAAGGACGGCCGTCCGGTCTTCCGCGACACCGTGATCAGCGCCAAGACCGGCGCCGTGATCAAGCAATGGAACGCCCTGCAGACCGTGGTCGGCGTCGGCCATAGCCAGTACAACGGCGACGTGCCGATCAACACCACCCTGTCCGGCTCCACCTACAAGATGCTGGATTCGTCGCGCGGCACCGGCGGCACCTATGGCGGCATGGCCATCACCAATGCCAACCACTCGTCGGCCAACAACCCGAGCCCGGGCGCGATCTACACCAACACCACCAACACCTGGGGCGACGGCCAGCAATACAACGGCGGCAGCACCACCAACGCCAACGGCCAGACCGCCGCAGTGAATGCGCTGTGGGGCCTGATGAACACTTACGACACGCTGAAAAACGTGATGGGCTGGTCTTCGCTGGACGGCAACAACACCGCGACCTATATCGCGGTCCACGTCGACAACAACTACGACAACGCCTTCTTCGACCCGAGCTGCAAGTGCATGTACATCGGCGACGGCTCCAGCTTCTACAGCCTGGGTTCGATCGACGTGATCGGCCACGAAATGGGCCACGGAGTAACCGACGCCACGTCCAACCTGACCTACTCCGGCGAATCCGGCGGCCTGAATGAGTCGAACTCCGACATCACCGGTGAAATGGTGGAAGCCTATGCCCGCAATGGCGGTACCGGCACCACCATCCCGACCGGCAACGACTGGATGATGGGCAAGGAGATCGCCAAAAACGGCCAGCCTCTGCGCTGGATGTGGAAGCCGTCCAAGGACGGCGCATCGCGCGATGCCTGGAGCAGCACCCTGGGCAATATCGACGTGCACTACTCCTCGGGGCCGAACAACCGCATGTTCTACTTCCTGGCCAACGGCTCCAACTCCTCGTCCTCGAGCGAGATGTACAGCTCTTACTTGAACAAGCAGCCGCTGGCGATGAGCGGTATCGGCAGCGACAAGGCGTTCCGCATCTGGTTCAAGGCTAACACCACCAAGTTCACCGCCTCCACCAACTACGCCAACGCACGCCTGAAGATGATCGAGTCGGCGGAACAGCTGTACGGCGTGGGCAGCGTTGAATCGACTGCCGTCAAGCGCGCTTACGCGGCGATCAACGTCGGCACCGACGTGGACGAAGCCAACCCGAACACGGTAACCATCACCACGCAGCCGAACAACGTCACGGTAGCTCCCGGCGGCACCGCTACCTTCTCCGTTGGCGCCACCGGCGGCACCGCGCCTTACAGCTACGCCTGGTACCGCAACGGCACCCAGATTTCGGGCGCCTCATCGGCTACCTACTCGTTCACCGCGCAGACTGCGGACAACGGTGCCGTGTTCAAGGCCATCGTCAGCGACTCTTCGTCGCCGGCGAAGACCGCCACCTCGAACAACGCCACCCTGACCGTAGGCACGATCCCTCCGCAAAGCGAGCTGATCGTCAACGGCGGCTTCGAGTCCGGCACTACGCCATGGGCTGGCACCACCGGCGTGATCGGCAACTACAGCGGCCAGACGGCGTACGAAGGTTCGCGCTTCGCATGGCTGGGCGGTAACGGCAGCACTGCTACCGAATCGCTGTACCAGACCGTCACCATCCCATCGACTGCCACGGCGGCCACGCTGTCGTTCGCACTGCATATCGATACTGCCGAAACCGGCAGCACCGTGTATGACAAGATGGTCGTGACCGTGAAGAACAGCTCCGGCACCACCCTGGGCACCCTGGCGACCTACAACAACACCATGCCTGCCAGCGGCTACCAGGTGCGCAGCTTCAACCTGCTGCCGTACAAGGGCCAGACCGTGCGCATCCACTTCAACATGACGGAAGACTACTCGCTGCAGACTTCCTTCGTTGTTGACAAGGTAAGCCTGCAAGTCCAATAAGCTGCACCATCCTGGCCGGTATGCGGCTATCGTCATCCCCGGATACGATAGCTGCATAGCCGGCTTTTTTGCGTCCTGGCGATGCTATGATGTTCCCCTTGTTTTTAAGGAGGCAGCATGGGCATTGGCATTGGCGGCAAGACAATCGAAGAGGCATTGGCATCCCTGTCGGACATGACAGCGGGCGCAACGCCGATCGGCAAGGATGAGCACCTGGCACGCATCGAAAAGGCACAAGTCTTCATGCGCCAACAAGGCATCGCGGCCATCTACATCAATGCCGGCTCCAGCCTGCTCTACTTCACCGGCACCAAGTGGTACCCGAGCGAACGCATGGTCGGCGCCATCCTGCCCGCCAGCGGCGCGGTGGAATACATCGCCCCTGCTTTCGAAGAAAACACACTGCAGGACTTCATGCTGGTGGAAGGTACGGTCAACTGCTGGCACGAGCACGAAAGTCCCTCCGCCCTGTTCATCGCGGTCCTGAAAAAGATAGGCATTGTGCCGAATGCCGCACAGCCGCCGCGCATCGGCATCGACGAAAGCGCCGCCTTCTTCATCTACGAAGGCATACGCCCGCTGGCCGAAGGCTATGCGCTGGAAAATGCACGAGCGGTCACGGCCCACTGCCGTACGCGCAAGTCGAAGACGGAAATCGCCCTGATGCAGCGCGCCAAGGACATGACCCTGGCCGTGCACGTCGCCACCGCCAGCATCCTGCGCGAGGGCATCACCACCACCGAGGTGGCGGAGTTCATCGACAAGGCGCATCGCAAGGTCGGTGCGCCGGCCGGCTCCTATTTCGTGATCGTGCTGTTCGGCGTGGCCAGCTCCTTCCCGCACGGCGTGTCGTACGTGCAGACGCTGAAGCAAGGCGACACAGTGCTGATCGACACCGGCTGCAAACTCCACAACTACATTTCCGACATTACCCGCACCTACGTGTACGGCGCAGCGAGCGAGCGCCAGCGCGCGGTATGGAATGCGGAGAAGGCGGCGCAACTGGCCGCGTTCGAAGCTGCCCAACTGGGCGTGCCGTGCGAAGAAGTGGACCAGGCCGCGCGCCGTTCACTGCAGGCGGCCGGCTTCGGCCCGGAATACAAACTGCCGGGCCTGCCGCACCGCACCGGCCACGGCATCGGCCTGGACATCCACGAATGGCCATACCTGGTGGGCGGCGACAAGACCCCGCTGGACGTCGGCATGACGTTCTCGAACGAGCCGATGATCGTGGTGCCTGGCGAATTCGGCGTGCGCCACGAAGACCACTTCTACATGGCGGATGATGGCCCGCGCTGGTTCACCAAGCCGTCCCACTCCATCGACGATCCGTTCGGCTTGCAAGCCTGATCAGTTGGCCTTGGGCGCGCCGGTGAAGTTCAGGGAAGGCAGTTCCCTGCGGGCTTCTTCGGCGCCTACCAATTCCAGCACCACGCGGCCGACTTTCTCTTCAAACTGCGCCTTGGTGCGTACGTATTTGGTTTCCCCTGGCTCAAGAACGAAATTGAGCTTCCTGGTGACACGGGTGGTGGCTGACGCTTCGTGCTTGCCGGCAGCGGCATCAACAAAGAAATAGCCGCCTGGAAGCGAATCCCCTGCCACCATCCCGTCCAGCATGACCGGAGCGGCCATGCCGCCCCCGGTGAAGGCGTCAACGCGGTAGAAATACACGCGGCCCTGGCCGGCCGACAGCTTCGGCATGACGGCTTCCTGCTGCGCGAACCTGGTGCCGGATACCGCCGTGCAGCCGGTAAGCAGGGCCATGGCGGCAATCCCCGCCAGCGATACACATTTCATGACTAACCTTATGATGTTAAGAGCAGAGCAGCCCGCAGTGTAGCGAATCCTTGCCCGCTTGTGGCACTTCACCGTCGTTTCATTCTGAGCGCATACAGGCCCGCTACAGTGCAGGCCATGAACATCCCTACCTCCATGCAGCGCGTCATGTACGCCCACCTTCTTGCGGTCAGCTGCGCCGCTGTGACCTTCGTCTTCGGCAATGAGCTGTGGGACTTCGTCGTGAACGGCGACAAAACCTTCCGCTTCCCGCTTGCCACCGTGGTACTGGCATGGGTCATGGCTTTCGCGGCCTCGGTCCTGCCCTATGCCGGCGCCATGACCCTGGCTGTGCGCCGCAACATTCGCAGCCCCAGCTTCTTCATTGGCGGTGCGATCCTTACGGCCATGGCATTCCTGCCTTTGCTGGCGTGCGCCTACTCCCCGCGCCACCTGGTGCGGCTGGCCCCCATGCTTTTCCTTGCCGGGCTGGCAGCGGGTAGCTCTTGCTGGCTTGTGCTAAAGTCGGCGCATTATGAAGATACTGTTCCTGCTATTTAGCGCGCTGCTGGTCGCGGCGCTGGTGACGGACCGGCTGCGGCAGTGGCGCGGCGGGAGACGGAATGAACGCGGCGCCTGTGCGCTGTGCGCCGCTGAAATCAATTGGAATACCTACGAGGAGCTGCCGCTGGCAAGCGGCGGCGGTGCGAAGATGCGGGTTTGCCAGCGCTGCCATGCGCGCCACTACAAATTGAAGTGGTCCGCCGTGGCATTGATCGTTATGGCCTTTGCCGGCGTCGTCTACATAATGGCGATGTAGCGGCGTTTCACAGCCACTTCATACTCGCAGCACATTCGCCCGCTACAGTGCGGGACATGAAAAACACCATCACCTTCCGCCGCGCTTGTGCAGCATATCTTGCCGCCGTCACGGCCTCCGCCGCCTGCGGCGATGAGCCCGCGCCACTGGAGATGTTTTTTGAACTTGCCCTTCACCTCGCAGCAAGCGGGGCCGCCGGCGGCGCCGCTTGCTGGTACGTGCTGCAGCGTCAGGCGCGCTTGGACACCAGGGTGAGGATGTCGTAGCTGGCCACCAGTTCATCGTTCTGGTTGGTCACCTGCACGTCCCACGCCACCACGCCCTGGCCGCGGCCTTTGTCGTCGGTGCGGTTGCGGTCGACCTTGCGCTTGCAGGTCAGGCGGGCGCGGATGGTGTCGCCGATTGCCACCGGGGTGATGAAGCGCAGGTTGTCCAGCCCGTAGTTTGCCAGCACGGGTCCCGGCGCCGGCGACACGAACAGGCCGGCCGCCGCCGACAGCACGAAGTAGCCGTGGGCGATGCGCTTGCCGAACTGGGTATCCCTGGCCGCGATCTCGTCGAAATGCATGTAGAAGTAGTCGCCCGAAATGCCGCCGAAGTTGACGATGTCCGCCTCGCTCACGGTGCGGCGATGGGTCAGCAGCGAATCGCAGATTTCCAGGTCTTCAAAGCACTTGCGGAACGGATGGATATCGCCTTCCCTGACGGCGCCGCCGCGCACGTACTCGCCGGTGATGGCAGTCAGCATGGTCGGCGAGCCCTGCACAGCAGCGCGCTGCAGGAAGTGGCGCACTGCGCGGATGCCGCCCAGTTCTTCACCGCCGCCGGCACGGCCAGGACCGCCGTGTTTCAGCTGCGGCAGCGGCGAGCCGTGTCCGGTGGAATCGACAGCGGATTCACGGTCCAGCACATGCACGCGGCCGTGCGATGCGGCAGCAATCGGCACCGCGTAAGCAGCGATAGCAGGGTCCTTGGTAATCAGCGAAGACACCAGGGAACCTTTGCCGCGCGCCGCCAGTTCCAGCGCTTCATCGATGGATTCGTAGGTCATCATCGTGCTGACCGGGCCGAAGGCTTCCACCTCATGTACCGCGTCGTTGCTTAGGGCGTTGCGGCACAACAGCAGGGTTGGCGGGAAGAAGGCCCCATTCTCGACTCCCTCGCCGACCAGCTTCAGCGCGCCAGCACCGCCGAACAGGATCTCATTGCCCTTCGCCAGTTGCGTCACGCGCTCAGCGACGTCGCGCTGCTGGTCTTTCGAAGCCAATGCGCCCATGCGCACGCCTTCCACCGACGGATCTCCCACCACGACTTTGGCCAGGCGCTCGCGCAGCTTCTCCGCCACCGCGTCCGCATGCTGGCGCGGCACGATGATACGGCGTACGGCGGTACATTTCTGGCCCGCCTTGGTGGTCATTTCACGCTGTACTTCCTTCACGAACAGGTCGAACTCCGGATCGTCCGGCGTGACGTCCGGCGCCAGGATGGCGCAGTTCAGCGAATCGGCTTCGGCGGTGAACGGCACCGAATTGGCAATCAGGTTGCGGTTGGAGCGCAGCTTGGCAGCCGTATCGGCGGAACCGGTGAAGGTGACCGCGTCCGCGCCGCCCAGGCGGTCCAGCAGGTCGCCGGTGCTGCCGATCACCAGTTGCAGCGAGCCTTCCGGCAGCAGGCCGGAATCGTTGATCATGCGGATCAGGGCTTCGGTCAGGTAGGAAGTCGCGCTGGCAGGCTTGCCGATGCACGGCATGGCCGCCAGGAAGGATGGCGCGAACTTTTCCAGCAAGCCCCAGATCGGGAAGTTGAAAGCGTTGATGTGCACGGCAATGCCGCCGCGCGGCACCAGGATGTGGGTGCCGGAGAAGCCGCCGCGCTTGCCCAGCGCCATGGCCGGGCCTTCGTGCAGCACGTTCGACGAAGGCAATTCGCGGCTGCCCATGCTGGCGTAGGCAAACAGGGTGCCGATGCCGCCTTCCACGTCGACCCAGCTATCCGGGCGGGTGGCGCCGGTCAGGTGCGAGATCGCGTACAGTTCCTCCTTGCGCTCCATCAGGTACGTCGCCAGGGCTTTCAGGCGCTGGGCGCGGGTCTGGAAGTCCAGCTTCATCAGGGCCGGGATACCGGTCTTGCGGCCGTAATGCACGGCTTCGGCGAAATCCAGCTGTTCGGCGTGGGTGTGGTAGATGACGCGGTTGTCCAGGGCGCTGTGCAGCGCGGTTGCCGCTTCCTTGCCTTGCCAGCGGCCGCCGATGAAGCTTTGCAGGGTGTGTACCATTTGTAGTCTCCGATTACTGTTTATTGTCGAATGCTTGCTTGTGCAGGTGCATTGGCAGCGAAGTGTCCCATTGCATGCGCTGGCGGCCAGGCGCCGCCTCGGTGTCGGGCTGGCACTCCACCATGGTCTGCATCGAGCGCACGGCCAGCTCGTGGTACTGGCCGGTGCCCAGCGTCTTCCACGCGATCTCGCTGTCGCTGACTTGGCGCAGGATCCGGGCCGGTGCGCCGACCACCAGGCTGCGCGGCGGGATATCCATGCCCGCTTTGACAAAGGCTGCGGCGCCGATAATGCTCTCGGCGCCGACCACCGCGTTATCCATCACCACCGCGTTCATGCCCACCAGTGCATTGCGGCCGATGCGGCAACCGTGCAGCACGGCGCCGTGGCCGATATGGCCATCCTGCTCGACCACCGTGTCGCCGCCCGGGAAGCCGTGCATCACGCAGGTGTCCTGCACATTGGCGCCCTCCTCCAGGATCAGGCGCCCGAAGTCGCCGCGCAGCGAAGCCAGCGGCGCCACATAGCAGCGCGGGCCGACGATCACGTCGCCGACCAGCACCGCGGTCGGGTGCACATAGGCCGTCGGATGCACAACCGGCCGCACGCCATTGATTTCGTAGCAGGGCATGGTCAGACCCGCTCGATCACCAGCGCGATGCCCTGGCCGACGCCGATGCACATGGTGCACAGAGCGTAGCGGCCGCCGGTGCGCTCCAGCTGGTTCAGTGCGGTGGTTACCAGGCGTGCGCCCGACGCGCCCAGCGGGTGACCGATGGCAATGGCGCCGCCATTCGGGTTGACGCGGGCATCGTCGTCTTTCAGTCCCAGGTCGCGCGTCACGGCCAGGCCCTGCGCGGCAAAGGCTTCATTCAACTCAATCACATCCATCTGCTCGATGGTCATGCCCAGTTGCGCCAGCAGCTTCTTGCTGGCCGGCGATGGGCCGAAACCCATGATGCGCGGCGCCAGGCCGGCAGTCGCCATGCCAAGCACCTTGGCACGCGGCTTCAAGCCGAACTTGTCGACTGCCGCGGCCGACGCCAGCAACAGCGCGCAGGCGCCGTCGTTGACGCCGGAGGCGTTGCCGGCGGTGACCGTGCCGTCCGGCTTGACCACGCCCTTCAGCTTGGCCAGTGCCTCGATGGTGGTGTCGGGACGCGGGTGTTCGTCAGTGTCGATGACTTTTGGATCGCCTTTCTTTTGCGGAATGGTGACCGGCACGATCTCGCCTTTGAAGAAACCTGCCGCGTGGGCGGCTGCCCAGCGCTGCTGGCTGCGGATGGCGAAAGCATCCTGGTCGGCGCGTGCAACCGCCCATTGCTCGGCCACGTTCTCCGCCGTCTCCGGCATGGAGTCGATACCATACTGCGCCTTCATCAGCGGATTGACGAAGCGCCAGCCGATGGTGGTGTCCTCGATTTTTGCGCTGCGCGAGAAGGCGCTATCGGCCTTGCCCATCACGAAGGGCGCGCGGGTCATGCTCTCGACGCCAGCGGCGATCAACAGCTGTGCTTCGCCTGACTTGATGGCGCGCGCCGCGATGCCCACGGCATCCAGCGAAGAGCCGCACAGGCGGTTGATGGTATTACCGGGCACTTCCACCGGCAAACCCGCCAGCAGGCCAGCCATGCGGCCCACATTGCGATTGTCTTCGCCGGCGCCGTTGGCGCAGCCGCAGTACACGTCGTCCACCTGCTTCCAGTCGACGGAAGGGTTGCGCGCCATCAGGGCAGCGATCGGAATTGCAGCCAGGTCGTCGGCGCGTACGCCAGCCAGCGCGCCGCCGTAGCGGCCGAATGGTGTGCGAACGGCGTCGCAGATGAATGCTTCGGTCATTGTTGTTCCTTAGGTCGTTTATCGATTACTCGTTTGGCCTTGCCGGTCGCGGTGCGCTCGATGCCGCCCACGCCTACCAGCGTAACGGTCGTACTCACGCCGACATTGGTCTTGATACGTTGCTCCAGTTCGCGCGCCACGTCGCCGGCATCGGCGCGGGCCAGCCCGGCGCGCAGCTCCACCAGCACTTCCAGCTTGTCGAGGTGGCCGTCGCGGGTCACGACGAGCTGGTATTGCGGCTCGAGCTTGGGCAGCTTGCAGATCTGTTCTTCGATCTGGGTCGGGAAGACGTTCACGCCGCGGATGATCAGCATGTCGTCCGAACGGCCGGTGATCTTGCCGATACGGCGCATGGAGCGCGAAGTCGGCGGCAGCAGGCGGGTAAGGTCGCGCGTGCGGTAGCGGACTACCGGCATGGCTTCCTTGCTCAGGGAAGTGAATACCAGTTCGCCCTCCTCGCCGTCCGGCAGCACTTCGCCGGTTTCCGGGTCGATGATCTCGGGATAGAAATGGTCTTCCCATATCACCGGGCCGTCTTTCGATTCGATGCATTCGCTGGCCACGCCCGGCCCGATCACTTCCGACAGCCCGTAAATGTCCACCGCGTCGATGCCGGCACGGCGTTCGATCTCGCCGCGCATGGCGTTGGTCCACGGCTCGGCGCCGAAGATGCCGACCCGCAGCGAGGATTCGGCGCAATCGAGTCCCTGGCGCTGGTATTCCTCGACGATATTCAGCATGTAGGACGGCGTCACCATGATGATCGATGGCTTGAAGTCCTGGATCAGCTGCACCTGCTTTTCAGTCTGGCCGCCGGACATCGGGATCACCGTGCAGCCGAGGCGTTCGGCGCCGTAGTGCGCCCCCAGGCCGCCGGTAAACAGGCCATAGCCGTAGGAGATGTGCACCATATCGCCGGCGCGGCCGCCGGCGGCGCGGATGGACCGCGCCACGACGTCGGCCCACATGTCGACATCGCGCTGGGTGTAGCCAACCACGGTCGGCCTGCCGGTAGTGCCGCTGGACGCATGCACCCGCACGACTTTTTCGCGCGGCACGGCAAACAGGCCGAAGGGATAGTTGTCGCGCAGGACCTTCTTGTCCGTGAACGGGAACCTGGCCAGGTCGGACAGCGACTTCAGGTCGTTCGGATGCACACCCTTCTCGTCAAAGGCCTTGCGGTAGTGCGGCACGTTTTCATAAGCGTGCATCAGCGACCATTTCAGGCGTTCCAGCTGGAGCGACTGCAATTCATCACGGCTGGCGCGCTCGATCGGCTCCAGGTCGGAAGGGGCGGGAATGCGTTGGACCACGGTGCTACCTCCATCAACTAGCTACGGGTTGGAACCACCTCTCCGGACACGCGGTGAGATTTTCCGCGGAAGGTGGCGATCATCTTGCCCTCCTGGTTGCAGACGGTGACATCGTAGATGCCGGTCTTGCCCACCAGCGTGCGCTCAACCGCCTCCGCCGTGAGCAAGTCATCCATCCGCCCCGGGGCGAGGTAGTCGATCGTGCAGCCCGCGCCAACCGTCGTGTGGTTATGGCTGTTGCACGCGAATGCGAAAGCACTATCGGCCAACGCAAAGATAAAACCGCCATGGCAAGTCTGGTGCCCGTTCAGCATATCGCTCCGCACCGGCATGGTCATGCGCGCATATCCGGGACGGATTTCTACCAACTTCATACCCAGGGCCTGGCTGGCGGCGTCGCGCGCGAACATTGCCGCGCCGGCCGCTTCGGCCAGGGCCTGCGGGTGCATCTTGGGGTTATGCATGGATCCTGGCTCCGCTTTGCTCACGGCGGCGCAACAGCGGCGACACGCGGTAGCGGTCTTCGCCGTAGCTGCTTGCCAGGTTCTCCAGCACTGTCACAATATGCTTGACGCCCACCATGTCCGCCCAGGCCAGCGGGCCGCGCGGATAGTTGACACCCTTTTGCATCGCCACGTCGGCCGCCTGTGCACTGCACACGCCCTGGTTGACAGCGTCGGCGGCTTCGTTGGCCAGCATGGCGACCGTACGCATCACGGCCAGCCCCGGCACATCGTCCAGGCGGGTAACGGTGAAGCCGGCGGCCTGGAACATGCCGATGGCAGAATCCATGGCGCGCGGGTTGCATTGGTCGCTGCAAGCGATGGCGATGCGCGGCGACGCATTGAAGTCGAACACCAGGTCATACACCACCATGTCATCGTGCTTGTCGTCGCGTGCGCGCCGGGTGGCGGAGCGCCCATCGGTCAGGTAGATGGCGGCGCCGTTACAGTGGAAGGCCGGTGCTTCCGACGAACGGTGGCCTTCAGCGGAATTGCGCTTGGTTACGCTGATGCCGCGCGCCTTCAGGCGTTCGATCAGCATCGTCGCGATGGCGGTATGATCGCCCGGCTCGAAACTGTAGCCGATGTATTCGGGCAGCGGCTGCGGCGCTTCAGAGCACGGCTGCGGTGCGACCGCGCCTTCGCCGTAGTCGTAAAAGCCGCGACCGGATTTACGGCCGAGGAAGCCGGCATTCACCATCTCCAGCTGCATCACGGACGGGGTAAAGCGCGGATCATTGTAATAGGCACGGAAGACGGATTCGGTGACGGAGTAATTCACGTCGTGGCCGATCAGGTCCATCAGTTCGAATGGCCCCATGCGGAAACCGCCGCCCTCGCGCATTACGGCGTCGATCGTAGCGGCATCGGAGGCCTGCTCGTTCAGCAGGCGCCAGCCTTCAGCATAGTAAGGGCGCGCCACGCGGTTGACGATAAAGCCGGGCGTGGACTTGGCATGCACCGGGTTCTTGCCCCAAGCGATAGAAGTGTCATATACAGTCCCGGCGACAGCGGCATCGGTCGCCAGGCCGCTGATCACCTCCACCAGCGCCATCAGCGGCACGGGGTTGAAGAAGTGCATGCCGACCAGGCGCTGCGGCTTGCGCAGTTTGGCGGCAATGGCGGTAACGGAGATCGAGGAGGTATTGGTGGCGAGGATGGCGTCGTCGCCGACGATGGCTTCCAGCTCAGCGAACAGGCTGCGCTTGACGTCCAGGTTTTCAACGATGGCTTCGACTACCAGCCTGGCGTCGGCCACTTCGGCCAAGCCGGCAACGCCATGCAGGCGGCTGCGGGCGGCATCTGCATCGGCGCCGGACATCCTGCCTTTTTCAACCAGCTTGCCGTACACCTTGCCGATATCGGCAATCGCCTTGTCGACCGCTTCCGCACGGGTATCGAACAGCTTGACCGTATAGCCGGAAGCCGCAGCGACCTGCGCGATGCCGGAACCCATTGCCCCGCTGCCGATCACGGCAACAACACTGCCTTTCGCCAGAGCCGCCATGCTTATTCCCCCTTGAAGTTTGGAGCGCGCTTGTTGATGAAGGCGTCCACGCCCTCGCGGTAATCATGGCTGTAGCCAAGCTCGCGCATCATTTCACCTTCCAGCTTCAGCTGGTCGGCCAGGGTGTTGCCGTAGCTGGCTTGCAGCGCGTGCTTGGTGAACGCCAGGCCCTTGGTTGGTGCGGTGGCGAAGTGCTTGGCCATGGCCATGGTTTCGTTCATCAGTTCTTCATCGGGAACCGCTTTCCAGATCAGGCCCCATTGTTCGGCGCGTTCCGCGGAGAGCTTTTCGCCCAGCATGGCGAGGCCGGTGGCGCGGGCGTGGCCGATCAGGCGCGGCAAGTGCCAGGTGCCGCCAGTGTCGGGGATCAGGCCCAGTTTGCAGAAAGCTTCGATGAAGCTGGCGGATTTGGCGGCCAGCACGATGTCGCAGGCCAGGGCCAGGTTGGCGCCAGCGCCGGCGGCGACGCCGTTCACGGCGCAGATGACCGGCATTGGCAGTTCGCGCAGCGCCAGCACCAGCGGGGCATAGAATTTTTCGACGGATTCGCCCAGGTCCACGCAGGCGCCGCCCGGTGCGACTGCGCGGTCGCCCAGGTCCTGGCCGGCGCAGAAGCCGCGGCCGGCGCCGGTCAGCACCAGCACGCGCACGGACTTGTCGGCGCGCAGCTGCCCGAGCGCTTCGCGCACTTCCAGGTGCATGGCCTGCGTGAAGCTGTTCAACTTGTCGGGACGGTTCAGGGTCAGGGTTGCGACGCCTGCTTCGATTTCAAATTTGATGTTTTGGTAGGTCACTCTTGTCTCCTTTTGAACCGGTAACCCGGTGTCTGACCCGCAGGGTCAGACACTGCAGTGCCGGATTATTCAGCCTGGTCGAAATCGACAACCACTTTATCAGTGACCGGGAAAGCCTGGCAGCTCAACACGAACCCACGTGCAATCTCGTAGTCTTCCAGCGCATAGTTGACGTCCATATCCACTTTTCCTTCCACCATCTTGCAGCGGCAGGTGGAGCATACGCCGCCTTTGCAGGAATAGCGCATGTCCAGCCCCGCGCGCAGGCCGGCATCGAGGATCGATTCCTTGTCCTTCTCCATGGTGAACGAAGCCGCATTGCCGTCCATGATCACGGTAACTTCGGTCAGGTGCGGCGCCGCGTCGGCCTGCACGCGCGGCTTGTGCTGGTGCTTTGGAATGCTGGCCGCGAACAGCTCGATCTTGATATTCGGCTTCGGCATGCCCGCTTCCTGCAGCGCGGCGGAAACGCCAAGCATCATGTCTTCCGGGCCGCAGATAAATGCGGTGTCGTAATCCTTGATATCGATCCAGTGCTGCAGGAACTGCTCGGTTTTCTCCTTGGTGATGCGGCCGTTGAACAGCTCAATATCCTGCTGCTCGCGCGACATCACGTAGACGATGTTCAAGCGTTCGAGATAAGCATCCTTCAGCTCCATCAGCTCCGTCTTGAAGATGACCGACGACGAAGCGCGGTTACCGTAGAACAGGGTAAAGCGGCTGGTCGGCTCCGTCAGCAGGGTGGTCTTGATGATCGACAGGATAGGCGTGATGCCGCTGCCGGCAGCGAATGCCAGGTAATTTTTGCTCTGGCCGGCATCCAGCGGCACATTGAAATGGCCCATTGGCGGCATCACTTCAATAGTGGCGCCAGGTTTGAGCGACTCGTTGGCCCAGGTCGAGAACATGCCGCCCGGGGTCCGCTTGATCGCCACGCGCAAGGACCCGTCCTGCACGGCGGAGCAAATCGAGTAGGAGCGGCGCACGTCTTCGTTATCGATATTCGTGCGCAGGGTCAGGTGCTGGCCTTGCTGGTATTTGAAGCTTTCCTGCAGTTCGGCAGGCACGGCGAAGGTGACGGCGATACAGTCGCGGGTCTCCTGCTGCACCTTGGCGACGGACAGTGGATAGAATTTGCTCATGGTGTCAGTGGCACTTGAAGTAGTCAAAGGGCTCGCGGCAATCGAGGCACTTGTACAGCGCCTTGCAGGGCGTGGAGCCGAACTGGCTGGTGATTTCGGTGTGGCTGGAGCCGCAGTGCGGGCAGATCACTGTCGGCGCAGGCACCGCGCCGCGCGCAATACCGGCCTTCAGCGGATCGAGCGGCGCGACAGCGGGACGCGGGGTGCGCAGGCCGCTGATATCGACCACCTTCTGCGCCGGCGGGGCGATGCCGTAGCCCTTCAGCTTGGCCTTGCCGGAATCGCTCATCCAGTCCGTGGTCCAGGCGGGCGACAGGCGGGTGATGATGTCGACCTGCCTGATACCCGCATCGTGCAGCGCGCCTTGTACCGCATCGGCGATGACTTGCATGGCCGGGCAGCCGGAATACGTCGGCGTGATCGTGACCGCGCAAGACGATGTCCCGGTAACCTGGACATCGCGCACGATGCCAAGATCGACCACGGAGATCACAGGGATTTCCGGATCGGAGACCTGCTCCAGCAACGACCAGACACGCGCTGCGTCCATCACCACTCCGAACCAGGGTAAGCGCGCTGCAGGAACTGCATCTCGGCCAACAAGTAGCCCAGGTGCTCGGAGTGGCGGCCTTGCTTGCCGCCTTTCTGCATCCACGCATCGGCTGGCGGCATGGTGAGCGTCGCTTCGCCGAGGATATCGGACACGTGCGACAGCCACTGTTCGCGCAGCATCGACGCCGCTGGCGCAACGCCTTCCGCCACCATGGCCTCATCCACCGCGTCGTAGTTGAATACCTCGCCGCTATACATCCACAGTTCATCGACGGCAGTCTGCGTGAACTGATGCGAGACATCGGTGCCGTCGCCCAAGCGCACAATCAGGTCGCCGCTGCGGCGCAGGTGATAGGTCACCTCCTTCAGCGATTTTTCGGCGATTTCCGCAATGCGCGCATCGCTGCACTTGGTCAGCGCCCCGATCAGGAAGTAATGCCAGGTATCGAAGAAGAACTGGCGCACCAGAGTGTGGGCGTAGTTGCCGTTCGGCTGTTCAACCAGCAGCACGTTCTTGTAGTCTTGCGCATCGCGCAGGTAAGCCAGCTTGTCCTCGTCGCGGCCAGCGCCCTCCAGTTCGGAGGCGTAGGTGTACCACATGCGGGTCTGGCCCAGCAGGTCCAGCGACACATTCGACAGCGCCATATCCTCTTCCAGCGCCGGACCCTTGCCGCACAATTCGCACAGGCGCTGGCTCAGCACCATGGCGTTATCGCCCAGGCGCAGCAGGTAATTGACCTTGTTATCCATGTCGGGAGCCTTACAGGTTCTTCACTTCTTCCGGCATCGGGAAGAAGGTCGGGTGGCGATACACCTTGCTGTTGGATGGCTCGAACAGCGGGCCCTTGTCGGCCGGCGCGCTGGCGACGATATCGGCGGCGCGCACCACCCAGATGCTGACGCCTTCATTGCGGCGCGTGTAGACATCGCGCGCGTTGTTGATTGCCATCTCCGCATCCGGAGCATGCAGGCTGCCCACATGCTTGTGCGCCAGGCCATGCTGGCTGCGAATGAAGACTTCCCACAGTGGCCATTCTTTGCTCATCTTGTCTCCTCTCAGGCCGCAGCCTGCTCCTTATTGTGTTTGTCGGCGTAGGCAACCAGCGCGTCGCGGAACCACTCGCCATCATCGTAGGCTTTGACGCGGGTGCGCAGGCGCTCGCGGTTGCAAGGGCCGTTGCCCTTCAAGACCTGGTGGAATTCATCCCAATCGATTTCGCCGAAATCGTAGGAGCCGCGCTCCTCGTTCCACTTCAGGTCCGGGTCGGGCACCGTCAGGCCCAGGAACTCGGCCTGCGGCACGGTCTGGTCGACCATGCGCTGGCGCAGTTCATCGTTGGAGAACAGCTTGATGCGCCACGCGCTCGATTGCGCGCTGTTGACGGAAGCAGCGTCGGACGGGCCGAACATCATCAGCGACGGCCACCACCAGCGGTTCAGCGCATCCTGCGCCATCGCCTTCTGTTCCGGCGTGCCTTTAGCCAGCGACATCATGATGTCGTAGCCCTGGCGCGCGTGAAAGGACTCCTCCTTGCAGACGCGGATCATGGCGCGCGAGTACGGGCCGTACGAGCAGCGGCACAGCGGGATCTGGTTGATGATGGCCGAGCCATCCACCAGCCAGCCGATGGCGCCCATGTCGGCCCAGCTCAGGGTCGGGTAGTTGAAAATGGACGAGTACTTTGCTTTGCCGCTGTGCAGGGCCGCCAGCAGTTCGTCACGCGATACGCCCAGGGTTTCGGCCGCGCTGTACAGGTAGAGGCCATGGCCCGCTTCGTCCTGGATCTTGGCCAGCAAAATCGATTTGCGCTTCAGCGTCGGCGCACGGGTCACCCAGTTACCTTCAGGCAACTGACCGACGATTTCAGAGTGGGCGTGCTGGGAAATCTGGCGGATCAAGGTCTTGCGGTAAGCCTCCGGCATCCAATCCTTAGGCTCGATCTTGATGCCGGCGTCGATGCGCGCCTGGAATTCGCGCTCCTGCGCGTCCATATCTTCTGCGGTCTGGACCTTTTTCAGGCCAGTTTCCACCATTTGTGCGTACATAAGCAGGGCCTCCTGGTTCGGGATAGACTCATAATACGATACAAAAACTGCTTTGCAAACGAATTTTATGTGTCATTTAAAAAATCTGTATCCAGATCAATGACAGGGTATAAACTCGGTCTATGCAAAAAAACCAGAAAATCAATGGCTGGATTGAAGAAATCCTGGCCAGCGACCCGCCGCGCTCCAAATCGCTGGTGATGACCATCTTCGGCGACGCCATCGTCCCGCATGGCGGCATGGTGTGGACTGGCAGCCTGATCGAATTGCTGGCTCCCTTTGGCGTCAATGACCGCCTGCTGCGCACCTCCGTTTTCCGCCTGGCGCAGGAAGGCTGGCTGGGCGCCCAGCGCGACGGCCGCCGCAGCAGCTACGCGATCACGCCCGACGCCATGCGCCGCTTCAGCCGCGCCTTCCGCCGCATCTACGCGCCGCTGAACGTGCACTGGAACGGCCAGTGGACCCTGGTGCTGGCCGCCGACGGCCTCGATGCCCCCGCGCGCAGCCAGTTGCGCAAGGAGCTGCTGTGGGAAGGCTACAGCGTGATTGCCCCTGGCATTGCGGGCCATCCCGCCGGCGATATGGAAGCACTGGAAGCGCTGCTGTCGCGCCTCGGCCTGCTGCAAAAAGTGTATGTGGTGCAGGCCAGCGAAGTACCCGGCCTGCACGCACGGCCGCTGGGCGAGATGGTGGCAGAGGGCTGGGACCTGAGCGAGGTGGCCGCCGGCTACCAGAAGTTCGTGGCCGCCTTCGGCGCCCTGCCTGGCCTGCTGGCCGAGGCAGGCGAGATCGACCCCGAGCAAGCATTCGTGCTGCGCACCCTGCTGATCCACGCCTACCGCCGCGTGCAACTGCACGACCCGCAGCTGCCGATCGAACTGCTGCCCGAACCCTGGCCCGGCGCCCGCGCCTACGACTTGGCCAGCCAGCTCTACCGCCAACTCACAATCCCCGCCGAACAGCACATCCTCACCGCCCTGCGCCGCGAAGACCCCAGCGCCCCGCAACCCGAAACCAGCTTCCACCAGCGCTTCGGCAGCCTATAGCAGAGCCCGTGTCACACCTTGGGGTCACACCCCAGGTGTGACACGGACACATCCGCAGTCACGGTCGCGCTCGTGTCACACTTAGGGTGTGACCCCATGGTGTGACACGGGCGCGGCTGTAGGGGCTGGTGTATCATGTCGGGCTTCGCGCGTAGCGCTTCATTTCCGACAGGACACACAATGTCTATCAAGATCAGCAGCCAGTTCGATGCCGGCGCCATCGATGTGGTCAGCGTTACCACCGCTGGCGACATCGACGTCAATATCCGCAAGGACTCCCACGCGGATATCATCCAGTGGTTCTATTTCCGTGTGCAGGGCGCGCAGGCGGTGCCGCTGTCCATCCGTTTCCTGAACGCTGGCAAGGCTGCTTATGCTGAGGGCTGGAAGGGCTACAACGCTGTAGCTTCTTACGACCGTGATCACTGGTTCCGCGTCCCGACCTCCTTCGATGGCGAAGTGATGACCATCGAGCACGCGCCGGAACATGACTCGGTCTACTACGCCTACTTCGAGCCGTATTCGTGGGAGCGCCACCTGTCCCTGCTGGATTCCGCACAAATGCACCCGCTGGCCGAACTGGTCGACCTGGGCAGCTCGGTCGAAGGCCGCGACATGAACATGCTGGTCATCGGCGACCAGCAAGCCGAGAAAAAGGTGTGGGTCATCGCGCGCCAGCACCCGGGCGAGACCATGGCTGAATGGTTTGTGGAAGGGATGGTCGAAGCCCTGCTCGACGCGTCCAACCCGTACGCCCGCCAGTGCCTGCAGGATGCCTGCTTCTACATCGTGCCGAACATGAACCCGGACGGCTCCGTGCGCGGCAACCTGCGCACCAACGCTGCCGGCGCGAACCTGAACCGCGAGTGGAACGAGCCGACCATGGAACGTTCGCCGGAAGTCTTCCTGGTCCGCGAGAAGATGAAGGAAATCGGCTGCGACCTGTTCCTGGACGTGCACGGCGACGAAGGCCTGCCTTACGTCTTCGTGGCCGGCAGCGACGCCCTGCCGACTTTCACCAAGGAGCACAAGGCCGCGCAGGACAAGTTCATCGCCGACTTCAAGCTGGCGTCGCCGGACTTCCAATCCGAGCATGGCTATCCTGACTCGCCATACACTCCGGAAGTGCTGACCATGGGTTCGCCGCACATCTCCCACCTGTTCGGCTGCCTGTCGCTGACCCTGGAACTGCCGTTCAAGGACAATGCCAACGATCCGGACGAACTGGTTGGCTGGAACGGCGCCCGTTCCGCCAAGCTGGGTGCGGACGTGCTGCAGCCGGTGCTGCGCACCCTGCGCAACTTCTAAGCCTTATCCGCGCAGCAGCGCCCGGAATGCCTTCGGTATCCACGGGCGTGCTGCCAGCATGATGGTCACGGCGCGGCGCTGTTCCCACGGCAGCCGCGCATCATCCTGGTGCTGCAGCGAGAATTCGTCTGCCACCTGCTTCAAACGATCCAGCAAGAGACGCGTCGATTGCTGCGACAGCATCACGCTCACCAGCCGCTGCACCTCATGATGGCCGTCGAAGCGGCTGTCGAAATAGTCGCTGTACGCCTCGTCGCGGAAGAAGCCCTGGATCGGGCCATTCGGCAGCCAGCTGAAGGTGCGCGACACCAGCAGCTTGACCTTGTTGTTCGGCTTCAGCATCAGGAAGCCGATCTTGTCCAGCCTTAGCAGGCAGGCCGTCGCTTCGGCGGCGCTGATCTTGTAGTTGGCCACCACTTCCTCGATCGGAACCTGGTTCAGCGCCAGCACGGCTACCACCAGCAGCTTGGTATCGCTGATGATTTCCTTTTCCTGCGCGTAGGTGAGCTGCGAGACCAGGTGCGGCGTGTCGGCGCTGGCTTGCGCCAGTTCGGCGAAGTCCATTTCAAGCACGGCCAGTACCTGCTCCAGCCGGTCAAGCGTGAAATTGCGGGCTGCGAACATGCGTTTGATGCTGGGTTCGGAGAGGCCGATCTTCTGCCCGAGGACAGCGTAGGTGATGCCGCGCGCCTTGAGTTGGCGTTTGAGCGCGTCGACCAGGCGGATAACGTTGGACATGCTTGAAATTCCTGCAATAAGTATCGAATAATGATACCACCAGCACGGGTTGGCGCTACAGTGCGCACCGGCGATTGCCGCGGACCGGTGGCCGCAGCAAGATGGCCACTCCTTTAACCTGTGGAGCAAAAAATGAAACGCACCCTGATCGCCGCACTGCTTGCTGCCGCTTGCGCCAGCAGCCAGGCGGCGGATGGTTCGCAAACTTTGAGCAAGGGTGTTGGCGCCTTGTCCGGCGTCGTCGTGGCGGGTTCCGTGCTGACCGTATTTGCGGGCGGTTCGTTGGTGGTGGAATCCGTCGAGGTGATCGGCGACGGCATGGTCGTCGTGCTGAAGGCCGTTGGCGATGGCAGCAAGGCCACCGTGGAATTCAGCGGCAAGGCGCTGGAAGGCGTCTCCGTGGTTGCCGGCACCGCGGTCAGCGCCGTGGCCATGTCGGCCGGCCATGCGCTGGTAGTATCGGGCAAGGTGATCGCTTTCATCCCGAACGAACTGGGCAAGGCCCTGCTGCACCATAGCCGCGTGAGCTGAATCATGAAACGCATGCTTCTTGCATTCTCGCTGGCCTGTGCGATGGCCGGCGCGGCCCACGCAGGCCAGCACTGTGAAAACAAGCCGTTGTCGGTGAACGAAGTGGAACGTTCGCTGGACCTGGCCCAGCGCAGCATGAAAAAGCTCGATGACAGCGGCGCCCAGGTTGCGATCATCGCCCGCGCCGGACAGGACCTGTCGAAGTTCGGCCTGCGCTACTCCCACGTCGGCCTGGCGTGGCGCGACCATCCGGCGGGCCGCTGGGTGGTGGTCCAGCTGCTGAACGATTGCGGCACGGCGAATTCGGCGCTGTACAACGACGGCCTGGGTAACTTCTTCCTTAGCGGCCTGTATCAATACAAGTCGCAACTGATCCTGCCGTCGCCCGAGGTGCAGGAACGGCTGGCGCAGGTACTGGCTTCACGTACGCCGGTGCGCATGCATGAACCGAAATACAGCATGCTGTCTTATGCCTGGTCGACGCGCTACCAGAATTCCAACCAATGGGCGCTGGAGACGCTGGCCGCCGCCAGTGCCGCCCCGGGCAAAGTGGAAACCCGCGCCGAGGCGCAGAAGTGGCTGAACGACGCGGGCTTTCGCCCCTCCGGGATCGATATCGGCCTCGGTTCGCGCGTTGGAGCGCGCCTGTTCCGCGCCAACGTCGCCTTTGACGACCACCCGACCGGACCGCGCATCCGCGGCCACTTCGACACCATCACGGTGGATGAGATCGAGAAGTTCGTGCGCAGCTACGATCGCGGCGCGCGTGTGATCGAACTGTGATTACTTACGGTTGAGCTTACGAACGCGCGTCACGTGCTTGCGGCGCAGCCGTTCAAGCTCGCGCGCCTGCGGGTAGCCCGGCTGGCCTGGCGCGCGCAGGTGCGGTGGGAGATTGGGCGCCTCCGGCTCGAAATACAGCGCTGGCAGGCGCTCGATTTGGCGTTTGCTGGTCATGCTTCATGTTAGGCCCGGACCCCGGAAGTTGCCAGTTTTGTGCTGGCGCAAAGACGGTGCTGCGATCTGCGCCGATCATGGGCCTTTATGGAGGCGAACATGAAGCTATTTTCCCCCCTGTTGGCTTGCGCCTTGCTCGTCGGCTGCACGGCGCTGCCCTACCGCCCGGCACAATCGGACGGCGCCTTCCCTGGCCTGGTGGACTTTGCCGCCACCGCGCCTGGGCAAAGCGTCGATGTACTACTGGTACATGGCATGTGCACCCACGACGTCCGCTGGGCTGATGAAACGGTAGCGCAATTGGGCGATGCGCTCAATGCCCAACCGCTGCGCGCAGCAGGCGCGGCGCCAGCTGCTGATATGGATGGCATAGAAATAGTCGAGCGCACCATCAAGCTGCGCCAGGGCCAGTTGCGCATCAAGGCCCTGGTCTGGTCGCCGCTGACGACGCCCCTCAAGCGTCAGCTGGACTATGACCTCAGCGCGCACCTGAGGGCCACGCGCGCGAAGCTGAACGCGCAGGCAAAAGACAAGCTGCTGGACGATTGCATCCCGGACGCCCTGATCTACCAGGGCATAGCGCGCGACGCCATCCAGCAGCACATGGCGCAGGCGATCCTGCGTGCGACCGGAGATGGGCCGCCGGACGCGCCGCTGCTGGTGCTATCGTCCAGCCTTGGCAGCAAGATCCTGTTCGATACCCTGCTGCGTATGGACAGCGCCGCGCAAGGCACCATTGACCGCATGGCCTACCTGGTGATGGCTGCCAACCAGATCCCCCTGCTCGCGCTAGCCGACCAGCAGGTGCCAGCTACCGCGCCGGGCATGTCGGAGACCGTCGCCCGTCCGCTGGACAGCCTGCACGCAGTCTTGCGCAAACGCCGTGCAGGCGTCACGCCGCGCAGCACCAACACCGGTAGCATAAGCCTGGTAGCGTTCAGCGACCCGAATGACCTGCTGACCTATACGCTGGAAAGAGAACGCTATGCGGGCTTCGGGGTGAATGTAGTGAATGTACTGGTATCAAATGCGGCCACCTGGTTTGGCTTGTTGGAGCGCCCCGATCACGCGCACACCAACTACCTGCTCAACCCAGACGTTGCCCGAATGGTCGCGTGTGGTGAGCCGCGGAGTGCGCGTTGCGAATGATCGCGTAGACCTTGCGCGCTTCAGCGATGGTGTCGAAGCGCGGCAGTTCTTCAACGCCAGGCCAGGAGGCCAGTCCGCTGAACATATTGCCTGCCGGTGAAACGCCAAAGGCAATGGTGCCCTCGCCCTTGCCGTTCTCCGTCAGCGAAAACTCGCCCATTGCGCGCAAGTTCAGGCTTTTCATCCTGCGCTTGAAAACTCCGGAGCGGATGATGATGCGTTCATTGGTGACCGCGTAGTCGGTATAAGCGCGTTGCCAAGCTTCGACCGCAAAGCGGCCTGCAGCCATGTACAGCCCCACCAGCACGAAAGGTATGCCCCACAGGCGAAATACCAGCGGCGCATCGGAGCTGAAGACGGAGTATTCCCAGAACAGGGCAAAGCCGCCCCACATCAAGCTGAATGGGACCATCAACAAATCGGAAGCGCGCAGCATCAGACCCTGGCGCGGGGCGCCGCTCCATAAGACGCGTTCATTGATCGACAAATTGTCCATGCCGCCATCTTACCCGGCAGTAGCGCCTTTAATTCTGGCAGATTGTCACTTCCAGAAGAACAGTAAGCGTTTCCACCAGCTTCGACCGCTTGGCGCTGCATCGTGAATGGCGGGAACTACAGCGAAGTCGCTTACCAGGCTGGCTACGCGGCCATCCGCGCCGTAGCCAAAGTAGGAGGCATACGGGCCGCCATTAGCGGCGGCAAATGAGATGGCGCTTTCCGGCCCGGCTTGCGGGTCCATGAAGCAGGCGGCGCCCGACTCCACGCCGTAGCCGAAGATATCGCCCGGCTTGAGCGTGCGGGCGTCTTGCGTGGCGACCAATGCGGGATACCAGTGTGCGACCGGCGTGTCGGCTAGCTGCACGCTGGCATAGGCAAGGCGCTCGTCGCCATTTTCAAACCGTGCAATCAGCAGCGTGACGGGATATTCTCCATTCGGCACGCATTGCGTGAAGGGCTGCGGTCCCTCTTCGGCCGCTGCATCGCCGGCGGCAATCCTGCCGGAGGTGACTGACAGTCGGCCGGTTTCGACCAGCGAGAATTGAACAGAGGTCTCTTCAAACGTAAAGCGCTCCGCAGCAAAGGCGGAGCGCAGTCCTTCGGGATTGGGCGCATAACTCATGCACCAATCATATTACTTTTGAAGGCGTGCCAGCAATTCCTTGCCTACCAGCGGTGCCGAAGCAGGATTCTGGCCGGTGATCAGTTCACGGTCGATCACCATATTGCCCTGCCAGTTGGCGGCCTTGGAGAACTGCAGGCCGGCCTTCTGCAACGCGGTCTGCGGGTAGAACTTCATTTCGCCGCCGCCCAGCTGTCCTTTGGAGGCCTCCTCTTCATCGTTGGTGAAGACAGTGACCTTGTAGCCGGAGTAGATCCATTTCGGCTGGGTTGGCGTGGCGCCTTGCGCCAGCTTCATGGTGAAGCCCTTGGCATCCGGCATGGCCGACAGCAGTGCGATCGGGCCGTGGCATACCAGTGCGGTCGGCTTGCCATCATGGTGGAAGGCGGCCAGCACCTTGCCCAACGCGGGACTGGCCAGCAAGTCCTGCATCGGCGCGTGGCCGCCGGGTACATAGACCGCATCGTATTTGCCGTAGCCCTGCTGCTCAACGCGCGCCAGGCTCACTACCGGTGAATTGGTGCTGTCAGTCAGTCGCAGTTGTTCCAGCAGCTTGTGGTGCGCGTCCAGTGCGGCCTGGTCGCCGCCAAAGAACATCGGGTTGACCGAGCCTTTGTCCAGCGTCGGCGCCTTGCCGTTCGGGGTGGCGAATGTGATGGTGTGCCCGGCGTCCAGCAGCATTTTCACCGGCTGCATCAGTTCATTCAGGTAAAAGCCGGTCTGGAAGGTCTTGCCGGCCTTCAGGTCCAGCGTGGCTTCGTCGGACAGCACGACCAGCACGTTGCCGGCGCTGGCGTTCATTGCGGCGGCGGCGAGGGCGATGGCGGTAAGGTTCTTGATCATGGTTTGCTCCTTGTGGAAGTTGATGGTGCTACTTTATTCAAGCCTTAAACGGCGATAAACTACCGCCAGACCAAACCATTTTTCCCTTAAAGGCAATAATGAGCCGTAAGTACGACCACCTGAGCGACGTCGAAACCTTCGTCACCGTCGTCGAGCGCGGCTCACTGACAGCGGCTGCCGTCGCCATGTCGACCACGCCCTCGGTCATCAGCCGCGCGCTGGCCAGGCTGGAAGCGCGCCTCGGCACCCAGCTCCTGCGCCGGACCACGCGCAGTCTTGGCCTGACCGATGCCGGCCGCCTGTACCTGGAACAGACGCGCGCCGCGCTGTCCCTGATCGACGACGCCGAGCGCGCCGTGCAGGCTGACGGCGGCGAAGTTACCGGACGCCTTCGCATCAGCGCCCCCACCACGTTCGGCCATTACCGGCTGCCGGCCCTGCTGCGACAGTTTGCCGAGCGCTATCCGGCGGTGCGCGTGGAACTGAACATCACCAACCGCAACGTCGACCTGGCGGCGGAGAACTTCGACTTCGCCATCCGCCAGGGCGTCCTGAAAGACAGCGGCATGATCGCCCGCAAGCTGGAAGACGCACAGCTTGTGCTGGTGTGCTCGCCGGAGTATGTGCAGCGGCGCGGCTTACCACGCGACATTGATGCGCTGTCGACGCATGACTGCCTGACCTTCCTGCTACCCAGCACGGGACGCTCCTTCCCCTGGCAATTCATGCGCGCCGGCGAAGAGCTGGACTGGCCGCCTGAATCGGCGCTGCAGGTGACGGATGATGCTTTGGGAACGGTAACGCTGGCGGAGGCTGGCCTCGGCATATGCCAGACCTTCCGCTTCATCGCACAGGATCGTCTTGAACGCGGCGTACTGGTGGAAGTGCTACCCGAATTGAAGGGCCGCAGCCGGCCCTTCTCCTTGATCTACACGCCGCAGCGCCGGATGACGGCTGCGGCGCGTGCCTTTATTACCTGCGTCCTCGCGCCGGCATAGGTGGGAGAATATGATCCTGACTCACACGTGCATGGATTGCCTATCGTGGTGCCACATGGGCCTTTGAAGGAGAAATGGGGGCAGGTGATGGCATGGCCGAGGGGTTGTATAACCTCTCGTGCAAGGAAGGCCTCACAAAAGAACGAGCAGATCGCCTCCAGGCTGCGTCACGGAATAGGGATCCTGACCATCATGATATGTTCAAGTCCAAACCGAGCATCCTGCTTAGGACAACGGTGACGAATCCCAAGCCCAGAAGCGATAGCATGAAAACTGCGGCCACCTTGCCGCTCGCGCGTAGCACCGCGCGCCGCTCCTTCCCCGTCTCTTTCTCCTTCTTCCCTTGATCGTAATGCCACTTGACGGCGTAGAACATGCCCGTGCCAAGCACGAGAAATTTGAACGTAACTAAAACTACAGGGATCCAATCCATCTTTTTGAGTATTTCCAGGCCATTTAATTGGTATTGCTACATGCTCTAACGCATACTACTTGAAAGCAATTTCCATACATTGAGACAAAATGTCCCAGGTAAAAACCATACAAGATGAAAATTTGCCAAACTGGTTGCCGCAGTTGACCGCGCAAGGCGGGCCACGCTTCTTGCAGATTGCGGATGCGTTGCAGGCAGCGGTAGCGGAAGGATCGCTGAAACCGGGTGAGCGCCTACCTCCGCAGCGCCGGTTGGCGGCACAGCTGGACGTCGACCTGACGACGGTCACGCGCGCATACGACGAGGCGCGGCGCCGCAACTTGTTGGAAGGCCGCGGCGCTCGCGGCACATATGTTGCGGCACCGAAAGTCGAATTGACCTCGATCCTCGACCTGAGCATGAATACCCCGCCACCGCCCGATGGCGCGGACTTCGGCGACATGTTGAAGCAAGGTTTGTCCCAAGTCCTGATACGGGCAGATAGCGACTTGTTGATGACTTACCACCTGGCCGGAGGAAGCGAATCCGACCGTCAGGCTGCAGCCAAATGGCTCGAACCAATGTTTGAACGCCTGGATTCGCGACAGCTTGTTGTCGGTCCCGGAGCGCAGGCGGCAATCGCCGCATTGATCCTCGCGCTGACGGGGCCTGGTGACGTTATCCTGGCAGAGCCAATGAATTATCCCGGCTTGCGTGCCGCAGCGTACCAATTCGGTCGACGCCTCATTACGGTGGAGGCGGACAAGCACGGAATGGTGCCAGGGATGCTTGAGGCAGCGTGCCGCAAGCACAAGCCTAAGCTGGTCTACCTCAATCCGACCTTACAGAACCCGACCGCCATCACGATGCCGGAAAGCCGGCGCAGGGAGCTCGCCAGCATCGCGAAGCGCTGCAAGCTACGCATCGTCGAGGATGATCCATACTGGCTCCTTGCCGATGCCCCGCCACCACCTATTGCCACGCTTGCCCCCGAACAGGTGTACTACATCTCGACCCTGTCGAAATGCCTGACGCCCGGCTTGCGTGTCGCCTTCGTGCTAATACGCGACCCGCAAGAACGCGAACGTTTCCTGGTCGCGCTAAGATCATTTGCGCTGATGGCCGCACCCCTGACGGCCGCACTGGCCACCCAGTGGATATTCGACGGTTCGGCCGACGCGTTGATGGCCGGCGTGCGCAAAGAGGCGCGCCTGCGCCACCGGATTGCTCGGGATATTCTTGCAGGGCGCTACAGCGGCGCCGGAGACGGCCTGCATGTCTGGCTCGAGTTGCCGGCGTATTGGAACTCCTTGCAGCTTGCGCGTGCAGCCGACAGCGAGGGTATCGCAGTCACGCCGGCGGAGGCATTCGCAGCTGGCAGCGGTTCCGCGAATGCGATTCGGATCTGTTTGGGGAGCATTAAGGACCGTGGACGACTGCAGGCGGGACTTCAACGTCTGTCTCACCTGCTTGCACGGCGCCCCGAGTCGTTCAGCGCTGCCGTGGTTTAACTGCCCAGGAAACACTGTACGTCATCCGGAAATCTTCTTGATTCGGTCGTAAGAAAACATTGGTGCAACATGGCTGGCGATCGGTAGTTCGTGCCGATTGGAGCGAACGAGGCGATCTTCTTTATAATTTGGCAAACGCGTTTCCAGATCAGTGGAAAGAAGTCCATTGGCGCGAATTTACGCACGCGGGCGGGGAGGCCCAGTTGTTTAGGCCTATAGGATTGCACGAGAAGCTATTTGTCTGCTCCGCAGTGGATCCGCTTCAGCACCCAAGATGGCCGGCATTTACAATATAGGCATGTCATCCAAGCCCCCAATTTTTCCCGGCCCTCGTACCATGCGCGGTGCTGTACTAGCGGTACTACTATCCAACGCGGACCAAACCGGTAGTGAGCCGCTGCGAGGACGGGTAACACTAGCTGCCATCGTAAAAGCCCTGAAACGCAAATACCACTGGCCAATTGAAACCATCAGTTTCCCCTCCACTGCCGCTGATGGCCGCGCGACCTGGGCTACTGTTTACAGTTTGCCTCCGGAAGTCATCGATGCTGCTATGGATGCACGAGGCCACGACTGGCTCAAGAGCACTGGGTATGCTCCAGTTGTGTCTTCAATCGGCAGCTAGAAAGTAAATGTTTGTTGGCCATCCGACGCCACTGGCGGCCAATGGCACTCCCCATGACTGGCTGATTGCGCGTAACGGGGCGTTAGCGGACGCTGTTCACACGCCGCAGCGCCTCAGGGCGGCTGCGGCGCGTACCTTGCCTACTTGTTTCCTCGGCCAGCCTTGATCAGGAAGTTCTGCATGGTGGATTCCGCCACCGACGCCCACTGGTTCTGGTCGTTGCGGAAGCGCTTCCACGGTTCGTAGATCTTGGCGAACTTGGCATTCTTCGCCGCTTCTTCCGCCATCAGCTCATTGGATGCCTTGTAAGCCGCTTCCATGATGTCGTTGGAGTAGTTGCGCAGCTTGACGCCGTTCTTCATCAGGCGGCCCAGCGCGGTCGGGTTCTTGAAGTCGTACTCGGCCTGCATCACCACGTGGGCTTCGTAGGAAGCGCATTCCAGCGCGGCCTGGTATTCCTTCGGCAGCTTTTCCCACTCCTTGATGTTCACGTACAGCGTGAACGATGCGCCCGGCTCCCACCAGCCCGGGTAGTAGTAGTAAGGGGCGACCTTGTAGAAGCCCAGCTTCTCGTCGTCGTATGGGCCAACCCATTCCGCCGCATCGATGGTGCCTTTTTCCAGTGCGGGATAGATGTCGCCGCCAGCCAGCTGCTGCGGCACCGCGCCCAGGCGCTCCATCACCTTGCCGGCCAGGCCGGCGATGCGCATCTTGGTGCCTTTCAGGTCGGCCACGGATTTGACTTCCTTGCGGAACCAGCCGCCCATCTGGGTGCCCGAGTTGCCGGCGATGAAGTTCATCACGCCATAGTCTTTGTAAAAGGCGCGCAGCAGCTCCTTGCCGCCGCCCTGGTCATACCAGGCGGTGTGCTGGCGCGAGGTCAGGCCGAACGGCACCGCGCAGTCGAGGGAGAACGTCGCATCCTTGCCGTAGTAGTAGTACGAAGCGCTATGGCCGCATTCCACCGTACCCGCTTGCACCGCGTCCAGCACCTGCAGGCCGGGCACGATTTCACCGGCGGCGAATACGCGGATATTGAATTTGCCACCAGTCAGCTGCGCGACGCGTTTGGTGAACGTGTCGGCAGCGCCGTAAATGGTGTCGAGGGATTTGGGGAAGCTGGATGCCAGGCGCCAGGTGATGGCAGGCGATTCGGCTGCGATAGCCGGTGCGGCGATAACTCCTGCGCCCGCACCTGCTGCGGCCTTCTTGATAAAGGAACGACGTTCCATACGTACTGTCTCCTTATGAGGGTTTTATCTCGGGACAGTGTATGGAAATATTTAGTTCCCGGCAACCACCATCTTTTCGATCAGGATCGAGCCGGTTTGCTTGGTCCCGCGCACCAGGGTATCAGTGCCGATGCCGACGATGTCCTTGAACATATCCTTCATATTGCCGGCGATGGTGATTTCCTCCACCGGGTACTGGATCACACCATTCTCCACCCAGTAACCGGACGCGCCGCGGCTGTAATCGCCGGTGACATAGTTGGTGCCCTGGCCCATCAACTCAGTGACCAGCAGGCCGGTGCCCATCTTGCGCAGCATGCCGGCGAAGTCGTCGTCCTTCCTGGTCTGCGAAGAGCTGATGGTGAGGTTGTGCGAGCCGCCGGCATTGCCGGTGGTCTTCATGCCCAGCTTGCGCGCCGAGTAGGTCGACAGGAAGTAGCCCTGCAGCACGCCATTCTTGACCACCTCGCGCTTTTGGGTACGCACGCCTTCTTCGTCGAAAGGAGCGGAGCCGATGGCGCCCACCACATGCGGGTCTTCCTTGACCTGGATATGCGACGGGAAGATGTCCTTGCCCAGCGAGTCGACCAGGAAGGACGATTTGCGGTACAGCGCGCCACCCGAAGTCGCCTGGACAAAGGCGCCCAGCAGGCCGGCAGCCAGAGGCGCCTCGAACAGCACCGGGCAGGTGCGGGTGGCCAGCTTGCGCGCATTCAGGCGCGCCAGCGAACGTTCCGCGGCATAGCGGCCGACAGCTTCGGCGCTGGCCATTTTCTTTGGATCGCGCACCGAGGTATACCAGTCGTCGCGCTGCATCTTGGCGCCCTTGCCGGCGATCGGGGTCACCGACAGCGTGTGGCGCGAGTAAGGATAACCGCCGATGAAACCGCGCGAGTTGGCCGACACGAAATGCGACTGCTGCACGTGCACGCCGGCGCCTTCGCTATTGGTCACGCGCGGGTCGACCGCGAAGGCCGCTGCTTCGGCGCGCTGCGCCAGGGCCACGGCTTCTTCCGTGGAAATCGTCCATGGATAGAACAGTTGCAGGTCTTGCGGGTTCTTTTCCAGCAGCTCTTCTTCCGCCAGGCCGGCGCAATCGTCTTCCGCCGTGAAGCGGGCGATGTTGTAGGCCGCTTCCACGGTCGCCTTCAGCGAGGACTGCGAGAAATCGGAAGTGCTGGCGTTGCCGCGTTTCTGGCCGATGAACACCGTAACGCCGATGCCCTTGTCGCGGTTTTGCTCGATCGTCTCGATCTTGCTCTTGCGGACCGAGACCGAAAGACCGCTGCCTTCGCTGATTTCGACGGCAGCGTCGCTACCGCCCTGCTGGCGCGCGTACTGCAAAACGTCGCGTGCCAGCTGTTTCAGCTGGTCCTGGGAATAGGAGAAGGCGGATTCGCTCATGGGGTCTTTTTGGGGGGCTGGGCGTTAAAACAGTTATCATAGCAGCCGTTTACCGTTTTTACAGGTAGGGTGTGTAACCCCTGCCGTCCATATCATGCCAAATCCAAACCGTGGCTCGGTGGGCTTCCAGTCCAGCGAGTTCGAACAAGAATACGAACGCCCATCCAAAACCGAGCTGAAACGCCTGTCCGACGCCCTGCAGGCGCTGGGCAAGGAACTCGTTGAAGCACCGCGCGACCGCGTCAAGCGCGTACCGATGCCGGAAGATGTGCGAGATGTTATTTTGGAATGCCAAAATATCAACAACCATGAAGGCCGCCGCCGCCAGATGCAATTCATCGGCAAGAAGATGCGCACCCTGTCCGAAGAGGAAGTGGCTGCCATCAAGCGCACCATCGAGGGCTGGAAAGGCGCCTCCAAAGCCGATACCGCCGCCTTGCACGCGTTGGAACGCCGCCGCGACAAGCTGCTGGCCGACGACAAGGCACTGACCGTGCTGCTGGCAGAAGCGCCGCACCTGGACGTGCAGCACCTGCGCACCCTGATCCGCAACGCCCGCAAGGAACAGGCCGAGAACAAGCCGCCGAAAGCCTACCGCGAGATCTTCCAGATCCTGAAGGACCTGGACAAGTCGGCAGCCAAGGCTCCGTCCCCAGGCGAGGAAGTTGACGTCGACGCGCCTGAAGGCGAAGAAGATGAGTGACGAGACGCTCGTCGTCGGCCTGGTATCGATTTCCGACCGCGCCAGCGGCGGTGTGTACCAGGACCAGGGCATTCCGGCGCTGGAAGAGTGGCTGCGCAGTGCGCTGACCACTCCGCTGCGCTTCGAAACGCGCCTGATTCCCGACGAGCGAGCACAGATCGAATCGACCCTGGTGGACCTGGTCGACCAGGTGCGCTGCCACCTGGTGCTGACCACCGGCGGCACCGGCCCGGCGCGCCGCGACGTGACGCCGGAAGCCACGCTGGCCATCGGCACCAAGGAAATGCCGGGCTTCGGCGAGCAGATGCGCCAGGTCAGCCTGGCCTTCGTGCCGACCGCCATCCTGTCGCGCCAGGTCGCCGTGATCCGCGAAACCGCGGACCACGCAGCCCTGGTGATCAACCTGCCGGGCCAGCCGAAAGCCATCAAGGAAACGCTGGAAGGCCTGAAAGATGCCGATGGCAAGCAATTAATTGGCGGCGTGTTTGCAGCCGTCCCTTACTGCATCGACCTGATCGGCGGCCCTTACGCTGAAACCAACGACGCCGTGTGCAAGGCATTCCGCCCCAAATCCGCCATTCGCAAGAAGGACAACGCATGACCCACCTGCTGGATTCCATCGTCATCGACAGCAAGCCCAATCCTGGAGTCTCCGTGATCTGGATGCACGGACTGGGCGACAGCGGTGAAGGCTGGGCGCCGATCGTCAATGAACTGAACCTGAGCGACCTGCCGGGCATCCGCTTCATCTTCCCGCATGCGAACACGATGCCGGTGACGATCAATGGCGGCTACGTCATGCGCTCGTGGTACGACATCGTGCATACCGACCTGGGTCGCCAGGAAGATGAAAAAGGCCTGCGCGAGTCGCAGATCCTGGTCGACGCGCTGATCGAACGCGAAATCGCGCGCGGAATTCCGGCGAACCGCATCGTGCTGGGCGGCTTCTCGCAAGGCTGTGCAATGACATTGCAGGCCGGCCTGCGCTATCCGCAAAAGCTGGCTGGCCTGATGTGCCTCTCCGGCTATGTGCCGCTGGCCGACAAGGTAGCCGCCGAACGCCAGGCTGCCAACCAGGAGACGCCGATCTTCATGGTGCACGGCCGCATGGACCCTGTGATCCCGATCGAGCGCGCGGTCGCATCGCGCGACCTGCTGGCAACGCTGGGCTACCAGATCGAATGGCATGATTACCCGATGCAGCACTCGGCTTGCGCCGAAGAACTTGCGCATATCTCGGCATGGCTGAAGAAAGTGCTCGCCTAAAACAGCATCCCACACGCGCCAGCCGGGCCTTGTGCGCCGGGCTGGCCGCGTGCCTTCCCACCGTTGGAACCCCGGTTGCAGACATGCTGGAATGGATTAACGTCAAGGCCGGTTGCCGGCCACGCGCAGCCATGGCCAGCGTGCGCTATACGATGCTGCTTTCTGTTCGAACAGGTCGAGATAGGGCGTCAACGGGTTAGAACTCAGTACGCCCTCGTAGAGTATTTCGAGACCGTTTGGCGCGTAAATCGCTTCCGGGCAAATGCCGACGCAAGTGGCCGGCATCAGGAAACGGTCGATCCCATCGCTCGCGCTTTGCAGCGGCGGGTATGGATGGCCAAAGTAGGACTCGTACCATGTATGAACCCGGGCCTGGTTTGCAACTTCGATAGGAACGCCCAGGTCGGACAATATTTCGTCGGCACGTGCCTGTACATCCTGCTCGCCTTTCTTGCTAAGATCGGCTGGATCGAAGTAGAACAGGTCATAGTCCTTGATATCGGCCTCGGGCGCGCGCCCGGACTGAAGATTCCATACCGTCTGGAACAAGCAGCCGGCCACCAGCCAGCTGTCAGGAAGATTCAGGTCAGCCCATCGCTCGAGAATGGCGCGGTTGTTGCGGTTGGCCAGTACGTCGGTGCGAAAACGGTCGATCACTCAGCCGCCATCCCTGGCGCCGAGGTTGCTGCTCAATTTGTCGAGGCCTGCCGCCAGCCGTTCCACGTCGCCCGCCGTGATGGCGCAAGCCTCGGCAATCTGCTGGCTCACCTTCAAACCCGCGGCACGCAGCTTGCGGCCTTGATCGGTCAGCGTCAGCACGCGGTTGCGTTCATCATTCGGATCGCGGTCGCGCAGCAGGTAGCCTTCCGTCTCCAATCGTTTGACCAGCGGCGTGATCGAGCCCGGATCCTGCCGCAAACGCTCGGCCAGCCCCTTGATGCCCAAGCCCTCTTCCTCCCACAACACAACCATTACCAGATACTGGGGATAGGTCAGGTTGAGCGGGGCCAGGATGGGCTTGTAAAGCTGCGTCATCTTCAGCGAAGTCGAATACAGCTTGAAGCAGAGGTGCTGGTCCAGCGTAGGGGGCGTGCGTTTTTCCATGGCGCGTACTGTAGCACAGCCCCCTTTGGTGGATTAGCGTTTGACCGCAGCCAGGATCACCTTGGCCACAGCTTCCGGTTGCGATGCCATCGGCACGTGGCTGGTGGGCAGCGTGGTGGTGGTCGCATTGATCTTCGCAGCGAAGGATTTCTGCAGGCCTGGATCGATCATGCGGTCCTTGGAGGCGACGATGTAGTAGCTTGGTTTGGTCTTCCACGCCGCCACGTCGACCTTGTCGCCAAAGGCGCTGGCCTTGATCGGGCCCTGGGTGACGGTCATCAGACGGTGTTCGGCAGGCGTCAGGTCTTGCGCAAAGTTGACCGCCATCGATTCTGCGGACAAGTAGATAAAACCGTTGCTGTCAGGCTTCAGGGTCGCGATTCCCGGTGGCAGCGGGAAGTCCTTACCCAGTTCACCAACCACTTCGCCTTCCGACGGCGCGAAAGCCGCGACGTAGACCAGCGATTTCACCTTGTCGCTGGCGCCAGCCTGGGTGATCACGGCACCGCCCCAGGAGTGCCCCACCAGCACCACCTTGCCGCTTTGCGCATCGATCACGCGCTGGGCAAAGGCTACGTCGTCCGCCAGGGAAGTCAGCGGGTTCTGCACCGACACCACTTTCACACCTTGCTTCTGCAGGATCGGGATCACCTTGTTCCAGGCGGAACCGTCGGCGAAGGCGCCATGCACCAGCACGACAGTGGTGTCTTCGGCAGCGTGGGCAGGAACCAGGGCGGCGCCGGCAACCAGGGAAGCAGCGATCAGGGCGGATTTGATGGACGATTTCATGGCAAAGCTCCTTATGTTTAGTGTATTAATGATTAGCGCGCTCAGCGCATGGACTGAAATATAGCGCACTAATCGTTAGTGTGCAAATTATTTTACGGAACGACCGTTCGATGGAGCTTGGCGGGCCGCTCAGATCGCATGATTGTGGCGATTTCCGCATCATTTCCCGTTTTCTTGCTCAATTACATTTTAAGACCTGACTTCACATGTGATAATCACTGATTATCTTTTTAGCTACACAATCTTCATTATGGCAACATCGATCAACGGCATCGGCACTACTTTCTACGGTCAAGCGGGTTTCGAACCGGATGGATCGTTCATCACGACCAAATGGGTCATTTTCGCTTACCTGCCAATCATCCCCACAGCCAGCATGCGCGTCAGGTATGCGGGCGAAGAAAACGGATTCTTCTCGTCCGGCACAAGTTACCAGGTGATCATGGATTACCCGATCGACATCGGCCAGGTGCTGCGGACCTGGGCATACGTCATCAGCTTTATCACGCTGCTCACCTTGCTGGATAAAGGCGAGGGCTCGGGCTGGAAAGCTGCACTGCTATGCGCCATGGCCCTGCTCCCCCACACGCTGCGCTGGTTCGCCAGGCGCTGGGCGATGGACGATTACAGGAACGCTTCGCAACGAACATCACAACGAGCGAATGCCAACGCGAAACCGGCACCGAACACGCGGCTCGAAGACCTGCCGCGCGTGTCGACATGTCCCAAGTGCCGGTACACACGCAAAGCCGACGATTACGCGCCAGCCTGGCAATGCCCGAGCTGCAAGGTCGCCTACAACAAAGTCTCAAACTAGCTTGTCGAGGGTAAGCGGCAGGTCGCGCAGGCGCTTGCCGGTGGCGTGGTAGACCGCATTCGCTACGGCAGCGGCCACGCCAACGATGCCGATTTCACCGATGCCGCGCGCACCCAGTTCGTTGAAATGGGTGTCATTGCCAGGCAACGCCACCACGTCGATGTCGCCAATGTCCGCGTTCACCGGCACGTGGTAGTCGGCCAGGTTGGCGTTGGTGGCTCGGCCATAGCGCCAATCCATTTCGGTCTTTTCCATCAGGGCCATGCCCAGCCCCCATACAATGCCGCCGATGAACTGGCTGCGCGCGGTTTTCGCATTCAGTACCGTGCCCACGTCATAGCAGGCCACGATGCGCGGCACCCGCACCGTGCCAAGGTCTGGGTCCACATTGACCTCCACGAAGACCGCGCCGAAGGAGTGCATGGAGTACTGCTTCTTCTCCTCGCCCGGCTTGGCTTCGGCGTCGCCGGTTATGGCCTGCCCGCCATTACGCGCAATGACTGCCGCTACCGGCTCGCCGCGTTCCGGCGTGGCTCGCAGGCGCAGCCAGCCACCTGCCGCTTCCACTTCCGCAGCATTGAAGCCGTGCAGGGGCGAAGCCTGGTCGGCCACCGCCATCGCCACCAGTTTTTCGCGTGCAGCTGTACAGGCGCGGTGGACAGCCGGCCCCACGCTGGCAGCGGTCATCGAACCGCCCGATACGGGCGCTTCGGGCATCTCCGTATCACCCAGCTCAAAGTGTACTTTCTCCAGCGGCAGGCCGAGCGCGTCCGCCGCCACCTGGGTCATGATGGTGTAGGTACCGGTGCCGATATCCTGCGAGCCGCAGCGCACCTGCGCCGTGCCGTCGGGCGCGATGCTGGCCCAGGCTTTCGCCGGCATGCGGTTGGCCGGGTAGGTGGCGGTGGCCATGCCCCAGCCAACCAGCGTGCGGCCGGCCTTCATCGAGCGCGGCGTTGAAGTGCGCCTGGCCCAGCCGAAGCGTTCCGCCGCCACCTTGTAGCACTCGCGCAGCTGCTTGGCCGAAAAGGGGATGTTCTTCTCAGGATCCTGCTCGGCGTAGTTGCGCAGCCGCAGGGCAACCGGGTCCATGTCGAGTGCATATGCCATTTCATCGATGGCGCATTCGAGGGCAAAGCTGCCCGTTGCCTCTCCCGGTGCGCGCATATAGGTCGGAACGCCGACGTTCAGCGTGGCCAGTTGCTGCGTGGTCTGCAGGCTGTCGCTGGCGTACAAGATGCGGGTCGGCGAACTGCATGGCTCGGTGAAATCGTCCTGCACGGAAGTATGCGAAATGGTGTCATGCGCCACCGCCAGCAGCCGGCCATCGGCGCTGGCGCCAAGGCGGAAGCGCTGCTCCGTCATCGGCCGCGCGCCGACCGGTGCAAACATCTGCGGCCGCTCGAGCGCCAGCTTGACCGGGCGACCTGCCATGCGCGCAGCCATGGCGGCCAGCACCACGTGCGACCACATATTGCCCTTGCAGCCAAAGCCGCCGCCGACATAGGGCGACACCACCCTCACCTTTTCCGGCGGGATGCCGAGCGCACGGGCGCAGTTCTTTTTCACGCCGGTGACATACTGCGTGGCGTCGTACAGCGTGAGGCGGTCGCCGTCCCAGGCAGCGATGGTGGCATGCGGCTCCATCGGGTTATGGTTCTCGACTGGCGTGGTGTACAAAACGTCGATGCGCTGGGCTGCTTGCGACAGGTTCGCCTGCACATTGCCGCGCTGCGTCTGCATGGGGCGGTCTGGTTGCTCCTTCGGCTTGCGCAGCTTTCCTTTCGCAGCCTGGATATCCAGGAGCGCCGGCTGCGGTGCATAACGCACCTTGAGTGCGCGCGCCGCGTCCTGCGCTTGCTCCAGTGTTTCGGCTACCACGACCGCAATCGGCTGGCCGTTGTATTTGATTTCGTCATCCTGCAGCAGGTTCAGTTTCGGCGGCGGCGGCTTCTGCTCCTCGCCACCCGGCTTCTCGCGCGGCAGTCGCGGGGCGTTCCTGTGCGTCATGACTGCCAACACACCGCGCATGCTGCCGGCGCGCACCGTATCGATCACGCTGATACGTCCCTTGGCGATCGTACTGAGCACCAGCACGGCGTGCGCCATACGCGGCAAGGGATGCTCGGCGGCGAACGTGGCGGCACCGGTGACTTTCAGGCGGCCGTCGGTGCGGGGAATTGCTTGTCCAACCTGTTTCATGCGCCCTCCCCGGCTATGCGCAGGGCACGCATGATTGCGCGCTGCGCGAGATCGACTTTGAAGCGGTTTCCTTCCAACGGCTGCGCACCTTCCAAAAGCTGCTGGGCGGCGGCGCGGCATTGCGCGTCATCGAGCGGCCGGCCTTTCAGTAGAGCCTCGGCCTCCGGGCGGCGCCATGGCTTGTGCGCCACGCCGCCCAGCGCAAGGCGCGCTTCGCGCACGGTGCCGCCATCCATCTCCAGTGCTGCCGCCACCGACACCAGAGCAAAGGCATAGCTGGCGCGATCGCGCAGCTTGAGGTAATGGCTGTGACGCGCCATGCGCGATGGCGGCAGGTCAATGGCGATGATCAGTTCACCGGGCTGCAACACCGTGTCGCGCTGCGGCGTATCGCCCGGCAGCCGATGGAAGTCGCCCAGCGCAACTTCGCGATTTCCTTGCGGGCCGCGCAACAGCACCACAGCGTCCAGCGCCGCCAGCGCAACGCTCATGTCGGAGGGATTGACAGCCACACAGGCCGGGCTGGCGCCGAGGATCGCATGCATGCGCTGGATTCCCTCGCGCGCATCGCAGCCGGAGCCGGGCTGGCGTTTGTTGCAATGACTGAAGGCCGTATCGGTGAAATAAGGACAGCGCGTGCGCTGCATCAGGTTGCCGCCCATGGTCGCCATATTGCGCAACTGCGCCGAGGCGCCTGACAGCATGGCTTGCGCCAGCAAGGGATAGCGCTCGCGTACCAGCCCATGTCGCGCGGCATCGGCGTTGCGCACGCCAGCGCCGATACGCAGGCCGCCGCCGGGCAATTCTTCGATCCGGTCAAGGCCCGCGTGAGTGATGTCGACCAGCCGCAACGGATGCTCGACGTCGCCTTTCATCAAGTCCAGCAGGTTGGTGCCGCCGCCGATGAAGCGCGCGCCGCCCTGTTGCGCAAGGCGCAAGGCATCGGCCGCATCGCTGGCACGTTCGTAATAGATGGATTGCATGGCGCGCTCGCTTAGCTGCGCCGCAGCGCCACTTCGCGGATGGCGGCGACGATATTGGGATAGGCGCCGCAGCGGCAGATATTGCCGCTCATGCGCTCGCGGATTTCGTCGTCGGTGAAGCCGGCGCCGTCGGCACGCACCTCCTCCAGCAGCGCCGTCGCCGAGCAAATCTGCCCCGGCGTACAGTAGCCGCACTGGAAAGCGTCGTGCTCGAGGAAGGCTTGCTGCAGCGGCGACAGCGTGTCGCCCTGGGCCAGCCCTTCGATAGTGGTGACGCGCTGGCCCTCGTGCATGATCGCCAATGTCAGGCAAGCGTTGATGCGGCGTCCATCCACCAGCACGGTGCAGGCGCCGCACTGGCCGCGGTCGCAGCCCTTCTTGGTTCCGGCCAGGCCGATATGCTCGCGCAGGGCATCGAGCAGCGTTACGCGCGGTTCCAGCGACAGGCTGTAATCGCGGCCATTGATGTTCAGGTGTACGGGCCGCGCTGGTGCGGCGGGAGCCGCCGGTGCAGCGGGCGCAAGGGCGCTGTCAGCGTTTGGCACTTGGGTGGCGCCGACAACAGCCAGCGCGGATTGCAGGAAACTTCTGCGGTCAGGCATCGTTCGCTCCCCGGAAAAAGCAGCGCTATCGATGGTGCCGCGTCGCGCGCCGGGCTTCCGTTAGCCCGCGCACACAAACGTTATTCAGTGAGGGGAGTTGCGGTTGTGGGCGGTACTGCCGAGCGAGCGCCATTCATGACCATGGCCAGCAAAGTGTAATAGCCGTTGATGCCCATCAGGTCGGTCACGCCCTTTTCGCCGAATTGCAGCATGGCCGCCGCCCAGGTGGCGTCGCTCACTTGTTTTGTGGTGTGCAGTTCGTGGCAGAAATCGTAGACGGCCTGCTCGTCCGGCTTCAGATCCCGCGGCGCCTGGCGGGCTGCGATGGCGTCGATGACAGGCTGCGGGATTCCTTCCTGCGCCGCGATGGGCGCATGGATTGCCCATTCAACTTGCTGGTTCCACTGCCGCGACGTGACCAGGATGGCCAGTTCGGTCAGCCGCGTTCCGATCGCACTGCGGTAGCGCAGGTATTCGCCCAGCCGCTGGGTACAGGCCATCAGTTCAGGGCTGTGCAGCAAAGGCACGAAAGGGCCGTACAACGCGCCGCGCGGTCCATCGATGACTGCCTGTGCGGCGGCGCGCTGCTCGGCTGTCATATCGGAAGGGGAAATAGGTCCTAGTCGTTCGCTCATAGCGGCAAATGGTCGCACAGGACAGGAGAAAAATCAAAACGCCGCCGCCGCACGCGCGCTAATGTCCTTGCACGACCAACCAAGCAAGGAGCTGCCATGACCCACCTGATCCACCGTGACCTGCGCCGCACCCCACCCGTCGCCGCCGCCGCTTTCGGCATGCAAGTGCGCGACAGCGATGGCAAAACCTATATCGATGCCAGCGGCGGCGCTGCGGTGTCCTCGCTGGGGCATAGCCATCCGGATGTGCTGGCGGCGATGCAGTCGCAGCTCAAGGTGGCGGCTTACGCGCATACCTCCTTTTTTACTACCGAGGCGGCCGAAGAGTTGGGTGAGCGGCTGGCACAGGATGCGCCGGGCGATTTGAATTATGCCTACCTGGTATCGGGCGGGTCGGAAGCCATCGAGGCCGCGCTGAAACTGGCGCGCCAGTATTTCGTCGAGCATGGCGAAACAGAGCGGCGCGTTTTCATCGCGCGGCGCCAGAGTTATCACGGCAACACGCTAGGCGCGCTGGCCCTGGGCGGCAACGAGTATCGCCGGCGCCATTTCGAGCCTCTGCTGATGGACGTGGCGCGCGTGTCGCCCTGCTTCGAATACCGCGAGCGGCGCGCCGGGCAGGATGTCCACGAATACACGGCCAACCTGTTGCAGGAACTGGAGGCCAGGATCCTCGACCTGGGGCCGCAGCATGTGATCGGCTTCTGCGCCGAGACGGTGGTGGGCGCCACCAGCGGCGCGGTACCGCCGACGCCGGGCTATTTCAAGGGCGTGCGTTCGCTGTGCGACAAGTATGGCATTTTGATGATCGCCGATGAGGTGATGTGCGGCATGGGGCGTACCGGGACGCTGTATGCGATCGAGCAGGAAGGCGTGGTGCCCGATATCGTTGCGCTGGGCAAGGGACTGGGTGCGGGCTACCAGCCGATCGGCGCGGTGCTTGCACGCGACCATATCGTGCAGCGGCTGCGCTCAGGCAGCGGGGTGTTCCAGCATGGGCATACTTATGTCGGGCATCCGGTGGCGGCGGCGGCGGCGCTGGCGGTGCAGAAGGTGATCCGGCGCGATTCGCTGCTGGGGGCGGTGACCGTGCGCGGTGCTTCGTTCAAGCGCATGCTGCGCGATGCATTTTCGATGCATCCGAATGTGGGGGATATCCGGGGGCGCGGGATGCTGCTGGCGTTGGAGCTGGTGCAGGACAGGGAGGCCAAGCGGCCGTTTGACCCGGACTTGCGGCTCCATGCGGCGGTGAAGGATGCCTGCATGGAGTGCGGCTTGATGGTGTATCCGATGGGTGGGACCATCGATGGCAGGCGCGGAGATCATGTGCTGCTGGCGCCTCCGTTTATTGCGACGGAGGCGGACCTGCAACAGATTGTGGGGCGCTTGAGTGATGGCTTGGAGCGGGCGTTGCTGCGGGTGCGGCCGGCCTGACAGTGACGTGCGGCGGCCGCGGGCCTGGATTAGAACTCCTGGTAGCCGATCACGTCCTGCTGCTGCTCGCCCAGGCCGGCAATACCCAGCCGCACAAAATCCCCCTTCTTCAGGAACCGTTTGCGCGCCAGCCCCACACCGGGCGGCGTGCCGGTGGCGATGATATCGCCCGGCTCCAGCGTCATGAAGCGCGAGATATATGCAATCAGCTGCGGTACCTTGAAAATCATGGTCTCGGTGCAGCCGGTCTGCATGCGCTTGTCATTCACCTCAAGGTAGAGGTCCAGCTTGTCCAGGTCCCACACTTCGTCGCGTGTCACCAGCCACGGGCCAACCGGGCCGAAAGTATCGCAACCCTTGCCCTTGTCCCAGGTGCCGCCGTTCTCCAGCTGGAATTCGCGTTCCGACACATCATTCACCACGCAGTAGCCGGCGATATGCTTTTCCGCGTCTTCCTCGCTGACGTTGCGCGCGCGGGTGCCGATCACCACGCCCAGCTCCACTTCCCAATCGGTCTTCTTCGAGCCTTTGGGCAGCATGATCGGATCGTCCGCGCCGGACAGGCAGGTGATCGCCTTCATGAAAATAATCGGTTCACTCGGAATCGGCAGGCCGGCTTCCTTCGCGTGGTCGGCGTAGTTCAGGCCTACACCGATAAATTTTCCCACCTTGGCAACCGGTACGCCGAACCGCGGGTTGCCGCGCACTACCGGCAGCGTTTCGGGATCGATCTTGGCCAGCTTGCGCAGCACCTTGTCGGACAGGTTGGCGCCAGCGAAGTCGCTGATTTCGCCGGACAGGTCGCGCAGTTTGCCGAATTCATCGATCAGGCCAGGTTTTTCTTTGCCTATACGGCCGTAACGAACCAGTTTCATACTATCTTCCTTCTTGTTGAAGGCGACATTTTACCGGAAGCGCCGGAGCAGGTAGCGGCACAGGCCCGGCAACTGGATCAGCACCAGCAAAGCGAAGGCGTATTGATAGGCGGCGATGGGGTAATGCCCGAGGGGCGATGGCTGCCACAGGCCGATCACCTGGCCGAAGCCGGCCTGCACCACGAAGGCGCCAACGAAGATCAGCAAGTTCAGGCAAGTCGAAGCGCGGCCCGTCAATGCTGGCGGCATGGCCTGCGAAACAATTGAATATTCCATGCCGGTGACGCAGCCCACCAGCATGAACAGCACCGGCAGCACCTGTTGCGCTGGCCGCCATCCGGATACAAAAACGCATTGCAGCAGCAAGAACAACAGCACGCCGGCCGCCGCCACATCCAGCGTGCGCCAGCCCCGCTTCGTCGCGAACTCGGTCAACTGACCGACCGCGATCGAGCCGAAGATCACGGCCGCCATGCCGAGGTAAAGCAGCCAGGCGATCGCTTGTTCACCGTAGCGCGGCACGTCGGCCAGCCAACGGGCGATCCACAGCCCCTGCACGCCGAAGAATACAGTGTGCGGCAGCAGTACCAGCATTGCCGTCTCGCGAAACACCGGGTGGCCGAATATCTCCACCAGCGCGTTGCGGGTGAATGGACGCGGCGGCGCGGCTGGCGGCGTCGGCGCAAGAAGGAGGATCAGCAGCGCGACGAGAATACAGGCGCCGGCCAATCCGATCATCAGCCATTGCCAGCTCATATGCTGCAAGGCCAGGCGCACCGGCAAGGTGGCGGTTGCGGCGCCAAGCCCGCCGGCAGCGATCAGGTAGCCCTGTACCGACGGAACTTTGTGCGCGGGCAGCCAGGTGGTGAGGGCCTTGATGGCGGACATGAAGCACGCCCCGAGCCCGAACCCCATCAGCGCGCGGGCAATCGCCAGGCCCGCGAAGTCCCGGCCGCCTGCAAAGGCAAGCGTGCCGACTGCGGCAACCAGCAGCAGCACGAATTGCACGCGGCGCGGCCCATACCGGTCCAGGGCAATGCCGATCGGGATCTGGGCAAATGCGAAGGCGAGGAAATAGGTGCTGGTCAGCATGCCGAGCTGCGCGGACGTCAGGTTCGCCTGCGCCACGAGCTGCGGCGCCAGCATGGCGTTCACACTGCGCAGCAGCCATGAGACGTAGTGCCCCAGCGCGAAGGGAATGAACACCAGGAACAGCGTGGCGGGACCTGACAGGGTGCCCGGCATACGCTCGCGCCCGCGCCACCAGCGCACTGGCGCCACCGCTGCTGCAGGAGTATCGGGAGCGGCGGCGGGCGAGCGCATCGCATGCTCCTAGGCGACCAGCGGAATCACGCGGCGCGGCAGTACCGGCACGGTCGCCGCACCCGGCACATGCCCGGGTCCCTGCCCGCCCTCCTCAAAGAAGAATTTATCGCGGCCGAATGCCGGACGAAGCTGGTCGAACCAGGTCGCGGTCGGGTCGTACTTGGCGTAGAACGGCTTGCGTACCCAATCCGCGTTGCGCGCCTGAAGGAACTGCAGCGCGAACACCTTTTCGCCGCCGACCTGCGCCACGCCGTCAATCACCACCTTGCCGGGGAAGGCGCTCATGGAGGGCCCACGCACGGTGCGCGCCAGGCCGGAGACCATCTGGTAAGCCTGCTGGAACACTTCGTGCGCACGCGCCAGCGGCAACTGGAAATACTCGCGCGGCCCGGTATCGCGTTCCACGAACATGTAGTAGGGGATCGCCCCCAGCCTCACCCCGGTGCGCCACAGTTCGGCCCAGCTGGCCGGGTCCTCGTTGATATGCCTGATCAAGGGCCCTTGCATGCGCAGGGTGGCGCCGGTGCCGACGATCCGCTTGACGGCCTGCTGCGCCACTTCCTGCCTCAACTCCACCGCATGGCTGTAATGCCCCATGATCGCCATGTTCTTGCCCGACGCAACGACACGCTCGAACAGGCGCAGCAAATCGTCGGCATCGCGGTCGCTGACATAGCGCTGCGGCCAGTACGATACGGACTTGGTGCCGACGCGGATATTCTGGATATGCTCCAGTCCCGGCCCAAGCAGCGGCGTGATGATCTCCTCCATCGAGCGCGTATTCATGATCATCGGGTCGCCGCCCGTGATCAGCACGTCCGTCACATCCTTGTGCGTCTTCAGGTATTCCACCAGCTGCGTGGTTTCGCGCGCATCGAACTTCATATCGTCCATGCCGACGAACTGCGGCCAGCGGAAGCAGAAGGTGCAGTAAGCGTGGCAGGTCTGGCCGGCGCTGGGGAAGAACAGCACTGTTTCCTTGTATTTGTGCTGCAAGCCGCGCAACGGGGCATCGTTCACACGCGGCACGTTGTGCGTCATCTGCCCCGCCGGATGGGGATTCATGCGCAGGCGGATCTGCCGCACCAACTGTTGCGCGGCCGCGTCATCCTGCTTCACCAGCACCAGGTCGCGCAGCTGCCAGTACTCGTGCGCGGGCAGCATGTCGCGGTGCGGGAATACCAGGCGGTAGATCGGATCGTCCGGGATATTGTCCCAGTCGATCAGCTGCTCCAGCACATACTGGTTGGTGCGGAACGGCAGCACATGCGAGATGACCTGCACTGCCTCCTGCTGCTCGGGCGTCAGCAACTCCCACTGCGGCGCCTGGCGGATGGTTTGGCGGGTGTATGGCTTGAACTTGGGCAGGGCATCGGCGGTCATGACGTACTCCTGGGTGGGTGGGCTAGGACTTCATGATGGTCCGCTTAAGAAACGGCCTATTGCCGTAGCTCAATACCCAGCCGGAAAAATCCTACGAGCTTGCGTTTGCGCAACTCCCGACCAGGTGCGCAGACGTACAGTTGGGCTTCCATCCCACCCAAGGAGCCCGGCATGAAACGCATCCTGACCGCATCACTGCTCTTCCTCTCCGTGGCGGCGGCCGACGCCAGCGAACCGACCGAGAAGGACGCCATCGCCATGGTGGAAAAAGGCGCTAGCTTCATCAAGCAGCATGGCAAGGACAAATTCATCGAGAAGATCTCCGCCAAGGATCCCGAATTCATCCAGGGCGCTTTGTACGTCGATATCCGCGACCTGCAGTCGGGCATCGTGCTGGCGCATCCGGTCAATCCCACCATCGTCGGCAAGGACCTGACCGACGTGCCGGATGCCAGCGGCAAGAAATACCGGCGCGAGATCATCGAGCTGGCCGCAAAAAAGGGCAAGGGCTGGGTCGACTACATGTACAAGAATCCCACCACCGGCAAGATCGAGCCGAAGACCACCTATATCCAGCGCGTCGGCGATGCGGTGCTGGAAGCAGGCATCTACAAAAAGTAGGAGACGGCCATGCTGAACCGACTGCGGATTGGACCCAAGCTGCTGCTGGCGCCGGGCGTGGTACTGGCGCTGCTGCTGGCGACAGCGGCATGCGCCTGGTTCGGCATGGTGCGGCAGAACGCATCAATGGAAAACCTGGTGCAGTTGCGGGCGGCGCGGCTGCAGGCGGTGGCGGATGTGGCGGGCGAGGCGCGCATGGCGCACGCCAATATTTACCAGCTCCTGGCCTGGATCAACGGCAGCTTTGCGCAGGCGCGGCTCGATGCGCTGACGGCGCAAATCCGCAACCGGCATGGCGCAGTCGGCACGCGGCTGCAGCACCTTGCGCGCGCGGCGGCGGCCGACGAGCGCGCTTTGCTGGCTGTTTCGCAAGAAGCGCTGGCAAGCTACCGCAAGGCGGTGCAGGAGACCATCGAGCTGGCGCAAGTGGACCAGTCGATTGCGACCAACGCCATGGCGAAGGCGGAGCGCCAGTTCGCGGCCCTGGATATGCAGTTGTCGCAACTGGCTGCCCTGGAGAAGTCGCTGAGCGAGGCGGCCTACGCAGGGGCGCGGCAGGAGTTCCGCTTGCTGGGGATGACGATGGCGGGCTTGCTGGCGCTATCGGTAGCCTTGTCGCTGGCAGTGTCGATGCTGGTGAGGCGCGCGCTGCTGCGGGATATCCAGTCCATCGGCGACGGCGTGCGCAGCCTGGCATCGGGACAGTTGGCGCCAAGGCCTCCGGCAAAGGGACGCGACGAGATCGGCGATACGGCGCGCGCGCTGGACGGCAGCGTAGCCCAGTTGAACGGCACCATCCGCGCGATTCGCGGCGCGGTGCAGCAGATCGACCTTGCCGCGCGCGAGATCGCGACCGGGAATATGGATCTGTCGGCACGCACCGAATTGCAGGCAAGCTCGCTGGAGGAAACCGCCAGCGCGGTCGACAGCCTGGCGGCGGCAGTGCGCAGCAATGCGGAACATGCGCGCGAGGCTTGCCAGGTAGCCGCCAACGCCAACGAGCTCGCGGCGCGCGGCGGCGCAGCGGTGTCCGATGCGGTGCAGACCATGGAAGCGATTCGCGCCTCGTCCCGCAAGATCGTCGAAATCATCGGGGTAATTGACGGGATCGCGTTCCAGACCAATATCCTGGCTTTGAATGCCGCAGTGGAAGCGGCGCGGGCCGGCGAACAGGGGCGCGGGTTTGCTGTCGTTGCGGCTGAAGTGCGGACGCTGGCACAGCGCAGTGGGACTGCGGCGCATGAAATCAAGGCGCTGATCAATGCATCGGTGGCGACGATCGACCGCGGCGCGGAGTCGGTTGGCGAGGCTGGCGGCAGCATGGGCGATATCGTGGCCTCGGTACGGCAAGTTGGCAGCATCATCCAGCGCATCAGCGATGCCAGTGCGGAGCAGGCACGCGGGATTACTGAGGTCAACCAGGCAGTGGGGCAGATTGATGATGTCACCCAGCAGAATGCCGCGTTGGTCGAACAGGCAGCAGCGGCGGCAGCGAGCTTGCAGGAGCAGGCCGCCGGGCTGGCGCAGGCGGTTGCCGTGTTTGAGCTCGGTGATGAAGCGTCACCGCAAGCGGGTACGAAACTGGCCGCCGAAGATCATGGTGAGACAGCGCCGAAAGGCGACCGGCGCACCGCTAACAGCCCGATGCGCGCGCGGCAGGGCTTAGCGGAATGGGCGGCTGACAAACGGCGAGCCGGCCAGGCCGAAGCGCCACGGAACGTCCACCGCCTTTGAAATCCCGATACGCGGCCCGGCCACGACCTGCACCCGCCCCTTGCGCGGCAGCAGTTCGAACGGCGCTGCGCCGAGCGGCATGGCATTCAGCTCGCGCGTCACGCCCATGGCCTGCGCCAGCCGCCCCGGCCCCGAGCACAGCAGCCGCACATCCTCCAGGCCGCGCCGCGCCTGCATCTGCGCGATGCCTTCCAGCGGCTCAATGGCCCGGATCAGCACCCCGGCCCCATGCCCCTCCTCCTGGCAGACAAAGTTCATGCACCAGTGGATGCCATGCGACAGGTAGACATAGGCATGGGCCGGCGGGCCGAACATGGCGAAATTGCGCGCCGTCCTGCCGGCAAAGGCGTGCGAAGCCGGATCTTCGCGGTCATACGCCTCCACCTCGACAATACGGCCGCCCACGCCATTGACGAGCACTGTCACGCCGATCAGGCGGCGCCCCACTTGCTGTGCAGGAGCACTGAAATCGATACCGGCCAAAATGTGGGGAGACATGCTATCGATTATAGCAATCCTGCCATTTAGGCTTGACGTCCTCCGCGCCCTAAAGGACGGGGATTCCTGCAACCAGCGTCGCACGCCCGCGACGGAGAATGTTTTTCGCAGCGTTGAGATCACGATCATGTACTTCACCGCAATCACTGCATGCCCACGCTCTTATTCCAAGGCCTGCGATTCCTCTCGGTCCCCGCCTTGGCGCTCGAATCTGGATTGGGGTTCCACAATTCGAGCAGGTCTTGGTAGTAAAACGTTCGTCGACTTCCACATACCGCGCGCCATGCCTAACGGCCTTGTACGCCAGCATTCTCCGGAAGGACGACCAGCCTGCATCAAGCACGGACTTCGCCAGGCTGGTCTGGGCGAGTCCGGCGGCATTGACATGACCGACAGCGATATGGTCGAAGGCACGTGCGATCTTCAACGATTCTTTATGTAGAAAATCGATCCGGCAGCGTGCCGTATAGGCATGGATGGCCTTGATCCTGCGCCGTTTATGCGCACGCTGCGCCACCGCGAGCGCCGCTTCGGCCTTGCGGTAGAAACCAGGCGCAGGAATCCTCTTGGTATCAGACAGCACGGCCAAGTCTTTCAAACCCAGATCAATACCAACTCCCTGATCGAGCGGACGAACCGGCGGTTCGGAAACTTCGATCACAATATTGAGGAACCAGTTGCCCCGGCTGTCTTGCGAAAAACAGGTGCCATCCTTGATCTTGCCCTCCGGCAGAGGCCGCGAGTTGAACACACGGAAGGTATGTCCCGCAAAGCGAAACGCATCGCCTTCCCGGTGCAGGTCGCGCCCCTTCAAGGGTACCCAGCCCAGAGTTCTACGCCCACGGTAACGCAAATAAGGTCGACGGTGTTGCCCTCGGGATTTGGCGTACTGTTCGCAAACAGCATTGATGTTGCCGGAATGCAGTCCAAGTTCTTTGCTGCTGCCCTTCGTCAGATTGTTCAGTCAAAACCCGTCAGCCAAGGGCGCCAGAACCGCAGGGCATCCTTCTGCCGGTCATTGCAGTAGTTCCAGACGAAATTCACCGAACGGCCCCATTGATTGAGGAGCCCGTTCAGCGATTTCACACGATAACGAAAGACGAGAATCATACTGTAATTTCATACAGTATTTCACTAATCTCAAGGGGAACGACTGCTTCGCAGTCGGCTCCTTTCACTCCCCGCCTTGAAGGACGGGGTTTCACGGAGCAATGCTGATGAAAAAAACCCATTCGTGCCCCGGGTTGCAGGCAAAAACAGGCGATAATGGCGTTGCCCGTCCAGCAGCATAACCCTCGAAGCAAAATGACAACAGCAGCAACCCGGCTCCCGGCCCACAATACGACCGCAGAAGACGCGCTGTTGCGCTCCATCCGCATCCCGCCGCGTCCCAGCCTGCTGGTCGACCTGCAGCGCGAACTGGCGCAACCAGATCCGTCGCCGCGCGCCATCGCGCGCATCATCGGCAACGACGTGGGCATGTCGGGCGCCCTGCTGAAACTCGCCAACTCGCCGTTTTACGGCGCGGCACGCAAAGCCAAGTCGGTTGAGCAGGCCATTAATTTCCTCGGCATTAACCAGTGCGCCGCCATGTTGACCGGCATCCTGGCGCGCGACGCAGTCGGCGCCAACAACCCGGCCCTGAACCAGTTCTGGGAAGTGTCGTCCTGCCGCGCCCAGGCCCTGGTCTTCATTGCGCGCAAGCTGCGCCTGGCGCCGCCCGATATCGCCCACACGTTCGGCCTGTTCTGCGACATCGGCATCCCGATCCTGATGGCGCGCTTTGACGATTACGGCCAGACGCTGGACATCTGCAACGGCGCCGCCACCCGCAAGTTCACCGAGATCGAAGATGCGCGCCACACCACCAACCACGCCGCCATCGGCTGCCTGCTGGCGCGCAACTGGGGCCTGTCGCCGGACGTATCCTGGGCCATCCTGCACCATCACGATTACGAAGTGCTGGGCGACGACGCCACCGACGACGCGATCCGCGCCCTGGTCGCCGGTGCGGTGCTGGCCGAACGCGCCATCCAGCGCTACCACGGCAACAGCGCTTCGCTGGAATGGGAAAAAGGCGGCGAGGCCGCCTGCCGCCACCTCGGCATGAACGAGGACGAATCCGCCGACCTGCTGGACGAACTACACGAAACCTTCCACATTGAACACTGAGCCGCATGCAAAAGACAAAGAACAAGCGCCCAGCACCACGCAAGCCGAATAATCCTCCCGCCGACAAAGATGAAATCCTGAGCCAGGAACTGTTCAGCCTCGCGCTGGCACAGGAAGACGACCTGCGCCACGCCGTGCGGCGCTACCTGCGCCAGGGCAAGGACGCCGTCCTGTATGGCGCCATCGAACTGGCCCGCGGTGAAGACGCCGATGCCTACCGCACGCTGAAGGACGCCATCGAAGAAGATGCCGGCACCGTGGTGCTGCGCAAGGGCGACGGCCCGGAAATGGAAATCAACGCTTTCGCCATCCCCGTCTTCGTGCATAGCCAGGGCGGCTTGCGCGAAGCGGAAGGGTTCCAGGACGAAGCAGCCTACGCTGCCCTGCTCGACAGCTTTACCAGCGCCGGCCTGGAAGGCCCGAAAGCCAAGGTCGTACTGGTGCAGCATGCCTATGACCTGGCCGAAATGGAGCGCATCAGCGCCAGCCAGCTGAACGCCATGGTGCATGAAGCGGCAGCCGCCTTGATGGACAAGAAAGTGGCCGACGCCCCCGCCCTGCTGCGCAGCATCGCCGGCTGGCAGCCATCGGCGTTCGGCGCCGAGGACGAGGCAGTCGAACTGCGCTTCCTGCTCGGTTTCGCCCTGAAACGCGCCGACGACCCGTTCTACACCGTGCCTGCCGCCGGCAAGAAGCAGGATGCCTGGTTCGAAGCGCGCATGCAGCGTTACCAGGACTGGACCGTTTCCGCCACCCCGCAGGTGCAGCGCTGCCTGGCCGGTACCGGCCGCGCCGGCGAGCTGCGCCTGAACTTCCTGTACCAGGACCTGTTCTACGGCGCCCTGCAGCAAGGCAAGGCCGAACACTGGATGCTGGCCATGATGGCCGAATTCGGCGCAGCCCTGGGCAGCCATGGACCTGCCCGCGCCGTCATTACCCTGGTGGAAACCGATGAAGATGCCGCCCTTGGCGTGCAACTGATCGGCGCCACCGGCGAGCTGGCGCACGCCGATCGCCGCCTCGATGTCGGCGACGACGTGGAAGCGGAGATCGACGACCTGCGCGACGCCCTGGCGACCCTTGGAATCGACGACATCAGCGTTGAATTGACAGCCCCCTGAGACGCGCACATACTAGTTTCATAGAGGTGAGGAGACGCCACCATGAAACTACTGTCAACATTGATGTTCGCTGCATTGCTGGCCGGCTGCGCAAGCGGTCCGCCGGCAGTTACAGCGCCTGAAAGGGCACTCTTTACCGATGCGGCCTTCCGCAAACCGGCCGACCTGATCACGCCGGAACAGGTCTTCGAACTGTCGCCGGAAATGAAGTCCTATGCGGGCAAGCTCCGTTCATCGCTAGCCGGAAAGTCGAAGCACCAGGCGCTGTATGAAGCGCTGTACCAGCGCGACCAGCTTCGCCTGGAATACGATTCCGAGACAACGCGCACCGCCGCCGAGGCCTTTGCCGCCCGCGCCGGCAACTGCATGTCGCTGGTGATCATGACTGCCGCCTTTGCCCAGGAACTGGGACTGGAGGTGCAATTCCAGCGCATCACCAGTGAAGACACCTGGAGCCGTGCCGGTTCGCTGTACTTCAGCAGCGGCCACGTCAACCTGGTGTTGAGCAAGCCCAATCCCGTATCGGAGCGCACCTACGATACCATGCGCTCGATCGTCATCGACTTCCTGCCGCCGCCGGATGCCGAGTTGATGCCGACCGAGATCATTTCGCAGCGCACCGTGGTGGCCATGTACATGAACAACCGCGCCGCCGAGACGCTGGTACAGGGCAAGCTGGATGATGCTTACTGGTGGGCCCGCGCCGCCATCGAATACGAGCCCAATTTCCTGATGGGGTACAACACCCTGTCCACCGTCTACCAGCGCCATGGCGACATCAAGATGGCCGAAAGCACGCTACGTTTCGCCCACCAGCATGAGCCGCTCAATACGGTCATCCTGTTCAACCTGTCCGAAGTCACCAATGCACTGGGCAAGAAGGAAGAATCGGCCAGGTACAAAGCCGAACTGGAACGCCTGGAACCCTACCCGCCGTTCTACTTCTTCCACATCGGCCAGAAAGCAATGGCGGCAGGCGACTACCAGAAAGCGCGCTCAATGTTCGTGCGCGAAGTGCAGCGCGCACCGTATTATCACGAGTTCCACTTCTGGCTGGCCAAGGCGTCGTTCGAACTGGGCAACCTGAAGGAAGCCGACAAGCATATGGCGCTGGCCCTGATGAATAGCACCACGCGCGGCGACAGCGCCATCTACGCCGGCAAACTGGCCAACCTGCGCCTTTACGAAACGCGAGCCCGTCTTCGACCGGGAGAAATCTAGATAACCTACGGTGCCAGCTCCTGACACGCGCAGCGTGGTGGGACCTGGCATCGCCCGATAACCCCGGTGCCAGCTCCTGACACGCGCAGCGTGTTGGGACCTGGCATCGCCGTATAAAGACCCATGCAATCCAAAATCAGCCCCATCACTCTTTCCCTTGCACTGGCCTTTGCAGGCACCGCCCACGCAGCGCCTGATGAAAAGCCGGAGCTTCGCTCCTCTTACACCAAATACGAATTCCGCATCCCGATGCGCGATGGCGTGCGCCTGTTCACGGCCGTCTACGTGCCGAAGGATGCCAGCAAAGCCTATCCCTTCCTGGTCGAACGTACGCCTTACAGTGCGGGCGTGAACGTCGACGGCCAGCTCCGGTACGGGCCGGACTTCTTCCCGCGCCGCCTGGGCCCTTCCGCCGACTTCAGCGACGCCGGCTACATCTTCGTCAAGCAGGACGTGCGCGGCCGCTATATGTCCGAGGGCAAATGGCAGGAAATGACGCCGCATGCCAAGACCGCGCTGGAAGCGGGCGAAGGCAACGAGAGCCGCGACATGCACGATACCGTCGACTGGCTGCTCAAGCATGTGGCCAACAATAACGGCAAGGTCGGCATCTACGGCATCAGCTATCCCGGCTTCTACACCTCGGCCAGCATCATCGATTCGCATCCTGCGATCAAGGCCGCCTCGCCGCAGGCACCGGTCACCGACCTGTTCATGGGCGACGACTCGTATCATGGCGGCGCCTTCATGCTGGCCGCCAACTTCGACTTCTACGCAGCCTTCACCGAAGAAAAGAACCCATCGCCCCTGCCCAAGAGCTGGAGCGAATTCGATTACGGCACCACCAGCGGCTACGACTACTTCCTGCAGCGCCTGACGTTGTCGAACATCCTGGCCGGCATGCAGCCCAAGCAGCTGGCCTACCTGAAGCCGACCATCGACCACGACACCTACGACGAATTCTGGAAGTCGCGCAACCTGGCGCCGCACATGAAGAACGTCAAAGCCGCCGTGATGACGGTTGGCGGCTGGTTCGATGCGGAAGATCCGGCCGGGCCGTTCTCGATCTACCGCGCCGTGGGCAAGAATAATCCCGGCGTCTTCAACGGCCTGGTGATGGGCCCCTGGTCGCACGGCGGCTGGGCCGGTGGCGAAGGCAAGCGCCTGGGCCACGTCAAGTTCGACAGCAAGACCAGCGAACATTTCAACAAGAAGCTGCTGTTCCCCTTCTTCGAGGAACAGTTGAAAGGCGTCAAACCGGCGCAACCGATTGCTGCGGTCAATACTTTCGAGACCGGCACCAACGCCTGGCGCCAGTACACCGCCTGGCCGCCGGTGCAGGCGAAGGCGAAGATGCTGTACCTGGGACCGAACGGTACCTTGGGCTGGACCCAGCCGGCCGCCGGCAGCGGCTTCGACGAATACGTCAGCGACCCGCGCAAGCCGGTGCCTTACATCGGCTATCCGGCGACCGGCGTGCCGCGCGAATACATGGTGTCCGACCAGCGCTTCGCTTCCAGCCGCCCGGACGTTCTGGTGTACCAGAGCGAAGTACTGGAAGAAGACGTGACCATCGCCGGCCCGGTGACGCCAAAACTGTTCGTCTCCACCACCGGCACCGACAGCGATTTCGTGGTCAAGCTGATCGACGTCTACCCGAACGACTACCCGCAGGACAAGGAAGAGGAAAAGCACAAGGACGTGGCGCCGCCATCAGTGAAAATGGGCGGCTACCAGCAACTGGTGCGGGGCAATCCGCTGCGCGGAAAGTTCCGCAACAGCTTCGAAAAGCCCGAGCCATTCTTGCCGGGCAAGGTGGAGCCGCTCAGCTACCAGCTGGGCGACGTACAGCACACCTTCCGCCGCGGCCACCGCATCATGGTGCATGTGCAGAGCAGCTGGTTCCCGCTGGTCGACCTGAACCCGCAGACCTTCACCAACATCCCGAACGCGAAGCCGGAAGACTTCGTGAAGGCCACCCAGCGCGTCTACCACGCGCCAGGCACCGCTTCGGGCCTGCAACTGATGGTAATGCCTTAAGCGGCGGCTTAGCAGCTCTCGTACTTCCAGTGCCGCTTCTTGCCTTCGGCAATCCATTCGACCGCCTGGGCCACGCGCTTGTCGCGCGTAGCCTCGGTCTTGGCTTCCGTCAGCCAGTCGCAGTAATCGCGCTTGGCGCTGGTTGAGAATTCGTTGAAGACTTCGTATGCGGCCGGGTTCTCTTCCAGCGCCGCGATGAAGTAATCCGGTACCAGCAATTCGCGCGGCGATGCCTTCGGCCGCGTCACCTTCACACCCTGCTCATTGAGCTTCATGGCCTTCTTGATGTAGGCGGTCAGCTCTTTCTTCGGTGGCAAGTCCTTGATGGAGGCGATACGGCCGAACTGGCCCATGGCTTCCTTGCCCTTGTCATTCTCCGCCGCGATCAGCAGTTCCGCCTTCCAGAAGTTCAACGCGCAATGCTGCTTGAACGCAGCGAAGCTGCATACGATTCCGTGGTAATCGAAATTCGGCATGCTCCACTTGATGGTCTCCTTCACCTCCGGGCAAGCCGTATGAATCACCTCGCGCAGGTGATTGAGGATAGGCTGGGCGAATTCGGCCGCGTTGGCGATGTATTCGTCGACGCGCGGATCAGTTGTAGGCATGGCCATCCTCATAAATGTGTTGCCGCAATCTGACATTGGTGCGTTGCATAACGCAGTTTGCTCAGCATTAGGAGCATACTAATTCACATGAACAATTCACGCAAAGTAGCCGCCGCTGCTGGGGCCGTGGGCTTCGTATGGGCCGGATTGACCGCCCTTCTCATGGCCGGCCAGCGCAAGCTGCTGTTCAACCCAACCGTCAAGCGCGAGGTGCAAAGCCCGCGCAGCAGCGGCCATCGCACACGTGCGATCGTATTGCGCGGCGGCGACGGGACGCGGCTGGCAGGCTGGCTGATGACGCCGCGCGAACCGGGCGTGCGGCCTGCCGTGGTGTATTTCGGCGGACGCTCGGAAGAAGTGTCCTGGCTGGTGCGCGATGCCGGCACCCTGTTCCCCGGTATGACGGTATTGACGCTGAATTACCGCGGCTATGGCGAGTCGCACGGCGAGCCGGGCGAAGAAATGATGGTGGCTGATGCCTGCATGCAGCTCGACTGGCTATGCAAGCACCACAAGGTCGACCCGACCCGCATTGCCGTGGTTGGGCGCAGCCTTGGGTCCGGCGTGGCGGTGCAGTTGTCGATGCAGCGCCGGGTGCAGGCTACGGTCCTGATCACGCCATACGATTCGATCCTGGCGCTGGCGCAGCGCAAATTCCCAGCCCTGCCGGTGTCCATGCTGCTGCAGCATCGCTTCGAGTCAGTCAAGCACGCGACGCAATTGGCGGCGCCGACCTACGTTCTGCGCGCGGCCAGCGACGATATCGTGCCGCATTCGCACACCAATGAACTGGTGAGCAAACTGGCCTGCCTGCACCACGACGAAATCATTCCGGATTCGGACCACCTGAATATTCCCTACCTGCCGGCTACACAGCAGAAGATCGCCAGCTTCCTCCACGCACAGTTCACCGCAGCGCCTGGACGGGAAAACCGTGTGCCGGCCTGATCCTGCAACGTGGGGGAAGGCGGACGAGATCCGGTATAATCCTGCCCCATGAACGATACTACCCGCCCAGAACTCCCGGACCACCTGTCGATCGACCCACGCAGCCCGCACCACGTGGCTGCCGTGTTCGAACACGACATTGGCATCAGTTTCAACGACAAAGAGCGCTTTGACGTTGAGGAATACTGCATCAGCGAAGGCTGGATCAAAGTCCAGCACGCGACGGCCAAAGACCGCCGCGGCCAGCCGATGCTGATCAAGCTGAAAGGCAAGGTAGACGCGTTCTACCGCTGATACTCCTCCCCAGGCCAGCCTTCGCTGGCCTTTTTCATGGCCAGCAGGCCATGTCCTACTGCCGCGCCAGCCCTTAGCGCAGCGGCGATAAAGACCACTTCCGCGATTTCCTGCCGTGTGGCGCCTGCCGTGAGAGCGTTTTTCGTGTGCGCGTCAATACAGTATGCGCACTGCGTGGTCAACGCCACCCCGATCGATACCAGCTCACGGTATTTGGCCGGGATAACCCCGTCTGCGCGCTCTGCCGCGGCCTTCAGGTCCAGGAAAGCTTTCGCCTCCTGCGGCGCGCACTGGATCAGGTCTTTTGCGTACTTCAGGTCATCCATCTCGTCTCCTACACTGGTTGAAATTACCAGCTAAGAGGTGGCGGGATGTCAAAATGATTCGCGGCCGCTACGAATTTCTATTTGCCGCACCGCTTGTGCGACGCCATCCTCCTGCCGCATGGCCTCGCCTACGCGGCGCGCCCGCTCGCCCATTGCTGGAGTGCCGAGCAACTGCCGGATCTGCCCAGCCAGGCTGCGCGCCGTCACGTCGCGGCGTTTGGCAGGCTTGCCTGCAACACCGATACGTTGCAGCTCACGGCCCCAATGTTCCTGCTCACTGAGATTGGCGATTACAATCGAAGGCTTGCCGGCCAGCGTTGCGGACTGGGTCGTCCCCGCGCCGCCATGGTGAACAATCGCCAGGCAATGGGGGAAGATCTGGTGGTGCGGCGCCGCGGCAACATACAGGATCCGCTCGTCGGAGCTGAAACCGCACGCTTGCCAATCACTGCACTGGATGATCGCGCGGCAATTCGCCTGGCGCGCCGCATCAGTCAGCAAACGCAACGCGACCTCCTGCCCCTTGAGGTCCTTGGGCATCCAGCTGCCAAACGTCATGTAAACGGGCGCCTCCCCGGCCGCCAGGAAGCCGGCTAACGATGGCGGCAATTCTCCTTCCAGTTCGCAGTTAGGGCGGTCAAGGAAACCGCAGACCTGGATCGACTCCGGCCAATCCGGCTGCCTGGGGCAAAGCTGTGGACTGACCGCCACCAACGAAAGGTGGCGCGAGACCCAGACCTCCGACACGATGTCGCGCATCGGCGCCATGCCCAATTGCCTGCGCAGCCGGTCGGGGTAATGTCGCAGCGTACGATTCAGGAGGATGCGGGTCAGCCACCACAACAGGCGGTTGCCGCTTCGCCCCAGCATCGACAAGCCGAGTGGATTGACGTAATCGCTTGGCACGCCCGCATGGGACAACAGCACGCTGACGTACGGCAGGCCGGCGTGTTCCGCAGCGATCTGCAAGGGGTGCATGAAGTAATGTCCGACCAGCAGATCCGATTCGGCGCACAGGCGCTGGGCCGCTTCAAACATGGCGTCTTCGGCCGGGGCAAATGCAAGGCGCAGTATTGCCGCCATCTGCTTCATGGGATCGCGGATGCTATACGCGGTGTGGCCGACGGCCTGAGCCTGCTCGGGAGTGAACGTGTGCGGCGTGAGGACGGTGATTTTCGCCCCCACCGCGGAGCGCACCTTGTCGTAAGTTCCGGCTTCCAGACTGGTAATCACCAGGTGGACTTCATGTCCGGCCAACTGCAGGCCATCGGCCAGGGCGAGGAAGGGGCGGATGTCGCCGTGGCTGCCCCAGGTCAGCATTCCAATCTTCATAAGCTATACGGCAGGTATCTCGTTGATGTCGTGGTACACCAGCAAGCCACGTTTGCGCGCCTCGGCTACCATGGCGTCGGCGCCAGCGGAGGCGCCGCCAATGCGCAAGACAGCGTCGCAATGTGCTAGTAAGCGCTCACAATGCGGATGGAAGATCTCCTCATACACGGCGTCGCCGACAGCTTTCGACCCGGCCGCTTGCAGCACGGGCAGCGCCAGCCACTCGCCCAGTACCGGCGTATGGCCCTTTTTGTACAACGGCAGGACATAGGCCTCCATCGCCGCCACGTTAGCCGCCATGCGCGCCGGGTCGTCGCCGGTGCCGGAGCGGTACGGACCGGCGACCAGGATCATCATGCTGCGCGGCGGCAGCAAGTGCAGGTGCAGGTACTGCAGCAGCATGACTGTCTTGGCGTCCTTGATTTCGCCGCTGGCCGTCATCGCCAGCGCCTTGTCGGCATCCAGTTCGAGGACCTCGATATCCTCGCCTTCCTGCTCCAGACCGCCACCGCTGCTGATTTTCGAGTCCGCGTCATACTCGCCGACGAAGAAATGCAAGCGCTCGGTAACGGAGCCAGGGCTCATGAATACATCAAATATCTCGCGCAGCTGCTCAACCTTGTAGCCAGTCTCCTCTTCCAGCTCGGCATGCATGCGCTCTTCCGGACGCGCCTCATCGAGCAAGCCGGCGGGGGCTTCGATCAGGTAGCCGTCGTGCTGATTGACGTAGGCGGGAAAACGGAACTGGCGCGTCAGCAGAACAGTGCGACGGGCGCGGTTATACAGCAGGGCCACAGCACCGTTGCCACGGTCATAGGTTTCCCTGCTCATGGTCTGCCAGCGGCCATCGCGCCGCTTCAAATCGAAGGTAGTGGTCTTGAGCACGTACCAATTGTCTGACAGCAGTTGGACCGATTTGATGCGGACGTATTCTTGCATTGAACTTCCCTCATAAGTATCGCTTAGTGATACCAAGCCAGTGCAGGCGATAATAACTTGGAAATAAAACTTCTGCTTTCCACACCTTTTGGCCAAACTCCGCGCCATGTTCGAATTCCATCACCATCATCATCAAAGGAGATCATCATGTGGGGAACAAACCCGGCGCGGCGCTGTCGCAATACTATCGCCATCCTGGCAATCGGAATGCTTACGCTGCACGCGTCTGCGGCATCAGACCTGCCTTCGATTTCCAAAGCGGCATTGGAGCAGCAATTGCAGGTCGGCGACCTGCTCTTCATCCGCGTTTCAGCCCTACCCTTCCGCAAGGTTGCTTCAACCACGAATAGCTGGACCAACCACGTCGGCATCGTCGTCGCGACCGACGGTTCCGAACCCCTGATTGCAGAAAGCACCTTTCCCGTATCGAAGCGAGGCGGCCTTGAGCGTTTCCTGGCACGTTCCGAAGGCGGCCGGGTCGAAGTGAGCCGTCTCAATACGCCGTTAACGGCAGAACAACAACGCGTCCTGGTCCAGGCGGCGCAGGCACGCATGGGAGTCTTTTACGACACAGGCTTCGACCTGCACTCCAGGAGTCAATTCTGTTCGCGCTTTGCGCACGAAGTGCTGCGCGAGGCGAGCGGCATCGAAGTCGGCGAGGCCGAAACCTTCGCCACCCTGCTGGCGCGCAATCCTGAAGCAGACCAGGACTTTTGGAAGTATTAGTACTTCGGCCAGATTCCATGGGACCGCCAGACGGTGACGCCGGCCAGTGTCATGGGCAGCGCACAAGTGCATGCTGTCTTCGACGGCTTTATCACCACCGGCAAACAGCCCGCCCGGATTTAGCGCTGGGCTCCCGTCGCCTGGCTGTCGGCGGCCAAGTGAAGCCGCAAGTCCAACCAGGCCGCTGCCTTGTCGGCGTATCGCAAGGTATGTGCAGGGCTGCTGGAAGGCAACATGATGATGTGATAATCACCAGCCATTTCCCCGAGCACCTTAAGTCCTAGTTGCCCAGCCGTCCCACCGTTAAAAGCAATCGCCCTGATGTTGGGCAGGCTCTTGAGCAGAACACGCAAATCGTTCTCTCGACGATTTTTGATATTGCTGTCCAGGCTTCCCTTACGATGCGCCTCAGCGACGACATCCCAAAGCCCGATGCCATGCTTCAGCAACACGTCCAGTCTCGCAGGATAATCGAGAGGCACAAGTTCCAGTCCAATCACCTCCGACATCAGCGCCCAGAACTTGTTTTGCCGGTTACCGTAATACTCTTGTACCGCCAACGATTTATCGCCCGGCAGGCTGCCCAGCACCAGCAAGCGGGTGTTCTGGTCGACGACGGGATCAAAGCAACGTTTCAGTTCCATTCACGCATTTTAACGGGAGTTCGGGTGTAGAATCGAACGGTAGTGCTAAACAAATAATCACACCGGAGACAACAACCATGTCTGAGCAGCGTGCCATCGTTACCCTGCTGTTGAAATACAGTGAGAGTCACCTGAACCCCACCAATGAGGCGATCCACTGTGTGTGTGTGCCGCTGATCGTGTTCAGCCTGCTGGGACTGATCTGGGCCATCCACCCGCTGCTGGCGGTGGCGCTGGCTGTGGCCTCAATGGTCTACTACTTCAAGCTCTCGCGCAATTTCGCGCTGGGGATGCTGGTGATGGCCGGATTCATGCTGGCCGTGCTGAGCGCACTGCCGCCGGCAGCGGTACTGCCACTGAGTATTGTGATTTTCGTATTGGCCTGGATCGGCCAGTTCATCGGCCACAAGATCGAAGGCAAGAAGCCATCGTTCTTCGATGACTTGCGCTTCCTGCTGATCGGGCCCCTGTTCGTGCTGGGCGTGCTGTATCGCCGCCTGAATGTCGCTTATTAGAACAGGGCGACGTTGAGATGGTCGGGGGGCAGCGCTTCCCCGGCCAACAGAATGATCACCGCTGCGGCGACATAGCCGAGCACTGAGGCGACCCAGATGCGCGTTCCCATGTTCATGCCTGCCTCCAGTCGTTAAGTACTTGAATCATACCGATTTTTTCGCCCGGAATAATCACCGATTGTCGCACTGCGCCATATTGCAGAAACCCTTATACTGGCGGGATGCCTTCTCCGATACTCTTCATTCTCGCCTGCCTTATCTGGGGTTCCACCTTCTTCGCAATTACCCTGCAACTGGGTGACATAGCTCCCGCAGTCTCCATCGTCTACCGCTTTGCCCTGGCGTCGAGCGTGCTGTTCGCATGGTGCTTCCTGCGCGGCGACAAGCTGAAGCTGTCTTGGAAAGCGCAGCGCTGGACCATTCTGCAGGGCTGCTGCAGCTTTGGCCTGAGTTATATCGGCACGTATAACGCGGAGCAGTATGTCGTATCAGCCCTGGTGGCGGTACTGTTTGCGCTGATGGTGTTCTGGAATCCGATCCTGAACCGTTTCGCTTTCGGCACCCCGTTGACCTGGCGTACCTGGACCGCCGGCAGTGCGGCGGTGGCCGGTGTGGTGCTGCTGTTCTATCACTCGATTTCCGAGTCGCTGCGCGACGTGATGGCGGGCGGCCAAGGGCATTTCATTCTCGGCCTGGCTCTGGCGCTGGGCGCGACCATCGCCAGCTCGGTCGGCAATACCCTGGTGGTCAAAGTGCGCCAGCATGAATCGAATGTGCTGCTGACCATGGCCTGGGGCATGTTGTGGGGCACGCTGCTGGTGGCGCTGTGGGCGCTGGTGCGCGGCGATGCCTTTGTGATGCCGACCACGGCCTCGTACTGGGGCGGCTTGCTGTACCTGTCGCTGCTGGGATCCGTGATTGCCTTCGCCTGCTACTTCACGCTGATCGACCGCATCGGCACGCAGAAGGCGGTCTACATCGGCGTAGTGACGCCGGTGATTTCCGTGCTGATGAGTATTCGCCTTGAAAATTACCGCCCGGGCTGGATGGAAATCCTCGGCATGGTGGTGTGTATTGCCAGCGTGGCCTGGGCGCTCAAGGCGCCATCGATGCCAGCCAGCCGTACTCCTGTTGACCTTAAACCTTTGAAGAAAGCCTCATGAGCAATTTGCATATTCGCCCTGCCCGTCCGGATGACGTGGAGTCCATCATGGCCATGATTCGTGAACTGGCTGTTTTCGAGAAGCTGGAACACCTGGTAGTGGCTGATGAAGCCATGCTTCATGAGGAAATGTTCGGTACCAAGCCGGGCGTAGAAGGCATCGTGGGCGAGGAAGCGGGCGAGGTAGTGACCTACGCGCTGTTCTTCCACAATTTCTCGACCTTCCTGTGCAAGAAAGGCTTGTACTTGGAAGACCTGTACGTAAAGCAGAACCGCCGCGGCGCGGGCTACGGCAAGCAGATGCTGGCGGCACTGGCCAAGATCGCCGTCGAGCGCCAGTGCGGTCGCTTTGAGTGGTCGGTGCTGGACTGGAATGTGAATGCGATCAAGTTCTACGAGCAGATGGGCGCCGATGTACTGCCCGACTGGCGCGTGTGCCGCGTGACCGGCCCGGCGCTGGATGCCCTGGCAAATCAATGACCCCAATTGCCCTGCGCTACCAGCTTGGACCCGACGAGTATCTGGCGCAGCAGCAAGCCGTTATTGGCGATGCCTCGCGCCGAGCGCTGCGCACAGTATGGAAAGACACGTTGTTGTTTGTCGGCGCCTGCGCTTTTGGCTTCCTCGCGGCGTTTCAGGCTAACAACCGCATATTGATGGTGGTATTGGGCACCGCTGGCTTGGCGCGGCTGCTGACGCCCTGGGACCACAAGATCAAGCTTCAGGCTCAAATTGCCGCCCATGCCGAAAAGAGCGTGCGCCGTCGCGACATCTCGCTGCGAATCGACGACGAAGGCCTGCATGAGGAGGTTGAAGGCGTACGCTCGTTCGCGCCATGGCCAACAGTCAAGTCCTTCCGCAAGCTTGGCCACATCCTGCTGATCAGGCTGGCCGGCGAGCTCTGGGTCGTGATCCCGGAGGTTGCGTTTCTCGGCGCGGGTGCCCCGTCGCAGACCGAGTTCATCGCGCTCCTTCAAAGCCATGGTGTCGCCAACGAAACAGCTTAAAAGGCGGTGCCTGGTCTGTCATTCGGACAGAGAACACTCACGCTTGATCAATCTCACACAAAAGGCGGTGCCAGGTCTGTCATTCGGACAGAGAATACTCACGCTTGATTAATCTCAAGACGCAAAATCCACAGGTTCTCCGTCTTGATTCACATCAAAGAGTCACTTCGCGCGTCCAAAGTAAGCGTCCGTTCAATACCGTATTGAATGAAGCGCCTACTTCCCTGATGATGTGAACACACCGCTGGGAAGCGGCGTGTAGTTAATTGGAAGGTACGAGCTGCGCCGCGCAGTTCCAAGGCAGGAACTCGTCAACGCGGTTGACGGGGTGGTCGGCGATGTGGGCCAGCACATAGCGCAGCCAAGCTTCAGGGTCGACACCGTTTAGCTTGGCCGTGCCGATCAGCGCATAGATGGCGGCTGCGCGTTCGCCGCCGCTGTCGGCACCGGCAAACAGGTAGTTGCGGCGACCCAGGGCAACGCCGCGCAGGGCGCGCTCTGCGGCCGAGTTGTCGATCTCGATCTGGCCATCATCGCAATAGCGGGTCAACGCTGGCCACAGCTTGAGCGAGTACGTGATGGCAGCGGCCGTGTCGGACTTGTTCGACAAGGTGGTGAGCGTGGCGCGCAGCCAGCGTTCAAGATCGTCCAGCAAGGGGCGTGCCCGCAACAATCGAGCGTCGCGCCGTAGATCCGGTGGCTGGCCACGGATCTCGGCTTCAATGGCATAGAGCGCGCCGATACGCCGCAGCGCCTCGGTGGTCACGGCCGATGGCCGTGCCACATGCAGGTCATGGAATTTACGTCGCGCGTGCGCCCAGCACGCGGCTTCGTGCACCTGGCCGCTGTCGAAGATGGAGTTGAAGCCGGCATACGCATCGGCCTGGAGGACTCCTTTGAATTGGGCCAGGTGGGTCTGCGGGTGGATGCCTTTGCGATCTGGGGTATAGGCAAACCAGACAGCCGGTGGTACCGCCGATGCACTGGCACGGTCATCGCGCACATAGGTCCACAGGCGCGCCGTGCGCGTTGTGCCGTTACCAGGTGCCAGCACCGGAATTGGTGTGTCGTCAGCATGCAGCTTGGTGGCGGCAAACACATGGCGCCGCACCGCGTCAACCAAAGGGCGCAGCAAGCTGCTGGCCGCACCAACCCAATTTGCCAGCAGCGAACGATCCAGCTCGACGCCGTCGCGTGCATAGATCACGCTCTGGCGATACAGTGGCAGGTGGTCGGCGTACTTTGCCACCAGCACGTGAGCCAGCAGGCCAGGGCCTGCAATCCCTCGTTGCACCGGGCGACTTGGCGCAGGTGCCTGTACGATGACGTCGCAGCAGCTGCAGGCTACCTTCGGGCGTACGTGGCGGATTACGCGGAAGCTGGCTGGCACATATTCCAGCTGCTCCGATACATCCTCGCCAAGGTGGCGCAAGCCACCGCCACATGCGGGGCAAGCATCGACCTCCGGTTTATGCACACGTTCATCGCGCGGCAGATGATCTGGCAACGGCTTGCGTGCCACCTTGCGGCGCGCTGGCGGGTTGGACTCTGGTTCGGCCTCTTCGGCGGCACCCGTTTCAGCCTCCAGGTCTTCCAACTTCAACTCCAACTGCTCGATCTGGTGTTCCAACTTCTCGGAGCGGCGGCCGAACTGCATGCGCTGCAGTTTGGCAATCAATAGCTTCAGGTGTTCAATCTCTGTCGCGCGGGTGTCGAGCTGCGCCGTCAGGCGCTGCAATTGCTCGTCGCGCGCCAACAGCATTGCCTTCAGGGCGGCAATGTCGTCGGGGAGATCGGTGGCGGTCAGCATGCGCCTCAGTTTACGAGAATGCTGTTATGTTTACAAGGCCGATTGTGGACGCCAAGTTCTTTCGGGCCGACGCCAGTCGATTCCTTCCAATAGCATCGACAACTGCGCCTGCGTCAGCGCCACACTGCCGCTGCTGGCCTGTGGCCAGATGAAGCGGCCACGCTCGAGCCGTTTGGCCAACAGGCACAAGCCGTCGCCGGTCCACCACAACAGTTTGATCAAATCGCCGCGCCGGCCACGAAACACAAACACGTGGCCGCTGAATGGGTCTTCCGCCAGCGCGGTCTCTACCTTCGCAGCCAGGCCGTTGAATCCGCTGCGCATGTCGGTGGTGCCAGCCGCCAGCCAGACTTTGGTTCCCGCCGGTAGGCCGATCATCGCAGCACCCGATCCAATATCTGCGCCAGCGTAGAGGGATCGGTTTGACCGTCAATGCGCAATCTCACACGGCCAATCTCCAGGGTGATGGTGCCGATATCGGGCTGCACTGGCGCTGTTGCTGCCTCCGCCAACACCACCGGCAGCAACGCAGCTTCCTGCGTTGACACATCGGATACCGGCAGTGCTGCCTCGAACAGCTTGCGCCAGCTGAACACCTGGTTTGCATTCACGCCGTGTTCGCGCGCAATACGCGCCACCGAGGCGCCAGGCTCCAAGGTCAACGCGACGAGCTTGCGCTTAAACTCCAGGGAATGGCGCCGATAATTACCTCGCGGAGCGCGCTGAATGACTGGTTGAGAATTTGTGTCCATAATCAAATTTGTGGGCACAACTGCTGTGCCAAAATTCAATCATGGCTGGGACCTGCTAGACGGTCCAGACGGTGGTGACTGTACGCTTACCGTCCAAATGACAGACCTGGCACTGGTTCCTCACGCTTGATTAATCTCAAGACGCAAAATCCACAGGTTCTCCGTCTTGATTCACATCAAAGAGTCACTTCGCGTGTCCAAATGACAGACCTGGCACTGGTTCCTTGCTGGTTCCTTGCCCTTGCTATCGTTTATCTGATTCTCAGATCCTCACTATTTTTGAGAATTAGAACGAATCCATTCACTTTAGACACCCAATATCGCAGGCGAGCAAGGAATCTTTGCCAAAAATTCTTTCCACTAGTTGCTACCTGGAGAGCCAAGTCCCGTTGGGCAAAAATATGGCCAAGCTCAGATGCTTTTATCAAATATTTTTGAGCCTTTTCTTGCGCACCGACGATGTGGCTCAGCTCCTTGTTATACAACGCATATGCCCAGAATGCGGCAGATACGTGACCTAAATCGGCTGCCTCTCCGAATAGGGCTGCTGCGGATTGAACTTCCCCCCTGCGCTGAAGGGCCGTAGCCAAGTAGTACTTTCCGTCCAAATCCCCGACTTCAGCGAGGCATCGAAAATGATATTCTGCCTTAGTGAGATCTTCACACCCGCCCAAACCCCGTTCAAACATCCATCCAAGATAGAGATGCGCGCGCCCGCCATGCTCATTCTCCAAACATTCAAAAATAGCCCGCGCGCTTACATAATCTCCCGTCTCAAAAGCCATGTATGCCTTCTCGATTTCAGCCGAGGTATTCATTTTCATTTATTCCGTCTCTAATCAATCAACAGATCAGTTCGAACCTGTGGGTGGCCCAGGCAATGGGCCTGGGGGCGGCTTCTTTGGATCTTTGGGCGAAGGCCGCGTCGGCGTTGGCGGTTTTGGCGGCGGTGGTGGCGGCCTCTTATCATTTGCAAGGCAAACCGCACAAACCAAGATTTGAACCAAATTCTTCCTAACTCTGGTACAGAGGGCTTTACATTTGTCCTTAACACCACAAGTTCCAGCTGCACCCTCACTTCCGTCGTCCCCGCCCGAGTCACCAAAGCCTAGCGCTGAAAGACCATTTGGATCCGCATAAATAATTGGATTTGCTTCAGTATACCCGTAGGTATTCATCCCGCCTTCGAGCCCAATCGGATCAGACTGGAGATATCTGCCGAACTGAGGATCGTAATCCCTGTAGTAGTTGTAATGTATTGGCCTTGACGCGAGTTCGTCGTAGACGCAGCAATTTCCCTATACGCTTCAACGACTTGCGCGCGCCCGCGCCGATATTCCTCCTGCTTTCATAGAATTTTTCGTATACGCGTATTCTGGGCTGCAAAGCACACTCGTGCAAGGCGCAGTTTTAGAGGCGCGGCCGCGCAGCGGCCGCCGGGGTGGCGGTTGAAGTTGTGGTTGCGTGGTTTGAACCTGGCTGACGGCAGAGCGCGGCCGCAAGCGACGCGAGGAGCGCGCGCTGTAACCCTGACCGAAGCCCTGCGCCCCAAGGCGCACATGCTGGCTTGGCAGTCCCGCAGGGGCGCCAGACATAACGCCGTGTTCTGCGAACCCGCAGGGCCCGGCGCAGCGCGGGGCCGGGCCGCCGAGCGAAGCGCGAGCGCAGCGAATGGACCGGCTTTGCAGAATGCCGCGTTATGTTAAAGCGGGCGCGCAGCGGCCGATTTACCCCGGAGGGGCTGTGCCTTTGCGTTGTCGGTTTCTGGCTGACGGCGAAGCGCGGATGCAAGCGAGGAACGAGCGCGCTGTGTAGGCCTAGCTAGATTCAAGCGTGGCAGTTGCCTTCCGCGTCGCGGCTGGTAGTACCGCGCAGCGGCTGACTGGGTGTTCTACAACCGAACCCGACCGTCAGCGCGGAGCGTAACCCTTGTCGGCCAGCGCCGCGCGAACCTTCTCGCCTGCATCGACCATCTCGTACGCCTGCTGCTGGTCGACCGCCAGCTCCCGATAGTCGTTGTAGCCTACCCGTTTGAGGAACTGGGCCAGCGCAAGCGCCTGGTCGTCCGGCAGTTCCACTTCAATGATGACCATGATGTGTCTCCCTCGTGTGTGGGTCTAGTCCTCGTCCGCAGCTTCGGCCTCCAGCGCGTCCAGGAGCGGCTTTCGCACCTCGCCGGCGTCCATGTCTGCCACCGCACCCCGAGCGCCGCCAGCACGCTCCAATCGCGCCGGATGGGTCAGCGCATGCACCGCCTTCAGCTTGCCAATGGCCACGTGGGTGTAGATCTGCGTGGTCGACAGCTCCGAGTGCCCGAGGATCGCCTGGATGTAGCGGATATCGGCCCCGTTCTCGAGCATGTGGGTAGCCATCGCATGGCGGAAGGCATGGCAGCCACCACTGGCGAATCCCGCATAGCGCATGTGCAGCTTCACCATGTCTGACAGCCGGTTGTTCTCGAACGCCTCGCCGTAGTCGGTCACGAACAGCGTGCGCTGGTCCAGCGTCAAGGCGAACAGCGGCCGGACCTCCTGCACGTAGCGCGCCACCCATGCGCAGGCCCGGGCGCCGATCGGCACCAGACGATCACGCCGCCCTTTCCCCTGCCGCACCATCAATGTCCCGCGCTCGGTATCGACGTCGTACAAGGAGAGGCCGATCATCTCCGCCCGCCGGATGCCGGTGCTGTACAAGGTCTCCAGCATGGCTCGGTTGCGCACACCCGAGGGCGTATCGATGTCGGCCTGGTTCAGAACCGCCTCGATCTCGGCCACGCTCATGAGATGGCGCGGAAGCTGGCGCGGTGGTTTCGGCAGCACCAGGTCCGACGCCGGGTTGTGCAGGATATGGTTCTCTCGCGCGCACCATTTGAAGAAGGCTACGATGGGCATCAACCGCGTGGCCTGCGTGTTGAACGACAGTGGTGCCCCGTTCGCCTTACGGTAGTGGTACAGGTGTCCCTGGTAGCGCTGCAGGATCGGGCGTGTGATGTCCTGCGGCCGGGCCAGCCCTCGTTCGTCGCACCAGAGGATGAAGCCATCGAGCGCGCGCCGGCGAATCTGGGCGGTCGACTCGGCCAGGCCGCTCGTCACCGTCCACTCCAGGAACGCCTTCTGGTAGGAGCGCAGCAGGTTACCGGCCGCCGGATCGGCCACGCGCTCGCGCACGGGCTGCACTGGCTTTGCGCGCAGCTTGCGCTGCTTCTGTCTGATCCCAAGTTCGCCCCTGCGCGCCATGGCTAGCCCGCCGATACCGCCGCAGCGGCTAAGGAGAGATGGGGGTACGATACGATTTTGGCGTCAGCGCCTAGGCGGTGCGTTTCTCGATCCACTCCGCCCGATTCGTCTTTAGGCCCTGTGCTTGCTGGCTCGCCGGCCGGTTCGACACACCGTAACGGCACCGAATCACCCCCATGATGGGGCCGGGATGACCCCGTGAACTGGCCCGTTTGCCCCCGTGAACTCGTAGTCGTAGTGTTGCTTTTCAGTGCATCCACCCCGATCAGTCCGACCACGAACGGCGCGCCATTGTCACCCGAGCCATCGTAAAGCAGCTCGTATTCGAACGACTGGCCCCGCGTCCCTCGATGCACCAGCACGTATTCCAGTGCGATCAGGCGCTCAATGTGGATGCAGCACTGCGTGTCCGACAGGCTCGTCAACCGTCGCACATCGCTGCGGGTGAAGCGCACGTCGGCGCGGCGCTGCTGGCGTTCCTGTGTAACGCCAAGGACCCAGCCATGCAGCGCGGCCAGCACGCGCCGGGTCTGCGGCGGCAGTTCGTCCAGGCTACGGCCCAGCACCTCGTGCGCCAGCCGGTTGGCGGCCTCGATGTCGGCCAGCGTCACCTCGATGTACTCGATGCTCTGGCCAGCCACGATGGCGCGTTTGACCGGCCTTTGGTGCTGATGCAGCAGCGCGATGGTGTCGATCAGTGTCAGGTATTTCTCATGGTCGCGGCGGGTACGCGTGCGGTCGTCCAGGAAGGTCAACTGATCGGCGTAGGGATTGACCACAGCCAGCTTCTTCAACAGCCGCTGGGCGTTGCGATGCAGGTCCAGGATGCGCTGCTTCTGTTCCTTCCTCACCAACCCCTGCAAGGTGCGCTTCTCGCGCTGCAGGCGGTGAATCGCCCGCGTCTGCTCCCGGTCCTCGTCAACCGTCAGCACCAGGCAGCGGTTCATCAGCTCCTCATCGATGTCGATGGCCGTCGTGGTCAGGAACATCATCACCGGCCCCTCGACCCGGTATTCCTGCGTCACCAGGTTGCCAGTCTTGGGATCGGCGCCGGTGGTGGCGATCGTCAGCTCGCCCTCGGACTGCAGCAGCTTCAAGGCATAGCTGGCACGGCTCGCACCTTCCTCTTCCACGATGGCCAGGATCTTGTGTTTCAGGTTCGTCTCGCCCATGTAGAACAGCGACTGCCCCGTCATGGCGCTGTACTTCACCCGTTCTTCCGCTGGCATCATGGCCAGCACCGCGTCCATCAGCGAACTCTTGCCAGCAGCGCTGGATGACTGGATCACGATCGCCAGCGGCGCATCGAGCCGGCGGCTGGTCGCTGCCAGGTAGCCCACCAGTTTATTGGTCGCTTCGCCCACGATGCCGCAGGCGTTGAAGTCGTCCGCGATCCGCGTCAACAGGTCCGGGGCCATCAACAGGGACAGCGCCGCCTCGCGCTCGGACGCGTCCATCGTCACCGCTTCCGGTTCCTTCGGTTTCAAGGCGCCCTGGATCTGCTGCTCCTGCAACGCCTCGAGCTTTAGCAGCACCCGGCCCAGGTCCGTCTTGAGCGTGTCTTCGGCCACTCGCAGTTCCATGGCGGCCTGCGTGATGTAGCTGGCCCGCGCCCTGGCGTTGTACAGGTCGAAGGTGTCAACGTGGAAGGCATCGCCGTTCGACGCCAGCACGTTCACCTTGAGCACATCGTAGGCCAGGTTTTTCGACAGCCCCCGCACCCGGTAGCGCCGTTCGGCGAACGCCAGCACCACTTCGTTATCCTTCACGTCGGCATCCATCGCAAACGACGGACCGCTCGGCGCGGGCGATGCCGGCAGTGGCGCCGCCGGCGGCAGCGGCGCGGGTTCTTCCTTAGCGGCTAAGGGAGGAACAGTCACCGATGGCGCCGGGGCCTGCGTCATCGCGATCGCCGGCGCCTGGCCGCTGCCCATCCAGACCGCCTTGCGGATCAGCGCACCCAGGCTTTTACTGGTCGGCTGCACCTTTAATGCGTACTCGTTAGCGTCCATCCCCTTGGGGAACTGGATGCGGTAGCAATCGATGCCGGCAGCGATCAGGCGTTCGGCGAGCCGGTCGGCGGCACGCTCGCCGGCGTCGTCGCGGTCGTAGGCGATCAGCACCCGCTTTGTGCCGTGGCCCTTGAACGCGGCCAGGTGGTCGTCCGTGAATCCCTCCACGCCATAGCTGGCCGTCACATTGCGATAGCCAGCGCACCAGAAGGTCATGGCGTCGATCAGCGACTCGCAAAGGATGATCTCGGGCGATGCCGCCAGCGCGGCCACGTTCCACACGCCGCGGTGCGGCCCTGGCAGGTACAGGTGCAGCGGCGTGCCCTTGCGCAGGCCGTCGGTAATCTTGCGACCGTACATTTCGCTCACGTTGCCATCGGCGTCCATGATCGGCACCACCAGCGAACCATTGAAGTGTTCATGCCCGCTCTCGCGGTAGACGCCCACCTTTTCCAGCTGCGACCGGATCTCGGCGCCGGCCTTGCGGTTTTTCTCGGGCAGGCGCAGGCCCAAGGTGCGGTTGGCGTAGCCCAGCTTGAAGTGCGCCACCAGCTCCGGATGGTCCAGGCCGCGCGACTGCAGGTAGGCCAGCGCCTCGGGGGACTGTTTCAAGGTCTCGGCATAGTAGCCGGCGACCTGGTTCAGCAATGCCTGCTCGTCAACATCGAAGCCTACCGGCGCCGGCAAGCTGCGCACCGTCGCGTACTTCACTGGCGCCTGCACACCCTGAGCGGCTAAGGCAGGATCGGCCTTGAGCAGTTCGACCGCGTGCCGGAACGACACCCCGCGCAGCTTCATCACCCAGTCGATCGGCCCGCCGCCGATCTGGCAGCCGAAGCAGTGCCACAGGTTCTTCGCCGGCGTGACCACCAGCGACGGCTCGCCGTCCTCGTGGAAGGGACAGGTGCCGATCCGGTCCTTGCCGGACTTTTTGAGCGCGATGCCGGCCGACTCCACCAGGCGCTCGACCGCCACTTCATTCTTGAGCCGTTCAATGTCGGCATCGGGGATGCGGGGCATAAATCCCTCTTTCTCTAAAAAGCTGTCAAGACCCTTATACTGTACTTTTATTATATCGTATAATGGACACACTCAACACCTTTTAAGATACCAGGGGGTACAGTATGGGCACCATCATCCTTTTGCTACCGCCCATGTTCTCGTCACGCTTGATCCAGTTTCGCAAGGCTCAGAATTTCACACAGCAGGGCCTGGCCGATGCGGCGCAGATTCACGTGAATCAGATCAAGCGCTACGAGGCGGGCACCGCGCAGCCGACCCTGGAGGCGCTGGTCAGGCTGGCCAAGGCGCTGCACCTGAGCCTGGACATGCTGGTCTTCGACGAGGCCGAGCGCGGCCCCTCCGACGACCTGGCCTTGCAGTTCGAGGCCGTCAGCAACATGCCCGACGAGGAGCGCCGCATCATCAAGGCCCTGCTCGACGGCATGATCATCAAGTACCAAACCAAACAGATGATGGGCAACCTGAGCAGCTAGCGCAGTTCTGCTTTTCTTAGCAGCTAAAAATAGAAGCCGTACCCGGAACCCGCGCGCGAAGCAGCGGGTTGGGGACGGCTTTTTTTTAATGGAAGAGAGAGTCGGCGGTGTGTTACAACGGATCGCCCGCAACGGCGGTCGAAACGCTCAGTTTTAGCGTCACCCTGTATTACGGGAGAAGCGCACCCCGTAATACACAGGAAGCCTGCAACGGCGGGCGTTCCGATCAACCCGGAGGGTTGCGTGATGTGTGAGCAAATGGAGGGGGCTGCGGGGACTCCCCGCGTGCCCCGTGTCCACAGTGTTTGCCCGGGTTTTCATACCAGGACGGATTTTCCCCGCCCTTGCTTGGGATACGACTAGGATACGATAGGATACGGACCAGATACGAACGGGATACGACCAACCTCAACTGGTGCTGACGCGGCCCGACCACCTACCTGGCGGACTTACTTCCCGCGCGATTTGAACATTTTTTCGATGTAGACATCGTTTTGCCATTCCTCGTATCCCAGAAGCGCGCCTTCTAAACGCTCAAATCCTTCGCTCCAGCCAGCCTTTTCTGCCGTTCTTTTTAACAGTATGTAGGCCTCTATGCGCCACTCTTCGCCGCTTCTCGCGTAAAGAACCACCCTCGTCTTGCGATTGTTTTTCGCCGCAATCACATACTCTCGCTTCAAGAACAAGCCATCCTGAACGTAAGGTGCAAAGCGGCTCTCTGGAATACATTCATCGTCCAAGTCCGATGGGAGGTATTCTGAGAAGGCTGCGAATGGTTTTTCTCCTGCCAGCATTAATGCCAGTTCACGATTCGTATGAACCTTGTATGGCAATTCATCCATCACACCCCAAGAACGCAGTTGTGCGACAGGACTATGGTCGTGTCCGGCGATTTGAAAACGCAGCTTGAGCTTCTCGATATCCTCAAGCTCCAGCTCGTAACTAGCGGCCGGATGGATATCGACGGCTTCAGGATCGACAATCTCGCATAAAGCAGCCACATCATCGACCTCAAAGATGAATTCACCACTAATGCAATCGGTCAATTGATCGATGTACTCAAGTACAAATTTTCGACTTGCCATAACATTCCCCTGTTCAGATATCGTCATTTCGCATCTGCCAATTTAAGGGATTGCAGCATTCGCAGGGATCGTTGGCCACAACGGTGGAAACAATGAAGGAAGCATGCGGACACAGCGATAAATAATGTAGGTTCCGCCTACAGCCGCAGCGGCCTTTACAACCGTTGGCACCATTTGGCAATCCTTCTTATCCGACGGACATGTCGTCTTTTCAGCAGGCGCTGGATCTGGAGTCGCAGGCTCCGGCTTCGAAGGATTCGGTGGAATTTGTCCATCTGGATCTTGCGACTTGGTGTCGCAATCTGGGCAATACTCGCCCATAACGCCACCATGCTTCGCGCCACACCAAGTGCATGTCACTCTAGGCGGTTTCTTTTTGGGAGCAAGACCATAGGGATCCGAATCGCTAACAGGATTTCCACCTACATACGCGTACGTATTAATCCCACCTTCGAGCCCAATCGGATCGGATTGCACATACCGCCCGGTCTGCGGATCATAATCCCTGTAGTAGTTGTAGAATGGCTGCACACAGTCTGCAGGCACCCGTGCAGCCGCCAGTTTAGTTCACCTCAGGTCCGCCACCCCGCTCGTCACAATCCGCTATTCAAAGTTCGGCGGCCTGACTTCTGGATTGGACTCATATAACGGATTCTATAGTGGCCCCCGAAATTGAGACGGTGGTTTAAGCTGTCGTCCGCGAAAGGATGATAGCAAATGAGTGAAGGCAAAAAACGCAGGGTGCATACGGCG
>NZ_LMDB01000011.1 GCF_001425005.1 Duganella sp. Root336D2 | reverse complement strand
GCAATCGGGCACATGAAAAATGATGGCCGTTTGCGACGGAACTGGCTGAAAGGCACAGATGGCGATGCGTACCATGCGCTGCTGTGCGGCTGCGGACACAACCCGCGCATGATCCTGCGGAAGCTGCGGCTTCTTTTGGCCTTGATCGCAGCCCAGGCAATGCCGCCGCCGATTCCGGTGGCGGGGACTTGGCGCCGACTCCAGCCCAGGCATTGCTGAATAACGATTTATTCAGACCGGACTAATTGGGGCCTCTCTAACACCGAGTTCCAAACTACTGACATTCTTGTTTTCATATTATGTCTTAGGGCCATCGGCACTGGCCTCCTGCAAATGCGCGTCAATTCATCAGTACTCAAACTTGACTTTTACTTGACCGCCATACACGTAAGTCATCGTGAACGATCTCCAATCATCCCCGCGCAACATTCCTCTTGCTTTTAAATCCTCGATCAGATCACACAATATCGCATAGTTTATATTATTCTTGACAATGGCCGTGCAGATGCCGCCCGAGGTTATCCATAATTTCGTCTCTAAATAGCCATCACGAATAAAGGCAGAAAACTCAAATAGCTCGTACTCCTCCTCTATCGCCAGGTAAATTATTTCGAAAATACTCTTACTAATTTCACCATCTTCAGTAATCATGGCTTCTTAACCTTTACGGCCCCAGTCCTATCCCTTTACGTGAAGGCGTCGTCACACTTTAGCTAGAAGCCCACATTCTTGCAGGCACTCTGGCGTTGGCGACTGTAGACCAGTACACCAGTGATTTCATTTAGCAGCATAGCCAATTGCCGAGGTACCGGGTTATCGACGTATACCTGAGCGACTTCAAATGAGTCGAGTATCAAAGCCCTTCAAGGCCTACTATGGCGATATATTTGAGTGCACTGTCCCCGTACGGAGCGAAATGAACGACATTTTTTGGGGGGCAGCAGCCCATCAAGTTACACGTTCGAGAACCATTATTCCATCACTTATCTGGATAATCTGACAGTGTTTTTCCATGCTTAGCCAACGCTTTTTGCACAAAGTCCGGATCGAATCTCATAAGCAGATGTGCGCAATCTGCAATTTTCCAGTGATGTAAATTCGGAGTTAAAAGAATCGCTGTGAGATGTTCTTTTAACGCAGGTATGTATTCAGTAAACCCTTTGCGTTCGATTAGCCAGAAGAAATGAGAGATGTCAAATGGCAATACATTGGCAATTTCAATAATTTTGGTAATTGGTTTGAAAATTCGCTGTCGAGCCGCGTCTCCCCTTTCTGCATCAGACTGCATTGCCCAAAAGCCTACTATTGCATCCAGGATAAATCTGTAGGTTTCATCATAATTTTTTAGCCGATGTGGCATCCAATTCTCATTTTGAGGTGGACGATCACAAACAAATTTCTCCAGATAATCAAAACCTTCTTCCCGGCCCCAACTGCACAATATACGTGCCGCTGTCACCGCAAGATACTCGTCTTGCCCTTGCACAAGAGCATTTAGTTTAGGAATGCGATCTTGCGGAACATCTTGCGCATCCAAATCGGTCAAGTCGCTTGCATAACTCTCCGTCCCTGAGGGCAATGTATACAGTAGATCATTAAGCTCTTGATTCATCGTTTTCCTCAATGCTTGGCTGGCGGCGGAGTTGCCACACTAGGTTTCGGAGCAACACCATTTGGCCATTTAATGTAAGGCGCTGGAACACAAGGGGAGATCAAACACTCGCCGTCACGCGTTGCATTACCCAGATCACGCGTGGCATTTCTTAAACGTTTTTCATTGTTCTCAGTTGGATTAGCGTCATATCGTGCCTTTGCTTGATCTACTTTTTCTTGCAATTCGGCCAGCACCTTTTGTGGTGGCACAACTTTCCCACCTTGAACATCTCCCGAGTTGATATCTCGTTGCAAATCACGAGCGCTAATCTCAATTTGCTGTTTGCCAAAGTCCTTCGGCGCATCCGTTAACGTTGGGTCAGTCGTTGAAATATATGGAGTGTTCTGCGGCTTCGAACCCCGTACGTGGTCTGCAACCGATCCCGTTCCGCTCGGATTAGCGCTGATCAAATTGCCATCAGCATCGACATGTGCTTTCGGATTTCCTTTGTTATTTACTGTAGCAGTGAAGTCATGATCATTCCGCGTTACTACCTCAGGTACATCCTTTGGAGCGGTGTTGTTAACGTACTGCTGGTCATCATCGCGCCGGCGATTGTTCTCCACCCGCGCTTTCTCAGTCGCCAGCGCTGCCTCCTTAGCGGCACCACGCTCCACGATCAAAGTTTTGGTGGCTGATCCCAGTTTCCAAATTGCCTGACCACCAAGCTCAGTGAGCGGTAGGCCGACAACCATCAACCGTTGTGCTGTAGCCCAATCCTTTTCGTAAAGATAGCCTGCCTCTTCATATCGCCCCTGAGTTTTGAGCAGTGCTTGATGATACGCCGTCATACGCTCTGAATCGAGAGGCCCGACCTCGTCGCTAGTCAACGATTGGTAGGCATAAACTGGCAAACCCAAAACGCCCTTTGCAACAGTCCATGCATCATTTGCCAGATTAGCTTCCTTCCCCGCATCCTGATATCCCAACTGTTGCCCCTGACGGAAACGTTGGGCCGCGTTGGTTTGGCCCTTGCTATTCAGGTTGGCGCCAAGATACGCGGCAATCGAATTACCTGGACTATAGGCATCGAACAACGCTCGCAAGTTGATTGTTTCGTCTTTGTATTCGGCAGCTGTCGCTTGGAAGCCGACGTGCTTATTTCCAACGCTATCGGTGTAGCTCAATTTCGCTGCGCTTGCCTCTTGCTTAATAAACGCTTCTGTATTCCCGTCCCTGCCGTTGACTTGGGCCCACTTCTCATCTTCCATCGCTGCACCGTAGCGGGAAAGCGCAAGCTGAGCTTGTTCTTCAGTGAGTGTCGTTCCAGTTTTTTGCTTGATATAGTCGGCATAGCGTTTCACCCTTGCCTTATCCTGCAGGAACGCGACCTCGTTGGGATGCAATTGCCGGTTGTAGGCGTCAACCGTGCCGGCCGCCCCACCTCCATTAGCCGCAGCCAGCAACGCTTCACCGTTAGCCACATGGCCCGTTACGCCCGCAGCGGTGGCACCGGCAAGCATGCCGCCAATAACGGCACCGGTGTTCTGGTAGGAATTGATGAATGCTTTTCTAGCATCCCCTTCCAATCCAAGCTTGTCAGCTTCCGCCGTGCCCAGGCTTTGGCCAAGCCGCTGACCAAGGTTGCCGCCGACGACACCTGCTGCGCCAATCATTGCACCGCCTTGACCATTCGCCAAGCCGCCGAGCATTCCCTGTGTAGCCGAGTGCAAACCGACTCGATAAATGCCGTTGTCGCCCCATTTTTCTGCAGTAGCATCGCTTTCAGCAGCTTTCCCCGCGAGTTCAGTTGCCAGTTTTTGGTCGTTGTTCAGTGCCGCCTGCTTCGACTGCTTCTCGAACTCACGTGCTTCACGATAGGCTTCAGCCTGAAGTGAGCTGCCAATATCTCCGACAGTTTTGGCGACCGTTGGCCCCATCGCGTTTGCAGCAATCTGACCGCTGCCCTGTCCAGCCAAGCTGCCAACCAAGACGTCAACACCAGCATTCAATGCGCGGCTGTAGATACCGCCTTTCCCCCAATCAGTCTGAGTCTTCTCCGCATCGGCGAACGCCGATTTCGCAGCTGCCTTCTGCTCAGCCGTACTGTTTGGATCGTTCAGCACTTTTGCCGCGGCTGCCTGGTCACGGAGCGCCGCATTGCTTGCGCTCGTCGCGATCTCGCCGATGATTTGCTTCGAAGTCGCGAGTACGGTACCGGCTGCAGCCGACATGGCCTGCTGGTCTTTCAATACCTTCTGCAAATCTGGCAGTTTGTCGAGCGCGGTGCTGGCCTTGCTCGCGTCGCTGTTGATCCCCAGCTCCTTAACGGAATTGGTGGTCACGCCGCCAATGGTGATTTTCCCGTCGGTGACCGTGGCGTAAGTGGTGGAGCTGTCGCTGCCCTTCTCCATCACTGGCACGCCAGGCGTCACGTTGCCGCTCTTGCGGTCGCCGAATAGCTGCTGCTGGTCTTTTGGCTTGGCGGTGCCGTCGGCGTTCTTGTCGCCTTCGCCGCTTCCGCCGCCAACGCTGCCGGCCATGCTGACGTTGCTGGCCGAATAGCTCATCTTGTTTTCGATGTTGGCCGTGGTCAGCTTGTTCGCCGTCAGCTCGGAGTCGACCTTGTTGGTGCTGGCAATCGCTCCACCCTTCAGGTCCACGGTATCTGCCTTGACGTGATAGCCGCCGTCGCCTGCGAACAGGCCGGATTGCTGGCCGACCGCTGCGGAGCTGCCGTTGCTCTTCGACTGGGACAGGTTGCCGGAGGCTTCCCATGCAGTGCCGAACGATACCTGCACGCGTGCACCGGCATTGGTCTGGCTGCTTTCCTGCTTGCTGACGTCCTGCAGGCTTTCAATCGCCAGCTTGCCGCCAACGTCCGCGTTGATGGTGTTGGCGGTTGCTGTCGCACCCTTCAGAGTGGTGTCGCCCTTGCTGGCGATGTTGAACGTGTCGGCTTTAAGCTGGGTATTGTTGTTGATCGTCGCATCGCTGTTGTGGTGGCCCTTGCCCACGTTGGCAGAAGCGTAGGCATAGACACCCGTACCGCTTGCCCCCGCCTGGAAGCCCACGCCTACTTCCACCCCGGCGCTGTTGTTCTTGCCGTCGCTGTGGACTGTGCTCTGGCTGGCATCCAGCACGATGTTCTGCGCGGCGTCGAGGCTCAGTGCCTTACCGGCTGACAGCGTGGCGCCGGTGGCGTGGATATCGCCGCCGGTTGCCGTCAGGTTGACGTTGCCGCCACCGTTGACGGTGCTGCCCACCGCGATGCTGCTGTTGTCGTTGCTTGAATTGCTGCTGCTTGCGAAACCAACACCAACCTCGCCTTTGATCAAGGTCCCGCCGCTGGTTATCGCTTTGGTGGCCTGGTAGCCCTGTGCCGCTGCGGCCATGCCCTGCATCGTTTGCACGCGGCCATCGGACTTGCGGGCGGCTTCGACGTTGTTGACCAGGTCGATCAGCGGGGAGCTGATACGCGCGAAGGCGCCGACCTTCAGGTCACTGTTGGAAGACTGGCTGCTGCCGGTATCCTGCAACGCCGTGATGTCGATCGACTTGGCGGTGATATCGACATTGTTCGCCGCCAGCACATTGCTGGAGGTCTGGGTGTACTTATTGCCCGCAGTGAGAACCACGTCGCCATTCAGGCTGCCGACGCTGGAAGCGACCTGCTTCACCTGGTCAGAGTTGTCCTTGTGCTTTTCGTTGTGGTAGCCCGAGAAGCGTTCCGTGTCAGAGATGACGACCTTGCCGATCGCCTTGTTGTCGCTCTGGTTGGCATTGTGGACCGTATCCTGCGCGCTGCTGATGGTCAGGTCGCGCGCGGCGCTGATTTCCAGCTTGCCGTCCGAGACCACGCTGGCGCCGATCAGCGCGATGTCGCCGGTCTGCGTTGCCATGGTGGTCGTGCCGCCGACCGACAGCTTGCTGCCGGTGACGGTATCGGTAGCGCCATCGCCTTTGCCCTTGTTGTTGAAGGTGCCGGCCATCATCGCGGTACGGTTGTCGAAGCTGAATCCGGAAGATTTCGAGTCCTGCGACTTGCTTTCCGTGTTGTGGGCAACATCGAGCTTGATGCTGTCCTTCGCCACGATCATGGCATTGCCCTCGGCACTCATCTGGGTGCCTTGGCTATTGATCGAGCCGTCGGTCGCCAGGATTGTCAGGTCCTTGCCGGCATTGAGGCTGGTGGTACGCGCTTCGCTGGTTGCCTGGTTCTGGTTGCTGGTCGAGCTCTTTGAGCCAAATTGCACCGTCACCGCCGTGGTGGCTGCCCACAGGCCATCGGCCACGCCGTCGGCCTTGCTGGTGATCTTGCCAATCGTGCCGGAAGACTTCGAGTTCTTCGTGCTTTCCTTGTAGGCGTCCTTGGCGGCAGCCAGCGGATTCACCGTCACGCCAACCGAGAAGCCGGACGACTTGCTCGATGCGCTCAGGTGGTCTTCCGAGGTGTTCTGCGCGGCGGACAGGTCGACGTTCTTGCCGATCAGGGTCAGGTTTTCCTTGGCTGCGATGTCGGAAGCGACCACTTGCAGCGTTTCACCCGATTTCAGCTTGGCGCTTCCATTCAGGGCGCCAATGCTCGATTCGTGCTGCGTCACCGACTCGTTGCCGGTCTTGGTAGAGGAGCTTGACTTGCCGTAGCCTACACTCAGGTTGCCGGACGAATAGCCACCGGTCAGGCCCGACTTCTTGACCTCCATGCTGTGGGCCGACTTCGCCGTGTCTTCAACACTGAGAACGCTCAGGTTGCGCGCCGCATCGATCGCGAGATTCTGGTCGGCGATGATGCTGGAGCCCTTGACGGTCAGGTCGCGGCCGGCCACAACGTTGACATTGCTGCCATCCAGGCTCGATCCGATCGCGGTCGCGGTTTCAAGCTGGTCATGGGTCGTGGTCGTCTTCTTCGACAGGAAGCCTTTGCTGGTGTGCTTGTGCGCTTCGTCCAGGCTTTGCGTTGCCTGGCCGGCAGTGATGTTCACATCGCGGCCGGCGGCAAGATTCAAGGTCTGCCCTGCATTCACCACTGCTGCCTTGGCGTTGATATCCTGTCCCGCATTCAGCACCAGGTTGCCGGCACCGTTGACCTGCGAGCCCACGTCCATGCTGGCGCTCTGGCTCTGGCGGTTATCGGCATTCCAGACCACGCGCTGGCTGATCGAGGTGTTCACCGCCGACAGGTTCAGGTTGTTGCCTGCGTTCAGTTGCGTCAGGCCCGTGCCAGCGTTGCTGACCTGGGCCGCAGTCAGGTTGATATTATTGCCGGCACTGGCCAGCAAAACGCCTGCAGGAGCCGATACGTAAAGTCCCGCCACACGGTTGATACCGGTCTGCGCGAAACTGTTCGCGCCAACGGTATTACTCGAGCTCTGGGTGGTGCTGGTCAGGTTCAGGTCACGTCCAGCCGACAGCAGCGCAGCGTTCTGCGCCTTCAGCATGCCGCCGACGTTGTCGATATCCCTGGTCGCTTGCAGCGCCAGGGTGCCGCCACTCATGGTGCCGCCCAGATTGCGGATATTGTCGGCGCTGATGTTCACCAGGTTACGGCCGGCAACCGTGCCGCTGTTGGTGAAGTCACCGGTCAGGTTGATGTTGACTTCCCTGCCTGCCAGCAGCGCACCACTGCCATCCAGGTCACCTGGCTGCACCCGCACATACACCTGCGGCACCAGTACGCTTTGCGTGCTGCCGTCCGGCATTTGGACGTCCTGCGTTACCAGCCACACGATGTCCGATGTCAGTTGGGACACCTGTTCCGGGCTCAAGGCCACGCCCGGACGCAGGCCCCACTGCCTGGCATATGTCAGGCCGTTGTCCATCAGCGACTTGTATTCCTCGTCGTCGTTGGTGTAGTCGCCGAGGAAGCGATTGCCGGTCAGGGCCAGTACCTGTTCGCGAATCAGCTTCTGCTCATAGAAGCCGTCGCCCATGCGCTTCTGGGTGGTGGCCGGATCGACCTGCAACGCATCCAGCATGTAATCGCTGGAGAGCCAGGACTTGTAGTTGGTGAACTTCGGATCCGTTTCAATCAGGTACCTGGCCTGGCTTTCCGGATGAGTCTTGAACAGGCTGGCAGTAGGCAGGCGGAAGTTCGGCCGCATGGTACGGATCGAAATCTGCGCCGACCCGGTGGCCGTACCGGCCGTGTCAGGCGTCTTGCCGGACTTGGCAATTGCGCCGCTCAGGGATTGGACTTGTCCGTCCGTCTGCTGCGTAGTAGCCCGGCCAGTCGCCTGGTCGCTGCTTTCGGCGCTGCCGCCAACCTGGCGGCCAACGTTATCGCCGATTGCGTCGCCATGGGCCTGCTCGCTGATTGCCGCATTTCCCGAGATCTGCTTGCCGGTGTTGCCTGCAACAGTTCCTCCCTGCGCCTGCCCCGCGCTCGCATTATTGCTTTGCACATGGCTGCCGGTTTGCGAAGCCGTGCTTGCGCCGGAAGCGCTGCCAGCCTGCGTGCCCGAAACACTGCTCAGGCTGGCGGTCTTGTTCGAAGCATTGACGCTGCCACCGGCACCGGCATTGGCCTGCACTGTCGACAGGCTGCTGGCGCCAGGGCCCGAACCAGTCGAGGCGCTGCCCGCAAATTGCTCATAGCGGGTAGCCTGCATGTCAAATGTGGTGACGACACTGCCCGGATTGTAGGCGGTGACTGTTTTGCCCGGGTCGTCCGTGCCCTTGTGTTTATCACGCCAGTTCTCGGTCACGGTGCCGGCATCGGTGCTGGTACGGGTGCCATCGACCTTGGTGTTGGATGCCGTTGTGCCCTGCACATTGATGCTGCCGCCAGCCACGATCTGGCTCTTGTCGTTCAATAAGCTGTTGGCGGTCAGGCGAATGCCGCCGCCGGCGATGATCTTGCCGGGATCGCTTTGCGTGACAACGGTCTCATTGACGGTGCGGGTGTACTCGTAGCTGTTCCAATTGTCATACGTGCCGTCCGGGGTACGCAAGATCCAGACTTCGTCGCGATAGACGCTCACACCCGGCGCGCCTGGCAGGTAGCGCTGCGTCTGGCCGACGACCTGGTACTCGGTGATTCGGGTCTGGCTTACCTGCTGCACCGTGGTAGCAAAGTGCTCGTTGGTGTTGCGGATGTCGGAGGCGGAGATCGCCAGGTTTTGCGACGCTTCGATGGTGGCGCTGTTGTTGTTCACCGTTTGCGCCATGCCGGCTGCCTGCCAGTTGGTATCCACTGCGCCGCCAATGGACATGTCGCCTGCGCTGAAGATCAGCGATCCTTCGCGGTTGGTGAGGTATTGCGCGCCGATGTCCACACGCTGGCGTCCGGCGATCGTGGCCGCCGAAGTGGCGCCACCAACAGTCTCTTCCATGTTGTTGACGACCGAGGCGCCGATGGCAATGCGGTCGCCGTAGATGCGGCCGGTGCCGAAGTTGTTGACCTGGGAGGCCTGGATGTGCGTGTCGGCGCCATCAATAAGGCCGCGGTTGGTCAGCGTGCCGCCGATAGCCAGCGTGGTGGTTTCGCCGCTCAGCAGCTCTGCGCCAGCCTGGTTGTCCAGGTTGGCAGCATTGACGCTCAGGCTGCGGCCGGCTTGTACCGAAACCGGATTGGTCAGCGAACCGGTCGCCTTCAGTTGAAGGTTGCCGCCCGCCTGCAGCGTGCCCGACAGGGTGTGGTCGCCCTGCAGGTCAAGGCTGACGTCACCTCGGGAGACGACACTGCCCGCACCGGCCAGCGTGCCGGTGCGCACGCTCACGCTTTGGTCAGCGACGATCTGGCCGCCCGCGTTGCTGAGCGCCAGGCTCGGCGATGCTGCCAGGTTGGTGGTGACCTGCAGCGCGCGTCCTGCGCTGAGTTCACCCTGGTTATTGTTCAACTGGCCATCGTCGCGGATGGTCAGGTCCTGCCCGGCCCTTACCGCGCCTTGCGTGTTGTTCAGGTTGGCAGTGACGATGTCGATCGTGCCCGCCTCGATACCGGCGTTGGCGCCTTTGGTCGACGTATTGTCGATGGCGCCAGTCTTCAGCGTGAGAGCCTGGCCAACGCGCAGCAGGCCGGCGCTGTTGCCTAGCGTACCTCCGCCCAGGTCAATGTTTGCGCCTTGCACCGCCAGCACCTGGCCGGCGGTATTGTCCAGCCCGCTGGCCAGAACTTTCAGGTTGGCGCCGCTGTAAATCTGCCCCCCATAGCCGTTGCGTGGGGCATTGTTGACGGCCCCGCTGCTGGCGATATCAAGACCAGTCTGTGCACTGATCAGGCCGGCGCGGTTATCCAGCGCGCCACTATTGACCGTCATCTGCCCACCGGCTACCAGGCCGAGCGCATTGCCAGGATTGGCGGCGCCGTCGAGGTTGCTCAGGGTTTGGCCGTGGGTATCCACCTGCAGGTCGCGGCCCGACGCGATCAAACCGGTATCATTGCCCACGCTGCCGGTTGACAGCTTGGCGTCGCGTCCGGCGATCATTTTGCCCTGGGCATTTTGCAGGCTGTTGCCGGCGCCGTTAGCGCTCAGTCCCAGGTCCTGCGCCGCCTGGATCAGGCCTGCCGCATTGTTGATGCTGCCCTGGGTGCTGTTGAGCGTCAAGTTGCCTTGCATCGCCACCAGCTTGCCTTGGTCGTTGTCGACACCTGCCGCGCCGATCACCAGGTCCTGCTGCGCCGACACCAGGCCATTGCTGTTATTGACAAGCCCGGAGCTCGCCACGCTGGTCGTGCCATTGCCCACCACCTGGCCGCGCGTGTTGTCCAGGCCATTGGCGGAAACATTCAGCGAACCGGTGCCCGCATGGCCAATCTGGCCGTCAACGTTGCTCAGCGCGCCGCCCGCGCTGAGGGTGAAGTCCTGGGCATTGGCCACGATGCGACCGGCGTTGTTGCTGATTGCACCGAGGCTTTGGATACTCGCACCCTGCGCACCCGTCCCGCTCTGCTGGATCATGCCCTGGGTGTTATCCATGCGGCCGACTTGGACCTCGAGCTGCCGTGCGCTCAAAAGGCCGTTGGAGTTATCCAGCAGCTGTCCGCCATTGTTCCAGGCCTTGATGGTGAGCTGGCCAGGCGTGCTGACTTGCGCCTGGCGCGTCAATATGTTGCCACTTTGCGCGGAAAGGCTGACATTGCCGTTGGTGCTGCCCGTGGTACTTCCGCTCAGGTCCAGGCTGGAGCCGGACAAGTTCAGGCTGCCGGCAGCCAGCACCTGGCCACCAGCTTTCAATGCGCTGGAAGTGATGATGTTCAGGGCGCCGGTGGCGGCAAGCTTGCCGTCGCCCGCCATGCCCGCAGCCAGCACACTGGTGCCGCTACCTGCCAGGCTGCCCGCGTTGACTGTCAGGTCCTTGCCGGCTGCAATCGTGCCGCTGCTGTTGAGGGCGTTACCCACCGCCACGGTTTGCCAGCCGGCCGCATACATCGTGCCGCTATTATTCAACGAAGCGGCATGGGTGCTCAGGTCCTGCGCGGCGCGTACATTGCCGCTATTGGTGAAGTTCTGTACGTCCAGGCTGACATTGCCCGACTGGCTCTGGATGCCGGCGTTGGCGCCGCCGGAACTGATGACATCGGCACCGCCCAGGACCAGGTCGTTTTGCGCGGCAATCAGGCCGGCGCTGTTATCGATATTGCCGGTGCTGGTGAGCGTGACCGCGCCATTGCCGGTGATCTGGCCGCTGCTGTTACCGACGCCTGCGGCGCTGATGCCCAGCGAGCCAGTGCCCGCGTGGCCGATCAAACCGCTGGTATTGGTGAGTACACCACTGTTGACGGAGAAGTCCTGCGCATTCGCGATGATCTGGCCGCTGCTATTGTTCAGTGCACCAGTACTTTGGATACTGGCAGCCTGCAGGCCGATTCCGGTCTGCTGGATAGCGCCCTGGCTGTTGTCCAGTTGGCCTACCTTGACCTGCAGTTGCTGGCCACTGAGCTGGCCGGCGGTGTTGTCCAGCAGCTGGCTGCCATTGGCGTTGGCCGTAATATTGAGCTGGCCGGGAGCGCTTACCTTGGCGCTGCGCGTCGACACATTGCCGCTGGTTGCAGTCAGGTTGACGTCGCCTTTGGTGCTGCCGGTGGTGCTGCCGTTCAGGTTCAGGTTGCCACCGCGCAGATGGACATTGCCTGCAGCCAGCGCCTGGCCCGCGGTTTGCAGTCCGTCGGTCGTGGTCACTGCCAGTGCGGCATTGCCGGTAAGCTGGCCATCGGCCGCCATGCCGGCAGCCAGCACGTTGCTGCCGGAGCCGGACAAGCTTCCGGCATTCACGGTCAGGTCCCTGGCCGCGGCGATGGCGCCGCTGGTGCTCATGCCGTTGACGACAGCAACGGCCTGCCAGCCGGCCGCGTACATCGTTCCGCTATTGTTCAACGAAGCGGCGTGGGTGTCCAGGTTCTGCCCTGCACTCACGCTGCCGCTGTTGGTGAAGTTCCGCACATCCAGGCTGACGCTGCCTGCCTGGCTCTGGATGCCGGCGTTGCTGCCGCTGGTGTTGGTCAAGTCGGCACCGGCCAGGGCGAGGTCGTTCTGCGCGGCGATCAGGCCAGCGCTATTGTCGACATTCCCGGAGCTGGCGACTGTCACAGCGCCATTGCCGGTGACCTGACCGTGGTTGTTGTCCACGCTGGCGGACGTGATCGACAGTGATTCCGTACCGGCATGGCCGATCAGGCCATTGTTGTTGGCCAGGGCAGCGCTGGTGACGGTAAAGTCTTGCGCATTCGCGACGATGCGGCCGCCGCTGTTGTTCAGTGCGCCGGCACTTACGATGCTGGCCGCCTGCGCACCAGTGCCGGTCTGCTGGATCGAACCCTGGGAGTTATCCAGTTCGCCAACCTTGACCTGCAACTGCTGGCTGCTGAGCTGGCCGCCGGTGTTATCCAGCAGCTGGCTGTCATTGCCGTTGGCGTTGATGGTGAGCTGGCCAGGAGTGCTGACCTTGGCGTGGCTGGTTACCACGTTGCCGCTTTGCGCGGTCAGGTGAACGGCGCCAGTGGTACTGCCTGTGGTGCTGCCACCCAGGTCCACGCTTGCGCCGGCCAGGTCCACGTTGCCGGTGGCCAGTGCCTGGCCTGCCGTCTGCAAAGCGCCGGAGGTGGTCACGGACAATGCGCTGATACCGGTGAGCTGGCCATCGGCCGCCATGCCGGCGGCCAGGACATTGCCGGCTGCACCGGCCAGGCTGCCGGCATTGACCGTCAGGCCCTTTCCTGCAGCGATGGTGCCGCTGCTGGTAATACCGTTGCCGGCGGTCAGCGTCTGCGCTCCTGCCGCGTACATGCTGCCGCTGTTGTCGAGCGATGCGGCATGGGTGGCCAGGTCCTGGGCCGAACGGATACTGCCGCTATTGGTCAGCTTCTGTACGTCCAGGTTTACATTGCCGGTCTGGCTCTGGATGCCGGTTGCGGTGGTCGCCGTTCCGCTGGCAGTATTGGCCACGTCTTTGCTGGTGGCCGCCAGGTCGCCGCGGGCCGAGATCAAACCGTCGGCGTTATCCAGGTTGCCCGTGCTGGACAGCAGGAGTGTACCGTTGCCGACGATCCGGCCGCGTGTATTCTCGATGGAACTGGAATTCAGGCTCAGCTGGCCGGTGCCTGAGTGGCCGATTTCGCCGGCCGTGTTGGTCAGCGCGCCGGTGCCCAGGCTCAGGTTTGAAGCATTGGCGACCAGGCTTCCGGCGCTGTTGTTGAAGGCGCCACCGTGCAGGTCGATGGCCAGGTCGGTATTGCCGGTCTGCTGGATCGAGCCCTGCGAGTTATCGATGTTGCGCACATCAAGGTCGAGCTTCGCCGCACTCATGCGGCCAGCTGTATTGTCCAGGGTCTGGGCGCCGTTCTGGTTCGCAGCGATGACGAGCTGGCCAGGCGTGCTGACCTGGGCGCCACGGGTCAGCACATTGCCGCTTTGCGCCGTGAATCGAAGCTGCCCCGCGGTACTGCCGGTGGTGCTGCCGCTCAGGTCCAGTGCGGAGCCGTCGAGGACGATATTGCCGGTGGCCAGTAACTGGCCGGCATTCCGCAGGACGCCGGTGGTCGTGATGGCGACACTGCCGGAACCCGTCAATTGCCCGCCGGTGGCCATGCTCGCTGCGAGAACACTGGAACCGCTGCCTGCCAAGCTGGCGGCATTGATCGTCAAGTCCTTGGCCGCTGCAATCGTGCCGCTGGTGGCCAAGGTATCGCGCACGGCCAGGCGCTGCTGGCCGCCTGCGTACAGCGCGCCACTGTTGTTGACAGCAGCAGCGGCGGTATCCAGGTCCCTGGCCGCGTAAATGCCGCCGGAATTGTCCAGTGCCTGCACGTTCAGGACGATGTTGCCCGCCTGGCTCTGCAGGCCCTTGCCGGTGCCCGCACCTGCGTTCAGCAGGTCGCCGCTGGTGATGGCAAGGTTGCCGATGGCCGACACCAGGCCGTCCGCGTTGGCCAGCGCGCCGCCGGCAGCGATGCCGAGGTCCTGGGCGTTGCCCACGATGCGGCCGCTGGTGTTGTTCAAGGCCCCAGTGCTCTGGATACTGGCGAGCTGCGTACCGGTGCCGGTCTGCTGGATGGAGCCAAAGGTGTTATCCAGTTGGCCGACCTGGACCTGCAGCTGTCGGCCGCTGAGCTGGCCGCCGGTGTTGTCCAGCACTTGCGCTGCATTCGCCTTGGCAGTGATGGTCAACTGCCCGGGGGTGCTGACTTCCGCATTGCGGGTCAGGATGTTGCCACCCTGCGCTGCAAGATTGACGTTGCCGCCGGTACTGCCGGTGCTGCTGCCGGTCAGGTCCAGGCTGGCAGCAGCGAGGTTCATGCTGCCGGTGGCCAGCAACTGGCCGGAGCTTTGCAGTGCGCCCGTTGTATTGGCGGTCAAGGCACCGATGCCGGTCAGCCTGCCGTCGGCGGCCATGCCGGCCGCCAGCACGTTGGAGCCGCTACCTGCGAAGCTGGCAGCATTGAGCGTCATGTCCCTGGCTGCGGCAATCGTGCCGCGGTTGGCCATGCCGTAGGTAAGCGACAGGGTTTGAGCGCCTGCCGCATACATCACGCCGCGGTTGTCCAGCGTGGCGGCATTGGTGTCCAGGTCTCCCGCTGCGTTGATGCTGCCGGTATTGCTGAACGCCTGGGCCTGCACCTGCACCGCGCCGGAGCCGACAATGCGGGCGCCATCGGCAAGCGCGCCCTGGATCGCGCCCTGGGCGTTGTTCTGCAGTTGGCCCTGGCTGCCCAGATTGAACGTGCCATTGCCCGCGTGAAGCAGCTGGCCGGCCGTGTTGTCGATGTCCTGCGCGCCGATGGCGAGGTTATGGGCCGCAGAATGGATCACGCCTGCCGTGTTGTCCAGCTTGCCTTGCAGTGCGATGGCCTGGTCGGTGCCGCCGGTCTGGATAATCTGGCCGCGTACATTGCTCAGGCTGTGCGCTTGCGTCGAGACGGTATTCGCCTGAACCAATGCGCCGTCGGTAGTCAGTGCCTGCGGGGTTTGCAGCTGCAGCGTGTCCGAGGCCAGGATCTGGCTGCCGCGGGCATTCAGTTCGCCGCTGCTGGCTTGCAGCTGGATCGAATTGGCTTGCACGCCCGACTGGACAAGATCCAGGCTGGCGCCGCGCACGGCCAGGTCCCTGCTCGCCAGCGCCCTGCCCGCCGTCTGCACCTGCGACGTCGCTTGTACATCCAGGTCCTGCCGGCCGGTCAGGCTGCCGTCCATTTGCAACCCCGCAGCCCAGACGGCGCTGCTGTTGGCCTGGATTGCTGCGCCGGCGCCGCCGGCCTCAAGGCGCACGTCGCCCTGGGCCGCCACAGTGCCGCTGTGGGTCTGGCTGCCTTGCGAAGCCAGCAGCACATTTGCGCTGCCGTAGACGATGCCGCTCTGGTTGATCGTGCCTTGGACCTGGACTTTGAGATCGCCCCCGCTTGCCTGCAGCGTGCCGCTGTTGGCGAGCCAGCCGTCTTGCGTCAGCGTCAGCGGGCCACTGCTTGCCTGCACCACGCCGTCATTGCGGACACCCAGGCCAGCCTCGGTGCCAACCAGGGTAATCTTGCCGGCGTACATGCCGCCAAGGCTGGAAACGTCAAGCGCATAGTTCGGCACACTGGCGTCGCCGTCAATGCGCTGGCTTTGCGGCGCCGAGTCCGCCCCCAGGCTGCCAGCCTGGATCGTGTTGGTACCGGTGACGACCTGCAGGCGGCTGGCCCAGATGCCGGCGTTGACCTGCGCCGCCCTGGCCAGGATGGCGGTGTAATCCGCGCCGCGGGTATCGAGCCCGGCGCCATTGATGCTGACGCTGCCGCCCTGGACGCGATAGCCCTCCAGGCTGCCCCCGTTCATCACCGCCATACCGGTGGTCAGGGTCACGCCGCTGGCGTTGATGAAACCACCACCGTTGACCGCGATGCCGGCCGGGTTGGCCACCACGACTTCCGCGCGCTGGCCCGCCACTTCGACATAGCCCTGCAAATGGCTCGGGTTGCTGGAATTGACTTCGTTCAGGATGACCCGTGCCGCACCCGTTGCCAGCCATGGATTGCCCTGCACCCAGCCGCCCAACTGCGTTTGCACATTGTTGCGGCTGTTATTCAGGATGGCGCCGGACGCGCCGACGTCGAACTGGCTGTAGGTATTGCGGCTGACGCCGGCCTGGCTCGGGGTCTGGATGTTGACCTGCGTTACACCATTGGAAGCATTCAATACCGTCGCTTGCTGGGCGCGTGCCGCCGCCGGGTCGGCCACGATGCGCGTTGCAACAGTTTGCGCGTCCACCTGCATCGGCGCCAGCCACAGCGAAGCGGCACCGAGCAGCATGGCCCGGTGTATGGTTTCGCAAGCGGCAAGCGCCGCGCGGCCCCGCTGGCCGCCCTGCTTCTTCGCGCTCCGGCTGACCCGCTCGCCGCTGGCCGACTTGCCGGAACTGGTTGCAGTCTCCGCCACGACCATCAGGCAGCCGCGGGCTTGGTTGAACACGAGACGATAGATTTGCTTGTTCATGATTTTTACTTGTTGAAGTTCTGCGGCAACGGGCGGCTGGCCCAGTAATGCGCTTGTTCTGCTTTGGTGGCGCCAGCGCCCTTGAGATGCATGACCTTGAGTCCCGTTTCGTGGCCCCGGTGGTACAGGCAGCGGAAGCTGCTCATCGGCAGGACACGGCGGATGGCCGACACCACGGCCGGGGTGTCGCCAAAGGGCGCCACGATATCCAGTACCCAGGGCCGATCGCCCTCATCCCAATCGCGCGGCTGCAAGGTCCGGTCCAGCGACTGCAGGTAGCGCAGCTCCGCTTCCGGCGTCAGGTTGGCCCAGGTCATGAGGCCAACCGGCTGCTGCCGTTCGTCGTTCTGCAGGGCCAGCACGAACTGGCCGTTTGCAATCGCAGGCATCAGCAGCCGGTGCAAGTCTTCCAGCGGGCACCGCTGATGGGTCGAAGAATGCATCCACAGCCAGACCATGGCGCCGAACAGTTCGGCCTCGCTCTTCTGGCTCGGCGCGACTTTGGGACAAATGACAATCAGGGATTTCGACATGATGGTTACAGGCTCATGGCCAGGCTGAAGCCGGCGGCATAGCCGGAAGTCTTGAAGTGCTCAGGCTTTCTCAATGGCGCACCCACGAATACCTCGTACTGCAGGTGAGGCAATTGGCCGCGCAGGCCGACGACGGCACCGGTCAGGTTGGCACCGACCAGGGTCTGGGCGGACGGACCGCCGACATGGCCGGTGTCCACGCCGCCATATGCACGAAGCCCGCCGGGAACCGGCATCGAGACTTCATTGCGCAGCAACCAGCCATGCTCCGCGCTCAGAACCGACTTGCCGTCAAAGCCGCGCACCGTGAAGCGGCCACCGATCGAGAAGCGGTCTTGCGGGGACAAGGGCGTGCGGTTGAACTGGCTGCGCCATTCGCCGGTGTACTGCAGGCGCTGCCCACCCAAAGTGAAAGACTGCGAGACCGTAGCGTCCAGCAGCCACATGCGCATACGCGACGTACCTTCGCCGAAATTTTCTTCCGGCGCCGGCAGGCTGTCGAAGGCGCCGGTGCCACGGCGGAAACTGGCGCCGGCATCGAGGCTTCCGCCATCCCAGCTGCGGCGGTGATTCAAGCTCCACTCCATGCCGGAGACCACACGGCGCTGCACTTCGACTTCGGCATCGTCGATGAAATTGTTGGAAGTACGCTGGAAACCCTTCAGGCTGAGAGTGGTCTTGCCTACCGCATCGCGATGCACCACGCGCGCAAGCTTGAATTCCGTATTGCGGCTGTTACCGCTGTACAGGTAGTCCTGGGTGGCGCCGGCCACGGTCTGGTGGTAGCGGTTCTTGCTTTGCGTGAAGCCGGCCAACCAGTAACCGAACGGAACCGAATAGTGGACGATGTGACCGCGCGAACCGCGAGCGCCGGGATCGCTGCCGCCGAGGTCGTGCAACCAGGTGAAGTAGAAAAGATCGCTGATTGTCCACCAGTTATCGTAGCTGAAGGTGAGGCTGCCCTGATACTTGCCGGTGCTGCGGGTACCGCTGTCGTCCGCGGTGGCGGACAGGCGGAACGGCATCTGCTGCTGGTGCGCGATCACCAGGTCACTGGTGCCGGGCTCGCTGCCCGGAGCGATCTGGATATCGGCTTCGGCCGTCGGTACCCGCTTGAAGTTTTCCAGCGCTTGCTCGATATCGCGCAAGTTCAGCAACTCACCGCTGGAGCTCGGAACCGTATTCCAGCGGCTGCCGCGCGCACCAGTCTCCGGCGCCCAGCGAATTTCGCCTACCCGTCCAGGCACGACCGTCAAAACCAGGGAACCGCCCTGCAGGTTTTGCGGGCCTGCCAGCACCCGGCTCGTGACAAAGCCGCGCGCAATCAACGCGTTTTGCATGCGGTCGATAACAATCTGGACACCCTGCGCCCCAACACAGCGCCCTGCGACCGGATCCGGCTGGGGCAATTGTGCGTGGCCATCGGCGTAATCGAGCAGCCAGCCAAAACGGCTTGCATCCTGTCCATCGAGCTCAACGCGTTTGATCGGGAAGCATGGACTTTCATCCGCCAACGGCAAGGCCGCAGCCGACTGGGCCGGCTGCGGCAAGTGCACGTCCGGCGCCGTCTCGCGCTGCTTGCGTTGCTGCGCTTCGCGTTCTTGCGTACGGCGCAATTGATCGGTGTCGATATCTTTACTCGCCTGTGCTTGTGCCAACTGGCTGAACACCATGCCGGCACAAGCCGCCGCGATAATACTTATTCTTGCAGGTAACATTTGTTTCTTTTATACGTTTACGGACGTGAAACTTCCAGGCGCGCGTAATGCGGCGACGCCGAGCGGTGCCTCAGGTGGATCTCTTGGACCGGTGCCTGGGATGCAGACTGCCTTGGTGCCCGCGAAGCCTTCAGCGGGCCAGTACAGTTGCAAAATGAACTAGGTGATTTTGATTAACGCAACTTACTAGCTGGAAATATAACATGCTGCAGTTGTAAAGATTCTCACCAAAACTCTCACAATGTGTGAAATAGTTTCGTTGAAATGTCAACTTACCAACTTGTAGACAGGTTTCCTGCGGGCGTTCGTGTCAGCGCACTGATTGCAGCGCAAGCAACTCGGCGTGCAATTGCTTCATCGCCGGGGTCTCGCGGCGTGCTGCAGGGATCAGGTCGATTGACGCCAAGCCGTCTTGAACCGCCTCTTGCGCCGAGGGTTGGCGCTCGGCAGCGAGCAGTATTCTTGCCTTGCGAAGATAAAGATCAGGCAGGCCCTGGCCTCGCAATATCATGGCATCGAGGCGTTTCAGGGCATCGTCCCATGCTTTTGATTCGACATTCAGGCTAATGGACTTGTTTTCCAGTACATTCAACATCCCGAGTTTTTGCATGCCTTCATCCAGGCTGGCGAGCGCTTCCGCCGTGGAGCCCGCTTTGCCCTGCGCGTCTGCAAGATGCAGGTAGTGCTCAGGCGAGGGTTCAGCTGCCTGGTCCACGGCGATGCGGAACGCCGCCGCTGCGGCACGATATTCGCCCTGTGCGAACAAAATCTCCCCGTAAAGACTTTGGCCACGCACTATTGCGCCCGCTTCACCTTTCAACATCGACAGGAATTTTTCCGCGTAGCGCCGTGCTTCCGGCAATCGTTCCTGATTGAAGGCCTGCTCCGCCAAGTAATAATTGGCCGATCGATCCCGGGGATCGAGCTTCAGGGCCAGTAAGAAATCCTGTGTTGCGGACTTGTTATTGCCGTGCTCCATATGGAGCCGGCCACGTTGAACGAGCAGCTTCGCGCTTTTCCCCTCCCGCAGCATCGTCTTGGTGAGGTCCTGTATCTGGCTGTGCAAAGACCCATGGGCCAGCGCCTGTCCAGTGTAAAAAAACAGAGCGAACAACACATGATTGAACCGCATGATGGAATCCTCCACACATGAAAATGGCGGGGACCGCTCCCCGCCAAGCTCGCGTTAATCAGTAGCGATTAATTTTGATACGTAATGCTCAAAGTCGGACGCTGGGCGACCTTCCCATATTCGCTAGAGCGGAGGTCGACGCCATCGCCACTGGTGGAGCGGATGGTCAGGCCATTATTGCTGACCGTACCGTTCAACCAGCCCTGCACGAGGGCGATGCCTGCCGCATTCAGGTTAATCGTGTGAAGCCCGTTGATACTCGGTACAAAGCTGCCGATCTCGGTCCCCTGGTTGCCGGCGAGATTGACGTTGGCCCAGGTGGCCGTGTTTTCGGCCCAGGCGGCATTTCGAGCATAAAGGCGGTATGTGCCAGCGCTCGGATTGAAAGCCTGCAACTTCACACGAACCGAAGTGACGGTGGCGGTGCTCGGGATGCCGGTCACGCTCCATTGGATCAAAGAAACCAGTTCTCCATTCGATCCATCCGCCCCATCCGCCAGGACGGTAGAGGAAGTGCCGAAGTTGGAACCGCTCGCACCACTGGCGACGTAGGTATCCTGGGTGCCGGCATATCCATTCAATCCGTCTCGCAGGTCTATCGTCACCATAGTGCCACCAGGAGCCAGCGTCGTCGCGTTGGCCACATTGGAATAGGCCGAGTTGCCGGCGCTGTTTTTGGCGCGCACCCGATAGTAGTAGCCTGTACTGGCGGCTAGCCCTGTATTGCCGTAGGACTGGATGTTGCTGCCGACCGAGACCAGCGCTGCCCAATTGACATTGTCGATCGAACGCTCGATATCAAAACCGGTTTCGTTGTTGGAATTGTCAGTCCAGGTCAAATTGATGGCGGAAGACGAAACGGCCGTTGCCGTCAAACCGGCAGGCGCTGCAGGGATGGCAGGCGGCGTGGTGCTTTTGCTGATGGTGAAATAGTCACGCACAGTGCCGTTGTTGTTCAGATATTTGATGTCCATGGTTTGGCCGGAAACATCAAGGACCATCGAACCCAACTCATTCAGCGATAAGAACATGGCGGGATGATTCAGCGTGCCGCCGCTCACCTGCCCCGACGCACCGACAACGGAATAGACCGCGCCGGAATGCGGCAGGCTGGAGGTTTTCGAATAGGCGCCGGTGCCGTCGACGCGGCCGCTGCCGCCGTTGATCTCATACGAGCTGTTGTAAGTGCTCGAGAGGCCGTAATGTCCGTCGATGAACTTCGAGCGTTCATACGAATGGCTATGCCCAGTGAGGACCAGATCGACGCCATAGTTTTCCAGAACAGGCAGGAAGTTCTGGCGCATCTCGATCAGGTTGGTCTCGGTATCCGAATTGTGCGAACCCTTGGTATAAGGCGGATGGTGCCAGATGGCGATCAGCCAGGTCGCGGTGACGTTCGCCAGGTCGGCTTTCATCCAGTTCATCATCGCGCCGGTGGTTGAACGGCTGGTTTCGTTAGAGTCGAGCACGATGACGTGGATATTGCCATGGTTAAACGAGTAATAGGCCTCGGTCCCCGAGGCGACCCCGCCGGCCTCGGCGTTTTTCGGGAAGGTGTGGATGTCGTAGTACGGGCCTGTCTGCGTCGCCGAATCGGCGCTGGTGCCGTCGTGGTTGCCGATCGTGGCCCATAGCGGCGACTGGCGCATCATCTCCGGATACATATTGAACATATTGCTCTGGTATTCGGCATCGGTACCGCTGTTGTAGGCGTTATCGCCTAGCATCATCCAGAAGTCCGTGTAGGTGCTGCCGGTGTAATTGCGGTAGGCATTGTAGACGGCTGCCTGCCCGGAGGTTCCAGTGCCCGCATCGCCGATCACCCAGATTCGAGTGGGCACCGAGGTGCCGGCTGTCGGCGAGGTTTCGAAGTAATACGTGGAGTCGCCCGCCTGCACGGCGCTGCTGGAGCCGACGTTATAGAAGTATTTCGTGTTCGGACTGAGGCCAGTCAGCTTGACGATGTGCTCGGTGGTCGATGTGGCACTGGATGCGATTGATGTCAGGTTGCCGGAACTGGTGCCATACTGGACACGGCTATCGGTCGCAACATCGGACCGCCAGCGCACAATAATGCTATCGCTGCTTGCGCTTTGAAGATAAGGCCCGCGCACCACCGTGGCAGCGAATGCAATCGATGACGAGAGCAGAACGAGGAGCGTGACGCAGGACTTCAAAAGGCGATGCAATCTTTGATGTAGCATTTGTTCCCTCCATATTCTCAGGTTGTGTCGGGTCACTTGCGGTCTTCGGAATGGGTTCTGAGCAGCGCTAGCGACTTCAGGCGCTCAGCGGAAGACCCAGGTAGGGTTTGCATCAACTCTTCATCGGGAAGCGTAGCGGCTGCCTTCAACCAAAGATCGGCGGCAGTCGGGTCAAGCTTGGCAGCGAGGGGTAGCTCCATACGTGGCCTGAGCGAAAGCACATAAAACGAAACCGCCCACAACTCATCCTCCGCCAAGGAGGAAAAACTCGGCATTGCGGTGTTTTGAACGCCCAGTTTGACGGAGGTGAAGACGGACAACGGCGACATGGGCGCCATGCGCGCAGAGTCGTGAAAATTCATTGGCTTTGAAGCCAGCGTCTGCGCCGCGCTGCCTCGGCCATCGCCCACTGCGCCATGGCAGGACGCGCAGTTCGCAGTGAAGATCTGTTTACCCTGCGCCAGGCTGGGCCAATTGCGCGGTGCAATCGCGGTGCCGGCTGCCACATAGATAGCATCACGCGCTTTCAATGCCTGCTTCTTGATGGCCTCGGGCGACGCTTTTTCCTTGATCAACTCAATGAGGCTGGCAATTTCCCCACGAATGGCAGGCTGTGACTTGATTGCTGTTACCTGGTCACTGACTTCCAGCGCGGAGCCACTGACGACGAGTTGTTCCACGTATTCATCTTCATCAATGACTTTTCCGTTCGATACGGCGAGCGCATAGTCGCGGGAGACATAATCGAGCATCTGCGCAACGAAATCGGCTGTGTATGCAGGCCGAATGCCTTCCTGGGCCGACGTGTTATTCACCACACCCACGTATAGCAGCGAGGCCGAGATCGCAATGGACGCGAGTGCGAAAGATGCAGTCGAATTTTTTTCGATCATAGACGTGTATGGAAAAAAAGCAGGAAACCGGAGACAGTACCGATACAACATGACATCTCAATTACAACACTAGCATGAGTTCAATGCCTTGCATGTGGGGCCGTCTAAAAAGGACGCACTTGTGTTGCAGCGATGAGATGGATGAAAGCCCTGGACCAGCTATTCCCGCCCCGCCAGGTCATGCATGAACTGGTTGAATTTGCCCGGCTCCTCAAAAGGGATGAAGTGACCCGAGCGCTCAAACATGACAAGGGCCTTGTGCGGCGCATCGATCTGTTCAAAGTATTTTTGCGCTACTTCCCAAGGTGCGTTGTAATCATATCGGCCAAGCAGGAAGTAGACGGGAATCTTGAACGTGCGTGCAGTGCTCGGCAGATCAAGGGCAAGCAATTCGGGCCAAAGGTTCATCAGCGATAGCGCCTCGCCTTTATCGCCCCGGGCATCGCGATACAGCGCCGCTTCCTCGGTGTGGACCCCGCCGAACATTTTCTTGTAATTCATGTCGCCATAAAACACCCCGCCGTAGCGGAGCAACCAGTTGCGTTGTGCCTTCAGGTCATTCACGCCTTGACGGTCGGCAGACGGATAGTGAACCTGCATGCGCTCCAGTTCACGAATGGCCTTGGCGTTGTTGTCCTTTCGCGCCTTGTCGAGAACATAGGCCATCGAAACCTTTTCGTTCTCCACCATATTGGCCACTTGGCCGACACCAACATAGGCATGAAAGTCTTCCGGATAATCGCGCGCCAGGAGAGTTCCAAGCACCGTTCCCCAAGAGTGGCCAAGCAAGTAGATCTTGTTGCGGCCAAAGCGTTGCTTCAGCTGGGTCACCAGCTCGTGCGCATCGGATTCAATCTGGCTGATTCGCAGTGTTGAAGCAGGCATCTTCGGGTCATATGAGAGGCCCGCTCCGCGCTGGTCCCAGTTCACAACGACAAAGTCACGCTCAAGATCGCGGTTATAGCTCCGGAACAGGAGGAGTTCGGAGAAGCCGGGACCGCCATGCAGGATCAGCAGGATAGGCTTGCTGACGTCCTGTCCGTGGATTCCGATCGATTGCTGCACACCTCCAAGCATGACCTTTTCCATTAACGCGATACCGTTTGCAGAAGTCCAGTTGGCCAACAGCAGCCCAATCAGAAGAAAAATCGCACGCATGACTCTCCCTGGAAAAGGAATCGAACCAGCGCATGCTAACGGACCCATTCTTGACCTTCAAGCGGCTATCTGACCAACGGATGAATTCGCGGGTCGACCGCTTACATTGAGGTCGAGGCATCGCGTACGCCCCTGAAGCACGCGCGATGCGCACCTCGTTCACCAAGACGACCGCGAACCCCTTTTTCGGGAGAACCGTGTTGACGTTCTTCTTCGCTCGTCAATTGCCAACATACCGCCGCTGAGAGCGACCGCAGTGTGTCCTGCAAGCGTCAGAACGCCACAACATTCCCCTCGCGAAAAAATAGAAACTTCGCAATAAATTTCCCTCGGAAACTGATTTGGGCTTGATAATTATCAAACAAATATCGATTAAAAGGGGGCTGCCATGCGATTCGTCCGCTTTTCGTTAATTCTTCCCGTGCTGTTAAGTCTTGGTGGCACAAGCTGGGCAGCTACATCAGCATTTACTACCGCAATCGCAAGTGCGGACCAAAAAATCGAAGCATCACGGACCCAGCTTGCCAAAGTGCTCGCAGGCGTCGCTCACAAAACTGCACTGACCGATGATGAACATACTTCGATCGAGCGAGAAATTATTAGGTTTTACATGGAAGTGCAGCAAGGCTGTGCCCTTCGATTGGCAGAGTTACAGACAAAGCGCATAGACGGCACTGAGCGGCAGGCAAATCTTAACGCATGGGGCGCGCTTGTTACCTTAATCGGCGGTGTGACTGCATATGCACCAGCAAAGGCTGTACTCATGGGGGTCGGGATTTCTTCAGGAAACAATTCAACTTCCGTTTTGGGCGGCGTTGCCAACAGTATTTCAAGCGAAGTCACGCTGACACAGAGCCAGATCGAGGAATTGCGCCGAGGTTACCTTGATGCAATAGGAAAGTATGAACGCATTCGGCCTGAAAACGATGGAAAAGGTACGGATCGTGGCAATGCACTGATCAGCGCTTCCGCAGCGTGCGTAGGCCTATCTCGCGCAGCACCAACACCGTAAAACAGGGAGAAAATGTGAGAACAATAGCCGCCGCCAGCATACTGTGCCCCCCTTCTTGCGTTTGGTCAGACATCAGCCATGGAAGAAGTGCCTAGGGCCCGTGACGATTTTCCGCTTTACTTACAGCCCTATGAACCTAGCTATGTCATTTAGTTGGCGATAAGCGCCTAAAGACCGATTCATGGAATGTCAGCGCCACATGGCATTTGTATAAACAACTTGCTCTGTACGCTCGCTACCACCGAGGCCCCATGTTCACCCTCTCCAACTATACCGAACCACAACGCTCGTTCGGCATTGGACTTAAGTTTGTACCGTTTGTACGTTCAACTGGAACAGAGCAGCTGATGAGGTAAAACAGTTCGCAACTCATGTGCGGCTCCGCGTGGGATTTTCTGCATCGAGCACTGCTCTACTCCGATTGTGTTCCATTTCTCCGGCATAGAAACTCACGCAAATGCACATGGCGACTGGATATTAGTGCGCTACCGTACGGACTTTACAGTACCGTCCGGTCCAGACTGGCATCATTGTGGCTGAAACTCAACCAACCAGGCTTGCCACAACCCCGCACAAAGGGGGACCTATGCGTAAATTATTCACCATATTGGTGATGGCGGCGTTGAACCTGGCGCCGGCTTACACGAATGCAAGCGTCAACATTTCCATTCAAGTAGTCCAATATCCGGTCTTGCAGCGCATTCCTGGGTACCCGGTTTACTACGCACCGCGATTGCATGCCAATTACTTCTTCTACGATGGCCTGTATTGGGTCTACGTTGACGACGCGTGGTACACCAGCCCATGGTTCGATGGGCCCTGGGACGTGGTCGCCATCGACACAGTGCCACTCTTCGTGCTGCGCATTCCCGTGCGCTATTACCGCTATCCGCCTGTGATATTCAGGAGCTGGGCGATAGATGCGCCCCCCCGTTGGGACAGGGTATGGGGCCCCGACTGGGCGCATCGACACTCTAATTGGCAGCGATGGAATCGCACGGCGGCTCCTGCCCCGGCTCCTCTGCCCCGGTATCAGCAACGCTTCACACGGGCGAACTACCCAACTGATGAGCAACGGCGAGAACTAGCCCAGCAGCATTACCGCTACAAGCCACATGACGCGCAAGCGCGCCAGACCTGGCAGAACCATGTGGGCGATCGCACGCCACGTCGGCCACCGGATCAAGCTCACATTGCACGCCAATCAGAACCACAGTACGTGCGTCCGGCCCCACGCGCGCATTCAAAACCAGACCGGCAATCACCGCCTCACGATGCTCCGGTAGCAAGGTATGAAAGACCGCCTGAGAGGGTCGAAGCGCCACTTAATGAAGCAGCCCAGCGCCGAGGTCACGCAGACGTGCGCGAGTTCGCCCGTAACACGGAGCCCAGGCACGAAGGTCGACCAGACAAACCCAACAAGCCAGGTAAGCCAGACAAGGAAGAAGGCCACGATTCAGGCAAACACCATTAGGCCGAATCACCGACAGGGGACTGAACCGGCGCATCGGTGAGCCCGACTACCATGAACGGCCCAAGCGCCATCCCTTGGGATTTGATGCAAGTCCCGATGAGTTCAGCCAAGCCTAAGCGCCGCCTTGCCTGGCGCTGCGGTGCATCCAGGCGCAGTGCGCAGCGATGCCTGCCACAACGAAGACGCCCGGCGCCAGCAAGCAAATGGCCAGCGCGCCGGCGATCGAGATCGGTGCTAGCGCGTACGCGAGCGTATAACCCACGCCGCCCAGCACCAACACCCAGCCGCCGAAGCGGCGAAGGGTTTGCTCGCGTATCGGATCGCAGGACAGGCGCGCCAGCGGCACCAACCTTTTGGGAATCGCGTTCGCAGAGACGAGCACTACCGAGCCCATCAGCAGGCCCATCAGTCGCACGGCTGTCTCGGCGCTAACAAGGTGGCTCTGCCGGATCTGATTGAGCACCGAGGCTGCCAACAGGAAGATCGCAGCGATCAACAATGAACGACGAATCGGATGGTCCATGATCATGATTTCTCCTTTTCTTGCCTATGGTCGGTTGTGATCGGCATCTCGGGCGTGACCTGTAACCCGAAAGTCTGTGCAAAACCCATGAGCGCCTCCTCGAGAACCGACATCTTCAGTCGGTACATGATCGTGCGTCCACTCTTCTCCGCCTCAATCAGGTCCGCTGCCACCAGCACGGCGAAGTGCGCCGACATGGTCGGCTTCGACACATTGAAGGCATCGGCCAGGGTGCCTGCGCTCATCGGTCCGGCACGCAGCATCTGCAGCACTTGGCGGCGAGTGGGATCGGCGAGCGCTTTGAAGATCGAAGTCATGATTGATTGTTAGCTAAACATCGAATTATGTCCAGGACTTTTTTGCGTGGACGGTCGACGCCCTGTCTGGACGCCACTACCATGATCGACAAGAAGATATCTTGGCGCTGCCGGCTCCTGGCCGATAATCCGGCTCAATGCGCTACCAGGTCGGCGCCACGCGGCCGATCAACGGCCACGATGGCAAAAGATTCCCGACTGAAGATATCGATGATCGTCAGCAGTCGTGCCATGGCGCCCTCTCCCAATTGGTCGGATTGTGTACCCAGAAGTGGTGTATGAGATGCGAAGCTGCAAGACCTTAACCTCAAATCGAATCAACAACGACTCTGAATTCAACCGCAGCCATTTCGGCGGGCGTGCGACGAATCATCATAATCGAGCATCCCATGAAGGCAAAACAAAAAAGGCCTGCGACATAAATTCGCAAGCCTTTGATTTGTTCAATGAATTCTGGTGGGAAGTGCAAGTTTCGAACTTGCGACCCCTGCAGTGTGAAGGCCTAGTTGCGAGCCAGCAAGAGCTGTCGTGAGACACCTTTCATAGTGAGACGGCGCATCTCGTGTCTCCCAACAGATCCGAAGAATTCCCACCATACTCCGTACCGACTCCGTACTTGCCTGCAGAATTTTCTTCTGCGTCGCCACGCGCGATCGGATTGGCCGTGATTTCGAATAGTGCTAGTTTAAGGCTTTGCACTGTAGGTGTGCATTATGGGTGAGAGGGTCGACACTGTCTCTGGCCGTGATCGACTGAAGCCACGACGCGAACCATACTGGCATAGATTGAACCGGGGGTTGCACGTTGGCTTCCGAAAAATGACGTCCGACTCTGCCGGCACCTGGCAAGTTCGCGTGCTCGAAAATGGCGAGAAGCGGGAAGTGTCGCTCGGACGGTTGGAAGAGTTTCGACCAAGCGACAGGTTTGGCCAAGCGGTGCTTGCCGCACAAGCTGTAATAGTTCAAGGGCAACCAGCTTCACCGCCCGCCCCGCCTATCACCGACGCTACTGAGGACGAGCCGGGATCAGGCCAAAAATGACTGCGCAGGAGCTTGTAACGCTTATCTACACTGGCGCGCAGCTTGTAGCCGAAATGGCTCTTGCCGTGTTTTTTTCGTCCGCCCCCTGTGCCAATATAACTTGAGGCACCTAGAGGAACGTGCTTCCACTTGTATGTCATCCTCAATATCTTCAGCCGCTATGTGGTTGGCCGGATGGTGGCCGAGCAGGAAACCGCTGAACTGGCCGAGCAGCTTATTGCCGACACGGCCGCCAAGGAATGCATCGAACCTGGAGCGCTGACCTTACACGCCGACCGAGGCAGCAGCATGCGCTCCAAGCCGGTGGCTACGTTATTGAACGACCTGGGCATCGCTAAGTCGCACAGCAGGCCTTACGTCTCCGACGACAATCCCTATTCGGAGGCGCAGTTTAAAACCATGAAGTATCAACCGGGTTTCCTGGCCCGCTTTGGTTCGCTGGCAGACGCGCGCGCTCACTGCGCCATGTTCTTCACTTGGTATAACCAGCAGCATCGGCATGATGACGCCAGAGAGTGTCCACACGGGCCGTGCCGCTGAAGTGCGTCAGCAACGACAAGCTACGCTGGCAGATGCCTCAGCGCACACCAAACCGTTTTAAACACCGTATGCCGCAGCCTCAGAAGCTTCCAGCGGCAGCCTGGATCAACCCGCCAACCATGGAGAAAAGCTGCCTGAAACCAGAGACTTAGACTCTCACCGATTCAATCAGGTGTTTCAAATTCATTGACACGCTCCGCCGGCGTCAACAGTAGGCAACCCATACAACGAAATGTTGCTAGAATGAATTTGAGGGCACAAAGCCGGGGCGCCACCCTGCAACGTCGCGGTATTACTGCTCCCGCCGCGAAGCGCCATCGTCAAAATATTAACTTGGTCTAACTCAGTGAGGCATGCAAATGGACTTGGATCCGTCTGAGCCGCTACCTGTAAAGGAACTCGCCGAGGACTTTCTGGCGCGCACCCTTCCCCCCAAAGGCTACGAAGCGCACCTGATCGTGCGTGCCAAAGATTTTTATTACTTCAAGCACCTGGACAATCTACAGGATGGCGATGAAATCGCCTTTTACGACGGCGACATGCGTGATGTCCTCCTGCCAGACGATCCGCGCGTAACGGAATTTCTGGAGAAGCTCTAAACCTGCGGCTGACTGCTTGATCGCTGAATCAATCATCTGCCGCGACCGGTCCGTTACGACGCGATGCCGCTGGCGGACGGTCGGCAGCACGCGGCTTCAGCCTGGTTCGCCGCATGCACAGTGCAGCGAATAGGCGCTTCATCTCGTCCGTATCACTGCCCTTCCGGCCATAGCATTTGTCTGGGAAAGCCACATCCGTGTTGATCACCGTCTTTCTGGCGCGTGCATTACCCGACAGGAGTCGCTGTATGACTTGCGATGGAACCCGTTCACTTATGAGATATGTCAACGCGTAGCTCCACCCGCAATCATCAGCCAGCGTCAGAGCATCATCAATAACCTGAGTTAAACCATCAAGCGACCGTCGGTCTTCAATTACCAATCTGGATCCCATTCCGCGCTCCTTATTTGTTCCCGGCTCTGGTTCGAATGGAAAATGGACTACCTGTTTGAAGATGAAAATCTAACATGCCTAACCTCATCCCGGCATTGGAGTTTCCTATGTGCAGCTAACGGCTAATGCGTTTCATCCATGAGCCGTCGCCAAGGTACAATTTCAGCCATAACGTTCAGCAATCGGTCGTGACCAAGAATCGAAGCTCTCGCAGAATCTCCATTGGAATCAAACCGGCAGCCGCGCTGCCGCAGGCGTAAACCTCGCGCAAGTCTTGTCATGGCACCACTAATGCCGAGCCGGCACCGCTATTTCGTCATTGATCGGTTGTTGCGAGAATGTCGTCCTAAATTGAAAGTATCAACTCAAATGGGAGACAGAAATGTTCAAGCATCTTCTACTTCCGACCGATGGCCCCTCTCTAGCCCATCGCGAAGGAGTCACGATGGCACAGGGAGAGAGTCATGCATCAAATCAAAGCCCGTGTGCTGCTGGTTGACGACAACAAGGACGCCGTCGACATGGTTTCCCAGTTTCTAAGTATCCTTCACATCGACAACAAGGTAGCCTATGACGGCGCTTCAGCGGTTGCCTTGCTGGCTGACTGGCCTGCGGATATCGTGTTCCTCGACATCCAAATGCCTGAAATGGATGGCTATGAAACCGCGGTTGCCATGCATGCCCTTCCCCAATGCGTTGAACTTCCCATAGTTGCATGGACCGGCTGGGATGGTCCCGGCAGTCAAGAAGCGATGGCACACGCACACATGGTATCCGCCTAACGTAGCCCGTAGCAATGGAAGAATTGCTGGCGCTGGTGTCCCACTTTGGAGGCAGAGCCTCGACACGATAGATGTCGCATGGCGGCACCTCCCGACGCACCTCTTTCACCCGGAAGCAGCGCTACGCCCCCCCCCATCCACGCATGATCGGCAACACCGGTAGGCGCAGAAAGCTGCGTTAGCGCGGAGAGCATTGACCAGCGCCGCGCCGCGCAACCTGGTCGATTCGCGCCGGAGGGATCTCAAGCAGGCAATTCGATTCCGAGCACATCGTCGATGCGTTCCTTGGCCTGGTGTAGGCCGAGCACACTCGCCGAGCGCATCGTCCAGGCGATCACCGTGACCTGATATTGCATCGACATTGGCTCACCGAACTTCCTGATGCGCAATTGGCAGTACCACTTTACGCTAGGCTTTCCCAACGTCGCCCTGACTGTCGAACATTCAATTTCGTACCCGCGATAGCGTCGCATGTCCGACTCCTTCGTGACGTCGCACCTCATTGCTGCAAAACTTCTGCCGCTCATCGAACGCCACGCTCGCACTATCGGAAACCAGCGCCCCTGCACACAGCGCGGCTGCCATGCGACTGCCACATGGGATGAATGCGTCCGTCACCCCACACGATGCGCGCCAGATCAGCGTGGCTTGGAATCGTTCCTTGGAAGCCGGAAGGCTGCGGCAACTGCCTCGCCAAGGCGTCGCTAGTCCGGCGCGATCCGGCGCAAAACATCGCATCAACGTGTGGCAGTCCCGGAGGGCGACCGGGACTTCGCACCTTAGCGTTCCTGCATTTCAGCCTGCCTGCGTTCACGCGTGTTTCGGACCTTTATCCGTTTTTCCCACCAGCCGTAGTCTGACAAGGTTTCCTTTGCCACTTCCACGCACCGCTCGTAGTCGGAGGAGAGCCGGGTGCATGGCGGGACCGGTGGTTCAATTCCCTGGGCGATGCAATAGCGTACAGCGTCCTCCAGGTCTCCTTCGTTGAGCAATTCCCGGCACGCCGTTGAGTGGAGCAATGCAAGATTCATGTCACTATCCATAACTCGCCAATTGCCGGGCAAATCGCTGCAAGGGGCGCGGACCGGAGCGCTCGGCATCCACGCACCAGTTTTGCAAGACCGTCAGGAGTTCTTCCTGCGTTGCCGGCGAACGTACCCATAACTTCTCCAGCGCCTGCCGCGCCACATGCATGGTATTGAGTCGTGCACTGTGTACGATCACCAGTTCCAGCGCCACCTTTTGCGCTCCCGTGAGCCGGCAAGGTGCGCGCCGCAGCAAACGCTTCGTCTGGGCCAACGCCTCGTGGGGACTCAACTGCGCCAGTCCCGTGCGTTCATTCCGAAACACGTCCAGGGTCAGGACTGTCAGCTCGCGCATCAGAATCGCACGATTGCCCAGGACCAGCTTCAAGGTCGCCGGTGTCGGCACGAACTGTCCCGCGCATCGCATCAGTCGCTGTGGCGGCCGCCGTAGCGTTGCCAGGCGCAACCACCGCAACAAGCTGATATAGGCCCAGCCGATATCGAGTTCGAACCAGCGAACCGAGAATTTTGCAGAGGTTGGAAAAGTGTGATGATTGTTGTGCAGCTCTTCTCCGCCAATGAGCAGGCCAACCGGAACGATGTTGGTGGCGGCTTCCTTGCAGTCATAATTGCGATAGCCGGCATAGTGGCCCAGACCGTTGACAACGCCGGCTGCCAGGAACGGAATCCACATCATCTGGCAAGCCCATAGCGTCAGGCCTCGCGCTCCAAACAAGACGAGTTCGATCAGAAGCAGCAAGCCGACGCCTTGCCACGTGTAGCGGCCGTATATCCGTCGTTCCAGCCAGTCGGCCGGTCCACCACCGCCGTATCGATCCACCAGCCCAGGACCGCATGTCGCGTCCCGGTACAGTTCGGCCCCGCGCCACAGAACCTGGTTGATCCCGACCACCACTGGGCTGTGCGGATCCTTCTCGCTTTCACAATGGGCGTGATGGCAGCGATGCACCGCCACCCACTCGCGCGTCACCATCCCTGTCGTCAGCCATAGCCAGAAGCGGAAGCAATGGGCCACGAGCGGGCGCAATGGCAGCGAGCGATGCGTCTGGCACCGGTGCAAGTAGACCGTCACCGCGACGATCGTCACATGCGTCGTCATCAGCCCGATCAGCAGCAGCTTCCACCAGCTCAACGCGAGCAGTCCTTCGGCCAGCCATTGCAGATACTGCTCCATACCGGCGCTCCTTCGCGACCAAGGCCTTACAAGTTCGGATGTTCTGCGGCAAACGCGACCGCGTCACACAGTTGACCGTATCGATAGCCACCATAGAGGAAGTGGCCCTCGATATAGTCGATACCATGCAGTCTCATCGTGCTTTCGTCTTCGTCGCTGGGGCGATATGCGCCCATCCAGCTCGGTTGGAACGCCTCGTCGTGCGAGAAGTCAACCTTGGCGTGCTCCGCGACCGCATAGCGCAAGGCATCCTGGAACACGTCGTAGCGGTGCTGTCGGAATGCATAACGCTTCCCATCGAACGAGATCTCATATTGCGCAGCCAGGCTTTCATCGGACTCCTGGCGCGCATCTGTATTGCGCGCACTTTCCATGATCTTTCTCCCACAGCTATCCGGGATCCCATTCATTATCTGGACCTGACGCCGGGCCTTCGCCATCGCATCGGTATTGGCGTCTTCACAGGATTCGAATGCGTCCTCCGGAAAAACAATCGATCGCGTCATCTTATCCGGCCACTGAAGGCTCGTGCAATCCGCTGTCGGCGCCCTATGTTTGAGGATGGCGGTTGACGCGAACTTCAACGAACCGTCCTGACACCTGAATTCGGCACACCTCAGCAGGATTTTCCATCCCTGGAACCACGATGTTGAATGTTGGCGCATGCCGCACTCCTTCGCTCGCGTTCAGGAACAGACTCGGAAAGGAGGAAGCGACGAGCAAGCCCACCTTTCCGGCGCGGCACTGCGTGCCAGACGCAGGTAACACACCACTGCACGTCGATGAGGGACTTTGACGCGATTGCGCCGTTAGGCTGCAATGCGGAGGAAGACCGGCACACACTGGGAATGTTGGCTGGGTACCTGTTACCTACTATACGCTGACAAGCGGCATTCACCTAACAATTTCGGCCCCTGCTGCATGCTCACGCACACAGATCACCCCCCAGTCGCCATTCTCACTCACGGTCAATTAGCCGTTCGCTCCACACAGCAGCACCCGCAGGACGCGCCCTTACGACTTTGAGTGCTTCATGGCTTCTGCCTCACGAACAGCAGTGCGTTCCTCGCGCGTGCTGATCGGGTCGCCACCGTTGTCGACCATGGCGGCAGCGCGTTCCGCGTCGGCATGTGCCCCGTCGGCTTCGGCTCTCTCACCGGGATTCTCGCAAGCTGGGGGCTCCAGCATGTCGTGCACCATGGCGCGCAGCTCTTCAACCTCCGGCCGCAATCCGCGCCTTTTCCGTTGAAGAATATAGTGTTGAATTTCAGATTCCTGTTCGGCACTCAGAGGCAGGCCGCGGAAGGAGAATTCCGGTCCAGAGTCTTTCATGACGGTTCTCCTGATTGGTGACTCACACTAAGTGTACGCCTGAACCGACGCCGGCGTCGGCCGCTTGGAGATGGTCGTCGATCCACTCTCGCCCCCATGCCTTGGCGAAGGACACCGCGTCCGCCGCTGCCCTGGCCATCCAGAGCTCATGGAATGCATACTCGTCCAATGCCTGGCCAGACTCGCGTGTAATAATGACCTGCGCAACGAAGCACGCATTACCCTGTCTGATGGGTTCGCAGTCCAGGAAGAAGCCCTTATACCGGATTGCATTGGTAATGGCCATCATCTGTCTCCAGCTCAGTAACGTTGCTATCACTAGTATGGTAGTCCCAAACGGACGAAAATGCCGGGAAACGTCATGCGAACGGGGTGCCTGTCAACAACCCCCGCCAATCAAGCCCGGCGCGCATTCACTTCCCGGGGCACCCACAATCCAAACGATGCTTCATCAGGAACGCTTACCAGCAATTCTCCGGTCAGGCAGTGGCCCGGCAATGGCATGGCGCTCGCACGTTAACCACATCGGGCGGGCGAACACCTCGCTGACCAAAGGCTGCAGCAGCCCGGCCAACTGCGCCGAGTTGTAGGCAAACCGTTCACCAAACGCGGCCCTGGCAGCGAAGGCTGCCGATATTTTCGTCGCAGTGGCATGATCGATTCGACGTGACATCCTAGCAATCTACGCCCATCACGCCGAGTGCGTCGCCAACCAGTCGCTCATTTCCAACAACTTTCCGTCATGTTCAGTAACGCTCGCATCGACCCGGGCCGGGACACGACGCTTCAATACACGAGTTGGTCCCGGTGTGCCCAGTCACAGACACGCCACATCATCCGCGGGCCGTGTTCCTTGCACGCGAGCATCGACAGCTCGACGTTTGCTGAAACGTCGGCAGCCCCTCGCTGCAGGTAGCATGATATGGTCCGACATACGCTTACGGCAGCGCAGGTCGCTTACAACCTGCTGCAATATAGAATGCCAATCGCTGGAGCATTCGCAATGTGTTAGCTTGGTAAGTTCGCAGTGCGGATCCCTTTTTGAACAACGGATTGCGTTTGCTGGATGGGTCGACTGGGGCTCATTGGTGGCGACTTCCAGATCCAAGCTGCATTCCCACTCACAGGGAGGCGTATCATGAGGAACATCTATTCTGATCGAAGGTACGACGTCCAACAGTTTCGCTATCTGAACCATGCGATCGATCTGGTGCGTACCCATGGCTGGCGCTATGCTGTCGAATACTTGCGGAACCAACACATTGACGAATCGACGTTACAACGGGTGCTCTTTGGCGAATGGCGCAGCCGTCGCGCCTCGGCAAACCATTTGATCATTGCACAGCAATTGCGCGCTCGCCACCATTGAAGCGTTGAGGCAATTCGCGCGCCGCAAACGCCGAAACGCGCCCCGCATTGGCGCCGAGTTCCAACGGCCGCTAATTTCGCTGGATGTGGCTCGTACCAAGCCATTAACGGCTGCACGGTGATCCCATGGGCGAGAATCGATGCAGCCACAGTACCCAATGTCAAACTCACCAGTTCTGGTGCGAACGCCTCGGCGACGCCGTGATTCAAGGCAAACACCAGGTAGTATATTGAGCCAATCCGCCGAATGCCGAGCCAACCGACCAGGACCAGCCCGTACCGGGACACGCCGGCACCCGCCATCCCGAGCACGACCGACGCCGGGCGCACGACCAGAAACACCAATGGTACAAACCACCACAGACTGGTGAGGCTTCCGGGCGCAGGCAACATCGCGCCAATCATCATGACCATGCCGAGTTCGGCGAACCGTTCAAGCTGCTCATTGACGCCATGGACGGCCCGCGCAATGACTGCGTTGGCGTGATGCGAGTGGGTCGCGGGATCAGCGGCGTCGTGTTCGTGCGCACCGGGAACACGGGACATCGGCATCGTTCCCGCCAACGGAAAATTGCGTGCGCGCCGCAGCGCCAGGCCGGCGAAGAATACCGACAAGAAGCCAGATGCCAAGCAACTCTGGGCTGCACCAAATGAAACGGCAATCACGCCAAGCGAGAGAAATTCATCCATACCGATCGCGCTGTGGTGCCTGGTGCGTAAATGGATGACCAGCTTCCCGAGCAGTGCGCCGATCAACGTCCCCATCAACATGCCGCAGATCGTCGACCACAAGACATCCACCAACCACCAGGACCATCCCCACTCGCCCAAATCGTGTAGTCGCATTATTCCAAGTCCCAACAATACCAACGGAAACGCCGTGCCATCATTGAGCGCACCTTCCCCTGCCAGGCTAAAACGCATGGCATCATGCTCGGCCCTGGGCCTGGACTGGATCGCCGAAGCCAATACCGGGTCGGCGGGTGCCAGAATCCCTCCAAGCAAGATGGCCACGCCAGGCGGCAACCCCATGCCATAGACCCCAATGACGGCGATCACGCCCACCGTGACCGCCATTGACAGGAAGGCCAGGCGATACGGTGCGATCCATCGGCGGTCACGAATCGGCACCTCTAGCTTCAAGCCAACAGAAAACAAGGAGATCAGCAGCGCGGCCTCAGCGACCAATTCCAACGACGCCTCTTGCGCAATCGGATCCAGGTCCAAGACGCAAAAGCCATAGGGGCTGAGCAAGACGCCAAGTCCCAGGTAGATCATCGCACCACTGAGCGGCAAGCGCACCACTAGCGTTCCGATCAGCATCAGCGCAATCAGGATCAACCCGCCCAACAACACCCACGTTGCGATCGACATAGAAGGCTCCCGTCTGCCGCGCACGTGTGCGCGACCATTCACCCGCCCGCCGCCCGCCGCTACGTGACTCGTGATCGTCCGATTTTGTCAGGCAGGCATCGGCCAACTTCTCGTCCCATGCAAACCATCCGAACGCCTTGCCGGCCCTTGTCGCTGAACGTCCTCGACGTCGCAGAAAACGTTGGCGCACAAGTCCGTGACTGCGCCGACACTGCCTCGAATGACTCGGCGGCATGGCATGAGCTGCCCGCGATTCTTGACAGCACATGCCGGGGAATTGTGGAAGGGCACCGCCCCCCAAGCGCCACCAGCGAAGGAGAGTGCTGCGCATCCCTTTGCCGACGAACCGCGCCTCGCACCACTATACGCTCCCTCCCACAATGCACGTCGAACATTTCAAAACAGTGAGCGCACTAACTCCGACAACGGCGTCCTTGGAGGCTTCTGGCCTTGGTGCCTCATGTCGCCCTGCTCATGCGCCGACGCTAGCGACCAGTCGTGCCACGGAAAATGGACGATGCAACCGGACCAATCCCTACGTATAATGAATTCAGGTTCTGCGCCTCCTTGGCAATAGCCCCATGTGGACGATTCCCCCCTCGCCGCGCATGATCCCCAATACATCAGTCTCGGCTAGCGCGCCGCTGACCATTTGTCTCGACGTTAGGAGGAGTCGATGGAACACATGCTGCAGTGGAAAGCTTCATATTGCCGGTCTGATGGCAGCACCGGCAGGGTCTACATGGCGCTACCCAGTGAACCGTTGTGTAGTGACCTGGTGGACACCATTCTTCAATGGGATACCGATCACATGTACTTGCAAGCGGAGGCATGTCCAGGAACCGATCGGCTTACGCAGGCCATCGCATTCCTCGAACTCAATCACATTACAAGCGTGCATGTGAGCTCGCTTGATGATGAGATCGATTCATCTTCGGACGCCTAGTTCGCTGTCATTAGCGGTGTTAAGCCAGATGCTGTCCGCGGCCAACGGGGAACGGGATTACGCACCTGGGTGCCGCGGCACCTGGCGCGAAGCCCACCAAGTGATTGTTTTCTCGGCAGACAGATCCCGATCAAGTTTCAGCGTAAGGAGGCCCCTGGCAGGATTCCCTCGCGCATAATCGCACGAAACTTGTTGCGCGCTGCCGGAGAATGGTCACCACACGGCAGCACGTGGCGACGGCAACACATCTGCGGCAGGACGTCCCACTGTTTCTGGACCAATTACCTCACAGGTTGCGCTCGGCAACGAGGAGCATAGCCGCCCGCATGAGGCAGGCGTCGCGTACTTGAAGATCGGGCAACGGCGTTTAGGCCTATACTGAAACTGCAGGATCAAATTTGGAGGTTGTATGGAACTGATCGAAGCGGAAGACGTGGCCGAATTTCAGAGGATTTTGCGCAGCAATCGCCTCATCCGTGCAGATTTTTCTCTCAGCGCTACGGACACGACGGATCCCAAGACCGACGAGGTACCAGGATTGCAGGGCGAGTTGACCGTGCGGCGCAAATCAACGGGGCAGTCCAAACAGTACCTGATCAGTGACAGCACCTCATGGCTCGACCTGTTCCGCAATGACATCCGGGGGGGCGCATTTGTTGGTCAGGATTGCCTGCAAGTGGATTATCCGGCCGGCAGTTCGCACGAGACAGACCATTGATCGCGCTCCGTCCTTTTTTTCTGCGTTCAATGAAAGCGTCCTTGCAATGCGGAGATTCATCGCCGCATTGCAAGGACGCCCCTGTGTTGTCGTCACGCATAATTCCATAGCAATGGCTGCGCGTTGTGCGATACTTCACGCAAACGGAAGGAACGGGCAATGAACAATAATTCTGAGATCGTGCGGCGTGAAGACGTCTGGTCCGCCGCCAATGTGCAATACGGTATTCTCATGAGCGCGATCGTCGGGATTGCCGGCGCTCAGCGCTATTTGCTGTCTCGCCGCATTCCCCTCCATGTCATCGAGCGCGTTCTCAGTGCACCCATCGATGCGCGTCGCACGCCGACACGGGCCAAAGTGCCTACCGAATAGCGCGCCACAGCGGGCCCCAGCGATTAAGCAGCCCCGGATCGGGCACATTCCGCCACGTTCCTGTCGGCTGTTGTATTAGTGCGGCGCCCGTCCGCGTTGCCGCTTATGACGATACATTTCTTCATCCGCTCGCACCAGGTATTCCGAGAGCGTTTCCTCGCTGTGGATATCGCAATTGATCACGCCAATGCTCAGCGACATCGTGAGCCCCCCTTTCCTGCCTGCATTGAACTGGGCGATCTTCTCCCTGATGCGCTCGACGATGGCACGCGGCGTCGCGTTGTCAAACGTGAAGGCCGCAAACTCGTCGCCGCCAACCCGCCCCACCACGTCAGCATGCCGGAACGCGCTGTTGAAGATATACGCTGCATCGCGAATCAGTTCATCGCCGGCGGCATGGCCCTGTAGGTCATTGATCAGCTTCAATCCATCCACATCCGCAAAAATCACAGCGCACGCCAGGTCCTGCCGGCGGGCGATCAACAAGCATTGCTCCGATTTCGCGAGGAATCCCCGCCGATTCTGCAAACCGGTCAACTCATCTTGCGCAGCAAGTTCACGCGCTTCGACCTTCTCATGCTCGCTCACGCGAAGTTCCTCCATGTGGCGGGTTTGCGTCGCTGCGAAGGCATGATATTGTTCCTCCACCTCTTCTTCCCGGTGTAACTGGCCCAGGAGGGTGCTGAGACGGACACCGGCCAATTCTGCGATGCGCGGAAGAAACGCGAGCGCATGCTGCTGCACCGTTAGCTCCGGCGGTACCTGCCAACGCAGCACAATGTAGCCTCCGTTCACATCATGTGAGAACGGGGCCGCCACGTGGCTTCCGTTGTCTAACGTAAATGCTTGCAATGGCAATGGATGCGTGCCGCTTCCCACCAGCTTGCGCACCTCGCTACACATGCGGTGATTCAGTTCAAGGCAACTGCCGCCGTCCGGCATATCGAGGTAGAAGCAGCTATCACCACGATCGCTGTGACTTATAAGCAAAATGGCGTCCGGCCTCAGCCCGGGTAAGCCTTCGGCAACGGAACGCAGCGCCGCCTCTACGCTGTTTGCGCACAGCAGCGCCTTGGCGATCCACAGCAGCGACAGCAACTCACCCTTGCTTGGCTGACGGGACGTGCCCGTCTTCGCTTTCGCGGCCGTCCGAACACGCTTTCGCTTTGGCAACACTGCCTCCTGCGCTTCGGACATAATTTCGCTCTTTTCCATTGCGCGTGCACTCAACGCTACATCATTGATCGCGGCATTTGACGGCCCGCTTGCTGGCCCTGAGTCAACCATTGTAAAGGTCACGCAATGGTCTCCATGCCGCTCGTCTCGTCTCAAAACCGTCACCAGGTCATTCCTTCACCTATGCAAGCCATAACATGCGTTGCCTCTGCTTAGGTTTCTAAAGTAACACGCGCTGATCCCATGTGCCGGTTGCGCTTCCTATCATCAGCAACAACATCATAGGTTTCAACTTGGCTGCCAACTATTTACAGATAGCGCTAGGTGCAGCGTGCTAAGCCTTGTATAGTGATCTCACCGCGTATGAAGCACTGCAAATATTGCTGGTCTCCGTCCTGTCTTGCCGAACCTGGTAACTCCTGTCTGATTCCCTCGCTTGTTGACCCTGCTTGTTGGCGCGCGTCGCCGGGCATGGCCCGACTCTCTACATCTACTACGAGGTTCTATCATGACTACGCAAAGCGGTATCGTTAAATGGTTCAACGAAGCCAAAGGCTTTGGCTTTATCAGCCCAGACGCGGGCGGTCCTGACCTGTTTGTCCATTTCCAGGATATCAAAGCGACGGGATTCAAATCACTGGCAGAAAATCAGCGCGTTACTTTTGAACGCGCCCCCAGCCCCAAGGGAGAAAAGGCCACCAACGTCACGCCCGCCTGAACAAGACGACCATCCTGCAGCCGAAGCGGTGTTGGCGCGAACTGCCTTCCCAGTCGTGCAGCGTAGCATAACGCATCGGGTGAACGCTAGATCAAAAGCCTCCGCAGACACGGAAACCCATGCCCTGTAGCGCTTGCCTACACGCGGCGTGCACCATCCGGGCACGCCGCGGCCGCACCGCAAGCAAGCGTGAACCATGGTCGTCGTCGATTAGCCAACGCTGTACTTCTTGGCGAAGGCCCCCGAGCGGCAGCGATGCGTGCGGCACTTATAAGTCAGGCGAATTTCGTGACTCTGGTCCTCGGTTAATTTGCGAGCGCGCGTCATGCTATGCATTCCATTCTTCCAAGGATGTGAGCATATAGATCTGCAAACGCTGCACAGCCCAGTTGCCCGTTTCACTCTGCAAGACCGCTATTGATGACCTTGGCGCCTACTTCCTTTGCGTGCGATGTGGGTACAGGAATAAGCTAGCGAACATCGGCAGTGCTGGCGAACCGCTTAAGTTGATTCTGGTCGGCGATTGAAGCGGAAAACACGTTAAAGCGGTTTCTGTCAAGGGGAACAACATGGAACTCACGAACCCCAGGACTATATTTCTGAATGATCCTAACGGATGGCACTGGTCCTTGACGTGGATGGACGCCAACGGACAGGTCGCTCATCGCGTCGAATCCGACGAGGTTTTCGCCAGTCAAGCTGAGGCAAGAATGAACTTCAAAGAACACGCGGCGCAGCTTCGATGCAAACAATACCAGGGATAAGACAACACGTCTTTCTGACAGCTATTGGTGCAGGTCAGGCTAAGCAAGGCGATGCAGCCAACTGCTTTCAGTTGCCCATGATGCGTGAAGAAGTCGAAAACTATCTAGGACTGATCTCAGAATGCGTCTGCCGCATACTCGCGCGATTCCGCAAGAACGGTCTGTAATGCGTGACCAAGGGTGAAATTGAAATTCTCAATCAAGTAAGACTCCAACAATTGGCCGATGGCGCCAGACAGACCACATAGTCGCCATCCCCAAGGCGCGTGCTTCAACGCCCCCCCCAATCTTTACCGTAAAAAGTTGGGTCCTCGCTGGCTTTGCGCCGTGCGCGTCAGCCAGGGTATGGCCTGCGTGGAGTGCCAAGCACTTCGCCTTCATTGACGCTCATTGCGATCTTTGGAGGGAAAAGTCGATGAAACCGCGCTCCACCGAAGTTGAGATCAACTGGACTTGCAATAGCTGCCCTAGTCGCAACTCGGGAATCTCTCCAACCAGGCGCCCTTCAGCGGGCGGAGTAAAGATCTTGACCCAGACCCCGTGTGCATTGACGCCGGATACAATAGCCCGAAAATGCTGGCCGATTGCGTCGTGCAACAGCAACGCGGCCTCCGATTTGCGCATTTGCCGTTCAACCTTCCGTACGGCGTCCTCCCGACCTGTGCAATGCACTGCCAGCTCAGCCAATTCGGCAAGTGAATAAGGCGGCGGACTTCCCGCCATGACCGCCTTGACCAACCGTTGGGTCACGAGGTCCGGAAAGCGACGGTTCGGCGCCGTCGAGTGCATATAATCCTGGACTGCAAGTCCGAAGTGGCCGATCGCCTGCTCACCTGCGCGCTCGACAACATATTCCCCCGAACCCATGAGTTTAATGATCTCGAGCGAGAGATCCGGAAAGCTCACCGGTGACAGTCTACGTTGTCGGGCAAGGAATCCTTCCAGCTTGCTCCCATCGGGCTGGGCAGGCAGTTCAACGCCATAGCCGTGCGCCACCTGGACGATACGCGCCCAGCGCTCCGGCGAGCGCACCACCCGCCGCAGCGAAGCGCCGCCGTGCGCCGCCAGGAAGCGCGCTGTACAGCCATTGGTGGCGATCATGAACTCCTCGATCAATTGGCGCGCGCGATTGTGTTCTTGCAAGCGGATATCCGCGATGCGGCTCCCATCAAAAACAGCCCGTGGCTGGAAGCTCTCGAACTCCAGTGCACCTTGCGCCTGGCGTTGCGACCTGAGCAGTTGCGCCAAATGGTCCTGCATCCGCAGTTGAGCCTCTATTCCCGCTACGGCATGCACCGCGTCAGGCACCGGTGCTCGCCCTTCCAGCCATTCCGCTATCGCATCGTAGGCCAATTGCGCCTGGTTGCAAACCCTCGCTCGATAAACGCCAGAGGCGGTCAACGTGTTGGCGCTGATTGAATCTTGACCCACCGGGGATGCGGACGTTTTCCCCCTGTGTCAGACTACTTGTCGGGTAATTCAATCGGTTTGATTGGAACCTGACCAAGGGTCTGGCGCACCGCGAAATGCAGTTGCCGCCTCGGAATCGACGTCTCTCCACCGAGGCAGGAATGACAGCAAGACACACAGAAGCATTTATCGAACAGGCACTGGTCAAGGCGTTTTCGCGCGGCTCACGCAGCATCACGTCAGTGGCTGAGGAGCTGAACCTCAGCCACCATACGTTAAGATCCTGGATGAAGAAAAAATCCATATCGACACCGGCCTCGGTGCAGGCGACGGAAAAACGCCCACAGGACTGGACAGCGCAAGAGCAACTCTCGGCCTTGCGGGAAACCCATGGCATGACCACCGAGCAGGTGCAGGCGTGGTGCCGTGCACGCGGCCTGTTTGAGCACCATTTAATGAGTTGGGAAGCGGCGTTTTGTGCCGGCGCCAAGGAGGCGCCGCCGAGCGCCCGCGAACTGCGCACTTTGAAGGACGAGTTGGCCAAGCTCAAGCGCGAAGTGGGACGCAAGGACAAGGCATTAGCAGAGGCGGCAGCGCTGTTGGTGCTGCAAAAAAAGTTCCGGGCGTTGTGGGAGGACGAGGAAAAATGACCGCCGTCCCGCAGCGCCAGAACGTGATGGCATTGGTGGCAGAGGCGGTCGTTGCCGGTGCACGCCAAGAGCAGGCGTGCGCCGCCATCGATCTGAGCGAACGCACCCTGCAGCGCTGGCAAGACGACGCGCGGGCAGCGGTGGGCGACCGTCGGCCGGCACGGGTTCAGAAGCCCGTGAACGCGCTGAGCGAGCTTGAGCGCGAACGCCTGCTGACGGTCGTCAACTCGAAGGAGTTCGGCCATTTGCCGCCCAGCCAAATCGTGCCCAGGCTGGCTGATCGCGGCGAGTATTTGGCCTCGGAGTCGACCATCTACCGCCTGCTGAAACAGAATGGCCAGTTGGCGCACCGGCGCGCCGAAAAACCATCGAAGCCCAGAGCCAGGCCGCGCGCGCTGAGCGCGACGGGACCGAACCAGTTGTTCAGTTGGGATATCACCTACTTGCCAAGCTCGGTCAAAGGCAGTTTTTTCTATCTGTACCTGTTCATGGATATCTTCAGCCGGAAAATCGTCGGCTGGCAGGTCTATGACGCCGAGTGCAGCACGCTGGCTGGGGCGGTGATGCGCGACATCTGCACGCGTGAACGAATCGCGGCCGAGCAGGTGGTGCTGCATTCGGATAACGGCGCCCCGATGAAGGGAGCGACCATGCTGGCCACGCTGCAGACGCTGGGCGTGATGCCGTCGTTCAGCCGCCCGGCCGTGAGCAATGACAATCCCTACTCCGAAGCGTTGTTCAAGACGATGAAGTACCGTCCGGCCTATCCGGCGCGACCATTCGCTAACCTGATGGCCGCGCGCCAATGGGTGGGTGCCTTCGTCCATTGGTACAACGCCGAACACCGTCACAGCGCCATCGGATTCGTCACGCCGGAGCAGCGCCATGCCGGGCTCGATGCCGCGCTGCTGCGCGAGCGGACCGTGGTCTACGAGGCCGCCAAGGCCTTGCATCCCAACCGCTGGAGTGGCGATGTACGCAACTGGGAGCTGGTCGAGATCGTGCATCTGAACCCCGAAAAAGGAAACACGCTGAACAGCGAAACGGAGGCGGAACCACTGACACTGAAACAAGCAGCTTGAATTATCAAATGTAAGCGTCAAAGCAGCGCCGTCTTGAGCGCCACGCTGCTTTAACCGATGATGTTCCCAACACCGCTGGGAAGCGGAGTTTAAACGCCGGAGAATTT
>NZ_LMDB01000010.1 GCF_001425005.1 Duganella sp. Root336D2 | reverse complement strand
GGCCCGGAACTCCGGCGTGTATGTTGTTGATCTCATGTTTTCACTCCCTTTGACAAGTTTATCAAATGGAAGTGTCCGAAAAAGTCAGGTTACCTCACTTCAGAACGAGCGATGATTTCGGCATTGCCAATAGGCCTAACGTGAAGGTGAGCGGCGCAGCGTCCAACGACCGAAGGGAGCGAGCTCGATCGCAAGGATAGCCCGCGATGATCGCTGGGAATCACGTGCCATTTCTTGAGCTCCAACCTGTGTATTTTCGGTAGAAAACGAAGGGAATACCAACAATTGCCGCAATGAACAGCGAAATTACCCAAAAGAAGACGAAGATTTTGACGTGGACCGTACTAGGGGGATCAGCAAATGCAAGGCACGCAAGTGCGAAAACAAAAGGGCTTGATGTCGAAGCCACTGCGCAGCCGATGAAATAGCGTCTGAGCAGGAAATGAGATAAAGCAGCAACGAGAGCGGAAACAAGAAGATAGACCTGTACTCCGGCGGGTAGTGATGACATAAGTAGGCTCACGTTTCAATTCAGCCGCGCCGAAGGCGTCGGCTGGAATGCATTGTTCGACGTAATGAGCTTCGATATCCAAGGTAAATCTGCAAACCCAAGTTCCAAAACAAGAAGTAATTCGTCAAGGACATTCGGAAGAACAAGATCACGGTCCACTCGCGCAATTGTACCGGCGAGGCGCGGACGTTCTGCGTATTCGATGAGCTCGACAACGACGCCAGACGGTAACTGAATCCCAATAGCTGTCCAAGGCCCAAGTCCAGGTTCAACACCGGCTGTCGCTGTTGCGCCGACCGATGCGGCCACCTCACTTGGTGTTATAAGTAATAGCGCAAGATCCAAGCTGTCCCCACTTGGCCAGGAGCACGCATATGGAGCAAGTAAAACATTAAGCCTTCGAATATCCATTGCTAGGCCGCCGAACCGTTCAAAATAACCGGCGCGCTTTAGCGCGTCCGGGTTGATTGCAAGGTTGGGCCATAGCTTAGCCATGACGCAAACCAAGTAACACAGAAATGCCTAAGGCGGCGACGACTGCGCCTGTGCACCCGAAACCTATTACAAACGACCAAAATAAGATGGGCCGTTCGCTCGCAGAGGTGTGACCGCCGCCTTCCCATTCAATTTTGCGTTTTAGCGCGGAAACAATGCATACCGCGACGATGACACCCCCTGCAATCAATTGTTCCCAAGCTTCGTTCATGTCGATACCCAATCGGGATAGGGAGACACCTCACGATGCCCCTCCTCCCACACCACCGTGCATACGGATCACGTACACGGCGGTTCAATGAAAATAATTCCTACCTGCCCACACGAGACGGTAGCCCTAGATTGCGGAAGTACTGCACCGGCAAAGCCAGTGCCAGCGCCGGGGTATTCGACAGCCTCCATGGGCCATGCGCCGACTTGCGGGTATTCCATGCATCCCGCACGGACACCCCGCGTTTGCGCAATTCCCGATAGCCGCCCCTGTCCCATTGCTTCCAGATATAGCATCGTAACTCCCATTGCGCTTGAACGACTTACGCAATAGCTTGTTGGATGAACCGGTCCAGCGCCGTCGGAATGCCTAGCGCGCGCATTCGTCCGTCTGGCTTGGGTATTTCTACGCGGTGCACTGCGCTCGGGCGGTAAGTCCCGGCTAGCAGTTCGCTGCGTATCCTCGGCCAGTGCTGTTTCAGGTATTGGGGCAGGACATCGACCGTCATGCCGTCGATGCCGGGCGCGCCTTTGTTCTGGCGTACTTGCTTTAATGCGCGTTGCAGGTTGGTGCGTTCGAGTACGCACGCCAGCAACGTTTCGGGTGAAATCGGCTCGGGGGTCGGGCTTGATCCAGCAGCTGGTTCATCCTGCGGTGTTGCTGCAGCCTGCTGTCGCAGGTGGTCAGATGCAGTCCAGTCACTCTTCACGCCAGTCCTTCGCCTTTCATTGTTCCGGCCTTCAGCGCCTGCCTTGCGCCTACTATGCCTTCTGCTGTCTTCTCACGGGCGGTCAATGCTGGTTGCCCGGCACTCAGCGCCTGCCGCTTTGGCGGGCGCACCCGTGAGATCTCCCGAGGTAAGACACGTCACTGTCGCTGCGCGAGCGCCGGATTTACAAAGTGCATCCAGTTTTGCAGATGGAGGGCTTCGCGGTTACGTGCCCGCTCGCCCCGAATGCACCACGCCTACCATCCGGTTCTTGTTCATCGCCCCGCAGCTTTGGGTTCGACTTCCTTCAGACCCTACCTCGCGGTAACGCCCTTGCCGTCTCCCTAGCCTTCGGCTCTGCTTATACCCGGCTGCCGGACTTACACCGACATAGTTACGTGCCATGCTCGGCACACACGTAGAGGTGAGCGGCCGCCGAAGGCGGTCCGCTCGACCGCCATGTTAGGCCTTTTGGTTTTATGCACTAGGTTCATATTCATCCAGGGACAGTCCAGCTTGCCTTTGGAGATAGGCAGCACAATCTCGTGCGTCAGCAACCGAGGAGCACACGATCCCCGACAAGATGACCAAGTGTCTGCCATCCGTTTCAGTCACACTCATGATGTGACTCTGCTCCGGCGTGAAATAGGTGGGCCTTTCGGCCAACCAATCAGCAGGCCAAAGAAAGGCGGCCTGCACCTTAGGAAGATCGGTCACGTCGAATTCACCCGAGACGTTGCCGAAAGCCACGGTCGGTGACGAAAAGATTGAAATGTCTATCCAGATCCGCATCTGCAGGGCTAACGTTTTGAATTCAGCGGCGCCGCAGGCGTCCGCTGGAATGATTGGTTGGGCGCAAAAACGTTCATCATGCGACGTTGAATTCACCGTGAAATGTCTTTGGCCATACCACCGAGTACTCGTCCGAATTCAGCGACCGATATGCAGCAACAACGTGGTGAAGCAGGCCGACATGCGAAAGCAAATCAACACAACGTTCGAAGGCCAAATTCGGATTCGCGGTAATGATGAAGAAATTGATCTCGCCCGAACCGAAGTCATGGCCATCGACGTCACCGGCACCAGCCAGCTCAGAAATTAGTCGGTCCTCGAATTCGAGCAAGGCGTCAAACCCCTCAAGCGAATCCGCTGGAACCTGAAGCACTAGTTGATATTGCATATGGCCCAACGTGTGCGATAACCGGCGGCTGGAGCGCGCAGCGCGTAAGCCGTCCGGTTGATTAATTTGTTAGAGCTTATTCGACAGGATCTTTGAGCCATGCTTCGAATGCTCCGCGAAGAACTTGTTTCTGATCTGGACGATAGCCCGGAACTGATTCGAACACATCGGCGTCAAGAATAGAGGTGATTTCAGAGCGATCAAAACTCACGTCCGACTCTCGAAAGTCATTGTGCCACACCACGAGCCGCGAATCGTTTCGCTCGAAGATGTACCACTCACAGGTTCTTGAGTACCGCAGGTATGCCATAGCTCTAACGAGGCTGTAGGAAAACCCCGATTTGGCGCGCAGCAGCGCCCCAAGTCCCGATTCTTCGTTTCAGCTCAGTTGATTTTTTAAACATTTCAGCAGTTTGCCGCAAACGCTGCCTTTCAGGCAAGAAAAGGCGAGAAATAGCCTTCTAATCGCCCCTCTCAGGCCGCGTAACCGCTTCGCGCCAGCTTCTCTATGTTGTGCACCAAGCAGAAAAGGTGCCATTGCGTGTTAACCTTTGGCTGCCCCCGCAAGGTGAAGCGGTCAAGCCGCTTATTGAATCGCAAGTTGGCAAAGACCGGCTCCACGGTCACCATGCGCTGGCTGTAAAGTGCGCGTCCACGCGGTGTATCGATGGCCTGCCGCATGCGCTGCGTGTAGGTCAATGGCGATGCCTGGCCCTTCCTGAAGAACGCCACCTGCCGAACCTGAGTTCGCTCCGGATGGCGTAAGCATTTCTCTCGCAGTGAGCAAGGCACGCAGCTTTGCTTAGCGCCGGTGAACTTATGGTGCTGCCTGCCGTTGACGGTGCAGTTCGTGCCATTGCTATAAAGGCGTTCCCCGGCTGGGCAGATGCAGGTATTAGTACTCTCATCAAGCTGGAAGTCGTCAGGCCGGAAGTGGCTGGCTTGCTTGGGCAGCTGCGCCGCGCGTTTGTCGTAAAGCGGATCGGGCTTGTTCTTGTACTTCTCCTGTCCTTTGAAGCGTTCATCGCGGCGGCGCATCAGGCCATCGGCAATCATCGCCGGAATTCCGGCGTTGTGCAGCTCGCGCAGGTTGGCTTCGCTGTGATAACCGGCATCGGCCGTTATGACAGTTCGCGCGTCTCGAAGTGAATCGGTGGCGCGCACGGTTGGCATCAGCGCGTTCTGCTCGCTGCCTGTTCCATGTGCTGCGGCCGCGACGATCACTTGGTGCAGGCTGTCGACCGCAGCTACGGCGGTGTAGCCTTGGATAACGCCTTTGGATGTCGCCATTTTGGCGCTCTCGTTGTCCGTGACGTTGCTCTTGCGGATGCTGCCTTTGTCGCTTTTACGCTCTGGCTTTGTAGCGAGGAAGGAGCGGATGCGGTGCGCTTCGTTTTGCAGGCTTTCGATCCGGCGCTGCTGCCTGGTTTGATTGGCACCCTCGTCATCGGCGAAGGGACGATTGTCCTGGCCCTGGTGCGCCTTCAGTATGTCCTTGACGGCACGCTCCATTCGGAGTGCGCTGTGTGCCAATTCGGCGTGGATGCCGCTGCGCTGCTTGGAGGCATTGCTGGGTAGCTTGACGCCGTCGATGGCGAACATTTGGCGGCCTATCAGTCCTTGCGCATCACAGGTAAGCAGGACTTGCGTGAAAAGTTCGGCGATCTGTGAATTCAGTTCGCGGATGAATTTGGCGATGGTTGTGAACTGCAGCGCACTGTCGCCGGAGATCGCCATGAACAGCACATTCTCACGACAGGCCCTTTCAATGGCGCGGCTGGAGACCATGCCACGGCTGTAGGCCAGGAGAATGATCTTGAGCATGACGGCAGGGTCATAGGCTGGGGCGCCGTTGGCGTCATTGCGATAGCGGTCGGCTAGCGCTGACAGGTCAAGCTCGTGGTCAATCAGGTAGTCCAGGGCGAACTCGAAGCTGCCGGGCAGCAGCTGTGCATCAAGGACTACGGGAAGAAATCTCGGACTGCGGTCAACAACCTTGTAGCGCGCCATTGCAAGCTCCATCAATTGCCTGGAGGTTCAACGCGCTAGCTTGGTCTGTCGTTTACTTGAGGACTAAAAATACAGCCTCAACGTCTCAAATCAGCGGCGCCGTTGGCGTCCGCTGGATTGCATGGTTCGGCGAATTACTTTGCATAGTTCTCACCCCAATTAATTTCATCAAGTATAGCGATGAAGCGGTCCCGATCCACAGAATTCACAAAGTACCACTCGTTGAAGCCAAAATCATAATCGGTCTTCTCGAACCAATAAGACGTCCAGTTTCCTGAGTGGTCGTGTGGTCCAGATTCGAGGCAGACCTGATACTCAGATTGAGCCTGAGTACACTCGCCGTCACAAGGACCAAAGTTTTTCCAACACCAGCGATTCGCGAAATCGAGCTCAGGATAAGAAACCTTCAGCATTACAGCGAATGGAAAGCGCTTCATTCGTTCGACACGGGAGGCCTCATCGGATGAAGCGTACTCAGCAGGATTCGAGCACTCAATCAAGTAGGCATCGAAGCTGGATCTTTCGAGGGTTCGTTGGACCGTGGTCATTGTTATCGGATTAGTTAAGAGGCCGAACGTCAGAATTCAGCGGCGCCGCGAGGCGTCCGCTGGAATGGATTGTTAGAGCGCTTCATAGCGAAGCCCCCTTCTTAAGGTTTGTAATAGCAACGCTGACGCTTTTGGATTTGCGATTCACACGGGCAGTGCTAATCACCACGGCATCTGACGGCCGTTCAGCCGCGATATAGAGCTCGAAGATACGGTCATCGCCCTCGAAAGAGGTCCCAAGCGTTAGTTTTTTTTCCCATTCAGCCGGAATACGCTCGTAACTTTCTAGCGCCTCGCGCGTGGCGACGCGCGCAAGTTCCTGTAACTCATCAAGTTCGGTTGGTGCCGTTGATATTCCTTTGACGCGTTCCATGTGGTGCGCTCTAACGTGATGCTAACCGGCGGCTGGAGCGCGCAGCGCGTAAGCCGTCCGGTTGAGCGGGAAGTTGGACACGCGTGTGAACTCGCAGCGAATGACCAACCGATTGCACATCCGCGAATGTGCCCGTAAAAACGCCAGCATACCGCACCGGCTCGCGCTTGCCTAAAGTGGTGGTGCCGCCAACGGCACAATCGCCACCGATAGCCATGGAGGGCGAGTAGCGGGCCTTGGAGCCAAGCGAAGAAGACGAAGCGTGCATCATGTTCACAGCGATGGCCAACGTAAAGTCGACGTCATATTGACGTTTTAATAAATTTCATTATGACGCCTAATGGCCTATTGATCAATGTCCAAACCCGCAGCCTGAAAGTCGATGAACATAATTCGTCCTAATACCGGAGAATTATGTCATGCCACCAAATGAGCCTAAGCTGCTGGACCAGGTGCGAGCATTGATCCGCACCATGCATTACAGCATTCGAACTGAAGAAGCGTACGTGGATTGGATTCGCCGCTTCATCCTTTTTCATAAGAAGCGGCATCCCTCCGAGATGGGGAAAACCGAAATCGAGGAATTTTTAACCCATCTTGCTGTTGACCGGAGGGTTGCGGCCTCGACACAGTCCCAAGCGAAGTCCGCCGTCCTCTTTCTTTATCAAAAGGTCCTGAGACTTGAGGTCGATTGGTTGAAAGACGTCGTCGCAGCCAAGCAGCCCCAGTGCCTGCCAACCGTTTTGACTGTCGATGAAACCAGAACCCTGCTTTCGCACATGAAGAGCGAAACCTGGCTAATCGCCTCGCTGCTTTATGGCAGCGGAATGCGCCTCATGGAAGCATGCCGCCTGCGCGTTCTCGATATTGACTTCGATATGCGGCAGATCACTATCCGCAGTGGTAAAGGTGCCAAGGATCGCGTGACCATGTTGCCCGGCTCTCTCATTGTTCCGCTCAAATCCCATTCGGAGTTGGTCAAGCTTCAGCATCAGCGCGACTGCGATCAGGGAGGCGGCGAGGTGTATCTTCCGTTTGCATTGGATCGAAAATATCCAGCTGCTGCGCGGGAATGGAAATGGCAATACATCTTTCCAGCCGACGGTTTTTCGGAAGATCCGCGCTCGGGAGCCCTCAGGCGGCACCACATCGATGAACAACGCGTGCAGCGCGCTGTGAAGCAAGCGGCGCAAGACGCAAATATCCAGAAGAAGGTCACGCCGCATTCGCTGCGGCATAGTTTTGCAACGCACTTGCTGCAAAGTGGCTACGACATTCGGACCGTCCAGGAACTACTCGGCCACAAAGACGTTCGTACAACCCAGATCTACACACACGTGCCAAACCGTGGCGGCAATGCGGTGCTAAGCCCTTTAGACCGTTAGGTGGCGAACCAGTACAAATAGAGTGCTGTTTCGCCGCTCACCTCCGGCTGGGTGCGATATGTCAGCTTGTCGAAGCCGCCGATTTCGAAGCCGTTTCGGAAGTAGAGTTTGCAGGCCGCGACATTATTGGTCTGCGTTTCAAGACGAAGTCCCTTGAGTTGCTTCTCCAGGGTCCACGCTTTTGCGAAGGTGATCAATTCAGTGGCGATACCGTGTTGGCGAAACTCGCGGGCCACAACGATTTGCTCAATCGAACCGAGGCCGTTCCATGCCGCCGCAAGTTCGATCTTGCCGGCCAGGGTGCCGTCAACGAGTGCGCCGTACGACTCGACACCCTCCGCCGGTGAATCATCAGACTCATAGCTCTTGGTGAATTGCTCGACGCTTCGCGTAGACATGCGAATTTCGCCATCAATGAGGGAGATGTCGAACACTTCGTTGGAGGTGAAACCATTCTCTTCATGGTCCAGCCGGCACGGCCCCTCGTCATTAAGGCGGACGATTTCCATCAACAGCGTTTAGCCTTTGGACAATGCCTTGAGCGCCTGCTTGATGCCGTCGGAGACCGAGGAACCTGCGGGCACGGTCTTCAGCGCAAGCGAGGCTTCCTTGTCGGAATAGCCCAGCGCCAGAAGCGCGTTAAGGATGTCGGACTGCGAATCGTGGACCTGGTGCGCTCCAGCAGCGCCGATATCAGCACCGAGCTTGCCCTTCAATTCCAGCAGCAGGCGTTCCGCAGTCTTCTTGCCGATGCCGGGGATTTTCACCAGGCGGCCGGCTTCCTGCAGCGTCACGGCGTGCGCCAGGTCGGCAATCGATAGGCCTGACAGGATTGACAGCGCGGTGCGCGCGCCGACGCCGCTGATCTTGATCAGTTGGCGGAACACGGCGCGTTCTTCGGCGTTGCCAAAGCCGAACAGCAGGTGAGCGTCTTCGCGGATCGTCAAGTGCGTGAACAGGCTTACCTTCTCGCCTACGCCGGGCAGGTTGTAGAAGGTGGACATCGGCACGTCGACTTCGTAGCCGACGCCTTGCACGTCTACCAGCAGTTGCGGGGGATTCTTTTCGAGCAGGATGCCGGTGAGACGTCCGATCATTGTTCTTCCTTTTGGGGTGCGGTTAGCCCACCAGGCGGCCGCGCTTCATGCGTAGTCCGGACAGGGCGGGATGGGCGTTGGTGACGACGGCCAGTGTGGCCTGGCTGTTGGCATGGCAGATGGCGATACCGAGGGCGTCGGCGGCGTCGGTGCCGGGCAGGCCGGGCAGCGTAAGCAGGCGTGCAACCATGTCCTGCACCTGCGCCTTGGTGGCGCGGCCGGTGCCGACGACAGCTTGCTTCAGCTGCGTCGGGGAGTATTCGGCGACTTTGAGGTCGTGCGTCACCAGTGCGCAAATCGCGGCGCCGCGGGCTTGGCCGAGCAGCAGCGTGGATTGGGGATTGACGTTGACGAAGACTTTTTCGATTGCGGCGCAATCGGGCTTGTAGGTGGCGGCGACTTCGGCCACGCCATCGAGGATGACTTTAAGCCGCTGCGGCAGGTCGCCTTCGCCGCTCTTGATGGTGCCGGAGGCGATGTAGCGCAGCTTGTTGCCCACTTTTTGGATGACGCCAAAGCCAGTGGTGCGCAAGCCGGGGTCGATGCCGAGAATAATCATTCCCGGATTTTACGGCAGAAACCGGTAAGTCTGGGTCTGACCCAAGGGTCAGACCCGCTTTTTCACCGCCCGCGGCCGAAAAAATCACCGTCGGCCTTCGAACAGGCGGGTCTGACCCTTGGGTCAGACCCTGGTTTGCCGGTTTTTAGTGACGGAAATGGCGGGTGCCGGTGTACAGCATCACCACGCCGCGCTCGTCGGCGGCATCGATCACTTCCTGGTCGCGCATGGAGCCGCCCGGGTGGATCACGCAGGTTGCACCTGCATCAACTACCACATCCAGGCCGTCGCGGAATGGGAAGAATGCGTCGGACGCTACAGCGGAACCCTGCAGCGACAGGCCGGCATTCTGCGCCTTGATCGAAGCGATGCGTGCCGAGTCGATACGCGACATCTGGCCCGCGCCAACGCCAAGGGTCATATTACCGCCGCAGAAGACGATAGCATTCGACTTCACGTATTTGGCCACGCGCCATGCAAACATCAGGTCAGCCAGTTGCTGCTGGGTAGGTTGCAGCTTGCTCACTACGCGCACTTCCGATGGCAGCACGTTCTTCGAGTCAGCCGACTGCACCAGCAGGCCGCCGCCCACGCGCTTGAAGTCCATCGCGTTCACGCCCTCGCCCAGTGGAATCTCCAGCAGGCGTACGTTCTGCTTGGCCGACATGATCTGGCGCGCTTCGGCGGTGAACGATGGAGCGATCAGTACTTCCACGAACAGCTTGGCCAGTTCGGCAGCTGCTGCGCCGTCCACTTCCACGTTGAAGGCGATGATGCCGCCGAAAGCGGAGGTCGGGTCGGTCTTCAGTGCGCGCTGGTAGGCTTCCAGTGCGTTCGCGCCCAGGGCTACGCCGCATGGGTTGGCGTGCTTGATGATCACGCAAGCGGTGGAGCCCATGGACTTCACGCATTCCCACGCTGCGTCAGCGTCGGCAATGTTGTTGAAGGACAGTTCCTTGCCCTGCAGCTGGCGGTAGTTGGCCAGTGCGCCGGCTACCGGAGCCAGGTCGCGGTAGAAGGCAGCCGACTGGTGCGGGTTTTCGCCGTAGCGCATGTCCTGCACTTTTTCGAAGGCCACGTTCAGGGTTGCCGGGTAGGCGGAACGGGTTTCGTGCTTGCGGTCCGGGCCCAGGCTGGAGAAGTAGTTGGTAATGGCGCCGTCGTACTGCGCGGTGTGCGCGTAGACCTTCTTCGCCAGGCCAAAGCGGGTTTCGTAGGAAACGTAACCGGGGGCGTTGTCGGTGCCCTTCATCTCCGCCAGCACCACGCCGTAGTCGGTCGGGTCGCAGATCACCACCACGTCCTTGTGGTTCTTGGCTGCGGAGCGCAGCATGGCCGGGCCGCCGATGTCGATGTTCTCAATCGCGTCTTCCAGCGAGCACTCGGCCTTGGCCACGGTCGCCTGGAACGGGTACAGGTTCACCACTACCATGTCGATGGTCGGGATGCTGTGCTCTTCCAGCTTGGCGACGTGCTCAGGGAAGTCGCGGCGGGCCAGGATGCCGCCGTGGACTTTCGGGTGCAGCGTCTTCACGCGGCCATCCAGCATTTCCGGGAAACCGGTGTAGTCAGCCACTTCGGTGACCGGCACGCCGTTATCGGCCAGCAGTTTCGCGGTACCGCCGGTGGACAGGATGTTGACGCCCATGGCCGCCAAGGCCTTGGCGAAATCCAGCACGCCGGTCTTGTCGGATACGGAGATGAGAGCTTGTTTGATCATAGCTGTGGGGGGAAGGTTACGGAAATCTGTACACACCAACCGGCCCCACGGGCCGTCGCGGCCAATAGGGACCGGGACGCGGAATCAGCCTTACAGCAGGCCGTGTTCCTGTAATTTCTTGCGCAAAGTATTGCGATTAATACCCAGCATCTGGGCTGCATGCGACTGGTTGCCGTCGGCGCGGCCCATCACCACTTCGAGGATCGGACGCTCAACGGTCATCACTACCATGTCGTACACGTTCGATGCTTGCTGCTCGCCCAGGTCATTGAAGTAGTCTTCCAGGCTTTTCTGGACTACTTCCTGAATGCTTTCTTTGCTCATTTTCTTATCGATCTTGCTAAATATTTGCCAATGCAGGCGCGGTTCACGCAGCCAGCGGTTCTTCGGCGAGGCGGTATTGTAACCGGTCGCCGTACTTCCATTGGGATTCGAAGAAACTGTCGACTGCGCGCAGTTGTTCTGCGGTCGACTCGAGGCGGTTCATCTCCTGCCGGAATTCCTCCCCGCCCGGGAGGTCGCGCACGTACCAGCCAATATGCTTGCGCGCGGTGCGCACGCCCAGGAATTCGCCGTAGAAGGCGTAGTGGGCCTGCAGGTGTTCGTCCATCAGCTTGCGTACTTCGGCCACCAGCGGCGCCGGCAGGTGTTCGCCGGTACGGAGGAAATGGTCGATCTCGCGGAAGATCCATGGGCGTCCCTGGGCAGCGCGTCCGATCATCACGGCGTCGGCGCCGGTCTTGTCGAGCACATAACGCGCTTTTTCAGGGGTAGTGATGTCGCCGTTGGCGACCACGGGAATGCTCACTGCGGCCTTGACGGCGGCTATGGTGTCGTATTCGGCGTCGCCGGTATAGCCGTCGGCACGGGTACGGCCGTGCAGCGTCAGCATCTGGATGCCGGCTTGCTCGGCGATGCGGGCGATGCGCAGGGCGTTCTTGTTTTCCCGGTTCCAGCCGGTGCGGAATTTCAGGGTGACCGGCACGTTCACGGCCGGCACCACCGCTTCCAGGATGCGCTGGACCAGGTCTTCGTGCTGCAACAGGGCGGAGCCGCACCAGTTGTTGCAGACCTTTTTCACCGGGCAGCCCATGTTGATATCGATGATCTGGGCGCCGCGGTCGACGTTGAACTTGGCGCAATCGGCCAGTTCTTCCGGCACCGCGCCCGCGATCTGCACAGCCTTCGGCTCCATCTCGCCGGTGTGGTCGGTGCGGCGCGACGACTTCTCGCTGGCCCACAGGCGGGGGTTGGATGCAGCCATCTCGGACACGGCATACCCCGCACCCAGCTCCTTGCACAATTGGCGGAACGGGCGGTCCGTCACACCAGCCATAGGCGCGACAAAGACGTTATTGCGGAGCTCGTGAGGTCCGATATTCACTTAACAAATCCGTAAGACAGTGCGGGAAAGGGGGCTATTTTAACCGATGCCCTGCCCAAAAACTAAGCACTTTTTTAAACAATGTCGTCCAGGCTGGTGGACAGGTGCGCAACCTCGCCCCATTGATCAAGCAATAACATCCCTTTATCAAAGGTAAATCGATTGATGCTCGCATTCTTGACCTGGAAATCGCGCGGGCCGTCGATCGACAGGCCCCGGGCGGCGCGGTAGGCGCATTCGAGCACGCCGCCATGGGCGACAATCAGGATCGATTGCTCTGGGTAGCGTTCGGCCCAGCGCGCAATGCCGTCCTGGCAGCGCTGGTAAAACTGGCGGAAGCTCTCCGCCAACCGCTCGCCGGCAGGCATCACGGCATCCACGTCCCTCGCCTGCCATTCCGCGAATTCGACCGGGTGGCGTTCGGCGATCTCTGTATATAGAAGGCCTTCAAAGGCGCCGTAGCCGCGCTCGCGCAGGCCGGGGTCGCTGTGCAGCGGCAGGTGGGGATGGTGCGCGGCTACCGCCTGCGCGGTTTGGCGGGCGCGTCCCAGGTCGCTGGAGATGATGGCGTCCAGCGGCTCGGCCGCCAGCGCGCGCGCCAGGGATTCGGCCTGGCGTTCGCCGATGGGGCTCAGGGGGATATCGGTGTGGCCTTGCAGGCGTCGCACGGCGTTCCAGGCGGTTTCGCCGTGGCGGATCAACAGGATTCTTGTCATTCAAATAGAGAGTAGCTACCGATCACCTGCGCCTCGTCGAGGATATGGCCATGGATGGCTTGCAGCACGTCCTGGCAGGTAAAGCGGCCTTCCAGCTCCAGGCGCGGGATGTCCAGCGCGTACAGGCGGAAAATGTAATGGTGGGGGCGTTCGTCGTTCCATGGCGGGCATGGGCCGTCGTAGCCGTAATAGTCGCCGGCCATATCCTTGTCGCTCGCGAACCAGCCGGTGTAGTCATTGATGCCGTGGCGCAGGGGCGCTGGCAGGGTGGCCGGTTTGCCTTTGGGCGTGACTTCTTTCGAGAATTCGCCGGCGGCGATGCTGTTGCGGCTCGGGGGGATGTCGACCAGGGACCAATGGTAAAAATCGGCGCGCGGCATCGATGCCGGGAGCGTGTGGCCTTCCTGGTTGACGTGGGTGCCGTCGGTCGGGGCGTCGCCGTCGATGCAGAGCAGGACCAGGGATTCGGTGCCTGAAGGGACTTCGGACCAGGCCAGGTGGGGGTTCTTGTTGGCGGACAGGCGCACTTTCGTGGCCTTGTCGCGCACGGCGAAAGCAAAGTCGCCGGGGATGGCGGTGCCATTCTTGAAGGAATCGCTCCAGATTTTCATCTTTGTCTCCCAGCTTGCTTTTTTAAACCGGTAAACCTGGGTCTGACCCGCAGGGTCAGACCCTGTCTGCTCACCTGCCTGGGGGCGGGTTCGAGGCTTTTGACTTTCGGCGAAGATCAAAGGCCTCGAACCAGCACTGCGGCAGTGGCACAGACGGGGTCTGACCCTGCGGGTCAGACCCCGGTTTACCGGTTTTATTTAGGATTCACCTGCAACCAAAACGTCACCGGCCCGTCATTGGTCAGCGACACCTTCATATCCGCCCCAAACACGCCCGTGCCTACAACCGCGTGCCTGGCACGGGCCTGCGCAACAAAATACTCAAACAAGCGCTTGCCATCCGCCGGCGCAGCCGCCGGGCTGAACGAAGGCCGCGTGCCCGAATTGGTATCCGCCGCCAACGTAAACTGCGGAACCAGCAGCAATCCACCCGCGACATCCGTCACCGACTTATTCATTTTGCCCGCATCGTCAGAGAACACGCGATACGACAAAAGCTTGGCCAGCAACTGGTCCGCCTCCTTCTCCGTATCGCCCTTCTCAGCGCACACCAGCACCATCAAGCCGCCGTCGATGGCGCCGGTCGTCTCGCCATCAACAACAACTTTGGCAGACGAAACCCGCTGCAGCAGCCCGATCATGCCGACAGGATCACTTTAGCAAACTTGCGCTTGCCAACCTGCAGCACGAAGGTGCCTGCCTCAATTTTCAGCGCTTTATCGCTGATCACAGTGCCGTCGATACGCACGCCACCCTGGTCGATCATGCGCAGCGCCTCAGAGGTCGAAGCGCACAGGTTCGCCTGCTTCAACAGCTGGCCGATACCGACCGGCGCGCCGGCCAGGGCCACTTCCGGCACATCGTCCGGAATCCCGCCCTTCGAGCGATTTACGAAGTCGGCCAGCGCATCTTCTGCCGCCTGGCGCGAGTGGAAGCGTTCCACGATTTCCTGCGCCAGCGCCACCTTGGCATCGCGCGGATTCGCGCCGCCCTCGATCGCTTTCTTCAGGCCTGCGACGTGCTCGATCGACTGCCACGACAGCAGGTCGTAGTAACGCCACATCATCACGTCCGAAATCGACATCACCTTGGCGAACATGGTGTTGGCCGCCTCGGTGATACCAATATAGTTGTTCTTGGACTTGGACATCTTCTCGACGCCGTCCAGGCCTTCCAGCAGCGGCATGGTCAGGATGCACTGCTGCTCCTGGCCGTAATCCTTTTGCAACTCCCGGCCAACCAGCAGGTTGAACTTCTGGTCGGTACCACCCAGCTCCAGGTCAGCCTTCAGCGCCACCGAGTCGTAACCCTGCATCAACGGGTACAGGAACTCGTGTACGGAAATCGGGGTGCCGCTCTTGAAACGCTTGGAAAAGTCGTCGCGCTCCATCATGCGCGCCACGGTGTAGCGCGAGGACAACTGAATCATGCCGCGCGCACCCAGCGGATCGCACCACTCCGAGTTGTAGCGGATTTCGGTCTTGGCCGCGTCCAGCACCAGCGATGCCTGCTTGAAATAAGTCTGGGCGTTCAGCTCGATCTGCTCGCGGGTCAGCGGCGGACGGGTCACATTGCGGCCCGACGGGTCGCCGATCATCGAGGTGAAGTCGCCGATCAGGAAGATCACCTGGTGGCCCAGGTTCTGCAACTGGCGCATCTTGTTCAGCACCACGGTGTGTCCCAGGTGCAAGTCCGGAGCGGTCGGGTCCAGGCCAAGCTTGATGCGCAGCGGCACGCCAGTCTTTTCCGAGCGCGCCAGTTTTTGAGCGAATTCGCTTTCGATGATGAGCTCGTCCACACCACGCTTGGTGATGGCGAGGGCTTCCTGCACGCTGTCGCTCAAAGGCAGGATTTTGTTGTCTGTATCCATTTTTCCCGAAAATCTCTCAAATTGTTGGCACGGCTCAGGACTTTGTTATAATGCCCGATCCCATCAATCTTGCCCGATGAAAACGAATTAAATCAACAACTTAGAACAAAATACCAAGAGTCCTAAAAGTTCAAGCGGCAAATTTTAACTGATTGCATGAACCCTATAAACAAGTTCACAAGCTCACGCTTGCACAATCTGCTCGGTTCGACGCGTAAGTCGCGAATCATTAGCGCATCGGCGATCTTCCTCGCCGTCTGCGCTTTTGGCGCGGCCGGCGTGGCCCCGCTCGCCCCTGACGCGAGCGACCTGCCCGTGAAGACCATTGCCCAGGATATCCAGTTACCTGACTTGTCCTCGCAGATCACCGCCCTGCAGCAGCAAGAAGCTTCCCAGAAATACGTCCACGAAGAAAAGGTCCGCGCCGGCGACACGCTCGCGACCCTGCTCAATCGCCTGGGCGTGGAAGACGACGCTGCAGAAAACTTCATCAAGAAAGACAAGACCGCGCGCGCCATTATGCAGCTGCGCAGCGGCAAACGCGTGCAGGCGCAGACCGACGATAACGGCAACCTGCTGTGGCTGAAGGCCACCGTTGTGGACGGCAAAGATAACCCCGTCAAGAATATTATGGTCTCCCGTTCGGGGGACGCAGAGTTCACGGCCGAAGAGACCGCCGCGAAACTGGAACGCCGCGTTGAGATGCGCGCGCGCGAAATCACCTCTTCGCTGTATGCCGCGACCGACTCCAGCTCCGACGGCAGCAGCCTGCCTGACACCGTTGTCGCGCAGATCATTGAAATGTTCTCCACCAACATCGACTTCCGTTCCGACCTGAAGCGCGGTGACCGTTTCAACGTGGTGTACGAAACCTTCTGGCAAGACGGCGAGTTCGTGCGTGCCGGCCGCATCCTGGCTGGTGAATTCACCAACAAGGGCACCACCTACCAGAGCGTATGGTTTGAAGACCCGCTGACCAAATCGGGCGGTGGCTACTTCAGCTTCGACGGCAAATCGCTGAAGAAAGCCTTCCTGAAATCGCCGCTGGAGTTCTCGCGTATTTCGTCCGGCTTCGGCATGCGTTCGCACCCGATCTCCGGCAACTGGAAGCAGCACAAAGGCACCGACTTCGCGGCCGCGACCGGTACCCCGATCCGCGCAGCCGGTGATGGCGTGATCGAATTCTCCGGCGTGCAAGGCGGCTACGGCAACGTGATCGTGATCAAGCACTGGGCCAACTACTCCACCGCCTACGCGCACATGAGCCGATTTGGCGCCGGCATGAAAAAGGGTGCCAAGGTCAGCCAGGGCGACATCATTGGCTACGTCGGCACCACCGGCTGGTCGACCGGCGCCCACCTGCACTACGAATTCCGCGTAGCAGGTGAAGCCAAGGACCCGAACAAGCTGAACATCACCGCCCAAGCGCCGCTGACCACGGGCGAACTGGCCCGCTTCAAGTCGGTAGCCGGCGACATGATCCACCGCTTCGCCCTGCTGCGCCCGAACGCCAACACCAGCAACCTCGCTGCCAAATAAAAAGTCGGGGTCAGCTCCGGCAATCGGACAAAAAGGCGCACTTTTGTGCGCCTTTTGTCCGATTGCCGGAGCTGACCCCGACTTACAATAAGGTATGAGCCTATATATCGGATTAATGTCGGGTACCAGCCTGGACGGCGTGGATGGCGTCCTCGTGGATTTCTGGGCAGGTGCCGCTCGCACCATGTCGGCGGCGTACGTGGAGTTCCCGCAATCGCTGCGCGACGAACTGATGGCGCTGCAGGCCCCCTCGCCGAACGAAATCGAGCGCGAGGCACTGGCTGCCAACAAGCTGGCTGAACTCTATGCGGATTGCGTGGCCGAACTGCTGGCCAAGGCTGAAATGAAATCGGCCGACGTGCGCGCCGTGGGTGCGCATGGGCAGACCATCCGCCACCGCCCAGAGCTGGGCTTCACGCGCCAGATCATTAACGCCTCGCTCCTGGCTGAGCTGAGCGGCATCGACGTCATTGCCGACTTCCGCTCGCGTGATGTGGCCGCAGGCGGCCAAGGCGCGCCACTGGTGCCAGCCGGCCACAAAGCCCTGTTCGGTAAGGAAGGCAAGATGCGCGCGCTGGCCAACATCGGCGGCATCGCCAACATCTCCCTGCTGCACAATGATGGCGCGGTAGGCGGCTACGACACCGGCCCCGGCAACGTGCTGATGAATGCCTGGATCTCGCGCCACAAAGGCGTGGAATTCGACGACAACGGCGCCTGGGCCGCCACTGGCAAGGAAGTGCCGGGCCTGCTGGCCGCGCTGCTGTCCGAGCCCTATTTCGCGCTGTCGGCGCCGAAAAGCACGGGCCGCGACCTGTTCCATGCCGACTGGCTGGACGCCCGGCTGGCACCCTTCGCCGGCGCCAAGCCGGAGGACGTGATGTTCACCCTGCTTCGCCTGACAGCGCTCAGCCTGGCGCGCGAGATCGGCCCGCATGGCGCAGACGCACTTTATGTTTGCGGAGGAGGTGCCTACAACGCCACGCTGATGCGCGAGCTGCAAGCAGAGTTGGGGGAGTCGACCGAAGTTCAGTCCACCGATGCGCTGGGTGTACCGCCCAACCGGGTAGAAGCGATGGTATTCGCCTGGCTTGCCCACCGTTTCGACGAACGCCAACCCGGTAACCTGCCATCCGTCACCGGCGCCCGCGGCGAGCGCATCCTCGGCGCCCTATACCCCCGTTAACGCACGAGCCCGTGTCACACCTTGGGGTCACACCCTAAGAGTGACACGGGCTCGGCCGCGTCATAGCAGAGGCCGTGTCACACTTGGGGTGTGACCCCACGGTGTGACACGGACTGAGCCGTGAATTGAATACTTAGACGGAGAAGGAGGAACCGCAGCCGCAGGTCGAAGTCGCGGATGGGTTCTTGATCACGAATTGCGCGCCTTCCAGGTCGTCCTTGTAGTCGATCTCGGCGCCTACCAGGTATTGGTAGCTCATCGAGTCGATCAACAGCTGGACGCCGTTTTTCACCATGGTGGTGTCGTCTTCGTTGACGATTTCGTCAAAGGTGAAACCGTATTGGAAGCCGGAGCAACCGCCACCCTGCACGAATACGCGCAGCTTCAGGTCTGGATTGCCTTCTTCTTCGATCAGTTGCGCTACTTTCTCGGCCGCGGCGTCGGTGAAAACGATCGGTGCCGGAATCACGTCTTCGGCTACTGCAGTCATGTGTTACTCCTACTTAAAATCAGTTGTCCCATTATAGTCCATGCCGGACCTGGCCGCTTTAGAGGCTGCGCACTGTCGTTGTCTCATCAGCAATAACTTTGCCCTTTTCCGACAGGCTGACCTTGACCGCAACAACTTTGATGCCTTCCGGCAGATCCAGCGTGCCGTCGATGCGCTGGTAACGATCCACTTTCAGGTCATAACGCTCGGCGCCCTCCTTCGGGTATTCGAGCACCGCTTTCTTGCCATCCTGGATTACTGCAACCGCCAGTTTGAGCCGGCCGGCGAAGGCGGATGGGCCCTTTTTCTTTGCACCATATTGGAGCAGAACCGTGTAATGCAAGAGCTTTGGCGCAGCCATGCGGGCTTGCATGCCGCGGATGACCAGGCCGGAGCCGGCCTTGGCTGGCGGCAGCGCCTCTTCCAGCAGGGCCAGGTCGGCATTCAACTTTGCCAATTCGGCATTGGGAGCGGCGGGCGCCGGAACCGAAGCTGCAGTAGCCTTCAGCTTCTCGGCCAGCGCATCGCGCTCAGCCGATACGCGCGCCAGTTCCAGCTCAGCCGCTGCGAGTTGCCTGGCAACCGTCGGCCCGGCTTCGCCTTTCGATACGCCAACCACGCGCTTGCCCAGGTCGACGCCCCACACCGCCAGCGCACCGCCGGCGACCAGGACCGCAGCCAGGCCCAGCACGCGCGCCAGCATTGGCACGCGAGCCTGCTCCATCCCGGCTTCCACTTATGGCATCAGGGCGATAGTTTGCAGGCCCAGGCCTTCATCCAGGCCGAACATCAGGTTCATGCACTGCACGGCCTGGCCGGATGCGCCTTTGACCAGGTTGTCCTGCACCACCAGCACGATCAGGGTGTCGCCATCGTTGGGGCGATGCAGCGCCAGACGCAGCATATTGGCGCCGCGCGTGCTGCGGGTCTCCGGGTGCGAGCCCCATGGCATCACGTCGACGAACGGCTGCCCGGCGTAGGCGTCTTCGAACAGCTTTTGCAGTTCTTCGTTCGACACTTCCCTGGTCAGGCGCGCGTACAGGGTCGAGTGCATGCCGCGGATCATCGGCACCAGGTGCGGGGTGAAGATCAGGTTGACCTTGTCGCTGGTGTAGCGCTGCAGCTGGGCTGCGGTTTCCGGGGTGTGGCGGTGGCCGCTCACGCCGTAGGCCTTGAAGTTGTCCGACGATTCGGAGAACAGGGTGCCGATCTCGGCCTTGCGGCCGGCGCCGGATACGCCGGATTTGCAGTCGGCGACCAGGTGGCCGGCGTCGATCAGGCCTGCCTTCAGCAGCGGCACGAAGCCCAGCTGCATGGTGGTCGGGTAGCAGCCCGGGTTGGCGATCAGCCTGGCTTTCTTGATGTCTTCGCGGTTCAGCTCCGGCAGGCCGTACACCGCTTGCTCCAGCAGCTCGGGCGCGGTGTGGTCGATCTTGTAGGTCTTTTCAAACACGGCGCGGTCCTTGATGCGGAAGTCCGCCGCCAGGTCGATCACTTTCACGCCTTTGGCCAGCAGCTCTGGCGCCTGCGCCATGGCGACGCCGTGCGGGGTGGCGAAGAACACCACGTCGCACTGGGTCAGGTCGACCTTGTCCGGCGAGGAGAAAGCGATGTTCACGCGGCCGCGCAGGGAGGGATACATCTCAGCCACCGGCAAGCCGTCCTCTTTGCGCGAAGTGATCGCGCTCAGTTCGACTTCAGGGTGTGCGGCTAACAGTCGCAGCAGTTCCACACCCGTGTAACCAGTGCCGCCGACGATGCCTACTTTGATCATGATCTCTTCCTTGCGAGGTAAAAATTAAACGAGGAGCCATTTTAAGGCAAAAATAAAAAAAGCCGCTGGAGACCAGCGGCTTTTTGTACGAGAGCGTAAAGATTAACGCTTCGAGAATTGCTTTGCGCGACGTGCTTTGCGCAGACCAACTTTTTTACGTTCAACTTCACGAGCATCGCGAGTGACGAAGCCGGCACGTGCCAGGTCGCCCTTCAGGCCTGCATCGTAGTCGATCAGTGCACGGGTAATGCCGTGACGCACTGCACCTGCCTGGCCGGACTCGCCGCCGCCGTGCACGTTGACTTTGATGTCGAAACGTTCAACGTTGCCGGTCAGTTCCAGCGGCTGACGGATCACCATCAGGCCGGTTTCACGGGAGAAGTACTCAGCTGCTGGCTTGCCGTTCACGATGATCTGGCCGGTGCCAGCTTTGATGAACACGCGAGCAACTGCACTCTTGCGACGGCCGGTGCCGTAGTTGTAGTTACCGATCATGTCAGTTCCTTAGAATTCGAGTGCTTTAGGTTGCTGGGCAGCGTGCGGGTGGGAACCCTCAGCGTACACTTTCAGCTTCTTGATCATGGCGTAGCCCAGAGGACCCTTAGGCAGCATGCCTTTAACTGCCTTTTCCAGGGCGCGGCCTGGGAAGCGCTGTTGCATCTTCAGGAAGTTGGTCTCGTAGATGCCGCCTGGGTAACCGGAGTGACGGTAGTAGGTCTTCTCGGTTGCTTTGGTACCGGTCACGCGCAGTTTGCCTGCGTTCACGACAACGATGAAGTCGCCGGTGTCAACGTGAGGGGTGAATTCTGGCTTATGCTTGCCGCGCAGTCGGCGTGCCACTTCGCTGGCAACACGGCCGAGGACTTTGTCCGTCGCGTCAATCACGAACCAATCGCGCTGGACTTCATGGCCCTTAGCGGAAAAAGTTTTCATGTTTGAACTTTCTGTGAAAGATAAAAAACGCTCTATCGGTGGTTCCGCCCCTGTGCTTCAGCGGACGCATCCTTCTTGTTTAATTTTCCCGAGCGAAAAGGAAAGCTGGCGATTATAGCCCGCCCCGCCCCGCTGGGTCAACCCCGCACTGTTCCTGCTTGCCGTTGCTAAGCAGATATTGCCGAGCTACTATGGAACCCCAGAATCACAAGAGGAGACAGTCATGCGATCGCTCATGCTGGCCTCGCTGTTGGCACTGGCGCCCGCCCTTGCCATGGCCCAGCCCGGCAAGGATTGCCATCTGCCCGGCACCGAAGAATCCCTGCGCTGCCTGCGGCTGGCGGTCCCGCTCGACCACCACGCCCCCGGCGCCACCCTCAGCCTGCACATCACCCTCGCCCCCGCCCTGCGCGAGTCGGCCCGGCGCGATCCGCTGTTCCTGCTGGCCGGCGGCCCGGGCGAGGCGGGTTCCGACCTGGTGCCGCTGCTGAATACCACTTTTCGCAAGGTGCGCGCCACGCGCGACATTGTGCTGATCGACCAGCGCGGCACCGGATTATCCGGCAAGCTCGATTGCAAACCAGGCAAAAATGCCGAAACAGCCACGGAAGACGAGCTGCTGGCTGAAACCCGCGCCTGCATCAAAGGCCTGAATAAGCGCTTCAACCTGTACACAACGGAGCAGGCGGCGCGCGATATAGAAGTCGTACGCGGCGCACTCGGTTATGGCCGCATCAACCTCTGGGGCGGTTCCTACGGCAGCCGCCTGGCCCAGGCCTACGCCCGCCTGTACCCCGGCAGCGTGCGCGCCCTGGTGCTGGATGGCGTGGCGGCGCCCGACCAGGTTGTGCCGGCCGGCGCGCACGATGCGCAGGCCGCGCTCGATGCCTTATTCAAACAATGTTCCGAGGATACCGTCTGCGCGGCTGCTTTCCCCAGCCTGCGCTCGGAGTTCGAAACGCTGGCGGCGCGGCTGGCCAGGTCGCCGCAATCCTTGACCCTGCCCGACCCGCGCACGGCGGAAACCACCAAGGTCGAAATGACCAGCATGCGCTTCATCGGTACCGTGCACAACATCCTGTATTCGCAGGCTGACAGCCGGCGCCTGCCCTTCCTGATCCACAGCGCCTACCGCGACCGCTGGCAGCCCTTCATCGCGCGCAGCAATGTATCGCGCGACTTTTCCTCCGAGGGCGGTCCGGCAATGCCGTTGCACCTGGCCGTGGTCTGCGCCGAAGACTTCCCGCGCCTGACGCCGCAATTGCTGGAAGAAGACACCAGGGGTTCCTTCCTCGGCGCGCCGCAGATCATGCGCATCGGGAAGATGTGCGAAACCATATCGGTACCTGCCGTGCCTTACCAGGATCCGGCCATGATCGAGGCGCCGGTGCTGCTGATGTCCGGCGCCCTCGACCCGGTCACACCGCCGCGGCGCGCCGAAGCGGCGCGCAAATACATGAAGAATGCCCAGCACCTGATCGTGAAGAACGGCGGCCATATCGTGTCGCCGCTTGGATGCATGCCGCGCCTGCTGCGCGGCTTCCTCGACCAGCCGGCCGCCCCGTTGAAGGCGGAATGCCTCAACGAGATCCCGGCTCCGACGTTCCAGCTCAATAGCGCAGGGCCACAGCCATGATCGAAGTCAATAATCTCTGCAAGCGTTTCGGCAAGGTGCAGGCCCTGGCCGGTGCCAGTTTCACCGCGCGCGACGGCATCATCACCGCCCTGCTCGGCCCGAACGGCGCAGGTAAGACGACCTTGCTGCGCACCCTGGTCGGGCTGCTGCAGCGAGACCACGGCACCATTTCCATCGACGGTGTCGATCCCGCCATCGACCCAATGGCGGTGCGCCGCAACGTCGGCGTGCTGACCGACCAGTTCGGCCTGTACGAGCGCCTGACGACGCGCGAGTACCTGCACTACTTCGGCGAGTTGAACGACATGGAAGACGCGGCAATCGATCAGCGCACCAGGGAAGTCACCGAGCTGCTGTCGCTGGAAGACATCATCGACCGCCGCGCCAAAGGCTTCTCGCAAGGCCAGCGCATCAAGGTCGCACTGGCGCGCACCCTGCTGCATCGGCCGCGCCACCTGCTGCTCGACGAACCGAGCCGCGGCCTCGACGTGATGAGTACGCGCGCCCTGCGCCGCGCCCTGGCTGCATTGAAGGAAGACGGCTGCTGCGTCATCATGGCAACCCACGTGATGCAGGAGGTGATCCATTCCTGCGACGACGTGATCGTGATCGCCAACGGCACCACGGTCACGCAAGGCACACCGCAGCAGCTTTGCGAGCAGGCTGGGCTGCCAAGCCTGGAAGACGCTTTCGTGCGCCTGGTGGGCACTGAGGAAGGGATCGAACTGTGAAACTCAAATTTCCCATCGTGCTGCGCAAGGAACTGGTGGAAACCTTGCGCGACCGCCGCGCCCTCAGCCTGCTGCTGCTGTTCGTGCTGATGTACCCGATCCTGGTCGGCTTCATGCTGCAGCGGCAGATTGACCGCGCCACCAAGCCGGAACGCGAAGGCGTGGAGATCGCGGTGATCGGCAGCGAGCAGGCGCCGACGCTGATGAACCAGCTGCGCCAGCGCAATGTGAACATCACCGAACTGGAGCCGATGGACGAGGAGGCAATCAATGCCCTGCTGCGGAAACAGACTGTGACGGCCGTGCTGCGCCTGGCGCCGGAGTTCGCGGAGGATTATCACGCCATGCGTCCGGCACGTGTCGAGCTGTGGTTCGACTCCGCCTCCGACAGCTCGCGCAAGATAGACGAAGTGGAATACGTGCTGCGCGACTACAGCCGCAATATCGCCAGTGCGCGCCTGCTGGCGCATGGCGTGTCGCCGGTCAACCTGAATCCGGTGCTGATGCAGCGCTACGATGCCGGCACCAGCGCCTCCCGTTCGGCCAACACCATCAGCACCATGCTGGGCATCTTCTTCATCCCGGCCTTCATGTTCTGCATGAGTACCGCGGTCGACAGCACCGCCGGTGAGCGCGAACGGCGCTCGCTGGAAGTGCTGATGGCGCAGCCGGTGCGCCCGTCCGACCTGATCATCGGCAAATGGCTGGCGGCTTCGCTGCTGTCGATTGTCGGCATCACGCTGGAACTGGCGATTGCGCACGGCATCCTGAAATGGCTGCCGCTGGAGGAGATCGGCCTGTCCTGGCGCCTGGGCTGGCGCGACCTGGCCATGGTGTGCCTGGCCTCCGCCACCTTGTCGCTATTCGCGGCGGCGCTTGAAATTGCACTGGCCATCAACGCCCGCTCCTTCAAGGAAGCGCAGACCCTGGTCAGCTTCACCATGATCGTGCCGCTGGTGCCGGTGATCCTGGTGCCGATGATGAACCTGACCAATAGCTGGTGGATGTATATGGTGCCAGTCCTGTCCAACCAGACCTTGCTGCGCGAACTGGCCAAGGGCGGCAGCATCGGCATGCTGCCCTTCCTGCAAACCTTCTTCAGCAGCCTGCTGCTGGCCATGCTGTGCGTCTGGTATACCGAGCGGCGCATGAAGAGCGAAAAATACATGATGACCGTATAATGCCCCGGACGCATTTAACGGAGAGTTCAGATGGAAGTTAAAGTTAGCTGGAACGGCCCGTCGGGTATGAGTTTCCGCGCCCAGACCGGTTCTGGCCACATGGTTGCCATGGACGGCGCGCCGGAAGGCGGCGGCCATAACCTGGCACCGCGCCCGATGGAGATGGTCTTGCTGGGTACCGGCGGCTGCACCGCTTATGACGTGGTGCTGATCCTGAAAAAAGGCCGCGCCGACGTGCGCGCTTGCGAAGTGGTGCTGCAGGCCGAGCGCGCGGAGACCGAGCCGAAGGTCTTCACCAAAATTAACTTCCACTTCGTCGTCACCGGCAAGGACCTGAAACCGGAAGTGGTTGACCGCGCCATCACCCTGTCGCACGACAAGTACTGCTCCGCCAGCATCATGCTGGCCAAGACGGCGCAGATCACCCACACCTTCGAGATTATCGAAGCCTGATCAAGGTTTCGGCAAAGCCCTGCCCGAACATGCGGGCGGTCTTGATGTCGCCGGCGGCGAATTCGTGCGCCGCCGTTCCATGCCCGGCCTGCGCCATCATGCCGGACCAGGAGCCGAGGCGATTGGCCGCTTCATCGTAAGGCACGCCTGCGTGCTGTTCCGGCAGGATCGGATTGCCGGACCAGATCATCCCATGCTGCATGCAGAAGGTGAACATCGACACCAGCGTCGATTGCTTGTCGCCGGCCGGCAGCGACGACACCGTGAAACCTCCCGCCAGCTTGCCCTTCAGCTGCTGCGTGCGCCACAGCTTGCCGGTAGCGTCCATGAAGGTCTTGAACACGCCCGACACGCCACCCAGGTAGGTGGGTGAGCCCAGCAGCATGCCTTCGTACTGCAGGAGCGCATCCGGCGCCCCTGCCAGCTCCGAAGCTTTCAGCACATGCACTTCCACTCCCGCCACACTGGCCGCGCCTTGTGCGACCTGCGAGGCGATGTGTTCCGTGTGGCCGCTGGCGCTGTGGTAAATGACTGCGAGTTTCTTCATTGCGGAATTCCTTTAATGAGTAGGGCGGAAAGGTAAAGGCCAAGGCCGAATACCGTGTGGTTGGCCAGGCTGCGCAGGCAGTTCTTCATCGGCGCCGGCGTTTTGCTGGAGGCCACGCCAAGGCCCATTGACGGCTGCATCACGAACAACGGTGCGCCGACGGTTGCGATGCCGACCGCCAGCGCCGGCCCGATGCTCGGCGCATGCAGCCAGTCCTGGCCGGCCACCGCCACCAGCGCCCCGGCAAACGCCACGCCAGTTGCGTAGTGCACCAGCCAGCCCAGGGCCTGCTCGCCGCTGACTGCCGGCGAGGCTGCAATCGCGTCATGCGCAAAACGGCCTTGTGCCAGGTGCCCGGCCCAGCGGCCGATAAAGGCCATATTCATGGTCTTGACGCCCATGCGCTTGAGCAGCAGCAGCCATAAGTCGAACACGATGGTGGCGCCAACGCCGATGATGATGATTTCCATTGCAATCTCCCTGGTTGATGTGCACACTGTAGAAGTTGAAGTCGACTTCAAGTCAAGGGATTTTTGATGGATATTGCCGAAGTCGCGCAGCGCTCGGGCATGGCCGCCTCCACGCTGCGCTATTACGAGAAAAAGGGCCTGATCAAGCCCTCCGGCCGCAATGGCCTGCGGCGCGCCTATGCACCCGGCGTGCTCGATACGCTGGCCATCATTTCGCTCGGCCAGTCCGCCGGGCTGTCGCTGGACGAAATCGGTTCCATGTTCACGCCCGACGGCGGCACCTCCATCGACCGCGCCTTCCTGCTGGCCAAGGCGGAACAAATCGAGGCGCTGGCCAAGCGCCTCAAGGCCATGAGCGAAGGCCTGCGCCACGCAGCCGCCTGCCCTGCGCCCAGCCACGCCGAATGCCCGAAATTCCAGCGACTGTTGAAGGCCGCCGCTTCCGGCGCCATTGAACGCAGCTTGCGGGTGTGAGAAAGTGCGCATTTTGAAAGGGGCCCGCCCTGCTATCCTCTTGGGTTTATCCAAAAAAACTCAACGGGGAAATAACAATGAAGATTCGTAACTGGGTGATTGCGCTTGCACTGGTGCCGGTATTTGCCATGGCCGACATGACTGCCGAACAGCGCAAGGCAGAATTCGACAAGCTGGATTGGCATACCGGCCCGCGCGCCGAGTCCATCGCCGCCAAGGCCACGCTGAAGACGCCGAGCGACAAGGTCCAGTTCCTGGACGACAAGAATTCGCGTCGCTTCCTGGAATTGACCGGCAACCTGCCGGAAGACGGCAACTACACCATCCTCGACACCGAAGGCGGCTGGTGGGCCACTTTCACCTTCGACCAAAGCGGCTACGTGAAGGAAGGCGACAAGATCGATGCCGACGCGCTGCTGAAAACCCTGAAGGAAAGCGACGAACCGGCCAACGAAGAGCGCAAGCGCCTCGGCCTGGGTGCCCTGCACACCGAAGGCTGGTACGTTGCGCCGCACTACGACGAAAAGACCAAGCAGCTGGAATGGGGCCTGAAGCTGCGCTCCGATAACGGCATCTCGCTGAACTACACCATTCGCCTGCTGGGTCGCAGCGGCGTGATGAGCGCGACCCTGGTGTCGTCGCCGGAAACGCTGGACGCCGACGTGGCAAACTTCCGCAAAGTGCTGACCGGCTTCAATTACAACGACGGCGAGAAGTACTCTGAATTCAAGCCGGGCGACCACGTAGCCGAATTCGGCCTGGCCGCCCTGGTGACCGGCGGTGCCGCTGTCATCGCGACCAAGAAAGGCTTCTGGGCTGCCGCAGCCCTCTTCCTGGCCAAGATGTGGAAGCTGGTTGCAGTCGGCGGCGTTGCAGCCATCGCCGGCCTGAAGTCGATGTTCAAGAAGAAAGAAAGCAGCAATTGATCTCCTTCCACGCCGAAATCCTGCTGGTAGCGGCCATGGTTGGCCTCTACCTGTACGACTCGGCGCGGCTGCTGCATTCGAATGAAGGCGTGCTGGCGGCTACCCTGGGTGGCCGCTGGTCGCTGCATTTCGGCGCCGAGCATTACACCTTGCGCGGCAAGGAACCGTTCGTGCCCAATCCCCTGCTGCCGCACCGCCCTGTGTTTCCCTTGCGCTGGAAGCAGCAGGTGCTTGCCGCCGCTGCGGCCACGCAGCGCTGGACGCCGCCGCCGTTTTGCCCCTACAAGGTACTGGCACCGTTTATCTGGCTGATGGCGCTGGCCCTGTTCGGCCTGATTCCTGCCGGCCTGTTTTCGCGTTACGGCAATCTCGCTGTTGCCGCCGGCATCCTGCTGTTCTACGCGGCCGCGCTGTTCGCGCTGGCCTACATATGGTTCAAACGCGCCGCGCTGAAGCTGACCGGCCGCCAGGTCGGCGCGCTCGCGTTCGAATCCCTGACCTGCCCACCGTTCGCCCTCAACCTGGTGCGCCACATCAGCTGGCGCGCCGCCCCATCGGAAGAACTGATCACCGCCAGCCGCCGCCTGCTGCGCAAGGACGACTGGGCCGCCACCCTGCCCACGGTAATCAAGCGCGTCGACAACGCCATCGCATGGGAAAACGAAGGCACGCCGCGCGCGCTGGCATTGGCCGACTACCAGGCCTCACTCAACAGCGAATTGGCATCCAATACCTGAGGCGGAACTTTCCGCACTGCGTCCTGTCCAAGCTCAAGGCCTCCCGCCGCAAACTGCGGCAGAGTCTAATCACTGTCGAGCGGGAGGGAGTGATGAACTACGAACCGAGGGTCGTCAAGCTAGAGGTGACTGTGGATACTTTAAAGGAAGAGCTCACTCTTCTGCGAGGCAAAGTCGACGAGCGATTCAATGAAATGCACGCAGAACAACTACAGCTACGTAGAGACTTCGAAAAACTGATCTATTGGGTTGCGGGCCTGACGCTCACGAACCTGGCGGCAATCATCGGGTGGATTCTGAAGGCTGCCGGGGTCTTTTAGACGTAGTAGGTGGTCGAAGTCATGACCTTCGACATGGCCTTCATCGCCAGCCGAATCGGCAGCGGAGTCTTTTCCGCACCCATGTCTTCAGCGGCCTTGCCGTGTGCGATTTCATCGACGCGCATTTGCTCGACAATGGCGCGGGACTTGGCGTCCTGCGGCGGCAAGCGGTCCAGGTGGCTCGCCAGGTGCGCTTCAACCTGGCGTTCGGTCTCCACCACGAAACCCAGGCTTTGCTTGTCGCCCGCCAGCGCGGCGGCCGTGCCCAGCGCGTAAGCACCGGCATAGAACAAAGGATTCAGGAAGCTCGGTTGCGAGCCCAGTTCCGACAAGCGCTGCGCACACCACGCCAGGTGGTCTTCTTCCTCGCGGCTGGCCTTGTCGAACGCCGCACGCGCCTCGTCGCTCCTGGCGAAACGCGACTGAGAGTTGTACAGCGCCTGCGCCATCACCTCGCCCACATGATTCACCCGCATCAGGCCCGCGCTGTGGCGGTGCTCCTGCTCCGTCATCTCCGCATCTGCCGCATGCACTGCCGGATTCGGGCGCGACGCCGAGTGCACGCCAGCCAGCACCCGCAAAGCCTTGTCGGCGCCAGTGATAAAACGGTCGAGTGGGTTATGGTAGCGGTTCATGGCGATCTATCCAGCTTATTCGGAAAGCCACATTATAGGACGTCCTCAACTGCGGCACACGCGCACTTCGATTCCGGCGCTCTGCGCCAGCTCGACCGCGTGGCGGGTGCCGCGCGCGCAGCCTGGCGTATCGAAGTCCGCGTGAAAAGCCAGGACAAGGTCGACTCCCGTCTCCAGCATCCGGACATTCAGGCCTTTCCAGCCCTCGCCTGGAAAGGCCCTGTAATCGGCCCTGTTCTTTTTCATCGGAACGACCTCAAAGCCCAACTCGCGGGCTACCGAAATGGCCAGTGCGTCGATACCTGGCGTATCGCCGGTGACCACCGTGCCGGCCCGGCCCAGCTTACTCAGTTCGCGCCTGATCGCTTCGTCGTCATGCCACGTCGTCGCCCCCGTGATCAAAATGCGCATGGGGTTTACCGGCCCGCCCATTACGAGCCCTCGCGAAGAATACGTTGTTTTTCCAGCCAGTCTGCCACCGGGCCGCGTGCGTCGATCTTCGAGATGTCTTTTGCCACGCCCAGGTTCAGGCCAAGCAGGAACGGGATCGAATCGACCGGCACCTCCGGCAGGTAATCGGCCATTGCGCGCATGAAGCGCGGCGACTCCAGCACTTCCACCACCTTCGCGCCGCTCATGAACTGCAGGATGCTGGTCATGCTATGCCCTCCGCCAAGCGAGCGGTAGACGAAGCGGTTGAAGGCCTTGTCCAGCGCCTTGAAATCCAGCTGCTCCTTGGTCATCAGGCTGGCCAGGTAATACAAGCCGATCGCGGTGCGGAAAAATCCCGTGGACTCGCTGGCCGTCAGCCCGCAACGGGTCACGGCCAGGATCTTTTCCTGTATGGCTGCGTCAAGTTTTGAATGGTGTACTTGCATGTCAAGGAACTATATAGCACTTTTGTCCAGATTTGTTCCTTGCGCGGGGGTATCAACCTTGTTACCCTTGAAACTTTAGTGCTAAACCAACGCCGGAAGCGCACTTTCCGTTCCCCGGAAAGTGCATCCTGGGGCGCTGAATGTGCGGGCTATCGCATACGGGCAACCGATATGTCGCGCATTCAATACAATGCCATCATGTGAAAAGGGGTTAGCGGAGCCACCATGCAATTGCGCATCAAGAATTTATCAAAGACCTATGCCAATGGGGTCGTCGCGCTCGACAATGTGACGCTGACCATCCCCTCCGGCATGTTCGGCTTGCTGGGCCCGAACGGCGCCGGCAAATCGACCCTGATGCGTACCCTGGCCACCCTGCAGGAATGCGATTCCGGCTCGGTGTTTTTTGGCGACCTCGATGTGCTGGATGAAAAGGACGAAATCCGCCGCCTGCTCGGCTACCTGCCGCAGGACTTTGGCGTCTACCCCAAGGTCACCGCCTATGAAATGCTGGATCACTTCGCGATCCTGAAAGGCCTGTCGAACCGTACCCGCCGCCGCGAAGTGGTCGATGGCCTGCTGCAGCAAACCAACCTGTTCGAAGTGCGCAACCAGCGCCTGGGCGGCTTCTCGGGCGGCATGCGCCAGCGCTTCGGCATCGCGCAAGCCCTGTTGGGCGACCCGAAACTGATCATCGTCGACGAGCCGACCGCCGGCCTGGACCCGCAGGAACGCGTGCGCTTCCACAACCTGCTGTCCGATATCGGCGAAGAGCGCACCGTGATCCTGTCGACCCACATCGTGTCCGACGTGGCCGACCTGTGCGCAAACATGGCAATTATCAACAAGGGCAAGCTGATGGTGGCCGGCGCCACCCAGCAGCTGATCGATGATGTCAGCTGCAAGATCTGGGCGCGCTTTATCGACAAGAAGGAGCTGGCCTATTTCCAGCAGCGCCATTCCGTGATCTCAACCCGCCTGATGTCCGGCCGCACCCTGATCCACGTCTACAACGACGACGATCCGGGCGACGGCTTCGAGGAAGCTCTGGGCGACCTGGAAGACCTGTACTTCGCGACCATCCTCGGCCGCCACGACGTCAGCAAAGCCTGCGACTGACCGGGGCCGCCATGTTCGCCATCGCCCTCTTTGAAGCGAAGCAGCGCCTGAAGCTGTTCTCGACCTGGGTCTACTTCGGCATGTTCCTGCTGCTGGCCGTCCTGTGGATGGCCGCTGCCGGCGGCGTGTTCAAGGAAGCCATCGTCAGCTTTGGCGGCCGCGTGTTCATCAACGCGCCGCGCTCGATCATGCTGACCTCCTCCTTCCTGGGCTGCATGGGCGTGATCATCGTCGCCGCCATGATGGGGCGCTCGGTGCAGCAGGACTTCGAGTACGAGACGCACCACTTCTTCTTCTCCGCCCCGATCCGCAAATTCCAGTACATGCTGGGCCGCTTCCTTGGTGCCTGGTTGGTGCTGTGCGTGGTGTTTGCCTCGATTCCGCTGGGCGTCTGGCTCGGTACGCAGGTGCCGGGCATCGATCCCGAGCGCCTCGGCCCGTTCAACCTGCTGCATTACCTGCTGCCCTACGCGCTGTCGCTGCTGCCCAACCTGTTCATCTTCGGCGCCATCTTCTTCGTGCTGGCGGCACTGACACGCCGCATGCTGCCGGTCTACGTGTCCAGCGTGGTCATGCTGGTCGGCTACATCGTGGCGCCGGGCCTGGCGCGCGACCTGGACTACAAGACGCTGGCCGCGCTGATCGACCCGTTCGGCACCACCGCCGTGATCCGCCTTACCGAGTACTGGCCGATCGCCGAACGCAATGTGCGCCTGGTCCTGCCGGAAGGCGTGTTCCTGCTGAACCGCGCAATCTGGTCTTCATTCGCCCTGGTGGCACTGCTGCTTGGCTACTGGCGCTTCCACTTCGTCAGCACCGTGGACAGCGGCGCCGCAGCGCGAACCGACAGCGACCTGCCGGCCAACCTGACCCAGGCCGCCGCCTCGACCAGCGAGAAGCCGGATTTCAAGGCGCGCAGCCTTGGCTTGCTGCTGCTGCGCTTCAGCTACCTGAACCTGCGCGAAACAACCAAGAACATTTACTTCTTCGTCATCGTGCTGGCCGGCGTGCTGACCATGTACGCCGGTTCGCTGGACATGGGTTCGATGTACGGCACCGGCACCTACCCGGTCACCTACCTGGTGCTGGAGATGGTGACCAACACCTTCTCGCTGTTCATGCTGGTGGTGACCACCTTCTACGCCGGCGAGATGGTGTGGCGCGAACGCGAACACCGCATGTCGCAGATGCTTGACGCGATGCCGGTGCCAAGCTGGCTGCCTATCCTGTCCAAGCTGTTTGGCCTGATCGGTGTGCAGGCGCTGCTGCTGTTCATCGTCATGCTGGTCGGCATGTCGATCCAGCTGTTCCGGGGCTATTTCAACCTGCAGCCCGGCCTGTACTTCGAATGGCTGTTCACCGTGCAGCTCCCTGCCTGCGCCCTGATCGCCGTGCTGGCGATTACCACCCAGGTACTGGTGAACCACAAATACGTGGCTTACTTCGTCATGATCGTCTACTACGTGGCGACCATTGCCTTCGCCACCCTGGGCCTGGACCATCCACTGCTGATGTACGGCGTAACCCCGGCCCTGCCCTACTCCGACATGAACGGCTTCGGCCACTTCATGGCACGCGAACGCTGGTTCGAGCTGTACTGGGCCGGCGCCGCCGTCATGCTGATGGTGCTGACCGTGGTGTTCTGGCCGCGCGGTACCAACGAAGAATGGCGCCAGCGCGCCAGCCTGGCGCGCCACGGCTTGACGCTGCCGGTGCTGGGTGCCTTCGGCTTTGGTCTGGCGCTGTTCCTTGGTGCTGGCGGTGTGCTGACCTACAACCTGTGCGTCAGCAACTTCAAGACCCAGTTTGGGCGCGACTCGCTGCGCGCCGACTATGAACGCAAATACAAGCAGGTGCTGGAAGCGGCGCAGCCGCGCATTACCGACGTGCGCCTCGGCCTGGACATGTATCCCGAACAGCGCACGCTGAAAGTCAAAGGCTGGTACCAGCTCGAGAACAAGACCCAGCTGCCTATCAACACTATCTACGTGCAGCAGGACACCGACGCCGACCTGCAACCCTTGCAGTTCGGCCGCAAGGCTTTCCGCGTGCTGAACGACACGGAGCTGGGCTTCTACAGCTATCGCCTGGAAAAGCCGCTGCAGCCAGGCGAGAAGATCACGCTGGATTTCGACTTGAGCTACGAACCGAAGGGCATCTTCAACCTCGGCAAGACCACGCCGGTGATGAACAACGGCACCTTCTTCAACAACACGGTGCTGCCGCATATCGGCTACCAGCGCCATGCCGAACTGACCGACCCGCGCGATCGCAAGAAGCACGGCTTGCCGGCGCAGGAACGCAAGCTGCCGCGCGACGACCCGAAAGGCCTGGCCACCAATTACATCGGCGCGGACGCCGATTGGGTCGGCTTCGAGGCGACACTGGGTACTTCCGGCGACCAGACCGCCGTGGCGCCGGGCTCCCTGGTGAAGGAATGGCGCAAGAACGGCCGCCGCTACTTCCACTACAAGATGGAGCAGCCGATCCTGAACTTCTATGCCTTCCAGTCGGCGCGTTACGCGGTCAAGCACGACTGGTGGCAGGACGTTGGCATCGAGATCTACTACCAGCCGGGCCACGAATACAACCTGGACCGGATGGTCAAAGGCGTCAAGGATTCGCTCGACTACTACACGCGCAATTTCAGCCCTTACCAGCACAAGATCGTGCGCATCGTGGAATTCCCGCGCTACGAGCGCTACGCGCAATCGTTCCCCAACACTATCCCGTATTCGGAGGCGGTCGGCTTTATCGCCCGGGTGGACGACAAGAACCCCAAAGACATCGACTACCCGACCTACGTCACAGCACACGAAGTAGCGCACCAGTGGTGGGCGCACCAGCTCATAGGCGGCAACACGCGCGGCGCCACGGTGTTGAGCGAAACCCTGGCCGAATACTCCGCACTGATGGTGATGAAGAAGAGCTTCGGTCCGCAGCGCATGCGCCGCTTCCTGCGCTATGACCTGAACAAATACCTGTTCGGCCGCGCCACGGAAAACAAGAAGGAGCTGCCGCTGGCTGATAACGAAGACCAGGACTACATCCATTACCACAAGGGCAGCCTGGCGATGTACCTGCTGGCCGACATCGTGGGCGAGGCCAAGGTCAACGAATTGCTGGCGGAACTGCTGCGCAAATACTCCTACCATGGCGATCCGTATCCGAGCGTGTCGGTGCTGGTGGACGGTTTGCGCCGCATCGTTCCGCCGGAGCAGGCCTACCTGGTGGATGACCTGTTCAATTCCATCGTGCTGTTCGATAACCGCCTGGTTGCCGCCACCGCCGAGAAACGCGCCGACGGCAAGTACGACGTGACGCTGACCGTGCACGCCGCCAAGCTACGCTCCGATGAACTGGGTTCGGAAAAGGAAATCCCGCTGCATGACCTGATCGAGATCGGCATCGACGACAAGGATGGCAATGCCCTGCTGCGTGAACGCAAGCTGGTCGACCGCAATGAGTCGAGCTTCAAAGTGATCGTCAACGGCCGCCCGGCCAAGGCAGGCATAGATCCGGACAATAAATTGATCGACCGCAAGCCGGACGACAACCTGGGGAATGTCGAGATCACCTCGCGCTAAAGGTTAGGCAACGCACTTTGTATCCCGCCCATGCTTGTTAAGCTTTCACCCAACCGAAAGCGAGGCGAACATGGGCATCCTAAGCAAGATTTTCCACAAGATTTTCCCGTCGTCGCATCAAGAGGCCGCCCCAACATCGGCCTCTGGTGCGCCCTCTACCGCGCCAAGCGGACCTGCCGCAACGCCGGCTCCCATCCCGACCCAGCCTGCTCCAGCGCCAGCCGCTGCGGAACCGGTCGACGTCGAAGCAATCCTCAATGCGAAAGCCGCCCAGGCAGGCCAGCCGCTGAACTGGCGCACCTCGATCGTCGACCTGCTTAAGCTGCTGGACATCGACTCCAGCCTGCAGGCGCGCAAGGAACTGGCGCAGGAACTGCACTACACCGGCGATACCGGCGATTCGGCGGCCATGAACATCTGGCTGCACAAACAAGTGATGCACAAGCTGGAGGAAAACGGCGGCAAAGTGCCGGCTGAGCTGAAGGGTTAAAATGGCTGGATGAACCCGATCCGACGCGCGCTTGCCGGCGCCATCCTGGCAACTTGCACCCTGCCGCTGCTGCCCTTGCACGCTGCGGACAAGACCTACGGTACCCACGGCATGGCGCTGTTCGGCGGGCGGCAAGGCTTGTACGCCTCCCACCTGCCGATGTTCCACGCGCCGCACGACTACCAGCTTATCCTCCAGGTCCACATCGCCGACCCGGCTACCGATGCCGCCTTGCGCCAGCGCCTCGACGGCAAGGACGCACTGTGGACCATCGATCCGGAAAAATTCGAGCTAAGCACCCTGGCCCCGGACGCCAAAACCCCCCGCAAGGAATTCAAGGCCGACTTGGTGCAGGGCCACTTCGAACGCGGCGGCAGCACCCAGTACAAGGCTGCCAAGGTAGTAATCGACAAGGTGCTGGTGTTCCGCCAGCTGGACGACAAGCCGGGTAACGCCAGCATGTCGCGTTACATGCAAATCGGAAGCGGGGCCCAGCGCTTCCTGGTCAAGGAAATCGACAGCCGCCCGGACTTCGACCACATCGTGTCATACACTGCCGCGCCCGGTGCGCCGACCGCATCGGTCCAGGTGCGCAAATGGGGCATGAAGGCGGCCGGCAATGACGCCCTGGCACAGGCGCTGAAAGCCAATATGGCAGCGCTGGGCGGCACCATCTACTTCGAAACCGAAGACCTGAAATGAGCGTGCCGCAGGCATACGAAGGGCTGTGGCGGCGCAAGGGCATCTGGCGCGCCAATGGCAGCAGCGACCTGGTGACGCCGGTCTGGTGGTTCCAGGCCGCCGACTTCCATATCGACCTGCGCATACCGGTCGACCGCAAGGCCATGACCGGCTTTGCCGGCACTACCGTGGTGGAGGGCGAGCGCTGCGAGTGGCGCCCCGAAATCGCCTACCCTTTCGTCAGTCCCGAACTGGATGCGGGCTTCATGCGCTTTGACAGTGAAGATGCGTTGCACGAAGCAGGCGCGGATGGCAGCTACCAGGAAGACTGGTGGCGCGAAGCAAGCGGTCCGGTAACCGCCAGCCGCCTGCTGCTGGAAGATGGCCGCATTCAGTACGAAATCGCCTGCGGCGAATTCCTCGCCCGCGCCACGGGCAAGCCGCTCAAGGCTGCCGAGATCACGATCTGGCGCCAGACGCCGGGCGGACCGTGGAAGATCATTGCATCCACGACGGCGGCACGCGAAAACGTGATTGTCGAAGCCCCTTAAAGGCTCAGCAGGCTGCCGCTGCGGAACGGCTTGTTGCCGGCAATCTTGGCCACGTTCATGCCGCGGATAATGTAGCGGTGCGCCAAGCGCGTGAACAGCACGCCGTCGACTTCCGACTTCAATTGCGTGGTCTTGCCGCTGACAGGATCGATCAGGTCGGCGATCACGTCGCCGGGGCTCACCGTATCGCCCACTTCCTTCAGGTAGACCAGCATGCCGGCGTGCGGCGCGTCCAGGCGCTGCGTCCCTTCAAGCGGCGTCGGCGCGCATCCCTGCTCCGGCACTTTGACATCGCCAGCATCGACGATCCCGCGCACGTGGAGATAGCCGACAATGGCTTCCGCATCGCGTGCCGCCAGCTCGTAGCTGACCGATACTTCGCCGCGCAGTTCAACCGTCGCCGCCATGCAAGCGGATGGAATCGGGTAATCCGGCCCAAAGTGGGCAGCCAGGTCCCACCACAGGCGGCTGCAGGCTTCATCGAATGGCTCGCCGCCGGCGCCCGTCGTGTGCAGCACAGCGCAGGCGCCCATCAGGTTGGCCAGCGGCTGTGCGATCTCGCACAGCGAGGTGCCGACATACAGGTGCAGCTCGCCCTCGTTCTCGCAATGCATGTCGAGCACGATGTCGGCGTCGATCGCCATTGCCAGCAGCGACTTCTTGAGCGTAGTGGCGTCCGAAGTGGGCTGCCACTGCCCGACCAGTTCGCGCAGGTGGCGGCGAATGGTACGCACGTTGGCGTCGGCGTCGGCGCCCAGCTGGCCTTCGAGCCGCGCTTTCAGCTGTTCGCAATAATGCGGGTAACCGCGGTTGAAATTGATGCCGTTGCTCAGGTCAAAGCGCCCGAATGGACGTTCGTTGATGACTTGCGCCAGCCCGATCGGATTGGCTGCCGGTACCAGGATCACCTCCCCCGTCACCTTGCCGGCCGCGTCCAGCGCCTGCAGGCGCTTGCGCAGCTCCTGCGCCACCAGCATCGCCGGAACTTCATCGGCATGCAGCGCCGCCTGGATATACGCCTTGGGGCCGCCCGGCTTACCGAAGTGGTAACTGGTCAGTTCGTATTGCGCCGTGCCATAGGGCGCGCCGAGTGGGTGATTGATGGTTTCCATGACAGCCATCCTACCAGTTCATGAGGCAAGGCGGCACCAGCAACACCAGCGCCAGGACCAGGTAAATCAGCTGCAGCGGCACCATCCAGCGCGCCCAGGTCAGCCACGGAACGCGTGCCAGCGCCAGCACGCCCACCGTGATGCCCGACGTCGGAATCATCGGCGTGGTGAATTCGCCGAACTGAAAGGCGAGGATCGCCGTCTGGCGCGATACCCCGACCAGGTCGGCCAGTGGCGCCATGATCGGCATGGTCAGCGCAGCCTGGCCGCTGCCGGAGTGGATGAAGAAGTTGATCACCGACTGGATCAGGAACATCTTCTGCGCCGAGAAAATCGGCGAAGACGATGCCACCAGCGGCATCAGGCCGTGCAGCATGGTGTCGATGATATGCGCGTCGCGCGCCAGCACCATCGTGCCGCGGGCCAGTGCGATGACCAGGCCGGTGCCGACCAGGTCCTTCGCGCCCTGTACGAAGGCGGCTACCGCCTCGTCGGAATCAAGGCGGCCGATCATCGCCACCACGATGGTCATGGCCAGGAACAGCGCACCGATCTCCTCAATGAACCAGCCGAATTGCACCACGCCGAATACCATGCCGCCCAGCGACGCGGCAAACACCCACAGCACCAGGCGATGGCGCGCAGTCATGCCTTCAAAGCCGCCGAAATCGACCACGCCTTCGGCGCGCTTTTCGATGTCGAGCAGGTAGGTCGGGCTCTTTTCAGGGTGGCGCTTGATGCGCGCGGCGTACCACATCAGGAAAACAATCGTGACGGCGGTGGCAATGAACCAGACGATCACGCGATAGCCGATGCCGGAAAACAGCGGCACGCCGGCAATGCCTTGCGCAATGCCGACATTGAAAGGATTCAGGAAAGCGGCACAGAAGCCGACCTGCGAGCCCAGGAAGGGAATCGATACGCCGGTGATGGTGTCATACCCTAACGCCAGCGCCAGCGGCACGAAGATCAGGATAAAGGGAATCGCTTCTTCATTCATGCCGAAGGTGGCGCCACCGATCGAGAACAGCGTGACGAACACCGGGATCAGCGCCACGCGCACCAGGCTCGAACGCGAGTGCGCCTTGGCGATGGACTTGATCATGGCATCGATGGCCTGCGTCTTGTGCAGCACGTTGAACGCGCCGCCGGTCAGCATAACGAAACCGATGATCAGCCCAGCCTCCGCAAAGCCCTTGATCGGCGCCATCAGCAGCGCGGCCAGGCCCTGCGGCTTGCTTTCAATGTAATGGAAGGTGTCCGGGTCGACCAGTTGCTTGCCGTTGACCAGGTGGGTCTCGTACTTGCCGCCCGGGACCAGCCAGGTCGCCAGCGCGATCAGCGCCAGGATCATGAACAGCAGGACGAAGGTATTGGGGAGCTTCAGCTTCTTCATTGGTTCGGATACAGGTAGTTGCAGCTTTGGTCGGCCGGGTCGCGGGCCATGATGCGGTCGTACAGGCCGGCTCGTTCGGTGACGCTGCGCTCGACATCTTCCTGCAGCAGCAGGCGCGCGGCAACCTGGCGCGCGGCGGCGGCGCGGGTCGCGGCGATGAAGGCGTCGCGGTTGGCGTAGCGCGCCTGCAGGCTTGGGCGCGGATCGTTGGCTGCCTTGCGCTCTGCTTCGGTACGGGCGAACGGGACAAAGCTGCCGTCGTAGCGCGAGGTTGCCCAGGCGAAGCCGGTCTCCGGTGCGCGCAGGTTCCAACCGGTGTGGGTGCCGAGCGGCGCCTGCAGCTCCACCAATCGTACGCCGCCGCGGTCGTTGCCGTCGGCATCAGGCGCCGGGACGCGGGTCTCAAACGCCATCTTCTGCGCGGCCGGCACAAGGTCGGCAATGCCTTGCGACAGGAAGCGCGCTCCATGGTCAAGGCGCGGCTCGTGCAGGTTCTGCTCCGGCGGGGTCAGGCCCGGCACTGCGGGGAAGGCTTTGCGGTACGACTCCACCGAAACCAGGGTGCCGTCTTCCAGGCGCGGATAGGCGCTGGCGGGCGGCGGCGTGCCTTTGCTGGTCCAGCCGTCCAGCGCCAGCATCAGGGCGCGCAACGACAGGTAGTAGTTGGTGGTGGAAACGCAGGCGGTGAACGGCGCGCGGGTGTGCGAACGGCCCACGTAGTGCTGGGCGCCCATCAGGCCATACACACGCACGTTGGCAGCCGGGGCGGCGTCTCCCACGCCATCGGGTGCGGTGGTCAGCAGCGATGCGCCACGATTCCAGTATTCTGCCGAGGTATTGGCGATCAGGAGCTTCGGTACCCGTCCATGCTTGTCCTTCGCGTGGTCCAGCGTGGAAGCCACGCGGCCGGTGACCGGATCGCGCGTCGGCGTGCTGGTGAACGGGAAGGCGTCGCTCGGGTAGTCATGTTCTTCCAGCATCGACGGATGGCGCGTGACCTGCACGAAGCGGCTGTTGAAGCCGCCCGACCCGCCGGCACCCGGCACCTCGAGCAAGGCGCCGTCGAATACCATGCGGCCTTGCTCATCCAGATTCAGGCCGTCATGCAGCATGCGGCCGATCAGGCGTGCCGACTGGCTATAGCCGAACATCAGCACCGTCTTGGGCAGCGAAGCGCCTTCGACCTGGTTCTCGCGGAAGTACGCCAGCAAGTCACGGATACCGGCCAGGCCGGCGCCGGTCACGCGCGGGTCTTTCGCCTCATAGCGCACCTCGTAAATCGTGCCGGGCTGGAAACCGCCTTGCAGCTTGATGCGGCCCGGACCGCCCGGCTGTTCCGGCGCCACGAATTCCCAGCGGCTACGCTCGATGGGACGGCGGATCTCGCCCTGGCGCGTGCGCTCCGTCAGCACGGCTTCCGGGTCGTTCGGTGTGGCAGGCTCGTAGCCGATGCCGCGCAGGCCGGCGTAGCTTGCCACTTCTGCAGTCGCGTCGACGATGAACTCATTGGCCGACATGCCGCGCGGGCCTTTCACCACGGGCGCCTTGAAGACCAGCGGCCGCACGCCGGCGGGCGATGGCGCCACGTCCCAGGTCCAGGCCGAGAACAGCATGCTGAAGCCGTGCCGCATCATGAAGCCGTCGCCGGCATCTTCCGCAGTCGTCGGGTCGTTGTTCTTTGGGGCCCTGCCATTGAGCTGGCCCAGCACCACGATGCTGCCGCGGTTGTTCACGTCATACACCAGCGTACCGGTCTTGCCGCTCACAGGCCGCAGCAGCACGAACTCGCTGGAAAAGCGCACCATGCCGCGCTTGTCGCGCGGGGCGCGCTTCAGGTCGACGATGGGCAGGTTCGCGGTGGCCTTGGGATTGAGCGAGAAGTAAGCGATGCCGCGCAGCTTTTCATACTCGCCGGCCTCGCCGAACTTGACGCCCGGCGCGAACGGCACGCGCTCCGTGATCTCGATACGCTCGACGGCGGCCTGCGATGCACCGGCTACAACCATAGTGGCAGCAATCGCCGCCCAGCGGGATTTCTTCATGTATTCGAACAAAGTAAAACGGGACCGCGCGGGTCCCGTTGGTTTATTCCGCTGCCGCGGTTTTCTTGGCGGCTGCCTTTTTCGCTGCCGGCTTTTTGGCTGCAGCTTTTTTGGCTGGTGCCTTTTTCGCGGCTGCTTTCTTGGCGGCTGGCTTGGCTGCCGGTTTGGCTGCCGGTGCTGCCTCGGACGCGCCTTCCGCGCCGTCGCCTTTCGCCGCCGATTTCTTGGCGGCGCCCGGCTTGGCCTTGCGCTCTTCGAACTCAAAGCTGATCTTGCCGTCTTTGCCGCGTACCAGGAAGGCCTTGAACGGCCGACGGGTACGCTGCGAGATAAAGCCCGGCAGCAGGTCGGTCTTGCCTTCGTTGAGCAGCTTGGCCATCTGCTCCGGCAGGATCTCCTGTTGCAGGATGATGCGGCTGGAACGGAAGTCGCAAGTCTTTGGCTTGGCTACCTGGTTTTCGCAGGTATACGCCAGGCCCATCTCGTACACGCCGCCGGCGCATTTCGGGCAAGGGCCGAGCGACGTCTGGCCGGTGAAGTCGACGCCTTCGCCGTCTTCGCCTTCCTCATCGTTCTGGCCGAAGTCGAACTCCAGCTTGAAGTTCTTGATCTCTTCATCCTTCACGATGCGCAGGATGGCTGCGAACGGACGGCCCATCTTGGAGCGGAACCCTTGCAGCGGGCCGATGGTACGGTCGCGCAGCAGTTGTTCCACTTCCTCGATTTCGAACTGGCGGCCGCCAGGCACCTTGGTCATCGAGAATTCGCACTTGGTGCAGGCGAAGCGGCGGTAATTTTCCTTGACCACGCCAGCGCAGTTCGGGCACGGCGTCTGCAGCGTCGCGTAATCGCCCGGAATGGTGTCGTTGTCGTATTCCTTGGCGCGCTTGACGATGATCTGGGTCATCTGGGCGATTTCGCGCATGAATTCTTCACGCGAGATCTTGCCCTTCTCCATCTGCGACAGCTTGTATTCCCACTCGCCGGTCAGTTCCGGCGCGGTCAGTTCGCTCACGCCCAGGCCGCGCAGCAGCGTCATGAGCTGGAACGCTTTCGCGGTCGGCATCATCTCGCGGCCTTCTCGCAGCAGGTATTTCTCGCCCAGCAGGCCCTCAATGATGGCCGCGCGGGTAGCCGGAGTCCCCAGGCCCTTGCCGGCCATGGCATCGCGCAGCTCGTCGGAGTCGACCAGCTTGCCGGCGCCTTCCATTGCCGACAGCAGCGTCGCTTCGGTATAGCGTGCTGGCGGTTTGGTGACCAGGCCGTTCGCCATGACTTTCTCGGTCAGGACTTTCTCGCCCTTCGCCACCGGCACCAGGTTGCCGCCTCCGCCTTCCTTCTCATCGTCGCCGGCAGCATCCTTGCCGTAGATCGCCAGCCAGCCCGGGTTGGTCATCACCTTGCCTTCGGTCTTGAACTGGTGGCCGGCTACTTCGGTGAAGCGGGTGGTGACCAGGAATTCCGCGGCCGGGAAGAACACCGCCATGAAGCGGCGGGTGACCAGGTCGTACAGTTTCTGTTCCGGCTCGCTCAGGTTCTTCGGCACGATGCCGGTCGGGATGATCGCGAAGTGGTCGCTGATCTTCGTGTTGTCGAAGATGCGCTTGTTCGGCTTGACCCAGCCCTTGTCCAGGATCTGCTTGGCGAACTGGTTGTAGTTGTTGCTTTCCTTCAGGACTTCCAGCGTGTCCTTGACGGTTGGCAGGTAATCTTCCGGCAGGTGGCGCGAATCGGTACGAGGGTAAGTCAGCACCTTGTGCTTCTCGTACAACGCCTGCGCCAGGCCCAGGGTGTTCTTGGCCGAGAAGCCGAAGCGCGAGTTGGCTTCACGCTGCAGCGAGGTCAGGTCGAACAGGCCAGGCGACATCGAGGTGGTCGGCTTCGACTCCTCGCTCACATTGCCTTGCTTGCCCTTGCACGCCAGCGCGATCGTATCGGCGGCGGTCTTGCTCCACAGGCGTTCGGCACGCTTCTCCGGATCGTTTTCGTCCTTCTTGAAGCTGGTGTCCAGCCAGCGCCCTTCATAGATGCCGGCGGCGCACACGAACTCGGCGCGCACTTCCCAGTAGTCGCGCGAGACGAAACTCTTGATCTTCTCTTCGCGCTCGACCACGATCGACAGGGTCGGCGTCTGCACGCGGCCTACGGTGGTCAGGTAGAAGCCGCCCTCTTTCGAGTTGAAGGCAGTCATGGCGCGGGTGCCGTTGATGCCGATCAGCCAGTCCGCTTCCGAGCGGCAGCGCGCGGCATCGGCCAGCGGCAGCATTTCATCGTCGCTGCGCAGGTGGGTGAAGCCGTCGCGGATCGCGTTCGGCGTCATCGACTGCAGCCACAGGCGCTTGACCGGTTGCTTGGCTTTCGCATTCTGCGCAATCAGGCGGAAGATCAGCTCACCTTCGCGGCCCGCGTCGCATGCGTTAATCAGGGTGGTGACGTCCTTGCGCTTGATCAGCTTGTTCAGCACCTTGAGGCGCGATTCCGTCTTGGCGATCGGGTTCAGCGCAAAGTACGGCGGGATCATCGGCAAATGGGTGAAGGTCCATTTGCCGCGCTTGACGTCGTGTTCTTCCGGCACGGCGATTTCCAGCAGGTGACCCACTGCGGAAGACAGCACGTAGTCGTCGGATTCGAAATACTCATCGTGCTTGCTGAAGCCGCCAAGGGCTTTCGCGATGTCGTTCGCGACAGAAGGTTTCTCAGCGATGATGAGGGCTTTACTCATATTTATAGTTCTCGTCGGTGGATGCGGCAGCGCGCATCATACAACATTAGAAAGTAAGCGATGCCAAGTGATGCATCCAAAGCATCACTACGCTGCGAATATTATTACGGAATTGGCCGGCGTAGGGCAACGCTGGCAAGAGTGTGCTCAGTGCAACAGACGTGGCGCCTGGTCTTCTTCGGCGCCAAACAGGTCGTCGAACATCAGGGCGTCCGGTTCCTTGCCCTGGCTCCACAGCAGCATCAGCACAATGATCTTCAGCTTGCCCAGCGACACCGGCGCCTCGTCCAGCGCCAGGGCGCGTTCGATGACGATTTCACGTTGCAACGGGGACAGCAGGCCGGCGCTTTCCAGAAACTGGATAAAACCGACGGCTGCGGCGCCCAGTACGTCCAGCTCCTGGCGCACGTAAAAGCGCGTGCCAGAAGATGCGGCCGTCAGCGACTGCTCGACGCCAGCCATGGCGGCGAGGTCATTCAGCCAGACCAGCGCCTCGGAAATCTCTACATCGTCAAAACCGACTGCGGAGAGTTTCTTTGCCAATGCCGCGGGTTCAGGGCAGGCATCAGGGCGGTAATAGGTCTCGTACAGGTAAACCAGGATGTCAAACATGGCGCTACTTTAGCAGGATCTGTGAGGCGGGCACAAGCATAACGGCGGCTCAAGGGCCTTTCAGGCGCTGGAAAGCGCCGCCCGGCAGCCTTTCCACCACACCCGCAAGCTCCAGGGCAAGCAAGCTTGCCTGCATGTCACTTGGCGCAAGTTGCAACCTTGTTGCAAGCTCATCGGCGCCGACCGGATCATGGCCGAGGGCGGCCAGCAGCCAGCCGGCGGCCTGCTCCATTTGCACCGGCGCGGCGTCACGCGGCGCCAGGCCAAGGTCTTCCAGCAAGTGGTCCGGCGTTGCGACCAGGCGCGCGCCCTCTCTTATTAGTGCATGGCAGCCGACCGATTGCGGCGACAGCACGGAACCGGGCAGCACGAAGACTTCGCGGCCGGCTGTAATTGCCGCGTGCGCGGTAATCAGCGAGCCGGAACGCGCGGCCGCTTCGATCACCAGCGTGGCGCGGGTCATGCCGGCAATGATGCGGTTGCGGATCGGGAAATGTTCCGGATGCGCCGCTGTGCCCAGCACAAATTCGCTGACCAGGCAGCCCTCCTCCGCGATGCGGCGCGCCAGGGCGGCGTTGCGGCGCGGATAAATGCGGTCGATGCCGGTGCCGATGACGGCCACGGTGCCGCCCGTGCCTTCCAGGCCGCCTTCATGCGCGGCGGCGTCGATGCCGAGCGCCAGGCCGGACACGACCGGCATGCCGGCCTCGCTCAGCACCTGCGCGAACTGGCGCGCATTGGACTTGCCCTGGGTGGTAGCGTTGCGAGCGCCCACTACCGCCACAGCCTCGCGCTGGAGCAGGGCCAGCTCGCCTTTCGCATATAAAAGCAGCGGCGGATCGGCGATGTGCTGCAAGGTTGGCGGATATTCCCGGTCGCCAAACAAGACCAGGTGATTGCCGTCCTGCGCAGCCCATTCCAGGGTGGCATGCGCCATCGCGTGTATCCGCGGCGGCATGGGGCCGGCGAGGCAGTGTGCGGCTTGCAGCGAGATTTCATCTTCGCCATCGCCGGTCCTGGCTCGCCGCTGCTCCGGACGCGCGATGCCGGCATCGGCGTGCGACAGCATGCGCAAAGGCAGCGGCGCGGCATCATCCTGCGCGGGTGGCGCAGCGAGGCGGGCATTGGCGGCGGTGAAGACTGCTTCGGGAGAGTGGTAATGCTGGAGCAGCTTGAAGGCTCCGTGGCGGCCGACGCCCGGCGAATTCGCCAGGCGCAGCCACATCGCCAGGCGCTCGAAGTCCTGGCGGGCGGGGTTTGGGGAGTCCGTGACTTGCACGGCCATGGGATTTACTCCGCTGTCTTGGCGACATCCCCCACAACGATTGGTTCAGTCACCTGCATGATCAAGCCGTACGAGACATGCTTGAACACACGGAAGATAAACAAGCTGCCCACTCGTTCATCCGGCAGCTTGACCGTCGGGTTGCGCAGATTGAGCGCGCCTTTCGATGCGCCCGGATCGCTCACCACTTCACCCTTATGGTATAGCTGCAGCACGGAGCCGACATCGAGTCCGTCAAGCTTTCCGCGATTAATGCTGACAACCTGGTTCTGGCCGGCGTGCGTGACACCGCCGTACACAGCCAGCACGTTGGCATTGACTTCAACATCCGGCGGATGCGGCACATAGTTCTGCATCGGCATCGGCGGCATTGCCATCAGCAAGTCGCCCTTGCCCATTTCTTCCTTGGCGCTGGCGACGATGAAGGTATGCACGTCGCTGCCTGCTTCCGCGACGGCTTCCAGCTTCAGGGTGCCGAGGTAGAACGCTTCCAGCGCCACGACCTTCTTGGTCACCGGATCTTTCAGCGGTTTGCCTGGACGGAACACCTGGAACGAGGTGCTGCCTTTCAGGTCGCCGCGGACATAGGCTTTGTCGTCCTTGCCGATGAACACGCGGGCGCCGCGCGTCGCAATGATGCGCGGTGCATTTTTGAGTTCATCTTCTTCGATGATCAGGGGTTGCGTCAGGAACGGCTCGATTACGCCGGACGGGATCGACTGGACGGCGTCCTTGCCCAGGCCTTCGGTCCGCAATTGCGGACCAAGGCGCATGTCGCCGGTGGTGCCGTCGCCGCCAACCTTGGTACCAAGGCGCAGGCGGCCGGCCTCACGGTCGAACCAGACAATCTGCCCTGGATAGATCCAGTGCGGATTGGCGATTTCTTCTTTATTCATTCCCCAAACCTGCGGCCAGCACCAAGGCTTGTCGAGGAAGGTTCCGGAGATACCCCACAGGGTATCGCCCTTTACAACGGTATGGCTATCCGGTGCGTTCGGCTTGAATTCACAGACGATGGTCTTGGCGTGGGCCGGAACGGCCGTCACACCGCAAAACAGGGCTGCGGCCAACAGGCGGCTGCTGCTTGTGCTAAAATTTTTCATTGGTATATCCGTTAGGTGCGGCAATGACGGAAGGCCACAAAGGCTTGCCTCACTGAAATCAAATTCTGCCCATATTACCCGGATCAAGCAAGGAATTCGTGTCACAGAAGCAATCGTGCACGCATTATATGCGCCGTTTACCGCACAATCATTATCGTTTAAATAAGATTCTCCTGTGAAACTGAATATTCTCCGCTACCCAGACCCTCGCCTGCACAAAGTTGCGCAACCCGTCGCCGTGTTCGACGAGCGCCTGGCCAAATTGGTGGAAGACATGGCAGAAACCATGTACGACGCACCCGGCATCGGGCTGGCCGCCACCCAGGTGGATGTGCATGAGCAAGTTGTCATCATTGACGTAACCGAAGACAAAACCGGCCTGACCGCCTTCATCAACCCGGAAATCCTGTGGTCGAGCGAAGAAAAGCAGGTCTATGACGAGGGCTGCCTCTCCGTGCCGGGCATCTACGACGGCGTCGAGCGCCCGTCCGCAGTCAAGGTGCGCGCATACAACGTCAAGGGCGAACCGTTCGAGGTCGATGCCGACGGCCTCCTGGCGGTTTGCATCCAGCACGAAATGGACCACCTGAAAGGCAAAGTATTCGTTGAATACCTGTCCCCCTTGAAACGCAATCGTATCAAGACCAAACTGCAAAAAGAAGAACGTGGCGTCCAGCGCGAAGAAGCGCTGCGCGCCGCAGGTCGCCGTTACTGATACCAACGGGGGAAGCATGAAAGTGATCTTCGCGGGCACGCCTGAATTTGCGGCCGTTGCCCTCCAGGCCCTGCACGAAGCAGGTTTCGAGATTCCCCTGGTACTGACCCAGCCCGACCGCCCGGCCGGCCGCGGCATGCAGTTGCAGCCGTCGGCGGTCAAGCAGTACGCCGTCAAGCACGGCATCGAAGTGCTGCAGCCGCTTTCTTTACGCCTGGACGCCAAGGACCCGCAGCGCGCGGCGGAAGCAAAAGCCGCCCACGAACGCCTGCTGGCCACCGATTACGACGTGATGGTGGTGGCCGCCTACGGCCTGATCCTGCCGCGCGCCACCCTCGACATCAAGCCTTGCCTGAATATCCACGGCTCCCTGCTGCCGCGCTGGCGTGGCGCCGCCCCGATCCACCGCGCGATCGAATCGGGCGATGCGGAGACCGGCGTCACCATCATGGAAATGGAAGAAGGCCTGGACACCGGCCCGATGCTGCTGATCGAACGCACGCCGATCACGCCGCAGGACACCACTGCCACCCTGCACGACAAGCTGGCCGCCATGGGCGCCCAGATGATGGTCAAAGTGCTGCGCAAGATGGAAAACGGCGTGGTCGAAGCCGTGCCGCAGCCGGAGCAAGGCGTCACCTACGCCAACAAGATCCTGAAAGAAGAAGCGGCGCTGGACTTCACCCAGCCTGCGCGCGAGATCAGCCGCAAGATCCGCGCCTTCAATCCGTTCCCCGGCGCCCATGGCGAGGTGGATGGCACGGTCATCAAACTGTGGGGCGCTGAAGTGCTGGAAGAAGGCAGCAGCGCAGCCCCTGGCCAGGTGATTGCCGCCGACGCGCAGCACGGCATCATCGTCGCTTGCGGCGAAGGTGCGCTGCGCCTGACGCAGTTGCAGAAACCTGGCGGCAAACGCCTGCCTGCCGCTGAATTCATCAAAGGCTTCCCGCTTGACGGGCAGCGTTTCCAGTAAATGGACCAACTCGCGGCGCTGCGCGCGCTCCGCCGCGTAGTTGAACTGGGCAGCTTCACCGCTGCCGCCGATGCCCTCGGCATTTCCCACACCATTGTTTCGCGCCAGGTGCGCCAGCTCGAGGAACACCTCGGCGCCCAGCTCCTGAACCGCACCACGCGCCGCTTCGCACTGACCGATGCCGGCCGCGATTACATCGAATCCATCCGCGAAGTACTGGACCTGCTGGACGACGCCGACCGCAACGTCGGCCGCCACCAGGCAGAGCCGACCGGCACCCTGCGCATCAACGCGCCGATGGCGTTCGGCACTATCGAGGTGGCGCAATGGCTGCCGGGATTCATGTCGCGCCATCCAGGACTGCAAGTCGACCTGGTCTGCAACGACCGCATGGTGGATTTGATCGAGGACGGCGTTGATGTCGCCCTGCGCCTGGCGCGCGAGCTGCCCGATTCAACGCTGGTCGCACGCCGGCTCGCCACCAGCAAGGTGCTGCTGGTGGCCAGTCCCGACTACCTGCACACGCACGGCGCACCGGCCGTGCCGGATGACCTGGCGCAGCACAACTGCCTGGTCTATACGGCCGCGGCACGCGCCAATGAATGGACGCTGGCCGGCACTGACGGCTCGGAACATTCAGTCGCCGTGCGCGGTTCGCTGCAAGCCAACACCAACGTCGCCCTGAAAGCTGCGGCAGTGGCGGGAGTCGGCATTGCCAACGCCGCCGCCTTCATCGTGCGCGGAGAACTGGAGAGCGGCGCCCTGGTGGAAGTCCTGCCCGGCTACACGCCCAAACCGCGCGAGCTGTACGCCCTCTATCCTCAGAACCGCCACCTGTCGCCCAAGGTGCGCGCCTTTGTCGACTACGCGGCCAGCGTTTACATCAACATCTTCTGAACCGCGCGGAATTGCTGCGTAAGACCGCCCCAGCCCCAAGCTGCCGGACGCGCATCGTCGATGTGGATGTAACTCACTTCGTGCAGCTCGCCGAGCAGCTCCTGCAAGTCCTTATAAACCGCCGCGATATAAGCTGACTTTTCGTTGGCGGTGTTGGTCTCGTCGGTCACCTTGATGTCGAAGAAGAAGCTCGCCTTGCCCAGATCCGCCAGCGACTCGCCGCCGACAAACCACTGCTCGCGCGGCGTGTAATGCACGGCGATGGCGGTAAGGGCCGGCGCCTTGTGCAGGATTTCGCCGGTGTGCTTCATCAGGATGCTGGTGACTTTTTTGGCTGGCACTTGTTCCGGGGTGCCGCTGACGGTGATGTTCAGGATAGGCATTTTGAGGCTCCTTCAAAGTGGTTGGTTGATGGAGCCATCTTAGGCCGGGCGTCCGAGCATTGGTAGCAGTCTGGCAACACATGATTTGTGCGAATCCAGCACAAGTCGCGCTAGAATTACCAGAAATGCAATCCACTAAGGTCCTATGCGCCGCATTCTTTTGCTGACTTGCTTGCTTGCCTGCCCTGCTTAGCAAAACCTGCGGTGTCGCTGGCGCGCTTTGACGATCCGGCAGTACAGCAGGCGGTACGCGAAGCGGCGGCGGATGTCCCGGGGCCAGGCGCACAACCTGGCGCCGCCGACTTTTCGGGCGGCGAGCAGGCCCGGCGCCTCGACCTCGCGTTCAAGGAGGCCGAAGTACCGGACTGCCTGCATTCCGAAGGCCTGAAACGCCAGCCGCCGGTCCTACTCTTCATCCCTCTCAGCGGCGTGCTCGGCCTGCCCTTCGTCGGTATCGCCAAATTGCGCGGCAAGTGCAAGTAAGCCGTTGGCTGAGCGCTGCAAGTCGACGTTTCCGCCGGCTAAATGTCCACTGTTGTTCCTGACCCCAAAGTGGACATTTCGAATAAGCAAATGCCGAATTTGTATCGGCTGGCGGGGGCGGTGGCCGGGGGAAAATGCTGCTTTGCCGTATAATTTCAGGTCCACGTTGCCCAATCCGCGATATCAAAATGACTAACACGACCCGTCCAACCTCCAAGACCGAAGCCCAGCTGCGCGACATCCTTGCGAAGCGCATCATGTTCCTGGATGGCGCGATGGGCACCATCATCCAGCAATACAAGCTGGACGAAAAGGCATATCGCGGCGAGCGCTTCGCCGATTTCGCCGCACCGGAAGGTAGTGGCCACCGCGAGCTGTTCGTCAAAGGCAATAACGAGCTGCTGACGCTGACCCAGCCCCACGTCATCCAGGAGATCCACGAGCGCTACCTGGCAGCCGGCGCGGACCTGATCGAAACCAATACCTTCGGTGCAACGTCGATCGCGCAGGACGACTATTTCATGGCCCACCTGGCCTATGAAATGAACGTGCAAGCAGCCAGGCTGGCCAAGGCGGCCACCGCCAAGTATTCCACCGCCGACAAGCCGCGCTTCGTCTGCGGCGCCCTCGGCCCGACCCCGAAGACCGCTTCGATTTCGCCGGACGTGAACGACCCTGCCGCCCGCAATGTCACCTTCGATCAGCTGGTTGCCGCCTACTACGAGCAGGTGCGCGGCCTGGTGGACGGCGGCTCCGACGTGCTGCTGGTCGAGACCATCTTTGATACCCTGAACTGCAAAGCCGCGCTGTTCGCAATCGACCAGTATTTCGACGAGCGCCCTGAAATCGAACGCCTGCCGCTGATGATCTCGGGCACCGTGACCGACGCCTCCGGCCGCATCCTGTCCGGGCAGACCGTACCGGCCTTCTGGAACTCGGTGCGCCACGCCAGGCCGCTGACCATTGGCCTGAACTGCGCGCTCGGTGCGACACTGATGCGTCCTTATGCCGAAGAGCTGTCGCAGATCGCCGACACCTTCGTCTGCATCTACCCCAACGCCGGCCTGCCTAACCCGATGAGCGACACCGGCTTCGACGAGCTGCCGGACGATACTTCACGCCTGCTGCGCGAGTTCGCCGACGCGGGCTTCATCAACGTGGCCGGCGGCTGCTGCGGCACCACGCCTGACCACATTGCCGCTGTCGCCGAGCTGCTGTCGTCCGCTACGCCGCGCAAGCTGCCGCATGTGCCGGTGGCGCAGCGCCTGTCCGGCCTGGAGCCGTTCACCATCGACGACGACTCGCTGTTCGTCAACGTCGGCGAGCGTACCAACGTGACCGGCTCGAAAGCCTTCGCGCGCATGATCCTGAACGAGCAGTACGACGAGGCGCTGTCCGTCGCCCGCCAGCAGGTGGAAAACGGTGCGCAGGTGATCGACATCAACATGGACGAGGCGATGCTGGACTCCCAGGCCGCCATGACCCGCTTCCTGAACCTGATCGCTTCCGAGCCGGACATCTCGCGCGTGCCGATCATGATCGATTCCTCCAAGTGGTCGGTCATCGAGGCGGGCCTGAAGTGCGTGCAGGGCAAGGCCGTGGTGAACTCGATCTCCATGAAGGAAGGCGAAGAGGAATTCATCCGCCAGGCAAAGCTGTGCCGCCGCTACGGCGCTGCAGTGATCGTGATGGCCTTCGATGAAACCGGCCAGGCCGACACTTTCGCGCGCAAGATTGAAATCTGCGAGCGCGCCTACAAGGTGCTGACCGAGAAAGTCGGCTTCCCGCCGGAAGACATCATCTTCGACCCGAACATCTTCGCCATCGCCACCGGTATCGAAGAGCACAACAATTACGCCGTCGACTTCATCGAAGCCACGCGCTGGATCAAGAACAACCTGCCGCATGCAAAGATTTCCGGCGGTGTGTCGAACGTGTCGTTCTCCTTCCGCGGCAACGACCCGGCGCGCGAAGCAATCCACACCGTGTTCCTGTACCACGCCATCAAGGCCGGCATGACCATGGGTATCGTCAACGCCGGCATGGTTGGCGTGTACGACGACCTGCCGGCCGAGCTGCGTGAACGCGTAGAGGACGTGGTGCTGAACCGCCGCGACGACGCCACCGAGCGCATGATCGAGTTCGCGGCAACGCTGAAAGGCGGCGCCAAGCAGGAAGCGGCGAACCTGGAATGGCGCAATGCACCGGTCGAGAAGCGCCTGGCGCACGCGCTGGTGCACGGCATCACCCAGTTCATCACCGACGACACCGAAGAAATGCGCCAGCAGGTGTTCAACAGCGGCGGCCGTCCGATCAATGTGATCGAAGGCCCGCTGATGGACGGCATGAATATCGTCGGCGACCTGTTCGGCCAGGGCAAGATGTTCCTGCCGCAGGTGGTGAAGTCGGCGCGCGTGATGAAACAAGCTGTGGCCCACCTGATTCCTTACATCGAGGAAGAAAAAAAGGCGGAAGAAGCGCGCACCGGCATCGTGGCCAAACCGAAGGGCAAGATCGTAATCGCCACCGTGAAGGGCGACGTGCACGACATCGGCAAGAACATCGTGTCCGTGGTACTGCAGTGTAATAACTTTGAAGTTGTGAACATGGGCGTGATGGTGCCGGCCTCCGAGATCCTGGCCCGCGCGAAGCTGGAAAACGCCGACATCATCGGCCTGTCCGGCCTGATCACGCCCTCGCTGGAAGAAATGGCGCACGTCGCAAAAGAGATGCAGCGCGACGAGCACTTCCGCATGATGAAGATCCCGCTGCTGATCGGCGGCGCCACCACCAGCCGCGCCCACACCGCGGTGAAGATCGCGCACAACTACGAAGGTCCGGTGGTGTACGTGCCGGATGCATCGCGTTCGGTATCGGTGGCGCAATCGCTGCTGACCGACGAACAGCGCGGCAAGTTCGTGCAAGAACTGGATCACGACTACGCCCGTATCCGCGAGCAACACGCTAACAAGAAGGCGCTGCCTACCGTCTCGCTGGAAGCGGCGCGCGCCAACAAGGCAAAGCTGGAGTTTGCACCGGTGCGTCCGAAATTCGTTGGCCGCCGCGTGTTCAAGAATGTGGACCTGGCAGCCATCGCCGAGTACATCGACTGGGGACCGTTCTTCCAGACCTGGGACCTGGCCGGCCCCTTTCCAGCCATCCTGACCGATGAAGTGGTGGGCGAGGCAGCTTCCAAGGTCTTCGAGGAAGGCAAGGCGCTGCTGAAGAAGATTATCGAAGGCCGCTGGCTCACCGCCAATGGCGTGATTGCGCTGCTGCCTGCAAATACGGTCAACCACGACGATATCGAGGTCTACACCGACGAGTCGCGCTCGGAAGTGGCGTTCACTTATTACGGCCTGCGCCAGCAGGGCCTGAAGCCGGTGATCGATGGCGTGCAGCGTCCGAACCAGTGCCTCTCCGACTTTATCGCTCCCAAGGACTCAGGCAAACAGGATTACATCGGCATGTTTGCGGTAACCGCGGGGCTGGGCATCGAGAAGTATGAAAAGCGCTTTGAAGATGCGCATGACGACTATTCCTCGATCATGCTGAAGGCGCTGGCTGACCGTTTGGCGGAGGCTTTCGCCGAATACCTGCACGAGCGGGTACGTAAGGACCTGTGGGGCTATGCCGCCCAGGAAGCGCTGTCGAATGAGCAGTTGATCAAGGAAGAGTACAAGGGCATTCGCCCCGCACCCGGCTATCCGGCTTGCCCTGAACATACCGTGAAAGCGGATGTGTTCCGCGTGCTGAACGCGAATGAGATCGGGATGGAGCTGACGGAGTCGTTTGCGATGTTCCCGGGGGCTGCGGTGAGTGGCTTCTACTTCGCGCACCCGGAATCGAAGTACTTCACCGTCGGGAAGATCAACGAGGACCAGCTGCTGGACATGGCTGCGCGGCGTGACGTGGCGAAAGACCAGCTTGAGCGCTGGCTGGCACCGAACCTTTAAAAACAGAAGCTCAGGCTTGACGTGACGGAGGCTGCCAGTCTGGAGGCAGCTTCCGCCCCTTAGCGGGCCTTCGCTTTCGTTGCCGCGCCTCCGCTTCTCGTGCACGTTCGCAATGCGAGGCAGGACATACCTTAGGTATCCTTTAACTGCCCTGAGTCCAATTCGGCCTAATCGGAACCGTTCGGGTCTAATTCAGGATAAGCGTCGGAGCCAGATGTCTAAAACGGCCCAAGGATTTCCGGGCTAAGTCCATTTCAATCCAATTTTTCGAAGCCAAAGTCTAAAAGGAACCATTTTTCCGTTCCGCGATCCAACGTTTAGACCATTTTCGAGAGGACTGAATCATGACTTACGAAGCGAAGCAAGCTGTCTACCTACCCGTGACCGATTTTCTTCAACTGGAGTTCTTCCTGATGGACACGCGTCCAGGCGTCAAACCGGACGCCTTTGTCACTGACCTCGTGAATCGTTGGCTCGCAGTAGAAATGGAACGCCTCTCGTTGCGGGAGCGAGGCCAAGCAATGCGCGGCTTCCAATGGAAAAATGTTTTCCTCCCTGAAGGAACTGTTCTGCGAACCAGCTATTACAACACAATTGAGTTTGCCAAAGTCGCGGGTGATCAGATCGTAACCGACGACGGCGCAAAGATGACGCCGTCGCAATTTGCGAACCGGCATGCAAAGGGTCGCAACGCCTGGCGCTTCGTCTGGTTGCGGTTTCCCGGAAACGATTACTGGATACGAGCGAGCACATGCAGAATGCGGCATCACGAGCGGCAGTCCAGACAGTCTAAAGGCGAAATCGAGCTGTCTAACGCAGTCTAGCCCTGGGGGGGCGAAAGGCTAAACCAGTCCATAGGTTTCTTTGCGGGGTCGAATTCGGTCTACAGAACCGGGGAGCCCCTGCATTTCTAGCACTCCTTAGACTAAACTATCGCGATTTAGCGCAGAATAGACCGAGCCTCAAGAAAAGATAGCGCGAATGCCGTACTCCGGCGATTCTAGTTCTTGCCGAACGACGGCTTCTGGCCGAACACAGCCTGGCAGGCACAATGACGTGATACTGAATTACCCCCAGAAGCAGGCATATGGATCAGCGTCAATCTCGGCGATGACGTCTTCAATTGATCGCACAGACGGCAACGGCTCATAACTGTGCCACTTCAAGTCTCTGCGCTGCCAATACAACTGCCAAACGCCCCGTGTTCTGACGAACGTCGCTTTCGCGATTGGAATTTCGTGCGTTTCTCCGTGCCCTTGCCAAACAGGGCGAATCTCAAAAATTTCTATGCTCTGCCCGGCAATTCTAAAATCAAGATCAACTTCTTTTCGAATGTGGACGGGCGGCCGGCGCCTGGCGACGAAAGCTCCGACAGCGTTTTCGATCTTCTTTTTCTCCGTAAGCGTAAAGCCAGCACCGTCTGGACGTAGGAATCGCCCCCATCCATGATCGAATTTTGGCACAGCAGTTGTGCCCACAAATTCAATTATGGACAC
>NZ_LMDB01000009.1 GCF_001425005.1 Duganella sp. Root336D2 | reverse complement strand
CTTTGCGCCGATGATAGTGCTGCAACCAGTGTGAAAGTAGGTTATCGTCAGGCTCTTATTAGAAAAGCCCGCTAGGCATGTGCCAGCGGGCTTTTTGCATTATGATACGGCACGCAATTCTTTATAAAGGAATAACGATGCCGATCACGAAACTCCTCAGTGGCCTCACCCTGGCCCTGCTTTCCCTGCATGTCTCTGCGGCTACCGAGCCGGCTTGGGTTACCAAGAGCAATGAGAACGCCAAGCTTCTGCTGAACCTGCAAGCCAAGTATTCGCCTGAAAGTGCCAGCAGCCTGGGTGTTGATGGCTATGATGAGCAGATCACCGACATGTCGCGCGACCTGTTTGAAGTCACCGCAAAAGATACGCGTGCTGTCATCGCCGAATTGCAGAAGCGTCAGAGGGCGGAAAAGGACCCCAAGGTCAAGCAAGACCTGGAGATCCTGGTCGGGGCAGCAGAAGACCAGTTGCGCTCTGCTACCGTGAACCGCAAATACCTGCTGCCGTTTACCGACGTTACCCAGTTGATGTTTGGTGTGATGCGCCAGACGCTGGATCCGCGCATTCCTAAGGAGCGGCAGAAAACGCTGTTGGTGCGCATGGAGAAATACGCCGGCCTCACCAAGGGCTACCGCCCGATCACCGAACTGGCTTATGAGCGCTACCTGGAACGCCAGAAAGCCGACAAGAATTTGCTGGGCCCGTACAAAGGCGAAGTGGAACAGGCGCTGAGTGCAGCGCCAGCCATGATCAAGGGCATGAAGGATTTGCTCAGCAAGAGCGACTTGAAAGGCTGGGAGCCGGCATTTGCGGCAATCGAAACCCAATTAACTACATATAACGCCAAGATCAAGGACCAGATCTTGCCGAAGGCCCGTGCCGACCATCGTCTGCCGACGGAAGTCTATGCCGACAACCTGCACCAGTTCGGCGTAGATATCGCTCCGAAAGAGCTGATTGCGAAGGCGTTGACGTCTTTTGCTGAAATCCGCAACCAGATGGCCATCACTGCCAGCTTGATTGCCAAGGAGCGCAAGCTGCCGGACGCGGACTATCGCGCTGTCATGCGCGAGCTGAAGAAGCAGCAAATCCCGGCCGAGCAGGTCATGCCTTTGTATGGCGAGCGCCTGTCGCAAATCGAATCCGCCGTACGCGAGCAAGGCATCGTCACCCTGCCGGATCGCAAGGCTGTCATCCGCCTGGCGAGCGAGGCCGAGAATGCGCAGCAGCCGGCTCCACACATGAGCCCACCACGCCTGATCGGCAATACCGGCGAGTACGGCGAGTTCGTGCTGACCACCGGCATGCCGCCTGATGCCAGCGGCAAGAAACTGGTCTTCGACGACTTCACGCACCAGGCCGGTAGCTGGACCCTGACCGCGCACGAAGCGCGACCGGGCCATGAGCTGCAATTTGCGAAGATGATCGAGATGGGCGTGTCGACTGCACGCGGCGTGTTTGCTTTCAACAGCGTGAACGTGGAAGGCTGGGCGCTGTATGCCGAGGCGGAAATGCAGCCGTTCGAGCCGCTCGATGGCCAATTGTTCGCACTGCAGGCCCGCATGCAGCGTGCCGCCCGCGCCTTCCTCGACCCGATGGTGAACCTGGGTGAAATCAGCCCGGAAGGAGTGAAATCGTTCCTGATGGACGAAGTTGGCCTGTCGGAAGGCATGGCAACGCAGGAAATGCAGCGCTACACCTTCCGCGCTCCAGGCCAGGCGACCTCATACTTCTATGGCTATCAGCGACTGATGGAAACACGCCAAGCGGCGGAAGTGGCCTTGCGCCAGAAATTCAATCGCAAGGCCTTCAATGACTTCGTGCTGTCCCAGGGAATGTTGCCACCTGCGCTGCTGCGCAAGGCAGTGATGGAAGACTTCGTTCCGTCCCAGCGTTAAACGCCCCACACGATATCGTGCCCGCCCGTCTGGGCGGCACGCAGCATTTCCAGGAGGGGGAAGGCGCGCTGCGCAAATCCTACCTTCTGGGTTTCGCCGAAATCGGCATCGCCATTATCATCCGGCAGGGCATGGCTGGGCGTATGGGCGGCATGTTCGGAATCGACTTCCGGATGCAGTTTGCTAAGTGCAACTTCCTTCTCGAGCAGTTGCAGCGCCTGGGAAGCTTCCGCTGCCGTGATGACACCCCGCGTCGGGCTCTTCTTCAGCAGGTCCATGATGCGTTCGACGTGCTCGTGCGCCATCATGAGTTCCGGCGACGAAATGGATTTAAATTTGATCAACATGGCGCGCTTCCTTAGTTTGTTGATGTGCTAATACGATAGCACGAGTGCAGTCGCGCGCGTCGTGCTACTTAATACAATTTAAACGAACTCAAGAATGTATCAACCGTATCCGCATCAAAATGTTTCTGGTTCCCCAGAATGACGACCTGATATACGCGTTTATCTTTCGCCAGGAAGCGGCCACGCATGGCCAACGGGGCGCCATTTGGCGCCGCGCCGCGCGCTTCCACTTCAAATGCACCGTCCTTGGTGCTTTCCCTGGTAATAGTACCGCCGATATTGCGCACCATGGCTAGCTTCATCGCTTGCACGGCCAGGGCGGCCTTGGTGGCGTCCGGTAGCTCGGCCGTACCGACGGCGAACATGGTGCCATCGACTTCCGCTGCGGACATGGTCATCTTCACGTCCTGGCCATCAAGATTGATGGCGCGGGTGTGGGTGGCGGCTTTGCCGGGCAACATGACGGTGTAAGGCGCGTCGCTGCTGCGGAAATCGCGCCAGTCGAATTTCGGACTGCAGGCTGCGAGCGCGCCGGCTGCGAGCAGGAGCGCGAGGGCTTTGTTCAGGGTGATTGTCTTCATGACCCGAATGGTAGCACCTCGCTGCCAGGTCAATCTGCGCCGGGGCCTGGGCCCATGCCGCCTGGAGGCGGGCCCATGCCAGGGCCGCCCGGACCGCGCATGCCGCCCGGCTCGCGCTGAGGGCCTTCGCGCCGCGTTCCGGGCGCGCTGCCGAAGCGATAAGACAGGCCGACATAAATGATGCGGCCGTCGAACTCGCGCAGCGAGCGCTCGCGCAGGGCGTAGGTATCGGTGATGGTCGACATCTTGTTGCTGTTGAAGACGTCGGTGGCGTTGACCATCAGGGCCAGTTGCGGCGTGATGGCGTGGCGCCAGGTCAGGTTCAGCGTAGTGTTCGGTTCACGATAACCCTGGCCGGTAAGCATCTTGCCCTGCGCCTGGACGGCCGCCTGCAGCATGTCGGTGCTGCTTGCCTGCCAGTTCAGGCGCAGGCGGCCACTCAGCGAAGAGGCGGTGCGCCTGGTCTGGTCGCCATTCACTTCCAGCACGCTTTGTTCGAAACGGGCCACGTTGCCACTCAGGTTGAGCGTCAGTGTCGGCAGCAGCTTGCCGGTCAGCGTGAACTCCATGCCGCCGGAACGGGTGCTGCCGGCATTCTCGCGGGTGGTCAGCAGCACAGTGTCGCTGATGAAGTATTTGCGGTCCAGGATGGAATCGGTCTCGTCGCGGAAATAACCGCGCAGGTTGGTCTCCAGGCCGAACATGCGGGTCTCGTAACCTAGTTCGAAGGAATCGGTTTGGGCCGGCTTCAGTTTCGGATTGCCGGAAGAGACATTCAGTTCGTCGCGATAGACCACGAAGGGATTCAGGTCCTGTGCATTCGGGCGGCGCAGGCGATGCGCGTAAGCGAAGCGCATTTGCGAGTTCTCGCTCATTTTGTAGGTAGCGAAGAAGCTCGGGATCAGGTTGGTGTAGCTGTTGCCGGCGGCGACCTGGCTGGTAAGCTGGTCGATCTCCATCTCGGTATGCTCGGCGCGCAGGCCGGCCATCAAGCCCCATTGCTCGTTAAATCGCATCTGGTAGGAGCCGTAGGCGGCGTAGATGGTTTCCTTCATGTCGAAGGCGTTGCTGCGCAACGCGTTGGGCGAGCCTTCCTGCGTAATCGGGTCGATGTTGGCGTAATCGATGCTCGAGTCATTGCGGTTCTGGACGATCTTGTAGCCAAGCTTGGTCACGCCGCCGAACAGGTTTGCTTCGTAATCGCCGGTGAAGTCGATGATCTCGTTCTTGTTGCGGTTCTTCTGCGTGCTGTCGGCCTGGCTGCCGATTGGCGGACGCACCACATAGCTATTGCGGTAGCTGCTGTCGGAATCGTTGGTGGCGGTCGACACGCGCAAGTCCATCTTGAAGGATTCGCCCGGCGCGTCGCCCTTGTGGTCCCAACGCGCATTCCACGAGTAGTTCTTGCTCTCGCCTTCGCGCAAGGTGCTGCGCAGGTAGTTGTCGGTGACGATGCCATCGGGGTCGGTCGAAAGGTAGTTGTCGCTTGCGCGCGCATCGTTGGTGCGATGCGAGTAGGCGACCTGGGCGCCCAATGTATCGTTGGCGCCCAGGTTGTAGGTGACGCCGCCGTTCAGGCCCGCATTGTCATTCAGGCCGTTCGACTGCGATTGCTGCTCGCTGTGCGACAGGACTCCGGTACGGGGATCGATGCGCTCGCGCACCGTTTCGCCGACCGAGTTGCGGCCGTCATGGCGCACGTTGATGCCGCCCTGGAAGCCCCACAAGCCTTCGTTGTAGGTGCCGGACAGTGCGCTGTTGTAGCGGCCTGCCGTACCGTAGTTGGCATTGGCCACGCCAAAGCCGCCCGGCTTGCGCGAGCGCTTCATGACCAGGTTGATGATCGGGCCGCCGCCGCCTTCGTTGCCGAATTGCGCGCCGGGGTTGTTGATCACCTCCACCGACTCGAGGTCATCGGCGGGAATCGACTGCAGCGCCGGGCCGCGGTTATCGCCTTGCAGCATGGCCGAAGGCTTGCCGTCGACGTAGACCTGCACATTGCTGCTGCCGCGCAGGGTCAGCGAGCCGTCCGGATCGACGTTCACGGAAGGGACGTTGTTCAGCGCGTCGGCAGCGGAGCCGTTGCTGCTGGACGTATCGGATTTCACGTCGTAGACCTGACGGTCGATACGGTTGGTCGGGCGCTCCGCTGCCACCGTCACGCTGGTGATGTTGCCAGTCTCAGGCGGGACATCTTTTTTTACGCTTGCTGGCGTGGCTGCGGCCTTGGCTGGCTGGGAGGTCTGGGTTTGGGCGGCGGCGCTGCCGCAGCACAGGAGGATCAGGATAGGTACGGCGCAGTAGCGCGAGTAACGGTATTGGGTGGTCATGGTGGCGGCAATTCTAGCGAAGAACGCGCCACCCAAACCACGTATTTACGCGGAATTACATTTGAAACTTAGAGTTGCCGAAGGGCGCGGCGCAAGTTGATCGCTTCAGAGACGTGCTTGCCGCCGATTTGCTTCTGGCCATCCAGGTCGGCCACAGTGCGGGCCACGCGGAGCACGCGGTGGTAGGCGCGGGCCGACCAATGCAGCTTGTGCATGGCTGCGCGCAAGACGGCTTGGCCGCTGGCATCCGGCTTGCAGAATCGGTCGATTTCGCGCGGCGTCAGCTGTTGGTTGGTTTTCCCCTGGCGGGCGATCTGGCGCTCGAAGGCAGCGTGCACGCGCGCGGCAATTGTTTCGGACAGCTCACCCACTGCGTCCGCTTGCAGGATGTCGGGCGGAACGGGGCCAACTTCGATTTGCATGTCGATGCGGTCAAGCAAGGGGCCCGAAACGCGGTTCTGGTAGCGCAGGATCTGGTCGGGCGTGCATTGGCAAAGGCCTGCAGGATGGCCAAGGTATCCGCATGGGCACGGGTTCATGGCTGCAATCAGCTGGAAGCGGGCAGGGAAGTCGGCGTGCCGGGTGGCGCGGGCGATAGTGACGCGGCCGGATTCGAGCGGCTCGCGCAGCACTTCCAGCACGCGGCGATCAAACTCCGGCAACTCGTCGAGGAAAAGCACGCCGCAATGGGCCAGCGAAATCTCGCCGGGGCGCGGCACGCTGCCGCCACCGACCAGCGCCGCGCCGGACGAGGTGTGGTGCGGGGAGCGGAAGGGGCGCACCTTCCAGCCTTCGACGGTGAAGCCGCTGATCAAAGATTGTACGGCGGCGGCTTCCAGCGCCTCATCGTCCGTCATCAACGGCAGCAGGCCGGCGAAGCGGGTGGCCAGCATGGTCTTGCCGGCGCCGGGCGGGCCGACCAGCAGGACCGAATGGCGTCCTGCGGCTGCAACCTCCATCGCACGCTTGGCGAAGATCTGGCCTTTGACGTCGGCGAAGTCGGGAATCGACGGCGGCAGGGGCAGGGGCTGGGCCACATGGCGCGGAAGGGCGAAGCTGCCGTCGGGATCCAGGCCGAAATGGGCGCATACCTGCAGCAGCGTGGCGGCGGGGTAGATGCGGGCACCTGTGACCAGCGCGGCTTCGTCGGCATTGGCGCTGGGGAGAATGAAGCCGCGGCCGGCGCCGCCGGCGGAGCGCTGCATGGCGTAAGTCATCGCTAGCGCGCCGCGGATCGGACGCAGCTCCCCAGTCAGCGACAGCTCGCCGGCGAACTCGAATTGTTCCAGGGTGGACGAAGGAATCTGGCCGGACGCGGCCAGGATGCCGATGGCGATCGGCAGGTCGAAACGGCCGGATTCCTTGGGCAGGTCGGCCGGGGCCAGGTTGACAGTGATGCGGTGCTGCGGCAGTTCGAACCCGGCATTGGTGATGGCGGCGCGGACCCGGTCGCGCGATTCCTTCACTTCGGTGTCGGCCAGGCCGACGATGGCGAACGCGGGCAAGCCGTTGGCGAGGTGGACTTCGACACTGACTTCCGGAGCCTGCATGCCGGCCAGCGCGCGGCTTTTAATGACTGCGATGCTCATGGTGGCCTCCCGGTCTACGACAGCACATCGTAGGCCCGGGGCGCCACCGCTCGTTTGCGCTAGCGCAAGGGGCTTACTTGTCGGCCAGCTTGGCTTCCAGCTCAGCCAGGCGCGATTCCAGCAGTTCCAGCTTGGCGCGGGCCTTGGCCAGCATCTGGGCCTGGATGTCGAATTCCTCGCGGGTCACCAGGTCCAGCTTGGCAAAGCCCTGGGTCATCATCGCCTTGACGTTCTTTTCAATGTCTTTGGCTGGCGAGTTTTCGATGACCTGGTTGACCTTCTGTTGCAAGTCGTTGAAGAAGGCGTTCATGTCCATGTTTTTCTTTCCGATGTGTGAGTTTATGCACCACGACGGTGCGGCTTTGGCTTTAAATGGTGCGGAAAGCTGTCCTTATATCAATTCGCGCACGAATTTTGGCTGGCACGCAATCTGCTACTAAGCAAGAAAGCTGTCGTTTCAGACTGAATTTTAAACCGCAATAAAAGTTCACTCAAAAGGAAATCGCCATGATTCATAAGAGCAAGAAGCTGGGCCTCACCGTTGCAGTCGCGCTGGCAATGGCAACGATGGGAACCGGCCTGGCCCAAGCGGCCGATGCCGCACCGGAGGCGAAGCCTGATAATGAGTTCAGCTATAACGCGGCCCTGACCAGCGACTACCGCTACCGTGGTATCTCGCAAACCCGCCTGAAACCGGCGCTGCAAGGCGGCGCCGACTGGGTCAACAATCCGACCGGTTTCTATGCAGGTGCCTGGGCCTCCACCATCAAGTGGATCAAGGATGGCGGCGGTGATGCTTCCGTTGAACTGGACCTGTATGGCGGCAAGCGCGGTGAAATCGCGCCTGGCGTCAGCTATGACGTTGGTTTCCTGGCCTATGTCTATCCATCCAATGAACTGCATCCAAGCGCCAATACCCGCGAACTGTATGGCCAGGTTGGCTATGGCCCGGCTACCCTCAAGTACTCGCATTCGCTGAGCAACCTGTTCGGCTTTGCCGACAGCAAGCACAGTACTTATATCGATGCCTCAGTCAACCAGGACCTGGGTGATGGCTATGTGCTGAACCTGCACGTGGGGCGCCAGAAGGTGGAGAACTCCAGCTTCTACAGCTACACCGACTGGAAGGTTGGCGTGACCAAGGACCTGGGCTTTGCCTCGCTGGCGCTGGCCTACATCGATACCAATACCGAAAATTATCTCGGACCAAATGGCAAGAAACTAGGTAAGGCTGGCGCAGTGCTGACCTTGTCCAAAACCTTCTGAAGAGGCACCAGTATGAAAATGATTACCGCCATTATCAAGCCGTTCAAGCTCGACGAGGTGCGTGAAGCCCTGTCGGCGATTAACGTGCAAGGTATTACGGTGACCGAAGTCAAAGGCTTCGGCCGCCAGAAAGGTCACACCGAGCTGTATCGCGGCGCGGAATATGTGGTCGACTTCCTGCCAAAGACCAAGATCGAGGCGGCGGTCGACGATGCCATCGTCGACCAGGCTATCGAGGCGATCGAGAATGCCGCGCGCACCGGCAAGATTGGCGACGGCAAGATTTTCGTCTCGTCGCTGGAACAAGTAATCCGTATCCGTACCGGCGAAACCGGCAACGAAGCACTGTAAGGGGAACCGTGATGCAAAAGACCATTAAGAAATGGCTGGCGGGGGTGACTGTCCTGTTGGCGTTCAGCGCAGCATTGCCTGTGCTGGCTCAAGATGCCAAGCCGGCCGAAGCGCCGGCTGCCGCTGCTACCGCTGCCGCCTCCGCGGCTGCTCCTGCTGTTGCGCCGGCTGATGCCGCCGCTCCTGCTGCCGCTGCCGCGGCTCCGGCCGCCGCGCCGGCCCCGGTTGCGCAGAAGGGCGACACCGCCTGGATGTTCGTGGCCACCCTGCTGGTGATCATGATGACCATTCCCGGCCTGGCCCTGTTCTACGGCGGCCTGGTACGCTCCAAGAACATGCTGTCCGTGCTGCTGCAGGTGTTCTTCGTGTTCGCGCTGATCATCGTGCTGTGGTGCCTGTACGGCTATTCGATTGCCTTCACCGAGGGCAATGCCTTCTTCGGTGGCTTCAGCCGTTCGCTGCTGTCCGGCATTTACGATCCGGCCAAGGGCTTCTCGGTGGCTGCGACTTTCAGCAAGGGCGTAGTGATCCCTGAGTTCATTTACGTTGCCTTCCAGGGCACTTTTGCAGCCATTACCTGCGGCCTGATCGTCGGTGCGTTTGCAGAACGCGTGCGTTTCTCCGCCGTGCTGGCCTTCATGGTGCTGTGGTTTACCTTCAGCTACCTGCCGATCGCCCACATGGTCTGGTTCTGGACCGGCCCTGACGTGATCACCAATGCCGAGACCCTGGCAAGCGAAACCGCCAAGGCAGGATGGATCTTCCAGAAGGGCGCGTTGGACTTCGCCGGCGGTACCGTGGTGCACATCAATGCCGCTGTTGCCGGCCTGGTGGGCGCTATCATGATCGGCAAGCGCGTTGGCTACGGCCGCGACTCCATGGCTCCGCACTCGCTGACCATGACCATGATCGGCGCATCGCTGCTGTGGGTGGGCTGGTTCGGCTTCAACGCCGGTTCGGCGCTGGAAGCTGGCGACATCGCTGCATTGGCCTTCGTCAATACCTTGCTGGCAACTGCCTGCGCCACCGTGTCGTGGGTATTCGGTGAGTGGATCTTCAAGGGCAAGCCTTCCATGCTGGGCGGCGCGTCCGGCGCGGTGGCGGGCCTGGTGGCGATCACCCCGGCTTGCGGTTTTGTCGGCCCGATGGGTGCACTGGCGATCGGCCTGCTGGCGGGCATCATCTGCCTGTGGGGCGTGAATGGCCTGAAGCGCCTGATCGGCGCGGACGACTCGCTGGACGTGTTCGGCGTGCATGGCGTGGGCGGTATCCTGGGCGCGATCCTGACTGGTGTGTTCGCTGCACCATCTTTGGGCGGCCAGGGTGTATTTGACTACGTTGCCAACAAGGCAAGCGCTGAGTACTCGATCAGCGGCCAGGTGCTTACCCAGGCGACTGCTGTCGGCGTCACCATCGTGTGGTCGGCTGTTGTTGCCTTCGTGGCTTACAAGCTGGTCGACATCGTGATTGGCCTGCGCGTGCCGGAAGAAGAAGAGCGCGAAGGGCTGGACATCACCAGCCACGGCGAATCGGCTTACCACGCTTAACGTAGTAGCTTGGAACCGTGGGGCCGGGCACCGACAGAAGCAGCTGCGCCATGTCTCTGTCGGCGCCAGACCCCTGACGCCCCCGCGCACGCCCCCTTCGGGGGCTTTTTTTGTTCCAAACTATCTTTTAATTGGCGGTTTTGCCCCAAAATGGAGAGTCTGCAAATACCAACCCGCAAGGAAGTCACATGGTTCCCCATCTCGTCACGGCCCTGACCGGGCCGTTACTGGATCTTGAAGAAAAGATCATTGCCGCGACCCCAGCTATTGAACGGTGGTTCCGCCTCGAGTGGCAGGAACATACGCCGCCGTTCTACGCTTCGGTGGACTTGCGCAATGCCGGCTATAAGCTGGCCCCGGTGGATGCCAACCTGTTCCCTGGCGGCTTCCATTACCTGGCCAACGAAATGCTGCCGCTGTCGGTACAGGCGGCGATGGCGGCGATCGATAAATACTGTCCGGATGCGCGCAACCTGTTGCTGATCCCGGAAATCAAGCCGCGTCATCCGACTTACTTCCAGGGCGTCGCGCGCCTGATGCAGATTTTCCGCCAGACCGGCCTGAATGTCCGTTTCGGCTCGCTGGATCCATCGGTGACCCAGCCGACGCCGCTGGCGCTGCCTGACGGCAATATGCTGGTGGTAGAACCGCTGGTGCGTTCGCCGAATGGCCGCCGCCTGGGTCTCAAGGATTTCGATCCGTGCACCATTTTGCTGAATAACGACCTGTCGGCCGGCATTCCAGACATCCTGACCAACCTGCACGAGCAAAGCCTGTTGCCGCCATTGCATGCCGGATGGGCAATCCGCCGCAAATCCAACCACTTCAATGCCTATGACGAAGTGGCCAAGAAGTTCGGCAAGCTGATCGGCGTAGATCCCTGGATGGTCAATCCTTTCCACGCCAAATGCGGCGCGGTGGACCTGACCACCGGCGAGGGACAGGAAAGCCTGGCGGCCTCGGTCGATGCGGTGCTGGCCAAAATCCGCAAGAAATACAAGGAATACGGCATCAAGGAGAAGCCGTTCGTCATCATCAAGCCGGATGCCGGTACCTACGGCAAGGGCGTCATCACGATCCGCGATGCGGCCGAGCTGAAAGAGTTGTCGGAAGAGCAGCGCAAGCGCATGACCGTGATCAAGGATGGCAAGGCGGTGACCGACCTGAATATCCAGGAGGGGGTGCCGACCTTTGAGAGCATCAAGGAGGCGTTTGCCGAGCCGGTTGTGTATATGATTGACCGTTATGTGGTGGGTGGCTTCTACCGCGTGCATGGCGAGAAGGGGCCGGACCAGAACCTGAACGCGCCGGGTTCACAGTTCGTGCCGCTGGCGTTCGCGCAGCAGCATGCCGTGCCGGATGTGAAAGCGAAGCCGGGAACGGCGGCGCCGAACCGCTTCTATGTCTACGGCGTAGTGGCGCGGCTGGCCCTGCTGGCCGCTTCGCTGGAGATGGAGCGCACCGACCCGGATCCTGAGGTGTACTGAACGCCAGTCGCGCAGATCGGCTAGAATCAGTTGTTACATTTTTGGACTAATCCATGAAAATCGCCTTCCTCGCCGACCCGCTGTCCAGCTTCAAGATCTACAAGGACTCCACCTTCGCCATGATGGCCGAGGCGGCGCGCCGGGGGCATGAGGTGTACGCCTTCCAGCAGCGCCACATGGCGCTCAAGGAAGGCAAGGTCACGGCCCACGTCTCGCGCATCGAGCTGACCGGCGATGCCCACGAATGGTACAAGGCAGCACCGTCGGAAGACACCGGCCTGGCTGCCTTTGACGCGGTAATCCAGCGCAAGGATCCGCCGTTCGACATGGAATACGTCTACGGCACCTACCTGCTGCAGCTGGCGGAGAAACAGGGCGCGCAAGTCTTCAACAAGCCTTCGGCCATCCGCGACCACAATGAAAAGCTGTCGATCGCCCAGTTTTCGCAATTCACCGCGCCGACCCTGGTCACCAGCGACGAGACCCGCCTGCGCGACTTCCAGGCCGAACACGGCGACGTGATCCTGAAGCCGCTGGACGGCATGGGCGGCGCCGGCATCTTCCGCGTGAAAGCCGATGGCCTGAACCTGGGCTCCATCATCGAGACCCTGACCCAGCTCGGCACCCGCACCATCATGGCGCAGCGCTACATCCCCGACATCGTCAAGGGCGACAAGCGCATCCTGCTGATCGACGGCAAACCGGTGCCTTTCTGCCTGGCGCGTATCCCGCAAGCGGGCGAAGTGCGCGGCAACCTGGCTGCCGGCGGTACCGGCGTGGCCCAGCCGCTGTCGCAGCGCGACCGCGAAATCGCCGAGGCCCTGGGTCCGGAATTGGCTGCGCGCGGCCTGTTGCTGGTAGGATTAGACGTGATCGGCGATTACCTCACCGAGGTGAACGTCACCAGCCCGACCTGCTTCCAGGAGATCACGCAGCAGACTGGCTTCCAGGTCGCATCCATGTTCATCGATGCGGTGGAAGCCCGGGCAGGCAAGCAAGGATAAACATGGTAGGGATTTTATTGATGACACACGCGCCGCTGGGCCAGGCTTTCCTGGCCGCCGCAGCGCATGTGTTCCGGGCCCCGGTGGAAAAACTGGAGGCGATCGACGTGCTGGCAGACCAGGACCTGAATGAAGTGCAGCAGTTGGCACGTGAGGCCATCCAGCGCCTCGATACCGGTGCCGGGGTGCTGGTCATGACCGATATCAAGGGCGGCACGCCCGCCAATTGCTGTAACAAGCTGGCCGATGCGGGCCAGGTCGAAGTGGTCGCGGGCATCAGCCTTCCCATGCTGCTGCGCGCCATCACCTACCGTACCGATACGCTGGACGTCGTAGTGGAAATGGCCCTGGCCGGTGCCCAGAATGGCGCGGTCAAGGTCGATAATCGTATCCGAGTCAACTAAACAAAACTAAAACATGATTCAGCAAGAACTTGAAATTATCAACAAGCTCGGATTGCATGCACGTGCTTCTGCAAAATTCACCCAACTGGCAGCCAAGTTCCAAAGCGATGTCTGGCTGTCGCGTAACGGTCGCCGCATCAACGCCAAGTCCATCATGGGCGTGATGATGCTGGCTGCTGGCAAGGGCGCCAAAGTCCTGCTGGAAGCGGACGGCGCCGATGAACAGGATTGCATCAACGCCCTGGCCGCACTGGTCAACGACAAGTTCGGCGAAGGCGAGTAAATGCGGGACGGCAGCCCGATGGCATCGTTCTCCCTTCACGGAATTCCGGTTTCGCGTGGCATCGCGATCGGCCGCGCGCACATCCTTGCGCCGGCGGCGCTCGACGTAAAGCACTACCTGATCTCCGAGGAGCACGTGGAAGCGGAAGTGAAGCGCCTGCAGCAGGCGCTGGCTGCCGTGCACCGCGAGCTGCAAACGCTGTGGAATGAATTGCCGAAAGATGCCCCGACGGAGCTGGGCGCCTTCATCGACGTGCATGCGCTGATCCTGTCGGACCCGATGATTTCCGAGGCGCCGCTGGATATCATCCGCAGCCGCCATTACAACGCCGAGTGGGCCCTGCTGACCCAGATCGACGAGCTGTCGGCGCAGTTCGACGAAATCGAAGACCCCTACCTGCGCGAGCGCAAGGCCGATATCCAGCAAGTGGCGGAACGGGTGCTGAAAGTCCTGATGGGCAGCGAGCCGCTGCTGCCGAAACAGGCCGAACTGGAAGGCGACGAGTTCCTGGCCCAGATGATCGTGGTGGCACACGATATCTCGCCGGCCGATATGCTGAAGTTCCGCGATCGTTCCTTTATCGGCTTCGTGACCGACGTGGGCGGCCAGAATTCGCACACCGCCATCGTTGCGCGTTCGCTCGACATTCCGGCAGCGGTGGGCATGTCGCAGGCTTCCACCCTGATCCAGCAGGACGACTGGGTGATCATCGACGGCGATGCCGGCGTGGTGATCGTCACCCCGAGCGCGCAAGTGCTGGAGCAGTACCGCGAGCGCCAGCTGGCTGCGATGCGCGCGCGCAAAAAGCTGGGCAAGCTGAAAAAGACCCCGGCCGTCACCAGGGACGGCACGCCGATCGCCCTGATGGCGAACATCGAGCTGCCGGAAGATTGCGGGCACGCGATGGAGTCGGGCGCCAACGGCGTCGGCCTGTTCCGCTCCGAATTCCTGTTCATGGGCCGCGATGGCGAGATGCCGTCCGAGGACGAACAATACGAGCAGTACACCAAAGCCGTGCAGGCCATGAAGGGCCGCCCGGTCACCATCCGCACGCTGGATATCGGCGCCGACAAGCCACTGGACCAGATGGAGCACACTGCGCTCAATCCGGCATTGGGCTTGCGCGCCATCCGCTATTGCCTGGCGGAGCCGCAGATCTTCCTGACCCAGTTGCGCGCCGTCCTGCGCGCCTCGGTGCACGGCAAGGTGCGCATCCTGATTCCGATGATGGCGCATGCCTTCGAGATCGACCAGTCGCTGGCCATGATCAAGCGCGCCAAGGCGCAGCTTGACGACAGGGGCGAGAAGTACGACCCGGACGTGCCGGTGGGCGCCATGATCGAAATTCCGGCTGCCGCTCTGGCGCTGCCGATGTTCGTCAAGAAGATGGACTTCCTGTCGATCGGCACCAATGACCTGATCCAGTACACCCTGGCGATCGACCGCGTCGATTACGAAGTGGCGCACCTGTACGATCCGCTGCATCCGGCCATCTTGCAACTGATTGCGATGACCATTGCCGCCGGCCACAAAGCCGGCATCGAGGTCGCTGTGTGCGGCGAGATGGCGGGCGACGCCAAGATGACGCGCCTGCTGCTGGGCATGGGCTTGCGCGAATTCTCGATGCACCCGTCGCAGCTGCTGTCGGTCAAGCAGGAAATCCTGAACAGCGACCTGGGACTGATTGCGCCGCAGATGCGCAAGATCATGCGCGGCATGGACCCTGAAACGATTGCCGACGCAGTCAACGCCCTGCAAGCCCTGTAACACCAACTCTCGCATCAACACTTAACTACAGCCGGATTCACATGCCTTCGATTGGAATCGTCTCGCCGCAGACAATGCATTTTGCGGAACCCCTTCAGCTGCAGAGCGGAGCGTCCCTGCGCGACTACATGCTGATGTACGAGACCTATGGCACGCTGAATGCGGACAAATCGAACGCGGTTCTGGTGTGCCACGCGCTGAACGCTTCGCACCACGTGGCCGGTTACTACGCCGACAATCCGAAGAACGTGGGCTGGTGGGACAATATGGTCGGTCCGGGCAAGGCACTCGATACCGACAAGTTCTTCGTCATCGGCGTCAACAACCTGGGCTCCTGCTTCGGTTCGACCGGCCCGATGCACATCAATCCGGAAACCGGCAAGCAATACGGTGCCGCATTCCCGGTGGTGACGGTGGAAGACTGGGTGGCGGCACAGGCGCGCCTGGCTGACCAGCTGGGCATCCGGCAGTTCGCCGCGGTGATGGGCGGCTCGCTGGGCGGCATGCAGGCCCTGGCCTGGTCCATCATGCACCCCGAACGCCTGCGCCACTGCCTGGTGATCGCCTCCACGCCGAAACTGTCGGCGCAGAACATCGCCTTCAACGACGTGGCGCGCCAGGCCATCCTGTCCGACCCGGACTATCATGGCGGCGATTTCTACGAACACAGCGTGGTGCCGAAGAACGGCCTGAAAGTGGCGCGCATGATCGGCCATATCACCTACCTGTCGGACGACGACATGGCCGAGAAATTCGGCCGCAAGCTGCGCGATATTGCAGCCAGCGGCGGCGACTACAAATTCGGCTTCGGCATCGACTTCGAGATCGAATCCTACCTGCGCTACCAGGGCGACAAGTTTGCGGAATATTTCGACGCCAACACCTACCTGCTGATCACCAAGGCGCTCGACTACTTCGACCCGGCGCGCAAGTTCGACGGCGACCTGACCAAGACCCTGGCCGGTACCAAGGCCAAGTTCTTCCTCGCATCCTTCACTACGGACTGGCGCTTCTCGCCGGAGCGCAGCCGCGAGATCGTGCAGGCCTTGCTGGCCAACCGGCGCGAGGTGACTTACGCCGAAATCGACGCACCGCACGGCCACGACGCCTTCCTGCTGGAAGATGCGCGCTATATGAACATGGTGCGCGCCTACTACGAGCAAGTGTGGAAAGAAACGAACAAGGAACAAGCAGCATGACTTTCGATGACCTGAGCAGCGCTCGTCCCGACCTGGCCTTCATTGCACACTGGGTGCGCGAAGGCGCCCATGTGCTCGACGTGGGTTGCGGCGACGGCGTGATGATGGATTACCTGCAGAGCGGCAAGCGCTGCACCGGCTACGGCCTGGAGCTGGCGGACGAACAGGTGCTGGCCTCGACCCGGCGCGGCGTGCGCGTGATCCAGCAGGACTTCGAGAACGGCCTGGGTATCTTCGGCGACAACTCCTTCGACACGGTGTTGTGCCTGTCCTCGCTGCAGATGATGAAGCATGTGGAAGTCCTGCTGCGCGACATCGTGCGCGTGGGCCGTGAAGCCATCGTGTCCTTCCCCAATTTCGCCTACTGGCCGCACCGCGTGGCGTTGCTGCAAGGGCGCATGCCGGTTTCCAAGTCGCTGCCATACCAATGGCACGACACGCCGAACGTGCGCTGCGCCACCATCTACGACTTCCAGGAACTGGCGGAGGAGGTGGGGCTGGAAGTGATCGAATGCGTGGCGCTGGCCGAGGGCAAGACGGTCTCGCTACTGCCTAACCTGCGCGGCGATCTGGCCGTGTTCCGTTTGCGGAAAAAGCAATCCAGTTAAGCTGTGTTATCTTAAATCCATGAAGAAGTTCAAGCTCACCCTTATTGCGCTGGCGCTGGCCGCCGGCGCCGCGTCGGCCCAGCAGGCGCCGATGAATCCCAAAGCTGACGGCATCCCTGTCACCAAGCTTTCGCGCCTGCGCGTCTTTGCCGATGAGCAGGAAATGGACCAGCAGTCCAAGCTGCAATACGCCCAACTGCTGAATGAAGCCAAGCAGAAAGAAGCGCTGGTGCCGGAGTCCGACCCGCAGGTCAAGCGCCTGCGCGCCATTGCGGCCCGCATCGTGCCCAACGCCCAGCGCTGGAATCCCGCCGCTGCCAACTGGCAATGGGAAGTCAACCTGCTCAACTCCGACCAGGTCAATGCTTTCTGCATGCCGGGCGGCCGCATTGCTTTCTATACCGGCATCCTGGCGAAGCTGAACCTGACCGACGATGAAGTCGCCATGGTGATGGGCCACGAAATTGCCCACGCCCTGCGCGAACACGCCCGCAAGCGCGCCGTGCAGTCGACCGCCGTGTCGCTGGCCAGCAAACTGGGTGGCGCCGTGCTGTCGTCCTACCTCGGCATCGACCCGCGCATTACCGATGCCGGCGCCAATGTGGCCGGCCAGCTGACCGTGATGAAATTCTCGCGCGGCGATGAAACCGAATCCGACCTGGTTGGCATCGACCTGGCCGCGCGCGCCGGCTTCGATCCGCGCGCCGGAGTCGCGCTGTGGCAGAAGATGGGCGCCGTCAATGCGCGGCAGCCGATGGAGTTCCTGTCGACCCACCCAAGCGGCAATTCCCGTATCCAGGATATGCAGAAGCAGATGCCGCTGGTGTTGCCGGTCTATGCCCGCCAGCGCGGCCTCGACGTGAACAAGCTGCCGCCTTACCAGACTTCGCCCCTGCCGAAGTCCTGAGATGTCGCGCCCGAAGCACGCCTCGGGCGCACCGCCATTGCCAATGCGCGATGGCGTGACGCCCAGCTACCTTTGGCTGCCGGAGGGCGACTGGCCGGACATGATCACCTTCATGTCCGCCAACTATCCTGCCGTGCCGGAAGCCCAATGGCGTGAGCGCATGGCGCGCGGCGACGTGGTGGACGGCATGGGCGTACCGGTGCAACCGGAGTCGCGTTTTGTGCGCGGCGCCCGCATCTGGTACTACCGCGAGCTGGAGCACGAGTTCCCGATTCCGTTTGAAGAAGAAGTGCTGCACCAGGACGAGCATATCGTCGTGGTCGACAAGCCGCACTTCCTGCCGACCATTCCGTCCGGCCGCTTTGTCAAAGAGACTTTGCTGGTGCGCGTGCGGCGCAAGCTGGGCATGGAAGACCTGGTGCCGATCCATCGACTCGACCGCGAGACGGCGGGGCTGGTGATCTTCTCCTGCAATGCCGAAAGTCGCGGCGACTACCAGTCGCTGTTCCAGAAGCGCCTGGTGCAGAAGGAGTATGAGGCGCTGGCCGCTCCGTTGCCGGGCCGCGAATTTCCTTTCGTGTACCGCAGCCGCATGGTGGAGGGCGACAAGTTCTTCACCATGAAGGAAGAGCCGGGCGAGCCGAATTCGGAAACCATGATCGACGTGATCGAACAGCGCGGTGCGCACGTGCTGTACCGCCTTTGGCCGCACACCGGCCGCCAGCACCAGTTGCGCGTGCACCTGTCGTCGCTCGGCATCCCGATCGTCAATGATGTGTTTTACCCGGTCGCCCTGCCGTGCAAACAGGACGACGTGTCGTCGCCGCTCAAGCTGCTGGCCAAGGCCATCGGCTTCCCCGATCCGTTGACGGGCGAATGGCGCTATTTCGAGAGCCGGCGCACGCTTTGAGCCAATTCCTTGCCTTCCTGCGACAGGAAGGGCGCTAGCTTGGCATAGCTGATCTCAATACCCTTGACTTCCTCATTCCAGGAATTGGGCTGCCGGTCCAGGCGCCGTGGATCGGCAGTACGTCGCCGGCATGGGCAATGCCGGCGAACAGGAGGGCCACGCCTGCCAGTTTTTGCATGAAGGTTTTAGCCGAACATGTAGCGGACCAGCAGTCCGATAGGGAACCACATGCCGAACTGGATTGCGAGGGCGATGAACAAGGCCTGGTTGGAAGGGCGCAGGCCTCCGGCGGCGCCTTCCGATATCACGCGCGTCATCGCCGCATGGGACACTTCGCGCAGCGTCATGCCGGTGGTGGCGACTTCGGTAATGGTTTCCGCCAGCGGGATGCGCGAGGTCAGGCTGGCGAGCAGCCATGGCAATGGTTTTGGCAGGCCGGATTGCAGGTTCAGGAAGCTGCGCCAGCCGCCGAGGAATTTTTCCGACAGCGGGCGGCCTGGTTCGTAATTGACGCTGCGCAGGAAGGTTTCCAGGATGCCTGCGCCCAGCTTGGCGATCAGGCCCGACTGGCTTTCCACAATGCGCGCCAGGATGCCCTGCAGGCCAATCTTATAGGCCGTCATGCCGGTCAGGACGACGGCGAGCATGAAGGGCGCGGCGACAAAGGCAGCATAGATCATGGCCGAGCCGTGGCCGCCACCGAGTTCGCTGCGGAACAACAGCGTAACGCCCAGCGCATTGACGACCAGCGCTGCAATCACTGCCAGCACGGTGCGTACGATGCCGGCACCGGCACCGCGGGTGATGTCGCCTGCCAGTTGCTTGGCGAGGGCGATTTTGTCGATGCCGCTGTTTTCTTCGTTTGACGGGGTCAGGACTTGGTTCATGGCCAGCGCAATAGTTGTTTACGGTTTGGCATTTTAAACAACTAAGGCGTATGTGGGCGCTTTTAATTGCGTCAGTGCGCCGGCGCCGACTTGGGGCTGTAGCTGGAGCCTGGCGGGGCCCAGAACAGCGGGCCTTTCGGCGAGATTTGCAGGTTGTCGCTCAAGCCCTGCTTTTTCAGTTCGCGGCGCAGGCCTTCCACGCCGTCATCGCTCTCGATGATGAAGGCTTCGTCTATCACGTCGCCGTAATGGCGGTTGGTGGTTTCGATCGCCAGCTCGACCAGGTCGCCGTCGGCTTCGATGCTCCACAGGTGCACATCCTCGTCTTCGGCGAAAGTCTTGAAGCGCCAGGTGCCTTTGTCGGTCTGCACGAACTGGATGGTGTCGAATTGCTCGTCGGTGGCTTCCGACTCTTCGTCGTTGATAAAGCTGCTCTTGATGGTCAGCAGGAAGAGGACCAGTACGTTTTTCATGTTGTTTGCCGTGGTTATGCAGGGAATACGCCATTGTAAGGGACTGGCGCGCGTCCGCGCGTCTACCTGCCCTGCGGTCCCGCTGTCAACCCCATATTCCTGCTAGTTATCCGCAGTGCGGTACTTCCATACACTTCATTTCGTCGACACACACAACGTAGCGACGGCAGCAAAACAAACCACACTAACTTTTTGGAGAAATAAGATGACCCGTATCCTGAACCTGCAAGCCATGACCTCCTACCGTCCAGTCGACGAAGAAGCTAACAGCACCTCCAGCGGCAACGGCTGCGCCTGCTCGACCGCCAGCGCCGCCCTTTGCTTCATGGGCGACGAAGTGGTTGCCATCTAAGGCAGCTTCAAGCCACCAGCAGGCAGCGGCGCGGCCAATGCGCCGCTGCCTGCGCACTCCAGGAGAGAACCATGTCCCGCATCCTGAATCTCCAGGGCCTGTCGCTCAGGTTCGGCCTCGACGAAGAAACCAGCAGCACCAGTAGCAATGCGTGCTGCGCCTGCTCGACCCCAAGCGAATGCGCTTGCTTCATGGGCGAAGAATTCATCGCACTCTAGGCGCCGCCCGGCACAGCGGCACGCTGGCGCCGCCGCAGTCTCCCCCTTCCCAATCATCTACAGCTCGGTAGGCACACCATGTCAGAATTCGTAATCAAGGACAAATTCATTTATTCGCTGGCGGACAAGAAATACTATGAAACGCTGACTCGCTACCAGGCCCAGCACGACGATTTCTGCGTCGGCCTGAAACGCCGCCTGCCGCAAGACTGGGTGATGCAGCGCCACGAGCTGTGGATGCACTGCATGCCGCCGCAATACCAGTATCCTGACCAGGGTTGGAAAATCCACCTGTCGGCCACGCCGGCGCATGCCCCCGCCATCCTGAATACCGCCGCCGCCATCCTGATCAAGGAAAACGTGCCGTTCAAGTTCGTGGCGGACAAAATGCTGCTGAGCCTGTCGCTGGGCAAGCGCTGGTCGCGCGGCGCCGCGGGCAAATTCATGGCCATCTACCCGAAAGATGCCGAGCAGTGCGAGCGCCTGCTGGAAGCGCTGCACCAGGCCACGATCGGCTTCCATGGCCCCTACATCCTGTCCGACCGCCGCTACAAGGAAAGCAAGGTGGTGTACTATCGCTACGGCGGCTTGCGCAGCACGCGCCGTATCGGCACCGACGGCAGCAAGACCCACGTCATCCTCGACCAGGACGGCAACTACGTACAGGACGAACGCACGCCGTTCTTCAACCTGCCGGCCGGGGTGGTCGATCCGTTCCAGCCGGAGCAGCAGCTGCAGGATGGCGGCGAAGACGGCACGCTGAAACAGGGCCGCTACAAGATCGAATCCGTGCTGGCCTTCAGCAACTCGGGCGGCGTCTACCTGGCGACTGACCGCGACAGTGGCCAGCGCGTTGTCATCAAGGAAGCGCGTCCCTTCACCAATGTCTCGACGCGCGGCCTGGACGCGGTGCAACTGCTGAAAAAGGAACATCGCGTCCTGAGCTGCCTGGACGGACTCGATATCGCGCCGCAGACGGTGGACTTCTTCTTTGACTGGGAGCACGCCTACCTGGTCGAAACCTATCTCGATGGAGCGCGCGATTTCCGCAGCTATATGGGTTCGGTGTCGCTGAGCCTGCGCACCCGGCCCGAGCCGGATGCCGCGCAGAAGTTCTTCACGCGGTTTTGCGAAGTGTTCGGCCAGCTGACTGCGATCCTGCAGGAACTGCACCGCCGCCACATCGTGTTCGGTGACCTGTCGATGGCCAATGTGATGGTCACGAGGGAGCCGGACAGCGACGCCATCAAGGTGCGCCTGATCGACTTCGAGGGCGCCCACGAAGCCCAGGTCGACCTGGCCGCCCACTTGTTTACGCCCGGCTTCTCGCCCGATGAATTCGGTGCGCGCGGCGTCACGTCGATGGATGACGACCTGTATGCGCTGGGGGCGCTGATGATGGCCGGCCTGTTCCCCATGAATATGCTGCTGACCCTCGACCGCAAGGCGCATCAGCGCTTCCTCGACGCCATGAGCGCCGACTTCGGCTTGCCCGCGCGCCTGCGCCAGGTGATCGAAGGACTGATGTCGCCGCGCGAGCTGCGCCCCGCACTGGAAGAGGTAGCGCTGGCGCTGGCCGAACCGTACCGCCTGCCTGCGCCGCAGATCCGCAGCGATGCCTTCACCACCACAGGCGGCATTGCGATGCTGCAGCGCATGATGGACTATATCGATTCGACTGCCGACTTCGCGCGCTACGACCGCTTGTTCCCGGCCGACCCTGAAGTGTTCTCCACCAATCCGCTCAGCCTGGCGCACGGCGCCTGCGGCGTCGCCCTGGTGCAGCAGCGCGTGCGCGGCAGCGTGGCGCCGGAGGTGCTGGCCTGGATTAAACGCATCCCGCTCAAGCGCGATGCCTATTCGCCCGGTCTGTACAGCGGCCTGAGCGGCATTGCCTGGTTCTGGCTGGAGCTGGGCGAAGAAGAACGGGCGCGCAGCACGCTGGCGCTGGCGCAGGACCATCCTTATCTCAAGCAGAGCGCCGACGTCTACCACGGCGCCGCCGGCTGGGGCATGACGCAGCTGCGCTTCTTCCAGCATTTCCGCGAAGAGCAGTACCTGGCGGCGGCGGTGGGCGCCGGCGAGCAGCTGCTGCAAAGCCGCGAAACCATGGCGCCCGGCCAGTGCGCCTGGCGCACCCCATTGGGCCTGTCGGCCAGCTACGCCCATGGCGCGGCCGGCATCAGCGCCTTCCTGCTCTACCTGCACCTGGCGACCGGGCGCCAGGATTTCCTGCTGGCCGGCGAGGAAGCGCTGGCATGGGTCATGGCTGGCGGCGTTGCCAACGAGGACGGCGGCTTGAGCTGGCTGGCGCGCGACAGCACGCCTTCGCTGACGCCGTACTGGCGCTGGGGCAGCTCGGGCATTGCGCGGACCTTGCTGCGTTACTGGCACGTCACCGGCAAGGAGGAATATGCCGCCACCATCGACCGCGCCATCATCGATGCCGACCGCAAGTATGCGATCTATCCCGGCTACTTCTTCGGCCTGGCCGGCATTGCCGAGCTGTTCCTGGACTTGACCCGCTTCGAGCGCTGGCGCGAGCAAGCCGAGCGCAGCGTGGCGCGCCTGTTCTCCGGCGTCATGCTGTACGCGCTGGAGGAAGAGGCCGGCACGGCCTTCCCGGGCGAATCGCTGGGCCGGATCAGTTGCGACTTCGGCACCGGCAGCGCCGGTACCGCCCTGGTACTGCACCGCCACCTGACGCGCTGCGGCCCGGCGCTGATGGTGGACAGCCTGCTGCCCGGCTGGCCTACGCTCGACCGTTAATCCTTTAACCGCGGGCCGCCGGGCGGCCTGCCAGCTTCCGGAAGACAACCATGGATATCAACACTTCAGCGCCGCCGGGCGTGATGGCTACCCTGAAACAGATGCTGCCATTCGGCCGCCGCTTTGCCGGGCGCATCCTGCTGAGCCTGCTGCTCATCCTGCTGGCGGGCGCCATCCAGCTCACCTTGCCGCTGGGCATCCGGCACCTGTTCGACCAGCTGATGGCGGCCAACGACCACTCCGGCCTGCACGTGCTGTCGGTCCTGCTGGTCGCGGTGTTCGTGCTGCGTGCCGGCCTGGCGTTCTGGGGCCAGTACCTGCTCCAGCTCACAGGCGACAAGATCACCAACGACATCCGGGTTGCCTTGCTGCGCCATTACCAGCAGCTGCCGATCGCCTACCACCACCGCAACCGCATCGGCGAATTCACCTCGCGCCTGTACAGCGATGCGCCGGAAATCCGCAATGTGGTCACCAACCTGACGGTCAACGGCACCATCAATGTCGCCCAGCTGGTGGGCGCCAGCGTGGTGATGCTGTGTATGAACTGGCGCCTGGGCCTGGTGGTGCTGGCCTTGTGCCCGGCCACCACGCTGGTGGCCAACCTGTACGGTCCGTATTTCCGCCAGGTTTCGGCACAGATCAAGGCGTCGCTGTCGGGTGCCGTGGCGTACGCCCAGGAAACCGTGTCCGGCACGCACGTCGTGCGCATTTTCGGCGCCGACGGGCGCGACGTGGCGCGCTTTGCCGACCTGATGGACGGCCACCTGGCGATGGCCGGCAAGGGCCGGCGCGCCGACGCCAGCTATATGGCCATCGTGACCCTGCTCACGGTGGTATCGACCATCGTCCTGTTCTGGTATGGCGCGACCGAGGTGCTGGCCAGCCGCATGACAGTCGGCTCGCTGGTCGCTTTCTTCCTGTATTCGCAAAGTGTGAACCAGAGCATCACCGTGCTGGCGCAGCAGTATTCCACCATCAACCAGTCGCTGGGCGCCTCGGCTAGGGTCTTCGAATTGCTGGACGAGCCGGCCGAGGTGGCCGATCCCGGGCAGGGCCTGCCATTCACCGCGCGCCGCGCAACCATTGAATTCAAGGACGTCAGTTTCCGCTACCACGACACCATCCCGGTGCTGGAAAAGGTCAGCTTCCGCGCGCTGCCGGGACAGACGGTGGCGATCCACGGCCGCAGCGGCATTGGCAAGTCTTCGCTGCTGGGGCTGCTGCCGCGCTACTACGCACCGGCGTCGGGCACCATCTACATCAACGGCATCGACATCAATGAATACGCGCTGGCCTCGCTGCGCTCGGCAATTTCGATGGTCTCGCAAGACGTGTTCCTGTTCTCCAGCTCGGTACGCGAAAACATCCGCTACGGCCGGCCCGACGCTACCGATGCCGAAGTGACGCAGGCCGCGCGCGATGCCAATGCCCACGAGTTTATCGTCGGGCTCAAGGATGGCTACGAGACGGCGGTCGGCGAACGCGGTGTGCAGCTCAGCGGAGGCCAGCGGCAGCGCATCGCCATTGCCCGCGCCCTGCTGCGCGACGCGCCGATCCTGATCCTGGACGAGGCCACGTCCGCCGTCGACGGCGAGACCGACGCCCTGATCCATGCGGCGCTGGAACGCCTGACGGCCAACCGCACCACGCTGGTGGTGGCGCACCGCATGAGCACCGTCGAGCGCGCCGACGCCGTGGTCCACCTGGAAGCGGTGGCGGCGCAGCGGGAAGCGGCTTGAAACGGAAAGGATGCGCATGAAACTGATGACCATCATCGCCCTGGCTGCCTGCCTGCAGGCGCCAGCCGGCGCCGCGGACGGCGTGCAGCGCGGCGCCACGCTGGAAGGCATTACCGAATACCGCCTTGAGAACGGCCTGCGCGTGCTGCTGGCGCCCGACCAGTCGAGGCCGACCGTGACCACCAATATCGTCTACCAGGTTGGTTCGCGCCATGAAAACTACGGCGAAACCGGCATGGCCCACTTGCTGGAACACTTGCTGTTCCGGCCGTCGCAGAAGTTCAGCGGCAAGGACGGTGCGCCCACGCCGCTGGAATTGTTGAACAGTATCGGCGCCCGCTTCAATGGCAGCACCTGGTACGACCGCACCAGCTACCACGCCACCTTCCCGGCCAGTGCCGGCAACCTGGCGCGCATGCTGGAGCTGGAGGCGGACCGCATGCGCGGCGCCGCCCTGGCCCGCGACGACCTGTGGAATCCGGCCACCGGCAAGGGCGAAATGACGGTGGTGCGCAACGAGTTCGAAATGGCGGAAAGCGACCCGCTGCGCGTGACGGGCGAGCGGGTGCGGGCCGTGGCCTACGACTGGCACAACTACGGCAAGGCGGCCATCGGCACGCGCTCGGACATCGAACAGGTCGAGGTGGAGCGCCTGCGCGCCTTTTACCAGCGCTATTACCAGCCGGACAATGCGGTGCTGGTGGTGGCCGGGCAGTTCGAGGAACAGGCGGCGCTGCGCCAGGTGCAGCAGGCGTTCGGCGCGCTGCCGCGCCCGGCGCGCGTCCTGGCGCCCACCTACACGGTGGAACCGGTGCAGGACGGCGAACGCAGCGTGACGGTGCGGCGCAGCGGCGGCGTGCAGCTGGTCAGCGCCGGCTACCATGTCGCGCCGGCCGCCCACAGCGACGGCGCCGCGCTGGAAATCCTGCTGCGCATCCTGAGCGATGCGCCGGGCGGGCGCCTGCACCAGGGCCTGGTGGCCACCGGCCTGGCCAGCAAGCTGCAGGTAGTGGACAGCGCAACGCGCGAGCCCGGCTTCCTGCAATTGGGCGCCGTGGTGGGCAAGGATGCCGCGCTCGAGCCGGCCCAGGATGCCTTGCTGCGCGTGCTGGAGGGCATGCGCGCGCAACCAGTGACCGAGGCTGAAGTGGCGCGTGCGCGCCAGCAATTGCTGAAGAGCTTCGAGCAGGCTGCCAACGATACGACGCGCCTCTCGCTGGCCCTGACCGATGCCGTGGCGGCCGGCGACTGGCGCCTGTTCTTCCTGCAGCGCGAGCGTATTGCCAAGGTCGATGCCGCGGCCGTGCAGGCGGTGGCGGAAAAATACTTCAAGCCGAGCAACCGGACGCTGGGGCGCTTCATTCCCACCGAGCAGGCAGACCGGGTGACGGTGCCCACCGATACCGGACTGGCGGCGGCGCTGCAGGACTACCATGGACGCCCGGCGTTGCGCCAGGGCGAGGCATTCGAGGCCACCCCGGCCGCCATCGAGGGCCGGCTGGAACGGCTGGCGCTGGCCAACGGCATGCAGGCGGCCCTGCTTGCCAAGACCACCAAGGGCGGGGCGGTGCATGCCGTGTTCAAACTGCGCCTCGGCAGCCAGGCCAGCCTGCAGGACAGGGCGGAAGTGGGCCCGATGGCGGCAGCCCTGCTGGCCATGGGAACCCAGTCCAGGTCGCGCCAGCAGTTGCGCGACGCGCTGGACGCACTGCAGGCCAGTGTCAGCTTCCAGGGCGGTGTCGACAGCGTCACCGTGTCCGTGCAAACCGTGCGCGAAGCGCTGCCGGCTGTGCTGGAACTGGTGGCCGAGCAGTTGCAGAAACCGGCTTATCCGGAGCAGGAATTCCTGCAATACCGGCGCGAGCGCGTGGCGCGCACGGAACAGGCGGCGGGCGAGCCGCAGGCGCTGGCCGGCAATGCCGTCCAGCGCCTGCTCAATCCCTTCCCGCCCGGCCACCCGCTGCATGTGCCGGCCTTGCCGGACAGCGCGGCCGCGCAGCAGGCTGTCACGCTGCAACAGGTGCGCGACTTCCACCGGCAGCACTATGGCGCGCAAGATGCGAGCGTGGCCGTGGTGGGCGACTTTGACGCGGCGCACCTGAAAGCCCGGTTGGCGGCACTGTTCGGCAACTGGCGTGCGGCCCAGCCTTATGTGCGGATGGCGCGTGCCTACCAGGCCGCGCCCGGCGCCCGGGTCCAGGTCGAGACCCCGGACAAGGCCAACAGCGTGCTGCTGGCGGCTTACCCGCTGGCCATGCGCGACGACGATGCGGCGTTCCCGGCCCTGTTAATGGCCAACTACATGCTGGGTGGCGGCGCCATGCGCAGCCGCCTGGCGGACCGTATCCGCCAGCAGGACGGCCTGTCCTACGCGGTCAATGCGCAATTGATGGTGCCGGCCCGCGACAGCGCCGGGCTGTGGCTGGCAACGGCCATGAGTGCGCCGCACAACAGCGCAAAAGTGGAGGCGGCCTTGCTGGAAGAACTCGGGCGCGCCGCGCAGCAAGGCTTCACGCAGGCCGAGCTGGAGGCAGCCAAGCGCGCCTGGGGCCAGGCGCGCCAGGTGGCGCGCAATGCCGACGCCGGCCTGGCCGGCATGCTGTCGGAATACCTGGCGCTGGGCCGCACCATGGAGTTCGACCGGGCGCTGGAGGCGCGCGTGGCCGCGCTCACCGTGGCCGAAGTCAACCAGGCGGCAGCGCGGCTGCCGGGGGCGGGGGCGGGGCTGGCGCTGGTGAAGGCGGGCGACTTCCGTCCCTCAATGCTGGCGCAGCGCGTGCAGGGAAGCGCCGACGTCCACCCATAAAGCCACTGCCGTTTCCACCCCGACCTGGTGCGGCGGGGCGAAGCGGCGCACCGCCACTCCGGCCTGGCGCAGCATGCGCTCGACAGCGGTGGTGGTCACCGTCACGTATTGCGCAATGCCGTGGCGCTGGCCGAACTCCACCACTTCGCGGATCGACTGCAGCGTGTGGCTGGAAAAGCCGAAGCCGGCCGCGCCTTCGCCTTCCATCACAAAACGGCTCAGCTCCCAGACCTGGGGATCGCTCGGCGCCGCCTGCCCGCCCAGCAATTGGGCAAATACATCCTTGAGCATGTAGGGGCCGTCGGTCGGCAGCAGGCGCCAGCAGCCGCACAGCATGCCGTCTTCTTCGCGCAACAGCATGTAGTGCGGATCGATGGCGTCAAAGCCATCGATCTCCATCCCCCCCAATACCGAAACATCCCAGCCGCGGCGTTCGCGGAAAGCGCGGGCACGCATCTGGTGCATGGCAACCAGGGTCGCTTTGGGGAAGGCCCGGCGGGCGGCGATTTCGATTTGCAGCGGCATCTTTGGCTCCTGTGGTTGAAGTGACAGGACGATTCTTATGCGTCGTGCATGGGCCGGGAACTAGCAGATCTGCTAGGGAAGACCGTTTGTTGACAAAAAACTACATTGATGATTGAATGTTGGTAATTGCTTAAATAATAATCTCTATTTTCAATCAGCAAGCTGGGTGCAGATCAAAGGGAGGCAAGGTGCTGAAACAGGACCAACTGCACACGTTGATGGAGGCGCAAAGCGACACCGAGTGGGCGCAGGCGCTGGCCGCGCTGGCGGCCCAACTGGGGTTCGAATATTCGCTGTTCGGTGTCGTGCCCAACAGGGCGCAGCCGCTGGAGTCGGCATTCCTGGTGAGCAATTACCCAAGCGAGTGGCGCGCCGCCTATGACAAGCTGCACCTGCATGCCGTGGACCCGACGGTCAGCCATTGCCTTGGCAGCAGCCTGCCGATCATCTGGCAGCCAGCCAGCTTCCAGGGCGAGCGCCAGCAGCAGTTTTACGAGCAGGCGGCAAGTTACGGCTTGCGCGCAGGCGTCACCCTGCCGGTGCACGGGCGCTCGGGTGAATTCGGCATGCTCAGTTTCGTCAGCGACCAGTTGCAGCCCAAGGCTGGCGCCGGCCAGCTCGAACTGCTGGCCAGCGTGGCTTTGGTGCGCGATTACGCCCAGGAGTCGGCGCGCAAATTCAGCCCTGGCAAAAGCACGGCGCCGGCAGTCAAGCTGACCGCGCGCGAACTCGAATGCCTGAAGTGGGTAGCGGCCGGCAAGTCGTCGTGGGAAGTGTCACGCATCCTGGGCCGCTCGGAAGCCACCGTCAATTTCCACCTGGCGAACATCATGCGCAAGTTCGATGTCAGCACGCGCCAGCAAGCCATCGTCAAATCCATCGCGGCCGGCCTGGTCGCACCCGAATAGGCCGGGGTGCCGGCGTGCGGCCGCCAGGTCGACATCGCTGATGTGCATGTCCAGGTAGAGGGCCAGCAGGATTGCCAGCGGCGCCGGCACCCAGCTGCCCTGTTCGATGCGGCTGCCTTGCGACTGGGTGACGCCAAACTGGGCCCAGAACTCGCTTTGCGTTTCGCGCCGGGAAAGGCGTAGCCAGCGCAGTTGTTCACTGGCGGCACGCCGCGCCAGCTGCGCAGGAATTCGGCTCATGATTCTGTGTTCCTGAAAGGGGCGGGGACCAAGCTTAGCATCGGCGCCTGGAGCGTCGAGCTAGCAGATCTGCTAGTTTGCGCCGTATGCATGGCGCATAACAATGAAGGCTCTTCGACCCCACTACAAGGAGCCATCATGCAGCTGAACATCGAAATCGCGGAACGCAACGCCTTCCTGCAGTCCGACCTGTTTGCCATGCACCGCCTGCGCGCCAAGGTGTTCAGCGAGCGCATGGGATGGAAGGTGCCGGTGCTGAGCGGCATGGAAATCGACGGCTACGATGCGATGGATCCTTACTACATGATGATGCGGGAAGAGGGCGGGCTGCTGCGCGGCTGCTGGCGCCTGCTGCCCACGACCGGCCCCTATATGCTGAAGGACACCTTCCCCGAGTTCCTGCACGGCCAGCCGGCGCCGGAAGATCCGCGCATCTGGGAGTTGAGCCGGTTCGCCGTCGAAGCGGAAGGCGTGTCCAGCTTCGGCTTTTCGGCAATGACCATGCAGTCGATCGCCGAAATCATCCGCTACGGCCACCAGCACGGGGTTGCCCAGTATGTCACCGTGACGGCCACCGCGATCGAACGCATGCTGCGCCGCGCCGGCCTGGTGACGCGCCGCATGGGCGCTCCGCTGCACATGGGGCGCGAAAGCGCCGTGGCGATCTACGTCGATATCGAAGCTTCCATGCAATCGCTGGGCCTGGCTCGCACGAGCTTGCTGAACTAGCAGATCTGCCAGTGACGCCGGCGCCGGCGTCGCCAATACACTGGCGCGACCAATCTTAGGTACCGGACCATGAAGAATTTCGACAAGACGCCCGTCGCCGCGGCAGTGGGCATGGCCATGCTGTGCCAGCTGGGCAGTGCCGCCGGACAGGATATGCCGGTCGGCGCCGACCCCAACTCGCGCTCGGCCTACGACAACAAGATGTACCGGGTGGAAGTCAAGAGCCGGCCGCAAAGCGATCTCGACCTGAGGCGCAATGCGGCAGTGGCCAGGCAGACCTACGGCCGCGAGGAAATCGACAAATTCGGCGACAGCAACCTGAACGATGTGGTGCGCCGCCTGCCGGGCGTGGATGTCCAGAACGGCGCGCCGCGCCTGCGCGGGCTGGGCGCCGGGTATACCCAGATCCTGCTCAACGGCGAGCCGGCGCCCAACGGCTTCTCTCTGGAACAGCTCAATCCGGCCCTGGTGGAACGCATTGAAATCCAGAAGGCCGCTACGGCTGACCAGAGCGCCCAGGCCATGGCCGGCAGCATCAATATCGTGCTGCGCAGCGTGCCGAAAAAGGTGCAGCAAAGCGTACGCCTTGGACTGGCCTACGGCGCCGAGCACCCTACACCCAGCGCCAGCGCCCTGTACAGCGCACGGGCCGGCGACCTGTCCTATTCACTGCCGGTGTCGGGCTATGAGTACCATGGCCGGGCCGACATGCGGGCCAGCCGGGTGGTGCCGCAGGGCACAGGCGACGCAGGATTCGCGCGCCAACTGGCCGCCCATGACATGTGGGGCCACAGCTTCAACACCGCGCCGCAAATGAACTGGCGCATCGACGAAGAGCAGGCCCTGAACCTGCAAGCTTTCCTGCAGCGCGCCGACTGGCACAGCAAGGTCCAGTTCGACAACCTGGCCGCCAGTTCGCCGGAGCTGTTCGAAGACTCCAGCCGCAACGCCGGCAGCGCCAGCAACCGCCGGCTCAGTGCGCAGTGGCAGCGGCGCTTTGCGGCCGAACGCAAGCTTGAATTGAAATTCAGCGCTGGCGAGGCAGTCAACAATTTCGACAACCAGACCATTCGCGCCGGCCAGCCCTACCGCCGCAGCGTAGGGGAAAGCCGCGACCGCAGCTTTACCCACTCGGGTAAGATTGGCCAGCTGGTGGGCGAGCAGCACCGGCTGTCGGCCGGCTGGGAACTCGAAACCAGGCGCCGCGACGACGCGCGCAGCATCACGGTGCTTGGCGCCGACCAGCTGCCGGGCATCGATGGCTTGCCATTGTCGGCCCGCATCGAGCGGCAGGCCTGGTACCTGCAGGATGAATGGGAATTGTCGGAGCAGTGGCTGCTGTACGGCGGCCTGCGGCGCGAGGCCATCACCCTGCGCAGCGATACGCTGGAGCAGCCGGTGCGCAACCACAGCCAGGTGCTGTCGCCGCTGCTGCATATCAACTTCAAGCCGGACGCCAAGGGGCGGGATGTGCTGCGCGCCAGCATTACGCGCAGCTACAAGGCGCCAGACCTGTATGCGATGCTTGCCCGGCCAACGCTGAACAGCATCTATCCGCTGCCCAGCCAGGGCAATGATTCGGTGGCGGCCGACCGGGTCGGCAACCCCTTGCTGCGGCCGGAACTGGCAAGCGGCCTGGACCTGGCGTATGAACACTATTTCAGTGGCGGCGGCCTGTTCAGCATTGGCCTGTTCCATCGCCGCGTGAAAGACCTGATACGCAATGTCACCACGCTGGAACACCCAGCCTGGGCCAGCGTGCCGCGTTGGGTCAGCCGGCCCGAGAACCTGTCGCGCGCCAGCAGCAGCGGCATCGAACTGGAACTGAAGGGGAGTGCGGCGCAGTTGCTGCCCGGCTGGGTCGATCCGAAAACGCGGCTGGAACTGCGCAGCAGCCTGAATTTTTATACGAGCAAGGTGGATGCGGTGCCGTTACCCAACAGCCGGCTGGATGGCCAGCAGCCCTGGTCCGGCACCGTCGGTTTCGACTACCGGGCACGCAACTGGCCGTTGGCGGTCGGGGCCAACCTGTCTTATACGCCGGGCTACCTGACGCAGCAAACCATGTCGCAGGCGCTGGACCTGGGCCACAGCCGCGCCATCGACCTGTATGCGCAATGGAGCCTGACCCCGCAAGCGAGTTTGCGCCTGGGCGCCACCAATGCAGCGGCACAATGGTCGGAGCGAACCACCAGTTCGGACGATGGCACAAGGCTCCAGGTGGGGCGCAAATCGCGCCCCAGCTACACCTTTGCGTTCGAGCTCAAGCTGTAGCGGCCAGCGCGCCGCGCATCAGGCGTGGTATTCGATGATCAGCGGCGCGTGGTCGGAGAATTTTTCATCCTTGTAGACCGACACGGTGTGCGCCCTGGAAGCGATGCCCGGGGTGGCGACGTGGTAGTCGATACGCCAGCCCACGTTCTTCGCGTAAGCCTGGCCGCGGTTGGACCACCAGGTGTACTGCTCCGGGCGCTGGTCGAGGCCGCGGTGCACATCGACGTAGCCGACTTCGTCGAACAGCCTGCTCATCCAGGCGCGTTCTTCCGGCAGGAAGCCGGAGTTCTTCAGGTTGCCCTTCCAGTTTTTCAGGTCGATCTCTTTGTGGGCGATGTTCCAGTCGCCGCAGATGACGAACTCGCGGCCTTCGGCGCGCAGCTGCTGCAGGTGCGGCAGGAACAACTCCATGAAGCGGAACTTGGCCAGCTGGCGTTCTTCCGACGACGAGCCGGAAGGGCAGTACACCGAGATCACGGTCAGGTTGCCGAAATCGGCGCGCACGTAGCGGCCTTCGGCATCGAATTCCGGGCTGCCGAAACCGATCTCCACCCGGTCAGGTGCGACCTTGCTGTAGATGCCGGTACCGGAATAGCCTTTCTTTTCCGCGTAATGGAAGTGGCCGTGGTAGCCGTGCGGGTTGAGGAATTCCCCGGTCATGTCCGGTGCCTGCGCCTTCAGTTCCTGCACGCAGATGATGTCGGCGTCGATCGTGCCCATCCAGTTGAAAAAGCCCTTCTTGGCGGCGGAGCGGATACCGTTCAGGTTTGCGGAAATGATTTTTGGCATAGGTGTTCCGGTTAAAATATCGGCACTTTGAACAGAGATGGGTGCACTATGAGCAATTTGAGGCAAGAGTTTATCGCGTTTTCCGTACAGGCGGGAGTGCTGAAATTCGGCGAGTTTACGACCAAAGCAGGGCGCCAATCGCCCTATTTCTTCAATGCTGGCCTGTTCCATGACGGCGCGACGTTGGCCAGGCTGGCCGACTTCTACGCCCAGACCCTGCTCGACTCCGGCGTCGAATTCGACATGCTGTTTGGCCCGGCCTACAAAGGCATCACGCTGGCTTCCGCGACCTCGATGGCGCTGGCAGGCAAAGGCCGCAACACTTCTTTCGCCTATAACCGCAAGGAAGCCAAGGACCACGGCGAAGGCGGCACCCTGGTAGGCGCCAAGCTGACTGGTAAAGTTGTCATTATTGATGATGTGATCTCGGCCGGCACCTCGGTGCGCGAATCCGTGGAGATGATCCGCAACGCCGGCGCCGAACCGTGCGCAGTACTGATCGCCCTGGATCGCATGGAGCGCGGCGGCAAGGATGGCCAGATGTCCGAGCTGTCGGCGGTGCAGGAGGTGAGCAAGAACTACGGCATCCCGGTGATTTCGATCGGCAACCTGTCCGACCTGTTTACCTACCTGTCGGCCGACCCGTCGCTTGCACAGCACAAGGACGCGGTAGCCGCTTACCGCAGCAAATACGGGGTGGAGTAAACCGCGCTGGCGCTGGCCGGGCGTTGTGCTAGACTGTGATTGCTTCCTTACAACATTAGATCGAGGAAAGTAATGAACATCGCAACGCTCAAGGTGTACGGCGACGAAGCTGCGGTCGCGGACGTGCGGGACGGGCTTCCCAGCGAGCCTGAAAGCGACTGGAGGAAGGGTGACACCAGCCCGACCGGCCGCACCCGCCTTGACCATGGCTTCTATGCCACGCTGGGTACCGATCCCGATCCGGACGCCTTGATGCGCAAGGTGCGCGCCTACCTGCACGAGTGCCAGGCGCGCGGTATCACCTTCGATGTTGCGCCGATCCAGGCCGAACTGCGCGTTGCCTTCTCTCCCGCCGCGCCCAGCCAGCGCGCATCCACTCTCGATTTCACGCTGGCCGACCTCTCGCTGATGCTGGAGATGGGCATTGCGCTGAGCATTTCCTCGTGACCGCATGAACCGATTTTCCGAAGACCGCTTCGCCACATTCAAGGGGCGCAGCGGCGCCGAACGCAAGATCCATATCTGGGAACCTGAGAAGCCGGCGGCTGGGGTGCTGCTGGCCATCCACGGCGGGCTGGCGCATGCGGGCGATTATGTGACGCCGGCGCTGTATTTCAAACAGCACCGCTTTGCGACCGTGGCGTTCGACCTGTGCGGGCATGAGAATGCCCGCCGTGTGGATATTCCGGATTTCCGCATCTTCGTTGAAGAGGTGGAGTTGTTCCTGCATTGGACCAAGCAGCATTATCCGGGCGTGCCGGTGTTCGTCATGGGGCATTCGATGGGGGCCCTGATTGCGACGCGCTTCGGGCTAGAAGTGCTGGAGCGCGATCCGCTGGTGAAGGGCTTTGTGCTGTCGTCGCCGTATTACGTGAATGCGATCAAGGTGCCGGTGCTGCTGGAGAAATTGTCCGGCGTGCTGGCGGCGTTGGCGCCGACCATGAAGGTGCCGATGGCGTCACTGACCGATGTGCTGACGCATGATGCTGCGATTACGGCGCGTCATCATCGCGATGAGGCGGATGATGTGCGGGCGCGCGAGTGTACGGTGCGGTTTGGCGTGGCCTTACAAGGCGCGCAAAAAGGGCTGGCGGAGAAGATGCCGACCTGGCGCTGGCCGTTATACGCGGTGGTGGCGGGGGATGACAAACTTGCCGACCCGAAGGCTACCCTGGATCTGCTGGCGATGGTTGATCCAAAGCTGCTGGAGTGCCATGTGCAGCATGAGAACTATCACGAGAATTTCAATGAGGTGAACCGGGAGGAGATCTTTGCGGATATCTTGCGCTGGATGTGCGCGCACCTTTCAAAACCGGTAGACCTGGGTCAGGCACAAGTGCCTGACCCCGCATGATCTTCGGCCGCGGGCCGCGCTGCAGACCCCGGTTTACCGGTTTTAGGAAGCCAGCTTCTGCTTCAGCAGCTCGGTCAGCTGCGCCGGATTAGCCTTGCCCTTCGATGCCTTCATCGCCTGACCGATCAGCGCGTTGATTGCCGCTTCCTTGCCTGCGCGGTACTGCTCAACAGACTTCTCGTTGTTGGCGATGACTTCGTTGACGATGGCTTCCAGCGCGCCGGTGTCGGAAATCTGCTTCAGGCCTTTCTGCTCGATGATCACATCGACCAGGTTCGGGTCTTCCGACTTGGCTTCCCACATTGCGCCGAATACTTCCTTGGCGATCTTGTTGGAGATCGTGCCGTCGGCAATGCGCTTCAGCATGCCGGCCAGTTGTACCGGCAGCACCGGCGCGTCGGCGATTTCCACGCCTTCACGGTTCAAGGTCGACGACACATCGCCCATCAGCCAATTGGCGGCGGCTTTGGCGTTTTCCTTGCCCGCAGCCGCAACCACGGCTTCGAAATAGAGCGCCATGCCTTTGGAGGCGGTCAGGATCAGCGAATCGTATTCCGGCAGCTTGTATTCTTCCACGAAGCGCGTGCGCATCACGGCCGGCAGCTCCGGCATCGAGCCTTTCACGCGCTCGATCCAGTCGGCGCCGATGGTCAGCGGCGGCAGGTCCGGATCAGGGAAGTAGCGGTAATCCTGCGCGTCTTCCTTCTCGCGCATCAGGCGCGTTTCCTTCTTGTCCGGATCGTACAGGCGGGTCGCCTGCACCACCTTGCCGCCGTCTTCGAGCAGCTCGATCTGGCGCGCCACTTCAACGTGCACGGCTTCCTCGATGAAGCGGAAGGAGTTCAGGTTCTTCAGTTCGCAGCGCGTGCCGAATTCCTGCTGGCCCTTCGGGCGCACGGAAACGTTGATGTCGCAGCGGAAGGAGCCTTCCTGCATATTGCCGTCGCAGATACCCAGCCACATCACCAGGCCGTGCAGGGCCTTGCAGTAAGCCACAGCTTCGGCAGCGGAGCGGATTTCGGGCTCGGACACGATTTCCAGCAGCGGGGTGCCGGCACGATTCAGGTCGATGCCCGACATGCCGTGGTAATCCTCGTGCAGCGATTTGCCTGCGTCTTCCTCGAGGTGGGCGCGGGTCAGGTTCACGGTCTTGGTGACGAACTTGCCGTCCTTCTCGTAACCGAAGGTCAGCTGGCCGCCTTGCACCACCGGATCTTCGAACTGCGAGATCTGGTAGCCCTTCGGCAGGTCAGGATAGAAGTAATTCTTGCGGGCGAAAATCGACTGCGGCGCGACTTTCGCGCCCACGGCCAGGCCGAAGCGGATCGCGCGTTCAACCGCAGCCTTGTTCATCACCGGCAGAACGCCTGGCAGCGCCAGGTCAACCGGGCTGGCCTGGGTGTTTGGTTCGGCGCCGAACTTGGTCGGCGAGCCGCTGAAAATTTTGGAGTCGGTAGTGAGCTGTACGTGGTTCTCAATACCAATGACGACTTCCCATTCCATATTCTTCTCTCTTTCAAGGTCGGTGCCAGGTCTGACATTTGGACATCCGAGCAGTTTGTTTGATTTATCTCAATACGCGATTTTGTCTGGTTTTGCGTATTGAGATTTGTCAAAGAGCCTGCGTCGATGTCCGAATGACAGACCTGGCACCGAATTTATCAGATGCCGCTCGGTGCGCGCTTGTGCCAGTCGGTCGCTTGCTGGAACTTGTGGGCCACATTCAGCAGCTTCGCTTCAGCGAAGTAGTTGCCGATGATTTGCAGGCCGACCGGGCGCTTGGCGTTCTTCTCGCCATCGCCGAAACCGCAAGGGATGGACATGCCAGGCAGGCCGGCCAGGCTGGTGGACAGGGTGAAGATGTCGGCCAGGTAGTTCGCTACCGGATCGTCGGCCTTCGAACCCAGGTCCCAGGCCACGGTTGGCGCTACTGGGCCCATGATCACGTCGCACTGGCTGCCCAGCACATTGGCGAAGTCCTGCGTGATCTTGCGGCGGATCTTCTGCGCTTTCAGGTAGTAGGCGTCGTAGTAGCCGTGGCACAGGATGTAGGTGCCGACCATGATGCGGCGCTGTACTTCCGGACCGAAGCCTTCGGCTCGGCTCTTCTTGTACATGTCCTGCAGGTCCTTGTAGCCCTCGGCGCGGTGGCCGTAGCGCACGCCGTCAAAGCGCGACAGGTTGGACGATGCTTCGGCCGGAGCGATCATGTAGTAGGCCGGGATCGACAGCGCGGTGTTCGGCAGCGAAATGTCGACCAGGGTGGCGCCCAGTTCCACGAACTTGGCCAGCGCGGCGCGCACTGCTTTTTCGACGTCGGCAGCCAGGCCTTCGCCGAAGTATTCCTTCGGCACGCCGATGCGCAGGCCGGCCAGCGGCTTGCCCAGGTCGCGGGTGAAGTCTTCGGCAGCGTTGCCTTGCTCGGTGGTCAGGCTGGTCGAATCGCGTTCGTCGAAACCGGTCATGGCGGACAGCAGCAGCGCGCAATCTTCCGCGGTCTGCGCCATCGGGCCGGCCTGGTCCAGCGAGGAGGCGAAGGCGATCATGCCGAAGCGCGAGGCGCGGCCGTAGGTCGGCTTGATGCCGGTGATGCCGCAGAACGCAGCCGGCTGGCGGATCGAGCCGCCGGTGTCGGTGCCGGTCACGCCTGGGGCCAGGCGGGCAGCTACCGCAGCCGCAGAACCGCCGGACGAGCCACCGGGAACGGCAGACTTGTCCCAAGGGTTTTTCACGGCGCCGAAAGCCGAGTTCTCATTCGAGGAACCCATGGCGAATTCGTCGCAATTCAGTTTGCCGAGGGTGACCATGCCGGCGTCCAGGAACTTCTGCACCACGGTGGCGTCGAACGGGCTGGTGTAGTTGGCCAGCATTTTCGAGCCGGCGGTCGAGCGCCAGCCTTTGGTGACGAAGATGTCCTTGTGCGCGATCGGCACGCCGGTCAGGGGCGTGGCCGTGCCGTTGGCGATGCGCTTGTCGGCGTCGGCCGCCTGGGCCAGCGTCAGCGCGCGGTCCACGTGCAGGAAGGCGTTCAGGTCGCTCTTTTCAATCCGGTCCAGGAAGTGGCTCGCCAGTTGGACGGCGCTGACTTCCTTCTTTTGCAGCAGATCGGACAGCTCTTTGATTGTTTTGGTATGCATTCTCTGTTCTCGCTTATTCGATCACTTTTGGCACCAGATACAGGCCATCTTCGGTCTTTGGTGCCACTTGCTGGTATTCCTCGCGGCGATTCGGCTCGGTGGCCACGTCTTCGCGCAGGCGCAGTGCGACCTGCATGGCATTGGCCAGCGGGTGCGACAGCGGGGCGACACCCTCGGTGTCCACGGCCTGCATCTGCTCGGCCAGCGCGAAAATGCCATTCAGCTTGTCCAGCATATTGGCCGAATGGGCTTGGTCCATCTCCAACTGGGCCAGCTTGGCGATGCGTTCAACGTCGTTCAGGGTCAGGGACATGGAAATTGTCAGAAGTGTAATTTATTGGATCGGTTGCCTATCACCAGTTAAATCGCGGCGAACACCGCATAAATCAACGGTTGCGTGCTCGCACAATAGAGTGGATTTAGGGCAAATAAGCTGTAGATTATAAGGTACAATCGCGGGTTAATGCGCTGCTGGTGCTGAACACCCGCCCGGCCGCATTTGACCGGATACCTCATATATAACGAATTTTGCGCATTGCGCCCTACAGGACACTCATGTTTGGTTTTTTACGTCGCTATATTTCGTCTGACCTGGCCATCGACCTGGGTACGGCAAACACCCTGATTTACGTACGCGGTTCCGGCATCGTGCTGGACGAGCCTTCGGTCGTGGCGATCCGCCAGGAAGGTGGCCCAAACGGCAAGAAAACGATCCAGGCCGTTGGTAAAGAAGCAAAGCAGATGCTGGGTAAAGTACCTGGCAACATCGAGGCGATCCGCCCGATGAAAGACGGCGTGATCGCCGACTTCACCGTCACCGAGCAGATGCTGAAGCAGTTCATCCGCATGGTGCACGACTCGAAATTCTTCCGCCCGTCGCCGCGCATCATCATTTGCGTGCCTTGCGGTTCGACCCAGGTGGAACGCCGTGCAATCCGTGAATCGGCGCTGGGCGCCGGCGCATCGCAGGTGTACCTGATCGAAGAACCAATGGCAGCGGCGATCGGCGCCGGCCTGCCGGTGTCCGACGCGACCGGCTCCATGGTGGTCGACATCGGCGGCGGCACCACCGAAGTGGGCATCATCTCGCTGGGTGGCATGGTGTACAAGGGCTCCGTGCGCGTGGGCGGCGACAAGTTCGACGAAGCAATCGTCAACTACATCCGCCGCAACTACGGCATGCTGATCGGCGAACAGACCGCTGAAGCGATCAAGAAGGCTATCGGTTCCGCCTTCCCTGGCTCCGAAGTCAAGGAAATGGAAGTCAAGGGCCGCAACCTGTCGGAAGGCATCCCGCGCTCGTTCACCATCTCTTCGAATGAGATCCTGGAAGCGCTGACCGACCCGCTGAACAACATCGTCTCCGCCGTCAAGAACGCGCTGGAACAGACCCCGCCGGAACTGGGTGCAGACATCGCCGAAAAAGGCATGATGCTGACCGGCGGCGGCGCGCTGTTGCGCGACCTGGACCGCCTGCTGATGGAAGAAACCGGGCTGCCGGTGCTGGTGGCAGAAGACCCGCTGACCTGCGTGGTGCGCGGCTCCGGCCTGGCGCTGGAGCGCATGGACCAGCTGGGATCCATCTTCTCCTACGAGTAAAGTTGAGAAAAAGGGCAGCGGAAGCTGCCCTTCTTAATTGGAAGACATGGAATACAGTCCACCGCCACTGTTCAAGCAAGGCGCGTCCGCCCGTTTCAAGATGATGGTGTTCGCGTGCATTTCGATTGCGCTGCTGCTGGCCGATTCGCGCGTCAATGCGCTGACGGCAGTCCGGCAGGGCGTCGGCTTCGTCCTCTATCCCTTGCAGAAAATCGCACTGCTGCCGCGCGATGCCATGTACGGCATGGGCGACTATTTCTCCACGCTGTCGAAGCTGGAGAAGCAGGTCAGCGTGCTGCAGCAGCAGCAGATCGCCGCCTCACAGGCCTTGCAGCAGGCGCAGCTCTACCAGGCTGAAAACAACCAGCTGCGCAAGCTGCTCGATGCGCAGCAGCGCGTGCCGGGCAAGTCGCAATTGGCTGAAATCCTGTACGAAGCACGCGATGTGTTCACGCGCAAGGTGATCCTGAACCGCGGCACCCAGCATGGTGTGGCAGCCGGCTTGCCGGTGATCGACAACCAGGGCGTGGTGGGGCAGGTGACGCGGGTGTTCCCGTTCACTTCCGAAGTCACGCTGCTGACCGATAAGGAGCAGGCGATTCCGGTGCAGGTGCTGCGCAACGGCTTGCGTTCCGTGGCCGTCGGCCGCGGCCAGTCGGGCAACCTGGACCTGCGCTTCATGGCGCCGACGGCTGATGTGGTGGTCGGCGACATCCTGATTACTTCCGGTATCGACGGCGTGTACCCGGCCGGCCTGGCCGTGGCGCGCGTGGTGCAGGTGGAGAGCAATGCCAGCGGCGCCTTCGGCCGCGTGGTCTGCGCGCCGCTGGCAGGTACCGAACGCAATACCGCGCTGCTGATCCTGATGTCGCTGCCGGACATACCGCCGCGACCTCCGGAGGAAGAGCCGGTTTCCAAGCCGTCGAAGAAAAAGGATAAGGAAAAGACCAAGGCGGAAACTGCACAGGCGCCGGCTCCGGCAGCCGCGCAAGCACCGAAAGAGGCGACCCGATGAACCGTCCACAATACATCCTGCTGCCGGTCAGCCCGCTGTTCATTTTTTTCAGCCTGTTCTGCGCGGTGCTGCTCAATATGCTGCCCTGGGGCCGCTTTTTCGCGGCGCCGGACTTCGTGGCGCTGACGCTGGTCTTCTGGGGCGTGCACCAGCCGCGCAAGGTCGGCATCGGCACCGCCTTCTTTCTCGGCCTGCTGATGGACGTGCATGACGCATCGCTGCTGGGCGAAAATGCGCTGGCCTACACGCTGCTGTCCTATTTCGCCATCATGCTGCACCGCCGCATCCTGTGGTTCCGGGTGACCACGCAAATCCTGCACGTGGTGCCGCTGCTGTTGCTGGCGCAAACCGTGCAAATGGTGGTGCGCTTCATCGTGGCCGGAAAATTCCCCGGCTGGTTCTTCTTCATTGAAAGCGTGGTTGCTGCACTGTTGTGGCCACTGGCCACCATGCTGCTGCTGGCGCCGCAGCGCCGCGCAGTGGATAAAGACCACACCCGCCCGATCTGAGCATGACCGAGTTCAAGAATACAGAGCAAGACCTGCACCGCTTCCGGGTGCGACTGTCCGTACTGGGCGGGCTGGTGTTCTTTTGCTTCTCGCTGCTGCTGGCCCGCTTCATCTGGCTGCAGGTCATCAAGCATAACGACTACATCGCCAAGGCCGAGGATAACCGCATTGCGGTGGTGCCGATCGTGCCGAGCCGCGGCCTGATCCTCGACCGCAACGGCGTGGTGCTGGCGCGCAACTATTCCGCGATCACGCTGGAAATCACGCCGTCCAAGCTGGCCGCGCCGATGGAAGACGTGATCGACGAACTGGCCAAGCTGGTCGACATCACCAGCAAGGACCGCCGCCGCTTCAAGAAACTGATGGAAGAATCCAAAAGCTTCGCCAGCGTCCCCCTGCGCAGCCGCCTGACCGACGAGGAAGTGGCGCGTTTCGCTGCCAACCGCTTCCGCTTCCCCGGCGTCGACATCCAGGCGCGCCTGTTCCGCCAGTATCCGCTGGGCGAGGTGGCTTCGCACGTGGTCGGCTACATCGGCCGTATCAACCAGGCCGAGTCGAAGGCGCTGGAAGGAAGCGAGAATGAAGCCAATTACAACGGCACCGAACATATCGGCAAGGAAGGCCTGGAGAAGAGCTACGAGCGGCAACTGCACGGCGTCACCGGCTACGAGGAGGTGGAACGCACCGCCGGCGGACGCGCCATTCGCACGCTGTCGCGCACACCGGCCACACCGGGCTCCAACCTGATCCTGTCGATCGACATCGAGCTGCAGAAGATCGCAGAGGACGCTTTCGGCGAATACCGCGGCGCACTGGTGGCGATTGAGCCGAGCACCGGCGACGTGCTGGCGTATGTGTCGCGCCCGGGCTACGACCCCAACCTGTTCGTGGATGGCATCGATGCGCAAAGCTGGAATGAACTGAATACCTCGCTGGACAAGCCGCTGATGAACCGGCCGCTGTCCGGTACCTATGCGCCGGGCTCCACCTTCAAGCCGTTCATGGCGCTGGCCGCGCTGGAAACCGGCAAGCGCACCACCGGCCAGGCGATTGCCGACCCGGGCTTCTTCTACCTCGGCACCCACAAGTTCCGCGACGACGTGGTGGGCGGCCATGGCATGGTCGACATGCGCAAATCCATTGTCGTGTCGTGCAATACCTATTACTACATGCTGGGCCGCGACATGGGCATCGATTTGATCCATGACTTCATGGCGCCATTCGGTTTCGGCCAGCTGACCGGCATCGACCTGGAAAACGAGAAAAAGGGCGTGCTCCCTTCGCAGGAATGGAAGCGCCAGCGCTTCAAGAAGAATCCGGCGGCCGGCAAATGGGTCGGCGGCGATACGATTTCGGTGTCCAACGGTTCCGGCTACAACAACTACACACCGCTGCAGGTGGCGCACGCGGTGGCCAACCTGGCCAACAACGGCGTGGTGATGAAGCCGCACCTGGTCAAGATCCTGGAAGACGGCGGCACGCGCAAGCGCACCCTGACCGTGGCGAAGGAAAGCTACCGCATCCCGCTCAAGCAGGGCAACATCGACTTCATCAAGGATGCGATGGTGGGCGTGACCACCGAGCCCGGTGCGACCGGCTACCGCGCTTTCCTGAATGCCGGCTATACCGTGGGCGGCAAGACCGGTACTGCGCAGGTGGTGGCGATCAAGGCCAATGAGAAGTACAACGCGGCGCGCCTTGACGAGCGCCTGCGCGACAACGCCTGGTTCACCGCCTTTGCCCCGGCCGACAAACCGAAGATCGTGCTGGCGCTGATCGTGGAGAACGCCGGTTTCGGCGGCGCCGTGGCGGCGCCGATTGCACGTAAAGTGCTGGACTACTGGCTGCTTGGCAAGCGCCCGACCGAAAAGGAAACGACGCCGGTGCCGAAGGAGGATGCGGTCACGGTTCCGGTGGAAGACTTGCCTGAGGAAGACGTGGACGCGGCTGCCGAGCGCCGCGCACAGCAACTGGGCCCGGGGGCAGCGCCGGCGCAGCCGGCACCAGCACCGGCACCGCAGGCGCCAGCGCCGGCAGACCAGAAGCCGCCGGCCAGCCCGCCGCGCAAGAGAGAATAAGGAGGCAGCATGCCAATCAATGAAAGGCGCTCGCTGTGGCGGCGCATGCGCCCATATGTGACGGTATTCGATGGCCCGCTGATGCTGGTCATCGTAATGCTGCTGGCAACCAGCCTGGTTGCGCTGTATTCGGCCAGTATCGGCATTCCCGGCAAGATCGAGGACCAGTTGCGCAATATCGCCATGTCCTTCCTGGTGATGTGGTTCGTGGCCAATATCTCGCCGCAGAACATGATGCGCATTGCGCTGCCTGCCTACGTGGTGACGGTGTCGCTGCTGGTGGCGGTGGCGCTGTTCGGCACCATCAAGCTGGGAGCCCGGCGCTGGCTTAACCTGGGTTTTGCACAGATCCAGCCTTCCGAATTTGCCAAGATCGCAGTACCCCTGATGCTGGCCTGGTACTTCCAGCAGCGCCATGGGCATATGCGCTGGCATGCCTATGCACTGGGCGCACTGCTGCTGCTGGTGCCGGTGTTCCTGATTGCGCGCCAGCCCGACCTGGGCACGGCGCTGCTGGTGGTGGCTGCTGGCGCCTGCGTCATTTTCCTGGCCGGCCTGGCATGGAAAGCCATCCTGGCGTTGCTGCTGATGGGCGCGGCCTGCCTGCCGGTTGCCTGGTCGATGATGCACGACTACCAGCGCGAGCGGATCATGACCCTGATCGACCCGACCTCCGATCCGCTGGGCAAAGGCTTCCACATCCTGCAGTCGACCATTGCGATCGGCTCCGGCGGCGTGACCGGCAAAGGCTGGACGCAGGGCACCCAGGCCCACCTGGAATTCATCCCCGAGCGCACCACCGACTTCATCTTCGCCGTGTTTTCGGAGGAGTTCGGCCTGGTCGGCAACCTGGTCCTGATGTTCCTCTACCTGCTGCTGATCGGCCGCGGGCTGATGATCGCATCGGGCGCACCGAACCTGTTCACGCGCCTGCTGGCGGGCGCGATCACGATGATTTTCTTCACCTATGCCTTCGTCAACATGGGCATGGTGAGCGGTATCCTTCCGGTAGTGGGCGTGCCACTGCCGTTCATAAGCTACGGCGGCACTGCGCTGCTGACACTGGGTTTGGCGTCGGGCATCCTGATGTCGATCCAGCGACATAGAAAGCTGGTGCAAACTTGAAGAAGCACGCAATCCGACTCCTGCCGCTTGCGGCAGCCGCCCTGCTGGCCGCTTGCGGCACCACGCAGACCGATTCAACTTCGCGCAAGCCGCCTTCGCCGGTGACGGCCAGGCCGCAGCCGGGCATTCCGGTGCTGCCGGCTGCGGGCTCCGGACGCGGCGCCTACTACCAGGACGATGGCCCGGGCGACAAGCCGCCGGCGGGGCTGATCGAGACGCCGGACGCCGAGGTGCGCAACGATCCCCTCGCGCCTTACTCCAACCGCCCTTACGTGGTGTTCGGCAAGAGCTACAAGCCTATCCCGCTCGGTTCGGATTTCAAGCAGCGCGGAACGGGTACCTGGTATGGCAAGAAATTCCATGGCCAGCGTACCTCGTCCGGCGAGATCTACGATATGTACAAGATGACCGCGGCGCACCCGACGCTGCCGATTCCGTCATACGCGCGGGTGACCAATATCTCTAACGGCAATTCGGTGGTGGTGCGCATCAATGACCGCGGGCCGTTCCATTCGACCCGCATCATCGATGTTTCCTATACCGCGGCGCTGAAGCTTGGCCTGCTGGTCAATGGCACCAGCCAGCTGGAGGTGGTGCACCTGCCGCCGGCCGAGATCGAACGCATGATCGCAGCGCGGAAAGCCGGCGGCAGCGCACCGGCTACGGCTGCTGCGGCCCCGGCCCCGGCGCCGCAAAGCATGCCGAAGGCGGCGCCGATGCTGGCCTCTTCCGATGGCGACGAGGCCAAGCCGGTGTTGCTGGGCGGCGCAGGCGAGCAAGGCTTTTACCTGCAACTGGGTTCCTATGCGCGTGAAGACGGCGCGGACGGCTTGCGCAAACGACTGGAGGCCAGCGACGCCGGCCTGAAAATGGACATGGAGCAGGCGGGCAAATTCTATCGCCTGTTTGCCGGCCCGTATGCCAGCCGCGAAGATGCGCTGGCAGCCGGCAAAGCGCTGCCTTCCAGCCTGAAACTGAAGCCGATCGTTATCGAGCGTTAGAGCAGGAACGGGTTTCCTGTTCCGGGAACCTGGCGGCGATCTTGGCGATGCGTGACTTGGCGTCTTCGCTGATGTCGTGGAACTGGAAGTACACCTGCTTGCTGCTGGCGTAGCGCGGCGCCACGCGCGCACTCTGCACGCCTTGCTTGACCAGCGCTGCCAGTTGCGCCTGCGCCGCCGCTTCCGTGCGGAATACGCCCAGCGAGATGCCCCATTTCAACGGCGAGCTGTCGTTCAGGATGAAGAAGTTGGTGACACCGAGCTCGCGCAGTTCGTCGGCCTTCTTTTCGGCGGCGGCGCGGGTGGCCTGCGGCGGGATATGCACGATGTAGCTCGACACTTCCTGTTCCGACACATTGCGGCGCTGCTGGCGGTCGCCCAGTTCCAGCGGGGCCAGGCGGTTCTCAAACTTGCGGGCATCGTCCAGCACGAAGTTGCCGACTTCCAGGCAGACGGTGGCTGCCGGCTCGTCGCGCGGCACCGGCGGCGGCGGGGCCACCGCTGCTACGGCGCTTTCCGCCTTGCTGGCGCTGACCAGCAGCAGCTTGTTGGCGTTTTGCTGCTTCTGCAGGCGCGCAGGTTCGCGCTCATTGCCGCTGAATTGGCCGAGATAGCCTTCGCCGTACGCAAACAGCGCGGCATTGGCGACCAGCAGCAGGGCGAAAATCAGTTTCAGCACGGGCACTCCATACGGGTCAGGCGCTGCGCAGGGCAGCGTGCAGTCCTATCATCACAATGTTTTCGACATGGCGGTGCGGCACGGGAACCGCGGGCGCGACGTAAGGCGCGGCGCCGCCGGAAATAATACATTCTACGGCCTGATGCAACTCGAATGCGCGTTCAATCGCACCGGCTTGCGCGGCCAGGCAGCCGGACAGGATGGCGTCATCGGTGTTGTCGGCGAAGCCTTCCGGCAGCTTGCCGGGCTTGATTTGCGGCAGCTGGGCGGTATTTCTGGCCAGCGAGGTGGCCATCAGGCCCAGGCCCGGCAGGATCATGCCGCCCAGGAAAGTGCCGTCGGCCGTGATCGCGTCAATGGTGGTCGCGGTGCCGCAGTTGGCGACCACGATCGCCTTGCCCGGGCATAGCGCGTGAGCGCCGATGGCGGCGGCGAAACGGTCGCAGCCCAGTTGCGCGGGATTGCGGTAGGCGTTGCGGACGCCGGCACGCTGCGCGATCGAGGCGAACCATTCGATCGCTGGCGGCTGGATCCGCAGCTGCGGCGCGGCCAGCCAGCCGGCCAGCATATCGCGTACGGACTGGCCGGCTACGTTGGCTACCAGCACGCGGCCGATGGCCGGCACGGCGCCGGCGCTCGCTGCGGCCAGGGCGGAGGAGAGCGCCGGCGGGAAGTCGGCAGCCTCTGCGTGCATGTGCGCGCCTTGTGCCAGCCAGTCGCCAAGGCCGGCTGCGGGCGCTGCGAGGGCCCATTTGATGCGGGTATTGCCGGCATCGATCAGCAGGTCGTAGGTCATGGCGCGAGCCTCAGCGAAACGTCGCCCGACAGCACGGCCACGCGGCCGGTAGGGGTGTCGAGCAGCAAGCGGCCATGCTGATCCACGCCGGCGGCCAGGCCTTCCTGCTGGACTTCGCCCTGGTCGAGCAAGCGCACCGGCTGCCCGCGCCACGCCTGCAGCGCGTTCCAGCGCTCGGTGAAGGCGGCAAAGCCGGTATCGTCGAATTCCGCCAGCACGGCGCACAGCCGGCTAAGCAATTGCGCCAGCAAGGCGTTGCGGTCCATCTGCGCCAGCCACGGAGCGGAGGATACTTCGCGGCCGATGGCCGCTTCCATCTCGTCCGGCATCAGCAGGTTCATGCCGCAGCCGATGACGGCCCAGATGGTGCCGTCCGGCGCCGCCTGCGTTTCGACCAGGATGCCGGCCAGCTTGGCGCCATCCTTCAGCATATCGTTCGGCCATTTGAGCTGGACCGGCACGCCCAGTCCGTTCACGGTTTCGGCCAGCGCTACGCCGACTGCCAGCGGCAGACCCACCATGCGGTGCAGCGGGGCGCGGAACGGCCAGGCGACGGAGAAAGTCAGCGAAGCGCCGGGCGCGGAAAGCCAACTGCGGCCGGCGCGGCCCCGTCCCGCGGTCTGGCGCTCGGCCACGCGCAGCACCGGTCCGCGCAGCGCATCGGGAGCAGCATGCGCAGCGCAAGGCACGCGTGCCAGCAAGTCGGCGTTGGTGGAACCGGTTTCGTCCACCACTTCAATGGCGACGTGCGATGCGCTGTCGGCAAGCAGCGTGCGCATCGCCGCTGCGGCGAGAGGTGCTGCATTCATATCGTGCCCTTGCGCGCCTTATGCGGCGCCTTGGCAAAAGCCCGGTCGTACAGCCAGTTCGGCAGGACGCGCAGCAAACGAGCGATCATGCCTGCGCCGAACGGAATAACGCGATAGCTGTCGCCCCGTTCAATGCTGCGCGCCGCGGCCGCGGCGAAATCTGCCGGCTGCATCAGAAATGGCATGGGATATTTGTTCTGCTGCGTCATCGGCGTGTCGATATAGCCCGGCGCGATAGTGACAACCTTGATGGCGCTGCTGCGCAATTCGACGCGCAGCGATTCGCAATACACCCGCACCGCCGCCTTGGAAGCGCTGTAGGCGCCGCCGCCCGGCAAACCGCGCACGCCGGCGACGCTGGCTATGCCGACCAGGCGCGCCGGCGATCGCTGTGCGCGCATGGCCGCCACGAAGGGCGCAAATGTCGCCACGGTGGCCGTGACGTTGGTGGCGATGATGGATTCGAACACCGGCAAGTCTTCCGCCAGTTCGGTGATGGTACCGTGCGAGATGCCCGCGTTGGCGATGACGATATCGCAGCCGCCGGCATGGGCGAGGAAATCTTGGGCGGCGCTGCGCAGCGCCGCATGGTCGGTAACGTCGGCCGCGTAGCAGCGGTGGCGCTCCGGATTGGGCAGGGTGGCGGCAAGCGCCTGCAGCGCGCCGGCGCGGCGGCCCAGCAGGCCGAGAGTGCAGCCCTGGGCAGCATAGTGCGCTGCCAGTGCTGCCCCGATGCCGCTGGAGGCGCCAGTGATGAAAACGCGCTTCAAAGCCTTACTTCTTCTCCGCCTTTGCCTTGGACACCAGGAAGTCCAGCACGGTCAGCGCGTTGGCATGCTGCTGGGCCTCGTCCGGCACCGGCTTGACGTTCTTGTTTGCTTCGGCAGGGGAGGTCATGTACTTGCCGTCAACGATCAGCATCGGCCAATAGTCGACGCGGTAATCGCCCATCAAGCGTTCCGTGCGGCGCACTTTGGCGGCCACGCCGAAGCTGTTATAGGCTTCGGTGAATTTGGTCTTGTCGATGCCGTTGCTGGCGGCCCAGTCGATCACCGCGGTGTCATTGCGCAGGGAGTTGCCCTGTTCATGCATGGCAGCGAACACTTTCGCGTGGTTCTGTTCCACCAGGCCCAGGGCTTCCAGTGCGAAGAACAGCTTCTGCTGCGGCAGCACGGACGGGCCGCGGCCCACGTGGATGCGCTTGAAGACCACGTTGTCGCCCTGTTTCCTGGCCCAGGCTGCCATGGCGGGTTCGAGCGCATAGCAGTGCGGGCAGTAATAGGCGAAGAATTCGATGACTTCGACCTTCTTGCCGGTATCGACATTTTGCGGCTCGGGCAGCACTACATAGTCGGTGCCCGCAACCGGGGCGGCTGGCGAAGCAAGGGCACCAAAGGCTACGCCGCACAGGACCACGGCCAGGATCTGCTTAAACAGTTTCATCGCTCAGACTTCCCTTATTTTTGATTACGGACGACGGCAACATCGATGCCGTTTTCAGACAGCTTGGCGCGCGCCTTGTTCATGGCCTCGACCTGGGTGAAAGGACCCATGCGCACGCGGTGCAGCACGCCGGCATCGGTGGCGCGGTCGGACACCGTAGCCTCGAAGCCCAGCAGGGCCAGTTTGGCGCGGGTGTTCTCGGCGTCGCCGACTTCGCGGAAGGCGCCGGCCTGCAGGTAGTACACGAACTTGTCTTCGCCAGGCAGGGCAGGCGCCGGGGCGGCTGCCTGCGCCGGCGGCGCTGCGCTGTTGACCGGCGGCGGGGCCGCAGGCGAGGTGGCGGCCGGCGTCGGCGCCGGAGCAGGGGCGGGCGCCTTGGCCGGAGCCTGGCCCTGCGCCTGGATGTTGTCCACCACTTTCTGCAATGCGTCGGCGGGAGCCTGTTTCTGGCTGTCGCGCTCGAATTCGCTGTTCGCCTTTTTCACGGCCTCCTTGTTGCCGTACATCGGCTTGTTCGGATCGGCGATCTGGCCCGATGCTTCATCGGTCGCCTTGCCGTTCTTCGGCGCCTTGTCGGTAAACGGCGTCTGGCCCTTGGTGATACTCAGGGCCACGACGACGGCGATGACCAGGCCGATGACCAGGCCGATGATGAAGCCAACTAAGGTGTTGCCTTGTTGCTGACGCGGAGAAAAGCGAAGGGAACGAAAAGCCATGTGGACCTTACATTTGGTTAGGAGCGGAAACGCCGATCAGTGCCAGGCCGTTGCGCAGCACCTGGCGGGTAGCAACCATCAGGGCCACGCGGGCCAGCTTGGTCGCTTCGTCTTCCACCAGCACTTTTTCGGCAAAGTAGAACGAGTGCAGTGCGGCGGCCAGGTCGCGCAGGTAGAACGCTACCTGGTGCGGACCGAGTTCGGCCTGGGCACGGGCCAGCACCTCGGGGTACTGGGCCAGGGCGGCCAGCAGGGTTGCTTCGGTCGGCGCGGTCAGCGGCGACAGGTCGACGTTGGCCACGGAAGCCTCGTCGCCGCCCCAGTTTGCCAGCATGCGGCAGATACGCGCGTGGGCGTATTGCACGTAATAGACCGGATTCTCGTCGGAAGTCTTGAGCGCGACGTCGACGTCGAACACGAATTCGGTGTCGGCTTTACGCGAGATGAGGAAGAAGCGCACGGCATCGCGGCCCTTGGTGATGTCGCCGCCGCCGGACCATTCGATCAGGTCGCGCACGGTGACGTAGGAACCGGCGCGCTTGGAGATCTTCACCTCGGCGCCGTCTTTCATCACAGTGACCATCTTGTGCAGCACGTAGTCAGGGAAGCCTTGCGGTACGCCCAGGCCGACCGCCTGCAGGCCGGCGCGTACGCGGGCGATGGTGCCGTGGTGGTCGGAACCCTGGATATTGATGGCCTGGGTGAAGCCGCGCTGGAACTTGACGATGTGGTAGGCGACGTCCGGCACGAAGTAGGTGTAGCCGCCGTCGGTCTTGCGCATGACGCGGTCCTTGTCGTCGCCGTAGTCGGTGGTGCGCAGCCACAGCGCGCCGCCGTCTTCGTAGGTGTGGCCGTTGGCGACCAGCGCTGCAACAGCCTTTTCCACCTTGCCGTCGGAGTACAGCGAGGATTCCAGGTAGTAGTTGTCGAACTTCACGCCGAAGGCTTGCAGGTCGATGTCCTGCTCGTTACGCAGGTAGGTCACGGCGAAGGCGCGGATGTTGTCGATGTCTTCCACGTCGCCGGAGCCGGTCACCGGCTGGCCGTCGGAGGCGGAAACGGTTTTCCGGGCCAGGAAGTCGGCAGCGATGTCGGCGATGTAGTCGCCGTTATAGGCCGATTCAGGCCATTCCGCGTCGCCCGGCTTGAAGCCTTTGGCGCGGCACTGGACCGAATTGGCCAGGGTCTGGATCTGCACGCCGGCGTCGTTGTAATAGAACTCGCGGGTGACCTTGGCGCCTTGCGCTTCGAACAGCGAGGACAGCGCGTCGCCCAGGGCAGCCTGGCGGCCGTGGCCAACGTGCAGCGGCCCTGTCGGGTTGGCGGAGACGAATTCGATGATGACGTTCTTGCCGGCCAGGGATTCGCTCTGGCCGAAGGCGGCGCCTTGCTGCAGCACCGATTTGACTACGGACTGCTTGGCGGCGTCGGTCACACGCAGGTTGATGAAGCCCGGGCCGGCGATTTCGGCGCCAGCCACCAGCGCCTTGCCGGCTGGGGATTCCTGCAGGGCGGCGACGATTTTCTGCGCCAGTTCGCGCGGATTCATCTTCAGCTGCTTGGCCAGCTGCATGGCGATATTGCAGGCGACGTCGCCGTGCGAGGCATCGCGCGGGCGCTCCAGCACCACGTTGGCTTTAACGTCGGAACCTTCCAGGATCGGCGCGAGGGCGGCCTGGAACAGGGAAATGATCTCTTGCTTTTGTTGGGCGAGCATGTGAATAGCCGGGAACGTCTGAAAGAGGAACATTATACTTGTTTGCAAGAACGGGTAAATCAGGGGGAAACAAGGGGTTAGGGCGCTTAACCCGGGTACAATCTTGGTTTTCACAGATTTACCGCGATGAACGGCCTCCAGGGCCGTGCCGCCGGCTGGCGGGCGCGATGACAGGATTGCAATGACTAAGAAAGAGCGCCCAACCTTATCCATCAAACCAAAGGCTAAGCCGGCTGCGACGGCTGCCAAGGCGCCGCGCGCGCCAGGGGATGGCGGCCAGCGCTCCGCCGGATCGGATCGTCCTCGCGCCGCGGGCCCGCGTCCAGCCGGCCCAGCGCGCAGCGAACCTGCCCCGCGCACCAACGGCCCGCGCCCAAGCGGCGAGGGCGCCCAGCGCCCCGGGCCGCGTGCGGAGCGTGAAACGCGTGGCGAAGGCCGCAGTGAAGGCCGGGGCGAGCGCGAACAGCGCGGCTTTGCACCGCGTGCCGAGCGCGAGAACCGCGGCGAAGGACGCGGCGAAGGCGGCCAGCGCGGTTTCGGCCGCCGCGAAGGCGCGGATTTTCGCAATGATTCGCGCTCGGACAGCGGCCAGCGCGGCTTCGGCCGTGCGGCTGGCGGAGAAGGCGCCGCTCCGGGCTCGCCTTGGGCGGCCAGCAAGCCAGCGGCCCGCGGGACCGATACGCCGGCGCCGCGCGCCCCAGCCAGACCAGCCTTCCGCGACAGCCACCACCGCGACCTGCAACCGCGCGTACAGACCGATTTCCAGTCCGAGCTGAAACAGGACTCGCTGGCCTTCGCGATCCTGGGCGCCGCTAGCGCCGCAGTGCAAGTCCAGCAAGGCACCGCACTGCCGCAGGCACTGGCAGGCGTATTCGCAAGCAATAGCGTCACCCCGCAAGCCCGCGGCGCAATCCAGGATATCGCCTACCGCGCCATGCGCCAGCTGGCCTTGAGCGAAATCCTGATCGGCCTGATGGCGCCCAAAGCCCCGGACCCGCTGGTCCAAGCACTGCTCTCCGTCGCCCTGCCGCTGATGCACCCGGCTGACGGCAGCCCGGCCCCGTACGAAGCTTTCACGGTAGTCGACCAGGCAGTCACGGCCGCCGGCTCGCACCCGGACACCGCGCGCGCAAAAAACATGGTCAACGCCCTGCTGCGCCGCTTCCTGCGCGAGAAAGAAGAGCTGCTGGACGAAGCCATGCAGCAGCCGGAGGCTAAATACAATTACCCGCAGTGGTGGATCGACTCCGTCATCACGGCCTACCCGAAGGAATGGGAGCAGGTGCTGGCCGCAGGTAACAAGGCCCCGCCGCTGACGCTGCGCGTGAACACCCGCCGCACTTCGCTGGCCGACTACCTGGCGCGCCTGGCGGCGGAAGGCATCGAAGCCAACCAGGTCGGCGATTTCGCCGTGCGCCTGGCCAGGCCGGTGCCGGTGTCGCAGATTCCAGGCTTCGAGCAGGGCGACGTGTCCGTGCAGGACGCCGGCGCCCAATTGGCGGCGCCGTTGTTGGATGTGCAAGCCGGCATGCGCGTGCTGGACGCCTGCGCCGCCCCGGGCGGCAAAACCTGCCACATCCTCGAACTGGCCGATGTCAATTTGACAGCATTGGACGCCGATCCGAAGCGCCTGCAGCGCGTCCAGGAAAACCTCGACCGCCTCCAGTTGCAGGCAACATTGCAGCCGGCAGAGGCGCAGAGCGACGCCTGGTGGGACGGCCAGCAGTTCGACCGCATCCTGGCCGACGTGCCTTGTACCGCTTCCGGCATCGTGCGCCGCCACCCGGATATCCGCTGGTTGCGACGCAAGAGCGACACCCGTCAACTTGCAACACTTTCGTCGCAAATTCTCGACAATCTTTGGAAAATGCTCGCCCCCAATGGTAAATTGCTGTTCGTGACATGTTCGTTGTGGCCGCAGGAGTCCGAGGCGCAGGCGGCCGCTTTCGCGGTGCGCAACCGCGCCACCCGCCTCGATGCGCCGGGCCAATTGCTGCCCCTGGGCGGCGCCGAGCAGGATCACGATGGTTTGTTCTACGCATTGTTCCGGAAAGATGCGTAACCCTTTAACGAGCACCAGGCAAGTGATCCAAAGATTTCTTCGACTCCTTTGCTGGCAGTTGCTGTTGACGCTTGCGTGTGCGTTGCCGCACGCTGCCCACGCCTCCGACGAGACGGTGGAGATCACGCGCGCCTATATCGAGGCGGCGGAAGAAGGGTACCGCCTGTCCTCGGCATATTCGTTCGAGTTGAGCCACGGCCTGGAAGAGGCCGTGCAATCAGGGGTCTCGCTGCACTTCACCACGGAAATCAGTTTTACCCGCCCGCGCTGGTACTGGTTCGACGAAAAAGCCGTTACCGCCAAGCGCACCCACAAGCTGTGGTACGACGTGCTGATACGCCAGTACTACGTCAAGATCATCGGTTCCGTCGCCCAGCCTTTCCAGACGCTGGACGAAGCCCTGTTTTTCATCCGCCGTCCCACCCGCTGGGTAGTCGCTCCGCGCGGCACCCTGAAAGTGGGCGAAACATATAACGTTACCCTGCGCATGGGCATGGACAAGGATTACCTGCCCAAGCCGATCCAGGTCAACGCCTTCAACAACAGCGAGTGGCGACTCTCGTCCAGCAAAAAAACCTTCCAGTACAGGGCTGAGTAAGTGACGTCGGCCCTCAGGTACTTGTTTGTCGTCGCGGGAGCGATCTGCAGCATATTGCTGTTCCTGCTCGCGTCGGCCTCCGATAACTCCGGCTTGTTCGACCGCTATTACGGCTGGCTGCTTGGCCTGAACGCGTCGGTCGCGGTGGCGCTGGTGCTGCTGGTCGGGGTCTCCCTGTTCCGCCTCTATGCGCGCTACAAGAGCGGCAAGTTCGGTTCGCGCCTGATGACGCGGCTGGTGGTGCTGTTTGCCGCTATCGGCGTCTTGCCCGGCCTGGTGATCTTCCTGGTGTCGGTGCAGTTCGTGTCGCACTCCATCGATTCCTGGTTCAACGTGCGCGTGGAAGAAGCGCTGGACGCCGGCCTTGACCTGGGCCGCTCGGCGCTCGATGAATCGCTGGCCGAACTGGAAGCGCAGGCGCGCGGCACCGTGCGCCAACTGGCCGAAGACCCGTTTTATGCTGCGCCGGCCACGCTGGCGCGTTTCGTGCGCCGCCATCCTGGTACCCAGAGCGCCATCATCGTCGATGCCGACGGCGGCCTGATCGTGTCTGCCATGGGCGAGCGCCGCATCAACCTGTCGGCCGACCTGCCTTCCGCGGCCATGTTGAACAAGGCCAAGGAAGACCCGTCCTATGCCGCCTACGAGGGCGGCGGCGAGCTGCGCGACGACCGCATCGGCGCTCCGCAGCCGGCGCCGCTCGACGCCAACAGCGTGCTGCGCCTGCGCGTGCTGATGGCGATCCCCGACGGGGTGCAGCCGTCCGGCGCCCACCTGGCGCCGCGCTACCTGCAGATCATCCAGGCCGTGCCGCAAAAGCTGGCCAGCAACGGCGAAATGCTGCGTACCGCCTTCTCGGAATACAAGGAACGCTTCGTAGCCCGCGTCGGCCTGCGCAAGATGTATATTGAAACGCTGACACTGACGCTGTTGCTGGCGGTGTTCGGCGCCATCGCGGCGGCCTTCCTGATCGCCAACGACCTGGCGCAGCCGCTGCTGCTGCTGGCAGAAGGTACCCGCGCGGTGGCGGAGGGCGACCTGTCGCCGCGCCCGATCGTGGCCAGCTCGGACGAACTGGGCACGCTGACGCAATCCTTCAACACCATGACGCGCCAGTTGTCGGAAGCGCGCAGCGCCGTGGAACGCAATCGAATCGCGCTGCAGAACGCCAAGGCCCACCTGGAGTCGGTGCTGGCCAATATGTCCGCCGGGGTGATGGTGCTGGACTCCGAATTCCGCCTGGTCACCTGCAACGACTCTGTCGAGCGCATCCTGCAGCATGCCGGCGTGACGTTGATCGGGCAGCCGCTGTCCGAAGTGGAAGGCATTCAGGAATTCGCCGCCGCCATCATCAGCGCGTTCTCGGCACAGAGCGCGCAGACGGCAGCCGGCCGCAACGTGGCGCGCCTGCACTGGCAGCGCCAGATCGAGATTCCGCGCAAGCCCGGCAGCCCCGAGGACAATGAACAGATCCTGCTGACGCGCGGCTCGCGCCTGCCGCTGGAAACCGGCACCGGCTACATCGTCGTGTTCGACGATATCACCGACGTGATCTCGGCCCAGCGCTCGATCGCCTGGGGCGAAGTAGCGCGCCGCCTGGCCCATGAAATCAAGAACCCGCTGACGCCTATCCAGCTGTCGGCCGAACGCCTGCAGATGAAGCTTGAATCCAAGCTGGCCGGCCCCGATGTGGAACTGCTCAACAAGGCCTCCACCACCATCGTCAACCAGGTCTCCGCCATGAAACGCATGGTCGACGACTTCCGCGATTACGCCCGCACCCCGCCTGCCGTGCTGCAGCCGCTCGAGCTGAATTCCCTGGTCGAGGACATCCTGCATTTGTACGTGAGCGGGGAGGGCAACGACATCATCCACGCCAGTCTGGCGCCGGCCCTGCCCATGATCCTGGGCGACGACACACAATTGCGCCAGGTAATCCACAACCTGCTGCAAAATGCGCAGGACGCGCTGCAGGAGCATCCTCCTGCGGACGCCGAGCCGCGCATCGACGTGGTCACCGAGGGCATCATCTACCAGAGTGCGGATGGCGGCACGCGTATTGCAGTGCGCCTCTCAATCTCGGACAATGGCCCCGGTTTCGCACCGAAAATCCTGGCCAATGCGTTCGAACCGTATGTGACGTCGAAGGCGAAGGGCACTGGCCTGGGCCTGGCGATGGTGAAAAAAATTATCGAGGAACACGGGGGCCGGATCGATATCCAGAACCGTGACGATAGTAGTGGTGCGTCGGTGCTGATTTTGCTGTTAAAGTTGGCGTCGGTGTAGTTGGCATAATATTGTTGGACTAATAAAATCATTGTCGCGCCGACAGGTATAGAATGCCTGCGTAGAGAGCGATAAAAATGAGGGAAGGGGCAAGGGATACATGGCAAACATTCTCGTAGTTGATGATGAAATGGGCATCCGGGAGCTGCTCTCGGAAATCCTGGGTGACGAAGGTCATGCGGTCACGCTGGCGGAAAACGCCCAGCAGGCGCGCCAGGCTCGCGCCGGCGGCACGCCCGATCTGGTCTTGCTCGACATCTGGATGCCGGACACGGACGGCGTTACGCTGCTGAAGGAATGGCAGCGAGATGGCTTGCTGACCATGCCGGTCATCATGATGTCCGGTCACGCGACCATTGATACAGCAGTGGAGGCGACCCGCATCGGCGCCATGAATTTCCTGGAAAAGCCGATTGCGATGCAAAAGCTGCTGAAGGCCGTGCAGGCTGGCCTGAGCCGGGCGCAGGAAGCCGTGCGCGCGCCGGTGATGGCGACCCGTCCGGTGATGCCGGCGCCGGTCGAAGAGAGCAGCTTCGGCCAGGTGCAGGTGACGCAACAGCCGGTAACCCACAACCTGGGCATGGCGCGTGCGGTCAACGGTGACAATCCGATCTTCAACCTGTCGTTCGACCTGCCGCTGCGCGAAGCACGCGACGCGTTCGAGCGCATGTACTTCGAACACCACCTCGGCCGCGAAGGCGGCAGCATGACCCGGGTGGCCGAGAAGACCGGACTGGAACGGACCCACTTGTACCGCAAGCTGAAGCAACTGGGTGTCGAGCCCGGCAAGCTGTCGAAGAAGAATCAGGCTTGACGGATCAAGCTTGGTCCTGACGACCCTGGTAACAGGCGCAACGGCCGCAACGCGTGAGCGCGCGATTGCGGCCGTTTTGTTGCCTGGCGCACCAACGGCCATCATCCTTGAAGGATTGGCCCTCGCTAATTCTCCATTGGTGTATGATGAAAGTGACCCGACGGTATGGCAGCCGCAGGTACATCGCATCGCCCCCGGCTGCTTATGCTGCGCCGGTAATCTTGTCTTACGTGTTACATTGAATCGTCTCTTGCGCCGTCCCCCGGCGCAGCTCTTTATCAGCCTGGCCGATGCCACTCACGTGGATAGCCTGCGCGCCATGCTTGCCACGGCACCTTACGACGCCCTTCTGCGCCTGGAGCCGGTACTGAACGCTTGAAAATGGCCAGGACAGCCCCATCTCGGTTTGGAAACGAAACGTGAAGGAAGCCACATGAACCTCATTTACAACAGCGAGCAATACAGTGTTGTCGAATTTGGCGCGGACCGCAGCCTGGAAGCCTTGCGCTTCGGCGGCTACGAGATTGTCGACAAAGGCGGTAAGCGCGAAATCTTCATTGCCGGGGTCATGGCGCAGAACTTCCGCCGCGACGTTAACGAATTGATTGCCAGTGAGCCCACCATCGAGGAGATCGATGATTTCCTGGGAAACTATGAAGCACTGATGAGTCAGCCAGTGCTGTTGCACTAAGTCTTTTGCATCCTTCCGTGGAGCGCTCCTTTGCTCCACCATGGGCAGCCATGTCAGCGCTGCCCGTTTTCCTTAGTCCCCTGGTGTAGAATTTAGCAAAACGCTAACTCGAGGCGCCATTGGACCTTACCGAATACAAAACTCGATTTTCCGGCCGCGACGATGCGGCTCCTGGCTGGGACGCTATCGAAGATTCCCTCAAGCGGCTCTATGGAGAGCAGGAGCCCTGGCATTGGGGCACGGTCATCAAAGGCTTCCTGGGTGGGCCGGACCCCATCGACGGGGTTAGCGCATATCAAAGCAATGCCTCCGGAACTCCGCACTTCCACTTTTGCAGCTTCGGCTTCACTTCGCTCTATTACGACGAGCAATCGGTGGGCAAGGATTTCAGCCGCTTCGGTTTCGAACTGACCTTCCGGCTGGCAAACAAAGGCGAGACCCAGGACCAGCTTGTCTGGGTTTGCAGCCTTATCCAGAACCTTGGCCGCTATATTTTCCAGTCGGGCAAATGGTTCGAGGAATATCACTGGATACCGGCCAATGGTCCGATTTACCTGGACTCCGACACCGACCTTGTGGGTCTGGTCTGCGTGCTCGATCCTGAGCTGCAGCCTATCGATACACCGCATGGCCGTGTCGAATTCCTGCAGCTGGTGGGCATCACAAGCGCCGAACTTGAGGACATCAAGGCCAATCGGCGCACCAGCAAGGCAGTGGCGGACTCGTTAAGGGAAGGCAACCCATTGCTGATTACCGACCTGGGGCGGCGCAGCACCTAATGCCCTCCAATCCACGACCTGTCTTCTGTAGTGAAGCATGTGAAAAGGCGGAGCTCGTTCGCTCGGTTGGTGAATGCCCCGAGTGCAGGCAAACCTGGACGGGTAGAGCTGCTGACGGGACCGACCATTACCGCAACAATGCCTGGGCCACTGCAACTGGGCGGAGGCGTTATTGAAGCTGCCGCGATGGGCGGCGCGAGATGCGTTTCCGCCGCTTTCACCACGCGTGGCGATCGCTAATGCTGAAGCGGTGGTTAAGGACCTTCTCAAAGAAGCTGGTTCGTTTGATCCCAAGTTTTCTAAATGCTCCCTGCGGAAGTTAGATGAAGAGGCATGGTATTACGAGATTCAATTATGTTGACCGATTCGAGTTCTATCGCTGGTCGGACTAGTTAATTCCAGGAGCTCAAATGCCAGCCATAGGCTTTGGCCATTACAACCTGCGCGCATCGCGAGCGTTGCTCGATGAGTTGCGCGACTTTTATTGCGATGTGGTCGGGCTGACGATCGGCCACCGGCCACCGTTTCGCAGCTTTGGCTATTGGCTGTACGCTGGCGAACACGCTGTGTTGCACTTGTCCGAGGCCGGGCCGGATGAAATCCGGCCAGCGCTGCCAACAGGCACGTTTGACCATGCGGCCTTTCGTTGCACTGATCGCGCGGCGTACGAAAGCAAGCTTGCTGCGCGCGGCATCAAGTACCGGTTTGCCGTTGTTCCGGCAACGCAGCAGCTTCAGATTTTCCTTACCGATCCGGCGGGGAATGGCATTGAACTTAACTTCGAAAACGAAGATGCCTGAGGCTCCATGACGCAAACTTACTATGACCCGGATGCGGAGCCGAATCCGCGTGAATGGCTTGCTTTACCGGGCCGGGATCGGTTTCGTGTCGTTCAAAATTACCATATTGCGAAGAGACTGAAGCTGCGCAATTCGAAGATTCATGCGTATCTCCATGTCGCGGTTGAGGACCAGCTGGCGTCGGGGTACGGTCCGAGCAAACGCGCGGTAAAACGACTGATGGCGGAAGGGCAGTCGCGGCACGACGCAGTGCATGCCATTGGTATGGTCATTTCGAAATTCATGTATCACAGTGCTGAATGGCGCGCAGATGATCAGCATGCCGCATCCCAAGCTCGAATGGGCGAAGCAATCGAATCCCTGCGTGGCAATACCGGGTCCTTAGGTGAAGACGATGCCTGAGATGCAGGGATTTCGGATTAAAGAGCGCCTGCAAGACCAGCTGGGACCGCATGTGATGTCGTATTTTCCGAATCATCCAATCGAACATGAGGCCCTTTGGATTGGTGCGGTATTTGAGAACCTGCGCCTGGCTGTTGCGCGAGGTGACCCGGACGCACTCGACATGGCCATCGAATTGATCGACCAGGATCCGATGTGGCTGCCCTTCGGTAAGCTAATCAAAAGCGACCTTGCGCGCGCCCTGAGAAAGAACGCAGGCCAGGTCTTGCCAGTTGATCGCGCCAGAATCATTGCAACGTTTGTTCGTTTGCTTAAGGAGGCCTATACGCCAAGGGAGCTCGAAGACTATGCCAAACTAATAAAGAAGTTTCCAAAGGCCGAGTATTCCGGCCTGGTCGCTTCGGTTAAGCCGCTGTGCGACAAGGCGCGTACTATGCAGGAGTATCTGATTTCGTAGCTCAGTTGGCGGTGCAGAACGCTGTAGAGGCGGTACTCACGCTGCGGGACATTCCATTCCAGTTGGATCATGGATGCGCAGCTCTGCCTAGAAAAATACCTGCTGGGCGATACGATGAGCGTTCTTGATCGCTATCGATCGGCCGCCGACCTACATGCGTTGGAGATTCTAAGGAGGTTTCATGAAGCGGACATGGACAATCATCGGCGTAGCCGACGTCGCCCATAGCTTCAACTGGTATCAAACCCTGTTCGGGCAGCCGAAGACCGCACCGGCCCATGAATTCTTCGGGCAGGTACTGGACGGAGACGGAACGGTCCTGCTCTGTCTTCACCAATGGGGCTCGCATGATCATCCCACGCTGGCAAGTCCCGGCGATTCGCAGCCCGGTAATGGGTTGTTGCTGTTCTTCCGCGTCGATGACTTTGACGATGCATTGGCCAGGGCGCGCGCCCTTGTGGCGAAGCTTGAGGAAGAGCCAAGCGTTAATCCCAGCACCGGAACGAGGGAGTTTGCACTTCGCGACCTGGATGGCTATTACGTGATGGTGAGCGCATGTGACTGAAGACCAGGCTGACGGCGAGGCTCGGGATTGAGCATCCGGTCCTGCTGGCGCCAATGGGTGCATGTCCGGCTGGAGGCTGCGGGCAGCATGGGCGTCGGTTGCGGCTTCGCGCCGCCGGCTGCGGAGATCATCAACTGGATGGTCGCAGAGGCTTGCGCTTATTGGAAAGGGGCCAATGGAGCAGGCGCTGATCAATCCGAATCGATATCTTCTTGTTGCCGTTTCAGTTGGCGCATATGCATCAAGTCTGCTAATGCCCGCATTGCTCTGCCGATCCAATAGCATGATGGGATTCCAGGTTCTGTTCATGGGCTGGCTCGGCATCATAGGTTTGCAGCCCGCGTGGTTTGCAAACATTCTTTACTTCCTCATGATTTATCGCGTAGCGCGCGGGACAAACAACCGCAACCTGTTGATGCCAGGCGCAGCTTCGTTCCTGGCAAGCGCTGGCCTGGCCGGCGGACCGGGTTGCGGCCCCGATATCGGAAACCTGTCCCTCGGATTGAGTGCCGGCGGCTATCTATGGATTGCCGCAATTCTTGTGGTATCGGCCTACTATGCGGCCAACCGCCCGGCGCCCGCATGGTAAAGTTGAGGGATGTGCCAACTTCTCGCAATGAACTGCAATGTCCCGACCGACATTGTGTTCAGTTTCACCGGCTTCGCCCTGCGCGGCGGGCAGACCGATACCCACCATGACGGCTGGGGCATTGCCTTTTTCGAAGGCGCCGGCGTGCGCCATTTTGTCGACCACCAGGCCGCGATCCATTCCCCGATTGCGGAGCTGATCAAGAACTATCCGATCAAGTCGAAGAACGTGATCGCGCATATCCGCAAGGCCACGCAGGGCGAGGTCATGCTGGAGAACTGTCACCCCTTCGTGCGCGAGCTGTGGGGCCGTTACTGGGTGTTCGCCCACAACGGCGACCTGAAGGAATTTGCGCCCGTGCTGCACGGGCCTTTCCGCCCGGTCGGCACCACCGACAGCGAGCAGGCTTTCTGCCTGATCATGCAGGAGTTGAGCGAGCGCTTTGGCGACACCTGCCCGCCGTTGCCGATGCTGCGCGCGCAGATCGAGAAGACCGTGCGCAGCATTGCCGCCCATGGGACTTTCAACATGATGCTCTCCGACGGCCGCGCGATGTTCGCGCATTGCTCGACCCATTTGCATTACATCGTGCGCAAATATCCGTTCGATACGGCCAATCTGTCCGATGAAGATGTGAGCGTGGACTTCTCGCAGGTCACCACGCCGAATGACCGCGTAGCAGTGATCGTGACCCAGCCATTAACTACCAATGAGCAATGGACCGCCTTTGCACCAGGCGAGATGAAATGCTTTGTGGATGGCCTGCCGCAAAAGCGGGACTTCGAGAAAATTTAACAGACACCGGCAAGAATTGATGCCAAAATGTCAGGACACGTCAGGAATTTCCCTATGATCGACCTTTCCAGCAACGATGCGGCCTCCCAGAGCCTGAAAGTTCGCGAATTTTATCTGGGCCGGCAGCCGATCTTGGACCGGAACCAGGCCTTGTTCGGATATGAGTTGCTTTTTCGCAACGCTCCGGTTGGCCCGGCCAATATCAACACTTCCGCCCTGTCCGCTACTGCAGCGGTAGTGGCGCATGCGGCGCAACTGGGCATGGAACGTACTATCGGCGACGCCATCGGCTTCGTCAACGTCGATGCGGACGCGATCCTGAGCGATATCTTCGGCTTCCTGCCGCGCGAAAAGCTGGTACTGGAAGTTAGCGCTGCCAGCACGCTGGCGCCGGCCGTGCTGTCGCGCATGTCGGAACTGGTCAGCCACGGTTTCCGCTTTTCGCTGGACGACATCAATCCCGATTCGCCGCAACTGCCTGCGCTGATTCCGATGGTGGAATACATCAAGCTGTCGATGCGCGACATGCCGCTCGATGGCCTGGTCAAGCTGGCGCCGCGCTTCAAGCAGGACGGCAAGAAGCTGGTGGCCTGCAAGGTTGAGAACCGCGACGAATTCAAGAATTGCCTGGACCTGGGCTGCGATTACTTCCAGGGCTATTACTTCGCCAAGCCGGTCATCATGAGCGGCAAGAAGCTGTCACCGTCGCAAATGGCGGTGATGGAACTGATGACCCTGGTGAGCTCGGATGCTGATAACACTGAGATCGAACGTGCCATCAAGAAGGATGTGTCGCTGGCGCTGAACCTGCTGCGCCTGGTAAATACGCCGGCTGTTGGCGCGCGCCAGCGCATCGACTCCCTGAGCCAGGCGGTGCATATCCTGGGCCGCCGACAGTTGCAGCGCTGGCTGCAGATCATGCTGTACGCGGAACCGGGCAAACGCGGCCATTCGATGACGCCTTTGCTGATGCTGGCCACCACGCGCGGCCGCCTGCTGGAACTATTGGCCACCAAGCTGCGCCCGGCGCACCGGCATGTAGCCGATATCGCATTCACGGTCGGCATCATGTCGCTGATGGATACGCTGTTCGGCATTCCGATGCAGGAAATCCTGGCCCAGATCCCGATGGGCGACGAAGTCGGCGAAGCGCTGATGTTCCGCGGCGGTTTCTTCGGCGACTTGCTCAAGCTGGCCGAGTGCATCGAGCGCCTGGAGGACATGGACACCCGCATCCTGCCGGCCCTGGCAGACCTCGCGATTTCGACCGAGGAACTGGTGGAGCTGGAAATGTCGGCATTCGAATGGAGTGACAACGTGGTGCGATACGCCCTGTAGAGGCGTGCGCACCGATAGCGGCGCCGCAGTAGCGGCGCCGTTTTTTTTCTGGAGGACGAAGAGTGTTAAGTGTCACGGGGTTGAGCAAGTCTTTTGGGGAGCGGCGCGCGGTCGATGGCGTTTCGTTCCAGGTGCAGCCTGGGCAGACCGTGGGCCTGCTGGGGCCTAACGGCGCGGGCAAGTCGACGACAGTCAGCATGATCTGTGGACTGATCAAGGCGGACGCGGGCAGCGTCACGCTGGATGGCGAGCCGGTAGTGCAGGGCGCCAGTGCGGCCAAGCAGAAACTGGGTTTGGTGCCGCAAGACCTGGCCCTGTATGAAGAGCTGCCGGCGATTGAAAACCTCAAGTTGTTCGGCGCGCTGTACGGCCTGAAGGGCGCGGCGCTTGCCAGACGTGCGGAGGAAGTGCTGGCGCTGGTGGGCCTGTCCGACCGCGCCAAAGACAAGCCATCCACCTTCTCGGGCGGCATGAAGCGTCGCCTGAATATCGGCGCGGCGCTGCTGCATGATCCGCAACTGCTGATCCTCGACGAGCCGACGGTGGGCGTCGACCCGCAAAGCCGCAACGCCATCTTCGATACGCTGGAAGCGTTGAAGGCGCAGGGACGTTCGCTGATCTACACCAGCCATTACATGGAAGAAGTCGAGCGCCTGGCTGACCATATCGTGATCATCGACCACGGCAAGGTGCTGGCGGATGCGGCGCCGTCGGAGTTGTATCGACGTCTGCCGGCGCAAGCTGCGCTACAGGTGGAGCTGGCGGGCGCCGATATCCTGCCGGCCGAATTGCTGGTCGCTTCGCTGGCCGGCTTGCCGGGTGTTGCAGGCGTGCGCCGCGATGGTGTCGTGCTGGACATCAGCCTGCACGGAGCGGCCCACGCCGCGCCCGTGCTGCGCTGGCTGGACGAGCAGGGCCACGCGCTGGCCCATTTCTCGACCGCCCGCACCAAGCTGGAAGATATCTTCCTTTCCCTGACCGGCCGCACCCTGCGCGACTAAGGAATTCCGATGACAGCAATTATTGCAATGATCCGCAAGGACCTGATCCTGTATTTGAGCGACAAACGTGCGCTGATGCTTAACCTGCTGATGCCGATCGTGCTGGCAGCTTTCTTTGGCTCGCTGTTCGGCGGCTCGGGTAGCGGCAATAACAGCAAGATTGAAATCGGCCTGGTGCAGCAGGACAGCAGCGTGATCGGCCGCAAGATCGGCGATTCGCTGAAGGCCGATGCCAACCTGTCGGTCAAGGAGATGAGCCAGCAGGAAGCACAGGATAAAGTCCGCGCGGGCAAGCTGATGGTGGCAGTAGTCATTCCGGCCGGCTTTGGCGATGCGGCTGGCAAATCCCTGTTCCAGCCTGACAGCAAGCCGGAGCTGCCGGTGTATTACGACCCTTCGCAATCGACCGTGCTGGCGATGGTGAAGGGCTTGCTGACGCAGCACGTCATGCAGGGTGTGACGGGAGAAGTGATGGGCGGTGGCGCCTCGGGTGCCAAGTTCACCGACGACAGCTTGAAAAAGCTGGAAAGTTCTCCTGCCGGCGAGGACAAGGATGCGCTGGTTGGCCTGCTGGGGAGCCTGAAGAAATTCCAGGAGCACGAAGCGGCCAAGCCGGCGAAAGAGTCGGGCAGCGGCGTCGGCATGAGCGTGCCGTTTAACACCAAAGATGAAGCACTCAGTTCGGGGCCGAAGTACAACGGCTACGCACACGCGTTTGCGGGCATGGGTGTGCAGTTCATCCTGTTCATGGGGATTGATGTGGGCATCGGCATCCTGCTGGCGCGCCGCATGGGGATCTGGAATCGCTTGCTGGCGGCACCGATCACGATGTCGCAGGTGTTGGTGTCACGCGCGTTGTCGGGCGCCATGATTGCTGCGGGCTTGATGGTAGCGATCTTCTTCGCCGCGATGCTGATGTTCAAGGTGGAAATTACCAATCTGGCCGGTTTCGCGCTGGTGGTGGTGGCATTTGCGTTGATGACCGCGTCGTTCGGCCTGCTGATTGCGGCGTTTGGCAAAACGCCTGAGGCGGCGCGCGGACTGGCGACATTTGCGACCTTGATCCTGGTGATGCTGGGCGGGGCTTGGGTACCGACGTTCGTGTTTCCGGCCTGGATGCAGCAGTTGACCGTGGTGGTGCCGACGCGCTGGGCGGTCGATGGGCTGGATGCCATGACCTGGCGCGGCTTGGGGATGGATGTCGCGCTGCAGACGGCTGGGGTGCAGCTGGCGTTTGCAGCGTTGTTCGGGATGCTGGCGATCTGGCGCCTCCGCGCTCAAACTCGGTAAAGCGGATCTGCCAGAAGCAGCAGCTTAATGATTGGAACGTGCCTGGCCAATGAGTTGGATACTGGGGGCGTTTTAGGTTGGAAGCTTTGGCTGACCTGGCACGGTCAATGGATTTACTTTCGCTCCGGGTGGTTTCGGTCAGAAGCTGTCCATTGACCTTTAGGAATTCGAGGAACATCTAATGCAGCACGAGCTGGAGAAAAGTAAGCGGCAAATCTGAAGAAAATCCTCGCTGCGACGGGGATTTTTTTTACTCATCGAATATTCAAGTTATGCAGTTCTCCTGGTGCGATATGTTCAGGACCGTCCATCATCTCAGGGTATGTCAACCTGAGCCGTCGTATATTTTTGATGTACCGCAAAGCGCCTGGATGGCGGTGATGGTTGCGTAATGTGGCGACGGCCTGCATAGTCGTTCGACTCGGGTAGACTTCGATCCCCGCAACCTCTGAACGCGGGTTTGGCGCCGCGAGTGCAAAAATGCAGTAATGACCGCCACAGCATATGTGATAATCCGAGAGAATTATTCACTAATGTACATGATATTCTTCCGGGAATTTATTTCCTTAAGACAATAATCATGATTGCGAAGTGGATAATTGCATCGCTCGCTAGCCTATTGCTAAGTGCGAATGCCTATGCTGACTATGTTCCCGTCACTCCCGACGGTAACACAGTCATGTGGGTCGGAGATTACGGGACGAGTGAGGCACTCTTTGCCGCGTGTAACAGCCTTGCGTCGGAACTTGGTCAGGACCCGGTGCGCATCTGTGGTTCCACGCCACCCCCGCTTCATACCCACTATGGCTCTGGTTATTATCACAGATTCACGACCCCGGCGAGTCCTATGGATGTCTATTTCGCGGCGGCCGCCTGCGGCACCGATGGACGGTACATCTATGCGCCGGAAAAGTACGCATGTGAGTATATTGCGCCGGTTGGCGAGCCTGTGCCGTCCGCTCCCAAAGGGAACGGTCCGACGTGTCCAATGTGCGGGAACCCGATCGCGCCGGGTACCGGTAATAAGGTGCAGATCGAAGCAGACTTTGTTCCTGCAAACCCCGGGTTCAAGCTCGAACTGATCCGTACATACAACGGTGGGCAATTCTCCGGTGACGTGCACGCCAAAGGTGTGTTCGGCAGCCACTGGACTTCTGCACTCGACCGCAAAGTCTGGCTGCGTAACAGCACAAAGCCGATGGCGTGTTACACCCGGTCCGAAGGCATCACTTTCTGCACCTTCCCGCATCCCGACGGAAGTGGACAGTCGGCCGTGGTGACCCGCCCCGATGGAAAGCTCCATATTTTCAACCGATCTGGCAGCCAATGGATTAGTGACGACGATGTCAACGAGCGTCTGAGCGCCCAGTACGCCGCGGACGGTGTTACGCCAACCAGCTGGAATTACACGACAGCGAGCCAGGATGTCGAGAAGTACGACGCCAATGGCCGCTTGCTGTCCATCGCGTCTGCCACCGGCGCTTGGCAGCGCTACACCTATAGCACCGGCGCCAGCAATGACACGTCGGTGTCGCGTTCACCCGAAGATGCACCTGCCTGCTCAAACGTGCAAGCCGGGCCGGAAATTGCTGCAGGACTGCCCGTCTGCGTCACCGACAACTGGGGACGCCAGATGCAATTCGAATACGACGAAAAACAACGTGTCGCCAAGGCCATCGACGCTGCTGGCCAGGCATATTTGTACGAATATGACGGTGTCACGGGCGACTGTCCTACCAATAACAAAAACCCCGAAATGTGCCGGGCAGGGAATTTGACAGCGGTCACATACCCGGGGAGCCAGAAGAGAAAATATCACTATAACGAGTGGAACCTGATCAACGGCGGAACCCCCTGCAACAATGCAGTCAGCTTCGGCCCGAACTCCCGCCACCTGCCCAACGCCCTGACGGGCATCACGGATGAAAATGGTGCGCGCTACGCGACCTGGAACTGGAATTGCTACAACCAGGCGACATCGTCCGAGCACGCGGGCGGTGTAGAAAAGGTGAGCCTCTCATACACCGGGCATGCCCCGGACGGCACCAGTACCACTACGGTGACCTCCTATGTTGGCACCGCCGCGGTGCCGCAAACAGTCACCCGCAACTACCACTACAGGATCGCGCTTGGCGTAGCTTTGAGCGACGCCATCGACCAGCCATGCGAAGGCTGCGACGGCCTGCGCGAGCGTACCTTCGACGCCAACAACAATGCGACGAGCACCAAGGACTGGCAAGGGAACAAGAAGGTCTTCAGCTACGACCTGACCCGCAACATGGAAACCAGCCGCGTTGAAGGCTACGGCACCCCGCTGGCCCGCACCATCAGCACCGAGTGGCACCCGACCATGCGCCTACGCACGAAAGTCGCAGAGCCGCTGCGCATCACCAGTTACACCTACGACGCCAACGGCAACCTGTTGTCGGAATCGGTGCAGGCCACGACAGATGCCAGCGGCGCCAGCGGCTTCTCTGCCACGCCAAGCGGCACGAGCAAAACCTGGAACTTCACGTATAACGATGCAGGCCAACTCCTCACCAAGAAAGGGCCAGGCGTCGACATCACGCTCGCCTACGACAACCAGGGCAACCTGGAAACGGTAACCAACGCAGCCGGCCACGTCACCCGCTACGGCAATTACGACGTGAACGGACGGGTTGGCCAGATCACCGATCCAAACGGCATGGTGACCAGCTTCGCCTACGGCCCGCGTGGCTGGCTCGACTCGGTATCGAGTGGCAGCGAGATCACCAGCTACACCCATGACGCGGTGGGTAACCTGAAAACCGTTACCACGCCGGACGGTACCACCACGACCTACAGTTACGACGATGCACACCGTCTGACCGCTATCGCCGACAGCCTGGGCAACAAAATCACCTACACTCTCGACCTTTCCGGCAACCGGGTTGGCGAAGACAGCAAAGACGCGGGCGGCCAGCTGACCCGCAGGATCAGCCGCGTGTTCGATACGTTCAGCCGCCTGAAACAAGTTACCGGAGCAGTGCAATGATCCGCGCCACCATTTTCGCCATCGGCGCTGCACTGTGCTGCGCCGCCAGCGCACAAGTCCAGAACATGATGACCAGCTACGACTACAACACCGCCGGCTTGCTCACCAAGGTCACCGATCCGCTGAACCGCATCACGACGAATGACTACGATGTGTTTGGCCGCCGCACCGTGACGACCGATCCTCGCTCGGGCGTCACCGCATACGGTTACGACGGGCTTGACCGCCTGGTCAAGGTGACGGACGCCCGTAATTTGGCCACGACCTACACCATTGATGGCCTGGGCAACCTGGTCCAGACCAGCAGCCCCGATACCGGCAACACCGTCAACACCTACGACGACGCCGGCAACATCAAGACGCGCACCGACGCCAAGAACCAGACCACAACCTACCAGTACGATGTGCTGAACCGCGTCACCTCCGCCGCCTTCAGCGATGGCACCAGCGTCACCTACATCTACGACCAGGGTGCAAACGCAATCGGCCGCCTGAGCCAGGTGACCGATGCCAGCGGCAGCATCCAATACGGTTACGACGAGCATGGAAGGGTAGTCAGCGAAGTGCGCACCACTGGCGGCCAAGCCTACACCACCACCTACCGCTACGACCAGTACGGCCGCCCCGCCGGCCTCACTTACCCGAGCGGCCGCAGCGTCGACTACGTGCGCGACGACATGGGCCGCATCAAGGAAATCCGCAGCACCAAGGACGGCGTGGCACAGCTGTTGGCCAGCCAGGTAACCTACCAGCCTTTTGGCCCGCTGCAATCGCTGGTGTTCGGCAACGGCCAGACCTACTCGCGCAGCTATGACATCAATGGCCGCATGACGGGCTACACCCTCAATGGCCAGGTGCAAACCGTCGCCTATGATGCAGCGAGCCGCATCACCGGCGTGACCGATGGCGGCAACGCCGCCAACAACCGCAGCTACGGCTACGATGAACTCGACCGCCTCACCAGCGAGCAACGCGCCCAGCGCAGTCTTGGTTACAGCTACGACGCCGTTGGCAACCGCACGCAATACGTGAACGGCGCCGCATCCACCGCCTACACCTACGGCAGCACCAGCAACCGCCTGGCGCAGCTCACCGGCAGCCAGAACGCCAGCATCGCCACCGACGCCAACGGCAGCATCACCGGCAACGGCAGCGCCACCTTCAACTACGACGCGCGTGGGCGCATGGTGTCGGCCAACACCGCCATCGGCCTGGTGAGCTACAAGATCAACGCCCTCGGCCAGCGCGTGCAAAAGACCACGCCGACATCGGCCACCGTCTACCACTACGAAGGCAGCGGCAAGCTGATCGCCGAGAGCACCGATGGCGCGCTGACCGAATACGTCTACCTGGACGACATGCCGGTCGCGGTACTGAAATAAGACATGGAGAATCACGTGTTCAAGAAACTCTTCACCGCAGCATGGACGGCGCTGCTGCTGGCCTGCTGCCAACTGGCAGCTGCTGCCCCCACGGTCAACGTCACGGCCACCCCAAGCAATCCAACAGTGCCAGCGACCGTCACACTCGCCGTCACCGCGACGTCGGACGGTAACCCCGTGATGGCCACGCAAGTGGAATACTTCAACGGCAGCACATCGCTCGGCGCGAGCGTGCAGGCGCCCTTCACGCTGACGCTGGATAACTTGGCAGCGGGTACATATCAGATCATCGCCAAGGTCGCCACGACCGATCCCGCGAACCCAATTCTGCAATCGGCGCCGCTGGCCGTCACCGTTGCTACCCCGCCAGGCACGGCGACCGCATATTTCATCCACACCGACCAGCTCAACACCCCGCGTGCGATCACCAATGGCGGTGGTAACCTGGTGTGGCAATGGGACAGCGATCCATTCGGCAAGGATGCGGCCAATGAACAACCGGCGGGGCAGCCCGTTTTCACGTTCAATCAGCGCTTCCCTGGGCAGCAGTTTGACCGCGAGAGCAATCTGCACTACAACTACTTCCGGGATTACGACCCGCAAATCGGCCGGTATCTGCAAAGTGATCCGATTGGGCTGCGAGGCGGAATCAATACATATGGCTATGTCAAAGGTAATTCGCTTTCATACGTTGATCCGCTTGGATTGCAACAAGGTTATCCAGGAGAATCTCCTGCTCCCAAAGCACCTATCGGTTTGCCCAATCCATCTGCCGAAGCGCAGCGCGATCTTGCACTTCGTCTTACCAGGGCGACGAATTGGTTCGCTCAGAAAGTGAAGGATATCTGTTCGCCAGCGAAGCCGACTCCGGAGGAATGTAAGAAGCAATGGGATGATGCAAGGAAGTTCTGTGATCGCTTGTACGACAGCGGCTATCTCCCTGATAAGAATGGAAAAGGGGCCGGTGGAATGAATTGGAATCAGTGTGTCGCCGGGCAGGTTACAGAGGACTGCGGCGGAAATCCCATCGAATAAGGAAAGGATCATTCTCATGGGTGATGAAAAGATAAATGTGGATGTAGCATTGAAAAAAGCTGACCAGCTTTCTAAGGAAGAGCGGTTTCAAGAAGCCATTGATATATGCTGCGACGTAATTGCACAGGAAGCTGATTGCTACGCTGCCTACAGTGAGCGTAGCTGCAATTTACATGCACTTGGTCGTTTCGAAGAAGCTCTTCGCGACTTGGGAAAACTGATCGTGCTCAGACCTGCTTCACCAACTGCATACTTCCGCAGAGCTAGATGGCAAATTGAACGTGGTGCGTATGAACTCGCATTGGCGGATCTCTATCAGGTGATTGATTTCAAAGTCGAGTACTTCAACGAGAGCGCATATTTTCATCTTGCCGTCGCGCTACTAAACGTGAATCGAATTGATGACGCGCTGCAGGCTTGTGGAATGCTCTCCCCTGGCTTTAAAGAGTTCATTAGTACGCCATCCACACCTGGGAAAGCATTGTGGCGGGATGAGCTGATGCTTCTAATCCAGCAAGGTAAAAGGATCTAGGACCTAGCGAAGCCCGTGTTCCCTCCTTAATAAAAAATCCGTCTTCCTAAGCCGTTGCTTCACGCGCGGGTTATGGGGGCGGCTTCTTTTTAGCGGCTAATGGAAAAACCATTCGCAGCGTCAGCAATTCAAGTTCCCCATCATTTGGTCGGTTTGGTATTTGATGACCATGCCGTTCAGGGGTGCCAGTCACCGCCAGCGGCCTCTTGGCCGATCTGGCAGCCAGCGCCGAAGATTGAATTTCCCTGCCTCTTACGCGTGCTACCGTGCGGCTGCAAAATCGTGTCTGGAAAAAATTTTCGAATAAAGGGGAAATTCGCCCGCGCGCGTTACGCAAGCTTTTGATTCGTTTAGGGAAATTCGCCAACTTACGACGAACTCGCGTCAGGGCCAACACTCTACAACTATTCTCGCGACTACGATCCATCGCTGGGGCGATATGTTGAAAGCGATCCTATTGGTCTCAAAGGTGGAATAAATACTTTTAGTTACGTGAGCGGGGATCCAATATCTCGCATCGATCCGCTTGGGCTCGCGGAGCAAAATTTTTTCGATCCAGACAATCCCCATGACAGCCAGACCCGAGCAGGCGCCGATGCGTGGAATCCTAGTTGGGCATACGCTGTTGGCGGTCACGGCAATTTCATTAACATGGAAGATCGTCGAGATGGCGTTAAGATCATCTACCCATGGCAGCTCGCAGAGATCATTCGCAAAGACCCGAGATGGAAAGGACGACCAATCATATTAGGATCTTGCAATACCGGCAGACCGCGTCCTGATGGGAAGCCCAACTTCGCACAGCAGCTCGCAAACTATCTAGGGGTAGACGTCACCGCACCAACGGACTTCGTCTGGTACGACGCAAACGGAATGCGGGGATCTGGTCCATATCCTAGTGGTCCTCCGTCAGGTACTATTGGCCCCTGGAAATCATTTTCTCCGATGAGTGTCAAAAGATGAAAAAGTCACTATTGGCTTTGGGATTCATCCTATTTTTAATTTTTGTCTTTCAGATTATTGAAAAAAGCGAAAAGAGAGCAGTGAGTCCATCTGCTGCGTATCTTCTGCGCAAGGATGAAATAAAAAAATATCAAAGTGCAGCTCGGTCTGGTAGCTGTGAGGCTGCAAATAAGCTAGCCAGATTCCATCTCAACATTAGTTTTCGAACGGATGAGGCAATCTACTGGTATCGCCTCGGTCGCCAATGCGTGGACGTCAATGCAAAGTTGGAATTAATTGGTTTGTTAATGGATAGCGACGACCGCGACGTTATGGCTGAGGTCGACCAAATTCTTATCGAGATCGAAAAGATTAATCCACGCGAAGCAACGCGTGCTAAAGAAGCAATTCGTGCGACTCGAGAACGCCGACTCAACCAAACGGAAAAACTGCCGCCTTCTGGCGTTCAAAGTCGATAGTAATGGCTGACGCGGGTCGAGAGCAGTCTGCACTACAACTACTATCGGGACTACGATCCGCAGACGGGGCGGTATGTCCAGAGTGATCGGTAATCCCCCCATTTTTGATGCACGCCAGAAGTAGGGGTTAGGCAGCGAGAGCGAGCTTCTGTTTTGGTGTGATGCCGCCCAGGCCCATGTTGGGCCGCTCGTGATTGTAAGTCCAGAGCCAGCCAGTAGCAAAGTCTTGGATCTCGTCCAACGATTCAAACAGGTGCTGTGCAAGCCAGTCATAGCGCACGGTGCGGTTATAGCGCTCAATATAGGCGTTCTGTTGCGGCTGTCCTGGCTGGATAAAGGTAAGCGTCAAAGCAGCGCCGTCTTGAGCGCCACGCTGCTTTAACCGATGATGTTCCCAACACCGCTGGGAAGCGGAGTTTAAACGCCGGAGAATTTAT
>NZ_LMDB01000008.1 GCF_001425005.1 Duganella sp. Root336D2 | reverse complement strand
GGCGGTGTTGATGGTAATGCCGCGTGCTTTTTCTTCTGGAGCAGCGTCGATCTGGTCGTAAGCTTTGGCTTCGCCGCCGAATTTCTTCGACAGGACGGTAGCGATAGCTGCGGTCAGGGTGGTCTTGCCGTGGTCAACGTGACCGATGGTGCCAACGTTCACGTGCGGTTTAGTCCGCTCGAACTTTTCTTTTGCCATTTTAATTCTTCCTCAGAACTTTGATTTAAGGTCAATTCCGGGCGGGAGGATCTCCCCCGCCCGGGTAATTATTTATTTTACTTCGCTTTGGCGGTGACGATTGCGTCGATCACGTGCTTAGGCGCCTCGGAGTAGTGCTTGAACTCCATGGTGTAGGTCGCGCGGCCCTGGGTCGCGGAACGCAGGATGGTCGAGTAGCCGAACATCTCGGACAGAGGTACCTCTGCCTTGATGATCTTGCCGCCGCCGCCTGGGATCTCGTCCATGCCCTGCACCATACCGCGGCGGGACGACAGGTCGCCCATCACGGTACCGGCGTAGTCTTCCGGAGTCTCGACTTCCACAGCCATCATTGGCTCCAGGATCACTGGGCTGGCGCGACGGCAAGCTTCCTTGAACGCCATCGAACCGGCCATGCGGAATGCATTTTCGTTCGAGTCAACGTCGTGGTAGGAGCCGAAGGTCAGGGTGACTTTGACGTCAACCACTGGGTAGCCTGCCAGAACACCATTGTTCAGGGTTTCGCGCACGCCTTTTTCCACCGCAGGGATGAATTCGCGAGGAATCACACCGCCCTTGATCGCGTCGACGAATTCGAAGCCCTTGCCTTGTTCCTGTGGTTCCAGGGTAACAACGGCGTGACCGTACTGGCCGCGGCCACCGGACTGCTTGACGAACTTGCCTTCCACGTCGGACACCGACTTGCGCACGGTTTCGCGGTATGCAACCTGTGGCTTGCCAACGGTTGCTTCCACGCCGAATTCGCGCTTCATACGGTCAACGATAATTTCCAGGTGCAGCTCGCCCATACCACCGATGATGGTCTGGCCGGATTCTTCGTCGGTCTTCACGCGGAACGAAGGATCTTCCTGTGCCAGGCGGTTCAGGGCCAGGCCCATCTTTTCCTGGTCAGCCTTGGTCTTAGGCTCGACAGCCTGCTGGATCACCGGCTCTGGGAACACCATCTTTTCCAGGGTGATGATCGAGGATGGATCGCACAGGGTTTCGCCGGTGGTCACGTCCTTCAGGCCCACGGCAGCGGCGATGTCGCCGGCGCGGACTTCTTTGATCTCTTCACGCTGGTTGGCGTGCATCTGCAGAATACGGCCCAGGCGTTCTTTACGCTGCTTGACCGAGTTGTAGATGGTGTCGCCTGCATTCACCACGCCGGAGTAGACGCGGAAGAATGCCAGCTGGCCCACGAACGGGTCGGTCATGATCTTGAATGCCAGCGCAGCGAACTTTTCTTCGTCCGAAGCTTTACGGGTGGCTGGCTGTTCGTCGTCATCGGTACCGGCAACGTCAGCGATGTCGATCGGCGACGGCAGGTATTCGATCACGGCGTCCAGCATGGCTTGCACGCCCTTGTTCTTGAAGGCGGTGCCGCACATCATCGGAACGATTTCCGAAGCGATGGTACGCTGGCGCAGGGCGGTCTTGATCTCTTCTTCAGAGAGTTCGCCTTCTTCCAGGTACTTGTTCATCAGTTCTTCGTTGGCTTCAGCAGCGGCTTCAACCATCTTCTCGCGCCACTCTTGTGCGGAGTCAGCCAGTTCGGCCGGGATGTCCATGTAGTCGAACTTCATGCCCTGGGACGCGTCGTCCCAGATGATGGCCTTCATCTTGACCAGGTCAATCACGCCTTTGAAGTTGTCTTCGGCGCCGATCGGGATCTGGATCAGGACTGGGTTGGCCTTCAGGCGCGAACGCATCTGCTCGTAGACCTTGAAGAAGTTGGCGCCGGTACGGTCCATCTTGTTCACGAAGGCCAGACGCGGCACTTTGTACTTGTTAGCCTGGCGCCATACGGTTTCAGACTGTGGCTGCACGCCGCCCACTGCGCAGTAAACCATGCAAGCGCCATCCAGCACGCGCATGGAACGCTCAACTTCAATGGTGAAGTCAACGTGCCCTGGGGTGTCGATGATGTTGATGTGGTGTGGCTTGAAGTTGTTGGCCATACCATTCCAGAAGCAGGTCGTCGCTGCCGAGGTAATGGTAATGCCGCGCTCTTGTTCCTGCTCCATCCAGTCCATGGTGGCAGCGCCGTCGTGCACTTCACCAATCTTGTGGTTCACGCCGGTGTAGAACAGGACGCGTTCGGTGGTGGTGGTCTTACCGGCGTCGATGTGAGCGGAGATACCGATGTTACGGTAGCGCTCAATGGGGGTCTTGCGGGCCATAATTGATCCTAAATCTTTGAATGGACAAAACCGAGCAGCATCTTTTCGAGAAAAATGTGCCCGGCTTGAACAAGGCCAGCCAGTAAAGGCTGGCCAAACGTATTAGAAGCGGAAGTGCGAGAACGCCTTGTTCGCTTCAGCCATACGGTGGACTTCGTCACGACGCTTCATCGCGCCGCCACGGCCTTCCGCGGCTTCCAGCAGCTCGCCGCCCAGGCGCTGTGGCATGGACTTTTCGGAGCGCTTGTTAGCGGCTTCACGCAGCCAACGCATGGACAGGGCCAGGCGGCGCACTGGGCGCACTTCGACTGGAACCTGGTAGTTAGCACCACCGACGCGGCGGGACTTCACTTCAACCATTGGTTTGGCGTTGTTGATCGCTGCGGTGAACACTTCCAGCGGGTCCTTGCCGGACTTGGATTGGATGTGGTCAAAGGCACCGTAGATGATGTTTTCTGCAACCGACTTCTTGCCGGACAGCATCAGAACGTTAACGAATTTAGCGACTTCGGTGCTACCGAATTTTGGATCCGGCAGAATTTCGCGCTTGGGTACTTCACGACGACGTGGCATGTCATTTCCTTTTCTTCAGTTGAGCGCCTCTCATTTGGCACTCGCGGTGGCCATCATAGCCATCCACTTACTCGGTCTCGCGACCGCCTCAACTCAGTTAAATTGCAAATTACTTCTTAGCGGCCTTAGCGCGCTTCGCACCGTACTTGGAGCGAGCTTGCTTACGGTCTTTAACGCCCTGGGTATCCAGAGAGCCACGGACCATGTGGTAACGCACACCCGGCAAGTCTTTTACACGACCGCCGCGCAGCAGGACAACGCTGTGTTCCTGCAGGTTGTGGCCTTCACCGCCGATGTACGAAATCACTTCGAAACCGTTGGTCAGGCGCACTTTTGCAACTTTACGCAGTGCCGAGTTAGGCTTCTTAGGAGTGGTGGTGTACACACGGGTGCACACGCCACGCTTTTGCGGGCAGTTTTCAAGTGCCGGCGATTTGCTCTTCACGACCAGCTTGGTACGTGGTTGGCGAATCAATTGGTTGATGGTTGGCATCGTTTTAAATCCAACAAAATTACAGCATTGACAACCCAGGCAGCCTTGCCCGGGGGCTAAAACGGTATCTCTTAGAGTGCGCTAAACGTCGCTCAAACAAACGCGTATACGATGCGCAGACTAAATTGAGAACTCGCGAGTATATACCTGGTTAACAGCTCAGTCAACCGGCATGCTGAATAAAGTGGCAGTATTGGGACGCCCCACGGCCCGCTATTGGCATCATAATAGCGATCATTTTGTACTTTCCTGTAAGCAATGCTGCCGCGCCCTTCACACCTGTTCATCCTGTTTAGCTACCTGGCGCTATCCGCTGTGCCCTTCGTGCCATTGATGCTGGGCAAACCGATGGAACAGCCATGGCAGCTGCTGGGGGTCGAGTGCGTGGCCTGGGTCACCGTGTGGGCGCTGTTCAAGCGGCCGGCCTATTTCCACTGGCTGCTGGTTCCCGCCTTCCTGGCCTTGCCCACGGAGATCTACCTGTTCGTATTCTACGGCCAGGGCATTTCCACCCACCACCTTGGCATCCTGGCCGAAACCAGTCCGCAGGAAGCGATGGAATTCCTCGGCCGCAAAGTGTGGAGCATGCTGGCGGTGATGGTGGGCGTGGCCGTGTGGTGGGTGCTGAGCTTCCGCGCCGCCCGCCAGACGCGCGGCTTGGATTGGACCGGCGGCTCGCGCTGGTTGGCGCTGTTCGCGCTGGCCATGCTGGCAGCGGCTTCAGCCTGGGGCTATGAATTCGGCATCGACGCGGCGCCCGAACGCACGGCGGCCAGTACCGCGGCCAATAGCGCAAGCGCAAGCATGAGCGCGTCGGCCGACGACAGCGCCAGCGAAAGCGCCTCGTCGCACGCCGCAGTGGCCGGCGCCCACATGCTGCACCTGCCCGGTCCGGCCCTGCCTTACTGGGCGCGGCTGCCTGTCGATCCGGGCCAGTTCATCGAATCGTGGCCCTTTGGCCTGGGCGCGCGCGGCTATGACTTTTACAAGGAACGGCGCTACCTGTCCGAACTGGATGAACGCAGCGCCAGCTTCGAGTTCGGCGCGCGGCAGGTCGATGGCGGCCAGCAGCCGGAAATCGTGGTGATGGTGCTGGGCGAATCTTCGCGCTACGACCGCTGGAGCCTGAACGGCTACAAGCGCGAAACCAATCCCTTGCTGGGCAAGGAAAGCAACCTGGTGCCGCTGTCGGACGTGATCACGTCGGTGTCGGCGACGCGCCTGTCGGTGCCGGTCATTATTTCGCGCAAGCCGGCCACCCAGAGCCTGAAGGACGGCTTCAGCGAGAAGTCCTTCCTGACCGCCTACAAGGAAGCGGGTTTCAAGACATGGTGGCTGTCGAACCAGATCTCGTTCGGCCAGTACGACACGCCGGTATCGGTGTTTGCCAAAGAGGCCGACGTGATCCAGTTCCTCAACCTGGGCGGCTTCACCAACCATTCCAATTACGACGACGTGCTGTTCGAGCCGCTCAAACGCGCGCTGGCCGACCCGTCGCCGAAAAAGCTGATCGTGCTGCATTCGCTGGGCAGCCACTGGAACTACAGCCAGCGCCATCCGAAAGAGTTCGACAAATGGCAGCCGTCGCTGTTCGGCATCGACAAACCGGTGTACACCGACCTGAAGATCAAGCCGCAACTGAATAACAGCTACGACAATTCGATCCTGTACACCGACTGGTTCCTGGCGCAGGTGATCGCCGACCTGAAAGGCACCGGGCAGCTGGCTTCGATGCTGTACGTCGCGGACCACGGCCAGACCTTGTATGACGGTTCCTGCCGCCTGGCCTTCCACGGCCACAACACGGACTACGAATTCCATGTGCCGGCCTTCATGTGGTTCTCCGACCAGTACCTGGAGCACTATCCGTCCAAGGTGGGCGCCTTGCTGCGCAACCGCAAGGCCAAGCTGGCGACGGAGAACATTTTCCACACCATGCTGGACGTGGCGAACATCCGCTATCCGGACGACAAGCCGTCCTGGAGTTTCCTCAACAAGGACTTCCAGGTGCACAAGCGGGTGGTCGACAGCTACGGCTGGACCAACTACGACAACGCAAAGTTCAAGGGCGACTGCCGCGAAGTGATCGACAAGGGCAAGCCGCAGTCGCAGGACAAGTAAGCGGCAGCGCTTACACCGGCTTGTGCACCATCAGCCAGTACACGGCAAGCATGGCGATGAACGCCGGATAGCCGAGCAGTTCCCAGCGCCGCGCATAGCGCCAGTATTGCGCTGGCAGCTCGGTATTGGCCGCATGCGCCGCCAGCGCCATCCTGCCCATCCTGACCTGGTACCACACCACCGGCAGCCAGCAAGCGCCCGCCAGGGCATACAGCGCCAGCGAAGCCTTGATCCAGAATGCGTCCAGCGGATAGCCTGCGAGGTAAATCATCCAGGCGCCGGACAAGGGTTGCACGATCACGGCCGGCGTGGTGAACCACCAGTCGGCGCGCACCACCAGCCGCGAGACTACGGCAATCGCTTCCACCGATTTCGAGCGGTTCGCGAAAAACAGATAGAACGCGGTGCCGAAACCGGTGCCGACCAGCAGCACCGAGGACAGGATGTGGATGGTCTTGATGGTCAGGTAGTCCATGTTTTTTCCTCTGCATACAAAATGACCAGGATGGCCAGGATCGGCAGGTTCTTCAGCAAGGGGCCAAAGGGATGCCAAAGGTATTCCGGCAGGCAGGCCGCGATCGCCACGCTATAGCCGAGTATCAGCGCGCCCTGCGCCAGCCAGAGAGCGCGCCGCGGGCGCATGATGCAGGCGATGCCGAGTGCGGCGTCCAGCGCAGCGGCGCCGTACAGCGCCACGACGGCCGGCACGCCCTGGATGCCGACGCCTGCCAGCAGGGCCAGGCTGCCGGCGCGGGGGTAGATCAAGGCGCTCACCAAGGCGGTCGCCAGCCAGACGATGGCCAGGGTCCAGCGCAGCAAGCTGGCGCGCCATGCTGCCAGCGCGCGCAGGCGAAACACTCCGCGCTCGGCGGACGGGATGAAATCGGTTACGGCGCGCGGCGCGCGGCCAAGCAGTTCGCGCGTTGCCGCGGCGCCGGCAGTATCGCCTTGCGCCAACGCGCTTCCCGCGCGCAGCATCCTCCAGTTGTCCGGCGTGAGAAGGGCCGCGGGCAAGCTGCGGCCGGCCCTGGCGGCAAGCGCCATTAGCGCCGCCGGAACGCGCAGCACCGGCGCCGGCGCAAAGCCCATGCCACTGCGGTAGGCAGCCAGCATGCCCTCGTAGCCGACGGCAGTACTGCCGGCGATATCGAACACGCGCTGCGCCGGCGTTTCCGGGTCGAGCGCGGCAACCACCGCATCCGCCAGGTCGTCGACATGCAGCGGCTGGAAGCGCGCCGCGCCCAATGCCGGCGCGATCGTCAGCGGCATGCTGGCCAGGCGGCAGAACATCGCCGCCGAACCGCCTTCGCGGCCGAAGACCAGTGCTGGCCGCAGGATGATCCATTCCAGCGGCAGCGACATCAAAACCTCGTCCGCCGCGCGCTTGCTGGCGAAGTAGGCGGTGTCGCCTTGCCCGGCGCCGAGCGCCGAAACCTGCACCACGCGCCGCACGCCGGCCTCGGCGCACGCTGCGAACAACGCCGCCGGTGCGCCTGAGTGCAAGGCCTCGAAACTTGCCGCGCCGTTTTCGCGGATGATGCCCACGGCGTTCACCACGGCGTCCACGCCACGCAAGCGATCCAGCCAGGCGCACGGCTGCAAGTCTGCGCCGTAGTCGATTGCCACGTCGCCGGCCCGCTCGACATGGCGCACGCCGCGCAGCACGTGGTGGCCGGCTGCCGCCAGCCGCGCGGCAACAGCAGTGCCGATGAACCCGGAGGCACCGCAGACCAGGACCTTCATGCGCCACTCCTTACTGACAGTAATTTCTGTAAAAACAGAAATAATCAATTCAAAAAAAAACGGGCATTGCTGCCCGCTGCTGCTGCTTCACTACTTGCCGCGGATGGCCCGGCTGATCTTGGCGCTCACGCCCAAGGTCTTCATCAGCGTTTCCGGCTTGTAGCGCAGCAGTTCATCCGACAGCGTTGCCATCACCTCGATGAACTTCAGCGTTTCCTCGATCCGTTCGCGCGTGCCTTGGTCCTCGTCGGCCATTGCTGGATTGGCGAGGCATTCGGTCAGCGCGGCGGCAGTCGGGTCAATCTCGCGCTGGCGGCGGCCGGCTACGATCAGCTTGAACAGCTCCCACACGTCCGTCGAAGTTTCGAAATGGTCGCGGCGGTCGCCTTTCAGGTGCACCACTTTCACCAGGCTCCAGGATTGCAGCTCTTTCAGACTGTTGCTGACATTGGAGCGCGCCACCCCCAGCGTTTGCTGGATTTCCTCAGCGTCCATTGGCCGCGCGGCCAGGTACAACAGCGCGTGGATTTGCGCCACGGTGCGGTTGACACCCCAGCGCGAACCCATCTCGCCCCAGTGCAGTACAAAACGTTCGGCTATCGGTTTCAGTTCCATGCCAGCCATTCTATGCTTACACAAATTTCTGTCAAGACAGAAATTAAATATTTGCCTGGATGGCAATTCACGCCCACAATGCATAGCAAATAAATAATGGGGACGAGCATGCAGACTACGAAGCGGCTCGCCAGCATCGACATGCTGCGCGGCCTGGTAATTGTGTTGATGGCGTTGGACCATACCCGCGATTTCTTCGGCGCCGCGCTGTTCGATCCGGAAGACCTGGCGCAGACCACGCCGTTGTGGTTTGCCACGCGCTGGATCACGCATCTGTGCGCGTCCACCTTCGTGCTGCTGGCCGGCACTTCGGCCTTCCTGCGCGGCACCCGGTGCGGCACCCCATCCTTGTCGCGCTACCTCCTCACGCGCGGCCTGCTGCTGCTGGTGCTTGAAGCAACGTGGATCAGTTTCAGCTGGCAGTTCGGATATAACGTCACCATCCTGCAGGTACTGTGGGCGCTGGGCATGGGGATGATTTTCCTGGCCGGGCTGGCATGGCTGCCCATGCCAGCCGTAGCGGCCATTGCGGCGCTGCTGATCCTGCCGCACAACCTGCTCGACACGATCCAGTCCAGCCATCCCCTGTGGCTGGCGTGGCACCAGCGCGGCTTCTGGCCGGTGGCCGGGAATTACGGCGTGTATCTCGCGTATCCGTTGATGCCATGGCTTGGACTGATCGCGGCCGGCTACGCGCTGGGGCCCGTGTTCCAGTGGCAGGCGGCACGCCGGCAGCGTTTCCTGGTGATCGCCGGCTGCGTCTTGCTGTTGCTCTTCGTCGCCCTGCGCAGCGGGAATTTCTACGGCGATCCCGATCCCTGGGCGCCGCAAGGACGCGGCCTGGTGTGGGATTTCCTTTCCTTCATCCGCGTGCACAAATACCCGCCCTCGCTGCTCTACTTGTGCGTGACGATCGGCATTGCGCTGCCTGTGCTGGCGTGGTTCGAACGCTTGCGTCCCGTGCCGCTGCTGATGCTGTTCGGCGGCACGCCGATGTTCTTCTACGTGATCCACATTGCCATGATCCACTTCCTTTCGGGGCCGTATTTCATGCTGCGCTACGGCGCGATACCGCAAGGCGGGCCCGGAGGTCTTACCCTGCCAAACGGTTACCAGCCGTCGCTGGGCGTGGTCTATGCCGCGTGGATGATGGTGATCGCGATCATGTACGGCCTGACCAGGCTTTGGCTGCGCCGCAAGACGCTGCGCCCTATGCCGGCAGCAGCCGGCCGCTGAGGCGTTTGTAGACGTCGCGCGCGCGTTGTTCGAGGGAAGGGTCGAAGCCGGCCTGGGCCAGCAGTGTCAGGCCGTTGGTTTCGGCCAGCACACCGGGCGTCAGCACCAGGCGGTCGGCGCGCTTTTGCACCAGCAACGGCAGGCAGCATGTCTCCAGCAACTGCGCCAGCACCACATTGTGCGAGGACACCAGCACAGTACCGCGGCCGGCGAGTTGTTCCAGCACCGCGGCGGAGGCTGACACCGACTCCAGGTGGTTCGTGCCGCGGAAGATCTCGTCGATGATGAAGACCGCGCGCTGCGGCTCTTTTGCCAGCGCCAGCAATTCGTGCGCGCGGCGCAGCTCCGATTGATAGAGGCTTTCGCCGCCATCCAGCGCGTCCTCGTTGTGCATACTGGCATACACCGGCAGGTTCGGCACCCGCGCCGCCTCCGCGTAGCAGAAGCCGAAAGCGCGTGCCGCCAGCAGGTTCAGGCCGACCGTACGCAGCAAGGTGCTTTTGCCGATGCCATTCTGGCCGCTGATGAAGGCACTCTTCCCTTCCAGCGACAGCTCCAGCGGCTGCGCATCGGGCAGCAACGGGTGGCGTACCGCTCGCAGGTGAATCTCCTGCTCCCAGCCCTCCTCCGCCCAGCACCAATGCGCTTGCGCGGACAGGTGGCGCGCCAATGCAAGGTCGGCATCCAGGCCGGCCGCCAGCTCATAGCTCTCGCGCAGGAAAGGCGCATGGTCCCGCACCAGGCGGCGCGTAGCGAAATAGTGCTTCAGGTTCGCCAACATGACCCAGTCCGCATATTCTGCGACGCCAGGCGCGGTGGAGAACGCATTGCGTGCCAGCCCGGCGCGCAATTGGGCGGCATGTGCGGCGCCGGGCGCATCCGCTTGCCGGCTGTGCGCATAGAGCTGCAATTGCAGCGCTTCGGCGATGGCGGCCCATTGCTGGATGCGCGCATGAAACGCGATCTGGATCGCCATCAAGACCAGCGACAGCAGGACCGCCGGCACCAGGGCGCTCAGCCAGAAGACGCTGGCAACGGCGCTGGCGAGGAAAGCCAACGGCACCAGCCAGAGCCAGGCCGACCAGCGTGGCACGGCCGGCAGTGGCGACTGTTCCACGGGCGCAGTGGTGGCTGCGGCGTCAGCGACGGCGACGAACAGCGACCCGGTGACTTCCGCGCTGGCCTTGCGCAAGGGCGCGAGCTGCAAGGCCAGCCGTTCCCGCGCGCCGCTGTCCGCGAGCAAAGCGCGGACAGGCCCGGACGATGCAAGTGCCGCGCCGCGCCGCAAGCGCCGATACAGCACTTGGCGACCGAAGATGCTGGCGCCGGCGCCGACTTCAGCGAGATAGGGCGACAGCAGCAAATCCTGCCAGCTCTGATCATCCACCGCGCCGTTGCCACTGCTGGCCGCCAGCTCGTCGTAGCGCGCCACTGCGCTGTCCGGGAACGGATACTCCACAGAACCACTCCTTGCCATAAAGTTAAGCCAACAAGTATATCCGCTTACTAAAAAATCAAGTAGCCCGCTTCGCGGCGACGGACAGGCGGACGCGGTGGACGCTCGCGGACAGCCGGGCCGTGGTCACGGACCTCATAAAAATCAACAACTTAGATCCTGGCACGCTTCATGCATTAACTACCTTGACCAAATCACCATCACCAGGAACAAGAACATGATTCGCGACACCTCACACCAGGACCAAGTGATCGCAGCGCCCGCCAGCCGCTTCCCGCGCCGCACAGTGCTGCTGCTGCTGGCCGGCGTGGCGCTGGCCGCGACCGGCTTCAGCCTGCTGAAAAACTGGAGCGGTAGCGAGCAGTCGATCAGCGCCGCGCGCCTGCGCATCGGCGAAGTCACGCGCGGCACGCTGATCCGCGACGCCGCCGTCAACGGCCGCATCGTGGCCGCCGTCAGCCCAACCCTGTATTCGACTTCCACTTCCACGGTCGAACTGAAGGTGCACGCCGGCGACACGGTCAAGAAAGGCCAGGTGCTGGCCGTGCTGGAATCGCCCGACCTGACGGACGAACTGAAAAAAGAGCAGACCCTGTTCGGCGAACTGCAAGCGGAAGTCGCGCGCCAGCAGATCCTGGCCCGCAAGCAGAAGCTGGCCGCGCAGCGCGAAGCCGACACCGCCGAAATCGAGCGCATCTCCGCCATGCGCACCCTGCAGCGCTACGAAAGCGTGTCGACCGAAGGCATCATCGCCAAGATTGATATGCAGAAGGCCAAGGACGCGGTGGCAGCTGCCGACATCCGCGCCAGGCACACCAAGCAGGCCGCCGAACTGGAAAGCGACAACGTGTCGCTGGAACTGAAAACCAAAACCGCGCAGATGGAGCGCCAGAAGCTGTCGCTGGCCAACGCCCAGCGCCGCGTCGACGAACTGACCGTGCGCGCGCCGGTGGACGGCTTCATCGGCACCCTGTCGGTCGCCAACCGCAGCGTGGTGCAGGCCAACTCCCCGCTCATGACGCTGGTCGACCTGTCGCAGCTCGAAGTGGAACTGGAAGTGCCCGAGTCCTACGTCAACGACCTCGGCCTTGGCATGACCGCCGAAATCGAAGTGGCCGGCGTGAAAACCAAGGGCAAGCTGTCGGCCCTGTCGCCGGAGGTGGTGAAGAACCAGGTGCTGGCGCGCGTGCGCTTCGACCAGCAGCCGGAAGGCCTGCGCCAGAGCCAGCGCGTATCGGCGCGCCTGCTGATCGACGAGAAGCAAAACGTGCTGATGGTGCAGCGCGGCCCGTTCGTCGAATCGGAAGGCGGCCGCTATGTCTACCTGCTGCAGGACGGCATTGCCGTGCGCACTCCGGTGCAGCTGGGCGCCACCAGCGTGGCAGCCGTGGAAATCGTCAATGGATTGAAACAAGGCGACAGGATCGTGATCGCCGGTAGCGAAAACTTTGAGAACGCCAAACGCGTCTCGATCAATAAATAACCCCCTACGGAGATTAAGCATGCTGCGCATGAATAACCTGAGCAAAGTGTATCGCACCCACATGATCGAAACCCACGCGCTGCGCGGCTTCGAGATCGAAGTCAAACAGGGCGAATTCGTCACCGTCACCGGCCCTTCCGGCTCCGGCAAGACCAGCTTCCTGAACATCGCCGGCCTGCTGGAAGACTTCACCAGCGGCGACTACGTGCTGGACGGCATCAACGTCAAAGGCATGGACGACAATGCGCGCTCCCGCCTGCGCAATGAAAAACTGGGCTTCATCTTCCAGGGCTTCAACCTGATCCCCGACCTGAGCCTGTTCGACAACGTCGACGTGCCGCTGCGCTACCGCGGCTTCAACACGGCCGAACGCAAGGAGCGCATCGAAGACGCGCTGGCCAAGGTCGGCCTGGCCTCGCGCATGCGCCACTACCCGGCCGAACTGTCGGGCGGCCAGCAGCAGCGCGTGGCCATCGCGCGCGCCCTGGCCGGCTCGCCCAAGCTGCTGCTGGCCGACGAACCGACCGGCAACCTGGATACCCAGATGGCGCGCGGCGTGATGGAGCTGCTGGAAGAGATCAACGCCGAGGGCACCACCATCCTGATGGTGACCCACGATCCGGAACTGGCCCAGCGCACCCAGCGCAACGTCCACATCATCGACGGCCAGGTGTCCGACCTGGTGCGCAAATCGCCATCGCTGGTAGTGGCCAAGGAGGCCTGAGATGTTCCATTACTACTTCCTGCTGGGCGTGCGCAGCCTGCGCCGCAACCCGGTGCTGACCGCGCTGATGGTGCTGATCCTGGCGGTCGGCGTGGCAGCCAGCGTGTCGACCCTGACCATCCTGCACGTGATGTCGGGCGACCCGATCCCGCACAAGAGCGAGCGCCTGCTGGTGCCGCGCATCGACAACGGCCCGCTCAAAGGCTACACGCCGGGCGAACGCGAAGGCGATGAAATGTCCTACCGCGACGCCGTCAACCTGCTCGCCTCCGGCCAGGGCGACCGCCGCACCGCCATACGCGGCGTGGACGGCACCATCGAACCGGCACGCAAGGACCTGCCGGTGTTTTCCGCCGAAGGGCTGACGCCGACGCGCGACTTCTTCGCCATGTTCGAAGTGCCCTTCGTGCACGGCGGCCCATGGAGCGAGGCCGAGGACAAGGCCGGCGCCGACGTGGTGGTCCTGAGCAGCAAACTGGCCGAGCGCCTGTTCGGCAGCGCCAACCCGGTCGGCCAGCGCGTGCGCATGCTCGGCTTCGACTACGCCGTAGTCGGGGTGTACGGCAACTGGAAGCCGGTGCCGCGTTATCACCGCATCGTCGGCGGTCCCGGCGCCTTTGGCAGTGAGGACGATTTCTACATCCCCTTCCACAACGCGATCCGCCACGAGTTCGGGCAGAGCGGCAATATGAGCTGCAGCGCCGAGCGCGCGCCGGGCTACCAGGCCCTGCTCGACTCGGAATGCATCTGGATCCAGTTCTGGTTCGAACTGCACTCGGCGGCCGAGCGCCCGCAACTGCAAGCCTGGCTCGACGCCTACGCCGCCGAGCAGCGCAAGCTGGGCCGCCTGCAGCGCTCCGCGCCGAATGAGCTGTTCAACGTGATGGAATGGCTGGAAGACCAGAAAGTGGTGGGCAAGGACAGCCGCCTGTCGGCCATGCTGGCCTTCGGTTTCCTGCTGCTTTGCCTGGTCAATACGGTCGGCCTGCTGCTGGCGAAATTCTCGGTACGGGCGCCGGAAGTGGGCGTGCGCCGCGCCCTTGGCGCCTCGCGCAAGGAAATCTTCTGCCAGTTCATGATCGAGAGCGCCGTGGTCGGCCTGGCCGGCGGCGTCCTCGGCCTGCTGCTGGCACTGGGCGCGCTGGCCCTGATCGGCAGCATCTCGGAACAGATTGCCGTCACCACCAGAATGGACTGGATGATGCTGCTGGCGACCTTTGTCATGTCGGTCAGTGCCGCCGTGCTGGCCGGCCTGCTGCCGACCTGGCGCGCCTGCCAGGTCACCCCGGCCCTGCAACTGAAATCGCAGTGAGGTAATTATCATGGAAATCAAACCAATCTTTTCCGCGCTGATGCGCTCCAAAACCGGCCCGATCCTGGTCGCCGTGCAAGTGGCGCTCAGCCTTGCCATCCTGGCCAACGCGCTGCACATCGTCAGTGTGCGCCAGGCCGTCGCCGCGCGCCCGACCGGCATCGCCAACGAAGAGCAAGTGTTCAACATCAGCGTCAAGCCGCTGCGTCCCGGCGGCCATGAAGAGCAGCTGGCGGCGCAGCAGGCGCAGGCTGCCGCACTGCGCGCCATCCCGGGCGTGGTCTCGGTGGCCGACACCAACCAGATCGCCCTGTCCAATTCAGGCAACTACAACAGCGTCGCCGCCAGCCGCGACCAGTTGCGCACCAGCGCCAGCCCGACCCTGTACCTCACGCCCGATTCGCTGGTCAAGACCTGGGGCCTGAAACTGGTGGACGGGCGCGACTTCAACGCGCAGGACGTGGTGGAAGTCGACCGCAATACCAGCAAGGCCTTCGCCAGCGTGGCCCTGGTCAGCAAGGCGCTGGGGCAGAAAGTGTGGCCCGACGCCGCCAGCTATGTCGGCAAGAAGATGTTCTACGGCACCGGTCCGGAGGCGCGCGAAGTGACCGTGGTAGGCGTGGTGGAAACGCTGCAGACTCCCGGCGCCGCCATGGGCGCGGAAGGCGAGTGGTCGACCATGGTGGCGATGCGCCTGACCGGCACGTGGCGCAACCTGTACACGGTGCGCGCCGAAGCCGGCCAGCGCGACCGCGCCATCAAGGATGCCGAGCAAGCGCTGCGCAAGCTGCATCGCGGCCAGGTGGTGCTGCACACCACCACCCAGTCCGAGGAGCGCGCCAAACGCTACAAGGCCGACAACGCGCTGTGCTGGATGCTGATCACCGTCAGCGTGCTGCTGATGGTGGTGACGGCCAGCGGCATCGTCGGCATGGCCAGCCTGTGGGTCACGCAGCGCCGCAAGCAGATCGGCATTCGCCGTGCGCTGGGGGCGCGCAAGATCGACATCCTGCGCTACTTCGTGACTGAAAACCTGATGATCACCACCACCGGGATTGCCGGCGGCCTGCTGGGGGCGCTGGCCCTGAACCAGCTGCTGGTGTCGAAACTGGAACTGGCGCGCCTGCCGGCCGAGTACATGGTCGTGGGTGCCCTCGCTTCCTGGGCGCTCGGCATCGCCGCCGTATATGGCCCCGCGTGGCGCGCCGCCTCCATCTCGCCGGCGATGGCAACCCGCTCCGCCTGATGTTCCCTTATGGCCTGGCCATTTGGCCGGGCCATGTTATTCTCCTGACATGCCAACCGTACTGATCATCGACGACAACACCGCGGTCGCGGTCGCCCTCGAAGTCCTGTTCTCGCTGCACGATATCGAATCGCTGCACGCCGCCTCGCCCGCAGAAGGCCTTGCCCTGCTCGGCCAGCGCAGCGCCAGCATCGACCTGGTGGTGCAGGACATGAACTTCAGCGCCGACACCACCTCCGGTGCCGAAGGCGTGGAACTGTTCCGCGCCATCCGCAAGCACCACCCCGACCTGCCCGTCATCCTGCTGACTGCCTGGACCCACCTTGACGCCGCAGTCGACCTGATCAAGGCTGGCGCCGCCGACTACCTGTCCAAGCCGTGGGACGACAAGCGCCTGATCGCCACCGTGCGCAACCTCCTGGAACTGGGCCAGGCCAACCGCGCCCTGAACCAGCACCGCAGCGACGAACTGCGCCAGCGGCGCGAACTGGAGCGCTACAACCTGCGCCATATGGTGTGGAACGATCCCGCCACCGAACGCGTGATCGCGCTCGCCTGCCAGGTCGCCCGCGCCGACGTGCCGGTGCTGATCACCGGTCCCAACGGCACCGGCAAGGAACGCATCGCCGACATCATCCAGGCCAATTCTTCGGTGCGCGAAGGGCCGTTCGTGGTGCTCAACTGCGGCGCCCTGCCGGCCGAACTGATTGAAGCCGAATTGTTCGGCGCCGACGCCGGCGCCTACACCGGCGCCTCCAAAGCGCGCGAAGGCAAGTTCGAAGCCGCCGACGGCGGCACCCTGTTCCTCGACGAAATCGGCAACCTGCCGCTGGCGGGCCAGATGAAACTCTTGCGCGTGCTGGAAACCGGCCGCTTCGAACGGCTCGGCTCCAATCGCGAACGCCAGGTGCAGGTACGCGTGGTGAGCGCCACCAATGCCGACCTGCCCGCCATGATCCGCGCCGGCACCTTCCGCGAAGACCTGTACTACCGCCTGAACGTGATCGAGCTGCGCCTGCCGCCGCTGGCCGAACGTCCCGGCGACATCCTGCCGCTGGCGCGCCACTTCCTCGGCAAGGAACGCCACTTGCGCGCCGACGCCGAAGCCGCCCTGCTGGCGCACGGCTGGCCCGGCAATGTGCGCGAGCTGAAGAACGTGATGGCACGCGCCAGCCTGCTGGCGCAAGGCGAGACCATCACCGTACCCGACCTCGGCCTGCCCGCCGCCAGCACGATGAACGGCCACGCCACGAGCGCCGCCGGGGCCGAGCAGGAACCCGACCGCGACGCCATCGTCAGCGCCCTGCAGCGCTCCAGCGGCGTCGTGGCCCAAGCCGCAGCCGAGCTCGGCCTCTCCCGCCAAGCCCTCTACCGCCGCATGGAACGCCTCGGCATCGCCCGCCCATGACCCGCCCACCACAACGGCCCAGTCCGTGTCACACCTTGGGGTCACACCCCAAACGTGACACGGACCCAGCAGTCTCACACACGAGGCCGTGTCACACTTGGGGTGTGACCCCATGGTGTGACACGAGCCCAGCGGCATAGCTTGATGCGGCTTTCACTTCTGACACTGTGGTCGGCCCTGGTGGGAACGCTGACGGCGACGGGGATCCTGATTGCGCTGGGGCTGGACCAGCTGCTGCCGAAACATCCGACCATCGTGGTCGGCATTTCGCTGCTGTGCCTGGTTCCACTGGCGGTGATCACCATCCGCGCCCAGCTGCAGCGCCAGCTTTCGCTGTACCGTGCGCTGACCGGCACGGTCACCAGCTACCGCGACGGCGATTTTTCCTTCAGCCTGCATTGGCCGCAGAACGATGAATTGAGCGACCTGGTGGCCGCCCACAACGAGCTGGGCCAGGTACTGCGCGAACAGCGCCTTGGCCTGGTGCAGCGCGAGCTGCTGCTCGACACCATGGTCCAGCATACGCCCGTGGCCATGCTGCTGGTCACGGACAACGACGCCATCGTCTTCGGCAACCTGGCCGCGCGCCAGCTGGTCAACGAGGGCCGCAAGCTGGAGGGCCTGCGCCTGGCTCAATTGCTGGCGCGCGTCCAGCCCGCCTTGCGCGATGCGGTGGGCCGGGGCGGCGATGGCTTGTTCACCATCGGCGATGGCGAGGAGGAGGAAGTCTTCCACCTGGCGCGCCGCAGCTTCAGCCTGAATGGCCGTCCGCACGAACTCCTGTTGCTGCGCCAGATGACGCAAGAATTGCGCCGCCAGGAAGTGCAGACCTGGAAAAAAGTGATCCGCGTGATCAGCCACGAATTGAACAACTCGCTGGCGCCATTGACCTCGCTGGCCCACTCGGGCAGCGAGCTGGTGCGGCGCGGCCAGACCGAGCGCCTGCCGCAGATCCTGGCCACCATCGAGGAGCGCACGCGCCACCTGGAAAGCTTCATCCTCGGCTACGCGCGCTTTGCCAAGCTGCCCTCGCCGCGCCTTGAGCCGCAGAACTGGGGCGCTTTGCTGGCCGCCCTGTCGGACCAGGTGCAGTTCACGCTACACGGCGAAGTGCCGGCCGAGCCGCATGCCTTCGATGCCGCGCAGATGGAGCAGGCCCTGCTCAACCTGCTGAAGAACGCCCATGAGTCCGGTTCGCAGCCGCGGGACGTCGGCCTCGAACTGCGCCGCCAGCAGGGCGTGCTGCGCATCGAAGTGCAGGACCGCGGCCCCGGCATGAGCGAGGCGGTGCTGGCCAACGCCCTGGTGCCGTTCTATTCCACCAAGCGCAGCGGCACCGGCCTCGGCCTGGCCCTGGCGCGCGAAATCGCCGAAGCCCATGGCGGGCGCATCGCATTGGCCAACCGCGAAGGCGGCGGACTTGCGGTGGCAATCATCTTGCCCATTTGATCCAGATCAAACAGCAGCTCAATTGTGCGGCCTACCTTGGAATGTGCAGGCGCTTCGCCTGCGCTTCCAGGAGAACACCATGAAGACAGCCATGGCTTTGCTGCTTGCATTCGCCGCCACGTCGGTGCAGGCGGACAACGTCGTCACCAATGTCAACCTCGGCGGCAGCGCCGCCGAACTTTCCGCCGCTTTCGGCGTGACCCACCTGGAGAAGGGAGCCTTCTCCGATACCTTCAACTTTTCGCCCAGCGCCGGCACCTATTCCGTCGACGCCAGCCTGGTGACGCTGGGCTTCAGCCCGTCAACCGACGTGACTTTCAGCGCAGCCTACATCAATGGCCAGGAGCTGTCCCTGAGCGGCCCCGGCCTGTTCGAATACGGCTTCCTGCTGCCGACGGTGATCACGGGGCCGCTGGCACTGACGGTCTTCGGCTATGTGGATTTTGAAGATACCGGCTTCACGCCCGCCTCGGCCAGCTACTCGGGCACGCTGAACATCAGCGCGGTGCCCGAGCCGGGCGGCTATGCGCTGCTGCTGGCGGGACTGGGGGTGGCCGGTGCGGCGGCCCTCAAGCGCCGCCAGGAGGCGTGAGCGCCGGGCTGGTAAACTGTCGGCCATGACTTCCCGCAGATTTGACCAGCCTGGTTTTCCTCCCGCCACCATCACCGAATTCGAAGGTGTCCGTTCACTGCACCTGGGTACTTCCTGGGTGCAAGGCGCAATGCGCCTGTCCAAGCCCGACATGATCGAGCTTGAATACGTGCGCATGATGATGATATGGACACTGTTCCTGCCTTCGCCCCGTCACATTGTCCAGCTCGGCCTGGGCAGCGCGGCCTTGACCAAGTTCAGCTACCGCCAGTTTCCCAAGGCGCGCGTGACCGCCATCGAACTCAATCCGAACGTGATTGCAATATGCGAAGAGAAGTTCGGCCTGCCGCCGAACGACGAGCGGCTTGCAGTGCGCCAGATGAATGCGCTGGATTTCGTGCTCGACCCGCGCAACCACGGCACGGTGGACGTGCTGCAGGTCGACCTGTACGACGAGGAGGCGCGCGGCCCGGTGCTCGACACGCCGGAGTTCTACCAGGCTTGCTTCGACTGCCTGGGCCCGGACGGCATCATGACCACCAATGTGTTTGGCGATTTCGACAATTACGACAAGAACCTGCAGCACATGGAACTGGTGTTCGATGCCGTGGTGTGGCTGCCCGAAGTCCACGACGCCAACATCGTGGTGATCGCCTTCAAGCGCTCCCCTTCGATTGATTTTTCGGTGCTGTACGAGCGTGCCACCCAGATCAGGAAATCGTTGAATCTGAATGCCAGGCCGTGGGTCGACGGCATGCGCGACTGGATGGCCAGCGCGTAGTATAGCTACATGCGCCGCTTCGTTTTGTTTAAATAGTTGAAGATTATCAACTAGTTACTAAAATTAAGCGGCAGCATGCAACAGTATGTAAAGCGGGATTGCCGGGCTCCTTCCAGTGGTTTATATTGCGGGGCCTGTGGTTTCAGGCAAGAAACAATATTGTCAGAAAGACCAAGAGTTACCGCAATGTCCGAAGCATTCCTAAAACAGCGAGAAGAATTCAGCGAATATTCGATGAGCCGCATCGGCGTATCGCGTGAAATGTTCGATGCGTTCAACCGCATCCTGGCACCGCATGTGGTTGAGGTGCATTTCCGCAAAGGCGACTACCTGCAGCGCTCCGGCGTGCCGGCCAGCGTGGCGTATTGGCTATACCGCGGCGTGGCACGGCGCGGCATGATCACCAGGGACGGCACCGATGTGACGATGGCGTTTTCGTCGGAGGGCGATTCCTGCGGCTCGCACCATGACTTGCTGGCGGCCCAGGACGGCCAGCCGGCGCAGGAATTCATCATTGCGGAAACGCCGGTGACGGCAATCCGCGTGGAGTGGGCCACCATGGCCCGCCTGCGCGAAGAGCATAGCCTGATGCGCGAGTACTACCTGAAGGTGTCGGAGCACTCGATCCGCCGCTATTCGCAAAGCTGCCTGGTGCGCAGCATGACGTCGGCCAACTGCCGGCTGGCCGCCTTCCGCGAGCAGTATCCGGGTCTGGAGCAGCGCATTTCACAGAAATCGCTGGCCTCCTTCCTGGGCATTACGCCGCAATACATGTCGACGCTCCTGCGCCAGGAGCAGGAGCGCCAGGAGCACTGAGCCCTACGCTGCTTCCTGTTCGCGGCGCATGAGCTGCGACAGGTAGGCCGGCGTAATCTGCAGGTAGGACGCCAGCACCTTCTGCGAAATCCGGCGTTCCAGGTTCGGGTACTCCGCCCTGAAATTGGCCAGGCGCTCTTCGGCGCTCGATGCGGTGTGCGTAACGAAGCGGCGCGCCTGGCTGCACACGGCAAATTCCAGCATGCGTGTCATGTAGGCGGTCAGCACCGGGTGCTGGCTGCGTGCCACGCTCATCTGCTCCCAGTCGAAACGGAAGCCCTGCACCGAGGTCTCGGCCACGATGAAGGAGCGCGCCGGCAACTCGCCGCGGAACTCCAGCAAGTCTTCATAGGCGTTCGCGATATGGCTCTCGGTGGCAAAACGCATGGTGACTTCGTTGCCGCCTGCGCTGACATAACCGACGCGGGCCACGCCCCCGGTAAGCCAGAACACCTCGCGCGCGGACTGGCCCACATGTTGCAGCAGCTCGCCACGGCGGGCCGAGAACGGCACCGCCAGCGGCGCGATGCAGCGCCCGGTTTCGTCAAACAGTTGTTCGTCGACGGCATAGCGCGCCATCATGTCGGCTTTGAAATTCTGCCGCAGCTTCAGGAAATGTTGATTCATTGCGCCCCAGTATACGTTTCTTGTTTTTGACTACATCTGGTCAGGCCAGATTTACTTCATTCTAAAAACAAGGGGCGCAGGATTTCGATCAACTATTTGAACTTTCGGTAAAAATTTTCATAGGCCGTTAAATGAATGACACCGGCCAGGCGCTTGACCAGGCCATCCACCTTGCCCGGATCCACCTGGCCATAGCCCAGCGCCAATCCCTGCCAGTTGCACTGGCCGGCGACGGCGTGCACGCTGAGGGCATTGGCGATCATGCCTTCCTGCTCGCGGGCGCGGCGGCTGATCTCCACGTCCGACAGGCGCGGGTCGTCCCAGCGCAGCGCCAGGTGCATGCCGGCCGACGCTCCTTGCACGCTGGCGATATTGCCAAGGTGCTTGTCGAGCGCCTCCACCAGGGCATCACGCCGGTCGCGATAAACGCGGCGCATGCGGCGCAGGTGCAGGGCGAATTGGCCGCTGCGCAGGAATTCGGCCAGCGCAAGCTGGTCGGCGGCGCGGCCGCGCGATGCCGATTGCTGGCGCATGGTGGCCAAGGGCTGCACCAGCCAGGGCGGCACCACCAGGTAGCCGATGCGCAGGCCGGGGAACATGGTCTTGCTGAAGGTGCCGCAGTACAGCACCGGGGCGTCCGGCTGCAGGCCCTGCATCGATGCCAGCGGCGGGCCGTCGTGGCGGAATTCGCTGTCGTAGTCGTCTTCGATAATCAGCGCGCCGCAGGAGCGCGCACCGTCGATCAGGGCCATGCGGCGCGCCAGCGACAGCACCGTGCCGGTCGGGTATTGGTGCGAGGGCGTGGTATAGATCAGGCGCGGCGGACGCTGTTTCCAGTCTTCGGGGCGCGGTGCGATGCCTTCGCCGTCGACGTCGATCGGCTCCAGTTTCAGGCTGGCGGCGCGGAAGGCGGCCATGGCGCCGCCGTAGCCGGGGTTTTCCATCCACAGCGTTTCGCCGGCGTCGGCGCAGGCGCGCCCGCACAGGTCAAGGCTGCTCTGGCTGCCGTCGGTAATGAACACTTGCGCCGCTTCGCAGATCACGCCGCGCGAGGCGCGCAGGTAGTCGGCAATGGCTTCGCGCAGCACCGGTTCGCCGCACGGGTCGCCGTAGTTCAGTTTTTCGGTGGGCAGCGAACGCCAGGCCCGTTCCAGCAGGCGGCGCCACAGGCCGATCGGGAAACTGGGCAGGTCGGGAACACCCGGCACAAAAGGCGTGCCGCTGGCGGCCGATGCGGTGCTGTGGCGCAGGTTCTGCGCGCGTTGCGACAAGCCTTTGTGCGGCACCACCACGCTGGGTTCACGCTGCCGCGCCGGCGCCACGGCGGCCACCATGGTGCCGCTGCGGTCCGTCGTCACATAGCCTTCGCTGGTGAGCTGCTCATACGCATACAGCACGGTGTTGCGCGCCACGCCCAGCTCGGATGCCAGGGCGCGCGTGGCAACTAGGCGCGTGCCCGGCGCCAGCGTGCCATCGCGGATGGCCGCGCGCAGGCATTCATGCAGCAGGCGCTGGCGCGGCCAGCCATGCTCGCCATGGCTGGCGGTGAAGTTCGAAATCAGCAGCGAGTAGTCCAAGCGTGGCTCCATGGTTTTACATACCCCTGGACCTGTTGCAGGGGCCAGCAGGACATTATAGTCCGATGCCATGAATACAACACCTCCCCCAACCGACCGCACCCGCGTGCGACGTGGCGCCGCCAACGCCGCCTATGAACCTGAACTGGTGCGCGCCATCGTCGATGCCGCCTACATCTGCCATATCGCCTTCAGCGACGGGCAAGGTGCGCACTGCATCCCGACCGCCTGCTGGCGCGAAGGCGACCACCTGTACATCCATGGCTCAAACGGCAGCCGCATGCTGAAGCAGCTGATGGCGCAGGACGCCTGCGTCACCATCACCCACCTGGACGGCCTGGTGCTGGCGCGCTCGGCCTTCAACCATACGATGAACTATCGCTCGGTGATGATCTATGGCCGCTTCGAAGCGGTGGGCGAGGCCGAACAACGCCGCACGCTGGACGCCTTCATGGACCACTTGGCGCCGGGCCGCCGCCTGGAAGTCCGCGGCGGCAACGACAAGGAGCATGCAGCCACCACGGTGCTGCGGATCCCGCTGGCCGAGGCAGCGTGCAAGGTGCGCAGCGGCGGGCCGGAAGATGACGAGGAAGACATGGGCATCGCTGCCTGGGTGGGCGAGCTGCCGATGGTGCTGCTCCGCACGGGGCCGGTGGCAGATGCGGCGTGCGCGGTTGCGGCGCCGGCTTACGTGCGCGACTGGGTTAGCGCACCTTGAGCTTCAACAGCCGCTTGTCGGGCGGCGGCCAGTCGAGCCGCATGCCACGCAAGGTTTCCAGCAGCAGGCGGGCGACGACTTCGTTCCGATAGCGTTTTGAATTCGCGGGGACCACATACCACGGCGCATGGCCGGCGTCGGTCTCCGTGATCGCATCTTCATAGGCCTTCTGGTAATTCTTCCAGAGCTCGCGCTGCTTCAGGTCTTCCGGGTCGAACTTCCAGTGCTTGTGCGGGTCGTCGACGCGCGCCTGCAGGCGTTCTTTCTGTTCGTCCTTCGAAATGTGCAGGAACAGCTTGACGATGGTGGTGCCGCTTTCGGCCAGCATGCGTTCGAAGTCGCGAATCTGCGCATAGCGGCGCTTGCATTCCTGCGGCGTGATCATGCCCAGCACGCGGGTGACCAGCACATCCTCGTAGTGGCTGCGGTTGAAGACTGCAATCTCGCCGGCTTTCGGCACTTCGCGGTGAATGCGCCACAGGAAGTCGTGCGCCGCCTCGATCCCGGTCGGCGCCCGGAAACCGACGGCACGCAAGCCCATGGGGTTGATCCTGCTGAACAGGTGGCGCACGGTGCCGTCCTTGCCGGCAGTATCCGTACCCTGCAACACGATCAGCAGCTTGCGTTTGCGCTCAGCGTAGAGCATCTCCTGCAGGTCGGAAATGTCGTCCAGCATTTTGTCCAGCAAGTCCCGATCGGGTTTGCTGTCCGCTTCAGCATCCTTGTCGCGTAGCCGCAGGCCTGGCTTGGCCCGGAATTCGTCGATCGCTTTCATGCAATGACATTAGCACAGCTTGCAGCTCAACGGCGCTCACGCCACCACAGAAGCAACAAGCTGACAGCGAACGCGATCGCCAGCAGCCAGCGCGGCACGGCGCTGGCCCACAGTTGCGCCTCGCCGGCGCCCGGCGCGGCGCGCACGGACGCATCGCCGGCAACGTCGGCGACTGGCTGGGAGCTGCGGCCTGCAAAACGTGCGGTCGCTTCATGGCGCAGCGCCGCCTGCCATCCCGGCCAGTCATGTGGAGCGTAGACATAGACGGCGCTTTCCGCGTCGCCGCTGCGCGCGCGCAGCCAACCGGCGGCGCGTGGCCAGAGCGCAACGCAGGCGGCATCGGCGCGTTCGCTGCGGGCTTGCCACTGCGTTGCGGCCTGCCCCACGGTGACGGCACTGCCTGTTGCCACGCCTTGCGCGCACACCTCGGTGCGCAGGCCTGCCAGCGGCATAGGGTCTGCATCCAGCCAGCGCACTTTCTGTTCGCTGCCCTGCGCCGCCAGGTCGATCACTTGCTGCCACCATGAGGCGAGCGCCGCGGGTTCGCTGATGGCATGGCGGTGCCAGTCGCGCAAGCCCAGCCAAAGGATGCGGCCTTTATGCCAGTCGCGCTGCCACAGCCATGCCTTGCCGTCCCTATCACGAGCGATGGCCTGCCATGGGCCGCCAGCCGTTGGCATTTGCGCGCCCGGCGCGAAAGCCAGGGTGGTGCCAGCGAAAGCCAGGTGGCGTGCATCTTCCTGCTCCGTGGTGGCGGATTGGGACGCCAGCTTTAATCCTAGCTCACGCTGCCACAGCGCGGCGTCGCCTGCATTGCCGCCCAGGACCAGCAGCGGCATGCCCTGCGCGACCTGGGCCAAGGCATTGCGCATGCCGCCGCCCTCGAGCCAGCCTGCATCGGCCACCAGCGCGTTGGGATGCGTCAGCGGCGCACGGGCTTCCTCGCTACGGGTCAGCGCCTTGCCCAGCGTAGTCTGCCAATCGACGACGGCATTGGAGTCCGTCAGCAAGCGGTTCAAGACCCGCGTGTCGAAGGACGGCGAGCTGAAGCGGCCTTGCACTTGCAAGGGTACGGCGTCGAGCACGCGCAGAGGCACCGGGCCTTGGGTGATGGCCTTGCCCGCCTTGTCCAGCAAGCGCGCCTGCAGCACCATTGATTCCGCCATTGGCGGCTGCCACTGGACGGTCAACGCCTGCGATGCGGCAGTAGCGCGCGACTCGGAAAGCACCAGGCCGTTTTCCGCCAGCAGTTGCAGGCGCCAGTCGGTTTGCGGCGCATCGCGCCGCACCGTCAGCGCAAAACTGCGTCCGAGCGGCAGCGAGCGCGGGAAGTCAAGCCACAGCAGGCCGTCCTTCGCAGGCTGCCACTGGATCGGACGCACGGGGATGTCGCGCCATTGCGCCTCATGCAGGCCCTGGCCCCGGACCTCGACGACTGTGCCGCGCGGCGCCGACGGCAATTGCGCCAGCGCTTCGGCAAGTCGCTCACCGGGCATTGCCGGCGATGCGCCGGCGGTCTCCAGGACGATTCGCTGCGCCTCGCCTGCGGGCGCGTTCGGCGCGGCCAGCAGGGTCGCCAACGATGCGCCAGCGGCTATCGCCAGCGCCGCGTCCAGCCAGCGCTTCTTGCGCATGTAAAGCAGAGCGCTTACCGTCCCGGCCAGCACCGCGCCACCGTACAGGAGGTTGATGTCCACGTTCACGGCGCGCCCTTCCCCAGCAAAGCCCGGCCGAATTTCGTCTGCGCTTGCGGCCGTGCCTGCAGCAGCACGGCCGGCTGCCGCACCGTGGCACGCAACCAGGCACGCAGCTGGGCGCGGCAGGGCAGGCATCCGTCGGCCACGTCCTGCACGGCGCCTTGCGCGGACAGGCGTTGTTCTTCATCGCCGATACGCGCCACTGCTTCCCGTGCTGCCTTGCTCCACAGGGCGGGCAACGCGCCATCGCCGCCCAGGGCTTGCACCAGTTCGCGTACGTCTGCCGGTACCAATTCGTTGGCAGCGCCCTGGGCGCGGCGGTAGCTGGAGGCGCCAGCCATCTCGCCGGTCATGCGCTTCTCTTCCTTGATAGCCGGCGGCACGAAGGCCGTGCGATGCAGGTAGACGCGTTCCGCCTGCTGTAATTCCTTGATGGCGCCAAGCGCCTTGTACTCAGGCGGCAAAGCCGGCCTGGGCGCGATGGCGCGAAGCTGCTTTTCAGCGTCCCACATTGCCCGCAAAGCACGGCGCAGCACTTCCTTGGTCGCCGGGTCGAAGATGGTGGCGTTGCCTTCCTGGTCGTGCGCATGGCCGAACTGCGCGGCGATATTGCCGCTGCCAAAGCCGGCTGCGCCTTGGGTGCCGGCCCCACCATGTTCGTCGCCATCGCCGTGCTCCTCCTCGCCGAACAGGGACGATTCCTCGCCCAGGAACTGGCCGTAGCGCAGGCGCAGCTTGGCCTGGTCGCCGGCGATCTTCTCGCTGCGGGCGCGCAGTTCCACTGCAGCGAGGCGCGGAGCATCAGCGACCAGTTGTTCGGTATCGATGATGATCTGGCGCTGGCTGCGCAGGTTCTCCGGTTTCACCATCGATGGCAATGCCGTCGATTCGAGGGCTTCGCCTTGCTGGCCGGGCAGGCGCAGCGTATAGGTAGGCGATTGAGCGATATGCGGCACCGGAGCGTTGTCGCTGGCGCGCACGAAGAAGTACAGTTCGTCGCCGGGTTCCATGCCGAGTTCTTTCAGCATCCACTGTTTGTTCCAGCTGCGCTTGCGCGGGTCGGCTGATGCCGGGAGCGGGCTTTCCTTGTCGGTGAAGCGGATGTTCTCGCCGCTGCCGCGCGCCAGGGTCATATGCAGGGTAGCCCTGGCGACGGCATAGTCGTCGCTGACGCTGATGTTGATCTGCGCGCTTTGGGCATCCGGCTTCAGCACGCTGACCGATTCATTTGGCGCGACGATTGCGACCTGCGGCGCCAGGTCGGGCGTCACGCGGATTGTGTAGCGCTGGCTTGCGTTGAGGCGGCTGCGCCAGAAAATGGCGTCGCTGGCGATCCATTCGGCGCATTTGCCTGCTTCGGCCGGCAGCGATTGGCCGTCGCCAAGTTCGACGATAGCGTCGGCATTGAGCGCACACCAGCGCACTTTGCTGTGCTGGGGAATTTGCAGGTCGCGCGGTGCGCCTTCGCTTGGCTTCACGCCGGTATATGCAGGAGGCGCGGCGTACAGCTTGATACCGGCGGCGCTGATTGCTGCCTGCGCAGTTGGTCCTGCACCGGCGGCTACCGCGTGCCGCGGGCTATAGGCCGCGGCATATGCCCAGGCGCTGGCGGCAGCGGCCAGCGCCAACGCTAGCGGGATCGCGTTGAAACGGGCCTTCCGGCTTGCAATGCTGCGCAGGCGTTCGTCGTTGAGGGCCCGGCCGATGCGCTTGAGCAGGCGGCTGCGCTGCAGGCTGCCGAGCGGGGTTTGCGGGGCCGCGGCCAGCATGGCGCTACTGTCTTCCAGCTCGGGAATTGCATCGTTCAGCCAGGCTGGCAGTTGCTCGTCGATGCGCCTGCGCCACAGCGCGAAGTCGATTGCGGCCCAGAGCATGACGGCGGCGGCCATTGCGAGGGGGACGGTAAGCGTGACTGGAGTGACGGCACCGAAGGCACCAGCAAGTACCGAAGCAGCCAGCGCAGCCGCAGGCAGCAATGGCAGCAGCCAGCTTGCAAAGCGGCGGCGGATCAGGGCTTGCAGCATGCGTTGGCGCACGCTGGCCATGTGGTCAGCGGCGGCGGGCATGGGTAAGGATCCTTTCGAGCGCGAACAATGCCAGCATGGCTAGCGCCAGCCATTCCGGAGAACGGCCCAGCGGCGTTGCCAGCGGCACCTTGCGCCCGGCTGCCAGGGTTTGCGCAGGCATTGGGTAGGGGGCCGGCTGCGCGGTCGCCGCCTGCCAGCGCTCGTAGAGCGCGCGTGCGGCGTCGACGTCCTGCAATGGCCATTGCGGGGCGGTCCAGGTGAGGCCTTGCGCGGATGGCGTCTGTCCAGTAGTGCTGGCGGTACGCCACCAGAGGCGGGCCGTCCAGGCGGCCGGCGGTTCCTTGTCCGTGCGGTCCCAGACGATCAGCTCGGTCGCAGCTGTCGGCGTATCGGAAATCATATAGCGGCTCGCACCGTCGGCAGCGGTGTCGAAGGCAGCGAACAGGGCTTGCCAGTGCGGCAGGCGCTCGGCCGGCGCAGCGACGACGACGTGGCGCTCGCGGGGCGGAGCAGGCGTGCCAGCCGCAACCGGCGGGGCGAGCCGCAGGTCGGCCGCGTGGGCCAGGCGCGGGGGAAGCGCGGGCATGGCGGCACGGGGGGCGAGGATGAGGAAGCGTGCCTCGGGGCGCCATTCGTGCTCGTTGCGGGCCAGCCAATTCCACAGGTCGGCGGGCAGCGGCGCGCGCGCGGCGCCACTCATTGCAGCCGACTGCACCTGCTGCGCAGCCCACGGCGAAGATACAAGCGATGGATCGATAAACACCGTGTCGCCCTTCCACGGCATGGCAAGCACCGCCATCCAGGCGATCAGCACAGCCAGCAACGCCAGCCGCACCAGCAGGAGCGGCACTTCGGTCCAGCGCAGCACCCGTTGCTGCTGCGGCGCAGCGGCGGGCAGGAAGCGGGCAGTGGCCAGCAAGTCGGTGCGCGTGCGCTCGCGCTTGCGCATATGCCACCACAGCGGCAGCAACAGCACCGGCAAGGCAAACCACCATAAAGGCTGCATGCTGGTCATGGCCTGCGCGCCTCCGGAGTCCTCAGCCACGTGCGCAGTACTTCGCCAAGCGGCTGCTCAATCCGCGCTTCGCACAACGGCAGGTCATGCCGGCGGCATGCGGCGCGTACGGCAGAGAAGTGCGATTCGAGCGCCGTGCGGTATCCGTCGCGGCCGGCGCGGGTAAAGCTGTGCAGGCGGATTCCCTGTTCCGGGTCGCGATAGGCATGGCCGGTGGCGAAGCCCGCTTCGACTTCAGCCTCGGTACGCAAGGCCAGCAAGCGCACGTCGTGCCGCATATGGCGCAGGCGAACCAGCGCTTGGCCCAGCGGCGAAGGCCAGTCCAATGCATCCGTTGCGGCAAACACCATGCTTTGCGAGCGTGCGAAATGCAGGCTGGCGCGCAGGGTTTCGGCATCGGGCAGTTCGCCGGATGGCGTGGCGCGCTGCAAGGCCGCCAGAACGCGCTGCAAATGGCGCGGTCCGCGCGAGGCTTGCGTGAATTCGACCTTGCCGTTGGAAACCACCAGCAGGCCGAAGGCATCGCCCTGGCGCTGGGCAATCGCCGCCACGCAAGCCAGCGCCGTGCGCGCATACCAATGCTTGCTCAGTCCATCAACCCGCCGGCTTGGCTCCGCCATCGAAGCGGTAGCGTCCAGCACCAGCCAGGCCGCAACATGGCTGTCGCGCTCCGCCTCGCGCACGTAGTAGCGATCGGCGCGCGCCAGCAGCTTCCAGTCGACGCGCCGCCACTCGTCGCCCGGCGCATAGGCACGGTATTCCGAGAACTCCACACCGGCGCCGCGTTCGCGCCCCGCATGGATGCCATGGCCGAGACCAGCCAGCACGTGGCGGATCACCAGCTCGAGATCGGCGGAATGCGCCAGCAGCGCAGGTGTTTCCAGCATTGCTTACCCGGGCTTGATTGCGTCGTGCAATGCGGCCAGGATGTCGGCAATTGCAATGCCGTCCGCTTCCGCTTCGAAGTTGCGCAGCACGCGGTGCGCCAGCACCGGCAGCAGCATGTGGCCGATATCCTCACGCGTCACCGCCAGCCGGCCCTGCATCAGCGCGCGTGCCTTCGACGCCAACACCAGCGCCTGACCTGCGCGCGGGCCGGCGCCCCACCCGACGTGCTTCTTGACCGCTTCCACTGTCGTCTCGCGCGGGCGCGTAGCGCGCACCAGGCGCGTTGCATACCGCAAAAGGTGCTCGCCGATCTCGATATCGCGCACCAGCGCCTGCAGGCGCAGCAAGGTTTCCACATCCATCGCCGGCTCGGCATCTTTCAGGCCGGCGTGCGTCGTGGCGGACACCATCGCAATCTCTTCGTCTTCAGTCGGATAGCCGACATCGATGTGCAGCAGGAAGCGGTCCAGTTGCGCCTCCGGCAGCGGATAGGTACCAGCCTGTTCGATCGGATTCTGCGTTGCCAGCACGAAGAATGGGCGCGGCAGCTTGTGCGTCTGGCCGGCAAAGGTCACCGAGCGTTCCTGCATCGCTTCCAGCAGCGCCGACTGGGTCTTGGGCGGGGCGCGGTTGATCTCGTCCGCCAGCAGCACTTGCGTGAATACCGGACCTTGCTGGAAGCGGAACTCGCGCTTGCGCGTCGCATGGTCCTCCTCCAGGATCTCGGTGCCGACGATATCGGACGGCATCAGGTCCGGCGTGAACTGCACGCGGCGGAACTCCATGTCGGTCGCCTGCGCCAGCGATTTGACCAGCAGGGTCTTGCCCAGGCCGGGCACGCCCTCCACCAGCGCATGTCCCCCGGCCAGCAGGCAGATGACCAGCGAATCGATCACTTCCTCCTGGCCGATGATGACGCGGCCCATGCTCGCCTTCAGTGCCTTTACCTTGGCGTTCAGTACGCCGATCTCATTTTCGCTCCAGCCGCTTTCAGCCACGGTCATGCCCCCAACGCGTATTGAATGATATTGACTGCGAAGCGCGTGTTGTCGATTGCCAGCCAACGCTTGTTGCGGAAATCATAATCCCACTCGCAGCCATAGTCCTTATTGCTGTACAAAAGCCTGATGCGGCCGCCGAATTCCACGGCTTTCAGGTAGTCGTGCACCAGGTCGTCCCCCCAGCCATTCAGCTCCACCCCGGTATTCGGCGGTCCGTCGAACTTGAAAAAAGCCGAATACAAGGGATGGCTGTTGGAGATCTTGTGCAGTGCTTTCGGGCCGAAGATTTTCGCCACTTCCGCCTCGAACGATTTCGCAAACAGCCCGTCGATATCGTGGTTGCAGTCGTCCACGAAGACAAAGCCGCCGCCCCGCACGTAGCGCTCGAAGTTCTTGCGCTCGGCGGGCGTGAACTGCACCAGCTTATGGCCGGCCAGGTAGCAGAACGGCGCTTCCAGCATCTTCGGGTCGGACAGGGCCACAATGCGCTCAACGGGATCAACTTTCAGGGTCGTGTATTCGACCAGTGAGTTGAGCACATTGCTCGGCATGCGGATATCGACATCCCAATCGCCCGACTCGTAAGTCAGGCGGCTGAAATAGAAATCGTAGGCGGGCATTCCTTACACCGCGTCGGACAGCGACGTGAAGTTGAAATCGCGCACCTTCATTGCAGGAATCATCAGCTTGCGCGTATCGGTATCGCCGATCAGCACCGGACGGCCCAGTTCATCGATGTTGTTCAGCATCGATACCGGGCTGTCGTTGAAGCGGAAGTTCTTGATCGGGTGCTTGATCTTGCCGTTCTCGATGTAGAACGTGCCGTCGCGGGTCAGGCCGGTCAGTGCCACCGATTGCGGGTCCACCATGCGGATATACCAGGTGCGGGTCACCAGGATGCCCTTCCTGGTCGAAGCAACCAGTTCCTCGGTCGACCTGGAGCCGCCCGCCATGATGATATTGCCGGCTGGCGCAGTCGATTCCTTGCGCTGCTTCTGCGCCCAGAAACGGCTGTAATCGAGCGAAGTGATGACGCCGCCCTTGATCAGGTCACGCCGCGCGCGCGCCTGCATCGAGCCCTGGTCCCATGGCAGCACCGGCGCATTGGCATCCCACGGATCGGTCCAGACATTCACCTGCTCGTCGAACAGCTTGTCGCCCAGGCGATTGGCGCCACCCTTCTTGGACAGGAAGCTGCGGCCCTCGTCGGCGGAACGCGCATCGAAGGCGCTGAACATGAAGTTCAGCAGGTCGTTGGTTGCCGCCGGCTCCATCACCACGGTGTAGCGGCCCGGTTCCAGCGCCTTGGCATCCACCGAGCGCAACGCTTTCTCGATCGCAATTTCAGAGGTCGCGCGCGGATCGAATGCCTTGGGATCATAGGCAGCGCGGTTGACCCAGCCCGAACCGCGGCCGTCGTCCGTGCGCGTCGTCACGGTGAAATTCAGGCCGCCCAGTTCCTGGAAACCGAATACGCCGTTCGAATTGGCGACGCAATCGAACCCGATGCTGTCGTTAAAGAAGCCGGCTGCCTGCAGGCCGGCCTTCTTCGCCGCCGCGATGCTGGCGAACGCCACGTCGGCACGGTAGTCGGGATTGAACGCTTCCGCATTGCGGTTGAAGGTATCGGTCGCCTTGAAGTCCTGTTTGCCTACGGCCGGCATGAATTCGGGATTCTCCGGCGCCAGGCGCGCGATCTCCTCGGCGCGCCGCACGGCAGCTTCCAGCGACCTGGCGTCGAACTGGTTGCAGGTGGCGGAGCCTTGCTTCTTGCCGAAGGCGACGCTGACGACCAGGGTCGTGTCTTCAATCTGTCCCGCAGTGGAGACGCTGTTGTTCGCATAGCGCACATTGCCCTTGCGGCTGCCGCTCAGGTTGACGCGGCACTCGTCGGCCCTGGACATGGCCATCACTTTGTCGCAGATGCTTTTTGCTTCGTCTTTGCTCAGGAGTTTCATCTATCGCGTCCTTAGTCAATCTTGCGGGCAGTGTTGATCACATTGATGCCATTGAAGCGCGTGGTCGAGGAACCGTGCGAGACGGCGCTGACCTGGCTCGGCTGGCCTTTGCCGTCGAAGAACGAACCGCCCATGCGCCAGTCGCGTTGGTCGCAGATGGCCGAGCAGGAGTTCCAGAATTCCTGGGTGTTCGACTGGTAGGCCACGTCGTTCAGCATCTGGCCGACCTTGCCGTCCTTGATCTCGTAGAACAACTGGCCGCCAAACTGGAAGTTGTAGCGCTGCTGGTCGATCGAGTAGGAGCCGCGGCCCAGGATATAGATGCCCTTCTTCACGTCCTTGACCATGTCGTCCACCGACAGCGGCTTCCTGCCCGCTTCCAGCGATACGTTGGGCATGCGCTGGAATTGCACGCTGCTCCAGGAATCCGCATACGAACAGCCATGCGACTCCTTCTCGCCGATGATGTGCGCCTGGTCGCGCGTGGCCTGGTAGTTCACCAGGATGCCGTTGCGGATCAGGTCCCACTTCTTCGAAGCGACTCCCTCATCGTCGTAGCCGACATTGCCCAGCGATCCCGCGGTGGTCTTGTCGGCGACGATATTGACGATGTCGGAACCGTACTTGAAATTCCTGCCCTTCCATTTATCCAAGGTCGCGAAAGAAGTGCCGGCGTAGTTGGCCTCGTAGCCCAGCACGCGATCCAGCTCGGTCGCATGGCCGACATTCTCGTGGATGGTCAGGAACAGGTGTTCAGGACTGAGCACCAGGTCGTACTTGCCCGGCTCGACCGATTTGGCGGACAGCTTCTCGCGCGCCTGCTTGCCGGCCGCCCTGGCGTCTTCGATGATGTCGTAGCCGCCGTTGTACAACTGGGTAACGCCGCCAGCCGAACGCACCTTGTGCTCCGGCTTGGCGTCGAAGAATTCAAAGCCCATGCCGGCCGGTGAAGACAGCCCGTCGCGCGTGCGGAACTTGCCGGTCGCCTTGTCCACTGCCGTGGCAGTGAACGGCGCCCACAGGCGGTGCACGTCCTGGTCGATATAGGAACCGTCGGTCGAAGCAAAGTATTTCTGCTGGTTGACCTGGAACAGGTTGGCGGTCATGAAGGACGCGCCGGCGTCCAGGCCTGCCTTGTTTGCGGCCAACAGCATGTCGGCCTTTTCCTTGATCGGCACTTCGCGCCAGTCCTTTTTGAAAGGCGTCTGCCATGCCACTTCGCCGACGCCTTTGACCGGCGCCAGTTGCACCGGCGAGGATTGCAGGCGCGCGTTGGCGCGCGCGATGGCGACTGCCTGGCGCGCGGCATCAGCCACCGCATCCATCGTCATCGCGTTGGTGGCGGCAAAGCCGTAGGCGCCGTTGGCGATCACGCGCACGCCGACACCGGTCGATTCGGTGTTGACGATGTTTTCTACGCGGGTGTCGCGGGTGGTGATGAACTGGTTCAGGTAGCGGCCAATGCGCACGTCGCAGTAGCTGGCGCCGGCCTTGGTGGCAGCGTTCAGTGCGGCGTCGGCCAGTTCTTTCTTGAACTTGCGGGCCATCGGGTTCATCAAATCTTCGGCGGCGATAGCGTTGCCGAAGACGGGTACCAGCACGGTGCCGCCGGCAGCAGCGGCGACTTTCAGGAAGGATCTACGTTCCACATTTACTCCAGAATCATAAGCGCCGCCGCGTGGAGGCGGCGGCGCGTTGGGGTTGCTTAAACAGCGTCAGACAAAGAGGTGAAGTTGAAGTCGCGCACCTTCATGGCCGGAATCAGCAGCTGGAATTGCGACTCGTCGCCGGCCAGCACCTCAGGGCGGCCCAGTTCTTCAATATTGTTCAACATCGTCACCGGACTTTCGTTGAAGCGGAAGTTCTTCACCGGGTGTTTGATCTTGCCGTTCTCGATGTAGAAAGTGCCGTCGCGGGTCAACCCGGTCAGCAGCACAGTCTGCGGATCGACCATGCGGATATACCAGGTGCGGGTCACCAGGATACCCTTCTTGGTCGAGGCAATCAGTTCCTCGGTCGACTTGGATCCGCCGGCCATGATGATATTGCCCGGCTGGCCCACCGCACGCTGGCCCTGCTTCTTGCCCCAGAACGGCGAATAGTTCAACGACGCGATCTTGCCGTTCCTGATGATGTCCATGCGTTCGCGCGCCAGCAAGGTCTGGTTATCCCAAGGCAGCACAGGGATGTCCTTGTCCCACGGATCGGCCCACACGTTCACCTGCTCGTCGAACAGCTTGTCGCCCATGCGGTTGCCGCCGCCCTTCTTCGCCAGGAAGCTGCGGCCCTCGTCGGCCGAACGCGCATCGAAGCCATTGAACATGAAGGCCAGCAGGTCCGACGTTGCGGCAGGCTCCAGGATCACCGTGTAGCGGCCCGGCTCCAGCGCCTTGGCTTCCGCCGAACGGATCGCCTTTTCCATTGCGACTTCGGCCGCCGCGCGCGGATCGAAGCGAGCCACGTCCTGCGCATCGCGGCGCACCCAGCCCGAACCGCGGCCGTCTTCGGTGCGCACGGTGCAGGTGAAGTCGACGCCGGTTTGCGACTGGTGGCCGAACACGCCGCGCGAGTTGGCGACTGTTTCGAACGAAGACTGGTCGGTGAAGAAGCCGGCAGCAACCAGGCCTTTCTTCTTGCAGGCCTCGATGCTGTACGCCGCCACCTGCGCGCGGTACTCAGGATTGATCGCGTCGGTCGACTTGCTGAAGGTATCGGAGCCCTTGAACGCCTGCTTGTCCGGCGTAGGCATGAACTCCGGATTTTCCGGAGCCAGCCTGGCCAGTTCTTCGGCGCGCTGAACGGCCTTCGCCAGCGATTTGTCGTCGAACTCGTTGATCACGGCCGTGCCCTGCTTCTTGCCGAAAGCGACAGCCACGGACAGCTGGGTGTTCTCCACCAGGCCTGCGGTCGATACGGCATTGCGCGCATAGCGGATATTGCCGGTGCGGCTGCCGTTGATGGTGACGATGCACTCATCGGCTTTGCTCAGCGACATGACCTTGTCGGCGATGCGCTTGGTCTCTTCCTGATTCAGGATCTTCATGGTTGTCCTTTACGCTCAGCCGATCTTGCGGGCAGTGTTGATCACATTGATGCCGTTGAAGCGGGAAGTCGACGAACCGTGCGACACCGCGCTCACCTGCATCGGCTGGCCTTTGCCGTCGAAGAAGGAACCGCCCATGCGCCAGTCGCGCTCATCGCATACGGCAGTGCACGCGTTCCAGAACTCCTGGGTATTCGACTGGTACGCCACGTCCTCCAGCATCTGGCCGATCTTGCCATCCTTGATCTCGTAGAACATCTGGCCGCCGAACTGGAAGTTGTAGCGCTGCTGGTCGATCGAGAAGGAACCGGCGCCCACGATGTAGATGCCCTTCTTCACGTCTTTCACCAGTTCGTCCGGGGTCAGCTTCTTCTTGCCCGATTTGAGCGAAACGTTCGGCATGCGCTGGAACTGCACATTGCTCCAGGAGTCCGCATAAGAGCAGCCGTGCGATTCTTTTTCGCCAATCACTGCCGCCTGGTCGCGCGTGGCCTGGTAGTTGACCAGGATGCCGTCCTTGATGATGTCCCACTTCTTGCACTTGACGCCTTCGTCATCGAAACCGACGGCACCGAGCGAGCCCTGGATGGTCTTGTCGGCTTCGATGTTGACCAGGTCGGAACCGTACTTGAATTTCTTCGACTGCTGCTTGTCCAGCGTGGCGAAGGAGGTGCCGGCGAAGTTGGCCTCGTAACCCAGTACGCGATCCAGTTCGGTCGGGTGGCCGACGGATTCGTGGATGGTCAGCCACATATGCTCCGGCGACAGCACCAGGTCGTACTTGCCCGGCTCGACCGACTTGGCAGTCAGCTTCTCCTTGGCCTGGCGGCCGGCGGCTTTCGCATCTTCGACCAGGTCGTAGGAGCGGTTGTACAGGGTGGCGACGCCGCCCGCAGCCTTGATCTTGTCTTCCTTGCGGCCATCCAGGTATTCGTAGCCCATGCCGACCGGAGTGCCCAGGTCGGAGCGGCTGCGGAACTTGCCGCTCGCCTTGTCGACGGCGGTAGCAAAGAAAGGCACCCACAGCCGATGCAGGTCCTGGTCGATGTAGGAACCGTCGGTGGAAGCGAAGTACTTCTGCTGGTTGACCTGGAACAGCAAGGACTGGATGAAAGAGGCACCGGCCTCCAGCGCGCCCTTGTTGGCGGTGATCAGCAGGTCGGCCTTCTCCTTGATCGGCACCGTGCGCCAGTCTTTCCTGATCGGGGTGGCCCACGACACCTCGCCCACGCCCGGCGTCGGCGCCAGCTGCACGCCCGCAGCCTGCAGCTTGGCATTGGCCTTGGCGATGGCGACCGCCTGGCGCGCGGCACCGGCCACGCCGTCCGGCGACATATCGCTGGTGGCGGCAAAGCCGTAGGCGCCGCTCGCGATCACGCGCACGCCCACGCCTGCGGATTCGGTATTGGTGACGTTTTCGATGTTCAGGTCACGGGTGGTGATGAACTGGTTCAGGTAGCGGCCGATGCGCACGTCGCAGTAGCTGGCGCCGGCCTGGGTGGCCGCGGTCAGCGCGGTATCTGCCAGCATCTTCTTGAACTTCACTTCCACGGGCTTGATCAGCTCGTCGGCCGCAATGGCGCGGCCAAAAGGCATCATCATGGCAGCCATTGCACCGCCGCTCATGTTGAGGAATGCACGTCGTTCCATAGTCTCTCCAGGGTTATCGTTATGACCTAAGACAGCTTGCAGGAATCAAATCGTACGCAATTTTTGTGCCATTGTGTAAAGCTTGTACAAAGCTGAAACATATCGGCGAAAAGTGTCCGGTCGAGTGTCCGCACACCGTCCGCGCGGACACTTGACCCGGCGCTCAGCTTGCACGATCATCAAGTCCCGGGCGACCGGACTCGCTGCGTCGCCTGCCCAACGAAAAAAGGAGACTCCTGAATGAAACAGTACGTCCTGGCCGGCCTGCTGGCCGTAGGCTTCACCAGTTTTTCCGGCGTTGCATGGGCAGATCCTGCCTTGAAAGCCGCAATCGCCAACCCGACCCGCAACGCCGACAACGTCAAACGCGACCAGTTCCGCCATCCATACGAGACCCTGACCTTCTTCGGCATCAAGCCGAACATGACGGTGGTCGAACTGTCGCCAGGCGGCGGCTGGTACACCGAAATCCTGGCGCCTTACCTGCGTGACCAGGGCAAGCTGATTACCGCCGGCTCCAGCCCGCAATCGGCCGATGAACGCGTGCGCAAGTCGGCCGAACGCTTCCAGGAATTCCTGGCCAGGCAACCGGGTCGCGACAAAGTGGTGCTGGGCGCCTTTGAGCCAGGCAATGGCGTTTACACCTACGCGCCGAAAGGCAGCGCCGACATGGTGCTCACTTTCCGCAATATCCACAATTGGATCGGCACCGGCGACGAAAACATGAAGAAGCTGATGGCCAGCATTTACGACAGCCTGAAGCCAGGCGGCGTGTTCGGCGTGGAAGAGCACCGCCTGCCGGCTGCGATGAGCCAGGACGCCAAAGCCAGCTCCGGCTATATGCACGAAGCCTACGTGATCAAGATGGCCGAGCAGGCCGGCTTCAAACTGGTGGCCAAGTCCGACGTCAACGCCAATGCAAAGGATGATGCCAACCACGAAAACGGCGTCTGGGCGCTGCCGCCAACCTTCACCAACAAGGACAAGGACCGTGCCAAATACGCGGCTATCGGCGAGAGCGACCGCATGACGCTGAAGTTCGTCAAGCCTCAGTAATCAGTGCTGAAAAAGCTGCAATGCGCTGCCGCCGGCCTGCTGCTGGCGGCAGCTTCCACCCTGGCCAACGCCGGCGGCGCGGCCAACGCGCCGCTGATGCGCTTCGTCCTGCCGTCGGTCACCCCGGGCTCCGAAGTGCAGGTCACCTACTTCCACCTGCTGCTGCGCCTCGCGCTGGAAAAGACCGACGGCCCGTTCTCGATCGAGTTCTATCCCTACGAACTGACCAGCCCGCGGCGCGCCCTGGAGCTCAAACGCAATGGCGTCATCAACATCATGTGGGACGGCACCAACGCCCAGCGCGAACGCGACTTGCTGCCGATTCGCATCTCCCTGGTGCGCGATTTGAATGATTACCGCGTCTTCATGATCCGCAAGGAAGATGAGGCGCGCTTCCACGACGTACGCAGCCTGGCCGACCTGCGCAAGCTCACCGCCGGCGCGGGCCTGAACTGGCCTTCGGTGGACGTATTGCGCCATAACCGCTTGCCGGTGGAAACGACGGTCAATTACAGTTCCCTGTTCCCGATGCTGAAAGCCAGGCGCTTCGACTACATGCCGCGCGGCGTGCACGAAGCCTGGGCTGAAGAACAGGTGTATGGCAAGGATGGATTGATGGTGGAGCCGACCATCTTCCTGCATTACCGCGTGCCGTTCTATTTCTTTGTCGGCAAGGACAACAAGGCAATGGCGCAGCGGGTGGAGAGGGGGTTGAAACTGGCGCAAGCCGATGGCAGTTTCGACAAGCTGTTGAACGGCTACCCGGCTTTCCAGCGCGCGCTGGCGGAGATCGCGGCGCGCAAGCGCAAGGTATTCGAGCTGGAACTTCCTAGCGGGACTGCAGGCGGCTCATCAAAGTGACAAAGCCATAGCCGGCGACGACCAGACCTCCCAAAACGGCGGCAATTGAAACGATCAAGCTAGTCATTCATTCTCCCATGTGCGCAAACTAGCGATATTATGCGTCATGCGCACATGAATGAATCTCACACTTCGTTTCAATATTGTCGCAATTGTGTCATTTTTTCAGCGGAGTAAAGGACAAATCGGCGAAGTCGTAGCTGAAATCGGTCTCGGTGGACACCGGCGCCATCTTCATGCGCTCGATCGAGCCGTCCGGATTCAGCGCGAACGTCACGTAGGCGTCCGCATTGAAATTGCGCTCCTTCCAGCGCACGATGAAGGTGTCGTGCTGGAAGTGTTCCAGCGTGCCGCTCAGGTCCGGCGTGCGGCTGAAGGTCATCAGCTGCCTGCCGCCCGCCTGCCTGATGCTCACCGTGCCATACCAGTCGTCCTGGTAGTCGCCGTTGTAGGAAGCCAGCGGCAGCGAAGGCTTGGATGCCGCCGCGCGCGCTGCAGTCAGCTTGCCTTGGCGCGCCAGTTCGTCCTTGTGCATTTCGGCTTCCATCTCGGCATAGACCTTGATCCAGTCGGTCGGCGCCGCGCCCATGTAGTTGTCCAGGATGCGCCACTGCAGCGCGCTCATGGACGGACCGTTTTCCGCATTGGTGAAGATCGCCACGCCCAGTTTTTCCTCCGGCACCATCACGATGCGCGAATAGAAGCCCTGCAGCGCGCCGCCGTGCATGGCGAGCTTGCGGCCGCGGTAGTCGCGCAGCTGGAAGCCCAGGCCGTACGCGGCGAAGTTAGCCCTGGTGGCGGCCAGCGGCGGTTTCGGCTCGCTGATCTTCATCGGCGTCTGCGGCGTCCACATTTCGCGCGCCTGCTTGGCGCTGAACAGCTGCTTGCCGTTTTCCATCTTGCCTTCGTTGAGCAGGACCTGCATCCACTTGGCAATATCTTCGGCATTGGTCTGGATGCCGACCGCGCCCACGGCGTTCTGCACCGGCATCGGCTTGACCACGGCGGCCTTGCCATTGACCTTGCTGTGCGGCGCCGAATAGTCGGCCGTCTTCAGCATTTCGTCCACGTTGGTGGTGGAACCACTCATGCCCAGCGGCGCCAGGATGCGTTCGCGGGTGGCGTCTTCCCAGCTCTTGCCGGACTTCTGCGCGATGATCTTGCCGGCCACGATGTACAGCAGGTTGTCGTAGGCGTAGTTGTTGCGGAAACTGGTGGCCAGCTTCACATTGCGCAGGCGCTCGATGATTTCATCGGTGCTGAAGGTGGTGGTCGGCCACCACAGCAAGTCGCCCGCACCCAGCCCCAGGCCGCTGCGGTGCACCAGCAGGTCGCGCACGGTCATGGTGTGGGTCACGTAGGCGTCAGCCATCTGGAAACCAGGCAGGTGCCTGGTGACGGGATCGTCCCAGGCCAGCTTTCCCTCGTCCACCAGTTGCGCCAGTTCGGCAGCGGTAAAGGCCTTCGAGTTGGAGGCAATCTCGAACAGGGTCTTGCCGGTTACCGGCGCCGGGTCGCCCAGCCTGCGCACGCCGAAACCTTTGGCCGCCACCACCTTGCCGTCCTTGACGATGGCGATGGCGATGCCGGGAACGTCGAAAGTTTTAAGCGCCAGGTTGACGTCGCGGTCCAGGTCGAAGGCCGGCGCACTGGCAGCTGCTGCAGCGACCGCGCCTTCCGCTGCGGCGACAGCCGGCGCACCGATGGCGGCGCTGGCCGCGAAGGCCAGCATGAACAGGGCGGCGAGAGGTTTCTTCAGCAGCATGGTCATTTCTTCAGCAGTTTATCGACGGAGCCCTGGGTCTCAGGGTGGTAGCGCGGGCGTGCCTTGGCATAGACGCCCTTGGCCCAGGACGCTTCGTTCGGGTTGTTCAGCAGCGCCTTGTACAGCGGGACCACGAACTTCTGCCGGCCCACGCTCATCAGGAAGGCATTCAGCGGCTCACGCACGCCATAGCCGGCATGCACCGACGCCAGCAGGAAGCGGAAGCCGATTTCATTGTTCTTCGTATCGCGCAGCTTGAAGGCCTCATCCAGCTCCTTCATTTGCGCCGCATTGGCCTTGCTGTCGATGCCGTTCAGGAAGTGCATCCACTCCAGCGCGATCCACTGCTGCGTCTCCAGCGTGCTGGTCGCCAGCTCGCCCTTCAGCCAGGCGTCGCGCTTGGCGTCCAGCGCAGCCAGGCGCGCCGAATTCACATACTGCGCGCTGGCCGGGATGCCGCTGCCGTGCAGCCATTCATCGAGCTCCGCGTCGCCCATGATGGCCGGATTTTTCGCCAGCAGGTTCTTGCGCAGGTAATCGACGAATTCGCCCGTCGTCGCCGACTGGAAGGCATGCTGGTCGAACCAGCCGCGCAGGAAGGGATCGAACACTTCGCGGCCGGCGCGCTGCTCCAGCGTATGCAGCAGCCAGGCGCCTTTCGGATAAGCCAGCCCCTCGTCGGTGTAGGTGTCCGGATTGGTGTCGGCATCCTTGGTCAGCAAGGCTTGCTTGGCCGGCGCGATGTCCTTCAGCGAGGCGACGGCTTCGGCCTGCTCCACCTGCAGGTTCATGTCGGCCACGTCCTTGCCGTACAGGCTCTCCACGATGCGGGTGGTGACGTAAGTGGTAAAGCCTTCGTTCAGCCACCAGTGTTTCCACGAGGCGTTGGTGACCAGGTTGCCGGACCAGCTGTGCGCCAGTTCGTGCGCGATCAGGTCGTTCAGGCTGCGGTCGCCCGCGATCATGGTCGGGGTCAGGAAAGTCATGCGCGGGTTTTCCATGCCGCCGATCGGGAACGACGGCGGCAGCACCAGCATGTCGTAACGCCCCCAGCGATAAGGGCCGTACAGCGCTTCGGCCGCGTTGACCATCTTCTCGGTGTCGGCCAGCTCGTAGGCTGCGGCGTCGATACGGCCTGGCTCCGCGTACACTGCGGTGCGCGGGCCGAGGTTGCGCAACTCGATTTCGCCGATGGCGATGGCCAGCAGGTAGGATGGAATCGGCTGCGGCATCTTGAAGTTCCAGCCGCCCTTGCCGGTCGCGTGCTGGTCGCCCTCCGCGCTCATCACCACGCGCATGCCGGCCGGCGCGTCGATGTGGGCGCTGTAGGTGAAACGCACTGCCGGCGTATCCTGCACCGGCGCCCAGGAGCGCGCCTCGATCGTCTCCGACTGGCTGAACATGAAGGGGCGCTTGCCCGACAGCGTCTGCTCGGGATTCATCCACTGCAGGGCATTGGCCGTCGGCGCGGTGCGGTAATAGATGCGCACTTTCTCGGGCTGCGTTTGCAGCGCGATGCGCAGGGCGCGGCCCTTCTTCGAGTCCTGCTTGTCGAGCATGAACGAAGCCGGTGCCCAGTTGCCGCCAGGCTGCTGCACCTGCACGCGTGCGATTTTCAGCTGGCGGGTATCGAGTACCAGGGTGCGCGCCGACTTGTCGATCCAGTTCAGCGACAGTTCCGCATAGCCGTCGAGCGTCTTGCGTGCGAAATCGGCTTTCAGGTCCAGGTGCAAGTCGGTGGTGCGCACCTGGTCATAGCGCGCAAAGCTCAGCGGATCTTGCGCCCACGCAGGCAACGCAAACGCAGCCACCACAGCGGCAGCAGGCATAGACAGTCGGAACATGGCATCTCTCTGTTGTTACAAGCGCGCAGAGGATAGCACACCTAAAGTCGGGGTCAGGTCTGGCAATCGGACATTTTGCGCAGCAAAATGTCCGATTGCCAGACCTGACCCCGACTTTCAAATTACACCTTTATATCTATCTCGTAGGTTGTGCCATCGTCGACCAGCGCAATCTCTGTTGGCGCGGCGCTCGCTTCGCCGCGGGTGACGCGCAGGATGTAGGTGCTGCTGCCGTAGCGGTAGTGCAGCGTGAAGCCCGGCCACGCGGCCGGCAGGCGCGGGGCCAATAGCAGCTTGTCGGCCTGGCGCGTCAGGCCGAGCAGGGATTCCAGCAGCAGGCGGTACATCCAGCCGGAAGAACCGGTGTACCAGCTCCAGCCGCCGCGGCCCACATGCGGTTCGACGGCGTACACGTCGGCGGTCACCACATACGGCTCCACCTTGTAGCGTGCGCAGGTTTCCGCGCTGGAGCCGTGCCGTACCGGGTTGATCATCCGCATCAGGTCCCAGGCGCGTTCCACGTCGCCCAGCCGCGCAAAGGCCATCACGGTCCAGATGGCAGCGTGCGTGTACTGCCCGCCGTTCTCGCGCACGCCCGGCACGTAGCCGCGGATGTAGCCGGGGTTCAGGTCGGCCTTGTCGAACGGCGGGTCAAGCAGCTGGATCAGGCCGAAATCACGCCGCACCAGCCGTGCTTCCACCTGCTCCATTGCGCCTTCCACGCGCGCCTTGTCGGCGGCGCCGGTCAGCACGCCCCAGCTTTGCGAAATCGAATCGATCTGGCATTCCTCGTTCTGCGCGGAGCCGAGCGGCGTGCCGTCGTCGAAATAGGCGCGGCGGTACCACTGGCCGTCCCAGGCATTGGCTTCGATGTTGGCGGCAAGCTGTCTGGCCTGCTCGCGGCATTCGTTGGCGAAGGAGGCATCATCGCGCTTCTCCGCCACTTCGGCAAAGCGCTGCAGCACTTCGATCAGGAACCAGGCCAGCCACACGCTCTCGCCCTTGCCATGTTCGCCGACCTTGTCCATGCCATCGTTCCAGTCGCAGGAACCGATCAGCGGCAAACCATGCTCGCCGAAGCGCAGGCCATTCCGGATGGCGCGCACGCAGTGTTCGTACAGGTCGCCGGCATGGGCCGAGCGGCCCGGCATGTCGTAATAGGAGTCTTCTTCCGGCTGCACTGAACGGCCTTCCAGGTAATGCGCCTGCTCGTCCAGCACCGACAGGTCGCCGGTACTAGAGACATAGCGCCAGGCTGCAAGCGGCAGCCACAGGTAGTCGTCCGAGCAGTGCGTGCGTACGCCGCGGTCGGATGGCGGATGCCACCAGTGCTGCACATCGCCTTCCACGAACTGGTGCGCCGCGCACAGGACCAGGTGCTCGCGCAGGATATCGGGGCGCGTGTGCACCATCGCCATCGCATCCTGCAGCTGGTCGCGGAAGCCGAACGCGCCGCCGCTCTGGTAGTAGCCGCTGCGCGCCCACATGCGGCAGGCGATGGTCTGGTACATCAGCCAGCCGTTGGCCAGCACGTCCAGTTCCGGCTCGGGCGTCTGGACCTGCACCGCGCCCAGCACCTTGTCCCAATGTTCATGCACTTCGCCCAGCGCCTGCAGCGCCGCGCCGCGCCCGCCATGGCGCTGCACCACATTGGTGGCGTCGGCGTTGCGGCGGCCGCCCATGCCCAGCACGAACACAATCTCGCGTTCCTGCCCCGGCTGCAATTCGAACGGCGCCTGAATCGCTGCGCAGGCATCGAGCCCGGCGCCGGCCTTGCCCGACAAACGCACCCGCCGCAGCGCCGCCGGCCGCGCCAGGCTGCCATTGCGGCCGATGAATTCGGTACGATCGCACGTCACGGTGCGCACCGAAGCGTCGGCATTGAAGAAGGCTACGCGGCCGGAGAATTCGGTGTTGTAGGCATTGCGCGCAAACAGCGCGCCGCTCACCGGATCGATCTCGGTCACGATATGCATGCCCGACTTGGAGCGCATATCGCCCAGCACCCACTCGACATAGCCCGTCACCGACAGCTTGCGCACCGCGTCGGAATCATTGCGTACGCGGATCACCGTGTAGCGCACCGGCGCGTCCAGCGCCACGAAGGTGGTCATGCGGCTGCTGATGCCGGCTTCTGCGTATTCGAACGAGGAATAGCCGAAGCCATGGCGCGTCAGGTAGCTGCCGGCGCCCGGCGCAGGCAAGGCAGACGGCGACCAGAAACGGCCGCTCTGTTCATCGCGCAGGTAGAACGCCTCGCCGCTCGAATCCGACACCGGATCGTTATGCCATGGCGTCAGGCGGAATTCGTGTGCATTCTCCTGCCAGGTATAGGCCTGGCCGCTTTCCGACACCACACTGCCGAATTGCGCGTTGGCGATCACATTCGACCATGGCAGCGGCGTGCGTTGCCCGGCACTGGTGGCGATGACATACTCCTTGCCGTCCGGCGTAAAGCCGCCCAGGCCGTTCACCAGGATCAGGTCGTCCGGCAAGGTCACGCCCGCTGCAGCGTCACGCTCCGCCGGCTCGGAGCGCCCTTCCGCCATCAACGGCGGCATGCGCAGCGTGGGCGCCACGCCGCGCTTCAATTGATCGGCCAGCGTGCCGCGTTCATCGCTCAGCACTACGCGTGCCACGGTCTGCAGCAGCACGCGGTCTTCCGGTGCGATGCCTTCCGTCGGCCGCACGAAGATGCCGCCCGGCCGGTCGATCGCCTGCGCATCCAGGCCCGACGCAATCAGCCCCATGATCTGGTCATGCAGCGCCTGGCGGTAGCCGGAACGGTCTTCGTACCAGATCACCAGGTCCACCACCAGCCCTTTCAGGCGCCAGTAGGCGTGCGCCTGCACCAGCTGCCGCGCCAGTTCGATATTGGCGGCATCGCGGATTTCCATCAGCACGATCGGCAAGTCGCCGGAAATCGCATAGGCCCACAGGCCGGACTGGCCGCGCTGGTTGCGGATCAGGATGCCGGAGTCCGCCCGCAGCGCCGCATTTGGATAAATCACATGGTTGGCCAGCCGCGCATACAACTGGGCCTCGGCCTCGCTGGCATTCAGCTGCCGCAGCACCACCTGGCTATGGGTCCATGCCAGTTCGAACACGCGGTCCGCCATGTGGCGGTCCTGGTACTTGTCGATCAGGTATTGCGCCGCGTCGCGCGTATCGGTCATGCCGGTCACCACGTCGACCACCGACACCTGGCCCGGCTCCAGCGCAATGCGGTAGCGGATCGCCACCACCGGATCGAGCACCGAACCCTCGCTGCCGGACAGCGGCCCCGGCTGCTGCACCGCCAACGGCAGCTGCGCCGTGTTGCCGCGGCCTATGAAGCGCGCGCGGTCGGTTTCATACGACACCTGCTGCACCTGCGCATCGTGCACCGTCATCACGTGCAGCAGGTATGGCGTCTTTTCGTCCTTGCCGCGCGGACGGCGCGTGCACAGGATGGCGCTTTCGTCTTCCACGATCTCGGTCTGCACGAACAGCTTGCTGAACGCCTGGTGCGCGTTATCGGCCGGCGCCGGCGCCATCACCACTTCGCCGAAGCTGGTGACCTCGATGGTGCGGCGCCGGTCGGAATGGTTGGAAATTCGCGTGCGCCGCATCTCGATATCATCTTCCGGCGATACCACGATTTCCGTGTACAGTTCGATCTCGTTGTCGCTGCGGCGGAACTCGGCCCGGCCTTCGGAGAAGATCACTTCCAGCCGTTTCGGCTCGGCCTGGGTCGGCTGGTATGTGGTGGACCAGACCGCACCGTCCTCCACATCCTGCACGTAGCAGAACTGGCCCCAGTTGTCGCGCGTGCTGTCCTCGCGCCAGCGCGTCACCGCAAGATTGTTCCAGCGGCTGTAGCTGCCGCCGGCGCTGCTCACCATCACATGGTAGCGGCCATTCGACAGGAGCTGGGTTTCCGGCACCGCCGGCGTATGCTGGCTTGTGATCCGCATCGGCGCAGCCTGGTCCGGCACCGTGCTGCGCACCGAGGCCTGCTCCGCGCTGGCCGAATGGAAGGCGCCGATGCGCGGGCTGCGCTCCTGCAGCACCAGCAAGGTCGATTGCAGCAGCGGGTCGGATTCGAACCGGCGCTGCATCGGGCGATCGTTCAGCACATAGCTCAGCGCCAGGAGGCCCATACCCTGGTGGTGCACCATGAAGGACTTGATGATGGCGTATTGCTGGCCGCGCGGCAGGCGCGCCGCCGTGTAATCGATCGCCTCGTAAAAGCCGTAGCGGCCCATGAAGCCCATGGCCGCCATCTTCTGCAGGTTCTGGCAGGAGCTATCAGGATCGACCATCAGGCCAAGCATGGTGGCGTAGGGCGCTACCACCAGATCTTCCGCCAGGCCGCGCTTCAGGCCGATGCCCGGCACGCCGAATGCGCGGTACTGGTAGTTCAGCGCCGCGTCGGTGGTGTTGTAGCCCGACTCCGAAATCCCCCACGGCACGTTGCGCTGCTTTGCGTATTCCACTTGCGCCGCCACCACCGATTGGTATGTCTGCTCCAGCAGCGTACTTGGGTAGGTCGGCATCACCAGCAGCGGCATCAGGTACTCGAACATCGAGCCGCTCCACGACAGCAGTACCGGCTGGCCATGCACCATGCACAGCTGGCGCCCCATGGCGAACCAGTGCTCCTGCGGCAGCTGCCCTTGCGCGATGGCGACGAAACTGGCCAGCCGCACTTCGGAGGCCAGCAAGTCGTAGCAGCTCGCATCCAGTCGCCGCTCGCTCAGGTTGTAGCCGATAGCCAGCAATTTCGTGGTCTGGTTGTACAGGAAGCCATACTCGCACTGGGCGAATTCATTGGCCTGGTGCGACAGGCGGTTCAGCATGTCGAGCCGTTCGCGCGCGCGTGCCGCCCCCTGCTCCACCAGCGTTGCCAGCTGCTGCTGGCGTTCGCGCTCGTCCGGCGCCAGGTCGCTCAGCGCGGCGCCGGGCAAAGGCCAGCTGGCCAGTTCACGCAGGGTCGGCACGCGATCGAGCGTGGTGTCGTATTGCGCCTCGGTTTGCGCCGTGATCCAGGGCGCGAAGCCATCCAGCTCTTCCAGCATGCTGCGGCATTGCGAATGCAGGGCGCCAGCCCATGCGGCTACCTGCGGGTCGAGCGGCACCGACGCCTGGCGCAGGAATTGTTCGGCGCCTTCGCAAGCGCGCACCAGCCAGCTGCGCGCCTGCCGCAGGCTTGGCGGATAGGCCGCCGGCGGCGCAGCAACGGCTGCCTCCAGCGCGGCCAGCGCATCGGCCGCCACACTGCCGGCCGAAGCAGCGGCTTCGCGCAGCAGGGAACAGGTAGTGGCCAGGCCTTGCGCCAGGTTCGGGTGCACGATGGGCAGTTCGGCAATGCCGACCAGGCCAGCCTGCAGCGTGAGCAGGTGGCCTGCCAGGTTGCCGCTGTCGACGGTGGAAATATAGATCGGGTGCAGCGGCTTCATCGACTGGGTGTCGTACCAGTTGTAGAAGTGGCCCTGGTGCCGCTCCAGCTGCGCCATGCTGTCCAGGGTGCTGGCCGTGCGTGCCGCCAGCTGGGCGCCGCTAATGTAGCCGAAATCGTAAGCGGTCAGGTTGGCCAGCAGCGCCATCCCCATATTGGTGGGCGAGGTACGGTGCGCCACCACCTGGGTCGGATGCTCCTGCATATTATCGGGCGGCAGCCAGTTGTCTTCCGGGCCGACAAAGGTCTCAAACCACAGCCAGGTCTTGCGCGACAGCTTGTGCAGGAACTGGTTCTGGTCTTCCTTCAAGGCCCGCTGCACGCGTGCAATGGGAAGGCTGATCCACCAGGCCACCAGCGGCGATGCGAACCAGGCAGCGACGAAAATCAGCGCCGCCTGAAACGCCTGCGGGCGCAGTACCGCCAGGCCAGCCCCGGCACCCAGGGCCAGCAGCGGCGCAATCCACATGGTGCGCCAGTTGCTGGCCAGGCTGGTGCCCGAGCGCGACAGCCCGGACGCACGCCATTCCAGCAAACGGCGCCGCGATACCAGCAGGCGCCAGCCGGTGCGCACGATGGCATCCAGGCTGATGTAGGCTTCATACGGCAGGAACACCAGCGTCAGCAGTGCGTGCGCGAACTGCAAGCCGCTGCGGCGCAGCGATGCCGGCGCATGCTGGCTCCACAGCGTGTCGTCCGGCTTGTGCAGCAAATCGTAGACGGCGCTCACCAGCGGCGGCAGGAAGATAATCGCCAGCACGGCCAAGGCCCAGAACCATGGATGCGGCAGGGCGGCAAAAGCCATCAGCAGCGACAATGTCAGGACCGGCGCCACCAGGCTGCGGCGCAGGTTGTCGAACAGCTTCCAGCGCGACAGGGCGGACAGCGGATTGCTTTCGTGCTTGCCGCCGGCCAGCGGCACGCGCCGCATCAGCCATGGCAGCAATTGCCAGTCGCCACGCATCCAGCGCTGGCGCCGGCTCACGTCATCGCGATAGCGCGCCGGGTAATGTTCATAGAGCTGCGCATCGCTCAGCAGGCCGGCGCGCAGGTAGCAGCCTTCCAGCAAGTCGTGGCTCAGGATGCGGTTATGCGGCAAGCGCCGGCCCAGTACTTCCTCGAACACGTCGACATCGTAGATACCCTTGCCGATGAAAGAGCCTTCGGCAAACACGTCCTGGTATACGTCGCTGACGGTACGGGTATAGGGATCGATGCCAGGCTCGCCGCCGCACAGCTTTTCATAGCGCGACGCGTCTTCGCTCGGCAAGCTGACTGCCACCCGCGGCTGCAGGATGCCATAGCCGGCCACCACGCGCCGCAGGCGCTGGTCGATACGCGGCAGGTTGAGCGGATGGCGCATGGTAGCGACAAACTGGCGTGCCGCATCGCGCGGCAACTGGGTGTCGCTATCCAGCGTGATCACATACTTAAAGGCAGGCAGGTCGTCGATATCGCCAACGATCAGCGAGAAGGCATCCTGCGCCCCGCCGCGCATGAAGCGGTTCAGGTCGGACAGCTTGCCGCGCTTGCGCTCCTCGCCCATCCAGGCCCGCTGCGCCGCGTTCCAGCGGCGCGCGCGATGCAGCAGCAGGAAAGGCGCCGGCCCGCCCTGCTCCGTATATTTCAGGTTCAGGCGCGCGATATTGGCGGCCGCACGCTCGGTCAAAGCTGCATCGGTCGGCAGCGTCTCTTCCTGCGCATCGGCGAAGTCGGTCAGCAGGCAAAAACGCAGGTTGGGGTCGCGGTTGGCAAGGAAGCGCACTTCAAGCTGCTCGCAAAGTTCATCGACGTTTTCACGGCTGAACAGCAAGGTTGGCACCACCACCACGGTGCGCGCATCCGGCGGCACGCCGTTCTGGAAGTCCATGCGCGGCAATGGCCGCGGCTCGACAAACAGCGTGGCGACCCAGTTGACCAGGGCCAGTGCCAGCTGGCTGCTGCCCATCAGGCCAAGGATGCCCAGTACCACCAGCGCCCACGGCTGCACGCCATCGCGCCAGGCGCGTTCCAGCATCAGCGCAGTGGCGATCACGGACAGTGCGCCGATCGCGCCGAGATAGGACAACAGCGGCGAGGTGCGCATGGTGCGCTTCAGCGAGCGCAGGGGCGGCAGGCGCACGCCGACCTGGCGCTCCATCAGCAGCATGCCTTCGCCCACCAGGTAATAGCCTACGTGATGCAGGCGTGTGTCAAGGTCGCCGGCCCGCGTGCGCGCCAGCTCGAGCGCCTGCTGCGCCACCTCCGCCTCCGTTGCCTGCGAATAGCGCGCCATGCGTTCCACGCTGTGGCGGTACTGGTCGCGCGTGGAAAAGTCCATGTCCGGATAAGTACCGGCAGGATCCTGGCGCAAGGTCTGCTCGACCACGCTCATGGTCTCGACAAACTCCTGCCAGTCCATGGTGCTGAGGAAGCGCAGGCTGCCGATGCTGTTGGCAATCGACACCTGCTCCGCAGCCTGCATATGGATTTCGGCCTGGATCTGCTGCTCGATGGTCTGGCCGGTTTCCGCCAGGCGGTAGGTGATCCAGTTCAGCGCCAGGGTCAGCACCGGGCTTTGCCCTTGCAAGCGGCGCGCCAGTTCGGCCACGAAGCCGCTGGTGATCGGCGGCTCGGAGCGCGCCATGTCGGCCACCAGCAGGATCAAGCCGCTCGGATTCTTGTCGGCGATCTCCACCATCTGGTCGGCCCAGCTATTGGCCAGGTCGCGCTGGAAGCGGTTTTCCGCCACGCGCGCAGCCACCCGGCGCAGGTTCTCGATCAACGCCAGGCGCAGCATGATCGGGATCGCCCACAGCTCGCCCAGTTTCAGCGTCGCCACTTCCTGGTAGGCTTCCACGAAACGGCTCAGGCTCTCCGGATCAACGCGGCCGTCGCCATGGGCAATGATCTCCAGCGCGATCTGGTAGACGCGCGGCGTGCCCTGCGGCGCGCCTTTGGCCAGGCGCGGCAATTCCTTGCTGTAGTCTTTCGGCAGGTGGCGCCGCGCGGTGCGGATCTGGTCTTCGATCAGGTAGAAGTTATCCAGCAGCCATTCGGAAGCGGGCGTGATCTGCCGGCCTTCCTTGACCGCTTCGGTCAGGCCTTCGCAGGTTGAACCGATCAGCGCTTCGTTTTCACTGAGCCGCGCAAGCAGGCGGTCCCCGCCACCGCGCTTGCTGAGTTCATGGCTTGCAGCCAGTGCACGGCCATGCTGTTCCATTTGCTGCGCGCTGAACAGCTCACCGCGCAGGGGCAAATCGTCTTCCTCACCGGTCCCTTTTTCAAGGGACCCCGATTCTGATTCCTTGAACCCGGCACTTGCGGCCGGCCATAAAAAAGGATGCTCTTTCAAGGGTGGGCCTCACACTTATTCTTAGAACTGCCGCGCAGACGGGCAGTATGGTCCAAGGCATGTTAGGCGGGCGCACGACTTACGACTGTTCGCTAGCGTACATATGGGTCCGTTAAAGATCAGCGAGAATTTCACCTCGGCAAGAGCACGTTTTTTTTTGCTAAGCCGGCGGCCTGAAAATTGAATAACTGCCGGGTTAACGGTTGGCAGTGTATCCTGTCATGTTTCCCAAAAGCCACCGCCATTTGCATGAAGAAAATCGCCCTCCCCCTCCTGCTCATCGTCCAGGCGCTGAACGGCGCTTACGCACAAGAGCAAGCCGCATCCGACAAAGCCACGCCCAAGGTTGAGATCAAAGGCAGCGCGGCGATGGATATCCGCCGCAACGACACCGCCACCAAGATCGTCGTGACGCAGGAAGAGATCCTGAAAAATGGCGACACCAGCATCGGCGAAGTGCTCAAGCGCCTGCCGGGCATTACGCTGGACGGCGTGCAGGGCCGCGGCGGCAACATCCGCATGCGCGGCCTGGGCAGCGGCTACACCTCCATCATGCTGAATGGCGAACCGGCGCCGCCAGGCTTCTCGCTCGACTCGCTGACACCGGACATGATCGAACGTATTGAAGTCATGCGCGCCGCCACGGCGGAATTCAGCACCCAGGCGATTGCCGGCGGCATCAACATCGTGCTGAAGAAAGCCATCTCCACGGCGCAGACCGAAATCAAGGCCGGACTGCAAGCGGACAACGGCCAACCCGGCGCCAGCGTCAACCTGCAGATGTCGGACCGCAAAGGCCCTTGGTCGTACTCCATCGGCGGCGGCTTCCTGCACGGCGATTTTGATCGCCCAAGCCACACCATCACCGAAGCCACCGGCAGCGCGCCCCTGCTGCGCCGTGCCGAAGCCACCAGCAAAGGCTCATTCCGCAACCTCAACCTCGCGCCGCGAGTGAACTACGCGATCAAGCCGGGCGACGTGATCACCTCGCAGAGCTTCATTGCGGTCAACCGCTTCCGCGCCCAAAACTCCGAGCGCACCACCACCGCGTACGGCGACGAGCCAATGTTCAGCGCCCTGGACCAGGCCATCAAGGCCGACATGGAATTGTTCCGCACGGACCTGAGCTGGGCGCGTCCGCTGGCCGACGGCGCCAAGCTGGATATGAAAGCAGGCCTCAATTACAACCACCGCAACGTGCAGGCACCGAACCTGCAAAGCGGCGCACTGCTCGAACGCACCCGCACCGTCACATCGGAATCGACCGACAAAGGCTTCAGCAGCACCGGCAAATATTCCAGCCCGCTGGTCCCCGGCCATGCGCTGGCGACCGGCTGGGACATCGGCTACAGCAAGCGCGATGAAGACCGCATCCAGCGCGAACAATACCTGCGTGCACCGCCCGGCATCGCCCCACAGAACCTCGACGAAGTTTATTCCGCCGACGTCACGCGCCTCGCCGCCTACGCGCAGGATGAATGGAATGTGACCGACCGCTGGTCCGTCTATTTCGGCCTGCGCTGGGAAGGCGTCAACATCAAGAGCACCGGCACTGACTACGGCAGCATCGACAACAACTCCAGCGTATTGAGCCCGCTGTTCCAGACCCTGTACAAGCTGGGCGAAAAGAAGAAGGACCAGGTGCGTTTCGGCCTGACCCGCACCTACAAGGCGCCCGGCGTGGGCGACCTGATCCCGCGCCGCTTCACCTCCAACAACAACAGCTCGACTTCGCCAGACTCCATGGGCAACCCGAACCTGAAGCCGGAACTGGCCTGGGGCCTGGACCTCGCGTTCGAGCACTATCTGGGCGAAGGCGGCGGCCTGCTGTCGGCCAGCACCTATGCCCGCCGCATCGAAGACATCACACGCCGCCGCGTGGACCTGATCGATGGCGTGTGGGTCTCGCGTCCTGTCAACGCCGGCACCGCCGACACCTACGGCATCGAACTGGAAGCCAAGCTGCCATTGCGCGCGATCATGAAGGACGCGCCAGGCGTGGAAATGCGCGCCAACCTGACGCGCAGCTGGTCGAAGCTGGACACCGTACCGGGCCCCAACAACCGCCTGGACCAGCAGGTTCCAATCAGCGGCACCGTGGGTGCGGACTGGAAGCTGGACAAGCTTCCGCTGACACTGGGCGGCTCCTACAGCTACCAGGGTGGCGGCGAGGTGCGCATCTCCGACAGGCAGTACGCCTACTCGGTGCCGAAGCGGGCACTGGACGTATATGGCTTGTGGAAGTTCACTCCCAAGACGCAACTGCGCCTGTCGGCATCGAACATGCTGCACCAGGACAACCTGTCGCAGTCGTCCTTCGTCGAGGCCACCGGACGGCGGAGCGACACCACCATCACCCCAACCAGCGTCTTGTTCCGCGCGATGCTGGAGATGAAGCTATAAAGAGGACGGCGACCGATTGCAAAGTCGGTGCCAACAAAGTCGGTGCCAGGTCTGTCATTCGGACAGATAGCGCTCACGCTTGATAAAACTCAAGACGCAAAACCAGCCGGTTTTCCGTCTTGAGTTTTATCAAAAGACCGGTTCGCGTGTCCGAATGACAGACCTGGCACAGACTTATGTCCGAATGACAGACCTGGCACAGACTTATGGCACAGACTTATGGCCGCGCTACGCATCGCGCATTACCGCGAACGATAGGGCCGTAGCGTCTTATTCGCCTGGTGGGTTGAGTCAACGCACGTTACAACGACTTTTCCCCTACCCGATCTCGTTTGAGCCAGCTCGCTGCGCTGAAAGCACAAGGTAGTGTCTGAACGAATTCGTTTACTCAGTGATAGAGAAGAACGCGCATAGTCGCATCTCATCCACATTTCCCTTTGTTCGATCGGCTCACCAAACGCCCAGTATTGAATTCCATCCTTCGTCAAAGGCCTCAACTCAGCCAGGCATTAAAACCCCAACGAATAAAGCACCGCACAGGATGGGCCCGGCCAGCGGTCGGGAAATTATCTTATGGTAACATTGTTTAATTATTTAACAAATACATGTACCAAGCCACCTTATGTTTAGTGTTTTTCGCAGTGCCGTATTCCCCTGGATCCTGATCACATTCGCCGTATTATTCATGTTCACAGGCCACAAACATGGCGTGGAATTTTCGAAGCTGCGCGACCACGGCGTAGCCGCAGCGGCTGAGATCACCGAACTCGAATGGAAAAAGCGGAAGAATGGCGGCTCCGAGAAGGAGCACGTAGCCCACATCCAGTTCACGATGGAGAATGGACAGCAAGTCCGTGACACGGTATCCATCCCCGAAAGCCTGGCCCGGCAACTGCGCGCGCGGGAAATTCCTTGGTCAATCGATATTCGTTATTTGCCGGAATCGCCTTCGACTTTGGTTAAAGCCGGTGACAACGACACTTCGGATGGGGAAAAGGGCTTCGCACGGATCTTGCTGCTGGCCGGGATTGCGGTGCTGGTCCTGCGCCATTTTTTTGCCAAGTAGGCGCTAAAAAAAACGGCGGCCAACGGCCGCCGCAAGCAGGATACAACCTCACAAAATCATGCGGCCAGCGCCAGCGCTGGCGATGCCAGGGCAATCCCTCCGCCCAGGCTATAAGCATTGCGATAGCCGAGGCGGCGCAGGCATTGCGCGGCTTTGGCGCTACGGTTACCGCTGCGACAGAAGAAAACCAGCGGCGGCTGTTCTGCTGCATCCAGCCAGTGCGGCACGAATGCAGCCAGCCGGCTCAGTGGGACGCTTTGCGCGGCGCGGCCGCCTGGGATGCAGGCGGCTTGTTCATAGACTTCCCGCACATCCACCAGCACCGCTTGCGGATACGCTTCCAGCAGGCGCGCCAGCGCGATGCTGTCCAGGTTCAGGTCTGCGTTTGCCATGCTGCCCTGCTCCTCCGCGCGCAAGCTGGTGCAGCAGGCGTTCAGTTCTTCGCGACCGGCGCATAGCAGCGCGTCGTCCGGAATCCTGCCGGCCAGCGCAGCCAACGGTGCCATGCCGGTAAAGGCGTAATCGACTTTATCGCCGCTGCACAGCAGGAAGGCCTGCTGGTTCGCGTCCAGCGTCATGCGGCGCAGCGTGTGCGCGCCAAACGCCATGCTGTCATGCGCGGTTGCGGTGTCGCGCGTGCTCACGCGGGCCGCCACCTGGTAGCCGTGGCTGCGCAACAGGCTGTCGATGCGTTCGACCAGTTCGGCTTGATGGTCGACCACGATGCATTGGCGCGATGCTGCGTCCAGCAGGAGCCAGGTGTGGTTGCCGGCCAGGCTCAGTTGCAGCACCCCTTCCGGCAGGTTGCCGGCGGCGCGCAAGGCTTGGCCGCATCGCTCGATGCGCGCGCAGGCTTCGTTGATGATTTCTTCGCTGGCCAGCGGCCCGAAAGACATACGTACTGCGCTGCTGCTGCGCCATACCGGCAAGCCCATGGCATCAAGCACATAGCTTGGCGCTGCCTTGGCGGCGGAACAGGCGCTGCCCGCGCTGACGCGCACATTCGCCGCATCAAACACGTCCAGCAACTCTTTACTCGATAGGCCGGGCACCGAGAAATTAAGGGTGGTTGGCAACGCCTTCTCGAACGGCGCATTGAACACGATGCCGGGGAATGCAGCGCGCAGGCTGGCGGCCAGCTTTTCGCGGAAACCGTACAGCTCCGCCGGCGAGCGGAAGGTGCCGCCGTCTTCCAGCGCAGCCAGCACGGCGCCCAGCGCTGCAATCCCAGCCATGTTTTCAGTGCCGGAGCGCAGGCCCGCTTCCTGGCCGCCGCCCATCACCAGCGGGGTGTATGGGGCGCCTTCGCGCAGGTACAGCATGCCGATGCCTTTTGGCGCGTACAGCTTATGGCCGGAGAACGGTGCGTAATCGATGCGGGAGTTGCCGAGGTCCAGCGGCAGCTTGCCCAGGCCCTGTACGCAATCGACCATCCACAGCGCCTTGCTGCCTACCAGCGTCGCGCCGATGCCCACCAGGTCGGACACCACGCCGGTTTCATTATTGGCCGCCATGGTGCAGACAAAGGCCGCTTGCGGCGCCAATGCGCGCAGCGCGGCCAGGTCATGGCGGCCATCGCCATCGACCGGCAGTTTCTTCAGTTCCAGGCCGAGGCCCAGCAAGCGGTTCCAGTGCGCCAGCGCTTCCGGAACGGCCTTGTGTTCGGTGGCGCCGTAGACCAGCAGGCTGCCGATAGCTTCACCGTTTTCGCGACGTTCGCGCAGCGCGCACAGTGCCGACAGCACGGCGGTCTGGATGCCTTCCGTGGCGCCGCTATTAAACATGATGCGGCCGCTGCCCACGCCCAGCAAGCGCTTGGCGCGCTGGCGCACGGCGTCCATCATGGCCTTGGCCTTCAGGCCGGTGGCGTGGGTGCTGCTGGGATTGCCGAAACAATCGCGCATGGCTTGCACCGCTGCGTCGATGGCGGCCGGCAGCACGCAAGTGGTGGCATTCCCGTCGAGGTAGATTTCTTTGCTCATACTCAATAGTTTACGAACTGGCGGTGAATCAGGCATTCCAAAATTACCTCAAACAGGCCTTAATGTAGAATAAGCATTCCAAATATCGATATAAACAAAAATGAATGATCTCGACCGCTACGATTACGCGATCCTGGGCGCGCTGCAGGTTGACGGCACGCTGTCCGTGGCTGAGCTGGCGGAAAAGGTTGGCCTTTCGACCACGCCCTGCTGGAAGCGTTTGAAGCGGCTGGAAGAGGATGGATATTTCGACCGCCGCGTGGCGATCGTCAACCGCCGCAAGGCGGGCTTGCCGGTGACGGTATTCGTCAGCGTGCGCACCAGCCAGCACGATGAAAAGTGGCTCGCCAGGTTCGCTGCCGCCGTGGTGGCGCTGCCGGAAGTGCAGGAATTCCACCGCATGAGCGGCGATATCGACTACCTGCTGAAGGTGGTGACCACCGATATCGAAGGGTATGACCGTTTTTACAAGAAGCTGATCAAGGCCGCGCAGTTGACCGGCGTTTCGTCAGCCTTCTCGATGGAGCAGATCAAGTACACCACCAGCCTGCCGCTTGACCTGGTGTCGCACGGGGCCGGTAGCTGAGAGTAGCTGCCAACCGTGGGATAATGGCCGGATGCTGAAATCCGTGCTTCTCTCACTGCTTCCCGCCCGCAGCAATACCAGCCAGCGCCAGCGTTTGCGCGCCAGCTTCGGTGCCTTGCTTGGCCTTTTGATAACCAGCTTCGTCGCCCACTTCCTGCTGGGCGAGAACGTCATGTGGATGGTAGCGCCAATAGGCGCTTCTTCCGTGCTGTTGTTCTGCCTGCCAGCCAGCCCGATGGCCCAGCCTTGGGCGGTCATCGGCGGCAATGTGGTGTCCGGCTTGATGGGCGTGGTTTGCGTGCAGTTCTTCGGCCCGGGACCGATGGCCGCCGCCCTGGCAACGCCGCTGGCGATCGCCGCCATGTTCGCGCTGCGCTGCCTGCACCCGCCCGGCGGCGCCACGGCACTGATGATGGTGATCGGCGGCCCGGCCGTGCATGCCATGGGCTACCGCCTGCCTTTGGGTCCGGTGTTGCTGGACTGCGTGCTGATCGTGCTCGCGGCCATCGCCTATAACAACCTGACCGGGCGCCGCTATCCGCACAGCCAGCAACTGGCGCACCCCAACCCGCATGCGACCAAGGATGAAGTGCCGACGGTGCGCTTCGGTTTCCAGCCGGAAGACCTGGACGCGGTGCTGCGCCAGTACAACCAGGAACTGGACATCAGCCGCGACGACCTGGAAGAGCTGTTCCTGAAAACCGAGATGCGCGCCTACCAGCGCCGCTTCGGCATCATCACCTGCGGCGACATCATGTCGAAGGACGTGGTGACAGCGGAATTCGCAACGCCGCTGGCCGATGCCTGGCGCGAAATGCGCCAGCACCGCATTGCGGCGGTGCCGGTATTGAACCGCGTGCGGCGCGTGATCGGCATCGTCACCACCAGCGATTTCATGAAGCATGGCGGACTGGATGATTACCACGGCATGCGCCGCCAGCTGCTGGACTTCCTGCGCCCGTCCGGCACCACGCATTCGGAAAAGCCGGAAGTGGTCGGCCAGATCATGGTGAGGCACCCGCGCACGGCCAGCATCGATACGCCGATCACTGAACTGGTGCCGCTGATGGCCGACTCAGGCTTCCACCACATTCCGGTGCTCGATCACGAAGAACGTTTTGCCGGCATCGTGACCCAATCGGACGTGGTGGCTGCGCTGTATGCTAAAAACGCTTTGTCAGCGTCAGGGTCCCCGACTCCGTCTTCATATCAAGCCGCTTGAGGACCGAATTCCCGAGCAGGATCACGTTCAGGCCGGCTTCGTTGATGGAGCCATCCACGTTGGCGAATTCAAAATCGCCAACCTTTACCTTGTCCAGCTTCACAATCCACACCGGCGCCGTGCCGGCCGCAGTCTGGGTGGTGGCGCGGCGGCCCTTGTTGCGGTAGTCGATGCCCATCTTGTCGGCCAGGACGGCAGGAATCGACACCAGCGTAGCGCCGGTATCGAGCATCATTTTCACCGGCACGCCATTGATCTCGCCAGCCACCGAGTAGTGGCCGTTCGTATCGGGCGACAGCACCATCGAATTGCCGCCACCATTTGCCTTGGATGCCGCGTACTCGCCCAGGCGGATGGTATAACGCTTGCCGCCTTCTTCAATAGTTGCCTCGCCCGACGTTACGCCAACCAGTCTGCTACCATCAGGTAGCGTGGCGCCAACCGGGAAAGTCCGTGGTGCGCCGCCGTTGACCGCTAACAGGGCCTTGTCTTTCAGGGTGCCCACCAGGCCCACATCGGCCCGGGACGACAAGGCGGTTAACATCAGGGCAGCAACTAAGGCGATACGCATTACGGGAAACTCCGGTCAAAATTGCATTTTGACACACTTTCGACCGTTAAATTGTTGACTGTTGGGCGCAACATTTCGATAGAATCTGGCATATGCAAACGTTGAAAAGGGTGCTTGCACTCGCCCTAGAAGAAGCGCAAACCGGCTTTGCGACATTGTGCAAACGGATGACCGACCAGGCTGACGTTGTATTGGGCGAAGCCCTGCGTACAGCGCCGCCGGCGGAACAGCGCCTCGCCGGGCCAAGCCGCGTCTTCCTGCGCGAGCAGGGGGCAGCCATGCGCGCGCGCATGGAACGCTCTTACGCAGGCCTGCTGTCGCGCGCCATGAAGACCATGCACACCGACTTGCGCACCGGCCTGCATAACTTCAGCGCCGATACCCTGACCCTGATCGATGACGAAGTAGTAACGCGCCAGATCGAAGTCGAGCGCCTGCTGCTGAAACTGCGCGACGCCGACGAGCTCAGTCTCGGCCACCTCAACCTGATCATCGCCCAGATGCACGGCGACAGCGAAGTGCGCGAGCGTGAAAACCCGTTCCGCCCTTACCTGCTGGCGCGCTCCCTGTACGACGCGCTGCACGCCATGGTGCCGGACGAAGCGCAAAGCAAACTGCTGTTCGACACCCTGTCGCAAGCCATGACGGCGGAGCTGGGCGACTTCTACACCCGACTGCGCGAAGTGTTCGAATCGCGCGGCATTCGCTCGCGCCTGGTAGCGCGCCCGTCGGCGCTGAACCGCCTGGAACAGGATCGCCTGGCCTGGCAGCGCGCGGCAACCGGGCAGGCCGACGCCGACGCTGGCATGCGCCAGCGCGTGGCGCGACTGGGCGCGGTGCAAAAGGAAATCCAGCAGGATTCGCCGCCGAGCATCCTGCAGGGCCAGCAAAACATGGCGTCCAAGCCGGAACTGCAGGAGCTGGTCTTCAGCATGTTCAATCCGTCCGGCCTCCGGCGCAGCGCCCCGCAGCCGCAAAACACTTTGCGCGTGCAGCTCGATAACGCCTTGCGCCAACTCCAGCGCGAACATGCCGGCAGCGGGCTGCAGCCGCCGCTGGCCCTGCTCGACCGGATGGCCAACCTGCCGCACGGTTCGGAACGCATCGTGGTGGAACTGATCGGCCTGCTGTTCGAGTTCATCCTGAACGATGAACAGCTGCCCAAACCAATACGCGAGCAACTGTGCCGCCTGCATGCGCCCTTCCTGCGCGCCGCCCTGAAGGACTTGGCGGTGCTGCAAGGATCCCACCTGCCTGCGCGCCACCTGCTGGACCGCATTGGCAGCGCGGCCGTCGGCATCGGCGCCGATTCGCCGCTGATGCCGCCGTTGCTGGGCGAAGTGGAGCGGCTGGTCAACCAGGTACTGCAGCAGTATGAGCACGACCCGTCCGCGTTCGCCGAAGCGAGCCTGGAGCTTGACGGGTTCGTGGCATCCCTGCTGCGCGAAAGCGATCCGGTCGTGCACCGCGCGATGCCGGCTTTCGAACGCGCGGTGAAAGTGGCGCCGTTCGTGGCAGCCCTGGCCGACGCCCTGCGTGGCCAGCTCGAATCGGTCAATGTCGACCGCCGCATGATGGAATTCATCACCGGCACCTGGGCGCAAGTGATGGTGCATACCTACGGCCGCGAGCCGGACTACGGCAAGCTGCTGCCGGAACTGGTGTGGAGCGCCCAGGAAAAGATCCTGCCGGAAGAGCGTGCAGTGCTGATGAAAATGCTGCCGGCGTTGGGGCGCGAGCTGCGGGCCGGCCTGGCAACGATCGGCATGAACGAAAAAGAGGCGCAGACGGCGCTGGACCAGCTGGTATCGCTGCACATGGACGTGCTGTCCAATAATATGCCGATGCCCACCGCGCCACGCATGAATGTAGCGGGACTGCGCGAGCGTTTCGCTGCCATCGATCCCGGCCAGCCGGCACTGGTGGCCGCCACCCATGCCGATGCCTTGCCGGCACAGGCCCAGTTCAGCGCCGAGTTTGCACTGCACGGCGTGTTGGCCACGGTGCAGCCCGACCCGGCATTGGCTCCGGTGTCCAGCTACGAAGAGGGATGGCTGCAATGGGCGCAGGCCGGCAACGGCTTTGAACTGCTGTCCGAAGGCAGCTACGTGCCGCTGCGCCTGGGGGCAGTCGCAGCGCGCAATGCCGGCTTCCTGTTCACGGCTGCAGACCATTCCACGCCAGTGGTGTACTCGCGTGCCGCGCTGCTGGCGGCGATGCGCGATGGCAGCCTGCGGCCGGTGGAGTATTCGCCGCTGTTCGAGCGCGCAGTGGAATCGCTGATGACCGGTGCGGAGTCGCTGGACGCTGCGTAAGGATCAGGACTCGGCCTGCCACAACTCCCAGCAGCCGCCCTGCAGGCGGAAGCGGTAGGTAAGCGGGCCGGCGTCCACCTCCGCCTTTCCTGCCTCGCGGCGCACGGCCATGCCGTGCTTCTTCACGATATCGCCCAGCAGCTCCTGGCTGCGGTACTCGGTGCGCGGCACCATGGTCGTGGCCGGGCCTTCGGCGCCATTGAGTACCTTCTCCAGCGGATCGGTAGTACGCGCATTGGCAAACATGCGGTCGGACTGGTAGCGCGGCAGGAAGGCGTCGAACGATTCGGGCGCTTTCGGACCGCAGCCCTTGCGCATGGTTTGCACGCCCTTGGTCAGCGACGGCAGCAGCCGCGTCGAATACCACATGCCGCCGACCAGGGCGCCCGCCAACAACATATAAAACATTCCGCGCTTGCTCAGCATATGTTCACAGTGATGAATCTTCGAATTGCCACAGGTACCAGCAGCCTTCCTGCTGGCGGAAGCGGTAGAAATAGGTCAACGAATCGGAATCCGGCCGCAACAGGTTCAGCTCCATGCCGCCCGCATTGGCCTGCTGCCTGATCGACAGGTGATCGGCCTTGATCATGTCTCCCAGCAGGGTTGACGCCGCAAACTGTTCGCGCGTTACCAGCGATTTCCTTTCGTCCGCTCTGTCCAGCGATTCGAGGGGAAACACTGTGCGCTCGCCCGCGAACTGGCGGTCGCTCATGTAGCGCGGCAGGAAGTCCTCGAATTTTTCCGCACTGCAGCCGCGCGGCACGGTTTGCGTTGCGCATCCGGCCATCGCCGCCGCTGCGATCATCATCGCCAGGTATTTTGTCATAGCGGCCCGAAGTCTTTGCCTTCCGAGAGTTTGTAGACCTTGATCTTGTCGCCGGTGCGCACCATGCGGCGATCGAGCAGCGGGAAGTCCGCCACTTCGCTTGCCAGGTTTTCGCCGCCCATCAGGTAGACCAGGTCCTCGCTGCCGCGGTTGATCATCTGGTGCGCCCTGGATGGCGTGGGAAAGCCGACGAAGTCGCCCGGCTCCAGTTGGTAATCCTCGCCGTCGATATGTGCGACGCCGCGCCCCGAAAGGATATACACCCACTCTTCTTCGTTATGGTGCAGATGGTAGGCGAACGACTCCTTGCCCGGTTTGAGGCGGCCGATGCTGACGCCCGTGCGCTTCAAGCCCGCCATGCGCGACAGCTGCGAACCGCTGATTTCCGAGTTCGGATTCCAGGGATGCGAAAAGCTGCCTTCCGCTTCCTGCGCGGCGGCCTTCCGAACGATGTGCGGATACGACATGCTGCTTCCTCCCTCTTGTTGAGCGATCTTGCAACATTGTAGCAGCGGCCTCGCTGGGCTATGCTTGTCGCTCCTTCATTTACCCGGATCAAGACAAATGAAACATCGTATTACCCTCGGCGCGCTGGCGGCGGCCGTTTTGCTGGCTTATGCCCCTGTCCACGCCAATGCTGCCGCAGCCAAGCCGGCGGCGGTAGAGAAAGCTCCGGCCAGGAGCAATGAGGCGGCCAAGAAGCAGTTCTGGGCGCTGGCCGACGAGTATTACGATGCCATCGCCAAGTTCGATCCGGTAGGCGCGACGCAGAACGGCGACAACCGCTTCGACGACCAGATCGGCACCGCCATCTGGCCAGCCTCGCGCGCCAGGCAGTTCGACCTGTACCGCAACTTCACCAAGCGCCTGCAGGCGATCCCGCGCGCCCAGCTCGATCGCGGCGACCGTATCAGCTACGACGTGATGGCCTTCGAGCTGAAGACCTACCTGGCCTACGAGCCGTTCCCGGAGCACCTGCTGCCGATCGAGCATATGAGCAGCATGCCGGTCACCCTGGCCAACTTCTCCGGCGGCGACGCTTCGCAGCCACTGACCACGGTCAAGGAATACGAGGCATACCTGAGCCGCCTGAACCAGCTGCCAGGCTGGATCGACCAGGCCATCGCCAATATGAAGGAAGGCATGGCCAAGGGCATCACCCAGCCGAAAGCCATCATGCTTGCCGCGCTGCCGCAGTTCCAGAAGCTGGTCAGCGAAACGCCTGAAAAGAACATCTACTTCACGCCGGTGACCAGGTTCCCTGCCGGCTTCAGCGATGCCGACAAGCAGCGCCTGGCCGCCGCCTACCGCGCCACTGTGGCCGACAAGCTCAATCCTGCCCTGGGCAAGCTGTCCGCCTTCGTCGAGAAGGAATACATCCCGGCCTGCCGCACCAGCACCGGCTGGAGCGCCTTGCCGAATGGCGCAGCGTGGTACAAGGTGCGTATCGCCGATTCCACCACCACCAGCAAGTCGGCGGAAGAAATCCACCAGACCGGCCTGCGCGAAGTGGCACGCATTCAGGCCGAATACGCCAAGCTGGGCCCGAAGCTGGGCTACACCGGCGCGGCCGCCGGCCTGCCGACCTGGATCTCGCAGCAGCCGAAATTCTTCCCGTTCAAGACGGAAGACGAAGTGCAGGCCGTGTACCACAAGCTCAACGACCTGCTGGACACCAAGCTGCCCTCCATGTTCACCCTGATCCCGAAGGCCAAGCTCGACCTGCGCCTGGAACCTGAGCTGAGCCGCGACACCGCCTCCGACCACTACACCGCGCCGGCGCTGGATGGCTCGCGTCCGGGCGTGTTCTGGTCGGTGGTGACCGACCCGGCCAAATACGGCAGTACCGGCATGAACACCCTGTTCCTGCACGAAGGCAAACCGGGCCACCACTTCCACATCGCCCTGATGCAGGAACTGGACATGCCGAAGTTCCGCAAGTTCGGCGGCAATACCGCCTTCACTGAAGGCTGGGCGCTGTATGCCGAAACCCTGGGCAAGGAAATGGGCCTGTACGAAGATCCGGCGCAGTACTTCGGCCACCTGAACGACGAAATGCTGCGCGCGGTGCGCCTGGTGGTCGACACCGGCATGCACGCCAAGGGCTGGAGCCGCGAGCAGTCGATCAGGTACATGACCGAAACCCTGGGCGATGAAAGCGTGGCGCGCAACCAGACCGAACGCTACATGGTGTGGCCGGCGCAGGCCCTGGCCTACAAGACCGGCGCCCTGAAGATCCAGGAGCTGCGCGCCAAGGCCGAGAAAGCCCTGGGCAGCAGGTTCACGCTGGCCAAGTTCCACGCCATTGTACTGGGCGACGGCACCGTGCCGCTCGCGCTGCTGGAATCCAAAGTCGACGCCTGGATCGCCGGCGCCAGGTAAGGCGGCATGACTTTCGGCAGGTGCGCGTGCGCCCTGCCTTCCCTACAGTGACGGCACGGCACACCAACCGTGCCATCACTGAAAGGGATTCAATGAAACGCCTCATCTCCATCATTGCCTTGTGCTGCGCTGGCAGTGCGAGTGCACAAGACTACTTCGCCGGTGTTGCCGTCATCGCCCCGGGCGACAGCCACCTCGATACCCAGGCCGGCCGCATCAAGGGCAGCAACGACCCGCTGCGCTTCAAGCTGTACGGCGGCATTAACCTCAGCGACAGCTTCGCGCTGGAAGCAGGCTATGCGCGCTTCGGCAAGGACCGCTTTGCCGCGACCGGCGTCAAGGCAGGCATTTCAACCGACATCCTGTACCTCGCCGCGCGCGGCACCTGGCACCTTGGCGATTCCTTTGAATTGTTCGGCCGTGCCGGCATAGCGGCGCAGCGTTACCGCATCGACGGCCTGGCCGGTACCGCCGACAGCAAGAGCGGCTTTGCGCCGCTGCTGGGCGTGGGCCTGGGTTACAAACTGAGCGATACACTGACGTTGACCGTGGAGGCCGAGCATTTCGGCCGCGTTGAAATCGGCAACAAGAACCGGCACTTCGGGCGCGGCGCTTATTCCGCCGGACTGAAATACAGCTTCTAAAAGCGGTACAGCAGCGCAGCGCTCACGGCGACGCTACTGCGCCGCTCGATGCCGGGCGCATGGGCGCTGCTGCCCGCCAGGCGGATGCCCGTGACTGAGCTCATCAGGGTATGGCGGCGCCCCAGCCGCCAAGACCAGCGCGCACCGAGGCGATGGTTCCATCCCTCGTCATTTCCGGCGGCTGCCTGCAGCACCAGGCTGTGGTCGGCATCGATCGAATAGGCCCAGTTGAGCGCCAGGTCGGCCTTCACCCTGCCATCCCGGGCGCCGACGCCAGCCTGCGCCGCCACTTCAACGTTATGCAGCACCCGCCACAGCACAAAACCGCCAGGTGTCAGCTGTGATCCGCCAGCGCCCTGCGCCGGGGTACTCAGGCCGATCACGGGCCCGTACTGGAAATGCACCTCTTCCGACAGCTTCCATCCGGCCGACAATCCTTCCACAAAGGCGCCGTTACTCCACTGCATGGAGAACCAGGGAATGACGAACGCCTTGCGCGCATTGCTGCCGCGCCGGGCCCACGCCTCGCCGTACACCAGGCCGGCGCTGCCTTCGCTGCTGCCCTCCGGCATCAGGGTAACGGGCGACTGGGCGGCCGCCTGGCAGGACACCGCCAGCAAGAGAAGGACGGCGGCGCGCATCAGATCAATCCCATTTCCAGGCCATGCAGCACCGCACGCACACGGTCGCGCACGCCCAGCTTGGCCAGGATGCTCGACACATGGTTCTTCACCGTGCCCTCGCTCAGGACAAGTGCGGCCGCGATTTCCGCATTGCTCATGCCTGCTGCCACCAGCGCCAGCACCTCGATTTCGCGCTCGCTGAGCGTGCCGCCGGCATCGTGCACGCCGCGTGCGCTCTCGAAGGCTGCGCGCGTGCGCTCGGTCAGCGCGGGCCGGAACAGCGTGCCACCCTGCGCTACGCTGCGGATACCGTCCGCCAGGCGCTCCAGCGATATGTCTTTCAGCAGGAAACCGCGCGCGCCCGCGCGCATGCCTTCGAACAGCACCTCTTCGTCATCGAAGGTGGTGAGCAGGATGGCTGGCGGCAGCGCCTGGCCGCCACGCAGCAGCTCAAGGCCGGAACAATGCGGCATGCGCACGTCCAGCAGCAGCACGTCGGCTTCGGTGCGCGCCAGCAGTGCGGCCGCTTGCGCGCCATCCGCCGCCTCCGCCACCACGCGGATGTCGGGTGTCATGTCGAGCAGTCCTCGAATGCCGCTGCGCACCAGCATCTGGTCATCCACCAGCACGACGCGGATCATGGCTGCACTCCTGTATTGGGCAAGGTAATGCGCAGGCCGAAACCGCGCTGCGGCAAGTCGGCAGCATGCAGGACACCGCCCAGCAAGGCCAGGCGCTCGCGCATGCCGCGCAAGCCGTTGCCTTCCTGCGCCGTGCCGCGGCCGGCGCCATCGTCTTCAATCGCCGCATGCAGCTGTCCGTCACGCTGGACGATCTCGATCACCAGGTTGGCTGCGTGCGCGTGGCGCACGGCATTGCTGAGGGCTTCCTGCACGCAGCAGAAGATGGCGTGCGCCACCGCCGGCGCCGGCGCCTGCATGGCCTCGGCCACACGCAGCGTAACGGCCGGCTGCGGGATGCCGGCGCACAGGCGCTGCAACGCCAGACGCAGATCGACGCCCACCGCCTGCCGTTCGGCGGCCACCACGGCCCGCACTTGCGCCAGCAGTTCGCGCGCAAGCTCATGCGCGGTCAGCAGCGAAGCGTCGGCCCGCTCGCCCGCCTTGCGCCGCGCCAGGTCCAGGTGCAGTTTCAGCGCCGTCAGGTGATGCCCGGTCGAATCGTGCAGGTCGCGCGCGATGCGCATGCGTTCCGATTCGCGGATGGTGTCGGCCAGCAGCACCTGCGTGGCCAACAGCTCGGCATGCTTGGCAGCCAGCGCCTGGCGGCTGCGCCGTTCGCTTGACGCCAGCCAGCCCAGCGCGAATGTGAGCAAGACCACCAGTTGCTCCAGCAATACGTACAGAACCATCGCGGTGGCCTTGCCGTCGCTGGCGGAAATACCCTCTTGCAGCGCCAGCGCCGCCAGCACGCCAACCGATACGGTATTCAGCCCCAGCATGGCTGCCAGTGCCGCCAGCGCGCGGCGCGGCGGCAGGTGGCTGGCCAGCATGGCGCCCTGCACCATCGATAACACCACCGAGTGCAGCGCACAGGCGCTGGCCAGTTGCAGCGCCAGCAAGCAGCGGCTGGCAGCAGGCGTCCGCCGCCGGCGCGGCTGCAGCTGCAGCGCGGTGGCGGCGATGAACGCAGCGCTTAGCAGCGCGGCCAGGGCGAGGAAGATGTGCCAGGCCAGCAAGGCATGGTCCGAGCCTGCCCGGACCAGCGACGGGGCCGCAGCGTACCGGCCGGCCAGGCGGCGCGCCAGCACGCCGGCAGCGCTGAACAGGTCGGCACTGTCCGGGCCCAGATACCACGGCACCAGGATTTCGATGGCAGCGCCGGCCAGGCTGGCAAGCAGGATGATGCCGGCGGCACTGCCGGGACGCAGCCGGTACGGGAGAATGGCGGGCATAGCTGACAAATAATTGATAGCGCCGCAATTCTACCCGCCGCGGCGACGCCGCCGGCAATGTGTTTCGCCGCGGGCATGACTTTCGGCAGGGGTGCCCGGCCCGGCTTGCATTAAAATTGCGTCCCATGAATGGTCGACCCTTGCTGATTGCCGCCGCCCTGCTGGCCGCGGCCCCCGCGCGCGCCGGCGACGACATGCCCGTGGTGCAGGTGGTGGCGGCGGCCGATGCCGAGTGGCACAGCTATCGCCAGGCCTACAAGGCGGCCAGCTTTTTCGCACCGTATGTCGCCAAGCGCCCTTTGATCCAGGCGCACCTGCAAATCCGTCCGCTGGCGCCGGAAGCGCCGATGGAAGGCTTGCACATCAAGCTGGAGGGGGAAACCACCAATCTCGATATCGCCGTCGACATGCTGGGCCGCGCTACCCTGCCGCTGCTGAAGCAGGCGTTCGACGAAGACGCGGTGCTGCGCCTGAACCGGCGCAAAGGCTACTACCAGTTCAGCGGCCGCTATTCGATCCGCACCCGCGACGACGGCGTCTATCCGCTGTCCATGCTGCGCGAAGCCTGCGAGCAGCTGATTTCCGCCCAGCGTGCCTCCGGCTACCGCCTGCGCCTGCTGGGCAAGGAATGCAAGGGCGTCAAGTTCATTTACGCCCCCGGCGATGCCAATGCGGCGGTGCAATTGCGCCAGGCGGACGCCAGCCGGCGCATTGCCGCCCAGCCCGGCCTTCCGTTTGAAAACCGCAGCATGGGCAGCTACCAGGTGGTTACCGTGCGCTTGGCCGACTGGCCCGCGCAGGCAGAAGCAGTGCCGTTGCCGGGCTTGCTGGGCATCGGCACCGTCTACGAGTAGCTATTTTTTTAGCGCGTAGCGCTTGATGCGTTTGAGCACCAGCTCGGGCAGCGGCGAGATCTGCTTCGCATGGTTGGCAAAGACGATCTGCTGCCGCCCCACCGAAACCGGGTGGCCGTCGGCATAAAAGCGGAACTCGAGCCAGAACGAGCATTTCCGTACATCGTAGGTATTCACCTCGCACGACACTTCCTGGAACGGGAAAGTCTCCTGCAGATAATCATTCTGGGCGTGTTTCGTAATAAATACTCCCTCCTCCTGCAGCATATCGCGCGAAATACATTCGTAAAACCACTTCTCCCGGCAAATACCCTGCCATTCAAAATACCGTGCGAAATAGGTATTGCCGTAGGCGTTGGAATCCTTGAGGAAAATCGAAATCTTGTGGTGGAATGTCATTTCAGCTGCGGCAGGGGCGTCGGGGGCTGGGACGTGCATGTACATAGGACTATTTCTCCATAAAAGTAAAACGGCTTAATGCCAGCCCTTACTTTTTCCGATTGGCGCGCCGAACTATTGATATTCCTCAATACTTGTCCAATTTCTTGACAATAAGCTGTTAACAATCCGTTTTTAAGCTGAGGAAACTCAATGTATGCGCTAATACCGGCATTGGTCTCAGCCCTATTTATTTGCTATGGGCTGTACGTTTTGCGCTCGCGCGGCCCGAACCGGGTCGGGCTGACCTTCTTCGCCGTCTGTGCCACGACCTTTTTCTGGCAGGCGAGCTGGGCGCTGCTGTTCCTGACCCATAACGACGCCACGGCCATGGCGCTGGCACGCCTGGGCTACCTGCCCATCCTGTTCCTGCCCACCACGCTGTACCACTTCATCATCGAACTGACCGGCAGCAAGGACGAGCACCCCGGCCTCTATGCGAGCTACCTGTTCGCCTGCGGCCTGGGCCTGCTGCTGCCGACCACCGACTGGATGCTGTCCGGCCTGCAGCACTACTTCTACGGTTCCTATCCCAAGGCGGGCTGGCTGCATCCGCTGCACCTGGCGCAGACCGTGATCGTGATCGGGCGCGCCCTGTGGCTGCTGTATCGCCGCCAGCAGCGCGCGGTATCGACCGAACGCACGCGCTTGCGCTACGTACTGGTCAGCATCCTGATCTACTTCGGCGCAGCCAGCGATTACCTGTGCAACTACGGGGTCGAGATTTATCCACCGGGCGTGGTATTCATCATGGCCTCGCTGGGATTGATCGCCCAGGCCATGGTGCGCCATAACCTGCTGGCCGACCCGATGGCCGCCGCCGCCACCATTGCGCATGAGATGCGCACCCCGCTGGCCAGCATCCGCAGCCAGACCCGCATCCTGGCGCGCAGCCTGCCCGAACTGATTGCCGGCTACCGGCCGGAGCACCAGGGTGCGCTGGGCACGCGCCAGCTGGAACACCTGGGCGAGATCGCCCGCAGCATCGATGCCGAAGTGTCGCGCTCGAACTTCATCGTCGACATGCTGCTGGCCTCGGCCCGCGATGGCATCATGCGCAGCGAGAGCTTCACCGTGCACTCGGTCAGCGTGTGCGTGGATGAAGCGATGGCCTGCTACCCCTTCTCGGGCGCCGAACGCTCGCAGGTGCGCGTCTCCATCCGCAATGAATACAGCTTCCATGGCTCGGACGTACTGCTGATGTTCGTGCTGTACAACCTGCTGAAGAACGCGCTGCAGGCAGTAAAGGTGAATGGCAGCGGCGCGGTGGAGGTCGAATGCTATTCGCGCGGCATGCACAACTGGCTGGTGGTGACCGACAACGGCCACGGCATTGCGCCCGATGTGCTGCCGCACGTGTTCGAGCCGTTCTACACCACCCACCGCAATGGCGGCGGCACCGGCATGGGCCTGGCCTTCTGCAAACGCGTGGTGTCGGCCTTCGGCGGCGAAATCGGCTGCGAGTCGGAGGCGGGGCGCTATACCCGCGTGGCCATCAGCCTGCCGTGCTCGGCTGCCTCACCACGCAACGCGGCCCGTAAGCATATCGCGGAACATTACCCAGTCGCCCATTAGGCTGAACAGCGGATACTTGAAGGTGGCCGGCCGGTTGTGTTCGAAGAAGAAATGGCCGGCCCAGGCGAAGCCGTAGCCGACCACGGGCAGCAGCCACAGCAGTGCCAGTTCGCCCGTGACCATGGCCATTGCCAGCAGCAGCAGCACGATGCTGGAGCCGGCGAAATGCAGGCGGCGGCACGTGCTGTTGGCATGCTCCTGCAAGTAGTAGGGGTAGAACTCCTTAAACGTCCGGTAACGCGTCTCCATGCTCCTCCTCCGGGTGGACTTCTTTGATGATGTTATCGAGGTCGGTATCGTCGCCCAGTACGAACACCTTGCGGTCCCCCAGCATCTTGAGGATGAAAGGCTGCTGCTCGCGCAAGCGGCGCTGGAAGTCGTCAACTGAATACAGGTTGGGATTGATCTTGCGGCGCAGCAGGCGCTCGGCCACCGGCAGGCGGTTCAGCAGCTCGCCGTAGGTCGTGTTCTCGCCGATCAGCAGCAGCTCCACCGGCGCAGTGGAATCTTCCGCTTCCTTGACCGTAGTGCCATAGACGAATGCCACGCTGAGCTGCTTGCGCATCGGCGCCAGCGCGGAATTCAGCACGCTGACCAGGCCAAAGGTCTTCTTGACCAGGCTGGCCAGCTCGGAATAGACCAGGTTTTCCTTATTCGGACGGAACTGGCGCACATTGCCGATGCGCTCGGAGACGATCAGCCCGGATTCATGCAGGCGCTTCAGCTCGCGTTGCGCGGAAGCGCTGCCCAGCCCGGTCAGGCGCATGATTTCGTTGAGGTGGAAACCCTCATTCACGCGCACAAACAGCAAACCCAGCAGCTTTTGCTGGGCGGGAGTAAACAGGGCCGAGGCAATCATAGGCCAAATATTAGCATGGCCGGAGCCATGAATATGCTGGCAATTTGGCAAAAAAGCATGCATCCTTGCAGCCCGAGCCCCCGTCAATCCGCCCTGCCTGACCGCCATGAATACAGAGAAGTTGAAAGCCCACTGCGCCAGCCTGCCCGGCGCGGAAAGCCTGCTGCATGCGCCGCCGGTCAATGTACTGAGCTACAAAATCGGCGGCAAGACCTTCGCCTACTTCAAGACCAGCGAACCGGAACGGTGGCGCTTCAGCCTGCGCACCACGCCCGACCGCTTCCTCGAACTCACCGGCATGCCGGGAGTGAAACCGGCCCGCTACATGGGCCGGTTTCACTGGGTCACGATAGTCGACGTACGCAGCTTCCCGCAGGACTACCTGGCCGAACTGGTGCAATGGTCCTACGACAAGGCGTTTTCCGCCCTGCCGAAGGCGCGCCAGCGTGAACTCAAGGCTTAGGGAAGGCGTAGCTCAGCGAGTAGTTGCCGCTGCCCGAGTATGACTTCACCTGCGCATAGTAATAGCCCGCCGTGCCGTTGTAGCTGATCGACTCGCTGGAAGTGCTGCCCTCGCTGGCCGCAACCTTGGCCCAGGCGCTGCCCGACCACTTGTACAAGAACAGGTCGAAGTCGGCACCGGAAGGGCCGCTCAGTTGCAGCGAGAAGGTACCGGCACCGGCCTGCACCCAGCCAGGAGAAGCGCTCGGCGCGATTGCGCTGCCGCCATTGGCCAGCGAACCGGTCTGCGTCACCGATCCAGCGCCGGTGTACTTGGTAAACACCTTCTTCACCGCACCTTCATTCACCGCATGCCATGGATAGCCGAGCGTGCGCATGCGCGAGTTCTCGGTCGGGCGGTACTTGCCTGAACCGCAGTACTGGGCGCCGACGAAAGTACCGACAGTGCCATTCGGGTAGACGCCCAGGCCGGTCGGCACCGCCGTGCTGCCGGCAATCAGGTTGCCCCACTTGACCGAGCGCGTGCCGTTCAGCGACACATTGACCTCGGTCGGCTCGCTGCTCGTGCTGCAGGTGCCGTACTCGTATTCGTCAGCCAGCGCGAATGCCGTGTGGCCGATTTCATGCAGCGCCACCTCGATCGACGAAGCGTGCATCGACAGCGTCGCCACCGCACCGCCCGAGCCGCCATAGCGCGTCGAATTGGCGATCACCACGATCACATCGCGCGCATCGGGCGCCAGCACCGAGCCGGCGATATTGGTCGCCTTGGTATCGTTCACGCACAGCAGGCGCTCGATGTTATAGCAGCCGAACTCCGCATCCATCGCCGTGTCGCGGTAGATGCCCTTGTCGATTTCGTCCACGCCGGACTGGTTGCTCGCCACGTCGACGCGATGGATATTCATCGAAGCGCGGTTGGCATTGAACAGCGGATCAGCCAGGAAGCCGTTGATCACCTTCTGCGCATCGGCGCGCCACTTGTCCATTTCAGCGGCCGTATAGCCGTCGCCGATAAAGACATAGTCCATATGGGTCGCCGCGCTGCCGTTATTCAGGATCGTCGTCGCCGTTGCAGCCGGCGTTGCGGCCAGCATGGCGGAACGGGCGGTCTTGCCGCTGGCCGCAGCCTGTTCCAGCGCGCTGCGGTCGAAGCGCGCCAGCGGCCCTGCCGCGGCCACGGCGGCCTTGGCGCCGCTAGCTGCGCCCTGCTTCGGCAGCACTTCCACGCTGGCAGTTGCCTTATCGAACGGCAGCGACACCTCGAAGCTGCCCTCACGCTTCTGCACCGTGGTCGACAGGTCGATAGCGCCCGAACGCGGGTTAAAAGTCTCCACGTGGCGGCGCAAGCCATTGTTGACGCTCACCTCATGCAGCACGCGGCCTTGCGCATCCTTGGCCACCACCACCCACTGGTCATCCTCGGCGCCCTGGCGCACATTGGGCGTCACGGCAAACTTGCCCACCTCCGCATGCAGCGGCTTGAATTCCGCGCCCGCACGTCCTTCGCTAAAGCCGATGCGAAGCGAGATATTGTCAGCCTGCACAGCGCCGGCCGCCGCCAGCGCAAGCAGCGCCAGGGAATTGCGTAGTAAAGCCATGTTGTCTCCATTTTTTGGTGTAGGACTGGAGATTCTGTGGCCGACCGGCCGCACGGTGCGTGCACAAACGCGCGCAAATTGCACAATCCTGCTATTAACAATTGTTACAGCGGCCGGCGCGCCACGCAGCGGGCGCCAGGCCGTAATGCGCCGTGAAGGCACGCGTGAAATGACTGGCACTATGGAAGCCGAATTCCTCGGCGATATCGACGATGCGCGCCTCCCTGCCCGCCAGCGCCACGCAGGCTTGCTCCAGGCGGCGGGTCAGCACGTAGCGATGCGGCGGCAGCCCGACGGCACGATGGAACTCGCGTGAAAAATGCGCCGCACTCATGCCGCACAGCGCAGCCAGCTCCGCATTCGCCAGCGGCGTATCAAGGTGTTCAGTGATATGGAGCAGCACACGGCGCAAACGCGCGCCGCCGAGCGAGCTCTCAGCCGACTGCGCCGGCCGTGAATAATGCTCGATCAGGTAGCAAGCCAGGGCCATGGCAAGGTGGTCGCACATTTCAGCCGCCAGTGGACCGGCCAGCGCCTGGGCATCGAGCATCTTGCGCACCAGGTCGAACACCATGCCGTCGGAGGTAAACTGGCTGGCCGCCAGCGTCGCATCGATCTGCTCCCCGCGCTGCGCCGCCAGGCGGTCCACCAGCGGCACCGGCAGGAAGACGTTGACGATGTCGCAACCGCTAAGCTGGCTCCACCGGCCCTGCTCCCCCGGCGGGCAAAGGCGGAAGCGATTGGCCCCGATGGTACCGCCCCAGACCGGCGTATTGCCCTGCCAGATACGCGCATCAAGCGGCTCCATCATCAGCGCCAGGCGGTAAGTGCCCGGATGCGGACTGACGGAACGGATGGCGTGTTCCGGCCCATCGCTGGTCCACCGCCCCAACGCAGCCCGCGATCCGGGAAGCGGCCCGATGCAGGCATGCAGCGAATCCACGCCCGCCATCCGGAACCACCGCTCAAGCTCTTCAACGCTCTCCATCAAAGCAATATACCCCACCTACAGCCGAGCCCGTGTCACACCATGGGGTCACACCCCAAGTGGGACACGGGCTCGGCCGTAGTCAGCTCAGATTGCCGGCGTTTCGGCACAGCTTTGTCGCAGAAGCCCAACTTGGAATCCAGGATGGATGGGCTATAACGATAGGTGGACGCCAGTTTCCCGCCACCCACAACAAGAAGGAGCGCCACCATGAAAACAATTGCATTTACGGTACTAGCGGTTGCCACCTTGCTGAGCGCAAACGCGGCAGCGAAAGACAAGGCCAAGGAAGACGTGGTCTGGCCCGCCGAAGCGGTGAAATGGGAACCCGGCCCGGTCCCCGGCACCAAGTTCGCCAAGCTGTGGGGCGATATGGCGAAGGGCGGCCCCTACGGCGTACTGGTGAAGTTCGATGCCGGCCAGATCAACGCCCTGCACCACCACACCCATGCGCTGAAAATCGTGATCATGTCAGGCACGTTCGTGCACAAAACCGATGGCGCCCCTGAAACCAAGCTGGGCCCCGGCTCCTACCTGATGCAAGCGGCCGGCAAGAAGCACGTCAGTGGCTGCGAGCAAGGAGCCGAATGCACCTTCTTCATGACGTCGGACGGCAAGTTCGACCTGATCGATGATTCAAAGGCTGCGGCCAGCGACAAGAAGTAATTAAGCGGCCTCAGTCCTTGCCATAGCTGAGCAGGAACTGCAGGATGGCGCGAATTTCCGCCTCCGTCGCCGACGGTAGGTGGAACACGTCGCGGTCATCCCAGGTCATTTTGGATGCGGTCAGCTTGGTCATGCAAGCGCCGAAATGGTCCATATTGAAGGATGCGCCGAGTGCATTCCCACGCGGCGGCATGGTATTGAAGATGATCCTGAAACTGCGGTCAGGCATCTGGCGGATCACCGGTTCGCAGTTCGAATCAAAACCCCGCGCCTGGACTTCGCCGTAGGCACGGGCATGCTTCGCGATGATCGACGCGTAGCTGAAGCGGCGCACGCCGCCGTAACGCTGGTTCACATGCACCGTCACGTCATGGTCCAGCGGGACTTTAACCACGGCCCCGCTCTGGTCCCTGGCTTCGGCTTCCACGCGCTCGCCCGCCACCAGCGCATCGAACAGCTTTCGCTTGGCTGGATGCAGGCGCGCGACGATTTCTGCATGATTGTTTGGCAAGTCGAACAGGCCGCTGAACATCGATTCATGCAAGTACATTATTCCGTCGTCACCTACCGTCGTTGCGTCGCAGGTGATTTGCAGGGATTCGGCCATATCGCTCTCAAAACATTTTTCAGAAATACTGATTGTAGTATGCAATTGGCGACTGGCAACCTTTCAGGCCTCAACGCACATAAAAACGCCTGCAACGGTGGCATTTTTGTCACTGTAATGTCCACTTCGGGGTCAGGAACCAAAGTGGACATTTGCGGCAAAAAAAACGCCACCCGAAGGTGGCGTTTCCGCTAGCGAGATAAAGCTTATGCTTCGTCGCTGTGGTGCGGTTCGTCCGCTGGCAGTTCGGCCACGATGGCGGCGCGTTCTGCTTCCAGCAGCGCTTTGCGCTCTTCGGCTTCCCACACTTCCTTCTCTTTGCGGGCGCGGTGGAAGGCCAGGCCGGTACCGCCAGGGATCAGGCGGCCGACGATGACGTTTTCCTTCAAGCCGCGCAGGCCGTCGCGCTTGCCCATGATCGCAGCTTCGGTCAGGACACGGGTGGTTTCCTGGAACGATGCGGCCGAGATGAAGGAGTCGGTCGACAGCGATGCCTTGGTAATACCCAGCAGCACGTTTTCGTAGGTTGCCGGAATCTTGTTCAAGGCGTTGACCTTGTCGTTTTCTTCCAGCAGCTCGGAACGCTCCACCTGCTCGCCGACGATGTAGTCGGTGTCGCCGGCGTTGACGATCTGGACGCGGCGCAGCATCTGGCGAACGATCACCTCGATGTGCTTGTCGTTAATCTTCACGCCCTGCAGACGGTACACGTCCTGCACTTCGTCAACGATGTAGCGAGCCAGCGCTTCGATACCCAGCAGGCGCAGGATGTCTTGCGGATCGGCCGGGCCGTCCACGATCATCTCGCCCTTGTTCACCACCTGGCCGTCGTGCACCAGCACTTGCTTGTCCTTGGTAATCAGGAACTCGTGCTTGTTGCCGTCCATGTCGGTGATTTCCAGGCGCTGTTTGCCCTTGGTCTCTTTACCGAAGGCCACGGTACCGGTGACTTCCGCCAGCATGCCCGCATCTTTCGGCGAACGTGCTTCGAACAGTTCCGCCACGCGCGGCAGACCGCCGGTAATGTCTCGGGTCTTCTGCGATTCGGTCGGGATACGCGCCAGAACCTCACCCACGGACACTTGCTGGCCGTCTTTCACCATGATCAGTGCGCCCACCTGGAAGCCGATCGCTACTGCGTGTTCGGTGCCGGCGATCTTCACTTCCTGGCCTTCTTCGTTCAGCAGTTTTACCTGTGGACGCAGGGCCTTGCCTGGCGAGCCGCGACGCTTGGCGTCGATCACCACCAGGGTAGCCAGGCCGGTCACGTCGTCGACCTGGCGCGCCACGGTCACGCCTTCTTCGACGTTCTCGAAGCGGACCACACCGGCGTACTCGGTAATGATCGGACGGGTCAGCGGATCCCAGGTTGCCAGAGGAGCGCCGGCCTTGATGACCATGCCGTCCTTGACGATCAGGGTCGCGCCGTACGGCACCTTGTGGCGCTCGCGCTCACGGCCGTGGTCGTCGGTAATCAGCACTTCGCCGGAACGGGAAATGACGATCTGTGCGCCCTTGCCGTTGGTGACGTAACGCATGGTGGCGGTGAAGCGCACGATACCGTTCGACTTGGCTTCCACCGAAGATGCCACCGCTGCACGCGATGCCGCACCACCGATGTGGAAGGTACGCATGGTCAGCTGGGTACCAGGTTCACCGATCGACTGTGCTGCCACCACGCCGACTGCTTCGCCGGAGTTGACCAGCATACCGCGGCCCAGGTCGCGGCCGTAGCACTTGGCGCACAGGCCGAAGCGGGTGTCGCAAGTCAGCGGGGTGCGGACCTTGACTTCGTCCACGCCCATGCGCTCGATGTCTTCCACCATGTCTTCGTCCAGCAGGGTGCCGGCTTCGTACACGGTAGCCTGGGTTTCCGGGTTGACGATGTCGGTGCCTGCCACGCGGCCGAGGATACGGTCGCGCAGGGCTTCGATCACTTCACCACCTTCGACCATCGCCTTCATCAGGGTGCCGTTGGAAGTGCCGCAATCGTCTTCGATCACCACCAGGTCCTGCGTCACGTCGACCAGACGACGGGTCAGGTAACCGGAGTTCGCGGTCTTCAGCGCGGTGTCGGCCAGACCTTTACGAGCGCCGTGGGTCGAGATGAAGTACTGCAGAACGTTCAGGCCTTCGCGGAAGTTCGCGGTAATCGGCGTTTCAATAATGGAACCGTCAGGTTTTGCCATCAGGCCACGCATACCGGCCAGCTGGCGAATCTGTGCTGCGGAACCACGCGCACCGGAGTCGGCCATCATGTAAATCGCGTTGAACGATTCCTGGGTCGACTTGGTGCCGTCGCGACGGATCACGTCTTCCACTTTCAGGTGGTCCATCATCGCCTTGCCGACTTCATCGGAGGTCTTGCCCCAGATGTCGACGACCTTGTTGTAACGTTCGCCGGCGGTGACCAGACCGGAAGCGTACTGCTGCTCGATCTGCTTCACTTCCGCTTCGGCGGTCGCGATCATGGTCTTCTTGACTTCCGGCACCAGCATATCGTCCACGCAGATGGAGATACCGGCACGGGTTGCCAGGCGGAAGCCCGACTGCATCAGCTGGTCGGCGAACACCACGGTGGCGCGCAGGCCGCACTTGCGGAAGGACGTGTTGATCAGCTTGGAGATCTCTTTCTTCTTCAGCGAACGGTTCAGTACGCTGAATGGCAGGCCCTTCGGCAGGATCTCGGACAGGATGGCACGGCCAACGGTGGTTTCGTAACGGGTCAGGGTACGCACGAACTCGCCGGTCGCCGGATCCTTTGGATTCTCAACGATACGCACGGTGATGCGGGTGGCCAGCTCGACTTCCTTGTTGTCGTAAGCACGGATGACTTCGGACACGTCCGGGAACATCATGCCTTCGCCCTTGGCGTTGACGGCTTCGCGGGTCGCGTAGTACAGACCCAGCACGATATCCTGCGAAGGAACGATCGATGGTTCGCCGTTCGATGGGAACAGAATGTTGTTCGAAGCCAGCATCAGGGTGCGGGCTTCCATCTGTGCTTCGATCGACAGCGGCACGTGGACTGCCATCTGGTCACCGTCGAAGTCGGCGTTGAACGCCGCGCAGACCAGCGGGTGCAGCTGGATCGCTTTACCTTCGATCAGCACCGGCTCGAACGCCTGGATACCGAGACGGTGCAGGGTTGGTGCACGGTTCAGCATGATCGGGTGTTCGCGGATCACTTCTTCCAGGATGTCCCACACCACTGGCTCTTGCACTTCGACCAGCTTCTTGGCGGCCTTGATGGTGGTCGCGAGACCCATCAGTTCCAGCTTGTTGAAGATGAACGGCTTGAACAGTTCCAGGGCCATCAGCTTTGGCAGGCCGCACTGGTGCAGTTTCAGCTGTGGACCCACCACGATCACGGAACGGCCGGAGTAGTCGACGCGCTTACCCAGCAAGTTCTGACGGAAGCGGCCGCCCTTGCCTTTGATCATTTCAGCCAGCGACTTCAGCGGACGCTTGTTGGCGCCGGTCATCGCTTTGCCGCGACGGCCGTTGTCCAGCAGCGAGTCAACCGCTTCTTGCAGCATGCGCTTTTCGTTACGCGTGATGATCTCTGGAGCACGCAGCTCCATCAGGCGCTTCAGACGGTTGTTACGGTTGATGACGCGGCGGTACAGGTCGTTCAGGTCGGAGGTCGCGAAGCGGCCGCCATCCAGCGGGACCAGTGGACGCAGTTCCGGCGGCAGCACCGGCAGCACTTCCATGATCATCCAGTCCGGCTTGATGCCGGAACGCTGGAATGCTTCCAGCACTTTCAGGCGCTTGGCGTACTTCTTGATCTTCGCTTCGGACTTCGATTCCTTCAGTTCCACGCGCAGGGCTTCGGCATCGCGGTGGATGTCGATCGAGCGCAGCAGTTCGCGGATACCTTCAGCGCCCATGAAGGCGGTGAAGTCGTCGCCGTACTCTTCGTACTTGGCGGCGTAATCGTCTTCCGACATGATCTGGCACTTCTTCAGCGGGGTCATGCCTGGATCGGTCACAACGTATGCTTCGAAGTACAGGACGCGTTCGATATCGCGCAGGGTCATGTCCAGGACCATACCCAGACGCGACGGCAGCGATTTCAGGAACCAGATGTGCGCAACCGGGGATGCCAGTTCGATGTGGCCCATGCGCTCACGGCGCACTTTGGCCAGGGTCACTTCAACGCCGCACTTTTCGCAGATGACACCGCGGTGCTTCAGGCGCTTGTACTTGCCGCACAGGCATTCGTAGTCCTTGATCGGGCCAAAGATCTTGGCGCAGAACAGGCCATCGCGCTCTGGCTTGAAGGTACGGTAGTTGATGGTCTCAGGCTTTTTGACTTCGCCGTAGGACCACGAACGGATTTTCTCAGGAGAGGCCAGACCGATCTTGATCGCGTCGAACGACTCGTTTTGCTGTACTTGCTTGAATAAATCGAGCAGGGCTTTCATGTATCACTCCAGATGGTGACGAATTCTTTACTTACTTAAAACCGGTAAACCGGTGTCAGACCCGCAGGGTCTGACACCTGATACGCGGCTTCCGAGGGCCCAGTGTCTGACCCCGCGGGTCAGACACTGCTTTACCGGTTTTAGTTGCGTTCCAGGTCGATATCGATACCCAGGGAACGGATCTCTTTCACCAGCACGTTGAACGATTCCGGCATGCCGGCATCGATCACGTGGTCGCCCTTGACGAGGTTTTCGTACACTTTGGTACGGCCGTTCACGTCGTCGGACTTCACGGTCAGCATTTCTTGCAGCACGTAGGATGCGCCGTACGCTTCCAGTGCCCACACCTCCATCTCACCGAAGCGCTGGCCGCCGAACTGGGCTTTACCGCCCAGAGGCTGCTGCGTCACCAGGGAGTAAGGACCGGTGGAACGGGCGTGCATCTTGTCGTCGACCAGGTGGTGCAGCTTCAGCATGTGCATCACGCCCACGGTGACTTTGCGTTCGAACGCTTCGCCGGTGCGGCCGTCGTACATGGTGACCTGGTTCTTGGACGGGGTCATGCCCAGGTGCTTGGCGATATCGTCCGGATACGCCAGGTCCAGCATGCGGCGGATTTCCGATTCGTGCGCGCCGTCGAACACCGGAGTCGCGAACGGCACACCCTTCTTCAGGTTGAATGCCAGCTTCATGATCTCGTCGTCGGACAGGGAAGCGATGTCTTCCTTGGCGCCGGACTCGTTGTACACGGTGGTCAGGTACTTGCGCATCTCTTCGACTTTGATCTGCGCTTGCAGCATTTCGCCGATACGGATGCCCAGGCCCTTCGCTGCCCAACCCAGGTGGGTTTCCAGGATCTGGCCCACGTTCATACGGGACGGAACGCCCAGCGGGTTCAGCACCACGTCGGCCGGGGTACCGTCTGCCATGTAAGGCATGTCTTCCACCGGAACGATACGCGACACCACACCCTTGTTACCGTGGCGGCCTGCCATCTTGTCGCCGGACTGCAGGCGACGCTTGACGGCCAGGTAGACCTTGACCATCTTCTGCACGCCAGGCTGCAGTTCGTCGCCCTGGGTCAGCTTCTTGCGCTTCTCTTCGAAGGCCAGGTCGAACTGGTGACGCTTCTCGGCGATGGATTCCTTGATGGCTTCCAGGGCCTTGGCCATGTCTTCGTCGGCAGGACGGATGTCGAACCAGTGGAACTTGTCCAGGTCGTCCAGGTAGTCCTTGGTGATCTTGGCGCCTTTGGCCAGCTTCTTAGGGCCGCCGTTGACAACCTGGCCGATCATCATCTTTTCCAGACGCTGGAAGGCGTCGCCTTCCACGATACGCATCTGGTCGTTCAGGTCCAGGCGGTAGCGCTTCAGTTCATCATCGATGATCTGCTGGGCGCGCTTGTCGCGCGGGATGCCTTCGCGGGTGAACACCTGCACGTCGATGACGGTACCAACCATGCCGGATGGCACGCGCAGCGAGGTGTCTTTCACGTCGGATGCTTTTTCGCCGAAGATCGCGCGCAGCAGCTTCTCTTCAGGAGTCAGCTGGGTTTCGCCTTTCGGGGTCACCTTACCGACCAGCACGTCGCCGGCTTGCACTTCAGCGCCGATGTACACGATGCCGGATTCGTCCAGGCGAGCCAGTTGGTTCTCCGCCAGGTTCGAAATATCGCGGGTGATTTCTTCCGCGCCCAGCTTGGTGTCACGGGCAACGACGGACAGTTCTTCGATGTGGATCGAGGTGTAACGGTCGTCTTTCACGACGTTTTCCGAGATCAGGATCGAGTCTTCGAAGTTCAGGCCGTTCCATGGCATGAAGGCCACGGTCATGTTCTGGCCCAGTGCCAGTTCGCCCAGGTCGGTCGATGCGCCGTCGGCGATCACGTCGCCCTTGGCCACGCGGTCACCTACTTTGACGATAGGACGCTGGTTGATGTTGGTGTTCTGGTTGGAACGGGTGTACTTGATCAGGTTGTAGATGTCGACGCCGACTTCACCAGCCTGCGCTTCTTCATCGTTGACGCGGATCACGACGCGGCCCGCGTCGATGTAGTCCACCACGCCGCCGCGCAGGGCCTGCACGGTGGTGCCGGAGTCGACTGCCACGGTACGCTCGATGCCGGTACCGACCAGCGCCTTTTCAGGACGCAGGCAAGGCACAGCCTGGCGCTGCATGTTGGCGCCCATCAGTGCACGGTTCGCGTCATCGTGTTCCAGGAATGGAATCAGCGATGCTGCGACGGACACGATCTGGCCTGGAGCAACGTCCATGTACTGCACGCGCTCCGGGGAAACCAGGATGGTTTCGCCGGCTTCACGCGAGGACACCAGTTCGTCGACCAGCTTGCCTTCTTCATTGATCTTGGCGTTAGCCTGGGCAATGATGTAGCGGCCTTCTTCAATCGCGGACAGGTAATCGATCTTGTCGGTCACCTTGGAGCCTTCAACCTTGCGGTATGGGGTTTCCAGGAAGCCGTATTCGTTCAGGCGGGCGTACAGTGCCAGCGAGTTGATCAGACCGATGTTCGGGCCTTCAGGCGTTTCGATCGGGCACACGCGGCCGTAGTGGGTCGGGTGCACGTCGCGCACTTCGAAGCCGGCGCGTTCGCGGGTCAGGCCGCCAGGGCCCAGGGCCGATACACGGCGCTTGTGGGTGATTTCCGACAGCGGGTTGGTCTGGTCCATGAACTGCGACAGCTGGGACGAACCGAAGAACTCGCGGATAGCAGCCGAGATCGGCTTGGAGTTGATCAGGTCATGCGGCATCAGGTTGTCGGCTTCGGCCTGGCCCAGGCGCTCCTTGACGGCGCGCTCAACGCGCACCAGGCCGGCGCGGAACTGGTTCTCGGCCAGTTCGCCCACGCAGCGTACGCGGCGGTTACCCAGGTGATCGATATCGTCGACTTCGCCGCGGCCATTGCGCAGCTCAACCAGGATCTTGATCACGGCCAGCACGTCTTCGTTCGACAGGGTCATGGCGCCGGTCAGTTCATCGCGGCTGATGCGGCGGTTAAACTTCATGCGGCCGACGGCCGACAGGTCGTAACGGTCAGGGCTGTAGAACAGGCCGTTGAACAGGGCTTCCACCGACTCTTCGGTTGGCGGTTCGCCAGGACGCATCATGCGGTAGATCGCCACGCGTGCAGCGGTCTGGTCGGCGGTGTCGTCGATACGCAGGGTCTGCGAGATGTAGCCGCCCTGGTCCAGGTCGTTGGTGTACAGGGTCTGGATGGTGTTGATGCTGGCGTCGCGCAGCTTGCCCAGGGTTTCCTCGGTCAGCTCGTCGTTCGCCAGTGCCACCACTTCGCCGGTGTCCTGGTCAACGATGTTCTTGGCCAGGACGCGGCCCAGCAGGTAGTCTTCCGGCACGGAGATGTGCTGGATGCCTGCCTGCTCGATTTCACGCACGTGCTTGGCGTTGATACGCTTGTCCTTGGTGACGATGGTCTTGCCCGTCTTCGGATCGACGATGTCGAAGCGCGCGACTTCGCCGCGCAGGCGTTCGGACACGAACTCCATCTCTGCGCCTTCCGAACGCAGGTTGAAGTTGTCGAAGACGAAGAAGTTTGCCAGGATCTGTTCCGGGGTCATGCCGATCGCCTTCAGCAGGATCGATACCGGCATCTTGCGGCGGCGGTCGACGCGGAAGTACAGGATGTCTTTCGGGTCGAACTCGAAGTCCAGCCAGGAACCGCGGTAAGGGATGATACGTGCCGAGAACAGCAGCTTGCCGGACGAGTGGGTCTTGCCGCGGTCGTGCTCGAAGAACACGCCTGGCGAACGGTGCAGCTGGGATACGATGACACGCTCGGTACCGTTGATCACGAACGAGCCGGTGGTCGTCATCAGGGGCAGTTCGCCCATGTAGACTTCCTGTTCCTTCATTTCCTTCACGACCGGCTTGGTTGGCGATTCCTTGTCCAGGATCACCAGGCGCACTTTGGCGCGCAGCGGGGATGCGAAAGTCAGGCCGCGCAGTTGGCATTCCTTGACGTCGAACGCCGGGTCACCCAGGACGTAGGACAGGAATTCCAGACGGGCGAAGCCGTTGTGGGAAACGATTGGGAAGATCGACGTGAAAGCCGACTGCAGGCCTTCGTTCTTGCGTGTTGCAACAGGAGTGTGCTCTTGCAAGAAGTTCTCGTAAGACTCAAGCTGGGTAGCCAGCAAGAACGGAACGTTGTGGACGTTGGCGCGTTTCGCAAAGGACTTGCGAATGCGTTTCTTCTCAGTAAATGAGTAGTGCATGGACACTCCGTGTGAGACAGGAAAAGGTAGAGAATTCAGCGTTGCGGGCGCGCTTCGCAAGACTCAATTCACTATAAAACAACAACTTCTACTTCAGAGACGACAAAGGAGCCAAGGGCGGACCTACCCTTCCGGGTGAGATCCGCCGCATTGGCTTCCTAAACTAAGGCAGGAATCCCGCCTTGGTTCAATTACTTCAGGTCGGCCTTGGCGCCAGCTTCTTCCAGCTTCTTCTTGCCAGCTTCAGCGTCAGCTTTCGACAGGGCTTCTTTCACGGTCTTCGGTGCGCCGTCAACCAGATCCTTGGCTTCTTTCAGGCCCAGACCGGTGATTTCGCGAACAGCCTTAATCACGCCAACTTTGTTAGCGCCGACTTCGGACAGAACCAGGTTGAATTCGGTCTGCTCTTCAGCAGCAGCAGCCACAGCGCCACCAGCTGCAGGAGCAGCCATTGCAGCAGCGGACACGCCGAATTTTTCTTCGAATGCCTTGACCAGTTCGTTCAGGTCCATTACGGACATTTCGGACACTGCGTTCAGGATGTCGTCTTTGGAAATTGCCATTTGAAACTCCTAATTTGTTTGTAATACTACAGAATTGGTATTGACTAAGAAACCAAGCCAGCGATTAAGCGGCTTCGGTTTCTTTCTTGGCTGCCAGAGCAGCCAGGCCACGTGCAAAGCCCGACACCGGAGCCAGCATAACGCCCAACAGCTGCGAGATGAGGACTTCACGGGAAGGAATGCTCGCCAGTGCGGTAATGCCAGCTACGTCGAGCTGCTTACCTGCAAAGTTACCAGCCTTCAGGACCAGTTTGTCGTTGGTTTTGGCGAAGTCGGCGAGGACTTTCGCTGCAGCAACGGCATCATCCGAGATCGAGTAGATCAGCGGACCGGTCATGGAATCGGCCAGAGCGGCGAACTGCGTGCCTTCTACTGCACGACGTGCCAGGGTGTTCTTCAGAACACGGATGTACACGCCTTGCGCACGCGCATTAGCACGGAGTTTAGTCAAGTGACCAACCTGGATGCCACGGTACTCGGCCACAGCGATAGTTTGCGCAGTTGCTACTTTTGCGGAAACTTCGGCAACGACGGCCTTTTTGTCATTCAGATTGAGACCCACGGTCTTCTCCTTAAATAATGCTCGGCTTGCGCCTCGCATCGGTTCGAACAACGGCGTCCGAGGTTTAGGAGTCTAAAGGGACTACATAAACTTGTTCGGGATCACCATCTGCGTTGGGAGCTTGCACTATTAACCCAGAGCCTACCTGATGCTCCGAGCCCAACGGTCTTTGAAGGCGCGGCCGGGTTGCCCCGGCCAGCCCAAAGATCCGCCTGGTCTTCCGACCAGGGCTTAATACTATTCAGTCGCTGCCAGGGGCCAACACGCTGCGCGTCTCAGCCACTGGCACCGACAAGTGATTACAGACCAGCGTGATCCACGCGTACGCCAGCGCCCATGGTGGACGACAGGGCGACTTTGCGCAGGTAAACGCCTTTCGACGAAGCTGGCTTAGCCTTGTTCAGGGCATCGATCAGGGCAACCAGGTTGCTCTTCAGGTCTGCATCGCTGAACGATTTGCGGCCGATGGTGGCGTGGATGATACCTGCCTTGTCGGTACGGTACTGAACCTGGCCGGCTTTCGCGTTTTTCACGGCGGTAGCGACGTCAGGGGTAACGGTGCCAACTTTCGGGTTAGGCATCAGGCCACGTGGGCCCAGGATCTGGCCCAGGGTACCAACGATACGCATGGTGTCCGGGGAAGCGATCACGATGTCGAAAGGCATGTCGCCGGCTTTGACGCGCTCAGCCAGGTCTTCCATACCAACAACGTCAGCGCCGGCAGCTTTAGCTTGCTCGGCCTTGTCGCCGGTTGCGAACACGGCAACGCGAACAGTCTTACCGGTGCCTGCTGGCAGAACCACGGAACCGCGAACAACCTGGTCGGACTTCTTAGGGTCCACGCCCAGCTGAACGGACACGTCGATCGATTCGTTGAACTTGGCGGTAGCCAGTTCCTTGATCAGAGCAACAGCGTTGTCGAAGGCGTACACTTTGGTACGGTCAACTTTAGCCTTGATGGCTTGAGCGCGCTTGGACAGTTTTGCCATGATTAGATGCCCTCTACGGTGATGCCCATGGAACGTGCGGAACCAGCGATGGTGCGAACAGCAGCATCCAGGTCGGCAGCGGTCAGGTCCGGGGTCTTCAGTTTAGCGATTTCTTCAGCTTGGGCGCGGGTCAGCTTGCCTACCTTGTCGGTATGTGGCTTCGCGGAACCTTTTTGCACGCCGGAGTGCTTCTTGATCAGGAAGGTCGCTGGAGGAGTCTTCATCACGAAGGTGAAGGACTTGTCCGCGAACGCAGTGATCACGACTGGGATTGGCATGCCTGGTTCCATACCTTGGGTCTGCGCGTTGAACGCTTTGCAGAATTCCATGATGTTCAGACCGCGCTGGCCCAGTGCTGGACCGATTGGAGGGGATGGGTTTGCCTTACCAGCTGGAACTTGCAGCTTGATAAAGCCAATGATTTTCTTTGCCATTTGGGCACTTCCTATCGTTGGATTGAGTAGTAGCGCCCCGCACGCGGCGGGGCTCCTCTTGGTTTTGCCAGCTTAGACGCGCTGGCAGGCGTTAAACTTTTTCGACTTGACCGAACTCGAGTTCGACTGGGGTCGCGCGGCCGAAGATGGTGACAGAGACACGCACCTTGGATTTCTCGTAGTTGACTTCTTCGACGTTGCCGTTGAAGTCGGTGAACGGGCCATCCTTGATGCGGACTTGCTCGCCCACTTCGTACAGCACTTTCGGACGCGGCTTTTCCACGCCTTCCTGCATTTGCTGCATGATCTTGTCGATCTCGCGCGCAGGAATCGGGGTCGGCTTGTTCGATTTGCCGCCGATGAAGCCGGTCACCTTGCTGGTGTTCTTCACCAGGTGCCAGGTTTCGTCGGTCATTTCCATTTCAACCAGGACGTAGCCAGGGAAGAAGCGGCGCTCGGTAACGGACTTCTGACCGTTACGAACCTCAACGACTTCTTCGGTCGGCACCAGGATCTGGCCGAACTGATCTTGCATACCGGCGCGCTCGACGCGCTCCATCAAGGCGCGCTGAACGCTTTTCTCCATACCGGAGTAGGCATGCACGACGTACCAGCGCTTGTTGCTGACTGGGGTCGACACTGCCTGCGCAGGCTCTTCCTTGCCCGGCTCGTCTTGTACAATTTCGCTCATTATTTCTTCCAACCCAGGATGAGGTCGTACAACACAAATTCGAGGATCTTATCCGTGCCCCAGAGGAAAATCGCCATCACCAGCACAAAGGCGAACACGATCAGGGTGATCTGACGGGCTTCCTTGTGGGTTGGCCATACTACTTTCTTGGTCTCGCGAACGGATTCTTTCGCAAAATTCAGGAAATCACGGCCTGCAGCAGAGGTGTACGCGATGCCGACGGAAATGAGCAAACCAACCACAAGCGCGGCTGCCCGCACCAGGGTTGGTTTACCGGTCAGGACAAAGAATCCGACCACGCCTGCAATCAACGCCACAACTGCCAACACGACTTTGAACTTATCGTTCGTCGTGCTAACGGTTTGCACGGATTGATTAGACATTTAACTTTTACTTTCGGTGCCCTGCACCAGATTCGGTGGCAGGGGCGGAGGGCATCGAACCCCCAACCTTCGGTTTTGGAGACCGACGCTCTGCCAATTGAGCTACGCCCCTACGTAAAACTTTACAGTGGAATCCGTAATTCTAGCACCCATCAGCGATGGGCGCTAGCCTTGGCTGGATTCTTTTCGCCTTAAGCCAGGATCTTGGCTACCACGCCGGCGCCGACGGTACGACCGCCTTCACGGATGGCGAAACGCAGGCCTTCTTCCATCGCGATCGGGGAGATCAG
>NZ_LMDB01000007.1 GCF_001425005.1 Duganella sp. Root336D2 | reverse complement strand
CAAACCAGGATCGCGCCGTCCATCTGCGCAGCACCGGTAATCATGTTCTTGATGTAGTCGGCGTGGCCTGGGCAGTCAACGTGAGCGTAGTGACGGTTGGCAGTCTCGTACTCGACGTGGGCGGTGTTGATGGTAATGCCGCGTGCTTTTTCTTCTGGAGCAGCGTCGATCTGGTCGTAAGCTTTGGCTTCGCCGCCGAATTTCTTCGACAGGACGGTTGCGATAGCAGCGGTCAGGGTGGTCTTGCCATGGTCAACGTGACCGATGGTGCCAACGTTCACGTGCGGCTTAGTCCGCTCGAACTTTTCTTTTGCCATTTTAGACTCCTAACAAATGTTGAGTTGCTGGGCACGCGCCCGACTAATCAGATGGATACTGCAGAATTCTGGTGCCCTTGACGTGGATTGAACACGTGGCCTCTCCCTTACCAAGGGAGTGCTCTACCACTGAGCTACAAGGGCTTATTTTTACTACTGTGCTGCATGGAGCGGGTGAAGGGAATCGAACCCTCGTCATAAGCTTGGAAGGCTTCAGCTCTACCATTGAGCTACACCCGCGAGGTTCCGACTACTTTCGACTACTACTTCACTTAGCTACCTGCAAGCTTTGGTGGAGGGGACTGGATTCGAACCAGTGTACTCATAAGAGGGCAGATTTACAGTCTGCTGCCTTTAACCACTCGGCCACCCCTCCGCGAAGGAACCGCAGAGTATGAAGCAACTTTCCAACACTGTCAACATCGTTATTTGCTTATTTCGCAAACGCTGCATGACGTGCGCTTCGGGGCGAGATTGTAATGGCTACTCCTGCAAATTTGCAAGTGTTGTTTTTGCGTTGCACCTTTTGCTTTAAAATCGGTCAACTTATTCCGTGCACCGGAGCGCCCATTCTGTGAAGAATCCCTCCCCCGGCTGGCCGCGCACGCTGGCCGCCAACCTGCTGCTGCTGGCGGCCTACGCGGTCATCGGGCGCTTCTGCCTCTACTTGTCCCTGGCGCCCGGTTATGCCAGTCCCCTCTTCCTGCCGGCCGGGATCGCCCTGGCCAGCATCGTTACCTTTGGGCCGCGCCTGCTGCCCGGCGTCGCCATCGGCGCCCTGCTGATCAATTTCCTGCCCCTGCCGGGTGCGCCCAATCCGCTGACCCTGCCGCCTTTGCCGCAAGGACTGGCTGCACTCGCTGCCGCCTTTGGTTCGGCGCTGCAGGCGTGGCTCGGCATGCTGTATTTCCGCCGCGCGATCCGGCCAGAAATCGGTGCCGGGCGCGATGTGCTGCGCTTCCTGCTGCTGGCAGTTTGCGTGACGCTGGTGAGCAGCACGCTGTCCAATGGCGCCGCAGCTGCCGCCGGCGCCATTGCGCCGCGCGATTTGCCGACCAGCTGGCTGACCTGGTGGATTGGCGATGCCATCGGCGTCATGCTGGCCGCGCCGCTGTGCTGGGTACTGTTCGGCCAGCCGCGCGCGCTGTGGCAGCGCCGTCGCTTGCTGGTGGGCGTACCCCAGCTCTTCCTGGTCACCCTGTGCGTGATGCTGTACGTGCTGGTGGCGCGCTGGGAAACCCGGCAGCACCTGGAAGGCTTCCGCCTCAAGGCGCAACAGGTGGGCGACTTGCTGCAGTCCCGTTTCAGCGAGCACGAGCGGTATGTATTCGCCATGGCGCGCGCCATCAACCGCTATGGGCGCGTGATGTCGGCGCAAGGCTTCGACAAGATTGCGCATGGCTACCTCGACCAGCGGCCCGAGCTGCTGTCGATGGCCTGGCTGCGGCCGGTATCCGAGGCCGATCGCCCGGCTTTTGAAACCTGGGCGCGCGACACCATCGGCGCGGACTTCCGCATCATCGCCCCGTCCACTGAACCCGGCCACTCACACAGCCATTCCGTGCACCGCCATGCCGAGGTGCCGCCTGGCGAGCATATGGTGACCTTGTTCATCGAGCCTGCGGCGCGCCGCCATTACCAGGGACTGGACTGGCTGGCCGAACCGGTCCGCGCGCAAGCCGTGCGTGAAGCGCTGCGCAGCGGCAAGCCGGTTGCCAGCGCACCGGTCATGCTGTCGATGCCGGGCGAAGGCAGCGGCGTGGTGCTGCTGCAAGCGGTTGATCCGGGCGATGGGCAAGCGGCGGCCGGCATGCTGCTGCTGGCGATGCAGATCGACACCTACGTCAACGGCGCGCTGGCCGCCGCCGATTTCCCGCATATCCAGGCCCGCCTGGTCGACCGCAGCGAGCCGGGACCGACCACGCTGGTCGACCTGATGTCGCGCGCGCCGAACGAAGACGACTATTGGCGCAAGCTCAGCCTTGGCGGCCGCGACTACGAACTGGTGCTGGCGCCCTCGGCTGCCTACATGGTGCACCAGCACGGCTGGCAAAGCTGGCTGGTACTGAGTGCGGGCCTGATGCTGACAGGGCTGCTGGGCGCCCTGATGCTGCTGACCAGCGGCGAACGCGCCCAGATCCAGCAGCAGGTAAAGGAAAGCACGATCCGCCTGCGCGAGCGCGAAGCGCGCCTGCAAGCCATCCTCGACAAGGCGGCCGACGCCATCCTGACCATCGGCGCCGATGGCCTGCTGGTCTCGGCCAATGCCGCGGCTTGCCGCCTGTTCGGTTATCCCGCCGAAGCGCTGGCCGGCATGCCGCTGGCGGTCCTGCTGCCGGAAGCGGAAAGCGATAGTGCGCCACGCTTGCTGCGCAATATCGCCAGCGGCGCCACCCACGAGCACGAATCCAGCGGCCGCCGCCACGATGGCAGCATTTTCCCGACCGCGATTTCGGTCAGCGAGGTGGAACTCCCCGACGGCAATGTATTCGTCGCCATCGTGCACGACCTGACCGAGCAGCAGCGCGCCCAGGAACGGATCTACAAGCTGGCTCACCACGATCCGCTGACCGGGCTGGATAACCGCCTCTCGCTCAACCTGCGCCTCGACCAGCTGCTGGCGCAGACGCGCCGCGCCAACGGCACGGCTGCCGTGATGTTCCTCGACCTCGATCACTTCAAGAAGATCAACGACACGCACGGCCACGCCACCGGCGACCAGTTGCTGGTGGCGGTCGCCGACCGCCTGCGCGAGCTGCTGCGCGAAGTCGACACCATCGCCCGCCTGGGCGGCGATGAATTCATCGTGGTCACCGGCGGCAACGTGACGCCGGCGGAAGCCAGCCAGGTCGCGGTGCGTATCGTGGCGGCACTGGCCGAGCCGTTCCACCTGGCAGGCAAGACGATCCATAGCGGCACCAGTGTCGGCGTCGCCATGTTCCCGCCCGACGGCCATGACAGCGCCGCCCTGCTGCGCCATGCGGATACGGCGATGTATGCGGCCAAGAGCCAGGGCCGCGGCAACTTCCAGTTTTTCGAAGCGGCCATGAATGCCGCCACCCATGACCGCTTGATGATGGAGAACCGCTTGTGGCAGGCGCTGGAACGCAAGGAGTTCGAGCTTTACCTTCAGCCGCAGGTGGAACTGGCCACGCGCCGCGTGATCGGCGCCGAGGTGCTGCTGCGCTGGCATCATCCGGAACTGGGCATGGTGGGGCCGGACCGCTTTATCCCGATTGCGGAAGAATCGGGGCTGATCCTGCCGCTGGGGGACTGGGTGCTGCAGCAGACCGTGGGCTTGCTGCGCCGCTGGCAGGGGTCGCTGCGCCTGGCCGTCAACCTGTCGGCGCGCCAATGCCACGGCGACGCCCTGCTGCCGCTGCTGGACCAGCTGCTGCGCGAGAGCGGGATTGATCCTGCGTTGCTCGAACTGGAGATCACCGAGTCGGCGGCGATGCAGGATCCGGAACGCAGCCGCGACTTGCTGCGCGAGCTGCGGGCGCGCGGGATCAAGGTGGCGATCGACGATTTTGGGACGGGCTATTCGTCGCTCAGCTACCTGAAGCTGTTCGAGATCGACCGGATCAAGATTGACCGCGGGTTTGTGAAGGATATCGAGAGCGACCCGAATGATGCGGTGATTGTGGCTGCGACCATCGGGCTGGCGCATGCGCTGGGGCTGGGCGTGGTGGCGGAGGGCGTGGAGACGGAGGCGCAGCTGGAATTCTTGCGCAGCAAGTACTGCAATGAGGCGCAGGGATATCTGTTTGCGCGGCCGATGCCGGTGGCCGAGTTCGAGGCGCTGGCTGGACGCTTACCTGAACCGGCCTGAACCGGCCTGAACCGGTAAACCGGGGTCTGACCCGCAGGGTCAGACCCCCAACGGTTTCGAGGCCGCAGGTGGGTTCGAGTCCTCTGACGTTTTGAGAAGATCAACGGTGTACAACCGAAAACCCGCGGCGGCTTACCGGTTTCAGGGGGACAAAGCCGCCAGCACCTGCGCCTTCAGCGCCCGAATCAGCGACGTCTCGTCCGGCGGCACCCCTTCCGGCGCAGGCTGGGCACGATCGGCATAGAACAAGCCAAGCTGCACACCCTGCACCACCAATGGCAGCACGATAAAGCTGCGCGCATCCGGCAGCAAATCCAGGTGCCACTTCGGCAGCAAATCGCGAATCTTGGCCACACTGGCATCCGCGATCATCAAATCGGCATCATTATCCAGCGCCAGGTGGAACAGATCCTTGCCCTGCAAGGGGAACACGAAGCCCTCCTGCCGCAAGGCCCGCTTGTCGCCCAGCGCAATGCGCGCCCGGAACTGCCCCGTCTTCGCATCCTTCAGGCAAACTGTCGCAAAGCGGAACCCCATGCTGCGGTACAAAGTCTCCAGTACCGCCTGCACCAGCTCATTCACCCGCGCCTTGCCCTCCACCCGCATCTCGGTCAGTTCCTGCACGCCGGCCAGCAACTGCTCGCGGGCGTCATACGGTTTGCCGCTCGGGTAGGCGCCCTCCTTCGCGCCGGAATCCATGCTGGCCAGCGCCAGCACGCTCGGCAAGGTCCCCGCCGCGCCCGGAACTTCGCCGGGTTCCGCATACGGGTCGCCCGGCTCGCCGGCAGAACCGCTGGAAGCGCCATCCAGCTGCATGCTGTTCAACAAAGCATCCATGCTGCTGCGCGCGCGCGTCAGCACCGTGGTCACCTGCTCGCGTTCCAGCCCCAGCGCGTTGCCGAAACGCTGGTGCAGCAGGCGTACGTCGTCGCTGGCCACGCCGCCCAGGCGCGTCAGCGCGCGCGCCGCATCCATGCTGAAGTGCACCACCTGCCGTATCCACTCGGTGCGGTCGGCCGGCGCCCGCATGGTGCTGCCGTACAAGGGCGTCAGCGAGCGGATGATGACGTCGGGGATTTTCCATTCGCGCAGCACGGTCGCCGTCAGCGTGTCGTAGGTGCTGCCCAGGATCATCTGCGAAGCCCGCGCCTGCGAGTGTTCGCCTGCCACGACCAGCGCATTGATCTCGCGGAAGCGGTCGTGTTCGCGCGAGGCGATCAGCAGCGGCCCCAGGTTCTTGAACAGCGCCCCGATCGCCGCTTCCTCCGCCTTCTGGTAAGGACTGTAGCGCGCCAGTTCGCGCCCAACCAGGCTGGCGCACAGCGCCGCCTCCAGCTCCACCCGCACACTTTGCGCATGCCTGCTGTTGGCCATGGTATCGACCAGCAGCATGGCCAGCGCCGTGGTTTTCACATTATCGAAACCAAGCAGCGAAATCGCATGGGAAATTGTGGTTACCGGCGCGCCCGAGGCCTGGCGGTATTGCGGCGTATTGGCCAGGCGCAGGATCTTCTGCGTCAGCGCCACGTCGGACAGCACGTGATAGGCCAGACTTTGCGTGCCCTGGTCGTCCGAATCGGCCATCTGCACCACGCGTGCGATCGACACGCCGAGCGCAAACAAACCCTCATCATCGCTGCACAACTTTTTCAGCAGGTAGGCGCGGACCGGGCGTTCTTCTGGTGGATTGGAGCTCATAGCCCATTGTAGCGCCAGCGGCTATCAGATCGCGACGCGCACCCCTGCTTCGCGCCGCGCGGCCGGGCGGATGTTGTATTTCTTCAATATGTCCTGGTGCAGGCCGGCCAGTGCATTCAGCTTGTCGTTGGCAGGATCGAGGCGGCGCACCGTGGCCACCAGCGCCAGCACGTGGCGCCCGAAGGCATCGTCCCAGCCCTCGTTTTCCAGGCATTTCAGGATCGCCACCGCCGCGTTGAACGCTACCTGGGCGTTGTCCGGCACCTTGGCGACGGCTTCCAGCATGAGGTCGACCGCGCCGCGGAAATCGCCCTGCTTCGCCAGCGCCGCACCGGCTGCCACCATCTCGCCCACTTCGTTGCGGCTTTCGTCGGCCAGGCGCTGTCCCAGTTCGGCGTGGCCGCTTTTCTCCATCATGCGCATGGCACGCTCCATGGCGCCCGGCGTGGCGGAATTGCGCATCACGTCGCGCATCACTTCCGTCGCCTGCTCCTCCTTGCCCACTTCCAGGCAGGTGCGCGCCAGCTCCATCTTCATCTCGTTCGACAGGCCGCTTGCGGTACGCACGCCGCTGACCGCATAGTCCAGCGAGGCGTTCATGCGTTCCACGTTGCCGGTGAATTCATGCAGCGCAGCCGAAGCAATGGCGCTGCAGACATCGGTGTTCGGGGTGCCGGACAACGATTTGTCCAGGTCGCGGATCACTGCGGCCGCCTGCACCGGGTCGCCTCTCTTGACCAGGGTTTGCGCCAGCTTGGCATGGTCTTCCGGCGTGCGGAATTCGGAATAGCGGGTCTTGCTCACCACCTGCTTGAAGGCGCGTTCGGCGCCTTCGACGTCGCCCGCCACCAGCGCCACTTCGCCCAGCCGCCGCAAGCGGCGCACCGCGTGCGGCGACAGTTCTACCGCATTGGCCAGCACGGCTTGCGCTGCAGCCGGATCGCCATTCGCTTCATGGGTGCGCGCCAGCCAGTCATAGGCATCGAGGAAGCGGGTGTTCCTGCCCAGCAGGTCTTGCAGCAGGTCGCGCGCTTCGTCGAAGCGGCCGCGCAGGTACAGGGTCTTGGCCTGGCCCAACCGGGCCCATGGCACCTGGCGGCTATCCCATAGTTCGGCATACAGCGGTTCGGCCAGTTCCGGCTCGCCGACCTGGATGTGCATCTCCGCACGCAGGCGGCGGAACTCCATGGCAAAGCGCGGCTGCGCGGCCTCGCCCTCCTCGCACGCTTCAATTGCCGCACGCAAGTCGCCCATGTCCACCAGCTGGTACACCGGCAGCAGCGCATTGCGACGGTCGAGGGCACGCCAGATGCGTTCCAGCATGGCATCGGCAGCGAAAGGCTTGAGGATGTAATCGTTGGGCATCAGCTCGGCGGCGCTGACCACCTTGCTGAACTGGCCCTCGCCGGTGACCATGAAGAACATGGTGGCGGCGTTGATCAGGCGGTGATGGCGCAGGTCTTCCAGCATTTGCTGGCCATCCTGGCCGCCTTCCAGGGCGTACTCGCACAGGACCAGGTCATAGATCCGGGTTTCCAGCGCGCGGATGGCCTGGTTGGAGCTGGCGGCATCGTCAATGCGCACCAGGCCGCACAAGCTCAGCATATTGTGCAGGCTGGCGCGCATGCTGGGATTGGGCTCGATGACCAGCGCTGTCAGGCCCTTCAGTTCATTCATGGCTGTCGGCGTAGGACAAGGGCTGTCCTCATTTTAGCGCTTGCACGCTGCACGCCGTGAATTTTGGAGAGATTGAACGTGGCAGCGCGGCGTGGCCGCCACAGTAGGGTTGGCTCAACTGCCCTGGCCCAGGCCGGGGTTACGTTCGACCACGTCATTCAGCGCGGCGATCACTTCGGGATCGAACTGGGTGCCGGTACGGTCGCGGATATAGGTCATCACTTCCGGATACGGCCACGGCTCCTTGTAGGGGCGCTCATGCAGCAAGGAATCGAAGACATCCACCACCGCCACGATCCGCGCCGACAAGGGAATCTGCTTGCCCTTGAGCTGGTTCGGATAGCCGCCGCCGTCCCAGTGCTCATGGTGACCGCCGGCAATTTCCGCCCCATACGTCAGGTAGCTGACACCGTCCACCATATTGGCCGCGCGTTCCAGCACGCTGCGCCCGACGGCAGCATGGGTTTGCATCAGCGCACGCTCGTCGTCGGTATGGGGGCCCGGCTTCAGCAGGATATGGTCCGGCGTCGCGACCTTGCCCACGTCATGCAGGATGGAGGCGAGGCCGATCATGTCGACCAGCTGCGGCGTCAGTTCGTCGTCGTACATGCCGCGCTCGCGCATGCGCGCAGCAATCGCCGAGGACAGCTGCTGCACGCGCCGCACATGGCCGCCGGTGCAGCCGTCGCGGAATTCCGCCAGGTCGGCCAGCGCCACCACGGTGGCTTCCTGCGCCTTGCGCAGCTGGCCGAACATGTACAGGTTGTCAAACGCGGCGGCAATGCGCTCGCAGAACACTTCCAGCAGGTCGCGCTGGATCTGGGCCAGCGGCCAGGGCGGCGTGACCGAGATCAGCACGTCGCGGCTTTCCTGCGTGTGGATGAACAGCACATTGGCCGGATGTTCGAACTGGCTCTTCTTTTCCTTGAAGGCTTTCCTGATGGTCGGCCACAACGGATGGTTGTCCGGCATCTGCTCGTTTTCCGCCAGCGGCGCATAGCCGCCGGTGGCTGCTACCACGGTGGTCTCGCCGGTGTCGACCTGCATCAGGCACAGCACGCCGTCCGCCCCGACATCGAGGATGGCCGAGACCTGGTTCAGCACGCCGGACGCGAATTCACGCAGCGAATGGATCTGGTACAGGTTGGTCGCGCCGGCCAGGATCTTGCCCAGGCCGATGCGCGAGCGCTCCAGCATGTTCAGGCTTTCATACGCACGCAGCGCCGAGATCACGGTGGTAAACAGCTTCTGCGTCGTGAGTTCGGTCTTGGCCTTGTAGTCGTTGATGTCGTATTCGATGATGACGCGCTGTTCGGGCGCCTGGCCCGGCTGGCCGGTGCGCAACACCACGCGCACGATGGAATTGTGCAGCTCTTCGCGGATGCGGCGCGCCAGCAGCAGGCCGGCATCGTCGGTTTCCATCACGACATCGAGCAGCACCAAGGCAATATCCGGCGTATCGCGCAGGATCTCAAATGCCTCGCGGCCGCTGTAGGCCGAAAACAACTCCAGCTCACGCCCTTTGAAACTGACATTGCGCAGCGCCAGGCGGGTAACCGCATGCACGTCCTGGTCGTCGTCCACAATCAGCACGCGCCACAGCCGCTGTTCTGGGGATCCTGTCGATGCCGGCTGCTTCTCTTCTTCGTCTTCTTCGAGCAGCCAGTTGTCATCGACGGCTTGAGGGTCCGCCATGAAGTCTCCTTGATCAAAATGCGCTAATCTTTACATCCAGCATAATCAGATTTGACTTAGCTAGCAATTAAAAATTGCCCCCTCGTAAATCGCTTTGCAACCTGATACGCTTTGACAACACAGATTTTGCTAAAGGAAAAAACCATGCAAGTTACTGCGCAAGAAGACGCTAGCCAAGGCAAGGAATTCCTGGCATTCAAGCTGGGTGCCGAAGAGTACGGCATCGATATCCTGAAAGTGCAGGAGATCCGCGGTTATGAAGCGGTAACCCGCATCGCCAATGCGCCCGAATTCATCAAGGGCGTGATCAACCTGCGCGGCATCATCATTCCGGTGGTGGACATGCGCATCAAATTCAAACTGGGCGAGCCGGTGTACGACCAGTTCACGGTGGTGATCATCCTGAACATCAATGGCCGCGTGGTCGGCATGGTGGTCGATTCAGTGTCGGACGTCACCACCCTGGCGCCCGAGCAGATCAAGCCGGCGCCGGACCTGGGCACCGCCTTCAGCTCCGAATACATGATCGGCCTCGGCACCATCGACGAGCGCATGCTGATCCTGGTGGATATTTACCGCCTGATGGCGAGCCCGGAAATGGGCCTGAGCGAAACGCTGGCCGCCGGCACCGCTTAACCGTTCTTGTGCGCGCAGCCGTTCTGGCCTGCGCCGAGGTTCAGGTTCTGGTAGCGGATTTCGTATTTGCCGTTCGATAGCTGGTCGACCACCAGCTTGTCGTGCGGCTGCACGTAGGCGTAGCGCACATTCGAGCGGCGCTCCAGGTCATACACCTTGATGAACACCGGCGACGCGTTGGAGCTGTTGTCCAGCGTGAGCTGCATGTCCTCGCCCTTGTTCCCGACCGGGAAGCCTTCCACGTAACCCGATTGCACCGGCCACGGTTCGCCGTTCGGTGCGACTGCCGGGGCAACCTCGGCCTCACAGTCGATGGCGGCGCCAGGCAGCACCACCTGCGACAGGGCCAGCACCTTGATAGGCGGGGCGGCGGCGGCAGAAACCGCGGGCTCCGGCGAATACGGCTTGGCAACTGCCCAGCCATCGTCGGGCGTCACTTTTTCCACCCGCGGCGGATGGATTTTCGGGGTGGCGGCGGCAGTCGCCGTCAGTTCGGCTGGCGGCTTGCCGCCCCAGGCGCCGGCCAGGACGCTGGACATGGCGCGCGGCTCGGTCACCGTCAGCACCCCGCCCAGCCAGCCCGCCGCAGCGGCGCCGCTCACCGTGCCCCAGAAGCGCCAGGACTTCAGCACCCGGCGCCGGCGCGGCAGGTCGAGCTCGCCGGACCAGCCCGGCTCATGCGCCGGTTCGTGCCTGGTGCTCTCCAGCCACTCGATTTCCCACTCTTCCTGGGTGATCCACTCGTCGTGCTCCTTGCGCCGCTGCGGATCGGACAGCGTGCCATAGGCGGTATTGACGATCGCCATGATGCGGGCCGCCTTTTCATCCCCTGGATTCTTGTCAGGATGATATTTCTGGCTCAGCGCTTTGTAAGCAGCACGTATGACTTCCTGTGGCGCGCCGCGCGCTACCTTCAGGTTGTCATAGTGAGTATGTATCTTTCCCATCTCTCAATCATATTACAAACGGTGGCTGCGGTCGCTGCGCAGCAATTGCCCAGGCAGCTCAACGCCATGGCCAATCACCAGCACCTTGAACAATTCTCCCATTTCGGCTGGAGAAAGCAATTTCTGCAGTGCGTTGGCGTGCGGCAGGTAATTCAGGGCATCGGCCGGGTCGTAGCGCTGGATCAGTTCGCCAATCCCGGCGCCGAGCAGGAAGCCGGCCTGGCTGTTATAGGCCATGACTTCGGCCCCGGCATCCTGCGCCGCCAGCGCCATGGCGGTGAAATCGACGTGGGCGGTGATGTCCTGCAGGCCGGGCAGGTAGAACGGTTCCGCGTGGGCGTGGTGGCGGTAGTGGCACATCAGGGTGCCGGTGGCGCGGTCGCCCAGGTAGAACTCACGGGCCGGGAAGCCATAGTCGAACAGGAAGGCGGCGCCTTTGCCCTTTGCCAGCATGGCGGCCAGCGTGGACATGAAGCCGCATCCTGCGCCATGCACCTCGGTGACGTAACCGACCGGCAGCTGTTCGGCGTCCGGGATCTGGCGTTCGATTTGCGCCTGCAATCCGGCGTCGGCATCGCTTGGCCGCCAGGCGAAGCCCGCGTCGGTGGCGGCGACGTGCAGCGACTGCCAGCCCCGTTCGGTCAGGGTGACCACGTCGACCGGCATCGCATCCAGCACCTCGTTGCCGAACGCCGCACCTTGAAACGATGCGGGCAGCGCGTCGAGCCAGCGCACCTGCGGGAATTCGCGCAGCAGCTGCTGCTGGCGAGCGCGCAGTTCGCCCGACAACTCAACGATGGAATAGCTCTCCACCGCGATGCCGGCATGCGCCGCCTCGGTCAGGATATCCTTGGCCAGCTTGCCCGTTCCAGCGCCGAATTCAAGGATGTGCGGTGCGCTTTGGTCCATAATAGCGGCTGCAACATGCGCCAGCGACTGCCCGAACAGGGCGCTCAGCTCGGGCGCAGTTGTAAAATCGCCATCCTTGCCCAGCTTGGCGGCGCCGCCGCTGTAGTAGCCAAGGCCGGGGGCATACAACGCCAGCTCCATGAAACGGGCGAACGGAATGGCGCCACCCTGCCGCGCGATGTCGTCGGCAATCAGGCGCTGCAAAGCTTGGGACGCGGCCAGCGCGTCGGGAGAAGGTGCTGGTAAAGACATGCCGGCATTGTAGCGGTTCAGCGCTGCCCGGCGCCATTTTGCGCAATTTGACTATGACTACAACCATTCCGACACCCGAACAGCCTGCCCGCGTGGCCCTGGTGACCGGCGCCGGGCGCCGCCTGGGGCGCGAAATCGCGCTCGGCCTGGCGCGCGCCGGCTGGGATATCGCCGTCCATTACCGCCATTCGCACGACGAAGCGCGTGAAGTGGCGCAAGCCGTTGCCGCCCTGGGCCGGCGCGCCATCACGCTGCAATGCGACCTGTCCGATGAAGAAGCCGTGCGCGGCCTGCTGCCGGCGGCGCTGAAGGCGCTGGAGCGGGTCGATTGCGTGGTCAACAACGCTTCCCTGTTCGATTACGACAGCGACCTGAATTTCAGCCAGGCCCGGCTCGACGCGCATATGCATGCCAACGTGGCGGCGCCGATCCAGCTGGCGCGCGCACTGCATGACGCCACGCCGGAAGGCGGCCAGTCCGTGGTTGTGAACCTGCTGGACCAGAAGCTTTATAATCTCAACCCTGATTTCCTGTCCTACACCCTGTCCAAGGCGGCGCTGCAGGCGGCCAGCACCATGCTGGCCCAGTCGCTGGCGCCGAAGGTCCGGGTGGTGGGCGTGGCGCCCGGCATCACCATGGTGTCGGGAGACCAGAGCGAGGAAGGCTTCGCCAAGGCGCATACCCAGACGCCGCTGGGCCGCTCCAGTACTCCCGAGGACATTGCCGCCGCCGTGGTTTATGCGGCAGGCGCGCGTGCGGTGACCGGCACTACCCTGCTGGTCGATGGCGGCCAGCACCTGCTGCCGTCGCCGCGCGATGTGATGTTCCTGGCCAAATAAAGAATTGTCATTTTTAAGGTTTAAGCACCATGCTGTCCGCCCTGATTCACCCGCAACTGCAAGACTGCCGCCGGCTGTTCCTGCGCAACTATGAAGTGCTGATCAACATCGGCGTGCACGATTTCGAAAAGAAAGGCGAGCAGCGCGTACTGATCAACGTTGACCTGTACATCCCGCTGGCCGTGTCGACCCCGAAGGCCGACGAACTGCACGAAGTGGTCGACTACGACTTCATGCGCGAGACCATCGCACGCCGCATGGCCGCAGGCCACGTGCACCTGCAGGAAACCCTGGTGGACGACGTGGTACAGGCAATGCTGGCCCACCCCAGCGTGCGCGCTGCCCGCGTATCGACCATGAAGCCTGACGTATACCCGGACTGCGAAGGCGTCGGCGTGGAAGTATTCAAGATCAAGGACGCAGCATGAACGCGGTAGTGGACAGCAAGGCGGAAGACAAGATCGCCTACGAGAACAACAAGCTGCACAAGCGCCTGTGCCGCCTGGTCGGCCAGGCCATCGGCGACTTCAACATGATTGAAGACGGCGACAAGGTGATGGTGTGCCTGTCCGGCGGCAAGGACTCTTACGCCCTGCTCGATATCCTGATGACGATGCGCGAGCGCGCGCCGATCAACTTCGAGATCGTGGCGGTCAACCTGGACCAGAAGCAGCCGAACTTCCCGGCCCACATCCTGCCGGCTTACCTGGAAAAACTGGGCATCCCGTTCCACATCGAGAACCAGGACACCTACTCGATCGTCAAGCGCCTGATCCCGGAAGGCAAAACCACCTGCTCCCTGTGTTCCCGGTTGCGGCGCGGCATCCTGTACCGCGTGGCCGATGAACTGGGCTGCAACAAGATCGCCTTGGGCCACCACCGCGACGACATCCTCGAGACCTTCTTCCTGAATATGTTCTTCGGCGGGAAGATCAAGGGCATGCCGGCCAAACTGGTATCCGACGACGGCAAGCATATGGTGATCCGTCCGCTGGCCTATGTGAAGGAAGAAGACACCGAGCGCTATGCCGCCGTGAAGAACTTCCCGATCATCCCTTGCGACCTGTGCGGCTCGCAGGAAAACCTGCAGCGCAAGCAGATCAAGGCCATGCTGCGCGACTGGGAGCAGAAGAACCCGGGCCGCGTGGAGAACACCTTCTCCGCCCTGTCCACCGTGGTGCCATCGCACCTGATGGACCGCGACCTGTTCGGCTTCAAGGACCTGAAGACCGACGGCATCGCCAACCCGCTGGGCGACATCGCCTTCGACGAGGAGCCCTGCTCCACGCCTGCTGCGACAACAATCCCTCTCGTTAATTTGCAATAAAAGCAACTTCTCCGGGTAGAATAGGTCCCTTCTTTTTCCACTGAAGGGACCTCCCGATGCAGCGTTTCCTCGGCCTGTGCGCCGCTTTCCTGATGTTGTGTTTTGCTCCGCTCGGGCAGGCGGACGCGCAGCCCGGGCTTGCCGTGGCGGTCAATGTGCGCCATGTGGCGAAAGACCTGTGGCGCGTGGATTACCGGTTCGCGCAGCCTGTTACCGCGCTCAAGCTGTATTCCATCGGCGAGTTCCGCAAGCGGGAGTGGAAGGTGCTCACGCCCGGCATGGGCATGGCATCGGGACCGGACTTCGATGTCATGGCGTCGAAGGGCAAGCCGTTCAAGGCAGCCAGCGTGCAGATCAGGACTTTCGACGGCTGGTCGCCCAAGGAATATGTCTCCTTCGCCCGTTTCGGTGACGGCGGGACGGCGGTCTACCTCGGCCACCTGCAAGGCGAGGTCGAACAAGGCAAGAAGACGCTTTCCATGCGCACCGATTTCACGTTGTCCGGCCTGGCGCAGGAAAACGTGATTGCGCCGCCGCCCAACCGGCTGGCGCCGGGCGGGCGGCGCGGCTATGCCTACTTTGGACCGGCGCAGGCTGTTCTTGCCGGTGCCGCGAAAGTCTTGTTCGATCCAGGCACCCCGCAGTGGCTGCGCGAAACCATACTTGATGTCGGCGCAAAAACGTCCGGGTACTACGAGAAGGCCTATCAGCGCCAGTTAAAGGACGAGCTGCTGATCATGGTCTCGGTTGGCAACCTCGAATCGCCGGGCTTCTCGATGAAAGGGGGCGCCATCCAGGGCGCGGGGCAGGTTTCTTACCGGCTGGAAGGCAAACAGGTGCAGCTCGACCATCCGAAGCTGCGCGAATACGCGAGCAAAACCGTAGCACACGAGATGGCGCACATCTGGCAATTGGCCATTTCCCGCGGCGGCATAGGCGACGAGCAGGCTCAGTGGATCCACGAAGGCGGTGCCGAGGCCATGGCCCTGGATGCCTTGCTCCAGACGGGTGCGTGGAGCGAAGAAACGGCGCTGGCCTACCGCGCGAAGCAGGCGGCGACCTGCGAGAAGCTTGGCGGCGCCGTCGATACCTTTGACGGCATTTATGCCTGCGGCCTGGTGCGCTTCGACAAGCTGGGCGTCGGCATCGTCCCGCTTTGGCGCTCCATGATGGAGGCGACCGAAACGACGGGCGCCGCCTATTCCCGGCAGATGATCGACACTATCGTTCCGGCGAAGTAGCCGCCGCTTCGGCGCGCGAGAACGAGTACGGCGCGTCGGCCGGCGCAATGCCGCGCAGCTGGTTCGGCTGCGCCGACATCTCGACATCGAAAGTGGCGCCGCGCAGCAGCTCGTCGTGGCCCAGCCAGTTGCGCTGCAGCGCGCGTCCATTCAGCTTTGCGGCACGGATGTAGCGCATGCCGGCCCCATTGGCTGGCGCATTGATGCGAACCTGCTTGCCGTTTTCCAGGTGCACCGTGGCGTGCTGGAACAGCGGTGCCCCCACCACGTACTGGCCGACCGCCGGTGTCACCGGATAGAAGCCCAGCGCGGAGAATACGTACCAGGCCGAGGTCTGTCCGTTGTCTTCATCGCCGCAGTAGCCGTCCGGCGTTGGCTTGTACATGCGGTTCAGCGTCTCGCGAATCCAGTACTGCGATTTCCACGGCGCGCCGGCATAGTTGTACAGGTAGAGCATGTGCTGGATCGGCTGGTTGCCGTGTGCGTACTGGCCCATGTTCGCGACCTGCATCTCGCGGATCTCGTGGATCACCGAGCCGTAATAGCTTTCGTCGAACACAGGCGGCATGCTCATCACGGTGTCCAGCTGGTTGACGAAGGCGGCACGGCCGCCCATCAGGTTCAGCAGGCCGTCGATATCGTGGAACACCGACCATGTGTAGTGCCAGCTGTTCCCTTCGGTGAAAGCATCGCCCCATTTGACGGGGTTGAACGGAGTCTGGAAGCTGCCATCCTGGTTACGGCCGCGCATCAGGCCCGTTTCCGGATCGAACAGCTTCTTGTAGTTCATGGCGCGCCGGGCATAGATGCCGACTTCCGATTCCGGCTTGCCGAGCGCCTTGCCCAGCTGGTAGATCGCGAAGTCGTCGTAGGCGTATTCCAGCGTGCGCGCGGCGTTCTCGTTGATCTTTACGTCGTAGGGCACGTAGCCAAGCTCATTGTAGTACTTGACGCCGGCGCGGCCCACAGCGCTGACCGGCCCTTCGTTGGCGGCGCCGTGCTTGAGCGCTTGCCACAGGGTTTCGATGTCGGGGCTGCGGCTGCCCTTGATCCAGGCATCGGCCACCACCGAAGCGGAGTTGTTGCCGACCATGATGTCGGCGTAGCCGGGGCTCGACCACTCGGGCAGCCAGCCGCCTTCGCGGTAGGCATTGGCCAGGCCGGCCTGCATTTCACGGTTGATCGATGGGTAGACCAGGTTCAGGAAGGGGTAGAGGGCGCGGAAGGTGTCCCAGAAGCCGGTGCCGGCGAACAGGTAGCCGGGCAAAACCTTGCCGTTGTAAGGGCTCCAGTGCACCGGCTGGCCGGCGGCATCGATTTCATACATCTTGTTCGGGAACTGCACCATGCGGTACAGGCTTGAATAGAAGGTACGCATCTGGTCGATGCTGCCACCCTCCACTTCCACCTTCGACAACACGCGGTTCCATGCCGCCTTGGCACGGGCGCGCGTGGTGTCGAAATCGTCGTTCGCGAGTTCGCGCTGCAGGCTCAGTTCGGCCTGCTCTGGGCTGATGAAGGACGAAGCGACCTTCATGTGCACCTGCTCGCCTCGTTTGGTCTTGAAGCCGACGATTGCGCCGCTATGCTGGCTTTCCATTTCGAGCGCGCCTTCCACCAGCTCCTTGCCGCGCCATACGTCCGTGGAGGCGAACGGCTTGTCGAACACCATCACGAAATACAGGCGGAAGTTGGCGGGCAGCGGGCCGCGCGCGTAACGCGTGCTGTAGCCGATGACCTTGCGCCGTTCCGGGATGATTTTGACGTAGGAGCCTTTGTCGAAGGCGTCCACCACCACATAGCTCTTGTCCGATTGCGGGAAGGTGAAGCGGAACTGGGCGGCGCGCTCGGTGGGCGTCACCTCGGCGGTGACGTTGGCGTCGGCCAGGTAGACGCTGTAGTAGTAGGGCTTGGACGTCTCAGCCTTATGCGAGAACACGCTGGCGCGGTCGTCTTCCATGAAGCGCTTGGCACCGGTCACCGGCATGACCGAGAACTGGCCGTAGTCGTTCATCCATGGCGACGGCTGGTGCGTCTGCTTCAGGCCGCGCAGCTTGTCGGCTTCGTACTGGTAGGTCCATCCGTTGCCCATCTTGCCGGTTTGCGGCGTCCACAGGTTCATGCCCCACGGGACTGCGATGGCGGGATAGGTATTCCCGTTCGACATTTCAGGCTTGCTGGAGGTGCCCATCAGGGGGTTGACCCATTCGACCGGCTCGCTGATCTTGCCCACGAATTGTGCCGATGCCAATGGCGCAGCGGTTGCAAAGGCCATGGCCAGGACGATGCGCTTCATTGCTTGTACCCCGTTTGGCTGTAAGGACGGGCGCTGGTTGCGCGGCCCCATTCCTTGTTTGGCGCGGCCCGCATACGGAACACCAGCTCGCCGCCAGCCATGATGTCTTCATGCCGCAGGAAGGTGCGTACCAGCGGCTTGCCGTTCAGGAGGACGCTGCCGACGTAGGCGTTTGCGTCGCTCAAGCCCTCCGCGCGGATCGCGAAGCGCTTGCCGTTCGGCAGGTTCAGCGTGGCCTTGTCGACAAAGGGACGCCCGATCACATACTCATTGCTGCCCGGCGCCACCGGATAGAAACCGAGCGCCGTGAATGCCAGCCAGGCCGACATCTGCCCCAGGTCGTCATTGCCTGCCAGGCCGTCCGGCTTGTCGTGGTACTGGCTGGCAACGATCTGCGCCAGGCGTGCCTGCGTCTTCCATGGTGCGCCGGCGTAGTTGTACAGGTAGGCCACGTGGTGCGAAGGCTCGTTGCCGTGCGCGTAGTGGCCGATCAGGCCGGAGATGTCTTCCATGTGGGCGTAGACATTGTCATCGACTTTGGCGTCGAACACCTGGTCGATCTTTGCCTGCAGCGCGGCGTCGCCGCCCAGCATGCCGACCAGGCCAGCGTTATCGTGCGGCATATACCAGGAATACTGCCAGGCGCTGCCTTCGGTGTAGTCGCTGCCGAAGTTGGACTGCACCGGATTGAATGGCTCGCGGAATTCACCGGTCGATTTGCGGGCGCGGACAAAGCCGGTCCCGGTGTCGAACACATTGCGGTAGTTTTGCGCACGCTGGTAGAAGCGCGCGGCCACGTCCTTCCTGCCCATCTTTTCGGCCATGCGCGCGATGGTCCAGTCGTCAAAGGCGTATTCCACGGTCTTGGAGGCGGCTTCCGGCTCCAGGTCGATCGGCACATAGCCCAGCTTCCTGTAATGTTCAATGCCGCCGTAAGGGCCGTAGTCGGCGCTGGCGACCATGGCGGCCAGGGCTTCCTCGGCATTGATGCCCTTGATGCCTTTCATGTAGGCGTCGGCGATCACAGGCACCGCGTGGTAGCCGATCATGCACCAGGTTTCCTGGCCATGGAAGGCCCACACCGGCAGGATGCCGTGCGGGCTATGCTGGCGCGAGGCCACCAGCGAATTCACGAAATCGGCGTTGCGCTGTTCCGGCTGCACCAAGGTTAGCAGCGGGTGCAGGGCGCGGTAGGTGTCCCACAAAGAAAACGTCGAGTGGTAGCGAAAGCCTTTGGCCTGGTGCACCTGGTTATCCGGTCCGCGATACTTGCCGTCGCGGTCCATGAACAGGCTTGGCGCCAGCATGGCGTGGTACAGGCTCGTGTAGACCATGCTGCGCATATCGGGCGGCGCTTCGATGGCAACCGCGGACAAGGCATCGTTCCAGGCCGTGCCGGCACGCTGGCGTTCAGCGTCGAAGTCCCAGCCCGGCATTTCATCCAGGTTGGCCAGCGCGCCATCTTCGCTGACGCCGGACAGCGCGACCTTCACCAACAGGGTGCCGTCTTCCGGAGTGCCGAAGTCGAGGGCCGCCACCAGCGCCTTGCCGTCCACCTGTACTTTGCCGGCCGCGGTCTTGCCCGGCCCGGCGAAGCCCTTGTACTCAACGCCCTCCTCGCGGTTGGCCAGGGTGTGGCCGCCGATTGGGCGCGAGAACTTCATGGCGAAGAAAACCTGGCGGCCGGGCGCCCAGCCGCGCGTGATGCGCATGCCGGTAATGGTAGTACTGTCGCGCAGCCGCAGCGATGACCACAGGTTCTTGCCGGCGTAATCGTAGATGCTCTGCCGCAGGTCGAGGATGACTTTGGCAGCAGCGCCCTTGGCATAGCGGTAGCGGTGCAGGCCAACCCGCTCGCCGGCCGTCAGTTCGACATCGACATCATGGTCCTGCAGGCGCACCGAATAGTAGCCAGGCTCCGCCCGTTCGTCTTCGTGGCGGAAGCGGGAACGGTAGCCGCTGAAGGGACGTTCCGGGTAGCCAGGCTCCAGCTTGGTCTCGCCGCTGTAAGGCATCAGCAGGATGTCACCCAGGTCGGAGTGGCCGCTGCCGGAGAAATGGGTGTGCGAGAAGCCGAGGATGGAGGTATCCTCGTAGCGGTAACCGGCCGCCCAAGGGTAACTTTGGCGGAAATGCCGCACCTGGGTGTCCGGGCTTAGCTGCACCATGCCGAAGGGCCGCGTAGCGCCGGGGAAGGTGTGGCCGTCACCGCCCGTGCCGATAAACACATTGACGGCGGCCGCCGGACTGCCTGCGGGCGCCGCTTGCGCAGCAGCGGCAAGCAGCGTTGCGGTAAACAGCGCCACGAAAGGTCGGATACCCATGGTGTCTCCTTTTACGATGGTGCTGTTATACCTTTACCCGATATTTCCTCGCAATCGAAAGTGACGGAAACGGCGAAGTTTCAGAAAGTTTAGTAAACAAGGCCCGTGCGGTAGACCGGGTACAGGTTATGGCGCTCGTCCCAGGTCGCATGGCGGCGGGCGAAGAAGTCCAGGCGGGCACGCGGACTGTTGGCGAAGGCCGGATCGCTTTCCAGCCTGGCCTTGAAGGCAGCTGCGAGTGCCGGGTCGGACGCCAGCATTTCACGCGCCGCCTCTTCGGCGACATACTCCTCCATATACTCCTTGCGCTCGAGGTAGTTGTTGAAGAAGCCCCAGGCCGCCAGCGAATCGGCGCTTGCCGGCTCCAGCATGGTCATCACCAGGCGCGATTTCGGCTGGGAGATCGGCACGAACAGGGCGCCTTTGCCTACTTCGCGCTGTTCGGCCTTCCAGCCGCCTTTCCAGCTCGCCAGCTGGTGGCCTTCAAAGGAAGTTGCGGTCAGCCTGGCTTCATCGGCGCGGAAGACTTCCACCGCCACCTTGCCCGGCGCCTGCTCCAGGCGCTTGTAGCTGATGCCGTGCGCCTTCAGCTTAGGTTCGACCAGGGAAACTTGCGCGGCCGGCACCAGGTAGCCGCCGGCAGGCGCCTTGGCCACCACGTCCGGCACCACTTCGTCGCGCAACGGCACCGTCCACTTCTGCGGTTTGGACTCGTCGTATCTGGTCCAGATGCCGCCGGATACGTCGGACGGGGTGCGGCTGTATTCGTAGCCCGGGAAGTCGATCATCCCGGTGCGCTCGGTGGTTTTGTAACTGAGCGGCATGTCGGCCAGTTTGGCGGCGCGCACATCGGCGTCCGCCGCAGCCTTGGCCCAGGCCGCGCCATGCTGCGCAAACTGCTCCATCAGCGAGACGATGGTGTTGCGGGTGACCCTCACGCGGTGCGGATAGTCGCGCCACGAGTGGGTTTCCACCAGCATGGCGAAACGGTTACGCAGCGGGAAATAGCCGGTCGAGAAGCGCGGCGTAGCCATGCTGTCGACGAAGCCGGAATCCGGCTGGTCGGTCTGGTCGAAGGAGATATAGAAATGGCGCGGGTCGGAACCCTGCTTGCGCAGGTCGGCCATGACGTTGTCGCGCAGTTCTTTACCAAGCGGCAGCAGCGCCGCATCGCCGCCGTGCACCGGCTCGACCTGGATCGAGACGTCCGGCTGGAACTTGGCGCCGTCGGTCACGTGCAGGTCGATGTAGGCCAGCGGATCCCACTCGTTGACCAGCTTGAGCATGGCCTGCATTTCAGGCGCATCGGCTTTTACGTAGTCGCGATTGAGGTTGTAGTTCTGCGCCGTGACGCGCCAGCCCATTTCGACCGGGCCGCGCTGGTTGGGGCGGTTGTTCTTGCCGAAGCGCTCATGGCCATCGACATTGAAGACGGGGACGAACAGTAGCACCTGCTTGTCCAGGGCGCCGGCAGCAGCCTTGCCGTCCAGCGCCTCGCGCAGGGCCCAGAAGCCGGCATCCTTGCCATCGATCTCGCCGGCGTGGATGCCGCCCTGCACCAGCAGCACCGGCAGCTTGCGCTGCCTGGCTGCGGCGGCAGTCAGTGCACCGGTACGGGAGACGGACAGCGCCAGCATCGGACGTCCCTCAGGCGTTTCGCCGAAGGAGAAGCAGCGCACGGCTTTCGGGTAAGCCTTCTGGTAATCGGCGCACAGGCGCTGCACTTCGTCGTAGCGGCCGGTGGCATGGTAGCCGGAGCGTTCCGCGACAGTGGCGAGGTCGGGCGCGGCATGCGCCAGTGGAAAGGCAGCAGACAGGGCAAGCAGTACGGCAGGACGAATCATCTCAGTGCTCCGGCGGTTGTTGGAAAACGCCGGAGCATTATAGAGCGCTTCAGCTTCGCAGGTATGGGCGCTCAGGCGCGAACAGCACCAGGCGCGCAGTCTTGCGCCAATGGGCCGGGGCACCGTCGCCTGCCACTACCACGCCCGCTGCGTAGGCCAGGGCACGCGCCTCCATCGGCATTGCACCCAGCACCATTTCGGCCTCCTGGAATTTGCCGGCATTCGCTGCCTCGATGAAGCGACGCAGGCGCGGCGCATATTCGCGCATCGACTTCGCCTGGACCCAGTACGGCTCGGTGTCGCGGCCATGGCGCAGCGCCAGCGCCGCACCGACCAGCAAGGTCGCCTGGTCGATGCCGTTTGCCATCGGCTCGTCCAGCGCCGCCTGCACCTGGGCCGCGCTGGCGCCGTCCGATGCCCCGACCAGCCGGCGCATGCGCGCCGCCCGGCCCGGTTCGTCCTTGGTCGCCTGCAGCGCCTTGCCCAGTTCGCCGCGCGACAGGGCGCCATACGGGTCATTCGTATCGCGCTCGGTCTGCGCCATGGCGGCGACGCGCGAGTCCGCGGGCAAGAGGCGAGTCCTGACCTGCCCCTCCAGCAGGCGCTGCAAGCGTTCCAGCTGCATTTCCAGTTCCGCGTTCTCGTATGGCAGCTTGCCTTGCACCTGGCGCAGAGGCTCCAGCGCTTCGTTCCAGACGCCGTGATCGAGCAAGGTGCGCACGTGCAGGTAAGCCAGCCAGGCATTGCCGGGGAAGCGCGCCCGTGCCGCCGCGATCTCTTCCCGGGTGGCAGCCTGGCCGCAGCGCAGCGCCAGGTAGAGCCGGTCGCCGTCTTGCGGGCGCTCCTTGGCACGCTCGCGTGCTGCAGAGCAGGTCTCCGGCGATTCGTTGGCAATGTCCTGTTCGGCGCGCCGCAGCTGGACATTTTCCGGGTCGTCCTTCAGGCGCTGCACCAGCACATCGCCGGCGCCGCCTTCGTGTGCCATGGTCAGCCAGGTATAGGTCGACGGCGCCTTGATGCTGTCCCAGCGCGCGTGGGCCGATACCATGGCCTTGCGCTGCGCCTCGTCCTTCACCAGACCCGACAACGACTCCGGCTCCATGCCCGATGCCGCGACAAGCACCTTGCGCCATTTCTTGCTCTTGCTGCTGACCGATTTCGGCGGCTCTTCGAACAGCACGTCGGCGTCGGTGTCGAACCAGCGCGGTGCGCCAAGTACGATGTTCTTTTCGTCGCCAGCACCGCCGTAATGGACGATGCCGGTTGCCATCACGGAGCCCCCGGCTACGTTGTACACCGACTGCTCCGCGCCATCGCGGGGACGCAAGCTTTCCAACAGCCGGCCATCCAGCAGGCGGGCTTCGACGTTATGCTGCGCGTCCGCGCTGGCATCGATCGTGACGTGCTGGCCCGGGTCGACCAGCCTCGAATTGCCGTCGATCGTGACACGTACCGGCGTGCCCAGGCCGTTGTAGACCATGACGGTCGAAGTGCCCAGCGCCATGCCCATGCCCAGCACACTGACCACGACGCCGCCAGCAACCGCCAGGCGCGCACCGCCGGCAAACCAGCCATCGGCGCGCTGGAAGCGCGACCACCAGTCCAGCGACGTTTGCAATTTCCGCTCGCCGCCGGCCAGCAGCACGCCGTAGCTTATTGGAACCTGGCACGGTTGCGGTGCCGCGGCAATCGGGGCGCCGCTGCGCGCATGGCTGGCCAGCAGCGTTTCGCTGACCAGCATCTGTTCCAGCACCGCCGAGCGCAGCGCGCCCAGCCAGTTGCTGGTGTGGGAGGTCCAGTTGGCGACCGCATGCAGCCAGTCGTTGATGTTGTCGCGCGAGACCGGCGACAGCGTGAATTTCTGCAGCGCGGTTTGCCAGCTCTCCGTCATTTCCAGCCGCTCCATCAACTGCGGGTCGAGCTGAACGGCGCCATTGCCGCGATAAATCTCATCGAGCACCAGGTAAAGGCCGCTGCAATCGGCGATCAGCCGGCGGATATTGCTTTCGCTCTGGCGCGCTACGGCCGTCACCACCGCGCGGGTGTTCAACACCAGGCCCCAGGCATCGTGCAGGTCGGCGGCGCTGTGTTCGGCGTAATGCAGTACGTCGAGCAGGCTGTCCAGGTAGGCCGGCCAGCCTTCACCCAGTTTGACCGCCGCCGCATAGTGCCAGGCACGCACCGTTGCATCATGGCGGCGCAGCTTTTCTTCCAGTTGGCCGATGCGTTCATCGGTGCGCTGCAGCGCCGCCGGCAATTGGTTGACACGGTATTCTTCGCCGCCCAGCTGCACGCGATTTCCCTGCACCTTGGCGTGGCCGTTGATCACGGCCGACAATTGCGCGCGCTCTTCCTGCAGCTGACGCAACTGGCGCACATCTTCCTTGAGCGAGACCGGATACAGGGCACTGGCCACGGCCGCAGGCTGGGCATTACGCGCAGCGCGCAGTTCCCCGGCTTGCGTGGCGTGGCGCGTCAGCGAACGGCCGAAGTACACGCCGCAATAGCGGCTCTGGAAATGCTCGCGGCGATATTCCTTCGCCAGGCGTTTCAGGCTATCTTCCAGTTCGACCGGGGCCGCTTCGCCTTCCTGGCCTTCCAGCAGATGGGCGGTCATGCGCTGGCGCAGCCCCGCCGCATCGTCGAACAGCGACCATGCGCTGGACTGGTCGACCGCAGCCGCCAGGTAGCGCCGTTTGGCATTCTCTTCGCGCTCGTGGTTTTGCGGGTGGGTTTGCCACATACGCGGCGGCTGGCCCAGCTCCGCCTTGAACACGCGGTGCTGCTCCGGCTGATGCGACGGCAGCGGCGGCACCTTGCCGTAGTACGGGTCGTCCAGGATTCCGGCCATGCGCGCCGTAACATGACTTTGTACGGCATAGGCATCGACGGTGGCGCGGCCGGCGCCGTGTTCGCTGAAGACGAAACCGACGCTGCGCTCCCAGGCGTCGTCCGCCGCGCCCAGGCGGTGCAGCGCGTGGACCAGGGCATCGCTGCCGGTCAGCGACACCGCCACCAGGTCGGCCTGCATCTCCATTTCGCGCGACAGGGCCCTTTGCATCAATACCACCAGGCGGAAGACCTGCTCCACCAGCGAGCGCAGTGACCAGACGATGACCTGCAACACCCAGGCCACCAGGCGCAGGCGGATATCAATGCGGCCAAAGCCTTCGATGAAGTCGTCCAGCTTGTCGCGGCGCGCTACCATTTCCTGCACCACCTGCTGCGCCACGTAGGCCCAGCGGCCTACCGCCATCGAGCGTTGCGCGAAGTGGCCGAATTCGTGCGCCAGCACGGCGCGCAGTTCGCCCAGCGGCATCGCGTTCACCAGCGGCAGGCCGATTTCCAGGTTTTTCTTCGAAGGGAAAATCAGGTTGAGCAGCGACAGGTCATAGAACACTGCGGCATTCACGCGGTTGGAGAGGAAGACCCGGTGCGGGCGCGGTGCGCCGGCCGCATCGGCCAGCTCCATCAGGTAATCGAACAAGCGCGGCTGCTCTTCGCGTTTGACTTCCACCACGCCGGGCGACATCGCGTGGCGTACGGCGAAGACCGCCTTCAACATGACGATCGCCAGCAGTACCGCCACGATGGCGGCGCACCAGCTGGCGAAACCATTGCCGCCGTGCTGGCTGGCGTGCACCAGGCGCCAGGCACTGAACAGGAACCAGCCTGCCAGGCCGAAATACAACAGTACAAAGGCCAGCAAGCCTGCCACGGCAAGGCGCGCGCTGCGCTGGTATGCGGCTGTGGGACGGGTCAGTTCGGCCAGCACGGCCGGCTGCGACGGGATCGCGGTTTGGATGATGCACTCCATAGAATTATTGCATCCAATGATTCTATGGAGTAACTAATTGATTGTAAATATTCCAATCAAATTTACAACAGGTTAAGTGCCGAAATGATAATTCAACTCAAGCCACAGCTGGCGGCCTGCCGGGCTGTAATTGCCGACGGGGTAATACGGCCAACCGCCGCTTGCGTCCCGCTTGACGCGGTTGAGCAGGTTGTTCACGGCCAGCGATACCGTGGTGCGCTGGTTCACCTTGACCACAGAGCTGGCGTTGACCAGGATGGTTGGCGTCAGCCAGGCCTTGCCGGCGGCGTCAGGCACTTTGCCGTAGCGTTGCAGGAACAGCGTGTTCGACCAGTCGCCCGCATTCCAGGTCAGGCTGGCGTTCAACTTGTCGCGCCAGTCGTTATTGCCCAGGTCGTCCTTGTCGTTGTTCAGCGGGTCGCCGGCGAACTGGCGCGACTCCTGTTTCAGCGTCTTCGAGTAATTCACCCTGGTGCTGAAGTTGCCGTAAGCGCTGGTGCGCAGGAGGTACTTGGCCGACAGGTCGATGCCGCTCACCCTGGTCGATGCCGCGTTGATCGGGTTGACCAGGATCTGCCTGATCTCGCCCGGCTTGTTCAGCGCATTGTCGGCATAACGGACGATGCGGCGGATCGCATCGGCGCAGGTCGGCAATGTGAGGTCGCCCTTGATGCGGCAATCGGATTCATCGCGCAGCAGCTTGTCGGCGCTCAGGTTGGTCACCAGGTCGTCGATGCGGATCTTCCAGTAATCCAGCGTGACGTCGAAGTCGGCGCTTGGCGACCATACAACGCCCAGACCGGCGGAGCGGCCCTTTTCGGAGCGCAGGTCCGTGCTGCCGGTCTGTACATAGTCGGCGCCCGGCGAGTAATTGGCGAAGTCGCAATCGGCCACCGGCTGGCCCGCTTTGGCGCAGCGGTAGTAATCGGTGGTGGACGAGTAATAGCCGGTGCCGCGCGCCTTGTAGATGTAGTTCATGTCCGGCGCCCGGAAGCTGGTCGCCACATTCCCGCGCAGCAGGAGCTGCGTGGCCGGGCGCCATTCCAGCCCGCCGTTGTAAGTGAACTTGCCGTCGTCGCGGCCGGCGAAGCTATAGCGGTCGTAACGCCCGGCCAGCGTGCCGGCCAGCGTCTTCAGCAGCGGGACGCTGGCCTCGGCGCCGAGGGCGTAACGCTTGCGGGTGCCGGAGGTGACGTCGGACGGCGCCAGCGTGTTGAAGTAGCCCTGGTTGATGCGTGCATCCGGAATATTGGAGAAGCCCTGCTTGCCCAGTTCCGCCACCGTGGCCACCTTGACCGGGCCGGCTGGCAGCTTGAACGCTTCGCCGTTGGCGGTCAGGCTAAGGGTATTGGTCCACGATTTGTCGTCGCTGACCGATTCGCCGGTGATGGAATGGAATTCGCCGGGCGTCAGGCGCGTGGTCAGGCGCGCAGGATCAGGTGCGAAGATGGCGATGCCGCTGGCATTCACGCCCAATTGTTGGCCGAGAAAGAAGCTGTCGATATTGGCCAAGGCACGCTGGGTGTGGTTCTGGCTCTTGTACTGCGAGGCGGCATAGCCGGCTTCGTAGTTCCACGAAGTGCCGGGGACAAGGCCGCGCACGCCGAGCGACAGCGACGCTGCCTGGTCGTCCCAGCGGCGGTTGTAGCGCTCCACGCCGCCCATCTCTTCGGGCGAAATGAAGCGGCTCCATGCCTCGTAGCGGCTGGTGTTCTGGTTCCAGAAATAGCTGTCGGTGGCCGAACGCGAAGTCCACGACGGGCCGCGCGTGTTGTTGGTGCTGCGGTTGTTGCCGTACAGGGCCTCCGCAAACAGCGTGGTGGACTCGGACAGCTCGTAGTTGGCGCTGCCGAACAGGTTCTGGCTGCTGTTTTTGGTCTGGATGGTCCAGTAAGTCGGGCCGACTTTCGGGCTGGCGCAATAGCTGCCTGCCTTGGCCGTGTACTTGACGGTGCTGCCGCCGAACAGGTCGCCGAGGTCGGAGCAGGTGTTGCCCAGGTCGACGTATTTACCGCTGCTGACGTTCTTGCGTGCCAGTACCGAAGTCGGCGCCACGCCGCTCTTGCTGGCCATGAAGTCGCGCTCTGCGCTCCACAGCGGATCGCGTTCCAGCAGCTCCACGCTGAACAGGGTGTTCAGCTTGTCGAAGCTTTGGCCGCCGCTGAATTGCAGGCGCTTGTTGCTGCCGCCGCCGCGCGTGGTGGTGCCGGCCTTGAGATTGATGTCGTAGCCGTTGGCCTGCTTCTTCAGGATGATATTGACCACGCCCGCAATCGCGTCCGAGCCATAGACCGCCGATGCGCCGCCGCTCAGGATCTCGATGCGCTCCACCACGCTCGACGGGATATTGGCCAGGTTGGTGAAATTGACCGTGCCTTCATAGGCGATCGGGAAGTCGGCCATGCGGCGGCCGTTCAGCAGCACCAGCGTGTGGTTCGGCCCCAGGCCGCGCAGGCTGATGGCGTTGGCCGATGGGGTGAACGTATTGCCGTAATCCGCGCCTTGTACGAAGCCGCTGTTCTGCGACTGGTTGGTCAGCGCGTCGAAAACGTTTTTGAAGCCTTGCCTGGTGATGTCGTCGCCGGTGAGGACCGTCACTGCCGACGGTCCTTCCAGGCTGGCGCGCGGGATACGCGAGCCGGTGATCACGACGGCGGCCGGCGATGCCGCCTCCTGGGCCTGTGCGGCGCCGGCCAGCAAAACGAAAGCGCCAGCCGCCAACGGTTTCAATTTGAATCTTGTCTGCATTGAAGTAGTCCTCTTGGGAAGAGGCGCCACCTTAGCAAGCCGGTCTTTATTACTGAACGAATGATTTTGCAGATGCTTATGAAAAAAGCCGGGGACGGGCCCCGGCCTTTCATGAAACCGCGTGGTATCAGGCTGCGTGCGTTGCAACCGCCGGTCTGCTGAATTCCGCCAGCAGCGCTGCTTCCTTCTGCTTGGCCGCCTTCAGGTGGCGTTCCTTGACGTGGCCGTAGCCGCGGATGTCTTCAGGGATGCGCGCAATCGCCACGGCGGTTGCCAGGTTATCGGCAGTCAGCTTGCCCAGGAGAGCGGACACGGTGTCGCGGTATTCGCCGATCAGGGCGCGTTCCATCTTGCGCTCTGCGGTGTAGCCGAAGACGTCGAAGGCGGAGCCGCGCAGGCCCTTGAACTTGGCCAGCACGCCGAAGGCCTTCAGCATCCATGGGCCGAATTCCTGCTTGACCAGGTGGCCTTCCTTGTCCTTCTTCGCAAACAGCGGCGGCGCCAGGTGGAACTTCACCTTATAGTCGCCTTCGAACATGCCTTCAATCTTGGCGCGGAAGGCCGCGTCACTGTGCAGGCGCGCCACTTCGTACTCGTCCTTGTAGGCCATCAGCTTGTAGAAGTAGCGGGCCACGGCTTCGGTCAGTTTCTTCGAACCCAGCGCGCCTTCTGCTGCCTGCACCTGGGCCACGAAATCGCTGTACTGCCTGGCGTATGCGGCGTCCTGGTAGGCAGTCAGCAGTTCGACGCGCTTGGCGATGATCTCTTCCAGCGTCTGGGTGCGCTTGAATTCGATCACGCTTGCCGGGGTGGCCAGCTTGGCCACGGCGGCGCTGTCGTGCGCGCAGTAGCGGCCCCAGTTGAAGGCCGACTTGTTGAAGCCAACCTGCACGCCATTCAGTTCAATCGCCTTCATCAGCGCTTCTTCCGACAGCGGCACATGGCCTTTCTGGAAGGAGTAGCCCAGCATGAACATATTGGTGGCAATCGAGTCGCCCATCAGCGCGGTCGCGATCTTGCCGGCGTCGACGAAGTCCACATTGGCTTCGCCGCAGGCGCGCTTGATCTCGGCCTGCGAAGAAGTGCCCGGGAACTGCCAGTCGGGGTTCTTCACGAAGGCCGCGGTGGTGGCGCCGGTCGAATTGATGGCAGCGTAAGTGCGGCCTTCGCCCATGCGCGACAGCGCGTCTTTCGACGCGGTCACGATCTGGTCGCAGCCGATCACCAGGTTGGCGCTGCCGGTGCCGACGCGGGTCGAGTGCAGGTCGCCCTGCTTGTCGGCCAGGCGCACGTGCGACATCACCGGGCCGCCCTTCTGGGCCAGGCCGGACATGTCCAGTACGATGGCGCCCTTGCCTTCCACGTGAGCCGCAACAGCCAGGATCTGGCCGACGGTCACCACGCCGGTGCCGCCGATGCCGGTGATCAGGATGCCGTATGGGTTGGCGGTCGAAGGCAGTACCGGCGATGGCAGGGCCGGTACTTCGCCGCCGCCCGCTGCAGCTGCTTTCTTCGGCTTTTTCAGGCCGCCGCCTTCCACCGTCACGAAGGACGGGCAGAAGCCGTTGACGCAGGAGAAGTCCTTGTTGCAGCTGGACTGGTTGATCTGGCGCTTGCGGCCCAGTTCAGTTTCCAGCGGCTCCACGGACAGGCAGTTGGACTGCACGGAGCAGTCGCCGCAGCCTTCGCACACGGCTTCATTGATCACGGCGCGCTTGGCCGGGTCGGGGAATTCGCCTTTTTTCCGGCGGCGACGCTTTTCGGAGGCGCAGGTCTGGTCGTAGATCATGGCCGACACGCCCGGCTTGTCGCGCAGTTCCTTCTGCACGTCCATCAGCTCGGAGCGGTGGCGCACGGTGACGCCCGGCGCCCAGTTGTAATCGTCCGGATATTTCTCAGGTTCGTCGGTGACCACGATGATCGGGGTCACGCCTTCCGCCGCGATCTGGCGCGAAATCATGCCCGGGTCCAGCGGGCCGTCCACGTTCTGGCCGCCGGTCATTGCCACCGCGTCGTTGTACAGGATCTTGTAGGTGATGTTCACCTTCGCCGCCACGGCAGCGCGGATCGCCAGGATGCCCGAGTGGAAATAGGTGCCGTCGCCCAGGTTGGTGAACACGTGCTTCTCGTTGGTGAACGGCGCCTGGCCGACCCAGGTCACGCCTTCCGCGCCCATGTGGGTGAAGGTGGACGTTTCGCGGTCCATCCACAGCACCATGTAGTGGCAGCCGATACCCGCCATGGCGCGCGAACCTTCGGGCACCTTGGTCGAGGAGTTGTGCGGGCAGCCGGAGCAGAAGTAAGGAATGCGGTCGGTCTCAGGATTGGCCTTGGCCGGCAGGTTTTTCAGGGCTGCTTCCTTGGCTTCCAGGAAGGCGATACGCTCTTTCACGCGCGCCGCTACCGGATGGTCCTTGCAATAGTGCTCGATGCGCGATGCGATGGCGCGTGCGATCTGGGCCGGGTTCAGCTCATAGGTCGCAGGCAGCAGCCAGTCGCCGTGGCCGGTCTTGCCCTTGTTGCTCCACTCGCCGGTGTCGTCGAACTTGCCGACCACGCGCGGACGTTCGCCGTCCGGCAGGTTGTACAGTTCCTCCTTCAGCGCATATTCCAGGATCTGGCGCTTTTCTTCCACCACCAGGATCTCGTCCAGGCCCTTGGCGAATTCGTGCACGCCGTCCGCTTCCAGCGGCCAGGTCATGCCGATCTTGTACAGGCGGATGCCGATGTCGGCAGCGGCTTGTTCGTCGATGCCCAAGTCGGCCAGCGCCTGGCGGGTGTCGAGGTAGGATTTGCCGGCGGTGATGATGCCGATCTTCGGCTTCGGCGCATCCCAGATAATCTTGTTCAGCTTATTGGCGCGGCAATAGGCCAGCGCGGCGTACCACTTGTAGCTGTTCATGCGCACTTCCATGTCCAGCACGGTGTCCGGCCAGCGGATATTCAGGCCGCCTGCTGGCAGCTCGAAGTCTTCCGGCATCTGGATCTGGACGCGGTCCGGGTCGAAATCGACCACGGCGCCCGACTCGATGATGTCGGTCACGCACTTCATCGACACCCACAGGCCGGTGTAGCGGCTCATCGCCCAGGCATGCAGGCCGTAGTCGATGTATTCCTGCACCGACGCCGGATACAGCACCGGGATGCCGCAGGCGTTCAGGATGTGGTCCGACTGGTGCGCGGTGGAAGACGATTTCGCAGCATGGTCGTCGCCTGCCAGCACCAGCACGCCGCCGTGCCTGGACGAGCCGGCGTTGTTGGCGTGCTTGAACACGTCGCCGCAGCGGTCGACGCCCGGGCCCTTGCCGTACCACATGGAGAACACGCCGTCGTACTTGGCGTCTTCGAACAGGTTGGTCTGCTGGGTGCCCCAGACGGCGGTCGCCGCCAGGTCTTCGTTCATGCCCGGGTGGAATTTGACGTGGTGCGCGTCGAGGTGCTTCTTGGCCTTCATCGCGGTCTGGTCGACCGAGGTGACCGGCGAACCGCGATAGCCGGTGATGTAGCCGGCGGTATTCAGGCCGGCTTTCAGGTCGCGTTCACGTTGCAGCATCGGCAGGCGGATCAGGGCTTGGGTGCCGGTCATGAAGGCGCGGCCGCGCTCCAGGGTCCACTTGTCGTCGAGGGTGATGTCGTGCGCGGGCGATAGCTCGCCGCTCTTGACGGGTGCGTTCATCAGGTGTGTCTCCAAAAACTTCTAAAAGATTAGAACGGCGCCCCGTCTTAAGTGCGGGGCTGCCGGAATTCTCTAAACCGGTGAACCGGTTTTATGCAGCCGTCTGGCCCGGGTCATCCAGCACGCCGCGGCGGATCTGGTCCAGCTCAATCGATTCAAACAACGCGCGGAAGTTGCCTTCGCCGAAGCCCTGGTCGCCTTTGCGCTGGATGATCTCGAAGAAGATCGGACCGATCACGTTCTGGGTGAAGATCTGCAGCAGCAGTTCGCGCTCGGACTCGTTCGAGTGGCCGTCGATCAGGATGCGCAGGCGGCGCAGTTCTTCCACGTTCTCGCCATGGTTGGGCAGGCGGCGGTTGACCAGCTCGTAGTAGGTCTCGATCGTGTCCTGGAACACGATGCCCTGGTTGCGCAGGCCCTGCACCGAATCGTAGATGCCGTCGGTGCCCAGCGCGATGTGCTGGATGCCTTCGCCGTGGTACTCATTCAGGTACTCGGCGATCTGCGACTTGTCGTCCGACGATTCATTGATCGGGATGCGGATCTTGCCGCAAGGCGAAGTCATGGCCTTCGACTTCAGGCCGGTCAGCTTGCCTTCGATATCGAAGTAGCGCACTTCGCGGAAGTTGAACAGGCGCTCGTAGAAGTCAGCCCACTCCTTCATGCGGCCACGGTGCACGTTGTGGGTCAGGTGGTCGATATAGGTCAGGCCATTGCCGACCGGGTTGGCTTCGGCGCCCGGGATGGCCACGAAGTCCGCGTCGTAAATCGAGATGTCGCCAATGGCGCCGGTCGGCTTGCCATCCGCGGCATTCTTGCCGCGCCAGCGGTCGACCAGATACAGCAGGGAGTCGCCGACGCCCTTGATGGCGGGGATATTCAGCTCCATCGGGCCGGTTTTGTTGTCAAAACCCCACGCGCCCAATTCCAGCGCGCGCTTGTACGCGAAGGCCGCATCGTCCACGCGGATCGCGATGGCGCACACGGACGGACCGTGCTGGCGGGCGAAGCGCTGGGCAAACGAATCCTGCTCGGCATTGATGATGAAGTTGATATCGCCCTGGCGGTACAGGGTCACGTCCTTGTGGCGGTGGCGGGCGATCGCGGTGAAGCCCATGTTTTCGAACAGCTTGCCCAGGGCTTTGGGATCGGGTGCCGCGAACTCGACGAACTCGAAGCCGTCGGTGTTCATGGGGTTTTCCCAGGGGGTGAATTTCATGGTGCGTCTCCCTATTAGAATTGCGCACAGTATAGTCCCCTGCAAGCGACATTTAATTGCAAACATTTCCCAACATTGATTGGATTGAGCAATAATATTGCGAAAACACCGAGCGAAAGAGGAATTTATGACCAAGATTGCGCTGGATAAAACGGATCGCAAGATATTGTCCATCTTGCAAACGGATGGCCGGCTGTCGAACCAGGATGTCGCAGAGCAAGTCAACCTTTCCCCTTCCCCCTGCCTGCGCCGCATCAAGCGCCTGGAAGAGGAAGGCGTGATCCGCCAGTACGTGGCGCTGCTGGACCCGGACAAGATCGGCCTGGGCCTGCTGGCCTACGTCAATGTGCGCCTGGAAAAGCACAGCGACGCCGCCGCCCACAGCAACGCCCGCGCCCTCGGCGTGAATCCCACCGGCACCTCGCCGCGCGCCGATTTCGCGGTGGCGGTCGAACAATGGCCGGAAGTGGTGGCCTGCTACGCCATGACCGGCGAAATGGACTACCTGCTGCGCGTGCACGTGGAAGACATGGACCACTTCTCGCGCTTCATGATGGCGACCCTGCTGCGCCATCCGGCCGTGCTGGATGTGAAGTCTTCCTTCGCCCTGCAGCGCATCAAGGACACCACCGCCTTGCCGCTGATCTGACCGATGCAGACCGAAGTTAAAGCCCCCCTGTGGTTCGCCGCGGCCAAAGGCGGTCTGGCTGCCGCCATGCTGGCCCTGCCGCTACTGCTGCTGGCGATCAGCCTCGCATTCGGTCCGGCGCCGTCAGGCTATGCCGGCGCCGCCTTCGGTGCAGCCATGCTGCTGGTGATCGCAGCTGGCCAGGTCCTGGCAGCCATCGCCGGCGCTGTGGCAGGCGCCATCTGGCTAAGGAGGCCGCAGCATGGCCTGGTCAAGTGGAGCGTGAACGTGCTGGCCGTCCTGGGCGCGGGCATCATCGCCTTGCTCGCTTTCGCCTTGCTTGCGCGGTAGTTGCCGGCGTTGCCCGGGTCGTGTCAATATTAAGACAATGACAAGCTCGCCACATGCGAGCGCAAAGGAGACCCCGCCATGCAAGGAGACATCGTCTCAACCGTGCTGCTGCCCGCAGCACTCGCGTTCATCATGTTTTCCCTTGGCCTGGGCCTGGCGCCCGCCGACTTTGGCCGCATCGTGAAGCAGCCGCGCGCGCTGCTGGTCGGTGTCCTGTGCCATTTCGTGCTGCTGCCGCTGGCCTGCTTCGGCATGCTGCAGGCGACGGGTATCGGCGGCGCCTTCGCAGTGGGCTTCATGATCCTGGCGGCCTGCCCTACCGGCACTACCTCCAACCTGCTCACCTACATCGCACGCGGCGACGTGGCGCTGGCCCTGAGCTTTACCGCCGTGGCCAGCGTGCTGACCATCTTCACGCTGCCGCTGATCGTATCCTTCGCACTGGAATACTTTGCCGGCAGCGGCCAGAAGGTGGAGGCGCCGGTCGGCGCGATGATGAAGCAGATGGTGCTGATGCTCGGCCTGCCAGTTGCCATTGGCATGTCGCTGCGCCATATGAAGCCTGCCCTGGGCCTGCGCATCGAAGGCAGCTGCACCAAAATCGCTGCCGTGCTGTTCGTCCTGATCGTGATGGCAGCGGTGGCGAAGAACTGGGTGCTCTTGCGCGACAACTTCCATACCCTCGCGCCGTTCGCGATGGCGCTGAACGTGACCATGCTGGCCTGCGGCTTCGGGGCCGCCTGGCTGGCCCGCTTGTCGCGCCAGCAATCGGTCACGCTTGGCATCGAGACTGCCATCCAGAACGGCACCCTGGCCATGGTGATCGGCAGCAGCGTGCTGAAACAGGATGCTTTCGCCTTGCCCGGAGCGCTGTACGGTGTGCTGATGTATGTGAGCGGGCTGGCTTTCGCCTATTTCATGCGGGCCGCGGTCAGTCGTGTTCATGCTGGCGCACCAGCGACTGCTCCAGGCGCTGGTAGTCCGCAGTAGCGCGCACCTTGGCGATGGCGCTCCAGAGTGCTTCGAAGCGCTTGGGCTCCTTGTCGTAGACCTTGCGCCCTACCATCAGGTGGAAGTCGAAACTGGCGAAGGGCTGCTTGGCCAGCACCACGCGGCCCTGGTAGCGCGGGTCTTCCTTCAGCAGGTTTTCCGCATCGCGGCCCATCAGCACGGCGACATCGGCGCTGCCGGCGGCCAGCAGCCGCAAGCCCTCTTCCGCCGTCTTGGGCGTGTCGATCACCGTCTGGCCGCGCGCCTGCAGCATATCCACGATGTAGTAGCCGCGCTGCGCCACCACCAGCTTGCGCGGGTTGACCAGGGTCTTGCCATCCCAGCTCGCTCCGCTGTCCACGCGCAGGTACAGGTCGACATGGTCGCGGTACATGGCGCGTTCCGGGTCCTGCGAGCCATCGGCCTTGGTCGGCGGCCGGCTGTAGGTGCGCCGGCGCGGGTTGTCGGAAGGGCCGACCATGGCGTCGATCACGCCGGTGCGGGTCTCTTCTTCACAGCGCTTCCATGGGCGGGGAACAAAGTTGATCTGGTCGCCGGTGATCCTGGCTGCGCGCTTCAGCAGTTCGATATTCAGTCCCGTGCCATCCGGCATGGTCCAGGGCGCCTGCGGGATGTCTTCGAAGCAGAACTTCAAGGGCGCACCCGACGCCTGCGCCAGCGGTGCGGCCATGGTAACGGCTAAAGCAATGCTGCGCAGGGCGAACGGCATGGAAGCCTCCTCTACTTTTCGTCCGATTTTACCCCAGGGATCTTGTCGAACAGTTTTGCGGCAGCGCGGACGTTGGCTTTCAAAGCGTAATCGAATGACGCGAGCTGTTCTTCCATCGCTTCCTGCAGCACGCTGGCCGGGTCGGCCGGGCCGAGCTTGAGATAGGCATCGGCCTCGCCGTAGTCGCGGTGGATTTCCATGCCGGCCTTTTTGGCGATATGGATCATCGTCGCGTTGGACGACAGGCAATGCATGTACAGGGTGTCGACATCGTTGTTGCGGCAGGCGATGTTGGCGCGTTCGAACAGCCTGGAGCCGATGCCAAGGCCGCGCGCCGACTTCGAGACCGACACCCCAAACTCCGCCACCTGGTCCTTCTCGGTGGCCTTGTGCTTGTCGGCATCGCGGTCGGCGAAGGCCAGGTGGCCTACCGCCACCAGCTGGAAAACGCGGTTGTACACCCCGAATATCAGGTCGCGGTCGAAATCGATGCTGCCCACGTAGCGCATGATCTGTTCGTCGTTGACCGGCGTGCCGAAACGCAGCAGCCGGTCGTGGCGCTCCAGCGCCAGGAAATGCTTGAGCATGCGGCGGCGGTCGCGCTCGCGCAACTCCTTGACCGGCACCGTCGGCCGGTCCTTGCCGCCGAACAGGCCGCGCAGGGGATTGCGGAAAAAGTTAAGGCTGGTCATCGAGCCACTCCTGGGCGCCGAACGTCTCGCTCACCGCTTGCACGCGGGCCGCGCGCACCAGCCCGGGAATCTCCTGCGGCGCAGCCGCCGAGCGCTGGGCGATCTCGCCGGCGTTGACCGCGCGCGCTGCGTCGAGTGCCTTGGCCAGCAGTTCGCGCCGGGCAGGCGGGGCGCGGCCGGCGCATTCCACAGCGGCCACCATCTGCGCGAAACGCGCCGGTTTGCGGAAACCGTCGCAGCGCTCGAACAGGCTGACCAGGGCGGCGGGGTCCAGCTCCTGCGCGTTTTCCACGCTGCCGCGCTCGCGCGCGGCCATGACTGCCAGGTCGCGGCATTCGGTCGGCACTTTCAGGCGCTTGCCGGCCTGCTCGACCTGCGGCACTTCGAGCGCAAGCGTCAGCGCGGCAAAGCGCACTGGCAACTCGACATCCGCCTCGGCGGCGCGGTCGACCACCGGCGCCACGGCGAAGCCGTCGCCGATCTCGGGGATGATGTGCGACAGTGCGCCGCAGTCGCGCAGCGCTTCCAGCATGCGCGAAGGCTTCTGCTCCATCAGGCCGCGTGCGATTTCCTGCCATACCCGTTCGGGCACCAGCGCATCGACCTCGCCCTCCTCCACCATGCGCTGCATCAGCGCATTGGTTTTCGGCGCTACGCGGAAATCCGGATAGCGCGAGGCGAAACGCGCCAGGCGCAGGATGCGCACCGGGTCTTCTGCGAATGCGTCCGACACGTGGCGGAAAATGCGGTCCTTGATGTCCTGCCGGCCGTTGTAGGGATCGACCAGCACGCCGTCGTCGCCGCGCGCAATGGCGTTGATGGTCAGGTCGCGCCGCACCAGGTCTTCTTCCAGCGTCACGTCGCTGGAAGTGTGGAACACGAAACCCTTGTAGCCGGGCGCCGTTTTGCGCTCGGTGCGCGCCAGCGCATATTCTTCCTGCGTTTGCGGGTGCAGGAATACCGGGAAATCCTTGCCGACCGGCCGGAAGCCGGCCTTTACCATTTCTTCCGGCGTGGCGCCTACCACCACATGGTCATGGTCCTTGACGGGCAAACCAAGCAATTCATCGCGCACCGCGCCGCCGACCACGTAAGTCTTCATCACCATCAATCGTCCGGCATCTCCGCGTCGTGCAGTGGCGCGGCTTCGGTTTCAGCGAGCGCGCCTGCAATCCAGGCGTCGACCGCCGGATGGCTGCGCATGCGCTCGCAGTAGGCCGACAACGCCGGCGGCAGCACCACGCCGTAGGTCTTGAAGCGGCACACCACCGGCGCGAAGAAGGCGTCGGCTATCGAGAACTCGCCGAACAGGTATTCGTTGTGGCCGAAGCGGCTCAGGCACTCTTCCCACATTTCGCTGATGCGGCCGATATCGGCCTGGGTCGCCGGCGTGCGGCCCTTGCCCGGGTAGCTGCCCTTGATGTTCATCGACATCGTGGTGCGCAGGCTGCCGAAAGAGCTGTGCATCTCGGCGCAGACCGAGCGCGCCAGCGCACGCGCTGCCACGTCGCGCGGCCACAAAGGCTTGTCGGGGAATTGCTCGGCCAGGTATTCGCAGATGGCCAGGCTGTCCCAGATCGCCATGTCGCCGGCCAGCAGCACCGGTACCCGGCCACTTGCGCTGTACTTGGCGATGTTGTTCGAGGTGTCGGGCTGGTCGAGCAGCACGCGCACTTCGGTGAACGGGATGTTGAAGGCTTTCATCGCAACCCACGGGCGCATCGACCACGAGGAATAGTTCTTGTTGCCGATAATCAGGGTCAGTCCCGGTTCACGCGCTGCGGCCAGGGTTTCGGCAAGTTTCGGGTCGAGTTCTGTGGTGTGCATGTTTCCTCTGATCTCCCAGTGGGCAAATTAACGGCCGCCGTAGGCGGCTTCCTGTTGTTCCTGTTCGCTGTAGCCCTTTGGCGAGACGGTGCCGCCCAGGCGCGCCTTCAGCGATTGCGGCCGGCCTTCAAACAGCGCGGCATAATAAGTGGCGTTGACCATCACGTTTTTCACGTAGCCGCGCGTTTCCACGAACGGAATCGATTCGATGAAGATGGTGCTGTCCATCGGCTTGGTCAACTGCGTGCGCCAGGAACGCAGGCGGCCAGGGCCGGCGTTGTAGGCGGCGGTGGCCAGCACCTGCGAGCCGTCCATGCTGCCCAGCACCATGTTCATGTAGTTCGCGCCCAGCAGGATGTTGGTCTTGACGTCGGTCAGCATGCCCTGCACGAAGTCGGTCAGGCCGATCTTGCGCGCCACCCAGCGGCCGGTGGAAGGCATCACCTGCATCAGGCCCGAGGCGCCGGCCGAGGACTGCGCATCCATCACGAAGCGCGATTCCTGGCGGATCAGGCCATACACCCAGGCGCGGTCCAGGCCCAGGGTATTGGTGGTCGGCTGCATGATGTCGTCATGCGGCACCGGGTAGCGGTGCGTGTAGTCGGCCTGCACCCGCGTTTTCTCGGAGGTGTACACCATGCGGTCCAGCACGTGCTTCTCGCGCGCGAATTCGGCGGCGGCGATCAGCTGGCGCTCGTTCAGGCTGCGCGTTTCCCAGTTCCATTCGCGCGTGCCTTCAAAGCGCAGGCGCATTTCGAAAAACTTCAGCGCGCGCTGCAGCCCAGGATTGGTGGAGATCGCTGCCATTTCTGCTGGCGTCGGCGCCGCGCCGGGGGCGGGAATGGTGACCAGCTGGCCCAGTTCTTCGCCGGCCAGGATGCCGTAATAGCTGGACTGGTCGGCAATGCTGCGGTAGGCCGCCAGCACTTCCGGCGTGTTGCTGCCCGCTTCGGCGGCGATGGCCCGCGCGTTCCAGTAGATCCAGGCCGGGTCCTTGCGCAATGACGGCGGCATGGCGGCGATGGTGGCCCGCACCGTTTTCCAGTCGCGCTCACGCAGGGCGATGCGGGTCTTCCACTGCACCTGGTCGCTGGACAGTGGCGCACCGGCCGACCTGGCCCAGTAGCCCGCCGTGTCAGGCGAGAATGAGTAGGACGAGACCAGGGCCAGGTTGGCCCAGCCGATGGCACGTTCCTGCGGCGTCAGCTGCGGCGAATTCTTTTCCAGCGCCATCCGGGCCAGGTTCATGCTGGTGCGGGCGCCGCGGCCCACCGCCACCAGGAAGGTCTCGTGGTCGGCGCGCGTGCTGCCGGCGCCTTTGGCCAGCGCCAGCGTCGGCAAGTCCACCGCCTGGGCCATTTTCTTGTCCGAGCCATTCAGCAGCATCACGATGCGCTTGGCCGGGCCGGTGGAGTTGGTTTCGCCGGCCAGGCGCACCTGCGTCCACAAGTCCTCTTCGGTGAACTGGCCGGTTTGCGCCAGCGCTGCGATCAGGGCGCCGCAGCCATCGCCGTAGTACGGCGGATAGACCAGCAGCGCGCGCGCATCGGCGGCGACGTTCTGGCCCTTGGAAAGACGCGACAACAGGTTGTAGCACTTGACCTGGGTATCGTCCTGCAGCACGAACTGCGGAAACTGTTCGTCGAAGGTAGCCCACTCGCGCTTGCGGCCCAGCTCCAGCAGCCAGTCGTTGCGCATGCGGTCGGCGATGGCGCTGCCCTGGTATTTGCCCAGGAAGGCGCGCACTTCGGGATCGGTGGCTTCCTTGAAGCGGGCTTTCAGGCGGTAGTATTCGACGTAGGAAGGAATCGAGTAGTCGGCCAGGCGGGAGGCGTAAAACTCGGCCTTGGCGGCGTCGTCGCGCCGTACCGAATCGCGCAGCAGGAGGAAGGCATCATCTTCCTTGCGGCTGTCGCTTGCGTTATCCTGCGCCAAGGCCAGCGGCGCGGCGGCGCATGCTGCAACCATCAGTGCGCCGGCTATCCGTTTCGAGGTGGAAATCAATGTACGACTCTCAAGGTAATTCACGATATGACCAGCCCAACTAGGATACCATGCAACGGCGACGGCCAGCCAGCATCCGGCAAGGCGGAACTGCGCCAGATGATGCTGGCGGCGCGCCGCACGCTGGCAGCGGAAACGCGGGCGCAGTGGGACAAGGAAATTGGTGCGAAAGTGGTCCAGTGGTGGCGCGAATCCGGCATCGGTGCACTAGGGGTGTACTGGCCGCTGCGCGATGAGCCAGACTTGCATGCCTGTTACGTGGAACTGGCGCAACTGGGCGTGGAACTGCTGCTGCCGGTGGTGCTGGAAAAGGATGCGCCGCTGGCGTTCGCGAAATGGACTATCGGCGAGCCGATGGTGAAGGATGCGATGGGAGTGGCCGTGCCGGCCACGCTGCGCCTGGTGCAGGAATACCCGCCGGCTTTACTGATACCCTGCCTGGGCTATAACGCGCAGGGCTACCGCCTGGGATATGGCGGCGGCTTCTATGACCGCACACTGGCGCGCGAACCGCGCCCGGCCACCGTGGGGGTGGCCTATCGCTGCCTCGCTGCCGATTTCGGCAGCGATGGCCACGATGTGGCGCTCGACCGCATCCTCACTGAGGACTGACCAGGCGGCTCCACAGGGCCGTCGTGGCGACGGCCTGGTTCATCGAATAGAAATGCAGGCCCGGCGCGCCGCCGGCCAGCAGGCGTTCGCACAGGTCCGATACCACGTCCAGGCCAAACGCCTTGATCGAGGCCGAATCGTCGCCGAACGATGCCAGTTTCAAGCGCACCCAGCGCGGAATCTCGGCACCGCACATATCCGAGAAGCGCATCAATTGCGTGTAATTCGTGATCGGCATGATGCCGGCCACGACAGGCACATTCACGCCCGCCTTCTGCGCCGCGTCGACGAAATGGAAGTAGGCGTCGGCGTTGTAGAAGTACTGGGTGATGGCGGCATCGGCGCCGGCATTGACCTTGCGCACGAAGGCCTGCATATCGTCCTGCGGCGAGCGTGCCTGCGGGTGCACCTCCGGATAGGCCGCCACTTCGATATGGAACCAGTCGCCCGTTTCAGCGCGCACGAATTCGACCAGCTCATTGGCGTAGCGGAACTCGCCCGACATGCCGTAACCGGAAGGCAGGTCGCCGCGCAGCGCCACCAGGCGCTTGATGCCGTGCGCTTTGTACTGCTGCAGGATGGTGCGGATCGATTCGCGCGTGCCGCCGATGCAAGACAGGTGCGGCGCGGCCTCTTCGCCGGCCGCCATGATCTCGAGCACCGTGTCCAGGGTGCCCTGCTGGGTCGAACCGCCGGCGCCGAAGGTCACGGAAAAATACTTGGGATGCAGCTCGGACAGTTTGGCGCGCACGAGGCGCAGCTTTTCCGTCCCTTCCGCCGTTTTCGGCGGGAAGAACTCGATACTGAAATTATGGTTAGCCATCATTGTCTTTCAACAGGAGGGTAGACAAGGCCCAGGAAATCACGCTGTACAGCAGAGCGCCGCCTATGGCTGACCAGAAGCTGTCCACGTGGAAGCCGTCCACCATTTTCGCCACCAGCCAGAACATGAAGCCGTTGATGATGAAGATGAACAGGCCAAGCGACAGCACCGTCACCGGCAATGTCAGCAGCAGCAATACGGGGCGCACCAGGGTGTTGACCAGGCCAAGCAGGAGGGCAGCAACCAAAGCGGCGCCAATGCTTGTGACACTGACGGAATGCATGAGGTAAGGCACCGCGAACAGGGCGGCGGCATTGATTATCCAGGTGAGGACCAAACGCATAATGAGTAACCTTGGCAAACTTGGGCCCTGCCGCCCGCGCGGGCGGCAGGGCAAGGGACTGCTTAGTAACGGTAGTGTTCAGGCTTGTACGGGCCTTCCACCTTCACATTGATGTACGCTGCCTGCTCGTCGGTCAGGGTGGTCAGCTGCGCATTCAGCTTTTTCAGCTGCAGGCGCGCGACTTTCTCGTCCAGGTGCTTGGGCAGGGTGTACACGCCGACCGGGTAAGCCTTGGTGTTGGCGAACAGTTCGATCTGGGCGATGGTCTGGTTGGCGAACGAGGACGACATCACATACGAAGGGTGGCCGGTGCCGCAGCCCAGGTTCACCAGGCGGCCTTCGGCCAGCAGGATGATGCGCTTACCGTCAGGGAAGATCACGTGGTCCACCTGCGGCTTGATGTTCTCCCACTGGTACTTCTTGAGGGAAGCGACATCGATCTCGTTGTCGAAGTGGCCGATGTTGCAGACGATGGCCTGGTCCTTCATCTTCAGCATGTGCGCTTCGGTCAGGATGTGGTAGTTGCCGGTGCAGGTCACGAAGATGTCGCCGTGTTCAGCGGCGTAATCCATGGTCACCACGCGGTAGCCTTCCATTGCAGCCTGCAGGGCGCAGATCGGGTCGATCTCGGTCACCCACACTTGCGCCGACAGGGCGCGCATGGCTTGCGCGGAACCCTTGCCCACGTCGCCGTAGCCGGCAATCACGGCGACCTTACCGGCCACCATCACGTCGGTCGCGCGCTTGATGCCGTCCACCAGGGACTCGCGGCAGCCGTACAGGTTGTCGAACTTGGACTTGGTGACGGAGTCGTTCACGTTGATGGCAGGGAAAGCCAGCTTGCCTTCCTTGTGCATCTGGTACAGGCGGTGCACGCCGGTGGTGGTTTCTTCGGTCACGCCCAGGATTGCCGGCAGGCGTTTGGAGTACCAGGTCGCATCCTTGGCCAGGTGGGCCTTGATGGAGTTGAACAGGCAGATTTCCTCTTCCGAGCCCGGGTTGTTCAGCACGGAGATGTCTTTTTCAGCGCGGGCGCCCAGGTGCAGCAGCAGGGTTGCATCGCCGCCGTCGTCCAGGATCATGTTGGAGTACACGCCTTCACCTGGCCATTCGAAGATGCGGTGGGTGTAGTCCCAGTAGTCGGCCAGGGTTTCGCCTTTGACCGCGAACACCGGGGTGCCGACGGCTGCGATAGCGGCTGCGGCGTGGTCCTGGGTCGAGTAGATGTTGCAGGAGGCCCAGCGCACTTGCGCGCCCAATGCTTCCAGGGTGCGGATCAGCACTGCGGTCTGGATGGTCATGTGCAGCGAGCCGGTGATGCGGGCGCCTTTCAGCGGCTGCGCAGCGGCGAATTCTTCACGGATTGCCATCAGGCCAGGCATTTCCGTTTCGGCGATCTTGATTTCTTTTTCGCCCCATGCGGCCAGGCCGATGTCAGCGATGATGTAGTCTTGGGAATCTTTGAGTACGGCGTTCATCACGCCCTCCTTTCAGTGTGTTGAAAAAAGTAACGTGAGCGCGGTGTTGATGTTCCGAGCCTGGCCAGGCTTGCTGGTCGCAGCGCTCCTCGGAGAATGGGGATTGTATCAAAGAAGTCGGGGTCAGCTCCGGCAATCGGACATTTTGCGCAGCAAAATGTCCGATTGCCGGAGCTGACCCCGACTTTTCAATTACAAGCCGGCAGCGGCGCGCAGGATCGCGGCCTTGTCGGTACGCTCCCAGCTGAACTCCGGCTCTTCGCGGCCGAAGTGGCCGTAGGCGGCGGTCTTGGTGTAGATCGGGCGCAGCAGGTCCAGCATCTGCACGATGCCTTTCGGGCGCAGGTCGAAGTGTTCCTGCACCAGCTGTGCGATCTTTTCGTCGGAGATCACGCCGGTGCCTTCGGTGTACACGGTGATGTTGATCGGGCGTGCCACGCCGATCGCGTACGATACCTGCACCTGGCACTGGCGGGCCAGGCCGGCAGCCACCACGTTCTTGGCCACGTAGCGGGCTGCGTAGGCAGCGGAACGGTCGACTTTCGATGGATCCTTGCCGGAGAACGCGCCGCCGCCGTGCGGGGCTGCGCCGCCGTAGGTGTCGACGATGATCTTGCGGCCGGTCAGGCCGCAGTCGCCCTGCGGGCCGCCGATGACGAAACGGCCGGTCGGGTTGACCAGGAACTTGGTGTCCTTGATCCACTCGGTCGGCAGCACCGGCTTGATGATCTCTTCGATCACGGCTTCCTGGATTTGCGAGTGGCTCATTTCCGGCGCGTGCTGGGTCGACAGTACGACGGTGTCCACCGCTACCGGGCGGCCGCCGACGTAGCGCAGGGTTACCTGCGATTTCGCGTCTGGACGCAGCCATGGCAGGCGGCCGTCCTTGCGCAGCTGCGACTGGCGCTCGACCAGGCGGTGCGAGTAGTAGATCGGCGCCGGCATCAGTTCCGGGGTTTCGTCGCAGGCGTAGCCGAACATCAGGCCCTGGTCGCCGGCGCCCTGGTCCAGGTCGATACCCGCACCTTCGTCGACGCCCTGGGCGATATCCGGCGATTGCTTGTCGTAAGCAACCAGCACGGCGCAGCCCTTGTAGTCGATACCGTATTCGGTGTTGTCGTAGCCGATACGCTTGATGGTATCGCGGGCTACTTGAATATAATCCACGTTGGCGTGGGTGGTGATTTCACCTGCCAGCACCACCAGGCCGGTATTGCACAGCGTTTCCGCGGCAACGCGGGCGCGCGGGTCCTGGGTCAGGATGGCATCCAGAATCGCGTCGGAAATCTGGTCGGCTACCTTGTCCGGGTGGCCTTCCGAAACGGATTCGGAGGTAAACAGAAAATCGTTGGACATCGCAAGCTCCTAGCTTTGGTTCAAAATAACATTGTCGCAAAACCAATAAAGCTTGCGACGCTTTAGCGAAGTTTGTATCCCGCCTCGCAAGTTGTCTGTTAACTCAGCGGCTACTGCAACGTGGTATTTTACGCTTCTTAAAAAATTTTTGTGCAGAGCAACGTAAAAATGCTCTTGTAAATTAAGAAATGCTGTTAAGAATATTCCGCTTCTTCTCGATCTTTCCCTTGCCGGTACTGCACGCCCTGGGCGTAGGTCTGGGCTGGCTGGTCTACCTGCTTTCCCCTTCTTACCGGCGGCGCATGCGCGCCAACCTGGCCCAGGCCGGTTTTTCCGGCCACCTCGGCAGCGCCGTCGGCGAGGCCGGCAAGGCCATTGCCGAACTGCCTTTCATCTGGTGCGCCGACCCGCAGCGCGTGAGCGGCCGCGCCACCGTGGAAAACTGGGACCTGGTGCAGCAGTACCTGGATGCCGGCAAGGGGATTGTGTTCCTGACCCCGCACCTGGGCTGCTTTGAGATCACTGCGCAGGAAATCGCCCACCGCACCGAGCTGATGGTGATGTACCGCCCGCCGCGCAAGGAAGCGATGAAGCCGCTGATCGAAGGCGCCCGTGCCCGCAAGAACCTGTTGTTGGCGCCAGCCAATATGAGCGGCGTGCGCATGCTGGCCAAGTTCCTCAAAAAAGGCCAGCCGATCGGCCTGCTGCCCGACCAGGTGCCGCAGGAAGGCGAAGGCGTATGGGCCGACTTCTTCGGCCGCACTGCCTACACCATGACGCTGCCGGCCAAGATGGCGCAGCTGGGCGATGCGGTGATCCTGATCGTCTACGCCGAGCGCCTGCCCGGCGGCAAAGGCTATGTGGTGCGCTTCGTTCCGTTCGAGGGCTCGCTGGAAGGCGATGCCGCAGCCCAGGCGCGCGCCATCAACGCCGAAATGGAAAAGCTGATCGCGCGCTGCCCGGCCCAGTACTACTGGAGCTACAACCGCTACAAGGTGCCGGCCGGCGTGGCCGGCCCGGGCGCCGCAGCGCAGGAGGCATCGGCATGAGGCTCCTGCTTGGGATGATGTGGCTGCTGCACTGGCTGCCGCTGCCGCTGCTGGGCCGGCTCGGCAAGGCGGTCGGCAACCTGCTGTTTATCGTGATGGGCCCGCGCCGCGAGATCGCGCTGACCAACCTGCGCCTGACCATGCCGGAATTGACGGAAGGGCAGCGCCGCCGCATCGCGCGCCAGCACTTCCAGGCTTACTCGCGCAGCGTGCTGGAGCGCTCGATCCTGTGGTGGGCATCGGAACAACGGCTGCGCAGGCTGATCAGGGTCGAGACCAGCGCCGGCATGGCGCCCGGCCAGGTGCCGGTTGCCGAGATGACGGGAAAGCCGACCATCCTGTTGTGCCCGCATTTTGTCTGCCTGGACGTGGGCGGCGCTTCGATCGCCATGGAAGCGTCGGCATCGTCGATGTACGTCGCGCAAAAGAACAAGGTTTTCGATGAAGTGCTGCGCGCCGGCCGCGCGCGTTTCAAGCCGGTCAGGCTGTTCACGCGCCAGGATGGCATCAAGCCCATCCTGCGCGCGTTGAAAGAAAAGCTGCCCTACTTTATGCTGCCGGACATGGACTTCGGCGACAAGGATGCCGAATTCGTGCCCTTCTTCGGCGTACCGGCCGCCACCCTGACTGCTACCGCGCGCATCGCCGCCGCTACCGGCGGCCAGGTGATGCCGGTGATCGCCACCTTCCTGCCCAATTACCAAGGCTACCGTGTGAAGTTCTATCCGGTGTGGGAGAATTACCCGGGGCCCGATATGGTCGAGGCAACGCGCCGCATGAATGAATTTATTGAAGAACGCGTCAGAGAAGCGCCTGCCGAATACTTCTGGACCCACAAACGCTTCAAGACCCGCCCGCAAGGCCAGCCTTCCTTCTATTCGAAGAAACGATGAAACTCAAATTCACCAAGATGCACGGCGCCGGCAATGATTTCGTGGTCATTGACGCCATTAACCAGCAGATCGATTTCAGCCCGGCCCAGTGGCAGGCACTGGCCGACCGCCGTTTCGGCGTGGGTGCGGACCAGATGCTGGTGGTGGAAAAGTCGAGCGTGCCGGGCTGCGATTTCCGTTACCGCATCTTCAACAACGATGGCGGTGAAGTGGAACAGTGCGGCAACGGCTCGCGCGCCTTCGTCAAGTTCGTGGTCGAAAAGGGCCTGACTTCGGCACGCAAGATCACGGTGGAAACCCTGGCCGGCATTATTTCGCCGCGCCTGGAGGACGACGGCAGCATTACTGTCGACATGGGCGCGCCGGTCCTGGATCCGGCGCAGGTGCCATTCGATGCGGAGGGCCTGCAGGGGCAGCCGGAAGGCCGTGAAACCCTGTGGCCGCTGGTGCTGGAACTGGGTGGCCAGCGCGAGTCGGTGCAGGTGTCGGTGGTGTCGATGGGCAACCCACACGCGGTGCAGGTGGTGGCCGACGTGGATAGCGCTCCGGTAGAGCTGGTGGGGCCGCTGATCGAGCACCATCCGCGCTTCCCGAAGCGGGTCAATGCCGGCTTCATGCAGATGGTGGACCGGCAGCACGTGAAACTGCGCGTGTTTGAGCGCGGCGCCGGCGAAACGCTGGCTTGCGGCACGGGCGCCTGCGCGGCAGTGGTGGCGGGCATCCGCCGCGGCTTGCTGGATTCGCCGGTGCGCGTCGATGCGCGCGGCGGGCAGCTGTCGATTGCCTGGGCAGGTGAAGGGCAGCCGGTCTACCTGACCGGGCCGGCGGTGACAGTCTTTGAGGGCGAGATCACGATCTAGAACCGGCGGAGCGGGGGCCGGCCCCCGCTCTGCCGCTTTTCAGGCAGCCGCCATCATGTCAGCCCCCAGCCAGCTCTTAAGCCGGTACAGGCGCTGCCGGTAATTCCCCTCCATATCCGTATCGACCTGCTCGAACAGGCGCACGATGCGGTCCAGCTTCTGCCGCTCCGCCGCGGTGCGCACCAGCACCAGGCGGCGCTTGCTGCGGCCATAGCTGGCGCGGATATCGACCACCAGGCAATGCCCCTGGTCGGCTGACTTCACATCCAATAGCAAAGCCTCGGCGCGCGTCAGGCGGAACAATGCCGCCAGCTCGATGCGCGCCGCCAGCAAGGGCTGGCTGCTGAGGATTTCACGCGTCAGCAAGGGCAGCAAGGGATCGGCCCAGCTCGTCGGCGGCGGTGCCGGTGCAATCCGCTCCAGCGCCTGCGGCGCTTCGGCACTGCCCTGGGCCGCCGCCTTCTGCAGCCAGAACACCGCCCGCACGTCATTGTCCTCGGCGCCGCGGCGTGCGCGCCAGGCGTGGATGCCGCATTCAAGCTGCGCCCCGCTATGCCCCATGTCCGCCGCGCGCTCCAGGCAGGCTTGCGCTTCGCTCGCACTGCGCTGGGAGAATTCGGGGCGGATATAGATGCGCGACATGGCAAACCAGGCGTCGGCCAGGCCTTGCTCGCCCGCCTGCGCCAGCCAGCGCAAGGCACGCTTGAAGTTGACCGTGCCGCTACTCGATTCCACCCGGTCGCCTTCGCTGTTCATGCGCGCCAGGTGCAGGCCCAGCGCCAGCTGGGCATCGCGGTCGCCGCCCTGGGCTGCCAGGGCGCGCAGGCGCAGCAGCTCCTGCTGGTCGGCATCCTGCTCCGCCTCCAGTGCCCGCCAGGCTTCCGGCGCACTGGCCGGCACCTCAGGGTTCGGCAGCGCGCGCTGCGCTGCCGCCGGCAAAGCGGCCTGGCGTGACTGTCCCGCCGCCGCCGGCGCTGGATCGACGCGCCGTAGCTGCGCCAGCACCCGTACCGCCGCCGGAATGCCGTCCTGCGCGGCGCGCACGAACCACTCCAGTGCCTGGGCCCGCGCAGGCTGCGCCACTTCAAATGGAATATTGGCGCCGATCAGTTGCCAGGCTTCCGCCACACCCTGGGTCGCAGCGCGGCATAGCCAATGCAAGGCCGTCGGCATGTTTTGTGGCAGGCTGGCCCCGCCAAATAGGTAGAGCTTGCCTAGCGCTAGCTGGGCTGCGGCGTCTCCTGACCGCGCTCCCCTGATAATCACCAGCTCGTCTCGATTTGCCATCGATGTATCCGGTTCCAAGGAATAAGCTGCATGTCCAGTGTAGCCGCACCACCCGGTGGTGGCGCATGACTCCCGGACTTTTTGATATGTGACAAATGTGACAGCCCTAGCTTTCGGCTTCCTTACAGGTCTTTCACTAAATGAACAGGCTGGCAAGCGTTTCAAAAATACAACACCGGCGGCCGGTTTTGACCCTTTTTCGTGCAGGTAAATGACCAATCAGCCGGGATGCGGCGCTATCTGCACTTATCGTATAGCCATCCCTATACCCGGTTTGACTCATAAAAAGGAAGAACACATGAAGAAATCGTTATTGGCCCTGGCCTTGATGGGCGCCTTCAGCAGTGCCGCCTTTGCACAATCCTCCGTCACCATTTATGGCACGCTGGATGCCGGCATTACCCGCACCACCCATACGGCGAACAGCGCCATCCAGGAAGCCAAGCGCGACAACAACAAACTGGGCTTTCGCGGCGTGGAAGACCTGGGCAGCGGCCTGAAGGCCCTGTTCCACCTGGAGATCCGCTTCGAGTCCGATACCGGTTCCGGCGAACTCGGCCCCAACAACGCCTCGCGCCCACTGTTCCAGGGCCAGAGCCGCGTCGGCCTGCAAGGCGGCTTCGGTACCATCCGCGCCGGCCGCGCCCTGACCTCGCTGCAGGAAACCAGCACCCAGTTCGAGCCCTGGTCCGGCATGCCGAACCAGGCCGGCTTCCAGACCGACATCATGGTGTCCGGCTACCGCAGCTCGCAGTCGGGCAGCGGCTCCGATCCACTGGGCACGGCCGGCAACTCCGGCAACCGTTTCTCCAACGCGATCTGGTACAACACGCCGGTGTGGAATGGCTTCCAGCTGAACGTGAACATCGCCAGCAAGGAAAACAATGGCCTGCCGACTGCCATCGTGGGCCGCGGCACCCCTGCCGCGCCGCAATATCCGGTCGGCTCGCTGGCAGGCGCCTACCCGTACTCGGTCAGCGCGACGTATATGGCGCCGGGCACGGCACCGCAGTGGGCGATCTATGCCGGTACCGAACGCAATGCGACCGAGGTCAAATGGCATTCGATCGGCGCCTACTACCGTCCGATCCCGGAACTGAAGCTGATGGCCAGCTACGGCAAGCAGGACCTGGGCCACATCCTGGCGAGCAACGACGGCATCACGTCCTGGATGCTGGGCGCCAACTACAACGTGGGTCCGGGCAAATTCCTGATCGGCTATGGCCAGAAGGATCCCGATGGCCAGCTGAAGACCAGGCAGTTCTCGGTCGGCTATGAATACAACCTGTCGCCGCGTACTTACCTGTACCTGGACCTGTCGCAGAAGAAGCTGCCGCTGGTATCGACTGCGATCGTGGACACCAGCCAGAACCATTACGCGCTGGGGATCCACCACAACTTCTAAAAGCGGTAAACCAGGGTCGGGCCACGGGCCTGACCCGCCCCAAGCCTTCGCCCCTTCGGTTAAAATGTCCACGCCTGCAACATTTGATGTGACATCAACAATGACCGACTCCCTGGATTCCGCAATCGTCGCGCAGTACCTGGCCGACCATCCCCACTTCTTCGAAGAACACGCCAACCTCCTTGGCGACGTCAGGCTGTCCAGCCCGCTGACCGGGCGCGCGGTTTCGCTGCAGGAACGCCAGATGGAAGTCATGCGCGACAAATATAAGGCGCTGGAATTGCGCATGGCCGACCTGACCCGCCATGCCGAAGCCAACGCCGCCATCGCCAACCGCTTCCACAGCTGGAACCAGGCCATCCTGCAAGTGCGCGCCGACGGCGACGTGCCGCACGCCGTGGCGCAAGGCCTGGTCGAAAGCTTCAACGTTCCGGCCGCCACGCTGCGCCTGTTCAATGTGGCCGGCGAATTTGCCGGCGAGTGGTTCGCCAGCGATGTCTCGGAAGATGCCCGCCTGTTTGCCAACAGCCTGATGGCGCCCTACTGCGGCAGCAATAACGATTTCGAAGCCGTGCGCTGGCTGGACGACGCGCAGCAGGTCAAGTCCACCGTGATCCTGCCGCTGCGCAAGCCGGGCGGCAAAGGCCCCGCCTTCGGCCTGCTGATCATGGGCTCGCCCGACCCGGAGCGCTTCACTTCCCTGATGGCGACCGACTTCCTGGTCCACATCGGCGAAACCGCCAGCGTAGCACTGGCTCCGCTGCTCGCGTGATGCCATGATAGGCGCCGCCAAGCTGGAACAGGCCGACGCCTACCTGGCCCACCTGGCTACCCAGCGCAAGCTGTCAGCGCATACGGTCGCCGCCTATGGCCGCGACCTGCGCGAGCTGGCCGCCCTGTCCGAGGGCAAAGCCTGGGACAGCCTGACCCACTTCGATATCCGCCGCTACGCGGCCCAGCTGCATGGCCGCGGCCTGGATGCGCGCAGCATTGCCCGCAAGCTGTCCGGCTGGCGCGGCTTCTTTGCCTGGCTTGGCCGGCACAGCACGCTTTCCTCGAACCCGGTGGAAGGCGTGCGCGCGCCCAAGCGCGCCAAGACCCTGCCCAAGGCCCTGTCGGTCGACGATGCGGTGCAGCTGGTGGCACCGGCCACGCCCAGCGCCGGCGATGGCGAGCCGGCCCGCCTGTGCAACCGCGCCATGTTCGAGCTGCTGTATTCGAGCGGCCTGCGGGTCTCCGAACTGGCCAGCCTGGACCGCGAGTTCCGCAAGGCCGGCGACGGCCAGCCGGCCTCGCTGGGCTGGCTGGAACTGGATAATGCGGAAGTGGTGGTGACCGGCAAGGGCAGCAAGATGCGCCGCGTGCCGGTCGGCAGCGCCGCCCTCGATGCGCTGCATGCCTGGCTGGCGGTACGTCCGGCGCCGTCTGACGGCAGCAGCGCCCTCTTCCTCAACGAGCGCGCCAGGCGGGTCTCGCCGCGCGTGGTGCAGCTGCGGCTGAAGGCGCACGGCATCCAGGCCGGGGCGCCGGTCGCCGTGCACCCGCACATGCTGCGCCACTCGTTTGCCTCGCACGTGCTGCAGTCTTCGGGCGACCTGCGCGCGGTGCAGGAGATGCTGGGGCACGCCAGCATTACGTCGACCCAGGTCTACACCGCCCTTGATTTCCAGCACCTGGCGCTGGTCTATGACAAGGCCCATCCACGGGCTAAAATTAAATAGCCGGGAACTTGATCCTGCTCAAGTTTGCCCATTTGCCAGCATTTCCAGAATTCCGGCATAATCGACCGATTCCAAATGCTTCTGGTACCACTATGGCACTGATCCCAACCACCATCCTGACCGGCTTTCTTGGCGCCGGCAAAACCACGCTGCTGAACCGCATCTTGCGCGAAGAGCATGGCATGAAGATCGCCGTGATCGAAAACGAATTCGGCCAGGAGAATATCGACAACGAAATCCTGGTGCAGGAAGCGCGCGAGCAAATCGTGGAGATGAATAACGGCTGCATCTGCTGCACCGTGCGCGGCGACCTGATTGTCGGCCTGAGCGATTTGGCCAGGCGCCGCGCTGCCGGCGAAATTGCCTTCGACCGCGTGGTGATTGAGACCACCGGCCTGGCAAATCCCGGCCCAGTGGCCCAGACTTTCTTCATGGACGAAGAAGTGGGCGCTAACTACCTGCTCGACGCCGTGGTCACGGTGGTCGATGCGCGCCACGCCATGCAGCAACTGGACGAGCACGAAGAGGCGCAACGCCAGGTCGGCTTTGCCGACAAGATCCTGCTGTCCAAGACCGACCTGGTCGATGCCGCCGCTGTCGAGGCGCTGAGCGCCCGCTTGAAGCGCATCAACCCGCGTGCGCCGATCAGCCGCTCCGATTTCGGCAAGGCGCCGCTGACCGAAGTACTGGACCTGCGCGGCTTCAACCTGAACGAAAAACTGGAAATCGATCCCGACTTCCTGGCACAGGACGAGCACGGCCACGAGCATGGCGATCACGACCACGAACACGGCCACGTGCACGACGAGCACTGCGGCCACGACCACAGCCACGACCACCACCACGCCCATCACAGCGACGATATCGCGGCCTTCGTCTTCAAAAGCGAACGCCCGTTCGACCCGGCCAAACTGGACGAATTCCTGGGCGGTCTCGTTGATGTGTACGGTCCTCGCATGTTGCGTTACAAAGGCGTATTGTTGATGCAGGGCGCAGAAAGGAAAGTAGTGTTCCAGGGCGTGCACCAGATGATGGGCAGCGACCTGGGGGCCAAATGGGGCGAAAACGAGACACGGGCAAGCAAAATGGTGTTTATTGGCAAAAATCTCCCAAAAGACATCTTTATTACTGGCCTTGAACAATGTTTGGTATAAACTAAGGCGTTTTTTTTGACGCCACCCAAGCAGAAATTTGAAAACTCCGTCGTATCGAAGGTAAGCGAAGTCATGACAAAAGCAAATAAATCGACCCCCGCCGCGGACGTCCTGCTCACTGAAGAAGAAATTCTGAAGATGGGCGAAAAGGACTATATGAACCCGGCACAGATGGCGTTTTTCAAGAATAAGCTGCAAAACCTTGAAAAAGAATTGCTGAAAAACGCTGGCGAAACCACCGAACACCTGCGCGAAACCGTGCTGGTGCCGGATCCCGCCGACCGCGCCACCATCGAAGAAGAGCACGCACTGGAACTGCGTACCCGTGACCGCGAACGCAAACTGCTGAAGAAAGTACAGCAATCGATCGCAGCCATCGACAATAACGACTACGGTTATTGCGAGGAAACCGGCGAACCGATTGGCATTCCCCGCCTGATCGCACGTCCCACGGCTACCCTGTCGCTGGAAGCGCAGCAGCGCCGCGAGCTGAAACAGAAGCTTTACGGCGACTGATCGGTCACAAATCGAGAAAAAGGCACGCTAAGGCGTGCTTTTTTCTTTTCTTTACACGTACGGTACGCCCTTATAATTTTCCATTGGGCTACACTAGTGATCCTATGGGACTGTTCTCCATTTTTAAAAAAGGCAAGGTTGACGAAAGCGCCGTCGAAAATGACGATGCGGACGCTGCACGCCTGGCCGCGAACAGCGAACTGGAGCGTCAACGCGCGCAACAGTCGGACCTGCAACGCGAAATCGCACGTGCCACCGCCATGAAAATCGACGCCATCGAGGCGGCGATGGCGGCTGACATCTTTAATGAACCGGAACCAGCCTGGGCCCGCAAGCCGCGTCCGCTGCAGCCAGCCACTGCCGCAGCCAACGACGGCGCGACCTTGCCCCTGCTGGACCAATACACCACCGAACTGCTGGGTGACGAGGATATGCCGCTCGAAGCGGCGGCCGCCGAGAGCGCGCCGATCGTGGAAGAGATCGCCATCCTGTATTCCAACGGCCAGGCCGAAGTGGCCGAGCAAATGCTGCTGGGCAGCCTGCCGGACTCGGCGCAGGACCGCACCGTGTGGTGGATGCTGTTCGACCTCTACCAGGTACTGGGCCGCCAGGAATCGTTCGAGAACGTCTCGATCGACTACGCCAGCCAGTATGAAACCTCGCCGCCGTCCTGGATATCGCCTGCCAGCGCCGACAGCAAGACGCCGGAGGTGATGCGCGGCTACTCCGGCGTGACCCCGACCCTGGGCCTGGCCGGCGTGCTGAACGCCTCGGTGGCACCGCAGCTGGAACGGCTCGACAGCATGGACCAGAAGCAGCCGCTGCGGCTGGACTTCTCGCGCGTCAACGGTGTCGACCCGGACGGCTGTGCCCTGCTGCTGGCGGCCCTGAAGAAGGTCCAGGCCAGCGACCGTGATCTGATCGTGGTCGGCGCTGCCGAGCTGGCAGAACAGGTGCGCGACATCCTGACCATCGGCAACCGCGATGGCGGCGAAGCGCCGTGGCTGCTCTACCTCGAACTGCTGCGCCTGCTGAACCAGGAGAAGGAGTTCGAAGAAGCGTCGATGGACTACTGCGTCACGTTTGAAGTGTCGCCGCCGCCCTTCGTCGCGCCAAAGAAGGTTGCCAATGCCCCGCGCCAGGCAACCGCGGCCGCTTCCGACCGCTTCATGCTGCCGGCAGTGATCGAAGGCGACATCAGCAAACTGCTGACCGCCATCGATGCCTATGCCAGCGAAAACCAGGTGGTGGTGTTCGACTGCGGCCGCCTGGCACGCATGGAGTTCGGCGCCGCCAGCGCCCTGCAGAACAAGGTGGCCGAACTGGCAGCCGCCAACCACCGTATCGAGTTCCGCGACCTGAACCACCTGGTCGCAGCATTGATGCGCCTGCTGGGCTATGCTGATATAGCGCGGCTCTTCCCCCACAAGTACTGAGCTGTTGAATTTTGGGGCTTCGGCCCCAAAATACCGCGTTAATCCCAAACCAAAGGCATTAACATGGAACAATTTCACGGCACCACCATCCTGTGCGTGCGTCGCGGCAACGATGTCGCGATCGGCGGCGATGGCCAGGTCACGCTTGGCAACATCGTCATGAAGGGCACCGCCCGCAAGGTACGCAAGCTGTACCAGAACAAAGTCCTGTGCGGCTTTGCCGGCGGTACCGCCGACGCCTTCACCCTGCTCGACCGCTTTGAAGCCAAGCTGGAGAAACACCAGGGCCACCTGTTGCGCGCTTCGGTGGAAATGGCGAAGGACTGGCGCACCGACCGCGTGCTGCGCCGCCTGGAAGCGATGCTGCTGGTGGCCGACAAGGAATCCACCCTGGTGATCACCGGTAACGGCGACGTGCTGGAACCGGAAGGCGGCGTCGGCGCCATCGGCTCCGGCGGCAGCTATGCCCAGTCGGCCGCCAAGGCCCTGATCGAAAACACCGACCTGTCCCCGACCGAAGTGGTGAAGAAGTCGCTCACCATCGCCGGCGAGCTGTGCATCTACACCAACCTGAACCACATCATCGAGACCCTGGACCCAGCATGAACATGACCCCTCAAGAAATCGTCGGCGAACTCGACAAACATGTGGTCGGCCAGGGCAAGGCCAAGAAGGCGGTCGCCATCGCGCTGCGCAACCGCTGGCGCCGGCAGCAGGTGGAAGAACCGCTGCGCCACGAAATCACGCCAAAAAACATCCTGATGATCGGCCCCACCGGCGTCGGCAAGACCGAGATCGCGCGCCGCCTGGCCAAGCTGGCCGACGCGCCCTTCATCAAGGTCGAGGCCACCAAGTTCACCGAAGTCGGCTATGTGGGCCGCGACGTCGACACCATCATCCGCGACCTGATCGACATCGGCGTGAAACAGACGCGCCAGTCGGAGATGGCCAAGGTGCGCGCGCGCGCCGAAGACGCGGCTGAAGACCGCATCCTCGACATCCTGCTGCCGCCGCCGCGCGATTTCGGCTTCGCCAACGCGTCGGCCGAACCGCGCAGCGACGACGCCACCCGCCAGACCTTCCGCAAGCGCCTGCGCCAGGGCGAACTGGATGACAAGGAAATCGAGATCGAGCTGGCCGAACAAAGCCCGACCATGGAAATCATGGCGCCGCCGGGCATGGAAGAAATGACGGAGCAGATCAAGTCCATGTTCTCCGGCATGGGCGGCGGCCGCAAGAAGGCGCGCAAGATCAAGATCAAGGAAGCCATGAAAATCCTGCTGGACGAGGAAGCGGCCAAGCTGGTCAACGAAGACGAGATGAAAAAGATCGCCCTCACCAACGTGGAGCAGAACGGCATCGTGTTCCTGGACGAAGTGGACAAGATCGCCTCGCGCTCGGAAGCGGGCGGCGCCGACGTCTCGCGCGCCGGCGTGCAGCGCGACCTGCTGCCGCTGGTGGAAGGCACCACCGTCAACACCAAGTACGGCATGGTGCGCACCGACCACATCCTGTTCATCGCATCCGGCGCCTTCCACCTGGCCAAGCCGTCGGACCTGATCCCGGAGCTGCAGGGCCGCTTCCCGATCCGCGTCGAGCTGGAGTCGTTGTCGATTGCGGATTTCGAGCGTATCCTGACCAGTACCGACGCCTGCCTGACCAAACAGTACCAGGCCTTGCTGGCGACCGAGGGCGTGCAGCTGGAATTCGCGCCGGATGGCATCCACCGCCTGGCGGAGATTGCCTTCCAGGTCAACGAGCGCACCGAGAATATCGGCGCGCGCCGCCTGTACACGGTGATGGAAAAGCTGCTGGAAGAGATCTCCTACACGGCGACCGAAACCGGCGACCAGACCCTCGCCATCGATGCGGCCTATGTCAACCAGCGGCTCGATGCGCTGGCCGTCAACGAAGATTTGTCGCGCTATGTACTGTAATGGCTAACAAGCAGCTGGCAACCCGGCAGAAGATGCGGATGCGGATCGAGCCCTCGCAGAATTTCGGCAAGCCGCGCAACCCGATTGCGGCGCTGGCCAAGGCACGCGCAGCGGGGCCGCACGACAAGAACCGCACCACCGCCGAGCGCCAGTCTGCCAGGAAGCTGATCGGCAAGAAACTCGCCGGCTCCGATGACGAATAGCCCGGCCACGCTGCGCGTCGGCGACTGGAGCGTCAACCGGGTGAGCGGCGAACTGGCGCGCGCAGGTGCCGCCAGTGTGCGCCTTGAGGAGCGTGCCCTGCTGCTGCTGACCTATCTGGCCGACCACGCCGGCCAGGTGCTGTCCGCCGATGAACTGCTTACCCATGCATGGCCGGGCGTGATCGTTTCGCCCGACTCCTTGTACCAGGCCATCACGCTGCTGCGCCGCCAGCTGGGCGACGATGCCCGCAATCCCAGTTATATCGCCACTGTGCCGCGCCGCGGTTATCGCCTGGTGGCGCAAGTCACACAAGACGCGACGTGCCCCCCGGCGGCGACGCCACCGCCGCAGCCCGAACCCGAGCCGATCACTGCGCTGGCGCCATTGGTTGCGCCACTGCCGCAGGAGGCAGCAGCTAGCCTGCCGCCGCCGGCTTCCCGGCCGGGGCGGCGACGACGCATCGCAGTCATTGCCGGCATCGCGGCTGTGCTGGCAGGCGGCTTGGCCGCACTGCCCACGGCGCGCAGCGGCGCGCGCTCGGTGGCCGTGCTGCCTTTCCTCGACCTGACGGACGACATGAACGAAGAGCCGTTTGCCGACGGCATCAGCGAAGAACTGATCGTCAAACTCAGCAAGCAAGCCGGCCTGTCGGTCGCCCCGCCCGGCGCCTCCTACTTCTATAAGGACAAACGCAGCACCGCAGCCGACGTGGCACGCGCACTCAAGGTGGCCTACGTGCTGGACGGCAGCATACGGCGCTCCGGCGCTACCTTGCGCATCGCGGCCCGCCTCACGCGCGCGGCGGACGGCTTTGTGGTCTGGACCGAGAGCTACGACCGCACACCCGGCGACAAGCTCGCCATCCAGGAAGAAGTCGCCAGCGCCGTCAGCCGCGCAGCCGCCGCCAGGATTCAGTGAGCGCCGCTGTTCATCCGGGCCTGCTTGGCAGCGTCCATGTCCGGCCCCTGCGCCGCTTCCAGCTGGATCTGCACCGCAATCTCGTCGCCGACCAGGTCCATGTAGGCGTCCAGGCCGAACTCTGAGCGCTTGATCATGCTGCTGGCGCTAATGCCAACCGATGGCCTTTCGCTGACCCGGTTCATGCCGACTTTGTTGACCTTCATTTGCAGCACCACCGGCCGCGTTACCCCGGCTACGGTCAGCTCGCCATGCAGCAAGCCGTTCATGCCGTCCTTGCGTTCGATGCGGGTGCCGCGAAAACGGATTTCCGGCTGCTTGAACAAGGCCATCCAGGATTCGTCCTCGCGTATCTGATTATTCCAGAGACCGTCGCCCATATCCAGCATACGGGTCGGCATGCTCACCATCACCGAGGACTTCGACCAGTCCTCATGATCGAAGACGAAACTGCCCGGTGCAATTTTCAGCGTGCCCGATACCGGGATGAAGCCCTGGTGCTCCAGGCTGAAACTGACTTTCGACAGCTTGCTGACGATGGTGTAAGTGACCGGTGCGGCTTGCGCGGCGGTGGCGAGGAACAGTGCGGCGCAGGTCGCGGCGCGCTGGAACAAGCGGATCATATGAGGCTCCTTGCGAGTGGTTGGAGCCCACTTTGTACCGGCTAGTGCCGCTGAAGTCCTGAAAAAGACCTGAAAAGTTCTGAATTACGCTGAAATCACCAGATCGGGCCGAGGAACAGGTAAAGCGTCTGCTCGCCGTCGCGCGTGGCGCCGGCGCCCAGGAACAGCGGGCCGAAACGCGTTTCCACCGACAGGAAGGCGCTGCCGGCCTGCTTCAGGGCGCGCCCGCTGGCCGACGTGCCCCGGTCAAAACCGCCGCCCGTCTCCAGCGAGAATCCGGCCCGCATATTGCCGCCGAACGCGCTCGGCAGCGCAGCGACGCGGCGCGCCAGCACGACGCGCCCCAGCAAAATGGTCGGCTCCTGGATCGAATCCGCCGGCGTTCCCGACAAGCGCAGGAAGCCGCCCAGCGTGACCGGCGAAGCGCCGGCCTGCGCCTTGGCCCACTCCACCGAAACGTGTCCGGCCCAGTCATCGATGCGAAATGCCTGCAGCGCCGCGGCGCCCCAGTTGGTGCCTGCCGTGCCGACGCTCTTGCCGCTGCCCGGGGTCTGCTCGCGGCCGATGGTGATCAAGGTGCCGCGCGTCGGGAAGGCCAGCGAGTCCAGCGTATCGACGCGGAAGCGGGCGAAGGTCTTGGTGTTGTAGACCCGGTTCACCGGCAGCCCCGCATCCTGCGGGATCAGCTGCCGCACCGAATAGGCCTGGCGCTGCACGCCGACCGATAACTCGCCCCAGTTGCCGAACTGCCGCCCCAACGCCGTCGACGCCGTACGGGCGCTGTAGGAGACGCGCGCCATGCGGCGCTCCTTTTCGAAGATGTCGCCGCCTATCCTGCCCACCTGGGCCGCCGGCATGAGAAACCACTGCGAGCCCGGCCCCAGCGGCTGCCACCACTGGACGCCGATGCCGCGCTCATTGCCCAGCCGCCCCTCGGTGCGCAGTTCGCCGCCCCAGCTGTTCAGCGCGGACAGCACGTGCATCACCTTGATGGCGAAATTGTTCGAGTCGCGGAAGTCGCTCGCCAGCTCGAGGCCGACGCGCATGCGGCTGCGCGCCCATTCCGCTTCGGTAGTGCGGATGGTGACGGTACGTTCGCCGTCCACGTCGTCGATATCGGTCTCCACGCGGGCCATGTCGCCGCGGCCGTACAGCGCCACCGCGGCTTGCCGCACCTGTTCACGCGTGGTCGGCTTGCCCGGCTCCAGGCCGGACTGCTTTTCCAGCACTTCGGGATTCACTTCGCGCGCGCCCTGGACCTGCACTTTTGCCAGTTTCACTGGCCGGTCGGAATCGACCGGAGTGGCCAGGCGCAGGCTTTCCAGGCTGATGTAGTCGCGTTCCGGCAAGGCCAGCGCGGCCAGGCGCGGCGCCAGTTCGCGCGCGGCTGCTTCCCCGGCGGCCATGGCTTTGTCCCAGGTGGAGAAGTCGAGGAAGGTGATGCCCTCCAGCCGGGGCGCGATCAGGATGTCATCCTTGCGCAATTCGCTGAGCGAGCGCTGTACATTCTGCTCGGTCAGGATCTGCAGCATCTGGTTGGCAACGCCCAGCGCGCTGCCCAACTCCTTTTCCGGCGCCAGCGTGGTGCCGACGTTGACCGCGATGACAATCTCCGCGCCCATGGCGCGCGCCATGTCGACCGGCAGGTTGCGAACCAGGCCGCCGTCGACCACCAGGTGGTCCTTGATGCGCACGGGAGCGAAGACGCCCGGCACGGCCAGCGAGGCGCGGATGGTCTGGAACAGCGGTGTGTTGTCGAGCACCACCAGCTCGCCGCTCAGCAGGTCGGAAGCCACCGAGCGGAAGGGCAAAGGCAGCTGGCTGACGGGCAGGTCGCGCGTACCGCGCGGCAGCAGGCGTTGCAAGGCCATTTCCAGCGCGGCGTTGCTGGCGGCGCCGGGCGGGCCCAGCACGCCGTGGCGGGTGATGCCGAATTCGATGCGCGAGGGGATCTGGATGTCTTCGTCGCGGCGGCGGAAATGCAGCTCGTCGCGCGCGGGGCGGTCGGCTACCACGCTGTCCCAGTCGGTGGTGGCGGCCATGGTTTCCAGGTCTTTCAGCGAGGCGCCGGCGGCCCAGGCACCGCCGATGACGCTGCCCATCGAGGTGCCGACGACGATGTCGACCGGGATGTGCATCTGCTGCAGGGCGCGCAGGACGCCGACGTGGGCGAAGCCCCTGGCGCCGCCGCCGGAGAGGACCAGGGCGACTTTGGGGCGCTTTGAAACCGGTGAAGCCGGGTCAGGCCCAGGGTTCTGACCCGCTGGCGCAGCCGCCGCAGGCCGGTTTTCGGCGGCGCAGGCGAAGCCCGTGCATAGTGCGAGGAGAAATACTAAGCGCTTCATCGCGCCTGCGGCGCCCCGCCACTGGGATGCGCCGAGCTGGTCGGCGGTTGCGCCGGCGCCATCTGCACCGGCGGCGGCGCCATCGGCGCAGGCGGCTGCGGCAGTGGAACGACCGGCGGTTCCTGCGGCCCGCCCATGCCTATCGGCGGGACGATGCCGCCAGTCGAACTCACGCCCTGGTCGCTCATCAGGTCAAGGCGCTTCTGCACCCCGCCTTCCATCAGGATCACATGGCGCGGCTGCACCTCCTTCACGCTGACGCCCGGCGACAGCTCGGAACCCACCGGGAAAGCCTTGGCCGGCTGTCCGTCAGCCGAAATGATCGCCACGCTGCCACGACCGCGGGTATCGGCCACCACGCCGCGCAACTGGTAATTGCTGGCGACAGCCACCGCAGTATTCCCGCCAAACAGTCCGCGCGCCGCGTCCATATTCGCTTCCGGCACCTGCGCCACGGGCGCCGCGGCGATCGGGCGCTGCTTCGGCTTGAATAGCTGCATGCCCCAGTAGGCCAGCGAGGCAGACAGCACTGCGACGGCGGCCACACTGCAGATCAAAGGCAAACGTTTCAATTCAATTCTCCAGGTTCAGCGCACGAGCTGATTGATTTCGATGATCGGCATCAGCACGGCCAGCACGATCAGCAGCACCACCACGCCCATGGCCAGGATCAGCATCGGTTCCAGCAGGCCGGCGATGGTCAGCGTGCGGCGCTCCAGGTCGGATTCCTGCGCGCTCGCGGCGCGATCCAGCATGGCGGGCAATTCGCCGGTGATTTCGCCGGCGCGGATCATGTGGATCAGCATCGGCGGGAAGTGTTTTTGCGCCGACAGCGAACGGGCCAGGCTGGCGCCTTCGCGCACCGAGTCGCTGGCCTGTTCAACCAGGTCGCGCATGGCCACGTTGGACAGCGTGTCGCGGCTGGTTTCCAGCGCGCGCAGGATAGGCACGCCGGAGCCGGTGGTGATCGCCAGCGTGCTGGCGAAGCGCGAAGTGTTCAGGCTGCGTTCGAACTTGCCGTACAGCGGCGCGGTCAGCAGCCAGGTGTGCCAGCGGCGCTTGATCTCCGGGTTCTGCAGCATGCGCCGCACCACGAAGCCGCCCGCAACCATCAGGCCCAGCACCACGAAGCCGTAGCTGCGCACGAAGTCCGAGATCGCCAGCATGATCACCGTCAGCAGCGGCAGCTTTTGCTTGGTGTTGGCGAACACCGACACGATCTGCGGCACCACGTAGGTAAGCAGGAAGATCACGATCAGGAAAGCCACCACGGTCACGATGGCCGGGTAGGTAAAGGCCAGCTTGACCTTCTGCACCAGCGCATTGCGCCGTTCGATGTAATCGGCAAGGCGCGACAGCACGCGCGACAGCTGGCCGATCTGTTCGCCGGAAGCCACCAGCGCGCGGTAGATTTCCTGGAAATCGCGCGGATGGCGCGACAGCACGTCCGACAGCGAAGAGCCGCCCATCACTTCCGAGCGGATGGAGGCCACCAGGTCGCGCACATACGGGCGCTCGGCCTGTTCCAGCAAGGCAGTGAAGGCCTGCTCCAGCGGCAGGCCCGCTTCCAGCAGGCTGGCCAGCTGGCGCGTGAACAGCGCCAGTTCGGTGGTGCTGAGCTTTTCGCCGAAACCGCGGCGCGAGGTGGCGCCGCTGGCATCGACTTGCGCTGCAATGGCGTCGACCTTGATCGGCACCAGGCCTTGCGAACGCAGGTCGGCGCGCGCGGAGCGGGCGCTGTCGGCATTGACTACGCCCTTCTTGCTGGCGCCTGCCGCGTCGACGGCTTCATAACGGAAGGCCGGCATCGCTTAGTCCTTCGTCACGCGCAGCAATTCGGCCGGCGTGGTGACGCCCTGCTGCAGCCAGCGTTCGCCGTCTTCGCGCATGGTGATCATGCCGCCCTGCTGCTGCGCGGTGGCGCGGATTTCCGCTTCCGAAGTGCGGTCGTGGATCTGGGCGCGGATATGCTCGTCGGTCTGCAGCAGCTCGTAGATGCCGACGCGGCCCTGGTAGCCGGTGTTGCCGCAATGTTCGCAGCCGACGGCCTTCCATTGCGCGCCGTCGAAGCTCTTGCAGCTGGGGCACAGCTTGCGCACCAGGCGCTGGGCCAGCACGCCGAGCAGGGAAGACGACAGCAGGAACGGTTCGATGCCCATGTCCAGCAAACGGGTCACGGCGGCGGCGGCATCGTTGGTGTGCAGCGTCGCCAGCACCAGGTGGCCGGTCAGCGAGGCCTGCACCGCGATCTGCGCCGTTTCCAGGTCGCGGATCTCGCCGATCATGATCACGTCCGGGTCCTGGCGCAGGATGGCGCGCAGGGCCTTGGCGAAAGTCATGTCGATACGCGCATTGACCTGGGTCTGGCCGACGCCGTGCAGGTCGTATTCGACCGGGTCTTCCACCGTCATGATGTTGGTGGAAGTGTTGTTCAGCATCGACAGCGCGGCGTACAGCGTGGTGGTCTTGCCGGAGCCGGTCGGCCCGGTGACCAGCACGATGCCGTGCGGCTGGTTGATCAGGCTGTTGAACTGCCCCGTCATTTTCTCGCTCATGCCGAGGTGGGACAGGTCGAGCCGGCCCGCCTCCTTGTCCAGCAGGCGCAGCACGGCGCGTTCGCCGTGGCCGGTCGGCAGCGTGGAGACGCGCACGTCGACCGGCTTGCCGCCCACGCGCAGCGTGATGCGGCCGTCCTGCGGCAGGCGCTTTTCTGCAATATCCAGCTGCGCCATGATCTTGATGCGCGAAATCAGCGAGCCGTGGATCGCCTTGCGCGGGCGCACGATGTCGCGCAGCGCGCCGTCGACGCGGAAACGCACCACCGAGGTCTGCTCGAACGGTTCGATGTGGATGTCCGATGCGCCGTCGCGCAGGGCTTGCGTCAGCAGTGCATTGATCATGCGGATCACCGGCGCATCGTCGGACGATTCCAGCAGGTCTTCAATGGCCGGCACGTCCTGCAGCAGCTTGGTCAGGTCCAGGTCGGCGTCGAATTCTTCCGCAACCTGGGAAGCGTCGCCGCTGGCACTGGCGTAGGCGGTGGCAATCGCCGCTTCCAGGTCGGCGCGCGACAGGTGCTTGAGGTTGATGCGGCCGAAGCGGCGCGACACTTCCGCAATCGCGGAAGCCGGGGTGGCGGCCGACATCATCACGTCGACCGCGTGCTCGGCTTCGGCGCTGGGCTGGGCCAGCACCAGGAAGTCGCGCGCAAAGGCGTAGGGCAGCAGGTTGCTCATTGCTGTTGCTTCTGTTCAGGCGTGCTGCGCGGCGCCGGTGGCACCGGACGCACCATCTGGCCGCCGCCGCTCGGTTCACCGTTCACCAGCTCCGGCAGGACTGGACGGCCCAGGTCCTGCATCACCATGCTCGACGCAGGCTTGGACGCTTCCTGCGAAGCGCGGATGAAGTCGTAGCGGTCGGCGGTCAGGCTCATCTGCTGTTCGCGGTTGCGCACCACCACCGGGCGCAGGAACACCATCAGGTTGGTTTTCTTGCGGCTGCGCTTCTGGTATTTGAACAGGTTGCCGATGATCGGGATATCGCCCAGGCCCGGCACTTTTTCCACGCCATCGCTGGTGTCGTCCTGGATCAGGCCGCCGAGGATCAGCACCTGGCCGTCGTCGGCCAGGATATTGGTCTCGATCACGCGGTTCTTCAGGATCAGGCCACTGTTCGATGTCACGCTGGTGTCGATGCTCGAGCTCTCGTTATAGATCGCCAGCTTGATGGTGCCGCCTTCCGAAATCTGCGGCCGCACCTTCAGGGTAATGCCGACGTCCTTGCGGTCCACCGTGGTGAACGGGTTGCCGGTGGTGCCGGCCGAGGTGTTGTAGGAGCCGGTCACGATCGGCACGTTCTGGCCGACCTTGATGGTGGCCACTTCATTGTCCAGCGTGATCATGTTCGGCGTGGACAGGATATTGCTGTCGCCGTCCGAGCCCAGCGCGTGGGCAATCGCGCCCAGTCCCAGCTTGCCGTTGGCGAGCTGTTTGAACACGCCCAGCGTCAGGCCGGCGCCAGGCGGCGTCGGCACCGCGGTGCCGGTGCCGCCATTGGCCAGGTTGTTCAGGCTGATCAGGTTGTTGCCGGAGTCGGTCGCGAAGGAAGTGCCGCCGCCGATGCGGTAGCTGCTGTTGGAGTTGCCGCTCAGGCCCGCCCACTGCACGCCGAATTCGGACAGCTTGTCGGCGTTGACTTCGACGATCATCGATTCGATGTAGACCTGCGCGCGGCGCACGTCCAGCTGGTCGATCACGGAGCGCAGGTTGCGGTACACGGCTTCCGGCGCGGTGATGATCAGGGTATTGGTGGTGGCATCGGCCTGGATATAGCCGGCCGCACCGCCGGCGCCCGACGACTGCGCGCCGCTGCGGCTGCCGCTTTGCAGCGCCGGGTTGCTCGGGCCGTTCTGGCCGGTGCCCGCTTGCGAGGACTGGCCCATGCCGTACTGGCCGCCCGGGTTGTTGCCGGTGCCGCCGGTTTGCGAAGACAGGCTGGCGCTGCCCGACTGGCTGCTGCTGCTGCTGCCGCCGTCGCCCGACACCACCGAGCGCAGGGTTTCCGCCAGCTTGGTGGCTTCCGCATTCTTCAGGTAGACCACGTGCACATTGCCCGCCTGCGCGGTCGGCTGGTCCAGCTTTGCGATCAGGGACTTGGCCAGGTTGGCGCGCGCCGCAGACGGGGCGCGCACCACCAGCGAATTGGTGCGCGGGTCCGGCACCAGGGTGACGCGGCCGGCATCGCCGCCGGCGCCCGGTTCCATCAGCTTGTTGATCATGGCGGCCAGGTCGCTGGCGATGGCGTAGCGCACCGGCACCACGTCCAGGTCGGCCGACGACGGCGCGTCGAGCGAGGCGACGATCTTGGCCAGGCGCTTCAGGTTGTCCGAGTAGTCGGTAATGACCAGGGTGTTGTTGCCCGGGTTGGCGTTGATGGTGTTGTTCGGCGTGATCAGGGGACGCAGCACGGTCACCAGGTTGGCCGAGTTTTCGTGGTTCAGGTGGAACACCTGGGTCACGATCTGGTCGCCCTGCGGGCTTTTCTGGCCGCCGATGACGGTCGGCGAGGCCTGCAGCTTGGCTTCCGCTTCCGGCACCACCTTGGCGTAGCCGTCGCCGCTGACGATGGCGTAGCCTTGCAGGCGCAGCGCGGAGGCCAGCAGCTGGAAGGCTTGCGACTTGGTGATGGATTTCTCCGAGACCAGGGTCAGCGTGCCTTTGACGCGCGGGTCGATCAGGAAGGTGATGTTGGTGTAATGGCCGACGGCCTTGATCACCGATTCGATGTCGGCGCCGACAAAATTCAGCGCGGCTTCGTCATTGGGCTGGGCCCAGGCCGGCACCGGGGCGGCGGCAGGCGCCAGCGCACAGCACAGCAGCGCGGCAGCGCTCAGTCGGCGCAGTGCCGGGAAGGGGGTTGGGCTTGCAGTGTGTGTTTTCATTATCGGAACTCTAGTGCAATGACGTTTTTAACGCTATTTGGCTTACGCTGGCCCAGCATGCTCAGCAGGCCGCCAAGCTGGTCTTCAAATCCTGTTGCCGCTTCCGCCTGGCCGGAAAACTCCAATCGGCCACGCTCGAACTTTCCCGCACCGCTCAACAACAGCGGGCCGCGCTGCGAATTCAGCGCCAGCGCGGCTTGCTGCCCTTTCCAGTCGAAGGCCAGCTGGTAGCTGCCCAGCGGCTTCACCGGCGTCAGGCGTGACGACATGTCCTGCATTTCCAGCGTGGTGCGGCCATTCAGCGCCACCGCCTGCCCTTCCCGCGCCAGGTGCAGCGAAGTCCAGGACAGCTTCATGCTGCCGCTTGGCGCCAGCGTGTTCAGCGGCGCACCCAGTCCCGCCAGGCCGTCGGCCGGCAGCATCAGGGCCGCCGGGCTGACGTCCCAGCTGTTCCAGCCGCCGCGCAGCGACACCGGCTGCGTCAGGGCGTCCGGGTTCTGCAATTCCAGGTCGACGCTGCCGAACAGGACCAGCGGCGACAGGCGCCAGCTGAATCGTCCCGGCAACAGCGGCGTGACCGCGCCATCCTTGCTGGCGGCGCCACCGATGAAGGCGGAACCGCGCCACAGCGTACCCTGCGCATCGCCCAGGGTCAAACGGCCGCCGCTCTGGCTTTCCACGACTTGCCCCATCCAGCTGGCAGGCAGGAAAACCAGCACCGTCAGGCCTGCGCTGAGCACAATCGCCAGCAACCACAATACTGTGCGCTTCATTGTGCGGACGACTCCTGGCGCAGGGTCAGGTTGGCGTCCACCTGGCCAGCCGGGCCTTGCTGCGTCACGCTGCCTTCCTGCACTGCCACGCGCTGCTCGCGGCGCATCGCATCGAGCCAGGTCACCAGGCCGGCAAACGGCACACCCTTGAATTCCACTTTAATGTAATCGCCCGTGACCGCCAGGTTTTGCGTAGCCAGGCCGGCCGCTTGCAGCCGCGCCGCCACACCGTCCTTGCTCAGGGGCTGCGGCTGCACCGGCGGCTGGGCCGCCAGCTGGCTCGCCTCGCCGGCCAGCGCTTGCAGTTCGGCCACCTGCTGGTTCAGTTGCGGCAGCTCCTTCTGCAGCCTGGCACGGCCGGACAGCGCCGGGTCGACCAGCACGCCCCACACCAGGCCGAGGCCGACCACGGTGCCGCCGATGGCCAGCATGCGCTGCTCCTGCTCGGTGCGCGCGCCCCACCAGGCGGCGGCAGCAGCACGGTAGCCGTTGATGGCGTCATGCAGTTTTGCCATTATTTGCCCCCCGCCTTCACCAGCCACACGCCAGGGCCGCTTTCGGTGGCGCTCATCTTGCGCTGCGCCAGCGCGGCCTGCACTTGCGCCAGCGCGTTGGCGTCGACGCTGTTCGGCTTGAACCTGACCGTCATGCTGCGTTCCTTGTATTCGATGCCTGCCACCGCTTCGCGGTTAGGCAGCACGGCCAGTGCTTCGCCCAGCACGGCGCTCATATTGGTGAATTCATCGGCAGTACCAGCGCCGTTGCTGGCGCGCGCCAGGGCGATATTACGGCGCATTTGCGCTACCGGGTCGCCAGTGACGGGCTGGTTGGGGTAGGCCGCGCGGAATACCTGCACCATGTTCTGTTTCACGGCATCGGCTTCGCGCTTGAGGCGCATCCATTCCCAGTTCATGCCGACGATATTGACCAGCACCGCCGCGATGGCAATGCGGTACGGCCACTTCCAGCGCGCCCAGGCGCGGGCGGTGGCGCCGCTGACGGCGCCCAGGCCGGCGGCCAGGTCGAACGTCACCGCTTTCGCAGCAGCGATACGGTGCACCCAGTTGTCTTCTTCAATCGTAATGCCCGGCACATTGGCTGCCGCCGCGGCATACTCGGCGCGCTGGGCCGGCGCCACGTACAGCGTGAGCGGGGCTTCGCCGGCCAGTGCGCGCAGGGTGTGCAGCGCGGGTTCGGCGGCATTGGGCAGGGTCAGGCCCAGGCCTTCATTCGGCGCGCTGCGCAGGGTCAGTTCCAGGCCGGCCTCGTCCACGCCCAGGGCGGCGGAGACGCTGCCCGGCGCCAGCGGCAGGCTCAATTGCACCGGCAATGCCGATACGCCGTGCGCGCCTTGCGCCACCAGCGCCTTGACCAGCACTTCCAGCCAGGCGCGGTTGGCCACCGCCACCACGCGCTCGTCGCTGTCGCCGCTGGCAGGCGCCAGGGCCAGCACGCAGTCGGCCGGGTCGCCCAGCACCTGTTCTTCCACCAGGTTGGGCAGGGCGGCCTTCAGCCGGGCGCCCGACAGCGGCGGCATTTTGACTTTCAGCAGCGAAACATCGGCGGCTGCCAGCAGCAGCACCACGCGGCGCGCGCCCGACACCAGTTCGCCCAGGTTGCCCAGCGCACCGGCGCCCTGCTGCATCACATTGCCGCCATCGCCCACCAGCGCGAACTGGCAGCTCGCCGGCACGCCGTTGTCGGCGGCGGCAGCGCGGGCTGGATACCGAATGTAGAGTGTTGTCAAAGCTGGCCTTCCCTATTCCTTAAATTTCCCGTATCCACACCACCTGGGTGCCGTTCTGGTCGCGGTGGATCAGCGACCATGACACCAGTTCCGCCCGATCCAGCTTTATCCGGCTCATCACCAGGAAATAATCGCTGCGGCAGTCTATATCGCTGTCCTGCAGCAGCAGCGGCTTGCGCGCATTATCCTTGAAGGTCCCGACGTTGAGGAACGGGGTGCGCTTGCGCGCTATCACCAGGTTCTGCCCTTCCGACACCGAACCGTTGATCAAGGCCGCCAGCAATTCCGCCGGTGCCGTGTTGACATTGATCGGCGTCGCCGCCGGCAAGACGATGACCAGGTCGCGCAGCTTGTCGATGGCCTTCTGGTCAAAGCCGGACACCGACAACAAATCTTCCGCCCGCAGCATCTTCATCGGCTGCCCGCTGCCCGCTGCTACCGTCTCGACGTCCGGCGCTGGCGGGGTCCCGGGAGGCTGCTGCAGCAGGCCTGCGCCCTCGCTGCGCGCCACCTGGGTCGCGACCACCTTGGCCAGCGCCGGGTCAAGCTGCAGGATTTGCAGCAGGCGCGCAAACACCGCCACCTGTTTCTTGTTGATGCCGCCGGAGCCGGTCGTGCTGGCCAGATTCGCAAGATTGTAGCGCGATTGTGCGTCGTAATTCTGTCCGGAAAAGCTGGCATCGAAACTTTCGCCTTCAATCCGTTCGCGCTTGATAAGGTCGTCAAGCCGGGTGGGCGCCACCGGCGTCGCCCAAAGACCGTCGGCAACCGTCATGCTGCGGCTGTTCAGCATGTCCTGGCGCAGCACAAGCCTTGCGAAATCAAGGACCGAGCGCAGCAGCCAGCGCGCCTGGGAATGCAGGCGCTGGTTTTCAATCGAGCGCACCTGCACCTGCTGCTGCCAGAACAGGTTGGCCACAATGGTGACCGCCAGTGTGGTCAGCAGTAGCGCGGTAACAACAGCGACACCGCGTTGGCGCGCACGGAAACGTCGTTTCATACGGCCCCCAACAGGAAAACCTTGACCAGGGGCGCCGGCTGGCCCTGGATCTGCAGCGAGATTTCCAGCCCGGTCGGGCCTTCGGCCTTGTTGGCCGCAGCGGCTTTGGCCGCAAAATCCTTGCATTTGCCGGGGTCGGGATCGGCGCATTTCATGCCATCGGCAGGCGCCGTCGCGGCATTGTTCGGCTGGCGCCAGCCGCCGCCTTCCCACAGCCTGAACTCCATACTGCTCACGCTGGCCTGCAAGCCAACCGTCGCCTGGGTGCTGGATTGCTCCAGGGCGGCTTTCCACAGCGCGTCCAGCTGCTGCAGGTCGCGCGCGCCCCGCGACTCGCTGCGCGAGAGCACGCCGTCGCGGATGGTGTAGCTGACCACCTGCAGCTGCGAAGGCGCATTTTCCACCAGCACGGTACGCACGAAGACCAGGCGGTTGTTCTCGGCCAGCATGTTCTGGCGTTCGCGCAGCAGGGGCTTGTCGGCAAACTGTTCCAGGTCGCTTTGCATCTGGGCGAACGTGAGCTGGGTGCCGCGCGTCTGCTCCATGTTCTGCGTGAGCTGCTCGCGCGAGCGCACGATGCCGTCCAGCCCGCGCCAGCCCAGCACGGCGACAATGGCCAGCACGGTGATCGCCACCAGCAGTTCGATCAGGGTAAAGCCGCGCCTGTTCTTCATTCTTGCAGCACCAGTTGGTTCAGCGACGTGATGCGCCGTTCCGGCGCGCTGGCTTCGTAGACGCTCACTTCGATGCGGCGCATGCGCGGGTTCGGCAGGGAGTACACGACTTCTTCACAAATGAACTTGAAATCGGCTTGCGGGCATTCGAACGTGGTCTTGCCCGGCGCCGGCCAGACCTTGGCCAGGCGTACCTGCACCATGCGGTTCTCGGCCGACCAGATGGCCATCATATTGGTGCGCAGCCCGTCGCTGTTCTGCGTCAGGCTGCCCATGGCGCGCAGGGCGGCGCCCAGCGCGGTGCAGACAATCAGCAGCGCCACCAGCACTTCCAGCAGGGTAAAGCCTCGTTGCCGCATTCGTCAGTCCACCGTGAAATGGCCGACACCGTCGGCGTGGATATTGGCGCGCAGATCGCCGCTGCTCATGGTCAGCGTGAAAGGCCGGTCGACCGGTTCGCGGCCGAACACGATGCGCATGGTGCCCGGCACATTGGTCGGCGGGTCAAGCAACAGCGTGATAGGGCTGAACTGGAAAGAACGTTCGCGCAGCAGGTCGTCCTGCGGCAGCGTTTCCCAGGTCTTGTCATTACGCACCAGGAAACGGTAACTGTCCGGCCCCGCCTCGAAAGCGATCGGCCGGTTGCGCACGATGGCTTCATCGCGCGCCAATTGCATCAGGAGCGCGATGCGCTGCGCTTCCTTCTGCATGGCTTGCGCCTGGGACGGCGCGACATTCATCACGGTCAGGCCGAGCGTGATGCCGATGATGACCAGCACCACCAGCAGCTCGATCAGCGTGAACCCGGCAAAACGCCCGGCACATTGCGCTGCCGCGCGCTTAGATTTCCCAGGAACCGATATCTGCATCGTCGCCGCTGCCGCCTGGCTGGCCGTCGGCGCCATACGAGAACACATCGACTTCACCCTTTACGCCCGGGTACAGGAACTGGTATTGGTTGCCCCATGGGTCCTTCGGCATTTTTTCCAGGTACGGCGCCTTCCAGCCGTTGGCGGCAGGGCCGGCGGTCGGCTTGGCTATCAGGGCTTGCAGGCCCTGTTCCGTGGTCGGGTAGCGCTGGTTATCCAGTTTGTACATCTTCAGCGCCTGCATGATGGTGGAGATTTCGACCTTGGCGGCGGCAGTCTTGGACTGCCCCACGCGGTCCAGCACCTTAGGCAGCACCAGTGCCGCCAGCACGCCCATGATCACGACCACCACCATGATTTCGATCAGCGTGAAGCCGCCGGAGCGGCGTTTGCTTGGTATTTGCATAAGATTCACTAAAAATTAAACTGGCAGTATAAGTGATTCAATCGTGCTTGCGGCCAATTGCGCCTGCGCGGCGCAACAGTCCGTCGTTCGAGCCGGCGATATTCGACGGCACGGCTGGCAGCGGCCTCACCACCGGTACCTGGGCGACGAATGGCTTGATGCCCAGCGCCTCGTCCACCTCCTTAGGATAGACCACCTGGCCGCGCGTGATGACGGCAGCTACCTTGCGCAAGTCTTCGATATCCCTGGTCGGGTCGCCATCGACCAGCACCAGGTCGGCCAGCTTGCCGGTCTCGATGCTGCCGCGGTCGGCGCTGGTGCGGGTGTAGCGGGCGCCGTTGCGGGTGGCAACCTGGATCGCTTCGGCCGGGCTCAGGCCGGCTTTCACCAGCAGCGCCAGCTCGGAATGCAGGGTGAAGCCTGCCAGGTCGTCGGTGCCGGCCACGATCGGCACGCCGGCTTTATGCAGGATGCCGACGAACTGCACCATCTTGGCGAAGGACTTTTCGTAGCGCGCCTGGGTCGCCGCATCCGGGATCTTCATGGTGCCGACGTGGAAGCCGCGCGCCACGTCGGGCGGCATATTGTCTTCCACCGCCGCCCACGGCTCGTTGACGTCGCCGTCCTTCTGTTTCAGGAAGGCGAAGGTAGCCAGGGTCGGGTCGATCACGATCTGCTTTTTCTTGAGCGTGGCGACAAAGTCTTTCACTTCCTTCGAGTTGAAGTCCAGGCCGGCGACTTTTTCGGCCGGCAGGTAGAAGCGCTCCAGGCTGCGCGTTTCCACGCCCGGCTTGAACAGGAAGTTCAGCATCACCTGGTTGATGTGCTGCAGCTCGTCGTAGCCGGCATCGAGCGCCTGCTGGGCGCGCAGGCCGGCCGGCACGTGGCCGGAGACGCGCATGCCGCGCGCATGGGCGTAGGCCACGGTGTCCTTCAGGATCTCTTTCGGGAAGGAGTTGTAGATCTTGAGCTGCGGGTAGCCATGTTCGGCATACCAGTCGATGGCGCGCCTGGACTGCTCCAGCGTTTTCACCACGAAGCCGCCGTTGGAGGAATACGAGCTTTCGCCCTCCAGGAAGCCGGCCGGCACGATCTGCGGCCCCAGCAGCTCGCCGTCGTCGGTTTCGTCGATCATCATCTGCAGCTGGGCGTTGTCATTGCCCATGTCGCGCAGCGTGGTCACGCCGGCGGCAACGTGCAGCGCACCTTCCCAGCGGGTGATGTGGCCATGCATGTCGAACAGGCCCGGCAGCATGATGCGGCCGCCGGCATCGATCTCATTGACGGCGCCGCGTACCGGCGAGCCGGCCGGCAAAATGGCCGAGATGCGCCCGCGCAGCACGTACACGTCGGACGGCGCGCCGACGGTGGCTTTGCCGCTGTCGAAGATGCGGGCGTTCTTGACCACGGTCAGGCCTTGCAGCGGATGCTGCAGCTTGGCGGCCAGGTCGTTCAGCATTTTCGCTTCGGCGACTTTCTGGCGCTCGGCCAGCACCTTGCCGTTGTCCTGCCAGCCCTCGATGGCGAACACATAGGTGCCCGGCTCCACCACGGCAAACAGGGAAGGATTGGCGCCCTTGGTGATCCACAGGAATTTCGGGCTCAGCCCAAGGCCGGTCTGCGCCACCAGCTGCACCTGCTGCGACTGGCCCTTGGGACCTGCAACCTGCACTTCATCGAGCACGGTTTGCTTCAGGGTGCCGGAAGGCAGCAGCGGGATGCTGGCCGACCGCGTCCTGGCCAGTGCGGCAATCGCGCGCGAGTCCACTTCGAAGCTGCCGTTCAGCGCCACGTACACGGCCGGGCCGCGCACTTCCTGCGCGCCCTGCTCGGTGGTGGATTTCCACTGCGCCTTGTCGCCCTTGCGCTCGAAGGTCTCGTCCACCACGGCGCCGAAGGTCGAATTGCCCTGGGAGTGGTAGTAGGACATGGTGCCGTCGGGCGCCAGGCGGAATTCCTCGGTCAGTTCAGGGCCGCGGCCGTTGTCCTTGTAGATGTAGCGAACCTTGGTCAGGCCGTCGTCGTGGTTTTCCACCACCTGCTCGCCCATCTGCTTGCCGTTGTTCTCGGAAATGATGACGTAGCGGGTGGTTTGCGTAACGGCTGCCTGTGCGCTGAACGCACTCGCAATCGCCAGCGCCAGGACGGCGGAAACTCGCTTCATTTGTGGGATCTCCAGTTTATTGATGTGGTGTCCCGCACACAGGGCAGGCCTCGTTGCGGGTGATGCTGATGCTGTTCCACTCCATGCGCAATCCATCCAGCAGCAACAGGCGGCCGGACAGCGATTCGCCGATTCCCATCACCAGCTTGAGCGCTTCGGCCGCCTGCATGGCGCCGACCACACCCACCAGCGGCGCGAACACGCCCATGGTGGAGCAGGCCACATCCTCGAACGGCTGGTCTTGCGGGAACAGGCAGGAGTAGCAAGGGCCGGCCACCCTGGTATCGAACACGCTGACCTGGCCGTCGAAGCGGATCACGGCGCCGGACACCAGCGGCACGCGGTGCGCCACGCAGGCGCGGTTGACCGCGTGGCGGGTCTTGAAGTTGTCGCTGCAGTCCAGCACCACGTCGTGCTGCGCCACCAGCGCTGCCAGGCGCGCATCGTCGGCCCGTTCGACCAGGGCGTTCACGTGGCACTCGGGGTTGATGGCGTTCAGCGTGGTGCGCGCCGATTCAGCCTTGGGCTGGCCGACACGCGCGGTGGTGTGGGCGATCTGGCGCTGCAGGTTGGTCAGGTCGACGCAGTCATGGTCGACGATGGTCAGCTGGCCGATGCCGGCCGAGGCCAGGTAGAGCGCTGCCGGCGAGCCAAGGCCGCCGGCGCCGATCACCAGCGCCCTGCCCTGCAAGATCGCCTGCTGCCCCTCGATGCCGATTTCGTCGAGCAGGATATGGCGCGAATATCGCAGCAGCTGCTGGTCGTTCATCTACTTCGCTGCCAGCTCAGGCTTGGAAGCTGTCTTTACCGGCAAACCCTTGAAATGGCGCAGCGCCTGTTCCAGCTGGAAGTCGTCCTTGCCGCCGAATTCGAAAGGCTTCTGCTTTTTCGCGGCAGCCAGCAGGCGCTGCTCTTCCTCCAGTTCGTCGCGGCGGATGCGCCCTTGCTTGTCTTCCTCGCCCTCGCTGTTGACCAGGTGCTTCTGCAAATCGGCTTCGCGCAGGCGCAGGCTGTTGATGGCATCGCCCTCCGCGGTTTCATCCACCAGCACGTCCGGCACGATGCCCTTGGCCTGGATGCCGCGGCCGTTCGGCGTGAAGTAGCGTGCGGTGGTCAGCTTGACGGCCGAATCGGCGGTGATCTGGCGCAGCGTCTGCACCGAGCCCTTGCCGAAAGTCTGGCTGCCCATGACGATGGCGCGCTTGTAATCCTGCAGCGCGCCGGCCACGATTTCGGAGGCCGAAGCGGAGCCGCCGTTGACCAGCACCACCATCGGCACCGACTTCAGCGCGGCCGGCAGCTTGGCCAGCGGGTCGCCGCCGCTGCGGCTGGAATAGTTTTCCGAGGTGGCATGGAAAGCCTGCCTGGAATCGGCCAGCTGGCCGTCGGTGGACACCACCAGCGCATCCTTGGGCAGGAAGGCGGCCGATACGCCGACCGCGCCCTGCACCACGCCGCCCGGGTCGTTGCGCAGGTCCAGCACCAGGCCTTTGATGTTCGGGTTCCTGGCATACAGGGCGCCGAGCTTCTTCGCCATGTCTTCCACCGTCGGCTCCTGGAATTGCGAGATGCGCAGCCAGGCGTAGTCCGGCTCCACCATCTTCACCTTCACGCTCTGCACGCGGATTTCCTCGCGCACGATGGGAATCAGGAGCGGCTTTTCTTCATCCTTGCGCGACACCGTCAGCACCACCTTGGTGCGCGGCTCGCCGCGCATTTTCTTGATCGCCTCGTCCAGCGACAGGCCTTTCAGCGGCTGGCTGTCGAGGCGGGTGATCAGGTCGCCCGCCTTGATGCCGGCGCGCCAGGCCGGCGAATCCTCGATCGGCGCCACCACCTTGATGTAGCCGTCTTCCACCCCGACTTCGATGCCGATGCCGACAAACTTGCCGTGGATGGATTCGCGCATTTCCTTGAATGCGCTCTTATCGAGGTAGGTGGAATGCGGATCGAGCGAAGAGACCATGCCGGCGATGGCGTCCTGCAGCAGCTTCTTGTCGTCGACCTGTTCGACGTAGTCGGACTTGATCAGGCTGAAAACTTCGGACAGGGTGCGCAGTTCTTCCAGCGGCAATGGCGTGGCGGCCTTTTGCGCAAGGGCGGAAAACTGCATCGAGACGGCTATGCCAGCCACCATACCAAGGCCGACCAGGCCCAGACTCTTCGTTTTGTTGCCCATTGATTGCTTTCTGGCGCTAGAACTTGACCCACCCGGCCGGATCTATCGGCTTGCCCTGGTGGCGCATTTCAAAGTATAAACCCGATTCTTCATAGCCGCCGGTATTTCCGACGGTGGCGATCACCTCGCCCGCTTTCACCACGTCGCCCGCGCGTTTCAGCACAGACTCGTTGTAGCCGTAGCCGCTCCAGTACTGGCCGCCGTGGTCGATGATAATGAAATTGCCGTAGCCGCGCAGCGATGTTGCGTACACTACGCGGCCCGCCGCCACGGCGCGCACTTCGGCGCCGGCGGCGGCCTTCACCACCATGCCTTTCCAGGCCACGCCCTCGGCATTCTTGCTGCCGAAGCGCTTGTCCACCTTGCCGGAGACCGGCGCCGGCAAATCGCCTTTCATGCGGGCGAACACGCCGTCCGGCACGACCGGCGCCAACGCCACTTCGGATGGGCGCGGCGATTTCTCGTCGCGCTGCTCGGAAGGTTCCGGCTTGGTGGCGACCTTCGGCTCGTCTTCCGCCGGCAGCGGCTTCGGCACCGGCTTGCCGGCTTTTTTCGCTTCCTGCGCCAGGCGTTCGCGCTCGGCCTGCGCCTTGGCACGGGCCAGGGCGCGCGCTTCCGCTTCCGCCCTGGCCTTGGCGGCCCGTTCCGCGGCCAGCTTTTCCTGGCGCGCTTTTTCGGCGGCGGCGATGCGCGCCTGTTCTTCGATCAGCTTGTTCAGTTTGTCGACCAGCGTATCCAGGCGCTGGGCATCCTGCTCCATGCGGCCGGCTTCCTTGCGCTGCGCCAGCAGCTTCTTCGACAGGCTGGCCAGGGCGGCGGCGCGGCGGCCTTTTTCCTGTTCCAGCTTGGCTTTCTGCTGCTTCTCTTCCTCGGCGATTTCGTCCAGTTCCTGCTTGGCGTTTTGCGCTTCGGCCTGGTTTTCCTCGACCTTTTTCAGGTTCGCGCGCAGCGAATCGAGCAGCTTGGCCTGCGACTGCGACACATAGGCCATCAGTTGCAGTTCGCGGTTGATACGGTTGGGATTGTCGCCCGACAGCAGCAGCTTGATGCGGTCTTCATTGCCGGCCACGTACTGCTCGCGCAGCAGCTTGGCCAGTTGCTGTTTCTGGGCCGCCACGGTGGCGGACAGGCGCAGCTGCTCGGCAGCCAGCTCGGCCACCTTGCTATTGATCTGGGATTGCTCCGCCGCCAAATCGCGCAGGGTGCGATTGGCGTCGGAAATGGCTTCCTCCGACTCGGCCAGCGTATCGGCCGCGTCTTCCTTGGCGCTCTCGGTCTTGCCGATTTCCGCCTTCAGGTTGGCCAGCTTGCGCGACAAGGCCGCCCGCTCCGTCTCGGCAGCAACTTTTTGCTTGCTGCGTTCGGTCGGTTTGGGAGCGGCCCGGGCAGCGTCGGCGCCATGCACGGCGCCCAGCGCCAGCAGCAGGGCCAGCGCCACGCCGCGCCAATTCCGGGCGCGGCCGCGGCGAGTCGGATGCAGCGCCACGGGGATTACTTGGCCTTGCCCTGGTTGGCCACGGCTGCCTGCGCGGCAGCAATGGCTGCCGGGTCGCCCAGGTAGTAGTGCTTGATCGGCTTCAGGTCGGCATCGAGTTCGTACACCAGCGGCTGGCCGTTGGGGATGTTGAGGCCGACGATTTCCTCGTCGCTGATGCCGTCCAGCATCTTGATCAGGGCGCGCAGGCTGTTGCCGTGGGCCGAAATCAGGATTTGCTTGCCAGCCTTGATGGCCGGGGCGATGTCATCGTTCCAGGCCGGCATCACGCGCGCCACGGTGTCTTTCAGGCATTCGGTCAGCGGAATGGAATCTTGCGGCAGGCCGGCATAGCGCGGGTCGTTGAAGGAGGCGCGCTCGTCGCCCGCTTCCAGTGCCGGCGGCGGGATATCGTAGCTGCGGCGCCATACCAGCACCTGCGCATCGCCGAACTTGGCGGCGGTTTCGCCCTTGTCCAGGCCTTGCAAAGCACCATAATGACGCTCGTTCAGGCGCCAATCATGCTTGATCGGCACGTACATTTCATCCATACCGTCCAGGGTCAGCCACAGGGTGCGGATGGCGCGCTTGAGCACGGAGGTGTAGCACAGGTCGAAGGAGAAGCCGGCATCTTTCAGGATTTTACCGGCAGATTTGGCTTCGTTGACGCCTTTTTCGGTCAGGTCCACATCGGTCCAGCCGGTGAAGCGATTTTCCAGGTTCCAGGTGGACTCGCCGTGACGCATGAATACGATTTTATACATAGAGCTATAACAATAGAGTTGGAAATGGGTGAAAATCGCCGCCGAAGCCACGAACAAGCATCTATTTTATAATGCGCAGATTAAGTTCAACCATTGGATTACCGTGAAATTCATCATCGACAATATTTTTCTGATCGCCATCGCCCTCGTGTCCGGCGGCGCCCTGCTGTTCCCAGTCCTGACCCAGCGCGGCAAAAAAGCCTCGCCAGCCGAAGTCACCATGCTGATCAACCGCGGCAAAGCCGGCATCCTCGATGTGCGCGCCAAGGACAAGGCGGAAAGCCGTATCATCGATTCCAAGCATATTCCCCTGGCCGAACTGGGCAACCGCATGGACGAACTGAAGAAGTTCAAGGACAAGACCCTGGTGGTGGTGTGCGATAAAGGGATCAGCGCCTTCAGCGCTGCCCGCATGCTGGAAAAGTCCGGTTTCTCCGACGTGGTCGTGATGGAAGGCGGAATCGATGCCTGGAAGTCGCAAAACCTGCCGCTGACAAAGTAAAGGAGTTGCCATGACTGCCAACGTGACCATGTACAGCACCCTGGTGTGCCCATATTGCGTGCGCGCCGAGCGTTTACTGGAAAGCAAGGGTGTCACCGCCATCAACAAGATCCGCGTCGACCTCGACCCGGCCCAGCGCCAGCTCATGATGGAAAAGACCGGCCGCCGCACCGTGCCGCAGATCTATATCGGCGACACCCACGTTGGCGGATTTGACGACCTGTATGCCCTCGACCAGGCCGGTGGCCTGGACCCCTTGTTAAAAGCTTAAACGCCCCCAAATACAACGGACAAGCGGGCGAAAGGTTGGAAAATAAACTAGTTTTGCTACAATTGCCGTCGCGTTTGACTTGGGCTTACCCCCGTGGCCTGGACAAGCATTAACTATATAACTGATACGAAAGCGTTCCATGTCTGAAGAAAACCTGCAACCCGTGTTCCAAATCCAACGCGTCTACCTGAAAGACATGTCGCTGGAACAGCCTAATTCCCCAGCTATCTTCCTGGAACAGGAAGCCCCTTCGATCGAAGTGGCACTGGACGTTGGCGCTGAGCCGCTGTCCGAAGGCATCTTCGAGTCCACCGTGACCGTGACCGTGACGGCCAAGATCAAGGACAAGGTCGCTTTCCTGGTTGAAGGCAAGCAAGCCGGTATCTTCGAAGCCCGCAATATTCCAGCCGAACAGCTGGACCCGCTGCTGGGCATCGGCTGCCCGAACATTGTGTACCCATACCTGCGTTCCAACATCGCCGACATGATCACCCGCGCCGGTTTCCCGCCGATCCACCTGGCCGAAATCAACTTCGAAGTGTTCTACCAGCAGCGCCTGGCAGCCATCGCCCAGCAGCAAGCTGCTGACGCTGGTGCGACCCCGGTCGAAGGCTCGGCAACCGTACAGTAATACTTCTGCGATATCATGGGGAACCACGGTTCCCCCGCATGCAAAGGCCCCAGTGGGCCTTTGCGCATTTTTAAGGTCTTAATCGATGAATTTACGCCGCATTGTCGCCATCGCCGCAACGCTGCTGGCCTGCGCCAGCGCCCAGGCTATCGACTACCGGTCGGTAGGCGCCAATCCTGCCGTGCTGTACGGCGCCCCGTCGACCATGGCTGCCAGGCGCTTCATCATCCCTTCCGGCGCCCCGCTGGAAATCGTGCTGACTTACGGCGAATGGGTCAAGGTACGCGATATGGCCGGCGACCTGGCCTGGACTGAAGCCAAGGGCTTGAGCAGCAAACTGCGCAACGTCATCGTGCGTACTGCCAATACCAAGGTGCGCGGCGCGGCCGACGAAAGCTCGCCGGTGGTGTTCGTCGCCGACAAGGGCGTGCTGCTGGAGCTGACGGAACCTGCGGCCAATGGCTGGACCAAGGTAAAGCACCGCGATGGCCTGGTGGGCTACGTGCGCAGCAATGACATCTGGGGTAACTAAGCAAGATGCCGCAAGGACATAAACGCAAGATCAGCGTGCTGGGCGCCGGCGCCTGGGGCACCGCCGTTGCGATCGCGGTCGCCGCGCGCCACGACGTGGTGCTGTGGGGCCGCAATGCCGCCGCGATGGCTGAAATGGATGCCGCCCGCGACAATACGCATTACCTGAAAGGCTACCCTTTCCCGCCTGCGCTGCAGGTGGCTTCCGACTTTGACGCTGCCGTGGCCCATGTGGGCCAGGACGGTTTGCTGATCGCCGCCTGCCCGGTGGCCGGCCTGCGCCCGCTGCTGCATGCGCTGAAGGACAGGCAGATCCCGAATATCGTCTGGCTGTGCAAGGGCTTCGAATATGACACCGGTATGCTGCCGCACCAGATCGCGCGCGAAGTACTGGGTGAAGGCGTGCCCTCTGGCGCCCTGTCCGGCCCTTCGTTCGCGCAGGAGGTGGCCAAGGGCCTGCCTTGCGCACTGACCATCGCCTCCAGCAACGCCGCCCTGTGCGAACTGGTGGTGGGCGCGGTACACGGCGGCACCATGCGCGTCTATTCCAGCGAAGACATGGTCGGCGTCGAAGTGGGCGGCGCGGTGAAGAACGTGCTGGCCATTGCCACCGGCGTGGCCGACGGCATGGGCCTGGGCCTGAACGCGCGCGCCGCGCTGATCACGCGCGGCCTGGCCGAGATCACCCGCCTTGGCAGCGCGCTGGGCGGGCAGGTCGAGACTTTCATGGGCCTGACCGGGATGGGCGACCTGATCCTGACCTGCACCGGCGACCTGTCGCGCAACCGCCGCGTCGGCCTGGGCCTGGCGCAAGGCAAATCGCTGGACACCGTGGTCAACGAACTGGGCCATGTGGCCGAAGGCGTGCCTTGCGCCAAAGCGGTGCGCGAACTGGCGCGCCGGCTCGGGGTCGACATGCCGATCACGAATGCCGTCGCCAGCGTGCTGTTCGACGGCCTGCAGCCGGCCGACCTGGTGCAGGGCCTGCTGGCGCGCGACCCGCGCTACGAAAGCTTTAACCCGGCAGCAAAATAGTCAGCAGCAACAGGGAGTCGGCGTTCGCCTGCAATGCATGGGGCGCGCCGCCTTCCAGGCACAGCAGCTCGCCCGCACGCAGGATGGTGCTGCGGCCGTGGGCGTCGAACGACACTTCCCCTTCCAGGCATTGCAGCGTGATCTGGCCGCGCACCGCGTGTTCCGGCAAGGCCCGGCCGGCGGGCACGGTCATGCGGATCAATTCGAGCTGCTCCGTCTTGGCCAGCGCAATGGAAGAAAATTGCGACAGGCTTTCCCCGGTCTCGCGGCTGATCCGGATCACTTGCCCGGATGATGCATGTGGTAGCGCCATATACCCTCCCTGGAGAATCCCAATGATAGCAGCAGGCGCCGCCGCGCTTATTTCTGTTCGCCGCCGATAAAGCGGTAGATGCCGGCCCCGACGCCGGCGCCGATCAGCGGCGCCACCCAGAACAGCCACAGCTGCGCTACGGCCCAGCCGCCCACGTACAGCGCCACGCCGGTGCTGCGCGCCGGATTGACCGAGGTATTGGTGACCGGGATTGAGACCAGGTGGATCAGGGTCAGGCACAGGCCGATGGCGATCGGGGCGAAGCCGGCCGGCGCGCGCTTGTCGGTAGCGCCCAGGATCACCAGCAGGAAGAAGGCCGTCATCACGATTTCGGTCACCAGGGCCGCCACCAGGCTGTAGCCGCCCGGCGAATGCTCGCCGTAGCCGTTGGAAGCGAAGCCGGCCGCAACGTCAAAGCCGGCCTTGCCGCTGGCGATCAGGTACAGCACGCCGCCGGCGGCGATGCCGCCCAGCACCTGCGCCATGATATAGCCCGGCAAATCCTTGGCCGGGAAACGGCCGCCCAGCCACAAGCCGACCGACACCGCCGGGTTCAAATGGCAGCCTGAAATATGGCCGATGGCGAAGGCCATGGTCAGCACCGTCAGGCCGAAGGCCAGCGATACGCCATGCAAGCCGATCCCCACGCCGGGGAATGCCGCCGCCAGCACCGCGCTGCCGCAGCCGCCCAGGACCAGCCAGAAAGTACCGAAGAATTCCGCACCCAGTTTTTGCATTGTCAGGCTCCATTGAGAGTTAGTAATTGTGCAAACAGACTAACTATAAATGGAGCAAATGACAACGGTGTGATGTGTTGCATCGCAGAAAAATAGAGCGACCGTTCTAGAAAATTCGCTTGTTTTACGCAAGCGATTTCAATAGAGTAAATGTTATATATTTACTACCAAAACGGAAGCCAATGAGCAAAGGTTCGTTTGCCGGGATGAATTGCCCCATCGCCCAGACCCTGGAACAGGTCGGCGAATGGTGGACCTTTGTCATCCTGCGCAACGCCTTCTGCGGCATGAGCCGCTTCCAGGACTTCCAGCGCCACCTCGGCATCAGCACCAATATCCTGGCCCGCCGCCTGGGCAAGCTGGTGGAAAACGGCATCCTGCTGCGCCAGCCATGCAGCGAGGATGCCCGCATCGTCCACTACCGCCTGACGCCCAAGGGCCATTCGCTGTATCCCATCCTGGCCGCGATGACGGTGTGGGGCGAGCAATGGGTGCCGCATCCGGACGGACCGCGCATGACGCTGGTGGAACGTGCCACCGGGCTGCCCGTGGCCGGGGTCGGCATCCGCGCTGCCGATGGGCGCGACCTGGCGCCGGCGCAGATCGATACGGTGGCCGGCCCCGGCGCCGATGACAAGACGCACGCTTTGATGCGCATGAGAGAGGAGACAAGCAAAAAATGAATACCGATAAAGTCTGGCTCAAGTCCTATCCCGATGGCATTCCGGCCACCATCGATCCCGGCCAGTACCGCTCCCTGCCGCACCTGCTGGAAGAATCCTTCGCCAAATTCGCCGCGCGCAAGGCCTATGCCTGCATGGACAGTGCCATGAGCTACCGCGAGTGGGAAGAGCACTCGCGCCACCTGGCCGCCTGGCTGCAGCAGCACGGGCTGGCCAAAGGCGCCCGGGTGGCGGTGATGATGCCCAATGTGCTGCAATACCCGGTCGCGGTGGCGGCCATCCTGCGCGCCGGCTGCACCGTGGTCAACGTCAACCCGCTGTACACCGCGCGCGAACTGGAGCACCAGCTGACCGATTCCGGCGCCGAAGCCATCTTCATCCTCGAGAACTTCGCCACCACGCTGGAAAAAGTGCTGCCGCGTACCAGCGTGAAGCACGTGGTGGTGGCCAGCATGGGCGATTTGCTGGGTTTCGCCAAGGGCATGCTGGTCAACTTCGTGGTGCGCACGGTGAAGAAGATGGTGCCGCCTTTCAGCCTGCCGGGCGCCGTGCCATTCCGCGAAGCCTTGCGCCAGGGCGCCCGCCAGAGCCTGCGCCCGATGCAGCTTGGCCACGACGACATCGCCTTCCTGCAATACACGGGCGGCACCACAGGCCTGTCCAAAGGCGCCACCCTGAGCCACCGCAACGTGATTGCCAATATGCTGCAGAACGATGCGTGGGCCGGGCCGGCCCTGCTCAATGCAGCCAAAGACCAGCAGGTGGTGACGGTCTGCGCGCTGCCGCTGTACCACATCCTGGCGCTGAACGCCTGCATGCTGATGGGCGCGCGCTGGGGCGCGATGAACCTGCTGGTGCCCAATCCGCGCGATATGGCCGGCTTCGTCAAGGAGCTGGCCAAGTACCGCGTCAACTTCTTCCCCGGCGTGAACACGCTGTTCAACGCCTTGCTCAACCAGCCCGGCCTGGCGCAGGTCGACTTCTCCGGCCTGCGCATCACGCTGGGCGGCGGCATGGCGGTGCAGCAGGTGGTCAGCGAGCGCTGGCTGGCCGCGACCGGCAGCCCGATCCTGGAGGGCTACGGCCTGTCGGAAACCTCGCCGACGGCGACCCTGTGCCGCCCCGACCAGAACGGCTTCAGCGGCACCATCGGCCTGCCGGTGCCCTCGACCGAAGTGGCGATCGTCGACGACGACGGCAATCCCCTGCCCTTCGGCCAGGCCGGCGAAATCGCCATCCGCGGCCCGCAGGTGATGGCCGGCTACTGGCAGCGGCCGGACGAAACCGCCAAGGTCATGACGCCGTCCGGCTACTTCAAGTCGGGCGATATCGGCATCATGGATGAACAGGGTTATGTCCGCATTGTCGACCGCAAGAAGGACATGATCCTGGTCTCCGGATTCAACGTTTACCCCAATGAAGTGGAAGGCGTGGTGGCTGCCCACCCGCTGGTGCTCGAATGCGCCTGCATCGGCGTACCCGACGCCGGTTCGGGCGAAGCCGTCAAGCTGTTCGTGGTGCGCAAACACCAATCGCTCACCAGCGAGCAGCTGATGGACTACTGCAAACAGCAGTTGACCGCCTATAAGAAACCGAAATACATCGAGTTCCGCGACGCCCTGCCCAAGACCAATGTGGGCAAGATCCTGCGCCGTGAGCTGCGCGACGAAAAGGTCGCGGCGTAAGTTTTTGCTGCATTCCCTGTACTGCCCCCGAACATCTCAATAACAGGAGTTAAGTATGGAAGCCAGTATTGCCGCAGTAAGCCAACCTAAAACCAACCCTATCGTGCTCGATGAGAAGCGCCAGAAGACCGTGCGCACCCTGATCAACGCCTCGCACCGCAAGCTGCTGTTCCTCGACCAGGTGGTCGACTGGGAAACCGGTATCGACTTTTCCAAGCCGCCCAAGGTGGCCGAATCGAGCTGGATCTACGGCACGCCCTACTGGGACGCGCTGACCGAAGCGCAGCGCAACGAAGTGCTATGGCTGGAGACCGGCCGCGACGTGTCCTACTTCATCTGGCTGGAGCAGACCCTGCCCGAGCTGTATGTCGGCTACGTCAACCAATACCACGGCGTGCTGAGCGACGACGTGCGCGAATACCTGATGGTGTTCTCGCGCGAGGAGATCGTCCACACGCTGATGTTCCGCCGCTACCTGGACAAGGCCAACCTGCGCCTGTGGAGCCATCCGGAGAACATTCCCAACTACTCCCTGTTCGAGCGCCAGCTGGCCGGCAAGCATCCGGTGTACGGCATCTGCTGGAACCTGCTGATCGAATGGTTCGCGGAACTGAACTCGATCTTCCAGACCCAGACCGACGGCATCGACCCGCTGACGCGCAAGATGTTCAAGGAACACCACCTGGAGGAAGTGCGCCACATCGCCTTCGCCAAGACCATTTGCGAAAACTACTTCGAAGCTGCGCCGAAGGAAGAAATGGCCGAGATGTGCGAGTTCTTCCAGAAGGGCTACGGCTTCCTGCTGGACGAATACACCTACATGCCGGAAATCGCCCTGCATGCATCCTTCGACTTCCCGATCAAGCCGGGCGACACCGACAAGATCCGCGAAGTGCGCAACTCGCCGAACAACCAGCGCCTGAATGAAGCCCGCTTCCGCGACGTGCGCGAGTGGTGCCTGAAGCACAACATCATCAAGCAGTAAGCCCCTTCATCCCTGGACGGCAGCTTCCATGGCGCAGCGCGCGCCAGGGACGGCTGTCGCCGTTTCACGAAGAATCTGGAGCAAGCATGATCGATATCATTCCCCACGATTCCGGCATCACGGAATTGCGCATCGCCCGGCCCCCGGTCAACCTGATCGACGTGGGCGTGCTGAAATCCCTGCGCCATGCGCTGGCCCAGGCCGACGGCGCCGGCCAGCGCGGCATCATCCTGTCCGGTGCGCCGGGCGTATTTTCCTCCGGCGTGGACGTGGCCGCGCTGGTCGGCGGCGACCGTGACGCGGTGCGCGAATACTGGCAGCAGGTGTTCCTGCTGGCGTCCGAAATGGCCCTGTCGCGCCAACCGATCTTTGCCGCCATCACCGGCCACTGCATGGCGGCCGGCGCCCTGCTGGCCGTGTTCTGCGACTACCGCGTGATGGCGCAAGGCCCCTGGCAGGTCGGCCTGAACGAAGTACGGGTCGGCGTGGCGCTGCCGGACTGCTTCCAGGTTGCGCTGCGCCGCGTGGTGGGCGCCCTGCAGGCGGAACGGCTGCTGGTGTTCGGCCGTATGCTGTCGCCGCAGCAGGCGCTGGATGTGAACCTGGTGGACGAACTGGCCGAACCGGCGCAAGTGGTGGCGCGCACGCGCGAGCGCCTGCAGGAGCTGCTGTCGGTGCCGCCGCAGGCCCTGGTCAGCACGCGCGCCATCGCCCGCCGCGACCTGCGCGACGTGTTTGCCGACGTCGATGCGCTGCCGGTCGATGAATTCGTCGACGCCTTCCTGCAGCCGGAAACCCAGCAGGCGCTGCGCCACGTCGCCAGCCGCATGCGCCAGCCCGCTGCCACCGCTGCACGATGAACCTGTATTTCCGCCTCTTGCTGGTCTGGCTGCGGGCCTGCTTCAAGCCCGCCATCCAGGTCGGCGACATGATCGAGATGCAGCTCACCGTGCTGCCCAATGACCTGGACTTGAACGGCCATATGAACAATGGCCGCTACATGACCATCATCGACCTGGCGCTGGTCGAATATATGACCCGCGCCGGCTTCATGCGGCCGGCCCTGAAGCGCGGCTGGCGCCCGATGCTGGGCGGCTCGATGATCGCCTTCCGCCGCGGGCTCAAGCCGTTCCGCCGCTATACCCTGCGTTTCTGCGCCCTGTGCTGGGACGAGCGCTGGACTTATATCCGCTTCGAATTCGTGCGCGACGGGGAGGTGATGGCGGTCGGCCACACCAAGGGCGGCATTGTCGGCCCATTCGGCGTGGTGGGCAGCAATGAAATGTGCGCAGTACTGGGCGTGGATCCGGCTTCGCCGGTGTTCCCGCGCTCGGTCACGGCCTGGATCGAAGCCGACCGCCTGATGCGGGCCTGAACTGGAGAACCAATGCAAGCCATACAATCGATCGCCGTCATCGGCGCCGGACCGGCGGGGCTGACCGCCGCCGACACCCTGCGCCAGCTGGGCTACAAGAAAGTCACCGTGTTCGAACAGGGTACGCGCGTGGGCGGCAAGGTGTGCACCGCGCAGACGCCCGCCGGGCCGGTGGAGCTGGGCGCCGTCATCGCCTCCGCCGAATGCGAACTGGTACTGGGACTGGCGCAGCGCCTGGACGTGCCGCTCGCACCGTACCCGGTGGAGCAGCGTTTCCTCGATGAGCAAGGCGTACGGCACGATGCCGCGTCCTTCCTGGCCGGCCGCTACAGCGCGGATGAAATCCGGCAAGCCATCGTCAACTATGGCGCCGCGCTGGAGCGCTATGCCATGGTGCGCTACGACACCCTGGCCGGCATGCCGCGCGCACTGCATGAAACGTTCGATCGCTTCGCCGCCAGCCACGGCTTCACGCCGGTGGCCGAACTGGCGCGCGGCGCACTGGTGGGCTTCGGCTACGGCTATTACGAAACCGTGCCGGCACTGTATTTCATGAAACTGATCCCGTGGCTGTTCCGGCCCGACGGCCAGGGCGGCCTCGCGCCGGGCAGGTTCCACGTCTTCCCGCGGGGCTTCCAGGGCTTGTGGGAAGCACTGGCGCGTGAACTCGATGTGCGTCTCGGCGCCGCCGTGACGGCACTCGACAGCCAGCAGGGACGCCCGCTGCAGCTCACCGTCAATGGCCGCGACCAGCACAGCTTCGATGCAGTCGTGGTGGCGACGCCGCTGCACACGGCGGGCAGTTTCCTGCCGGCCGGCAGCGAAGCCACAGCGATGTTCGCGCAATTGCGCAGCAACCGCTACCTGGTCAGCGCCTTTGCCGCCAGCGGGCTGCCAGGCGGGGAATTCCTGTTCCTGCACCAGAACGAGCGCCCCGAACGCATCGGCCATATGAATGCCTGGGCCAACCGCAATCCTGCCCAGCCCATGTACCTGGGCTGGCAATTGGCCGGCGACGCAGCCAGCACCGGCGAGCTGCGCGAACTGCTGGCAGGCGACATTGCCGCCCAGGGCGGAACGCTGGCGCGCGTAGTCATGCAGCAGGAGTGGGACTACTTCCCCCATGTCGACGGCGCGGCCCTGGACGCCGGCTATTTCGAACGCATCGACGCCCTGCAGGGCCAGGGCCGCGTCTATTACGCGGGCGGCGCCCTGAACTTCGAGACAGTCGAACACAGCGCGCGCCAGGCACGGGCCCTGATGCGCCGCCATTTCGGCTGAGCGCACAAAGGGCATCCCTTACGGTTTGTGCCTATGGAAAAACGACGAGGGCGGAGCCTATAATGGCTGCGCGAACCGGCACGCCATTGCCGCCCTCGGAGATACCGCATGAAACACCTGATCGTTGCCAGCCTGGCCCTCGCGCTGACCGTGCCTGCATTTGCAGGCACCACCCACGCCAAGGCCTCCGCCACCCATCACAAAACCGCGTCGACCACCTCCAAGCACCACGTGGCCAAGAAAAAAACCTCCGCGCATCATAAGACCGCGAAGGCAAGCACCCACCACAAGCACGCATGATTTTCGTCTGGGGCAGGAAGGCGGTCTACACCCACGCCGGCTACGTCGCCGATTTTTGCCCCGTATGCCGGGCAAGCCGTGCGTTTTCCGTACAACGCATCGGCATGGCCTGGCATGTGTACTACGTCACCGTTTCCAAAGGCGAGCTGGCCGGATACCAGCACACTTGCTGCGATTGCGGCATGGCGCTGCCCATGGAAGTCGGGCACTACACCCAGCTGAGCGCCGAGCAGCTTCCGCTGGCGCAGCTGGAGCAAACCACCAATCCCCATTTGTCGATCCGGCACGCCGCTGCGCTGGCCGCTGCTGCGCGCCTGCGCGAAGCGCCGCTGCTGCTCGATGAGTCGGAGCGCCGCCGCCAGCTCGATGCCGCCCTGCGCCTGCAGGCCGATGCACTCGACGCGTTCGAAGCGACCACCCGCCTCGACCGCGAAGTATGGTGGACCATCGGCGGCGCATTCGCGTTTTGCACCCTGGTGCTGGCGTCCCTGCGCCAGCAGGCGCCGGAAAATATGGACACCGGCTTCATCATCGCCTTCTTCCTCAGCCTCGGCGCCGTCGCCTGGCAATTGAGCCAGATGGGAGAGCGCTTCCTGCGGCGCGACATCCTGCCCAAGCTGGCCCGTTCACTGGCGCCGCTGCAGCCCAGCGCGGCGGAACTCGATGAAGCCTTCGACCGCATGCGCGAGCAGGGCCGCAAGCTGGCCAGGCGCATCGATAGCGTGCGCGTGCAGCAAGCCATTGCCGCCCTGCGCGCTTAAGTGAGGCCTGCGAATTATATTGCGTTAACTTTCGATACATCGTAGTTTACCTTTCGCATTGCAAATAATTTGAAAGTATACGAAGATGAAACGAAGAATTTCGCTGTTAATCCTTGCGTTTTCCGCCATCACGGCACTGGCGGGCCAGCCGGCCGCAAGCGGCGACGCCGTCGTCGCCCTGGCCGGCAATGGCTTTGTCACCCGCACCGATTCCGGTTCGACGGAAGTCATTAACAGTAGCGGCTTATCCAACTGGACCAGCGCCAACGCCGTCACCAGCATCTGGTTCCGCATGGCGGCCGCAGGCAATGCCACGCTGTCGCTCGATGCGAGCCTGGGCGGCAGCAAAACCAGCAAAATCCGCGTCACCGCCAACGGCACGCCGTTCGACATCACGTTGACCAAGGGCCGGAGCAAGACTTACGCCGTCGGTACCATCAACGTACCGGCCGCCGGCTATGTGCGGGTTGACCTGCAGGGCATCAGCAAATCCGGCACCTACTTCGGCGAAGTATCGGCGCTACGCGTCAATACCGGCACGGCGCTGAACTACGCCGATGACGCCGCCAACTACTACTGGTCGCGCCGCGGTCCATCCGTCCACATGGGCTACACGGTACCGGCCAACACCGAGTACTTCTACAACGAAATGACGGTACCCGCCGGTGAAGACAAGATCGGTTCCTACTTCATGGCAAACGGTTTCGACGGCGGGTATTTCGGCATCCAGGTGAATTCGCCGACCGAGCGCCGCGTGCTGTTCTCGATCTGGGATGCCGACAGCGGCGCCAGGACCACGCTGGTGCGCAAGGGGCCGAACGTGGTCGACAACACGTTCGGCGGCGAAGGCACCGGCGGCCAGTCCTACCTGCTGTACAACTGGGTAGCCGGCAATACCTACCGCTTCATCACCCGTATCCTGCCGGACGGCGCGGGCGGCACCGACTTCTCGGCCTGGTTCCATGCCCCCGAAACCAATGCCTGGCGCTTCATCGCCACCTGGAAGCGCCCTGCCACCACGACCTACCACGCGGGCGTCTACTCCTTCCTGGAGAACTTCCTCGACAGCCAGGGCTACCTGGGCCGCAGCGTCCAGTTCAATCAGCAATGGGCGCGCAGCACCGGCGGCAACTGGAGCGAAGTGCTGACGGCACATTTCACCGGCGACGCCACCGCCGCCAACGCCCAGCGCATGGATTACGCGGGTGGCTTGCAGAACGGCAGGTTCTACTTGCGCAATGGCGGCTTCTTCAGCCCGAACGTGCCGATCAACCAGAACTTCACCCGCCCGGCAACGGGACAGGCGCCAACAGTGGATATCGGCACCCTGCCGTAGACATTTTTGTATCCCAGTGTATCTGGCGCCATGCCAGATACACAACTTGCGAAAACACCCCACGCCACCGACACAAGCGATACACACTGCCCCCTTAATCTGGTCACACCTTAACCAAGGAGACCAAGATTATGAAAACCACTTACGCAGGACTGGCAGCCACCCTCGCAATCGCACTGTGCACCTCCGCCGCACACGCCGCGGAACCCAAGAAAGAAATGGAGAAGTGCTACGGCGTGTCGAAGGCCGGCCATAACGACTGCGCCGCAGGGCCGGGCACCTCGTGCGCCGCAACCTCCAAGATCGACTACCAGGGCGACGCCTGGGTACTGGTCGAAAAAGGCACCTGCACCTCGATCAAAACCCCTAAGGGCTTCGGCTCGCTGAAGGCCAAGTGATGCAGCGCGCCATTGCATCCGCGATCGCGCTGGCCGCAGGCCTTGCTGGCGCGGCACATGCCGCCGCCCCGGCCGCCCAGCCGGCCGCGAAGAACATTGTGATCGTGCCCGGCGCATTCATTGACGCATCCAGCTGGCGCGTGGTGCACGACACGCTGCGCCTGAAGGGCTTCAACGTCACCGTCGCCCAGTTGCCCCACACCTCGCTCGACGACGACATTGCCATCGCCCGCAAGGCGATCTTCCAGCAGTTCGGCAATGTGATCGTGGTCGGCAACGGGATCGGCGGCGCGGTGATGTCGAACGTAGCCACCGGAGAGAAGGTGAAAGCACTGGTGTATGTCGCTGCCCTGATGCCTGAAGTCGGCGAAACCGCGCAGCAGCTGCTGTCGTCGATGCCCGGCGCCGGCGAAGGCGTGAAGCCGGACCGCGCGGGCTTCCAGTTCTACGACGCCGCGCGCTTCCACGCCGACCTGGCAGCCGACCTGACGCCGAACCGCGTCAACTTCATGGCGGCCTCGCAGGTCCCGGTCAGCAACGTGCTGATGGGAACACCAAGCTGGTTCGCCACATGGCACCAGAAGCCGAGCTTCGGCATCGTCGCCACGCAAGACCGCCTGGTGAACCCGGAACTGCAGCGCTGGATGTACCAGCGCGCCGGCGCCAAGGTTACTGAAATTGCAGCAAGCCACGCAGTACAAGTTTCGCAGCCGGAAGCGGTCGCGAAAGTCATCGAAGACGCTGCCCTCAGCGTCCTGTAAGTCCCACCTCAACCAAAGGAGATACATCATGAGCATCGCTACCAAAACCCGCACTGGCCTGGCCGGCGCCGCCGCCCTGATCGCACTGGCTTCCCTGTCTGCACCATCGTTCGCCGCTGAAAAAGTGAAGGAAGAACCGGGCCGCTGCTACGGCATCAACACCTGCAAGGGCACCAGCCTGTGCGCCACCGCCAAGAACGACTGCAAAGGCCTGAACCAGTGCAAGGGCACCGGCGTACTGGTGAAAACCCCGACCGAGTGCAAGGCACTGGGCGGTTCCCTGACCGAAGCCAAGTAACATCCGACGGAGGCACGCCATGCACGCCCATCGCTTTGGCCTCGGCCTGCGCCGCGAACACTACCGCGATTTCCTCGACGGCGACATCGAGGTGGATTTCGTCGAAGTGATCTCGGAGAACTTCATGGTCGCCGGCGGCCAGCCGCGCGACATCCTGCGCCGCGTGAGGGAGAAGCATCCAGTGGTGCTGCATGGTGTGTCGATGTCGCTCGGTTCCGCCGACGGTTTGCGGCCGGACTACCTGGCCCGCCTGTGCGCCCTGGTGGCGGAGATCGAGCCGATGTTCGTCTCCGACCACCTGAGCTGGTCGCGCATCGGCCGCTTCAACTCGCACGACCTGCTGCCTTTGCCTTACACGCAGGAGGCGCTCAACATCATCTGCAACAACATCGACCAGGCGCAGGAAGCGCTGGGGCGCACCATGCTGGTCGAAAATCCATCGAGCTACCTGGCGTACGCCGAATCGACCATGACGGAATGGGAGTTCATTGCCGCCATGGCCAAACGCACCGGCTGCGGCTTGCTGCTGGACGTGAACAATGTCTTTGTCAGCGCCAGCAACCACGGTTTCGATCCGCTCGATTTCCTGCGCGGCGTGCCGATGAACCGCGTTTGCCAGATCCACCTGGCCGGCCACAGCCAGGGCGACGGCCTGCTGATCGATACCCACGACAGCGCCGTCAACGACGCCGTGTGGGCGCTGTACCGGCAGGCGATTGCACGCTGCGGCCCGGTCGCCACCATGATCGAACGCGATGGCGATATTCCGCCGCTGGCCGACCTGCTGGCAGAACTCGATACCGCGCGCCGCCTCGCCGCGCACAGGGAGGCAGCATGAACCTGGCCGATCTGCAGGGCGACTTCCACGCCATGCTGGCCGCATCCGCGCCTGGCATAGGCGTGCCGGCCGGCCCAGGCCGCGCCGTGTACCAGAACAACTACCGCGCGCAACTCGTGGGCTGCCTTGAAGAGAGCTACCCGCAACTGCGCGCCTTCATCGGCGAAGAGGCCTTCCTGCACGCCGCCGCAGCGCACATCAAGCGCCGCCCGCCCCATGCCTGGACACTGGACGCCTACGCCGACGATTTCTGCGATACGCTGCAAGCCCTGTTCCCCGAAAACCCGGACCTGCACGAACTGGCCTGGATCGAACATGCGCTGGGCCAATCGTTCATTGGCCCTGATGCAGCTCCCGTCGCCGCCGGTGCACTGTCGGCCGTCGACTGGGACCACGCGCACCTGAAGCTCACGCCAACGCTGCACCTGCGCACCGCCAGCACCAACGCCGCCGACCTGTGGTTCGCCCTGCGCGACGGCAGCAGCACGGCAGAAGGCGAAATGCTGCCCGCTCCCGGCGGGTTGCTGGTATGGCGGCGCGGCTTTGTCTCCTGCCTGCGCGCACTCGATGCAATTGAATTTGCCGCCTTGACGCAGCTTCAGCGCGACGGCAGCTTTGTCGGCTTGTGCGCCCTGCTGGTAGAGCGCATCGGCGAAGAGCAGGGCATCGCCAGTGCCGGCGCCATGCTGGCCGACTGGCTTGGTAGCGAACTCATTACCGGAGTTGATCATGAATGAAACCCGCCGCCTGTTCCTGCTGTCCGCCCTCGCCGGCCTGGCAGGCACCGCCAGCCTCGCCTTCGCCCCGGCGCTCGCCGGCGCAGCCCTGCCAATCCGCAGCGCCACCGAGGTCCTGCGCGCCGTCGCTGCCGCACAGCCAGCGCTCAGCTACCACGCCGCCGGTCCCGACGACGGCCGTCCCATCGTGCTTGTCCGTAGTCGCGGCGACAGCACCGAAGGCCACATCGAAACGGCATCGCTGCTGGCCGCGCAAGGCTACCAGGTTCTGCTGCCCAACCTGCGCGAATCGGATGCCGCCACGCTCGGCCAAGACCTGCTTGCCTTCATCGACAGCCTGCATATTCCGGAAGCAGTCTTTATCGGCACCGGCCAAGGCGCCCAGGCGGTACGCGCCGCGGCAAGCCATCGCCGCACCCGCTTCATCGGCCTCGTGCTGGCAGACGGCGGGGCTGCACCCACAGCTGGCGCGACAATCGGCCTCGCCACTGGCGCTACCCCGCAACAAATTGCCGACGCAGCCATCACGCTTGCGCGCCAAGCCAAATGGCGCACCTGACACCAGACAAACACGGAGACCACCATGAACCCCAACTTCGCCCAATCGCCACGAGTTGCAAGTGCCACCGCAGGTACGTTCTCAGGCCGCATCGCAGCACTCCACGCCCTCGCGGCACGCCTGCTGCCCGTATCCGTGCAGTTGCTCGTCGCACGCCTTGGCGTCGCCGCCATCTTCTTCCTCTCGGGCCGCACCAAGGTCGAAGGCTGGTTCACGCTCAAGGATTCGACGGTCGACCTGTTCCGCTACGAGTACATGTTGCCCCTGGTCCCGCCCGAGATCGCCGCCCCGCTCGCGACATTTGCCGAACACGCGCTGCCGCTGCTGCTGGTCGCCGGCCTGTTCACCCGCTTCGCCGCCTTTGGCCTGTTGGTCATGACCGCCGTCATCGAAATCTTCGTCTACCCGCAAGCCTGGCCCACCCACCTGAGCTGGGCCGCCCTGCTGCTCCCCCTGATTGCCCAGGGCCCGGGCAAGTACTCGCTGGACTATCTGTGCAGGCGCCAACTGTCATGACGCTGGAGGACACCAGAGTCTTCCTGGCGCAGTGGTGCGGCAGACAGGGCCCAAATGAAAAAGCCCAGCCGGTGAAGGCTGGGCTTTTGGGATGCTGGTGCCGGCTGCAGGACTCGAACCCGCCACCTGATGATTACAAATCATGGAAAGTCGCAAATCCGCTTCATTGATTCTGCTTCCCTGAAACTCACAACTCAAGTCAAATCAAAGACTTAGAAATTATCGTTGATTGATTTGCATTGACCAATCTTGCCCGTTATACTCCGCGACGGGTTACATGGTGGTTACACGAGCAAATCTAACGACGACAGAGTAATGGCGAAAGTGAATTTCACAGCAGGCCGAGTAGCAAACTTCCAATGCGAGCCAGGCAAAAGTCAGTCCTTTCTGTGGGACAGTGGTGCCCCCGGCTTAGGCTTGCGCGTGACGGCGAAGGGCGCACGCTCATACATGTTCCAAGCCAAGCTGCGCGGCGAAGCCATCCGCATCACAATCGGAGACCCTGATACTTGGCCCATTGATGCGCCGACCGACGGCAAAGGTAACCCTGTTGGAAAAGGTGCCAGGCAAGAGGCGCGTCGCCTGAAAACGCTCATTGATGATGGCAAAGACCCACGCCAGGTAAAACAAGACCTACTCGCGGAAGAGCGCGCCGTTCGAGAAGCCAGAGAGAATTTGGCACGAGAGGAACAGGCCAAACAACAACGCGAATCCATCACTTTGGCAAAGGTATGGCACGCATACGTGGAAGACCGCACTCCCCTTTGGTCCAACCATCATATCGTCGCGCACCGCAAAATCATGCAACTTGGCGGTAACAAACGGAAGCGCGGCTCGGAACTTACTGTCGCTGGCCCTCTAGCTGCGCTAGCGGACGTACGCATGTGTGACTTGACGATGGAACGTGTCGAAGAATGGGCGAAGAAAGAAGCAATCGCTCGCCCCTCAAGCGCACGATTGGCAATTCGCCTACTTAAAGCGTGCCTTAACTGGTGCGCACAGCACCCTACCTTTTCCAGTGTCGTCGCGACAAATGCCGCAAAAAGCGGCAAGGTACGTGAGGTATTGGGCAAGCCGAAGCTGCGAAACGATGTCCTGCAGCGAGAACAGTTGGAATCCTGGTTTGCGGCCGTAAGGAAAATTAAAAATCCTGTCATCGCCGCGTATCTGCAATGCCTTCTTCTGACAGGGGCTCGCCGTGAAGAACTGGCCTCGCTGAAATGGGAAGACGTGGACATGCGCTGGAAGAGCCTGAAATTGGCAGACAAGATTGAGGACTTCCGAATGGTCCCACTGACCCCGTACGTGATGAGGCTCATTGCAAGCCTGCCCCGGCGGAATGAGTGGGTCTTTTCTAGCCCTGCATCCGAGTCCGGCCGCATCGCCGAACCGCGCATAGCCCATAACGAGGCGCTAGTGATTGCTGGGCTTCCCCACCTAACATTACATGGCTTGCGCCGTTCGTTTGCTAGCCTCTGCGAATGGATCGAAACCCCAAGTGGGATTTCAGCGCAGATTCAAGGGCATGCTCCGCAAGGCGTACGGGAGCAGAATTACATTCGCCGCCCCCTGGACCTACTCCGCATGTGGCACTCAAAGATTGAAACTTGGATGCTCGAACAGGCCGACATTGAACCGTGCGTGAACGAAGAGCCAGTGCGATTGCACGCAATTGGATAAACATAGGAACTCCGCCTTTCATGAAGTTCGTAGACGCAAAAAATCAATCCGAGGACAGTAGCCCCTCGTACCGCTTGGACGATTTGGAATTTGATTTCGAAGGGTACTTCGACCGCTTCCGCAGCGGCAGTTTGACTGAGATTGAACGCGAAGAGTTCTGTGCAAGAATTTTAGGGATGTTCTGCCGCGACATCTTCGCCCAACGAAAGCCACCTGACTGGGTTCTGAATTTCATTGCCAGCGAATTTTCAAACGTCTTGTATGGAAAGCCGTGGGTGGATGCGTTTCCGCTTCCTTGGACAGAACAAACAAACGTGCTGACCCGCGCGGAGGAACTAGCCATGCAAATCGCATGCGACGTTGCGAAAATTCTTAAAGCTGAAGAAGGTGCGAAAGTCACCACGACAATCTCAAGGGTAGCTTCAAATCACAACGTCTCGTATGAAACCGCGCGGGCAGCATGGTACTCCCGACGGAATGCCTTTGAGTGGTTTCTAAATTCTGATTCTAAAAATTAGAAACCAAATCTATAAAGCTTTAACCTGCCCAAAAACATACTCTTTCATCGTCTTATATCCATAGAAAGGAAGACGATGAACACCAGTTTTACCGCACTCTCCAATGAGAACCGCGCAGTGCTAAGCACTAAGGAAGCCGCCTACCACCTGGGCCGGCGCCCCCAAACACTGCTGAAGTGGGCATGCTACGAAGCCGGACCTATTCGCCCCGTTCGCATCCATGGCCGCTTGGCATGGCGCGTTGAGGACCTCAAGCGCATCCTGTGCGGGGGCGTGTAATGGACTCCCGCCAATATAACCTGCCGTTCGAACCGGAAAACGTAAGCGTCAAAGCAGCGCCGTCTTGAGCGCCACGCTGCTTTAACCGATGATGTTCCCAACACCGCTGGGAAGCGGAGTTTAAACGCCGGAGAATTT
>NZ_LMDB01000006.1 GCF_001425005.1 Duganella sp. Root336D2 | reverse complement strand
CGCACCGGTGGCTGACACCACCGCTCCAGTGGTCACCATCGCCAACCCGACCTCCGGTTCGGTGTCCGGCACTGTGAACGTCACCGTGAACGCCTCCGATAACAGCGGCTCGGCCGGCATCAACATGAGTGTCTACATCGACGGCCAGCTGCAAGCATCCGGCGCCGGTTCCTCCCTGTCCTACAGCTGGAACACCCGCAAGATCGCTGCCGGCAACCACACTGTCCAGGCTGTGGCCAAGGATGCCGCTGGCAACACCTCCACCACCACCGTGCAAGTGACCCGCTAATTAATAAAATACCCTGTTACAGCCCGGCTTCGGCCGGGCTTTTTTTATTATCAGCAAGTAATAACCATTAATGCGTCGCCAAGTGAAATTGAGTTAATATCCATTTCCGCGCGCCATTAGTTAACTCATTGATTTGACTGAATATTATTAATCGCTACAATCTTGCAAGCCAACTTTGCACAAATGCTCAGATTGATTTGTTTCAGGATGTAATTTGCGGGCAAATTTATTTGCCGCACGGTAAATCATCAGTTACTATCGAACTTGAAGTCTGACAAAGGCAAACCGTGCGAAAGCACGGGACGCAAAGTCGACGGTCTAAGGGCGCGCAAGCGTCTATGACGGCTGGACTGCCAGATACACCGGTGACACTGAAGTCCCCGCTGTACTCTTCAACCGCCCTTTCCAGGGCGGGAGGCAGTCCCTTTTTTCCGAAACTCCGAAAACAGGACTCGCTTTTCAATGAAGAAACTCAGCAATTTCGCCTTCCTCTTCGCCGCCGTAACCCCGCTGGCGTTCTCCGCTCCAAACCACGCCGATCCAGAATTTATCGCTGGCCGCATCATCGTCGAACCCCAAGCCGGCCTGGGCGCAGACGAATTCGCCAAGGACCTCAAGATCCATGGCGCCGGCAAAGCCCGCAAACTGGGTCAAAGCAATATCCACGTCATCGATGTGCCGCATGGCTCCGAAAAAGCCATCGCCAACAAACTCAAGCACAATCCGCACTTCAAGTTCGCCGAGCTGGACCAGCTTGTGGATGTCGCCGCCACCAGCAACGATCCATATTTTGGCAGCGAATGGCATCTCAACAAGATCGGCGCGGCTACGGCATGGGATAGATCCCAGGGCGCAGGCGTCATCATCGCAATCATCGATTCGGGCGTGGATGCCAGCCATCCCGACCTGGCAGCCAACATGGTTCCTGGCTATAACACGATCGACAACAACACCAATTCCAGCGATGTCTGCGGCCATGGCACCGAAGTTGCCGGCAGCGCAGCTGCCGCGTTGAACAACGCCCTGGGCGTGGTGGGCGTGGCCGGCAAAGCCAAGATCATGCCGATCCGTACCGGCTACCTCAATTCGGCCGGATCCTGCCAGGGTTCCTACTCGGCGATCGCCGCCGGTATCACCTACGCTGCCGACCACGGCGCCCGTATTGCCAACGCCAGCTATGCCTACTTGCCAAGCAGCTCGGCCGTGGTCAGCGCTTCGAACTACATGAAGAGCAAGAACGGCCTGGTGTTCGTCGGCGCCGGCAACAGCAACATCAACGAAGGCTTCACCCCGACCGATTCCATGATCGCCGTGTCGGCCACCGATACCTATGACGCCAAGGCCAGCTTCTCCAGCTACGGCTCCTTCGTGCAGTTGTCGGCGCCAGGCACCAACATCTACACCACCACCCGTGGCGGTGGCTACCGGATGCAGGCCGGCACATCCTTCTCGAGCCCGATCGCGGCTGCAGTCGGTGCCCTTGTCATGGCGGCAAATCCATCGCTGACCGGTGCCCAGGTACAGAACATCCTGTTTTCCACGGCAACCGACCTCGGCACTTCAGGACGTGACATCTACTTCGGCTATGGCCGCGTCAACGCTGCTGCTGCGGTAGCGGCCGCTGGCAGCTCGACCACCGTGCCCGTCACCGATACGACTCGTCCGACGGTAGCGATTGCCTCTCCTGGCGCCAGCAGCACGGTTTCCGGCATCGCAACCGTTACCGCCAACGCATCGGATAACGTTGGCGTTACCCGTGTGGAGCTCAAAGTCAACAGTACCGTGGTCGCTTCCGACACCGCCGCACCGTTCAGCTTCGCCTGGGATACCAAGGGAGTTATCAACGGCATGGCAACCTTGACTGCCGTGGCCTATGATGCAGCCGGCAACGTCGCATCGTCTTCGCCGGTCTCGGTGAACGTGGCAAACACGACGACGACTCAGCCGGCCACCGATACCACCGCGCCGGTAGTCCGGATTACCAACCCGGTGGCAGGTTCTGTTCGCGGCAACGTGACCGTTTCGGTCAACGCTTCGGACAATAGCGGCAGCGCGGGCATTTCGATGTCGCTGTACGTCGACGGCGGCGTGGTTGCTTCCGGTGCCGGTTCCAGCCTGTCCTACAACTGGAACACCAACAAGGCGGCGCGCGGCAATCACACGCTGCAAGCGGTTGCGCGCGACAAGGCGGGCAACACTTCGACCTCTACGGTCTACGTTACCCGGTAAGTAACAAAAAAGAACGGCAGCCTAGGCTGCCGTTCTGGTTTCGGAAATCTTAGTCATTACCACTTACCCCTGCGGCGACGTGCCAGCGCCATGCCGAACAGACCGGTGCCAAGGATGGCCAGGGTTGCTGGTTCTGGAACAGCGACGCAAGCTGGATCGGTTGGGTTTTCCGTGCAGAAGTCGATCACTGGAGGACCGCAATCCACACCATTATCGTCACATTGCTTCAGCCACACGCTGCCCTCGTAGCCTTGCACGTGAACTGCAGCCTGGATCATCCGTCCATCTATCACCCATTGCTTACCGATTTTGTGAACCGAAAAGTCGCTAAAGGCGTCCGCGGACAAAGCACTCAGCGCGGTGAGCGTGTACGTTGAGACATCACCTTCCCCCAGTTGATGGTCACTGGTGGAGTACGAGAAGCGCATGTCGAAATAGCCGCCGCCGTCTGCGTTATACCCATTCAGGGTTCCAAAATAGACGCTCGACGCTTCAATATCGCCCACGCCGCCAGCGTACTGGACGTCCGTCAAATTGTTGCCGCCAGCAAGGTTAAAATACCAATCATTGACGTACGCACCGGTAGGCAAGCCAGGGCCGACGCTCATCACGAGAGTCGCCATGGTGTCGCCGTCTACCCAGTTGAGGGTTGCAGTTGCGTAAATATCCTGGGTTGCAGGAGGCACATCCCCGCTATACGCTCCACTATTACCGAACTGGAAAGTAATCGTTCCAGCTTCGGCGATTGGAGCCGCCAAAGCGGCGACACTCAGTGCTGCACCCAACAGTGTTTTCAAGATTTTCATGGCACCCCCTTGGTTGTTGTATCGTAGTAGATGCATAGAGCGTGCCTGCAAGTCACCCCCCCGCAGAATCAAACAGTTAATCTCAGCCATATTGATTTCGCAGTCATCAGGTGTAAAACTTTTCGACAGCAAGTCACTTGTGAGAAAGGCATTCTTGCGCAAGGGGCAAAGCGATACTTAGTTTTCCCTTAGGACGGTAACTGGCCCTCTTCGCCTGCGTTACAATGCGGGGAAATGAGCGCCGCAAACTTCCCTTTTGAAAATTCCTTCGCGGGCCTGCCGCCCGCCTTCTTCACGCACCTGATGCCAACGCCGCTGCCGGCGCCATACCTGGTTGCAGCGAGTCCTTCAGCCGCACGCCTGGTCGGCCTCGAACCCACAGCGCTTTCAACCCAGGAAACGCTTGAAATCCTGATCGGCAATCGTGTTGCTGAACGCTCAAAGCCGCTGGCAGCTGTTTACTCCGGCCACCAGTTCGGTGTCTGGGCCGGCCAGCTCGGCGATGGACGAGCCATCCTGCTCGGCGATATCACTACTGCGGACGGTCCGGTTGAGCTGCAGTTGAAGGGCGCCGGCATGACACCTTATTCCAGGATGGGTGACGGGCGTGCAGTACTGCGCTCCTCCATCCGCGAGTTCCTGTGCTCGGAAGCGATGCATGGCCTGGGTATCCCAACGACCCGCGCCTTGTCGGTCGTCGGCTCGGACCAGGGCATCGTCCGCGAGTCGATCGAAACGGCCGCTGTCGTGGTGCGCATGGCGCCCAGCTTCGTCCGTTTCGGCTCGTTCGAACATTGGTATTACAACCGCAAGCCGGAAGAATTGAAGCAACTGGCCGATTACGTGATCGAGCGCTTCTACCCAGCCCTTCGCGAGGAAGAAAATCCTTACGCAGCCTTGCTGGAAGAAGTAAGCCGCCGTACCGCGCGCATGATTGCCCACTGGCAAGCCGTAGGCTTCATGCATGGTGTAATGAATTCCGACAATATGTCGATCCTGGGCCTGACCCTGGATTACGGCCCGTTCGGCTTCATGGATGGCTTCGACGCCAACCAGATCTGCAACCACAGCGACGACCAGGGACGCTACTCCTATTCAAACCAGCCACAAATCGGCCATTGGAACTGCTACGCCCTGGCGCAAGCGCTGCTGCCGCTGATCGGCGAAGTCGAGCTGACACAGGAAGCGCTCGATGCGTACCAGCCCGAGTTCGCGCGCCACATCGACAAACTGCTGCACGCCAAACTAGGCTTGACGACCGCACAGGATGCGGACCGCGAACTGCTCGATGGCCTATTCGCCGTTCTGCAAGCCAATCACACCGATTTCACGATCTTCTTCCGCCGCCTCAGCGGCTTGCGCGCGGGCGGTCCCGAAGGCGACGAACCGCTGCGCGACCTGTTCATCGACCGCCCCGCTTTCGATCACTGGGCCGAAGCTTACCGTGCGCGTCTGCGCGCGGAAAACAGCGATGATGCAGCGCGAAAACTTGCGATGGATCAGGTCAACCCCAAATATGTGCTGCGAAACTATATGGCACAGGTCGCCATTGAAAAGGCGCAAAATAAAGACTTTTCCGAAGTAGAACGCTTGCTGGCCATGCTCGAGCGCCCTTTCGACGAGCAAACTGAAAATGAACAATACGCAGGCTTCCCGCCGGACTGGTCCAGCCAGCTCTCGGTAAGCTGCTCATCGTGAGAGAGAAAATGAGCGACAAAGTAGTCAAGACTGACGCCGAATGGCGCGCCCAGCTCGATCCAACGGAATACCAGGTGACCCGCCACGCGGCCACCGAGCGTGCCTTTACCGGCAAGTTCTGGGACCACCACGAGCATGGCATCTATACCTGCGTGTGCTGCAATACGCCACTGTTCGAATCGGATGCGAAGTTCGATTCAGGTTGCGGCTGGCCGAGCTACTTCAAGGCGCTCAATCCCGCCAATGTCATAGAGAAAACCGACCGCTCGCATGGTATGCTGCGCACCGAAATCATCTGTGCAGTATGTGACGCCCACCTGGGCCACGTCTTCCCCGATGGCCCTCCGCCGACCGGCTTGCGCTATTGCATTAATTCGGCTTCGCTGCGCTTCGAACCAAAGCCCTAAAAAGATGAAGATTATTTTCGACCTGTTTCCGCTGATTCTGTTCTTTGTCAGCTACAAGTTTGCCGGCAGCCACCAGGAAGCGGCGCATGCCATGTTGAATGCCCACCTCGGCGACCTGGTTGCCGGCGGCGCAATTCCCGCTTCGCAAGCGGCGATCGTTGTTGCCACCATCGTCGGTATTATCGGCACTGCTGCGCAAGTGTTATATCTGTTGGCGCGCCGCAAAAAAGTCGATGGTGCCCTATGGGTTTCCCTTGTAGTGTTTATCGTATTTGGCGGCATGACCATTTATTTCCACGACGATGGCTTTATCAAATGGAAGCCGACCATTATCTACTGGTCGCTCGCTACGGCAATGCTGGTGGCTTACCGCTTCTTTGATAAAAACATGATTCGCGTGGCGATGGAAAAGCAGGTACAGCTGCCTGAGCACGTCTGGGTCCGCCTGCATTTCATGTGGATTACCTTCTGGCTGGTGCTGGGTTTCGTCAACCTGTTTGTCGCCTTCATCCTGTTCAAGTCGGATAACGACGCCTGGGTCAATTTCAAGGCTTTCGGGGTTACCGGAATGATGCTGGTGTTCTTTATCGCGCAGGCTTTCTACCTCTCTAAACATATTAAGGATGAAGCATGAGCGATCCGCGCCTGGCCAAGATCCGCGAGCGCCTGGAAGCGGCGCTGGCCCCGACGGAAATCGTGCTGGATGATGAATCCGCGCTGCATGCCGGCCATGCCGGCGCAGCCTCCGGCGGCGGTCATTACAGACTGAAAATAGTCTCTACTAAATTCGAGGGTGTGAAACTCGTCATGCGCCATCGTCTGGTGTATGATTCCGTGCACGATATGATGCATAAAGAAATTCATGCATTGGCCATTACCGCACTGGCACCGTCCGAAGTATGATATGCGCGGAGTTTTTGGGAAACATCAAAAAGAACCTCGATCGTTGAATAGTAGAGACATCTCGGCGAACCAGCTCAAAATCCCCGCAATTCAGTAAACTTTCCCTAGGAATTAAACTAAATGACTTTCAAGCCAGCCCGCTTGCTGCTCGCACTTATCGCCGTTGCCGCTGCACCAGCTTTTGCCCAGAACGCCGCCGTCGTTAATGGCAAAGCCATCCCGACCGCCAAAGTTGACGCCCTGGTCAAACAAGTCGTTGCCCAAGGCCAGCAGCAAGACACCCCACAACTGCGCGAAATGATCAAGAAGTCCCTGATTGGCCGCGAAGTAATGATCCAGGAAGCCGAGAAGCAAGGCCTGTCCAAGAGCAAGGACGTCACCACTGCCCTGGAACAGGCTCGTCAGGACATCATGCTGAATGCCCTGGCTGCTGATTACGTGAAGAAGAACCCGGTTGCGGACGCCGAAATCAAGGCTGAATACGACCGCGCTGTTGCCGCTGAAGGCGACAAGGAATTCCACGTGCGTCACATCCTGGTTGAAACCGAAAAAGAAGCGACCGATATCATCGCCAAGCTGAAAGGCGGCGCCAAGTTCGAAGACCTGGCCAAGAACTCCAAGGATACCGGTTCCGCTGCCAACGGCGGCGACCTGGACTGGGGCACCCCAGGCAACTTCCCTAAAGTCTTCGCAGATGCCTTCACCTCGCTGCAAAAAGGCCAGATTACCGAGAAGCCAGTGCAAACCCCGAGCGGTTTCCACGTGATCAAGGTAGAAGACACCCGCGCCGTCAAGCTGCCAACCCTGGAAGAAGTGAAGCCACGTATCGCCGATTCCCTGATGCGCGCAAAACTGCAGACCTATCAGGAATCCCTGGTTAAGAAAGCCAAAGTACAATAATCCGTCACGGACCTGATCCGGCGCCTGAGTGGCGCCGGATTTATTTTAACTAAGGAAACACTCAATGAAATTTAAACCAGCTACCCTGCTGTTGGCCCTGATCGCAGTTGCTGCAGCTCCTGCGTTTGCCCAGAACGTCGCCACCGTGAACGGCAAAGTCATTCCATCGGCCCAGATGGATGCCGCTGTCAAACAAGCTGCCGCCCAAGGCCAGCCTGACTCGCCACAACTGCGCGAAATGATCAAGAAATCCCTGATCGGCCGCGAAGTGCTGGTGCAGGAAGCCACCAAGCAAGGCGTTGCTGCCAACAAGGACGTGAAAGACGCCCTGGAACAAGCTCGCCAGGAAATCATCATCCGCGCCCTGCTGGTCAGCTATGTGAAGAAAAACCCTGTGAGCGACGCAGAAATCAAGTCTGCTTACGACCAGTTCAAGGCTTCCAAAGGCGAGAAGGAATACCACGCTCGCCACATCCTGGTGAAGACCGAGAAAGAAGCAACCGACATCATCGCCAAGCTGAAAGGCGGCGCCAAGTTTGAAGAGCTGGCCAAGGCTTCGCAAGATCCAGGGTCGGCAGCCAACGGCGGCGACCTGGACTGGGCAGCACCAGGCAACTACGTGAAGCCATTCGCGGATGCCATGGTGGCCCTGAAAGACGGCCAGGTCACCGACAAGCCGGTGCAATCGCAATTCGGCTACCACGTGATCAAGCTGGAAGGCTCCCGCGCCGCCAAAGTGCCGTCCCTGGACGAAATCAAAGGCCAGATCTCCGAGTCCCTGACCCAGCGCAAAGTTGCAGCTTACCGCGACCAGCTGATCGCCAAGGCTAAAGTGCAATAATCCCGGGTGCGCCTTTACCGGCTGCCTTGATCAAGCGCCCCGCGGGGCGCTTTTTTATTATGCCAACCACCAAAGACATCATTTCCGCCCTCGCTCCTTTGGCCGATGCCACCCGGGCCCCGGCGATGCGCGCCTATATGCGCGAACAATTCCCCTTCCTCGGCATCGCCACGCCGGCCCGGCGCGCGGCAATCAAGCCGCTGATCCGGGCCTTCACAGGTGCTGCGCCTGCCGAGCTGATCGGCGTGGCAGGCGAACTCTGGCAAATGCCGGAACGGGAATACCAATATGCGGCCCTCGATTTAATGGCGGCGCATTGGAAACAATTCAAAGCTATCGATGTGCCGGAATTGCTGGCCTTCGTCCCGCGCAAATCGTGGTGGGATTCGGTGGATGGCCTAGCTGGAATTATCGGCGACGTGCTGCGCTTTGAGCACCATGAAATGGACAAGGCTTTAAAGCATGAAAACTTCTGGATGCGCCGGATTGCCCTCCTCCACCAATTAGGCTGGCGCGGGAAAACCGATGAAATGCGGCTGTTCCGATATTCCCTCGCACTCGGCCATGAAAATGAATTTTTCATTCAGAAAGCAATTGGCTGGGCCTTGCGGGATTATGCCCGGCATGCACCACATAATGTGGCTCATTTTATTAATGAAAACAAGAAGGGCCTCGCCCGGTTGAGCATCCGCGAAGCGGGCAAGCACCTGACGCCCCTGGACTAAGCCCGGAATTTGCGTGAACACGCCAGCTTCTGGCGTGCACCATGGAAGTTGCGGGCCGACGCCAAAACAACAGCAATAATGCACACCATTGCCGGGCCTTAAAATGCCGAGTTAAACTCGTGACAACTTAAGGAGGCTGGAAATGAATAAACTCGCATTACGGCAGTTAATTGCCTGCGCCGCTTTTATTAGCGCGGCACCAGCAATGGCGGGTGTCATCGCCACATTTGACGACCTGCCGATTCCGCCCGCGCTGGATAGCGCAAGCGGTATCCAGTGGACCAGTTCACCGGACAGCCTGGAATATCAGGGCGTGATCTGGGACGCACGCTTTGGCGTGGTCGGCGACCAATATCGGGTCGGCGGGCCAGGCGGTCCCCTGTTTGGTATTCCGCATTCCGGCCATTATTTCGTCTCCAATTCATCCGGTTCCAGCGGCATGACAATCACCACCAATAAAGTGCTGACCGGCGCCTGGTTTGGCCGCAACCAGTACTATGGATTTGGTGAAGGCGGCGCGGACCAGGTCACGATCGTGGCCTTGAATGGCGCAACCGAACTTGGTTCAGTCGTGTTTGACTTGCCGGAAAGTCACCCCGGCCTGCCCGAGCCCCTGTCCTTTGCCGACACCAGCATCTTCGCGTCCCTTGGCCCGGTCACGGGCTACCGGATCGATCGGCGCGAACTGGGACAGTTGAATGGAAACTGGGTCGCCGACGACTTCCAATTCGCCGATGCGACCCAGGTGCCGGCCCCGGGCGGGGCCGTTTTGATGCTCGGCGGCATCGCTGCCTTGCTGGCAGCGCGCCGCCGGCGCGCATAAGCCTTAACCGATGAACTTGCGCGCGTTGCCCCACATGCGCGCCCAAGGCGCATCCTCGCCCCAGCCGTCCGGGTGCCAGGAGTTCTGCACCGTGCGGGACACGCGTTCCGGGTGCGGCATCATCACGGTGAAGCGGCCGTCGGCCGTGGTTACCGAAGTCAGCCCGCGCGGCGAACCGTTCGGGTTGTACGGGTAGGTTTCGGTGGCACTGCCTTTGTTGTCCACGAAGCGCAGTGCGCCGATTGCCTCGTCGATAATGCCGGTCTGGCTGAAGTCGGCAAACCCTTCACCGTGCGCAATGGCAATCGGCGCCTGGGTACCGGCCATGCCTTGCAGGAAGATCGATGGCGAATCCAGCACTTCCACCATTGAGAAGCGTGCTTCGAACTTCTCGGACTTGTTGGTGGTGAACTTCGGCCAGGCGTGGGCACCTGGAATCAGCGATTTCAGGTTCGACATCATCTGGCAGCCGTTGCAGATACCCATGCCGAAGGTATCCTTGCGCTGGAAGAACTTGGCGAACTGGTCGGCCATTTCCGGATTGAACAGGATCGATTTGGCCCAGCCTTCGCCTGCACCCAGCACGTCGCCGTACGAGAAACCGCCCACGGCAATAATGCCCTGGAAATCGTCCAGCGAAACGCGGCGCGCAATCAGGTCGCTCATGTGCACGTCGACGGCGGTGAAACCGGCGCGGTGCATCGCCCAGGCAGTCTCGATATGCGAGTTCACGCCCTGTTCGCGCAGGATTGCGACGCGAGGACGTACGCCCGACGACAGGAACGGTGCGGCGATGTTCTGCGCCATGTCGAAGCCGACTTTTGGCTGCATGCCTGGATCGGTTTCGTCCAGCAGGCGATCGTATTCCGCATCCGCGGTCGCAGGATTTTCACGCACGCGGGAAATACGCCAGCTGGTTTCGCTCCACAGGCGATGCAGCTCGGCACGCGGCTGCGAGTAGATGGTCTTGGCGTCGCGCGTGAATTCGATCACGCCACGGTCGTTCAGCTTGCCGATAATGTGGCTGCAAGCGCCCAGGTTGAAGGTGCGCAGCACGTCCATCACGGCCGATTTTTCTTCAGCGCGAACCTGGATCACAGCGCCCAGCTCCTCGTTGAACAGCGCGGACAGGGTCAGCTCATTGCGGCGCTCTGCGACCTGGCCGGCCCAGTTCTTGGCATCGCCATGGTCCATGGTGCCTTCGGCGCCCAGGGTCAGCATGTCCAGGTTGACGGACAGGCCGGCGCGGCCGGCAAAGGCCATTTCCACCAGGGTTGCGTACAGGCCGCCGTCGGAACGGTCGTGGTAGGCCAGGATCTTGCCTTCCTTGTTCAGCTGCTGGATCGCGTTGAAGAAGCCTTTCAGGTCTTCCGGCGAATCCACGTCCGGTGCGGCATTGCCCAGCTGGCCCATGACCTGCGCCAGCGCGGAGGCGCCCATACGGTTCTTGCCGCGGCCCAGGTCGATCACGATCAGGGAAGTTTCGCCCAGGTCGGTACGGATCTGCGGGGTCAGCGACTTGCGCACGTCGTACACCGGCGAGAAACCGGAAACGATCAGGGACACGGGCGAAATCACCGCCTTGTCAGCGCCTTCATCTTTCCAGGTGGTGCGCATGGACAGGGAGTCCTTGCCGACCGGGATCGACAGGCCCAGCGCCGGACACAGTTCCATGCCGACCGCTTTGACGGTGTCGAACAGGGCCGCATCCTGGCCAGGCTGGCCGCAGGCAGCCATCCAGTTGGCCGACAGCTTGATGTCGGAAATGTCGTTGATCGGCGCGGCAGCCATGTTGGTGACGGTCTCGCCGACCGCCATGCGGCCGGAAGCCGGGGCGTCGATCACAGCCAGCGGCGTACGCTCGCCCATCGCCATCGCCTCGCCCACGTAACCGTCGTAGCTCAGGGTGGTCACGGCGCAGTCGGCCACCGGCACCTGCCATGGGCCCACCATCTGGTCGCGCACCGACATGCCGCCCACGGTACGGTCGCCGATGGTGATCAGGAAGCTCTTGTCGGCCACGGTTGGCAGCAGCAGCACGCGCCTGGCGGCTTCTTCCAGCGCGATGCCGGTCAGGTCGATGGCCGGCAGGTCGTTCTGCACGTGCTTCACGTCGCGGTGCATCTTTGGCGGCTTGCCCAGCAGGACTTCCATTGGCATGTCGACCGGGTTGTTGCCCATTTCCTGGTCGATCACCTTCAGCTGGCGCTCTTCGGTTGCCACGCCGACGACGGCGAATGGGCAGCGTTCACGCTCGCACAGGGCCTGGAACAGTGCCAGGTCGCCCGGCGCAATGGCAAGAACATAGCGCTCCTGCGATTCATTGGACCAGATTTCTTTCGGCGCCATGCCGGATTCTTCCAGCGGCACCTTGCGCAGGTCGAAGATCGCGCCGCGCTTGGCGTCGTTGGTGATTTCCGGGAAAGCGTTGGACAGGCCGCCCGCACCCACGTCGTGGATCGAAATGATCGGGTTCTTGTCGGCCAGCTGCCAGCAGCCGTTGATGACCTCCTGGGCGCGGCGTTCCATTTCCGGATTGCCGCGCTGGACGGAATCGAAGTCCAGGTCGGCGGTATTGGTGCCGGTTGCCATCGACGACGCGGCCGAACCGCCCATGCCGATACGCATGCCTGGACCGCCCAGCTGGATCAGCAGGCTGCCAACCGGGATGTCGTTCTTGTGGGTGTGCGAACCGGAGATATTGCCGATGCCGCCAGCAATCATGATCGGCTTGTGATAGCCCATCACGGTGTCCTTGCCGCCGGCGAACTGCTGGCCGATGTTCTGCTCGTAGGTACGGAAGTAGCCGCCCAGCACCGGGCGGCCGAATTCATTGGAGAAAGCGGCGCCGCCCAGCGGGCCGTCAATCATGATCTGCAGCGGCGAAGCGATGCGTTCGGGCTTGCCGTACACCTGGCTTTCGTCGCGCTTGCCGACCGGCGCGGTCACATTGGCCGCGTTTTCCCAGGCTTGCACGGCGCCAGGGATCATCAGGTTGGACACGGTGAAGCCGGCCAGGCCGGCTTTAGGCTTGGAGCCCCGGCCAGTCGCGCCTTCGTCGCGGATTTCGCCGCCGGCACCGGTGGAGGCGCCAGGGAATGGGGAAATCGCGGTCGGGTGGTTGTGGGTTTCCACCTTCATCAGGGTGTGCACCAGCTCGGTGGACGGCGCGTATTCCTGGCCTTCACGCGGGTAGAACCGGGTAACTTCAGCGCCTTCAATGATCGACGAGTTGTCCGAATAGGCCACGATAGTGCCGCGCGGGTTCTTCTCGTGGGTGTTCTTGATCATCTTGAACAGCGACTTGTCCTGCACCACGCCGTCAATGGTCCAGTCGGCGTTGAAGATCTTGTGGCGGCAGTGCTCGGAATTCGCTTGCGCGAACATCATCAGTTCGACGTCGGTCGGGTTGCGCTTGGCGTTGGTGAAGGCTTCCAGCAGGTAGTCGATCTCGTCGTCCGACATCGCCAGGCCAAGGTCGGTATTGGCCTTTTCCAGCGCGGTGCGGCCGGCGCCGATCACGTCGATCGATTCCAGCGGCTTGGCTTCCAGGCTCGAGAACAGGCCGGCGGCCTGGTCCGGGTGGCGCAGCACGGATTCGGTCATGCGGTCATGCAGCAGCGCCGCGACGGCTTGCGCCTGCTCGCTATCCAGCTTCCTGGCCGCGCCCAGGCCGGTGCCCAGGATGCCGCCCTTCAGGTTGATGCGGTAAGCAACGCCACGCTCCACGCGGTGAATGTGCGCCATGCCGCAGTTGTGCACGATATCGGTGGCTTTGGAAGCCCAAGGCGAAATGGTGCCGAAACGCGGGATGACGACAAACTCTTCCACCACGCCTTCAGCATGCTCCGGCAAGGCTGGCTCGCCGTAGGTCAGCAGGCCATTCATGCGGTTCAGATCGTCTTCGGACAGGGGCGAAGCGGAGTCGACAAAGTGGATAAAGCGGGCTTGGACCGACGTAATGGTCGGCAGAACTGCTTGAAGCTGGTTAAGGAGGCGTTGGCTACGGAAGGAGGACAGGGCGTTGGAGCCCGGCAGAATCAACATAGTGGGGGCGTGAAGAATGCAGCGTAGCTGCGGTTTAAAGGAATACTGTGCACGAGCTGACTGGTCTTGCTGTATTTCGATTTGCCGACATTATACTTGTTTCACGCATCACTTCCCACCCTTCCTTCATTGGTCCGAAAGCAACATTTGCTGCGTTTATGCCTGTTTTTTGCTCGTCCTTGGGGTATTCTGCCTTTATGACAGCCTTCTACCCCCAAAATGGAAGAATATAGCGACCTGTCAGTCCTGGTTATCGACCCCAACCAGCATATGCGCAGCGGGCTGCACAAGATGCTCGGCCAACTGGGGATCACCCGCATCGAGCACGGCGTGAGCGCAGGAACTGCCATCCGCCATCTCGAAAAGAAGGCGTTCGACCTGGTGTTCTGCGAGTACGACCTGGGCAACGACCAGGGACAGGATGGCCAGCAGTTGCTGGAAGACCTGCGCCACCACCAGCTGATCTCCCCTGCCGCCATTTTCATCATGCTGACCACCGAGGGGGTGTACAGCAAGGTAGTGAGCGCGGCGGAGCTGACCCCAACCGATTACATCCTCAAGCCGTTCACGGTCGACGTGCTGGCCCAGCGCATCGCCCGGGCGGTCGACCGGCGCGCCGCCCTGCGCCCGATCCACCAGATGATCGGGCGCGAGCGGTTGCGTGAGGCGATACTGGCCAGTGAAGTATCGGCGGCGGCCAATCCGCGCTACGCCACCGAATGCGCCCGTTTGCGGGCCGAAGCGCATACGGCCCTGGGCGAAGTCGCGCAGGCGGAAACAATCTACCGGGAGATCCTGGAAACCCGGCCCCTCGGCTGGGCCCAGCTTGGCCTGGCGCGCTGCCAGTTCCAGCAGGGCCAATTCGCCGATACCCTGGACACCCTGCAGCGCCTGATCGACGACAACCCCAGATACATGGCGGCCTATGACCTTATAGCACGCACCCAGCAAGCGCTTGGCCAGCCGGCGGAAGCCCGCGCCGCGCTGGAAGCAGCGGTCTCGATCTCGCCCCATATGGTGCGGCGCCTGCGTCACCTCGGCCAAGTGGCGTTGCAGTCCGGCGATCTGGAGGCGGCCGAAAAGACCTTCAAGCAGGTGGTCGCCAAATCCAGGTATTCGGAGTTCCGCGACCCGGAAGACCACGTGAACCTGGTGCGAACCCTGGTCCGGAAAGGCGATGCCGCCGGCGCAGCGAATGCCTTGCGCGACCTGGACCGTTCGGCACGCGGCAGCCCCGCGACGGACGCCTGCAAGGCCTATTCCTCGGCCCTGGTACAGGAACTGAACGGCAATGCCGGGGCGGCGCAAAGCGAACTGGCGCATGCCGCACACGCAGCCGGCGCAGCAGCTACCCTGTCGAGCGCGCTCAAACTGGACCTGGCGGAAAACTGCCTGCGCCACGGCATGGACGAACAAGGCATGCAATTGCTGGATGCGCTGGCCGGCAATCCGGCCAGCGGCGTCAGCGAATCCGATATGGCAGCGGTCTATGAACGCACCGGCCGGGCCGAACTGGCGCAAAACCAGGGCGACAGCGTGGAGCGCTACCTCGACGGCCTGGTCAGGCAGGCCGCCGCGCGCAGCGGCCAGGGCGACCAGCGCGGGGCGATCGAGGTACTCCAGGTGGCTGTGCGGCGGCGCCCGGAGAACGCCGGGCTGATCTCCGCCCTCGCCTCAGCCATGCTGCGACTGTTGGGCGACAGCGGCTGGGAAGCGGCGCTGGGCGAGCAATGTGCAGCGCTGTTGATACGAATGCGCCAGGCGGATCCCCATCATCCCATGCTGGCTGCGTTATCATCACAATATGTCACCCTCCGGGGCAAACAATAAGAGACGAAGTTAATGCAATCGTATAGCGACCTGTCGGTGCTGATCATCGACCCCAACCCGGCGATGCGGGGCAACCTGCACAATATGCTGAACCAGGCCTCGATCACGCGCATCGAGTATGCCGTCAGCTCCGGTACGGCGATCCGGCAACTGACCAACAAACGCTTTGACGTCATCCTGTGCGAATATGACCTTGGCAGCGGCAATGACGACAACGGCCAGGATGGCCAGCAATTGCTGGAAGACCTGCGCCACCATAAGCTGATCGACCGCTCGGCCATCTTCATCATGTTGACATCGGAAGCGGTGCAGACCAAGGTGATTGGCGCCGCTGAACTGACGCCGACCGATTATGTGCTGAAGCCCTTCACCGTCGACGGCCTGATGCAGCGCATCGGCCGCGCCGTGGATCGGCGGGCGGTATTCATGCCGATCTACCAGTTTATCGCACAAGGCAAGCAGCGCGAAGCCATCGACGCCTGCCAGGAAGCTGAAGCGGCCAATCCGCGCTACGTCACGGAATTTGCCCGCCTGCGCGCCGAACTCCATTACGAAGCCGGCGAACTCGCGCAAGCGGAGCTGATCTACCAGGCGATCCTGGTTGGGCGTCCTACCGGCTGGGCGCAACTCGGACTGGCCCGTTGCCAGTTCGGCCTCGAGCGCTATGCCGACGCAATGGGCACGCTGGAGCGCCTGCTCGAAGCCAACCCCAACATGATGGCGGCTTATGACCTGCTGGCCCGCTCCTACGAGGCCATGGGCCAGTCGCAGCAGGCCAAGAAAATCCTGGAAGACGCGGTGTCGATGTCGCCGAATATGGTGCGGCGCCTGCGCCACCTCGGCGAAGTGGCGTACGGCACCGGCGATATCACGGCAGCCGAAAAGGCATTCCGCCAGGTGGTGGCCAAGGCCCGCTATTCCGAATTCCGCGATCCCGAAGACCATGTGAACCTGGTGCGCGCACTGGTGCGCAAAGGCGACGTCAACCAGGCCTCCGGCGTGATCCGCGATATGGAGCGCACGCTGCGCGCCAGCGCCAATACGGAAGTGTGCAAGCATATTTCCTCTGCCCTGCTGCTGGACGTAACCGGGCACGCGACCGAAGCCGCCTCCGAGCTGTCGAATGCGGTGACTGCGGTGGGCATGGCACGCGGCCTGTCGAATCGCCTGCGCATCGGCCTGGTCGATTCCTGCCTGAAGCATCGGCTGGACAAGGATGCCGCGGATGTCGTCATGCATATGATGAACGACAACGAAAAACCGATCACCATGGAAGAAGCTGTCAGCGTCTTCGAGAAAGCCGGCCGCCACGACCTGGCACAGGGCGTCGGCGAAAAGATCGACAACGTCATGCAGGAACTGGTTACCGAGGCCGAGTCCATGGCGCGCCAGGGCGACCACCGCGCTGCGGTGGCGACGCTGCACCAGGCCCTGCGCCGCACGCCGGGCAACCTCAAGGTACTGTATGCCGCCGTGCAGGCGATCCTGCGCCAGTTGGACGAACTGGGTTGGGAAGCACCGCTGGGCGACCAGGCCGGCACCCTGATCGACCGCATCCGTCGACTCGACGCCGGCAGCCCCGCGCTGGAGGCCGTGTTGATGCAGTATTCGGGCACCCAGCGCAAGTACGGTATTTCCACCACCGCCTAGGCCGGCCCGAATCCCCCTCCGCCCGGCGTCTCCACGACGAAGATGTCGCCGGGCTGCATCTCGGTCTTGCCGATATGGCCCAGTTGCTCGGTGCTGCCATCGGCGCGCAGCACCGCATTGCGGCCCAACGCCCCCGCCTCGCCGCCGGCCATGCCAAACGGCGCATGGATGCGGTTGTTCGACAGGATGGCGGCCGTCATCGGTTCCAGGAAGCGCACCTTGCGCACACCGCCATTGCCGCCATGCCAGCGGCCCGCGCCGCCGGAACCGTGGCGGATCTCATAGCTTTCCAGGCGTACCGGGAAGCGGAATTCCAGGATTTCCGGATCGGTCAGGCGCGAGTTGGTCATATTCGTCTGCACCACGTCAGTACCGCTGAAACCATCGCCAGCGCCGGAGCCGCCGCTGATCGTCTCGTAATACTGGTGCTTCGCGTTACCGAAGGTGAAGTTGTTCATCGTCCCCTGCGAGGCGCCTTGCACGCCTAGCGCGCCATACAGCGCGTTGGTAATGCAGGTCGATGTTTCAACGTTGCCAGATACGACCGATGCGGGATAGCGGGGGTTCAGCATCGAACCCGGCGGGATGATCACGTGCAGCGGTTTCAGGCAGCCCGCGTTAAGCGGAATGTCGTCGTCAACCAGGGTGCGGAATACGTACAGCACGGCCGCCATGCACACCGCGGACGGCGCGTTGAAATTATTCTCCAACTGCCCGGAAGTGCCGCTGAAGTCGATCTCGGCGCTGCGTTCTGCCGCGTTGACCCGAACGGCGACCTTGATCACGGCGCCGTTATCGAGTTTCAGTTCGTAGCTGCCGTTGCGCAAGGCGCTGATCACGCGGCGCACCGCCTCCTCCGCATTGTCCTGCACGTGCCCCATATAGGCACGCACCACGTCGAGGCCGAAGTGCGCGACCATCTTGCTCAGCTCTTCCACGCCCTTCTGGTTGGCCGCGACCTGGGCCCGGAAGTCGGCCATGTTCTGGTCGGGATTACGCGCCGGATAGCGCGCGCCGGCCAGCAAGGCGCGCGCTTCAGCATCGCGCAGCTGGCCGCCGGAAGCGCCGTCGACCAGCTTGAAGTTGTTGATCAAGACGCCTTCTTCTTCGATATTGCGCGAATCGGGCGGCATCGATCCGGGCGTGCTGCCACCGATATCGGCATGGTGGCCGCGCGAACCGACGTAGAACAGGATTTCGCTTCCCGCCTCGTCGAACACCGGCGTGATAACAGTGACGTCAGGCAGGTGGGTGCCGCCGTTATACGGATCGTTCAGCATATAGACGTCGCCGGGGTGCATCCGGCCGGCGTTCCCGCGCATGACCGTCTTGATGCTTTCGCCCATCGAACCAAGGTGCACCGGCATATGCGGCGCGTTGGCAATCAGCTTGCCCTCGGCGTCGAATATGGCGCAACTGAAGTCCAGGCGCTCCTTGATATTGACCGAGTAAGCCGTGTTCTGCAGGCGCAGGCCCATTTGCTCGGCGATCGACATGAACAGGTTGTTGAAGATTTCCAGCATTACCGGATCGGCCGTGGTGCCGATGGCGCGACGTACCGGCAGCGCTTGCACCCGGGTCAGCACCAGGTGGTCCTGCGGCGTCACTTCGGCTTGCCAGCCGGTCTCCACGACCGTCGTGGCGTTGGCTTCGGCAATAATGGCCGGGCCTTTGACGATGTCGCCGATCCGGGTCGCATCGCGCTTGAAAAGTCCCGTCTCGTGCCACTGGCCGGCGCTGTACATGCGCACGGTTTGCGATGGCGCCAGCGGGGCGTGGCGCGGCGCTTGCCGGGGAGCGGCCTCCGGTGGCGCATCCGACTTGCCGATTGCCTCCACCGAGACGGCCTCCACGATCAGCGCCTTGGCGGACATCAGGAAGGAAAAGCGCTTGCGGTATGCGGCCTCGAATTGCGCCTTCATGCCGTCGATGGAGTCGAACAGGACGATCAAGGCTGAATCCGTGCCTTCGTAACGCAGGTGGGCGCGGCGCACCACGCTGATACGTTCGTCGACGACTGCCTGCGCGTGCAGCTCGGCCACAGCTTCTTCCCCAAGCGCCTGCAGGCGTGCCTCCAGCGCTGGCAGCGTTTCGGGCGCCAGCCGCAGTTCGACGGCACTTTCGCGCATCGCCGTCTGGTCGGCCAGGCCCATACCGTAGGCCGACAGTACGCCTGCCAGAGAGTGGATGAAGACAGTCTTCATGCCCAGGGCATCGGCGACCAGGCAGGCGTGCTGGCCGCCTGCGCCGCCGAAACTGGTCAGGGCATATTCGGTGACGTCATGCCCGCGTTGCACGGAAATCTGCTTGATTGCATTGGCCATATTGCCGACCGCGATTTCAATGAAACCCTCGGCAACTTGCTCCGGCGACGATGGTGCACCTGTGGCTGCCTGGATCGCGGCGGCCATCGCGCTGAACTTTTCGCGCACTGCTGCGCCATCGAGCGCTTGCGCGCCGTCGCCGCCAAACAGTTGCGGGAAGAACTCCGGCTGGATCTTGCCGAGCATGACGTTACAGTCGGTGACCGCCAGCGGGCCGCCGCGGCGATAGCTGGCCGGGCCTGGATCGGCGCCGGCGCTATCGGGTCCGACACGGAACCGGCTGCCGTCGAAATGCAGGATCGAACCGCCGCCCGCGGCGACAGTGTGGATGCTCATCATCGGCGCGCGCATGCGCACGCCCGCCACCTGTGTTTCGAACACACGCTCGAATTCACCCGAGAAGTGCGAAACATCGGTCGACGTCCCGCCCATGTCGAAGCCGATGATCTTTTCAAAACCAGCCGCGCGGCTGGCGCGCACCATGCCGACAATGCCGCCTGCCGGACCACTCAGGATCGAATCCTTGCCCTGGAAGGTACGAGCATCGGTCAGGCCGCCGCTGGACTGCATGAATTGCAGGTTCACGCCCGGCAGTTCGGAGGCCACCTGGTCCACATAGCGGCGCAGGATTGGCGACAGGTAGGCGTCGACCACCGTCGTATCGCCACGCGCCACCAGTTTCATCATCGGGCTGACCAGATGCGATACGGAGACTTGTGTGTAGCCGATTTCCCGCGCGATCTGGGCCAGTACCGCTTCGTGCGCCGTGTAGCGATAACCGTGCATCAGGACGATGGCTATCGAACGCAACCCTTTATCATAGTGGGCCTGCAGGCCTGTGCGCGCCGCCGCAGGATCCAGGGCCTGTACCAATTCGCCGTGGGCGCCGATGCGCTCATCGATTTCCACGACATGCTGGTAGAGCAATTCAGGAAGCACAATATGGCGGTCAAACAGGCGCGGACGATTCTGGTAGGCGATGCGCAAGGCGTCGCGGAAGCCGCGCGTAATCGCCAGCACGGTCGGCTCACCTTTGCGCTCGAGCAGCGCATTGGTGGCGACCGTGGTGCCCATTTTGACGGCGCCGACTTGCCCGACCGGGATCGGGCCGCCAGCGGCGACGCCCAGCAAATGGCGGATGCCGGCAATCGCAGCGTCACGGTACTGCCCAGGACTTTCCGACAGCAGCTTGTGGGTAGCCAGGCTTCCATCGGGCCGCCGGGCTACGATATCGGTGAAAGTGCCGCCTCGGTCGATCCAGAATTGCCAGTCCATTGCGCCGCCTCGCTCTAATCGTGAAGCAGGTATTGTAGTGCTAGAATGCCCCGCATGACGCCCCTCTTCACGATTGCAGAAATCCGCGCGATCGAGCGCGCTGCGGCACAGCATTTGCCCGAAGGTGCGCTTATGCAGCGCGCTGGCCAGGCCGGCGCCAGCGAGGCGCTCGACCTCCTGCCTTTCACTGTTTACCGCGCCCGGGTGCTGGTGCTGGCGGGACCGGGCAACAACGGCGGCGACGCCCTCGAAACAGCAGCGCACCTCGGCCATGCGGGCGCGCAAGTCACGGTCCTGCATTTTCCGCCGCCAGACACGCCCTCGGCAGAACGCATCGAAGCACTGCGGCGCGCCCGCAGCTCGCCTGCGCGCTTCGCTGACTTCAACGATGCGGCTGACGCGTGCACCGTGGCCGCAGCGACTGAATGGACGCTGGTTGTCGACGGTTTGTTAGGCATCGGTCTGGCACGGCCGATCAGCGGCGGCTTTGCTGCGCTGGTAACTGCCGTCAACGGCCTGGCCTGCCCGATCCTCGCGCTGGACGTGCCTAGCGGCCTTGACTGCGACACCGGCGCCATTGTGGGCGGAGTTGAGCCAGGCGTTGCCGTGCGCGCCACGCACACAGTCACCTTCATCGGCGACAAGCCCGGTCTGCACACGGCGGAGGGGCGCGACCATGCAGGCGTCGTCATCGTTCGCGACCTGGACATCGAGCGCGGCCTGTTCCCCGCATCGCGGGCGAGGCTGAACGAGGTAGCGCTCTTCGGACACTGCATACGCAGGCGCCGCCACAGTTCGCACAAGGGAAGCCATGGCAGTGTGGCTGTCGTGGGCGGGGCGCGCGGCATGGCCGGTGCGCCAATCCTGGCTGCACGCACGGCGCTCACCAGCGGTGCGGGGCGGGTCTACGCCTGCTTCGTCGGCGAAGCACCGGCCTTCGATGCCGCCCTGCCCGAGCTGATGTGCCGCAGCGCCCAGCAATATGACTTCAACAGCGCGGTCCTGGTGATCGGGCCCGGCATGGGCGGCTCGGCGGCAAGCGCAGAAATGCTGGCCAGCGCCCTGCACAGCCAAAGCGCCGTGGTGCTGGACGCCGATGCACTGAATTTGCTGGCCGGCTCCGAAGCCCTGCGCAAACAACTGGCGCAACGCACGCTTCCCTGCATCTTGACGCCGCACCCGCTGGAAGCCGCACGGCTGCTCGGCATTACGGCCGCCGAGGTGCAGTCGGACCGGCCGGCCGCGGCACGTGCCTTGGCCGAGCGCCTCGCGGCGACCGTCGTGCTGAAGGGTTCAGGAACCGTGATCGCCGCGCGCGACGGCGTCATTGCAGTCAATACCACCGGCAATCCAGCCCTTGCCACGGCGGGCACCGGCGACGTGCTGTCCGGCTTGTGCGGCAGCCTGCTCGCGCAGGGCTGGCCTGAATGGGAGGCTGCACTGGCCGGCGTCTGGCTGCACGGCATGGCAGCCGACGTCCTCGTCGCCGACGGCGCCGGGCCGATCGGCCTTACAGCGAGCGAGCTGATTCCGGCCATCCGCACTGCCCTCAACCGGCTGGCCGCGCACCACGGCTCTTGACGGATCAGGCGATCTTTCCCGCCGCGATCGTAATGACGCGCCCGCAGCGCGCAGCGATATGGGTATCGTGCGTGACCAGCACCAGGGTCGAACCATGTTCGCGGTTCAATTCGAACATCAGCTGGATCACCGATTCGCCGGTGGCAGCATCCAGGCTGCCGGTGGGTTCATCGGCCAGCAGCAAAGGAGGCTGAGTCACGAAGGCACGCGCCAACGCCACGCGCTGCTGCTCGCCGCCCGACAGGAACTTGGGGTAGTGCTTCAAACGGGCGGAAAGCCCAACCCGACCCAGCATGGCTTCTGCTTTTTCACGCGCCGCGTTATCGCCGGCCAGCTCCAGCGGCAGCATCACGTTTTCGGCTGCCGTCAAATGAGGCAGCAGCTGGAACGACTGGAACACGAAGCCCAGTTTTTCCTTGCGCATGGCAGCCCGGCCATCTTCGTCCAGGGCGAAAATATCCACCCCATCGAGCACTACCGTGCCTTCGGTGGGCGTATCCAGGCCCGCCAGCAGGCCAAGCAAGGTCGATTTGCCGGAGCCGGAAGCCCCCACAATGGCGAGCGTTTCCGCCTTTTGCACTGTAAAATCCACTCCATGCAGGATGGTCAGTTCGCCGCTGGCGTCGGCCACCCGCTTGCCCAGTCCCGAGACGGAAATCGCCGCCTTGGCCAATTGGCTGGAGGATTGAGGAATATCACGCATGGTCATGTTCAAAAATATAGTCCGCTGCTTCGCGGTGCTGATGCTGATGTTCAGCGCCGCCACGAACGCCTATTCTGCATCAAAAACCGTCCTGGTGGTGGGCGACAGCCTGTCGGCTGAATATGGCATATCGCGCGGGGCCGGCTGGGTTGCCCTGCTCGACCAGCGCCTGAAGGACCAGAAACTGCCCGCAACCGTGGTCAACGCCAGTGTCAGCGGCGAAACGACCAGCGGCGGCCGCACCCGCCTGCCAGCCCTGCTGAGCAAGCACAAACCGAATATCGTGATCATTGAACTGGGCGCCAACGACGGCCTGCGCGGCCTGCCGGTCGCCGCCGCCGAATCCAACCTGCGCGCCATGGTGGACGACTCGCGCAAGGCCGGTGCCCAGGTGCTGCTGGTCGGCATGCGGATGCCGCCGAACTACGGCCGCGATTACGCCGACAAATTTTTCGCCATGTACGGCATCCTCAGCAAGGACGTCAAAGTGCCGCTTGCGCCGTTCATGCTTGACGGCGTCGCCCAAAAGCCCGAACTGCTCCAGCCGGACCGCCTGCATCCGCTGGCGGCGGCCCACCCTATCATCCTGGGCAATATCTGGCCCCACCTCCAGCCAATACTCAAAACTAAATGAAGTATCCAGAAATCCTCTCTATCGAAGATGTCCTGTCCCGCCTCGACGATTTCGACACCATCATCGATGCACGCAGCCCGTCCGAATACGCGCTGGATCACCTGCCAAACGCGATCAACTGCCCGGTGCTGGATGACGAGCAGCGCATCGCGGTCGGCACCATGTACAAGCAGGTCGGCTCCTTCGAAGCAAAGAAAGTCGGCGCCGCCATGGTATCGAAGAATATCGGTTACCACATCGAGACCCTGTGGCTGGACAAGCCGCGCGACTGGAAGCCTTTGATCTACTGCTGGCGCGGCGGCAATCGCAGCGGCTCGATGGCGACGGTGCTGGCCAAGATCGGCTGGCCGGTGGTGCAGCTCGATGGCGGCTACAAGGCCTTCCGCGGCGCCATCAACGCCCAGCTCGAGCAAACCCCGGAACTGGACTTCCGCGTCATTTGCGGCACCACAGGCAGCGGCAAGACCCGCCTGCTCGATACGCTGGAAGCAATCGGCGCCCAGGTGCTGGACCTGGAGCAGCTGGCCGCCCACCGCGGCTCGGTGCTGGGCAATATCCCCTGCCAGCCGCAGCCTTCGCAAAAGGCATTCGAGACTTCAATCTGGGACCGCTTGCGCCGCTATGACCCGGGCCTGCCTGTCTTTGTCGAAGCGGAGAGCCGCAAGGTCGGCAGCCTGCGGGTGCCGGGCGCGCTGATGGAGCGCATGCGCGCTTCGCCCTGCATCTCCATGCAGGTCTCGCGGGAAGACCGCGTCAAACTGCTGATCGAGGATTACCAGCACTTTGCCTGCAACGCCCCTGCCCTGAACGCCCAGCTGGAGTTCCTGGTGCAACTGCACGGTCGCGAACGCATCGAACGCTGGCAGGCGATGGCGTTTGCCGGCGACATGCCGGCGCTGGTCGATGAACTGCTGGTGGACCACTACGACCCGGCTTACCTCAAATCGATCGACCGTAATTTCGTCCAGTTCGAAAAAGCGATTGAAGTTGCGCTGCCCGATATTTCACCCGACTCCTTTGTCGCCGCGGCACGCAAGCTGCACGGCGCATAAGCAGGACAAGCCTCCCGGCGGAGAAAATCGGCAGGCATGAAAAAAGCCGGTGTCCGTTTTCACGGACACCGGCTTTTTTTAAGCGCTCAGTATCTTATTCGGCCTGCTTCTTGATCGTTGCAACCGGGTGCAGGATCTTGACCTTGGCTTTTTGCTTCAGTACATCGATGTAGCCAGTCATCTCTTGCTGTGCGACGATCTGGTTGATGCGCTGGCCTTCTTCTTCGCGGCGGGCAGCGTCCTGCTCTGCCGGCTGGCCGACCTTGCCAATGCGGTACACGCCATAGCCCTGGCCCGGAATTTCCACGCCAACGTAGGCTGGCAGCCTGGAGGCATCAGCCTTCATCACTGCCGCCACAGCCGCCGGATTGATGCCGTCGGCCTTGGCACGGGAGATGGTTTTCACCTCGCCGAAGCCTGCAGCATCGCCGGACTTCTTGGCTGCGGCCAGCTTCTCTTCACCGGCTTTCTTCGCAGCTTTTACGGCCTCTTCCAGCGCTACCTGCTGTTTGATCGCCGCTTCCACTTCAGCCAGCGGCTTCTTGGAAGCAGGCTTGAATTCGACGATGCGGCCAGAAACCAGGGTTTGCGGCGCAACTTCAACAGCCTCGGTATTGCGCTTGTTCTTCAGCGCTTCGTCGGCGAACAGGGCGTTCAGGAATTTGGCGTTGTTGAATGGCGCTGCGCCCAGGATCGGGTTGGGCTGGCGGGAAATGCCGTCCATGGTTTCGATCTTCAGCTTCAGCTTGTCGGCCACCGGTTTCAGGCTTTCGAAATCCGAAAACACGATGTCGGTGAACTGTTCGGACATGTCCGAGTACAGCTTGGCGGCTTTCTGCTTCTTGATTTCAGCAGCGATCTCGCCCTTCACTTCGTCCAGCGGTTTTACCTGGGTCGGCTTCAACTCGGTCACGGTAACGATGTGGTAGCCGAAATCGGTTTCCACCAGGTCGCTGATCTCGCCCTGCTTCATCTTCAGGGCTGCTGCTTCAGCCGCATTGCCGGCTTTGGCAATCACGCCCAGGTCGCCGCCCTGCGCTGCGGAGCCAGAGTCGTCCGACTTGGCTTGAGCAATCTTCGCGAAGTCGGCCGGATTCTTGCGAACTTCGGCCAGCACTGCTTCCGCCTTGGTCTTCGCCGCAGCTTTACCGCCTTCGGCAGAGATCAGGATGTGCGAGACACGGCGGGTTTCTTCAGCCGCGAAACGCTTTTGGTTCGACTTGTAGTAGCCGGCGATTTCTTCATCGCTTGCGCTGGCTTGCGAAGCCACGGCTTCCGCGTTCAGCACGACGTATTCGATCTTGGCCGACTCTGGAATCTCGAACAGCTTGGCGTTCTTGTCGTAGAAGGCCTTCACCATGTCGTCAGTGACCTTCACATTCGGCAGGAATTGCGAAACCGGCAGCGCCAGTTCCTGCACTTCGCGCTCTTGCGAACCGAAATCGGAAATCGCCTTGGCAACGGTGCGCGGTACGAAGCCGCTCAGTTCCACGCCGGTAGCTACCTGCTGCAAGGCCAGGTCGTGGCGAACCTGTTCCTGGTGCATGCCGGCATTCATGCCTTGCGCTGCCAGGATCTGCAGGTATTGTTCCTTGTCGTAGCTGCCGTCAGCTTTGAACAATGGCAGTTGCGTCGTAATCGCTTCCTGCACCTTCTGCTCGCTGGCGGTCAGGTGGGCGCTGCGGATTTCCGCGTTCATCGCGCGCTGGGCAATCAGCTGGTCCAGGATGTTCTGTTTGAACTCGGGAGTATCGAACAGCTTCTGGTCGAACTGCGGCCCCATGCGCTGGCGCAGCTGGTCCAGCTGGTTGCGCTGGGCGTTGTCCCATTCTTGCTGGGTGACCGGATGGCCTGCCACTTTGGCAATCGTGTTCGCGTCTTCGCCGAACAGCTTGACGCCGCTGACACCGACCAGCACAAACGACGGCACAATCAGGAGCGCCAGGATAATCTGCATCAGCTTTTGATGCGTGCGTACAAAATCAAACATGTCAGCTATTTTTTTCCGTAGAGAGGAGGCGTGAAAACTGCTCGCGCGATTTTACAGGGCAGTTGCTCCAATAGCAAATGAAAAAGCCCCACCGTCTTTTGGACTTGTGGGGCTTTCTCGGGATTCTGGCGGAGTGGACGGGGCTCGAACCCGCGACCCCCGGCGTGACAGGCCGGTATTCTAACCAACTGAACTACCACTCCAGGTAGTGGCCATATGTGTTTGCTGGCGGAGCGGACGGGGCTCGAACCCGCGACCCCCGGCGTGACAGGCCGGTATTCTAACCAACTGAACTACCGCTCCAGCATTCACAACAGGTACACCATTTCGTTTAAGTGGTGGGCGCTGAGAGGCTCGAACTCCCGACCTAATCCTTGTAAGGGATCCGCTCTACCAACTGAGCTAAGCGCCCGCTTAAACTGGCCGGTAAGCATTGCTGCTTACCGAAGGCCATTATTGTACAGCGTCTTTCAAAGCTTTACCAGCTTTAAATTTAGGAACTTTCGCTGCGTCGATTTTGATCTCTTCTTTGGTGCGCGGATTGCGGCCGGTACGGGCTGCGCGCTCGCTCACGGAGAAGGTGCCAAAGCCAACCAGGGTGACGCTGTCGTTCTTGGCCAGGGTGGTGGTTACGCCATCGATCACAGCATCCAGGGCGCGCGCAGCAGCGGCCTTGGAGATGTCAGCGGAAGTCGCGATGTGGTCGATCAGTTCGGTCTTGTTCATTACAGTCCCCGTCACAAAGGTTTATATCGTTTATACCGTTTTTTATGCCGCGTTGTGATGCGTATAAAAATCTCAGGGCCGTATTAAACAGGTCGGGGTTGCACTGTGTCAAGGGCAAATCGGGTCATGAAACAAAAAGGGCGCCATTTCTGGCGCCCTTTTTACCGCTAAAACCGGCAAACCGGTGTCTGACCCAACGGGTCGGACACCGGCCCTTCGGTTTAGTGCTTGACTACTTCGCTGCTTCCGTCGGCCGCTGCAACTGCCGGCACCTCCACCGCCGCCACCGGCTCGGTGATTGGTTCCGGCTGGCGTTCCAGTGCGACTTCCAGCACTTTGTCGATCCAGCGCACCGGCACGATTTCCAGCTTGTTTTTCACATTGTCCGGAATCTCGGCCAGGTCTTTGACGTTCTGCTCAGGAATCAGCACGGTCTTGATGCCGCCGCGATGCGCCGCCAGCAGCTTTTCCTTCAAGCCGCCAATGGGCAGCACTTCGCCGCGCAGCGTGATCTCGCCCGTCATCGCCACGTCCGCACGGACTGGAATGCCGGTGAAGGTCGACACCATCGCCGTGGTCATCGCGATACCTGCCGATGGACCGTCCTTCGGCGTTGCGCCTTCCGGCACGTGGATGTGGATGTCCTTCTTCTCAAAGGCCTCGTTCTTGATGCCCAGGCGTGCGGCACGGCTGCGCACCACGGTGCGGGCAGCTTCGATCGATTCCTTCATCACATCGCCCAAAGTACCGGTGCGGATGACGTTGCCTTTGCCAGGCATGCTGACCGATTCGATGGTCAGCAGGTCGCCGCCCACTTCGGTCCATGCCAGGCCGACCACCTGGCCCACCTGGTTGGTTTTCTCGGCCACGCCGAAGTCGTAGCGGCGCACGCCCAGGAACTTGTCCAGGTTTTTCGGCGTGACGCTGACCTTCTTGTCGGACTTCTTCAGCAGCAGCATTTTCACGACCTTGCGGCAGATCTTGGAGATTTCGCGCTCCAGCGAACGCACGCCGGCTTCACGGGTGTAGTAGCGGATGATGTCGCGCACCGCGCCTTCGCTGATGGCGATTTCCTCTTCCTTCAAGCCGTTGTTCTTGACCTGCTTCGGCAACAGGTAGCGCAAGGAGATATTGGTCTTCTCGTCTTCCGTGTAGCCGGACAGGCGGATCACTTCCATACGGTCCAGCAGTGCCGGCGGGATGTTGTACGAGTTCGAGGTCGCCACGAACATCACATCGGACAGGTCGAAATCGACTTCGATGTAGTGGTCCGAGAAGGTGTGGTTCTGTTCAGGATCCAGCACCTCCAGCAGGGCCGACGATGGATCGCCGCGGAAGTCCGCGCCCATCTTGTCGATCTCGTCCAGCAGGAACAGCGGGTTGCGCACGCCGACTTTCGACAGCGACTGCAGCACCTTGCCCGGCATGGAGCCGATGTAGGTACGGCGATGGCCGCGGATCTCGGCTTCGTCGCGCACGCCGCCCAGCGCCATGCGCACGTATTTGCGGTTGGTGGCCTTGGCGATCGACTGGCCCAGCGAGGTTTTACCCACGCCTGGAGGACCCACGAAGCACAGGATCGGCGCCTTCAGCTTGTCCACGCGCTGCTGCACCGCCAGGTACTCGACGATGCGTTCCTTGATCTTTTCCAGGCCGTAGTGATCGTGGTCGAGCACTTTCTCGGCATTGGCCAGGTCGTTGTTGACCTTGGATTTTTTCTTCCATGGCAGCGACACCAGCGTGTCGATATAGTTGCGCACCACGGTTGCCTCGGCCGACATCGGCGACATCAGCTTCAGCTTCTTCAGCTCGGCCTGGGCCTTTTCCAGCGCTTCCTTCGGCATCTTGGCGGAGATGACCTTCTTCTCGAGTTCGTCGATATCGGCGCCCTCTTCGCCCTCGCCCAGCTCCTTCTGGATGGCTTTGACCTGCTCGTTCAGGTAGTACTCGCGCTGCGACTTCTCCATCTGGCGCTTGACGCGGCCACGGATGCGCTTTTCCACCTGCAGGATATCGAGCTCGCCTTCCAGCTGGCCGAGCAGGTGCTCCAGGCGCTTCGACACTTCGATGATTTCCAGGATCACCTGCTTCTGCTCAAGTTTGAGCGGCAGGTGGGCGGCCACGGTGTCGGCCAGGCGGCCGGCATCGTCGATACCCGACAGCGAAGCCAGGATCTCAGGCGGGATCTTCTTGTTCAGTTTGACGTACTGGTCGAACTGCTGGACGATCGCACGGCGCATGGCCTCGATCTCCGACTCATCGCCCTGCTCGGATTCGAGCGGCATCAGGTCGGCAATAAAATGGGTTGGGCTATCGGTGATCTTCTTGATGCGTGCACGCTGGGCGCCTTCAACCAGCACCTTCACGGTGCCGTCAGGCAGCTTCAACATCTGCAGGATGTTGGCCACGCAGCCGATTTCATAAATATCCGAAGGCGAAGGTTCGTCCTTGGCAGCGGCTTTCTGTGCCGCCAGCATGATGCTCTTACCCTGCTCCATGGCAGCTTCGAGCGCCTTGATGGACTTTGGTCGGCCAACGAACAACGGAATTACCATGTGCGGGAAGACGACTACGTCACGCAGTGGCAACAGAGGCAGTTGAGTTTGCTCAGTTAATTTGGTAGTTGTCATGGCGTACCTTATTTTAAAAGCTTGATTCTGATATAGGCCCCAGCGGCCAATTCACAAGCCCTATGCTGCAATTATATTTGCTTTGAGAAAATGCAGTTTTACTCTAACTTAATGCCGATTCAGAACAAAAAAAGCCACGCGCGACGAGTGATCGCGAGTGGCTTTTCGACTGAAGCCGGCGTTATGGTTATTGAGACCGATTGTAACGCCTTGCCTCAGGGATTCAAAACCCTATTTAATTTTCCCCTGCAGCTTTGGGGGATTCCTGATAAATCAGGAGGGGTTTTGCGCCACTGGTGATCGTATTTTCATCGATAACGACTTTGGTGACGTTCGTTTGGTTTGGCAGGTCGAACATAATGTCCAGCAACGCGTGTTCCAGGATGGAACGCAGGCCGCGGGCACCGGTCTTGCGAGCCAGTGCCTTGCGGGCGATGGCGTGCAAGGCGGCAGGACGGATTTCCAGTTCGGCGCCTTCCATTTCCAGCAGCTTCGAATACTGTTTGACCAGCGCATTTTTCGGCTCGACCAGGATTTCGATCAGGGCTTCTTCGGTCAGTTCGGCCAGGGTCGCCACCACCGGCAGGCGGCCCACCAGTTCAGGGATCAGGCCGAACTTGATCAGGTCTTCCGGCTCGGCGTCCAGCATCAGGTCGCTGTTCGAACGCTGTTCCTTGCTCTTCACTTCCGCCGCGAAGCCGATGCCGGACTTTTCGGAACGGTTGGAGATGATCTTGGCCAGGCCGTCAAATGCGCCGCCGCAGATGAACATGATATTGGTCGTGTCGATCTGCACGAAATCCTGGTTCGGATGCTTGCGGCCGCCTTGCGGTGGCACGGAAGCCATGGTGCCTTCGATCAGCTTCAGCAGCGCCTGCTGCACGCCCTCACCCGAAACGTCGCGGGTGATCGACGGGTTGTCGGACTTACGGGAAATCTTGTCGATTTCATCAATGTAGACGATGCCGCGCTGTGCTTTTTCAACATCATAGTTGCAGCTTTGCAGCAGCTTCTGGATGATGTTTTCCACGTCTTCGCCCACATAACCGGCTTCGGTCAGGGTGGTCGCGTCGGCGATCACGAACGGCACATTCAGCATGCGCGCCAGGGTCTGGGCCAGCAGGGTCTTGCCGGAGCCGGTCGGGCCCACCAGCAGGATGTTGGACTTGGCCAGTTCAACGTCGTCCTTCTTGCCAAGGTGTTTCAGGCGCTTGTAATGGTTGTACACCGCCACGGACAGGATGCGCTTGGCAGTCGACTGGCCAATCACGTACTGGTTCAGCAGTTCGGTGATTTCCAGCGGGGTCGGCAGGTCCGACTTGGCACCCGTGACAGATTCGATGCTGGAGGTCTCGTCGCGGATGATGTCATTGCACAAGTCAATGCATTCATCGCAGATGAAGACGGACGGGCCGGCAATCAGCTTCTTCACCTCGTGCTGGCTTTTGCCGCAGAACGAGCAGTAAAGGAGTTTTTCACCGCTGGAGGATTTTTTCTCTGACATGGGACTAATCTTTAGTTTTGGTGCAAATTTGCCGTGCGCACAAGCAAGAAATCCTGCGCACAACCACATGCTACCCGAAATAAAAGCAAAACGCCCGAACGTTGTAGCGTCCGGGCGTCGACTTGCAAGGACGCTTATGCGCGGCTGGTCAAGACTTTGTCGATCAGGCCATATTCCGCTGCCTCGTCCGAAGACATGAAGCGGTCGCGGTCGGTATCCTTGGCGATTTGTTCGATCGACTGGCCGGTGCGTTCTGCCATGATGCTGTTCAGGCGATGACGCAGGTACAGGATCTCTTTCGCCTGGATCTCGATATCCGACGCCATGCCTTGCGAGCCGCCGGACGGCTGGTGAATCATGATGCGGCTGTTCGGCAGCGAGAAACGCTTGCCCTTGGCGCCTGCGGCCAGCAGGAAGGCGCCCATGGAAGCGGCCATGCCGGTGCACAGGGTCGACACATCAGGCTTGATGAACTGCATGGTGTCGAAGATCGCCAGGCCCGCGGAAACGGAACCGCCAGGGGAATTGATGTACAGCGAGATGTCCTTGTCCGGATTTTCGCTTTCCAGGAACAGCAGCTGGGCGACAATCAGGTTGGCCATCTGGTCGTTGACCGGACCGACCATGAAGATCACGCGTTCCTTCAGCAGGCGCGAGTAGATATCGTACGAGCGCTCACCGCGGCCGCTTTGTTCGATCACCATCGGCACCAGGCCGAGCATTTCCGTATCGAGTGCGGGATTACGATTCATTCCAATTCCTTTGAAAACAACGCCGGCTCGGGGCCGGCGTCGAATGATATCAAGCTATTAAGCTTGTACGCTTCCCATGAGTTCGTCGAAAGGAATTTCTTTCGAGACGTTCTTGCACAGGCCCAGGACGTAAGTAACGACGTTTTCTTCCAATACAAGAGCTTCGACTTCAGCCAGGCGGCGGCGATCGGAGTAGTAGTACTTCAGCACTTCGCGTGGATCCTCGTAGCTTTGCGCGAAGTCTTCGATCTGCGCCTTCACCTGGTCAGGGGTAGCCTGCAGGTTCTGGTCAGCCACCAGCTTGGACAGGATCAGGCCCAGGCGTACGCGACGCTCGGCTTTGTCCTTGAACAGCTCTGGAGGGAATGGTACATCTTTTACGTTCATGCCGCGCTGAGCCATGTCCTGGCGGGTCATTTCCGCCAGGCGCTCGGTGTCTTGTGCGATCAGCGACTGTGGCACTTCCAGGGTCGCGGTCTTCACCAGGGTGTCCATCACGGCTTCTTTGTTGCGCGCCTTGACGCGGCCGGCAACTTCGCGCTCCAGGTTCACCTTGATGTCTTCGCGCATTTTGGCCAGGTCGCCGTCAGGCACGCCCAGCGACTTAGCGAATTCCGCGTCGACTTCCGGCAGGTGCGCCCATTCCAGGTTCTTCAGGGTGATGGTGAACTCGGCGGTTTTCCCAGCCACGTCCTTGCCATGGTAGTCCTCTGGGAACGACAGCGGGAAGGTCTTGGCTTCGCCAACTTTCAGGCCGACGGTCGCGGCTTCGAATTCCGGCAGCATGCGGCCTTCGCCCAGCACGAACGGGTAGCCTTCGGCTTTACCGCCTGGGAACTCAACGCCATCGATGGAGCCGACGAAGTCCACGGTCACGCGGTCGCCGTTGGCAGCGATAGCTTCGCCGCCGTCGCCGTGTTCGCCCTTCTCGCCCTTCACGTGGAAGTGCACGCGCTGTTTGCGCAGGATGTCGATGGTCTTGTCGATTTCTACGTCGGTCACGTTGGACTTGACGGTTTCGATCTCAACCTTGGTCAGGTCGCCAACTTCGACTTCCGGGTACACTTCGAACGTTGCGTCGAAGGACAATTGGCCTTCCGGTGCGTCTTGTTTTGGCTCGATGCGTGGGAAACCTGCAACGCGCAGCTGGTTTTCATTGGCGGCATCGTTGAAAGCGCGGCCGACTTTGTCGTTCAGCACTTCGGTTTCGATCTGGTAGCCGTATTGTGCGGCAACCATCTTCATTGGCACTTTACCTGGACGGAAGCCAGGAGCACGTGCGGAGCGAGCCTGTACTTTCAGGCGCTTTTCCACCTCGGAACGTACGTCCGACAGTGGGAAGGAAATCGTCATGCGGCGTTCGAGAGTGCCCAGGGTTTCAACTGCAGTGGCCATTGTAAAAATCGTCCAATAAAAATAAGTGTACTTATGGTGCGAGGAGGGGGACTCGAACCCCCACACCATTGCTGGCGTCAGGACCTAAACCTGGTGCGTCTACCAATTTCGCCATCCTCGCGGCATATTTGCACAAAAGCAAAGGGCGACCTTACAGTGAAAACGGGGTCGCCCGGGGCTTTCAACTTCAACCCGGCATTCTATACGGTGTTTCTGGAGTGCGGAAGTGGTTTTTTGCGTTATGCGCAACATTTGGGCAAAACCGGCAACCCCGATGCCTGACCCGCAGGGTCAGGCACTGCTTATCGGTTTGGTTTTGGCACACGGAACCACGCCGCATACAAAGCCGGCAAGAACAGCAAGGTCAGCGCGGTCGCCAGGATCAGCCCACCCATGATCGCCACCGCCATCGGCCCCCAGAACACGGAGCGCGACAACGGAATCATGGCCAGCGCCGCCGCCGCCGCGGTCAGGATGATCGGCCGGCAACGCCGCACCGCCGATTCCACGATCGCATCCCATGCCGGCACCCCGGCCTTGATATCCTGCTCGATCTGGTCCACCAGGATTACCGAGTTACGGATAATCATGCCGAACAGCGCAATAATGCCCAGGTTTGCGACAAAGCCCAGCGGCCTTCCCATCACCAGCAGCGCCATCGCCGCCCCGGCCACGCCCAGCGGCCCGGTCAGGAACACCAGCAGCGCACGCGAGAAGCTGTGCAGCTGCAGCATGAGCAAGGTGAAGATGATGAACACGGCCAGCGGCAAGTTGGCGGCAATCGACTCCTCTGCTGCGCTGCTGTCCGAAGCGGCGCCCTTGACCTTGATCTCGTAGCCCGGCGGCAGCTTGGCGCGCAGCTCATCGAGCTTCGGATTGATCTGGCCCGACACGGTCGGCCCCTGCACGCCCTCCACCACGTCCGACTGCACGGTAATCGCCCATTCGCGGCCTTCGCGCCACACGACACCCGGCTCCCAGACGAAATGCACGCGCGCCAGTTGCGAGATCGGCACCGAACGGCCGCTATTGGTCGGAATGTAAGTGTCGTTCAGGACCGCAATGGTGCTGCGCTCGTCCAGCGGCTGGCGCACCTGGATGTCGATCAGGCGGATGCCTTCGCGGAACTGTCCAATCGGCGTACCCGAAAGGATCGTGTTCGCCGCTCGCATCACGGTTTGCGACGTTACGCCCAGCGCACGCATCTTGTCCTGGTTTAGGTCAAGGCGCAGCACCTTGATCGATTCGTTCCAGTTGTCGTTGACGCCCACCGCGTTGGGGTTGGCGCGCACGATGTCCTTCACCTGGTCGGCAATCGAGCGCACACCTTCCACCTCGGTACCCGTGATGCGGAACTGCACCGGGTACGGCACCGGCGGGCCGTTCGGCAACAACTGCACCCGGCCGCGCACTTCCGGGAAGTCGGTCTTGAAGACATTGCTGATCTTCTTGCGCAGTTCTTCACGCGAACGCAGGTCTTTCGCCAGCACCACGGTCTGCGACACGTTGGTCTGCGGGAAGATCTGGTTCAGCGGCAGGTAGAAGCGCGGGCTGCCGGTGCCGACATAGGTCGTCACGCTGGCCACACCCGGCTCCTTGCGGATGAACTCTTCAAATTTCTTCGCCTGGCGTTCGGTCTGCGCGAACGCCGTGCCTTCCGGCGACCACATCTCCACCATCAGCTCCGGGCGGCTGGAATCCGGGAAGAACTGCTTCTCGATGAACTTGAAGCCGTACACGCCCAGGAAGAACACCACCAGCGTGGCCACGATCGTGGTCTTGCGGTATTCCACGCACCAGTTCACGATGGAGCGGAACTTGCGGTAGCCCGGCGTATCGAACAGTTCGTGATGGCCGCCGCCCTCGGAGTGCGGCTTCACCTTCAGCAGGATGTAACCGATGTAGGGCGTGAACACCACGGCCACGATCCACGAAGTCACCAGCGCAATCGCATTCACCGAGAACAGCGAGAAGGTGTATTCGCCTGCCGCCGATGCGGCAAGGCCGATCGGCAGGAAGCCTGCGACGGTGATCAGGGTGCCGGTCAGCATCGGCATGGCCGTGGAGGTGTAGGCGAAGGTCGCCGCTTCGAGCCGCGAATGGCCCTCCTCCATCTTCCGCACCATCATTTCAACGGCAATGATGGCGTCGTCGACCAGCAGGCCGAGCGCGATAATCAGGGCGCCCAGCGAGATCTTGTGCAGGTCGATGTCCAGTATGCGCATGAACAGGAAGGTTACCGCCAGCACCAGCGGGATGGTCAATGCCACCACCAGGCCGGGACGCGTATCCAGGCGCAGCTTGGGCTTGGTATGCAGGCCGAGCGAAACGAAGCTCACTGCCAGCACGATCAGCACCGCTTCGATCAGGGTATGCAGGAATTCGCCCACCGACGCGGTAACCGCGGCGGGCTGGTCCGACACGCGCTCCAGTTCAATACCGACCGGCAGCTTGGTTTTCATGGCGTTGACGGTCTTCTCCAGGTCCTTGCCCATCTGGATGATGTTGCCGCCCTTCTCCATCGACACGCCAAGTCCGATCACCTCTTTGCCGTTGAAGCGCATCTTGTCGCGCGGAGGATCGAGGTATTCGCGTTTGATGGTCGCGAAGTCGCCCAGGCGGAAGGTCGTGTTATTGGCACGCAGCTCCAGCTCTTCCAGGTCCTTGACCGTGCGCAGCGCGCCGGAAACGCGCACTTGCAGGTTGTCGGTCGGCGTCACCACAACGCCTGTCGCCTCCACCACGTTCTGGGTGGCGATCTGGTTGGCGATCTGCTCGATGGTCAGTCCCAGCTGGGCGAACTTCTTGTGCGAGAACTCGATATTGATCTTCTCGTCCTGTACGCCGAACAGTTCGACCTTGGACACCTTCTTCACGCCAAGCAGCTGCTGGCGCACCAGGTCCGCGTAGTCTTTCAACTCCGCATAGTTAAAGCCGTCACCGGACAGCGCAAAGATCGAGCCATAGGTATCGCCGAATTCATCGTTGAAAACGGGGCCCTGCACGCCGGCAGGCAGCGTCGAACGGATGTCGCCGATTTTCTTGCGCACCTGGTACCAGGCCTGGGCCACCTCTTTGGGCGGAGTCGACTCGCGCAGGCTGAGAATGATCAGCGTCTGGCCCGGTTTCGAATAGCTGGTGATTTCGTGAATGAACGGCGTTTCCTGCAGCTTCTTTTCCAGCTTGTCGGTGACCTGTTCGGCCATCTGCAGCGAGGTGGCGCCGGGCCAGAAGGCTTGCACCACCATCGAACGGAAGGTAAACGGCGGATCTTCATCCTGCCCCAGGTTCTTGTACGCCAGCATGCCGCCCAGCAGCAGCACCGCAATCAGGTAGCGCGTGAGCGGAATGTGCTCCAGCGCCCAGCGCGAAAGGTTGAAGCCCTTCATTTAGCAGCTCCGAGAATGGTTACCTTCTGGCCAGGCTTCAGCAGGTTGACGCCTGCGGTAACGACCGTCTGGCCGGGCTTCACGCCGCTGCCCAGGACCAGTTCGTTACCCGAGACGCCGTTCACAGTGACCGGTACCAGGCGCACGACGCCGTTTTCAACCACCCACACGGAGGTCGCGGCCTTCTCATGGAACAAGGCCGTCAACGGCACCTTGATCTGCGGCTGCGGCGTGCGCGAGGCAAAAGCCACCAGCGCAGTCATGCCCAATTTGGCTTCGGCGAGGCTGGAGGGAATCGACACGCGGAAGGCATAAGTACGGGTGAAGGGATCGGCCACCGGGGAGATCTCGCGGATCTTGCCTATCACGGTTTTACCCGGGCTGGCCCACAGGCGCACATGCACGTCCGTGATGGCGCGCAGGGTGTCGACTTTGTCTTCAGGCACGCCGAACACAATTTCCTTTTCATCGGTCTTGGCCACGCGCACGACCGGCGTGCCGGGCGACACCACCTGCCCGACTTCCGCATCGACCGCGGTGACTACGCCATCGATGTCCGACTCAAGGCTGGCGTAGCCGGCCTGGTTGGACATGCCGCGATACGCCGCCTGCGCCGAATCGACTTGCGCCTGCGCCGACTTATAGGCCGACAGCTTGGCATCGAGGATAGCCTGGCTGACGAAGTTCTTGTCGCGCAGCTCCTGGTAGCGCTTCAATTCCGCGCTGGCCAGGTCGCGCGTGGTTTCCGCCGCGCGCAAGGCAGCCATGGACTGCGCCTGCGACAGCTTCAAATCCTGGGGATCAAGGTCCATCAGGACCTGGCCGCGCTTGACCACGCTCCCCACATCCACTTTGCGGGAGATAATCTTGCCGCCAACCCGGAATCCCAGGCGCGATTCGACGCGCGAACGGACTTCGCCGGAGAATTCGGCATTCACATCGATGTCCGAGCTTTGCAGCACCATGGCGCGCACCGGCCGGATGTCTTCGGTCCTGGGGGCTTCTTTCGAACAGGCTGCGAGCAGCAAAGCGCAAGCCGCAACCAGGGGGAGTTTTTTCGCTACGAACACGATGGAATTCCTTTTTAGTGTCTCTGGCAATTGCCGGGAGTGCATGTTTGCCATTATTATTTCCCGTTTGGAACTAACTGACTTTCCGTTTAGTAAGAAAAAATTATAGCCGGGTCAACCGAACTTGCAAATGACTTTCGCGTCATTAATTTAGAACAGCACCTCTATGTCCGTTGACCATTACGAGAATTTCCCTGTCGCGTCCATCCTGATGCCGCGCCGGCTGCGTCCGGCAGTGGAGGCGATTTATGCCTTTGCCCGCAGCGCCGACGATATCGCCGACGAAGGCGTCGCCACGCCGGAACAGCGCCTGGCGGCCCTGGCGGCCTATGAAGAAGCGCTGGGCCGCATCGAACGCGCAGAAGGCGGCCCTGAGCCGATGTTCGAGCGGCTGGCTGCCGTCATCGAACAGCATAAACTGCCGCTGCGCCCTTTCTACGACCTGCTGTCCGCCTTCAAGCAGGACATTGTGGTGCACCGCTACCAGGACTACGCGTCCCTGCTCGATTACTGCGCCCGCTCGGCCAACCCGGTCGGCCTGCTGATGCTGCACCTGTACGGCGCCGCCAGTGAAGAGAATGTCCGCCAGTCGGACGCCATCTGCTCCGCCCTGCAGCTCATCAACTTCCTGCAAGATGTGGCGATCGACGAGCATAAGGAGCGCATCTACCTGCCAATGGAAGACCTGGCCCGCTATGCGCTGTCGCCGGCCCACCTCGCGCGCCCCGATAACAGGGCAAAATGGCGCGCCATGATGAAGTTCGAGGTCGACCGCGCCCGCGCCCTGATGCTATCCGGCGCCCCGCTGGCCTGCCGCCTGAAAGGCCGCATCGGCCTGGAGCTGCGCCTGGTGGTCCAGGGCGGCCTGCGCATCCTGGAGGCAATCGAGGAAGTCGATTATGACGTTTTCCTGCGTCGTCCGACGCTGCAAAAGCGCGATTGGTTCAAGCTTTTATGGCGCGCGCTTCGGATGAAGCCTTCTTCACTATAAAATAGCGCCTTTGTCAGCATTACCCAAGCCATAAGAACATGTCCCCCGACGAATACTGCCAGCAGAAGGCCGCCGCCAGCGGCTCCAGTTTCTATTACAGCTTCCTGTTCCTGCCACCGGAGCGCCGCCGTGCCATCACGGCGCTGTACGCCTTCTGCCGCGAGGTTGACGACACCGTCGATGAATGCAGCGATGAGTCGCTGGCACGCATCAAGCTGGCCTGGTGGCGCAACGAAATCGCCCAGATGTATGAAGGCAAGCAGTCGCACCCTGTCACCCAGGCCTTGCAGCCGCATCTCGCCGTGTACGACCTGAAGCAAGAACATATGCAGGCCATCATCGATGGCATGGAGATGGACTTGAACCAGACCCGCTACCTGGATTACGCGGGCATGTCGAAGTATTGCTGGCACGTGGCCAGCGTAGTCGGCATCCTGTCGGCGTCGATTTTCGGCGTGACCCGCCCGGAGACGCTGAGGTACGCCGAAAAGCTGGGCCATGCCTTCCAGCTCACCAATATCATCCGCGACGTAGGCGAAGACGCCCGCAAAGGCCGCATTTACCTGCCGGTCAATGAGCTGCAGCAGTTCAATGTGACTGCGGCGGACCTGCTGAACGCGCGCGAGACCGAGAATTTCTCGAAACTGATGGCATTCCAGGTGGCGCGCGCGCAGAAGGCTTATGACGAAGCATTTGCACTGCTGCCGAAGGAAGACCGGCGCGCCCAGCGCCCGGGCCTGATCATGGCAGCGATTTACCGCACCCTGCTGAACGAGATCGAAGAGGACGGCTACCACGTCCTCAAGCAACGCATTTCGCTGACACCTATCCGCAAACTGTGGCTGGCCTGGAAGACCTGGGTTCGTGGCTAAGCACTTTGCGGTAGCCGGCGGCGGCTGGGCGGGTTTTGCCGCCGCGGTCGAACTGGTGCGGGCTGGCCACCAGGTGACGGTTTTCGAGGCTGCCCGCACCTTGGGCGGGCGGGCGCGGCGCGTCGCTGTCGAGGGGCGCGAGCTGGATAACGGCCAGCACATCATGCTGGGGGCTTATTCCGAATCGCTGCGCATCATGCGCGCCGTTGGCGTGGATTTACGCTCGGCCGTCCTCACCCTGCCCTTGCAGATGCGCTATCCGCCTGGCGGCGATGGCATGAACTTCCTGGCCCCGCGCCTGCCGGCGCCGCTGCATGTCGGCATCGCCTTGCTGCGCGCGCGCGGCCTGGCGCGCGAGGACAAGATGGCGCTGGCGCGCTTCACCACTACCGCACGCTGGATGGATTGGCGTTTGAACAATGATTGCAGCGTGGCGGAGCTGCTGCAACGCTTCGACCAGACGCCGCGCCTTGTGACGTTGATGTGGCGGCCATTGTGCCTGGCCGCGCTGAATACGCCGCCGGAACGCGCATCGGCGCAGGTATTCCTGGCCGTGCTGCGCGACAGCCTTGGCGCACGCCGCGCCGCCTCCGATATGCTGGTGCCGCGCGCCGACCTTTCCGCCCTCTTCCCGGATGCCGCGGCAGCCTGGCTGCAGGCAAAGGGCAACACCATCCACCTGGGCGCCAAAGTCAGCGCCCTCCAAGCGGCTGCCGGCAGCTGGCGCGTGGAGGCGAGCGGCGCGGCCGTTGGCGGCGATTGGAGCGGCAATTTCGATGGCGTCGTGCTCGCCGCCTCGTCCAGCGCGACCATCGCACTGGTTGAAGGCATGCCGGGCTTTGCCGAACTGGCAAGCCAGCTGGCCGCGTTCGAGCCCGAGCCGATCACCACCTGCTACCTGCAATATGCCCCCGGCACGCGCCTGGAGATCCCGTTCTTCGCCCTGGTTGACGATCCTGCAAGCCAGCGCTGGGGCCAATTCGTCTTTGATCGCGGCCAGCTCGATGCCCGGCAGGACGGCCTGTTTGCCGTCGTGATCAGCGCTTCCAGCGACGCGGCCGGCCTGCCGCAGGATGTATTGACGGCAGCAGTGGCGGCGCAACTGGCGGCCGACCTGCGGCGGCCAGAGTTCGCGCAGCCGGCCTGGAGCAAAGTCATCACCGAAAAACGCGCCACCTACGCCTGCACGCCGGGCCTGAAGCGCCCCGCCAACGAAACTCCGGCCAAAGGCCTGGTCCTGGCCGGCGACTATACCGCCGGCGACTACCCTGCAACGCTCGAAATGGCCGTCCGCAGCGGCGTACAAGCCGCCCGCCTGCTCGCGAAAGCGAAAGTTTGATGTCCCGCCTGTCCCGCTTTTCAGTCGCCTGCTCCCCCATTTCTGCATCCTGTCGTAAACAAGTGGAGCCGCCCTGGTGCCAACGATACAGTGCGATCATGGAACAACCGGAGGCTTGAGTTTCCAATGAGCAAGCATGAGTACCTTGACGCACTGAAGAAAGCCCTCGCCGGCTTGCCGCCCGACGTGGCGGCCAAGACGATGGCTTACTACGAACAGCGCTTTATCGACAGCCTGGCCGCCGGCAGGACTGAAGAGGAAATCGCGGCCGAACTGGATGAGCCGCGCAAGATCGCCATGACCCTGCGCGCCAACGCCCACCGCAGCGCATTCGAGCAAAAGAGCAATCCGGCCAACCTGGCCCGCATGCTGCTCTCGCTCATTGGCCTCGGCATCTTCAACCTCTTCATGGTGGTGCCGGCAGCAGTCTTTTCTGCTTTGCTGGTGTCGATCTACGCCAGCGCCTTCGCCTTTTACATCAGCGGCATTGCCATTACCGCAACCGGCCTGGCCGGCGCCAATGAGCTGGTCCTGACCGGCCCGCTGCGCCACCTTGTCATTTTCGACGACGCAGGCGACCAGGTGGACGCCCGCATGCAAACCAAGATTTCGATCAGCGACCACGGCATCGAGGTGTTCCAGGAACCTTCGGCCGGCCTGCGCAAGGAATGGGATGAGGCGGACAGCAAATCCGAGAAGTGGCTGGAAGGTGCGGAAGCCATGGCCGAAGGCGGCGTGCGCATCATCTCCGACCTCGATAACGAATCGCGCGCGACGCAGACCGCTGTCGGCATCGGCCTGATACTGCTCGGCATCGTCCTGAGCCTGGCCAGCATCGTGGTGACGCGTTACTCGCTGATCGGCCTGAAACGCTACATCCAGATGAATGTTGCGCTGCTGCGCGGCCGCTGAAAGGAAACGCAATGAACCTCCGTTCCCTGCTCAAAATCGGCTTCGGGCTGGCCTTGCTGGCGGTGCTGCTGACTGGCGTCACCTACAGCATGCTGCGCGCCCAGGGCGCCGCCAACCCGACCAGCGTGGCCGGCCGCGCCGCCCGCACCGAAGTGCGCGAAGTGAGCGCGACGATTTCCAGCGTTGAACTGGTCGGCCCGATCGACCTGCGCCTGAAACAAGGCGATGTGCCCTCGCTCAAAGTACGCGGCGAGCAGCGGCTGCTGGGCAATATCGGCACCGAACAGGATGGCTCGACCCTGCGCATTGGTTCGAAAGGGCTGCTGCTGCACCCGCGCCGCCCGATTGAAGTGGAGCTGGTGCTGCCGTCCCTGCACGAACTGGTGATCAACGGCAGCGGCGACAGCAACGTCAATGGTTTCAGCGGCGAGCACCTGAGCGTACAGCTGCAAGGCTCGGGCAACCTGACCTTCAACGGCCGCTACAAGAATGTCGAGGCCGGAGTGCACGGCAGTGGTGACCTGAACCTGAACACCGGCCACGGCGAGAAAGTCATGCTGGAGATGGTGGGCTCGGGCGCAATCACTTCCAGCGGCAGTTGCAAGGAGCTGACCGCGGAAGTCACCGGTTCCGGCGACCTCGATGCGGAGCACCTGGCGACCGATAAGGTGGCCGTGACCCTGCTCGGTTCCGGCACCACCAATGTGTTTGCCCGCCAATCGGCCGATCTCACCGTCAAGGGTACCGGCAATATCCGCGTGTTTGGCAATCCTGCGGAACGCAACGTCAGCCGCAGCGGTTCAGGCGGCGTCAGCTGGGTTCATTAAGTAGCGCAGCATGTCCTTGCCGGCGGCCATGCCGCTGGCGAAACAGGCGGTGAGCAGGTAGCCGCCGGTCGGCGCCTCCCAATCCAGCATTTCGCCGGCAACAAACACGCCCGGCACCGCCTTCAGCATCGTTCCTTCCAGTGCCTCGAAACGAACCCCGCCCGCGCTGCTGATTGCTTCATCGATCGGGCGCGGCGCGCGCAGGGTGATTGGCAGCGCCTTCAGGGTCGCCGCCACGCGCAGCGGGTCATGGAAAGCCTCCTTGTCCAGTACCTCGTGCAGCAGGCCGGTTTTGACGCCCTTGATGTGGACCCGGCTTTGCAGGAAGCTCGACATCGAGCGCGAGCCGCGCGGATGCGACAACTCCTGCCGCAGGCGCTCCAGCGGCCAGTCCGGCAGCAGGTCCAGTTCGATAGTCGCGCTGCCATGCGCGGCGATGCGGTCGCGGATACCGGCCGACAGGGCATAAACCAGGCTGCCTTCCACGCCCGTTGCGGTGACCACCATCTGGCCCTTGCGGCCATCAATCGCCACGGTGGTCAGCGGCTGGCCCGCGTATTTTTCGGAGAAATGGGCGCTCCAGCCGGAATCGAAACCGCAATTGGCAGGCACCAGCGGCGCAATGCCGACGCCGCGTTCGGCCAACAGGGGCTGCCACGCCCCGTCCGAGCCGAGGCGCGCCCAGCTTGCACCGCCCAGTGCGAGCAACACCGCAGCGTGGCGCACCCTGCGCTCGCCTGCCGCTGTCGCGAAGCGCAAGCTGTCGTCAGCTGTCCAGCCCAGCCAGCGATGGCGCTGGTGGAAGTGCACCCCGCTTTCGCGCAGGCGGTGCAACCAGGCGCGCAACATCGGCGCCGCCTTCATTTCGGTCGGGAAAACCCGGCCCGAGGTGCCGACAAAGGTATCGATGCCCAGCCCATGCACCCAGGCCCGCAAGTCGTCGGGCTTGAAGGCATCGAGCATCGGGCGCATGACGCCGGCACGGCTGCCGTAGCGCGCCAAGAATGCCTCATAGGGTTCGGAATGGGTGATATTCATGCCGCCGCGGCCTGCCAGCAGGAACTTGCGGCCGACCGAAGGCATGGCGTCGTAGACATCTACCCGCACGCCCGCCGCCGCCAATACTTCGGCGGCCATCAGGCCGGCCGGGCCGCCGCCGATCACCGCTACACCTTGTAATTGATTGCTTTCCATAGGGGCAGCATTGTATTCGATCTCGGGCGATCGGCCGCCAGCAGTTGGGCAAAGTCCTGCGCCGCCATGGGCCGCCCAAAGAAGCAGCCCTGCATCTCGTCGCAGTAGTGGGCACGCAGCCATTCGCGCTGCAGCAGCGTTTCCACCCCGACGCCGACGATCTGCATATTGAGGTTGTGGCCCACGTCGATGATGGAACGGCAGATGGCTTCGTCGGCTTGCTCGCTGCCGAGCTGGCGCACGAAGGACTGGTCGATCTTCAGCTGGTCCAGCGGCAGCAGGCGCAGGCGGGCCAGCGAGGAATGCCCGGTGCCAAAGTCGTCCATCGACAGCTTGACGCCAATTGCCTTCAATTCGTTCATGCGGGCCACGGCATCGTCGAGATCCTCCATCACCATCGATTCCGTGATCTCGAAACTCAGCATGGCCGATGGCACATCATACTCCTCTAGCGTCACTTCAATATGTTCCACCAGCCCTTCTTCGCGGAACTGGCGCGCCGACAGGTTGATCGAAACCGGCACCATTGGCAGGCCTGCGTCGCGCCACGCCCCTTGCTGGCGGCACACTTCCCGAATCACCCAGGCTCCGAGCGGAACAATCAGGCCGCTGCTCTCGGCCAGCGGCAGGAACTCAGCCGGCGGCACCAGGCCGCGCGTCGGATGCTGCCAGCGCACCAGCGCCTCGGCGGCGGTCAGGCAGCCATCGCCCAGGGCCGCACGCGGCTGGTAATGCACCACCATTTCATTGTGCAGCAGGGCGCTGCGCAGTTCAGCCTCGAGCGCAAACATGCGCGAGGCGCGCTCGTTCATCTCCTGCGCGACGAAACGGAAGCGGTTGCCGCCATGCCCGACCGCATGCGCCATAGCCGAGTTGGCCGAGCGCAGCATGACCGAAGGTTCGCCGCCATCCTCGCCCATCAATGCGATGCCGATGCTGGCTGTGGTATTCACGATATTGTCCTGCCAGCGCATCGGTGCCTTGATGGCCTCGAGCAGCTTGCCCGCAACCGGCAGCACATCGTCGTCGTTGATCAGGTCGGACAGGATCACCGCGAATTCGTTGCCAAGCAGGTGGGCCACCGTATCGCCCTCGTGCAGGCAGGACTTCATGGCGGATGCCGCGTGCATCAGCAAGGCGCTGCAGGCGTCGGCACCAAGGCTGGCCTTGACGCCGCGGTAACGGTCCATGCTCAGTGCCAGCACGGCCACCTTGCGGCCGGTGCGCTCCGCCGCTACCAGGGCCTGGCGCAAGCGGTCATTGAACAGCGAGCGACTGGCCAGGCCGGTCGCCGGGTCATGCTGGGCGTGACAGGCCGACGCCTGCTCGGCCGCGCGGCGGCTGCGTGCCGCGTGCATATTGCTCAATCCAAGCGCCAGGTCGGTGGCCAGTTCCTGCAAGACTTGCACGTCATCGCTGTCGAAAGCGCAGGGGGCGATCGAGTATACGCACAGCACCCCGATTGGCGCCGCATCTCCACTGGCGCTGCCCAGGGGCAAGGCCAGCACGCTTGGGTAGCCGAACTCTGCCGACGTCCCATGGCGCAGGCGGGATTTCGCATCCGACATCACATCGAGCGCAATGCCTTCGCAGCTGCAGCCGCGTTGCAAGCCACCTGCGGCTGCTGCGAAGCGTCCTGCCGGCGTGCCCTGGATCTCGCTGGCCAGCAAGTCCCTGCTGCTGCCAGCCATCGACAAACCGGTCCACACCAGCGAATAGCCGCCCTCTTCGGAGATGGCCTTGCAGACAGCCGCCATCATTTCCTCCGCACTGCCGGCGTGCAGCAGCGCTACGCGGCAACGCGAAGCCATGCGCAAGGCCCGGTTGCTGCGCAGCAGCTCATCAGTTTGCGCATTGGCCCGCCGGTGATCGGCTTCGCGTGCCAGCAGCCATTTGATGGTCGTCGCTGCTGCACACGCAGCCAGCATCCCAAGCAAAATAGAATGTTCCATGGCGTCAGTCCAGGTAGGGTACAAAGTCGAATGCCGACAGGATGCCGTTCACTTGGGCGGAAAGGCAGAAGGCGAAGAAACTTCGTGCGACGCCGGTTGGCGCATCCCTGCTTGCCAGGGTGAGTACACGGCAGATCGGGTAACTGCCGTTGCGTATATTGGCGCTGCTGGCTGCAACGCCCGAAATGGGCAGCAGGCGTATCGACACGCCTTGCGAAATGGCGCGCTCCGCTGCGCCGACTGAAACGTAGGCGATAGCGTTTTCGCACGCGGCCACCACGGCCAGCCGTTCGATGTTCGATTCCACCGCTGCATTAAGGCTGAAATCATCCAGCGCTTGCCGCAGGAAGCGTGCAAACAAGGCACTCGACGCGCCATCGCGCAGACCGCCCAATGCATAGACCTGTTCCCGGCCGCCACCGGCATCGCGCCATTCGCGCATGCGCCCTGTGAAAATGGCTTGCAGCTGTTCGACGCTCAAATCCCGCACCGGATTATTGGCGTGAACTACTACGCCAACGCCATCGCGAGCAATCGGAATGCCGTACAAATCGCGTTCGGCGGGAGCGAGTGCGCGCGACAGCATCGCAATATGCGCATGCCCCGAACGCACGTCGTCCAGCCCACGTAAAGAACCGCCCAGTTCCACTTCGATCCCGATCTCCGGGTGCATCAGGCGGTATTTGGACGCGATTTCTTTCAGTAACGGCCCCATGGTGGTGGAGCCGGCGATATGAAGCTTCTGCGCGCGCTTGCGCGGCGGGACTGGAAGCTGGTTGCGGGTGAGGCCATTCAGGCCAAGGGCGGCAAAGACAAAACCCATTGCGACTCTCCTTGCAGGGAAGGGAATAAGCCGCAGGGAAGAGGCGACGGGAGATATGTGAGGTGATGGACGCGGCGCAGGTTTTGGGCCACATGCAATCAAGTATAACGTGACAATGCCTGCGGTCAACAGTCGGAGCTCGACTGTTGCGTCGGCACAGCAATAAGCGTTAACCGCCTGTCACAGGTGGGAAAAAGGCAACTTCGTCGCCTGGCGCAACGTGCGTACTCGCGTCGCACATGCGCTGGTTGCAGGCCATGCGCAAGGCGCGGCCCTCGGCCAGGGTACTGGCCCACGGCTCGCCGCGCGCCAGCAGCCATGCCCGCACATCGCCCACCGTCTCGGCGCTTGCCGGCAGCACGACCTGCTCGCCACTGCCCAGCGCCTCGCGCACACTGGCAAAATACTTAAGGTTGATCAGCATATCAATACATCAGCTCACTGAAGGGGATAAAACGCACAACGTCGCCCGGCGCGATCGGATTGCCCGGCGGGTTGTCCACCAGGCCATCGCCCCAAACCGTCGAAGTCAACACGGCAGACCCCTGGTTCGGGAACAGGTCCAGCCCGCCCTGCTGGTTCAGCCTGGCGCGCAGGAATTCGTTGCGGCGGTCCGCTTTCGGCCAGTTGAAATCTGCGCGCAGCATCATGCCGCGCGCTTGTGCCGGGACATCGGCGCCCTGCAGTCGCAGCAGGAATGGGCGCACGAACAGCAGGAAGGTGATGAAGCTCGACACCGGGTTGCCCGGCAGGCCAAGGAAGAACGCCTGCCCTACTTCACCGAAGGCCAACGGCTTGCCCGGCTTGACGGCGATCTGCCACATATTCAGTTTGCCCTCTGCTTCGACGGCAGGCTTGATATGGTCCTCTTCGCCGACCGACACGCCGCCGGAGGTGATGATCAGGTCATTGCCGTCTGAAGCCTGGCGCAGCACATTGCGCGTAGCATCCAGCGAGTCCGGCACGATGCCGAAATCGCGTACCTCGCAGCCCAGGTTTTCCAGCAAAGCGCGCAGCGTGAAGCGGTTGGAATTGTAGATGGCGCCCGGCGCCAGCGGTTGGCCCGGCATCGCCAGTTCATCGCCGGTGAAGAACACGGCTACGCGCAGCTTGCGGCGCACGTCCAGCTCCGCCATGCCGATCGACGCAACCAGTCCAAGTTCCTGGCTGCGCAGGCGCGTGCCCGCGGCCAGGATCACGCTGCCAACGCTGATATCTTCGCCGGTGCGGCGGATCCATTCGCCTGTTTTCGGCGCGTGGCGGATCGTAACCAGGCCGTCATTCGCTTCGCATTGTTCCTGCATCACGACAGCATCGGCGCCTTCAGGAATCAGGGCGCCGGTGAAAATGCGCGCGGCGCAGCCAGGCAGCAGCGGCTGGCCGACATGGCCGGCCGGGATGCGCTGGGTGACCGTCAGCGTTGCGTTGCCGCTAGCGCAATCGGCGGCACGCACCGCGTAGCCGTCCATCTGCGTATTGTCGTGGCCCGGGACGTTCATGCCGGACACCACGGCGCTCGCAAGCACGCGGCCATTGGCTTCCAGGGTTGGGATCTTCTCCACCGCGGCCACCGGACGGGCCGCGGAGAGCAGGAAATCGAGGGCTTCGCGTACGGCGAGCATTGCCATGTCTTTACAGTCCTGTGTTGGCGGCGATGTAAGCCTTCATCCTGCTCACATCGGCCGGCATGACTTCAAAGCGCTGCGGCAGCGCTTCGATATTTTCGAAACCGGCTGGACGTTCGGCGTCTTCACCCAACGCCTCCAGGATGGTTTCGTTGAACTTGGCGGCCAGTGCGGTTTCCAGCACGATCATCGGCACGCCTGGCTCCATGTATTCCTTGGCGACCTTGATGCCGTCCGCAGTGTGGGTGTCGATCACGATGCCGTAATCGTCGGCCACGTCGCGGATGGTTTGCACGCGGTCGTCGTGGGTCGATTTACCGGACTTGAAGCCGTAGCTGGCCGCCAGTTTGAACTCATCGCCATCGCTGCCCGGTGCGCCGGACAGGTCGAAGCCGCCGTCCGTTTCCACTTTCTTGAACAGCTCGCGCACACGCTTGCCGTCGCCCTTCACCAGGTCGAACACGAAGCGTTCGAAGTTCGAAGCCTTGGAAATGTCCATCGACGGGCTGGAGGTGTGATAGGTCTCGGCAGACTTGCGCACGCGATAAATGCCGGTGCGGAAGAACTCGTCCAGCACGTCGTTCTCGTTGGTGGCAACGACCAGCTTGTCGATCGGCAGGCCCATTTGGCGGGCGATATGGCCGGCGCAGATATTGCCGAAATTGCCCGATGGGACGGTGAAAGACACCTTCTGCTCATTGCTCCTGGTCGCTGCGAGGTAGCCGCGGAAGTAATACACCACCTGCGCCACGACGCGCGCCCAGTTGATCGAATTTACCGTGCCGATCTTCTGGCGCGCCTTGAATTCCAGGTCGTTCGACACGGCCTTGACCATGTCCTGGCAATCGTCGAACACGCCTTCGACAGCAATATTGAAAATGTTCGGATCCTGCAGGCTGAACATCTGGGCGGTCTGGAAGGCGCTCATCTTCTTGTGCGGCGACAGCATGAAGACTTTGATGCCTTTCTTGCCACGCATTGCATATTCAGCGGCGCTGCCGGTGTCGCCGGAAGTCGCGCCGAAGATGTTCAGCTGCGCGTCTTGTTTGGCCAGCGCGTATTCGAACAGGTTGCCCAGCAACTGCATCGCCATGTCCTTGAAGGCCAGCGTGGGGCCGTTCGACAGCGATTGCAGCACCAGCTTCTTGCCATCGACTTCTTCCAGCACACGCAGCGGGGTGATGTCGGCGGCATTCTCGCCTTCGCGCACGTTGCGGTAGACATCGGCGGTGTAGGTCTTCCTGGCCAATGCGCGCAGGTCGGCCTCTGGAATATCGCCGGCGAACTTCTTCAGGATTTCTACTGCCAGGTCAGCGTAGGACAGGTGGCGCCACTTGTTCAGTTCTTCGCCGGTAACTTGCGGGTACTCGACCGGCAGGTACAGGCCGCCGTCCGGCGCCAGACCACCCAGGAGGATGTCGGAAAATTGCTGGGGGGAGTGTGATGCAGCCGACGCGTCGGCCCGGGTAGACACGTATTGCATAAAGTAGAAAGTCCGGTGGCGGTGAAAACGGACACTTATTATAGTGCCACCGGACTTTCTTTGTGAATTTAGCTAAATTTCGGAATTTTCTAGCGTTAGCAGGCAGCGTGATTCACCGAAACGACATGAATCGCCAAGCCGCCCAGCGAAGTCTCTTTGTACTTCGCCTGCATGTCGGCGCCAGTCTGGCGCATGGTCTCAATCACGTTATCCAGGGTGACGAAGTGGGTGCCGTCGCCTTTCAGGGACAGCGATGCTGCGGTGATCGCTTTCACCGCGCCCATGCCATTGCGCTCGATGCAAGGAATCTGCACCAGCCCGCCAATCGGATCGCAGGTCATGCCCAGGTGGTGCTCGATGCCGATTTCCGCCGCATTCTCGATCTGCGCGTTGCTGCCGCCCAGCGCTGCCACCAGGCCCGCCGCCGCCATCGCACACGCCACGCCAACCTCACCCTGGCACCCTACTTCGGCACCGGAAATCGACGCATTGCGCTTGCACAGCATGCCAATCGCCGCCGCGGTCAGCAAAAATGCGCGCACGCCGGTGATCGGATCGACCGGTTTGCAGTCTTCCGCATAGTATTTCAGCACAGCGGGAATGATGCCTGCAGCCCCATTTGTAGGCGCCGTTACAACACGTCCGCCCGCTGCATTCTCTTCATTGACCGCCATCGCGTACAAACTCACGCCGTTCAGCGCATCGTGCGGCAGCTGGTTGGCGCGATCGCCGCCCTGCGCCTGGCGCCAAAGGTCGGCTGCGCGGCGCTTTACATTCAGGCCGCCTGGCAGTTGGCCGCTCGTCTCCAGGCCATGCTGGATGCAGTCGCGCATGACGTGCCAGATGCGGTCCATGCCTTGGTTGAGCTCTGCCTCGCTGATGCGGGTCAGCTCGTTGGCGCGCAGCATCTGGGGAATGGTCTTGCCGCTGCTGACGCCATGACCCAGCAATTCGGCCATGGTGTTGAACGGGTACGGCAGGCGCACGGCCGGCTTGCCATCAGTGGCCGCCTCTTCGCCTTCGGCACGAATGAAGCCGCCGCCGACTGAGTAGTAAATCCTGGAAGCCGAGCTGCCGTCGGCACGGGCCAGGGTGAAGCGCATGCCGTTCGGGTGCTCCGGCAGGTTCTCTGCCATATGGAACACCAGGTGTTGCTTGCGGGTGAACGCAATGGTCTTCTCGCCCAGCAGGCGCAGCTCGCCGTCAACGTCGGCTGCAGCCAGCATGTCTTCGACCGCGTCAGGGTCGACGCCCTGCGGCGTCTCGCCCATCAGGCCAAGCAGCACGGCCTTGTCGGTGCCGTGGCCGATACCGGTCAAGGCCAGCGAGCCATAGAGCTCAGCCGTCACCGAGGTGACATCATCCAATGGAGCGTTTTCGAGCAGGAAGCGGCGCGCCGCCACCATTGGTCCCACAGTATGCGAACTGGATGGGCCAATGCCAATCTTGAATAAGTCGAAAACACTCATGTCCATTGTTGCTTGTCTCTCTCTGGTTATGCGGCCTCGCTGAGGCTCACGTCAATATTGGCCAGCATGTCCTTCACCATCTCTTCCACGCCGATCTTCGCTTTCCAGTTCCAGTCCGCAGTCGCCTTGGAATCATCCAGGCTGCGCGGCCAGCTGTCGGCGATAGCCTGGCGGCTGTCCGGCGTGTAGGCGATCTTGAATTCGGGCAGTGCGCGGGTAATCGCGGCAGCCAGTTCTTCCGGGTTGAAGGAAACACCGGCGACATTGTACGACGAACGAATCTTGATTTGTGAAGCCGGTGCGTCCATCAATTCAATGGTTGCGCGAATCGCGTCCGGCATGTAGATCATCGGCAGCGTGGTCTTCGGCCCGAGGAAGCAATCGTAGCGTTCACCGCGCAGCGCCGCGTGGAAAATCGCAATCGCATAGTCGGTGGTGCCGCCGCCTGGAGGCGATTTGAAGCTGATGATGCCCGGGTAGCGAATCGAACGCACATCCACGCCATATTTCAGGAAGTAGTATTCGCACAGTCGTTCGCCTGCCAGCTTGGAAATGCCATAAATAGTGGTCGGGTCCATCACGGTGTACTGCGGGGTGTTCTCGGCCGGCGTGTTCGGGCCGAACGCAGCGATCGACGATGGCCAGAAGATGCGCAGCGGCTTGCCCTGCTCGCCGCGCTCGCGCGCCACTTCCAGGATGTTCAGCAGGCCGTCCATGTTCAGGTCCCACGCCTTCAGCGGCGCTGCCTCGCCGGTAGCGGACAGCATCGCAGCCAGCTGGTATACCTGGGTGATGCCTTCCGCAGCCACCAATGCCTGCAGCGCGGCCTTGTCCATCACGTTGAGCACCTGGTAGCGGGCTGCGTTGTACTTGTTGACCGGGCTGATGTCGGTTGCGATGACGTTTTGTTCGCCGTGCTGTTTTGCCAGTGCTTCCACCAGTTCACTGCCGATTTGGCCGTTGGCGCCGATGACGAGGATACGTTCCATGATTCTTACCTGTTTTCCTGATTAGTTCTTAATGATGCCCAGCTCTTTGCCGGCTTGTTCGAATGCTGCAAGGACCTTTTCCAGCTGCTCGCGGGTGTGGGCGGCGGACAGCTGCACGCGCACGCGCGCCTGGCCCATCGGCACCACTGGATAGAAGAAGCCGGACAGCAGCACGCCCAATTCATACATGCGGGCCGCGAACTTCTGCGCCACCGGGGCTTCAAACAGCATCACCGGCACGACAGGATGGGTGCCTGGCTTGATGGTGAAGCCGATACGTTCGATCTCCTTGCGGAAGTAAGCGGTGTTTTCGTGCAGGCGGTCGCGCAGCTCGGTCGAGGCGGACAGGCGCCTCAGCACTTCCAGCGAGGCGCCTGCGATGGCCGGTGCCAGGGTATTCGAGAACAGGTATGGACGCGATTTCTGGCGCAGGGTGTCGATTACTTCCTTGCGGCCGGAAGTGAAACCGCCCATCGCACCGCCCAGGGCCTTGCCCAGGGTGCCGGTGATGATGTCGATCTTGCCCAGTACATTGTGATGCTCGTGGGTGCCGCGGCCGGTCTTGCCCATGAAGCCGGAGGCGTGGCATTCGTCGATCATGACCAGGGCGCCGTATTTTTCGGCCAGTTCGACGATCTTGTCCAACTGGGCGATGGTGCCGTCCATCGAGAACACGCCGTCGGTCACGACGACTTTATGACGTTTGTCGGCGGCCGCCTGCAGTTGCTTCTCCAGGTCGGCCATATCGTTGTGGGCGTAGCGGAAGCGCGCAGCCTTGCACAGGCGGATGCCGTCGATGATCGACGCGTGATTCAGCGCATCGGAGATGATGGCATCGTTTTCGTCGAACAAAGGCTCGAATACGCCGCCGTTGGCATCAAATGCCGCCGCGTACAGGATGGTGTCTTCGGTGCCGAGGAATTCGGAGATGGCCTTCTCCAGTTGCTTGTGCACGGTCTGGGTGCCGCAAATGAAGCGTACCGAGGACAGGCCGTAGCCGTACTTCTCCGTTGCTTCGATGGAGGCCTGCGCCACCCACTCCTGGCCCGACAGGCCGAGGTAGTTGTTGGCGCACATATTGATCAGGGTACGACCGTCTTCGGATTGCACCTCGCTGCCCTGGCGGGAAGCAATTACGCGCTCCGGCTTATAAAGGCCGTCGTTACGCAGCTTTTCCAGGTTCTGTTGCAGGCCGGTGTAAAACGCATTCGTCGCTTGGCTCATGGTCGTCCTCTGATGTAAAGTTTACTCTTATTTCATTATTTCGACGCGAATTCACTATATTGAACGTAAATTCGATATACGGGATCGTACTTTACTATATTGAACTCTGCAAGCGTGAAGCCGAACATTTCCACCAACGCCCCGCCGGAAGTCGGCGCGGCACTGCAACGACTGCGCCTGGCGCGCGGCCTGACCCTGGAAGACCTGTCCCGTATTGCGGGAGTTTCCAAATCCATGCTGTCGCAGATTGAGCGCGAAAAGGCCAATCCGACGATTGCCATTACCTGGCGTCTTGCCAATGCGCTTGGCGTGCAGATCGGCGAGTTGCTGTCCGACGTCGGAAAAGATGTCGAAGCGATCAAGCTGGTCGATGCGCACGAAACCCCTACCCTGCCCGGCGCCCATGCAGGCTACGTGCTGCGCATCCTCGGCCCGATGGAACTGGCCGGTAAATACGAGTGGTATGAGCTGACGCTATCGCCAGGCGGCGAGCTGGTGTCGCAACCGCATGATCCCGGCACCACCGAGCACCTGACCATCCTGCACGGCTCGATGGAGCTGGAGGTCGGTTCCAATAAGAAGAAGATCAAGCTGGGTGGCACTGCGCGCTACGCTGCGGACCTGCACCACGCGATCCGCAACCCAGGAAAAACTGAAGCGAAAGCCTTGTTGGTGGTCATCCACCGCTAAGGTCTGGCGCAGACCAGGGAATTCGTTTCCCCCCAGCGCTATGCACTGCCGCTGAAGTGGGCATCGAGTTCACGCGCAAGCGCCTCCACAAACGAGAACACCACCTGGTCAGGGATATATGGCATATCAACTGTAACGGACTGCCCCGTCGTCTCAAGACAGGCCATGAATTTCTTTCGTTCATCCGTAACGAAAATGCCCCAGTGCGCTTGTTTGCCGAGCCCGGATTGAATCGGGATCGTGTCCACTGTCGCAAGCTCGTCAAGGATCGACTGGGAAAGCGCGCCGCTGCCACGCCAGTTCAACACGGAAAAAACCGGGTCAACGCTCTTACCGAGATCGATAAAGCCCACCAGAACAAGCAATGCCTTTTGCCCGCCCGGCAGGTCCAGTGAATACACCGTACCGACAGGCGCGTTTGTTCAAATCTTCTTGGGTCGTGGCTTCAAAACCTTGATCAGCATCGGCGCCGGCTGCTCGGATAGCAATCGCTGTTCCAGCGAGCGTAGGGATTTCTTTCGTGCCGCGACTTCAGCGGGCGCATCACGCTCCCATACTGCCAGGTCGCCGCCCCGTCCAATCAATTCCAGCGCCTTTGCTTTGACATCGTGGTGGAGACGACCTGCCTTCCATGCCGTATCTGCCAGTGCGAAATACACCAGGCACGCAACCTCATGGTCGGCAAGCAAGTCGCCATAGCCGTGCAGGATTCGTTCGTATGCCTGCATGTCTGACAGCCCATGCTTCAGGTTTTCGTTGTACGCATCGCGCACCTCGCACGTCGTGTCATCTGAATACAGCCCTGCACCCCAAGCTCCCATGAGATCTCCTAAGGGATCCGTTCCGCATCGGGCGGCGGCACAACCCAACAATGCATCCGTTCTTCGTAGACCGAGATCCGCGGCGCCGGGAAGCTGGGGTCGGCGAATGCTCCGACCGGTATACCCACGAACCCTTTGTGGCTCTCAAGGGCGTAATAGACCGTGGAACCGCAAGTCGGGCAGAAATGAAAGGTAACCTGGCCACCTTCATCGCCAACGCGAACGTACGCGGTTGCATTGCCCGCTAGCGCCACGTTTTCGCGCGGGAACCGGGCCTGCTCACCAAACACGCTGCCGGTCCTGCGCTGGCACGCCAGGCAGTGGCAAATCGAAATCCGGACAGGGTCGCCACTCACTTCGGCAGTGAGTTGGCCACAGCTGCAAGACGCGAGGCGTTTCTGCATCACATAGCTCCTATTTGATGATCGACCTGAAGGTCAGGCTGATACGCGGGCCGGCGTGCCTCATTTTCGGTACGGCATGAAGCCAGTGGTCCTGTACGTCCTTCGTCATGTAGATCAGCGATCCTGCAGGCAGGGGAAAGTCAAACTCCACAGACTTGCCTGCCTTGCTCCTGAAGACAAGGGATCTCATGCTTCCCAGCGAGACGATCGCTACCCCCGTCCCCGCGCTAAGCTCTTCGCTCGAGTCGGAATGAAATCCCATGGAAGAATTGCCATCCTCGTAGTAGTTGAGCAAGCAGTTATTGGGCGTAAATCCGAGGAGCCGCCCAATGGACTCCGCAAGTGCAGCTAGTTCGTCCGGCATTGGAGCCGGCTCGTACGAGATTTGCGAATAGTCGTAGGAGACACCAAAGCTGGCAGTCTTCCGAGCCTTCATCCGCTCGTCCCACTCAATCGACGTTAAAAGATGATCGAACAGCTCCCCTGGCATCGCCAGGAACTGCGGTTCGAAAAGTATTGGAGGTGGATTCATTATCTAATTTGCCGCGTACATTCCGGGAAAATATCGCTCCATCAGCGATTGCGGATACAACGGCGAAGTAAATCCGAACTGCGCATACAATCCGTGCGCATCGCCCGTGGCCAAAGTGAATCGACGCAGCCCCTGAAGCTCAGGGTGCGCAAAGACAGCCGCCATCAGCGCTTTGCCATAACCCTTGCCGCGATGCTCAGGCAGGACGAAAACATCGACCAGGTTGGCGAAAGTCGTGTAATCGGAGATCACGCGCGCAAATGCGATTTGATCTGATCCCAGGAAGCCCCCAAAACAGAGCGAATTCGCCATCGATCGTTCGACCAGGTCGAGCGAAATACCCTTGGCCCAACTACTTTGCAGCGACAGGAAGCGATGTACGAGCCCGGTATCAAACTCGCTTACTTCAGTGGTGATCCGAAATTCAGTCATACCCGATAAGACATGCAGTTAAACGTTCCAAAAATGTTAGCACGGTTGAGTATCCCACTGCATGCAGGTGCAGCGGAAGCGCATGGCAGCCTCACGCAATGCCGTATCGCGAATTCCATAAGCGATGACAGCATTGAACAGGGTGCAGAACGACGGCTCCTGCCTATGGAGTCGGCGCACAGTCTTATGCTGGCCGAGCAGGCAGACCTCGAGCACGTAATGAGCCCCATCCATGAACATGTACTCTTGACCATTCAGCAAGAGCGGCCCTTCCGCCTCGTCCTCCGGGAAATGGAGGATACCCGATTGGAGCGCGTGGTTCTCGATCATCCGAAGCGAGCCCTTTGGCAGGGGTGAAAGTGGAATACGTACTGCATCCCTGGTTCGGATCGTACCGCGCACCTGGCCAAATGGCTCCTCGTCCAGGACAACCACTTCGATAGAGCCGCCGGTTTCAGCCCAGGCAGTTGCGCTGATGCAGAACTTTGCACCATCGTTCCGGCGCATGTAGCGAATGAGGTTCATTTCATCGGAAATTTCTGGTGGCGGCCATCGATGAGCTCAACATCAAGCTGGTTTGAGGCATTGATGGCTACTGACCTTGCCCATGCCAAGTGAGATATGGCTGTTCGAAGTTGCGATCGGTGTTTATACAAGTCTCCCAGGATGACGGAACGTACCAGGTTTCCGCGATCATAAATGCGCAGCACTTCGAATTTCAGATCCGCGTCTGCGGGGACCAGATTCATGCCGTCGCGGGCCACAACAAACGACCTGCCATCATTTGAGACAAACATCCAGCGGTACCAGCCATCGACGGTCCAAAGTACGGTGGAACTGTCCTGCCGGCGGACGCTGGTCCGGTTTGTCTTCGGATCAGATTCAGCGCAAAACGCCCCGGACTTCGAGCACGTGACAATTTTCACCGGCAGGTCAAGTGGTTCATCGGCACCCGCTGGAGCCGACAAAGCGAGCAACAGAATGGCAAAGGAAAGGCAAGAGCGATGAATACTCATAGTTCTTCACAAAATCTGGCACGGACCCACTCGGCCGCCTGCAACTTATAATCTTCTTCGCCTTGAATTGATGCATTGCTAAGGTAAGCTACGTCAGCTGATGAAATCAGGCCTTTGCCGGCGAGGCGTTCCAGACTGCCCTCTGCCCGACGTGGCAATCCTTCAAGCCATGCCGAGATAGCCTGCGATGCTCCGCCGCTATCGCCGAGAGATGAAAGATAAATCGCAAGCGTAATGAATTGGAGTTTCGACTGCAGGAAGCGGATAACTCCATCGCGGGATTCGAACTGGCTTAGCCATGGCAACGCAATCGATGGGAGCCAGTTCTTCATTTCGTGCTCAAACGCAGCCACGTTTTCTGGCGAACGCAGTTCCCAGCTGCGCTTCGCCTCTCGCTCCGTCAGAACATACTGAAAGTGGCTTGAGGGGACGTTACAGTCCGGATCTAAAAGCGATTGCGGCACGCCGTAGACTGCCGCTTGAACGTCAGGAACAAGACAGCACAGTTCAGCATACAAAGTGCCGCCGTTTACGGTCCACCATTTATCGCGGTAGAAGACAATCTGACGCTGCGTGTGTTCGGTAGCGTGGAAGAACCTGCGCAGATCATGTCCACCTCCCTTTTGCTTTCCGAATACAGTGGTTTGAGGGACTGAAAGGAACAAGCGGTCCAATGCCTTCCCTAATTGAGTATTGATCGACATCAGTGAGTCCATATGGTCCAAAAGCCGTCAAGGAAAGCCCCTGCCGCCGCAAATGCTATCGAAATTTATCAGGTGGCTTAGCCCAGAAGGTCATCGGCAACTTCTTGCGTCGGTCAACGATGTTAACCTCTTCAGGTCCGACCTGATAGGCTACACCTTCTTCGAAAGACGACATTTGCGAAGCTATCCTTTTGTTGTCCTTGTATGTGTGTAAGAAAACGCCATGGCCTTGCCCCGTCGCTATCACTACATAATGGGTGAGCGATCCCCTGGTGAAAAAGACGATAGCTTCTCCGAAATGCGGCGTGTCCTGGCGGCTGTACACACCGAACTTCGATTCACGGCTGGCAACTGATTCTAAATTCGGGTGGCCCAATTTGCCTATACGGTAGCTCACCTTCACGATCGTTTCATCCTTACGCTTCACACAAAGGGAGAGCAACTTCCCCTTGGGCGAATAGCGCTGGTCACCCTCCTGATCGGGGTCAATGTCCCCAAACCACGCGTCGAGGAAGGAGATTTCATCCCTACCGCAATGGGTTGGCATCGGCTCATCAGCCATGGCGATGGGGCCATAAAGTGCCAGAAGTGCATACGTAAGGCCGAAACAAATAGGACGAGGGGACAAGTAGCGGCGCCTGGACATATTGCGAGAATGGTGGTCAGATTGGTGCGCCCGGCGGGATGGCGGGCAAAGTGCGGAGCTTGACGCTGCGCGGATCGGCCAGGTAGCGCAGTACATGGTCGGCCGCCTGGGCGCGGCTCGAAGCGGTGGTGCCTTTGCCAGGATTCGCTTTCAGCCACGCGGCGAAGCTGCGCAGTTGCTGGCGCAGGCCGGCGTCGACGTTGGCGTGCAGTTTGCCTCCTTCCAGCACCTGCAGCAGAGCATCCAGCACGACCCAGTTTGCAGCGAGTTGGACGGCCTCGCCGCCCGCTACATTGGCGGGGACAGGGGCGCGCTTCCAGCTTCGCAACAAGGCTGCGTCGATCACTTCCTCGGTGCCGGGCATTCCGTGGTCGCGTGCGTGCTGCCAGTACAGTCGATTCAGGCGGCCGGCGTCAAGGAGGAAGCCGGCTGTTAGCGCAGCCCCGGTTTCGGCGGCGGACAACGCGTCAAACACAGCGGCCATGCGGGTGCCGAAGTATTCCTTGTTGCGTTCGAATCCTGTCGACGGTGGCGACAATTGATCGAGCACTCCGGCCGGCAAAGCGAGGTATTCGGCGCGCAGCGTATCGGCAAGGCGCGACAATGCCGCGCGCTGGGTGGCTGCAGGCGTAACCTTGATGCCTGCGGCGGCACGGCCGGCGCGAATATCGGCGCCGGTGGCCGATTCATATTCGCCACCGGCCAGCAGTCGCGCTACGGCTTCACCTTGGTAGCGCTGCAGCAGGTACACCGGCACCAGGCGCGCTTCCAGTTCGCCCGCCTGGCGTTCGTCAGGAAGGACGTCAAGGGAGAAGTTGTCCAGGGCGCGGCGGCGGATGGCGCCTAGTTGGTCCCAGGTTTTCAGGCTATCGGGACCGAAGTCCCACAACAGACCGTTCGGATGGGATGCGCCGGGTGCGCGTGCATCCTCGTCGGAGACATATTGCAGGCCTGCGGCACGGGCATCACTGCGCAACTTGGCCAGCGCGCCTGATTCAAGCTCGCCACCGCCAAAGTCTCCGTAAACGTGTTTCACGACATAGTCATCCCATGCACCGACACCAACGCCGTACGCATCCTGCAGGTCGATAGCGCCGTCGGCGCCAAGCTTCAGCACCGGATGAGGGTAATCCATTACCGAGCCATTGCCTCGGCGGCTGGCGGCAAAGTTATGGGCGAAGCCGAGGGTATGGCCAACCTCGTGGGCTGCGAGCTGGCGCAGGCGTGCCAGCGCCATCTGCTCGGCAAGTTTGCGGCGCTCGGCGGGAGCGGATTTGCCGTAAGGCGCCAGCAGGGCTTCGGCGATCAGGATATCCTGCCGCACGCGCTGCGAGCCGAGCGTCACGGCACCGCGAATGATCTGGCCTGTGCGTGGATCGGCAATCGCATTGCCGTACGACCAGCCGCGCGTGGCGCGGTGAACCCAGGTAATCACGTTGTAGCGCACATCAGCCGGGTCGGCGCCTTCCGGCATCAACTCGACGCGGAAGCCGTCCTTGAATCCGGCCTTTTCGAAGGCGCTGGACCACCAGCGCGCGCCTTCCAGCAATGCGGAACGCACCGGTTCCGGGGCGCCGCGGTCAAGGTAGTAGACAATCGGTTTGCCGCCCTTTTCCAGGCGGTGGCGAACTTGCCAGCGCACGTCAAGGCTGCTGGCCAGTGGCGTGGCAAAGTCGTAGTAGCCGGAATCGAAACCACCGGAGAAAGGGTGATAGCGGCGCGGCTGGTAGCCGTTATCCGGCAGCCGCACCATGGAAATATGCTGGCGCATTGACAGGCTGGCCGGATCTGCCGCAACCTGTTTCACAAACTCGCCATTACCCGGACCGGCAAAGGTAAGCAAGGATTCCAGTTCAACGTTGTCGGGAAAGGCTTTGGCTTCGGATGCCAACACAGCGCTGCGCCTTTCATCCACCCGGTATGCGCCCTGCCTGGATTCATCCAGCCGCTGCACCACGCCATGCTGGTCGGCCAGCAGGAAGCTGGAAAAATCGACCAGGTGGCGTGCTCCTGCGCTGGCGAGGATGTCGCCCGACCACAGCACCGCCCCGGCGAAGGACTCGGCCACTGCATTGCGCTCGTCGGCATCGGCCGAACGCGCGACGAAGCGGGTGTTCTCCTGAACCAGGAACAGGCGGTTGCCGAATTTCTGGAAGCGTACCAGCTTCGGGCTGCCCGGCTGCGCGCGGTCCAGGCCTATGTCGTTTGAACCCAGTGCGTAAGGCAGCGATGACACCAGTAAAAAGGGCTGGTCCAGGTCGCGCACTGAAAGCAGCACCCTGCCCTTCGCCGCATCGCGCCAGACTTCAATGAAGCCCGGCTGCTCGGCGAGCGACTGGGTTTGCTCGGCGAAGGTTTTAGGCGCTTCCGCCGCCGTGGCCGGCGCAAGCAAGGCTGTCCACAGCAGCAGGAGCGCGCGCATGGCTTACTGGCCGCCGGCAGCGGTTGCCGGTGCTGCCGGATGCATGTCCAGTGCGCGGGTCAGGAAACCCCAACGGTCAGCCACTTCCTCGATCTGCTTCGTCGTCGGCTTGCCGGCGCCGTGGCCGGCCTTCGAGTCGATACGGATCAGGATCGGTGCTGCGCCGGCTTGCGCAGCCTGTGCGGCGGCGGCGAACTTGAAGCTGTGGGCTGGCACTACGCGGTCGTCATGGTCGGCGGTCATGACCATAATGGCCGGGTAACAGCCGCCCTGCTTCAAGTTGTGCAGCGGCGAGTACTTGACCAGGGCCTTGAATTCTTCCGCGTTGTCGGACGAACCGTAGTCCGATGCCCATGCCCAGCCGATGGTGAACTTCTGGAAGCGCAGCATGTCCATCACCCCGACCGCCGGCACCGCCGCGCCGAACAGGTCCGGACGCTGCGTCATCGCTGCGCCAACCAGCAGGCCGCCGTTGGAACCGCCGCCGATGGACAGCTTGGCTGGCGATGTCACGTTGTTTGCGACCAGCCATTCGGCCGCGCCGATAAAGTCATCGAACACGTTCTGTTTCTGCAGCTTGGTGCCGGCCTTGTGCCAGGCTTCGCCGTACTCGCCGCCGCCACGCAGGTTGGCCACCACGTACACGCCGCCCATTTCAACCCATGCCAGGTTGGAGACGGAGAAGCTTGGGGTCAGCGAAATATTGAAGCCGCCGTAGCCGTACAGGTAGGTCGGATTGCTGCCGTCCAGTTTCATGCCCTTTTTGAACACGATGAACATCGGGACCTTGGTACCGTCTTTGCTGGTGAAGAATTCCTGGCGCGTGTCAAAGGCGCTCGGGTCAAAGTCCACCTTAGGCTGGCGATAAACGCTGGATTTGCCGCTCTTCAGGTCCAGGCGGTAGATCGTGGCCGGGGTAGTGAAACTGGTATAGGAGTAGAACGTCTCGGTATCGGTCGCCTTGCCGCCGAAACCGGAAGCAGTGCCCAGGCCCGGCAGCGCAACCTCGCGTACAGGCTTGCCTTTCAGGTCGACCACCTTGACGGCGCTGTGCGCATCGCTCAGGTAGTTAAGCACCAGCTGCTTGTTGACGATGCTGGCGCCGGTCAGCGTTTGCTGCGTCTCGGGAACGATTTCCTTCCAGTTCTCGATGCCTGGCTTGCGGATATCGATCGCGATGATGCGCGAGCGCGGTGCGTTCTTGTCGGTCATGAAGTAGAACACAGGACCTTCATTGTCGATAAAATTGTACGAGGCATCGAACGCCTCGAGCAGGCCGACTACCTGCGCGTCCCTGGCTTTCAGGTCCTTGATGAAGACGCGGTTCCTGGCTTCAGTGCCGTGCGAACCGTTGATCACCAGATAGCGGCCATCGTCGGTTACTTCGGCGCCGAAGCCCCATTCTTTCTGGTCCGGACGATGGTAGACAAGCGCGTCGGCGATCTGCTGGGTTCCCAGTTTGTGGAAGTAGACTTTCTGGAAGTAGTTCACACCGGCCAGCTTGCTTTCTTCGGTCGGCTCGTCGTAGCGGCTGTAGTAGAAGCCGGAACCGTCCGCGGCCCAGGCAGTATTGGAGAACTTGACCCACTTGATATGGTCGGCCATATCCTTGCCGGTCGCGATATCACGAACCTTGATCTCGTTCCAGTCGGAGCCGGAAGCGGCGGTGCTGTACGCCAGGAATTTGCCGTTCGGGCTCACGGCGGTGCCGGCCAGCGCCACGGTGCCGTCAGCAGCCAGGGTATTCGGGTCGAGCAGCACGCGCGGGGTTTCGGACAGGGTCTTGGCGGTGTACAGGACCGCCTGGTTCTGCAGGCCGTCGTTGCGGCTGTAGAAGTAGCGGCCGCCCTTCTTCGATGGCACGCCATAGCGTTCGTAGTTCCACAGCCTGGTCAGGCGCGCCTTGATCGCTTCGCGTTCCGGAATCTGGCCCAGCCACGATTGCGTTACCTTGTTCTGCTCCACCACCCAGGCCTTGGTCTCGTCGCTGTTGGCGTCCTCCAGCCAGCGGTATGGGTCGGCGACCATGGTGCCGTGGTAGTTGTCCTGCTGGTCGATCTTTTTGGAAGCTGGATAAGTCACCGCCGCAGCACCTGCCGGGCAGGTCTGGGCAAAGGCTGGTGCGGAGAAGGCTGCGAGCAAGGAAAGTGCGAGTGTGGCGCGCTTGAATGGCATGTGTCGTCCGTAGAGTAGTTATGATGCGGCAGCGATCATAACTTGAACTTTAGCAAATAAGTAACTCTCCGAAGCCTTCGGCGCCAGCTATTATTCGGCCAATGCGGATGCTTTCCAGTTCTCGACCCAGCTTGCCAGTTCGCCGGCCGGCATCGGGCGGCTCATGTAGTAGCCCTGGCCCTGGTCGCAGCCCATCTCCGCCAGGATGTTCCAGGCGGCCTCGCTCTCGATGCCCTCGGCGACAACGCGCAGGCCCATATTGTGGCCAAGGTCGATGGTGGAGCGCACGATTTTGGCGTCGCCCACGTCATTCACCATGTTCAGTACAAACGATTTATCAATTTTCAGTTCGTCGACCGGCAAGCGCTTCAGGTAGGCCAGCGAGGAATATCCTGTGCCGAAATCGTCAATCGAAAGATCGCATCCCATGCTGTGCAAGCGTTCCAGGGTTTGCTGGGCGCGCACCGGGTCGTCCATGATTGCGCTCTCGGTGATCTCCAGGCAGAAAGCGCCCGGCGAAACATGGTGGCGCATGAAGATTTCGCCGAACTTGAACGGCAATTCCTGGTCCAGCAGGTCGCGCGTGGAAAGGTTGACAGACACCTTCAGGTGGATGCCGCGCTGCGCCAGTTCGTGGCACAGCTCCGCTGAACGCTCCAGCACCCAGTGGGTAATCACCCGGATAAAACCAGTCTGCTCGGCAAAGGGGATGAACTGGTCGGGGAAGACATTACCGCGCAGCGGATGCTGCCAGCGCACCAGCGCCTCCATGCCGATCACGTGGCCAGTGGCCAGCGTCATCTTCGGCTGCACGAACAGGCGCAGTTCATTGTTCTCCACGGCCCGGCGCAACTCCGTCAGCAGCGACAGGCTTTGCTGACTGCCCTTATCGATTGCGTCTTCATAGACCACAGCGCCTTCGTTGCGCTGCTTGGCCGTGTACATGGCGATCTCCGACTTGCCCAGCAGTTCTTCGCCATCCAGCCCATTGTCAGGGAAACCTGCGATGCCGATGCCGGCGCCGATGTCAACCATCTGCTCGTCCAGCGATAGCGGCGATTCCAGCACCTGCAGGATCTCGGCCGCAACCACCACCGCCTGGTCCAGGTCCGAGCTCGGCAGCAGGACTGCAAATTCATCGCCGCCCAGGCGCGCCACCTGGGCCGGGTGGCGGCGGTTGGCCAGCTTCTGCAGCAACCGCCCGGCAACCTGCTTCAGCAGGGCATCGCCAAAACTGTGGCCCATCACGTCGTTCACGTGCTTGAAGCGGTCAAGGTCCATCATCAGCACATAGACCGAACCGCCGCGCTTGCGCGCCTCACCGATTGCGTCATTCAACAACAGCAGGAACTGTGCACGATTCGGCAGGTTGGTCAGCGGGTCCCAGTATGCCAGGCGGCGGATTTCCTGCTCGCGCTTGGCGATACCGTCGCGCATGCTGCCGAAGGCGTGCGCCAGTTCACCGATTTCATCGGCGCGCGACGATCCGATATCCACCTTGTAATCGCCCTGCTCCAGCTTTTTGGCGGTATCGGCCAACTGGCGCAGCGGCTGCGCGATGCGCTTGGCAGTGACCACGCTGGCAATCACGCAGACGATCATGCCGGCCACGGTCAGGCCAAGCAGCCAGCGCTCCAGGCGTGAATATTCCGCAGTGGCTTCGTCGATAGAGCGGCCCAGCATTGCCACCGCGGCATTGCCGTCGTCCTCGCCAATCTTCGTCACGTGCACACTGAGCTTGTCGCCGCCAATGTCGACGTCGAAGGCTTCGGTGGGCAAGGCACCCATGCCTTGCAATTGCAACATGATGCGTTCGACCGCGGCAGGCCCCAGGCTGGATGCCACCGGGAGCCAGCGCCTGTTCGCGTCGCGCGTCAGCAGCAGGGTTTGCAGCGCGGTGGTTTCCTGCATGTCCCGCGCCAGGCGTTCATCCAGCGGGAATGTCATTACCACGAAGCCGATGGTTACCGGTGCTTTCACGGGCACAACGACAACCTGGTATGGCAGCCGTTCAACGATGGCTACCCCATTCGCGCCATCTTCCTGTTCCGCCTTGTCCAGCATGGCGATCACCATGTGCTCCAGCCCCGCCGCCTGTGCATCGCTGGTCGATGCGACAACCTTGCGTTCCGGGCTGACCAGCATTGTCATTGCAGCCTTGATACGGCGGCCATGGTTGGCGAGCGCCGATTCGATGGTGGCGCGGTCGTCGTCGTCGGTATTGCCTATCGCCGACAGGAAGCCTGCATCGCGCGACAGCAGACGCGCTCCATTGCGCAGGTTCTGCGCGTTCTGGTCCATCAGGCGCGCGAAAACCTTGCTGCCGTTGACCAGTTCTGAGGCAATCGCAGCGCGGGCATTGCTATCGATGCCGCGCTGGATCACGATCAAACCCACGAGCTGCACCACGATCAGCAGCACGAGGAACAACGTGACGATACGGCTTTCGAGGCTGCGGAATCGCATGGTGTCAGTAGGCTTGCGCGTCCGGTTCGGTTGATGGTGGCTTCAACGAGAATTTGAAACTGGCGCTGGCCGTGCCCTCGCCCAGGCGCAGCACCTGCTCCTGCGCGTTGCCGCCCACTATATCGGGATGCCAGGCCTTCAGCGTGTATTTTCCGGCAGGAGCTTCCACGACCACATCGCCGGCGGCATCGGTCTTGCCGAAATATGGCGTATCGACGATACGCACATATGCGATCATTTTGTCGTGGATATTGCAGCCAAGGACCACGGTGCCCGGCTTGTCAAACGTCTGCGGGTCGGCCGTAGTACCGGAATACAGCTTCTGGTCGAATTTGTGCGGCGAGGAAAACGAATAGATATGGTGCCGCACCTTGTCGTTATTCGGGAAGTAGATCTTGCTGCCGGTCTGTATCACCGTCACCAGGGGAATGAACTTCAATCCCTTCTGGCTGATCTCGCCTGCCTTCTGCGGCTTGGGCAGCGGCTGCCCGCCATCCGCCTCCAGGTAAACCACGGCGTCGGGCACCGGTTTTCCACTGATGTCAGCTACGTGCACGCTTATCCCGCCGGCAGCAGCGGCGGCACTGGAAAAGCATAGCGCCGCCAACGCAGCGCAACGGATCAGGGACTGGCTCGGCATCGTTCTCGTTCAAGGACGTGGAAAGCTTATTGTAACGCCAAAAAGTGTTTCCGGCGTTCATCATGCTGTCACAATTGCGACACAGAATCATGACGTTGCCATTTCTGCGACCGCCATCGTGAGCACTTCAACCGCCGCCCTCCCCAACAATGTGAGCTACCTGCGCCCACCGACAGACGACGTGCTCGGCCAGCACCTGCTGGACATCATCCTGCGCCGCCAGCTGCACGCCTTGTTCCAGCCCATCGTCCACATGCAAAGCGGCGAAATCATCGCGTACGAAGGCCTGATTCGAGGCCCGTCGGACAGCCCGCTGCATTCGCCGCTCAACCTGTTCCGCCTGGCGCGCGCCAACAACCTGTCGCGCGAAGTGGAATACCTGTGCCGGCGCATTGTGCTGGAGCGCTTCGCCGAGCTGCAGCTGCCCGGCAAGCTGTTCCTGAACGTCAGCCCGGAATCGCTGGTGCGCCAGCACGATGGCAGCCAGGGCGAAACCCTCGGCTACATCCACGAGTTCGGCCTCAATCCCGCCAACGTCATCATCGAACTGACCGAAAACCAGCCGACTTACGACTACGAGCGGATGCGCGAAGCGGTGCTGCACTATCGGAACATGGGATTCCAGATCGCGATCGACGACCTGGGCGAAGGCTTTTCCAGCCTGCGCCTGTGGTCCGAACTGCGGCCGGAGTTCGTCAAGATCGACATGCACTTCATCCAGGGCATAGACCATGACCCCGTCAAGCTGCAGTTCGTACGCTCGATCCAGGAGATCGCCGACAAGTCCAATACCCTGGTCATCGCGGAAGGCATCGAAAAGGCAGCAGAGCTGCTGGTGCTGCGCGACCTGGGCATCGCATATGGGCAGGGTTACCACCTGGGCCGCCCGCACCTCCAGCCGGCACGGGCCCTGCCGGCTGAAGTAGTCAAGGTACTGGGCCGCCGTGGCGTGGCGGTTTATCCGCAACGCGCTGCCGAGAGAAACGCCGTGTCTATCCGCAAGCTGCTGCACGACGTGGGCGCAGTGCCGCCGTCCATGAACAACAACGACGTCTATGAAATCTTCATGGCCGAACCCAGGCTGATGATCATTCCCGTGGTCGATGCCGGACGCCCGCTTGGCCTGGTATCGCGCTTTGAGATGATCGACCACTTCGCGCGCCCCTACCAGCGCGAGTTGTACGGCAAGAAGCCATGCACTCTTTTCATGGATGCCAAACCGATCATTGCAGACGTCGACACCAGCCTGCAGGACCTGTCCTGCCGCATGGCCGAATCGGACGCGCACCACTTGTTCAATGGCTTCATCATCACCGAAAACGGCAGCTACATCGGCATGGGCACCGGCCATGACCTGATGCGCGAGATCACGCAAATGCAGATCAACGCCGCGCGCTACGCCAATCCGCTGACGCAGCTGCCGGGCAACGTCCCGATCAATGAGCATATCGACCGCCTGCTGGAGAGCGGAACGCGGTTTTGGGTCTGCTACGTGGACCTCGATCACTTCAAGCCGTTCAACGATGTCTACGGTTATCGCCGCGGCGACGACGTGATCCAGCTGACAGGCCATATCCTGGCCAAGCACGGCGACCGTAACCGCGATTTCGTCGGCCATATCGGCGGCGACGACTTCGTGATCCTGTTCCAGAGCGAAGACTGGGAGCAGCGCTGCCACGCCGTGCTGGACGATTTCGCCATCGCCATTGCAGACTTTTACAGCAACGAAGACCGTGAGCGCGGCGGCTATATCAGTGAAGACCGCCAGGGCAAGAAAGTCTTCTACTCGCTGATGAGCCTGTCGCTCGGCGTGATCCGCGTCGAACCGCAGCAGTATTACTCGCACCACCAGATCGCAGCCAGCGCAGCCGATGCGAAGAAGCAGGCCAAAAAGATACATGGCAACAGCCTTTTCCTTGATCGCAGGATGCAAACGCAAGGAGCGTAGTCTATATTGAATTCATGAGCCCATTCATCTACAACCTGTGCCACAAACCCATTGTCGGCTTGGCGATGGCGACGGTCGCGCTGTGTGAATTCCCGCCGCTCATGAAAGACGTCCAGATGAAGCTTGGCGAGGCAGGCACGGTCGTCACGGCCGATGTCGAAGTGCCTGTAGACCTGAAATACGACCTGATGCTTGAGCTGAGCAATCCTGCCGGCGATTCCCTGAGCAAGCAGGACGTGTCGATCATCGGCGATCGCCGCGTCGAAGATTGCGGCGAAGGCGTCGACCTCGCCAAAGTGCCAAAGCAGGAGCGCGCCAGCTTTGGCCGCCCGATGGCATTCAAAGTCGAAGTACGGCATAAGCCAGACAATGCGCTGGTCTATTCGCGCACTGCCAATACCTTGTGCGTGGCCAGCAAATGGGCCAACCAGCGTTCGCGCAGCCTTGGCAATTTCGCGTTGGCGCGCGGTGCCTATAGCGTGCGCGTCGAGAATGTCGACGCCCAGGCCGGCCTGGGGCACTTGAATACCACCGTGATGCTGGCGCCAAGCCGAGAACGTCCCTTGACCGCACAGCGATAGGCCGCTTCAGCGCGGACCGCTGCGTGCTTCCCGCTCCTGGGTCCGCGGTCTCAACATTTCACCGAAATCAATACTGCCGCGCGCATGTTCGTCGGGCAGCGCCGCATTGGCTGCGCCGCCATGCAGGCCGGCCAGGTTATGCCGCGCCAGTACGTGCCCTTGCGCTGCCGCACGCCTGTACCAGCGCAGCGCTTCGGCTTCGTCCTGCGTGACACCCTGCCCCGTCGCGTACAGGACGCCGAGATTGTTCTGTGCTGCCGCATCGCCTTTTTCAGCCGCGCTGCGGTACCAGTGAACAGCCCGGCCCAGGTCGCGCTGTACACCTTCGCCGCTGGCGTACAGCACGGCCACGCTGAACTGGGCCTGGACCGAACCGCCTTCTGCGGCCAGGCTATACCACATCAGCGCTTGCACCGTGTCGCGTTCGACTCCGGTGCCGTGGGCGAACATGCTGCCCAACAGGCATTGGGCGTGGACTTCGCCGCGCACCGCGGCTTTGCGCAGCCAGGCTTGCGCAAGCTTGCAGTCAGGACTGACGCCGCGGCCATGCAGGTAAGCCTCGCCCAGCAGCGCCTGTGCGCTGGCAATGCCTTGTTCAGCGGCTCGGCTGAACCAGCGCGCAGCCATCTCTTCGTTGACGGGGACGCCGCGGCCGCGCCGGTACATCTGCCCAAGGTTTTGCTGCGCAGAGGGATCGCCCTGGCGCGCGGCACGCCGGAACCAGTAGACTGCTTCGGCATCGCTGAAACCGATACCGACACCCTTGTAGTACATGGCTCCAAGCTGGTTCTGGGCGAAGGCCAACCCTTGCAGGGCCGACATGCGCATCCAGCTGAATGCCTGGCGCGCGTCGCTGTCGACACCTTGCCCGTTTTTGTAAAGGAGCGCCAGGTTGAACTGCGCATAGGGATTGCCCCGCTGGGCGGGGCCAAGGAACCACCGGAAGATGCGCTCCCGGTCTGCCAGACGTTTGCCCATCTTCGCCTCCCATACCCTGGATTGTTATCTAAAGTATAAGAAGCGACTCCGTGCCGGGTTTGATTTTGCGCAAGCTCAGAACTTGGCGCGCACACCAAATACAAAGCTGCGGCCCGGCAACGGCGAGACATCCTTCAACAGCGAGGTCGATACGCGGATCTCGTCGTTCAATAGGTTCTTCGCCAGCACGAACCAGGTCAGGTCCATGTCTTGCAGCTTCTGCGTGTACGACAGGTTCGCGTTCAACTGGTTGTAAGACCCGGTCTGGGTCGACTCGAACGAGGCCAGGCGGTCTTGCGACTGGGCGTGGATCCAGGTCGCGCCGGCGCGCCAGTTGGCGCTGCGGTAGCCGATGGTGGCGCCGACGCGCGAGGCAGGCTGCAATGGCAGACTGCCGCTGTTTTTCAGGTCGCCGTGCGAGGTATCGGCAAACACGCGACCGTTCAGGCCCATTGCCAGCGGGTTGTATTCGATTTCCGCTTCGGCGCCGCGTACGGTGGCATTGCCCTGACTGAACAGGCGTTCGCGGAATTCGCCGCCATCATTGCCTTCTTCGTCGAGCGTGCGGCCAGTCACATGGCCGTAAATGAAGTCTGAAATGCTGTTGTGGAACAGGTTGCCCTTCCAGCGGATCAGTCCCGCGGTCTTTTGCAGCGAGAACTCGATGTTGCGCGACGTTTCCTTGCGCAGGTTCGGGTCGCCCTGGTCAAACGTGATGGTCGCATCATGCGGGCCGCCGGAATACAGTTCCTCGGTCGACGGGGCGCGCTGCGCGCGCGACAGTGTCAGGCCCGTCGCATAACCCGGCGTGAACGACCATAAGGCGCCAAGCGCGCCGCTTTGCAGCGAGAAGGAGCGGTCCAGGCCGCTCACCGGCTCGCGCTTGATGCGTTCCAGGCGCAGGCCGGCATTCACCCGCACCGGACCCCACTCTTTTTCCTCGACCAGGAAGCCGGCGGTCGAATTCGAGCGCGTGACCGGCACGGTGTCGGCGCCGCCTTCCGCGCTGAGGGCCGAGAAGTGCGTCAATTCCGTCTGCATGCCGAAGGTGCCGTGCCAGCCCGCGATGCCCTTGTGTACTGCCTCGGCACGGGTCTCGATTGCACGGTTCTTGAACAGCACTTCCGGCTGGCCATCGTCACCCAGTTCGGCATGGTGGTAGTCTGTGTAGCCAGCCTTGAACTTGGCCGACTCAATGCCTGGCAGTGGATTCTTGAACAGGCTGTCAATATCGTAACGGGTCTGGTGCTGGTCGATCGTCGAACCTTCCGCACTCGGAATGCCGTACTTGTTATCCAGGCCCGAAACGGATGCGCCCACATAGCCCCAGCTATCGATGTAGGAACCGCCAAAGCCGGCGCCCTTTTCCTTGGTGCCCGAATGCGGCAGGCGGCCGGATCCGGAATCGGGATCGCCTTCGATACGGTTGCCCGGGATCTTGTAGTCGCCTGTTTGGCGGGTGTTGGCGTCCAGGTGCAGCGCCACTTTGCCGATAGCGCCGTCGATGGTGCCGGAGGTGGCCTTGCCGTCGTCAACGGTGCTGTAGCGGGCTTCGGCCTGGCCGGTCAGTTTCTGCTCCAGCGCCGGCGGGATACGTTCATTGACCACGTTCACCAGGCCGCCGATCGCGCCCGAGCCATACATCAGCGAGGCCGGGCCACGCAGGATTTCGATCTGGTGCGCCACCGTGCCTTCGGCCGAAACCGCGTGGTCGTTGGACAGGCCCGATACGTCGGAAACGGCCATGCCGTTTTCCAGCATTTTCACGCGCGCACCTTCCAGCCCACGGATGATCGGGCGCGAAGCGCCGGCGCCAAACGCCGACGCGGATACGCCCAGTTCGGACGACAGCGTTTCGCCCAGCGAATTCGCCATCTTGTCACGCAATTCGTCGCCCGACAGCACCTTGGCCGGCAACAGGATTTGTTCGGTCTCGCCTTTGTGGAACGGGTTGGCGGTCACCACAACCTTGGTCACTTCGCCGTCATCGGCGCAGGCAATGGCGGATACGGCCGACAGGACAGCGCCTGCCAGCAGGGAGTATTTGAAATTCATAGTAAACCTCTGGATACGACAAACAATAGCCAGCACGCGGCACGGGGCCACGGCGGCAGCAAATGCATTACCTTGTTTGTGTCAGGCCAGGGGTGGTGCGCGCGAATCGTAAGCGCGCGCGGTGCGCGTACTGTCAAGCTGCGGCAAGGCGACGCCGGCTTGCGGCGCGCTGTAGTCGACCGATGGGAAGGTGAAGCTCGGCGTATGGATCGCCGTGGCCAGCGACGCAAAGGCCGCGCACTGGCTGCAGTTGTGGTCGAGCGCCAGGCCGGCGCTCAGGCCATTGCCATCGACATCGGTCGCCTGCTGCTGTTCACTGCCGTGGCGGAAGTCCGCCCAATGCGAAACCGCATGCGCCATCCCGAGCTGCTGGGACAGTACCAGCAGCAGCGCGAGTAACACGTGCAGGAAATGACGATTGGCTTTCTTCACGGCGGCTATTTTAAGCAGGCTTCGTGTAAATTAACAAGCGTTTGATGCTAGCTCTTCGATTTACCCAGCGTCACCAGCGCTCCTTTTGCCGTTCCCTCGTTCTTTTCAGTCACTTCGACTGCACCGCCGCAGGTCTTCCCAGCCGATTCAACGGCTTGGCCGACAAAGCCAAACGTCATGCCCGCCACCATGCTGCTTTTCCGTGGGGTCACCTCAAAATAATAGGTCTTTCCAGCAACCGCCTCGAGGTTCAGGTTGCATGCCCCTGCACTATCAACGAGGTCCGCCTGCAGCAGATGGGCGCCCGGTTCGACATCAAAGACATTGAAGCCCTTGTGATCGACGTAGCCAACAACTTCGCCATCCACGCGGGCGCGGATTGAACGCGCCGACCCTATCATGCTCTCGCCTGTACGGTACAGCACAAGCCGCGCTTTGCTGTTTCCAACATCTGAAACGGACTGGCGGTAATCATTGTACAAAGGGCCGCTGGCAGCACAACCGGCAAGGAGCGAGGCCAGGAGAGCGACGAAGGCAATCTGTTTCATTGGAAGTAATATTAAGAAATTGGAAATCGGCAATTCTAATCCTATCGGGAAAGGCGCGCCAGCGACTTAGCCACCGAACTTGCGCAGCGCATCGCGCGCCAGGCCGGCGCCGATACTGCCAAACAAATCGCCTTCGACCCGGCGCGCCCCCGGCACCAGGGCTGCGATACGTTCACGCAGCAGGCGCACGCCGCTGGAACCGCCGGTGAAGAAGATGGTGTCGACCTGCCCCGGCTGCACCCCGGCGTCCGCCAGCAACTGCGTCACGGTGGCGCCGACACTGTGCACCAGGTGGTCGACGGCGTTGTCGAAACCGCCGCGCGTGACGTCCAGCAGCACCGGCGGCGTGAAACGTTCGAGATTGAGCTGCACGTCGTCAGCGGTCGACAGGCCGATCTTGGCCTCTTCGACTTTCAACGCCAGCCAGTGGCCTGCACGCTCCTCGATCAAGTGCTGCAGGCGCTCCAGCTTGGCCGGCTCGCGCGCATCGCGGATCATTTCCGTCAATTGCGCCTGCATCTTGCGGGTGTACGCCTGGTTGATGGTGTGCCAGGTCGCCAGGTTGAAGTAGTAACTGGACGGCACCTCGGCGCCGCTGCGGAACTGGCTGCGATAACCCAGCATCGGCATCACGCTCGACAGGCTGAGGTATTTATCGAAATCGGTACCGCCGATATGCACGCCGCCGGTGGCGAGGATGTCATCGACCCGCTCGGTACGCGCCACGCGGTCCGGCCCCAGGCGCACCAGTGTAAAGTCCGACGTACCGCCGCCGATGTCCGCGATCAGGACCAGTTCTTCGCGATCGATCTGGGATTCATATTCGAATGCGGCCGCAATCGGCTCGTACTGGAACGCCACCTCGCGGAAGCCGACGCTGCGCGCGATCTCGGCCAGGGTATCTTCAGCCAGCTGGTCGGCGACCTTGTCGTCGTCGATGAAATGCACCGGGCGCCCCATCACCACATGGTCGAAATGGCGGCCGGCGGCGGCTTCGGCGCGGCGCTTCACTTCCCCGATGAACTGCGACAGCAACAGGCGGAAAGGCAGCGTACGGCCGCCAACTTCGGTCTGGCCATCAATCAGGCTGGTGCCCAGCAGGCTTTTCAGGGAGCGCATCAGCCGCCCTTCGCAGCCGGCCAGGTATTCCGCCAGCGCGGCGCGGCCATAGCTGGTTTCCTCGTCTTCCGCATTGAAGAATACGACGGACGGCAGCGTCATTTTGCCGTCTTCAAGCTCCAGCATGATGGGCTGGCCGGGGCGCACCCATCCTGCGGTGGAGTTGGAAGTGCCAAAGTCGATGCCGCAAGCCTGTGCCATCTTAATCATCCGAAACCAAAAGGGGCGGTATTTTAACAGAGAGCGGCGCGGCATGTGCGCCACACCTTGGCCCGACAGGACCTTATAAACCTGGGGAAACTATTGCCATGTGGTAAGATTGGTGTTTATTTTCAAAATCGCAAGCATTCCTGCCGCAACCCCGCATTCATGCGCCAAACTACGCTACAACCAGCAGTCAGTCTCGCCGAGCAAAAGGCCATCATCCTCCTGGAGGGACGCCGCGTCACCTCCTATGATGTCGCGCTCGTGGCTGGCGTGTCGCAATCGGCGGTTTCGCGCTGCTTCAAACCCGGCGCCAGCGTGTCGAAAGCGACCTATGCGCGGGTGATGAAGGCGGCCGAGGGGCTGGAGTATATCCCGAATGCGGCAGCACGCAGCCTGATCACGCGCCGCACCAATATCGTGGCCATCGTGGTTTCGCATTCCAGCATGCTATACAACCCGGCGGCTTTGTCGGAGCTGAGCCAGCAGCTGAATCGCCGCGGCAAGCGTGCCCTGCTCTTCACCATGCAGCATGAGGGCGAAATTGAGAACATCCTGACCGAAATCTGGCAGTTCCAGGTTGATGGCGTGGTGGCGGCCTCCCGGCTGACGGAAGCACATGTCAACGAATTCAAACGGCGCAAGGTGCCGCTGGTGGTATTCAACCGCCATCTGCGCGACCTGGACGTCAACACCGTGTTGTGCGACCAGTATGAGGCCAGCCGCGCGCTGGTGACCCGCCTGTCGGCTGCAGGACACCGACAGTTCGCCCTGATTGGCGGCCCGGCCCAGAACTCGGTGGCGCGCGAACGCTTGCGCGGGGCGCTGGACCGGATCGCGGAGCTGGAGCTGCCGCAGGCGCCGGTGTTCCACGGTTGCTTTGATTACTCGAGCGGCGTGGCCGGCCTGCATGAACTGATTGCGCGCATCGGCGTGGTGCCGGATGCGGTAATTTGCGGGAATGATGCGATGGCCATGGGCTGCATGGACGCGGCGCGCCAGCATTTGCATATCGACGTGCCGTCGCAGATGTCGGTTGTCGGCTGCGATGCGGTGGAAGGGTCGCAATGGCTCAGCTACGAGCTCACCACCTTGAAGCAGCCCTTGCATAAGATGGCAGTGGCAACGGCGGATTTGATTTGCAGCCTGATTGAGGCCGACGGGCCCGTTGAGGCCGAGAAGCGGGTGTTTGCTGCGCAGTTTGTTGACGGCGAGACTGCGAGGCTGGTGGCGCCGAAGGCTGTGCTGGCGGCCTGAAAAACCGGTAAACCCGGGTCTGACCCAAGGGTCAGACCCAGTCTGTTCAACGGCCGCGGATTGAGGTTGTTCGCCTTTGATTTTCTGAAAAGATCAATGACGTACCACCCCAAACCGCGGCCGTAGTACCGTTGGGGGTCTGACCCTTGGGTCAGACCCTGGTTTACCGGTTTTATCCAGCAGCAATCCGCTTGGCGATATGCCGCAGCGACTCCTCCACCTGATCCACCAGGATCAGGCACAGATCCCCATCCTGCAAACGATCCATCGCCGTATCAATCGCAACGAACTCGCCGGTAATCTGGTCGATCTGCCTGGTGCGGCTGGCGCCAACGAGGCCCTGCCGCAGCAAGCCAACTACCTCGCCGTCGGCACGCCCGCGCTGGCAGGCATCCTGGTACAGAATCACATCATCAAACGCTTTGCCGAGGATCTCGGTCTGCTCGCGGATATCCTGGTCGCGGCGATCGCCGGCGCCCGAGATCACCACTGAACGGCGCTTGGCAGGCATTGCATCCACAGCCTGCACCAGTGCCAGCATCGCATCCGGATTATGGCCATAGTCAGCAATCACGGTCGCACCGCGATACTTGAAGATATTAAAGCGGCCCGGCGCATTGTGGCTGTCGGTGGTAAAGGTCAGCAAGCCGCGGCGGATCGAATCCCAGTCGATGCCGGCAGCCCAGGCCGCAGCCACTGCCGCCATGGTGTTCTCCACCTGGAAACCGATGGTACCGTTGAAGGTGATCGGCACGTCCGCCAGCGGGATACGCTGTTCGTTCTTGCCTTCCACCGCCACCATCTGGCCGTTCTCGATGTACACGGTGCGCTTGCCCTGCGCCAGGTGCGTCGCCACCACCGGATGGTAGCGGTCCGCGCCAAAGAAGATCACCTTGCCTTTGCACTTGGCCGCCATCGCAGCCACGATCGGATCGGTCGCATTCAGCACCGCATAGCCATGCTCGTCGACGTTCATCACGATCACGCGCTTCAGCACCGCAAGGTCTTCCACGGTGGTGATGTAGTTCAGGCCCAGGTGGTCGCCGGCGCCGATATTGGTCACTACGGCCACTTTGCAGCGGTCGTACGCCAGGCCTTCGCGCAGGATGCCGCCACGGGCGGTCTCGAATACTGCCGCATCCACGTCAGGGTGCTGCAGCACATTGCGCGCCGAGCGCGGGCCGGAGCAGTCGCCGGAATCGATCTGGCGGCCGTTGACGTACACGCCGTCGGTATTGGTCATGCCCACGCGCAGGCCGGAGGACGCGATCAGGTGCGCAGCCAGGCGCACTGTGGTGGTCTTGCCGTTGGTGCCGGTCACCGCAATCACCGGAATGCGGCCATCGTCGCCCTCGGGGAACATCGAGCTGACAATCGCTTCGCCGATCGGGCGGCCCTTGCCGTATGAAGGCGACAAGTGCATGCGCAGGCCGGGCGCGGCATTCACTTCCACCACGCCGCCATTCTGTTCTTCGATAGGACGCAGTACGGAATCGCACACCACGTCCACGCCGCAGATGTCGAGGCCGATCATCTGCGCCGCTTCCACCGCACGCGCGGCAACTTCAGGATGCACGTCGTCGGTCACGTCGGTGGCGGAACCGCCGGTCGACAGGTTGGCGTTATTGCGCAGCACGACGCGCTGGCCGATTGGCGGCACCGAATCGGCCGCCAGACCTTGCAGCGCCAGGCGCGCCAGGGCGATATCGTCGAAGCGGATCTTGGTCAGCGCGGTGCCGTGGCCGGTCCCGCGGCGCGGGTCAGCGTTGACGATGTCCACCAGTTCGCGCACCGAATGCACGCCATCACCGACCACGTGTGGCGGATCGCGGCGCGCAGCAGCGACCAGTTTGTTACCGATCACCAGCAGGCGGAAGTCGTGGCCGGCCAGGAAGCGTTCGACCATGATGTCGTCGCGGAATTCCTTGGCGGCGTTGTAAGCGGCGATGGTTTGCTCGCGGGTGGTGATGTTGACCGTCACGCCCTTGCCCTGGTTGCCATCCTTCGGCTTGACCACGACCGGCAGGCCGATCTCCAGCGCAGCTTTCCACGCGTCTTCCGCGTTTTCGGCGGTGCGGCCGGTTGGAACAGGCACGCCGGCGGCGTCCAGCAGTTTCTTGGTCAGTTCCTTGTCCTGCGCGATGGTTTCGGCAATCGCGCTGGTGCTGTCCATTTCAGCAGCCTGGATACGGCGCTGTTTCGAACCCCAGCCAAAGCTCACCATCGAGCCTTCGGTCATGCGGCGGAACGGGATCTTGCGTGCCACGGCGGCATGCACAATGGAACCGGTCGACGGTCCCAGGCGCACGTCTTCATCCAGCTCGTGCAGTTCATGCAGTGCCGCGGCCAGGTCGAACGGAGTGTCGTCGACCGCAGCCTTGATCAGCTTTTCCGCCCATTCCATGGCCAGGCGGCCCACCGCTTCTTCGGTATATTCGACCACCGTCTGGTAGATGCCGTCTTCCAGCGTCTGGGTGGTGCGGCTGAAGGTCACCGGGCAGCCGGCTTCGGCTTGCAGGCCCAGGGCGGCCAGTTCCAGCACATGCGCCATCGGGATGGTGTCGGCGTGGCCGTCCGGCTGCAGCTGCGCCAGGCGTGGGAAGCGGGTGCGCAGGCGCACTTCGAAACCAGGGATCTTGTCGACGGAGCGTTCTTCCGGCGTGCAGGACACGATGGCCTCAACAGCCGTATGGTGGCTCCACAGATTTGGGCCGCGCAGAGCGCGGAGGCGAATAACTTCCATTCCTGGTAATCCTTAGTTTTTCTTGGTATTCCACTCGAAGGTGCGCAGCGCAGCGCCGATCAGGTCCGGCGACAGGCCCATGGCCCAGCCGGCGCCAATCGCGGCCAATACTGCTTCCTTACGGTCTTCCCCGCTGGCCGGCAGGCAGGACGGCGGCAGCACCGCCAGCTCGTCGCGGCCGGCCGCCATGACGAAACCGCCATCGCGCAGGAACACGGCGCGGCCGCCATCCTGGCGGTGCGAATCGATCGCCGGCACGTGTTCATCGGTGCCGTAGAAGATCACGTCGCCGTCGCACAGCTCGGCCATTTCCACCACTTGCGCATCGGAAGCGTTCAGGACGGCTGCGCCCTCAGGCAGCACCACATCGACCTGGGTGCGCAGCACGCCATACATCTGTTCCGGGGTGTTGATGTAGAACTCGCCCAGTTCTTCATGGCCGGCGGCGTCGGTGACCACGCCCACCATGCACTTGTCGTAGGAGAAGCCTTCGCTCAGGACCATGCGGCCGGAATTGGCGAAGACTGCCGCTTCCACGTTCTTGTTCAGCAGCAGGCGTTCGCCGGACTCCCATTCGGACAACGGACCGCGCGCCACATTGCGGCCGTTCAAATACACGCCCTGGTCGGTCGCGGTGCCGACGTAGCGGCCGCTCATTTGCAGCAGCCAGCCGATCAGGCGTGCGATCAGCGCGTTCTGGCGGCTGCCGGCCACACCCACGATCGGGATGCGGCCATCGTCGTCTTCGGCGAACAGCTGGTCCGCAATCGCGTGGCCAACCGGGCGCGCCACACCGCCGGCAGCTGGCTTCAAGTGGGCCAGCAGGCCTGGGCTTGCGTTCACTTCGATGATGGCGCCGCCCTGCTCTTCCAGCGGCCTGGAGATGTCGGCGGCAACCAGGTCGATGCCGGCGATGTCCAGGCCGATGGTGCGTGCCGCCAGCGCTGCCATTTCAGCAACTGCCGGGTGCACCAGGTCGGTCACGTCGTTGGCGACATTGCCGTTCACCTGGATCAGCACCTTGCGGCCCGTTTCCACCACGCTGTCCGGCGTCAGGCCCTGGCGCTTCAGGTCCAGCAGCACTTCTTCGGATTCGCGCGGCTGCACGATGTTCAGGGGGAATTCCTCGGTCGTGCCGCGGCGCGGGTCGGTGTTGATCTGGCTGTCCACCAGTGCCTGCACCGAGGACTTGCCGTCGCCGGTCACCCACAGCGATTCGCCCATGGAAGCAGCGACCATGCGGCGGCCCACCACCAGCAGGCGGTGCTCGTTACCGACGATGAATTTCTCAACGATCACGCTCTTGCTGCCGCCGCGCGCAACCGCGATATCGTAGGCAGCGCGCACGTCGGTTTCGGTCATCAGGTTCAGCGACACGCCACGGCCATGGTTGCCGTCGTATGGCTTGACGGCCACCGGCAGGCCGATGTCCTGCGCTTCTTCCCACGCTTCGTCGGCGCTCTTGACCAGGGTTCCTTCGGGCACCGGCACGCCAACGGACTTCAGCAAGTCCTTGGTCATGTCCTTGTCGGAGGCGATGCCTTCCGCGATGGCGGAGGTGTTGTCGGTTTCCGCGGTCCAGATGCGGCGCTGGCGCGCGCCGTGGCCCAGTTGCACCAGGTTGCCGTCGGTCAGGCGGATGTGCGGGATCTTGCGGTCGGTTGCAGCATCCACGATGGAGGCGGTCGATGGGCCCAGGCACAGCGATTCGACCATCGAGGTCAATTTTGCAACGGTGGCGGCCAGGTCGTATGGCTTGTCGTCGATGGCTGCCATCAGCAAGTCCTTGCCGGCAGCCAGTGCGGCACGGCCAACCTGCTCCTGGCGGGTGCGGAATGCCATTTTATAAATACCGCTGCCTTCGGCGGTCTGGCGCGTCTTGCCAAAGCCGGTACGCATACCGGCCAGGTTTTGCAATTCCAGCACCACGTGCTCGAGGATATGGCCGGCGTAAGTGCCGTCGCGCAGCCGCTCGAGGAAGCCGCCACGCTCACCGACGCCGCAGCGATGCTCGACCAGGCCTGGCAGCAAGGCGGTCAAGCGCTCATAAAAACCGGGGAGTTTGTTGGAGGGGTAGTTTTCAAGCTCGCCGATATCCAGCCAGGCCTCGATCACCGGGCGATAGGTCCAGATGTTCGGTCCGCGCAGGTGTGTTACACGGAGAAACTCTATGTCTTTCTTTTTTGTCATGTTTTAGCTCTTGTACCTCTTGCGGTATACTCCGCCCGTCCTTCTATTTTCCCACTGTTTCGCAATTCTTGCCACTTGGCAAAGAGTGCCGGAGTCTGATCCACAATGATAACAAACCAACTTTCCTCTGAGCTCAGCCTGACAGAACTTCCCGACAGGTGGCGCACAGAGTTACCAGCGCTCGCACCCGAAGAAAACGTACTCAGCGCGCTGGAGGTTGACCTAGACTCCAAGCTTCACTTCAACAAAGGCCTGGTGCTCCTCACGGAGCGCCGCATTATGGCACGCGCACCCGGTGAAACGGTATGGCGAGATTGGACTTATCACGCCGGCATGTCGCTAAAACTGCACGATCACGCCGGCGTCGGCCACCTGGAGCTGGTGGATGCCGCACAGCGCCTGGCTGCGTGGCGCTTCACGCTGGGCCAGAACCTGCTGGCGCTGCGCCTGTCGGAAAACTTCCCGCGCCTGCTGGAGGCACACCTGAACGGCAAGCCGCTGCAGCAGGTCAAACAAAACGCCTGCCCCACCTGCAAGGCGCCGCTGGAAGCCGACCAGGAAGAATGCCCGGTCTGCACCAAGGTGGTCCACACGCCGCCGTCCACCTGGACCCTGTTCCGCCTGTGGCGCTTTGCGCGGCCGTACCAATGGCAGCTGGCGCTGGGTTTTGCAATGATGCTGCTGTCGACCGGCGCGCACCTGATCCCGCCCTACATCATCATGCCGCTGACGGACAACGTGCTGATCCCTTACCAGAACGGCAAGCCGGTCGAGCACATGCTGGTGGTGCAGTACATGGCCGCCCTGACCGGCGCCGCTGTCCTGGCCTGGATCTTCGGCTGGGCCAAGACCTATGTGCTGGCCCTGGTTTCCGAGCGCATTGGCGCCGACCTGCGCACCACCACGTACGAACACCTGCTGCGCATGTCGCTCGAGTACTTCGGCGGCAAGCGCACCGGCGACCTGATGTCGCGCATCGGCTCCGAGTCGGACCGCATCTGCGTCTTCCTGTCCTTGCACCTGCTGGATTTCGCCTCCGACGTCCTGATGATCATCATGACCGGCCTGATCCTGTTCACCATCGATCCATGGCTGGCTGTTGCCACCCTGCTGCCGCTGCCATTCATCGCCTGGATGATCCACCTGGTGCGCGACAGGCTGCGCACCGGCTTTGAAAAGATCGACCGCGTGTGGGGTGAAGTGACCAACGTGCTGGCCGATACCATTCCCGGCATCCGCGTGGTGAAAGCCTTTGCACAGGAAACCCGCGAAGCGACCCGCTTCCGCACAGCCAACAGGCACAACCTGGCTGTCAACGATAAGCTGAACAAGGTATGGTCGCTGTTCTCGCCGACCGTGTCGTTCCTGACCGAGCTGGGCATCCTGGTGATCTACGTGTTCGGCATCTGGATGATCTCCAAGCACAACATCACGGTCGGTGTATTGAGCTCCTTCGTCCTCTACGCCAACCGCTTCTACGGCAAGCTCGATTCCATGAGCCGCATCGTGTCGGTGACGCAGAAATCCGCTTCCGCAGCCAAGCGCATCTTCGACATCCTGGACCACGTTTCGAGCGTGCCGGATCCGGTGCAGCCGGCAAAAGTGGAGAAAGTGCGCGGCGACATCACCCTGCGCGAAGTGGGCTTCCGCTATGGCAACCGCGCCGTCAACCGCGGCGTCAACCTCGAGATCAAGGCCGGAGAAATGATCGGCCTGGTGGGCCATTCAGGCTCGGGCAAATCGACCCTGGTCAACCTGATCTGCCGCTTCTACGATGTGGCTGAAGGCGCGATCCTGCTTGATGGCCAGGACATCCGCAACTTCGCCGTGTCCGACTACCGCCGCAATATCGGCCTCGTGCTGCAGGAGCCATTCCTGTTCTTCGGCACCATCGCGGAAAACATCGCCTACGGCAAACCGGAAGCGAGCCGCGAAGACATCATGAAGGCGGCCCGCGCAGCCCACGCCCACGACTTCATCCTGCGCCTGCCGCAGGGTTACGATTCCATGGTGGGTGAACGCGGCCAGGGCCTGTCGGGCGGCGAGCGCCAGCGTATTTCGATTGCGCGCGCCCTGCTGATCGATCCGCGCATCCTGATCCTGGACGAGGCCACGGCTTCGGTCGACTCGGAAACCGAGAAAGAAATCCAGAAGGCGCTGGACAACCTGGTTGCCGGCCGTACCACGATTGCGATCGCCCACCGCCTGTCCACGCTGCAGCGCGCGAACCGCCTGGTGGTGATGGACCGCGGCAAGGTCGTCGAGGAAGGCCCGCACGAGGAACTGATGGCCAGGGAAGGCGCCTACTACCGCCTCTACCAGGCGCAGGCACGTAACGTCGATACCGACATGGATGACAAAGCAAAGAGCCGTGAAGATGATTAATTTTACTTTGAGCCGGGACAGCTTCGGCAAGCTGAACCTGATCGACGCCAACGGCGTATTGCATGAAGGCGTGTCGCCGGTCCGTGCGTTTCCCATCCAGGCACCGGAAGAAGGCCTGTCGCTGGTGAATATCGACGGCAAGGAAGTGGCCTGGCTGGATCGCATTTCCGACCTGTCGCCCGCAGTGGCCGACATCGTGCGCGAAGAGCTGGCCGGCCGCGAATTCATGCCGGAGATTAAGCGGATCGTGGACGTGGGCAGCTTTGCCTGCCCTTCCACCTGGAGCGTCGACACCGACCGCGGCGCAACAAGCTTCGTGCTGCGCGGCGAGGAAGACATCCGCCGCATCGGCAGCGTTTCGCTCCTGGTGTCGGACAGCCATGGCATCCACTTCCTGATCCGCGACCAGTTCGCCCTGGATAAGCACAGCAAGAAGATCCTGGACCGCTTCCTGTAAGAGTTGACCTGGATCATGTGCCCGCCTGTTGCCAGGCGGCACAATTGCGGTTCGACCCTACTGGAGAACCCCATGGATTCCGTCGTCTTCGGCCCCGACCTCGCACTGGGCATCCCGGTTCTCGACCAGTCGCACCGCATTGTCTTCGACATGCTCGATGCAATGGCGGGCCTGCCGCGGCCTGCCTTCGACCAAGCGTGCCGTGAACTGACAATGAAGAAGCAAGCACCCGCGACATCATCCGCACCTTGCCGGACTGGATCGAAGCGCACATCAACACCATGGACCTGGCGCTGGCAGTTGCGGTATCGCGCTTAGAGTAATAAAGTGCTTGACTTGGAGCGCGCTCTAACTTCTACGATCACCCCATGGAATCGCACCTGAGCATTGATGAAGTCGCCAAACGCACCGGCCTCACGGCCTACACCCTCCGCTACTACGAGCGCATCGGGCTGATTGCCCCGGTCCACCGTGCAGCGGGCGGCCAGCGTCGCTATGCGGCATCGGACCTCGCCTGGATCGAATTCCTGCTGCGTTTGCGCACGACCCATATGCCAATTGGCAAGATGCAGTCGTTCGCCACCCTTCGCGGCGCTGGGGACTCGACGGTGCCGCAACGGCGCCGGATGCTGGAGGCACACCTGCAGGACGTTCTCGCCGAGATCGAGGCGATGCAACAATCCGCTGCATCATTGCAGGCCAAGATCGCGTATTACCGCACCCTGGAGCAGTCCCTGGCGTCGCATCCAACCACTGATGGAGGACATGCCAATGAACACCGAAAGCCGCTACGAGCGCGGGCTCGCAAAACTGCATGAAGTCGACGGCCAGGCCGGCGACCGCGTGGTGCAAAGCCTGCAGGATATTGCCCCGGACTTCGCGCGCTACCTGATCGAATTCCCGTTTGGAGACATCTATTCACGCCCTGGCCTCGACCTGAAATCGCGCGAAATCGCCGTGCTGGCGGCACTGACGGCCATGGGCAACGCCGCGCCCCAGCTCAAGGTCCATATCCGCGCCGCGCTGAACGTCGGCGTAAGCCGCGAAGAAATCGTGGAGACCATCATGCAGATGGCGGTCTACGCCGGTTTCCCGGCCGCCCTCAATGGCTTGATGGCCGCCAAGGAAGTCTTCGCACAGTAGTCAGCAAAGCTGAAGCTTGCCAGTCCGGGTGGTGCAGGCGGGTCAGACCCTTGGGTCTGACCCTGGTTTGCCGGGTTGGATTTTCTCGCATGGCGCTGACAAGCTTCTGCCATCCGACGCACAAAGCACACGCCGGTAAACCAGGGTCTGACCCAAGGGTCAGACCCGCTCCGCGGCGGTCGCTGGCTCGAGGGTGCTCGTCACGCAAATCCAGGAAGAACTATAAAAAAGGGGCAGCGAAAGCTGCCCCATACACCCCCTACAGGTGATACAACCGGTTCGTGGATCAGGCGACTGCGAGTTCTTGCGCCATGCCGCCGGAAGACATGTTTTCCAGCTTGGCGCGGTCGATAATGCGCAGGTCGCGGTTGCTCAGGACAATGGAGCCGTCCTGGCGCAGGCGCGCCAGCTGGCGGCTGACGCTTTCCACGGTCAGGCCTAGGTAGCCGCCGATGTCTTCACGCGACATGCGCAGCTGGAAGCTGGTCGAAGAGTAGCCGCGCTGGGCGTAGCGGCCGGCCAGGTTCAACAGGAACATGGCAAGGCGCTGTTCGGCGCGCATATGGCTCAGGAACAGCATCACCGATTGTTCGCGCTGGATCTCGCGGCTCATGGTGCGGTGGAATTGCTGCAGCAGGCCAGGGATCTGCATTACCAGCTCTTGCAGGCGGTTGAACGGGATCTCGCAGACTTCGCTGTCTTCCAGCGCCACGGCGTTACAGGAATGCTGGCCATTGCCGATCGCCTCCATGCCCAGCAGGTCGCCGGCCATATGGAAGCCGCCAATCGTCTGCTCGCCGCGCTGGTTCACCTGCACAGTCTTGAAGTGGCCGAAGCGCACGGCATACAGGCTGTGGAAGCTGTCGCCGGTCTTGTACAGCGGCTCGTCGCGGCTCACGCGGCGGCGGCGGGAAATGATCTGGTCAAGGCGGGCAACATCTTCGTCGGCCAGGCCTTGCGGCAGGCAGAGTCGGTTGAAGCTGCACAGCGAGCATTTCGCTGCGGCAGGTGCGCAAGTTTTAGTGGCGTTTGCAGGGGTGATTGGGATGACCGGGCTCATGATGCTGCTCCTTGTTTTCGATGTAAGGAGTATCGCGCCCCGCACCATTTCCCGGTATCAAGCTTCCTGTGTAGTTGCCGTAGTGCTTCCCCTACAGCGCATCAGATCAAGCCATGCTCGAGGGCATAGCGGGTCAGCTCAGCATTGCTGGACATGCCCAATTTCTCGAGGATGCGGCTGCGATAGGTTGTCACGGTGTTAGGACTGAGGTGTAGTTTTTCCCCGATGCGCACCAGCGACTCGCCCTGGGCAATCAGCTTGAAAACTTCCAGCTCGCGGTTCGACAGCTCCTCATGGTCGCCGCTTGGGCCGCCGCCCACCAGGGTTGCCAATTTCTCAAGCAATGCCGGACTGACATGTTTGCCGCCGGATGCCGCCTTGCGCACCGCCTCGATCAGCGTCGAGGTCGGGGCATCCTTGGTCAGGTAGCCCGAAGCGCCCGACTTCAGCGCCCGCACCGCGTAAATCTCCTCCGAATAGGTGCTCAGGACCAGCACCGCCATGCGCGGGCATTCGCCGCGCAGCGTTTTGAGCAGGTCCAGGCCATTCTTGCCCGGCATCTTGATGTCCACCAGCGCCACGTCGAAACTGCGTTCACCCACGCGCTGCATCGCTTCCACTGCATTGCCGGCTTCGCCTTCCACGCTGATGTCCGGCGCCGTACCCAGCATCAGGCGCACGCCATTGCGTGCGATCGCATGGTCGTCAACCAGCAAAACGGTGATCTTGTCACCCATTCCTGTCCTCCAAAGGCAGGCGCAGCTGCAGGGTGGTACCCTGCCCGGCCTTGCCGCCGATAGTCAATTCGCCGGCGAAGCGGCGCGTGCGCTCGTGCATGCCGAACAGGCCCCAGGATTCGCGGTCGGACAAGCCGGCGCTCTCGATGCCTTTGCCGTTGTCTTCCACCCGCAGCACCACGTTCTCGCCGTCGGTATCGACGATGACGCGCGCCACGCTTGCTTCGGCATGGCGCACCACATTGGTCAGCGCTTCCTGCGCTACGCGGAACAGCATGGTGCTGCGCTCCGCATCCAGTTCGAGCGCCTGCGCCTCGGGCGTGATATTGCAGCTGCATTGCAGGCCGCTGCGCTGCGCCACCTGTTCCGCGTACCATTCCAGCGCCGGCCAGATGCCCAGCTGGTCCAGAACGCTGGGGCGCAGGTCGGTGATCACGCGACGCACGGTTTCAATGGCATCCTGCGCCAGCTTGGCGGCATCCTTCAGCAAAGGGTCCGATTGCTCTCCGCCGCGTTCTATCGCGACCGAGATATACGCCTTGATGCCGGTCAGCAGCCCGCCCAGCTCGTCGTGGATTTCCTGCGCGATTCGCGTGCGTTCGTGTTCCTTCAGCTTTTCCTGGTACGCCGCCAGTTCGCGCAGCTCCTTCTGCGATTGGCGCAGCACCTGTTCGGCCGTCTGCTTTTCGTCGATCAGGCGCTGTTCGCGCAGCAGGCGCTCGATGGCCCCGGCCAGGAAGTCGAGGTAACGGCCGTCGCTATCCTTGACCAGGTAGTCGCGCGCGCCGCGGCGCATGGCTTCGGCCGCCACGGTGGCGCTGTCGGCGCCGGTCAGCATCATCACCGGGATATTCGGCTGGGGCTCGCCGCGGTCGGCCGCCAGGCGGGCCAGGAATTCCAGCCCGGTCAGGTCCGGCAAATGGTAATCGAGCAGGATGCAGTCGGGCCCTTCGCGCAAGGCGATGTCCAGCCCTTCCTGGCCGCTTTCCGCTTCAAGCAGTTCGCAATTGAAGCCCGGCGCCTGCGCGAAAGCGCGGCGGCAGGCGATTCGGTCGACGATATCGTCTTCGACGATAAGGACCCTTACCATGTTCATGGCAGCTCGCTGATGGTCCAGTACAGGTTAATCGAACGCACCACTTCGACAAACTGGCGGTAATCAACCGGCTTGGTCATATAGCCCGCCACGCCCAGGTCGAAGCTGCGCATCTTGTCCTGCTGCTCTTCCGACGTGGTCAGGACGATCACCGGGATACGGCGCAGCAGCGGGTCCTGCTTGACGTTCTGCAGGAACTCGATTCCGTTCATGATCGGCATGTTCAGGTCCAGCAGGATGATGCAGGGCTGTTCGCTGGCCGGATCGCGCAGGTATTCCAGCGCAGCCTCGCCGTTTTCCATCGCCTCGACACGGTTGCCCACATGGACTTCCTTCAGCGCGCGCAGGATGGTCATCACGTCGACCTGGTCGTCTTCAACCAGCAGGATTGGCTTGCTCGTATTATTCATGCGTTATTCTTTCTTTTCTTCGGCAAGGTGAAATAGAAGGTGGTGCCCTTGCCAAGCTCGGACTCCAGCCACACCCTGCCCTGGTACATTTCTACAATCTTCTTCACCAGCGCCAGGCCGACACCCGTGCTTTCAACACGGTCGCGCGGGGCCAGGGTCTGGAATAACTGGAAAATCCGTTCAAAGTGCCGTTCGGCGATGCCGGGGCCGTTATCGCGGACCTGGAAGCGCCACTGGCTGCCTTCGTCGGCCCAGCCCACCTCGATCTCGCCTTCCGGCTTGTCCATGTATTTGACCGCGTTCGACACCAGGTTGTGGAACAACTGCTGGATGCGGGTCGGTTCGCCGCTCACTGTCGGCATGCCCGGCATGACGCTCACCTTGATATGCGCCGGCACGGCCAGCAAATCGATCACCTCGGCCACCAGCTGGTCGAGCTGCACCGGCACCACCGCCTCTTTGATGCGGCCCACGCGCGAATACTGCAGGATGCCGTCGATCAGCGCGCCCATGCGGTGCACGCGGTTGATCAGGAGCCGCATATGCTCCTTGCCTTCGTCGTTGAACTTGTCGGCATAGTCGTGCGCCAGCCAGTCGGCCAGCGAGCCGATGCCGCGCAGAGGGGCTTTCAGGTCGTGCGAGACGACGTAGGCGAAGTTGGTCAATTCTTCGTTGGCGCTGGTCAGCTCCTGCAGCAGTTGCTGCGCCTTTTCTTCAGCGTGCTTGCGCTCCGTGATGTCGCGCACCAGGCCGGTGAACATGCGGCGCCCGCCCAGCCACATCTCGGTGACGGCCAGGTCCATCGGGAAAGTGCCGCCGTCGCGGCGCAAGCCCTGCACTTCACGGCCTTTGCCGATGATGCGTTTTTCGCCAGTGGTCATATAGTGGTGCAGGTAGCCGTCGTGCGCCTCGCGGTGCGGCTCCGGCATCAGGATCTTGACGTTGCGACCCCGGACTTCCGGCTCCGGGTACCCGAACATGCGTTCTGCAGCGGGATTCAAGCGTTCGATGGTGCCCTGCTCGTCGATCGTAATGATCGCGTCCACCGCTGTTTCGAAGATCGCGCGCATGCGCGCTTCGCTTTCCTGCAATGCGTGTTCGGCCTTTTTGCGGGCGCTGATGTCGTGGATGGTGGCCATCACCATCGGCTGCGTATCTTTGTCCTGCAGCGGCGACAAACTCACTTCCACCGGAAACTCGGTGCCGTCCTTGCGCGTGGCGAACAGTTCAAAACCGGCCCCCATCGCGCGCGGATGCGGGCGTTCAAAGTAGTTGCCCCGCAGGCCCACGTGGCCGTGGCGGAAGCGTTCCGGGATCAGCGTTTCCAGCGCTTTGCCCAGCAGCTCGCCGGGACCGTAGCCAAACAGGGTTTCCAGCGCCGGGTTGACCAGTACCAGCTGGCCGTCCTTGTCGATGATCAGCATCGCGTCCGTGGCCGATGCCAGCAGCCACTGCAGGCTGCGTTCCGCAATCGTTGAATGTGTCAAAGCGGGTCCTGTCGGTGGTCAAATCCTGTCATCCTATGATTGTAGCGTCCAACGTGGCAACTGGACAAATGCCAGGGCGGGGGAATAAATAATCCAAACTTGACTTAGGTCAAGCGGCACTGGTGACGCAGCGCAGGATGCCCGTTAAAGTGGCCCCAAAAGTGGAGACCAGTCATGCTACCTGAAGAAATCGACCGTTGGACCGCCGTCCTGCGCCAGCGGCGCGCGCTGCTGGCTGGGCGCGATTCCGCTGAAGCGGCGGCAATCGATGCCGCCCTGGAGCGATTGGCGACTGGGACATTTGGCCAATGCCAGCGCTGCGGGCTCGCCATTTCCGCCGGACGCATGCATGCGCAGCCTGGCGCAGCGACCTGCCTCGCCTGCCAGGAGCTCGCGGAGCGGCAGCGTTCTTTTATCTCGCTTCCTGTCGTTTAACGCGGCTTTGGCCGGTAAGGCTTGCATGCCGCGCCTTCGCTTTCGGCGCCATTGCAAATGTGCCGGCGGCACTCCACCGCGCCGGGCTCGCCGGGCCACGGGCAGCGTTTGAAGACGTCCGGGTACCTTTCCGTTTCAGGCGCGGCCTTGCGCCGGACCGCAGCCTTCTTGCGAACAGGCTGCTTGGCACCCGCGTAGCGCGCCGGATGCTTGGCGGCGATGCCGGTGCTCCGCCCGCCGGGGCGCGGCAAAGCCGCCGCCTGGCGCGGCGCAGCGTCCCGCGTGGATGAATCGCTCAACGGCGGCGGACCCGGCCTGCTGGCGGCTACGTTGGCTACGGTGGCTACGGGCGTGGGGGCGGCGGGGGATGGAATTGCCTGCGCCGCACGGGGCGGCAGCGTCGTCGCGACCGCCATCAGGTCCCGTTCAATGCCAACGCGCTGCGCGAGCACGACGGCACCTCCGGCCAGCCCTGCCAGCAAGACGCCGCATGACATCCAGAACACCGGCCCCTGCCACTCCAGCGGCCGTCCGCGCGCCGCCGGTTGCCCGCCCGAGTGCGGCTGCGCGCCGGGCTCCGGCGGCGGCGCCTGCTGCGCTTTCGCGCTGTCAGCTTGCTTTTCTGTCATACGCCAAACATAGCAACAATTACATGGGAATGTCGCATGCTTGTGGCAGCCTTGCCGCTTGAGCTAAGATAGTTACTCCGGTGCAAATGGGCCAACCGCAGATGAAAAGCTTCCAGGGCTTCTTCCGTGATCTAGGACTGCAGCGCAAGCTCCTGCTGGTATCGGTCCTGACGACCATTGCGGCAGTGCTGGTTGCGCTGATTGCACTGGCCAGCTACGACCTGCTGGTTGCCCGCCCCCGTGTCGTGCAGGACCTGACCGTACGCAGCGAACTCTTTGCGCTGAACCTTGATGCCGACCTGAACTTCGGCGACAGCAATAGTGCCGCCCGTAAGCTCGAAGCCCTGCGCAGCAGCCCCGAACTGACCCGGGCCTGCCTGTTCACCGCCGACAAACGCGTATTCGCCCATTTCAACCGGGATCCGTCGGCCGTATGCGAATGGTCGCAAGAACTGGAACAGCAGGGCCACAGTTTCGATGGCTACGCATTGTCGATGTTGTCCCCCATCCGCTACGAGCGTGAACTAGTCGGTTACCTGGCCACCGACTACCACCTGCCCTCCATGCTGGAACGCCTGCGCCAGTACGGCCTGGTGCTTGGCGTGGTCCTTCTCGCGCTGTCGTTCGGCGCCATCCTGTACGCCTGGGGCTCGCGCCGGCTGGTCACCCAGCCCTTGCTTGCGCTGTCCGCGGTCGCCGACCGCGTGACGCGCGAACAGCGTTTTGACCTGCGCTCGCCGGTCACCAGCCATGATGAAGTCGGCCGCCTGGCCGCTGCCTTCAACACCATGCTTGGCACCGTCGCCGCGCGCGATGCGGCCCTGCGCCGCAGCCAGGCCCTGCTCACCAACATCGTCGAGAAGTCGTCGGCGGTGATTTATGTGAAGGACCTCGACGGCCGCTACCTGATGGTCAACCACAGTTTCCGCATGCTGCTGCCGCCAGGCTCGCCGGAGCCGCTCGGCAGCGTTGACGAAATGTTGTTCAGCCACCAGATGGCCCATGCTATCCGCCAATCCGATCGCGCAGTACTGGCCAGCGGCCGTGCCTCCAGCCATGAGGAAACGTCGGGCGGCACCGTTGGCGGCCCGCGCACCTACATCTCCGAGAAATTCCCTTTGATCGATGAATTTGGCCATATCTGGGCCTTGGGCGGGGTCTCCACCGACATCACGGACCGCAAACGCAGCGAACTCGAACTTGAAGACCTGGTCAACGTGCGCACCCGCCAGATTGCCGACACCAACCGTGAGCTCGCCGATTCACTTGGCACGCTGCAGCGCGCCCAGGAGGAACTGGTGCGCAGCGAAAAGCTGGCAGCCCTGGGTTCGCTGGTGGCCGGGGTGGCGCACGAATTGAACACGCCGATCGGCAACAGTTTGCTGGCCGTCAGCACCTTGCTGGACCAGACCAGCGCTTTCGCCACTGCGGTTGAATCGGGCGTCAGGCGCTCCGCACTCAACGCCTATCTCGCTGACGTCAACAACGGCAGCCAGATCGTACTGCGCAACCTGCACCGCGCGGTCGACCTGGTGGCCAGCTTCAAGCAAGTCGCGGTCGACCGCGCAACGTCGCAGAGCCGCGAATTCCAGCTGGACGAACTGGTATCGGAAATCCTGCTGGTGCTGATGCCAACGTTCCGGAAGTCCGGCATCCGGGTTACGCATACCGTTCCGGACGGGATTGCGATGGCCAGTTATCCAGGCCCGCTTGGCCAGGTCCTCATCAACCTGGTCAACAATGGCCTGATCCACGCGTTCGAAGGCATGCAGAGTGGCGAAATCGTGATTACTGCCGAGACCATCGGCAACGACGCCGTGTCGATTGCGGTGCGCGACAACGGTATCGGCATCGCGCCCGAATACATGGGCAAGATCTATGACCCATTTTTCACCACCAAACTCGGCCGCGGCGGCTCCGGGCTGGGCCTGAACATTGTCTACAACATCGTGTATGGCTTGCTCGGTGGGCGCATCGACGTGAAAAGCGTACTCGGCCAGGGCACCAGCTTCATCCTCACTTTGCCGCTCCGGGTTTAACAGCAGGCCTTTGACAGGCAGGGGCTTTGAGCACAAACTTGCAAAATGCAGGTAGCGCCGACCACGACCATTTTCGGGTTCGATCCCTGTCGCCGATCCGTACTGGCGACAGCGCTGCTTTGTTGCCTGATATGCCAGTTTCCTGCGCGCGCCGCTGGCGAGCAACTGGTAATCGACTACATCGTTTCCCACAGCGCACAGCGCACCGCATGGATTCGTATCATCAATGAGTTCTCGTCGGCAAACCCCGATGTCCAGGTGGCACACAACGGCTACCTCCAGGAGCAATACAAACGCGACTTTACGACGCGCCTGAAAAGCGGCAAAGTCGACGTGGCGTTCTGGTACGCCGGCGAGCGCTTGCGCGATGCGGCCGCAAACAAGCTCCTGGCACCGCTCGATAGCGAAACCATCGCGCTGCTCAAGAAGAAGAACTTCCATCCGGCGACCATTGACGGCACCCGCATCGACGGCGAAGTGTATGGATTCCCCTTGTACTACTATCCCTGGGGCTTCGTCTACCGCAAATCCCTGTTCAAGCGCCTCGGCATCGCGCCGCCAACGACCTGGGACGCATTCCTCCGCACCTGCGAGCGCTTGTCCGCGGAAGGCGTGACGCCGATCGGCCTGGGCGCCGCGGCAAACTGGCCGGCGGCAGGCTGGTTCGATTACCTAGACCTGCGGCTCAACGGACTGGATTTTCACCGCAAGGTCATGCGCGGCGAGGTGCCTTTTACGGACGCCCGCGTACGCCATGTATTCGACATATGGGGTGGCTTGCTGCGCAAAGGCTACTTCCTGCCCGCGACCATGGACCTGGAGCACGAACGCGTGCTGCCCTACATTTACCGCAATCGGGTTGGCATGATGCTGATGGGGAGCTTTGTCGCCGCCAAATTCCCGCAGGCGATAGCCGATGACATGGGATTCTTCGCCTTTCCCGCTATCTCGCCAGAGATGCCGGCCTATGAAGATGCGCCGCTCGATATCCTGGTCCTGCCAGCGAAATCGCCGAACCCGCAGCTGCGCAAACGCTTCCTGGCTTTCCTTGCCGAGAGCGGTGCCGTTCGCCACATAGCCCAGGCCGACCAGACTTTACCGGCACAGGCCGATAGCAGCTTCCCGCCCATCCTGCTCGGCGAAGCTGCGCGCCAGGTCCTGCACCAGGCTACCGGCTGGTCGTCGTTCTTTGACCGGGAGGCGGACTCCGGACTGATCGGGCCGGTATTCGAGGGACTGCGCCTTTTCCTCAAGCCGCCGCACGACACGGAGCAGGCCGTGCTCACAATCGAGAAGTTGCGCCAGAAGTAGCTGCGCCAACCCTGCACATAGCGCTCAGGCGGACTTCTTCACATTGTTTTCGTCCTGTGGTTCGAGGAGCGGCGATTCCCACTCCATCCAGTCGGGACCGAACAGCTCCGATGGGTGCTGGGTCCGCTCCGAGCCATTGCCGCAGGCCAGGCTGTCAGCGGGACAATACTTGTCGCAACCCCAGCAGACACGCTCCGGATGCAAGGGGATGATTGGAAACTTCTTTGCCATGGTTCAATCGTAGACCTGACGCCCCCACTCCATCCTTAACCCAGGTCAAGTTTCCGCAAGACCCTGTCGTCGGTTCGCTGTCGTACTGACCCGCCGCTGCGCCCGTGGCACATTTTCCCCAGCAAAGGAGGCAGCTATGACAAAAGTGCGCAAAGGCCAGGCTCCCGCCAAGCTGGAACGCCGGGAATTTCAACTGCGCTTCATGCGTAAGTTTGCCGACCCGCGCTTCGACAAACTGCGCGACGAGGTGGCAAAACTCGAGGAAGTCTCCTGGCAAAACTTTGACGACAGCCGCAAGGCGCCCTTGACCGAAGCCGCCGGCCCAGGCTACGCCGACCCAGGCTACGAGCTCTCTGTCGAATGGAAGGCCGCCGCCGCCCGCCTGCAGGCGGCCGAAAAACGCCAGAAAGATCCGGCCGCTCCCTCGCGAGTCCTGCTGGTATGCGGTTCCGCGCGCAATGACGGTACCTGCCCGGGCGAAATGTCCAAGACCTGGCGCATGCTCAAACTCGCCGAGGCCACGCTCGCCAGCGAGGGCATCGGCTGCGACATCCTTGACCTGAGCCGCCTTACTTCCGAATTCGAGTTGCGCATCCACCCATGCAAAGGCTGCGTCTCCACCGCCATGCCGCTCTGCCATTGGCCCTGCAGCTGCTACCCCAATCACAGCCTTGGCCAGGTCAATGACTGGATGAACGAGATCTACGAGCAGTGGGTATCCGCTCACGGCATCATCATCTTCACCCCGGCGTACTGGTACCAGGCGCCATCCGTACTGAAACTGATGATCGACCGCCTGGTGTGCGCCGATGGCGGCAATCCCGACCCAAGCAGCACACACGGCAAGAAAGCCGAAGAAGCCAAGGCGCTGGAACTGGCCGGCTGGCCCTACCCCAAGCACCTCGCCGGGCGCGCCTACGGCCTGGTGGTGCACGGCGATGTCGCCGGCGTCGAGAGCCTGCGGCGCAATCTGTCGGATTGGCTTGACTGGATGGAGCTGGTCGATGCAGGGCCCCCAGCCCGGCTTGACCGCTATTTAGGCTATTACGAACCGTATGCCACCAGCCATGACACCATGGACAAGGATGAAGCCTTCCAGGAGGAGGTCCGCAATGTCGCGCGGGCCGTCGCCCGCTCGGTGTGCATGCTGCGCTCGGGTACCCTCGCCCGCCCGGACCGGGGCTTGCGGTCGCCGCGCCCGAAGTAAAGCGAAAGGGTCAGCGTATACAGCCTGATTGCCGACCCCATGCTTCGGCATTACTGTGCAGCGGTGGTGAAAGTCCAGGACTTGTTGACTGCCTTTCCATCCACCATGGCAATCAAGGCCACGGTATACGCGGTGCCAGGTTTCAGCCTCAGCACCGGAACCAGCGTTGCGGTGAAACCCTGCATATTGGCGTCATCCGTCAACGCGGGACCGTTGGTGGTGATCACCGGGCCAAGCTTGCCGCCTTTGTTCACCAGGATTCGCGCGTCGACTGCCGCCCCGCCGGCAGGGGTGAGGCTGAACTGGCTGATCGCGATCGGCGCTGTCAACGCCATGCCCCGGGTTTCGAAACTGACCGTGACGGGCGTTCCCGCTTCGACCAGGTCCGGCACAGGTGTCGGCGTTTCCGTGCGATTGAAGAACACAAAGGGCACGTCGGCCTGGTTTGCGTAAGGATATGCACGGATACTGCCCGCACCTGGCAACTGCGCCGACTGCGTTGTACTGGTGGCGACATCCACCGCGCAAAGCGTTGAAGCGCCCTCGACCGGGTTGAAGTTGTTTGCCGCAATACCGATGTCGATCGTGCTCGCAAACAGCAGGGCCGCGTGGTACACCGAATTGGCCCACTCCGCAACACAGGTCGCGTACTTGTCGGTACCCACCGTGCTGTAGATCGCTTCCCCCGACACCGAGGCTGCATAGCCTGCCGCCGCAATCCGGTCGGCGGCACGGACGCCTGTGTATCCAGGCTTGCCGGCCGTTTCGCCATGCAGTTCGCTGATGCCGTTCTGGTTGATGTAACTCCAGTGCGCCCCCGTCGACTTGTCCAGCAACAAGCTCTGGGCCAGCAGCCCGGAGCCAATCTTGCTGCGCAAGGCGTTGATGGCGTTGAAGATACTCAGGCTGCCGCTGCCCGCCGCGTACGTTGGCGGTGGCACCGATGTGACGATATTCCCTTCCGGCGCCGGCGTGGTTGCCGGCGGAGCGGTTGCAACGGCCGGCGAGCCCCCCGACCCGCCGCCGCCACATGCCGCCACCAGCAAGGTCAGCGCAAGCGCTGGAAGACTACGGGAATTAAGCATGGAGTCCCCCCCGACGGCGCAGGAAAAGCAAGGCACAACCCAAACCCAGCAAGGCGGCGGTCCCTGGTTCCGGGATGGCCGCTGCCGCCTGCGGCACGTCCGGCGCCGCAATGATTTGAGGTATGTCGGGTTGCACAGGTGCCGAAGGCACGTAAACCTCGGCAACTGGCAGGATTTCCTGTGGGGTCGGTATGGAGATCGGCGAGACCGCCGGCGCTGGAGTGCTGTCAAAACTCGTCAAGGGCAAACTGCTGAACGACTGTCCTGCGGTATTACCGTAATTCATGAAACTGAATTCAATACTATTTACGGTGCCGGGACCGGCAACCGCTTGAGCACCCGCCAGAACGGAGCAGGCCAGCAGGCAAGACTTGAACAGCGTATTAGCTTTCATATCGCGCTCCATATTTAGGTTGAGGAAACTACAAGCTGGATCAAGCATCAACTGTGCCTACCATCTAAGTACCTGATTACGCTGAGTTACCCCAACTTCACGCATGAAAGGTGTTAAATTTTGCGACAATTAAATTTGCAATTAGGAAATTTACAACGCCACCCGGCTCAAACGAACGCAAGAACACACTCAACTTTGATAACATACGTGATTCCCTTACAAGCGTACGAAAGTGAAGCAGGTGTCTACTTGGGTTATTGCTTACCGGAGTGCCGACCGGTCAGAGCATCAGATAACGGCAAATTCTGCTGGCGTGTTGACGGAGCAAGGCGCCGCCATGCTTGTGAGTGACTACCTGAGGCAGCAACAATTGAGCCTGGGCGGAGGCCCGCTGGCTGCCGAACAGTACAACTTCCAGATTATCCGCATTCATCGAGTTCCTGGGGACATTGAAGGTGCGTAACTTCGGCGCGGCGCGATTCCACGTCCAGCGGTACCGCCACTCTCCGTATATCCCAGGCACCATCGCCGTTCAAGCGCAGTACATGCGTATGGTGGCGCCGGACGGCTGCCCTGTGGGCAATGCTGATCAGCGTGGCGCCGCTCTCACGCAGGCATCTGTAAAGCGAAGCCTCGTTGCCGCTGTCGAGCGCGCTGGTCGCTTCGTCAAGGATCACGATGCTCGGTTCATGCACCAGCACCCGGCCAAAGGCAAGCCGCTGCTGTTCGCCGACGGATAACAGCTTTTCCCAGTCCTGCACGGCATCCAGCCCGCCCACCCGCTGGGCGAGAAACGGCAGGTGCACCTGTTCCAGGATCTCCTGCAGCCGCTCGTCGCTCAGCGCTGTCTGTACACTTGGGTAGATAAGCTGGCTGCGCAATGTCCCATGCTGCAGGTAAGGTTGCTGGGGCAGGAAAAAGAGGTCTTCCAGCGGCGGATGGCGGATCACACCGCTACCGGTATCCCACAGGCCGGCAATAGCGCGCAGCAGCGAACTCTTACCGCAACCACTGTCGCCAGTGATCAAGAGCGCGTCGCCCGGTTCGAGGATGAACGATAGATCCTTGACCAGCACCCGCTCCGATTGCGGCGGGCACACGGTCAGCGATTCGACCGCGATCTGTTTGCCAGCCCGCTTCCGGATTCGCGTTGTCCGCTTGTCGGCAACTGTTTCGTCGCCGGCTGGTGGTAGTACCAGCCTCGACAAGGTCTGCAGGCGCTCGGTGCCCGCCACGAAGCGGCTCAGGCTCTCAAAATTATCGACGATGACGCCCACCGCCCCAAGCACGGCCGTAAATGCCCCTGCCGCCTGTATCGCCCGCCCCACTTCCAGCGCGCCGGACAGCACGCCGTCTGCGAGGATTACCCCTGGCAGCACCAGGGTAAGCTGGCTGAACGTACGCTGGAACAAATTCAGCGTGCGCTGCTTTTTGATGAGGCGGCTGAAATTGTGGAACACCTTATCGAACCTGCTGTCGATGTAGGCGCGCTCCTGTGCCTCGCCCCGGTAGAAGGCGATCGATTCGGCATTTTCCCGCAGGCGCATCAGCCCGAAGCGGAAATCCGCCTCGCGCCGTAGCTGCCAGAAATTGAGGCGGATCAGCGGATTGCCGAAGACGTAGAGCGCAACAACGGTCCCGGTCAGCGCATATACGGCCAGCACGCCGACCAGCAGGTGCGAAATCGACCACAGTACTGCGCTGAACGCCACCAACTGCATGATCGAGCCCAAGAAGATCAGCAGGAAGTGAATCGAGCGGCCGGTAAAGGTGTTGATGTCTTCACTTATCCGCTGGTCCGGGTTGTCGATCTCGCCCTCCGACGTCAGCTCGTAATATTTGCGCCCGTGCAGGTAACCATCGAGGAAACGGCCCGTCAGCCAGCGCCGCCACCGATTGGCAAACATGTCCCGCATGTAGTAGTAGAAAGCGTAGATCGGCACTGCGAACGCCAGGATGAGCAGGCAGGCCCGCACCGACTTCCAGAAGCGGTCGCCATCCCGTCCCGCCAGTGCCGAAGTCATTTCGCCGGATTGGTTGTTCAGCATCACTGCCAGCTGGGTTTCGGCGAGCATCAGCACAATCAGCAGCAGCAGCAAGCCCCAGGCTGACTTCTTTTCGCTCCCCAGCCAATAGGGCTTGGCGACGCTGATGAATTGTTTCCACGCAGCGAGCGACAATGGCGGCGCCCGGCGGGCGGCAGAGGTATTGGCTGTCATCTTCATAGCCAGAGCATACGACTCAGCATGGGGCCGCTCAGTGCGGAAACGGACATAGCGCCATGTTCAGGCGGCAAGTACTAATTTGGGTATGCGCCCACGCCGAATCTAGGTGCCAGTACCGATTCCTGCCCCCTCCACCTGACCGATTATTAACAGGCCGTTACCCCAGGTCGATTGCGGGGAACGCTTTACAAATTGCAGTAATTTGATAGGAGACTGCCATGTGGATCAGTTCAATCAGGCTCATTGCGCAAACAAAAAACGCACCCAATGCAGGAACTGACAGCCTTGTTCAAGCCAAGATCTTGCGGGACGGCCACGAACTTCGCTTACTCAATCTCGACTATCCGACCGAAGATGACCTGGAGGCCGGAGCAATCAGGAACTATGACTATATGGGGCCTACCAAATTGCCCCGCCGGAACGACAAGACACCCGAACTTCCGCCGGGCGTAGGACAGATACCCATGCCCTATCCGGGTTACGGCTTCGAATTCTCGAACGGAATGAGCCGTCACCTGCAGATTCAATTGCGTATTCGTGGCGATGATATGTGGATCAAGGACAACGTCGATCTTTACGTACGATTTATCCGCCAGCGCGCTACCAGTTTCGACACGCTGGCCTGGATCGAGGACCCGGACTGGAGCTACATCGCCAGCTGGGGTCGCGACGTGGCGATGAGCACCGACGCACGGGAAGGCGTTACCACCTGGACGTTGAACTTGTCCTGACTCACATTCCTGGTCCGGGTCCTTCAAGACCTCAGGACATTGGGGGCGCGATGGCCAGCGCTCCCCCTTCATGCCCACACCTCGTGATACCTGCTGATACTTATCCCGTTCAAGCGCCCTCCATATAGTCAAGCCACGGATGCCGTATTGACGGAGTCCGCTAGGCCGGACTGGTGCACGTCTGCACACAAACCGGGAAGACTTGGCTTATTGAACGATACTCGAGCGAGGGAAACATGAAGACGTTGACGATGGAAAATGGAGTCGTAATCAGCAATTACGGAGGCGAAGGCGGAGACCCATTCAATGCCGAGTTCGTTCGTTCACTGGCAATCCGCTCTGCCCGGGAAGTCGATGCCATTATCATCAATGGACACCAGCATGGCGGCGATGGCGGCGACCCGTCCAATACACTGGTTTTCGCTGATGACGAATACATTTGCTCCATCTCGATCCGCGCTGGCGCGCGCGTCGACCAGCTGCAGTTCCAAACCAACAAGGGACGCACGCTCGGCGGCGGCGGTGACGGCGGGGATCCGCACAATTTGAGCAATATCCGCGTTATCGCGATCGGCGGCCGCAGCGATGCGCGCCTGGACCAGATCCAGATCACTTATGTGGACGACTATGTGCCGTCGACCGTCCTGCAGGAGCGCGCGCAATTCGTCATCGCATTCACGCCGCAGAATACCTTGCTGAAGGAATATTCGGATACCTTTTACCGCACCGCCGACAGCTATGAAAAGGTTACCGAAACGAGGCTGAGCCAGAAATACAGCGCCAGTGCAGAAGCCGAATACTATGCCAAGGTGGCGGTCTCCACCGAAATCGAATACGTCAATACGTCGACCAGCACCATCAGCCATGAATTGACCCAGGAACTCAAGAATGGCTCGTACACCGAGAAGACGGTCAACGCCGGGCAGGTTGGCGTATCGCTGGTCAACGGTACGATCATGCGCAGCCCTGACGGCCATACCTGGATGTTCCCAACCACCCCGGTGAGCTATGCGGTGATCGCCATTGATGCCTACAGGAACGTACTGAACCACTACGACCTGACGGGTGAACTGGCTACCCAGATGCCCGAACTGATCAAGTTCCGTACCGAGAAAAACGGCTACGTTCTCTACCAAGGTTGACTTGGCGAGCACGCGATTCCGGTAACTGTGCGTGCTACGGCCCCGGAAGCGGGGCCGGTATAATATGCATCCCCCACGAAGGCTGACAGCGATGCATGTACAAACCGGACTCGAGGTCATGGCCTTGCCACCTGGCGCCAGCACGCTGACGGCCTGCTGTCTCGGGTTCGATCCAGCTGCGTTCAACGCAGGGATGTTCGATCGTGCGGGGATTGAATGCCCGCCCCGTATTGCGCGCAGCGTGCGTAAGCGCCAGGCGGAATATTTTCACGGCCGCCTGGCAGCGCGAGAAGCAATGTCTGCTCTCGGCAGGCCGCGTGCTGCCGTCGGCAGCGCAGGCAATGGTGCGCCGTTGTGGCCCACCGGAATGATCGGCAGCATTTCGCACAACGATCGCCTGGCCGTTGCCGCTGTCGCCACAACTGAAGGTGGGCTCCGTGGCCTCGGCATCGACATCGAGCGCGTGATCGGCGCCGACCAGCACGAAAGCATGCTTTCGCTGGTGGTAAACCGGCACGAGCATGCATTGCTGCTTAAGCTCGACGCCGGGCGCAGCTTGCCGTTTTCCGCGGGACTGACCCTGGCATTCTCGGCCAAGGAGAGTTTTTACAAGGCGGTTTCCGCAGTTGCTGGCCGCGTACTGGAGTTTGATGCCATCCAGCTTACCGCCATCGCTGGCGACGGCGCTGGCGGTCAAATCCACTTCCAAACGGTGGAGGCCATTAGCGATGAATGGTTTCCCGGCCGCCGCGGCCAAGCCGGTTACATGGCATTACCCAACGGCGACCTCCTGACCTCCTTTGCCTGGTAGTGCTTACGCCGAGGCCCTGGCGATCTCCCCACCGTCGATCACGTAGTGGTGGCCGGTGATGAACTTGGCTTCATCCGAGGCCAGGAAGGCGAAGAAGGCAGCAATTTCCGATGGGTCGGCATGGCGGCCAAGGGGGATGTTGGCGTTGACCTCGGCGAACATCTCCTGCGTGTACCGGCCTGCTGCATCGGCGTCATGACGGCGCCCGGGCACAGTGCATTGACCCGGATCCCGGGAGCCAGTTCCACTGCCATCGTGCGGGTCAAGGCCAGCACGGCTGCCTTGGAAGCGTTGTAGTCAGCATAGTGCGGGAACGCTGCCAGGCCGTTCACCGAAGACATCTTCAGGATCACACCCTGCTGCATGCGCCGTACCGTTTCCCTCGCAACATAGAAGATGCCACCCAGGTTGGTATCGATCACGCGCCGCCACTGCTCCGGCTCGATGCTGCGAAAGCCGGCGTGGCGTATGCTGATGCCGGCGCAGGCTTTTTGCCGACTTCGGGCCAAGGATTGCAAGTTTCAGCAGCATTCCTGGCCCAGACCACGTGCAAGTCGATCGTTCAATAGGGCACCTCGATTTACCGCTGATTTCCCGAGCGGCGGCGCATATGCATGACGAACGCGCGTCGAATCGCTCGATTCGCGTCGATTCCCAACCCTTTTCNAGGGCACCTCGATTTACCGCTGATTTCCCGAGCGGCGGCGCATATGCATGACGAACGCGCGTCGAATCGCTCGATTCGCGTCGATTCCCAACCCTTTTCGAGGCTGTCCCAGCCAAATTCGGCAGTCCGGACGGACTGCGGGCGTCAAAACGCCTCGACCCTGGCCTCCTTCAAGTAGACCAGGCGCCGCAGGTTGTAGGCGGCGACCTTCCAATGCAAGTGCAGCGTAGCGCGCGCCAGGCCGATGCTGCGCAGGGTTTTTCCGCCCAACTGCGCCAGCCCGGCGAACACATGCTCGACGCGGGCGCGAGTCTTGGCGATGCGTTTGTTGCGCCGCTCCTGGGTGGCCGAGATGGGCTTGTCCTTGCTGCCCTTACGCTGAATATGGATGCGCCAGCCCTGCTGGCTCAGACGCGCTTCGCGTTCGCCGTCGACATAGCCCTTGTCGGCAAGGACGTCGCGGCTGGTATTGGTGGGATCGAGCACCGCCTCAAAGTGCAGCGTATCATGTTCGCTGGCCGTGCTGACCTTGATCTTGCGTACCAGCTTGTAGCGCTTGTCGGCGCTGGCCGAGACCTTGTAGCCAAAGTAGGACTTGCCATGTTTTTTGGTCCAGCGCGCATCCAGGTCCTTCTGGCGACGATGGGCCGGTTTCCAGTTCGCCGGCATGGCGCCTTCATCCGCAATGGCTTTTTCGTCCTTGCTTAAAGATTGCTTGGGCGCTTGCACGATACTGGCGTCGATCATCTGGCCGCCGCGTGCGATATAACCATGCTTGGCCAACTGCCGGTTGACGGCGTCGAACACGCTTTCGCTGGCGCCGGCCTTGATCAAGCGCTCTTTGAAGGTCCAGATGGTCGTGCGATCCGGAATCTGGCTGGAATGCCGCAGGCCTGCGAAGCGCTGAAAGCTCAGGCGGTCCAGCAGTTGGAACTCCATCTGCTCATCCGACAAGTTGAACAGTTGCTGGATCAACAGAATCCGCACCATCACTTCGGTTGGAAATGGCGGACGTCCGCCGCGCTCGCGACTCGGGCGCGGGGCCGCGTCATCGACTGCGCCAGCGAGCACTGCGAAGTCGACATGCCGCTCCAGGAGCTCAAGCGAGTCGCCTAACTTCGACAGCTTGGCTTCACGCTCCTGGGCGGCGAACAGATTGGGTTTCATCATGACTGAGTCGTCAACGTTGGCATCGCGATATCATGCCATGACTGGGCGGGTTTTTCGAGGTGCCCA
>NZ_LMDB01000005.1 GCF_001425005.1 Duganella sp. Root336D2 | reverse complement strand
AGCTTAACGCTGCCGTCCAGCGAACCGATGCTGGAAGCCAGCTGCGTGACCGTTTCTTCCGAGCTTTGCGAGGAGGCTTTGGACTTGCCGTAGCCGGCACTCAGGTTGCCGGCCGAATAGTGGACGCTGATGCCGGACTTTTTCTCCTGCCTGGTGCTCGATGTTTTGCTGGTTTCCTCGGCGCTGACGATCTTCAGGCCACCTTTGGCGTCGATGCTGAGGTCTTTATCGGCCAGCACGGTGCTGCCCTTGATCAGGGTATCGCCGCCGCTGGTGGCAACCACATTGCCGCCTTTGATGCTGCTGCCGATTGCCAGTGTACTTGCGTTGTACTCGGTGATGTCGCTACTGCTCTTTTTCACCTTGTTGCCCGACTTGCTGTGGTTCTCCACGTCGGATAAGTGAGTCTCGGCGACGCTGCCGATATTCAGATCCTTGCTTGCCTTCAGTGTCAAAGTGCCACCAGCGGCAAGCAAGCTGCCCTTCATGTTCAGGTCACTGCTTTGGTTGATACCTGCGCTGACCAGCAGGTCGCCAGTGGAGGCCACGCGAGCTCCGACGACCGATTGGTTCTCGTGGATATCCTTGCCCCAGTTCTTCTTGTTCTTGTCATCCTGCAGGCTGGTCTTGACCTCGTCAACCACGGCGTTGATGTTCACGGCACCGCCTGCACTCAACTTGCCTGCGCCGGAGCCGCTAGTTCCGATCGCCAACTGGATCCCGGTCAGGTTCAAGTTGCCCGTAGCGGCCATCAATAAGTCACCGCCGACATTGACTCGACTAACCTGGTTGTAAACTGCGCTGTTGTTCTCAGTATTGCCACCGATCAGGGCATGGTACGTGCTGCCGGTTTTCACCGTATCGAAGGTTATGCTATCGCCAGCGAAGATCGAGGCGCTGCCTGCGTTAATCGTGCCTGCCAGGTCGGAAACATTACGACCGGCGTCCATGATCAAGCCCCCGGTGGCGCTAATCATCGCCTGGTTGGAGAGCATCGTGAAACTGCCGCCGTTCACATTGGACGACCACTTGCTGTCCACGGTCAGAGTTTCGTTCTTTATATCGCGTCCGGCTTGCAGGGCGACGTTTCCACCCGTGATGGTGCCACCGCGGTTGATGATGTCTTCGCCGGCCAGCAGGATCGTGCGGCCGTTGCCGCTATCGATCACGCCGCCCTGGTTCATGATGGTTTCGCTGACGTCGATCACCACGGAGGCGCCGGTGACCAGCGCACCGGTTGGCCTGACTGCGTTGGCATTGAAGTGCGCCAGGTAGACCTTGGGCACCAGCACAGTCTCGATGGATCCATCGGGCAGTTGCACAGTCTCGCTTTCAAGCCAGACGATATCGCTGGTCAGATGGCTGACTTGCTCAGGGCTGAGCGAAATGCCCGGACGCAGGCCAAACTCCTGGGCGAAGCTGGCTGCGCTGTTCAGCATTTTCTTGTACAGCGCGTCGTCTCCTGGACGGGCACTCGGTGCCCGGCCGGTAAGCTCGGACAGTTGTTCGCGCACTAGACGCTGTTCGTAGAACCCGTCGCCCAGACGCTTCTGGGTGGTGGCATGGTCGACGGCCAGCTTGTCGAGAAGGAAGTCACTACTGGTCCATTGGTCCTGCTTTGCAAATTGTGGGCGCGTCTCGAACAGGTATTCGCCTTTCGGGTCCGGGTTGCGCAGGAACAGGCCGCCAGGAGAGATTTTCTTAACTCCATTGATGCTGTCGCCCCGCACTGCGGTTGCAGACCGGCCCGACGCGCTTCCTGCGGCGGAGTTGACGTCGCCTAGCGTGCTGTTTCGGGCTTGGTTGAAGACACCTCCGTGCAACGCACCTTGATGCGTCGGGCCGGCCAATTGCGTTCCTTCCACGGTATCGAGCCCGTTGCCGGTGCCGCTACCTGACGCAGTGCTGCCCGCCAGTAGTTGGTTGGCAGTGCCGCTGTTGCCCGCCTGGCCTGCGCTGCCAAGGTTGGCGCCCGCTCCGCTGGACCCAAGCCGACTTGCCAGGTTGGCATATGCGCCAGCTGCGCTGCCGGACACGTTGGCGCCCGCGCCGCCACCATTTCCACCGCCAGCGCTGGCATGCGCACCGCCGCTGGCGGCGCTATTTGCGCCGCTCCCGATCACATCGACGGAGTCGCGGAAATTGCCTACTGTACCAGCGCTACGGTCCACATTGCGGAAGCTGCGAGCGCTGATGAACACACCCTGCTCACCCAACATCGTTCCGCTCATCGCGCCAATTTCGTGGTTGATATCGCGATTGCTCCAGGCTGCAGTGTAACGGCCGGTATACGTCGTGAACGTACCGCTGAAACTGTGCCTCCTAAGCAGTTTTGTCCCGTCGTTGACAATAACGGGCCTGCCGGCTACGTCCAATGTGCCAAGGGCTTTAATCTCGCTAAGGGTGTTGTCCAGTGTATTGGTGACCGTCAAGCGCATATTTCCGCCGGAGAGGATCTGGCCAGCTTTGCCAGCGCTCGGGGAGACCTGGTCCTCGACGACAGTGTGGTTTGCCACACGCTTTTCTTCCAGTTGATCGGAAGTCTGCGTGCCAGTATGCCTTTCCGTATGTCGCAGGATGGTATGTTCCGGATCGTCATATGCCGGCTGGGTCACGATACGGAGGCAGTTCGTGCTACAGCTGCCATATGCACTGGAGAAGTTATACTCCGGCGTATTCCACTCAACCTGACGGCTGTCTGGCAGCTGATATGCATCCTTCGCGGCGCCACCTTGGTCAGGATTGGTCGCAGTACGGCTTTCGTAGTAATAAATGACCCTTACGCCATCGCTCGTTGGAATGCGGCTACGGGAACCCCATTTAGCAAAGTAACCACTGAGGGCACTGAAGAACGCTGAGTCGTTGGCATGGGTGCGTATCACCGCTCGGGTAATCTCATAACCGTCAGGCGTGATACGTTTTTCCGATTCCAGAATGTCTGCCGGATTAACGAAATAAACCTCCCATGGCGTGTAGTTACTGGAACCAGGATCGTAGGCGTTGGGGTTTCCACCAGGTCTATACCAGGACGGCATTGCCATATTCACCGTTTCCGTTCCGGTAACCTGGACAATCGATGCGTTATCTCGAATATTCTGCAACGTGACCGTATTCACGTCCAAATTGCTGCTCGCCTCGATAGTGGACGAAACGTTATTCACTTGCGCACTCAAGCCGCCGTTGGTAGCGCCAATAAACATACTTCCGGAGCTGTACAGCGTGCCGCCCTGAAGGTTGTTCAGCGTTCCATCCACACCGAGCGCCATATTGCCAGTGGAGCCGATCAAGGCGCTGGCGCCGGTGTTATTGAGGTTGCTGGTACGAACAGTGACGTTGCCGCCGACAATGCCGCTGGTGTTGCTGATGTTGGCGGCGACCAGGTCGAGCGCACTTTCGCCGTTGATCTCGCCGGCATTGGCCAGGTCGCCCGACGCGCGGATGGCGACTGCGCCGCCTTCGATCACGGCGCCGGCGTGGTTGGTTACCTGGTTGCCGCTCAGGGTCAACGTGCCTTCCGCGCCAAGAGTGCCGTTATTGGTGATGTTGCCGGTAACAGTCAGGCTCAAGTCGCGGTTCGCGTGGACTTGCTGGGCGCCGGCGGCTTGAACGAAGTCGCCGTTCATGCTCATCGCGAGGTCGCGGCCACCGAAGATTTCACCCAATGCGCCGACCGCGCCGGCCGATACGAACAAGTCGCGGTCGGTGGCAATGCGGCCGCCGGCGTTGCTCAATTGCGGGGTGTTCAGCGTCAGGTCGGCGTGGGAACCTCCTGCGGTGCCAAGGCTGCCGCCGTCGTTGTTCACGTATTGCGCGGAGATGTAAGCGTTGCCGCCGGAGAGCACCTGGCCGCTGTTGACGAAGCCAGCGCCGGCTTGCTTGAAGGTCAGCGTGCCGCCGCTGTTTACCTTGCCCTGGTTGGTCAGTTGCTGGTTGATTCCCAGGTCCATGCCCTGGCCGGAAGCGATAGTGCCCGAAACGCCGTTCCATAGCGTGGTGCCGGATAACAGCAGATTGCCCATGCCGGCGATGGTGCCGTGATTGGTGATTGCGCCGCGGCTCAGGAGGCTGGTGGCGCCGTTGCCTTTATTGGCAATGCGGCCGGTGCCGTTGTCGATGGATTCGCTGTTGATGGCCAGGGTGCTGCCTGCGCCGACTGCTTCGATAACGCCGCCATTGTTTTGCAAGGCGCTGCCGGATGTCAGCTGCAGGTCGGTGCCGGCTTGCACGATGCCGCCGGCATTGTTTGCCATGCCGCCAACGGAGAGTGTGGCCTTGCCGTCTGCCACGAGCTGGCCGCTGTTGGTGAAACTGTTGGTGTTGATTGTCAGTTCGGCCCCGTACCCATCAACGGTGGAGACCTGGCCGCTGTTGGTGAAGGAAGATGCGTCGATCAGCGCCCTGCCCTTTACGGCGACCTGGCCGCTATTGCTGAAGCTCGCCGCTGCTTCGTCGAAGGTCAGCGTGCCGCTGCTGCCGATAGTGCCTTGGTTATCGAGTTGCTGGTTCACGTCCAGCAGCATGGCTGCACCGGAACTGAGCTGGCCGCCTGCCTGGTTCTGCAGCGTGTTGGCGTGGAGCTCCAGTGCGCCGTTGCCTGCGATTGTGCCGCTATTGGTGATGCCGGTGGCGCTGGTGACGCTGGTGTTGCCGCTGCCTGCGTTGACGATGCGGCCGTTGCTGTTGACCGATTGGGCGTTGACCGTGAGCCTGGATGCCGGACCGGCAGCTTCAATGGTGCCGCTGCCGTTATTCAGGGCGCTGGCGACATTCAGATTCAGGTCGCCGCCGGCGTGCAGCGTACCGCCATTGTTGCTCACCGCGCCGCCAATCGTTGCAAGTAGTTGGCCGTCAACTGAAACGGCACCGCCAAGGTTGGACAGGCCGCCGGCTTGCAGCGTAATGCCGCGACTGGAGCCGCTCACCGTGTAAAGCTGGCCGCCATTGTTGGCGATACTGGACGCGATGATGCTCATTTCGCCGCCCGAACCCATGCGGCCGCTGTTCGCGAACGAGGCCCCTGCCTGGTTGAACGTGAGCGCGCCGGTGCTGCTGATGGTGCCGCCCTGGTTGTCGAGCTGCTGACGCACAGCCAGGTCCAGCGTCGTTCCGGCGGAGATCACGCCACCGGCCTGGTTCTGCACAGTCTGCGCATTCAAGACCAGTGCGCCATTGCCGGCCATGGTGCCGCTGTTGATGATGCTGCTCGCGCTGGTGATGCTGGTGCGCGCCGTGCCCGCGTTGACCATGCGGCCTGCGAGGCTGCTGATCGAATTGGCCTGCACGTCCAGCTTGGACCCAGCGCCCAATGCTTCCAGCGCGCCGCTGTTGTTGGTCAGGGCGCCGCCAGTGGTGACCGTCAGGTTGCCGGCCGCCTGCACCTGGCCCTGGGTGTTATCGAAGCCTGCTGCCGAAACAACGCTTGCGTTGCCTGCCGCTGCAATGGCGCCACTGCGGTTGCTCATGGTGCCCGCGCTGTCCAGCGTGATGTTTGCGCCGCCTGCGGTGGCAGTTGCGATTTGGCCGCCGTCGTTCTTGATTTGGGCGGCGTGGATGTTGATCGCACCTGCCGCAGCCATCTGGCCGCTGTTGCTGAACTGCGCAGCTGCCTGTTCGAAGGTCAGTGTGCCGCCACTGCTGATTTTTCCGGCGCTGCTCAAGGACTGGCGGACGCCGAAATTCAGGCTGCCGCCGGAGGAGATGCTGCCACCACTAGCGTTGTCCAGCGTGGCCGCGATCACGTTGACTACGCCGTTGCCTGCGATCTGGCCGTTGCTGGTCACTGCACCGTTTGCGCTCAGGTTGGTTGCGCCTGTGCCCACGTTGACGATACGGCCGGTACCGTTGTCGATGCTGTTGGAAGTGATATCCAGCGTGCCGTTCGCTGCCGAGGTTTCGATGACGCCGCCCTGGTTGGCCAGGGTGCTGCGCGAAGTGATGCTTGCGATGCCGTCGGCAACGATGGCGCCGCTGGTGTTGCTGATACTGTCCGCGTCCAGGCGCAGGTTGCCGCCGCCATCTTTGACCGTCACCAGTTGGCCGCCATCGTTATTGAAAGCGCCCGTCGCAACGGTTGCATCGGTGCCGCTGACAAGCTGGCCGCTATTGCTTACTGCCTTACCGGCTGCGTTCAGCGTGAACGCGGTGCGGCTGCTCATTGCACCTGCATTGTCCATGCTGTGGTCAATGGCCAGGTCCAGCTTTCCACCGGATGCGGCGATGCTGCCGCCAGTGCGGTTGACCAGGTCGGCTGCGGACATGGCGAGGTTGCCATTACCGGCGATCAGGCCGGCGTTATCCAGGGTGGTGTCGACGTTCACCGTTGTGGCGTTGGTGCCGACGTTGACGATGCGGCCGGTGCCGTTTGCCAGCGAGCCGGCGTGCAGGTCGAGCGTGGCGTTCGGGGCCAGCGCTTCCACGACGCCGTCGCTGTTGCTCATTGCGCCTGCGGTGCCGATGTCCAGCGAGCCGGCGGATTGCACGGTGCCTTGGGTATTATCAAGCTTGCCCGCGCTATCGATCGTCGCCGCTGCATCGGACATGATCACGCCGCTGCGGTTGCTGACCGAGTTGGCGCCGATGGTCATTGCCGCGCCGGAGCCTTTGGCGGTGGCTAATTGGCCGCCGTCGTTATTCAAATCTCCTGCGTGCAGGGTCATTTCGCCTTGCGAGACGATCAACTTGCTGTTGCTGACCGAGGCTCCATTGGCGTTGACTTGCAGGGTGCCGCCGCTGTTGATGGCGCCGGCATTGGTCAGCGAACCGCTCACGGTGGCTGTCATGCCTTGCGCGGAAGCGATTGTGCCGTTGGCTTTGTTTTCCAGCGAGGCGGCGGCAATTTCCAGCGCGCCGTTGCCTGCGATTGTGCCGTTGCTGGTGATGCCGAGCACGGCGGCCACGGTCGTGGCGCCAGTGCCTACGTTGACGACGCGTCCGGTGCCGTTGGCCAGATCGCCTGCATTCAGGTGCAGGGTACTGGCGGCGGAGACAGACTCGATATTGCCTCCGTCGTTCTTTACGGTGCCGCCGGCTTCAACCTGCAGGTCCGTGCGCGCTTGCAGCAGGCCACCGCTGTTGTCGACATCCCCGCTGGCGTGCAGGTCCGCTTTGTTATCGGACATGATGGTGCCGCTCTTGTTGCTGACACTTTGGGCGTTGAGCTGCACGCTGGCGTTGGAGCCTTGTGCCGTGGCGAGTTTGCCGCCATCATTGTTGATGCTTGCTGCGGTCAGGTCGATAGTGCCCGCGGCGACCATGGTGCCGCTATTGCGCAGCGCCAGGCCGGCTTGATTCGTTTGCAAGGTTCCGGCACTGCTGACGGTACCAGCGTTGTCCAGCGAGGATTGCACGGCGAGCGACATGTCGCCGCCTGCGCTGACAGTACCTTGCGACTGGTTGCGCAGGGATGCGGCGGACAGGTCCAGTTTTCCATTGCCTGCGATCTGGCCGCTGTTTTCAATGTGCGCCGTTGCTGCGACGCTGGTAGTGCCGCTGCCGACGTTGACGATGCGGCCGGTCGTGTTGTCGATCGATGTGGCGCCCAGGTGCATGGTGCTGCCTGCGCCGGTTGCCTGAAGCAGGCCGCCGGTGTTGTTCATGGCGCCGCCTGCGCCCAATTGCAGGTCGCGCGCGGCCTGGATCTCGCCGCTGCTGTTGTCGACCGTTCCGCCGACGGTGACCGTTGCGTCGGCGCCGGAGCTGATAATGCCGCTGCGGTTATCCAGCTTGCCGACGTTGGCGGAAATGCCGGAGCCGCTGGCGGTGATGATCCGGCCGTCGCGGTTGTCAAGTTCGCGGGCGTTCAGGGTTGCTGCGTCTTTTGCGGTGATGGAGCCGCTATTGCGCAGGGATGCGCCCTGCTGGTCGAAATTGAGTTTGCCCTGGGTGCTGATCTGGCCATCAAGGTTATTCAGTTCCGAGCGCACCCTCAAGTCCAGGTCGGACATGGCGGTGACAATGCCGCCAGTGCCGTTGGTCAGGCTTTCGGCGCTGACGGCCAGTGCGCCGTTGCTGCCGATCAAGCCATTGTTGGCGATGTAGCGATTCACCGTGAGCGAAGATTGGCCGGTGCCGGTGGAAACAATGCTGCCTGCGCGGTTGGTCACCGTATCGCCTGCCAGCGCCAGTTCATCGCGGCTTTCAATGCGTCCGGCGTCGTTGTTGATGCCGGCTGCGGCACGCAGGTCCAGCGTACCGCCGGAGCCGAGGTAGCCGCCGGCGTTGCTGGTGTCGCCAGCGATGTGCGCCGATGCGCTGCCGTCGGCGCGAATGGTGCCGGTGTCGTTCTTCAGCGAACCGGAGGTGATGTCGATGCGGCTGGTGCTGCCTTCAGCGGTGGCGATCGTGCCGTTGCGGTTGTCGATCGAGCTGTTCTCGATCTTCAGGGGGCCTTTTGCAAGGATCGCGCCGGAGTTCAGCAGCGCGGACTGGGCCTGCGACATAGTGAAGCTGCCGCCGTTGCTGATGCTGCCTACGTTTTTCAGCAGCGAGGCGACGTTCATATTGAGGTCGCCGGTGGCGGTGATTCGGCCTTGCTGGGTGTTCGTCAGCGTGGAGGCGTCGATATTCATGGCGCCGTTGCCGCCGATTTGTCCGCTATTGCTGATCGTCGCGGCCTTCAAGGCAAGCGGGCCGCTGCCTGCGTTGACGATGCGGCCCGCGGTGTTGTCGATTGCTGCGGCCTGCACTGCGAGGCCGCTTTGACTGCCCAGAGTTTCGATGGAGCCGTCCTGATTGCGTACGGCGCCTCCCGCTTCCAGGGACAAGCCTTTGTTGGCTTGCAGCTGGCCGGTCGTGTTGTCCAAATCGCCGGACACTTGCAAGGATGCCTGGCCGCCTGTGGAAATCTGGCCGTGCTGGTTGGCGAGCGTCGATGCTTTCAGCGACAGGTCGCCAGCAGCGGCGATGGCGCCGGAAGTGTTGGTCAGCGTGCCGGTTTCAAATTGCGCGTTGCCGCCGATGCGCCAGTCGCCTTGCTCGCTGCTGGTGGTGCCGCTATTCAGGGCGAGGTTGCCGCCGACGTTCAATTTGCTGCCGGCGCCGGAAATTTCACCGGCGCGCAGGTTCAGGTTTCCTGCGGTTTCCAGCTTGCCGCTCGCTTGCTGGAGCTTGCCGCCGACGTTGATGCTCGCGTCGCTGGCGCCAAGCTGGAGCATGGTGCCGCTGTCGTTGTTCAGGTAGCGGGCGACGTCGATGGACAGTTTGTTTGCTTGCAGCAGGCCGCTGCTATTGTCGAATTCGCCGAGCGTGGCGTTGAAGGCGCCGCCGGTCAGCAGGCGGCCGGTCTGGTTATTCAGGTTCGAGAGCTGCAGCGTCGCGTCTTGCTGCACGCCGATCTGGCCCTGGCTGTTATCCAAGGCGCCGCCGTCTACTTTCAGCGCGCGCAGGTTGGCTTGGCCGCGCTGGTTGCTCAACACGGTCGTGTCCAGGTTGATGCCGCCGGTGGCGGTGACCAGGCCGTGCTGGTTGTCCATCGTGGCGAATTTGAGTTCGCCCGCTGGCAGCGCTGGGACGGCGGTGCCGCCACTGGCGCCATTGCCTGCACCCGTTCCGCCCGTGCTGCCGGAGTCCGTGGTGCCGGTGCCGGCGCCCGCGTCAACGCTGCCGCTCGTGCCGCCCGTGGCGCCCGTACCGCCATCGGTGGCGCTGGCTACGGCCTGTCCCAACACACCATCCGCGTTATTGGTGCTGCCAACGTTGAGGTTCAGCGCAGACGAACCGCCTTGTACGATCTTCCCGCCTGCGTTCAGCAAGGCGCCATTGGCGCTGCCCAACTCAATGCGCCGCGCCTCGACCGAGCCGCCACGGTTATCGAAATCGCCAGTGACCGCTGCACGCAATTGCCCGCCAGCGTTCATGCTGCCGCCATTGGCCACGGAAGCCGATTTGAGCGCCAGGTCTTCACCTGCCTGCATCTTGCCTTTGTTCTCGACCGCATCCCGCACGGTTACCTGCATGCCCTTGGAGGCCGCCAGCGTACCGGTATTCTCCAGGCGCCCCTCGGAAGTGACGACCAGCTGCCCCGCCGCCGCACCGATCTCGCCGGCATTGCGCACGCCGACACCCGCCTCGGTACCGACCAGGAAAATCTGGTTTGCGTACATGCCGCCCAGGCGCGAAGCATCGATGGCGAATTGCGGCGCGCCATCGCTTGCTTTACCAACCTCGGTCACCGTTGGCGATTCGGCTTCTGCCACCTTGTTCACGCCAGTAACCACGTTCAGGCGCTGCGCCCACACGGCGGCATTCAGCACCAGCGAACGGCTGATCAAAGCCGTGTAGTCGGTCTTGCTCGCATCCAGGCCGGCGCCGTCGATCACGATCTGGCCGCGCTGCACGTCGTAGCCTGCCAGCCTGCCATCCGTCATGAACGGCGAACCGGTTGTCAGCGTCGCGCGGCTCACGTTGATAAAGCCGCCGCCATCCACCGAAATACCGGACGGGTTGGCAATGACCACCTCCGCCTTCTGGCCCGCCACTTCGATGTAGCCGCGCAGTGCACTAGGGTTATTGGAGTTGACCTCATTCAGGATCACCTTCGCGGCGCCCGCTTTCAGCCATGGGTTCGCCTCGACCCAACCGCCCAATTCGGTCTGCACATTCGAGCGCGAGTTGTTGAGGATCGCTCCACCCTTTGCCACGTCGAATTGCGAATAGACGTTGCGCGACACCCCGGCCGCACTTGGCCCACGCACATTCACCTGCGGCACGCCGTTGGCCGCCTTCAGCACGATGGCCTGGTTCTGGCTTGGCGCCTTTGGATCGGCAATGATCTGCGCCTGCACATGGCTGGCCCAGAGGAATCCGCCAAAGGCCGCGCCGAACAGCAAGGTCAATCGGCGCAATGCGGGATGAACGATAGCGGCCGGTGCCGAGCTATCGAGTGCATCGGTCTGTCCGGCGCCTTTGCCGCAGCTGCGGGCGCTCTCTCCCACTGCCATCAGCATGCCACGTGCTTTGTTGAAAACGATACGGTAGCGAAGTTTGTTCATGATGCTCAGAATTCGTAGTTCAAGTTGAAGCCAGTGGCAACGCTGGCGGTGCGGAAGGCGTGCGGCTTGCTCACCGGCTTACCCGCGAAGAAGTCGGTACTCAGGCCGCCGAACTGGCCGCGCCAGCCCAGCGCAGCACCGGTCAGGCGGGTGCCGCGCAGCAGTGATGCGGACGGGCCGGATACGACGCCGTGGTCCAGCGCGAAGTAGAGCTGGTGCCGGCTCTCGGGGATGGTCCAGTTCAGGTCATTGCGCAGCAGCCAGCCACGCTCGGCAGACAGGCTGGCCTCGCCGTCGAAGCCGCGTACGGTGTAGCGGCCGCCGATGGAAAAGCGGTCCTGCGGAATCAGCTTGGTGCGGTTCCACTGGCGACGCCATGCGGCCTGGTACGACAGGGATTTCGTCAACGGCCAGTTCAGCGTGACGTCGGCATTGAAAATGCGCGGGCGCGCCGTGCCCTCATCGAAGGCTTCTTCCTGTGCCGGCAGGCTGCCGTAGGAGCTGGTGCCCAGCTTCCAGGTCAGGTTGCTGTCCAGGGTGGCGGGGCCGATAAATTCCTTGTGCGCGATGCCGGCCACGAAACCGGCCATGCGGCGGCGCTGCACTTCCACTTCCATGTCGTCGATGTAGTTGCGGCTGCCGCGCTGGTAGGTCCGCAGCGACAGCGTTGTCTTGCGCGTGGCATCGCGATATACAAGGCGCGAAACCTTCAATTCGGCGGTGTTGCTGGTGCCGCGATAGATGTAGTCGTGGAAGGCGCCTGCTACGGTCTGGCGGTAACGGTAGTCGTTCAGTTGCAGCGAAAGCAGCCAGTATTCGAACGGCACCGAGTAATGCAGGGCATAGCCGCTGGTGCCGTATTCGCCGCCAGGGCTGTCGCCAGGGACGTTGCGGTTGAGGGTGAAGTAGAACAGGTCTTGCAGGCCGAAGGGATTGTCGACCGATAGCGTGAGACCGCCCTGGTAGGTGCCGGTCGAACGGCTGCCGCTATCATCCACCGATGCGCTGAAACGATAGGCTCGGCCGCCCTTCCATTTCACCTGCAGGTCGCTTTCGCCGGGCCGCTCGCCAGGCACGATTTCAAAGTCGGCCTGCGCACCCGGTACGCGTTTCAGGTTCTCCAGGCCTTGCTCGATGTCGCGCAGGTTCAGCAACTGGCCAGCCGCCAGCGGCAACGCGTTGTCGAACGCCGGCGTCTGTTCCGGATAACGCAACGCGCGAATGCGCCCAGGCACAAGTTTCAGGTGCAGCTCACTACTCAGCAAATCCTGCGGGGCTGCCAGCACGCGGGCGGTCACGTAGCCCTGCGCCACCAGCGCGTTCTGGACTTCGCCCACCAGGACGTTGATGCCGGCACTGCCAAGGCATCGGCCAAGAGCGCCGTCCGCCGCTTTCAGCGCCCATTGGAATTGGCCAGCCAGCTCGCCCTCCAGGAACACACGGCGGATCGGGAAGCAAGGCGATTCGTTTTCCGGCCAGACCGCCTGCGTAGCCTTAACTTCGCGCTGCAGACGCACGTCCGCCTTGGCCTCGTCCTGGCGTGCGCGTTCGCGCTCACGCTGTTCCTGGCGTTGCAGTTCCTGGTTTGCCAATGCAGGATCGACCTGCGCCAGCGCAGGCAAAGCTGCGCCAAGGCCGAGCGCAAGCTGCGCGGCCAATCCTATCCTCTTGCACAACATCTATTTCTCACGGGAATTTTTTCAGCCCGGAAGTATAGCTGTGTATCCTTCGTAACGAGATGTTTCGCTTATATATATTTATTATTTGGTGAAGGGTATATGGCAATTAGATAGGAGTTTGTGACAATTGGAGAGAATTAATCCAGTTAAAATCTCTCCTATCCCTATGGGGAAAACGCAAGTCGCTCAAAATCAATGACTTGTGTTTAATTTGAGGAATCACTCTACTTTTGAAATACTGGCATCGCTGCCTGCTTTCCTTAATCCAGAGTTGAATAGTCGGTGTACCCTGTAGCGTTGCCGCCGAAGAAAGTGCTGCGGTCGGCAGGGTTAATTGACGCATTGGTTTTGAGGCGGGTAACGAAGTCCGGATTCGCAAGTACCATCTGGCCGTACGCCTCCACCTCCGCCAGGCCGGCTTCGACGTCGGCGCCGATCTGTTCGCGCGGGCGGCCAGGGCGATTCAACACCAGGGTGCCCTTCCACAACCTGCGGATATCTGCCAGCAGCGCTTCATCGCCCTGATGCATGATGTGCAGGTAGGCCAGGCCCGTACTCGTCGTCACGGACATTCGCGCTCGGCGCAAGGAACTGTTGCACCAGGTAGGCATTGGCACCGTGGATTTCCACGCCGTCGGCGCCGGTTTCGATTGCACGGCGTGCGGCCATGCGGAAGTCGTCCACTGTCTGTCGTACTTCGGCGGTACCGAGCGCGCGCGGCACTCGAATATCCTGCATGAACAGGCGGCCGCCTTTGGCGTGCACCGCATCCGCGACCTTCTTCCAGCCCTCGGCGTGGGCATCTGTATGGATGCCGGGCGTCGCCATATAACCCTGGCCATCTTCCGAAGGCTGGGTGCCCTCGGTGACGATCAGGCCCATGTCGGCGCGCTGGGCATAGTATTCCGCTGCGAGCTCGCCCGGCATGCCGTCGAACTGTGCGCGGCTGCGCGTCATTGGGCCTATGGCAAGGCGGTTGGCCAGGGTATAGCGGCCGACGCGGACGGTTTCAAACAGTTTGCTCACGGCGCCGGAGATGTTCTGGGCATCCCGAATTCAACGATTTCGCGCCGGATCGCCGCGCTCGAAAAGACCATCGGCCTGCGGCTGCTGCATCGCACGACCCGCAAAATCGAATTGACGGAAGCGGGACAAATCTATTTCGAACGCTGCAAGCGCATCGTCGACGAAGCGCGCCTGGCGTATGAACAACTGGGCGGCATGCTGGCGCAGCCGACCGGCGTACTACGCGCCTCACTGCCGGTGGATTTTGCACAGACCTATCTTGCGCCCCTGATTGCGGAATTCGCGCAACTGTACCCCGGCATCACCTTCGACCTGGACTTGACGCCGCGCCGCGTGGACCTGGTCAGCGAACCATATGACATAGCGATACGCATGGGTGAATTGGCGGACTCACAACTGATCGCGCGCCAGCTTGCCCTGCTGACGCCGAAGCTGTACGCCTCGCCCGGCTACCTTGCGCAACATGGCGAACCGTCCGAAGCGGCCAGCCTCGCGCCACATTCCTGCCTGGGATTGGTGAAGTCCAGTACCTGGACCCTGCTCGATGGCGAGCAAAGCGTGCCTGTCACTGTCGGCAGCCGCTTCGCCATCAACAGTGTTGGCCTGATACGCCGCATGGCGACGCTCGATATGGGGATCCTGCTGCTGCCGGACGAAATCGTTGCTGACGATGTTGCGGCAGGACGCTTGCAACGCGTCCTGCCGCAATGGCATGGCAAACCGACGCCGGCGTACGCCCTGACCGAGACCCGGCTGGTGCCGGCCAAGACGCAGCGCTTTATTGAATTCCTGCGAGAGCGGCTGGCGCGGCAGGGCTGACTTCCTCTTTGCGGACGTATGCCAGGCGGTACAGCAAGGGCAATAGCAGCAGCGTCAGCGCAGTGGAAGACAGCACGCCGCCAATCACCACAGTCGCCAGCGGGCGCTGGACTTCGGCGCCGGTGCCGGTGGCAATCGCCATCGGCACGAATCCAAGCGATGCCACCAGGGACGTCATCAACACGGGCCGCAAGCGCACCAGTGCGCCGTTGCGTACCGCATCGGCCAGCGGCTGCCCCTGCTCGCGCAAGCTGCGGATGAAGGAAATCATCACCAACCCATTCAGCACCGCGACGCCGGACAATGCGATAAAGCCGACGGCTGCCGATATCGACATCGGAATGCCGCGCATCCAGAGTGCGAAAATGCCGCCTGTCAGCGCAAACGGAATGCCGGTGAACACCAGCGCGCCATCGCGTGCATTGTTAAACATTAGGAACAGCAGCGCAAACACCAGCGCGAGCGATGCCGGTACCACCACCTTCAGGCGTTGCGCGGCATTCTGCAGGTTTTCAAACTGCCCCCCCCAGGCCAGCCAGTAGCCGGCCGGCAGCTTCACGCCTTTCAGGATCGCTTGCTGCGCTTCTTCGACGAAGGAGCCGATATCGCGGTCCTGCATATTGACCGTGACCACCACGCGGCGCTTGCCCTGCTCGCGGCTTAGCTGGTTCGGGCCCGGCGCCGTGTCGAAGCTGGCGATTTCGGCCAGCGTGACGTAAGCTGGCCGCGCGCCATCCTTCTTCGGCAACGGCACCGGCAGGCGCTTGAGCAGTTCGATGTCCGAGCGCAGCGTTTCCGGCAGCCGCACCACGATGTCGAAACGGCGGTCGCCTTCGAACATGGCGCCGGCTTCGCGGCCGGCTGTGGCAGTGGCGATCAGCTCCTGCACCTCGGCGATGTTCAGCCCAAGACGCGCGGCGCGTTCGCGGTCGACCTGAATCTGCAGCATCGGCAGGCCGCTGGTCTGTTCGACCTTGACCCCGGAGGCGCCTGGAATCCTGTTGAGGATCGCGCCGATTTCGGTGGCTTTTGCGTTCAGCACGTCAAGGTCGTCGCCGAATACCTTGACCGCTACGTCGCTGCGCACGCCGGAAATCAGTTCGTTCACGCGCAGCTGGATCGGCTGGCTGAATTCATAGCTGTTGCCCGGCAGTTGCTCCAGCGTGGCGCGGATTGCCGCCAGCAGTTCTTCGCGGCTGCGCTTCGGCTTCGGCCATTCCTTCTCCGGCTTGAGCATGATGTAGCCGTCCGAAATGCTTGGCGGCATAGGGTCCGATGCGATTTCCGCCGTACCGGTACGGGCAAAGACGTTGGCAATTTCGGGGAACTTCGCCACCAGCGTTTTTTCAATCTGCTGCTGCATCTGCACCGATTGTCCCAAGCCGGTGCCGGGAATGCGCACGGTCAGCACAGCGAAATCGCCTTCGTTCAGGTTGGGCACGAACTCGGTGCCCAAGCGCGTTGCCAGCAGCACGGACAGGGCAAGCACCAGGCCGGCGGCGGTAAAGACGACCGGGCGGTTGGCCATCACGTAGTCGAGCAGTTCGCCGTAGCGGCGTTTGGCTGCCAGCATCAGGCGCCCTTCTTCCTCACTCACCGGTTTGTTCATGAATAGCGCCACGGCAGCGGGCACGAAGGTTATCGACAGCAGCATCGCACCCAGCAAAGCCGTGACGACGGTGAAGGCCATCGGGTGGAACATCTTGCCTTCGATCCCGGAGAGCACGAAGATCGGCAGGTACACGATCATGATGATCAACTGCCCAAACAGCAGCGGCCTGCGCGCCTCGTGGGCGGCGGCAAAGACTTCCGCAAAGCGCTCTTCGCGCGTCAGGGTCCGCCCCGCCTGCTGCTGCGCATGCGCCAGGCGTCGTACGCAGTTCTCCACGATCACCACGGCGCCATCGACAATGATGCCGAAATCGAGTGCACCAAGGCTAAGCAGGTTGGCGCTGACGTTGTTGGCCACCATGCCGGTGAAGGTAAACAGCATCGACAGCGGGATCACCATCGCCGTGATCAGCGCAGCGCGCAGGTTGCCGAGAAAGAGGAACAGCACGCCGATCACCAGCACCGCGCCTTCCAGCAGGTTGCGCTTGACGGTGTCGATTGCTTTCTCGACCAGCACCGTGCGGTTGTACACCGGCGTGGCCGAAACGCCGGCCGGCAGGCTGCGGTTGATGTCGACCATCTTCTTGTCGACTGCAAGCGCCACAGCGCGGCTGTTTTCGCCGATCAGCATGAAGACGGTGCCGAGCACCACCTCGCGCCCGTTGCGGGTGGCGGCTCCGGTGCGCAGTTCCGCACCAACACCCACCGTTGCAATGTCGGCGACGCGCACGGCCACGCCGTCGATGGTGGAGACCACGATATTGCCGATGTCGGCCACGGACTTGAGCTGGCCCGGGGCGCGCAGCAGGTACTGTTCGCCCTCTTTCTCGATATAGCCTGCGCCGACGTTGCCGTTATTGCGTTCCAGCGCCGTCACCACGTCCGACAGGTTCAGGCCATACGACGCCAGTTTGGCGGGAGTCGGTGCGACCAGGTATTCCTTGTCGTAGCCGCCGATCGAGTTGATCTCGGTGACGCCGGGTACATTGCGCAGTTGCGGCTTGATGATCCAGTCCTGGATTTCACGCAGGTCGGTCGGCGTGTAAAGTGTGCCGTCAGGCTTGCGCGCATCCGGCGCTGCATCCACCGTCCACAGGTAGATCTCGGACAGACCGGTGGCAATGGGACTCATGGTCGGCGTCAAGCCCACTGGAAGCTGGCCGCGCGCGTCCTGGATGCGCTGGCTGATCAACTGGCGGGCGAAGTGGATGTCGGTGCCATCCTTGAATACGACCGTGATCTGCGACAGTCCATAGCGCGATAAAGACCTGGTCTGCTCGAGGCGCGGCAGGCCGGCCATCAGCGATTCGATCGGGAAGGTGATGCGCTGTTCCACTTCCAGCGGCGAGTAGCCGGCGGCAGCGGTGTTGATCTGCACCTGGACGTTGGTAATGTCCGGCACAGCGTCAATCGGCAGCTTCTTGTAATTCAGCGCGCCCAGCACGGCCATGGCCAATACCGCGAACATGACCAGCCAGCGGTGGCCTATGCAAGCCTGGATAATTCTGCTTAACATGGCGGCTCCTTAATCTTCATGCTCGGCTGTGCCCTTGCCCTGCTCCGCCTTGACGGTGAAGCTGTGAGCGGCGGCGTACCTGGAATCCTTGCGCAGGCCCGAAGTGAGTTCCACCAGCTTGCCATCGGAGCGGCCGACCGTGACCGGCACCGGCGTGAACGCCTGGCCATCACGCTGGAAGACGACCTGCGTGCCGTTCAGCACTTGCAGCGCTTCTTTTTCCACGGCGACCGCCACTTCAGCCGAGCCGGTGACCACGTCCACGTCAACGAACAGGCCGGGACGCCAGGCCAGCTGCGGATTCTCCAGCACCACGCGGGCCCGCGCGGCACGCGTTTGTTCGCCGATCATGGCACTGACGAAACTCACCTTGCCATTGACTGCGGCACCGGAGGCAGCCGAATGCAGCACGGCGTCCGTGCCGACCTTGACGATCTCGAGGTCCTTCGCAGGCACCACGACTTCCGCCCAGACCTGGCGCAGGTCGGAAACGGTGAAGATCTTGGTTTCCGCACCAATCGCCTCACCGACGGCAATATGTTTGTCGACGATCAGGCCATCGAAAGGTGCGCGTATTTCCAGACGGTTGAACGGGCCCTTGCCTGAGCCGCTGGCACCGATCGCCACCAGCTTCTGGCGCGCGTTCTGCACGGCGATGCTGGCTTCATGCCATTCCTGCTCCGCCTTCAGGTAGTCCTGGCGTGCAGAGACCTTGTCTTCCCACAGCTTCTTTTCGGATTCATAGACCGAACGCGCAAGCGCTGCGCGCTTTTCGGCCGCGGCCAGGCTGCTGCGTTGCTCCGACACGTCGGCGCTGGCGACGACTGCCAGCAGTTCGCCCTTGCGTACCTGCTGGCCAAGATTGGCCAGCACTTCCTGCACGATACCGTCGACGCGCGGCGTGACGTGGGCGGTGCGGTCTTCGTTCAGTTTGACTTCGCCCGGAAGGCGAACGAAGGTTTCAAGCCGCGCGGCGCCGGCGGTGCGCACCTTGATATCGGCCGCGGCGACCTGCGCATCGGTGAACGGAATTGGCTGCGTGCCGCCGGCAGCGCCGCCGGCCGGGTGTTCGTCGTGATGTTCGCTGGCCTCGGCATCGGCCTTCGCAGCCGGGGCGATGCGCTCCCAGCCCAAAACGCCGCCCGCAAACAGGGCGGCAACGGCCACCATGGCCGCAATAGTAATTTTCTGACGCTTGTTCATTTTGAATCCTTGGAGTCCAGGTTGCCAACCAGTTTTGCCAGGTCGGCCCGGGCCCGGTAGAAGTCTGAAATAGCCCGCAGGTGCTGGCCCTGCGCCTGCACCCAGGTACGCTGTGCATCAAGCACTTCAACGTAATTGAATTTGCCGGCCTCAAAGCCTTTCATCGCCGCATCGGCTGCATATTGGGCGCCGGGCAGCACGTCCTCGCGCACCAGGCGCTCCTGCTGCATGGCCGATTGCATGCGCGCATGGGCCTGCAGCGCCTCCGCCCGAACGCGCTGGCGAGTGGCTTCCAGCTCCGAGCGGGCCTTGTCAGTGCGGCGCTCGGCTGCCAGGGTCGCACCCTGGTTGCGGTTGAAAAGCGGCAGCGGTACGGACAAGCCGATGATGTTCTGCCGCACGCGATCGCGCTCGGGTCCCTCGCTGCGCTTGCTGCCGACGATCAGCGCAACATCGGGCATGCGGGCGGCGCGCTCCATGCGCAGTGATGCCGCGCCTGCGTCGACTTCCGCGACGGCCCGCTCGATTGCAGGGGCGGAAGCGATAAGGTCTTCAAGCTGCGCACCGTGCGGGCCGGCTTCGGCCGGCGTTGCGGGCGCGGCCAGCGCCCCGATTTCGCTGCCCGTGTTGCCAAGCAGGCTGGCCAGCTTGATGCGTGCTTCGTCCAATTCACGCTGGGCGGTCACGCCTTCCATGCGCCAGTTGGCTTCCGCCACCCGCGCCCGCGCCTCTTCGACTGGGGAGACTTTGCCCGCCAATACGCGCCGTGCCGCCGCGTCGCTGGAACGGCGTCCGCTTTCACTGACCTGCGCCGCCAGGGCGAGATGCTGCTGGGCGAGATAAGTTTGATGGTAGGCGGCGACAACTTCCGCCTCGATCCGCGCCCGGCCAACGGCCAGGTCCAGAGTCGCCGCACGGCTGCCGGCCTGCGCCGCCGCCATGCGCGCGGCGCGCTTGCCGCCCAGTTCAAGCGGGATCGATAGCTGGACGGTCGAAGATCCGCCTTCGCTGGTTTTCCCTTCGCGCAGGTAGTCCAGCGAAGGATTGGGCAACAGCGACGCCTGGCGTCCGGCTGCGTCGACGGCAGAAACTTCCAGTCCCAGCGCTTGCAGCTCGGGATTGCTTTGCCGCGCACGTTCCAGTGCTTCGGCAAGCGTCAATGATGGTTGCGCCCATGCCGGGGCCAGGCAAATAGCCGCCAGCAAAGGCACGCAAATAGCTTTCACAATTTTGCTCCTTGATGATTGATGGGGAACGGCTGCATGCGGCAGCCGGATCAATCAGCGGAGCCTGTCGGGACGCGGAGGAATGTCCGGAATGAAGGAATAGATAGGGGGCTCAGTTGAAGCCATCGGGGCAATCGACTCGACTTGCTGCCGCATGTCGGCCAGGTTGGCAACAAACGGCGCGTGGGAATGGTGGCAGAAGTCGCACTGCGTGCAGCAGGCACTGTCCGTACCCTGCGCATCGGCCGCGGCGGCAACATGTTCGTCGAGCTGCGACACCTTGATTTTCAGGCAGCAGCTATCCGTTGCCGCCAGGGTCGCCTGGAGCGGCAGCACTAACAACAGCAGGATAACGAGGACGCGCCGGATATTCATGAAGCCGAATTATAGCAATTATCGATAGCGGTGCAGCAGCCGGTCGACGGTGCCGTCGGAAACCAGGCTGCCGATGGCACGCTGGACCTCGCGGAAAGGGATCGCGGATTTCTGCGAAAACGCGCACTGCGCCTTGAACGGGTCGAACTCAAAATCGATGCGCAGCTTGTGCTGCGGCTCGGAGTGCATCAGGTATTCGGCCGTCATGCGTCCCATGATTGCGTATTGCATGCGCCCATGCTGGATTTTCGAGATATTCAGTTCCATCGAAGGCGCATCTTCGCGCACAAAAGCACGGCCCAGCGCCGCATCGATCATCGAGTACGAATATCCAAGCACCGTGCCCACCGGTTTGTTCGCCAGGTCGGACAGGGCCCGGACCGGAGGAGCTTCGGGTCGTGAAACCAGCACGCCCGAATCGGGCATCAAGGGCTGGCTCCAGTTGAATGGGCCGGGCAGCCAGCGCGGCAGCACATAGCAAACGCCATCGGCACGGCCGCTCACCAGGTATTCGGAGACGCGCTTGGCCGGAACGCTGAGATAGCGGGCCTGCAGCCCCATTCGCTGCGCAATGCTGTCGCCCAGGTCCTTGAGCAGGCCATCGGCCAGGTCCCCGTCCTGGAAACGGGACAGGGGCATATTGTGATTGGTCGCCGCGATGAAGACCATCTCACCCTGGCCGGCAACTGCTGCAGGGCTCAAGGCAAGCAGCAGACACAGTGGCGCAAGACGAGAACGTAACATATTGGCATGATATCAGACGAGCTTGACCCAAGTCATGGATCGTGTGCGGCAACCGGGCGCAAACTTGTGCCAACATCAACACAGGAGGACATCATGTCTTATCGCACCATCGTAGTCCATGCCGACCGCGCGGCCAATGCCGAAGCCCGCATCGCGTTGGCAGCGGCCATCGCCGCCCGCGAAGAAGCCCACCTGGTCGGCGCCGCGATGACCGGCATGCCGCGCTCCATGCTGGCCGGCCGCAGCTATGAAGGCAGCGGCGTGTTCCTGGCCGACTACCTGCAGCGCGCCGAAGAACGCGTGCAAGTTGCGCTGGATCAGTTCAAAGGCCTGGCGGAGCGCCTTGGCGTCCCCTCTTACGAAGCGCGCAGCAGCAATGACGATGAATATGCGGGCCTGTGCATGCAAGCGCGCTACGCAGACCTGGTCGTACTGGGACAGGCTGCCGCCTCGGACAGCGATGAAGGCAGCCTGCTGCCCGACTTGCCGGACTACGTGCTATTGAATTGCGGGCGCCCGGTGCTGCTGGCGCCACGCGCCGGCCGCTTCCCGACCATCGGCAAGCGTGTGATGGTGGCCTGGAACGGCAGCATGGAAGCGGCGAAGGCAGTAACCGCCGCCCTGCCCTTGCTGCGCGGCGCCGAACAGGTAACGCTGGCGGTGCTGGGAAACAGCGCGGACACCCTGGGCGAGTCGCCCGGCGCCGATATCGCCCTGTACCTGGCGCGGCACGGCGTGAAGGTGGAGGTCCTGCGCAGGCCGGAACCGGTCGATCCCGGCAAGGCTATCCTGTCGCTGGCGGCCGACTTCAATGTCGACCTGCTGGTCATGGGCGCCTACGGCCATAGCCGCTTTCGCGAAATGATGCTGGGCGGCGCCACGCGCAGCATACTGGCAACGGCAACGCTGCCAGTATTGATGGCGCACTAATCAGGCGGTCAGCACGCCGCGGCGCATCTGGTCCAGTTCAATCGACTCGAACAGGGCCTTGAAGTTGCCTTCGCCGAAGCCCTGGTTGCCCTTGCGCTGGATGAACTCGAAGAACACCGGGCCCAGCTGGTTTTCGGAGAAGATCTGCAACAACAGGTCGCCCGGCTTGCCGTCGATCAGGATCTTGCGCTCGCGCAGGGCCTGCAACTGCTCGCCATGGCCGGGAATGCGGCGGTCGACCAGCTCGTAGTAGGTGTCGATGGTGTCGAGCAGCTTCACGCCGGCGCCGCGCAGGCTGTCCACGGTCGCGTACAGGTTGTCGCTGCCCATGGCGATGTGCTGGATGCCTTCGCCGCGATACGCATCGAGGTACTCCTGGATCTGGCCGGCGCGATCGGTGCCTTCTTCGTTGATCGGAATGCGCAGCTTGCCGCACGGGCTGGTCATGGCCTTCGACTTGACGCCGGTCACCTGGCCTTCGATGTCGAAATAGCGCACTTCGCGGAAATTGAACAGGCGCTCGTAGAATTCGGCCCACTCGCCCATGCGGCCGCGGTGCACGTTGTGGGTCAGGTGGTCGATATAGGTCAGGCCATGGCCTTTCGGGTTCTGGTCGACGCCTGGAATCGGCTCGAAGTCCACATCGTAGATGCTGATATTGCCGTTGCCCGGCCAGCGGTCCACCAGGTAGATCAGCGAATCGCCGATGCCTTTGATGGCCGGCAGGTTCAGCTCCATCGGGCCCGCCTTGCTTTCGAAGCCCCAGGCGCCAAGGCGCAGCGCGCGCTTGTACGCATAAGCCGCGTCCTTCACGCGGAAGCCGATGGCGCACACCGAAGGGCCGTGCAGTTCGGCGAAGCGCTGCGCGAACGAGTCTTTTTCCGCGTTCAGCAGGAAGTTGACATCGCCCTGGCGGTACAGTGTCACGTCCTTGCTGCGATGGCGGGCGACGGCGGTAAAGCCCATCGCTTCGAAGGTTTTGCCCATTGCGACTGGGTCCGGCGCCGCGTATTCGATGAATTCGAAGCCGTCAGTGCCCATCGGGTTCTCCCACAGGGAATCGGTCATTTGCTGTCTCCGGAAATGTGTGTAGATAACGGATATACTACGCACTGATTCTGGATTTTTTGCGCATCCTGCACGGAAAGCGCACTCAATTATGCGTATTTTGCGCATGACACAAGGACCTGATGATGATTACCGTCGACCGCCACGACCTCTCGCTGCTGAACGAGCTTCAGCGCAATGGAGAAGCGACCAACGCCGCCTTGGCTGAAGTGCTGCATTTGTCAGTCTCGCAGGTGGGGCGGCGCGTGCAGCGCCTGCGCGAAGCCGGCATCATCGACCACTACGCGGCCGTGCTGGAGCCGTCCACCGTAGGGCTGGACGTGATGGCCTTCGTCCATATCACGCTCGACCGCCATGGCGAAAAGCGCGGCGACGCCTTCGAAAAGGCGATCCGCGACGTGCCGGAAGTGATGGAGTGCTTTTCCGTGACCGGAGAAGCGGACTATGTGGCGCGCGTGGTGTCGCACGACCTGGCCTCGTTCGCCGACCTGATGATGAAGGAGATCCTGCTGCTGCCCGGCGTGGTGAACGTCAAGTCGAATATCGCACTGAAGAAGGTCAAGCAATCCACCGTGCTGCCGCTTGAGCACATCGTGCGGCCGAACCCGCGCAAACAGCGCATCGAGTTCGCCCGCACATAGGATTTACTTTACTTCGAGCGCGGTCACGGTCATCGCGCCGTTCGCGTTTTCCACGGTGAAACGTACCTTATCACCCGCTTTCACCTGGTCCAGCATGGCCGCATCCTTGGCGCGGAACACCATCGTCATCGCGCCCATGCCCAGGTTTTTCAGTTCGCCATGCTTGATGGTCAGCTTGCCGGAAGCCTTGTCGACTTTCTTGATTTCGCCATCGGCCGAATCGGCAACCACCGCTGGCTGTGCATGGTCAGTGACAGTATGCTGCGCCAGCGCGGACGTAGCGGCCGCGCATGCCACCGCCAGGATCACTGCTTGCAGGGTGCTGGTAAATACTTTCATTTGCTCTCTCCTTTAATTTGATGCGCCGAGCGATTCCGTCAATCGATCAGCGCCTTCACTATGATTTTGCCGTCCGGCGCTGTCGCCTCTTGCCGTACCAGCAGCTGGGTCGCCTTCGCCAGCCAGAATTTTGCGACGCTGCCGGGGCGGTTGTAGTCGGTGGTCAGCAGCCAGCAATCGACAGCGCCTTGCGGGCCCTGGATGGTTTCGCTGCCCACCACTTTCCAGGTGTAGCGCGCCGGGGCCGCGCCGCCAGGATGATAGAACATGATGCTGGCTTCATAGCCGGCAGCGAGGGGCAAGGCTTGCAGGAATTCGATGTCGGTTTCGAAATTGAAGGTCGGCTCAAGGGAGGCGAAGTCATAATCCTCCACCGTGCGCTTGCCTTCCTTCTCGCGGATGCGCTGGTGGGTGCGCGGCTTGAACGTATCCTTGTCGAAGCGGGAGTCGAGCATCACCACGCTGCTGTTAATGCCATCCCACCGCTGGCGAATCTGCATTCCCTCAGGCAGCAGCCGGACTTCACGCGTCCAGATGTCGACCGGCGTGTTGACTTCGCCATTGCGCACATAGCGCAGCCAGTGATGCGTGCCCTCCTTCACCATGTCCATGCGCGGCAACGGCACGCCGACCTTGATCTCGGCAGCGCCGACGGAAGCGCTGCAAAGTGCGAGGATAAGCAGCCAGCATTGATGCATAACCCAGTCTCCTTAAAAGTAGTGCAATTATGCCAGCACTGCCACTTATTTGCGCAGCTGGATTTTCCGCATTTAAATCATGATCTTACCGCTCGGCTCCCTTCCTTGTTAACAGACTTTTCCACAGAAAGCGTTAACAAGTGGGGCACTTATGTTAGCTTGACGAACCCGCAATAAGAGACAAGCTGATTCCATGACTTCAAAGAGTTCGGTTGTTTGCCTTGCGCTGCTGCTGGCGCTTTCCGCTGCACAGGCCGCGCCCCGATATGCCAGCGGCCAGCACCTGCAAGTGCGCTGGGAGCAGCAGGATGGCGGCAGGGGCGGCCAGCTTGAAGTCACGAACCGGGACCGCCATTCCTTGCCCGCGCGCGGCTGGTCGATCTATTTCAACTGCACCGAATGCGCCGTAGCGGGGCCGCTGGCGGGCAAGCTGGCGCTCGATGACCTGGGTGGTACGCTATACCGCCTTCGACCCGCGCCGGGCTTCGGCGGCCTGGCGCCGGGACAGGCGTTGAACGCGGCCTACCGCTCTCCCACTGCGGACGCCAAGGTCTACCGCGCCCCTTCCGGCCTTTACCTCGTGTATGAGGCGGCACCGGACACCGCGCAAGCGATAACGGACTACCGGTTGCTGCCGCTGCCGCGCCCCGACCAGCTTGAAAAGGGCCAGGCAGTAACGGCCCAGGACCTGTATCAACGCAACGCCAGTACCATCGCGCTTCCCGCCGAGGCCTTGCCGCCCATATTCCCGACGCCGCTGCAATTGCAAAAAGGGACTGGCGCACTGCACCTTGAATCCGCGCCGGTGGTCGTTGCCGGCGACGGTTTGAAGAATGAGGCCGTCATTGCCGACAGCCTGCTCAAGCAATACTGGCCTGCAAGCGCAACCGCGCCATCCGCAGCAACGCTGCGGCTCTGCGTGGCTGCCGTCGCCGGGCAAGCTTCGCCGGAGGCGTATATGCTGGCCGTCGATGCCGGCGGCATCGCCATCACCGGCAACAGCGCCGCCGGCGTCGCGCGCGGGCTGCAATCGCTGCGCGACCTGCTGCCGCTGCCGGCTGCGGGCGGCAGGAAAGTGGTGGACCTGCCCATGCTGACGGTCACCGACGCGCCGCGCTTCGCCTATCGCGGCCTGATGCTGGACGTCAGCCGCAACTTCCAGCCCAAGCAAACCATCTTCCGCCTGCTCGAGCTGATGGCGCGCTTCAAGCTGAACACCTTCCATTTCCACCTGACCGACGACGAAGGCTGGCGCCTTGAAATCCCCGGCCTGCCGGAATTGACCAGCATCGGCGCGGTGCGCGGGCACAGCTCCAGGCCTGGAGTACGGCTGCAACCGGAATACGGCTCCGGCCCCGATGCCGCAGACCCGCACGGCAGCGGCTACTATTCCCGCGCCGACTACCTGGAGATCCTGCGCTACGCGGCAGCGCGCCACATCGAAGTGATCCCGGAAATCGAAATGCCCGGCCACGCCCGCGCCGCGGTAAAGGCGATGGAGGCGCGCTACCGGCACATGCAGGCCGCCGGCCAGGCAGGTGCCGGCAAATACCTGCTGAACGACCTCTACGACCGCTCGCAATACAAATCCGCACAGAACTACAGGGACAACGTGATGAACCCGGGCCTCGAGTCCAGCTTCACCTTTATCGAACACGTGGTGAAACAGGTCGCCGCCCTGCATCGCGAAGCCGGAACCCCGCTGCGCTCCCTCCATGTCGGCGGCGACGAAGTACCCGCCGGCGCCTGGGAAAAGTCCCCGGCAAGCCGCGCCCTGATGGCCAGCAAAAGCCTGCAAACCAAGGCTGAACTGTGGGACTACTTCTACGACCGCGTCGACGACATCCTGCGCCAGAACGGCCTTGCCACCGCCGGCTGGGAGGAACTCGGGACGCACAAGCACACACCCAATCCGCATTTCGCCCAACGCGGTTTCACGCTCTACGTCTGGAATAACGTCGGCGATTCGGCAGACCTGGGCTACCGCCTGGCCAATGCCGGCTACGACGTCGTGCTGGCCCCGGCCACCAGGCAATACCTGGACATGAGCCACAACAGGAATCCCGACGAGCCGGGGGTCAACTGGGCAGCCTATATTGAACTTGATGATGTCTACAACTTCGTCCCGCTTGACAAGAGCCTGACCGACGCCGGCCAGCGCCGCATCCGTGGCCTGGAAGCCGCGTTATGGACCGAAACCATCCGCGACCCTGCACTGATCGACTACCTGCTCATGCCGCGCCTGCTGGCCGTGGCCGAACGTGCCTGGGCGGCCCCGGCGCACAGCGACGCCTGGCCGGCCTTCGCCAACGTCCTGGGACAGCGCGTGCTGCCGCGCCTCGACCTGGAGTCCGCGCCTTTCGGCCCGGTCTACTATCGCATCGCGCCACCCGGCCTGGTGCTGGAAGGCGGCAAGGTCTACGCCAACCATGCCCTGCCCGGCCTGGCCTTGCGCTACACCAGCGACGGCAGCAAACCAACTGCCAGCAGCGCGCTGCTGCAAGGCCCGATTGCCGACCGCGGCCTGGTCCAGGTGGCAGCCTTCGACCGCAATGGCAGGCGCGGAGGAATCTCGCGCATCGACAACCGCTAAAGAAACACAACGATCTTCCGAAATGGCGTATCCTCGCCGTCGCATGATTGCTTTTAATGCAACATTCAGAAACTATTCATTTCGGGAGACTACATGAAGAAGATATTGGGCGGCTTCGCCCTGGTAATTTGCGCAGCGCATATTCCTGCCAGCGCCAACACGATTTACCTGACGCGCCACGCCGAGAAATCCGCCACCGGCACCGATCCTGTGCTGACTGCCGAAGGACAGGTACGCGCCACCAACATCGCCGCGACACTCAAGGATGCGCAGGTCAAGCACGTCTATTCGACTGCCTACCAGCGCACGCAGCAAACGGCACAGCCCCTGACCACCTACCTGAACCTGCCGGTCACCAGCTACGATGCCGGCCAGCTCGCGACGTTCGCGCAGCAGTTGCGCGGCCTGCCCGACAATGCCCTGGTGGTCGGCCATTCCGACACCACGCCGGACTTGATCCGGCAACTGGGCGGCGATCCGGGCAGCGCCATTGCCGAAACGGAGTTCGACCGCCTGTACCAGGTAACGATTGCGGCCGACGGCTCCGTTACCACCAACCTGCTGCATTCGCTTCCAAGCAGCTTGAACCTGCCATGCGCCAGCGTGTCCCTGAACCAGTCCAGCCTGACCGCCACTGCGGGCAACTGGCTGTACTTCACCATCAACGTGCCTGAGTGCGCAAATACCCTGAACGTGAACATGAGCGGCGGCAGCGGCGATGGCGACCTGTATGTCCGCTTTGGAGCGCAGCCGACTGCCAATGATTATGCCTGCCGTCCCTACAAGAGCGGCAACACGGAATCCTGCGCGCTAAGCAACCCGCAGGCGGGGACCTGGCACATCGGCATCCGCTCCTACTCGACCTTCAGCGGCGTCTCGCTGAACGCCAGCGCGGCGCAATAGACGCGCGCTCACGCGCGCTGCAAGGCCTGCCCGCTGATTTCGGACAGGCATTTGCGCAGCACATTCAAGTCCACCGGCTTGACCAGGTAATGCTGCATGCCGGCCTCGGACGCGCGGTGGCGCGCCTCCTCATGCCCCCAGCCGGTCATGGCGATGAAAACAATATCCTCGGCCCCTTCGAGTTCATGGATGCGGCGCGCCGCGTCGTAGCCCTGCATATCGGGCAGGCCGATATCCATCAGAACGGCGTGCGGATGGAAACGCTGGGCCAGCGCGATCGCGCCCTGGCCATCGTGGGCCTTGGCGACCGTATGGCCTTCCATTTCCAGCATGACCCGCAACATGTCCGCGCCGTCTTCATTGTCGTCGACGACCATGATGCGCAGCGTATCATCGGCACGGCCTTTGAAAGCGCCGGAAGCGGGCCGCTCCTTGCTGCGCCGCTCCGGTACCACAATCGGCATGCGCAGGACGAATTCGCAGCCTTCGCCGCTGCCCTCGCTGGTAACAGAGACACTCCCGCCGTGCATGCGCGTGAATCTCTGGGTCAGGCTAAGCCCTATCCCCAGTCCGCCGAGGCTGTGCGCGCGCCCGGCTTGTCCCTGCACGAACAGGTCGAAGATGCGGGAGCGCGCCTCCGCCTCAAGCCCGGCGCCATGGTCGCGCACCACGAACACGATATCCTCGCCTTCCGCCTCCGCATACAGGTGAATGGTCGACCCCGGCGGCGAGAATTTGACCGCGTTGCCCAGCACATTGGCCAGGCTCTGGACCAGGCGCGCACGATCGCCAAACAGCAGCACGCTCCCCGGTGGTTGGCGCAGGTCCAGCGTATGGCCGCCTGCATCGATCTGCTGGCGGCAGATTTCCACGGCGTGCTGCAGCACTGTCGCAGCGCCGATCCGTTCGCATTTCAGGGCCACCTTGTCGTTGGTGATGCGCGCCACGTCCAGCAGGTCGTCCACCAGGCGGGTCAGGTGACGCACCTGGCGCTCCACCACCTGGCTGATGCTGCGCACCTTGGGGTCGGTATCCGGTATGGTGTTCAGCACGTCCATCGCGGTGCGGATCGGCGCCAGCGGGTTGCGCAACTCATGGCCGAGGATGGCCAGGAATTCATCCTTGCGGCGGTCGACTTCGCGCATTTCGTATTGGCGCCGGCGCGCACGCCCCGCCGACAGGGCTGCGCTGACCAGGGTTGCCCTGCGCACCGGGCGCTCAAGCAGTGTCGCGTTGCCGACCCGTTCAAAAATCCGTTGGATAGCGGGCGAGTCCAAGCCCTCCTTGCTCAGCACCAGTACTGGTAAATCCGACCAGGCCGGCTGGCCGGCAAGATAAGCGGTGAGCTCGCACAGGAAGTCGTCGTTGAAGGCTTCTTCGATCACGAACAGCGCAGCCGCGCCCTGCTGCAGCTCATTGACGACGGAGCCCAGTTCAGGGCAGATCTGGCAACCAAGGCGCGCCTGTCCCAACACCTCTTCAATCAGACGTGCGTCCTTGCCGACAGGGGCAAAGATGACGATGCGCTGCTCCAGCTCATTCATGCTCTGCTTCATCCTTGTCTTGCGACACATTCACCGGCACCCCGGTCAGGATGCCGCGGAAGTCCTTCAGCACCGGCCCCACTTCGATGCCTTGGTCGCTAATTGAGAAAGCGCGCAAAGTGGTTTCGTGCTTGCTGCCCCGTTTCTTAAAGACCGATAAGGCCTTGTGCACCGAACCGCCTGATTCGTAGTAGCGCAGCAGCAGCACGTTATCGGCCAGGTAGCTCACGTCGACCTTGCTCCCCATCGTCCCGATCATGCTCTGCTGCACACCGACCAGCAGGGTCACGACGCCGCGCTGCCCCAGGTAGGTCAGTACTTCACGCAAATGCGTGGTCAGGAAACGTGCTTCCGGCATCGCATTCATATAGCCGTTCAGGCTGTCGATCACGATTACCTTTGCACCTTCGTCGGCAGCAGTGCAGACCGCATGTGTAAACTGGCCGGGCGACAGTTCGGCCGGGTCGACCTGGTTCACCTGAAGCAGGCCTGAAGCCAGCGGCGTGCGCAAATCCATGCCAATGCCATCCGCGCGGTTGAGCAAGGTATTGTAGGATTCTTCAAACACGAACATTGCGGCCTTCTGCCCGCGGTCCGTGACGGCTTTGACGAATTGGGCAGCAAGGCTGGACTTGCCGGTTCCCGGCGGCCCTGAGACCAGGGTACTGGAGCCCTCTTCAATCCCGCCGCCCAGCAAGGTATCGAGCAATGGCAGCCCGCTTGCCACCTGCCCCCTGCTTGCAATCTCGCGCGATTCGGAGGCCACGATGCGCGGATAGGCAACGACACCGCCGGAAATGATCACGTAGTCATGCGGCCCCCGCCGGTAGTCGATGCCGCGGTATTTCAAGACGCGCACGACGCGCCGTTCGGCGCCATAGCCCGACTCGAGCTGCTGCAGCGAGATCACGCCATGCGCGATGCTGCGCACCTGCTGGTCGCCGCCTAAAGCCGTTTTATCGTCCAGGAACAGCGCGGTGCAGGCACGCTTGGCGAAGTACTGCTTCAGCGCCAGCACATGGCGCCGATAGCGCAGGGGGCTGCCCGCCAGGAGCTGCAGTTCCGACAGTGAATCGAGCACCATGCGGGTAGGATTGAGCCGATTGATCTGCGCCAGGATCAGCCGGTTGGTTTCGCCCAGCTCGACTTCGGAGGGGTGAAACACCGTGTACTGCTCATCCGGGTCAAGTACGCCTTCGGCCGGGATGATCTCGTGCACGGTGATGCCGTCCAACGTGAAGCCATGCGACTGCGCGACCGCGCGCAGCTCCACTTCGTTTTCCGCCAGGGTGATGTAGAGCACCGGCTCGCCATGCCTGGCGCCTTCCATCAGGAACTGCAAGGCCATGGTGGTCTTGCCCGTCCCTGGCTCGCCTTCCACCAGGTAAAGCCGGTGCTTGGTCAGGCCCCCGGCCAGGATCGTGTCGAGGCCGGCAATGCCGGTCGAGATAAAGGCGTCAGTCTGCTTGTTCTGCGGCTGGAGCATGGCGGTCCTGCACGAAGATTGTCGATAAGACACTTTAGCACTTGTTGCCAATCGGCTTGTTTCGATTGCCCTTTATTTGCGCAGCGGAATTTTTTCTAATTGAATCAACTATTTAGCCTGCCGTGCCGCGCCTTGTTAACAGGGTTTTCCACAGAAAGCGTTAACAACTTCTCCTCGCCCAACAGCCACTACCAGGGACTGCCCCCGGCTGCTGACGCATGCGGAATCACGCCACCCGCTCGCGACACCGTCAAACTCAATTATTGAACAAAAATCAAAAGTGTTTAGCAAATCCTGGGCTTAATCTGCAAATATTGCCCCGGTACACTGCGATCCATTGAAAAACTCTGCGAGTCTATTCCGATGCGATCCTCTACCGCCCTGTTAGCCCTTGCCACTGGCGCTTTTGCCATCGGCACCACCGAATTCACTCCCATGGGCCTGCTGCCCGTGATTGCCGACGGCGTCCAGGTCAGCATCCCCACTGCGGGCATGCTGGTCTCCGCCTATGCCGTTGGCGTCATGGCCGGCGCCCCGGTGATGACCTTGCTGTTCAGCCGTTTCGGCAAGCGCGCCGCCCTGATGGCGCTGATGCTGATCTTCACGGCCGGCAACTTGCTGTCGGCCTTCGCGCCAAGCTATACCACCCTGCTGCTGTCGCGCCTGATCACCAGCCTGAACCACGGGGCCTTCTTCGGCATCGGCGCCGTGGTGGCAGCCAGCGTCGTACCTAAAGAAAAGCAGGCCAGCGCCATCGCGGCCATGTTCATGGGCCTGACCGTCGCCAATATCGGCGGCGTGCCTGCCGCCACCTGGATTGGCCAGCAAGTCGGCTGGCGCGTAGCCTTCGCCGGTACCGCCGTGCTTGGCCTGGTCACGATCGCCGCTCTCTGGCTGGCCTTGCCCAAGGGCGAGCCTGGCACCCCGCCCAAGCTGCGGCGCGAACTGAAAGTACTGACGCGTCCCGAAGTGCTGCTCGCCATGGGCACCACCGTGATGGGTTCCGGCGCCATGTTTGCGCTCTACACCTACGTGGCGCCAATCCTGGCCGAAATCACCCATGCCACCCCGGGCTTCGTGGCGTTTGCCCTGGTACTGATCGGCGTCGGCTTCACGCTCGGCAACAGCCTGGGCGGCCGCCTGGCCGACTGGTCGCTGGACGGCGCCACCAAGCTGATTCTGGCTGCCCTCGCCGTGACCATGGCTGTGCTGCCGCTGGTGATGACGACCGAGCTTGGCGCTGCGATTGGCCTGGTGGTGTGGGGCGCTGCGGCCTTCGGCATCGTGCCGCCGGTGCAGATGCGTGTGATGCAGGCTGCAGCACAGGCTCCCGGCCTGGCCTCGTCGGTGAACGTCGGCGCCTTCAACCTGGGCAACGCGCTGGGGGCGGCCCTGGGTGGCGTGGTGATCGGCCAGGGCCTGGGCTATGCCGCGGTGCCCCTGGTTGGCGCTGCACTGGCGGCCGGCGGCCTGGCGCTGGTCTGGCTTGGCAATGCGGGCCGCCGCAATGCATCGGCTTCCGCCGCTTCCTCGTTCTGAGCCGGGAGTCTTCATGAGCGCTTCCTTGGCTCGCCTGACTGCCGGCGGCTTCAGCATCGGCATCGAGGCTCCGCTGGATAACGACTGGACGCATGCCGGCGAGCAGGCCAGGCAACAGGACGGCCGCCTGCCCGGCGAACCGGACCTGCAGCGCCATGCCGGACTGGCGCAACTGGCGGACCGCCTGGGTTTCCGCGCCCTGTGGGTGCGCGACGTGCCCATGTACGACCCGTCCTTTGGCGATGCGGCCCAGGTGTTCGAGGTATTTTCCTATCTTGGCTACCTGGCAGGCATCACCAAAGACATCCTGCTTGGCACGGCTGCCGTGGTGCTGCCGATCCGCCAGCCCCTGCTGACGCTGAAGTCGGCGGCTACGCTGCAGCGCCTGAGCGGCAACCGCCTGGTGCTGGGCGTGGCCAGCGGCGACCGGCCGGTGGAGTACCCGCTGTTCGGCCGCGACTTCGCCGAACGCGGAAGCAACTTCCGCGAGCAGGTCGCGCTGCTGCGCGACGGCGCGCAATCCGGCCTGCCACCGGGCCTGGATGTTTTACCGCGCATGGCAGCGCCGTTGCCGCTGATGGCGGCCGGGCTGGCCCAGCAAAGCCCGGCCTGGATCGGCGCCCGCATGGACGGCAGCCTGGCCTATCCCGGCACGCCCGAGGACCATGCGCGCCGGGTAGCCGCCTGGCGCGCCGTGGCAGGCGACAAGCCGTACGCCACCTTCATTCATCTGGACTTGAGCGAAGGCGCCGATGAACCAATGCAGCGCTGGCGCTTCGGCTTCCGCGGCGGCTGCGACGCCCTGGTCGAGGAACTGGCTGCGCTACGCGCGGCCGGGGTCGACCACGTAGGCCTGCATTTCCGGCGCAACCGCCGTGCGCTGGATGAAACTTTCCACGAGATCGCCGCAGACGTGCTGCCGCTGTTCCACGCTTGAACAGTTACTTGGAAGCTGGGCACTTCTTGCGAGGCGCCCAGTCCCACTGGCCGTTGTTCTTGACCAGTTTCATTTTCCATTTGCGGTTCTCGTCGGAGGCGCAGGTTGCGCTTGCAACCAGTTCTCCATTCGGCATCCAGGCTGGCATGCCCAGGTCAACGTACCTGTAACTTTGATCGGGGGCCGAAATAAAGTTGTACCCGGTCCAGGATACCTGGCCGTTCACCGCATAGATCGTCCACACATCGCCATCCAGGCCGTCCCCGTGTTCGCTGGCGAGATAAGCGCGGCGATCTTCCGAGAACAAGACGCTTTCGCCGCCTTTCATGACGGTTCCGGTCTGTTCGTCAATCAGCTTGCCGGTGAACTCGCCGCCATCCTCGACTTTGATCAGGATGAAGCCTTCTTTACGGTCGCAAAAGTAATGGTGGACGCCGTCCAACGGCTCGTCATAGGGAGGCTTGTCCTTGAATGTCTGGACGCCGGCCTTGGTGGTGACCTTCAACAGGTGCGCACCTTTTCGAGCCACGACGCCCGAAGCGAGCCGGTTGATGCGCACCTGCTCCTTTTCCGTCCCGGATGAAGGACAATTCAGCTCAAGGGGCGCAGCCTGGAGTATCGCGCTGCAAAGCGCCAGCGAGGCGAGGAGGATTGAATGCGACAGTCTTTTCATTCTATTTGATTACATCGTCGTTCCGGAGCTGCGCATTCACCTGCACCAGGCGTTGCACGAACCGGGTTGGATTGTTGACGGGATGGTACAGGTTAGGCGCTTTGATCATTGCCACCAGGCCCACGAACTCCGGTTCAGTGAGCAAGTCCAGCGCTTTGCCGTAGTAACTGATTGCAGCGTCCTCGAATCCGTGAACCTGTTTTCCCTCCTGGGTTCCCAGATAGACCAGGGCCGCATAAGCAGCCAGCTGCCGCTGCTTGTCCAGCTTGTGGTCCAGCACCAGGGCCATCACGTCGCGCCCGATGTCGATCTTCTTGCAGCAGTCGAAGACGCCACGGTAAAAGCGCTGGAATGCGCCCGTGGCGCCATCCAACCGCGTGTCGCCAAGGTACACGCTGCGCGCCAGCGAAGAAGTAATGGTCGCCAGCCCCTGCCCGCTCCACGCACTGAGGCCCCGATGGTTGAAGAAACCCGGGTCTTCAATCTTCAGCAGGATCTCCACCTGGCGCGGCGATAGCGGCATTAGCCCGGCTTGCGGCAAGCCCCGGGCGGCAGAAGGGAAAGCCACCCAGGCCCACGCCGCGGCAATGGCAAGGTAGCTGGCAACGGCTAGCAGGAATGCCAGCAAAGCTCTACGCGCAAATTTCAATGACGGTTCCCGTTCAACTTTCGAAGGCCGCAGACTTTAGCCGAACTGAAGTCCCAAAAGTCTATCGAATAGTCACGAGTCCGGACTTTCACATCAAATGTCGTATCATGCTGGCATGTTCGAATTCCCGCCAAACGTGTGCATCGCTACGACCTGATTAGCTGTCATGACTGCGGCGTGCTGCATAGCCGCCGCCCGGTGCGTCCGCGCGAGAAGGCACGCTGCGTGCGCTGCCGTTCGGTGATGTATCGAGGCATCCATTCCGACGCGAGCCGTATGGCGGCGATCACCCTGGCCGCGCTGATCGTGTTCGTCATCGCCCAGTGTTTTCCGATCGTTGAACTGGACGTGAACGGCAACGCCTCGCGCGCCACCCTGCTCGGTTCCATCATCGTGCTGTGGCAGGGACATATGCCGCTGGTGGCGGCGGCGGTCTTCATGTTTACCGTCCTGCTGCCGGCGGTCGAACTGCTGTCGCTGCTGCACGTCACCCTGGCGCTGGCGGGCGGGCACAAACCGAAGTCGTTCAACCTCCTGCTGTATGCGATTCACCTGGCGCGGCGCTGGGGAATGACCGAGGTGCTGATGATCGGCATCCTCATCACCATCGTCAAGATGACCAGCCTGGCCACGGTAGTGCTGGAACCTGGCTTGTTTGCGTTCGCCGCGCTGACACTGATGCTGGCCATTGTGGTCTCGTTCGACCCCAAAATGCTGTGGAACCTGGGCGACGCCCTGACGCCCCAGCCTGACGTGCCGCCGCCCGTTCCGCAAGCAGCGTTGTCATGCCACGTCTGCGGCCTGGTGTCGGCTGACAACGGCGCGCGGCGCCAGGACTGCCCGCGCTGCCATGCGCGCCTGCATCACCGCCACCCCGATAGCCTGGGGCGCACCTGGGCCCTGCTGGTTGCCGCGGCCATCCTGTACATTCCCGCCAACCTGCTGCCGGTGATGTACACCCATTCCCTGTTCGGCCTGGAGGATGACACCATCATCAGCGGCGTGCTGTATTTCTGGGACAGCGGTTCGCCCGCATTGGCCGCGATCATCTTCATCGCCAGTATCGTGGTGCCGCTGCTGAAGCTGGCCGCCCTGTCGCTGCTGGCATGGACGGCGCAGCGCCGCTCGCGCTGGCGCCCCTTGCAGCGCACCGTACTGTACCGGATGGTGGAATTCGTCGGCCGCTGGTCGATGCTGGACATCTTCGTCATTACGCTGACGGTGGCCCTGGTACGCTTCCAGACCCTTGCCACCATCACCGCCGGGCCCGGGGCCCTGGCGTTTTGCGCCGTCGTGGTATTGACCATGCTGGCGTCGATGCAGTTCGACCCGCGCCTGATCTGGGATCCTGTCCCGCCAAATGGAGAAAAACATGCCTGAACACGACGGCACCCCGGCCAACACTGCCGGTGCGCCCCTGCCCCAGCCCCAGGTCGAGAAGGCCAGCCACTGGCTGCCTTCGCTGGTGTGGCTAGTGCCGCTGCTTGCGGCGCTGATCGGCATCGGCCTGGTAGCCAAATCCTATTTCGACGAAGGCCCAACCGTGGTGGTCAGCTTCCGCAGCGGCGAGGGACTTGAGGCCGGCAAGACCAAGGTGAAATACAAGGACGTGGACGTCGGCCAGGTGCGCGCGATTTCCCTGTCGCCGGACCTGAGCAAGGTACTGGTGACCATCGACATGAACAAGGATGCGCGCCGTTTCACTGCCGCCGATACCCGGTTCTGGGTGGTGAAGCCGCGCATTGGCGTGAGCGGCGTATCGGGTCTTGGCACCCTGCTGTCGGGCGCCTATATCGGCGTCGATGCGGGTAAATCAAAGGAAAGCAGCCACGATTTCACCGGACTGGAAAAAGTGCCGCAAGTGGCGGGCGACCAGAAAGGCACCTACTACACCCTGCACGGCGAATCGCTTGGCTCGATCGATGCAGGTTCGCCGGTCTTTTACCGTCGCATCCCCGCCGGCCAGGTCATCAGCTATGACCTGGAAAATAACGGCCAGGGGGTGGCGGTCAAGGTCTTCGTCAACGCGCCCTACGACCAGTACGTCGGCAAGAACACGCGCTGGTGGCACGCCAGCGGCGTGGACCTGCAGCTGGACTCCGGCGGGTTCAAGCTGAATACGCAATCAGTGGCGGCGCTGCTGGTGGGCGGCATCGGCTTTGAGTCGGTTACCGGCCGCAAGCCCGACACCGTCGCTGCCGCCGGCACCGAATTCCCGCTGGCAGCCGACCAGGCCCGCGCCATGCGCGAACCGGACGGTGCGCCGATTACCACGGTGTTCTACTTCAACCAGTCGCTGCGCGGCCTATCTCCCGGCGCACCGGTCGACTTCCGCGGCATTGTGCTGGGCGAAGTGCGCTCGGTCGGCGTCGAGTTCGATCCTGTCAAGAAGGACTTCCGCATGCCGGTGACGGTGGACATGTACCCCGGCCGTCTCGGCCGCCGGTTCCAGGAGACCGTCACCGACGACAAGGACCGTAACGCCGGCCCGCTGGTGCTCGATCGCATGGTCAGCCACGGCCTGCGCGGCCAGCTCCGTACCGGCAACCTGCTGACCGGCCAACTGTACATCGCGCTGGACTTCTTCCCCAACGCGGCGCAAGTCAAGCTGGATATGAATGCCTACCCGCTCGAAGTGCCGACCGTGCCCAATGCGCTGGACGAGCTGCAGGCGCAGATCGCCAGCATCGCCCGCAAGCTCGATAAGGTACCGTTCGACCAGATCGGCAACAATTTGCGCGACTCGCTGAAGAGCGCCGACAACCTGTTCAAAAAAGTCGACTCGCAGCTCGTGCCGGAACTGCAGTCCACGCTGGGCGAAGCGCGCCACACCTTCGGCGCGGCGCAGCAGGTGCTGCAGCAGGACTCGCCGATGCAGTCCGACCTGCGCACGGCCTTGCAGCAACTGACGCAAACGCTGCAGTCGCTCAACGAACTGTCCGATTACCTCCAGCGCCATCCGGAAGCGCTGATCCGCGCCAAACCCCAGCCCGCGAAGGAGAACAAATGATGCGCCGGCATGCCCTGTCAGGTGGTGTAGTGCTTGCATTGTCGCTGGCCGGCTGCGCCAGTCCGCCGCCGGAACGCTTCTATAGTCTCAGCAACGGCATGGAAGCCGCCGCCGGCGTACCGAATCCCGGCTACTACATCGAGGTGCAGAACGTGACGGTGCCGCAGCAGGTGGCGCGCAGCCAGCTGGTGGTGACCTCGGGCGAAGGACGCATCGACCTGCTGGAGCAGGAACGCTGGTCCTCGCCGCCGGCGTCGGAGATCGGGCAGGCGCTGTCGCTGGCCGTGTCCGGCGAACTAGGCGCCATCGACGTGTTCCGCACCCAGCCGCCGGAAAAGGCCACGCTCTACCGCATCAGCACCAATGTGCAGCGCTTCGAATCGGCGCCCGGCAAATATGCGCTGCTCGACGCCGTCTGGAGCGTGCGGCTGGCGGGCAGCGCACAGGTCCTGACCTGCCGCAGCACCGCCCGTGAAGAAGTGGCCGCCGGCTACGACGCCCTGGTGATGGGCCACCGCCGCGCCGTGGCCAGGGTTGCGGCGGACATCGCCAAGGCCGTGCGCAGCCATGCAGCGGGCAAGGCGGCCTGCCCTTCCTAGCTGCCGGACTTCTCGATCAGGATCTTCGCCGCCTCCTGGCGCAGGGCGCTGTCCTTGCCCTGGCCGTCGCCGCCGATCTCGCGCATCGTGGCCGACATATGGGCGCCGGCGGCCATGGTGCCGACGGTGCGCACCGCGGCGCCCACCAGGGGTGCACCGGGAAACGGCAGCATGCTGATCGCGGTAGCGCCCAGGTGCACGGCGGCGGTACCTGCCGCCGTTGCCTGGGCCTCGAATTTCAACCTGTCCTGCATCGCATCCGTCACCTGGCCGATGCCCTCCTTGCTGGTGGTCGCCGCGGCATAGGCGGTATCGCCAACTTTCTTCGCGGTCTCGACCATTTTGGCGGGATCGAAATTGTCCACCGCGTCCTTCACTGCGGCCTTGCCGAGCCGCGCGGCGTCGCCGCCGGTCAGCGGCGCGTGGCCGCTGACCACCTTGGCCGCCCCGAACGTCGCTTTGGCGTCGTCCTGCACGCGGTCGGCAAGCTGCTTGAGTTCCTCGGCCGTAATGACGGGATTCTGCGCCACCGTCCTGGCATCCTCTCCCAACTGCTGCATCTTGCCGAACTGCCCGCTGATGCCGCTGGCGAACGGCGAGCCGTTAACGGGTCCACGAATGGCGTCGCCAAGCCGGCCCAGGCGCTCATTACCGGTGCCCGACTGCTGGACCGGATGCGGCGGCCTTGGCGGCAAAGCCTGCGGCTGGGGCTGCGGCTGTTGCTGCGCTTCGTTGCGATGGGCCATCCGATCCAGTACGGCGCCCGCGGCGGCAGTGCCCACGGCGGTTGCAAGTCTACTTAGCATGATGCGTCCTTTCGTTTGATGGCGTGGCATTCCCCATCTGTAGCACGGCCCGGCGGAAAGTTCCCGGCCGTCTGCGGTGGAACCGGCGCCGCGCATTCCCTACTCATCTCCAGCATCGCGTCCCCCAACCCATCACTGGAGAGTGAACATGAGCATCGACGTCTACCGCAACCTGATCAACCAGATCTGCGAACACGCGCAGATTCCGGACCCGCGCGCCCTGTACGACAAAGCCGAACTCGATATCGGCGGCACCCAATTCCTGCTGCGCCACGGCGGCGAACAGGCGCCGCATATCGTCAACATCTACTGCGGCCTGGGCCCGCTGCCGGCGGAGCCGCGCGAACTCGTGCTGCAACGGCTGCTGGAAACCAACCTGCTGATGGCCGGCTCGGGCCATAACGCCACATTCGGCTACAACACCGAAATCAAGCAGGTCGTCCTGTACTGCATGCTGCCGCTGGAGCAGTCCAGCGGCATGCTCACACTGGCCATGCTGCGCCACTTCGCAGCCGTGGCCGAACAATGGCGCACCAGCTACTTCCTCGACGAAAAGGAAACCTCGAACGACAAGGGCGGCAAGGCCGCCCAAGGCGCGCGCTCGCGCCTGGACGCGCAATTGCGCCAATCCGGCAGCGGAGCGGAAGGCAGCCCGGCGTAAGACGCGTCGCGCTTTTTTCTTTCACCGTCCTTATACACTCGTCCCGAAGGAGTTCCCATGTTTGGAAATTTCCCCGGCATCGCTTCGCTCAACAACACGATCGCGATGCACCAATGGCTGCAAAACCAGAACCAGGCAAACCCCGGCCAGGCTGCCCTCCGCGCCAGGCACGCGCCGGCCAGCCAGAGCCTGCAACCCTCGTCCAGCGCGCAGCCGGGCAGCCCGGCGCATGCCGGCGCAACGGCACATGCCCAGCTGCCGCCGCACATCCAGCAGATTGCCGACGCCCTTGAAGCGCGCGACGCCGAACTGGCGGCCGTAAAAGGCCCCTTGCTGGAAGACCTTGAGCGTCATGGGCCGCTCAACCTCGACATCCTGGCCCGCCAGTTTGCCCTGGAAGGCCAGGCCCTGCGCGGCGGCCTTGGCAAGGAAGCCCTGGACAGCCTTGCTTCCGGCGCGGTGCTGCAGCGCGCCGTATCGGGCCAGGTAGCAATCGGTATGCGCGGTGCCGTCAGCGAGGAAACCCTCGATGCCATCATCAACCCGGAAGGCCATCCCGAATTGGCGCCGCCCTTGCCGCCCGAGGCGCTGGCGACGATCGCGCCCGGACTGGGCGCCCCCGGTTCCGTCGCCCTCGAAGCGAACCGCGCCACGGCCCTCGATTCGGCCTACAGGAACGTCATCGCCAGGCTGGAAGCGGACGACCCGCGCGACCAGGCCATGATCGACAACGTCAAATTGAGCCAGGCAGCTTTCAAGGTCCGCATCGCCGACCGCGAAAACCAGCTGGAACTGAATGCACTCGCCTGCCAGATCGACGTCGAGAAAGCGTCGAACAAGATTCCGGTGCCAGGCGTCCGGGGCGAAACAAAGCGCGACGCCGATACGGCAATTGCCAAACCCAGGCTGGAAGCGGCCAAGGCGGAACTGAAGGCATTCCACCAGGCCAGCAACTTCATCCTGCATGCCGAGCACCTGGACAGCCTGAAAAGCCGGGCCATCAACATCAAGGAACAGGGCGTCAAGCAGAACCTGCCCAAGATCGCCAAGGTAGCCATCGGCCAAGGCCTGCCGCAGGCGGTTTCCTCCGCCGCGCATTGGGGCTATGCCCGCAACGCGGCGCTCCTGGCATCGACCGCTGTCCTGAACGGACATGTGAATCGTCCCGCCGAACTGGTGGCCGGTGTTGTCGCGCAGGCCGTCGCGCTGGGAACGGCGCACAAGCTGGTCGGCGACATTGCACGCGATGGACTGCACAGCCTCACCGAGGTCGGGGGTTGGGTACGCCCCATCGAGACAGTGCAGGCCGAAACCTACTTCCCCGACGCGCCGCGCATCGAGTTCAACACCCAGGGCAGCCTGCACGTGCATTCCGACCACGAGCATGCTGCGCTGAACGACGCCAGCATCAAGGATAGAAAGGAATTCCAGGACCACACGCTCAAGGGCGGCTTCGGCACCCTCAAAGGCGACTTCGCCGGCTTCGCCTCGTTCGCTTCAGCCAACGCGATCCGCGATGCCTTGAGCAATGCGACGGAACTGGCCAGTTCGATCCATGCCAGGGCTTCAGCATCCTTTGCAGGCGGCGGCGCCATGGCGACCGCCCAGAACCTGATGGCCCTGTCGGACCATCACGACGGCCTGCCCACGCGCGTGTTTTCCAAGCATACCAATCCGCGTTCGGCCTTGCAGCGCATGTGGAATTCGTCGCAAAAGCTTGACCTGACACAATCGGCCAACCGGGTGGATCTGTATAGCAGGATATGGGGCGCCGGCGTCGGCATGACCATGGCCACCGCCGTTCACACCTACGTCAGCGAAGCATTGGACCGCGTCCGCGATCCGAACGGCGGCAACGCGGCGAACCGGCTTTGCCATGCCGTACTGGAAGGCTTCAAGTCCTACCTGACCCTGATGCCGTTCTTCGCCGGCATCGTTGCCGACGCGGAGGGCAAGAAACTCAATCCAGCCGGCACCTCGGCCTTGACCAACCGCGTGTTATCCGGCCCGCTGAACGCCGCCTCGCCGGTCTACCTCAAGGACGGAGCCACGGCGACGCATACGGCGCCAGCGGGCAGCTTCAAGCGCATTCCGCAGGGCGCACACAACGTATTGCGCGGCATTTCATCGTTCCCGGCCCAGACCGGCGCGGTCCTGACCGAGAAAACAGGCCAGGGGGCGATGAAGGTAGTGAAAGGCACGGTCAAGCTTCCGGCCAAGGCAATCGAGGCAGCGCGTCACAAGCAGCCGCCTCCTCCCGACGAAGAGCAAGGGCGCAAAACGCAGCAGCCATAAGGCAACCGGGTCCGGCCTGCGCCGGACCTTTTTTATCCTGTCAGCGCGTATTGCCCAGCATTTCGCGCAGTTCCAGGCGGTTGTAGGCCACGCGCAGCGCATCGCGCGCACTGATCTCCTTGCGCGCAACCAGCTGCTGCAGCACTTCGTTCAAAGGCCGCGACATGCTGTCTTCCTTGCGTTTCATATAGTCGCCGATCATGTGCAGCTTGTCCGGATCGACGATGTAAGGCGCTATCTGCTGGTTATGATTGAACACCATCTCGCTGGCCAGCACATAATTGTCGCCATTCTCGGACGGCAGCAGGCTCTGGAAAATCACGCCGATCAGGGAACTGGCCAGCATGGCCGAGCGCTGGGCGCGCTGGTCGACCGGGAAGAAGCTTAACAGTTTGCTGATGGCGCCCACCGCATTCCCGGTGTGCATGGTGGCCAGCACCAGGTGGCCGGACTCGCCGGCGTGCAGCACGGTTTCAGCCGTATCGTAATCGCGGATCTCGCCCACCATCAGCACGTCGGGCTTCTGCCGCAAAGCCTCGCGCAGGCCGCTGGAGAAGCTGGCGGTATCGACCGGCACTTCCTTCTGCGAGATGATCGACTGCTTGCGCTGCAGGGTGTATTCGATCGGTTCTTCGATGGTGACGATATGGCCGTTGCGGTTGGTGTTGATGTAGTCCAGCATGGAGGCGATGGTGGTGGTCTTGCCCGACCCGGTCGGACCGGTCACCAGGATCAAGCCCTTGTTCGATTCCAGCATGGTGCGCACATAAGACGGCAGGCCGGTACGCTCCAGCGGCAGCGGCTCCAGCGGCAGGCGGCGCACCGAGAGCGCTACCTTGGCGCCGGCGCCAAGGCGGTAGACATTGCAGCGCAGGCGGCAGTTCTGCAGCACGAAGGGGCGGTCCAGCGCCTTCTCGACAATCTTGTCTTCCCAGTCCTCGTCGATACTGTCCAACAGGGGGCGCAGTTCGCCAAGCGTCAGCGGGCCTTCGTGGAACTGCTGCCAGCCGCGCGGTGTTTTCACCATCGCGGCAGCACCCTGCTCCAGGTGGATATCGGAAAAGCTTTGCTGGCCGCTGACCAGCTGCATGAACTTCTGCTGGAAGTCGCTGGCGCGCGAAGTATCGTTGGACATCAGGGTCACCCTCTAAGATGAAATTGATTCAGGCTACGTAATTCTACACAGTTGCGCATGCAAGACACACTTCCCGGTCCTGTACCGGCGCGCGCACACGATAGCGGAGCTGGCAGCAAAAATGCAAGATTGTGTTTACTATTGCCAATTAAATTCTGTTGAGCAGGTGCGGGCCGGAGTGACTATTAAGTTTGGACGAACATGAAGATCGCATGCCATATCCAAAGTGCTGAAGTCTACGAACTGGTACACAGCGTGCTTCTGCGCGCCGGCTTCGGCGTGCAGCGCTTTGCTTCGGAAACAGCGTTGCTGCGGGGCGTGCGGCGCGACGACGTGGACCTGATCCTGATCGACCTTGCCAGCGAACCGGAGGCGGACAACAGCCTGCTGTCCTGGCTGAACATGCGCAGCGGCGACGCGACTCCGGTGCTGGTACTTTCGCCCATGCGCAGCGCCGAACTCGCGGCCCTGGTGCTGAACGCCGGTGCCGACGACTTCGTGCCGCGGCCTTTCGAAGCGGTGGAGCTGCTGGCGCGCACCAACGCCCTGCTGCGCCGCAGCGGCAATGCCCCGCAGCGGCGCAGCATCGAATACGCCGGCTACAGCCTGGAACGCGACAGCGGACGCCTGCAGTTCCTCGGCCGGCAGATCGAACTGACTCCGCGCGAATTCAGCATGGCCTGGCTGTTCTTCTCCTCGCCCGGCGTCTACATTTCGCGCAGCACCATCGGCACCGTAATCTGGAGCACGGACAGCGAAGTGGCCGGCCGTACCATCGAGCAGCACGTCTACAAGCTGCGCAAGAAACTGCAGGTCGGCGACAAGCGCATCGTCATGATCCGCACCGCCTACACCCAGGGCTATCGCCTGGAGCTGTGCACGCCGGAGTGAACCGGCCAGGCTGCGCTCAATACGCGGCATCATTCGCCCCTCCCCCGCCAGCCTGTTCGGCCAGGGCCGCTTCCGGCAGGTTCTTGCGCACCTTCAGCGCATACTTGATCCGCTTGGCCGGATCGCGCGCGTTGTAGGCGCCCACCGCTTCCCAGGTCACGCCCATGCGCTGCATGTTCTGCCCCAGTATCCAGGCGCCGACCTGGATGCTGGTGCAGGCATCGTACAGGTCCTTTTCCTCCACGCCGTACTTGCGCAGCGTCGGCAGCCAGCTGCTGTTGATCTGCATCAGGCCGATATCGTAGCTGCCGTTCTTGTTGCGGTTGATGGCGTTCGGATTCAGGCCCGATTCGGTCTTGGCGATCGCATACAGCAGGTAGGGATTGACGCGGTACCAGGTCGCCGCTTCTTCCCAGCATGCGCGCGCCGGCAGGCTGGCCAGCGAAAGGCAGGCCGCCAATGCCGCGGCGCGGCGCTTAATTCGGTGTGTAGTTTCCATTTGCATACCTGAAGGTGTGGTCCTGGCCGCAGATCAGCGGGCGCATATCGGCATCCATGACGACGGTGCCGGCTGGGAACTTCAAAACGCTGCGCCCTTCCAGGTCGCTCCATTCCCAGTAATGGCAGGCGCCGGCAGCCGCCTTGACCGACGTAAGGTTGATCGAGGGGGCCGCCATCCAGCTGCTCGCTTCTATCCTGCGCGCCAACACGGAGCGCACCACGTTGGCGTCGCGCTGCACGTCCAGGTCGCGCCCGGCCCGGAGGTCGCGCTCGCTGGCGATATCGGCGACGGCGTGGATGGTGCCCTCCGATTCGATGGCCTGGAGCGCCCGCACGTTGCGCGCTTTCACTTCGCCGGGCGCATCGAGGTTGCCGTCTTTGTCCAGGGCAAGCGGCGCCCAGACTGCGCCGTCGAAAGTAAAGGCGCGGCTCAGGTTCATCACCATGCGCACGTCGCCGCGTACGCTGCCGGCCAGCGGCAGGTCGCCCCAGGCCTCGACCGGCGCCTTCCACGACGAGGCCAGGTTCCAGTGGCCGGTGGTGTCGCAGCTAAGCAGGGTGCGCGTGCCGGCGTCCATCGCCAGGCCCGGCTCGGCCACGCCGTTGGCATTCAGGCAGGAATCCCCGGTTGCTACCAGCGCGGCGCCGCCGAACCGCATGGCCGTGTTCATGCGATTGAGTTCGGGCTTGCCCGGCACTGCGCCGCGGTACAGGAAGTCCGCCGCCAGTTGGCCGGCGCCATCGTAGAACAGGTTCGAGGCCAGGTGGCCGGCGTCGGCCGCTGTCCCCTGCAGCACAGGAGCGGCGCCGCCGGCACAGGCTATGCCGCGATAAGGCGTGGTGTCCATGCGCCAGGATGCGCCGCGCGCAAAGGCCGGCTCGCGTACTGAAATGAATCCGCTGCCGGTCCCCGCGTGCAGGGCCACTGCCGCCAGGTCCTTGTCGCCGATCGGCTTGCCGCCGCTGGTGACCACCAGCGCGTCGAACTTGCCGGGTGCGGCGGTGGCATCGGGCTGGCGCACCAGCACGCAGGTGCCCTGCTGGTAGGCATTCAGGTCGGTAAAGCCGGCCGGCAGGAAATGCCCGGCGCGCAGCTGCTCCAGGCTGACCGCCAGCACCGCAGCGGCGGTCGGCGTGGCGGCCTTGATCTCGTCGTGGTGGGCCTGCATATAGCGCTCGGCCGCATGCACCACCTGCGCCTGGTAATAGGCGGCCTGCTGGCCGCGCAGCTCGTCAAGGGAGTTGTCGCTCATGCCGGTCAGGCCAAGCAGCAGCACGGCGCCGACGGCCAGCGCCGCCAGCAGCTCCAGCATGCCCACGCCGGATTGGCGGCGAGGGGCCGTCATGGCGCCACCGCCAGCCACACCGGTACACCGTCCGGCAAAGCCAGGCTGGCCAGAGCCGCCAGCGGGATGCCGGTGTCGCCGTAGACCGGCGACTGCAGGTTGGCGGCACCGCGCCGGTAGCTGCCGGCCAGCACCGAGTTGCGGGCCAGGCGCACGATTTCACGCGTCAATTCACGCCGCGGCGATTGGCGGGCGTAGATGTAAATGGTGCCGCCGGCATCGCGATAGTTACCCCAGGGAGTAGCGGGCGGCGCCTCCAGCAGGGGCCAGGCGCGCAGCACGCCGCTGGCTTTCAGCGTATCGATGCTGACGCTGGTGGCGCGCAGGTCATTCGCCTGGAAATAGGCCACCACCGCGCTGCGGTAGTTCGCCATGCCTTCGGCGCTGGCCTCGGCCAGGTGCTGCTGCCCGTCCGCAGCCTGGCGCTCGGCCAGCGCCACGTAGGCGCCCGCCATCGACATCACCAGAGCCAGTATCACGACATTCCACATGCTGCCTCCCCCGCGTGCTTTGATACGCCTCAGGCGCCCTTGAACGTCACGGCATTGCCGGCGCCGCCGGCCACCGTGCACACCGTGGTTGCATCGCTGACCGAAACCGGGAAGCTGGTGATGGCCTTGCCGCCCCCGCTGATCTCGACCCAGCCGCTGGCGCCGCTGATCAGGTTGACGCAGACATCCTTGGGTACCGCTGCATAAGTGATCTCGAAGCCGGCGGCGGTTCCCATTACCGTGACGGCGCCGCCCCAGCTGTTTTTCAGGGCGTTGCCTTCGGTGTTCCTGGCCAATGTGCCGGGAATGGCGTTGGCGGCGATCAGCGTCGGCACCAGGCTCTCCACCGGATACGATTGGCCGATGTACAGCTTGCGCACGGCGGTGCGCATGGCCACCGCCTCCTCTGTGGCCTGGTTCGACTTGGCGCTGCTGAACGCGCCGCCCAGCAGCGACACAGCGCCCAGCACCACCACGGCGGCGATGCCCAGGTAGGCGATGCCTTCCAGCAGGGAGGCGCCGCGCTGGCGGAACGGCGATGGCATGCGGCCGGAACGTTGCTGCAATTGGTACAGGTGATTCATGGTCATGCCTCCATTTGTGTAACTGGTCTGTCAGGTAAATCTGCCGGGCATCAGCCGATGCCGCGCGTGGCGGCGGCGATTTCCTGCTGGATGCCGAAGAAGCCGGTCACCAGCCAGGCGATCACCAGTGCCAGGGTGACGATGGCGAAGCCGTTCAATACTTTCATGCGCAAGGCGACTGCCTCCACGCCCTCCTCCATCCATTCCGCTGCCAGCAGCTTGAGCGCTTCCGAAAAACCTTTGTAGTCGGCGTACACGCACAGGTCGTCGATGATGGCGGGTGAAGGAAAGCCGTAGCCCGCATGGCGCAGCGCTTCGCCGCAATTGAGGCCGGAGCGCACGCCCATCAGCGCGCCGTCCAGGCGTTCCCGCAGCCAGGGCTCGGACTTGAGCGACAGCCGCGCCAGCGACTTCTCCACCGTGACGCCGGCCGCCTGCAGGGCGGCAAACGCCATCAGGAAGCCGCTGCCGACGATCAGGCGATAGATCGAGAACGGCGCGAAGCGGTCGAAAAACACCCGCATGTTGCCGCGCCATAGAGGCAGCGACGCCAGCATGGCGGCAATCAAGGCCACCGCTCCCACCACGGCGAACAGCATCCAGTCCTGCACCCAGAGCGACATGCGGTAGAGCGACAGCGCTGCGCCGTGCCAGCCGGCCGGATCGACCAGGCGCGTGAACTGCGGGATCACCAGGGCCCCGAACAGCCAGATGTACAGTGCGATCATGACCAGGATGGCAAGCGGGTAGGCGGCGCCGCCCAGGATCTCGGTCTTGATGCGGCGCCCGGCCTGCACCACGTCGACCAGCGCATGCAGGCTGCCTTCCAGGCGGCCGGACTGTTCGCCCGCCATGATGATCATCTGCTCGGTGCCGGGCACCCACCAGGCCAGGCCGTCCGACAGCAGCTGGCCGTTCTGCACCATGCGCCGGCAGTCGTCCAGCACCAGCGACAGGGTGCTGTCGCCGCCCGGGCCGGCATTGCGCCGCGCCAGTTCCTCCAGGATGCGCAGCAGCGGCAGGCCGCCGGCCAGCATCTTGGCGACCTTGCGGTACAGGCGCACCCGCTCGGGGGCGCTGAACTGGGTGCGCGCCCAGTAGCGCATGATTTCAACGCGCATCGCAGCCCTCCTCCACCACCTGCAGTCGGCGCCGCGCCAGGGCCGCGCCGGCGTTCAGGTGGCCCAGCACCTGTTCCGCCATGCGCGGATCAACCAGGCCCGCCGCCACCTTTTCCACCGCATGTTCGACCATGGTGCGCCCGCCCGAGCGCAGCCAATAGCCCAGGGCCGCAGCCTTGTCGCCGCGCCGCACGTGGCTGAAAAACTCGTCGTCCGGCAGGATGATCTCGGCCACCACCGTGCGCCCGATGCTGCCGTGTCCTGCGCAATGCTCGCAACCTGCCCCGGTCACGTGCACGCGCCGCAGGTCGGCCACCACTTCGCGCAGCCTGCCCATGACGGCGGGCGGCAGCGGAGCCGGAGCGGCGTGCAGGGGCAGCTTGCAGTGCGGGCACAGAGCCTTGACCAGGCGCTGGCTGATCAGGCCAGTGACCACCGTGTGGTCGGCCACCTGGCTGGCAGCCAGGCCCAGGTCAAGCAGGCGGTCGGCAATTGACAGCGCGCTGTTGGCGTGGATGGTGGTCCAGACCTGGTGCCCGGTCATCGCCGCGCGCACCGCGTTCTGGGCCGAGGCACGGTCGCGCACCTCGCCCACCATGATGGTGTCCGGGTCGAGCCGCATGGCGTTGGAAATGGCAGCGGCAAACAGGCGCGACCGCTCGTCTTCGGAGCCGGCATTGGTGACCGAGGTCTGCACCGCGCCATCGATCGGGTATTCGACCGGGTCCTCGATGGTGAGCACGTGGCGCCGGCCTTCCGCCTCGGCGATCTGGCCCGACAGGATGCGCTGCAGCGTGGTCGACTTGCCCGAGCCGGTCGGTCCGCCGATGATGTTCATGCCGATCGGCTGTTCCTTCAGCTGCTGCAGCATGGCGGCCTGCTGCTCGCTGAAGCCAAGCGGACACAATTCGCCGTCGCCGGCATCCAGGTACAACAGGCGCAGCACCATCAGCGTGCCTTCATTGGTCGGCACGGTGGCGATACGCACGCCGTGCAGCTCGGGCGGCAGCTTGTCGCGGTCGGCGATGCTGGCATCCTGGCGCTCGGTCGGCTTGTAGGAACTGTCGGAGACCGAGGCCATGGCGCCGTACAAGGTGGCCAGCAGGCGCTCGCCGTACTCGCGCGTCTGCACCCCGACCGGTGCCAGGTCGCCGCGCACGCGGAACAGGATTTCGGTGGCGCGCTGGCGCACGCGGATGTGGATGTCGGAAGCGCGCGCGGCGCAGGCGCGGCTCAGCAAATCCTTGGCCGTCACCTGCATCATCGAGTGTTCCTGGCGCCGCTCCACCAGCGAGCCATTGCCGCTGGCGTACAGGTGGCGCAGCTCGTCGATCTTCGCGTGCTCGACGCGGAACGGCTTCTGCATGCGCTGCAAACGCGCCTGGTAGGACAGCACGTGCGCATTCATGTCCTGCCCGACGGCCACCAGCAGGCGGCCGTCGGCCAGCAGGCACACCAGCTTGCGCTCCTCGGCGCTGGCTTCGTACTGGCCGGCATGGCTCAGCACCGCCGCTCCTTGCGGCGCTTCCGCCTGCGTGCTGCCAGAAGGCTGCGTGCCGGCCTGCATGCCTGGCAGCGCAATGCGCAGTTTCATCGCGCGCTCCTTGGTGCTGCCGCGACCGGCATCGGTGCCGGCGTGCCCGGATTGAAAGCGTTGACCTGCTGGGTGTAGCCGGACAGGCGGATGCGTTTGCGTCCCGGCGCGCTGGCCATCACTTCATTGTTCTGGATCGAGACGATGCGCATGCCGCCCGGCAGTACGCTGCCGACCTGCACCTCGGCCACGCTGCCGTTGGACATTTCCAGGGTGGCGAACATGGTGTCGCCCAGCCCTTCAACGGCGCGCACCACCGGGTCGCCGACCACCACGGGCTGGCTCAGCATGGCGCCCATGGTCTGCTTGGCGGCGATCTCGTTCTGTTTGGTGATGATGGAAGACTGCACCTCGAGCTGCTTTTCGCGGGCCCGCAGCAGCATGGTTTCCGCCTCGATGCGGGTCAGGCTGGCGGCCGTGCTCTCAGCGCGGACAGGCGCCGGCGGCAGCATGCAGAGTGCCAGCGTCAGCGCAGCGACGCCCCTGGTCCGATTATTTTGCATAAATGACTCCTTCAAGTAACCACGCCATACCGCGATAGCTGATCTTTTCAATGCGCACCCCGGGCCGCTCCAGCATTGCCGCCAGTTGTTGCGGCGCCACGCCCTGCGCATCGAGCTGGAAGCCGAAGGCTTGCCAGTCCTGCGTCGCCGGTCCCTCCGCTGCCGCTGCTCCGATGGAGGCGGCAACCGGTGCCGCCGCCCGCTTGTTGAGGCGCAAGGACAGTCCGAGGTTCTGCATCTGCGCCATCAGGGGTTCGATCGCCTGCGGCGCCGCCAGCAACTCCTCGCCGCGCGCCGCCGGCAACGCGGCCAGCACCCCGTTCAGCGTCGCCTTGTCGCCGGTCGGATCGATCACGGCCTGCGGCACCGCGTCGCGCAAGGTGGCCACCGTGGCGGCATTGCGCGACCACGCGTAGCTGAACTGGCCGCGCGTGCAGCTGTATTCGTCGAGCCGCCAGCCGCCGGGCGTCAGGTGGTCCAGGCGGTCGAAGCAGGCGCGGAATGCGGCCGATGGCAAAGGCTGGCCGATCCACGGCCGCTGCGCTGCGGTGGGCGCGGCGGCGCGCTGCGCCAGCACGAGCTGCGCAGCCTCGCGCCGCGCCTGCCACTGCTTCCATCCGAAGAACAGGCCCGCGCCCACCACGGCCAGCGCGACACCGGCGGCCAGGCGCCACTCCGGCGCCCGCTGGGCGGCGATCGGGCGCAGGCGCCACCAGCGGAAGATGCGCAGGCTGCCGTCCTTGCGGTGCGGCAGCAGGCTTTCGATGCGGCGCGCATTGAAGTTGTGGAAACCCTGCCCGGCCAGGCTTTCGTCGCCGATCACCACGTTCCAGCCGCCCAGCGCATAATCGCCGTACAGGCGTTCCAGCACTTCCTCCTTGCTGCCGGCGAAGTCGCCGTTGGGCAGGAAATTGGCGTCGCGCACGGCGAAATAAGCCCACTTCCCGTCCGGCAGCTGCAAGGCGGCCAGCCAGTTGTGCACCGGTTGCAGCAGGCCGTCGTAAAAAGCGCCCTCCATGGCGACGGTCTTCGATACCGCCGCCCCCAGCGAGTACAGGGTGCGTGCCGCGCCGTCGCTGCTTTGCGCATAGCCGGCCTGCGCGGTCGACTGGTCGCGCCGCACCACCATCAGGTCGGAGCCGATCTTGCGCCCCAGCTCCAGCGCTTCACGCTGCAGTTCTCGCGGCCGCGACAGCGACTGCCAGAACAGGCCGCAGACGAAGCGCGTCTTGTCGATCTGGATGATATGGATGCCCATGCTGCCCTCCTCAGGTACCGGCCATGGCCATCGGGGTGATCAGCACCACGATCACTTCCTTGTTGCTTTTGGCCTTGACGCCGCCGCCCAGCAGGTAGTTGTTCGGTTTGCCCACGCCCTGGCGGTCGACGTTTTCGTCGGTCTGCTCAAAGCCGCCGATCACCAGGGTTTCGCCCGACTTCATCGACACGCGCTGCAGGAAGTTGCGGGTATCGAGCTCCGGCGACTCGATGCGGCTGCCGTTGCTCTCGATCACGCGGATGCTGCGCAGGGTCGAGATATCGATCGAGAACTGCAGCATCACCGCGCCGTTGTTGAGGACGTGCGGCAGGATGCTCATGTTGAAGCCGGCCGTCACCACGCCCGGCACCATGGTTGTGGTGGTACCGACCTGCGCCACGATCGCGGTCTGCGAACTTTGCAGGTAGGTGGTCTGGCGCGCCACCTGCACCGGCACCGGCTGGTTGTTCAGCGTGACCACCGACGCCGTGGTCTGGCGCCGCACCTTGCCCTGTTCCGCCAGCGCTTTGGCGACCACGGTACTGCCGCTGAAGCGCGAGTTGCCGACGATCCCGGCCGACAGCGCCGACGCCCCCTGGGTGGTGTTGAAGGTGTTCTGCAGGCCGTACTTGTTTTTCAGGCTGTTGTACACCAGGTTCCAGTTGATGCCGAACTCGTCGCCCTGCTCCAGGCTGACCGACAGCACCGTAACGTTCATCACAATCTGGCGCGACAGGGCCTGGTTGGCGCTTTCGATATAGCTGCCGATGCGGTCCAGCGTATCGGGCGTGTCGACCACCGTGATGCTGCCGGTGGCCGGCGCAGCCAGCACCTTGCCATGCGGGGAAAGCATCACTTTCACCGCGTTCTCGATGCCGTTGTAGACCGACAGCTTGGATACCACGCCGGTATTCTGGCTATTGTTGGCCGAGACCGAGCTGCCGCTGTTGCCGCCCGTGCCTCCCGAGCCGCCGCCCGATCCGCCGCCGGCCAGGGAAGCCGCGCCGCTGGTGACCGACGCGGCAAACGAAGCATCGCCCGGCACGGCGCTGATCTGGAAGGTGCGCGCGTCGGTATGGTAGAACTGGATCACGCCGTCGGCATACTTCCAGGAGACGCCGAAACGCGCTGCGATCGTATCCAGCAAGCCCTTGAAAGAACCGTTGGCATAGCTGACGCGGATACCGCCCTGCAGGTCGGGCTGGAAGCTGACACTGGCGTCGGCGGCGCCGCTGCGCAGCGGCGCATCGCCGGCCACTGCCTGCTCGCCAGGCATGCCCTGCGGCAGCGGCAGCGCAGGCACGCCCGCCGGCTGGCGCATGGCTGGCGGCGACGGCAGGCGCCCGCCGCCGCGCTTGAAGGCGCTGGCGGCGACACTGGACGCATCGGCGTTGACCCGGCTCGGGATGCCCGAGCGCAGCGTCAGGCGCTCCGCCAGTTCGGACAGGGAATAGATGCTGCGGTCGAACGTCGCCGGCTGGTAGAACACGGCCGGCAGCGGCGGCTGCCCCAGCTTGACCACGTTCTTGCCCAGCCAGATGCCCGGTTCGTGCACCACGCGCGCCGATGCCGGCACCACGGCCCCGCGCGCATTGCGGCCCACTTCCTTGACCAGGCCCGACGTCGTTCCATCGGCGGCATCGGCGTTCGCCGACACCCGGTCGGCCAGGTCGGAGCAGCCGCTCAGGGACAGCACGGCGCAGGCCAGCACAGGCAGGCATTTCATGATCGGGCGGCGCATCATTGCACACCCCGGCCGATGATGCGCAACACCTTGTTGCCCTTGTAGAAAACGGCCTTGATCGGCATTTCAGCGCTGTCCATGCTGCCGACTACCGTGGCGATAGCTTCTTCAAAGCTGCCTGGCACGGTGGTGCGCACCTGCACCGCGTAGTCGACCGGCAGCTCCCATAGCAATTGCCAGCCGGCCGCGCCGGCCCAGCGCGCCAGCGCCGCATTCAGGGTCTTGTCGGCCGGGACGATGTCCCAGGCATCGGGTGCGGCGCGTACGGCCGGCTCGCCGGCCGGCGCCGCGACCGCAATGGCGCGGCCTTTGCCTGCGGCAGGGCGCAGCGCAGCTTTGGCAGGCTTGCCGCTTGCCGCGGCTTTCGCCGGTTCTGCGGCAAACGTGCCGCAGCACAGCGATAGGCCAAGCGCCGCGAAGGAGACCCTGGCCGCGCCATTCAACGTGATATTGAGGTTCAACGCTCTTCCTCCTGATGGCCATTGCTGGCAGATGACATCGACGAAGCCTTGCCGTCGCCAGGAGCGCTTGCATCGCAAGTGCGCCAGGGCTAAGAGGAATATAGTCGAAAGTACATTCCGAATTTCTCAACAAGGCTCAACAATCCTCACCCCGCAGGGAGGCGCGCATCAACGCTGGTCGGGGCTGACGGCGGCGGGGATCAAGGCCCAGGGCGAACGTTCGCCCGAAGGGGGCGCGGGAGCGCGCATCTTCGCCGGCGCGGCATCCTTGCCGGCCGGCGGCGCCGGCAGCGGCAAGGGCAAGGGCAGCTGCGTGGTGGCCGATTTTCCCGGTGCAGGGGGCGGCGGCAGCGCCGCCAGCTGGCGCGCGGCCTCCGCTGGAACCCCAGCCCGCCGGGCGCCGCCGGCCGCCGGCGCCGTGAATGCCCGGTCCGGGCCACTGATGCGCGGCGTGATCAGGAACAGCCGTTCGCGCGTACTGCGCGACTCGGTCTGGTTGCGGAACAGGCCGCCGACCAGGGGCAAGTCGCCCAGCACGGGGGTCTTCTGCTTGTCCGTCGCCATCCGCTCGGCGCGGTAGCCGCCGATCATCAGGGTCTGCTGCAGGTTCACGATCGCTTGCGTGCTGATGGTCGAGCGCGTGACGCGCACGTTGCTGCGCGAGTCCTTGCCTGGGCCGCTGTTGCCGGCGCCGTCGAGGGAGCCGTCCTCGATATCGACTTCCAGGTGCACCTTGGCGCCGTCCGCCTCGCGGATCAGGCGCGGGATTACGCGCAGCATGGTGCCGGCCGTGATGTCGGCCAGGTCGGCCACGCGCTCGCCCACCAGCGGCACGTAGGCGGTCTGGCTCAGGTCCAGCACCGCCGCCACGTTATCCAGCGTCAGCACGGTCGGTGTCGCCAATACGCGCGCCTCGCCCTTCGCTTCCAGCGCCTTCAGGCGGGCGTAGAAGCGATTGATGTTGCTGATCAGGAGCGTAGCCCCCGGCAGCGGCAGGTCGCTTCCCTGCGACTCGCCAGCCGTGGAATTGAACGTCAGGTTGCTGGTGCCGGCCCGCACGCCCCATTCCACGCCCATCTCGGCCAGGTTGCTGCGGTCCATGTCGATGATCAGCGCTTCGATCTCGATCTGCTGCGGCGGCACGTCAAGTTCGGCGATCAGGCTGGCATACATCTCGCGCTGCTGCACGTCGTCGTAAATCAGGATGGCGTTCATCGCCGCACTGGCTTCAATGCGGGGCTTGCCGTTTTCCGGGGCGCTGCCCTGCGGCTTCCTGCCGGAACCCTCGCCCTGCGGCGGCGTGGCGGGCAACGGCGCATTGCCGCCCTGGCCCGCAGAGAAGATCGGCACGAAGGCGTTGCCGCCGCGCGGTGCTTCCTGCACGCCGCGCTCGCTCCCCTTCGGCCGGTGCGAACGTTTCGGGCTGCCGACGTCGAACTGGTTGGTGTCGGCCAGCTTTTCGGCCGTAGCGGGTCCCAAGAGCAGCCCGCTCAGGATGGTTTTCACGCCGGGGATGATTTCGCTCTGGCCGCGCGCATTGATGGTGCGGTCCATGGCGCTGGCGTATTTCAGGCGAAACACCATCACCCGCCTGCCGCGCACCTTGGCGCGCTGTTCGTCGGGCAGCAGGATCTGGCGCGCGAACTTCACGTAGCTGCGCGGGCCGCTCACGATGACCGTGCCCACGTCCGGCAGCTCCCCCCAGCCGAATCGCTCGTCGAACAGGCCCACGCCGACCATGGCCGCCTTGGCATCCTGCACCGCATCGTCGCCCAGGTCGAGCCGTACCGAAGTGTGGTCGCTGGCCGGAACGATGTACAGTACTTCGTTGTAGACGAACCAGCCGCATTGGCACAAAGGCGCCAGGCGGTTGAGGAATTCGCTGCCGCTGTTGGCGGCCAGGCGGCCGTTCATCGCTTTCTGGCCCGGCACTTCCATCGACACGCGCACGCCGTACACGCGGCCGAATTCGTCCAGCACGGCGCGCAGGCTCATGCCGCTGGCGTTGATGGCAAATCCCGTTCCCTTCCAGGAAGCGGGGATGGCTGCCAACGCGCTGGCCGGCAACAGCAGCATTGCCAGCAACAGTAGCAGGCCCCTGGCGATGGCAGGGCACTTCATCGCTGCGCTCCCGCGAACAGGGCACGGATGCGCTGCTCGCTCTGGTCGGCGGATATGTGCTGGCGGGCGCGCACAGGGGCCATCGCCGCGCGCCACATGGCGAGCTGGTTGAACAATGGCTCCAGCGCCGGCGCGGCATCCAGCCAGCTTGCCGCCTGCGGCAGCCATTGCGAGAGGACCAGTGCGCCATCGGCCCGCAGGGCCAGGCCGGCTTCGAACTGGCGGGCACCCTGGAAACCGGTACGCGCGGCTTCTTCGACCTGGGCATCGCTCGCCTCGAGCAGCAGGATGGCAGCCAGTTCGGCGCCGCCGGATGCGAGCTGCAGGCAGGCCGATTCGCCGTCGAGAACGAGGGGCGCGTCGGCCGGCAGGTCCTCGAGCCAGCGTGCGATATCGTCGCTCATGGTTTATTTCGATTCGTTGAGAACGGTTTTCAGGGGTTTCTGCAGCAGGTTGAATTGCGCGGTCATCGCGCTATGGGTCAGCGATTGCTGCTCCAGCAGGCGGGTGAATTCGCTTGGATTGGGCTTTTCGCCGTTGGCCTGGCGCCGGTAAAACTCCTGCAGCTGCTCGCCAATGCCTTCGAATTTGCGGTCAAGGCGATGCAGGGATTGCACAACGGGGTTCAGCTTGCTGGACATGGCGCTCTCCTGGAAGGTGATTTACAGGTGAGTGGCGCCGCGGGGGATGGCGGTTCGGCCCTGCGCGGGAAAATTCAGGCGGCAGCCTGCACGCCAGGCAGGTTGGCAAGCGCCTGGCGCAGGGCCGCCGCCGCCGCTGTGAAATCGGCGCGCCATTCGCCGTTGTCGGCCTCCAGCCTGCAAGTGCCCGGCTCCAGCCTGTCGTCGCTTTCGCATGGCCAGGGCAAACCATGCGGCGGCGGCATATCCTGCGGGTGCAGGCGCAGCACGGCATTCACCAGCTTGGGCGGAGCTTCGCGCAGCAGGCGGCGGCAGCCTGCTGCTGCCTTTTCCCGCGCCGTCGTTTCAAGTAGCAGCCGGTCGTACAAGGCGCCGGCCAATTCGGCGACCATGTGCTGCGCCTGGTCCACGAATTCGGCCATGGCCGCGTCCATGCCTTGCTGCAGCCGCATGGCCTGTTCCAGCACGCCCACCTGCGCCTCGTGGACAGCCTGGCGAGCCTCTTCCTGGGCTGCCGCAAGCAGTTGCTGCGCCTCCTGGCGGCCTTGCTCGACGATCTGCCCCGCCAGCACATGCGCATCGGCAGTGCGCTCGATGGCGCCGCCGCGCAGTATGCCGTGTGCCGGCTGCAGGCGTGGGTCCGCGTCCAGGCGCGCTTTGCAGAAACCGGTCATGCAGATTCTCCTTGTAATCGCCCTTTGCCGGCTTGCTCAAGGCACAAGCACCAGCAGCGCAGGCGCCTGCGCGCCGCCGCCCCGCTGGCCGCCCCTGCGGCCATGCCACGCAGGACGAACGCCGTCAGCGCAGCACCCGCATCGGCAGCCGGTTCGGCTGGCAACGACAGGCGCAGGCGGTCCCACATGCCGGGAAAGCCGGCCTCCATGGCGCAGGCAAACTCGCGCAAGCCGTCGCATTGAAGGTCCCCGCCTGGCTGGCAAAGCCTTGCGAGCGGCTGGATAGCGGCCGTGGCAAGGCTCCAGCGCCGCTCTCCAGAGTGCAGTTCGGCCAACGCACCATGCCTGCCCTCGCGTACGGCAAGCAAAGCCCCGTAGAGCCGGGCCGCATGGAGCAGCACAGCCGCCTCGCATCCGGCGAATTGCTGCCAGCCGCTGTCGAATGCGCGCGGGAAGTCAGGGCGCACGCCGTGATCGCCGCACCAGAGCCGGTAGCCCAGGCGGCGGGACAACGGCGCAGCGGCGCCGGCCCGCATCGATGGATCGAACCACCAGTCAAGGAACTCCCCGGCCGCGGCATGCGCCACAATCACTCTCCCGCCGTTGCCGGCGCGCGCCGTTTGCGCAAGCCGGCAAACAGGCGATGGTTGCGCAGCAGGCCATGGCCGGCATGGGCCATCCCCGCCAGCACCAGCACAGCCAATACCGCCAGCGCAAAACGCAGGCCGGAGGCCGATTCCTGCGCCACATGAAACGGTCCGACCTTGGTCCAGGCAGGCGGCGCGGGCGCCGCTTCAGCGGGCGTCATCACAACCGACACCTTGTTGCGTCCCTCTTCCCCGCTCAAGCCCGGTATGCTTGACGAGACCAGGCGCCGCACACGCGGCGTGATGGCATCTTCATCCAGCGGCGGCCGATAGCGTATGAACACCGCGGCCGACGACGGCTGGATCGCTTCGCCCGGGGCGATACGCTCCGGCAGCACCACGTGCACCCGCGCCGACAACACGCGGTCGAACAGCTGCAAGGTCGATTCCAGCTCCTCCGACAGGCCGTGGATGTAGCGCACGCGCTCCTCCATCGGCGAGGAGATCATGCCCTGCTTTTTGAAAACCTCGCCCAGGTTGGAGCGGCTGCGGCGCGGCAGTCCTGCCGCCTGCATGGTGCTGGTGGCGCGCGACAGGTCGGCTTCCTTGACGGTCAGGCTGACACCGGACTTGTCCTGGTGCTTTTCGACCTCGATGCCCTGTCCGGTGAGTGCAAGGACGATTTCATTGGCATCGGCGTCCTGCAGTGAAGCCTGCAGGACTACCGCCTTGCCGCAGCCGGCCAGCGCGAGTACGCAAAACGCCAGGGGGAATAGGCGATTGAGCATGGCGCTTATTGCAGCTTGGTCAGCGAATCGATGGAGCTGCCGGCACGTGAAACCACCTTCGAGATGGTTTGCACCCGCAGCTGGTAATCGTTCAGTGCCAGCATCGCATGCATCAGGTGCAGCGAATCGCCGCTGGCCGTGGCGCGTTCCAGCATGCGCGACACATATTGCTGGTGGCGGTTGACGTCGCCCGCCAGGCCGGCGGCCCGTTCGGCCATCGCGGCAGCCAGGCTGTCTTTCCCGACAGCTTGCGGCGCCAGGTCCTGCTGGGCGCCGGAACGGAACTGCTGCTGTTGCACCTGCAGCTGCACTTTGAAGGTCGCCGCGCCCTCGCCCGCCGCAGCGGACTCGGGAACCTGCGGCCCTGGCTTGCCTGCCAGGCCGGATGCGGCGCCTTGCACCGCCATGCTGAGTCGAGTGTCCACGCTGTCTCCAGAAAGAAATTCAATCCACTGCAGATGGGTGGCAAGCGGAACGCGTGCGGTTCCCTCACAATTGCTCCTGCGGATCGAGGCAGTACACACCGCCGCAGCCGTGGCTGTCGGCCGGGTCGCAGCCGGCACCGCCGCAGCGCCGTTCGCAGGCCAGCCGAGAGCCCGGGCGCACCGGCGGCAGCGCCGCTGCGGGTTTCGGCAGCAGCCGGCGCAGCAAGGGATGGGCCTGGCCGCCCGCCATGGCGAGATGCCGCGCCCGGTCTTCCCCGTCGGACTCGCCCGCACCATCCGGCTCCTGCGCCCGCCCGGGAAGTGGGAGCGCCGGCACGCCGTCATCGCACATCGCATCGGCGTCCAGTGCGACGGACTCCGGCTTGTACAGCAGGCAGCCGCCCGCCATCTGCGAACGCGGGGGGCGCGGCCGCGGTGCTTTGGCCTGCTTGCAGTGCGGCGCTGGCGGCGCTTCCGCTTGCGCCGCCGGAGCGGGCGGCGACTGCCCCAGCATCTCCTTGCTCTTAATGCGCATTACGGTCTCCTTGCGCCGCCGCTTCGTCCGCACTCCAGCCCGGCAGGCCTGGCGGCGGATAGCCATGTTCTTCCAGCTCCACTTCGCCGCCCTGCTGCCCCATGCGCTGCAGTTCCAGCACCACGGCGAAAACCTGGGCTACCGCTTCGTAGCTGGCGCGCGGCACGTCCATGTCCGGCTTGCAGCCGGCATACAGGGTGCGGGCCAGCCACACATGGCGGATAACCGGTATGCCGCGCAGGCGGGCGCGCGCCATCATGGCCTGCGCCGTCGCGTCGCGCCCCTTGGCCAGCACCCGCGGCACCATGCCAGCCTCGGGATCGTAGAACAGCGCCACCGCGAAGTGGCTCGGGTTGACCACCACGGCATTGGCGTCGTCGGTGCGTTCCACCGGCGCCTCGTTGGCCCATTGGCGCGCCAGCTGCTTGCGCTGCCCCTTGACCATCGGGTCACCCTCCGATTCCTTGTACTCGCGCTTGATCTCCTCCATGTCCATCATCAGCTCTTTCTTGTGGAAGTACTTCTGCGTCGCGAAATCGATCGCAGCCAGGCCCAGGCAGATGATGACGACAGAGTGGAAGATGGACTTCAGTACCGCGATGAAGCCAAAGTAGGCATCCTTCGGTTCGCCGGTGGAGAGCTGGACGATCGCCGGCAGCGCGCCGCGCGCCAGCACGTACACCGTCCAGCCGATCAAGGCAGCCTTGCCGACAGCGATCAGCAGTTCGACCAGCTTCTTCTTCGAGAACAGCTGCTTGAAGCCGTTGACGGGATTCAGCTTGTCGAACTTGGGGGTGACCGCTTCCGGCGCGATCAGGACACCGAACTGCCCCCAATGCGCCGCAACGCCTGCCACGATGCAGATCAGGAAGCAGCAGAAAGTAACGATCAGCAGGGTGCCCGCGGCCTGCAGCATATCCCACAGCGTAGCCTCGAAAGGACGCCCCACACTGGCGATCCCCAGCTCGAACAGTCCGTCCAGCTTTTCGCGCCACAGTGGCTCTGTCGCGAAAGCCGCTTCCGCCACAGCGACCAGGGTTGCCAGCCGGGCCAGGTCGCGGCTGGACGCGACCTGGCCCTTCTTTCGGGCATCGTCGATCTTCTTGTCTGTGGGCTCTTCGTTCTTTTCTTCGCTCATGCTGCGCTCCTCGCGAGGCGGTCACGGCCCGTGCCGGGCGCCCAGCAGGCTGGCCGCAAGGTCCAGCAGGTTGGAGAAGTCGCCTGCTACGTGATGCGACAGGGTCGGCCAGTACAACAGCAGGATCACCACGCCCGTCAGGCTTTTGATCGGCGACGAAGCGAACGACACCTGCAGGTTGGGCGCAAACACGCCGATCAGGGCAAAGGCCAGTTCGATCAGGATCAATGGAATGATTACGGGCGCGCCGTACACCACGATGTGCCAGAAAAGCTCGCCGAAACGCTTGACCAGCAAGTCCAGATGCCCCGCCTCGTACGGCGGCGCCAGCGACCAGGCAGGCCAGGCCGCGTAGCTTTCGACGAGGATGCGCGCCAGGGCGACGAACAGGCCGGCCTGCACCATCACCAGCACGACAGCCTGCACCATCACGCCGCCGATGATGCTGGCATCGCGGTCGACCCCGGCGTTGTTGCTCTGGATCTGGATCGGCGAACGCTGGCTGTCCAGGATCGAGCCGACCGACTGCACCGCCCACAGCGGCATGGTCGTCAATACCCCCAGCAGCAGGCCGATGGCAGCCTCCTTGAAGATCAGCATGCTGCAGGTCAGCATATCGGGCCCGAAACGCTGCACCGCATAATAGGTCGGCAGCGCGGCCGGCAGCGCAATGGCCATTGCGGCCATGTTCTTCGCCATGCCGGTCAGGACGTTCAGGCCAAACCCCGGCAATATCACCAGGCACACCAGCACGCGCGGCGTCACCAGTGCCAGCGCCACCAGTGCATTCTGTATATCGAGCAGCAACGACGATTGCATTGCTTAGCGCCCCACGGCGGGCAGCATGGTGAACGCCAGGTCCGTGAGCTGGATCAGTTGCACGCCGATCCAGCGTCCCATGCTCGCCAGGGTAACGGCGACGGCCACCAGCTTGACCACATAGGGCAAGGTCTGGTCCTGGATCTGCGTCACCGCCTGCACCAGCGAGACGGTCACGCCGCACAGGGTTGCGATGACCAGCGGCGGCGCGGAAAGCATCACGGCCAGCCACAGGCCCTGCTGGAAAAAGTTCAAGGTATCTGCCACGGGGTTCCTTTCAGGCGTAAGAGGCGGCCAGCGCATGCAGCAGCTTGCCCCAGCCGCCAACCAGGGTAAACAGCAGCAGCTTGAGCGGAATGGTGATGGTTTGCGGGCTGACCTGCTGCATGCCGAGCGCCATCAACAGGTTCGATACCAGCAGGTCGATCACCACGAACGGGATGTAGATCAGGAAGCCGATTTCGTAACCGGCCTGCAGCTCGGAAACCACAAAAGCCGGAATCAGTACCAGCAGGTCGTTGTTGCGCGCCTGTTTCGCATAGTCCTCCGGCCACAGCTTCTTTGCCGATGCCAGGAACAGTTCGCGCTGGTCCGGATTGCCATGCTTGATCATGAATGCGCGCAACGGCTCGAAAGCGTCGATCGCCTTGGCCAGGCCTGGCGGCGCCTGCACAGCGGTTCCCGGCGGCGCCGGCTGCGCCATGCGCTGCCCGATCTGCTGGATCGTCGGCGCCATGATGAAGCCGGTCAGCACCAATGCAATACCGTAGATCGCCAGCGTGGGCGGCACTTGCTGCACGCCGATGGCGCTGCGCAGCACCAGCATGACCATGGACAGCTTCAGGAAGGACGTCGTCGTGACCACCAGCAGCGGGATCAGTGCCAGCCCCGCCAGCATCAGCGAGAATGAGACGACGTCCGTCTGTCCGTTCATCATGCCGCACTCCAGGACGTGATGCGCACCCCCAGGCGTCCATCGACGTCCACCGCCTCGCCGCGCCCAAGGTGGCGGCCGGCGCACACGATGGCGATACTGTCGGCACTGCCCTGGGAAAGCTGCAGCACGGCGCCGCTGGCCAGGGTGCGCAGCTGGCCCAGGCTCAGCTGGAGCGTGCCCAGTTCAAAACTGAGGGCCAGCGGCAGCTGGTCCAGGGCAGCATCCTGTATGCCGCCCGCTTCGTCTTCGCTGTCGTAGTTCAATTGCGTCTCCATGGTGAGTATGGTGAGCAGGCCTGGCGCCGCATAGCGCACCCGCGCCTGCATGCCGCCAAGCGGCAGGCGGCCCAGGCCCTGCGTATCGAAACGGGTGCTGTCCGGCAGGATGATGTCGCCCACGCCCAGTTCCTGCAGCGCCGATGGCGCCAGGACGTGGCTGGCCAGCGTGACCGGCAGCGAAATGCGCAGCGTTGCCAATGCTCCCAGCGGCTGCGCCCTGGGCTGCCATTGGTGGCGTTCCAGCAGGGCGAGCCAGGATTCGGGCGTGGCGCCGATGCGCGCACCGGTCATATGCGCGCCATCGTCAAGACGCAGGTACATGGCGGTCAGCGCGAACCCTGCTGGCGGCACCGCGCCGCGCCGCAGCGTACGCATGCCGCCCAGCGGCGTGCCCGCCAGGCGGCCCAGCAGCGCTCCATCGATCCACTCGCGCTGGGCCACCGGCGCCTGCGCCGCCGCCATGGGGTCGATCCCGGTCAGGCCATGCAGCAGCGCCGCGCCGTCCTCCAGGTAGAACATTCCATGCGGGCCCTCCAGTCCGATAGCGGTGCTGCCGGCTTCCGGCTGCGGATCGGCGGGCAGCGCGGCGCATTCGAGGTGCAGCGCCATGCCGGCATGGCTGCACCACAAGCCGCATGCCACGCGGCGGCTCAATGCAGCACTGGCGGCGCCGATCGCATCTTTCTGCAATCGCACGGTCTTCGCATGCGCGGCAGGCAGCCACTCCGTTTCAGCCATTTCGGCCCTCCGCTTAGAGTATGGTCAGGGTCACATCCTTTCCTATACGTCGCTCCAGGCGGGCGGTTAGTTCCTTCTGCTGGCTACGCAAGCGATCCGCGAGATTCTTGCCAGCAGGTTTCAGGTGATAGCTCACAGTGCACGGACCGGCATCGACTGCCACGCCCATCATCTCGCCCCCTGGCAGCTGCACTTCAAAGATGCCGCTGCAGTCACCAGCAGGAAGCAGGGCCACGATGTCTTCGGCGTCGAACGCCTCGGCACCTGGCGGCGCCGCGCCGGACAGCGCCGGTTCGGCATCGCCTTCCCCGCCGCTATCGCCACCGTCGCTGCTGCGACCCTGCCCGTCGCCGCTCCCGCCCTGGCCGGTACGCCAGGCGCCGTGGTCTTCGGCCAGCTGCTCGCGGACAGGATTGGGGGCGGCGCGAACCGTCCGTGGAGGCTCGGACCGGGCCGGTGCGGCCGGCTTGCCGTACGCCCGCGCCGGCCTTGGCGCAGCCTGTGCCGTTGCTGCCGGCTGCGCCGCGGCGGTGGTGGCAAAGCGCCATGCCGGCTGCTGCCCCGTGCGGACATTCGGCCGGCCCGGCAACAGCTCGTCCAGACAGCGGCCCGGCAGTACGGGAGGCAGACGGTTCATCCTCACTCCCCGGCCAGCCGGCTCAATGCTTTCAGCTCATCGCGCATGACGCCAAGCTTTTCCTGCTGCTTCTGGGCGCGCCGCGCCTCGGCGCGTGCTTCGAAAAAGCGCGCGCCTGCAAGCCGGGATTGACGCACAGCCTCATGGCAGCGCAGGTTCAGGCTGGCCGCTTCTTCATTCATGCGCGCATGGCGGGCCTTGGCAACGTGAAACTCACCCGTGGTGATTGTCATCTGCAGGAACCGCGCACGCGACTCCTGCCAGAACTGCGCGGCCTGGTGGACAGCTTCGCGCTTGCGCAATTTATAGTCGTGCAGCGCCTGGCGGCTGCTGCGCCAGCTCTCGCGGGCGCTGCTGCGTTCACGTTCGAGCCGCGCCAGTCTTTGCTTGCGCACGTGAAGCAGCTGGTCCAGGCTGCGGTCCGGCCGCCTGGGTTCAGCCACATCGACGACTTCCCGCTTGCCGCGCCTCATGCCTGCATCCCCATCAGGGTATCAAGCGTTTCCTGGAAAGGCGTGCCGCTGCCGCTGCCGGTGTACTGGCGCAGGAACTCGAGCTGCGCAGGGCGCAACTGCATGGCGCGGTCGGCCGCCGCGTCGGCCCCCGGCTGGTATTCGCCGAGACGAATCAACAGCTCCATCTCCTGGTAGCGCGATAGCAGTTCGCGGAACTGGCCGGCCGCGGCGCGGTGTTCGCGCGAGGTCACATTGCTCATCACGCGGCTGATGCTGGCCAATACGTCGATCGCCGGGTAATGGCCCTGCTCCGCCAGCTTGCGCGTCAGGAGGATGTGCCCGTCCAGCAGGGACTTCGCCTCGTCCCCGATCGGGTCCGAAGACGATTCGCCATCGACCAGCACCGTGTACATGGCGGTAATGGCTCCTTCCGGTGTGCTGCCGGCACGTTCGATCAGGCGCGGCAACATGGTGTAGACCGACGGGGTGAAGCCGCCGCGTGCCGGCGGTTCGCCCGCCGCCAGGCCGATTTCGCGCTGGGCCCGCGCAAAACGGGTCAGCGAGTCGACCAGCAGCAATACCTTTTTGCCGCGCGCACGGAACGCTTCGGCAATGGCGGTAGCGGTAAACGCCGCGCGCGCCCTTTCCATCGAGGTACGGTCGGAAGTGGCGCAGACGATCACGGTCTTGCGCACCAGTTCTTCATCGAGCTCGTGCTCCAGGAATTCATTCAGTTCGCGCCCCCGTTCACCAATCAGGCCGAAGACAATGGCCTCCGCCTCGCAGCCGCGCGCAATCGCCGCCATCAGGGTGGTCTTGCCGCAACCGGGTCCGGCAAATACGCCGATACGTTGCCCCAGGCCCATGGTCAGCATGCCGTCGATGGCACGCACGCCGGTAGGCAGCGGGGTGACGATACGCGGCCTTTCCACAGCCAGGGGGGCGTCGCGGATCACCGGCACCGTGGTACACCACGTGCACGCCACGTCGCTGGCGGCCGGTGCGCGGAACATCTGGCGACCGAAGCCGTCGAGCACGCTGCCCAGCAGGTGGTCGCCCACCTCGATCGTATGCGCGCGCCGCAGCGGTTCGATGACCGTGCTGCTGGAGACGCCTTCCAGCGGGCTGAGTGCCGACAGCACGGCGCAGCGCTCGGTAAAGCCGACCACTTCCGCCAGCATCGGGGCGCTGCCGCGCTGCTGGCCGTGGAGGTGGCAAAGTTCGCCGATCTGCACCGGCGGCATATGCGCTTCGATCAAGGTGCCCAGCACTTGCGCCACCTTGCCGCGGCTGGAGAAGCCGGGATGCGGCGGGAGCTGCGCACTCCACGCTGGAATTGCGGCGCGCATCTGCCGCAGGCTTGCCTCCACTCCGTTCACCAGCGCACCTCGATCGGCCCACGTCCTGCAAAGGTGATGCGGTTGCCGTCGATGGCGGTCAGGCGCACGCCCTTGTATTCGTCGCCCGGATAAAGGCGCTGGCCGTCGCTGGTCACGATGCTGGCCTGGTTGCCCGTCACCAGCTGCTGAATCTGGAATGGCAGCAAGGTATCGGCGCCGCCCAGTTGCACGTCGACCGGGAATCTGATGTCGTTCGCTTTGACGAAATCGGCCAGGATACGGCGGAAACGCAGGGTTTCCTCTTCGTCCAGCGCTCCCTTCATGCGCCATTCGCCTTCATCGAGCTGCAGTTCGAAGCGGCGCAGCATGTCCACCTCGGCCAGGCGTTTGCGGAAGGCCTGGGCCAGGGCTGCGGGCGTCGGCTTGGAGCTTTGCGGCACCACCGCCAGCGCGGCCGGTACCGGCCGCATGGCCGGCGCCGGAGCCGACCTGGCGCTGAAGGCCAGCGAGGCAGCGCCTGCCAGCACGGTGCTGGCGGCCACAGGCAGCCAGATGGCGCGGCTGCGATGCTTCCCCGGCTTTCCCTGCTTTCCAGGCGATGGCGGCGGGACCTGCGCCGCAGGCCGCGCACCCTGGCCCGGTCCTGCGCCAGGCTCAGGCCCAGGGCCGGCAACGCCGGCGGGCGGCGCCGGCGGCGGCTCGCTCCACGGAGCCGCCGCATCGGCAATGCCGATCCAGACCGCTCCGATTCGCGCGCTGGCGCCCGGCGCAAGAACATATTCCTCCAGTTCCGCGTCCGAGCCGGCAGCGCGCAGGCTTCCCTCCAGCGCCGCGAGCAGCCAGCGCTCGCCGTCATGGCGCAGCGTGGCGTGGCGGTTCGCTATGCCTGGATCAAGCAACACCACATCCGCATCGTCGCTGGCCCCGATCACGTAGCGCTCACCGCCCAGCGGCAGGCTGGCGCCGCGATGCAGTCCACTCAGGATCCGCAATTCCAGCCCGGATAGTTCGCCCATGTCTCCACCTCCACAGTTTCCGGCGCACCGATCGCGCCGCAACGATGAGTGGCAAGCCGGCTCCGGCAGGTTCCGTCAACTACGCTTCGATCATGCCGACCGGCTGGATCCGCAGGTGCTGGGTCAATTCGGAAAAGGCGAACACCGGCACCGAAAAGAACTCCTCTTCGATCAGCTTGCGCACCGAGCGGCGGATGTCCGCCGCCGTCACCAGCACTGGCGGCGCCACCGGAGAACTCACGCTGTGCGACAGCTCTCCCAGGCGGTCGAGGATCATCTGCTCGGTCTCGGGATCGATATCGAGATAGCTGCCCTGGCTGGTCTGGCGCATGGCGTTGCGCAGCAGGTCCTCCAGTTCCGGCGACAGCAGGATCACCTCGATCAGCCCGTTGCGCGCCACTTCAAAGCACAATTGGCGCTTCAGGGCCAGCCGCACATAATCGGCAATCACGTCCGGATCGCGTTCTTTGGGGGCCCAGTCCAGGGTCGTTTCCAGCAGCAGCCTGGCATTGCGCAGGGATACGCCCTCGCGTGTCAGGCGCTGCACCACTTCCGTCAGGCGCGGCAAGGTCAGGGTCTTGTTGACTTCCTTGCCAAGCTCCGGATAGCGCCGTTCTGCCCAGCGCGTGAAGCGGATCACTTCATTGACGCCGACGAACATCTGGCAGTTGCGCAGCATTTCGACTTCAATATCGGCGCCGCAAACAGCCTCCCAGCGCTGGTACTGCACGCCGGCTTCGGACAGCGCCGCTTCGTCCTCGATGCGCACCCAGGTCCGCCGGCGCCGCGAACCGGCCACTGGGGCTTCGACGGCAGTGAAGCCCAGCTCCTGCAAGCGTCCCGCCGCCTCCTGGGTCGAACCCCAACCGAGCCGGATCTCTTCGTCGATCAACGGCACCTCGGCCATCAGGAAATGCACCCGCCCTTCGGGAATGGAATGGTGGTATTCGAATTCGATAGGTTTCAGGTCGGGGATGCCGCGCCGCTCCAGCATGCCATTGCGCATGACGCGCACGGCTACGCGGATAGTCTCCGCATCGGGCGTATCGCGCATCGACTCCGGCATGCGCAGGATGAAGGGCGTGGTGGCGGAAAAGTTGGTCAGGTCGACGATGCTGGCGTTCTGCCGCTCCTTCTCCTGTGCCGCCCTCTCCTTTTCGGCGTCGGCCAGCGGCTTGAGCATGCCGATCACGCCCGCTCCAGCCAGGCCCAGTGCCAGCGTCAGGAAAACCAGGGTCGGCATGCCGGGAATGGCGCTGAACAAAAGCATGATGGCTGCCGTGGTGAGCAAGGCCTTGGGTTCCTTGAACAGCTCCCCCACAATGTCCTGGCCGATATTGCTCTCTTCGCCCTCGTCGCCATCGCCGCTCACGCGCGTGGTGATCATGCCCGCGCCGAGGGAGATCAGCAGCGCCGGAATCTGTGCAATCAGGGCGTCGCCGATGGTCAGTATCGAATACACCTGCATCGCCTGCGACGCTTCCATGCCGCGCTGCACGATGCCGATCGAGATGCCGCCCACCAGGTTGATGGCCACGATGCAGATGCCGGCAATCGCATCGCCTTTGACGAACTTCATGGCGCCGTCCATTGCGCCGTGCAGCTGGCTCTCCTGTCCCAGCTTGGCGCGTTTCTCCTTGGCCTCTTCCGCCGTCAGGATGCCGGCCCGCAGGTCGCTGTCGATCGACATCTGCTTGCCGGGCATTGCATCGAGCGAAAAACGGGCCGATACTTCGGACACCCGCTCCGAACCCTTGGTGATGACGATGAACTGCACCACCGTCAGGATCAGGAAGATCACCAGGCCCACCACCAGGTTGCCACCCACCACGAAATTGCCGAAGGTCTCGACGATATGTCCCGCGTCGGCCTCCAGCAGGATCAGGCGCGTGGTCGATACCGAGATCGCCAGCCGGAACAAAGTGGTCAGCAGCAGCACTGCCGGGAAAGTGGAAAATGCCGTCGGTCCCGGCATATACATGGCGACGATCACGATCAGCGCCGAAGCGCCAAGGCTGCAGGCGATCAGGATGTCCAGCAGCCAGACCGGCATCGGCAAGGCCAGCATGAAGACAATGCCGATCACCAGGCCGGCGGCAAGCAGCTCGGCGCGCTTGGCCACCTTGGCGGCGATCCCGTTCAGGAACAAGACGATAGCCATCGATTGCATGCTGTGATTTCCTTATGCAGGCTGGCGCCGGGAGATCAGCTCCAGGCAAGGTTGCGCACCGAACGCGCGGCGCAGTGCGGCCATGTCGGCGGACATGCCCAGCTCCGTCGCCGCGTAGCCGGCCAGCAGCAACAGGTTCTTTTCGCCAGGCCAGAGTTCCAGGCATGCGCTGGCCAGCGCATGGGCCTCCTCATGCTGCATCGCGCCGATGTGGCCCCAAACCAGGCCGATGGCCGCGCCCAGTTCTTCCGCCATTCCCGCCTTAGTGCTGCGCTGTCTCATCCTCGCCTCCCCCAGCGGTTTGCAATGCGCGATCCGGTTCGGCGTCGCTGCGCCGCATCTGCTGCCAGCGCAGCCGCAGCTGCACTGCCGTTTCCACCACCTGGACGGCGCGCAAGGCGGGACCTCGCGCTTCGAGAGGGTGCTTGAGCGCCTGCTCGATCAGCATTTTTTGCAGGCCGCGCAGCGAAGGCAGGGGGTTGCCGCGCCAGACCGGGTTATCGAAACTGAGCTCCGGCCCCACGGCTTCGGCCAGCAGCGCCAGTTTGGGATCGGCACTGGGCACCGGCGGAGGGAGCGACAAGGCTTCCTCCGCCGGCAGCAGCAAAGGCCGCGATTTGCCCGTCTGCAGCGAGGGCGCCAGGCTGTGGATCTCGCCGGCGTCGGCCAGTCCTTGCAAGCCGAGGCCTGCCGCATCGTTCAGGCGCGTGTTGATCACCGTAGCAACTCCTCGGCCGCCAGCCATTCGTGGTCGTCCAGGCCGTTCGCCTCGCTATCGGCGCAGCGGCGTACCAGGTACCAGCTGCCGTCGGCGAAAAGCGCCGGCAGCCATGCTCCCAAACGCCGCACATCGGCGCCGCGGCGGCGCAGCAGGATCCCTGCCTGCCGCGGCGGTCCTTCCCCTGCGCCCACGCCAAGCGCCAGCAGCACGCCGCGTTCCAGCGGATAGACAAACAATCGCGTGCCGCCGGCCAGCGCCGCCGTGGCCACGGCACCATGCAGGCGGGCCTGCGCGGCCAGCTGCGTATACAGCTCGTTCAGTTCTTCTTTCATTGCCTGCCCCTCATGGCATCGCGCTCGCCCCTGGAGCGCGCAGCGATACTGTCGCGCCATTCCTGTTCGCGGCGCTCCGCCTTGCTTGGCAACAGGGGAAGTTCGGAGTGCGCTGCGTGGGCCTGGCGCTGCAATTCGTCAAGCAGCTCGCGCCGGGTCGCCAGCTTGTCCGTTGCCCACAGGGTCGCAGGCAAAGCCTCCATGGCGGAGCGCAGCAGCGACCATGCCTTGCAGCGGGCCTCAGCACGCAGCGGCTTCACATCGCCCAATTGCGCCATCAAAGTGGCAGCCTTGGCTTTGCCCCAACCGGTTTCCGCAGCTGTCAACAGCTGCACCGCCAGTTCCGGCACATCCGGCTGCGCCACCAGCGCCGCCTGGTCGGCCAGGTCGCGCCGCAGCGTTTCGGCGAGTTCGAATACCGACCTGACGACGGTGAAGGCCTTTGCATCCGACATCGTCAGCCAGTAGCGCCCCATCCTGCGCTCAGGATCCCGCCGCAAATCCGCTCCCATGCCGCCCTCCCTTTAAAGTCCCGCCATCATGCGCGAGCGCAGGCTTTCCATCGCCGATACGCAGTGCTCCGCGCCGAAATTGCGTATCAGCGCCTTGAGCATGCTCAGTGGCGTCAGGGGCACGTCCACGCGGCCTTTTGCTTTGCCGCCGATCAGGAAGCGCAGTTCGCGCGTCGTCGGCAGCGGTTCTTCCGCCATCGACTCCATGGCGCCATGCAGTTCCTCGGTTTCCTGCAGCGTGTGGCGCAGGTCGCCCGAACTACGCTGCATCATGTCGCTCATCATCTCATTGAGCGCGCCTTTCAGCGCCCTCTTCCTGTAGGCGCTCAAGCCCTCCAACTGGTCGGCTTCGCGCAGTGCCTCCAGCAGGGCGTTATAGCTCTGGACCATATCGAAGCGTTCGGCAAGCATCGCTTCCGCAGCTGCCCGGCCCTGCTGGCTGCTGTCCTCGCGCAGCATCTCCAATGCACGCTGCACGGGATGCCATTCATCGTGCCCTTCGTCAAGCTGCCCCGGACTGCCCACGTGCGCTGCCTTGCTGGCCTGCTGGCTGCGTGATTTGTCGCGCAGCGAGCCGCGCGGCGCCGTCCTGACCGTCACCGGCACCCGGCGCTGTTCCAGCGTCTTGTTCAGGAAAGCCAGTTCTTCCTTCACGCCAGCCTCGATATCGACTGATTCACGTGACTTCAGGTCGACCGTCACGTGTGATTGCCGCAAGCTATTGGCGGAAGCAGCTTCCGGTTTCGCAAGCCGTGCCTGCAGCTCCAGTGCAACGGGGCTCGGGGGGGAGTTATATACGTTCTTCATGCGGCATCAGTGGCAGCGCCGGCCGGCGCGGTTCCGCACAAACGACGGTAAATCCAGACGCCTTTCCTCAACTTTTTTCAAAGTCTCATCAATGTTCACGGAAGCGCTACAGACTGCAAACCGGCTGCTATCTTTCACCTTACACAAGCCGGGGCGCCCACTGCACAAGGCGCCCTGCCCGACGATACCATCCTGCCCAGTGGGGGAACTCATGTACCAAACCATGCTTGCAGCCACCGATATCCATAGCACCGGCTACGCCGTACCGGTGCCGGTCCTTGCCAGTGCCAATGTCTTCAACCTGCCTCCGGCGCCGGCCAAGGCGCCCGGCGGCATCGACCTGGTGCATCTGTACCAGAAGCACCGCACCCACTTGCTGCGCTTTGTGCAGCGCTACCTGGGCAATCCGGGCGATGCGGAGGACGTGGTGCAGAACACCTTCGTCGAAGCTTTGCGCTGCGCCGACCAGTTCTCCGGCTTGTCCAAGCCTTCCACCTGGCTGTTCGGCATTGCCTTGAACCTTGCGCGCAACCAGGTACGCCGCAACTGCGCCGACCGTTACGAGGAAACCGACGACGGCTTCCTGGAACAGATCGTCGACACGCATGCCGATCCGGCCCTGCTGTGCGAGCTGCGCCAGATGGCGGGACTGGTGGAGAACCTGCTGGGGGAACTGCCGCAGGCCATCCGCAATACTTTCGAGGCGGTGCTGGATGGGGAAAAGAGCTACGAAGAAGCGGCCAGGGAGCTGGATATCCCGATCGGTACCGTAAGATCGCGTGTGGCCCGGGTACGCGCTGCGGCGCGCCGCCAGTGCGGACGCGAATGAAGGTTCAGCAGGCCGGAGGCTGGTCCAGCGCCAGGCTGGCATGCCAGGCCTGGGCCATGTCGGCCGTTTCCAGTATGGCATCCATCACGCTGCGCTCGTCGCCAAGGCGGGCCAGCGCAATCCTCCGTACCGCGATATGGCAGCCTTCGTCGGCGTGCCACATGCAATCCAGTCCGTCGAAGCGGGCGTTCCGGCCTAGCGGCGCGTAGCCGTCGTGGCCCTGCGCCGGCAACCGCGCCGAGATGGTGAGCCAGGCTCCCCCTTCAGCGGAATCCACCGCGGTACGCGTCACGACCAGCCCGAAGCGCAGCTCCAGGACGGGCGGAGAGGAGGCATCCTGGCCGCATAATGCGCAAAGCTCCGCCAGCAGCGCATTGGCTGCGTGGCCGGAGCCATCGAATTCCCTGCTTTCTGGATGTTCGGCTTGCACTGCGAATGCCCCATGTCGTCGCGCACGCGGCCCGGATGCCGCCCCGGGCCCGACGCTGGCCCATGGCCGGCATATTCTAGCAGGCTACCCTGTTACAGCATGTACAGTGTGCGCCAGATAGGGAGCCGCAGGGCCAGGATCGCCGCCACCGTGCGCGGCAGCCCCTCGCGCAGCTCATGCAACGCAGCTTCGGCAGGGCTGCCCGGAATGCAGCTTGCGAAGTGTCCCTGCAGCAGGCAGGCCACTTGGCGGCTGACGTCATGTGCGTCAGGCTGTGCATCGGCAGGTGCTTGCGCCAGGCATTGGTAGACCAGGCGCTGTGCCAGGCCGGAGTGCAGTCCGCCGCCCAGGCGCGGCGCGGCAAGCGCCTGGTAATGGTCGCCGAAGGTCGACTGGGCCGCGATAGCCCGGTTGAGACGCATGGCCGGCGCCGGATCGACGGTCTCGCTGCCAAGGAAGTACATCGCTGCCTTGCCGGCGGCGGCCAGGCGTGCCGCAAGGCGCGCGGTTGCCTGCAGGCTTTCGCATCGCGGGCCGGCCAGCTCCGGCAGGGATTTGGGCCCGGCTGCCAGTGCGTCGACGATCGCGCGCTGTGCCACGCTGTCGTCCCCGGGCGCGGCAGCGGGCGCTGGGGCGGTTTCCGCCACCGACGTCTGGACCAGCCCAAGCCTGGCAAGCCAGCCGGCCCGGCGTTCTTCTCCCATTCTGCGGGCGCCGCGCACGTAGACGTCTTCACGGAAGCTTGTATTGAGCAGGTAGTCGCGCATCGTTTCGCGCCAGCGGGGATCGGCAATGCCCGCCAGCAGCGCCTGCTGCGGCGCCGTCAGATAATCGTCCATGAAGGCAAGCGGCAGGTCCGCCGAACCGACGAAGTCGAGCCCTGCGGCAGCCAGCTCGCCTGCCACGTCGGCATGATAAAGCGGCTCCCAGCCGCTATTCAGGTATTCGTGCGCCAGGTAGCCGGCCTTGTCCCGCGCCAGGGAAGCCATGCGGTAACCCAATTGTTTGCTGCCGTCGAAGTAGGCGGCGCCGGCCTCCGCCAGCTTACGCGCCAGGTCGCGCGCCTGCTCCAGTTGCGCGATCCGCGGCACGGGATTGCAGTTCGCGTGCTCCAGCAACAGGCGCTGCAAGGGCAAGTTGCGGGTCCAGCCCGGCAAAGCGTTGTAGTTGACGTAGACGATGCCGCCGGGTTTCAGGTAGCGGCCGATGAAATCCACGACGCACTGGCGATTGGCGGGCGTGATCCAGCTGTAAATGCCGTACATGGTGATGTAGTCAAGCGGCGGCAGGTCGACCTTGCCAGACGCCAGCTCGGCAAAGCTGGATTCGAGCACCGTCATGTTTTCCAGCTGCGCCTCGTCCGCCAGTTGGCGCGCGGCTGCCACATGGGCAGGATTGAAGTCATTGGAATAGAAGCGGCCTTGCGGATGGCTGGCCGCCAGGATGTTCGACGTCAGGCCCATGCCCGCGCCCAGCTCGAAATACGTAAAGGTCCGGTCAGGCGGCACCGGCTCGACGCCGTTGAGGATGCAGGCAATACTCAGGTGGCTGGGACTTTGCTCGGCAAAGAACGCCGCCGGATAGTCCAGGTCCGCCACGTAGCCGTCGTTCCAATCCATTGTCACGCTCCTTGGTTGCAGATGACCGCGTGGCCGGAGTCGAGCAGCAAGCCGGCCAGCCGCGCCACTTCAAGCACGTTCTTGCCCTGCATCGCAGGCAGGTGCGCCAGCGCAGCGATGGCCTGGGGCCCGCCGGCCAAGGCATCCAGCATGGGCGCGAGAAGCGCTTCCTTCCGCCCTTCGCCCTCGGCGGCGGCCAGGGCCAGGCGGCATTTTCCCAGCCATTCCGCCTGGCGCATGGGATGCATGCGGCGCGCGCCCCTTACATAGACGTCGCGCCGGAATGCCGTATCCAGCAGGACGTCGCGCACCGTCTCGCGCAATACCGGGATAGTTTGCGCTTCCAGCAGCGCGTGCTGGGCTGGCGTCAGGTAGCGGCCGGGATCACTCCACCAAAGGTCGGCCGAGGCCACGTATTCCAGCTTGGCATCCGCCAGGGTGAGTGCCACGTCGGCGTGGTACAGGGCCTCCCAGCCGCGCTGGCTGAATTCATGGCATGCCGGACCGAAGGCGTCCAGGCGGCTGCGCATGGCAGGCGTATCGTTGTCTGCAAAATATGCCGCACTGGCGCCCCGCAGCTGTTCAACCTGGATGGCAGCATGCAGCCTGCCCTGCTCACGCGCCAGGCGCTGCAAAGGCAGGATGCTGCAGCAGCCTGGCATGGCGTTGTAGCCGACGTAGGCCACGCCGCCAGGCTTCAGGCAACGATTGAGAAGCGCAACGACCTGCTGCCGCTGATTTCGATCCAGCCAGCTATAAGCGCCGCGCAGGACGATGAAGTCCATCGGCGGCAAAGCAGCGTCCAGGTCCGTTCCCGCATCGGCTGCATGGAACGTCCCGTGCGGATGGCTGCCAGCGGCGGCAGCCTGCGCGGACCCGCCGTCGCAGCCCAGCACCAGGCAATTGAAGGCCCGGCTTAGCGGCACGGGTTCGATGCCGCCCAGCACACAGGCGAAGTTCAAGTGCTCCGGCCCAGGTTCCCACCAAAGCTTGTCCATATCGGCGTCTCCTGGCACTCAGGCTTTGCGGGTCAGGCGCCGGATGCGGTGCCAGTTGAAGCCCTCGTCGAGCGTTGTGCATTCCCGCTCGCGCGCGGGCCGTTCACGGTGCATATTCGCATTCGCGCTCATGTTGAACTCCTCTTTGGTGGGTCAGGGATCAGGTGGCGAAGTAGCGATCCCTGTCGGCGTTGCGGTAGTCCTTCATGCTCAAACGGCCGTCATGCTCACCGTTGGTGGCCGACTCCAGCTCCTTGAACAGAGCGTAGTTATCGGCCGCCATGCGCTGCGCCGCCTGCCGCACTTCTTCCGGCACCTGGATGGTATTGCCATCCTTGTCCGTGCAGTAGCCGGTGGTCGCCATCTGGCGCACCTGGTCGACATTCAGGAAACGAATACCGTGCTGCGCCTGGAATTCCTGCATGGTGCGGCTTGCCGCCGTGGCCGAATTCCGGTCGCCACTGCCCGTCCAGACTTCATCCGGATTCCTGATGTAGCGATAATCCGGCTGGTGGCCGCTGCGGCCCTGGATAGTGCCGTCCTTGACCGCTTCGGTGTAATCGCCCTGGCTCAATCTGCCGTCATGTTCACCGTTGGTTGCCGACTCCAGCTGTTTGAACAACTCGAAGTTGTTGGCCGCCATGCGCTGCGCAGCCAGTCGCACATCGTCCGGAACCGGACGGCTCCTGCCGGATTTATCCGTGTAGTAGCCTGTTTCCGCCATCTGCCGGACCTGGTTGACGTCCAGCAGATGGATGTCGTTATCTTTCTGGAAGTCCTTGATCGTCCTGGCCGCATCGGCGCGCGATGGCAGTCCTTCGAAGCCGCCCTCAGGCTCCAGCTCGAAACCGACATCACGCATAAAGCCGCTGCCCTTGCTGATCGAACCATCCTTGACCGCTTCGCCGAAGTCGCCGATGCTCAGCGAGCCGTCATGCTTGCCGTTCGTAGCGCTTTCAAGCTTCTTGAACAGCTCGAAGTCATTGGCCGCCATGGCACGGGCCGCATCCTGCACTTCCTCCGGCACCTGGATGAACTTTCCGTTCTTGTCCTTGCAGTAGCCCGTTTCGGCCATCTGCTGCAGCTGGTCGATGGACAGGTGGCTGATGCCATGCTCTTTCTGGAAATCGTTGATGGTCTTGGCAGCGCCATATTCGCTCGGGCGGTTCGACGAGATATTGCCGTTCATGATCGCGTTCATGAAGTCCAGCAGCGAAATGCCGCGCATCGTCGACGGATAGTCGGAACCGCCGTTGGCCGAAATGGTGCCATCCTTGACCGCATAGCGATAGTCCTCCTGGCTCAGCTTCCCGTCATGCTCGCCGTTCTTGGCCGATTCCAGCTTGCGGTACAGCTCACCGCCGTTGGCCATCATCTTCTGGGCCGCCAGTCGTACGTCGTCATCCACCAGGCGGGTCTTGCCGTTCTTGTCGGTGAAATAGCCCGTTTCAGCCATCTGTTTCACCTGGTCCGGCGACAGGTAGCGGATGCCGTTGTCCCTTTGGAAGGAGTTGATGGTCTTGGCTGCGCTGGATTCCGACGGTAGCTGGCTGCCGCCGTCGCCCGCAAGCAGCATGTTCCTGGCGGCGTTCTTCAGCCACGGTGGCAGGCCCAATTCGTCGAGAACGTCGGCCAGCGGATCGGACGAGCCCTGCTGACGCTGCGAAGGTGCAAACAGGATGTCGCTCGATTCCGCGCCAAGCGGCGAGCCCCCGGTAAACGACGGGCGGAAGAGGCCCGGCGTGTCGTTGTCAAAGGTGGTGGTGATCGTCGTGGTGGTAGTGGTAATCGTGGCAGACATGCTGTTTCCTTAGTCGAGTGATTAAAGGCGCGTCTACACTGCCGCCTGCGAAATCTCTTCCGCTTTCTTGATCAACTTGGTGAACACTGCCACGTTGTTGACGTCGCTCCTTGCGGCAGCGACTTCCTCCAGCTGGCGGACGTACTTCGCTTCGTTGGCGCGCGCTGAGCGTGTTCTTGAGTCGGACATTGTGACGCTCCTATTGCTGGTCGTTGATCGTCTTGGCCATCGCATTAAAGACCTTCAGCTTGGCCAGCGAAGTACCCTGCTGCGAAACCCACAGCTGGAACTCCATGGCTTCGGCGGCGCCCATCTGCGCGGCCTGGCCGAGCGGCATGGATTTGGTCTTTTCCATGGCTTGGCCCGGGCGCGCCTGCGATGGCGCGAACATGCTGTTCTGGTAACTGCTCATATGGTTCTCCTTTGATCGATGCAACAGAGGTGGAACCGGATGGTTCCACCCCTTCACCTCACTCCCTGGCGGGCTTGAGGGGGCTTAGATCAGGGACAAGGCGTTGTCCTGGCCAGCCTTCGCCAGCTTCAGTTTCGCGGCGTTGGCATTCACTGCTTCTTTTGCTGCAGCGGTAGCTTCCTGATCAGCGATAGCGCCGCCGGCGCCGATCCACGAAGTGATTGCGGTCATTCCAGACATGGTTACCTCCTTGGTTGTGGTTGAAGTTGCCGCCTTACGCATTGCGTTGCGACGGTAGCGATATGTGGAGGCCGGTGCGCCGGCAGTTCCATGCATCGAATTCGATTTTTGGTTTGCCTCTTGCGTGGAACCGTATGCCGTAAAGCCGCTACCTATCGGTGCGTTATGTAATGGAACATGCGCAGGAAAACCTCAACCATCAAAGGAGCAGATATGGGCATTCAATTTTCACCGGTCGGCGGCTTCAATTTTTCCTCCCAGGCCAGCGACCTTTTCAAGGACAGCCTGAAATTCAAGTCCAATGAAGACTTGATCAACATGCTGGGAAAGGACAACCTGAGTTCCGCTGCCCGCGACGCGATCAGTCACGAACTGGAGTCGCGCCTCAAGGCCAACCAGGCGGAAAAAAGCGGCGGTGGCGGTGGCGAGGACGAGGACGAGGACGATCTGCAAAAGCTGCTGAAGAAGCTGCAGGACGGCACCATCTCGGCGGAAGAAATGAAGAAGCTGGCGGGCATGCTGGGGGTGAGCGTCGCCACGCTGGAGAAGATCAAGGATAAGGGACGGGAAGAATCCGGAGCGGATATCACCAGCGGTTGAACAGGCTCCGGCTTGCGCTTGCGGCCTTGGGGGCCGCAAGCGCTTCACTTAGATGATGTCCTCCGCCGGGTTTGACGGCTTCTGCTCCGAGCCGCCGCCCAGGACCTTGGCAGCGGTATTGATAACTTCAGGCAGGACGGCGCGACCGATTGCGGCAAGTATTGGCAGCATTTCTGACTCCTTTCAAGGTTGATATGGTGTAGGGCAGCAGCGCCCCAAGCTGAGTGGCAGCAAACAGCGCATGCGTTCCATCGCAGCGCAACGGCAGCGCGGAACCAGCGCAGCCGGCGCAGCCACCTATCGGCAGGCCTGGTGCCGGGCGCATTTGCGCGGCCCCTGTCAGCGCTTGCCGGCGTTCTCACTTGAGACGAGCAAATGGACTACGCAGAACAACAATCACAGGCAGCTTCTCCTTCGCCGCTGGCCCATGCCGGCCAACTGGCATTCTGGCTGGACATGAATCCGGACATGCCGATCAGCGCAACGCCCTTGGCCAAGCCGGCACCGACCGCCCTGCCCGGCCTGGGCGAGCCCGGGCGCCATGTGGCGGACACCCTCGCCGAAGGTTATTTCCAGGCCGGCCCCATCATCCCGCGCAGCCATGCAGGCAAACTCGCACAAGTGATCGGCGGGCTGGTACAGCGCGGCATTCCACCTGTTTTCTGCATGGTCTACGACGCTTTCTGGCAGATGTTCGCGCCGCTCGACCCCGTCCTGCGCCAGCTACTGGGCGAGCGTTACCAGATGATGCCCACCGATATCTGGGCCTGGCACGTGGCGCCGCAGGAAAACGCCACCGGCTGGGGGCCGCACCGCGACCTGCACCACCCGCAAGCCGTCGGCGCCGATGGCCGCCCGCGGATACTCAATATCTGGATTCCGCTGACCGACGTCAGCCCCCTCAACGCCTGCATGTACGTGCTGCCGCAGAACCTGGACCGAAGCCTGGGGCCGGAGGGCGAACAGATAGAACTGGACCTGGGCGACTGGCAGAACGTGCGTGCGCTGCCCGCTCCCGCCGGCGCGCCCCTGGGATGGAATACCCACGTGCTGCACTGGGGCGGTCGCAGCAGCGCACGGGCCAGGCAGCCGCGCATCAGCGTCGGCATCTACTTTCATAACCGCGATTGCGACCTGCACGAAATCAATCCCGACACCGCCCGCACCGGCTTCGCTTCGCTCGATTTCGGACCCGGGCTGCAATTGCCGTTCGAAGCCAGGCTGCAGGCAATCGCCGGCGCAATCTATATGTACAACCGACGCATCCCCGGCGATTTCCCGGAAACCTGGGAGCACATCTTCCAGTTCGCCCGCCAGTACCGGCGCAACTGAGCTTAGCGCCGGTATTTTTTCAAGAGCGTGTTGAGGTGCGCTCGCCCGTGGGAACCGTACCAGTTCCAGATCTCCTCGGAAGCTTCGCGGTTGTTCTCGTAATAAGCCCGGTTCAACGCCAGCCACGAGTTAATGACGAGCAGCGGCTTGCGCAGGCGGATGAACTCCTTGCCGTAGCGCGCCGCCACAGGCGCGTCCATGTCCTCCGGCGTCGACAGCGAAATGGCAAAGCCGTCGATGCGCCCCAGCTTGAGTTTTTCGAAATTGAGGTCGGGATTGGAGGCGCCGGCATCGACTTCCACACCTGCGCTTTGCAGGTATTTGACGTGCGGCGCGCCTTGCGAAACACCGACGATACGCCCGCGCAAGGTGACCGCCGGATCGGCATCGACCGGCAGGTAGTCGCGCGCGCGCACAAAAACCACGACGTAAAGCGGCATGGCGCGCGCCGCATCAAGCTTGCCTTGCTTGTCGCGCGGATAAACGACATTCGGCAGTTCGCCCACCACCTGCGGATCAAACAGGGACATCGCATCGATCGCCCCCTCGTCCAGGCTTTTGTGCAGGCGCGCCGGCGGCATGCGCACCATCTGGACCCGGCAACGGGCGCTGGCCGCGGCATCGCGCGCGAGTTCGGCCAGTGCGCCAGGCGGCTCAGGAGCCTCCGGCCCGGAGCCGTTGTAATAAGGAGGCACCGCCTTGTCCGTATAGCCGTAGCGCAGCGGCTGGCAAGCGCCCTCCGCCTGCCCCACGAGCAGGAAACTTGTCAAAATGGATAACAACGGCCAGGCGCGCATCGAACTTCGGGAAAAGTGGACCCTGCAAGTATAGCGTTCGTCGCCATACACCGGCTTGGCCACTCGCCTACGTCCGGTCAGGCGTCACTCCTACATCCTGGCAGCGGGCTGCAATTATCATTGAAGCAGTAATCCTGCTGAACACGGAGGAAATCATGAGCAAGCCAAGCCAAGCCGGAAAAAATGGGCGCAACAGCAAGCTGCAAGAAACCCAGAACAGCAAAAATGCGGGCAACGCATCTTCTGCAAAAGGCAACAAGCAGTCAGCTGCATCCGAGGGCAAGTCCAGGCAACCAGGAACTGCCTCAAAATCCACGTGATCAAGCTATCGGCGGCCGGTTCTCCGGTGAGAAGTGGCTGTGCCGGCCGAAATGGTCGAGGGTCTTGTCCCAGGCCATATCGGCAGCGGCGCGTAATTGGTCGCGGCCCTTGGCTTGTGGGAACGACTCGATGAAACGATCATAGTCGGCGACGAAGTTGCGCGGATCGCCACCCGGCATGTCCATTTTCAGGTCAAGGCTGCGATCCAGCTGGTTGCCGACCCACATGGCCTCGTGCATCGAGTGGCCGCCGTCATAGTTCAGGAACATCATGGTGCCCAGCAAGGCGTCCTTCGGATCGACCTTCCCGCCCTGGTCCAGGATATCGCCCACCATGTGCATCACGATATTGGTCGATCCGGACACCCCGCTGACGAACGATACGCCATGTTCGAGTGCGGTGTGCAATTCCGGACTGGCCTGCTCCAGGTTGGGACGGTTCCGGTCTCCCGGATGCATGGCCGATTCCCTGCCGCGAACGATGTCGGGCTGGTGGTGCATGGTGATTCCTGATTTCGGCGCCATGCGGTTGGCATTGGCCGCTCCTTCCGTCAGCCGCGCGGCCGCAGGGCCCACTACATTGGCGTAATTCCGGTTCGCCTTGCCCATCCATGGCGCAGCGCCGTGGGCCTGCATGCATAGCGACATCTTGACGCTCACGTATGGAATCGCGATGCAATCAAAGCCATTGTCCATCGGTGCGCGCAACAGGCGCTTCAGCGCGCCGAGAGCATGCTCGGGGCGCGCATTGAAAAAGGCCTCAAGCTCCGGTGACTTGGTTTGCCAGCCCCGCCGCTCGTGACGCATCATGCCTTGCACCTGGAGCGCAACATCCTGCTGCGCTTGCCGCGGCAGCGCCTTCAACGCCAGGTCCAGGTGCAAAGCCAGCGCGCCCATGCCCTGTTTGACGTTCGCCGGCGGGTCGCGAACCAGTTCGGCGATCAGCACCGATTCCATGGCGCGCCCGTAGATGTTGTCGTGCAGCCGCGTCTCGTAGCCGTCCGCCGAGGCGGGGATGTCGTGGCGCAGGCGTTTCACCAGTTTGCCAAGGCCCTCCAATCCCGCTTGCCGGCAATCAGCCTCCACCTGGCGCAACCAGTCCTTGGTCTCGTCGGGCCGCAACTTGTGCTGCATGGTGCGGTCCATCGTTTCGTATCCCAGCTCTTTCAGGAACTGGCGGTGTTCGGGGCGGGCGTCGTGCCGCATATCCCGTATCGCGTAGCCGAGATGGGTCAGGCATTCCATCGGCATCCGCTTGGCCTCGCGCGGGGCGCGGGAGGGGCCCAGGTCCTTGCTCTCCTGGGCATGGACCATTTCGCCGACGTCCCTGACGATGTCGCCCAGTGCGCCCGCAGTCATCCGTGTGCGAGGATCACCCAGCCAGTCGCAGACATCCTGGATAAACTGCGCTGCGGGTGTTCCGTGCAAGTCGTAACGCCGCGTGGTGTTATGCAGCATGTTCACCGCAGCTTGCTTGCCCAACATCTCCGCGTACCGGGCGTCTGCCGGCGAAAGCGTGCCGCTATCGAGCGCAAGCTTTATCTTCGGCTCTGGCGATCCGCCGGCATTTCGCTGCCGGGGATCGTGGGCACGCGACTCATGCCCAAGTACCAGGACGTTGCCCACCATGTCGACGTTATGTTTGGTGTCCCATTTCACCATGTCCAGCACGGTGCTGTTGCAGCCTACCGATTGCGACGGCGGCCCCTCGGCTTGCGAAGTAGAGCCGCGCCATTGCGACTGCAAGGGATGTACCGTCCCGGCGCGCGGCGCAGGCATGCGCGCTGACGGCTGCGGGCTGCCTTGCGCCGGTGCGCGCGCCGGCGGCGACAAGGATTGCGTACCGCCCGCAGTCGGCGGCAAGGCTGGCAAGGGACTGTAGCCGGCTCGATTGAGCATTGCATCTCCATTCACTCTGTTCGGTCACCGAAACGACCTCACTTGGTGGCGCCAGCAACTGCTTTGGTTCCTCTTACGAATCATGGACGCTTGAGCCTGGAGCGCGCCGATGCCGCCCGCTCCCGCACGACGCACCCATGCGCATGATCGTTGATCAGCCCCATGGCCTGCATGAAGGCATAGACAGTTGTCGGCCCGACGAATTTCCAGCCCAGTTTTTTGAGCGCTTTGGAAAGGGCGATGGCCTCATCGGAAGTCGAAACGGTTTGCGGTGCGGCCATCGCATCCTGGGCCGGTTCGAACTTCCAGACGAATCGCGCCAACGATCCCTCGCTTGCGATCAGCTCTTTCGCGCGCTTGGCGTTGTTGATTACCGCTTCGATCTTGCCGCGATGGCGGACTATGCCCTCGTCCCGCAGCAGGCGCTCAACGTCCCGTTCCGAGAAACGCGCAATGCGTCCGATATCGAAGTTATGGAAAGCACGCCGGAAGTTTTCACGCTTGGCCAGAATCGTCCGCCAGCTCAGTCCTGCCTGGAACCCCTCCAGGCAGATCTTCTCGAACAGGCGGGCGTCGTCGACGACCGGAAAACCCCATTCGAGGTCGTGGTAATGCAGGAACTCCGGCGCAGCACCGCACCAACGGCATCGCGCGCCGCCATCTGGCCCAGCAAACAGTTCGCCCACCATGCTCCTCCCTAAAAAAAATGGATTAGGACACTCGTCCTACATAAATGGTAGGACGCTCCCGTCGACCTTGTCAAGCGAACATCTCATGCCGGACCCTGAATAAATTTGGCGGCGGTGTTATGCTCAGCGCGATAAATTCGTTGAGACCCGCATGAAATCCCTGGCTAACGCTATCGCACAATGGACCGAGGACGTCGAAGACTACCAGTCCCCGGTTACCAACCTGTACATGTACCGGCGCAACGAGCCGACAACGCCGAACGTTTGCCTGGTGGAGCCCAGCATCGTGATGGTCGCGCAAGGCGCCAAGCAGCTGGTGATTGGCGAACAGTGCTACCGCTATGATGCCCAGCGTTTCATGGTGACTTCCCTTAACCTCCCCGGCAGCTCGCAGGTACTGGAAGCGAGCCCGGACCACCCTTGCCTTGGCCTGGTGTATAAGCTCGACCTGCGCACCATTGCCGAACTGGCGACGCATAGCAGGCGACCAACGCCGGCCGACATTGCCATCCAGGGAGTGGCTGCTATCGGCAGCATGACGCCCGGGCTGGCCGAGCCCTTCCAGCGCTTGATCGCACTGCTGGACGAGCCCGAAGCCTTGCCAGTGCTGGCCCCTTTGATCGAACGCGAAATCCACTACCGGCTGCTGCTCAGCGACCAGTCCGCGCGCTTGCGCCAGATCGCCTCGGTTGGTACCCAGAGCTTCCGCATCGCACGAGCGCTCGACTGGCTGCGCCTGCATTACGCGCAGCCGCTGCACATCGACGAGCTGGCAGCGCACGTCAAAATGAGCGCATCCAACCTGCACCTGCATTTCCGCCAGCTGACTACAATGAGCCCCTTGCAGTACCAGAAGTGGCTGCGCCTGAATGAAGCACGGCGCCTGATGTTGAACGAGCAGCTCGATGCCGCCAGCGCTGCGTTCAAGGTCGGCTACGAAAGCCCCTCGCAATTCAGCCGCGAATACAGCCGCCTGTTCGGCGCGCCGCCCAAGCGCGATATCGACGCCATGCGGCGCGACGCTGCCGCTGCCTGATACGCCAAAGAGGATCAGGCAAGAAATCAGTGGAATCGTGCTATCAGTTGCCAAATCCCGCTCCCTAGAATGCAAGCTTGCATTTCCACATGAGCGGAGAGTACGGAATGATCACACTGAATATCAACGGCACGACGACACGCGTTGACGTCGCTGGCGACACCCCATTGCTGTGGGTGCTGCGCGATAAGCTGCAAATGACCGGCACCAAATACGGCTGCGGCATGGGCTTGTGCGGCGCCTGCACGGCGCACCTGGATGGCACCCCGATTCGCTCGTGCAGCACGCCGGTTTCGGCTGCGGTCGGGAAGAAGATCGTCACCATCGAAGGCGTCGACCGCGCGCGCATTGGCAAGGTAGTACAGGAGGCATGGAAAAAGCTGGACGTTGTGCAGTGCGGCTACTGCCAGTCCGGCCAGATCATGAGCGCTGTCGCCCTGCTGGAACGCAATCGCAAGCCATCGGACTCGGACATTGACGCCGCCATGGCCGGCAACATCTGCCGCTGCGCCACCTACGTGCGCGTCCGCGCCGCCATCCACGAAGCCGCACAGGAGCTGGCATGAACATGAATCTTCCCCGCATTGAAAACGGCAGCCGCCGCGATTTCCTGCGCAGCGCGGTACAAGCTGCGGCCGGCTTGACGCTGGCCCTGTACCTGCCTGGCACGCAGGCCGCGGCTCCTTCCGCCGCTGCAGTCCCGGAATTCGAGCCGAACGCCTTTGTCCGCATCGGGACGGACGGCATGGTCACCGTCATCGCCAAGCACGTTGAAATGGGCCAGGGTGCGTACACCGGCCTTGCCACCCTGGTAGCGGAAGAACTTGACGCGGCATGGTCCCAGGTTCGCGTGGAAGGTGCACCGGCGGACGCCCGCCGTTACAACAACCTGGCATTCGGAGCATTCCAGGGCACTGGCGGCAGTACTGCCATGGCCAACTCGTGGGAACAGATGCGCAAGGCCGGCGCCAGTGCCCGTGCCATGCTGGTCTCGGCCGCTGCGGCACAATGGAAAGTGCCTGCCGGCGAGATCCGCGTCAGCGAGGGCGTTGTCACGCACGGCGCAAACAAAGCCACCTTCGGCGAGCTGGCGCCAGCCGCAGCACTGTTGCCGGTACCGGCCGACGTGGCGCTGAAATCTCCCCGGGACTTCAAGCTGATCGGCAAGCACGCGCCGCGCAAGGACAGCGCGGACAAGGTCAATGGCCGTGCGCAGTTCACACAGGACGTGCACCTGCCAGGCATGCTGACGGCTGTTGTCGCCCATGCGCCGCGCTTTGGCGCCACGGTCAAATCCTTCGACGCCAGGAAGGCCAAGGCGATCAAGGGTGTGGTGGACGTGGTGCAAATCCCGAGCGGCGTAGCGGTGCTGGCGCATGACACCTGGAGCGCGAAAAAAGGCCGCGACGCGCTCAAGATCGACTGGGACGAATCCAGGGCGTTCAAGCTGGGCAGCGAAGATATCTTCACGCAGTTCCGCACATTGGCGCAGCAGCCTGGCCTGGTCGCCCATAGCGCCGGCGATGCCGACACCGCCCTTGCGCGGCCTGGCCGCGTGCTGCGCGCCACCTATGACTTCCCCTACCTCGCACACGCACCGATGGAGCCGCTGAACTGCGTCGTGCGCATCGGCGAAGGCGAATGCGAGTTGTGGTATGGCGCCCAGTTCCAGTCCATCGACCAGCCATCGGTCGCCGCGCTGCTTGGCTTGCCGCCTGAGAAAGTGAAGATCAACATGCTGTACGCCGGCGGCAGCTTCGGCCGCCGCGCCAGCAAGGACGCCGACTTCGTACTGGAAGCGGTGCAGATCGCCAAGGCAAGCAAATCGCGCGCACCAATCAAGATGGTCTGGCTGCGCGAAGATGACATGAAGGCCGGCTACTACCGCCCTGCCTTCCACCATGCGCTGGAGGCGTCGCTGGGCGAGGATGGCCGCCCAACGGCATGGCGCCACCGCCTCGTCGGCCAATCGATTCTGGCCGGCACTGCATTTGCCGGCATGATGATCAAGGATGGCATTGATGCTGTTTCCGTCGAGGGGGCGGCCAATCTTCCGTATGGCATTCCGGCCATGCGCGTCGAACTGCATACGCCGACAGATATCCAGGTTCCGGTGCTCTGGTGGCGTTCGGTCGGCTCGACCCATACTGCCTACTCCACCGAGACCTTTATCGACGAACTGGCGGGCACCGCCGGGCAGGACGCCGTCGCCTACCGCCTGGCGCTGCTCGACAAGCATCCGCGCCATGCGGGCGTATTGAAACTGGCCGCTGACAAAGCCGGCTGGGGCCAGCCGCTGCCGGCGGGAGCGAATGGCACGCGCCGCGGCCGCGGCGTCGCAGTGCATGAATCCTTCGGCACCTATGTTGCCGAAGTAGCCGAGGTGACCGTGAACGCCGATGGCAGCTTCACAGTCGACCGTGTCGTGTGCGCCGTCGACTGCGGCATGGTCGTTAATCCAGATGTGGTGCGCGCACAGGTCGAAGGCGGCGTTGGCTTTGCCTTGTCGGCTGCGCTGCATGGCGCCATCACGCTGAAGGACGGCGTGGTGGAGCAGTCCAACTTCCACGACTATGCGCCTATCCGCATCACCGAAATGCCGAAAGTGGAAGTGCATATCGTCCCGTCTGCCGAGAAGCCTACCGGTATTGGCGAACCGGGCGTACCGCCGCTGGCGCCTGCGCTGGCGAATGCACTGGCCGCCGCAACCGGCAAACGGGTGCGCAGCCTGCCGATCCGCACGGAGGAGTTGAAGGCCTGATGGAAAGTGTCGACTTGCAGGTGCTGGAGGCCGCCCGCCGCTGGGCGGCCGAAGGAAGGCGCTACGCGCTGATAACGGTGGCCCACACCTGGGGCTCGGCGCCCCGCCCGGCCGGATCCTGGCTCGTGATTCGCGACGATGGCCTTGCCGTCGGTTCCGTATCGGGCGGCTGCGTTGAAGACGACATCATCGCCCGCATGCGAGAAGGCCGCCTTGGCGAGCGCCTGCCATTCAGCCTGGATTATGGCGTCACCCAGGACGAAGCCGCGCGCTTCGGTCTGCCCTGCGGCGGCGCGCTGCAACTGGTGGTTGAACCGCAGCCGGACGCCGCGCAACTGAACGAACTGGCCAGCCGCCTGGAACGCGGCGAACTGGTATTGAGGGAAGTGGACCTGGCACAGGGCGCCTCAACGCAGGCCGCCGCGCGGCGCGGCGACACCCTGAACTGGGATGGCCGGCAACTGCGCACGGTGCATGGTCCGCAATGGCGCTTGTTCATCGTCGGCGCCGGCCAGATTTCCTGCTACCTTGCGCAAATGGCCCAGGCACTGGACTACGACATCACGATCTGCGAGCCGCGCTTGGAATACGGCGCTGAATGGCGCGTGCCGGGCACGAAGCTTCTCACTTCGATGCCCGATGACGCATTCCTGTCCATGCACGCCGATTCGCGCACTGCGGTCGTCGCGCTGACCCATGATCCTAAACTGGACGACATGCTGCTGTTGGAAGCCCTGCGCTCCCCTGCCTTCTATGTTGGCGCGGTAGGGTCGCGCGCCAATGACGGCAAGCGGCGCGAACGCCTGTCGCACCACTTCGACTTCACGTCCGAAGAGCTGGATCGGCTGCACGGCCCGATCGGCCTGCCCATCGGCAGCCACACGCCGCCCGAAATTGCCGTCGCCATCGTGGCGGAAATGACTGCCGTCCGCCACGGCGCGCCGATCGCCCTGCGTAACGTCCTGCCCTGAGGCCTTATCGAAGTTGCCAGACCAGGCCGAGCTTTTCAAAACCTCGAATAATCCAGCCGCCAAAATCCAGGTGCCTGGGTTCGTTCATCGCAGAGGTTGGGCGTGCATGATGGTGGCTGTGCAAACCCTCGCCCAGCAATAGCAGCGCAAAAAAGATATTGTCGCGCGATTCGTTTTCGCTGCCGGCCACCTTGTTTCCAAACATATGGCCGAACGAATTGACCGACCAGGTCAATTGGTGAAGCAAGGCGACCCGCGCAGCGCCGGCCCAGAAGATGCATCGATACAGTTCATCTTCGCCGCCCAGCCAATAGCCAACGGCGCCGGGCAAAATGAGGCCTGCCGCGACAATCGGCCAATAATAGTTCGACAGGAACGAAATGCTGCGATCGGCAAGACAATCCGGCGCATAGCGCGCTGACTGTGAGACACGTCCGTAAAGCATCCAGCCAACGTGGGCGTGGAACCAGCCTTGCAGTCGATTCGAGATGGGGCCGCGGTCGGAATACCATGGCGAATGCGGGTCGAATTGCTTGTCGGCGAAGCGATGGTGCCGCCGGTGGTCGGCCACCCAGCGGGTGATATCGCCTTGCATCGCCCAGGTTCCCAGCACGCCCAGGCACACCTTGATGAAGCCACTGGTCTTGAATGCATGATGCGTGAAATAGCGATGCATGCCGATGGCGACGCCCATCACGGTTAAAGCAAAGAAAACGGCAAAGACCAGCGCAGTCGCGACCGTTGGCGCAAGCTGCCTCCCGCCGCCGGCAGCCATGGCAGCCATCAACATCCAGGGCAAGAAAATGGAGGCCAGATTGAGAACCCTGTTACTCCAGTTTTCCTTCAGGTCTTGCGAGATACAGGGATCCTTCATCACCCACGCTCGAATTAATTCAACAACAATATACTATTATCAATCTTCCCCTCCCGCAACAAAGCTTTGGGAGGTGTCGCGCCGCAAGTCGGGCTCGGCATCGAACAGTGCCTCCAGCCAGCGCGCGAACACCTTCAGCTTGGGCGAAGCCATGCGGCCTTGCGGATAAACCAGCGAAACGGGCATCGGCGTGGGCGGCGTATCGTGCAACACCTGCACCAGCGCGCCGCTGGCGAGATGATCGCGGACAAGGTAGGTCGCCGTCTGTACCAGGCCCAGTCCCTGCAAGCCAAGCGTCGCATAAGCTTCCGCGTCGTTTGTCGCAAGGGTGCCGGGCATATCGATTTTGCGTTCGCCATCACTGGCGCTGAACGCCCAATCAAAGGGACGGCCCGTGCGTCCCGAGTAATGCAGGATCGCCTTGTGCTGCGCCAGGTCTTCAAGCGATTGCGGAGCACCATGCGCGGCCAGGTACGAAGGCGCGGCACAGCTCACGAAGCGCATGGTGCCAATCTGGCGCCCGATCAGGGCGGAGTCCTGCAGCGCCCCCACGCGCAAGGCGCAATCCACGCCGTCACGAACCAGGTCTGCCAGCCGGTCACTGAGATTCAGCACCAGCTCGACGTTCGGGTAGGCGCGGCAGAATTCCCCAAGCCGCGGTATCACCACTTTGCGTCCCACCGCGCCACCCAGCTCTACACGCAGCAGGCCCTGCGGTGTCGCGTTTTCGCTGGCGCGGAAAGGTGCCTCCGCTTCGTCCACCGCGGCGAGGATCGCCATGCAATGGCGGAAGTATGCCGTGCCGTCGCTGGTCAGCGCGAGCGTGCGCGTAGTTCGCTGCAGCAGCTGCGTGCCGAGGTAGGCTTCCAGCTTCTGGATCGTCGCTGTCAGCGCGGCGCGTGGCAGGCCGAGTGTTTCCGCCGCCTTGGTGTAGCTGTTTGCTTCCACGATGCGGACGAACGTTTGCATGGCTTTCAGGCGGTCCATGGCACTCCAATTGTTCACTTATTGTGAAAAGTATAGAGCATTTGTTGCCTAATTATCTTTTGGACCCGCTCGCGCAGAATGCCCCCATGCTTTCCACTACCGGAGTTCAAATATGAAAAATGACATTTCCCGCGGCATGGTGGCCTTGCTGGCAGGCGCCAGCGGTCTCATCGTCGCCAGCCTGTATTACGCGCAAACCCTGGTCGGCCCTATCAGCGCTGCAACCGGCCTTTCGCCTGAAGCAGCGGGCCTGATCGTGACCCTCACGCAGGCCGGCTACGCACTCGGGCTGCTGTTCGTGGTCCCATTGGGAGACCTGCTGGAAAATCGCAAGCTGGTGTTCGTTGCCCTGCTCTTTGCTGCAGCAGCACTGGCGGCAGCCGCTTCCAGCCAAACCGCAATGCAGTTCCTTGCTGCCTCGCTGGCCATCGGGCTCGGTTCTGTCGCAGCCCAGGTGCTGGTGCCCTTCGCCGCCCACCTGTCGCACGAAGCGACGCGCGGACAGACCGTTGGCAAGGTGGTGAGCGGATTATTGCTGGGGATTATGCTGGCCCGCCCCGCGGCGAGCCTGCTTGCCGATTTTGCGAGCTGGCGCGCAGTATTTGGCGCAGCCTCCGTGCTGGTGGCAGTACTGGCTTTCGTGCTGCGCGCGAAACTGCCTGAGCGCGTGCCTACCGCACCGCTTTCCTACCAGCGACTGATTGGTTCGCTGTGGCACCTGTTCCGCGACACGCCTGTGCTGCGTCGCCGTGCGGCTTATCACGCAGGCCTGTTCGGCGCCTTCAGCATGTTCTGGACGGTTGTGCCACTGGTGCTGGAAGGTGAACGCTTCCATTTGTCCCAGACCGGCATCGCATTGTTTGCCCTGGTCGGCATGGCAGGTGCTGTTGCCTCGCCCATCGCCGGCAGGCTGGCAGATAAAGGCCATACGCTGCCAGCAACCGCTGGCGCGCTCCTGCTCGGGGTTCTCGGCTTTGCGCTGCCGCTGTGGGTACCTGAATCGCGCGTCGTTGCAATCGGCATGCTGGCCATTGCTTCCATTGTGCTCGACATGGGAGTAGCTGCCAACCTCGTGCTGGGGCAGCGCGCCTTATTTGCGCTGGGCGCAGAGGTGCGCAGCCGCTTGAATGGCATCTACTTCGCAGTGTTCTTCACAGGAGGTGCACTGGGCTCGGCGACTGGCGCCTGGATCCTGGCAAACTACGGCTGGCGCGCAGCGCTGCTGGCCGGCATTACCTTCCCGGCCATCGCCCTGCTCTACTGGGTCACGGAAGCGCTGGCCTTGCGGCCACGCCATGCACCTACGCCGGCTCGACACCCTGGAACATATTGAAAACCCGGCCGGGGTCGTACTTCTTCTTGATTTTCGACAGGCGCGCATAGTTCGCACCGTAGTACGCCGGCTGCCATTCTTTCAGAAGCGGATCGAGATAGTTCACGTAAGCGCCGCCGCTGCTCCAGGCTTTCATCACACCGCGCATGCGGTTGGGGAACGTCGTGTCGTAGACGGCGCGCGACTGCCAGGTGGCGTATTCCACACTGAACAAGGCCTTGCGGTGGACAAAGGCGCTTGCATCTTCTGCGACACGGCTGATCGCACCACCCATGTGGTCGAAGATGTATGAACCGGAAATGCCGGCAGCCATGGCATCTTTCACCGACTGGTTCAACGCCGCGATGCCTGCCGCTGGCAGCAACGCGTTAAAGAAATCGGAACTCAGCACCTCGTCATAGCGGGTCTTGCGTCCTTCCGGCGAATAGCCGCTCAAGCTGCACTCCTTCAACGGAATCCCCGTGCACATGCTCCACGCCACACCGCGGTAAGGAAGCTGGCTGATGGCGGTGCTCATATCGTTGCTGGCAACACCTGTCGCAGCAAGGAAAGCGTTCCAATAAGGTTGCAGGAAACTGGAAGTGCCGAGGCAGTAGGCGGTAACGGTGCATGAGGCGCCACTTGAACCAAACTGCATGTAGATCTGCGCCCAGATATTGTCAGGCAGCGACTGCGGCCAACGCTGCCAGGCATCGAACATCGCGGCAAAATCCTGGAAACGGAAATCGGCGCGTGCGACGGTTATGTCCTCGATCCGATGGGTTTTGAAGGTAAAGGACGTGGCCACGCCGAAATTGCCGCCGCCTCCGCCACGCAAGGCCCAAAACAACTCTGGCTCCGTATGCGCATCGCAGCTAAGCAAGCGCCCATCCGCCGTCACTACCTCCGCCGCCAACAGGTTATCGCAGGTCAGCCCGAACTGCCGGTCGAGGATGCCGATGCCCCCGCCCATGGTGATGCCTGCAATGCCCACCGTCAGGCAGGTGCCGGAAGGGATGCAGACCCCGTTCGCAATCAAGGTGTCATATACCTCGGCCAGCCGCGCACCGGCTCCGACCTTGGTCGTGCCATTGGCATTGACCTGGATCGCATTCATTGGCGTGACGTTCAGTACGATGCCGGTGGTGGTCGACGTCCCGGCCCAGCTATGGCCGCCGCAGCGCGGCGTCACTGCCAGTCTATTGTTGCGCACGAAGGCCAGGCCGGTCCTGACATCCTCCACCGAATTGCACTTGATGATGGCCGCAGGTTTGGTGCCGTCGAAACGCATATTCGCCAGCAGGCTCGCGGCAGCATAGGCGCTATCGCCAGGTCGCAGCAACTGGCCGCCGAGTGAAGCCGATAAGCTGGTCCAGTTCAGCCCCGCCTCTCCCGGCGGAACCGGGGTCGAGGGACTACCGCTCGAACCACCGCCGCCGCACCCTGCCAGCAACGCTGCCGCCGCACCTCCCGATAACTCCAGAAACCGCCTGCGATCCATGTGCTCTCCCCTGATAACGCGCCAACTCGGCCGAGGGAAGTGATATTATCATTAAATCAATTAATTGGTATGTGATTGGTATACATCAATCAAAAGCCAGGGCGATAGCGAGGCCAATGAACAGCAAAGCAGTGCCACGCTGCAGTATCGCCATGCGCCGACCAGACATGATCCGCGCACCTGCTGTAGCAGCCAGCAGCACATAACTCAGGTGCGCGACAAAAGTGCACGCGACAAAGGTCAGGCTAAGCAGCAGGAAGCGCATGACATCCACCGCGCCCGGCGGCATAAATTGCGGGAACACCGCCGCGAAAAACAGGATCGCCTTGGGGTTGCTGCAAGCGACCAGCATGCCGCGCCGGAACACCGCACCGCGGCTGCTGCCCTCCGGCGCACTCGCCATGGCAGCAGCCCCCACCTGCCCCGCATTGCGCCATTGCTTGACGCCCAGCCAGGCAAGATATGCGGCGCCCGCCAGCTTGAGGGCGGAAAAAGCCGGTGGCCACGCCTTGAACAGCAAGCCCATGCCGCCCACAGCCACGCAAGAGACAAGGAATACTCCCACGGCATTGCCGGCGGAACCGTATGCAGTGCGGCGTGCGCCCAAGGTCAGCGTGGTGGAAACCGCCAGCAGCACGGCTGGGCCTGGGCTGAAGGTGGCGGCAAGGGCCATGGCAAGGAAAGCCAGCCAGAGGGAAAGGGTCATTGTTGTCATGCCGCCAGTATCCAGCCTGCAAGCAGGATTAAAAATACCCTAAAATTAACAACATCTTTAACTCAGAATTAAAAATGCATGGACAAGATGCGCAGCATGGAAGTCTTTGTGCGTGTGGTGGATGCGGGCAGCTTCAGCGCCGCAGCGCGCACGCTCGACATGTCGACCGTGATGGTCAGCAAGCACGTTGCCGCCCTCGAGCAACTGGTCGGTGCACGCCTGTTGCACCGGACCACGCGCAGCCAGAGCCTGAGCGAAATCGGCCGGCAGTACGCCGAGCAATGCCGGCATATCCTGCAACTGGTACACGCGGCGGAGACAGGCGCGCTTGCCATGCGTACGGTCCCGCGCGGCACGCTGAAGATCAGTGCACCAGCCGCATTCGGCAGCCGCTGCCTGGCGCCGGCCATGGCCGAATATCTCGAATCCAATCCCGAGGTAAACCTCGAGCTTGACCTATCCAACCGATTGTCCGACCTGGTGGAAGAAGGCCTGGATGCTGCCATCCGCATTGGCCCCTTGAAGGATTCCACCATGGTAGCGCGCCCGCTGAGGTCTTTGCAGATGATGGTGTGCGCAGCACCAGGCTATCTGGCGCGCCACGGCACGCCACGCACGCCCAGCGAACTGTCGCAGCATCGCTGCCTGGACTTTTCGCACTGGCGCCACGATGCGCGCTGGCGTCTCGGGCAGCTCGGCACAGAAGAAGGCACATCACCCCATTGTCGTATGCGCTCCAATAATGGCGAAGCCTTGCGCTTGGCAGCGGTCGCGGGCCTGGGCCTGGTGATGCAGGCCGACGCCGTGCTGGCGGACGAAATTGCCGCCGGTCGGCTGATCCCTATCCTGCTAGAGTTCTGGCCGGCGCCACGCCCAATGCACCTGATCTACCCACGCGACCGGCAGTCGACGCCCAAGCTGGCCAGCTTTGTGGAATTCGTGGTGCAGCGTTTCGGCACCACGCCTGGGGCTCGTGGGAAAACCGCCAGCTAGTCACACGGGGGTGGGCAACTCAGTTTTCCCCTATCAGGCGTCGCATAAGGAGAGATTTGAAATCTCTACGCGTATCACAAATGATATAGATATATGCGATGTTGGCCTGGATTTGGTAGATCAGCCGATTCATTCCGCTGACGACTTGCCGATATTGATGGAGATTCAGACTGCACAGCTCATCCGGAATAACACCGTTTTGTAGAAATACAGCAAATCTGGTCACGCAACCCAATTGGAATTGCAGAAAAGCTTCTCGAGGCTCCGCATTTGCAACGAATGCCTGAGGCCAACACCTTCAATCGATGGAGTGACGTCACGCATTAGGGCTGGATCGATAGAAATTGACCTGCTACCTAATTTAGTACGGCCCCGAACTGGAGTCTGCGGTTAATAACCCTTCCGCAAATTGCTTCGGTGTCAGATTCCTCGGCGTACTGTGCGGACGCTCCTCGTTGTACTCGCGGCGCCAGGCTTCGATCACCTGGCGTGCATGTCGCAGCGAGAGAAACCAGTGCTCGTTCAAGCATTCATCGCGAAACTTGCCGTTAAAACTTTCGACGTAGGCGTTCTGTTGCGGCTTGCCGGGCGCAATGAATTTCAGCTGGAGCTTGTGCTGATATGCCCATGTGTCCAAGGTTTTTCCTGCAAATTCCGGACCATTGTCTACGGTCACTGAGCTTGGTAAGCCGCGAGATTCTGCCAGGCGTTCCAGCACTGCGGCGACACGCCAACCAGGCAGCGAGGTGTCGACTTCAATTGCCAAGCATTCCTTCGTAAAGTCATCCACGATGTTCAGGCAGCGCAGGCGCCGTCCATCGACAAAGCCGTCCGAGACAAAATCCATCGACCAGCTCTGGTTAGCGCCCGTGGCCAGCACCCGGATCGTGCGCTCAACCCCAGCGATGCGTTTACGTTTCCTACGCCGAACCATCAATCCTGCCGCGTGGTACACGCGGTAGGTACGCTTGCAATTGAGCGTCCATCCTTCTCTGCGCAGCAGCACGTGCAGGCGACGGTAACCATATCGCCGTTTCTGGCCTGCGAGCGTCGTTAGCCTGGCCAGCAGTTCGTCATCGTCCGGACGCTTCGCTGCATACCGGAACAAGGATCTGGAAATCCCGATTAGCCCGCAAGCCCGTGTCACGCCCAGCGCATGGATACTCATTAAATGCGCGACGGCGAGTCGTTTCGCCTGCGGGCTTACCACTTTCGACTAACCATTCCTTTAACGCCGCGTTATCCAGCATGGCATCGGCCAGCAGATGCTTGAGCTTGGAATTTTCGGATTCAAGCTCCTTTAACCGCTGCGCTTGTGAGACCGTCATCCCGCCGAACTTCGTCTTCCAGTTGTAAAACGTCGCCTCGGCAATGCCGTATTTCCGGCTTAGGTCAGCCACCCTGGCGCCCGCCTCAGCCTCCTTCAACACGCCAATGATCTGCTCTTCCGTAAATCGCTTTTTCATGCCTGCCTCCCATGTTGTTGGCGCTGACCGAAAATTGACCCACCTAGAAGCTGTGTGCTGATCGAAAACTGACCCAGGTGTTCTACTACCCCTGCCCATAACTTAGGCAGGAGATTAATAGGTGATCACCATGGAAATGTTAGGCAAAATCCGCCGCATGCACCTGCGCGATAAGCTCTCACTGCACGAAATAGCGAAACGCACTGGTCTGTCCCGCAATACCATCCGGGCTTGGCTGCGCAAGCCCGATCCTAAGGCAGCGCCGAAGTACCAGCGCCGTCCAGTCCCACTCAAGATTGATCCTTACCGAGACTCGATAGTCCAGGCGTTGAAAGCCGACGCGCACCGCCCGAAGCATGAACGCCGGACAGCGAAGGCATTATTTGCCCAGATCCGTGCCGCCGGCTACAACGGCTGCTATCCGCAGGTAACGAAGTTTATTCGGGAATGGCGTCAGCAAGAAGGCAAGGCTCCCAAGGCATTCGTGCCGCTGCAATTCGAGCTAGGCGATGCCTTCCAGTTCGACTGGAGCGAGGAAGGTATTGTTATCGGCGGCGTTTATCGAAAGCTGCAAGTGGCCCACATGAAGCTGTGCGCCAGTCGGGCCTTCTGGCTAGTGGCCTATCCAAGCCAAGGCCACGAAATGCTGTTCGACGCGCATGCACGCTGCCTAGCAGCACTTGGCGGGGTTGCCCGACGCGGCATCTACGACAATATGAAAACGGCGGTCGACAAGGTCAACAAAGGCAAGGGGCGCATCGTCAACGCCAGATTCGCGGTCATGTGCGCACACTACCTGTTCGATCCCGACTTCTGCAACACCGCTGCCGGCTGGGAAAAGGGCGTGGTGGAGAAAAACGTTCAAGACAGCAGGCGCAGAATCTGGATCGATGCCCGCAACCGTCGTTTCGGCTCGTTCGAGGAACTCAACACTTGGCTAGGTGATCGCTGCCGGGCTTTATGGCAAGAGCTGCGCCATCCAGAGCACCGGGAATTCACGGTCGCGGAAATGCTGGAACAAGAGCAACTGCACATGATGCCCATGCCAGCGCCTTTTGATGGATACGTCGAGCAGTCGGTGCGCGTGTCTTCAACCTGCCTTGTAACTGTAGCGCGTAATCGCTATTCCGTGCCGTGTGAGTTGGCCGGCCAGGTGGTCAGTGCCCGCCTGTACCCTAATCGGGTCTGCGTTGCCGCTAGCGACACCATTGTCGCCAGCCATGTCCGCATTACCGATCGCGGCGACGTGCGTTACGACTGGCAGCATTACATCTCTCTGATCGAACGCAAGCCTGGTGCGTTGCCCAATGGAGCGCCGTTTGGCGACCTGCCTGCACCCTTGCAGAAATTACGGCACGGCTTGCTCCGCCATCCCGGTGGTGATCGACTGATGGCGCAGGTGTTGGCGGCCATCCCGGTCTCCGGACTGGATGCCGTGCTAGTGGCAGCAGAACTGGTCGTCGAATCAGGCGTCCTGTCTGTCGAACACGTCGAGAACGTGCTCGCCAGGCTGCACAGCACACCTCAACCTCCAAGCGCTGCCACGGCTCTGCAACTAACCGAGGCGCCGCTTGCCGATGCTGCGCGCTACGACAATTTGCGGGAACTGGCTCAATCGGAGGATGATCATGCGTGACCTTTCTGTTGAACTCAAGGGCCTGCGCCTGCACGGCATGGCTTTAGCTTGGAGCGAACTGGTCGCCAAAGGAGGCGCCACATTGGAAACAAGCAGTTGGCTGCTAGAGCACCTGTTGCACGCTGAGACCACTGATCGAGCAATGCGCACTGTTCGGCACCAGATGCATGTGGCAAAGTTCCCAGTGCATCGCGACTTGGCTGGCTTTGATTTTGATGCGTCTCGAGTCGATCAGAAGTTGGTACGGCAGCTGGGGACGCTGGCCTTTACCGAGACCGCCCAAAATGTTGTTCTGGTCGGCGGCCCTGGAACCGGCAAGACCCACTTGGCAACCGCTATCGCAATATCTGGGATCACCAACTACGCGAAGCGGGCCCGATTCTTCTCAACGGTTGATTTGGTCAACACGCTGGAACGCGAGAAACGCGACGGCAAAGCCGGGCGACTGGCGGCGGTACTACAGCGGGTGGATCTGGTGGTTCTCGACGAGCTTGGATATCTGCCTTTCAGCCAGGCCGGAGGAGCACTGCTGTTCCATCTCCTGTCGAAGCTGTACGAACACACCAGTGTCGTCATCACGACCAATCTGAACTTCGCGGAATGGTCTGGTGTATTTGGCGATGCCAAGATGACGACAGCATTGCTGGATCGCCTGACCCACCACTGCCACATCGTTGAAACTGGCAATGAATCCTATCGGTTCCAACATAGCAGCATGGCAGCCAAAGGAAGAATTCGGCAACGGGAGCAGAAGCGCAGTCGAAATGACGAAGTCACACCCTCCGCGCAATGATATAAATCGTTTATACCATTAACCCCCGATGCCGGACGAAGACAAGGGTGTCAGCGCAAAACGCTGACACCCTTGTCTTTTTTGTTACACTTATCCACAGTTGCCGGAAAGAATGGCAATATCCGCCCTGGGTCAAATTTCAATCAGCAGGGTGGGGCAGAATTCACGCAGCGCCAACACCGGTGCTGTCTCAGTCTCGAGCTGGTTCAGCTTGGTATAGGTGTAATTCCAGCGGCGGTCGGTCTCCGTAGCGGACGGGCGCAGGCTGGCAAGCGTGGCGCCATCCTGCCAGGCCACGGGCGTGGCGTAGCGCATCTTACGCGAGACATTGCCTTCTTTGTCGTACACCGTTTCGGTCAGGGTACCCATTGCGTCCACGCTTCCCACCTGCTGGCCTTTGCCGTTGTACAGGTAGTTGGTCGCTGCGGCGCTGCCCGCTACCGCGGCACGCAGGTCAGCCAGGCATAGACACGGCGCGCCTGCGCCCCAATCCCGCCGCAAGCTTCCAGATTCCCGGCACCGGCATCACACTCAGGGCCGGAGACGAAGTCCTGACTTACGTCGGCCGCAATCTCGAACCGCACCGCGGCTTCCCAAGTTTTATGCGCAGCCTGCCGGAAATCCTGCGCCGCAGGCCCCAGGCCCGCGTGCTGGTGATCGGCGGCGATGGCGTCAGCTATGGCGCACCACCGGCAGGCGGCGGGAGCTGGAAGGATGTCATGCGGAAGGAAATCGGCGATGCGGCCGACTGGAGCCGGGTGCACTTCCTGGGCCGCGTCCCCTATCCGCAGTTCACCAGCATCCTGGCACTGTCGCGGGCCCATATCTACCTGACTTACCCGTTCGTGCTGTCCTGGTCGATGCTCGAAGCGATGGCCTGCGGCTGCGTGGTCATTGGTTCGCGCACGGCGCCGGTGGAGGAAGTGATCCGCGATGGCGATAACGGCCTGCTGGTCGACTTCTTCTCGCCCCAGCAGATCGCCGAATGCGCCGTGCAGGTCCTGGCGGAGCCGGAAGCCTTCGCCATGGTCCGCGCACGCGCGCGCCAGAGCGTAGTGGAATGCTACGACCTGCGCTCGGTCTGCCTGCCGGCCCAGCTGGCCATGCTGGAACGGGCCAGGAACGGCGATTACAGCGTGACGGTGGCGTAAGCCTTCAGGTTGACGCTGCCCGGGATCTCGGCCATCGAGAGCACGCGCATATGCGGCACCGCGCGTTCAGCCAGGGCGCGGATATGGCGCCTCAGGTCCGGCGAGCAAAGCAGCACGGGCAGCATATTCCCCTTCATCATGCGCTCCGATTGCGCGGCAAGGCGCGACAGGAGCTGCTCCGCATAGCGCGGTTCCACTACCAGCGCGCTGCCGCTGTCGGCCGTCCGCACGCTGTCCATCAGCACTTGTTCGATGCCGGCATCCAGGGTCAATACGCTGAGCGAGGCGTGGTCGCCGATCAGGCCCTGGCAGATCGCCGGGCCCAGTTTCTGCCGCACTGCTTCGGTCAGGTAGCCCAGGTCTTTCGAATTGCGGCCGGCATCGACCAGCGTTTCGAGGATCAGCTCCAGGTTACGGATCGAGACCTTTTCGCGCAGCAGGTTTTGCAGCACTTTCTGCACGTCGCCGATGGACAGCACGGTCGGCACCAGTTCTTCCACCAGGCCAGGCTGGTCCTGGCGCACGCGCTGCAGAAGCCTGTCGGTCTCCGTCCGGGTCAGCAAGGTTGCCGACTGCTGCTTCAGGACCTCGCTCAAATGGGTGATGAAGACCGTGGTGGCATCGACCAGCGTATAGCGCGCAGCGCGGGCGATGTCCTTTTCAGCTTCTTCGATCCACACCGCCGGCAGCCCGTAGGTCGGCTCGCGCGTTTCAATCCCTTTGACCGGGCGCGCTTCGGCGCTGGCACGGATCGCCAGGGTGCGCTCCATCATGATTTCACCGCGCCCGGCCGGAACCCCGAACACTTGCAGCTCATAGGCATTGGCGCCAAGCTGCGCGCTGTCCCGGAAGCGCACGCTCGGCAGCACCATGCCCGACTCCAGGGCGTACTGCTTGCGGATCGCAGCGATGCGTTCCATGAAGACAGTCTGCTCGCCACGCACCAGCGGCGCCAGGGCGGCGCCAACGTGCACCTCGAACGGTTCCACGCGCAGCAGGTCGTAGCCGGTCTCGCCATCCTTCCCTTCGCCAGCCGAGCTGTCGGCGCTGTCTTCATCCGAAGTCCCGTTGCCGGCGGATTTGCGGCGCATCAGCCAGCCGACGCCGGCCAGCAGCGTCACCAGCAACAGCACCGGCACGGACGGAATCCCGGGCAGGAACAGCAGCACCGACAGCGCTGCCGCCACAATGAACATCGGCTTGGAAAAGGCGGTCATCTGCTTCAGCACCTCGCCGCTCAAGCTGCCGTCCGAGGCGGAGCGGGTCACGATGATACCGGTGCCCACCGCAATCACCAGCGCCGGCACCTGGGTCACGATGCCGTCGCCCACCGTCAGCAGGGTAAAGGTTTGCAGCGCCTGGTCCCAGCGCATCCCCATCTGCATGACGCCAATCACCAGGCCGCCCACGATATTGATCAGCATGATGATGATGCCGGCGATCGCATCGCCCTTCACGAACTTGCTGGCGCCGTCCATGGCGCCGTAGAAGCCGGATTCCTTTTCCAGCATCTTGCGGCGCTGCTTGGCTTCCTCCTGGTCGATGAAGCCCATGTTCAAGTCGGCGTCAATACTCATTTGCTGGCCAGGCATGCTGTCCAGGGTGAAGCGCGCGGCCACCTCGGACACGCGCTGGGCGCCATTGGTCACCACCACGTACTGCACTACCACCAGGATCAGGAACACGATCATGCCGATCACGTAATTGCCGCCCACCACGTAGGAGCCGATGGCCGAAATGACACGGCCGGCGTCGGCCTCGGACAGGATCAGGCGCGTGGCCGCCACATTCAGCGACAGGCGGAACAGCGTAGCGATCAGCAGCAGCGACGGGAAAGTCGAGAACTCGACCGGCCGCCCGATGTAGAACGTCAGCAGCAGGATCAGCATGGCAAAGCTGACGTTCGACAGGATCAGGAAGTCCAGCAGGCCAGAGGGAATCGGCACGAACAGCACGGTCAGGATGCCGACCACCAGCAGTACCAGCACCATATCGGTGTGGTTCTTGAACACCTTTTGCAACGCCAACATCATCTTGCCTTTCCAGAATTGCGCTTTGCCTCGCGCATCGTATACACCCACACCATGATGCGGGCAATTTGCGGGTACCATTTTTCCGGCACATAGCCGTCATGGCCGACTTCGCGGAACAGTGCCCGCGCCAGCGGCCGGTTCTGTACCACGGGAATACCATTGCGGCCGGCCAGTTCGCGCATGCGCGCCGCCAGCTCGCCGGCCCCTTTGGCCACCACTTGCGGTGCGCCGGAGACGCCATGCTGGTAGCTGAGCGCCACGGCCAAATGGGTCGGGTTGGTAATCAGCACGTCCGCCTGTGAGACCTTGGCCGCGGACTGGCTGCGCTTCAGCATTTCCTTGCGCAGGTCGCGCAAGCGGCCACGGATGCGTGGATCGCCTTCCCTGTTCTTGTGTTCGTCCTTCACGTCGCGCTTGCTCATGCGCATGCGCTGGCTGAACTCCCAGCGCGTGAACCCGAAGTCGAGCATGGCGATGACAATCAGCGCAGCCAGCATTTTCGCCAGCAGCGAGCCGCACAGCCCCAGCAGCGTATGCACATAGCCTTTGGCTTCCAGCGCCGGCAAGCTGGCCAGGCCGGGAATCATGTCGCGCACAATGTAGTAAGCCACGGCGCACAGCACCACCAGCTTCACGATCGATTTGCCCGCCTCGAAAAGGGTGCGTTTCGACATGATCTTCTTGAAGCCTTGCGCGGGATTCAGGCGGTTCATGTCCGGCGACAGCGGATGGAAACTGAACACGGGGCCGGTCTGCACCAGGTTGGCCAGCACCGCCACGACAATCAGCGCCAGGAACAACGGCCCCAGGATCGCCAGCATCGCCACCAGCAGTTGGCCCAGCCAGGCCGCCATCGCTTCGCTGCGCCAGTCAAGCGCCTGGGCGTGGGCCAGCATCTGCTGCTGCAGCCTAGCCGCTTCGCGCAAGGCGGCGCCGCCATAGGCATGGAACATCAGCACCAGGGCCGCCATCATCGCTGCCGCCGTGAAATCAGCACTGCGGGCGACCGAGCCCTTCTTGCGCGCCTGCTCCAGCTTGTACTGTGTCGCCTGTTCTGTCAGGTCGGAATCTTGTTCTGCCATTTAACCCAACACCTGTTCCCAATACCTGAAAATGCCGCTGTACACGCGTCCCATTGCCGGTCCCAGGCTGCCGGCCGTCAGCATCAATACCACGATGGACACCACGATCTTGACCGGCACCCCGATCACGAACATATTTATTTGCGGCAGCACCCGCGACACCATCGCCAGTGCCGCTTCCGCCAGCAGCAGGGCCAGCATCACCGGGATCACCAGCGATACGGCCAGCGAGAACATCAGCCCGAACTGGCGCACCACGGCCTCGGCCGGCAGCGCGGCCAGGCCGCTGCCGGGCGCGACCTGCTGCAGCGAATAGGCCAGCCCGCGCACGAAAGCATGGTGGCCATCCAGCGCGAAGAACACCACCACCGCCACCATATTCAGCATGGTGCCGAACAGCGGCGCGCTGCTGCGCGTGACCGGGTCGTAGACCGACCCCATGCCCAGGCCGCTCTGGATGTCCAGCACCTTGCCGGCCAGGGTGAAGGAGGCAAATCCCGCGTGCACGCCGAACGCCAGGGTGATGCCCAGCGCCAGCTCCAGCAGCGCGCCCGCAATCATCGGCCCCAGCTCCAGGCCGTGCGCCGGCAGCGGCAGGTCCAGGCTGTTGACCAGCATGACAGACAAGCCCAGTACCAGGAACACGCGCACCAGCAGCAGCCCGCCCAGCCCCGACATGATGGGCGACATCAGCAGCACGGCGCCGAGACGCAGCGTGGTATAGAACACGGCCAGCAGCCAGGCGATGTCGATGTTCAGGGTCATGCCAGATCAGAAATGCTGCGGAATCGAGGCAATCAAGCCGGTGGCATAGCCGACCAGGCGCTTCAGCATCCACGGCCCGCACACCACCAGCACCACCACGGCGGCGATGATCTTGGGGATGAAGGTCAGCGACGCTTCCTGCACCTGCGTGACCACCTGCAGGATGCTGATCAGCAGGCCGACCACCAGCGTCACCGCCAGCAAAGGGGCGGTAATCAGCAGCCCGTTCCACAGCAGTTCGGCCAGCATCTGGAGCGCGGAATCGGCACCCATGTTCAGCGGCTCTGGTAAGACTGCACGATATCGCCCATGCTGCGGCCGAACGTGCCTTCGCGCATGGACAACAGGCGCATGGCCAGGGCGTGGAAGCGCGCCGGATCCTGCAGGTCGCCATCGAGCGCCATCTGGGCGTAGCGCGCCGACAGGTTGTCGCGGTCCAGGCCGAGGGCGCGCGCAATGCTGGCCTCGGCCTCGGCACGCTTGCCGGCCATGGCCTGCACCACCGCCATGCCGCCGTGGCTCTCGCCGAAATTGCGGTCCAGGCCCAGCGCCGTTTCGAAGGCGGCAGTCGCGCCGGCCAGGTCGTTGCTGTACAGGCGGGCCCAGGCCAGCAGGTGCCAGGTACCGATATGGCCCGGCATGAAGTGCACCGCCTTTTCCAGCTGCTGCTGCGCGCTCTTCAGGTCGCGGCGCAGCATGCTGGCCATGCCCAGGCCGGCCCAGGCGCGCGCCTCGGTCGCGCTGGAAGCCAGCGCTTCCTCGAACAGCGGGACGGCGGCGTCGTTGTCGGTACGGGCCAGGGCGACCGAGCCGGCCACCACCAGCGCCTCGACGTTGCGGCCGCAGGCCAGCGAGGCCGTGCTGAGGGCTTCGGCTTGCTCCAGGTCGCCGTCGTCCAGGCACACGGCACTGGCCGCGCCCAGGAAGGCAGGCGCCTGGCTGAACGCGTCGCGGTAGCGCTGCACCAGGGCGCTTGCCTTGTCCAGGTCGCCCAGCCGGTGCAGCAGGCGCAAGGCGATGGTGACCGCGCCCGGCGCCGGGCTGGCGCCCTCACCTTCGACATACGGCGCCAGCGCGTGCCAGCCCTCTTGCCAGCGGCCCAGGAACAGGCAGGCCAGCGCAAAATTGTAGGCCAGGCCGCCATCGGCGAACCTTCCCAGCAGTCCGCCGAACAACTCGGCGGCCGGCTCCCATTGCTGCTGCGCCAGCAGCGTGTTGCCCAACATCGCGAGCAGACCCGGCTCGCCCGCATGGCGTTCGAGCGCGGCGCGCACATGGGTTTCCGCGCGCTGCGGCAGCCCGGCCGCGAAGCACAGCTCAACCACCGTCTGCAGCAGGGACAGGTTGTCGGGATCGCTAGCCAGGTAGGCTTCGTGCCGGGCCAGGCGTTCGAGTGGGGGCGTTTCTTGATGCTGCATAGTGTCTTTCGTTAGTGAGTCAGGACTGGCGCGCCAGCAAGTGGGCAATCGCCTGTTCTACCAGCTGGCCGCTGGCCGGGTCGCTTTCCATGGCCTGCTGGATGTCGTCCAGCATCTGGTGGAAGCGGGCATCATTGGCGACTTTGGTGCCAAAATGCGCCAGCAGCACCGCTTCCAGGAAGACCCGGAACGCCTTGCGGCCGCGCTGGGGATCGTCTTCAGCAATGTGGGCGACACGCAGTTCGATCAGGCTGGTCAGCCCTTCCGCCGCCTGGCGCGATGCCGCCGCCGCGCCCGGCCGGCGCCGGCGCGCCGGCGCCGCGCGGTCGAGCTGGCTGCGGATGGCCGCAACGAGCTGGGTGACCGGGCTGATCGAAGTCATGCTTTAGTGCTTGAAGTTGCCGGCATAAGCCGACAGCAGCAAGTGCTGGCCGTCGCCGTCCGCCTCGGCGCCGGTACTGTCCGCCGGCGCTGCCGCGCCTGCGGCGGCGATCCGGCTGTCCAGCTCGCCGATGATGCGCTGCATGTCGTCGTTCAGCGGCGGATTGGCATGATTCAGCTCAATCCCTTGCGCCAGCGCCGTACGTGCCCCGGCCAGGTCATCGGCAATCAGCAACAGCAGGCCGTGGCCGAAGTGCTGCAGCTCGGCCGGCACGCCGCTTTCCTCGAGGGGGCGCAGCACGCCGGCCGCGCGCTCGGCCTGGCTGGCGCCGAGCCAGAGCAAGGCCAGCTGCAGGCGCGCAGTGTACAGCGTCTGGTCAAGGGCAATCGCCGCTTCCATTTCGCCGGCGGCCCGGTCGTACATGCCCAGCTGGGCGTATTCCGCCCCCAGCAGGTAATGGGCCTGGGCGGTCGCATCGGGGCGCCCCACGGCTTCCTTCAAGTAGGCAATGGCACTGCCCGCCTCATTCCCGGCGCCGGCCTTGAGTGCCAGTTGTAACAGTTCGGCCTGGTCAAGCCCGGCGAGGATCGAATTGCTCATCTATGCGTCCAATCAAAATATCAGGTTAACGGGGTCGTCCTGCAGCATGCGCTTGCGCAGGGCGTCCAAAGCTTCCTTGTGCAGCTGGGAAATGCGCCCCCTGCTCAAGCCCAGCATATTGGCGATCTCTTCGAACGGCAGCTGCTGGAGGTAGTGGTAATGCAGCACCTGCCGCTGGCGTTCCGTCAGCTGGTGCAGCAAGGCATGGATGCGCTGCCTGAGCTGGCGCATTTCAATGCCGGCGTAGGCATTGTCGGGGTAGCCTGGCTCGTCGGCAAGATACATGCCCGAATCGTCGAGCACGAATCCCACCGCCAGGCCCACCGCCATTTCGGCCAGTTGGCCGAAGAGCGCGTCCGGGTCGGCCGGCGCTGCGCCGGCTGGCGCCAGGTCAGCCGAACGCGCCGCCAGGATGCGCTTGCGGGCCGCCGCCTGCTCCTGCGCGTCGCTGTACGACCTTATGCCGTCGAGTATAGCGCCGTTGATGCGCGCAGCGGCAAATGTCTCGAACTTGGCGCCATGCCCTGCCTCAAAACGGTCAACCGCCTGCAGCAGGCCTTCGCGCGCGAACTGCAGGAAATCGCCGAACTCCAGGCCGGCATGGGCGCGCATGCTGAACAGGCGGGCTGCCATGATGCGTGCGTACTCAAGATAGCGCTCGACCAGTTGCTGCCGCAGCGCCGGGTCGCGGCTGCCCCAGAAGCGCTGCCACAGGGCGGCGCCGGCATCCGGTTCACAGGCAAGCAAGGCGGCAGCCATGATCGGTTCTAGGCGAAAGTACCGAGCAGCGAGCGCACCACGAGATTCCAGCCGTCCATCAGCACGAACAGCAGGATCTTCAGCGGCAGGGCGATCGACGCCGGCGGCACCATCATCATGCCGAGCGCCATCAGGGCACTTGAAACGATCAGGTCCACCAGCAGGAAGGGCAGGAATACCACGAAGCCGATCTGGAAGGCGGCGCGCAGCTCGGACAGCATGAAGGCCGGCACCAGCTGGGACATGCTGATGTCGCTGACGTCCTGCGGCGGCGCCGCCTTGGCCAGCTCCACCATCAGGGCCAGGTCCTGTTCGCGGGTTTGCCGCACCATGAAGTCGCGCAATGGCGCACTGCCCTTGTCGAACGCGCTTTCGGTCGACAGCTTGCCCGCCATGTACGGCTGCAGCGCCTGCTCGTTGACCTGCTTCAGGGTCGGCGCCATGGTGAAGTAGGTCAGGAACAGCGCCAGGCTGATCAGTACAGTGTTGGGCGGCGTGTCCTGCATGCCCAGCGCCGTGCGCAGCATCGACAGCACGACGGCAATGCGGATGAAGGACGTCATCGACATCAGGATCGCCGGCGCCAGGCTGAGGACGGTCAAGCCCAGCAAGATGCGGACGGCCGCCGCAGCGTCCGTGCCGCCCTTGCCCAGCTGCACCTGTACGCCCGGCAAGGCCAGCGAAGGCTCGGCGGCAACGGCCGGCAGCGCCAGGCAAGCCAGGGCCAGCAGCAAAAAGTGGGGCCGCTTCATTGTGCATCCTTTTCCGCAGGCACGCTGTCGACGCAGCTGACGCCATGCTCCCCCTGCGCCAGCAGGTAGCGGCGGCCGGCGAACTCGACGACCGCCAGCGTGCTGCGCGGGCCGAGGCGCTGGGTTTCCAGCACGCGCAGGTGGCGCGCACCGGCGCCGGGCGGCGCCAGCTTGAGCTTCTTGCGCAGCACCTGCACCACGACAATCGCAGCCAGGGCGATCAGCAGCACGCCGACGCCGCCGCCGACGGCACTGCCGACCGGTACGTCGCTCTCGCGCTTGAACGGGATGGCCGCTGTCGAACTTGCCTGGCTGTTCATGCCTGCGCGCTTGCCTGGGCGACTTCGCTGATGCGCACGCCGAAATTGTCGTCCACCACCACCAGGTGGCCGCGCGCCACCACATTGCCGTTGACGATGACGTCGACCGGGCAATCGGCTTCCTTGTCGATCTTGAGCACCGACAGTTCTCGCAGGGCCATCAGTTCTCCCACCGTCGTGCGCGCCTCGCCCACCACCACGCTCAGGGTCACCGGCACGCTGTCCAGCAAGCCCAGCTTGCCGCCCAGCAGGGCTGGCCCCTTCTCCGGCTGCGGCTCGATGTGCACCAGTTCCACCAACTGCGTCTGGGCGGCCGCGCCGCCCTTGCTCGTACTGCTCATGCTTTTACTCCGTTCTTTGTTCCAGGCACCACTTCCAGCGCCAACTTGTTTCCGGCAACGCCGAGATGGCCGCCAAACAGCAGGCGGCCCTTATCGTCGCGCACCGCCAGCGCATCTTCGGCAAGGCTGTCCAGCCGGATGACGTCGCCCGCCTCCAGCGCCAACAGGCTGCCCAGTGTCACTTGCGCCTGGCCCACTGCCACCTGCAACGCAACGGGCTGCTGCGCCAGCAGCGCGACCAGGCTGACCGCCGGCAGCGCAGTGGCGGCGGCGCGCCGCGGCGCCAGCTGCAGCACCGCTTCATGGTTCAGCAGGCCATGGCAGGCCAGCTTGCCGATCCTCAGCTCGAACGCCAGGGCGCCCGACGCGTGGTCGCGCAAGCCGTGCGGCGCCTCCGCTTCAAGCGCCACGGTTTGTCCCAGCGCTTCGCGTGTAATGCCGTCGGCCAGCGCGGCCAGCGCCGCATCCGCCGCCGCCAGCGCCATGGCTGGCTGGCCCTGCTGCGGGGCATGGCGCCGGTCTGGCGCAAACAGCTGGCGCTGCAGTTGTCCTGCCAGCTCCGCCGGCCAGGCCAGCCACAAGCCGCGCCCGTCCGTGCCGGCACGGGCGTACTGCCACGGCGCGCTGTGCGGCGCCGCTTCCCAGGCCCGTTCGACGGCAACTTCCGGTTCGCGCATACCCCAGTCGGCCGCCCAGGCGGACAGGGCGCGCTCCAGCGTGTCGCGCACCGCGCTGAGGCGGCTGGCGCCCAGCAGCGCGTATGGACTGACTTCCATCAACGGTGGCCCTTCATATCAAACAATTGCTGGATCATGTCATTGGCTGTGCTGATCACATGGGACGACGCCTGGTAGCCGCGCTGCATCAGGATCAGGTTGCCGAATTCTTCGGCCAGGTCGACGTTCGAGCCTTCCAGATGGCCCGACTGCAGCTTGCCGAACGAGCCGTCGCCCGCATAGCCAAGGTGCAGCGCCGCGCCTTCGCGCATTTCGAAGCCGCCGGCGACCTGGTTCAGGTCCGTTTCGGACTGGAAGTCCGCCAGGGCGATACGCGGGCCCTTGGCGGTCTGGCCATTCGAATAGCGCACCGTCACGGTGCCGTCGGCGCCAATGGTCTGGTCGGTCCGCACGCCACTGCCAAAGCCGTCCTGCGTGGTCATGGCGAGCTGGGTCGACTGCCCGTTGTTCTGTACCGCGTTGAAATCCAGTTGCACCGCGAACTCGGGGTTCGTGCCGTCGGTGTAATTGAAGCTCAGGGTGCTGGAACCCGGCACGGCAAAACCGTTGGCGAATTTGATGGTGCCGCTGCCCACCTCGGTGCCGCCGCTATTGGTGACCTTGACGGTATAGTTGCCGCCGCCAGCGTTGCTGAAGCTCAGGTTGACCGTGACGTTGGAACCGGACGGCGCGATCAGGCTGACGCCATTCAGCGCCGCGGTCACCGGCGGGCTGGTCACGACGTTGGTCAGGATGCCGCCGATTTTCGCGACGGCGGTGGCTTTCGGCAAGCTGTGCTCGAGGTCGGCCAGCGTGACGTCGGACAAGTGGCCGCTGCTGTCCATTGTCTGCACCTTGTCGCCATGCGCGTTCACCAGGATGTTGTCGGCATTGAACTGGAACTGCCCAGCGCGCGAGTACAGCAGCTGGTCGTCGCGCTTGACGATGAAGAAACCGTTGCCGCCGATGGCCAGGTCGAGCGCATTGCCGGTGCTCTGGTCGGTACCGGTACGGAACATGACGCGCGTCGCCTGCGCCACCACGCCCTGCCCTTGCGCATCGCCCTGCCCGGCCGCCGGCTGGCCGCCGCCCTGCTCGAACAGCTCGGCAAACTGCAGCTGCGAACTCTTGAAGCCTGCCGTGTTGACGTTGGCCAGGTTGTTGCCGACGACTTTCAGGCCCTTCGCATGGCTCAGCAGGCCGGACGTGCCGATTAACAGCGTATCAAACATGGAATCTCCCTTGTTTTAGCGAATATTGACGACCTGGGACAGGCTGATTTTTTCCAGGAAGGAACCGCTGGTGGTGGTCACTGTCATCAGCGGCGTGCCGGAGGATACGTCCAGCGCCGTCACCTTGCCGGTGACCAGGCCGCTGCCCTGCTCCACGTCCACCGTGCGGCCCAGCATGCCCACCGACTGCATGGCGGACTGGTAGTTCAGCATGCTGTCCAGCTTCACGTTCAGCTGGCGGCTTTGCTCCAGGTTCGCAAATTGCGCGATCTGCGCCACGAATTCCTGGTTTTCCAGCGGCTTCAGCGGATCCTGGTTATTCAGCTGGGACGTCAGGATTTTCAGGAAATCCTCGATGCCGATATTGCTCGATTGCGATGCGGGACCCGCGCCCACTGCCGCAGTAGAAGAAATAGCCATTAATTGATGCTCCTTGTGCTGTCCTGTTGTGGCGCCTGGTACTGCGCCGTGTCATCTGCTTCGCTTGCCGTGCCGCGCGCGGCATCCACCTTGCGTCCGTTTACCGTCAGTGAAGCCAGGCGCCTGCCCTCGCCGCCCAGTTCACTGGCCAGGTTCTGGGCCAGGCTGCGCATCTGTTCCGCCTGCAATTCGGCGTCGCGCACGAAGGCGTGCACGCCGTCGCGTCCATAAAACAGGTGCAGCAGTTTTTTCTCGAACGGCTCGCCCGGCGCTTGCGCCTGCTGGCTGGACGGAGTCGGTTCCTGCAGTTCGCTTTCGCCCGCCGGCGCGCCATTGCGCGCTGCCAGCAAGTTCACGGCCGCGCGCTGCAGCGGAGCTGCGCCACGCAAGGCCGCGGGAGCATCGATGGCATCAACCCCGGCCTGCGCCGGCTGCGCCTCGTGCTGCCGGTCCGGCGCTGCCAAAGCCTGCACCGGCAGCGCGGCCAGCGCCGGCGCCGTCGTGCGGGCAGGCTGGGCCAGCGCGAAGGCCGGCGTGCCCGCAGCCGAAGACTGTGCCGCAGCGGCCGGCTGGGCCGCCGCTTGCGGTTCCGCTTGCTGCTGCGCCGCTGCCTGGGCCTGGGCCTGGGCCTGGGCCGCAACAGGCGCCGCGCCGGGCACCACCTGGCCGGCTTGCTCCCATGCGGCACGCTGCGCCTTGTTCGGCAAGGCATCCTGGCCGGCACGAGCGCCCGGCTGCTCATCGTCGGACGCTTGGTAAGGCTTCAATCCCTGTTCAAGCAAGGCCTGCTCCAGGTCGTACAGCCAGCGCGCATGGCGCGTACCGTCCATCTGGCGCACATCGCCGTTGCGGGCGGTGAGCGCACCGCCCGCTGCATCAATCATCGCTGTCATGCTGTCCCCCGTCCTGACTTCAACACATTCCACAATTCATCGGCGGCTTTGATGTCACCGTCCTGGCGCTGCCGCAGGAATTGCCGGCCCGCTTCGTCGCGGTGCTCTTCCACCGCATCCAGTTCGCGCCTTGCCGCCAGCATGCGCTGCCGCACGGCTTCCAGCGCCTGCACCGTCCGCTCGACGGCCTGTGCCTGCACGGCCTGGCGCAAGCGGCAATCGCCCAGGTAGCGGCCCAGTTGCGCAAAGCGTTCGGCCGGCATGGCCTGGCCGGCCTGGCTCAGCCCATTCCACTCCGCTTGCGCGGCATGCGCCAGGGCTTGCAGCCGGTCCAACTCGCGCTGCTGCACGGCCAGCTCCGCAGCGGCTGCTTGCAGCTCCGGCGCCAAGCCGTCGACTGCCCATTGGCGCGTCAGGCGCACCGGTTCCAGCGCATAACGGAATCCGCGCAGCTTCATGCACGCGTCCCGAGTGCCGCCTGCAGGCCGCCAAGGGCGCTGGCGCGCGTAGCCACTTCCGCCACCGGCTGACGCAGCACGCTGCGCAGCGCCGGCATGGCGGCCAGGGCACGGTCGATGCCGGGATTGCTGCCCGCCTTGTACGCGCCCATTTCCACCATCTGCCGGTTGCGCTCGTAGGTCGCCAGCACGTCCACCGTCTCGCCCATCAGGGCCAGCTCTTCCGCGCTTGCCAGCTCGGTGGCCAGGCGCGACGCGCTTTGCAGCACGTCAATGGCCGGGAAGTGTCCTTCGTGCGCCAGGCTGCGCGAGAGCATGATGTGGCCATCCAGCGTGGCGCGCACGATGTCCGACACCGGCTCGTTGAAATCGTCGCCCTCCACCAGCACGGTGTACAGCGCCGTGATGGCGCCGCCCTCCGCGCTGGTGCCGCAACGCTCGCACAGCGGCGGGATGTCGGCGAAGACCGACGGGGTGTAGCCGCGTGCCGTCGGCGGTTCGCCGGCGGCCAGGCCGACTTCGCGCCGCGCCATGGCGAAACGCGTCAGCGAATCCATCATCAACAGCACCTGCTTGCCCTGCTCGCGGAAATACTCCGCAATGGCGGTGGCGGCATGGGCTGCGCGCATGCGTACCAGGGCCGGCTGGTCCGAGGTCGCCACCAGCACCACGCTGCGGCGCAAGCCTTCCGGCCCGAGCTGCTTTTCAACGAAGTCGCGCACCTCGCGCCCGCGCTCGCCGATCAGGGCGATCACATTGACGTCGCTTTGCACGCCGCAGGCCAGCATGCCCAGCAAGGTGCTCTTGCCAACGCCGCTGCCGGCGAAAATGCCGACCCGCTGGCCGCAGCCGAGCGGCAGCATGGTATCGATGGCGCGCACGCCCGTTTCGAGCAGGCGGCTGATGCGCGGCCGGCTCAGGGGGTTGAGCGGCGCCGCGTGCAGGCTGCGCGTGGCCAGCGGCGGCAACGGGCCGAGGTCGTCGATCGGCGCGCCAAAGGCGTCGATCACCCGTCCCAGCAAGGCCTCGCCCACCGGCATGCCAGGCGCCTTGCCGCTGGCCACGATTTCGCAGCCGGCAGCGACGCCGCGCGGGTCTCCGTAAGGCATCAGGATTACGCGGCCCGGCCGCACGCCGACCACCTCGGCCAGCAGCCGCCCCTCGCCGCGCGGCAACAGCACTTCGCACTGTTCGCCGACCGCCGCATCCGGGCCGGCCGCCTCGATGCATTGGCCGGTGACGGCCAGCACCCGGCCCAGGCGGCGGGTCAGCGCTGCGTCACGAACGGCGTCGAGGTATTGCTGCATCAGTCGGCCACCTGGACGGTGCGGCGCGCCTCGCGCGCCGCCATCAGCGCTTCGCGCAGGGCTTGCATCTGCAGGTCCAGGCGCGCATCGAGGGTGCCGCGCGCGGTTTCGACCAGGCAGCCGCCCAGCACGACGCCGGCGTCGGGCAACAGCTGGACGCGCGGATCGGTTTCCGCGCCGGCCAGGCCTTGCAGCATTTCCAGGTCCTGGGGATGGACGTAGACACGCACCGGCTCCCCATCGCGCACCTCGCGCAAGGCTGCGGCGACAGCCGTGGCGACCAGCGCCCGTGCGGCGCCGCCCTCGCCCAGCATGCGGCACAGCGCTGCGTGCACGACTTCCACCAGCACGTCGTCCGCTTCCGCCAGCAGCGCAGCGCGGCTGGCGGCGAGGCTCTCGAGCACCTTGCGCACCTGCCCCGCCAGGGCAGCTGCATGCGCCTGCGCTTCTTCCTGCATGGCGTCCACGGCGGCGCGCGCCCTGGCCTCGCCGGCCAGCAAGCCGCGCTCTTCCGCTGCCGCACGGCGTTCGTCCAGTTCGGCTTCGAGCGCCTGTTCGCGCTGCGCGAGTTCGGCCGCGCGCCCGGCCAGCTTGTCCTGCTGCACGGCCAGGTCGGCCAGGCTGCGGCGCAGCGCCTCCTCGCCCTTGCCCAAGGCCAGGGCGCGCTCCTCCAGGGCCTGCCATTCCTCCTCGCCGGGGATGGCCGGACGCACGGCAGCCAGTGGCGGCACCGGTTTCAGTGCTTCCACCGCCGGGACCGCAGCCGGCCCCGGGGCCGCGGCACGCGAGGCCTGCGCGGCCGAACCTGGCCGCGCCAGGCGCCGCACACTGGCAATGTCGGCAGCGCGGATTATCGGGTCCATGGCCGCACCAGGCGCAGTAATGGTTTCAGCAGGCCTCGGCGGCCCGGGGCAGGCGCGGCAGGCACGCTGTCGGCCAGGCGGCGCGCGGCATCTTCCAGCAGGAAGCGCGCGAGCGCCGGCGCCGGCCGCTGCGCAGCGGCGGCTTGCACCGCCTCGCGCCGCGCCGCCGGCATTTGCGCCAGCAATTCATCGGCCCAGGACCAGGGGCCCAGCGCCAGCAACTGGCCCACCAGCGATGCAGGTTCCGCGGCCAGCAGGGCCTGCACCGGAACCAGGCCGGCACGCGCCAGCACGTCGCGCGGATTGCCGGCCGCCGGCGCCACTGGCGCCACCGCATCCGGGCCGCCCTCGAAGCCCAGCTCGCGCAACTCCTGCAGGTAGGCCTGCAGGGCCGCCTGGTCCGTGGCCGGCAATTCCGCCAGGATCAGGTCGCGGTCTTCCGCGGCCAATCCGTGCAGGACGGCCGCCGCCTGGCGATGTCCACTCATGGCTTGTGCTCCTTCGCCACCGCAGTGGCAGGCGCCGCGATCCAGCTGCGGATATCCTGCAGCAGCAACTGGCGCGTGGCCGGATCCAGGCGCGCAGCCGGCGCCTGCCTGCGGCCCGCCCGCAGTGCATAGGCGACAGCGACGGCCGCCACGATCACTGCAAGGACGGCGGTCAAGGCCCACGGCACGGAACCGGTGGCCGCGGCAGCTTCGGCCGAGGCGCGCGAAGCCGCGCTTGCCGCAGCCGAGCCAGCCAGCGCACCTTGCGCGTCGGGCGCCGCATTGCCCGCCGCCTGCGCCGGCGTCAGCAACTGCTCCATCGTATGCACCACAACGGCGTCGCCGCGTGCGGCGCTAAAGCCGGTCGCGGCCATCACCACTTCCTTCAGTTTCTCCTGCTGCTCCGCGCGCAGCGGCTGGCGCACCACGACCGCAATGGTCATGCGGCGGATGGCGCCACTGCCCGGCACGTGTTGTTCGACGCGGCGCCCGACCTGGTAATCGGCTTCGGTCAGGGTGCTGCCGCTGCCGGCTGGCTGGCCGCTGGCGACGGCCGGCGCGCCTTCACGGCTGGTCTGGCGCTCGCGCACCATGACGCCGGCTGCCGCCCCTGCTGCGCCACGGGCCGGCAGCACTTCTTCCGTCGTGACCTTGGTCTGGTCGAGGTTCAGCAGGACGTCGACGCTGGCCACGGCCTCGCCCGCGCCGAAGGTACGGTCCAGCACCTGGCTGACTTTTTTCGCCAGGTAGTCTTCGGTACCGCGCTTGAGGTCCAGCTGCGCTATCGACAATTGCTCGCCACCTTGTTCCGCTGCGACGCGGGTCAGCGCCACGCCCTGCTGGTTCAGTACCGTCACGTCGGCCGCCACAATATCGGGCACGGACGCGGCGACCAGGCGCTGGATGCCGGTCACCTGTTCCGGCGCCAACGCGTGACCCTGCTTCATGGTGACCGTCACCGAGGCCTTGGGCTTGGTGCCGCTCTTGCGGAACAGGCCCTGTTCAGGCAAGGCCAGGTGCACGCGCGCGGCCTGGATCTCCTCGATCGACAGGATGGTGCGGGTCAGTTCGCCCTGGATGGCGCGCTGGTAGTTCACCTTCTGTACGAACTCGGTCATGCCGAAGTCGGCGTTATTGAATACTTCGAATCCCACCGCCCCGTGCAGCGGCATTTCCTTGCCCATCAGCTTCAAGCGCGTCTTGTACACCAGGTCCTTCGGGACCAGGATGGTCGAGCCGCCGTCCGCCAGCTGGTAAGGCGTTTTCTGCTTGTCCAGTTCGGCCGTCATCGCCGCCGCATCAGCCGCCGCTACTTCGGAGAACAGCACCTGGTAGTCGGACCGGTAGGCCCAGAAGCCAAGCGCAGCCACCAGCGCGACTATCGCCACCACGCCCGCCGCCAATCCCGTCCGGGCACGCGGCGCCATGCCGCTCCACATCTGCATCATCGTCATCAATTACACCTGGGTACGCATTACTTCCTGGTAGGCTTCCAGCACGCGGTTGCGCACCTGGGCCAGCAGCTGGAAGGAAAGCTTCGCCTCTTCCAGCTTGATCATCACATCGTGCAGGCTGACCGGTTCGCCGGCCGCCAGCTGGCGCACGGCCAGGTCTGCCTCTGCCGCGCGCGTATTGGCCACGCCCATTTCCTGCGCAAACCAGCTGCCGAAACTGCCTTCCGGCGCTGCCGCCTGTGCCGTTGCCGGCGCCACTGTGTCCAGCGCATCCACGGCGCCGATCGCGCCGATCGCTTCCAAAGTCATTGCTGGCCTCCGATGTCCAGTGCCCGCGCCGCCATGGTCTTGGCAGCGTTCATGGCCGCGACGTTCGCCTCATAGGCGCGCAGCGCGGCGGTCATATTGACCATTTCCTGCGTGTGGTTGACGCCCGGATAGGCAACCATGCCCTGCGCATTGGCGAGCGGGTGGCCCGGTTCATGCGCCAGGCGCGGCGGCGCCGACTCCTGCACCACGCTCATGGACTGCACGCCGCCCACGGCACGGTACATGCTGCCGAATTGCTGGCTGAATCCCAGTTGCGCGGTTTGCGCCACCACGCGCATCGGGCGGTAGCCTGCTTCGCCTGGTGCGTAAGCGACGTTCATATTGGCGATATTGGCGGCGGTGGTATCGAGCCGCAGTTTTTCCAGCGCCATGCCGCTGGCGCTGATCTGGAAGAGCGCGTGATAGTCCATTTAGCGTTTTCCCTCGTTGATCGCTGTGCTCACCAGCGACATTTGCTTGCTCAGGGCCTTGAGCAGAGCCTGGTGGTGGAGGGTGTTCTCGGCCAGCGAAGCCATTTCCGTGTCGAGCGAGACCGGCTCCTGGCCGATGGACACGAACTCCGGGCGCAAGGCCGCCATCGGCAGCGTTGGCGTGCCGGCCTTCTGCTGGTCCATCAGCTGCGCCACCTGGGCTTCGAAGCTGACGCCCATGCGCTGGTAGCCGGGGGTATTGGCGTTGGCGATATTGTGGGCAATGGCCTGCTGGCGCATGATGGACGCATCCAGCGCCAGCCGCAACAGGTCCACGGTGCCCGATTCGATAATCGATTGCATAATCCAGTCCTTATTGAACGATCAGTTCCGCGTGCAAGGCGCCTGCCGCCTTCACTGCCCGCAAGATCGAGATGATGTCGCGCGTATTGGTCTTGACGCGCGTGAGCGACTGCACCAGGTCGGCGACGGTATTGCCGCCGGCAGTCACCAGGCCCGTTTCGCCGCGCTCCTCGACGTCCACCCGGCTGTTCGACACCTGCGCGGTGCGCACGCCCGCGCCGGTATTGCTGACCAGGAGCGGCTGCGACACGGTGTTGTCGGTCAGGATGCTCACTTTCAGCTCGCCGTGCGAGACCGCCACTTTGGAGATCCGCACGTCGCCGCCCGCCACCACGGTGCCGGTGCGCTCGTTGATGACCACGCGCGCACGGCGGTCCGGTTCCACGGACACGTTTTCGACGGCCATCAGGAAATCGTTCAGGCGCGAGCGGCGCGCTTCCGGGATATTGATTTCGATGCCGGAAGGATCGAGCGCCGTCGCCAGGTTGCCGCCCAGGCCGCGGTTGATCGCTGCGGCGACACGGCTGGCTGTCGTGTAGTCCGGCTCGGACAGCACGAAGGTGACGCTGTTGCCCTGCAGGGTCACGTCATTGACCACACCCCGCTCCACCGTCGCACCGCTTGGAATGGAAGCCACCGTCGGGTGGTTCTTCTGCTGCACATTGCCGTTCATGTCGTACTTGTAGCCGCCGACAGTCAGCGCTCCTTGCGCCAGCGCATAAACCTTGCCGTCCGGCCCCTTCAGCGGCGCCAGGATCAGCGTTCCGCCCACCAGGCTGCGCGCATCGCCCAGCGAAGTGACGGTCACGTCCAGCGTATCGCCTTCCCGTGCGAAAGGCGACAGGCTGGCCGTCACCATGACGGCAGCGGCGTTGCGGCTCTGCACATCTTCCGCAACTACAGTCATGTCGAAGCGCGCCAGCATATTGGCGATCGACTGGCGGGTTGCCTTGTTGCGGCTGGAATCGCCGGTGCCGGCCAGGCCGGTCACCAGGCCGTAGCCGGTCAGCGCGTTTTCACGCCAGCCCGAGACCTTGCCCAGGTCCTTGATACGAATCGTTTCGGCCTGCACCTGCACACAGGCGCACAGCCCCGCCAGCGCCAGCATGGCGCGCAGAATAAATTGACGCATAGGGATTACAAGCCAAACAGGGTCAGGAAACGCTGCCACCAGGCGGGCCGCTGGATTGCGGCCAGGTCGCCCTCGCCCGCATAGCTGATGCGCGCATTGGCGATGCGCGTCGACAGCACGACATTGGCCGCCGACACATCTTGCGGACGGATGCGGCCTTCGACCTTGATCTGCTGGCGCTCATTGTTCACTTCCAGCACCTGCTCGCCCGCCACCATCAGGTCGCCCGATTCCGTGATCTCGCGGACCGAGACGGTGAGCTGCGCCAGCACGCGGCCTTCACGCTCGGTGCGTCCGCGCCCGTCCATATCGTTATTGGTGTGCACCGACGCCGCGACCCGCTTGCCGCCGGTGCCTTGTGCGGCGAGGCCGATGCCAGCTTCGCGGCCCGCGCTGGTATTCGCGGTGCTGCTGGCGCTTGAGTTCTCATAGACCATGACGGTGATCAGGTCGCCGACCTTACGCTGCCGCAAATCGGAAGTCAGGGCCTGGTAGGCCACCGGATCATACAGGCTGGTCGCCTGCGCCACGGCAGCCTGTGCCAGCATCAGCGCCCCCATCCAATTCCACATCCTGCTCTTCATTCTTCTTTATCTTTCATCCAGCCTGACTTCACCCAGCCCGGTCACCCGCGCCATCACTACGCCGCCGCCGTTTGCCGGCCTGACCGCGATTGTTTGTCCTACCAGCGCATCGGCCTCGGCCACCGCGCCCACTTCAACCTGCATTCCAGGCCTGCCGGCCACCAGCCGCACCCTGTCGCCGCGCAATACAGCGTTAGCGGGCGCCAAATCCTTCCGCAACAGCACTTGCCCCGCACTGACTGCGTGCCGCAGCCGGCCGTTCCGCTGCAGCGCATCCGGCTCCGCCGGCTCGTCGCCGATGGCCTCGACGCGCTCCAGCTTTACTTCCACCTCGCCCTGGCCGATGCCGGCGCCTTCGGCCAAAGGCCCTCGCGCCACCAGCACTTCCTGCCAGGCCGAGATCCGCATCGGCACCACAATGGAGCGCTGCACCGCACCGCCGGCCAAAACATCAATCCACAGCGCGACGCGCCCGGGCAAGCGTGCGTTCGGCAGCGGACGCACTTGCAGCGCAAGGTCGCCTACAGGAACAGCGACTTCCGGCACTTCCGCTGCCGGCGCGGCCTCCAGCCTCGCGTAGCGGCTGCCGAAATGTTCGCGCAGGTAACGCTCCGCCTCCGCCACCAGCCGTTCGCCTGGCAAAGCCACGGCCTCGGTGCGCACGCGCACTGCCTCCGCACCGCGCCATTCGACCTGCTTGCCGCGCCAGCCCGGCTGACGGGCCAGCACATCGGCCAATTCCTGCCGGCTGCGCAAAGCGCTCTGCCCGGCCAGCGGCGCCCTGCCGACAGGCGTCGCGGCCAGCGCGGCATGGCTGGCATCCATCACTACCAGTTCTTCAATCGTGACCATCGGGCCGCGCACCGACGCTTCCTTGCGCAGTTCCAGTACGATCTCGGCGGCCGTGGCGTTCACCGCCAGCAGGAACAGCAAGCCCGCCCAAAACCGCATGACAACGATTACTTGCGCAGGTTATTGCTCATCGCGAGCATCTCGTCGGCAGCCTGGATCACCTTGACGTTGCTCTCATAGGCGCGCTGCGCCGCCATCAGGTCCACCATCTCTTCGACCAGCTTGACGTTCGAGGACTCCAGGAAGCCTTGTGCAATGCCGCCCAGGCCATCTTCGCCGGCACGTCCCAGGATCGCATCGCCGGACTGCGCCGACGGGCGATACAGGTTGCCGCCAAGGGCGACCAGGCCCTGGGTATCGGCAAAGCGCACCAGCTCTATCCGGCCGACTTCGTTGGAAGAGCCGCCCTCACGGTTGCGCACCAGAACCCGGCCATCTTGCTTGACGGTGATTTCCAACGCATCCAGGCCGACGTGGATGCCAGGCTTCAGCACATGGCCATCCGCAGTCGACAGGAAGCCGTCCTTGTCAACGATCAGCGAACCACCGCGGCTGTATGCCGGGGTGCCGTCCGTAGCGTTGACTTCAAAAAAGCCTTCGCCCTGGATCGCGATGTCCAGCGGCTGTTCGGTCTTGCGCAACTCGCCGGGGGCGAATTGCTTCACCAGCGACAGCATGCCGACGCCGCTGCCCTGCCATGCAGGACGCGCAGCATCCGCCTGCCCCGCCGGCGCGCCAAGTGCGCGATAAACCATATCCTCAAAGTTGACCCGGCCTTTCTTGAAGCCGGGCGTATTCACGTTCGCCAGGTTGTTGGCGATGGTGTCGACACTGCGCTGTTGCACGTTCATGCCAGTTGCAGCGATATAGAGCGCGTCATTCATTGCTTAAAACTCTCCGAGCTTTCTGATTGCTGAGCCAAGGACCTCGTCATAGCCTTGGGAGATGCGGTGCAGGGCTTCGAAATGGCGCACCGTCTCAGTCAGGCTGACCATTTCACGGGCGTTATCGACGTTGGAATTTTCCAGATAGCCGGAGCGCACCCGCGCAGCCACGGTGGCTGCAGCGGTTTCGAGCGAAGCGCCGCCTTGCGCGTACATGCCCGAGCCTACCGGCTCCAGGCGCTGCGCCTCGCGGAAGTACACAAGCTTCAGCTGACCGGCGACGCGCCCGTCCTGGAACACCTGTCCGGACGAATCGACGGTAAAAGGCCCGCCGGCGAGCACGATGTCGCCACTGGAACCCATGATGGGGAAATTGTTGGCGCCAACCAGGCGGCCACCTGCGTCAACACGCAGTGCGCCCTGGCGGGTGTAGCGCGGGCCATCCGGCGTCGCCACTTCAAAGAATGCTTCGCCCTCGACTGCAACATCGGTCTGCAAGCCGGTGAAGCGCATGGTACCGGCGCGCGCATCGATCGTGGACCCCGGCTGCACCGCCAATCCTTTTTCAACCTGTACGGAGAATCCCTGTTGCGCAGCTATCTGGCGCTTGTAACCTGGAGTGAGAACATTGGCGATGTTCTGGCTGATGCTCTGCATTCGCAGCAGATCTTGCTGCATGCCTTCTGCAGCGATCTTTGTGACGTCCAACTGATGATCCTTTTCCCGCGCAACGGCGTTGTTACTAAGATGACACGTTCATTTGACACCCAACAAGAACGCCGATCTTAGCCGCGGGATGAAACGCAAATCCTATCCAATTGTCACAATTTGATACATATTCTTGAAAAATGCACACTCTATTTTCAAAGTAGATACAGTTTTAGTGGTAGTTGCAACATTGTGTGCAATTTATGTTAGCAAATCGCAAATACTATCGTCATGCAGTTGTTCCTGCCCTCCTCACACGACAGTATTGTTGCGCGAGGTGAACTGCGTGAAGACAAGGATCCGACGCTCAATTGCGGATCGCGGGACGCGCGAATCGACTTCAATTCGGCCTTGAGTAGCTCTTAGGATTCGATTGAGCTCATTCAACTGGGGTAACTGATCCAGCTCTTCCGACACGCTACTTCCTAGCGCATTGCCGAATGCATCATGCAATCCGACCGCAAATAGTTGGTGCTTGCGTCAAACTCACCGTGAGCCGGCCGCAGATTCGGCCGACTCTTCGAATTGGGCACCAACCGACTTTCTAAAGGCGAGCCCTGAGACGCTAAATTCGCCTTGCCGTTAGCTTGAAGCCAGTAGCTCGGCCTGACATGCTCGACCTCGGGTGCAGCGCGTCATCAACTGAAAACACATCCCCGCGGACACGAATTACGTCAAGCTCATCTAGATAAGATGTTTGTGGGCCACTGTTGAACCGGAGTTTTGCTGGATCGCCACCGACCTTGATAAACTCTTAAGTCAATCGTTCGATTTGCGCATCGTCGAGCACTCGACTCGCAGGCGTCCTTAAACCTCCATTCATTCGTTCGAACTGTGAAGATCCGGACGTGACGAGTTCGGAAATCGGCTTACTGAAATTGTCGGGAAGCACGCGCCACATTGCTCTTGTTGTGCTCCAAGCACTGGCTTGGCGATCTCTCCGCCAACAACTGCTAACGCAAGTTCCTGCGGGTCTCCTAGTAACATCATATCGACGAACACATGACTTGCTGCGGCCCGACGCAGGGCCCATGCATCGCCACGTCTCACAACATCCACTCCACGGCTTTCAAGCTCTGTGAGCGCCCCATGTTTGAGTTCACGCATCCCATCGACACCATACGAAATCCCCTTAGCTGTCGATGTGCGAGCATCCCTCGTGGTCCCCTCATCCAATATGCGATGTCAGCTGGCAGATAGGAAATAGCGGAAAATTCGACCCCCAGGGTGGTCGCTACCGCTTGAGCAGCTTGCAGGACGTCGGCCACAACTGTTCCGTCAAGCTAGACCCGATTGCATTGCCGAATGCATCACGCCATCGATAGTCGCCTGGCGTCAATCGAGCAACCTATGACGTCCGCAGTACTAGCAGGCTGCTGAAATACTGTCTCCCCATCGTACCCGATGCGGTGCAGCCAATGTTATCCTGACATCCCATTTTCCAGATCCAAGACTCAATGCGCGGCGCCGACACCTTCACCGAGAGCCTGTTCACCATGCGTAAGTTGGAGGACTTCATCCCGGCGGATCATCCATTGCGCGTGATCCGCAAGATGGCCAATACGGCGCTGGAGCGAATGAACGGTCTATTCACCGAGATGTACGAGGCCGACACCAAAGGTGGGCGCCCGAGCATTGCGCCGGAAAAGCTGTTGCGCGCCATGCTGCTGCAAGTGCTGTACAGCGTGCGCTCGGAGCGCCAGTTGATGGAGCAGGTCCAGTACAACCTGCTGTTTCGCTGGTTTATCGGGCTGTCCATGGACGACGCCGTATGGGTGCCCACCGTCTTCACCAAGAATCGTGAGCGCCTGATCAAGCACGATGCCGTGGTCGAATTTTTCAACGAGGTGCTGGCCATCGCTGAGAAAAAGGAATGGCTCTCGGGGGAACACTTCAGCGTGGACGGCACGCTGATCCAGGCGTGGGCCGGCCACAAGAGCTTCGTGCGCAAAGACGATGACGAAGGCAAAGGTGACGGCGGTAATTTCGTAAGCGTAAAGCCAGCACCGTCTGGACGTAGGAATCGCCCCCATCCATGATCGAATTTTGGCACAGCAGTTGTGCCCACAAATTCAATTATGGACACAAATTTTCAACCAGTCATTGCA
>NZ_LMDB01000004.1:135107-248720 GCF_001425005.1 Duganella sp. Root336D2 | reverse complement strand
TCCCGACGTGCCTAAACAGCCAGATCGATTCGTTGCTGCCATTCCCGAACTCTACGCAGTCTTGATCGAGCTTCCTAGGTGGTAGCGTTGGACGCTTACCCTTGGGCAGCACTTTGTTCACAGTTTCCGGGTGGCCTTGTACTACCGCGCGGCCATGAAAGCCGAGGATATACAGCACAAACATCAATTGGCCCACGGCGGTCACGGTGAACCAAAAGGTCGCTGCGGCCTTCAGTGCGCGCGCAGGGCTGCTTTTTGGGAGCGGTGGGAAAGAAGTTGCAGTGGCAGTCGTCATGGCGTGGCTTCCTGGTTAAGTTGACTGCTTCAACTTAGATGCGCGCGTGGGAATGCGAAGCCTGGCCCACGGAATTTTGCGATGAACCACGGTTTGCTGGGCTTGAATGACGGGCATGAAGCGATTATCGTACTTGCATGCCTATTAACCCCGTCAACCCGGCCAACCGTTTGCCGCGCCGCCTGCCGACATTTCGACAGGGCGCCATTGCGCTTTTCATCGCGTTGCAATTGTCCTGGGGATTAAAGGCACTGTTTTCCACAGCCTTCCTGCCGGTATTTGCGCGCATTGGATTCATTGGCGCGGTTTTCCTGTTCGTGTTCTATGCCACGGCACGGCGCCACGCTGTGCTGCGCCTGCTGGCAATCGCGCTGCTGGCGCCGCTTGCTTCGATGGCCACTTTTATCGTCGCGGAGTGGCCGCATGTCGGGAAATACCTGGATAGGGTGGAGGGCGTGGGCGCGCTGGTCGTCCTGACGCTCGTTTCCTGGATATGCGGGCTGGTCTCGGCGGCGATCGCACTGCGCCTCGAACGCCTGGTTCGTGAACGGGACGACCGCGCCCGCGCGGCGAGTGAAAAGGATGCGCTCGAGCGCAGCTTGCTCGATGCTCGCCTGCGTTTGTTGCAGGCACAGATTGAGCCCCACTTCCTGTTCAATACGCTGGCAAATATCCAGGCCCTGGTCGAAGCAGGCTCGCCTAACGCGGCTCCCGTGCTGCGCCATTTGATCAACTACCTGCGCGCAGCCGGCCCACACCTTGCCGATGCAGACGCGACGCTGGGCCGGGAATTACAACTGGTGGAAGCCTATCTTTCGCTGATGCGGATGCGTATGCCTGACCGGCTCACATACACCTTGTCGGTTGCGCCGGAGCTGGCCAGCCTGCGCTTTCCCGCCATGGCTTTACTGACGCTCGTTGAAAACGCAGTCCGCCACGGCATAGATCCCACGACCGATGGCGGCCGTATCGATGTGGGCGCCAAGCGCGACCGCGGCACAGGAGCCGTCAACGTCTGGGTAGCAGACACCGGCTCAGGAATGCCGGAATCGGCCGCACCCGGTGCCGGCCTGGGCAATGTGCGTGCACGGCTGCGCGCCACCTTTGGCGACACGGCCCGTCTCGACCTGCATGAAGTCGCGCCACACGGACTGCGCGCAGAATGTCATTTCACAGTTAGGGAAACCGAATGCAGTCCATCACTGCCCTGATCGCAGACGACGAGCCATTGCTGCGCCAGCACCTGCGCGCGCAATTGCAGCGACTTTGGCCCGACCTGCGCGTCGTTGATGAAGCGCGTAACGGCTACGAAGTGCTCGAACTGTTTGACGTTCACCAGCCGGACATGGTGTTTCTAGACATCCAGATGCCTGGACTGAACGGAATCGAAGTGGCGCGGGCCCTGGCACGCCGTGCCCACCTCGTCTTTGTTACCGCATTTGAGCAGTACGCGATCCAGGCCTTCGAACAGGGGGCAATCGACTATCTGGTAAAGCCGCTCAATGGGCAACGGCTGGCCGATACTGTCGAACGGTTGCAGCAAAGGCTAGTGCACAAACAGGTCGATCACTCCGCGCTGGAACTGGCGCTTGGCCGCGTCGCGCAGGCAATGGGCAAGCAGCCGCAGCGCGCCTGGCTACAGTGGATCAAAGCGTCAGTTGGCACCAGCGTTCGCCTGATCCCTGTCGACCAGGTGGCCTACATTCGCGCCGAAGAAAAATACACGCTGGTCGCATGGGATGAGGGAGAAGCGCTGATAAGGAAAAGCATCCGCGAATTGGCCGAAGAACTAGACCCAGCACAATTCGTGCAAACCCACCGCTCGGTCATCGTCAACTTGAGGTATGTGCGCGAAATGATACGCGGAATGAACGAAACAGCCGAGCTTCACCTGCACGGCCGCAGCGAACTACTGCCGGTCAGCCGCAGCTATCTGCACCATTTCAGGCAAATGTAGAATCACCACACTATCGAATGAGGGATATGCAATGAACACGATCTTCATCACCGGCGCGGCGGGAGCACTTGGCAGCGCCGTCGCGCGAGCCTTCGATGCAGCCGGCGCCAATACCGTTCTCGTTGGAAGGGATACCGCGCGGCTGGAAGCTGCCTGTGGACCGGCGGGCGAACGCCGCATGTTTGCCGTCGCCGACCTGCGCGACGCAGCCTCAGTCGCCGCCGCGGTTGGTGCCGGTGCCGAACGCTTCGGCCGAATCGACGGCTTGTGCAATATCGCCGGCGGCTTCGCGATGGGCACGCCGGTGCATGCCACCGCCGATGCGCAATGGGACGAGCTGTTTGATTTGAATGTGCGCAGCCTGCGCAACGCCGTTGCCGCAGTGGTGCCCGGCATGCTGGACGGGCAGGGCGGCAAGATCGTGAATATCGCTTCCGGCTCGGCGCGCCAGGGCCTGGCGAATATGGGTGCCTACTGTGCCAGCAAGGACGTAGTGATCCGCCTCACCGAGTCGATGTCGGCTGAACTGCGCGGGCAGGGCATCAACGTCAACTGCGTCCTGCCAGGCACCATCGATACGCCGGACAACCGCGCCGCGATGCCGAACGCCGACCGCGGCAAATGGGTCATGCCGGAAGCGCTGGCTGACGTGATCCTCTACCTCTGCAGCCCCGCTGCCCGTGCCATCCACGGTGCGGCGATCCCTTGCACCTGATCAGTGGCACATGCCGTAGGCTTGCTTGTCCTCAAACCAGCGGTAGGTAAAGGTGCGGGAGACGTAGCGCTTCTCGCCGATGATGACGTCGGGCGGGGTCAGGTCGAAGCGTTTCGGCATTTTGCCTTTGATGATCAGGCGGTAGCGGAACTGGGTGTCGTCGCTGGTGCCGACGGCATACAGGGCCAGCGGCACACCGTTAACGATTTCGACGATCTCGGGCTTCGCGTTGGTCGGGCGCTGGTAGACGCTCAGCACCGTCGCGTTTTCAATCAGCGGGCCCTTCGGTTCGCTGACCTGGAAGTGGGCAGTGGCAAAGTGAACCTGGGTCGTGCGGGGCAGCATGTAGTTGACCCCGATCTCCATTCCGCCGTCGGCTGCTTGCGGCAGGACTGTCGTGGCAGCCACGGTAATTCCGCGCGGGAACTCAAAGGTATCGGCGTCGACCGGCGTGCCGCAATCCGGCGAAGTCGCCTGGTATAGCGCGGCAGGAGTATAAGTGTCACCGCAGCCGGCAAGGGCTAGCAGCAGGGCGAGTGGCGCGGCTTTGCGCATGGTGTGAACCTCTTCTTTCTGGTCCCACAGTTTACCCGACCGGCTAGCTGAGTGGTGCGCCGCCCGCTTTGGCGCAGTGTTAGTCTTGAACCAAAAGTAGCGACGGGAGGCACGCATGATCCACCATCTCGGTATCGTCGTTTCGGATTTCGTGCGCAGCGCGGCGCTTTATGATGCCTGCCTGGCGCCGCTTGGAATCCGGCGCTCAGTGTCTGACCTGGACTGGGCCATTTATGCCTCCGGCACCGGCCATCCTTTCCTGTGGGTAGGCGCGGAAATTCCCAGCTTTTGGGAAAGCGGTCACGAACCATCGCGCAGTCCCGTCCACCTGGCATTTTCCGCTCCGAACCGGGACGCGGTGAATGCGTTCTACCATGCGGCGATTGACCTGGGGGCCGAAGACAACGGCCCGCCAGGTCCACGCATCAGCGATGCAAACTTCTACAGCGCCTTCATTATTGACCTCGACGGCAATAACATCGAGGCCACCGTCCAGGAGAACTAGCCCCGCTTCAGCCGGCTGCGCACAGCGGCCGACTTCATCAGGGATTTCCATTTCTGCCGTTCGGCAATCCGTTCCAGTGCGGTTTGCTGGTTGCGCTGTACCTCGCGCCGCAGCTTGTGGAAGTTGTGCAGGCGGTCGGGATCGACATGGCCAAGCACAGCGCAGCCAGGTTCGCCTTCATGCCGGCAATCGCGGAATTGGCAGCCTGTCGCCAGCGAATCGATATCATCGAAGGCCGACGACAAGGATTCGGGACTCAGGCTGCGCAAGCCCGGGGTATCGATGATGCAGGCGCCGGAAGGGCACAGGTGCATCGACCGTGCTGTTGTCGTGTGGCGGCCGCGGTGATCGGTGCGCCGCACGCCGCCGGTTTCCTGCGCCGCTCCGGCCAACGCATTGGTCAGCGTCGATTTGCCGGCGCCGGACGAGCCGAGCAGGCAGATCGTCTGGCCCGCGCCCAGCCAGGGTGCCAGTTGGGCGACAGACTCCGGATCAGTGCCATTCACCAGCAGGAATTGCGTGCGCGGCGGGAGCCGTTCCGTCAGCGAGGCCACCAGCCTGTCGATGTCGGCGCCGAGATCGGGTTTGCTGAGGACGATCAGTGGCGTGACTTCGGCGGCTGCGGCCAACGCAAGGTAGCGTTCGATACGGCGCAAGTTGAAATCGCCGTCCAGCCCCATGACCAGCAAAGCGGTATCGATATTGCTGGCGATCGGTGGAGCATCTGCGCGTGCAAATTGATTCATTGGGGATAAACGATGATTTATCCACACCTCGTTTAATGAGTTGACCTCCGCGATTACCCAGTCGCCGACACAGAGCGGTGTATCGGCAAGCAGGCGGGGCAGGGCGCGTGCGTGCAGTTCCGCCGTGCCGTCGTGCAGGGTGATACGGTCGCGTTGGTATTCGGTGATGCGGTATAGCCGGCCGGCAGGGGCTTCAGCCAGGCGCGAAACGATGGTGTTGTTAAGTCCGATACTGCGTAATGCTTCGTAGTCGAAGTCGATCATGATGATGAGCGTTTTCCATAGGTGAACACAGCCAGCCACGCGCGGCGTGGCAAGCAGGAATAGTCTGGAAATGTCGGCGCCCGGCGGGGCGCTCTAGCTCAAACGCAGAAGGTCAGGCAGCCGACAGGAGGGCAATATCAAACGAACGCATGGCAAATCTCCTGTGGGTTGGTGGGTAAGCCGCCAGTGTCGCATTGGCGGCAAGGCAAGTCAATGCGGTGGCTCGCGGTCGACGGTACGGACTTCCGAGCACTCGGGTTGCAGTGCTTCCTCGATGGCTTCCAGCGCCAGGTGGGGCTGGGCAGCACCGCACATGAAGATGTCGGCGGCCGCAAAGCCGTTTTCCGGCCAGGTATGGATGGAAATATGGGATTCCGCCAGCAGTACCACGCCGGTCACGCCCAGCCCTGCGCCGAAACTGTGGAAGTGGCTGTGCAGCACCTGGGCGCCGGCCGCCGCTGCTGCACTGCGCAGCAATTGCTCAATCGCTGTGCAGTCCACCAGCAGGCTCGGATCGATGCCTGCCATGTCCGCGAGCAGGTGCGTGCCACTAGGTTGGTGAATGCTCACTTGTGGCCTCCGCCGCCGCCACCGCTGCCCCAGCTGCCGGAGCTGGAGGACCAGCTGCTGCCGCGATAGCCGCCGCCGCTGCTCGACGAAGGTTCGCTGATGAATTTGACCCAGCTTGTGCCCACGCTGAACATGCTCACCACCACGGCGTAGCCAAAGAATTTATTCATTTTTTGTTTTGCTCGTCGATTGCATCCAGCACCAATGCCGGCAGGTAAAGCGCCAGGGCGGCCACAATAGTGACGCCGAAGCTGGCGCCAAAGTTGAACAATAGCGGAATCGCGTTCAGTACCAGCATGCCGATGATCCAATTCTTGGCCGAGCGCGCATAGCGGCCCTTACCGGAATCTTGTGCAGCCGCGCTACCGGCCTTCGCTTCGCCTTTGACCGCATCGCCGAACCAGGCTTTGAGCTGATCCCAGGCGACCGGAGTCGAGCGCGACCAGCCAAGTTCGGTGGTCGTGATTTCGGCCGCCAGCGTGACTTGCTGGCGTTTGAACTCGTAGACGTGGGTATGGTCGCCCACCTGCACGCGCCAATTGAAGGCGCCGGCCGCGTAGGTGACGACGGAGTTGTAGTCATACAGCTTGCTGTAGTCGGCCTTGTCGAAGGTGACCGATTGGGAATCCAGTACTTTCGCCTCCGGCCACTGGTCCATCACATTCGCGCGCGACCAGCCGTCCTCGGTCTCTACCAGCCAGGTAAAGCCGTTCCGGCTGCCGTACAGCAGGTATTCGGTCCAGCCGCTGCCTTCGTCGTCGGCACGGCGCATCACGCCGATTACGGTGAAGTCCTGGTTACCCAGCTTGCCGCTGGAACCCAGCGGCAGCGTGAAGCGCTCCTTCTCTTGCCGCTCGCCCATTGCGATGACTTCCGCTTTCGGGCCGCCCGCGTCGATCTGGGTTTGGCAGGATTGGCAAACCAGGCTGGCCGTCAAGCCGGGCAGGTATTTGATCTGGGTACCGCAGTTCGGACATTCCAGCGCATCGAGCTTGCCGCGGTAACGGCCGGTGGTGCGTTTGATTTCGTCGACATCGCGCAGCAACTGGGCCTGCATGCCCTCCAGTGTGACTGCGATACCGGTGTACATCAGCGGCGGGCCGTCGTCGGAGTAGTCGAGTGTGATGAAATGGTCGGCGCGGCGGAAGTCCGCGACTTTCGCTTGCCAGCCGTCGCCTACCTTGAACGGCAGTTCGCCCTGGCCGCCAACGCATTGCGCGGTCCTGACGTCGGCCGACATATAGCGCGCGCCAACCAGCTGGTAGGGCTTGCCGGGGACGATGTCTTCAAAGGCCGGCAGCTGCGAGTCGGGTTTGCGCAGGGTGGTTACCGTGTACTGGCCCGACGCATCGCCCAGCCAACCGCTGGTGGCGTCGTCGAAGACGATGAACCACTCGTTCCACATGCCGGCGTCGTACTTAAGCTGGATGCGGCCCACCACATTGAAATTGCGGCCGCCCAGCACGCCGCTGGTGCCGACCTGGATCGGGGAATAGTCCTCCAGCACGGAGGAAATCTTGCCCAGGTCTTTGACCGCGCCGGCTTCCTTCAGTACACGCGTGTTGCAGTACTCGCACACCGCCATGACGGAGGCGTGCGAGCGGAAGTTAACCTCTGCGCCGCAGCTAGGGCAGGAAACGGTTTGCATGCGGCCTGGCTTATCCGATCAGTTTCTTGAGCAATTCAGCCTTGGTGGCGTCGTAATCGGCTGCCGAGATCAGGCCCTTGTCCAGCAGGGCTTTCAGCTTGCCGAGGCGGTCTTCGATCGATTCCTGCGCCGGCGCGGCCGGAGCTGCTTCTGGAGCAGGAGCTGGTGCCGCGCCCGGGTTCAGCGCCTGGCCCATGGCCTGGCCCATCACCTGGCCGACGGTCAGGCCGGCACCAAGGCCGGCGCCGATGCCCGCTAGGCCGCCTTCGTTGCCGGCAGCCAGAGGGATCGATTGCGCCACCTGGTATTTGGTGTAGCCGGCCATCTTGGCATCGCTCATGCCGCCCTTCATGCCGGCGGAGATACGCTCGTCCAGCGCGGCTTGCAGTTCTTCCGGCAGGCTGACGCTGGCGACATTGAATTCATCCAGGCCGATGCCGTAGCGCGCGAATGCGTCGGCCAGGCCGCCTTTGACTTCCTGCGCCATCAGGGCCTGGTTGGCCGCCATGTCGAGGAATGCGATCTGCGAAGCACCCAGCGAGTTGGCCATGGAGGCCAGCAGGATGCCGCGCAGCTGGTCTTCCACGTCGTCGCGGGTGTAAGTGCTGCGGGTGCCGCTCAATTCGGTGAAGAACTTGCGCGGATCGGTTACGCGGTAGGAGTACATGCCGAAGGCACGCACGCGGATCATGTCGAAATCCTTGTCGCGGATCGTGATCGGCTGCGGGGTGCCCCACTTGCGGCCGGTCTGCACGCGGGTGCTGAAGAAATAGACATCCGACTTGAACGGCGAGTCGAACAGCTTGTCCCAGTTTTTCAGGTTGGTCAGCAGCGGCAGGTTTTGCGTGGTGAGCTTGTGGGTACCAGGTCCGAACACGTCGGCGATCTGGCCTTCGTTGACGAATACTGCGACCTGCGACTCGCGCACGATCAGCACGCCGCCGTTCTGGATTTCGAAGTCCTGCATCGGGTAGCGCCAGGACAGTACGCCTTCCGTTTCTTCATTCCACTGCAGTACGTCGATAAACTGCTTCTTGATAAAGCTGCCGATACCCATGATGTGACCTCTTAGGAAATGCAGGCGGCATTGATGCCGCCGATGGAAAGCGAAATAGTGCCGAGCAGGCCGCCAAAGGCGCTGTTGTCGGCTTCAATCTGGTCTTGCGCCATTTTCAGGCAGTGCGTCGTAACAGCATAGCCGAGCGCTTGCACGACCATCGCGCCGACGGCCCAGGCCAGGAACTGCTGCCAGTTATTGGTATGCAGGATGCTCGATGCGATGGTCATCGAAAAGCCCAGCATGGCCCCGCCCAGCGACAGGGCTGCGGCGTGGTTGCCCTGCCGGATCAGTTTTACTTCGTCATAGGGCGTCAGCCAGGTATAGGCTTTGAAGAAGACTACCAACAACAGCGCGGCCAGTGCCAAGTGGACCAGATAATTTAGGATGGCGTTCACGTCGATCCCCGGTTAAAGTGACAAGCTTGTAGCAAAAGAAACATATTAGAACAAAAGCACTCAAATGACCAAAAAGATTCTCATTGTTTCAGTCTTCGTCGTCGCTTCCTGCGGACTTGCCTACGAATTAATCGCCGGTGCTCTTTCCAGCTACCTGCTGGGCGACTCGGTGCTGCAATTCTCCACCATTATCGGCTGCTACCTGTTTGCGATGGGCGTCGGGGCCCATTTTTCCAAATATGTGAAGGACGAAGACGTGTTGGCGCGCTTCGTCGACATCGAATTGGCGGTTGGCCTGGTCGGCGGCCTGTCGGCTGCGGTGCTGTTCATGACTTTTGCATTGGCTTCCGCGCCGTTCCGCACGTTGCTGTACACGATGGTATTCCTGGTAGGGGCCATGGTGGGCATGGAGATTCCGCTGGTGATGCGGGCCTTGAACTCGCGCCAGACGGAATTCAGTGAGCTGGTCAGCCGGGTGCTGACCTTCGACTACCTTGGCGCGCTGGCCGTGTCGCTGCTGTTCCCGCTGGTGCTGGCGCCGCAACTTGGACTGGTGCGCACCGGTTTCCTGTTCGGGATGCTGAATATCGCGGTCGCGCTGTGGACAATTTACGTTTTTCGCACAGAGCTTGCGAACGTGACAGGCCGTTTGCTGCGCGCCAGCGCGGTGATGCTGGCGCTGGTGGTCGGCTTCAGCGGCGCGGACCGGCTGACCGGCTGGGGCGAGCATGGCTTGTTCGGCGATGAGATCGTGTATTCGACCAGCACGCCGTACCAGCGCCTGGTCATCACCAAATGGAAGGACGACCTGCGGTTGTACATCAACGGCAACCTGCAGTTTTCGTCGCGCGATGAGTACCGTTACCATGAGGCGCTGGTGCATCCGGTGATGGGCGCGCTGCCGTGGGCCAGGCGGGTGCTGATCCTGGGCGGCGGCGACGGCCTGGCGCTGCGTGAAGTTTTGCGTTATCCACAGGTGGAACACGTGACGCTGGTGGACCTGGACCCTGCGATGACTGCAGCGTTTACCAGCCGCGACGAGCTGGTGGCGCTGAACAAGGGCTCTTTCCGCGACAAGCGCGTCACCGTGGTGAATGCCGACGCGGCGATCTGGCTGCAGCAGAACCAGGATATGTTCGATGCGGCGATCGTCGACTTCCCCGATCCTTCCAGTTTTGCGCTGGGCAAGCTGTATTCGGTGCCGTTCTATGGTGTGCTGAAAAAGCATATCGCGGCTAACGGGCTGGTTGTAGTGCAGGCGACATCGCCGTTCTTTGCACCGCATGCTTACTGGACGGTCGATGCAACGCTGCGTGACGTGGGCATGCGCACCTGGCCGTATCACCTGTATGTGCCATCGTTTGGCGAATGGGGCTTCATCATGGCCTCGCCGCAGCTTGAATACCGGCCGCCCGAGTCGTACAGCCTTCCGATGCGCTTCCTGAACGCGGAAACCACGCGCGCCATGTTTGCCTTCCCGCCGGATATGAAACCGCTGCCGATGGCGCCGAACCGGCTCAACACCCAATCGCTGGTGCATGAATTCGAACAGGACTGGCGCAGGGTGATTCGCTGATGCTGCGCCGTTCTTTCCTGGCCTGGGCCGCGGCCAGCGGCGCTACCGCGGCGGCCAGCGTGGCGGGCTACCTGCGCTGGCAGGAGATAACGCCGGCAGTGAATGCCCCGGGGCGGGAGGAGGGCCACTTCCTGCGCGACCGCAAGCCTTTGCCTGCGCCTTCGCAGGCGCTGTCGACGGACGTGCTGATCCTCGGTACCGGTATCGCCGCACTGACAGCGGCCTGGCAGTTGCGCAAGCAGGGGCATGATGACTTCCTGATGCTCGATGGGCCGGAACCGTATGGCAATGCGGCCGGCGGGCATTTTGGTTCGCTGGTTTATCCAACGGGTGCGCATTACCTGCCGCTGCCGACCGAGGAATGCGCCCACGTGCGCGAATTGCTGGCGGACCTGGGGGTGATCCAGCGTGGGGCCACGTCGCGCAAGCCCTACTACGATGAGCGCTTCGTGCTGCATGCACCGGAAGATCGGCTGCTGTTCAACGGCGTCTGGCAGGAAGGCGTCTTGCCGCATGAAGGCGTGCCGGATGCCGACCTGGCCGAGCACAAGCGCTTCTTTGCGCAGGTGGAGGTGTTGCGCGGCGCGGTCGGGGCGGATGGGCGGCGCCGATTTACCTTCCCCAGCGAGCATTCGTCGACCGATGCGGAATCGATGCAGCTTGATGGCATGAGCTTTGGCACGTGGCTGGCGCAGCACGGCTATCGGGCACCCTCCCTGCTTTGGTACATGGATTACTGCTGCCGCGACGATTACGGCGCGGGAGTCGATGCGGTATCTGCTTGGGCGGGGTTGCATTATTTCTGCGGGCGCGGCGGCGAAGCGGAGAACGCGGAGCCGGGTTCCTGGCTGACCTGGCCGGAGGGACTGCAGGCGCTGGCAAGCGGGATGGAGCGGCTGGCGCGGCCAAAGCGGCTTGCGGGCAGCGCGGTGCGAGTGCACACGGACGGCGCCGCTGGCGTGGAGGTGCTTTGCTTTGCGCTGGAACGCGGCGTGGCACGCACGTTCACGATTCGTGCGCGGCGCGTTATTTCGGCCATGCCGCTGCATGTTGCGGCGAGGGTTGTGGAAAACATGCCGGATGTCCACAAGCAGATCCACGCACCCTGGATGGTGGCAAATTTCCTGATGAAGCGTTTTCCACGGGAGTTGCCGGAGGTGCCGTTGTCCTGGGATAACGTGGTGCATGGCACGAAGGGCCTGGGTTACGTGGTGTCGACCCACCAGGATATTCGCGTGGCGCCGCCTGAGAAAACCGTCTTCACCAGCTACGTGGCGCTGGCCGACCGCGATCCGCGCGAGGCACGCAAGTGGATGACGGCTGCCAGCGGCGACGAATTGCTGGCGCTGGCGAGCGTTGACCTGAAAGCAGCCTACGGCGCGCAATTCGAGCGCTGCGTCGAGCGTGTGGACATTACCTTGCGCGGCCATGCGATGGCAGTGCCGGTGCCTGGATTCCGCGGTGATGCGGGTCTGAAGGCGTTACGCGAGATGGACGGTCCGGTGCTGTTTGCGCACTCGGACCTGAGTGGCTTCTCGGTGTTCGAGGAAGCGTCCTGGTGGGGATACCGCGCAGCGCAGCGGGCACTGCGCGGTTAGCTGCCGGGTCAGGCCGCCGGCGGCAAGGTGTTGGAGTAGACCGAAGCGCCGTCCAGGTCCCTGAGGTCGATGGTGAACGCTTTCGTCAATGGGTCGACGTTCACTTCACCGAAGAACTGGAAACCGGCGAATGGTGAAAGGTTGGACTGTCCGGCGGGTGGGGCTTTCTGGAATTTGACCTGTGGCCCGAACGTGGCGTCCAGGGCGTTGGGGCCGAAAGTACCTGCGTTCAGCGGGCCTGCAACGAACTCCCAGAATGGCGAAAAGTCGGTGAACTGGGCCTGCGCCGGATCGTAGTAATGGGCGGCGCAGTAGTGCACGTCGGCAGTTATCCACACCACGTTCTTGATCGGCTTGATGTCGCGCAGCAGGCCGGCCATTTCGATTTCGCGGCCCAAAGGCACGCCATCATTGCCGTTGGCGATTGCTTCCCAGCGTGCGGTGCCGCCGGCGTCCTTGCCGTCGGGCACCTGCAGGCCGATCGGCATGTCGGCGGCAATCACTTTCCACGTTGCGGTTGATTGCGCGAGCGAGTCCTTGAGCCATTTGACTTGTGCCGGGCCAAGGAAGGCGCTTGCGTCGCTCTCGACGGCTTGCAGGTTGGTGCTGTTCGGGCCGCGATACGAGCGCATGTCGAGGACGAACACGTCAAGCAAGGGGCCGTAGGGAATCCGCCGGTAGACGCGCTGCGATTCAGGCTGGTCGCCCCAGCGCATCGGGGCGTATTCCAGGAAGGCTTGTCTGCCGCGCGCGATCAGCGTCTGGATATTTTTCTCGGTGTAACGGGTGTCGCCTCCCAGGTCCTTCGACGCCGACCAGTTGTTGGTGACTTCGTGGTCGTCCCACTGCCATATCTGCGCTACTTCGGCGTTGAAACGGCGGACATTCTCGTCCATCAGGTTGTATCGGTAGCGGCCGCGGAATTCATTGAGCGTTTCGGCGACTTTCGACACTTCCGGGGTAACGATGTTCTTCCAGATGCGGCCATTTTCCGCTTTGGTTTCGGCGCTGATCGGCCCATCGGCATAAATATTGTCGCCGCTGTGGACAAAGAAGTCCGGCTGGCGCTTGCGCATGGCTTCGTAGATCTTCATGCCGCCAAATTCGGGATTGATGCCCCAACCCTGGCCTGCGGTATCGCCGCTCCACACGAAACGCACCGGGCGTTTGCCGTCCGGCGATGGGAGGGTGCGGAAACTGCCTGTCGCGAGTTCGCTGCCGATTTTCAGGTCGGTGGCGCTGTCGTAGGAGACGCGCAGGAATATCTTCTCGCCGGAAGGCAGTCCGGTCAACTCAATACGGCTGGTGAAATCGCTTGCCTCGGTGGCAGTCGGGCCGATCACCTGGCGTGGATTAAGGAAGCTTTCAGTGGTATCGAACTCCACGCGCATGCGGGCCGGGCGGTCGGAACGTGCCCATACCATGGCGCGGCCATCAGCGATGTCGCCGATCTGGAATCCATACGGCAGCTTGGGACGTTCGGATTCGGAAGCAATGATGTTCGGCGCTGCCGTGGAGCTGCCGGAGCCGCAACCTGCCAGGCCGAACGCTGCGCTGCCTACTGTGAATGCCCCGCTGTGGGTGAGGAAGCGTCGGCGGGTATAGCCGGGATTCGTCATATTGAAACCTCATTGATGTTGGACGGTACATCAATGTATTTTCCGAATGTGACGGGCAAATGAAGAAAGGCCTCTTCGTGCTCGAAGAGGCCTTTTTGGGGAGAGGCGGGATTACTTGGCTGCAGGAGCTGCTGCCGGTGCAGGCGCCGCGGCCGTGACTGGGGCCGGGCTCGCCTTCACTTCGGACTTGGTTTCAACAGGCTTTTCGGCCTTCTTGTGGGTGCTCTTGTGAGTGGTTTTCTTTGCCACTTTTGCTTCGGTCTTGGTTTCTGCTTTGGCTTCTACTTTGGCTTCAGCGGCTGGCGCTGCTGCCGGCGCCGGAGCAGCTGGAGCAACCGGGGTGGTAGCGAAAGCAGCGGAAGCGAACAGGCCGGCGATCAGGGTAGCGATGGTCTTTTTCATGGTGTGTGTCCTTTAAGTCGAGTTTGGGGCTGCGCGATTGGCAAAGATTACTTGGCTGCCGGGGTTGCGGCAGGAGCTGGAGCAGGAGCAGGAGCTGCAGCCGGTGCAGGCGCCGCGGCCGTGGTCGCAGCCGGGCTCGCCTTCACTTCAGACTTGGTTTCAACAGGCTTTTCCGCCTTCTTGTGTGCTGCTTTGTGCACGGATTTCTTCTCGACTTTTGCTTCGGTCTTGGCTTCTGCTTTTGCTTCTACCTTGGCTTCGGCCGCAGGAGCTGCCGCCGGCGCCGGAGCGGCTGGAACAACAGGGGTGGTAGCGAATGCAGCGGTAGCGAACAGGCCGGCGATCAGGGTAGCGATGGTCTTTTTCATGGTATGTGTCCTTTTAATCAGTAGTCTTAAATTCGGTTTGGCGAGGATTACTTGGCTGCTGGAGCGGCGGATGGCGCAGGCGCAGCTGCGGGGGTGGCGCCCGCCTTCACTTCGGTTTTGGTTTCAGCAGGCTTTTCAGCCTTCTTGTGCGTGCCTTTGTGTTCGATTTTCTTCTCGACTTTCGCGTCTACCTTGGCTTCAGCCTTGGCGCTGGTGGCTGCCACGGCTGCCGCAGGAGCTGCTGCTGGCGCTGGAGTGGTTGGGGCAACCGGAGTGGTAGCGAAGGCAGCGGTAGCAAACAGGCCGGCGATCAGGGTAGCGATGGTCTTTTTCATGGTGCGTGTCCTTTGGAAGAATTTGTATAAATCGTTTAGCTAATTATTCGATTACTTTCTTTCAGCTGCAGGCTTTTGAACTTCCTGCTTAACTTCTTGTTTGACCTCGGCTTTGACTTCGGCCTTGACTTCAGCTTTGACTTCCGGGACCGCTGGGGTAGCTGGGGCAGGAGTTTGTTGTGCGAATGCGGCGCTTGCGAACAGGCCGGCGATCAGGGTTGCGATGACTTTTTTCATTTTTAAATCCTCACTATTTAGTTGATCTTGTGTAGCGCACTGTTTCCTGTGTCACTGAGCTGAAAACGGGTTCACTCAGCAGTGTGTTGACCGTCATTACAAACCCTTACATTTGTCGCAGATTTACAAAACTTTACGCAGGACTCATCGAAGCGACATGCCGGCTCCCTAAAGTGGCCCTACCCACAAACCTTTATCAGGAGATGTCATGAACAAGAAGTCCTGGATCGCAATTGCCGCTGTTGTTGCCGCCCTGGGTGGTTCCGGAGCTTATGCCGGTGCAGACCATGCAGGCGGCCAGGGCCACGTCCACGGCCATGGCCATAGTCCGTGGACGATGGATGCCGCACAGGCGGACAAGCACATCCAAACAATGGTGGCGCACATCCTGCCCGATGCGACGGAGGCCCAGAAATCGCGCCTGGCCGAAATCGCCAAGGCCTGCTTCAACGACGTGAAGCCGATCCACCAGCAATTGCAGGAGGGGCATGAGGCGATGTCGCGCCAGCTCTCCCAGCCGGCGATCGACCGCGCTGCGCTGGAGGCCCTGCGCGCCGACCATGTGCAGAAAATGGACCTGATGTCGCGCCGCGTGCTGGCGGCGGCGATGGATGCCGCCGAAGTGCTCTCGCCGGAACAGCGCACCAGGTTCAATGGGGCCTTGCACATGATGGCGACGAGCCATATGGGGAGTCATTAAGTTATAGTTTCAACCATGTCCCAACCCCTTGTCCTCATCATCGACGACGACCAGCGCCTGGCGGCCATGGTTGAAACCTACCTGGCCCAGAATGGCCTGCGCGTGGAGCATGCCTGTACCGCGCAGGCGGGATTGGATCGGCTGGCGCAGGCCGCGCCGGGCAGTTTCTCCGCCTTGATCCTGGACCTGATGTTGCCCGACCTCGATGGGTTGGAGGTCTGCCGCCGCCTGCGCGGCATGCCGCAACCGCTGCGCAGCCTGCCCGTGCTGATGCTGACGGCCAAGGGGGATCCGCTGGATCGTGTCATCGGCCTGGAGCTTGGGGCCGACGACTATTTGCCCAAGCCATTCGAGCCGCGCGAGTTGCTGGCGCGCTTGCGTGCCCTGTTGCGCCGTCCGACCCTGGCAGGCCCGGCCGGGGCCTCGGGCGCCGAACCGCCGTTGCGCTTCGGGCGCCTTGAAATCGACCCCGGCGCACGCATTGCGCGTGTCGATGGCGCCGAGCGCCCGCTGACGGCTTACCAGTTCGATCTTTTGATGGCCTTCGCCCACAGCGCCGGCCGCGTGTTGTCGCGCGAACAGTTGATCGATGCGCTCAAAGGCGGCGCGCTGGAGCCATTTGACCGTTCCATTGACGTTCATGTGGGCCGAGTGCGCGCGGCGATCGAAGATGATCCCAAGGCACCGCGCCGCATCATCACCGTGCGCGGCGCCGGTTATGTCTTCGCGAAAGTCCAGGATGCGTAGCCTCGGCTCGCGCATGTACGTGCGCATTTACGCGACGCTGCTGGCCTGCATCCTGCTGGCCGTCCTGATGTTCGGCTACATCCACTTCTGGTTCGCTCCGCCGCGTCATATGCCGCGCAATGCCACCATGGCGGTGACGCTGCTGCTACTGATGATCGCGATTGTGATTGCGGCGGGCGCCTATCCGGTCGTGCGGCGGATAACGCGCAGGCTGGAGCAACTGCAGGGCAGTGTGCAGGCTTGGGGGCGTGGGGACCTGGCCGCGCGCGTCGATGCCAAGGGCTCGGACGAAGTGGCGCAACTGGCGGCCAGCTTCAACGATTCGGCCGCGCGCATCGAGGCGCTGGTGGAGGCGCAAAAATCCTTGCTGGCCAACGCGTCGCATGAACTGCGGTCGCCTTTGGCGCGGATCCGCATGGCGGTCGAACTGCTGCAGGATTCAGCCAGTCCGTCGATACGCCAGGAATTGGCACGAAATATTGCGGAGTTGGACCAGTTGATCGATGAAGTCTTGCTGGCCAGCCGGCTCGATGCGGTGCCGCAGGATGGTGCGGCACCGGAAGAGGTGGACTTTACCGGTATCGTCGCCGAAGAGTGCGCGCGGCTTGATGCTGCGCTGGACGGGGGCGCAGGCGTCGTGCGCGGCGATGCGACGCTGTTGCGCCGCATGGTGCGCAACCTGCTCGAAAACGCCCGGCGCCATGGCGGCGAGGCCGAGGTGAGCGTGATGCTGGCCGGCGCTGCGGGCGGAACCATGCTCGATGTTTGCGATCGGGGTCCGGGTGTACCGGCGGCCGAGCGTGAGCGCATCTTTCAGCCGTTCCATCGGCTTCCCGGGGCATCGGAGAAGGCGGGCAGCGTCGGGCTGGGCCTGTCGCTGGTGCGCCAGATTGTCCGCCGCCATGGCGGCGAGGTCGAATGCCTGCCAAACGGCGAGCATGGCGCGTGCTTCCGGGTTACGCTCCCGTCAGGCGGTCAGCCATCCGTTTGATGGCGCGCAGCTGGCGGCCGCCCTGCACCGAGTAGTCCGGATCGTCGTAGCCCCACCAGTCCCAGCACGCTTTGGGATTGGGCATCGGGCTGATTGCCGCCGTTTGCGGATAGAGCACCACGATGCGGTTGGTGTCGGCCCAGGCGTTGTAGCCGGCGTGGCGGGCATAGGTATCTTTCAAGGTGCCGATGTCCTGCATGCAGCCGTGCAGGGCGATGTGCAGCTTGCAGCCCGCGCCGCCGGTTTCGCAACCCGGTGGAATGTAGACATAGCCGGTGTTGGCCATGCCGTGCGTGGTGGGCGAAGGGAGGAATTCGGACTGGTCGAATTCCTGCAGCTTGCCCGCCGGGGCGGCGTTGTCGGCGCGCGCTTTCAGCGGTCCGTAAATCCATTGCAGCAGGCCGCCGGCCGCGTCGAAGCCGCAATTGCTGATGAACGGCGCGGCCAGTGCGTCGCACTTGTTGCCATAGCTGTCGGTCGGCATGGCATGGCCGGCGGCCAGGTCGTTCTTGTATTGAAGCTGTGCGGCGGGAATGAAGGCTGCGTAGTATTTCGCCAGGTCGGCCATCGCGGCCGGCGGCACCAGCTTGTCGAGGGTGCCGGAGAACATCCATACGCGATGCGAGGCCAGTTTCGCGACCGGATCGACCTGGCCGGCCTCGGCGCGCTTGCGGGTCACCGCCGCCAGCTCGCCGACGTCGGCGCCTTTGCAGCTTCCGATGGCGTTCATCATGCTGCCTTGCGCGCAGTAATAACTGCCGCCGGCGATGATGCCTGCGCCAACCACGCTGCCGGAGTAGGCGACCTGGTATTGCACCGCCATGAAGGCACCCGACGACAGGCCGGATATCGATACCTGCTGCGCTTTCATCGCGGGCAGCGGCGCCGGCCCGGCCACGGCTTGTGCGGCGGCCAGCGTCAACGTGCAGCCTGCAATTGTCATACAATCGGAAATTCGAACGTACCGGAAGAGACTACCCATGCCATCTATCCTCACCAAGTTTGCAGCGCTGTCCGCGCTGAGCCTAAGCGCTGCTGCTGCCTTTGCACAGGCACCTGCCGCGCAACCTGCAGCCGCCCCCAGCGCCAATGCGCCGGCGGCGAGCTGCCCCGCCATCCTGAAACAGTCCTTCAACCGCCTGCAGGACGATGCGCCGCAGGACCTGTGCCAGTACGCCGGCAAAGTGATCCTGGTGGTCAACACGGCCAGTTTTTGCGGCTATACCCCGCAGTACAAAGGACTGGAAGAAGTGTATGCGAAATACTCGGGAAAAGGTCTGGTCGTGCTGGGCTTCCCGTCGAATGATTTCGGCAGGCAGGAACCTGGCAGCAGCAAGGAGATCTCTGACCTCTGCTACAACACTTATGGCGTGAAGTTCCCGATGTTCGCCAAGTCCGTGGTGTCGGGCGAGGCGCCGAATCCGTTCTATGCGAAGCTGATCAAGGCGACCGGCAGGACGCCGGCCTGGAACTTCCATAAATACCTGATCGATCGCAAGGGCAATGTGGTCGAGAGCTTCCCGAGCAAGGTCAAACCGGATGACAAGGCGCTGGTTGAAGCGCTCGAGAAGGCCCTCGCGGGCTGATTACGCGGCGGCGGCCACCGGCGCGGAGGCGAGGGCGAAGCCTTCATCCAGCCAGCCGGTGATCCCTCCGGTCATGATCTTCACCGGACGGCCAAGCTTGGCCAGCCGGATTGCCGCCCGCGCTGCGCCGTTGCAGTGCGGGCCGGCGCAGTAAGTGACAAACACGGTCTCCGGCGGGTATCCGGCCAGTTTGGAGCCGATAATCTTGCGCTGCGCCAGGTCCACCGCGCCGGGCACGTGACCGGCTGCAAATTTCTCCGTTCCCCGTACGTCGAGCAGCACGAAATCCTGCTGCGCGGTGCCCATCACGCTGTGGACATCCCAGCAATCGGTTTCAAATCGCAGCGAATCTTCGAAGTGAGCGAGGGCGTCGGCACTCGGGGCGGCGGCGATTTCGGTGACGATGGATGGCATCTGGATTCTCCTGTAGCGGTTGAAAGTGGCTCCATTGTCGGCCGCCGGCTCCGCCCCAGGCAGTGGCGCGAATGCCATATTGCGTTAAGATTGCGCCATGAGCGCGAAAAAACACCTGGTCGTGGCGCTGGCCTACGACGGCCTGTGCACCTTCGAATTCGGCTGCACGGTCGAATTGTTTGCCCTCGATCGTCCGGAGCTGGGCGTTGACTGGTACGACTTTGCCGTTTGCGCTGTCGAGCAGGGGCCGATCCGCGCGGCGGGCGGCATTGTGGTGCAGGCACCTTACGACCCCTCGCTGCTGGAGCGCGCCGACACCATCGTGATTCCAGGCTGGCGCGATGCCGACGAAAAGCCGCCGGAAGCCCTTCTGACGCAAATCCGTGCTGCCCACGCACGCGGCGCTCGCCTGTGCACCATCTGTTCCGGCGTTTTCATCCTGGCTGCTGCCGGCGTGCTCGATGGGCTGCGCGCCACCACCCACTGGCGCTACGTTGAACGTCTGGAGCGCCGTTATCCGCGCATCCGTGCGCTGGCGGACGACCTGTATGTCGACGAAGGGCAAATCATTACCTCGGCCGGCTCGGCCGCGGGACTGGATATGCTGCTGCACCTGGTGCGGCGCGATTACGGCGCGCGCGTCGGCAATATGGTGGCGCAGCGGCTGGTGGTGGCGCCGCATCGCGAAGGCGGCCAGGCGCAGTTCCTGCCGCGGCCTATGGCCCATGATGAGCAGGGCAGGCTGTCGCGCCTGATGGACTGGCTGCGCAGCCATCCGGCCGAGCCCCACACCGTGGCCAGCATGGCCGAGCGCGCGGCCATGAGCCCGCGCACCTTGCAGCGCCAATTCCAGGACGCTACCGGCATGGGAGCGGTCGACTGGCTGTCACGCGAGAGGGTAGCGATTGCGAAGGATTTGCTGGAATCACCCGATATTGCGCTGGCCCAGGTAGCCGAGCGGGCGGGTTTCGGGTCGGAAGAGTCGCTGCGCCACCATTTCCGCCGCATTGCCTCGACCACGCCGGGCGCATACCGGCGTGCTTTCCTTGTCACGGCCAATCGTGCGGCATAAGCTGAGGGCTCACTTCACAAGGAGATTCACATGGCTTATGTCGATGGCTTCATTGTGCCGGTCCCCCGCAGCAAAATGGATGCATACCTGGAGATGTCGCGCCAGTGTGCCAAGGTGTGGCGCGAATACGGCGCCACGGAATACCGCGAAACTGTGGCTGACGACGTGAAAGTGGGCGTTCACACTTCCTTCCCGCAAGCGGTCAAGCTGGAGGACGGCGAAGTGGTTGTGTTCTCGTGGATTATCTATCCCTCGCGCCAGGTGCGCGATTCCTGCAACGAGAAGGTGATGGCAGACCCGCGCATGAAGGAAATGATGGATCCCGCCAAGATGCCGTTTGACGGCAAACGGTTGATCTATGGCGGCTTCGAGATGCTAATCGACCTGTAGGCTGGCGCGCATCGCGCCGCGCAGGGAATTGCAGACCATGATTTCCTCCGCGGCCAGCAGCATGCCGCGCGTGACGATGCGTTCTTGCGCGCCCCAGGCTTCGAGGATCACGGCGCGCATCACGCCCGGCAAGATGCCGGTGGATAAAGGCGGCGTTATCCACATGCCGTCGATGCGGAGGAAGACATTGCTCCGACCTCCCTCCGTCAACTCGCCACGCTCATTGAAGAACAGCTTGTCGAAGGCGCCCTGGGCATCGGCGGCTTTCCATGCCGCGTCATAGCGTTCGCGAATGGTCGATTTATGGCGCAGGAAAAGGTCGCTGCTGTCGGTTGCGTCGTCGGACAACAGCACGCGTACTGGTTCCTGCAAGGGCGTGAGAGCAGCGGTTTGGACGGCGAAAGCACCGGCACTGTTCATGGCGAGCCGCAGGCGGTGTGCTTGGCCGGCGGGCAGGGCCTGGCAGGCCAGTGCGAGGTAGGCGCGCGCGGCTGCTTCGTCCCAGGCGAAGCCGAAGTAGCGTGCGGAGGCCTGCAGGCGTTGCAGGTGGCGCCCCAGGTGGCGCGGGCCGGCTTCGCGCGTGGCGTACATGGTTTCGAACAGTTCGAAATCATTCGGCAGGCCGGTCAGGAAGCGGGCCTTCAACTGGCATTCGGCGAATTCGTCGTGCGGTTCGCTATCGTAGACAATGCCGGCGCCGACCCCCATTACACCCTCGCGAATACCGTTTTGCTGCGCTTGCAGCGTGAGCGTGCGGATCGGGACGTTCAGGCAGAAATCCCCATCCGGGGCGAACCATCCGATGGCGCCGGTGTAGATGCCGCGCGCCTCCGGCTCCAGCTCGGCGATGATTTCCATGGTGCGCTTCTTGGGCGCGCCGGTGATGGAGCCGCATGGGTAAAGGGCGGTGAAGATGTCCTGCAGCGTGGCGCCCTGGCGCAGGCGGGCCTGCACGGTGGAGGTCATTTGCAGCACGCTGCTGAAACGCGTAACCTCGAACAGCTTAGGTACTTCGACGCTGCCGGTAGCGGCCACGCGGCCGATGTCGTTGCGCAGCAGGTCGACGATCATCAGGTTCTCGGCGCGATTCTTCGGGTCGGCTGCCAGGGCGGCTGCGCGGCGTGCGTTTTCCGGTTCGTCGGGTGCTGCAGGGGCGGTGCCTTTCATCGGGCGCGCGGTCAGCGTGCAGCCTTCCCTGCGCACGAACAGTTCCGGCGACAGCGACAGCACGGCGCGGCCGTCTTCAAAGCCGATCAGGGCGCCATATGGCACGGGCTGGCGGGCGCGCAAGCGCTGGTAGAGCGCGAATAGCGAGCCGAAGGCGTCGAAGTGCAGGCGGTAGGTGTAGTTGACCTGGTAGGTGTCGCCGGCGGCGATGTAATCGCGGATGCGCTCGATGGCGTCGACAAACTGCGCTTCGCTCACGTTGGGGCGGATATCCGCCACGCCGGCGGGAGCTGCAGCGGGACCGGCCTGCGCCGCCAGCCAATCGGCCACCTCGGATTGCGACAGCTCGTCGCAGCGCTCGAACAGCAGTATTTGCGCCAGCGGCGGCGCGCCGGGCGCGGCGGCGCGCGGCGCCACCCCCACGATATGGTGGCCCAATTCGTAGCTGAGCACCGGCACCGCATGCAAGCCGCGGGCGAGCGCCTGCTCCATCCCTGCCAATACACCCGGCCAGCCGGCGAAATCGCTGCAGGCGAGGGTGGCCTTATGTCCGGTGTAGAGGCGGGATGGACGGCCAGCGCCGCTGGCTGGATCGACGCTAGCGTCGTCCAGCAAAGCAAAGGACAAGCAGTTCAATTCAAGAGCAATGCAATCTGTATGGCGGCATCCTGCGAAGGATTCGACTTGAAGCCGCTCTTGGCGTAACGGTGCCAGCGGCCCAGTACGAAGCTGACCAGCAGCCCGGCGCGGGCAGTCACGTCAGCCTCATGGGCCTGGCCTTCGGCCGCTGCAGCACGCAGCGCCTGTTTCAGTGCCAGTTCCACGCGGTCGTAAAACTGGTTCATGCGCTGCTGCAGGCGCTCGTCCTCGTTGACCAGCGCATCGCCGATCAGCACCCGGGTCATGCCCGGATTACTGCTGGCGAAATGCAGCAGCATGCCCAGGATGTCGCGCGCCTGGGACAGGCCGTCCGCCTGTTTGTCGGCGATCTGGTTGATCAGGCCGAACACGGTGGACTCGATGAATTCGATCAGCCCCTCGAACATCTGGGCCTTGCTGGCGAAATGGCGGTACAAGGCCGCCTCGGATACATCCAGCTTGCGCGCCAGCGCAGCCGTGGTGATCTTTTCTCCTTTAGGATGCTCCAGCATTTCAGCCAGTGCCTGGAGGATTTGCAGCTTGCGCTGTCCGGGCTGTGTACTTGCCATGGGTATTGGACCTGTTTATTTAAATTTCTATCAGCTTTTTAACCGATTTTACTTTGACATCAAGCCACGCCGGTTTTTTCCCCGGTTTCAGCAGGTATTGCGTGACCCACACCGTGCGCATGCCCAGCGCATGAGCCGATCGCAGGTTATCCAGCGTGTCTTCGACAAGGATACACCGGCGCGGGTTCAATCCCTTCCGGCGCATCAGCCGCCGCAGCATGATGCGCGACGGCTTGGGGCGCAACTGGCGATGCACATGCATCGATTCGATGGTGATCTGGTCGCTGAAATGGCGGCCGATGCCCATGTGTCCGACCACCTTGCGCGCATAGTCGCGCGGCGCATTGGTCAGCAGGATCTTGCGGCCCGGCAGGCGGCGCAGCAACTGCCCCAGGCCGCGCTCAAAACGGATCATCGATTCGATTTCCGGCAGGTCGTGGGTCTCGCGCAGGAAGTGGGCCGCATCGACGCCGTGATGGCGCACCAGTCCGAGCAGGGTGGCGCCGTAGCGCTGCCAGTAGAGGGCGCGGGTGGCGCTGATTTCCTCTGCGCTGGCCGGCGTTTCGCCATCGCCCAGCACGCGCGCCATGTACGCATTCATCTTCTCCACCATGGCGGGGAAGATGGCATGCGATGCATTGTGCAGCGTGTTGTCCAGGTCGAAGAGCCAGACCGGTGCCAAAGGTTTAATATTCACGTTCTACTTGGAGAGACTATGCGACGCACGATTATAGTGATGTTTTGCCTGCTGCTTGGGTTGAGCTTCTCGGCCACTGCCGCCCCGCCTGCGCGCGGTGCGCTGTACAAGCTGGAATACGCCGGCCATACGTCCTGGTTGTTCGGCACTATCCACGTCGGCCTGCCCGACTTTTATCCGCTCGAACCGCGCGTGACGCAGGCCATGGAGCGTGCCACGGCGGTTGCGCTGGAAGTCGATCCCGCCGCCGACCCGGCCAAGTCCATGGCGGTCATGCGCGAGTATGGCCTGTACGCGCCCGGCGCCGGCAATGCCATGGCCGACATCCGTCCCGAATACCGCCCGCGCCTGGAAAGCATGTTGAAGAAGCACGGCATCGCGCCTGAAATGGTGGCGTCGATGAAGCCATGGCTGATTGTCATGATGATCACCGTCGGCGAATACCGTGCCCTGGGCTACCGTCCGGAATTGGGCATCGACCTGCAACTGGCACGTGCAGCGCACGGCCGCAAGCAGCGCGTAGTGGAGCTGGAATCGGTCGGCGGCCAGGCCGCGCTGTTCGGCCGCCTGACGCCGCAGGAGCAGGCGCGCTTCCTGGAAGACAGCCTGGATACCTTCGAAGACAGCAAGCAGGGCGTGCAGCCGCGCGACCTGGTCGATGCCTGGGCTTCCGCCGATGCCGCGAAGTTCGACGCGCTGGCGCGCGAGGTGGAGGAGGACAAGACCTTCTCAGGCAAGTTCATGAAGCGGGTGTTGCTGGACGAGCGCAATCCCGTGCTGGCCGACGGCATCGTGGAAATGATGAAAAAAGAACAGCACAGTTTTGCCGCTATCGGCACTCTGCATCTGGTCGGATCGGGGAATGTTGCGGAACTGCTGCGCCAGCGTGGCGTGAAAGTAGAGCGGATCTACTAAGGAGAATGGTGCCCTTGACGTGGATTGAACACGTGGCCTCTCCCTTACCAAGGGAGTGCTCTACCACTGAGCTACAAGGGCATTCACGATTTCGGCGGCTGTTGAAAGCCGCCAAAATTTTTAGTGAGACCGGATCATAGTGCCAAAAGCCTGTTCGGTCAAGACTTCCAGCAACAGGCTGTGTTCAATTCGCCCGTCGATGATGTGCACGGTGTTCACGCCCGACTTGGCGGCATCCAGTGCGGAAGAAATTTTCGGCAGCATGCCGCCGGAAATCGTACCGTCTGCGAACATCTCGTCGATTTCGCGCGCCGACAGGTCGGTCACCAGGTTGCCGTTCTTGTCCTGCACGCCGGCGATGTTGGTCATCATGATCAACTTTTCAGCTTTCAGGATCTCGGCGATCTTGCCGGCTACAACGTCAGCGTTGATGTTGTAAGCCTGGCCATCTTTACCGAAGCCGATCGGGGAAATAATTGGAATAAAGGCATCGTCCTGCAGGGCTTTTACCACGGCCGGGTTGATTGCCTCGATCTCGCCGACGAAACCGATGTCCAGGAACTGGCCTGGCTTTTCCTTGTCCGGCATGGCCATCTTGCGGGCGCGGATCAGGCCACCGTCCTTGCCGGTCAGGCCCACTGCCTGGCCGCCGTAGTGGTTGATCAGCATCACGATGTCCTGCTGTACTTCGCCGCCCAGCACCCATTCCACCACTTCCATGGTTTCTTCGTCGGTAATACGCATACCCTGCACGAAGGTGCCCTGTTTGCCGATCTTCTTCAGCGCATTGTCGATCTGCGGTCCGCCGCCGTGCACCACGACCGGGTTCATGCCCACCAGTTTCAGCAGGATCAGGTCGCGCGCGAAGCCATGCTTCAGGCGCTCTTCGGTCATGGCATTGCCACCGTATTTGATGACGATGGTTTTGCCGTGGTAATTGCGGATATACGGCAGCGCCTCGGCCAGGATCTGGGCCTTGACTTGGGGCGTGACGCCGCTCAGGTCAGTGGACATATCCGGGTCGTGGACAGGCAGGTTGGTCATGGCGGGGTTCCAGAAAATTAGATTTAAGGTCAATGCTGCGCATTATAGGGCCAATCGAGTTGTAATTTACGGTTTGATCCGCTAGTCTGGCCTTCTCCCTTACGCATGATTGCATTGATGATATGAGCACCTGTGAGCGTTGCGGCGCCGAGTTCCTGTGCGCGATGGCCGATGCACCGCCGGGCCAGGAGCCGACTGGCGCGCCTGGCGAGACACCGTGCTGGTGCACCTTCCTGCCGCCCGCCATTCCGGTGCCCGGAGCCGAGGCGGTCGGATGCTGGTGTCCTGCATGCCTGCGTGCCCATATCGCCACCCTGGAAACTCCAACTGATGTTGCTTGAACCTGACCTGCTCGGCTTTATCGCCGCCTTCTGCACCACTTTCGCTTTTGTACCCCAAGTCCTGCTGGTCTGGCGCCAGCGTAGCGCCGAAGGCATTTCCACCGGCATGTACCTGATCTTCAGCATCGGCGTGCTTCTGTGGCTGCTGTACGGCCTGCAAACCAACGCCTGGCCGGTGATCATCGCCAACGGCATCACCCTGGTGCTGGCCCTGTGCGTGCTGGCGATGAAACTGCACTTTTCGCGGCGCTGAAAAAGCGCATCATCTCGCGGCTGGCATCCGGCCCGCGCGGGTCGGTGTAGCTGCCTTCCGCGCTGCCGCCTGACCAGGCGTGGCCGGCGCCATGGATTACCCAATGTTCTCCCAGCGGCGAGCCGTCTTCCAGCCAGTGCGCCTTGAGCGTGAAGGCGTGGCCGTCGGGCACCTGGCCTGCCAGCGTGGCCGGACTGGCCTGCTCGCCCAGCGGGTGGCTGCGCAAGCCCTGCGCCAGCACCTCTTCGCCATTCGCCGGGTGCACGGTGCGGTCCTGGTCCCCGTGGAACACGATGACCGGCTGGCCCGCTGTCAGTGCCGCCTGTGCGTGTGCAGCGCCGCGGCGCATGGCCAGCAAGGCCGATGGCAGGTCGCGCGCCGCAGCGAAAGGCAGGCCGGAGTGCACGCCAACGGCGGCAAACAGGTCCGGATAAAGCGTGCCAACAATGATCGCCATAGCGCCGCCCGCCGACAGTCCGGCGATGTACACCGCGCTTTGCAGCACCGGGTAGTGGGCCATGACGTCGCGCGCCATGGCGGCGATGATGGCTGGCTCGCCCTGGCCGCGTTCCTGGTCGAGGGCGCTGAACCAGTTCCAACATCGGGTGTGGTTGGCATCCGGCGTTTGCGCCGGGTACAGCACCAGGCAGCCGCGTTCCTCGGCCACCGCATTCATTTGCGTGCCGGCGGCGAAATCGTCGGGATCTTGAAGACAGCCGTGCAGCATCACCAGCAGCGGCATGGGCTGGCCTTGGTAGCAGGAAGGCACGTACAGCTTGTAACTGCGGCTACCGGCGCGGCAATTGAAATCGCCGCCGATAAATTGCGGCTGGCCTGGGCCAGGAGGGCCCAGGCGGCTGCGCGCCAACTGGCCCAGCGCGCGGGAAAACCAATGGCGATCGAGCTTCATAAGCACCTCGGAGCTGGTTGGTCAGGGTGTCTCCTCGCCATTTTTTTTGTTCTGGTGCCCCATCAGTATATGGCCATTCCGGGCATTTTTGCCGCACTGCGGTAAAATGTCGGCCATGAGTACTGAACTGCCGCCAGGCGCGCCGGAACTGGCCACGCCCGTGCCATCCCCCTGCATCAGCCTGTGCAAGATGAACCAGGACACCGGTTTTTGCGAAGGTTGCCTGCGCACCATCGACGAAATCGTCGCCTGGTCGCGTGCCGACGACGCTTACAAGCGCGCCGTGTGGGCCGAGCTGCGCCGCCGTGAGCAACTGATCGACTTTGACTGACGCAATGAAGCTACACCCATCCATCCACGTTTTCGAACGCGGCTGGCTCTCATCCAATAACGTCCTGCTGTTGGGCCGACACGACGCGGCCATGATCGACAGCGGCTACGTCGCGCACCAGCAGCAGACGCTCGACCTGGTGCGGCACGCCCTGCACGGCCGCCGGCTGGACCGCCTGTACACCACGCACCTGCATTCCGACCACTGTGGCGGCAACGCGGCGCTGCAGGCGCATTTCGGCTGCGACACCTATATCCCCGAGCCGGAAGCGGACAAAGTGCGGCACTGGGACGAGGACGCGCTCAGTTTCAAGGCCACCGGCCAGCAGTGCGAACGATTTTCCATCGACGGCGTGATCACCGCCGGCGAAATGCTGGCGCTGGGCGACCTGGAATGGCAGGTGCTGGGCGCTCCAGGCCACCATGCCCACTCCGTAATCTTCTATTGCCCGTCGGAGAAGGTACTGGTGTCGGCCGACGCGCTGTGGCAAAACGGTTTCGGCGTGATTTTCCCCGAGCTGGAAGGCGATGAAGGCTTTGCCGAAGCGGCGGCCACCTTGGACGTGATTGCCGGCCTGGATGTGAAAGTCGTGATCCCGGGCCACGGCGCGGTATTTGACGACGTGGAAGCCGCTTTGTCGCGCGCCCGCCGCCGCCTGGATTTCCTGTCGGCCGACCCGAAACGCAATGCCGAGTATGCTGTCAAAGTCCTGCTCAAATTCCTGCTGCTGGAGCGCCAAAGCATGCCGGTAGCCGACGTAGTGCCATTGTTCGCCTCCATCCCCCTGATGCAGGCAATCGCCAGCCGCCACCTTGGCATGAGCATCGACGAGCTGGCCGCCTGGGCCATCAAGCAACTGGTGCGCGCCTGCAGCGCCCGCGTCGAAAACGACATCCTCCTGAACGACGGCTGACTTCGTGTCACACCCTGGGGTGTGACCCCAGGGTGTGACACGGGCTCGGCTATACTGGGTGCATGAGCGCCCAATCCCCGCATGTCCAGCATGTAAGGCAGGTTCTTTTATGGCCCTTGCGGTTGATGCCGCCCGATGGGGCAGAGCGTGCGCATGCGCGGCCTTGGGAACTTTTGGGCGCCGATTCGCCGTGGCGCGAAGTCACTTCCGCGCAGGATGCCAGCGCTGCTTTCCAGGAGCGCTATTACACCGAATTCGTCAGCTTCCTGCCTTATGTGCAGCGCTTCCTGTTCGGCGCCGGCCAGCGCCGCATCTTCCGCCGCAAGGACATCGCCCGGGTTCGCGTGACGACCCTCCCCGGCGCCGAACCGCGCGTGCTGGATGTGCATAACCTCTGCCTGCATTTCTTCTTCGACGTCGATATCGTGCTGCTGGTGATGGAGGTCGGCGCCAACGACCTGCAGTTCGATGAGGCGCAGGATCTGTTGTACCGCTTCGGCCGTGCCTACCCCGCTGGTTGGGATGACGCGGGCAATGCCCTGCATTGCATGCACGGCGTCGAGTGGCTCGATGCCGACGGCCGCCTGCTGGTGCAATCCGATGCGCAGGAGCGGCAAGCCTTCATCGACCAGGTGGTGCGCCACCAAACGCCGCGTATCGCTTCGCACTGGCGCTACCTGCTGGAGCCGATGGAGCCCGATGGCCCCGGCGCCAGGGCGGCACTGCGCTACCGGCAGGTGGAGTACTACCGCATGCCGATGATGGCCTACCTTGCCGTCGAGCGTCCGAGCGAGCTGTCGCCAGCCGATTTCGCGGCCTTGGGCACGATGGCCGGTACTTCTTCCGCTCCGGCGGACGCCCAGCGCACGCAGTCGGACGGCGTCGACCGCCGCTATTTCTATGACCGCTTCTGGTGCAACGGCGGCGCCGCGCCCTACACGCGCTACATCTGCAGCGGCTACGCGCTGGTTGTCGTCGGCGACGCGGCTTCGCAATTTTTCTGCTGTAAGGAGCGCGGAGTACTGTCGCAGTTCCGCCACCAGCACTTCCTGCTATTCATGATCGCCCACCTGCAGAAAGCGTCGCTGCTGATGTTCTCCGATCGCCTGGCAGAAGCGCTGACGGAGCTGCAGGTGACTGATGCCGACAGCGTGCGCTCCTTCAAGCGCCGTATCCGCTACGCCTTCGAGAGCTTCCTGCGCTTCACGCATCGATACTGGTTCACCGAAATATCGGACCAGCAGCAGATCCGCGCCCTGTTTCGCATGAGCAGCCAGCACCTCGACATCGAGCGCGCCTATGCGGAGGTGAAAACCCGCGTGGCCGACATGAACGGCTACCTGGAGGCCGACAGCCTGCGGCGCCAGGCCAACACCGTCGTGCGGCTGACGGTGGTCACCATCTTCGGCATGATCGGTACCATCACCACCGGCTTCCTCGGCATGAACCTGCTGGCCGAAGCCGATGCGCCGATGTCGCGCCGGGTGTGGATATTTGGCTCGGTTTTCGTCATTACTACTGCCCTGACGGTGTACACCATGGCGAAGTCCAAGCGCCTGTCCGACTTCCTCGATGCGCTGTCGGACGAACGCTTGTCGATATGGACCAAAGTGAAGGTCCTGGCCTCGGTGTGGCGTTCCTAAATTGACAATGTTTTGCGGGCGCTGCAAGATCAGGTTTTTCATCGCCCGTGAAGCCTTTATGAAGCCAAGCCGCATCGCCACCGCAGTGGCCCTTTGTTTCACCCTGCAGGGTTTCGCCTGCGCCAGCAATGCGCCGATCTCGCGCGTGACCCTGTATTCCGGGATCGCTACCGTGGAGCGCAGCGCCCAGGTTTCCCCCGGCTTGAAGGAGCTTGAAATCACCGGCCTGCCGGCTAATTTCGATGCGCAGACACTGCGCATCCAGGCTTCGCCAGGCGTGCAGGTCGGCCAGGTCGTGACGCGCGACGTGGGGCAGGCGGATGCGGTCAGTCCGCGCGAGGCGGAGTTGGAGGCGAAATTGCAGGCGCTGGAGGACAGCCGCGATTTGCTGAACGTGGAGATCGAGTCGTCTGTCCTGGTGAAGAACTACCTGTCCAAGCTGAATGGCGGCGAGGGCGTTCCGAGCCAGCTTGATGGCAAGTCGCTTGCTGCCGCCGTCGACACGATCAAGCGCGGCGGCCGTGAGGCGCTGGCGCAGATCCAGCGCACCCAGGTTCAATTGCGCGAGATCGACAAGAAGCTCAAGACGGTGCAGCGCGAACTGGAGAAGGTGCGCAGCGGGGCGCGCGACCAGCGCAGCATTACCATTGCCATCGCGGCACAGCAGGCCGGCAGCATCCAGCTGTCCTACCAGGTGAACCGCGCGGGCTGGAAACCGGCTTACCGCGCGTCCCTGAATTCCGCCACGTCGACCATTGAGCTGGAGCGCATGGCAGTGGTGGCGCAGAAGTCCGGCGAAGACTGGAGTGGTGTCGAGATGCGCCTGTCCACCGGCCAGCCGCGCCTTTCGCCGCAAGCGCCTGAACCTGTGCCGCAGCGTTTGACCTATTACCCGCCGCGTCCGCCGCAGGAATCGCGCCCCATGCCGGAACCGATGTACGCAGCGGCTCCGCCTGCCGCCCCTGTAGCGGTTACCGGATCACGCATTGCATCGGACAACTTCATCCCGCCGGTGCTCGAGACGCAAGGCACCTTCGATACCGAATTCGCGGTGCCGAACCGGGTCACCCTGGCATCCGACGGCCGCGAAATTACCTTGCCCCTGTCGACACTGAAGGTCGCGGCCAGGCAGCGCGTGCGCGTTGTGCCGCGCCAGGAGAAATTCGCCGTGATCACGGCGGAAGCCGAGCGCCCGGCCGGCGTCTGGTTGAGCGGGAATATCCAGTTGTTCCGCGATGGCGGCTATGTCGGCGCGACCCATTGGAATACCCAGAGCTCGGACAAGCTGGCGCTGTCTTTCGGCCGCGATGAACTGGTGCGCGTCACGGTTGACCGCGCCGACCAGCAGTCGGGCAGCCGCGGCTTCCTGTCGCAGCGCGGCGAGCAGCAGGTCGCCGATGTGTTCACGATCAGCAGCTTCCACAAGACGCCGGTTGAATTGCTGGTGCTGGAATCAACGCCGGTCAGCGCATCGGAAGAGATCAAAGTGAAGCAGGCCTTCTCGCCGCAGCCGGGTATTGCAGCATGGGAGCAGCGCCAGGGCGTGGTTGGTTGGGAAAAAACCATGGCGCCGAATGAGACCATGAAGATCAGCGTCGGCTACACCATCAGCTATCCCAAAGAAGGTACAGTAAGCGGCATGCACAATTTCTAAGGACAGGGCCATGACACTACCCGCCGTATTGCAGAATCTGACGCTTCCGGTCATTGCTTCGCCGATGTTCATCGCCAGCGGCCCCGCGCTGGTGGCAGCCCAGTGCAAGGCGGGTATTGTCGGTTCCTTTCCGGCGCTGAACGCGCGGCCGAAGGAGCTGCTCGATACCTGGCTGACCGACCTGCAGAAGGAGCTTGCCGTCCACCAGGCCGAGAATCCAGGCGTGCGCGTTGGCCCGATTGCGGTCAACCAGATCGTCCACCATTCGAATGAGCGGCTGGAGCACGACGTGGACGTGTGCGTGCGCCACAAGGTGCCAATCATCATTTCCTCGCTGCGCGCGCCGCCTGTGGAAATGTTGGATGCTATCCACAGCTACGGCGGCATCGTACTGCATGACGTGGTCAATATCCGCCATGCGCAAAAGGCGCTGGAAGCGGGCGTCGATGGCCTGATCCTGGTTGCCAGCGGCGCGGGCGGCCATGCCGGCACATTGTCGCCCTTTGCGCTGGTGGGGGAGGTGCGGCGCTTCTTCGACGGACCGCTGGCGCTGTCTGGCTCGATCGCTACCGGCGATGCGGTGCTGGCGGCGCAGGCGATGGGCGCCGACTTTGCCTATATCGGTTCGCGCTTCCTGGCCACGCAGGAATCCAACGTCACGCAAGACTACCGCGAGGCCATCATCGAATCGTCGGCGGCGGACGTGGTCTATACCAACCTGTTCACCGGCGTGCATGGCAACTACCTGAAGAAATCCATCGTGTCGGCCGGCCTCGATCCGGAGAACCTGCCGGAATCGGACAAAACGAGAATGAGCTTCAACAGCGGCACGGCCAAGGCCTGGCGCGATATCTGGGGTGCTGGCCAGGGCGTCGGCTTGATGCACGATGTGCCGACGACGGCCGAACTGGTGGAGCGACTGAAGACGGAATACAACGCTGCGCGCGCCCGCCTTCAGCTTCGCACGTAATAAATGCGCGCGTTTCGTAATGTTTTGTAAGTGCTCATGCCAGGGCCTTTACGTAATCATCGGGCTGCGGCCGCTGCTCTGTAAAGTTTTGTAAGCGCCGCCGCAGTCCTTCTGCAAAATCCTCATAAGAATCAACGATTTGCGATCCCGCAGCACACGCGAGGGTGTCGCTGGTGTCACATTTTTCACGGTGTTAGCATGAATTTACTGATCGACAACACCCCGTGGAGAATCCGCCGTGCCAACCAGTCGTATCCTGCGAGCTGCATTCATCCTGGCGCTGACCTGCACCAGCGCCGCACGCGCCGGTACGCTGGTGCTGGAGAGCTGGCGGGTTGACGACAAGGCCTTATGGGAAACCGTGCTGCTGCCGGCGTTCGAACGCAAGCACCCCGGCATCTCGGTAAAGTTCTCGCCTACCGCTCCCACCGAATACGACACCAGCCTGGCCGCGCGCCTGGGCAACGGCACTGCAGGCGATATGCTGGCCTGCCGCCCTTTCGATACTTCGCTGCTGTTGTACCGCCGCGGCTACCTTGAAAAGCTGAACGGCAAGGCCGGCATGGAAAACTTCGCGCCCGGCTCGCTGGTTGCCTGGCAGACCGATGATGGCAAGGAGATTTTCTGCCTGCCGGTCGCCTCAGTGATCCATGGCTTCCTGTACAACAAGAAGATCTTCCGCAAGCTTGGCTTGCAGCCGCCTGCGACGGAAGCGGAATTTTTCGGGGTGCTGGATGCGGTTCGCAAGAGCCAGTACGCGCCGCTGGCGCTGGGCACGGCCGATGAATGGTTGTCCAGCCAGACCGTGTTTACCAATATCGGGCCGAATTATTGGCGCGGGGAGCAGGGCCGGCGTGCGCTGATAGCCGGTAAGGCCAAGTTCACCGATGCGCCTTTCGTAGCCGCTTTCGAGTTCGAAGCACGCCTTGCCGCATACCTGCCCAAATCGGCCCCGGTGCAGACTTACCGCGATGCCCAGCTGCTGTTTGCACAGGGCGGCGCCGCGATCTACCCGGCAGGCTCCTGGGACATTTCGTATTTCAACCAGTTCCCGGAGCTTGAACTGGGCGTTTTCGCGCCGCCGGTACAGCAGGCGGGCGACCGCTGCCAGATTTCCGACCACATGGACATCGGCATCGGCATCAACCGCAAGTCGCGCAACAAGGCCGACGCCTACAAGTTCCTGGCCTGGCTCGGCTCCCAGGAGTTTGCGGACCTGTACACCAATCGCGTCATCGGCTTTTTTACGCTGTCGAACCACCTGATCGCCGTGCGCGACCCGCTGGCCAAGCAGATGGCGGCCTGGCGCACGACCTGCGATTCGAACTTTCGCCTCAATGCGCTGATCATGAACCGCGGCTTGCCCAATATGGAGAGCGAGCTGTGGTCGGTGAATGCGCAGGTCTTGAACGGAAAGCTGGGCGCGCGCGAGGCGGCGGCCCGCATACAGAACGGTTTTGCAAAGTGGTATTTGCCACAGCAGGAATGATCACACTCCCCCAAGCAGTGTGTTGGCCCCGGCATGGGGAGTATGCCGGGGAATTTTTTGCAGCGCTTTAGAGACGATAAGGAAAAAGAAATGAACGGAGCACCGCTAGGAAGGAAGAAACTACCGCAGTTGATCGCGCTGATGTTCGGCACGCTGGCACTGCATAACGTGCAGGCGCAGACTGCAGACGGCAATGAGGCCCTGCAATCGGTGGAGGTTCGCGGCATTCGCGAAACCCTGAAGCGCAACCTGGCCGAGAAGCGCGACGCGCTGAATGTGGTGGATTCCGTCACGGCGGAGGACCTGGGCAAATTCCCGGACAAGAACGTGGCCGATTCCCTGCAGCGCATCCCCGGCATTTCGGTCGACCGCACCTGGGGCGAAGGGCGCGACATTTTCGTGCGCGGTACCGACAAGAACCTGAACATGACGCAGTTGAACGGCCAGTCGGTGGCTTCCGCCTACTGGTGGAAGAACGACGCGCAAAGCCGCGGCTTCAACTACGACATCCTGCCGTCCGAGCTGGTTGGCAGCCTGGATGTATTCAAGAGCCCTTCGGCCGACCTGGATGAAGGCAGCATCGGCGGCCTGGTGATCGTCCGTACCCGCAAGCCGCTGCAATTCAAGAAGCCGTTTACTGCGCAGGTTTCGGCGGAAGCAACCTACAGTGATTTGCCGAAAAAAACCGACCCGCAGTTTTCCGGGCTGGTGAACTGGGTCAATGAAGCGAAGACCTTCGGCGTGCTGGTGGCCCTGAGCCGCCAGGAGCGCACCATGCGCCGCGACGGCCTGGAGAACTTTACCGACGCCACCAAGTACAACATCGTCGACCAGAATGGCGTTGTGACGCCGAATGCCTATGCATCCTGGGGCGGCGGCACGCCGATCTTCCGCCAGGATCGCCAGCGCACCACCGGCAACATCACCCTGCAGCTGCGCCCGACCCCGCAATCCGACATATCGCTGAATTACCTCAATTCCGATATGAAGATGGATAACAGCAACCAGAATTACCTGTGGCAGATTGGCGGCCTGGCGGACGCGAACAACAATATCCGTGTGGACAACCCGCGTTTTATCAACAACTCCGACGGCGGCAAGTCGGTGGTGGGCGGCACCGTAGGTCCGGTGAATGGCGTGTCGTTCGAGCCGATCTACCGCGAAGCCTATGTGAAGTCGAAAGTGCTGGACCTGGAGGGCAGCTACGACGGCGACAACTGGAAGCTGCATGCGCAGGCCGGTACGACTTCCGGTTCCGGCGGCAGCAAGCATGACCGCAATTTCTGGTTCACCGGGAATACGCGCGCCACCATCAACATCGCGCCGGATACTTACGAGGTGAAATACCTCGACATGAGCCCCCTCGATCCGACCAAGCTGACGCTGCAGAGCGCGCGCGACTGGATCCGCCGCATGGAAAGCAAGGAAAACTACGGCCAGGCCGACCTGACGTTCGACCTGGAAAATCCCTATATCAAGTCGGTCAAGGTTGGCCTGAAGTACCGCGACAACAAGGTGCAGAACCGCCGCACCATCGGCAGCGTCGGCCCGGGCAGCGTCGGCTGGATTCCCTATACCCTGGCCGACCTGTCGAGCGGTCCGTCGCCGATGATCAGCCAGGAAGCCGCGACCGCAGGCTCGCTGACCCAGTTTGCCTGGGTGGATGACGGGCTTGCGGCCAGCAAGGGCTTCGCCATGTACGACAAAGGCATGGTCTACAAGGAGGCGAAGGGCGAGTATTACCGCATCCAGGAGAAAATTTCGGCGGCTTATGTGCGTGCCGATTACGCCTTCGATAAATGGCGCGGCGACTTCGGCGTGCGCCTGGTGCGCACCAAGCAGGCCTCGGATGCTTACCAGGACCTGGATGGCACCGGCAACTACGTGCTGGGCAGCGTAGGCCGCAGCTACACGGACGCACTGCCGAACATCAACGTGGTGTACGACTTCCGCAAGGACCTGCTGCTGCGTGCGGCCGCCTCGCGCGTCATGGCCCGCAACACTTTCAGCGACCTGAGTGCCAGTACCGAGGTGAGCGGCACCACCAATGCCGCGACCGCGGGCAATCCGCTGCTCAAGCCATACCACGCCAACCAGTTCGAGCTCGGTGCCGAATGGTACTTTGCCGATGCCTCGCTGCTGTCGGCCACCGCTTTCTCCAAACAGCTCGATACTTTCATCTATACCTCGACTGCAATGGAGAATGTGGCGGGCGTGCAGCGCCCCGTAACCCGTCCGCATAACGCCGACAATGGCGCCAAGGTGAACGGCCTGGAAATCCAGTGGCAGCAAGCGTTTGGCAGCAGCGGCTTCGGCACGGTGGTCAATTTCACCTACACCGATGCCAAGACCGGGGCGGTGGCAGGCGGCCGCAAGCTGAACGTGATCGGCAACTCGAAAAACCAGATGAATGCCAGCGTGTTCTACGAGAAGAACAGCTACAGCGTGCGCCTGTCGTACAACTATCGCTCCAAGTCCTATGGTGGCCTGGACCAGGGTGGCCAGGACGTGACCAGCGCTTACGGCCAGTGGGACGCCACCGCCAATTGGGATATCACGCCGCAGTTGAGCATCTTTACCAGCGCCGTCAACATCGGCAATGAGCTGATCCGCACCAACACCACCGACGGCTTGCCGGTTGGTGTGTATGAAAACGGCGCGCGTTACAGCGTCGGCCTGCGCGGCAAGTTCTGATTTGCCGCAACGCGCCCCTCCCGGCCGGGAGGGCGCTTCTTCATCTTCGCCCTTCGGATTCACATGCACAAAGAACAGACTCTCGAGATGGCCGGCGCCCAGGCCGTGCCCGGCGCCAGCGTGGCGGTGGCCATGACTTTCATTGGCCTGATGTTTTTCATTCTTGGCTGCGCTACCTGGCTGAATGGTTCGCTCATCCCCTTCCTCAAGATCGCCTGCGACCTGAACAATTTCCAGTCGCTGTGGGTCACTTTCGCCTTCTATATCGCTTATACCCTGATGGCATTGCCTTCTGCCGCGGTGCTGCGGCGCACCGGCTATCGTGCCGGCATGTCGATCGGGCTGGCCGTGATGGCGTTCGGCGCGGTGCTGTTCATTCCTGCGGCGCGCGCTGCGTCCTACCCGCTGTTCCTGCTGGCGCTATTCACGCTGGCCAGCGGCATGACCTTGATGCAGACGGCAATCAATCCCTACATCGTCTGCATTGGGGCGCGCGAGAGTGCGGCGACCCGCATCAGCATCATGGGCTTGTTCAACAAGACTGCCGGCGTACTGGTGCCGCTGGCGTTCAGCGGCATGATGCTGTCCGATTTTGGCAAATACTCTGATGCGACGCTGGCCGCCATGAGTGCCGTTGATGGTGCTTTGCTGCGCAGCCAGCTCGCGCAACGCCTGGTGCTGCCATACGGCCTGATGGCTGCCGGCCTGCTGGCAATGGCGCTGATCGTGCGTTTTGCGCCGCTAAGCGAGATCCCGGAGCAGAAGGCCGGCAGCGATGAGGGCACTTCGCGCTGGGGTGTGCTGCAATTCCCGCAGCTGGTGCTGGGGGCGCTGGCGCTGTTTGTCTACGTGGGCGTGGAAGTGATCGCGGGCGACACCATCGGCCTGTACGGTCACAACCTGCATGTGGAGAAATTCGGCATCCTGACTTCCTACACCATGGGCTTCATGGTGGCGGGCTATATCGTCGGCATCGTGGCGATTCCGCGCTGGCTGTCGCAGAAACAGGCGCTATTGCTGTCGGCCTTGTGCGGCATCGTGTTCTCCTTTGGCGTGATCGAGGGCTCGGCGAGCGGCAGCGGTTTGTCGCAAGCGATGCTTGGCGCGTTCGGCGTGCCGGCGGTGCCGGATACGGTGATGTTCCTCGCCATGCTGGGTTTCGCCAACGCCCTCGTATGGCCGGCGATCTGGCCGCTGGCGCTGGACGGCCTGGGGCGCTACACGGCCAGCGGTTCGGCCTTGCTGATCATGGGGATTGCCGGCGGCGCGCTGCTGCCAATGCTGTACGGGTACCTGTCCGACGTCTCCGGATCGCAGTCGGCATACTGGATGCTGCTGCCGTGCTATGCGCTGATCCTGTTCTATGCGGTAAAAGGACACAAAATGACTTCATGGAGATAGAATTGCCGGATCGTTATCTGCTGGAGTAGTAGGTGCCCAAGTCCCACCGGCGTTTGCAGATTGCGCGCCTGGCGCGCCTGCTCGCACTTCCCCTGATGCTGATGTCTTTGCCCGTCCAGGCGGCAGCACCATCCTTGCAGGTGCTGCACTGGTGGACGTCGGCCGGGGAGCGCCATGCCGCCAATGTGCTGGCGGCGCGGCTGGGGGATGAAGGCATTACCTGGCAGGATGCTGCGATTCCGGGCGGTGCAGGCCTGGGCGCCGGCAAGGTCCTGCGCAGCCGGGTCCTGGCAGGCGATGCGCCGGACGCCACGCAGATCATCGGCGTTTCCATCGGTGAATGGGCGGAACTTGGCCTGCTGCTCGAACTGGATGGTGTCGCCAGCACAGGCAACTGGAACAAAGCGCTTTTCCCCACCGTGCGCGACCTGGTCCGGCATCGCGGCCATGTGGTCGCGGCGCCGCTGGGCATTCACCGCATTAATACCCTGTTCTACAACCGCAAGCTGTTCGAACGCCTCAATTTGGCGCCGCCTGCGACGTGGCCCGAATTCGAAAAAGCCGCACGCCAGCTGCGCACCGCGGGAATCGCCCCGCTGGTACAGAGCAGCGAACCGTGGCAGGTGGCCACCTTGTTCGAAAACCTGCTGCTGGCGACCGGCGGGCCTGAATATTATCGCGAGCTGTTTGTGCGGCAAAGCCCGCAGGCGGCTGCCGATCCGCGCCTGGCGCAAGCCTTGCAGCGGCTGCGCGCCATGAAGGGATGGATGCTCAGCCCCGGCGAGGAACAGCCATGGACCGAGGCGGTAAAACGCTTCTCGCGCGGCGAGGCGGCGATGTTCGTGATGGGCGACTGGGCCAAGGCCGAACTGAATGAGTTGGGACAGGCCATCGACACGGATTTCTCCTGCGTCCCGCTGCCCGGCACCGACAATTACCATCTCTACAGCGTGGACACGCTGGCCATGTTCGTCAACGACTACGCCCACCAGGCTGCGCAGGAAAAGCTGGCGAAGGCTGTGATGTCTCCGCTCGCGCAGCAGCAATACAGCAGCGCCAAGGGTTCGGTCCCGGTTCGCCGCGACGCCAGTCCTGCCGCCATGGATAGCTGCGCGCGCTCCTCGTGGCGCAGTTTCGCGCGGGGCGCGGCAGCGCAAGCTCCAAGCCTGGTGCACCGCATGGCGGCTGACGAAGAGAGCCGCGACGCCATCATCGCCGAGCTGCATCGCTTCTATATGGATGACGGGGTGACGGCGGCGGAAACGCAGCGCCGCCTGGGCAGCCTGCTGCGTACCCTGAATCTGCGCACCCACAAACAGCAAGGAAGCCAACATGCCACGCAAGATACTGATCGTCGATGACGACCAAAAAACCCGGCTGCTGCTCAAGACGTACCTGGAGAAGAACCAGTACGAGGTGATCCTCGCCCACAACGGCGAGAGTTTCCTGGCAGAGCTGCACGCGCATGCGGACCAGCTGTCGCTGGTGATCCTCGATGTGATGCTGCCGGATACCGACGGCTTCGCGTTGTGCCGCATCGTGCGCCAGCGCTCCAACCTGCCGATCATCATGCTGACCGCCAGCTCCGACGAAACCGACCGCGTGGTGGGGCTGGAGCTGGGCGCTGACGATTACATCGCCAAGCCGTATAGCCCGCGCGAACTGCTGGCGCGCATCAAGGCGATCCTGCGCCGCGCCGGGGCCGACCCGGCGCCGACAGTGCGCGCTTACCACTTCAACGGCTTCACGCTGGACCTGGCGGAACGCACGGTGGTCGATGGCGATGGCGTGCCGCTGGCGTTGACCGGGCTCGATTTCCAGCTCCTTAAATACTTTGTCGAACATCCCGGCACGGTGCTGGACCGCAGCGTGCTGTGCGAGGAGACGCGCGGCCGCGATTCGGGGCCGTTAGATCGCTCACTGGACGTGCAGATCAGCCGCCTGCGGCTGCGCCTTAACGACGATGGCAAGCAACCGATGCTGATCAAGACTGTCCGCGGCGCTGGCTACGTGTTTTCCGCCACAGTGGCGGTCACGCATGCTTAGGCTTTGGCCGCAATCGCTGCTGGCACGCCTGTCGCTGGTGATGGTGGCGGGGCTGCTCCTGACGCAGGTGGCCGTGAGTGCGCTGTGGACCTTGCAGCTGCGCGACAAGACCCAGGCGGACGTCAAATCGGCCGCGCAATACCTGGGCCAGGGCGCCGCCGCCTCGATCCGTTTCTTCCGCAGCCTGCCGCCAAGCTACCGCAGCCTGTTGATCCAGCAGTTCCGCGAAATGGGCGGCACGCGCTTCTACGTTGCGCTGAATCGTGATGAGGTCGAGGTGCAGAAAATTGCGCAGACCGCGCTGACGCAGACTGCGCTCGGAACGCTGGAGACCACGCTGCGCAAGGACCTGGCAGGGGATAATCGCCTGCGGCTGGACTTCGCCTGGCCCGAGCAACTGGCAGTGTCGCCGGACGGAGTACGCGTTGGCGAGCTGCCGGAAGCGTGGGTGCGCCATATCCTGCTGCTCAAGCCCGATCCGGCGCCGATCCTGGTGATCCAGACCGAACTTGAGCCGGGCAATTGGCTCTACCTCGCGACGTTGATGCCAAATCCCTATTTCCTGAACAGCAACGACCCCCTGTCGCCGGACAAACTGGTGGTGCAGGGCGTATCGCTGGCCGTGCTGCTGCTGCTCTCCTTCCTGGTCGTGCGCTCGATCACGCGCCCGCTGGCGGCGCTATCGGATGCCGCCGAGGCATTTGGCAAGGACGAACATGCGCCAGCCTTGCCCGAATCGGGCAGCCGTGAGTTCGTCAACACGGCGCGCGTTTTCGGCGCCATGCGCGAGCGTATCGCCAAATACATCAAGGACCGCGAACGCCTGTTCATTTCCATTTCGCATGACCTGCGCACGCCGATCACCCGCCTTAAACTGCGCGCCGAACTGCTTGACGACGATGCCCTGCGCGGCGAGTTCGAGGAAGACCTGGATGAACTGGACATGATGGTCAAGGGCGCGCTGCAATGCGTGAAAGACAGCGATATCCACGAAAACCCCACCGAAGTGAAACTGGACCCGCTAATTCGTCGCCTGGTCCGCAGCGCACAACTGGCGGGTCACAACGTGGCGTACGAAGAAAGCGGCATTGCCGTGCATGGCAAGCCCCTGGCGCTCAAGCGTGCCATCGGCAACTTGCTGGACAACGCCTTGTTTTACGGCGAGCGCGCGCAAATCAGCGTGCATTCAATGGAGGGATGGACGGAAATCGCGGTACGCGACCACGGCCCCGGCGTTCCGGAAGAAGCGATACCAAGCCTGCTGGAGCCTTATGTGCGCTTGTCCCATGGCCGTGAGCGCAACGACACGGGCATGGGGCTTGGCCTGGGCATCGCCAAGGGAATCGTGGATGGCCATGGCGGCCAGCTGGTGCTGGCCAATCACCCCGACGGCGGCCTGAATGCTGTGATCCGGCTGCCGGCCTGAGCTCAGCCTTTGCTCAGGTCCGCCGGATTGATCGCCCACAGGCCCGGCAGGTTGCGCCAGTAGCCGTAAGCATCCATGCCAAAGCCGACCACAAAGCGGTTGGGAATCGTGATGCCGACCAGGTCGGCCTTCACCGGCTTGGTCTTGCCGATATCCTTGTCGCAGAAGACGACGATGATGACTTCCTTGGCGCCCATTTCGAGCAGGCGCTCTTTGACATGCGCCAAAGTCTCGCCCTCGTCGAGGATGTCATCCAGTACGATCACGGTGCGGCCGGAGACGGTCGGGCGCGGAACGACCTTCCACACTACCTTGCCGCCCTGGTCTTCGTCGCCGTAGCGGCTGACGTGGATGTAGTCGAATTCGAGCGGGAAGGTCAGTTGCGGCAGGATGTTGCCGGTGAAGACCACGGCGCCACCCATTACCCCCAGCACCAGCGGGAATTCCTGTTTGGAAGGATCGCCGAAGCGGTCGTTCAGGGTGTCGGCCATGCGGCTGACCGCCACCTGTACCGTTTCCTTGTCGAAAAGCTCTTCTGCGTTCTGCAGCAGGGCGCGTGCGCGGTTGTGGTGAAAATCTTGCATGATGTTTCTGAGGCAGGTCAAGAATGGCTCAATTATCCCGCCATTCCGCCGCCCGCCCTAGGAACAGTTGGATTTACGCCACACGCTTCGGTATCTCAACTGTAATCGCGCACATCGTCGATGATCTTGCCGTCATTTGGCAAACTGCCGCGCGGCGCGAAGCATACTTCGCCGCGCAGCTTGGTGATGTCGCGGATGGTGGCAACGATTTCGGTGGCTTGCGCCGCCAGCGCGGGATCGTCGGTTTCGCAATGCAGCGTCATGATTTCATCGGCGATTTTGCCGGAAACGACCAGGCGCGCCTTGCCCATGCCGGGATGGCGGCGCGCGATTTCGTGCACCTGCGATGGGTGGACGAACATGGCGCGCACCTTGGTGGTCTGGTCGGCGCGTCCCAGCCAGCCCTTGATGCGGGTATTGGTGCGGCCGCATGCCGACGGTGCGGCGTCGGTCAGCACTGCGGACAAGTCGCCGGTGGCAAAGCGCACCAGCGGATAGTCGGGGTTGAAAAGGGTGATGACCACCTCGCCCACTTCGCCTGGCGCTACAGGTTCGCCGGAGCCGGGACGCACGATCTCCAGCAGCACATCTTCGTCGAGTACCATGCCGGGATTGAGCTTGCCGTTGCTGCGTGTCTCGTAAGCGATGCTGCCGATGTCGGCGGAGGCGTAGGTTGAAATCACTTCCGGCACGCCATGAGCCGCGAACCACTGGCGCAGCGATTCAGGCAGCGCCTCGGCGCCCATCATGGCGCGCTTCACGCTGCTGATGTCGGCGCCCATCTCGGCGGCCTTCTCGATGATGATTTTCAGGAAGGAGGGCGTGCCGATATAGGTATCCGGCCGCAGTTCCGCCATTGCCTGCACCTGCAATTCGGTCTGGCCGGCGCCGGCCGGGATCACCGTGCAGCCGATGCGTGCCGCACCGCCTTCCACCATGAAGGCTGCCGGCGTGAAGTGGTAAGAGAAGCAGTTCTGCACCAGGCAGCCGGGTCGCACGCCGGTGGCGAACATCGGGCGCGAGAAGCGCCACCAGTCGATCGAGCGGCCTTCCGGGTCGAAAATCGGCCCGGGGGACATGAAAATGCGACCCAGCTTGCCGGACGGGGTGCTGTTCAGGCCCCCGAAGGGACGCTGCTGCGCCTGCAAAGACTTCAAGTCGGACTTGCGTGTGACCGGAAGTTGCGCCAGCGCGTCGCGGCTGTCGATGCGTGGGGCATCGATGCCGGACAGGATGCGCGCCCAGCCAGGTGCCGCTTGCGCTTGCGCTATCAACAGCGGCAGGCGCTCCATCAGATCGCGTTCACGCTCGGCGTGCGGGCGCGTCTCGAGGCTGTCCAGGGTTTCGGCCATCATGCCGCTCCTTCAATCTCGCGTTGCAGTTTCCTGGTCAATTTTGCGAACACCAGCTCGTGTGAGCGCTTGAGCAGCGCTTTCGCTTCCGCATCCGGCAGTTTCGACAAGTCTTCCACCATCACCCACCTGGCGCGCGCCAGGTAAGGCGCGGGGATGATGCCTTCGCGGTCTGTCAATTCCAGGAAGCGGTCGTCGTCCACTTTGAAGCTGATGGCCTTTGCCTTGTCTTTGGCATCCATGGCGGCGAACATTTTCTCGCCGACCGAAAACACGAGGTTGCACTCCCATTTGATGTCTTCGGTGGTGCCGGGCAGGGTGCGGCAGAACTCTTTGGCTTTAGTCAGATTCATATTGATCAAGCTAACCAGCGCTTGCGCCGGCGATAAAATTTCATGTCGCGGAAGCTCTTGCGACCGGCACCGGACATGCCGAGATAGAACTCCTTCACGTCTTCGTTGTTGGCCAGCTCGCTGGCCTCGCCTTCCATCACCACCCGGCCGTTCTCCAGGATGTAGCCAAAATCCGCGTAGCGCAGCGCCACGTTGGTGTTCTGCTCCGCCAGCAGGAAAGACACGTTCTCTTTTGCATTCAGGTCTTTGACGATGCCAAAGATCTCTTCCACGATCTGTGGCGCGATGCCCATCGAAGGTTCATCCAGCAGGATCATGGAAGGCTTGGCCATCAGCGCGCGGCCGATGGCGCACATCTGCTGCTCGCCACCCGAGGTGTACCCGGCCTGGCTGTTGCGGCGTTCGCGCAGGCGTGGGAAGTAGTGGTAGACCTTTTCCAGCGATTCCTTCATCTCGCCACGCGATGCGCTGCGCGTATAAGCCCCTGTCAGCAAATTCTCCTCGATGGTCAGGTGGCCGAAGCAATGACGGCCTTCCATCACCTGCGACAGCCCGCGCTTGACCAGTTCATTGGGCGTCAGCTGGTCGATGCGCTCCCCCTTGAATTGCACCTCGCCCTTGGTGACGTCGCCGCGCTCGCCGCGCAGCAAGGTCGAGATGGTCTTCAGCGTGGTGGACTTGCCGGCGCCGTTGGCGCCCAGCAGGGCAACGATCTTGCCCTGGGGGACCTGCAGCGACACGCCTTTCAGCACCAGGATAACGTGGTCGTAAATGACCTCGATGTTATTTACCGACAGGTAGCTCATAAGCGGCTCACTTCATGCAGGCAGGCGTGATTTTCTTTTCAGCGGCGTACTTGCCGGACGATTCATCCACCAGTTTGCGCAGCAGGACTTTGTCGCCCACCACCCAGTTCGGCGTGACAGCCTTCCAGGCCTTGCCGTCCCATTGCTGGACTTTCACGGCGCCAGAGCCCTCATGGTCTTCGCAGGAGGTCTTCACAGTAGGGAACATGTTGTAGACGCCTAGGGCTTTCTGGCGTGTTTCATCGATGTTCAGGTTTTCGAAGCCCCAGCGCAGTTGCTCGCCATTGACAGCCTTGCCCTTGCCGAATTTATCCTGCGCGGCGCGCATCGCTTCCACGTACATCACGCCAGCGGTCAGGCCGCGCATGTGATAGACCGAACCGATGCGGCCCTGGTCGGCCAGGTTGCCTTTGCCGCCGGCATACACCTTCTTGCGCAGTTCATCCAGCAGCGGGTAGTTGCCAGGGGTGTTGAAGGTCATCGAGGTGTAGCCTTTTGCGGCATCGCCGGAAGGCACGGTGTCTTCTTCAGAGCCGGCCCACCAGACGCCCAGCATCTTCTCGCGCGGGAAGCCATTGCGCTGCGCGGTCTTGATGGCGACGGAGTTCATCACGCCCCAGCCCCACAGGATCACGTAATCGGGCTTTGCCTGCCGGATCTGCAGCCATTGCGACTGCTGCTCGCTGCCAGGTGGCGCGACCGGGATCTTGACCAGTTCAAAGCCGTATTGCGCGGACATCGCTTCCAAGACGGGCAGGGGCTCCTTGCCGAAGGCGGAATCGTGGTACAGGTGCACGATCTTCTTGCCTTTCAGCTTGTCCATGCCGCCGCTCTTCTCTCCGAGGTATTTCACCATCGCTGCGGCTTGGCTCCAATAGTTGGAGATCAGCGGGAAGACATACGGGAAGACCTTGCCGTTGGCTGCGTCGGAGCGGCCGTAGCCCAGGGTTGTCATCGGGATCTTGTCCTGCGGGATGCGGTCCAGGATGCCGTAGGCAATGCCGGTCGACAGCGGTTCGACCACGGTTGCGCCGCCATTCTTGGTTTTCAGCCTTTCATAGCATTCGACGCCGCGCGAAGGGTTGTATTCGGTCTCGCATTCTTCCCAGCTGATTTTCACGCCATTCACGCCGCCGTTGGCATTGACCAGGTTGAAGTAGTCGATGATGCCGCCGTAAAAGCCGGAGCCGCCCGCCGCATAGGGACCGACGCGATAGGAGGGCAGGGCGACGAATTGTTCCGCTGGTTGTGCCCATGCGCTGCCGGCGACGATGCTGCTTGCTGCGGCAATGCCAAGTACGAACGATTTCATGTAATGTCTCCAGGTTTTATAGTTGCCGCTCAGTGCGGGAAAGGCCACAGGCGGAGTTTCTCTTTACCGATTTGCCACAAACGCGCCAAGCCGTGGGGTTCCACGATCAGGAAGAAAATGATCAGGGCGCCGAACACCATCAGCTCCAGGTTCGATGCCACGGTGGTCGGCAGCGCCAGGCCGTGAGCAACGATGTTGAGGAATACAGGCAGCAGCACGATGAAGGCCGAACCGAGGAAAGAGCCCAGCACGGAACCGACGCCGCCGATAATGATCATGAACAGGATGCGGAAGGACAGGTCCAGGTTGTAGGCTTCCGGTTCCACGGTGCCGAGGTAGGCGAAGGCGTACAACGCGCCGGCCACACCGCAGTAGAAGGAGCTCACCGCGAACGCCAGCAGTTTGGTGCGCATCAGGCGGATGCCGATCACTTCCGCCGCCACATCCATGTCGCGCACAGCCATCCAGGAGCGGCCCACATTGGAGCGGATCATGTTCTTGGCCAGCAGGGCCATGATCGCCACCACCATCAACACCAACAGGTATTTGCGTTCCGGCGTATCGAAGGCGTAGCCGAAGATTTCCATTTTCTGCGCTGTGATCACGCCGGAGGAGCTGTAATTCGTCAGCCAGCCGATCTTGGTCAGGCACCACACCACGAAGAACTGCGTCGCCAGGGTGGACGCGGCAAGGTAGAAGCCGCGGATGCGCAGCGAAGGCAGGCCGAAGGCAATGCCGACCATTGCAGCGCACAGGCCGCCCAGCACGAATGCCACCAGCACCGGAATGCCGGGAACGCGCAGCATGAAGTTATATGCGCCGAACGCACCGACCGCCATGAAGGCGGCGGTGCCGAGCGACAGCTGGCCCGCGTAACCGGTGAGGATATTCAGGCCAAGTGCCGCCAGCGCGAAAATCAGGAAGGGGATGAAGATGGCCGACAACATATAAGGCGACGACACCAGCGGCAGCACCAGCAGCGCGACGGCCAAGGTGGTGAACAGCGCGATACGGTCCTGGCGGATTGGCAGGATCTGGCCGTCTGCCTCGTAGCTGGTTTTGAATTGTCCTGCTTCGCGGTAGAACATCGCTTAAATCCTCCGGATGATTTTTTCGCCGAACAGCCCTTCCGGGCGCACCAGCAGGAACAGCAGGGCCAGCACATAAGGGAACCAGCCTTCGATACCGCCGCCCACATGCGGGCCGATATACACTTCCGCCAGCTTTTCCGAGGCACCGATAATCAGGCCGCCGACAATCGCGCCTGGAACGGAGGTGAAGCCGCCCAGGATCAGCACCGGCAGCGCTTTCAGTGCGATGAAGGTCAGCGCGAACTGCACCCCATTGCGTGCGCCCCACAGCAGGCCGGCCACCAGTGCCACCATGCCCGCCACCGCCCACAGGATGCCCCAGATGCGCTGCAGCGGAATGCCGACTGCCTGCGCGGCCTGGTGGTCGTCCGCAACTGCACGCAGGGCGCGGCCAACTTTGGTCTTGGCGAACATCACCGCCAGCAGGGCCACCATCACGCCGCAAATTGCCGCCGCCGTCAGGTCGAACTTGGAAACGATGATGTTGAATTTCTCCATCAGGTACTCGCTCGGCACGTCCTCGATCGGGATATCCAGCTTGTGCACCTGCGAGCCCCAGATAAGTTGCGCCAAGCCCTCGATGAAGAAGGCCAGGCCGATAGTGGCCATGAACAGCGTGATTTCGGGCTGGTTGACCAGGGGCCGCAATACGACGCGCTCGATAGCCAGGCCGAGGACGATCATCGCCAGGACTGTAGCCGGTATCGCCAGCCACAGCGAGAGCCCGAATTTGTCCATGAAGCCTACGCAGGTCAGTGCCGCGAAGAAGACCATTGCGCCCTGGGCAAAGTTGAATACGCCGGACGCCTTGTAGATCAGCACGAAGCCAATCGCCACCAGCGCATACATCACGCCGGACAACAAGCCGCCGATCAGGACCTCGGCAAAGAAATTGATATCCATCAGTGGGTCACTCCGAGGTAAGCGTCGATCACGTCCTGGTTGGTGCGGACTTCATCCGGCGTGCCGTCGCCGATCTTCTTGCCGTAATCCAGCACCACTACGCGGTCCGAGATATCCATCACCACGCCCATATCGTGCTCGATCAGCACGATGGTGGTGCCGAATTGTTCGTTCACGTCGAGGATGAAGCGGCACATGTCCTGCTTCTCTTCCACGTTCATGCCGGCCATGGGTTCGTCCAGCAGCAGGATTTTCGGCTCGGCGGCCAGGGCCCGGCCCAGTTCCACGCGTTTCTGCAGGCCATATGGCAGGCGGCCGACAGGCGTCTTGCGGATATGCTGGATCTCGAGGAAGTCGATCACCTCTTCGCATTTGCGGCGATGTTCGATCTCTTCGCGCCGCGCCGGACCCCAGTACAGCGCCTGCAGCAGGAAGTTGGATTTCATCCTGAGGTTACGGCCAGTCATGATGTTGTCCAGCACCGTCATGCCCTTGAACAGCGCAATGTTCTGGAAGGTGCGCGCGATGCCCGACTTGGCCGCCGCGTAGCAATCCATATTCTTGCGTTGCTGGCCGCGATACATGATCTCGCCCTGCTGCGGGCGGTACACGCCGTTGATCACGTTCAGCATCGAGCTTTTGCCCGCGCCGTTCGGGCCGATGATGGCGCGGATTTCGTGCTCGCGCACATCGAAGGAGATGTTGGTCAGTGCTTTAACGCCGCCGAACGACAGCGAGATATTGCGCAGGTCCAGGATCACGTCGCCGATCTTGCGTCCAGCCGTGATGGCTTCCGGTTCATTCATTTGCATGGTGGCTTTCTCGCTTATGCTGCCTTGAGGTCCATGATCCGCAGGTCAGCCGCCACCATACCGGTGCGGCCATCCTCGAACTTGACCTGGGTTTCGATGTATTGCGAAGCCTTGCCGCCGTACAGTGCCTCGATCAGCACAGCATATTTCTCGGCGATGAACTTGCGGCGCACCTTGCGGGTACGGGTCAGTTCATCATCGTCAGGGTCGAGCTCCTTGTGCAGCACTAAGAACCGGTGGACCTGGGTGTCCGCCATTAACGCCTCCTGAGCCAGGTCGGCGTTGACCTTTTCCACGCATTCCCTGACCAGCGCGTAAGTCTGTTCGTGCGCGGCCAGGTCGGTGTAGCCGGAGTAGGCAATGCCGCGCCGCTCGGCCCAGTTGCCCACAGCCTCCATGTCGATGTTGATGAAGGCGGTTACCCTGTCGCGCTCATGGCCGAAGGCCACGGCTTCCTTGATGAAGGGGAAGAACTTGAGTTTGTTTTCGATGTAGTTCGGCGCGAAGATGGCGCCGTTGCTCATCTTGCCCACGTCGGCCGCGCGGTCGATGATGCGCAGGTGGCCGTCGCTGTCGAAGATGCCGGCATCGCCGGTGTGGAAGTAGCCTTCGGCGTCGATTGCTTCAGCTGTTGCGTCGGGGCGCTTGTAATAGCAGTGCATCAGCGTTGGCGACTTGACCAGCACTTCGCCGGTGGGCGCCAGTTTCACTTCCACCCCCGGTGCCGGCTTGCCGACCGAATCGAATTTGATTTCGCCATCCGGTTGCAGGCAGATGTAGGCGCAGGTTTCGGTCGAACCGTAGAACTGTTTCAGGTTGACGCCAATGGAGCGGTAGAAGCGGAACAGGTCGGGCCCGATTGCAGCCCCCGCCGTGTAGGCAACACGGGTGCGCGACATCCCCAGCACATTGCGCAGCGGCCCATACACCAGCACATTGCCGATGGCGTAACTGATACGCTCGCCCAGCGGCACCGGCTTGCCGTCCAGGATATCGGAGCCCACCCGGCGCGCCACCTCCATGAAGTGATGGAACATCTTGCGCTTGATGGTGCCCGCGTCTTCCATGCGGATCATCACTTGCGTCAGCATGTTTTCGAAGATGCGCGGCGGGGCGAAGTAGTACGAGGGGCCGATCTCGCGCAAGTCGGTGGTGACGGTATCGGAAGATTCCGGGCAATTGACGGTAAAGCCAGCTGTCAGCGCTTGCGCAAAGGAGAACAGGCAATCGCCCACCCAAGCCATCGGCAGGTAGGACAGCACGTTTTCCGAATCTGTCAGCTTGTCGAAGCCGATGCCGCCAGTGGCCGCCGACAGCAAAGCTTTATGCGTCTGGCACACGCCCTTCGGTTTGCCGGTGGTGCCCGAGGTGTAGAGGATGATCGCGTTGTCGTTCTCTTTGCCTTTGGCGATCGATGCTTCGTAAAAAGCTGGATGCGCCTTGTCGTACTCGCGTCCCAATTCCTGCAGGCGAGCGTAGGACATCAGCTGCTGGTGCGTGTAATTGCGCATGCCGCGCTCGTCTTCGTAAGCGATGTGCGCGATACCCGGGCATTGCTCGCACAGGTCAAGCAACTTGTCGACCTGCTCCTGGTCCTCCACGATGGCGTACTGGATTTCCGCGTTCTCCAGCACGAAGGCCAGGTCGGCCGCCGGAGCATCCTGGTACATCGGCACCGGCACACCGCCCAGGCATTGCGCCGCCAGCATCGACCAATACAGGCGCGGCCGGTTGTCGCCAATGATGGCGAGATTCATGCCGCGCTGGAAGCCGATCGCGGCCAGCCCGCATGCCAGCGCGCGCACTTCGGCATTGACCTGCTGCCAGTCCCAGGTTTGCCAGATGCCCAGGTCTTTTTCGCGGAACGCAGGCTTGTGCGGCCGCTCCTTGCCATGCTGAAGCAGCCTGCGAGGGAAGGTCGTCAGATTATCCTGCACGGTGTCTCCTTGGATTATTAGCTGCGCTTTTTAGTAGTAGTGCGCTTTTTGTGTGATGATATTAGCGTGAGCTATGTCGCAAAGTTGTCATTTCAAAGACAATTCGTCGACTTTTGATGGTGCGACGCAACAACAATGAAAAATGAACCCAGCCTGATCGAAGCCATACGCAGTTCCACCTGGGCGCCAGTGCTCACCGAGGAGCAATTAGCGCGGGTAGAGGCGACCTGCTACGAGGAATTCATTCCCAAAGGAGGCTTCGTTTGCCATAAAGGCGAAATTGTCGATAATTGGATCGGCATTATTTCGGGCATGGTGAAAATGAATAATTTTTCGCCAAACGGAAAAAGCGTCACATTTACTGGGGTACCGCCCGGAGGCTGGTTCGGCGAAGGTTCATTACTCAAAGATGAATGCCGCCGATATGACGCCATGACCCTGCGTGACAGCCGCATTGCACGCATGCCGGCCGTCACTTTCCACTACCTGCTCGAGAATAGCCTACCCTTCACCAGGTTCCTCTTGATGCAGCTCAACGAACGTTTGGGTCAGTTCATCGGCATGGTGGAAAACGAGCGCTTGCTGGACCCGGACACGCGCGTTGCACGGTGCCTTGCATCACTATTTAATTCCCACCTGTATCCCGGCATTGAACGGCTGGTGCAGATTTCGCAGGAAGAGGTTGGCCTGCTGTCGGGTTCCTCGCGGCAGCGCGCCAACCAGGCGCTGCAAGTCCTCGAAAAGCAGGGCTTGTTGCGCGTGGACTACGGCGGTATCCGCATTCTCGACCTGGACGGCTTGCGTCGCTTTGAAGCGTGAGCCGGGCTGCTCAATCGTGCGGAAAGGTTTCTTCGGAGAGGACGACCTTCTTGTTATTGATCGTGAATTGATAAATCGCCTTATCGTCGTTCTTGGGATAGGTGATTTTTAGCTTGGCTTTGGTCGGGCCAAGCTCCAATTTCTTCAGCTTTTCATCTGCCGCACCGAGCTTGGCCGAAATGACCGGCGCCGTGTATGGCGAGTGATCGTCCGGGTTCTTTTCTCCGCTCATGATAGTGGTCATCAGAGGATTCCATTCTGCCTTGTCCACCGGGACGGCTTCGTACACGAACTCGGCGCCTTTGACGTTGTTCATGTGCGAGACGAACTCCTCGTCCATGCTGTATTTGGCGATCACATCCTGGAGCTTCAGCGGTTTCAGGTTCTTCACCTTGAGGCAGCAGATAACGTCCAGCGGGTCTGCAACCCGGATTGCCGAAAAGACGGTTTCCTTAGCAAGCGGCTTGTTGGTGAAGATATAGTTGGTCCGCGCCACCAGCTTGAAACCCTTGTCGCTAACCGCGAGTTTCTGCCAGATCCCGACCACGGGTTCTTCTTGAGCATGGGCCGTGGCGAGAACGCTGACCAGCCCGGCAAGTGCAGCGAATTTTTTCATTTGCGATTTTCCAGATTTACTTGATGAAGAACTCTTTTTGCAGAGCATCGCTGGCGTCCATATAACGCGCCTTCGACTTCATTTCACCGGTGCCGTTAAACATGGGGACGTCCCAATTCTGATTGAACTGGAACACACGGATTTTCACGCTGGTCTTTTTCATGTTGTTGGCAGGTTCGCCCAGTCCTTCCTTTTCAGCCTGTACAGCGAACAGTCCCTCGCTGGTCTTATAGAAGGTCACTGCCCGGCGATTGGAGTCGCCGGATTCGGAGTTCGAGAAGTTGAAGTCATCGCCATCCATGGCTGAATTGGTGACAAGCAGCCACTGGGTCTCATTTTTCTCTGGCAGGATGAAAACCGTATATACGTTGTGGCTGCTCGCAGTCGCGGTCGAGACATAGCTCTTCACGATCCGGACAACCATATCGCCGGTTTTGATGTCGTTCACGCCGTCTTTCAGCTTCAGTTCGGTCTTTGCGGCAACTGGATTGACGGTTGCGGCCCAGGCAGGGACGGTTATGCACAGTGCCGACATGGCCAGCACAGCGAATTTGCTTTTCAATTTCATGGAGTTGGCCGCAGGTGAGTAATGTTGTTGTAATTATATGTTGTTGCCAGGAAATGCCGCGCACGGGTGCCCCAGCCGGGAGGTTCAGTTTACTAAGTAACGCGCGTTCCCGAACAGACCAGCCCTTGTAGCCGGGGCATGCTGCACGTACCTGATCTGTATCGGAGGACATCATGAATTTTCCAATCAGAACTGCGCTGGCGACCATGATCGCTCTCTTCAGCGCGCAAGCTCTTGCACAAATCACGCTTTATCCACGGGAAGGCTGGCGCGGCCGCCCGGTTAACGTTACGCGCTCTATCAGCGACCTGCGCAGTGCCGGATTCGATAACCGCGCTTCGTCCGTGGTGGTTGAACGTGGCCGCTGGGAGGTTTGCCCGCTGCCCAACTTCGAAGGCGAATGCAGGATCCTGAGGCGCGGCAGTTATGAGTCGCTGGAAGGCATGGGCCTGAATGACAATATCTCGTCGATCCGCGCCGTGTCGTCACGCCGTCGAGTGGATGAAATGGCGTATGCTCCTGAACCGGCAGCCCAGCCAAATTATGAATACCGCATGCGGCCGAGCGAACGCGTGTATGAAGCGCCGATCACTTCCGCCCGCGCCGTTGTCGGCCCGCCGGAACAGCGCTGCTGGGTTGAGCGCCAGCAGGTTGAAGCCTCGGGCGGCAGCGGCACCGCGGGTGCCATTGCAGGCGCCCTCATCGGCGGTGTGCTGGGCCACCAGGTGGGCGGCGGTTCCGGCCGCGATATCGCCACTGTCGGCGGCGCGATTGCAGGTGCGGCTGTCGGCTCCAACGTCGGCCGCAACACCGGCAACCAATACGCCCAGAACGTCCAGCGCTGCGAATCGATTCCAAGCCGCACGCCGCAATATTGGGACGTGACTTACGACTTCCGCGGCACTGAACACCGCGCCCAACTCTCGACGGAACCTGGGCGCACCATCACGGTTAATCGTGATGGCGTGCCGCGCATGTAGCTGGATCAGGCCTGCTCGGCGAGCACAGCGTGGAATAGCTGGTTCAGCTCGCCGTTCACGTCGCTGCTCCGGAAGCGGACCACATCCGGCCGTTCAAGCCGCTCGAGTTCTGTCTCAATAAAGCGGTTAAGGCATGGGACTGGCTCGGAGAGTCCCATTTCCGGCGCGCCTTTCTTCTTCTCCAGCAGTGCTGCGATGGCATCGAGCAGTTCCGTCTCGCCTTCCAGCAAATGCAGCAGCTTGCCGAACTCGATCGGTGCGGGGGTGCCATAACGCTCCAGCCAGCGAACTGCCAGCAGAGGACGCAGCACGTAAAAGTACTTCTTTAATGGCACCATATCGGCGCGTAAATAGCCTCGATAGTTGGTCTTTGCCATGCTCCTATAATGGTAAGTGCCGTTTTCGCAGGAATACACCTTGGGTAGCAGCGCGCGGGCACTGTCTGCGAAACCGCCGTGCGAACGGTACAGTATTGGAGACTGGAGCCATTCCACGAATGCAGGGTTTGACTTGCGGAACAGACGCAGCGCCTTGCGGATGTCCCAGCCATTGATGTCGATCTCATCGACGATCTCGTATTCGATGACGTCGCGTTTCTCTTCCAGGTCGACTGCCACGTACCAGTCGCGCGGGTGCGCATAAATGAAGCGCACGTCGTAATCGCTGTTCGGCGAGGCAAAGCCCCAGGCTCGGCTGCCGGACTCTACTGCCAGCAAGACGCGTACATTGTGTTCGGCTTCCGCAGCCGCGAGCCGGCGCATGATTTAGGCCCGCACATCTTCAGGTATCAATTCTCTCTCCATTTCCGCTTGGAAGCAGCGGCAGCCAGGCATTATGGCGCAATCGGGGTATGATTGCGCTATGAAAGAATCAATCCGCACCAGACTTGAATCCATGCGCGCAGCGATGCGCCGCCATCAGGTTGATGCCTGCATGGTCCCTTCCTCCGATCCCCATCTGTCCGAATATTTGCCGGCGCGCTGGCAGGGGCGGGAATGGCTGTCGAGCTTTACCGGCTCGGTCGGCACTTTCATCGTCACCCAGGATTTTGCCGGCGTCTGGACGGACGGCCGCTATTGGACGCAGGCGGAAGCGGAGCTGGCCGGTACCGGCGTGCGGCTGATGAAGATATCATCGGGCGCAAGTGTGCAGTATGTGGACTGGCTGGCCGAGACCCTGAAGCCGGGCCAGGTGCTGGCCGTGGATGGTGCGGTTCTGGGCCTGTCGATTGCCCGCCTGCTGCAGGCGCGCGGTATTGCCCTGCGCACCGACCTGGACCTGCTGGAAGAGGTGTGGACCGATCGTCCCCACCTGCCGGATGCCCCGATCTTCGAGCACCAGCGTCCTTATGCCGACATGACCCGCGCGGCCAAGCTGGCGGCATTGCGGGCCGAAATGGCGCGCCAGGGAGCGACCCACCACATCATTTCGACGTTGGATGATATCGCCTACCTGTTCAACCTGCGCGGTTCGGACGTCAACTACAACCCGATCTTCCTTTCACATGCACTGGTCGACCGGGAGCGCGCCATGCTGTTCGTCGGCGCCGGCAAGATTGAGCCAGGCCTGGCGGGCTTGCTGGCGGCCGACCAGGTCTTTGTCGAGCCCTACGAAGCAGCAGCGCAGGCACTGGCCACGATCCCTGCCGGCAGCACGCTGCTGCTGGACCCGCGCCGCATTACTTTCGGCACGCGCCAGTCCGTGCCCGAGGGCGTGAAGATAATCGAAGCGGTCAATCCCACCACCTTCGCCAAGTCCCGCAAGACCGCACGCGAAGCCGATCATGTGCGGGCGACGATGGAGCAGGATGGCGCGGCCTTGTGCGAATTCTTCAGCTGGCTGGAACAAACCCTGGCTGACCAGAAGCGCGAGCCGCTGACTGAATACGCCATCGGCCAGCATCTGCTGGAAGCACGCCGCCGCCGTCCCGGCTTTGTCAGCCCAAGTTTCGGCACCATCGCAGGCTTCAATGCCAACGGCGCGATCATGCACTATCGCGCACCGGCGGAAGGCAGCGCCGTAGTGGAAGGCGATGGCTTGCTGCTGCTCGATTCCGGCGGCCAGTACACTGGCGGCACCACCGACATTACGCGCGTGGTGCCGGTGGGGGCCATCAGTGCGGAGCACAAGCGCGATTTCACCCTGGTGCTGAAGGGCATGCTGGCGCTATCCGTCGCCCGATTCCCGCGCGGCGTGAAGTCGCCGATGCTGGATGCGATCGCCCGTGCGCCGCTGTGGGCGGCCGGCATCGACTTCGGCCACGGCACCGGCCATGGCGTCGGCTTCTTCCTCAACGTGCATGAAGGCCCGCAGTCGATTTCGCCTTCCACCCCGCCGGATGCGCATACCGCAATGGAGCCGGGCATGATCACCTCCAACGAGCCCGGCATCTACCGACCCGGCAAGTGGGGCATCCGCATCGAAAACCTGGTGCTGAACGTGCCGGCGCCGGAATCGGAATTCGGCGAATTCCTGCGCTTTGAAACCCTGACCCTGTGCCCGATCGATACGCGCTGCATCGACAAATCCCTGCTGCGCGAAGACGAAGTGCGCTGGCTGAATGAATATCACGCCACAGTGCGTCAACGACTGTCCAGGCATGTCAGCGGCGACGCGCTGCGCTGGCTGAATGAAAAGACCGAGGCAATATGAGCCGCTCCACCAAAGCATCCAACGCGCTGGCCCGCCTGAAAGAGCGCTCCGGCAACCAGGCCTATTCGCTGACCATGACCGGCAGCGGCCACTTCTTCCTGACGGAAGGACCTGGCCAGCCGCCGCTTTGCGCGCCGATGGAGCTGGACGATTTTGTCGCCTTCGTCAACGCGCAAGGACCGCAAAAAGTGAAACGCGTCAGCAAACTCGATGTAGCATTCGAAAAGCAGCTCGCAGCCAAGAAAACACCAAAACCATAAAGTGAGGCGGCTATGCCCAGCATAGAGTTCCTGCGTGCTTACTGGTCGTCCGGCGAACTGGCGACCAACCTCGTGATCTTGATGAATATCGGCGGTGCGCTCCTGCTTGGCCTGCTGGTCGGCTATGAGCGCTCGTACCACGGCCGAGCGGCGGGCATGCGTACCTATGGCCTGGTGTGCATGGCGTCGGCCGCGCTGACGGTGGTATGCGGCTACCCGTCGCTGTGGTTCGGCGGCCATATGTCCGAGCTGGTGGGCACCGATCCGACCCGCGTGGTGCAGGGTATCGTAACCGGCATCGGTTTCCTGGGCGCGGGCGTGATCATGCGCGAGGGCTTCAATATCTCGGGCCTGACGACAGCTGCGTCGATCTGGGCTTCGTCGGTGATTGGCGTGTCGGTGGGGCTGGGCTTCTACCTGGGCGCCATGGGGCTGGCTTTCCTGTGCGCGATGTCGATGATCTTCCTGTCCAAGGTTGAGGCGTGGCTGCCGTCGCGCCACGCAATCGCAATCACCATGCGCTTCAAGCCGGGCTTTGAGCCGAAGGAAGACCAGTTGCGCGCCATGGCGCTGGAACGCGGTTACCAGATCGCCGGCGGCTCGCTGACCATCGGCATGGACCAGGGCAAACTGGAATGGCGCTTTGTCGCGCTGGCATTGAGCAAGCGCAGCGGTTCGCCGCTGTCGCGCATCGCGGAAGAGATGACCCATTACGAAGGCATCGACAGCTTCCAGGTCACCCACGCACGCAACTAGGAGACAGGTTTGGTCATCCATTCACAAGACGTTCTCGATTTCTGGTTCCTGCCGATCGGCGCCAAGGGCCACAATATGCAGCGCCCCGAGTGGTGGCGCAAGGACGATGCATTCGACCGCGCGATTTTCCAGCAATTCGGCGATGTGGTCGAAGAGGGGCTGCTGGGCGGGCTGCGGCAGTGGGACGATGAAGGTACGCAGGGTACGCTGGCGCGCATCATTGTGCTGGACCAGTTCACGCGCAACGTCTATCGCGGCACGCCGAAGGCCTTTGCCGGCGATGAACTGGCGCTGGAGGCGGCCAAGGCACTGGATGATTCAGGCGCCAACCAGACCTTGCCGCCGGCCCAGCGTGCGTTTTCCTACATGCCGCTTGAGCATTCGGAGAACCTGTCGATGCAGATGCGCTGTGTCGATCTGTTCGAGATGCTCGCTGCGGATTCGACGGGCTATGCAGGCATGCTGGACTTCGCGAAGAAGCATTACGAGGTGATTCGCCGCTTCGGGCGCTTCCCGCACCGCAATGCCATCCTCGGCCGCGAGTCGACGCCGGAGGAAATTGAATTCCTCAAGCAGCCGGGGTCGAGTTTCTGATGCGCGGATTGACCGTAGTTGGCGGCGGCCACGTGGGCCGCGTCCTGGGCCGCCTGTTTTCCGCGGCGGGCGCGTTTGCCGTGCAGGATGTGCTGGCACGTTCGGCCGACAGCGCGGCGCGGGCGGCTGCTTTCATCGGCAGCGGCGCCGGCGCGGTATCGTATGCCGCGTTGCGTCCGGCCGAGGTCTATATGCTGACTGTCGGCGACGACCAGATCGTGCCGGCTTGCGAAGCGCTGGCGGCGGCCGTGCCTTTGCAGGGTGCGGTGGTATTCCATTGCAGCGGGGCGCTGGCATCCGACCGGCTGCAGGCTGCGCGTGCGGCCGGCGCGTACCTCGCCAGCGTGCATCCGATCCGCAGCTTTGCCGATGTGGAGGCGGTGGCGGCGGGCTTCGCCGGCACCTTCTGCGGCGTGGAGGGCGACCGGCAAGCGCTGGACGTACTGCTGCCTGCGCTGGCCGCGATCGGCGCGCGGGCCGTGCAAATCGACCCTGCTGCCAAGACCGTGTACCACGCTGCCGCGGTATTCGCGAGCAATTACCTGGTCACCGTGATCGACGCTGCCTTGCGTGCTTACCAGGCGGCCGGGATTCCGGAGGCTGTAGCGCGCGAGCTTGCGCGCCCGCTTGCGATAGAGTCTATGGAAAATGCCTTCCGCCTCGGCGCGGCGCCGGCGCTGACCGGGCCGGTGGCACGCGGTGATATGGCAACAGTGTTGCGGCAGCAAGATGCCGTGATGGCATGGGATGCGGCAACTGGCCAATTGTATCGCTCGCTGGTCCCGCCCACCATCGCGCTGGCGGATCGCAAACGGGCCGGCCAGCCTTGAGACTGCCCTTGCAAATCAGCAGTGCAAAAGTATAGTTGAAGAGCAGGTAATGCTTTTTGCCCTGCTACTGTTGTGGGGGAGCAAAAAGATTGCCTCAGCGAGTGACAAAATTGGGCGTTAGCAATAAGCTTGTCCACCTAAGCCACACACAGTTCTAGGGGAACGCTATGTTATTTTTGAAATCCACGTCTGTCACCAAGGCGCCTGGCATCTACGAAGTGGACATTGCCGCCAAACCGCCTGGCAAGACTTTCGGCGTGTACATGGCAACCGACCCGGATAATCCTCCGACTTCCGTGCTCGAAGCGCTGGCCGCTGGTGGCTTCAAGCAAATGCACAGCTCCGGCTACACCCACAAGGACCGTGGCAAGGTGCTGGACCTGCACTTCCAGAAGGATGGCACCGACCTGTTCAACGGCTGGAAGGCAGATGAAGCCGAGGCCAATATGGCCATCATCAACAAGATCTTCGGCGACATCGGGGTGGCGATCACCCCGCGCGTCATGTCGCTGGCTGAAGCTTACGCCTGAACTTCAATGTGATAGAGGGCCCAAGGGCAAGAGCTGAAGCGCTCGCCGACGGGCCTGCTTGCCATTTCCGGCACCCGATCGGCATCGTAAATCGCCCATAGGGGACCCAGTCCGCCCAGCGCCATCGGGGCGCCATCCATGTGGGTAGCAACGATATAGCGCTGCGCCTTGGCGCGCGCCAGCGCCACTGCCACCGCATAGCCATCGACCGCACGCAGGATCAGGTTGCTGCTGTCGCCGGCTTGCGCGCCGGCAGCTTTCAGCAGGTCTACCAGAAGCGGCCCGGACAGGACATGCGGCTTGCTATCGTATTCCAGGGTCGGCTTGATGGTGATCGCTGGCAACGCGGCCAGGGCAGCAAAATCGAAGGTGAAGGCCTTCTCGAAAGTCAGGCGCTGGCGGTGCATCATCTGGTCCGCGACGCGGTCAAAGCTGCCACGGTTCGGCTTGGCAATGGCGCCGGTCACGGTCAGCAGTGCCGGACCACGCTCAGCCTTCGGGCTAGCGGCGCCCAGCGATGGGAGGGCGCCTGCCGCTGCCACGGCGCCGAGGAATTGACGTTTGTTCATTGTTATATGATAACGCCATGGACCTGTTTTCTGCTGAAGCCGAGTTATTCCCGATTCCGATTGATGACGGCGAGCTGTATTTCATGCAGCAGCTGCCGCTGGCTGTGGATAACGCGCAAGTTATGCAGGCCCTGCTGGACGAAACGGCGTGGAAGGCGGAAACGATTTTCCTGTTTGGCCGCGAAGTGGCACAACCGCGCCTGAGCGCCTGGTACGGCGAGCAGCGCTACACCTACTCGGGCCGTACTTTCGAGCCGCTGCCGTTCACCCCGCTGCAGCGGGAAATTAAGCATGCCGTCGAGGCCGTGAGCGGCAAGCGCTTCAACAGCTTGCTGCTGAATTACTACCGTAACGAGCAGGACAGCATGGGCTTCCATAGCGATGATGAACCGGAGCTGGGCCTGCAGCCAGCCATTGCCTCGGTCAGCTTCGGCGCCACCCGTACCTTCATCCTCAAGCACAAAAAGCAGCCAAAAACCGTCAAGCTCGATCTCACTGACGGCAGCCTGCTGTTGATGGCCGGAAAACTCCAGCATTGCTGGCGGCATGGCATCAACAAGGAGCGAAAACCCCGCGGTCCGCGTATCAACCTGACATTTAGGCTTATCTGAAGCCAAGTTCGCTCATTTTGGGTTGAATATTGGTAATTCAAGCCCGCTTACAAATGCACACAATTCTTACCGCTTCGTCTCCCCCTTGAACTTTTTGCAGTGTTATCGTGCTTTCCATCGCACTTCCATAGACGAAGCGCGATCCCAAGCAAGTCCGATTTACTTTTGCTGAAAGATCACGAACATGAAAAAAATCGCATTCGCACTCATCACTTCCGCCGTTGCCCTGGGCGCGGCTTCCGTCCAGGCCCAAGAGTTGAAGCCGTACATCGGCGCGGGCGTCGTGGCGAACTCGAACAAGTACACCCTGCCCAATGACACCAGCGACGGTGACAAGAAAACCACCGAATATGGCGGCAAGATCTTCGGCGGTGTGCAGATCGACAAGACCTGGGGCGTGGAAGCTGGTTATGTAGACTTCGGCAAGCAGTCGTACAACTACACCACCGGCGCTGGCACCGGCAGCATTGAAGGCAAAGCCAAATCCTTCTACCTGGCCGGCAAAGGCACCTTCCCCATCAACCAGCAGGTTTCACTGACCGGCAAACTGGGTGTCTCGCACAACAAGAACGATGTGAATGCCACCGGCCTGGCTGCCGCGTACAACGGCGATAGCAGCCGTAACGCGCTGTACGCCGCGGTTGGCGCAGAATACGCCTTCACCGAGAAAGTGTCGGGCGTGCTGGAGTACGAACACTTCGGCAAGAACGACATTGACCAGGGCCGCCGCAAGGGCGCGTTCAACCTGGGCGTGAAGGCAAGCTTCTGAGTCGAGGGGGAGGGCAGTTCAGCTGCTTCCCCCCGCAAAGTCCCGATCGAGGCCGGGTGCGACAACGGCAGCCTTGCGCTGCCAATGTCCTTGTGCCCGCCTCACCCTCCATTCGGACATCGGGTCCGCTGCATGGGGTAGTCGAAGGCTTTTGCCTTGCCTTTCGAGACGCCTTCGATGCGCGCCTCGATGCCATCGGCGCCATCGCGCTGGTAAATGATCCGCTGCGGGAAGTCATGCTGCGGGTTTTCAAAGATCACTTCACCGTCGCCGATCGACTTGATCGGGAAGGCCGCTTCCAGCTGGCGGCTAGGCTTGGCCACATAGGCCCAGATGCCGGGTTCTGTTTCCCGGATCATGGTGTGTTCCCACTCGACCGTTTTGCCGTTCTTCACTGTGCGGGAGACGCCCAGCATGGTGCCGCCGGCCGGCAGGGTCCACATTTCCACTGAACCTTTTTCGGCGCCGGTGTGGGACCAGCAGCCGGCCAGCCAGGATAGCTTGTCGATCGGGGCCTCGTGCGCAATGGCGCCTGCGCTGGCCAGTACCAGTCCACAGAGGAATTGCTTGCGCATTTGGGGGCTCCTTTTCTAAAAACCGGTAAACCGGGGTCAGGCACAAGTGCCTGACCCCAATGATCTTGCAGCCAGCGCCTTCGGTATGCCCGTGTTAGCCGTGCAGCGGCTTGTAACGAATACGCTTCGGCTTCGCGCCTTCCTCACCCAGGCGCTTCTTCTTGTCGGCTTCGTATTCCTGGTAGTTACCCGCAAAGAAGGTAGCCTGGGAATCGCCTTCAAAGGCCAGGATGTGGGTGGCGATACGGTCCAGGAACCAGCGGTCGTGGGAGATCACCATCACGGAACCGGCAAATTCCAGCAGCGCATCTTCCAGCGCACGCAGGGTTTCCACGTCCAGGTCGTTGGACGGTTCGTCCAGCAGCAGTACGTTGCCGCCCATCAGCAGGGTCTTGGCCAGGTGCAGGCGGCCACGCTCACCGCCGGACAGGTTGCCAACGATCTTCTGCTGGTCCGAGCCTTTGAAGTTGAAGCGTCCCACATAAGCGCGCGACGGCATTTCGAAACGGCCCACGCTCAGGATGTCGGCGCCGCCGGACACTGCCTCGAACACGGTCTTCTCGTTGTCCAGCTTGTCGCGGCTCTGGTCCACCAGCGAAATCTTGGCAGTCTTGCCGATTGCCACTTCGCCGCTGTCCGGTTGTTCGATGCCGGCGATCATCTTGAACAGGGTCGACTTACCGGCGCCGTTCGGGCCGATGATGCCGACGATCGCGCCCGGCGGCACGGTGAAGGACAGGTTGTCGATCAGCAGGCGGTCGCCAAACGATTTGCTGACGTTCTTGAACTCGATGACATCGTTACCCAGGCGTTCGGCCACAGGGATGAAAATCTCCTGGGTCTCGTTGCGCTTCTGGTATTCGTATTCGCTCAGTTCATTGAAGCGCGCCATACGGGCCTTGGATTTGGCCTGGCGTGCCTTCGGATTCTGGCGCGACCATTCCAATTCCTTCTGCAGCGCTTTCTGGCGTGCGGATTCGGTCGCTTCTTCCTGCTTCAGTCGGTCCTGCTTCTGGTCCAGCCACGAAGAGTAGTTGCCCTTCCACGGGATGCCGTGGCCGCGGTCCAGTTCCAGGATCCATTCGGCGGCGTTGTCCAGGAAGTAGCGATCGTGGGTGATGCCAACCACGGTGCCTGGGAAGCGCACCAGGAACTGTTCCAGCCATTCCACGGATTCCGCGTCCAGGTGGTTGGTCGGTTCGTCGAGCAGCAGCATGTCCGGCTTGGACAGCAATAGCTTGCACAGCGCCACGCGGCGCTTCTCACCGCCGGACAGCACGCTGATCTTCTGGTCCCATGGTGGCAGGCGCAGCGCGTCGGCAGCCATTTCAAGTTGCAGGTTCAGGTTGCCGCCGTCGGCAGCGGCGATGATCGATTCCAGGCGCTCCTGCTCTTTGGCCAGCGCGTCGAAGTCAGCGTCTTCTTCCGCGTAGGCGGCGTAGACGGCTTCCAGCAGGGCTTGCGCATTAAAGGCTTCGCCCAGGCCGGATTCCACTTCCTGGCGTACGGTTTTTTCAGGATCCAGCTGCGGTTCCTGCGGCAGGTAGCCGATGTTCAGGCCCGGCATCGGGCGTGCTTCGCCCTGGATGTCGGTGTCGATGCCTGCCATGATTTTCAGCAGGGACGATTTGCCGGAGCCGTTCAGGCCCAGCACGCCGATCTTGGCGCCCGGGAAGAAGGACAGCGAGATGTCCTTCAGAATCTGGCGTTTCGGTGGGACGATTTTGCCCACGCGGTTCATGGTATAGACGTAATTGGCCACGGTATGTGTTCTTGTCGGTTCGTAAAGGCGCTAGTTTAGCGCATTGTGGTGGCGCATAAAAAAAGACCCGGCGCTTGCCGGGTCCTTTCAGTCTCTGGTGCGAGTACTTATGCTTTGCGGCGGCGCGTCGTGGCCAATGCAGCCAGGCCCAGGCCGGTCAGCAACAGGCTGGTCGGCACAGGTACCTGGGCTGGCGGCACAGCTTCCTGCGCTTCGAAGTCAAGGCGCACGTCGGTCACATTGAATTGTCCCAGGACGGAATTCACGGACAGGTTCAGGATGCCGTCCACAAGCAGGTCATTCAAAGCCAGGGAATCCAGGTTCAGTTGCACCACCAGGTCGCCGCTCAGGGAATCGTAGTGGCTGATGAACTGGTTGTACCAGCGGTTGTAGCCGCCATTCTCGCTGCCGGTCTTTTTCTTGGTGTCTTCGATTTTTCCACTGTCGCTGTTGAAGGCATTGTGATCTTCCGCAGAGTCGGTGCCCGAGGCACCACCGGCGGTGACCTTCATCTGGTCGGCGATGGAGTCGCTGTAGTTGGTGTTGAATTGCTTGACATGGAAATTGTCGTTGACGACCTTGCACTGGCCTTTGTTGCAGTCGGTGGTCACACGGTCTTCCGAGTAATTCACGTTCGTCACGGACGAACCAGTGATATCGAAGTCGGCGGAGGAAAAGCCGGATACGGTCAGCACGCCGGAGCTGATCGACGAGCTTGCCAGGCCTTTGCCCGCCAGCAGGCTGTTCACGTCGATTTGCAAGTTCCGGCTTTGGCCAGTCGTCAGGTATTGATCAAGCGACAGTGCGGACGACAGCGGCATTGCTGCAGCCTGGACAGATGCTGCGCAGAACAAGGCGGCGATACCTACCAGAAACTTTTTGCTAACCATTATTGCTCTCCCGAAGTGATACCAGGAAATAAGCAATTGCCATGCCAGAGTGCAAGGAAATTTCCCTAGGTCATTGATTCAATTACGGAAAAGTCAATTGAGTGAAAGTAATTGCGATTGCCATTGTGCTAACGCTGTAAGAATTTCCGACACTCAACTCGCCTTTCTGCTGGTTAACCATCCCTCCAGCATATAGATCGCCAACGCGCTCCAGATGAACAGGAAACCCACCAGCCGGTTCGAAGAAAACGCCTCGTGGAAGACCCAGACGCCCAGCAGCATCTGCAGCGAAGGGGACATGTATTGCAGCATGCCCAGCACCGACATCGGAATACGCCGCGCGCCTGCAGCAAACAGCAGCAGCGGAATCGCCGTGGTCGGACCCGCTGCTGCCAGCAGCCAGCGCGTGCTGTCCGATTCGGCATTCAGGAACACGCTCTGGCCGTGGTACACCAGCCAGCCGAGGTAAGCGACCGCCAGCGGGAACAGGATCATGGTTTCAAACGACAGGCCTTCCAGCGCCGCCAGCGCAGCAGTCTTGCGCAACAAGCCATAGGCACCAAAACTCAAGGCCAGCACCAGGGCGATATACGGGACCTGCCCGGCTTGCCAGGTCAGCCAGGCCACGCCCGTGGCTGCGACGCCGATGGCGATCCACTGGCCGCGGCGCAACTTCTCCTTCAGCACCAGCATGCCCAACAGCACATTCACCAACGGATTGATGAAATAGCCCAGGCTGGCATCCACCACGTGGCCGTTGTTGACGGCCCAGATGTACACAAACCAGTTCGCGCTCAACAGGAAAGCGCTGGCCAGGAAGCTGCCCACCACTTTGGGCTGGCGCAACACTTGCGGCAGCCATTTCCACTGACGCCGCACCGCCAGTACCAGCATCAGGAACAGCAGCGACCACGCCATGCGATGGGCGAGGATCTCGGACGCCGGTACATTCTTAATTGCGTGAAAATACAGGGGGAACAGGCCCCAGGACAGGAAAGCGCCTGCGGCGTACAGCATGCCGGTATTCATGAGAGCGATGATTTTCTATGCGTAAAGGTGGAAAATAGCATACTCGCCAAGTTTTCACCGGCGGCGTAAAAAACTTGCAAAAGGCCTATAGTTGGCCTATTGTGCGATGCACCAAAACCAATTTTGGGTGGAATCTTGTCACAACATAAGAAAAGCAGCGTAGCTGCACTGACGCTGGCCGCCATTGGCATCGTCTACGGCGATATCGGCACCAGCCCTCTCTATACCCTCAAAACCGTCTTCGACCCGACCCACGGGCTGGCCCTCAACCAACCCAACCTGCTGGGCATCATTTCCCTGATCTTCTGGAGCCTGACGCTGATCGTCTCGCTCAAGTACGTCAGCCTGGTGCTGCGCGCCGACAACCGTGGCGAAGGGGGCATCATGGCGCTGATGGCGCTGGCCCTCAATTCCGTCAACAAGGCCGCGCCGAAAGCACACTTCCCGCTACTGCTGATCGGCACCTTTGGCGCCACCATGTTCTATGGCGACTCCGTCATCACCCCAGCCATTTCCGTGCTGGGCGCGATCGAGGGCCTGGAAGTTGCGGCACCGGGCCTGGCACAATATGTGGTGCCGCTGACCATTGTCGTGCTGGTGACGCTGTACTCGGTGCAGCGCCATGGCACGGCCGGCATTGGCCGGTTCTTCGGGCCGATCATGCTGATCTGGTTTGTCGTGCTGGCCGCCATGGGCGTGGTGAACATCATCGACACCCCGGCCATCCTTTCGGCGCTGAATCCTTACTATGCCATCATCTTCATGCGCGACAACGGCTTCATCGCCTTCGTTGCGCTGGGCGCGGTGGTGCTGGCCATTACCGGCGCTGAAGCGCTGTATGCCGATATGGGCCACTTCGGCAAGAAGCCGATCCGCATGGCCTGGTTCTGGGTCTGCTTCCCATCGCTGATCCTGAACTACCTGGGGCAGGGCGCGCTGCTGATCCGCAGCCCTGAAGCCATCTCCAACCCATTCTTCAACCAGTTGGGCGCGTGGAGCGTGTACCCGCTGGTGGTGCTGTCCACGGCTGCCGCGGTGATCGCATCGCAAGCCACGATTTCCGGTTCATTCTCGATGACCAAGCAGGCGATTGCGCTCGGCATGCTGCCGCGCATGCGCGTGCAGCACACCTCCGCCAGCGAGATCGGCCAGATTTATATCCCTGTGGTGAACTGGCTGCAGCTGATCGTGGTGCTGATTGCAGTGATCAGCTTCAAGAGCTCGGATAACCTGGCCAGCGCCTACGGTATCGCCGTGACCGCGACCATGTTCGCCACCACCATCCTGACCTTCTTCGTGATCCGCTACCGCTGGCACCTGCCGCTGGCGCTGTGTTTCGGCGCGACCGGCTTCTTCATCGTGATGGACGTGATGCTGTTCTCGTCTTCCGCACTGAAGCTGTTCCACGGCGGCTGGTTCCCGCTGCTGCTTGGTACTGCGCTGTTCACCACCATGCTGACCTGGCGCACCGGCCGCGAGCTGGTGTTCAAGAACCTGGAAAAGCACGCCATCCCGCTGGAAGAATTCCTGAACTCCCTGTTCATGGCGCCGCCGACCCGCGTGCCGGGTACCGCGGTGTTCCTGCGCGGCGAGAGCGATGGCGTGCCGCACGCGCTGCTGCACAACCTGTCGCACAACAAGGTGCTGCATGAACGCGTGGTGTTCTTCACCGTGCATATCGTGGAAGAGCCTTACGTTCCGCCTTCGGAACAGGTACGCGTCACGGCCCTGGGCCACGAATGCTACCAGCTGAGTATCAATTACGGCTTCAAGGATGAGCCGGATGTGCCGGCCATCATGGCCCTGTGCGAAGAAAAAGGCCTGAAGTTTGAGATGATGGAAACGTCCTTCTTCATCGCGCGCCAGACCGTGATCTCGTCGCCGGGCGATGGCATGGCGCCATGGCGCGAGCACCTGTTCGTGGCGATGTCGCGCAATGCACGCGCGGCGGCGGACTACTACCAGATCCCGCCAAACCGCGTCATCGAACTCGGCACGCAAGTGGAGATCTAAAAAAAAAACGGCCTGCGGGCCGTTTTTTTCGCTTAGCGCAGCATCTCCAGGTGCGCGATGCCGTCCTCGTCATAGGGCTCGCCGACTGCTTTGAAGCCGAAGCTGCCATAGAATTTTTCCAGGTGGGCCTGGGCGCCGATACGAATGCGGTGGCCGGGATGCAGCGCTTCCGCGTTGCGGATGCCTTCCGCGATCAACGCGCGCCCAGCGCCACTGCCGCGAGCAGCCTGCGCCGTCAACACGCGCCCCAGCGCCATTTCAGGATATTTGATGCCCGGCGCGATGCAGCGCAGGTAGGCGGCCAGCGTACGCTTGCCGTCAACCGTTTGCCAGCCGAGCAGGTGGTGGGCGGCCGCATCATAGCCGTCCATATCGGAGTAAAAACACTGCTGTTCGATGACGAACACCTCCTGCCGCTGCCGTAGCATTTCATACAGGTCTGCATTGGGGATGCTGTTAAAGTCCTGCCACTGCCATTCAATCATTGGTCGCCTCGCTAGGTGGGAGGCGACCATTTTATGCCAGCTTATTGATCGATGCGGATCTCGCCATTGCGCAGGGCCAGGGCCAGTTCGGCTTTCACCTGGGCGCGGGTTTTACCGCGGGTTGGGGCGGCAAAGTCCAGCGGATACAGTTCGCCGTTCAGGATTTCACCGCGCTGCAGGGCGGCGATGGTCTCAGCCTTTACTTCTGCGCGGGTTTTGGTCGACATGAAACTGGTGTCGGCCTGGTAGCCTTCGCCGCTGTTGCTATCAGGTGGCGCTGCCTGGGCGGCAGTGGAGAGGGCCAGGGCGGCGGAAGCGATGATGGTTGCAAATGCTTTCATGATATTTCTCCTCTTAGGTGGACCCGGCCGCTTGTGCTGCCGGGTCCTGGTTGGCTTATACGATGGTCAGGGTGACGTCGATGTTGCCGCGTGTCGCGTTCGAGTACGGGCAGACGATGTGGGCGGCGTTCACCAGTTTTTCTGCGGTGGCGCGGTCTACGCCTGGCAGGGAAATCTTCAATTCCACTTCAATGCCGAAGCCGGTCTCGATCGGGCCGATGCCGACGGTGGCGTTGATCGAAGCGTCAGCCGGTACGGCGATCTTGTCGCGGCCGCCAACGAACTTCAGGGCGCCGATGAAGCAGGCCGAGTAGCCGGCTGCGAACAGTTGCTCCGGATTGGTGCCGAACGCGCCATTGCCGCCCAGTTCTTTTGGAGTGGTCAGCTTGACGTCCAGTGCGTTGTCGCTGGAGCTGGATTTGCCTTCGCGGCCGCCGGTGGAGGTTGCGTTTGCGCGGTACAGGATGTTGGAGATCTTTGCCATGATGATGTTTTCCTTTTAGTGAGTAGTGAGCGATTAACTAGCGTGCTATTTGTTTCCAGTTTCCGGGGCCTTGTTTGCTGCCCATGTCCACACTATAGGTAGTGTGCGATTCAATTGCAAGCTATTTTTAAAGAATTTTTCGCTCATCCTGAACTCACTCGGTTTGAGCCAGCAGTTGCTGGATCCGCGCTTCGGTTTGCTCGTACTGGCCTTCACCGAAGTGGGTGTACACCACCTGGCCCTTCTTGTTGACAAGATAGAAAGCTGGCCAGTAGCGGTTGTTGTACGCGTTCCAGGTTGCGTAGCGGTTGTCCTGCGCAACTGGATAACGTATGTCGAACCGCTTCAACGCGGTGCGCACATTCTCGGTCTTGCGCTCGAAAGCGTACTCCGGCGTATGGACGCCGACCACGACCAAGCCCTTGTCCTTGTACTTGTCGTGCCACTGCACGACATGCGACAGGGTGTTGATACAGTTTATGCAGTCATAGGTCCAGAAATCAACCAGTATCACCTTGCCACGCAGTTGTTTCATCGTCAGCGGCTCGCTGTTGAGCCACTGGGCAATGCCGCTGAATTCGGGCGCTTCGAACGGGGCAGTTGCGGCACTGGCGCCGGCGCTTGCGCCGAACAGGGTTGCGGCGGCAGCCAGGAATTTCATGGTGTTCTTCATATTCACAGTCCTTTCAGGGTTGGGAGGTGTTGGGCGGCCCAGGAATAGGCCAGGGTGTCGTATTGCAGGTAGATCGCGATGGCGGTGACCACCACCAGCACGCCGAAGACTTGCTGCAGGCGCTGGGCGTGGCGGGCCACGGAGCGCACCCGCTGGGTGGCGTACTGGCCGCCGTAAATGATCCCGAGCATGGGCACGGCAGCGCCGATGGCGTACAGGGTGAGCAGCAGGGCCGACCAGGCCGGGTCCTGCGCTTTGACCACCAGCACCAGGATGGAAGCCAGCACCGGGCCGGCGCACGGCGTCCATACCGCGCCCAGCGATATCCCGAGCAGGAACGCGCCGCCGTTGCTGCCGTCATCTGCGCGCGGCGCGGCACTGGCATGGCGGCCCGGCAGGCGTGCGATCAGCCATTCATAAGGCGCCGGCCACAGGCGGAACAGGCCGGACAGGGCCAGCAGGGCGATGGCGGTATTGCGCAGCACCTCCTGCGCCACGTCGATGGTGGCCGACACCACGCCCAGCAGCATGGCGAAGCTGGCAAAGCTCAGGATGAAGCCGGCCACGATGAACAGCGGGCGGCGGCGGTTGCGCTGGTTGACGCCGGAGCCCAGCAGGATGGGCAGCATCGGCAGCACGCATGGCGAGGCGATGGTCAGCAGGCCGGCCAGGAAGGCCAGCGGAGTGTCGAGCGGGTTGGTCATGGTCAGCTCCGTGTTTTGGAATGACTCCATTGGACCGCCCTCAGGTATCCGGCATATTTCGCCGCACCCCCTCGTGTGCAATGTTTTGTGTACCTGCTCCGGCTGTACACACTGGGATACAAATCCCGGCCGGGCATTGGGTATCATGGCTCCATGGAAAACCAAGACCACATCCTGATCGTTGACGACGACCGCGATATCCGCGAGTTGATCGGTGCCTATTTACAGAAAAACGGCCTGCGCACTTCTCTGGCAGCCAACGGCCGCCAGATGCGCACCGTGATTGAGGACGACACGCCGGACCTGGTCGTGCTGGACCTGATGCTGCCCGGCGAAGACGGCCTGGCCCTGTGCCGCGACCTGCGCGCCGGCAAGCACAAGGCCGTCCCGGTGCTGATGCTGACCGCGCGCAACGACGAGACCGACCGCATCATCGGCCTTGAAATGGGTGCCGACGATTACCTGCCCAAGCCCTTCGCCGTGCGCGAACTGCTGGCACGTATCAACGCCGTGCTGCGCCGCACGCGCATGCTGCCGCCAAATATGCAGGTCAACGAATCGGTGCCGATGCTGGCCTTCGGCGACTGGCGCCTCGACACGGTGGCGCGCCACCTGCTGGACGCGGACGGCACGCAAGTGGCGTTGAGCGGTGCCGAATACCGCCTGCTGCGCGTCTTCCTCGACCATCCGCAGCGCGTGTTGACGCGCGACCAGCTGCTGAACCTGACCCAGGGCCGCAATGCCGACCAGTTCGACCGCTCGATCGACCTGTTGGTAAGCCGCGTACGCCAGCGCCTGCGCGACACCGCGCGCGAACCACGCTACATCAAGACCTTGCGCAGCGAAGGCTATGTCTTCTCGGCTACCGTCACGCTGGCCGCAGGGGAGCTGTGATGCGCCCGCATTGGCCACGCTCCCTGTTCGCGCGCCTTGCCCTGCTGCTGTGCCTAGGGATAGCAGTGGCGCAAGGCTTGTCGTTCTGGCTCACCATGCGCGAGCGGAACGAGGCGACCACCAACATGATGATGGGTTATATCGAACGCGAGGTCACGACTTCAGTGGCCTTGCTCGACGCCTTGCCAGCCGCGCAACGTGCGCAATGGCTGCCGCGCCTGGCGCGCCGCAGCTATGAATTCAGGCTGGAGGAATGCGATGAATCACTGCCGCACCTGGACGTGCTGGAGGCGAATGCAGTGCGCTCGTTTGAGGAAGGTGTCGGCAAGAAGTACAAGCTGACTGTGCACCAGATCCTCGGCGAGCACGAACGCTATCAGGTACACCTGCGATTAAGCGATGGCATGCCGCTGACGATCGATTTCCGTCCCATGCGCAGCGTGCCGATGTCGCCGTGGTTTGGCGCCCTGATGGTGGCGCAGCTTGCAGTGTTTGCCTTGTGCTGCTGGCTGGCGGTGCGGCTGGCGACGCGGCCGCTGGAACAGCTGGCGCTGGCCGCCGATGCGCTCGGCCCCGCCATGCAGGGTGCCCACCTGCCGGAAAGCGGGCCATCCGAAGTCGCACGTGCGGCGCGCGCCTTCAACGCCATGCAGCAGCGCATCGCCGGCTATATGGCTGAACGTATCCAGATCCTTGCCTCGATCTCGCACGACCTGCAGACCCCGATAACGCGTATGCGCTTACGTGTCGACATGATGGATGACGAGGCGCAGCAATCCAAACTGCGGCAGGACCTGCAAGCGATGGAGCAGCTGGTGAAGGAAGGCGTGGCCTATGCGCGTACCCTGCACGGTACTTCCGAAGCGGCGACGCGCATCGACCCGGACGCACTGCTCGACAGCATGGTGCATGACTACGCCGACGCCGGCCAGGACGTCACGTTGCACGGTGCGGTCGGCCAGCCGATGGAGTTGCGCCCGCAAGCATTGAGACGCGTGCTGGGCAACCTGATCGACAATGCGCTGAAGTTTGGCGGCAGCGCCGAGGTGCACGTTGCGCGGGCGGATGGCGCGCAAGCCGATCGCGGCGGCATCCTGATCCAGGTACTGGACCGGGGCCCGGGCATCCCGGCCGAATCGCTGCAAGCCGTCTTCGAGCCCTTCGTGCGGCTGGAATCCTCACGCAGCCGGGAGACCGGCGGCACCGGCCTGGGCCTGGCAATCGCCCGCCAGCTCGCAACCGCCATGGGCGGCAGTTTGACGCTGCACCAGCGCGAAGGCGGCGGCCTGGAAGCGCGGCTGGCGCTGCCCGGCTAAGCCTAGACCATTGCGCAGTCGAAGCCTTCCAGCACGTTGACGATGTTGGTGCCCAGTTCGCGCAGCGGCGTGCCGCCTTCGAGCTGGAAGGACGTGGGAATGCCAAGCCAGGCCAGGCGTTCGCCCAGGCGCAGGAAGTCGGCGGCAGTCAACCCAAAGCCGCCATGCTGTTCGCCGTGGAAGATACTGCCGCCCAGCGCCACCACCAGCGCCTCCGGCCGGTACATCGACAAGCGTACGCAAGCCGTCTCCAGCGCGGCGAACCAGGCCTGCGCATTGGCGTCCGTCGCCAGCGGGATATTGACGTTGTAGCCAAGTCCGGGACCGGCGCCGGTTTCGTCGGCATGGCCGCAGTAGAAGGGGAAGGTTGTTCGCGGCTCGGCGTGGATCGACAGGCACAGCACGTCGCCCCGCTCGTAGAAAATGCCCTGTGCGCCGTTGCCGTGCTGGTAGTCGAGGTCGAGGATGGCGACCTTGGACATGCCGTCATCCAGCAGGTGCTGGGCCGCCAGCGCCGCATTATTCAGGTAGCAGTAGCCGCCGCAAAAATCGGCGCCAGCGTGATGGCCTTGCGGCTGCGTCAGCACAAAGGTGCCGCGCTCACCGACGCGCAAAGCGTGCGCCGCATTGACCGCGCAGTCGGCACCGCCTTTCGCCGCGCTCCAGGTGCCGGGGCCGATGCCGGTGACGGTATCCATCGAATACAGGCCAAGACGGGCCAGGAAATCGTCCGGCTCGATATCGGTGCGCATGGTGCGCACCGCGAGCTGCCTGGGCGCGATCACAGGCTTGCCGATGAACTCCTTCAACGCCTGCGCTTCGCTCCACGCATTACGCAGGAAGGCCAGGTAGCGCGGGCTGTGCGTGCGCTCCAGCGCCGTCAACGGCACGCTTTGCGGGGTAACGATTGCGCCCAGCCCGCGCCGCTCCAATTCGGCTTGTACGGCCTTGACCCGCTGGTCCGTACCGCCAAATTGTTGCGCGTGCTGTTCGTTAAAGAAGGTGAGCAAGGGTCAGGTGCACTGGTTCGGGCACAGGTTGCTGGCGCGGTAGGCCTTGACGTAATCGTCGAAGCTGCCGGTCTGGGTGCGTTCCAGTTCTTCCTGCTCCGCGATGGAGGCGCGCGCCATGTCGGTGAAGCGCGCCACATCTTCCGCGCTCGGCGGATGACTGCGGAAGTAAGCCGCATGCTTCTCGCTCTGGTGCAGGCCGAAAGCGGTGAACGACTTGCCGTTCGCGCGCAGCGCCTGCAGTACGCGTGCCGAAGGCGTGGTCTCCGGGTCGTGCAGCTTGGCGGCCTGCGCTTCCAGGGCTGCCTTGTGCTCGCGGCCGCCGTGTTCGCGGTCCAGCAGTTCCGCCACCGGCTTGAAGCGCTCCAGCAGGTCCAGGCCCCATTCCTTCAGCGTGACTTCCTCACCGTCGCGGGTCAGGGTCAATCCTGGCCGACGGCCTTCCTTCACGGTGCGTGCGAAATTGCGTGCCAGCAGTGCACCGTGTTCCGGCGTGATCAGCGGGCTTTCTTCCAGCGCGGTGAACAGCAGGAACACATCGAGGAAGCGGCCAGTCTGCACATTGATGCCGACCGGCTCGAACGGGTCCACGTCCATGCAGCGCACCTCAATGTACTGCACGCCGCGGTTGCACAGCGCCTGGATCGGGCGCTCGCCGGTATTGATCACGCGCTTGGGACGGATCGTCGAGTAATACTCGTTCTCGATCTGGATCACATTGGTCGACAGCTGGACCCACTCGCCATTGACCTTGGTGCCGACCTTGGCATACGGCTCGTATGGCTGGTTGACCGCCTTGGTCAGCGTGGCCACATAGGAATCCAAACTGTTCTCATGCGGATGCAGGCCGGATTGCGCCTCGTTCTGGTAACCCAGGTCGCTCATGCGCAGGCTGGTCGCATACGGCAGGTACAGCGTATCGCCCGACAGCTTTTCCAGCTTGTGCGGACGGCCGCGCAGGAAGCCTTCCGCCAGCGCCGGCGATGCGCCGAACAGGTACATCAAGAGCCAGCTATAGCGGCGGAAATTGCGGATCGTCGCCAGGTAGGCTTCCGACTGGTAGGCTTTCGGCGTAACGTGGGTCGCGCCCTCGTTCTCGGCCAGGATGCGCCACAGGCGCTCGTCCAGCGAATAGTTGTAGTGGATGCCGGCGATGCACTGCATCGCCTTGCCGTAGCGCAGGGCCAGGCCGCGGCGGTAGACGTGCTTCAACATGCCCAGGTTGGACTTGCCGTACCAGGCGATCTCGATGTCCTCTTCGGCCGGCAGCTCGCACGGCATGGACTGGCTCCAGATCAGCTCATTGCCCAACCTGGTGTAGCTGAAGCGGTGGATCGCATCCAGTTTTTCCAGCGTGGTCTTGATGTCATGCTCCGCCGGCGTGATGAACTCCAGCAGGGTCTCAGCGTAATCGGTGGTGATGTGCGGGTGCGTCAGGGCCGAGCCCAATGGCTGGGGATGGGGCGTACGCGCCAGGTGGCCATCCGCTTGTACACGCAAGGTTTCCCGCTCAATGCCGCGCAGGCCGCCGCCCAGCACCGCGCGGTGCTTATCGTCGGCCAACAAGGCCAGGCGGCGCGTCAATAGATTGGACAATTTGCTTCCTTTCCGATGCAGCAAATCAAATTGGTGCGAGATTAACCGAAAACCGAAAAGCGCGTACGATGGCCGCCAAAAACGGCCCGGAAGCCGCATGTTGCCGTATTTTACCCGGGCCGGCGGCCGCCGCTGACCCGTTCGATGCCCGCCAAATCTTGCCAGCTTTGCACATCAGTGTAACCGGATGACAACAGCAGCGCGCGCACGGCGACCGACTGGTCGTAGCCATGTTCCATCAGCAGCCAGCTACCGGGCGCCAGTTTGGCCGGGGCGCCGGCAATGATGGTGCGCAGGGCGCTCAGGCCATCCGCAAAATCGGTCAGCGCGCCGCTGGGTTCGAAACGCAGGTCGCCTTCGGCGAGGTGGCGGTCGCCATCCGCGATATAGGGAGGGTTGGAAACGATCAGGTCGAACTGCTCGCCTTCCACGGCAGCGTACCAGTCGCTGTGCAGGAAGCGTACTGCGGCGTTGTTGCGCTGCGCATTGCGCGCGGCCACGGCCAATGCTTGCCGGCTCACGTCCAGCGCCGTCACGCCGGCATCCGGCCTGCTATGGGCGATGGCCACGGCGATGGCGCCGCTGCCGGTGCCCATGTCCAGCACCTTGCCGCGCGGCGGCAAGCGTACCAGCGCCAGTTCCACCAGCAGTTCCGTATCGGGACGCGGGATCAATACCGCCGGGGTAGTTTCAAAATCGAGGCCGAAAAATTCGCGCTGTCCGACGATGTAGGCCACCGGCTCGCCATCATGGCGCCGCTGCAGCAGGGCCGACACGCGCGCCGCCTCGTCGGCGCTCAGCACGCGCTCGGACTGGGTAATCAGCGCCGTGCGGGTGATGCCCAGCGCATGGCAAACCAGGATGCGCTGGTCGACCGGATCGAGCAGAGGCTTGCGCTGCAAGGCGCCAAGCGTGATGCCGGCCATGACCTGGTCTTTCATGCGCGCTTACGCAGCAGCAGCCACGCGCTGACGATGGCCAGGATGCCGAACCAGATGCAGGACCACATCGGGATCACCAGGCCAAAGAATTTTTCATTCGCGTCCTGGCACAGGCCTTCCGCGTAGAACAGCCACGGCAGGTATTCCGAGGTCGGGATCTTGTTCAGCATCGTTTCCATTGGATCGATGCCGCAGGACAGGCCAGGGTGGGCCAGGATCCACAACTGCTTGATTGCCACGCCCATGCCGCCCAGCGCAGCAAGCAAGCCAACGCCAGCCGCAATCTTTGGCTTGGTCGTAAAGGCACCGATCAAAGCCGCGAAGCCGATCGCGATGAACAGGTAGCGCTGTATCACGCACAGCGGGCAAGGCATCAGGTACAGGACGTGCTGCAGATACACCGCCGCGCCGATCATGCCAAAGCTCACAAAGGCGATCGCCAGCAGTACATTACGGTTGCTCATCGTCATCAAGTTATCAAGGTTAAAGTCCGGCCAATTCTCGCACAAAGCGCTGAAGGCTTCCTTAAACTAAGTCGGGGTCAGCTCCGGCTTCTCGAGGAGCTTCATGTCCGATTGCCGGAGCTGACCCCGACTTTCATCTTAGTCGCCCAAAGCGGCGAGCTGTTCGGCCTGGTGCTCGGTGTTCAGGGCGGTGGTCAGTTCGCTCAGGTCGCCGTCCATGATCATGTCGAGCTTGTACAGCGTGAGGTTGATGCGGTGGTCGGTCATGCGGCCTTGCGGAAAGTTGTAAGTGCGGATGCGCTCGCTGCGGTCGCCGGAGCCGATCAGGCTCTTGCGGGTGGCCGCTTCTTTCGACTGCTGCTCGCGCAGTTGCACGTCCTTGATGCGCGCCGCCAGCACCTTCATCGCCGAAGCCTTGTTCTTGTGCTGCGAGCGGTCGTCCTGGCACTCCACCACGATGCCCGACGGGAGGTGGGTGATGCGCACCGCCGAATCGGTCTTGTTGATGTGCTGCCCGCCGGCGCCGGATGCGCGATAAGTGTCGATGCGCAGGTCGGCCGGGTTGATATGCACGTCTTCCACTTCGTCTGCCTCCGGCATCACCGCCACCGTGCAGGCGGAGGTGTGGATGCGGCCCTGGGTTTCCGTTGCCGGCACCCGCTGCACGCGGTGGCCGCCCGATTCGAACTTCAGCTTGGAGTAGGCGCCATTGCCGATAATGCGCGCGATCACCTCGCGGTAGCCGCCCAGATCGCTCTCGGATGCCGACACGATCTCCACCTGCCAGCGCGAACGTTCGGCAAAGCGTGTGTACATGCGCAGCAGGTCGCCCGCAAACAGCGCCGATTCGTCTCCACCCGTGCCGGCGCGAATCTCGAGGAAGATATTGCGCTCGTCGTTTTCATCCTTCGGCAGCAGCATCTTCTGCAGGTCCAGCTCGAGCCCGCCCAGGCGGGCCTTGCCGGCTTCGATTTCTTCCTGCGCGAATTCCTTCATGTCCGGATCCGACAGCATGGCTTGCGCATCCTCGATATCGCCCAGCACTTGCAGGTAATCCTTGTACAGCGCCACCAGCGGCTGCAGCTCGCTGTGCTCGCGCGTCATCTTGCGGTAGCTGTCCATATTCGACGTCGCACCTTCGGACATCAGCAGTTCGTCCAGTTCGACAAGGCGGTTTGCCAGTTGGTCCAGCTTGGCCAGCATTGATGGTTTCATACGTTCCTGAATTCGATGGGGTAACACGGGTAGCCGCGGTGAGCGGCAGCAGGGAGTGGGGCGCCGCTAACGGCGGCCGCGGAACAGTTGTGGCAGCAGTTCGGCCAGCTGGGCGCGTTCGTCGCCCTGGGCGCGGTGCAGCGCTTGCTGCGGTCCGTGCATGAACTTTGCGGTCAGGCCTTTGGAGAGCGCCTCCAGCACTGCATCGACCGATTCACCTTTGGCCAGCAGCTTGCGTGCGCGTTCCAGTTCCAGCAGGCGAATCACTTCGCTGTTTTCCTGCAGGCCCTGGATCACCGGCACCACGGCGCGGTCATCGATCCAGTGCATGAAAGACTGCACGCGGGTTTCGATAATCGCTTCCGCCTGTGCCACCGCGGCCTGGCGATTTTCCATGCCGGTCTGCACCACCTTGCCCAGGTCGTCCACGGTGTACAGGAAGACGTCGTTCAGGCGGCCCACTTCCGGCTCGATATCGCGCGGCACAGCCAGGTCGACCATGAAAATAGGCTTGTGGCGGCGCGCCTTGATGGCGCGCTCCACCATGCCCAGCCCGATCAGCGGCAGCGACGAAGCGGTGCAGGAAATGACGATATCGTATTGCTGCAGCTGGCTGCCAAGTTCGGCCAGGCGCATGGCCTTGCCATTGAAGCGGTGCGCCAGCGCCTCGCCGCGTTCCATGGTGCGGTTGGCTACCGTAATCGATTTCGGATTCTGCGCCGCGAAGTGCGTGGCGCACAGCTCGATCATTTCACCGGCGCCGATGAACAGCACGTTCTGCTCGGAGATCTTGTCGAAAATGCGTTGCGACAGGCGCACCGCCGCAGCGGCCATCGACACGCTGTGCGCGCCGATTTCTGTGGTGCTGCGCACTTCCTTGGCAACCGAGAAGCTGCGCTGGAACAGCTGGTGCAGGTAGGTGCCCAAGCCGCCAGCTTCGTCGGCGGTGCGGATGGCGTCCTTGATCTGGCCCAGGATCTGGGTCTCGCCCAGCACCATTGAATCCAGGCCGGAAGCGACGCGGAAGGTATGGCGCACGGCATCGTGCTGCGGCAGCATGTACAGGTGCGGGCGCAGCTCGGAATAATTCAGTTTGTGGAAATCGGCCAGGAATTGCGCGCCGGCGTCGAGCGGGTTGGCAGCATTGCTGGCCGCATAGAGCTCGGTGCGATTGCAGGTGGACAGGATGGCCGCTTCGTCGCCGCCTTTCGAATCCGCGCAGGCAAACCAGTTGCGCGCCGCAGCAACCGCGGTACCGAGCTGCTCAGGCGCGAACGCCAGCCGTTCGCGCAGGGCGACGGGTGCAGTGGTGTGGTTGAGGCCGACGGCGAGAAGTTGCATCTTGGTCCAGACGGAAGATTCCAGACGCCATTATACCTTGCGCCGGTTTCCCTCTCAGGAACCGAGCTTTTCCAGCCGGTAGCCGTAGCTGTAGACCGGCACCAGGCGGAAGCCGTTTTCCGGCTTCAGTTGCAATTTATTGCGGACGCGCGAAACGTGGGTATCCATGGTGCGCGACGGCACCTCGGTTTCGCGGATCCAGACCGCTTCGTGGATGTAGGCGCGCGATAATGGGCGGCCAATGTTGCGGAAAAACAGCAGCGCCAGGTAGAACTCTTTGTGGGTGACGTCCAGCACTTGCCCGTCCATCAACAAGCGTCCGGGGCGGGTTTCGAAGACGTATTGTCCGAACTGCAACTGCTCGGCGCCGTTCTGGCTCGGGTAGGCCAGGCGCAACTGGGCTTGCACGCGCGCCACCAATTCGGCGCGGCGCAGCGGTTTGACCAGGAAGTCTTCGGCGCCCACCGACAGGCCGGCCACGATATCGTCTTCGCCGGAACTGGTGGTCAGGAACATCACGGGGCCGGTTTCAGGCAGCTTTTCGCGGGCCTTGCGAATTACCTCGGCAGGATCCATATCGGTAACCTGCCAGTCGAGGATCAGCATGTCGACGCTGTCCTTGCGCATATTGGCCAGCAAGTCCTTGGCCGTCTGGTAACCATGGCAGGCATGACCAGCGGAAGTCAGGACCTGGCAGATCAGGTCCGCCTGGCTTCGGTCAGCATCAAGGACAACGATTCTCATGGTTCTTTACAGCAAAATGTTAAGAAGCAGTCACACGAATATAACAGAGATTTACAAGAAATAGTTACCAATTTGATCAAAGATTGCCGTATGGTACTACTCTGCCGGGTCCCGTGCGAGGCTGCGCCTCCATCACACGGTACACTGCTTGGGCGGCTAGCACAATGGAGCAGGTCTTATTTTGCAAGTCGATTGGGGAGCAAAAACATGAAAAATGACTGGACTGTGCTGCCCTCCACCGAGGCAGATATCGATGCAGTACGTGAGCGCTGCCGGCGCCTGGTGCGGCGTCGCGCCGCAGTTTCAGCCGGGGTGGCGGCGGTGCCGATCCCCGGGATCGACGTGGTGTCGGACCTGCGCCTGTTCACCCAGTTGATCGATGATGTGAACCACGAATTCGGCCTGTCGCCGGACCAGATCGACCGCATGCAGCCCAAGTTGAAGCTCATTGCGTACGAGGCGGTCATCAGCTTGGGCGGGATGCTGGTAGGGAAAGTCGTCACGCGCGAACTGGTCGGGGCGGTGCTGAAGCGCAGCGCGGGCAAGATTGCAGTCAAACAGGCGGGCAAACTGGTGCCTATTGCTGGTCAAATTGCTTCAGCTACTATTGGTTTCTTCGCCTTCCGGCAGATTGGCTACCAGCACGTGGAAGCCTGCGCCAAGGTGGCAAGGCAGGTCATTGCGGCTCACGCCAAGGCGTAAGCCACAAGGAAGCGTTCAGGCGTCCGGCAGGACCACGTTCACATCAAGAACTTCCAGGTTGCCCTGGCGATCCAGCGAGATCTTGATATCGTCGGCCGACACCTTGGTGTACTTCGAAATCACGTCGACCAGCTCTTTGTGCAGCGCCGGCATGAAGTCCGGACCGGCGCGGCCGTTGCGCTCGCGAGCGATGATGATCTGCAAGCGCTCCTTCGCCGCACTGGCCGTTTTCGGCTTGTTCTGGAACAGGAAAGAAAGCAGGGCCATTATTTAGCTCCAAAGATACGCTTCAGGAAACCAGGCTTTTCATAGTCGGTAAACTTCAGCTCAACTTCTTCGCCCAGGAAGCGCGCCACCACGTCGGTGTAGGCTTCGGCCACATCGGTTCCCTTGAAGTGGATTGCCGGGTTACCCTGGTTGGAAGCATGCAGTACCTGCTCCGACTCAGGGATGATGCCGATCAAAGGAATGCGCAGGATTTCTTGCACGTCTTCAAATGACAGCATCTCGCCCGCTTCTACGCGCTTCGGCGAGTAACGGGTGATCAACAGGTGTTCCTTGACTGGTTCGCCGCCGGACAGTGCGCGGCGCGACTTGGCCTGGATGATGCCCAGGATGCGGTCGGAGTCACGCACCGACGACACTTCCGGGTTGGTCACGATCAGGGCTTCGTCGGCGAAGGTCAGCGCCATCAGGGCGCCGTGTTCGATACCGGCGGGCGAGTCGCAGATGATGTACTCGAAGTCCATCTTGATCAGCTCAGCCAGCACGCCTTCCACGCCGTCTTCCGTCAGGGCATCCTTGTCGCGGGTCTGGGACGCCGGCAGGATGTACAGGTTCTCGCAGTGCTTGTCCTTGATCAGGGCCTGGTTCAGGGTCGCTTCTTTATGCACCACGTTGATCAGGTCATACACAACGCGTCGTTCGCAACCCATGATCAGGTCCAGGTTGCGCAGGCCGACGTCAAAATCGATGACGACGGTTTTGTGGCCGCGCATGGCGAGGCCGGTGGAGAAGCTGGCGCTGGAAGTCGTTTTGCCGACACCGCCCTTGCCGGACGTAACTACAATAATTCGTGCCACAAAGAATCCTTTACTGAACTGTTATTTTGCGGAATTGACAGATTGTATATCCAGACTTTCGCCGTTTAGTCGGATTTGTACCGGCTTGCGTGCGTTTTCGGTCGGGAAACCATCTTCAAAAGTACGATAAACACCTGCGATCGAGACCAGCTCAGGGCTCATCGACATAGCGAAAATACGGGCCGAAGCGTCGCCGGAGGCGCCTGCCAGGGCACGGCCGTTCAAAGTGTTGTAAACGTGAATACTGCCATCCGCGATGATCTCGGCGCCGTTGTTGACGACGGCCATCACGATCAGGTCGCCGCCGCGCGCATAGATGCGCTGGCCGGCCCGGACCGGGGTGTCGATGATCATGGTACCGCTGAAAGCTGGTGCCGCCGGCGCCGCCGTTTTGGCAGGACCCGGGACCGGCACAGGGGCCGGAGCTGGCGCTGGTTTCGGGGCAGGGGGCGGCGTTTCTTCGCGCTTGCCGCTGTCCAGTTGCAGGCCGTGTTGCTGGATTTCTTCCACCATGTCCGGCTTGGCGTTGCGCACAGCCACCGGATTCAGGCGGTATTTTTTCAGGAGGGCGATGGTTGCCGCCCAGTCAATGCGTTCGCAGCCCGGCGCCAGGTCACCGATGTCGATGACGGCCAGGTCCCCTTCGAAGAAATCGGAAACGCCGCCGGTCATCTCATGCATGGCGGCGTCGAGGGCGACGAGATCGCTCGTGTACATGATGGCGGACACGGCGACAACGGTGGAAATCTTGATTTCGATAGGCTTCTGGAACGTACTCTTAGGCATGACAATCGCAAAGTAACGGGCTGGGCCCAGGCTGGGTGCATTGTACTTTGCTTAAGCTTGCTTGGGGAGGGGAGCCTAGTGTTTATGCGGCTTGCAGGCCCAAATGGTCGACGAACGGTGCGAAATCCCGGTCGCTGTAGAGCAATGCATAGTGCGATTCAATGCAGCGTGTAGCGATCAATGTGTCGATGGTTTTCCGGACTGTGACGCCAAGTGATCGCAATCTGCGAAAATTCGTGGCCGCCTGGATTGCAATCTCGACACCGCCGATATCGATTAATTCCAGGGTCAAGAGCAACTTTCTCGCTTGATTGAAGTCGCGCTGGCGCCGGAATCCCTGCAGCACTTCAGCCAGAATCAGGTCGCCAGTCGCGATGGGTTCATGTCCAAGCAGCCGATCAAGACGCTCGAATTGGGCGTCGCGTCGCCGCGGAAATAGTCGATCCAAACGCTGGAATCAACCAGGATCATTTATCGATCCTCATTGCGTCGAGATCACCCTCCCACGGCAACTTGCCTTTGAAACGTCGGATCTCCTCCTGTTGCTTTAGGCGCAACAGTGTTCGAAGGCCCATTTCGACTGCTTCGCGCTTGGTAGCCACGCCAGTTAGTCGCAATGCGTCATTCATCAATTCGTCATCTATCTCGATGTTAGTGCGCATGGTGTGTACTCACGGTTGGTCTTATACACATACTAGGCCCGCACTGTTTCCGGTGCAAATAAGAGATGGGACGCATGCTATTCTTTTCAAAATATTAATTTTTTATCTTTAGCTATGCCTAAAATATACGTTGAAACAAACCTTTTCCCGCCAATCGGCCCTTACAGCCATGCAGTCAAGGCCGGCGGGCAGGTTTTCATCTCGGGTTCACCCGGTGTTGATCCAGCAACGGGACAGCTTGCCGGGCCGGACGCCTATACCCAAACCAGGCAGACCCTGAGAAACATCGAGGCCATGCTGGCAGCCGCCAACGCAAGTCTGGACGACGTGGTGCACATCCAGGTCAACCTGGTGGACATTGCGGACTTTGCGGAAATGAACCGGGCTTATGCCGAGCAGTTTTCCGAGCCATATCCGGCCCGCACCGTCATCGGCGTTGCGGCGTTGCCCAAGCCGGGCGCGCGCCTGACGATAAATGCGATCGCGGTTTTGAAGGGCTGATCATGGATAACACGTCGCGCTTTGCCGCGCTGGCGGAAACCTTTGCAGTCGTGCCCAGTGTCGACTTTGGGCAAGGTGTCAAAAAAGGTTTCGGTTCTTCAGCGTTGAAGGTCAATGGGAAGATCTTTGCCATGGTATCGGCGGCCGATGAATTCGTGGTCAAACTGCCGCGCGGGCGGGTCGAAGAGCTCGAGGCCTTGGGCATCGGCCATCAGTTCGACCCAGGCCACGGGCGATTGATGAAGGAGTGGCTGGCGCTTCACCCAAACTCGACCGGTCAATGGCGAGACCTGGCACATGAGGCGCTGCACTTTGTTGGTGGTGAAAAATAATGCTCGAGATCGAATTGGTACAGCTCACTCGCCAGGAATTACTTGGCTTGTCGGAGTCGAAGTCTGCCGACTATTTCGCTGAAACCCTGGAAGGGGCGCTTCCGCCACCGCACGTTGCGGCCCGCGCGCTCAAGCAGCTTGAGGCCGGCGTGCCGGACTTATGGTGCGTGCCATTCCTGATCATCGCGCGGCCAGAAGGCATGGTCCTTGGGGGATGCACATTCAAAGGGCCGCCTACTAATGGCGATGTTGAGATCGCTTACGGCGTCGCCAAGCCTGCGCGAGGCCGCGGGGTTGCGACTGCTGCCATCGGCCAGCTTCTGGCTTTGCCGGCAAAGGACTGTGGCGTGCGCCAGGTGGTTGCCGAAATCCTGCCATCCAACGCTGCCTCGTCAAAGGTCGTTTCCCGCCTGGGTTTCTCCGCGCAGGAAACAGTTGTCGACTCGGATGGCGAGGCCGTTGTCCGTTGGATCTACTCTATGCAGTAATCTCTGCGCGAAGTCTTTGGGCGGCGGCGACCATGTTTTTCAGCGCCGCCGACGTTTCTGGCCAGGCGCGGGTTTTCAGGCCGCAATCGGGATTGACCCAGAGTTGAGAGGACGGCACCACTTTCGCGGCCTTGCGCAGTAATGCGACCATCTCATCGCTGCCCGGTACGCGCGGCGAGTGGATGTCGTACACGCCGGGCCCAATCTCGTTCGGGTAGCGGAAGCTGGCGAAGCCGCCCAGCAGCTCCATCGCGGAGCGGCTTGACTCGATCGTGATCACATCGGCATCCAGCGCGGCAATCGCTGGCAGGATGTCGTTGAACTCGGCATAGCACATATGGGTGTGGATCTGCGTCGCATCATCGGCGACAGCGGCGCTGATGCGGAAGGCTTTGCTTGCCCATGCAAGGTAGGCATCCCAGCGGCTGCGGCGCAGCGGCAGGCCCTCGCGCAAGGCCGGCTCGTCGATCTGGATGATGGCAATGCCTGCGTTTTCCAGGTCGTGCACCTCATCGCGGATGGCGGCGGCGATTTGCTGCGCGGTGTCGGAGCGCGGCTGGTCGTCGCGCACGAAGGACCATTGCAGGATCGTGACCGGGCCGGTCAGCATGCCTTTCACTGGCCTGGCGGTCAGGCTCTGTGCATACGCGGCCCAATGCACGGTCATCGCTTGCGGGCGCTGGACATCGCCGAAAATGATTGGCGGCTTCACGCAGCGCGAGCCGTAGGATTGCACCCAACCGTTGGCCGTGAACGTGAATCCTTCCAACTGTTCGCCGAAGTATTCCACCATGTCGTTGCGCTCGGCTTCGCCATGTACCAGGACGTCCAGGCCAAGTTCTTCCTGCCGGCGGATGGCATGTTCGATTTCTTCGCGCATCGCCTGCTGGTAATCCTGCGGAGCCAGTTCTCCGCGCTTGAAGGCTGCGCGTGCGGTGCGGATCTGCTGCGTTTGCGGGAACGAGCCGATCGTCGTGGTTGGGAATGCCGGCAGCGCCAGGCGTTCGCGCTGCATCTGCTGGCGCTGTGCAAACGGCGAGTTGCGGCGCGAGCTCGCCGTGTCGGCGGCGAATGCCGCGATGCGTGCCGCGACTTCCGCTTTATGCACACGGGTACTCGAGCGGCGGCTGGCAAGCGCCGCGCGGGCTTCGGCAAACCCCCGTGCGACTTGGCCGGACACGCGTTCGTCCGCAGACAATGCGGCTTTGAGCAGTGCCAGCTCAGCCAGCTTTTCTTCCGCAAAGGCCAGCCATGGTCGAACTTCCTCGTCCAGCGTTGTCTCGGTCGCCAGACTGTACGGCACGTGCAGCAAGGAGCAGGACGTGGAAAGCCAGACCGGGCCGCTACGCTTGGCGATAACCGGCAGCAGCGTCGCGAGGCTGGCATCCATGTCGGCCCGCCAGATGTTGCGCCCATCGATGATGCCGATCGACAGCACCTTATGTGCCGGCAGCCAGTCGGCCACGCTGGTCAGCTCGCTGGCAGCGCGCACGGCGTCGACGTGCAGGCCGGCGACCGGCAGGCGGCAGGCCAGGCTGACATTCTCCTCAAGCGGCGAGAAGTAAGTGGCGACCATCAGTTGCGCACCGGCCTGGTTGAGGAGCCAGTAAGCCGGTTCAAAGGCGTTGCGCCAGGCGATCGGCAGGTCGAGGCCAAGGATAGGTTCGTCCAGTTGCACCCACTCGGCACCAGCGGCACGCAACTGCATCAGGAGCCGGCTGTACTGCGGCAGCAGGCGGTCGAGCAGGTCGAGGCGATTGAAACCGGTGGCCGCATCGCGTTCCTTGCCGAGCCAAAGGAAGGTCAGGGGACCGAGCAAAACAGCTTTGACCGGCTGGCCGGTGGCGTGCGCTTCTGCGACTTCATCCAGCAAGCGCTTGCCGTGCAACTCGAACTCGGTGGACTCGTTGAACTCAGGCACCAGGTAGTGGTAATTGGTGTCGAACCATTTGGTCATTTCCAGCGCTGCACCATTGTGGCCACAGCCGCATCCTTCATGTGCATCGTCGCCACGCGCCATGGCGAAATAGCGCGCCAGCGGCGATTCGCTGCCTTTAAAGCCAAAGCGTGCCGGCTCGCAGCCAAATAACTGGATGTGGTTTGCCACGTGGTCGTACAAGGCGAAATCGCCGACAGTCACGAAATCCAGCTCATGCTGGCGCTGGGTTGCCCAGTGCCGGGCACGGAGATTGCTGGCTGTGTCTTGCAGCGCGGATTCCGACAGTTCACCGCGCCAAAAGCGCTCCAAAGCGAACTTCAGTTCACGCGCTGCACCGATGCGTGGAAAGCCTGGGATATGAGTTTGAACTAGTTTCATTTTTGTCATGCTTAAGAAATATTGGTGAAGTACAGTTTGCGGCATGACGGCATATAATAAAAACGAAACTTTTTATGCATTAACTTGAAAACTTTTCATACATGCTCGAGATTCGTCACCTGCGCACGCTGTCTGCGCTTCGCTCCTCAGGTAGCCTGGTCAAGGCCGCACAACTGCTGAACCTGACGCAGTCGGCTTTGTCGCACCAGATCAAATTGCTGGAAGATCGCTACGGTACGCCGCTGTTTGAGCGTAAATCGATACCAATTGGATTCACGGCAACTGGCGAACGGCTGCTGAAACTGGCCGATACGCTGCTGCCGGAAGTGGAAAGGGCAGAGCGAGACGTGCTGCGCCTGTCGCAAGGCGATACCGGCCAACTGCGCGTGGCGCTTGAATGCCATACATGCTTCGATTGGCTGATGCCGGTGATGGACGCCTTCCGCACCCGCTGGCCGGAGGTGGAAATCGACCTGGTTTCCGGATTCCACAGTGAACCGGCAGACCTGCTGCGTAACGGACATGCCGACCTGGTGATCGGCTCCGACTACAGCGCCGAGTACTCCACCTTCCCGCTGTTCCGTTTCGAAATCCTGACCGTGATGGCGCAAAAGCACCGGCTCGCCGGTCAGCGCCGTTTGTCGGCCCAGGACTTTGAAGGCGAAACCCTGATCACCTACCCGGTGCCCGAAACACGCATCGACCTGATCCGCGAAGTGCTGCGTCCGGCCGGCGTCGAATTCCAGCGCCGCACCGCCGAACTCACGGTCGCGATACTGCAACTGGTTGCAAGCCGGCGCGGCGTCGCCGCCTTGCCGAACTGGGCCATCAAGAATTATGTCGACTACGACTACGTCATCGCGCGCCCGATCGGCGAGGCCGGTTTGTGGAGTGACCTGTTTGTTTCGGTGCCGCCCGCCTTGCAGCACAAGGCTTTCGTGGCCGACTTCGTCAACGTGATACGCGAGCAGTGCGCCGCTACGTTGGACGGTATCAAGTTATTGTCGTGACATCGCCAGGGGATTTATGCAAAATGAAAGCAGCCTTGATGTTTATCAAACGTTTGTCAGGAATCGCGCACTAACATGGGAAGTCTTGCGGTATCTCAGCCATCGAATAACTGAAGGAGCATGGGCATGTACGCGTTCAACGACGATTTTTCCCGCGCCGCACACGCGGCTTTTGACGTGCAACTCGCCAGCTTCGCCAGCATTTGTGATTGGCATCGTGAAACCGCACTGGCTTCTCTCGCTGCCATGACCGCAGCCTCCAACGAATTCCTGGCCATCCAGCATCCACAAGACCTGCTGCAAATGGCAACCGACCAGGGCAAGCACGCTATTAACCGTGCGCAAGCATATGGACGTGAGGCAACTGAAGTGGCTTTGAATAAGCCACTGTTCCGGTAGGCCATAGCTGGCCTCGCGCATGGCACTTAGCTAGAATGCATTGAAAGATTTTCATACCACTCCCGGAGAAGCAGAATGGATGACGTAGTAATTGTTGCAGCAGGCCGTACCGCAGTTGGCAAATTCGGCGGTTCCCTGGCCAAGACCCCGGCAGCAGAGCTGGGCGCCCACGTGATCAAGGGCCTGCTGGCCCAGACCGGCATCGACCCTAACCTGGTCAGCGAAGTTATCCTGGGCCAGGTATTGACCGCCGGCGTTGGCCAGAACCCGGCACGCCAGGCCGTGATCAAATCCGGCCTGCCAAGCGCCATCCCGGGCTACACCATCAACAAGGTTTGCGGCAGCGGCCTCAAGGCAACCCACCTGGCCGCGCAAGCGATCAAGTGCGGCGACGCCAACATCATCATTGCCGGCGGCCAGGAAAACATGAGCGCCTCGCCGCACGTGCTGAACGGTTCGCGCGACGGCTTCCGCATGGGCGAGGTCAAAATGACCGACACCATGATCGTCGACGGCCTGTGGGACGTGTACAACCAGTACCACATGGGCATCACCGCCGAGAACGTCGCGAAGAAATACGATATCTCGCGCAGCCAGCAAGATGAATTCGCGCTGCAGTCGCAGCTGAAAGCGGAAGCCGCGCAAAAAGCCGGCAAGTTCAAGGATGAAATCCTGCCGCTGGAAATCGTGCAGAAGAAGGGCAGCATCTTCTTCGACCAGGACGAATACGTGAAGCCAGGTTCGACCCTGGAAGCGCTGTCCGGCCTGCGTCCAGCCTTCGACAAGGCCGGCTCCGTCACCGCCGGCAATGCCTCCGGCATCAACGACGGCGCAGCGGCCGTGATGATGATGTCGGCCAGGCAGGCTAAGGAACTGGGCCTGACTCCGCTGGCACGCATCAAAGCCTACGCCTCGTCCGGACTGGACCCAGCCTATATGGGCATGGGCCCGGTCACCGCTTCGCAGCTGTGCCTGAAAAAAGCCGGCTGGTCGCCGCAAGACCTGGACCTGATGGAAATCAACGAAGCGTTCGCTGCGCAAGCCTGCGCGGTGAACAAGGAAATGGGCTGGGACACCAGCAAGATCAACGTCAACGGCGGCGCAATTGCAATTGGCCACCCGATCGGCGCTTCCGGCGCCCGCATCCTGGTGACCCTGTTGCATGAAATGGTCCGCCGTGACGCTAAGAAGGGCCTGGCCTCGCTGTGCATCGGCGGCGGCATGGGCGTAGCACTGGCAGTTGAGAGGGAATGAGCTTTCGTTTAGATAAAAATAGGGGAACATTAAATGGCACGAGTTGCATTGGTAACGGGCGGCATGGGTGGTCTGGGCGAAGCGATCTGCATCAAGATGGTCGCACTGGGCTACAAAGTGGTAACCACGTATTCCCCGAGTAACAAGACGCACGAGTCGTGGCTGGCCACGATGAAGGACCAGGGCTATAACTTCACCGCCTATCCTTGCGATGTGTCGGACTTTGATTCGGCGGCAACCTGCATCGCAGCAGTCGAGCGCGACATCGGCCCGGTTGATGTGCTGGTGAACAACGCCGGTATCACGCGCGACATGACCTTCAAGAAGATGGACAAGGTCAATTGGGACGCCGTGATGAAGACCAACCTGGACTCCGTGTTCAACATGACCAAGCCGGTAGCCGATGGCATGGTGGATCGCGGCTGGGGCCGTATCATCAACATCTCTTCGGTGAACGGCCAGAAGGGCGCTTTCGGCCAGACCAACTACTCCGCGGCCAAGGCCGGCGTGCACGGCTTCACCAAGGCGCTGGCGCTGGAAGTGGCGCGCAAGGGCGTCACCGTCAACACCATTTCGCCAGGCTACATCGGCACCAAGATGGTGATGGAGATCCCGAAAGACGTGCTGGATTCGAAGATCATCCCGCAAATCCCGATGGCCCGCCTGGGCAAGCCGGAAGAAGTGGCAGGCCTGGTGGCCTACCTGGCTTCCGACGAAGCAGCGTTCCTGACCGGTGCCAACATCGCCATTAACGGCGGCCAGCACATGTCCTGATCGCAGTAAAGAGCAACGCAACACCCAAACGCCGTCCGGCCCTCGTGCTGGCCGGCGTTTGTTCTTTTGGAGGCGCCATGAAGAAAATGCTGCCCTTGCTGCTGCTGGCAGCCTGCAGCCCCGATATCCCGCAGGACAAGCTGCTCGACATTCTGAACCAGCGCGCACCGCTGGTCGCGCACATCGGCCATGTCACCAAGGTCGACGTGCTGAGCACGGCGAAAGCTTCCGCCAATGGCCGCAGTTGCGAGGTGCGCCTGATGCACGTGACCGGCAAGAAGGGCTCGACCTACGTCAGCTTCCTGCGCCGCGAAGAACGGAATGGCACCGAATCCGCACTGACCTGGGCCGACGACCGCCAGGCTGCCAGCGGCAAGATGGGAGAAATGCTTTCGGAACATTGCAACAACAAGTGATTGACTGTTGCGACCCGGCTCACATATCGTTCTCTCTCAACAATAATTCGCTGGGGAGACGACGATGCATATGATGGGCATGAATATTTTTGCCGTGCTGCTGGCCGCAGTTTCGAGTTTCATGCTGGGCGGGCTGTGGTACTCGCCGGCTTTGTTCGGCAAGATGTGGAATGACGAGAACGGCGGCGTCAAGCCGGACTCCCACCCGGCCCATGTGTTCGGCGTGGCCTTCATTTTTTCCCTGCTGGCGGCCTTCGCCTTCGCGCGCTGGATCGGCCCGGCGCCGACGATGGACTATGCAATCAAGCATGCCTTGTTGGCCGGTTTCGGCATGGTGGCAGCGTGCTTTGGTATCAATTACCAGTTCGCCAACCGCAGCTTCAAGCTCTGGCTGATCGATGGCGGCTACCATACCGCGCAATTCCTGGTTTTCGGCCTCATCCTTGGCCTCTGGCACTGATGACCGGGCCTTACGAATGCAGACCGATCCCTCACAATCTGGATATTGTTTGTCCAGCGTGCCGGGGCCGCGCGGAATTTGAGTTCGCTGAAGTCGTCCGCATCAAGCTGAAAGCGGACGTGCAGTTCTTCCAGAAGAGCAGCATGTTCGATTACCAGCAGTTCCACGATTCATGCGGGCATTCGTGGCATGCAGCGATCTATTTCCAAGGTCTTCATGGACGCCCGCAACCGGTGATTCAAGAACTTCCGGAAGGTTATGCCGCGGGAGATTGGGACCACTCGAGGTATCTCAAAAATCGAAGCGGCTGGCCCGTCGGCTCAATCCGATGCGGATCTTGCCATATGCGCGGCAAACATGTGCTGAAGTGGCCGGCTGAAGCCTACTTTGCGATCTCGTATCGTAATCGTGTGCTTTGGGCCTTTCACCGGGAATCGGCAATCGATCTGATGCAGTACTTGCAGTCCAGGGAGCGAAGCCGGTCCCGCTATCGCTGGGGCTTTTTCCTGCTTTATGTACCGACCGTATTCAAAACGGGCAAAGCGCGAGAGTACGTCGTAAAGCAACTGGGCAAATTGCTGCTATATTGACAACTTCGAATATTTGTCATGCTTACGTTCATATGCGCCGTCGACTCTTAGCAGCGTTCCCTGTTCTCCTGCTTGCACTTTGCTCACGAGTTAATGCACAAGAGCGAACAGCCGATCCATTAGGATCTTTGTCGCAATGCATCAGCACTGACGGGTTTCGCTACCAGACCAAGGACCGACTCCCGGTGACAGCACGCTTTCGCATGATCAAATTGTCGAGCGGTCCGGTACATGTATCTACTGCCGACGGCTATCGGCTAATGATCTATCGAAAGAGCAGTTCGCCTTTAGTCAATCTGAAGATCGAACGTTCCGCCGAAGGACGGTTCGCCGAAGACCGTCGATCGATAATCGATCAAATGAAAGAAATTGCAGCCGGTACTAAACCCCCTGATCAAATAGATCTCGAAACAAGCACGCAAAAGGGCATCGAGCTGCTAGCGATAAACAACAGGGATACCGATAATGTCTCCGGCGTCATTAGTATGTACACACTGCTGGACGCGGCGAATGGCAATGTCGCGACTGTCTATTTGTTGAATCAGCGCCCGGAAGTTCGGGAATATGCCAGCAACGCGGAATATGCAGAATTACGCGACCGATTCATTGGCTTGCTCAGCGACTGTATGGCGCGCCCTGAACAGGATCGCTCGCCAAGCGGCAAATGACGGGGCCATGTCGATTTAGGCGCTATTCAATCGTCGTCACTCCTGAAGGGGCACCAAGAGTGCCTGGCTGAACCCGCAATCACCAGGAGAACATGATGACACACACCATTACTGCATTCGAACGTTCGCCCGACGGCGGCATGGGCCTCGCGCGCGATACGCGGGTTCGCTGGGCGTTTGAAGAAGTGGGGCAGCCGTACGAAGTGCGTCCCGTTTCGTTCGCCGCGATGAAGGAGCCGCCGCATTTGGCGCGGCATCCCTTCGGGCAGATTCCCACTTATGAGGATGGCGAGCTGGTGTTGTTCGAGTCAGGCGCGATTATTTTCCATATCGCTTCCCGCTATCCGGGCTTGCTGCCGGACGAAGCCAACGCGCGGGCCCGTGCGATAAGCTGGATTTTCGCCGCGCTCAACACTGTCGAGCCACCGATCCTGGAAATCGTCACTGCAAAATTCCAGGAGGGTGGCAAGCCTTGGACCAAGGAGCGCTTGCCTCTGATCGCGGATCGTATCCGTCAGCGACTGGGCCAACTCTCTGCTCGGCTGGGCGAGGCTGAATGGCTGGATGGCGAATTCAGTGCGGGCGACCTGGTGATGATCTCGGTGCTGCTTCGGGCTAGGCCATCAGGTATCCTGAACGAATTTCCGCGCCTGGCCGCTTATGTCGCACGCGGCGAAGCGCGGCCGGCTTACAAGCGGGCTTTTGCGGCGCAGTTGGCGTTTAATACTGCCGAGCCACCTGCTGGCTGACGGTGCTATTCTTTGAAGAGAGATTGGATCACTTATGTACGCGCTGCCCGAACTCGACGAACAAATCCTGCAGCCAGGCGTGAAAGGCCTGCCTATTGTGGAGCCGCTGCGCCAGCACATGGTCGGCGCACAACACTGGAACGTGCTGGCGGCGGATACGAGTTTTCCGCTGGCCGTGCTGAAGGCGTCGGCGCTGCAGCATAACCTGGCGTGGATGCGCAGCTTCTGTGAGCGCCACGGCGTGCTGCTCGCGCCGCATGGCAAGACCACCATGAGCCCGCAGCTCTTCGCGGCGCAGATCGATAACGGTGCCTGGGGCATCACGCTGGCCACCATTCCGCAAGTGCAGATTGCGGCGCGCTTTGGCGTGCGGCGCGTGATACTGGCCAATGAATTGGTGGCGCCGGCCGATATCCGCGCCGTACTGCATCTGATGCAGGAGGACCACTCTTTCGAATTCTTTGCGCTGGTCGATTCGCTGCAAGGTGTCGAGCGGCTGTCGCGCGCGGTGCAGGAATTTGGCCTGGAGCGGCCCTTGCCTTTGCTGGTGGAGTTGGGCATGAAGGGCAAGCGCGCCGGTTGCCGCGAGGCCGAGGAAGTCATGGCCGTGGCACGCGCCGTCGCTGCTGCGCCCGGCCTCCAGCTGGCTGGCATTGAAGGCTACGAAGGCCTGGTGGTCACCGATAACCGCGCGGCGGATGTGGAAGTCGTCAACGGCTTCCTGCAGCGCATGGCGGAAATGCTGAAGGCTGCCGCGACCGAAGGCTTGTTCGGTGGCGAGCAGGTGATCATCTCCGCCGGCGGTTCGGCCTACTTCGACCGCGTGGCGCACGAATTTGCCGGGCTGGCGGTGCAGGGCAAGAAAGTGCTGCCGATCCTGCGCAGCGGCTGCTACCTGACCAATGACCATGGCTACTACGGCGGTTTGACCAGTGAGCTGGCCAGCCGCGAAGGCAAGGCTGCTGGCGAGGGCCTGCGCCCGGCTCTGGAAATCTGGACCATGGTGTTGTCGCGCCCCGAGCCGAACCTGGCGATCCTGGCGCTGGGCAAGCGCGATGCGTCGCACGACCTGGGCCTGCCGCGCGCCATTGCCGCGCATCGGCCGGGCGCGCAAGCGCTGGTGCTGCCGGAAGGCGCCGTGATCGACAAGATGAACGACCAGCATGCCTACCTGCGCTGGCCGCAGGGCGCCAAGGCCGACCTGCAAGTGGGCGACCTGGTCGGCTGCGGCATCTCCCACCCCTGCACCACCTTCGATAAATGGCCCCTGATGCTGGTTGTGGATGACACGTACAACGTCCTGCAAGCCATCAATACCTTCTTCTGAGCGGTTACAATCTTGGCTTCACGCATAGAGGATAACCATGCCCGACGCCTTGCCACACTTGTTCCCGCCGATCCAGCCCCGCAATAGCGGCATGCTGGCTGTCGATGACATCCATACAATTTATTGGGAAGAAGTAGGCAACCCGAATGGTATCCCGGTGGTCTTCTTCCATGGCGGCCCAGGCGCGGGCATGTCGCCGCAGCACCGCCGTTTCTTCAATCCGGATCACTACCGCGTCATCCTGTTCGACCAGCGCGGCGCCGGTAAATCGACCCCGCTGGGCGAAGTGAGTAATAACACCACCCAGCTCCTGATCGAAGATATCGAGCGCCTGCGCATCCTGTTCGGCATCGACAAATGGCTGGTATTCGGCGGTTCCTGGGGCTCCACCCTGGCGCTGGCGTACGGCCAGGCCCACCCGGAGCGTTGCCTGGGCTTTGTCCTGCGCGGCATCTTCCTTTGCACGCAGAAGGAAATCGACTGGTTCCTGCAAGGTTCCGAATGGTTCCATCCCGAGGTGTACGACGAATTTGTCGCCCCTATCCCGGTGGAAGAACGCGGCAACCTGCTGCAAGCCTACGTCAAGCGCATCATGGATCCGAAGCCGGACGTACACTGGCCAGCCGTGCGCTCCTGGAGCAAGTTCGAAGGCCGCCGCGTCTTCCTGCTGCCACAGCCGGATGAGCCGCCATCGGACACCCTCGACCTGGGCGTTGGCCGCATGGAATCGCATTACATGGCCAACCTGGGCTTCTTCAGCGACGGCCAGCTGCTGTCCAACGTCTCGCGTATCGCCCAGCTGCCCGCCGTGATCGTGCAGGGCCGCTACGACGTGATCTGCCCGCCCGTCTCCGCCTGGCGCCTGCAGCAGGCCTGGGGCGCCAATGCGGTGATGAAAATGATTCCTGATGCAGGCCACGGCGCCATGGAGCAGGGCATCAGCCGTGCCCTGGTCAACGCTACCGAACAATTCCGCCAGCAAGGACGCTTCGCATAATGAATCTGCAGCTTGGCGACATCGCCCACATTATCCAGCTTGCGATTGCCCCGGTTTTCATGCTGTCCACCGTCTGCACCAATCTGTTGGTGCTGTTGAACCGCCTGGCGCGCATCATCGACCGCTCGCGCGTGCTGGAAGAGCGCCTGGACGTTGCTTATAACGATACGTATATGAACGAGCTGGACATCTTGTACCGCCGTTCGCACCTGATCAACGTTGCCATTGCGCTGAGCACCGCCTGCGGCCTGTTCGTCTGCCTGGTGGTGGCCCTGCTGTTCGTTGGCGATGCCACCAACGTCCCGCTGGACAAATACATCGCCGGCCTGTTCATCGCAGCGATGATCTGCCTGATCGGCAATTTCGGCTACCTGCTGCGCGAGATCTTCATCGCCTCGACATTCATGCGTGCCCACCGCCACGTGCGGCACATCGAAAGAAATCCAAACTAAGAATCATCATGCACGACTAAAAACGCCCACCTACGCTGCACCGCTACGGCCCGCGCAGCGAACTCGAACAAGCCCTGAAGGACGGCCAGTTCGTGCTGCGCCCTGTGGGCAGCTTCCTGACCCTGAGCTTCTCGCAAGCCTGGAACCGCGACCTGTTCGATCATTTCAGCGCCGACAGCTGCCTGGTGATCCACAACACCGAGGAATTCGGTGAGCGCATCCACCGCGCCGTGCAGCGCACGCTGCCGAATTGGGCCGGCATTGACGGCGCCATCGAATACGGCGGCCGTGCCGCTTTGGGCGCGGCCTTCACCAAGACGCGTGAAGATGCGATGGAGAAAGAATGGCAATTCGCCTGGCGCTCGATGCAGACGGCATCCACCATGAATGCGGTGGTGATCCGTATCGGCAGTCTTGAAAATTTTGCGGAAGTGCGCGACCGCGACCATTACACGGCCTAAGCCGCAGCGCTTACGGGACGCTGGGCACTCCGCCCAGCCCGCGTGCCAGCTCGGACTGTTTCGGCAGCGCCGGCTGGCGCTCCAGGTGGGCCAGCACCGCATTCATCATGCGTTCGATATCGCCGCGGATGATGTTGGTGCCTAACAAGCCCGGCACGTAGAAATTCGGCATCAGGCGACCGCTATACACCACGCGGGTGCCGCCGGTTTCCGGAATGGGAATCAATTCCCATCGTGCCTCATAGTGTTTCATGTCACCCGAAACCAGGGCGATGTCGATCGACGACATCGGTTGCTCCGTTGCACGCACGACAAGATGGATGGAACGTGACATGAAGAGGAAACGGGCCGTACCAAATTGCTCAATGATGACTTCATTGCCATTACGGGAAAGCACCCGGCACGACGCCATGTCGGGCACGAATTCTTCCATGCGGTCGTAGGTGGTGAGGGTGCGCCAGACTGTTGGCAGGGATGCATGAACGGTGCCGCTGGCGTTCACTTCATAGAGCTGTTGCGCGTCTGCCTTCACCCGGTTGACGGATACTTCCAGCTTCGGAATTTCCAAACGGGCCGCCTGTCCCGCGCCAAAGGCGGGCGCGGTAAAACCGAGGAACAGTACTAATAACAGTCGCTTCATGCTACCAGCGTAAGGTAACTGATGGCAGAATACAAGCGCCGCGCGCTCCCATCGTTAGACAGCGCACTGAACTCCCGCCATTCCGCCATGACCACGAATTTCCCTCATCTTCTTTCGCCCCTCGACCTGGGGTTTACCACCTTGCGCAACCGCGTCATCATGGGTTCCATGCATACGGGGCTGGAGGACCGCTTCTTCAATTATGACAAGCTGGCCGCCTTCTACCGCGAGCGCGCCAAGGGCGGCGTGGGCATGATCGTCACCGGCGGCATCTCGCCGAATCGCCAGGGCTGGCTGCTGCCCTTCGGCGGCACCATGAATTTCATTGGCGACGTGTTCAACCACCGCAAGCTGACCAGTGCCGTGCACCAAGAGGGCGGCAAGATCCTGATGCAGATCCTGCACGCAGGGCGCTATGGCTACCAGCCGTTTGCCGTGTCGGCCTCCGACAAGAAATCGCCGATCTCGCCCTTCAAGCCGAAGGCGCTGACGGAAGGTGGCATTGAATCGACCATCAAAGCCTACGTACGCGCCGCCAAGCTGGCGCAGAAGGCCGGCTATGACGGCGTGGAGGTAATGGGCAGCGAAGGCTACCTGCTGAACCAGTTCCTGTGCGCCCGTACCAACCTGCGCACCGACCGCTGGGGCGGCAGCATCGAGAACCGCATGCGCCTGCCGGTGGAAATCGTGCGCCGCATGCGCGAAGCAGTCGGCCGCGATTTCATCATCATGTACCGCCACTCGCTGCTGGACCTGGTGGACGGCGGCAATACCTGGGAAGAGGTGGTGGCAGTTGCCAAGGCCTTGCAGCACGCCGGCGCCACCATCCTCAACACCGGCATCGGCTGGCACGAAGCCCGCGTGCCGACCATCGTCACCTCGGTGCCGCGCGCCGCCTTTGCCGAAGTGGCGGGCCGCCTGCGCAAGGAAGTGACCATTCCTGTTGTCGCCTCGAACCGCATCAATATGCCGGCCGAGGCCGAGGACATCATCCTGCGCGGCGATGCCGACATGGTGTCGATGGCGCGCCCCTTCCTGGCTGATGCCGAGTTCGTCAACAAGGCGGCCGCCGGCCGCGCCGACGAAATCAATACTTGCATCGGATGCAACCAGGCCTGCCTTGACCACACCTTCCAGAACAAGCGCGCCAGCTGCCTGGTGAACCCGCGCGCCTGCCATGAGACGGAGCTGGTGTACAAGCCCGCGGCCGCACGCCGCAAGGTGGCGGTGGTTGGCGCCGGCCCTGCCGGCCTGTCGGCAGCGACGGTGGCGGCGGAATGCGGCCACGACGTAACCCTGTTCGACTCCAGCGACCGCATTGGCGGCCAGTTCAATATTGCCAAGCAAATCCCCGGCAAGGAAGAATTCAACGAAACCCTGCGCTACTTCGGCCGCAAGATCGAGCTTACCGGCGTCAAGCTGCAGCTCAATCATCGCGTCACGCGCGAAGAGCTGCTGGCGGGCGGCTATGACGACGTGATCGTCGCCACCGGCATCCGCACGCGCAAACCGAAGATCGATGGCATCGACCATCCCAAAGTGCTGTCCTACCTCGATGTGATCCGCGATAAAAAGCCGGTCGGCAAGCGCGTAGCCATTATCGGCGCGGGTGGCATTGGCTTCGACGTTGGCGAATACCTGCTGCACAACCCGGAGCATTCCCTGCCGATTGCAAAGGAACACTGGACGGCCGAATGGGGCGTCGACCTGCATGCCAATACGGGCGGCGGCCTGGTGCCGGCCAAGGCGGCGGAACCGGTGCGCCAGCTTTACCTGTTACAGCGCAAGACCAGCAAACTGGGCGCCGGCCTGGGCAAGACTTCGGGCTGGGTGCACCGCGCGGTGCTGGCTCGCAATGGCGTGGTGATGATCCCCGGCGTGCAATACAAGCTGATCGACGACCAAGGCCTGCACATCCAGGTGGGCGAAGAAGAACGCCTGCTGGCTGTGGACAACGTGATCATTTGCGCCGGCCAGGAAAGCCTGACCGAACTGATGCCGCCGGAAGGCGAAGCCGCTGCTGCGGGCACCCCGCGCTTCCACAAGATCGGCGGCGCAGCCCTTGCGGCCGAGCTCGACGCCAAGCGCGCCATCAAGGAAGGCGCCGAGCTGGCCGCGCGCCTGTGAAAATGTCCACTTCGGGGTCAGGAACGTTGGTGGACATTTCGCTGCGCTAAGAGATTTCTTTGGCGACGTGCGCCGCCATTGATTTCGCAAGTTCCTGCTCGCCGATGAAGATGACGCCAGCGCGTTCGCTGCGCAGCAAGGCCGCTTCCTCCTCGCTGTGCGTACGCACGGCGATCTTGATATCCGGATTCAGCGCCCGTGCCGTTTCGATCATGGCACGCACGTGGAAGGTATCCGGCGTTGCCACCACCAGCATGCGCGCCTTGTGGATATGGGCCTGGATCAGCACCGCTGGCTCGCCGGCATTGCCCGCCACAGCGGCGATGCCATCCTGGCGCAACTGGTCGACCAGTTCGCGATTCTGCTCCGCCACTACGTAGTGGATACCCTGCGCCGCCAGCGCCTCAGCAATGTTCCGGCCAACGCGCCCATAACCCACCAGCACCACCTGGCCCTCCAGCTTGGACTGCGCGGTGGACATCGGCAACTCCGCCAGCGGGTCGGCAGTGCGCGCGTATTGCGCCGCCAGCGCCTTGTTCTGGCGCAGCATGCGTTCCAATGGCCCTGCCAGCAGGAACATCAGCGGATTCAAGGCGATCGACAGGATGGCTCCTGCCAGGATCAGGCTCTGGCCCTCATGCGGCAGCAGTCCGAGCGAGATGCCCAAGGCCGCCAGGATGAAGGAGAACTCGCCGATCTGCGCCAGGCTGGCCGACACCATCAGCGCCGTGCTGGCGGGGTAGCGCAGCAGCACCACCAGCGCGAAGGCCGCAATCGATTTGCCGAACAGGACGATGGCCACCACCGCCAGCACACGCAATGGCTGTTCGACCAGGATCATCGGCTCGAACAGCATGCCGACCGATACGAAGAACAGCACCGCGAATGCATCGCGCAGCGGCAGCGATTCATGCGCAGCGCGGTGGCTCAATTCCGACTCGCGCAGTACCATGCCGGCGAAGAAGGCACCCAATGCAAACGAGATACCAAACAGCACCGTCGCGGCATACGCAATGCCGACAGCCGCAGCGATCACGCACAGCGTGAACAGCTCACGCGACTTGGTGCGCGCCACTTGCCACAGGATCCACGGGAACAGCTTGCGGCCCACCAGCAGCATGAAGCCGACGAACAGCGCCACCTGTCCCAGCGTGACTGCCAGCGCCTTGAGAACGCCGCCTTCAGCAGCGCCGTGGCCATGTGCCGCGTCACCGGCATTGCCGCCCAGCGCGCCAGCCAGTGCCGGCAGAAGGACCAGCACGAGCACCGTCACCAGGTCCTCGACCACCAGCCAGCCGACGGCGATGCGGCCATTGAAGGAATCCAGCGTACCGCGCTCCTCCAGCGCCCGCAGCAGCACCACGGTGCTGGCCACTGAAAGCGCCAGGCCGAAGACAAGGCCGCCACCCAGGCTCCAGCCCCAGAAATGCGCCAGCGCCATACCCATGCCGGTCGCTGCCGCAATCTGCAGGATGGCACCAGGCAGGGCCACCTTGCGCACCTCCCACAAGTCATCGAGGGAAAAGTGCAGGCCGACGCCGAACATCATCAGCATCACGCCGATTTCAGCCAACTGGCCAGCGATTGCGCTGTCGGCGACAAATCCAGGCGTAGCAGGACCAATCAGGATGCCGGCTGCGAGATAGCCGACGAGGGCAGGGAGTTTGAGGCGAACGGCGATAAAGCCGAAGACGAGACCGAAGCCAAGGGCCGCGGCAATAGTGGTAATCAAGCTGACGTCATGGGGCATGCAGGGCCTCCTTTCCCAAGGAGTATAACCGCATGAAAGTCGGGGTCAGCTCCGGCAATCGGACAAAATGTCCGATTGCCGGAGCTGACCCCGACTTTTAACTTAGGCTTTACGGACGACGACGGAGCCGATGGAGTAGCCGGCGCCGAAGCTGCAGATTACGCCGAAGGCGCCGGACGGCAGGTCGTCCTGGTGCTTGTGGAAGGCGATGATGGAGCCGGCCGACGAGGTGTTGGCATACGTGTCCAGGATCACCGGCGCTTCCAGCGACTCGGCGTCGCGGCCGAGGATGGTGCGGGAAATCAGCTGGTTCATGCTCAGGTTGGCCTGGTGCAGCCAGAAGCGGCTCATCTGCTCAACCTTCAGGCCGGCGCGCTCGATCGAGTCCTTGATCATCTGCGCTGCCATCGGGCACACGTCCTTGAACACCTTGCGGCCCTGCTGCTTGAACAGCTTGTCCGGCGCGCCGATGCCGCCTTCGTCGAAACGGTTCATGAAGCCGAAGTTGTTGCGGATGTTGTTGGAGAAGCTGGTCTTCAGCTTGGTGTCCAGGATGTCCCACTGGTGCTTGGACACGGCGCCTTCCTTGGCTTCCACGATGATCGCGGTGCAGGCATCGCCGAAGATGAAGTGGCTGTCGCGGTCGCGGTAGTCCAGGTGGCCGGAAGTGATTTCCGGATTCAGGATCAGCACGGCGCGCGCCTGGCCGCTTTGCACGGCGCCCACGGCGGTCTGGATGCCGAAGGTGGCGGAGGAGCAAGCCACGTTCATGTCAAAGCCGAAGCCGTCGATGCCCAGCGCCTGCTGCACTTCCACCGCCATCGCCGGGTAGGCGCGCTGCATGTTGGAGCAAGCCACCAGCACCATGTCGATGTCGGCCGGGGTGCGGCCGGCGCGGTCCAGCGCCTGGCGCGCGGCGGCAACGCAGATCTCGGCTTGCAGCGACAATTCCTCATTGCTGCGTTCTGGAATGCGCGGGGTCATGCGATTCGGGTCCAGGATGCCGGTCTTTTCCATCACGTAGCGCGACTTGATGCCGGACGCCTTTTCAATGAAGCCGGCGCTGGATGGTTCCAGCGCGGTCACGGTGCCGGCCGCAATGGCGGCGGCGTTTTCCGCGTTGAACAGTTCGGCGTAGGCGTTGAAGGCGGTGACCAGCTCTTCATTGCTGATCGAGTGCGCGGGAGTAAAGAGACCGGTTCCGCTGATGACGGCTTGTTTCATGATCAATATTTCTTTCTTAGAATGGGTCAGGCGACCGGTAAGATGGCCGATTTTACCGCATCTGCAACGAAAAACGGCGCCCCAGGGGGCGCCGCCTTAATCTTTGCTAGCTTTATTTCTTGGGTGGCGGGTCCAGCTTGACCAGCTTGGATTCGGCCTTGGCCAACTGGACGGGAACGCCTTGCAAGTGGTTCAGCGCCTGCTTGAGCTGGAAGTCCTCGCCGCTGCCGTATTCCAGCGGCTTGCGCTTCTTCTCGACAGCCAGGATGCGCATCTGCTCTTCCAGTTCGTCGCGCTGGGCCTTGCCCGCTTCCTGCTCGCGGTCGTTGGTCAGGTGCTTGGCCAGGTCGGCCTCGCGCATGCGCAGGCTGTTCAGGCCATCGCCGTCCTCGTTTTCGTCCACTGCCAGGTCGGGCGAAATGCCTTTGGCCTGGATCGAACGGCCATGCGGCGTGTAGTAGCGCGCGGTGGTCAGCTTGACGGCGGTATCGGCGGTCAGCTGGCGAATGGTCTGCACCGAGCCTTTGCCGAAAGTTTGCGAACCGATGATGGTGGCGCGCTTGTAGTCCTGCAGGGCGCCGGCCACGATTTCGGAGGCCGAGGCGGAGCCGGTATTGACCAGCACGGCCATCGGGATGCGCTTGACCGCATCCGGCAGCTTGGCCAGCGGATCGCCATCGCCACGCAGCGAATAGTACTCGGCGCGGCCGTAGAAAATCTGTTTGGAATCAGGCAGTTGGCCATTGGTCGAAACAATCGGCGTGTCCTTCGGCAGGAAGGCTGCCGCCACGCCGATCGCGCCTTGCAGCACGCCGCCCGGGTCGTTGCGCAGGTCGAGCACCAGGCCTTTCAGGTGCGGGTCCTGGCGATAAAGTTCAGTAATCTTTGCCGCCAGGTCGTCCACCGTCGGCTCCTGGAATTGCGAGATGCGTACCCAGGCATAACCCGGCGAGACCATCTTGGCCTTGACGCTTTTCTGGTGGATTTCTTCGCGGTTCAGAGTGAATTCCAGCGGCTGCGGTTCATCCTTGCGCATGATGGTCAGCATCACTTTGGAGCCCGGCTCGCCGCGCATCTTCTTCACCGACTCGTCCAGGCTCAGGCCTTTCAGCGAGGTGGTATCGAGGCGGGTGATCATGTCGCCCGGCTTGATGCCGGCGCGGTAGGCGGGCGAATCCTCGATCGGGGCCACGATCTTGATATAGCCTTCGTCGCTTTGGGCAATTTCAATGCCGAGGCCGACGAACTTGCCCTGCGAGCCTTCACGCAGCTCGGCATAGGCTTTCTTGTCCAGGTAGGCGGAATGCGGGTCGAGCGAGGCGACCATGCCGGAGATGGCTTCAGTCAGCAGCTTCTTGTCTTCCACCGACTCCACATAGTCGGATTTGATCAGGCCGTACACGTCGGCAAGCTGTTTGAGCTCTTCCAGCGGCAAGACAGGGTCAACCTGCTTTTGTGCCATCGCGGAAAACTGCAGGGATACCGCTACCCCCGCGACTACGCCGAGGCCGATCAGGCCAGCGTTCTTGAGTTTCTTGCCCATGTATCACCTGTTCCGATTACAGCGGTTAACTCGTCCGCCATTGGATTTCAGTATAAACCTGATTTCCAGCAATCGTAGCTGCCAGCATGGAATAAAACCTTTTGAAAGCCACGATAAATTCATAACTTTGTAGGTGTTTGCCAATGTATTTACCAGAGTAAGTATTTGTAAGAAAGACAGATTGACCGCCATGCCGGGCCTACACTGGGTCCGCTATTTCTCTCTACCCTAAAGTGGTTTATGCCTGCGGCAACCCCGCGGGCATCTTTTTTTCCGGAGCAACAATATGAAACTGATACGCACGGCGCGTGCCGCCTGGCTGGTATTAGCCATGGCCGTCGCACCGGCCTTTGCCGTGCCGGTCATGGACATGCGCGCCGAAGACCTGGTGCCCATGGCCTCCGAATTCCGCAAGTCCCTCAACCTGAATGCCAACCAGCAGACCCTGTGGGCCAAGGTGGAAAGCCAGAGCAAGGCGCTGCTGCGTGAACGCAAGGCGCGCCGCGAGCGCCTGCAGGAGGCGACCAAGCTGGGCTTGCAAGCCCAGAGCGTTGAACTACGCGAGCTGCAGGCCGGGCTGGAGGCGGAGCAAGCTGCCACGGCGGCCGAAGACCGCCAGTTGCGCGAGTGGTGGCTGGGCATTAACGATGCGCTGGATGATGGCCAGCGTCAGGCGGCGTCAAAGTTTCTCGTAGACCAACTGATCCGTATGGAAGATGGCCCCGGCGCTGGCCGTGCAGATCGTCCACCCGGCGAGGAGGGTGCCCATCGCGGTGGCCATGGCGGCCGCGGTGGCGGCATGGGCGGACCCGGCGGCGGCAGCGCCGGCGGTGGACGCGGCATGTAAGTATCTTAAAGTAACAATGGCGGAGGCCCTGTGCCAGCCGGCAGGGTGGGGATTACAATGCCAGCGCGAAGCCAACCGGCCTGCCGCGTGCAACATTGTCCATTCATGAAGAAGCTGATCCCTTTCGCCCTGGCCACGCTCGGCGCGGCCACTGGCGCCGCAGCCCAGCAGGAACCAGTCAAACCAGCCGATAAAGTCATCCCCCAGGTCACCATCAGCGGCGGCCGCCAGGACGATATGACCGAACGCCGCAACTCCACGGCGGGCAAGCAGGTTTTCGGCCGCGAGGAACTGGACCGCAACGGCGACAGCAATATCGGCGATGTCCTGAAGCGCCTGCCCGGCATCACCCTTGGCGGCCGCGCCGGCCGCGGCGGCGAAGTGCGCATGCGCGGCCTGGGCAGCGGCTATACGCAGGTGCTGGTGAACGGCGAACGCCCGCCGGCCGGCTTTTCGATGGAATCGCTGTCGCCCGACCAGGTCGAGCGCATTGAAGTGATGCGCGGCCCGGTGGCCGAGCACAGCACCCGCTCCATCGCCGGCACCGTCAATATCGTGTTGCGCGACGGCTACCAGATGCGCGACATCCAGGTGAAGGCCTCCGACCGCATCGAGCAGGGCCGTCACTCGCCTGAGCTGTCGGTCACCGCGCCGGGCAAGTCTGGTGCGCTGAGCTACACCCTGTCGGCCTCGCTCAACTACGGCCGCCAGCACGACAGTACGCGCGCCCACAACACCGAGACTGAAGCCGATGGCGGCCTGGCCAAGGAACAATTCCTGGAAAGCGAGAGCAGCGGCAGCAACAAGGGGCTGCACCTGACGCCGCGCTTCTCCTACAAGTTCGGGAACGGCGACACGCTGAACTTCCAGACCTTCCTGATGCATCAAAGGTCGCGCAGCGCGGCGCAGACCAACCTGGCGCAGCCGGTCGGCAGCCAGCCGCCCGAGTACAACCTGGCGCAGCAAACCAGCGAGGGCGACGTTACGTTCCTGCGCGGCTTCGGCAACTGGGTGCATCGCCTGCAGGGCGCCAGCAAGCTCGACGTGAAGTTCGGCTTCGGCCTGGGCAAGCGAGACAGCGATTCGCTGCGTTACCAATACGACACGCAAGGCACGCTGCTGGATCGCTTCACTGAAACCGACAACACGCGCGACAAGAGCATCAACACCGGCGGCAAGTACTCTTCTCCGATCGGCGCCGGCCACCTGCTGGCTGCCGGCTGGGACCTGGAAGCCAGCCACCGCGAACAACTGCGCGTATCGCTGGATAAAAACGGCATCGCGCAATTCGCCGATTCCGGCGACAACCTGACGGCAGACAGCCGCCGCGCCGCCCTGTTCGCACAGGATGAATGGGACATCACACCGCAATGGTCGGCCTACGTCGGTGCACGCTGGGAAGGCATCCGCACCACGTCGGACCGCAGCAGCGGCACAGTCAGCAACACCAGCAAGGTTTTCAGCCCGCTGTTGCACGCGGTGTGGAAAATTCCCGGATACGAAAAAGACCAGGTACGCGCCAGCCTGACCAAGAGCTACAAATCGCCCAATGTGCAGGACCTGATCGCCGCACCATTCCTGTCGCGCCTGAACAGCGCCACCAGCCCTGACCGCATCGGCAACCCGAACCTGAAGCCGGAACTGGCCACCGGCCTCGATCTCGCCTATGAGCACTACCTGGGACGCAGCGGCATCGTCAGCCTCAGTGGCTTCGTGCGCAATATCGACAACCTGATCCGCCGCGAACTGACGTTGCAGCAAACCGAGCTTGGCCAGCGCTGGGTTTCTGCACCGGCCAATATCGGCCATGCGCGCACCAGCGGCATTGAGCTGGAAGCCAAGTTTGCATTGTCCGAGCTGATGGACAATGCACCGCAGATCGACTTCCGCAGCAACTACAGCCGCTTCTGGTCCAGGGTCGACGGCATCCAGGGCCCGGACAACCGCCTTGACCAGCAAGCCAGGCAGACGGCCAACCTGGGCATGGACTACCGACTCAAAGACATACCGCTTACGCTTGGCACAAGCTATAACTGGACGCCGGCCATCCGCACCCAGGCCAGCGACAAGCAAGTAGTGCAGGCCAGCCGCAAACGCGTGCTGGACATGTATGCGCTGTGGCGTTTCGACAGCCGCACGCAAATCCGAATCAGCGCCAACAACCTGCTGGCGGATGATGCGACCGGGTACAACCTGGTCAATGCAAATGGGCTCGCCGCACAGGCGGCCACGCTGAACCCCACATATACCCAGTGGAGCGTTCGACTTGAAACCAAATTCTAAAGGGATAAAGAGAGTGAAACGACACATCCTGAGCACCATCACCCTGAGCCTGATGGCGGCATTCGCCCACGCAGGCGGACATGAAGGCCACTATCACACGCCGGCCCCGACTTCCGGCATCGACACCCAATACATCGACAAGAACGTGCGCGCGCAGGACGATTTCTTCCAGCACCTGAACGGCGAATGGCTGCGCAGCACCGAGATCCCGGCCGACAAGTCGAGCTGGGGTTCCTTCGCCAAGCTGCGCGACGACACCCTGTTCCAACTGCGTGACCTGATCCAGGGCCTGCAGGGCCAGAAAGGCCTGCAAGGCGACGACGCCAAGATCGCCGCGCTGTACGCTTCCTATATGGACGAAGCCAAGCTGGAAAAGCTGGGCGCCAAGCCGCTGGCCGGTGAGCTGTCCCGGATCCGCGGCCTGAAAGACAAGAAGGGCATCCCCGCGCTGGTCGCCCACTTCAACAAGACCGGCGTGCCGGCGCCTTATGGCGTAGGCGTGAGCCAGGATGCACGCAACTCGACCCAGTACGCAGCCCACATGGGCCAGTCCGGCCTGGGCCTGCCTGACCGCGAGTACTACCTGAAGAAAGACGACGCCAAGATGGCGGACGCGCTGGCCAAATACGAGCTGCACGTTGCTAAAGTCCTCGGCCTGGCCGGCAACAAGGATGGCGCCGCAAAAGCCAAGGCCATCGTGGCACTGGAAACCGAACTGGCCAAAGCGCAGTGGTCGCGCGTCGACAACCGCGACCCGGTCAAGCGCTACAACAAGATGGAAATCAGCAAGCTTGCTGAAAGCGCGCCAGGCTACGACTGGAAGGCCGCCCTGGGCGCCACCGGTATCGCCGCCAAGACCGACAGCGTGATCGTGGCCCAGCCAAGCTACATGACCGAATTCGCCAAGCTGGTTGAAAGCACCCCGCTGGAAACCTGGAAAGCCTACTTTGAATGGCACCTGCTGCGCGACGCATCGCCTTACCTGTCGAAGGATTTCGACCAGGCTAATTTCGCCTTCTACGGTACCGTGCTGACCGGTGTAACCGAGCAGCAACCACGCTGGAAGCGCGGCGTGGGCGTGGTGGAAGGCGCGATCGGCGAAGGCATGGGCAAGCTGTACGTGGCGAAGCACTTCCCGGCCGAACGCAAGGCGCGCATGGAGGAACTGGTGAAGAACCTGCTGGTGGCCTATAAGCAGAGCATCGACAGCATCGACTGGATGGGCCCGGAGACCAAGAAACAGGCGCAAGAGAAGCTGGCCAAGTTCACCCCGAAAATCGGCTACCCGAACAAATGGCGCGACTACAGCAAGCTGCAGTTCAAGGCCGGTGACCTGATCGGCAATATGGGCCGCGCTGCCGAATTTGCCTATAACCGCAACCTGGAAAAGCTGGGCAAGCCGATCGACAAGGAAGAGTGGGGCATGACTCCGCAGACGATCAATGCCTACTATCGTCCAACCGCCAACGAGATCGTGTTCCCGGCCGCCATCCTGCAGCCGCCGTTCTTCGACATGAAGGCTGACGATGCGGTCAACTACGGCGCCATTGGTGCGGTGATCGGCCACGAAATCTCGCACGGCTTCGACGACTCCGGCTCGCAGTACGACGGCGACGGCAACCTGCGCGACTGGTGGACTGCCGAAGACCGCGCCGCCTTCAAGGTCAAGGCCGATGCCATGGTCAAACAGTACAGCTCCTATGAGCCGGTGCCCGGCTATAACATCAACGGCAAGCTGACCCTGGGCGAAAACATCGCCGACAACTCCGGCCTGGCGATTGCCTACAAGGCGTACAAGATCTCCCTGGGCGGCAAGGCTTCGCCAGTGATCGATGGACTGAGCGGCGAACAGCGCGTGTTCATGGGCTTCGGCCAGGTATGGCGCACCAAGATGCGCGAACAGCAGGCGATTGTGCAGATCAAGACCGACCCGCACTCCGCCGGCCGCTTCCGCGCCAACGGCACGGTGGTCAACCAGCCGGCCTTCTACGATGCCTTCGGCGTGAAGGAAGGCGACAAGATGTACGTCAGGCCGGAAGACCGCATCATCATCTGGTAATCATTGTTTTGCTAAAAAGCCACGCCACCGCGTGGCTTTTCTTTCAACGTTTCACACCGGCGTGCTAGAGTCGCGCGATACCGTCAATCTACCTGGGAGGGTAACCTTGAAACGCAAGATCCTGAGCGCCGTTATCGTCGGCCTCTTCGCTGCAAACGCCGCCATCGCGGCCGGCAAGCCTGCACAAAAATCCGGCATCGAAGCCGCCAACATGGACAAAGCCGTCCGTGCGCAGGACGACTTCTACCAGCACCAGAACGGCACCTGGCTGAAGAACACCGAAATCCCGGCCGAGCGTTCCAGCTGGGGCACCTTCGTGCAACTGTCCGACACGGTCCAGGCCCAACTGCGCACCTTGATCGAAGAAGCTGCCGCTAAAGGCGGCAACGCCGATGCCAAGCGCGTAGGCGATATGTACGCCGCCATGATGGACGAAGCCCGCGCCGAGCAGCTGGGCCTGACCCCGCTGGCGGGCGAGCGCGCCCGCATCGCAGCCTTGAACGACAAGAAGCAGTTGGCCGCCCAGTTCGCGCACTTCTCGCGCATGGGCGTGAGCAGCCCGTTCGACGTCGGCATCCACCAGGACAACAAGGACTCGACCCGCTACGTGGCCGACCTGTCCCAGTCCGGCCTGTCGATGCCTGACCGCGACTACTACCTGAAAAAGGATGACGCCAAACTGGCCGACACCCTGGCCAAGTTCGAAGCCCACGTGGCCAAAATGATGGCACTGGCCGGCGACAAGAACGCCGCCGCCACCGCAAAAGCCGTGGTCAACGTCGAAACCCGCATCGCCCAGATCCAGTGGACCAAGGTCGAGCTGCGCGATCCGGTCAAGGCTTACAACAAATACGAAATCGCCAAGCTGAAAGAACTGATGCCTGGCTTCGACTTCGACACCTGGCTCGAAGGCGTGCATATCAACGGCAAGTTGAAAGACGTGATCGTCAGCCAGCCGACCTACCTGCAGGCGCTGGACAAGGTGGTCGCCGAAGTGTCGATGGAAGACTGGAAGGCCTATATGGACTACCGTCTGCTGGCAACCTTCTCGCCTGAGCTGTCCGAAGCCTTCGTTGACGAGAACTTCTCGTTCTACGGCACTGCCCTGAGCGGCGCCACCGAACTGCGCCCACGCTGGAAGCGCGCCGTGTCCCTGACTGAAGGCTCGATGGGCGAAGCGGTCGGCAAGCTGTATGTCGCCAAGCATTTCCCGCCGGAAGCCAAGGCCCGTATGGAAAAACTGGTGAAGAACCTGCTGCAAGCCTTCAACCAGAGCATCGATACCCTGGAGTGGATGAGCCCTGCGACCCGCAAGGAAGCGCACGCCAAGCTGGCCAAGTTCACCACCAAGATCGGCTACCCGAACAAGTGGCGCGACTACGGCGCACTGGAAATCAAACGCGACGACCTGGTGGGCAACGTGATCCGCTCCAGCCAGTTTGAACACGAACGCAATGTGAACAAGCTGGGCAAGGCAATCGACCGCGACGAATGGCTGATGCCACCGCAGCAGATCAATGCCTACTACAACCCGGAGATGAACGAGATCGTGTTCCCGGCCGCCATCCTGCAGCCGCCATTCTTCGACATGAAAGCTGACGACGCGGTCAACTACGGCGGCATCGGCGCGGTGATCGGCCACGAAATCTCGCACGGCTTCGACGACCAGGGCTCGCAGTTCGACGGCGACGGCAACCTGCGCAACTGGTGGACCGAAGAAGACGGCAAGCGTTTCAAGGAACGCACCGGCATCCTGGTCAAGCAGTACGGCGAATTCGAAGCCCTGCCAGGCTACAAGGTTAATGGCGAGCTGACCCTGGGCGAGAACATCGGCGACAACTCCGGCCTGGCTGTGGCTTACAAGGCATACAAGCTGTCGCTGAAGGGCAAGAAAGCGCCGGTGATCGACGGCTTCAGCGGCGACCAGCGCTTCTATATGGGCTGGGCGCAGGTATGGCGCACCAAGTACCGCGATGCGGCGCTGATCTCCCGCATCAAGGCCGACCCGCACTCGCCAGGCCCGTTCCGCACCAACGGCACCCTGCGCAACCAGCCAGGCTTCTACGAAGCCTTCGGCCTGAAGGACGGCGACAAACTGTACCTGGCGCCGAAAGACCGCGCGATCATCTGGTAAAAACCGGTAAACCAGTGTCAGGCACAAGTGCCTGACACTGGCCCGCGACCGCCGCCTATCGGGTCAGACCCTTGGGTCTGACCCAGGTTTACCGGTTTTAGAAATGGACCCCCAATGAAAAAACACCTCCTCGCCGCCGCTGCCGCCGCGCTGCTGGCCACCGTCGCCAGCGCCGCCGACAAATCCGGCATCGAACTGCAATACGTCGACCCCGCCGTCCGCGCACAAGACGACTTCTTCAAGCACCTGAACGGCAAGTGGCTGGCCACGACTGAAATCCCGGCCGAAATGTCGAGCTGGGGCGCGTTCGAAAAACTGTTCGAAGACATCCAGCCGCAGCTGCGCACTATCATCGAAGACTCCGCACAAAGCGCTGACACCGCCGACAAGAAACGCATCGGCGACTTCTACGCCGCCTTCATGGACGAAGCCCGCCTCGAGCAGCTGGGCGTTGCACCCATCCAGCCCGAGCTGGCGCGTATCGCCGCCCTGAGCGACAAGAAGCAACTGCCAGCCCTGTTCGCGTACCACAACCGCCACAACTTCGCGGCGCCGATGGACATGGGCATCCACCAGGACAACAAGGACTCCACCAAATACGTGGTGGACTTCGTGCAGTCCGGCCTGGGCATGCCCGACCGCGACTACTACCTGAAAAAAGACGACGCCAAGATGGCCGAAACGCTGGCGAAGTACCAGGCGACCGTCGAGAAAATGCTGGCGCTGGCCGGCGACACCAACGCCGCCGCCAACGCCAAGTCCATCGTCGCCTTCGAAACCAGGATCGCACAACTGCACTGGACCAAGGTTGAACTGCGCGACCCGGTCAAAGCCTACAACAAGGTACCGGTCGCCAAGCTGGGCGAACTGATGCCTGGCTATAACTGGAACGCCTACCTGAACGGCCTCGGCATCGCCGGCAAGGTCGATTACGTGATCGTCAGCCAGCCAAGCTACCTGAAAGCGCTGGACAAGCTGCTGGCCGAAACCCCGCTCGAGACCCTCAAGCCATACTTCGCCTGGAACGTGATCCGCCACAACGCGCCATTCCTGTCCAAGGCCTTCGTCGAGACCAATTTCGAGTTCTACGGCAAGCAGCTGGGCGGCGCCACTGAAATGCGCCCACGCTGGAAGCGCGGCGTCTCCGCCACTGAAGACGCGCTGGGCGAAAGCATCGGCAAAGTCTACGTCGAGCAGCACTTCCCGGCCGCGAACAAGGCGCGCATGGAAGAACTGGTGAAGAACCTGCTGGTAGCCTACAAGGACAGCATCGACAAGCTGCCTTGGATGAGCGCCAAGACCAAGCAGGAAGCGCAAACCAAGCTGGCCAAGTTCACGCCGAAAATCGGCTACCCGAACAAATGGCGCGACTACAGCGCGCTGACCATCGACCGCAACGACCTGGTGGGCAACGTGACGCGCGCCACCGAGTTTGCGGTGCAGAAGGAACTGGACAAGCTGGGCAAGCCGATCGACCGCGACGAATGGGGCATGACGCCGCAAACCGTCAACGCCTACTACAACCCGGAGCTGAACGAGATCGTGTTCCCGGCCGCCATCCTGCAGCCACCGTTCTTCGACGCCAACGCAGACGACGCGGTCAATTACGGCGCGATCGGCGCCGTGATCGGCCACGAGATCTCGCACGGCTTCGACGACCAGGGCGCGCAATACGACGGCGACGGCAACCTGCGCGACTGGTGGACCAAGCGCGATCACGCCAACTTCAAGACCAAGACACAGATGCTGGTCAAACAGTACGGCGCCTTCAGCCCGGTCAAAGGCTACAAGGTCAATGGTGAACTGACGCTGGGTGAGAACATCGCCGACAACTCGGGTCTGGCGATTGCGTACAAGGCTTACAAGCTGTCGCTGGGCGGCAAGCCGGCACCGGTGATTGAAGGATTCAGCGGCGAACAGCGCTTCTACCAGGGCTGGGCGCAAGCATGGCGCGCCAAGTCGCGTGAAGCAGCGTTGATCCGCCAGGTCACCACCGACCCGCACTCACCCGAAGAATTCCGCGCCAACGGCACCCTGCGCAACCAGCCAGGCTTCTACGACGCGTTCGGTGTGAAGAAGGGCGACAAGATGTACCTGACGCCGAAAGAGCGAGTAATCATCTGGTAAAACCGGTAAAGCGGGGTCTGACCCAAGGGTCAGACCCCCAACGGTCTTAAAGCTGTCGTCCGGGCTGTCGTCCGGGTTATGCGCCTTTGAACTTCGCAATAAGTCAAAGACCCAGAACCAACACCCCGGCCGTCGAGCAGACGGGGTCAGACCCTTGGGTCTGACCCAGGTTTACCGGTTTTAAAAAAGGCAAAAAAAAACCGCTCCAATCGAGCGGTTTTTTTATACGCGGTGAAAAGATCAGCCCTTAGGCTCCGCAGCCGGCGCCTCAGCAGCCGGAGCAGCCTGCTTAACCTCAGGCTCCTTGAACTTGCCACCCGACTTATCGTTCGGTGTGAAGAAGGGCGACAAGATGTACCTGACGCCGAAAGAGCGAGTAATCATCTGGTAAAACCGGTAAAGCGGGGTCTGACCCAAGGGTCAG
>NZ_LMDB01000004.1:0-135048 GCF_001425005.1 Duganella sp. Root336D2 | reverse complement strand
CGTTCGGTGTGAAGAAGGGCGACAAGATGTACCTGACGCCGAAAGAGCGAGTAATCATCTGGTAAAACCGGTAAAGCGGGGTCTGACCCAAGGGTCAGACCCCCAACGGTCTTAAAGCTGTCGTCCGGGTTATGCGCCTTTGAACTTCGCAATAAGTCAAAGACCCAGAACCAACACCCCGGCCGTCGAGCAGACGGGGTCAGACCCTTGGGTCTGANAGGCTTCTACGACGCGTTCGGTGTGAAGAAGGGCGACAAGATGTACCTGACGCCGAAAGAGCGAGTAATCATCTGGTAAAACCGGTAAAGCGGGGTCTGACCCAAGGGTCAGACCCCCAACGGTCTTAAAGCTGTCGTCCGGGTTATGCGCCTTTGAACTTCGCAATAAGTCAAAGACCCAGAACCAACACCCCGGCCGTCGAGCAGACGGGGTCAGACCCTTGGGTCTGAACCAGGTTTACCGGTTTTAAAAAAGGCAAAAAAAAAACCGCTCCAATCGAGCGGTTTTTTTATACGCGGTGAAAAGATCAGCCCTTAGGCTCCGCAGCCGGCGCTTCAGCAGCCGGAGCAGCCTGCTTAACCTCAGGCTCCTTGAACTTGCCACCCGACTTATTGGCCATGAACACAACAGCACGCGCCACTTCCACATCATCCAGATCCGGATTGCCACCCTTGGCAGGCATCGCGCGCAGACCTTCGATAGCGTGCTTCACAACAGTGTCATAACCCTGCGCAATACGAGCACCCCAGGCGCCGTTATCGCCAACCTTAGGAGCACCAGCAGCGCCAGAGCCGTGGCATGCCGCGCAAGTCGCGGTATAAACAGCTTCGCCAGTCTGCAGTACTTTAGGAGCGTTAGCGTCTTTCAGGGTAAAGCCGTTATCCGCAACAGGCTTCAGGCGAGCCGCAACAGCTTCAGCACTTTGGCTTTCCGAACCCGCGCCAGTCAGTTTTTCCTGGGTCACAAACTGCACCAGCAAAACGATGCCAATGATGGTAACAGCGAAGAAACCTACAACTGCAGCGACCAGCTGCTTAGGCGTTCTGATTGCGGATTCGTGGCTCATGATTTCCTTAGGACGGTTTTTCAAAAAGCTGCGTGAGGGTTATTTTTTTGGCATTTTTGATGCCTCGCCCTCGTCAAACCTGCGATTATAGACGGAAACCCCTAGCTATGGAATGGATTTCCGGCTATCCTTCGTGTCTCTTCAGTATCACCTGCGGCTGTAGCTCAGTGGATAGAGTATCGGCCTCCGAAGCCGAGGGTCGTGGGTTCGATCCCCGCCAGCCGCACCACTTTCCCCAAGAAACTCAATTGATTTTGTGCCTGGAACCATAACTTCGCCGATTGGCGGGATTATGCTTTCACGGCGCACTTTGTGTTCTGTGCCGGATGACGTGTCTAAATTCACGCGAACAGATCATGAAAAAGCCAGTCGGCGAGCACAACGATAATCAACGTCTGGGTAACAATGTGGCCCCATCCGGCAGCGCTCGACGTTTTCCTGATTCAGGAAGCGATTTCATCTTGATCGTTTGCGGGGAAGAACAGAAACCCTTCGTTGCGGAGTAGTCTCCATGGCTGCATGCCTGTTTTGATACTCTCCACCTTCAGGACGAAAGGCTGCCCATCGATAAACTGCGGCATTACGGATTCAAGCCGTTTCATTGTCTTAATCTTCGCGACATCAATGGCGCGCTCTTCCGACAGCGCCAGAACGTATTCATTCCGATAAAAGCCGAATTCTTCTCCATCGAGAAGGAATGGCTCTCCAAGCAACTGGACACAATAAAACTGAATCATTCTGGAAACTTTCAGCCAGGATTGGCGAAGACGCAGTCGAAATCGGCGCGAGCAATCCAGCGTGCAAACGAACACAGAATAATTCAAAAATTATCGTTTGAGCGGTACTCGCCTTCGCCAGGCATTACCGCGTTTTTGCTTCATTTTTCGACATTCTCGATGAGAGTATCCCTTGGCTGGCGGCTGGTTGCCTATGAAGGCGAACTTGTGGACGGCGCACGTCGTTTGCCAAACCAAGCGTCACCGCTAGCGATCTAAAAGTTGGTGCGCACGATTGAACGTTGCGCATTGGCACAACAATAGTCCATTTATAATCTGTTGCTATTTTTGTATGTCCACCCGCCATCGCAGGGGCCGGCAAATCGCAAGGACTATGCAGCATGAAAATGAATGGCTTGTCTGATTCGCTGGCCGGATTGCTGCCAATCGGAAGTTTGGCAGGCACCAACCGGCCGATCCGCCTGCGCCTGTCCGACGCGCAGGATGACCTCCTGCTGGTCAAGCACGTCAGCGGAACGGAAACTATCTGCGGCGGCATCGAATACCGCCTGTTGTGCGTGTCGAAGAGCGCCGGCCTGCCGACCAAGCAGTTCATCGCCGTACCCGCTGAAGTGCAGTTTGTGACCGATACCGGAGATCTGCGTTCCGTATGCGGCATAGTCGCCGAAGCCATAGAAGGGCAAAGCGACGGCGGCCTGGCGACGTACCAGCTGGTCATCCGCGACGCCCTGGCAATCATGGAACTGCGCACGAACACGCGCGTCTTCCGCAACGCCAGCGAGATCGACATTACCCAAACCATTTTGAGCGAATGGTTCCAGCGCACCCCGATGATGGCGCGCGCCTTTGAATTCGACCTTGGCAAGCTGCGCAGCTATCCTCAGCGTGAATTCACGATGCAATACAACGAGACGGACGCCCAGTTCCTGCGCCGCTTGTGGAAGCGGCGCGGCATCGCGTGGTTCATTCGGCCGGGCAAATCAAGCGAGGGTAACGACGACAGTGTGCCGGTGCACACGTTAATGCTGTTTGATGACGTAACCTCGCTGCAGCAGAACGCCGCCGGGACGGTCCGTTATCATCGCGACGACGGCACCGAAACCCGTGACAGCATCACCGCCTGGCACGCCGTGCGCACGCTTAGCCCAGGCAAGACCAGCCGCCAAAGCTGGGACTACGCCAACGCCCAGATGTCGGGCAGCGACGAAACCGGCCGCAACGACCAGGGTGAGTGGGGCAACCAGCTTGCCGCAACGCTGGAAGACTACCTGGTCGACGTGCCGCATGCTGGCGACAGCAGCTCGGACTACCGGGACCTTGGCACGCTGCGAATGCTGCGTCATGAGTATGAATCGAAGTGCTATCGCGGCGAGAGTGGCGTGCGTGACCTTTGCATCGGCCAATGGATTGGCGTGAGCGGGCATGCCGCAATTGACGCCCACCCGCCGGAAAAACGCGAGTTCGTGATCACTGAACTGCATGTCGATGCGGAAAACAACCTGCCTAAAGCCTTGAATGACAAGGCGCGCCGCCTGTTCTCCTTGAATCGCTGGCACGGTGGCGGCCTGGATTCCGCGCTGGTGCAGGCAAGCGAAGAACGCGGTGTGCGCTACACCAATCAATTCAGTTGCGTACGGCGCGACATAGCCATCGTGCCGGCCTACGATCCGCGCATCGACTTGCCGCGTACAGAAGCGCAAAGCGTGATCGTGGTCGGGCCGCCCGGCGAGGAAGTCCATTGCGACGACCTTGGCCGGGTAAAAATCCGCTTCCCGGCCTGCCGTCCGGAAGACCACCCCAATGGCGCCGGGGCATCCGGCAGTGAACGCGACTCGGCCTGGGTGCGCATTGCCGGCACCTGGGCCAGCCGCCAATGGGGCGCGATCTCGCTGCCGCGAGCCGGCGACGAATGTATCGTCACTTTCCTTGGCGGTGATCCGGACAAGCCGATCATCACTGGCCGCGTGCATGGCGGCACCACGCCGCCGCCAACGTTCAGTCATGCCGGTGGGTTGCCCGGTAACCGCTACCTCTCTGGCATCAAGAGCAAGGAAGTGCAAGGCGCACGCTACAACCAGTTGCGTGTGGACGATACGCCTGGCGAGATCAGCGCCCAGCTGGCAAGCGAACATGGGCACAGTGAGCTGAATCTCGGCTACCTGACCGATCCGCGCTTCGACGGCAAAGGCAGCCCGCGCGGCGAAGGTGCCGAGTTGCGCAGCGATCACGCGTGGCAATCAAGGGCGCAGAGGGCGTCTACATCAGCGCCGATGCGCAATTGCGCGCGGCGGGCCGCCAATTGGAGCGTGACGGCCTGACCGGTCTGGCCGACGCCTTGGAAAGCATCCAGAAACAACTGGCCGAACTGGCGGGCACCCACCATGCGGAAGATGGCGACGGCAAGCCGCTGTCGCAGTTGATCGGCCATTTGAAGCAATGGGAAAAGGGCAGCAATACCGACGGCGGCAAAGGCAACCCGGCTGGCGGCCAGCCGATCGTCGCTGTGAATGCTCCCGCTGGCGCGATCCTGGGCAGCTCCGACAATATCGTCATCGGCGCGCAGACGCATGTGGACGTCGTCAGCGTTGGCAACACGCAGTTGTCGGCGGGACGCAGCTTGCTGATGCGCGCGGCGCAAAGCATGAGCCTCTTCGCGCACAAGCTGGGCATGAAGCTGGTTGCCGCCGAAGGCAAGATCGACATGCAAACGCACCAGGATGACATCGAGCTCACATCCGCGAAGCGCATCGTGCTGTCCGCATCGGACGAAATCGTCATCCAGGCGCCGAAAGTCCGCATCGTAAGCCAAGGCGCCCAGACGAGTTACGGCGGTGGCGCGATCACCCACCAGCTAAGCGGCGCCTACACGGTCAAGTCGGCCACGTTCGCGCATAGCGGGGCCGGCGACGCCAGCCCGCAGGCATTGGATCTACCAAAGAGCAAAGTTCAGTCGGATGAGAAATTCATCGTACGCTACATCGGCAGCAATGCCCCGGTAAAAGGCGCGTCGTATGTCATCAAGCTGAATAACGGCAATGTCATCAGCGGCAAAACCAATGCCAAAGGCGAAACCGAGCTCAGTAAAGAACAAGAAATGCTTATCGCCGATATCGAGATCCGCGATGACGCAGACGCCTGACAAGAAGATCGAGAAATGACAGACAACACACCAACTCGGGAAATCCCATCGCAATATGACGGCACCACCGTGCGCGCAAAGTCCGTGCTGTCGCCGGAAGGCTTTCCGGTACGAGCACTGGTCAAACTTTACCCAAAGCGCATCATCCCGATCATCTTCATCCCAGGAATTATGGGAACAAATCTGCGCGTGAAAGACAGCGACGAGCGCGCGTGGCGGCCACCAAATGGAAAGTTGGCTGGACTTGTACAAATCATCCAATATCTGGGAAAAGATGCGGTCGCTCGGAAGAAAGTTCTTCACCCCGACCGGGTCGAGGTCGATGAAGCAGGGCCAATAAAATTAACTGGAAAAGTTGAGCGCCAACTCAAGGGCGCACCAGATTTGGCTCCAGAAAAGCTTGCACGTCTATTCGGATGGGGTGAGCTCCATCAAGACAGTTATGGTCGCATTCTCAATACGCTGCAGGAACGCTTGCACGACATTTTGACGATCGACGGCAATCCGGATGATGCTTGGCGGACGCTTGTTTTGGAACAGCAAAAGGCACATCAATTCGGTGCAGAGAAGTCGTTTGAGGCATTGACGCCAGAAGATCTGAAACGATTCGCCAATGCGGCTTACCCAGTGCATGCCGTGGGTTATAACTGGCTTCAATCTAACAATGTGTCTGTCAAACGCTTGCTCGACAAAATCGATGCCATCACTGATTTCTATAAAAACACATTGCAAAAAGACTGTGAGAAGGTGATTCTTGTGACCCATTCCATGGGTGGATTGGTGGCACGTGCCTGCACACAACTGCAAGGTAAGAGTGACAAAGTCCTGGGCGTGTTACATGGCGTTATGCCTGCCATTGGAGCGCCCGCAACTTACAAGCGTATGCGTGCCGGCTTCGAAGGAGTGGAGCAAGTCCTACTTGGGCGTAACGCGGCGGAAGCTACCGCGGTTTTAACGCAGGCGCCTGGACCGATGGAGTTGTTGCCTACTGCGGAATACCAAGCCAAACTCACAGGCGGGGCACAACACTGGTTGCGTGCACACTTCGGAGATGCTAAGGGGGAGGAAAATCAGATCACGTCTTTTCTTGGCGAGGGCGACCCTTATGACACGATCTATCGCAACAAAACAGACTGGTGGAGGCTGGTTAAAAGCGAGCTAATTGATCCCAGCAAGTCAGACGGCAGAAGTCAAGCTTCGCCGTCCGCGGAAGAAAGCGAAAGCCCTTTGAATGCCGATCTCGATTTTGCCAATTATGAGAAGGCCTTACAAGTAGCTCGGGATCTTCACATAGGGATCAAGGGCCAATACCACGAGAATAGTCATGCCTACTATGCTGCCGATCATGCCCAACCCGCATGGGGAGAGGTGCGGTGGGTGGCAAGTAATCCGACGACCGACTTTTCACGAGGTGAAATTGTTGAGGATGACCAGAACGGTAAGATCAAAGTAAAGTTCGGTGAAAGTATTTGCAAGCTAAAAATTGCTGGTCAAGACCTACCAGGCGATGGAACCGTGCCAGAGTTCTCTGGCCAAGCTCCAAAACAATACGTGAAGCAGATCTTTCGTCACGAAGGTAAGAAAAAGGGACACTTTAGCTATGATCACCAGGGTAGCTACGGTAATGACTTCACGACCGGACTTACACTGTATTCGATCGTTAAGCTCACCTTAGAATCTGGAGTATTAAACGGGGTAGGTGATGCATAGTCCAACAAAGGTCATTTTCGAAGGTTTGGGTAGCCTACTGCTGGCTCTTTCTCTCATCTTCCCTGCTAATGCTGAGAACAAATCAATTTCGAAGGAACACGCCATGAGTGCGGTCGCACAAGAGAAAATGTCAACGCACTGCCTTGGTCGATTCCAGGTAGACCTTCCTGCCGATGCCGAATACGTCGCGGGAAGTCATGAATATAGTTTCGCGACAATTGAGTCGAAGGCGATTAGCTACGAGGCATTTCTGCAAGAACTGGATGCCTTCGAAGCGAAACTAAAATCCGCCAAGCATAAATCCGGCTCTATGCTGCTCTTAAAGAAAACCGCTGCCGACGAGAAAAGCCGGGTCCTGAGTTTTTGGGACGATTACAACTCCACCATACTGATTAATACATTTGGCTATCGCTGGATCGATGGTATGCGATATCAGGTCCGCACTACGCCGGATCCCGATAAAATGGAAATTGCCACGTCCCATGTGGGAAGCATCTTGTCCCATCTGAGTGCCCCCTCTAACGAAGTGCCTTCAACTCCAGGATTCTGTATTGCACATGGGATGATTTCAGACGAAGGCAGCAGCAAGAGTGAAAGCATAAAGGCTCGATTCCGTCTAAAGAGTCGACCGGATATCGTCATCGATATCGCCACCACGCGCAATTCCGGCACTCCTCCTGAATCGTTGTTGTTGCGTAAGCCTAGTGTATTTAGCGCGCTAGGTGCACTCGGTGCAACTCTGAGTGGCATATCCACCGTCAGAGAGGGCGACCGCAAAGTGGGTGGGATGCCCGGCCAAGAGTGGCTCTTGAAAGCTCCCAACGATGATGGGCATCAAGCCCATCTATTCACCTGGGAAGCACCTGGATTGCGCCGGGACGCGTTACATCCGCAGGTCCGCATAGATCTCCAGTCCGCCAACAACGATGGTGGTCGTGATCCTGCGCCGGCCAGTCTGACAAATCCACAAATGCTCGAACTATGGGAGCGCATCCTCAATTCGTTGCGCCTTCGTTCAATCAATGGTGGGCAAGCTGCAGAGGTGGGGAATTCATCGCCTCAAGCCCATAGTGGCAGTGTTCTCCCATTAGGAGAGCTTGTGCGTACCGGAGCGAGTTGCCCGCAGACTGGCTACTGGCAATGTCCCGAGAATGACGTACACGGCAGCACGCGTCTGTTTAAGTCCGGCGACCCCATGCCGCCTGCGATAATCAAACGCGACTTGTCATTTGTAGAGCGCCTTAGAGGAAGCAGCGACCAGCATAGTTCCAGCACTGTCTGGCGACTGGTTCGCTATGACGAGCCGATTGCAATCAATACGCCCACTGCGTTAGGGAATGATGACGCCATCAAACCCTCAAGCGATGCTTAAGCATGCCTAACGTCATTCGCCTTAACGACCCGACCTCGCATGGTGGCAAAGTCGTCAACGTAAGTGCGACCTGGTTCACGGTAGATGGAATCCCAGTTGCTCGCGTTGGCGATCAATGCATCTGCCCTTTGCCTGGCCATAACGTCTGCGTCATCATCGAAGGAAGTTCTGAGCATGTCATTGACGGAATTCCGGTGGCGTACGATGGCCACAAGACAAGCTGCGGCGCTTCTCTGCAATCTACGTTATCAAGCTTTAGCACGACGTAGGGTTACCACTACCGTTGCACAAATATAGAAATGTACCCTGGCAATCATGCATTGGGAGTATTAGCGCTTTGCGCAGCAATGCTCGGTGCTGGAGACGCGTCCGCTGGCAAGCAAACGATGAACGAGACCGGCATTGAAAATACGGTTACGCACTGCGTTGGCCGTTTCTTGATCGACCTTCCTGCCGATGCAGAGTATGTCGGCGGAAGTTATGACTATGCGTTTGCGACAATTGAGCGCCAACCTATGGAACAGAGCGAATTCCGCCAGGAGGTGGACAAGCTAGAGGCGAAGTTAAAAGACGGAAAGCACAAATCCGGGGCACCACTTCTTTTGACAAAAGCGACGCCGAACGAGAACACTCAGATTCTCGGGTATTGGGCTAATGAAAACCGAAGCTCCGCAGTCGAGATTTCCGGTTACAGATGGATCAGCGGCATGCGGTATCTAGTCCATAAACGTGCCAATTATGACAAAGGTGGAAAGAGCTGTGTCGCGCATGGGCACGACGATCTCTTTGCTTCAGTCGAGAGAGGCGAGTCCTCCAACAACGCCCGGCTTCTGCGTTGAGCACGCAATATTCGCTGATGAAGGTAAGAGCGGTAACGAAAGCCTCAACATCCGATTTCGTCTAAAGGAGTATTCAGATATCGTAGTTGACATTGCGACTAATCTCAACGCCGGCGACCCTCCTGAATCGCTGTTGTCCCGCAAACCCGGGGTGCTTAGCGCGTTGGGAGTGCTCGGGGCGACCCTGGGTGGAATTCGCAACATTAAAGAGGGGGATCGCAAGATTGGCGAACATCCTGGCCAAGAGTGGTTAATGAAAGCCCCGAACGATCGTGGTCAGCAGGCGCATCTGTTCACGTGGGAGGCGCCAGGGTTACATGCCGATGAACTCCACCCACAGATTCGTATTGACCTTCAGTCGGGGAATTCAGATGGAGGTCTTGACCCTAAGCCAGTCACCGTGACCGACCAACAGATGCTGCAAATTTGGGACAAGATCCTGAACTCTCTGCGGCTGCGACCGACAGATGGCAGTAAAGGTGCGACAGACAAAAAGGCATTGCTGCAATCCGATAATGCTGATGCGCTCCCTTTGGGCGAACTTGTGCGTACCGGCGCAAGCTGTCCGCAGACTGGTTTCTGGCAATGCCCTGAGAACGACGTGCACGGCAGTACGCGTCTCTTTACGTCCGGGGATGCCATGCCGCCTGCCATCATAAAGCGCGACTTGTCATTTGTTGAGCGTCTTCGAGGCAGCAGTGACCAGCACAGCACCAGCCCGTCTGGCGCCTGGTCCGCTATGACGATCCCATTGCAAGCAATACGCCATCGCCGTTATCGAATGACGGCGCCAACGGCCCATCAGGCGATGCCTAAGCATGCCTAACGTCATTCGCCTCAACGACCCGACCTCGCATGGGGCAAGGTGGTCAGCGTCAGTGCGACCTGGTTCACGGTCGACGGAATCCCAGTTGCACGCGTTGGCGACCAATGCGCCTGTCCTGTGCCGGGCCATAGCGTATGCGTAATCATCGAAGGGAGTCCCGAGCATGCCATTGGCGGGATTCCGGTAGCTTATGACGGCCACAAGACAAGTTGCGGGGCCACTTTGACATCCACCATCACGACGTTCAGCTCGGCCTAGAATTGCTCTACTTCACGCCACGGTTGCGCCGGCCTTGGTCAATCGTTAATATTATGTAAATTTTGTTAACCCGAAGCTGGCGCGCGCATGCTGGATGTCTTGATTACTGTCGATGTGGAGATCTGGTGCGATGGCTGGCAAGGCATCGATGCCCGCTTCCCGGATGCATTCCAGCGCTACATCCATGGCCCCACCGCAGATGGCGACTATGGCTTGCCCTACCAGCTTAAAATGCTGTCCGAGCATGGCTTGACAGGCGTGTTCTTCGTCGAACCGCTGTTTGCAGCCCGTTTCGGCCCCCAGCCGCTGGCGGAAATCGTCGGCATGATTCAGGCGGCAGGACATGAGGTGCAGCTGCACCTGCATACCGAATGGGTGGACGAGGCGCGCGAGCCGCTGCTGCCGCCTGCGGCAGGCAAACGCCAGCACCTGCGCTACTTTTCCCTGGATGAACAGACGATCCTGATCCGCAAAGGCCTGGCCATGCTGCAACAGGCCGGCGCCAGGAACGTGAACGCATTCCGCGCCGGCAGCTTCGGCTTCAACCGCGATACCCTGCATGCGCTGGCCGCCAATGGCCTGCCGTTCGACAGCAGCTACAACGCGACCTTGATGGGCCCGGACAGCGGGGTCATGCCCGGTACCCTGATGACCGATCCGGCCAACTGCGATGGGGTAACGGAATATCCGATGACGGTATACCGCGATGGCCGCGGCCTGCGCCACGCGCAACTGACATCATGTTCGTCGGCTGAGCTGGAGGGCTTGCTGTGGCAAGCGTTGGAGCAGGGCAGGCAGGCATTCGTGCTGCTGTCGCACGGCTTCGAATTGCTGAACACGGCCAAGACGCGCAGCGACCCGGTGGTCGTGCAGCGCTTCCACCGGCTGTGCCAATTTCTGCAGCAGCACAGCGACAGTTTCCGTACGGCTGGATTTGTGGGCCGCGACCCATCCGCGGCGGGCATCCAGCATGGCCCGCTGACTTCGCCATTTCATCGTACCGGCATGCGCATGGTGGAACAGGCTTATCGCCGGAGGTATGGATGAGTCGCTGGGAATTGCGCCCGGTCCCGTTCAGGTTCCAGCTCAGCGACCTGACCCTGGCCAGTTATGCACTGCCGCTGCAGGTACGCCCGGAGAAACTGGGGGCCCCGGTACGGCAGGCGCAAGCGCTGCACGCGCCCGTGCAGGAGCTGCTGCACGGCAGCCAGGGCTTCGTCGAGCGTGGCGTTCCGCTCGACGGGCAGGCGCCGCCGTTCCGCAGGGCTGGCGACTACCTGTGCTACGTGCCGCAGCATTACCGCCATTGCTTTATCGACCTCGGCATGGGCTTTGCCGCCTACCAGGCCAAGTTTTCCTCCAAGACCCGCGCCACCATCGTGCGCAAGGTGCGCAAGTTCGCCGAGCAGACCGGTGGTGAGCTGCGCTGGAAGAGCTACCGTACGCCGGATGAAATCGACGCTTTCCTGCAACTGGCCCTGCCGCTGTCGCGCCGCACCTACCAGGACCGCCTGCTCGATGCAGGCCTGCCGTCCAGCGAATCGTTCCGCCAGCAGGCGCGTGGCTGGGCTGCCGATGACCAGGTACGCGCCTACCTGCTGTTCGATGGCGAGCGCGCCGTCTCCTACCTGCTCTGTCCGGCCAGCGACGGTGTGCTGAGCTACTCCTACCAGGGGTACGATCCTGAGTATATGAAACTGTCGGTCGGCACCGTCTTGCAATGGCTGGCGCTGGAAGATCTGTTCAACGAGGGCAAGTTCCGCTTCTTTGATTTCACCGAAGGGGAAACCGAGCACAAGCGCCTGTTCGCTACCGAGCAGCGCCTGTGCGCCAATATTTTCCTGGTACGCCGCAGCCTGGCCAACAGCCTGCTGCTGCGCGCGCACTTCTCGATGAACCTGTTGTCGGGATGGCTGGGACGCATGGTTGAGCGCTTTGGGCTGAAAGCCCGCCTGAAACGCATGCTGCGTTTTGGCCGGGTTGCCGCCGTATGAAAGCGCTGCTCAAGCAACTGGCGAAAGCCCTGTTGGGCGATTATTCCATCTACCGTGTGCTGCAGCGCGGCGCCGGTGCCGGGCCGGCACCGATGCCGCCGCAGGCTGCCGGTTATGTCATCGGCCCGGTGCAGCGTGCCGAAATCGAGGATTGTCCCGACCCGGTCATGCGCGAGCAAGCTTTTTACGCAGGCGAGGGCGCCCATGCGTATGCCTGCCGCGATGCCGGCCAGATCGTCGGCCTGTGCTTCTATTGGTATGGCGAACGCTACCGTCCGCGCGGCTTCTGGCCCTTGCAGGACAAACAGGCCAAGCTGGTGCAAATCATTACCTCGCCGGCTATGCGCGGGCGCAAGGTGGCGCCGGCATTGATCGCCGCCTCGGCCGCCGACATGGCGGCGCAGGGCTTTGACTGCCTGTTTGCACGGGTGTGGCATAACAACCACCCATCCTTGCGTGCCTTTGCTGCGGCCGGCTGGCGCCGCCGCGCCCTGGTGGTGGAGCTCAACCCCCTGCGGCGGGCGCGGCCATGGCGGCTGCGCCTTCCATAAGCTGGCCCAGCCAGACTTTTTCATGCAAGAATATGAACTCGACCTTCGAGGTACTGCGCCATGACGAACAAACCGAACCTTGACCTGCTGCGCGCGGTGGCGGTGCTGTTCGTTCTGTTCTCGCATGTATTCCGCACTGCCAGCGGCCATTCCACGCCGGCCTCGTATGCGATGGGTCAGTTGGGCGTCATGATCTTCTTTGTGCATACCAGCCTGGTGCTGATGCAATCGCTCGAACGCCAGCAGGCCAGCGGGCCTGGGCTGTTCAAGCGTTTCTACATTCAGCGCATCTGCCGCATCTACCCCTTGTCGATGACCCTGGTGCTCGGTGTGTATTTCCTGATGGACCAGCATTGGACTTATTTTGAATTGTTCACCAACCTGGCGCTGGTGCAGAACCTGGCGTACACGCGGCTGATGAGCGACCCGCTGTGGTCGCTGCCGCTGGAAGTCCAGATGTACTTCATGTTGCCGTTCCTGTTTATCTGGTTCCGCAACAGGCCGCTCAAATGGTTGTTTGCCTTCTGGCTGGTGTCGCTGCCGGTGGCGCTGCTGCCGCCTGTCGTATCGCCGCGCTTTAACGTGTTGTGCTACGTGCCTTGCTTCCTGGGAGGGGTGATTGCCTGGCGCCTGGGCGAGCGGGAGCGCTTGCCAGCCTGGCTGTGGCCGCTGGCCTTGGGTTTGGCCAGCCTGGCCTACATCCTGTTTGCCGAAACGCGCAGCAATTACTATTCGCGCTGGGCGGTCTGCCTGGCGCTGGGCCTGACCATCCCTTGGGTGCGCCAGCTCGGCACGCCGGCCCTGAATGCCGCGAGCAAGACCATTGCCAAGTACAGCTATGGCATTTACCTGTTCCACTATCCGATGCTGGCCCTGTGTTTCGAGACGCTGGCAGGCTGGCATCCGCTGCTGCAGTGGAGCCTGTTCTGGGCCTTGATGGTGGTGCTGCCTTACCTGGGCTATCACCTGGTTGAACATCCGATGATCAAGCTTGGCGCGGCCTGGCACGAACGCAAGCCGGTCGGCGCCAGCCAGCTCACCGGCGCATGATGCAGCGCAAAGCTTAGGCTCCGAGCATAGTGCAGACTGAAGGTCCTGCGCCACGCGAGCGGAGCCATGATGCTCAAGCCGAACCTTGATTTCCTGCGTGCGGTCGCCGTGCTGCTGGTGCTGGCCGCCCATCTCGCCGGCTACACCATCCGTACCAGCCCAGCCTCCTTCGCGTTGGGCCAGCTCGGCGTCATGCTGTTCTTCGTGCACACCAGCCTGGTGCTGATGCAGTCGCTGGAGCGCCAGCAACTGGCCGGTGCGGCGCTGTTGCGCGCCTTTTACCTGCAGCGCGCCTGCCGCATCTATCCGCTGTCGGCGGTCATGCTGCTGGGGATCTATTTCTTGCAGGATGCGCAGTGGACGCCTTTCGAGCTGCTCGCCAACCTGCTGCTGGTGCAGAACCTGGTGTATGCGCGCTATATGTCGGCGGTGCTGTGGTCGCTATGCCTGGAGCTGCAGATGTACCTGGTGCTGCCCTTGCTGTTCCTGCTGTTGCGGCGGCGACCGCTGCGCTGGCTGCTGGCGCTGTGGCTGCTCTCGATTCCGTTGGCCCTGCTGCAGCCGCTGGTGACGGCGCGCCTCGGCCTGTTCGAATTCGCGCCCTGTTTCCTGGCCGGCGTGCTGGCGTGGCGCCTGCAGGGCAGGGCGCGCCTGCCTGCGTGGCTGTGGCCGCCATTGCTGGCGCTGGCCAGCGCGGCGTTTGTCGCGTATGCCGAGCCGCGCGCCAACAATTACGGCCGCTGGATGGTCTGCCTGGCGGTCGGGCTGGTCCTGCCGTGGCTGCGCGAAATCTCGGCGCCACGGCTGAACCGTGCCAGCAAGTTCATTGCCAGGTACAGCTATGGCATCTACCTGTTCCATCCGCCAGTCATGGGGCTGGCGTTCCGCACCTTGGACACGCTGCACCCGTTCTGGCAATGGAGCTTGTTCCTGTCGCTGCTGGCAGTGTTGACCGGCCTGGGCTACCACCTGGTCGAATTGCCGATGATCAGGCTTGGCGCACGCTGGAGTGCAGGCCGGCAGCAGCGGCCAGCGGCCGTGCCGCCAGTTGTTCCGGGGTAGAGTAGATGGTCAGGTTTTCGCCGGCCAGGCGTTGCAGGTGATCGAAGAAGCCTTGCGCGGGAATCCACCACGAAGGCGCCTCGCCCACCTGGCCGGCATGCAGCAGGCCGGCTTGCCTGAACTCCGCCATGAAATAATTGCGCAAATCTTCGCGCGAGCCATGGTCGATGCGGCGCTTGGCCAGCTCCGGGTCGAATGGGCGCAGCGGCACGTCGCTGCGCTGGCCGGCCTGGTCGATGCACGGCAGGCGGAAGGTCTCGTCGCCCCATACCGGGACCGGGAAGGCTTCGCCCATCGCGTCTTCCAGCACGTGGTAGAAGGTCACCGGACCCATCGAAATCCCCAGGCCCAGCACCTTGGCGTTTTCCAGGCCGACGAAGCGCTGCCATGGCGAACCCTTGCCGAAGACCGACGGTGCGCGGTGGTGGGCTTCGGTCAGGTAGGCCGCATGGCGGCCCCAGGCGGAAACCGAGTGGGTCGGGTGCACGCTGCGCGCGATGCCGGCGCTGGCCAGGAAGGCTTCCGGCAGGCGCCCCATATTGGTGCCGTGCTTGCGCACGTCGAATACATAGTCCTGCATTTCGCAGGTGCCGCGGATCGACCCGCCCGGCATGTAATAGGTGGGCAGTACCAGCGTGCCCTGCGGGCCGACGGCTTCCTGCAGCGCCTGCACCACGGTGGCGGCGCCGCCTTCCACATAGCCCAGGCTTTTCAGCGAAGAGTGGATGAACACGGCATCGCCCTTGGCAATGCCGAGCCGGGCCAGGCCCGCCACCAGTTCCGCACGGCTGACGTGGCGTTGCGTCTGCCTGATTTCCTGGGCGCTGCTGCGCCGGCGCAGCTTTTCCAGCACGGCCTTGGCCAGGCGTTTGGCCTGCTTAAGCATGGCGCGCCTTGAGCAGGTCCAGCTCCAGCAGGTTGGCGTCGATGCAGAACTTGGCTGCCCAGTTCAGGAATTCGTATTCGCCGTAGGCGCCGTCAACCGGGAAGGCGCCCTTGACGGCGCCGCGCGTCTCTTTCGGGCCATCGACCTTGATGGTACGGCGTACGTACCGGGTCAGGCGGCGGCCGCTGTCGAAGTAGCGTTCGTCCCCCGTCAGCTGGTACAGCAGGAACAGGCAGTGGGCATTCTGTAGCGAACCGGTCAGGCAGGCCCAGCTGGCCGCAGGGCGCCACTGGCTGTCCAGGCGCCCGGGCAGGAAGCCATCCGCGCCGACCACGTCCAGCAGGGCGCTGCCGGTGCGTTCGGCGGCCGCCAGCAGTTCCGGCCGTTGCGACAGCAGGTAGCCTTCCAGCACGCCGCGCAGCACATAGCCGATGGTGTGGCTCAGCGGATGCACCGGGTCGTTCAGGCAGTTCGAGGCAAACCAGCCGTTGGGCTGCTGTTTGCCCAGTGCCCACGCCACCTGGCGCAGGCCGGCCTCGCCATAGCCGTGGCCGGGCGCGACGCGTTCGGCTTCAAACAGGCCCCAGGCGACGTGCGTTTCGTAGGCTTTTTCGCCGGGCTTGGCGAACGGGGTGGCGTGCTTGCGCCAGCAGCCATCTTCATCCAGCGAATCGCGCAGCCAGGCGGCGGCGCGGTGCATGGCGTCGAGGTATTTGGCGTCGCCGTATTCCCGGGCGCCGGCCGCCAGCCCAAGCAGGATCTGGCCGGTGTTGAACGTAACCGGCACGCGCGGGCTGGAATCGATGCGGCCGCCCTGGAAGCCGCCTTCCGGGAACTGGATCGCGACGAACCAGTCCAGCATGCGGCGCGCCCGCTGGTGCAGCTCGGCGCTGCCCTGGCGGCGCGCCAGCTCGATCACGGTCGGCACGATATAGCCGGTGGTTTCGGGATACGAAGTGGCCCAGCCCTTGACCAGGCTGAAGTCGCGCGCCACGCCGCCATCGGCGGAAACGGAATGGTCCTGGGCTGCGCCCAGCCACTCGGTGCAGGCGGCCAGTACCGCCTCAATGCCCGGATCGCGGCCTGGCAAGCCGCGCTGGTCGGCCGCGCGCTCAGCCTGGGCACCCATGGGCAGCGGTGCTTCAGGGGTGAATTTGTTCTTGATCGAGCGCAGGAGCTGGAGCATTTTATTCCCGTTAAATGTTGTCAATTGACCATTAAGATCATGCCAGCCGGCCCGCCCGCTGTCAATTTCGCGATTGCCGGGGTCGTATCATTAAGATAATATGCTGGACGTTTTGGCAATCCCGCGCCCGGTTGCGGCGCTTGCGGCGTCCAGCCCGCTCACTTATCCTGATTGCAATCCCTTTCTCCAACGCCACGATGCTTCGATGACCGATGAAACTCCAAACTGAGCTGGCGCGTGGCGTGAAATGGGTGGCGGGGGCGAAGCTGGGCTCGCAAGTGGTTACCTGGGGCGTGACGATTTTCGTCATGCGCCTGCTGGCGCCCTCCGATTATGGCTTGCTGGCCATGTGCACGGTGGTGCTGGGCTTGCTGGGCATGTTTGCCGAAGTGGGCCTGGGCCCGGCCCTGATCCAGCGCAAGGATGTCAGCGAACAGGATTTGCGGCAAGCCGTGGGCGTGGTCTGGCTGGTCAACCTGGGCCTGTTCCTGCTGGCCAATGCGCTGGCGCCGCTGGTGGCAGCTTTCTATGGTGAAGCGCGGCTGCAGCTGCTGCTGCACGTGCTGTCCGTGCAATTCCTGCTGCTGCCGCTGGCCATCATTCCCGATGTGCGGCTGCAGCGCCGCCTGGAATACAGGCAGCGTTCGCTGGTCGAACTGAGCGCGGCGCTGGTCGGCTCGCAGGTGACGCTGTTCATGGCGCTGTTCGGCGCCGGCGTCTGGTCGCTGGTGGCCGGCATGCTGGCGACCCAGGCGTGGCGCATGGGGGCGCTGAACTGGTGCGCGCCGGGCCAGCCGCGGCCGGACTGGTCGCTGGCAGGGATGGGCAAGCTGCTCGGCTTTGGCGGCAGCCTGACCGCCACCCGCCTGTTGTGGTACAGCTTCATGCAGGCCGACGTGGCGATCGTCGGCCGGGTGCTGGGCGACCAGGCGCTGGGCTGGTATTCGGTCTCGATGCACCTGGCTTCACTGCCGGTGCAGCGCATGGCCGGCATCCTGAACCAGGTGTTGTTCCCCATCTTGTCGCGCAGCCAGCACGACTTGCCGGCCATCCGCGCCGGGGTGTTGCAGATGCTGGGCTACATCAGCCTGTTGTCCTTCCCCATCCTGTGGGGCATGGCCAGCGTGGCGCCGGAACTGGTCAGCGTGGTGCTGGGCAAGGGCTGGGAGGGCGCCGTACTGCCGCTGCAGGTGCTGTGCCTGGTCATGCCCTTCCGCACCCTGGCCCAGATGCTGCCCACCGTTACCGATGCGCTCGGCCAGCCGGGCATCAATTTGCGCAATGTGCTGCTGTCCTGCCTGCTGATGCCGCCCGCTTTCTACCTCGGCACCCGCTGGGGCATCCAGGGCGTGGCCTATGCCTGGCTGCTGGCTTACCCGGTAGTGCTGTTCCTGAATATGCGGCGCATGCTGGCGGCCATCGGCGTGCAAGCGCAGGCGGTGGCGCGCCGCACGGGCCCGGCCTTGTTATGCGCTGCGCTGATGCTGGGCGCCGTGACGCTGTTGCGTGCCCCGCTGGCCGGCCAGCCGCGCGCCTGGGCCTTGGTGGCGGAAGTGCTCGGCGGCATGCTGGCGTATGGCGTGGCCAGCCTGCTGCTCAATCGTCCCATGGTGGCCGAGGTGCGCAGCGTATTGCGCCGTCGCACGCCGGCGTGAAGCGGATGCGCCACATAATCTCATTGAATTTTCCTATTGAAATTATTCGTGAGTTTCCAGCGCGCATCACCTTCCTATACTTGAACGCATGACATGGCTTGGGACGCCTGCTCGCGTCCCGCCCACGCCATGCGGACCCCAACGCCCGGTTCGTGCCCAGCTTCCCCATCGCCGAACAAGGAGTTCCAGCATGCGCCTCAACACCCCTGTCACCCACCAGGAGTTCATCCTGGACGAGGGCAAGACCATTGTCTCGACCACGGACCTGAAGGGCAAGATCAGTTACGCCAACCCCTACTTCATCGAAGTCAGCGGCTTCACCGAAGCGGAGTTGATCGGCGCGCCGCAGAACATCCTGCGCCATCCGGACATGCCGGTGCAAGCGTTTGCCGACCTGTGGTCCACCATCAAGGCCGGCATGCCATGGAGCGGGATGGTAAAGAACCGCTGCAAGAACGGCGACTTCTACTGGGTGTATGCGAACGTGACGCCGGTGATCGAAGCCGGCCGCCCGGTCGGCTATATGTCGGTGCGCAGCAAGCCCAGCCGCGAGCAGGTGGCGCAGGCCGAGCAGCTTTACCGCGAAATCCGCGAGGGCAATCCGCGCCGCCTGCGCCTCGAACGCGGCCGCCTGCGCCGCACTGGCTGGCGCAACTGGGCCAGCCGGCTGCGCGATATTTCGCTGGCCAGGCTGATCGGCATCGGCATGGGCGCGCTGACCGGCTTCCTGGCCATGCTTGCCATCTCCGGCGCCGCGCGGCAGGCGCCGCTGTGGATGACGCTGGCCAATGCCGGCTTCATCGTGCTGGCCCTGTGCTTCTGGTACGCGCTGCAGCGCGCGGTCGTGCTGCCGCTGCGCATGGCAACCGGCTTTGCGCGCAAGATGGCCGGCGGCGACCTGACCGGCGCCCTCGATATCGGCGCCGACAATGAAATGGGGCAGTTGCTGGCGGCGCTGCGCCAGACCAACGTCAACTTGCACAGCATCATCGGCGACGTGCGCAGCAACTTCGATGAAATCCAGACCGCCACCAGCGAAATCGCCAGCGGCAACCTGGACCTGTCGGGCCGCACCGAGTCGCAGGCATCGAGCCTGCAGCAGACCGCGGCCAGCATGGAACAGCTGACCAGCAACGTGCAGCAGAGCGCGGCCAGCGTGCACAGTGCCAACGAACTGGCCGGCCAGGCCTCCAGCGTGGCGGCGGCCGGCGGCTCCATCGTCTCGCAAGTGGTGCAGACCATGGACGATATCAGCCAGTCCTCGCGCAAGATCCTCGACATTATCGGCATGATCGACGGCATCGCCTTCCAGACCAATATCCTGGCCCTGAATGCGGCCGTGGAAGCGGCGCGGGCCGGCGAACACGGCAAGGGCTTTGCCGTGGTGGCCACCGAGGTGCGCAGCCTGGCCCAGCGCTCTGCCAGCGCCGCCAAGGAAGTCAAGCAGCTGATCGACAGTTCGATCGCCAAGGTCGATGCCGGCGCCAGGCTGACCAGTAACGCCGGCGCCACCATGAGCGAAGTGATCGAATCGGTCGGCCGCGTCACCCGCGTCATGGACGAGATCCACCATGCCACCCAGGAGCAAAGCCGCGGCATTGGCCAGGTCAACCAGGCGGTGCTGCATATCGACGACATCACGCAGCAGAACGCCGCCCTGGTCGAACAGGCTGCCGCGGCCGCCGGCAGCCTGGCGCGCCAGGCCGAATGGGTGGCGCAAGCGATCGCAGTGTTCAAGCTGAAACAGATCGCCGCCCGCAGCGCGCTGCCGCAAGGTGTGGCGCCGGCGCCTCTTGCCAAGCGAACGGTCATCGCTTTGTCGCAATAATCATTTATCATTTAGGCAATGCTGGCGGCCCGCGGGTCGCCGCGTTGCTTTATGGTGCAGTGCAATCAAAAGGCTGTGACAGCCTCCGGGCTTCCGTGTAAAATTGACAAGCCGTATCAAATGGACAAGTTAATTGGCAAACATTCCATACATTTCTGTCGCATTTGGCCAACGGAAAGCCCGCTGAATTGTTACACGCACCATAGTGCAGGGCCCACTTTTTAGCCGCCCGGCGGACGCAAATTGTGAACTGTACATTGTAGTTGCGGGGCTTCTGGAATATATTGTTAGCATAATAGTAAGTGGCAATTCTCACGGGAACTGATATGGATCAGAACAAGGTGGTAGCAGTCGTAGGGTTGGGCTATGTGGGCCTGCCCTTGGCGGTAGAGTTTGGCAAGAAGCGCAAGACTATCGGTTTCGACCTGTCGCAGTCCAAGATTGAAAATTACCGGCAATTCTGCGATCCGACCGGCGAAGTGTCGGAAGCGGAACTGCGCGAAGCGACCCAGTTGCACGTGACCTATGACCCGGCCGCGCTGGCCGAGGCCGATTACATCGTGGTGGCAGTGCCGACCCCGGTCGACAACGCCCATTCGCCCGATTTCAGCCCGCTGGTCGGCGCCTCGACCACGGTTGGCAAGTACATGAAGAAGGGCGCCATCGTCGTCTATGAATCGACGGTGTACCCGGGCGCCACCGAAGAAGTCTGCATCCCCGTGCTGGAAAAACATTCCGGACTGAAATGGCCGCAAGACTTCAACGTCGGCTATTCGCCGGAACGTATCAATCCAGGCGACAAACAGCACCGCCTGACAACGATTTTGAAGGTGGTTTCGGGAGATAATCCAGCAACTCTCGAAGAGGTTGCTAAACTATATGAATCGATAGTGACTGCTGGGGTATACCGGGCTTCCAGCGTGAAAGTTGCGGAAGCGGCCAAGGTGATCGAAAATACGCAGCGCGACCTGAATATCGCGCTGATGAACGAGCTGGCAATCATCTTCGACAAGATAGGCATCGATACGCTGGAAGTGCTGCAGGCGGCTGGCACGAAGTGGAATTTCCTGCCTTTCCGTCCCGGCCTGGTCGGCGGCCACTGCATCGGCGTCGATCCCTACTACCTGACCCACAAGGCCGACATGATCGGCTACCACCCGCAGGTGATCCTGGCGGGGCGCCGCATCAATGACGGCATGGCCAAGTTCGTGGCCGAGAAAACCGTCAAGCAGATGATCGCGGCGGGCTGCCACATCAAGGGGGCGAAAGTGAACGTGCTGGGCCTGACCTTCAAGGAAAACTGCCCGGACTTGCGCAATTCGAAGGTGGCGGACGTGGTGTTTGAACTGAAGTCGTATGGCCTCGACGTGCACGTGCACGATCCGGTGGCTGATTCGGAGGAATCGGTGCACGAGTACGGCATTCGCCTGGAAAGCTGGGACAGCCTGCCGCAAGCCGATGCGGTCGTGGCTGCGGTATCGCACCAGGAATTGCTGGCGCTGTCGCTCGGGGATTTGTCGTCCAAGCTGAATCCGGGCGGCGTCTTCATCGATGTGAAATCGGCATTCAATATGGCAGGCCTGGAAGAAGCTGGTTACAGCGTCTGGCGCCTGTAACAAGAATATCAGGGAAGCCTGGGAGGGCTGTAGTGGGCAAGTTTGACGACGTGCGGCTGCATTTGCGTGGCCAGCGATACCATTGGCTGGTGACGGGTGCTGCCGGTTTCATCGGCTCCAACCTGGTCGAGGCGCTGCTCAAGCTCGGCCAGCAGGTCACGGGCCTGGACAACTTCGCCACCGGCCACCAGCACAACCTGGACCAGGTGCGCGAAGCGGTCGGTTCCGCGGCCTGGGCCTCGTTCAGCTTCATCCAAGGCGATATCCGCGACCTGGCGACCTGCCAGCAAGCCTGCGCCGGGAAAGACTATGTCCTGCACCAGGCCGCACTTGGTTCGGTCAGCCGCTCGATCGACGATCCGCTGCTGACCCACGGCACCAATGTGACCGGCTTCCTGCACATGCTGGTGGCGGCGCGCGACGCCCGGGTGCGGCGCTTCGTCTATGCAGCGTCCAGTTCCACCTACGGCGACCATCCGGCGCTGCCGAAAGTGGAAGACACCATCGGCCGGCCGCTGTCGCCGTATGCCGTCACCAAATATGCCGACGAGCTGTATGCCGATGTTTTCGCCCGCACGTATGGCATGGAAACCATCGGCCTGCGCTATTTCAACGTGTTCGGCCCGCGCCAGGACCCGGACGGCGCCTATGCGGCCGTGATACCGCAGTGGGTGTCGGCCCTGATCCGCAACCGTCCCCTGTTCATCAATGGCGACGGCGAAACCAGCCGCGATTTCTGCTTCATCGACAACGTGGTGCAAGCCAACCTGCTGGCAGCCATGGCCGACAAGCCGGGCGCTGCCAACCAGGTGTACAACGTGGCGCTCAATGAGCGCACCAGTCTCAACCAGCTGTACCTGATGATGCGCGAGTTGCTGCAGGAGCGTTTCCCGCACCTGTTGCAGCACCAGGCGCAATACCAGGAATTCCGGGCCGGCGACGTGCGCCATTCGCAGGCCGATATCAGCAAGGCGCGCGAGCTGTTGGGTTTCAATCCTTCGCACCGTATTGGCGAAGGCTTGAAGGAGGCCATGGACTGGTACGTCCGCCACCTGGCCCCACGAGACTAGTTAACGAGACATGGCCGCAAGGCTCCGCGCGCTTACACGGCCAGCATGAGCAGTAAAGCGGGAGGGAATAAAAATGCTAAGAATTTCCAATCACTACATTTCCAAGGTTGTCTTCAGCCTGCTCTTCCTGGAGGTGTTGATCCTGATTGGCTCGTTCTACGCTGGCGCTGGGCTGCGTTTTTTCGACGGTGAACAGTTCGCCATACCGAAGCTCGACCACTTCTTCATGTCGGCCTGTATTTTTGCGGCCGCTATCGTGTTCAGCATGTCTGCGCTGGGCATGTACCAGATCAATTTCCAGGAAGGCTTGCGCAATCCCTTCTTCCTGCAATTGATGCCTTCCTTCGCCATGGGCTTTTGCATCCTGACCCTGGTGTTTTACCTGGCGCCGGACCTGTATTTCGGGCGCGGCATCCTGGTCCTGGTGTTCATCATTTCCGGCTTCGGCATCCTGCTGGCGCGCGCCATGTTCATGAAAACGTCGCGCACGCATTTCCTGTCGACCCGCATCATCTTCCTCGGCTGCGGCAGCATGGCCAAGGAGTGCGGCGAGCTGGCCACGCGCGACACCAACTACCGCCGCTACGACGTGGCCGGCTATGTGGCGGTGCCGTCGGAAGAAACCTGCGTGCCGCAGAACCAGCTGCTGCACCTGCCCGAAGGCGGTTCGCTGGTAGCGCTGGCAAACGCCCAGCGCGTATCGGAAATCGTGGTCTCGGTGCAGAACCGCCGCGGCGGCGCCTTCCCGATCAAGGAACTGCTCGAGTGCAAGCTGTACGGCATCCAGGTCACCGACGCCGCCACCTTCTTCGAGCGCGAAACCTACCAGATCCGGGTCGAGTCGGTGCAGCCTTCCTGGCTGGTGTTCGGCGGCGGCTTCGACCAGAGTTTCATGCGCACCTTCATGAAGCGCGCGGTGGACGTGGTGGCCAGCCTGTCGTTGCTGGTGGTGTCCCTGCCGGTGATGCTCATCACCGCGCTGGCCATCGTGATCGAAGACGGCGCACCGGTGTTCTATTCGCAGGAACGGGTGGGCATGGACGGCCGCGTGTTCCGCGTCCTGAAGTTCCGCAGCATGTTCAAGAACGCGGAAAAGAACGGCACCCCGCAATGGGCCGCCAAGAACGACCCGCGCATCACGCGCGTGGGCAATATCATCCGCAAGCTGCGGATCGACGAATTGCCGCAGATCCTCAACGTGCTGAAGGGCGAAATGTCCTTCGTCGGCCCGCGCCCCGAGCGTCCTTACTTTGTCGAGCAGCTGACCGAGCGCGTGCCTTACTACAATGTGCGCCACAGCATCAAGCCGGGCATCACCGGCTGGGCCCAGGTGCGCTATGGCTATGGCGATACGGTGGAAGACGCGCTGCAGAAGCTGCAGTACGACCTGTACTACGTCAAGAACAACAGCCTGCTGCTCGATGTGCTGGTCCTGATCGATACCATCAAGGTGGTCATGTTCAGGGGAGGCCGTTAAGCACATGGAGTCCTGATGCCGACCAGTATCACCGCCTTCAGTTACGCCAGCGCTGCGCTGGCGTTTCTGTTATTTAGCGTGCTGGTCCTGACCGGCTGGCGCCAGCGCCCGGACCAGCGTCCGCACCAGCGCGTGCTGGCCGCCGCTTCACTGCTGACAGTGCTGTGGGGCGCGGTGATGGCCAGCGCCACCGTGGTGCCGTGGGCGCTGTGGGTGCTGCATGGCGCCGAGTGGCTGCGCAACGCGGCCTGGACCGCCGTGCTGCTGGCCATGCTGGGCCTGTGGCAGCGCGCCGCGCGCACCTTCCAGGCCAGCCTGGCGGTGTATGGCGCCATGCTGCTGGCCAGCCTGCTGGCGCAGCAGCTGCCGCCAAGCCTGGCCTTCCATGTGCTGGCCATCGGCCGCCTCGGCATGGCGGTGCTGGGCATGCTGCTGGTGGAACAGCTGTACCGCGACCGCAGCGTGCAGATACGCTGGGCCATGAAGTTCATCTGCCTCGGCCTGGGTGCGCTGTTTGCCTACGACTTTTACCTGTACAGCGATATGCTGCTGCTGCGCGAACTCGACCCTGAACTGTGGGCGGCGCGCGGCCTGGTCAATGCGCTGATCGTGCCGCTGCTGGCGATTTCGCTGTTGCGGCGCGCTTCCTGGCCGGCCCAGCTGGCAGTGTCGCGCCGCGTCGCCTTCCATTCCGCGGCCCTGCTCGGTTCGGCGGTCTACCTGCTGGCCATGAGCCTGGCGGCCTACTACCTGCGTTTCGTCGGCGGTTCCTGGGGCGGCCTGATGCAGCTGGCCTTCCTGTTTGGCGCCACCTTCCTGCTGGCGGGCGTGCTGTTCTCGGGATCCTTCCGCGCCTGGCTCAAAGTTTTCATCAGCAAGCATTTCTACCGCTACAACTACGACTACCGCGAAGAGTGGCTGGCCTTTACCCGCACCCTGTCGGATACCGGCCCCAACCTGGGCGAACGCACCATCTCGGCCCTGGCCGAACTGGTGGAAAGCCAGGGCGGCGCGCTGTGGATACGGCGCGAACAGCGTTTCGAGCCGCTGGCCTCCTGGCATGTGCAGGCCCAGCATGCGAGCGAAGCGGCCGATTCGGCGTTTTGCCAATTGATGGAAAGCAAGCAGTGGCTGGTGGACGTGGGCACGCACGAGTTGCACGACCCGCAAGTGCCGCTGCCGGCCTGGCTGCTGGCCTTCCCCAAGGCCTGGCTGGTGCTGCCGCTGCTGCTGCAGGGGCGGCTGGCCGGATTTGTGGTGCTGATGGCGTCGCGCAGCGAGGTCAAGCTGAACTGGGAAGTGCTGGACCTGCTGAAAATTGCCGGCACCCAGGCCGCCTCCTACCTGACGCAGCAGGAAGCCGACAATGCCCTGATGCTGGCGCGCCAGTTCGACTCCTTCAACCGCCTGTCGACCTTCGTGGTGCACGACTTGAAGAACCTGGTGGCGCAGTTGTCGCTGATGACGGCCAATGCGGAAAAACATGCCGACAATCCGGAGTTCCAACGCGATATGATGGAGACCGTCACCTTGTCGGTGCAGAAAATGAAACTGATGCTGCAAAAGCTCAGCCGTACTGCTTCGCCGGAACGCGCCGTGCCGCATGACCTGGGCCAATTGCTGGCGCAGGCGGTAACGCTCAAGGCTGCCTTCGAGCCCAAGCCCTCGCTGCAGCTGGCCGAGGCCGGCCTGAAAGTGCTGGCCGAAGGCGAGCGGCTGGAACGCGTGCTGGGCCACCTGATCCAGAACGCGATCGAAGCCACCCCGCGCGACGGCAGGGTCGGCGTGCGCCTGGCGCGCGACGGCGAACGGGTGCTGGTGGAAGTCAGCGACACCGGCAGCGGCATGAGCGAAGACTTCATCCGCGAGCGCCTGTTCAAGCCGTTCGACTCGACCAAGTCGGCCGGCATGGGCATCGGCGCTTTCGAAAGCCGGGAATACATCCACCAGCTGGGTGGAACGCTGCAGGTGCGCAGCGCGCCGGAGCAAGGCACTACATTCACGGTCAGCCTGCCGCTGTACCGCCAGCAAACCATTGAACAAGCCGCCTGAAGGCGCAAGGACCCGTTGTGAGCCAGAGCAAACCCAAGCTGTTGATTATCGAAGACGATCCCGGCCTGCAAAAGCAGCTCAAGTGGAGTTTCGACGACTACGACGTGGTGGTAGCGGGCGACCGCGAAGCCGCGCTGGCCCAGCTGCGGCGCCACGAACCGGCAGTCTGCACCATGGACCTCGGCCTGCCGCCCGACCCGGATGGCGCCACCGAGGGCCTGGCCACGCTGCAGCAGATCCTGGCGCTGGCGCCGGACACCAAGGTCATCGTGTTGACCGGCAACCAGGACCGCTCGCACGCGGTGCAGGCCATTGCCATGGGCGCCTACGACTTCCACCAGAAGCCGTGCGAGCCGGAATTGCTGGCGCTGGTGATCCGGCGCGCCTTCGTGCTGCACGGGCTGCAGCAGGAAAACCGCCGCATGCAGCAAAGCAGCGCCGACAGCCCGCTGTCGGGCATCATTTCGCGCGACCCGGGCATGCAGAAGGTCTGCCGCCAGGTCGAGAAGGTGGCGCCCAGCACCGCCACCACCATGGTGCTGGGCGAGTCCGGCACCGGCAAGGAAGTGATCGCGCGCGCCCTGCACCAGGGCAGCCCGCGCGCCAAGGAACGCTTCATGGCGATCAACTGCGCCGCGATTCCGGAAACCCTGCTCGAGTCCGAGCTGTTCGGCTACGAGAAAGGCGCCTTCACCGGCGCCGTCAAGCAGACCAAGGGCAAGGTGGAAGCGGCCAATGGCGGCACCTTCTTCCTGGACGAGGTGGGCGACCTGCCGATGCCGCTGCAAGCCAAGCTGCTGCGCTTCCTGCAGGAGCGCGTGATCGAACGCGTTGGCGGCCATGAGGAAATCCCGGTCGACGTGCGCATCGTCTGCGCCACCCACCAGAACCTGAAAGAGCTGGTGAAAGCCGGCCGCTTCCGCGAAGACCTGTATTACCGCCTGTCGGAAATCGTGCTGACCATCCCGCCGCTGCGCGAACGCGACGGCGACTCGGTGCTGCTGGCGCAGCACTTCAAGAACCGCTTCTGCGCCCAGGAAGGCCGCGCCAACCTGCACTTTTCACCCGATGCGCTGGCGCAGATCGCGCACCACGACTGGCCGGGCAATGTGCGGGAAATGGAAAACTGCATCAAGCGCGCCATCATCATGGCCGACGGCCCGGCCATCACGGCCGACGACCTGGGCCTGTCCGGCGCGCCGGTGGAAGAAGAGCCGTTCAACCTGCGCCAGGTGCGCGACGAAGCCGAGTACCGCGCCATCATCCGCGCCCTGGCCCGCGTCGAGGGCAATATCGTCAAGGCTTCGGAACTGCTGGGCGTGTCGCGCCCGACGCTGTACGACCTGCTGGAGCGGCACGCCATCAAGGCCAGCTGAGCCTTCAGGTCGAGACGGCGCCGGCCTCCTCCGCTTCGGCTTCCGGGCGCCGGCGGCGCAGCTTGATGCGCTTGCGTGCCGGCTTCAGGCTGCCGGCCAGCGCAATCAGCAGGAACACAATGGTCAGGCGCGGCACGTCGGTGATGGAATCGAACAGCCCTACCATCATGCAGCCGGTCAGCGCCGCCAGGCTGACAGTGGCATAGCTGTCGCCGGCCAGGCCGCGCGCCACCATGCGCCCGCCCAGGGCCAGCAGCAGGAAGGCGGTGGCCAGCGCGCCCACCCAGCCCAGTTCGAACACCTGGTTGACCGCGAAATTCTTCACGTGCCAGGGCATGTGGTTGCGGTCGCTGCTGAAGAACCAGAAATCATGGCCGCCGCTGAAGCTGCCGTTGCGTATCAGTTCACGTTCGCTGCCGGCTTCCACCAGGCTCACGTTGTCGACCTCGAGCGGCGCCTTGTGCGAGCGGTTGTACAGTTCGAGCACCAGCGGCGCGCCCCAGCTGCCGCGCGCGCCGCGCAGCGGCAGTTCGCCCTGCACGGTTTGCCAGCCCTCAACCAGCGGCGCGGCCTGCCATTTGACCACGCTGCAATCCTGCGGGTAGATCAGCCAGCGCTGGCACACCATGGCCACCGGCAGCGCGTCCGCGCTCTTGCGCCGGATGTCGAGCCGGAAGCGGTACTGCTTGCCGGGCTGCACATCGACGTGCTGCAGCATGCGCAGCACCTCGCCCCAGCCGCGTGCATACTGGGCCGCCCCCAGCAGCAGGTAGCGGTTGCCCGGCTCGTCGGCATAGCTGAAGGTGCCCGGTACTTCGCCTTGCGTGTTGTGCCACATGTAGGCGATCGGGAAGCGGCCCAGGCCCTGGCCGAACGCGGTTGCCATGGCCGTGCCGTCCATCATGTCCAGCGCATCGCTCCAGTGCGTCACGCGCACCGTGAGGTCGTTGCCGACCGTGGCGAAGCGGCTGCCGGTGTAGTAGCTGCTGGAAATCGGGATCAGGGCGGCAAACACGATGGCGCTGAAGAAGGCCACGGTAAGGGTGCCACGCTCGAGTTTCCAGGGCGGCTGCGGCAGCAGGCGGCCGGCGCCGATGGCCAGGGCCAGCAGGATCGCCAGCGCCATGCCCGGCAGCGCAAGGTTGCCGCCGTAGTGGCGCGCCACCAGGGCCGCCGCCAGCGCCTGTGCCGGCAGCGCCGCCGCCAGCAGCAGCACGCCCCAGCGCCGCTGCGGCGCCGGCGCGGCCGCCAGCAGCGCCGCGCCGCCCGCCGCGCACAGCAGGGCGATGGCGTAAGCCAGGTAGGGTCCTTTGGCGATCGGGCTGGCCGCGCCGAGCATGCCAACCAGCCCCACCAGCAGCAGCAGCAGCAGGGCCAGGCCGGCAGCGGCAGGGGGCCGGGGCAGGCGCGGCGCGGCGCCGCCCAGCAGCAGGGCAGTGGCGAGCAAGCCCAGCGCAGCGCCCAGGCCGCGGTAGCCGCCATGCACAAACACCTGGCTCAGGACCCAGTAGCTCAGTAACAGCAGCAGCAGCGCCGCGGCCATGCGGCGCGCCGACAGGGTGCCGCCGCGCAAATGGTGGGCCGAACCCAGCACCACGATCACCGCGCCGGCCGCGGTATAGGCCAGGTAGATGTCGCGCGAAAAGGTGGTCAGGCCGGCAAACAGGCCCAGGCCCAGTGCCGCCAGGCCGAGCGCCAGGCGGCGCGGCGGCGGGTGGTTGACCAGCCACAGCGTGACAAAGGGAAAGGCCATCGCCAGGTAGGCATCGAGCGCGGCGCCGCCGGTATGCATGGCGGAAAACGGCGCTGTCGGGCGATAATCGCTGGAAAAATTGAACAGGCCGGGGAAGGCCATGCGCTCCCACACCACGGCCAGGCTGCAGGCGGCCAGGCCCAGCAGCATGCCCGGCACCAGCAGGCGCTGCAGGTTGCCGCCCTGCTCGCCCGCGGTGGCGCGCAGCAGCGGCAGCAGCAGCAGCGGCCACAGCACCCCTTTCAGCACGCGCAAGCCGTTATACGGGCTGGTGTAGTTGGCAAAGGAGTTGGCGTCGAGCGGCGCCAGCGGCATCACGCCGCGCCAGGCCGCCACCAGGTAGCACAGCACGAACAGGCCCAGCGCGAAGCGGGCCAGGCCGGGCAGCCTGGTGGGCGCCGCCTCGCGCCCCACGGCCCAGTAGCCGGCGGCGCAGGTGGCCAGCAGCAGCAAGTCCAGCTCTTCCAGGAAAAACCAGCCGGTCCACGGCGCAAAGTCCAGTACCGGCAGCAGGGCCGGCACGGCCAGCAGCCAGGCTTGCGGACGCCACAGCAGCAGCGCCATGTAGCCGCTGAGCAGGATGGCCAGCGGCAGGCGCGGCGCCGGATACACGCTGGCAGCCGCCATCAGCAGCAGCAGGGCGGCGAGGGCGGCGCCGCGCCGCCACAGCAGCCGCATCATGGCTTGGCTGGTGGCGCCGAGGCGGCGGGGGCGGCGCCCTCGCCAGGCTTGTCCTCGCGCCGGGCTTCCGCCTTGCTTTCCTCGTCAGTCTTTTCTTCCGCTTTTTCTTCCGCTTTTTCTTCCGGCAGCGGCGGCGGCTCCACCCACTTGCCGGCCTTGACCAGGGTTTGCTTCAACGCCGGCAGCGGGAACTGCAGCGCGTAGGCCTTCTGGGCATAGGGCAGGGCCTGCTCGAACTTCTTCTGCTTGGCATAGATCAGGCCGATGTTGTAGTTGATGGCCGGGTCCTCGGGGGAAATTTCCAGCCCCTTCTGCAGCATATCCAGCGCCTGCCCCTGGCGCCCCTTGGCATAGGCGAAGCGCGCATACATCAGCCAGGCGTTGCTGTCGTCGGGATAGAAGCGTACCGCGCGCTCGAAATAGCATTCGATGGGCAGCTTGGCCCCTTCCAGCACGCCGCTCGGGGTGCGCGGCGCCAGGCGCAAGGCCGTGTTCAGCGCGCGCGGATGGTTCGGGATGTGGACCAGCGTGTACTCCAGGTCGCCGCCCAGGGTACCGGATTCGCCGCGGATGCCCTGCTCGATGTCGTCGGTGAAGTGGCGCGAGTGCACCAGTTTCAGGAAATAGTCCGGCACGGTGCGGAAGTCGTGCTGGTTGATCGAGGTGTCGCCGCAATACATGCGGGCGCTGCCGGGCACGGCAACGGCGTACAGCATGGCGGCCAGCGCCAGGAACCGGGTTTTCATACTTCCTCCGTGGTGCCGGCCGGAGCCGGCAGGGCCTGCGATTGGGGCAGCAAGCTGTCCAGCATGCGTGCCAGTTCGATGGTGCGCGCCTGGCGCGACGCGGCAGCCACGGCGGCCGGCGCCGGCAGCGGCGCGCGGCCGGCGCGTGCCAGCTGCAGGAAGTGCAGCAAGCCGTGCCGGATGCCGGCGCTATCGTCGAGCGGGGCAATGGTGTCGACCCCGGCTGCGCGCAAGGTGGCGGCGGTGTCGCCGGCAGCATCGGTCAGGGCCAGGATCGGCCGCCCGGCGCGCAGGTATTCGTACAGCTTGGCCGGGATCTGGTGGTTGCAGTTGCTGGCCTGCAGCACCAGCAAGCCGTCGGCCGCCAGCATTTCCGCCAGCGCCGCCTGGTAGGGCACATGCGGCGCCAGGCTGACCAGGTCGCTGATCCCGTGTTCGGCCAGCAGCGCGCTGACGTAGTCGTCGTGGGCCGTGGCGCGCAGCACGATGTGCAGCTGGGCGGCATCGATCAGGCCGGCAGCCTTGAGTTCGGCCAGGGCGCGCAGCAGCGGCACCGGGTCGCGTTCGGACGGGTAGATGATGCCGCTGTGCACCAGGGTGAAGGGCTGGCCGGGCGCGCGCGCGGCGCGCGCTGCCTGGGCGCCGGCGTTGCGGAAATTCTCTTCGTCGTAACCGTTTTCCAGCATGGCAAAGCGGCTGCGCGGCAGATGCGGATAGCGCGTGGTATAGGTCACCACCGCGCTGGGCGTATTGCATACCACCAGCGCCGCGTTGTGCACGGCCTTGCGTTCGATCCAGCGCCACAGCGCGCGCACCTTCGGGTCGCGCGGGTAATTGGTGTCGGTCATCGGGTCGCGCAAGTCGAGTACCCACGGCAGGCGCGTCAGCTTGTGCAGCAGCAGGCCGATCAGGGTGGCGCTGGCAATCGGGTACGTGCTCCACAGCACTTGCGGGCGGTATTGGCGCACCAGCGCCAGCCCGGCCGGCACGGCGCCCAGGCACCAGCCGACAAAGCGGTCGGGCCAGGCCATGAAGCCGAGGTAGCGGCCGCGCCAGGCCAGGTGGCGCCCGGAATCGATGGCAAAGGCGCGCTTGACCACCGCTTCCGGCGGGATTTCCGCCAGCTGGTCCGGGCCCTGGTTGGCGTAGGCGCGCGGATGCGCCGACAGTACCAGCGGCTGCCAGCCCAGGGCCGGCAGGTATTGCGCGAACTTCAGCGTGCGCTGGATGCCGCTGCTGCCGCGCAGCGGCGGGAAATGGAAGGCCACCATCAGTACGCGCTTCACCATGCCAGCACCCATTGCGCAGTCCAGTCGGCCACCTGGTCGCGCCAGGCACGGGTGGAGAAAGTGTGGTCGGCGCCGGCCAGGGTGTGCTGCTGCACGGCGGGGGCCGCCAGCGCTTGCTGCCAGCGGCGCGAAGCCTTGGTCATGTCGAGGAACTCCTGCGCCGTCAGGTCGGCGCCACTGAAAATGAACAGGACGCGGCCCTGGAAGCGTTGCATCGCCTCCAGCAGGCGCGCCGGCAAGTCGGCACTCAGGGGCGGCGCGCTGCCGTCGCGCGCGATGGCCGCTGCCGGCCCGGCCGGCTGCTCCGGCGCGGCGGGCCGGCGCGCCGCGCCAAGCAGGCCGAGCATGGAGTGCAGCGCGGCCCGGGCGGCAAAGCGGCCGCTGAACAGCTTGCGCCACAGCTCCGGCTCGCGCAGGCGCTGCCAGTAGTAGTGCTTGAGGGTGCTGCGCGCCAGGCCGGCAGCGGTGCGGGCCCAGGGATTGAGCAGCACCAGGCCGGCCACGCGCGCATCGCGGTGGCCGTAAAACAGGGCAGCGGCGGCGCCGTCGCACAAGCCCCACAGCACTACCTCGCGCAAGCCCGGCAGCGCGGCCTGGAAGGCGTCGATGGCGGCGCCGATATCCTCTTCCACCTGTTCGAAGCCGCGCGCCGCGCCCGCGCTGTCGCCCAGGCCGCGGTAATCGAAGCGCAGCACCGGGATGCCGCGCGCGGCCAGTGCGCGCGCCAGCAGGGTGAACTGGCGATGGCTGCCGGCGCGGTATTGCGGACCGCCGACAATCACCAGCACGCCGCGCGCGGCGGGGCCGGCCGCCGGGCTGAGGATGCCGACCAGGGTGTCGCCGCCGCAGGCAAAGCTGAGGGCGCGGTCGTCAGGCATGGCAAGCCTCGTCCAGCAAGTTGCAGGTGGCTGCCAGCAGGGCCGGCGCTTCGGCCAGCTCCTGGGTGGCCCAGAACTGGGGACCGGGCGCCAGGCGCAGCGTGGCGGCCACGCCCGCCTCCTGCCAGGCCTTGAGCACGCGCGCCGCAGCCGGCGGCAGCGCGCGGCCGTCTTGCGCCACCACCTCGCACCAGTGCACCGGGCAGGGCGGCAGCAGGCGGCTGGCGTCCAGGCCGTCGAAGCCCAGTGCCAGGGCCGGCGCCAGGGTATAGCCGGCGATCTCCAGGGCCGCGCCGCGCGCCAGTTCGGCGCGCAGGCTGGCCGTGCCGCCTGCGCCGCCTTCCTCGCCCAGCATCCGGGCCGCGACCTGCAGGCGCAGGAATTGGGTCAGGTGGGCGCTGCCCTGCAGCACCGGTTGCCACAGCAGGAGCGCGGCCGGGGCCGCGGCGGCGCGGCTGGCATAGTCGAGCGCCAGCAGCGCGCCCAGGCGCAGGCCCCACAGGCCGGGCGGCTGCGGCAGTGCCGGCCCCAGGGTGGCGGCCAGCCATTGCAGGCCGCTGGCGACGTCGGCCAGCCAGCTGTCCCAGCTGGCGTCGCCGAAATCGCCGGCGCTGTCGCCGCAGCCGTGCAGGTCGAGCTGCAGCACGGCATAGCCCTGGCGCGCCAGGGCCGCCGCCTGCAGCGCCGCCATGCGGCGCGCCTTGTTCATTTCTTCGCCGAAGGGCGGCAGGTACAGCCAGGCGCCGCGGCAGGGCGCGGCCGGGGCATGGTACAGCCCGAAGCGCGCCGCGCTGCCCTGGCCGATGAACAAAGGCTGTACCGGTGGCGGCATTATGCAGTCAGCTTGTGCTGCACGAACGCTGCCAGGCTGCCCAGGGTGGCGAAGGTGGCGGCGTCGATCTCGTCGTCGTCGATGGTGAAGCCGAACTGTTCTTCCAGGGCGCCGATCAGTTGCACCACCGCCATCGAATCGAGCTCGGGCAGGCTGCCCAGCAGGGCCGAGTGTTGGTCCAGGCTGCGTCCGGCGGGACCGAGGGCCAGCACATCGGTCAGGATGGTCTTCACTTCTTCCAAATACATGCGTTACTCCGTGGCAGCAATAAAAGTGACATGGTACATGGTCCGCTTTTTACCGGTCCAGCACGCCGGGCCGCGGACGGCGGCCATTTGTCGCCTGAATTGCATATTGTGCATCATTGTTGTCGATTATGGAATGGGGCGCGCTGTGGCTGTGGCGCGGCCGCGCTCAGCCCGGCGCGACTGCCAATTCGCTGGCGCGGCCGGCGCGCCGCTGGCGCAGCAGGGCGCGCACCGACAGGTACAGGCGCAGCGCGGGCGCCAGCACATGGCGCCGGTTCAGCACCTCCAGCGTGAAGCAGGGATTTTCCTGCTCCATCCAGAGTCCCTTGTAGGGGTCGGCGCCCAGCATGAAATCAATGCGCTCGACCTGGTCGTGGCGGTAGACATGTTCGATCAGGTGCCCGGTCAGCAGGCTGCCGGGCGAGAAGCGGTCGGCATTGCAATCCTGGGCCAGCTTGAAAATATGCGCCACCCCGTCGTTGACCAGCCAGAGCTGGCTGGCCACCACCTGCTGGTCCAGGTACAGCAAGCCCAGGCGCAGGTAGCCGCGCGCGGCGCTCCATTGCATCAGCCAATCGATGAAGGAGCGCGACGGCTCCCGCCCCTTCCAGCTATGGCCGTAGGTCGACCAGTAATGCTCGACCTGCTGCGCGGTCGGTGCGGTCACCACTTCGAAGCGGTGCGCTTCCCGTGCCAGCGCCTTGCCTTTGCGCTTGAGGGTATTCAGCAGCTGCGACGGGCGCTTGGCCCAGTAGCTGTCCAGGTCCGGGGCGTAGGCCGAATAATTGGCCGACAGCGGCACCCGCAGCACGGCATGGCCCTGGGCCGACAAGCCTTCGCTGGCCTGCTCGGCCTGCGCCAGGCTGGCCGGCGCGGCGCTCAGTTTGAGCCAGCCCTTCTCCAGCTGGTCCAGCGCTTGCAGCAGCACCTGCCAGCCTTGCGCCGGCGCCAGCAGGTCGCGGTCGATGAACAGGCCGACGCAGGGCGAATAGAAATTGCTCAGCAGCCGCACTTCCATGCTGCGCAGCAGGCCCGGCAGCCGTTCGACCGCGACCGCCAGGCAGGGCTGCTCGCCGCGCCAGGCAAACAGCCAGCTGAAGCTGCGGCCGCTGTCCGGATGCACTTCGCGTTCAAAGCGCACCAGGGCCTGGTACCAGTCCAGCGTGCAGAACAGCGGGTCGGGCTGGTGTGTGCGCAGCCAGTTCGCCAGCTCGGGCGGCAGCGGCTGGTCCATCGACAGCTCGCGCACGCGCAAGGCATTGCCGCGCTGCTCGCGCGGCGTGCCCAGCAGGCGCTTCAGGCGCGCGCGCAAGCGCCAGGCCAGGCCGACGCGGCAAGCCTGCAGGAAGGGCCGCGGGTCGCTGGCGCGCCAGTAGGTAAATGCCGGCCGCTTGCCGCCGTAGGGGCGCAGCGTGCGCTGGGCGCGCACTGCGCGCCAGTAGGACAGGGTATCGTTTTCGGCGTCGAACCAGGTGACCGGGCCGCGCAGCGCGCCCGCCTGGGCCGGCTGGCCCAAGGCCAGCTGGAATTCCTGGTAGACCTGGTTGAAGCCGGCCGCCACGCACAGCTCGAGCCAGAAGTCGGTGCGCCCGACAGTCGGCTCGATGACCCAGAAGCTGCCGTCCGGCGCGCGCTTGAGCTCGAGCGACACCGGGCCCGACATCTCGAGCCCGGCGAAGAACTGGCGCGTCAAGGCCAGCACCTCCGGCTCGTCGACGCTTTCGGCCACCGTGGTCTGGCCGCGCGCCGGCGGGAACGAGGCGATCTTGCGGCCGACCATTTCCTGCACCACCTTGCCGCGGTCGAGCACCAGGGCGCCGAAATACAGGCTCTGGTCGCCGCCGGCAATGTATTCCTGGGCCAGGATCGGCAAGTCGCCCTGGTATTGCTGCAGCAGCGCCAGCAGTTCAGGCAGGGCGTGCGCCAGGGCCGTCTTGAACGAGGACAGCGGGCGCGCCGGTTTCAGGATCACCGGGTAGCGGAAGGCGGCCACGGCCGCCTCGGCTTCGTCGACGCTGAGCAGGGTGGCCGAGCGCGGATAATTCAAGCCCTGGCTGCGGGCGGCCTGTTCCAGTTCATTCTTGCGCTGCAAGCGCAGCACGTCGGCGGCGCAAGCGGCCCAGCTCAGCAGGTAGTGCGGCAGCAGCAGCTGCATGCCCTCGCCCATCTGGCGCACATGGGTGTCATTGCTGGGGAACAGCACCACCTGGCGCCCGGCCGGCAGGCGGCTGCGCAAGGCGGCCAGGGTCGGCGCCAGGTCGGCCATCTCGGCTTCGCTGCACAGGAAAGTGCGCACGATGGCATTGCTGCGCACGCCGGGCCGCCACGCATCCTTCTCCAGGGCGTACACTTCGACTCCCGCCTCGTGCAGGCCGCGCACCACGGACAAGCCGTGGCTGCACAAGCCGACAACCAGGGCAATGGCCGGCTTCGGCGACGACGGGGGGCGGACAGGATTTTTCACGACGCGGATTGATTTTGCACAGAAAACCATATATTAAATGCAATACTCTGGCTTGTGCGTGGATTGTTGCAACAAACCCGCAGCGGCAGCGCATTACGGGATGATGCACGGCAAGGATCCTATAATTTTGCAATATAATTAATGCAATTCCTATTGACGAAGTAATATGAGCGACCTGATCCATCAATTTATTTTTGCTTCGGCGCAACGTACGCCGCAGGCCGAGGCCCTGGTGTACGGTGAACGCCGCCTGGACTATGCCGCCCTGGCCGCCGCCGTGGAAGGCGCCGCCCATGGCCTGCTGGCAAGGGGCCTGCGCCGCAGCGAGCGGGTCGCGGTCTACCTGGAAAAGAATATCGAGAACGTGGCTGCCATGTTTGGCGCAGCCTGCGCCGGCGGCGTGTTCGTGCCGGTCAACCCCCTGCTCAAGCCGGAACAGGTCGGCTACATCCTGGGCGACTGCAATGTGCGGGTGCTGGTCACCTCGGCCGACCGCCTGCGCCTGCTGGCCGGCACGCTGCCATCCTGCCCCGACCTGCACACCGTGATCGTGACCGGCAAGGCGGACGATTTGCCCAGCTTGCCGCAGCTGCACGTGCTGCCGTGGGCGGCGGCCATGCAGGATGCGCCGCCGGCCGCGCCGCACCGCTGCATCGATACCGATATGGCAGCCATCCTGTACACCTCGGGCAGCACCGGCCGCCCGAAAGGCGTGGTGCTGTCGCACCGCAATATGGTGGCGGGCGCCGTCAGCGTCTCGAGCTACCTGGAAAACACGGCGGCCGACCGCCTGCTGGCCGTGCTGCCGCTGTCCTTCGACTATGGCCTGTCGCAGCTGTCCACCGCCTTCCGCGTCGGCGCCACCGCGGTCCTGATCAACCACCTGTTCGCGGGCGACGTGCTGAAAGCCGTGGTGGCGGAAAAGATCACCGGCCTGGCGGCGGTGCCGCCGCTGTGGATCCAGCTGGCGCCGCTGGCCTGGCCGGCCGACTGCACGCTGCGCTACCTGACCAATTCAGGCGGCGCCATGCCGCGCGCCACCCTCGACGCGCTGCGCGCCGCGCTGCCGCATGCCAAGCCGTTCCTGATGTACGGCCTGACCGAGGCCTTCCGCTCGACCTATTTGCCGCCGTCCGAACTGGAGCGCCGACCCGACTCGATGGGCAAGGCCATCCCGAACGCGGAAGTGGTGGTGCTGCGCCCCGACGGCAGCGAATGCGCGCCCAACGAGCCGGGCGAACTGGTGCACCGTGGCGCCCTGGTTTCGCTGGGCTACTGGAACGACCAGGCCAAGACTGCCGAGCGCTTCAAGCCTTACGCCTCGCCGCAGTATGGCTTGCCGCTGGTGGAGATGGCCGTGTGGTCGGGCGATATCGTGCGCCGGGACGAGGAAGGGTTCCTCTATTTCATCAGCCGCAACGATGAAATGATCAAGACTTCCGGCTACCGCGTCAGCCCGACCGAGGTGGAAGAAGTGGTGTATGCGCGCGACAAGGTGGGCGAGGCGGCGGCGCTGGGCGTCAAGCACCCGAGCCTGGGCCAGGCCATCGTGCTGCTGGCCTTCCCGCGCGCCGGCGAATCCTTCACCGACGCCGAGCTGCTGGCGGCCGTCAAGCCGCACCTGCCGGCCTATATGCAGCCGCAGAAGGTGATCGTGTCCGCCACGCCGTTGCCGCGCAACCCGAATGGCAAGATCGACCGCAAGCTGCTGTCGACCCAGTACGAAAACATCTTCGCGGAGGGCGTATGAGCATGGACGCACCGCGCCGGGCGCAACACGCGCCGCTGCTGCAGTTCGCGGTCGAAGACGACTGCCTGCTGATCGGCGGCATCCCGCTGCCGCGCCTGGCGGCCCGCGTCGGCCAGACCCCGTTTTACGCCTACTCGCGCGCCGCCATGACGCAGCGCGTGGCCGAACTGCGGGCCGCGCTGCCGCCGGACGTGCACCTGCATTACGCCATGAAGGCCAACCCGATGCCGGCCGTGGTGCAGCATATGGCGAGCCTGGTCGACGGCATCGACGTCGCTTCCGGCGGTGAACTGCGGGTGGCGCTCGACAGCGTGATGGCGCCGGCCAGGATCAGTTTTGCCGGCCCCGGCAAAAGCGAAGCCGAACTGTCCTGCGCGCTTGCCGCCGGCATCGTGCTGAACCTGGAATCGGAAGGCGAGATGGAGCGCGCCGCCGTGCTCGGCCAGCGCCTGGGCGTGGTGCCGAAAGTGAATGTGCGGGTCAACCCGGACTTCGAGCTGAAATCGTCCGGCATGAAGATGGGCGGCGGCCCCAAGCAGTTCGGCGTCGATGCCGAACGGGTGCCGGCGATGCTGGCGCGCATCGGCGCGCTGGGGCTCGATTTCCATGGCTTCCACATCTTCAGCGGTTCGCAGAACCTGAAGGCGGCGGCGCTGCAGGAGGCCCACGAAAAGACCTTCGCGCTGGCGCTGCGCCTGGCCGAAGCGGCGCCGCGCGCGCCGCGCATCCTGAACATCGGCGGCGGCTTCGGCATTCCCTACTTCCCGGGCGAAGAAAGGCTCGACCTGGCTGCGGTGGGGGCGAACCTGGCGCGCCTCATGGATGAGGTGCGGCCGCGCCTGCACGGCGCCGAGGTGGTCATCGAGCTGGGCCGCTACCTGGTCGGCGAAGCGGGCGCTTATGTGTGCCGCGTGGTGGACCGCAAGGAATCGCGCGGCCAGGTCTACCTGGTGACCGACGGCGGCCTGCACCACCACTTGTCGGCCTCCGGCAATTTCGGCCAGGTGATCCGCAAGAATTATCCGGTAGTGATCGGCACCCGTGTGGCCGGCGGCCCGCGCGAGCAGGCTTCGGTGGTGGGGCCGCTGTGCACCCCGCTCGACCTGCTGGCCGACCAGATGGAACTGGGCCAGGCGCAGGCGGGCGACCTGGTGGTGGTATTGCAATCCGGCGCCTACGGCGCCACGGCCAGCCCGGCGGCATTCCTCAGCCACCCGGCCGCGGTCGAAGTTTTCGTGTAAGCGGAAGGGAAGCATATGAGCGGGATCTGTGGATGGATGGGGCTGGCCGCTGCGCCGGAATTGCTGGAGCAGATGGCAGCGCCGCTGTCCCGCTTCGACCAGGGCACGCTGCATGCCCGCTGCGGCCAGCGCAGCGCGCTGGCGGTGGCGGCGCTGGACGGCAGTGCCGACGTGTACCAGCGCGATGGCTTGCTGGTGGCCCTGTGGGGCCAGCCGCGCCTGGATGACCCGGCGCTGGCGGCGCAGGCGGCCGGGCAGGGCGTGGCCGCCACGGTCGCCACCCTGTGGTCGCAGGGCGCGCAGCGCACCTGTGCACAGATCCACGGCTGCTTCACGCTGGCCATCCTCGATGAACGCAGCGGCGAGGCCTTGCTGGCCACCGACCGCATGGGCATCCAGCCGCTGAACTGGCAGCTGGCCGGCGAAACCCTGGTGTTTGCCAGCTCGGCCGATGCGCTGCTGCGCCACCCGCTGACGCCCGGCGTACTCGACCACCAGGGCCTGTACAACTACGTCTATTTCCACATGGTGCCGTCGCCGGCCACCGTGTACCAGGGCCAGCAGCGCCTGCTGCCCGGGCGCTACCTGCACTACCGCCAGGGCCGCGTCGAAGAACACACCTACTGGCGCATGCAGTTCGAGGAAGACGGCAAGCGCTCGTTCGGCGAACTGAAGGAAGATTTCCTGTCGCTGCTGCGCCACAGCGTGAAGCAAGCCGCGGGCGAGCGCAAGGTCGGCGCCTTCCTGTCCGGCGGCACCGACAGTTCGACCATCGCCGGCATGCTGACCCAGGTCGGCGGCGTGGCGGCCGACACCTATTCGATCGGTTTCGAAGCCCAGGGCTACGACGAAATGGAATATGCGCGCCTGGCCTCGCGCCATTTCGGCACCCGGCACCATGAATACTATGTGACGCCGGACGACGTGGTGGCGGCCATCCCGCAAGTGGCGGCCGTGTTCGACCAGCCTTTCGGCAATGCGTCGGCGGTGCCGGCCTACTACTGCGCGCGCATGGCAAAAGCCGACGGCGTGCAGCGCATGTTCGGCGGCGATGGCGGCGACGAGCTGTTCGGCGGCAACGAGCGCTATGCCAAGCAGCACGTGTTCGAGCTGTACGAGCGGGTGCCGCGCCTGGTGCGCAAGGCCCTGCTGGAGCCGGCCGTGTTCAACTTCCCCGGCGGCGAGCGGGTGCGCCTGCTGCGCAAGGCGCGCAGCTATATCGAGCAAGCCTCGGTCGGCATGCCGGCGCGGCTGGAAACCTATAACCTGCTGGGCCGCTACGGCCCGCAGCAAGTGTTTACCGACGACTTCCTGGCGGCGGCCGACATCGGCAACCCGATCGCTACCCTGGAGCGCAACTACGGCCGCAGCGAAGCGCGCTCCCTGATCAACCGCATGCTGGCGCTGGACTTGCAGATCACGCTGGCCGACAACGACTTGCCGAAAGTGATGAAGGCTTGCGAGCTGGCCGGCGTCGAGGCGGCTTTCCCCTTCCTGAACGATGCCCTTGTGGCTTTTTCGGCAGGCCTGACCCCGCAGCAGAAGCTGAATGGCACCCAGTTGCGCTGGTTCTTCAAGGAAGCATTGCGCGGCTTCTTGCCCGATGCCATCATCAGCAAACAGAAACACGGTTTCGGCCTGCCGTTCGGCGTCTGGCTGCAGCAGCACCGCTCCCTGCAGCAGCTGGCGGCGGACAGCCTGAGCGACCTCAAGGCGCGCAAGGTGGTGCGCGGCGAGTTCATCGAACAACTGGTCGGCACCCACCTGAAAGAGCACGCCGGCTACCACGGCACCATGGTCTGGGTGCTGATGATGCTGGAGCAATGGTTCCGCGCCCACCGCAACGCATAACAAACGATACGCTTACTGAGGACAATATGGCACATCGCGTAACCCGGCTGGCCGTTGCCGCCACCCTGGCCGCCAGCGCACTGCTGGCCGGCTGCAAGTCGGATACCCCGGAAAGCCTGCTGGCCGATGCCAAGCAGCTGCAGCAGAAAGGCGACCGCAAGGGCGCCCAGATCCAGCTCAAGAATGCGCTGGCCAAGGACCCCAACAACGGCGAGGCGCGCTACCAGCTGGGCAAGCTGTCGCTGCAATTGGGTGATCCGGTGTCGGCGGAAAAGGAAGCGCGCCGCGCGCTCGAATTGAAATACCGGCCGCAGGACAGCGAACTGCTGCTGGCCGAGGCCTTGCTGCGCCTGGGCGACATGCAGAAGATGCTCGATGAAACGGAAAAGTTCCAGCAAAGCCCGGCCATGCTGGCGGTGCGCGGCGAGGCCCTGATCGGCCTGCGCAAGCTCGATGAGGCGAAAAAGCAATTCCAGAGCGCCCTGGATGCCGAACCCAACAGCGCAGACGCGCTGACCGGCATGGCGCGCCTGGCGGCCATCGGCAACGACCTGGAGGGCGCGCGCGCGCTGGCCGAGCAGGCCATCGCCAAGGACGGCGGCAATATCAATGCGCTGACGTTCAAGGGCGAGCTGCTGCGCGCCCAGTCCAAGCCGGAAGAGGCGCGCGCCGCCTTTGCCGAAGTACTCAAGCTGGACCCGACCAATAGCGGCGCCAACCTGGAGCAGGCTTACCTCGACATCGTGGCCGGCAAGCTCGATTCCGCCCAGGCCGCCATCAATGCCGCCAAGAAGACCGCGCCGCGCAGCCTGACCACCTTGTACACCCAGGCCCTGCTCGACTATTCGCGCGGCAATTACACGGCAGCGCGCGACAACCTGCAAACCATAGCCAAAGGCGCGGCCAAACATGCGCCGAGCCTGCTGCTCTCGGGCGCGGTCGATTTCCAGCTCGGCACGCTGAAGCAGGGCGAGGCCAAGTTGCGCACCTATCTCGAAATGCAGCCGGGCAATGAGTTTGCCCGCAAGCTGCTGGCGGCCACGCTGTTGCGCGGCAACAACCCGGCGGAAGCGCAGAAAGTGCTGGAACCGGTGCTGAAGGGCCAGGTCAGCGATGGCAGCCTGCTGGAACTGTCGGCGCAAGCCCATATGCTGCAGCGCGAACCGGCCAAGGCCGCCGCCCTGCTGGAGCAAGCCGTCGCGCTCAACCCGAAACGCGCCGCCAGCTATATTGCCCTGGGCGGAGCCCGCATCGCGCTGGGCGAGCGCGACAAAGGCCTGGCCATGCTGCAGAAGGCGCTCGAGCTGGAGCCCGACTCGCTGCCGGCCGCGACTGCGCTGGCGCGCACCCAGCTGGCCATGGGCAACTACGACCAGGCCCTGGCCGTGCTGGCCAAACAGGATGGCAAGCATGGCAAGGATGCTGAACTGCACGTCTTGCGCGGCCACGTGCTGCTGGCCAAGCAGGACAAGGCCGGCGCCCGCGCCGCCTTCGGCAAGGCGGTGGAACTGGCGCCGGCCAGCTATGCCACGGTGGTCAACCTGGCGCAGCTTGAAATGATGGAGCAAAAGCCCGATGCCGCGCGCCAGCACTTGCTGAAACTGCTGGACAAGGACAAGGACAATGTCCCGGCCATGACGGCGCTGGCGCAACTGGCCGAGCGCGCCAAGCAGCGCGACGAAGCCGCCCAATGGCTGGAAAAAGCCGCCACCGTCGACCCCGATGCGCTGGTGCCGGCGGTGCGCCTGGCCGGCTACTACCTGCAGACGCGCCAGCCGGCCAAGGCGGTGGCGCATATGCGCAATGTGCTGATCGTGCATCCGGCAGCGCCGCTGGCGCTGGAAATGATGGGCCGCGCGCAGCAGATGACCGGCGACACCGATGGCGCCTATGAAAGCTATAGCAAGCTGGTCAGCGTGGCGCCGAAGCTGCCGCAGCCCCAGCTTTACCTGGCCAGCGTCCAGGTGCAGAAAAAGGATTTGCCGGGCGCCCAGTCGAGCGTGAAGCGCGCGCTGGGCCTCGATCCGGGGTCGGTGCCGGCGCATATGCTGCAGGCGGACCTGGCCCTGCTGCAGAACAAGCCGGACGATGCGCTGGCCGTGGCGCGCAGCCTGCAAAAATCCCAGCCCAAGCAGCCCAGCGGCTTCCTGCTCGAAGGCGACTTGCAGATGCGCGCCAGCAAACCGGCGCTGGCCGTGGCGCCTTACCAGCAAGCGTTCGCACTGGCGGCGCGGCCGGACCTGGTGCTCAAGCTCAGTGCGGCACTGCGCGCGGCCAACCGCGGCGCCGAAGCCGATGCCCAGATCGCCGCCTGGCGCAAGGCGCATCCGGACGAGCCTTTGGGCCTGATGTATGCTGCCGAGCAAAACCTGGCCGCCAAGCAATACAAAGCCGCCATCGGCCAGCTGGAAAGCGTGATTGCCAAGATGCCGGACAACGCCATGGCGCTCAACAACCTGGCCTGGGCCTACCAGCAGGACAAGGACAAGCGCGCCCTGGCGACGGCCGAGAAGGCCCAGCAACTGGCCGGCGACAACCCGACCGTCATGGATACCCTGGGCTGGATCCTGGCCGAGCAGAACCAGCTCGAGCGCGCACTGACGGTGCTGAAGAAGGCCAGCGACCTGGCGCCCAAGGCGTCCGACATCCGCGGCCACTATGCGGCGGCGCTGTGGAAAAAGGGCGACAAGGCGGGCGCCCGCAAGGAACTGCAGGCCGCCATGGCCGATGCACGCTTCGCCCAGACCGACGAAGCACGTAACTTGCAAAAGCAATTTGAATAACTAGCAACTTCTGCGCAGTAAAACCCGCACGCGCGCAGCCGCGTGCGGCCACCCCCTCCTCTACGCCTATTGTGTTATCGAAAACAATAGAGTCATTTTCCCAACATTTACTTCACAGGTATTGTGCAGCGGGCGCTGCCATGCCAACATGTAGAAAGTTAGTAATTTTTACATAACTCACTTGCAACCCGATACATTTTCGTCCCGGCATCAATCGTGCGCACCCCCGCAAGTGTAATCAACTATATTTTGCCGTTGAGCACGGCGTCCGCGCCGCTCGCCGTGCTCATTGGTAGTGGCAAGCCGTAAGGCTTGCGGGTACCAAAGGAGGAAGAGCCATGAATGGAACTGCCATCCCTGTGCTGGAAGCCGAGCCCATCCGGAAGACTCCAGCCGACTCCCATGCGCGCGCCACGCTCGAGGACTTGCTTCCGGAAAATATGGAAGACCTGGTCACCGACGAAAAATCTTTTGGTATACGCATGATCGATACGGTTGAAGGCCGCAGCAAGGCTAGCCTGCTAATCAACAAAATGTACTCCTGGCGTGGCTATGCCGGGACCCATAAACTCAGCGATGATCCGAACCGGATCACGCTGACCGCCAGCGACAAGGGCGAAGTGGTCGGTACCCTGACCCTCGGGCTGGACTCTTCGATCGGCATCATGGCCGATGAAATTTTCAAGGAAGAGGTCGATTCGGTGCGCATGATCCCGGGCGCCCGCGTGTGCGAGATCACCAAGCTCGCTTTCGACAATGGCGGCAGCAAGTCGCAGATGGCATCGCTGTTCCACCTGTCGGTGATTTACGCGCGCGACCTGCACCACTGCACCCACATCTTCATCGAAATCAACCCGCGCCACCGGCGCTTCTACGAAGCCATGCTCGGCTTCAAACGGCTGGGCGAACTGAAGACCAATCCGCGCGTCGATGCGCCGGCCTACCTGCTGGTGGTCGAACTGGCCCATGTCAGCGAACAGATTGAAAAATACGGCGGCCAGGGCGCGGAAGTGGCGATGGCGGCGCGTTCCTTCTATCCGCTGTTCTATTCGCCGCGTGAAGAATGCGGCATTGTGCAGCGCCTGAAGAACCTCCAATAGTCTATTGAGATTTGATAGTCGATTGACAATTATTGTGGTATTGTCAATATCCTGACCACCATGCAGGGGTTTCCATGCCACGTCGCGAGAACCGGGGGGCGCAGCGCGCCCTCGCCATCTTCGGCAGCCTGATGCTGGCTGTCGGCCTGTCCGGCTGCCTCAAGTCCGAAACCAGCGCCACGCTGATGACGGAAGCCCAGCAGTATCTGCAGAAGGGCGACAGCAAGGCGGCCCTGATCCAGCTCAAGAACGCCGCCGACAAGAGCCCGCAGGACGGCGAAATCCGCTTGCTGCTGGCGCGCGTCTACAACGACAACAACGAGCCCGCCCTGGCTGAAAAGGAAATCCGCAAGGCGCTCGGCCTCAATATCGAGCGCGTCCGCGCCTTGCCGCAGCTGCTGCGCGCCTTGCTGGCGCAGGACAAGGCGCAGCAAGCGCTCGATGAAAGCAGCGCCGACGCGGCCCATGCCAAGCCGGCCCTGCTGGCGCTGCGCGGCGATGCCTGGCTGGTGCTGGGCGACAGCGCCAAGGCCAGGGAAGCTTATGCGCAAGCGCTGGCCGGCGAACCCGGCCAGGCGAATGCGCTGCTGGGCCAGGCGCGCCTGGCCCAGCGGGCTGGCGATAGCGCCGGCGCGGTGGCGCTGGCCGAACAGGCGCAGCGCAGCCATCCGCAAGACCTGGCCGTGCTGCGCTACCAGGCTGCGCTGCTGCGCAAGCTGGGCCAGAGCGAGGCCGCGCTGGCGGCGCTGGGCCGGGCCCTCGGCGTACAGCCCGACCACCTGCTGGCCCGCGTCGAGCGCACCGACCTTGAAATCGCGCTCAAGAAATTCGACGCCGCCAAGGCCGATATCGGCGAACTCGACAAGCTGCACCCGGACACCCCGCATGCGCTCTACCTGCAAGCCCTGCTCGACCACACCCAGGGCAAGCATAGCGAAGCGCAGGCCAGCCTGCTCAAGCTGCTGAAGGTGGCGCCCGGCCATATGCCGACCGTGCTGCTGGCAGGGGCCAACGAACTCAAGCTGGGCAATGCCACCGCGGCGCAGGGCTACCTGAACGCCTACCTGGAGAAATTCCCGGAAGACCTGTTTGCGCGCAAACTGCTGGCGCAGTCCCTGCTGGCCACCAGGCAGCCGGCTGAAGCGGCGGCAGCCCTGGCGCCGTTGCTGCGCAGCGGCGCCAAGGACCCGCAGCTGCTGGTGCTGGCCGGCGAATCGAACCTGCGCAACAAGGACTACGCTGCGGCCTTGCAGTATTTCGAACAGGCGGCGCAGGTGCTGCCCAATGAAGCGACGCTGCACTTGTCGATCGGGCTGGCCCAGCTGGGCCAGCGCCAGTATGACAAGGCGCTTGAGCAGCTGCAGCGGGCCACCGAGCTCGACCCCAAGTCGGAGCAGGCCGCGCTCTACCTGATCCACACCGAAATCAGCATGCGCCGCTACGACAAGGCGCTGGCGGCAATCAAGGCTTACCACGCCAGCCAGAAGGACAGCGCCGTGGTGCGCAACCTGGAAGGCGGCATTTACCTGGCGCAGAAGAACGCGCCGGCGGCGCGCGCGGCCTTTGAGAAAGCCGTGGCCCTGCAGCCGAACCACCTGGCCGCCAACCTGAACCTGGCCCAGCTCGACTTGCAGGACAAGCAGCCGGAAGCGGCCCGCCAGCGTTTCGCCATCGTGCTGCAGCACGACCCGCACAATGTCGGCGCCATGACGGCGCTGGCCGATATTTCCAGCCAGCAGGGCAAGGGCGGGGAAGCGCTCGGCTGGCTGGAAAAAGCGGTGGCGGAAAAGCCCAAGGCCAGCGAGCTGGGCACGCGCCTGGCCCATGCCTACCTGCAGGCCGGGCAGGTCGCCAAGGCCAGCACACTGGCGCGCCAGCTGCAGCTGGACGATCCTGCCAGCCCCTACCTGGCCGAATTGCTGGGCCAGGTGCAGTTGGCCAACAAGGACGCCAGCGGCGCCCTGGAAAGCTTCGGCAAGATGGTGCAGCTGGAACCGAAATCGCTGCGCGCCTGGTTCGGCATGGCAACCGCCCACCTGATGCTGAAAAATGCCGCGGCCGCCAGCAGCGACTTGAAAAAAGTGCTGGCGATCGACCCGAAATACCGCCCGGCGCGCCTGGCGCTGGCGGAAATCGCCCAGCAGCAGAACCGCCCGGCCGAAGTCCTGGCCATCGCGCGCCAGATGCAGAAGGAAGAAGGGCAGCAGGCGGCCGGCTATGTGCTGGAAGGCGACCTGCTGGCGCGCCAGCAGAAATACAAGGAAGCGGTGGCGCTGTACGAAACGGCCTATGGCTATGAAAAGGACGGCCGCATCCTGCTGGCCCTGCACCGCACCCTGCTGGCAGCGGGCCTGCCACGCGACGCCGACCAGCGCCTGGCACAGCACCGCAAGGAACAGCCGGGCGACCTGGCCGCCGCCATGTATGCGGCCGAACTGGCCCTGTCGCGCCAGCAGTATGCCGCTGCGGCGGCCGACCTCGAGCTGGTATTGAAGACCGCGCCCGACAGCCCGGTGGCGCTGAACAACCTGGCCTGGGCCTACAGCCAGATGAAAGACCCGCGCGCCATGGCCACGGCCGAGAAGGCGCTGAAGGCGGCGCCGGACAGCCCGGCCGTGCTCGATACCACCGGCTGGCTGCTGGTGGGCAAGGGCGACACCGGGCGCGCGCTGCCGCTGCTCAAGCGCGCCAGCACGCTGCAGCCGGCCAATGCCATGCTGCGCTACCACCTGGCGGTTGCGCTCAGCCAGTCGGGCGACAAGAAGGGCGCCCGGGTGGAGCTGGAAAAACTGGTGGCTGCCGGCACCTCGTTCCCGCACCTGGACGATGCCATTGCTTTGCTGAAAGTCCTGAACGGCAGTTAAGCGCGATGAGCGACCCCTTCATCTACAGCAAGGCCTTTGCCCGCAATATCGGCTGGGTCACCGAAGCCGAGCAGGCCAGCCTGCGCGGCAAGCGGGTGGCCATTGCCGGCGCCGGCGGCGTCGGCGGCGTGCACCTGATGACCCTGGTACGCCTGGGCGTCGGCTCCTTCCACATTGCCGACTTCGACAAATTCGACCTGGCCAACTTCAACCGCCAGGTCGGCGCCATGCAATCGACGCGCGGCTTGCCGAAGATCGACGTGATGGCGCGCATGGCGCGCGACGTCAATCCCGAACTCGAGATCAAGACCTTCCCGGACGGAATCAATGCCGGCAACCTCGAGGCATTTTTCGACGGCGTCGACATTTACATCGACAGCCTCGACTTCTTCGCCTTCGACATCCGCCAGCAGACCTTCGCCCTGTGCGCCGCGCGCGGCATCCCGGCCACCACCGTGGCGCCGCTGGGCATGGGCGCGGCGCTGCTGAACTTCCTGCCGGGCCGGATGACGTTTGAAGAGTATTTCGGCTGGGGCCAGCTGCCCGAAAGCGACAAGGCGATCCGCTTTGTGGTCGGGCTGGCGCCGGCCGGCCTGCACCGGCCCTACCTGGTGGTGCCGTCGGCCGTCAATTTCGCCGAACGGCGCGGGCCGTCGACCATCATGGCTTGCCAGCTGTGCGCCGGCATCGCCGCCACCGAAGCGCTCAAGATCCTGCTCGGGCGCGGCGATGTGCGGGCGGCGCCGCACGGCATGCAGTTCGATGCCTACCGCAACCAGCTGGTGCGCACCTGGCGCCCCGGCGGCAACAACAACCCGATCCAGCGCCTGGCCATCATGATCGGCAAGCGCGCCTTTGCGAAAATGGCCCAATCATGACTACCATCGAACAGATCCTGGACCTGGCGCGCTGGGCCCCCAGCGGCGACAACACGCAGGTGTGGCGCTTCGAAATCCTGGCGCCGGACCATGTGGCCGTGCACTGCCACGACACGCGCGAGCACGTGGTGTACGACCTGGACGGGCATCCGAGCCAGGTCGCCGTGGGCGCCATGCTGGAAACCATGGCGCTGGCCGCCAGCGGCCATGGCCTGCGCGCCGATGCGCTGCGGCGCGGCGACAGCCCGGATACCCACCCCGTGTTCGATGTGCGCTTCACGCCTGATGCCGCCATCAAGCCCAGCCCGTTGCTGGCGGCGATCACCACGCGCAGCGTGCAGCGCCGCCCGCTCAGCACGCGGCCGCTGAGCGCGCAGGAAAAGCAGGCGCTGGAAGCGGCGGTCGGTCCGGCGCACCAGGTGCAGTGGATCGAAGGCTTCGGCGGCCGCTGGGCGGCGGCGCGGCTGATGTTCAACAACGCCAAGCTGCGCCTGACCATGCCGGAAGCGTACGAGGTCCACCGCAGCATCATCGACTGGGGCAAGACGCACAGCCCGGACAAGGTGCCGGACCAGGCGCTGGGCGTCGACCACGGCACCCTGGCCCTGATGAAGTGGGCGATGGCGAGCTGGCAGCGGGTCAACACCATGAATACCCTGATGGGCACCTGGGCCCCGCGCCTGCAGATGGACCTGCTGCCCGGCATGGCCTGCGCCGCCCACTTCGTGATCCGTGCCAGCCGCGCGCCGGCCGGCATCGACGATTACGTGGCCGCCGGCCGCGCCACCCAGCGCTTCTGGCTGACCCTGACCACGCTCGGCCTGCACATGCAGCCGGAAATGACGCCGCTGATTTTCGGCCGCTATGTGCGCCATGCACTGCGCTTCACCCGCCTCGACAAGCTGCAGGAGTCGGCGCGCCGCCTGTATGGCCAGCTCACCGGCGTGATCGGCGCCGCGCCGGAAACCGCGGTCTTCATGGGCCGCCTCGGCGCCGGCAAGGCGCCCACGGCGCGCTCGCTGCGCAAGCCGCTGGCCGAGCTGATGAAATAGGCCGGGCGGCCCATGATGCAGCGCAAGAAAATCCTGTTCGTTGCCGAAGCCGTCACGCTGGCGCACGTCGGCCGCCCGCTGGCGCTGTCGGCCAGCCTCGACCGTACCGAGTACGAAGTGCACTTTGCCTGTGCCGACCGTTACGGCTTTTGCTTCGAAGGCGCGGACCTGGTGCGCTGGACCATCCACAGCATCCCGAACCAGCAATTCCTGCAGGCGCTGGCGGATGGCAAGCCGGTGTATGACGCGGCGACGCTGGCCGGCTATGTGGAAGAAGACCTGCAACTGCTGCGCCAGGTCCGGCCCGATGTGGTGGTGGGCGACTTCCGCCTGTCGCTGTCGATCAGCGCGCGCCTGGCCGGCGTGCCCTATGTCTCGCTGATCAATGCCTACTGGAGCCCCTTCGTGGAGCAGGAATACATCGTGCCCAGCCTGCCGCTGACACGCTTCCTGCCGATCCCGCTGGCCAATGCGCTGTTCAAGCTGGCGCGCCCGCTGGCATTTGCACTGCACACCATTCCGCTCAACAAGGTGCGGCGCCGGCATGGCCTGCCGTCGCTGGGCTGGGACCTGAACCGGGTGTATACCGATGCCGACTACACCTTGTACGCCGATGTGCCGGAACTGTTCCCGCCGCACGACCTGCCCGCCAACCACGCCTTCATCGGCCCCGTGCTGTGGTCGCCGCCGCTGCCGCTGCCAAACTGGTGGGACCAGTTGCCGGCCGGGCGTCCGCTGGTGTACGTGACCGTGGGCAGCTCGGGCCATGGCGCCTTGCTGCCCGGCGTGCTGCGCGCGCTGGCCGGCTTGCCGCTGACGGTGCTGGCCGCCACCGTGGGCATGGTCAAGCTCGATGCGGTGCCGGACAACGCGCGCGTGGCCGACTTCCTGCCGGGTGAAGAGGCGGCGCGCCGCGCCGCGCTGGTGATCTGCAACGGCGGCAGCCCGACCAGCCACCAGGCGCTGGCGGCCGGCGTGCCGCTGGTGGGCATTGCCGGCAACCTCGACCAGTTCCTGAATATGCAGGGAATTGTCGCGGCCGGTGCCGGAGCGCTGCTGCGGGCCGACCGCTTCGATGAGACGGCGCTGCGGCAGGCCGTGGAAGGCTTGCTGGCCACGCCGGCCGCGAGCGCTGCCGCGCGCCAACTGATGGTCATATTCGGTAACTATCGGTCGTCGGAATCTTTTAGCAAGTTACTGTCGAAAATCCTTACAACGACATAAGTTAATACCAACATGGTACTAACAGTAATCTTGCAAGTTATTGATTTCTATGGGAACCGGGTGACTGGCACAACTATTGCTCATAGGAGTATGTGCCCGCTGCGAGGCCGGAGAGCAGCAAAAGGTCAAAACAGCCCCTTAACTCAGGAGTCAAAACAATGAAGATTTTCCGCAAACTGCTCCCGCTCGCTACTGCAGCCAGCCTGCTGTTCGCTGCTGGTGCAGCCCAGGCAGATGTGATCACCCCATTCACCATCAAGGACGGCACCAATGTCCTGGCGACCAATGTCAATTCGCTGGACTGGGCTGAAACCGGCAGCGGCCTGGCCAAGGGCATCGGCCCCTTCGGTTCCCCGCTGCAAGTTGGCTCCACTTTCGAATTCCTGTACCAGGCCACCCTGGTCGGCAAGGCTGGCGGCACCGGCAGCCCATCGCTGGGCGGCCGCCTGGACGGCGAAGCGAACGGTTCGGCTGACGGCCTGTTCGAGATCACCATCGCTGCCCGCATGACCGAAGTCGTGTCCAGCGTCGTGCCAGGCCCGGGCGGCACCGCCACCGCCAACTTCAACCTGGCGCCAGGCCAGAACCAGGTCGCGATCTACTTCGATACCAACCAGAACGCCAATACCGCGACTGGCGTCGGCTTCGACGACGGCATCATGATCGCCCTGTTGACCATCGATTCCAACTCGTCCGTGTTCCAGCTGCTGGCACCGAATAACGGCCAGGGTTCCGCCCGCCTGCACGCAGGCCTGCTGTCGCCGACCGACTTCATCGACGCCAACTACCTGGAAGGCGTGACCAGCCTGCTGTTCGGCATCGACTTCCAGTCGAGCCTGAACTATCCGGCTGACACCTCGACCACCACCGGCTTCCACCGCAACGGTTCGAGCAACAACGGCGACCCGTTCGGCACCGAAGTGGTGGCCCGCAACGACATCCTGTTCAAGGTTGATGGCTCAAACCGCTTCACCCGCGTGCCGGAACCAGGCACCATGCTGTTGATGGGCATTGGCCTGCTGGGTCTGGCTCGCCTGCGTCGCCGCGCCTAAGCCGCGATGCTTCCGGGAACCGCGCTTCGGCGCGGTTTTTTTATTGTGGCGGCTTGAACATCTTGCCCACTTCGCGGATCACCATGCTGTGCGGGAACAGGCCGGCGAAGAAGCGCTGCTTGTACGTGCCCTTGATCGAGGCTACCACCGGGTCGCCCTTGGCCAGGCCCGCCAGCGAAGCTTTCACTACTTCGGCCGTGCTGCCGCGCGTGGCCAGGGCGCTGGCGTAAGCGCCGGCCTTGGCGTCGAATTCGGTGTCGGTGGGTCCCGGCACCAGGGTCTGCACCAGGATGCCGCGCTCCTTCCATTCGCCGTGCAGGGCCTGGCTGAAGCTTTGCACGAAGGCCTTCGAGGCGGCGTACACCGCCATGTACGGCACCGGCTGGTAGCTGGCCTGCGACGAGACATTGATCACCGCGCTGCCCGCATGCGATGCCAGGTCGGGCAGGAAGTGGTAGCACATTTCCACCATGGCGCTGTTGTTGACCTCGATCATGTCGCGGTAGTCATTGAGCTCCCAGTGTTCGAGGCGGTTCCAGCGCCCCATGCCGGCGATATTGCACAGCAGGCGGATGCGGATGCCAACCGCGTCGAGGCGCTCCTTGACATGGGCCACCGCGCCTGGTTTGGCGAGGTCGACGCGTACCACTTCGGCCCTGGCGCCCAGCTCCTGCTCGACGCGCTGCGCCAGTTCCTGCAGGCGTTCTGCGCGCCGTCCCACCAGCACCACGTTGACGCCGTTGCGCGCCAGTTCGCGCGCGAATTCGGCGCCGATGCCGCCCGAGGCGCCCGTTACCAGCGCCCAGTGGCCGCGCAAATCTTCAAGCTTGATCATCGTAGATTCCTTTTCCCGTCAGGTGGCGCGCCACGCGCAGGGCGTTGGCGGCAATCGTCAGGCTGGGATTGGTCCCGCCGCTGGACGGGAAGAAGGAGCCATCCACCACGTACAGGTTGGACAGGCCGTGGGCGCGGTTGTTGGCATCGAGCACGCTGCTGCGCGCATCGCTGCCGAAGCGGCAGGTGCCGCAGACGTGGGCAATGCGCTGGTTATTGCCGGCCTGTTTCACCAGGTCAAAGGCGTAAGGCCTGAGCGCGTCCTTCATCAGCCGGCGCATGGCATCGATGCGTGCCGCAGCATGCGGACGTACGCGGTACTCGAGTGCCAGCCGGGCATCGCCGCTGGCTGGCGTGACGCGGTTGTCGGCATACGGCAAGTCTTCCAGCGTGGTGGCCAGCACCAGGCGCTCGTGCACGAATTGCCTGAGGATGGGCTTCATTACCGGCTGCGCCAGCTTGAACAGGGGCGCCAGCCAGGGCAGGGCGCCTTGCCGGATATCGTCTTCCATCGACGCCGCCAGCACCGGCACCGGCGGCAGGCGGCCGAAGGATTGGACCGAGCCGAGCTTCTGGCCGTCGCGCTGGTAGAAATCATTAAAGCCGAATTCCTTTTGGCGGTTGTCGAAACCGGCCGGCGTTTTCGGCTTGATCACGTACAGGTCGATGTGGTGGCGCATCAGGTTGCGCCCCACCAGGCCGGAAGAGTTAGCCAGGCCTTTTGGCCAGTACGGGGAGGCCGACTGTAGCAGCAGGCGTGGCGTTTCCAGCGCGCCGGCAGCCAGGAACACCCGCTTGCTGCGCAAGGTCAGGCGCTGGCCGCGCTGCTCGCATACCACGCCCGTCACGGCCTCGTGCGTGGCTTCCAGCTGCACCACTTCACATTCATCCATCAGCGTGGCGCCATGCTGCGACAGGGCCGGCTCCAGGCAGACGCGGCTGGCGTCGTTCTTGCACCGGCGGTCGCACAGGTAGCCCTGGCAGGCGTCGCAGCCGTCGACAAATTCGCAGGCCAGCGGCAGGCGGTAGGGGTGCAGCGCGCGCTGCGCAAAGAACGCGAACAGTTCGCCGGCCGCGGGCGTCAGCGCCGGCGGCGCGCGGAAGTGCGCGGCCCAGTCGCCCAGTCGCTCATGGCGCAGCGGGTCCGGCGTACCGCGCACGCGGAACAGTCGCTCTGCTTCCTCGTAATGCGGCAGCAGCGCCTGGTAGGCGATTGGCCAGGATTCCGGCAAGTCGGCGTCTGCCGCCTCCGGATGCTGGGCGCGCGGCGCGAAATCAGAAGGAAAAAAACGCTCCAGCACCATGCCGTACAGGGCACTGGAACCGCCGGTGCCGCTGCCGATGAAGGGCACGAAATGCTGGGTGCGCGGGCCGGCGTTGGTGCGGATGGTATCGCTGTAGCGGCCGGCGCGCTGCAGCGTGGCGCGGTGCTGCGGGCCCGGCGCGGCCGGCGCGGCAAAATGCGTTTCGGCGTAACTGTTGGTCAGCGCGCCCGGCTGCAGATGGGACTTGCCTTTTTCAAGGAACAGCACGCGCTGCCCGGCCTTTGCCAGCGCATAGCCAAGCGGCGCGCCGCCCATGCCGGTGCCGATGATGATCGCGTCCCATTCCATCGGGCAAGCATATCATCGGCGTGCGCGAATTGCTATGCGGTGCACGCAGCGTTCCGGTGCTGCTGCCGTAACGGGATGGCTGGATTTGCCGTACAGTTTCCCGATGCGCCGTACGTAGGCGCGCGTTTCATCGTAGGGCGGCACGCCGCCATACTGGTCGACCGCCTGCTCGCCGGCATTGTAGGCGGCCGTGGCCAGCGTGACGTCGCCGCTGTAGCGCGCCAGCAGCCAGCGCAGGTAAGCCAGGCCGCCGCGCAGGTTCTGCTCAGGATTGAAGGCGTCGAGCACGCAAAAACGCGAGGCGGTGGCGGGGATCAGCTGCATCAGGCCGCGCGCATCCCTGGGCGAGACGGCGCTGTGGTTGAACCCGGACTCGACGGCGATGACGGCCAGCGCCAGGGCCGGCTCGATTTCATATTCCGGCGCCAGCTTGTCGACCAGGGCCCGCAATTGCGGCGTGGCGGCGCGGTAGTCTGGGGTGGGCAAGGCGAGGTCGAGTTCTAGCGCGGGCTCGGGCGCCATGCAGGCCGGCAACGCGGCGCCGGGGGCCGCCGGCAGCAGCGCCTGCATGCGCGTGCCTGCCGCGTATCCTTGCCCGGCCGCCAGGCCGAACAGGCGCCAGGCCATGCCGTCGTCGTGCGCCACGCCGCGTGCGTTGGCATACATCCAGCCCAGCGCGTACTGGGCCTCGGGGGCGCCAAGCCGGGCGGCGCGGCAGTACAGCGCCGCTGCCTGTTCCAGGTCGCGCGCCACGCCTTCGCCGTGTTCCAGGCGCTGGGCTTGTTCATACAGGGTGGCGGCATTCTGCGCGCAGGCAGCATGGGCCAGCAGGCTGGCCGCCACGATGGCAGGGAGTCGCATGCATGCTCCGTGCAAAGCAATGTCCCAGCAATTGTAGCGGGAGCGCGCTGGCAGTTGCTGCTGTTATGCGGCCGCACCCTGCGAATTTTTGGGTGTCAAAAATGCTTTATGGAACAGGTGGCGCGCCAGGCGCAGCGGCGGCATGCGCAGCCAGTTGCCGCGCATATACAGCAGGAAGTCGGCGACTGCGGCGCCGGCGCCGCGGCAGCTCGGGTGGTGCGGCAGCAGTGCGCGCGTGAACAGTGCATCCATCACGGCCAGCAGGAGCGGCGGCGGGCCGTCGGCCGCCATGGCCGCCAGCGCGGCCGGCGGTACCCGGGTGCCCAGCAGCAGGGCGCTGTAGCGCAGGCCGTAAAACATGAAGCGCTGCAGCTGGTGCTGGCGCGCGCGCGCCGGCAGCGCTTCCCAGAAGCCGGGCTCGTGTTCAGCGAAATGCGTGAGCAGGCAATGCAGGTCCCACAGGTCGCGCAAGCCCTTGTCGAACTCGCCGTCGGCAAACAGGTGGGTGGCGCTGTGCAGCACCATGTCGAGCGGCGCCAGGACGGCCGTGTCCGGCGCTGCGCCAGCGCCCGCCAGCGTTCGCGCCGCCGCGCGCAACAGGCGCGCATCGGGGCGCTGGGCCGCCGTGCGCGGCAGGATGGTGTGGTGGACGTCGATGGCGGTCCGGCGCAGGACATGCATCATCGGCGGCAGCTCGTGCATCCATTCGCGGTAATAGCGCTGGTCGTAATGGTCGTGGTGGGTGCCGACCCAGCCGTGGCGCATCAGGGCCGCTTCCACCTGCGCCAGGCTGTCTTCCGGCACCAGGATATCGATGTCGGAAAACAGGCGGCCGGCAGCCGGCGGCAGGCTGGCGGCGGCATAGGCGCCGCCTTTCAGCAGCAGCAGCGGCAGGCCGAGGCCGGCCAGCGCCTTGCCGATCAGGCGGATTTCCCAGTAGGTGGCCTGGCGGTGGCGGCGCGCCATCACGGCGGCCCACGACAGTTGCTCGCGCGCCTGCGGCAAGGCTTGCGCCAGCATGCCGTGCTGGTCCAGCCAATGGTGCAGGGTGGCGCTCAGGTTGGCATGCGCGGCCTGGCGCAGCAGCAGGTCCCAGCCGGCCGGCGGCAGGCCGGCCAGCTGCTGCGGCGCGCGCAAGGCGCGCAACAGGAGCGGCACGTCAGCTTTCATTGAGGCGGGCGAAGGTGTCCAGGGCTTCATCCAGCGCACTATAGCGGAAGCGGAAGCCGGCTGCCTGCTCGATCAGGCGGCCCAGGGCGTGGAAGCCGGGCGCCCCCAGCACGCTGTAGTTGAAGCTGTTGCCGGCCAGTTCCATGAAGGTGGCGGCGCGCGCCAGCGGTTCCAGCGTGGTGGCGGCGCCGGCGCTGTAATGGGGGAACACGATCCAGGCCGGCGGCGCGCAGTCGGCGGCGCGCAGGACGGCGTCGCCCGGCGCGCGCATATGGGCTACCGTGCCCTTGCTGGTGTCGCGCACCGGCGTGCTCAGCACCGCATCCGGCAGGTAGGCGCGGATGATGCCGATCGAGGCGTTCTTCAGGCTGATCGGGCGCGGGTTGGGCACCAGCAGGCCGGTGTCGAGTTCGAGCAGGGTCAGCTCGTCGGACAGCAGGCGCCAGCCGCCCTTGCCGCACAGGGCGGCCGTCAGGGTGCTCTTGCCGGAGCCGGGCGGGGCCGGCAGGATGACGGCGCGGCCATGGCGTTCCAGCACCGCGGCATGCACGATCAGGTAGCGGTGGGCACGGCTCGAGACACACCAGTTCAAGCCCCACTCGAACATGGGAAAGGCGTGCTGCAAGGGCATCGGCTGGAACATTTCATAGCCGTCGCAATGCAGGCGCACCTGCGGGCGCAGCCAGCGGCGCGCCGAACGGGGGCGCCGCAATTGCAGGTGGAAGTCGGCGAAATCGCAGTCCTGCAGCAGCGGGTAGTCGCCATACAACTGGCCGATGCCGGCCGCCACGCTGGGCATGTCGGCCTGCAGCCGCACCGTGAAACGGCCGGTACGCAGGCGCAAGCCGTCACCGGCCAGGCGCGCCTGCAGCGCGGCAGGCGCCAGCGAGGCCACGCTCAGCATGGTTCCACCAGGTAGAGTTTGCCCAGGTCGGCACAGGCCAGCTGAAGCTCGGCATCGTGCCACTCGTCGGGCCCGAGTTCGCCGTCGCGCAAGGCTTGCAGCAAGCCCAGGGTCTGCTCATCCAGCAGGTGGGTGGCGCCGGACACTTCGTTGTAGAGCACGACCTGGCCGTCCCAGCTGCGGTGCAGCAGGGACTGGCCCGGCACCAGTTGCCACTGCTGCGGCATCAAGCCATGGTACCCGACAGGTAGTCGACCACTTGCTTGGCATCCCACTTCACGCCGGCGGTCGGGCTGAAGTAGCCGGTATTGCGCAGCTCATTCCAGATGTTCTGCAGCATCGGCACGCTCTGGAAGCCAGACTTGCCATCGAGTACGTTCAGGTAGGCCGCCACCAGGTGGGCGCCCAGCTTGTCGGTGTCGAAGGTGGCCCCGCTGCCGAGGATAAAGTCGAGGGTACAGCTGTCCGAACCGTAGGTGCTGTTCATCTCCAGGGTGCAGGTGAACACGCTGCGGAACTTATCGGTTGGCAAAGCGCCAGCCGGCCAGACCTTGTCCGGCAGCGGCGCCGGTGTCGGCTTCTTGCCGCCGCCCTTGCCGTTGCCTTGGCCGCCGCTGCTGTCGACCGGATCGGTATTTTTCCAATACCCCGGCGAGCGGCCGGCACAGGCGCCCGGATCGTTGGGGCGTGCGCTGACCAGGCCCGACTGGAAGCCCGACGGTCCGGCGCATACCACCGCTGCCATGCCGGGCTGGCTGTGCAGGGTCAGCAGCACGCCGGATGCTGCGGCACCGGCGCGGGTGAAGCGGCGGCGCGCAGCGCCTTTAGCGCTCAGTTGCTTGCCTGGCTGTTGTTCGTTGGCCACGTCGTCGTCCTTGCGAATTGAGATGGGCAGCTCGGCTGCCCGTGATGCTTAGTGAATAAGCAAGTACCGTTCCAGATACGAGTTTCACCTAAGGAATAGCTGGAAAATCAGCTGCTTAGCTGCGTCAACGGGGGCGCAGCAGGCCCCCGTTGGCTAATGATATCTTGAACTGTAAGAATTCTCGACACCTGCAGGAAACTATCGAATTGGTACTTCCAGTTTAGAAGAAGCTCTCCGGCACCACCAGGATATCGCCCGGCCGCATCGGCACATTGGCGGAAATATCGCCATCCTTGATCAGGTCGTTCAAGCGCACGTTGAATTGCTGCTGTTTGCCGTCGACCATGCGGATGATGCTGGCCTTGTTGCCGGCTGCAAATTCGGTGACGCCGCCGACGGCAATCATCACATCCAGGATCGACATGTCGCGGCGGTAAGGCAGCGACTGCGGCTTGGCGGCCTGGCCGATCACGCGGATCTGCTCGCCATAGGTGCCGACAAAGCCGGTGACGATGACGGTGACCACCGGCTGCTGGATGAATTTGGCCAGCGCCTTTTCAATATCGCGCGCCAGTTCGGTCGAGGTCTTGCCGCTGGCTGGCAAGTCTTCCACCAGCGGGGTGGTGATCTTGCCGTCCGGGCGCACCGGCACCACTTGCGATACTTCCGGGTTGCGCCAGACGATGATGCTCAGGTTGTCGCCCGGGCCGATCAGGTAATCGGTCTGCGGCACGACGCCGGCATCGGCCGGGGCGCCGCTGTGGGACGTGGCGCAGCCGCCCAGGCCCAGTGCACCCAGGATCACGGCGCTCGCGGCAAGCACGCGGGCCAGCTTGGTTTGTGTATTCACATTATTCTCCTTGTTTGCTTTTTAGCATTGCCTGTTATACCACGAGTCTTGCCATTTTATCTTGCTATTTTTGTGCGCCGCCCTGCTGCAGCAGTTCCAGCACATGGCGCACCGGGATGGCGTAGCTGATGCCGCTGGGGGCGGTGATCGCACTTTCCTTGGTGCCCTTGACCAGGGTCATATTGATCACGGCCACCACGCTGCCGGTTTCCGGATCATACACGGGGCTGCCGCTATTGCTGGGGTAGGCTGTACCGTCGAGCTGGTAAATCGTGAACGGCGCGCCACGCTGCAGCTGCAGCACGGCGCGCGGGTTGAGGCCGCGCGAAGTCGGCGTCGGCAGGATGGCCGGCGTCTGCGCCGCCAGCAGGGCGCGGTGGGTGACCGGGTTCAGGCCCAGCAGGATGCCCAGCGGGTAGCCGGTAAAGGCCAGCTCATTGCCTTCCTCCAGCATCTCGCTGCTGCCCAGGGCCAGCGCCGGCAGCGGCGCGCCAGCCAGGCGCAAGTGCACCAGGTCGTGCACGCGGTCGATGGTGACCACGCTGGCTTCGCGGAACTGCAGCTGGTCGCCCTTGCCGGTGACGATGCCCAGGGTTTCCAGCTTTTCCGAATCGAGCGCTGTCACCGCGTGGGCGTTGGTGATCACCGACAGTCCATCGCCCACCACAAAGCCGGTGGCATGGAATACGATGGCGGGACTGCGGGTGCGGTTGAAGGTGCCGATGCCGACCACGCTGGGCTTGACCGCAGCGATGGTGCGCGTCAGCGGCGCCGCCGCGGCCAGCGGGCCGGCGCAGCCCAGGCAGGCCGCCAGGAAAAGTGAAATCAGCTTAGCCATGCAGCCTCCAAAGTGGTGAATTTCCATGTGGAAATGTTAAATTCTTTTCGTCAGCAGTGCGCAACAGACATAAATTAATAGTAACAGCCAGCGCGTTCTGCTGTATGATAGAGATTAGATGTTATTTAGGCAATATTAGATGTAGGCATTTGCGACAGTTTGCCTGCCTAACCAGGGATGAGTGATCGAGATGGCAGAAATTTTGGCATTGCTGTTGACCTTTCTTAAAGCAATCGGGAAATACCGCTGGTATGCCGTTGCCATTGCCTGGCTGGTGGCCCTGGTCGGCTGGGCCGTGGTATACCGCCTGCCCAGCGATTACCAGGCCTCGGCCCGGGTCTACGTCGATACCCAGAGCATCCTCAAGCCGCTGATGGCGGGCATGACCACCACCCCCAACGTGGAGCAGCAGGTGATGTTCATGCGCCGCACCCTGATCAGCCGCCCCAATGTGGAGCGCGTGCTGCGCATGGTCGACCTGGACATCAAGGCCAAGGACAGCAAGGAGAAAGAAAAGCAGGTCGACGAACTGATGACGGCGATCAAGGTCACCGGCACCGAGCGCGACGACATCTACACCATCTCCTACAACAACGAGAATCCCAAGCTGGGCAAGGAAGTGGTGCAGGCGCTGCTGACCATCTTCGTCGAAGGCTCGTTCGGCGGCAAGAAGCAGGACTCGGAAAAGGCCGTGCAATTCATCGACGACCAGATCAAGATGTATGAAGAGCGCCTGGCGGCCGGCGAAAATTCGCTGAAGGAATTCAAGATCCGCCATATGGGGCTGCTGCCGCGCCAGGGCACCGACTATTCGAGCAACCTGGGCGACCTGTCGGAAAAGCTGAACCAGGCGCGCCTGGAATTGCTGGAAGCGGAACAGGCGCGCAATGCCATCAAGCGCCAGATCGCCGGGGAAGACATGGCGCCGGCGGCCGATGCGACCAATATCGCCAACCCGGAAATCGACGGCCGCATCTCGACGCTGGAAAAGCAGCTCGACGGCCTGCGCATGCAGTACACCGAAGAGCATCCGGACATCATTTCCGCCAAGCGCCTGATTGCCAACCTGCAGCAGCGCAAGAAGGAAGAGGCGAAGAAGGCCGCCAAGAGCGGCGACCCGGGCGCCGGCTACAGCCCGATGCTGCAGCAGATGAACGTGGCGCTGTCGGTGGAAGAAGCGCGCGTGGCGTCGCTCAAGGCCCGCGTCGGCGAATATTCGTCGCGCATGGAGCGCATGCGCTCGCAGAGCACGGCAGCGCCGGAAGTGGAGGCGCAACTGGCCCAGCTCAACCGCGACTACGCGATCAACAAGGAAAATTATGAAAAGCTGGTGCAGCGCCGTGAATCGGCCAAGCTGTCCGGCGACCTCAGTTCGGCCACGGACATGATGAGCTTCCGGGTGATCGACCCGCCGATCGTGCCGCAAACCCCGGTCGGCCCGAACCGCGCGCGCTACTATTCGATCGTCTTCGTGGCCTCCCTGCTGTCCGGCCTGGGCAGTGCGTTCCTGATGAGCCAAGTCCGGCCGACCTTCCTCAGCCAGCACAGCTTGCGCGAAGTGACCGGCGTGCCGATCCTCGGCACCATCGGCATGAACTGGACCGAGCAGCAGCGCTCGTCGCGCCGGCGCCGGGTGTATGTCTTTGGCTTGGCCGTGGCCTCGCTGCTGACCGCGTTTGGCGGTGTCCTCACCATTACCTTGCTGCGCGCCGCCTGAGCTGCGCAACACCCAGGGAGTCCATCAAGTGAGCATTATTGAAAAAGCCGCCAATCGCCTCGGACAAGCGCGTCCTGCCGACGCCACTGCCGAGGCCACCATTCCCCAGGCACCGGCCGCGGCTCCGGTAGCCGAAGCAGCATTTGCGGCCGCAGCTGCTGCGGCTGCCGCCCCCGCGGCGCCTTCGCCCGTGGTACCGACGCTGGCCACCCTGCAGCCGCACGGCGACGCCAGCCGCCGCACCACCCATGTGGTGGAACTGGACCTGATGCGCATGCATGAATCCGGCCTGGTGACGGCCGCCGGCGGCCGCACCGCCCTGGTGGAAGACTTCCGCATCATCAAGCGCCCGCTGATCAAGCGCGCTTTCGCCGCCCGCAAGCCGGGCGACAACCCGGGCAACCTGATCATGATTACCAGTTCGCTGCCGGGCGAAGGCAAGACTTTCTGCGCCATCAACCTGGCCATGAGCATTGCCATGGAACTGGACCATACCGTGCTGCTGGTCGACGCCGACGTGGCGCGTCCATCGGTGCTGCGCACGCTCGGCCTGCCGGCCCAGCGCGGCCTGATGGACATCCTGCTGGACGACAATGTCGACATGGCCGACGTCATGCTGCGCACCAACGTCAATACGCTGTCGATCCTGCCGGCCGGCACCAGCTCGCCGCGGGCGACCGAGCTGCTGGCGTCGCACATGATGAAAAACCTGGTGAACGAGATCGCGAACCGCTACCCGGACCGTATCGTGATCTTCGATTCGCCGCCGCTGCTGCTGACGTCCGAATCGCATGTGCTGGCCTCGAATATGGGCCAGATCGTCATGGTGGTGGAGTCGGAACGCACCACCCAGCATGCGGTCAAGGAGTCGCTGCGCCAGCTGGAAGGCTTGAGCAACGTCAACCTGATCTACAACAAGTCGCGTGAATTCCCGGGTACCGAAACCTATGATTATCACTATGGCTAAGCGCCATGGGCTGGCCCTGCTGCCGCTGGCAGCAGGCCTGGCACTGGCCTTTCCGGCGCATGCCGCGTGGGATTTCACGCCCAGCGCCGCGGCGCGCGCCACGTATTCCGATAACGTCGGCCTGCAGACGGATGAGCGGGCCGAGAGCGGCTGGGTGCTGCAGCTCACGCCAGGCTTCCAGTTGCTCAACCATTCACAGCGCTTCGACTTCAGCCTCGACTATTCGCTGAACCTGTACGAATATGCCGGCGCGCGCCGCAATGGCGCCCAGCGCCACAACCAGAACCTGAATGGCTTGCTCAAGTCGCGCCTGCTGGACGACTTGCTGTACCTCGACGCCCAGGCCGGCATCCACCAGCAAGCCACCTCGGCCTTTGGCCCGCAGCAAGCCGGCAACGATTATGTGAGCACCAACCGCACCGAGGTGCGCACCTACCGCATCAGCCCCTACCTGGTGCACCGCTTCGGCGCGTTTGCCAACGGCCAGTTGCGCTACACGCGCGACTCGGTCAGCACCGACAACGCCGGCATGCGCCGCAGCGATGGCGACACCATCAGCGCCCAGCTGACCAGTGGGCCGACGTTCCGCCGTTTTGGCTGGGATGCCACGGCGTCGCGCTCGGTGTTCGACGAGCAGTTGCCGGTTGCCGGCGGCGGCGAGCGCCAGCAAAGCACCAGTTCCAAGGCCGCCAACGTCAACCTGCGCTACGCGGCCACGCCCCAGCTCAATCTCGGCATGTACGGCGGTTACGACAGTTTTGATTTCAGCAGCGTAGGCGGCGCCCAGTCCGGCGCGGCCTATGGCGGTTCGCTGCAATGGACGCCGTCCGCGCGCACCTCGCTGCAGGCCACCGCCGGCCACCGCTTCTATGGCCCCAGCTACAGCCTGGCGCTGCAGCACCGCAGCCGCGGCACCGTGTGGAACATCAGCTACAGCGATTCCGTCAGTTCGACCCGCAGCCAGTTCGTGCTGCCGCAGGCGATCGATACCGCTGCCATGCTGGACAACCTGTTCCGCGCCCAGGTGCCGGACGCACTGCTGCGCGCTGCCGTGGTACAGGCCTATATCCAGTCGGCCGGGTTGCCGCGTTCGCTGGCCACCAGCGTCAACTTCCTGAGCAACCGCTATTCGCTGAACAAGCAGCTGAACGCCGGCATGGCATGGCAGCTGGCGCGCACCACGACAACGGTCAGCATGTTCAAGAACAAGCGCCAAATGCTGTCGAGCCAACAGGTCGACAGCGTGCTGCTGGGCAGCTCGCTGGCCACCCTGAACGACAATACCGAGCAGATCGGCGCCATGGCCAGCATCAGTTACCGGCCCGGGGCGCAAACCGTGGCAACCCTGATCGGCAATGCCATGAATGTCAAATCGTTGAGCGATGCGCGCGGCAGCAACCATCGCGACGTGCGCCTCAACCTGTCGCGCACGTATACCCAGCGTACCACCGGCATGGTGGAGCTGCGCCACGTGCGCGGTTCGCTCGGGCTGGGCGGCCAGAAATACACGGAAAATGCCGTGTCCGCGACATTGACAACGAGATTCTAAGCATCAAGGCCTTCTCATGTACGAAAGCTATTACGGGCTCAGCGACAAGCCCTTCCGCCTGCGGCCCGACCCGCATTTCTTCTTCGGCAGCAAAGGCCATAAACGGGCCATGGCTTACCTGGAGTACGGCCTGTCGCAGGGCGAGGGCTTCATCGTCATCACCGGCGAAGTCGGGGCCGGCAAGACCACGCTGGTGCGCAACCTGTTCAACCAGATTGCGTCGGACAAGATCATCACCTGCCACCTGGTCAACACCCACCTCAATTCCGACGACGTGCTGCGCGGCGTGGTGGGCGGCTTCGGCCTGCCTTGCGAGGACACGGCCAGCAAGACCACCCTGCTGGGGCGCCTGGAAGTCTTCCTGCGCCAGTGCGAACAGGACGGCCGGCGCGCCCTGCTGGTGGTTGACGAAGCGCAGAACCTGACACCGAAAGTGGTGGAAGAATTGCGCATGCTGTCCAATTTCCAGACCGACGAGAAATCGCTGCTGCAGACTTTCCTGCTGGGCCAGCCGGAATTCCGCGCCACCCTGCACAGCCCCGGCATGTCGCAGCTGCGCCAGCGCGTGATCGCGACCTACCACCTGGGCCCGATGGACAGCAGCGAAAGCAATGCCTATATCGAGCACCGCATGCGCACCGTCGGCTGGCGCGGCAACCCGCACCTGACGCCGGCCGCCTATGCTGCCGTGTTCCAGTACACCGGCGGCATCCCGCGCAAGACCAACCACCTGATGGACCGCCTGCTGCTGATGGGCTTCCTGGAAGAGATGCAGGAGTTCACCGATAGCGACGTCGACACGGTGATCCGCGATATCGCGCAGGAATTCCAGCCGCCGCCGCCCGAGGCGGCGCCCGCCGATGGCGCTATTGGCGCGCCGCACGCCGCCGGCGGCGCCGACCTGGCGTTCGGCAGCCCGTACCCGGCGGTGCTGGACGAACGCATGATGCGCGTCGAGAAATCCCTGGCGTCGGTGCTGTCGATCCTGAAGAAGATCGTGCGTTCGCCTTCGTCTTACAACATCCACCAGGACAGCAACGAATGAGTGCCTTCCGTATCCTGTGCGTCGTCGGCGCGCGCCCGAATTTCATGAAGATGGCGCCCATCATGGCCGCCTTCGCCCAACTGAAGCCGCAGGTCGAGGCGCTGCTGGTGCACACCGGCCAGCACTACGACGTGGCCATGAACCAGCAGTATTTCGACGCGCTGGGCATCCCCAGCCCGGACATCAACCTGGAAGTCGGTTCCGGCAGCCATGCCCAGCAGACCGCCGACGTGATGAAGCGCTTCGAGCCGGCCATGGATGAAGTGCGGCCGGCTGCCGTGCTGGTGGTGGGCGATGTCAACTCCACCATCGCCTGCGCGCTGGTGGCGGCCAAGAAGGGCGTGCCGGTGATCCACGTGGAAGCGGGCCTGCGCAGCTTCGACCGCGCCATGCCGGAAGAAATCAACCGCCTGCTGACCGACCAGCTGTCCGACCTGCTGTTCACCACCGAGGAGAGCGGCGCCGACAACCTGGCCAAGGAAGGCATCGCCGGCGGGCGCGTGCACTTCGTCGGCAACGTGATGATCGATACCCTGCGCGCCAACCTGGCGCGCGCCGTCCCGGCGCCGCGCATCGCGGCCGATGCCGGGCGCCCCGACTTCAAGGCCGGCCAGGGCGAATACGCCGTGCTGACACTGCACCGCCCATCGAATGTGGACGACAGGGCTGTGCTGCAAGGCCTGCTGGAAACGGCCGCCAAAATCTCCGAGCGCACGCCGGTGATCTTCCCGGTCCACCCGCGCACCCGCGCCACCATCGAGAAGTTCGGCCTGAGCCACCTGCTGGACCGGCCGGAAGTGCTGCTGCTGCCGCCGATGGGCTACCTGGAGATGCTGGGCCTGATGAAGGATGCGCGCGTGGTGCTGACCGATTCCGGCGGCATCCAGGAAGAGACCACTGCGCTGGGCACGCCGTGCATCACGCTGCGCCACAACACCGAGCGCCCGATCACGGTCGACGAAGGCACCAACACCATTGCCGGCAACGACCCGGCGCACATCCTGGCGGCCTATGAGGCGCAGCTGGCCGGCGCCGGCAAGGCCGGCCGCATCCCGCACTTCTGGGACGGCCGCGCCGCCGAGCGCATCGCCGCCATCGTGCTGGACTGGCTGAAGGCGCGGGGCTGAGCATGGGCGCGGCCGTTCGCAATGCGATGACCATCGACGTGGAAGACTACTTCCAGGTGTCGGCGTTCGCGCCGCACATCAGCCGCGAAAGCTGGCCGCAGCGCGAGTGCCGGGTGGAGGCCAATATCGAGCGCGTGCTGGCCATCCTGGACGAGGGCAAGGCCAAGGGCACTTTCTTCACGCTGGGCTGGATCGCCGAGCGCTATCCGGACATGGTGCGCCGCATCGTGGCCGGCGGCCATGAGCTGGCCAGCCACGGCTACGGCCACCTGCGCGCATCCGACCAGTCGCGCGCGCAGTTCATGGACGATATCTCCAGCAGCAAGCGGATCCTGGAAGACATCGGCGGCCAGCAGGTGCTGGGCTACCGCGCACCGAGCTTCTCGATCGGCCCGGCCAACCTGTGGGCGCTCGACGTGCTGCAGGAAGCGGGCTACCGCTACAGTTCTTCGATCTACCCGATTGCGCACGACCATTACGGCATGCCGGATGCGCCGCGCTTCGCCTTCCACCCGAACGGCGAGCAGGGCCTGCTGGAAGTGCCGATCACCACGGTGCGCGTGGGCCAGCGCAACCTGCCGGCCGGCGGCGGCGGCTATTTCCGCCTGCTGCCGTATGCGCTGTCGCGCGGCATGATGCGGCGCGTGAACAAGGCAGATGGCCAGCCGGCCATCTTCTACTGCCACCCGTGGGAGCTCGATCCGGGCCAGCCGCGCCCGGCAGGGCTGGGACTGAAGACGCGCTTCCGCCATTACGTCAACCTGCACCGCATGGAGTCGCGCATCAGGGCTCTGACGCGCGATTTCGCGTGGGATCGCATGGACCGCATTTTCCTGGGGCAGCCATGACGTCGATTATCGAAGCGGCGGCGGAACGCCGCGCGGCACGCGCCAAGGCGGAAGCGGAAGCGGCCACTGCGCTGGCGGTCGCTGCCGGGAAACCGCCAGGCCCGGGCCAGGCCCAGGGGCCGGAGCCGGACAGCGCGACTGCCCCGGACGGGTGCCAGGCACGGGTGCCTGACAGCGGCTTGCCGGTTCTGGTGCAGCTGCTCGGCAGCGGCGCCGACGAGCGCGCGCGCTGGGACGCCTTCGTCCAGACCTGCCCCGACGCGACCTTCTTCCACCGCAGCGGCTGGCAAACCGTGATCGAACAATGCTACGGCCACCCGACCTGGTTCTTCTATGTGGAAGAAGGCGGCGTGATCACCGGCGTGCTGCCGCTGGCCCGGATGAAAAGCCGCATGTTCGGCCACTACCTGGCCGCGCTGCCGTTCTGCGTGTACGGCGGCGTCGCTGCCATCACCGATACTGCGCGCCGGCTGCTGGACAAAGCCGCCGAAGAACTGGCCGCTGCGCTGGGCGTCGGCCACCTTGAGTACCGCAACTACGCGCCGGCCCACCCGGGCGACGCGAAATGGCAGGGCAAGGACCTGTACTACACCTTCCGCAAGGCGATCAGCGGCGACGACGAAGAGAATCTGAACGCCATCCCGCGCAAGCAGCGCGCGATGGTACGCAAGGGTATCAAGCTGGGCCTGCAGGGCGAGGTGGACGACAATGTCGACCGCATGTTCAGCGCTTACGCGCACAGCGTGCACCGGCTGGGCACCCCGGTGTTCCCGAAAAAATACTTCGCCCTGCTGAAGCAGACCTTCCGCGACGATTGCGAGGTGCGCGTCATCACGCAGGACGGCAAGCTGGTGGCCGGCGTGCTGAGCTTCTTCTTCCGCGACGAAGTGCTGCCTTACTACGGCGGCGGCATGGACCTGGCGCGCGAGGTGGCCGGCAATGACTTCATGTACTGGAACCTGATGCAGGCGTCCGCCGCCAACGGCTACCGCATGTTCGATTTCGGCCGCAGCAAGAAAGGCACCGGCGCCTTCGACTTCAAGAAGAACTGGGGTTTCACGGCGCAGCCGCTGCCTTACGAATACCAGCTGTTCGCCGCCGACGCGCTGCCGGACGTGAACCCGCTGAACCCGAAATACCAACTCTTCATCAAGCTGTGGAAGGCAATGCCGCTGCCGCTGGCCAATGCGCTCGGCCCTTTCATCGTCAAGAACCTGGGGTAAATCGTGGAAGACCTGCTGCTGCTGGTGCATCGCATGCCCTATCCGCCCAACAAGGGCGACAAGATCCGCTCCTGGCATTTGCTCAAGCACCTGGCGCAGCGCTATCGCGTGCACCTGGCCACCTTCGTCGACGATCCGGACGACTGGCAGCATGTGGCGGCGGTGCAGGCGCTGTGCGCCTCCTCGCATTTTGCCGCGCTGTCGCCGCGCGCGGCGCGCGTGCGCAGCCTGGGCGCCGTGCTGCGCAACCGCTCGCTGTCCTACGACTACTACCGCGACGCCGGCCTGCAGGGCTGGGTCAACCAGGCCATGCAGCAGCACGGCATCGACCGCATCGTGGTGTTTTCCTCGCCCATGGCGCAATATGCCGAAGCCTGGCCGCAGGCAAGGCGCGTCATCGATTTCTGTGATGTCGACTCCGACAAATGGCGCCAGTACGCCGGGCGCAAGCCCTGGCCCGCCAGCGCGCTGTTCGGCTACGAAGCCAGCCGCCTGCTGCGCTATGAGCGGCGGATTGCCGCCGCTTTCGACGCCGCGCTGTTCGTCTCGGCGCCGGAAGCGGAACTGTTCCGCACCCTGGCGCCGGAGAGCGCGGCCCGCACCGGCTGGTTCAGCAACGGCGTCGACACGTCCTATTTCGCGCCGGGCGAACTGGCCAATCCATATGCTCCCGGCGACAAGGCGCTGGTGTTCTGCGGCGCCATGGATTATTGGCCCAACGTCGATGCCGTGCAATGGTTCGCGGCCGAAGTGCTGCCGGCGCTGCGCGCGCGCGACCCGGCCGTGCGCTTCGTGATTGTCGGCGCCCGCCCGGCGGCCGAAGTGCAGGCGCTGGCTGCGCAACCGGGCATCACGGTGACCGGCACCGTGCCGGACGTGCGGCCTTATGTTGCGCATGCCACGCTGTCGGTGGCGCCGCTGCGCATCGCGCGCGGCATCCAGAACAAGGTGCTGGAAGCGATGGCGATGGCAAAAGCCGTGCTGGTCACGCCGCAGGCGCTGGAAGGCATTGATGCCGGCAGCGGCCGCGAGCTGCTGCTGGCCGACGGGCCGCAGCAATGGATCGCCGCGGCCGGCGCCGCCCTGGCCGGGCCGCCGGCCGCGCTGGCATCGCTGGGCCAGGCTGCCCGTGCGCGCGTGCTTGCGGCCTACAGCTGGGATGCCCGGCTGGCGCCGCTGGACCATATGATCGAAACCCCGGTTGCGCAGCCAGCTGGCGCAGCCCCAGCCCTTTGGAACCCGGCATGAATACCGTCCCTTCCACCGGCCCGGCCGCAGCCCCCGGCGCGGCGCCCGGCCCTGTAGCTGCCGCCCGCAATGCGCTGCTGGTGGCACTGGTCATGCTGCTGCCGCTGCTGGTATTCCATAAGACCGCGCTCAGCGTGGCCGAGATCTGGGAGCGCTCGGAAACCTTTGCGCACGGCTTCCTGATCCTGCCGCTCAGCTTGTGGCTGGTGTGGCGCCAGCGGGCAGTGCTGCAGCAGCTGCCGCTGCAGCCATGCTGGCCGGCCATGCTGCTGCTGGCCGGCTGCGGCGCCGCCTGGCTGCTGGCCGACCTGGCCGATGTCGGCATCGTGCGCCAGTACGCCCTGGCGGCCATGCTGCCGCTGACCGTGCTGGCCGTGCTGGGCCGGCGCGTTGCCGGCGCGCTGCTGTTCCCGCTGGCCTTTATCCTGTTTGCGGTGCCGGTAGGCGAAAGCCTGATCCCGCCGCTGATCGACCTGACCGCCAACTTCACCATCGATGCGCTGCGCCTGACCGGCATCCCGGTCCTGCGCGACGGTAACAGCTTCTCCATCCCCAGCGGCAACTGGTCGGTGGTGGATGCCTGCAGCGGCTTGCGCTACCTGATCTCCTCGATCACGCTGGGCTGCCTGTTCGCCTACCTGAGCTATCGCACCATGTGGCGCCGCGTCGCTTTCGTGCTGGCCTCGATCGTGGTGCCGCTGCTTGCCAACGGCGTGCGCGCCTACATGATCGTAATGATGGGCCACCTGAGCGACATGACGGTAGCCGTTGGCGTCGACCACCTGATTTACGGCTGGGTATTCTTCGGCATCGTGATGCTGCTGCTGTTCTGGGTCGGCAGCTTCTGGCGCGAAGACGGCCCGGCCGGCGCCGAAGCGCCGGCCAGTGCCGGCCCGCTGCAGCCGCTGCCATGGCGCGCGCTGGCCGGCGGCGCTGCCGCGGTGCTGGCGGTGTTGCTGGTGTGGCCGGCGCTGGCAGCGCGCGCCGACCAGCCCGCGCCGCTCCTGCCGCAAGCCCGGCTGGTGCTCGATTCGCCCACCGCGCCTGGCCAGCGCTTCACCGCCTGGCAGCCCGACTACGCCCCGGCCAGCAGCGCGCTGCGCCAGTACTTCGGCGGCAGCCACCCGGTCGGCTTGACGGTGCTGTTCTACCGCGACGTGCCGGGCGGCCCCAAACTGGTCAGCACGAGCAACCGCTTCAGCCCCGGCAAGAGCGAGTTCCGCGAAAACAGCGCCGACCTGCGCGACGAGCATTTCGGCGGGCGCCATATGGCCGTGCGCGAGGCGATGCTGGGCGGCGAAGGCCGGCGCCTGCTGGTGTGGCAGTGGTACTGGGTCAACGGCAGCATGACCAGCAGTAATTATGTTGGCAAATTGTTACAGATCAAGGGCAAACTCCTGTCCGGCAACGGCGACGGTGCGGCCGTGATGGTATTCTCGCCTTACGATGAAGACCCCGCCGTGGCGCGTGCCGCCATGCGTGCCTTCCTCGATAGCAACCTCGTTCCGCTGGACCAGGCCCTGGCCCGCACGCGGCGACCCTGATTCCTGGCCATGAACGACATTCCTCTCATCGTCCACCTGACGTATGCGCTTGATTTTGGCGGCATGGAAAACCTCATGGTCGAACGCATCAACCGCATGCCGGCGGAGCGCTACCGCCATGCCATCGTATGCCTGACGCGCGTCAACCCGGACTTCGTCAAGCGCATCAACAAGGCCGGTGTTGCCGTGCACACGCTGGGCAAGCAACCCGGCCTGTCGCTGGCCACGCACGGCGTGCTGTGGCGCCTGCTGCGCGCGCTGCAGCCGGCCGTGCTGCACACCTATAATTTTTCGGCCATCGAATATGCGCCGGCGGCGCTGCTGGCCGGGGTGCCGGTGCGCGTCAACGGCGCCCATGGCCGCGACCATACCGATCCGGACGGCAGCAACCGCAAGCACAATTTCCTGCGCCGCCTGATGCTGCCGTTCTACGACGTGTGCTATGCCAATTCGGCCGCCATGGAGCAGTGGAACCGCGACGTGATCGGGGTGCCGCCGGCCAAGAGCCGCATGCTGGCCAACGGCATCGACGCCGAGCGCTTCCGCGTGCGCGGCGAGCGCGAGGCGCGGCCTTTCTTCAACGGCGGCGAGATCGTGATCGGCGCCGTCGGCCGGGTGCAGGACGTGAAAGACCATGCCACCCTGATGGATGCCTTCCTGCTGCTGCGCGAGTTGCTGCCGCAGCAGCGGGAGCGCCTGCGCCTGGCGGTGGTCGGCGACGGCCCGCTGCTGCAAAAGCTGCGCGACAAGGCCGCGGCAGCCGGCATTGCCGACGCGGTATGGCTGCCGGGCGCGCGCAACGACGTGCCGGACATCCTGCGCAGCTTCGACGTGTTCGTGATGTCCTCGATTGCCGAGGGCACGCCCGGCTCGGCGCTGGAAGCGATGGCCAGCGGCCTGCCGGTGGTCGGCACGCGCGTGGGCGGCATTCCGGAAGTGATCGAGAACGGCGTCACCGGCCAGCTGGTGCCGCCGTCCAATGCGCCGGCCATGGCCGCCGCACTGAAGCACTATGTGGAAGCACCGGCGCTGGCGCGCCGCCACGGCCAGGCGGGCCGCGAGCGGGTGCTGCGCAAATACAGCATGCAGGCCATGGTGGCCGGCTACCAGGACATGTACGACAGCTTGTGCGAACGCAAGCTCAAAATCAGAAAGCCAGTACCATCATGTGCGGAATAACAGGGATCATGGATGCGCGCGGCGGGCGCGCGGTGGACGAGGCGCTGCTGCGCCGCATGAACGACACCCAGCACCACCGCGGGCCTGACGAAGGCGACACCTACATCGAACCGGGCGTGGGCTTCGGCCACCGCCGCCTGTCGGTGATCGACATCGCCATGGGCCAGCAGCCGCTCGGCAACGAGGACGGCAGCGTCATGGTCTGCTACAACGGCGAAATCTACAATTACCGCGAGCTGACCGCGCAGCTCAAAGAGCTGGGCCACACCTTCAAGACCAGGAGCGACACCGAAGTGATCGTGCACGCCTGGGAACAGTGGGGCGAAGATTGCGTGCACCACTTCCGCGGCATGTTCGCCATCGGCCTGTGGGACCGCAACAAGCAGGTGATGTTCCTGGCGCGCGACCGCCTGGGCGTCAAGCCGCTGTACTACGCCATGACGCCGGACGGCTGGTTCGCCTTCAGTTCGGAACTGAAGGCGCTGCGCATGCATCCTTCGCTGCCGCGCGAGATCGACCCGCAGGCGGTGGAGGATTATTTCGCCTACGGCTACGTGCCGGAGCCGAAGACCATCTACCGCGGCGCGCTCAAGCTCTCGCCCGGCTTCCGCCTGACGCAGAAAGTCGGCGCGCCGCTGGCGGCGCCACAGCAGTTCTGGGACGTGCCGTTCAAGCTGCACGAGAAAATGACCGAAAGCGACGCCCAGGGCGAGCTGGTGGAGCGCCTGCGCGAAGCGGTCAAGATCCGCCTGGTGGCGGAGGTGCCGCTGGGCGCTTTCCTCTCCGGCGGCGTCGATTCCTCCGCCGTGGTGGCCATGATGGCCGGGCTGGACGAAGGCGCCGTGCATACCTGCTCGATCGCCTTCAAGGACAAGGCCTTCGACGAATCGGAATATGCGCAGCAGGTGGCCCAGCTGTATAAGACCGACCATTTCGTGGAAACCGTCGACACCGACGACTACGGCCTGCTCGACACCCTGGCCCACCTGTACGACGAACCGTATGCCGACAGCTCGGCGATCCCGACCTACCGCGTGTGCCAGCTGGCGCGCAAGCGCGTCACCGTCGCGCTGTCGGGCGACGGCGGCGACGAGAACCTGGCCGGCTACCGCCGCTACCGCTATGCGATGGCGGAGCAGAGCGTGCGCGGGCGCATTCCGCAGGCGCTGCGCAAGCCGGTGTTCGGCACCCTGGGCCGGGTCTATCCGAAGGCCGACTGGGCGCCGCGCATGTTCCGCGCCAAGACCACCTTCGAAGCGCTTTCGCGCGACCTGGTGGAGGGCTATTTCCACGGCGTCTCGATCATGTCGGACGCCATGCGCGCGCGCCTGTTCTCGGCGAAATTCAAGGCCGCGCTGCAAGGCTACGGCGCGATCGAGGTGATGCGCGGCCACGCCGCCCGCTCGCCGACCGACGACCCGCTGTCGATGATCCAGTACCTGGACATGAAAACCTACCTGCCGGGCGATATCCTGACCAAGGTCGACCGCGCGTCGATGGCGCATGCGCTGGAGGTGCGGGTGCCGCTGCTGGACCACAAGCTGGTCGAGTGGATTTCCGGCCTGCCGCCGGAGATGAAGCTGAACGGCAGCGAGGGCAAGTACATCTTCAAGAAGTCGATGGAGAAATACCTGCCGCACGATATCCTGTACCGCCGCAAGCAGGGTTTTGCGGTACCGCTGGCGGCCTGGTTCCGCGGCCCGCTGCGCGAGCGCGTGCAGCAAGCCTTGCTGGGCCCGACCCTGGCCGATACCGGCATGTTCAACCAGGACTACCTGCGCGAACTGGTGGAGCAGCACCTGTCCGGCCGGCGCGATTACAGCGCGCCGATCTGGACCCTGCTGATGTTTGAAGCCTTCCTGAAAAAAGAGATGCAGGCATGAGTATCCGTATCCTGCACGTGCTGGACCATTCGATCCCGCTGCACAGCGGCTATACCTTCCGCACGCGCTCCATCCTGCAGGCCCAGCGTGCGCGCGGCTGGCAGACCTTCCATATCACCAGCCCGAAGCAGGGCGCCTGCAGTGCGGCCTGCGAAACCGTCGACGGACTGGAGTTCTACCGCACGCCGCCAGCCAGCGGGCCGCTGGCAAAGCTGCCGGTGTTGAACCAGGTGGCTGTCATCAACGCGCTGGCCGCGCGCCTGCTTGAAGTGGCGCGGGAAGTGAAGCCCGACGTACTGCACGCGCATTCGCCGGCCCTGAACGCCGTAGCCGCGCTGCGCGTCGGGCGCAAGCTCGGCATCCCGGTGGTGTACGAGATCCGCGCCTTCTGGGAAGACGCCGCGGTCGACCACGGCACCAGCAAGGAATGGGGCGTGCGCTATCGCCTGACGCGCGCCATGGAAACCTGGGCGCTGCGACGCGTCGACGCCGCCACCACCATTTGCGAGGGCTTGCGCAGCGAGATCATCGGGCGCGGCATCCCGGCCAGGAAAATCGAGGTGATCCCGAACGCGGTCGACATTGGCGACTTCGCAGTCGGCGGCGCGCGCGACGAAGCGCTGGCGCGGCAGCTTGGCCTGGAGGGCAGGACCGTGCTGGGTTTCATCGGCTCCTTCTACGCCTACGAGGGGCTGGACATCCTGCTCAACGCACTGCCGGCCATGCTGGCCCGGCGCCCGGAAACGCGCGTGCTGCTGGTGGGCGGCGGCCCGCAGGATGCAGCGCTGCGGGCGCAAGCCCGGGCGCTCGGCGTCGAGGACAAGGTGGTCTTCACCGGCCGCGTGCCGCACAGCGAAGTGCAGCGCTACTACAACCTGGTGGACGTGCTGTGCTACCCGCGCCACAAGATGCGCCTGACCGACCTGGTCACGCCGCTCAAGCCGCTGGAAGCGATGGCCCAGGGCCGCCTGATGGTGGCCTCCGACGTGGGCGGCCACAAGGAACTGATCGACGACGGCCGCACCGGCGTGCTGTTTGCCGCCGGCGATGCGGCAGCCTTGTCGCAGCAGGTGCTGGCGCTGCTGGAAGCGCCGCAAACATGGCAGCAACTGCGCCAGTCGGGGCGCCGCTTCGTCGAGGAAGAGCGCAACTGGACCGCCAGCGTGGCGCGCTACCGCAACGTGTACGGCAGCATCACGGAGAAGGCACTGGCATGAACGCGCCGCAGCAAGCCTTTGCCGCCGTGCCGCGCACCATGGATGCGCCGGAAGTGCAGCGCATAGCGCTGGTCGGCCCGCTGCCGCCGCCGTCCGGCGGCATGGCCAACCAGGCCTTGCAGCTGGCCGGCTTGCTGCGCGATGCCGGCATCGCCGTCGAATTCGTGCAGACCAACGCGCCCTACCGCCCGGCCTGGGCCGGCAAGCTGCGCGGGGTGCGCGCGCTGCTGCGCATGCTGCCTTATGTGGCGGGCCTGTGGCGCGCCGCCGGCCGGGTGCAGGTGTTCCATGTGATGGCCAATTCCGGCTGGTCCTGGCATCTGTTTGCGGCGCCGGCGATCTGGATCGCGCACCTGCGCGGCACCCCGGTGGTGGTCAACTACCGGGGCGGCGAGGCCGCCAATTTCCTCAAGCAGGCCGCAGCCTGGATGCGGCCCAGCCTGCGCCGCTGCGCCGCGCTGGCCGTGCCTTCTGGCTTCCTGGCCCATGTCTTCGGCCAGCACGGCATCAACTCGGTGATCGTGCCCAATATCGTCAACCTGGAGCGCTTTGCCGCCGACGCAGCGCCGCGTGCGCGCGGCGCCTTGCGCCTGCTGGTGGCGCGCAACCTGGAAGAGGTGTACGACAACGCCAGCGCGCTGCGCGCTTTCGCGCTCATCCGCCAGAGCCATCCCGAGGCCAGGCTCACGGTGGCCGGCTCCGGCCCGCTGCGCGGCGAACTGGAACAGCTGGCGCTGGGGCTGGGCGTGGCGCATGCCGTGCATTTCACCGGCCGCGTCGACACGGCCGACATGCCGGCGCTGTACCGCAACGCCGACATCATGCTGAATCCGAGCCTGGTCGACAATATGCCCAATTCGGTGCTGGAAGCATTGGCCAGCGGCGCCCTGGTGGTCAGCACCAATGTCGGCGGCGTGCCGTATGTGGTGGAAGACGGCAAGACCGCGCTGCTGGTGCCGCCGGCCGATCCGGCGGCGATGGCGCAAGCCGTGCTGCGCCTGGCCGAACAACCGGCGCTGGCCGAGGCGCTGCGCAGCGCCGGCCGCGCCAGCGTGGCGCAGTATGCCTGGTCAAGCGTCAAGCCGCGCCTGCTGGACGTGTACCGCCAGGCGCTGGCAAGCAAAGGAGGGCGCCGCCCATGATCTACACCGCCCTGGTCTCCGGCCTGCTGTTCCCGCTGCATGAAAAGCTCAAGAAGCACAGCAGCGTGGCCGTGCGCCGCCATATGGAGCAGACCCAGTACTGGCCGCCGGCCAGGCTGCAGCAACTGCAGCTCGAACGCCTGCGCGCGCTGCTGCTGCGCGCCCAGCGCCACGTCCCTTACTACCGCGCGGCCTTTGCCGGCATCGGCTTCGACGCCGCGCGCGACTTCAAGGGCGTAGCGGACCTGATGCGCCTGCCGCTGCTGGACAAGGCCGCGATCCGCGGCAATATCGACGCGCTGAAAGCCGACGATGCGCAGAACCTGGTGCGCTATAACACCGGCGGCTCGACCGGCGCGCCGCTCACCTTCTTTGTCGGGCGCCACCGCGTCAGCCACGATGTGGCGGCGAAATGGCGCGCCACGCGCTGGTGGGATGTCGATATCGGCGACCGCGAAATCGTGATCTGGGGTTCGCCCATCGAATTGGGCGCGCAGGACCGCGTGCGCATGGTGCGCGACACCCTGATGCGCACCGAGCTGATGTCGGCCTTCGCCACCACCGCGGCAGGGCTGGATGGCCATGTGCAGCGCATCCGCCAGCGCAAGCCGAAGATGCTGTTCGGCTACCCCACCGTGCTGGCGCGCATCGCCGCGCATGCCGAAGACAGTGGCATCCGCCTCGACCAGCTGGGCATCCGCGTGGCCTTCGTCACTTCCGAATGCCTGTACCAGTCGCAGCGCGAGCAGATCGAGCGCGTGTTCGGCTGCCCCGTGGCCAATGGCTACGGCGGCCGCGATTCCGGCTTCATCGCCCACCAGTGCCCGGCCGGCAAGCTGCACATCACGAGCGAAGACATAGTGATCGAGGTGCTGGACCCGGAGGGCCGGCAACTGCCGGCCGGGGAGTCGGGCGAAATCGTGGTGACCCATTTGCAGTCGGGCGATTTCCCCTTCATCCGCTACCGCACCGGCGACGTCGGCGCGCTGGACACCGAAGCATGCAGCTGCGGCCGCACCCTGCCGGTGCTGAAGGAAATCCACGGCCGCACCACCGATTTCCTGATCAACCAGGACGGCACCCTGATCCACAGCGCCGCGCTGGCCTATATCATGCGCGACCTGCCGGCGGTGCGCGCCTTCAAGGTGATCCAGGAGACCCTGGACTGGACCCGCGTGCAGATTGTGTACGACGGCCAGTTCGACGACAAGGCGCGACAGACTGTTGAAGCCGGCTTCCATGCCCGCATGGGCAAGCAGGTCCGGATCGAGGTGGAACTGGTGCCGGAAATCCTGCCGGAAAAGAGCGGCAAGTACCGCTATTGCGTGACCAAGCTGGAGACCCCATGGAACGCCTTGACGAAGTAAGCCGGGAGGCGCCATGCGCGACATAATCATTACCCTGATTGTTTTCGGCTCGCTGCCGTTCATCTTCAAGCGCCCGTTCTACGGTGCCGTGCTGTGGATCTGGATCAGCGTCATGAACCCGCATACCCAGAGCTGGGGGTGGGCGCAGAGCATGCCGTTCGCGGCGATCATCGCGGGCACGACGCTGCTGGCGATGCTGGCCAAGTCAAAGGAAGTGAAGTTCCCGAATACCGGCCTGACCTGGATCCTGGTGGCGTTTACGGGCTGGATGTGCCTGACCACCTTGTTTGCCATCGGCCCGGAAAACCCGTTGCCGTTGCTGAACAAAGTGGTGAAAATCATGCTGATGACCCTGGTTGTGGCGATGCTGGTGCGCAGCCGCAAGGACATTGAAATGGTGGTGTGGGCGATTGTGATCTCGCTGGGCTTTTATGGCGTCAAGGGCGGGCTGTTCACTATCCGCAGCGCCGGTGCTTACCGCGTCTGGGGTCCAGCCGGCACCTTCATCGAAGGAAATAACGAGATCGCGCTGGCCTTGATCATGGCGGTGCCCCTGATGCTGTTCCTGACAGGCTTGATCAGCGGCAAATGGGGCAAACGCGCAATGTGGGCGGCAGCGGGACTATGCGTGCTGGCTGCCCTCGGTTCCTACTCGCGCGGCGCGGCAGTGGCGCTGGCAGCCATGCTGGGCTTCCTGTGGCTGAAGAGCCAGGAAAAATTGAAGCTCGGTGCGCTGATGGTGGCGTTGGCGCCGCTGGCGCTGGTATTCATGCCGGAGCAATGGCACAGCCGGATCGATACCATCAACACCTATGAGCAGGACAGTTCGGCGATGGGCCGCATCAATGCCTGGAAGATGGCCATCAACCTGGCAAACGACCATCCGCTGTTCGGCGGCGGCTACCAGATCTACAACAAATACATCTTCCAGCTGTATGCGCCCAATCCGGACGATATCCACGCCGCCCACAGCATCTACTTCCAGGTGTTGGGTGAACATGGCTATGTCGGCTTGGCGCTCTTCCTGCTGATGTACCTGGTGGTCTGGCGCAATGGCACCTGGGTGATCCGGCACGCCGGCAAGGTGCCTGAACTGGAATGGGCCAGCAAGCTGGTACGCATGCTGCAGGTAAGCCTGATCGGCTTCCTGGTCGGCGGCGCCTTTCTCAGCCTGGCCTACTTCGACGTGCCCTACTACATCATGGTGCTCATGGTGGCGACCCGCCTGCTGGTGCAAAAGACCTTGAACGAACAGGCGGCGCCCGCGCGCTCCGCGCAGGAACAGGAGGCGCAAGGTGTGGCTTAAGCGGCAACTGGAGCGTGGCGCCCTGTCACTGCTGTCCGGCGGCGGCAGCCATGCGCCGGCCATCCTGATTTACCACCGCGTCCTGCCGGCGCAAGACCCGCTGTTCCCGGGCGAGGTGCACCGTGAGCAGTTCGAGCGCCAGCTTGGATGGCTCAAATCACGTTTCAAAGTGCTGCCCTTGCTCGACGCCGTGCGGCTGGCGGCAGAAGGGCGCCTGCCGGCGCGCAGCGCCTGCATCACCTTCGACGACGGCTACGCCGACAACGCGGAAGTCGCGCTACCCGTGCTGCAGAAGCACGGCCTGCATGCGACCTTCTTCATTGCCACGGGCTTCCTGGACGGCGGCCGCATGTGGAACGATACCGTGATCGAAACCGTGCGCCGGGCGCCGGGCGATGTGCTGGACGTGGGGGCGCTGGGCCTGGGGCGGCATGCCATCGATAGCTGGGAAGCACGGCGCAGCACGATCGGCGCCCTGCTTGGCCAGCTCAAATACCTGCCGCTGGAGCAGCGGCTGCAGCAGGTCGACCAGGTGGCCAACCTGGCCGGCATGGCGTTGCCGCGCGACCTGATGATGAGCAGCCTGCAATTGCGCACGCTGCATGCGGCCGGCATGGGCATTGGCGGGCATACGGTCAACCATCCGATCCTGGCGCGCTTGCCGCTGGCGGAGGCGCGCCGGGAAATCGCGCAGGGCAGGGCTGCGCTGGAGGCGGCGCTCGATGCGCCGGTGCGCGTGTTCGCTTACCCGAACGGCAAGCCGGGCCAGGATTACCTGCCCGAGCACGTCGCCATGGTGCGCGAGATGGGCTTCGAGGCGGCAGTCTCCACCGCGTGGGGCGTCAGCCGCGGCGAGACCGACTGGTACCAGCTGCCGCGCTTCACGCCCTGGGACCAGGGCATCGGCAAGTTCGGCCTGCGCCTGGCGCGCAATATGCTGCAGCCGGCGCAGCGCGTCTAGCCGGCGTCGCTGTCGCCCTTGCGCAGGCGCGACAGCAGGGCGGCGGTCTGCTCGTTGAGCGGCAAGCCGTGGCGCCTGAGCAGCTGCACATGCAGCACCAGGTTTTCCAGCACCAGTTTGGCCGCCACCGCCAGCAGGGTCAGGCGGCGGTCTTCTTCACTGAAGCGCTCCATGGCATCGGCCATTTCGCACAAATGGTTGGCCACCAGTTCGCGCAACTCCTGTTCGTCGAACGGCAGGTCGGCAAAATCGATCGGGTCTTCCTGCTCCACTTCGTGCATCAGCAGCTCGAGTTCCTGCGGGGTGATACCCATGCGCGGCTCCGGTTATGCAGACGAGTTTATTGTAGGCCAAAGCGCGCTAGAATAGCTTTCCCATGGCCCAGATCATCTTCACCCAGCAGTTGGCGCGCTTCCTGCCGGTTCCGACGCTGGAGACCCGGGCGGCCACTTTGCGCGCAGCGCTGGACGAGGCCTTTGCTGCAAACCCGCGCCTGGGGGCCTATGTGCTGGACGAACAGGGCCGCCTGCGTGCCAACGTCGTGGTGTTCATCGACGGCAAGCGCAGTGAACTGAACGAGCCGCTGCGCAGTGATTCCAAGATTTACGTGCTGCAAGCCTTATCCGGAGGGTGACATGGCAGACCGCGCTTTCATTGCAAGCCGCAAAGGCTTGTTCGAACTGGCTTACCGCAATGGCGAATGGACGCTGGAGGAGGACAAAGCCTTTTTCGGCGACCCGGTATCGATGGTGCTGCACGATGCGCGCGATGGCGCCACCTATGCGTGCCTGAACCTGGGCCATTTCGGCGCCAAGCTGCACCGGCGCGATGCCGGCAGTACGGCGTGGCAGGAAATCGCGGTGCCGGCCTATCCGCCCAAACCGCAGGACAGCAGCGACAAGCTGGACTGGACCCTCAAGCAAATCTGGTCGCTCGAAACGGGCGGAGCGGACCAGCCGGGCGTGCTGTGGGCCGGCACCCTGCCGGGCGGCCTGTTCCGCTCCGGCGACCGCGGTGCAAGCTGGCAATTGGTGGAGTCGCTGTGGAACGTTGCCGAACGCGCGCAGTGGTTTGGCGGCGGCTACGACGTACCGGGCATCCACAGCATCTGCGTCGACCCGCGCGACAGCAATGCGGTGCTGGTCGGCGTCTCCTGCGGCGGCGCCTGGCTGACGCGCGATGGCGGCGCAAGCTGGCAGCTGCGCACCCAAGGCATGGCCGCGCGCTACATGCCGCCCGAGATGCAGGACAACGGCGCGGTACAGGATCCGCACCGCATCGTGCGCTGCGCCGCCGAGCCGGACGTGCTGTGGTGCCAGCACCATAACGGCATCTGGCAGTCGCGCGATAACGGGGCCAGCTGGGAAGAAGTCACGGCGCCGCTGTCGAGCTTTGGCTTCGCCGTGGCGGTGCATCCGCGCGACGGCAAGACCGCCTGGTTCGCGCCGGCCGTGGCCGACCAGCAGCGGGTGCCGGTGCAGGCGGCGCTGGCCGTCAACCGCACCGCCGATGGCGGCGCCAGTTTCAGCACCTTGCGCGGCGGCCTGCCGCAGGAGCATTGCTACGACCTGGTGTATCGCCATGGCCTGGCGGTGGCCGACGACGGCAAGACCTTGCTGATGGCGTCGACCACCGGCGGCGCCTGGTTGTCGACCAATGGCGGCGAGCACTGGCAGACCATTTCCACCACGCTGCCGCCGGTGTACGCTGTACGCTTCAATTAATGCCGTAGTAGGACAGGAACATTTCGACGGTGGCGCTGATGACCGCCTCCTGCTCCTGCGGCGTCAGCGGCGTTTTGCCCATCGCCACTTGCGGCCACAGGGCGAACGATTTCAACTGGCCCTGCAGCATATGCGACATGAAGGCCGGGTCGCCCGCCTTCAGTGCCTTGTCCTCCTGGGCCGCACGCAGGAAGCTGGCCACGCCTTCTTCCTTCTTGCCCAGTTTGGTCATCATGTCGCCGGCGCGTTGCGGCGCATGGATCGCTTCCGCAATGGCGACGCGCACCAGGTCGAGGAAGTAAGCGTCGCGCAGCATGGCCATTTTCTGGCGCATCAGCTCCATCAGCTGCGGCTTGATCGGCTGGCCTTGCTGATAGGTGATGGCGTTCAGGGCGGCACTGCAATCCCACAATTCCTGCAGGATCTGTTCGAACAGCTCGTCCTTGCTGGCGAAGTGGTTGTACACCGTGCGCTTGGAAACGCTGGCGGCGGCCGCGATGCGGTCCATGCTGGTGGCTTCGAAGCCACGGGCACGGAATTCGGCAATGGCGGCCGTGATGATGGCGGCGCGCTTGCGGTCGGTGAGTTTGTCGGCTTGGTTCATAAAGAATATTTTACACCGGGTAGTTTACTTTTCCCAAAGTCGAAACTACACTGTGTAGTGTAATATCTTTGTGCCATCCCTGCCGACCTGGAGCAAGCCCCATCATGACTAGCCTTATTTGCAATGCTGCCGATTCCCGCCCTGCGTACCGGAACGATGCCCCGCGCCGGCAGCCGGGCTTGCTCAAGACGCTGAAGATTTTCTGGGAGTTCACCTTCAATAAGCCGGCCAACACCGTGCCGGCCCAGGCGCTGCCGGTGCAAGCACTCACTCGCGAGCAATTGCTGGCGGCACAGGACAATACCTTGTTCCGACTGGGGCATTCGACCATCCTGCTCAAGCTCAACGGCGAGTTCTGGCTGACCGATCCGGTATTCTCCAAGCGCGCTTCACCGGTGCAGTGGGCGGGTCCGGCACGCTTCCATGCGCCACCGGTCAGCATTGCCGAACTGCCGCCGATCAAGGGCGTGATCCTGTCGCACAACCATTACGACCACCTCGATTACGCTGCTGTTCGCGAGCTGGAAGCCAAGACCGAGTACTTCCTGGCGCCGTTGGGCGTGGGCGACACGCTGGTGTCCTGGGGCGTGCCGGCCGAAAAAGTGCGCCAGCTTGGCTGGTGGCAATCGGTGTCAGCGGGCAGCCTGAAGCTGACGGCCACCCCGGCCCAGCACTTCTCCGGCCGCACCTTGTGGGACAGCAATAAGACCCTGTGGGCGTCATGGGTGATAGAAAGCGGCGGCCTGAAGGTCTTTTTCAGCGGCGACACCGGCTACTTCAAGGGCTTCAAGGAGATTGGCAAGCGCTTCGGACCATTCGACCTGACCTTGATGGAGACCGGCGCGTACGACCCGCAGTGGCCGGACATCCATATGCAGCCGAAAGAAACCATGCAGGCCCATATCGATTTGCGCGGCAAGGTCATGCTGCCGATCCACAACGGCACCTTCGACCTGGCCATGCACAGCTGGGACGACCCGTTCGAGCAGATCACCGCCCTGGCCGCGGCCCGCAGCCAAACCCTGGCCACGCCGATGATCGGCGAAGCGCTGAATATCGCCCAACCGCAGGCCAGCGCCGCCTGGTGGAGGATGCCATGAAACCGTACCAGCAGTTTCTGAAATTGTGGTCCCTGCCACAGCAGAGAGAGTCGTGCTACAGTGAGGAAAATATTAACTTCCTGGCAAGTGACTACCATGACCTTACTGAAACTCCTGCCAGCCCTGTTGGCCGGCCTGGCTATCCTCCCGGCCCAGGCGGACACGGTTGGACGCACCGACCGGACTGCCGCGAAGCAGATTTCCGCTGACCTGAAGACTTGCGCCAAGCCTGAATGGCCGAAGGAGGCGCTGCGCAATGAGCAGGTCGGCACGGTGACGCTGGCCTTCCTGGTCGGCCTGGACGGCAAGGTGTTGGAGTCGCGCGTTGAAAAGTCGAGCGGCCACGCCCAGCTGGACCTGGCGGCTCAGGACGGTTTGGCCAAGTGCCAGTTCACCCCGCCGGAAAGCGTCGGCCGCACTGAGCCGACCTGGACCAGGATGCAGTACGTCTGGACCCTGGAAGCCAAAAGAACGCCGCAGCAACTGCAAGCTGATTTCGAGAAGGACAAGGTACTGGCGGCCCAAGGCGATGCCGACGCCATGTACCGCCTGAGCAATATCTATGCGAACCGCCGTGGCGCTGAACGCAATATCGAAGAATCCATGCGCTGGCTGCGCAAGTCTGCCGAGTTGGGACATCCCATCGCCCAAGAGGCCTTGGGTTACGTGTTAATCACCGGGAAGGACACGCCAAGGAACCCCGAGGAAGGCTGGGCCTGGACAGAGAAGGCCGCTGCCCAGGGCCGCTCCCAGTCACAAATGGCCTTGGGCGTGTCGCTGCTGAGCGGGATGGCTGGAGTCCAGGACCAGCAGCGCGGGCGCGAACTGCTGGAGAAATCCATTGCCCAGGGCAATCCCATGGCCATGGGGGCACTCGGTGCATGGCTGGTGCGCGAAGGCGTTGAACCCCAGCTGGGCTTGAAACTGCTCGAGGACGGGGCTGGAAAGCAGGACCGGATGGCACAATTCGCGCTCGGCGAGGTGCTGGAAAAGGGGGAGTTGCTGCCCCAGGACAATGCACGCGCGCTGGAGTTATACAAGCGGTCGGCGGCCGGCGGCTATTCACCGGCAATTCGTGCACAGGCTCGCCTGCAGCCGCCGCCGCAAAAAAAATGATCAGACTGCGATACTGATCAGCTTGCCGATTGCCTGGCCCAGGGAGTTGATGGTTGGTGGCGCGGGCAGCACGCCGGATGGAATGCGCTGCTCGATCGCGTTGTCGAGCCGGGGTAGGGCAAGCGCGGGCGTATTGGCGGCTTCCGCGCGGCGGCTTGCGAGCTGGGTACGGGAAAGTTCCTGGCTGTCGCGCTCCAGGGTTGCGCGGCTTTGGTCGAGGCGGTCTTCATCTTGCGCGACCCGGTCGCGATCCTGCTGCACCTTGCGTTCAGCAAATGCCGCGCCAGTCTGCAGAGCGTTAACGGGATTTAGCCTATCCACGAATCCTACCTTCGTCGCAAGCTTTCACTCAGGCACCACGGTCAGCTTAGGCGAAAACCCAGGCGAATGCTAGAGCTCAGTTTGCAAGCGAAAAAAAGGGCGCCACAGCCTTGGAAAATCCTGCGGCGCCCGGAGGGGAAAGCTAAGGAAGGGTTACTGCATCAGAAACGGTAGGCCAGCGACAGCTCCCAGCTGCGGCCGAACAGCGGGCGCGCATTGATAGGGCCGCTGCCGCCGGTGGTCAGGCGCGAGTTGCCTTCGGTCAGGCCGAGCTCGTTGGTGATGTTGTTGCCGCTCAGGCGGAGCTCGATCTTGTCGCCGATGGTGTACAAGGCGCCCAGGTCCACCGTCTTGTAGGAAGGCAGGTATTGCAGGTTCGACTGGTCGGCCCAGCGGTCGCCCACATAGGTGTAAGTGCCGTACAGCTTGAGCGCATTGTTCTCGCCCATCGGGATACGGTAGGTCGGCGTGAAGCGATATTGCAGCTTCGGCTGGCGCTGCACCAGTTTGCCTTCGGTCAGCGGATTGTCCTTGTACTTCGAGTCCTGCCAGTTGCCGGACAGGCTGAGCGAGAGGTCGCGGATCGGGCGCACGGCCAGCTCCACTTCCACGCCATCGCCCTTGGAGCCGGACACCGAATTCAGGATAGTGCCGTTCGACAGGATCTGCTGGAAGGCGATGCCTTCAAAGTCGGTGTGGAAGTAGTTGATATAGGCGCTGTACAACTGGCCGGCGGTCTTGAAGCCCAGCTCGTACTGCTTGATCTTCGGCGTCGGCAGGATGCTGCGGTCATTGACCCTGGCCTGGGTGCCAGCATTGCGCAGGTCGTCAAAGGCGACGAAGGTGTGGCCCATATTGGCACGTGCGAACACGCTCATATCCTTGGCCAGCTTGTAGTTGCCGCCGATCGTGAAGCTGTTGGCGGAATCGGTGCGGTTCAGCGCGGTGTTGGCGCCGGTCGGCATCGAAGTATTGTTGTTGTAGACCGTCAGCGGGTTGTTGTCCGTGTCGCCGCTGGCCAGGTTGGAGATCGTCGCATCCAGCTTCTGGCGCTCGCGGCGGATGCCGCCGTCGATCTTGACCTGGTCGTTGACCTTCCATTCGTTGGCGATGAACAAGGCGGTGTTGCTGCCGTCGTAAGAGGCAACCGGCGCATAGAACACGCTGCCGTCCTTGCCGTTGTTGGAGACGATGACGCCGTTGTCCAGCTTGACGTTGATCAGGCGCGCGTTCGGCACGGCCGTCATCAGGTGGCTGCTGCCCAGGTACCACACGTCGTCCGAGGAGTAGTTGGCAAAGTAGCCGCCCACGGTCAGGGTGTTGTCCTGCATCCACTCCTTGCTGACGCGGATCTCGTCGGTGAAGGACTTCAGTTTCTTCTCGACCGCCCACAAGCCGGCTTGCACCACCTGCTGGTTGCCCGCGACCGCGGTGCCATCCAGGTAGGTGGCGGTAGCGGTGGCGCCGCCATTTGCTGCCAGTGCGGCAGTGTTATAAGCCGACATGGACAAGGGGTTGTTACCGGTGAACATGGCAATGGTGTTCAAGTCGCCGTCGAAGTGATTGAACTTGTTCGATACGTTCCAGCCGTTGATGTTCTGGTCGAACTCCATGCCGAGCACGGTCGATTTCAGGCCGCGGCCATCGCCCAGGTCGTAATTGAGGGTCTTGCCCGGGCCGGCTTCCACGGTGAAGCGGCGCATCTCGTTGCTCATCAAGGTGCCCTTGAGCGGATCGAAGCCCGGGAATTCCGTAATGGTGTGCCCGTCGTTGCTGGAGACCAGCGGCACGCCGGTATAGAAAGCGTTCTTGTCGTCGGTGCGGCGCACGTAGAAGGTCGCTGCGCCCTGGTCCAGCTTGCGGGTCAGGGTCGCAGTGACTTGGCCGCCATCATCGGAAGGGAAGCCGGAATCGCGCACGCCATGGGTGTTGCGGTAGAAGCCGCCGACGGTGCCATACCAGCCATCGGAAATCTTGCCGCCGTAGAAGACATCGACCCGGCGCAGTTCGCCGGTACCGGTGGTGAAGCGCACCGAGCCTTCCGGCGTATCGCCGCCTTTCTTCAGGATGAAATTCATGGTGGCGCCCGGCTGGCCGCTGGAGAAGATAGTGCTTGGACCCCCGCGCAGCACTTCCACCCGCTCAATGGTGTCGTCCAGGCGGAAAGCCGAAGAGCCTTCGAAGAACGACAGGGTGGACACCGGGTAGAGCGGGTTGCCCTGCATTTGCACCGACACGAATGGCGAATCGGAACCGGACGGGAAGCCGCGCACCTGGATATTGGCGCCCGACTGGCCGCCGGTGGATTCGGCAAAGGCGCCCGGCACCAGTTTCATGACGTCGGCGGTGCTGATCGGAGCGGCTTGTTTGAGTTGTTCTTCCGACGCGGTGGTGATGGAAAAGGCGGAGTCCAGCTTGCGCGCGCCGCGCGCCGAAGCCACGCCGGTCACGACCACTTGCTGGATTTCTTTCTGGACGGCGGCGTCTGCCGCCGACGGGGCTGGTGCGGCTTCCACCGCGGCTTGCTGGCCTTCCTGTTCCGTGGCCTGGGCCTGGCCGATCAAGGTCAGTACAGCGATGGAAATGGACGACAACAGGAATTTCCGATGGTTTTTCATACTTGTCTCTTCTTTCGTTTTATGTGATTCGGCTTTCCAAGGCCTGACCATTGAAACAAGAAATGATATCGATGTCAAACGAAATGTTATCGATGTCATTTTGTTGTTGCGTGGTTTCGAAATCTGTCATAATGCCCCGCATGGCTGTCAATAAAACTATGGAAGACCTCGCCAAGCTGGCAGGGGTTTCGAAAATTACCGTGTCGCGCGCCCTGCGTGGCAGTCCCCTCGTCACGGAAGAAACGCGGGAGAAAGTGCGCCAGATCGCGGAAGCCCAAGGCTACCGCCTGAACGTCAGCGCGCGCAACCTGCGCATGGGGCGTTCGTATTCGGTGGCAGTTGTGGTGGAAATGACGCCCGAGAAGGGGCGGCCAATGTCCGACCCGTACCCGCTGGAATTGTTGGGCGGAATCACGCAGGAGCTGACGACTGCCGGCTACAGCGTGGTGCTGACCTCGCGCCAGTTGCTGGATACCGCCCCGGTGCAAGGCGCCGACGGCTTGATCCTGCTGGGCCAGGGTTCGCATGGCGAAGCGGTGACGGCGCTCAAAAAGCGTACCCAGCCGCTGGTGGTGTGGGGCGCGCCGGAAGCCGGTGCCGACACCGTGGTGGTCGGCAGTGACAACCGCAAGGGCGGTATCAGTGTCGCCCAGCGCTTCATCGAACTGGGTCGCAAGAAGGTGTTGTTCCTTGGCGACGTCGACCACGCCGAGGTGCAGGAACGCTGTGCGGGCTTCATCGACGCGCTGGGAGGGCAGGGCAGCGTGCACATCATGCGGCCGAAGGCATTTACCTTCGAAGCCGGCTTTGATTGCCTGGATTCCCTGCTGAAAAAGAAAGGTTTGTCGTTCGACGGCGTGTTTGCCGCCAGCGACTTGCTGGCGATGGGCGCGATCCGTGCGCTGGCCGAGCGCGATGTGCGGGTACCGGAACAGGTGTCGGTTATCGGCTACGACGATACGCCGGGTGCAGTGAGCTTTGTGCCGGCCCTGACCAGCGTGCACCAGTACCTGCGCGATGGCGGCGTGCTGCTGGCCAAGAAGATGCTGGACTTGCTGGAGGGGCGTCCCGTGACTTCCGAAACCTTGCCGACGGCGCTCATCGTGCGCGCTACGTAAAAATTTTTTATACCGAATCCAAACCGGTTTGAATCGAAAAAGAAGGAAGAAGATGCAGCATACCTACCCCCTCGATGCCTGGTGTATCCGCGAAACATCCTTCGATGCGGCGTCGAATTTCCTGGATGAGACCCTGTTCGCACTGGGCAATGGCTACATCGGCCTGCGCGGCACGCCGGAAGAAGGCTATGCCGGCCCGGCCGGTACCTCGCTGGACGGCACCTACCTGAACGGCTTCTATGAATCGGAGCCGATCCAGTACCCCGAGAATGCTTACGGCCTGGCACGCAACAACCAGTTCATGCTGAATGTGCCGAACGCCAAGGGCATCGTGCTGTGGGTGGGCGAAGAGCGCTTCGACCTGCTGCAGGGCCACCTGGAGAGCTACGAGCGCCGCCTCGACTTCCGCAGCGGCCTGCTGCAGCGCGAAATCGTGTGGCAAGCGCCGTCCGGCCGCCGCCTGCAGGTACGCAGCCGCCGCCTGGTCAGCTTCGCCAGCAAACACCTGTTTGCGATTGAATTTACGGTGACGCCGCTTGGCTTTGATGGTGCGCTTCGGCTGGAATGCGCGGTGGATGGCGTGGTGCGCAACCTGGAAGCCGGCGACGATCCGCGTGTCGGCTCCGCCACCACCGGCCCGGCGCTGGCGCTGACCGGCACCGAGCTGGCTCCGCATTTCGCCGCCCTGCAGCAGCGCACCCACAACAGCGGCTTCACGCTGGTGAGCGCTGCCGCACAGGTGATCGATGTGCAGCATATCTTCGCGCAGCGCGTCGAAGGATCGCGCCTGGTGCAGTCATATTCCGTTGATGCACGCGACGGCCAGGCCGTGCGGCTGGTGAAGTACGGCTGCTATTACAGTTCGCGCGACCATGCCGCCGACGAATTGATGGCGCGTTCGCGCGCGGAACTCGAGGCGGCGCGCGGCCTCGGCTTCGACCAGCTGGCAGCGCAGCAGGAAGCCTACCTGGCCGACTTCTGGGCCCAGGCCGATGTGGAAGTGGCGGGCGACGACGCGCTGCAGCAGGGTATCCGCTTCAACCAGTTCCACCTGCTGCAGTCGGTCGGGCGCGACGGTAAAACGAATATCTCCGCCAAGGGCGTGACGGGCGAGGGCTACGAAGGCCATTATTTCTGGGACACCGAGATCTACATCTTCCCGTTCTTCCTGTACAACAAGCCCGAGATTGCACGCAAGCTGCTGGAGTACCGCTATGCCGGGCTGCCTGCCGCGCGCGAACGTGCGCGCCAGATGTCGCACGCCAAAGGCGCGTTGTACCCGTGGCGCACCATCGCAGGCGAGGAATGCTCGGCCTATTTCCCCGCCGGCACCGCGCAGTACCACATCAACGCCGACGTGGCCTACTCCATCAAGCAATACATGGATGCCACGGGCGACGATGCCTACCTGCTGCAATACGGCGCCGAAATCCTGATCGAGACCGCGCGCATCTGGCTCGGCATCGGCAGCTACAACCGCGCGGGCGCCTTCGTGATCAACGAAGTGACAGGGCCCGATGAATACACCGCGCTGGTGAACAACAACTACTACACCAACGCCATGGCCAAGCTGCACATGCAGTTTGCTGCAGCGGCCGCCGAGCGCATCGAACGCGATTACCCGCAGGAATGGCCGCGCATTGCCGCCGCCGTGGCGCTGGCCGACGGCGAACTGGAAGAACTCCGCCGCGCCGCTGACGCCATGTTGCTGCCATACGACGCAGCGCTCGGCATCCACCCGCAAGATGACAGCTTCCTCGACAAGAAAGTTTGGGACTTCGCAGGAACGCCGGCCGACAAATACCCGCTGCTGCTGAACTACCACCCGATGGTGATCTACCGCCACCAGGTCTGCAAGCAGGCCGACGTGGTGCTGGCGCTGCTGCTATTGAGCGAGCAGTTCACGCTGGACGACAAGAAGCGCGATTTCGACTACTACGAAGCGGTGACCACGCACGATTCCTCGCTGTCGTCCTGCATCTTCAGCATCATCGCCTCCGAAGTGGGCTACGCAGGGAAGGCCTACGACTACTTCATGGAGACTGCGCGGCTCGACCTGGACAACACGCACGGCAACACCCACTACGGCGTGCACACCGCGGCCATGGCCGGCACCTGGCTGGGCGTGGCCTACGGCTTTGGCGGCATGCGCGTTGTAAACGGCGAAGTACGCTTTGCACCGACCTTGCCGAAGCAGTGGCAGCACTACCAGTTCCGCATTCACCTGCATGGCAGCTTGCTGCAGGTGCGCGTCAGCCCAGGCGGCACGCAGTACACCCTGCTGCGCGGCGAAGCACTGGCCTTCCGGCACCGCGGCGTGCCCGTCACCATTACCCCGGCCGCGCCGGTCCAGGAGCTCGCATGAAAGCCGTTATCTTCGACCTCGATGGCGTGATCACCGATACCGCCCATTACCACTTCCTGGCCTGGCAGAAACTGGCGCAGTCGCAGCAAGTGCACTTCGACGAAGCCTTCAACGAAAACCTGAAGGGCATCGACCGCATGGGCTCGCTGGAGCTGATACTGGCCGGTGCGCCGCGTACTTACAGCGACGCCGAGAAGCTGGCGCTGGCCGACAGCAAGAACGAACACTACAAGACGTTGATCGCCGAGATGTCGCCCGCCGACCTGCTGCCCGGCGCAGTAGCCGCGTTGGACTGGTGTCGCGCGCAAGGCTTGAAGGTGGGCCTTGCGTCGGTCAGCAAGAACGCCTTCACAGTGCTGGAAAGCCTCGGCATCACCGAGAAGTTCGACTATGTCGTCGACGCGGCGACGATCGCGCGCGGCAAACCCGATCCCGAAATCTTCCTGCGCGCGGCGTCGGAACTGGGCGTAGACCCGGCCGATTGCGTTGGCGTGGAAGACGCTGTTGCCGGCGTAAGCGCTATCAAGGCGGCCGGCATGTTTGCCATTGGCGTAGGCCAGGCGGCCACGCTGTGGCAGGCAGATACGGTGATCCCGGGACTGGAACAATTCAAAAATATAATGGAGACACTATGCAAAACCGGCGCATCATCTGGGTCCTGTTCCTGATCTATTTCACCTTCGCCATCCTGTTGAACAGCGTTGGCACGGTGATCCTGCAGGTCATCAACAACTACGGTGTCAGCAAATCCGCCGCCAGCGTGCTGGAAGGGTTCAAGGACTTGCCGATTGCCGTGGTTTCCTTCCTGGTGGCGAGCTTCCTGCCGCGCATCGGGTACAAGAAGGCGATGCTGACCGGGCTCGCCATTGTCACGGCGGCTTGCCTGTCGATGCCGCTGCTGCCTTCCTTCCTGACCACCAAGATGCTGTTCCTGTGCGTCGGCGTTGCCTTCGCGCTGGTTAAAGTGTCGGTCTACTCCACCCTTGGCCTGGTGGCCGCCGACCGCCGCCAGCATGCAGGCATCATGAATACGCTGGAAGGCTTTTTCATGGTGGGCGTGCTGTGCGCCTATTGGGTGTTCAGCTTCTTCATCGATTCTGACGATTCGCATTCTCAAAGCTGGCTGCATGTGTACTGGGCGCTGGCTGGCCTGTGCGCGCTGACTTTCACGCTGTTGCTGCTCACCCCGTTCGACGAACGCCTGGCCGCGCCGCCGGGAGTGCGCAGCTTGCCGCAGGAATTTGCGGCCATGCTCAAGCTGTTCTTCAAGCCGCTGGTGTGCGTATTCGTGCTGACGGCTTTCCTGTACGTATTGATCGAGCAGAGCGTGGGTACCTGGCTGCCGACCTTCAACAACGAGATCCTGCACCTGCCGGCCGCCATGAGCGTGCAGGTCACCAGCATCTTTGCGGCTTGTCTTGCTGCAGGCCGGCTGTCGGCCGGGGTGCTGATGCGCCGCGTGAACTGGTATCCGGTGATGAACGCTTGCCTGTTCGGCATGGGCGCGGTGGTGCTGGTTGCGCTGCCGATGACGCATGACGTTGTGGTTCCTGCGGGTGCCGGGTGGCGCGATGCGCCGCTGGCAGCCTTCGTGTTTCCGCTGATTGGCTTGTTCATGGCGCCGGTCTACCCAGGCATCAACTCGGTGATGCTCAGCTCCCTGCCCAAGCACCAGCATTCGGCGATGACTGGCCTGCTGGCGATCTTCTCCGCTTTGGGCGGCACCACGGGTTCCCTGATCACCGGCTATGTGTTCGGCGCCTTCAGCGGCCACTTCGCGTTTTACCTGACGCTGGTCCCGATTGCAATCGTGCTGGTGACGCTGTATTTCTTCAAGCGGGCAGTGGATGGCACGGACGACGGGCTGGATGCTCCCGCTATAATCTCGCCATGAATCTGAAGAGCCTCGCCGACAAACTCGGCATGTCCAAGACGACCGTCAGCCGCGCGCTGAACGGCTATCCCGAAGTCAGCGAGTTGACGCGCGAGCGCGTGCTGCGTGCCGCGCGCGAATCCGGCTACGAGGCCAATCCCATGGCGCGCAGCCTGGCCGTTGGCCGCAGCAACGTGCTCGGCACGATCTATCCGCTGCTGCCGGCAGACCTGGGCGACGCCATGTTCCTCGAGGTGGTTGGGGGCATGTCGGCGGCGCTGGAAGAGAAGCGCATGAATTTCATTATTGCCCCGGTGTCGCCGTCCAACGAAATGCCGTCTTATGAGCAGATGGTGCGCGGGCGGCGCGTTGATGGCCTGGTCGTGAGCCGCACGCTGGTGCACGATGAGCGCATTGCCTATCTCACGAAAGCGGGCTTCCCCTTCATCGCGCACGGCCGCACAGAGCTCGATGCGCCTTACGCCTGGTTCGACTACGACAACGAAGCCGGCATCCGCGTGGCGCTGGAGCGCTTGCTGTCGCTGGGCCACCAGCGCATCGCCATGATCAGCGCGCCGCTGGCAATGAACTTCGCTGCGCAGCGCCGCGCCAGCTTCCTTGCCACGCTGGCAGGCGCCGGCCTGTCTGCCGATCCGCGCCACCTGGTGGACGATTGCATCGACCGCCGCGCTGGTCACGCTGCTGTACAAGCGCTCCTGGCCGCCACGCCGCGACCGACCGCAATCGTGGTCGACAACCACCTCGCCGGCGTAGGTGCAGTGCGCGCGCTGCTCGACGCCGGCATCGTAATCGGCAGGGATATCTCCCTGATCGTGTGGGGCAGCATGGCCGACACCCTGGCCGACATCGACGTCACCACCATCGACCAGCCCAACGCCCGCGCCGCCGGCGCCAGGATGGCCGACATGCTGCTCGCCCTTATCAACGGCAAGCCCGCTGCCAGCCTTCAGGAACTATGGCAGCCGGCGCTACTGGCTGGTGCTACAACCGGTGCCGTCGCAAGTTAATCAGTCTGTCAGCGGAAGGATCGCTTGCCGGTAAGGCTGTGCTTCATTCTCCACATACCAGTTGGCCCATAGCCGGTTGCGCGAGCGGCCGTCCACAATGCGGTCAGGCTCAAGGCTCAGGTAATTGCGTGCGCCGATGTAGCGGTGCGAGGTGCCGGGGAATTTGTACATCGAGGTCGTGATACCGCCTTCCAGCTGTTCCACTTTGTCGCCGACGTGTTCGAGGTAGAACAGCGCCATCGCTGGTGGCGGCGGATGTACCACGCCCGAAGAAGTCAGCTGGTGGATGGTGATCGGCTTGCCCTTATACTGCTTCTGGCTGGATTCGATGGCGCCGATGGCGCCCACGTGCACGTCGCCGGAGAGGATGGTCACGCGGCCGCCGGTACGCTGCGACCATTCCTGCAGGCGGTGGATCAGGCGCAGGCGTTCCCATTGGTGGGTGCGGCTTAGCCAATGGTCTTTCAGGTCGTCTTCCAGTTCCTGCTGGCCCGGCATGGCGCACAGCAGCATTTCCAGCGTGCTGAAGTCGGGGTGCACGACGGGGATGCTGGACATGATCAGCAAGTGCTTGCAGTCCTCCTGGGACTCCAGCCAGGTATAGGCGGCCTGCCATGATTGATCGCCCATGACGACCTCCGGCGAGCGTTCGCTGCGCAGGTCGAGCACCAGCAGGCCGTAGTCGCCAATGCGGGCGGCCTTGGTGAAGCCAGGCTGCGACGGGAGGCGCAGCGGCACGTCGGCCTCCGATGTGCTGTGCTGCTGGAATAGCAGGAAGTAGTCGCGCGCGATGTTGTAGATCGCCTTGAACACGGGCGACTGCTGGAATTTGTCCGGATACGAGCCCCAGCCATCGATGATGTCGTGATCGTCCCACATCATCACTGTTGGAACGGTGGCGAACATGCGCGCCACATGCGGATACGCCCACACCTTCAGGTAGTTACCGAAGAAGAAATCGTCGACTTCGGTTTGCAGCGTCTTGGTAATCGGCTTGTTGGCGAGTTTTTTGTCGTTTGGCGCGGCGGCCCAGTCGTTCAGGGCGGTGGTGGTCCACATTGCATCGCTGTAAATCTGGTCGCCGCCCATCAGCAGCAGGTGGTAGGGACGCTGCGCGTGGTTGTCGCGCATCTTGTTCCAGACCGGGTCCTGCGGGATGTCCTTCATTTTCTTGTAGTCGGAGAAGCCGTTGCAGGAGGTGTAGGCGCAGGTGGGGGCGCTGTCGCGCGCCGGCACGGTGAAAGTGAATGCCTGGCCGTCGACGAGGTATTGGACTTGCTGCTCGCGCGTGGCGTGCTGCTCAATAGTGAACCGCCAGCTCTCGACGACATGCACTGCGCGCTTGTGCAAACGGGTGCGCAAGCGGCGGGACTCGACGGCCAGCGGTCGAACCTCGGCCGCGGCACCAGGCAGCACGGCCGCTGTTACCGCCGGCGCTACTTCGCCTGTCCACACCGCCAGCGCGCTGACAGCCCACATGCCGTCGGCACAGCCACAGAACTTCAAGATAGGCCCCAACACTAATGCCATTGCAATCCCCGCAAGGTTATCAAATCACCAAATGATAGCTTGTTCGTTGAGCTGCGTGTGTTCCAGCTAACTGACGGCCTGCGGTGCGGGTCGTAGCCTGTGACTATTGTTCAACGTCACAGGGAGGCTGTCATGGGGAAGTATTTCTTGGCTTGGCTGCTGGGGGTGCCGGGGATTGTGCTGCTGCTGGTGTGGCTGTTTTTCCATTGAAACCGGTAAACCGGTGTCAGACCCGTTGGGTCTGACACCTTGCTTCGATTACATGTTGCGGCGGTATTGGCCGCCGACTTCGAACAGCGCGGTCGTGATCTGGCCCAGCGAGCAGACGCGGGCGGCGTCCATCAGTTTGGCGAACACGTTTTCGTTGTCGATGGCGGCCTTCTGCAGCGCGGCCAGGGCGGCCGGTGCCGCATCCGCATTGCGGGCGTGGAAGTCCGCCAGGCGGGTCAGCTGCGATTGCTTTTCGTCGTCGGTGGAACGGGCCAGTTCGATGGTGGCCGGGGCTTCCGAACCTTTCGGGTTGCGGAAGGTGTTAACGCCGATGATAGGCAGCGTGCCGTCGTGTTTCTGGTGCTCGTACAGCAGCGACTCTTCCTGGATCTTGCCGCGCTGGTAGCCGGTTTCCATCGCGCCCAGTACGCCGCCACGTTCGGCAATGCGTTCGAACTCCTGCAGAACGGCTTCTTCCACCATGTCGGTCAGCTCTTCGATGATGAAGGCGCCCTGGTTCGGGTTCTCATTCTTGGCCAGGCCCCATTCGCGGTTGATGATCAGCTGGATCGCCAGCGCGCGGCGGACGGATTCGTCGGTCGGCGTGGTGATCGCTTCATCGTAGGCGTTGGTGTGCAACGAGTTGCAGTTGTCGTAAATCGCGATCAGCGCCTGCAGCGTGGTGCGGATATCGTTGAAGTCGATTTCCTGCGCGTGCAGCGAACGGCCGGAAGTCTGGATGTGGTACTTCAGCTTTTGCGAGCGGTCGTTGGCACCGTATTTCTCTTTCATGGTGACGGCCCAGATGCGGCGCGCCACGCGGCCCAGCACCGTGTATTCCGGGTCCATGCCGTTGGAGAAGAAGAACGACAGGTTCGGCGCGAAATCGTCGATGTGCATGCCGCGTGCCAGGTAGGCTTCCACGAAGGTGAAGCCATTCGACAGCGTGAAGGCCAGCTGCGAGATCGGGTTCGCGCCCGCTTCCGCGATGTGGTAGCCGGAGATCGACACCGAGTAGAAGTTGCGCACCTGGTGGTGCACGAAGTATTCCTGGATGTCGCCCATCACCTTCAGCGAGAACTCGGTCGAGAAGATGCAGGTGTTCTGTCCCTGGTCTTCCTTCAGGATGTCGGCCTGCACGGTGCCGCGCACGTTCATCAGCACCCAGTCCTTGATCTTCTGGAATTCGTCTTCCGAAGGCTGGCGCTTGTTCTCGGTGACGAACTTCCCGACCTGCTGGTCGATGGCGGTGTTCATGAACATCGCCAGGATGGCAGGCGCAGGGCCGTTGATGGTCATCGACACCGAGGTGCTTGGGTTGCACAGGTCGAAGCCGTCGTACAGCACTTTCATGTCGTCCAGGGTCGCAATGGACACGCCGGAGTTACCGATCTTGCCGTAGATGTCCGGGCGGATCGCAGGGTCGGCGCCGTACAGGGTGACGGAGTCGAAGGCGGTCGACAGGCGTTTGGCGTCCATTCCGGTGGAAACCAGTTTGAAGCGGCGATTGGTACGGAATGCGTCGCCTTCGCCGGCAAACATGCGGGTTGGATCTTCGCCTTCACGCTTGAAGGCGAACACGCCGGCGGTGAACGGGTAGGAGCCGGGCACGTTTTCCAGCATCAGCCAGCGCAGCAGCTCGCCGTGGTCTTGGTACTTCGGCAGCGACACCTTGCGGATCTTGGTGCCGGACAGGGTGTGCTGCACCAGGCCGGTACGGATTTCCTTGTCGCGGATTTTCACGACGTATTCGTCGCCGGCGTAGGCTTGCTGCATATCCGGCCATTGCGCCAGCAGCTTCTTGGAACCGGCCTCCATGGCGTGGTCGCGCTCGACGATCAGGTCGTCGAAGTCCACGACGGATTTACCGGCGACGGCCAGCATGCGCTTGGATTCCTGCAGCTGCTGGCGTTCGCGCGCCAGCTTGGCTTGCGCCTGGGTCTTCTTGTGGTAGCCGCGCACGGCGTCGGAGATTTCGGCCAGGTAGCGCGCACGTGCCGGCGGCACGATCACGTTCTTGCCGGAGCTGAAGCGCACCTCCATCGGGGCCAGTACACCCTTCACGGTCTTCAGGCCTTTGCCAGCCAGTACCGGCAGCAGGCCCTGGTACAGCGCGGTCACGCCGTCGTCGTTGAAGCGGGAGGCCTGGGTACCGAATACCGGCATTTCTTCCGGACGCTTGCTCCACATTTCGCGGTTGCGCTGGTATTGCTTGGCCACGTCGCGCAATGCATCCTGCGCGCCCTTGCGGTCGAACTTGTTGATCGCGATGAAGTCGGCGAAGTCCAGCATGTCGATCTTTTCCAGCTGCGATGCGGCACCGAATTCCGGCGTCATCACATACATGGAGACGTCGACGTGCGGCACGATCGCGGCGTCGCCCTGGCCGATGCCGGAGGTTTCCACGATCACCAGGTCGAAGCCCGCCACTTTACAGGCCGCGACGACGTCAGGCAGGGCCTGGGATATTTCGGAGCCGGCCTCGCGCGTCGCCAGGGAGCGCATGAAGACGCGGATCTTGCCGTTCCATGGGTTGATCGCGTTCATGCGGATACGGTCGCCCAGCAGTGCGCCGCCGGACTTGCGGCGCGACGGGTCGATCGAGATCACGGCGATGTTCAGCGCGTCGCCCTGGTCCAGGCGGATGCGGCGGATCAGTTCATCGGTCAGCGAGGATTTACCTGCGCCGCCGGTGCCGGTGATGCCCAGGGTTGGGGCGGTGACCGCCTTGGCTGCCTCGGTCAGTTCGGCGCGCAGCTTGTCGGAGGCCTTGCCGTTTTCCAGCGCGGTGATCAACTGGGCCAGCGGGCGGTGGCGTTGCTCGATATCGCCGTTGCGGATCGCATCCAGCTGGGTTGGCGAGTAGGTGGACAGGTCGACGTCGCATTGCTGCACCATCCACTGGATCATGCCGACCAGGCCCATACGCTGGCCGTCTTCCGGCGAGAAAATGCGGGTGACGCCGTAATCGTGCAGGTCGGCGATTTCGCTCGGGACGATTACACCGCCGCCGCCGCCGAAGACCTTGATATGCGAGCCGCCGCGCTGGCGCAGCAGGTCGATCATGTATTTGAAGTATTCGACGTGGCCGCCCTGGTAGGAGGAGATGGCGATGCCTTGCACGTCTTCGGTCAGGGCCGCGGTGACCACTTCGTCCACCGAGCGGTTATGGCCCAGGTGGATCACTTCGGCGCCCTGCGATTGCAGGATGCGGCGCATGATGTTGATCGAGGCGTCGTGGCCGTCGAACAGGGACGCGGCGGTGACAAAGCGGACTTTGTTCGCGGTCTTGGCCTGCTCAGGCTCAGCGGACAGTTTCTTGGCGTTGGCGAGGTCGTTCATTTTTGTTCCTTGGAACGGGGGAATTTTGATTATATGACGTTTACGTTAACGTCAAGTCAAGCGATTCTAAACCGGTAAATCAGGGTACGACCCAAGGGTCGGACCCGACCGGCGGCTGCCGCATAGCGGGTCTGACCCTTGGGTCAGATCCAGTCTTGCCGGTTTCAAGCAGCGTGTGCGTGACCCGCGCCCTTGAACGCAGCCATCATCTTCGCCCGGTTCACCTGGTACTCCGCGACAGCCTTTTCCTTCACATGGCCAAAGCCACGAATCTTCTCCGGCAGGTTGGCAATCGCCACCGCCTGCTCATGGTTCGCAGCCGACAATCCGCCCAGCAGCTCAGCAATAACGCCGCGGAACTCGGTGATCAGCGCGCGTTCCATCTTACGCTCCTCGGTGTAGCCGAAGATGTCGAACGTACCACCGCGCAGGCCCTTGAACCTGGCCAGCAGGGTGAACGCCTTCCACATCCACGAACCGTACTCCGCCTTGACCAGGTGGCCCTTGGCATCCTTCTTCGCGAACAGCGGCGGCGCCAGGTTGAACTTCAGCGAGAAATCGCCTTCGAACTGGGTCTTCAGCTGCTCCACGAAGCGGCCGTCGGTGTACAGGCGCGCCACCTCATATTCATCTTTATAGGACATCAGCTTGAACAGCGACTTGGCGACCGCGGTCGACAGCTTGTTGCCCAGGCCCAGCAGGGTCTCTTTCGAGCGCACTTGCTGCACCAGGTCTTCATAGGTCGCAGCGTAAGCAGCGTCCTGGTAAGCGGTCAGGAACTCGACGCGCTTCTTGATCACGTTTTCCAGCGATTGTGGCATCTGCACCACGACCGCCTGGGTCGGGGTCGCAACCTTTTCCACGCGCTTGAAGTCCACGGCGGCACGGCGGCCCCACAGGAAGGAGCGCTTGTTCGATTCAACCGCCACGCCATTCAGTTCAATGGCGCGCAGCAGGGCGGCTTCGCTCAGCGGGATGCGGCCTTTCTGCCATGCGTAACCCATCATGAACAGGTTGGATGCAATCGAATCGCCCATCAGCGCGGTAGCCAGCTTGGTGGCGTTGATGAAGTCCACCGATTGCGCGCCGCCGACGGATTCGGTGATCAGGGCTTCCACGCTTTCAGCCGGGTACTGCCAGTCGGCGTTCTGCGCGAAGGTGCCTGGCGGCTGCTCGTGCTGGTTGACGATGGCGAAGGTGCGGCCAGGGCGCATCTTCGACACGGCGTCATAGGCGCCGGAGGTCAGCATGTCGCAGCCCAGGATCAGGTCTGCTTCGCCGGTGGCGATGCGCTGCGCGCGCAGGTGGGCCGGGGTCTTCGCCACTTTGACGTGGGAAGTCACGGAGCCGTTCTTCTGCGACATGCCGGTCATGTCCAGCACGGAAGCCCCTTTGCCCTCCAGGTGCGCGGCCATGCCCATCAGTGCGCCGACGGTAATCACGCCGGTGCCGCCGATACCATTGATCAGGATATTGTATGGGTGCTCGAGGCCTGGCAGTGCCGGCGCAGGGATATCGCCCCAGTCATCGTTCTTCGCGGTGCCGGTCTTGGTCTTCTTCAGCGTACCGCCTTCGACGGTGACGAAGGATGGGCAGAAGCCCTTGGTGCACGAGTAGTCCTTGTTGCAGGAAGACTGGTCGATGGTGCGCTTGCGGCCGAATTCAGTTTCCTTCGGCAGGATCGAGACGCAGTTGGACTGGATGCCGCAATCGCCGCAACCTTCGCACACGGCTTCGTTGATGACCATGCGCTTGCTCGGGTCAGGGAACTCGCCCTTCTTGCGGCGGCGGCGCTTCTCGGCGGCGCAGGTCTGGTCGTAGATGATGACGGTGCAGCCGGGCAGTTCACGCATTTCGCGCTGTACGGCGTCCATCTCCTTGCGGTCGTGCAGGGAAACGATGGCAGGCAGGGCGGAACGGTCGGTATAGCGCGACAGGTCTTCGGTCACCAGCGCGATGCGCTTGATGCCTTCGGCCGCCATCTGCTGCGCGATCATCGGCACGGAAACAGTGCCGTCAACAGGCTGGCCGCCGGTCATTGCCACCGCATCGTTGTACAGGATCTTGTAGGTGATGTTGACCTTCGCAGCCACGGCGGCGCGGATCGCCAGGTAGCCGGAGTGGAAGTAGGTGCCGTCGCCCAGGTTCTGGAATACGTGCGGCACCTTGCTGAATGCAGCCTGGCCGATCCACGGCGTGCCTTCTCCGCCCATATGGGTGGTCAGCTTGTTCATCTCAGGGTAGATCGAGGTGGCCATCACGTGGCAGCCGATGCCGGCCAGCGCGAAGGAACCTTCCGGCACCTTGGTCGAGGTGTTGTGCGGGCAGCCGGAGCAGTAGAAGGCCGGGCGGAACGGGGTCTCGATGGCCTTCTTCAGCACTGCATCCTTGGCTTCAAGGAAGCTCAGGCGGGCCTTGATCTGGTCCTGGATGCCGGCGTCGGCGATGTAGCGCGCTACGCGGCTGGCGATCACGCGCGCCACCTGCGACACGGAGAAGTCGGCCTTCGGCGGCAGCAGCCATTCACCGCGCGGCGCAACCCACTCACCCTTGTCGTCGAACTTGCCGATGATGTGTGGACGCACGTCGTCGCGCCAGTTGTACAGTTGTTCCTTCAGCTGGTATTCGACGAACTGGCGCTTCTCTTCCACCACCAGGATTTCGTCCAGGCCTTGCGCGAATTCGCGCACCGAGTCCGGCTCCAGCGGCCATGGCATGGAGACCTTGAACAGGCGCAGGCCGACCGTGGCGGCCATGGCTTCGTCGATGCCCAGTTCTTCCAGCGCTTCCAGCACGTCCAGGTAGGACTTGCCGGAGGCGATGATGCCCAGCTTGGCGTTCTTGGAATCGATGGTGGTGTGATTCAGTTTGTTCTCGCGGGCGTAAGCCAAGGCCGCGTAGATCTTGTAGTCCTGCATCAGCGCTTCCTGGTTGCGCGCTTGCTGGCCCAGCGGGATCGCGGACAGGCGGGCATTCAGGCCGCCTTCCGGCATCACGAAGTCCTTCGGAATCTTGACGTCGACGCGGAAAGGATCGGCGTCGATCGAAGCGCTCGACTCCACGGTGTCCGCCAGCGCCTTGAAGGCAACGGCGCAGCCGGAGAAGCGCGACATGGCCCAGCCGTGGATACCGAGGTCGATGTATTCCTGCACATTGCATGGATACAGGACCGGGATCATGCAGGCGGAGAAGATGTGGTCCGACTGGTGCGGCAGGGTGGAGGAATAGGCGCCGTGGTCGTCGCCGGCCACCAGCAGGATGCCGCCATGCCTGGACGTGCCGGCATGGTTCATATGCTTGAAGACGTCGCCGCAGCGGTCCACGCCAGGGCCCTTGCCGTACCACATGGCGAACACGCCGTCGTACTTGGCCGGGCCGATCAGGTCAACCTGCTGCGAGCCCCAGACGGCGGTCGCCGCCAGGTCCTCGTTCACGCCCGGCACGAATTGCACATTGTGTTTCTCGAGGTGCTTTTGCGCCTTCCACAGGGTCTCGTCCAGGCCGCCCAGCGGGGAACCGCGGTAGCCGGAAATGAAGCCGCCGGTGCTCAGGCCGTCGCGCGCATCGCGCAATTGTTGCATCATTGGCAAGCGCACCAGCGCCTGGATGCCGGACAGGAAGACTTTACCGGTGGTGGAAGTGAATTTGTCGTCGAGGGTGACGTCGTGTAGTACAGGCGAGCTGCTGCCGTCTGGCATGGTGGCTGTCTCCAAAATCATGATTCGGTGCGTGCCTGGCATTGGTCGGCGCCGGGTAAGCGCGTCCTTGCCTAAGTCACAACGCCTGCGGGTGTGCAGGCCTTTTCAACGGGCGAGTTTACGGTTTACTTTACGTATACGGAAATACGGTTTGGGGATGGGGGTATAAGAAAAAATGATAGCTCGACGAACAATCCTGGCGGCGACAGCCGTGTTTTTGGCCAGACCGGTGCTGGCGCTGGCCGGTGTGGCGCGCAAGATGCAGCTGGTGACCAGCCACTTGCCTTCCCTGGTGCATGAAAGCGGCCAGCCAGGCGGCCTGCAAGAAATTGTGGCGGAGTTATGCCAGCGGGCCGGCGTGCGGCCGGCGACCCAGTTCGTGCCCTGGCGCCGCGCGCAATTCCTGGCCACCACCATGCCCGCCACTGCCATCTACCCGCTGACCCGCCTGCCGGAGCGCGAGGCGCAATACCGCTGGCTGGTGCCGCTATTTGAGGAAAACTATGTGCTGCTCGCAGTGCGCGGCAAGCTTCTGCCGCTGGAGCAGATGAAGGAAAAGCGCATCGCCCTGCTGCGCGGCGCCGCCCAGGCCGCCATCTTGAAAGAACAGGGTTTCACGCGCCTTGTCGAAGCCAGTTCGATCGATGAAGTGCACCGTTTCCTGCTGGGCGGCATGGCCGACGCGGCGTTCGGCGAGCGCCGCATCATTTCCGCTTCGCTGAAAGGCCAAGGGGCGAGCGAAAGCGGGTTCGAAACCAGCGCGCCGGTCGGCACCAGCACCGCCTGGCTGGCCGGCTCGCTGGATTTTGATGCCAGCGATGTCGGCCTGTTCCAGCGTGCGCTGGAATCAATGCAGGCCGACGGCACCTTGCGCCGCATCCTTGCACGACATAAGCTGACCTAACGGCCCAGTCCGTGTCCCACCATGGGGTCACACCCGAAGTGTGACACGAGCACATGCATCGAACAGTTGAGCTCGTGTCACCTTTGGGGTGTGACCCCAAGGTGTGACACGGGCTCAACTGAGGAGGCGGGCGCCGGGCCAGGTGTTGCGCTGGCACAGCTCGGTGGCGACTTGCTGGGTCAGTGCGGCGATGGCGTTGGCGGCGTTGGTCAGGGGGATGTTGCGCGAAGCACACAACACCACGGTACGGCTGATGGCGGGATTGTTGATGCGCACGCTGCGCATCTGGCCGAGTTCGATTTCAGGCAAAACTGGTGCAACCGGCAAGATTGTTGCGCCCATGCCGGCCATGATGGCGGACTTCAGGATGGCGATCGAGTTGATTTCGATGACGTTGCCAATCACCAGCCCGGCGGCGCGCGCCATCGCTTCGATACGCGGCCGTACGCCATGCTGCAAGCCGGGCAGGATCAGGGTGGTGTTCAGGGCTTGCTGCAGCGTCACCGTGTCGCGGTCGGTAAACCACACGGCGTCGTGGCGGCATATGAAGCGCAGTTCTTCTTCCGCCAGCGGGGTGGTGGAAAACGGCGTCAACTGGCCGTCGTCGAACAGGACGGCCAGGTTGACCCGGCCGCTTTTGAGCTGTTCTGCCAGGTTTCCGGTCAGTTCTTCGGTCAACTGCAGCGTAATGTCGGGATATTGCTCGCGCGCGGCGGTCAGCAGGGGCAGCGCCAGGGCCCCGGAAATACTGTGCGGCAGGCCCATGGTGACACTGCCGGAAGGTCGCGCCGACTGGGTGACGGCGGAGCGGGCGTCGGCCACCTGCTTCAGGATTGCTTGCGCATGGTCGTAAAACACTTTGCCGGCATCGGTGCTGACCACGCCCTGGGCGCTGCGGTGCAGCAGCTGGGCGCCCAGTTCCTCTTCGAGCTGGCGTAGCTGCTGGGTCAGCGCGGGTTGTGCAACATGCAATACCAGTGCGGCTCGAGACAACGATCCGTGGTCAACAATGGCGACAAAATAGCGCAGTTGGCGAAGTTCCATATTCCCGTAGGATAACATTGTGTATACTTATTCTAACGTTCTTCACGGATTTATCTCGCGAGCCTCACCATGTTAAAGAAAGTCGATTCGGCGCAGTTAAAGGTCGGCATGTATATCCACGACCTGAGTTGCGACTGGATGACCCACCCGTTCGTCCGCAACCGCTTCGAGATTTCCAGCCAGGAGCAGATCCAGAAGATCATCCAGGCCGGCATCCATGATGTGGTGATCGATGCGTCCAAAGGACTCGATGTGGAGGATGCGCCTTCGCTCGCCGAAGCACAGGCCGCCACCGAGCGTGAAGTCGAAGAGATCGCTAAAGAGCCGTCGCGCATCATCCGCACTTCCCTCGGCGAGGAGTTGCAGCGGGCGGCACAGATCCGCCACCAGGCCGCCGGCGTGGTGCGCAATGTGATGGCCGATGCCCGCCTCGGCAAGGCAATCGAGATCGGCTCGGTGCAGCCGGTGGTGCAGAACATCACGGAATCCATTCTGCGCAACCCGGGCGCCTTGCTGGGCCTGCTGCGCATCAAGTCCAAGGACGATTACACCTTCCTGCACTCGGTCAGCGTGTGCGCGCTGCTGGTGGCTTTCGCCAATGCGCGCGAGATGGACGATCACATCGTGCGCGAGGCCGGCCTCGGCGGCCTGCTGCACGATACCGGCAAGGCACTGGTGCCGGACGCGATCCTGAACAAGCCGGGGCCGCTGACCGACGAGGAATTCGCCATCATCAAGAAGCACCCGATGGATGGCTTCAACATCCTGAAGGAGTCGCCGGACGTGCCGGCGCTGGCGCTGGACATCACGCGCCACCACCACGAGCGGCTCGATGGCACCGGCTACCCGGACAAGCTGGCCGGCAACGAAATCAGCGAGATTGCGCAGATGGCGGCAATTGTCGACGTTTACGATGCCATTACGGCAGACCGCGTGTATCACAAGGGCCTTCCGGCCGCGGCCGCCCTGCGCAAGATTTACGAATGGAGCAAGCACCATTTCAACCCGAAACTGGTGCAGGAATTCATGCGCTGCGTCGGCATCTACCCGGTCGGCACGCTGGTGATGCTGGAATCGGGCCGACTTGGCGTTGTGGTCGAGCCGCACGAAAGCAACCTGCTGGCGCCGAAGGTGAACGTGTTCTTCAATACCAGGAAAAATGTCTACATCAAGCCGGAAACGGTCGACCTGTCGCGCGGCCTGGGCTTCGGTGGCGGCGACAAGATCGTGGGCCATGAATCGCCGGCCAAGTGGCAAGTGGACCCGATGCGCTTCCTGACCCTGGCAGGGGCCTGAGCGTCAGAAGAATTCGGCGGTATCGTTCGATTCGACGGTCTGCAGCTGGCCGCCGCTGACCAGCTCATCGTAATGGCAGGCCATATTGCGGCCGTGGCTCTTGGCGTAATACAGGGCCTGGTCGGCACGGCCGAGGATGATCACCGGCGCCTCATAGGCGCTGATGCTGACGAAGCCGACACTCACCGTCACTTGCCCGACTTGCGGGAAGACGTTCTGTTCGACGTTCATGCGGAAGCGTTCGATGATCTTCTTGGCGTTATCCAGCGTCGAAGAACGCAGCAGCACCACGAATTCCTCGCCGCCAAAGCGGAACACGCGGTCCTGCGCGCGGAAGGAAGACTGCAGCAGGTTGGCGATCAGGATCAGCACCTCATCGCCGTATAAATGCCCGAATTTGTCGTTGACTGCCTTGAAATGGTCGACATCGACCACGGCCAGCCACTGTTTTTCCTGTTCCTGCGGATTGCGGCGCTCGCGCCCGTCCGGCGGCAAGGCCAGCACGTCGTGCTCGGCCGAAGCCTGCAGCATCTTGGCCAGCTGGTCGTCGAAGGTCTTGCGGTTCAGCAGGCCGGTCAGCGAATCGCGCTCGCTGTAATCGAGCAGGTTCTGGAAATTGCGGTATACGCTGACAACGCCACCGATGATATGGATGGTGTCGCTGGTGTACGGGGTCGGATTGATGATTTCCAGGCAAGTATCGGCCTTGTCGCCCATCCAGATCGGTAGCCAGAGTGTGTGCTCACCCTCGGGCGACATGTAGTCGGCGCTCGATTCGTGGTGGGCCAGGCAGCGCGCCAGGGCCGGGAAGTTGCTGACCGGGTCGCCCGCAATGGCCGGGTCCATGTATTCCTCCATGCGCGCGGGACGGCCTTGCTCGATCACGGCGCGCGCGCGCACGTACAGCTGGCCTCGTATATTGACGATGCTCAGCACACGTGCCTGCGTGGCGGATGCCAATTCCGCTACCGCCGAGATTACCGAGATGTCGAGCATCGTGTGATCGCGGTGGCCGGTCATGTCCACCATATGTTTCAAAAGGGAATCCATGTGAGTGTCCGATAACTAGGCGCTCAGCGGCAAAACAAGGGGCTTTCTAAAGAATAGCTGATCAGGATAAATCTTTTTTGCATTCTCGGCAATTAACTTTGCGTAGTTTCATGCGAAACGCGACCTCATTGCAACACCCCTCCCATACCTCCAGTGTGACATAGAACACGGGACAGAGAGAAAAAGTTCTGTGCGGAAAACTTGCGCAATATCAACTTGCTCGTAGGAATGGCTCCTATAGTAAAGCCAATGATGCGCAGCCCAGGCATCAGAGTTTTCCTAGCGAAAGGGAGTTCATCATGAAGGCACTTTCTGCAGTGAGGCGTTTCATCAGGGATGAGCGGGGCGTGACGGCGATCGAGTATGGCCTGATCGCTTCGCTGATTGCACTGGCAGTCGGCACGGCAATGACCAGCGTCTCGAGCGAGCTGACCGCCGTGTTCAACAGCGTGGTGAGCGCGCTGACGCCTTGATGGGGGGGGCTGGCGCCCGGCGGCGGCCGGGTTGCCAGCCTTGACGCCATGAGCGGACTCGAGATCATCCTGCTGTGCCTGGTGCTCCAGGCGGCAGTATCGGACCTGGCCTGGCGCCGGATCCCCAATGTACTGGTAGCGGCAGGCTTGCTGCTGGCGCTGGCACTTCACTGGCGCCTGGGCGGCGGCGCGCTGCTGGTACAGGGCCTGGCCGGCGCAGCGGTGGGCTTGCTGCTGTTCCTGCCCTTGTATGCGCTGGGCGGGATGGCGGCCGGCGACGTCAAGCTGCTTGCCATGGCGGGCAGCTTCGTCGGGCCCTGGCAGGCGCTGCAGCTTTCTTTGCTCAGTGCGCTGGCGGGCGGCTTGCTGGCCCTGTGCTGGCTGCAACTGGCGCGCTGGCGCGGCAGCAGCAAGCCGGAAGGCATGCCGTACGCGGTAGCGATCGCGGCCGGCACCTTGGCGACCGTTGCGTTGGCGCATCGCTGATCTTTTGCTCCACCTCAATATCCAACCGGAAACCCATGGCTATCATCGTTTCCAAAAGGAGGACACCATGATCGATTTTGCGGACGATGAACAGCCGCTGCTGCCAGCCCCGCCGCGCACGGTGCGCGACACCGGCCTGGAGCCGGCGCTGCTGGCCGAGCTGGCGGGCAAGGCTTTGCTGGGCGCGGGCAAATGCCATTTGTCGGTGCTGACCGGCCGTTTGCGGCTGTCGATCAATGTGCTGCGGGAAGTGCTGGACGGCCTGCAAGGCGAACAACTGGTGGAAGTGGCGTGGCGCGGCGATTCGGATATCGACGTGCAGTACCAGCTGACCGGCATCGGCCGCCAGCGCGCGGCGGAGTGGCTCGAGCGCGCGCCCTATGTGGGCCCGGCGCCGGTCCCGCTGGAGGCCTGGCGCGCGCTGCTGCAACGCCAGGCCCTGCAATTGCCGCCAGTGCTGGCCGCCGACGTAGCCAGCCTGTTTGCCGACGACTGCCTGCCGCCGCGCATCCATGAACTGGTGGGCGCGGCCATGCATGCGGGACGTTCGGTTTGCCTGTACGGGCCTTCCGGCAGCGGCAAGACCACGCTGGCGCGCAAGCTGGGACGCCTGCTGCAGGGCGTGGTGGCGGTGCCGTATGCGGTGGCCGTGGGCAGCGCCATCATCCAGCTGTACGACGCTGCGGTACACCTGGCGCCGCCGCCCTTGCCGGGCCGCGCTTCCAGTGCCCGCAGCGGCGACCTGCGCTGGCTGCTGTGCCAGCGTCCGGTGGTGCAGCTGGGGGCGGAACTCGATGGCGCCATGCTGGACTTGCGGCACGACGCCGCCGGCGGCTGCTATCTGGCGCCGCCGCAGCTGAAGGCTTGCCACGGCTTGCTGATCATCGACGACCTGGGGCGCCAACGCTTGCCGGCCACTGCGCTGCTGAACCGCCTGGCGCAACTGCTCGATACCGGCACCGAGCGGCTTGCACTGCCCGGCGGGCATGCGTTCAGCGTGCCATGCCAGGCCGCGCTGGCCTTCGCCACCAGCCTGGCGCCGCAAACCCTGCTCGATGGCGCTGCGCTGCGCCGCATCGGCTACAAGGTTGCGCTCGGGCCGCTGCCGGAAGCCAGCTACCGCAGCCTGCTGCGCCAGCAATGCCGGGCGCGCGGCATGGAAGCCGATGAGGCGGCGCTGGCCTACCTGGTCGGCGAGCTGCACCGGGGCAGCGGCCAGCCTTTGCTGGCCAGCCTGCCGCGCGAAATCGTGGCGCGGGTAGCGGAATTTGCCGGCTTCGCCGGCACCGTGCCCAGCCTGAATCCCGCCACGCTGGACCAGGCCTGGTCCAGCATGTTTGCCGATGGTGCCGTATGAAGAGCCGGCGCGCCCTGTCGATGCTGGCGATGGCGACGGTGCTGGGGCTGGCCGCCGTGCTGCTGGCCTCGCGCTGGCTGCGCCAGCCAGCTGCGTCCACCGTGCGCATTGCGGTGGCGGCAGCCGATGTCGGCCTCGGCCAGCGCCTGGCGCCGGACATGCTGGCGCTGGCCGAGTGGCCGGCCAACAGCATGCCGGCCGGGGCCCAGCGCGAGCCGGCAGCGCTGGCGGGCCGTGTGATGAAGGCCAGCATACAGCGCGGCGAACCGGTGACGGACGCCAAGCTGGCGCCGGCCGGCACGCTGGGCGGCCTGTCTGCCCTGATTGCCGAAGGCAAGCGCGCCATCACGGTGCGCGTCAACGACGTGGTGGGCGTGGCGGGATTTGCCCTGCCGGGTAACTTCGTCGACATCCTGGTGTATGCACCGGCACAGAACAACGGCAGCAACGGCGCCAGCGAAACCGCGCTATCGAAGATCGTGCTGGAGCGGATCCTGGTGCTGGCCGTGGCGCAGGAAGTGGCGCGCGACGATACCAAGCCGCGCGTGGTCAACGCCGTCACGCTGGAAGTCACACCGGGCCAGGCCGAGCAGCTGGACCTGGCGCGCAGCGTCGGCACGCTGTCGCTGGTGCTGCGCAACCAGGTCGATCCGCGGCCGGGCGCGACGCCGGGCGCCACCCGCCACAGCGTGCTGGGCATGGAAGCCGCCGCGGCAGCTGCCGGCGCCGCCAGCGCCGCGGCGCCTGCCGCCGGGCCGCGCCTGGCGCGCGCCGCATTACCTCCTTCCGCCGCGCCGGCGCGCTACTGCATCGGCGTCATCGACGGCAACCGCAGCAGCAAGGAATGCCTGTGAGGAGGCGCCATGCGATCCGTCCCTGCCTGCCTGCCAGCCGTGCTGGCCCTGTTGCTCCTTCCCGCCGCGCCGGCGCTTGGCGACAACCTGCGCTGTGCCGGTTCGCCGGCCGTTCCCGGCAAACTGGCGCTGGAACTGGGCAAGTCCACCTTGATGCGCCTGCCCGACACGGTCGGCGGGCGCAGCATCGGCAACCCGCACGTGCTGCAGGCAACGCTGGTGGCGCCCGATACGCTGTACCTGGTCGGCGCTGAAATCGGCAGCACCAACCTGATCGTGCAAGGCAGATCCGGCGCCTGCAGCGTGGTGGAAGTGGCGGTGGGGCTGGACGTGTCGCCGCTGCGCGCCAGCCTGGCCGAGCTGATGCCGCAGGAGAGCGGCATCAAGGCCAGTGCCGCCGCCGATGCCATCGTCCTGAGCGGCAGCGTGAGCGATGGCGCCACGCTGGCGCAGGTGCTGGACCTGGCGCAAGCCTTCGTGCGCCAGGCGCCGCAGCCGCTGGCGCGCAAGGAAGGCGCAGCGACGCCGGCGGCGGCCGCCGGTCCGCGCCTGGTGAACCTGCTGGCGGTCAGCGCGCCGCAGCAGGTCAGGCTGGAAGTGAAAGTGGCGGAAGTTTCCAAGACCCTGCTCGACAAGCTGGAAGCGGGCCTGTCGCTGCGCCACGCCAGCGGCAGCTGGACTGCCATGGTGCTGGCCGATTTCCTGAGCGGCACACTGGGCGGCGGCCTGGCGCTGTCCAGGTCGAACGGCAGCAGCCTGCGGCTCGATGCGGAGCGGCAGGACGGCCAGGTGCGCATCCTGGCCGAACCGACCGTGATGGCGCTGAGCGGGCAGGAGGGCAACTTCCTCGCCGGCGGCAAGGTGATGGTGCCGGTGGCGCAGGAAAACAACCGCACCACGCTGGAGGAAAAGGAGTTCGGCGTCGGCCTGAAATTCACTCCTACCGTGCTGGCGGGCGGGCGCATCAACCTGAAAGTGGCGCCGGAAGTGTCGGAGCTGTCGCGCGATGGCATCGGCGTCAGCAACGGCAGCTTCAGCGGGCGCGCCATCTTCCCGTTGATTACCACGCGCCGCGCCAGCACCACGGTGCAGCTGCAGGATGGCCAGAGCTTTGCCATCGGCGGCCTGATCCGGCACACGCAGGTCAACAGCATGAGGGGCGTGCCGCTGCTGAGCGAAATACCGGTGCTGGGCGCGCTGTTCCGCAGCACCGATTTCCAGAACGACCGCAGCGAACTGCTGTTCGTCATCACGGCGCACCTGGTCAAGCCGGAGGGCGAGGGGGCGGGACTGGACGGCGCGGCAGCGGCGGCGGCCCAGGCGCGCTACCGCAAGTCCTTCAGCGCTCCCGCAGCGGAGACGGGAGAACGCAAATGAAGCGGCAGCGCGAGCGCGGCGCCATCCTGGTCCTGACGGCCGTCATGCTGCCGCTGGCGATCGGCGTTTGCGCGCTGGCGCTGGAACTGTCGATGGCCTTCCAGCGGCAAAGCCAGTTGCAGCAGGTGGCCGATTCGGCCGCGCTCAGCGCCGCCCAGCAACTCGACGGCACCGCAGGCGGCGTCGCGCAGGCGGTCATCGCCGCCGGCTCCGCGGTGCGCAGCCGCTACGTGCGCGGCGTCGATCGTGTCGTGCTCAATCCCGCCGTGTTGGCGTTCGCCGCCGACCTGGCCGGGCCCTGGCTGGACGCCGGCGCGGCGCAGGGCGCGCCCGCTGGGCTGCGCTATGTGCGCACCGACATGGCCGCGCAAGGCGCAGCCTTCACCGTACTGCCGGTCGCTTTCGGCCGCCTGCTGGGCGGCAGCGCGGCCACAACGGTAGGCGCGCGCGCCGTGGCCGGCCCGAACGGCACGCGCGTGCTGCCCTTGGCGATCTGCGCCCCCAGCAGCCTGCCGACCGCGACGCGCTTTAACGGCGCCGGCCTGGACGAGCGCATCGACTACGGCCTGCGCTTCGGCGTCGCCTACAACCTGCTGGCGCTGAATCCGGCACCGGGCGCCGCCAGCGGCGAGTACTTCCTGCTCGATCCGGCCAGCCCGCCCGGCAGCGCCGCCGTGCCAGCCAGCACCGAGAACAGCCAGGTGGCGCCCTTCATGTGCGTCGGCAAACTGGCCTACCCCTCGCTGGCGGGCGCGCTGCATCTGCGCCGCAGCGGCAGCTTCGGCCTGTGGCAGCAGCTCAACTCGCGCTTCGGGATTTACAGCGGCAGCGATGCCTGCGATCCGTTCACGGCGCCGCCGGACAGCAATGTGCGCGAATACCGCGGGTCGCTGGCGAGCTGGCTTAGCAGCTATCCGCCGCAGGCCGCGGCCGCGTCCAGCACGCCGGGCGCCGGCAAGCCGCTGGCCAGCGTCGCCGATGGCGCTTACCCCTTGCCGCCCTCGCCCCCGGCGCAATATGGCACGCTGTGGGCATACGGTCCGGCCAGGCGCAGCAACAACAGCGCCTTCCTTGCCAGCCACTGGAACAGCTTGTACCCCGCCGCGCCGGCGTTCAGCGCCACCGGTAGCAACTGGCCGGCCTTGGGACCCTATAACAACACCCTGTTCAAGACCGCGCCCACGGCATACCCGGGCCGCAAAGACCGGCGCCTGCTGTATGTGCCCCTGCTGGCGTGCCCGGTCGCGGCCGGCACCAGCGTGGACGGCACGGTGCTGGCGGTGGCACGCTTCTTCCTGACGGCGCAGGCCTCGGCTGCCGAGGTGCCGGGCGAGTTCGCCGGCATCCTCAGCGCGCAAGAGCTGGCGGCGCTGGCAACCGACGTGGAGCTGCTGCGATGAAGCGCCTGCGCTGCCGCGGCGTCGCCGCCATCGAGGCCGCCCTGGTCATGGCGGCGCTGGCGCCGTTGCTGGTGCTGCTGCTGAACACGGGCCGGCTTGCCATCAACGGCGCGGCGGTGGACCGGGCCGCCAGCAACGCCGCGCGCCTGCTGTCCACGGTGCCGCTCGAGATCCTGCGCGATGGCAGCCGGCGCGGCGCAGCCCTGGACAGCGCCCGCTACCTGATTGATGAAACGCTGGCCGCCGCCGGGGTCGACGTGCAAACGCTGCACGTCGAGTACATGTGCGATCCCGGCCACTGCGACGAACTGCAGGCGACCAGCACCCCGAGCAGGATCGGCGTGCTGGTGGTCGTCGACAACCAGCCCGTGGTCGATTTCGGCGCCGCCCCGGTGACGCTGAGCGCGTATGCGGAGGTCGGCCGTGGCGACTAAGGCATGGTTCGCGCGCGGCAACACCAGCATCGAATTCGGCCTGGTCTGCATGGTCTTCATGCCTTTGCTGTTTGCCCTGTTCGAATACGGCCGCCTGCTGTTCCTGTGGAACATGCTGCCGCAAGTCAGCCAGCGCGCCGCGCGCGCCGCCGCGATCACGGACTTCAGCGACCCGGCGGCAATGCAGGCGCTGCGCCGGGCCGCAATGTTCCGTACCGACGACGGCGCGCTGCCGCTGGCCCCCAATGTCAGCAGCGCCAGTATCCGCATCGACTACCTGTGGCAGAACAGCGCCGGCGTGCTGGCCCCGCTGCCGCTGCTGCCGGCCTGCCCGCTGGCCAACCGCGTCAACTGCGCGCGCGACCCGCATGGCCCGAGCTGCATCAGCTTCGTGCGCGTCAGCCTGTGCGGCAGCGGCGCCGCCTGCCCCGCGCTGGACTATGAGCCCTTGCTGCCGCTGGTGCCGGTGCCGCATGTGCTGCCGTCCGCCAGCACGCTGGTGGCTGCCGAATCGCTGGGCTACGTGCCGGGCCAGGCACCTTGCCCCTGAACCCGCAAGCAAAGGAGGGTCCCATGAAAGCGCTGTTGATCAGCAATGACGAACGGCTGCAGGCGGAACTGGCGGCACAGGGCTCGGCGCGCCTGCCGGCCTTGCAGCTGGCGGCCACGCGGCGCAACTTGCGCGACACCCTGGAGCGCCTGCTGCCGCAGCCGCCCGAGCTGGTGCTGTTCGATGCCAGCGAGGCGGAGCCGGGGCAGGCCGAGCTGCTGGAGCCGCTGGCGCGGCATTATCCCGACGCCTCGTTCATCCTGCTGACGCGCGCGCCGCAGCACGAACTGCTGATCCGCGCCATGCGCGTCGGCATGCGCGAAGTGCTGCCGCTGCCGCTGGTGCACCGCGCGCTGCATGAGGCGCTGGACCGCATCGAGATCGAGCGCGGCGTGACGGCGCTGCGCGAGGGCAAGGCGCTGGCCTTCATTTCCTGCAAGGGCGGCAGCGGCGCCACCTTCCTCGCCACCAATTTCGGCTACGCGCTGGCGGCGCTGGCCGGGCGCAAGGTGCTGCTGCTCGACCTGCACGGCCAGTTTGGCGATGCCACGCTGTACGTGTCGGACCAGAAGCCGGCCATGACCCTGTCCGATATCTGCAGCCAGATCGGCCGCCTCGACGCGGCATTCCTGGAATCGTGCCTGGTGCACGTGGCGCCGGGCTACGGTGTGCTGGCGGCAGCCGACGACCCGGCGCTGGCGACGCAGATGAAGCCGGACCATATCGACGCCATCCTGCGCGTGGCGCGCCAGCATTACGACTATGTGCTGCTGGACGTGGGGCGCCAGATCGATGCGCTGTCGCTGCGCGCGCTGGACCAGGCCGACGCCATCTATCCGGTGCTGCAACTGGCGCTGCCCGATATCCGCGACGGGCGCCGCCTGCTCGACATCTTCCGTTCGCTGGGCTACCCGCAGGAACGCACGCGCCTGATCGTCAACCGTTACGAGAAGGGCGGCAAGCTGCGCCTGGCCGACCTGGAGCAGGCGCTCGGGGCCGACGTGCTGCACACGGTGCCCAACGACTACCTGTCGGCCACCGATTCGGTCAACCAGGGCATTCCGCTGCTGCAGCTGGCGCGCAGCAGCCCGGTGGCGCGCAGCCTGGCGGAGCTGGTGGAGGCGGTCACCGAGCGCCGCCTGCCCGAGAGCAAAGGCTTGTTCGACCGGCTGTTCGGCCGCGCCGAAACCGAACATTGAAAGGGAGCCGACCATGAGTCTGCGCGAACGCCTGGCCCTGGGCGATGATGGGCAGCAGGCCTCGAGCGCCCCGGCAATGGCCGATGGCGCCTACCAGGATCTGAAGAAGTCCATGCACCAGATGATCCTGGAGCGCATCGACCTGGAACGCCTGAAGCGCCTGACGCCGGAACAGTTCAAGCACGAACTGGCGCTGCTGGTGGCGCGCATCGTCGACGACGAACGCATCGTGCTGAACCAGGGCGAGCGCCACAAGCTGGTGCTGGACATCCAGAACGAGATGCTGGGCTTCGGGCCGCTGGAGCCGTTGCTGGCCGATCCCGGCGTCTCGGATATCCTGGTCAACACCCATGCCCGGGTCTATGTCGAGCGCAGCGGCCGGCTGGAGCTGACCGGCATCACCTTCCACGACAACACGCACCTGATGAAGATCATCGAAAAGATCGTGTCGCGCGTCGGCCGGCGCGTCGACGAGTCGAGCCCGATGGTCGATGCGCGGCTGCCGGACGGCTCGCGCGTCAATGCCATCATCCCGCCGCTGGCGGTGGATGGGCCGATCCTGTCGATCCGCCGCTTCTCGGCACAGCCGCTGTCGATGGAGAAGCTGCTCGAGTTCAAGAGCCTGACGCCGCCGATGTCGGAAGTGCTGAAGGCGCTGGGCCAGGCGCGCCTGAACGTGCTGATCTCCGGCGGCACCGGCAGCGGCAAGACCACGCTGCTCAATGTGCTGTCCGGCTTCATCCCGCCCAGCGAGCGCATCGTGACCATCGAGGACGCGGCGGAACTGCAGCTGCGCCAGCCGCACATCGTGCGCCTGGAAACGCGCCTGCCGAATGTGGAAGGCAAGGGCGAGGTGACGCAGCGCGCGCTGGTGCGCAATGCGCTGCGCATGCGGCCCGACCGCATCATCCTGGGCGAAGTGCGCGGCGCCGAGGCGGTCGACATGCTGCAGGCCATGAACACCGGCCACGAGGGCTCGTTCGCCACCATCCATGCCAACTCGCCGCGCGATGCGCTGTCGCGGCTGGAGAGCATGGTCGGCATGGCGGGCGCCAACCTGGCGCCGCGCACGGCGCGCCAGCAGATCTGTTCGGCAATCACGGTGGTGATGCAGCTGTCGCGCCTGACCGACGGCACGCGCAAGCTGGTCAGCCTGCAGGAAGTGACCGGCATGGAGGGCGACACGGTGGCCATGCACGAGATTTTCCACTTCGAGCAGACCGGCGTGGATGCGCAGGGCAAGGTGCAGGGGCATTACTACGCCACCGGCGTGCGGCCGCGCTTTGCCGAACGCCTGCGCATGTTCGGGGTGCCGGTGCCGGACAGCGTCTTCGATCCCGGCAAGGTGTACGAATAGGGAGGCCGCCATGGATTTCGCCTGGACCGGATTTTCCGTGTTGCTGTTCGCAGCCGTGATCTGCCTGTGCGAGGCGGCCTGGCTGTGGTGGAGCAGCACGCATGGCCACAGCGCGCAGCGCATCGCACGCCGGCTGCGGCTGATGTCGGGCCGCACCGACACTGCCGGCGGCGCCATCAGCATCCTCAAGGAGCGCCGCTACGCCAAAGCGCCGGCGCTTGATGCACTGCTGCGGCGTATCCCGCACATCGGCGCGCTGGACCGGCTGCTGCTGCAAGCGGGCCTGCGCTGGCAGGTGGCGCGCTTCCTGCAGGTGCAGGCCGGCGCTGCGCTGGCGGGACTGCTGGCGCCGGCCGCCGTGCACATGCCGCCGCTGCCGTCGATCATCGTTGGCGTGCTGTCGCTGGCGGCGCCGGCCATGCTGCTGTTGCGAACCCGGGCCGCGCGCGTGCGCCGCATCGAATCGCAACTGCCCGAGATGGCCGACTTCCTGGCGCGCGGCCTGCGGGCCGGCCACTCCTTTGCCAATGTGATGCAGATGGCGGGCGATGAAGTTGCCGATCCGCTGGGCGGCGAATTCCGCGCCACCTACGAGGAAGTCAACTTCGGCGTCACCATGCAGGACGCGCTGCACAACCTGGCCGCCCGCGTGCCGCTGACCGACTTGCGCTACCTGGTGATTGCGGTCCTGATCCAGCGCGAATCGGGCGGCAACCTGGCCGAGCTGCTGGACAATGTCTCGCGCATGACGCGCGCCCGCCTGCAATTGCTGGCGCAAGTGCGGGTCATGTCGGCGGAAGGCCGCATGTCGGCCTGGGTCCTGACCTTGATGCCGCTTGGCCTGATGGCCGCCATGCAGGTAAGCAATCCGAAATACAGCGCGGTCCTGTGGCAGGACCCGGGCGGGCAACGCATGCTGTGGTACGGCGCCTGCGCCATGGTGGCCGGCATGTTATGGATGCGCCAGGTGATCAGGGTGCGCGTATGAGCGGCGCCGATATCCGCGATATCCTGTTTCTGCTGCTGGTGTTTGGCGCGGTGGCCGGCCTGGCCTTGTGGGCCATGCTGGCGCTTTCCAGCGTGCCTTTGCGCGAACGCCTGAAGTCTTTCACCGGCGCTGCCGAAATGATGCCCGCGCCGGGCCAGGGCGAGTGGATCGAAAAAGTGGCGCGGGTGGCCGAGCCGTTCAGCCGCCTGTCCTTGCCGGAAGACGGCTGGGAGCAGTCGCTGCTGCGCACGCGCTTCATGAATGCCGGCTGGCGCCAACCGGCTGCGCCAAAGCTGTATTTTGCGGCCAAATCCCTGCTGGCCCTGGCCCTGCCGGCGCTGGTGGCAACGCTGGCGGGACGCAGCGGCCACCTGCTGCTGGTACTGTTTGCCAGTGCGGCCATCGGCTACTACCTGCCGAATGGCGTACTGGCGCGCCGCGCGCAACTGCGCCAGCGCGACATTTTCGAAAGCCTGCCCGACGCGCTCGACTTGCTGACCATCTGCGTCGAGGCCGGCCTGAGCATGGAGCGTGCGCTGGCCAAAGTCGCCGGCGAAATCCACATCAAGAGCGTGGCGCTGGCGCAGGAGCTGCAGCTTGTATTGATGGAGATGCGCTCCGGCTTTTCCAAGGAGCGTGCGCTGCGCAACCTGGCCCTGCGCAGCGGGGTGGAAGACGTGGACGCGCTGGTAGCAATGCTGGTGCAGGCAGAGCGCTTCGGCACCAGCATGGGCGATTCACTGCGCGTGCATGCCGATAACCTGCGCCGCAAACGGGCGGTGGTAGCGCAGGAGGCGGCGGCCAAGGTGGCGCTGAAACTGCTGTTTCCCCTGATTTTCTGCATCTTCCCGGCACTCATGATTGTATTGCTGGGGCCCGCATCGATCCAGATGAAAGCCGTATTCCATCCTGTTGCGCAAAGCGCGCGTTAGGAGCTTGCCATGCGTAAGACGATCATTGCCGCCGCCGTTGGGCTGGTGGCGGCGTGCAGCATGCCGGTGCTGCCGCCGCCTCCCGCCTTCGGTTCGGCCACGCCGGCCGCCACGCCCGCCCCCGGAGCGCTGGCCGGGGATGGCCGCTACCAGGAAGCCATTGCGCTGCTGGAAGAGCGCGCGCGGCGCACGCCCGGCGCGGCCCTGTTTGGCGACCTTGGCTACGCCTACTACCTTGGCGGACAGCTGGAACAAGCGCAGGCGGCGTTGGAACGGGCCTGCCTGATGGCGCCATCCAGCGCGGTTGCGTGGGAACACCTGGCTGCGCTGCTGGAGGCGATCGGAGACAGCGCCCGTGCGCTGGAAGCAATGCGCCATGCGCGCCTGTTGCGCGAGCGGGAGGAGGGCGCGGCCGGCCAGGACAAGGCCAGCGGGGCTGGCGGCGGCCTGTGGCCGGACGGGATGGCGCGCGTCGAAGTGCGGCAGGTCGGCGCCGGGCTGGTTGAAGTCGCAAGAGTGGAGCGCGGCGCGCCGACGCGCCTGGAAGTCAGCAACGGCAACGGCATCCGCGGCATGGCCGCCGCGGTGGCGCGGCGCTTACGGGCGGAAGGAATGCAGGTCGTGCGCCTGACCAACACCATCCCCTTCAATGTGGAACAGACGCGGGTCGAAATCCGCGCCAGCGGCGAGGCGCAACTGCGCATCGTGCTGGGCAAGGACGCGGGAATAAAAAAGCCGCCCGGGGTTAGCGGGCGGCAAGCACCGTGAAACAACTCACGAGTTGGTAGGGAATCGTTGGCTTCAGTTCCAGGACACGCTGCCCATGCCACGTGCGGTGGACTGGCGGTTGGCTGGCTTGCCGTACACAGTTGCCGAACCCATGCCAGAGAGGCGCAGGTTGGCGGAAGTCTTTGCGTTGAAGGTGGCGCTGCCAAGGCCGGTCATGTCGGCATCCACGCTATCGCTTTGCAGTTGTTTTGCATCGAGGCTGCCGATGCCGCCCAACCTGGCGTTGAGCTGCTTGCTCTGGCCGGAGATCGCGATCTGGCCGGCGCCTTTCAGGTTCAGGTCCACCACGTCGGCCTGGGTATCGCTGACAGTCATGCTGCCCACGCCGGTCAGGCGGGCATCGACCTTCTTGAAGCGCGATGCCATGCTCACGGCGCCGGCGCCTTCCAGGGAGAGGCGAACTTCGTCGCCGTCGAATCCCTTTACTTCAGCCGAACCGACGCCGGCGGAAACCAGTTCGCGCAGCTGCGGCAGGCTCAGTTCCGCTTTCAGGTTGCGCGGGCCGATATGGATGCCGCGCATATTTTCGGTGCCGATGCGGATGGTGTCGCCGTTCTGCGTCACCGTAATCTTTTGCAGGTAGCGCTTGTCGCCGGACAGCACCAGTGCCGGTGCGCCTTGCTTCAGCTTCAGGTCTACCACGCCATCCAGGACTACTTTCACAGGGCGGCCGTCAACAGTGCGCGCTTCGGTGATGATTTCTTCCGCGTGGGCGATGCCGCCTGCGGCGAACATCATTGCGGTCATCATCGTGGCGGTGAAGAACTTTTTCATGTTGAGGCTCCGTGGGATATCGATTGCGTTCGAATTACAGTGCGGCTTTTTCAGCAGCGGTCAGGCGCTTGGCGGTGACCGTCACCACTGGCATGGCCTGGGTTTGGGCCTTGGCGACGACGGCTGCCGGCGCGCTGTGTTTCAGCGGGGTGGCCGCGGTGGCGAAGCCGGTTGCGCTGATGACGGCAACTGCTGCGAGGAAGATGTATTCCATGTTTTTGGCGATGTTCATTTTGCTCTCCATTCGGTTGGGTTAAGTTCATTTCGCGTTTCGTTGATTGAACTATAGATATGTGCGGTGTCCAGCACTACCGGTGTGCGACGAAATGCAGAAATGACGACCTGAAATGCAGGAAAGCCGGTGTGACGAAGGCGGACGACCGTGTGACAAGGCCCGTCGGCCCCGGTGAAAAGGAGCGGTATACTGTCCAGCCATGAGAACCTTGCATTTCCTGCGTATCCTCGGCACCAGCGTGCTGGTGTGGAGCGTCGTCTGCCTGACCGGGGCTGCCTCCTCCTATGGCTCGCTGCTGCAGCGCGGCGCCAATCCCTCTTATTGGGAGCTCCTCGGCGACTGGGGCGGTGCGCATGCCCTGATGGTGTTGTTCAGCGCCGTCCTGTATGTCGTCCTCGAGCGCTGGCCGCAGTCGCTGGCCAGCCCGCGCGGGATAGTGCGCACTTACCTGCTGGTCCTGCTCCTGTTCCTGCCGCTGGAATGCGCCTTCGTCTCCCTGCAAAATGACAGGAGCTGGTTCGCCGTCTTCCTCGAGCTGACCTGGACCACCTTCACCTTTGTTACGGTGGCCGGCATCCGCATCTGGCAAATCCAGCGTGCGCGCGAGACCGATAACCTGAGCCTGCGCCTTGAGCTGGAGCAGCAGCGCCTGGCCGCACTGCGAGGGCAATTGGAGCCGCACTTCCTGTTCAACGCCCTGAACGCCGTCAGTGCGCTGGTGCGCATGGACGACAAGGGCGCGACCCTGAGCGCAATCAGCCGCCTGAGCGGCCTGCTGCGCTATGCCCAGGCGGCCAGTTCGCGCGACTGGGTCACGCTGGCGGAGGAATTGCAGTTCGTACGCGACTATCTTTCGCTGCAGTCGATGCGCTACGGTAACCGGCTACATGTGTCCATCGAAGGCGACAGCGGAGCGGTGCTGGCTGCCGATTGCCCGCCCTTGCTGCTGCAGCCCCTGGTTGAGAACGCGCTGCGCCACGACCTGGATTGCCATGACGGCGACTGTGATATCAAGCTGCGCTTCTCCGAGCAAGGAGGCATGCTGCACATCCATATCAGCAATTCGGCGCGTGAAGTGACGGCTAACCCCGGCATGGGAATGGGCCTGCGCAATATCGAGGCGCGCCTGCGCATCGCTTGCGGCAGCGGCGCCGGCTTGCGCACCGGGCGCGCCGATGGCCGCTTTGTCGCCGAGATCAATATGCCGATGTATTTCGCCGCATGAAGATCCGCGCCCTGATCGTCGACGACGAAGAACCCGGCCGCATCAACCTGCGCTACGGCCTGGCGCCGCATGAGGGCTGGCAGCTGGTTGGGGAATGCGCCAGTGCCGCGGCGGCGCGCGCAGCCCTGGCAAGCCAGGAAGTGGACGTGATCTTCCTCGACATCCAGATGCCGCAGGAAACCGGACTGGCGCTGGCGCGCGAGCTGGCGCAGCGCGAAGAACCGCCGCTGGTGATCTTCGCCACGGCCTATAACGAGCATGCCATCGAAGCCTTTGAAGTGCATGCGCTGGATTACCTTCTCAAACCCTTCGACGACCAGCGCCTGGCGCAGGCGCTCGAGCGCGCCGCCGCCATGCTGGAACAACGCCAGCGCGCCGCCTATGCCCGCGCCATGCGCGCCTTCGCGGAGCCGCAAGGGAAGACATACCTGCAGCAGTTGAACGTACGCTCGGTCGGCCGCATCGAATGCGTGCAAGTTGCGGAAGTGCTGTGGATCGAGGCGGCGGGCAATTATGTCGAACTGCGCCTGCCGCAGCGGCGCGTGCTGCACCGGGTGCCCTTGGCGCGGCTGGAGCAGCACCTGGACCCGGCCGGCTTCCTGCGCGTGCACCGGCGCGCCCTGGTGCGGGTGGACGAGGTGGCGTCGCTGGAGCGCGACGCCGAAGGGGGCAGCCAGCTGGTCTTGCGCTGCGGCGACCGGGTGCCGGTCAGCGAACGCCACCTGCCGGCGGTCAGGGCACTGCTGGGTGCTTAAACCAGGGCGGCGATGGCCATCCCCACGTCGGTGGTGGAAGCCGAGCCGCCCATGTCCGGCGTACGCGGACCCTGCACCAGCACCGTTTCGATGGCGCGCATGATGCTGTCGTGCGCCTGCGTGTAGCGGGCGTCGCCATTGCCGAGGAAATCGAGCATCATGGCGCCGGACCAGATCATGGCGACCGGGTTGGCGATGTTCCTGCCGTAGATATCCGGCGCCGAACCGTGCACCGGCTCGAACAGGGACGGCAGGGTGCGTTCCGGATTCAGGTTGGCCGAAGGCGCGATGCCGATGGTGCCGGCGCAGGCCGGGCCAAGGTCGCTCAGGATATCGCCAAACAGGTTGGACGCCACCACCACGTCAAAGCGCTCAGGGCTCAGCACAAAGCGCGCCGCCAGGATGTCGACGTGGTACTGGTCCCAGCGCACCTCCGGATAGCTGGCGGACATGGCTTTCACGCGCTCGTCCCAATACGGCATGCTGATCGCGATGCCGTTCGATTTGGTGGCGGAAGTCAGGTGCTTTTTCGGGCGCGATTGCGCCAGGTCGAAGGCGAACTGCAGGATGCGGTCGACGCCTTTGCGCGTGAATACGGCTTCCTGCAGCACGACCTCGCGCTCGGTGTTCTCGAACAGGCGGCCGCCGACGGCGGAATACTCGCCCTCGGTGTTCTCGCGCACCACGTAGAAATCGATATCGCCCGGTTTCTTCCCGGCCAGCGGACAAGGCACGCCCGGCATCAGGCGCACCGGACGCAGGTTCACGTACTGGTCGAACTCGCGGCGGAACTTGATCAGGGAGCCCCACAGGGAAATATGGTCGGGCACCGCATCGGGCCAGCCGACTGCGCCGAAGTAGATGGCATCAAAGCCCTTCAGCAGGTCGAACTAGTCGGGCGGCATCATCTGGCCATGCTGCACGTAGTAGTCGCAGTTGGCCCAATCGAAGGTCGTGAATTCCAGGTCCAGCCCGAAGCGGGCTGCGACCGCGTGCATGGCACGCAAGCCTTCCGGCATCACTTCCTTGCCGATGCCGTCGCCGGCGATAACCGCGATGCGGTGTGTGCTCATGTTTTAGCTAGCCTTTCAGCAGCAGCCGAGCATGCGCAGGCAGCATTCGATGCTCATGCAGCAGTCGTTGCTGGCAGCGAAGGCGGCAGCGGATGCCAGCAACAGGCTGGCGCCAATGATGATTTTCTTCATGGTGTACTCCAAAGATGTGGCAGGAAGCGGGCGCTTGGCCCGCGCGGACAAGGCGGCCGCTCTATTGGGGTGGGCGCCAGATGCTGTCAATCGGATCGGAGAAGTGATGCGACGGCGCCAGGGCCGCGTCACCGTTGCCAGCAAGCGGCGGCAGCGCAGGTCGGGCCGCTGCTGCCGCCAGCGGCGGCGCGCAAGCGGGCAGGCAGCCCATGTCGGCACAGACAGAAACCGGGCAATCGGCGTCCAGGCAGCAGGTGTGCACCGATTTCGCCGCGGCAACCGAGTGGTTGAGCAGAAAGACCAGTGCCAGCAGCAGGATGCGCAGGAGTGCCATGATGCGGTATTTTACGCCGCTTCCACTTCTTCCACCGGAGCGGAACGCATCCACTGTACCAGCGGCCAGGCGTCCTTGAAGGCGCCGGCGATCATGCCGAGCAGCTCGTCCGGTTTGTTCAGCGGCAGCTTCACTTCCTGGTAGACGAAGAAGCTTTTCAGCTTGATGAATTCGATATGCTCATGTTCCGGGTCGAAACCCTTCGGCGGGCGCTGCAGCTTGTGTTCCTCGGTGATCGAACCGTAGCGCGCCTTCAGCGCCTTGTTGGCCAGGGCCTTCTTGAAGCCGGCGGCATCGTTGACCATATGCTTGCGCAGCGCCTTCAGGCGGTGCGGCGGCGGGATATATTCGCCGGCGCCGATGCCCAGCACGCCGTCGGGGCTGATCTGGAAATACCAGGTCGGGCCGCCCGCCATGCTCGGGCGGCGCATATCGTTGGGCGCGATAGCTGCCGAGAAGTGGGTCTTGTATGGGCTCTTGTCGTGGGCGAAGCGCACGTCGCGGTTGATGCGGAACATGGCTTTCTTCGGGTTGCAGAACTTGACCTGGGCGTCGAACTTGCCCAGTTCGGCAATCACCTGGGTCACCAGCTCCAGGAATTCCTCGCGCAGGATGTCGTAGCGCGGCTTGTTCATCACGAACCACGGGCGGTTGTTGTTGTCGGACAGTTCCGTCAGGTAGCGGGTCAGGTCGCGCAGGTGCATGGCTATTTTTTCGCAGGTGGGCGTTTGCCCACGGTGAGTTGGAGTTCGCTTTCGCGGCTCTTGCGCAGGATGCGCATGGTCGACTGGCCGCCGGGCGAGAGTTGGGCGATCAGGTTCAGCATTTCATTGGTGTCCTTGACCGGCTTGCCGTCCACCGACAGCAGGATGTCGCCGGGCTTCATGCCGGCCTTGTCGGCCGGGCCGTTGCGCACCACGCCGGCGATGATGGCGCCGGAATCGCGGTCCAGGCTGAAGCTGCGCGCCAGTTCCGGCGTAATTTCCTGCGACTCGACGCCGATCCAGCCGCGCACCACATGGCCGTCTTTAATAATGGCTTCCAGCACGTTGCGCGCCGTGCTGACGGGGATTGCGAAGCCGATGCCGACCGAGCCGCCGGTCTGCGAGTAAATCGCCGAGTTAATGCCCAGCAGGTTGCCCTGGGTGTCGATCAGGGCGCCGCCCGAGTTGCCGAAATTAATGGCAGCATCGGTCTGGATGAAGTTTTCGAAGTGGTTGATATGCAGGTTATTGCGGCCCAGGGCGGAGATGATGCCCATGGTGACGGTCTGGCCGACGCCAAAGGGATTGCCGATGGCCAGCACCACATCGCCTACCTTGGCCTGTTCGACCTGGCCCAGGTTCACCACCGGCAGCTTGTCCAGTTCGATGCGTACCACCGCCAGGTCGGTTTCCGGATCGGTGCCGACCATCTTGGCGGCCGCCTTGCGGCCATCCGGCAGCACCACCTGGATTTCGTCGGCCGCTTCCACCACGTGGTAATTCGTCAGGATGTAGCCTTGCGGGCTGACGATGACGCCGGAACCCAGGCTGTTCTGGTCATCTTCCTCGTCGCGGTCGCCGAAGAAACGCTTGAAGAACGGATCGCGCGACAGCGGATGGCGCTTGCGTACCGCCTTGGTGGTCAGGATGTTGACGACGGCGGGCATGGCGCGGCCGGCGGCGGTCCGGTAGGAGCCGGGAGAGGGCGGCATGGCCTCGGCCAGCACTGCAGTGCGGCTGGCCGCTGCGGCAGCCGGGGTGCCGGTGGCCGGCGCCGGCCGCTGCACGGCCGTGTATACAAAGAACAGTGCCAAAGCGATGGTCACCGTTTGTGCAAACAATAACCAGAGTCTTCGCATGGCGGTATTGCTACAAAATGGGAGTTAACTCCTATTTTCGCAAAGAATCGCGAATTTCGCGCAGCAGCACGATATCTTCTGAAGGTGGTACAGGTTCTGCCGCCGCGGCAGCCGGCGCTTCCTCGCGGCGCAGCTTGGCGACCAGGCGTACCATCTGGAAGATCACGAAGGCCAGGATGACGAAATTCAGCAAGATGGTGAAGAAATTGCCATAGGCGATCACCGCACCCAGTTTCTTCGCTTCGGCCAGGGCCAGGTTGTGCGCCTGTCCGTTAAGAGGAATGTAATAGTTGGCGAAATCGAGGCCGCCGAGCAGCATGCCGATTGGCGGCATGATGACGTCGGCCACCAGGGAATCGACGATTTTGCCGAAGGCCGCGCCGATGATGACACCGACCGCCAGGTCGATGACATTGCCCTTCATGGCGAATTCTTTGAAGTCTTGCATCATTCCCATAACATATTCTCCCCAAAAATTTATGGATTTGTGTCAACTTTGCTGCAAATTCATGGAACGCGCAAGGGGCGCAACATTGGGATGGATTAGCTAATTGCAAGGTTTTGCTTTAAATCGCAACTTCACTACTTTATAATTTAAGGTTGCTAGAAGCTTTGTTGACAATAAAGATTTTGGATTTTTGACTGATTGGGGTTTGTATGAGTAACGAGAAGCAGGTCGATTCGAGCCGTCGCGGACTCCTCGTCGCAACGTGTGCGGCAGGTGGTGTGGTCGGTTTGGGTGCAACTGGCGCCCTGGTAAGCACGTTCCAGCCGTCCGAGCGCGCGAAGGCAGCTGGTGCACCGGTGGAAGTGGATATCTCTACGCTGCAGCCGGGCGAAATGAAAACTGTCGAATGGCGTGGTAAGCCAGTCTGGATCCTGAAGCGTACCCCGGATATGGTGGCAACGCTGGCGAAAGACGAGGCCGAGCTGGCCGATCCGAAATCTGAGCGTACCCCGGACGACCTGACGCCGGAATACGCGCGCAACCCGCATCGCTCAATCAAGCCTGAAATCCTGGTGGCCGTGGGCATCTGCTCCCACCTGGGCTGCTCCCCTTCGTCGAAATTCACCCCTGGCGCACAGCCTTCGCTGCCAGACAACTGGCTCGGCGGCTTCCTGTGCCCATGCCACGGTTCGACCTTCGACCTGGCCGGCCGTGTGTTCAAGAACAAGCCTGCCCCGGACAACCTGCAAGTGCCGCGCCATATGTACCTGGGCGACAGCAAGCTGATCATCGGTAAAGACGAGAAAGGCGAGGCATAATCCATGGCCGCATTCAAGGAAACCAAATTCCCTGCCGACGCACCAATTGCCAAGAAGGCCTTGGGCTGGGTCGACGACCGCTTCCCGGCCACCAAGCTGTGGAACGACCAATGGGGCAAATACTACGCTCCGAAAAACTTCAACTTCTGGTACATCTTCGGTTCCCTGGCCATGCTGGTGCTGGTGCTGCAGATCGTCACCGGCATCTTCCTGACCATGCACTACAAGCCGGACGCCGGCCTGGCCTTCGCGTCGGTTGAATACATCATGCGCGAAGTGCCATGGGGCTGGCTGGTGCGCTATATGCACTCGACCGGCGCCTCGGCCTTCTTCATCATCGTGTACCTGCACATGACGCGCGGCCTGATGTACGGTTCCTACCGCAAGCCACGTGAACTGATCTGGCTGTTCGGTTTCGCCATCTTCCTGTGCCTGATGGCCGAAGCGTTCTTCGGCTACCTGCTGCCATGGGGCCAGATGTCGTACTGGGGCGCCCAGGTGATTGTCAACCTGTTCGGCGCTATTCCGCTGATCGGCCCTGACCTGTCGCTGTGGATCCGTGGCGACTACGTGGTGTCCGACGCGACCCTGAACCGCTTCTTCGCTTTCCACGTGATCGCCATCCCGCTGGTCCTGCTGGGCCTGGTGGCTGCCCACCTGATCGCGCTGCACGAAGTCGGCTCGTCCAACCCGGACGGCATCGAAGTGAAAGAAAACCTGGGCCCGGACGGCCACCCAGTGGATTCGATCCCATCGCACCCGTACTACACCGTGCACGACCTGTTCGGCGTGTCCGTGTTCCTGACCATCTTCTCGGCTGTGGTGTTCTTCGCGCCTGAAATGGGCGGCTACTTCCTGGAGTACAACAACTTCCTGCCGGGCGATTCGATGAAGACCCCGCCGCACATTGCTCCGACCTGGTACTTCACCGCTTTCTACTCGGTGCTGCGCGCCACGACTTCGGACTTCCTGTGGGTGCTGATGGTGGGCATCGCTGCCTACACGGCCTTCCTGTGGATGAAGTCCAAGCTGTCGAGCATGGTCAAGGTCGCGGTCAGCGTGATCGCGCTGCTGATGATCGTGGGCATGCTGCCAGGCGCACTGGATGCGAAATTCTGGGGCGTGGTGTTCTTCGGCGGTTCCGTGGTGATCCTGGCCTTCCTGCCATGGCTCGACCACTCGCCAGTGAAATCGATCCGTTATCGTCCTGATTGGCACAAGTATGTGTACGCTGGCCTGGCCATCTCCTTCGTAGCCCTGGGCTACCTGGGTACCCAGCCGCCTAGCCCAGTCGGCACGCTGATCGCCCAGGTTGCAACCCTGTACTACTTCAGCTTCTTCTTGCTGATGCCATGGTGGAGCGTCATGGGTACGTTCAAAAAAGTGCCGGACCGCGTTGTGTTCCACGCGCACTAATCGAACGACCAGAACGCTAAGCAAAGGACTAATAAATGATCTTTTCAAAGAAACTGCTGGCCCTCCTGGCCCTGGTACCAGTGCTGGCCTTCGCCAACGAAGGCGGCTTCCCGCTGGAGAAGGCACCGGATCGCTCGCACAATATGGCTGCCCTGCAAAACGGCGCCAAGCTGTTCGTCAACTACTGCCTGAACTGCCACAATGCGTCGAGCATGCGTTTCAACCGCCTGCGCGACCTGGGCCTGAGCGAAGACCAGATCAAGAACAACCTGCTGTTCACCGGCGAAAAAGTGGGCGAAATGATGACCACCGCCATGCCAGCCAAGGATGCCAAGGTCTGGTTCGGCACGGTGCCGCCGGACTTGTCCGTGATCACCCGCGCCAAGGCAACGCCGTCGAACAGCGGCAGCGACTACCTGTACACCTACCTGCGTACCTTCTACAAGGACGACACCCGCCCAACCGGCTTCAACAACATGGTGCTGCCGAATGCGGCCATGCCACACGTGCTGTGGGAGCTGCAGGGCGTGCAGGCTGCCAAGTTTGAAGAAGTGGCAGACCCGCATGATCACGGCAAGAAGGTGCACAAGTTCGTGGGCTTCGAGCCAGTTACGAAGGGCACCATGAGTAAGCTGGAGTTCGACACTGCCGTCGCCGACATCGTTGGCTACATGGAGTGGATGGCCGAGCCAGCCGCACAGAAGCGCAAGCAGCTGGGCGTATGGGTGCTGATCTTCATGACTATCTTCGCTACCCTGGCATGGCGCCTCAACGCGTCGTACTGGAAAGAAGTCAAATAATTGCGTGCGCCGGATTTCCGGCGCCTGTTTGCGCCGCCAGGTACGCCGGGCGGCCCAACTGGGGTGAACCGTTCGCGGTCTCGCCCCCTTTGTTTCTAAGGAACTAGGAAAATGATGGTTCTCTATTCGGGCACAACCTGCCCATTCTCCCAGCGCTGCCGCCTGGTCCTGTTCGAAAAGGGCATGGACTTTGAAGTGCGCGATGTTGACCTGTTCAACAAGCCGGAAGATATTTCGACCATGAACCCGTATGGCCAGGTACCGATCCTGGTCGAACGCGAATTGATTTTGTACGAATCGAACATCATCAATGAGTACATCGACGAGCGCTTCCCGCATCCGCAGCTGATGCCGGCCGACCCGCTGATGCGCGCGCGTGCCCGCCTGATGCTGTTCAACTTCGAGAAAGAACTGTTCGTTCACGTGCACACGCTGGAAAGCGAGCGCAACAAGACGAGCGACAAGAGCCACGACAAGGCCCGCGCAGAAATCCGCGACCGCCTGACGACCCTGGCTCCGCTGTTCCTGAAGAACAAGTACATGCTGGGCGACGAGTTCTCCATGCTGGACGTGGCCGTGGCCCCGCTGCTGTGGCGTCTTGACCACTACGGTATCGAGCTGTCGAAGACCGCAGCGCCGCTGATGAAGTACGCCGAGCGTATCTTCTCGCGCCCTGCCTACATCGAAGCGCTGACTCCGTCCGAGAAAGTAATGCGCCGTTAATTGCGGCCCCGGCGGCGCGCCTTTGCTTGCAATGCGCGCGCCGCACCATATAGTTTGAACATGTCAGAAATCTCCACCAAGCCCTATATGCTGCGCGCCATTTACGAATGGTGCACCGATTGCGGCTATACCCCCTACCTGGCGGTCAAGGTCGACGCAGCAACCCAGGTACCGATGGAATACGTGCGGAAGGGCGAAATCGTCCTGAATATCAGCTTCGGCGCCACCTCCGGCCTGAAGATGGATAACGACGCCATTCATTTCCACGCCCGCTTCGGCGGCGTGTCGCGCGAAATCTACGTGCCGGTCAATAACGTGATGGCGATTTATGCCAACGAAAATGGCCAAGGCATGGCGTTCGAGCCGTTGCTGGGCCAGGCCACCGTAGCGAAAACGCCTGCGCCGGTCGAAGAAATTGCGCCCGTTCCGACCCTGTCTTCCGTGCCAAGCGCCCCGGCGCCACGCAACGACGACGACAATGGACCGGATGATGGCGGCGAGCCACCAAAGAAAGGCAGCCGTCCAACCCTCACTCGCATTAAATAGCGTATAATCGCGGCGACAGTTTTACAGCCGGCTTAGCTCATCAGGTAGAGCAGTTGATTTGTAATCATCAGGTGGCGGGTTCGAGTCCTGCAGCCGGCACCAGAATTAAGTAGTAGAAACAAAGGGTTATATGCAACTAGCATATAACCCTTTTGTTTTATGGCGCATTTCCTTTGCCCGTGTAACCGCCCTGTAACCCAATCCCCCCAATCGACGGTTGACCGTTAGTTGCCGACCAAATACATTGAGCGAAACGTGGCGTTCGCATTTCGGAATTGGTAACAGGGGATATGTATGGCGCAGAGCCTACCACCATTAAATCAACCGCAGCTTGAGCAAATTGCAAGAATCGTCGGCGACACCGATGACGGATTAACAGGACCGGAAATTACGGTTCTTTTGGCCAACCTGGCGTTCCCTGATGACGGCGCTAACCAGACCAAATGGAAGCGCTTATACAACTCGCTTGTAGTGCTACACAACAAGCACGGCGTCGGGAATCATGCCATCCAGCTTGTCAACGCAGTGATGAGTCCTGCACGATATATTTCGACTCCGGACAAGTTCCAACGGCGCCAATCCGCTCTTAATGCCGTGTTGGCTTTTGCTGGGTACTATGTTCGTGACGATGGAAAGGTCGGCCGTACCACGCCCGTTTCTACGCTCAATGAGGCACTTGCGCGTGCAAATAAGATGGGCGAACAACTGCGGAAGCGTAACGTCCATGACCGGGTTCTTGATTTTTGCAAGGCTGAACTGGTTCAGTCGAATTACTTTCATGCTGTTTTCGAGGCGATGAAATCGATAAAGACGCGAATCAATGAACTGTCGGGTGAGGACGGGGATGGCGCGCAACTTGTAGACGCTGCATTTGGGATGGCGGGCGGCCCCATCATTGCTATTAACAAACTCCAAAATCAAACTGATGAGGGCGAGCAGAAGGGGTTCGCGCATCTGCTGAAAGGGCTTTTCGGCATGATTAGAAATCCGTTAGCTCATCGAGCAAAGATTGAATGGCAAATGCCCGAGGAAGATGCGCTAGACATCTTGACTACTATTTCATTTGTTCATCGAAAACTCGACCAGGCCATCATACGGACCATATAATGACTTTTGTCCCTAAGAAACTCACCATTCAAGAGCTAGTCAAGTTGGTATTCCCTGAGGAGGTAAAGAAAACTCCAGAAGAGCTTTTTGAACATATGTTCTCGGAGGACGAATTGATGTTCGTTTTCCATGAGAAATTCTCAGATACCAGCGGAAAAGGTATTGATAGGGTTAATGGCTTCCAGTTCGCGCTTCAGGCAAAGAATCAGATTTCGATAGCCTCACGGAAATGCTTGGATGGAACTTATCGCTTCGCCCCTTACCTTGAAGTTCTGAAACTAAAAGGGCGAGGAAAAGCCCCAAGGATAATTGGTATCCCAACCGTACGCGACAGGATAGTGCTTTGCCAATTGAACAGGTATTTGGCGCAGCTCTTCCCAGACCGAGTGCCGAAAAATGTTGCAGCTACATACGTCCGGCGAGTTGCTGAGGATTTGTCTAAAAGCAGTCAGGAAGATACATGGGTCTGCTCAACGGACATCAAGACCTTCTATGACACAATTCAACGCCCGCGCCTACTGAATGTTCTTGGGAAGCGAGTCAAATCCAAATCGGCGATTTCGTTGTTGTCGCATGCGTTACAGGCCCCAACCGTTCCGAAAAACACTCAGCGCCATCGCCAGTCGGAGTTCCGTGAGAAGAATGGCGTCCCGCAAGGGCTGGCAATATCCAATATTCTCGCTTCGATCTATATGCAGGACGTTGACGAAGCGATGGGAAAATATGGAGTCACATACTATCGATACGTCGATGATGTATTAATGTACGGCACACATGAAAAAGTTCACGCTGCATTCAGTTCACTTCAACGTAGACTGCAGCGACGCGGATTGGGGTTGCATTCTCTGACGTCTGGCAAGAGCCAGATTGCCCCGTTGTCAAAGTCTTTTGGGTATTTGGGTTACGTTTTTCAGGGTGAAACGATTACTGTACGTGATTCGACAATCGAAAAACTCATCCAATCCATTGCCGCAAAATTCAGCGATTTTAGGCACAATAAGGCGAAGCGGTTGGAGAGGTTTAAGTATTTAAATGAGGAGCGTCTTAAGGAAATCTTTTTGCTTGAGCTAAACGAACGAATAACAGGGGCGGTCCAAGAAGATAAGCGCTACGGTTGGATAGCATACTTTAGTCAAATTACCGACTTGGAGCTCCTGCATAAGCTAGACAGTGCAATTTCGGGACTTTTTAGTCGTCTGCATGAATTCGATAACTCAGCTCCGCCAGGCCTTAAGAAATTACGCCGGTCCTACTGGGAGATGAAGTTTAATCCGCATGGCGGCTACATTCGAGATTACGACGCGATTACCACGATTGCTCAACAGCTAGACTTTCTTAGAGTCAGGGGGCGCGTTAGCGATGAAGAAACGCTAACCGATGAGCAAATTACCGCTCGGTATAAGAAGTACGTAAATCATAATTTGGCAGCAATGCAAGCTGACGAAGGTGCAGTTTACTGATGAGTTCGATACAATTGGCTCAGTGCGGATTTTCCCTACGCGAAAGCGGAACCTCCCAAGTTGCTTGAGGAGCGGAAGTGCCCCATGCCAGCAGTACGGCTCAACTACGTTGACACCTTCATTGGGACCTAATCAGTTGCTGATGAAGAGGATATGACCTGATTAACGAGGGAAAGCCCGCACCCCTCTCTAACTAAAAGACCATGATTGATGCTCTGAAGACGCTACAAAAGGATGCATGGCGCACGTCCAGTGCCCGGTATAACGCGGCTCGACGTCTTCGTCGGCGCGAGATATTTGCGACGGTAAGTTTGGCATTCATGTCGGCGCTGACGGTAGCGATGGCTTACCTTCAAAAAGTCTATGCGACGTCCGCAATGCCAGCGGATAACTATCTTTCGACAATATCGGCTGCCCTCGGCGTGTTCTTGCTCACTGTAAGCCTTGTTGAATGGGGGACTAGGACTGGGGCTGTGGCGGAGGCTTTGCATGGCAACGCCGAGAAGCTAAATGGGTTCTGGCGGAGAGTCGCGCTTTCTTTAGCGGCCAGCGCAAGCAGCACACCGCCAGCCATCCCAACCTTGCAGGACGTAGAGAAGTTTCAACTGGAGTACGACACACTCAAGGCCGATTGTCCGCACAATCATTTGCCGATAGACGACCTGTTTTTTCGGGCAGGCCATCGGTTTTCGCCTGAATTTTTGAATGGCCGGCCAGCCCCTTTGATGAACGCGTTCGAATCGGGCATTGTTTGGTGCCGATGGCAAATTTCTAGCATTTGGTACATTGCCGGAATTTGGCTATTGCTGGCGGCGCTGCTGGTCCCGCTTTTTGGCGAAACGATGTGGACGGCGCGGACAGCGCCAACAGCGCCAACAGCTCCAACAGCTCCAACAGCTCCAACAGCTCCAACAGCTCCAACAGCTCCAACAGCTCTCATCGACTCCCCTTCCGCTCCCCAAGGCAAGTAGGTCGCGCCTTAGCGCCACCGTTCGGCCCAGGTATTTATTAAAGGCGACCTGTTTTTGGTAGTGGGACCAGCCGGCTGCTCCCCACCTTATCAACCGTGCTTTGTTTGCGCACGAGTCGCATGAACTTTTTTTGTCCACGTTTATACTCTGGAAGGGAGGCTACGGTCCTACGCCAGCGTGACTTGCACTTTTTGTACCCCCCTGGGTAAGCAACTGCAGCTCTACATCTACGGGGACCTTCCCCATGAAACAACGATGATTTTTCCAATGGCCATTTCGTCGCTCGCTTCAGGGACCGCTATGCGAAGGTGGAGATTCGTCTGGACATCGCGTACAACCACGCGCGTGGCCTTCGCCCCCCGTACTTTTTTGGCCGCCTCTTGCGTGGACTCGAACTCGCCGGGGAAGTCTAATACGACTGCAAGTTCTTCAATCGGCCAGTTCATTGCTTCTCCGTCGGGCGCCTCGAATTACCGGAAATTCAGTCACTGGAGTAAGCGAGAATTTGCCCGCTAACTTGGCGGCGGTATCTTCCAGACCATCCTGACGACCATTTT
>NZ_LMDB01000003.1 GCF_001425005.1 Duganella sp. Root336D2 | reverse complement strand
ATTGACAATAACGCCGTCGAGAACGCGATCCGCCCGATTGCCATTGGCAAAAAGAACTGGCTGTTCGCTGGATCAGAGCGCGCCGGCCGACGCGCTGCCGCTATCCAAACTTTGCTCGGTACCGCTAAACTCAATGGCCTCGATCCGCTGCGTTGGCTGGCCAGCGTGCTGGAACGTCTCCCGACGTGCCTAAACAGCCAGATCGATTCGTTGCTGCCATTCCCGAACTCTACGCAGTCTTGATCGAGCTTCCTAGGTGGTAGCGTTGGACGCTTACNCCCGACGTGCCTAAACAGCCAGATCGATTCGTTGCTGCCATTCCCGAACTCTACGCAGTCTTGATCGAGCTTCCTAGGTGGTAGCGTTGGACGCTTACACAAGTTTGGCTACACCGGCCACCAGATGGATGCGGAGACGGGCTTGGTGTACTTTCAGGCGCGTTATTACGACCCGCAGCTGGGGCGCTTCATTACGCAGGACCCGTATGAAGGCGATTGGAAAACGCCGCTGTCGCTGCACCATTACCTGTACGCGTATGCTAATCCGACAACGTATGTGGATCTCAATGGCTATTACGCCCGCGATGCGAATGAGGTGCAGCGCTACATCATCGCGGAATCGAATTGCGCTAAGACGGGAAGCTGTGATGCAGTTACGGCATTGCGTGAGCCTTCCGAGGCGCGTCAAAGATCTGCAGCTAACTGTAAATCGCTTGATCGATGCCGTGAAATCGCAGATGACGCTGCACGTAGCGAGGGTGACATTTCCGCGCGCATCAAAGCGCTTCAAAAAGATCTTCGAAATGGTATCGAGGCGAACCCGACAACCGGTATCAAGACGATTTGGGAGCTAGACAAGCAACTAGAAGCTAGAAATATTTCGGCTGGCGCAGTTAGGGAAGCCGGTCGCCATGTGCGTTGGCGCGCCTTTGTTGAAAATCGCGAGCTAACCGACCACGAAAAAGTTGCACCGGCTGCCGAGATGTATGGTGTTCTTTCCGGTGGCAGAATTGTGATTGCACGAGCAGTCGCTCGTTCAAGCGTAACTCGTGCATCTATCACTCAAGAATCGAAAACGATTGGTGTAACTGCCGAGGTCGCCCCCAACGAGTCTCTGCGCAATACCAGTGGCGATTTGCGAGCTTCTGCGAACTCGGCACGAAATCAACCCTATGGAAATGGTCAGAGTGCTTCAGCTTCGCCAAGTACGAATTCAGCGGGAAGCAGTGGGAAAAACGTTCGACTGCCTCGTGACTATGCAAGCGAACTTCCTGAATATGACGGCAAAACAACTTACGGCGTTTTAGTTACCAATGAAGGCAAGGTCATTCAACTTCGCAGTGGTGGCAAGGAGGTACCTTATTCGGGTTATAAAGCGGTATCTGCCTCCCACGTTGAAGGCAAGGCAGCAATATGGATCAGAGAGAATGCGTCTTCCGGAGGAACCGTTTATCATAACAACACAACTGGAACCTGCGGTTATTGCAATTCGCAAGTAAAAGCCCTTTTGCCTGAGGGAGTTGAATTGAAAATTGTGCCGCCTGCAAATGCAGTGGCAAGAAATTCTCAAGCAAAAGCAATTCCAACAATTAATGTTGGTAATGCAACTCAACCGGGAAGAAAACCATAGTGAGGAAGAATGTTGAAGATTATTGATGGCAACGGTACCATTTTTGCTGTAGGTAACGATGCAGAAATGGATGCTCTTTTCGAAAGCCGGTACGAAAATAACGCTAATGAATTTTGGATTTCGGAAGATGGGAAGGATTTCCCATACCTAGTTGCGATGATTAAGGACGATTTAGGATGTTTGCAGTATTTTTCCGATGAGGATCACGCTGGGCTAAATTCGGTTGGTGATGAGTCGGCTCAAGGATATAGCCTTTTCTATATAAATATTACCGAAGAGCAGGATATCGCAAACGATATGGTTATTCCTGTTTCAAAGGTGTTGGATGCATGCAAGGAATTTATGAAAACCAAGTCCGTGCCGAAATCTGTTAAATGGGTATCTGTAACGGAATAGCGGAGGTGCCCCGTTCAGTCGCCCCGTTCAGTGTTCAGTTGAAATCGTGGCAGGGGGGCGCGACCCGCTTTTTTCAAACCAAAAGCGACCGGCTGCCCCGTTCAGTGTTCAGTTGAAATTGGGGTAGGGGGCTGCGGCCCGCTTTTTTCAAACCAAAAGCGGGCCGTCGGACACAACTCGTTGACCGTCGAGCCGCTATAATCAGCAGACTGTCTGCCCGCCCAACTCAATGTGCCTGCTATTTCAGCAATTCCAGGCCAGCAGGCGAGTACGAGCCTGAACACCTGTCGTTCGCCATGTTCAACAGACCGCCACTCGGTTGCTGGCTAATGCGGCGGCACGAATCCTTTCAATAGCCCGTTCTAGCAGGCTGCTGAAATACTGCCTCGACAGGCCAGCCGAGGCAGTTCATCCAATGTTATCCTGACATTCCCCTATCACTGCGAAAAACTGATGCGAGGTCCCGACACCTTCACTGAAAGCCTGTTCTCTGTGCGCAAGCTGGAAGACTTCATCCCGGCGAATCATCCGCTGCGTGCTATCCGGCAGATGGCCAATGCCGCGCTGGAGAAGATGAATGGCCTGTTCACCGAAATGTACGAAGCCGACATCAAAGGCGGTCGTCCCAGTATCGCGCCTGAAAAGCTGTTGCGCGCCATGCTGTTGCAAGTGCTGTACAGCGTTCGCTCGGAACGCCAGCTGATGGAGCAGGTCCATTACAACCTGCTGTTCCGCTGGTTTATCGGGTTGTCTATGGACGATGCTGTATGGGTGCCGACGGTCTTCACTAAGAACCGTGAACGCCTCGTCAAGCACGATGCGATCATCGAATTTTTCAACGAAGTACTGGCCATCGCCGAGAAGAAAGATTGGCTTTCGGGCGAACACTTCAGCGTGGACGGCACGCTGATCCAGGCGTGGGCTGGCCACAAGAGTTTCGTGCGCAAGGACGACGACCAGAACTACGGCGACGGCGGCGACTTCAAAGGCAGCAAGCGCAGCAACGACACCCACCAGTCCAAAACCGATCCGGACTCTCGCTTGTACCGCAAGGGCAATAACACCGGCAGCGAATTGCGCTATATCGGTCATACCCTCAGCGATAACCGTCACGGCCTGATCGCCAGTGCCATGGTGACGAAGGCCGATGGCTACGCTGAACGGGAAGCGGCCAAGGCCATGATCAACGACGCACGCCAGGCGCTGGATGATCCGCGACGGGAAATTACGCTGGGCGCGGACAAAGGCTACGACGCGGCCGAATTTGTGCAGGCTTGCCAAGCCATGAGCGTCACGCCCCATGTGGCACAGAACAAGTCGGGCCGCAGCTCGGCGGTGCCCGAATCGATTGCTCAAAGCGTGGGCTATGCGATCTCGCAGCAAAAACGAAAACTCATTGAACAGGGTTTCGGCTGGGCCAAGTCCGTCGGCGGCATGCGCCAAGTCATGGTGCGTGGCCTGAAGAAAGTCGACCAAATGTTTGTGCTGACCATGGCCGCTTACAACCTGGTGCGTATGCGCACCTTGGGAGAAATCCGTCCGCAGCCGGCACCATGATGGAAAATGACGGAAAAATATCGTAGAACCAGGAATAAAACGCGGGAATTGGTTGCCAAATCCCACTTTATGAAACGAAACCGGCCGGATCACACCATCAAGGGGCATGGTCGGCTCAAGCTGGCCGGTATTTCAGCAGCCTGCTAGTGCCCCGTTCAGTGTTCAGTTGAGATTGGGTAGGGGGCGGCGGGCCACTTTTTTCAAGCCAAAAAGCGGGGCCATTCCACCTTCACAGCGGGTTTAGGACTGAGTAGAGTTCGGGAATGGCAACAACGAATCGATCTGACTGTTGGGGCACGTCGGGAGACGTTCCAACACGCTGGCCAGCCAACGCAGCGGATCGAGGCCATTGAGTTTGGCGGTGCCGAGCAAGGTTTGGATAGCAGCAGCGCGTCGGCCGGCGCGCTCTGACCCAGCGAAGAGCCAGTTCTTTTTGCCAATGGCAATCGGGCGGATCGCGTTCTCGACGGCGTTGTTATCAATCGGGAAGGTGCCAGATTCCGCGTAGCGTACCAATGCAGGCCAGCGTTTGAGCGCATGCTCAATTGCCTTGCCGGTGCCACTGCCCGGCGCCACCGCCTTTTGCATCGCCAGCAGCCAGGTATGCATGTCGGCTAGCGCCGGTGCGGCCTTCGTCTGGCGCAATTGCAGCCGTGCCTTCGGCGGAAGGTGAGCTGCCTGTCGTTCGATGGCATACAAGATGCCAATGCGCTGCAGCGCTTCGGCGGCAACTGGGCTGCCATTGGCGGCGTGCAGCTCAAAGAATTTCCTGCGCACGTGCGCCAGGCAAGCGAGCTCGGTCACGCCATCGGAGAATAGCGATTTATAGCCGGCATAGTCGTCGACCATGAGGTGGCCACGCCATCCTTCCAGGAAGGCGCGGGCATGGGCGCCAGCGCGCCCGGTCTGGTAATCGAAGACGATGATGGGTGGGCCCTCATCAAGGCTGTTGGAGCGATAGGCCCACAAATAGGCTTGTTTGGTTTTCCCCTGGCCAGGGTCGAGCTGACGGACCGGCGTTTCATCGGCATGCAGGCACGGGCGCTGGCGCAGCAACTGCGCCAATCGGTCGCACAGCGGCTGCACCGCCACGCCCACTTTGCCAATCCATTCAGACTGCGTGGAACGCGGCAGTGGCACGTGCTGGCGGGCCGCAATCTGTTCCACCCGGTACAAAGGCAAGTGGTCAACGAACTTGCTGACCGCCACCCACGCCAGCAGACCCGGAGCTGCCATGCCGCCGTCGATCACCGCCGGCGGGATTGGAGCTGCGGTCACCGTTTCGCAGCCACGGCAAGCGTACTGTGGACGGATATGGCGATGTACGAAGAAGCGCGCCGGTTCAACATCGAGCTGCTCGCTGATATCTTCGCCGATCTTGACCAGTTCACGGCCACATGCCTCGCACTGGCAAGACGCTGGTGCGTGGCGGTGCTCGATGCGCGGCAGTTCAGGCGGCAGCGGTTGGCGACCGGCGCCACTACGTGGTTTGCGCTCGCGCTTGCCCCGCAGTTCGTCCAGTTCCGCTTCCAGCGCCGCCAAGTCGGTGGCCATGGTCTCGTCAAACAACTCAAGCTGATCGCCGCTGTATGCTTCGCTGGCCTTGCCGAATTTGATGCGCCTCATGTGTGCCAGTTCCAGCGTCAGCGCCTGGATTTTTACATCCTTGTTTTTCGCCGCCGCGAGCATTTCGCTCTGCTGAACCTGCAAAGCCTGCAGCTTGGCATCCTGCTCAACAAGCCGGACGCCAGTTTCGGTAAGCCGCCCGCTTTGCTGTGCAATCTGCGCATCCCGCTCCGCGATTTGCTTGTCCTTCTGAGCCAGCATTGCCTGCAGCTGCGCAAGCAGCGCAGGGTCAGCATTGGAACGGGCCAGTTCGTCGAGCAAATCCATCCGGCGATGTTAACAGAATGGCTGCCCGGTTAACAGGGTTTGGTCACAATTTCCATGCCGCCGGCGGTGGCGCCGACAGGCGCTGCCAATCCACACCCGCCACCAACCATTGCCATTGTTCACCGGTCAATTCCCACGCTGTGTCACCGGCTTGCGGCCAGACGAACTGGCCACGATGCAGGCGACGAACGCACATCCACACGCCGTTGCCATCCAGCACACCACCTTCAGGCGCGTTTGGCGGCGGTTGCTGAACACGTAGGCCGTGCCGTCGCAGGGGGCCTTGCCCAATGCCTGCTGTACATACAGCGACAGGCGGTCAATGCCGGCGCGGATGTCGACGGGCTGCGTCGCCAGCCAGACCGAATTTGCCTGCAGCTGCATTACAGGCTGCGCATCAACTCGGCCACCCATCCTGCCGGCGTACCTGCAGGTAATTCGATAGACCAGCCTTGCGGGCCTCGCACTAGCAATGCTGGCGCAACAGGCGCTTGCTTGACCACCACCGGCATCACCGAAGCTTTCGGCGCCTCAATGCTTAAGCGGCGAACCCAATACCCCACCTGGCGCACCGGGTAACCTTCCGCCAGCGCGAATGCTCGCTGCGACATGCCGCTCTTGTGCCAGCGCGCTACGCGCTCCCTCCACAGCAACTCCCGTTCAGTGTTTGACATCCCCATCTCCAAAGGAAAAATCGGAGTATGGCTTTGCCAATCACGCTTTCACAGGTGGACTGGCTGAACGCTTACGATCGACTGGCCAAGGGCTGCGCCCTGCCGATCAAACTGAGCCTTGATCTGACGGATGCTTAGGTCGTGCCGATGCAAAGCCAGCACCAGTTCGACCGCCCAGTCGGGCTTGCGGTTGCGCCGCGTTTGGCGTGGTGGTGCCGGGCGAACGTGCAAGTTGGGTGGCTGCGCCGCGCTTCGGGCGAAGCCGGCGAGCAAGCCTTTCTGGCGCAGCACTTGCCGCAGATGCTTGCTCCACCAGCCCATGAAGCAGATGTAGTACTGAAGCAGAAAATTCATTCGCTATAGTTGTTTGTACAGATTTTTCCGCACGAACTGGTCATCGAAAGTGAACATCATAAATGCAGTTTTCGCTTTTAACGGCAGGCGGTATCTCCACGCGGCAGTATCAATCGAGCAGAATTCTGCCCGCCCGTCCATGCAAATGTTCTGCCGACGTAAAGTGGCAATCGATCTTTAAAAATTCGTTTCATTTGCAGCCCACGAAACGTTGATTTCGCGGGCTGCCAGGGGCCATGAGCCTCTACTGAACAGCGGCGCGGGTCCTACAGCTACGACCGCCGCAACCTGCGCACGTCCGAGAACCGCCTGCTGGCGGCGATCACCAGTGCCCGTTCAGTGTTCAGTTGAAATTGGGGTAGGTGGCTGCGGGCCGCTTTTTTCAAACCAAAAGCGGGCCGTCGGACACAACTCGTTGACCGTCGAGCCGCTTTAATCAGCAAACTGTCTGCCCGGCCAACTCAATGTGCCTGCTATTTCAGCAATTCCAGGCCAGCAGGCGTGCGCGAGCCTGAACACCTGTCGTTCGCCATGTTCAACAGACCGCCACATGGTTGCTGGCTAATGCAGCGGCACGAATCCTTTCAGAAGCCCGTTCCAGCCCTGGTACGGAACGACCGCGTTCAGTCGGTTCAGATCAGGGTTGATGTCGCGCCTGTAATGACCCTGTGAATTCCTGCTCAGGTGATAATACTGAAAGGACATCACATGAGTATGGTTATGGAAGAGGTTAGGGCAAGGGGCCTGGGCGAACAGTAGCCTGATTGGCAAGGATGTCGACCAGCCTTCTTGACAAGCCACGGGAAGAAGGTGCTAGCGAAAGCGATTGGCGGCCGAAGGGGCGAACGAGCAAGCCGTAGCCCACGTCAGCTACGTGTACATGTCCAAGGCAAATCGATGTGCTGAGGGATTCCGCCCGAAGCCGCTGGCCCAAGTGCCGGGCCAAGAGGTCCGCTGATCAAGCGCGGCGCTTGCGCGCGAAGGCCAGGGCTGCGAGTGCGGCCACGAACAGCAACAGAGTAGTTGGCTCGGGCACGGTGCCTGGTGGCGTTGCATCCCTTGGTGTGGCATTGAGGTCGTCAACGAGGAACAGGCTGAAGCTGGAAAGCGTCAGCGTGTCGATGTTGTTGAAATTCAGTGCCAGGAGCTCCCAGCTGTCGCTGAAGCTGTAGTTGGCTGTCTGTACGATGACATCGTCGCGATAGCCTTCGATGAGCAAGTCGTCCGCGGAGCCAAGCCAGCCGTGGATCCACAGGTTGGCGACGGACATCAAACCACCGCCGACGCGATTCATCACCAGGGTGCCGCCGGGAACGAAATCGTTGAGGGTAGCGTACATGCCACTGTGGCCGCCGTTGGTGCCTTCGCCAAACGGGCTTCCGGGGGATACATCAATCACGCTTGCGCTATCGCTGAACTGAAAGCCCGCGGTGTTGAACCCGGGCAGGCTGACGCCGTCCGTCACCGGGACATTATCGAACGTCATTACAGACGCATTTGCGCAGGCGGCAAAGCCGAGCAGAGCCGATGCGAACAGGGCCTTCAGTTTCATGGATTTCGTGAAGAGGAAGTTAAATGAAATGCAAACAGGGCGACAGTTTAACAAGTATTTGGCTTGAACTCACGAAATATTTATTGCTATATTGCCATCTTGCGAGCGAAAAAGGCTTACTTCAAGTTGGCCATCAGTTCACCCCAGACGCACTGGACCGGCAGTTTGCCATTGGTCGTTGAAATGCAGGGTGTCTTTCGGGAACAGCATGACGACGGTGGAACCCAGTAGGAAGCGGCCCATTTCTTCGCCCTTCTTGAACACGAACTCGTTCTTCTTGTATGTCCACTCGGTGACTTTCGGCAGGCGCGATGGGTTCACCAGGCCATTTCAGGTCGTGGCCATGCTGCCGACGATGGTGGCGCCGACCAGCCCCCGGCCGGCGCCTGATGGCGGCCAAGACCCGCGCATTCCTTGATATGCTTGAGGGGCAAACTTCAAGGACGGCGATGAATAGTGACTTCGCGACGCAGCTCGTTGCAGCAAGTGCCCTGTGAATCGCATGCGACATATCAGGTTTTTGCTCAGTTCTATGCGATTGCGCCTGATGAAGCCCGCCGGAGCGCCTTCCCTGGCGTTACCCGATGTCGTAGAGGCAGGCGATTACGCGTTGGCCGAGGATGAGGTGTTTTCCTAAAGTCATCGAGCGTTTGGGGGCGTTTGTGGAACAACGATGACTGTCGGTGCCGGAGCTGCAGTTGCCTGAGCTGAACGCGGCAAGGCGTTGTTCATCAAGAAGGCGACTAAGGTCGTGTAAAGCAAAAGTGCCGTGGCTACGATGCCCGCGCACCATTTCACCGTATCAGCCGTTGTTTTGTGCAGCTCGGCGCGCAATTCGTTAAAACGAGAATCGATTTTTGCTTCAAGCGCCATTCGGGTTTCGCCAACGGTGCTGTCGACCTTGTTGTCGAGCCCGTTAAAACGGGCATCGAAGTATTCTTTATCGCTGGTTGTCATAGCGCCTCCTTCTGGCCAGTTTAGACCAAAGGGAGGCTGTGCATATTTGCGGCGCATCAAGCGCCATAAGGATTACTTGAGATTGGCCATCAGCTCGCCCAGGCGGACTGGACCGGCAGGTTGCCACTGATCGTTGAAGTGCAAGGTGTCTTTCGGGAACAGCATGACGACAGTGGAGCCGAGCAGGAAGCGGCCCATTTCTTCGCCCTTTTTGAACACGAACTCGTTCTTTTTGTAAGTCCACTCGGTGACTTTCGGCAGGCGCGGCGGGTTCACCAGGCCGTGCCAGGTCGTGGCCATGCTGCCGACGATAGTGGCACCAACCAGCACCATCACGAATGGGCCGAAGGCGGTGTCGAACTCGCACACAACGCGCTCGTTGCGCGCGAACAGGCCCGGCACGCCGCGCGCAGTGGTCGGGTTGACGGAGAACAGTTCGCCCGGCACGTAGATCATGCGCTTCAACGAGGCATTGCATGGCATGTGGATGCGGTGGTAGTCGCGTGGGCTCAGGTACAGGTTGGCGAAGCTGCCGTGCTCGAAGTGCTTGGCGAGGGCGGCGTCGCCGCCGACCAGGGCGGTGGTGCTGAACTTGTGGCCCTTGGCCTGGAAAATCTGGTCGCCTTCAATTGCGCCGAACTGGGAAATGCGGCCGTCGACCGGGCAAACGAAATCTGCCTTGGCCAGCGGGCGGGCGCCCGGCTTCAGTGCGCGGGTGAAGAATTCATTGAAGCTGTGGTAGCTGGCGATGTCCGAATTGGCCGCTTCGTCCATGTTGACGTCGTACTTGGTGACGAACCAGCGGATCAGGCGAGTGGTCTTGTCGCCCGCTTTGGCGCCCGCCACGCGGCCGGCGAAATTGGTCAGGGCACTTTTCGGGAGCAGGTATTGCGGAAGTACGGCAAGTCGGGACACGGTCGGCATTCCAAAGATTTGATGATCCCGAATTATATCCTTGCTACCGTTTGCACCATAGGGTACAGTTGCGGCCAAGAATTATTTACATTTTTGGCAATAATGATTCGCCTCACACTCGCAGCAGCCGCCGTCCTCGCCGCCTCCCAGGCTATGGCGCAGGACCAAAAGCAGGAACCCGTCCAGAAAGTCGAAATCAAGGGCGCGGCCGAAAGCTATAACCCCCGAAAAGACGACACCGCCAGCAAGATCATTGTCAGCAGCGATGAACTGAAACGCTATGGCGACACTTCGATCGGCGATGCGCTGAAGCGCGTGCCGGGTGTGTCGGTTGGTGCCGGCGGCCGGGATATCCGCATGCGCGGCCTTGGCAGCGGCTATACGCAGATCCTGCTGAATGGCGAACGGGTGCCGCCGGGCTTCAACATCGAGACCCTGGCGCCGGACAGTATCGAGCGCATCGAGGTGATTCGCGCAGCCAGCGCGGAATTCAGCACGCAGTCGATCGCGGGCACCATCAATATCGTGTTGAAGAAGGCGGTCAAGACGGCGCAGCGCGAGCTGAAGTTCGGAGTGAGCCACAGCAAGGAGGCGACCAATCCGAACGGGAACCTGATCCTGTCGGATAAAGACGGTAATTTCTCCTATTCGCTGAATTTGGGCGGAGGACGCTATGAATTTGACCGCTACGGCACTACCGACGAAGAGTTGAATGACCTGACCGGCACGCCGCTGCTGGACCGCCGCATGCTCACATATGACCGCGGCCATGCGCGCGGGCTGGAGTTGTCGCCGCGCTTGAACTGGAACCTGGAGAATGGCGACACGCTGACCTCTCAGTCCTTCATCAACCGCAATATTTTCAAGAGCGCGATTGATCGCAGCTACAACGTTGACGTTGGTGCTGCGCCGTTTTTCGATGCGGTGCATATCAAGAACGAAAACAAGAACCTGTTCGCACGCACGGACCTGAACTGGGTGCACAAGTTTGGCGAAGGGGCCAAACTGGACGCCAAGATAGGCGGCAACCGCATGCGTTCCAACGGCAGGTGGTACGAGTCCGATGCGCACGACGGCGCGCTCAATTTGCAGCATGACGTTTTCAGCGGTGTGCGGGAGTGGGGCGTCAGCAGCACCGGCAAATATTCGACGCCGGTTGGCGCCGACCATTCGCTGGCGGCTGGCTGGGATGCCGGCTACACCGACCGCGATGACTGGCGCAACCAGCGCGACCTGTTCATCGCCAGCGGTGCGCGCGACGACAAGAATGAGGGCTACCAAGCCAAGCTGCGCCGCGTCGCCGCCTATGCGCAGGACGAATGGAATATCAGCAAGGCCTGGTCGCTGTATGCGGGCTTGCGATGGGAGGGCATACATACGCGAAGTTCTGGCGTGGGTTTCGATCCGGTCAGCAATCGCAGCAGTGTCTGGAGCCCGCTGGCACAAACGCTATACAAGCTCCCCAACGGCAAGGACCAGTTGCGAGCTGCGCTGACCCGTACTTATAAGGCGCCGCAGGCGTCAACGCTTTCCGGCCGCCGCTTTACGTCCACGAATAACAGCCAGATCGAGCCCGACTGGATCGGCAACCCCAAGCTGAAACCGGAGCTGGCGACGGGTATCGACGCATCGTATGAGCATTACTGGGGCGAGGGCGCGCTGTTCAGCGTGGCTGCCGCCGCCCGCCGCATCGGCAATCTCACGCGCCGCAGCGTTTTCCTTGATGATGGCGGCCGCTGGGTTTCGACGATGACGAACAATGGCCGTGCCGACGTGCGTAGCGTGGACGTGGAATTGAAATTCCCGATGAAGGCGGTGATGGATAACGCGCCGGCTCTCGACGTGCGCGCCAGCGTAAGCCGCAATTGGTCGCGTGTAGATTCGGTGCCGGGGCCGCACAATACGCTGGACCAGCAAGTGCCGCTGACGGCCGTCTTCGGGCTCGATTACAAAACCCCGGACGGCACCTGGAGCATGGGCGGCAGTTTTAACTTGCGCAGCAACGGGGAAGTTCGCATGGACGTGAACCGATATAGCTGGGCAACGGTGGCGCGCCAACTGGATGCCTACCTGGCCTGGAAACTGGATACTAAGACCCAGTTGCGATTCTCCGCCTGGAATTTGCTGAAACAGGATTTCCGTTCGAAGACTATCTTCAATACGGATAATGGCTCGCTTACCTCGGAGTCGACAAGTTTCGGTGTGCGTAATATACGCGTACAACTTGAGACGCGCTTCTGAAAGTAAATACTCCCCTTAAACCGGGATTTAATAGAAATGAAATAAAGGCGCCACACGTCAAATGTGTGGCGCTTTTTTTTTAATATGGTTAAATTATGTAGATAAAATCAACGCGACTATGGTACATTGCAGGGAAGAAATCTCACACATTGTCACACTTCGATTTTTCATACACTTAGGGTAAAGAAAGATGACCACTTACCAAGAATACCAGGCAAAAATTGCCGAATTGCAAAACCTCGCTGCTGACGCCCGCAAAGCCGAAGTGCAAAAGGCAAAAGAGCAGATCTGGTCCATCATGCGTGAATATGAGCTGTCTGCGGCTGATCTCGGTCCAGCGGCAAAGAGCAATAAACCAGTCAAGCCGCGTGCCCGCGTGCCAATGAAATACCAGGATCCGGTATCGGGTTCCCAGTGGACTGGCCGTGGCCGTGCACCGAAATGGCTGGAAGGCAAGAAGAAGGAAGACTTCCTGATTAAATAAGCCGTTTGCGGCGAGAGGGGCGGATTAATAGCCGCCCCTTTTCTTTTATACGTGGAGAATATGCCGAGACTAGTTTTGCGGCCGCTGCTGGCGGCATTCCTGCTTTCCTTTACCTCATCCGTGATGGCGGCCAAACCCGTGTTGCTATTGCCGGAGCGGGTCTGGACCGGCGAAGGCGCGCCACACAGCGGCTGGTCTGTGCTGGTGGTCGATGGCAAGGTGGCCGCCGCCGGACCGATGGCCGGCGTAGACGTTCCCGCAGACGCGGAGCGCATCGCGTTGCCGGGCAAGACGCTGCTCCCCGGGCTGATGGACCTGCACTCGCACGTGCTGCTGCATCCCTATAACGAGACCAGCTGGGATGACCAGGTGCTGAAGGAGCCGGAAGCCTACCGCGTGCTTTTGGCCGCGCGGCATGTGCAGGCGCAGCTTCAATCGGGCTTCACGACCTTGCGCGACCTCGGTTCGGAAGGCGCGGGCTATGCCGACGTGTCGGTCAAGCGAGCGATCGAGGAGGGCGTGCTGCCTGGCCCGCGCCTGTTTGTGGCCACGCTGGCGATCGTGGCCAGCAGCAGCTATGGGCCGAATGCCAAATCCTATCGGCCGGACATGACGCTGCCGGTCGGCGCGCAGGAGGCCACCGGGGTGGATGAAGTGGTGAAGGCGGTACGCGAGCAGTCTGCGCGCGGGGCCGACTGGATCAAGGTTTATGCAGATTACCGCACCGGGCCGGATGGTTCGGCGCATGCCACGTTCAGCCAGCAGGAACTGGACGCGCTGGTAGCGGCAGCCCATGGCTCCGGGCGGCGTGTCGCGGCCCATGCGGCGACGGATGAGGGCATGCGCCGCGCGGTGCTGGCAGGCGTGGACACCATCGAACATGGCTACGGCGGCAGCGAGGCCACCTTCAAGCTGATGGCAGAACGAAAGGTTGCCTATTTCCCTACCTTGGCGGCGCCGGAGGCGACCAGCGAGTACTTCCAGAAGCACGTGCGGGGCGGGACGCCGGCCCCTTCCATGCAGGCTGCAGCCAGGGCTTTCCAGCTTGCGCGCAAGGCAGGTGTGACGATTGGACTGGGCAGCGATGTTGGCGTGTTTGCCCACGGCGGCAGCGCTCGCGAGGCGGAATGGCTGGTCAAACTTGGCATGACGCCGACCGAGGCGTTGCGAGCAGCGACGGTGGTCAACGCGGCGGTGCTGGATCGCGCCGGTTCGCTGGGCCAGGTTAAACCAGGATACCAGGCCGACCTGGTGGCGGTGGAGGGCGATCCGACGGCCGACATAGCGGCCCTGTACCGTGTTGCCTTTGTAATGAAAGGCGGCACCGTCTATCGAAACGTGCGATGATGAAGTATGTCCGCGATTCCCTTATTCCCGTTGCAAACGGTGCTGTATCCGGACGGGTACCTGCCGTTGCAAATCTTCGAGGTGCGCTACCTCGATATGGTGAAGCGTTGCATCGAGCATAAGGAAGATTTTGGCGTCGTCGCGCTGGTGCAGGGCGATGAAGTGCGCAAGCCGGACCAGCACGAAACCCTGTGCGCCGTGGGTACCATGGCGCATATCGAGGAATGGAAGGCGATCTTGCCTGGCCTGATGCAAGTGCGCTGCAGCGGACAGCAGCGCTTCCGCATCGTCTCCGCCGAGCAGCTCAAGCATGGCTTGTGGATGGCGGACGTGTCGCCAATCGATGGCGACATGACGGTGCCGGTTCCTTCCGACCAGCAGGACGTGGCGGACAGCCTTGGCATCCTGATCCAGACCTTGCAGGAACGTGGCATTCCAGCGGGGCAGATGCCGATGCAGGCGCCTTATCGCCTGCAGGAGGCGGGCTGGGTGGCGAATCGCTGGTGCGAATTGCTGCGCCTGACGCTGGCACAGAAGCAGCTATTACTGGCGCAGGAGAATCCGGTGCTGCGGCTGGAACTGGTGCAGGATGTGATGGTTGAACATGGCCTGCTGAATTAGGCCATCGCTGGCCCTATGCGCGTTCTGGCGCCCCGCGCTACACTGGGTGCATGTACCTTCCAACTGCTTTCGCTGAAGACCGGCTTGAGGTCAAACATGGGCTGATCCGGGCATATCCGCTCGGGATGCTGTTTATTCCCGGCGCCGCACCGACTGCGGACCTGGTGCCGTTTGCGCTTTATCCCGGAGAGGGGGCGGCGGGACTGGGTGTGCTGCGGGCGCATATTGCGCGGGCTAACCCGGCCTGGCGTACTTTAGTTGAGGGCGGCGGCGAATGCCTGGTGGTGTTCCAGGGGCCGGAGGCGTATATCAGCCCTAGCTGGTATGCGTCCAAGGCTGTTTCGCATAAGGTGGTCCCGACCTGGAATTACGCTATGGTGCAGGTGCGCGGTATTGCGCGCACCGTGGAAGATGCCGGCTGGCTAAGGCGGCAGCTCGGAGACCTGACGGCTATGCAGGAAAGCGGCTTGCCGGAACCTTGGGCGGTGTCGGATGCGCCGGCTGATTTCGTGGATGGACTGTTGAAGGCGATTGTCGGGATCGAGATTCCGATTGCATCGATCGTGGGCAAATGGAAGGTGAGCCAGAATCGCAGCACCGCCGACGCCGAGGGCGTAGCGGCGGGCCTGAAGGACCGGGCTGCGGAAATGGCGGCACTGGTGGCGGAGCGTATCGCGCCCGGCGTCAAGCCGGACTGAGTTCTTCTTCCTGCGCGTGGACGTGCATCGACCACGTCACGCCGGCAATCAGCAGCACGATGGCGGCGATTTCCAGTGGGCGCGGGAATTGCTGCTTGTAGATGAAGCCGTACATCAGCGCGAACAGGGTCTCGAACAGGATCAACTGGCCTGACAAGGTAATCGGCACGCGGCGGCTGGCGATATTCCACAAGTGATTGCCGATCACCGAAGCGCCGAGGGCCAGCAGGCTGTTGCAGATCCAGAACAGCGTCCAGTCCCGTCCCGATGCCGCGCCGGCGGCACCGGTCACGTCGCCGTGGAAGATAGTAAACGCGATGGCGCCCACCACGAGTGAGATCAGGCCGGTCGAAAGACCGTACAGCGCTGACCATTCGGCGCTGCTGTAATGCGGATTGCGTTTCAGGTAGCGTGCATTATCGAGCGTGTACCAGCTCCAGCACAGCAGGGCGCCGGTCGCGCACGCGACGCCGATCACGGTATTGAGCATCGACACGCCGCTGGCTGCAGCATGCTGGAACACGTCGATATTGATGCAGGTGATGCCGGCGGCAGTCACCAGCAAGGGCATCGCTAGTTGGCGCAGCGGCACCGCGCCGTGGTCATTTCGCCCCATCAGCGTTACCGCAATCGGCAGCACGCCGATAATCAGCGAGGTCGGGGCGACACCCGCCAGCTTCACGCCCAGCGCCAGGAACATGTAGTAGACCAGGTTGCCCGCCAGTGCGTGCCGCACCAGTGCGAAATAGTCGTCGCGCTCCAGCCGGCCGATCAGGTTGCGCAGGCGTGGCAACATCAGGACGAAAGCGATCGCGCCGTAAGCGACATAACGGCCAACCGCCATTTCCAGCGGCGTAAAGGCCGACAGCAATTCCGGGACGATGAACACCATGCCCCACATCGCGCCTGCCAGCAGGCCGCACACCACACCAGTCCACATGCAATATTTCCTCGTTTAAACCTGCGCCAGTTTCGCACAGCTTGCGATATCTTGCTGAATCATGGACAAGACCTTGATCGCCGCGTTGCAGCGCGAGGCGCGGCCACTGGAAACAGCGGAAGACCTGGACTTACTGCTCGACTGCATCGGCGACGCATCGCTGGTGCTGCTGGGCGAAGCCACCCACGGCAGCCAGGAGTTCTACCGCTTGCGCGCCGACATCAGCAAACGGCTGATCGTCGATAAGGGCTTCGACGCCATCGCGGTCGAAGCCGACTGGCCGGATGCCTTGCGCGTCAGCCGCTACGTGCAGCACAGCAGCGACGACATGAGCGCCGACCAGGCGCTGTCAGGTTTCAAGCGCTTCCCGCAATGGATGTGGCGCAACCACGAGATCGTGGGCCTGGTGAACTGGCTGCGCGTGCACAACCACCATGTGGCCAGTCCGGCGCGCCGCTGCGGCTTCTACGGCCTGGACTTGTACAGCCTGCAGCAATCGATGCACGCGGTGATCGACTACCTCGACCGGGCCGACCCGGATGCTGCGGCCCGCGCGCGCCAGCGTTACGCCTGTATCGACCATTTTGCAGAAGACCCGCAGCGCTACGGCCACGCCACCAGCTACGGCATGAAGCCCGATTGCGAGGCCGAAGTACTGCGCCAGCTGGTCGACATGAACCGCGCCGCCAACGAGCACCTGCGTACCGGCACGGTGCCGGACGACTTCTTTTACGCCCAGCAGAACGCGCGCGTGACCCGCAATGCGGAGGTCTATTACCGCGCCATGTTCAAAGGGCGCGACGAATCGTGGAATGTGCGCGATTCACATATGGCGGAAACGCTGCAAGCCCTGCGCGAACATCTCGGCCAGAGCATAGGCCGGCCTGCCCGCATCGTGGTGTGGGCGCATAACTCGCACCTGGGCGACGCGCGCCACACCGAGATGGGCCAGCACGGCCAGTTGAACCTGGGCCAGCTGGTGCGCGAACGTTACCGGCCGCAGGACAGCTTCCTGCTTGGCTTCACCACGCATGCGGGAAGCGTGACGGCGGCCAGCGACTGGGATGGGCCGGCCGAGATGAAATCCATCGTGCCGTCACGCCCTGACAGCGTTGAGCGGTTGATGCACGAAGTGGGGATGCCTGCCTTCCTGCTGCCACTGAGGGGCCGCAATAGCGCCTTGTCGCGGACCGGCCAGCGCTTTCTGGAAAGGGCAATCGGGGTGATTTACCGGCCCGATACGGAGCGTATGAGCCATTACTTTTTTGCGGACCCCGCGCAGCAGTTCGATGCGTTGATCCACATCGACAGCACGACGGCACTCAGGCCGCTGGAGCGCTCAGCCCTTTGGCAGCACGGGGAGCCAGCCGAGACTTATCCATCCGGCTTGTAGCGCAACGAGGACGGCCAGGTTCAGGACCACGGTGAACCAGAACTTGACGAGGAAAGAGGTTTTGGACGATTTGTGGCGCAGCAGTTGCTGCGCCGCGAAGGCGCCGGGCCAGCCACCGGCCAGTCCGATCAGGAGCAGGGTGCGCTCGGGCGTGCGGCGGCGACCCTGGCGGGCCGCCGACTTGTCGAGCGCGTAGGCGATAAAGCACACCGCGCTGGCGATTGCATACAGCGCGGCGGCGAACAGCATCAGAAGTAGTTCAGGCCCAGGGCGGCCTTGACTTCGTCGGTGGTGCGGGCAGCCACTTCGCGTGCGCGCATGGTGCCTTCCTTCAGCACCTGCATGATGTAGCCTTTGTCCTTGGCCAGTTCTTCACGGCGGGCGCGGATCGGGGCCAGCATGTCCTGCAGCACGGCTTCCAGGCGCTTCTTGACGATGGAGTCTCCCAGGCCGCCACGCACGTAGTGGTCTTTCATCTCCTGCAGGCTGGCCTTGTCGGTATCGAAGGCATCCAGGTAGATGAAGGCGACGTTGCCTTCCAGGTGGCCCGGATCGGAGACCTTCAGATGCAGCGGGTCAGTGTAGACCTGCTTCACGGCCGCGGTGATTTCGGCAGCGGTCGCGCCCAGGTTGATCACGTTGCCCAGCGATTTGGACATTTTCGCCTTGCCGTCGATGCCCGGCAGGCGGCCCACTTCCGGCACCACGGCCTTGCACTCGACCAGGATGTCCTTGTTGGCCAGGCGGTTGAATTTGCGCACGATCTCGTTGGTCTGCTCGATCATCGGGATCTGGTCTTCGCCGACCGGAACGATGGTCGCTTTGAAAGCCGAAATATCGGCGGCTTGCGAAGCGGGGTAGGTCAGGAAGCCGGCCGGGATGTCGCGCTCGAAGCCGCGCAGCACGATTTCCTGCTTCACGGTCGGGTTGCGCTCCAGGCGGGCCACGGTGACCATGTTCAGGTAATAGAAGGTCAGTTCAGCCAGTTCCGGGATCTGGGACTGGATCAGGATGGTCGACTTGGCCGGGTCAATGCCGCATGCCATGTAGTCCAGCGCCACTTCCACCACATTACGGTGCACCTTGTTGGTGTCTTCCATATTGTCGGTCAGCGCCTGCGAGTCGGCCAGCATGATGAACTGCTTGTAGTCGTCCTGGTAGGAGACGCGGTTGCGCAGGCTGCCCACGAAGTGGCCGAGGTGCAGCGGACCGGTCGGACGGTCGCCGGTCAGGATAATCGGTTTGGCGTTGGATGCTGGCTGGCTCATAGGGTTCTTTCTGCTTGCCCCTATCGATTGCGCCAAGAAAAACGCCACCTGATCGAGGCGGCGTTGATATTAAAATCACATCACTTTTCAGTGGCCGCGCTATGTCAGCGGCGCCACCAATTGCGGGAGAACAGATGTGATTGGATAAATTTCATCCCGCCATGGTTACAGTTCAGCGCGGCCCTGTCAAGATGTCCACTTTGGGGTCAGGAACGAAAGTGGACATTTCACGCTGGCTTAGTAGCGGTTCGGGTTGTTCGGGCGGTCGTCCATCCGGTTTGGCACGCCGTCGTTGTCGCGGTCGCGGTCATAGCGGTTGGGGATGCCGTCATGGTCACGATCGCCGCGTTCCCAGCGGCCGCGTTCCATGCGCCAGCGGCCGTTGTCCATCTGGGCCCACGCTGGTTCGCGCCAATAGTAGCCGTGGCGGGCGCGGACGTATTTGCCGTTGACCCAGACGTGCCGATGACCGTTCCAGCGCCAGTAGCCCGGCGTCCAGACAAAACCGGAACGGGCCGGTGGAACGGCTTCGTCGCGTGGTGCGGGCGGGGCAACACGAACCACGACCACGTCGGCGCTCGCGACAGGCGCGAAGGCTAGTCCGCCGCCCAGGGAACCTGCTAAAAGAGTGGCAATGAGCAATTTTTTCATGATTGGCTCCTTCCATTACTGAGTAAGCATCATTTTTGCTGAGCCTGCCGCGGCCGTATGTGCGCGCACTAGCTTTCATGTTGGCATTACTTTTCTAGTAATATTGCAGGAGTTCATGCCCCCGGAGTTCCCATGCGTAGCTGCCTCACTCTCATTTCCCTGCTGCTGGCTGCCCAAGCAGGCGCACAAACCTCGCCAATGGCGCCGGACATCGTTCCCGGCTTTGAGGCGCCCCAGGAGCAGGCGGATTACGTCAAGCGGGTGGTGATGATCCCAATGCGCGACGGCGTGCGGCTGCATACTGTGATCGTGGTGCCGAAAGGCGCCAGCAAGGCTCCGGTCATCCTGACCCGTACTCCGTACAACGCAGACGGCCGTGCGCGGCGCAATGTGAGTCCTTATATGCAGTCCTCGCTGCCGCAGGGCGATGAAGTGTTCGGCCGCGATTTCATCCGGGTGTTCCAGGACGTGCGCGGCAAATACGGTTCGGAAGGCGAGTATGTGATGACGCGCCCGGTGCGCGGCCCGCTGAATTCCAGCCAGACCGACAACGCTACCGATGCCTGGGATACCATCGATTGGCTGGTGAAGAATGTGCCCGAAACGAACGGCAAGGTCGGCATGATCGGTTCTTCGTACGAGGGCTTTACCGTGCTGATGGCGCTGACCGAGCCGCATCCTGCACTAAAAGCCGCGGTGCCAATGAGCGCGATGGTGGATGGCTGGCGCGGCGACGACTGGTTCCATAACGGGGCCTTCCGCGTGAATACGCTGGACTATATCGCCAGCCAGAATACGGTGAAGGGCCGCGGCGAGCCGCTGGCTACCGGCGCCTACGACGATTACGATGTGGTGCTGCGCGCCGGCTCGGTGGCCGGGCTGGCGCGCAAATACGGCCTGGACAAGCTTAACTTCACCAAGAAGCTGTTCGAGCATCCCGCCTACGACAGCTTCTGGCAGGAGCAGGCGCTGGACCGCATCCTGGCCAAGCGGCCGTTGTCCGTGCCGACCATGCACGTAGTGGGGCAGTGGGACCAGGAAGATATCTACGGAACCTACGTGACGTATGCCGCGCTGGAAAAGCAGGACAAGGACAACAAGCTGAATTTCCTCGCGGTTGGACCATGGCGCCATAGCGGCGTCAATTACGACGGCTCCGCATTGGGCGCGTTGCAATTCACCGGCGATACGGCGCTGGAGTTCCGCCGCGACGTGATGGTGCCGTTCCTGAAGCAATACCTGGTCGATGGCGCGCCGGCCGCCGATACGCCACCGGTGTTGTCTTACCAGACCGGCAGCAACAAGTGGCAGCGATTGGCGCAATGGCCGGTGTCGTGCGCCACGGGCTGCGCGTCGGCGGCGAAGGCGGTGTACCTGCAGGATGGCTTCAAGCTGTCGTGGTCGCAGGCGGGCAACGCCAAGGGCTTCGACGAGTATGTGGCTGATCCGGCCAAACCGGTGCCGTTCGTGCCGCGCCCTGTACGCATGGGGGACGAGAATGTTTGGAAGCCGTGGCTGGTACACGACCAGCGCTTTGTCAGCGACCGTACCGACGTGTTGAGCTATGTTTCCGAGCCGTTGAAGGAGCCGCTGGTGCTGTCCGGTGCGCCGCAGGTGCACCTGGTGGCGTCGACCTCGGGCAACGATGCGGACTGGGTGGTCAAGGTGATCGATGTCTACCCCGACGAAGTGCCGTCGCAGCCGAAACTGGGCGGTTACCAGTTGCCCTTGTCGATGGACATCTTCCGCGGGCGCTATCGCGACAGTTTTGAGAAGCCTTCTGCGATCCCTTCAAACAAGGCGGTGCAGTTCAACTTTGCGCTGCCGCCGGTGAACCACGTTGTGCTGCCGGGGCATCGCCTGATGATCCAGGTGCAGTCAAGCTGGTTCCCGCTGTATGACCGCAATCCGCAGACCTTCGTGCCGAACATTTTCCTGGCGGCGCCGGACGATTACAAGAAGGCGACACAGCGCGTGTTCCATGGCAGCTCGGTTGAGTTGCCGGTAGTAGTGAAGTAATAATTTCGCACAGGCGCGCCAGGAGATCTCATGGAAATTCGCTGGACTGATTCGACCGGAAACCTCGACTGGGAAGAGATGTCCGAGCTCTATCGCATCGCACCCCTCGGAATCAAAAGTGGCGAATGGCTTAAGACTGCTTATTCGAACAGCATGTTTAGTTGCGTTGCCTTTGACGGTGAACAAATCATCGCTGCGGGACGCGCAGTCGCTGACGGCGTCGACTGCTCCTATCTGTGCGACATTGTGGTTCACCCGTCCTACCAGGGTTCCGGGGTTGGGAAGGAACTCATACAGAGACTGGTCGACCTGTCCCGGGGACATCGAAAGATCATCCTGTATGCCGTTCCAGGAAAGGAGCCGCTCTATGAAAAGTTCGGCTTTCGCCGCATGAACACCGCTATGGCGATATTTGCGGACCCGGAGAAGGCGGCTGCGGACGGCTACACGCAGTGACTGGGCGTTGGACTAAGATTCACTGTATGGACTCTAGAAAGGAGGTTCGTTCAAATGCTGCGAACAGCAAACTACCGAATCACAAATTATGGAGCAAGCTATGCAAGTACACATCTTCAGGGGACCGGGTCGCATCTTCGGTTTCACCGCACAACCATCGGGTGAGAACCTGCCGCAGAAGTACGCGCCGTGGGCGGAATTCAAGACCATCGAACTTCGCAGGGACGAGCACACACCCGGCGTCGATTCGAACGAATGCCTTAGCGACATCGAGACCTATGGGGTGCACGTCACCGATGCGCACGCCCGCATTACTGAGGACGCAATGCGCTAAGCAGTATTCGACTCGGAATTTCATGGACTCATACGACCGCTGGAAGCAATTGGGCCGCCCTGTCGGCTATCTTATGGAGTGCTGGCTTGCCGCCCAATCGCCCGATCCTCAGGTCAAAGAGGAATATGGATGGGCCTTCATGGAGCCTGTCGATGACGCGCGGGACAATCCTGAAAGGGCCTGGGAATACATTCTTTTCGCGGCGAATGACCCAAGGTTTTCGGGCCATCACATGGGAGTCATGGCAGCTGGGGCATTGGAAGACCTGCTTTCACATCATGGGCCCGCATTTATCGACCTCGTAGAGAAAGAGGCACAGACCAACCCGAGATTCGCCTGGATGTTGGGCGGGGTCTGGAAACTCCAAATGAGCGATGAGATTTGGAATAGGGTACAGGCGGTATGGAATAGGCGAGGCTGGGACGGCACCCCGGCCGAAGTCTTGTAACTTAAGGATCGTGGACCAAGCCGAAATGAGCCGCTTACAGAATTTGTTACTTGAAGCGAAGGCAGGGTTGGAGCCAAGGGAGCGAATTTCTTCCTCTAAACTGTCGACGATCGCGATGCTGTGTGGTACTTCTGAACTCGCCGAAATCCAGGACCGGATCAACGCGCTCAGGATCGAACTCACCACGGTCGAAGACTGGGATGGCGATACGCAGGATGATATTCATCTTGCGATTGAATTCTTCAACAAGCTTGCCGGAATGGTGGGAAATAACTTTGCATAATTGCGGATTCCTGGCCTTTTGATTAACCAGAGAACTGCTCGACACTCGACGTCGCACTCGCTGGCGTGCTCAGTGATCGTCATGGTTTATTGCGTTGGCCAACAACATCGACGATTCCGCAAATTACTTATGCAAAATTGGACATAGACGAAATTGTTAGCACCTTCCACGTTGAGATCGATTGGCCCGAGGCTCAAGGGACTGTCCAGCCAGGCCGAGGCACCCCCAGCAAGCCTGGAGTTTGATGGAGAAGCCCTTGGCATCCTATTCTGAAAGGAGCGGACGTGCCCCTTCGTTCGAGGTCGAGTATCGATTCCTGTCCGCTGATGAAGGTGGTCGCAAGCTCCCGCCTCATCAACATACTCGTTGGGACTTCTTATACGAAGGCGATGACGCGGAACGGGATGGTATCTGGATGATCTGGCCGGAATTCATTTCGGATGATCGAGAAGTCCTGCCGGAAGGCGTAGCGCCGATGTCGGGGCACGCGCTGATGTTCATCGTCAATCTCGACAATGAGCAGATGCACCAAGAGCGAATTTCTCTTGGTACTCGCGGCGCATTTATGGAAGGAGGGCGTAAAGTGGCGGAGTGCACGGTGGTAGCTGTACATGCTCTTGCACACCTCGTTGATGAGGAACGCTCCAGGTGATGACGTCAAAGTGCGCGAGATCATTTCTCCTCGCGGGCCTTGTGATGACTGCCGACAGCTGTCGCGCTGAACCTGCGGTCCTTATGGTAGATATCGATCACTTTCAACGACGAGGGGACATATGGAAGAAGAACTTGAATTTCAAACGCTGGATAATGCGGTCAGAAGGGAGATATTGTCTTTGGCACGCTCCGCGCACGACCTGACCGAATCGTCCTATCAGGAGAATCCGTCGAAAAAAGGCGAGCCGGGATGGGGCGAAAAGCAAAGGATCCTGCTTGCCGACATGGCGCTCCATTTGCTGCAAACTGCGCTAAGAGAAGGTGAGCTTTCGGAAGAGGGCCTGAAAAGGAACCTGTTTTCTATCTTGACGATATCCGATCAACTGGTTCCCGGCCATGAACTGAAAAATGTGGCTGATAAGCTGTACCCGCTTAAGCCAGCTGGGTAAGGCATGCTTCGGATTGAAGAGAGCGAGAGCGAGTATGTAGACGATTTTGCGGATGCCTGCGAAATCGGTGAACTCGTTCGCGGTGACGTTTACGAAGGCAAATGGGGCATCGCTTTCTACGTCGCGCGCTGGTTCTCTGAACGGAGGAGCGAGATCGAATTGCTGGTGGTATCGGCACCGGGGGCGCCGCATGGCAGCTATTGTTCGTTGGCATTCCGGTACGGAGCCGACAAGCTTCAGTTGGTAGAGCCAGCCGGTATCTGGATTGATTGGTCGCCCACCGCCCTTCCCATCTCGCTACGCGAGGCTAACTCTTTTCATATTGGAGCCCGAGATCGAGCGCTTGACATTGCGGCGTTCATCCTGGAGGCCGATAACGCAATTCGCGAGTATGCCAAGAAATGAGATCCTGGTCATCGATTCAGAAGCGCGCTGAATACTGCGTAAAACAATACCTGGAAGGACGTTGAATGATATGGAAGATCGAATAAAAGCAAACGCCGAACTCGTTCGACGAGTGGCACTGGAAAATATGCATGTGGAGGTCGCCTATGACCTCGATGGCGTTCGCTGGCTCGATGGATTCATCGACCGGCAGCGAGGCGAAGCAACGGATGAGGTCAAGCGGCAGCTTGCCACTACGCTGGGATCCTACCTGGGCGAGTGCATACGCCACACGTACGGGGGCGAGTGGATCCAGGATCCCGAGTACGGCTGGTCGGTCCGGATTAATGGGGGATTTAGTGTCTTCCCCTTCAATAAGGTTCAGAAGCAGCTTGCCGACGACGAGGGCGAATCGGTCTTGAGCCTATTCACAACGATAGAGCCGTTACTGGCCAATGCAGGAATGTCGGCAGCGCCTAAACGTCCATGGTGGAAATTCTGGTAATTGACGTATGCATGATGTGTGATAAACAGTTCTACGCAAGCCGCATCAGCACAGCCCCAGCGGCGATTGCTGCGATCGCGAGGGCGCGCTTGCTGCCTATGCGTTCCGCCAGGAAGAACCTGGCGATCAGCGCTGCAAACAGGATCGAGGTTTCACGCAGCGCTGCGACGGCTGCCAGCGGGGCGACGGTCATTGCCCACAATGCGAGGCCATATGCGCCCAGGGTGCCGGCGCCGCCGAGGATGGCGACCTTCCAGTATTGCCGGGCGTAGTCGCGCAACTCGCGCGGACAGCGCAGGAGGCACCACGCGATCAGGCCGATGGCGCTGAGCACGTGCAGCCACATGACGTAGGCGGCTGGTGCGGCTGAAGCGCGGGCGCCGAGGCCGTCGATCAGCGTATACGCAGCGATGACCAGGGCGTTCAGCAAGGCATAGGCGGTTGCGCGGCGGCGGGAATGGGCGCCGGCATCGTCGGACGTGGCGGTGCGGGTGGCGAACCAGAGGCCGAAGATGCCGCCACTGATGCAGGCGACAGCGGCATATTGGGCGGTGCTGAGGTGCTCGCCCAGCAAGGGCACGCTGGAGACGGCTACCAGCAGTGGGGCGCTGCCGCGCATCAGCGGGTAGGCGTGGCTCATGTCGCCGTGGCGGTAGGCTGCCGCCAGCAAGCCATAGTAGGCGTAATGGATGACGGTGGAGGCGAGGGCGTATGGCCAGCTCGCGGCAGCCGGCTGTACCAGGAATGGCAGCAGCGGCAGCGAGATCAGGCCGGCCCCGCCGGCTACCAGCACGCTGCTGAGGAATGGATCGCGGCCTTTCTTGACCAATGCGTTCCAGCCCGCGTGCAGCAGCGCGCCGCACAGGACGATGGCGACAACCGAGGGCGCCATCAGCGGGGCCGTACGCTTTCGGCCAGGATTTCCGGACGGTGGTAGCGCTGGAAGCCTTCCATCACCACGTTCGACTTGGCGGCGCGTTCCAGTAATTCAAGCAGCACAGCGCGGTCGTCCGGGGTCAGGGAGGAGCGGGAGACATAGACGCCGGTTTGCTGCCAGGGCAGCTCCGGAATCGGCTCCATGCGCAACCGGTCAAGCATGCCATTCACGCGTGTCTCACGGTTGATGGCGCCGGCCAGTATGGTCGGCCCCATGATCGTAAGGTCCACCGCACCAACGTACAGCAGGCGTGCGATTGCGCCTGGCTCTACTTCGGTAAATAAACGCCCCTGGCGTGCCAGTTCGCGCACGATGGCCTGGTACGCATCGCCGTAATCGTAGCCGCGGACGATTGCCACGCGCAGGTCGCGCCGGTCCAGCAGGTCTTGCGCATTGGTGATTTGCGGGCGCGGGCTTTGCAGCGAAATCAGTACGGCGCGGTGGCCCACCATGGGCACGAAAATGCCGTTGACGTCGCGCGCCGGTGTGCGGGTCGCGGGCAGCAGCAGGTCGGCTTTACCGGACTCGAACAGCAATTCCTGACGGGCGCGCGGCACCGAGGTGAAGGTGAAATGGCAACCAGCGCGCGGCCCAAGGTTGCGGAATACCTCCGGATAGATTCCGCTAAATGTGCCGTTGTCGACAATGACGCTGACGCCAGTGGTCGACACCGGCACCGCGATGTCGCGCGAGCAGTCGGCATGCGACGGCAGGGCCGCCGCTGCCAGGGGCAGGGCGGCGAGCAACTGGCGGAAGAAGCTGTGCACGCGTACGGTCATAGCCTGATTATGCGCCTGTTTCCGTAGTCGCCGTGGCGACCATATGGTGCTGGCGGAAGTAGCGCCGCGCGACGTAAATGCCTACCGCCTGCATTGCCGCGCAAAGGAAGAAAGTGCTGCCGATGCGCCAGTCGCTTGGCGGCAGGTGGCTGACGGTACCGAGGATGGCGCCGCCGAGCAAGGGCATGATTACCGTGCCAAGGCTGCTGATCGATTGCAGGGATCCCATCAATTCGCCCTGTTCGTTGGCCGGCGTGGCTTTGGATACGATGCCTTGCAGTGCCGGGCCGGCGGCGAACGCCAGCAGGTTGCACAGGATGAAGACGTACATCATCCAGCCCTGCGTCGCCAGGCCGTACAGCATATAGGTGATCGCGCCCGAGGTCAGGCCAAGCAGCGACAGGCGCACTTCTCCGAATTTGCGGATCAGGACGCCGAGCAGGCCGGCCTGCACTACCGCAGCCGTAAGGCCGACGCAGAACAGGGCTGCGCCGTTTTCCGCCGGGCTCCAGCCGAAGCGGAAGTGGGTGTAGAGCACCCAGGTCGACTGCAGCATCATTTGCGCGCCGGTCACCAGGGCGAAAGTGATCACCAGGCCGCGGATGTCCTGGCGCCTGGCCAGCTTGGCCAGGGAGTTGAACGGGTTGACCGATACCAGCTTGAATTTGCTGCGCTGCGCTTCCGGCAGCGATTCCGGCACGAAGAAATAGCCGTAAATGAAGTTGGCGAAAGACAGTGCCGCCGCGACGTAGAACGGCAGGTGCAGGTTGACGTCTCCCAGCAGGCCGCCCAGCATCGGGCCGCAGATGAAGCCCAGGCCGAAGGTGGCGCCGATCTTGCCAAAGCTCTTGGCGCGGTCTTCATGGGTGGAGATGTCCGAGGCGTACGCCGATGCCACCGACATGCTGGCCGACGACATGCCGCCGATCACGCGGCCGATGAACAGGCAGGCCAGGTTGGGCGCCCAGGCCGTGGTCAGGAAGTTGATGCCCATGCCGGCCATGGAATACAGCAGCACCGGGCGACGGCCGACGCGGTCGCTGATCGCACCCAGCATCGGCATGAAGATGAACTGCAGCAGGCCGAAGGTGGCGCCAAGGATGCCGTACCACAGGGCGTGCAGCTCGCGGTCCTGCACATACTGGCCGACCAGGATCGGCAGCACGGGCACGATAATGCCGATGCCCAGCATGTCGATGAAGATGCTGACCAGGACGAAATTCAGGTTGCCTTTTGATTTGCTGCTTGCTGCGGCCTCGCTCATGCTGCCACCGCCCATTCTGCGACGAAGCTGTCGCGGAAGGCGAGCAGCTCCTGCAGGCGCTGCTCGCCAAGTTCGCGGCCGGCGGCGGTCTGCATGGTGCCGGGAAGGGTGGCCAGCTTCACTTCGATGTGATCGAGCGAGTAGATCTTGTCGTTGCGTTCGCGGTTCACAGCCAGCGGATCCTCCGGGTGGGCCAACGCGGTGCCCATGCGGCCCGCTATATAGAACATGCGTGCCAGACCGACGGCACCCAGTGCGTCAAGGCGGTCGGCGTCCTGCACGATGCGCGCTTCCAGCGTGGTTGGCGGCAGTGCCGCGGAAAAACTGTGGGTTTCGATGGCGTGGGCCACCGCATCCAGCCGGTCGACCGGGAAGCCGGCGTCGGCCAGCTGGGTGCGCGCCAGTACCGCAGCCTGGCGCGAAGCCAGGTGACGCTCGGGGTGGTTTTTTGGCAGGTTGACCAGGTCGTGCAGGTAGCAGGCGGCCATTACCACCAGGCGGTCGGCGCCGGGATGCTGTTCCAGTAGCAGTTTGGCGTTGCGCCAGACCCGGTGCAAATGATTGGTGTCGTGGGCGCCATCGTCGCCCGCCGCCGCGCTGGCCAGCGCGACCAGGCGCGGCTGCCAAGTGCTCAGAGTGATATCCATAAAACCTTGATTCCTTTTTTTAGCTGCGCAATTGTGCCATGTATTTATCGCAAGCTTGTATGTTTCTCTAGAGCAAAATTGTTGGTGATTATTTTATTGGTCTACGGTAACATTATGGTGTCATCGTTCATAAGTGAAAAATTATCATGACTGCAACCACCAACCAAGCTGCCGAGTTCCTGGCCTTTACCCTGGGCCAGGAAGAATACGGCATTGATATCCAGAAGGTCAGCGAGATTCGCAGCTACGAAAGCCCGACCCGCATTGCCAGCGCGCCGGACTACGTGAAGGGCGTGATCAACCTGCGCGGCCTGATCGTGCCGATCATCGACATGCGCGTGCGCTTCCAGCTTGGCGAGCCGACCTACGGCCCTTTCACCGTGGTCATCATCCTGCATATCGGCACCCGCGTCGTGGGTATTGTGGTGGATGCAGTCTCCGATGTCACGACCCTGCAGCCGGAACAGATCAAGGCTGCGCCGGACATCGGCGGTTCGATGGATACTGAATACATCACCGGCCTGGGTACCATTGATGACCGCATGCTGATCCTGGTCGATATTGAACGCTTGATGTCGTCCGCTGACATGGGCCTGATCGAGAAGATGGCGGCATGAACTTCCTGAGCAACCTGAGTATCGGCAAACGCCTGGCATTCGGCTTTGCCGTTACACTCGCCCTGTCCATGGTGATTGCCGCCATCGGCGTGTGGCGCCTGCAGCAAGTTGCCGGCGCTACGAGCCATATGATGGAGACCCCGCTGGCCAAGGAGCGCATGATCTCCGACTGGTATTCGAAGATCGATAGCGCTATCCGCCGCACTACGGCGATTGCACGCAGCAGCGATGCATCGCTGGGCGCCTTCTTTGCCGAGGAATCGAAAGCATCCACCGCCGCCTCGGCCGAACTGCAGAAAAAGATCGAGCCGCTGATCAGCGACGCTGACGAGAAAGCCTTGTGGGATCGCGTGATGGAACAGCGCAAGGCCTATATCGCTTCGCGCGACAAGGTCGCCAAGCTGAAGACCGATGGCGAGATGGAACAGGCGAACGAAACCTTTGAAAAGACCTACCGCCCGGCTGCCGCGCAGTACCAGGCGCTGGTGCAGGATCTTCTGTCGATGCAGCGCGGGAAGATCGACACCATCGGTAAAGAAATTGACAGTATTTCGGCCAACAGCCGCAGCCTGTTGACGGTGCTGGCCGTGCTTGCGGTGGCATTCGGCGCGGTGTGCGCCTATGTGCTCACCAAGGGCATTACGACCCCGCTGTCGCGCGCGGTTGATGCGGCGCGCCGTGTGGCGGCCGGCGACCTGACCGCCGATATCCGCGTGCACGGCAACGACGAAACCGGCCAGTTGCTGGGCGCATTGCGCGACATGAACCAGTCCTTGCTGAACATCGTCAGTGAAGTGCGCAACGGGACCCATTCAATCACCATCGCATCCAGCGAGATCGCGGCGGGCAACCAGGACTTGTCGGCGCGTACCGAGCAGCAGGCGGCGTCGCTGGAGGAAACCGCCTCCTCGATGGAGGAACTGACTTCGACCGTCAAGCAGAACGCCGATAATGCACGCCAGGCCAACCAGTTGGCTGGTGCGGCGGCTTCGGTGGCGCGCAAGGGCGGCAGCGTGGTGTCGGAAGTGGTGGGCACCATGGAATCGATCGATGCTTCTTCGCGCAAGATCGTGGACATCATCACAGTGATCGATGGCATCGCGTTCCAGACCAATATCCTGGCGCTGAATGCAGCGGTGGAAGCGGCGCGCGCCGGTGAACAGGGCCGCGGCTTTGCGGTCGTGGCCTCGGAAGTGCGCAACCTGGCGCAGCGCTCCGCTGCGGCGGCGAAAGAGATCAAGGAATTGATCGGCGACTCGGTCGAGAAGGTCAATGCCGGTACGCGCCTGGTGTCGGATGCGGGTAACACCATGGAGGAAATCGTCTCCAGCGTGCAGCGCGTGTCGGACATCATCAGCGAGATCACCGCTGCCAGCGCCGAGCAGAGCTCGGGCATCGACGAGGTCTACAAGGCTGTTGGCCAGATGGACCAGGTCACGCAGCAAAATGCCGCACTGGTGGAAGAAGCGGCGGCTGCCGCCGAATCCATGCAGAACCAGGCAAGCAACCTGGCCGACGTGGTCAGCGTGTTCAAGGTTCGTTAAGCAGCACCTTCGTGGATCGCCTGTTGCGACAGGCGGTCCGCATCGCCATTCCGGTGGCGCGGCACCCAGCGCACATTCACCAGCGCCAGTGCCGCCATCAAATGCCCGACCCGGGCGCGATGTTCTTCCAGCGCTTTTGCGCCTGCCGGGGGCGAACACAGCACATCCTGCACCACCACCTGGCTGTCGCCGTACACCAGGAGTTCCGGTACGCCGAGTTCCACTGCTTTCTCCAGCGCCGCGATCAGGGCGAGGTATTCCGCATCGCCGCTGCTGCCGTGGCCCGCACGGCGGCTGATCTCGACCCGTTCTCCGGCGGGGCCGGACAACAGCACGCCGATGCCGATGCGGCCGGGATTTGGATGAGCCGAACCATCGAACCATGCCTGCCATGCGGCAGGGGAGGCGGAGACGGCCTGGCGCGCGAGTTTCTCGGCTTGCGCACGTTCCTGTTTTATCGACATACGTGGAAATTCTTATGGCACTGACGGCCGCGTGGCCTCGCATCAGGCTATCCCTGTTGCGAGGCCACGCGGCCATCAGCATTTAGCGGCGGTGCGGGTTGTCGGGGCGGTGGTCGTAGCGGTTCGGTACGCCGTCGCCATCGCGGTCACGGTCATAACGGTTTGGCACGCCGTCGTTGTCGCGGTCGCGGTCGTAACGGTCCGGTATGCCGTCATGATCGCGGTCGCGGCGGCGGTCGCGATTGTGATCGCGGTAGTAGTTGTCGCGGTAGTAATCGCGGTAGCCGTAGCTTGGGCCCTGGACATAGCTCGGGCGGCTGTCGTAGACGGCCCAGCCGCCTTCACGCCATCCCCAGCCGTTGTCTACACGGACCCATTGCGAGGGGCTGTAGCGGTAGCCGGGACGTTCCTGCAGCCAGTGGCCGGCCACCCAGACGTGGCGGTAGCCGTCCCAGCGCCACACGCCAGGCGCCCATACGTAGCCGTAACGCTGTGGCGGCACGCTTTCAAAACGCAGTGGTGGAGGAGCGTTGCCGATCACGACGCTGAAATCAACCTGCGCCAGCGCGGCAGTCGGTGCTAATGCAACCGTGCCAAGGGCCAGGGCGGCTGCAGCGATGAGTTTCGATTTGAACATGGCATTTCTCCTGTTTGGTGATGCGCTGAGTTCAATATACCAAGCGCATGGCCAGTGGGAAAAGCCTGATTCAGTTTATTACAAATCCAGCAGGCAAGTAACAATTGCTCAGATCTTGCTGCCCTGGGCGGCTTTGCGCTCTTCCGCCAGCGAGGCCTGCTTTTCCGCTTCGCTCATGCGCTTGGCCGCGACCACCACGACCGGGACCGCAGGCGCCGCCTGGACGCTGCTGGCGTAGCTTGCAGGGGCCACGGTTTCGGCGGTACGGTTTTCGTATACGAAGTCGGCGGCGCAGGCCAGGCCGATGATGGCGATGAACAGGGCTTCGAAATTACGCAGGGCTTTCATGACGTTCTCCGGTTGAGGGCTCTCCATGCGCACACTGTATCCAGGCCGCCCGGCGGTTGCCATCGCCGTGCGACAAGCTGTCTAAAACGTGGTGCGAAATGCAAAAAAACGGGGCTTTTGCGGCCGAAACGCGAACAGAAGGGAAATCCCCCTTCATACGGAACGAATGGATGGGCTGGCGCTGTGCCAAGATAAGGAGGTGCGTATTGGGCGCATGATGCCCCTGTTACAATCAGCAGGCGCAGGGTCAGACAAGGAGTGGGAAATGTTCAAGATGTTTGGTTTTGGCGGCGTGAAGTGCCCGCGATGCGGGCACCGCAACGGCGACAGCTCCGACTACTGCAGCCATTGCGGCCTGTCGCTGGGCGCGCCGCGCAACGAGCCCCTGTTGCGCGATAACCGCTGGATCCCGGCTAACGATGAGCTGGCAGTGTTTTTTGGCGTGCGCCAGCTCTCCGGCATCTTTACCAGGACCCTGCACGTCCCGGCGGCGACGCGCGCTTTCATCCTGCAGGGCGAACAGGTATCCGAAGTACCGCAGGGCGAATATGGGCTGGATGGTTTTTTCGCCCGAATGGGCAAGCTGCGGCGCGACGAGCAGGGTGAAATCCTGATCACCCGCACCTCACCGCTGCCGGTCGAGTTCAATTTCACCGACTTGCATAGCGCCGAATTCCTGAAACTGGCGGCGCACTTCACCGTGGGCCTGCTGGTGAATGATGTACCAGCTTTTGCGCGGCATTTCATGACCGCGCCGGGCACCGTCACGACGCTCCAGCTGCATGATTTGCTGGCGCCGTCCATGCGCCAGCTTGCCGCCGAATTCCTGGGCAGCCGCTCGGTGCGCGACATGGCCGGTTCCGGCGCGCTGCGCGAACAGCTCAACGAACGCTTGCACAGTGCACTGGGCCAGCGCCTGGCGGAATTCGGCCTGGCTGCCGTGCAGATGGAAACCTTGTCACTTCGGCACGATAAATACGACGACAACCGCGAGCGCGAGGGCAGCCTGTTCCTGGTTGCCGACGAGCGCCAGCGGCAGCTGGAGCACGTCAAGCAGCTCGACCAGCTTTACAACGAGGAAGAATGGCAGGCGATCAGCCGCCAGGAGCAGAAAATGCGCAGCGATTTCCGCCGGGCGGAGCTGAAGGCCGACGCCGAAGAGCAGATGCAGGCCATCCGCGCGCGCGAAATCGATCTGTACGGCCGCATCGTCGAGGCCAAGTCCCGCAAGCAGGCGTTCGAACACGGTGCCGGCCTGGCGCTGGCCGACCTGGAGCATGAACTGGCGCGCCACAAGTCCCTGCACGCCGGCGAGGCCGCGCAGTGGGACCAGGTGCGCCGGCTGGCGCAAATCAAGATGCGCACCGAGATGGAATTGGCGCAGCAGGCCGGCCTGGAAGAAAGGGCACTGGCCAGGCAGCGCTTCTCGCACCAGCTGTACCAGCAGCAGCTGCAGCACCGCATCCAGCAGGCGTTGGCCATCGAGGATGAGGAACACCGCCGCAACCAGCTCCAGCTCCTGCGCAAGGCCGAAATCGAGGCCCAGCAGCGCGAGCAGGAAATCGAAGCCGAACATCACCGCGCGAAATTCCAGGGCCTGGCCCTGGCCAACGCTGCCCGTCATCGCGAGGCGGAACGCATCGCCGAGTGGGAAGAGGGGCTGCACCTGGCGCGCAAGCGTGAGCAGGCGCGGGGTGAAGAAGCCAAGGATGCCAGCTCGAATGTCCACGTGGCCGAAATCAGCGCCAAGCTGGAAGAATTGAAACGCAGCGGCGCCGCGGCCGAATCGATTGCCCAGTACGAAAAGCTGCTGCGCACCATCGAGGCGGACGGGGTCCAGCAGCGGCAGGGGCAGAACCTGGCGCGCCAGGCCATGCTGGACCAGGTGGCCGTGGAAGAACAGCGCCTGGAGCTGAAGCTGCGCGACCAGGAAGCGCAGTGGCAACAGTCGCTGAAGAAAATGGAAGGGGAGCGCGAGGAGCGCTTCAACCGCTGGAAAGTGGAATACGACAGCATGATGGCGCAGCAGCAGCACGCTGCAGACCTGGCACGCATTGATATCGACCGCCTGGAAGCCATCGGCCGCATGAGCGATACCGGCAAGATTGCGTTGGCGGCGACACCGAATGCGGAAGCGCTTTCGCGCCTGATGCGCCAGCAGGCGCAGGCCGCGATGTCGCCCGAGCAGCTGCAGGCGCTGGCCGGCGTGGTGGCGGCTGAGAACAGCATCACGACCGCCGAGGCGCTGCGGCTGGCGCGCGAGGACGTGCGGGATGAACGTTCGTATCGCGATACCGTGGGCGACAAGGAACGCCAGCACCAGCTGGACCTGCTGCGGGCGCAAGCCAGTGCAGGAGTTTCGGCTGGGCGCCGTTGCCGGAATGGCCATATGGTGCCGACCGATTGCGGAGACGCGAAATTCTGTCCAGAATGCGGGGCGCCGCTAGCGAGGTAAAGCACGAGAGAGATGCAGACAGCCCGAGACAAGATTCGCGAACTGCGTGCCCTGCACGAAGATGGCCTGTTAAGCCTGCAAGAGTTCGACCGCCGCAAGAATGCCATCCTGGACGCCGAATACGCGCCGCCGGGAGGGGCGGCGGCACCCATCACCATCGTGCGCCAAGGGACTGAGCTTGGCCTGATGGCGGGGCAGGAAATTGGTCCGCATAACCGGCGCTACCGGCTGGAACGCCTGATCGGCATGGGCGGCATGGGCCAGGTGTGGCAAGCCACCGACCTGGCTACCCACGCGGAGCTGGGCCACAGCGCGGTGGTCGCGCTGAAGATCCTGCCGCCGCAGCTCACCCAGAGTCCGGCGCACGCCAAGCTCCTGATCGAAGAAGCGACCCAGGCACGCCGCCTGGCGCATGACAATATCGTGCGCGTCTACGAATGGGCGCAGGACCCGGCCACTTCCAGCTACTTCATCATCATGGAGTGCCTGGAAGGGCAGGATCTCGACGCCTGGCTGGCGGAAAAGGGCAAGGCGACGCCGGCCCAGGTCGAGCAGATGCTGCGGCCGGTGGCCAATGCGCTGCAATATGCCTGGGACAAGCACCGCCTGGTGCACCGCGACCTTAAACCTGGCAATGTGTTCCTGACCAAGGCTGGCGAAATCAAGCTGCTCGACTTCGGCATCGCGTCGCGCGCGCGTTCCACCGGCACCGACCTTGGCATGGCCACGCCAAATGCGGGCACCGCCGGTTATCGCGCGCCGGAGGCGGGCACCAGCCAGGGCGCGCCGCGCCCCCAGGTGGACGTCTACGCGGTCGCGGTCATGATCTACCAGTTGCTGGAAGGGCGGTTGCCTTTCGACCAGCACACCGCGCTGCTCGAACCTGCCAGGCCCGGCGCGCTTAACGCGCAGCAATGGGGCGTGCTGAAACGCGGCTTTGCCAATCGCGCCGGCGAGCGGCCGGAAACGGTGGCGGCACTGCTCGACGAGTTACGGGAGGCGGCCGCGCCGAACGCCGAGGAAGCCGTCCAGCGCGAAGCTGCGCGCAAGGCCGAGCGGGCAGCGGCGGATCTGCAGGAACGCGAGGCGCGTGCCGCGCGCGACCTTCGGTCGCGGGCCGACGCGATCGCCCGCGCCGAAGAGGAAGAAGAGCGCCGCCAGAAAGAAGTTGAACTTGCCGCGCGGCGCAAGGCCGAAGCGTTGGCCGCGGCGCAGGAAAAGGCCCGCCAGGAGCAACTGCGCCGCGAACAGGAAAAGCAGCGCAAGGCACAGGCCGAGCAGGAAGCGAAAGAGCGCAAGGAGCGCCTGCGCCAGCAATTGATCGCGCGCCGCGATGCCGATGCATTGAAGGCGCGCGAGGCCGAGGAGGAATACCAGCGCAAGATAGCGCAATTGAAGGCGGAAGCAGCCTATCGCGCCGAGCAGGAGCGCCACCGCAAGGAGCAGGCCGCGCGCAAGGCGGCGGAACTGGCGGCGCTGCTGCCTACCGCCAGCAGCCCGGTGGCCGATGCGGAAGGCGTGCTGCGCGACCGGTTCGCCGACGGCAGCGGGGTGGGGCCGGACCTGGTGCTGATCCCGACCGGGCGCTTCCAGATGGGTTCATCCGATCATGAGCACAAGATTGCCGTCAAGGCGGGCGCCCAGAAAACCTGGCTCGACAAGGAGTTGCCGGCGCACTGGGTCGGCATCGGGCAATCGTTTGCGCTGGGGCGCTACCCGGTGACCGTGGGCGAGTGGCGCGCCTTCGTCAAGGCGACAGGCTGGCAATCGAAGATGGACGTGGACTGGCAGCAGCCCGGCTTCGCGCAGGACGACCGCCATCCTGTGGTGTGCGTAAGCTGGTACGATGCGCAGCTTTACCTGCAGTGGCTCAGCGAGAAAACCGGCCAGGAATACCGCTTGCCCAGCGAAACGGAATGGGAATACGCTTGCCGCGCCGGCAGCCACACGGCCTTCAGCTTCGGCGACGAGATCACGCCGGAGCACGCCAACTACGACGGCCACTTCACCTACAACGACGGTCCCAAAGGCAACAGCCACGGCGGCACCACGCGCGTCGGCAGCTACCAACCCAACCCATGGGGCCTGTTCGACATGCATGGCAATGTTTGGGAGTGGACGCAGGACACGGTGCACGACAATTACCTTGGCGCCCCGATCGATGGCAGCGCATGGGAACAGGGCGGCGACCAGGCGCGCCGCATCCTGCGCGGCGGCGCCTGGCTGTACCAGCCGCGCTATCTTCGTTCCGCGCTGCGCAACGGCTACTCCGCACTGCTGGCGAACGATGTGGTGGGCTTCCGCGTAGCACGCAAGTTGGTGTAAATTGCGGGATAAACCAACAAGCAGGAAACCACCATGACCGTTAAAGTAGTCCGCGACCAGTCGCTCCCAATGCGCAGCATCCTGCATGTGCGCAACCACATTGTCTCGGTCGATGGCACGATCGAAGAAGGCGGCAACGACGCCGGTCCTTCGCCGCACGACTTGTACGATGCCGCAATCAGCGCCTGCAAGGCCCTGACCGTGATCTGGTATGCCCGCCGCAAGGGCATTCCTGTCGAAGACGTACAGGTGACCACCGAACGCGATGCGAGCGAAGAGCGCAAGGGCGTGTACCGCCTCGCCGCAACGCTGCACCTGACTGGCGAACTGAGCGAAGAGCAGCGCGAAGAGCTGCTGGCCATCTCGCAGAAGTGCCCGGTGCACAAGCTGATGACGGCCGTGACCACCGAAATCTCCACCAAACTGGGGTAAAGCCATGAATATCGCGCACCTCCTGAAAGGCCATGAAAAAGACCTGGGCGGCGGTTTCGTCGTGCGCCGCTATTTGCCGGCGGCTGTCAAGCAGGCGGTAGGTCCATTCATCTTTTTCGATCATTTCGGCCCGGTCGACGTGCCGGCCGATGCCGACCATGACGTGCGGCCGCACCCGCATATCGGCCTGGCTACCGTTACCTACCTGTTCGAGGGAGCGATGGAGCACCGCGATAGCCTGGGCACGCTGCAGCGCATCGAGCCAGGCGCCATCAACTGGATGACGGCCGGCCGCGGCATCGTGCATTCGGAGCGCACCCCGAAAGACCTGGTTGGCGTGCCGCACCGCACGCACGGCCTGCAGCTGTGGGCCGCCTTGCCGAAGGCGCATGAGGAGGAGGAGCCTTCGTTCGCCCATACCCCGGCGGCGGCAATTCCGGAGATGGCGGTCGACGGCGCCAAGGTCCGGGTGCTGATCGGTTCGGCGTTCGGCCACACTTCGCCGGTGAAGACCTTCAGCCAGACGCTGTACCTGGACGTCAGCCTGAAGGCAGGCCAGCAACTGGCCCTGAACGGCCTGCCGCCGGAAGCGGCCATCTATCCGGTCAGCGGCTCGGTCGATATTGACGGCGCGCCTGTGCCGCAGCACAGCATGGCCTTGCTTGATACATCGAATTCGCAGCGCGTCACGGCGAGCACGGATGCGCAATTCGTCATCATCGGCGGCGAACCGCTGGATGGCCAGCGCTTCCTGTTCTGGAATTTTGTTTCGTCGAGCAAGGAGCGCCTGGTCCAGGCCGCCGACGACTGGGAAGCGCAGCGCTTCGCCAGGGTTCCCGGCGAGACGGAATTCATTCCGCTGCCGAAAAGGCCATCCGTCGCGACTTAAGTAGTCGCTTCTGCTGGCGGCAAGTGCGCGGCGCCGCTGCGCACGATCCAGTGCTCCGGGTATGGATCGCTGGCGAAGCGGGTATGGGCCGGGGTGCGGCTCAGTTTTTCCTGCTTCGGCGTTGGCGCCAGCGCGGTTTCCTTGCCGGTGAGCTGGTCGATATGCCAGAAGCCGCCCTGGTGGTGCATCAGCAGCGGCAGGCTGGATGCCTTGGGCAGCGCGTTATGGCGCGGCAGCGGGTAGCCGGGATGGGTATCGGCAGCCAGCAGCACGAAACATTCGGCGCGCGCGCCCTCGTCGATCCGATGCAGGATCACGCCATGCGGCATCACGGCGCCGACTTCCAGCAGCACGATGCCCTTGATGCTGGCGCTCATTTCAATCTTCATGCCGGTGCGCAGCAGCACCGGCTTGTTCTTGCCCGGCCAGACGCCGTCCAGCAGCAGGCCGTAGCGCGACACGTCTTCGATTTCGAAGCCGTTGCGGGTGCGGCGGATCAGCGCGTGGCGGCCGGACAGGCGGCGCGTCAGGCCGGCGCAGTCCGGGCCTTCGGCGCTGAAGTGGTGCAGCAGCACGTCGGCTTCGGGATCGGCCAGCTCGAAGCGGCCGAACGAGACCTCTTCCATTGCAAACAGGCGGATGTGGCGGCAGGCGCCGTTTTCCGGCGCGGCGTTGATGAAGCTTGCGGCCAGGGTAGGGTGGGGATGCGATGGGCCGCTGCGCGGCTGCTCGATCTCGATCAGGTCTTCGTCCCAGGCGATGGTCGAATAGCCGACGTCGACCTTGCCCGCCGGTGCGCCGAGGTCGAGGTGGGCGATGCCGGCATTGCGCGCGGTGACGTCGATGTCCATGGTGTTGCCGCCCTGGGCGGAAACGCGGGCGATCGCGGCGTCGTCGGCCATCACGCGCACATTCTTGTGGGTGCTGAGGAAGGTGCGATGGATTTCATTCAGGCTGGCGTCGACACGCGGCACCAGGATGACAAAAGTGCATTCCCACTGGCGCTGGACGTTGTCATCCTTGCTGACGATCTCGGCGTGGATCTGGTACTGGCCATGCTCCTTGCCGCGCGAGGAGAATTCCACGAACACGGGCCGCCAGTCGCCATGCACCGAGCGGATGAACTGCTGCTGCAGCGAACCGTGCGGGATCAGTTCAGAACGCAGGCGGATCGACAACGTGGGGCCGCAATCCTGTGGCATGCCGCGCAATTCCATCTTGAGCGACTGCCGGCCGCCGGCGGCGCGCGGGTCAAAACCGCTGATGTGCAGCTGCGGGTAGACCCGTGCCGGCGCCGAGTAGCCTGCCACCGGAACAGGCGGCGGGCCGCTGCGGGCGCTGCGCATGGTGTTCAGCAGCTCGAAGCTGCCGCCTTCCGCTTCTGCCGCCGGTTGCGCATGGCCGCCGGCGCACATGCTTTCCCCTGGCATGACCCAGTAGGTGCAGTGCGGATGGTCTGGGTGACAGCACTTGTTCATGGAAAGACGTTTTGAGGGATAACGCAACTTTACGCGTATACCCCGTTGCTTGGCAACACGGCTTTCCTTCGATAAAGGGTGTTTTTACCCCTGTATTCCTTGTGGAGCAAAAGCGCAACGTTTTTGCTGTCGGAATGACATGCAAACTGACAAATGAAAAACCCGGCAATTGCCGGGTTCTTGTCTGATTACCAACGACCGTGGTGGCCGTGGCCATGTCCATGGCCGCGGTAGTAGTACACCGGACGCGGTTCGACGTAGACCGGTGCCGGCTCGTAATACACGCGTGGCGCTGGTTCGTAGTACACGCGTGGCGGCGGGTTGTAATAGACCGGGGCTGGCTCGTAGTAGACCGGGGCCGGCTGCGAGTAGACGCGGGTCTCGACGTAGCCGCGGTTGTGGCGGCCGCCGCCGGACAGGGAATTACCAACTGCAGCGCCCACCAGGCCGCCAACCACTGCACCGCCGGTACCACCATTGTGGTTGCCGATCGCGGCGCCGATTACGGCACCTGCGGCGGTGTTGAAGTCACGGTCACCCGCGGCAAAAGCGGCGGAGGAAGCGGTCAGGGCTGCGCCCATCAGCATCAGGCCGGCAAAACGTTTGTTGAACATGGTAAGTCCCCTTTCAATCTCTGTTGGTATGTAGATTAGCGAGCCGCGAAAACTTGCGCCAGTGCATATACACATTCTTACAAACTCCACAGGGGAGAGAGATTTGTATCGTTAAGTTGTCCTCCCAGCAGGATCTTATTAAATGCGCTATTGTGTCAAGTTCCGAGCGAAACTTAACCTTCTCACAGGAAACGCATGAACCTCCGCAAGCCCGCATTTTCCGCCCTGTTTGTCTGCCTGCTGGGCGCAGGCTTTTCCGGCATTGCCAGTGCCGCCAGCCCGAATGATGCTGCCACTTTGGGCAAGATCCGCGATGCTGCGATGCAGAGCGACTACTCCTACCAGCGCCTGGAAGACTTGACCGATCTGGTTGGCCCGCGCCTGTCCGGCTCCCTCGGTGGCGCGGCTGCGGTGGAGCAGGTGGCTGCCGCCATGCGCGCCCTGGGCGCTAAAGTCACCCTGCAGCCGGTGAAGGTGCCGCACTGGGTGCGCGGCGAAGAGAAGGGCGAGCTGGTGGATTACAAGGGCCGCCCGGCCAATATCACCCAGCGCGTGGTGCTGACGGCACTCGGCGGCTCCGGTGCTACCCCGGCAACGGGCCTGACGGCGCCCATCGTCGTGGTGCGCGATTTCGATGAATTGAAAGCCCGCGCGCCGGAAGTGAAGGGCGCCATCGTACTGTTTGACGTGGCCTTCGACCAGGGCATGGCCGATCGCGGCCTGGCAGGCAACGCCTACGGCCAGGCTGCGCGCTACCGCAGCAACGGCCCGCGCATGGCGGCCGAACTGGGCGCGGTGGCCGCGCTGGTGCGCTCGGTCGGCGGCGCCGATTACCGCCTGCCGCATACCGGCGCTACCAACCTGAAAGACGACCAGCGCATTCCCGCCGCTGCCGTGACGGCGGAAGATGCGATGCTGATCGGCCGCCTGATGAAGCGCGGCCCGGTCAGGATGAAGCTGACCCTGACTCCGCAAACCTTGCCGGATGCGGACACCTTCAACGTGATCGCCGACCTGCCTGGCACCGACAAATCCGACGAAGTCGTCATCGTATCCGGCCACCTGGATTCCTGGGACCTGGCCACCGGCGCGCATGACGACGGTACCGGCGTCACCACTTCGATGGGCGTGATCGAGACCATCAAGAAACTGGGCCTGCAACCGCGCCGCACCATCCGCATGGTGGCGTGGGCCAACGAAGAGAACGGCCTGAAGGGCGGCAATACCTACTACGAAGCGCACAAGGACAAGCTGGAAAAGCAGTTCGCTGCGATTGAGACCGACGGCGGCGTAGGCCGTACCTTCGGCATCATGGGCAGCGTGCGGGGCGAAGCGGAGAAGTATTTCGCTCCGGTGAGCAATGCGCTGCTGCCGATCGGCGCCGGCGTGTTCAACCGCCGCGATTCGGCATCGGGTTCAGACGTGCACCAGCTGGAAGCGGGCGGTGTTCCGTCGTTCATGCCTTACGTCGACACCAGCGCCTACTTCAACTACCACCACACGCCGGCAGACACCTTCGACAAGGTCGATCCGGTGAACATGAAGAAGCACGTGGCCGTCATGTCGGCGCTGGCCTGGTACCTGGCCAACACCGACGATCCGATCGGACGTTCGCCGGAGCCCTTGAAATAATCAGAGGGCGTTGAGGGGGATCTTGAGGTAGCGCACGCCGTTATCCTCAGCCTCCGGCAGGTGGCCGGCACTGAGATTGACCTGGATGGCAGGCAGGATCAGTACCGGCATCTGCAGCGTGGCATCGCGCCTGGTGCGCATGGCCACGAATTCTTCTTCGCTGACGCCGTCGCGGATATGGATATTCGCGGCGCGCTGCTCGGCTACCGTGACTTCCCAGCGCGGCTCGCGGCCGGCCGGCGGATAGTCGTGGCACATGAACAGGCGCGTCTCCGGCGGCAGCGACAGCAGGCGGTGCACCGACTTGTACAAGTCGCCTGCGCAGCCCCCGGGGAAGTCGCAGCGCGCGCTGCCCACGTCCGGCATGAACATCGTATCGCCGACAAAAACCGCATCGCCAATCTGGTAAGCCATATCCGCCGGCGTATGGCCCGGTACGTGCAGTGCGCGCGCCTTCAGCTTGCCGATCATGAATTCTTCGTCGGCCCCGAACAGGTGGCCGAACTGAGAGCCGTCTTCCTTCTCGCCTTTGCGGTTGAAGATCGCCGAGAAAGCATGCTGCACCTTGCAGATGCCGGCGCCGATACCGATGCGGCCACCCAGCTTGCCTTGCAGGTAAGGCGCGGCAGACAAGTGGTCGGCGTGGGCGTGGGTTTCCAGCAGCCAGCTGACGTGCAGGCGATGCTCGCGCACGAAAGCGATGATCTTGTCGGCGGCAGTCGTTGCGGTGCGGCCGGCCTTCGGATCGTAATCAAGTACTGAATCGACGATGGCGCATTCGCTGCCGTCAGCCTCATAAATCACGTAGCTGACGGTGGATGTAACGGGGTCGAAGAACCCTTGGATCTCTGGCTTCATATCAGGATAGTAGGATGATTCAAGCCCAGCTATTATAAAGAATCCTGATATGGCGGGCGAGGCTTATTCGTTTTACGATGAAAGCCATATGTGTGGCGGGAAAAACTGCCGCCGTGCTAAGATTTTCGACAGTGCTTCCTGAAAGAGAGGCCGCCATGCCCAAAGCAGGCTATTCACTGAAGTGGGGACTGGCCGCTGGCTGTATCTGCAGCCAGTCGCTATCGGCCGTCGCTGCCGCCGGCGGCGCAGCCACGCCGGAAAACTTTGCCAACCTGTCGCTCGAAGAATTGAGCGATGTGCGTGTGGTGTCCGTTTCAAAACGCGAAGAGAGGCTGGGCGACGCCCCGGCGTCGATCTTCGTGATCAGCGCCGACGACATCCGGCGCAGCGGCGCGCGCAGCCTGGCCGAAGCGTTGCGCATGGCGCCCAACCTGCACGTCTCGCAGACTCCTGCCGGCAATTACATCATCACCGCGCGCGGCTTTGCCGGCAACAGCGCCAACAAGCAATTGGTGATGATCGATGGCCGCTCGGTGTATACCCCGCTGCTGTCCGGCGTATCGTGGGACGTGCAGCAGGTCGCGATGGATGCCATCGAACGCATCGAAGTAGTCAGCGGTCCGGGCGGCACGCTGTGGGGCACCAACGCCGTGAACGGCGTGATCAACGTGATCACCAAGCCGGCGGCATCCACCCTTGGCGGCATGGCCGAACTGCGCTGGGGACAGGAACAGTCCGGCGCGGCTTTCCGCTATGGCGCGGCGATGGAGGACGGTGCCTGGCGTGCGTACGGCATGGATTACGCCATGCCGCACGGTGAAACCCTGGCCGGCAAGGCGCTGGGCGATGCCTGGCACAATGCCCAGGCGGGGTTCCGTGCCGATTGGCTGCGCGGCAGCGATGCGCTTACGATGCAGGGCGATGTGTACCGCATCGGCGCCGGGCAGCTCGTGACGGCGTCGGCCCTTCCTTTGCCCGCCGCATCCATGCGCGGCGCCAACCTGATGGGGCATTGGACCCGCCAGCTTGACGGGGGCGCCAGCCTGTCCCTGCTGGCTTACTACGATCGGACGGAGCGCAACCAGGTGGGCGTCTATAAGGAGAACCTGGACGTCGCCGACTTGCAGGCACTCTACAACTTCGCGCCGCTTGGCCGGCACATGCTGGCGCTGGGCGCTGAATATCGCTTTGCGCTTGACCGGGTTTCGGTCACCAGCGGTACCGCATTCCATCCCGAGCGCGCCAGCATGCATTGGGCCAGCCTGTTTGGGCAGGATACCGTCGCCTTCAGCGAGCAGTTGAACCTGACAGGCGGGTTGCGTATCGAACGCAACCAGTACACCGGGATGGAATTCCTCCCCAACTTGCGCCTGGCATGGAAGGCAACTCCCGAGACTTCCTGGTGGGCGGCCCTGTCGCGCACCGTACGCGCACCATCGCGCGTTGACCGCGAAATTTATTTCAATGCCGGGCCCTTGGGCACCCTGAGCGGCGGCCCGAATTTCCAGTCCGAGACGGCCCGGGTGCTGGAGATAGGTTTGCGCCAGCAGTTCGGCAACCGCGCCAGCTATTCGCTCACCGCTTATCGCGCCCTGTACGACAAGCTGCGCACCATCAAGCCGGTGGCGCCGCTGGTTTATGAAATCGGTAATGGCATGGAAGGCGAAACGCGCGGGCTGGAGGCTTGGGGAAGTGTCCAGGCTACGCCTGACTGGCGCCTCAGCGCGGGCCTGACCCTGATGCATGAGGAATTCTCGCTCAAACCGGGCGAGCTTGATTTCGGCAACCGTTCGGTGAGGGGCAATGTGGACCCGCGCCGTGTGGCGAAACTTCGCTCCTCATTCACCCTGGGGGAAGGGCGCGACCTGGACCTGACCTTGCGCCACGTCGGGCCGCTGCGTTTTACCGCGCTGCCCGGCTATACGGCACTGGATGTCAACTTCAACTGGCAGGTCAGGGCGGGCCTGGAACTGGCGCTGGGTGCCAGCAACGCATTGGACCGGGACCACGAGGAGTTCAGCGGCGCTACCAGGCTGTCGCTCGGGCGGGGCGCCTATGCCAGGGTCATAAGCCGCTTCTAAGGCGGTCATGGTAATATCGCTGCCCATGAAATCCGTGATCCGTTTCATTGCGCTTTGGCTGATGCTGGTGGCTTTGCCCTTCCAGGGCTTTGCCTCGGCCAGCATGCTGCTGTGCGCTCAGGCCAATGCTGACAAGCCGGCTGCCCGGGCGATGCAGGACGGGTCACACGATCATGCGGCGATGCTGGCGTCCGCCCAGCAAGCCGGCGACAGCGGCGACCATTGCGCCGGTAGCGCGCACGGCAGCGCCATGGGCGATTGCTGCGTTGGCGCCGCATTGGCCTATACCTTGCCGCAACCGGCATCACATTCCCCGCTGGCCGAGCGCCTGCACCTGCCCGATCCCGTGCCGCCGCTGCCGGTTGACCTTGCCCTTCCCAAACGCCCGCCCCGGGCGATCCCTGCCTGATCCATGCCAGCCGTGGCCGCTGGCGCTATCCTGCGTCCCCGCGCAGGACGACCAAGCATTGGAAAGATCACCATGAACCAAGCATTCAAGCTGGCGGCAATGGCCGCCGCGGCTGCGCTGCTGTCCGGTTGCGCCACGTTTTCGAACGATGGCGGCTTCGGCGCAGTGGCGCAAGCCACCAGGAGCCGCAGCGGCGCCGAGACGCGCCTGCTGCGCAATGAGCAGGACCGGCGCGCGCTGGACGAACAGTTAAAGAAGCTCCTTGCCGAGCCGCTTAGCGCCGATGCGGCCGTCCAGGCCGCACTCCTGAACAACCGCGGCCTGCAGGCTCGATACTGGGACCTCGGCATCGCCGAAGCGGAACTGGTGCAGGCAGGCCGCCTGGCCAATCCCGGTTTCAGTTTCAAGCGCACGCATGGCGGCGGCGAGGTTGGCATCGAGCGTACCCTGGGCATGAATTTTATCCAGCTGCTCACACTGCCGCTGGCCAGCCGCATCGAAACCCGGCGTTTCGAGCAAGTCAAGCTGGAACTGGCCGGTCACGCGGTCTCCATGGCCCACCAGGCCCGCCTGGCCTGGATCGAGGCCGTGGCGGCGCAGCAGGGCGTTGAATACGCCCAGCAAATCAGCGACGCGGCCGATGCCAGCGGTGAGCTGGCGCGGCGCATGCAAGCTGCCGGCAACTGGAGCAAGTACGATGCGGCCAAGGAGGAAGCTTTCCACGCCGATGCGATGGCCGACGTGGCGCGCGCCCGCAAGGCCGCAACCGCCAGCCGCGAGAAGCTGACCCGCATCCTCGGCCTGTCCGGCGGGGAGGCTACGGCTTACCGCCTGCCTGAGCGCTTGCCCGACCTGCCGGCCAAGCCGCGCGAGGTGGATGGTGCCGAAGCAGTCGCCATGCGCGACCGCCTGGACGTGCAGGCAGCCCGCCTGTCGTCGGAGCACACTGCAAGATCCCTGGGCCTGGCCAAGGCCACACGCTTCATCAACGTGCTGGAATTGAGCGGGATCAGCGAGCGCGATGGCGAGCGCCGTTCGCACGGTTACGAAATTTCCGTGGAAGTGCCGTTGTTCGACTGGGGCGGCGCTCGCGTGGCGCACGCGGAAGCAACCTATATGCAGTCGCTCAACCTGCTGGCCGCCGCAGCGGTCAATGCCCGCAGCGAAGCACGCGAAAGCCAGCAGGACTACCAGGCCTCTTACGAGCTGGCCAGGCATTACCGCGATGTGGTGATTCCGCTGCGCCAGAAGATCTCCGAAGAGACCCTGCTGCGCTACAACGGCATGTTGCTGTCGGTATTCGAACTGCTGGCCGATGCGCGCGAACAGACTGCCGCCGTCAACAATTACATCACCGCGCTCAAGGAGTATTGGATCGCCGATGCCAATCTGGATGCCGCGATTGGCGGTAAGGGAGTACAGCAATGAATAGCCCCGTCAACAAACGCCGGTCTTTCCTCGCCAATGGCGCCGCGGCCCTGATCGGAGCAGGCCTGGTGAGCCGTGCCGGCGCCGCCGGCCTGCCGGAAGCGGCGGTGCAATCGAGCGCTTCGACCGCACCGCCGCTGATGCCGCCCAATGGCCGTCCGTACAACCCGGTCGTGACCTTGAACGGCTGGAGCCTGCCGTGGCGCATGAAAGATGGCGTCAAGGAGTTCCACCTGGTCGCGGAACCGGTGGTGCGCGAAATTGCGCCAGGCATGTACGCCAGGATGTGGGGCTACAACGGCCAGAGTCCGGGACCGACCATCGAAGTGGTGGAGGGCGACCGCGTGCGCATCTTCGTCACCAACAAGCTGCCGGAGCACACCAGTGTGCACTGGCACGGCCAGATCCTGCCAAGCGGGATGGACGGGGTGTCGGGCGTGAGCCAGCCGGCTATCCAGCCGGGCAAGACCTTCGTCTACGAATTTGTCGCCAGACATGCCGGTACTTTCATGTACCATCCCCATGCTGACGAAATGGTGCAGATGGCGATGGGCATGATGGGCTTCTGGGTCACTCACCCGAAAGACCCGCGCCAGCATGCGGTGGACCGTGATTTCGTGTTCCTGCTCAGCGCCTACGATATCGAACCGGGGAGCATGGTCCCCAAGGTCAATACGATGACGGACTTTAATATCTGGACGTTCAATAGCCGCGTCTTCCCCGCCATCGACCCGCTGGTCGTGCGCCAGGGCGACCGTGTGCGCATCCGCGCCGGCAACCTGACCATGACCAACCACCCGATCCACATTCACGGCCACCGGTTTGAAGTGACCGGTACCGACGGCGGCTGGGTGCCGCCAACTGCGCGCTGGCCGGAGGTGACCACCGATGTCGCGGTGGGCCAGATGCGCGCCATCGAGTTCATTGCCGACAATCCGGGCGACTGGGCCTTCCACTGCCACAAGTCGCACCACACCATGAATGCCATGGGCCACAACGTGCCGAACCTGATCGGCGTGGACCACAAGGGCGTGGCCGAGAAGATCAACAAGCTGGTGCCGGGCTATATGGTGATGGGCGACAAGGGCGGGTCGATGGGGGGCATGGAAATGGAAATCCCCGAGAATACGCTGCCGATGATGACCGGTACCGGCCCATATGGCGATATCGAGATGGGCGGCATGTTCACGCTGATGAAAGTGCGTCCCGACCAGAAAAAAGGCGACTACACCGATCCGGGCTGGTACAAGGCGCCAAAGGGAAGCACGGCTTACGAATGGACCGGCGAAGTGCCGCCGCCTGTTTCTGCGCCTGGTGCGGTGCCGCCGGCCGGCGTCAAGCCGGTGGAAGTGACGCGTGACAAGAAGGGGCACGACCATCATTAAGCAATTGCGCTACCTGGGGAAGTGGAGCCTGCTGGCCGGCATCGTCGCTGTGCTGGCGGGCAGCGCTTCCGCTTTCTTCCTGGTGGCGCTGGATGTCGCCACCGCCTGGCGCGAGGCTTATCGATGGGTGGTATGGCTGCTGCCGCTGGCCGGCTTTGCGGTGGGCTGGATTTACCTGCAGGTCGGCAGCCGCGTTGAAGCGGGCAATAACCTGCTGATTGACGAGATCCACGATCCCAAGAACGTCGTGCCGCTGCGCCTTGCGCCACTGATCCTGTGCAGCACGGTGGTGTCGCACCTGTTCGGTGCGTCGGTCGGCCGCGAGGGCACCGCGGTGCAGATGGGCGGGGCGCTGGCCGACCAGCTCACCCACGTATTCCGGCTGCCGCGCGAAGACCGGCGTACCGTCCTGATGGCAGGTATCAGCGCCGGTTTTGCTTCCGTCTTCGGCACGCCCCTGGCCGGCGCGATCTTCGGCCTGGAGGTGCTGGTGGTGGGGCGCATGCGCTTTACCGCGATCTATCCCTGCATGCTGGCGGCGCTGTTGGCCGACCAGGTCACGCGCGCCTGGGGCGTTGGACATACGCATTACCCGGCTGGCGCACTGGGCGCGCCGGATGGCCCGCTGCTGCTGGCGCTGGCCGGCATCATTGTGGCGGGCGTGGTGTTCGGCCTGGTGGGGCGTGCTTTTGCCGCAGCCACGCATGGCTTGTCGGCCTGGTTCAAGGCGCGCTTTGGCTATGCGCCGTTGCGGCCCCTGGTTGGCGGCGCGATCATTGCGCTGGCAGTCGGTGCCGGCAGCTTCGCCGGCATCGACTTCCACCGCTACCTTGGCCTCGGCATCGGGCCGATGGTGGAGGCTTTTCGCGTGCCGCTGGACTGGTGGGACTGGCTCGGCAAATTCGTTTTTACCGTCGGCTCGCTGGGCTCCGGCTTCAAGGGCGGCGAAGTGACGCCGCTGTTCAACATCGGCGCGACGCTGGGTAATGTGCTCGCGCCGCTCCTGCACCTGCCATTCCCGCTGCTGGCGGCAATTGGTTTCGTCGCGGTGTTTGCCGGCGCGGCCAACACGCCGCTGGCCTGCACGGTGATGGCGATGGAATTGTTCGGGCCGGCAATCGGCCCTTATGCCGCGCTGGCCTGTGCGGTTGCCTTCATGTTCTCGGGCCAATCCGGGATCTATCGCGCCCAGCGGCGCCCCCTAGCCGAGTAGGCGCTGCGCCAGGCACGCTTAGAAAGTGCTCGAACAAGTCTTCATCGAATTTGAAATTGGGTGGAAACTGCCAGAGGAAGGGGCCCAGTTTTTTGCGCAGCAGGAGGACGCCGCTGGCGAAAACGTTTGCTAGCGGTTGTTCGGGGGCACGCAGGTGCCGGATGTGCGTGATGTAGCGGTTGCCTTTGTGGGCGAATACGCAGCTCGGGCGGGTAAAACACGCCGCGCCACGGAGTATATCGCCAGCCCGAGATGCCGATGCGGATCACCGCGCCAGGCGTTTCAGCACGCTGAACATGGCCAGGCCCGCCAGCAGCATCGCGTATTGTCCAGGTTCGGGGATGGGCAATGGCGCGCCGCCGACGGTAAAGGCATCGATAGCCAGTCCTGAATCGAAGTCCTGGTCGTCCCAATTGGTCACGCCGAACTCAAGCCGGTATTTGCCGGCATTGGCGATGGCGTATTGTGCCCGCACCCAGCCAGTGGCACCGCAACCGGCGTCATAGCATTCGTCGGAATCGGGGCCGAGCGGCGCCCACATGGTCTGGCCTGGCGCCACGGCGACGGGGAAGGGTGTCAGGGTCGCGGCTGGCGGCGGCATGTCGAAACCGGGGATCGCGTTGCCATTTTCGTTGGTGCGGGCGGTGAACAATAGCGCCACCTGCTTATCGTCGGCATCGAGCAGGCGCGCCCACGCATAATCGGCGTAACCTGCGCCGTCGGTCGTCACGTAATTGAAACGAAAATCGAGTGCTGCGTTGGTGTCGGCCATGAACGACACTGAACGCAGGATTGAACCATTCGCTGCTTCGCCCACGCCACCAACGCCGGGCAGCGCGACCTGGCTGCCGGAGTTGTAGCTGGAGATCCAGCCGTAGGCGCTGCCGCCGCCCGGCGCAAGGCGGACGACCCCGTTGGCACCCAGGGTGCCGCATTTGCCGGTGCAGCGCCACGGTGCCGGCATGCCATCGTCGAAAGTGCCGGCAAAGGCAGGCGCGGCAAGCGTTGAAAATGCTGCGCAGGTGGCGAGCATCAGAAAGTTTCTTGTCTTCATTTCGCAGCCCCTCGAAGAGAACGCCATCATTCTCCACGCGCGGAGCGTATGTGCCGAAAGACTTCCTCTATCGTGCGGGCGGGGACAATAGCTAGTTTCGCGAAGGAACTATCTGAACAGTCTGCCGGGCCCGGCCAGACGGTGTCAGCCAATGGCCTTCCCTGGCAGCGCGATGGATCAGTCAGGGCGCCGGTCTGGACGCCGCGGCAGACCCAGATCTGGCTGCCGTTTTCGCCGGTGTAGCGGTCCCAGGCCCATTCACGGTCGGTGTTCGGCGCGTAGGCCGGTTCGGAGGAGTACCAGTCGTCGCCGTACAGCCCGACAGTGCCGCCGACCCCGATGCTGACATCGTTATGTTTGCTGGCCGCGACTGCCAGTGCGACCACGCCGGCCGCTACCCCAACGGTGACCCAGGTCTCGCGCTCTTTGATGACGTCAGGGCAGGATGCTTCCGCCACGCCACGACGGCCCAGTTCCATGCGTAAGGCGTTGGAAAAGTCCATGTCGGGCGAACCCGTGGCAAGGGTCTTGCACATCCCGAACGTGCTGGCCGCCGCAGGATTGGCATAGAAAGTTTGCGCGCCAATGCCGGCACAGCCAGTGAGCAGCGCAGCCAGTGCTGCGATGGAAAGCAGGGTTTTCATGCCGCTAGTATAGCAACCCCGGAAGCGCCCAAGTCATGCCAAGGGCCAGCTGGCGCGGTATGCCTGGGCACAGCGCTGCGCTTGTCAGGCCAGGCGCAGGCGGCGCGTGTGGAAATCGAATTCATAAATCTCTCCATAGCGCCCCCACTCTACGGCGGTGCGCATGATACGGCGTGCTTCTTCCGGTTCGATGGCTTCCAGCAAGGGCGCCAGCACGTGTTCTTCCGGCAGCGCACCGTCCGCGGATGCGCGCAGCATGCTGTAGATGTGCTGCGGCAGCGTGACGTGGGCCAGCAACTGGCGGCCGAAGATGGCTTGGCGGCCAGCGTGGTCGGCTGCTTCATAGCGGCGGCCGAGCGCCGTCATGGTGATGTCGCCGCCTTCCACCGTGGCCAGGCCAAGCTGGGACAATGCTTCGCAGGCCGGGAACAGGGCTTCGTCCGGCAGTTCACTTTCGTCGGACAGGCGCGGCAGGTCGGCGCGGCCGTTGAAACCATCCGATGCCAGCAGCGAAAGGACCGCCTCAACGCGTTCGATGTCGGCGTCCGGCAGGCGGTAGTCCAGGCCAGCCTCACGTGCCGGCACGGCAGCCGGCGCGCGCATGGTCATCAGGCCATACACTTCGTCCACCAGCTGGCGCACGGCCGGGCTGTCGGGATTGCGCGGGCGCGGCAGGTCGATGCGGATTTCGGTGCGGATGCGGCCGGGATCGCTGGAGAGAATGACGATCCGGTCCGACATCATCACCGCTTCTTCGATATTGTGCGAAACGACCAGGATGCCGCGCGTCGGAATGCGTCCGTGATCCCACAGCTCGAGGATGTCGTCGCGCAGGGTTTCGCCGGTCAGCACGTCGAGCGCGGAAAAGGCCTCGTCCATCAGCAGCACGTCCGGATTGGTGAGCAGGGCGCGCGCGATGCCCACGCGCTGGCGCATGCCGCCCGAAAGTTCGCGCGGCAGGGCGCCTTCAAAGCCCGAAAGGCCCATCAGGTCGAGCATGGCTTCACTGCGCGCGGCGCGTTCGGCGGCAGCGACGCCTTGCGCCTCCAGGCCCAATTCAACGTTCTGCTGCACGGTCAGCCAGGGGAACAGGGCGAAGGACTGGAACACCATGGCGATGCCCGGCACTGGTTCCGCCAGCGGCGCGCCACGGTACCGGGCGGTGCCGGCGTCGGCCTGCACCAGGCCCGCGATAATGCGCAGCAGGGTCGATTTACCCGAACCCGACTTGCCGAGCAGCGCCACGATCTCGCCCGACGCCAGCGCGAAGTCGACGCCATCGAGCACGGTGCGGCTGGCGCCATCGCCAGTGCGGAAGGATTTGCCGACGCCTTGCAGGTCGACCAGGATTTCTTTTTTCATGCCTGCTCCCGATACAAACGGCTCCAAACGAAGCGGTTGATTACCATTACAAATACACACATCACACCGATGCCGAGGGCGATGCGGGGGAAGTCGCCGGCATCGGTCATCTGCTTCACATAGCTTCCCAGTCCATGCGCCACCAGCGTGGTTTTACCCCAGGTGACGTATTCGGCCACGATGCTGGCGTTCCATGATCCGCCGCAAGCGGTGACGGCACCCGTCACATAGCTCGGAAAAACTGCCGGCAGGTAGACGCGGCGCCATTTCAGCCAGCCTTTCAGGCCCAGGTTTGCCGCCGCCAGCCGCAAATCGGTGGACAGGGTGGACGCACCGGCGACGACGTTGAACAGGATGTACCACTGGGTGCCGAATACCATCAGGGGGCTGAGCCAGATGTCAGGATTGAGGCCCAGGTGCAGCACCGAGTACACCACTACCGGGAACAACAGGTTGACCGGAAACGCGGCCAGGAACTGCGCCGCCGCCTGGATCTTCTGCGCATAGCGGGGGCGCAGGCCGATCCACACGGCGACCGGCACCCAGAACAGGGATGCCAGCGTGATGAGCACAGCGACCCGCGCCAGCGTCGCCAGGCCGAGGCCAAACACGCCGGCAGCTTCGCGCCAGCCAACTTCAGTATGGATGAAGGCGGCCACGCGGTAGCTGGCCCAAGCCGCAAGCACCAGCAGCAGGGTATCGGCAGCCCGTCCCGGCAGGCGCCAGCGGCGCGCGGCCTTGCCTGGACCGCCGGCGCCGAGCGGACGGGCGGGGAACCAGCCCAGGGTGGAGCGCATCAGCTTCCAGGCCTTGCCGGTCAGACGGCTGGCGATACGGCTGCGGCGCACCCAGTCGAGCAACCAGGAGCGGCGGCCGACTTCCCCGTCCAGTTCCTCGAAGCGGAATTTGTCCGCCCACACCAGCAAAGGGCGGAAGAAGAGCTGATCGTACATGACGATGCCAACGAACATGGCAGCGATGGCCCAGGCGATGGCGCGGCCGTTTTCGGCCTCGATCGCGACCGCGATGTAGGCGCCGATGCCTGGCAGCTTGACGTCCTGCCCGGCGACGGAAATCGCTTCCGCCGCGACCAGAAAGAACCAGCCGCCGGACATCGACATCATCATGTTCCACAGCAGGCCCGGCATGGCGAACGGCAGTTCCAGGCGCCAGAAGCGCTGCCAGGCCGAGAGGCGGAACATGCGGCTCGCCTCATGCAGTTCGGCCGGCACGGCGCGCATCGACTGGTACAGGCTGAAAGCCATATTCCAGGCTTGCGAGGTGAAGATTGCAAAGATCGCCGCGCATTCGACGCCCATCTGGCTACCGGGGAACAGGGCGATGAACGGCGCAATCGCGATCGCCTGGAACCCCAGCACCGGCACCGACTGCAGTACGTCCAGCAGCGGCACCAGCACTTTTTCAGCCAGCCGGTACTTGGCCGCCACTGCCGCAAACACGAAGGCGAACAGCAGCGAAACGGCCAGCGCCGCGAACATGCGCAAAATGGTGCGCAACAGGTAATAGGGCAGTGCGCCCGGATCGAGGCTGACCGGCATGGGCTGGCCAAGCACGAAGGGGCGTGCCATCTGCATGGCGCCATAGGCGACAGCGATCAGCACCGCCAGCACGAGCGGCAGCAATGCCCAGTCCCAGCGATTGGGACGCGTTGTGATAGATGCGAACATCAGGCTCTCCGCAAGGATGCGGGCCCGCGATCGTGCGCGCTTGAATCATCATCCGCTCATGGCGGATGACGGTAGGACAGGAGCCCTGGACGTGATCGTGCCGTTATGCGAAGCCGAAGTGAATTCGGTGACAACTATGACTCGAACAAGTGCCCATGAAAGGGGGCTCCAAAATATGATAACGGGGCGGAGTTTAGGCGGATGAGCTACCCAGCGTCAACTTAGGGAATCACCTAATTTAAGCGGGCGTTAAGCATGGCGCATGCTAATATTTCAATATTTCCCAGGCGAAAGGCGCCGGGGTCTTTTCCAGGAAGCGCACTGTGACCATCTCCGAAAGCACTGAAACCTTCTTCAACAAAACCGTCACCGCTTTCGACCCGGCGTTGCCGGTCGACCTCTCTGGCGACAAAGTCTACCGCTTGGCGCTCGACTACGACGACGAGCGCAAGATGTCCGGCCTGATGGATCAGTTCCTGCAAAGCGCCGACAAGTCCAGGCTTGACGCTCTGGTGATCGGTATGTGGGGCGAGCCGTATGAAGAAGGCGCCGACGACATCATCGCGGCACTGGTGGCCCGTGCGCCGGAACTGCCGGCCCTGCGCGCCTTGTTCATCGGCGACATGACGTTTGAAGAGTGCGAAATTTCGTGGATCGTGCAGGGCGACTACACGCCGCTACTGAAGGCATTTCCAAAGCTGGAAGAACTGCGCATCCGCGGCGCGCAGGACTTGTCGCTGGAGCCGGTAACCCATGCCGCGCTGCGCAAGCTGACCATCGAATCTGGCGGCCTGCCGTCCGAAGTGGTGGAATCCCTGATCGCGTCTTCGCTGCCGGCGCTGGAGCATCTGGAACTGTGGCTGGGCTCCGATGATTACGGCTTCGATGGCGATGTCGACCTGTACCGCCGCCTGCTAGGCGCGCTGGCCGGCCCATCGCTGCGCTACCTGGGCCTGCGCGACTCCGACATCTCCGACGAGCTGGCCGAATGGCTGGCAAGCGAAGAAGTGATTGGCCGGCTGCATACGCTGGACCTGTCGCTGGGCACCTTGGGCGATGATGGCGCCAGCGCCTTGCTGGGCAGCCCCCATGTGCGTATGCTGCGCCGCCTTGACCTGTCCCACCACTATATTTCTGCAGGCATGCAGGAGAAATTGAAGGCGCTGCCGCTGGAAGTGGTACTGGATGACGCGCAGGAAGAAGACGACGGCGATCGTTACGTCGCTGTTGGAGAATAAGGCATTGCCAGGCCGCCTGGTCTTATTGGGCGTCGCCAGTGGTAAGCGCGTCCGGCTGACGCAGCTGGCCCGCAGCCAGGCTGGCCTGCCGCCGGCCGAAGTGCTGGAATGGCGCGACTGGCTCGCAGCGCCAGGGAAGTTGGGCGGCATGCTGGCGCATTCCTGTGTATTCAAGGTGGAACCTCCCGGCGACGATCCGGCCGTCCAGGCGCGGTTGCTGGCAGATGGATGCCTTGCTGAAGGCATCGCCAACCCAGGTTCCCTGGAACACGGCGAACTTGCAGTGTCCGGAGCGTGGTTCAAAGGCCTGGAGCGGGCCTTGCTGCGCCTGGAGCAGCAGGTGGCAAACATGCCGCATGTGCGTGTCATGAACGCCCCGCGTGAAACAATTTTGATGACGGACAAACTGGCCTGCCAGCACCATCTCGCAAAGCACAAGGTGGCTGTTCCAGCGGTGCTGGGCATGGTGGAAGGATATGATCACTTCCATTCATTGCTCGACCAGCATGGCCTGGACCGGGTCTTCATCAAGACCCGCTACGGCTCCAGCGCGTCGGGCGTGGTTGCGTACCGGCGCAACAGGCGCGGCGGCGAACAGGCCACCACGTCGGCGCAACTGGTGCATGGAACAGGCGCCATCCGGCTCTATAACTCGAAGCGAATGAGCCGCTACCACCTTGCTGCCGACATTCGGACTTTGGTCGACCTTTTGGCCAGCCAGCAGGCGTATGCCGAAGGATGGCTGCCCAAGCCGCGTGCCGGTAATGGGCACTACGATATCCGCGTACTCACGCTGGGCGGACAGCCGGCGCACCGTGTCGCGCGCATCGGCAAGTGCATGATGACCAACCTGCACCTGGACAATCGCCGTGGCGCTGCCGACAGCCTGCTCGATCCCGCGTCGCAGGAAGCACTGGAGAAAGTAGCGCGGCAGGCCGCGCAGGCTTTCCCCGCAAGTCACGTCATCGGGCTGGACGTAGTCGCGCAGCGGGGCGAGGCCCATGTGCTGGAAGCGAACGCATTCGGCGACCTTCTTCCCGGCTTGCTCTGGCAGGAACAGGATACCTATACCGCCCAATGGAAAAGCTTCCTGCAATGACGCAGCCGGTACACAGCATTCCCGACATGAACCAGGTGGTCGGCAGCCACGATATCCTGTTCATTACGCTCGATACCCTGCGCTACGACGTTGCGCAGCAACTGTACGAGGCAGGAGAGTTGCCCGTTCTGGGGCGCCATCTTCCACCCGGCGGCTGGGAGCGCCGGCATTCGCCGGCCAGCTTCACCTATGCCGCGCACCACGCTTTCTTTGCCGGCTTCCTGCCGACCCCGGACAGTCCAGGCCCGCATCCCCGCCTGTTTGCTACCGCCTTCCGCGGCAGCGAGACGACTTGCGCGCATACCCGCGTGTTCGAGCAGGAGAGCATCCTGGCCGGGCTGGTGGCAGCGGGCTACCATACCGTCTGCATTGGCGGCGTCGGCTTTTTCAACAAGCAGACCGCGCTGGGATGTGTGCTGCCGTCGATGTTCGCTGAAAGCCATTGGTCGCAATCGATGGGTGTCGACGCCCCAAGATCCACCGCCAAGCAGGCGGCGCTGGCGCTGCAACGCCTGCAGGCTGCGGTTGGACAGCGCGTGATGCTGTTCCTGAACGTGGCTGCGATCCACAAGCCAAACCGCGTCTACCTGCGCGGCTGCAAAGCCGACAACCTGGAGAGTCACGCAGCTGCACTGCGCTACGTCGACCGCGAACTGGAACCGCTGCTGGCCGCTTGCGCGGCGCGTGCACCGACGTTCGTCATCATCTGTTCCGACCACGGCAGCGCCTATGGAGAAGCAGGATTCCAGGGACACCGCCTGGCGCATGAAACCGTGTGGAACGTCCCTTACGCGCATTTTTTCCTTAACCCGCCCGGAGCGACGCGATCTTGAACCACCCCGCCCCCGCCAGCACGCTGGCGCAACGCATGCGGCAGACGCCGTACCAGGCTTACTCCTACTCCTACCCGCACAAGTCCGCATACCGGACCCTGGAACAGCCAATGCCGCTGCAACCATTGTGGGCGGGAGAAGACCGTTCTGCCTTGTTCGGCTATATCCATGTCCCGTTTTGCGAGATGCGCTGCGGTTTCTGCAACCTGTTCGCGATGGCCAATCCCGGCGACGAGCTGGTGGAGCGCTACGTATCCCAGGTAGTGCGCCAGATGCGGGTGCTGAATGACGTACTGGGCGAACGACGGTTTGCCCGTTTCGCGCTGGGCGGCGGCACGCCAACCTTCCTGCAGCCGCGCCAGCTTGAAACCTTGCTGCGCGCCGCCGAGGATGTCCTCGGCATTTCATTGCAGGACACACCCTCCGGCATCGAGGCTTCGCCGGAAACGGCGACCGCAGGCAAACTGGCGGTATGCCGCGCCATGGGGATCGACCGCGTGAGCCTCGGCATCCAGAGCTTCTCGGCCCCGGAGATGCGCGCATTGGCAAGGCCGCAGCAAAATGACGCGGTGCGCAGCGCCATTGGGCGCATCCGCGCTGCAGGATTCCCGACCCTTAACCTCGACTTAATCTACGGTATCGCCGGGCAAACGATCGCCAGCTTGCTGGCATCGATCGACAGCGCGCTGGAATTCACGCCGGAAGAACTGTACCTGTACCCGCTTTATGTGCGCCAGCACACCGGCTTGGGCAAGCTGGCGCAACGGCGGGCGGCAGGAAGCTTCAACACGATCGCGCTTGCGCCGGATGGCGACAGCCGGCTGCAGCTGTATATCGCAGCGCGCGACCATCTTCGCGCACGGGGCTATGTGCAGGTGTCGATGCGCATGTTCCGTGCGCCCCATGCGCCGGGCCAGGAAGGACCTTCCTACTGCTGCCAGAACGATGGCATGGTAGGTTTTGGTACCGGCGCCCGTTCCTATACGCGCGCACTGCATTATTCAACCGATTACGCGGTGGGACGCGCCGGCACCATGGATATCATCCAGGGTTATCTCGCGTACGGCGATGAAGACTTCCTGCAAGCCCGCCATGGCTTCCAGCTTGGCCTGGACGAACAGCGGCGCCGCTACGTGATCCAGTCCCTGTTGACGGACCCTGGCCTCGATTTGCTGGCCTATGCGGCGCGCTTTGGCAGCTCATGCCTTGAGGATTTGCCGGACTTGCAGGAATTGGCGGCCCTTGGCCTGGCGGAGCAACACGGCTCCATCCTTCGCCTCAACGACCTTGGATATGCCTATGCCGATACGGTTGGACCATGGCTGGCATCCGGGCGGGTGCAGGACCTGATGTCCAGCGGCGGGGCATCGTGCTGAGCACCTCTGGCGAAACGCCGCTCTCGCTGCTGTACCGGGGAACGCTTGAGAGCTGCAATTATGACTGCGGCTATTGTCCCTTCGCCAAGCGCAAGGATAGCCGCGCCAGGCTGGAAAAGGATGCCGCCGAAGTCGCGCGCTTCGTGGTTTGGGCGGGGGAGCAGAAGCGCCCCCTGCGCATCCTGTTCACGCCGTGGGGCGAAGCCCTGGTGCGGCGTCATTACCGCGCGGCAGTGCAGGCGCTGGCGGCGATGCCGCATGTGCAGCAGGTTTCGGTCCAGACCAACCTGGCTGCGCCCTTGTCGTGGCTGGAGCAGGTCGAACCGGATAAAGTCGCCTTATGGTGCACCTGGCATCCGGGGCAAACCTCGCAGGTGCGCTTCCTGGAGCGTTGTGCGCGGCTGGCGAAGATGGGAATCAATTTTTCTGTTGGCGTGGTGGCAATGCGTGAGCATTTCAGCGCCATCAAAGAACTGCGGGCGGCACTGCCGCAAAGCCAGTATCTCTGGCTGAATGCCTATGACCGGCGTGGCCCGGGTTATTACACGTCAGAGGAACTGGCTTGGCTGGATGCGATCGATCCCTGGTTCATCCATAACCGCCGCCCGGCGCCTTCCCGCGGCAGGCCATGCGCCGCCGGCGAAGAAGCGATTGCCGTGGATGGGGCCGGGGAGGTGACGCGCTGTCATTTCATTCCCGGGCGGCTGGGGAATTTGTACCAGGATTCGCTGGAATCGATGCTGCGCGAGCGGCCATGCAGCCGCCTGAAATGCGATTGCTATATCGGATATGCACAGCGGCGGGATTTGCCGTTCGGACGGGATTTCGGAGCAGGGAAGCTGGCGCGTATTCCTTTGCGTATTGCAGCAGCGGAAACCTGACTTGAGAGTGCCCCGGGCCGGAATCGAACCGGCACGGCCTTGCGGCCAACGGATTTTAAGTCCGGTGTGTCTACCAATTTCACCACCGGGGCATGCTTGAAGCCCGCTATTATGACATGTCCTTTGGTTAACATCCAGTGGTGGTAAATTTGGCAATTCTTGTAATCGCCGCGGAATGTTGTAGCATGCTGGTCGCAGAATTCCCTTGAAAGACCACATGCAAATCAAGATTAACGACGTCCTGCGGGACTATATCGAACCGTTGACCGAGGCCGAGCGCACCGCGCTGGAACGCAGCCTGCTGGCCGAAGGTTGCCGCGATGCGCTGGTGCTGTGGAACGACATCCTGGTCGATGGCCATAACCGCTATTCGATCTGCCAGCAGCACGGCATTCCCTTTAAAGTCACCCAGAACACGAGCTTCAAGGATATTGAAGACGTGATGCTGTGGATGATCGACAACCACCTGGGCCGCCGCAGCGTGTCGGACTTCCAGCGTGGCGTGCTGGCCCTGCGCCAGCAGGAAATCATCGCCAAGCGCGAACTGATCGTGAAAGCGCAGGCCAAGGCGGAAGATGACGCCATTGCGCCGCCCGACCCGGAAGCCGAAGAAGCGGCGCCGCCGCCGAAGGCGAAAGCCAAGCGCGAAGATATTGCCCGCGCCGCCCGCCTGAGCGCCAATACCCTGGGCCAGATCGAGAAGATCACGCGCAGCGCCACGCCCGAACTGGTGGATGCGGTGCGTTCCGGTACGATCTCGATCAATGCCGCCGCCACCGTGGCCTCGCTGCCGGAAGAAGACCAGAAATCGGCTGTCGCCGGCGGCCGCAAGTTCCTGCAGCAGGCGGCCCGCGAGATCCGCGAACAGCGCGCCGCCAACCGCCCGGCAAAGGCAGCGAAGGAAGACGCCGGCGAGGGGCATTACGAGGCCGCAGAACGTCCGGCTCCGCTGACCGAGTTGGAGGTGCTGCGCCTCGAGATCTCGCAACTGAAGGAAAAGAATTCGGCGCTGCGCGCTGAAAACGCCGAACTGCGCGAACGTATTGCCCAACTGGTGGAGCAATAAAGCATGCTGAAGCTGAGTGCCGCGCTTGTCGCGTTCTGTGCCATTCCTGCGCTTGCCGCTCCCGCCGCCCCAATGGCGGCAGGAGCTTTGAGTCCTGCGGAAGTGCTGCGCCTGCAAGCGATTGCCAAGCGCGTCACCATCTTGCGCGACAAATGGGGCATTCCGCATATTTACGGCAAGAGCGACGCCGACGCGGTGTTTGGCATGATGTATGCGCAGTCGGAGGATGATTTCAAGCGTATCGAGCTGAATTTCATCAACGCCATGGGCCGCCTGGCGGAGGTGGAGGGCGAGAAGGCCTTGTACCAGGACCTGCGCATGAAACTCTTCATCTCGCCCGAGCAGTTGAAGGCCCAGTACAAGGCCAGCCCGGATTGGCTGAAGAAGCTGATGGTGGCTTGGGCCGATGGCCTGAACTTCTACCTGCACACCCACCCGAATGTGCAACCGCGCCTGTTGGCGCGCTTCGAACCATGGATGGCGCTCAGTTTCAGCGAAGGTAGCATCGGCGGCGACATCGAGACGGTGAATATCGAGCAGTTGAAGGCGTTCTACAGCAAGCAGCCGGCGCCTGCGCTGGCTGCTGTCGGCAGCGACCTGGATAATGAACCGCGCGGCTCGAACGGCTTTGCCATCGCACCGGCTTTGAGCAAGTCCGGTCACGCGCTGTTGATGATCAACCCGCACACCTCGTTCTATTTTCGTCCCGAGATCCACGTGAATAGCCAGGAAGGCTTGAATGCCTATGGTGCCGTGACCTGGGGCCAATTCTTCGTCTACCAGGGCTTCAATGAGCGGATCGGCTGGATGCACACTTCCGGCGGTGGCGACGTGATCGACGAATACCTGGAAACGGTGGTTGAAAAGAACGGCAAGTATTCCTACCAGTACGGCAAAGAGCTGCGCCCATTCCGCTCCGAAAGCGTGCGCCTGCCGTACAGGGCGGCAGACGGCAGCATGACGGAAAAGACCGTTACCGCGTACTTCACGCATCGCGGCCCGGTTGTGCGCGAGCAGAACGGCAAATGGGTGTCGGTGGCGATGATGAACGAGCCGCTGAAGGCGCTGACGCAATCCTTCATCCGCACCAAGGCCCGCAATTACCGGGCCTTCTACAAGTCGATGGAGTTGCGCACCAACTCGTCGAACAATACCGTGTATGCGGACGCAGACGGCAACATCGCCTACTTCCACGGCAATTTCATGCCGGTACGCGACCCGCGTTTCGACTACACCAGGCCGGTCAACGGCGCTGAGCCGGCGACAGACTGGAAGGGCCTGCACCAGGTGCGCGAAACCATCCAGCTGTTCAACCCGAAAAACGGCTGGATCCAGAACACCAACAACTGGCCGTTCTCCGCGGCTGGCGCGTATAGCCCGCGCCCTGCGGACTATCCGGCCTACATGTCGGTCAACCCTGAGAATGCGCGCGGCATCCACGCGGTGCGCGTGCTGCAAGGGAAGAAGGACTTCACCATCGACAGCCTGATCGCCGCCGCTTACGACAACCAGCTGCCGGCGTTCGAACCGCTGTTGCCGCTGCTGGTGCGCGCCTATGACGAGGCGCCGGCCAGCGACCTGTCGAAGGCTGCGGTGATCGAACAAGTCACGCTGCTGCGCGACTGGGATATGCGCTACTCGCTGGCGTCGGTGCCGACCTCGGTGGCGATCTATTGGCTGCAGGACCAGGTCAAGCATTACGGACCGGCGGCGAAAGAGAAGGGCATGCCGATCCTCGACTACCTGGCCACCCAGCTTACGCCGAAGCAGCGACTGGAAGCGCTGGTGCGCGCCTCGAACAAGCTGGCGGCGGACTTCGGCAGCTGGAAAACGCCGTGGGGCGAGATCAACCGTTTCCAGCGCCTGACTGGCGACATCGTGCAGCCGTTTGACGACAACAAGCCAAGCATACCGGTACCTTATGTATCCGGTAATTTCGGCGCGCTTGCCGCGTATGGCATGACGTCGCAGCAGCGCACCAAGCGCATGTATGGCGAGCGCGGCAATAGCTTCGTTGCGGCCGTTGAATTCGGCCCGAAGGTAAAGGCCAAGAGCATCCTCGCCGGCGGCGAAAGCGGCGACCCGACATCGCCGCACTTCAACGACCAGGCCGAGATGTATGCGCGCGGCGAGTTCAAGGACGTACTGTTCTACAAGGAAGACATCGAAAAGAACCTGGAACGCAAGTACCGTCCGGGCGAATAAGGTTACGTTTGAGGTAGCGCAAAGTCCTCCCCGCATTAGCAGGCGCACAATGAAGTGACAACCTGTTAAGGGGAGGCGCCAATGTCTTCCAGTTCCGACGAGAATGGCAGCGCCGCCTGCCAACGAATCGAAGACTTCATCTTCGTGCGTGAGCTGAATGAAGTCTTCCTGCTGCTTGACCACATCTCCGGACGCTGGGACAAGAGCCTCTACAACTTCCACAGCCACGACGACGGAGAGCCGCACATCGATGAACTGTGCGCGATCGGCCTGGCGCCGCCAGAAGGCGACCAGCAGCGCGTGGCGCAGGCAGTCAAGGTGCTGTGCGCCAAGGACAAGCTGAATGCAGCTGCACGCCCGGCGACGGGCCTGACCATCGCATTCACCTTGCTGGTAGTCGGCGAGGATAACCGGCGCGACTGGCGCAGCTGGATGCGCAGCATGATGTTTCGCCATGAAGCCGCTCAGGCCGGGCCGGAACTGGCGCCGCACTGGGAAAAGCCGACACGCCTGACGCTGGCCCGCTACGCCTTCCCCGGCCTGGTCAAGGTGGCCGAGCGCTTTAACCGGCGCATCTTCTGGATCGTGGTCCTCTTGCTGCTTGGCCTGGTGCTGACCTGCGTGATGTCCTGGCACGTCACGGGTGGCAGCGCGATGCTGCAGCACCTGGACACGTTGCAGGCGCAGCAGCTTACCTTGTTCAAATCCATCGAGGAAGCGGAGATCAAGCACGCCACCAATGCGACAGCACCGCCTGTGCAGTTTTGCACTGAGGTCGACATGACCGGTGCGCCGCATTTTCGCAGCACAGAGGAGTACCAGCTTTGCACGCGGCGCCGTGCGCTGTCGGAGCAGTTGGCCGTTGTGCGCATGAACCTGCGCAACTGGCTGGTGCCTTGGCGCACTTGTTACGCCAAGGTGGCAGGATTGTTTGGCCAATTGCCTGAAGAAGAGGCCGCGCCTGCAAGCGCAACGCCAGCCGAGAAGGCGCGTTACATGAGACGCGGCACGGAGGAGCAGGCCCGCGTAGTGACGCTGGTCGTCGGCACGGCGGTCTTGCCGCTGTTCTACGGCATCCTCGGCGCCGGTGCCGCCGTGGTACGCGGCTTATGGGCCAAGATGCGTGAAAGCCTGCTGTCGCCGCGCGATTACACGCTGGCCCTGCTGCAGCTGGCCCTGGGCGCCACGATCGGCGCCTGCATCGCGCTGTTCGTCAATCCGTCCGGGCAGACGCCAGGCAGCGAGATCGGCCTTCTGGGACACTGGGCGCTCAGCACCTCTGCGCTGTCGTTTATCGCGGGCTTCGGGGTGGAAGGCGTGTTCGTGGCACTGGAAAGCCTGGTGCGCCGCGTGTTCAATATCTCAGACCCGGCGCGGCGCCCGGCAGATTAGAAGAAGCGGTGCCGCATGTAAGTGATGAAGACGAAGGCTGCAAGCAGGATACCGACGGCAATGCGGAATTCCAGGTTCTTCCGCCACTGGCCGCGCTGCCCCTCGATGTAGGTGTTCATGGCGCGGTGGGAGGCCAGTGCATTGGCGGCGCTGGCGGCAGCCTCCTGGCGCTTGCGTTGCGCCCGTGCGGCGGACTGCGCCAGTTCCGACGCGTTTGCCGCGGCAGTGGCGGCATCGGCGGTATCGTGGCGCAGCACAGGCGCATGGCAATGCGAGCAATAAATCTCGCGCGACTGGTCGACGGCGCCTCCGCAAGCGTGGCATTTATGCTGGTCGAGCGCGGTCGCTGCCGGTAACGGGGGCGCTTCATGCCGGTCGATCGCCATGGCCAGCCGGGTAGGGTCGATGACTTCGACAGCCGATTTGCAGGCTGGGCATTCTCCAATCGGCCGGTCGGGCAGGGGATAGCCGCAGTCGGCGCAAAAGAGCTTCTTGCCGGCGCCAAGCAGCGAGCGGATGTCGGCCCATGCCAGTGGCCTTACGTAGCCTTTTTCGGCAAGGTAGAGGATATAGGTCTGGTAATACCCGTGCCCCTGCGGGCATTCCATCTGCCTGGTACGTCCGAAGCGGGTGCGATTGGATACGGTCTTGAGCGCCGATTGGCAAACCGGGCAAGATTGCATGCGCGCCAGCGAGATTGCATGGTCATGGTCGCCGCCGGCCTGCATTGCGCCATGGATCTCGCGCACGAACTCAGCGATGCCCGGGCCAGCCAGGCGCACCGATTCCGTCTCATCGAACCACACCAGGCAGCAATGCGAGCAGGTGTCGATCTGGATTCGCCGCTGGTAGTGGCCGGACAAGTCGAGCACCCGCATCGGGTGCCCACAGTTGCTGCATTGGCGTTCAGAGGGTCTCAAACTATTGGAGCACAGGTTGTCGTAGCGCTTGATTTTACCTTGCCGGGGGCTTAGCGTGCTTCAATCACCTCGATCAGGTGAAATCCGTCTTCCGCCAGTATTGGCGGACTGATTTCGCGGACCGGCAGGCAGAAGGCAGCACGTTCGACTGCAGCCAGGGCTTCGCCGCGGCGAAAGAAGCCGGGCGGCATGCTGCCTGGCGACGCAAACGGGTTGTTGAATTGATGTTCCAGCAATCCAAAGTCGATGCCGTTTTTCCAGTCGTTGCGCAAGGCGATGGCGCGCTGGTAGGCTAGGCGCATGGCGCCGTAGCTTGCGATCGCCGGGCCGGGAGCGGGAGCCCCGGGCATCACGATCAACTGGCGTACTTTCACTTCTCTGCGTACCGCGGAATGCAGGTCGCATTCCATTCGCTCTTCCCTGAAACGCGGGCTGTATGAAATCGCCGCGGCTAGTTCCATGATTCCTTTGGGCTGTTGCGGTTGCAGGTTCCCGGCGATGATCCAGAACGCAATTGCAACCACCAGGAAGCCGACCGCAATCCGGAAAGCCCGGTTGATTCCTGGGTGCGCTGCACGCTTTCCGCTGAAATGGACCAGCGCTAGCTGCGCCGCCGAAAGCGGGGCACGGGCCGCAGCCGCCTGATGGCGCTCATCGGCGGTCGGTACGAGGCGCGGCGTAGCTGCCGCGGCATCGGCCATGCCGGGGACGTCATGGCGTAGCACAGGGGCATGGCAGTGCGGGCACTGGACATCGTGCACCAGGTCGATGCCGCCACCGCAAGCGTGGCATTTGTGTTGCTGGACGTCCGTTGCGACGTTCCTGACGGCAGTCACACCGTCGGCCGCGTGGGTTGCGATCGCCAGGCGCGCCGGATCGATCACGCCCACCGCCGAATGACAAGCAGGGCAGGCGTCGGCCGGCCGGGCCGGCAAAGGGAAGCCGCAATCGGCGCAGAACAGCTCCTTGCCGGCGTCGGCCAGGGAGCGGATGTCGGCCCAGGCCAAAGGGCGCACGAAGCCCTTTTCGGCCAGGTACAGGATGTAGGTCTGGTAATAGCCATGCCCAAGCGGGCAATCCAGGTGGCTGGTGCGCCCGAAGCGCGTCATGTTGGAGACCGGCTTCAGTGCGGAGCCGCAAACGGGGCAGGACTGCACCCTTGCCAGCGACACCGCATGCGCGTGATCGCCATCCGCCTGCATCGCCCCATGGATTTCGCGCACGAATTCGCTGATGCCGGCGCCGGCCAGCCGCAGCGACTCCGTGCCGTCGAACCACACCAGGCAGCAGTGCGGGCAGGTGTCGATCTCCACCCGCCGCTGGTAATGGCCGGACAAATCAAGCACCCGCATCGGGCGCTTGCAGTTGCTGCAGTGACGGTCAGATGGCGTCAAGAGCGTTACGCAGGTCTTGGCGCAAGTCCTCGATGTCTTCGATGCCGACCGAGAGCCGGATCAGGCCATCGCCGATGCCCAGCGTTGCTCGCTGCACCGCCGGAATCGATGCGTGGGTCATCAGCGCCGGATGCTCGATCAGCGATTCCACGCCGCCCAGGCTCTCCGCCAGCGCGAACACTTCGCAGCGTTCGAGGAAGCGCCGCGCGCCCGCCAGGTCGGTGTCGAGATCAATCGAGATGATGCCGCCGAAACCATCCATCTGCGCCTTGGCCAGCGTGTGCTGGGGATGCGATTCCAGGCCCGGATAGAACACCCTCTTGACCTTGGGTTCGCGTTCCAGCCAGCGTGCCAGCTCCAGGGCGCTCTTGCAGTGGCGCTCCATGCGGATCGCCAGCGTCTTGACGCCGCGCAGGGCGAGAAAGGCGTCGAACGGACCCGCAATGGCGCCGACGGAATTCTGCAGGAAGGCCAGTTGCTCGCGCCAGGCCGACTGGCGTTCTTCTGCGCCAACGACAGCGATGCCGCCGATGATGTCCGAATGCCCGTTCAGGTACTTGGTTGCCGAGTGCACCACGATGTCGAAGCCCAGTTCCAGCGGGCGCTGCACGATCGGGCTGGCGAAGGTGTTGTCGGCCACGGCCAGGATGCCGCGCTCGCGGCAGATGCGGGCGATTGCTGCCAGGTCGGCCAGCTTCAGCATCGGGTTGGTCGGGGTTTCGACCCACACCATCCTGGTTTCCGGGCGCAGGGCTGCCAGCAGGTTCTCCGGGTTGGTCAGATCGGCGTAGGTGAATTCATGCCCCGCGCTGCGGCGGCGCACGCGCTCGAACAGGCGGAAGGTGCCGCCGTACATGTCGTCGCCGGCCACGATGTGCGAACCCGCGTCCAGCAGTTCCAGCACGGTCGAGATGGCCGCCAGGCCGGACGCGAAGGCGAACGCCTGCGCGCCGCCTTCCAGGTCGGCCACGCAGCGCTCCAGCGCCCAGCGCGTCGGGTTGTGCGAGCGGCCGTAATCGAGGCCCTTATGCACGCCAGGGCTTTGCTGGACGAAGGTGGAAGTGGCATAGATCGGCGGCATGATGGCGCCGGTCGATGGATCGGGGTGCTGGCCCGCGTGGATGACGCGCGTGGCCAGGTGGGCTTTGGTTTTCTTTTCGCTCAAGATAAGGTCCTGCGCAGGTGGTTGAGTAAGTCGTAGCGGGTGATCAGTCCATAGAACTTGCCGCCTTCGGCGATCACGGCGGTCAAGCCACGGTCCAGGGTATCACGGAGGGCAGGCGTGCCGGCAGACGGCGCCAGGGTCTCGACGCGGCTGGTCATGGTTGCGCCGACTTCGCTCTTGAACTGGGCGGCGTCATTCTCGACCTTGAGCAGGATGTCCGACTCGTCGATGATGCCTGCCAGTTTGCCGTTCTCGATCACCGGCAGCTGCGCCAGGTCGGCCGAACGCATGCGATTGAAGGCGATCAGCAGGGTGTCGCTCGGCGCCACGCTGACCACGTCGCCGTTTTCGAACCGGCGGCCGATCAGGTCGCGCAGGTCGCCCAGCTTCTGGCGCTGCAGCAGGCCCTGGTCGAACATCCAGCTATCGTTGTAGACCTTGGACAGGTAGCGGGTGCCGGTGTCGCAGACAAAGGTCACCACGCGCTGCGGCTTGGTCTGTTCGCGGCAGTATTTCAGGGCCGCGGCCAGCAGGGTACCGGTCGAGGAGCCGGCCAGGATGCCCTCGGCACGCAGCAGGGCGCGCGCGCCGTCGAAGCTTTCCTGGTCGGTGATGGTGTAGGCCTGCGAGATCGCATCCATGTTCGCAATGGCGGGAATGAAGTCTTCGCCGATGCCTTCCACCGCCCAGGAGCCGCTGGTGTCGGACACTTTGCCGGTATCCACGTATTCCTTCAGGATCGAACCTTTGGGGTCGGCCAGGATGAACTTGACGTGCGGCGCGACCTTGCGGAAGTAGCGGGAAAGACCGGTCAGGGTGCCGGAAGAGCCGACGCCGACCACAATGGCGTCGATTTCGCGCGCCATCTGCTCCCAGATTTCCGGGCCGGTGGTGGTTTCGTGGGCCAGCGGATTGGCCTGGTTGTTGAACTGATCGGCGAAGAAGGCGCCGGGAGTCTCGCTGGCCAGGCGGGCCGCGTAGTCCTGGTAGTACTCGGGATGGCCCTTGCCCACGTCGGAGCGGGTGATGCGCACGTCGGCACCCAGCGCTTTCAGGTGCAGGATCTTTTCGGTGGCCATCTTGTCCGGCACCACCAGCAGCACCTTGTAGCTTTTGATGGCGCCGACCAGGGCCAGACCCAGGCCGGTATTGCCGGCCGTGGCTTCCACGATCGTGCCGCCTGGCTTGAGCATGCCATCGCGTTCGGCCGCTTCGATGATGGACAGGCCGATGCGGTCCTTGATGGAACCGCCGGGGTTCTGGGATTCGAGCTTGAGGAACAGCCGGCATGGGCCGGTGTCAAGACGTGTGACTTCGGCAAGCGGTGTATTGCCGATCAGGCTGAACAAAGCTGCAGGACGGGTATTCTGCATTTTCTCTCCTTGCGAAAAACGCGCATTGTGTGGCGATCCGATTGAACCAAGAAGGAATATCTTTGCGCTAGCTTATACCTTTTTTGGTGGATAGCGGCTCGCGTATAATCCCGCAGCGACTTTTAAATTAATTTCCACCGTGGCAAAACTCTACTTCCGCTATTCTGCGATGAACGCAGGCAAATCGACCTCCATGCTGCAGGTCGCCCACAACTACGAAGAGCAGGGCCTGATCGTGCGCCTGTTCACCGCGGCCATCGACGACCGCTACGGCGTGGGGAAGGTGACTTCCCGCCTCGGGCCGCAGCGCGAAGTCGAGCTGTTCTCGTCCGGGACGAACTTCCTGCAGGACATGCAGAAAGTGGCTTGCGTGCTGGTCGACGAGGCGCAATTCCTGTTGCCGGAACAGGTCAAGCAGCTGCACCAGCTGGCGCAGGCCAAAGGCGTGCCGGTGATCTGCTATGGCTTGCGCAGCGACTTCCGCGGCGAGCCATTCCCGGGTTCGGCCTACCTGCTCGCACTGGCCGACGATATCGAGGAAATCAAGAACATCTGCCCCTGCGGCAAAAAAGCCACGATGAATATCCGGGTCGACGAGAAGGGTGAGCGTATCCGTGAAGGCGAGCAAATCAGCATCGGCGGCAATGAGGCCTACCGCCAGGCATGCGGCCGCTGCTTCTATACGGGTTAATTGGATAAACTGTTTTACCTGACGCCGTCGCTCTGCCTGGCGCTGGCAAGCTGGGTGCTGTCGCGGCGCTACGTGGTATTCACGCTGCTGCGGCTTCCTGGAACGCTGTGCCATGAACTGGCGCATTTCCTGGCCGGGCTGGCGACGTTCGCGCGGCCCACGTCACTTTCCATCATTCCGCGCCGCGCGGGCCGGGGCTATCGCCTGGGGGAGGTGCAACTCGCCAACGCGCGCTGGTACAACTCCGCGCCCACCGCACTGGCGCCAATCCTGCTGCTGCTGATCCCGTGGTGGGTTGCCACGCTGCGTGCGCGCGGCGCCTGGCACTTTACGCCGTTGGACGCCGGACTGGCCTTCCTGGTCGCGCCGCAGTTCCTGGCTTGCTGGCCTTCCGCGACGGACTGGAAATTGGCCATGCGATCATGGCCCTTGGCATTTATCGCAGGCGCAGGCTGGTACGCTTGGGCGAAGTACCCCTGGCTGCATTCGTGGCCTTGACCGGCAGCTTGAAGGCGCCCACTTCGCGCGCCAGCGCTTCGGCCTGATCCTGCATGGCCGCTGCCGCAGCGGCGGCTTCCTCGACCAGGGCGGCATTCTGCTGCGTCACCTGGTCCATCTGGCCGATGGCCTGGTTGACCTGGTCGATGCCGGCGCGCTGTTCCTCGCTGGCGGCGCTGATTTCACCCATGATGTCGGTCACGCGGCGCACGCTGTTGACCACTTCGTCCATCGTTGCACCGGCCAGTTCGACCAGCTTGGCGCCGGCTTCGACTTCGCCGGTGGAATTGGCGATCAGGCCTTTGATCTCTTGCGCCGCAGCGGCACTGCGCTGGGCCAGGTTGCGCACCTCGGATGCCACGACTGCGAAACCGCGACCCTGTTCGCCGGCACGCGCTGCTTCAACTGCGGCATTCAGCGCCAGGATATTGGTCTGGAAGGCGATGCTGTCGATCACCGAAATAATGTCTTCAATCTTGCGCGAAGCTTCGTTGATGGCGCCCATTTTCTCGACCACCTGCGCTACCTGCGCACCGCCGCGCGAGGCCACATCCGACGCTTCACGCGCCAGCGCATTGGCCTGGCGGGCGTTGTCGGCGTTCTGGCGCACGGTGGACGTCAATTCTTCCATCGAGGCGGCAGTTTCTTCGAGGCTGGAGGCCTGCTGCTCGGTACGAGCCGACAGGTCCTGGTTGCCGGCCGCGATTTCCGAGGATGCGGTGGCGATCTGGTCGGCGCCTTCGCGCACGCCGCCTACCACGTTGGCCAGGCGCTCGCTGATGCCGTTCATCGCAGCCAGCACCTTGCCGATCTCATCGCCGGTGGTAACGTCCAGGCGCACAGTCAGGTCGCCGCTGGCGATACGGCCGGCGGCATCCTGCACCTGCACCAGCGGACGGCTCACAATGGTGCGCACCAGCAGCAACAGGCTGGCGGCAAAGGCGAGCAGGGCGACGATGCCGCATACTGCGTAACGGTTGCGGGCAGTGACGGCATCCCTGGTGATCTCGCTGACGTAGGTGCCGCCCGCGACGATCCATTTCCAGTCGCCGAAGTAGCGGTAGACCAGCAGCTTTTCCTTAGGGGCGGCCTTGCTTTCGGCATCGGCCCACATATAGCGGATTTCGCCCGTCTTTTGCTCCAGCATGTCCTGGATGAAGGCCTTGCCATCGCTGTCCTTGGTATCCAGCATCGATGCGCCCTCCTTGGACGGATGCACCAGCAGCGTGCCGTAGTCCTTGCCGGCGGCGGCGCTCAATACATAGACATAGCCTGTCTCGCCAATGCGGATACCCTTGATCTTATCCTTCAACGCTGCGATGTTCTTGCTGATATCCAGACCGATGAACAGCACGCCAACGACCTTGCCCGAGGCATCCTTGACCGGGTCGTACTGGGTGATGTACGGCTTGCCGAACAGCTGCGCCAGGCCGGTGTAGGAGCGCCCTTCGCGCAGCAGGGCGTAGCTTGGATTGCCGTGATCAAGCCTGGTGCCTACTGCGCGCTCACCGTTTTCCTTTTTGACCGAAGTGGTGACCCGGACGAAATCAGTGCCATCGGCGGCGAAGATGGTCGCAATGGCGCCGGTCTGCGTGGTGAAATTGTCGGGGATGCTGAAGTCGTTGTTGACGGCCTTGCCGTTGGCCGTCAATTGGCCGCCATCGAGCTCGAACGGGCCTGGCACGTAGGCCGCAAACTGGCGGGCATAGCTGCCGGCATCGTTCACCATGGCAGCATTGAATACGTCCAGCATATTTGACACGCCATTCAGGTCGGCGGCGACATGCTCGCGCGCGCGCTGCTCCAGCATGGCGGTGCTGCTCCAGCTGATGAAGGTAATAAGTAGCGCTAACAGTGCGCTGACAAGGACGAAGGTGAAGGCGGCAATCTTGGTGCCGACGCTCCAGCTGCGCGCAGGGGGCGTTGGATTGGACATGGATGCTTGTTTATTTTCGGGGAAGGGCCGATATGATATCTCGTTGCCGAGTGGAAATTTCGCTTGTTACAAAATGTTTCTTAGTAAATTCAATGACTTAGCGTAAAGCTTGCCAGGAAGCTCAGCCTTCAGACTGGCTTAAGTGAAGGGCAGCACACTGCCCACTATCGCTCTCTCCTCGAGAGTGTCCTATCCTGTAGAATGGGATTAGCACTATTCTTTTAGAAACACCTACGTTCGGAGCAAGCCGATGAAGAAGCACACCCTGTTGGCCACCATGTCCCTGGCACTGATCACCGCTTATGCAAGCGCAGCCCAGGCAGACAAGGCGACAGACGTAACCGTCAAGCCTGCAGCACAGCAGACCCAGGCCGCCTTGTGGGCCTCCCGCGTGCTGTCGCGCTACCATTACAAGGCTATGCCGCTGGACGACGCGATGTCGGAAAAGATCTTCGACCGCTACTTCAAATCGCTCGACGGCGAAAAGCTGTTCTTTACCCAGGCTGATATCGATTCCTTCAACAAGGAAAAATCCCGCCTGGATGACGCGATCACCAGCGAAAACCTGCAAACGCCATTCGCCATTTACAACCTGTACCAGCAGCGCTTTTCCGACCGCATGGCCTATGCCCGCGAGCTGTTGAAAACCAGGTTCGACTTTACGCAGGATGAGAGCTACCAGTTCGACCGCGAAAAGGCCGACTGGCCGAAGACCGAAGCCGAAGTGAAAGACTTGTGGCGCAAGCGCGTGAAAAATGACTGGTTGCGCCTGAAACTGGCGGGCAAGGACGACAAGTCGATCCGCGAAACGCTGGACAAGCGCTACGAAAACTACGTTACCCGTTCGCGCAAGCTGAATAGCGAGGACGTGTTCCAGATCTTCATGAACGCCTACGCCATGTCGATCGAGCCGCACACCAACTACCTTGGCCCGCGCGCTTCCGAGAACTTCGACATCGCCATGCGCCTGTCGCTGGAAGGCATCGGCGCCGTGCTGCAGAACCGCGACGAATACACCGTGATTCGCGAAGTGGTGCCTGGCAGCCCGGCCGGCCTGTCCAACAAGCTGAAAGCGGGCGACCGCATTGTCGGCGTGGCACAGGGCGATTCCGACAAGTACACCGACGTGCTGGGCTGGCGTATCGACGACGTGGTGCAATTGATCCGCGGCCCGAAAGATTCCACCGTCAAGCTGCAGGTACTGGGCGCCGATGCGGGCCCGGACGGCAAGCCGTTCGTGCTGTCGCTGGTACGCAAGAAAATCAGCATGGAAGAGCAGTCGGCCAAGCGCTCGATCCTGGAAGTCAAGGACGGCGCTGTGAAACGCCGCATCGGCGTGATCTCGCTGCCGACCTTCTACCAGGATTGGGACGCGCGCCGCAAGGGCGACAAGGATTACAAGAGCGCCACGCGCGACGTATCCCGCCTGCTGGGCGAACTGAAGAAAGAGAAGGTCGACAACGTCCTGATCGACCTGCGCAACAACGGCGGCGGTTCGCTGACCGAGGCAGTCGAGCTGACCGGCCTGTTCATCGATCGCGGTCCTGTGGTGCAGCAGCGTAATGCCGAAGGCCGCGTGGAAGTGGAAGCGGACAATGTGCCTGGCCTGTCGTGGGATGGCCCGGTGGGTGTACTGATCAACCGCGGTTCGGCATCGGCTTCCGAGATCTTCGCGGCGGCAATCCAGGATTACGGCCGCGGCCTGGTGATCGGTGAGCCCAGTTTCGGCAAGGGCACCGTGCAAACCCTGGTCAACCTGGACCGCTTCGGCCAGAGCGACAAGTCGCGCTTCGGCGAACTGAAGATGACGGTTGCCCAGTTCTTCCGCATCAACGGCGGTACTACCCAGTTGCGCGGCGTGACACCAGACATCAAGCTTGCCTCCACCAGCGATGCCGAAAACTTCGGCGAATCGAGCTACGACAACGCGCTGCCATACACCCAGATCAAGCCTGCGGTGTACATTCCGGCCGGCGAGTTGAAGGAAATCGTGCCGATGCTGGACAAAAAGCATGAGGCACGCGTTGCCAAGGACAAGGACTACCAGTACCTGCTGGACGACATCAACTATGTCAAAAAGCAGCGCGCGGACAACGTGGTGTCGCTGAATGAAACGGTGCGCCGCAAGGAGCGCGACCAGCAAGAGGCGCGCGCCAAGCTGCGCGAGCAGCGCCTGGCTGCAGGCCCATCGCCGGATGATCCTATCCTGGTGCCGGACCCGAAAGATGCGCTGAACAAGGCGATTGCCGCCAAACCTGCCAACCCGCGCGCCGCCCAGCGCCAGGCCAACCAGGTTCGTGGCGCGATCCGCACCGACGATGGCCTGCAGGCGGACGAACGCTCCCTGTCTGCGGAACTGGATGCCGAAAAGGCAGCCAAGAATGCCAAGGACGTACTGCTGAACGAGGCAGTGCACATCCTGGCCGACGAGGTAAGCGTGCTGCGCACTGATACCCGCCTGGCCACCCGGGTGCTGCCTTACGTAAACGACAAGTGATATTTCGGTTGGTTATATCTAGTATTACTACAATAAAGTAGACAGATATACCGCGCCGCAGCATACTTGCACCTGTCTCCTCTATTCTCCTCCAAGGAAATAGACTTCAGCCCGCTCCCTGAGCGGGCTTTTTTTTTGCATTTCAGGCAAGCAAAATCGCCGCCTGTCGCATATTCAGCCGCAACGAACGTGCGATCTCTTACATTTAAGTCACCTTAATACATACCAGGAGTCTTATCGATGCGGCCTACCTTTTGCTTCGCCTACGCTGTGGCGGCCATGGTTTTGTCTACATCCAGCGCACATGCCGGCAGCCTTGACGCCCAACTTGCCACGGCCCTGAAAGATCGCAGCATCCCTGCAATGGCCGTGCTGGTCATTCGCGACGGCAAAGTTGAAGATCAGGCGGTGCGCGGGGTGCGTGCTGGAGGCAGCCCCGCTCGCGCGCAATTGTCCGACCATTGGCATATCGGCTCAGATGCCAAGGCGATGACAGCAACGCTGATCGCGCGCCTGGTTGAGGCGGGCAAACTTTCCTGGGACGCCAAGCTGAAGGACATGCTCCCCGACACCGTAATGCGTACGGAATATCAGTCCGTCACGCTGGCCGACTTGCTCTCGCATCGCGCCGGACTGCCTCCCAACAGTGACGAGAAGCGCATCGAAGCCACGCGCAAGGACCGGCGTGCGCTGCCGGTACTGCGCATGGAATACGTCCAGCGCGCACTCAGCGAAGCGCCAGCGGGCCCGGTCCGCGCCGAGTCGCAATACTCCAACAGCGGCTACATCATCGCCGCCGCCGTTGCGGAGCGCGCCACCGGCCAAAGCTTTGAAAGCCTCATGCAGGAACAGGTGTACGCTCCGCTCGGCATGCAAGTCGACACCAGCCCCTCGCGCCAGGGGCAAGTACTCGGCCACAAGGCCGGCAAGCCGCTGACAGGATTGGCTGCCGACATCCCGCCTTTTTTTGCACCTGCCGGCGCGACCATCAAAATGAGCTTGGCAGATTGGTCCAGGTTCGTACTCGACCAGATGGCCGGTGAACGCGGCGAGGGCAAACTGCTTTCGCAGCAAGGCTATCGATTCCTCCATGCGCCCCAAGGGGAATCCGGCGCGGCCCTTGGCTGGGGCGTGAAAAGCAACTGGCCGGCCCACGCACCGATGCGTCTACTGATGCACGCCGGTTCCAACGGTTACTGGAATGCCCTGGTGGCCCTGGCGCCGGACAGCCAAAGCGGCGTTTTGGTCGTCGCCAATGCCGGCGAAGGTAGCGGCGCCGAGCAGCAGGAAACCCGGCTGGTCATGAGCCTGATGTCCGGCATGGCCAAGCCACAGTAAGGCAGTTTGCCGGTGATTGCCACGGCGGCCTGCGGCTACCGTGGCAATGCCTTCATCTTCTGCAAAGGGGCAGGTAGAATCCAGGCTGTGAGTACATCTATCAAACTGACTGCTATTGGGGCTGCTGTGCTGGCGATTGCCGGTGCCGGCGGCTATTTCTACTATTCCGCGCCAGTAGCCAGCGTGGCGGCACGCTTGCCGGAACTGGTCAAGCGCGGACCGGCGCCAACCGAGAGGGCCTGGCCGGCGCGGCTGGATACCTTGCTGGAGTCTGGACTGGCCGACCCATATGGGGTTGCTGTCGACAAGCAGGGGAATGTCTATTTCTCCGATGGCGGAGAAAAGAACACTGTGTCGGTGCTGGCTGCGGACGGCAGCACGCGCGTGCTGGCAGGCGGCATTGAAGGCTACCGGGAGGGCATCGGCGCCGCCGCCGCCTTCAACACGCCTTCCGGCATAGCGCTGGACAAGCAGGGCAATGTCTACGTCGCCGATACGGGCAATCATGTGATCCGCAAGATCGCGGCGGACGGCACGGTGTCGACCTTGGCCGGCAGCGGCATTGCCGGCTTTGCGGACGGGCAGGGTGCGCAGGCGCAGTTTAACGGTCCGGTCGGCGTGGCAGTCGATGCGGCGGGCGTCGTCTATGTCGCCGACACCTATAACGACCGGATTCGCAAAATCGCCCTCGATGGCACGGTCACTACGCTGGCTGGCAGCGCAAGCCCCGGTTTCACGGATGGCGTTGGCGAGGCGGCGCAATTCGACACCCCTTGCGGAATCGCAATCGGCAAAGATGGCATCTACATCGCCGATACCAGCAATGACGCCGTGCGCCGCATTAACCCGGACGGCTCGGTAGTGACCCTTGCCGTGGCACCCGAACTGGAAAAGGAACCGCTGCTGCGCCGCCCGATGGCGCTGGCGCTTACGCATGATGGCTTTGTCTATATCGCTGTGTCGTCGCGCGGCCGCCTGCTGCAACTGGCGCCGGATGGCAGCCTGGCCGGCATGCCCGATGCGGCGCGGCCAGCCGATCCGGCTACCGGTATCGATGGCAATATCCAGGTCTACGGCCCGCGCAGCCTGGCGCTGGCGCCGAACGGCACGCTGGTCCTCTCGGACGGCGCCGCACAGCGCCTGCATCGCGTGGTGCATGCCGGTGCAAACGCGGCACCGCTGCCCACGGCCGCGCAAGCTGCCGCGCCGCTGATCGGCAGCGCGCAGGCCGCAGGGCAGGCGCTGGCCGCGGCGGCACCGGCGCCGACAGCGAGCGAGATCATGGCCCGGCGCAGTGAAGGCCCGATGCCCTGGCCGGTCCTCCCGCAAAACCAGCCGCACGAAGTGGTGGGCCTGATGGGCGAGGTGAGGGGAAGCTATGACGGCGACAGCCGCCATCACTTCCACGCCGGCCTCGACGTCCAGGCCGACGTCGGCAGCTCGGTGCATGTGGTCGAAAAAGCCAAGGTCAGCGACCCGCTGCCGAACTGGGCATTTGCTTCGCTGGGCGAAGGCATCAACCTCGGCACGACCAGCTACATCCACATGAAGGTCGGGCGCGACAGGAAGAACCGCGCATTGGACGACCGTTTCCAGCTCCTGCTCAACGAGAAAGGCAAGCCGGAACGCGTGCGTGTGCGTCGCGGCACGCGCTTTTATGTCGGCGAACAACTGGGTGTGGTGAACCAGATGGCGCACGTCCACCTCAATTTGTACGACCGCGGCCGCGTTGTGAACCCGCTCGCCCTGCCATTCCCGGGTCTGCGCGACACCATTTCGCCCGTAATCCAGGGCATCGCCCTGTACGACGCCAACGACAAGCGCCTGCCGGGCAAGAGAGGGCAGCGCCTGGAAGTGTCGCGCAACCTGGGCGAAGTGAACGTGGTAGTCGATGCATTCGACCAGATGGACGGCAACCTCGCGCGCCGCCGACTTGGTTTGTACAAGCTGGGCTACCAGCTGCTGCAAGCTGACGGCACAGCTGTCTCGGGCTACGAGCAGCCGCGCATCATGCAGACCTATGACCAGCTGCCAAAGCAGCGCGAGGCGGTGAAGGTGGTGTACTCCGCCGATAGCGGCATTACCGTCTACGGCAGCAAATCCACGCGCTTCACCTACTCGCTGCTAAGCCACCTGTCTGCTGGCGAAGTCGTGCCAGGCCGCTGGCAGGTAAGTGGTCTCGCACCGGGCGACTACACGCTGCGCATTTATGCGGCAGACTACGCCGGCAACACCGCCACAACCGGCCGCGACCTCGCTGTGACAATCAACTGACAAGTCGGGGTCAGGTCCGGCAATCGGACATTTCGCTGCGCGAAATGTCCGATTGCCGGACCTGACCCCGACTTTTATTATTGGATCGAAGTGTTGCGGCCGTACAGGGTGCGCTGGGATGGGTTGCCGGTGACGGCGATGCGTCCGGAGCCGTTGGCGCGGGCGTCGACTTTGTGCTGTACCCATGCTTGCACGCCGCCGGATCCGTTGCTGGTGATGCTGGCTTCGTCGGCGCGCAAGTCGTTCAGCTGGGCGCTGCCGGAGCCTTGCACCTGCACGTCGAGGGTGCGCACGATGCCGCGCGCGTAAAAACTGCCGGAGCCGGAGGTCGACACGCGCAGCGAGTCGCCGCGTACCGAGCCGATATTCACACGGCCCGAGCCGACCATGTCCACCACCGCGGCTTTGCTTTCCAGCCCGTCCGCATACAACTGGCCTGAGCCGGTGTGGCGCATATCCAATTGATCCACGCGGCCGCGCAGTTCAAGGTAGCCGGAGCCATTGTGTGAAACGCTCAGCGGACCGCCGGCCAGGCCTTGCACCTCGGTGTGCACGGAGCCGCTCGACTCCAGGTGATCCAGGCGTTGTACGGTGTAACGCACGTGGATCGGTGTGCGGCTGTCCAGGCGCTCCTCGGTCCATACGCGCAGGGTATCGCCGCTCACTTCCGTATGCACCAGCGGCACGAGGTTGTTGTCGCCCTCGATTACCAGCGATGGCGCGCCCCCTACCTTCACTTCAACGTCCAGGTCCACACGATGGCGGTTTTCGATGCGCAGCCCACTGGCGCTGGCGATGCTGCGGTTTTCGATGGTAGTCGTACCGCTGCCCTTGACGTAGTCGCTGCTGTCGTTCAGGACGATGACGCAGCCGGCCAGGCTGAGGGAGAGCAGGGCGGCGAGAGTGCGCTTGGATCGCATGGTTGTGTCCTTGTTGTACATGCTAAGTGGGATGGGAGCATCCTATCGGCCATCCCCCATGCATATGGCCGAAATGCGACGAATTGCAGAAATTGAGTGCTGAGTTGTAAAAATTGATAAGATGAAAGTGTCGGCCCCGTGCCGGCCCGGCAGCTCCGCTGCTGAGAACAATCTAGTTATATACCCCTTATTTGCGCCGCGGATAGGCCATCTGCGGCGTTTCTTTTGCCTTCGCCATGCATGAGGGCGAGTGACTATATTTCGGAAAGGTAATGAACGCCGTCGAGGTCGCTAAATTGCTACATTCAAGTGGCAGTCTCAACTTCACAAGAAGGGGAATCGGAATGGAACCAATTGCAAAGAAGTTTGCATTGGCCGCCAGCAGCATGCTCCTGGCGGCAAGCGCCTTCGGCGCTACAACCATCGGTAATACCTCTGCAGACGACGCCACGCTCGACGCACAAAGCGCCGACGCCTTCGTCTTCACCCCGGGCTGGAATCCGCAAGCCGGCCTGCGCGGCAATACCAGCGGCATGGGCGGCGCTTTCGACGGCTTAGGCGGCGGCGACTGGACCTTGCTGGGCAAGCATGAAGGCGGCTCAGGCTCGGGCTTTAGCCTGTACAGTACGCTGGACTTCAGCTTCGATGCAGGCGACGGCAGGACCGGCACCTGGTCCATCACCAATACCAGCGCGACCCAGGGTGTTTCCCTCGACCTGGTGCTGTCGCTCAAGGCTGCAAATGGCGCCGCTGCCTTCCTGTTCGATAACCAGAGCATCGACGCTGGCCAGACATTGAGCGGCACCTGGAATATCGAATGGTTCACCGGCAATAACCAGTCCAATCCCGGGATCTCCAACCTGACCATCTTCGGGCGCGAGATGGATGGCATTACCACTCCCGTCCCTGAACCCGGCGAATATGGCATGTTGCTGGCCGGCCTGGGTCTGATTGGCTTTGTGGCGCGGAGGCGCAAAGCGCTGTAGACTCTTTGAAACGGTCGTGCTATTTCGCTGGCGCGACCAATTCAAGGAGACAGCATGGACCTGAATTACTCTGCCAGGGATGAGGCCTTCCGCGCTGAAGTGCGTGCTTTCCTGGCAGCAAACCTGCCGGCCGACCTGCAAGCCAAAGTCCGCAAGCACTTGCGCCTGAAGCGCGAAGACTATGTGCGCTGGCATAAGATCGTTGCGGGACAAGGCTGGGCGGCGCCGGCGTGGCCGACCGAATCCGGCGGCCCTGGCTGGGATGCCACCCAGCGCCACATCTGGGAAGAGGAGTGCGCGATTGCCGGCACCCCGCCCATCCTGCCTTTCGGCGTCAATATGGTGGCGCCAGTCATCATGGCTTTCGGCAGTCCCGAACAAAAAGCCTTCTACCTGCCGCGCATCCTCGATTGCACCGATTGGTGGTGCCAGGGTTATTCGGAACCGGGCGCCGGCTCCGACCTGGCTTCGCTGAAAACCACGGCAGTGCGTGACGGAGATCATTACGTCGTCAATGGCCAGAAGACCTGGACCACGCTGGGTCAGCATGCCGACATGATCTTCTGCCTGGTGCGCACCGACCAGAACGTGCGCAAGCAGGAGGGCATCTCCTTCCTGCTGATCGACATGAAGACGCCCGGCATCATCGTGCGCCCGATCATCATGCTGGATGAAGACCACGAAGTGAATGAAGTCTTCTTCGACAACGTGCGGGTGCCTGTGGCGAACCTGGTCGGCAAGGAGAATAAGGGCTGGACCTATGCCAAGTACCTGCTTGGCCACGAGCGCACCGGTATTGCGGCAGTCGGGCGCTCCATGCGCGAGCTGCTGTTCCTGAAAAAGGTCGCGAAGCAGGAGCAGAAGAACGGCAAGCCATTGCTGGACGATCCGCTGTTCGCTGCGCGCGTGGCGAACCTTGAAATCGAGTTGATGGCGCTGGAAGTGACGGTGTTGCGCACTATCGCGCAGGAGGCGCACGGTCCGGGGCCGCAGGCGTCGGTGCTGAAGGTGCGCGGCTCCGAGATCCAGCAGATGCTGACCGAATTGATGGTGGAAGCCCTCGGTCCGCAAGCCTTGCCGTTCGATCCGGATTACCTGGACGGCGAGCGCGAACATGCGCTGGCCGGGGCCGATGATGCGGCGCCGCTGGCCGCTTACTACTTCAATTTCCGCAAGACTTCGATCTACGGTGGTTCGAACGAAATCCAGAAGAACATCATCACCCAGATGATCCTGGGATTGTAAGGGGGCGGCATGGATTTCACATTCAAGGAAGAACAACAGCAATTTGCCGATGCGCTGCGCCGCTGGGTCGACAAGGATTACAGCTTTGAGGCGCGCAAGAAAATTATCCACTCCGAAGCTGGCGTTTCCGGCGAAGCCTGGGCCACGCTGGTGGAGCTGGGAATGCTGGCGCTGCCGGTACCGGAGCAGCAGGGCGGTTTCAACGGCAGCGCGCTCGACATGATGGTCGTGATGCAGGAACTGGGGCGGGGCCTGGTGGTCGAGCCGTACTTTGCCACCGTGCTCGGTACGCAGTTCCTCAAGTTGGCGGGCGGGCAGGAGGCGTTGCTGGAGCGTGTCGCGGCGGGTGAGCTGAAACTGGCGTGTGCATTGGGTGAGCAGCAGTCCCGCCACGCGCTGAACGACCTACTGGCCACGGACAGCGCTGGCGCCGGGGCGATCAGCGGCCGCAAGACGGTGGTCCTGCATGGCGGCCAGGCCGGCGCGTTCATCGTATCCGCTCGCAGCAGCGGCGCCCAGCGCGATAGCGACGGCATCTCCCTATACCTGGTGCAGCGCAACGCGCCGGGCGTGCGGGTTACCGACTATCGAACCATCGACGGCCAGCGCGCTGCAACGGTTGAATTCAAGGATGCCCAGGGCACGCTGCTCGGCGAGCAAGGTAAAGGCTGGCCGCTGATCGAGGCTGGCGCCGACTACGGCGCTGCGCTGCTTTGCGCCGAAGCCATCGGTGCCATGGACGCCATTTTCGCCGCTACACTGGAATACCTGAAGACACGCCAGCAGTTCGGCGCGCCGATCGGGAAATTCCAGGCGCTGCAGCACCGTATGGCCGATATGTTCATCCACCTCGAACAGGCGCGTTCGATGGCCATGCTGGCCGCGGTCAAAGTGGGGTCGAACGATCACGAGGAGCGCCGCCGCGTGGTTTCCGCCGCCAAAGTGCGCGTCGGACAGGCGGCGCGCTTCGTTGGCCAGCAGGCCGTGCAGCTGCACGGCGGCATGGGCGTGACGGACGAACTGCCTGCGGCCCATTATTTCAAACGCCTGGCGATGATCGAGATCACGCTGGGCGATGCGGATCATCACCTGGAGCGCTTCATCGCGCAGCCAGGATTCAAGGAGGCAGGCTGATGGCGCGTTTGGTACGTAATGTTGGGGAGCTGGAAGCGTTGGTCGGGCAGGAAGTTGGCGTTTCGGGCTGGGTCGACATCACCCAGGAAAGGGTGAACACGTTCGGCGCCTCGACCAACGACCAGCAATGGATCCACACCGAACCGCTGCGCGCCGCCGCCGAATCGCCCTTCGGCGGCACGGTGGCACACGGTTTCCTGACACTATCGCTGTTGCCCGGCCTGCTGCAGGACGCGGTGTTCATGGAAGACATGCGCATGGGTTTGAACTACGGCCTGGACAAGGTCCGCTTTCCGGCACCGGTGCCGGTGGGCAGCCGCGTGCGCGGCCATGTCGTCCTGCGCAGCATTGCGCCGGTAGCCGGCGGCCACCAGCTGGCCTGGGAGGTGACAGTCGAATGCGAGGGCAGCGAGAAGCCGGCCTGCGTGGCGGAATTCCTGATGCGGCGCTACTCCTGATCGCAGTCCGCGACGCGGTAGCGGTTGCGGCCATCTTCCTTGGCCTGGTACAGGGCATTGTCGGCGCAGCGCACCAGCGCCTCCGGATTTCCCACCTTGCCCGGCATGAGGGTGGACACCCCGAGGCTGACCGTCACCATGTCGCTTGCCGATGACATGCGGTGCGGGATGGCCAGTGCCCGTACGCTCTCCAGGATGCGCTCGGCCACCGTTTGCGCGCCTGGCGCGTCGACCTGGGGCAGCAGGATGACGAACTCTTCGCCGCCGTAGCGCGCCAGCAGGTCCGGTGAGCGGCCGGCGCATTGCAGCATGGTGTCGGCCACCTGGACCAGGCAGGCGTCGCCGGCCTGGTGGCCGTAAGCGTCGTTGTAGCGCTTGAAGTGGTCGATGTCGATCATGATGACCGAGAGCGGCGTGGCGGAACGGGTGCAGCGGCGCCACTCGTTCTGGATCGCGTCGTTGAAGCTGCGCCGGTTGGCAACGCCGGTCAGGGCGTCGGTCAGCGTCAGTTCGCGCATGGCGTCGGACTGGCGTTTCAGGGTGAGGTGGGTGCGCACGCGGGCGCGCACGACGGCGACGTTGAAAGGCTTGGTGATGAAATCCACCGCGCCGGCCTCCAGCGCCCGCGTCTCGTCCTCGGGCGTGGTCAGCGCGATGACGAAGATCACCGGGATGTCGTGCACATCCGACGAGGCGTGCAGGGCGGCGCAGACTTCGTAGCCGTCCATGCCCGGCATGACCGCATCGAGCAGGATCAGGTCGGGCTGGTGCTGGTGCGCCAGCTCCAGCGCCCTCTCGCCGTTCATGGCAAACAGCACCTCATGCTCCTCGCCCAGGACGTGGTTGAGGATCTGGATATTCTCCATGGCGTCATCGACGATCAGCAGGCGCCCGTTGCGCGCCTGGTCGGTCCATGTCATGCGGTTTCCTCCCGTTTCATGATTTCCTGCAGCCGTTGTTCGGCACTGGTGAAGTCAAGCGTCTCGATGGCGTTGGCCAAGGCGGGCAGGAGGTCGGGGCAGCGCTGTTCGAGGACGGGGCTGAGGGCCTTGAACGCGGCCAGCGCGCGCATATTGCTGTTCCTGAGCAGCATCTGCAAGTCGCCCAGGGCTTGCGGCAGGCTGGATACCGGCGTACTGCTGGCTGCGGCGGGCACCGGGACCGGCAGCTCGCGCGCGGCGCTGATCACCACGGCCAGCGCCTGTTCCAGCGACAGCAGCAGGGCGGCAGCCGAGCTGTCCTGGCCTTCGGCAACGGCGGCTTCCACCTGGGCGCTGAGGCGGGCCACCTCGCTGGCGCCGAGGTTGGCGGCCACGCCCTTCAGGCGATGCAGCACGCGCGTGGCGGCATAGCGCTTGTCCTGCGCCAGGCAGTCGCGTATTTCGCGCACGGCGTCGCCCTGCGAATTCTCGAAGCGCTTGAGCAGGCCGGCGAAGGCGGCATAGTTGCCGGCGACGCGCCGCAGCGCGGCTTCCAGGTCGATGCCGGGCACGGAGGCGGGGCAGCCGTCGCTGCGCTGCTCCCCGCCCGGCTGTGCGGCGCCGACAAGTTCCGGATGCAGCGGTGCGAGCCGGGTCAGGGTGGCGATCATTTCGTCGACATCGATAGGTTTGGCGATATGCGCATCGACGCCGGATTCAATGGCACGTATGCGGTCTTCCGGCATGACATTGGCGGTCATGGCGATGATGGGCAGGGAGCGCAGGCCCATGGAGCGTATCGATTCGGTGGCGCGGTAGCCGTCCATCACCGGCATCTGCAGGTCCATCAGCACCGCGTCGAAGCGCTGCGGGTCGTCGCGCAGCATGTCGAGCGCGATCTCGCCGTTGGACGCCACCTCCACCAATGCGCCGCAATGGAGCAGGATGTAGCGCGCCATTTCCTGGTTGATCTCATTGTCTTCCACCAGCAGCAAGTGCATGCCCGCCAGGCTGCCGGAAAGCGCGGCATTACCGCTGCGGTGCTCGGGCTGGTTGGCGCCGGTGAGTGCGGCCAGGGCGGCGTCGCGCAGGCCCGACGGGGTAAATGGCTTGGCCAGCACGGCGTCGATTTGCAGGCTGTCGGCCAGCTGCTGCAAATCGTCGCTGGAGCGCTCCGGCGCCATCATCACGATTTTGGGGAGGGCCAGGTGTTCGTCGCGCGCCTGCACCAGCATGGCGACGCCGTCGGTGGCGGGCATCGCGCTGTCGAGCATCATCAGGTCGAAGCGACGCGTGCGCAGCGCCTGCAAGCCTTGATCGGCACTGGCCACTGCGACGGTGGTCCATTGCAGGGCCCGGCCGGCCCTCAGCAGGGCCTGGCGCACGGAGGCGTTATCGTCGACCGCCAGTACGGTCAAGCCGCGCAGGCGGGCCGGCGCTTCCCGGGGAGCGCTGTCGGCAAGGCGCTGCAAAGGGCAGGTAAAGCGGAAGGTGGAACCCCGGCCCAGCGTGCTTTCGACGTCGATGACGCCGCCCATCAGGTCCGACAGGCGGCGCGCGATGGCCAGTCCCAGCCCCGTGCCGCCATAGCGGCGGCTGGTGCTGCTGTCGCCCTGGGAGAAAGCGTCGAACATATGGTGCTGCTGCTCCGCCGGAATGCCGATGCCGGTGTCGCGCACGGTGAATTCCAATGCCAGCGAATTGGCGCTGCCTTCGGTTTCGCGCACGGTCAACACGACTTCGCCGCGTTCGGTGAATTTGATGGCATTGCTGAGGAGGTTGAGCAGCACCTGCTGCAAGCGCATCGCATCGCCCACCATTTCGGCCGGCAGTGTGGGGGCGATGTCAAACACCGGCTCCACCCCTTTGTCCCAGGCGCCGTTGGCGACCAGCACGGCGGCCCCGGCCAGCAACTGATCGAGGTTGAAGCGCGCCTGCTCGAGCTGGAGCTGGCCGGCCTCGATCTTCGAGAAGTCCAGCACGTCATTGACCACGCCCAGCAGGCTTTGCGTCGCAAGCTGGATCTTGCTGACAAAGCTGCGCTCGCGCCGTTCCAGGGGCGCCTCTTCCAGCAGGCGCGCCAGCCCGGTAATGGCATTCATCGGGGTGCGGATCTCATGGCTCATGTTTGCCACGAATTCGCTCTTGGCCCGGCTGGCAGCTTCGGCGCGATCGCGCGCCCGCATCAGTTGTTCGTTCAGCTCCTGCAATTTCAGTTCGCCGCGCTTAAGTTCAGTAACATCCGAACCCAGGGCATAAAAGCCGCGTACGGCGCCCGATTCGCCACGGTCGGGGATGAAATTGATCCACGCGTAGCGCGGCTCGCCCGTCGGCAGTTCCAGTTCGCGCAGGAAGTGCTGCGGACTGCCATCCAGCACCGCATTGATATGGGGCCGGATCTGTTCCAGCAGGCCGGCCGGCAGCACGCGGTCGATCGGTTCGCCCATGGCTTGCTCCAGCGTTTTGCCGAACCAGGCCAGGAAATACTTGTTGGCGAAATGGCAGCGCAGCCCGGCATCCCAATAGGCCACCAGGCCTGGCAGGTTTTCCGTCACCGTATGCAGGAAGCTGGTGCTGCGCGCCAGGCTGAGGGAAGTCTGCTGCAAGGCTTCGTCCGCGCGTTTGCGGTCAGTGATGTCGAGCGAGATGCCCAGCAAGTGGGTGGCGATGCCTTGTTCGTCGCGCAGCGCCACCTTGCGCGTGGTGAGGTAGCGCATTTCGCCGGCGGCGATGCGTAGCGCTTCTTCCGGAATCTCCATGACCTGCTCGCCGGCCAGCACCTTGCGGTCCGATTCCTGGAAGGCCGCCGCCTGCTCCGGCGGGAAGAAATCACGGTCGCTCTTGCCGAGCAAGTCCTCGCGCGGACGGCCGAGCAGCAATTCGCCCTGGCGGTTCAGCAGTTCAAAGCGCAGGTGCTGGGCATCCTTGACGAACACCATGGCCGGCATGTTTTCCAGCACGGACTTGAACAGGGCTTTGGACTGGCGCAGTGCGGCTTCCGTCTCCTTCTGCTGGGTGATATCCATGAGCACGGTCGTGATGCCGACCATCGTGCCGTCGGCGCCGAATACCGGGAAATAGCCGGTGAGGAAGTGGCTGCTGCGGCCGGGGCGCGCCGAGGTATTGCCGGAGATTTCGGCGTTGGGCACCGCTTCGCCGTTGGCCAGGACCTTGCGGTAGGCCTGGTTCACCTGCGCCACCAAGGCGCGATCGCTGATCACTTCATCGAAGCGGCGCCCGATATGGTCGTTGACCGCCAGGCCGTTCATCGATGCCAGGTAGTCGTTGATCATCAGGATGCGCAGCCTGGTATCGACAAAACTCAGGCCGACCGGCGCCGTGGCGTAAATCGTCTCCAGCAGGGCGTTGGAATTTTCCAGTTGCTGGGTGCGCTCCTCGACCACGCGTTCCAGGTCTTGCCGATGGCGGGTCAGGTCGCGGTCAAGCCGCAGCAGGGTATCGCCAATCTGCCGCGCCTCCTGGAAGGAGACGTGCGGAGCTTCGATGCTGGCACCGCTTCCCAAGGCCTGGGCCGGCGCGTGCAGCGCATCGATGGAGTTTGCGATGCGGCGCGCGGCCAAAGCTGCGGCGGCAAAACCGGCCAGCACCAGCGCCGCGAGCACGACGGCCAGACCGAAGAACAGGCCATCGAAGGCATTCAGCGCTCCAAGCCCGGGTGCGGCGACCGCCACGCTCCATGGACTGTCGGCGCCGCGCAGGTAGCCGACTTGCAGTGGCAGGCCATGCAAGGCTTCTGCCGCAGGCTGCCCGCGGGAACGCCCGTCGTCGTGGCTGCGGGCCACCAGGCGCCCGTCGGGCGCCAGCACGGCGATCACGGCGTCGGACGGAAGCTGCATCTCCTCGGCGATCTTGTCCAGCGTGTCGGCCGGCAGCAGGACGCTCAGCGCCGCCTGCGGCTTGCCCGGGCGCTGGATCGGCACGTCGATTGCAATGTGGGCCGGTTCCTTGCCATTCGCGGGCAGCAGGCTGGCGGCCGATCGCGCGTTTGGCGCAAACTTGATGCGGGCCGCATTGGCGGCGCGCTCAATTGGCAGCGCACTGCCGGCGATGAGCTGTGCTGCGCCGTTTTCAGTGAAAAGAACGTGCGAGAGATAGGGCAAGGCCGGCGGCAGGGCGCCCGCAGCCTGGCTGCGCAGGGCTACCAGGTCGCCGCTGCGGGCGCTGGGACTGCTGGCCAGCATGATGGCCGCTGCTTGCGCGGCCAGCAACTGGCGGTCCACGATGGCTGCGGCCGCGCGTTCGATGCGCTGCAGCTGCAGTTCCGCGCGGCCCAGGTCGCGCTGCTGGAAGTACACCAGCAGCAGGGCTACGGCCAGCAGCGCAGGCGCGGCGCAAGCCGCCGCCAGCAGCGCAATCTGCGACCGCAACGGCGGCAAGGGCTTGCTGGATTCGTCCTGCACGGCACATCCTTTCGGAAGAGTGACTGCAGGATGATGATAGCTTAGCTTTTGGTAGACGAGAAGCGCGCAATTTCCAGTTTGGCAATGGCGTTGCGGTGCACTTCATCCGGGCCGTCGGCCAGGCGCAGGGTGCGGTTGCCGGCCCACTGGTAGGCCAGCGGGAAATCGTCCGACACGCCGGCCGCGCCATGGGCCTGGATGGCCCAATCCAGCACCTGCTGCGCCACATTCGGGGCTAAAACCTTGATCATGGCGATTTCCGACTGGGCGACCTTGTTGCCGACCGTGTCCATCATATAGGCCGCCTTCAGCGTCAGCAGGCGTGCGGTGTCGATCTTGATGCGGGATTCCGCGATGCGTTCGCGCCACACGCCCTGGTCGGAAAGCCGCTTGCCAAACGCAACCCTCGATGACAGGCGCTGCACCATCAGTACCAGCGCACGCTCGGCCACGCCGATGGCGCGCATGCAATGGTGGATGCGGCCGGGACCCAGGCGCCCCTGGGCGATCTCAAAGCCGCGGCCTTCGCCCAGAAGAAGGTGCGAAGCAGGCACCCGCACGTTCTCGAACACCATTTCGCAGTGCCCGTGCGGCGCGTCGTCGTAGCCGAAGACCGGCAAGGGGCGCAGGACGGTCAGCCCGGGCGCATCGGCAGGCACCAGGATCATCGACTGCTGCGCGTGGCGTGGCGCATCGGCATCGGTTTTGCCCATGGCGATATAGACCTGGCAGCGCGGATCGCCGGCGCCCGAAATCCACCATTTGCGCCCGTTGATCACATAGTGCTCGCCGTCGCGCTCGATGCGCGTCTCGATATTCGTAGCGTCCGACGACGCCACCGCAGGTTCGGTCATCGCGAACGCGGAGCGGATCTCGCCGCGCAGCAGCGGTTCCAGCCAGCGCTGTTTATGTTCCTCGGTGCCGTAGCGCTCCAGCGTTTCCATATTGCCGGTATCGGGCGCGGAACAGTTGAACACCTCCGCCGCCCACGGCACGCGGCCCATGATTTCGCACAGCGGCGCGTAATCGAGGTTGGACAAACCTTCCGGCGCACGGCTCGAGCGCGGCAGGAACAGGTTCCACAAGCCCTGTTCGCGCGCGAGCGGCTTGAGGCGCTCAATCAGTTCGGTCGGGATCCAGCGGCTGCCTTTTTCGCGGCCGTTGCGCTCCACTTCTTCGTGGAACGCCTTCTCGTTCGGGTAGATATGCTGGTCCATGAAGGCCAGCAGGCGCGCCTGCAATTCCTTGGTGCGCGGGGAGTAGTCGAAGTCCATTGCGATTCCCTTATTCGATTGCCTTGCCCTGGGCGTAGGCCCAACCCATGGCCGACATCGGGCGCGCCAGCTTGCCCGATTCCAGCGCCTGCGCGCTGGAAGCCGTACCGTCCACGTAGCGCTTCATGATGCCCTGCATGATGCTGGCCAGGCGGAACATATTGAATGCCAGGTAGAAGTTGAAGTCTTCCAGGCGGATGTCCTTGCCGGTGCGTTCGGCGTAGCGCGCAATGTACTCGCGCTGCGATGGGATGCCGAGCGCTTCCAGGTCCAGGCCTGCGATGCCGCGGAACTGGCCCGGCTCGATGTGCCAGCTCATGCAGTGGTAGCTGAAGTCCGCGAATGGATGGCCCAGCGTCGACAGTTCCCAGTCCAGCACCGCCAGGATGCGCGGCTCGGTCGGGTGGAAGATCATGTTGTCGAGGCGGAAGTCGCCGTGCACGATGGCGGTGTCTTCGCCGGGCGGAATATTGGCCGGCAGCCAGGCGATCAGCTGGTCCATCGCTTCGATGGTTTCGGTCTCGGATGCCTTGTACTGCTTGCTCCAGCGTTCGATCTGGCGCTGGAAGTAGTTGCCAGGCTTGCCGTAGTCGCCAAGCCCGATGGCGCTGTAGTCGATGCTATGCAACTGCGCGATGACGCGATTCAGTTCATCGTAGATCGCGGCGCGCTCGGAGGGCGCCATGCCGGGCAGGGCCTGGTCCCATAGCACGCGGCCTTCGACAAACTGCATCACGTAGAAGGCGCGGCCGATCACCTCTTCGTCCATGCACAGGCAATACTGGCGTGCGGCCGGGAAGCCCGCCCTGTGCAGGGCGTCCATTACGCGGAATTCGCGTTCGATTGCATGGGCCGATGGCAGCAGCTTGGCGGCCGGCGCCGGCTTGGTGCGCAGCACATAGTGCTGGCCGCCGATTGAGAGCTTGAAGGTGGGATTCGATTGGCCGCCCTTGAACTGCTCGACCTTCAACTCGCCTTGCGGATAGCCTTCCACGTGCCGGCGCAGGTAGGTGTCCAGTGCGGCGGTGTCGAAACGGTGGCGCGCCGACACCTCCTTGGTGCCCATGAATTCTTCGAACATAATGCCTCCTTCCGAACGATCGTACTATTTTTGTGGGCGGGAAAGCAAGCGCGATTTGGAATATTCGTTAAACAGCTGCTCCATCGTGGTGTTGCGGGTTGCGCCTTGCAGCGGGGCGGGCGGCGCGTAGTTGGAAAAACGCACAATCCAGTCGTGGCGCGCATGGCCGACGTCCAGCGCGTTGATGCAGCCGGCGGCCTGCGACAGGTTGCCGAGGAACAGGCGCTGGCCGCCGGTCAGGGCATAAGACAGGATGGCGCGATTGACGCCGCCGTGCAGCACCAGCAGCACGGTGTCCCAGCTGTCGTCGGCGACCAGGCTGGCGATCGCCGGATGTATACGGTCCATCAGCTCGCCCACCGATTCGCCGCCGAGGAAGCGGCGCTGCTCCGGCACCACGCCTTCGAAAACGCCGGTGAAGGCCTCGCGCAGCTTGTCGTCGGGGATGCCGGCCAGCTTGCCGCCGCGGATTTCGGCCAGTTCGGGCCAGGTTTCGAGCTGGATCTGCTGGCCGGTTTCCGCCAGCACGCGCTTTGCGGTTTCGACGGTGCGCGGCAGGCCGGAGACGATGACGCGGTCAAACTGGATGCCGTCGGCCGCGAAAGCACGGCCGGCTGCCGCCGCTTGCGCGCGGCCAGCATCGTTCAAGGGGACGGTTTCCGGGAGGTGGGGTTTGCCGGCCTCGTCGAAGTAGGTGACGCTGCCATGCCGCATCAGGAAGACGCGGCGCCGTTCAGGGTTTGCTGTCATAGAGTCTCAGAAAAAGATTGCCAGGCGCGTGATGATGCTTCCGTTATTAGTATAAGGCCCAGTCGCGCGCACGTTGCCGGAATCCGGTTTGCCGTCATCCAGCTTGGCGTCGATCTGCTCCGCAAACGTGTCCGGCAGGTTGTCGAAGCGGATCCCATTACCGCCCCGGCCGCCGACCACGTCGTTGTAAATGTACACCGCGCCGCCCTGGGCGCTGGTCATGAAATCGGTGCTGCCGTTGTAGGAGCCGGTGATCAGGCCTGCCAGCGCCAGGTGCTGCGGCGCCAGCTGGTATTCGGTGATCTGGCCGTCGCCATTGCCATTGCCGGCTGCTCCGGGAATGTGGGTGGTGGCCAGGATATCGTCGCCGGGCAGGGCGCGGAAGCGGTCCTGGTAGGCGTTGACTGCCGCCTGCAATGCCGTGGCCTGCTGGATGATGCTTTTGACCTTGGCGCTGTCGATCAGGGCCTGGCCTTTCAGCACGCCGCCAAGCAGCAGGCCGATGATGACCAGGACAATGGCGATTTCAACGAGGGTGAAGCCGCGATGTTTCATGGCGCTCTCCTTGGTTTGTGTTCACGGCAGCCTTTGGGCTGCGAGCATTCGGTTGAACAGGATGTTGGGCGATAGCCAGACCACGATATCGTCATAAGCGCCGCCTGGAGCAGCAGGGTTGTCGGCGCGGTCGCGCGCGATGAACATGCGGCCGTCGCCCTGGAAGTTGGCTTTTTCGTCGACATTGCCCTGGCCCATGTCGGCAGCCTGCACGCCTACGTCGCTGAAGGCGCCGAAGCCATTGCGGCCTTGCGACAGCACCACGGCGGGAATATCGTTCTGGGCGCTGGCCGGTACCAGTGCGCCCGTCGCTTCACGGCTGGCGATGCTGATGTCGCGCGCGGTGTTGAGGCGGAACGGCACGCCGCTGTCGCTGAACGAAGGGGTGACGCTGTACAGGTAGAGGTGCTGCCAGGCGTCGAGCTTGGGCAGGCCCAGGGTCGCCCACGGCAGGAACCCGAGGCGGCGCCCGTTGCTGCAGCGGGTGCCGCTGCGGTCCTCCAGGCCGTTGGAGGCGGAGATGGCGGGGCAGGGCAGGTAGCCGTTGCGGGCGGCGAATCCGGCCAGCGCGTCGCGTGCTTCTTCCAGCGCTTTGATGGTATCGGCGGCGCGCCGCTGTTCCATCTGCGCCGACAGGGGCGCCAGCATGCCGCCCAGCAGCAGGCCGACGATCACCAGCACGATCGCCATTTCAACCAGGGTGAAGGCAGTTTGCTGTTTCATGGCAGGGTCCTGGCGGCCGCCATCCTTTCGTAGAGCGTGTGCAGGGGGACGGTGACGAGCAGGTCGTCGAAGGCGCCGCCCGGCGCGTCGCTGTCGGCGCTGCGTGGCCGCTGCATGAAGTCGGCGGTCGCCTGCAGGTTGCCGGCTTCGTCCTGGCTGTCCAGCGCATCGCTGCGGCCGCGCGAGAAGATGAGCGCCGGCGAACATTGCGCGGCCAGCGAACATGTCTCTTGGCCGGCCACGAAGAACAGCGCGCCACTCGCGTCGCGCGACAGGACGCGCTTGCCGGCAACCAGTGCGGTCCGTGCCAGCGGTGCGACGGTGAATGCCGGCGTTACGCTGTAGCGCAATTGGCGGCCCCAGTTGTCTTGCGCCGGCACGCCCAGCTCCATCCACGGCAGCAGGCCGCTGCAGTCGGCTTCGCTGGCACACGATGCCGATCGTTCGCGTCCGGCCTCGTCCGTCGCGGGCCGCGGCAGGCGGCCGTGGGTCGCGGCAAAGCCGATCAGTGCCTCGTTGGCTTGCGCCAGCAGGGCATGGGTTCGCTGTTCACGTGCGCGTTCGACGCTGCCGCCGCTGAAAGCCGACAGCAGCAGCGCAGCCATGGCTACCGTGGCAACCAGCAGGAGCGCCAGTAGCGCAGCGCCGCCTTGCTTAGCGCGCGGCTTCATGCACTTCCCCAGTGGCCGGATCGTAGCGCTGGCCCGGCTTCAGCACGACAGAGCGCCCGTCAGCCTGCAAAGTAACCGTGCCGCGCGTGGCAGCCCCCGGGGGCGCGGGCTGCGCTTCGCCATTCACGATGATCATCGCCGCGCCATTGCTGCGCCGGATCACCCCGCCCAGCCGAAGTCCTGCCGGCTCCGCATTGCCCGCTCCCGGCAGCTCGGCCGTACCGTCCGCGCCTGTCATGGCGCCGTTCGCACCGCCCATGCCGGGCTCGCCAGCCGGCAAGCATCCCGGCGCCGCCCCGGGGGGGCAGCCCGGCGATGAATTCATCCCCGGCGCAGCAGTCCCGCCGGCCGGCGGTTGGACGCTGCCCGGCCCCGCTATGCTGCCGGCTGGCGCCGCCTGGTTGCGCTGCGCATCAAGCCGCACGCGTTCGTCCGGCGTGGTGAACAGCCGCCCCAGGCTGACGAAACTCTGCGCGCCAGCCTGGCAGGCCAGTAGCAGAAGCAGCGCCGGCAAACCGCGCCTCATAGCGGGCCTCGCAGCGGCTTTCCGGGCGTCGTGGCAGGCGTCAAGGTCAGCCAGTTCAAGGTGCAATCGGCATTCAGGGTCGGCGCCAGGACGCCGGTTGCCGGCGATGCGCCCGCAGCGCGCCGGATCACGCAATCCTGCACGGCGAAAGTCCCGGTCAAACGCAGGTCGGAAAGGAAGTTCAGTAAATCCAGTTCGTGCAGCAAGTCCATATGCAGGGCCATCCGGCTGCCAAGCAAGGCGTAGTCGCCCGTCGGTAACGTGGTCTCAAGCCGGTACGGCTGCTGGACCTCGATTTCATAAGTCAAAGGCAGCAAGCGCCGCTGCTCCTGAATCTGCCGGATCGCCTCCACCCAGTCGAGCCGCCGCTCGGGCCCCACCAGTCCGCGGCGGCGCAGCTCCACGAACTGCGGCTGGTACTGGCGGATCTCTTCCTTTTCCGTCTCGGCGTGGGCCAGCCGCAAGCGCGCCCCGTCGCGTTCCAGTACAGCTGCGGCCTCCTCGAAATGGGCGCGCCGCAGATGCCATGAACTCGCAGACACCAGGGCCAGCGAAACGGCCAGCGTGGCCAGGAACACCAGCACGGCATTTCGCAGCAGGGAAAACTCGCGAAAGACGATCATGGCGCCCACCTGAGATTCAAAGTGAATTTGGAGCGCTCTCCCAGGCCGGTCGGCGAACCCGCCTTGCCACTGAGTTTGACGTTTGGCCTGACATCAAACGGCAGTTGCTCGATCTCCACCGTCATGCCCGGCGTGCGCGCCAGTTCCTGCGCAAAGCGATTCATGCTGAGCAGGACGCTGCGATAGTCGTCCTGGCCTACCAGCACTTCTGCCTGCAGCCGCACCTGCTGCGGCGGCGCCTTGGGAATCCCGATCAGCATGGACGACTGGGGCGCCACCAGGGCAGGCGAAGTTGCCGTGCCCGGGAAGGCGCTGCTCGCCGTCACCGGCGCCACGCCTGGAGCATTGGCCCGCCAATCGAGCTGCGTCAAGCGGATTTGCGGTGAACGCTCAAGGGCCTCGCTCAGCACGGCCATGACCGCCTGCGGCCAAGGTCCCTGGCGCGCCACCATTTGCGCGATCTGCACCGCGGCCTTCATATTGGCAGTCTTGTCGACGGCTGGCGGCATGCTTGACATGCTGCCCTGGTACGCGGTGGTGAATCCATGCGTCTCCCGCTGTAGCGCCTGCGTATGGCTGCGCGCCAGCGAGTAGCCGATCATATTGGCGCCCGTCCACAACAGGCAGCATGCCGCCATGACCGCGCTCGACGCATACAGGGATTTGCGCGCGCGCCACAGGCTGTAATAGCGCTGGCGTACACCAAGCGGGTAGTGGCTGGGCGGGGCGGTGCGTGCCGCCATGCCGAGAATCAGCTGGTCGGGATTGTCGGAAGCAGCCAGCCGTTGCCGGGCCGCCGCTTCCGCCAGCGGCATGACGCGCCAGTCAAGCAGCGGGGCAATGCTGGCCGCGGGCGGGGTGGCGATACGGGCCAGGGGCAGCAAAGCCAGCACCTGCAAGGGTAGGTCGCGTTTCAGCATGTGCGCGCCGACCAGGAACTGGCGGGTGCGCTCCGCTTCCTGCTCGGGACTTGCCGCGGCTTGCGCGAGCCGGGAAAAGCGCAGTTTACCGTACTGGAAATAGGTCTGCCTTATGCCGCCCGCATGCTCCGTCACCAGCAGGAGATGCGGCTCCTGCCGTGCTCCTTCCGGCAGCAAGTCTGCGCTCAGGAGTGCGGGCGTATAAAGCGCCGCCAGCGGAATACGCTGGCTTTCCAGCGCCTCGAGCCAGGGGACAAGCATGGCCGGGTTGGTCAGCGCGGAGAGGAGAACGATATCGTCGCGCCGCCCCTCATCCTCGCGGCCTTGTACGTGCGCGCAGCGGAAAGGCGTGTCGCGCCACGCCTGCGCCAGGCGCCTGTCGCGCATGGCGTGCCCCGCGCGGCCGGCAACGTGCGGCAGCAAGTGGCGCTGGAAGTCTTCTTCCACCAGGTCGGCCAGCATCAGGGCAGGCGTATCCTCGCGGCCCTCCAGCCATGCGGTAAATTGCTGCAAGCCGGCGGGCGTGTGCTCGAAGCAGGGACCGGTACCGAGGCTGCCGCGTTCCCACAGCCAGCAGCAAAGCCGCTCGCCGGTCAGGTGCAGGAGTAGTTTGCGGGTCATGGACTCAGATCCTGATCGAACTGATGGTGTCGTAAATCGGCCCGAGCACGGAGAGCATGATCCAGCCCAGCACGATGCCGAGGATCACGGTCATCGCCGGCTCGATCATGGATTGCATGCGCTCGATCCGCTCCCTTACTTCGCGGTTGTAGAAATAGGCGACATTGCGCAGCGTCGCATCGAGTGCGCCGGTGGCTTCGCCAACGCGCAGCATGCGCACCACCAGCGGCGGGAACAGCTCGACCTGCTTGAAGGCCGCAGCGACGGTATGGCCTTCCGAAATCAGCTCGCGCGCGCGGCGCATGGCGGCCGCCACCACGCGGTTGCCGGCAATGCCTTCCGACAGGCGAATGCATTCGAGCACGGGAATCCCGGCGGAATACATCAGGGCGAAATAGGTCGCGAAGCGGGCCATGATCAGTTTGTGCAGCACCGGTACCGCACGCAGCATCAGGCGGTCGAAGGCGAAAGCAGTGCGATCGTCGCGCCGCAACTGCCAGCGCAGCAGCTGCCACGCCAACACCGGCATCGCCAGCAGCAGGTACCAGTAATGGATAAAAATGTCCGACAGCGCGATCAGGATACGCGTATGCAGCGGCAGCTCCTGCCCCATGTTCTTGATGAATGCAGTCAGCTGCGGCACCAGGTAGATCATCAGGAAGAACATCACCCCGCTGACGATGACCAGCACAAAGGCCGGATAGGTGATGGCCTTGCGCGCCTGCGCCGCCAGCTCATCTTGCCATTTGAGGTTTTCCGCCAGGTCGCGGAAGACTTCATTGACCTTGCCGCTTTGCTCGCCTGCGCGTACCAGGCTGGTAAAACTCTGGTCGAAGACCTCCGGATACGATGCCAGCGCACTGGAGAGTTGCAGGCCGCCTTCGATCTTCTCCACCAGGTCGGTAATGATTTCTCGCAGCCGCAGGTTGTCGGCGCCATCGCGCAGGTCGCGCAATCCTTCCAGCATCGGCACGCCGGCACTGCTCATTTGCTCAAGGTGGAAGCAGAAGTTGATCAGGTCGCGCCGCGTCACGCGCTGGCCGCCGATGCGCAGCTTGCGCTGGCGCGTTTCGCGGTAGTCGATCAGGTCCAGCGCCATGCGCTGCAGGCGCAGTTCGAGGTCGGGCACATTATGCGCGTCCATATTCCCCGGCACGATGCTGCCGCTGGCGTCCATGGCGCGGTAAATGAACTGTGGCATATCAGCTCAGCCTGTCAGTGAGGTCGACCACGCGCGACACCTCGTCCAGCGTGGTCAGGCCTTCCATCACGCGGCGCATGCCGTCGTCTACCAGCGAGTGCAGGCCGGCGGCACGGGCGGCATTGCGCAGCTCCCGCGCCGGTGCGCGGCGCGCCACCATTTCGTCAAATTCAGCGCTCATTCGCAACAGCTCCATGATCGCCATGCGGCCTTTGTAGCCCTGGTGCGCGCAGCGGTCGCAGGCGCCGGCGCGGAAGATCGTGACGGGCGCCTGGTCGGCCGGGAGCCCGAGCAGGCGTCGTTCCAGTTCGTCGGCTTCGACCGGCTGCCTGCAGTGCGGGCAAAGCTTGCGCACCAGGCGCTGGGCGATGATGCCGATGATATTCCCCGACAGGACATCGGCTACTACGCCAAGGTCGAGCAGGCGCGGAATGGCGCCGACCGCGGAATTGGTGTGCAGCGTGGAATAGACCTGGTGCCCGGTCATGGCTGCCGCCAGCGCCATGTCGGCGGTCTCCTTGTCACGGATTTCGCCGACCAGGATCACGTCGGGGTCCTGGCGCATCATGGAGCGGATGCCGTCGGCAAAGCCCAGCTTGGCCGATTCGTTGACCGAGGTCTGGCGGATCTGGTGCATGGGATATTCGACCGGGTCTTCCATGGTCATGATGTTCACGGATTCCGTGTTGATATGGTTCAGGATCGAGTACAGCGTGGTGGTCTTGCCGCTGCCAGTGGGGCCGGTGACAAGGATCAGCCCGTCGGGCCGCGCGATCATCAGCTTCAATACGTCGAGTTCATGCTCGGCCAGGCCCAGCTTTTCCAGGGGGACGATGCCTTTCTGGCGGTCCAGCACGCGCAGCACGATGTTTTCGCCATGGGTGGTGGGCTGGCTGCTGGCGCGAAAGTCGATCTGGCGGCCGGAAAACCGGATCGAAATGCGGCCATCCTGCGGCGCGCGGGTTTCCGCGATGTTCATATGGCTGATCACCTTGAGCCGCACGGCCATGGCGGGCCAGTACGAGCGGTGCAGGCTGCGGATCTGGCGCAGGATGCCGTCGATACGGTAGCGGATGCGCAGGAAGCTGTGCTCGGGCTCGAAGTGGATATCCGAAGCGCTGTTCTGCACCGCATCGGCCAGCAGGGCGTCGATCAGGCGCACCATGGGCTGGCTGTATTCGTCGGAGGCGGCATCCAGCGTCACCTCGCCGGTTTCGATTTCGTGCAGGATGCCGTCGATCGACAGCTCAAAACCGTAGTAATGGTCAATGGCGTAGGCGATATCGGAATCGTTGACCAGCAGCGGCACCAGCGTGATGCCCTTGACCAGCATGGCGTTGATCTGGTCGAGCGCGACGATGTTGGTGGTGTCGGACATGGCCAGCACCAGTTCATCGGTCGCCCGTTCGTACACGATGGGGAAGACCCGGTAGCGCTTGGCCACCTCCTTGGGAATCAGCTGGAGTGCAACGGCGTCGACCACCAGGCTTTTCAGGTCGGCCGAGCGGGTATTCAGCTTTTCGCTGAGCGCCTCGCGCATCGTCGCTTCGGTCACGAAGCCGAGCGCAATCAGCAACTTGCCCAGGGGCTCGTTGTTGCGTGTTTGCTCGGTCAGTGCGATCCGCAGCTGGTCTTGGCTGATGACGCCTTTCTGGATCAGCAGTTTGCCGAGCGGGATTTTCTGCGTGTCGGCCATTGTGCTTTATCGGGGCGGCGTTTCCAGGATTTGCAATCGCTTGCGGACGGCTTCGATGTTGAATGTTGGAGGACTGGCCTGCGCCAGTTCCAGCGCGCGGCGGTAATAGGTTTGGGCCAGGCGCGGCTGGTTCATGCGGTCAAGGCCGACGCCAAGGTTGAAAGCGTAGTCCGCGTTTTCGGGCATGGCGCTGAAGGCGCGGAAGTAGCTTTGCTGGGCTTCCGGCCAGCGGCCCTGGCGCGCGAACAGGTTGCCAAGGGCGAATTGCACGGGGCCGGAGTCGGGGTGCTGGCGCGCCAGGCCGCGCAGTTTGATCTCGTTTGCCTGCAGGTCGCCGGGGCGCAGTTCGGTGAGTCCGGCCAGGGCATCCGGGTCGTTGGGGTCCAGTTCGAGCAGGCGCAGGTAATTGCTGGATGCCTGTTGCCCATCGTGTTCGCGCAGCGCCACGGCGGCGGCGCCGAGCAGTGCGTCGCGGTTCGTCGGGTCTTGCAGCAGGGCGAGATCGTATTGCTGGTGCGCGGTGGCGAGGTCGCCGGACTTCAGGGCGGCGTAGCCATTCTGTACGGCTGGCTCGACCTGGCTCGACGCCGTGCTGCGCACAAACTGGACGGTGCCGGTGTCGCCTATTGCTGTTTTAGGCGCAGGCGATCTTACGACGCTGGCCGCAATGCTGCCGGCATTTTGTGCCTGCAGCCTGCTTTGCCCTCCAGCCGGTTGCGACGCTGCCGCGCCCTCTGCGCGCACCTGCCGTGCCGCGCGTTCCCCGGCGTCGCGCATTGCTTCGGCGCGAATGGCGGGATCGGTGATGGCGGCAAGCTGTTCGGGCGTGGGGATCGCAACCTCGGCATTCGGGCGCGAGGCTGGCGCTTTTGCGGCAGGCGTTGGCGTTGGCGTGGCAGCGCCTGCGCCGACCAATCCCGAAGTCCCGTTGGCGCCCGCCGAGGCAAACGAGTCGCCCGCGCCGGCTTCGGCTGCACCGGCGGCGCTGCCTGGTGCAGCGGCCTGCAGGCCGGGATCGCCGCCGGGCGGGGTAACATAGGGTGTCACCGGTATGGGCGCACCTTGCTGCGAGCCGTCCTGCGCTACCGGAGGCGATCCGGGCGCCGGCATGGGCACCATCGGCAGCCGCGCTCCGGGGCCGGGCGCTGACACGGCACGCCAGTAAATAAAGGCAAATACCGCGAGCAGGGCCGCCAGGGCGGCGGCCAGGATCGCAAGCCGGCGCGGTGGCGAGGCCATCGCCCGCTGCAATCCCGCGCTGCGCGACCCGCCAGCCTCCATGCCTTTCCCTGGGCCAGCGGCGGCCCCGTTGCCCGGGCTGCCTGCCGCCGCGCGGGGCGAAACTGTGGCGCGTGGGGCGGCCGCTGCAGGCGGCGGCTGCTTCGGCTCATGGCGCGCTTGCGGCGGCACAGGGTCATGTGCCGCTTCCTGCGCCGCAACGACCGGTGGCTCGGCATCAAGCGGTTCGAGCCGCCAGGCGTCAGGCATGACAGCGAAGGCAGGTCCGCCTTCGATCGGCGCAGGCGAAGGCACGGCATCCGCACCAAATGGTGGCGGCTCCAGGCTGGGCTCGTGTTCCGCATCATGTCCGTTCTGCGCGCGCGCGCGTTCGGCCTTGCGCAAGGCCTGCATCAGCAAGCTCATAATTCACCCGCCGGCCGCGGGGGCATGAGGTAGCGGTAGCTGCGATAGTCGCCAGCCAGGCTGGCATCCTTCACGACCACCGGCCGCAGGAAGATCACCAGTTCGGTTTTGCTGGCCGTCTCATTACGGTACGAGAACAGGTTGCCCAGCACCGGCACGGAACCGAGCAAGGGAATGCTGTCTTTCTTGTTGTCGACGGAATCCTGCATCAAGCCGCCCATGACGGCGACCTGTCCGCTCTGGATCTTGAGGATGGACTCCATTTCACGGGCCTGGATCACCGGTACCCGGCTCTTCACATTCTGTTTGCTCAATTCGGGATTGGGGTCCTCGACATAATCGACAATGCGCGTAATGGTCGGCCGCACATTGAGCGTGACTTCATCTTCCGCCGAAATCTGCGGCGTTACGCTCATGACGAAGCCCACTGGTACCGTCTCCACCTTGGACTCATAGGTGGCCGGCGTCGCAATGGTGCCGGTCGACGTGAGGACCGCAGGCGTGACTTTCAGCGTAAAGAAGATGCTGTTGTCGACCACTTTCAATAAAGCCGTCTGGTTGTTCAGCACGCTGATCTTGGGGCTGCTCAGCACCTTTACTTTGCCAAACGATTCCAGCAGCTGGATGGTGGCCGTGATATTGCCGAAGCGTGTAGTCGGGTTGGCGTAGTCAAAGATGAAGACCCCGGCCGAGCTTTTTGGCGCTACGCCGGAGGGAAGTGGTGTGGTGCCGACCTGTCCCTGTCCCAGCTTGCCATTGCTATTGATGCGCGCCCAGTTGATGCCCTGCTGGTACTGGTCGCTGAGCTTGACCTCGATGATGGTCGCCTCGATCAGTACTTGCCGTTTGGCGGTGGACATGATGATGTCGAGGAATTCCTGTACCTTTTCATGCTGCCGGCTGGTGGCGCGCACGGATAGCAAACCGCCTTCCGGATTGGCGATCACGGACGGCGGGTTACGGCCCGCTGGGGCCCCGCCGTTACCGAACGCGGTATTCGCGGCAGGCCCGCCAACTAGTGCGCGTGCCTGCGCCGCACTGGCCTGCGCGCCAGGGTAGCCGGCTTCCGGTGCAGCACCGCCTCCGGCCTGCATTTGCTGCATCATCGCATTGGCTTGTTCGCGCATCTGCGCCAGCGGATCGGTAAGCTGGTCATTGAGCGTGGTCGGGCGCAGCATATCGCGAATATTCTTCTCGAGGCTGTACCAGAAATTGTTATCGGAACGATTGGCAACCGATGTCGTGGAGTTGTTGTTGCCGCCGCTGCCCAGCGAACTGCCGGCAGTGGGTACCGGGTTGGATGGCGTGCCGCCGCCACCGTAGGCAGAACCGCCCGTGGTGGAAATCTGCGTCGCGATACTCACGCTGCTATTGGTGCTGCGCGCGATATTGACGTAGTCGATCTTGTAGTGGTTCCAGTACGGCTGGTCCGGCAGCACCAGCAGGTTCTTTCCCTGCAGTTCGTAGCGCATATCGACTTGCTTGCCGATGCGCGCCAATAGCTGCGGCAAGGTCTGGTCGAGTGCATTCAGCGTTACCGTGCCATCAATAGCAGGATGCACGTCGACATTCAGCCCTGCATCGCGCGCCAGCGCAAACAGCACCGATTGCACCGGTACGCGGTGCACCGACACGCTATAGGTCTCCTGCCGCGCAGCCGGCCGGGGCGGCGCAAGTGCGGCGCTTTGCTGCACCGGTTCCGGAATCGCGCCTGCCACCGGCTCGGGTTCGGCCACATGGGTAGGGGATAGGGGAAGTTTCGGCGCTGCGCAAGCCGCAAGCAGGACGCATAACAGGGAAGCCGCAAGGTTCTTCATGTCGTTCGCCGCCTGAAGCAAGTTGCCAGGAGTTTATCGAAAACGATCATACTGCGATTACCGCGAACCACCGCGCACGAATAAAGGCTGTCTTCAATCGCCTGCCGCACGTGGTAGGAATTTACATACGGCAAATCCTCGGCAAAGGCAGCCATCAGCGATTTGTCCGCCAGTACATTGATGCGGCGAACGATGCCTTGCGAGCCGCGCGCAATCAGCCGCACCGCGCCTCGGCTGAACAGTTCCGGCCCCTGGTAGCCTGCAGCGCGCAAGCGGTGCGACAGGAAGTAGGGGATCTGCTCGCGCGGCATCGGCGGCACATTGAAGCTGTGCGTGATGCGCTCGCGCAGTTGCCGCATGCGCGGCAGGGCCAGATGCTCATCCAGTTCCGGCTGGCCGAATAGCACGATCTGCAACAGCTTGCTGCTGGCGGTTTCCAAGTTGGTCAGCAGGCGCACCTGCTCCAGCGTTTCAAGCGGCATCGCCTGCGCTTCTTCGACCAGGAGCACCACGCGGTGCTTGGCGGCATGGCGAGCGATCAGTTCGGCGTGCAGGGCGCGCAACACCTCATCGGCACGGCGGCCGTTGGTGTTGAGTCCGAGCTCGGCGGCGATGGCATGCAATACTTCCTGCGGGCCCAAAGTTGGATTGACGAGGTAGAGCACGTCGACGCCGCGCGGCAAGCGCGCCTCGAGCATGCGGCACAGCATGGTCTTGCCGCAGCCGACTTCGCCGGTCACCTTGACGATACCTTCGCCTTGGGTGACAGCGTAAAGCAAGGCGGACAGGATTTCGCCGCGCGTATTCCCGCTATAAAAAAAGGCGGGGTTCGGCGTAATGCCGAAGGGGGCCTCGTGCAGGCCAAAATGTTGCTGGTACATGGCGGCGTGCAGGCATCGGGTCGATTGGAAATGGGCCCTGCAATTGGATCACGTATCGCAAGAATTCGTCGCGCTCCAGCATCGTGGCTGGAGTGTGGTTATTCTGCTAACTGGATTTGCTATGCTTGCACGATTCCTTCGCATACAATGCCAGCAAATAATGTAATCGGGGAAGTGGTATGACGAGACCGGAAAAGGTTCGTTTAGGTGAAATCCTGGTGCAGCAAAAGCTGCTGTCGGAAGAACAGTTGGGCATGGCGCTCGCGGAGCAGAAGCGCAGCGGGCGAAAACTGGGGCGGGTGTTCGTTGAACACGGCTTTGTCACCGAAGAACAGATTTCCGGCGCGCTCGCGCGCCAGCTCAACATCCCCTACATCAACCTCAAGTTCTACCAGATCAGTTCCGACCTGGTTCGGCTGCTGCCGGAAACCCAGGCGCGCCGCTTCCGCGCCCTGGTGCTGGAAGACCGCAAGGGAACCATGCTGGTCGGCCTGTCCGACCCGACCGACCTGTTTGCGTATGACGAAATTGCACGCCTGCTGAAACAGACTATCGAGCTGGCCGTGGTCAACGAGACCGAGGTGCTGGCCGCCATCGACCGCATTTACCGCCGCACGGAAGACATCTCCGGCCTGGCACGCGAGCTGGAACAGGAGATGGGCGAGGGCTCGGTGGACTTTGGCGCACTCGCTGCCGCCAGTCCGGGGCTGGAAGAAGCGCCGGTGGTCAAGCTGCTGCAATCGCTGTTCGACGATGCGGCCCAGGTGCGCGCGTCCGACATCCACATCGAGCCGCAGGAAGGCCGGCTGCAGATCCGCTTCCGTATCGACGGCGTGCTGCACCTGCAAACGGAAGCGGATATCAAGATCGCGCAGGCACTGGCGCTGCGCCTGAAACTGATGTCCGACCTGGACATCTCCGAGAAGCGCCTGCCGCAGGATGGCCGCTTCGCCGTGCGGGTGAAGGCTGCCCGCATCGACGTGCGTATTTCCACCATGCCGACGCAGTACGGCGAATCCATCGTCATGCGTTTGCTGAACCAGAGCGGCATGACTTTGCGCCTGGATGCCATCGGCATGCCCAAGCCGTTGCTGGACCGCTTCCGCGCCATCGTGGCGCGCCCGAACGGCCTGGTGCTGGTGACCGGGCCCACCGGCAGCGGCAAGACCACCACGCTGTACTGCGCGCTGGCCGAACTCAATTCGATGGAAAAGAAACTGATCACCGTCGAAGACCCGGTCGAATACCGCCTGGCCGGCATCAACCAGGTGCAGGTCAATGAGAAGATCGAGCTCGATTTTGCGCGCGTGCTGCGCTCCGCGCTGCGCCAGGACCCGGATATCGTGCTGGTCGGCGAAATGCGCGACCAGGAAACCGCCCAGATCGGCCTGCGCGCCGCAATGACGGGCCACCTGGTGCTGTCGACCCTGCACACCAACGATGCCGCCAGCACACCGCTGCGCCTGATGGACATGGGGGTGCCGCGCTATATGGTGGGCAGCTCGCTGCAGGCCGTGCTGGCGCAGCGCTTGCTGCGCCTGATCTGCGAGTCCTGCACCACGCCTTACACCTTGACGCCGAACGAGCACGAATGGCTCAGCCTCGAGCTCAAGGACAAGGTCGACATGGGCCGCTACTTCTATGGCAAGGGCTGTTCCCATTGCAATGGCCTTGGCTATCGCGGACGCACCGGGATTTATGAGCTGCTGGAAATGACCCAGTCGGTGGTGGACGCTGCCAATGATCCGGACCCGGCAACCTTCCTCAAGGCTGCGTCCCAGCAGATGGCCGGGCAGACCCTGCGGCGCCATGCGGTGCAGCAGGTGGTGCAGGGACGTACCACTGTCTCGGAGGCGATGCGTATCAGTAACCAGTTAGAGGATTGAGTTGCCTTATTTCGCATACAAAGGCCGGAATGGCCGTGGTGAATTGCTGGCCGGCGTGCTGGAGGGCGCGGACAGCGGAGCCGTGGCCGACCAACTGTTTGCAACCGGGGTGACCCCGGTAGAAATTACCGAGACCGCCAACCGCGCCACTGGCAAGTCGGGCTGGAGCCAGCTGTGGGAAAAGCTGACGGAAAAGAGCGTCAATTCGATGGACGTGCAGCTGTTCAGCCGGCAGATGCATACCTTGCTGAAATCGGGGGTGCCCATCATGCGCGGCCTCGCTGGCTTGCAGGAGTCGGCCATCAGCAAAGCCTTTGCCCGGGTGATCGCCGACCTGCGCGAGTCGCTCGATGCCGGCCGTGAGCTGTCGGCATCGATGCGGCGCCATCCGGAAGCATTCACGCCGTTTTACCTGTCGATGATACGGGTCGGCGAAATGACCGGCCGGCTGGACGAGGTCTTCCTGCACCTGTTCGACCACCTTGAATTCGAACGCGATATGCAAGAGCGCGTACGTTCGGCGCTGCGCTACCCGACTTTCGTGGTGATTGCGATGGCGGTGGCAATGGTCGTGATCAATATGTGGGTGATCCCCGCCTTCGCCGGGGTATTCCGCAGCTTGAATGCGGAGCTTCCGCTGATGACGCGCATCCTGCTGTCGACTTCGAATTTCACCGTCAATTACTGGCCCCTGTTCGCCGGCCTGCTAGTCGTTGCGGGCTTCGGCTGGCGCTCATGGATCGCGACCGAAGCGGGGCGCTATAACTGGGACCGATGGAAATTGCGCCTGCCGATCGCCGGCAAGATCATCCACAAAGGAACCATGTCGCGCTTTGCCAGGAGCTTTTCGCTGTCGGCCCGCAGCGGCGTGCCGATCGTGCAGGCCCTGACGGTCGTGTCGCAGACCGTGGACAACGCTTACCTGGCTGCCCGCGTCGAACAGATGCGCGACGGCGTCGAGCGCGGCGAAAGCATCCTGCGTACGGCAGTTGCGGCCAATGTCTTTACGCCCGTGGTGCTGCAGATGATCGCGGTCGGCGAAGAAACCGGCTCGCTCGACGACTTGATGGAAGAGATCGCCTCGATGTACGAACGCGAGGTCGACTATGAACTGAAGACCTTGTCGGCGCAGATCGAGCCGATCCTGATTACCTTCCTGGGCATCATGGTGCTGATCCTGGCGCTCGGCGTGTTCCTGCCGATCTGGGACCTGGGCAAAGTCGCTTTCAAAAAATGACGAAGCAGAGCAGGTTCCGGCGTTTTGAAGCATTGGTATGGTTGATCGTTGGTTTGGTGCTACTGGCCGTTTTCCTCGGCAAGATTCCGTTCTACACTAGGAGCGCAGAGGAGCGGGCAATAGATGTGACGCTGTCACAACTGCGCGCCGCAGTGGAAATGCATCGCCTAAGATCCAACGCAGCAACGGATGCGCTTGCGGGCAGCAATCCGATGCAACTGCTGGCGGTGAAGCCCGTCAATTACGTGGGCGAGTTCGCGAACCGGGGCAGCGCTCCGGCCGAACCGGGGACGTGGTTCTTTGATAGGGAGTCGAAGGAGCTGGTGTATGTATTACTTGCCCCAGAGAAATCTTCATTGAAGCAACAACAAATGCTCTATTTCAAGTTAGAATTGCGGCGCTTGCCCGAACGAACCGTCAGGCCATCAGAACCGCCCGCAGAAAATGCCGGCGTTGTTCTGAATCAACTAAATGACTAGCCATGACGCTGGTCCGTATGATTTTTGAACTCATGGGAGAAGTGATGAAAAATATTCCAAACTCGATGAACCGCTCGCAGCAAGCCGGCTTTACCTTGATCGAACTGATCGTTGTGATCGTGATTCTCGGCATTCTGGCCGCAACCGCTCTGCCGCGTTTCCTGGATGTCGGCACTGAAGCACGTGCTGCAAGCGTATCGGCAGTGCGTGGTTCGCTGAACGCTGCAAACGCGATGGTCCATAGCCGCTGGCTGATCTCGCAATCGTCCCCGGTAAAGCTCGAAGGCCTGGACGTCACGGTTGATGCCGCTGGCTACCCGACCGTCACCGGTACGCAAATCGCAAGCATGGCTGGCATCAACAGTGCCGATTACACGACCATCGCCCCAAGCCAGGGGGCAGGTAATGGCCCAGCTACCTCGGCCACTGAAACTGCGTTTGTGCCGAACAGTGTTGCGGGATCGACCAAGGGCGCCAAGTGCTATGTGAAATATACGGCAGCTGTGATCAGCGCGGCAACTCCGCCTGTCGTCACGCCCCCAGTCATTTCGCAAGATACGTCCGGCTGCTAAGCGGCCCGGCAATATAACGGAGCGATGGCAACCAGCGGAGCTTCGCCTGACCGCGGCTTCACAATGGTCGAGCTGATCATTGTGCTGGTTGTTATCGGCATCCTGTCAGCGCTTGCTTTCGGTCGTTTTTTTGCGCGCGGCGACTACGATGCGGCTGGCTTTGCGGCGCAAGCCAGGGCCACCCTGCGCTATGGCCAACAATTGGCGATCGCCCAGAACCGGCCAATATACGTCTACCTTGACGGCACCAGCGTGGCGCTTTGTTTTGCCGCCAACTGCAGTGCTGCCAATCACGTGCGAGATCCTGGCGGCGGCAACAGCTTTAACAGCGGCCAATGCGGCACAGACCGCTCATGGGCCTGTATAGCGCCCCCGGCCAATGTGACCCTGGGGCTGTCGCCGGCTGGCGCCGCAAACAACCATTTCTTTTTCGATGCAGCTGGCAAACCTCAGCTGTCTTCGGGTGCGGAGTTCAGCTCCCTCAACCTCCAGGTGAGTGCCGGCAGTGTACAGCAGGCGGTCAGGGTGCAATGGGAAACCGGCTATGTCTATTAGACGCCAACGCCAGTCGGGCCTGACTTTTATCGAATTGATCCTGTTCATTATCATTGTCGGCATCGCGGCTGCAGCTATCCTGCGGACGCTGGCCAATACCAGCAATACCAGTGCCGACCCGCTGCGCCGCAAGCAGGCCTTGCTGATCGCCGAGGGTTTGCTGGAGGAAGTGCAGCTGGCGGCATTCACATTCTGCGATCCGAGCGACACCACGGAAAACCCTGCGGCGCCCGCCAATTGTGCGACGCCCGAAGGTGTCGGAACCGAGCCCGGCAACACACCACGGCCTTTCGATAACATCAATGACTATGTGGGAAGTCTAGGGGTGCCGGTTGCCGCCTTCAATAACGCGGCCGGCAAACTTGTAGACGCCGCTGGCAACGAACTGGGAGTGAGCGGGTACGCTGCGACGCTCACTTTGCGTGCCGAATCGCTGAACGGGATCACGTCGACCGCTGCGGTCGCGACGCAGGAAGTACTGCGGCTGACGGTGCGCGTGACCCACGGCCCGCTGGCGACCGATTTCGTTGAACTCGACACTTACCGCACCCGTCACTCGCCGCAGGTGGCGCAATGAGGCGGGCAGGGGGCTTTACGCTGATCGAGATGATCGTTGTGATGGTCGTGACCGGCATCGTGGTCGGCATGGTTGCCGTATTCCTGCGCGCACCGGTGCAGGCTTATGTCGACAGCGCCGCGCGCGCCGAGTTGAGCGACGCCGCCGACATCGCGGTGCGGCGCATTGCACGCGAGGTGCGGCGGGCGCTGCCCAATAGCGCGCGGGTCACCGGCGGTGGCACCACGGTGGAATTCTTCCCGACCAAATCCGGTGGGCGCTATCTGGCCGAAGAAGATAACGAGGGCGCCGCCTACCTTGATTTCGTCGACAGCACCGACCGTACTTTTACCGTGGTGGGCCAGATGCCGTCGCCTGCGATTGTGCCTGGCACCGACTCCATCGTGGTGTACAACCTGGGGCCCGGCATTGACCGCGCAGATGCTTACGCGGGCGACAATATTGCCTTGGTCAGTGCGGTGGCGGGCAATACCGTTACCCTGGCCAACAATCCTTTCGCCGGTCCGGGCGGCAGCGCGCCTGTACTGAGTTCGCCTGCGCGCCGGTTCCAGGTGGTGACCGGCCCGGTCAAGTTTGTCTGCGACCTGGCGAATCGCCAGCTGGTGCGGCAATGGAACTACGCGCCGCCAGCTGCAGCGCCGGATACGGCCATACTGGCCACCAACGTCACGGCCTGCCAATTTACGTATGAGGCGAATATCGCCAATACCCGTTCAGGCCTGCTTGGCATCAGCCTGACACTGGCGCGGCCGGATGTGCCGGCGGAGTCGGTGACGCTGTTCCACCAGATCCACGTGGATAACCCGATATGACGACCATGCGCAGACATTCGCGGCAGCGCGGCGTGAGCCTGGTTGCGGCCATTTTCCTGGTCGTGGTCCTGTCCTTCCTGGCGGTGGCCATCGTCACCGTCACCACCACCCAGCAGGCAGCCTTCGGGCTCGACGTGCAGGGAACGCGCGCCTACCAGGCCGCGCGCTCCGGTGTGGAATGGGGCCTGCACCGCCAGTTGCGCAGCGCCGCCTTGTGCCCGGCAGCGAGCGGCGCTTCGTCCACGTCCAGCTTCGCCATGCCGGCCAATACCACCCTGAGCCCCTATACTGTTACCGTGACTTGCACCACCACGGTGCTGGGAGCGATCAAGCGCTATCGCATGCGCTCGGTGGCCTGCAACCAGCCTGCAGCAGGCGCTTGCCCGAATGCGAACAATAGTTCCGACTATGTGCAGCGGGTCATCCAGGTCGATTTCGGAGATTGAAGAAGTGAATAGCCTGTTGCGCCTTTGCCGCTTCCTGCTCACTGCCGCCATGTGCATGGTGCTGGCGGCGCCTGCGCATGCGGATACCACTATTTCGCTGTTCAAGAGCTTTGCCGGCAACGTCAATTTCGTTGGCGCGGAAAGGACGCTGCGCAAGGCGTCCAACACGACCAATCCTTGCACCATTTATGCCGCCAACGAGATCACGGACGTGACCTTGAGCGGGATTCCGACAACGGCCAAGATCCTCAGCGCCCAGCTTTACTGGGCCGCTTCCGGTACCACCACCGATTATGGCGTGGTCTTCGAGGGCAAGGCGATTACGGCGCCCGCCTCGCGCCAGTACAAGAGCGCCACCGTGGGCTACGATTTCTTCAGCGGCGCTTATGACATCACGGCCGAGGTCACCGCCAAGCGCAACGGCAAATATACGTTTTCGGGCCTGACCATCAATAATGCGGCGAAGTGGTGCGATGTGCAGGCCGTGGTCGGCGGCTGGGCAATGGTGGTGGTCTATTCGCTGCCGAGCGAAACGTTCCGCGTGCTGAATATCTACGAAGGCTTCCAGTACATCCAGTACAGCAGCGTGAGCCTGTCGCTGTCGAATTTCAAGATTCCGCCACTGACAACACAGACCGGGCGCATTGCGCACATCACCTGGGAAGGCGACAGCACGCTGAGCAGTACGTCCAACGGCGAGTTCCTGACCTTCAACGGCTATTCGATGTCGAACACCGTCAATCCGCCGGGCAACCAGTTCAATTCCGTCAGTACCATTGCCGGCACCGATTCGGCTTCCTATGGCATTGACTACGATTCTTACACGGTCAGCAGCCCGGTGATCCAGGCGGGACAAACCAGCGCCGCCACGGTGTACCGTTCCGACCAGGACCTGGTGCTGCTGAGCGCCGAGGTGATCGCGGTGCCGAATACGCCGGTGACCGACCTCGGCATTACGATCTCGCGCGATCAGGCGCCGACGCTCGGCCAAACCATGGTGTACACAGTGAATGTCACCAACTATGGCCCGGCGGCGGAGCCGGGCACCGTGCAGGTGGTCGACGACCTGCCTGCGCAAGTGAGCCTGGTGTATGCGGGCGGCGATGGCTGGACCTGCGCCCAGCCCGGCCAGAAAGTCACCTGCAACTACAACACGCCGCTGGATGTTGGCGCCAGTGCGCCGCCGCTACAACTGACTGTCATGGTCAACGCAGTGACGAATTCGCTTAGCAATACCGTCACTGTGAGCGGCAGTGAATTCGACAACCAGATGTCGAACAACACTGCCACCGACACCGCTTCGGTGGACGTGGCGCCCTACGTATTTACGAAATCGAAATGCACCAAGGGCGTGGCGTTCGGCAGCGCAGGACAATGCCTGTTCATTGACTGGAAGAGCGTAGTCGCGGGCGACGATATTCCCGTGTACATCACGCTGGTCAATTCGTCCGGCGTCCCGACCGCTCCCAGTGCGACTTTGCCGACGACGGTCTCGATGCGCTTTGGTATGTCCTGCCAGAATCCAGTCAAGGGATCGTCGGAGTTCGCTTCCTTCCCCGACCGCAGCGCCTTGCTGCCAAAATGCGCGGAGAACAGCGCCACTCCAAGCGGCACGCAATGGTCGGCATATCGCGCCCTGGTGGTCGACGCCAACCAGGCCAGCATCAGCACCCCGCTGACGTTCAATTATTTCGACGTCGGCCGCATCAAGCTTTTCATGCAGGACTCCTTGGGCAAGACGGGCGCCAGCGGGCCGGTGGTGATGCGTCCTTACATGCTGGAGATGGAAGTCTACAAGACCGCTGCAGATGGAACCCGTACCGACAATCCAAGTGCCAGCACTGCCACCGGCGCACAGTTCGCGGCCGCCGGCGAACCATTCACGATACGCGTCGGTGTGCGGACCCGCGACAAGACCAGCGGCACCAAGTACTTTGCGCAGAACTTCGGCAACGAGGTGTCGCCGCGCAGCGTGGATTTCGATCCGGATCCAAGCGACGGTCTTTCCTTTGCCGACATGGTGGCGCGGCCGGCCCTTGAGGGCAGCCTCAATCCGTTTTCGCTGGGACGCTCAAGCGGCACCTTCAACTATCCTGAAGTAGGCATCATTACCGTAAAGGCGACCCTGGCCGGCAACGACTACCTTGGCAGCGGCGGCATCAGTCCGGCCACGACCAATATAGGCCGTTTCGTGCCCGACCACTTCAACACCAAGCTGGAAGCGGCCGACTCGCTGGGGCCTATCCTGCCTTGCCCGGCCGACGTCCCATGTTCCGCCACCAGCGGCATGGTGTATTCGGGCCTGCCGTTTGCCACGACTGTGACGGCGCACGATGTGGAGGGCAACCTGCTGAAAAATTACCGCGGTGCGTTTTCAAAGGCGCTTTACATGTGCGGCGCAGGCAACCAGACGCTCGCGCCGCCCAACGGGGGCGTGTGCCCGGCGCTGGTCTTCGCTGCGGCCGCTCCTGACAATTCCCTGCGGCGCGACAAAAAAGCGGCGATGGTGAAGGACAGCGGCGACATCGATTTCGATAATGACGAAGGGACCTTGTCGCTGTCGGTCGACTACAAACTGGCGAACCCGTATTCGATCACCGGTACCGCGGCTGCCGGGCGCCAGGCGCCTGTCCTGGTGTATGTACGCGCCACCGATGCCGACGGCGTCAGCTCGCTGTACGGATACAACGCGGCGCGCGCATTGGTCGAGGGCGAGGTGGTGCTGGTGAATGCGCGCCTGCAGTTGCCGAACCTGTTCGGCTCGGAGTTGCAATACCAGCCGGTCAACGCGCGCGTGCAATACTGGAACGGTACGCGCTGGGCCACCAGCGCCGGCGATTCGATGGCCGACGTGGTCAATCCCGCTTTGCTCAAATTCACCAACTGCAAGAAGAACCTGTTGGCCGGCGCCAGCTGCAAGCCAGTGCTGGGCGCCACCTCGACCGCACTGCGCTCCATCAGCAGCGGCCAGACGCGCTTCCTGCTGAAAGCGCCGGGTGCAGGCAACAATGGCACGGCGGATTATTACTTCGACCCTTTGCTGGCGCCGGAATGGCTGCCAAGTACGGTGGGCAGGGCGACATTTGGCATTTATCGCAACACACCTGTCACCTATATAAGGGAATTGTACTGACACCGGGGCTGAACAATGGCAAAATATGGCATATTAATCAAACAATTACGATTGTTTCTTCATCTAAAAGTTTGAAGACAGGGCGCGATGCGATTCTTTTCGAAAGCTAAAAAGGAAAAAGACGCCTGGCTGGTGTTTGCGCCTATGCCGCAAGGCATGGCGTTGGCGACGATGCGCCGGCACGGCGCAAGCACGCCTGTGCTGCTTGGCTGTGTGGAGGCGGGACTTGAAGGCCAGGGCGCCGACGAGGCGCTGGCGCGCGCGGCGCGTTCGCGCAATGCCGCGCGATTCCGCTGTAGTACGCTGCTCTCGCCCAGCGAGTACCAGCTGTTGACGCTGGAGGCACCCAACGTTCCGCAAGATGAACTGAAGACGGCCGTGCGCTGGCGTATGAAGGACATGCTCGACTTCCACGTCGACGACGCGACCTTCGATGTGATGGCGATTCCGGTGGAGCGCGCCAGCGGCCGCACGCCCAGCATGTTCGTGGTGGCGGCACGTAATAGCGTGATCCGCCAGCGCCAGGAACTGTTCTTCGGCGCCGACATCGACCTGGAGGTGATCGACATTCCGGAGACAGCCCAGCGCAACGTATCGGCTTTGCTGGAGCAGGAGGGACGCGGCCTGGCGATGCTGTCGATCGGCGCGCAGGGCGGCCTGTTGACCGTCACTTACCAGGGCGAGCTGTATCTGGCGCGCCGGATCGATGTCACGCCGGCACTGCTGGACGAGGGCGATGCCGATCGCCGCCATGCCGCACTGGACCGGCTGATGCTGGAGATCCAGCGTTCGCTCGACCACTTCGAGCGGCAGTTCGGCTTTGTTTCAATCTCCAGGATGGCGCTGGCCCCCGGCTGCGGCGAGCCGCTGCTGAATTACCTGTCGTCGAATATGTATATGCCGGTAGTCCAATGCAACCTGGCGGAAGTGATCGACCTGTCCGCTGTGCCTGAGTTGCAGGACAGCGCGCAGCAGGCGCATTACTTCTTCGCCCTCGGCGCAGCATTGCGCCAGGAAGTGATCGCGCCATGAGCCAGCAGATCAACCTGTTCAACCCGATCTTCATGCGGCAGCGCCACAGCCTTGGCGCGCGCGGCATGGCGCTCGCCCTGCTGGCCATGGCGGCCGGCACCATTGCGATCACCATTTTCGCCGACCAGCAGTTGCAGCCCTTGCGCAAGCAGGCGTCGCAGCAGGAGATGCGCTTGAAGGAGCGGCAGGCGCGGGTGCAGGCGGTGGCCGCGGAGTTTGCGCCGCGCCCCAGCGACCCGGTCTTGAAGGCTGAGCTGGCAACGAAAGAATCACGCTTGAAATCGCTGCAGCAAGCGATGCAGATGCTGCGCCAGGCCGAAGGCGAAGGCGCCGCAGGCTTCGCCGAGTATTTCCGCGCTCTGGCACGCCAGAGCGTCAGCGGCTTATGGCTGACGGAAGTAGCAGTAGAGGGCGAGCGGCGCGACGTGAGCATGCAGGGCCGCGTGCTGCAGGCGGCGCTGGTGCCGGCCTACCTGTCGCGCCTTGGCGGTGAACCTGTCTTGCGCGGCAAGTCTTTCCAGACCCTGGAATTGGGACCTGCGGCAGTGCAGGCGCCGGCCGCCGACGTGGCCGGGAACATGCCGCTGACAGCGTTGCCGCCGGTTGCAGGCAGCACGGCAGCTGGGGCGCTGGCAGCGGCAGCCGCCCCGGCCGAAGCGCCGCCGCCGGTGCGTTTCCTTGAGTTCCGGCTGCGCAGTACGGCCGCCGTGCCAAGCGGGGTGAACCAATGAAGGCCGCGCTGCTGAAACTGGAACAACGCATTGATGCCATGCCGCTGCCGCAGCGAGCGGCCCTGTTCGCTGCGGGCATCGTGCTGGTCGCCGGCATTGCATGGTTCGGAAAATTCGGACCCATGCTGGCCGAGCGCCAGTCGCTGCATGCCGCCATCCAGCAGGGACAGTCCCAGACCGACACGCTGGACAAGGAAATAGCTGCCACGCTGAAGGCTTACGAGGCGGATCCGAATGCCACCATGCGGCGCCGCCTGGCCACGGTGCAGGAAGAAACGCGCGTAACCAGCGAGGATTTGTTGAACCGCAAACAGGGCATGGTGCAGCCGCAGCGCATCGTCCCGCTGCTGCAACAAATGCTGGCCGGCCATCCCGGGCTGAAGGTGGTGGGGATGAAGACTTTGCCGGTCAGCGGCTTGCGCGACGGACAGTTCGACCAGGCTGTCGCAGCCGCGCAGGGCGCGGCCCCGCAGCCGTCCAGCCAGGCGCCGGCGATCCTGTACCGCCATGGGGTCGAGCTGGTGGTGCAGGGCAGTTATGCCGACCTGCTGGGCTATATGGCAACACTGGAAAAAGTGTCGCCGCGCCTGATCTGGGGCAGCGCACGCCTGAGTGTCATCAAGCATCCTGAGACCAGCCTGAGGCTGACGGTGTACACATTGAGTCTCGACGAAACCTGGGTGAAGCTATGAGAATTATCCTGGCCGCCCTGGTGGCGTTTGCCGCAATGCCGGTATTGGCGCAAACGGCGCTGCCCGACCCGACCAGGCCGCCGCCGGAAGTGCTGGCGCCGCAAACCGAGCGCAGTGGTCCGGCCGTGGCGGTAGTTGCCGCCGGTCCCCAGCTGCAATCGGTGTTGGTGGCGCGCCGCCCGGGCGGGCGCAAGCTGGCAGTGATTGACGGTGCCATTGTCCCCCTGGGCGGGAAGGTGGGCGGCGCCGTGCTGGTCGAGGTACGCGAGAGTGCCGTTGTCCTGCAACGCGGGAAGCAGAAACAAGTATTGAAATTGGTATCATCGGGACAGGATAAGGCGCAACAGCCATGACAGAGAAAACGAGCATCTCGAAAGCTTCACAAATTTGCCGGCTGGCGATGGGCAGCGGCGCATTCGCAATGCTGGCGGCATGTACCCAGACGCCGATGCGCGACACCTACAGCACCATCAGCAACGAGGTGAAAACCGCGGCGCAGTCAGCGGCTGCGGCGCCGGTTCCGCGCCAGGTATCCGACGCCTTGCTGCCGTCGGCCGAACAACTGGCAGGGCAGCTGCCTAAGGCGCGCCCGGTGCTGGAAGAGCGCTTCAATGTCGCCTTCAATGATGTGCCGGCGAGCCAGTTCTTCAATTCGCTGGTGGCAGGCACGCGCTACAACATGCTGGTGCACCCCGAAGTCAGCGGCAATATCACGGCCAACCTGAAGGACGTGACGCTTGCGGAGGCGCTGGAGGCGGTGCGCGAGATGTACGGCTATGACTACCGGATCGAGGGCACGCGCATTTCGATCAAGCCGCTGACCATGCAAAGCCGGATGTTCCAGGTGAATTACCTGACCGCGTCGCGCCGCGGCTCGTCGAACCTGCGCGTGACGTCGACATCGGTGCAGAACGCCGGTAACAACAATAACAACAATAACAATGGTGACTCCAGCAACAACAATCGCCAGAACCGCAATAACAATAATGGCGACCCGAATTCGCCGAATGCCAACGTGCTGGATGAAGCGGCCAATGTCACCACGCGCTCAGAGTCCGATTTCTGGGCCGAGCTGAAGATGTCGCTGGAAGCGATCGTCGGCGCCGGCAAGGATGGGCGCGCCGTCGTCATCAGCCCCCAATCGGGCCTGGTGGTGATCCGCGGCATGCCGGAAGACCTGCGTAACGTCGACCGTTACCTGAAGGCGACCCAGCTGGCAGTCGCGCGCCAGGTGATCCTGGAGGCAAAAATCCTCGAGGTGGAGCTGAGCGAGAAGGCGCAGTCCGGCATCAACTGGGCCGCCTTCGGTTCGCGCATTTCCGCCGGCATGATCGCCCCGGGCACGGCGCTGGCGCCGCGCATTAACGGCGCCAATTCCCTCATAGGCCAGCCGAACGGCTTGCTGGGTACGCCTGGCAGCACGCTGGCAGCTGCCGCCAGTGCGCCAGGTTCGCTGTTCGGCCTGGCGTTCCAGAGCTCCAATTTCGCGGCCCTGATTTCCTTCCTTGAGTCGCAGGGTACGGTGCATGTGCTGTCCAGCCCGCGCATTGCCACACTGAACAACCAGAAAGCAGTGCTGAAGATCGGCACCGACGAATTCTTCGTCACCGGCGTCAGCACCACCACCAATACCAATGCGACCGGCAATGGCACGGTGTCGCCGAATGTCACGCTGCAGCCGTTCTTCTCCGGCGTGGTACTGGACGTTACGCCGCAGATCGATGAAAAAGGCAATATCATCCTGCACGTGCACCCGTCGGTGAGCCAGGTATCAACGGTGAACAAGAATATCAACCTGGGCAATGCCGGCAGCCTGAACCTGCCGCTGGCGGCATCCGCCACTTCGGAGATGGACAGCATGGTGCGCGGCGAGAACGGCAGCGTGGTGGCGATCGGCGGCCTGATGCGCCAGTCGACCAGTGCCGACCGCTCGCAAATCCCGGTTGCCGGCCGCATCCCTGTGATTGGCGGCTTGTTCCGCAGCACGGCCGACACCATCCAGAAGCGTGAGCTGGTGGTCCTGATCAAGCCCACCATTGTCGATACGGCCAGCGACTGGAGCCACGACCTGATGGAAAGCAGCCGCCGCATCGACCTTCTCGATCCGAAGCAGTCGACGGGGCGCCGCTGATATGTACGAGAGCCACTTCGGCTTGCGCGAGGCGCCGTTCGGCATTACGCCGGACACCAGCTTTTTCTTCAAGAGCCCGCACTCGCAGGAGGCGCTGAACACCTTGCTGGTGGCTGCGCGCAGCGGCGAAGGATTCATCAAGATCACGGGCGAAGTCGGCACCGGCAAGACCCTGCTGTGCCGGACGTTCATGAAAACGCTTGGCGACGATTTCGTCACGGCCTACTTGCCCAATCCGCTGCTTGAGCCACGCACCCTGATGCTGGCCCTGGCCGATGAACTGGAATTGCCGCTGGCGAGCGACGTCGACCAGCACCAGTTATTGAAGTCGCTGACCGCGCGTTTGCTGGAACTGGCGGCGCAAGGCAAGCGTGTCGTGCTGTGCGTCGACGAGGCGCAGACGATCCCGCGCGAAAGCCTGGAAGCGCTGCGCCTGCTGACCAACCTGGAAACGGAAAAACGCAAGCTGCTGCAGATTGTCCTGTTCGGGCAGCCGGAACTCAATGAGCATTTGCAGGTGCGGTCGATCCGCCAGTTGGCACAGCGCATAACGTTCCAGCACGACCTGGGCGGCTTGACGCGCGACGACATGGAGTACTACCTGGCGCACCGGCTGCGCGTGGCGGGCTTTACGGGGGCGCGCCTGTTCAGTAAAGGGGCGGTGCGCAAGCTGTTCGCTGCCAGCCGGGGCATCCCGCGCCTGGTTAACATCATTGCGCACAAGGCCATGCTGGTCGCATACGGCCAAGGGCGCCAGCGCATTGATGCGCACCACGTGAAACTGGCCGCCAAGGATACCGCGGTGGCCAGCCGGCGCGGATGGCCGTGGCTGGCCACGGGACTTGCCCTGGCAGCACTCGCTGCCGCGGGCGCTTTGCTGTCTTATCGTTTGAGCTTATGAGCCTGATTAACAAAATGCTGCAGGACCTGGATGCCAGGGGCGGCGCTCCACAAGGGAGCGGCCTTTCCGATTCCGTGCAGGCGGTCCAGTACGGGACTTCGCGCAACCGCACGGTCTTGCTGGCTCTCGCCGGAGTGATTATTGTCGCCTGCGTCGCCACTTTCGCAGGCTGGCGCTATATGCGCAATGTGCCCGCGGATGCGGCTGCGACGCCCGTCGCGGGAGTTATCCGCCAGGCGCCGGTTGCAGAAAAGCCGCAAGCGACACCGCCGGAACAGATGGTCGATGGCTTGCAACTGCCGGCCGCGGACGCGGTGGCGGCTGTTGCAGCACCTGCCAACGATGCAGCCAGGGAAGGCGCCACAGTTGCGGCAGCTCCGGCCAAGCGCGAAGCCGGCAGCAATGGCGCCAAGGCAGCGGGGCGCAAGAGCGACAACGTCGCCATGGCGGCGCCTAAAACGCAAGCGCGCGCCCAGGCAAATCCTGGCGGCGCCGTAACTCCGGCATCGCGCGAGCCAGGCGCACAGGCATCAGCGACGGCACTGTTCCAGCGTGCCCAGGACAAGCTGGCGTTCGGGCGCGTGGCGGAAGCAATTGCGGACCTGGAAGCGGCGCTTGAGATGGACCAGCGCTACCTGGCTGCGCGCGAGACGATTGTCGGCGTGCTGGTGGAGACCGGCCAGCAGGCCGATGCAATGCGCCATTTGCGGCGAGCCCTGGCGCTGAATCCGGAACAGACCGGCATGGCCATGCTGCTGGCACGCCTGCAACTGGAACATGGCAGCGGCGCCCTGGATACGCTGGAAAAGAGCCTGCCTTACGCCCAATCGAATCCCGATTACCGGGCGATGCTAGGCGGTGTGCTGGAGCGGGCTGGCCGGCATCGCGAGGCGGCGGAGCATTACCGGGCTGCCGTGCAACTGCAGCCTGCCAATGGCATCTGGTGGATGGGCCTGGGGATTGCGCTGCAGGGCGACAAACGTGAGGCTGAGGCCAAGCCGGCTTTCCAGCGTGCGCTGGATTCCGGCCGCCTCTCGCCGGAACTGCAATCCTTTGTCGAACGGCGCTTGCAGCAATTAAATTAAGTGTCGACCTGCATTCATTCACTACCCGGCATGGCTCGCAAAATAGTAGACCAGCCACCTGTTGTCCGAAGTTCGACGCAAGCTGACACCCAGTAGGCAAGCCCCCTCGAATTCGACGCGCACTTCGTCCATATCGATGCTTTGCCCGCGAATCAGCCTGCGCAGCCGGTTTCCATTAGTCTGGGGTGGAGAGCTCCAGACGAATCGGCCACTCAAGCAGGTGTGACGCTGGGTGAACTGTTGCAGATCCGCTGGGGTCTTGCCGACATAGCCGTTCTTGGTCGTCAACTCGAAGGCGTTTTCATAATCGCCACTTCGCAACCTGAATAAAAAAGTCTCGGCTACGGATACAGCCTCCGCTTGGCCATACTCTGCCTTCGCCCAAACAAAGAATCCGGTAATGGCTGATGCCAAAGCAAGGCAACCGAAGAGTGCGCGCGCACCAAATTTCAATCTCACGTTCAAACCCAGGTGTGGTGCAAGTCAAAGCGCGGCTTGCGCGCCCCAGATCTGCTTCATGCTGAAGCGCAGTTCGGCCTGGTCCTCGGTGAGGGCTTCGAGGATTGCGCACTGCGGCTGGTCGGTGCGGCGATGCACTGACGCTGCCAGCGATTTGCCTGCCGCATCGCGCATGCAGTGCACCTCCAATACGCCGTCGCCGCTGTCACGCGCGGTCACCACACCCATCTCGCCGTTCGCCAGGCGCACCAGGACCCCGGGCGGATATTTGCCGACCTGGCGGTGGAACTGCTCCTGCAAGAACGGATCGGCAGGATGCAGCGGATCGTGCAGGAGCTTCTCAAGCGCCTTGTCCGGCAGCATCGAGCAGCGGTAGTTGCGCGCCGAGACCCGTGCGCAATAGCGGTCGGCCAGGCTAAGCAAGCGCGCGTTGTTGGTGATCTGTTCGCGCGTCATGCCGGCCGGGTAGCCGGTGCCGTCGTCATTCTCGTGGTGCATCAGGACGCAGGAAATCCATTCGTCGTCCTCAACGCCGGCATACTTCAGGATCTCCGCGCTGTCTTCCGGATGGCGGCGCACAATCGCCATTTCTTCGCTATTCAGCGTGCCCGGCTTGCTCTGGAAATTATCGTGATGGCGCAGCATCCCCACATTCATGGTCAATGCCGCCGCCGTCAGCGAAACCACTTCATCCGAAGCCTTGTCCAGGCCGCGCGCTACGAGAATCACCACGATGGCGGTTTCAATGCAGTGGCGTACCGCATAGGTGCCTGCGATCTGGTTCAGGAACAGGCAGGCCAGTGCGATTTCGGGATTCATTTCGACCGCGCGAACTACTTCGCGCGCGATGTTGCGCAAATCGGCATCCGCATTGCGTTCATTGCGCAAATCCCCCAACAACTTTTCCAGGCGCTTGTTGGCCAGGTTGAGTTCATGCAGCACGGACGGCGGCGGCTCCAGCCGCGATCCGCCTTCCATGCCCAGGTCCTGTAAGCTGTTGAGGTACTGGTTCATAATCTGTCCCCGAAGTGGTTACACGCGCGCCAGTCGCTCCAATGCGAGCGCCAGCGTCTCGTCTTTCTTGGCAAAGCAGAAGCGCACAATGCCCGAATCCTTGCCGTTGCGGTAGAACGCCGATACGGGAATGGCGGCGACCTTGATTTCGCTGGTCAGCCATTCCGCAAATTCCGCTTCCGAGTGTGACGAAATGCGGTCATAGCGCACGCATTGGAAGTAGGTGCCATCCGCAGGCAACAGTTCGAAGCGGCTGCCTTCCAGTCCCCTGCGGAACAAGTCGCGCTTGCGCTGGTAAAAGGCCGGCAGCCCAATATATGGCGCAGGGTCTGCCATGTAGCTGGCGATGCCGTGCTGCATGGGCGTATTCACGGAGAACACGTTGTACTGGTGGACCTTGCGGAATTCGACCGACATCATGATTGGCGCAGCGACATAGCCGACCTTCCAGCCGGTGACGTGATACGTCTTGCCGAAGCTGGATACGACGAACGAGCGCTCGGCCAGGTCTGGATAGCGGCACATCGACTCGTGGAGGTGGCCGTCGTAGACCATGTGCTCGTAGACTTCGTCGGACAGGATCAGGATGTCGGTGTCGCGCACGATTTCACGAAGCGCGTCCATGTCGGCGGCGCGCAGTACGCTGCCGGTTGGATTGTGCGGCGTATTGATGATGATCATGCGCGTGCGCGGCGACACGGCTGCCTCCACGCGGGTCCACGGTACGCTGAAGCCGCCGTGCGCCGCCAGTTCCATCTGCACCAGCACCGGCACGCCGCCCGCCAGTTCGATGGCGGGCAGATAGCTGTCATAAGCCGGCTCGATGACGATCACTTCGTCGCCGGGGTGCACGCTGCACAGGATGGCGGTGGTCAGGGCTTCCGTCGCACCGGGCGTGACGGTGATTTCGGTATTGACGTCGTAATGGTGGCCGTAGGAGCGACTGATCTTGTCGGCAATGGCCTGGCGCAGTTCGAGCGCGCCAACGCCGGTCGGGTACTGGTTGTAACCTTCGCGCATGGCGACGGTGACCATGTCGACCAGCTTCGGGTCGCAGGCGAAATCCGGGAACCCCTGGCCCAGGTTGACCGCGCCATGCTGCCCAGCCAGGGCCGACATGCGCGAAAAAATGGTGGTGCCGATGTGGGGCAGGCGGGAAGTCAGTTGTTTCATCGTGCTCAGGAAATGGACATTTTTTCCATTCTAGCGCAGCCAAATAAAACAAGTGTTGCCCCGAGGGTAAAACTGGAATGTCAAGCCTCCAGGCTCCATTTTTCCGGCAGCATGACCTTGAACATGCCGGCTTTCGCCAGCCGCTTGGCCAGCTTGAGCAGGGCCTTGTCCTTGGTGATCAGGATGTCGGCCTGGGCGTCGCGCGCCAGTTCCAGGAACTTCTGGTCGTCGCGGTCGGTGCAAACCGGCAGCCGTGCGCCGGATTCCGGCGGCTGCACCACCTTGATGTATTGGTCGAAGCGGGCCGCACTGGCGGGACGCGTACTTTCATCGAGCGGCAGGTGAGGGTAGTTCAGGACGAACAGGTATTCGGCGCGGCAGTCGGCACGCGTGATCGCTTCGACCGCGCCGCTTTCAATCGCCGCCAGCAGCGATGCCCAGCGCGGGTCCTGGAAAACGAACAGGTCGAGGCAGACATTGGTATCGATAACGATGCGCTTCGGTGCAACTTGTGGTGGAACAGGTATCATGTCGGGGTTTTTCGTTTTGGATTTTGAATCTTATGCTGATTGTGCTGTCGCCTGCAAAAAGTCTTGACCTGGAAACCCCGCCAACCACCAAACTCGCAACGCAGCCTGCGTTCCTCGATCATTCGGAGCAGCTGATCGAACGCCTGCGCGATTTTTCGCCCAACCAGCTGGGTGAGCTGATGGACCTCTCCGATGCCTTATCGGCGCTGAACGTGGCGCGCTACGCAAGCTGGACCAAGGATACCAGCGAGGCACGCCAGGCGGTCATGACCTTCAACGGCGACGTCTACGATGGTCTCAATGCGCGCGCGATGTCGGCCAGGCAGCTTGATTACACCCAGTCGCGCATCCGTATCCTGTCCGGCCTGTACGGCATGCTGAAGCCGCTGGACCTGATCCACGCGCACCGGCTGGAAATGGGCACCCGCCTGCAAAACCCGCGCGGCAAGAATCTTTACGAATTCTGGGGCGACATGATTACCGAGGCGCTGAACAAAGAGGGTTCGCCGGTGCTGGTAAACCTGGCTTCGGACGAGTATTTCAAGTCGGTCAAACCGAAGAAGCTGGCAATGCCGGTCATCACGCCAGTGTTCGAGGACTGGAAGGGCGGCAAGTACAAGATTATTTCCTTCTTCGCCAAACGCGCGCGCGGCATGCTGGCGCGGTATGCGGCGGTAAACAACATCACCGACCCGGCCAAGCTGAAGAAGTTCGATGTGGATGGCTACAAATTCGAAGCTGACGCCTCGAACGATACTACCTGGGTATTCCGCCGCAAGATCGCGGCCTGACGACAGCCCGGTGCCGGGCCCTGTGGGCCAGGCACCGGATTGCCGGTCTTACCAGATGTTGTACCAGGCCTTCTTCTTGAAACCGTCCTCCGCCAGCATCTTGCTGTCAGGGAAATTCTTGTCGAAGACGCGCTTGGTATCATCGCGCAGGGTGAAGTTGCCCATCTTGTCGTAGCCGCGATACATGATGGCCAGTGCTTCTTCGATCGACGGCGAATCCGCGTAATCGGTCAGTACGCCCTGGGCGCGGTTGATTGCTGCCAGGTAGGCGCCGCGGCGGTAGTAGTAACGCGCCACGTACACTTCATACTTCGCCATCGCATTGATCAGGTACTTCATGCGATCAATCGAATCCGGCGCGTATTTGCTTTCAGGAAACTTTTCGACCAGTGCCTTGAAGGCGGCGAACGCTTCGCGGGTTGCTTTCGGGTCGCGTTCTGCCGGATCCTGTTCGTACAGGAAGTTCAGCAAACCGATCGAATCGTTGAAGTTCACCAGGCCACGCAGGTAGTACATGTAGTCAACGTTCGGGTGGTTCGGGTGCAGCTTGATAAAGCGCTCCACTGCGGCCAGCGCCTGTGCCTGGTCTTGCGACTTGTAGTGGGAATAGGCGATTTCCATCTGCGCCTGTTGCGCATAAGTGCCGAACGGATAGCTGGATTCGAGGCGTTCGAACAGCTGAACGGAACGTTCATAGTTGCCGCTGGCCTGTTCTTCCTTGGCCTCCGAGTATAATTTCGTTGCGGACCAGCCTCGAGTCTCGTCTGCACGTTCTGGTAACAGGCCACAAGCTGACAAACTAAACAGTACGACTGTTGCTGCAACTACTGATAATTTTTTTTGCATGTTGATGTGCAAGGAATCGTTAACCAAAATACTAAACTTGGCTGATTATAGCCGATGGGAATGCTGTGATATTGAAACCTGAGATGAATTCGGCAGAACAAGTGCCTGATAATGATTTTGACGCCGATTTTGAAGGTGATTTAACGGCCGATCCCCTCGCGCCGATCGAGCTCGAACTGAGCAAGTCCGACTGCGGCGAGCGCCTGGACAAGGTTGTGGCCCGCCTGGTGCCGCAGTTTTCGCGCGGCCGCCTGCAATCCTGGATTGAAGAAGGCCATGTTACTGTCGATGGCAAGCCGGCCAAAGTCCGCGCCACCGTCTATGGCGACGAAAAAATCCTGGTCATTCCGCAGCCGGCACCGGAAGACGTGGCATTCGCGCCTGAAGACGTGCCGCTGGACGTGGTTTTCGAGGACGACAACCTGCTGGTGATCAATAAACCGGCAGGCCTGGTGGTTCACCCGGGCGCCGGCAACTGGTCCGGCACCATGCTGAACGGCTTGCTGCATCGCTGGCCGCAGCTGGGTGGCGTGCCGCGCGCCGGCATCGTGCACCGCCTGGACAAAGATACCAGCGGCTTGATGGTGGTGGGCAAGGACTTGCCGACCCAGACCGACCTGGTGCGCCAGCTGCAGGCGCGTACCGTGAAACGCGTGTACTGGTGCATCGTATGGGGCACGCCGCGCATGAGCGGCACCATCGATGCGTCCATGGGCCGCGACCAGAAGGATCGCGTCAAGATGGCGGTATCGACCAGTATGGGCTCCAAGCCTGCGATTACGCATTACCAGCGCCTGGCTGAAGGCGTGCTGGACGGCCGTCCGGTATCGCTGGTGCAGTGCCGCCTGGAGACGGGCCGCACCCACCAGATCCGCGTCCACATGGCGCACCTGGGTTTCTCGCTGATCGGCGACCAGGTCTACGGCAAGCAGCACATGGCCGGCGTGTTCCCGCGCCAGGCGCTGCAGGCGCGCCGCCTCGGCCTGGTGCATCCGGTGACCGGCGAGCCGGTGGAGTGGCTGGTGCCGCTGGCGGATGACTTCAAGGAGCTGATGGAGCGCGCGGCCATCGAGGAGCCGGATGAATCGGTCCTGTCGGCTGCCGCCTCCGAGCACGGCGAATACGAAGACTACGACATCTACGACGACGAATTCGACGACGAATAAATGCAGCAATCTTTCCAAGGGGCCCAATGGCTGGTGCCTGACTGGCCCGACGCCCCCGCCAATATCGGTTTTGTCTGTACCACGCGGCGCGGTGGCGTGAGCCCGGAGCCGTACGGACCGGGGCCGCAGGCCATCCCCACCACGGGCGGCGGCTTGAACCTCGGCGTCCACGTCGGCGACGATCCATCGAATGTGGCATTTAACCGGGCCATCCTGCGCGGACGCTTGCCGAGCGAGCCGGCCTGGCTGTCGCAGGTCCACGGTACTGCCGTGGTCCGCGCCGACCGTCATGGGCGGGGCGAAGTGCCGGAGGCGGATGCCAGCTTTGCTGCCATGCCGGGAGCCGTGTGTGCCATCCAGACGGCGGATTGCCTGCCGGTCCTGCTGGCGAACCGCGCCGGCAGCGTGGTCGGCGCAGCCCACGCTGGCTGGCGCAGCCTTGCCGGCGGCATCCTGGAGGCGACGGTGGAAGCCATGCGTGCCGAGGCAGGCGAGGGCGAGATCATCGCCTGGCTTGGCCCGGCGATCGGCCCGCAGGAATTCGAGGTCGGTGAAGACGTCCTGTCGGCCTTCCTGGCCAGCGCCGATGGCGCGGCTGTGGAGGAAGCGGCAGTACGCGCCGCCTTCGTCGCAAGACCGGGAATCCCGGGCAAGTACCTGGCGGACATTTATGCGCTGGCGCGGCTTGCGCTGCGCAGGGTGGGGGTGACGGCGGTGTCTGGCGGCGGTTTATGCACGGTTACCGACGCCAGCCGCTTCTATTCCTACCGCAGGGACAAGGTCACCGGAAGACAGGCGACTTTGATCTGGATCAAGGAGTAGGCGGATCATCACGACGGGCGGCTTCGGCTGCCCGTTTGCGTTTGCGGCGTTTGCCGCCAGTTAGATAAAATAGTATTCCTAATGGCAACACGCCGTACAGCAGGAAAGTCATGATCCCGGCGACCACGGTTGGTTCCGTGAACGCCATCAGGATGGTGACGTAGAGCCAGGCAACAGCAACAATCAACATAAGTAGTCTTTTTAAATTCTGAATGGACTCAAAAATGAACATGCCCGACCCGCAAGCCTTCGCAAACGCATGGATGGCGCAAATCAGCGATCCAAACCAATGGCAATCCTGGTTCAAGATGATGCCGGAGATGGATGCTGTCCCTGGCGCCGCGCTGCTGCGCGATGCCGGCGCCACCGTGCGCCCTGAAGCGATGGAGCAGCTGCAAAACCAATACATGGGCGAGTTCGGTGCGCTGTGGCAGGAGTTCCTGACCACCGGTAAAGCGCCTTCCTTGAAGGATCGGCGCTTTTCGTCCGAAGCCTGGCAGGGCAACCCGGTGTCCGCGTTCAATGCGGCATCATACCTGTTAAACAGCAAATTCCTCATGCAAATGGCGGAAGCCGTTGACGCGAGCCCCCACCAGAAACAGAAGATCCGCTTCGCCGTGCAGCAACTGGTCGACGCGATGTCGCCCGCCAACTTCCTGGCTACGAACCCGGAAGCGCACCAGAAACTGATCGAAACCAAGGGTGAAAGCCTGACCAAGGGCCTGGCCAACCTGCTGGGCGATATCCAGAAGGGCCATATTTCCCTGTCCGACGAAAAGGCGTTCGAAGTGGGCCGCAACCTGGCCACTACCGAGGGCCAGGTGGTGTACGAGAACGAGCTGTTCCAGCTGATCCAGTACACCCCGCTGACCAAGACCGTGCACGAGCGCCCGCTGCTGATGGTGCCGCCTTGCATCAACAAGTACTACATTCTCGACCTGCAGCCCGAGAACTCGCTGGTGCGCTACGCGGTGGAGCAGGGCAACACCGTGTTCCTGGTCTCCTGGCGCAATCCTGACCAGTCGCTGGCCGGCACCACCTGGGACGATTACATCGAGAAGGGCGTGATCAACGCCATCAGCATCGCCCGTGAAATTACCAGGCAGGACAAGCTGAACGTGCTGGGTTTCTGCGTCGGGGGTACCTTGGTGTCAACAGCGCTGGCGGTGCTGGCGGCGCGCGGCGAACAGCCGGCGGCCGGCATCACGCTGCTGACCACTTTCCTGGACTTCAGCGATACCGGCGTGCTGAACGTGTTCGTGGACGAGCCACAGGTGCAGTTGCGTGAGCAGACCCTGAAATCCGGCGGACTGATGCCGGGACGCGACCTGGCAAGCACATTCTCCAGCCTGCGCCCGAACGACCTGGTGTGGAACTATGTGCAGTCGAACTACCTGAAGGGCAACGAGCCGCCGCCGTTCGACCTGCTGTACTGGAATTCCGACTCGACCAACCTGCCAGGCCCGATGTTCTGCTGGTACTTGCGCAACACCTATCTGGAAAACAGCCTGAAAGTACCGGGCAAGCTGACCGTGGCCGGCGAAAAAGTCGACCTGTCGAAGATCCAGGCGCCGGCCTTTATCTATGCTTCGCGTGAAGACCATATCGTGCCGTGGAATTCGGCCTACCAGTCGACCAAGCTGCTGAACAACAAGAATCCGGAACTGAACAAGTTCATCCTGGGCGCCTCCGGCCACATTGCCGGCGTGATTAATCCGGCCGCGAAGAAAAAGCGCAGTTACTGGACCAATGATGCCCGCCCGGCCTCGCACGATGAGTGGTTCAATGGTGCGGCCGAACATCCGGGAAGCTGGTGGGGTGAATGGGCGGAGTTCCTGGCGGCGAATGGCGGCAAGGACGTGAAGGCGCGCAGCAAACTGGGCAGCGCCAGTTATGAACCGATCGAGCCAGCACCTGGGCGTTATGTAAAGGCAAAGGCAGATTGAACCTCGGCAACGTTAAGTTGCAATGCAATATTGTCGTGCCAAAAGCTTTTTTTTCGCCCTATAATGGGCTTGAAAATATTATCAACGGGACACAGCGATGAGTAGTGCAAAGAAAAGTACTGAACGTTTGATTAAGAAATACCCAAATCGCCGTCTTTACGATACCCAGACCAGTTCCTACATTACCCTGACGGATGTGAAGCAACTCGTGCTCGATGCCGAGGAATTCACCGTCGTTGACGCCAAGTCAAATGAAGACCTGACTCGCAGCATCCTGCTCCAGATCATCCTGGAAGAGGAAGCGAGTGGCGTTCCGATGTTCTCGACCGACGTACTGGCACAAATCATCCGCTTCTACGGTCATGCAATGCAGGGCATGATGGGCTCTTACCTGGAAAAGAATATCCAGGCATTTACTGATATCCAGCGCAAATTCACGCAGGGCGCCGCGACGTTCGATGGCAATTCCTTTAGCCCCGAAATGTGGACCCAGTTTATGAACGTGCAAGCGCCTATCATGCAGGGCATGATGAATAACTACATCGACCAGTCGAAGAGCCTGTTTGTGCAAATGCAGGAGCAAATGCAGAACCAGAGCAAGAATATCTTCGGCACCTTCCCGTTCGCGCCGCCTCCGGCCGATAAAAAGTAAGTCAAAAAAATAGGGGCATTCCCGATTTTTCCGCTGTGCGGAAAATGGGATATGCCCCTATTTTTTGATATAATGGTGGATTGCCCTGAATCATCAGCTCTCTGCCATGCAATCCAAGCAAATCATTCGCCTCACTCCCGCCGACGGCACTCCAGCCCCAAAAGTAGGTTTTGTCTCCCTCGGCTGCCCGAAAGCGCTGGTCGACTCCGAACAGATCCTGACCCAGCTTCGCGCTGAAGGCTACGAAACCGCCAAGTCCTACGACGGCGCCGACCTCGTGATCGTGAACACCTGCGGCTTCATCGATGCTGCGGTGCAGGAATCGCTGGACGCCATCGGCGAAGCGCTGGCCGAAAATGGCAAGGTCATCGTGACCGGCTGCCTGGGCGCCAAAAAAGATAAAGACGGTGACGACATCATCCAGAAGGTCCACCCGAAGGTGCTGGCCGTAACCGGTCCGCACGCTGTGGGCGAGGTGATGGCCCAGGTGCACACCCACCTGCCGAAGCCGCACGAGCCGTTTATCGACCTGCTGCCGCCACAGGGCATCAAGCTGACCCCGAAGCATTATGCTTACCTGAAGATTTCCGAAGGTTGTAACCACCGCTGCTCGTTCTGCATCATCCCTTCGATGCGCGGCGACCTGGTATCGCGCCCGATCGCTGAATTGATGCTGGAAGCGGAGAACCTGTTCAAGGCCGGCGTGAAGGAACTGCTGGTGATTTCGCAGGATACTTCCGCTTACGGCGTGGACGTGAAGTTCCGTTCCGGCTTCTGGAATGGACGTCCGGTGAAGACCCACCTGACCCAGCTGACCCAGTCCCTGGCCGAGTTGGCCAAGCAGTATGGCGCGTGGGTGCGTATGCACTATGTCTATCCTTACCCGCACGTGGATGAGATCATCCCGATGATGGGCGACGGCCATATTCTGCCTTACCTGGACATTCCGATGCAGCACGCGCATCCGGATGTGCTGAAGCGCATGAAGCGCCCGGCCTCCGGCGAGAAGAACCTCGAGCGCATCCTGAAATGGCGCGAAATGAATCCGGGCCTGACGATCCGTTCAACCTTTATCGCTGGCTTCCCAGGCGAGACTGAGGCCGAATTCGAGTACCTCCTGGACTTCCTGAAGGAAGCGCAGATTGACCGCCTGGGTTGCTTCGCATACTCGCCAGTGGAAGGTGCCACCGCCAACGAACTGGCCAACCCGGTGCCGGAAGAAGTGCGCGAAGAGCGCCGTGGCCGTGTGATGCTGCTGCAGGAAGAGATTTCGCGCAATCGCTTGAAGGCCAAGGTTGGCACGACGGTGAAAGTGCTGATCGATGAACTGACGCCTAGCGGCGCGATTGGCCGCTCGGCTGCGGATGCGCCGGAAATTGATGGCGTGGTGCACGTCAAGCGTCCGTTCGATCCGAAGAAGAAGCTGGCGGTTGGGCAGTTCTTTGATGTTGAGATCACCACTGCCGATGCGCACGACCTGTGGGGCGAGGCGCAGTAAAACCGGTAAACCAGGGTCTGACCCATAGGGTCAGACCCTGTCTGTTCAGCGGCCGCGGAATTCGATTCGGTTTTGGTTAGAATAGGTCCCATGACCAAAAAGCACCTCCAAACCCAAATCATCCACACGGACTACGTGCCGCCCGAAGGCTTCGCCGCTTTCCCCAGCGCCATCCACCACGCGTCCACCGTCCTGTTCAAGAACGTCGCCGCCATGCGCTCTGGCGACTGGAAAGAAAAGAACGCCTATACCTACGGCCTGCACGGCACTCCTACCACGTTCACGCTGGAGGCCCGCCTTGCCGAAATCGAAGGCGGCACGCACTGCCTGCTGGCCCCCAGCGGCCTGGCAGCCATCGCCATGTGCAATTTCGGGCTGCTGAAATCCGGCGACGACGTCCTCTTGCCCGACAACGTCTACAGCCCCAACCGCGACCTCGCCAAATGGATGTCGAACGACTTCGGCATCACAGCTCGGCTGTACGACCCGATGATCGGCGCCGGCATCACAGAGCTGATCCAGCCCAGCACAAAACTGATCTGGACTGAGGCTCCCGGCTCGGTTTCGATGGAAGTGCCGGACCTGCGCGCGATCTGCGACGCCGCGAAGCAAAAGGGCGTGCTGGTCGCACTCGACAACACCTGGTCCGCCGGCCTGGCGCTGCGCGGCTTCGACCTTGGCGTCGATATCGTGATGCAGGCGCTGACCAAATACCAGTCCGGCGGCTCCGACGTGCTGATGGGGGCCCTGGTCACCCGCGATCCACTGCTGCATGAACGCCTCAGCATGGCCCACATGCGGCTGGGCATGGGCGTCAGCGCCGACGATACCTACCTCGTGCTGCGCAACCTGCCCACACTCAAGATTCGCTTCGAAACCCACGACGCATCCGCGCGCAAAGTGGCAAGCTGGCTGAAGGCCCGTCCCGAGATCCGCAAAGTGCTGCACCCGGCATTCGAAGACTGCCCCGGCCACGAAAACTGGAAGCGTGACTTCACCGGCGCCGGCGGCCTGTTCTCGGTCCTGTTCGACGAAAAGTTCACCGAAGCGCAGACCGACCGCTTCGTGGACTCGCTCGAACTGTTCGGCATCGGCTATAGCTGGGGCGGCGCGCACAGCCTGTGCATTCCCTACCGCATCCAGGCCATGCGCAAGAGCTGGAAAGAGAAGGGCACCCTGGTCCGCTTCAACATCGGCCTCGAAGATCCCGACGACCTGATCGCGGACATCGAGGGCGCCTTGGCAAAGCTGTGAGTATGGTCGATTGGCGCCAGGAGCTGAATCGAATTGCTGTCGAGTTCTGGTGTGACGTGGGAGACTTGGGCGAGCTCCCGGTAGTCGCGGAACTTGCAAACGATGAGCTCGGCGAGGCACATCCTGACATCTGGGATTTCTATGGCGACCTTTCGGGTAAGACAAAAGCCTGAAAATTTGCCTGATATTGCAGTAGGCTGGATGGGAGATCTGTGGAACAACTGCGACTGGTGCGACGATAGCTGGACTCATGAAAATTCACCATCACTGGTCGAAGAGGTGCGCAAGGTCGCAGCGTTCCTCGCGAACCGCTAGTTAGCTATCTATGCGATAGATCAATACAATGGCGTGCGCGTATTGATCGAGTCTCCCTACTTGCTTAAATTGGTCGGACATCAAGCGAGGGGAGACCGTCATGCAAATTCTTAAGATTGCAGCAGGCGCCGTGCTGTGTGGCGCTACTTGTTTGATTTCCGCGGCACCACCATCCAGCTATATGCCCGTGGTGGCGAAGGAAGATTTTCAGACCACATTTGAGCGGATGAAGGCGGCGCGGGCGGGCTTGCTGCGTGAGCAGGCGGCTTTCCTTGAAACCCGCTATGACTTGTCGAACCGGCCTGCGAACGGGGTCACCATGTTCCGCGGCAAACCGGTCCAGGAGGGCATCCGGGTCAAACTGCCGCGCGGTGCCACCTGGGACAAACTGGGCGCCATGAGCCCGGACGAAATCCGCGAGAAAAGCCTGTATCCGCAGGGCTTCCTGCCGTTGCCGCATCCGAATCATCCGGAAGGCGGCATGCTGTTCCCGCAGTTCCACATTGACGAAATCAAGAAGCAGGAACAGCGCGACCTCAATCGCTTCGACCTGGCGTTCGACTTCCCCGATCACCTGCTGCCGGAATTTCCCGCCCCGATGTTCCTGACCACGCGCCCGGACCTGGGCGACGTCTCGAAGGGCAAGCTGCTGACCATCGATAACTTCCACCAGATGTTCAACGGCATCCTGAATCCCAAGCAGCTTGAGGGCTTGCGCCTGCTGCTGACGCCATTTCCGCAGCAACAATTCAACCAGTCCGAAGACCGCCGCTCGGAACGGCCAAGCCGCGGCGTCACCTGCTTTGACTGCCACGCGAATGGACACACCAACGCTTCAACCCACCTGGCAGGCGATGCGCGGCCGCAGGCATTCCGCCACCGCATTGATACCCCATCTCTGCGTGGTGTCAACCTGCAGCGGCTGTTCGGTTCGCAGCGCGCGCTGAAATCGGTGGAGGATTTCACGGAGTTCGAACAGCGTGCGGCGTATTTTGACGGCGACCCGGTGATCGCGACCAAGAAGGGCGTCAACGTATTGGAACGGGGCAGCCAGGTGCACTTCATGGCCGAATTCCAGGAACTGCTCGACTTCCCGCCCGCGCCAAAACTGGGCGTCACCGGCAAGCTCGATCCGCGCAAGGCCAATGAACAAGAGTTGCGCGGCCAGGCGCTCTTTTTCGGCAAGGCCCAGTGCGTGACGTGCCACACACCGCCGCATTTCAGCGACAACATGATGCATAACTTGCACACGGAGCGATTCTTCAAACAGCATGAAGCGAAGGGCGCAATGATGGTGGGCGATGGCCCGATCAAGACTTTCCCGCTAAGGGGCATCAAGGAATCGCCGCCTTACCTGCATGACGGGCGGTTGCTGACGCTCGAGGATACGGTCGAATTCTTCAACCTGATCCTCGAGACGAAACTGACTGCGGCAGAAAAGGCCGACCTGGTGGCCTTCCTGCGCACGTTATGAATTAATTGCCGACCGGGGCGTTGTTATTGAGGGCAGAGATGCCGCGAATCAGGCGGTAGATTTTCCACAGCCATGCGCCGCCCCAGACCATCAGGGCGAACAGCATGCCGAAAATGGTGATGAACAGCAGCCAGCCAATGGCCATCCACACCAGGTACCACCAGAACGAGCGGATCATCCATCCATGGTGGCTGTGGACGAAGGTACCGGCGCTGTCATCGCGTTTGATGTAATTCAGGATCAGGGGAATAAAGGACGCGGCGCCGAGCGTGAAGAATACGCTCAGGCCGTGGCCGAGGTACAGCCAGAACGCCCAGTCCTTGGCGGAGCGGGTCTGTTCGTCGAACACGAGTTCTTGTGCCATATTGGTTCCTTACAGTTTGCGTCCGTCGTAATGCGTGACAGGGTAAGCGCCCAGTTCAATGTCTTCCAGCACGTTGGCATTGACTGCTGCCATAAGTCCGCCGCCAGGGGCAATTCCCTCGCCATAGGTGTGGATGCCGCACTTCGGGCAGAAGCGGTGCTTGATGACGTGCTTGTTGAAAACATAGGTTGCCTGGTCTTCTTCCGGCGTCAGCAATTTCAGGCTGGTGCGCGGTATGAACCACATCAACGCGCCCTTGCGCTGGCAGATGGAACAGTTGCAGGCTACCAGGCCTTCGATATTGCCTTCTGCTTCAAACTTCACATTGCCGCAATGGCAGCTTCCCTTGTACAGCATTTTTCGCCTCCGGTTAGAATGATTGGTTTGGCGCTAATGATAATGTAATTGCAAGAGGAGTGTGCGAAATGGCGGGTCCGCTGCAGGGAATTAAAGTTATCGAAATCGGGACGCTGATCGCTGCGCCGTTCGCAGCGCGGCTGATGGCGGAGTTCGGGGCGGAAGTCATCAAGGTTGAAGCGCCGGGCGAGGGCGACCCGATCCGCAAATGGCGCAAGCTGCACAAGGGGACCTCGCTCTGGTGGTACCTGCAGTCGCGTAACAAGAAGTCCATCTCCATCAACCTGAAGGCGCCGGAGGGCATCGACCTGGTCAAGCAGCTGTGCGCGGATGCCGATGTGCTGATCGAGAATATGAAGCCGGGCGCGCTGGAGAAGCTGGGCCTGGGCTGGGACTTGCTGCACGCCTTGAATCCCAGGCTGACCATGGTGCGTATTTCCGGCTACGGCCAGACCGGCCCGTATAAAGACCGTCCGGGCTTCGGCGCGATTGGCGAGGCAATGGGCGGGATTCGCTACACCACGGGTGAGGCGGGCGGCGTGCCGGCACGCGTTGGCGTGAGCCTTGGCGATTCGCTGGCCTCCTTGCATGCTGTGATGGGCGCGCTGATGTCGGTGTTGCGTGTGAAGATGGGCCATGGCGATGGCCAGGTGGTTGATGTGTCGCTGGTCGAGAGCGTGTTCAACCTGATGGAATCGCTGGTGCCGGAGTATGACCTGCTGGGCCATGTGCGCGAACGTAGCGGCGGTGCGCTGCCGGGCATTGCTCCTTCCAACACCTATCCGACGCGCGATGGCTCTTATGTGGTCATTGCAGGCAATAGCAATCCGATTTACAAGCGCCTGATGCATGCAATCGGCCGCGCCGACATGGCGGATGACCCGCAGTTCGCACAGAACGACGGCCGCGCGGCACAGGAAAAGCTGATCGACGCCGCAATCGCCGGTTGGACTTCCGCGCATACCATTGACGAAGTGCTGGCGGTGCTGGAGCGCGCCGAGGTGCCGGCGGGCCGGATCTACTCGGTCAAGGATATCGTCGCAGACCCGCATTATCAGGCGCGCGACATGTTGCTGGACACGGAGCTGCCGGATGGGGTGCACGTGAAGATGCCGGGTATCGTACCGAAGCTATCGGAGACGCCAGGTGAAGTGCGTTGGCAAGGGCCGACGCTGGGCGAGCACACTGACAGCGTTTTGTCATTGCTGGGCGTCAGTGCGGCCGAAATCTCTGCTCTGCGCGAACGCGGCATTGTGGCCTGAGCTTTAGCCGTCAAGCCCAAAATCTTGATCAGAAAAATGCGTGCTAGCGCAATGATGTCTTTGGCTTTTGGAGCTGCGCAGGCGAAGGATTGCCGGAAGCCTTCGACTTGAAGCTCGATTAAGCAGGCCAGATGAAGGCAAGTCCGTTTCCAGACCTATCAATGTCCATGCCACTAAACTTGCACTTCGAAAACCTGCTGGCTTCACATCTCGACGAGCTGGCCGGAGTCCTGCTCCATCCTGCCGTCTATCTGCACATCGAAGAGAAGCCACCAAGCCTTTCGGAGTTCAAGCTCGGACTGGAGCGTGCAATTGCGGGACCTGGCGAGGATGTTAAGGGAGAGCTTTGGCTTAACTATCTTGTGCGCGACGAAGCCGGGTCGATGCTTGGGCGCCTTGAAGCGACGGTACATCACCAATTAGCCGAAGTTGCGTTCCTTTTTGGGCCTCAATATTGGGGCCGTGGACACGCCGCGACAGGATTATTATGGCTTCACGAAGAACTGGAGCGAGGCTTTGCAGTCACAGAGTTCTGGGCCACGACTACCCCGGAAAATGATCGTTCGCAGGCACTCCTGCGTCGCTGCGGGTACATTGGGTCAGAGCTTCCGGCATGCCCTCTTTATAGCTTCGCGCCTGGCGACCTTATTTTTCAACGAAGTTCGAATTAAGCGGGATGTGATATGAGGACCGCAGGAATTCCCTCATCAGCGGTAGGCGCTGCTCGAAGAGACCAACAACTTGGCTCTACACAACGTCGCGAACCGGAGATCGAGTTTTTACTCATCCTTCTTTCCCGCCGGGGTCCCGATTGAAGTGCCGAACCTCGATTCCGATTGCAGTATTCGCCAAGACGCGATGCCGGGCGAGTCGACATTGCTGATCGCTACCAGGACCTGGCGATAGCCTGGAATTGCCTCGGCGAGTTTGGCGCATCACTTCAGGAGCGATTCCTGGTCCAGTACGGTGTCCATAAGCTGGACCGAAGAAAGCTCCAGTTTCACTGCTGGATGAACTGTTCTGATCGCCGAAAATGTCCGATTGCCGGACCTGACCCCGACTTTTAATGCGCTAGGAGGTTGAGGATGCCGTCCAGGCCGACGTAGTTGAGGGCGACGTTGGCTTGTTCGCGCACGACCGGTTTCGCGCGGAAGGCGACCGACATGCCGGAGATGCTCATCATCTTCAGGTCGTTGGCGCCGTCGCCCATGACGATCGCTTGCTCGGGCAGGATGCCGATGGCGGCGCATACGTGTTCGACGGTGCTGCGCTTGACGGTGGCGTCGACGATCTCGCCGATTACCTTGCCGGTCAGTTTGCCGTCAACGATTTCCAGTTCGTTGGCGCGGGTGAAGTCGAGGCCAAGGCGGGCTTTCAGGCGTTCGGTGAAGAAGGTGAAGCCGCCCGATACCAGCAGGGTTTTCAGGCCGGCGGCTTGTACGGCTCTCAGCATGTCTTCGGCGCCCATCGACAGGCGCAGGCGTTCTTCGTAGACGCGTTCCAGGGCGGATGCGTCCAGGCCTTCCAGCAGCGCCACGCGGCGTTTCAGGCTTTCGGAGAAATCGAGCTCGCCGCGCATGGCGGCTTCGGTGATCTCGGCGACTTGCGGCTTCAGGCCCTGCATGTCGGCGATTTCGTCGATGCATTCGATGGTGATCAGGGTCGAATCCATGTCCATCGCTACCAGCTTGAATTCGTCCAGTCGGCGCAGGCCCATCATGTAGGTGGCATCGAGCTGGGCTGCCTGGGCCGCGATTTCGATGGTCTGGCGCAGGGCCGGGGTGAAGCTGATTCCTTCGCAGCGCAGGGCGTTGCCGGATATGGCCACCACGTTCTTGGGTGCGGTCAGGGCGGCGATGCGCTGCAGGCGGGCGGTGCATTCGCCGACGCCTTGCAGCACAAGGTTCATGGTCATGTCGTTGTTCATGTCAGTTGTTTGATGGCGGTCTTGATCTGGTTCACGCGGGCCGCCAGGTCAGGCATATTCGCTGTGATCTTGAGCTTGTCCTGTCCGTTCAGCTTGATGTGGCGCTGGTTCTGGATCAGGTGGATGATGCGCATCGGGTCGATCGGCGGCTGCGGCATGAATTGCAGGTTGACCGCTTCCGAGTGGGCATCGATCTTGATGATGCCGACGGTCTTGGCGGCGATGCGCAGGCGGTGGGTCTCCACCAGCGCCTTGGCAGGGTCGGGCAGTTTGCCGAAGCGGTCGATCAGCTCCTCTTGCAGGTCGTCGATTGCGTTCTGGGTTTCGCAATTGGCCAGGCGTTTGTAGATCGACAGGCGTTCGTGCACATCGCCGCAGAAGTCCGCGGGTAGCAGGGCAGGCGTATGCAGGTTGATTTCGGTGGTGGTGGCCAGTGGGGCCGCCAGGTCGGGTTCTTTGCCGGCCTTCAGCGAGCGCACGGCTTCGTTCAGCATGTCGGTATAGAGCTGGAAACCGACTTCCAGCATTTCGCCGGACTGGTTTTCGCCCAGCACTTCGCCGGCGCCGCGGATTTCCAGGTCGTGCATCGCGAGGTAGAAGCCGGAGCCCAGTTCTTCCATCTGCTGGATGGCGTCGAGGCGGCGCTGCGCCTGTTTGGTCAGGCCTTGCACGTCGGTCACCAGAAGGTATGCGTAAGCCTGGTGGTGCGATCGGCCGACGCGGCCGCGCAACTGGTGCAGCTGGGCCAGGCCGAACTTGTCGGCGCGGTGCATGATGATGGTGTTCGCGGTCGGCACGTCGATACCGGTTTCGATAATCGTGGTGCACAGCAGGATGTTGTAGCGCTGCGCCACGAAGTCGCGCATCACTTTTTCCAGGTCGCGTTCGTGCATCTGGCCGTGGGCAACGGCGATGCGCGCTTCCGGCAGCATTTCGGTCAGCTTGGCCAGGCGGTTCTGGATCGTTTCGACTTCGTTGTGCAGGAAGTAGACCTGGCCGCCGCGCTTCAGCTCACGCAGTACGGCTTCGCGGATGATGGAGTCGTTCTCGCTGCGCACGAAGGTCTTGATGGCCAGGCGCTTTTGCGGCGCGGTGGCGATCACGGAGAAGTCGCGCAGCCCTTCCAGGGCCATGCCGAGGGTACGCGGGATCGGCGTGGCTGTCAGGGTCAGTACGTCGACTTCGGCGCGCAGGGACTTCAGTGCTTCCTTCTGGCGCACGCCGAAACGGTGCTCTTCATCGATGATGACCAGGCCGAGGCGGTCGAACTTGACGTCGTCCGACAGCAGTTTATGGGTGCCGATCACGATGTCGAGCGTGCCGTCCTGCATGCCTTTGATGGCGTTGGCGATTTCCTTGCCGGTGCGGAAGCGCGACATTTCGGCGAGGCGCACAGGCCAGTCGGCGAAGCGGTCGGCGAAGGTCTGGGCGTGCTGCTCGGCCAGCAGGGTGGTCGGCGCCAGGATGGCGACCTGCTTGCCGCCCATGACGGCAATGAAGGCGGCGCGCAGGGCGACTTCGGTCTTGCCGAAACCAACGTCGCCGCACACCAGGCGGTCCATCGGTTTGCCGGAGGTCATGTCCTTGATCACGTTCATGATCGCGGCCGCCTGGTCCGGCGTTTCGTCGAAACCGAAGCTGTCGGCGAAGCGTTCGTAATCGTGCGAGGAATACTCGAAGGAGTGGCCCTGGCGGGCGGCGCGGCGGGCGTACAGGTTGAGCAGTTCGGCGGCGGTGTCGCGTACCTGTTCGGCGGCCTTGCGCTTGGCCTTGTCCCACTGGCCGGAGCCGAGGGTGTGCAGCGGGGCGTCGTCCGGCGAGGCGCCGGAGTAGCGCGAGATCACGTGCAGCTGCGACACCGGCACATACAGCTTGCTCTCCTTGGCGTATTCCAGGTGCAGGAATTCGGTTTCGCCTTCGCCCAGGTCCATGCTGACCAGGCCCATATAGCGGCCGATGCCGTGGTTGATGTGCACCACAGGGTCGCCGATCTTGAGCTCGGACAGGTCGCGCACCATCGATTCGACTTGCGTGACCGCTTCCTGTTTTTTGCGGCCGGCGCGGCGGCCGCTGCCGGCATACAGTTCGGTCTCGGTGATGAAGGCTATGCCCTCATCCAGTTCGAAGCCGGCGTGCAGCGGCGAGACGCCCAGCGTGAACTTGGCGTCGCTGGCCAGGAAGCCGTCGAAGCCTTCGATCAGTGCCGGCGACAGGTCGAATTCGGCGAAGTACTGCTGCAGGGTCTCGCGGCGGCCGTTGCTTTCGGCGCAGATCATCACCCGGCGGCCGGACTGCATCAGGTAGGCGCGCAGGTTGGTCAGCGGGTCGTCCAGGTGGCGATTCACCGCGATGTTCGGGATCGGCGCCGACAGTTCGGACGATGGCAGCGACATGTCGCGCGATATGGCGAGGCGCGGGTGCGGCTTGGCCAGCACGAAGAACTGCTCGTCGCCCAGGAAAATGTCCTGCGGCGGCAGGATCGGGCGTTCGCGGTCGGCCTTCAGGAATTTGTAGCGCGACTCGGTGTCGGCCCAGAAGCGTTTGATGGCGGCGTCGATGTCGCCGACCATGGCCACGCTGGCTTCCGGCGGCAGGTAGTCGAAGAAGGTGGCGGTTTCGTCGAAGAACAGCGGCAGGTAGTACTCGATACCCGCCGAAGCGATGCCGCTGCTGATGTCTTTGTAGACCACCGAGCGCGATGGGTCGCCTTCGAAGGTTTCGCGCCAGCGGCTGCGGAACGCGGTGCGCGAGGTCTCATCCATCGGGAATTCGCGGCCCGGCAGCAGGCGCACTTCCCTGACCGGGTACAGCGAGCGCTGGGTGTCGGCGTCGAAAGTGCGGATGGTCTCGATCGTGTCGCCGAACAGGTCCAGGCGGTACGGCAGGGCGGAGCCCATCGGGAACAGGTCGATCAGGCCGCCGCGCACCGAATATTCGCCGGGCGACATCACCTGGGACACATGGGTGTAGCCGGCCAGGGTCAGTTGCGACTTGAGCTTGGCCTCGTCCAGCGACTCGCCTTGCTTGAAGAAGAAGGTGTAGGCGGCCAGGAAGGAGGGCGGCGCCATGCGCACCAGTGCGGTCGTGGCCGGGATGATGGCGACGTCGCACTGGCCGGTCTGGATCTCATGCAGGGTTGCCAGCCGCTCGGATACCAGGTCCTGGTGCGGCGAGAAGGCATCGTAAGGCAAGGTTTCCCAATCGGGCAGCAGGTTGCAGCGCAGGCCGCCGTTGGCAAACCACGCAATCTCCGCCAGCAGGCGCTGGCCGTCGCTGGCCTGGGCGACGACCACGGCCAGCATCTGGCCGCGTGCCTTCAATTCGAGTGCCGCGTGCGCCAGCGCGTAAGCGTCGCCGGAGCCGAACAGATTGGGCAACGCAAAGCGGTTGCCGGGTTTGGGAAGTGCTTTTTTGAAGTCGAAGGGCATGCAAACGTGGCGCTAACTGAGGAGACACTAATATGCTGGCCCCACATTATAGTGCAAGCACCTATTCGTAGGCGCCCAGCCGTTTCTGTTCCCACGATGTAAAAAGACTATCGCGCAATTGCTGGATTGCGGCCTGGTTGCCGCCTAAGCCGGCGCTTGCAGTGCGGTAGGCGCTGATCCGGCGCAGCCATTCGCCTTGTTCCCGGTCCAGTTGGGCCAGCCGGCCGGCGGCTTGCGGGTCGAATGCTGCTGCGCGCAGGCGGTACACCTCATCGTCGCCGGCGCCGCCCCTGCGGGCGGTTTCGACCTGCTGCTCCACGTTCAGCACGCGCAGCGGGGCGGTCCGTTCCTCCTGGAGCCCGGCTGGCAGCCTGCGGTCAAGGTCGGCCATCCGTTGCAGGCGCTGGTCCGGCGCCAGGGTTTTGTCGTCCAGCAGCGCCAGGCGGGCGATGGCATCCTGGTCGCGGGCATCCGTATCGCCGAACAGGCCGGCGGCTTCGGCGGGCGTGAAATAGCGTTTGCGCAATTCCTGCATGGCGAGAAGGCGGCCGCGGGCGGCGGCGGCGAACGAAGTGCCGGAAGCGGGCGCTCCCTGGCTGCGCTCGGCCTCGGCCAGGGCACGCTTGTAGGCCAGGTATTGGCCGAGGAGCCGCCTGGCATCGGCGGCTGCGCCGGGTTTCAGCCGCTTCTCCAGCTCCTTCTCAATGCCGGCCCGGATGGCCGGCAGCTCCGCTTCGCCCAGTGCCGACAGGTAGTAGTCGAACAGGTGGCGTAGTTCGGCGTCGACTTCGAGTGTATCGCCGGCAGCGGCACCCAGCCGGCCGTCAGGCTGGGTGCCGGCCATGGAGGGGACGAAGGGGGGCGTGCTCGCCGGCGCCGGCGGTGCACTTGACCCGGGCGCCGGCGCCGACGGCGCTGCAGCGCCATGTATCCATAGTGCGGCGACAGCGGCAGCTGCCAGGCCACACGCCGCCCATGCCATCCGTCCCCGGGTACTCACAGGCCCATACCCTGCAAACGGTTGGCGTGCTGGCGGAACAGCGTGACCGGACTGGTTTCAAACAGGTGGGTGATGCCTACCATCTGGTTGACCTCATCGAGGTGGTTCATCCAGTAGTCGTCGCGAATTACGCGGCCCAGATGGGACGAACAGCTCGCCACCAGGCCATCATTCTTGGCGCCGCCGAAAGCAATCGAGGTGACGGCGAGGAAAGGGTCGGCCGGGTCGAAGAAATTGGTATAGGGCGTCGCGCCGCTCCAGGAGAAGTAATACACGCCATTGGCCTGGTGCGCGCCTTCGCCGCAGGAGGTCGAGGGCAGGCCGGCAGGATGGCGGGCGTTGAAAGCGGCGGTGCCGGCGGTGCTGAGCGACTGTGCCGCGGCATAGGCATCCTGGGGCAGCGAGGAGCTGCCGGAAATCAGGCCGAGGAAGCCGCCCAGGGCGTTGCCAACGCTGTAGACCAGGTCCGGGGCTGCGCCGACCAGCACGTCCGCCACCCTCGAGCCTTTGTTCACGCCGCCAATGCTGGTCACCGAGGCGACCAGGTCGGGCCGCACCGAAGCGACATAGCGCGAGGTCGGGCCGCCGTGGCTATGGCCGATCAGGTTGACCTTTTCCGCACCGGTGGCGGCAAGTACCTGGCGAACCTGGAACAGGAGCTGTTCGCCGCGCACTTCCGTGCTGTTGGCCGCCGACACCGAGGTTACATAAACCCGTGCGCCGCCGCTGCGCAGGGCGCCCGGTACGCCGTAGAAATATTCGAGGGGGCCCAGGCTGTCGAAGCCGAACAGGCCGTGGACAAGGACGATGGGGTAGCGGGTTTGCGTGTAGCCGGTTGCGGAAGCGGGAAGTGAGGTGATTGCGATGAACAGGACCGATAGCAGCTGCCAGACGAACTTCTTCATAAAGCCTCCTGTGCTGATTGGTGGTGGGAGAGCCCAATCTAGCACCGGCGGCGGGCAGCGCGGCAAGATTGCTGAATAAGCACGGTGGGTTCCTTCAGTGCCAAAACACTTTGTTGCATGAATGGCGCGTGGGGGCTGGATTGCGTTGACGCACGGGAATTTAAGCTCGATATTCATCTGATAAGAGCACAATCTCACCAAATACCACAAGATTAATAATGTTGCCTCGAAAGAAAGGGTGGAGTCATGTTCAAGAATCTCTTGATCAAATGGAAACTGGCGGTATTGGTGGCGGTAATGATGCTGGCGCTCGCGGTGCTTGGCGTCTCCGGCTACCGCGGTATCGCCAGTGTGGGCGAGTCGGTCAACGAGATAGGCGTGGTGCGCCTGCCTTCCATCTACGGCTTGCTGGTCCTGAGCGAGGGCCAGACGGCGGTCGATAAGGCGACCCTGCAGACGGCGATCTACGAGAACGATTACCAGGCGCAGGCCAAATTCGCTGAGGTGGCGAAAGCGCGTGACGCGGCCTGGGCGAAAGCAATGGCCGGCTGGAAGAAGTACGAGCCGCTGCCGCAAACCGATGAAGAAGCGGTGATGTGGAAGCAGTTTGTAGCCGAATGGGATGCCTGGAAGGGGGCCGATGGGAAGCTTGGCGGAACCGTCTCCGCGCTGGCCGGAAACAAGGACGAAGCGAAGCAGAAGGAGCTGTTTGCCCAGTTCTTCCAGCAGTACCAGGCTTCGGGACCGTTATTCGCCAAGGCGGAACATAGCCTGAACAGGATCATAGAGCTTAACGACCGCATCGCGCAGGACTCCATCAAGTCCGGCACCGAGACAGTCATTTCGGCGGAGCGCACGATGATGGCGACGGCCGCGGTGGCGATGGTGCTGGCGATCGTCATTGCCTGGTATATCGCACTGGCGATCACGCGGCCGATCGAGTCGGCGGTGCAGGTGGCACAAACTGTGGCGGCGGGCGATCTGACCAGCGACATCGTGGTCGAGACGAAAGAGGAAACCGGCCAGTTGCTGCAGGCGCTGAAAGACATGAACGAAAGCCTGATCCGCGTTGTGGGCCAGGTGCGCAAAGGGACCGGCACGATCGCGAATGCCACTTCGGAAATCGCTACCGGCAATATGGATCTGTCGAGCCGCACCGAGGAGCAGGCCAGCTCGCTGGAGGAAACCGCCTCGTCGATGGAGGAATTGACTTCCACCGTACGCCACAATTCGGATAATGCCCTGCAGGCGAACCAGCTTGCGAAAACGGCATCCACGGTGGCTGCCAAGGGCGGCGAGGTAGTGGCACGCGTGGTGGAAACCATGGATTCGATCAACGAGTCGTCCAGCAAGATCGTGGACATCATCAGCGTGATCGACGGCATTGCCTTCCAGACCAATATCCTGGCGCTGAATGCCGCGGTGGAGGCGGCGCGGGCGGGCGAGCAGGGGCGCGGCTTTGCGGTGGTGGCATCGGAGGTGCGCAACCTGGCGCAGCGTTCGGCGGCGGCAGCGAAGGAGATCAAGCAGCTGATCGGCGATTCGGTGGAGAAGGTTGGCGCTGGCAGCCGGCTGGTTGGCGAGGCCGGAGCGACCATGGGCGAGGTGGTTACCAGCGTGCAGCGGGTGACGGACATCATTTCCGAAATCAGCCTGGCGACGCAGGAGCAAAGCGCGGGCATCGACCAGATTAATACGGCGATCAGCCAGATGGATCATGTGACGCAGCAGAATGCGGCGCTGGTCGAGGAAGCCGCCGCGGCGTCGGCGGCGCTGGAGGAGCAGGCGGCGCGGCTGATGGAAGTGGTGGGCGTGTTCAAGCTGGATGCTTCGGCGATGGCCCGTCTGGAGGCCGAGGCGCCGGCACGGCGGCCATCAACGCAGGCCAGGGCGCTGGCAGTGGCGCGGCCGGCGCGCGGCAGCGAGCAGCGTGCGGCCCGGCGCAATGAAATGGCGGCACCGGCCGTCGCTGCGGGCGGCGCGGATCGCGAGGCGCAGGCCGATGCCGCGCCGCGGGCCGGTGCACGCCGTCCTGCTGCCGCGGTGGGCAAGCCTGACGAGGACTGGGAAGAGTTTTAAGCGCGGCAGAGCAGCAGGACGGCCGTGATGTTATCGCGGCTGCCGTCCTGCTTGGCTTTTTCGACCAGTGCGGCGCAGGTTTGCGGCAGGTTGTCCGGGCCGGCACTGCCCAGCAGCGCTGCCAGGGCCTCGTGCGTTGACGCGCCATACAGGCCATCGCTGCACAGCAGGTAAATATCGCCTGGCGCCAGCTGCTGCGAGAATACGTCCGGGCGCACCTCTTCGGCCGGCCCGATCGCCTGCAGCAGCAGGTTGCGCGGCGGCAGGATACCTTTCATGCCCGCTTCCAGCGCTTGCTGGTACAGGGTCTGGTCGTGCGTTAGCTGCGCCAGGTGGCCGTCGCGGTAGCGATAGATACGGCTGTCGCCGACGTGGAAGATGAAAGCCGGGCCATCGGCATGCGGCTGCCACATGCCGGTCAGCGTCGTACCCATGCCATAGCCATCTGCCAGCCCTGCAGCCGAATTATTGTGGAACAGGGTGCTGTTGGCGAAAAGGACTGCCTCATGCAATTGGCGCAGCGCCTCGGCGTCGCTGCCAGGGACGTGCTGGGTGCGCAGGTGCTTCCACACCAGCAGCAAGGCTTCGGTGCTGGCGATGTCGCCGCCGACGTGGCCGCCCATGCCGTCGGCAACCGCGACCAGATTTATTTCCGGCAGCAGCAGCAAGTTGTCCTGGTTGCTGGGGCGTACAGTGCCGACGTCAGTCAATCCATAGGCCAGGCCTATGGTCATTTGCTGCAATACCGGCGGCGACAGCGGGATCATTTGATTTGCTCCGCAAACTGCAGCACGCGCGCCGGCGGCATCATGCCGAGCTGGCGTGCCACGTCCATGTTGACGAGGTAAGAGTAGGTGCCCGGCGTTTCAACCGGAAGCGCGGCGGGCTTGACGCGATGGTACAGGATCTGGGCTACTTTATGGGCAGTCAGGCGCCCGACATTCATATAGCCAGCCACCAGGCCAAACAATGCACTGCCGTCACGCAGCGCGACTTCGGCGGCGGAAAACACCGGCAGCCCCAGCGCCAGCGCGGTTTCAGTGACCAGGATGCGCTGGGAAGCGATAAAGCTGTCGGGGCCGATATAGAGTAGCTGCGCCTTGTTCTCGGCGAGACCGGTCAGCATGCCCGGGATGGCGTCGGTGCGCGGTTGTCCCGTATCGTCCAGCGGGACCGGGTGGGCCGTGAATTCGGCCCCAATGCGTTCGGCCTCTGCGCGCATTTCGCGCATGGCGACCCTTGCATTCACTTCGTTCGGATTGAATATCGCGCCGATCCGGTCGAAACGGCGGTAACTGAGGATGGCGCTCATTTGCTGGCGCGCCGGCACCACGTGGCTGACGCCTGTCAGGTTGCGGCGGGAGGTGGCCAGGCTTTGCACCAGCCCGGCCGCAATCGGCGCGGAAACCATGGTGAACACAATGGGGATTTTAAACTCCCTTGCCGCCACCGCCAGGCTGACCGGCGTACCCCAGGTGTAGATCAGGTCCGCGTGCCAGGCGCGGGCTTCATCGAGCAAGGCCGGCACGCGGCTGGCGTCCATGTCGACGCTGCGTACCATGAATTCCGCTTGCAGGCGGTTGTCCTTGAACCACTGGTGGAAACCGGCCTCCACATCGGTCTCGCCGCGGAACAGGATCATGCAGACGCGCGGGATACGGCGGGCCGCGCAGGCCGCCGGCGCCATGGCCGCCAGCGGCGCGAACACCGCCGCGGCGCCGAGCAGGCGCCGGCGCCGGAACGATGGAGCCGGGCCCGGCATGTTCAAGTACCTACCGGGGCTTGCTGTTGCGGGATCTGCTGGAGCGCAGGCTGGACCGGCGGTGCAGGCTGCGCTGGCGCGGCCGGCGCGGCTGGCGGCTGCGGCGTGCCGTCGGCCGGCTCCGGCTGCTCGCCTTCACCCGGTACTTCGCCCATGTCGATCGCCAGCACCGTCGGGTCGTTGGCGTATTCTTCCAGCAGCCAGTCGCCGTTCAACTGCACCACGCCTTCCGGCGCCGGACGCTCGAGCGGGGGATGCTTCGGCAGGGCCGAGCGCATATAGTCCATCCAGATCGGCAGCGACAGCGTTGCACCGAACTCGCGGCCGCCAAGCGATTTCGGATCGTCGTAGCCCATCCAGGCTACCGCCACCACGCCGCCGCCGTAGCCGGCGAACCAGCCGTCGAAGGAATCGCTGGTGGTGCCGGTCTTGCCGGCCAGGTCAGGGCGGCCCAGGCGGCCGGCGGCTGCGCCGGTGCCGCTGCGGGCGACGTCGCGCATCATGCTGTCCATGATGAAGACATTACGCTCGTCGAGCACGCGTTCGCCGGAGTTGGCAGGCGCCGGCGGCTGGATATCCATGATCGGCACGCCCTTGGAGTCGGTCACGCGCGAGATCAGGAAAGGCGTAGCCTTGTAGCCGCCATTGGCGAAGACCGCGTAGGCGCCAGCCAGTTGCAGCGGCGTGACGGCGCCGGTGCCCAGGGCCATGGTGAAGTTCTTTGGATGGCGCGACAGGTCGAAGCCGAAGCGGGCCAGGTAGGCATGGGTGTCATCCAGGCCGGCAGCGCGCAGGATGCGCACCGACGGTACGTTCTTCGATGCCGCCAGCGAGCGGCGCATGCTGACCTGGCCATCGAACTTGCCGTCGTCATTCTGCGGCTTCCACGGCTGGCCGATCGAGCTGCCCGGCAGTTCCAGCGGTTCGTCGGCGATCACGGTGCCTGGACCGAAGCCCTTGGCGACCGCGGCGGAGTAGACAAACGGCTTGATCGAGGAACCCGGCTGGCGCCAGGCTTGCGTCACGTGGTTGAACTTCTGCAGGCCGTAGTCGAAGCCGCCCACCATTGCCTGGTAGGCGCCGGTATTGGCGTCCAGCGCTACAAAGGCAGCGGCGACTTGAGGCACCTGGGTGATGGCCCAGCCTTTCTTTTCGGTCTGCATGACGCGGATTACGGCGCCGGGATGGATTGCGATAGCCGGCTTGGCCTTGCTCGACAGTGCGGACGCGGCCAGTTTCAGGCCGTCGCCGCTGATCGACAGCACGTCGCCGTCCGAAGTTTCCGCCTTGACCAGGGTAGGGCTGGCTTCCAGCACGACGGCCGGAATCAGGCCGTCGCTGACCACGCGCTTGCCCAATACTTCGTCGATGGCATCGCCGCGCTCTTCTTCGTCGGCGGGCAGTTCGATCGACGCCTCAGGGCCGCGGTAGCCGTGGCGCTGGTCGTAGGCCACCACGTTGCGGCGCACGGAATCGTAGGCAGCTTCCTGGTCGCGCGACTGGATGGTGGTGTAGACGTTGATGCCCTTGGTGTAGCTCTCTTCCTTGTACTGCGCAAAGACGGCCTGGCGCGCCAGTTCGGCCACGTATTCGGCATGGACGTCGAACTCCTGGCCGCGGTGGTTGACGTGAAGCTGCTCCTTCTTCGCCTTTTCGTACTGCGCTTCGGTGATGTATTCGAGCTCGAACATGCGGCGCAGCACCACTTGCTGGCGCGAGCGCGCCTTCTTCGGATTGACTGCAGGGTTATTGCGCGACGGGTTTTGCGGCAGGCCTGCTAGCATCGCCGTTTCGGCAATCGACAGTTCCTTCAGCGATTTGCCGAAGTAAGCCTGGGCGGCGCTGGAAAAGCCGTAGGAGCGCTGGCCCAGGTAGATATTGTTCATGTACAGCTCGAGAATCTTGTCCTTGTCCAGCGCATCCTCGATGCGATAGGCGAGCATGGCCTCGGCCAGCTTGCGCGACAGGAACTTGTCTTTGCTGAGGTAGAAATCGCGCGCCACCTGCATGGTGATCGTCGAACCGCCCTGGCGGAAACTGCCGCGCAGGTTGGCGCGGGCCGCGCCAAGCACGCGCACCCAGTCGATGCCGCCGTGTTCATAGAAGCGCGAATCTTCGATCGCCAGTACGGCCTTCTTCATCAGGTCAGGCACTTCGGCGATCGGGGTGAAGTCGCGGTGCTCTTCGCCGAATTCGCCGATCAGCACTTTGTCTGCGGTATAGATGCGCAGCGGGATCTTGGGGCGATAATCGGTGACCGCTTCCAGGGTAGGCAGGTTGGGACGGATCACAAAGGCCGCATAACAGGCCAGGGCAATGCCGCCGGCCAGGGCGGTGAGGCTGGCGCCGATGCTGGCGCGGATGACGTTGCGGCGGTTCAGCCAGGAAGGACGATTGATCAAATCAGCTCTCACGGTTGCTAAGTCGGGGCATTATAGACTACTCGATAGTTGCTACTTCATTGCTAGATATGCCATAGTCCTAGGTGTTTTAGTCTAAAAGGATTTACGTGTTCCGTCCCTATATACCCGACGAGGCGCGGCTGCCGGAGATGACCTTCCGCGCCCTGTTCCTCGGTACCTTGCTGGGCATGGTGTTTGGCGCTTCTTCGCTGTACCTGGTCCTCAAGGTGGGCCTGACTGTCAGCGCATCGATTCCCGTAGCGGTGATTGCGATTACTTTCTTCGGCCTGGCCAGGAAAATGGGCGGCAAGGACGCCAGCATCCTGGAGAACAGCATTGCGCAGACTGCCGGTTCGGCGGGCGAATCGATTGCCTTTGGCCTGGGCGTGACCATGCCGGCCATCCTGATTCTGGGTTTTGAGCTTGAAATCTGGCGCGTGATGCTGGTGGGCGTGCTGGGCGGCCTGCTCGGCATCCTGATGATGATCCCGATGCGCCGCACCATGATCGTGGACCAGCATCATGAGCTGAAATTCCCCGAGGGGACGGCATGCGCCGAGGTGCTGAAGGCTGCGGCCAGTGATTCTTCGCGCCAGGCCGCTGGCGAGCCGGTGCAGGGCGAGTCGGACGCGGCGCGCGACGCGCGGCGCCGTGCGCGGCTGATCTTTGGCGGTTTCGGCATCGGGCTGCTGTACAAGGCGCTCAATGTCTCGTTCAAGGGCTGGAAGGATACGCCGGACGTTGTGCTGGGTGCGCCGCTGAAGGGTGGCTCGATCGGCGCCGAAGTATCGCCGGAGCTGCTGGGGGTGGGGTATATCATCGGTCCGCGCATTGCGTTGACGATGACGGCAGGCGGCGTGCTGTCCTACCTGCTGCTGATCCCGATGATCAAGTTCTTCGGCGACCCGCTGAGCACGATCCTGGCGCCGGGCACCATGCTAATTTCCGAAATGGGTCCTGACGATGTGCGCGGCGCCTACATCCTGTATATCGGCGCCGGTGCTGTGGCGGCGGGCGGCCTGATTGCGCTGCTGCGCGCCATGCCGATGATCTGGCGCAGCCTGGCGGCCGGCTTGTCCGGCGTCGGCAAGGGCAGCAAGGCTGACGCTACGCGCCGCACCGAGCAGGATATCCCGATGAAGTGGGTGGTAATCGGTTGCCTGGCCCTGATTGCGGTCATCACCGCCGCGGCCCCGCTGCATATGAATCTGCTGGGTGCCTTGCTGATCCTGGTGTTCGGCTTCCTGTTCTCCACCGTTTCGTCGCGCCTGACCGGCGAAATAGGTTCGTCGTCCAATCCGACTTCCGGCATGGCGGTGGCAACGCTGCTGTTCACCTGCCTGATCTTCCTGATGGTTGGCTGGACCGGCGGCCAGTATTACGTGACGGCGCTGTCGGTTGGTGCGATTGTCTGCATCGCTTCCGCCAATGCCGGCACGGTGTCGCAGGACTTGAAGACCGGCTTCCTGGTTGGCTCCACGCCGCGCTTGCAGCAATACGCCATGCTGGTGGGCTCGCTTGCATCGGCCCTGCTGCTTGGCCCGATCCTGCTGCAGTTGAATAATGCCAGCACGGTGTATGTGCCGGCTACCCAGGTTGCGCCCGGACTGGCGACCGACGCTTCCAGGCTGACTGCGACGGCCCGTCTGGACGGACCGCAGGCGGCCGGCGACAGTGCTACCTACAAAGTGTGGCAGAAACCAGACGCGCAGGGCGGGCCTGAAGGCAAATACCTGGTGGCGCCGGACGGCAAGGCGGTCTGGTTCGTTGATCCTGGCATCAACGGCACGCACCACAAGCGCCCGGACGGTACCGAGGTGCGCAAATACGATGCGCCGAAGGCGGTCCTGGTGTCCTATATCATCAAGGGCATCCTCGACCAGCAGTTGCCGTGGACGCTGGTGATGCTGGGGGTGATGATTGCCATCGTGCTTGAAATGTCGGGCGTGCAGTCCTTGTCGTTTGCGGTTGGCGTGTACCTGCCGCTATCGGCCACGCTGCCGATTGCCGTAGGCGGCGTGTTGCGCTGGCTGGCCGACCGCCGTAACAACAAGCTGCCGCAATACGCCGGCTTGAGCGAGGAAGCGCTGCAGGCGGCAGGCGACCGCAGCGAGGGCGTGCTGCTGGCGTCCGGCTATATCGCTGGCGGCGCGCTTGCCGGCATCGTGATCGCGATCACGGCTGGCGTGCTGACCAATTTCGACGCGGCGGTGACCGCATGGGCCGAAACCAGCAATCCATTCTTCAGCGGGCCGATGGCGGATTTGCTGTCCTTGCTGCCTTATGCTGTAATCATGGCGCTGCTCCTTTGGGCGGCGCGAGAGAAATCCACACGTTAAAGGGGATTGGACGATGAGGAAACTGGGTGCGGCGGGCCTGTTGCTGACGATGGGGGCGGCGAATGCCATGACGGTTGATTGCGGCCGGCTGCTGGACGTCAAGGCAGGCGTATGGCGCGAGAATGTCACGGTCCATATCGAGAATGGCTCCGTGAAGGCGATCGAACCGACCAAGGGCAAGGGCGACGTCGACCTGGGCTCCATGTCCTGCATGCCAGGCTTTATCGACATGCACGTGCACCTGACCGGCCAGACCCAGCCGCAGGTCGAGGCCCTGCGCGGCCAGATGACGCTGGATGCCATCGACCGGGCCTACGATTCGGTCGCCTTTGCGGAACGCACGCTCAAGGCCGGCTTCACCACGGTGCGCGACCTGGGCGCCAATGAAGGCTTGAATATCGCCATGAAGCGCGCCATCAACACCGGCGCCATTCCCGGCCCGCGCATGTTCACAGCCGGCAAAGCGATTGCCACTACCGGCGGGCATGGCGACCCAAGCAACGGCCAGTCGCGCGAATTGCGCCACCTGCACGGCGCGCCGGGCCCGGACGAGGGCGTGGTCAACAGCCCCGACGAAGCGCGCCAGGCTGTGCGCGCCCGCTACCAGGAGGGCGCCGACGTGATCAAGATCAGCGCCACCGGCGGCGTCCTGAGCCAGGCCAGCAGCGGCATGAATTCGCAGTTCGACGACGCCGAACTGAAGGCGCTGATCGCCGCAGCCAGGGATTACGGGTTCAAGGTCGCTGCACACGCGCACGGCGCGGAAGGCATGAAGCGCGCCCTGAAGGCAGGCGTGGATTCGATCGAACACGGTACCTTCATGGACGACGAGGCCATTACCCTGTTCAGGAAAACCGGCGGCTGGTACGTGCCGACCATCAGCGCCGGCCGCTACGTCGCCGACAAGGCCAGGGAACCGAATTACTATTCGCCCCTGGTGCGTCCGAAAGCGGCCGCCATCGGGCCGCAAATCCAGGGCACGTTTGCACGCGCCTACAAGGCCGGCGTAAAGATCGCTTTTGGCACCGATGCCGGTGTTTTCCCGCACGGCGAGAATGCCAGGGAATTCGCCTATATGGTGGAAGCCGGCATGCCTGCACTGGAAGCAATCCGCTCCGCCACGCTCAGCGCCGCATCGCTGCTGGGCCAGTCGAGCCGCCTCGGTTCGCTGGAGCCGGGCTTTGCGGCCGACATCGTGGCGGTGGCGGGCGATCCATTGAAAGACATCACGCTGCTGCAGAAGGTAGGATTCGTGATGAAAGAAGGCGTAGTTTATAAACAGTAGCCGGGGAACGGATGGCGGACGTAGATTGCGATGTACTGGTAGTAGGCGGCGGGATCAATGGGGCGGGCATCGCGCGCGACGCGGCGGGCCGCGGGCTGTGCGTCGTCCTGTGCGAAAAGGATGACCTGGCGTCACACACTTCGTCCGCCTCCACCAAATTGATCCACGGCGGCCTGCGCTACCTGGAATACTATGAATTCCGGCTGGTGCGCAAAGCGCTGGCGGAACGCGAAGTGCTGTTGCGCAGTGCGCCCCACATCATGTGGCCGTTGCGCTTCGTGATGCCGCACGACGCCGGCCAGCGCCCGGCGCTGCTGATTCGCGCCGGCCTTTTCCTCTACGACATGCTGGCCAAGCGCGAGCTGCTGCCGGGTTCGCGCGGCATCAACCTGCGTTGCCATCCGGCGGGACGGCCGTTGAAAGAGTCCTTCAGTGCCGGTTTTGAGTACTCCGATGGCTGGGTTGACGATGCCCGGCTGGTGGTCCTGAACGCGATGGACGCTTGCGCCAAAGGGGCCTGCATCCTGACCCGCACCAGCTGCGTCGGCGTCGAGCGCCATGCCGACCATTGGGTAGCCACGCTGCGCAAGGCTGACGGTACGGAAAAACGCATCACCACGCGGGCCGTAGTGAACGCGGCAGGGCCCTGGGCGCAGTCCTTTATCCAGTCGGCAGGGGGCAAGCAGCAGTCGCGCAACCTGCGCCTGGTGAAAGGCAGCCATATCGTGGTGCGCCGCATCTTCGAGCATGACCAGGCCTATATTTTCCAGAACAGGGATGGGCGCATTGTGTTCGCCATCCCGTATGAACGCGACTTCACGCTGATCGGCACCACCGACCTCGAATACAAGGGCGATCCGCAGCGTGTAACGATTGAAGAAAGCGAAATCCGCTACCTGTGCGACTTGGCCAGCGAGTACTTCCGCGAGCCGGTGCGCCCGGCCGACGTGGTGTGGACCTACGCCGGCGTGCGTCCATTGCTGGAAGACGCAGCGGCCGATGCCAAAGCTGTTACGCGGGATTATTTCCTGGAACTCGACAAGGAAGGGGCGCCGCTGTTGAATATCTTCGGCGGCAAGATCACGACCTTCCGCAAGCTGGCCGAAGACGCAACGGACATCCTGTGCAAGACGCTCGGCCGGCCGGAAAAAGGCTGGACCGAAATGGCCTGCCTGCCGGGCGGCGACCTGTTCGGCGCCATGCCGCAGAACCGTTCGGTGCTGGAATTTTGCACCTGGGCCGCCGCAGTGCAGGTCAAGTACGACTGGCTGCCGCAGGAACTGGTGAAGCGCTATGTGCGTGCCTACGGCACGCGCGTTCATACGCTGCTCGAAGGCTGCGCATCGTTGGCCGACATGGGGGAAGAGATCCTGCCTGGCGTGTACGCGGCGGAAGTGAACTACCTGCGCCGCAAGGAATGGGCTGTCACTGCGGCCGACATCCTGTGGCGCCGCTCCAAGCTCGGACTGCATTTGCCTGCCGGAGCCGAAGCCAGGCTCGACGCCTGGCTTGCAGCAAACTGAAAAAAAGGCAGCCGAAGCTGTAATGCCGTTCAGTTAAGATCCTTTTTCAGGTATCGAACGACATATCGCTGAGGCAGGGCTTTGACGGCCCGGTCGATTTTTCGACCGGGCCGTCCTTCATTTGGGAGCATGACCAATCGCTGGCGAAGGCGTTGCATCAGTGCAGGAAGTTTGCCCTGCGCGCGGGTCACAGCAGCCCAGTGCAGTTCGTATTGAATGGTGTGGAATGCACGGATGAAGCTGATTTCTATCGGCGCGCATTTCACTGCCAGCGCTGCCTTGGCTATTTCCAGACGTATGAGATTGTAGGCGGTCAGTGTGCCCCAGATTTCCTGGTAGACGCGTTCCACAGTACGGCTGCGCAGAGTCAATGCCATGCCCATCATTGTCTGTTTGAGTTCACGGTAGCTGGTCTCGATTTGCCAGCGGTTCGCGTAACAGGCGGCGATGTCCTTAGCCGCATAGCGCTTGATATCGGACAGTGATGTCAGTAGTACGTATTTGCGTGCGCTCTGGTCGATGACTGTGATGGCGCGAGCGCGCCATGCTTTGGGAAGAGCCGGACATTTCTTGCGTGCTTGGGGCGATACGCGCATCTCGATGATGCCGTCGTCCGGTGTGCCACAGACCATTTCCCATTTGGTATTGGCCTTCGCGGGAATGATGAAGTGGCGGTTGGTTCCACCATTAGCCAGGCCGCAAAGAATCTCAGCCGACAGAAAGCCCTTGTCAAAAACAGTGAGCGAGTCATCAGGAATCGATGTGAGCAGCTCTTTAGCATAGAGCATTTCGTTGATTCCATAAGGGCCGAACCTCGCATCGCGGATCAGGTGCGTCGGCACGGCAGTTAAAGTCACACCCCGCACCTGCGGATAGCTGGAGATTCGCCCGCTGGGAGAAACGTGATAGCCAAAATGCTTGCGATGTTCTGGCGTATCGGCCGTCTTCAAAGTCGTGCCGTCCATCGCAAACAGGCTCAGCCCCTTGAATAAATATTGCTTACCGTCTTGTTCCGACCAAGCTTTAGCCGATATCTCGAATAACGCCCGCAAGGGTTCAGCACCAAGGCGTTGCCGTGCTTGCGCGACCGCACTCTTGCTTACAAAGGGCACCTGCGCATCCGGCAATGCCAGGTCCAGATCATCCACCACTTCGCTGATGGACTGATGACGATACAGCGCAAGTGCAACTACCAGCCACACTACCTGCTCAGCCGGCAGGCGGCGTTGACGGATGCTTGCTTTGCCAGTGTACGCGACCGCTTGCTCGACCCACTCGCAGGGCAAATGCTGACCTAGTCGCGCCCAGTCCGGGCATTCCTGGGCTTGCACGAGAAAATGGAGTGCGTCATCAAGCATGTGACGCAGGTTAACAGCCCCGATCAACGTTTACAACATCCAGAAAGAAAAATGCCGTTCAGTCTTAACTGAACGGCATTACAGCCGAAGCTGCCTTTTTTTTGCTTGAAAAATGGGGGCGTACCCCATTTTTTTATTTCACGCCGTGCATCAGTTTCTGGATGAACGGGGCGAGGATGAACAGCAGCACGCCGCCGCCGATCAGGATCCAGAAGCCCTGGGTGTAGCCGGTCAGCGCCGATTCAACGGTCATGCCGTGCTCGCCGGACATCATCGAGGCGACGATGCCGGACAGGTTGTTGCCGATGCCGGTGGACAGGAACCAGCCGCCCATGCCCATGCCAACCAGGCGGGTCGGGGCCAGCTTGGTCACCATCGACAGGCCGATCGGGGACAGGCACAGCTCACCGATGGACTGGATCACGTAGACCATGAACAGGGTCCAGAACGGGATCATTTTCTTGTCGTCGACCAGGTGGGTCAGCGCGTACATCAGCAGGCCGAAGGCCAGGCCGTTGCCGATAATGCCCAGCGCGAACTTGCGCGGGATCGATGGGTTCTGGCCGCGCTTGCCCATCCAGACCCAGATTGCTGCCACAACCGGTGCGAAGAAGATGATGGCCAGCGAGTTGACCGACTGGAACCAGGCAACCGGGAAGGTCATGAAGCCCAGTTCGCGGTTCACGATCTGGTCGGCCAGGAAGGTGAAGGAGGAACCTGCCTGTTCGAAGAAGCACCAGAACATGATGTTGAAGGCGAAGATCACCATCATGGCGATGGTCTTGTCGCGGGCCACAGGGCCGTTGCGCACGCCTTCGACGATCAGCATCACCACCAGGATCAGGAACAGCACCGACAGCACGCCTTGCAGTTTTTCTGCGCCCAGTGCCAGCAGGCTGTACACGACAGGGATCATGACCAGTGCGCCCAGGGAGACGTAAGCGATGCGCATCGGGCTCTTGGCTTCCGCTGCCGGTTCGCCAATGCCTTTCAGGCTACGGCGGCCCAGGTAGAACCAGAACAGCGAAATGATCATGCCAACGCCGGCAGAGATGAACACGATCTTGTAAGCCGGCGTGTCGCCGGTGTTGAAGACTTTCTGCGCGAGCAGCTGGGTAATGATCGGGGCCAGGAAGCCGCCGACGTTAATGCCCATGTAGAAAATGGTGAAGCCGGAATCGCGGCGGGTGTCGTCCAGCGAATACAGCTTGCCGACCATGGTCGAGATATTCGGCTTGAACATGCCGTTACCGACGATGATGGTCGCCAGGCCGAACTTGAAGATGGTCGGGTCGGGGATGGCGATCATGAACAGGCCGGCCGCCATGAAGCTTGCGCCGACCAGGATGGAACGCTGGTAGCCCAGCACGCGGTCGGCGACATAGCCGCCGAACAATGCACCGGCATACACCAGCGCCAGGTAGGAACCGTAAGTCAGGTTGGCTGCCGCCTGGCCCGACGCATCGCCGTGGTAAAACTGCGAAACGATGTACAGTACCAGCGCCCAGCGGATCCCGTAAAACGCAAAGCGTTCCCAGAATTCGGACATAAACAGCATCCAGAGCGGAGCAGGGTGACCCATGATCTGCCTGAACTCAGGGATTTTAGCCTCGGTGGTTTGCGTGATAGGACCGCTCATGCGGTTTCTCCTGGTCGAAAAAAAGCCGAATTGTAATCCACCCCGAACGGTTAAGGGCAAATTCGCGTGCTGCAAAGCAGCATTGTGGTATGTTTGCCAAGCTTGCGTCTGTGAATCGGCATACCAAGAGCGTATATTGAAGGTGCAGTCCCCCAAAAGTTAAATAAAAGGATTTATGTATCATGGACAGCAACGTTGTCGATACTCTCATCGCTCCGGAGGGCAGGCTTGAAGTCCTGTCCAAGGCGGAGGTGGTCCAACTGCTCGACTCGGGTAAAGGCGGCCTCTATAACATCTTCCGCAACTGCGCCCTGGCGGTGCTGAATTGCGGCAGCACGATCGACGATGGAAAGGAATTGCTGGATCGCTTCAAGTCGTTTGACATCAACATCCTGCAGCGCGAGCGCGGGATCAAGCTGGAAATCAAAGGTGCGCCGGCCATCGCTTTCGTCGATGGCAAGATGATCAAGGGTATCCACGAGCACCTGTTTGCGGTGCTGCGCGATATTGTCTTTGTCAGCAACGAAGTCACGGGGAATCCGAAGTTCGACCTGGCCCGCAGTGAGGGTATCACCGACGCCGTATTCCATATCCTGCGCAATGCGAATGTACTGAAGCCGCAGCTCAATCCGAACCTGGTGGTGTGCTGGGGCGGCCATTCGATCAACCGCGCTGAATACAACTATTCGAAGGAAGTGGGCTACCAGCTTGGCCTGCGCGGGCTGGATATCTGCACCGGCTGCGGCCCGGGCGCGATGAAGGGGCCGATGAAAGGCGCCACCATTGGTCACGCCAAGCAGCGTTTTACCGGTGGGCGCTACCTGGGTATCACGGAGCCGGGCATTATCGCCGCCGAATCGCCGAACCCGATCGTGAACGACCTGGTAATCATGCCGGATATCGAAAAGCGCCTGGAGGCATTCGTGCGCGTAGGCCATGGCATCTGCGTGTTCCCGGGCGGCGCGGGTACGGCGGAGGAGATCCTGTATATCCTTGGCATCCTGCTGCATCCGGATAATGCGGACATTCCGTTCCCGCTGATCTTCACTGGTCCGGAAACAGCGCGCGAATACTTCGTGCAGATCAATGAGTTCATCGGCCTGACGCTGGGCCCGGAGGCGCAGAAGCGCTACAAGATCATCGTCGATGATCCGGAGCTGGTGGCGCAGGAGATGCAGGAGGGGATGAAGCAGGTGCGCGAGTACCGCAAATCGCGTTCGGACGCCTACTACTTCAACTGGGCTTTGAAGATTGACGATGAGTTCCAGCGTCCGTTCGCACCGACGCACGAAAACATGCGCAACCTGAGCCTGCACAAGAACCAGCCGGTGCACGTGCTGGCGGCCAACCTGCGCCGGGCGTTTTCAGGCGTGGTAGCGGGCAACGTGAAGGAAGAGGGCATTCGCACCATCGAGAAGTATGGCCACTTCGAGATCCACGGCGACAAGGAAATCATGGGGCCGATGGATGCGCTGCTGGCGTCTTTCGTGGCGCAAAGCCGGATGAAGCTGGCGGGCAAGGCTTACACGCCTTGCTACAGGGTGATCCAGTAAGTAAAAGGGCCGCAATCGAGCGGCCCTTTTTTATCAGTCTTCCTTGCGCAGGTGCGGGAAGAGCAGTACGTCGCGGATGTTCGGCGAGTCGGTCAGCAGCATCATCAGGCGGTCGATGCCGATGCCGCAGCCGCCGGCCGGCGGCATGCCGTATTCCAGTGCGCGGATGAAGTCGGCGTCGTAGTACATCGCTTCGTCGTCGCCGGCTTCCTTGGCCTTCATCTGGGCCAGGAAACGTGCCGACTGGTCTTCGGCGTCGTTCAGCTCGGAGAAGCCGTTGGCGATCTCGCGGCCAACCATGAACAGCTCGAAGCGCTCGGTGATGCCTTCGCGGGTATCGGAAGCACGGGCCAGTGGCGACACTTCGATCGGGTAGTCGATGATGAAGGTCGGTTCCCACAGTTGCGCTTCGGCGGTTTCTTCGAACAGCGCCAGCTGCAGCGCGCCCAGGCCGGAGGTAGCGAATGGCTTGACGCCGAATTTCAGCAGCTCGGCCTTCAGGAAGTCCATGTCGTTCAGCTGCGCTTCGGTGTAGCCTGGCGCGTACTTGTTGATGGCGCCGCAGATGGTCAGGCGCTGGAACGGCTTGGACAGGTCCAGTTCACGGCCGCCGTAGGTCAGCACGGCGCTGCCCTTGGCGTCGACCGCGGCCTGGCGGATCACTTTCTCGGTGAAGTCCATGATCCATTCGTAGTCGGTGTAGGCCGCGTAGAACTCCATCATGGTGAATTCAGGGTTGTGACGGACCGACACGCCTTCGTTACGGAAGTTGCGGTTGATCTCGAACACGCGGTCGAAGCCGCCCACCACCAGGCGCTTAAGGTACAGCTCGGGAGCGATACGCATGAACATCTGCATGTCCAGTGCGTTGTGGTGGGTGATGAAAGGCTTGGCCGACGCGCCGCCCGGGATCGGGTGCAGCATCGGGGTCTCGACTTCCATGAATTCGTTGGCTTCCATGAAGCGGCGGATCGACGAAATCGCAGCGGTACGCGCCTTGAAGGTACGGCGGGTTTCTTCGCTGGTGATCAGGTCGACGTAGCGCTGGCGGTACTTGGTTTCCTGGTCGGCCAGGCCGTGGAACTTGTCCGGCAGCGGGCGCAGGGCCTTGGTGATCAGCTTGATCTCGCTGACCTTGACGGTCAGTTCATCGGTCTTGGTCTTGAACAGGGTGCCGGTCACGCCCAGGATATCGCCCAGGTCCCAGCTGCCAAAGGCTTCCATTGCCTCTTCGCCGGTGGTATCCATGTTGACGTAGATCTGGATGCGGCCGTCGGCTTTCTGGCCGGAGGAATCCTGCAGGGTCGCGAAGGCGGCTTTCTTGCCGGCTTCGCGGCGCAGCATCATGCGGCCGGCGATGACGACGGGTACAGGCTCGGCTTCCAGTTCTTCGCGGGTCTTCTCGCCGTACTGCAGGTGCAGGTCGGCAGCCTTGTGCTGAGGACGGAAATCGTTAGGGAAGGCGACGCTCTGTTTTTCGCGGATGGCAGCCAGCTTGGCGCGGCGCTCGGCGATGATCTTGTTGTCGTCCTGGCCTGGTGCCTGGTCTTGCACTTGGTTTTCCGTAGTCATGGTTTTAATGGTTTGTCAGTGTATTGATATCGATTTCGCTGAAGTCGCGTGCAATGCAGATCACATTGTCGAACGCCTTAAACGCTTCAGCAGGCAAAGTGGTTGTCAGGACGACGCAGCGCATGCCGGCTCGGCGCGCTGCTTCCACGCCCAAAGGCGCGTCCTCGAACACGATGCAGTGCGCCGGATCGGCGCCGCAGCGTTTGGCGGCCAGCAGGAACACGTCTGGTTCCGGCTTGCCGCGTTTGACGTCGGCGGCGCCGACGACGGTGTCGAACAGTTCGCGCACACCCAGGCCATCCAGCGTGAAGTCCACGTTGCAGGGCGGGGCGGCGGTACCCACCGCCAGGCGAATGCCGGCGGCTTGGGCTGCATTCACCAGTGCGCCAAAGCCTTCCACGGCGCGCAGGTGGGGAGCATAGATTTCGCGGTACAGCACTTCCTTCTCGCCGATCAGGGCGGTCACGTCGTCATGCGCCAGGCCCTCGCCGAGGTATTGGCGCATGATTTCGTGGCCGGTGCGGCCGGCGGTGGCGGCAAAGAAGGCCGCCTCGTCGACAGCATGGCCGCGGCGGCTGAAGAACTCCAGCCACGAGCGGGTGTGGAAACCCATGTTGTCGACGATGGTGCCGTCCATGTCGAAGATGAAGGCGCGCTGCTGAATCATGCTTTAGATGCCTTGCTTCAGGGACGCGGAGATGAAGTCGTCCAGGTCGCCGTCCAGCACCTTGCCGGTGTTGCCGGTCTCGAAGCCGGTGCGCAAGTCCTTGATGCGGGATTGGTCCAGCACGTAGGAACGGATCTGGTGGCCCCAGCCGACGTCGGTCTTGGAGTCTTCCAGCGACTGCTGCTCGCTCATGCGCTTGCGCAGTTCCAGTTCGTACAGCTTGGCCTTCAGCATGTCCATCGCTTCGGCCTTGTTGCGGTGCTGCGAGCGGTCGTTCTGGCACTGCACCACAATACCGGACGGGCCGTGGGTAATACGCACTGCGGAGTCGGTCTTGTTAATGTGCTGGCCGCCGGCGCCGGATGCGCGGTAGGTGTCGATACGCAGGTCGGCCGGGTTGATCTCGATCTCGATCGAATCATCGACTTCCGGGTATACGAACAGCGACACGAAGGATGTGTGGCGGCCGCCCGAGGAGTCGAACGGCGACTTGCGCACCAGGCGGTGCACGCCGGTTTCGGTGCGCAGGTGGCCGTAAGCGTATTCGCCTTCGACTTTCAGGGTGGCGGTCTTGATGCCGGCAACTTCGCCTTCGGACTCTTCCAGCACCTCGGCTTTGAAGCCTTTGCGGTCGCAATAGCGCAGGTACTGGCGCAGCAGCATGGACGCCCAGTCCTGGGCTTCGGTACCGCCGGCGCCGGCCTGGATGTCGATGAAGCAGTTGTTCGGGTCCATCGGATTGCTGAACATCCGGCGGAATTCCATCTGTTCGATGATCTGCTGGATGTCGGCGGTATCCGCAATCACGGCTTCGAGCGTGTCGTCGTCGCCTTCTTCCTTGCCCATTGCGAACAGTTCGTTCATGTCGCGCAGGTCGCTTTCTGCCTTCTGCAAGGTCAGGACCACGCCTTCAAGGGCTTTTTTCTCGCGGCCCATGTCCTGGGCTTTTTTCGGGTCGTTCCAAACGGCCGGATCTTCAAGTTCGGCGTTCAGTTGTTCCAGTTTCTCCGACTTCTTATCGAAGTCAAAGATACCTCCGAAGTTCGGCTTCGCGGTTGGTCAGGTCCGCGAGCAGGTTGGCGAGGGAATTGATGCGTTCAGCTTCCATGGTTTTTCAGGTCTGATAGTTGTGAAATCGAACCTGAAATTATACCTCAGAGGCTGGCGCATCGGGCAGCTCACACAAGCAGGCTGAATTCGGCGCGGTACAGGGCGCCCAGGCCGGCTGCCGGGCCACGGCCGGCCGGCTCCATGAAGATGGACATGCGACCTGAAAGAGGGTTGTCTATTTCATAAATTCCCGCATCCAGCCCTGGCGCGCCGGTGAAAAGCAGGGTGAACTGCTCCTGGTGTGGCGCTTCCTTGCCGCCGCGCACAGCCAGCAGGTCGAGCGAGGTGCCGCGCTTGCCCTGGAATGCGATGAATTGCTGGCCCACCAGGTCGCGGAAACCGGCCATGCGCAATGTGGATGCGCTTGGCGGCAGGGCAGCCAGCGATGCGGCGCGGGCTACGGCCGGGGCGCCAACCAGGGTGCCTGCGGCGAGGATGAAATTGCGACGTTCCATGACTTATTCCTTTAACAAGATGGGATGCCATTCCATGGCGATGTACAGGCCGTCCGTTGCCGCCGGCTGGAAGCCGAGGCGGCGATACAGGGCGCCGGCCGGGTTGTCTTGTAAAACGTGCAAGCGCAAGGGCAGGCCCGCGCGCTGGCTCGCGTCCTGCAGCCGGGCCAGCAGGCGGTAGCCGATGCCTTGGCCCCGGAAGCCGGGAAGCAGGCTGATGTCGGCCAGGCGGATCTCGTCCTGGCCGCGCGCCACGTACAGGCGGCCGGCAGCAAGGCCGTCGGCCAGGACGATGCTTTCCTCCATGCCGGGGAAGCGGCGGCGGTAATCGGTGAGCTGGGCTTCATATTGCATGCGAACCAGCATGGATTTGACAGTGTGGTCCAGGATTGCGAGATCCTCGCGCGTGCTTTCCACCAGCGCCAGCAGGAAGGTCTGGTCGCCGGCTTCGACCGGCCGCAAGGCGAGATGGCTGCTCATCGCTACTCAGCTGCGCGGCGGGAAGATGCCGCTCAAGGCAATGATGAAGTTGACCACCAGGTAGGGCTGGAGATTGTTATGCGCGCCGCCGCCGCCGGCCGTGCCTAGCGGACCCGCCGCGGATGGCGCTATTGCTGTCGCATCGTGGTAAGGCGCGCTGATCGTGACCGGTTTGGCGAGCATGGCGTTGGCCGGTGATTGCACCGAGGCGGTGGCGCTGGAGGCGGTCATGCCATGGCTGTGTGAAGGCATTTCGAGTGCGGTCAGCGTCGCTGTGGCCGCGCCGCCTTGCTCACCCAGGTCGCGCGGACTGAGCCCAGGCCCGCTGCCGGCATGCATTGGAATGCGCTGGCGCAGGTCCGGTAGCGCGAAGTTGGTTTTGCCATTTCCGCCGTAGGTGGTGCCGAGAATGGAAAACAGCGCGGTGTTCTGCGCAATGGGGAGTAGCTGGCCATTGCACATAGCCCAACCGACGGGTGCGAAATTACCGCTGAACATGCGGATTTCGCCGATATAACGCTCTGCCATGCTGGACTCCTCGGCTAGTTCTGCGATGGGAAGATGCCTTCAATGGCGATGATGAAGCTGACCGCCAGGAAGGGCGCCATATTGTTATGCGGCTGGTTGCCTCCGGCCGGCTGGATCGCCTGGGGCGACATGGCCACAGCGCTGGAAGCGGCAGGCGCGTAAAACCTGGGCTTTGCCGGCGCGGCCGGTACGTAAGTCGTCGGTCCGGCCAGGTTGATGCCGGTGCCGGTGGCTGGCGGCACCGCCGTGCTGGCGCTCGCGCTGTGGCTATGGACCGGGATCTGGTTGCTGTTCAGGGTCACCGTTTCGACGCCCGCTTGCTGGCCGATGACATAGCTGTTGCCGGTGCCGGGCTGCGTGCCCTGGTGCAGCGGCACGCGCCCGCGCAGGTCGGGCAAGGCAAAGGTGGTTTGCCCGTTGCCGCCGTAGGTGGTGCCGATCAGGGCAAACAGGGCGGTATTCTGCGCTATCGACAGCAGGCTGCCGTCGCAAAATGCCCAGCCGAGGGGCGGGAAGTTACCCGCGAACAGGCGAATCTCGCCGATGAAGTTATCCATGCGCCGGCTCCGGTCTGGTCTAGGACTGCGAGGGGAAGCTGCCCTGCAGCGCGATGATGAAATTGATGGCCAGGTAGGGCTGCATATTCTCGTGCGGCTGGCTGCCGCCGGAATTGCCGACCGTACTGGGCGCCAGGGTGGCGGTACTGTCTTGCGGCGCGTAGTAGTTGAGCGCACCGGCTTCGACATTGCCCAGCACGCGCCCGCTCGGGTCGGCCTGGTGGCTGACTGCCGTCGAAATGCCAAGGCTATGAGTGTGTGCCGGCATCTCGCTGGCGCTCAGGGTGTGGCTGGCTGCGCCCCCCTGCTGGCCCAGGCCGAAGCCGGCATCCATATGGACCGGTACGCGGCCACGCAGGTCGGGCAGGGCAAATGTGGTCTGGCCGTTGCCGCCGTAGGTGGTGCCCAATATGGAGAACAGCGCCTGGTTCTGGTTGATTGGCAGGATCTGGCCATTGCACAGGGCCCAGCCCTTGGGGGCAAATTGAAATCCCGTCATCCGGATTTCTGCGAGATACGGTTCGGACATGCAGCCTCCTTGCAGGTGCAGGCGCCCCGGCTGGGGCGCTGCAACCGTTTCAGTGGATGGAATGGTTCAGGAACGGGCGGCGCGGCGGCGGTTGTAGCCCAGGGCCGCGAGGCCACCGGCCAGCAGCGCCAGGGAGGCTGGTTCGGGCAAATCCGGGTCACCCGGGTCGTTCGGTCCGCGCAGGAATTCAAGGCTGATGTTGTCGAGCTGGTTCCAGTAGATCGGGTCGTTGTTGAAGTTGCCGAATTCAAGAAGGGTGCTTGCCGAAAGGGCGGTCACGATCAGGGTATGCGTGCCCCAGTCGCCGGCAATATCCGCTTCGTTGAAGACCGTGGCGGCGCCGAATTTGACCTGGGCCTGGTTATCCGGCGGGAATTGCGGATCGGTGGTCCAGCGCTGCAGGTCGAACTTGAGCTGGTAGGTGGCGCCGGCAATCGTGGTAATCGTTTGGCGCAAGAAGCCAAGCTCGGTAGTATTCAAGTCGCCGAAGACGCGGTTGCTGCCGTCCGCCAGCGGGGAGCCTGTTACGTCCCGGTCGAAGGCCTGGCCGCCGCCGCCCGGGCTGGCAATGGTCCACATGCTGACGTCAAGATTCTCGAAATTTCCATTCAAGACCAGGTTGGGGCCCGCTTGCGCAAGTGATGCTGTGAGGAGCAGGATCGAGGTAAGCGCGGTGCGGAGTTTCATGATCTTTTCCTTTTGGCGGATGGCTGAAAGTTGAGATGGATCATACGACCGAGTATTGACAATCGAACATTTATTTGCGTCAACGTGGCGCATTTGCAAAGATTCCATATAATTTTGCAAGCCGGTGCGCTGCGCCCCAGAGTGCAATGTGCAATTCTTTGGATTGCAAGGGCTACGTCAGTGGCGCAAGGCAAATATTCATCGGTAAATTTCAATTCAAAAGACAGTCAATGCGCCTCCTTTTTCTCGTTCCAGCCGCCGCCTTCCTGGCCGGCTGCAGCAGCATTCCAGCCAAGCCGCCGCAAGGCTCGCAAGCCGCGTTCGTCATTCTTGAAACGACGGACCTGCATGCCAATGTCCGCAGCTATGACTACTACAAACTGGCGCCGGACGCCTCGCTGGGGCTGGAGCGCACGGCGACCCTGATCCGCCAGGCGCGCAAGGAATTCCCGAATTCGCTGCTACTCGACAACGGCGACACGATCCAGGGCACCGCGCTGGGCGACTACCAGGCGCTGGTAGCGCCAGTTGGTTGCGGCCAAGCGCTGGCCATTTACAAGGCCATGAACGTACTCGGATTCGAAGGTGGCTCGGTCGGCAACCATGAATTCAATTGGGGACTGGATTTCCTGGGCCAGGTCACGGCTAGCCGCTTTGGCGCGGAAGGAGCTTCGGCCCGCGCCCAGCCTTGCGCCGGCCCGGCGTTCCCGGTGGTGCTGGCGAATGTGGTTGATGCCCGCAGCGGCGTGCCGCTGTTCGAGCCTTATCGCATTCTCGACAAGCGTGTGAGCGCGACCGGACCGGATGGCAGACCCGTTGAGGCGACGCTCAAGGTGGGCATCATCGGCTTCACGACCCCGGCGATCATGGGCTGGGACAAGCGCTGGCTTGAGGGGCGTGTGCGCACCGAAGGCTGGCGTGAAACTGCGCAACGCTACATCCCCGAGATGCGCGCCAAGGGCGCGGACGTGATCGTGGCCATTTCGCACGCTGGCCTGGATGGCGCGGCCTACGCGCCTGCAATGGAGAATGGCAGCTTGTACCTGGCGCAGGTGCCCGGCATCGATGCGCTGTTGCTGGGGCATTCGCACGACGTATTCCCGAATGCGGCCGGCAAGGCTGCTGGGTTCAACCTGCCTGGCGTCGACAAGGTCCAGGGGCGGGTGCATGGGGTGCCGACAGTGATGCCTGGACTTTGGGGCAAGCACCTGGGTGTGGTCCAGCTTGCGCTGCGTCACGACGGCGAGCGCTGGGTGTCCGATGCCGGCTCAGCGAAGGTTGAAACGCGCAGCATCCAGCGTCCTGACCGCAGCTTCGTTGACCCTGACCCGGAAATCGCCGCGCTGGTAAAGGCCGAACACGAGGCGACTATCGCCTACGTCAAAACGCCGATTGGCGATACGGACTTCCGCATGTCGGCCTATTTTGCCGACGTGGGCGACGTATCGGCGATCCAGATTGTGAACCAGGCGCAGGCCGACTATGTGCGGCGGCATGTGCAGGCGAACCTGCCGCAATATGCGCAGTTGCCTGTGTTGTCCATGTCGGCGCCATTCAAGACCGGCGCGGCGGGCGCGGCCGATTACACAGACGTCGCTCCCGGCCAGATGGCCCTGAACAATGCCGCTGACCTTTACCTGTACCCGAACGACTTGCACGCCGTGAAAGTCGATGGCGCAACGCTGAAGGCCTGGCTGGAAAAGTCTGCCGGCCGCTTCAATATCATCGATCCAGCCCGCAGCGAACCGCAGGAGCTGGTCAACGCCGCCTTCGCTGGCTTCAATTTCGACATGCTGACCGACCCGGACGTGCGCTACCAGATCGATGTGACGCAGCCGCCGGGCCAGCGCATTAAGGAATTGACTTGGCGCGGAAGGCCGGTGCAGCCTGGGCAGGAGTTCATCGTCGCGACCAATAACTTCCGCGCCAGCGGCGGTGGCGGGTTCCCGGGGCTGGATGGCAGCAAGACGATCTTCGCTTCGCCGGACAATAACCGTGCGGTGCTGATTGCTTACATCAAATCGGTGCAGCACCTGTCCCGCGCCGCCAATGGCGCCGCGCATAGCTGGCGGTTTGCCCCGGCGCGTACCAAGGGACCGGTGATTTTCCGGTCGGCGCCAGGCAAGCTGGCACTTGCGCGTGAAGCCGGGCTCGACTTCGTCCAGGAGCGCGGCGATGGTGCGTATGAAATATTGTTTGATTTGCCAATAAACTGATTGCATAGTTTATAATTTTCCCAAGGTTAACTTCGGGAACTTTGATGCAATCTTTTAGATACCTTGCAGCCACTTCTGTTGTGGCGCTTGCGGCGGCTCCTTTATACGCGGCGCCTGTCGCCATCAAGGGGCAAGATTTCGTCCGGCAGGCAGCCTTGCCTGCCTGGGTAGTGGCGCCGCTGCGCGCGTCTGCAAGCGAGAAGACAGATCCCGTCGTCGACCTGGTGTCTGAAACGCAGGTCTGGGCGGGTGCAACGACCGCAACCCTGTATAACCGAGCAGTGTTGGTCAATGACCAGAGTGCGTTGGCCGGCATTGGTCAGTATGCATTGACCTACGTCCCGGCTTACCAGCACCTGTTGATCCATCGTGTGGCGATCATTCGCAAGGGCCAGTTGATCGACCATACCGCGACCGTCAGCATCCGAGCGCTCGAACGTGAAGAAGGCCTGGAAAAGGGCGTATATGGCGGGGCCAAGACCATGCAGATGCTGTTGCGCGACGTGCGCATCGGCGACACGTTGTGGGTAACCTACACCATTGAAGGTGCGAACCCCGTATTCGGGGGGAAAATGCATCGCGTCGAGGCGTGGGACAGCGAATTCCCGGCCGAGCAGCGCCGCCTGGTCGTCACGTATCCGCGCAAACGTTCGATCGGGTGGACGCAATTGGGGGATTTCGTCACCGGCAAGCTCGAGCCTCGCGTAGAGGAAGTCGGCGAAAATACCCGGCTTACGTTCGATGGGCGCGAGCTGGCTGCGTTGGAAGGAGAGCCGTCCACGCCGGCTGAATACATGCCTGGGCGCATTTTGCAGTTCAGCGAGTTCGCCGACTGGAAAGCCGTGGCGCAGTGGGCGTCAGCCTTGTTTGAACCTGCGAAATCGACCCCGCAGCTGGCCGCACTGGCTGATAGCCTGGCAAAAGGCGGTACTCAAACGGCCCGCGCAACTGCAGCCTTGCGCTGGGTGCAGGATGAAGTGCGCTACTTCAGCGTGTCCATCGGCGAAAATTCGCATCGTCCGCAGTTGCCGGAAGTGGTGCTGCGCAACCGCTATGGCGATTGCAAGGACAAGAGTCGGCTACTTGTGGCTTTGCTGCGCCAGATGGGGATCGAGGCCAAGCCAGTTCTGGTTTCCGCATCCGCGCCGCGGCTTCCTGCGCGGGTCAAGCCATCGCCATCCTGGTTTGACCATGTGATCGTGCGCGTCACTATCGATGGCCGCGACTATTTTGTCGACCCGACACAGACCGGGCAAACCGAGGCACTGGCTGACCTTCGGCCTGCCCTCGCCGGCGGCTCGGGCCTGGTGGTGGATCCCGCGACATCGGCCTTGCTGGCGATTCCAGTCGATAGCAGCGAAGTGCCGCATTTCGAGCTGAGCGAGAACCTTGCTGTGCCGCAGTTCGACGGCGCTGGCACGCTGCTGGCGAAGCGTTATTATTGGGGCGATTACGCAGCGTGGGCGCGCCGCCATTTCAGCAGCCTGTCGCAGCCATTGCAGCGCAAGTGGGCGCTGGAGCTGTATGAAAAGCAGTACCCAGGGGTGACACTGCTGGAAGCGCCGACTGTGGCGGAAGAAAACGGCCGCTTCGTAATGACGGCGCGCTATTCCGTGCCCAAGCCGGTTGAGCATAAAGATCAGGTTTACAAAATTTCGTACGACACCCGGATACTCGAGGGGAGCCTTGACATACCGGCCAAAATTGCGAGGAATTATCCCTTCGTGCCGGCTTCAGGGAAATACCGTAGCCGCTACCGGCTCACCATGGAGTTGCCGAAAGCGCTGCGCCTCAACGTTCCGCCTGCTGGCCGCCAGCTCGATAGTCCGTACCTGGCAGCGCATGATGACTATATCTTGCGCGGCAATCTGATCGATTACCAGCTCGATTACCGCATCAAGGAAAGCCGGGTCCCGGCCTCGGATATGCCGGCCCTGCACGAAACATCGAAGAAACTGCAGGAGTTCCTGTCCGGCACTTTCAAGGTGACGGACGATCAGCTGTCGCCTCCAAGCGTGGCCGGATTCCCGTATCGCGACTTCCAGCTTGCATTAATGTGGGACGGCATGGTCGCATATAGGAGCAGATCCCAAGGGAAGAAACCAGCGGAAGTTTCGCTGCAGGATACATGCGCATACGCGACGATGTTTTTTGCAATCAGGCCCACACTGAGGACTAATAGCGTCTTCGAGGGAGAGGCCCTGCATAAGCGCTTGCTAAGCGAGCAAAAAGATCCGAAGGCGATTGAGTGCACTCCCTACAGTCTGTTGGTTGCGGGTGATGGTGCCGGTGCACTGTCCGTACTGGCAGCCGGCAAACTTGCGGACAATTCGCCTCAGCTTGCAGCGCAGGTGACCGCACGCTGGGTGACCGGCGATCTGGCTGGTGCCGCCTCCGACATGGAGCGCTCCTACAAGGCCAAGTCAGTGGTGGCGCAGGTGAATGGTTTCGATACATTGCGCCTCCTGACTTTATTGCAGCGTGCGGGAAGGCATGTGCCGGAAGAGTTGATGGCCAAGGCAAAGCGTCATCCACGGGGCCCCTGGCCCCTGCCATTACTCGCCTTGCAGGCTGGCACGCTGGATGCGGCCGAAGTAGAGGCGATTGCCAGGGCAATGCCAGCGGATGCGGCGGTGATGGCATTGAACGATTATTGGTTCCAGGTGGGCGAGCTTGCCTTGACCAGGAAGGATACGACGGCAGCACGGAAGGCTTTTGGCTGGCTTAATGCCAATGGCATTCGGGCCAGCATTCCCTACATTCTGGCGCAAGCCGAACTGGCCCGCCTTGACAGGCCAGAGCCCGAGGCCGTCATTGCAATGAATTTACTGCTTATCGATGAACGCGACGAAGGCCTATATGCCTTGCGAAACGCTGCAAAACGCGGGTCGGCGCCGGCGCAGTACAAATTGGGGATGATGTATCGGGAAGGGCAATCTGTTCCGAAAGACCCTGCCAGGGCGGCGCAATTGTTCCTGGCCGCAGCCAGTCAAGGCCATGCGGGCGCCCAGAATGAGGCGGGGAATTGTTATTTGCTTGGCCTGGGACTGCCTGCGAATGCACAGTTGGCTGCGGAATGGTTCCGCAAGGCCGCCGAGTACGGGGATGAAATTGCCTTGTATAACCTGGCAAGTCTATACAGGCATGGCAAGGGTGTCGAAGAAGACCATGCAACAGCGTTCGCGCTGATGCGTGCGTCCGCGGGACTGGGACTTACCGCTGCGCAGGAAGAACTTGTGTCCTATTATCGGCAGGGTATTGGCGTCAAAGCGGATGTTCAGCAGACCAAGCTCTGGGAATTGTTTGCGAGCCAGGAAAATGATGGCGCGAGCATCGTCGCTGAGCTGCTCCACTTGTTGAGCCTTTCCAATAAAGAGCAATCATTGCCCGGCTTCTATTTTGAGAGCGGAGTGATGAGCTTGCCTGACAAGGCGCTCGCCCTTGAATACTTGCGAGCTGCGGCTGAACACGGAGATGCCGCTGCGATGATGAACCTCGGGCGCATGTATCGGTACGGGTTCGCTGTAAAGCAAGATCTCGTGATGGCGAGGGACTGGATGAAGAAGGCGCACGCGAAGCATGATCCGGACGCTACGTACTTCTTGGCGGAGATGTTGTACTACGGTTTGGGCGGCAGTGCCGATGTGCCAGCAGCCATCGAACTATGGGCCGGTAACGCGGAGCTGTCGGCGCGGTCGGCCTTTGCCTTGGGCCAGGCATACAATACTGACGGCAAAGTCGCCATCGATCGCGCGCTGGCCTTGAAGTTTTATGCGATCGGCGCCAGGCAGGAATATGGCGCTGCCATCAATAACTTGGGCGATATGTACGAACTAGGGCAAGGTGTGCAGCAAAGCTATCCCAAGGCGATCGAGTTGTACAAACGTGCAGCCCTGGCTGAGAACCGGACGGCGTTCCTCAGCTTCTCTTCCTTATTCGCCAACGGACTCGGCGTCAAAAAGGATTTGCGCATCGCTTATACGTACCTTGCGCTGGCCGAAAAATACGGTCTGTGGGAGCGCCGCAAGGAACATAAAGAGTTGGCAGCGCAGTTGCCTGCCGCCGTCAGGAAAGAGGCGGAGGCGTTCGCCGAAACCTGGACGGTAAGGACCCCCCTGCCTGGCTTCAGTGAGGCTTCCGCTTCTCCTGCTGGACGAGAATAAACGGGCTGACGACGCTGGCCCACAGGTGGGCGTCGCTGGCGATCCATTCCTGGCACTGCTGGTCGGAGACTTTGGCGACCTGGCCGGCCTGCATCCAGGCCGAAATGCTGGTCTTGTCGTCGTGGGCGATGCGCACGGCGACGTCCACCAGGTCCAGTTCATCGGCCACCCACACCACATTGCCCTGGGCGAAGTGCTTGAGCAGTTCGCTCCACGGGATGCGTGCGGTTTCGCGGTTCACTTTGGCGCGGAGCTCCGCGTCTTTTTCTGGTTTCAGCTGCATGTTCAACTCTTAAATCGTGGGAATCTGCTCGACGATGGCCGCCGGCGAACCCCGCCATGTTAACCGATACGCCGGGCCTTTGCGAACATTGCCTACCAGCGCCGGGCGGAAGCAGGCCAGGTTGGTGCCGCCTTCGCGCCGTACGCTCGGGTAGATGACGCCGGTCGAACCTTCGGCCAGCAGGCTGCGGGCCAGGCGTTGCGAGGCGACGTAGCTGTCCGGGTCCAGGCAGTCGGCATATTCAGGCTGGCCGCAAATGTCGTGGAACTGGGCACTGAAGTCCGAGAGCAGGGCCTGGTAGCTGACGCTGTCGTCGAAGCGGTCGATCTCGGCGTATTCCACCGTCTTGTGGAAGATCACTTCCGCCAGTGCCGTTTCGTGCTCGAAGGCGCAATACCAGGCGCCGCGCTGGCCGTCGTTGAAACGGCTGCCTTGCGGGCGGGCATAGGTGAAGGCGGCATTGATGCTGCGGTAGTTGGGTACGTAGTAGACCAGTTCTTCGATACCAATGCCGAGGGCGCCGCCGTGTTCCGCGCGCAGGCGGGCATTGGTGGCGTTGTCAAGTTCAAATAGCTGCTGCAGCTCGGCGTCGTTATCGGCGAGGGCGGCCAGCACGGAATCTTCTTTGTAGACGAAGCGCGAGGGAATCAGGCGCACGGTGTCGAATTGGCGCAGCAGGCGGAATGGCGGCAATTACAGGCCTCCGCGACGAGCGTCGAGCAATTGGCGCACGGTTTGCATGGCGAGCAGGCCGCCGGCTTCCATGTAGTCGAGCGGGGTTCGGCCGCCGAAAATACTGTTGCGGTTGGCCAGGCTGACCCATTCGTCGGCCAGCTTGTCGCCGTAAATGATGTGCAGGGACTTGTAGATGCCCAGCAGGTAGGAAATGCGTGTGATGCGGTCGACTTCAAGCACGCGGTCGGGATGTTTTTTCCACTCGTAGAAGGCGCTGCTGGACAGTCCGCCCAGTAATTCACGGGCGTCGTCGTCGCGCAGTTTCCAGGCGGCGGCCAGTTTGAAGAAGCCTTTGAGGGCGGCGTGCGACAGGCGTTCACGTTCCTCTTTGCGGCTCAGGTCGACCGGTTGGGGGATGGCGTATTCGCTGTTGGGGTAGGCAAAGGCGGGATTCATATTTCCTCCGTTTATGGATTATTTATACTCCATTTTCGCATCTATTTCAAGTTGAATGTCTTTGTGCGGAGTCAAAACGGGGCTTGCCGCCTGCTGTCAATATTGCACAAAATCATCGAACAGGGACGCGCGATGGAGAAAATCCTTCCGGCGCTGGAGCAGCAATTGCGGCGCTTCCGGGCCAATGCCGCCGGTATGGCTGAGCGGCATCCCGGCCTGGCGCGGCAACTTGGCGCAGGGGACTGGCCGCCGGACGCACATGTCGACCGCCTGGTGCAGGGCGTCGCCACCCTCCACGCGCGTACGGCACTAGCTTTGCAGAGGGCGCGCTGCCAGCAGGATGAGCACTTGCTTGAACTGCATTTCGCGGAGCAGTTGCGCCCCTTTCCGGAGTGCCGTGTCGGCCCTGAGGCACATGCCGCGATCCTGACCGCCCAATATTGTCCCGGCACGCCGGCCTCGATCGAGTTCGCGGTCGATACCGGCGCGCGCCGCGCCAACACCGTCGATATCTTCATCGACGGTGACGCCGCCTTCAGCGCGGCGTTGCGCAGCGCCATGCTGGACGAGGCGGGCGGAACCCGCGCCGCGGCCTTCTGCGCCGATGGGGAGGGCGAGTGGCGCTCGCTCGGGCGCTGGCCGCTGGCGCCAACTGGCCTCGACCCGGCGCAAGCGCTGCTCCCGCGTGCGCCGGGTGCGCATGCCGGGCTGGCGTTGCTGCGCGAGTATTTCAATTTTCCTTCACGCTTCAATGTCCTGCGACTGGACCTTTCCCCGTTTGCTGGAGCCCGGCGCGGACAGTTAAAGCTGCCAGTTCGCGCTGCGAGCCTTCTGCAGACCCTTCAAGCCAGCCATCTGCGCGCTGGGTGGGCGGCACGCCCATGCCTGCAGCGGATAGCTGCCGCGCCAGTGAGGATTGACGGTCGCCAAAGCGAATACGTGGTTTCAATTTCGCCCGAAGTGGAAATCTTCAGCATCGACCGGGTTCACGTTGGCGGAGCGGAGGACTTGGGGTGGAGTGCGCGCCGGGTCGAAGGTGCGCCGGCCGGCCATGAATGGCGCATCGCCTTCCATGGCGCCCATGCCTGGCCGGCGGGCACGGTCGCTTCCATCGATGTGACCTGCTGCGAGCGCGGCAAGGTACTGGCGCGACCGGCCCGGGGGGCGGGCTGCCGCTGGCAGCTCAACTCGTTGCTGGCGCTGGACCACTTGCCGCTTGATGCAGTCGCGCTGCGCGAGTTGATGGCAACCCAGGCCATCGACAATTCCCCGGCGAGCCGCACAATCATCAATGCAGTGCGCAAGCTGCACGCCCGGACCGTACTGCTGCGCCCGGGCCGGGCCACGGCGCTGGCGGGAACCGAAATCCGGCTGCAAGTGGATGCAGCGGCATTCGCAGGATGCGGCCTGCTGCTGTTTGGACAAGTCATGGACCGCTTTTTCGGTGAATGCGCGCACATGAATACCTTTACCCGGCTGGTGCTGGCTTCGGCCGATACTGGCGAGGAGCTGATGCGATGCAAAGCGAGGAATGCCGGCACATTGCTGGAGTGAGCGAGGCAGGGGCGCATGGCTATGCCGTCTACCAGTTGGCAGCTTTGCTTGATGCGCCGGCGTGGCGCAACAGCCTGTCGCTGGCTTTCCCCGCCAGCGATGTCGCGCAGCTGGATGGCAGCGCCGTTACCCCCGCTTGCATAGGCTTGCTCGGCATGGCCGGGGCGCTGCCGTACTACTACACCGAGGCCGTGGCTCGGGCCGGAGGCCTTGCGGCGCGCGCCTTCATCGACCTGCTGTCGGCGCCGGCAATCGATGCATTTTGCGCGGCGTGGCGCGAAAGCCGGCCCGAATATACGCCGTTGCCTGCGGCGCCGCTGCAACGCGGACCGCTGAGGGCAAGGGCGCTCGGCGAACAGCTTTCGCATGCCTTGGGCGTGCCGGTGCGGATCGAACAATTTGCCGGCCGTTGGGAGAGGCTGCCGCCCGCGCAGGCAACTGCGCTTGGTAGCGGCAGCTCATGCTGTGGCGACGGGGCGCTGCTCGGTGAACGATTGTGGCGCATCGATCGCGCCGTGCGCGTCCATGCCGGTCCGCTCGGCCGGCAGGCGGCCCAGGCCTTCCTGCCTGGCGGGCGCGATGCGCTGGCGCTGGCGCAGTTATGGCAATCGTTGGCGGGCGATGGCGGCTTTGAGGCCGAGGCTCGCGTGCACATCAGCCCCGGCGCGAGTGCGGCGGCGCAGCTGGGTGCTGGCTCGCGCCTTGGGTACGACGCGCTGCTGGCAACGCAGCCGACTGGCGAAAGGGATGACTTGCGTTATCAGCTTTGCTAGTATTTGGCGACACTCTAAAGCGAGGGGACGATATGAAGAAGATGATCCTGCTGGCGGCTTTCGCAGCGACGACGGCCTGCACCAGCATGCATGCACCACCCAACAATGCGCAGTTGAAGCAGCAGGTGGCCGACACCGAGCGCGCCTTCGCGGCTACGATGGCGAAGCGTGACCACCAGGCTTTTGCGGCCTTCCTCGCGGACGAAGCGATCTTCTACAACGGTCCCAAGGTCCTGCGCGGCAAGGATACCGTCGCAGCGGAATGGAAGCCCCTCTACGAAAAGCCGGAAGCGCCGTTCAGTTGGGAACCCGACCAGGTCGAGGTCCTTGATTCCGGCACCCTGGCGCATTCCTCGGGCCCGGTGCGCGACCCGCAAGGCAAGGTCACCTCGCGTTTCAATTCCGTCTGGCGACTGGAAGCGCCGGGCAAGTGGCGCATCGTGTTCGACAAGGGCGAACGCATTTGCGACTGCAAAAAGCCGTGATCAGGCCGATTCGGCGTGCTCCACCAGCAATTGGACGCGGGTCACGCCGTTGTATTCGTTGGCGTCCAGGCGGAAAGCAACGCGGGCCCGCTCGCCCAGCGCATCGGTATGGCCGAACCAGATCGCGTCGTAGCGCACGCCTTTCTTTTCCAGCATCAGCTTGAGGTGGCGGTCTTTCAGGATGCGCTGGCTTAGCACGCGGAATTCATCGCAGAACACCGGCGGCGCAAAGCCCTGGCCCCAGACCTGGCCGTCGAGCAGTTCGATGAACTGGGTCGTGTAGCAGTTTTCTTCCAGCGGGCCGTCAGTCTCCACCACGCGTTCCAGCTGCGGCTCGGTGAGCCAGGCCTGGCCAACCGCCTCGAAGGCGGCGCAGAAATGCTCGAAGGCTTCGGCGCGCAAGCTGAGGCCCGCCGCCATGGCGTGGCCGCCGAATTTGTCGATCACGCCCGGCGCACGCTTGGAGACCAGGTCCAGTGCGTCGCGCAGGTGGAAGCCGGGGATCGAGCGCCCGGAACCTTTGATCATGCCGTCGCCGGCAGGAGCGAAGGTAATCGTCGGGCGGTAGAAGCGTTCTTTCAGGCGCGAGGCGACAATGCCGATCACGCCCTGGTGCCAGCTGTCGTCGTAGACGCAGATGGTGGTGCTGTCGGCTGGCTGGAAATCATCCAGGTGCAGCAGGGCGGCGTCTTGCATCTCCGCCTCGATCTCGCGGCGTTTCAGGTTGATGTCGTTAAGCTGCTGCGCCAGCTCCCAAGCGCGGGTTTCATCGTCCGTCAGCAGGCATTCGATGCCGAGCGACATGTCCTCCAGCCGGCCAGCCGCGTTCAGGCGCGGGCCGAGGGCGAAGCCGAGGTCGAATGGAGAGGCGGTGTGCGCGGCGCGGCCGGAAACGCGGAACAGCGCCGCCACGCCGGGGTGCATGCGGCCCGCGCGCATGCGCTTCAGGCCCTGCGCGACGAGGATGCGGTTATTGGTGTCCAGGCGTACCACGTCGGCGACGGTGCCCAGCGCAACCAGGTCCAGCAGGGCATCCAGCTTGGGCTGGGTCTGGGCGTCGAACACGCCGCGGCGGCGCAGTTCCGCGCGCAGTGCCAGCAGCACGTAGAACACCACGCCCACGCCGGCCAGGTGCTTGGACGGGAAGCCGCAAGCGGGCTGGTTGGGATTCACGATGACGCGGGCATCGGGCAGGCTGTCGCCTGGCAGGTGGTGGTCGGTGACCACAACGTCGATGCCGCGGCGCTTGGCTTCCGCCACGCCTTCGATGCTGGCAATGCCATTGTCGACCGTGATGATGATGTCGGGCGACTTCTCGCGCGCGGTCAGCTCGACGATTTCCGGCGTCAGGCCGTAGCCGTATTCAAAGCGGTTGGGGACGATGAAGTCCACCTTGGCGCCCATGGCGCGCAGGCCGCGAATGGCTGTGGCGCAGGCGGTGGCGCCGTCGCAGTCATAGTCGGCCACAATGACCATGCGTTTGCCGGCTGCGATGGAGTCGGCAAGGAATTCGGCGGCGTGGTCGATGTGCAGCAGGCCGGAAGGCTGGATCAGGGCCGCCAGTTCGCTGGAAAGGTCTGCCGGGTTGTTCAGGCCGCGCGCGGCAAACAGGCGGGCCAGCACCGGGTGGACGCCGCCCTGGCGCAGCAGTTCGGTTTCCTGCGATGGGCAGGGACGGATGGCGATACGGGTCATTGCGTGAGATTCTTCAGGTTCTGTGCGCGCCAGAATTTGCGCAGGGCAGCTTTGCTGGTGCGGATTTCGGTCCAGCCTTCGCGGCTGGTCAGGATCATTGTCAGTTCATTGGTGCTGCCGCCGCGCAAGGCGGCCAACAGCGGGGCGAACCATTCGTGTTCCAGTTGCTGCATGGCGCCCAGCCAGGCGCCCCAGTCGTTGCCGGCTGCGGCGGGGATTAACTGGGGCAGTACAACGGCGCCGTTTTCTCCCGGCGCCACCTTCGCAGCGGGCGTCGCTAAGGCTGCCAGCCACGAAGGCGCTGCGCCCGCGGCGACTGCGAGTGCACGCGGCGGGGCGCCGGCAGCGGCGGCCGAGCCGGCGCCGGCGCCGCCCCACATCCAGAACGAATTGACCGGCGCCAGGCCGCGCTGCTGGCGGGCCTCGTTGACCGGATGCTCGTGCCACAGCATCTGGATCTCGTTCTGCAGCTTCTTGAAGGCCAGCGCGGTGGGGCCGACCGGCATCCAGTCGGCCAGGTTGCTGCCCAAGGCCGCATCCGGCGAAGCGGCATCGAGGCCTTGCCAGCCATCAGCGCGCATGAACCAGGTCTCGGCATCGCCCCACACCAATTCGTCGAAATAGGGCTTGGCCAGTTCGAACAGCACCCGCGAGTCCGCCTCGTCCAGGCGCAGGCGGCGCGCATCCGCCAGCACCAGGTGGTTGCGGGCGAGCTGGATGTGCACCGGGTGGACGATGAACCAATAGCCTTCTTGCGGCGCCAGTCCAAAGCCCTGCATGACGGCCGCGGCCAGCGCGCCGCGCTCACGGGCCAGCCACGCTTCGTGCGGCAGAACGCGGCTTTCGTCGCCGGCAACATGCTTTTTTAGCAAACTGTTGCGCGAAAGTAATGTCGCGAGAGCCGGGGCCTGCAGGTTGCGGGAAAGTTCCGGGGCCAGTTCGGCGGGCGGTAATGCGAAAGGGAGTACGACGGTCGTGGAAGCCATGCGGCATTGTAGTGGAATCTCTTTATATGGCAAACTGCGGGCTTTACTGTATCAATTTAAATAAAAATGCCGTTTGAATGGCTGGTTGGCCTGCGCTACACACGCGCTGGCAGGCGCAATGGGCGCAATAGTTTCATCTCCTTCATCTCCGCGATTTCGATGGCAGGCATCGCTCTTGGCGTCACCGCCCTGATTGTGGTGCTGTCCGTCTATAACGGCTTCCAGACGGTGGTGACCGAACGCATGGTGTCCGTGCTGGGCCATGTGGAAGTCTATGAGGTGAGCGGAGCCGGCCTGGGCGACTGGCGTACCGCCGCCGCTTCTGCGGCGCGCAACCCGCAGGTGAAGGGCGCAGCGCCGTTCATCGAATTGCAGGGAATGCTGGTGCATGGCGGTGACTTGATGCGTCCTGCCATTGTGCGCGGCGTGCTGCCGGGCGAGGAGCCAAAGGTGTCCGACATCGGCAAGCAGATGAAACAGGGCGCCCTGGAGGCACTGCAAGCCGGAACTTCCACCATCATCCTGGGCGAGGAACTGGCGCGCGAGCTGGAAGTGAAGCCGGGCGACAAGGTGGCGCTGGCAATGGCGCAGGGGAATTCCACTTCGAACATGGCGCCCACCATGCACTCGTTCATCGTGGCCGGAACTTTCGAGTCCGGACATAACGAATTCGATTCCGGGCTGGCGCTGATCCACCTGGGCGATGCGCAGGAACTGATCAACGTCAGCGGCCCTTTCGGCATGCGCCTGCGCCTGCAGGACATGCAGAAGGCCCCGGCCGTGGCAAATGAACTGCGCACCGTCCTGCCGGGCCACTTGGTGATCCGCGACTGGACCAAGCTGAATTCGGGCTGGTTCGCCGCGGTGAAGTCGCAAAAGAACATGATGTTCATTATCCTGACCCTGATTATTGCAGTGGCGGCCTTCAACCTGGTGGCCACGCTGGTGATGACGGTGACGGACAAGCAGGCCGATATCGCGATCCTGCGCACGCTGGGCGCGTCGCCATTCTCCATTATGAAGATTTTCGTGGTGCAGGGGGCGCTGGTCGGGGTATTCGGCACGGCCATCGGCGTTATCTGCGGCGTGCTGCTGGCACTCAACGTCGGCGTGATCGTGGGCATGTTTGAAAGCCTGTTCGGCATGCACTTCCTGTCCAAGGAAATCTATTTCATCAGTGCCGTGCCTTCCGACCTGCGCTGGGCCGATGTCGCCTCGATTGGCGTGACGTCCTTGCTGCTATCCCTTGTATCGACCCTTTATCCAAGCTGGTGGGCCGCCCGCGTCAAACCTGCGGAGGCCCTGCGTTATGAGTAAAAACCTGCCATTCGAATGGATCGTCGGCTTGCGCTATACCCGTGCGGGCAAGCGCAATAGCCGCAACAGCTTCATTTCCTTCATCTCGCTGATTTCGGTCGGCGGCATCGCACTGGGCGTGGGCGCCATGATCATCATCCTGTCGGTGATGAACGGCTTCCGCAAGGACGTTACCGGCCGCATGCTGTCGGTGCTGGCCCACGTCGAAGTATTCGAGCGCGGCACCAGCTTGCCGAACTGGCAAGAGTTGGCCCAAAAGCTGCAAAGCAATCCTGAAGTGAAGGGCGCCGCGCCGTTTGTCCAGGCCGAAGCCATGCTGTCGCACGGTGGCGAGGCGCTGCGCCCGGCCGTGGTGCGCGGCGTTTTGCCCGAGGCGGAGCCGAACGTGTCCGACCTGGCGAAGACTACGCGCTACGGCAGCTTCAACGACCTGCGGCCGGGCGAGTTCCGCATCGTGCTGGGAGTCGACATGGCGCGCGCCCTGCAGGTCAGCCTCGGCGACAAGGTCACCATGGTGCTGCCGCAGGGGACAGTAACCCCGGCCGGCATCGTGCCGCGCATGCGTACCTTTACCGTGGCCGGCGTGTTCGTGGCAGGCCACCAGAAGTTCGACGAGAGCATGGCCTTCATCCATATCGAGGACGCGCAGAGGTTACTGAGGCTGGACGGACCGGCCGGCCTGCGCCTGCGCCTGGAAGACATGCACCGCGCGCCGGAAGTGGCCGGCGAGCTGCAAAAACTGGTTCCGAAGGAAATGACTGTACGGGATTGGTCAAAACTCAATGCGACCTGGTTCGCAGCGGTGCAAACTGAAAAACGCATGATGTTCGTAGTGTTGGCGCTGATTGTCGCGGTAGCGGCTTTCAACCTGGTGTCGACCCTGGTCATGACCGTGACGGACAAGCAGGCCGATATCGCCATCCTGCGCACGATCGGCGCCTCGCCGCGTTCGATCCAGAAGATCTTCGTGATCCAGGGCGCGCTGGTCGGCCTGCTCGGCGCGGTGCTTGGCGTGGCCGGCGGCGTGCTGGTGTCGCTGAACATCGACGTCATCGTTCCATTTATTGAAAACCTCCTGGGAGTGCAGTTCTTGCCTAAAGATATTTACACAATCAGCTCCGTGCCATCGGACATGCATTGGTCCGATGTCGGCGTGATCGGCGTGGTGGCCGTGGTGCTGGCGTTCGTGGCAACCTTGTACCCGAGCCGCTGGGCGGCCAACGTCAAACCTGCGGAGGCACTGCGCTATGAGTAATGTATTGAGCTGCCGCGACCTCGGCAAAACCTTCACCCAGGGCAGCTACAAGGTCAAGGTACTGGAAAAGATCGACCTGTCCGTGGCGCGCGGCGAGCGCGTGGCGATTGTCGGGGCTTCCGGTTCCGGCAAGTCGACCCTGCTGCACCTGCTTGGCGGCCTGGATACGCCCAGCACCGGCAACGTGGTCCTGAAAGGGAGCGACTTCGCCGCGATGAACGAGGCGGCGCGCGGCGACCTGCGCAATCGCGAATTGGGCTTCGTCTACCAGTTCCACCACCTGCTGCCGGAATTTTCGGCGCTGGACAATGTGGCAATGCCGCTGCTGATCCGCCGCGTCAAGCGTGCGCAGGCGGAGCAGCAGGCGCGCGAAATGCTGGCGCGCGTGGGCCTGGAAAAGCGCGTTACCCACGTGCCGGGCGAATTGTCCGGCGGCGAACGGCAGCGCGTGGCGCTGGCCCGCGCGCTGGTAACGCAGCCGGCCTGCGTGCTGGCCGATGAGCCGACCGGCAACCTGGATCATTCGACTGCCGAAAAGGTGTTCGACCTGATGCTCGAGCTGTCGCGCACCCTGGGGACGGCCTTCATCATCGTGACCCACGACGCCGGGCTGGCAGAGCGCTGCGACCGCATGCTGCGCCTGACCGACGAAGGTTTGCATCCTGCCTGAGGCCCGCACCATGTGGATCGATACCCATTGCCACCTTGATGCCCATGAATTCGGCGACCGATCGCTGGCGCTGGCTGCGCAGGCGCAGGAGCGCGGCGTGGGGATGGTGGTGATTCCGGCGGTCGACCGCGCCAACTTCTCCGTGGTGCGCGAGCTGGCGCACCGGGCTCCCAATGGCAGTTACGGGCTGGGCATCCATCCGATCTACGTGCCGCACGCGGTGGAGGATGACCTGGCCTTCATGCGCGAAGCGGTGGCGCAGGCGATGGACGATCCGCGCTTCGTGGCTATCGGCGAGATCGGGCTGGATTTCTTCGTTCCGATGCTGTGCGAACCGGATATGCGCGAGAAGCAGGTGTACTTCCTGCGCGAGCAGCTCAAGATCGCGCGGGATTTCGACTTGCCGGTCCTGTGCCATGTGCGCAAGTCGCAAGACCAGGTGCTGAAGCACGTGCGCCAGGTTGGGCCGGCAGGCGGCATCGCACATGCGTTCAATGGCAGTTTCCAGCAGGCGCAGGCCTATATCGACGCCGGTTTCAAGCTTGGCTTCGGCGGCAACCTGACGTTTACCCGGGCGCTGCAGATCCGCCGCCTCGCGGCCGAATTGCCGCTGTCGTCGATCGTCGTTGAGACGGATGCGCCGGATATTGCGCCTGCCTGGGTGCATCCGGGCGTGAATACGCCGGCCGAGGTGGCGGGGATCGGCGAGGCGCTGGCCGGGCTGCGCGGCGAAGAGGCCGGTGAAGTCGCGACGGTGACAACCCGGAATGCTTTGGATGTGATGCCGCGCTTGCGGGCCTTGATGGCCGCCTGACCGGCCAGCCGATCGGGGAGGGGAGATGCGCTGCGCAATCCTCGGCCTGGTCGGCGGCGTAGCCTGGCTCCAGGCGCAGGCGGTATTGCCGGAAGCCGGCACGCAGCTGGGGTGCGCATCCGGTGCGATCCTTGCCGCTGCCGGGAGCGCGTGGCTGACGCGGCGGACGCTGCTGAACGCTTCGCAGCCCCTGGCCACTTTCTCCTGCCTTTTCCGCGCATGCCTGGTTGCCGCGGCGGGAGCTTTGCTGGGCTTCGCCTGGGCCGCCTTCATTGCGCAGGCTGGCCTGTCCAGCGAGCTGGCGAAGTCCGACGAAGGGCGCGACTTCGACATCGTCGGCACGATCGACAGCCTGCCCAACCGCCAGGATGGCAGCACGCGCTTCAATTTCGCCGTTGAATCGCCATCGGCCGTCCCGCCGCGCATTGTGCTGTCCTGGTACGCGGGGACGCGTCCCGGCAACGCGGCGCCGGCGCCGGACTTGCTGCCGGGTGAGCGCTGGCGACTGAAAGTACGCCTGCAGCGGCCGCATGGAAATGCCAACCCGTTCGGCTTCGACTATGAATTGTGGCTGCTGGAGCAGGGCATCCGGGCTACCGGCTATGTACGCGCCGAGGGGCGCAATGAACGCCTGTCCGGTTTCGTGCCGAGTGTGCACAATGCGGTTGAACGCGCCCGCTATGCGATTCGCCAACACATCAATGCCGCGCTGCCCGGCGCACGATTTGCCGGCGTAATCGCCGCGCTGGCGATGGGCGACCAGCGCGGGATTTCCCAGCAGGACTGGCAAGTATTCAGCCGTACGGGTATTTCGCATCTGGTTTCCATCTCGGGCCTGCACATCACCATGATCGCCGGGTTGGCGGCGTGGGCGGCCGGCTGGCTGTGGCGCAAATCGTTCTTCATGCCGGAATGGCAGCTGCCGTTGCTGCTGCCCGCCGCGCGGCTGGCGGTGGTCGCAGGTTTCCTGGCCGCGTGGGGATACGTCGCGCTGGCCGGGTTCGGGGTTCCGGCGCAGCGGACCCTGTACATGCTCGCGGTAGTAGCCATCGCGGTGTGGCTGGACCGGGTGTCGGCGATTTCGCACGTACTGGCCCTGGCGGCAGGGGTGGTCGTGATCCTTGATCCTTGGGCGGTGATGTGGCCGGGATTCTGGCTGTCGTTTGGCGCAGTCGCGGCGATCCTGTATGCCACAGTCGGCCGGATGTCGCTGTCAGCTGCCGCGGACCCTGCGGGCGCGCCGCCGGCCGCGCCGGGACCCGCGGCCTGGCGCAACGCCGCATGGCTGGCCCGCACCCGCGAGAACCTCCGCCTGGCCGCGCTGACCCAGCTTGCCGTCACGGCCGGCCTGGTGCCGCTGACAATGCTGCTGTTCTCGCAGGTTTCGCTCGTAAGCCCGTTGGCAAATGCCATTGCCATTCCCGCCATCAGCCTGCTGGTCACTCCGCTGGCGCTGGCGGGCAGCGTCCTGCCCGACCCTTTGGCCGCACCGGTACTGCAATGCTCCCATTGGCTGCTGGAGGCGCTGCTCGACCTCCTGCAGCGGCTCTCCGTCCTGCCGCTGGCCGTCTGGTCCGCCCCTGCGCCGGGGTGGCCAAGCTTCGCTTTGGCCCTCGGCGGGACGGCCTGGATGCTGGCCCCGCGCGGCTGGCCGCTGCGTTGGCTTGGCCTCGCCTGTTGGCTGCCGCCGCTGTCCGCGCAGCCGGACAGCCCGCCGCCCGGCGCATTGCGCGCCACCGCCTTCGACGTGGGGCAGGGCATGGCCGTCCTGATTGAGACCGGCAGGCACCGCCTGCTTTACGACACTGGTCCTGCCTACACGCCGGAGACCAACGGCGGCAACCGCGTGATCCTGCCGTACCTGCGGCAGCGCGGCATTGCACGGCTCGACGGCATGGTGGTCAGCCACAGCGACACGGACCACAGCGGCGGCGCGCTGGCAGTGCTGGGCGAGCAGGAGGTGGGCTGGGTCGCCTCGTCGCTGGCGCCCGGTCACCCGATCGCGCGGGCGGCCAGGCGCCATCTGCAGTGCGCCGCGGGACAGCGCTGGGAGTGGGACGGCGTGCGCTTCGAGATGCTGCATCCGGCAGCCGGCAGCTATGCCAACCCCGGGCTGAAGGCGAATGCGCGCAGCTGCACGCTAAGGATTAGCAATGGCCGCACAGCGATCCTGCTGGCCGGCGACATCGAAGCGGCGCAGGAAGCGGAGCTGGTCCTGGGCGGCGCCGATCGGCTGCGTGCCGATGTGCTGCTGGCGCCGCACCACGGCAGCGGCACCTCGTCCACAGCGGCCTTTCTGGCGGCTGTACGTCCGGCCGTCGCCGTATTCCAGGTGGGGTGGAGGAATCGCTACCACCATCCGAAAGACACGGTGTGGATGCGCTACGGCGAGCTGGGCATCCGCCGCGAACGCACGGACGAGGCGGGCGCGGTGCTGCTCGCGCTCGGCGATCGGGTGGATGTCAGCACGTGGCGCGCCCAGCATCTGCGCTACTGGTATGGCCGCTAGTGATGATGACGGCGACATGGTAATTGCTGAGAGTCAATGTTATCATGTTGGCTACTTAGTTATCATTTCAGTGGAAGGTGCGGCATCGTGGCAACAGATTATTGCGTGTATCACGCGGACAGGGCGGCAAACTGGAATTGCGTCGCTTGCGGTACGCTCCTGTGCCAGGAATGTTTCCCGGCCGCGCGACAAGCGACCCATACGCTGTATTGCACGCTGTGCAGCGGAAAAATGCGAGCGCTCGGCGTCGGTAATGCCCTGCCGTCGTTCTGGTCGCAATTGTCCCGATTCTTCGCCTATCCGTTCGCGCTGAACGGACTGCTTTTCCTGGCCCTGCTTGCCGGCCTGGCCAGCGCATCGGCGATGCTGTTTGACCCGCAGAGCATCCAGATCTTCTTGCCGATCTTCATTGTGGTTGCGCTGGCAGTCCGGCAAGGCCTGCGCGTCATCGAGTTTTGCAGCCAGGGCAGGGCGCAGCCGCCCAGCATTCCTGAATTGTTCGACGGTAATCCGACCACGCTCAAGATGTTCGGACTGATGCTGGGCTACGGCATAGCAGTGGGCTGCCTGGGGCATTTCGGCTTGCTGGGTTTCGGTTTGATCATCTGCCTGTCGGGTTTGCTGCCGGCCAGCATCATGCTGCTGGCCATCCACGGTTCCTTGCGCGACGCCCTCGATCCCATCCAGGTATTCCAGCTGGCGTTGCGTATCGGCTGGTCCTATTTCGGCTTGCTTTTCGTATTGTTCATTACTGCGCAAGGGCCGGAACGGGCGATCGGGCTCTTGCCTGCCACAACACTGCGCTACCTTGCTGAGCACTATTTCTACCTGCTCATCGCAATTCCAGTAGTGGTCACCGTCTATTTCAATATGGTCATGGGGGCGATGATGGGATACCTGCTGTTCCAGCATCACGAAGACCTGGGCATCGAGCCCGACGACGACGGGACGGCCGCGCCAGCGGACTATCGCGCCCTGGAACTGGCCCGTGCGGTGATCCTGGTGCGGGAATCCCGCTACCCGGACGCGCTGAAGCACATGGCCGGCATGGTTGCCGACTACCCGAACGACCTGCAGGTGCTGGAATATCACCACAAGCTGCTGTGCCAATCGCGCAGCGAGCCGGAGCGCATACAGCAGCATACGGAGCGATACCTGCAGGTCTTGCTCGACATGCAGCGCAAGAACCGCATGACCGCTGTGCTGGAAGCGGCATGCATGGTGGTGCCGCACTACAAGCCGAAGAGCATCGCCTTGCGGCGCGCATTAGCGGAGGAGTATTTTGCCCAGAAGCGTTTCAACCAAGCCATTGCGCTGATCGGCATGCTGCACAAGGAAGCACCGACGAGCGAGGAGCTGCCGGCGGCCTATTACCTGCTGGCGCGCATCTACTCGGAAGGATTGCGCGACGATGGCAAGGCCGTCATGATCCTCGACTTCCTGCTCAAGCAGCATGCCGGCCACGCCATCGCCGGCGAGGTTGGGAATTATCGCAAGGTGATCCTGTCGCTCGGGCAAATGAGTCAGGCTGCCGTGTGAGCGGCCAGTTGGCGCGCTTCGTCCGAATCGGGGAAGCGCTCCAATAACTGTTCGCGGTAGCGCTGCGCCTGCGCCGCCAGCTGTGCCTTGGCGGACAGATTGGCCACTGCCTGCAAAATTCTTGGCATCATCTGGTGCCGGCATTGCCGTTCCAGCAGACGCTCGGTCAGGACGGCCAGCGGTTTGATATGCTCGACCCGGCCGAGGCGCTGCGCGAGCAGGAGCGACACCGATTCCGTCAGCGCCGGTGTAGCGCCACCAGTCGCGGTGTAGGCATGCGCCACTTCCACGATCAGGTCTTGCAGCACCGGATCGCGCGCGGCATGGCCGGCCTGCTTGAACAGGGCGTGCACGGTCTCGTGGTATTCCCGGCTTGCCGGAGAGATTTTCACGACGTTATACAAGGCGCGCCAGGCGCGCGCATCGTGCGGATGCGCCTTTACCAGCTGCACAGCCGCCCGCCGCGCCTCATCCAGCTTCATCATGACGACCAGTTCCTGGAGCCGGGACAGCGCGGACTTGAGCGGGGTGTCGGGGTCAATCTTCTCGACAAAATTGCGGTTGTAGTCGAGGCCAAGGCGCATCCAGAGCGCAAGCAGGACGAAGCCGAACAACAGCCCGCCCGTATGGGCCCAGTGGGCTACCCCGTCATTGCCAGAGCTCGACCCCAGCAGCTCATAGCCCACCCAGACCGGGAAGACGATAAGCGCCGGCGCCCGCAACTGCCCGGTAAAGAAAATTACGTGGTAGAAGAAATTGATTTTTCTCAGGCCATACAAGGCGATATACATGCCCATCAAGCCCGATATCGCCCCCGACGCGCCCAGTGCGCTGTGATCGGTACCAAACTCCGACATCCAGTACAGCAAGGTCCCGCCAAATCCGCTGCACAGGTAGAGCAGCAGGAAAACGCCGCGCCCGATGGCGATTTCCAGCGCAAAGCCGAACAGGAACAGGAATACCATATTCCCCAGCAGGTGCATGAAGTCGCCATGCAGGAACATATTGGTGATCCAGGTATCCCAGCGCGCTTCCCTGGCATTGAAGGCGTAGGCCCGGTAGCTGAGGGAATTGACCAGCTGCTCGAACCGGCTGCGGTCAGTGCGCCACTCCGGATCGCTGTCCAGTTCCTGGTGCAAGGCCTGGATGAACGGCCGGTCGTAGGCTGCATGCTCAAACTGCATGTCGCGCCGCCGCGCCAATCGCTCTCGCTGCGGCATATCCTCGTCATCCGCTGCGTCGAGAGATTTCCTTACTTGCGGGGTGGCCCGGCTCAGGTATTGGCGAAACGGCTGTTGCTCGCGCTCGAACAGTCCTGATTCCACATACCACCGGTAGGATTGCTCCAGCCGTTGCGGATCTTTGCCTTGATAGGCAAAGAAAATCAGCACGTTGATGAGGATGAGCAGCAGAGTCGCGACAGGCGGATTCTTCCAGTCGGGACGGTTTTCTATGGGGACGATAAGCATCGGATTGACACCAACTTTTTATTGTTGTTCGAATTTTTCTTGCCATTTGGACATACATCGGGATCTTACATGTCATGAAGACGTGGCGTCCAGCGGCATGCCCAATACTGGCATGGGCGTCCATCCTGAGCGATAATTAGAAGCTTTGTACGAAACACCTGTTGCCATTGCTTTTAGAATAAGTTGATGACGAAACCGAAAGTCCATTTCGCCCACGCGAACAGTTATCCGGCGGGCACTTACCGTCAATTCTTCGAGTACCTTGGCCAGGATTTCGAAGTGCAGGCGCTCGACATGCATGGCCATAACCCGCGCTACCCGGTGGAAGACGGCTGGGCCAAGCTGGTGGAAGAACTGATCGCCGAGCTGGAATCCCGCTATCAGAAAGAGCCGGTGATCCTGGTTGGCCACTCCCTGGGCGGGCTCCTTAGCCTGATGGCGGCTGCCCAGCGCCCGGAACTGGTGCGCTGCGTGGTGATGCTCGATTCCCCTGTAGTTGCCGGCTGGCGCGCCAAAGTGTGGCGGCTGTTCAAGGGCACCCGGTTTTCCGACCGCTATTCGCCGGCGCGTTTCTCGGTCAAGCGCCGCAACGTCTGGCCAAGCCACAAGGAAGCGCTGCGCCATTTCGCCAGCAAGGAAGTGTTCGGCGCCTGGGCGCCGGGCGTGCTGCTCGATTACCTGGAACACGGCCTGGTCGAGCACCCGGAGGGCGTGCAGCTGCGCTTTACCCGCGAAGCCGAAACCGCCATCTACCGCAGCCTGCCGCACCATATCGGCACCTTGGTCAATGGCGAATTCCCGGTTCCGGTGGGCTATGTGGCGGGCGACAACTCGGTGGAAAATCGCCAGGCGGGGCTGGAGCATACCCGCAAGCTGGTGGGCCGCAATTTCCGCATGATGCGGGGCTCGCACCTGTTCCCGATGGAGATGCCGCGCGTGGCGGCTGAAATGACGCGCGACGTGATCCGCCAGATGCTGGGGAGCGGGCTCCAGGCCAGCGAAGCGCCCCAGCGCATGCGCGCCTGATGTAAAATCCGCACCATTATTTAAACCAGAAAGCACCTGCGATGACGATTAAAAGCGACAAATGGATACGCCGCATGGCGGAACAAACCGGCATGATCGAGCCGTACGAGCCTGGCCAGGTACGCGCCGTGGACGGCCGCAAGGTGATTTCCTACGGCACTTCGTCCTACGGCTACGACATTCGCTGCGCTGATGAGTTCAAGGTTTTCACCAACATCAACAGCACCATCGTCGACCCGAAGAACTTCGACTCGAACTCCTTCGTCGATGTGAAGAGCGATGTCTGCATCATTCCTCCGAACTCCTTCGCGCTGGCCCGTACCATCGAATACTTCCGCATTCCGCGCAATGTGCTGACCGTTTGCCTGGGCAAATCGACCTACGCGCGTTGCGGCATTATCGTCAACGTGACCCCGTTCGAGCCTGAATGGGAGGGTTATGTGACGCTGGAGTTCTCGAACACCACCCCGCTGCCGGCCAAGATTTACGCTGGCGAAGGCTGCGCCCAGGTGCTGTTCTTCGAGAGCGACGAGATCTGCGAGACCTCCTACAAGGACCGCAACGGCAAGTACCAGGGCCAGCACGGCGTGACCCTGCCGAAGGCTTAAGCGTTAAGCGTTAAGCGTTAAGGTTAAGCGCTGGTCAGCGGGAGCGAGAGCTCCACGCAAAGTCCGCCGCCGGTTCGATTGGCGGCGGCGATGCGGCCGCCGTGCTGCTGCACCACCTGCTGGGCGATTGCCAGGCCCAGTCCATGTCCGTCCACGTCCTTTTCCGTGTTGCTGCCGCGGTAGAAGGGCTGGAAAATCTTCCCCAAGTCTTCCGGCGCCACGCCAGGTCCGTCGTCCATGACGCGGATGCGGATGAAGCGCGCGTCGTGCGCGGTCTCCACCTCGACCTTGCCGCCGGCGGGGCTGTGCTTGATGGCGTTGCGGACCACGTTTTCGACGGCGCGCGCCAGTAGTTCCGGCTGGCCGCTGACCTGGGCGTCCGCAGTGCTGCCGAAGGCCACTTCGCGGTCGTTGGTTGCGGCCTCGAACTTCGCGTCCTGCAGGATGTCGTCGAGCAGTTCGCCAATGCTGAATTCCTGCTTGGGCGCGTCGAAGGCGCCTGCTTCGAGGCGGGACAGGGTAAGCAGTTCGCCGACCAGCTTGTCCATCCGTACGCTTTCGCGCTCGATGCGCTGCATCGAGGCGGCTGCCTTTTCCGGCTGCTGGTGGGCCAGGCCGATGGCTGCCTGCAGGCGGGCCAGCGGGGAGCGCAGTTCGTGCGAAACGTCATGCAGCAGGTTCTTCTGGCCATCAAGCAGGGCGCGCAGGCGGCCTGTCATGCGGTCGAAGTCGCGGCCCAGGGTGGTGAGTTCGTCGCCGCCGGCCCGCGGTTTGGCGGTGAAGCGCGGGGCGAGGTCGCCGCTTGCCGCGGCGTCAAAGGCCTGGCGCAGCGCGCGGATGGGACGGGCAAAATACCATGCGAGCAGGGCTGCGAACAGCAGGCTTGCCAGCACGGCGGCACCGATCGGGATGAATGGCGTCAATGGGCGGAAACGGGGCGGTGGGCCGCCTGGCTCACCACGGCCAGGTTCAGGACCAGGGCCCGCGGCTGCGCCTGGTCCCGCAGCAGCGCGTCCGTCCGCGCCGGGTGGGCGTGTTTCGGGACCGTCGGGCGGTGGCGCTGACGGACGGCGTCCTTCCGGGCGGCGATAGGCGCGTGGGTCGAGTCCTGGGATTCCCGAACCGGCAAGCAAAGTGCGGGAGTCGGGCGCTTCGAGCACGCCCTGGTGGCGGCGCGAAGGCAGGAACAGCAGGTAGCGCTGGCCGTTTGGCGCGGCGACCTGGCGGACGCCGCGCGGGTCCGCGCTGGCAAGCTTTTTCTGTGCTTCCGACAGCATGCTCGGCGTCGTGATGCGCCCCAGCAGTTCCTTGCCATCATCGCCCACGGCATAGACGCGATGCCGCGGCATGTTTTCCAGCAGCTGCCGCAAGCCGTCGGTGCCGCCAAAGGCGAGGGTGGCGGCGGCGGACTCGATCGACATTTCCGCCGGCGGCCCGGTCTCAATATCGGATGGCCGCGCTTCCGTGGCAGCGCGCGCCTTGAGCCAGACGGCGCCGCCTATGGCGGCGGTGGCCGCTACCTGGGCCAGCAGGATCGAAAAGAAGAACTTCCAGAACAGGCGGCCCACGGCTTACTCCCGGACCAACTGGTAGCCGAGGCGGTACACCGTCTGCAGGCAGGAGCGTCCGTCCGAAATGGAGCCCAGCTTGTGGCGCAAGCTGCTCATATGCACATCGATATTGCGGTCGAAGCGCGCCATCGGGCGGCCCAGGCCCTGTTCGGACAGCACATTCTTGCTGACCGGCTTGCCCGCATTGCGGGCCAATACTTCAAGGAGGTTGAATTCGGTGCTGGTCAGCTCGAGCGGCATGCCGGCCCACGCTGCGCGGCGCTGTTCCGGCCACATGGTGAGCTGGCCGATCACCAGCGGTCCGCTGCCCGTATCCGGAACGGCCTGCGTGCGGCGCAGGATGGCGCGGATGCGCGCGGTCAGTTCGCGCGGCGTGCAGGGCTTGGTGACGTAATCGTCCGCGCCCAGTTCGAGGCCGACAATGCGGTCGGTATCGTCGCCGCGCGCCGTCAGCATCAGAATCGGCATCTGGCTCACGGCGCGGATGCGGCGCAGGGTTTCGAGGCCGTTCATGCGCGGCATCATCACATCGAGGACCGCAATGGCATATGCCCCCGTCAATGCGGAGGCGGTGCCGGCTTCGCCATCGTGGGCGGTGCTGGCTTCGAAGCCTTCCTGCTCCAGGTACTCCTGGAACATGCCGACCAGTTCGACGTCGTCGTCAATCAATAGGACCTTGTTCATGGCGCCCATGATAGCAAATCGTTCCTGCCGGGCTGCTCCATCTTTACACGTTTTTACCTGCCACTTACGGCGCTTTACAGGCCGTAGCCAGAGAATGGAAGCTCACCATCAACACTGGAGATTGAGAATGAACAAGAGCAAATTGACCCGGCTACTGCTGGCCGCTGCCATGGCGCTGCCGTTGCTGGCCCGCGCTGAGGAAGCCACGCCGCCAGAAGGCGACCAGCCGCCGCTGGCCAGCCCGCACGGTGATTTCCAGGGCGGCCACCGGGGCCCCCGTTTCGGCGCGCCAAGCTTGCCGTTCCTGCGTGGCCTGGCGTTATCGGAAAGCCAAGAGGACAAACTGTTCCAGCTGATGCACGACCAGGAGCCATACCTGCGCGAACAGGCCCGTACCCACGAAAAGGCGATGCGCGCCCTGCAAGAGATGCGCAATGCCGAAAAGTTCGATGACGCTGGCGCCGCCAGGCTGGCGCAGGCCGCGGCGCAGGCGCAAGCCAACCTGACCCTTTCCCATATGCGTACGCACCAGAAGGTGCTGGCCCTGCTGACCCCAGAGCAGCGTAAACAACTGGACGAGCGTAAGGCCCGCCGGCAACGAGGAGACTTCTATGAACGTTAACGCGGTCGGCTTCACTGGCTACACCAGCCAGCTTTCCACCAGCGGCGCCGAGCAGGCCCGCCAGGCGCCGCCACCGCCGCCACCCGGCCCGCCGCCGGGCGAGGGAGGCTTCATCAACGCGATCGGTTCGGCGCTGGAATCGCTGGGCATCAGCGATGTCGCGTCGACCGACAAGGAAAGCGCGGCGTCCTCGCTGGGCAGCTTCCTGCAGGAACTCATGACTTCTTTGCATGAGCAGGGCGAGGCCAATGGTGCGCAAGCGGAAGGCGCTGGCGGCCCGGGTGGCCCTGGCCGGCTGGCGGCGGACTTGCAAAGCCTGGTCTCTTCGCTGCAAGGCGATCCGGATGAAACCAGCGAAACTTCGTCGCTCGAGTCCTCCTTCTCGTCGCTGCTCTCGTCGCTCGGTGCCGACAGCGCTGAATCTAGGAGCAAGCTGGCCAGCTTCCTGCAGGCGCTGGCGGACAAACTGCCGCAGGCCGGCAGTAGCGGCAACCTGATTAACACCACAGCATAAAAAGGAGAACCTTATGGACGCGCACGACCACGGCCTGGCAGCAGACCTGGAAGCAATGATGAACATGGGCAGCAACCGCCGCCGCTCGCTGCGATGGTTGCTCGCCAGCGCGGCCACGCTGCCGCTGGTGGCCTGCGGCGGCGGCGCGGACAGCACGAGCGCGGGCAGTGGCAGCAGCGGTGGCAGCGCCGGCACCAGCACCTCCACAGGAGGGTGCACGGTGATTCCCGAGGAAACCGGCGGCCCATATCCGGGCGACGGCACCAACAGTAATGCAAGCGGCATTGTCAATGTGCTGACGCAAAGCGGCATTGTACGCAGCGATATCCGCGGCAGCTTCAATGGCGCCAGCGGCACGGCGGCCGGCATTCCGCTGACCATCAAGCTGAAGATCATCAACGCGAACAACAGCTGCGGCGCGGCGGGAGAATTCGCGGTCTACCTGTGGCATTGCGACCGCGAAGGCCGCTATTCGCTGTACTCCAGCGGGGTGACGGACCAGAATTACCTGCGCGGGGTGCAGGGCGCGGACGCTAACGGCGACCTGTCTTTCACCACCATCTTCCCCGGTTGCTATGACGGCCGTATGCCGCACGTGCATTTCGAGGTCTATCGCAGCCTGGCGCAAAGCAGCAGCGCCTCGAACCGCATCAAGACCTCGCAGTTCACCTTCCCGATGGCGACGCTGAATCAGGTCTATGCCACTTCGGCTTACAGCAGTTCCGCCAGCAACCTGTCGCGCATCAGCTACGCCACCGACAATATCTTCAGCGATGGCTACTCCCTGCAGCTCGGCACCATGAGCGGCAACGTCGCCGACGGCTATGTGGTGACCCTGACGGTAGCAGTCGCCGCCTGACTCCCTTTCGGGGCGAAGCCGATTTCGCCCCATTTCCTCCTTTTCCGCCGTTCCCCGAAACCGCTTTCGCCGCGGTCGGCGCCTGCCCCGGTGGTTGCGCTGGCACGCGCCTTGCACTAATCCCTGCATGGTTAGGCACTGGAGAAAGCATGGACCGTCTGCTCAGCTATCGGCCGGAACTGGAACTGTCCCCGGCGGCGCCACAGGCGGCATGGCGCGATGAAAGCCTGCCGCAAGCCGCTGAATTGCTGGCGGCGCGCCGCGAAGGCCGATTGCCTGCCTGGTTCCGCCATGCGGCACCAGGCCTGGATGGCCTACTGCCCAAACTGGCCGACCATGTACTCTCTGCGGGCCCCAGGGCTGGCCGCATGCTCGGCCTGGAGCTTGAAGGCCTGAGTGCCGAAGACCGCGAATTCGAAACGGCGCGCCAGTTCATGCGCTTCGCCGGCCTGGCCGCACGCCGTGCAAGGCAGGCCGCTCGCGGCGACCCGCGCCAGGTAAGGCGCGCCGCATTGAACTTAGCGGCCAGGCAGTATGCACCGGGCCTGCTGCCCATCATCGTATCCATCATGGAACGGCATCCCGTTCCACCATCCGCAGCATCACATCAAAGGGGGCTAATCATGCATGACATCGACCGTACCACCCTGGAATTCGGCAACGAAACCTCCTATGAAGGCGAGTATGAGTTTGGCGAGTCGGAATGGGGCGGCGAAATGGGCCAGCAAGGCATGCTGACCGAAGCCGAAGAAATGGAACTGGCCAGCGAACTGCTGTCGGTGACCAATGAAGCGGAACTGGAGCAGTTCCTGGGCAGCTTCCTGAAGAAGGCGGCTTCGTTCGCCGGCAATGTGATCCGCTCGCCGGTCGGCAAGGCGATTGGCGGCGCGCTGAAAGGTGTGGCCAAGAAAGCGTTGCCGCTGGCCGGTGGCGCTATCGGCGGCTACTTCGGCGGCCCGCTGGGGGCCAAGATCGGTAGCGGCCTGGCGTCGGCCGCGGGCAGTGCGCTGGGCCTGGAGGCGGAGGGTGAAGTATCGGGAGAGGACCGCGAATTCGACGGCGCCCGCACTTTCGTCAAAGTGGCAGCGGACACCGTCAACCGCGCGGCGCAGGCGCGGGGCGGCGACCCGCGCCAGATCGCCATGCAGGCCGCTACCGCGGCAGTGCGCCAGCACGCACCGGGCTTGCTGGCACGGGCCGGCCAGCAGGGCGGGCAGGGCGCGCAGCAGGGCGGCGCGCGCGGCACGGCCGGAACGATGCACGGCAACGCCGGCCGCTGGGTGCGCCAGGGCCGCAAAATCGTCCTGTACGGAGCTTGAGCCAAATGAGCCCGTACGCCGCCTGGATGCTGGCACAGGAGGCGCGGTCCCTGCTGACGCGCCTGGCCCGAGTGCTGCCATTCGCCCTGATCGAGCCGATGGTGCCGGCTGCAGCCTTGCTGCCGAGCGCGCAGCTTGGCATCGAGCGGCAACTCGTCGCGGGGCGGCGCGAGTTGCGGGCCATGGTGCGCGGCTTCCTGCGCTGGTTGCGCAGCCCCGCTGGGCGGCGCGCCAGTCCGTCCCATGCCCAGCGCCGCTTCACGTTCCTGCGCATGAAGTTCAATGCGGCCCTGATCCAGTTCGACATGTTCAACGACGTGATCACGCAGCGCAGCGAGCACCGCAACGGGGTGTGGCTGGCAGGGCTGGACATCGCTTCCGCCGATGCGCTGGCACTGCGTGGCGGCTATTACCAGGCCCCGCCGGTCGTGTGCTACCTGGATCGCGGGCCGGGCGCGTCGATCCGGCGCGTCCGTACCCGGCTGCCGGGCGGCGGCGACAATCCTGTCGCCATCATCCGCGTGCCGCGCGAGCGGATGGTCGGCGCCAGCATCGCCTCTTCGCTGTTCCATGAGGTTGGACACCAGGGGGCGGCGCTGCTGGACCTGGTCAACTCGCTGCGGCCGGTGCTGCAATCGCTGCAGTCCGGTGCGACGGGGCCGGCGCAAGTGTGGAAGCTGTGGGAGCGCTGGATCTCGGAAATCGTCGCCGACTTCTGGTCGCTGGCAAGGGTAGGCGTGGCGGCGACCCACGGCCTGATCGGCGTGGTCAGCCTGCCGCGTATTTTTGTCTTTCGCATCAACATCGACGACCCGCATCCGGTGCCGTGGATCCGGGTCCTGTTGAGTTGTGCGATGGGCGAGCGGCTCTATCCGCACCCGCAGTGGCAGCGCATGGCACGCTTGTGGGAGTCCTACTATCCCATGGACGGCCTGCCGCAAGCGGAGCGGCGGTTGCTGATGGCACTGCGCAATTCGATGCCGGCGCTGGCGGGCTTGCTGGCCAGCCACCGTCCGGCCTTGCTGCGCGGGGCCTCGCTGCCGCAAGCGCTGCAAGTGCAGCAACGCCAGCCAGCCTACCTGGCCTTGTTGTTCCGCCTGTGGCAGCGCAAGCCGCAACGCATGTATGAGGCTTCGCCGGTGCTGGTGTTCGCCGTCATCGGCCAGGCGCGTGCGGACGGCATCCTGAGCCCGGAACACGAAAGCATGCTGCTGGCGCGCCTGCTGACGCACTGGGCGCTTCGCAACACCCTGACCGACCTTTGAGGAGAGCTCCATCATGGCAAAGAACGTAACACAGGCGAAATCCGGTGGCGGGCATGGCCGGATCGACGTGCATGTACGCGCAATGACGCCGGCCAACGGCCCCGTCCCGGTCATGCATGCAAAACTCAACCTGTACAAGCTGACCCAGGCTGAAGCCGATGCATTGAAAGCCAGTAAGCGCATCGACGGCCAGCAGGCTGCCGTCGATGCGAATCCGGCATGGACCCTGGTCGCCCATACGCATACCAGTCCCGCCGGCGATGGCCAGTTCGCGGGGTTGGAAAACGGGTTCTATATCGTGCTGTACATGAACGCCAGTCCATTCGACAGGAATATGATCAGGGGACGGCTGATCGGTATCAGCGATGGCGACATGCGCGGCGAATGCGCCTATGAGCTGGACACCCGCTTCCGCCTGGAGACAGAGTTCTACTCCAATGGCGAAAAGCTGTCGCGCCTGCATGGGCTGGTGGGCGACCAGGCATGGGTGACAGTGAAGCACGATGCGAAAGAAACGAACCCGATGCCGGACATGTACTACGTGCCGGAAGCACCCTTGCAAAGCCAGGGCAGGGACGGGGTCGAATCGAGCGCGCGGCTGAACTCCGTCGGCACTGCGGAGGTGGCGGTGAGCGTCTACATGCGCGCCTATGACGACGCCGGCGCGATCGATCCGGACGACGCTGCCCATTACCGCAACGCCAGGCAGGTGATCGTCGACGAACCAAGCCCGCTGCAGGTGGCCGGCAAGATCACGACCCAGGCCTCGCGCACCGAGGCGGAGTGGCGCCCCGTCATCGCCCACTGGACCTTGATCCGGAACAGCGCCGAGGCGCTGTCCTTCAACAACTACCAGCTCTTCGTCGATCACTTGTTCTGCCACAACGCCGGCGGCGTTGTCCCCGAGTTCGAGCGCGAGCGCTTCCACGAAAAGGAACACGCCTTCCGTTCGCTCGAAAAGCGGCGCGCCTTGCCGTTCAGCGACTCGGACTCCTATCGCGTGCTGAAGGCCGCCACCGAAGCCTTCGTCATGGTCAATTGCGGCGTGCTGCGCACCCCATATGCCTTCCGCGGCAAGGATGATGCTGAATACCTGGACCGGCGCGACCTGCCCGACGACCGCAAGCTGGAGGAGGAACTGGTCAAGCGCTACCTGTCTTCGCTGGACCCGAAGACCAGGATCTTGCCATACCTGGCCCTGATCCGCAGCAAGCTGCCCGATGTGCGCATCCATATGGACCACAAGGAGCACCATGACGCCGAGCTGTGCGCGGGTTTTATCCGCGACCGCCTGGTCAATCCCTGCATGATGGAGCTGATCTGGTCGTACTGGCAGGAAGAGGGGATGCTGGTGCAGACCATGAACGCGATCACTCGCCGCTTCCAGAACGTGCGCTCGCCCGCGCATGGCAACGGCCCCGATCCGCTGGCCAATATGGAAGTGGATATGCTGCGTCCCCTGAACAACCTGCTGTGGGGCTATGTACAGGACGAGCAGCATCGCCTTAGCGTGGTGCGCCGCAATTACGAGTACGACCACCATTACGGCATCCACCTGGACGGCAGGGCCGTGCGCGACTTCCGCCCAGCCGACAGCCGTTCCAAATTCGTCGAAGCCTTTCACAACCTGCTGCGCCAGTTGATGCCGTTCTATCGCCAGGACGACGACACCACGGTCAAGGCCGACGCCTTCCCGATCCTGAACGCGCTGAAGGAAGTGCACCTGATCCTGTCGCAGGGTGCGCATAACCAGTTCGGCGATTTGCCGTCCACGGCACGCATAGAGATGCTGATGCAGCAATGGATGCTGGCGCGCCCGGAGTTCCGAGAATTCCTGCCCACCCGGCTGATGGTGGCGCATCCAGAGCCGTGGATGGACCGGGTGGACGCAATGAAGAAGGTGCAAGGCTGGAGCGACACCAGCATCGCCCATTTCCGCGACCTGGCCATGTTCGGCGAGCAGTTGCTGCTGTCGATCCGCTACACGCATTGGAGCGATGTGTACGACCCGACCGAGGCCTTTGCGTGGGCGCGTTTCTGGCGCCCGCAGGCGCAGGGCTATATGCATGCCTACCGCGCAGTTACCGGTGTTGACATGACTTCGGAAACTGCGAATCCGAAACTGGAGTCCAGCATGCCGTCGGTGCTGCTGCGGCAGCGGCTGGAGGCCATGCCGCGCACGGCGTGAGGCAGCGGTGCGCGCCGACTTCACCAGCGCCCTGTACCTGGGCATGCGCCATCCAGCGCAGTCGCTGCTGGCGTGGGATGAGCTGACGCTGGGGAAGCCGGCGGCAATGGAACCGGTGCCGGGTGAGCCGGAACTTGGCGCCGCGCTTGCCACCCTGATGGATTGCGAAGCGGCTTGCCTGCTTCCCTCCAGCCTGCACCTGTTCTGGGACTTGTTCGGCTGGCTGGCGAGCGCCCGCGTGGCACTGCTGGTCGACAGCGCCGCCTATCCGGTGGCGCGCTGGGGCGCCGAACGCGCCAGTGCGCAAGGCGTTCCCCTGCAGTGCTTCAGCCACTGTAATGCAGCACAGGCAGCGGCCATGGCGCTGCGCTGGCGTACCGCCGGGCGCAGGCCGGTGATCCTGTCGGACGGCTATACCCCGGGCGATGCTGCGGCACCGCCGCTGGCGGCCTACGCCGACATCGCGGATTCCAGCGGCGGCATGCTGCTGCTGGATGACACACAGGCGCTCGGCCTGCTGGGAGTCGATGGCGGCGGATCGGTGGCGGAACATGGCCTTGGCGGCGCCCCGGTACTGGTGGGCGCATCGCTGGCCAAGGGCTTCGGGGCGCCGCTGGCGGTACTCGCCGGGCCGCGCAGGATGCTGGGCAGATTTATGGCGGCCAGCGCGACACGGGTCCATTGCAGCCCGCCATCCTTGGCTGCGATTGCGGCTGGCCGCTGTGCGCTGGCCGCCAATCGCAGGGTGGGCCGGGCGCTGCGCGAGCGCTTGAGGGATCGGATAGCGCAACTTCAGGCGGCCCTGGCTGCACACGGGATCGATTGCCTGGGCGGCGAGTTTCCGGTTCAGCGCGTCGTGCTGCCGCCGTCGTGCGATGGCCAGGCATTAAGAAACGAACTGTCGCTGGCCGGCGTTGAAGTGCTGTTGCAGGGAACACCGGCAAGGCAAATCCTGACTTTGTTGCTGCGGGCTGACCACAGCGCACAGCAGGTTGCATATGCCGCCCGCTCAATCGGAAAACTGATGGAGGTGCTGCATGTTTGAGACGATGGAATTTGAGTGGCGGCCTAAAGCTGCCCGCGCAATGGGACGGCCGCGTGCGCGTCCCGCCCGCAGATCGCGCCCAGCGCCAGTGTTTGGGGGAGGCTGGCCTTACCGTGTGCCGGTGTTTGAGCCACTACCGTTGCTTGAGCCGCCGGCCGGCGACGAGCCGGGTCCGGATGAGGGCGACCGCGATGGCGACAATGAACTGCCGCCGACCATCGCCCAGGCCGTCGGGCGGATGCCGCTTGCCCTGCAACCGGCCTATGCACCGGTTACCACGCTTGACCGGGCACCAGCCGATACGCGTACACACGGACCCGGACTGTACTACCTCGAATTCACCGTGAATGGCCAGCGCCGGGGTTACAGCGGCCAGGCCCGCCACATGGGCCAGCGCCTGGCGCAGCACCGCATCTGCGCCGGCATGATGGGCATCCGGCCATCTGATGTCAGCGTCTACATCGCGGCCAACCTGGCGGACGACGCCGATCGCCGCCGGCGCGAACGAATTTTGCACGACACGATGTTCCGGCATCACCAAGGCGTACTGACCAACCAGCGCCGGGAGCTGGAGTTCGAAGTGCTGGGCGAAGAGCATGCAGCGCCCTGCGGCTGCAAGCGCTGCCGGCACGGCCCGTTCAGCCCCCAGCAGGAAATGGAGCTGGCGATGGAGCTGCTGGGCGTGCAAAGCGAAGAGGAACTTGAACAGTTCCTCGGCAAGATGTTCAAAGGCGTGTGGAAGGGCATCAAGAAAGTCGCCAAGCCACTGGGTGGCATCCTGAAGGGGATTGCAAAGAAGGCCTTGCCGTTTGTCGGCGGCGCGCTGGGATCGTTCATCCCGATTCCCGGAGTCGGCACAGCGCTTGGCCGCGCGCTGGGTGGGGCGCTAAGCAATGCTCTGGAAATGGAAATGGAAATCCAGGAAATGCCGGAAGTGGACCGCGAGCTGGAGGTGGCGCGCCGCTTCGTGCGCATTGCCGGCAGCGCCGCACAGGGGGCCGGCGACAGCGACGGCAGCCCGCAAGCAGTGCGGCGTGCCGTGCTGGACGCCCTGCGTACCCACGCCCCGCACTTCGGCAAGTCATGATCATCGACTGCCATTGCCACGCCGGCCCCGGTGACGGCTTGACCGGCCCTTGGGACAGTAACGCCGCGCTGGGCCGGTATGCCCGGCGCGCGAGGGAGGCCGGTATCGACCGCACCGTGCTGCTGGCCGCCTTCCATTCCGATTACGGTGCCGCCAACGCTGGCGTGGCGCGCCTGGTGGCGGCGCAGCCGGAGCGCTACCTTGCGTTCGCTTTCGTGCACGCCAGGCGCGACGCAGGGCGGATCGCCGTGCTGGTGCGCAAGGCGGTGGAGCAGTATGGTTTTGCCGGCATCAAGCTGCATCGGCACGACGCGCCGATCACCGGCGAAGTCTGTGAAGCGGCGCGCCGCTTTGGACTGCCGGTACTGTACGACCCGGTCGGAGTGACATCGGTGGCGGAGCTGCTGGCCGAGCAATATCCGGATGTGAATTTCATCCTGCCCCATCTTGGCAGCTTTGCCGACGACTGGGCCGCGCAGCTGGCATTGATCGACCACTTGGCGAGGCACCCGAATATCTACACGGACACTGCCGGTGTGCGGCGCTTCGACCTGCTGGATCAGGCGATCCGCCGCGCTGGTGCGCACAAGATCTTGTTCGGTTCGGACGGGCCCTGGCTGCATCCCGGCGTGGAACTGGAAAAGATCCGCTTGCTGCGACTGGGGACAGGGGACGAAGCCCTGGTCCTGGGCGGCAACCTGCTGCGCCTGATTGGCCGTGCTTAGACAGGGCTAAGCAGGCGCAATGCGTGCCTTGCGGCGCAGTTGCAATGTCCTGTCAGTCACGCCCAGCCGCAGCGCGGCGCGCTGGTTGTTGTCGCCTTCCTGCTGCAGCACGAGCTGGATCGCTGTGTCGGTCGCCGCCTGGCCAATGCGTGCAAGGTTGACTCCAAGGTCCACCGCACGCCCGATGGCACTCAGGAAAGCTGCATCTGGCCAGCATGATGCTCCTCCGGGCGGCCGGTCTTCCGCTGGTACATCGCCGATGGTGAGCGGCCCCGGGCCGATATGCCGATGCCAGATGCGTGCCACGGTCTGCCGCAGGTCGCGTACATTGCCCGGGTAGCTGCGGGTGAGCAGGTATTGGCGCACGGCGGGATCGAGGTCGACATCGTGCCCGCTCAACTGGCGCAGGAAGTGCTGCACCAGCGGCAGGATGTCGCCCTGCCGTTCGCGTAACGGTGGCGTACGGCAGCGCCACGCCGCGATACGGTAGTAAAGGTCGGCGCGAAAGGTCCCGCGCTCAACTTCGGCCTCCAGGTCCCGATTTGTTGCGCACACCAGGCGGAAGCGCGTTGGGTGCCAGTCATTGCTGCCGACGCGACGATATTGCTGCTCCTGGATCACGCGCAGGAGCTGCGCCTGCAGCGGCAACGGCAACTCGCCCACTTCGTCGAGGAATAGCACGCCGCCATTGGCAGCGGCGAAAGCGCCGTCGCGCGCGCTGTAGGCGCCGGTGAAAGCGCCGCGCTCGTGCCCGAACAATTCGCTGCCGGCCAGTTCTGGCGACAGTGTGGTGCAATCGACCACCGTGAGCGGCCCCAGCCCCCCATGCAGGCGATGGACGGTTTGCGCCAGCAAGTCTTTGCCGGTCCCGGTTTCGCCGGTGATCAGGACAGGGGAGTCGGTGAAGGCCGCCACCTCGACCAGGCTTTGCAGTATGTGCAGCCACGGCGCACTTTGCCCGACCAGGCAAGCGCGTATGCGGTCGGACGACATGAGCTGTGCGACATTTTGCCAGCGTTCCAGGCGAGCCAGGACCTGCGGCAGGATTGCCTCGCCATTGCGCCACAGGAGCAGGTCGGACGCCCCGGCTGCCAGAACTTCCCACATGGCGTCGGCCGCCAGTTCGCCAGGTTCGCAGCAGATGGCCAGCATCTGCCGCGCGCCCGCCACATGCAAGGTCGCGGCCAGTTCGCTATCCCAGTGTTTGAACAAGAGGATGGAAGCGTCGCTTTCCTGTGGCGCTTCGAGGACGGAGACTCCAGCGTCGGTCAGGTCGATCCGCAGCTTGTTGCTGGCATTTGCAGGCGCCTTCCCGGCCGCGAGAATGCAAGCTGAAAGCGCCATAGATTCTCCCCTCGGTGCGGACTGAAGTTCAACTATAGAGCGAACTCAGTCCATTGGATTGAGCTTGCTCAATCGCGCATCGCAGCTGTCGCCCTGTCGGCGATCGCATCGCCCGCACGACCGTCGGCGGGTAGAGTCATATTTCAAAGTATCTGAATGCTGGCGGAATACTCAACTATCTCGTGGTTGCGCAGTTGGCGTCTCCTGAACGCCAGCGTGAGGCGGCCATGAATGCAAAAAAGCCCGCAGGGACTTGCGTCCTGTGCGGGCTTCTTTCTGCGGGACGAGCTTACTGCCTGACGCAGTCGACGAAGTAGTCTTTGCGGCCGTTCACTTCGCGCTTGACCAGGCCGTGCACGTCGGTCTCGAAGCCTGGGAAGCGTTCGTTGAAGTCACGTGCGAAGCGCAGGTAGTCCACGATGGTCTTGTTGAAGCGCTCGCCCGGGATCAGCAGCGGGATGCCCGGCGGGTAAGGCGTCAGCAGGATCGAGGTGATACGGCCTTCCAGGTCGTCCAGCGCCACGCGTTCGATTTCGCGGTGGGCCATCTTGGCGAAAGCGTCCGACGGCTTCATTGCAGGCACCATGTCCGACAGGTACATCTCGGTGGTCAGGCGCGCCACGTCGTAGGCTTTATAGAAGTCGTGGATCTGCTGGCACAGGTCGCGCAGGCCCATTTGTTCGTAACGCGGGTTGGCAGCCGAGAACTCCGGCAGGATGCGCCACATCGGGGCGTTCTTGTCGTAGTCGTCCTTGAACTGTTGCAGTGCGGTCAGCAGCGTGTTCCAGCGGCCTTTGGTGATGCCGATGGTGAACATGATGAAGAAGGAGTACAGGCCGCACTTCTCCACGATCACGCCGTGTTCCGCCAGGTACTTGGTCACGATCGACGCCGGGATGCCGGTCTCGCCGAACTGGCCGTCCAGCGACAGGCCCGGGTTGACGATGGTGGCCTTGATCGGGTCGAGCATGTTGAAGCCCGCCTTCAGGTCGCCGAAGCCGTGCCACTTCTTGCTGTCTTCGGTGAAGATCCAGTCTTCCTGCGAGCCGATGCCTTCTTCGGCGAAGCTGTCCGGACCCCAGACCTTGAACCACCAGTCCTGGCCCCATTCTTCGTCGATCTTCTTCATCGCGCGGCGGAAGTCCAGCGCTTCCAGGATGGACTCTTCCACCAGGGCGGTGCCGCCCGGCGCTTCCATCATGGCTGCTGCCACGTCGCAGGAGGCGATGATCGAGTACTGCGGCGAAGTCGAGGTGTGCATCAGGTACGCCTCGTTGAAGGCATCCTTGTCCAGCTTCACAGTCTCCGAGTCACGCACCAGCACCTGCGAAGCCTGCGACAGGCCGGCCAGCAGCTTGTGGGTCGACTGGGTCGAGAAGATCATCGACTCCTTGGCGCGCGGGCGGTCCTTGCCGATCGCGTGCATATTCTTGTAGAAATCGTGGAAGGTGGCGTGCGGCAGCCAGGCTTCGTCGAAGTGCAGGGTGTCGATCTTGCCGTCCAGCATTTCGCGCAGGGTTTCCACGTTGTAGACCACGCCGTCGTAGGTCGACTGGGTAATGGTCAGGATGCGCGGCTTCTTGTTCACCGCAGCCTGGGCGAACGGGTTGTTGGCGATCTTGCGCTCGATGCTCTCCATGGTGAATTCCTCGAGCGGGATCGGGCCGATGATGCCGAGGTTGTTCCGGGTCGGCATCAGGAACACAGGGATCGCGCCGCACATGATGATCGAGTGCAGGATCGACTTGTGGCAGTTACGGTCAACCACGACGATGTCGCCCGGGGCCACGGTCGAATGCCACACCATCTTGTTGGAGGTGGAGGTGCCGTTGGTGACGAAGTAGGCGTGGTCGGCGTTGTAAATACGGGCAGCGTTGCGCTCGGACGCGGCGACCGGGCCGGTGTGGTCCAGCAGCTGGCCCAGCTCTTCCACCGCGTTGCAGACGTCGGCGCGCAGCATGTTCTCGCCGAAGAACTGGTGGAACATCTGGCCGATCGGCGACTTCAGGAACGCCACGCCGCCGGAGTGGCCCGGGCAGTGCCAGGAGTAGGAGCCGTCGTTCGCGTAGTGCACCAGGGCACGGAAGAATGGCGGCGCCAGGCTGTCCAGATAGGACTTGGCTTCGCGGATGATGTGGCGCGCCACGAATTCCGGGGTGTCCTCGAACATGTGGATGAAGCCGTGCAGCTCGCGCAGGATATCGTTAGGGATATGGCGCGAAGTGCGGGTTTCACCGTACAGGTAGATCGGGATGTCAGCGTTCTTGTAGCGGATTTCTTCGACAAACGCGCGCAGCGATTTCAGTGCGTTGTCGGTTTCCTCCGGCGTGCCGCCGCCGAACTCTTCGTCGTCGATCGACAGTACGAAAGCGGAGGCGCGCGACTGCTGCTGCGCAAATTGCGCCAGGTCGCCGTAACTGGTCACGCCCAGGACGTCCATGCCCTCATTTTCCATCGCCGCGGCCAGGGCACGAATACCCAGGCCGGACGTGTTCTCGGAACGGAAATCCTCGTCAATGATGACGATGGGGAAGCGGAATTTCATCGATGGTCTCCAGGCGCGACCAAGCGCCTCAAAAAAATAAGACCGGGAGTATCGCAGAATTTACGCTCCCGGGGGAAAAAACTTTACAGCAACGCAATCACGCCCAGGCCGATGCCCACCGCCGCCACGCCGTAGGTGGCATACATCAGCCATTTACGGTTGGTCAGCAGGGTGATCGCGGCCAACGCAATGGCGATTTGTTCGGCCGTGGTGGCCAGTGCCCACTGGTGGTGCTTGTGCAGGGCGTGATCCGATTTATGGTCCCAGTCGGTCGATTTTGCTTCCCATCCCTCGGCATCCTTCTTGATGGCGTCCTTCTCTTCCTTGTAGCGCAGCACCTCGGCCTTGAACTTCTCCACATCGGCGTTTGGCAGCAGCATGGCCAGCTCCGCCAGGTTTTGCTTGGACGATTTGGCCTGGTAGTAGTTCCAGCGGTTCGACGCTTCGGTCTTGGCGATGGCCGCATTGTTCTTGAACAGGGCTGCATCGTTCTGCGTAGCGCCGCCCTGGTAGCCGAAGATGGCGCCCACGGTAGCCAGGATGGCCGTTGTCACGGCGATGTTGCCGGAGAATTTGTCGTTGCTGTGTGCTGCGTGTTCCACGGCGTGGTCATGCGGGCCGTGGACGTGGAAACCGTGTCCGGACATGTTTTAGTTCCTGATAAAGCTGATGAATGAATAAGGCAGCCCGGCTGCCGAAACGTGCTCCTCGCGCGCTACTTCCTGCCATTCGCCCGCCGCCAGCGCCGGGAAGAATGCATCGCATTCGTAAGTGCGGCCGATGCGGGTGATTACAAGCTTATCAACCAGCGGCAAGGCTTGCTGGTACACCTGCGCGCCGCCGATCACGAATGCCTCGTCGGTGCCGGCGATCAGGGCCTTCGCTTCGTCCAGCGAGCCTACGCGCTCCACGCCGTCGTGCTGCCATTGCGCGTTGCGGCTGATGACGATGTTGCGGCGGTTGGGCAAAGGGCGGCCGATCGAATCGAAGGTCTTGCGGCCCATGATAATCGGGTGGCCGGAAGTCAGGCGTTTGAAGTGCGCCAGGTCCTCCGGCAAGTGCCAAGGAAGAGTGTTGTTGATGCCGATGCCATTACTGGAATCTGTGGCAACGATAATGGTCAAATTCGTCATGGCCGACATTATATATCGGAGCACTTTGCAATCCGGTCACGTTGCGGAATTGCGCCACCGCAATGTATTTTGGCCTTGGAACGGGGCCTTGTGACGTTTGGAGAGTTTTGGCGGGGGTGTGCCGGCGTATCGTAGCTTCCAGCGCGCTAGGAATTACTGCTGAGTAATTCTGTTTGTTGGTTTTATAACGATATGGACCCCAGGAGAACCCCTGATGAAACACCCACTCAAGCATCCCCAAGGGAATGCCGGGCGCGCTATTCTCGCATTGGCTGATGGCACCCTGTTTGAAGGCACCTCGATCGGTGCCAATGGCTCCACGGCTGGCGAAGTCGTATTCAATACCGCCATGAGCGGGTACCAGGAAATCCTGAGCGACCCAAGCTACAGCCGCCAGATTGTCACGCTGACTTATCCGCACATCGGCAACACCGGCGTCAACCGCGAAGATGGCGAAGCGCCTTTGATCCACGCGGCAGGCCTGGTGGTGAAAGACGTGCCTTTCCTCGCATCGAATTTCCGCAGCGAGCAAGACCTGTCGTCCTGGCTGGCGGAGCAGGGCGTGGTTGCCATCGCCGGCATCGATACCCGCAAGCTGACCCGCATCCTGCGCGAGAAGGGTGCCCAGTCCGGCGCTATCATCGCCGGCGGCGCAGCGGAAGAGGCATTGCGCCTGGCCCGCGAGTTTCCCGGCCTGTCCGGCATGGACCTGGCGCAAACCGTCAGCACCGCTGCGCCATACGAATGGAACGAGACCGAATGGATGCTGGGCCACGGCCATGGCCGCCAGGTGCAGCCGCGCTGCCACGTGGTGGCCTACGACTTCGGCGTGAAAGCCAATATCCTGCGCATGCTGGCCCAGCGCGGCTGCCGCGTGACGGTGCTGCCTGCCAAAGCCGGCGCCGCAGCAGCACTGGCCCTGCACCCGGACGGGATCTTCCTGTCGAACGGCCCTGGCGATCCCCAGCCCTGCGACTACGCCATTGAAGCCGCACGCGAATTGATTGAACGCGGCGTGCCGACTTTCGGCATCTGCCTCGGCCACCAGATCATGGCATTGGCTTCCGGCGCCCGCACCGTGAAGATGAAATTCGGCCACCACGGGGCCAACCATCCTGTACAAGATATCGAGACTGGACGTGTCATGATCACCTCGCAGAACCACGGCTTTGCCGTCGATCCTGATTCGCTGCCGAATAACTGCGCAGTCACTCATATTTCCCTGTTCGACGGTTCGCTGCAAGGCTTCCGCCGCATCGACAAACCGGCGTTCTGCTTCCAGGGGCACCCGGAGGCATCGCCGGGACCGCACGACCTGGCGCCGCTGTTTGACCGCTTTGTCAGCATGATGGAGGGCGCACGCCATGGCTAAGCGGACCAACATCAAGCGCATCCTGATCATTGGCGCCGGCCCGATTGTGATCGGCCAGGCCTGCGAATTCGATTACTCCGGCGCCCAGGCCTGCAAAGCGCTGCGCGAAGAGGGGTATGAGGTGGTGCTGGTGAACAGCAACCCGGCCACCATCATGACCGACCCGGGCATGGCCGATGTCACCTATATCGAGCCGATCACCTGGGAAACCGTGGCGCGCATTATCGAGAAAGAGCGTCCGCAGGCCGTGCTGCCGACCATGGGCGGCCAGACCGCGCTGAATTGCGCGCTCGACCTGCACCGCCACGGCGTGCTGGAATGCTTCAATGTGGAGTTGATCGGCGCTACACCGGAAGCCATCGACCGCGCCGAGGACCGCGCCAAGTTCAAGGCAGCCATGGAGCGTATCGGCCTGCAGTCGGCGCGTTCCGGCATTGCCCATACCATGGCCGAAGCCTGGCAGGCGCAGGAACGCCTCGGCTTCCCGGTCATCATCCGCCCGTCCTTCACCATGGGCGGCAGCGGCGGCGGCATCGCCCGCACTGCCGACGAATTCACCGCCATCTGCCTGCGCGGCCTGGAGCTGTCGCCGACTTCTGAACTGCTGATCGAGGAATCGCTGATCGGCTGGAAGGAATTCGAGATGGAAGTGGTGCGCGACCGCAAGGACAACTGCATCATCGTCTGCTCGATCGAAAACCTGGACCCGATGGGCGTGCATACCGGCGACTCGATCACCGTCGCTCCGGCCCAGACGCTGACGGACAAGGAATACCAGATCATGCGCAATGCCTCGCTGGACGTGCTGCGCGAGATCGGCGTCGATACCGGCGGCTCGAACGTGCAGTTTGCGGTCAATCCGCAGGACGGCCGCATGATCGTGATCGAAATGAACCCGCGTGTGTCGCGCTCCTCCGCGCTGGCTTCCAAAGCGACCGGCTTCCCGATTGCCCGCGTCGCGGCCAAGCTGGCAGTCGGCTTCACGCTGGACGAACTGCAGAACGATATTACCGGCGGCGCCACCCCGGCCTCTTTTGAGCCCGCGATTGACTACGTAGTGACCAAGATCCCGCGTTTCGCATTCGAGAAGTTCGCCGGCGCCAACGACCGCCTGACCACGCAAATGAAATCCGTGGGCGAAGTGATGGCGATGGGCCGCACCTTCCAGGAATCGTTCCAGAAGGCGCTGCGCGGCCTCGATATCGGCGTTGACGGCCTGCAGCGCATCGCCACCGGCCGCGACGTGATCGAACAGGAATTGGGCCTGCCAGGCCCGCAACGTATCTGGTACGTGGGCGAGGCCTTCGCACAGGGAATGTCGCTGGCGGAGGTGAATCGCCTGTCGCATATCGATCCCTGGTTCCTGGCCCAGATCCAGGACCTGGTGGAAGTCGAGGAATGGGTAGCCACGCAGCAGTTGGGCGGTTTCGACCGCGCGGTGCTGCGCCGGCTGAAGCAGCAAGGCTTCGGCGACCGCCGCCTGGCCGACCTGCTTGGCGTGCACGAAGATGCGGTGCGCAAGCAGCGCCACGCCCAGGGCATCCGCCCGGTGTACAAGCGCGTCGACACCTGCGCCGGCGAATTCGCGACCCGCACCGCCTATATGTATTCCACCTATGACGAGGAATGCGAAGCCGAGCCGACCGGCGCCCGCAAGATCATGGTGCTGGGCGGCGGCCCGAACCGGATCGGCCAAGGCATCGAATTCGACTATTGCTGCGTGCACGCGGCGCTGGCAATGCGCGAAGACGGCTACGAGACCATCATGGTCAACTGCAATCCGGAAACCGTATCGACCGACTACGATACTTCCGACCGCCTGTACTTCGAATCGCTGACGCTGGAAGATGTGCTGGAAATCGTCGCCATCGAAAAGCCGGAAGGCGTGATCGTGCAGTACGGCGGCCAGACCCCGCTCAAGCTGGCCCTGGCGCTTGAAGCGAACGGCGTGCCGATCATCGGCACCTCGCCCGACATGATCGATGCGGCCGAAGACCGCGAACGCTTCCAGAAGCTGCTGTTTGAGCTGGACCTGCGCCAGCCGTCCAACCGCACCGCACGCACCGAGCAGCAAGCCGTGGCCATGGCGGAGGAAATCGGCTATCCGCTGGTGGTGCGCCCATCCTACGTGCTGGGCGGCCGCGCCATGGAAATCGTGCACGAGCGCGCCGACCTGGAACGCTATATGCGCGAGGCGGTCAAGGTTTCGCATGACTCGCCGGTGCTGCTGGACCGATTCCTGAACGACGCCATCGAAGTGGACGTGGACTGCGTCAGCGACGGCAGCCAGGTCGTGATCGGCGGCGTGATGGAGCACGTGGAGCAGGCCGGCATCCACTCCGGCGATTCGGCCTGCAGCCTGCCGCCGTATTCCCTGTCTGATGCCACCGTGGCGGAAATCAAGCGCCAGACGGTGCGCCTGGCCCAGGGCCTGAATGTAGTGGGCCTGATGAACGTCCAGTTCGCGGTCCAGCGCCAGAAAGCCGACGCCCGCATGGTGGACCGGGTGTATGTGCTGGAAGTGAATCCACGCGCCTCGCGCACCGTTCCTTTCGTTTCGAAGGCGACCGGCGTGCAGTTGGCCAAGGTCGCGGCGCGCTGCATGGCCGGCCAATCGCTGGCAGGGCAGGGTGTTACCGCGGAGGTGATTCCGCCTTATTACAGCGTCAAGGAGTCGGTTTTGCCGTTTGCAAAATTCCCCGGTGTCGACACCATCCTCGGGCCGGAAATGAAATCCACCGGCGAGGTGATGGGAACCGGCACCACCTTCGGCGAGGCTTTCATGAAAGCCCAGCTGGGCGCCGGCGTGCGCATCCCGCAGGCCGGATATGTCTATATGCGGGTGCGCAAGTCCGACCAGGCGCGCGCCGTGGCGCTGGCGCGCGAGCTGGCCGACGCCGGCTACTCGCTGTGCGCCAGCGAAATAACGGCTGCTGTACTGGAGGCGGGTGAAGTGCCGGTCAGTACCATCGAAGACGAAACCCTGCTAGGCTTGCTGGCCCTGCGTGAAATCGCCATGGCCGTGGTCACGGTGGACGAGAAACGCGTGGCCATTGCCGCCACACGCAGCCTGCGCATGGCGGCACTGGCTTCCGGCACGGTGATGTTTACCACGATCGCCGCAGCGGAAGCAGCGGCGGAAGCACGCAAGCATGCCGACAACACCACCGTGCGCTCGTTGCAGGAACTGCATGCCATGGGCGGCGCCGAACTGCGCCAGGCGCCGCCGGCGCCGCGTCCCGTGCCCGGCGCAGCAGACCTGGCTGCGGCAGCCTGGCAGGTGCCGGAACGCCGCGCCCAATCGCGCCAGCGCAGCGTCGGGGTGGAGCCGCTCAAGGTCTTCATTCGCCAGCCTTTCACCGAATCGAACGAACACGAGCAGCGCATGATCAACGAGATCATGCAGATGATCGACAGCGCCAACGGCTTGCCGCATGCCTTCGACTACCTGACCGGCTTGCAGGCCGAGAGTGCGGAGACCTTCCGTGCCTCGTTCGAGCGCAGCCAGGGCTTGCCGTTCACGCCGCAGAACTTCCGCCGCCACCGGCTTGCATTGCTGGACCAGGCGGACGTCATGCTCAACATCCGTGTTGGGATGAGTGAGAGCAGCGCTTTCGAGTTGAGCTATCACATATTCAAAGGGCGCCGAACACCTATCCTGTTCCTGGTGTGGAAAGGCGCGCCGATTAAAACCACGCTGCTGCGCGAACTCGATGACCTGGTGGATATCACCTATATCGAATTCGACGAAGTTTCGGAGCTGCGTGGCCGGTTGCATCAGTTTTTCAAATGTTTGGTAAAGGAGTGAGCGATGTTCAATAATTTCAAAATCAAGACCCTGCTGGTAGGCGTGCTGGGTTTGCTGATTGGCCTGCTGGCGATTATTGGCGGCCTCGGAATCCTGAGCGCGGAGCGCTCGGTCGGCCTGGTGAAGGACGTTACGGTAGCTAACCAGAAGAACATCGCGGAGCGCAACGCCATCCGCCTGGACATGGAAACGGGCCGCAGCCAGATCCTGCAGGCATTGCAGCATAATCCGGACTTCGCCTGGAGCAAGCTGCATGACCACCCGCTGACCAACCACTTCAACATCGTGGACGAAGTGACGGCGCGCGTGAACAAGCGCTGGGAGAGCTACCTGGCCAGCATCAAGACGCCGGAAGAGCGCAAGCTGGCCGAAGACTGGTTCGCCAAGAGCGATGGCCTGGGAGTGGAACACGTCCGGGCCGCCACGGCGGCAGTAAAGGAAAACCGCTGGGACGACGCGGAAACGGTCCTGATCAAGAAGATCAATCCGTCCTATCGTATCGGCGACGGTGCGCTGAAGACGTTGACTGAACACGCCGACAAGCGTATCGAGGCCGATGCCGCCGCGGTCGCAGCGGGCCTGAGCCGCAACAGCACCACCGTAACCGTGGTCCTGGTCTGCGGCCTGGCCCTGAGCGTATTCGCCGGCCTGGTACTGATGAAGGCGATCTCCGAACCCCTGGCGGAAGCCATGGACGTGGCGCACCGCGTTGCCGATGGCGACCTGAAAGGCCAGGCCACCAAACATTCGGACAACGAATTCGGCGAACTGCTGCGCGCCCTGGACAAGATGCGCGACAACCTGGGCGCCATCGTGACCGAAGTGCGCGGCGGCAGCGACACGATTTCCAGCGCATCGGCCCAGATCGCGGCAGGCAATATGGACTTGTCGGACCGCACCGGCGAGCAGGCCGCGTCGCTGGAGGAAACCGCCTCCTCGATGGAGGAACTGACCAGCACCGTCAGGCAGAATGCCGACAATGCACGCCAGGCCAACCAGCTTGCCGTTTCGGCATCATCGATCGCAACCAAGGGAGGCGAAGTGGTGGAACAGGTGGTGGCAACCATGGGATCGATCAACGAATCGTCGACCAAGATTGTGGACATCATCGCCGTTATCGACGGCATCGCCTTCCAGACCAACATCCTGGCGCTGAATGCGGCTGTGGAAGCGGCGCGTGCCGGTGAGCAGGGCCGCGGCTTCGCGGTGGTCGCCAGCGAGGTGCGCAACCTGGCGCAGCGTTCGGCCGCCGCGGCCAAGGAAATCAAGCAGTTGATCGACGATTCTGTTGGCAAAGTGGAAAGTGGAGCCAAGCTGGTGAACCAGGCCGGGCACACGATGAAGGAAATCGTGACGAGCATTCAGCGCGTGACTGATATTATGGGAGAAATTACCAGTGCTACGCAGGAACAAACTGCCGGCCTGGAACAAATCCACCAGGCCATCAACGAGATGGATACAATCACCCAGCAGAATGTGGCGCTGGTGGAGGAGGCAGCTTCGGCGTCCACGGCCTTGCAAGACCAGGCCAACAGCCTGTCGAAGATTGTCAGCGTGTTCCAGATCGATGGCCAGCGCCGCGAGCATCCTGCGGCGGTGCAGGCACGCGCGGTGATCCAGGCGGTTCGCACCAGGCCGGCATTGCCGGCCAAGGCAAGGCCGGCCCAGCGTGACGGCAAGGCGCCGGCATCGCGCAAGGTCGCCAATAGCCAGGTGGGAGATTGGGAAGAGTTTTAATTAAGGAGCATGATTGGAATACAAAGCGTTTGAGCACTTAGTCCGCCGGCTGGAACTGGATTCAAATGCCAGCCCGGAGGCATTCCGCCGCAAAGTGTTTGCGATCAGCCTGGCCGCCTATGCCATCCTGTTTGGATTGCTGGCCGGGCTGCTTGCATTATTTGTCATGCTCGTGCATTGGGCGATTGAATCGCATCGCGCCTTTGCGATGATCAAGACAGGCCTGGCCGGCCTGTTCCTGCTGTCCTTGATCTTTGTTGTCCTGCGCGTGATGCTGATGCGCCTCGATGCGCCGGTCGGCCGTGAACTGAGCCGCGACGAAGCGCCGAAGCTGTTCGACATCCTCGACAAGCTGTACGGCAAGCTGAAAGGCCCGCGTATCGAGCACGTCCTGATCACGGACGATTACAACGCGGCGATCGTCCAGCATGCCCGCTTCGGCCTTTTCGGCGGCTATCGCAACTACCTGCTGCTCGGCCTGCCTTTCCTGCTCGGTTCCACGCCGAAGGAAATGCTGTCCGTGCTGGCCCACGAGTACGGCCACCTGTGCGGCGACCATGGCAAGGGCTCCGCCCGCATTTATCGCCAGCGCCGCCTGTTCGTCGCCATGTACCAGCACCTGGAAAGCAGTGCGGACGACAACGTCCTCAGCGCGGCGATTGTCCGCGCCCTGAAACACTTCTTCCCGTATTACAGCGCCTACACCTTTGTGCTGTCGCGCCAGGATGAATACGAGGCCGACCGCACAGCAGTCGAAATGGCCGGCCACACAGCCACCGCCAACGTACTGGTACGATCCCGCCTGCTGGGTGACTGGATTGCCCGTGACTTCTGGCCAAGCATGTATGAAAACGCGGACCGCCTGGAACGCCCGCCGTTCATGCCGTTTGCGTCGATGCGGATGGCAATCAAGGTCAATTACGATGAATGGGCCACAAAAAAAGCGCTGGACGCTGCCTGGGCCGCGCGCTCTGACCTTGACGATACCCATCCCTGCCTGCGCGAGCGGCTGGATGCTATGGAGATGGCGCCGGACATGCCCCCTCCCGTAGAGACCAGCGCGGCCGATGTGATGCTGGCGTCCGGCGTGGGCAAGAGGCTGGAAGCGGAACTGGACCAGGACTGGTGGGAAGTCAATTCACGCGGCTGGGTGCATCGCTTCCGCCAGGTGAAGACGTCGCGCGCGCGCATCGTCGAGCTTTCAGCATCGCCGCTGGCCAAACTGTCGGTGCAGGACTTGATGGAACTGGCGACGTTGAAGCTGGAATTCGAAGAAACGGCTGGCGCCAAACCGGCCCTGGTTGAACTGATGAAGCGCGCAGGCGGCCCGTATCCGCGTGCCTCGCTGATGTATGGACGCGTGCTGGTGGCAGAAGGCGACCGCCGTGGCGTTGACCACCTGCGCGAAGCGGCGCTGAATGAGCCGCGCCTGCTGGAGGAAGCCGCGCAGCGCGGCTACCAGTTCCTGCTGGAGCGGGACGGCGAGGCCGTCGCCAACCGCTGGTGGGGCAGCATCGTGCCCCAGGACGAAACGGCTTAAACCGCCATCGGCGCCGTCAGCGGCGCGTGGTGCTGGTAGCCTTCCAGCGTGAAGTCGGAAGGCTCGATCTTCTGCAGCCATTCCGGCTCGTACTTGCCGGTTTCGGCGAACGATGGCACGCGGCTGTTGATATGCAGTTGCGGCAGCGGCAGCGGTTCGCGCTTCAACTGCTCCTGCACCATGTCCATGTGGTTCTCGTAGATGTGCGCGTCGCCGATAAAGTAGCTGAACCAGCGCGCCTTGTAGCCGGTCAGGCGCGCCACCAGGTGCAGCAGGGCGGCGCCTTCGGCGATATTGAACGGCGTGCCCAGGCCGATATCGTTGCTGCGCACGTACAGGCACAGCGAAATTTCGCGCGTAGTGGCGTTCGGGATGAACTGGTACAGCAGGTGGCAGGCCGGCAGCGCCACCTGGTCCAGCACGGCCGGGTTCCAGCCGTGGAACAGGATGCGGCGGCTCGACGGGTTGTTGACGATGGTGTCGAGGCATTCGCGCAGCTGGTCGATGGCCTTGTACATCAGGACTTTCTGTACTCCGTCTTCTTCCAGCGGCGACACCTGGCGGAAGCCGTTGCGTTCCGCGTCTTCGATCTGCGCGGCTGCGCCGGCGTCCAGCACCTTGTAGCCTGGCCACTGGCGCCACTGCACGCCGTACACCGGGCCCAGGTCGTCGGTGCCGGTGCGGTGCGGGTTGGCCAGCCATTGCGCATTTTCGTTGGCGTTCTGGTCCCAGACCTTGCAACCCAGGGCGCGGAAGTCGGCGGCACTGCGGGAGGCGCGCAGGAAGGCGCACAGCTCACCGACCACCGATTTGAAGGCCAGCTTCTTGGTCGTGACAGCAGGGAAGCCGTCGTTCATGTCGAAGCGCATCATGGCGCCCGGCACGCTCAGGGTGCGAATGCCGGTGCGGTTGTCCTGCCAGCTTCCCTGTTCCAGTACGGTGCTGATCAATTCTTTGTACTGCTTCATTCGTTTCTCCGTTTATCGTTTGTTGCCGCGGCCGCCTGGCTTGGAGGCGGCACGGCCGGCAGCGCGGGCGGTCGATTTGGCGCCGCGCGTTGCGGTCACCACGACTTTGCCGCCTTGCCCGCCGGAGGCGCCAGTGCCAGAACGCCCACCGCTGGCGCCTGCACCGGGGCTTCCCGCCCGAGCGCCGTAGATCGGTCCGCGCGAGCGTTGTTTTTCTTTCGGCGGCAGCTCTTCCTTCAGTCCGCCGAACCCGCCTGCAGGGCGTGGCGTTTCATCGCGCGCCGGCGCCGGCTGCTTGACTGCGGGCCGTGCCGCAGTGCCGGCTGCGGCGCCTTTCGCAGGCTTGGCAGCGCCGCGCGCCGGTTTGGCGGCGGGAGCGCGAGCGGCTGGCGCGCTTGGCGCGCCGGTCGATGGCACCCGGTGGTCCGCTTCAAAGCCCGCTTCCTCCAGGCGCGGCAGGACGGCGCCGGTCAGCTTTTCAATTGCCCGCAGCAGTTCGACTTCATCCGCGCAAATCAGCGAAATAGCTTCGCCCTCGGCGCCGGCGCGGCCAGTGCGGCCGATGCGGTGCACATAGTCCTCCGCCACGGTCGGCAAGTCGAAATTGACCACCAGCGGCAGGGCTTCGATATCGAGGCCGCGGGCGGCGACGTCGGTCGCCACCAGGATCTGCACGTCGTTGGCCTTGAACCGTTTGAGCGCCTTGATGCGGGCCAGTTGCGGCTTATCGCCATGGATCGAATCGGCCGAGATGCCTTCGCCCTGCAACAGGGCGGTCAGTTGCTCCACGCCCTTGCGGGTCTTGACGAACACCAGCACCTGGCCCCAGCCTTCCTTGCGCAGCAGGTGCACGAACAGCTCCGGCTTATTGCGCTTGTCGGTGGTGAACACCATCTGGCGCACGGTTCGCGCTGCCGTGTTGGGCGCACTGGCCTGCACGGTAAGCGGATCGCGCAGCAATTGCCTGGCCATTGCCCGGATCGGATCCGGCATGGTGGCCGAGAAGAGCAAGGTCTGGCGCTCGGCCGGCAGTACGGCAAACAGCAGGTCCAGGTCGGCGGCAAAGCCAAGGTCCAGCATGCGGTCCGCCTCGTCCAGCACCAGGGCTGTCAACTGGCCGAACTCAATGGCACCTTTGCGGTGCAGGTCGAGCAGGCGGCCCGGCGTCGCCACCAGCACGTCCAGGCCTTTGCGCAGTTTCGCCAGTTGCGGGTCCATTGGCACGCCGCCATAGGCCACGGCGGAACGCAGCGGCAGGTGGAAGCCATAGCTGTGGAAGCTCTGGTACACCTGGTCGGCCAGTTCGCGGGTGGGAACCAGCACCAGGCAGCGCACATGGTTCGGCGCGGCCGGCCCGCCTTCCATGGTCAGTCGCTGCAGCAGGGGCAGGGCGAAAGCGGCGGTCTTGCCGGTCCCGGTTTGCGCCGCGCCCAGCAGGTCGCGGCCTGCCAGGATTGCGGGGATAGCTTGTTTCTGGATTGGCGTCGGTGTGTTGTAGCCAATCGATTCGAGAGTGCGAAGGAGCCCGTCAATCAGGTCCAGCGAAGCAAAACTCATAGCGCGTCGCTCCATAAAGTGAGGGCGTGGCGGACTTGTTCGTCCGATAATGTGAGCAGGTTGTCGCCGACATACCATTCGGTATAGCTGGTGCCGGGCAGTTGTGCATGGGCCGCGCGGTTCAGCAGCCATACGCCGTGATGGGCGGCAGTTTCATTACGAATCTGCAGCAGGCGGTCGCGTTCAAGCGGCACATGGATATGCAGCATGTTCGCATGCGGCTGCGAAGGATTGGCGCGCAGGCGCGGGTAGTCGCGCAGGGTGTCGTACAGCCATTGCGTACGGCGGAAATATTCCGGCATGGCCGCCAGGCGTGCATCGAACTGCATCGCGGCGGCTGCCACGTATGGCGTGCGGTGGATCACGTTGCCGCCCTGGCGGCGGAACCATTCCTGGGCGCGGGCGATGAAGGCGCGGCTGCCCAGCAGCATGGCGCCACCCAGGCCGCCGATACCCTTGTACAGTGAAACGTAGACGCTGTCGAAGCCTGCCGCCACTTCGGCCGGCGAACGGCCATATCCTGCAGCAGCTTCCCACAGGCGCGCGCCGTCCATGTGCAAGTGGATGCCTTGTTCGCGGCAGTGGTTTTTGATCGCTGCCAGTTCATCCCAGCGCGGCGACTGGCCGCCCAGTTCGCGCGCGGGCAGTTCCAGCGACACGGCGGCCAGGCGATCCGGCACGGACTGCAACTCGCCGAGCGTGAACGGGCGATGCAGGTCGCCCAGCTGGATGGCCTGGAAATGCTCCAGCAACTGGTGATTGCTGCGCTCATGCTTGAAGATGTGCGCCGTTGGATGCAGCGCCACCAGGCGGCTGGCGCGCTCCATGCAGGCCAGGCGCAGCGCCGTGACCTGGGTCATGGTGCCGGTGATGCAGAAGGCGGCCGCCTCAAAGCCCAGCAGGCCGGCGGTCTTCTGCTCGAAGGACTGGATCAGCTCGCCTTCGCCATACACGTCGTGGGCAATGCCGTTGGCTTCGCACCAGGCGGCCATGGCGGCAAAGGTTGCGGCCGGCGAAGGCTGGCGATGGCCCGGCAGGACCGTATGGCAACCCTGGCGCAGTTCAGCGTCGGTCACGTTGCGCCTCAATGCGTCACGTGGACATGATGGAACTGCAGCGCCGCCAGGTTGGCGTAGATGCCGCCCAGCGCCACCAGCGTCTGGTGGGTGCCGGTCTCGACGATCTTGCCGTCTTCCATGACGATGATGCGGTCGGCGCGCTGCACGGTGGCCAGGCGGTGCGCGATGATGATGGTGGTACGGCCAACCATGGCCGCTTCCAGCGCACCTTGCACCAGGCGTTCGGATTCGGCGTCCAGTGCGCTGGTCGCTTCATCGAGCAGCAGCAGTGGAGGATTCTTCAGCAGCGCGCGTGCGATGGCGATGCGCTGGCGTTGTCCGCCGGACAGGCGCACGCCGCGTTCGCCGAGGAAGGACTTGTAGCCGTGCGGCAGGCGCTCGATGAATTCGTGGGCAGCGGCCAGGCGCGCGGCCTGGATCACTTCCTGGTCGGTCGCGTCTGCGCGGCCGTAACGGATGTTCTCCATCGCGTCGGCCGAGAAGATCACGGTATCCTGCGGCACGATGCCGATGGCGCCGCGCAGGGTGTGCAGGTCCAGCAGGCGGATATCGGTGCCGTCCAGGCGGATTGCGCCGGACTGCGGATCGTAGAAGCGCAGCAGCATCTGGAACAGCGTGGTCTTGCCGGCGCCGGAAGGGCCGACGACGGCAATGGTTTCGCCCGGCTTGATGTCGAGCGTCACATGGTCCAGGGCCAGGGTGTCGGGACGCGATGGGTAGCTGAACGTCACGTCCGACAGGCTGAGGGCCGCGCCATTGGCGGCGCGCGGCGGCAGGGCCTGGGGCAGCGCAGGGTTCTGGATATCGGAGCGAACGGCCAGCAGCTCGAGCAGGCGTTCGGTGGCGCCGGCCGCACGCTGGGCCTCGCCCATGACTTCAGACAGTGCGCCGATCGCGCCGGCGACGATGGAGGCGTACAGGATGAACTGACCCAGGTCGCCGCCGGTCATGGTGCCTTCCAGCACCGCGTGCGCGCCCAGCCACAGCACGAATACGATGGTGCCGAATACCAGCACGATCGCCAGCATGGTCAGGAAGGCACGCGCCTGGATGCGGCGCATCGCCGTGCTGAAAGCGCCTTCGACGGAACTGCCGAAGCGCTTCGCTTCCAGGCCTTCGTGGGTGAAGGCTTGCACTGTCGGCATGGCGTTCAGGATCTCGCCGGCCATGGCCGAGGCGTCAGCCACGCGGTCCTGCGAATCGCGCGACAGCTTGCGCACGCGGCGGCCGAAGATCACGATCGGCAGCACGGTCAGCACCAGCAGGCCGATGATGATCGAGGACAGCTTGGGGCTGGTAATGAACAGCATCACCAGGCCGCCCAGGAACAGCAGCACATTACGCAGGGCCATCGAAATACTGGTGCCCACCACGCTCTGGATCAGGGTGGTGTCGGTGGTCAGGCGCGACAGCACTTCGCCCGTTTTCGTGGTCTCGAAGAATTCCGGGCTTTGCTGCACCACGTGCGAATACACCGCGTTGCGGATATCGGCGGTCACGCGCTCGCCGAGCCAGGACACGCTGTAAAAACGCGCCGCGGTCGCCAGCGCCAGCACCGTGGCTACCGCAAACAGGGCCAGGAACACCTGATTCACGTGGGCCGCGCTGCGCACGCCCGCATCGGCGCCGAAGCCCAGGTCGATCATCTGCTTGAAGGCATACGGAATCGCCAGCGTGGAGGCGGCGGCGACCACCAGCGCGATGCCTGCGATGACGAAGCGGTTGCGGTAAGGCTTGAGGAAGGGCAGCAGGCCCTTGAAGGCCGCCAGGCTGCCTTTCGTGAGTTCTCGGGCTTCTGGCTGACCGTTTTTGGTGGTGCTCATTGCGTATTCTACGTTCTTGTTCAAAGTTTCATAGGACGGACATAGCCCGTCAATTCCAGGTAGCCGCGTCCTGCCGGCTTGCCGCCTCGCGTGACAGTCACCGCGCCTTCCCAATACACCGCGCCAGTCGAGCGGCGCGAATCCAGTTCCTGGTCCTGCTGCAAAGGACTGACCTGCCACTCTTCGGAACCGGTGGAGATCAGGGTGGCGACGGGATACTCGGCTTGGGTGCGCGGCGATTTCCATCGCACCTGCGGCGTAAAACTGACCTGGTCCTGCGAATAGTGGGTGATCTTACCGGATGCATCGCGCCATGTCGCGTGGGCCCACAGTTTACCACCTTGGCGGTCCCTTATCTGGAATGCCATCAAGGCGCCGCCGTCGTGCAAATTGATGCCGGCCCAGTCCCATCCCGCGGCGGCGGGATCGAGCACCTGGCTTGACCATTCGTGATCGAGCCAGGTCACGCCCTGCACCGCCTGCGGGGCGGTGTTGCGGCGGGTCAGGGTGCCGCTGGTGCGCAGTTGCGGCTTGCTATAGTAATAACTTGCCTGCTCAGGTTTCGGGCCCTTCCGGGAGAACCCGGCGTCGCCTTGCAGCAGCACGGGCTGCGTCGGCTGCAACTTCAGTGCGAGCGCAAATTCAGCGGCATTGATGTCGATATGATAAGTCCCGTCTTCGGCGCGCAGCAGGCGCCAGCCATCCAGTTGCACGCTGGTGTCTTGCGTGGCGGCGCTGGCCAGGCCGAAACCTGCGCGGGCGGTGCGCTGGTCGTGCAGCAGCTTGCCCTGCGACGGGTCGGACAGGGCGACGTGGGCGACGATGATGTCTTTCGGCGCGAACTGGCTCGGGTTGTCGCGACCGTGGCCGGTGCTGCTGCGGAAGAAGGTCACCTGGTAGCCGAGCTGGCGGCCATCCCCGGTGTCCAGCCAGCCGGTGGCGTACCACCATTCCGTCTTGAAGCCGGGGTGGGCGCCGAAATCGCGCGGGAACTGCAGTCGGGCGCCGGGCGTTACCGGCGTGAATTCGGCAGCTTGCAAGGGCAGGCTGAATGCCAGCGCAAGCAGGGTGCAAAGCAGGGCGCGCATCACCAGTCCTCCCTGACGGCGCGGATCGGGCCGTCGGACAGCGCCTGCCGGCCTGCGATCAGTGCGGTTGCGGCCGAGGACAGCAGCAGCGCCAGGGCGACAGTGGCCAGCAGCGGCCAGGGATAGTGCATTTGCATCGTCCAGTGGAAGGATTGCGGGTTGATGACGTGGACCAGGACCAGGCTGATAACCCAGCCAAGCGCGAAGCCGGCCAGGATGCCGAGCGTGGTCAGGGCGGCACCCTCCAGCGCCAGGATGCCGAGTACCTGGCCGCGCGTGACGCCGACGTGGCGCAGCATGCCGAATTCGCGCGCCCTTGCCAGCGTCTGGGCGGAAAATGTGGCGGCGACGCCAAACAGGCCGATCACGATGGCGATGGCTTCCAGCAGGTAGGTGACGGCAAAGCTGCGGTCGAAGATTTTCAGCGTCAGGTTGCGAATTTCGGAGGGGACGCTGGTTTCAACCAGCTCGCCGAAGGGAAGTTTGCGGATGTTTTCCTGCACCTGCGCTGCGCCGGTGTTCTTGGCGAGCCAGATGGCCGCATCGCCGGCGTCGCGGTCGCCTGTAAGCGCGATGTAGTCGGAGCGGCGCACGATCACGGCGCCGCCAGCACGGGCGTAGTCGCGCCAGATGCCGGCGATGCGGAATTCGCGATACCGGCCTTGCAGCGGCAGGCGCAGCTTGGCGCCGGGCTGCAAGCCGTACAGGTCGGACATGGCTTCCGAGACCCAGGCCGGAGGCAGCGTCGCGGAGGCGCCCACGGTCCCGGCGTGCGCCGAACCGTCGACCAGCACCATCGCACGTCCGGGATCGTCAGGGTCGACATCGCGCGCCAGTATGGCCACGTTGGCGCGGTCGGGCGCCAGCGAGACCGAGCGTACGCGCAGGAACTCGATGCGTGCGACGCCGGGAACCGCGCGCAGGGCGTCCTGTTCTGCATGCGAAAGGCCGCCTGTGGTGCCGGCCGATGCGGCGCGTGCGTACACGTCGGCCGGCAGGATGCGCAGCACCCAGTCATCGACGGAAGTCCTGAAGCTGGCCACCATGATGGCCATTGCCACCATCAGGCTGAAGCTGGCCAGCACGCCGCCCAGCGCGATGCCAGCCTGGCCCGATGCGTTGGCGAGCCGCGCCAGCGCCATGGCGCGGACGGGGTTTGCCGTTTTGCGGCGGGAAAGTGCTGTGAACGCCATGCCCGAGAGCCGCGGCATCAAGGCGATGGCGCCAACCAGGAGCAGGGCGATGGAAAGGTAGCCGAAGATCGGCAACTCAAGCACCGGTGGCGCAAACGTCATGGCGCCTGCCAAAGCGAGGCAGGCGAGGCCCGGCCAGGGGCGGGACAACGGCCGCAGTGCGGTTTCGTCGGTGCCCGCCTTGAGCGCGACGGCGGGCCGCGCACGGGCGGCGTCAAACGCCGGTGCCAGTCCGCCCAGCAAGGCTACGCCCAGCCCGAGCGTAAAGTAGGCCAGCGCCGCAGCCGGTGCCCATTGCACGCTTGGCTGGACGCCGGCAAAGTAGCCGGCACCGAGGTCGCCGCCAAACAAGCGCAAAACTGCCGCAGCCAGCGCATAGCCGCCGGCGACGCCAAGCGCGGAGCCGATGCTGCCCAATAGCGCGCCTTCCAGCAGTACCTGGCGAATCAAATGGCGCCGTTCGAGTCCCAGTACCCGTAACAGCGCAAACTCGCTGCGACGCCGCAGCACGGACAGCGCCTGCGACGAGAACACCAGGAATGCGCCAGTGAACAGCGCAACCAGCGCGAGCACGCTCAGGTTGACGCGGTATGCCCGGCTCAGGTTGGCGTTGCGGCTTTCCTGCTCGGCATCGTCCGGCTGGCCGACCCGGAAACGGCCCGGAAACTCCCGCTCCAGGCGCGCCGCCAGGGAGCGTTCGAATGCGCCCCGATCCACACCGTCGCGCAGCTTCAGGTCGACGCGCGACAGCTTGCCCAGGCGCTGGAACTGCCATTGCGCCGCCGCGATATCCATGACCGCAAAACGCTGGCCCACGCGCGCCCGCTGCAGCGAACCGGCGACGCGCAGGACCGCCACCTTGCTGCCCGCTTGCAGCCGAAGCTCGCCGCCAGGCCTCGATTGCAGCCAGTTCATGGCGGCAGGCGAGAGGAAGATCGCATCGTCAGCCAGCGTGTCGTAAGGAAGGTCTTGTTCCGGCGCGCCGATCAGGTCCGGCGTGATAAAGCCGGCCCGGAACACATCCAGGCCGATGATTTTCAGTGCCTGCCGCGCACCGGGCATCGACGCATCAAATTCGAGCACGGGCGAGGCCACTGCCACTTCCGGCAGGCGCGCGAGCACCGGGTAGACCGCTTCGTCAAACGTGGTTTCGGTGCCGCTCACCAGGACATCTGCCTGCCCCGACAAGCTGTGGACCGCGGTCGTGAACTCGTTCAGCGCCGCTGCATTGACAAGGTGGATGGCAAATCCCAGCGCCACGCCGATCGCGATCGCCGCGATGGCGGTCAGGGCCCGCACCGGATGCGAGCGCCATTCACCGACGGCCAGCCAGCGTGTCAGCCGCCGCATTCCAGCTGGTACATGTCGCCGGCGCGTTTAGCCTTTACCCTGGCGCGTTCAGTATTCTGGAGCGTGGCGCCACGCGCGTCTTCCTCCGCCCATTTATGCTGCATCTGGAGCTTCTTGCATTTCTTATTATGGCTGGCCACGGCCCGCGCCTCGGCCAGGTTCTGGCGCTCCTCGCGCGCTTCCTGCTTGCGGCGCTGGCTGGCCATTTTTTCCGCCTCGCGTTCCTGCCGTTTCAGGTTCGCCGCCGCGGCGGGATCCGGGGCTGGGGCGGCCGGCACCGCAATCGTACTGGCCACGCCTTTCTCGCATGGCTGCTGCGAGTAGCTGACTTTCCCATCGATGGTGCACTTGTGCAGGGCTTGCGCTCCTGCAGGAAGCGCCATCGACAACAGCAGCAAGGGCAGGAGTTTCATATTATTTTCCCTGGATTCATCAGGCCCAAAGGATCCAATGCGGCCTTGATTGCCCGCATCAGGTTCAACTCCACCGGCGACTTGTAGCGCGCCAGTTCGTCGCGCTTCAGCGCGCCAATGCCATGTTCGGCCGAAATCGAGCCGCCGAATGCAGCTACCGCATCGTGCACCACGCGGTTGACCGCCTCCTGGCTTTGCAGGAAGTCTTCATTCGCTACGCCAACCGGCGGCGCAACGTTGAAATGCAGGTTGCCATCGCCCAGGTGGCCGAAACACACCAGCTGGCATCCCGGGAAGGCTGCCTGCAACTGAGGCTCGGTGCTGGCGATGAAGTCGGCAATCGAAGATACCGGCAGTGAAATATCGTGCTTGATGTTCTTGCCGTCGGCAGCCTGCGCCAAGGGAATATGTTCGCGCAGGTCCCACAGTCCGCGCGATTGCGCGGCGGAGCTGGCAACGACTGCGTCCTGCACCACGCCTTCGCCGAGGGCGGCGCCAAGTGCGCGTTCGAGCAGCGCCGCAGCATGGGATTCCGATTCGCTGCTGGAGAGCTCCAGCAAGGCGTATTGGGCGTGTCCGTCAGCCAGCGGCTGTGGCAGCGCGGGAAAGTGCCTGGCCACCAGCCGCAGGCAAAATGCCGACATGAGCTCGAAGCCGGTCAGGCTCGCGCCGCAATGGTCCTGCATGATGGACAAGAGGCGCAGTGCCGCCGCCGGCGTTTCCATGGCAGCCAGCGCCGTGACGGAAGCTTTGGGCTGCGGATAAAGCTTGAGGACCGCGCCGGTAATGATGCCTAGTGTTCCTTCTGCCCCGATAAAAAGGTCGCGCAGGTCGTAGCCGGTGTTATCCTTGCGCAGGCCACGCAGCCCGGACCAGACCTCGCCTTGCGGCGTGACGACTTCCAGCCCCAGGCACAGCTCACGCGTATTGCCGTAGCGAAGCACGCCGGTGCCACCGGCATTGGTGGACAGGTTGCCGCCAATGGTGCAGCTGCCTTCAGCCGCCAGCGAGAGCGGGAACAGGCAGCCTTGCCCGGCCGCCGCCTCCTGCGCGCGCTGCAGGATCACGCCTGCATCGACGGTCATGGTGCGGTTGACCGGATCCACCTTGCGCACCGTCTGCATGCGCGCCAGCGACAGCACTACGGCGGTTCCGCTGGCATCGGGCACGCTGCCCAGCACCAGCCCCGTATTGCCGCCTTGCGGCACGATCGGAATACGCGCTTCCACGCACAGCTTGACGGCCGCTGCAACTTGTCCGGTATCGGCTGGGCGCAGGACAGCCAAAGCGCGGCCGGTAAAACGACCGCGCCAATCGCGCAGGAACGGCGCCATGTCCGCCTCGCCGGCAATGACGTGCGCGTCGCCAAGCAGGGCGCGGCAAGCGCCGAGGAAAGCGGAATTATCCATAGTTACTTGGTCTTGCTGGTATTGACCTTTTCCAGCAATTCGCGGGCGGCCTGCCTGGCTGCCCGCTTGTACGGCTGCACATAAAGGATGGCGCACAGGAAGTAGACCACTACGATGGCAACTTCGCCCCAGCCGAGCCACGGCGTGACCTTGTCGCCGTAGGCGCGCACCACGCCTTCGACGAAGTAAATCAGGATCATCATCGAGGTCCACTGCAGGGTATAAATGTCGCGTTTGATCACGCCCAGCAGCGGGAACAGCAGCGGTACCGCTTTCAGTACCAGCCAGGAGCCGCCCGGCTTCAGCGGCGACAGCCACATTTCCCAGGCTACGCTCCAGATAATGAGCAAGGCCAGGCTGGCGATGGCGCCCCAATGGAAAAGTTTATGCTTCGTACTATTCATTTCGTCCCCGCAGCTTGACGGCCGCTTCGGCCAGGCGGCGACCCATCGCGATCGCCAGGCGTTTCTCATCTTCCGTGAACGGCTTCTTGCCGTCCAGCCCCGACCAGTGGGTGGCGCCGTATGGCGAGCCGCCGCTGGTCGTCGTCATCAGTTCGGGATGGGTATAGGGCAGGCCCATGACCATCATCCCATGGTGCAGCAAAGGCACCATCATCGTCAGCAGCGTCGACTCCTGCCCGCCGTGCTGGCTGCCGGTCGAGGTGAAAACACAGGCCGGCTTGCCGGACAGGGTGCCGGACAGCCAATGCGCCGACGTTCCATCCCAAAAATACTTCATTGCCGCTGCCATATTGCCGAAGCGGGTAGGGGAGCCCAGCGCCAGGCCGTCGCAGTTCTCCAGGTCCTGCAATTCAACGTAAGGCGCGCCATCCAGCGGCACTTCCGGTTCGGTCGCTTCAGTTACGGTGGAAACGGCTGGCACGGTGCGCAGGCGGGCGTCGCAGCCCGGTACGGATTCGACACCCTGGGCAATCATTTCCGCCAATTTGCGTACGGATCCGTGCCTTGAATAATACAAAATTAGAATTGTGAGGTTAGTTCTGTTCATCATTGCTATTATATGGCCCTTTACTCAAGTTGCCTGACTAATAAGTTTCACTGATGGTTTTTAAGTCCCTCTATACCAACGTAGCCCGCGCCTGCACCAAAGGCGTGGCGGAATTGCGTGCGCTCTCGTGGGGCGAACTGCATGACCTGATCCAGTTCGCGCGCCGCCGCCTGCGCGAAGAAAGCCTGCCCCAGGTGGCCGGCGGCCTGACGTTTACCACCGTTTTTGCGCTGGTGCCGGTCCTGACGATCGCGCTGGCGATTTTCACCACTTTCCCGATGTTCAATACCTTCCGCACTGCACTGGAAGCGTATTTCATCAAGAGCGTGATGCCGAAGGCGATTTCCAGCACGATCATGGGTTACCTCACCACGTTTGCAGCCAAGGCGACGCGCCTGTCGGCAGTGGGTGCAGTGACGCTGGTGCTGACGTCGGTGGCAATGATGAGCATGATCGAGCGCGCCTTCAACCGTATCTGGCGCGTCAAGAGCGAGCGCCGGCTGGTGCGGCGGGTGCTGGTGTACTGGGCGCTGATCAGCCTTGGCCCTTTGCTGATCGGCGTCTCGATCAGCCTGTCGACCCACTTGTTCGATGCCACCAGCGGGCTGGTAGGATCGGTCACCGGGCCGATTTTCTATACGCTGCTGTCCGTCCTGCTGACGACGCTTTCCTTCACTTTCCTCTACATCACGGTGCCGAACCGGATGGTCGACTGGCGCGACGCGATCTGCGGCGGCGCATTGGCCGCAGTCTCGTTCGAGCTGGCCAAGCGCGGGTTTGCGATCTTCATTACGCAGGCGCCGACCTATTCGAAGATTTATGGCGCGCTGGCCGCCTTGCCATTGTTCCTGTTGTGGATTTACGTTTCCTGGCTGATCACGCTGCTGGGTGCCTTGCTGACGGCAGCGCTGCCGGTGGTGAAGTACGAGCGCTGGTGGCACGAAGCGGTGCCGGGCGGTGAGTTCGTCGATGCCATGGCGGTGCTGAAGGTGCTGCACGAGGCGCGCGAGCAGGGCGACAACGCGGCCGTCAGTTCGGCCGAGATACGGGGCCGTACCCGTCTCGGTTTCGATGAGATGGACGCCTTGCTGGAGAAGATGCTGGCGCCCGGCTGGGTGGCGAAAGTGAAAATTGCGCCGCCGCCGCGAGTGCAGTTCGGCAAGCGAGTCAGCGAAGGCGCCGACAACTGGGTGTTGCTGGCCAACGTACACAAGATCACGGTGGCGGATGTGTACCGCCTGTTTGTATTCGGTGGCATGTCGCTGAATGCTGGCGTGCTGGCCGATTCGGATGACGAAATGGACCGCCAGGCCAGCCACAATGCGGCAACCCTGGCGCGCCAGGTCGAAACCGCAGTGGAGTCGGGGCTGGGCTCCACCCTGGCCGTGCATTTCGGCGCGGCCTGAACGAATTTCAGCGCAGGAAGGCGAGTAGCGCGTCCAGCACCGCGTCCGGCTGCTCGGCCATCATCTGGTGGCCGGCATCAACCGTCACGGTTTTTGCGCCTGGCAGTGCCGCCAGCAGCGCCTTGGTGCTGCGCGGCGGCGTCATCATATCCTTGCTGCCGAAGATGAACTGCACCGGGCAGCGCACGCTCGCAGCGGCCGCGTCGCCATTTGCATAGCTGTTGCAGGCCGTGAAATCGGTGTGGAACAGCAAGTCTTCCCCTTGCGCGGAGATGCGCTCCATCAGCCGTTTCGACATTCCGCTGACATAGAAACCCGGCCCCGGGCAGGACGGCTTCTGCGCGTAGGAGCTGTGCGACCAGATATTGACCATGTCGATCGCCTCGCCCTCGGCCTCGCGCGCGGCGTTGAGCAAAGCGTCGGACACCTTCATTGGATAGGTTGCGCCAAGCAGCGCCAGGCGCGTAATGCGGTCTGGGGCGCGATGGGCGGCCTGCAGCGCGACCAGGGCGCCCATGCTGTGCCCAACCAGCGCGGCTTGCTGCACGCCGGCTGCGTCCAGCAAGGACAATAAGCAGTCGGCCATTTCCTCCACGCTGCGCAGCGCGGCGCCGCCGCTGCGGCCGTGGCCGGGAAGATCCACGGCCAATACGCCAAAGCCGTGGTGCGCCAGGTAGCGCGATTGCAGCGACCAGATTGAATGGTCGTTTTGCGCCCCGTGGATCATGGCCACCGTCGGCAGCTCCGGGTCGAACGCCTTGCCGCCCGTGTAGCAATACGTATCGCCGAATTTCATGCTCAAGCCCCTTTCTGCGAGGCTTTGAGCCCGCTTGCCAGGTCTTCCAGCAGGTCATCGGCGTCCTCCAGCCCGACCGAAAGGCGCATGGTGCCTTCCGCAATTCCCGACGCCGCCAGCTGCTCGGCCGGCACGCGGAAATGGGTGGTGGAAGCAGGGTGGATGACCAGCGAGCGCGCATCGCCGACATTGGCCAGGTGCGAGAACACTTTCAGGTTGTCGACAAAGCGTTTGCCGGCCGCACGATCGCCCTTCAACGTGAACGACAGCACCGCGCCTGCTCCCTTGGGCAAAAGGCGGGTGGCCAGAGCGCGGTCCGGGTGGCTCTCCAGTTCAGGATAGATCACCGACTCGACTGCCGGATTGGCGAGCAGGAACTCTGCCACGCGGCGCGTGTTGGCGACGTGCCGGTCCATGCGCACCGCCAGCGTTTCGACGCCCTGCAGGATGGCAAAAGCATTGTGCGGGCTCATGGCCGCGCCGAAATCGCGCAAGCCCTCGCGCCGCGCGCGCAGCGCAAACGCTGCCACGGTTGATTCTTCGGCGAACACCATGCCGTGGAAGCCGTCATATGGCTCGCAAAGCTCGGCAAAACGTCCGGTCGCCTCATAAGCGGCCTGCCAGTCGAAGGTGCCGCCATCAAGCAATACGCCGCCGATGGCGGTGCCGTGCCCGCACAGGAATTTGGTGGCCGAGTGGAACACCAGGTCGGCGCCGTGCTCGAAAGGCCGCAGCAGGTAGGGCGTAGTGAAGGTCGAATCGACCATCAGCGGCAAGTGGGCTTCGTGCGCAAGCGCTGCTACGCTGGCGATATCCAGCACGTCCAGGCCCGGATTGCCCAGCGTTTCACCGAACAGCACCTTGGTGTTGGGCCGGATCGCGGCACGCCAGGCGTCCAGGTCGCGCGGATCGACAAAGGTGGTCTCGATGCCGAAACGCTTCAGGGTATAGCCGAGCAGGTTGTGCGAGCCGCCGTACAGCGCCCGCGACGCGACGATGTGCGAACCGGCGCCGGCAATGGTGGCCAGTCCCAGGTGCATGGCCGCCTGGCCGCTGGCGGTGGCAATCCCCGCCACGCCGCCTTCCAGCGCCGCCATGCGCTCCTCCAGCACCGCATTGGTGGGATTGGAGATGCGTGAATACACGTGGCCGGCCCGTTCCATATTGAACAAGGCTGCCGCATGGTCCGAATCGCGGAAAGCGAAGGAGGATGTGAAATGGATTGGGGTAGCGCGGCTGCCGGTGACCGGATCTGGCGTAGCGCCCGCGTGCAGGGCGAGGGTATCGAACCCTGGATAATTTGGCGTTGTCATGGTTGCCATGCTATCGTGTTATTTAGCTTGTGAATACTGTTGCGTTTTGATTAATCCACCTCTGGATTTTTCACTTGGCATACGCTAAATTCGATGGTAAGGCTTACAATAAAACCATAATCACCACCGGACAGGACGGCCCAAAATGAAAGTATCTGAAATCCTCCAAGTCAAAGGGAACATCCTCTACACGATCACTCCGGACCAGCCGTTGGTCGAAGCGGCGAATACCATGGCCGAAAGAGACATCGGCTCCCTGGTGGTGATGGAATACGGCGACCTGGTCGGCATGCTGACGTTCCGCGAAGTGCTGAAGGCGCTGCACGCGAACCAGGGCTCGGTCGGCGGCGGCACCGTGCGCAAGCACATGGATGACCACCCGATCACCGTCACCCCGGACACCGAAGTCAATGAGGTACGCCGCATCATGCTGGAAAAGCACGCGCGCTACCTGCCTGTGATGAACGCCAAGACCCTGCTGGGCGTGATCTCGTTCTATGACGTGGCGCGCGCCGTGCTGGAAGCGCAAAGCTTCGAGAACCGCATGCTGAAGGCTTACATCCGCGACTGGCCAGCCGAGGAAGAAGAGAAGTCCGAGGGGTGAAATAAAAAATGGGGAGGTACCCCATTTTTCGCGGTTCAAAAAATGGGGTGCGTCCCCATTTTTTTATTTATGCGACGCCGGCCAAGGCGTCGTCGCTTAGCCAGCCGACCAGGGCTTCGCCGGTCATTGGCCGCGCGAACAGGAAGCCCTGGCCCAGCGGGCAGCCCAGGGTATGCAGGATTTGCGCCTGGCGCTCGTCTTCCACGCCTTCCGCGATCACCGCCAGGCCAAGGTTGCGGCCCAGTTGCACCACCATTTCGGCAATGCTGCTGCCGCGCGCGGAATTCGTGATTTCGGTGACGAAAGCGCGGTCGATCTTCAGGCGGTCGACCTGCAGGCGCTGCAGGTAGGACAGGGAAGAGAAGCCGGTGCCGAAATCGTCGATTGCAATGGTCACGCCGGTCTGCTTGATCTGCGCCAGCATCCTGATCAGCATATCCGGCTCTTCCATCGCCATCGATTCGGTAATCTCAAGCTCCACATACTCCGGCGGCGCGCCCGTGTCGTGCAGCGCATTGCGCAGCATTTCGAGGAAGTGCGGGTGGCGGAACTGCACCTGCGACACGTTGATCGACATGGTGAACTCGGTATGCCCCGCCGCGCGTAGCGCCACCAGTTCCTGCATCGACGTGCGCATCACCCATTCGCCCAGGTCGATAATCAGGCCCGAATATTCGGCGATGGGAATGAAGCGGTCGGGGGAGACAAATTTGCCGTCCGGCGTCTGCCAGCGCAGCAGGGCTTCCGCGCCCATCGGACGGCGTGAATCGAGGTCGACTTGCGGCTGGTAGACAACAAAGAGTTGGTTCTGGCTGAAACCGGTACGCAGGGCGTGCATCATGCGTACACGTTCGCGGATTTCCACGCCCATGCTGCGCGAGAAGTAGAAGTGGCCGGCGCGCTGCTGCGTCTTGGCGCGTTTCAGCGCGATGTCGGCATCCTTCAGCGCATCGGCGCCGCTGCCGTCATGTTCCAGCAAGCGCACCAGGCCGAGGGTGGCGGAAAGCTGCACATCTTGGCCATCGATACTGAACGGCGTTGAGAACAGGCTGATGATGGTGGCCGGATTGACCTGGCCTGCGTCGCCCAGCACACAGAAGATATCGCCGCCGATGCGGGCCACGGTCAATTGCTTGCCGAGGCTATTCTGCAGGCGCGCCGCAACCGCGGACAGCAGCAGGTCGCCGAATTCGTGGCCCAGTGCGTCGTTGGTCTCGGCAAAGTGGTCGAGGTCGACCAGGCAAAGCGTGGCGTCCTGCTTGGCCGGGCCGGCCAGTGTGGCATCGAGGATTTCGATCAGGCGCGTGCGGTTCGGCAGCTTGGACAGGTTATCGTAGAAGGCTGCGGTATGCAGGTGCGACACCAGTTCCACGTTGTCGAGGCCAACTGCCACGTTGCTGCAGAAAACTTCCAGCAGGCTTTCTTCGAGCGGGCTCGGACTGCGCGAAACGTCCATGAAGGCGACGAAGGTGCGGCTGGCCTTGCCGGCAAAGTACAGCGCTATGCTGTCGCCGCAATAGACGTTGCGGCGCGCGCCAAGGCATTCTTCCATTGCCTTGTGGACGCGCGGGTCTTCTTTCGCAGTGAGCTGGGAATTGGACAGGTTATGGTGGCTGCCGCTGGCTGCCATCACGACCAGCTCGTGGCAGCCGGCATCGGGACATTCCTGCACGCACAGTACGCCGTGGGCTTCCTGGCCCAGCAGTTCGGCAATCTGCGCCAGCACGCCGGAGGCGAAATTCTGCACGCCGTGCAGTGCCATCAGCTCGGTGCTGGAGTGCACGATACGCGCCAGGCCGCGGCGGCTTTCGTTGATGTTGCGGATTTGTTCGTAGGAACGGATTGCCGCAGTCACGGTGGTGAACAGCTTGATGCGCGTCAACTCCGATTTGGTCTTGTAATCGTTGATGTCGAAATCGCGAATTGCATCGATCTCGGGCGCGTAGCCCGGCTGGCCGGTGCGCAGGATGATGCGCACGTCGGCAAGCTTCAGTGTTTCGCGGATATAACGCACCAGGTGCAAACCGGCGTCATCCTGCTCCATGACTACGTCGAGCAGGATCACGGCGATTTCCTGTTCGTGCTTGAGCATTTCGCGCGCTTGTGCGGCGGAATAGGCGTGCACGAATTCCAGGGGGCGGTGCTGCATGTCCAGGTTGCCAAGGGCGAACGTGGTCGTCGAATGGACGTCTTCGTCGTCATCGATAATCATCACGCGCCAGACATTGCGCAGTGCGGGGAGAGCTGGCTGAGCCGAATGCTCTTCTAAGAAAACCAGATCGTCCTGATCGTCGTGGCCGCCATCCGGCGCCGTGATCGAAGGGGGCATTTGTCGCTTCTCCAAGGGGTCTCGGTGTTCTTACAACTTAGTATATAGCGAATTGTTCATGAGAACGACCATTAAAACACTTTCATGGAAGTTAACGAATAGTGGGGTGCTAGTTTCGTAAAAGTTGTAGCTTAAACAGCTACTTCCTGCGAGTTTTGCCATATCGGGTTAGAATGGACAGTTACCCCTGTTACTACTCATCGTCTCCATCATGTCCGGCAATTCCTTTGGCAAGCTGTTCACCGTCACCACGTTTGGCGAATCCCATGGTCCTGCAATTGGTTGCGTCATTGACGGCTGCCCGCCGGGGCTGGCACTGAGCGAGGCCGACATCCAGCCCGAACTGGATCGCCGCAAGCCTGGCACTTCGCGCCACGTGACGCAGCGCCAGGAGCCGGACACGGTGCAGATCCTGTCGGGCGTGTACCAGGGCGTGACCACCGGCACCCCGATTGCGCTGCTGATCAAGAACGAAGACCAGCGCAGCAAGGACTACGGCAATATCGCGGAGAGCTTCCGCCCAGGCCACGCCGACTATACCTACTGGCACAAGTACGGCGTGCGCGATCCGCGCGGCGGCGGCCGTTCTTCGGCGCGCCTGACCGCGCCGGTGGTGGGCGCCGCGGCCATCGCCAAGAAATGGCTGAAGGAGAAGTACGGTACCGAGTTCGCCGGCTGCATGAGCCAATTGGGCGAGATCGAAGTGCCGTTCGAGAGTTTTGAGCATGTGCCTTCCAATCCGTTCTTCGCCGCCACCTCCGACGCGGCCCTGGTCGAACGCATGGAAGACTATATGGACAGCCTGCGCAAGGATGGCGATTCCATCGGCGCCCGCATCGACGTGGTGGCGCGCAATGTGCCGGTCGGCCTGGGCCAGCCAATCTACGACAAGCTGGATGCGGATATCGCCTATGCGATGATGGGCATTAATGCGGTGAAGGGCGTCGAGATCGGCGCCGGCTTCGACAGCGTGGCGCAGCGCGGCTCGGAACACGGCGATGAGCTGACGCTGGAAGGCTTTGTCGGCAACAACTCCGGCGGCGTCCTGGGCGGTATTTCGACCGGCCAGGACATTACGGTATCGATCGCCATCAAGCCGACTTCCTCGATCCGTACGCCGCGCCGCTCGATCGACAAGGAAGGCAATCCGGTAATGGTCGAGACGTTCGGCCGTCACGATCCTTGCGTCGGCATCCGCGCGACCCCGATTGCGGAAGCGATGCTGGCCCTGGTGCTGATGGATCACGCGCTGATGCACCGCGCACAATGCGGCGACGTCAAAGTGTCCACGCCGGATATCAGTAAAGCGTGATTCCAGCCCAGGCTTTCGGATTCGCGCTTTTCCTCTTCTGTTATTACGCTTACGCCGGTACCTTTTCGACTTACGCCAGCCTGTATTTCCAGGGCCGGGGGATGTCGGTAGCGCAGATCGGCGTCCTGATGTCGATGATCCAGGTGTTGCGGATCTTCGGCCCCAATCTCTGGGGCTATGTCGCTGACCATTCCGAACGGCGCGTCTTCGTGCTGCGCCTGACCGGCGTGGCGGCGATGATTGCGTTTTCCGGTTTCATTTTCGGTTCAACCTTCGCGCACTTCTTTGCCGCGATGGCGCTGCTCAACCTGTTCACCAGTGCGCAAGGTCCGATGTGCGAAGCGCTCATGCTGTCGGAAATGCGCGGCGACTTGACCTACTACGGGCGCATTCGCCTGTGGGGCTCGATCGGCTTCATCGTTACGGTGATGCTGGCCTCGTTCCTGATGGACTGGCAGGGGACCGGCGCCCTGGTCTGGTTCTGCGGCGCCTTGCTGGTATGCGTGCTTGGCGCCGCCTTCCGCCTGAAGGACGTGCCGCGCCTGGCCCATGCCGGCAAGCCGCCGGCCTTGCTGGCGGTGCTGCGCAAGAAGGAAGTGCTGGCCTTCTTTGCGTCGACCGCGCTGATGGTGTCGGCCCACGCAGCGCTGTACACGTTCTACTCGCTGTACCTGGAAAGACAGGGTTACAGCAAGACCGTGACGGGACTTATGTGGTCGCTGGGCGTGGTGGCGGAGGTGCTGTGCTTCTATTACCAGGCCCCCTTGTTCCGGCGCTGGGGCGCCAAGCGGTTGATGTATGCCTGCTTCGCATTCGGTGTCGTGCGTTTCGCGTTGATCGGCGCCGGTGCGCAGTCGCTGGCCTTGCTGGTGGCGGCGCAGGTAATGCATGCAGCGACCTTCGCACTGCATCATTCGGCTTCGGTACAGACCATGCAGCGCTGGTTCAACGGCCCGCTGCAGGCGCGCGGGCAGGCCTTGTACATCAGCATTTCTTATGGTCTCGGCGGTAGTATCGGCAGCCTGGCGCTGACCCCGGTATGGCAACATGCGGGGCCGCAATTCATCTTTTACATTGCGTCGGGACTGGTGGCGGCAGGCGCCGTGGCTGCTGCGCTGAGTTACCGCTGGCAGCGGTAAGGGTCAGGCGGCACGGTTGACGGTGCCGACCTGGTGGCGGCGTTCGACAGCCTTCACCACCGTTGAGCGAATGTCGTTCAGCAGCGAAAACTCGGTCGGGCTGAGGTGGATGGCCGGGAAGGAATGGTCCCAATCGCCGTACAGGAAGCCGGTCGGCTGGCCGTTGGAGCACAGCGGCAGGATGACAAAGCTACGCGCGTCGTTCAGCGTGTCGCGCCACCAGGCCGGCAGCTTGGCCGCAAATTTGGGGTCGGCCGCATTCTCGATGAAGATCACGCGATCGCTGCTCAGGGCCGCGTGGAACACGTTCGGCTCGTAAGCGTCGGCAAAATGCATGGCTTCCAGATGCTCGCGCACGCCTTCGCCCAGGCACATGCGCGCCACGTATTTGTTCTCGCGGCGGTTGCGCACGAATGCCACCGAGCGGCTGAATTGCAAGCCTTTGAACACGGTTTCCAGCGCGATCGAAGCCATCTGGCCGACACTCGCGGTGTCGAGCGAATCGCGCATATCGGCCAAGCCGCTAAGCAGGATATTGTTGCCGGCGGCACGCTGGCGGGTTTGTGCCAGCGCCTTGGCGCGGCGTTCGGCCGGCTTGGACAGGGGCGCAATCGACAGGTCGGCCGCGGCAACGGCTTTGGCCTGCTCGATGGCCAGCGCCAGCTTGTCGGTGCTGACGCCGATCATGGACGAAAAGCGGGCAGTGATGCGCTTGACTTCCGCTGCGCCTTCTTCATTGTCATTCCAAAGTGCGCCGGCGCAGATGCAGGCCATGGTCGAAACGCCTGCCACCCAGTCTTCCGCGCTAAGCGGTTCGAGCGGCATATCGCCGGCAGGCGGTACCAGGGTACGCATGCCGGACAGCAGGTTCTCCGGCAGACCCCAATGCAAGGCGGCGGCGCGGCCGATATCCTGCAGGCTCAAGCCCAGCATCTCCGGCGCGGCGCTGTCTTCCTTGCCGGCGCCGGCGGCCTGCTGCAGCTCGGTCCAGCGCTCCGGCATGTAGAAGGTAACCAGCATGCGGCCCAGCGTTTGCAGCATGGAGCAAACCACAGCTTCTTCGCCGTGACGGTTTTCAGCGGTGGCCGACACTTCGCGGGCGACGATGCCGGCCAGTACGGCCTTTTCCATTTCAATATGGGCCAGGCCCGAATCGGGCGATACCACGGACAATTCTTCGATGAGCTTCAGGCCGAGTGCCAGGTGGCCAATGGCCTCCGTGCCCAGCACCAGCATGGCCTTGCTGACCGTGTTGATTTGCTGGCCGAAAGCGGAATACATGCCGCTATTCGCCAGGCGCAAGACTTTCTGCGTCAGGACGGGATCCGATAGTACGGTGCGCGCCATGTCGAACTCTTTATCGTCTTCGCCGCGCATGGCGCCGAGGATGGCCGTGATTGCTTTTGCGAAGCCAGGCATGTCGCCTTGCTGGCGCGTACGTTCCCACAGCGTAGACAGGGTCTGTTCGCTCAGCGCGCTCATTGCCCCACCTGCCGCGGTTCTTCCGTCATCAAGGATGCGTAGGTACGTTCCTTCAAGGCGGCCAGGGCCGTGTGCGCAGCCATTGGACGGCCGGTCAGGAAGCCCTGGACATACTGGCAGCCGCGCTGCGTAACGTAATTCATTTGCTCTTCCGTCTCGACGCCTTCCGCAACGACCGACAAGTCCAGGTGCTTGGCCAGGTCCAGCACCGCGTTGCAGATGGCGCCATCCTTCTCCGAGCCGGGCAGGTCGCGGATGAAGGTGCGGTCGATCTTCAGTACGGAAATAGGGAAGCGTTTCAGGTAGGACAGCGAGGAGTAGCCGGTGCCGAAGTCGTCGATCGCGATGCGGGCGCGGCGTTCAGCCATCCTGGCAAGGATCGTCTCGGCGTGCGCCGGATCGATCATCAGTGTGCCTTCGGTAATCTCCAGCACCAGTTGTTCACCAGGCAGGCCGGAGAAGGCCAGCGCATCGTCGAGTACATCGAGGAACTTGTCGTTGCGGAATTGACGGGGGCTGATATTCACCGAAATATACAGCGGCCGTTGCGCCACTTCCTGGAACTGCTTCAGCTGGACACAGGCCGATTTCAGCGCCCAGGCGCCGAGCAGGTTGATCAGGCCATTGGTTTCCGCGATGGGGATGAAGCGCGCCGGCGGCACCATGCCAAGGGTAGGGTGCTTCCAGCGCATCAGCGTTTCGAAACCCTCGATTTCGCGGGTGGCAGAGTTGACGATAGGCTGGTAATACAACAGGAATTCGCCTTCGCGCACAGCCTGGAACATTGCCGCTTCCAGCGAAATATCATGCTCCGGCGGGCCGCTCTGGCGCTGGCTGTAAACGATGGCGCGGGCTTTCCCGGTTTCTTTGGCGCGCGACATGGCCGCATCAGCCAGGGCGACCAGGCGCACCTCGTCTTCCGCATGCTCGGGGTAGACCGACACGCCAAGCGAGGCGCTTACGTAGATCGTGTGCTGCCCGACTTCAAACGGCGACTGCAGCGTGGCGAGCAGGCGGCCGGTGACCAGCTTGATTTGCGCCTCGTTGTAAGTGCCGGGCAGCACGGCGACGAATTCGTCGCCGCCAACGCGGGCCAGGGTATCGCTGTCGCGCAGCGTTTTGCGCAGGCGCGCCGCGGCCATTTTCAGTACCGCATCGCCAACCGGATGGCCCAGGCCATCGTTCACTTTCTTGAAGCTGTCGAGCCCAACGGTAGCCACCGCAAAACCCTGGCCGGAGCGGCGGGCCTGGGCGATGGTCATGCGCAGGCGGTCCGACAACAGCAGGCGGTTCGGCAACTCGGTCAGGCCATCGTGGGTGGCCATGTGGCGCAGGCGGTCTTCGGTCGCGTGCTGGGCCGTCATGTCGCGGCCGACCACCAGCAATTCATAGGCCTTGTTGGCGGTGGCGTAACTGCTGAGGCGCAGTTCGAACCAGATTTCCTGCTCGGGGGTTTTGAGGCGGACTTCGGCGCGGTGTGCACCGCGGGACTGGATCGATTCGGAGAGCGCGGACTTCAGTGCTGCATGGTCCAGTTCACAGGTAAAAGCGAGGAGGGGGTGGCCTTCGAGTTCCTGGCCATTACGCAGCAAATTCGCGGCTCGCTGGCTGGAGAAGAGGATATGACCCATCAGATTCAGCCTGAACACCACATCGCCCGCTTCCTCTAGCAGGAGGTTCGCCTCATGGTGTGATGTTGTTAAAGGCACTGTTGGGGAGCTGGAAAGCATTGTTGCGCTCGATTCTTTCTCTTCAGGTCGTAACCAGAAAGAAATGTATCACTTAAACCTCATGTTTCACATGAAAAAGAGCAACATTAGTCCATGTTTTTAGGAAATTTATTGCCCGAGATCAGTTTTATATGAAAGCAGGAGAAGTTTGGTGCTTTACTAAGCAATGTTTCGTTTTTATGTGAACCTTGCTAGTGCTGAAAGTTTGCGCTAGCCTCGCGTTACAGAGAACGCCGGGAGGGCGAAATGAACCGTTTGGACACGCACGAGGTTTTCAACCAGGTGAGCCCGTTTGTGAACGTCAACCTGTTCACCTGCGACACCGCCTTGCGCGAAGCGCTGGAGCGTGAGGGCGCCGCTTTCGCCACTGCCTCGCTGATGGAACTGGGGGCGGAACTGGGCACCGCCGAAATGCAGGAGCTGGCCCGGCAAGCCAATGAACATCCGCCGGTCCTGAAGAACTTCGACCGCGCCGGCCACAGGATCGACGAGGTCGAATTCCACCCCGCCTGGCACAAACTGATGGAGCTGATGATCGCTGCCGGCGCCCATGCCTCGCCGTGGGAGGGCAAGCATCCTCACCACGGCGCGCAAGTGGCGCGCGCGGCCCGCTACATCCTGTTCGGGCAAGTCGAAAACGGCGCGCAATGCCCGATCACCATGACGTATGCCAGTGTGCCGGCCTTGCGCCATAGCCCCGGCCTTTCCGCGCGCTGGCTGCCGAAAATCCTGTCGCGCGTGTACGATCCGAGCCCGCTGCCGATTGACGAGAAACGCGGAGCGCTGATCGGCATGGGCATGACGGAAAAGCAGGGCGGATCCGACCTGCGCGCCAACACGACGCAAGCCGAGCCGGTACCGGCTGACGAAATACGCACGCTGTTCGGCGCGGACAGCGAACCGGTGTATCGCCTGACTGGCCACAAATGGTTCTTCTCCGCGCCGCAATGCGACGCCCACCTGGTGCTGGCCCAGGCGGGCGATGCGGGATTGAGCTGCTTCCTCGTGCCGCGTTTCCTGCCGGACGGTGCGCGCAACCAGGTGCGCGTGCAGCGGCTGAAGGAAAAGCTGGGAAATAAATCGAATGCCTCGTCCGAAGTCGAATTTACCGGCGCCTATGGCTGGCTGCTTGGCCCGCTGGGCCGCGGCGTGCCGACGATCCTCGAAATGGGCAATCATACGCGGCTGGATTGCGTGCTGGGTACTGCCGGCATCATGCGCGCCGCATTGACCCAGGTCCTGCACCACGCTCGCCGCCGCAGCGCTTTTGGCAAGCCGCTCGCCGAGCAGCCCCTGATGCAAAATGTGCTGGCCGACCTGGCGCTGGAGTCGGAAGCCGCCACGGTCTTCGCGATGCGGCTGGCGCGCTGCTTCGACCATCTGGATAATCCCGCCGAAGCGCTGCTCGCGCGGCTGCTGACACCCGCCGGCAAATACTGGATCTGCAAGCGCGGCCCCGGTTTTGGCGCCGAGGCGATGGAGGTGCTCGGCGGCAGCGGCTATGTTGAGGAGAGTTCGCTGGCCCGGCTGTACCGCGAGCTCCCGGTGAACTCGATCTGGGAGGGTTCGGGCAACGTGATGTGCCTGGACCTGCTGCGGGCACTGTCGAAATCCAGCCAGGTGCAGGAAGTGCTGGCGGCGGAATTGGGCGAGGGCAGCCACGCCAATCCCGATTATGTGCGGTTCACCAGCCAACTGCTGGCGGACCTGCCCAAAGCCCGCGAAGACGAGTTCGGCGCACGACAGCTGGCTGAACGCGTCGTGCTGGCGATCCAGGCGGGATTGCTGCTGCGCCACGCGCCGGCATTTATCAGCTCCGCCTTCGTCGCCAGCCGCTTGGCGCGTGAGCCGGGGGGCGCTTACGGGCGGTTGCCAGCAGGAACTAACTGTGAAGCCATTCTACAGCGGGCGCTGGTGGAAAACGCCTGAGGCTGGGATAATGCGCGCAATTGAACGAATTTATTCCTGAATAACATGAAACAAGATCCGCGCTTTCCCAACCTGTTCATTACCGACCACCCGCTGATCCAGCACAAGCTGAGCCATATGCGCGACAAGGCAACGTCGACGCGCACCTTCCGCGAGCTGCTGAAAGAAATCACGCTGCTGATGGGTTACGAGATCACCCGTGACCTGCCGCTGACCACGCGCGAAATCGAAACCCCGCTGGAAACCATCCAGGCCCCGGTGATCGCCGGCCGCAAACTGGCCGTGGTACCGATCCTGCGCGCCGGCGTAGGCATGAGCGACGGCCTGCTGAACCTGGTGCCATCGGCACGCGTCGGCCACATCGGCGTGTTCCGCGACCCGGAAACCCACCAGCCGGTGGAATACCTGGTGCGACTGCCGGACCTGGTCGACCGTACTTTCATCTTGTGCGACCCGATGGTGGCGACCGGTAATTCGGCTGTGCACGCGGTGGATGTGCTGAAAAAGCGCGGCGTTCCCGACGAGCAGATCATCTTCCTGGCCCTGGTGGCGGCACCGGAAGGTATCGAAGTGTTCCAGAAATCCCACCCGAACGTGAAGATCTTCTGCGCGTCGCTGGATTCCCACCTCAACGAACACGCCTATATCATTCCAGGCCTGGGCGACGCGGGCGACCGCATTTTCGGTACCAAATAAGAGCCATGGCGACGCCGGCCGATCCCGAATTCCACGACCGGCTGCAAGCCCTGCGCGACAAGTACGCCGCCAGCGTTCCCGAGCGCATGGCGGCCATCCGTAATGCCCTGGTGCTTTGCCAGGGCAGCCTGGTTCCAGCCCATATCGAGCAATTGCACCACGCACTGCACAGTGTGGCCGGCTCTGCCGGATCGTTTGGCTTGGCTGCGCTAGGCGATGAAGCGCGCCGTATTGAACAGATGGTGCGCGGCGTGATGGAATCCGGTGCGCCATGGCTCGGCATCGAAGCCGCCACTCATGCATTGTTGCAATGGGCCGACAAGGATTTTGGCGCAGGGCAAATTGCTGCGCACGATTGATATTTATCAAACAAGATTGATAAATCTTGTCTATAGTTAGTCATACATGTTCGGGACCTGTTGGCACGATGTGAATTAATTTTGCGCACTGCGTGCTTTTAGCAGGTATTTCGGTATAATGGCGGATCGTTTAGATTCAGGTGACTGGGTTCAAACGGTATCACGGGCGTAAAGCTCATTTAACTGTAATAGGAATTGTAATGGCAACTGGTATCGTAAAATGGTTCAACGACGCAAAGGGTTTTGGCTTCATTACCCCTGATGAAGGCGGCGAAGATCTGTTTGCTCACTTCTCGGCTATCCAAAGCAACGGCTTCAAGTCGCTGCAGGAAAACCAACGCGTGTCCTTCGACGTGACCTCCGGCCCAAAAGGCAAGCAGGCGTCGAACATCCAGCCTCTGTAATCGAGACGGATCAAAACGATAAAAAATCCTCCAATTCGGAGGATTTTTTTTCGTCACTACACTTGGGCCCGTGTCACGTTTGGGGTGTGACCCCATGGTGTGACACGGTCTCAGCCTTTGCGCCAATAGCCCGGCTGGGCGTATGTATGGCGCAGGAAGTCGACGAAAGCGCGGATGCGGAACGGCAGGTGGCGCCGTTGTGCGAATACGGCGTAAATGTCGTTGCCAGGCGCCGAAAATTCGTTGAGCACGGATTTTAGTCGGCCTGCTTCGATATCGGCGCCAACTTCCCACATCGAGCGCCAGGCCAGGCCTTTGCCGGCCAATACCCAGTCGTGCAGCACGGCGCCGTCGTTGCAACTCATATTTCCCGCAATTTTCAGCGTCACGTTTTTATCGCCTTGACGGAAGGTCCAGCCGCGCTGGCTGCCTTCGCTGCTGATGGTCATGCAGTTGTGCTTAGCGAGATCCTCCAGCGTTTTGGGCACGCCGTGCCGTTTCAGATAGGCCGGGGTGCCGACTACCACGCGGTGGTTATCAGCCAGCTTCACGCTCACCAGGTTCGAGTCCGACATCGAGGCGATGCGTATCGCCACGTCCACGCCTTCGCCAATCAGGTCCACCACCCGGTCATTCAGGTTCAACGTCACCGCCACGTCACGGTGTTCCGCTAAAAAGGAGGGGACCAGGGGGGCGACGTGCAGACGCCCAAACCCTGCCGGCGCGGAAATCATCAGGTGTCCCGTGGCGCGCGCGCTACGTTCCGCGACGGCCGCTTCGGCGCTTTCGAGTTCGACCAGGATGCGTTGGCAATCCTCAAGGAAGGCAGCGCCTTCGTCCGTCAGCGCCAGCTTGCGCGTGGTACGCTGGAGCAGTTTGACGCCAAGCCGCTGCTCCAGCGCGTCCAGGCGGCGCCCAATAACGGCGGGCGCTATGCCTTCCGCGCGAGCCGCGGCCGACAGGCTGCCACGGTTAACCACTTCTACAAAGGTGGAGATTTGCCTGAACTGACCCATAAGACCTCATTTATGACTAAAAAGCACAGATGAAGTGCGTTTTAGTCTTGTTTCTCTATGTTTTTAGTCAATATACTGGAAAACATCGAATCACAACACTAATCATCAATCACGGAGAAAGACTATGAGCATCACTCTGCCAGCAGGTATGCAAATCACAGGTGAAATCAAGCCAGGTTTCGAACGCGTGCTGACCCCGGAGGCACTGGCCCTGGTGGCCAAGCTGAGCCGCGAATTCGAGCCGCGCCGCCAGGAATTGCTGGCCAAGCGCGTTGAGCGCGCCAAGCGCCTCGATGCCGGCGAGCGCCCGGACTTCCTGGCCGAAACCGCCCATATCCGCAATGGCGACTGGAAGATCGCTCCGATTCCTAAGGCCCTGGAATGCCGCCGCGTGGAAATCACCGGCCCGGTCGACCGCAAGATGGTCATCAACGCGCTCAACTCCGGCGCTGACTCCTACATGACCGACTTCGAAGATTCGAACTCGCCGAACTGGGATAACCAGATCTCCGGCCAGGTCAATATGCAGGACGCGGTGCGCAAGACCATCACGCTGGAACAGAACGGCAAATCCTACAAGCTGAATGAAAAGACCGCCACCCTGGTGGTGCGTCCACGTGGCTGGCACCTCGACGAAAAACATGTGACCGTCGACGGCAAGCGTGTTTCGGGCGGCATCTTCGACTTCGCCCTGTTCATGGTCCATAACGCGAAAGAGCAGCTGGCGCGCGGCGCCGGCCCATACTTCTACCTGCCGAAGATGGAATCGCACCTGGAAGCCCGCCTGTGGAACGACATCTTCGTAATGACCCAGAATGAACTGGGCCTGCCACAAGGCACCATCAAAGCGACCGTGTTGATCGAAACCATCCTGGCGGCCTTCGAGATGGACGAAATCCTGTACGAGCTGCGTGAACACAGCTCCGGCCTGAACGCCGGCCGTTGGGACTACATCTTCAGCTGCATCAAGAAATTCAAGCTGGACAAGGACTTCTGCCTGGCCGACCGCGCCAAAGTCACCATGACTGCGCCGTTCATGCGCGCTTACGCACTGCTGCTGTTGAAGACCTGCCACAAGCGCAATGCACCAGCAATCGGCGGCATGGCTGCGCTGATCCCGATCAAGAACGATCCGGAAAAGAACGAAGTGGCGATGGGCGGTGTGCGCAACGACAAGGCGCGCGATGCGACCGACGGCTACGACGGCGGCTGGGTGGCTCACCCGGGCCTGGTGGAACTGGCCATGGGCGAGTTCAAGAAAGTGCTGGGCGATGCGCCGAACCAGATTTCCAAACAGCGCCCGGACGTGGAAGTCACCTCCGCCGAACTGCTGGACTTCAAGCCGGAAGCGCCGATCACGGAGGCTGGCCTGCGCTACAACATCAACGTCGGCATCCACTACCTGGGTAGCTGGCTGAATGGTAACGGCTGCGTGCCGATCCATAACCTGATGGAAGATGCTGCGACCGCGGAAATCTCGCGCTCGCAAGTATGGCAGTGGATCCGTTCGTCGAAGGGCGTGCTGGAAGACGGCAGCAAGGTGACGGCGGACATGGTGCGTGCGATGATTCCCGAGGAATTGGCGAAGGTGAAAACCACCGCTCCGGATGGCTCCACCCCAGCCTACGATCGCGCGGCACAGATCTTCGAGAAGATGTCGACTTCGGAAGCGTTTGAAGAATTCCTGACGCTGCCGCTGTACGAAGAAATCTGAACCGGTAAACCAGGGTCAGACCCGAGGGTCTGACCCTGTCTGCCCGCAGGCCAGCGACGTCGGTTGTGCGCACTCGGGGTCTGACCCTTTGGGTCAGACCCAGGTTTAGCGGTTTTGACGAGTAGCTAGAGGCGCCCTGTCAAGAAACTCCTGCAAGCGCGCCTCATCGATACGATGGCCCGCAATCCGGTGCAGCAAGCTGTCGACGCGATCCGCCCCCCAGAACAGCTCCCCCTCAAAAACAAAACTCGGCACACCAAAAATGCCATCATTGATGGCCTGCTCGGTCGCCCGCGCCAGTTCCGCCTTCACCTCCGGCGTCCCAGCAGCAGCAACCAACGTATCCGCATCCAGTCCGCAATCGCGCGCCACCCGCGCCAACACTGCGAAATCCTGCGCATCCTGCCCCAGTTCCCAGGTCGCCGCCATCACCGCAGTCACAAACGCAATCCGCTCCGCACGACCGCTAATCGCAGTCGCCATCCGCAGCATTGGCAGGGGATTGAAGGGGTGCCCCGGCGGCCCCGCAAACTCCAGCCCCTGCGCAGACGCCTGCCGCATCACATCGCGGAAAGTCAGCACCCGTTTCGCCGGCACTTCCGCCGGCCCCACCAAGCCATGCTTGTTCAGCATCGCTGCAAACAAAACAGGCACCATTTCAACCTGCACGCCAGCCGCCTCGATGCGGGCAATCTGCTTGGTTGCCAGCCACACGAAAGGGCTGATGGGATCAACATACATGCGGACGGTTTGCATAAATCTCCTCAGGTCAGAAGTTATTTTTCCACTCCCTTAGCGCCGCGAAGACGGCAACCGGTGGCTCGCCGCCGCGCAGTTTACCGGCCTCGCGCAGCTGGGCAGCGATTTCAGGCTCACGATAACGCAGGAAAGGGTTGGTGGCGCGTTCCAGGCCAATGGTGCTTGGTACGGTCGGCTGGCCGCGCTCGCGTGTCGCAGTATCGACCGCCACCCGGGCACCCAGGGCTGGATTCCCCGGTTCCACCGCACTGGCGAAACGCAGGTTGGACAGCGTGTATTCATGGGCGCAGAACACCTTGGTCGCATCCGGCAGCGCCGCCAGCTTGCCGAGAGAGCTGACCATCTGCTCCGGAGTGCCCTCGAACAGTCGTCCGCAACCGCCAGCGAACAGGGTATCGCCGCAAAATACCCAAGGCTCAGCGCCATCCCGGACATAAGCAATATGGCCGAGGGTGTGGCCCGGCACGTCCAGCACCCTGAATGACAGGTCCAGCCCCGGCACCTCTAGATGGTCGCCTTCACCCAGCGGAACGGTCACTGCTGCGATACCATCATGGCGAGGACCGAAAACGGGCACCCGGAAATGGGCCAAAAGCCCCGGCACGCCCCCAATATGGTCAGCATGGTGATGGGTGAGTAGAATGGCGGTAAGTGTCAGGCCATGCTGCTGCAGGGCGGCAAGAATCGGCGCCGCATCGCCGGGATCAATTGCCGCAGCATTGCGGCCATCGTGGACCAGCCACAAGTAGTTATCCTTGAAGGCGGGCACGGTCAGGACAGAAACAGGTTTGCTCATGGGCTCAGTAAAGGGAATGCATGGATAGCGCAACATCCGACGAATCCATTATAGCGTTCGACAAATGGCTGGAAACACCGCCGGGTGCATACGTGCGCGCCTGGGAGCAGGCATGCCTGGACAAGATGGTGGCGGATATCTTCGGCTTCAATGCCGTGCAGATTGGGATGCCGCAAATCGACGCCCTGGCCGCCAACCGCATGCCGCACCAGTGGCTGGCCGACATCCGCCTGCACCCGCGTCATTCCGGCGCCGGCCGCGCGGTCGCGGTCACACTGGACAGCGTGGAACTGCCATTCGCCACCAACAGCATGGACCTGGTGGTGCTGCCGCACGTGCTGGAATTCTCCGCCGAACCGCACCAGGTGCTGCGCGAAGTGGAAAGGGTGCTGATTCCCGAAGGCCAGGTCATCGTTTGCGGCTTCAATCCCGCCAGCCTGTGGGGATTGCGCCAGTTGAGCGGCCGCCTGACCGGATCGCACTACCTGCCGAAAGCAGGTGAGTTCATCTCCATGCCGCGTATTAAGGACTGGTTAAAATTGCTGAATATGGGCGTCAGCCATACGCACCTGGGTTGCTACGCTCCGGCATGCCGCACCGACCGCTGGCTGGCACGCTACAACTTCATGGACCGCGCCGGCCCCAATTACTGGCCGTATTTCGGTGCGGTCTATATGGTGCAGGCGATCAAGCGCGTGAAAGGCATGCGCCTGATCGGACCGGCCTGGAAACAGAAAACGGCCAAGGCAGGTGTACCTGTCCCGGCCACCAACAAACACAAAGAAAGACTCGATGGATAAAGTAGAGATTTACACCGACGGCGCATGCAAGGGCAATCCCGGCACCGGCGGCTGGGGCGCATTGATGATCGCGGGCGACGCAAAGAAAGAACTGTTCGGCGGCGAGCTGAATACCACCAATAACCGCATGGAGCTGACCGCGGTGATCGAATCGCTGAAAGCCCTCAAACGCCCCTGCGAAGTAGTGCTGCACACCGATAGCCAGTACGTCCAGAAGGGCATCAGCGAATGGATTCACGGCTGGAAGGCGCGAGGCTGGAAGACTTCGACCAAGGAGCCGGTCAAGAACGCCGACCTGTGGCAAGCGCTGGACGCCGCGCAAGCCTTACACACCGTCGATTGGCGCTGGGTGCGCGGCCACAACGGCCATCCAGGCAACGAGCGCGCCGACCAACTGGCCAACATGGGCGTGGAAACGGTCCGTCGCAAATAAGGCCTGCTATACTTCGCCGCTTGCTACGAACATATTCGTGAATTTATGCGTCAAATCGTCCTCGATACCGAAACTACCGGCATTAACCCGAAACAGGGTAACCGAATCATTGAAATTGGCTGCGTTGAGCTGTTTGAACGCAAACTGACCGGGAATAACTTCCACGTCTACATCAATCCTGAGCGTGATTCGGAAGAGGGCGCATTGGCGGTGCACGGATTGACCACCGAATTCCTGCGCGATAAACCGCGCTTCCATGAAGTGGTGGAGGATCTGCGCACTTATATCCAGGGTGCGGAAGTCATCATTCACAATGCACCGTTTGACTTGGGCTTTTTGAACCACGAGTTCAATATGCTCAAGCTTCCGACCTTCGATTCCCACATCGGCGGTGTGATTGACACCCTGGTGCAGGCGAAGGAGATGCGCCCAGGTAAACGTAACTCGCTGGATGCGCTGTGCGAACACTTCGGCATCTCCAACGCCCACCGCAAGCTGCACGGCGCACTGCTGGATGCCGAGTTGCTGGCCGATGTTTATCTGGCCATGACCCGTGGCCAGAACAGCCTGGGCATGGACATCGTCATCGAAGAAACCGGCAGCGGCATTGCCATGGCGGAAATTGCCTTGGCTGAAGTCATCGTGTTGCGCGCCAGCGAAACGGAAGAGGCGGAGCACAACGCACTGCTGGACGGTCTGGACAAGGCAGTCAAGGGAACTTGTGTTTGGCGCAACCCTAGTCTATAATAGCGCCACTTCGGGAGGTTAGCTCAGGGGTAGAGCACTGCATTCACACTGCAGGGGTCGCAAGTTCGAAACTTGCACTTCCCACCAAGAATACTCAAACAAATCAAAGGCTTGCGAATTCATGTCGCAGGCCTTTTTTGTTTGGTGTGGAAAAAGTGTGGAAACCTGATTCCAAGGCAGTAGGCGGCGCTGTTTTAGTGTCGTTTAGGCAACTGAACTTGCGCCTAGTTGCTCTGATCGCCACATGTAACTAAAAGTTCATCCTAGCTAACTCTGATGCTGGTCAGAAAGCGCTGCATATGGGAAAATTGGACAGAGTGGCAACAAGTATCGAACAGCGGAGGACCTTTGAGCCAGGTTGACGGATCACGCATTACACCGCATCAACGTAAATATTTGGCCTGGCTGCTGACAAGGCGCGCAGCTGGCGACACAGTGGAATCGCTTGCGACAACGCTGGTCGACTCACAGGTTGATCTTAATCCTCATCAAGTTGAAGCCGCGCTGTTCGCATGCCGCAATCCTTTGTCACGCGGGGTGATTCTTGCTGACGAAGTCGGGCTAGGCAAGACGATTGAAGCCGGTCTCGTCATTACACAACGGTGGGCGGAGCGGCGCCGTAAGATTCTCATCGTTGTTCCAGCGAATCTTCGAAAACAGTGGCATCAGGAACTGCAAGAGAAATTTGGTCTCCGGGGCCTGATATTAGAAGCGAAGAACTTTGCCGCCATCCGGAAGCAAGGCGGAGGAAATCCGTTCCACTTCGAGGACGGTCCGCTCATTTGTTCCTATCAGTTTGCCAAATCCAAGGCAAACGACATCAAAGCAATTGCATGGGATCTCGTCGTACTGGACGAAGCGCACATGCGCCCTTTCCCATCCGAGCAGATGAGGTCTTGGGAAATTCCGGTACCACCGCGCACCAAAAAGGCCGAGGAAGGCCTTTCCCCATGAGTGCAGCGGATAGTCTCATGTGTACTCTTTCCTGTCGGCCAGCTCCATAACGAACCGCTCAATTCACATGCCCGTCGTCCGAGCCGTGGCGGTACAGGTGTGCGTATTTCTCGATTTTAGGTGCGGGCACCACCCGCTGCGGTAAGTTGAATAAACTGGAAAATGCGCTGTGCCGCATCCACATGGCCGGCGTCTACCAGCAGCTTCCATGCGATGCGAAGGTCTGAATGAATTTGCGGCGGGAGAGTGGCCGGCGAGGCCCGCCGGGCGTTCCATTTTGCAGCGGCTCCTTCTTTGCTTTCGTCTCCTTCCGTGTCTACGTGGACCGCGCAAGTATTGCCGATGCAGCCCGCCAGCCAGGCGTTCACCGGTTCTTCGATGCCGTTCCGAAAATTACCTTGGGCCTCCCGATAGAAACCCGCTGGACCACCGCAAAATGGGCATGAGGCCAGCATAGGGTCGAATTCGAGCATGAGCTTCCTCCTTAATTCCGCCCAAGGCGGGTATTCGGTGCATATTGTGTTTCGCACTGTGCATCGAACAATAGGCCGAGAACGATGCTGCCGTATCCTGCTTGCTTGCACAGCTCTCGGTCCCGCTGGAGCGCTTTGAGGGCATCCTTAAGTGCTTCGTTTTCTGCTACCTCTTTGTCGTTGATGCTCACGGCGTTTTTCCATCGAGGTTAGTTACGCAGTAAGGCGCTTCTGCTGAGTCTCGTTACTAACGCATTTTAGCCACTTGCCTTTCAAAGTGACCTCGACCTTGTCACCAGGTGCTGTGAGCGCAGGGAGTTCGATCACGCGCTCGTACTCGCCAAACATGGCCCCGCCCTGCAGTACAATGGGCGTCGCTTCACCGTGGAGAAGAAGTACATACCGGCCCGAATTTTCACCCGTGTAAGCGAAGCCGATGCGCTCAACGGTTCCGGAATGTTGCGTTTCTTGCCGCGATCCAAACATGTGATATTTTCCTTAGGCCCGGCATGCGGGCCGTGCGGTTCAGGTGCGGCGCCGCCAGGGCGCAGGTGATTTTCCTAACTGTTCAATGTTGCCGTCAAGGCGGCAACCGATGGATGTCTAGCGAGTCGTGGATTCTTTTGAACCAGTTCGAGTACAGCAGCTTTCGCGCCCGCGAGTTCGCACTCGCAGCGTGATAGGAGTTCGACGGTGGCTGCATGGGAACCTCCGCAAAGCTTTCGACTAACGCTGTCACGAATCTCTTGCGTGCGCTTCAATTCGTGGATGGCGTCGCTCACTTCCTGCCTCTCCAGCAGGCGGAAATAAGCCTCGTCCTCAGCGCGTTTGGCTCGTTCCGGGTTCCATGGCGCGCGATCTGACGCTTGACGCCGTGCTCGGCTCTTACGCGGCGCCGCAGTGGATTCCTGCTGCTGTTCCGCCGCCGAATTTTCTTCGTCAGTGATATGTATCGTTGACATGTGTTATTTTCCTGGTTACTTCCGGCGGAAGAAGAGGTGGTAAGCAACGAACAGCGCGATGATGATCGGAACTGCCAACGTCCAAAAACCAAAGCTCATTTGTGCCGTAGCCGAGCTGTTCTCGATACCAGGAAAAATCACTGTTTACCTCAACCAGAGTGTGACACTGGCCGAGCGGACTCCCCATGCCAAGCGCCGATAGGCAAGGTCTGGATCGATGTCCTGTCCCATTCGAAGGAGCAATCATGTGAGGACGCGATTCGTGCTATCGTGATTTAGTCGAAACCACTTGGTGCATTGCCATGTCATTCTCCCCAGAGCGTCGGCATGAGTGCGTGAAGGCAACGGTCATCGATCATGCCATTGATCTGGTCTGCACGCATGGCTTGTCTTTTGCAGAAACATATCTTCATAACCAGAGATTGCGTAACGAGACGATCGCACGTGTCCTGTCTGCCTCCCAGGACCAGCACCGCAAGCACGAATGTGCCAGCCCGCATCATGAGTTACCATATGCATCAGAGTCGCAGGACACCAGCAATACGCCTGCCCGACAGCTGAGTTATAGTTCGCGCCCAAAACTTGGGCATCTGCGTTGATGTGGCGAGCGCCTGGCTGACTAAGAAATCAATGTAACACGACGCTTTCGGAACAATACGTCATCCGTCGAGCGCAACCCACGCCCCCAGCTGGCGAATAAAGTGTCGTCGGCTATTTCAAGGTGACCGGCATGGCATGGCGTGGGAGCGTAATGGTAAATACACAGCCAACATCAGGCATATCACGAACGCTGAGGCGACCTCCATTTTCGACGACAAACTGTTGAGCGATGGTCAGCCCCAACCCAAGACCCGAGCGGTCCGCGCCGCCTTGCACAAATGGCTGGAACATCCGATTGGCTAAGTCGGCGCCAAGTCCGCCGCAATGGTCAGCAACCTCGATCAGCACACTGTCATCGACGGCGTGACATACCATCGTTACCTCAGTGTGCAAGTGCGTGAATTTGAAGGCATTCTGCAGTAAGTTGACGACTGCAGCCAGAAGCATCGGCCGATTCCCCTGGATGGCCAATCGTGGATCTACTGGCAAAATGTTCAGTCGGCACTCTTTCGCAACTGCCGCCAGTGCGGACGTCGCTTCGACCTCAGCGGCAAACTCGGCAAGGGATATGAGATTCCCTATGCCCAGTTGGTGTCCATGACGTACCAGCGATACGGTGCCATTAATCATGCTTCCTAAGCCATCTAAGCTTCGCTCTAATATAGCCCCTGTGGCACCTCCCAGGCTGAGATTGCCGGTCTTGCAGGCTGAATACGCCAACTTGGCAGTACCAAGCAAGTTGCGTAACTCATGGACAAAGAAGCCCATCCGTTTGTTCTCTTCGGCATCGTGCCGGTCTGACTCAATAAAATCGTGTTTAAAACTAAACGCGGTCACCGCATAGGCAATGGCGTTGTCAAGACAGCGATTCAAGGTCCGGAACTCATCGACGGAAAAAGGAGCGTCACGCTCGACCGCCAGATCGGTTATCGCCTGGCACAAATCGCCGTAGTTGTGAACGACTTCATCCACCGTAAATCCCAGGGCAAGCATGTCTTCGCCATGAAGTGTTGCGGATACCCCTACCTCGCCGTTGCCGACCCCGCTATCCTGGATAATGGAAATAAATCGACCTTCGAGGACCTGATTCAATTGTTCCGACAGCAGGATGCGGATCAGCTGCTCAAGAAATATCGGCACGCCATTCTGCAATTGCTCGGCAGTCGCGAAGTGCTCCCGTTTGGCAACTTTTGCCCGACAACGAGCGATGAGCTCGCAGCGATTATGCGTAAGGAATTCGTGCAGCATGGCAAATTTCCTCTCTGCTTCAGCAGCGCCTTATCGAATTTTGAGGACCGGGCCAGTGGACACCTAACTTAGCCGAATCATGACCCCTGAAATCTAAAGTTGCCTCCGTACTTTCATTATAGATAGGAAATTTGGCGATATTGCGTCGCCATGTCTGGCCCCGAGCGAGCGAAGTGCAAGGCCATTGGCCGGCAGCGTGCAGATGGTGATGGCCAGCAGGTCGCAATCCACGTCGTTCACCGCGAGAGAATTTTTCGCAGTGCATGGACAAATTGAAGAAGACGGTTGGGTGTGGATCAAGTCGGACAGAATTATGGCGGTCGTATTTGATCGGACAGCGACCCGTTGGACTGGGCCTGAAACGGTTTGCTAAGGAGGTTATTGCGTCCGCCATGCGAGAACATATTCCAGTGCCAGCGAGCGCGCCTCGATGATCGCCCCTCGTGCATCGTGAAAGGTCGGTGTAGTTAAGGTCTCGATCGGGGGAAGGCCCCTCTCTGAAGGGGCGCTGATCCAAACTAACTGTGCCTGAAATCCATCGGCCACTGCTTCAACGAATAATTTGTAAGTATAGCCGTCGATGGCATGGATCTCGTCTGCCAGAGTAGGAGGGCATTCTTGTTGCATTGGACCTCCATCGTCGAGAGATGGCTGCATATAACTTTCATCTTAGTATGTTTTTTCGGTCGAGTATTGGCAGATATCGCAAATGATGCAGGCAAACGACATTGAGCAAGGGCAGGGAGCGCGAGCTAGGCAATGAAAATGGCCCGCTAATGCGGGCCAACCCGACGATGGGCAAATCGATCAAGAATCCCGGCGGGATCTCCAAACGTTTGGTATGTGGAGGTAGAACTCCTTCTGAACCAGACAAAAGTCGGTAATCTTTGCTTTGAACTTACACTTAATATGTAAGGCCGAACGTGCTGAATTTCACATTTGGGCGTTGATTAGGCGGACAAATTTTCCGCTGGCTATCACGGGAACCGTGAAAGAAGAGCACGACGGCGTCACGCGTTAGGCAAAGCGCCGCGATTGGGTCAGTGTGTACAGTTCATCGAAAAGGCTCATGGGTTCCTCCTGTCGTGATCCATGACTCCATGCTATGGCCGCAAACCGGTTCGTCTAGTGGACTGCTTGCGTTGCTGAGAAGGCCGCATCGACGGCGTATTGGTCGAGATCAATGACAGCGTCCGCCATTTCACTCAGCTCCTGTGTGTGCGAAATGAAGTACTCCTGGCGGTAGCCCCCGATGCGGAGTACCTCGCGCTTCATGGCCATGAACTGGCGCTTATGCTGTGCATCGAAGGTGCCATCGGCTTCATCGGAAAACAGGGTGCTGGAGCGTCGGCTGAGCGTGGCGCCAGAGACGTCTTTCGGTTCGAGAATACTGGCTGCGTTGTCACGGCGTCCGATGGAAAAGTATTGAAGCGAAGCGAACTACACCAGCGAGAGAATATTGTCATTCCCATAGGTTCAACGCTAACAGCTGCATGCTTGAATCCGACGTAGTAAAGTCGGCGGTCATTGATCGGGCGCATAGTTCGGGAAGGACGGAAGTGGTGAAGAAGGTCGGAGTTCCCCACATCGATGCGTACGGAACTGACCCTTTTGTGAACCTACAGCAATCGAAATGTACTGGATTCCAAACAGCGATACTGGCTGTACATGTGTTCCTCTTTCCGTTCCTGTGCCGATACCTGGGTCCTGGCGATGCGGAGTAAGAGCTAGCCCCAAGAAATAAGGTGCCGTTCATGAATATTTCGCTGACGATCATTTGTACCATCGCCGTTGCACTCGCAACAGCGATTGCGTTCTTAGCCCAAGACGATGTGAAGAATGGCGTGATCTTTCCTTGGCAGTTCATCGCTTCTTGTGTGATCGGCTTCCTGATCACGCATGGGGAGTATTACGTGCCAACGTTTGCATGGATGTACGGCCATTTGGCGGATGACGGGATCGCGGGAGGGTTTCTGAGTGCATGCGTGGCCGCTCTCGCCGAAATCTGCGTGGCCAGTCTCCCTATGTTGGCAGGGATCGCACTGCATGTTTTTCTGTCTGCTTGGGACGAGCGCTTCCCGCTGACGACATATACTAGGCTGTCAAGGCGCGACTGGTTGGTTTCGTTCTTACGCGGTTTCGCTATCCGTTAGGGAGATAAGCCCTTCGAAAGGCGCAAGTAGCTCAGCACACAATTCACAGTTTGTTGCGCATAACTACGGTGCCGCCGTGGGAAGTGGGGTCATTTAGGCGAACGACATTAGGCATGCTCAAGTCTCTTTCGATAGCATGCCGCGATCGTCCAGTAACGTTGGTGCCTCCAGGCTGCTTGGGACTTCGGCATATTTCACCAGTCGCCAGACGGTATTGGTGTCGATTTGGGCGTTGGCGCCCTTTAAACGTTCGATGAAAGACAGGTCACGCTGGATGACTGCGGGAGGCATTGTTTCGCCTTGCTGGAAGAGACGGGGGCTACCATGCACGTCACGATCGGGGCATTGCCAATACCCGGTCTGCGGGCAAACCACTCCGGTTCGCGCAAGTTCACCTAGCGGTACCGGACTGCCGGAATCAGCCCGCGGTGATGGCTTTTCGCCTGGACTGCCTTTGCCTTCATCTGTTGGCCGAAGACGCAGCGAATTCAGGATCCTTTCCCACAGATCGAGCATTTTCTCGTCAGTTAGGCTAATCGGCTGAGGGTCCAATCCACCGTCGGAATTACCTGATTGAAGGTCGATGCGTATCTGGGGATGAAGCTCATCGCCTTGCAATCCCGGCGCTTCCCAAGTGAACAGGTGGGCCTGCTGGCCATGGTCATTTGGAGCTTTCATTAGCCATTCTTGGCCAGGATTCCCAGCAACCGTTCGGTTACCTTCTTTGATATTGCGAACTCCACCGAGGGTCGCACCTAGAATTCCTAAGGCGCTGAAAACGCTTGGCTTGCGAGATAACAATGATTCAGGCGGAGCTCCAGCGTTGAGATTAGTGGAAAGGTCAACGACGATGTCGCGGTGCTGCTTGAGCCGAAATCGGATGTTCAGACTCTCGTTCCCGCTCGTGCCGCCATCAGCGAAGACTGCTTGCTCAACGCAAAAGCCAGGTACCGAAGGTGCGTCCAATCCCCTTGCCTGAAGCTTGGAGACCATAGTTCCCATCCGAACAACGGCATTTTCCATCCTACCCGGATCGGCTCCTTTATGAAGCAGGTATCGCTGGCCGCTAAGCCAGCGATAAGCGGCAATATCTACGGCGATATGCTGATAGTCACTGTCCCAATAGCCGAAAACACGGGTGTTCTCGTCTGGCGCGGTGCTTTTCAACAGAAGTGAGGACCCTGACTTATGCTTGGTATCCTTGAGTCGCTTTTCAAATGAACTGACTTCTTGATTGAACTCGTCGAACCCCATAGGCTTGCGTTCAAGAGTCGCAAAGGCATAGTCATAACTTCCGCCAACATAGTCCGCTTCTGCGGGAAGATCGATTAGAAATCGGCCAATGCAGTGCGTGGTCCAGCTATCTTTTTTTGTTGTGTCCATCATTTGATCCTTGCGAAGTCCAATCGGGGCGGCGCTCACTTGTGCAGTCACGACCATTAGCAGTATCGTTGTTGCAATCCGTTGGCCTAACTTTTCTCCTGCTCTAAGCATTATTAACCTCGTCTAAGATCCCGGAGTTCAGCGTCAGTTTGACGATCGAATATAGCGTTAGGCCTGCTGTTAGGTCGTTGCTGTAGCTGCCTTGATGGTCATAACTTACGTGGCCTTTCCGCTTACCCTCGTGCCGGAAAATTTGTCTCACGAATGGCTTAGGCGCCTGGCCGGATAGTTCAGGCACGGTGCCATCGCCAGGTATGTCGGGACCTGCAATTTCCAGTGCACATATCTGCTCGCCAAATTTCACTTTCACCGCACCATTCAAATCATCGTGGATCAACTCACCTTGCACGAAGTCGGGAACGGCGGTTTTGGCTGCCCAGCGTACTTCGCCCCACGCCGATTGGGCGGTGTCCGCTGCATAGTATGCATGACAGTTTTCGTGGTATTGCCCTTTTATCCGTTTATGAAACTCTTGCGCGACAAGCAGCGCTTTCGAATAGTTTGCAAAGTCGGGGTCCGCGTAGTCCGCGTCTGTCGTGGAGGAAGTGCTCTGATTGCGTTCAGTGGAGCGGTCTTCGTTTAAAGGGTTGATTAATTCCGATTTGACTAGGCGCCACCAATCGGCCTTGTTCAGATAAACCTGATCGTATGGATCGCCCTGCCCAAGGAAGGACGTTACCTCGTTCTCGGGAATCTTTTCTCTGCTGTAGTGCGCTCGCAGCCAATGTTGGGCGCCACCAGGCAGCTTTGCCTGATACTCTGCAGTCGGGAGCAACTCCATTGGGCCAGGAGCTTGCGTCAAGACCGCTGTGGCTTCCGCGGCATTGCGGCCCAGGAGAACTTGTTCAACGCCTTCAAAACCCGCGCGCATACGTTTGTAAGTTGCAGGTGCGCCGATGGCGGGCATGACACCGTGTAGGACACCCAATACCTTGTCGCTTTTGCCTTGCAACTGCGTGCACGCCCGCGCCACCAAACCACCCATGGAATGGGTGATTAGGATTACCTTCTCGCAGTCCTTGTTCAACGTGCTTTTGTAGAAGTCTGTAATTGCGTCGATTTTCTCGACCAGTCGAAGGACGGAGACGTTGTTCGATTGCAGCCAGTTATAGCCAACGGCGTGCACAGGATACGCAGCGTTGGCAAATCTCTTCAAGTCGTCGGGCGTGATTTCCTCGAACGACTTTTCCGCACCGAACTGATGGATTTTTTGCTGCTCCAGAACCAGCTGTACCCAGGCATCATCGGGAGTGCCGTCGATCTTCAATATGTCGTGCAAACGCTCCTGAAGGGTATTCAGGATACGTCCGTAACTGTCGCGATGGAGTTCTCCCCATCCGAACAGGCGTGCCAACTTCTCAGGATCGAGGTCCGGCGCCCCCTTTAATTGCTTCTCAACCTTGCTGGTTAGGCCGACAGGACCGTCAGCATCGACCTCGACCCGATCTGGATGCAGGACCTTCTTCCTGGCAGCAGCGTCTTTGCCCAGGTATTGGATAACTTGGACGAGACCTGCCAGTTTGCCATTTGGTGGCCGCCACGCATGCCCCTTTCCATTTTTCACGCGAAGGTTTGTTCCCATGATTCCGGGAATAAAGACGATCGGGATGATGCGTTTTGGGTAGAGTTTGACAAGTGCGCGCACAGGAAAGCCTTCCGGGGACAGCACGGACTTCGCGCGCACAGTCTGGCCATCGTACTCAGATCGGACTTCTCGTGTTGGTGTGTTCTCTGTCATTTCTCAGTTCGTTGATTTGGCGTCGTCAAGGACTTCAATGTCGGCGATGAGCATTTCTTCCTCTTTACTCAGCTCCGTCTCGCCTTCGGCATTGGTTTTTCCGCTGATGACATTGCCGTTGTTCAGTTTGATGATGTAAGACGCGCCTTTTACCGGCGCGTTACTGCCGATGTAGCGGACGATGAATTTTTCGTCAGCTTTGACGGTGCTCTTCGGGAGATTCAGGGCTTGGGGAGTGGCGTCGCCAGGCCCACTATGCGCGAACGTGGCAGACTTGACTGTGTAAGCACCACTGAGCTGGTGGGTGAGGGCGCCGCCTCCATATGCTGACTGCGCACCCTGGCTGACGATGCGGACCTTCGGCGCCTGGATCACGATCTCTTCAGCGGCCGACAGCACGATCTTTTTTGCCGAGGTCAGTTCAATATCGTCCTGGTGGGTCTGCATTTCGATCTTGCCTGCGGCGGCAATCAGCTTCATGCCCAGTTTATGCGCGAACACGCTCACGCTTTGGCCGGCACGAAGCAGCAAATTGCGGCCCGCCGAAGCCTGCGTATTTCCGACGCTCACCACGTCCACGTGCGTTTGGGCGCCGATGACGATGTTGTCGGAACTACCCAGGATTGCGCCGGCCGGCGCGTTCACCGCGACGATGGGCAGACCGCCGGCGGGATCGCCCTTTCCGCCGTCGGTATTGCTGCCTTTTTCCCATTGCTTCAGGTGGCCAATCAGCTGCGCCAAGGGCTTGCCATCGCCTTCATCGGCGTGATGCGTGCCGGCCAGTTCGGCCAGTTGCTGCTGAATGCTCTGCAAGGCGTCCGCCAAGCCGGTCAGTCCATCGCGTTCCAGCTGGCGGCCGGCAGCGCGCAAGTGCGCATCGGCGCTGATGTAGACACCTTGCGCCCCTTTGATTGCGACGGCGTGGTCGCTGCGCAGCTCCGCGCCTTCACCGCGCGGGCGGCCCTCGCCGTTGTAGCGCGGATCGGTCAGGTAGCCGAGATTCAGTTCGCTATGCCCGTGCTCACTCGCGAGCTGCGCGCTGATCTGGCCGGGCGTGTCGTCAACACGCAGCTGGTTGTAACGCGCACCCTGGACCTCTTTGCTTTTGATCCCGGAAACGTAGCGGTTTCCGGGCAGCCCTCCAGCGTGGCTGAAGGTCGGCGGTGGTGTGGTCCCGCCATGCACGCGGCCGGTGATGATCGGTTTGTCTGGATCGCCGCCCAAGAAGGTGACGATGCATTCATCCCCGGCGCGCGGCAGAGAGATTGTGCCCCACTGGCGGCTGGCCCATGTGCCGGCAACGCGCACCCATGCCGAATCGCGGTCGCTGCCAGAAGCGCCTGCGCCGGTGGCATGGTCTTCCTGCCGATAGGCCGGGAAGCGGATCTTCACCCGTCCTAATTCGTCGCAATGCACCTCCTCGCCGGGCGGGCCGACCACGATCACGCTCTGCGCCTCGGTCCGCGGCAGGTCGATGCGCGGATCGTAGGCCGGAACGATGGCGGTGCCGCGCCGCACGCAAGTGAAGTGATTCGTATAGCGCACGCCGCGTTCCTCGCTGGCCTGTTCCAATGCGCCATGCCAGCGGTTTACGGCGAACAGACGGCGCGCCTTGTCGTTCAGGGCCTTGGGCAGGTTGTTTGCCGCATCGATGTGCAACTCGGTGATGATGAACTCGCGTTCTTCGGAAGGGTGGGCATCGATCACGGCATGCCCGGTCACCGCAATCCATTGGCCGATGCACAAGTCGCGCACGCCGCTCTCGCCCCGATAGCATTTCGACTCGTACTCGTGGCGCAGCATCCGGAGGGTACCGAGGCTCCTGTAGTCGGCACTGGTATCGCCGGCATGCGGCACGTCCACCAGGTAGTCGGCCAGCATTGCCGCAAGTTGGTCTCCCCATTCGCCCTGGTTGTTGCGTCCTGACTCGTCGCTTACCGACATCTGGCCGCCGGCATAGTCCCAGCTCTGACGGCTGATCTTTCCAGGCCGCAGTGAGCGCACAGCATGCCAGGCAGTGATGCTGTCGCGGGCTTCGGTGCCGTCGTCGCGATGGTAGCGCACCGTGCCGGCGGCATTCTTCTCCAGCGACGTCGCGTCGTCGAACAAGACCAGCGAATGCGCCGGAACGCCGCCATTACAGTCGCCGCTCGCCTTGCCGGGACGGATGAACCACGCGATGCCGCGCCGCTTCCAGAGGCGCCGCAAGAATTGTGCGTCCGATTCGTTGTACTGCATGGTGAATTCGCGCGGTGGGTAGTCGCGCAACTGGCCGAGGTCGAATTCGAAAGCACGGGCCATCATGGGCGTGCGCTGGCACCATTCGCTTAGAAGCATCTGGGTAATGTCGATCTCGCTGGCGTTGCGAAATACACGCGTGTTCGTACGCAGTTCCATGATTGCCAGCGCGTCGCGGATGACCAACTGGTAGGTGGCAAGGCCACCATCGCTTTGACCTTCGACGGCTTCGGCGACAATGCCGCACACGGAGCGCAAGTCGCCACTGTCGGTGACGAACTGGACTTCGGCTGGCAGGGCGATGAACTGCTTGGTCGGCAGGCCGGCCTTCATGGAGACGCAAAGCAGCCTGTATTCGATGCCGCCGCAGACGGTTTCCGAACCGCTTACGTGTTTGACCAGCAGGAGATCGTCCTGTGTGTCCGACAAGCGCAAACGGATCGGCCGGCTGGTACCGGCCAACGATCCGAGCGGCAGCAACCCCGCGAGCGAGTTTGGCAAACTGTTCAGTTTCATGGGCAAAAATCCTGGCGAAGCGCTGGAGTGCGGGAAACGCAGCAAGTTGCTAGTCACTCAAGCGTACAAAAAAAGCAATACATTATAAATGGACTAATGTTTCTTAGATTCGCAACTTTTCAATCGTGCGCGCCTGTTTATCGGCGACGCTTCAATCCCCGCTGGGTATGGTATTGTTGGCTGATTGCCAACCTTTTTTGGTGTGCCTGGGATGAGCGACAGTGTGGATTGGATTGTGGTGTTGGATGTGTCGCTGGAAGAGGCTGCGACCTTGGCGGACCAGGTCATAAATTGGTTCGTGCAGGAGAAGATCATCCTGCCGGATGCGGTGGCTTCCTCGCGTGGCAACAAGATGTGGAGTCGTGCCTGGGCCCACAAATGGGATGCCGACCTGACTTTTCAGACGAGGCCCGCGCAGTGCGGGCTGGAGATTGCGATTGGCCGCCGCGTGTTCGACGCCGGGGGGCAAGGCATTGACGCGCTGGTGTGTCCCGCATGCGGAACGCGTCACGAACCCGACATCCTTCCGTGGAGTGACGCTGTAGGTGCATGGCACGCAGGGGATGACCAGAGCGCGATGAAGTGTCCAGCATGTGGCGTTGAACAATGCATTGGGGCGTGGCATTTCGATGTTCCGTGGGCACTCGGAAATTTGGGTTTCGGCTTCTGGAACTGGACGATCAAAGAGCGGTTGGTCCAAGAGGTCGCGTCACTCATCGGGCGTCGCTGCCGCCTTGTAAGACAGCACCTTTAGAGTCGCGCGATGCCAAGGCCTTTTGAATCGCTTCGAATTCATCTTACAAGGCAGATTTGTCAGCACTCCTGTAGTTCGGCGCCAAGGAGCTAGAACTCCAAGGCTTTCCCATCTCTATTCTGGAACCTCGCTGAATTCCGTACTTTGAGCACTCAAGTTGAGGATTAACAGCCTTCAAGCCGAGGCACGGACACTGTCGCATCAAATCCACAATGTCGAGTTGACCATTTCTGCAGTAACCCCTTGTCACCGAGCACCCGTCACTCAATTCTCCGAGAGGATGTTGAAAATAACTCGGCAGCTGTGATTATTGGTGAGAATCCCCATGTTTTTGCTGTCTATTCTAAATGTAGTTGCTGAGCCGAATCACCGTATCTGCTGAATCTATTCATGTGTGGAGAGCTTATGCGTGCCGAAAAAATCTATATGCAGGCGCTGATTCGTATCGCCAAAAGATTGGCAATTTGTGTTGTGAGTTTAATCGCCGTCGGACAAAACGCATTCGCACAGTTGCCGGAAGGAACGCTAGGGTGGTGGTATCTGGCACCCGGTAGCGGCAATTACGCTCCTGACCCGGTTACTGCCTGCCAGTTGACGGCGCGTAACCACATGGGAACGGATCTCCTGGAAATGCGCCGACACCCAACACTTGTTTGGTACGACTGCAAATATCCTCATTTTTTAAACGTAGGTGGAGTGAATTGGTACGGATCGACCTACCTTGAGTGTGCATCAGGTTATGTCGTCCGTTGGCCGGGGGTCTGCACCAAAATTACCGAACCACCTTCACCGCTTGCCTGTTCAGCCACCCAGCCAGGATACGTTCAGGGCGATCCTGTAGTTGTGGCGACAGGAGATCAAGTGCGCACAGAATCCGATCCCCTTGGCGTGTCTCAAGATTCACCTCAAATAGCCCGTATTTACCGCTCGACAACCGTGCGGCCAGGCTCACTTGGGGTTGGCTGGTCGTTTGATTTTGACCGTACTTTAGAGACATCGAGCGGTCCAGGAGACGACGCTTTCCAAGTTTACGTACAAGGCGATCACGGAAGCTTTGTTGTGTTCACTCATCGTTCAGATGGGGCTTATGACCAAACAATAAATTCGGGGACCCTCACGCGACCAAATGCTTTGGGTGGTGAATTCGCTCACAGAAATGCATCTGGACGGATAGACTATTTCAATAAGATAACTGGCAGCCGCTATAGGTTGGTGAGCTCCTTCAGCAAGGAGGGGGTAGGGCAATTTTTTACTTATGACGCAAATAACCATTTGCAAACAATTACTGATTCATTCGGAAGGACGTGGCAAGTCGTTTGGAACAACGATTATGTTATTGATTCCATAATCGGACCTGATGTCACCGTGCAGTATCAATACGATCTCTCCGCCATATCACCTGGCACCCTCATCCCCGGAACGGAGCGATTAACCTCGGTTTTGGTGAAAGATGCGATGGGTACGCTGCTAACTACGCGCGTGTATCATTACGAAGATCCAAGAAACCGCTATTTCTTAACTGGCGTTTCGGATGAAAATGCGAATCGTTATGCAACCATCGCTTATGACGATTATGCAAAGACGCTTTCGTCTGAGCACGCAGGCGGCGCGGACCGACATTCCTTTTCCTATCCAAGCGATACGAGCCGAACGGTAACTGACCCGCTTGGAACGTAAGCGTGCAGTCGTTCCACCTGTGAAAGCGTGATTTGCAAAGCCATACTCTGATTTTTACTTTGGAGATGGGGATGTCAAACACTGAACGGGAATTGCTGTGGCGGGAGCGAGTAGCGCGCTGGCGCAAGAGCGGNGTAAGCGTGCAGTCGTTCCACCTGTGAAAGCGTGATTTGCAAAGCCATACTCTGATTTTTACTTTGGAGATGGGGATGTCAAACACTGAACGGGAATTGCTGTGGCGGGAGCGAGTAGCGCGCTGGCGCAAGAGCGGTATGTCGCAGCGAGCATTCGCGCTGGAGGAAGGTTACCCGGTGCGCCAAGTGGGGTATTGGGTTCGCCGTATAAGCAGTGAGGCGCCGCAAGCTTCGGTGATGCCGGTGGTGGTCAAGCAAGCGC
>NZ_LMDB01000002.1 GCF_001425005.1 Duganella sp. Root336D2 | reverse complement strand
TCAGTTTGTCATAGGTGTGGCTGATCTCGTTGCCRTTCGGATCGGTCTGGCCAACCAGGTTGCCCACGCCGTCGTAACGGTAGTCGGTTTGTTTGCCTTCSCCATCAATGGAGTTGATCTTGCGATCGGCCGCGTCGTACTCGAACTTCGTAACGTTCAGGTTAGGATCGGCCGTCTTGACCAGGTTTCCCACCTCGTTGTACTCATTGGCGGTGACCTGRTCCAGTTCGTCAACGCTGGTGAGCAGGCGGTTCGCCGCATCGTAGACGAACCTGGAAATATGGCCGCGTGCGTTGGTTGCGCTGACGCGGTTGCCGTTCTTGTCGTAGTTGTATTCAATAGAGGCCCATGGCCTCCGGCAGCCTGCGAATTCATCATTTCACAGGCTGCAAATGGAACGGATTTTTAAAGATCGATTGCCGTTTTGCGTCNTGCCCACGCCGTCGTAACGGTAGTCGGTTTGTTTGCCTTCCCCATCAATGGAGTTGATCTTGCGATCGGCCGCGTCGTATTCGAACTTGGTGACGTTCAGGTTCGGATCGAACGTCTTGACCAGGTTCCCCACCATGTCGTACTCATTGGCGGTGACCTGCTCCATTTCGTCAACGCTGGTGAGCAGGCGGTTCGCCGCATCGTAGACGAACTTGGAAATATGGCCGCGTGCGTTGGTTTCGCTGACGCGGTTGCCGTTCTTGTCGTAGCCATATTTCAGGGTGCCGATCGGGCGGGTTACCGTTTGCAGGCGGTTCATCACGTCGTACGCGTTGCCGGTCGTACGGCCTTCGGGATCGGTGGTGTACAGCAGGTTGCCGACGCCATCGCGGCCCATGACCCACTCGCCACCGGCTGCGTCCGTGGTACCCGTGCGGAAGCCCAGCGCATCATAGGTATGGCTTGTGGTGCGGCCCAGGCCGTCCTTCTCGCTCGTGACATGGCCTACGCCGTCGTAGCCGTAAGTCGTGGTGCGCTTCAGCGGTTCAGTGCGCGAGACCAGCCGGTTTGCATCGTCGTAGGTAAAGGTGGTCGTGTTGCCACGATAGTCGGTTTCCGAGATCTTGTTGCCGACAGGGTCGTACTCCATCGTTTTACTGCTGCCATCTGCGCGCGTTTCCTTCAGCGGATGGTCATGCGGGGAGTATTCCCAGCTCGTGGTGTTGCCCTCTTCATCCTTTTCGCTCAGCTTGTTGCCGACCGGGTCGTAGGTATACTTTCGCACGCCCTTTTTTGCATCGGTGCGGCTGGTAATGCGGTCCAGCGCGTCGACTTCAAATGCCGTGGTCTTGAGAAGGGCGTTAGTCCTGGCAACGACACGGCCGCGCTCATTCAGCGCCAACTTCGTTTCTGCGGTGGTCGGGTCGGTGAAGCCTTTCAGATTCCCCTTCGCGTCGTAACGGAAGGTCGTCATCCCGCCCATGGCGTCGGTCGTCGAAATCAGGTCGCCATTGCTGCTATAGCTATTGCTGGTCTTGCCGCCATCGGGGTGCTGGGTGGTCAGCAGGTTGCCCCTGTCATCGCGGCCAAACGTGGTCGTATGCTGGTTGCGATCGGTCTCTTCCAGCAGCTTGTCCTTGATGAACGGACGCTGGGTCTGGATCATGTAGCGGCGTTTGATGGACTTGCCGCCAACGGTCTCGGCCACCATATTGCCGGCGGTGTCGTATTCATAGACGGCTTCCACGCCGCGCGGGTCGGTCTTCGACAGCATGTGGACGTCGTTGGTGGCCCACGTCATGGTGGTGGTACCGGCGCCGTCGATGATCTTCAACGGCGAACCAAAGCTGTTCAGCTCGTACCTGGTTGCTGCGCCCTTCTGGTTGGTGATCGTGGTCTTGCTGAAGACGCCGATCTCGTAGTCGAATTGCACGGGGCCCGTCGGCGTAATCACCTTGCTGACCACGGTCTGCGGCACTGCGAACGGAGTACCGCTACTTGGCAGCGTCAGCGGCAGCTCATAATGCTTGTATTCATATTTCGTGGTGCGCCCGTTCGGGTCGGTGTAGCCGGTCAGCTGGTTCCGGTTGGTGATCCCCATCTCGTCGACGCTGTATGCAAACTCTTCGCTGCGTCCGTTGCCGGTGACTTTGACCAGGTTACCGAAGCCATCGTGTTTGAAGACCATGTCCAGGCCCGGACCAGTCACAGAGCTGATAACGGGGAGGATTTCGCTCCGGCCTGGAAGCGCCACTTTCGCATCGGCATAATTGAAACGCAGGATGCGGCCATCGGTGGCGGTGACCGTCTTCAGCAGCGGTGCCGGACGCGCCAGCATGTCGTAAGTCAAGGTCAGCGTGTTGCCATTGCTGTCCTTCACCCACATCAGCTTCCATTGGTTCGGTGCGTCAATGAAGGCGTAGTGGTACTGGGTGCCATCCTTGCTGAAGAAATCAAAATCGTTGCCATCGCGTACCAGAGTGGAATGGTAGCCTTTGGCCGGCACAAGGTTGCCCTTGACATCTGGGAAGAAGATCACGTTGCCGCTATCGCCGCCGCTTACCGTGACGTCGCCGCAACTATTGACTGTCACGCCGGAGTCCCAGTTGTGACCCCAGTTCATGCCCATCGGGCCCATGTGGCGCTGCACACCCGAGCTGTAAGTAGGCTGGAAACGCAGCGACGGGCCGCGGCCCGGTTCCGCCACGGGGTAAGGCTGGGCGGTCAGCGTGCCGTCGCGCACTTTGACGCCTTGCACCAGCACCTGGCCTACCTGCAGCGGGTTGGAGCGTTCGAATTTAGAGGTGAAGCCGCTTAGCGCGCTGTCCGTCACGCCTGGATCAATAGCGCTGACCGCGTTCAGCGTCATCAGGAAGTCGCCGGTGCCGATCTGGCCCGCATCCAGCCCGATGCTGAAGTCGCCGGCTTCGTACGATTTGTTGCTGAACAGCGTGCGCTTGGAACCGGCCGGATTGCCGCTTGGGTCGAGCGGCTGGATTTCCAGCGTGGCCACCACGGGAACGTTGAATCCGAACGAGCTCTGCCCTTGGATCTCGCAAGCACGCTTGTTGATTTCGTCAACTGTCAGGGTTGGCTTCGAAGCACGCAGGAAGGAAATCAGGCGCGGGCGCGTCGGCAAAGCGAAACGCTCGGAGCGCATCTCGACCTGCATGCCGCGGTTCAGCACCAGCTCGGCATGATAAATCTTGCCTGGCTCGAAATTCATCCCGCGCGGAATCAGCGCCTTGCCCTTGCCCTTGACCAGTGGTCCACGGATGGTGCCGGCCCAGGTATTGTTTTCATACAGGTCCACCTCGGACCACGTAGTCGCATAGCTGTCCGGTGCGGAGCCGAACTCAACGCTCAGTTGCTGCTGGCTGTGATTGTGGTTGTCGAGCCCAATCAAGCCATCGCTTTCATTCCTCGGCGTAACATTGCTGACCAGCGGCTGCACCGAAAAGACCGAGAGCACTGGGGAATCAACGGAAGCGTCGGTCTTTTCGAACTGGACCACGTTCTCCGAAATATATGGCACCTCAAGCGGGATCTTGCGCGCCTTGGCCCATACGCCGTGCTCGGCAGGCAAGGAGCCGGCCACAACCCTCGTCACGAAGGTGCCTGCGCCGGAGGATGAGACACCTGTGGTCGCGCCGCCATTGTCGGCTTCGAAAGTGACATTGCCACTGATTCGCTCGTGCTTAACGAACGGGAACACATACAGGTAAGCACCGTTTTCGTTGGTGCGCACCTCGTAAGGATAGGTGGCGCGTGTCAGCACGGCCGTGACCGGATTCTTGTATTCCTTGCCAGGCATGGCAGCGCTGATCTGGTGCCCGTCGCTATCCAGGAGCCCGCCGGAGATGCCCAGGGTAATCGATGGCGGGTTACGCGAGACTTCGCGAGGTCCGCACTTCTTGTTGCCCTGGTAAAGCATCGTCCTGCTTACGCTGCCGGCCTTGACCGTAACGAAGTTGTTACCTTCACGATCATTCGACAGGATGACGCCGATGCCTACGCCGCCATCGCTATCGCTGGTCAAATTGATGCTCGGCTTGCCGCACTCGCCCAGCAGGGGGGTGTCGGGGTCGCACTTGTCAGGTCCGTCGCCGGTGGTCGCATTGAACAGGGCACCCGGCTTGAAATGCGACTCGGCCTGCTCCGACTGGCACACAATCTGCGAGTCCATGCTGGCCGAGACGGAAATGCCCGGCAGCGGATTGACATACTGGTCCGCGGTCTTGAGCAAAGCGGTCTCGCCCCAGGTACCTGGATAGCTCGAACTCTTTTGCGGGCTGTAGAGAACCAGCTGGGACAGCTTGTCCGGCTGCGCAGTGGCATCAAATGGCGCGTCGATGACGACGCTGTCACGCTCGTTGGGCGCTACCGCGTCGACCAGGTGCTGCGATACGCGCGTTGCATATTTATCGCCCGGATTGATGTTGACGTACTGGGGATTCTCGCCGGTGCTCTTGCCCAGGGTAAGCTGGACCGAGGCGATGCCCGACTGATCAGTCACCACAATCGTCGATTGGCCGCCGCCCACCGTGCCGCCGCCTGCCGTCACATTGAAGGTGACCGGCACGCCCGCCACCGGAGCGCCATCGCCATCGACAGCAATCACGGACAGCGGGCGATCCAGCACCTGCCCCACCGTGCCCCACTGGCCGTCGCTGCCGCCAAGCTTGAGCAACTGGCGCACAGCGCCGATATCGGAGATGGCAGCATGGCCGTTCTGCGCCGCGAGGATCGCCGCCAGGAAATGCAGGGTCCAGGCTTGCGGAGCGTTTGCGGTTGCGCCACCGTGCAGGCTGCCCGAGAGGAAGTAACCGCTGGCGCCACTGGCCGGGTCGACCGCGCGCCAGCCGGCGCCAGTCCAGTCGGCCACCGTGACGGGCACAGCCGGGATATCGATGCGGTAGCCAAGGCGCGCCAGGTTGCGCACACTGTCCTTGACCGCAGGCGCATGACTGGTGGCCTCGAGCTTTGCCAGGCTGGCGTTATCGACGCGCAGCAGCGCCACATTGTCGGCCTTCGCTTGTGCCAGCAACTGGTCGGCCGAAACCGCGTCAACTGCGAACTGGTGCTTGAACAGGTCCGATTCCAGCGAGGAGCCATGCAAGCCGGACAGTTGCAGGAAGTCGCGCGCCGCGCTGCCGGCAGCGTCCACCGGATGCGACAGCGCATCCATGGTGACACCCTTCCACTCCATGGTGTAGGGAGTCTGGCCATGGTAGACCGTATCGAAGCGGTCGGTCAGGATCAGCAGCGATGGCGCGGCATGCAATGCGCGCACGCCGGCCAGCGCAGCAAACTGGTCTTCGCCCTGCAGCCACGAGCGCGCATAGGCCGAGCCCACGCCATCCATCAGGCGCATGGCATCGCTATCGGTATCGCCCGGTTCGGTGCCTTCCGGACGGGTGATGACATTGCCGGCCATGACCAGCACCTGGTTGCCACCGGTGCTCAGGGTCTGGCTGAGGCGCTGGCTGCCGAACGGGCCGGTGAATTCGACATCAAGCTGCAGTTCGCTGCCGGCCGACAGGCCTTCGCTGGCACGTGCCACGACATGGCCGCTCAGCGCCAGTTGCGGACGCAATTTGATCAGGTAAAGCGGTACCGCATCCATGCCCCCCATCAGCAGGCTGAGGCGGTGGTCTTCCAGCGAAGCCGGCTGATAGGTCAGCGAGACACGCTGGTTCACCGCCTGGTACAGCGGCAGGTCGGTCGCCATCACAGTACGGCCGCCGCTGGCCAGCTTGATGCGCGCCTTGACGACATATGCCGCGCCGAGCTGCGCTTCCTCCGAGGTGATGGCCACCACCGTGTACGGCAGCGAATTAGGCAACAGGCTCAGGTTCAAGGGGGCCAGCGTCTGCTGGCCCAGCACGGCGTTGTAGTCGGGCGCCTCACCGGTGCGCGCCTGCAGCAGTTCGGTGCCGCTGCGCTTGACGAACTCGGCGAACGATTCGCTTGCCGGCTTGCCCAGGTAGGCGTCCTGCAGCGCGGCAGCGCCGCCCAGGTCGGACAGTTTCAGCTGGCTTGCACTCCAGCTGCTGGTTTTGTACGAAGGGTCGAGCGGAATCCAGGTCTTGCCCGAGGCATCGACTACCGCACCCCGGTAATTGGTGTACGGTACCCGCGCTTCGACCCAGGTATGCTCGACGTTCACCGCGGCCAGCCTGCCGCCGCGTGCCACGCTGCTGAATGCCACACCGGCCTTGGTCAGCGCGGCCGGCACCAGCGCCGGGTCTTGCAGGCCCATGTCCTGCGCCACTTTTTCCAGCGGCAGTTCAATCACGCCGTGCACATAGCGTGTCGGCAGTGCTGCCGCACGTAGCAGCGCCACCAGCAACGCAGCCTGGTCGACATCGTTGCCGCTTCCGCTGCGCAGCGTACCGGCGGCGCCTTGCACCGCCCCCGCGTACCAGGTAGTACGGGTGTTGTTACGGACATATTCGTAAATCTGGACGTAGTCGTTGCCCAGCTCTTTGGCCTTGGCGACAATCTCGGGGGTCAGCTCGCCTTCCGGCGCGGCGGCGACATCTTCCGGCGCGCTCGGGGCGTCGGCCAGCGTTGCATATGCCGGGCTGATCGCCGGCACCAGTGCTGGTGCTCGGGTCGCCAGGCTAAGTCCACCGACTGGCAGGTTGAGGGCATGCAGCACCGGCTCAGGCGCCTTCTTCGGCGCTTCGGATTGCAGCAGCGCGAGTGCTTCGGCAATCGACTTGCCGGAATCTTTTGCAGCTTCTTTAGGAGCGTTTTTGGCTGCGGCCTTTGCAGCAGGCTGCGGCGCAGTGCCGAGCAGCGGGTCGAGCAGCTTGACGACCTGGTCGCGGCGCGCCTTCATGCCTTCCGCCACATCGCGCTGTGCTGCCACATAGGACGAGCCGTCCGCGCTGCCAGCCAGCTTTCCTTCAATCGAACGATGGCGCGCCTGCATCAGCAAAACGGCCGCCTGCCATTCGCGGTACGCCGCGCCAGCGGCGTCGGCATTGCCTTTGCCTTTCCAGGCTTTCAGGGCGTCGGCCAGGTTGGCTTCGGCCGCTTGCAGCTGGCGCAGCGTGGCGGCCCGGTCCAGGCGCGGACTGCCCAGGGACGGTTTGTTTTGCAGGTACTGGCCAATCAGCGGCGAGGCATCCGCGCCGGCGGCGATCCGGTCGACAATCTTGCGTTCGGCCGCCTTTTGGTCCTGCGCCGAAGCGCCCGCGACGGTGAAGATTGCCAGCACGGCGGCCACGGTGGCGCGCCAATTCAACCTGCATTTCATACTTTGCATTCCAGTCTGGTGTTACTTATGTATTTGTTCTGATGTCGGGCGGAGCGTTCAGGGCCCCGGCGTTAAAGGCGCCTGGGCGATTTCCGCCGCCCCGTTCCAGCTGGCTGCGATCACCGCGCCTTCCACCCTGCCGCCGTTGGCTTTGATGCAGGCCTGGGGCGCCAGCAGGGTGCCCCACACCGTGATGCCGGGCAGCGTCACCACGTCGGCATCAAAAAAGTTGTACAGCACACGGGACTTGATCGCCTGCAGCGGCGTGTGCGTCCAGCCGACCGTGGCCTGGCGCTGCGCGTCGGAGCCGACATTCAGCACGATCCACGCGCCCGGCTTGATATTCGACAGCACCAGCGTCTTGCCGCTGGCCACCTGGGTCGACTGCAGGTTGAATACTTCCAGTGCGGCGTTGGTGCCGGTCAGGGTCACGGTGTACAGCGATTGCGTAGTCTTGCCGGTGGCGGTACGCGCCCTCAGGCTGGCCGACAGCATGTCGAGCCAGGCCGTTTCGGCGGCAAAATCGACGGCGCCCGCGTCCTGGCGAAGGTCGAGGCTGCCAGATGCGCCGTTGATACCGGCCGCTACCACGCCATAGCCTTTGCGCCCGCTGGCGCTCCAGATATCGCCGGCCGTGTAGGCCGCGACGTTGCGGCCAACCACCAGGCTGGGCAGGTTATCGTTGGCGGGCGGCAGGCTGCGGCCGACATCAAGCTGGCTCACGTTCAGGTTGCGGCCCACAGCCAGGCGCCCCTCCACCTTCTGCAGGCCGCTGGCGTCGCCATAGATAAAGGCAGCGTAACGGCCAGCCGTTCCCAGGTCCAGTTCCTGCGCCAGGCAAGGTAAGCCCCAGGCCAGCGCAAGCGCCCCTGCCAGCATGCTCTTGTAATTCATTCCCATCATCTCCATCACATCCGGCGCTCGATCGCGCGCACCAGGCGCGCCAACGCTTGCTGCGCTGCCGTGGCATTGCTGCCCAATTGTTCCAGCCTTGCCTGCGCCGTTGCCGCTTCGCGCAGGGCGCGCTCGTACGAACCGGCCGTAGCCGAGGCACGGGCACGCGCCAGCCACGCCATGGCATCGCTGCGCGCAGTTCCGCTGTCGAGCAGCGCCACCGCATCGGCCGCAGCCGGCCCTGCCGCTGCCAGGTCGACAACCTGCAGGCCGACATCCTGGCTGCTGAGCACCTTGGTGCTACCGCCGCTGACCGTGCTGACGCTGTAGTGCAGCTGGTAGCTGCCCGCTGCCAGCGGTGCCTGCAGGCGCAGCTCGAGCTGCGCGTCGGCGCCGCCATCCAGGGTCAGCGGCCAGCTCAGCAGGTCGCCGCTGGCGCCACTGGTGAGCTGCGCCGCCGGCTTGCTGTCAAGCAGCTTGGCGCCAGCCGGCAACTGCACCGTCACGTTCACGCTGCTGGCCATGCCGCTGTTGTGCAGGCTGGTGCGCCGCACCACGGTATCACCCGCCACGACGGTGCCCGAGGGCTCCGCCTGCGGCTGGTTCAGCCAGTCGAAGCTGCTGCGCGCAGTCGCCTGCCAAGCCGGGTCGGCCCCTTGCGCCGTGCAGCTGGCCGCAAAGTCGAAGCCGAACAGCAGCGTGCGCCCCTGGCCGTAACTGCCGCTCAGCACGCCTGCATCGGCGCCGCTGGTCGAACCTGGCGCCGGGCAGATCTGCACCTCGGGACCGGCCGTCGGCGCGGCACTGCCGCAGCCGTCCTCGTCCCAGGCGATCGATGCCGACTGGCTGGCGTCGCGCAGGAACAGGCCCTCGGCCGTCGTCGACGCCTGACCTTGCAGGGTGTAGGCATCGCCCAGCACCGGCAACACCGACTTGCCAAACAGCTGGCCTGTCAGGCTCAGCTTCGGTACCGCGTTGGCAGCGAAGCGGCCGCTGTACTGCACGCCCAGCAGGCTGTCCAGCGCCCGGTCAGCCTGGCGCAGGTCATGCATGCCGTCCGCCACCAGGGCTTCGCCCAGGTAGAGACCGTTACGCAGTTCCGACGTCAGCGGCTGGCGCAGCTTGGTTGCGCCGCCACTGATCCAATAGCTCGAGTAGGCGCCGCTGCGCAGCTCTTTCGCAAAGTCGCTTTCCTTGGTCACCGTCTTGTGCGGCACGCCCAGGCCATCGAGGAACTGGTCGATGGTCTTGGCGCGGTTGCTGTCGCACAGCAGCAAGGTAGTCGCCGCGTCGCCCGTAATCGGCGCAGCGCCGCAACGACCGAGGTTGGCATACATGCTGCGTTTGCACATCGACAGCACCAGGACGCGGCCCACATTGCCCGCGCTCTGCTGCACGTCCAGCACCGGCAGCGGCTCGACGGCAGTGAAGCCGGCTTGCGCCAGGACACTGCTGCTGCCACCGGCCGTCGCTGTCAGCGTCGCCAGGTAGCTGGTGTTGGCCGGGCCGGCTACGCGCCAGCCACGGTCCAGCGTCCAGCTGCCGTTGGCTGCCAGGTCAACGCTGTCACTGCTCTGGAACAGCACGGCGCCTGTGGCGCTGTTGGCCACCGACAGGTCGATGCGGGTGCCCGGCGCCGGCGTGGCGCCGTTGTGCACCGTGCCCGACAGGGCCACGCTGGCGCCGACCTCGACCTGGGCCGGGTTGGCTTGCAGCGTGCCGCTCAGTTCCGGCGCAGCCGACGCCAGCGTGAAGCTGACACTGCGCGTTGCCGAATTGCCGGCCAGGTCGCGTGCCGTCACCTGCAGCGTATGCTGGCCAGGCGCGCTCACCGGCGTACCGCTGGCGAAGGCTGCATTGTCCAGCATGATGAGCACACTCGACAAGTGCGCGTCCGCCGTGCTGGCTACCGGCGTTACGGCGGCAGGATAACGGCCGCCCTCTTCCACACCGCTGATGCTGATGACCGGGGCGGTGTTGTCCACCACCAGGTTCAGCACGGCCTCGGTGCTCACATTGCCGAAGCTGTCCGTAGCGCGGGCACGGAAGTTGTGCGCGCCGTCGGCCAGGCCTTGCAGCGGCGAGCCGTACAGTCCTTCCGACAGTTTGCGTGGCGCCATGCCACGCCATGCGCCATCGTCCACCGCGACTTCGACGCTGGCCACCTGGGATTCGCTGTCGGCGGCCTTGGCCACTACTGCGGCCTCGGCCCCGCCGACAATACTGCCCGCACCCGGCGCCACCCATGCCAGGGTCGGCGCCAGGCGGTCGATCACGCGCAAGGTGGCGCGCTGCAGCGTTACCGGCCTGCCGTCCAGGGTCGCCTGCAATACCACTTGCAAGGTCGTCAGCGGCCATGCGGCCACCTCGAATCCGGCTTCACCCGGGGTCTGCCCGCGCGCAGCAATGTCGGCCTGCGCCGGCACGCTCGCCAGCACGGTCCCATTGTCGGCACGACTGATGATGACCGCCAGCGGCACACCGGCCAGGCCGCGGTTGCCCGCATTGTTCAGCGTGTAGCGGGCCGCCAGGCGGTCGCCATTGCTGACGGCGAGCGAGCTCAGCGAAAGCTCGCCTGAGAGGCTTGCCGTCGCACTCGCGTCGACCACCACGAAAGTGGTCTCGGCGGATGCAAGCTGGCTGCCGCCGGCAAACGCCTTCAGGCGCGCCCGGTAATTGCCGGCTGCGGCACTGCCAAGGTTCCAGGTGGCGGCCACATCGGCCGCAGCGCCCGGCAGCAGTGTGCCGATCGGCAGCGTGGTGCTCCACACCACACTGTCGTCGGACGCCACCACCTGCAGCACCGCACTGGCGCCGTCCAGCTGCGCATTGGCGGCAGCCAGTTGCACCGTGCCGCTCAGGCGTACATCCTGGCCGGCCGTGTACTGGCCACGGTCCACCGCCAGGGTTGCGTTGGCCTGGCGCTCGGCGCCGATGCTGAAGGCCGCGCTGGCACGCTGCAGCACCTTGCCATCCGCATCGACCAGTTCGCCAACCAGGCGATAGTCGCCGGCCAGGTAGCTGCCGGTGTTCCAGCTGGTGCCCAGGGTCAGTTCCTGCGCCGTCGCCAGTTGCGGCACGGCTTGCTCAGGCAAGGTTGCGGCCAGGTAGCCCTGCGCATCTTCCACGCGCAGTGCCAGCCTGCCGCTGACGGCAGGTCCGGCGTTGGACAGCAGGATCGTGCCGGCCACCGGCGCATTGCTGCCGTAGCGCGCTGCATCGGTACGCACCACGAGCTGCGGCAGCGCGTATTCGGCAACGCGCACGGTACGCACGCCGGTGTTGTTGAACTCATCGCGTTCCACCACGGTGTTGGCGGCGTCCAGCGTCAGCACGAAGGTGTGCACGCCTGCCACGGCAGGCTTCCAGTCGGCCGTTACCGGTTCCGAAGCACCTGCCGCCAGCGACGCCAGGCTGCTGCTGGCCAGGGTGGTCAATCCACCTTGCGGATCGCGCACCACCAGTGCCACGCCGACATTGGCCGCATCGGCGCTGCCCGCGTTGCGCACCACGGCGGTGACGCGTGCGGATTCCCCCAGCAGCGGCGCTGCCGGCAATACGACGATGTCGTTCTCGCCAGCCGCCAGGTCAGGCTGGGGCGCCGGGTTGTACAGGATATGCGCCGGCAGTGCATCGGCACCGCGCCGGCCATCCGCATCGACCGCATAGGCGCTGACAATATTGTCACCCTCCTTCAGCGTAACGCCCTTGAATGTCACCAGGCCGGCTGGATCATAACGCAGGGCCGATTCAAACTGACGGTCGACAAATACCTGACCGTTCCTCGTGGTCCAGATTTCCTGGGCAGAGGACAGTCGGTAGTCCCGCTCCGTCAGGCGGAAGCCTTCGTGCGAATAGAAGGCCGCATCATCTTCAACCGTGGCCAGGAAGTGCCCCGGCGCGCCAGCCCAGCGGGCACCCCGCAGCGCGTAAGGCGCCGAAGTCTTCAGCAAGGTTTGCACCGCGCCGCCAGGCACCGTCATTTCCTTGAGTTCGCCAATATGGTCCGCCCCGCTTTGTACGAACAGGAGCTTGCCGTCCAGGGACCAGCTCAGGTCGCTGACTTCGGCCTCGGCGCCAGCCACAGGGCTGCCGTCGCTGGCCTTGATCACTTGCAGCGCACTGTCGCGCGTGAACGCGAGGTACTGGCCGTCCTTGGACATGGCCGGATCGCTCACATTGTCAGCAAGAAGGCTGCGCTTGCCGCTTGCCAGGTCAGCCTGCCACGCGCCGATCTGGCCAGGAACCTGCGCTCCTGTGAACATGACATGGCGCGAGTCTGCCGACCACTGGGCGACACTGACATTGGCGTAGAAGGTCGCCAGCGTGTTCGCGGTGCCGCCATCGAGCTGCAGGCTGCGCATATCGAAGTTGCCATCCGCGCGACGTACCGAGTAGGCCAGCACTTTGCCGTCCGGCGACAGGCTCAGGTTGGACGCTTCGCCCAGTTCCAGCTTGCGGGTCGCCGCAGTCTGGCGATCCAGCAAGATGAACTCCTCGTTGTTTGTCTCATAGACCAGCTTGCCGCCGTTCGCACTCACCGACACCAGCCTGGAGCCCCGCGGCAGGGTCAGCTCGCTGCTGCCGTATTCGCGCAACGCAACGCCCTGGCCTGCTTCACGCCCGCCACGAACCAGGGTCACGGTCGCGCCCGGTTCGGCGGAAACGTCAATATCGGCGCTGCCAATGGCCAAGGTCGCCGGCATGCCAGCACTGGCCGGCGACAGCACGACCGGTGCTTCCGGTGCAACTGTATCCTGCGCCATACCGCTGGCCACATTGGAGGTGGCACGGTCGCGGCCATCGGCATCGAGGGCAGTCACCACGTAGTAATAGCGCACGCCATTTTTGGCGCCGTGGTCAACATACTGCGTTTCCCGCGCATAGCCCAATTGATCGAACGGACCGTTCGCTGCCGTTGCGCGGCGCACGCGATGGCTGGTGACCGCTTCGGCAGCAGGCTGCACCCAGCTCAGGGCCAGCGCACTGCCTGCAGGAACGCCCTGCACGCTCAGTACCGGCGCCGGAACCGGTGCCACCACCACAACAGCCTTCACGGCGCGGTTGTCGTCGGTGCTGCTCTCTGCCACAGCAGGAGCCTGGATCTCGGCCGCAATGCTATAGCTGCCCGCCAGCGCCGGCGTCCAGTCGGCTTCCACCAGTTGCTGCTGGCCGGCAGCCAGCCTGCCGATGGCGCGGCTGCCCAAGGCGGTCACACCGCCATTGGCGTCTGCCGCACTCAGTACAACAGTAAAGGCGCCCGCATCGCCAGTGCCAGTGTTGTGCACGGCAACGCCGAGGCGTACCGGCTTGCCTGCTTCCAGCACATCCTTGTCGAAGCTGAAGTCATCTTCTGTCAAGGCCAGGTTCGGCTGGAAGGCATCGACCAGCGTCACGTCAACCGGGGCGGAAGGCGAGCCCTGCCCGCCGCTGCGCGCAGTGAGGCGGTTCAGCCCAGCTTGCAGCTGTACATAGCCAAAGCGGGCCGTACCTGCAGGCGACAGGCGCACCCATTGCTGCCCTCGGTTGCGGTACATGAGATAGCCATTGCCGCTTGCCAGCAGCGCAGCGCTGCCGTCCACATCGTCGGCCAGCTGGGCGCGATATTCGCCCTTGCTGCTGCGCTGCACCAGACGGCCATCTTCAACCTGGAAGAAGCCGTCATTGGCCGGCACGGTGCGCAGCGCACCGGTAGCACGGCCATAGACGCCGAGCTCCGCCGCCTGACCATTGGCCACGGTGTAGCCCGAGACGCTGTGCGCGTCGCCGTCCACAGTCGAGACCAGCAGCGTCGCGCCATCGCGCGACCAGCCCAGTGCGCTGACCTGGCGGTCTCCCGCCAGTGCAGTCACGGCGCCATCAGTCACGGCTGCCAGGCGTACGCCCGCGCCGCCGGTCCAGGCCAGCGATTTGCCATCCGGCGACCATGCCAGTTTTGCGTAATTCTCGGCACCATTGCCCACCACGAGCTGGCGTTGCGAGCCATCGGCCACAGTCAGCAGCCACAGGCTGGCATTGCCGTCGCCGTCAGGCGCAGCAACAGCCAGCGTGCTGTCGTTCGGCGACCAGGCCAGTTCAGGCTGGGCACCGCTCAGGCTACCCACCGCCACGACAGCGCCGGTGCCAGGTACGTAAGTCTGGACCTGGCCACCGTTAGCCGTATCGACAAAGGCGATGCTGCGGCCATCATGCGACCAGCGCGGGGCCGAAGCACCGTCCAGCACCGGCACCGGCGTGGCGGACTTCGCCGCAAAGTCCAGCAGGTAAGCCGCCTGGCCAACCGCCAGCAAGCTGCGGCCGTCCGGGCTCGCGTCCGCATTGGACGTGCCGGCATCAACCTTGACCTTGTCGGAGCCTGCCTGGGCCTGGGTGGCCGCCGTAGCGATCACCTGGCCGTCACGCAGCAGGGACAGCTGCGCACCCGGCACAGCGTTGGCCACCACTTCGACCGCCGGCTGGCGGGTCGAGACCGGCATGCCGGCAATGGTCGGCGCGAACAGGACTGGCGCCGCCAGCAGGTCGGGCTCGGCCATCGTGGCATCGGCTTCGTTCGAATTCTTGCCTGCGTTACCCGCTCCGTCCAAAGCCACTACCACATAGTAGTAGCGCGTGCCCGGCACTGCACTGGTATCCAGGAAGCTCAGTCCGTAGATCTGCTCGGCGACCACCGCGTATGCGCCGCCCGGCTGGGTTGCCCGCAGTACACGGAAGACCAGCATGTCGGCCGAAGGACGGCCCCAGGCCAGCGCGATACCGCCCCCCTGCGCCTGCGCAGCGAGGTTGACCGGCGCCGCAGCTGGCGCCACGTCGACACGCAGGGCCACCGTATTGGAGGCAGGCGAACGATTGCCGTCGGCGTCAATGGCGACGACGTTGAACTGGTACAGGCCGTTCTTCAACTCGGTGTTGAAGGTCAGGCCCGGCGTTTCACCCAGCACGCTGCCATCCATACGGACTTCGTAGCGGGCCACGTCGGCGGCCTGGCTGGCGGTCCAGGCCAGGCGGACTTGCGAACCATTGACCGAACCGCTCAGCACCACTGCGGTCGGCGGCATGCTGTCGGTGTCGCCTTCGGTGCGCGCGGCAGCCGGTCCAAACAGGCCCAACTCGTTTTGCGCTGCCACTTCCACGCGCACGCCTCTCAGCGCGCCAGCCCACTCCATATGGGTGCCGGCCGCCAAGTGTTCTGTCGTCACGCTGAAACCGGTCATGGTTGGAAGGCCTTGCTCCGTCGGCATCAGTTTGACGCGCACGCGGTCGCTGCGATAAGGCTGCGGCAGCACGGAATCGACACGGCTGCGTGCATTGCCGCGCACCGAAGCGAGCGGCACCCATTCCTGGCCGCTCCAGCCTTCGATGTCGAAATCGGCAGCCACGCTACCTGCCAGCCACTGCGTCGTGAACCGGCTGAAATTCATGCGACCTTCGGCGGAAACCTGGTACCAGGCATCGGCCAGTCCCAACTCCGGATCAGGCGTCCACGTCCAATCAGTCCGTTCTTCAGACGGGCATCTGTCGGAAGAATCCCGAGTCATGCTTGAATACTCGCATTCCCACAAATCGAGCGGGGCCACGCTACGCTCACCTGCCAGGGCAACGCCGTAACCGGCAATGTTGCCCTCGGCATTTGCCAGCCAGGATGCCGACAAGGTGCCGGCAGTATTGCGCGACACGGTCAGCGCGCGCGGCTGGGCCGGCGGCGCGCCGCGTACAACGCGGAAGCGCGCCATCATGCTTTCATTGCCCTGGCCGTCCATGTGGGTCAGTTCGAAGCGGTTTTCGCCCAGCTCCACTGGCAGCACCGGCTGCACGATCTTGCCGTCGTCGGCGGTCGGAATGCTCATTTCCAGGTCCGGCTGACCCTCGACGCGCCGCACCAGCAGCAACTGGCCACGGCCAACGGCGCTGGCTTGCAGCTGGAAGCTGGCTTCCGCGGTCGGCGTATACGGCTGGCGGTACACCGGCGCATACACCAGTACCGGCACCGCGTTGCTCGAGGCGCCTTCGGTACCATCAGCAAATTTGGCGCGGATGGTGTACGCATAGGCGCCGGGCGCCACATCGGTGTCGACCAGCTCACGGGCGCTGGCATCCAGGTTCCATTCCTGCTTGTCCGTATCGCGCGCACCAGTGCGTTGGATCACCAGGCCGCTGGCGCCGCTTGGCACGGTCTGCCAGGTCAGCGTAACCGCATTGCCTTTCACTTTTGCCGACAACTCCGGCACGCGGTAATCGCCCAGGTGCACCAGGATTGGCGTCGGCGCCGGATCGACCAGGCCGAACTTGCTTGTCGCAATGACCTGCAGCTGGTAGTCGCCGAATGGCAGTCCGGCATTGTTCCACTTCACGCCGAATGGCATCTGGGCCACGGCCGGGGCCACAGCGCTCCAGGCGCCATCACTGGCTGCGCGGTACTGGAATTCAACGCTGGCAATATCGGTATCGGCACTGGTTGCTCGCAGGTAAACGCCATCACCAACTTTGGCATTGTTCAGCGGAGCCGCCAGTACGGCATGCGGCGTGCCATGGACGGCCAGTTGCACCGTGTTGGACAACGGGCTCAGGTTTTCGGCCTGGTCCATTGCCTGCACCGTATAGGCGTAGTCGCCATTCGGCAATTTCAGGTCCTTGAAGCTGGTCTGTTTGATCAGGTAAGGCTTCAGGCTGCCCACTACCGGTCCGGTAGCATTGGCCAGCTTGCCATTACGCCACAGCAGGTAACCGGCCACATCGGCCGAGGTGCTGGCGGTCCAGGACAGGTTCGCGTTATTGCCTTGCAGGCTGCCGACCAGCTGGGTCGGCGCTAGCGGCGGCGAGTTGTCCACCTGCACAGCCACCTGGGCTTGCGCCACCTGGCCGGACAGGTCTTCCGCCTCCAGCTTCAGGGTAATGAACTCGTTCTCGGCGATGCCGAAAGTCGCCAGCGCACCAAGGATATCGGCCACCGTCGGGACCGGCGAACGGCGCACCAGCTTCCATGTGGACGGTTGCGTACCGACACCCATATACAGGCGGTACTCCTTGAATGCCTTGCCGGCGCTGGCGGTACCAGTCACGTCCACCGACGCGCTGATGCGGGCGCCATCCAGTGGGCCGTAAATGGCGGCGGTCAGCTCCTGGCTGCTGATGGTCGCAGGAGCGTTCTGCGAAGGCTCGCTTTCCCAGCCAGCCTTGTCGACTGCCTTGACGACATAATTGTAGGTGCCGGCATCGAGGCCCGGATCCAGGTAAACCGCAGCTTGCAGCAGGTCCTGATTGAGACGCTGGCCATCGCGATAGACGATGTAGCCGGCCAGATCCGGTTCGGTGTTGGCCGTCCAGCTGACACGGATGTCCTTGCCCTTCTCCACGACAGCACGTACGCCTTGCGGGGCCGCAGGCGGCGTGGTGTCGACGGTGATTTCCGCCATCGTCTCGCTTGTATTACCCGCCTTGTCGGTAACGGTCAGGCGCAGGGTATGCACGCCATCCGCCGGCAAAGCCTTCCACGGCAACAGGACGGCGTTATCCACGGCGGCCGATCCGCTGCCAAGCGGCGACCAGCGCTGCGCCGCAGCCTTGCCGCCGGGCGCGATGTCGATGCGATAGTCTTGCAGGTTTTCGTCGCGCGCCACGCCAATAATATCGGCGGCCTTGCGCACGTAGGAACCGTTGGCCGGCGTTGTAATTACCGCCAGCGGAGCGGTGTTATCGACCGTCACCGTTACCGCAGCATCGGCTTCCAGGCCCGCAAGGTCCTGGGCGTGCAGGGTCAGCACGTAGCGGCCGTCCGCCAGGCCAGAGAGGTCCCAGTTCGCCAGCAGTTCCGAAGCCGGTTTGCCATTGCCGCTGGCCAGGTCCGTGGCGCCACCGGCGCCGGCTGGTGCCAGCCTCAGCGCGAAGCTGGCCGGGTTGGCTTCTTCAACCTTGCCGCGTACAGCCACCGGATTTTTGCGGATGCTCAGGTAACTGCCGTCGGCTGGCGCGGTGAGCGTCGGCTTCGGCGGGGTGTTATCGATCGCGAACGTCTTTTGCAGGTCGCTGCGGTTGGCGGCCTGGTCGACCGCTACCACCTTCAGCGCATAGCTGCCCTCTGCCAGACCTTCCAGCGACTTGGCCGCCAGGCCATTGGCCGCCACATTGCCTTCGCTGGCCAGCTGCCAGCTGGCCTCATTCGCCGGCGCAGTCGAGAAGTAAGTCTTATAGGACTCCAGGTTGTCGTCCGATACGTTCACCATGGCCGATCCGCGCGCGGTAGCAAACTCCCCTTTCGGATGGCTGAACGCCAGTCCTGGGGCTGTGTTATCCAATACCAGCTTCACGACCTCTTCCTGGGTCGTGCCGGAACCGTCAACTGCAACGGCAACCAGCTTGGCGAGGTATTTGCCATCAGCCATAACCGCACCATTGCTGCCTTTGCCATCCCAGGCAATCGCCCGAGCGCCAGGTTCGGCTGCTTCGTCCTTGAGCAGGACGGCAATGCTCTGGCCAGCCGCGGCAGCCGGAGAAATTTCCAGGGTGAGCTTGGCCGGTTGCAGCAGCGACCAGCGCAGGCTGACAGCGTCGACGCGTCCGTCGCCATTCGGCGAGAACACCAGTGGGCTGCCTTCAAAGGCGCTGAGCAATGCGCCCGATGCGCCAATCGTTACCGGCACGTCGAGTTTGCTTTGGTTGCCTGCGCCGTCGATAGCGCTCAGGCGCAAGGTCGCAGGGCCCGACAATCCATAAGTATTCCAGTTGGCCAGCAGTTGGCTGCCTGCGTCATCGGCCGTTGGCGCGTTGCCGGTAGCCAGAGGCAACCAGGTTTCCGGTGCGCTCGCCAAGGCGAACTTCAGTTCATAGGCCAGCAGGCGGACATCGCGTACCGAGCCGGTGACGGATGTGTTCAGGCCGAGACTGGTGTGGGCAGCCGGTGCGGCAATACCCAATACCGGCGGCGTGCCGTCCACGATGACACCGGCCATGTCGACCAGCTGGTTCTGGCAACCATCCCAATAGGTGACGCGCAAGGCGTACAGGCCGTCTGCGACAACCTGCTGGTTATTGTCACGGCCATCCCACTCGATCGTGGTCGGGCCAGCGGCAGCAGTCCGGCCCTTGGCCAGCGTACGTACGGCCGGGCCGGTGGCGCTGAATTTGCCATCGCCATGAGATTGCGCCGGCACCACCTCGACATCCAGCGTCACGTCTTCATCAGGCGTGATGGTCAGCGTCGTGTGCGACAGTGGTGCAGCGGCAAACGGCGAGAACACGGCGCGGTCCAGCTTCAGGCTCTCTACCGCTACCTGAGCGTCATATTCCACTTCGACCGGGGCCGTGCAGGTATTGTGGCCCGCAGCGTTGAAGGAATGCAGGCGGAAGGTGACGCTCTTCTTCAGCGGATCCAGCGGAATGCGTCCTACCTCACCATTTTTCGCTTTGTAGCCCGGATGGTGGTATTCCTTGAGGAAGCGCTCTTCGGCATCAGGAGAATCCTCAGGATTAGGCTTCCCTGCATGGGCAGTTTGCACCGGATCAGCACGCAGGCAACGTTCTTCATTTTCTGTACAAGTGGTTTGCTGCCAAGGGTCGCCCCCCCATTCGACGCCGTAGCGGATTGGACTATTGCTGATGACCTCCGCCTCTACTGCGAGCTGAGGCCGGTTATCCTTGTCGTGAACCGGGCAGACTTTGCCTGCGACAGGTGCGGTAACACGCAAAGTTGGGGCGTCATGGGCCACCTCAACTGTAACTGGTACATCCACTTTATTGCCAAACTCGTCGATCAAGCGTGCGAAGTATGTGCGCATGCCAGCCGGAAGTGCCGACGTATCGAGATCGAAGGTGTACTTGCCGCGATCAGTGATGTCATTCCAGTTATTGAGAATGCTCTCCTCGCCATTTGCCTGCGTTTCGCCCAATTGCAACTGGACCAGGCGTGGCTTCACAGGCTCTGTTCGCGGCAGCAAATCGTATGGGAAAAGCGTGATCTGCGTCTTGCCCGATGGCGTTGCATTACAGGTTTCGGCCGGAACCGGCTTCACCACCCAGGAAATATCGAGGCATTCCGGAGGAAGTGCGGTCCACGACGGCTTGGACTCCAGTTTCCGCCCCGATACCGTGTAGGCAACGAGCTGGAATTGGTAGGTTGCGCAATTGTGCAGGTCGAGGGTTTCCAACAGCTTGTAGTCAAGCATGCGATTGTAAAGCTGGAAACCTGGCGCGTATACAGTATGAATAGTACGCTCAGTCATATAGCGCGGATCTACCGGGCCCGATTTATCATCAATGAATTGGCTCTTTATGCGCAGCTCGACCCGCTCAACTGGCTCATCCGTCACCACAGATTCGATCAAATCCATTCTCTGATGGCGCGCGCCTCCGATCTGGACGATGTGCACGTCTTCCATGCCCGGCGGCAGGATGTAATCGATCAAGCTGGTGGCTTCGGCACCATCCACATCAAGCAATTTGACGCGGACCAGGTAAAACTTGCTGCGATCCAGTCCGCTGGCATCCCACAGCATCTCGAAGTTTCCGTCTCTCGGAACATCAGTGGCGACGAATGTTTCCGCCGTTTTCATCACGCCAAACTTTTTCATGGCAACTTCGTGCCAGCAAGTTTCACAAACTTCTCTCGATTCACCGGGTTTGAGTGGCTTGCGGGGGTCCGGGATATCCTGGAACTGGACGACAACAGCCGCCAGCGGTTTGCGTACGCTTTCAAAGACCCGCAGGCGGATAGGCAAGTTTCGGTCAAGCGAGGGCAGCCAGGCAGCGGCCAGGTGTCCTGGCTCCACATAAGAGAACGCTTCGGAAGCAGCTACGCGCCCCCCCGGCAATTCCTTATGGCTGGCATTAGCCAGCAAGAATACTTCCTGCTTTGCCAGTCCACTATTCAGGACGGTTTGATTGCCCGCTTTGTCCATAACCGTCATACGGTACTGGATATTGATGTAATCTCCCATCAGCAGTTCCTGTCCACGCCGCGTAATCAGGCTGGATGAACCCTCCGATGCAAGTTCCGGGTAGCGCCCCACTTCGCTCCATTCAGCTGGCGTTTCGCCCGAACCCTTTTCTTGCGACATTGACAGATAATTGTTGTCGCTCGATTTCCAAATCAGTTTCGGTACCGCCCAAGCGATCGGCAGACCAGGCTCCAACTGGCCGTATGCCGAAGTCATCTCGAGCTTGCCCGCCGGAGCCTGACGGTCCAGCGTGGCAAAGAATTCATAATCCTGCAGACGGACGCGGTACTGACCATCCGGCATGGCGATGCCGGCATCATTGCGCCCATCCCATACAAAGCTCGATTCGATACCAACACCAAAGTGGTCGCGCGACACGCTGCGTACCACGCTCATATTCTTGTCGAGCACCTGGAACTCCAGGTGGACCGGCTCCTGCACGCGGTAATGCAGGACATACTCGTCCTGAACCTTGTCACCGTTCGGCGACACAAATTCGTTGTCTTTATAGACGTCGGTGATGCTCGGCCTGTCGTCCCAGGTTACGTTGATAACACGTTCGCGCAGGTTGCCGGCGGTGTCTTCCACGGTAAGGCGCACCAGATAGCGACCGTAACCCGGCGGCACCCAGGTGGTGAATGCAGTATCGATCACCGGCGTTGCCGACGCAGGCTGAATCGCCTTCCAGTCCTCTGGCGCCTCGGCAGTGGCGTACTCCAGGCGGAAGCGCTTGAAGTTCAGGTCGGAGGCGGTTCCGCTCAGCATCAGCGCTGCGCTGGTGCCGCGCACGGCACGCAGGTCAGCCGTCAGGTTGTACAGGCTGCCGATCGTGTACAGGTCTGCTCCCTTCTGGTAGCAGGCGCTTGCAGGGTCCTCACTTGCATCCGTCGAAATGAACAGCATCTGGCGCCCTGATGGCAGGAAGCCTGCAATTTCGAAGTTACGCGGCACACCGTGATCACCAAGTGTTCCGCTAGCCTGCTCAGCAAATAGCGAACGGATTTTGCCGTTCTCTAGATCGATCACTGCAAGGCAAGGATCGCTCAAGTCAGACTTCGTCCCGCAGAACTCACGATCGTATACTGTACGGATGACGGATTTACCCTCCGGCGCGAACTGGTAGCGCGCAACACTTGCGGCGGTGCCTTCAGATCCTGCCGCTGGGAGACGTGTTGCCGCAACAGGCGTCAAGTTTCGCTTGTCCAGGTCCACCAGCGTGAAGACATGTCCAAAGCCGCACGGCTCCGTGGAGGAAGTGCCGCCGGCGCCGGCATTGCCACAGTCAACTGGTGCGAACGAGTGCCCGAAACCGAAATGCCTGCTGTCATCGGCCCAGGTCACACCGGTCGTGGCAAGCTGCCAACTGGAGTCGCCGCGCCCACGCCGCGTGTCGGCACTGAAGACGGTTTTACCATCTTCGTCCTGCACTTCGACATGAATATAGTTCTGCCCCTGACGGCGTCCATCAGGAATCAGCACTTTGGTCAACACTGCACGCAGGCGTCCATCCGGCGACCAGCCGTCGAATTGATTGTCCTTACGTGGTGCAAGCGCATCGCCCAGGATCACTTCGCCTGAACCATCAACTGGAATGCGCAGGCGTTTACCGCCGACGGTGGCCAGGAAATGGCGTCCATCGCTACTCAGTTTTCCGGCGAAATTATCGCTGCCGAAATCACGCAGCTTTCTCGGATTGCCGCCGTCGCCTTGCATGATCCAAAGCTCATAATGGCCGGTATCCCAAGGCTTGCGCGTTGCCGCAACCAGCTTGCCATTGGCTGCAATGCTGAAGTTCGTCCAATTCGATTTCTCGAGCAAAGCGCCGGAAAGCAGCGGATTCAGGTTCGAGCCGTCGCTAAACGCACGCCAGAAATTAGGGCGCATTTTTCGTTCTTGGTCCTCCACGGACTGCATGAACACCTGGTTTTCGTCTGCCGTAAAGTACGCAGAGGGGACGGGATTCGAATAAACCGTGTCGACTTCCTGATGGTCGTAATCAATGTAAGGCGCTTCGCAGGACAGGTTCCTGCGGTATTCGAATTCCGTGCCAAGCGCGGCCAATACGGGCGAGCGGTTGGTGTCGACATTGGTCGTTTTTTCGCCCAGGACACTGCCATCCTTGCCCAACAGGCGCAGGCGGTAACTGCCGTCAGCCATCAGCGCGCCGCGTTCGTCAACGCCATCCCAGCTTACGCTCCCGCCATTTACCTGGGTCATTCCGGCGCCGCTGAACTGGCGCACCACCTTGTCATCTTTATCCAATACCTGCACGCTGACGTCGCCCAGCTGCTTCAGGCGGAAGGAAAGCATGGTGCTGTCCTTGACGCCGTCGCCATTCGGCGAGAAGTAGCGCTCGGTAATGAACAGGTCACCGTCCTGCACCGTGGTGACGAGGCGGGCCGTGTTATTGGCACGTGTTTTCTCTTCGATGCGCTGATCCGGATCAGCCACCACAACGAAGTTCAGGCCGCCCGCCGCATGGGCCGGTACCGCGAAATGCAGCACGCGGCTGTCGCCGCCGGCCAGCGCGGCAATCTGCTGCTCTGCGCCGATCTGGCTTCCGCCCTGCGCTGGTTCGCCGCTATACAGACGTACCACGACACCCTGGGCAACTTGTTTGCCCAGGTTGGCCACTTTCACGGCCACGTCGATCGGATCGCCGGGGCGCGGAGCTGCCGGCGTCAGGACAAGATCACCATCGGAAACCGCAAGGTCAGGCAGGCTCGAGCCCGACACTGACAGGAAGGCGCTGTTGTCGTCGCGCGAAAGTTCGGTTTGCTTGTTGGACGGATCGACGACAACGAAGACGATATGTTCGGCGGCATCGGGGAATCGCGGCCATTGCACGCTGACCGTGGCGCTTGCACCAGCGGCCAGGGCCGGAATGGTTTGCAGGCTGCCGATCATATGGCCGCCCGCCGGGTCGCCATCATAGAAGGCGACTTCGATATTATTCGCGCTGGCGTTGCCGGTGTTGCGCACAACCTGGCTCAGTTGAACCGGGCTGCCTTCCAGTACCGGTGCCGGCTTAACCGTCAATTCCTTGAAGCTGATCGCCAGGTTGGAGCCGTTGGCTACAAGCGCACGGAATGAGAACCCCGCAGCATTATTGCTGCGATCACTTTCGGCAAGAACGCTATCGGGATCGATTTCGACCGTCATGGTCAGGTCACCCCCCATGGTGGTGCGCCACACCAGGTCTTCTTCGGTGCTCATGCCGCTGGCAAGCTGCAGCGTCCTGACGGCAGCTTCAACCGAATTCGTGCCATCCGAGACCGTATAGCGCACCTTGAATGGCGGGCTATCCTGCGTACCCGCATTGCGCAGCTTGATCTTGAAGTTGGCGTCCGAACCAAGGTAGACCGGGCTGCTCAAGATTGACACGTCTTGCTGCGTAACTTCGAGGTCCAGCGCAGCGGCGGTTTCCACATGGGCTCCTGCGCTGTTGTTGGCCTTGTCCTGCTCTGAAATCCGGTTATCCGGGTCGATCACAACCGTGTAATCGTAAGCGCCGGACTGGCTGATCGTCGTACTGAAATTGACTACCTGCTGGGTACGCCCCAGCATGTTGAGCTGTTTCTCAGCCACGATGCGCGCGGCAGTACCCTGCCCTTGCATCAACACCACGCGTACGTCCTTGGCATCGGTTTTGCCGATGTTACTGATCAGCGCAGACACGCCCAGCACTGTCGGCAGCTTGGCTGGCTTGGCCGGGGTGACGGTGATATCGCTGGCATTCAGCAGCAGTTCGGTGCCAGCCGGTGCCGTCTTGACGGTGACAGCAATCCTGGCTTCATTGTCGGACTTGCTCGATTCCGTGACTTTGCCGGATGGATCGACCACCAGCACCAGCTGATGGGTACCCTCTTTATTAAACGTGCTCCAGACCTGCTGCAGTTCAACGCTGCCGCCAATTGCCAGCGGCGGGATTGCGATATCGTTACCAACCGACACGCCGCCAGTGGCGGGGTCGCCATCGTACAAACGCGCAACGCCCGCAGGCGCGGACGTCGTTCCGGTATTACTGACTTTGAATGACAGGATGACCGACTGGCCATCAGTCGGCGCCGCAGGCGCGGCCTGCATGCCGGCCGTAGTCCAGTTGAACAGGCCGGAGCTTTTCAGCAAGCGCACGGCCAGTGCAGTGGAATAGGCACTGCCGTCCCAACTGCCATCGGTCCGCTGCGACGACGACACGTAGGCAATCGCATCCCCACTGCGCACCGCACTGAGTCCATTTTGCGCCAGCAGCGCCTGCATCACGTTTACAGTGTCATGCACGGTGCTTGGACTGTCGCCAAAACCACCATCGGGATTTTGCCGGCTGGCGAGAAATGCCTTCGCCTTGTTCAGCAAGTCGCCGCCCTGCACTCTCCCGGCCATTGCCTGGACCACAATGGCAGATGCGTAGGTACGCGAAACGCCTCCGTTCAGGTTGCCCCAGCCGCCGTCCGGATTCTGGCGGGCCGCAAGATAGGAGGCCGCCGGCGCCAGCCTGCCTGCTGCCAGGCTGGTATCAAATGGCTGCAGCGCCAGCAAGGCCAGCGCCGTATCAAGTGCATTACTCTGGTAGCCCGGCGCGACACCCCAACCGCCGTCCGCATTTTGGGCAGTGGCCAACTTGGCTGCCGCATCATCGGCGTTGATTTTATAACGCATCAAAGCCCGAATAGTCCGGGCCTGGTAGTCGGTGTTGCTGTTCGCCTGTGTGCGCAGCCACTGCAAGCCCGATGTCTTATTGAACTCGACGCCGTCGGCGTCAATGATCGTATCGAGCACGACAGTCGTGTCGCGCACGGCAGTCATCGGATTGTCCCGCCATGGGCCGCCACTGCTCTGCTTTCGCAGCCACAGCAGGCCGTCGTGCGTACTGGCGCTAATGCGCACTGGACCGGTATCCGGCGGCGTCCCCGGGCCAGCAACTTCGACCTTCGGCTCAAGATAGCTCTGCACCAGTGCACGGCCACCGGTCAACACCGACAAGCGGGTAGTAATCGCAGTGCGCACGGCGCCGAGGTTTGCCAGCACTTCATCGCTGACCTTCTCACCCGGACGCGTTAACAGCACAAAGCCCAGACGGAATTCCTTCTGGGCGTGCTCGGCGTCTGGGGTACGCGGCCCTTCGACCGCGATGACATCATCGATGGAGAGGTTGCGGCGACTGCCGCTGATAGTGACGCCGTTTTCCGGCAGCCGCTTCTTGTCGACAGCGGGGCTATCGATCAGGAAGAAGGGAGGCACCTCCTCCTTTTTCAGCATGCCCATCAAGTACAGGTCCAGCGGACTGAAGAACTGCTGGCCGGCGACCGAAGTAAACGTGCCATTGCCATTGTCCTGCCACTGGTTGCCGAATTCGACGGAAGCACCACTATCCAGCAGGAAGCTCCAGTGCGCACCGTCACGGCCAAGCAGCACATCGCTTGGCTTTCCATCGGGACCGCGCACTTTGACGTGGCTGCCCCACTGGTGCAGGAATTCGTGGGCAAACACTTGCAGCACGCGGTCAAAGCCGGTGCTGTAGGGATTCAGGTTATAGCGCGACAGCGCGGCCATATCGATGTAGCCAAGCAGCTTGCCACGGCTGCCGAACTCCGCCGTGTTATCGAAGGCTTCAAGGCCCAGGCCGCCAACCTTGTTCTGGACCCCGATGTGGAATGCCAGCGCATCTTTGGTGTTGTATTCGAAATTACTGAAGACGACGATAAAGTCGTATTTGTCGGCATGCGTACGCAGGAATTCCTTGGCGATTTCGGTACGCGGCTCGATATTGACGCCACCGTCAGCCAGGTCCCGGTTGTAATTGCCATCCATCGAGATGACTGCCACGTCGTGCTTGATGCGCACCAGTTGCGGCCTGAAGACTCCCGTATGGGGGAATGCTTTCACAGCGGGGAAGTCAGCCCACGCTGTACCGCACACCGTGAACGCAAGCGCCAGCAGCAGCCAGGCGCGACAAATCTTCTTTACCGAAGTAAACATACGCATGCCCTAATCCGATCAGTCTTGTTTCTTGCCGGATTGGGATGCGCCTTTTGCTGGCTCACCTACCTGGAAGACGTCCATTTTCATCGGTGCCCGGCGCAAGGTTTTTTTCTCGTCGCTTACCTTGAAGCACTGCACCGCACCGCTCTTAAGCAACCGAACGGTCTGCCCTTCCCCACCCTGCGCGCCCGGCAGTTCGAACACCGCCGCCGACTGTAATAACTTGGTCAGCCGCGCCTCGGTGCCAGGCACCACATCGCCCACCGCCACCTCCTGCAACGCCCGGTCAGGCATCTGCAGAACGATGCGGCCATCTTCCGCGCCCAGCGCCAACAGCTTGATGCCGTCAAGCGCGCAGTTGCTCGCTTGCGCTTGAATTGCAAACATGGAAAGCAGCAGACAGATAAGGCGGCGCAAAATTCTGACCCTAATAAATTATCGAAAAGGGCAGAATTTTAGCATATATTCAATTACAAAAATATATACCAATGCTGCACTTCTGCAATAATTTTGCGCAACAACCTTCTGCGAACGATACCGAAAGTGACAGGAACTGCCGTCAATACGACCTAACTAGCATTAGTTACGGTCTCTGATATGGGCATTTATGGCGGGTCTGGACGGGCGGCAGGCCAGTGCTTATGAGCGGGCCATGAAGCCACATGTTGGCGAAATCGAGGTTTGCCTACCCACGCGCGAATAGCGCCCCACCATCACAGGCACCCAGCTATCGCCGGAGTTAACGGAACTCTCCAATGCCAGCTCATACGATGCTGGACGGTTGGCATATAGGTGTGACGCGTCTGCCCGCGCGACGATGTACGCACAAACCGCAGTGCGCGCTCATCCCACTCGCCCGGCGCCGGCACAGCGGGAACGAATCCCAGGCTGTCGAACCAGAAAAGACCAAGCCCTGAGGTTTGCTCGTCAACCGTAATGACCGCATGAGCCTTGAGCCAAGGCTTGCCGTCTCGCTGCGCGCTATATTCTTGAATCAGAATGCGCCCACCAAGATCGAGCCGCGCAGAAATCAACGCACAAGCCCTGCGAAGCGTCCCTCATCTCTTGCGGCAAACAACTGCGTTGCGTATTCACTGGCCATTACTCGGTCCTTTCAGCGCTGGTGACACTGGCAATCCTGCACTTCGATGTCGCCTATGTAGATAAATTTACCACTCATAGAGTAGTTGCTGCGAAATTGGCAGGCGCCTGGTTGGCGAAATTGGCTTCCAACGTATCCAGGAAGACCCGCGTCTTGGCCGGCATCAGGCGCCTGCCTGGGAAAACAGCCCAGCCGGTCACCGCCGGGAAGCACCAGTCAGGCAGCACGCGTACCAGTTCGCCGCGTGCTACCAGCGGCGCCGCGAACTGCGTGGTGCAGGTCGCGATACCCAAGCCGGTGGCGGCCATGCGCGTCAGCAGCTCCGGCGAATTGGCCATCAGGCGTACGGGCAAGTCACGCTCCCAGGTGTTCTTGCCGCGCGTGAGCGACCAACGCACCAGGCCATTGGCCATGGGCCGCAAGCTGAGCAACTCATGCTTGAACAGGTCGTCCGGGTGTTCCGGCAGGCCATGCAGCCCGGTGTAGGACGGCGCGGCGTACAGGCCCCAGGATGAGATCAGCACCTTGCGCGCTGCCAGCGTGGCGTCGTCCGGCAATGCCCCCATACGAATCGCGATGTCGAAATTCTCCGCCACCAGGTCGACCCGGCGCGGCGACAAATCCAGCTCAAGCTTGATGCCCGGGTACTTGGCCATGAAGGCCGGCAGAATCGTCGCCAGGTAGACGTTGGCGAAATCGGCCGGCATCGAAACTCGCAGCAGGCCGCTGGGCGCCTGTTGGCGATGCTGCGCCAGTGCGCCGGCAGCTTCGGTTTCCTCTGCCACCCGGCGCGCGTGTTCCAGCAGGCTGGCGCCAAATTCGGTCAGCACCAGCTTGCGGGTGGTACGGGTCAGCAACCGTTCGCCCAACCGGGCCTCGAGCTGGGTCAGGCGGCGGGAAACTGTCGATTTTGGCAATTGCAGGCGCTCGGAAACCTGGCTCAAGCTGCCAAATTCCACGATTCGGGCGAATAACAGCAAGTCGCTGGGGTCAATTTCGGTCATTTCACGGCTCCCCGTTCCACTGATGGAACAATGTTATCCATTTTAACGGCTTCTGGATCAAATATGGAACCGCTATAGTTACTCCATCGCAGCACTAAACCGAATACCGAAAGGAAGTACACTATGAACATCCTGCAAATCAACTCCAGCGCAAAAAGCTCCGGTTCCGAATCGTCCCGCGTAGCAAGCAATATCGTGAACAAGCTGCTGGCTGCCAATCCGGGCGCCAGCGTCGAAGTGCGCGACCTGGCTGCCAACCCGCATCCAGTGCTGGACGAATCCACCCTGCAGGCCCTGTTCACCCCAGCCGGCCAACGCAGCGCGGAACAAGCTGCACGCGTGGCCCTGGATGATGCGCTGATCGCCCAGGTGCAGGCTGCTGACGTGATCGTGCTCGGCGCACCGATGTACAACTTCGGCATCACGGTGCAACTGAAATCCTGGTTCGACGCGATTGCCCGCGCCGGTGTCACCTTCAAGTACACCGAAAACGGTCCGCTCGGCCTGCTGCAAGGTAAAAAAGTCTATGTCGCCACCTCGCGCGGCGGCATGCACAAAGATGCGCCAACTGATACCCAGTTCCCGCACCTGAAGATGTTCCTGGCATTCATCGGCCTGACCGACGTGGAGTACGTATTCATCGAAGGCCAGGGCTACGGCCCGGAAGTGGCCGCACAGCAGAAAGCTGCTGCCGATGCACGCGTTGAAGAACTGCTGGCATAACTGACAAAGGAAAAAAAATGGACAACATCGCCCAAACCCGCACAGTGGAACGGATTATCCGCGGCCAGGCCGTGATGGATGGCGCTGGCGTGAAAATCAACCGCGTGTTGACCCAGCCGCTGCAGCGTCGCCTCGACCCGTTCCTGATGCTGGACAATTTCGGCTCGGAGCAAGCCAACGATTACATCGCCGGCTTCCCCGACCACCCACACCGCGGCTTTGAAACGGTCACCTATATGCTGACTGGCCGCATGCGGCACCGCGACAGCGCCGGCAATGAAGGTTTGCTGGCCAGCGGCGGCGTGCAGTGGATGACGGCCGGCCGCGGCGTGATCCACTCAGAAATGCCGGAACAGGCGGAAGGGTTGATGGAAGGCTTCCAGCTGTGGCTTAACCTGCCCGCCAAGGACAAGATGCAGCAGCCTTGGTACAAGGACTTCCAGGCCGATGAAATCCCGGTCGTGAAGACCGAAAACGGTGCCACGGTACGTGTCATCGCCGGTGAAAGCCAGGGCGTGGCGGGCGCTGTGCAGCGCGAAGTGACGGAACCGCTGTACATCGACGTGGAACTGCCTGCCGGCGAAGCATTCAACCAGGCGATCCGCGCAGGCCATAACGCCTTCATCTACACCTATCGCGGCGAGGTCACGGTGGATGGCAAGGCGGTTCCTGCGCAGAGCATGGCGATCCTGGCCAACAACGCAGGCGCCGATGGCGTGACCATCAAGGCTGGCCCTGACAGCCGTTTCATCCTGTTGTCGGGCAAGCCGCTGAATGAGCCGATCGTGCAGTACGGCCCATTCGTGATGAACTCGCAGGCCGAGATCTTCCAGGCCGTCGAGGACTTCCGGGGCGGACGCCTCGGCGAGGAAGCGCACACTGTGTAAGGGCTGGCGGCACCAGGGCCGCCAGCAGTATCGTCAGCCGGATGCGTGCAGCCAGCAGGTGCGGGCCCGTAAGCCAAAGTAGCCGGCGCCACCAAAGCAGAACAGGCTCCCCAGGAAGGCCACCGGCACCACCTTGACAGATTCCGCCGAAAACTCCACCAGTCCCAGTATTGGAGCAAGCCCGCCCCACAGTAAGAATGAAGCAAATACCAGCAACATCGCGCAGCGCAAGGCCTGGACTGCAAAGCCCCCGCCAACGGCGCGATAGGGACGGGATCCAGCACGTGGCCGCCCTGCTTCAGCACTGGCTTGCTGGAGGGAGCCCGCCGTGCGGAATGCACTGGCCAGCGTTGCCTTCCAGCTGGATGGCATGGCTTGTTTGCACGGCATGGCCAGGTAGACATACTTTTTGTCGGCCCAGGCGTGGTAGCCAGGGGGGCGCCACGTCACCTGCCGACCGCTAATCCACGCGGGTATGGTGGCAAGGAAGAATGTGGTCGTCGATGTGGAGTGCTCGCTAGCCATCAGGCCAAACTGGTCATGGCTTATTTCAACGATCATGTAGGGTGCACCATCCTGTTCGCCTTCGATCGCCCACAATGCTTTGCAACCATCCAGGTCAAACCTGCTCCACAATGGGTCCGGGAAGGACGCCAGAAAATCGGGGCTGATCTCAACTTCGCGTGGTTCCCCTTCGCTCTCGAAGTCATCACGCTCTTGCGCAATCCTTTGATCTTTGCGCGCAGTTGACCATGCAAGAAGGAAGGTGACGGCGATCACCGACAGCCCTAGCAGCCCCGGCACTCCCGCAAAGACAAGGAACAAGCTGACCAGCACCAGAGAGGCGACGTACCTGCCCGCCTCTTCTATCCGCTTGTAGATGATGCAAAGAATCGCAGTGGCGGGAAGCGTCACGACAAAGAACATGATCGGTCCCAGGAACATGAGCACAAACCATTTCTCGCCTTGCTGCCCCGGCCCGCGAAGCCAGTCCATGGCGGGCCAGAGGCCGTAGAGCGCAGCGATGGCGGTGGCGGTGCCTGTCCATATAGGACCAAGCGGGTCAAGCTGGCTGTTCTTCATTTTCTCTTCATATTGCCAATGCAATCACTTGCTGGCACTCAGGGACGGTCAGGCAGTATACCAGCAGGGTCGCACGTCGCCTGGGCAGTGGCGGTACAATGTGCGCCATGAGCTCCATCATCCTTGATTGGCTGAAGAGGCTGAGCCACGCGCTCGGCTTCGACACCGCCGACTCCTTCCCGCCCGGCCACCAGTACGCGCGTACCCGGTGGGCTGGCGCGTATTTCGACATCCCCTCCGATACCAAGGCCGACGATATCGAGCGCCGCATGTGCGAAGCGATCGCCAATACGCCGCTGGTGTTTGCCCATATCGAGAATCCCACTCCGCGCATGCAGCGCGGGCTGATCGACGTGATCGAACGCCGCCTGCGCCAGAACCACGAGCGCGAAGCGGCGCAATTGGCTGCCTTGCTGATTCGCGCGTACGGCAGTCCGCACATCATCGAAGCCGCACCCGGCCTGCGCCGCGCCATCGAGGCAACGGACGGCTATGAGGCCCCGGCCCGCGTGCGCGCGCTGTTTGCCTTCCTGACGGACGCCCGGAACGACAACATCATCGAGATGCGCAGCTAGTCCTTAGGGATGTAGCTCATGTCGGCGCGGTAGCGCAGCAATTCCGTCCGGACAGCGCGCACCAGCGCTTTCGCCCCTGCCGGAAGTACTTCAGGCAAATCCGCCGCTGCGGCAAAGCTTGGCGCAGCGCGCATCAGCACATACTGGCCGCCGCCGCCCCCGATCTGCAAGCGGTACCAGGTGAACCTCGGCGCCGCCCGTCCGCTGTTCGCGGGCGCCGTGGCGCCGGCCACCAACTGGCGCTCGAATGCCGTCTCCTCCCCCGGAGCAACTGTGTAGGTAGCCATCGCCAGGAAGGGAGCAGCATCCGGCAGCGGCTGGCCGACGCTGGCCGTATCCAGCCGGCGGAATACGCCATGGCTCAGGAAATCGGCATGCGGCACGACGTTGGCAGCATTGTCGGCTGCATCGCCTGCAGGCTGCACGGCCGCGTCGAAATTCGCCGCAGCGTGACCGAACGTGCCATCCATGAACATGCCAAGCCGCTCGCCAAGTACGAAGGACCAGCCATACCAGGTCCAGCGGTCGTTGGCGCCTTTGTGCCATTCGAGGTGGCGCTGGTAGCCCTGCTCGAAGGCCGTACTTTGGCCCGGCTTCGGCTGGATCACCACCATGCGCGCGAAAGGCCCGGCTGCGGGCTGCGCGAATGCTTGCGCGCTAAGGAGTAACAGGGACGCTGCCAACAGTCGCTTCATTCGAACTCCGTTTGAAGTTATTCGGGATGAAGCGCTCGCGGAGACGCATGAACGGCGCTTCGACCGCAAAATATAGCAGCCATCCGGCAAAGACGCTGGCCGCGATCATGAGCGCGATCGAATCCAGGTCGACCGGCTCCCAGGGGTCGGCCAGCAGGATGCACAGCTGCTTGTGGGTCAGGTAGATCGAATAAGACCAGACGGCAATCGCACCCATGCCTGGAATACGGGTGCTGTGCAGCAGCGAGCCTTCGCTCAGGGCGGCCAGCAGCAAGGTCGCAAAGGCCAGGCCCAGGAAGGGATAGCCAAAGACCGACATGCCCCAGCTGAAGTGGTGTTCGAGGAACAACCAGAAAACCAGCGCCGTCAGCGCTGCGCCGACGGCCAGCATCCAGTTTCCGTGCCTGGTCAGGCGCTGCCACAGGTCCGGGTGGAAGTTGCGCAGCATCGCCAAGGCAACGCCGGCCAGCAGTTCGTCGAAGCGCGACAGCGTGGAGTAGTAGATCAGGGTGTAGTAACTGCGGCTACCATGCTCGCCGAGGTCCATGGCCGGCTGCCACCAGCCGTTCCGCAGCCACATGCCCGCCGCAATGGCCGACAACAGCGCCGCCCAGCCAAGGACCAGGGCGATCCTGCGGGAGGCGCCCGCCCGCGTGACCGCCGCGATGGCAAGCACAATAGGCGGCAACAGCAGGTAGAACTGCTCCTCCACGCACAGCGACCATGCATGCGAAAACAACGTCCCCGGCTTGAGGTTGATATTCAGCGTGAAGGTCAGGTACTTCCACCACGGCGCATGCGGCGAATTGCCCGCCCAATACGGCCAATAAGCGTACAGCGCCAGCACCGCCAGGTAAGCCGGCAAGGTGCGCAGCAAACGCCGCGCGTAAAAATGCGGCAGCGACAGGCCCGGCCCGCGCATGGCCGAAAACACCTGGTTACCAATCAGGTAACCGGAAAGCGCAAAGAACAAGTCCACGCCGGCCCAGCCGATTTCGCTGAACCAGCCGAAGGTCGGCTCGTGGCTGACGAAGGACATGTAATGGTTGGCAAACACCAGCATGATGGCCAGCGCGCGCAAAGTATCCAGGCCATGGACGCGGGAAGATCGATTCATGCGCGCATTGTACCTGCGCTAGAATATCGGCCACTCATTCGCCACCAGGGAACAGCATGACCGACGCCAGCAAAATGCATTTCAAATCTGTCAATTACACCGGCCAGGGCAAGGGCCGCCGCCTGATCATCACCGGCGCCGTGCACGGCAACGAAACCTGCGGCACCAAAGGTATCCTGCGCGTCATGGAGCAACTGGACAAAGGCGAACTGCACATCCTGAACGGCAGCGTGACCTTCGTGCCGATCACCAATCCGTTGGCATACCAGAAAAACCAGCGCTCCGGCGACCGTAACCTGAACCGCAACCTGTTCCCGACCGAAAACCCGCAAGACTTTGAAGACCACATCGCCAACTGGCTGTGTCCCCTGCTCGGCCAGCACGAAATCCTGTTGGACCTGCACTCGTTCAACGCCCAGAGCCAGCCTTTCGTGATGGTCGGCCCGCGCAATAACGACGGCACCCTGCAACCATTCCGGCACGAAGCCGAAGAACGCGCCATGGCGCGCATCCTCGGCGTCAAACGCTTCGTCGACGGCTGGATGGCTACCTACGGCGCCGGCGTAGAGCGCCGCCTGCGCGACGACAGCGAAGTGCAGACAGTTCTGAAATACGGCGTCGGCACCACCGAATTCATGCGCAGCACCGGCGGCATGGCCCTGACCCTGGAATGCGGCCAGCACTTCGATCCGCACGCGCCGGACGTGGCCTACCGCGCCATCATGAACGTCCTGGCCCACTTCGGCCTGATCGACGCGCCAAAGCCGCAGCCAATCGCGCTGGAAGACATGGAATACCTGTCGATGGTCGAAGTGCACGACAAGCTGGATCCTGCCGATGCTTTCAGCCGCACCTGGTCCAGCTTTGACCGACTGTCAGTCGGCGACGAAATCGGCCGGCGCGCCGATGGCAGCGCAGTGCTGGCGCCATTCGACGCCTATATGTTGTTCCCGGACGTCAATGCAAAGCCAAACGCCGAATGGTTCTACCTCGCCAAAGTAAGTGACTCTTTCGCCTGATAGCCATTAGTTCTAGAATCGCGGTAAGGGGTCAACAATATGAAAATATTCCCGCTTACCGCGTTGGGTGCGTTCCTGCTTGCGGCCCTGCCTTTGGCGGCAGCTCCCGGGGACCTTGTATTGCGTGTCACCGGCCAGGAAAGCCTGCCGCCCAAATGGATCCAGCAGGAAGGCCGGCCCACCACCGGCGTTTGTCCCGACATCCTTGCCGCCATCACCCGCGTTGAACCGCGCATCCGTTTCACGGGCCTGGACGACATTCGCTCGGTGCTGGTGATCGAGCAGAATCTCCGCCTCGGCAATGCCGATATAGCCTGCGCCCTGGTTTCCACTCCCTTGCGCCGGCATATCGCTATCGCCGTTCCGCAGCCTTTGTACATCTCGCGCCAACGCCTGGCGGCAGCCGCCGACGATACGGCAGAGATCAATTCGCTGGACGACCTGGCGCGCCTCAAGCCGCTGGTCACAACCTCGCGCGGCGCAGCCTACATTGACCAGTTGCGCTCGCGCGGCATCACCGTCGACGACAGCACCGGCAGCAACGTGACCAATCTGCGCAAAATCGTTGCCGGCCACGTGCGCTATTTCTATATGAACGAATTGACCCTGCACTGGCTGATTCGCGAGCAGAAACTGCGAGACAAGGTCAAGCTCATGCCTGCGGTCCTGAAAGAGGATTCCATGTTCCTGTGGGTGAGCAAAAAAGCGCCACCGCAGGCAGCGCAAATGCTGGCCGTTGCAGTCAAGAAGCTGAGCGACAGCGGCGAACTGACGCGCATCTACGCGCGCTGGTCGGATGAATCGGGCGTTGGCGCCCGCACCGATTAATGCGGCGACAGGACTTTCAGGCCCGCGATGCCGAGCACGATCATCGCGATGCACACCAGGCGCGCAACGCTGGCCGGCTCATTCAGCATCGTGATGCCCCAGATGACGGTGCCCACGGTACCGATGCCGGTCCAGATGGCGTAGGCAGTCCCCAGCGGAAGTGAGCGCAACGCCAGTCCAAGCAGGACCACGCTGCCGGCCATGGCGGCCAGCGTCACGGCGCTTGGCACCAGCCTGGTGAATCCTTCGGTGTATTTGAGTCCGACAGCCCAGACGACTTCCAGCAGGCCGGCGAGTAAAAGGACGATCCAATGCATGATGCTCTCCCAAGTCATGACGGGGTCGTCCCCGCCTGGCTCCCTGGACTTGCGGCGAGGTCGTCCCCGCGGGAGAAGGCCGACAGTATATCATTGGGGTCCAAACTTTCAGGGAGCCACACAATGCTGCTGTTCGCGCAGATCACCGTCGTCATCGTCCTGCTGATCCACGTCTATATCGTGCTGCTGGAAACCGTCTTCTTCGATACCCGCGGCCGCCGCGTGTTCGGCCTGTCGGCGGAGAAGGCCGCCATCGTCAAGCCGGCCATGTCGAACCAGGGCTGCTATAACGCTTTCCTGGTGGCGGCGCTGGCAGTGGGTCTGCTGCATGGCGAACCGGCGGTACGTTCCGCCTTCATCACCTATGGCCAGCTGTGCGTGGCCGTGGCAGGCATCTGGGGCGGCCTGACCGTCAGCAAACGCATCATCTTCGTGCAAACCGTGCCGGCCGTGCTGGCACTGGTGCTCTACCGCTTGGCATAAAAACAAGTCTTGAATTCCATCGTTACGCTCCGATATGCGCATCGGACTTTTCCGATATACTTATCGTGAAATACCGAAATATGACTGACTCTATTGACATTGATGCAATCCACAAGGCCCTGGCCAATCCGGTCCGGCGCCAGATCCTGTCCTGGCTGAAAGAGCCGGACGCCTGGTTCAGCGAGCAGCTCGCACCGCTGTCGCTGGGCGTCTGCGCGGGCATGATCGACAAGCAGACCGGCCTGTCGCAATCGACCGTCTCCGGCCACCTCACCATCCTGCAGAAAGCAGGCCTGGTGACGGTGCAGCGCGTCGGCCAGTGGAATTTCTTCAAGCGCAATGAGGAGGTCATCCTGCAATTTATTGAGCATGAGAGGAATACCTTATGAGCACCTTGTTCGACCCCATCACCATCGGCGCCCTGACCCTGAAAAACCGTGTCGTCATGGCGCCCCTCACCCGCTCGCGCGCCGTCGGCGGCAAGCGCGTGCCGAATGCCCTGATGGCCGAGTACTACGCCCAGCGTTCCTCCGCGGGCCTGATCATCAGCGAGGCCACTTCAGTCACCCCGCAGGGTGTGGGCTATGAAAACACCCCGGGCATCTGGTCCGACGAGCAGGTCGAAGGCTGGAAGCTGATTACCGAAGCGGTGCATGCCAAAGGCGGCAAAATTGTGCTGCAGCTGTGGCACGTGGGCCGGATCTCCGATCCAAGCCTGCTCGATGGCCAGGCCCCGGTGGCGCCGAGCGCAATTGCTGCGAAAGGCAATGTCAGCCTGCTGCGCCCTCCTCGCCCATATTCCGTGCCGCGCGCACTGGATACCGCCGAAATCGCCGGCATCGTAGAGGCTTACCGCAAGGGTGCCGAGAACGCAAAGAAAGCGGGCTTCGACGGCGTCGAGATTCACGGCGCCAACGGCTACCTGCTCGACCAGTTCCTGCAGGACTCGACCAACCAGCGTAACGACCAATACGGCGGCAACATCGAAAACCGTGCGCGCCTGATGCTGGAAGTGACCGATGCGGTGATCGGTGTCTGGGGCGCGGATCGCGTTGGCATGCACCTGGCTCCACGCCGTGACGCGCATGACATGGCCGATTCGAACCCGGCCGAGACCTTCGGCTATGTGGCGCGTGAACTGGGCAAGCGTGGCATTGCGTTCATCGCAGCACGCGAGGCGGTTGGCGATGACTCATTGGGCCCGTTGCTGAAGCGTGAGTTTGGCGGGGTTTACATCGCCAATGAGAAGTTTGATGTGGCGGGTGCGCAGGCTGCGCTGGCTGAAGGCCGCGCGGATGCGATTGCGTGGGGCAAGGACTTCATTGCGAATCCAGACCTGCCGCGTCGACTGCAGACTGGCGCGGAGTTGAATGCGCAGAGGCCGGAGTTGTTCTATGGGCCGGCGGCTGAGGGGTATACCGACTACCCGGCGCTGGCCTGAAACCGGTAACCCGGTACGCAACGGCCGCCGGTCGGGTCTGACCCTGTGGGTCAGACCCAGGTCTACCGGTTTAGCGGTTCGCCGAATAGTTCACCGGGAAGAACTTATACCCCTTCCCTTCAGCGCGCAAATGCCCCACACCCGGGAACGGCAAATGCGCCGCGCCCATCCAGTAGCCCTGCTTCGCCGCCTCGGCGAATGCTGCCTTGCGCTGCGCCAGCGCGGCCTTGGAGTCGCTGTCGAACTGGATCGTCACGCCGGGATCCGGCAACTGCACCGCCGCGTTGTGCATCAAGTCGCCAATCAGCACCAGCTTCTGCCCTTTGCTCTCCACCACATACGTGGTATGGCCCGGTGTATGCCCATAGCTCGAAGACGAACGCACGCCAGGCACCAGTTCGGTATTGCCCTCGAACGGCTTCACCTTGCCGGCATAGCCCGACACCGCCTTGATCGGTCCCTGGAAATTGTCCTTCGCCTCAGCGCTGGCCTTATCCAGGTTGGCTTTGCTCAGGAAATAATCCGCATCGCGTTTATCCATGCGTACCACGGCATTCGGGAAGGCAGGCTTGTCCTGCGCACCGAGGCCGCCGACGTGGTCGCCATGCAGGTGGGTGATGTAGATCTCGTCAACCTGCTCCGGCTGGTACCCGGCCGCTTTCAGGCTGCTCAGGATATTGCCCAGGGTCGGGCCGAACAAGCCGCCGGCGCCGGTATCGATCAGCACCAGCTTCGTGCCGGTATTGACCAGGAATGCGTTGACCGAAGTTTCAACCGGCGATTTCAGGAAGCTGTGCTCCAGCGTTTTGGTGGTTTTTTCCGGCTTCTGGTGCAGCAGTTGATCCATCGGCAGGTCAATCGTGCCGTCGTTCAGCACGCTCACCTCAAAGTCACCCACATTCATGCGGTAGAAGCCAGGCGCCTGGGTTTTGGCCATTGGCGCTGCTGCATGGGCGGCACCGGCGATGGCGGCGATTGCGAACGGTACGGCGAGCTTTTTCAGGATCATTCGATCTCCCTCTTTCTAGTTTCCAAAACGCTAGATTAGCGTAAACAGCAACTACATGCTCGTCGGTATCCGCAGCATCACGGAGACATCCGGGGTATCGCGCGTCAGCCCTGCTCCCACTGAAACATTGACCGTCCGTTTCGCATTCAGGCGGTAGGAAAAACCGACCAGCAGGGTTCCCAGCTGCGTGCGCACCGAACCGGGTGCCGGGATGCCGTTCTGCCGGGTGCGCGCAATCGAACTGTGGTCATAGCCAAAGCTGAGGGAGGCCTTTTCGTTCAGCGCCAGTCCCACCCCGAAATTGAAGCCGATCACAGCGCCGGGCTTGACCGTGCCCAGTGGCTCACGCTCACCGTCAAGCACCAGCCGGCTCAGATTCTTGCGCTGGAAGTTATACAAGTAGCTGACGCTGCCAAACAGCACGGCGGGATCGGTCGGGTACAGCCACGTCAGGCTCGGTTGCAAGGCGTAGAAGCCGGAACCGGTCGGCAAATCGAGCGGCAATCCGGTGCCGGTGGCATTCTCGCCAATGCAGCGCCGCACGCAATCGGTCACGACGTCAAACGGATCGCGTCCGGTGCGGGTCTTGAAGCGCAGGCCGGCCACGTAATACGGTTTCTCGGCACCGCCGTCGTTGAGCTGGTGACGCAGCGAAAGTTCGATGTCACCCATGGCCCGGCCGCTGACGTCGAACACTTTTTCCACCGCGGAGCCGGTGAACACCTCCCTGCTCACGGTGGAATCGGAGCGGTAGATGTACGGCAGGCGCAATTCCAGTTCTGTGCGGTTGCTCAAGCCATAGCGTCCGCTCAGGGTGGCGGTACTGGTGTTGCGCTTCACTTCACGCACGTCGATCAGTCCAATCAGCAAGGCGGGGATGATGGTGTAGCCCACCAACGCGACGCGGTTGCTGGAAGAATAGCCGAACTGGAAGGCCGGTTCGAGCACCAGCTTGCCGCGCCCGGTCAGCACACCGGGGCTTTCAAAGATGGGCGCCACTTCCGGTGGCTTGCTGTCGCGCTTCGGCGGCTGGCCGACGGCCAGTGCCGGCTGCGGCGCCGCACCGGGCGGCGGCACGTTGGGCTGCGGCTGGCTTTGCTCAGTGCCTGCGCCCGCGCCGGCACCGGCGGCGCCGGTGCCGCGCGCTGACGCCAGGCGCCCCTCGGCCACCTGCCGCCGCAAGTCTTCCAGCAAAGCCCGCTGCTCGGCCAGCGCCTTCTTCAACTCAGTCAGCTCGGCTGCCAATTCTGCATTGCTGCGCTGCTCCGCTGGCAACTGGGCCAGCGCCGCCTCGCTCGCAAGAATCAGCATCCCGGCCGCGATTTTCTTTGAAAGCATCGCTCCCTCCCTAGCGGGGCACAATGACGTTCGATAATGCCTGGCGCAAGTTGCCCTCCAGGTTGAGGCTTTTCAGTGTCGACAGCGCATTGACCGTAAGGTCGATGGTGGTCAGGCTGCGAATCAGCTGCCCGTTCGTATTGTTCTGTACCAGCATCGGCGCCAGCGCTGCACTGGCCTCCGGGGAGTTCGCCAGTCGCGCCACATCGGCCAATTCGACGCGGTTACGTGCCACCACCACACCATTTACTTCGACCATGCGCTCAACACCCAGCGCCACCAGCAAGCCGTTGCCGTTTTCAAAACCACCGCGGGCCTGCTCCAGCCGCGCGTCCGGCGCCGGGGCCCAGCCGTCGGGCGGCCCCTGCGCCATGGCAGGCATTGCCAGAACCAGCAGCAATCCTGCAGCAGCACGTATTTCCTGCTTCATGCCGCCCTCCCCTCAAAAATCACTTGTGCCCAACTTCGGCACCGTCACGTCACGCAAGCTGTCGCGCATGATGCCCTCCGACAGCAGGGCTTGCGGCGCCACGCGCCAGTCCGCCGTTTCGTTGAAGTGCGGCTTGCCTGGCCGGCCATGGATCACGAACAGCAAGCGGTTCTGCCAGATCGCCTCGAAGCCCTGGCGCGGCAAGGCGCGCGTGCCGCCGGCCGGGTCGCCAAGCAGCACCCGGTCGCCCTGCACGCCCTTGATCACGACGAAGTGGCGATAGCCGTTGTCGGCCACCAGCACGATCGCCGGCAATCCGGCCTGCGCCAGTTTGTCCAGCGGCTGCTCGAAGCCGTCCGCCGTAAAGCCGCGCGTGGCCAGGTAACGTTTCATGTCCAGCAAGGAAAATCCCTCGCGCCGGATGCGCGGCTGGTCGCCGCGCCCAAACATGTCACGGAAGATTTCCTGCTCCGTGACCGGAAAATCGTAGTGGTGGCTAAGCAGGGTTGCCAACGCTGCTGAACCACAACTGAAATCGTATTGCTGCCGCACTGTCGTGCGGAAGCGCGCCTCTTTAAGGCTGGTCACCGGCAGCACAAAACTGGCGCCGCCGGCTGCAAAGTCGGCGGCCTGCGCGGCAAGTGCCGGCAGCAATGCCAGAACGCTGATGAGGCCTCTCATTTGATCTGCACGTTGACGATGGTTGCATTCTGGATCAGCACGTTGGCGCCCGAGTTCTGGATCACCATCGGCATGCCCGAGGCGTTGCTGAACGCACCGTCAGTCACGATATTGGCGCCGGTAACGACGTTCACTGCGCTGTTGTTCGCCACCGTACCGGCCAGTTTCATATCGCTCCACGGCGCGTCACTGCCGCCGCGCATCTGTTCCAGGCGCTCATCCTGCGCGGGGCGCGCCATGGCGGGCACCGTTGGGGCCGCTTCCGGTGCAGGCTGGGCGTCATGCGGGGACGTGCCCGCCGCTGCAGCCAGCGGGCCAAGCGGCAGCGCACCCAGCCACGGGGACGCCGCCGCCAGGCCCGGCACCATTGCGGCGCACAGGGCCAGGACTAGCACTGGCCTGCCTAAGCTTCGCATGATGCCGCGCGGGCTATTTGCCCACGGCCAGGTTGGCCTGCACGTTCACGCTTTGCTGCACCAGCGACGACATGCCGTTGTTCTGGCTGATCACCATGATGCCCGCCGCCGACTGGCCAACGCCGCTCATGGTGTTCGACATGTCGAAGGTGCCGGCATTGACGCTATTGGTGCCGCCCGCGCCGCCATTGCCGCCGGTGGCATTGCCGCCGCTCGCTGCGCCCGCGGTATTGGTGCCGCCATCGCCGCCCGCGCCAGCGACATTGCCGCCGCCACCGGCACCGCCGGCGCCGCCGTCACCCGCCGTGGCGCTGCCGTTGGTCGCTGCACCGCCGGTGCCCGCCGCACCGCTGCCGCTGCCACCTGTCGCTGCGCCGCCCGTGCCACCGCCTGCAGCGCCGCTCGATCCGGCAGTATTGCTGGCCAGGCCGCTGGAGCCGCCATTGCCGCCATTGCCGCCTGCCGCGCCCGCGCCACCGGTACTGGTGCCATTGCCGCCAGCCGCACCGCCGCCGCCCGCACCGCCAGTTCCAGAGGCTCCAGCACCGCCAGTGGCCGCAACAGCGCCGCTGCCGCCGCCTGCGCCCGAACTATTGGCGCCGCCAGCAGCGCCATTGCCCGCGGTATTGCTTGCCGCCGCGCCGCTGCCCCCTGCCGCACCTGCACCGCCGCCGCCACCCGCACCGCCGGTACCGCCAGCGCCACTGGTGCCGGCGCCGGAAGTCGATGCGTTGCCGGTATTGGCCGAGCGTCCGTCAGCCGAGCCTGTGGTGCCGCCGGCGCTGTTCTGGTCGCCCATGCCGGGGATGGTCAATGGCTCAGTGCCGCTGGTACCATTCGAAGCGGTATTGCTCGATCCGGCGCTGCCGCTCGAGGCGGCACCACCCATTGAGGTTTGCGAGGATGTCGCCGCGCCGGAGGCGACGCTGCCGGTCGCGCCTGCCATGCCGCCCGCGCCTGCCGCACCGCCCGAACCACCCATGCCGCCGGCACCGCCGCTGGCAGCACCCGTTGCGCCACCGTCGCCGCCACGTGCGCCAGTGGCAGCGCCGGTCGCTCCGCCTGCGCCGCTGCCTGCAGTGCCGACCAGGCCGCCCGCGCCACCGGCCGCCGCACCGCCGGCGCCACCAGCGCCGCCGGAGCCAGCCACGACGCTACCGCCGGCGCCCCCTGCGCCGCCTTCACCACCGCGTGCGCCATCGCCGCCGCGGCCGCTCGCAGCACCGGCAGCCAGTCCGCCGGCGCCCGTGGTACCGCCCGTTCCCGCTCCGGCCGTTGCGGCGCCGCCGGAACCGCTGCCGCCGCTGCCATTCCCGCCAAGTGCGCTGCCGTTAAAGGCGACACCACCGGCGGAACCTGCCGCGCCGGCACCGCCGTTCGACATGCCGCCTGCGCCACCGGTACCGCTGGCGGTGCCCCCGGCTGCGCCGCCGCCAATCGCACCGGCACCGGCACCGCCATTGGCGTTGCCGCCATTGCTGGCTACATTGCCGATATTGTTGATGACGTTATTGGTCACGGTACCTGTCAGGGTGCTGACCGCGGTCGCTGTCGATGTGTTGAAGGCGTTGGCCATTGACGATGTCGCACTGGCACCGTTGTTGGCTGCTGCGGCACCGGCGGCGGCCGCGTCGGCAGCGCCACTGCTGTTGTTGTTGGCATTCGCCTGGCTGCTGTCCTGGGTGGCCGTGGAATTATCGTTGGCCTGTGCGCCCGGTCCGGCCTGGCTCACGTTGGGAGGCGGTGTCTCCTGCGCGAATGCACTACCCACCGCCAGTGCGATGGCTGCTGCAAGCAAAGTTTTCTTCATCTCGTCCTCGCTGATGTCGTGTTCTTCAAGTACCCTCAAAGCTGGGGCTTGAACCGATATCGCAAGCTTGATGCCACCTTCACTAAGCTGTTGAAATTGCTCGACTTTGGTGCGGCGACGCAGCAAGTGGCGTGCATGCAGGAGGAAAGTTTGTCACTTCCTCGTGACACGTCGGTCGGCACCTCGTGCCTTCCACCATAGGAGATAAGGGCCACGCAACAATGTCACATCTTTGTGACGCGGCAGTTCGGATGCTCAGTCTTCGCCGCGGCGCGACGGGCGCTGGATCCCGTGTTTCGCCATCAGGCGATACAAGGTCATGCGCGATACACCCAGCTCACGCGCCACGGCGGTGACGCTGTGGCCGGCATCGATCCGTCCTTGCAGCGCCGACCGTTCGGCACTGGCGCGGGCGCTGTCAAGGTCTTCGGCGGCGAACGCGAGGTCGACGCCATCCAGCTCCAGGTCGTGCGGCTGGATCAAGACGCCATCGGCCATCACGGCCGCACGCCGCACACGATTCAGCAGCTCGCGCACATTGCCGGGCCAGTCATGGGCGCGCAGGGCGCGCAGCGCGCTATTGCTGAAGCCGCGTACCCGGCGCGCACGCTCGGTGGCGTAACTGTGGAAGACTTCTTCCGCCAGCGGCACCACATCGTCGCGCCGTTCGCGCAAGGCCGGCACCTGCAAGGTCAGGACATTGAGCCGGTAGAACAAATCTTCCCGGAACAGGCCGCGTTCCACCGCATCGCCAAGCTTGACGTGCGAGGCCGCGATCACGCGCGCATCGACCGGCACGCTGCGCGTCCCGCCCACGCGGTAAATGGTTTTCTCTTGCAGGAAGCGCAGCAGGTTGGCCTGCAGCTCAAGCGGCAAATCGCCGATCTCATCAAGGAAAATCGAGCCGCCGCTGGCAGACTCGATCAGGCCGCATTTGCCCGGGCCGGCGCCGGTAAACGCGCCTTTCTCGTAACCGAACAATTCCGATTGCACCAATGAGGCAGGGATCGCACCGCAATTGATGGGCACGAATGGTCCATCGCTGCGCCCCGAGTGTTCATGTATCGCGCGCGCCACAAGTTCCTTGCCGGTGCCGCTCTCGCCCCAGATCAGCACGGGCGCATCGGCGCCGGCCACTTTCAGTACCTGCTGGCGCAGCAGTGTAATGGCCGAGCTGTGCCCGGTCAGGCGCATTGTCTGGCAGGCTTCCGGCAGATGGCCGAGCCCGGCCAGCGCGGCCAGGCCCAGCGCATGCCCCAGCGTATTGCTGAGTCGCGCGGCATCCACCGGCCAGGTATGGAAGTCAACGCAGTGGTCGTGCACCAGCTGGCGTAGAGCTGCTTCCTCCAATGCCTGCGGCAGGAAGACCGCGACCCAGCGCGGCCGGCTATGGCGGCGCAGGAAATGGTCCAATTCAGTAAGCGCGCCGGCCCAGTTATCGAGCAGCAGCAAACCGACCGGGAAATGCTGTTCGCGCAAGGCCGCCGCTGCCTCGGCCAAGCCGGCCACATGGCAGACGTCGAACGTTTGGCCGGCGGCAAGCAGAGCCGCCGGCAGCGCTGCTGTTGTCGCAGCGACGCACAAGACTTGCCTTGTCATAATTTCACCTTGCTGCCCCGTGGAGCGGCGCGATAGAATACCGCCGCACAAAATTTCAGCACCAAGAGTTACAAACTCTCAATGGTAGCAATAACACAATGGGGAAGGCATGGATCAATATAAGCTAGAGGCGGACAAACTGCCAACACTAAAGCAGCGTGTCGCCATGCGCCTGTTGCAGGCATTCGGCTGGCAAGTGAAGTTCAAGCCGCTGCCGGAGCCGCGCGGCATTGCCGTGGTCTACCCGCATACGTCGAACTGGGATTTCATCATCGGATTGCTCGGCAAATGGGCGCTGGACCTGCCGTTCCGCTGGCTGGCCAAAGACAGCCTGTTCAAGATCCCGCTGCTGGGCCGCTGGTTCTACTACCTCGGCGGCGCACCGGTCGACCGCAGCGCGCCGCAAGGCCTGATCCAGGCCCAGGCCGATGCCATGATGAAGGAAGACTGGTATTGGGTCGGCATCACGCCGGAAGGCACGCGCGGCTACAAGCCTTATTGGAAAAGCGGTTTCTATCAACTGGCGCTGGCCGCCAAAGTGCCGCTGGTACTGGTGTATATCGATTTCCCGAACAAGACCCTGGGGCTGACCGAGCATGTGTGGCTGACCGGCGATGAAGAAAAAGACATGGCGGCCATTCGCGCCGGTTTCGACGGCCACCTCGGCAAACATCCCGAGCTGATGGCCCCTATCGTCTTGCGCCAGCGCTGAATCCAGCCACCTCAGCATCCCCCTCAAGACGCACCAGCGTAATGGTCTGCGCCTTGCCCGGCTCGAAGCGCAGCGCCGTCCCCGGCGCGATATCGAGCCGCATGCCATACGCCTTCCAGCGTTCGAACTGCAGCGCCGAATCGACTTCGAAAAAGTGGAAATGGGAGCCGACCTGGATAGGACGGTTCCCCTGGTTTGTTACGGTCAGTGTAGTGCGATCAGTCATGTGACCTATATCTGCAAGACTCATGCCAGTAATTTCAAGTGATTCTCTCACTTTTTTTGCACCAGCAGAAGGCAATGCACCACACCGGTGCGCTTATTCCTTCGGATAAGGGCTTTTGCCGCCGCCGGCGATAAAATCGTCGATGCGCGCCTGCAGTACCGGCAGCGGCACCGAACCCAGTTCCAGGATAGTGTCGTGGAAGGCGCGGATATCGAACCTGGCGCCCAGGGCCTGCTCCGCCTTCTTGCGCGCTTCGAAGATCGCCATCTCGCCCAGGTAGTAGGACAGCGCCTGGCCCGGCCACGAAATATAGCGATCGACTTCGGTCATCACTTCATGCGAAGACAGCGCCGTATTCTCCATCAGGTACTTCTGCGCCTGCTCGCGGGTCCAGCCCTTGGCGTGCACGCCGGTGTCCACCACCAGGCGCGAGGCGCGCCAGGCCTGGTAGCTCAGCATGCCGAACACTTCATACGGCGTTTCGTAGATGCCCATCTCCGTTCCCAGGCGCTCGGAGTACAGCGCCCAACCCTCGCCATATGCGGAGATATAGGCGTTGCGGAATGGCGGACGGCCCTTCTGCTCCAGCGCGATCGGCATCTGGAAAGCGTGGCCTGGCGCCGATTCGTGCAAAGTCAGCGCCGGCAGCGAATACAGCGGGCGGGCCGGCAGGTTGTAGGTGTTGACCCAGTACCCGCCAGGACCGCCGCGGCCCGAGGTATAGAACGGCGCAACCTCCGGCGCCACCGGGATGATGGCGAAGCGGCTGCGCGGCAGGCGGCCAAAGTAATCGGCAACCTTGCCATCGAACTTCTTGGCGACCCATGCGGCGCGCATCAGCAATTCTTCCGGCGTCTTGGCGTAGAACCGCGGGTCGGTGCGCAGGAATTGCAGGAAGGCCGGCAGGTCGCCCTTGAAGCCAACCTGCTTCATCACTTCCTGCATTTCGGCACGGATCTTCGCCATTTCGTCCAGGCCGATCTGGTGGATCTGCTCGGCGCTCAGGTTGGTGGTCGTGAATTCAACAATCTTCGACTGGTAATACGCCTTGCCGTCCGGGTAGCTCTCTGCGTCCAGAGCTTCCTTGGCTTTCGGGACGTATTCCTCGCGCATGAATTTCAGCAGCACGGCGTGGGCCGGAATCACTTTTTCGCGGATCGCCTTCAAGCCTTCGGCTTTCAGGGCTTCCTGCTCGGCGGCCGGAATCACGTTCGGCATGTCCTTGAACGGCTTGAAGAACACCACGTCTTCCGGCCTGGCTTCGGTGACCGAGGTGATCGACTTGTCGCGCCCTTCCAGCGTGATCTTCGGCGGCGTGAAGCCGCGCGCCAGGCCAGCGCGCATATTGGTGATCTCTTCGCCGAAGTAGCGCGGCACGTCGTTCAGCTGCGCCACGTAGTTGCGGTAGTCCTCGGCGGTGCGGAACGATTTGCGCGCTTCGCCGGCCAGATTGCCCCAGAACGATGAATCGGCGTTCAGCGGCTTTTCGTATTCGCGGAAGCGCTGGTTATCCAGCAACGCAGCGACCTGCGCGCGATACACCTGGTAGTTGATGCGTTCACGGTTCGAAAGCTGTTCCGGCTTGATGCTTTCGAGTTGGCGCAGCGTCTCTTCCCATTTCTTCTGGCGCTCCATTTGCACCGCCAGGCTGACGTTCGGCAGGCGGCTCTCCACGCCGCGCACATCGTCCTCATCGTCTTCCAGCCTTTGCTGCAGGCGCCACTTCCACTCCGCCTTGTGGATGGCGGTGAAACGGGCGTCGGCACTACCGGGTTTGGCTGCTGCAAAGGATGGGGAACTGAAGGCTGCTGCAATGGCGAGTGCTGCGACAATCTGTTTCATGGTGCTCCCGAAGCTCAGGTTGGTAACGGTTCCGGGAGTGTACCTTACGGCCAAAGGCCCGGCGGCGTCAATGGCGCGATTGTGCAGAAACGTATCAAGCCGTGCGTGGATTCAACCGAAGCGGCGCCGCCGCACCAGCATGATCGCCAGCAGCCCGGCCAGCAGCAGGATCACGCCACCCACGCCGAGCACTGCACCGCGATAGGCTTGCCACAGTGACGGCGGCTTGAACAGGAACGTCGCCCCCTCCAGCGGCGACGGATCGATGCTCCAGCGTTCGAGCTGGCGCCAGTCGTACAGGCTTTGCACCGGCCCCACCGGCACCTGGGTCAGGGCGCCGTTGGCAGCCTGCCTTCCCCCCATGATGGACAGCACGTTCTCCGCCAGCTCGCGGCCGGATTGCCCCAGGTTGCGCACCGCGCCTCCTACCGCGCCCTCGCCCACGATGCTGTCGAACAGCGAAAACACCGGCACGTTCGCTGCGCGCAGCGTGTCGCGCGCGGCATCGATGGTGGGCAACGAATAACCGTCGCGATCGCGGTTGAACATGCCCGTCACCACCACGGTATCCTGCGTCAGGTTGCCGATATAGCGCATCTGCTCGGCCCAGCTCATGTTCTGCAGGAACTCGATTTGCAAGCGGCGCAGCCAAGGTGCCAGGTCGACTTCCGCCTGGCGCCGGAAGGCACGGTCGGCATCGCTGACGCCGCCCGGTATGACGACGCGCCGCGTGCGCGGCAAAAGCTGCATGGCCTCTTTGACCGTGGCGCCGAGGTCAGGCACGATCGCATACAGGAAGACCGGACGCCGGCTGGCGGCCAGCTGCAGCGTCGACGGTTCGCTGTCGGTCAGCAGGGGCGCTTGCGGCGCGATATCGGCCAGCTCGCGCATGGCGAAGTTCAAGGCCGGCTGCTGCAGCGCCACGAGAATGTCGATGCGGCCGCCGCCATACTGCGCCATCAGCAAGGCACGCCGTGCCGGTGCCACCATTTCCGCGTTGGGCTGCTCCTGGTTCAGGAATTCGACGTGGATATGGTCAAGCGCAATGCCGCTCTCGCGCAGGCGCTGGACGAAAGCATCCGTGACACGCTCAATGCCCGGCCGGCCCGGGCTGTATGAATTGAGTAGCAGGACATGCGGGCCTGCCCCGTGCGCGGCCAGCGCCCGCACGGCAAGTAGCAAGCCTGCCAACAGTTGTTTGAAGGATTTGCCGCCCATGTTGCAACGATCATACCCAATCCAGCAACTACTGCAACTTTTTGTCGGCGATGTCGATGCTAAGGAAAACTTCGCCGTTCAGCGTTTGCAGCAAGTCGGACTGGCGCAGGCGGTCCATCACCGGCCCTTTGACTTCGGCCAGGTGGAAGCCGATCCTGCGCCGCGCCAGGCTCGCGTTCAGTTCGGACAGCGCGAACAGCGCCGACGTATCGATCGAGCTGACCGCCGTCATCACCAGCACCAGGTCGCGCGCCGCCGGATGGCTGCGCAATTCGTCCTCGATGCGCTCCTGCACCGCTTCCACGTTCCCGAAGAACAGGTTGGCATCGATGCGCAGCGCCAGCAGTTCGGGCCGGGTTTCGGCCGGATAGCGTTCGATATTGCGGAAATGCTCGCTGCCGGCAATGCGGCCCAGCACCGCAATATGCGGACGGCTGGCGCGCCAGATCAGGGTGCCCATCGACAAGGCCACGCCCACCAGAACGCCCGCTTCCACGCCCAGTAGAACCACGCCGGCGGCACTGGCAAACCACGCCAATGCATCGCCGCGGTCATAGCGCCAGGCGGTGCGCAAAGTGCCCAGTTCCAGCATGCCCAGCACTGCGACGATAATGGTCGCTGCCAGCACCGGCATCGGCAGCAGTGCCAGCCAGCCGGTGGGCGCCACCAGCGCCACCGCCAGCAAGGCGGCTGTGATAATGCTGGCCAAAGGCGTTTGCGCACCTGCCGCAAAATTCACGGCGGAGCGCGACATGCTGCCGGTGACCGGGAAAGCGCCCGACACCATGCTCGCAACATTGGCTGCGCCCAAACCGATCAGTTCACGGTTGCTGACCAGCTTCTCGTTGCGTTTCAGGGCCAGCGACTGCGCCGCCGACATGCTCATGATGAAAATCACGAAGCCAACCAGCAGGCCCGGCTGCACCAGCTGCTGCCAATGCCCTTGCGACAGGGCCAGGTTCAGTTGCGGCAGGCCGCTCGGCACGTTGCCGGTCGTTTTCACGCCCATTGCATCCAGCCCCAGCACCTGCACCAGGAGCAGGCCAAGCACCACGACCAGCATCGGCGCCAGGCGGGTTGCCATGTCGGCCCCGGCCGGTTTCATGCCGAGGGAACGCATCAGGGGTGCCAGGTGGCTGCGCGACAGCACCAGCAGCAGCACGGAGCCGATGCCCAATGCGGCGCTCGGGCCGTGCCAGTGCGGCAAGTCGGCCCCCAGCAATGGCTTGAGCTGGCCCCATGCAATCAGCAGCGCCGAACCGACTGTAAAGCCGCTCATGACGGGACGCGAGAAGAAATTGGCGAGGAAGCCTAAGCGCAACAGGCCGCACAGCAGCAGTACCGCCCCCGCCACCAGCGCCAGTTGCGCCGCCAGCACCGAATACAGGCCGTTGCCGGCGCTTGCCAGCGGGCCAATCATGGCAGCGGTCATCAGCGACACGATGGCCATCGGGCCCACCGATTGCGTCATGCTGGTGCCGAACACCGCGTAAACAATAGGCGGCAGGATGCTGGCGTAAATGCCGGTCACCGGCGGCAGGCCGGCCACGAGCGCGTATGCCATGCCTTGCGGGATCATCATCATCGCCACCACGATGCCCGCACTGATATCGCCCGGCAGCATCGCGCGCCGGTAGTTCCGAAGCCAGGCCAGCATCAGCGATCCTGTTCCAGGGAGGACAGCACCGCTGCCAGGATTTCGTCAGACTGCTTTTTATCGGCCACCGAACGCGCCAGTACCAGGCCGCCAACCATGGCGGCATAAGTGGCAATGGCATCGCGCCTCGCCTGCCCCGGCTCGCCGGGCAAGGCCTGCGCCAGCGCATCGAGCTGCGCCTTGAAGCTGTCGTCCATCGCTTGCCGCACTTCCGGCCCGACCCGCGAAACATCCGGGCCGAGCGAGGCCAGCGCGCAACCCTTGCCGGGGTTGTCGCGATGCTTGGCGGTCAGGTACATATGGGCCAGTGCGGAGCGCGGGTTGGCCGGTTCCCCGGCCAGCAGCTCGCGCCAGCGCTTGGCGGAGTTCTCCATCGCCTTGCCGAACGCTTCGGCCAGCAAGTCTTCCTTGGAGGCGAAATGGCCGTAAAAGCCGCCGTGCGTCAGGCCGGCGCTTTTCATCAGGTCGGCCACCCCGATGCCGTCGTAGCCCTTTTCCCGGAATAGCCGGGATGCCGTTTCAACAATGCGTTCGCGGTTCTGGGCCGCTTGTTCCCTGCTGACACGCATGATCTTCTCCTTGATTATTTTTATTATGGATGTAATATATCACACGCGGATGACGCTCATCATCTAATTAATCGTGCTTTGCGGCGGCTCGCGAGGGTGGGCCGCCGTCTTTTTAGCGGGCCATGGCCAGTTCGACACAGTTGCGCCCTGCCCGCTTGGCGCGGTGCAGCGCGGCTTCCAGGCGCGTGACCAGTTCGCTGGCGCCTTCATCAGGGGCGAGCTGGGCCACGCTGAAGCTGGCCGTGACGCTATCCCCGCCTGGCAGTTCAGTGGCGGCAATCGTCTCGCGCAGCTCTTCGGCCAGTTTGAAGGCGTCGATCGCGACGGTATGCGTAGCGATGACCATGAATTGTTCGCCGCGCATGCGCGCCATCGTGTCCGAATTGCGCAGCCGGGTCTGGATCATGGCGGCCAGGACGGACAGGGCGCGGTCGCCTGTCGTATAGCCGTACAGCTCATTGATGGTGCGGAAGCTGTCGAGGTCGAAGGCGATCACCGCCAGCGGCAAACCATAACGGCGTGCGCGCCGGATTTCGCTATCCAGCACTTGCTCGCCCTGGCGCCGGTTGGACACGCCCGTCAGCCCGTCAAATGGCGTGATCTGCGTGATTTCCAGCCCCAGTGCATTGTTCTGGTGGCGCAGGTCGCTCATCACCATGCCAAAACTGATCAGCTGTGCCGCCGAGCCGAAGCAACTGAAATGTTCCCGGCTCATGACCAGCGGCCGGTCAAACAGCATGCTGATGGCACCCAGCAGCGGCCCACCGGGTTCACCGCGCAGCGGGAAAGCAAGCATCATGTGCACGCCCTGCTCTTCCAGCATTGCCGCCAGCTCCGCATCACCGGCCTTCGATGGCGCATCAAGCAGCACCAGTTCACCTCGCCGCACAGCTGCCTCCAGCAATTCCTCGCGCCCGCCCAGCACTTCCCTGATGTCGAGGTCTATGCGCCCATCTTGCGCCACCAGGCGCAGGGCGCCGTCATCGACAGCCTGCAACAGGGCGGCGTGGCAAATGCCGGGATAGCTGCACAGTGCATTGCAGATGCGGGCCCCCATTCGTTCGATTTCTTCCGAACCGTAGAGAGCACGCTGCAAGCTGCGTTGGATCGACAGCAGGTCGTTCAGGTCCGCTTCCAGGTCCAGCAAATGCTGCTGGGCGGAGGCTTTGGTATTGGCAGCGGGCGCCAGCAGCGCCGTGACGGCATCGAGCAAGGCTTCCGGCGCGACGGGCATGATGCGGTAAGTCAGCGGCCCCTGCGCCATGAGCTCAGCCATGGTTGAGGAGCGCGTAAATGGGCACAGGACAAGGACCGGCGCACCGGCGCGGCTGCGCACCAGAGCGGCCAGTTCATTGCCAGCAGCCATCTCCGGACCATTGAGGTCGATAACGAGCAAGGAAATCTTATTGTGCGCCATCGCATAGCGTGCGCTGGCAATGCTGTCCGCAGTCAGCAAACGATCGAATGATTCCCCGCAAGCCGCTAAAAATTCCTGGCGTCGCGCGGGATCGGGATTGAGGAAAAGGCCGGTACGGTGACGGCGGCCCGCAGCATTAGCCATGTAGTTTAGTTTGCCACAAGTTCACCCCAGACAACATCCCAATTATGTGTGGGAGCGCACGGTTAGCAACGTTGCTGGGGCGAATACTGGACTTCCGAGCACAGGAGGAAGCCATGTCGAACTCGCAGCAAAAGACAGGCGCGGGCAGCGAACAGCGCACCGTCCAGCAGGAACAGGACCAGCGTGACGCGGCCAAGCCAAAAGCTGAGGAAAAAAAGCAGGCCGCCCAGACCGGGACACACGATTTCCCGGCGCCGCCCTTGCCTGGACAACACCTGGACAAGCCCGGCCTTGAGCACCAGATGCAACTGAAACCCCAGTTCATGGCGCCCGATTATTGCGGCAGCGGCAAGCTGGCCGGCATGGCGGCGATTATCACCGGCGGCGACTCCGGCATCGGCCGCGCAGTAGCTGTGCTGTATGCCCGTGAAGGCGCCGACGTGGCGCTGGTCTACCTTGCCGAAGAACAGGAAGACGCGGTCGAGACCAAACAGCACATCGAGGCCGAAGGCCAGCGCTGCCTGCTGATTCCCGGCGATGTGCGCGACCCTGCATTCTGCCGCCAGGCGATCAATGAGGTACTGCATGCTTTCGGCAAGATCGACATCCTGGTCAACAACGCGGCCTTCCAGGAACACGCCGGTTCGCTGGAGGACCTGTCGGAGGAACGCTTCGACCTGACCATGAAGACCAATATTTACGGCTACTTCCACATGGCCAAGGCGGCCCTGCCCCATATGAAGCGCGGCAGCTCGATCCTCAACACCGGCTCCGTGGTGGGTTTGCGCGGCTCGAAAATACTGCTGGATTACTCGACCACCAAGGGTGCAATCCATGCATTTACGATGTCGCTGGCATCCAACCTGCTGGAGAAGGGCATTCGTGTCAACGCAGTCGCGCCGGGCCCGGTGTGGACACCCCTGAACCCGGCCGACCAGTCCCCCGACAAGATCAGGCAATTCGGCTCGCAGGCCGATATGCACCGTCCAGCGCAGCCGGAAGAGATTTCGCCGGCTTTCGTCTTCCTGGCCGCGCCCTCGTGTGCCAGCTATATCACCGGTATCGTCTTGCCGATTACCGGAAGCATCGGAGAGTAATCATGGCACGAGCACTCTGGAAAGGCGCGATCAGCTTTGGCCTGGTGCACATCCCGGTGGAACTGCACAAGGCAGTGGAATCGCACGACCTGGACCTGACCATGCTGGACAAGCGGGACTTCTCGCCGATCGGCTTCAAGCGCTATAACAAAGGCAGTGGCAAAGAAGTCACCTGGGACAATATCGTCAAGGGCTATGCCTATTCCGATGGCGAATACGTGGTGCTGAGCGATGAGGATTTGCGTCTGGCGAACCCCAAAGCAACTCAGACCATCGACATCATGGCCTTCGTCGACGCGGATTCGGTACCGCTCACTTTCTACGAAACGCCCTACTACCTCGCGCCGGGCCGAGGCGGCGACAAGGTCTACGCCCTGCTGCGCGAAACGCTGCACAAGGCGGGCCGGATCGCGATTGCCACGGTGGTGATCCGCACCAGGCAGCACTTATGCGCACTGGTTTCCGTCGGCGACGGCATCATCATGAATACGCTGCGCTATGCGACCGAGATCCGCAATCCCGAAGACCTGAAATTGCCAGGCCATTCCGGCCTCACCGACAAGGAATTGAAGATGGCCCTGTCGCTGGTGGAAGAAATGAGCGAAAAGTGGAATCCCAAGGAATACCACGACACTTATCGCGAGGACGTGCTCAAGCTGGTCGAGAAGAAAGTGAAAGCCGGACAGACGCACACGATTACTGCGCCGTCCGACGAATCGCCAGTGCCGAAGGCCAGCAACGTGGTGGACCTGGTGGCGCTGCTCAAACAGAGCCTGGGTTCCAAGGGCAAGGCAGCCGCTGCCGACGAGCCGGAAGAAGACGAGGAAGAAGCCGCCCCGCGTAAGCCGCGTGCACGCAGTAGCGCCGGCGCCAGCGCGAGCAAGACCCGCACAAGTTCAACACGCGCGACCGCATCCTCCGGCAAAAATTCCACCAAGCCCGCTGCCAAACGTGCCGGTGCGGCCAAGTCCACCGCCAAATCTACCACTACGCGCCGCAAAGCCGCCTGAACCAGGTTCATTGTGGATGGTGCCTAACGCCACCGCCCAATGAATATCGGGTCTGACCCTGGTTTACCGGTTTTCCAAAGATAGATGCCGCCGGTGGATTACGCCTTAACTTCGAGTAAGGAAGAAAAAACCGGTAAATCTGGGTCTGACCCAAGGGTCAGACCCGATCTCGATCCGTCCCATGACATAACAGTTCCCCTGCTACCTAGCCTGCCGCGGCGATGGCCTTCATGGCCGGTGTCAGGCCGACCGCCGCCTTCGCATAATCCGTCCATGGCGTATTGCCGACATCGAGCCGGGTATGCGCCGTCGCCACCGTCCAATGATCGCCACCGCGCAGGCTGGCCAGCTCGTCCCAGCCGACCGGCACCGAAATTCCAAGGCCGGGCCGCGCACGGGCCGACCATGCGGCAACCGTGGTAGCGCCGCGCCCATTGCGCAGGTAATCGATGAAAATCTTGCCGACCCGGTTCTTCGGCCCACTCTTGACGGCGAACCTGTCCGGCAGCGTGGCCGCCATGTGTTCGACAACTTGCTTGCTGAACGCTTTCACCGTATCCCAGTCGTAGTAAGGCTTGATCGGCACCACTACGTGCAGCCCCTTGCCGCCGCTGGTCTTGAGGAAGCACGGCAGGCCCAGTTCCTCAAGGAAGGCATGCACCAGTTGCGCCGCCTCCTGGATCTGCGCCCACTCGACGCCACTGCCCGGGTCGAGGTCGAACAGGATGCGGTTCGGCTTTTCGTAAGTGCGGCCAAAAGCATTCTGCGTGTGGAATTCAATCACGTTGAACTGCGCGGCCGACAGCAAGGCTTGCGTCGTTCCCACTTCCAGCATCGGCGGGTGATCAGGATCCAGCTCGCGCGGGAACTCCTTCAGGCCGCGCAGCTTGCTCACATCGGCGTGCTTCTGGAAAAACAATTCGGAACCGACGCCGTCCGGTGCACGCAACAGCGCAATTGGACGGCCTTTGGTGTGCTCCAGCATCAGGTCCGCAACCAGGGCATAGTAGCGCACCACGTCAATCTTTTTGATACCGCTGGCCGGGTCGACCAGCCGGTCCGGATTGGTCACCTTGAGTGATGCGGGCAGTTTGCTTTGCACGGTTTCCTCCTCCACATGGGCAGCTACCTCCCGGCTGATTTCACCGGCTTTCTTATCCTTGCGAAGGCCCTGGAAAACAGCATGCCGCACCGAGCCGCCGCGCGTCCACTCGCCGAAGCTGACTTCCGCCACCAATTGCGGCTTGACCCAGTGCGCCTTGCGGGCAATGGCTTTGCTGGCGGCAAAGGGGCGCTCACCGGACTTCAAGCGCTTCAGCTTTTCCGCCAGTTCCCGCAAGGTCTTGTCGTTGAAACCTGTGCCCACGTTGCCCGCGTAATGCAGCTCCCCATCCTTGCCGTAGACGCCAAGCAGCAGCGAACCGATGCCGGTGCGGCTGCCTTGCGGGTCGGTGTACCCACCGATCACGAACTCCTGGCGCTGGGCGCATTTGAGTTTGATCCAGTCGCGCGAACGGCGCTCCGTGTAGACGGAGTCGCGGCGCTTGCCAATCACGCCTTCGAGGCCCATTTTGCAGGCTGCAGCCAGCATTTCGTCTGGAGAAGCCTGCAGCACGGCACTCAAGCGAATGGTGTCGCCTTTGACCTTGGCCATTGCGGCCTCCAGCCTGGAGCGGCGCTCCTCGAGCGCAAGGCCACGCAAGTCTTCGCCGCCCAGGTAAGGCGCGTCAAACAGGAAATAGACGATGTCTTTCGTGCGCTCGCCGTCGAAGGCCTGCTGCAACAGGCCGAAGTCCGGGCGTCCTTCTTCGTTGTGGACGACAATCTCGCCGTCATACCAGCCGTCGGGAAGCTTGACCCTGGCCAGCGCGGCACGCAGCGGTTCCAGCTTGTGCGTCCAGTCGTTGCGGTTGCGGGTATGCAGCGTGATATCGCCATCTTCGATCCGGGCCAGCAGGCGGTAACCGTCGTATTTCACTTCGAACAGCCAGTCTTCCGGCGTTGATGGTGGGCCGTCCACCAGCGTGGCCAGTTCGGGCTCCAATTCGGCGGGTAGGCGCTTGATGCGCGGCGCCGCCGGGGGCTCAGGCACCGGGGGCGCAGTAGCCACGCCGAGCGACTTGACGCTGTCCGGCATTTCGTCCACCACGCTGAATTCAGCGGCGGGGCGAACGTACTCGTCCTTCTCCTTGATCAGCAGCCAAGGCTCCTTGTTCTCGCCCTTTCCACGCATGCGCACCAGCGCCCAGCGCCCATGCATCTTGTGGCCATGCAACTGGAACACCAGCTTGCCAGCGCGGTAGCCCTTGTGCGGATCCTCGACTGGCTCCCAGGTGCCGCGATCCCAGATGATTACCTTCCCCGCGCCATATTGCTTCTCGGGGATCGTACCTTCGAATTCGTTATAGGAGATCGGATGGTCCTCGACATGCACCGCCATCCGTTTGTCGTGCGTATCGTAGCTCGGCCCTTTCGGTACAGCCCAGCTTTTCATGGTGCCGTCGAGCTCCAGGCGGAAATCGTAATGCAGGCGCGACGCCCAATGTTTCTGGATCACGAAGGCCAGCCGCCCCCGTCCTGGCTGGCCTCCCTCTGCGGGCTCCGGCGTGACGCGGAAGTCCCGCTTCGCCTTATAAGTCTTGAGTGCATCCTTCATAGAGCCACTGTACGGGCGGTGGCGGTGCGGGACGGTTATTTACCGCACTTTGTAAGCAGTTTTGGCAGATGTAACCATCTGTAATACCCGTCAACTATATCGATATGGCCGCCGTTTTCAGCTCAGTGACACGGCAATAGTGCACGACACACTGAACGATTTACCCCATTCTCTCCGAGGAGCTTGACCATGAAGAAGACCATCGCCACCCTGATCGCCGGCCTGTTCGCAACCGCTGCCTTCGCCCAAGCCCCGGCTGCCGGCGGCCACGCAGCTAAACCAGCTGCTGCCCCGATGCCTGCAGCCACCGCAGCCGCACCGGCCACCCCAGCGACTCCTGCCGTTCCTGCTACGCCAGCAGTGCCAGCCGAAAAGGGTAGCAAGGCGACTCCAGCGACCCCGGCCACCCCAGCGGTAGCCGCAACTCCAGCCTCCTCGGCCAGCGCCGCCGCCCCAGCCGCTTCGCATGAACACTCCAGCGCCACCAAGGAAGTGAAAAAGACCAAGCACTCCAAGAAAACCGCTGCATCCAAAGAAGTAGCCGCTGCCAAGGAAGCCGCACCGGCCAAGTAATCCAGAGCGCCGCTTCCCCAGCCGCCAGCGCGCCTCCCGAATCCGCCTCCAAACCGGAATCGCGCGCTGGCCTGGCGGGGACCGAACGCGGCATCTTTCTCCCGGCCTGGCAGGGTTCTCCGCTGACCAGGCGGGCTTTTTTGCGTTTACGGTTGCGAGCACCGTATCATTGGCATTTTCCCGCAATCGATACGGACAATCTTTTGAAACCTCGCACGAACCTGGTGATCGCAGTCATTGCGGCAGCAATCCTTGCAGCCGTCGCGTTGAAGAGCTTCACGCACCACCCTCCCCAACTCACATCGAAGCCGACCGCAGCGGACTGTACGCCAGAAGCGATCAAGCAAGTCACGGATGCTTTGGCGCGATCAGTTCTCTCAGCAAATTGCGCAAAGCTGAACGACTCAAGCAAAGCTTCTGCGGCAATGAACGGCGTTCACTAGATGGCTTTCAGATAATCGATCGTGTTTTTGATGCGGATCGAAAATTCGGTGCCAGGTCTGTCATTTGGACAGAAGGACCGCACCTTTGAGTTTAGTCAAAGCGACGAGATAAATTTCATTTATCGCTTTTCAAATTGCGCCTGCGCAATTACGCCTGTTTATGGTCGAATTACACTCGATCCATGAACCGGCCTCTGCGAATTGAACTCGACCACTCGCTGTATCACATCACCTCTCGGGGTGATCGCCGGGGCGCGATCTATCTATCAGATAGCGATCGCTTGACGTGGCTATCGATCGTCGGCGAGACGTGCGAGCGATTCAACTTTGAAGTTCGGGCTTACTGCCAGATGACCAATCACTTCCATATACTGTTGGAAGCGATCGACGGTGAACTCGGCCGAGGCATGTGTCACCTCAACGGAAAGTACTCACGCTACTTCAACCGCGCACATGGCTTAGTCGGACATGTCTTTCAGGGAAGGTACAAGGCCATCCTCTGTCAAAGCGAGCTGTACCTGCACGAACTCTGCCGCTATATCGAGCTCAATCCAGTCAGGGCGGAAATGGTCGCACATCCACTTAAGTGGCCATGGTCAAGTTACAGCGCAATAATGGGAATTGTTGATTGCCCCAAATGGTTACAGCCCGATGTGGCACTTGCTCATTTTGGTGACCACAAGGTAGACGCGAGACTCGCTTATGAAGAGTTTGTGATGGCAGGATTGGGCGGTGCAAGCCCGCTTGCGGCGGTATCCAACCACCTCATACTGGGCGACGATGATTTCCAGGCCAGCGTCGTCGGTCTACCAATCAATGGAAATCCCTTCGAAATTAAACGGGCCCAGCGTCGAGCTGTCGCCCGACCACTTCACGACTATTTCTTGGAATACTGCAACGCAAAAGAGGCAATGGCTCGCGCCTACTTTTCTCTCGGATACTCAATGCCTGAAATCGCTCGGCACGCAGGAGTTTCTGTCAAGACCGTCAGCAGGGCGATTAACGACTTCAGAGAATTTCTAAAGAGGCCTTGAGAAATATCAATCGTGCGTGCCAGCTGTCCAAATGACAGACCTGGCACCGACTTTTACCAATCAGCGCTTTTCGCTGGCCAGGCGGGTCTCGAGTCGCTTGCGGCCGGCTTCGACGATGGTCTTGCAGCCGTTGCTGTCGATATAGGCTGCGCTGCCCTCTTTCGCTGCGCGCTGCTGGCGGCCCCACAGGTCGTTCACTTCAGGATGCGCGGCAATGGCGATGTCGCAGGTCAGGCCGTCAACAGTGGCAAAGCTGCTGCGCAATTGGGCGACCACTTCGGGATGGTCGGTGAAACGGTAGCTATCGGCCGAGACGGCAGTCACGCTGTCGACGAACACCACGTTCATGCATTTCCCTGCTTCGCAGGACTGCCAGCTCCAGGTGGTGCCACCTGCGGTGTGGCCTGGCGTGCTGTGGGCAGTGACTGCAATCGGGCCAAGCTTGATCGCTTCGCCGTCCTTCACGCCGCGCACTTTTGCGGAGCCGGGGTAGTTCGACAGGCTGCCGAACTGCGGGTCGATTTTCGGCGATACGCCGGTGCGCATGGTTTCAACGTTGTCGCTGCCTGCCAGCACGGTGGCGCCGGTCAGCTTTTGCAGCGCCGAGACGCCGCCGGCGTGGTCTTCATGCGAGTGGGAGCTGAGGATGTATTTCACGTCTGCCAGCTTGTAGCCCAGCGTGCGGATGTTCGCCGCCACAACTTCGGAACCTTTGGCGGTCGTGCCGTCGACCAGGATATGTCCTTGCGGCGACGTCACCAGAATTGCGCTGATGCCGGCAGTGCCGACGTAATGCGTATTGCCGTAGATGGTGAACGGCTTCTGCGGCGCGCTCCAGTCGCGTTCTTGTGCGTTGGCGACGGTCGCGAAAGCGGCCAGGATAAGGGATGCGATGACCTTCATTTTTCTCCTTTGGTGGTGAGGTACAGGCCGGCGTGCATTTGCGACCCTCGGTCGCCACGCCGGTAACTGCGGTAAATGGGTTTGCCGGCGGCGTCGCGTGCACAGCACGTGCAGCCGCCGACATGTTCAATTTCTTCAACGCCGGCAGCGCGCAATTGGTGTTCGGCTACGGCGCGCAGGTCGAGGTGGCGGCGCGTCGGCAGCACGGCTTCGCGCGGCAGCTGGTTGAAGCGCTGTGCGAAATCTTCTGCCATTTCTTCGCTCACTTCATAGCAGGTGGCGCAGATGGTTGGTCCGACTGCAGCGGCGATGGGCGCGCCCTCGCCCATCGCGGCCAGCGCTGCGGGGATGATGCCGTCATATAGCCCGCGCCAGCCTGCATGGATCGCGGCCACGTGCGAGCCGTCGCGGCGCGCCAGCAGCAGCGGCACGCAATCGGCGGTGATGATACTGACCGGGAGGCCCGGCGTCTTGGTGTGGAAGCCGTCGGCGTCGCCCGCTTCCTGCTTTGGCATCGAAATCGCGGCGATGCGGGTGCCATGGACCTGCCGCTTTGCTGGCCTCAACTCCCACACTGGGGCAAGTTCGGCTGGAACCAGCGACGACGCGCTGCCAAAGCCATGCTGGATGCCCGGGATGCTGCTTAACAGACTGCTTGTGACCATATTAGCCTTTGTGTGACATTTGTCGCAATCATAGGCTGGTCTGGGCGGATTTGCAAGCGCTGCTCTACGGTGTCAGCTTTCGCGGGCGAGTTTTTCGCAATTATGACTGCCGCCGGCGAACGACAAAGTGCCAACAAAGCCCGCAGTGTAGTCATAGCGTGCGGAGTAGCCCTGTTTGCAGAATACGGCGGTCCGTTCGTAATGGGATCGTACCTGCTGCCAGCCCTGCGCGAGCAGAATGGCGTCCGTTTGCTGCGTGGGGATGTCCGAGCCGCCGAGATAGGTGCTGGCCATCCACCTTTGCTTTCCGGCGATCGAGACCTTGGGGCAGATGCCATCGGTATAAAGCCCGGTGCAGAAGTCTTTCAGCGACTGGCTGACGAATGCCTTGGCTTCAGGGCCGAGCGCTGGCGTATTCAATGCAGGTTCCGGGTAGAAGGCCAGATAGGACCAGACGACGACAAAAACGGTGAGCAGGGAGAGCGTGACCTTGTGCAGTAAGGGCATTTGAACGGAAAGGCAAGCCAAAACGCGCGATTATACGTGGTCGGCGACCGACGAAAAAAAACGGCGCCCGCGGATGCGGGGCGCCGTTAAGGGCTGATCAAGACTTGAGTCAGTTCCAGTCGCCGCCCAGGGAACGGATCAGGGCGACTGTGGTCACCGCGCGGTCGCCGCGCAGTTGCACTGCGTTGCGTTCAACGGCTGCCAGGTTGCGCTGGGAGTCCAGCAGGTCCAGGTAGCTGGAACGGCCGGCGTCATACAGCTTCTGCGCCAGGTCGGCGGAGCGGCGCGCCGACACCAGGGCCTCGTCGATCTGTGCGGTCTGGCCGCCCAGGATGCGCAGGCCTGCCAGGTTGTCTTCCACCTCGGCGAAGGCGCCCAGCACGGTCTGGCGATAGCCGGCAACCGATTCTTCCAGGACTGCTTCGCTGCGCTTGACGTTGTTGCTGTTACGGCCGCCATCGATCAAGGGCATCGACAGCAAGGCGCCCAGCACCCACGAGCGGCTGCTCCACTTGAACACATCGCTGAAGTGGCCGGCAGCGCCGCCACCATTCGCGGTGATGTTCAGTGCCGGGAACATGGCCGAACGCGCCTCACCGATACGGGCGTTGGACGCTTCCATCGCTTTCTGTGCAGCCGCGATGTCGGGACGGCGCTCCAGCAGCGACGATGGCAGGCCGGTCGGGATCGCAGGCAGCAGCGTCGAATCCAGCAGCGGGCTGTTGCCCGCCGTGTAGGCCGCTGCCGGCTTGCCCAGGAGGACAGCCAGTGCGTGCTCGGTCGTGGCGCGGCGGCGCTGCAGGCCGATCGCTTCCGAACGGGTCGTTGCCAGTTCGGTCTTGGCGCGGGAGAGGTCGAATTCACCGATGTCGCCCAGGTCGAAGCGGCGCTGGTTGACCTTCACACTCTCTTCGCGCAAACGGACCGTCTGCTCCACAGTCGCCAATTCGGCGTCCGTGGCGCGCAGCCGGAAATAGGTCTGGGCAACGTCGGCTTGCAGCGACAGCAGGACGGAGCGGTAGTTCGCCTCCACCTGCGCAGCGTCGCCACGGGCCGCGGCCACATTGCTCGATACACGGCCGAACAGGTCCACTTCATAGCTCGCCGTCAGGTTCGCGTTGTAGGTGGTCTGCGGCGCAATGTCGGTGCCGGCCGGTACGCCCATCGACAGTGCCGAATTGCGGGCACGCTGGGCGCCAACGCCCACGCCGATTTGCGGAATGCGGTCCGCTTCGGCGATGCCGGCGATGGCGCGCGCCTGCTTGACGCGGGCGGCCGCCACGGCCAGGTTGGCGTTGTTGCGGGTCGCTTCGGCGATCAGCTCATTCAGGGCCGGGTCGCTGAAGGCCAGCCACCATTCGCCGCGCGGCTGGCGCTCGGCGTTCTGGGCTGGCTTCCAGCTGGTGCCGTCTTCGGCCGTCATCACCTGCGACTCCTTGAAGGCGGTCGGGGTGTCGACTTGCGGTTGCTTGAATTCAGGCGCTGCGCATGCGGTCAGCAGCAGCGCTGCCAGCAGCGGGGCGACGCCCTTTGCAATCATATTTTTCATTAGTGGGTCCCTTCCAGTTGCGGGGCAGCGTCGGCTGCCGGGGATTTCTTCTCAAGGCGCTTGGCCAGGGTGCGCAGCAGGACGTAGAACACTGGCGTCAGGAACAGGCCGAAGAAGGTCACGCCCAGCATGCCGGCGAACACCGCCACACCCATTGCATGACGCATTTCAGCACCTGCACCAACTGAGAACACCAGCGGCACCACACCCATGATGAAGGCGATCGACGTCATCAGGATCGGGCGCAGACGCAGGCGGCAAGCTTCCAGCGCCGCTTCCAGGATGGTGCGGCCGTGGTCTTCCAGTTCCCGTGCAAACTCCACGATCAGGATCGCGTTCTTCGACGCCAGGCCTACAAGCACGAACAAGGCAATCTGCGTGAACACGTTGTTGTCGCCGCCGGTCAGCTTGACGCCGATCAGGGCGCACAGGATCGACATCGGCACGATCAGGATCACCGCCAGCGGCAGGGTCCAGCTTTCGTATTGGGCAGCCAGCACCAGGAACACCAGCAGCACGCACAGCGGGAACACGTAGATCATGGTGTTACCTGCCAGGATTTCCTGGTAGGTCAGCTCGGTCCATTCGTATCCCATGCCCTTCGGCAGGTTGGCCTTGACGATTTCTTCCAGTGCAGCCTGGGCCTGGCCGGAGGAGAAGCCCGGAGCCGGACCGCCGTTGATCTCGGCCGATACGTAGGCGTTGTAGCGCTCCACGCGGTCAGGACCATAGCTGTCTTTCACGCGCATCAGCGAGGACAGCGGAATCATCTCGCCTTTGCTGTTGCGGACCTTCAGTTGCGAGATCTGCTCGGCTTGCGAACGGAACGGAGCGTCAGCCTGGACGCGCACCTGGTAGGTACGGCCGAACTGGTTGAAGTCGTTCACGTACAGCGAACCAAGGTTGATCTGCAAGGTCTGGTAGATGGTCTGCAGCGGCACGCCCAGTTGCTTGGCCTTGGCACGGTCGATGTCCGCGAACAGCTGCGGCACATTGATCTGGAAGCTGGAGAACACACCGGCCAGGCGCTTGTCCTGCCACGCCTTCATCTGGATCGCCTGGATGGTCTTGTACAGGTCATCATAGCCGGCGTTGTTGCGGTCTTCGATCATCATCTTGAAGCCGCCGGTGGTGCCCAGGCCATTGACTGGCGGCGGCGGGAACACCATCACGAACGCGTCCTGCACGGCGCCCATGCGCTTGTTGATTTCCGCGGCAATCGCTTCGCCCGATTGGGACTTGTCGGTACGCTCGTGGAATGGCTTCAGCGTGGTGAACACGATACCGGCGTTCGGCGCATTGGTGAAACCGTTGATCGACAGGCCCGGGAAGGCCACCGATGCATCCACGCCAGGGATTTCCTTGGCGATGTCGGACATCTTGCGGATCACCTGTTCGGTGCGTTCCAGCGATGCTGCGTCAGGCAGCTGGGCGAAGCCCACCAGGTATTGCTTGTCCTGGCCAGGCACGAAGCCGCTTGGAACAACCTTGAACATGATGCCCGCGGCGGCAGCCAGCACCAGGTACACCACGACGGAGGCGGATTTGCGTTTCAGCACGCCCTGCACGCCGGTTTCATAACGGTGCGAAGCGCGGTTGAAGAAGCGGTTGAACCAGGCGAAGAAGCGGCCGAAGATCTTGTCCATCACGCGGGTCAGCGCATCTTTCGGTGCGTCATGCGGGCGCAGCAGCGATGCCGACAGGGCCGGGGCCAGGGTCAGCGAGCACAGTGCCGAAATCACGGTCGAAATGGCGATGGTCAGCGCGAACTGGCGGTAGAACTGGCCGGTCAGGCCGGACACGAAGGCGATCGGCACGAACACGGCGCACAGCACCAGGGCGATGGCAATAATCGGGCCGGACACTTCCTTCATGGCCTGGATGGTCGCATCGCGGGCCGACAAGCCGTTGGCGATATTACGCTCGACGTTCTCCACCACCACGATCGCATCGTCGACCACGATACCGATGGCCAGCACAAGGCCGAACAGCGACAGCGTATTGATCGAGAAGCCGAAGCCGATCATCACCGCGAAGGTACCGACGATCGATACAGGCACCGCCAGCAGCGGGATGATCGATGCGCGCCAGGTTTGCAGGAAGATGATCACCACGATCACCACCAGGGCCACTGCTTCCAGCAGGGTGTGGATCACGGACTTGATCGACTCGCGCACGAACTGGGTCGGGTCGTACACGATGTCGTAGGCGACGCCTTCAGGGAAGTCCTTTTTCAGCTCTTCCATCTTGGCGCGCACATTGGCGGACAGTTCCAGCGCATTGCTGTTCGGGGCTTCGAAGATACCCAGGCCCACTGCCGACTTGTTGTTCAGCAGGGAGCGCAGCGAGTAGCTGTTGGAACCCATTTCAATGCGGGCGACATCCTTCAGGCGGGTCAGCGCGCCGTCTTCATTGGTCTTGACGATGATATCGCCAAATTCCTCGACCGAGCTCAAACGGCCCTGGGTGTTGACGGTCAGCTGGAAGTCGGCCGACTTGGAAGGCGCAGCGCCCACCACACCGGCAGCGACCTGCACGTTCTGTTCGCGGATCGCTTCGACCACGTCGGACGCGGTCATATTGCGGCCGGCAACCTTCTGCGGATCGAGCCAGACGCGCATGGCGTAGTCGCCGGCGCCGAAGATCTGCACGTCGCCCATGCCTGGAATACGTGCCAGCTGGTCTTTCACGTTCAGCACGCCGTAGTTGCGCAGGTACAGGTCGTCGTAGCGGCCGTTCGGCGACAGCAGGTGGACCACCATCGTCAGGTTCGGCGAAGATTTCACCGTGGTCACGCCGATCTGACGCACCTCTTCCGGCAGGCGTGGCAAGGCGCGCTGCACGCGGTTCTGCACCGCGGTTTCAGCCTTGTCGACGTCGGTGCCGATCTTGAAGGTCACGGTCAGCATCAGCGCGCCATCGGAGGTGTTTTGCGAGGACATGTACAGCATGTTCTCGACACCGTTGATCTGCTCTTCGAGCGGCGCGGCGACGGTTTCCGCAATCACTTTCGGATTCGCGCCCGGGTAGACGGCACGCACCACAACGGATGGCGGCACCACTTCCGGGTATTCGGAGACGGGCAGCTTGAAGATCGAGATCAAGCCCGCTACGAAGACAATGATCGATAAAACCGCCGCGAAGATCGGTTTATCGACAAAGAAGCGAGAAAAATTCATGGATTATTCCTTGGTTTTTTTGGCATCGGCGGCTGCCACTTTCTGGGCTGCCATCGGGTCAAAGGTCATGTCGACCATTTCCGGCGTGATCGGCGCGCCGGGGCGCACACGCTGCAGGCCGTTGACGACGATCTTCTCGCCTGCTTTCAGGCCGTTGCGTACCACGCGCAGGCCATCGACGTTCGGGCCCAGCACGACAGGACGGTATTCCGCCTTGTTGCCGGCGCCGACCACGTACACGAACTTGCGGTCCTGGTCGGTGCTGACGGCGCGATCGTTGATCAGCACCGCTTGCTGGGTGGCGGTGCCGCCGTCCAGCTGGACGCGGGCGAACAGGCCGGGCACCAGGGCGCGTTCCTTGTTGTCGAAGGTGGCACGCATGCGCACGGAACCGGTGCGGGTGTCGAGCTGGTTGTCGACGAATTCCAGCTTGCCCTCATGCGGGAAGCCGGTTTCGTTGGCCAGGCCGACTTTCACCGTCACCGGCTGGCCTTTGTAGGCTTGGCCGCCGACGCGCAGGAAGGTGTCTTCGTCGCCGTCGAAGCTGGCGTAGATCTTGTCCAGCGAAACCACGCTGGTCAGCACGGCGCTCTGGTCGACCAGGTTGCCGAGGGTGATTTCCGCCTTCGACACGCGGCCGTTGATCGGCGACGTTACCTGGGTGTAGGACAGGTTCAGGCGCGCGGCTTCCGCTGCCGAAGAGGCGGCGCGGGCCGTTGCATCCAGCTCCTTCAGTGCCGATGCACGTTCGTCGAATTCGCGCTGGGCGATGGCTTTGTCGGCCAGCAGTTTTTCGGCGCGGGCCAGTTCCAGCTTGGCCAGGTCGGCTTTGGCGCGCGCAGAATTGGCGGCGGCATCGGCGCGGCTGGCTTCCGCCTGGAATGGACGCGGGTCGATCACGAACAGTACATCACCTTTTTTCACCTCGCTGCCAGGCTTGAAATTCACTGCGGTAATGAAGCCGCTGACGCGCGGACGGATCTCCACGCGGTCGATGGCTTCGATGCGGCCGGAGAATTCCTGGGTTTCGGCGACGGACTTCTGCACCACGACGGCTGCCGAAACTGGCGGCCCGCCCGCTGCAGGTCCCTGGCTTTCGGCCGGCTTGCTATTGGCGCTGCAACCGGACAGGATGGCCGCCGCCAGCCCGCCCATCGCCAATGCGGCAACCAGCGGCCGCACAAGAGTGGACATTTGATTCATCTTTTTCATTATTGACCTCTTGGGGGTGAAAATTAGTTAGGAAATCCAGGCAAAAAGGGGCCCATGTGCCTCGCGGGCACTTTTTTCTAAACTTCTGTTTTATTTAATTCAGCCTTACACTGCGGGCGTTTCCGCCCCGTCGATGGCGCTGATAAAACTGGCCATTTCTTTCAGTGCAAAGCCCCTGCACGCGCATTCATTCCTGGCTCCCGGCTCCTGCAGTGGCGCCGGTGGCATGCGTCTGACTGTTGTCTTTACTCCGCAGGCGATCAATTTCGCCCCGTATTGTTCTGCTTCATCCCTCAGCGGGTCGTCTTCGGCCGACAGGATCAGGGCCGGCGGTAAATTTTTCAGCCGGCTCGATTGCAGCGGCGACGCGTAAGGGTGGGCGCGGTCGGCGGCATTCGGCAGGTAGCCGCGGTAGGCGGCGGCGCAGGTATTGGCCACCTTCATCTGGTCCGGACAATTCGGCAGTTCGCGCATCGAGCAGGTCGACAGTCCCGGATCGAGCATCGGCATGATCAGGATCTGGCCGGCCAATGCCGGGCCGCCGCGGTCGCGCGCCATCAGCGCCGACACGGCTGCCAGGTTGGCGCCCGCTTCAATGCCCGCCGTCAGCAGCTGCTTGCCGCTCCAGGCCAGCCTGGCCTTGTTCTTCTTGGCCCAGGCCAGCACGGCGTGGGCATCTTCAACCGCCGCCGGAAACGGGCTGACGGTCGCCAGGGTGTAATTGGTGGCCAGGATCACGTGGTCAGGGTTGCACGTGACGAGGTGGCGCAGGAATTCGTCCGCCTCCTCCAGGTCGCCGGCTACAAAGCCGCCACCGTGGAAGAAGACAATCAGCGCATCGCGCTTGGCGGACGAATTCCCGGCCAGGTACAGGCGTGCGGCCAGCGGACCCTGGGCCCCGCGCACTTCGAGTTCGCGGATCTTCAGCTCCGCCGGCACCTGCGCCGTCATTCTTTAGCCTCCGAGCTGGCCGAAGCCAGCAGGGTGTGCGCCGGCGCCGCGCCAAAACCGACTTGCGCGCCGTAAGAGTATTCGTCGGTGTACAGGACGCCAGCCAGGGCGATCGCGCCCAGCGCCAGCGATACCATTGCAAAGAATCCATCCCGGTTACTCATGACTGCTCCTTTTCTCTGAAACCGAAGCCACTTTAAACTTTCCCATCACGGGAGGGTCAAGGGCTTTTTTATGCTGCAATACGGTAATAATAAACTTCCACTAGAATAAGAAAAATACATTAATGTTGAATTGATTGTTCAGAATCTCGAACAATGAAGGTGGACTCATGAATAAGCTCCAAGCAATGGAAGTCTTCGTACAGGTGGTCGACGCCGGCGGCTTCACGCGCGCCTCGGAATCCCTGCAGCTGCCCAAGGCCACCGTATCGACCCTGGTGGCCGGCCTGGAAGCGGCGCTATCGGTCAAGCTGCTGCACCGGACCACGCGCCACGTTTCCGTCACCGCCGACGGCGCCGCCTACTATGAAAGATGCCTGCGCATCCTGGCCGACGTGAAGGACGCCGAGGAGTCGCTTTCGCGCACCCGCCTGAGCCCGCGCGGCCGGCTGCGGGTCGACGCGCCGACCGGGCTGGCCAACGAAATCCTGGTGCCGGCCCTGCCTTCCTTCTTTGAACAATACCCGGATATCCAGCTCGAACTCGGTTGCAGCGACCGCCCGGTCGATTTGATCGAGGAAGGCGTCGATTGTGCAGTGCGGGGTGGCCAGTTGGCCGATTCCACCCTGATTGCGCGGCGCGTCGGCCTGCTCAATTTTGTCACCTGCGCGGCGCCCTCCTACCTCGAGCGCTTCGGAACCCCCAACCACCCGCGGGACCTGGAACGGCACCGCTGCGTAAACTATTTCTCGTCCAAGACTGGCAAAATATACAACTGGGACTACACGCGCGACGGCGAGCGGATCGAGATGATGCTGCCGGGCGTGGTGGCACTGAACGACTCCAACGCTTACCTGCAGGCCGGGCTGGCGGGCCTGGGCATCATCATGATGACGGATGTGCAACTGGGCAGCCACGGCAAGGATGGCCGCCTGGTGCAGGTCCTGGAAGACTGGATCACCGACCCGCTGCCGATCCACGTGGTGTACCCGCAAAACCGCCACCTGTCGGCCAAGGTGCGGGTGTTCGTTGAATGGGTGGCGGACCTGATGGCCAGCCATCCCCAAATGCGGCTGCGTCCCCTCGCCGCTTCCCTGCCTGTGGAGCCGACAGTATGACCGAACGCATCGTTTTCCTGGACCGCGACAGCATCATCGCCGATATCCGGCGTCCTTCATTCGCCCACGAATGGGCCGAATATCCGGCCTCCAGCGCCGCCGAAGCGATTGGACGCCTGAAGGGCGCCACCATTGCAATTAGCAACAAGGTGCCGTTGCGGGCCGAGGCGCTGGCTGCCCTGCCCGGCCTGAAAATGATCGCGGTGGCCGCCACCGGCACCGATATCGTCGACCTGGCGGCGGCGCGCGGGCGCGGCATCGTGGTGTCGAACATCCAGGGCTACGCCCGTGCCGCCGTGCCGGAGCACACTTTTGCGCTGATGCTTGCGCTGCGCCGCCAGCTGCTGGCCTACCGTGCCGACGTCGAAGCGGGAATGTGGGAGAAGTCGCCGCGTTTCTGCCTGTTCCACCACCCGATCCGCGACCTGCATGGCAGCCGCCTTGGTTTGCTGGGCTACGGCGACCTGGGAAAACAGGTGGCGCACCTCGGCCGCGCCTTCGGCATGGAAGTGCTAGTGCATACCCGCACGCCGGCCAACGACCCCGACGTGCGCGACGTAAGCTGGGACGAACTGCTCGAAACTTCTGACGTATTGAGCCTGCACGCACCGCTGACCGACGCCACGCGCAACATCATCGGCGCCGCCGAACTGGCACGCATGAAGCCAAGCGCCATCCTGGTAAATACCGCGCGCGGCGGCCTGGTCGACGAAGCAGCGCTGGCTGGCGCCTTGCAGCGCGGCCTGATCGCCGGCGCCGGCTTCGACGTGTTGTCGAAGGAACCGCCGCTGCCCGACAATCCCCTGCTGCGCCTGCGCCTGCCGAACTTCCTGCTCACGCCCCATTCGGCCTGGGCCAGCGGGCAGGCGATGCAGGGCCTGGCCGACCAGCTGATCGACAATATCGAAGCCTTCGTCGCCGGCCAGCCGGCCAACCGCGTCGCATGAAACGCGCACGCCCGAAGGCGGGAATCGGCACCTATCTTGCCATCGCGTTTTGCGCATTGGCGATCGCCATGGGCGCGATTCTGGCTGCCGTCATCGCGCGCACTGCCGGCAACCAGGTCAAGGCCGATATCGGCAGCGCACTATCCGACCTGGCGCAGCAGGCGGCCGACAAGCTCGATCGCAATATGTTCGAACGCTACCGCGAGGTACAGTTGCTGGCGCAGCGTCCCGACATGGGCGGTGCCGCTTCGACGGCAGCACGCCGCACCACGCTGGAGCTGCACCAGCGCAGCTATCCTCACTATGCCTGGATCGGTGTCACAGGCCGCAACGGCCGCGTGCTGGCCGCCACCGGCTCGCTGCTGGAAGACTTCGACGTCAGTGAGCGTCCCTGGTACCGCAATGCCCAGGCCGGGACTTTCGTCGGCGACGTGCATGATGCGGTCATGCTGGCCAAGCTGCTGCCTGCGCCGGACATGCAGGCGCAGCGCTTTGTCGACCTGGCCTTCCCGCTGGCCGACGGCAGCGGCGTGCTCGGCGCCCACCTGTCATGGCAATGGGCGCGCGAGCTGGAACGCTCGGTGATCGAACCGGCCAGCACGCACCGCCAGGTGCAGGCGATCATCGTCGACCGCGACGGCAAAGTGCTGCTCGGGCCCGACGGGCTGCTGGCCAGGACCTTGCCCCTGCCGGACGAGGGCAACGGCTACCGGGTGCAACGCTGGCCCGATGGCGTCGACTACGTGGTCGGCTATGCACGCACACGCGGTCACGCCGCCTACCCTGGCCTTGGCTGGACGGTGCTGGTGCGCCAGAGGGTTGATACCGCCTGGGCGCCGGTGCGCTCCTTGCAGAAGCGCGCCTGGTGGCTGGGCGTGGCGATGGCGGCCCTGCTGCCCTTGCTGGCATTCCCGCTGGCGCGCCGCATTGCCCGGCCGCTGAGCGAGCTGGCCGACGCCGCCGACCGTATCCGGCGCGGTTCAGCCGCTGAATTGCCGCAACTGGCGCCCTACGCCGAGGTGCAGGCGCTATCGCGCACCCTGAATTCCCTGGTTGCCAACCTGGAAGGCCGCGTCAGCGCCCGGACCGGCCAGTTGCGCGACGCCATGCAGCGCATTGCCGCCATTATCGAAACCGCGCAGGATGCCTTCATTGCGGTGGGCCCGGACGGCTTCATCACCGACTGGAACCCTGCCGCCGAGCATATGTTCGGCTGGCCGCGCCAGGAAGCCGTAGGCAAAAGCTATATCGAGATGCTGGTGCCGCAACGCTTCCGCACGCAGCAGGAGGCCGCATTGGCCGCCGCCCGCGGCAGCGAAGCCCCGGACTTCGGCCGCCGCGTGCAGCGCACCCTGATCCGGCGCGACGGCGAGGAACTGACGGTGGAAGCCAGCATCAGCCGTCCGGCCAATGGCCTGTTCTGCGTCTTCCTGCACGATATCTCCGAGCGCCGCCAGGTCGAGGAAATGAAGAACGAATTCATCGCCACCGTTTCGCACGAACTGCGCACGCCGATGACGTCGATCCGCGCCTCGCTATCGATGCTGGTCGACGGCGGCGCCGGCGAACTGCCGCCGGATGTGCAGCACCTGGTCAACATCGCCTACCAGAGCAGCGAACGGCTGGTGCGCCTGGTGAACGATATCCTGGATATCGAGAAGATCGAAGCGGGCAAGATGGAATTCCGCACCGACGAGCTGGAGATTGCACCGCTGCTCGACGAAGCCGTCGACGCGGTGCGCGGCAGCGCGGCGCAGCGCCCGGTGGCGCTGGAGCGCAGCGGCAGCGGGCGCGGCTTGCGCGTGCGCGGCGACCACGATCGCCTGGTGCAATTGCTGGTGAACCTGTTGTCGAACGCCATCAAACACTCGCCGCAATACAATTCGGTGACGCTCGACTGCCGCGTGGTAGCGGCAGGCATCCGGCTATCGGTCAGCGACAATGGCCCGGGAATTCCGGAGGCGTTCCAGGCGCGCGTCTTTGCCAAATTCGCCCAGGCCGACAGTTCGGATACGCGCCTGAAAGGCGGCACCGGCCTGGGGCTGGCAATTTGCCGCGCCATCGCCGAACAGCACGGCGGCATCATCGGTTTCGATACGGAAGAAGGCCGCGGCACGACCTTCCACGTGACCTTGCCCGCGCTTTAATTCATGTCCTGCTGCCAGTCGGCCTTGCGGGTCATCACGCCCCACTTGGCCTCTTCGCGGATGGCCCACTTGTACAGGCCGATCAGGCGCCACCAGCTGTTGATCTGCCGATAGCCGAAGTTCTCAAGGACGACAACCGCCGCCAGGATCAGCAATTGGCTTGGCCGCGGATACAGGTGGAAGGAAATTTCCTCCAGCAGCAAACCGAAGGCCGACAGCAGGATGCCCAGCCCGATCGCCAGGAACAGGAAGACCCCAAACGACTCCCATGACACCCAGCCCTGCCACCAGGCCAGCGCCATGAAAATATAGCCGAACAGCTCGATGAAGGGCCCCAGCCACTCGAACAGCACGAAGAACGGGAAAGCCATCCAGCCCGCAACGCCGCCATGGCGGCTGAACATCAGGCCCCAGTTGGTGGTAATGCTCTCGGACAGGCCGCGCGACCAGCGGATGCGCTGGTTGCGCAACTGCTTGCGGTCTTCCGGCGCCTCCGTCCAGCACACCGGGTCCGGTACGAATTCGATCCTGTATGGCACGCCGCGGGCGCGCAGCTTGCGGTGCATGCGCACCACCAGCTCCATGTCTTCGCCGATTGCCTTCGGGTTGTAGCCGCCGACGGCCACCACGGTGTCTTTGCGGAACAGGCCAAACGCCCCGGAGATGATCAGCATGCCGTTGATCACCGACCAGCCCATGCGGCCGAACATGAAGGCGCGCAGGTATTCAACCACCTGGAACAGGGCCCAGGGATTGGTCGGCATGCCGACCCGGGTCAGGAAGCCGCCGCGCACTTCGCAGCCGTTGGCAATACGCACCGTGCCGCCGGTGGCCACCATCAGCGGATCGCCCAGGAATGGCCGCACCAGCCGCTGCAGGCTGTCGCGCTGCAGGATCGAGTCGGCATCGACACAGCAGAACAGCGGATAGCGCGCCGCATTGATGCCGGCATTGGTCGAATCGGCCTTGCCGCCGTTGACCTTGTCCACAATGCGCAGGTTCGGAAAACGCGTCGAGCGGTAGATGGCATGCACCGGCCTGGTCTCGAGCTGGATGCGGTAAGCCTCGGGGAAAGGCACCAGCGCAAACTCATCGATCATTACCTGCAGCGTGCGGTCGGTGGAGCCGTCATTGATGACGATGACTTCCATCTCCGAATAGGAAAGCTGCAGCATCGAGCGGATCGAGGTGACGATGGTCGCTTCCTCGTTATAAGCCGGCACGACCACGCTGATCGGCGGCTCCAGCGCCGAATACACTTGCGGCAGGTCGTCCAGGATCGCCTCCTGCGAGCGCCGGCGCAGCGCATACATGGCCAGGAAGTTCAACATCAGGTAGCCGCCATTGAGCAGCACAAAATACACCAGCACGCTGATCGAGATGATCTGGATCAGATGCGGATTGGGCGTCATGCGGCCTCCTGTTCCGCCGTCACCTGCGCAATCATGTCGGCCGCGTAGCGATCGCCGGCGTTGCGCAATTGGGCCAGTTCTTCATTGGTCAGGAAGGGCAATGCCAGCAAGGCTTGCGCCGCGCGATAGCGTACCCACCATTGCGGATCCGACAGCAAGGCGCGCAGGCGGGCCACGTCGCTGCGGTCCCCCATCTCGCCCAGCGCCCGCACGGCCTGCAGGCGCACGCGCCAGTCCTCGCTGGCAAGGTGGCGGCGCACTTCATCCACTACCCCGGGGACATGCGACATGCGCAAGGCGGCCAGCAGCACTTCCTGCTCCCTGCTGGCAAGGTAGCCGCGCAGCTGGGCCAGCGGCAAATCCATGCGCAAGGCCGCCACCAGCCGCAGCGCTTGCGGCAGTTCGGCCGGCGTTACGCGCGCCAGTGCATCCGCCAGCACCGGCTGCCATTCCGCGCGCGCGTTCTGCAGGATATTGGCCAGCTGCGACAGCGGCCAATCGCCGCGCCGCAGCAGCAAAGGCGCCATTTCATGCGCCGCACGCGCTGCGTCGGTTTGCACCAGCGCCCACAAGGCGTGCACGGACGATGCACTGTCGGCACTGTGGGCGGTACGGGCCAGGGCGGCCCAGGAATCCTTGTCGCGCATATGGCCAAGCGCCAGGATCGCCAGCAGCCTTTCGGCGCGGTTGCCGCCCGCCAGCAGCCCCCTGACCTGCTCGTCGCAGCCGAGGCGGCGCGCGATGCCGTTCAGGCCTTCGCTTGCCTCGCCGCGCACCGCCTGCTGCAGGTGCAGCCACAGCTTGATGAACAGCAGGCCGTCGCGCCGCGCCAGTTCCGGCAGGTTGCCCACCGGCTCTCCTGCAATGGCGGCATTCAGCAGCGGTCGCCATTTCAGGGTCAGTTCCTGTTCGCGGCGCTGCATGCGGCGCATCGACAGGCGCAGCCAGATGATCTGCAGTCCGACCAGCGCGGTCAGCGCCAGCGCACCAGCACCGGTCCAGAATGCGATCTGGAGGTAGACGTCAGAAGGCAGCTTGTAGTCCAAGATTGACCCCGTTGCGCACGTAAAAATCGCCCTGGCGGGTAGACGCCAGGGCATAAGTGACGGCCCAACGCTGGTCAAACCAGTGCCGCCCAACCAGGGCGGCCGACTGCACGCTGGTCAGGCGCGTGGTGCCGGCGATATTTGCTGCTTCCTTGCCCACGGCGACGGACAAACCGACCGCGCTGCGGTCGTTATAGTAATAACTGCCGCGCAGCTCTGCGCTATGCGCGGTCGTGCCGAAAGCGCGCGCCGCGCGCCAGGCGCCGGAAAAACTGTAGCTGCCGACATAGCGCTCCAGCATCAGCAGGCTTTGGTTGACGTGGACGTCGTTGTAGCTGCTGCTGCGCCCTCCTCCATGCACCAGCCAGCCTTTGGCGAATTCATACTGCAAGGTCGCGCCCAGCGCGTGGCGCGCCAGGATCTGGTGCTCGCTGCTGAATTTGCCATCGACGGAAGCGGTCAGCCGCCCGGACAACGGCATGTCGGCGCCGGCGCTGAACTGGGTTTCCCCGATACCGAAACGCTCGATGCGCGTGACGCCGGCGCCAAATCCCAGCCGCGGCGCCGCCTGGTGGCGTACGCTGAGCGACGTTTCATGCCAGTTCGCGGCCGGTCCGCTCAGGTGATCGATGCCGTGGTTGATGCCAATCGTCGTTTGCGCGGCCGCCGGCAAGGCACTGCAGGCAAGTGCGGCCAGGGTGGCGGCCTTCATACCGGCTCCTTCAGGTGGCGCCGCACGCGCGCCAGCAGTTCATTGGGCTGGAATGGCTTGACCACATAATCGTTGGCGCCTTCGTCGAGCGCGCGCACGATGTCTTTTTCCGTGTGCTTGGCGGTCAGCATCACGATCGGCACCTCCTGCCAGCCCTCGCGCTGGCGGATGATGTGCACCAGTTCGAAACCATCTATATAGGGGAGCATTACGTCCAGCAGCACCAGCGATGGCGGCGTGGCGGCGGAGACAATGGCCTTGCGAGCCGCCAGGCCATCGGCAGCGAGAGTGGTCTGGTAACCTTGCCGCTGCAGGATGAAAGTCAGGATTTGGCCAATATGTTCGTCGTCTTCAATTACCAGGATGGAGGTGTCGGGCATAAGTTCTCAGGTTCTATTGCGCATCGAATTCGGCGGCGGCCTTGGCCGACCACAGCGCCTCATTATAGGTAGCAAAGGGAATATCGTAGCGTTCGACAGAACCGTCTTCGCCGATGAAATAGGTCCACCAACCTGCCGGGTCGGGAACCAGGGCGATGTCTTTGGGCTTGCAATGCTCGTGCAAGTCATCTCCCACATCGAGTGTGATGATGCGGGTCTTTCGGTGTCGGATCAGCGTGGCCATGGCGCGTTCTCCTATCGGGTGATGGTGCATTGTAATGCCGATTGTTCTCCGTTAACCAACTAACGGTTGAAAAGCGTTGCGCGTGGCAAGCTTCATCGAGGAGGACCGCACCATGAACGCATCAGCCACCCAGCAACCGCTCAATCCCGGCGACCAGGCGGCGCCCGGCACGCCAGGCAGCGGCGAAGGCATCTGCCCGCTCTGCAGCGGTTGCGGCAAAACGCCGGACGGCCAAAGTTGCCCCAACTGCGGCGGCTCCGGCCGCGTCATCGAGGGCATCGGCGGCGGCTAACGCTAGCCCGCGCCCAGGCGCTGGCGCAGGAAGTCGATGAACAGCCGCGTGCGCGCCGGCAGATGGCGCGTTTCGGTCAGCGCATGCACCATGATCGGCTCCATGTGCCAGTCCGGCAGCACGCGCCGCAGGCGCCCGGCCTGCACTTCCTGCTTGGCCAGCAGCGGGTCCAGCGCCGAAATACACAGGCCATTGGCCGCAAACGACATGCTGAGCGCCGCGCTGTTGGTGGCGTAGCGCGAGTGCGCCATCACCTCCACCACTTCCTCGCCGCGATACAGTTTGCGCCAGATATCGGGCAGACGGCTGGAAAACGAGCGACCGCACATGGTGTGCTGCACCAGGTCGCAGGCATGTTCCAGCGGCGGCATCTTGGCCAGGTAGACCGGCGAGGCGTACAGGTAGCGCGGCATCATGGCAATGCGCCGCACAACCAGCGTGGACGGCGCGGTGGGCGGCTGGCCCATGCGGACCGCCACATCGAAAGGCTCCGACTGCAAATCCACGGCGCGCGATGAAATATCGAATTCCATCTTGATGTCCGGGTACATGTCGGCGAACTCGGTCAGCACCGGCGCCAGGTAGCCGACGCCGAAACTGGAAGTCATGGTCACGCGCAGGATGCCGGCAGGTTTTTCCGACCAGTCCAGCAGCGCTTCGTGGGCGCTCATCGCTTCTTCCACGATGCCCTGGCAGCGCTTGAAATAGGCTTCGCCGGCCCCGGTCAATTCCACCTTGCGGGTGGAGCGGTGCAACAGGCGCAGGCCGATGGATTTCTCCAGTTCGGCGATATTGCGCGACAGGGTGGAATTCGACATGTCCAGTGCGTCGGCGGCGGCGCGGAAGCTCTTGCGCTTGGCCACTTCGACGAACAGGCGCATATGGTGCAGCCGGTCCATTCATTGCTCCATTTTTGGGATATTCAATTCGATTATAAGCATTTATCCCAACAATGAAACAGTTCACAATGCGCTTACTTCGACCTTTAGCAGAAAGGAAACGCAAATGAACAACACTGAACCCACCCTGTTTGATGAATTATGCAAGCTCCTGGCCGGCCTGGTTTTCAGGGCAGGAGGATCTCCCTGCTGACCTGCTGGATATCGCGTTTGCCGCAGAAGGCCATCGAGATATCCAGTTCGTTGCGGATGATTTCGAGGCAGCGTGTGACGCCGGCCTCGCCCATCGCCCCCAGCCCGTACAGGAAGGGGCGCCCGATATAGACGCCGCGCGCACCCAGCGCTACGGCGCGCAGCACGTCCTGGCCGGAACGCACGCCGCCATCCATATGGACTTCGATCTGTTTGCCGACCGCTTCCACAATGCCCGGCAGCGCCGCGATCGAGGATGGCGCGCCATCGAGCTGGCGCCCGCCATGGTTGGAAACAATCAGCGCATCGGCGCCGCTATCGGCCGCCAGGCGCGCATCCTCGGCATCCATGATGCCCTTGATAATCAGCTTGCCGCCCCAGCGATTCTTGATCCATTCGACGTCGTTCCAGGACAGGCTGGGATCGAACTGCTGGCTGGTCCACGAGGACAGCGAAGACATGTCCGACACCGATTGCGCGTGGCCGACGATGTTGCCGAACTGGCGCCGCGTGGTGCCCAGCATGCCGGCGCACCAGCGCGGCTTGCTGGCCATGTTCAGCATATTGGCGATAGTCAGGCGCGGCGGCGCCGACAAGCCGTTGCGCAAGTCCTTGTGGCGCTGGCCCAGCACCTGCAAATCCAGCGTCAGCACCAGCGCCGAGCAGTTCGCCGCCTTGGCGCGGTCGATCAGGCGATTGATGAAATCGCGGTCCTTCATCACATATAGCTGGAACCAGAACGGCTTTGTCGTATGCGCCGCCACATCCTCGATCGAGCAGATGCTCATGGTCGACAGCGTGAACGGGATGCCGAATTTTTCCGCCGCGCGGGCTGCCAGGATTTCGCCGTCGGCGCGCTGCATGCCGGTCAGCCCGGTCGGCGCGATCGCTACCGGCATCGCCACTTCCTGCCCAGCCATGGTGCTGCGCAGGCTGCGGTTGTTCAGGTCTACCGCCACGCGCTGGCGGAACTTCAGCCGCTGGAAGTCCTCTTCATTGGCGCGATAGGTGGATTCGGTCCAGGCGCCGGAATCGGCATAGTCATAGAACATGCGCGGCACGCGGCGCTTGGCCAGGCGGCGCAGGTCTTCGATGCAAGTGATGAGTGTCATTCCCGCATATTAGCGCAGGAATTGCCGCTCAATCATCAGCATTGCTGACTACCGGGTGTATGAAATCTTTTAGTGCTGATGGAGGACGTCTTTGCGGAACCAGTCGTCGAGCATTTGCTTTTCGTGGCCGTACAGGTCGCGATCGTAGCGGTTCACGCCCATCATATAGCCGGGATCGGACAATTTGCTGTCGCCGCTGCTGATTACCTTGCCATCTTGCTCGATAAGGTAGCGCAAATGGATGCGCGGCCAGTCGGCCTGCCCCCTGAGCACGCGGATATCGCGCAGCGCGACGCGGGGAAATTCATCGCCGGCCAGGTCTATATCCAGGAATTCGACTTTCAGCGCCTGCCCTGCCGGCAGTTTTTCCGACAGAAGACTGAGATGTTCGCGCAACAGGAACTGCATGTCATCCCGCTTCTGGTAATCGCGCGGCACGTCGGTCATCTTGCCGATATCGACAAACGTGACGGTCGCGCCGGCAAAGGCGCTGCTGGACACGGCCACCAGCAAGGCAGCATGAATGAGCTTGTTCATGCCTGAAGTATAGGCCGCAAACGGCAAAAAGGAAAAAGGGTCCACACCTCCCGGTATGGACCCTTTCAATTTGGTGCGGCTGGCAGGAATCGAACCCACGACCCCTTGGTTCGTAGCCAAGTACTCTATCCAGCTGAGCTACAGCCGCAAAACTTGCTTTTTCCTCGCCGCTCGACAGCGACGGCTACAACACTTACAAAAACTGGTGCGGCTGGCAGGAATCGAACCCACGACCCCTTGGTTCGTAGCCAAGTACTCTATCCAGCTGAGCTACAGCCGCAAAAACTAAATTATAACAGTCAGTTATGCATACTACCAACTTCCTGCTACTCCCCTCGCTCGACAGCGAAGGGCTCAAACATTTGCTGCAAATTCTGGTGCGGCTGGCAGGAATCGAACCCACGACCCCTTGGTTCGTAGCCAAGTACTCTATCCAGCTGAGCTACAGCCGCTTAAGAAGCAGGATTATATCGCATGAATTTCGTTTTGGAAAGCTTACGTTCTACTCAACTTTCCAAGGCGAAACCGGCGTTTCCGGCTCTTTCCTGCGCAGTATCCTGTGCAAGGAGGCAGCATTATATGTGGGGGTTTTCCGATTGTCCAGCACTGCGAAACAATTTCTTTTATTGCCTTATGGACATTATTACTTCATTCATGAAACGCATTTCTCTCATCATGAATCGAAATTGGATCTTTATTCCGCGATGCAGCATCATTCACCTGTCTCCTCTATTCTCCTCCAAGAAAATAGAATTCGGGCCCGCAGCTAGCGGGCCTTTTTTTTTGTCGCCCTTGGTGTAGCATTGCCCATATTGACATCCCGGCACTGATATAAACATGGCGCAAATCGCAGGTGAAAGCATGGCAACCCAGGACTGGTCGCGCGCCGACCTCGGCCCGCAGGAGGCCTGGCCCCAGGCCTTGCGCCTGGCGCTGGACATCATGCTCAACACCCCGCTGCCGATGCTGCTGCTGTGGAGCCGCCGGCAAATCATGCTCTACAACCAGGCCTATGCCAGCAATGTCGGCACTGCCAGCACAGTTCCGCCCGGCGGCACTGTGCCGGCCGTGCCACCTTCGGCGTGGAGTTGGAACCCGCAAGCCATCGAACAAGCCTGGAGCGGGCAAAGCCTGGTCTTCCTGCGCCAGCCTCTGAAGCTGTGGCGCGACGGCCACATGACGGAAACCAGCTTCGACCTGCATTACACCCCGGTACGCGGCACCGACGGCGAAGTCGCCGGCATCCTGTGCACCCTGGCCCCGGCCAGCGCCGCCGCCCTACCCTCCGCCGCGGCCAACGATGGCCACTTGCGCATCCTGGTGGTGGAAGACAACCAGGACGCCCGGTACCTGGTCTGCGAAATGCTGCGCGCCTTCGGCCACGAGGTCAGCGCCGCAGCCAACGGCGAAGCGGCGCTCGCACAGCTGGCCGAAGCGGAATTTGACGTGCTGTTCAGCGACGTCAGCCTGCCTGGCATGAGCGGCGTCGAACTGGGCCGCACCGCCCTCCAGCGCCAGCCGCGCCTGCGCATCGTCTTTGCCTCCGGCTACAGCCAGTCTTTGACCAGCCACCTCGACTTTCCCGCCGTTTCCATGCAAAAACCCTACGACATCGAACAACTACAGCAGGTGTTGCAAGGTTTGCATTAGGCAATGGTGCGGCGGCAAGTTGCTTGTCAAGGCTACAATCGAACGTTATGAGTCCCGATCCCCGCACGCACAATGTACTGGATAGCATGGGTGACGGCTTCGCCGTCATTGCCCGGGACTGGACCGTCCAATACCTGAACCCCAGGGCGGCGGACATGCTGTTGCCGCCGGTGACCTCCTTGCACGATCCGCGCGGCCAGAACTTATGGCACGCCTTTCCCGCCCTGGCCGGCGGCGCGCTGGAAGCGCCGCTGCGCCGCACGCTCGAGCAAGGCCTGCCGGCCGCCTGCGAACTGTTTTACCAGCCCAGCCAGCGCTGGATGGAAGTGCGCGCCTGGCCTTCGCCGTTGGGCATGACCTGCCTGCTGCTCGACATCCACCAGCGCAAGCTGCATGAGCGCGGCCTGCGCGAAAGCACCAACCGCCTGCAAGTGGCGCTGGCCGCCGGGCGGCTCGGCGATTGGGAATGGAGTGCCGCCACCAACCAGGTGCGCCTGGGGCGCCGCGCTGCGGAGATCTTCGAGCTGCCGGCAGAAATCCCGATCACCTGGCCGGTGCTGCGCGACCGCATCGCGGCGGAAGACTTCGAGGTGGTCGAGCAGGCCTTCTCCGACGCGGTGCAATTGCGGCGCGATTTCAATGTCGAATGCCGCATCCGGCACCGCGACGGCGCTATCTGCTGGCTGTCCGTCATCGGACACGGCGACTTCAGCGACGCCGGCGAATTGCGCGGCGTGATAGGCATGATGCAGGACATCACCGCGCGCAAATCCACCGAAGACGCCTTGCGCAACAGCGAAGAAGAACTGCGGGCACTGGCCAACAGCATGCCGCAACTGGCCTGGATCGCCAGCAGCGATGGCGCCATGATGTGGTACAACGAGCGCTGGCAGGAATACACCGGCATGGACGACTGGAACATGCTGGGCGAAGGCTGGCGCCAGGTGTATGCGCCGGAAGCCATTCCCGCCATGCTGGCGCACTGGCGCATTTCGGTGGAAACCGGGCGACCTTTCGAAATGGAGTTCCCGATCCGCGCGCGCGACGGCCAGTACCGCTGGTTCCTGACGCGCGCCAACGCCATGCGCGATGCCAGTGGCCGCATCCTGCGCTGGTTCGGCACCAGCACCGACGTCGACCAGGTCAAGCGCGTGCAGGAACAGCTGCGCGATGAAACCAATATCCTCGAACTGCTGAACAGCACCGGCACGGCGCTGGTGCAGAACCGCGACCTGCATTCGCTGCTGCAGGACGTCACCGATGCCGCCACCAGCATATCCGGCGCGCGCTTTGGCGCCTTCTTCTATCACGGCGCCGACGGCGACGGCGGCAAGCAGGCCATGCATACCTTGTCGGGCGCACCGCCGGACGATTTCCAGGGCCTGCCGCATCCCCATGTACGCAGCGGCCTGGCCGTGCCGGTACTGGCGCGGGCCGGCGAAGTGGTGGGTACGCTGTTCTTCGGCCACCCCGAACCGGATATGTTCAACGAGCGCACCGAACGGATCGTCAGCGGCGTGGCGGCCCAGGCCGGCATCGCCATCGACAATGCGCGCATGGTCGACGCCGCCCAGCGCGCCGCGGAAGAGCGCAAGGTACTGCTGGACCGCGAACGCAGTGCGCGCGCCGAAGCCGAGCGCAGCAGCCAGATGAAGGACGAATTCCTGGCCACGCTGTCGCACGAACTGCGCACGCCGCTGACCGCCATCCTCGGCTGGGCGCAGGTACTGCGGCGCGGCAACCGCACGCAGGAAGAGCAGCTGCGCGGCCTGGAAACCATCGAGCGCAACGCCCGCGCCCAGGCGCAGCTGATCGAAGACTTGCTGGACATGGGCCGCATCACCTCCGGCAAGGTGTTGCTTGATATGAAGCTGCTGATGCCGGCCGTGGTAGTCGATGCCGCCCTGGAAGCAGTGCGCCCGGCCGCCGAGGCCAAGGGCATCCGGCTGGAACGCGACTTCTCGGCCACCGGCCACGTGGCAGGCGACGCCAACCGCTTGCAGCAAGTGGTGTGGAACCTGCTCACCAACGCGCTCAAGTTCACGCCGCGCGGCGGGACCGTGCGCGCTTCGATCTGGGCCCACGAGGGGCACGTCGACATCACCGTCAGCGACAACGGCCTTGGCATCCGCCACGAATTCCTGCCCCATGTGTTCGAGCGCTTCCGCCAGGCCGACGCTTCCACCACGCGCCGGCATGGCGGCCTTGGGCTCGGCCTGTCCATCGTCAAGCACCTGGTGGAACAGCACGGCGGCACGGTAGCGGCAAGCAGCGAAGGCGAAGGCATGGGCTCCAGTTTCAGCGTACGGCTGCCGCTGGCAAGCGGGGAAATCCGCGCCGCGCGCATGCACAGCCCGGCACGCAGCGAGCGCGCGCCCTTGCCCGAGCTGGGCTTGCGCGACCTGGCTGGCCTCAAAGTGTTGCTGGTGGACGACGAGGCCGATGCGCGCGAGCTGGTCGGGCGAATCTTGCGTGATTGCAACTGCGAAGTGCAGTGCGCCGCCAATGCCGCCGAAGCGATTGCCCTGGCGCGCGGCAGCCACTATGACTTGCTGGTGAGCGATATCGGCATGCCCGATGTTGACGGATTTGAATTATTGTCAAGGATCCGGGCCCTCGGGCCGGCGCGCGGCGGCGCCTTGCCTGCCATCGCGCTGACCGCCTTTGCCCGCCCCGAAGACCGCCTGCATGCGCTCGAATCAGGCTTCCTCGATCACGTGCCAAAACCCATAGAGCCTTCTGAATTGGTAGCCACGATTGAACGGGTTTGCCACGCCAGCAAGAGTGGCTGAGGCCTACCCAAGCACGGGAAAATGTCCTACAAGAAACTTGCGAAATCTTTGCTAGACTGGTTAATGACACGTGCGCCACGGCAAACTGTCGCAAGATACACTGAGAGTCCAGTTCCCGAGACCGCCATGCCAAGCCCTGATGAGATCCTGAATGCCAAGATCTTGGTAGTTGACGATTGTGCAGACAATATCGACCTGATGTTGGAGATTCTGCGCGATGCCGGTTACACCAATGTGACGGCCACTATGCTACCGGAGCAGGTTTGCCCCCTGCACCGCCAGCATCGCTATGATCTGATCCTGCTCGACCTGCAAATGCCGGAACTGAATGGTTTCCAGGTCATGAAAGGCCTGAAGGAGATCGAGCAGGAAGGCTACCTGCCGGTGCTGGCCCTGACGGCCCAGCCCAGCTTCAAGATCGCCGCGCTGGAAGCCGGCGCGCGCGACTTTATCAGCAAGCCGTTCGACCTGCTCGAAGTACACAAGCGCATCCATAATATGCTGGAGGTGCGCCTGCTGTACAAGGAACTGGCCTCCTACAGCAAGCAGCAGCAGGAACTGGCACTGCACGACCCGTTGACCGGCCTGCCCAATCGGCGCCTGCTGGAAGACCGTATTGCCAACGCCTTGCAGCACGCCGCGCGCCAGCAGCGCCGCGCAGCCGTCATGTACCTCGACCTCGATGGCTTCAAGGCCATCAACGATACCCACGGCCATGCCTACGGCGACGAAATCCTCAAGCAGGTCGCACAGCGCCTGGTCAATTCAGCGCGCAAGGAAGATACCGTGGCGCGCATCGGCGGCGATGAATTCGTGATTGTGCTGGGCGAAGTCGGCACCCTGGCCGATGCGCAGGAACCTGCCAGCAAGCTGGTGGAAGTGGTGGCCCAGCCCTACCAGGTCAATGGCCTGACGCTGCAGCTGTCGACCAGCCTTGGCATCGCGCTCTACCCTGACGATGCCGGCACGGTCGACAACCTGATGCATGTTGCCGACGCCGCGCTCTACGAAGCCAAGCGTACCGGCAAGAACCGTTATTGCGCTGCAGCGCATACGGACGCGGTGCCGTCGCCGCAAGTCCACGTTACTGCAGCCTGAGCCGGCAGCCTGATACGACAGGCCGCCATGCAGGTCATGAAGTGGTTTCAGCCTCGCGCCCGATTTCCGTCGACTCCTCGACCTTGCCGGCATGCTGGTGGTCTTGCTGTGCGTCGACTTTTTCCGGAGCCACTTCGATGCGCGTAATACCGGCGTCAACCGAGATCGGATCGCTGGCGGGGAACGTCATTTCAACCGCATCATCCAGCAATTCTTCCTTGGCTTTTTCAGCTGGCGCAAGCTGCTCTTCGTCGGCCAGGATTGAAATGGCGCAAGCCCAGCGCACGAAATTGAGCTGCGCGAATTCGCGCACCGTGCTCACGCCGAACGCAGCTTGCAGGGCCTTGGCATCCTTCTGGCTCAAGCCGCGCAAGGCGCTTACTGGTGCATCGGCCAATTCGCGGAAACTCTTGCCCACATACTCTTTGTCAACGATGGTGTCGATATTCATGGTCACTCCTCCATTGGACGAGTTTTCACTATGGCAGCAGGGCTGCCGGCTGACTGTGCGCGTGCGTACACAACGCGTGTTCGATTGGCATGGGTTCTTTGACACAGTAAATAGGCGCAGCTATGATCAGACTGGTGGACAAGCCTAAGATCCTCGTCGTCAATGACGACGCCAACAGCCTCTTCGCACTGACGAACCTGCTCGAGCAGTGGGCAGCGCAGGAGAATTATGAAGTCGTCGCCGCGCGCTCTGGCGAGGAAGCCTTGCGCGAAGTGCTCACGCACGACTTCGCCGTGCTCCTGCTCGATGTCAATATGCCGGGCATGGACGGCTTTGAAACGGCGGAAGCTATCCACCAGCGCCCGCGCTCATCGGACATTCCCATCATCTTCATCACCGCCTTCGTGGCGGATGAACTGGACCGCCTCAAGGCTTACCAGAAAGGCGCGGTCGATTTCCTGTTCACGCCGGTGATTCCGCAAGTGCTGCACGCGAAGATCAGCGTCTTCGTGTCACTCGCCACCAAAAACGAAGAGTTACGGCGCCAGGCGCGCCAGCTGAGCCAGCGCACCACCGACCTGATCGCCAGCAACCAGCGCCTGTTGCGCGAGATCGAAGAACGCAAGACCGCCGAGCGCGCCAGCCACGCCAAGGATGAATTCCTGGCCATGCTGGGCCACGAGTTGCGCAACCCCTTGTCGGCCATCAGCAGTGCCGCCTCGCTGATCGGTTTGCCGGGCGTGAACGCCGACAGCGTGAGCCATGCAAAAAAAATCATCCAGCGCCAGAGCCGGCACCTGGGCCGTATCGTGGACGACTTGCTTGACCTGAGCCGCGCCATGTCAGGAAAGATCTTGCTCAACCGGCTGCCGCTCGATATGTCGGCCCTGCTCAAGACCACGCTGGAAACGTTCCGCGCCACCGGCCGGCTGGAAGACTACCACCTGTCAGTCGAGATCGCCCCGTGCTGGGTCAATGGCGACGCCACCCGCCTGGAACAGGTCATCAGCAACCTGCTGGACAACGCATTGAAATACACAGCGGCCGGCGGACGCATCGAGCTGCTGAGCGATGTGGACGATGGCGAAGTAACGATCAGCGTGCACGACAGCGGCGTCGGCATTTCGGCCGACCTGCTGCCGCAAGTGTTCGACGTTTTCGTACAAGGCGCCAGCACGCTGGACCGCGCGCAAGGCGGCCTCGGCATCGGGCTGTCGCTGGTGCGCCGCTTGGTGGAACTCCATGGCGGCAATGTGTATGCTGAAAGCGATGGCCCAGGCGAAGGCAGCACCTTCACCCTGCACTTGCCCTGCATCGAGCATGTGATTGAACCGAAGGCGATACCCATGGAAACAAGCGAACAGCCGAAGCCAGCCGTGCTGCTGGTGGAGGATAACGACGACGGCCGCGAAATGATGGCCATGATGCTGGGCTGCTACGGCTACCCGGTGCAGCATTCGGCCGACGGCTTCCAGGGCCTGGCCAAGGCTGCTGCCGACCGGCCCGACATTGCCCTGGTCGACATCGGCCTGCCGGGCATCGACGGCTATGAAGTGGCACGCCGCATGCGGGCCAACCCGGAGACCCACCACATCAAGCTGATCGCCCTGACCGGCTACGGCCTGGCAGACGACCAGCGGCGCGTGATGGATGCCGGCTTCGACATGCACCTGGTGAAGCCGGTCGACGTCGACCAGCTGCTGCGCGCCATCGACCAATGCCTGGCGCGCACGCCGGCCACCATGCGCTCCTGATCAGACCCGCATGCGTCCGGCCTGGCCGGCGCTCGCCTGCGGCATGCGCGGCGGCACGAACTCGATTTCGTCCTTGCGCGCTTCGATCTCGCGCGCCATGGTTTGCAGGTCGAGTCCGGCCTTCTTCGCCAGCGGGAACATCTCACCCTCTTCTTCCTTGACGTGGTGATTGATGTATTCGCCCAGCACCTTGACCTTGGCGTCGAACAGCTCGTCGTGCGGGTCCATTTCGCCGATCTGGGCGATCAGGTCCTTGGCGCTGGAGTGTTCGACCGTCGCCTCATCGACCAGGTCGTCAGCTTCTTTCGATGCCGCCCGCACCGCCGGATAAAAGATTTCTTCTTCCGCCGTGGCGTGCTTGGTCAGTTCGAGGCAAATCCTGTCGGCCAGCTTCTTTTTGCTGGTAAAGGCGCGGTCGCCCAGGCCCTCGAACTCCTTGAACATGGCTTTGACGTTGGCATGGTCTTGTTTCAACAAAGCAATAGCGTCTTTCATTTTGCGTCTCCTCTGGTGAGCTGCCAGATTGACAGGCGCACTGCTGGCTGTATGTGCGCCACCCCACGACCATCCTCATGTATGATCAAGGCAATAAACATGGACTGCCAAACATATGTCTGCTAACACGGACGCCGCCGAACTGCGGGAGCTGCTGGGTTACGTCAACAATTGCTGGGACGATGAACGGCGCGCCCTGTCGCGCCAGATGCACGACAGCCTCGGTTCCTCGCTGACGGCCCTGACCATGCATCTCGGCCTGCTCACCTCCAAGCTGCCGCCGGAGCCCGCCTTGCTCGACCGCGCCGCGCAGATGAAAAACCTGCTGCACAACATCATCGAAACCAACCGCGGCATGCAGCACAAGCTGTGGAACGACAAGCTGGAATTCCTCGGCTTGCGTGTGGCGCTGGGTGAACTGGTGGCCCAGTTCGGCGCGGAACAGCTGATGAAAGCCCAGTGCAGCCTGCCGGAAGACGAACCGGCCTGCCCGCGCGCGCACCGCGTGGTGCTGCTGCGCGCCGCGGAAGAAGGCTTGCGCAACGTGGCCACGCATGCACGCGCCAGCAAGGTCGACGTGATCGTCGACGATATGGACGACAGCATCGTCCTGACAGTAAAGGATGACGGCGTCGGCCTGGGCCAGACCGCCGTTGCGGATGGCGACTGGCACCAGCACCACGGCTTGCGCATGATACGCGAGCGCGCCATTTTCCTCGGCGGCTGGTTGTCGCTGGCCGCCAATGGCAAGCAAGGCGCTGTCCTGAGCGTCACCCTGCCCAAGCCGCCGATAAGCTGAATCCTTAGCGCTTGCTGCTACGCTTCAAGGCCACCCAGGCCGACAGCGGCAGCGCCAGCGCACCAATTCCGAACCAGAGCCACAGCGGCACGTGGAAGCCATGTTCCTGCTGATACGCCGCTGCAGGCGCGACGGCGCGATGCACCTCGGGCGCTGAGGGGTTGTAGTACACCGTGACGCTATCGCCGAGTTTGCGCTGGGCGCAGCCGGCAGGCTCACGCACCGGGCCGCGGCGGCGCTTGCCTTCCAGTTCGAACTCGTACCACCACTGGCCGTCGTTATGGCATTCGAGCACGGCGACGTGGCCGGCCGCAGTAGCATGGTGGCGCGACAGCTCGGCCAGCTCGGTGGCGCGGTTATAGCAGCCGCCAAGCAAGGCAGCGGCGGCCGCAGCGGCCAGCAGCGCCCTCAATGCAGCTTGACCAGCGGCGTGGCGCGTTTGACGAGGAAGCGCGCCACCGCCAGCACACCGGTGCGGATGGTGCCCAGCACGGCCTGGTGGTGCAGCAGGTGCAGGCTGACATACATCATGCGCGCAAAGAAGCCTTCGACGAACCAGCTGAAGCCACGCAGCGAACCCATCAGGCTGCCGACCGAGGTCGACTGGCCGAACGACACCAGCGAGCCGTAATCGCGGTACTCATAAGGCCTGCCTTGCGGCGCCTGACCCTTCGCCCGGCGCATGAAAGCCTGCAGCAGGTAATCCGCCTGCTGGTGCGCGGCCTGAGCGCGCGGCGGAACCGGCTTGCCATCGGCGCCCATGCACTGCGCGCAATCGCCCAAGGCATAGACGCCCGGCACGCCCCTGACCTGCAGCTCGCCGGTCACTTCGATCTGGCCGCCTTTGGCAGTCGGCAAGCCAAGCGAGGCCAGGAAAGCCGGCGCCTTGATGCCGGCCGCCCATACCACGATATCCGACGGATAATCCTGCTCGCCGACGGACACATGGTCTTGCGCAATCGCAGTCACGCGGCAATCGGTCACGACCTTGATACCGCGCTCATTGAGCAGCTTCAGTGCCGCATTCGATACGCGCTCAGGCAGCGGCGCCAGGATGCGCGGCGCGCCTTCCAGCAGTGTAATGCGCACGTCGCGCACCGGGTCGAGGTGGCCGAAGCCGTAAGACGTGTAGACCCCGCTGGCTTCGCGCAATTCGGCCGCCAGTTCGACGCCGGTAGCGCCGCCGCCGATGATCACGACATCGACGCCGGAAGCGCCCTGCTGCGCGCCTTTTTGCAGCGCGGCGCGCGTCAGCAGCTTGAGCAAAGTCAGGCGGAAGCGTTCCGCATCTTCGGTCGCGTTGAGGGAAATCGTGTTCTCGGCTGCGCCTGGCACGCCGAAATAATTGGAAGTGCTGCCGACAGCCATCACCAGCGATTCGTAGCCGATGCTGCGCTCGGGCAGGACAGCTTCGCCGCCTTCGCTGGTAATTGCCGCCACGGTGATTTGCTGACTGGAGCTGTCCAGCGCCGTCATGGCGCCGTAGACATAGGTGAAGCCATTGTCGTGCGCCAGCATCTGGTAGGACAGGCCTTCCTGGTGGATGTCCAGGGTGCCGGCCGCCACCTCGTGCAGCGAAGGCTTCCAGATGTGGTAAAGCCGGCTATCGACCAGCATTACCTGTTGCGGGCCGAGTTTGCGGCCCAGCTTGCAGGCCAGCTCAAGGCCGCCCGCCCCTCCACCTACGATCACATATTTGCTCTGCAAACAGTTCTCCTAAATGTCGGCAGCGAGCGGGCCGGGCCCGTTTACGCTACCGGATTAATGCTTGCCGTGGCCTTTGCCATGGCCCTTGCCGTGGCCATGGCCGTGGTCTTCATCGCGATCGCCGCGCTCATCGCGGTCGTAGTCACGGTCACGCTGACCGCCACGGTGGTCGTCGCGATAGCGTGGTGCGTATTCGTTGGTGTACCACTCATCGCGCACGAAGTAGACATTGCGGCCGCAAGCATTGTATTTGCCGCAATGTTTGCCCCAGTCTTTCGCATGGCCCGGCGGAACGCGCAGGTACAGCGGTTCGGCGATGATGCGTGCCGGGCGCTGGATGATCACCGGCTGCGGGTACAGCACAGGCGGCGGTGCCATATTGCCAATGTCAATGCGGCCGAAAAAGCCTGGCTGGCCGACGGTGACGGAAACGCCCACGTCCTGGGCGATGGCTGAAGTGCTGAGTGCCAGCATGGCGGCGGCTAAGAGCTGGGTCTTCATGGTCGTGATTATATAAGTTGTTGAAAAAGTGCGTTGCTTGCCAGTTATTGTACCAAAGCAAGGGAGTAACTTTCGTACGGTAACGTAGTTGGTTGCTATACAGCAACAAATCAGGCATGCACTGTCATTGCCCTGCGCAGCTGGGAGATGGCGTGCTGGGCCTGCCCGATAACTTTGTCGGCAATACGTTTGCGCACCGCCTGCACGCGGCCGGCAGCTTCCGCCTCGAGCATCAGCGGCGTCAGTAATTGGGTTGCCGATTCGTGGAAACTGGAGGCGATGCGATCCAACTGGCGGCCGAAGGCGGCCTGTACGTCTTGCAGGCGTTTGCGCAATTCCTCCTCGAAAGCGCGGCGCCGGTCCTGGATTTCCGAACGCTTGCGGCGGCCGGCATCGGCAAACCACTTGAAGGCGCCGGCCAGCAACACGGCGCCGCCCACGAAGGGGGCAGCAGGCGCCACCACCGGCAGCACCACGGCAACCCCAAACAGATAGGCGGCAGTGCCGGTGCCGGCAGCGGCAACGGCACTGCCCATCAGGGTGAAATTGGCCGCAGTGTCGACCGTCTGCGCCAGGCGGGTGCCGACGCGCATGCGCGGCATCAGGTGCGCCAGCGCGGCGTGGTGCTGGCGTTCAAAGACGGTGCTCTGGGTCAGCCGGATATCGGACTGGAACAGGGACAGGTCGTGCTGCAGCAAGTCCAGCGCTTCTTCCTTGCGCCGCACCACGCGGTCCAGGCGGGATTCCATTTCCTTGCCGAATTGCTCGCCGCTGGCGCGTTCATTGGCTTCCGGATGGCAGGCCAAGGCCAGTTCGATGGCGTTGCCGGCATCATGCACGGCATCGTCGATATCCTGGTTCAGCATCCGGCGTTCATAGGCGATGCGGGCATCGACCAGTGCCAGGCGCTGCTGCACTTGCTGGCGCAGCTGCTGGGCCGTCGCCAGCAGCCCTGCCGCGCTGGCCTCGCAGGCCAGCGGAGAACTCTCGTGTTCGCGGTAACTGTCAATACCATGGCAGATGGTGGCCACGGCGCGCTCGACGCCGGTATGCAATTCGTCTTGGCTCATCAGGCCGCCGTTGTAGCCGCGCGCATGGTTCAACAGCTCGGAGTGGCCCATCGCGCGGCCGAAATCGGCGACGGCGTCGGCCAGCCCCCTGCCCTTGACCAATTTGCGCGCCTGGTTGCCCAGGTTGCTGAGCAGGCGGCGCTCTTCTTCCGGCGGCAGGCCAAACAGCTGTTCCGGGGTCAGCTTGATGTGCAGCGCTTTGGCAATCTTGTGCGCCAGGGGCCGGGCGGCAGTGCCTTGCAGCGCCAGCAGCGGCTTCATCAGGTTAAAGGCCTTATGCCGCGCCGGCTCGGCGACGGTGGGGCTGGAACGGGCCAGGGCTTGCAGCGCCCAATCGACGTTGATGCTGCATTCGATGGCGTTCAGCACGATGGCGGTGAAGACGGCGGAGGCGCGGCCATCGCCGGCCAGGTCCGTCACGGCGGCAAACTGGGCCAGGGTCAGCGCGCCGTCGGTACTGGCGATGGCGCCGACCGTGCGGGCCAGGTTGGAGGTAAAACTTTGGTCGGAAGAAAGATGTTCGTCGAGGCCACGCAAAAAGACAGCATGCTCGGGTGCAGCCGGCGCGGAGGCGGCTGGTGTGGTGACGCTCGCGGCTCCATAAGTGCTTTGCACAAATTCTCCGTTCGCTCGGTCCAGGTTAATGGCATTCTAGACCATGCGAGCTCATCACCCAAACAGTTTGAGTGCAGCCATGGCGCCGATAAGAGTCAGTGTCTGCGCCAGCATCCAGCACTGGATCTGCGCGCGAACCTTTGCAGTCTCGAGCAAGAGTTTCTGCTTCAGTTCGATGAGGCCGGACATATGACCACCGGATCGGGTTTGTTCGAAGACATGGTACGCTCCTTGGCCGCAAGGCGTCATTGTCGCGCGGCTATGGTGCAGGCTCCGTGGGCAAAATCAAGGTTTCCTTGATTTCCTCCATGACGACATATGACTTCGATTGCGCAGCCCCCGGAAGGTTCAACAGCATATCGCCCAGCAGCTTGCGGTACTCCGCCATCTCATGGATGCGGGCCTTGATCAGGTAGTCGAAATCTCCCGATACCAGGTGGCACTCCTGCACCTCCGGAATGCGCAGCACTTCGCGGCGGAACTGTTCGAAATGGCTGGCCGATTTCTGGTTCAACGTGATCTCCACGAACACCAGCAAGCTGGCGCCCAGGGCGCGCGGATTGAGCCGCGCGTGATAGCCGGCAATCACCCCATCGCGCTCCATGCGCTTGACGCGCTCGATGGTCGGCGTAATCGACAGCCCGACCTGCTCGCTCAAGTCCTTCATCGCGATACGCGCGTCCTCCTGCAGGATGCGCAGTATTTTCCGGTCAATCTTGTCCAGTCCCCGGGCTGATTCTTTTTGGATTCGCATGATTTTTTGCTGTTTTAGGCTCTCCATATAGTAACAAATACTAGGAAATCTTACTTATCATAGCAAAATAATCCGTCACAAATATTCCGGAGGCAATTCATGCGCGTAGTTATCCTTGGCAGCGGCGTTATTGGCGTCACCAGTGCCTATTACCTGGCCCAGGCCGGCCACGATGTCACCGTACTGGACCGCCAGCCGGGCCCTGCCCTGGAAACCAGCTTCGCCAACGCCGGCCAGATTTCGCCGGGCTACGCTTCGCCATGGGCAGCCCCGGGCATTCCGCTGAAAGCCATGAAATGGATGCTGCAGCGCCACGCGCCGCTCTCCATCACGCCCGACGGCACCACCTTCCAGCTGAAGTGGATGTGGCAGATGCTGCGCAACTGCAATGCCGAGTCCTATGCGACCAACAAGGAACGCATGGTACGCCTGGCCGAATACAGCCGCGACTGCTTTAAAGTGCTGCGCGCCGCCACCGGCATCGAATACGAAGGCCGCCAGCAAGGCACCACCCAGTTGTTCCGCACCCAGGCCCAGCTGGATGGGGCGGCCAAGGATATCGAAGTCCTCAAAGAAACCGGCGTGCCCTACGAGCTGCTGACTGGCGCCGACCTGATGAAGGCCGAGCCAGGCTTGGCCGCATCGCAGCACAAGCTGGTGGGCGGCCTGCGCCTGCCGAACGATGAAACCGGCGACTGCCAGATGTTCACCACGCGCCTGGAAGCAATGGCGAAAGAACTGGGCGTCAAGTTCCGTTACGGCGTCTCGATCGACAAGCTGGTGACCGAAGGCGACAAGGTCAAAGGCGTGCAATGCGGCGCCGAGCTGGTGGAAGGCGACTCTTTCGTGGTGGCGCTGGGCGCCTATTCGACCCCGTTCCTGAAAGAGCTGTTCGAAATCCCGGTCTACCCGCTGAAAGGCTATTCGATCACTGTGCCGATCATGGACGGCGGCAAGGCCCCGACCTCGACCATCCTGGACGAGACTTACAAGATCGCAGTGACCCGCTTCGACGACCGCATCCGCGTCGGCGGCATGGCAGAAATCGCCGGCTACAACACCAGGCTCAACCCGCGTCGCCGCGAAACGCTGGAAATGGTGGTGAACGACCTGTTCCCAGGCGCCGGCAACACCGCCGAAGCCACCTTCTGGACCGGCCTGCGCCCGATGACCCCGGATGGCACGCCAGTCGTAGGCCGCACCGGCATCCGCAACCTGTTCACCAACACCGGCCACGGCACGCTGGGCTGGACCATGAGCTGCGGTTCGGCGCAACTGCTGGCCGACATCATGTCCGCCAAGCGCCCGGCCATCTTCGCCGATGACTTGTCGGTAGCACGTTACAGCCCAGAGCGCCCAGCCCGCCAACCGCAACTGGCCGGCGCCTAAGTTAAAAGTCGGGGTCAGGTCTGGCAATCGGACAAATTGCTCCGCAATTTGTCCGATTGCCAGACCTGACCCCGACTTTCATCATTGCTGCTCATTTGGCAGTATTGCGTCCGGGGCCTTATAATTTTCGGCATGAATAAACTGGAAGCATTCGGACACGTCGCCGCGCTGGCGATCCGCGGAGACCTCGTGTTTCCTACCAGCGTTAATGCCGCCCTGCGAGTCCAGCTGGCACTGGACGATCCGGACTGCCCGATGGACGATGCCATCAAGCTGGTGCTGGCCGAGCCGCAACTGGCTGCGCGCACCGTCTCGCTGTCCAACTCCGCCATGTTCAACCGCACTGGCGGGCCGGACATCACCAACGTGCGCAACGCCATCATGCGCGTCGGCTACCACAACCTGTACGCGCTGGCCGCGGCCATGGTGGTACGCGCCTTCGGCAGCAAGATCACCGACCCCGGGCTGCGCGCGAAAGCCGAGCAACTGTGGCAGCACACCATCCACGTCGCCTGCCTGGCGCGCATCATCGCGCGGGAAGTCACCGGCGTGAATCCGGATACCGCCCTGTTCGCAGCCATCGTGCATGAAGTGGGCAGCTTTTACTTGCTGTCGCGCGCCGATGAATTCCCAGGCTTGCTGGAACCCGACCCTGAAAACTGGCAAACCGCGAGCGAGGAAATCATCACGCGTGAGGTGCTGAAGAAGCTGGGCATTCCTGCCGAAGTGGCGGAAGCGATTGAAAGCCTGCGTAGCGGCATGCTGCAAATCCCGCCTGAAACCCTGCTCGACACCCTGCTGCTGGCGAACCATTTCGCGCCGGTCGCCTCGCCGCTGGCGCCGGACGAGCAAGAACCGCCGCACGAAGATTCCGTGATGGACCTGTTCATCGACGCCGAGAAGCGCGAGCAGATGCTGGAAGAAGCGGAAGCCGATGCTTCCGCCATGGCTGCTGCACTGCTGGTTTAATCGAGGGCTTTGGCCGGGCCGAAGAACTCGAAGTAGGTCTGCGCTTCCGGCACGCCCAGTTCGCGCAGGCTGCGTTTCACGGCCTGCATGAACGGCACCGGCCCCAGGAAGTAGGCGTCGACGTCGCGCGACTGCGGCAGCCATTCTCCCAGTTCCTTGTTGCCCAGCAGGCCGACCGCGTCGGCTTGCACATCGCCCGCACGGTCTTCAGCGTAGATGTAATGGCGCTTCAGTTGCGGGTGGCGTTCGGCCAGGCCGTCGACATGGTCGCGGAAGGCGTGCACACCGCCATGGCGGGCGGCGTGGATGAAGCGGATCTCGCGGCCGGTTTCCAGCGCCTGGTCCAGCATGGCCAGGGTCGGCGTGATGCCGACCCCGCCGGAGATCAGTACGATCGGGCGGCTGCCTTGCGCCAGCGTGAAGGCGCCGGTCGGCGGGAACAGGTCGACCGTATCGCCTTCGTCCAGGTTCGCGTGCAGGAAGCCCGATACCTTGCCGCCCTCTTCGCGCTTGACGCTGATCTGGTAGGTCTGGCCGTTGGGGGCTGCCGACAGCGAGTACTGGCGGCGCTGCTCCTGGCCGTCCACTACCACGCGGATGCCGATATATTGGCCCGGCGTGAAGCCGAGCACCGGCTGGCCGTCGACCGGACGGAAGACAAAGCTGGTGATCTCGTCGCTCTCGACACGCTTGGCGGCCACGACGAACTGGCGCGCCCCCATCCAGCCGCCCGGCGCGGCCGCTGCGGCTTGATAGGTCTTGCCTTCGGCGCCGATCAGGATCTCGGCCAGCTGGCCATAGGCTGCGCCCCACGCTTCCAGCACCGCGTCGGTGGCGGTTTCCGCGCCGAGCACTTCGCGAATCGCTTTCAGCAGGCTGGCGCCGACCATCGGATAGTGTTCCGGCAGGATCTGCAGCGCGACGTGCTTGGTGACGATGGTGTTGACCAGCGGGCCCAGCGCTTCCAGGCGCTCGATATGCTTGGCATACATCAGGATACCGTTGGCCAGGGCGCGCTGCTGCTCGCCGCTGTGCTGGTGGGCCTGGTTGAAGAACGGTTTCACCTGGGGGAAGTCGGTGAACAGGGTCTGGTAGAAGTGGCGGGTCAGGGCTTCGCCGCCTTGTTCCAGGATCGGGACGGTGGCGGTGACAATGGCACGGTGTTCTGCGGACAGCATGGGTATGGCTCCTTCTCGGATAAACATGCACCCATAATACATGTTTACCTTAAACTGCGTCAATAAAGATGCAGATCAAATGCGCATTTTCTGCAGAATCACCGTTTGCACCCCGCCTTTGCCGTTTTTGCTGCCATGCGGACCCGGCAGGATATCGGCCAGGGTCATGCCGTCGAGTACATGCAGGAAGGCTTCCGTCGCTTCGCCCAGCTTGCGTTTGAGGGCGCAATCGCGCAGGAACGCACAGTGGCCAGGTTCGGCTTCGAAGCATTCGGCGATATGGAAATCGGACTCGCTGTCGCGTACCACTTCGCCAATATTGATGTCTTCCGGCTCACGGTTCAGGCGCAGGCCGCCATGCCGCCCCCGCACGGTTTCCACCAGGCCGCTGGCGCCCAACTGGTGGATCACTTTGGTCAGGTGGTTCTTCGAGATGTCATGCAGGTCGGCGATCTCCTGGATCGTGACCAGCTTGTCGCGGTTCATGCCCAGGTGCATCAGCGAACGCAGGGTGTAGTCGGTGAAGGATGTCAGTCTCATGATCTACGTCATATAAAGATGCATTCGAAATATTGCTTTGGCCGTAGCCGTAATGTAGCATTCATTATACATCTTAAGAACATGAGGCCCGCCATGCGCAGCATCCATATTCCCACTGAACCCACGCCAGCCGGGCAACCGCATCCCTTGCTGCGGCTGGGTTTCCGCCCTTTCTACCTGCTGGCGGCGGCGCTGGCGGTGCTGTCGGTGCCGCTGTGGCTGGCTGCCTACAAGGGCATGCTGCCCGCCCTGCCGACGGCCAATATGCTGTGGCATATGCATGAAATGGTGTTCGGCTTTGGCGGCGCGGTGATCGTCGGTTTCCTGTTTACGGCGGGCCGCAACTGGACCAACCTGCAAACGCCGGCCGGCGGGCAGCTTGCTGCGCTGGCCCTGCTGTGGATTGCCGGCCGCGTCGCCATGCTGCTGGCGCCGGGCGTTCCGGCCCTGGTGATCGATGGGCTGTTCCTGCCGCTGTGCGCCGTGGCATTCGGCCGCGTGCTTTACCAGGCGCAGAGCAAGCGCAACTACCCCGTCTGCGGCATCCTGGCTTTGCTGTCGGTAGCCAACCTGCTGTTCCACGCGGCGGCCAACGGCTGGATCGCCTTGTCGCCGCTGACTCCCGTGCATGGTGCGATCCTGGTGATCACCGTGCTGGAAGCGGTGATCGGCGGCCGCGTGATCCCGATGTTCACCCGTAACGGCGCGCCGGGCAGCCAGCCGCTTACCGTGTCCTGGCGTGAAAAAGCCAGCATTGCCCTGCTGCTGGCAACGGCGCTGGCATGGGTGACCGGCTGGCCGGGTTTCGTGCTGGCCGCCGTGGCCTTTGCAGCAGCGGCGGTCAATGCCATCCGCCTGGTTGGCTGGGCGCCGCTTGCCGCCCTTCGTGTGCCTTTGCTGTGGATCCTGCACCTGGCCTACGCCTGGATCGTAGCCGGCCTGCTGCTGCTGGGTTTTGCGGCGCTGGGCATCGGCTCTTCCAGCAGCGCCTTCCACGCGCTGGCTGTGGGCGGCATGTCCGGCCTGATCCTCGGCATGATCACCCGCACTGCGCTTGGCCACACCGGCCGCATGCTGCGCGCCGGCCGGGCTGAAAGCGCAATGTATCTCTTGCTGCAAGCTGGCGCTGTGGCCCGTTTGTGTGCCAATATAGTTCCCGCTGGAATTCGTGACTTCCTGCTACTGGGCTCGGCACTGGCCTGGTCGGTCGCCTTCCTTATCTACCTGATCGTGTATGCGCCTTACTTAATCCGGGCCCGCATTGACGGGCGGGAAGGTTAAATTGGACACCGTCACCATACTCCTGTCTTCCTTCATTCTCTCGGTCACCGGCCTGCTGGTGTTCATCTGGTCGCTGCGCCACCGCTTGTTCAATGCCACGTCGGCAGCAGCCAATGTGATCTTCTCGCCGGGCGAGATCGGCCAGGGCGAAGAGCCGGCGGCCAGCCCGCAGCAACGCGCCGGACTGGCGCTGCCGGTGCAGGGGCAGGACCGGCGAACGCCCAGCGCCGCCGAGCAGGCTGCGATGGAACAGGAGCTGGCGGAACGTGTGGAGGCGGATCGGTCCAGTGCCTTTGTCACTTTTGTTTTTCTCGCCTGCTCCGTGGTGTGGCTGCTGGTGGCCACGGCGGCAGGACTTACCAGCTCCATCAAGCTGCATGAGCCGGACTGGCTGGTGCAGTATCCCTGGCTGACGTTCGGCCGCATCCGCACCATCCACCTCAATGCAGTCGCTTATGGCTGGGCGCCGATGGCGGCCCTGGGGATCGCGATCTGGCTCCTTCCACGCCTGCTGAAGACCCACCTGGTCGGCGGGCGTTTTGCCATTTTCGGGGCCATGCTGTGGAATGCGGGTCTGATCGCAGGCCTGGGCTGCATTGCGGCGGGCCTCAGCGACGGCCTGGAATGGCTGGAGATTCCTTGGCAGGTCGACCTGCTGCTGGTGGCCGGCGGCGCCCTGGTGGGGCTGCCGCTGGTGTACACCCTGCAAAGCCGCAAGGTGCACCACCTGTACGTGTCGATCTGGTACATGGGCGCTGCCCTGTTCTGGTTCCCCATCCTGTTCCTGGTCGGGAACCTGCCGGCGGTGCACTTTGGCGTGCAGCAGGCGGCGATGAACTGGTGGTTCGGCCATAACGTGCTGGGACTGTTCTACACGCCGATGGCGGTGGCATCGGTGTATTACTTCCTGCCCAAGATCATCGGGCGGCCGGTGCAATCGTATAACCTGTCGCTGCTGGGCTTCTGGACGCTGGCCTTCTTCTACGGCCAGGTTGGCGGCCATCACCTGATCGGCGGTCCTGTGCCGGGCTGGCTGATCACGCTGTCCATCGTGCAGAGCGTGATGATGGTGATTCCGGTGATTTCCTTCTCGATCAACCAGCACATGACCATGCGCGGGCATTTCTCGAAGCTGGTGTATTCGCCGACGCTGCGCTTCATCGTCCTCGGCGGCATGATGTACACCCTCAGCTCGATCCAGGGTTCGATCGAAGCCCTGCGCAGCGTGAACACGGTGGCGCACTTCACGCACTTCACGGTGGCGCACGCCCACCTCGGGCTGTATGGCTTCTTCTCGATGGTCATGTTCGGGGCGATCTACTTCGTCATGCCGCGCGTGATGGCGTGGGAGTGGCCCTACCCCAAGCTGATTGCTGCGCATTTCTGGCTGGTGGTAGTCGGCTTCGGCATCTATTTCGTCGGCCTGTCGATTGGGGGCTGGCTGCAAGGTCTGGCAATGCTCGATGCCGGGCGGCCGTTCATGGACTCGGTCAACGTGACGATTCCCTGGCTGAAGAGCCGTACGGTGGGCGGCGCGGTCATGGCCATCGGCCACCTGGTCTTCGCCTGGCATTTCGCCGCCATGGCCCTGCGCTATGGTCCGCGCCGCGTCGGGGCGGCGCTGCTGCACACGCGCGGCGATTCATCCGCACCAGCCAGCAACCTCGCGGGAGCCTGACATGCAGGACGAACTCAAACTCCTGGGCGGCGCCATGGTCACGCTGGCCCTTGCCACCTCCGCACTGGTGATCGTGCCGCATGTGCAGTTGAGCGCCAGTGAAGCGCCGGCCGGCTTGAAACCCTACACTGCGCAGCAATTGCGCGGGCGCGAGGTGTATATCAGGAATGGCTGCGTGTACTGCCACTCGCAGCAGCCGCGCGACAAGGCGCAGGCGCCGGATGACCAGCGCGGCTGGGGACGTGCCTCGGTGGCCGCGGATTATCACTACGATACGCCGCACTTGCTGGGCACCATGCGCACCGGGCCGGACCTGTTCAATATCGGCGCGCGCCAGCCGAGCGCGGACTGGCACCTCGGGCACATGTTCCAGCCGCGCGCCTACGTGCCGGGCTCGATCATGCCCTCCTACCCTTACCTGTTCGACTACAAGGAGGCGGCCGAACCGGGCGACCGCGTGGTGAACCTGCCGCCTGGGTTCAAGCCCTTGGGCAAGGTAGTGGTGGCCAAGCCGGAAGTGCTGGACCTGGTGGCTTACCTGCAGTCGCTGGACCATACCTATCCCGTGCTGCCCGCGCCGCAAGCGAAGAAGGAAGGAGCGCCCAATGCCGCAAAATGATTTTGGTGCGCAGCAGCGCGAAAATCCGGATCCGACCGAGAAAGACCGGCCGATTCCCTGGTATGTCCTGCTTGGCGTCGGCGTGGCGCTGGCCTGGGCAATCAGTTATATCCTCACCGTGCGCGACGACGACCCTGCGCTTGGCGACCGGCGCACCATTTCGACGCTGCAGGCCAGGGCTGGCGGCGCGGCCGGCGCCGGCGGCGCCGTCGATGGCGCCCAGGTGTATGCGGCGCAGTGCGTGGCTTGCCACCAAGCGACGGGCGCCGGACTGCCGGGCGTCTTTCCACCGCTGGCCGGTTCGGAATGGGTGACGGGCGCGGAGAACGTTGCCGCATCCATCCTGCTGCATGGGGTGAGCGGCAAGCTGACCGTGAAAGGTTCGGCATATAACGGACAGATGCCGGCGTTTAAGGATAAGTTGAGCGATACGGAGATTGCGGCGGTGTTGAGCCATATCCGCGGCAGCTTCGGCAATAGCGCGGCCAAGGTGGCGCCCGATTCGGTCAAGGCGGCGCGTGATGCGACTGCCGCGCGCAAGGACCCTTTCAATGGAGACGACGATCTCGCCAAACTCGCCACACCTGCCAATTAAAGGAGATCTGGCGCGCACCTTGGCGCTGGTCGCCTGCATGGCCGCTATCGCGGGCGCGGCGCTGTGGCAGGCCACCATGGGCTTCCGGGTGATATCCACCGAAGAAGGGCGGCGCCTGGCCATCGCTGAGGCGCCGCTGGCCCTGCCCCGCGTCGATCTTGCCCTGCCGGGCGGCGCAGCGGTGCCGCTGCCGGCCTTGCTGGCCAACGACCGGCGGCCGGCGATCGTGACATTCTTCTACGCCCGCTGCAGCGCAGTTTGTTCAGTCCAGGGCACCGAGCTGCAGCAGATGCAGCGCGAAATCCTGGCGCGCGGACTGCAGCACAAGCTGCGATTGTTGACGATCTCCTTCGACCCGCGCGACTCATTGGACGACCTGGCACATTATGCATCGCGCATGCGGGCCGAGGCGGCGGTTTGGCAGTTCGCATCGGTGCCGGATGCCGGCCAGCGGCTGGACCTGCTGGAGCAAGTCGGGATCATCGTCCTTCCAGCGGAGCTGGGAGAATTCCAGCACAACGCAGCCTTCCACATCGTCAGGCCCGATGGACGGCTGGCGCAGGTGATCGACTACGAGCAGCCCGAAATCGCGTTGGCTGCGGCGCTGGAGTTGGCACGATGAACGCGGCTGCGCACAGCACGGGCAGGCATACCCTGGCAGGGATGGCGCTGGCGGCGGCGGCGCTGCTGCTGCGCGCGCCGCTCGAAGCTTCGATGGCCCTGCATATGGTGGTCCAGCTGCCAATGATCGCCGTCGGCGGCGCATTGGCCGGGCGCGCGCTTGCGGGCAGGTCGGAGCGATTCGCGCGCGCCGCGGCGCAATGGGATGCATACGGGCTGGCCGGCCTGGTGTGGCTGCTGCTGGCCAGCGCCTACTGGATGGTGCCGCGCGCGCTTGAGCAGCCGCTGACGATGCCGCTGGCCGAAGCCGGCAAGTTCGCCAGCCTGTTCATGCTCGGTTTCCTGCTGCCGGGCGCACTGTCGCGGGCGGCGCCGGTCATCCAGCTTTTCTTCCTCGGAAACTTCTGCGCCATGATGGCTATCGCCGGCATGCTGTACCAGGACATGGCACAGCGCCTGTGCAACGCCTACAGCCTGAACGACCAGGTGGTCACCGGCGTCGGCCTGGTAGTGGCCTCGATCGGCATCGCCGCCGCCTGGTGCGTGTGGCAGCTGCCTGCCTTGTCAAACCAGGCCGCGGAACGCACCTGATTATTTGCGTGCCAGCGGATTCGGGGTCGGTTCCGCCACCTTGTGCAGCAGGTTGCGGTCGACGTGGTGGAATGGCTCCGACTCCTTGCCGCGCAGGAGCATCACGGTATCTTCCTCGTAGCCCCAGGTGCCATCGTCGTTGATGGTGACCTTGATGCGGTACTCGGTGGTCTTGAAACCGAACTCCAGGAAAGGATTGGAGCAGATGCCGTAGGAATTCTGCTCGCGCTGCGCCACCAGCTCGAACGTCCTGGCATCCGGCGCTGCGGTACCGGATGCCATGGCGATCTGGCCGCGCGGGATCGCCAGGGTCTGGATCACGGTATTGGTGGCTGGTTCCCACAGCCAGTAGCCGACCTGCTCGTGGTAGGTCTTGACGTTGTCAGGCTTGTTGATGATCAGGACGTAGCGCAGGCCGTAGAACAGTTGCGGGCCGTTGGTGACAGGGTCGATCGGCTGCAGTTCGATGCGTTCGACGTAAGCCTGCTTGCGCGGGCCATCCGCCTTCGGCTTGATATCGAGGCCGCGCTGCCCTTCCCAGATGCCGGCCATGGCGCTCAGCGGGCCAAGGTTGGCCAGCGTGTCCATGTCGACGTTGGAAGGTTCGGTATAGATGTCGTTGCTGTATTCGCTCATTGAATGCTTGCTCATTAATCAGGGAGCAAGCATTGTAACCTCGGCACCGCTTTCTTCGCCGAGCATCATCGCAGCGATTTCCTGCGGCGGCACCGGACGGCTGAACAGGTAGCCCTGCATCTCGTCGCAGCCATGCTGTTTCAGGAAGCTGCGCTGCTGCTCCGTCTCCACGCCCTCCGCGATCACGCGCATGTCGAGCTGGTGCGACAGCGAGATGATGGCGCAGGTGATGGCCTGGTCGTCCGGGTTGGCCACCAGGTCGCGCACGAAGCTCTGGTCGATCTTCAGGCGGCTGATCGGGAACGACTTCAAAGCAGCCAGGCTGGAATAGCCGGTGCCGAAATCGTCGATCGCGAGCGCGATGCCCATCGCTTCCAGCTGGCGCATCTTGGCTACCGACTGCGCGGTGTCGCGCATGATCATGCTCTCGGTGACTTCCAGCTCCAGCCAGCGCGAGTCCAGGCCACTCCATTCCAGGGCCGCCGCCACACGCTCGACCAGGCGCGGGTCGTCGAACTGGCGCGCCGACACATTGACCGAAACCACCAGCGGCGGCAAGCCGGCGTCTTGCCAGGCGCGGGCCTGGCGGCAAGCCTCGCGCAGGGCCCATTCGCCGATCGGGATGATCAGGCCGTGCTCTTCCGCCAAGGGGATGAACTGGGCGGGCGACACGGCGCCGCGCTGCGGGTGCTGCCAGCGCAGCAAGGCTTCGACGCCGAACATGCGTCCCGATTCCAGGTTCACCTTGGGCTGGTAGGCCAGCGACAGCTGCTGCTCTTCAAGCGCCTTGCGCAAGCCTTCCGTCAGCACCAGCTTTTCTTCCAGGCCGGCGTTCATCTCATGGGTGTAGAACTGGCAGTTATTCTTGCCGCTGTCCTTGGCGCGGTACATGGCGGCGTCGGCATGCATCATCAGGGTGTCGGCAGCCTGGCCGTCGCGCGGGTAAACGGCCACGCCGATCGAGCAGCTGACCTGCATCTTCTGCCCTTCCAGCATGATCGGCTGCACCACCGATTCCAGGATCTTGTTCAGCAGCGGCACCAGCACCTGGGGGTTGTCGTTCACGTGCGGCAGCACCAGCACGAACTCGTCGCCGCCGAAACGGCCCACGGTGTCTTCACGCCGCACGCAGCCTACCATGCGGCCAGCCACTTCCTTCAGCAGCTCATCGCCGGCATTGTGGCCAAGGGTGTCGTTGACCAGTTTGAAGCTATCGAGGTCGATAAAGGCCACCAGCACCGACTCGTTGTTGCGCTCGGCGTGTGCGATCGCTTGTTGCAGGCGGTCGCACACAAGGCTGCGGTTCGGCAGGCCGGTCAGGGTGTCGTGGTGGGCCATGTGGTAGATGCGCTCTTCGGCGCGCTTGCGCTCCGTGATATCGCGCACGATCGCGACCACGCCGCCTTCCACGCCCACCACCTGCCAGTGCAGCCACTCGGCCTGCAACTGCGGCACCATGTTCGGCCCCTCTTCCTGGTGCACGCCGCCATCGCGCGTCACCTGCGCCAGCCGCTCGAACATGCCGTTGTGGCGCGCTGCGGGCATCCAGCCGCACAGCGTTTGCGCGCGCAGTTCGCTGCGGCTGCGGCCGGTCAGTTGCTCGGCGCGCGAATTGACTGCGGCGAACTTGAAGTCGACCACCACGCCGTCCTTGTTGCGGATGGCTCGCAGCACGAAGAAAGCGTCCATATTCGATTCGGAAGCAGCGGCATAGGTTTCCTGCGCGCGGCGGATGCGGCGGCGCGCCTTGGCACCCTGCCATACGCAGGCCCAGACCAGTGCCGCCAGGATGATCAGCACCGCGCTGGCAACGCCCGCCTCCCACAGCAGCTGACGGCGCTGGGCCACGAAGCCGGCCATTTGCTCCTGTTCCGCCAAGCCCACCATGGCGCTAAGGCGCAGGCCGGCCAGTTGGCGCACCGCGGTATAGCGCTTGATGCCATCGATCTTGCTGGCGACCGGCACGCCGCGGTGTGACTGCAGCGCCGACAAGTCCAGTTGCTGTCCGAAAGACTGTTTGTCGCCGACGCGCCGTGCACGCACCACGCCGTCGTCGCCAACCAGGCCGAGCATGCCTTGCTCGCCCAGGCGGCTTCGTTCATAGCCGCTGGTGAAATAGGCCGGATCGACCCCCACGATCACTACGCCGGCAAATTCGCCGAGCTTGTCGTCAAGGCGGCGCGTGAAATGCAGGTGCCAATCCTGGTTCGCCTCATCGCGCATCGCGTGCGAAATAAAGGTGTAGTTACTGCGGTGCTGCTGGTGGAAGCTGAAGTACTCCTGCCGGGCGACATTGATTGGCCGCGCGGCCGGGTTGCTGGCAACGGTATTCCCCTCGGCATCGACAATGCTTACAACGAATACCAGGCCGGACGGCAGCAGGCCGTGCGCCTGCAGTTCCGGCAAGGCACCGTTCGCGCCCTGGCTCTCGGCACTGTATTTCAAAAGCTGCAAGGTCTGTTCGATGCCGTTGATGCTGCGCGCCACCTGCGCTTCGTAAGTAGCGATCAGTTCACTGGCCGATTCGGCGGCCAGTTCGCGCGAAGCCGCGGCTTCGCTGTCGATGAAGTGCAGCGTGGTGCCCCATACCACGGCCAACAGGACGATAGTGAACAGGGGCAGCGAGACTTGCGTCTCAAGGCACATGCGCAACCAGCGTTTCATATTCAATGCAACACCAGGACAGGACGAACGCTGGCATCGAGCGAGTTGCGGTCGATGTAGCCGATCAGGGTTGGATTATCCGCCACCAGTTTGCGCACCGCCTGGCTGTTGGGCAATTCGCGTGGCGGCTGGCCGCGGCCGGTGAAGATCTTCTTGGTCCAGTAAGCCTTCATCAGCGCCGGGCTGCGGTTGGCAACCTTCAGGTAAAAGTCGTCGCGCAGCGGGGAGCCGATCGGCTGGTCGAGTGCTACCACTTCGCCGCCATCGGGAAAGCGCGTTGCCTCGGAAAGGAAGATATCGGCCACCTGCTCCACGCGCAGGGTCGTAATCGGGCTGCGCGCCGACACCACCACCACCAGTTCGGCGGCGGCGGCGGCGCCGGCAAGCAGCACCAGTAGCACGCAGCAAAGGAGTTTCCTGATCATGGCGAACTCCCTGTCAGAACACGAAGTCCAGCGAGGCGCTGACCACGCCGAAGCTGCGGCCATAACGGTAGCCCGGCTGGATGTTCGACAGCGTGCCGCTGGTGCCGCTGCGCGGGCGCACATGGTCAAATTGCAGCTTGAGGGCAGTGTTGCCGGTGGCGTCCCAGCGCAGGCCAAGGCTGGTGCTGTCCTGTTCCGCAATCATGCTAAGCAAGCCATTCAGTTCCATATTCAGGCGCTGGCCAGGCGCAGCATATGGCGGGGGCAGCATCGACAGGTCCAGGCCCGCGACGCGGTTCGGCGTGTTCGCAACCACCTTGCTGACAGTGGCGAAAGGCGTGAAGCTGCCCAGGCGGTAACCTCCGCTGGCATAGCCTGCGGTTTTATCGCCCAGCATGGAGCGGGCGTTGATGCGCCCTATTTCGCCCATCACAAACCAGTTGCCGGGATCATAGGAGGCGCCAATGCTCAGTACCGTGGTACGTTTGCGGTCCGGTTCGTAGCGGCGTGCCAGCACTTCGCCTTGCGGTCCAAACTGGCGGATGGCGGAGAACAGTTCCTGCAGCAGCGGCGTTTCCAGTTCGCCCTGGATGGCGGTGGCGCGCACCGTCAGCGCACCGGCGGTGCTGGTGTTGGAAATACCGGCCAGCCTGTGCGCCTTGACGCGGGTGTCGTCCGACAAGGGCACGCTGGTACCGCCGAACAGCACTTGTGTCGTGTTCTTCACATTGCCGAACGTCCAACGGTAGCTGGCGTCGATGCCATCGCTATTGCTGATCGGGAGCGCGGCGTACAGTTCGACCGGCGTGCGTACGGAAGTCAGCGCGTAGCTGGCCTTGCGGTAATCGCCCGACAGGAACAGCGGCAGCGCAATACGGCCGACGCGCAGGCTCAGTTCCGGCGATACCTGGTATTGCACATTCGCCCACTCGACCTTTGGCGTCCACGAATGCGTGAGGTTACGCTCGGCCACTACCTGCAGTACAGCCGACCAGTGGCCGCCGTTGTACGTAAGCTGCGTGCCAAGGCGGCTATCCACCGCATAGCTCCAGTCGCGCGTCGCGCCGGCCTCGCCGGGATTCAACGGATTGGCCGCATAGTCGGCCTGCTTTTCGCTCGAATGGACCGCGCTCAGGGTGCCGAAGCCGCCAAAAGTCCAGCTGCCGTCCTGTCCCTCCGTATGGCCGGCATGCGCGGCGGACTGCGCGAGCAGTACTCCGGCGACAGCGATCAGGACAGGCGACTGGTGCAGCTTTGGCATAATGGCCCTCTTGGCAAGAAACGTCGGCAATAAAACAGCGCCGCCTGCCTTGTCGGCATGCGTGCGCGATTGTTTTGGGGTTGGGTAATGAGACCGGGCGTTGGGGGCACGCCTTCTGAATTCTCACACTTTATAACAGTGCTTTGTGACTGTCGAGAAGTTTCCCTAGAGTACCTTTACTAGCGGTTACGGAATAGTAAAATGTGGTGAAAAAGCAAAGGAAACAAGGACATGCAGCAAATTTCATGTGGCACCCTGGTGCTCAATTCAGCCCGCCAAGTATTGCTTTGCCATGTCACCGGCACCGCCAGCTGGGACATTCCCAAAGGACTGCAAGACCGCGGCGAAACGCCATTACAATCGGCGCGGCGCGAACTGTTCGAAGAGGCGGGACTGGACTTCGATGCCGGCCTGTTTGAAGACCTGGGAGAATTCGATTACCGCCCAGACAAGCGCCTGCACCTGTTTAAGGTGGAGGTCGGCGACCAGTTATGCAGCCTCGATCACCTGCGCTGCACCAGCTTCTTCCCCCACCAGCGTACCGGCGAACCAACACCGGAAGCCGACGGCTTCCGCTGGGCTTCGCGCGATGAACTGAGCTCCTTGTGCTGGCCGCGCATGGCGTCGCGGTTGCTATCGATTGACTGGTAAAACATCCCGATAGATCCGCCCCGCCCCGATAGATTTTTATTAATTTGACATCAAAAATTTAATATATGGTAACGTTGCCTCATCGAGGTCTATCCATCCAGGGAAGAAATCATGATGAACGTAAAGTGCTTGCAACGCTTGCTGGTTTTGATTGTGGTTTCTACAACAATGGGTCTTGGCTTGGCACACGCAAAGCCGTTGAGCCTGCCAGTGAACGTTGCAGGTGTCCTGGATAATGATGAGAGAGGTGCAGCCAGCAATATCGTTCGGGATCTTTATGTTGGGCCCGGTGCGTCAATTACGAGCGTCAAGTGGGACATTAACCTCACAAGTTTTGCTGGAAGCTACCTCTCCGAAATGCAGCTCACGTTCAGCGACTCAGCCGGCAACGGGGTTACTTTTACCCCTGGCAGCGGCGACGATTTTGACGGCACGATGGACTACGCTGGATTCCAGGGCCTGGGCAACCTGGGCTTGATTTTTCAACTTGCTCTCGATGGCATCCTGCGCCTTGAGTTTCACGATGGCTTCAAGGATCTTGGATTTGACGAGCCTGAAGGTATCTGGAATTTCGGCACGCTGACCTTCGGCGTTACGGCGGTGCCTGAGCCGCCAACCAGCGCCTTGATGCTCGGCGGTTTGCTCATACTCTCTATCGGTGCCACGCGGCGGCGCGCAGTCAGCCCAAAAGCGACAAGCGGAATCGTGCTGGCTTTAATGTCGCTCCTTTCATCCAGTTCGGCTTTTGCGGAGCCCGTATTTGAACCGGCGAAACCGATCCCGCTCTATTCCTATTTCGCTACAGGAAACGTCAATGCCCCGGTAACTGCGCCGTCGTCCCGCCCAACGCCGTCCTTCGTATTGATGGGGGGCGGGCCCGACGTAGACCCGGCCTTTCGTTGGCTGATCAAGCGGGCCGGGATTGAACCCGGCAGCGGAGGACGATTCGTCGTCATCCGGGCAACCGGCTCAGATGGCTACAACCCATACGTCTATTACAGTGATGAAGCCCTGTCGACTTCCGGCAACATCGCTGAGATGTGGGTGGGCGGTGCCGCTTTGGGCCTGACATCAGTGGAAACGCTGGTGATTCCGAGTGTCAAGGCCGCCAATAACGAAGCTGTCAATGCCATTGTCGCCAAGGCCAACGTCGTCTTTATCGCAGGCGGCGACCAGAGCCACTACATCCGCTTCTGGAAAGGTACTGCGCTCGAGCAGACTTTAATAGCACTGATGAAGAAGAACGTTCCCATCGGTGGTACAAGCGCCGGCTTGGCGGTACTTGGTCAATTCGACTATTCCGCGCTGTATAAATCTGCGACGTCGGAAGAAGCGATGCTTGATCCTTACTATAAGGACATCACGTTCGACCCGTCTCCTTTGAGCCTGCAAGGCGGGTTTCTCGCACCGCCGGCATTGGAGAGTTTGATTTTTGACTCTCACTTCGACAGCCGCGATCGCATGGGTCGCTTCATCTCCTTCATTTCCAGAATCGTCGCGCCAACAAGCATCCCTGGCGGAACCTTGGGATGCAGCGGTGGCGTACTGCCAGCTTCCGCCAGCGGGATGAAGACCGCCCGTGGCATCGGCATCAGCGTCGAGACCGCATTATTAGTCCAGGGAAATGGCGACGGCAATCCTGTCACTGCGACGCGAGTCAGCAACGCTTCGACAACGACTGAAAGCGCAGTCTATTTCGTCCGTCCCTCAGTGCCGCCAAGCGTGTGCAAGCCAAAGACACCGCTGACCGTCTCCACCGTCGAAGTAAGAAAACTGAACGACTCGAATACCGTCTTTAACCTGACCGACTGGACCGGCGTACCGCCGTACAAACACCTGGATGTCACCACTGGCCAGCTATTGCCTGCCGACTGGTACTAGCAAAACTCAGGCGCCACCCGAAACGCGGATGGTCGTGCCCGTGACGTAGCGCGCCGCAGGCGACAACAGCCACACCGCCACTTCCGCGATTTCCTCCGGCTCGCCCACGCGCCCCATCGGGATGCGGCTTGCCACCCGCGCCGGACGTCCCGCGTCGCCGGAGGTAGCGTGGATATCAGTGTGCGTGGTCCCCGGCGCCACGCCGCACACGCGGATGCCCTCGGGCGCAAGCTCTTTGCCGAGGCCCATGGTGAAGGTATCGACTGCCGCTTTGCTGGCTGCGTAGGTTACGTACTCGTTCGGACTGCCTGCGGTGGCCGCGGTCGAACTGATATTGACGATCACCCCGCCCTGCCCATGCTGGCGGAAAGTGGCCAGCGCACGGCGACTGGCCTGCATCAGGCCCAGTACATTGGTGCGGAACACCTGCTCCACAGTCGCCGGATTGGCATCCGCAAACGTGCCCAGCCCGCCGGTGATGCCGGCATTATTCACCAGCCCCGAGACCGGTCCCAGTTCACGTTCAACGGTGGCAAAAAGCCGCTCGATATCCTCATCGCGCGCCACATCCGCCTGCACCGCCAGCGCGCGGCCACCGGCCGCCTCAATGGCCGCCACTACCCGCGCCGCCGCAGCAGCATCGCGCTGGTAATTGACGGCCACCACCCAGCCATCCACCGCCGCCCGGCGCGCAATGGCAGCGCCAATGCCGCGGCTGGCGCCTGTTACGATCAGTATTTTTTCCATGTTCTTAGGGAGAGAGCTAATATTCTGCCGTATTGTAATTAGCGCACTAGAACAATGACATCCGACTTTGAAGAAAAAGCTTGCGCATTACGGCAGAAATGGATGACTGCCCTTATTGGGGAGCGATTCCAGGAAGTCGAACGGGACTTACAGGAGCTTCGCCTTCTCGCTACCACTCGAGACGAGATTTTCGGGGTTCAGGGCGACTTCGCCTCACTGTATGCATTCCAAAATGATCTGGTCAAGGCCGAGGCGGCGCGGCGCGCGCAAATCGCCATAGACGAGTCACGTGTTGAGGGATGGCTCGGTCTGGCCGAACACTTCCATTACTACGATGAAAATCTCGAGAAGGCTTTTAACCATATCGAGAAGGCGCTGGTAGTGGCAATGGATTCAAGTGACCTGGTCCGCCAGGTACTGGGCGTGAAAATCCGCATCTGCCTCAAAATGGCGAACTATCAAGCCGTTGAGCAGGCGCTGGAGATGCTTGTCGGTTATCAGCTGCCACCAGGGGCCTTCGATGTTGCGTTGGAAAGCGACTTCCTTTCCAAAGTTCCGCTCGGAGAAGTTAGCGCCGAACTCATTGCGCGCTATCAATCACTGCTAAAAGCACGGGGGACATGATCGAAACTGGAACTATATTCATGCGGCAGCTGGCCGGGCTTCTGCTTGCGAGTTCATGTATTGCATCGTCGGCAGCAAGTCCTCCACGGGTGCAGGAAGCCAAACTGACTGTGCCCGAAGCTGAGAATGTCGCGATCAGCGAATACCGGAAGCGCTCGGAGCACAGCGACAAGGGTTTCTGTTGATCTCATACGCCAAAACAAGCAAGAGTGGATCTTCGTCGTCGAAGACGCCATTGAACCACCCAGGCCCGGCTCGGAACTGTACGTTTCCATCAACAAGAAAACAGGGAGAACGACTTCCTGGTGGGGAAAGTGAACGAGGTGCCGATTGATCTGTGTCATGGAATCCCTGTCTCCGCCGGGCGAAACTGGCGAAATAGACAAGGAGACCGCCATGCAACGCCTCGAATGGAGCCCGCTGCTGGAAACTGGCGTGGCCGAGATGGATGCTTCCCACCGCGCCCTGCTGCAAGCGATTCACGCAACCATCGACTCTGAAAATAGTTCGCTGCCCAGCCGCATCGCCGAGCTGCTGAGCGCCCTGTCCCTCGACTTCGCCGAAGAGGAAGCCTTGATGGACCAGCTTTACTACCCCGCCGAGCACGAACACCGCGCCGCCCACCGCCGGGCGCTGGCTGCCTTGCAGCACGCGCTGCCCGTTGCACAAGCCGACCCGACCGGTGCCCGCACCCTGCTCGAACGCCTGCCGCGCTGGTTCCTCGGCCACCTGGGCGCCATGGACCTGCCACTGGCGGTCGCCGTGGAAAACGCCGGCCATCCGCATAGCCAGCCCTCCAATGCCAAACTAAGGCAACAGTTGGCGCAATTGCTGCAAGAACAATCAATCTGAATTAACGATACATCTCATCTAAATATATTGGCTTCCGGAATATGTCTGCGCGACATAAGATGACTCCATCAACAACACATTCCCTGAAGGAGCCACACCATGAACAACCAGACCAACACCTCCATCCTGCCACTCGCCGGCCGTATCCTGATGGCTGCCATCTTCGTCATGAGCGGCATAGGAAAGATCGCCAATCCGGGCGCCACCCTCGGCTACATCAATGCCATGGGCCTGCCGTTCCCTGAACTCGCGCTGGCTGGCGCCATCGGCATCGAACTAGTCGGCGGCCTGTTGCTGATTGCCGGCTTGTACACCCGCCCTGTGGCACTGGCGCTGGCCGCATTCTCGATCGTGACTGGCCTGATCTTCCACAGCGCAATCGCTGACCAGAACCAGATGATCCACCTGATGAAGAACCTGGCGATGGCTGGAGGCCTGCTGCAGATTGCTGCCTTCGGCGCCGGTAGCCTGAGCATCGATGCCCGCCGCACCCCAGGTACACTGCGCACCGCTTGAGAAGTTGCAGGGATGTGGCGGAACACTTTAGACTGCGGCACCTGAAGGAGAGTTCAAGAGATGTTTCGCCACATACTGATTCCAAGCGACGGCTCCGCCGCTTCGCAACTGGCAGTGAATGCCGCCCTGCGCATGGCCCGCGAAAGCGGCGCGCGCGTCACGGCGGTTCACGTGCTTCCGGAAGAACCGGCACTGGCCAGCGTAGCCGCCGCGCCGACCGAGAACACGATCCTGGCCGATATCGCGCGCCAGGCCCATACTTTGAACGTGGATTGCACCACGCTCGAAGTGCACGCCGAGCAGCCGCATTCGGCCATCGTTTCCACCGCCCTGCAGCGCAACTGCGACCTGATTGCCATGGCATCGCGCGGGCGCAGCGGCCTGGCCAGCCTGATGCTGGGCAGCCAGACGCAAAAAGTGCTCACGCACAGCAAGATCCCGGTACTGGTGTTCCGCGAAGGCTAGCGTCGGACCGCAACCAGGTCGTCGTAGATCGGCACTGCCGCCATGGCCAGCAGCACGAAGGCCAGCGGCAGCACCGCGCCGAAGCCCACGGCCTTGAAGCCGAACGCCCCGGCCAGCGCGCCAATGAAAAAGGAAGACACCAGCGAAGCGAGGATCTTCACCCGCCGCCAGTCGGCGCCCACGCGCGGCACAGCCTGGTCGTCGCGATTCCAGTAAAGCGCCTTCCCGGCCTCGATGCCCAGATCGGTCACAATGCCGGTCATATGGGTGGTCCGAATTTCGGAGTTGGACAGTTTGGTGATCACGGCATTCTGCAAGCCCATCATGAAGCACAGCAGCATCACAGTGGCCGGCAAAACGATCACGTCGATCGCCTGCAAGCGCGCCCCCATCACCCCAAACGCCAGTAGCAGGATTGCTTCCACCAGCAGCGGCAGGGCGAACTCGCTGTGAAGCTGGCGGCGGCGGGCAAAATTGACCAGGATGGCGCAACAGGCTGCGCCGGCGACAAATGCCAGCAAGGCGCCGGCACAGTCCAGGGCAGCATCAATGGCGCCCAGTGCCATGTCGTCGGCAGCCGATGACAGGATGCCTGTCATGTGCGAGGTGTACTGCTTGACGGCGAGGAAGCCGCCGGCGTTGGCTGCCCCGGCCACGAAGGCCAGGGCGATGCCGAGGTGGCGATTAGCCTGGGCGGCGCGCTGCCGCCCTGTCAGGCTTCTTACATAATTGATCGGCATTCGTCCCCGGCATGGCTTGACCTCAGAGGTAAGCGCTGACGTCGGGACGGGTTGCCAGTGCCTGCTGCACCACCTGCACCACGAACTCGCGGTCAGCGCCGCGCAGTGGCTGGCGTGGGCGGCGAACGTTTTCATTGCCGACACCGACCAGTGCTTCCACCAGTTTCAGATTCTGCACCAGCTTGGTCGAAACGTCGAGGTGCAGCAGCGGCATGAACCACTGGTACAGTTTCAGGGCTTCGGCCAGGCGGCCGGCTTTCACCAGGTTGTACAGGGCCACGGTCTCTTTCGGGAATGCGACCACCAGGCCGGCCAGCAGGCCGTCGGCGCCGAGTGCCAGGCCTTCGAAGGCCAGGTCGTCCACCCCCATGAAGATGGCGTAGCGGTCGCCCACGACGTTACGCAGGTCGGTCACGCGACGGATATTGTCGGTCGATTCCTTGATCGATTCCAGTTCTTCGCAATCCGACAATTCCTTGAAGTCGGCCGGGGTCAGGTCGACCTTGTAGGTCACAGGGTTGTTGTACACCATGATCGGCAGCTTGGCGGCCTTGGCGATCACGCGCAGGTTGGCCTTGGCTTCGAAAGCGTCGGCTGCGTACAGCACGGAAGGCATTACCATGAAGCCGTCCACGCCCAGGTCGCGCGCTTCCTGCACATAGCGCTCGGCATTGGCGGTGCGGGTTTCGCTGACGTTGGCCAGCACCGGCACGCGGCCGTTCGCTACCTTGACGGCGGTCTTGGCGACGGCCAGCTTCTCTTCAAAGGACAGGGTGCTTGCTTCGCCCAGGGAACCGCAGGTCACCAGGCCGTGGCAGCCGCTGTCGATCATGAAGGAGAAGTGCTTCTCCATTTCTGCGTGGTCCAGCTCCTCATTCGCGTGGAATTTGGTGGTTACTGCAGGGAATACGCCTTCCCATTTGATTGCTGCCATTTCAAGTCTCCTTGTGAGGTTCGAGGGTGATAATGCTGCCGGCACGTGCCGGCGAGATCGGTGTACGCACGGCGTCCGGACGCCATCCGTACAGGAAATCAGTTGCGTTGCCGCAGATGCGGCCCTGGCAGGGCCCCATGCCGCAGCGGGTGTGCAGCTTGGCACTGCGCCAGCTCGCGTGCTCGCGCAGTTCGTCGTGGCAGACGTCTTCGCAGCGGCAAACGATGGTGTCGGCTTGCGCCAGCTTGCGCAGATCCTGGCGCAGGGAGAAGGCGCGGGCGAGCCGGGCGCCAAAGCCTTGCCATTTGGCGCGCTCGGTGAACAGCTCCTGCGACATACCTTCGCCGCAAGCCGCCAGGCCGGCGATCCTGCCTTCAACCAGGGCCAGGTCGACGCCGCCGACGCCGGTGCCCTCGCCTGCGCAAAGGACATTCGGCACGGAGGTGCGCTGCCAAAGGTCGGTCTTCACCGCACCCTGCTCGATGTCGCAGCCAAGCGCACGCGCCAGTTCGGTGTTTGGCAGCAGGCCGTAGCCACAGGCGAGGTAGTCGCAATCGATATCGACCTTCCCGCCCTTGCGCTGTACCTGCACGGATGTGAGTTGCACGTCGCCACGGGCGGTCGTTACATAACTGTTGGCGAGGTAGGGAATTCCGCGCAGGGCGACGCCAAGCTTGGCCGCTTGCACTGCCTTCGATGGCGTCAGCGCCAGGCCGGCGGCAAAGCGTGCCAACACGGGCATGCCCGCCTGCTCGACGATGGCGCTGACGATCGCACCACTGTCTTTCAGGGTTGCCGCGACGGCCAGCAGCAGCGGGCCGCTGCCGGCAACGACCACGCGTTTGCCTTGCACGGGATAGCCGCCTTTTGCCAGCGCCTGCAAGCCGCCTGCGCCAGTCACGCCCGGCAACGTCCAGCCGGGGAACGGCAGCAGCAATTCGCGTGCACCGGTGGCCAGGATTAATTGGTTGTAGCGGATGCCGCGGGCCTGTTCGGCGTCCTGCACCAGCAATTCGCCGGGCTGGGTTTGCATCAGCACGCGGGTACCGGGAAATATGGTCACATTGCTGGCCGCTTCCAGCGCCTGCCAGAGCTGGCGTGCCCGCTGGTCCTGCTGCTTCGCCGGCCCGCCGCGCCAGATCTGGCCGCCGGCCAGCGGGTTGTCGTCGACGATGGCGATGCGGCGGGCGTTGCCGTTACTGGCCGCAGCGTGCGCCGCAGCCAGGCCGGCCGGACCGGCGCCGACGATCAGGATGTCAAAGAATTGCGTCATGCAGCAGCTCCCGTCTGCACGTCCATACCCGGGCGGCAAAGCGTTTGGCAGGACAGCACATGCGCCCGGCCGTCGATCGTCACCCGGCATTCCTGGCACACGCCCATGCCGCACAAGGGTGCACGCAACTGACCGCTGACCGAGCGGCGCGTCACGCCTGCAATGGCCGCAGCGACGGTGGTGCCGGCGGCAACCGTCATGCCATGGCCGTCAATAGCCAGAGTGATCGAATCAGCCATACGCCCTCCCCTGCGCATTAAAGCGGCTCGGCAAGTACGGGCGCGTATCAATCCCGGCCTGCCTGCCGGACATCTGCGCCGCCAGCAATTCCGCAGTAGCGAGCGAAGTTGTAATGCCAAGTCCTTCGTGCCCCGTCGCCAGCCAAAGGTTGCGGCGCGTCGGGTCAGGGCCGATCAGCGGCAAACCATCCGGCGTTGCCGCGCGCAAGCCCGTCCAGCAACGCAGTACGTTCAGGCCAGCCAGCGCTGGCGTGTACTCAACGGCCCTGGCCAGCATGCGCGCCATCATCGACGGCTCCGCTGCCAGGTCGACGGTATCGAACTGCCGCGAGGAGCCAATCAATACCTGCCCGGTAGGCCGTGGCTGCAGGTTGAACGCCACCGATTCCCCCTCCGATGCGTGGGCACTCTTGATGTACCCGAGTTCCACCAGCTGATGGTGGATAAATCCTGGATAGCGGTCGGTAATCATGACGTGCCCCTTCTTGGGGCGCAGCGGCAGCTCCGGCGCCAGCGCCAGGCAGCGCGTGCCCGCCGCAAGTACTACCTGCCCTGCCGACAGGCGCGAGCCATCGGCCAGCACGACGCCACCATCTTCAAGCGCTACGACTTCACCCGTCACTAGCGATGCGCCGCGCGCCACCGCGCGCGACAGCAGGATGCGCGCGCTCTTGGGGGGATACACCAGCCCGTCGTCCTGCACCAGCAAGCCACCGGCCAGGTGCGGCCGCAAATTCGGTTCGAGCCGGTACAGCTCCTGCGCGCCAACCACATCGCACTCCAGTCCATGGGCCTTCATGGTGGCAGCCTTGGCACGCGCTGCTTCCAGTTCTTCGTCGTCCGCGGCGACCCAGATGGTGCCGCAACGGCTGTATTCGTGACGCTGCGCCTGGCCTTCCACCAGCTCGCTCCACAGCTCGAGCGAATGGGAGCTCAGGGCCAGTTCGGCCGCGTTATCGTCCATGGCCACCAGGTGGCCCATTCCGGCGGCAGTAGCGCCGCTACCCACCACATCGCGCTCGACCAGCGTCACACGCAAGCCCTGCGCCGACAGGGCATCAGCGCAAGCCGCGCCGATAATCCCAGCGCCGACAATCAGGACGTCCGGTTTCATGCTCAACGAATACCCCAGACAAATGGATCGCTCGGGTCCAGCACCAGGGTCGACTTCGCATTCACCCAGGCCTTGCCGCGAATGCTAGGCAGCACGCGGTCGCCATCGCGGCGATACGAACCTTCGAACACGCTGCCGACGATGCTCTCCTGGCGCCAGACTTCGCCTTCGGCAAGCTTGCCGTCCGCAGCCAGGCAGGCCAGTTTCGCGCTGGTGCCGGTGCCGCAAGGCGAACGGTCGTAAGCGTTGCCCGGGCACAGCACGAAGTTCTGGCTGTCGCCCAAGCCGCTGCTGGAATCGGCAAACAGTTCGATATGGTCGATCAGTGCGCCTTTGTCGCCGGTGATGCCTTGCGCTTCCAGCGCATCCTTGATCGCGGTGGTGTAAGTCGACAGCTCGCGCACATTGCCGAGTTCGAGCTGCTGTCCATGATCGGCCACCAGGAAAAACCAGTTGCCGCCCCAGGCGATATCACCGCGCACTACGCCATATCCAGGCACGTCGACCGGCACATCGCTCGCCTTGCGCCACGATGGCACATTATTCACGGTCACGCTGCCATCTTCATGCAACTGGGCTTCGACTACGCCCACCGGCGTATCGATGCGGTGCACGCCCGCGCTCAAGCGGCCCATGAAAGCCAGCGATGCCACCAGCCCGATGGTGCCGTGACCGCACATGCCAAGGTAGCCGACGTTATTGAAGAAGATGACGCCTGCTGCACAATCCGGCGCATGCGGTTCGCACAGCAGCGCACCCACCAGCACGTCCGAACCGCGTGGTTCGCACACTACGCCGGAACGGAAGCCGTCATGTTCATTACGGAAGCGCACCAGGCGTTCGCTGAGGGGACCGGTGCCCAGGTCAGGGCCGCCGTCAATCACCAGGCGGGTCGGTTCGCCGCCGGTGTGGGAATCGATAATGGCTATGGTTTTCATGCTTGCCATCTTATGCCTTCCCGGGGCCGCCGTCTTGCATCGCCCGACCGCCGAAGATGACGAAATCCGCACAATCGTGTAAAAATGAACAAAATCAGCGGGAGAACACCATGTCAGTGAATATTTTGCACAGTTCGGCGCGCAGCGACCTGGGCGCCAGGATCGGCGATGTCTTCTTTTCCGAGCCGTTGTTCGACGCCCTGCCGGACGTGGTGTTCTTCGTCAAGGACCGCGCCGGGCGTTATGTGGTGGTGAACCAGACACTGGCCCGACGCTGCGGGATGAAAGACAAGACAGGGCTGCTGGGCAAGACCGCCAACGAGGTGTTCGCAGCGCCGCTGGGCCAGCGCTTCCAGGCGCAAGACCAGTCAGTGCTGGACGAAGGCGTGCAGATCGAAGACCAGCTGGAGCTACACCTCTATCCCAACCGCGATCCCGGCTGGTGCCTGACGCAAAAGCGGCCCTTGCGCGACGCGCACGGCTCTATCGTCGGCCTGGCCGGCGTATCGCGCGACCTGGCGATGGCCGATCATAAAAACCCCGCCTACCATAAGGTCGCCGATGCGGTCAGGTTAATCCATGACAAATATGGTGAAACGCTGACGCTGCCGCAGTTGGCTCGCACGGCCAATATGTCGGTAGCGCAGATCGAACGCTACTTCGAACGCATCTTCCACCTCACACCGCGCCAGATGATCATCAAGACGCGCCTGGAGGCCGCCTCGCGCATGCTGGCCGGCGAGTCCAGCGTGTCAGAAATCGCCCAAGCCTGCGGCTACGCCGACCACAGCGCATTCACCCGCCAGTTCCGCGCCACCGTCGGTGTGACACCAAGCGAGTACCGCTTGCTGCTCCGCGAAGGCTAGGGGGAGAAGTCCAACTCTCCACGTTTTTGGCCCGAACGTCTAAAGTGAACTCATTCACCGTTCCGAGATCCAATCTTCAGACTGTTTTCGTTACCGATGCCGTGAAGCTTAATCCCAGCGGTCTAACCGGTATTCGCTGACCTGGTCGCCTGACGTGACCCGCAGCGTTACCTGGTACTGATCGCCCTTCGACAATAGCAAGCCAGCCACATTGTCTTCGCCAAAACCACCCAGGCTATTCGTCTTACTGTATGCCTCGATGGTCGACCTGAAGCCGTGGAACTCGCCTTTCAGGCAAGACGGGAATATTGCCGAATGTCCTCCGCACTTGTTCAAGTCGCGCGCGTTCTTGAGCAATAACACAATGCCGTCGCCATGTTGGGGATGAACCTGCCCCAACCATGCGTGCGGCGGCGCCGTGATCGCCGTTACGTCGTAAAAGCTGCCGGACAAATTGAAATCGCTGGCCGATGATCCGCCGTGGTAGATGTACCAGGCAACCGGGTTACGCTTCTGATCATGGTCCCACTGCAGGATTGGGCGGGCATCGGCATGCACCGCCGATGTCAGAGCAACGAATGAGGTACGCCCAGCCGGCGCCGCCATCTCGATCTTGTCCGCGGTCGGCAACACGGTACGACGGAATTTTTCGAGTGTCATGACCGTCGCCGGCGCCATCATGGATGCTGCATGCGCGCCTACTCCCTTGGGAATAATGCTGGAGAACAGGCCGCCTTTCGCTTCCTGCTTCTCTTGGATACCAGGCTGCCAGATCGTTTCCAGGATATCCGCCATCGTCCCATAACGACGTTGGAGCGCCGTTCCAGCACCCAGCTTTTCGAAAGCCGCTTCGGCGGCCTTGATGGCACCTTCGGTCGGAGCCGCCTGGGGCCGCAGATAGCGCAGCGGATGCATCTTGGCGGCCCAGCTGGCGGCCGCTTCCTCGAACGACTTGCCGGCCGCAATATCGTCCAACAGCGTCGCGATCATGCTCGAACGTGGATGGCAAAAACCTGTCGGCGCGGTAGCCACCATGCGGTAGACGATATTGTCCTTAGCCTGCTGGCCGTCGACCGCGTCACGCGCTGCGTGCAGGTCGACCAGGAATTGCGCCTGGCCCAAAGCGGCTTCTGAATTGGCCAGCGAATCGTCTTTCAGCAGGCGCAATGCCGTGGCGCAGGTGGAAGGCGTGTATTCGTCCAACGCACGAAGCACCGAATCGAACGCTTCCCGCCTGGCACAGGCAGCCTGGAATGCATTATCGAGCCCATTGCCCGCAAAGATTTTTCCCGACTTCACAGCGAAATGGTGCCAACCGCCTTTTTCCGGCTTGCCGAACACCGCTTCACTCGACAGGAACGGCTTGGTGATGCTCGCCCGCCGCACCTTGCGCTGCAGCGCGCCGAGCGCTCCACGGTATGGATCAGGCGCGTCCTCAATATCCCACAATGCAGGCACCAGTTGGCCGTCGTCGCCCACCGTCACCAAACCTCCGAAGCGCTCGATAAACTGCCTGCAGCAGCTGCAGGTTCGCTTCTGGCGCTCGGCCGGATCTTCGCAGGCATCGAGGTATGCGTCGAACATTCCAGCGGCATTGGTCTCGAAGATCGGCCCGGTCAGCGCACTGAAGTGATCATTGATTCGCGTAACAAAAGCGTCAAAGGCGTTGTCGACGGGATGGGCGTGGGTTTGGTCTGTAATCATTAAATTGGCAAGTGCCGCGCAAAGCGTAATAGATGTTTAGACTTATATATTACCATTACGAAATTGCCGGTCTATCAACCCTGCCGGCATCAGTTAGTGCTGAGCAGTATCCCATTTTTTCCCCGTCAGTTTGCGAAGGGATGCCTTGGCAACGACTCAATTACAAAGATTTCACGGCCCGAGCACGCTTTTGGTCGAAGAAGCGCCATACGGCCTCGGGCGTGTCTTCGTCGTGATTCATTTCTCCCATTAGTTTGCGCAGAATCCAGGTAAGGTTTTCCGTACGTGACGAGCCGGTATGTCCACCACCATCAATGCGCAGAAGTTCGACTTGCAGCTGTGCGGGATCGTCACCCCAAGTCAAACGGGTAGCGCTTGTTGGATCGTTAGCCTGCAGATGCGGAAAGCGGTAGGTCACCGGAGTGTCGGCCAGACCACCGAGCGCCCGCCAAATGGCCACAGATTCATCAACCGAGAGACCGCTGCCGCGGCCCGTGAGTCCGAAGGCAGTTACTGCACCGCCATCATACGGTGCAATTTTGTCGGCAGTTCCGTGGGTAAAAAACACCGGCAGCGGATGTGTCGGTGGTTTGCAATGGCTGCGTGCTGCCATAAGGCTGCTTTGCACGCCGATGGCCGCCAATCGAGGGCCCAGTTCAATCCCTGCTCTGTAGGCCATTCCTCCGCCATTGGACGTGCCAAAAATATAGATGCGGCTCGGATCCGCGCCAAATTCGGAAATGGCGCGGTCGATTAGGGCAGACAGAAAACCAACGTCATCCGCTGACGCGTTCGTGGTGGCGTCGCTGCGGCAGTCATTCCAGGCTCGCTTGCCGTCACTCGCTTTAATGCCGTCGGGGGCGATCAGCATTACCTTCTTGCTGGCGGCCAGCTTTGCCCAGTCTAGCGAACGATAGCCGCCAAAGGAGTCTTGACCAAGCATCCACGCCGCGCTGGCGCCGTGGCCATGCAGGAGGATAACAACAGGCCTCAACGTCGAAGACAAGCCTTCCGGTTGCATGACGTAGAAATGGCGAATCCCTTCCGAGCGATCAAGATGGTGACTAGTAATGGTGGCGGCGTATGCCGATTGCAAGCCGAACAAACCAGCGCAAAATGCGGCAAATTTTCTGCGAATGTGCATATATTGGGTTCAGTGATGGGGAAATCTTTTCGACATATATGTCCGTATTAGTTCGCCCGTGCGCGATGACAACTCAAATGGTCGCCATCCACCTGGGGGATCCCACTCGCCGTTAAGATCAAGAGCAAGGAGTTCAGAGGCGGAACCGACCAGCAGGGCAAAGCCGTCAAGCGAATATGATTCCGGATGCCATCCGTGATTCCCATCCGACCGACCACCGCCGCCCTGTAATCGCCAGCCAGCAAGACCCGTTCGAGGAACTCGTTTTGTGCGCGATCTACGAACGAGATTTCAAAGCCCATTACGGAGTGCCGTTGCAGCCGAACTCGCGGTATGCCGGGCGTTCGACAAGACGCTCGATGTAGGCTGCGATAGCGGGGAATTCTGGACGCTCAATTGGTGTCATCAGCCAGCGGTTCAACGACAAGCCGAGGACAATATCAGCTAACGTGAACTGACCGCCGGCCGCGAACGGGCCGCCAGTTGCCAAGTGACGGTCAAGGATGCCGACGTTGCGGTTCCAGGCCGCGGCGCTGGCGGCGATTTGTGCGGGATCGGTAAAGGCTGGGCTTTTGCGCACCAGTGCCATGAAGGCGTAGCGCCAGGACGGATTCAATTCAGTCGCCTGCCAATCCATCCATTGCTCTACACGGGCGCGGGTTTGCGGGTCGGCAGGCAGCAAGTCCTGGCGCCCTGCTTTGCCGCACAGGTAGCGGCAAATACTGTTCGACTCCCACAACACGAAGTCGCCGTCGACCAGCACGGGCACCATCGCGTTTGGGTTCAATGCCAGGAACTCCGGCACATTGGTTGGGCGGTAGCCGTCGCCCCAGTCTTCGCGCTCATAAGACAGACCGGTTTCGGACAGCGTCCACAATACTTTGCGGACATTGATGGAGGTGGGTTTTCCGAGTAGTTTCAGCATGTCGACGATTCTAGCATCGGCCAAAAATTGACGCAGGTCATGGCTGCTAATCGCTGCGGCGACCAGACTGGAAGCATCAATCCCCCCTGGAGCAAGCCATGTTCAAGCACATCCTCTTCCCTACCGACGGTTCGCCAGCATCCGGCGCGGCCCTACATTCGGCCATCAAGTTCGCGCAGGAAGCCGGGGCGCGCGTCACGGCGCTGCACGTGATCCCGGAATTCCACATCTTCACCTACCACCCGGACATGCTGGAGGACACGCGCGGCGTCTACCTGAAGGACAGCGAAGTCCATTCGGCGTCGGTGCTCGATGAAGTGGCCAAGGTGGCCAGCGATTACAACGTGCCTTGCGACGTGGTGCAGCGCCGTTCCGACCAGCCTTACGAAACCATTGTTGCCACCGCTATCGATTACGGCTGCGACATGATCGCGATGGCGACACATGGCTACAAAGGTGTGAAGGGAATGCTGCTTGGGAGCGAGACGCATCGCGTGCTGCTCAACACTCCGGTGCCGGTATTGGTGTTCCGGCCCCAGTAAACATGACGCAAATACACCACAAGTTGCCAAGAGATTTATGACGCCCTCGTCACATAACTCTTTCAAAATTGGACAAAACAACAAATCTGTTCAATCCAAGACAATTCAAACCGGTATATAAGGCCTGCGTCTTAATCGCAAAGCTTTTCCGTATTTGTCGCCGCTCCCGTGCTGCCGCATTCTCGCGCATTATCACAGCACGGGGAAAACCATGACTTTCGCATTTCGCAAGCTAGCGATGGCCGCCGCACTGGCAGCCATCGGCACCGCCCAGGCCTCCACCGCCGACCACCACGAATTCGAAGCCACGCTGCATGCGCCTTACCGCGCTGTCGCCGGCACCAATGAGGCGCGCAGCTTCAAGCTCGAATTCAGCTACCCTTACGCCAAAAACGCCCAGTCCGTGAGCTGGGTGCTGGAAGTTGTTGCGCCGAACGGCAGCGTGGTGGAACGCTGGACCGGCGTCGAGCGCCTGCAAGACAAGCCTGTCACCGTCAACGTTGAATGGGCCGGCCGCAATCGCCGTAACGCCCTGCCGAACGGCATCTACAAGGCACGCCTGCGCGCCATTTCCGACGACGCACAGCGCGGCCTGGCTTCGGGCGCCGACGCGGTACAGCGCCGCATCGCCAGCCACGACGGCGAAATCCACGACCAGGAATGGGAGATTGCCATCGGCCAGCAGGCGCAGGCCAAAGCCGCTGCGGCGCCATCGCTGATGGCCGTCGCACCAGCACCATCCTCGCTGCCCTACACGGTCTACTTCGGCAATATGCACAGCCAGACCAACCACAGCGACGGCGGCGGCGACCTGGGGGCATGCACCGGCGCGCAAAACCCGCAGTCGGCTGCTTACGGCCCGACCGACGCGTTCAACTACGCCAAGAACAGGGGGCTGGACTTCCTGATGGCGTCCGAACATAACCACATGTATGACGGTTCGGACTCCACCAACACCTCCGCCAACCCGGCCACCGCCAAGGCGCTGTATCAGTCCGGCTTGTCGGAAGCGGCCAGCTTCAATGCCGCCAACCCGAACTTCCTGGCAATCTACGGCATGGAATGGGGCGTCATCAACAACGGCGGCCACATGAACATCCTCAACTCCAACGAGTTGCTTGGTTGGGAGAGCAACAGTTCGGGCCAGTTGCTTGCCGACACCTATACCGCGAAGAACGACTACGCCAACCTGTACACCCTGATGCGCCAGCGCGGCTGGCTGGGCCAGTTCAACCACCCGTCGACCAGCGGCCAGTTCCTGGTCAACGGCGTGGCCCTGGGCTATACGGCAGACGGTGACGAAGCCATGGCGCTGTGCGAAGTGATGAACACCTCCGCCTTCTCCGTCAACACCACCGAAACCGAAACGGGCCGCAGCAATTACGAAGGCGCTTGCAAGAAGGCGCTGGAAGCCGGCTTCCACGTCGCCTTCACCACCGACCAGGACAACCACTGCGCCAACTGGGGGGCCTCCTACACCAACCGTACCGGCGTACTGATCCCGAACGGCACCGCGCTGTCCACGGCCAGCTTCATGGACGCGATCCGCGCCCGCCGCGTCTTCGCGACCATGGACAAGACTTCGCAACTGGTGCTGACCGCCAACGGCCATATCATGGGCGAGCGCTTCACCAACAGCGGCACGCTGAACCTGGTGGCCAACTTCACCAGCAGCTCCGGCAAAACCGTGTCGACCTCGGAATTCTATGAAGGCGTCCCGGGCCGCAACGGTACCGTGACCCTGCTCGCCGCCAGCGCCAACACCACCATCACACCGGCCGACGGTGCGCACTTCTACTATGCCAAGGTCACCCAGGACGACGGCAATATCCTGTGGTCGGCCCCGGTCTGGGTGACGCAGCAGGGCTCCGCCGGTGGCGACACCGTGGCGCCGACCGTAAGCGCTTCGAGCACCGGCAGCAGCGGCACCATCACCCTCAACGCCAACGCTACCGACAATGTGGGCGTGACCAAGGTCGAGTTCTACGTGGACGGCGCACTGAAAGGCAGCGACACCGCCGCGCTATGGTCCTATGCCTTCAACTCCACCGGCGTGAGCAACGGCAGCCACGTGCTGACTGCAAAGGCCTTCGACGCCGCCGGCAACAGCGCGCTGTCCTCCGGCGTCAACTTCAGCGTGAATAACACGACCACCTCGCAGCAGCTGATGTTGAACAGCGGCTTTGAATCCGGCAGCACCAGCTGGAGCGCATCCAGCGGCGTGATCACCAGCGACTCGTCCGTATTGGCCCACGGCGGCACCTGGAAGGCATGGATGAACGGCTACGGCAGCGCGCATACCGACACCATCTACCAGCAGGTGAGCATCCCGTCGACCGCCACCAGCGCGACCCTGGGCTTCTGGCTGAAGATTACTTCGGACGAAACCACCACGACCCAGGCTTACGACACGCTGAAAGTCCAGGTGCGCAGCAGCAGCGGCGCCGTGCTGGCAACGCTGGCCACCTACTCGAACCTGAACAAGGGTTCCAGCTATGTGCAGCGCACCTTCGATATGAGCGCATACAAAGGCCAGACCGTGCGCGTCTACTTCGAAGGCGTGGAAGGCTCCGCCGTCGCCACCTCCTTCATCCTGGATGACGTTACGCTGAACGTGCAGTAATTTTGCTCAGTTGCGTATCTCGCGCAAGCCCTTGCCAAGCTTGCGCCGCAACAGCGTGCGCAATGTCACGCCGTCGCGATAACCCACCTGCTCGGCGATGCGGTCGACGTTCTGGTCGCTGGTCTTGAGCAGGTGGACCGCGCGTTCAATGCGCAAATCCTGCACATAATTCACCGGCGTCTTGCCCAGCACCTCCTGCAGGCGCCGCGCCAGCGTACGCTTGCTGGTGGCCAGTGCCGCAGCAGCGGCCTCCAGGTTGAAGCCTTCGGCCAGGTGCTGCCTCACCCAGCGGTCGAAAGCCGCCACCAGTGGATCGGCATGGGCCAGGTGGTCTGAAATCACATACGCCGATTGCGCCGGCAGCGCATCCACCACCAGGTAGCGCGCCACCATCGCCGCCAGTTCAGGGCTGGCTTGCCGGATCAGCGACAGCGACATATCGAGGTGACTGAGCGCCGCACCCGCCGTGATGAACTGGCCCGAGGCCAACACCATGCGCTGCGCATCCAGCCGCACCAAGGGATAGCGCTGGCGGAACATGGGCGTCAGCCACCAGGTCGTCGTCGCCTCCTCGCCATCCAGCAAACCGCTTTCGGCCAGCACGAAGGTGCCGATACAGGCGGCCGCAATGCGCACGCCCTGTCCGGCCAGTTCGCGCAGCGCATCGCCAGCATCCGCCACTTCGGCCGAGGCCAGCGCTGCCTCCAGAGGCACCGGCATCTTGTGGCCAATGGCTGGCAGGATAAGAAGGTCGGCAGCGGGCGCCGAAGCCAAAGGCGCGACCGGCACCTGCATTCCCTGCGCACTGCGCACTGTGGGGCGCAGCCCGGCCAGCGTGACGTTGAAGACCGGCTGCGGCGCCGCCAGCATGGGCGCCAGTTCATTGGCTGTAGTGAAGGCGTCCAGCACGGCCGACAGGCCGGTGTCGAACACGCTGTCGAGGGCAAGCACGGTAATGTTCATGGCGCGATCGATACCAAAGATGTCAATCTCGCCAATTTAACCGCAGGCCCGCCGCCGGTAAAGTACCTCCATCGCAGTTTCGCGATCAATCCAACAAGGAGATAGCCATGATCAAGTACGCACTGTTCGCCCGTTTCGAAGCCAAACCGGGCAAGGAAGCCGCCGTTGCCGACTTCCTCCACACCGGCCTGGCGCTGGCCAAGCAGGAACCGGGCACCAAATACTGGTTCGCCCTGCGCCTGTCGGAACGTGTGTTCGGCGTGTTCGACGCTTTCGAAACCGAGGAGGCGCGCCAGGGCCACTTGAACGGCCCGATTGCGCAAGCCTTGATGGCCCAGGCGCCTGAACTGTTCGCCGCGCCGCCAAGCATCGAGCCGATCGAGGTGCTGGGCCTGAAAGCCGCGTAATCACTGGTCGTCGGAGGAGACGAAATTGTACTTCTTCTTCAACTCCTCCACTTCCGCCTTATTGCTCTGCATGAAACGGCGGAACTCCTCCACCAACTTCGGGTATTTGTGCGAGGACAGGTACCACTGGCCGGATGCATGCGGCAGGTCCGGGTCGTACGTTACCGGCACCTGCGGCAGCTTGCGGATCTGGGTCCAGTAATGGCGGGCGATACGCGTGTTCATGTAGGCGCCGTCGACGCGCCGCATGATCAGCTTTTCGTACAGGGCATCGTAGTCGGCCGTCTCCTCGATGCGCAGGGAACCGGCCGACATCAGTTGCTGGTACGGGTAAGGCGTGAAGCCAAGCGGGATGCCGAGGGTTTTCAGGCGCCCCACGCCTTTGCCCATGTTCTCCGGCCGGACCAGCACACCGTCGGTAAATTCCAGTACCGGGGCGTAGCTGATTTTCAGTTCCTTCTTCATCTCCACCACCCAGTTCGGGTTGTCCGGAAATGACAGGTCGACCTGCCCGTCGACAAACAGGCGATCGCGCCGCTTCAGGGGATAGGATTCGTACGTGAAGGTGTAGCCCATCTGGCGGGCAAAAGCATCAAGGATGTCCCTGCCCAGGCCAGCGTACACCCCGTTCCTCACTTCGGAGTACGGCAGCCAGTTCCTGTAATCCTCAACGCCTACGGAGAAGGTTTTTTTGTCGGCCGCCTGCACGGCGCCTGTCACCAGCAATCCGGCCAACAAACCTCTCCACATGACGCACCCCTGTCATTCAAGCTGGTAGGCGTAAATGTTGACGACGTTGAAAGTGGTGTCGGGCACGTACACGCGCCGGTCGCGCGCGTAGATGAAGAACGGCATCCAGACGCCGCCAACTTCGGGATACTTTTTAAATACAAGCTCTCCCGTTACGTATTCTAGCGTGTCCTCGCCGATGCGGAAGATCTTCAGCGCTCGGTTTACCAAATCGTTGACAATCAGGTGACCCTCCTGGTCTACGCACAGGCTGGCCGGCAGGTAGAACTTGTCGGCATCCTTTTCCAGGTCGTCGCAATAGCCCGCACGGCCGTAGCTCCACAGGCTGTTGCCCTCGCGGTCGAAGACCCGGATGCAGTTGTTGAACTGGTCGCACACGAAGACGCGGTCCTGGGCATCGATCGTCACGTCGCAAGGTGCAAAGCTGGCCAACGGTTGACCGTTCTCCATCCATTGGAAATTCCTGACGAAGGACACCAGGCCGGTAGGCTGCAACTGCCACATCGAGATACGGTTGTTCAGCGAGTCGGCGATGTAGATTTCGCCGTGGCTGTTCACTTCCAGCCCTTGCGGCGCCTTCAGCGTGCCGTTGCCGCCCAGGCCTTCGCGCGCGAATGGCAGGCCATAGTTCAACAGGTGTCCGTTCGGCCCGAACTGGAACATCGACACCGTGCAGGCGTTGAAGTTGGTGACAAACACCAGCGGTGTGCCGGGACAGATTTGGCCAAGCAGCGGCTGCGACGGATAGTACACCGCCATCGCCAGCCCGCCGGGCATGAAGAAACCGCGCATCATGTCCTGCAACTGCGCGATCGGATCGGCCGAGGTGTTAAAGGTCTTCATGCACCAGTTGCCGGAATCGATGTTATAGGACGAAGTGGCAGCCCCCGCCAAAGGATCCAGGCGCGCGTGGTGCTTCAGCTGGTCGTACCAGTACTTGTAGATATTGGCCGTGGCGCTGGCCCAGCTATCGATCCAGTTCGACTGCGGCAAGGTTCCGCTGCCTTCGCGCTTGGGGTCGACGCCGATCACCGACGTCATGCAGTTGAACTGCGAGGTAACAGCCTTTGCCGCCTGGTTGTCGCGCCGGTGGCCGACGGCATCGAGCAGGATCGCATCCTGGTCGCCACCGTCGCGGTCCGGTGCAATGCGCATCTTCAGCACCGTGGATGCGAACGGCTCGGTCACGTAATAGACGTTGGCGTCGGCTGCGGCACAGATCTGGTAAGGGCCGACGAAGACGGCATCTTCCAGCGACCCGTACACCAGGTCGGAAATCGAATGTATGGCTTGCGGCTTGTGGTTCCACAGCGGCAGCATGCCCTCCACCACCGTCAACAGCTTGCCGTCGGTATCGTAGACCGTGATCGAATCCTCCACCTGTCCTGGCACGAAGATGCGGTCATTGATCACGCACACGGAGCGCATGACATTGAACTTGCCGATGCCGGCCGGATTGCCGAAGCTGTGCAGCAGCGAAGTCTCGCCCGGGCACTGCACGCGTTCGTTCTTGATCGGCCAGGCGGTATCGATCTTCAGCACTTCGTAGCGGCCGGTATTGGCCAGGTACAGGTTGCCGTGCGAGTCCGACGCCAGGCCCTGCGGCCACAGCAGGTCATGTACGCTGTTGGCATCGTCGATGGTACGGAACTGCAGCACGAACTTGCCGTCGGGCGTGAACTTCACGCAGCGGCTGCGGTCATCGCCTTCGGTATGGAAGAATTCATCGCACACGTAGACAAAGTGCTCGCCGCTGGCTTCCTTCACGATGGTGATGCCATTCGGGTCGCTCAGTGGCACGAACCCTTTACCGTTGATGCCATCGGCCGCGTCGCCAAAAGCGAACTGGAAGTCGACCGAGTGCTCGTCGTACTCGAACACCACGATGCGGCCATTGCCCATGTCGGTGCAGTACATCAGGTCCTGTTCCGGATGCGGGCAGAGGTGGAATGGCATCAGCAGGCGGCGCGCCTGTTCGGTTCCCTCGCCCGGCGTATCGATCACGTGCAGCAGCGTGTTCAGGTCGGCCGTGAATACCAGCAGGCGGCTGTTGCCGGTGTCGCACACCCAGACATGATCGTAATGGTCGCGCGCAATGCCGACCGGGGAGTTCATGGTGAAGTCGTCAGGCAGTTCGCCGCGTGCCGTCGTGCCCGGCATGACGAGTTCGCCGTAGTGCGTAATATGATGAAATTTGCTCATGGCCATCCCTGCCCGTTAATGGAGCATTCCAGTATCCCGGTTGCCCGAAAATTCAGCAACATAGGCAGGAAAGCCCTTAACGGCAGGGGCGGCGAGCTATCAATTGGCTAGGTGGCAGCCTCAGAACGGCACGCTTGCCGTGAACCAGGCGCGTACTTTGGAGGTCTTGCCATCCCCATCTTCACCCCTGGCCCCCGGTGCCGGATTGTCGCCGAGCTTGCGCGCCACCTGCACCTGCAGCATGGCGCCGCTTGCGCCGCGCCACGCCGCGCCCAGGCCCGCACCTTTCAGGGTATAGCTGTTGCCTGGGCCGTTTTCGGCCAGGGCGCCCGCGTACAAGCCCTTATTCAGGCGCACGCGGCCCACGTCCACGAACGCCGACAAGTCGGTGCGCAGGTCCTGCAATTCGTAGTGCAGTTCGGTACTCAGTACATGCCCCTCGTCGCCGCTGGCCTCGCCGGCCGGATAGGCGCGCACGCGCCCCGCGCCGCCAAGCGAGAATTTTTCGCCGGACTCCAGGTTGCGCGACGCGAACTGGCCGCTGGCATTGAGCAGCAATCCAAGGTTACCGGCCAGGCGCTGGAAACGCCCCAGCGTGTAGGCCAGGTGGGAGAAGCGGCCGTCGCTGCGCGCGCCGGCAGCATCCGCAGCCGCCGACGCCGGGTTGCCGCCGAGGTCCAGGTGGCCGAGGCTCAACTCCAGGCTGGCCTGGGTCATCGCGTCCTGTTCCTGGCGGCTGAAACTCACCGCCATTGGCAATACCTTGACATGCTTGTCGCTGGTCTGGGCGCCGTTGGCAAAGTTTTCGTAGCGCTTATCGTCGTAGCCGGTGCGCAGCTGGATGTTGGTGCTGCGCGTGCGCAGCAGCGGATACGTGACGATCATTTGCGACACCGACGCCGTGCCGTGCGCGTCCAGCGACTTGAATTCCTCGCCCAGCTTGTAGCGCAGGCGCGAGAACGCGGCGCCGGCCTTCAGGCCCTTGAATCCCATCGGCGCAACATAGCCCGCACGGCCATAAGTGAAGCCGTCGCCGGCGCTGGATGCGAGCAGCGACAACTGGCCGCCGTAGCCGCCCAGGTCGTTCAGTACAAGATTGCCCGACAAGCGGGTGGCGCCTGTATAGCGGTTGCTGGAATTGTCCAGGCTCAGCGAACCGCTGGCCATGCGGCTCTCGCTTACTTGCACCGCCAGTTCGGACTCGCCGATGCCCTGCCCCTGGCTCAATTCTGCGCGCGCACCCATCCCAGGCAAATCCTGCGTCAACAACAGCGCGCGCTCCAGGCGGTCCTCCTGCACCGGTTGCCCCTGCCGCACCAGTGCATCGAGGTAGCGCCGCGCGATCTCGGGACGCAGGCGCACCTCGCCATCCGGTACCATCCGCAACTGGGAGATGCGTCCTTCCAGCACCTGGATCGTCACCTCGCCGTCGCCGATTTCCTGCGCCGGCAATACTGCGCTTGCCACGAAATAGCCGCGGGCACGGTAGTAGTTCGTCACCGCATTGCAGGCCTGCTGCAGTTCCGCAAACGTCAGCTCACGGCCGGAAAATGGCGCCAGGACGACCTGCAATTCGGATGTATCGAATACGCCCACGCCTTGCAGCGTGAAGCGGCGCACCATCACCTTCTGGGCGCCTTCCAGCGCCAGGCCGGGCACGGGGCCCGCGTCAGGCAGCACTTTCCCGGTCGCTGCCGGCTGGCGCACAAGAGCCGGCGGGCGGTTCTGTTCGAGGATGCGGCCGGCGTCCGGCAAGGCCTGCGCCAGCGCGAACGCCGGTCCGCCCAGGATGGCAAGCGCCAGGCTGTTTTTGGTATGTTTCTGCACTTCTTTTTCCCTGCTTCTTATCAGTTAGGTGCGACGGCGCCGTTCACGCCGCCGTCGCGTACTTTCACGCGGCTGCCGCCGCCAATGGTGTATTCGCGCGTTTCACCGATGCGTTGCTGCGGCGTGGTGTCAGCCGCGTTGCCTGTGCTCGGCGACTTGGCGCGCTGCACCAGGTCGATCAGCCATCCCCACCCGTTCAAGGTGGCCGGACCGGCACCGCCGTTGACCGCGGCAACATCCGCAGGCACGCCGACCAGGCGACCGCCGTCGCTGGCCAGTTGCAGCCACACGTTCGTACCCCGCCCAATCGCGTCCTGCTGTCCCGGCAACGCCGGATTCACAGCGTTGCCGATGACGTTTTCGAACTGCCGCGGCGCGCGCGCCACGGTCATCACGCCGTTGACGTAATCGATCGCGTAGTTGGCCAATTGGCTGCCGTCGATGACGATGGCATAGCTGCCGGGAGCCGCGTCGCGGGCAGCAGTGGTGAACGTATGCACATCGTTCAGCAGCGCCGAAGTATCGCCGCCGACAAAGCCGCTGGCATTCCAGCTCAGTGGCGGGTTGCTGGCACCATAGGCACGCGACTGGTCGCCAGCCTTCACGACCAGCTTCGCCTGGTTGATGGTACCGCTGGCGGTGACGCTGTTGCCGGCCAGTACATAGTTCGACGCCAGGCCGCTGCCGTCGGCCAGGCTGTAGCCGCTGGCCACGACCTGCTTGCCGCTGCCCGCGTTGCGGTTATCGAACTGCACGCTGGCAGGGCCTTGCAGCACCAGGCTTTCGCCAAAGACCAGGCCGGACAGGCTGCCGGTATTCGACAGGCTGGCCTTGGTATTGCCGTCGTAGGTCTTGCTCGCGACGCTGACGCCGTCGATCGCCAGCTGGCGCGCACTGATGCTGCCGGCCAGCGCAACATCGGCCGGCAGTACATAGTTCGACAGCGCGGTGCCGGCATCGGCATTCACTGCAGCGACGTCCAGCGTCGCCTTGACACTGCCAGCACCCACGACTTCGGCGCTGTTGTACCGGCCTTGCAACGCACCGACGGATGCACCTTCGCCAGCGACGAAACCGGTCAAGGCGACCTGGCCCGCCGCCACCTGCGCCGACGTGCCCCCGTCATACACTTTGCCCACCACCCCGTTCGCGCCAGCCGCCAGCGCCTTCGGTGTGATGGATGCCGTGGTGCTTGCAGTGCCGTTGCTCACGGCGTAATTGCCTGCATCGGCGCCGCTCAGGAAAATGCCGGAAACGGAAACGGCCTTGCCATTGCCGACGTTCTTGTCGGCGAAACTGGCATTGCCGCCCACCTCCAGCTGGTCGCCGGCAAGGCGGTTGTCGCCGTACGCCACGCCGGCAGCCAGCAATCCGTCATACACCTTGTCCACGCCGCCTGCGCTTACCTGCAATGCGCGCTGGGTGATGCTGGCCGTCGAGTTGGCAACGAAGGAAACGTCGTAATTGCCGGCATCCGCGCCGCCTACAGTGAGGCCGGACAGGGAGACTGCCTTGTTGTTGCCGGCATTCTTGTCGGCGAAGCTGCCGGTGCCGCCGGTAAGCAAGAGCTGGTCGCCCGCCACACGGTCGTCGCCAAGCAGCACGACCGAAGTGCTGTTCGTGCCGTCATAAACCCTGTCGACGGCGGCGACGGTGGCAGTCAGGGCGCGCGCCGCAATGGCGCCGGAACCCGCCACCGTCGTCGACGACAGCTGGTAATTACCCGCGTCGCCGCCGGACAGGGCCAGGCCGGTTGCCGTCAGCACCTTGCCATTGCCGGCATTCCTGTTGTTGAAGCTGCCGGTGCCGCTGACGGACAGCACGTCGCCCGCCACGCGGTCATCGTTGAAGCTTGCCGAAACCGCAGTACCTCCGTCATACACCTTATTGCCTTGCACACTGACATTCAGCACGCGCGGCGTGATATCGGCCGTGGTGCCAACGCTGTTCGAAGCCAGGACATAATTGCCGGCATCGGCGCCGGACAATGCCAGCCCGCTGGCAGTCACGGACTTGCCGTTGCCGACGTTCTTGTCGGTAAAGCTGGCATTGCCGTTCACCGCCAACTGGTCGCCTGCCAGGCGGTCGTCGTTATAGCTCGCGCTGGCGGACAAGGCGCCGTCATACACCTTGTTGGAAGCCTGGGCGCCGACAACCAGCGTGCGCTGCGTGATGTTGCCGCTGGCGCTTGCACTGGTCGACGCCAGCACATAATTGCCCGAATCCGTTCCAGCCGCGGAAATGCCGCTGACATTGATCGTCTTGCCGTCGCCGGCTTTCTTGTCGGTGAAGTTTGCCGCGCCATACGCCAGCGACAGCACATCGCCTGCGACACGATCATCGTCCAGCGTCACCGTTGCCGCGGTGCCCCGGTCGTATACCTTGTTGGAACCGGTCGCGGTGGCATTCAGGGTGCGCACGCTGATATCGGCCTTGGCGGTGACCGGGCTGGCCGACAGCACATAGTTGCCGGCATCGGAGCCGGACAGCAACACCCCGGTCACGCTGATATCCTTGGCAATGCCCACGTTCTTGTCGGCGAATGCAGCGTTGCCGCTGACCGACAGCACATCGCCATCGACGCGGTCGTCGCCCAAGGTTACACCGGCTGCGCGGCTGCCGTCATAGACGCGGTTGATGCCGGTGGCCGTCACCACCAGCGCGCGCGCCCCAATATCGGCCGTTCCGCTGACGGTGCCGGAAGCCAGCACATAGTTGTCCGCATCTGTGCCGCCAACGATGGAAATGCCGCTGACGTTCACCGTCTTGCCGGTACCTGCATCCTTGCTGGTGAAGCTGGCGCTTGCGCTGCCAAGCGACAGGCTGTCGCCGCCCAAGGCGTCGCTTGCCAGGCCGACTGTCGCACCGGTCGTGCCGTCATAAGTCTTGTTCCCGCCGGTCATGCTGACCGTCAGCGTACGCTTTGCGATATCCGCCTTGGTCGCGGCCTGGGTCGACGACAGCACGTAATTGCCGGAATCGGTGCCGGAAATAGCAATACCGGTCACGTTGACATCCTTGGCAGTACCGGCGTTCTTGTCGGTGAAGGTCGCATTGCCGCCGACCGACAGCACGTCGCCCGCCACACGGTCGTCGTCAAAACTCACCGTCGCCGCTTGCGAGCGGTCGTACACCTTGTTGTTGCCGCTCGCGGTCACGGTCAGCGCGCGCGCCGTGATCGACGCCGTGGTGCTGGCCGTGGGCGATGCCAGCGCGTAGTTGCCCGCATCGGCACCGGACAGCGCCAGGCCGCTGGCCGTCACGGATTTGGCGGTGCCGGCATTCTTGTCGGAGAAGGCGGCGCTGCCCGAAACCGCCAGCACGTCGCCGTTCAGGCGGTCGTCGGTAAAGTCTGCGGTGGCCAACAGGGCGCCGTCATACACCTTGTCGGACGCAGTGACGCCAACCACCAGCTGGCGCGCCGTGATGTTGGCCGTGGCCGAGGCGGAGCCCGCACCCAGCACATAATTACCTGCATCGTTGCCGGACAGCGATAGGCCGCTCACCTGCACGCCCTTGCCGGTGCCGACGTTCTTGTCGGTGAACTCGGCGCTGGCATAGTTCACCGCCAGCGTGTCGCTGCCCAACCGGTCGTCGGTGAACGAGGCGCTGGCATTGACGGACCTGTCATACACCTTGTTGGCGGCGTTCGCGCTCACATTCAGGGTGCGCGGCGTGATATTCGCACTGGCAGCCGCGCTGGTCGAGCCCAACGCATAGTTGCCGGCATCGGTTCCGGACAGCGAAAGACCGGACACAGTGACACCCTTGCCGTTGCCTGCATTCTTGTCCGTGAACCTGCTTGTTGTGAAGCTTGCGCTGAGCTGGTCGCCGATGACACGGTCATCCCCCAGCGTCACGGCGGCCGTGTCCAGGCCGTCGTACACTTTACTGATGCCGGTGGCAGTGACATTCAGCTGCTTGGGTGTCACCGTCAGCATGCCGCCGCCGACGAACGTGATGTTGTAGCCTCGTGTGCTTTGCAGGGTGCCGCTGGTCAGGGCATAGGTACCGGCGTCCCTGGTAAAGCCGGAGGCTCCGGCCGAACCCGTTATGTCGTAGGTATCGCCATCGATATAGCCGCTCACGTTATTGGTGAAAGCCGGCAACGTCGCGCTGCCGTCATACACCCGGCTCGCCGATTGGGGAGTAACGACCAGGGTTGGCGACTCCCTGTACATGAACCAGTTGCCGTTACCGCTCGTGTAGCCTGGCGCTACGCCGGTATAAGACTGGTTGTAGTGCTTGCTGTAGCCGGTCATGTTCTCCACCGTATTCACCGTCGTATCGGAATACACGTGGTAGTAGCCGCCGCTGCCGCCTTGCAGTGCATTGGCGCCGGCGTTGTTCTTGAAGGTACCGCCATTGGCGCCCGCGGCAGCAACCGTGACGGTCACGCCACTGCCGGCCGAACCTGCCACGCTGCCGCCCGCGTTGATGACGATATCGCTGCCGGGGCTAAGGCCACGGTTGACAATCGACACCCTGTTGCCGCTCACAGCACCGGCTATGGTGATGTCCCCGCTAATGAAGTTGGCTTGCCCCGTGCCTTCGGCAATCAGCATGTTGACATTGCCGGCCTTGATGGTCGTACCGCTGGCGACCGAGATCCCCGCATCGCCGACACTGCGGTACAGGCTCTGCACGCCGGCCAGGGTGCCGGCATTGGCGGTCACGTTAAGCGTACCGTCCATGCTGATGTTCGATTTCAAATCGATGCTGCGGCCCGCCTGCAGGCTCAAGGATCCCGGACCGGCTGCACTGATGGCGTTGCCGGCCTCCCAGGTGATGTCGTTGTTCGCCTGTAGTGTGATACTGGTGCCGCTGGCCAGGGCTGCCGCGAGTTTTTGCGCATCCACCGCGGCGTTGACGCCGGCCTTGGGGTAGGCTTGGTTGAAAGTAAGGGAAGCAGCGGTCGGCGCCGGAAGCAGCCGGAACAGGCCCACCGCACCGGTGGACAGGTCGCTGCCGTCTGCCGAACTGGTAAATGGTTGTGCGATTGCCAGTGCGTCGCCGGCGCCGTTCATGGCGACGGCAAAGCCGAAATTGCCGACATCGTCGATGTCAAGGCTGGCGTTGGTGCCTTGCAGGTAATCGCGTCCGATCACTGCGGTCACGGCCGCCGACTGGAAATCGCCGGTATAGTCGATGACGCGCACTGCGCCCGGACCGGTGAGCGTATTGCCAAGCCCGCCGTTGATTGGCGAACCGACGGCAAGGCGGGTGCCGGCATCATTCATGGCAAGCGCAGCGCCGAACATCTCGCCTTCGGCCAGGGCGATATCGAGCTTGCTGCCCCCTTGGCCGATCGTGCCGGCATTCGCCCGCGCGCCGAACGGCGTGGTGTACAGGTACACCATACCCCTGTTGCCGTTTTCGCCGGGCGCTCCCACAGCCAGCTGGGTGCCGGCATCGTTCAACGCCACGGAGGTGCCAAACTGTACATCGTACGATGTGCCACCCGCCACCTCGTTATAGATGGTAAAGCTGCCCGCCGATTTCTTGTACAGTTCGACCTTCCTGTTGTACAGGGCGCCAACCGCCAGCTTGTCGCCGTCGCCATTCAATGCGACCGACACGCCGAAGGCATTGGCACCGAAGTTGGAAGCGGTAATTGTCTGATTCAGTACCGGCGCCGTAAAGCCTGCGCCAAAGCCAAAGGCGTATACCTTGCCCGTCAGGTCGCTGCCCAAGGCGCCTACTGCCAGGACATTGCCGGTCCGGCTAAGTGCGACCGAGGTACCAAAGGTATCCATCCCGGCCAGCACGCCCGACATATCGTAGTTGTTGCCGCCGGTGTAGCCGTAACCGATGGTGCCGGCCAGCGCGCCGCCGTTGAACTGGTTGTCAGTGAAGGTAAAGAGGCGCACCGCGCCGTAGCTCACGTCCGCGGCACCGCCGATGCCCACGTCGAAAGGAGCCCCAACTGCCAAGCCCTTGCCGTCGGAAGTGAGCGCCACGCTGGAGCCGAAACTGTCGCCTGCATTCAAGCCAGCGACGTCCTGGTTCTTGCCGCCGGTGAAGCCCTTGCCGATCATCGCATCAAAGGTCCACTGATTGGCGAAACTGCCGATGACGATATTTTTCGGATCGAGCAGCAGGCTGCCGCCCTTGCCGATATCAAGCCGCTCCAGTCCCACATGGCGCAGGTCCTCGTGCGAGGAGATCTCCACCGCACCGCCGCGCGCCCGGCCGGTGGCTTTAACAGCGCCCAGCATGGTGGTCTGCTTTTGCGACCAGACAACGGCGGTACCGCCCTGGCCCCTCCTGCCGCGCGCGGAGACGTCCAGTACCGTGCTGTCGTTGATGAAGGTGGCGTCGGCGTTGGCAATGCCCGCCGTTGCACCCCAGCGCGCCGTGAAGTGCCCTGCATCCGGCGCGTCATCGCGCTGGGCGCCGCCCTGGAATGCACCGCCCACGCGCACCAGGCCGCCCTGGGTAGCGCCGGAGGCATCCACCTTGGCGCCCATCAGGCGCACGTCGGCGCCGCTGATGTCCACGCGGCCGCCCTTTCCTGCAGCGCCATGCACATCATGGCGGCCGGAAGACAGCACGCTGCCGCCGGCTTGCAGCGACACCGTGCCGCCGTCGGACGCGCCGCTGGCATTGGTCGATGCCGCATTATTTTCCACCAGGCTGGCGCCGGAAGACAGCTTGATGCTGCCGCCCTGCCCCTTCCTGCCCGCCGCGGACAATGCCGACGCCGCCGACAGGTCGTGCGCGGATTTGACTTCCACGCTGCCGCCAAGCGCGCCGTCGGCGCTTACCGCGCCGTTGAGCGCAACGAAGCCGCCTTCAACCTGGACGTTGCCGCCCTTGCCCCTGCCGGAAGAGGCGTCAAGCCGGCCGGCCTGCACCTGGCCGTCGCCGACCAGGCGGATAGAGCCGCCATCAGCCAGCAGCCCGCGCGCCTGCACCACGCCACCGTTGTTGACGGTGGATCGTGCCAGCGCATCGGCGGCTTTGGCCGTCAGCAGCACCTGGCCGCCGTCGGCCTGCAACAGGCCCTTGTTCTCGGCCAGCGCATCGAGTGCGCCCTGCTCCACGCGTACTGTAATCAAGCCGTCGCCGCGGAAGTCCAGGCCGACCGCAGTGGCAGCCGCCAGGGCAACGCTGCCGCGCTTGGCCTTGATACTGCCGCTGTTCGATACTACCGGCGCCAGCAGCGCGACGACGCCGCCATTGGCGTTGATGCTGCCTTCGTTACGCACGGCGGCGCTGCCGCTGCCGCTGAAGTGGTAGCTGCCGGACAGGAAGGACTGGTCCGAGATGCCAAGGCTGGTGGCCACCAGGCCGCCGACGTCGACCTGCGCCCCGGCGCCGAACAGCACACCCTGCGGATTGACCAGGAACACCTTGCCGTTGGAGGACAGCTTGCCATAGATCGCACTGGCTTCGCCGCCGACCACGCGGTTCAATGCCACGGCCGAGGCATTCGGCTGCTTGAAGCGCACCTGCGCGCCGGCCCCGATATTGAAATCCTGCCAGTTCATGATCGCCTGCTGCGTAGCCTGGCTGACGGTCATGCTGCTGCCCTGCACATTCACGCCGGCCTGGCCGGCCACCAGCTGCATGCCGCTCGGCAGCGCGTTGACTGGCGGCGCACTGGCAGATGCCGCTCCCGTCATGGCCAGGCCGCCCGCCAGCACGGCAGCGGCGCGGCGGCGGGCGCCGCCCTTGCCATGGCTGCGCGAGCCCTCGGCGACGGCGACCCAGCAGCGGTGTACCGTGCTCCAGACAAGGCGGTAAAAACGGTTGGCGGAGGCGTGTTTGTGCATTGTGTTTCCTTAGGCGTGCAGGTTGAAGTCGGCGCGCAGCGTCATGCGGGCGCCCTGGCGCGCAGCTGGCTGCAGGAACACCAACTGGCGGCCCGTCGCCTCATTTTCGATTTCGTAGCTGCCGGCCTTGATGGCTGGCAGGGCGGCGGCGGAAAACACCACCGAAAATTGCCTGGCTTCTGCGCCTTCCGGCGCGATCCTGGACGTTTCAACCGCTTCCACGGTGATTTGCAGCGCGCGGTGTTCCGGGTGGTTCAGCCAGAACTGCCGGCCCACCAGGGCCTCCGCCGCAGCGCGGCTCCAGGCAAAACCGCTTTCCGCGGCGCGTACGGCAGGCGCCCCCAGGCCCAGGCCGGCCACCAGCAGCGAACCGCCACCCGCCTTCAGCAGGGTGCGTCGCGAAGTCACTCGATCAGTCATTGTCGTTCTCCCATTCCATGGTCCGGTGCATGCCGGACATCCCGGTTTCTTTGAAGCCGAGGCGCCTATACAGCGCCTCGGCCGGATTATTCAGTGCTACATGTAAGCGCAGCGGCAGGCCGCCAGCGGCGGCTTGCCGCTGCAGGCCGCGCAGCAGCGCGCTGCCGATGCCCTGCCCGCAGCAAGCAGGCAGCAGCGCAATATCGACCAGCAGCAACGCTTCGCTGGATTGCGCCAGCACCAGCCGCCCGGCCGGCGCGCCTTCGACTTCAATGATGTCGAAGCGAGCGCCGGGATACGCCTGCCGGTAAGACTGCTGCTGCCCCGCGAACTGCATGTCGAGCAACTGCCGCAACATCGGCTGCGCCAGGCCTGTCAGTTCGCGTGCGCGCACTTCGCCGAACAGGCGGCGCAGGAATTCACGGTCGTTGCCGGTCTCGCTGCGCAATGCCGCGTTCATCAGGGGCGCTGCGGAAACACGCCCTGCAGCGAGATGCAGAACATCAGTCCCAGGTAGGGCTGCCGATTGTTGTGCGGCTGGCTGCTGCCGGCCGTGCTCAGCAGGTCGGCACGCATCGGCTGCACGCCACTGGTAGTCTTGCTGTACACCTGGTTCGTCACCGCCGATCTGGCAAAGCCGCTCGAAGGCCCGGGGCTCAGCTGGTCGGCCGGTACGGTGGTCGCCTGCAGGGCATGGCTATGGGCCGGCACTTCAGTTTCCAGCAAAGTGACGTTGCTGCTGCCACCGCTTTCGCCAAGGTTGCGCAGCGACAGGCCTGGCCCCTCGCCTGGCTGCAGCGGTGTGCGGCCGTTCAAATCGGGCAAGGCGAAGGTGCTCTTGCCGTCGCCGCCGTAGGTCGTGCCCAACAGGGAGAACAGTGCCGTGTTCTGCGAGATGGACAGGATCTGGCCGTCGCACCTGGCCCAGCCCGTCGGTACGACAAAGCTCGGGAACATGCGGATTTCCGCTACAAATATTGAACTCATCGGAATCTCCTCAGGTCTGGCTCGGGACAATCCCGAACATCGAGATAATGAAATTAACGCCGAGGAATGGCGCCATATTGTCGTGCGGCTGCGAACTGCCCGTAGTGGCGATGGCATTGGCGGCCATGGCCTGCACGCCGTTGTCGGAGCGTCCGTAAATGGCCGAACCGGGATTTACCGTCGCGGCCGGGAAGCCGGTGAAATTGGTGAAGGCGCCGCTGCCGCGCGCCGTACTGGCGCCGATGGTGTGCGCATGGCTCGGGATCTGTTGCACCGTCAGCGTCACTGCTTCGGCACCTCCCGCCTCCCCAAGCTTCAGGGTGCGGCCAGCCTGGGTGCCTTGGTGCACCGGCACCCGGCCGCGCATGTCAGGCAGGGCAAAAGTGCTCTGGCCGTCGCCGCCATAGGTGGTGCCGATCAGCTGGAACAGCGTCTCGTATTCGGAAATCGGCATCAGCTGGCCGTCGCAGAAGGACCAGCCGACCGGCGCGAAAGTGCCGGCAAAAAGGCGAATTTCGCCGACATAAGGTGTAGACATGGTCTGCCTCCGCTTAATTGGATGAGGGGAAAATGCCCTGCAGCGCGATGATGAAATTCAGCGCCAGATAGGGTTGCGTATTCTGGTGCTGCTGCGATCCGCCGCTGCCCGCTACCGTCGCCGGCACCAGGCTGACATCGGAGCTGCCGTTGAAGATATCGGCGCTCAGGCGGCCTTTGCGCGCCAGCAGCGCGCCATTCGGGTCGCTGCTGCTGGCCATGGCCGTGCTGCCGTTCAAGCGGTGGTTGTGGGTTGGCAGCTCGGCCAGGGTCAAGGTGTGTTCAAACTCGCCGCCGGCCTGGCCGCGGACGATGCCGTCCCCCTCATGCACCGGCATGCGGCCGCGCAGGTCCGGCAGTGCAAAGGTGGTCCTGCCGTCGCCGCCGTAGGTGGTACCCAGCAGGGAGAACAAAGCCTGGTTTTGATTAATCTGCAACAACTGTCCATCGCATAATGCCCAGCCTTTGGGCGCAAACGTGAAGGCGGCGAGCTTGATTTCGCTCAGGTATGGATCTGCCATCAAAACTCCTGGGGTTAATTGTTAAATACGGCGTGATATTGCACACCGGAACTATTGCGGCTCGCCGGCACCATGAATATGGCCAGGGCATCGTCGCCCGCGCGCTCCAGCACCACGGTCTGTTGCGTCAGTTGGGGCTCGGCCGGGCCTTGGAAAGTCAGCGAAAAAGCCTGCGGATTGGCCGTTGGCGCGACTTCGGACAGGGTCAGGGAGAGGGAGAAACCAGCAATGGAGAACTCGGCCCCGTGGCGGGCCTGGAAGTAGTTTACAACTGTCGACACGGCAATCCTGCTTACTTTCTAATATTGAAAAAACTTCACATTGTACGATGAAATTTCCTTAACCTGTATTACAGTTTTGCAATAAATCCTTATGGTTCCGGTACAACAAGCGTTTCAAATAGTTAAACGCAAGTGATGGCAAAGTTTATACTTGCCGGGATGCAGCCCGTCTCCCCTACGGCGTGAATCGTCATGAACCGTGCCTTCCTGGTCACATGTTGCAGCGTCATACTTGCAATTTATGCACGGCAGGCGTGCGCCGCTTCTGCGGTTGTCATCGGCGCGGAAGACGATTGGGCGCCCTACTCCTCGGCCCTGCAGCAGCATCCGCAAGGATTTGCCGTCGACGTGGTGCGCGAAGCCTTTGCCCTGGCCGGCGTCAAAGCTGAATTCCGGGCCTTGCCCTATTCGCGCTGCATGGCTGAAACGCGTACCGGCCAACTGACGGCATGCTTCGACGCAGTCCCGAACAGCCTGGTCAAGCCCCTGTACCTGTGGCCCCGGCTGCCCCTTTTTTCCACCCGCATGAATGTCTACGCGCGCGCCGGCTCCCGCCAGCGAGGACTGCGCGCCAAAGACCTGGAAGGACACACGGTCGGCGTCCAGCGCGACTACGAATACGGCGAGGAATTCGACGTCAATACCCGCATCCGGCGCCGCGTGGTGGACAAGAACGAGTATGGATTCCGCATGCTGATGGCCGGCCGCATTGAGTACATGGCGGCCGAACAACGCATTGCGCAGGCCCTGTTCCGCAGCAAGGCCGATGAATTCGCCGGCCGCTTCACCCTGGTGGGGACCGTCGCTACGCCCGACCTGTTCATCGCCTTCAGCAAGAGCGCGCCGGACAGCAGGGAAATGCTGGCACGCTTTAACGAGGGCTACGACAAGCTGCGCAATTCGCCCCGTTACAAGCAAATCGAGGAGCGCTGGTTCAAATGACCCGCTCGATCGCCGCGCGCCTGCTGCGCATTATCTTTGGCTGCTACTTCATCGTGACGGTAGTGGTGACCGTTATCCAGCTCACCGCGGAGTACAAACACACGCGCAGCCGCGTCGAGAGCGAGATCGAGGCGATGCAGCACACCTTCGGGCCCGGCATCGCCGACGCCATGTGGCGCTTCAACGACGACATCATGCGCGGCATCCTGGCCGGCATGAAGGAACTGCCGATCGTGGTCGGCATCAAGGTGGTCGACGACCAGGGCAAACTGGTACGCGCGGTCGGCACCGTGCTCGACGAAAGCGGCAAGCATATGCAGGCCCAGCCCGACGGCCGCCTGGCGTCGCCGCAGCGCGACGATGGCCTGTTCGGCCAGATCTTCAGCCGCGAATTCCCGATTTCGTACAAGCTGGAAAACGGCACGCCGCAGGAAATCGGCAAATGGACCGTCTACTCCAACCGGCGCATCATCCTGAGCCAGGTCGAATATGGTTTCTTCCTGATCCTGGTGAACTCCGTGATCAAGACCATGGCGCTGTGGTTCATCTTCGTGCTGGTAGTGCGGCACTGGCTGGGCAAGCCGCTGCAGCAACTGAGCGACTACGTGGGCCACATGAACATCGATAACCTTGGCAGCACGCCGCTGCAACTGAAACATGGCGGCAATACGGAGCTCGACCTGCTGGCCAACAAGATCAACGAAATGCGGGAGAACATCCTGGCCGGCCTGTCGGAAAGAGCCGTGCTGTACGAGGAGCTGGCCGTCCTCAACGAGTCGTTGGAACGGCGCGTGGCCGAACGCACCGAGGCCGCCCGGCATGCGCAGGATGAACTGGCGCGCAGCGAACGCCTGGCGGCGCTCGGATCGATGGTGGCCGGCATCGCCCATGAACTGAATACGCCGATAGGCAACAGCATGGTGGCCGCCAGCACCATGCACGACAAGATCCACGCGCTGGGCCAGCGTTTCGAAGGAGGCCTGCGCCGCTCAGACATGCAGCAGTTTCTCGAGGAAGCCGACGGCATCGGCGTGCTCCTGACGCGCAATATCGAACGCGCTGCCAACCTGGTATCGAGCTTCAAGCAGGTCGCGGTGGACCGCGCCAGCTCGCAGCGCCGCAAATTCGACCTGGGCGCCGTGATCCAGGAAAACATGAACACCCTGTCGCCGGTACTGCGCAAAACGCCCTACGAATTTGCGGTGGATGTGGCTTCGCTGGTGGCAATGGACAGCTACCCCGGCCCGCTGGGCCAGGTGCTGGCTGCCCTGGTCAACAATGCCATCATGCACGGCTTCCACCAGCGCGACCACGGCCGGCTGTCGATCACGGTGCCGGTTCCAAGCGGCGACCATGCCGACATCATCATCAGCGACGACGGCGCCGGCATCGCCACCAGCCACCTCAATCGCATCTTCGACCCCTTCTTTACCACCCGCATGAGCGAAGGCAGTTCAGGACTGGGGCTGAACATCGTGCACAACATCGTCACCACCATCCTGGGCGGCAAGATCCACGTCGACAGCATGCCGGGCGTGGGCACCACATTCCGCATCACCATCCCGCTGGATGCGCCGATGCACCACGAAGAACCGATTATTCCGCGGGCTTGAGCAGCACCGGCACTTCCTTGAAGGCGGGCGTGGCCGAACCGCGCGCCACCAGCGCCGGCGAGATCAGCGGCGTCAGTTCCGGAAAATAGCCGAACACATCGCCATCCGGCACGTCGTACTGCACCAACTGGTAGCCGGCGCATTTGCGCGCAATGCCGTCCGGTGCGGCCGCATGCACGTCGACCAGTTGCCCGCCGCGCAGGCCGAGGCGCGCCATGGTTCCCGCAGAAATGAACAGCACCTTGCGCGTGTGGTGCACGCCGCGATAGCGGTCCACCTCGCCCGTGGTGTCGCGGTAAACGGTGGTGTTGTACTGGCGGTGCGCACGCACGGTGGCCAGGCACAGGACATCGTCGCCGAAGGCAGCGCGGGCGCGGCCCATGATGGTGTCCTGCGGCAGCGCGATGGCGCTGAATTGCGCCTTGCCGCTGGCAGTCTTCCAGTCCCGGTTGCGCGCGCTGTTCGGCAGGTGGAAGCCGCGCGGCTGCGCGATGCGGTCGTTGTATTTCTCGAATCCCGCCACGGAAGTACTGGCGACCTGCTCGATCAGCGCGCGCGTAACGCTGTAGTCGCGTCCCATGGCTTGCCAGTCGATGCCGGGTATCGCCGCAGCACCGCCCAGCGTGTGGCGCGCCAGTTCGGTCACGATATGCGGCTCCGAGCGCAGCTTGGCGCTGGCCGGATCGCTGCGCCCCGCCGAAGCATGCACCATGCTGGCCGTATCTTCCACGCTGACGAACTGGCGGCCGCCCTCCTGCTCATCGCGCTCGGTACGGCTCAGGCAAGGCAGCAGCAGGCCGACCCGGCCTGGATGCAGGTGGGTGCGATTCAGTTTGGTTGCAATGTGCACCGTCAGCTGCAGGCCTTGCATCGCCTGCAGGACGCGCGGGGTATCCGGCCCGGCCACCGCAAAATTGCCGCCCAGCCCAAGGAAGGCATGCACCGAACCATCCATGATGCCGTTGATGGCCGCCACCGCATCGAGCCCGTTCTGCGCCGGCGGCGTGAAGCCGAACACGCGCTCCAGTCCTTCCAGCCACTCCTTCTTCGGCCGGTTGGTCACGCCCACCGTGCGGTCGCCCTGCACGTTCGAGTGGCCGCGCACCGGCATCAATCCCGCGCCCGGTTTGCCGACATTGCCGCGCAAGAGCATCAGGTTGACCAGCATCTGGATGGTCTCGATCGCGTACTCGTGCTGGGTCAGGCCCATGCACCAGGTAGCAATGGTGGCCCTGGAAGCGATATAGATCGCCGCCGCTTTTTCAATCTGCTCGCGCGACAGGCCGCTATCCTGCTCGACCTGCTGCCACGACTGCGCTTGCACGGCAGCAGCGAAATCCTCGAAGCCGGTGGTATGGCGCGCGATGAAGTCGCGGTCCAGCACCTTGCCGCCCGCCTCCTCCGCTTCCAGCACCGCCTTGCACATGCCGGTGATAGCGGCCAGGTCGCCGCCCACGCGCACCTGGAAATACTCGCTCGCGATGCGCGTACCGCGGCCGGTCAGGGTCTCGACCAGCGATTGCGGATCGGCGAAACCGCGCAAGCCCGGCTCCAGCATCGGGTTAAAGGCGGCAATGCGGCAGCCGCGCAGCGACGCCTCGCGCAGGTCGCCCAGCATGCGCGGATGGTTGGTGGCAGGGTTCTGGCCGAATACGAAGATGGCCTCCGCGTGTTCGAAATCCTCGCGCGTCACGGTCGACTTGCCCACGCCCAGCGTAGTTCCCAGCGCCATGCCGGACGACTCGTGGCAATAGTTCGACGAATCCGGCATGTTGTTGGTGCCGAAGGCGCGCGCAAACAGCTGGTAGGGGAAAGCCGCCTCGTTGCTGCTGCGGCCGGAGGCATAGAACACCGCGCGGCCAGGAGCATCCAAAGCACGCAGCGCGCCGGCCGCCAGTTTGAAGGCCGCTTCCCACTCGATCTCGCGATAGGTATCGCTGGCACCGTCGTAGAGCATCGGCGCCGTCAGGCGGCCGAAGCCTTCCAGCTCCCACTCGGCGCGGGTACGCAGCGCCGCCAGCGGATTGGCCGCGAAGAACTCCGGCGTAGCGCGGCGCGCCGTCGACTCATGCGCAATCGCCCAAGCGCCCTGCTCGCAGAAATCGACAGCCTTATCCTTAGGCGAATCGGGATAAGCGCAACCCGGGCAATCCACCCCGCCCGGCTGGTTCAGCTGGGGCAAAACCCTCAACGCCGGCAACGCGCTATTGCTGCGCAGTGCTTTAGCGGTGCCATTCAGCGAGCCAAGCCCGCCAGCAGGTTTGTCATAAAAGCGAATCGGATGCTGCACAGGAATCTCCGGCCATTCTGTCAAGCCGGCGATGTTAACATATGAAAGTCGGGGTCAGCTCCGGCAATCGGACATTTTGCGTAGCAAAATGTCCGATTGCCGGAGCTGACCCCGACTTTCAGGCTGCTACTGTTGAGTTGCCTCGTGACAACGGGTCAAGCGCTCAAAATAGCTGGGATAGCGCTATTTGATTTATACTTCGTTTGCGCCTTACACCCGCGCAACGTTTCCCTCCGGCCAAACCCTCGCCTGCATTCTCCCCTTTCAGGAGATGGTTGTGCGCCAAATTCCTAGACTCCAGACGTTCAAGTTCAAGATCACAGCCCTGCTGGTGCTGATGGTCATGTTCGCCGCGGCATTGATCGCGGGCGTTTCCCTGCTGGTGGCCGAGCAGGAAATGCGCAAGGTGATTGCCGCGCAAGAAATGTCCATGTTGTCCAGCGCGGCGGCTTACCTTGACCGCGACATCACTTCCAAACAGCAAGTCTTGCGCGTGCTGGCTGAAAGCATGCAGGCTGAGCCAATTGCGCCGACCAAAATCCAGGCCCAGCTCGAACTGCGCGGCGCACTGCGCGATGAATTTTTCAACCTCACTGCTTATGACGCCGACGGCAAACTGGTCGCCAATTTGCAGGACCGCCGCATGATCGGCAAGCTGAACAGCAAGAACCGCCAGTACTTCCGCGACACCATCTCCGCCCAGGAGGGCATTGTCTCGGAGCCGTTCCGCAGCGTGCTGTCCGGGCGCCCGGTGCTGGCAATTACCCAGCCGGTATTTCGCCGCGACGGCAATATCGACTATATCCTGGTTGGTACCATCGACTTGCAGCGCCCTGCCTTTGCCGGCCAGTTGAACGCCCTGCGCGGCAAGGCGGAAGGCTACCTGTTCATCCTGACCGCCGACGGCACCACCCTCTACCATCCCGACCAGAATCGCGTGCTGACCCAGGCCGCCGGCCCGGGCACCCTGGGCCAGTCCGTACTGGCCAATGGCGATGGCTGGCGCGACGATGCGGTCGACGAAGGCAAGCCTGTGCTGCTGGCGCATAAGCGCCTGCAACGAGCCGACTGGACCATCGCGGTGTCCTTCCCCATCCGCGACGCCTTCGCCTCCATGGCCAGCCTGCGCTGGCGCGCCCTGGCTGCCGCTTCGGTCGCGGCCCTGGTGGCCGGCCTGGCGATCTGGCTGTTGCTGCGCGCCTTGCTCGCGCCACTGTACCAACTGCATGGCCAGGTGCGCGCTTTCGGCCGTGGCAATATCGATATCGAGCAATTCAATTCCGAAAAGCCGGATGAATTCGGCCACCTGAGCCGCGCCTTCTACCAGGTCGCGCGCCAGCAGCAGATGGCCGAGCGCAACCTGCAGCGCCTGGCGACCACCGACCCGCTGACCGGCGCCCACAACCGCCGCATGTTCGACGAGTTCTTCCCGCAGGCCCTGAAGCGCGCCATCCGCGCCGGCCAGCAGATCGGCCTGGCCGTGCTGGACATCGATTACTTCAAAGGGATCAACGACAATTTCGGGCACCAGGCCGGCGACGCCGTGCTGGTGCAGTTTGCCGACCGCCTGCGCAATGCCGTGCGCAGCACGGATACCGTGGCGCGCATCGCCGGCGACGAATTCGTGATCGTGTTCGAACACCTGGACGCCGGCCACAACGTCAACCTGCTGGGTGAAAAGATCGTGGCGGCGATGCAGGCCCCGTTCGAAGTGAACGGGCGCCCGCTGAACGTCACGGCCAGTATCGGTATCGCCCTGACCACTGAACTGCCGGCCGATGTCGACAAGGTGATGCTGGCTGCCGACCAGGCACTTTACTGCGTCAAGGCCGCCGGCCGCAACGGCTTTGCCGTCAATACGGTCGGCGCCGAACGCATGCTGGCGGTACGCGAGTTTACGGCGCCCGTGAAAGCCGACAAGGGCGAAAGGAAGAACTGGCCTTCCAGCCGCTTCTGATCAATGGCGCGGCGGAATCGCCGCCGGCCGCACTTGCGATTGCGCCATGCCCGACATGCTGCGGCATTCGCTGGCGCAGCGGCGGCAAGCGATGGCGCAATCCTTGCAATGTTCATGCGTGTGCTGCTCGCACTCATCGGCGCAGGCATCGCAAATCTCGGCACAAGCCTCGCACAGGCTTGATGCCAGCTTGCTGCCGCGCTGCATCAGGCCGACGCAGACGCGGCACACCTGGGCGCAATCGATATCGCTGGCGATGCAATGCGCCAGGCTGGTCACATCCTGCTCCTGCAGGCAGCTGGCGGCGCAGTGGTCGCAGGCGGCAGCGCAATCATTGCAAGCGTCAATGCAGCTTTGGTACTGTTGCTGAGTCATGATGGCCTCCTGTCGGAAATGGCCAGACTAGCACTCGCCCTGCCTGGAGCGCGCACAACTTGCTCCATGCGGAACTCGCCGACCAGCGCCACCAGCGTTGCCGCCTGTTGCTGCAGGCTTTCCGCCGCTGCCGCGGCCTGCTCGACCAGCGCGGCATTTTGCTGCGTTACCCCATCCATCTGGCTGATCGCCTGGTTGACCTGGCCGATGCCGTTGCTCTGTTCCCCGCTGGCCGCGCTGATCTCGTTGACGATATCGCTCACGCGGCGCACGCTGGCGACCACTTCGTCCATTGTGGTGCCGGCCTGCGCCACCAGCGCACTGCCCGCTTCCACTTCACCGACCGAGCTGCCGATCAGTTCCTTGATTTCTTTTGCCGCTGCCGCGCTGCGCTGCGCGAGGTTGCGCACTTCGCTTGCCACCACCGCGAAACCGCGCCCTTGCTCACCGGCGCGCGCCGCTTCCACCGCCGCATTCAGAGCCAGGATATTGGTCTGGAAAGCGATACCGTCGATCACGGAAATGATGTCCACCACCTTGCGCGAGGAGTTGTTGATCGAGGCCATGGTATCGACCACCTGCGACACCACCTGCCCGCCGCGCGCCGCCACCTCCGACGCCTGCGCCGCCAGCTGGTTGGCCTGGCGCGCATTGTCGGCATTCTGCCGCACGGTGCTGGTCAGCTGCTCCATCGTGGCGGCTGTCTCCTCCAGCGCGCTGGCCTGCTCCTCGGTACGTGAGGACAGGTCGGAATTGCCCTGCCGGATTTCCGTGCTGGCGGTTGCCACGTTCTCGGACGATTCGCGCACCCGCGCCAGCACCGAGTGGATTTTCGCCACGAAGCTATTGAAGCCGCTGCCGATCACCGCCAGTTCATCCTTGCCGTGCACTGCCAGCCGCGCACCCAGGTCGGCGTCGCCGCTGGCCAGGCCGGTCATCGCATTGGCCAGTTCACGTACCGGACGCATCAGGCGGAACAGCACCGTCACCAGGATAAAGCCCATCGCCACCGCGCACACCAGCGATACCAGCAGGGTGTATTTCATCAGCTGGCGCGCCGGCGCCGTTGCCACCGCGTGCGGGAAGCTCATTTTCACCGCCCACGGCGCGATATCGGGATGCAGCGCCAGCGGCTGCAGCAGGTGCACCATATCGGCCTTGTCCGTGTATTCGTAGGGTTTGCCAGAGCGGATGGCTTCCAGGCCCTCCTTCGGGATATCGGTGGCAGGCTTGCCGATCAAGGCTTCATTCGGACTGCTCGCATACAGCCCGCCGTTGGACACCAGCGACAGCCGGCCTCCTTCAATGGACTTCAATCCCTTGAGGATTTCGCCCAGCCGCGTCAGCATGAAGTCGGCGCTGGCGGTGCCGCGGAACTCGCCGCCGATCATGATCGGCGCCACCAGCGAGGCCATCAGCACGTCCTTGCCATTCACCGGATAGGAATAGGGTTCGGTGAAGAACACCTTGCCGGTACGCTTGGGAATGTCGTACCAGTCGTTGGCGCCGGGCTTGGGATCGAACACAATCGGTTCCACATTGGTGCCGCCGCCCTGCGCCTTGGTGTAATAAGGCATATAGCGCCCGCTGGCATCGAACTCGGGCTTCTTGTCGGCGTATTCGGCATCCTTGCTATCCAGCGCATTCGGCTCCCAGGTGACGGCGCCGCCAATCAAGTCTTCCGAACCAAGCACCACGGTCTTGGTGATTTCACCGGTCTGCTCGCGCGACAGGGGCAGGTTGGCGCCGCGTGTGGCGCGCTGGGTGGCGCCAAGCTGGATCACGGTGGCCAGGTTGCGCCCGATGCGTGATTGCAGTGCCGACGCCGCCGCTGCAGCCTGGGTCCGCGCCAGGTCCATCGCATCGCGTTCGGCAGTACGGCTGGCCTCGAAGCCGGTCACGGCGGCGGTAATGGCCAGGCTGAGCACCACCAGCGCCGTGGCCGTGAGATTGATCTTGGCATTCAGCGAGAGGTTCGACAACATGCGACGCTCCTCAGAAGGTCTTGGCGACGGTCAGGACAAAGGTGGCTTTTTCCGTGTTTGAGAAGGCCAGTTGGCCGCTGGCATCCGGTACGCCGTTGGTGTAATCGCGATACACATTGGTGGCGCCCCAGCCACGCGTAACGGCTGCAGCAACCGACCAGCCGCCCTGCAGTGCCTTGGTCACGCCGGCCTTGGCGTCGCGCCAGTCCCAGATCTCGTTGCCGGCGCCGCCCGCGCGCGCATCGCCGGCATGCAGGTTGAGCGTGTAGCCATTGCCCAGGTCCTGGTTCAGGCCGATGTCCAGGTAGCGCGTGCCGCGCCCGTGCGTGATGCCGAAGAAATGCGGGCTCACCGTGTAGTTGTATTTAAGGTAGGCCGATTTGTAGGTCAGGCCGAGCGACAACTCGGTGTAGTTGAACGTGGTATCGGTGGCGCTGACCCTGGCGCCGGGATACAGGTATTCGTAGAGGATCAGGCTGTAGCCGATATCGCCCTTGCTGGCCGAGTAGCCGGCGTACAGGTCCCATTCGACCGTGGCATCTTCAACGAACTTGTCGCTGACGTTCGAAGCCCAGGTGCCGGCAACCAGGCCGCTGGGATGGACGTAATCGACGCCTAGCTGCAGCGCCGGCTTGTCCCAGGTTTGCCGGATGCCGCGCGAGACATATTGGCTGGCCAGGGTAACGGTGGTGGTAAGGGACGGCGCTGCCGCCTCCTGCGCCATGACTGCGTGCGGCAACAAGGCCGCCAACCATAAGCTGCGTTTCATCACACCCTCGCTTTCTTATTGTTCGGGGAGATGCAAACAATACTATCAGCCTATCCGGGGCAGCTCCAAACGATTCTATGCTGCAACAGCTTTGCGTGCGTGCTTTTCGCGATACATGGCCTGGTCGGCCAGCTCGATCAGTTTGTCCATGTCCTGCCCGTCTTCCGGGCTGATGGCGTAGCCGACGCTGGCGCCCAAGCGCAGCGCGCGGCCTTCGAACTCGAACGGCGCACCGATGGCATTGGTGATGTTGTGGCACTTGTTGCCGACGCCGTCGCGGTCGCGCACGCCGCACAGGATGATGCCGAACTCGTCGCCGCCAAGGCGGGCCGCCAGGTCTTCCTGCCGCAGCTCGCGCGAGATGCGCTCGGCTACCTGGCAAATGGCGGCGTCGCCGGCACGGTGGCCCAGGTTATCGTTGATCGCCTTCAGTCCGTCCATGTCGATGTTCACCACCGCCACGCTGCTGCAGGCGCGGCTGGCCTGCGCCAGTTGCTGGCGCAAACGGTCATAGAACAAAGCCCGGTTGGCCAGGCTGGTCAGCGCGTCGTGCGTGGCGCGGTAATACAGGTCGCTCGATTCGAACTGCACCGCATGGTAGATGGCGGCGCCAATCAGTTCCGACAACAGGCCCAGGATCTGCGCCTGGTAGGCGTCAAAAGCGTTAACGTGCGGTGCGCCGACTTTCAGCACGCCGACCGTCTCGCCCTCATGGCGCAAGGGCACCACCAGCATCGAACGCAGGCCGACCTTGCGGCAAGCGGCACGGTCGACGCGGGGATCGGTTTCGGCATCGTCGCATTGCAGGATCTTGTCCTGCGCCACGCACAGGCCGGACAGGCTGCCATCGCGTTTCAGGCGCAGCCCGAGCGCGCCTTCGGCCACACCGGCGGCGGCGCGGTACACCATTTCATTGCCTTCGGCCAGTTCCACCACAGCGGCCGTGGCGCCGCACAGGGCGCCGGCGCGCTGGCAGACCAGCTGCATCACGCCGCCAAGGTCCAGGCCCTGGCGGGCAATATCAGTTTGAAGATTGATGATCTCCAGCAATATTGCCGGATTCAGGTTCAGTGCACTCATCTTGCCGCGGCCACGAAATCTCACACATTTTCACAGCTTTCAGTGTGGCGCATCTGTGCCCGCTTGGCAATTTTTTTAGCTTCTTTTATGCTAGCTGTCTCAGCAATGGCATGGGCTTTGCGGCGCATGGCGCGCCGGCCCAGCCATAACACCAGGCCAGTAATCGTGAAGGCCAACGGCGCCAGCCCGCTGAACGACACCAGCACCCGACCCACCAGCCCGAATGCCTCGCCTGAATGCAGCGGAAACTGCCAGTTGAGGAAGGTGTCGCCCGCCGCCGCATTGAGCGGATCACGCAGGCGCAGGACGTTGCCGCTGAAGGCATCCACGCTGACGCGGGTGTTGCCATCGCCCTCGCGCACCTCGCCCGGCTGGCGCATGCGGATTTCGAACGGTGTTTTCGCCGAGCCGAACGACACGCGCGTCAGGCGCCCCTGGGGCACGCGCTGCTGCGCGGCTTCCAGCGCCGTGGCCACGCTGATCGGCTTGCGGCCTTCGGCCGGGCCGTTGGCCATCCTGGCGTTAGGCTCGAGTGTCGCCACAGCGCCCACCACCGGCCGCACCCAATCCGGCAGGTTCATCGCCAGGCCGGAAAAGCCCAGCACCGCCAGCACCGGCGTCATGAAAAAGCCCGCCGAACGGTGGAAGCTGTAATTGAACTGGCGCGAAGCCAGCGCGCCGCGCACGCTCAGCGACTTGCGCAAGCTGGCCAGCGTATGCTTCGGCCACCACAGCGCAAAGCCCATCAGCGACGTGACCGTCAGCAGCAGGCCGCTGATGCCGATCACGGTCTTGCCGACGTCGCCGGCCAGCAGGTAGCGGTGCAACTGGAACAAGGTCGGCATCAACAGCTCGCGCGACAAGCCGATTTCGCCGTAATTGCGCTCGCCCAGGATTTCCAGCGTATAGCGGTCCAGCATGACCTGGCGCGAAACCTCGTTGTCGAAGCTGCCCTTGTCCCTGTTCGGCTTGCGGTACCAGGCCACATAGACACCATCTGACTCGAACGGCAGCATCAGCATGCTCGGCTTGCCATAGCCGGGCTCGGCGGCCAGGCGCTCGTAGGCAGCCTGCGCCTGGGCCGGTGTTGGCGCGGCATCGGCCTTGTCGCCCGCGCTGCGCGAATGCAGCAGGCGCGGATTCAGCGCCCCATCCAGCTCATGGGTCCACGCAATGAGCACTCCTGTCAGGCCGGCCATGACGAAGATCGCCCCGAACACCAGGGACACATACAAGTGAATATCGCGCAGCCGCGCACGCAGCAAACCGGTCAGCATTTTTTGTGTCAGCAATAAAGTGTTTGAAATTATAAATGAGAATGATTATCATTGCTGCCTTCTTTTGTATCTTTCTGTTTAGGAGTCACTTTATGACCGCGCTGAATCCCCTCACCCGTGCCGTCGCACTGGCCTGCCTCGCCCTGTCCGGGAGTGCAGCAATGGCACAAAGCGCCGAGGAGCCGATAAAGGAAGTGGTCGTAACGGCAACCCGCAACAGCAAGAGCGTCGACAAGATCCCAGGCGCGGTGACCGTGATTTCGCAACGCGAACTCGAAGCCCAGTACCTGGTGGCCGACGACCCTTCCGCCGCACTGGCCGCCTACATCCCGGGCTACGCACCAAGCCGCCAGAAAATGAGTTCCACCGGCGAATCGCTGCGCGGCCGCAACGCCCTGATCCTGCTGGACGGCGTGCCGCAAACCAACCCGCTGCGCGGCGGCATGCGTGAAGGCTATGTGGCCGATACCGCCATCATCGAACGGGTGGAAGTGATCAACGGCGCTTCCGCCATGCAGGGCATGGGCGCCACCGGCGGCATCGTCAACTACATTACCAAGTCGCCGAAAGCGGAAGGCACGACCCAGTCGGTCAATGTGCGCATGTCCTCCCAACTGCGGCACGACAGCCTGGACTGGAAAACCGGCTACACCCTGCAGCACAAATCCGGCGACTTCGACCTGCTGGCATTCGGCAGCGTCCAGCAACGCGGCCTCGGTTACGACGGCAAGGGCCGCCCGCTCGGCATCGAAGCGGTGCAAGGCGACACCATGGATTCCGAGGGCACCGACCTGTTCTTCAAGATCGGCAAGAACTTCGGCGACCAGCGCCTGCAACTGACCGTCAACCGCTTCCGCATGGAAGGCGACGGCGATTACGCGCCGGTCGATGCCGTCTACGCGACCGGCACCCCGACCAGCTCCAGGCCAGGCCGGCCGGAAGGTGCACCGCCGCGCAATAAAGTCGAAACCACCAGCCTGGAATACCGCCATAATGCCCTGCTGGGCGGAAGTTTCAATGCGCAGTTGTTCAAGCAGGACTTCGCATCGCTGTACGGCGCCACCAATACCTCCACCTTCCAGGACGTAAGGATCCTGCCTGTGACCAAGCTGTACGACCAGTCCGAAGTGGTGGCCGACAAATACGGCGCCAAGCTGACCTATGTACGCCCCGACACCCTGCTCAAAGGCCTCGAATTCACCGCCGGCCTGGACTACCTGCGCGACCGCACCAAGCAATGGCTGGCAGCCACCGGGCGCACCTGGGTGCCGACCCTCGACTTCACGTCGCTGGCCCCGTTCACCCAGCTTGAATATGAAATCGGCCAGCTGACCGTGCGCGGCGGCATCCGCCACGAAGACGCCAAGCTGAATGTCGACACCTACACCACCCTGGCCGCCTACGGCAACCGCCTGGTGCAAGGCGGCGAGCGCTCCTTCACCAAGAACGTGAAGAACATTGGCGCAGTGTGGCGATTCAGCCAGAACTGGTCCGCCTTCGTCTCCAGCGCCGAGGGTTTCGGCCTGCCGGACGTAGGCCTGGTACTTCGCGCAGTCAACAAGCCGGGTCAATCGGTCGACAAGCTGTTTGACATGGAACCGGTCATCACGCGCAATAACGAGATCGGCGTGAACTGGCGCGGCGCCATGGGCAGCCTCGGCGCCTCGGTCTACGATTCGCGCTCCAAGCTTGGCACGGCGCTGCGTGTGAATTCCGCCGGCATCGGCCAGTTGGACCGGGTACCAACCACCGTGCGCGGCTGGGAAGTATCCGGCGAGCTGCGCGCGTCGAAGCAGTTGTCGGCCTTCGGATCCTATGCCCGCACGATGGGCAAGACCGCCACCACCGCCGGCGCCCCGATGGACGTGCAACTGGGTGCACGCTCGCAAGGCCCGGACAAGCTGGTCGCCGGCACCAATTGGCAATTCATGCCGAAAGCGAACCTGCGCCTGCAGGCAAGCACGCTATTCGACCGCGACATCAATATCGGCCGCAAAGTGAATACGACCCAGCTGGAAGAACACTTCAACGGCTACGCCCTGATCGACCTGGCGGCCAGCTACGATTCCCCATGGGGCAAGCTGGGTATCGGCATCGAGAACTTGGCGGACCGCCAGTACGTCGGCTACTACCCGCAGTCGGTCAACACCAATTACCCGGCTACTGCCGGGCAAAAGATTGACTATAAAGACCCGTCCGGACAGTATGCCGGCCGCGGCCGCACCCTGTCGGTCAGCCTGACCCGCAGCTTCTAGAAATCGGTGCCAAAAGTCGGTGCCAAAGTCGGTACCAGGTCTGTCATTTGGACAGCGGGACCTGACCTTTGATCTATCTCAATACGCGCGCAAATGCCACACACGTCATTTGCGCGCGCCTCAATTATCACTGCGTCTTGATCTGGCGCAAAGGTGCGTCACCGGTGTCCGATTGACAGACCTGGCACCGAATTTAGATTCCCCACTGAACTTTCAGGGTCAGGCCTTTGCTGGATCCTGGCAGGGCGCCGTTGGCGTCTGTCGTGGCGCCGATGGAAACGATGCGGTCGTGCCGGGTGGTGCGCTTGTAGAGCAGCGAGCGGTGGCGGTATCGCTCGCTCCATGGCTCCAGCAATTGCGGCGCCAGGTCCTGGCGCCCCGAGGCGGTGTTCTGCACGATCATGCGCAAGGCGTCGCGCTGCGTGGCATGCAGGGTGCCGACCCAGCGCCATCCTGTATCGCTGAAATCCTGTAGCCTGCGGTGCTTGACCCAGGAACGGTTCCAGCGGTGGTCCGATTCCAGGCTCCAGCCGGCCGGCAGCGGAAAGCGCAGGTTCGCTTCCAGTTCCAGGTTGCCGCCCTGCCCCACCTGGTCCGCTTCCACATCGAGCTGGCGGCCCAGCGTCAGTTCGCCTTTCAGCTTGACGAACCATGAAGATGGCGTGCTTTCAATGCCCATGTGTGCCGCTGGCGTCTGGTGCAGCTTTGCGCCGGTGCGTCCGCGCTGGCGGTCGAAGCCAAGTTCGGCCCAGTAGCGGGTCTGGTGGCCGGCATAGAACCAGATGCCGGGACGTACCCAGCGCTGGACGGTTTCGTGCGACAGGGTGCGGATTTCATGCAACCCCAGGTGCAGCTCCGTCTCGTAGGCTTCAAACAGCGCCAGGTCGCGCGCTCCCGTGCGGCGATTCAGTTCGACATCGCCCTTGATAATGCCGGCCTGCGGCACGAATCCGTTATCGTTGGCGAAGTTGCTGCCGATGACTTCGAGCTGCGCGACATTCGACCAATCGTCGGAACTGTAATTCAACCTGCCGTAACCATAGCCGCTGTTGCGCGCATCGCTGGCCAAGGCCTGCCCCTCGCCGTCGAACTGGGCGGTGGTGCGCGACGCCATGGCCGTCCACGCGAGCTGCAGATGGCCGTCGCCATTGGCCGAAGTACGCCATTGGCCGTCGGCGCCAAACACGCTGTTGCGCGCACCGGCGCCGTAATCGCGGTCGGACAGGAAGACGCCGGCTACGGCTTCTTCGCCATGGCTGCGGGCGCGCAGCAACGTCACTTTGCTGTCGCCGGCACTGGCGTGTTCCTGCGTTGCGTAGGGGCTGCCGCGCATCACTACGCCGCCGGCGCGGTCGTCCAGCGCCAATGCCGTGGCATCTGCGTCGGTGCCGCGCCATGTGGCGCGCATGCCCCAGCGCGGATCGGCCACCGTGCGCGAGTAGAACGCCGGCAGGCGCATTCCCAGCACGTCGGCACTTTCAAGAAAGAAGCCGCGTTTTTCCGGCAGGCTCAATGCAATGCGGTTGGTGCCGTTGCTGGTCGGGGCGTCGATCTCCACCTGCGAGAAGTCGGGATTCAGCGTGGCGTTGAAAACCCAGTCGGCGCGCGGACGGGCGCTGATGTCCATGCCAGGACTGGTCCGGCTGCTGCTCTTGCCGTAGTCGCGTTTGAATCGCTGCGTGAGCTCGGGGCGGAATTCCCAGAATGCCTTGTCCTGCACCGTCGGCAGCACCTGTGCCATGCCGTCGATTTCCTCCATCTCGGCGATGAAATGCAGCGACTCTTTCTTCAGCGGTGCACTAAGCAGCAGCATATTGTCTTCATGCGGCACGCTGCGCTCCAGCATCAGGCGCCACGGTTTGCCTTCGCCGTACGGGAAGCGCAGGCTCGATAGCGGCCAGCGCACTTCCATCGTATAGCCATCGGGCAGCAGGTGGACTGCGCTCTCCACCGGGTAGTCGGGACCAAGGTCTTCCTCGTCTTCGTCGGCGCGGTAGATGCCGTCGCTCATGACGCCGGCGACGTTGACGCGCACGAATTGCGCCGAGCGGCCATGGCCGGTCGGGTCAATCCAGATGCCGATGAAATCCTGGTCGCGGTCGACCTTGTCGCGCCGCGCCAGCGTGCCGTTCAGGGTCTTCGGGTCGCCGTTCCAGGCCCGGATGCCGAACACCAGCGCGTCCTTGTCTACCAGGACGCGCAACGTCGTGCGCAGGTGTCCCGGCGCCTCGCGCCCATCTTCCGGCTGGTATTGATAGAAGCGCGAGTTGACCGGCGCAAGCTGCCAGGCCGCGTCGTCGAGGCGGCCATCGAGCTGCAGGGAAAGCGCCTGCGGCGCCACGTGCACCGCGATACTGCGGCGTTTTGGCTCTTCGCTCTCGGCGGCAAACAATGGGATGGATACAGCAAACTGGGAAAAAACCAGGAAGCGTACAAAATTTCGGGGAAACATGATCTAGATTATAGATTTGTCAATTCGGCCCTGGCAAGCGAACATACGGGTGATAGCATGATCGCCACTTCAATGAGGGATTCATGGGATTGACCTGTCAACAGCTCACATGCCGCCGCGGCCGCAGCACCTTGTTTGCGGGCGTCAGCTTTTCGCTGCAAGCCGGCGAGGCGCTCTGGGTGCAGGGCCGCAATGGCAGCGGCAAGACCACCCTCCTGCGCTCCCTGTGCGGACTCGCCCTGCCCGACCGTGGCGCAGTGCATTGGGAGGGCCAGCCTATCCTCGCCACGCGCGCGCATTATCATTCCCAATTGCTCCACATCGGCCATGCGGACGGATTGAAGCCCGACCTGCTGGCATGGGAAAACCTGGCGCTGGGCGGCCTGCCCGGTGAACGATGCAGCCGCGTCGATGCATTGCGGGCGCTCGATGCCATTGGGTTGAAGGCGGAAGCCCAGCGCCCGGTGCGCCTGCTGTCGCAAGGCCAGCGCAAGCGCGTGGCCCTGGCCCGCCTGCTGCTCTCGCCTGCCCGCCCCTTGTGGATCCTCGACGAACCGCTGGCGGCCCTGGACCAGGACTCCGCCGCACAAGTCGGCGGGATCCTGCAGGCGCATTGCGCGCGCGGCGGCATGCTGGTACTGACCACCCACCAGGACCCGGCCCTGCCTGGCGCACGCCGGCTGCAGCTGGACGCAGCATGCTGAAAGCGGCCAGCCAGTTGATGCAGCGCGACCTGCTGCTCGCCCTGCGGCGGCGCAGCGATGCGCTGATGCCGCTGGGCTTTTTCCTTGTCACGACAACGCTGTTCCCGCTGGCGATCGGCCCGGATTCCAAACTATTGCGCAGCGTGGCGCCCGGCATCGTATGGGTAGCCGCCTTGCTGGCCTCCCTGCTTGGCCTGCAACGCCTGTTCGCCGACGACCATGCAGACGGCTCGCTCGAACAATTGCTGCTGTCGCCGCTACCGCTGGAAATCCTGGTGCTGGCCAAGGTGCTGGCGCACTGGCTGACCTCCGGCCTGCCGCTGCTGGTACTGGCGCCGCTGGTGGCCTTGCAGTACGGGCTCGAAGCCGAGGCAATGGGCGTGCTGTGGTTTGGGCTGCTGCTTGGCACGCCGGTCCTGAGCCTCCTGGGCAGCATTGGCGCCGGCCTGGCGCTGGGCGCGCGTGGCGGCAGTGTCCTTGTTGCGCTGATATTGATGCCTCTGTATATTCCCTTATTAATTCTTGGTAGTTCCGCAGTTGTAGCCGCCGGTGACGGTACCGGCAGTGCGCCCCACCTGATGTTGTTGGGCGCCCTGCTGGCCGGGTCGCTGGCTGCTGCGCCATGGGCTACTGCCGCAGCGCTGCGGATCGCACACGAGTAGGACGGAGTTCAGCATATGAATCAACCGTATTATTCCACCGCAAACGGCGCTAAGCGCCGCCTCACGGTATTCACTTTCGCCTCCCCCCGCAATTTCCATTACCTGGCTGGCCGCCTGATCCCGTGGTTTACGGCGCTCGGCGTCCTGACAGGGTTGGCAGGCCTGCTTATCGGCCTGCTGGTCGCCCCGACCGATTTCCAGCAAGGCGACGCTTACCGCATCATCTTTGTCCACGTGCCCGCGGCGTGGATGTCGATGCTGATCTATATGGCGATGGCGGGATGGGCCGGGTTCGGACTGGCCTACCACACCGGTGTCTCGTCGATCATGGCCAGCGCATTGGCCCCGACCGGAGCGCTGTTCACTTTCCTCGCGCTATGGACTGGCGCCCTGTGGGGCAAACCGACCTGGGGTGCCTGGTGGGTATGGGATGCGCGCCTGACGTCGGAGCTGATCCTGCTGTTCCTCTATCTTGGTTATATGGGACTGCACGCATCGATCGCCGACCCGCGCCGCGCCGATCGCGCTGCTGCGGTACTGGCCCTGGTCGGTGCTGTGAACATCCCGATCATCTATTTTTCGGTTTATTGGTGGAACACCCTGCACCAGGGGCCGTCCGTCACGCTTGGCAACGCTCCAACCATGGCGCCTGCCATGCTGGCCGCAATGCTGTTGATGGTGGCGGCGTTCTGGTGTTATGGGATTGCAGTCGCGCTGCGCCGCGCCCGCTGCATCGTGCTGGAACGGCACGGCAGCGCTGCCTGGCTGCGCCGGAGGACGAAATGAATTGGCATAGCTTGCAGGACTTCCTTGCCATGGGCGGCTACGGCTCCTATGTATGGGGCTCGTTTGGCGTGGTATCTGGACTGATGATGCTCGAAGTATGGGCGCTGGCACGACGCGAGCGCGAGGCGCAGGCCGCCGTCGCCAGCACTAACGAAGAAGGTACAGCATGAAGCCGCGTCACCAACGCCTCGCCCTGATCGGCGCCAGCCTGGCCGCATGCGGTATCGCAGCGACGCTGGTGCTGTCCGCCTTCCGCGATAACCTGGTGTTCTTTTTCACGCCCTCGCAAGTGGTGGCCGGTGCCGCCCCGCGCAGCGGCATTTTCCGCATCGGCGGCCTGGTGGAACAAGGCAGCGTGCGGCGCCTGGACGACGGCCTGACCGTCAGCTTCGTCATTACCGACAATGTGCAGAAGGTACCGGTGCATTACCAGGGCACGCTGCCCGACCTGTTCAAGGAAGGTAAAGGCGCCGTGGCACAAGGACGCCTGGGCCAGGGCGCGCTGTTCCTGGCGCAGGAAGTGCTGGCCAAGCATGATGAAAACTATATGCCGAAGGAAGCAGCGCACGCGCTGGAACAAGGCCGTGCACCGGCGTCCCTGAAAGGCTTGCCATGATCGCCGAAGCAGGCAATTTCGCGCTGGTGCTGGCCTTGCTGCTGGCGACTGTGCAGGGTTTCCTGCCGCTGGCGGGAGCGCAGCGTGGCGACGTGCGCTGGATGGCGCTGGCGCGGCCGGCCGCAGCGGGGCAGTTCATCTTCAGTTCGCTGGCTTTCGGCTGCCTGTTCTACGCCTTGTACGCCAACGACTTTTCGCTGCGCTATGTGGCCCAGCATTCGAACACGCTGCTGCCGTGGCAATACCGGTTGAGCGCGGCCTGGGGCGGGCATGAAGGTTCCCTGCTGCTGTGGACATGGCTGCTGTCGGCATGGACTTTTGCCGCAGCCTTCCTGTCGCAGCAGCTGCCGCGCGAGGTGCAGGCGCGCCTGGTCGGCGTGCTTGGCCTGGTGGCCGTAGGCTTCCTGCTGTTCCTGATCCTGACCTCCAATCCGTTCCTGCGCATGCTGCCGGCGGCGCCGGATGGCAACGACCTGAATCCCCTGCTGCAGGACGCCGGCATGATCGCGCACCCGCCCCTGCTGTATATGGGTTACGTCGGCTTCTCGGTGACCTTTGCCTTTGCCGTCGCCGCCTTGCTGGGCGGCCGGCTCGATACATCGTGGGCGCGCTGGTCCCGGCCCTGGGCATTGGCGGCGTGGAGTTTTCTCACCCTGGGCATCGCCATGGGCAGCTTCTGGGCCTATTATGAATTGGGCTGGGGCGGCTGGTGGTTCTGGGATGCGGTGGAAAACGCTTCCTTCATGCCCTGGCTGGTCGGCACGGCGCTGCTGCACTCGCTGATCGTGACGGAAAAGCGCGGAACCTTCCGCAGCTGGACCGCACTGCTGGCCATCCTGGCGTTTTCGCTGTCGCTGCTGGGAACCTTCCTGGTGCGCTCCGGCGTACTGACGTCGGTGCACGCCTTCGCCACCGATCCGCGCCGCGGCGCCTTTATCCTGGCCTACCTGGCCGTGGTGGTCGGCGGCTCGCTGCTGCTGTACGCATGGCGGGCGCCGCGGCTGCGCCAGCGCACCGTGTTTTCGCCGCTGTCGCGCGAATCGCTGCTGCTGCTGCAGAACGTGGTGATGCTGGCGGCGACGGGCACGGTGCTGCTTGGAACGTTGTACCCGCTGGTGCTGGACGCGCTCGGCGCCGGCAAGATCTCTGTTGGCCCGCCCTATTTTGAAAAAGTCTTGGTACCCATGATGCTGCCGGTGCTTCTGCTGGTCGCAGCAGGCCCGTTCGCGCGCTGGCGCAACGGGACGCTGGCGCAGTTGGCGCGCCGCCTGCGCTGGCCGGCCGCCATTGCGCTCGGCGTTGGCTTCGGCGCCGCGCTGATGGCGCGCGGTTCCGTGATGTCTTCGCTCGGCCTGCTGCTCGCCGCGTGGATTCTTCTCGGCACCGGCTGGCAATTGCTGCAGCAACGCGGCAACCTGGCGCGCCAGCCCCGTTCCTGGTGGGGCATGCTGGCGGCGCATGCCGGCCTGGCGGTGTTCGTGATCGGCGTCACCATGGTCAAGGGGCATGAACTGGTGCAGGACGTGGTACTGGCACCCGGCCAGCAAGCGTCGCTCGGTGAGTACAGCTTCACCTTGCACAAGCTGGAAGACACGCGCGGGCCGAACTATACCGCCCTGCGCGCCAGCGTGGCCGTTGCGCGCGAGGGACGGACGGTGGCGCTTCTTTATCCCGAGCAGCGCCGTTATACGGTGGCACAGGACACCATGACCGAAGCTGCCATCGAACGCAGCCTGATGCGCGACCTGTACGTATCGCTGGGCGATTCGGCTGGCGACGGGCGCTGGCTGCTGCGCATCCAGCTCAAGCCCTTCGTCGGCTGGATCTGGGGCGGATGCGTGCTGTTTGCCGTCGGCGGCCTGCTGGCGGCGTCCGATCGCCGCTATCGCGCCGCACGCCAGGCTCGCCATCCCGCCTCGTCGCCGGCGCCGGTGCCGCCCCTGGTGGCAATGCCCTTGCTGCAGGAGCCTCAATGAAACGTTTCATCCTTCCCGCCGGACTGTTCGCGGTACTTCTTGCCTTACTCGGCATTGGCTTGCAGCGCAACCCGCGCGAGCTGCCGTCGCCCTTGATCGGCAAACCCGTACCGCAATTCGCGGCGCAATTGCTGGATAACCCTGCCGCCACCGTCTCGCCTGCCAAAATGCAGGGACGGGTATGGGTGCTGAATGTCTGGGCCTCCTGGTGCGAGGGCTGCCGCATCGAGCACAAGGACCTGATGGACCTGTCGCGTGCCGTCGACGCTCCGGTAATCGGCCTCAATTACAAGGACCAGCGCGACGACGCCCTGCGCTGGCTGCGAAACAACGGCAATCCATATCGCCAGATTGCGTTCGACCATGACGGCCGCATCGGCATCGATTTCGGCGTCTACGGCGTGCCGGAGACCTTTGTCATCGACCGTCGCGGCATTATCCGCATGAAGCATATCGGCCCGCTGTCCGCGCCCGATGCGCGCGAACGCGTGGCCCGCATGGTGAAGGAGCTGGCCAATGGCTGACACCACAAGCGCCGCTTCGCTGGACGCGCGCACCATGACGCTGGCCGGCGAGCTACGCTGCCTGGTATGCCAGAACCAGAGCCTGGCGGACTCGCACGCTCCGCTGGCGCTCGACCTGCGCGACCAGATCCACCAGCAACTGGCCCAGGGCCGCAGCGAGCGGCAAGTGGTGGACTTCATGGTGCAGCGCTATGGCGACTTTGTCCTTTATGAACCGCCCCTGAACACCAGCACCGCCCTGCTCTGGTTCGGCCCCCTGCTGCTGCTCGCGGCAGGTGTCGTGGCGGTGCGCAGCTTCTGGAAGGGCAAGCAATGAGCATCTTCATCGCCATCATCGCCGTCATGTCCGCCATTGCGCTCGGCTGCGTCGTACCACCGCTACTGCACAGCACCGTGGTCGCCGATCCTGCGCCGGCATCGGGCGAGCCGATTGTGCGGCGGCCGCAAACACGCCTTGCCTTGCTGCTCACCGTGCTGCTGCCGGCTGCGGCGGTCGCCATTTATATGCAGGTTGGCCGGCCGGACGCGCTGGCCATGCCACCGGAGCTGCTGTCAGCTGCCGCTACGCCAACCGACCATGGCCCGTCGGAAGAAGACATCCCTGCCATGGTGGAGCGCCTGGCGGAGCGGCTTCGCACACAGCCCGACGATATCGACGGCTGGCACATGCTGGCGCGCTCCTACGGCGCGATGAACCGCTACGCAGATGCAGCCAAATCCTACGCTCACCTGGCCGCGCTGCTGCCGCAGGACGCCGGCGTATTGGCCGACTATGCAGATGCGCTGGCCACCGCGCAAGGCGGGGCATTGGCCGGCGAGCCGGAACGCCTGGTCGAACGCTCGCTCGCCATCGACCCGCAACAAGCGAAAGCGCTCGCCCTCTCCGGCAGCGCGGCCTTCGCCCGTGGCGACTTCGCGCGCGCGGAGAAACAATGGCAAGCCGTCTTGCCGCTGGTTCCCGAGGATTCGGAATTCGCCCGCTCGACGCAAGCCGGCATCGCCGAAGCGCGCGTGCGCCAGGGCCTGCACGCGGCAGCGCCTGCAGCGAGCACACCGGCCGGCAGCACGGCGTCGTCGCGCCTGTCCGGCACCATCCGGCTTGCGCCCGGCAGCGCGATACCCTCGGCCGGCCAGACGCTCTTTATTTACGCCCGCGCCGCCGTGGGATCGCCGATGCCGCTGGCGGCAATCAAGCGCCCGGCAAGCGGTTTTCCGCTGCAGTTCGCCCTTGACGACAGCAACGCGCTGGCATCCGGCAAGCACCTTGCCGACGCAGGGCCACTGATCGTGGGAGCACGGATATCGACCAGCGGCAGCGCCACGCCGCAAGCGGGGGCGCTGGAAGGCCAGGCCGGACCGGTTGCCGCCGGCGCACATGGAGTGGTAATCGAACTCGCCATCCCGCGCCCGGCAGCTAAATAGTTTTGCATAAAACAAAGCACTTGATCTGCGCTAATTTAACGATGCACCTTTCTACATAAAATGGTGAACAAATGGAAAACAAAGAACCCGCAGCCACCAAGGCGCAAGAATTGAAGGTCTTCCTGTTCATGACGGTGGTCCTTGCCCCGATCCTCGCGGTAGCAACAGTAGGCGGCTATGGATTCATCATCTGGATGTTCCAGATGCTCACCGGCCGCCTGCCAGGTGCATGATCATGGCCGCCGAAATCCACATCGCCGGCATCATTGTCCACGCTACTCCCGCCCAGGTTGCGGAAGTGCGTGCCCAGCTAGCCATCCTGCCCCGCTGCATCGTGCACGCCGCTGAAGCTGACGGTCGATTGATCGTCACGCTCGAAGCGGAAAGCGCACCCCGAACGCTCGATGCGATGGACGCCATCCGGGCCCTGCCCGGCGTCCTCAACGTCACCCTGGTTTACCAGCATGCCGAACCCGCCAACTCAATGGACGAGGAACTACAATGAAACAAACTCGCCGTGATTTCATCACACAGACTGCCGCAATGACGGCAGCCGCCACCGCCGGCATCCAGCTGCCTGCCGCCGCCTCCAATGTCGTCACCGACGCTACCAGGACCCAGCTCAAATGGAGCAAGGCGCCCTGCCGCTTCTGCGGCGTCGGCTGCGGGGTCAACGTCGGCGTCAAGGACGGACGTGTGGTGGCTACGCATGGCGACATCAACGCCGAAGTCAATCGCGGCGTCAACTGCGTCAAAGGCTACTTCCTGTCGAAGATCATGTACGGCGCCGACCGCCTGACGCAGCCGCTGATGCGCATGAAGAACGGCAAATACGCCAAGGACGGCGAATTCCAGCCTGTGACGTGGAATGCCGCCTTCGATGAAATGGCCAGGCAGTTCAAGAAGGTGCTGAACGAAAAAGGCCCGACCGCGGTCGGCATGTTCGGCTCCGGCCAATGGACCATCTGGGAAGGCTACGCCGCCTCCAAGCTGATGAAGGCCGGTTTCCGCACCAATAACCTCGATCCAAACGCGCGCCACTGCATGGCGTCCGCCGTGGCGGGATTCATGCGCACCTTCGGCATGGACGAGCCGATGGGCTGCTACGACGACATCGAAGTGGCTGACGCCTTCGTCCTGTGGGGCTCCAATATGGCGGAAATGCACCCGATACTTTGGACCCGCATTACCGACCGCCGCCTGTCCAACCCGCACGTGAAAGTCGCCGTGCTGTCGACTTATGAGCACCGCAGCTTCGAGCTGGCCGACCAGCCCATCATCTTCACGCCGCAGACCGACCTGGCGATCCTGAACTACATCGCCAACTACATCATCAAGAACAACCGCGTCAACAAGGACTTCGTCAACAAGCACACCCGCTTCGTGATGGGCAACAAGGACATCGGCTACGGCCTGCGCCCTGAGCATCCGCTGCAAAAGGCGGCCGCCAATGCCGGCGACGTCGGCGGCGGCAAACCGAGCTCGCTCGAGGAATTCGCAAAATTTGTCAGCGCCTATGACGTGGAATCGGTATCGAAACTGAGCGGCGTTTCGCGCGACCGCCTGGAACGCCTGGCCGAACTGTATGCCGATCCCAAGACCAAGGTGACTTCCTTCTTCACCATGGGCTTCAACCAGCATACGCGCGGCACCTGGTGCAGCAACCTGCTGTACAACATCCACCTGTTGACGGGCAAGATCTCCTCGCCGGGTAACAGCCCGTTCTCGCTGACCGGCCAGCCTTCCGCCTGCGGCACGGCACGCGAGGTGGGCACCTTCTCGCACCGCCTGCCGGCCGATATGCTGGTGGCTAATCCCAAGCACCGCGAGATTGCTGAAAAAATCTGGAAGCTGCCGCCGGGGACCATCCCTGACAAACCGGGCTTCCACGCGGTCCTGCAAAGCCGCATGCTCAAGGACGGCAAGCTGAATGCCTATTGGGTCATGTGCAACAACAATATGCAGGCCGGCCCGAACGTGATGGGCGAAATCCTGCCTGGCTGGCGCAACCCGGATGCTTTTGTCGTGGTTTCCGATCCCTACCCGACTGCCAGCACCACGGCGGCCGACGTGATCCTGCCAACGGCCATGTGGGTGGAAAAAGAAGGCGCCTACGGCAATGCGGAGCGCCGCACCCAGTTCTGGCACCAATTGGTGAGCGCCCCGGGCGAGGCACGTTCCGACCTGTGGCAGTTGATGGAATTCTCGAAGCGCTTCAAGATGGAAGAAGTGTGGCCGGCGCCGCTGCTGGCTGCCATGCCGGCATACAAGGGCAAGACGCTGTTCGACGTCCTGTACCGTAACGGCCAGGTCGACAAGTTCCCGGTCACGCAGATCGAAACGGGCTACCAGAACGACGAAGCGAAGGCCTTCGGTTTCTATCCGCAGAAAGGCCTGTTCGAGGAATACGCAAGCTTTGGCCGCGGCCACGGCCATGACCTGGCGCCGTTCGATTCCTACCACCAGGCGCGCGGCCTGCGCTGGCCTGTGGTCGACGGCAAGGAGACGCGCTGGCGCTACCGCGAAGGCCTGGACCCTTACGTCAAGAAAGGCGAGGATGTGCGTTTCTACGGCCATCCGGACGGCAAGGCGGTGATCTTCGCGCTGCCTTACGAGAAGCCGGCCGAGTCGCCGGACAAGGAATACCCGTTCTGGCTCTCCACCGGCCGCATGCTGGAGCACTGGCACACCGGCACCATGACGCGCCGCGTGCCGGAGCTGTACCGCGCCGTGCCGAATGCGGTCTGCTTCATGCACCCGGAGGATGCCAAGGAACTTGGCGCGCGGCGCGGCGACCTGATCGAGGTCAAGTCGCGGCGCGGCATGATCCAGACCCGCGTAGAAACGCGCGGCCGCAACCGGCCGCCGCGCGGACTGGTGTTCATCCCGTTCTTCGACGCCAGCCAGCTTGTGAACAAGGTAACGCTGGACGCTACCTGCCCAATCTCTTTGCAGACTGACTACAAGAAGTGTGCAGTCAGCATCCGCAAAGTCTAGGAGCCATGGCCATGAAAAAATTTGCATTCCTCCTCGCCCTCCTGCTGCCTCTGTCGGTCCTGGCCCAGGTGCCGGCGCCGCGTGCCCTCGACAATATGCGCGGCCCGACGCCGCTGGCTGAAACCACCAAGCCGGCGCCGATGGTGAATCCGGATAACAGCGACATCAAGCGCGTACGCAATTACTCGATGCAGCCGCCCGTCATCCCGCACAAGATCGAGGGCTACCAGACCGACAAGAGCGCCAACCGCTGCATGATGTGCCACGCCCGTACCCGCACCCAGGAAAGCCAGGCGCCGATGATCAGCGTGACGCACTTTCAGAACCGTGACGGCAACTTCCTCGCCGAGCTGTCGCCGCGCCGCTACTTCTGCCTGCAATGCCACGTTCCGCAAACGAACCTCGAGCCGCTGGTGCCGAACCAGTTCAAGGACGTCGACACGATGCTGAACCAGGCCGCGCCTGCCGCACCGGCCAAGCACAAATAAGGAGGCTCCATGTTCAGGCTGATCAAAAACTACTGGAACGTCCTGCGCCGCCCAAGCCTGCACCTTAGCCTGGGCTTCCTGGTGATCGGCTCCTTCGTGGCGGGGGTGGTGTTCTGGGGCGGCTTCAACACCGCCATGGAAGCCACCAACACGGAGAAATTCTGCACCGGCTGCCACGAGATGCGCGACAACGTCTATCCGGAGCTGCAGCGCACCATCCACTTCTCCAACCGCACCGGCGTGCGTGCCAAGTGCTCCGACTGCCACGTGCCTCACGAGTGGACCAGCAAGATCGCCCGCAAGATGCAGGCTTCGAAGGAGGTTTGGGGCAAGGTGTTCGGCACTATCGACACCCGCGAGAAGTTCGAAGGGCACCGCCTCCAACTGGCCGGCAATGAATGGCGGCGCATGAAGGCCAACAACTCGCTCGAATGCCGCAATTGCCACCAGTTCGATTCGATGGACTTCACGCGCCAGAGCAAGCGCGCGGTGGATGCCCACTCGACCCAGCTGGCCAGCGACGAAAAGACCTGCATTGACTGCCACAAGGGCATCGCGCATACCCTGCCGGATATGTCAGGCGTCAAATAGCTTGCGATAAGCCGACGGCGAGCTATGGAAGGCGGCGCGGAAGTGCTGCCTTAACGATAGCGCGCTGCCGAACCCTGCCGCCTGCGCCACCGCTTCGATCGATGCATCGCTCGTTTCCAGCATGCGCTGGGCGTGGGCCAGGCGCTGGTTCAGCAGCCATTGCTTGAACGAGGTGCCGGTGGCCTGCCGGAAGTGGCGGGTAAAATTGCGGCGGCTCATGGCCGCGCGCTGCGCCAGTGCATCCAGGCTATGCTCTTGCGCCAGCCGGTGCTGCACCCAGTCCAGCACCTGAGCCAGCCGGCCGTCGCTGGCGGTGACCGGCAGCGGGCGGTTGATGAACTGCGCCTGCCCTCCTTCGCGGTGCGGCGCCACCAGCAGGCGGCGCGCCACCATGTTCGCATAGTCGGCACCCTGCAGTTTGCGCAGCAGGTAAAGCGAGCAATCCAGGCTCGCTGCCGCGCCGGCCGACGTCAATACGTCGCCCTCATCCACGTATAGAACTTCCTCATCAACCTTCACCTGCGGACAGCGTTCGGCCAGTTGGCCGGCAAACGCCCAATGCGTGGTGACCGTGCGGCCATCAAGCAGGCCGGCTTCCGCCACCGGGAAAGCGCCCAGGCACAAGCCGACGATGGTCGAACCGCGGGCGTGGGCCTTCCGCAGCGCCTGCAACAGCGACGGCGGCGATGGGCGGCAGTCGTCGTGCCAGGTAGGCATGATGACGATGTCCGCGCCGTCCAGCGCACGCAGGCTTTTTCTCGTTGCTATGTCGAAGCCGGCGGTCGTGCGCAAGGGGCCCTTTTCGGCGGCGCAGACCGTGACATCGTACAAATGCTCGGCGTGCGCTCCGCCGAAAACCAGGCAAGGCACGGAAAGATGGAACGGGGTTATGCCATCGAAGGCAATAATGGCCACTTTTTTACGCATGACCCGATTATATCGCAGGTTGTCTCTTGGGCCACTGTTGCAAACATGGCGCCGGGCGCAGAATCTCTTCCATCAACAACCCTGATGGAGGAAATACCATGCCACGCCGCGCCCTGATCGTGATCGATGTACAAAACGAATACTTCTCCGGCAAGCTGCCGATCGAATACCCGCCGGTCGAGCAATCGCTGCCCAATATTGTCCAGTCCATGAAAGTGGCCCGCGAAAGCGGCATACCGGTGGTGGTGGTGCAGCACGACACGCCTGCCGGTGCGCCTGTTTTCGCGGTGGGCTCGGATGGCTGGCAACTACACCCGCAAGTCGCGGCACTGGGCGCCGACCTTGTCATCAACAAGAAACTGGCCAGCAGCTTCGCCGGCACCGGCCTGGCGCAATGGCTCGCCGACAAGCAGGTCGACACGCTGACGATTGCCGGCTACATGAGCCACAATTGCAATGCTTCGACCATCATCGAAGCGGCACATATGGGGCTGGCGGTGGAATACCTGGCCGACGCTAGCGGTTCGCTGCCTTATGAGAATGCGGCCGGCCGCGCGACGGCGGAAGAAATCCACCGCATCTTCAGCGTCGTGTTCCATTCCAATTTCGCAGCCGTGACGACCACGCGCGAATGGGCCGACGCTGTCGGCGCCAATCAGGCACTGGCCAAGGACAATATCTACCTGTCCAATGCACGCGCCAGGCAGCTCGCCTGAGTTCCTTACTCGAAGTACGGCTCGGCGCTTGTGATCTTGCCGACCAGGAAGGCGTCGGCCACTGCCTGCAATGGGGTGATGTCGACGTCGGAATGGCCGACAGCAACCAGGCGCAGGAAGTGCTCGTACATGGCCGGATATTCCCGCTCCGGCTCGTCGAGCACGACCTTCCCGTTCACCTCCATGATGCGGCCGCCCAGGTGCAGCGCCATGCTGTCGCCGGCAAGCGATTCCACGAAAATGCTCCAGGTTTGCTGGCCCGCTTGCAGGAAGTCGAACTCCGCGTCGATCGGGACGCCGCGCCCACTCACCATCTCCAGTTCGGCCTGGATTGGGGCGCTGCAGTTGGATGGCACGTGCAAGGCCGCCTTGCGCACCAGTGCATGCCCGCCCAGGAGCCCGGTCAGGATCGACAAGGCGTTGATGCCGGGATCGAACACCCCCATGCCACCGGCTTCAAAGATCCACTTCTGGCCGGGATGCCATTGCCGCACGTTCTCCTTCCAGCAGATCCGGATCGACTTGATGGGACGCGCCAGCATCCAGTTGCGTGCACTTTCCACACCGGGGGCGAAGCGCGAGTGCCAGCCTGCCAGCGCCGTCACGCCATGCCGGGCTGCCATGGCGGCGATGGACGCGGCTTCGCCCAGCGTTGCTGCCGGCGGCTTTTCCAGGAACACGTGCTTGCCGGCTGCAATCGCCTCACGGGCAAGCTGGTGGCGCACTTGCGGAGGGGTGCAGATCGCCACCGCCTCGATTTCCGGATGGGCCGCAAGCATGCTTCCCATGTCCTGGTAATGCACCACGCCTTCCGGCGCACTGGCGGGCGAGCAACCCGCTACCAGCTGCAGCCCCTTGATGCCGCGAATCGCAGGAATATGCTGGTCAACCGCGATTTTGCCCAGGCCAACCAATCCAATTTTCAATGCCATGCCAAACTCCATTCAGCGGCCAATATCGACACGATACACCGGCGTTACTTTTACCCCGTGCAGCTGCGCCACCTGCGCCTGGCCATTGAATGCCGGACGGTGTTCCTTTGGCAGGTAGATCGGCGCATCGGCGCGCAGCGGCAGCACGGTCAGCGTCAGCGCACTTTGCGCACGCGCCGCCAGGTTGTTCAGGCCGAATTGCCAGCGCTGGCCGTTGTAATACCAGTCGTCCACCATGCGCGTACCGTCGAACAGGCGTGCCAGGTCGCCGGTGAAATCGATCTCCAGCAGCGCCGCGTCCACCCCTTTCGGACGGGTCGAGCCGAGCGACAGCTCCCACGCGGCGGAATTGCCGAAGACTTCCGCGTCCGGCTGGACTGCTGCCTTGGCGTTGCCGCCAATTTTAATCGGCGGAACCGGTTGTGCGGCGCGCAGCTCGCGTGCCGATACTGCCAGCGCCTGGGCCGGCAGCGTTGCCTCGACCACCTGGAACAGGCCCTCCTTGCCGTGCACCTTGAGCTCCGTGCTGCCCTTGAGCGGCAGCGGCAAGGCCGGGAAAACGGCGGCGCGGAAGGCAGGGCTGCCCGCGGAACGCAATACCAGCCGGCCGCCGGCGAAGTGCGCCTGGCTCTCGCTGATGACCAGGCGGCGCTCGCCCTGCAGCTGCCCGATCGCCAGTTGGCGCGCCTGCTGTTGCGACAAGACCAGCACCGTCACTGGACGCTTACCGGCGCAGTCCAGCGTGAGGGCAGCATCGAGCCCTGGCTGGACGCCCTCCACCAGCACCCCCGCCGCAGCATCGGCCACCCGTCCGCGCGCCGCCTTGACGCAACCGCGCGCCGCGCCCTCCAGCGCGAATTCAGGCGTAATACCATCCTGCGCCGCAAAGACGTACACGCTGCCCGCCTTGCCGCGTTCCAGGCGCGCCACCGGTTGCACGGTAGCGTAGCGCAGTCGGTAGCCATCCAGGTCGAAATTGATTGGCCAGAAGAAGTAGCTGCCGGCAGCCACGTCCACCGGCTGGCGCGGCAGTTTCACCGACTGTCCGGCCAGTTTTACGTCGAACTGTACTTGCTTCAGTTCCGGCAGCGCATACTGGCGGATATGGCCGTTATAGAACAGGAAGGCCTGCTCGCCCTTGCTGCGCACCGACCAGCGCGGCCTCGACAGGTCGGCCGGACCAGCCGGCACCACGGCCGGTTTGCGCACGGTCATTGGCGCCAGCCGCGCGCCGAAGTCGTTCATGAAATAATGGAACGGCCGCAGGTAAGCCAGCACTTCGCGCTGCTGCCCGTCGGGGCCCAGCGGCGCATTGAAGTCGTAGTTGATGGCCGGGGTATCGTTATAGCCGCCGGTACGGGTACTCTCTTCCATGGTCGTCAGGCCGACCGGATTGCGGCCGCCATGGAACATGTAGTAACCCATCAGGTTGACGCCGGAGCCCATTTGCACCGGCAGGGTGGAAGCGATATCGTCCGGCGACACCAGGGTCCGGCGGCGATACATGGCCGGCAGGCCGGCGCCGTATTCCGCGCCGAGGAAGGGCGTGCGCTCCATATCGGTTTCCGCCGTGCCCTGCTGCGTGGCACGGGTTTGCGCACCAAGGTCACCGCTGACGCGCGTGTCGAAGCGGAAGGCGTAGGTTTCTTTCGGCGGCAGCTCGGTGGTGCTGGTGGCCCAGGGTTCGTCCTGGTAGCCGCCGAACACCGGCACCACTTCGCCGGACGGGTACAGGGTCTGGTCCCAGCCGGTCACGGTGTAGAACGGCACATCGATGCCGGCCTTCAGCGCCATGCCTTTAAGGGTGGAGATGTGCTGCGCGCCCCGGCCCGGGCCGGCCAGGTTGTATTCGTTTTCAATCTGCGCGCCGATGACTGGACCGCCCTGTTTCCACAGCAAGCCGTCCACCTGCTTCCCGATTTCGCGGTAGAAGCGGTCCACGTATTTCAGGTATTGCGAGTCGTCCTGGCGGGTCGGCATGGCGTCCACCACCCAGTCGGGAATGCCGCCGTAACGCACTTCCGCGTGCGACCAGGGGCCGACGCGTATCCATACCTCCAGCCCGGCCTTGTTGGCCAACCGGATAAAGCGCCGCAGGTCGCGGTTGCCGCTCCAGTCGAACTTCCCTTGCTTCTCCTCGTGATGGTTCCAGATGATGTAGCTGGCCACCACGTTGATGCCGGCCGACTTCATCTTGGCCAGCTCGGACTCCCAGCTAGCCGCCGGGCTGCGCGAATAATGGAATTCGCCCATCACCGGCAGCCAGGGCTGGCCGTCACGCGTCAGGTACTGGTTGTTAATGCCTAGCACATGGCCGCCGGGTGCGGCGGCAGTGCCCATCTTGATATGGCCGGACAAAGGCGCCGGTGCGGGAGCGCTGGCGTCGACTGCCAGCACCTGCCCGGCCTGGGCAGCGTGAACGAAAGCCATCGCGGCCAGGCAAAGTGTGTTGCGGATCATCGGCATGCCTCAATCAGAACTTGTAGCTCAGGCCCAGGTTGTAGCGGCGGCCATATTCCATCACGTTCTGCATGTAGGGATTATTGGACTGGGTTTCCACCACTTTCTGGTTGGTGATGTTGTCCAGGCCCAGGCGCAGTTGCAACTGCGGGGTCAGCCACTTCGAGAAGTTGGCGGAGACATAGGTCTCGGCTGGATTCTCGATCATGTAGCCGGCGGTCCAGCGCGGCATGCGTACGAAGGCGCTATGGTAGTTGGCCGACAGGCGTGCTTCGTAACCGGCCTTTTCGTACCACAGGGTCAGGCCGCCGTTACGCTTCATCAGGCCCACCATCGGGTAATCGTTGGTGTATTCCTTGATGTCGCTGTCGTTGTACGAGAAGTTCGCAGCCACGCCCAGGCCGTCGAACGGCGCCGGCAGGCTGGTGAAGGCATGCTGTGCCACCAGCTCCAGCCCGCGCACATTGCCGCCCTTGCCGTTCACGGAACGGGTCAGGGTTGCAGCACGGCCGTTGACCGTGGTGTCGTCGGTGGTGATACCGATGTAGTCCGACACCTTCTTGTAGAACACGCCAGCCGACAGCAGCGAGCCTTTCTCGAAGTAATACTGCCACGACAGGTCGACCTGGTTCGACATCATCGGCAGCAGGCCCGGATTGCCGGCGCTGCCGGTAATCGGCTGCTGCGATCCTGGATTGGTGTCGACCGCCAGTTGGCGCGATGCGCGCATTTCATCCATCGGCGCACGCGACATGGCGCGCGCCACGCTGAAACGCAGCTGCTGCTTTTGCGCCTGGTCCAGGTTGAAGATCAGGTTCACGCTAGGCAGCACGCGGGTGTACGATGCGCCGCCTTCCGCCGCGGTTGGCGCGGCGCCGTTGATCGACTCCATGCCGGTGCCGGTCTGCCTGGTGTGCGCCACGCGCACGCCGGCATTGCCGCGGAAGGTCTTGCCGAACAATTCGCCCTCCAGGTCGGCCTGGGCATAGACGCTGCTGTTCTTTTCCTTGACTTTCCAGCCGGCCAGCAAGTCGTTTGCGGTCGGGGTGCGGCCAGCCGGGCTGAAGGCGTTGGCGCCCCACAGGCTGGTGGCGGCGCCCGTGAAGTCCTTCAGCACGATGAAAGGTGCAAAGCCGGATACGTTCACCGTTTCGTAGGCCGAGTCCGGGATGGCGCTATTGGAAGGCAGGTTCCAGGTGGTCTGGTGGTATTTTTTCTCGCGGTCGGCGAAGCGTGCGCCGAACTTGATGCGGCTTACCACGCCGGCATCGAGCGGGCGCCAGGCGCTCAGTTGCGCGGAGGTCAGGCGGTCTTCAACGTGGCCGTCGGTATCGACGTACAGGGTCGGGTTACCGAAGGCAGCCGGGTTGCCCGAATCGTGGCTGAAGCTGAAGTCCTGGCTTTCGTCGCCCGTGAAAGCCCATTTGATGGTGCCGGGATTCAGGGAAAACTGGCGCACGTCGCGCCATTGGCTGTCGCGGCCGGCCGAGGACGTAGCGATATCGGCATCCACTTTCCATTCCCCGACATTGAACTTGCCGTTCAAGCCCGCGGCCAGGTTGTCCATGTCCTGCGTCCACAGCGTGCTGTTGGTGGTCAGGCCCACGTTGTTCACGGTGGCGCCAACTACATAGCCGTTGCGGATATCGAGGTTCGAATAACTGGCGCTCTGCCAGCCATCCCAGTTACCCAGGTCGCCGGTCCAGTGCGACATGGCCGGTTCGCGGATCCTGTTCTTGGCGTAGTACACGTCGGCGGTCACCAGCGCATCCGGACTGGCCTTCCATTCCACCTTGCCCAGCACGCTGCCGCGCTCATTGGTGCCGCGTTTCAGTTCAGTCTCAAAGCCCCATGGCGTCTTGTCCACTTTGCCGTCGCCATTGATGTCGGCCGAGTGATCCTCATTGAAGCCCCAGTGGTTCTTGCGCTTCTCGACCGAAGGCTGCTTCTGGTAGCTGAAGGCCAGCGCCACGCCGACATTCTTGTCGGCGTACTGGTCGATGTAGATGCCGCCCAGGCGCGGGCGAACCGCCTTGGTATCGAGGTCGCGCGCTTCCGGGTAGTACAGTGCGTCCGCCTTCAGTGAAGCCTGGCGGCCGCTATATTTGAGCGGCGACACGGTTTGCAGGTCGATGCTGGAGGCGACGCCGCCTTCCACCAGGTCGGCATTCTGGGTCTTGTAGACGATGGCGCCGGACAGCGATTCGGACGGGAACTGCTCGAAGCGCACAGCGCGGTTCGGCTCGGACGAAGCCAGCTCGCGCCCATTCAAGGTGGCTCCGATGAACCGCTCGCCCATGCCGCGCGCCACGATCTGGCTGGCGTTGCCGCGATCCAGCCCGGCTGCCAGGCCTGGCAGGCGGGCCAGCGATTCGGCAATGGTGGTATCCGGCAGCTTGCCGATATCTTCGGAAGCGACCACTTCCACCATGCTGTTCGAATTTTCCTTGACGCTCAGGGCACTGCGCACCGAAGCGCGGATGCCGGAAACTGTAACCTTCTGGATCGAGGGCTCTTCGGCCTGCTGCGCGAAAGCGGCCGGAATTGCCGGCAGCAGGAACAGCGACTTCACCAGCAAACTGATTTTCTTCTGCTTCATGATTCTTTTATTTTCTCCGTAGTTTTTATATGTGATTCGTTGTATTACCAGAGTGCTCCATAGATAACGGCCAGCAGCACGCACACCACGGCCGATCCGATGGCGAAGCCGCGGTCGACGCGGAACAACTGGCGGTCGACCACCATGGCTTTTGCTTCGCCGTCGCGCCGTCCCATAAGGCTGATCAGCACCATGCCCGCCACCACGGCCCAGAACACCAGGAACATGCGGTCAATGAACGGGATCTCGTAGACACCGCTGCCGTTATCGGCCGCGAAGCCGATCGGCGCCAGGAAGTGCAAGTCCATCATCGCCGGCAGGAACTTGAGGATGATGGAGAACACCAGCCCGCCTACGGTCGCGAACATGGCGGCTGCATTGGTCGCCTTCTTCCAGAAGAACCCAAGCAGGAACATGGCCAGGATGCCTGGCGAAACAAAGCCGGTGTATTCCTGGATGTACTGGAAACCGCCCTTCTTGTCGATGCCCAGCATCGGTGCGATCAGCACCGCAATTGCCATCGACGCCACCACGGTAAGGCGGCCGACCCACACCATGCGCTCTTCGCTCGCTGCGGGTGCAAATTTCTTACGATAGATATCCAGGGTAAAAATGGTGGCGATACTGTTTGCCTTGCCAGCCAGCGAAGCCACCACGGCCGCAGTCAATGCCGCGAATGCCACGCCGCGCAAGCCGTCCGGCAGCAATGCCAGCAGGGTCGGATAGGCGCGGTCCGGATTCAGCTCGCCGCCCTGGCGCAAGGCGCCGCCCAGCGCACCCGCCTGGTCCAGCGCAAAAGCCGCAATACCGGGCAGCACCACGATCACGGGCATCAGCAATTTCAGGAATGCTGCGAACAGCAGGCCTTTGCGCGCGGTCGGCAGGTCCGCGCCCAGCGCGCGCTGCGTGATGTACTGGTTGCAGCCCCAGTAATTCAGGTTGGCGATCCAGATGCCGCCCAGCAGGATGCTCAGGCCGGGCAAGTCCATATAGCTCGGATGGTCGCGCGTCAGCACCATGTCGAAATGGCCGCGGGCACGGGCGAACAGCTCGGTGGTACCGTGCAGCGCGCCCTTGCCGCCGCCCAGGCCGGCCACCAGGTCCAGCGCGATCCAGGTCGTCACCAGGCCGCCGATCACCAGGCACACCACCTGGATCACGTCGGTATAGCCGATCACCTTCATGCCGCCCAGCGTAATGACCGTCGCGAACACCGCCAGGAACAGCATGCAGGCGCCCACGCTCAAGCCGGAAATGCTGCTGATCGCAATCGCACCGAGATAGAGGATGGAGGTCAGGTTGACCACGATGTACAGGCCAAGCCAGAACAGCGCCATGGTCATCGCCACGCCCTTGCCATAACGCTGCTCGAGGAACTGCGGCATGGTGTAGATGCGGTTTTTCAGGTAGACCGGCATGAAGTAGATGGCCACGATGACCAGCGTTGCCGCCGCCATCAGCTCATACACCGCGATCGCCATGCCGATCTTGAAGCCGGAGCCGCTCATGCCGATGAACTGCTCGGCGGAGATATTGGAAGCAATCAGCGAAGCGCCGATGGCCCACCAGGTCAGCGATCCTTCCGCCAGGAAGTAGTCGCGCGAGGCCGAGCCGGAACTGCTGTTCTTGCGGCGATAGACCCAGATGCCATATGCCGCGACCACGGCGAAGTAGATGAGGAAGACGATCGAGTCGAGCGGGGTGATTTTCATAGGGTGTGCGTCTCTGTTTGCAAATGCAATGAAACATTTGCTTATCATTAATAGGTGTAGATTAACGAATTGGCTATTCCGTAGATATGAGGAATAACCATTAAGCTATGATTTTATGGAATAGCTCTTTCACCCCCCCATGCCGCCACACAATTGCGAATGAGAATCATTCTTGTTGATTTTGGCCGATAAACTCCATAGAATTCGCCTCTCCCGTGTTTAATCGACAAGTTGAGGGGTTATGGAGTCTATCGATGGTCCTGTTGACTGGAGCGCGATGTTCGCTGCGCACCGCCCGGCGCTGCAACGCGCCGCCTACAAGGTGCTTGGCAATGTCGAACGGGCCCAGGACGTAGTACAGGACACCTACCTGAAACTGTCCGAAGCTGGCCATGCCTTCGAGGCCCGCCAGCCGCTGGCCTACCTGTTCCAGGTGGTGCGCAACCTGGCGATCGATGCACAGCGCCGCGCAGCACTGGAAGCGAAGGTATTCGTCGATGAAGAAGACGGCCTGCAAGTTCCCGCTTCCATCGGCACCCCGGAATCGCTGACTGTCAGCCGGCAGGACCTGCGCATTGTGGCCGACACCCTGGCCGCCCTGCCCGCCCGCACGCGCCAGGCCTTCGAACTGCACAGGCTAGGCGGCCACACACAGCGCGAGATTGCCGACCAGTTTGGCGTTTCCGTCACCCTGGTCAACTTCATGATCCGTGACGCGATGACCGCCTGCGCCAACGCCCTCCATCAACCCGGCTGATAAAGCCAGGCGCAACCCATCTGTCATATACAATGCCAGCCTATACTCATCGGCATTGTTTGTTTCCATGGCAAATTCCCGCGACAACGATCCGGTCTGGCAGGCTGCGCTGGACTGGGTGCTCCGTGCACACGCGCAGCCACTCGACGCCGCGACCGCGCCCGCCCTGGCTGCCTGGCTGGAGCAGGACCCCGTCCACCGCAAAGCATATGAAGAAGCGTCGCGCGTCTGGTTGCTGACCGGCCTCATGCCGCCGGCCGCTGACCGGGGCAAATAAAAAAACCTGAAAATCCCCTAAACATTCCCAAGCCTGCTTCGTCATCGTAAATGAGAATCATTCAGTCAAGCTGAATGGTGCCATTTCTACCGACGAGAGGAAGCAGCTTGATGGAACTACTGATACTCGCCCATGCCCCGAACCGCGTTCTGGAGCAGGGATTCCTGGCCGCCGTAGCTGAACTCCAGCTGAAGGCCACCATCCTGACCGACTGCGTCAGGGAGCATATCGTCCGTGCCAAAGACTCGCCGCTGTATGGCGAAGCCGAACTGGCCGAGTGCGACGTCTTCAATCCCCTGGCGGTGGCGCGCTTTGTCGCCGTCCATGGCAAGCGGTTCTCCGGGGTCGTTGCCGCAGACTCCGTGCTGCATGCTTCGGCCGCAATCTGCGCGGCCTACCTGGGCCTTCCCGGCCCGGCCTGGCGCAGCGCCCTGCGCCACGACCAGCGGCTGGACGCGGTGCACTCGCCGCGCCAGCAGCGCCGTATCATCGATTGCACCGAACCGGCCAATGCGCTGGGCGCCGACTGGTTCCCCGCTACCGTACAGGCGCTGGAAGGCGGCGCCGGGACAGGCGGCGCGCTGGTCCGCAATGCCGCCGAACTGCAGCAGCAACTGGTGCAGCTGCGCCACGGCTACGCGCTAGTGGAAAAATACCGCGAAGACGAAGAAGTCTATGCGCTGGATGCACTCGCAACGGCCGAGGGTTTCACCGTCCTGGGAGGCAGCCGCATCGAATTCGACCGCGACGGCGTGCGCACCAAGCGCGTGCGATCGTTCATGCAGCGCCCTCCCCGTTGCGACGAACTGCTGCTGCAGCTACTGGCGCACGACCTGGGCAGCGGCCGACATCACATCGAATATGGCGTGTCCAGCGCCGGCGTGCGCATCCGCGAAATCCACAACGGCCTGCATGACGACGAATCCGAACTCGCGCTGGACGACCAGCTTGACGGCAAGCTGTTCGTCGAGGTGGTGAGGGCCAGCATCGGCGCGCCGGTCAAGACCTTGCACCTGCTGCATATCGATGCCCGACAGGCGGCAGCACTGGAAGCCGCAGCATGAGTGTGCGCACCTTGCCCGCTTCGCGCGTGATCGCCGACCAGGCGGCCACGCATGCGCTGCTGAATTGCCTGCTCAAGGAATTCGCCCTGCCGATGTCGCTGCTGGTGGAAGACTGGCGCGAACAGCCGCTTGGCCTGCCCTTCCAGCTATATCGCCGCCTGCAGTCGGCGCAGGTGGTGCCGCTGATGATCCGCATGCCGGATGGCGCGCAGTATATTGTGCTGGCCGACCGCAAGGATACGCTGGGCAGCCAGGCCTGCGTATCCGGTGTGTTCGGCAAGCGTCCCGGGTCGCGCTGGCAGCAGTTGACGCCGGCCATGATGGCCGAGTCCATGCTGGAAAGCTGCAGCGCGATCACGCAGCAGGCCAACCCGGAGCTGATGGCGCAGATCGTCGCCAGCCGCGACCTGAAACGCGCCGTCACCGCACACTTTGAAGGCCAGGAGATTGCGCCGCTGTCCGACTACATCGCCAGCGAACAATGCCTGTGGTACGGCCATCCTGCACAAGTCGCGCCCAAGGCCAGGCTATGGCCGGCGTCGCTGCGGCAGGAGGAAGTGTCGCCGGAGTTCCGTGCCGCGGTGCGCCTGCACCTGCTCGAAGTGCCGCTCGATGGACTGTGGATCGCCGCCAACGGCATGTCGCAACAGCAGGCGCTGGCTGCCTTTGCCGACCAGGCCGACGCGCGTCCAGGGCACGCCATCATCAGCATGCACCCGATCCAGGCCGAGCTGTTCCGCGCCGACCAGCGCGTGCAGCGGCTGCTGGCAATGGGCACTATCCGCGACCTGGGGCGCAGCGGTTTCCTGTCGCATCCGACCGCCTCGGTGCGCACCATGTATGTGCCCGGGCACGGCTACTTCATCAAGGGTTCGCTGAACGTGCGCATCACCAATTGCGTGCGCAAGAACGCCTGGTACGAACTGGAAAGCGCCCTGCTGATTGACCGCCTGCTGAAACGCCTGGCCTCGGAGCATGCCGCCACTACCGGCGGCCTGGACACGGTGCCCGAACCTGCCGCGCTAAGCTGGTCTCCGCCCGGCCTGCCCGGCGAAGACAATATCTGGTTCCGCGAACAGACCGGCGCCATCCTGCGCCGCAACTTCTGCCTGGAAGAAGGCGAACTGAATTGCCTGCTGGCCGGCACCGTGTTCGGGCGCGACCTGGCGCTGCGCTCGAACGTGCTGGTTTTCATGGAACAGCAACTGGGCCAGGCCCCAAGTGGCGAGCAGCTCCTGCGCTGGTTCGCAAGCTATGCCGCGCTGCTGCTGCGGCCCGTGATGAACATGTTCTTCCATCATGGCGTGATCTTCGAGCCGCACCTGCAGAACACGGTGCTGGTGCATCGCTGCGGAGAGCCGGTGAAGCTGCTGCTGCGGGACTACGAAGGGGTCAAGCTCACAGCCGAACAAGGCATGCAGGCCGTGCCTGAAGGGATGCACCCGCGTGTGCGCCAGTCGCTGGAGTACCCGCGCGCGCAAGGCTGGAAGCGCATCGCCTACTGCCTGTTCGTCAATAACCTGTCGGAAGCGGTCCTGGCGCTGAGCTACGCCCAGCCTGCGCTGGCTCCGGCCATGTGGCAGCTGGTGCGCGAAGAGCTCGAAAGCATTCGCGCCGCGCTGCAAGCACCTGCCCCGGAGCTCGATGAGCTGCTGGCTGGCGCCGCCATCCCGTGCAAGACGAATTTCCGCATCAGGCTTGCCGCAGCCGCCGACAAGTTCGCCGGCTATGTGCCTTTGCAGGCACCTTGGGAGGTACAGCAATGACCGCTTTGCCTCAATCAGTGGTGGCGAAGGCGCGCGCCATGGCCGCGGCCGCGGCCGATCCGGTCAGTGCATTCATTTACGACCTGCCTGCCCTGCGCCGCCACGTGCAGTGGATGAAGTCCTGCCTGCCGGCTGGCGTGGAACTGTATTACGCCATCAAGGCAAACAGCGAGGGGCCGATCCTGCAAGCCCTGGAGCCGTTTGTGGACGGTTTCGAAATTTCATCCGGCGGCGAGATTGCCCGCGTGCGCCAATGCAGCGGCACGCATAACTTCATCTTCTCCGGCCCCGGCAAGCTGGACTCGGACCTCGAGCAAGCGATGCTGAACGGCGTGGAAATGATCCACGTCGAGAGCCTGGATGAAATCCGCCGCCTCAACGCGGTGGCCGCCCGCATGGGCCGCCGCCAGCCGGTCCTGGTGCGCATCAACCCTTCGCTGCCGCCGCAACTGGCCACCAAGTTGTCCATGGCCGGCGCGCCGACACCGTTCGGCATCGACGAATCCGAGCTGCCGGCAGCCGTGGCGCTGGTGGAGCAATGCGCCCACCTGGAACTGAACGGCTTCCACGTGCACGCCATGTCGCACCAGCTGGATGTGGCGCGCCATATCCAGCTGCTTGACTGGTACCTCGACAAGTGGCCGCTGTGGAAGGCGTTGGCCCGCAATGGCGACACGGTGCGCTGCCTGAATGCCGGCGGCGGCATGGGTGTGAACTACCTGCAGCCGGAGCAGTTCGACTGGCCGCACCTGTGCCGCCGCCTGGCCCAGCGCCTGGCAGCCGATCCTCAGGCGCCGCGCCTGCGCTTCGAACCGGGCCGCTTCGTCAGCGCCTTCTGCGGCTATTACCTGATGCAGGTGCTGGACCTGAAACATAGCCACGGCAAAGGCTTTGCCGTTTGCCGTGGCGGCACGCACCAGTTCCGGCTGCCCGCGGCGCAAGCGCATGACCACCCGGTCCTGCGCCTGCCCGCGGCAGCGGCAGCGGCTGCAGCAACAGCAACGCCGGCAGCCGGCGATGCATGGACCATCGTGGGCCAGCTTTGCACGCCGAAAGACGTCCTGGCGCGCGACGCCCGCCTGCCAGGCCTGGCCATTGGCGACCTGCTGGTGCTGCCGCTGGCGGGCGCCTACGGCTTCAATATTTCGCACGCCGATTTTCTTTGCCATCCGCGCCCGGCCCAGGTTTTCCTGGACCAGGCCGAAATCGAAACAACACCACAATGGAGTGAAACAGATGCTGCACACGCTTGTTCCTGAACGCGCAGGAAACCGGTCTTTGCTCGATAGCCAGGCCGCACGCGAATCGAACGCCCGCTCCTACCCGCGCCGCCTGCCCCTGGCCATCCAGCGCGCCGAAGGCATCCACGTGACGGACATGGACGGCAAGACCTATTACGACTGCCTGGCAGGCGCCGGCACGCTGGCCCTGGGCCACAACCATCCGGCCGTGGTGGACGCCATCAAGGCCACCCTCGAGCAGAAACTGCCGCTGCATACGCTGGACATCACCACGCCGCTGAAGGAAGCCTTCGTCGACGAACTGTTCGCCAGCCTGCCGCAGGAATTCGCTCAGGAAGCACGCGTGCACTTTTGCGCACCGACCGGCGCCGATGCCATCGAAGCTGCGCTCAAGCTGGCCAAGATTGCCACCGGCCGCAGCGGCGTACTGTCCTTCCACGGCGGCTACCATGGCTCGACGCATGCCACCATGAGCCTGAGCGGCACGCTGCACCAGAAAGGCGATATCCCGGGCCTGATGCCCGAGGTGCAGTTCCTGCCGTATCCTTACTCTTACCGCTGCCCCTTCGGCGTCGGCGGCGAGCAGGGACAGAAGCTCAGCGCACGCTACATCCGCAACCTGCTGGGCGATCCGGAAAGCGGCGTACGCCCGCCGGCGGCGATGATCCTGGAGGTGGTGCAAGGCGAAGGCGGCGCTATTCCCGCACCGCTCGAATGGCTGCGCGAAATGCGCCGCATCACCGAAGAACACGGCATCCTGCTGATCATCGACGAGGTGCAGACCGGCTTCGGGCGCACCGGCAAGCTGTTCGCCTTCGAACATGCCGGCATCGTGCCCGACATCCTGGTGCTGTCCAAGGCCATCGGCGGCAGCCTGCCTTTGTCGGTACTGGTCTACCGCAAGCAGTTCGACTGCTGGAAACCCGGCGCCCACATCGGAACCTTCCGCGGCAACCAGCTTGCCATGGCCACCGGCCTGGCCAGCCTGCAGCACATCCGCCGCGAAAACCTGGTGGAGCACGCAGCCCAGCGCGGCCTCCAGCTGACGGCCAGGCTGCAGGAGTTGCAGCGCGGCGTGCCGCAGATCGGCGAGGTACGCGGACGCGGCCTGATGATCGGCGTCGAGATCGTTGACGGCCAAGGCCGCACCGATGCACTGGGGCAGCCGCTGGCCGACCCGGCACTGGCCAGCGCAATCCAGCGCAAGTGCTTCCAGCAAGGCCTGATCCTGGAACTGGGCGGCCGCCATGGCGCCGTGGTGCGTTTCCTGCCGCCGCTGATCATCACCGAAGCGCAGGTCGACATCGTCGCCGGCATCTTTGCAGAGGCTGTACGCGAGGCTGCCTTCGCACCGGAAACAATCAACGCCGCGGCATGAGCATCTGGTCGTCCGAAACTGCCACGCGCCGGCTGGTGGCCGCCACCGCGCTCCTGGGCACTGTAGCGGTGAGCCTGAACAATACTGCGCTGAACCCGGCCATCCCGCAGTTCATCACGGTGTTCGGCATCGACGCCGTAGCGGCAAGCTGGGTCATCACCGCGTTCATGATCTGCATGGGCATGACTATGCCGGCGACGGCATGGCTGGGCAACCGTTTCGGCAAGAAGCGCGTCTACCTCACCGGCCTGGCGCTGTTCCTGGCCGGCTCCAGTCTCGGCGCCATCGCGCCTTCAATGGCATGGGTGGTCGCGGCGCGCTGCATCCAGGGCGTAGCCGGCGGCCTGATGATCCCCTTGTCGCTGGCGCTCGTGTTCGAGGTCTACCCGAAGGAAGAACGCGGCCGCATCAGCGGCTGGTGGGGCATGGCTGTCATGCTGGCTCCGGCCGTGGGCCCGCTGCTAGGCGGGCTGCTGGTGCAATTCAGCAGCTGGCATATGCTGTTTGCCTTCAACATCCCGGTCGGCCTGGCAGGCTGGATCATAGGCTGGCATTGGCTGCCTTCGCCGGCAGCGCGTACGCCGCAGAAGTTCGACTGGCAGGGCTTCCTGCTGGCGACGCTGGGCGTGGGCATCCTGCTGGCCGCCCTGAGCCGGGTGAAAGGCATCGCAGGCATCAGCGATCCCTTCAACATCGCCCTGGTCGCGGCGGCCCTGCTTTGCCTGGCGTGCTTCGTCAGGATAGAACTGCGCCAGCCTGCCCCTTTGCTGAACCTGCGCATCTTCGCCGAACCAAGCTACAGCCTGAGCGTGGTGGTGGTCGCGGTGCAATCGGTCGGCATGTTCGGCAGCGTAGTGCTGCTGCCGCTGCTGGTGCAGACGGTGCTGGGCCACGGCGCCAGCTGGAGCGGTCTCGCCTTGTTTGCCACCGCAGTGACGGCCGGCCTGTGTTCCACGCTTGGCGGGCGCCTGCTGGACAAGCACGGCCCGCGCGTTGGCGTGGCGGCTGGCCTGGTGTGCAGTGCGCTGGCGACCATGGGGCTCGGCCTGGCGGGAGCGCAAGCCTCGCTCTGGCTGGTCGTAGCCTTGATGGCTGCACGCGGCGTCGGCCTGGGTTTGTCCTACATGCCCGTTTCCACCGCCGGCCTGAACGCGATCCCGGAACACCTGGTCACCGAAGGCGCGGCCATGAACAACATCCTGCGGCGCATCATCGCCTCGCTGGCCGTGGTGGCGGTATCGCTGTACTTCGAACTGCGGCGCGCCCATTTGGGCGACGGCACCGCGCTTAAGGAAATCTTTATCGCAATCGGCCTGCTGCTGCTGGCGACCGCACCGCTAGCCCTGCTCTTCCCCAAGCCGGGCAGCGCGGCGCGTACGGTGCCTGCGGCGGCAGGCTCCATTTAATCAATCGAACCAACGAACAAGGAAGCTTATGAATATCCTGGAAGCCCGCCAGATCGGCGCAATGGCCGACGCCAACGGCATTGGCCCGGAATGGATCTCAGCCCTGCAATCACCGCGCTATCGCCAGGTCGAGCAGCGCGTGGTACGCCAGCTGCTGCAAGCCCTGATCTATGAAGGCGTGCTGGAATGCGCCTATGCGCGCGCCGAGTTCCTGCTGGAAGGCCGCAATGCCGACGGCAAGGCAGTGCAATATCGCTGCCCAGGCGAGATGAAAACCAGCTTCGGCCTGGTCAAGCTGGATGGCGGTCCCGTCATCCGTGCCGCACGCAACGAAGGAGAGCGCACGGCAACCCTGGCCGACGTTTGCAGCGAGATCCTTGGCCAGTTGCCGCCATCGGAGCGCATGACGGCCTTCATGGACGAGCTGGAGCAAACCTTGCTGAAGGACTTGCAGGCACAGGACCAGGCGCATCCCGCCCGCCCACCCGCGGCCCTGCGCGACTACGACGAACTGGAAGGCGACATCATGGACGCCCACCTTTACCACCCCAGCTACAAATCGCGCATCGGCTTTTCGCTGGACGAAAACCGCCGCTACGGCCCTGAGTTCAAGCAGCTGATCCAGTTGCAGTGGCTGGCAGTGCACCGCCGCCTGGGCCGCGTCAACCATTCGGCGCACACTGGCTACGAGACCCTGCTCAAGCAGGAACTGGGCGCCGGCGACTACGAGCGCTTCGCCGGCATGCTGGCGCAACAGGGAAAATCCATCGAGGACTACCTGCTGCTGCCGGTCCATCCATGGCAGTGGCAACAGCGCGTAGCCATGCTGTTCCACCCCGAACTGGCAGAGGGCGACATCGTCGTCCTGGGCCAAGGCCAGGACAGCTATCGTGCGCAGCAATCGATCCGCACCCTGGCCAACTACAGCGCCCCGGGCAAGGCCTACGTCAAACTTTCTCTCAGCATCACCAACACCTCGACCAGCCGCATCCTGGCCGCGCACACGCTGATGAACGGTCCGATCATCGCCGACTGGCTGCACCGCCTGATTGCAGCTGACACCTATGCCAGGGAGCTGGACTTCGTGATCCTCGGTGAAATACTCGGCGTCAGCTTCAATTACGACCAGCTGCCGGAACACCGCAAGGGCAAGGCCTACGGCACCATGGGCGCAATCTGGCGCGAAAGCCTGCACGGCTACCTGCGCGAGGGCGAAGCCGCAGTGCCGTTCAACGGCCTGTGCCACGTGGACGAAAGCGGCCGCCCGCTGGTCGATCCATGGATCCAGCGCCACGGCGTGCGTGAATGGACCGGGCAGCTGCTGCAAGCCTCGGTCACGCCCATCATCCACATGCTGTTCGCCCACGGCATCGGCATGGAATCGCATGCCCAGAACATCATGCTGATCCATCGCGCCGGCATGCCGGCACGCATCGCACTGAAAGACTTCCACGACGGCGTGCGCTATTCGCCGCGGCACCTGGCCCAGCCGGCACTGGCGCCCGAGCTGGTGCCGGTGCCGGCAAGCCATGCCCGCATCAACCGCAACTCCTTCATCCTGACAGACGACCTGGACGCAGTACGCGACTTCACCTGCGATGCGTTCTTCTTCATCTGCATGGCCGAAACCGCGATCTTCCTGGCGCGCCACTATGGCCTGCCGGAGCAGGAGTTCTGGAGCATGACCGCAAGCCTGGTGCACGACTACCAGCAGCGCCACCCGCAGCATGCGCAGCGCTTCAAGGCATTCGACGTTTTCGCGCCGACCTTCCAGGTGGAAGAACTGACCAAGCGCCGCCTGCTGGGCGACAGCGAGCCGCGCTTCCGCCAAGTACCAAACCCGCTGCACCAGTTCCGGAACACCGCATGAAGCCGAACCGGCTCAAACGCAAGCTTCGGGGCGGCGAACAGGTGTTCGGCCTGTTCTGCTCCATCCCGGCGCCGGCATCGGTGGAGCTGGCCGCGGCGGCCGGCTTCGACTTCGTGATCATCGACACCGAACATGTGCTGCTGAACCCGGAGACGCTGGAGCACATGCTGCGCACCGCGGAGGCCGTCGGCATTACGCCGCTGGTGCGCGTCGCCCGCGGCGACGGCAGCGATGCCAAGGAGATCCTGCGCGCGCTGGACGGCGGCGCCCAGGGCATCGTCGCGCCTTGCGTGGAGAGTGCGCAGGCGATGCGCCGCATCGTCGCCGCCAGCAAATACCACCCGCAAGGCATGCGTAGCCTGAACGGAGGCCGTCCCGGCGCGTTCGGCAAGCATAGCCTGGCCGAGTACGTGGTGCGCGCCAATGAGGAAATCATGGTGGTACCGATGATTGAAAGCCTGGCCGGCGTCGGGAACATCGAGGCCATCCTGGACGTTCCTGGCGTCGACCTCGTGCTCGAAGGCGCAGCGGACCTGTCGCAGTCCTGCGGACTGCCATGGCAGGTCTCGGCGCCGCCGGTACAGGAAGCGCTGCGCCAGGTGCAGCACGCCTGCGCCAGGGCCGGCATCCCCTACTGCGCCATTCCGCGCGCCGATGGCGAATACGCCGCCTGGCGCCAGCGCGGCGTAACGGCATTCGTGCTGGGCGACGAGCGCGGCATCGCATTCCGCGCCTTGCAGGCAAAACTCAATTCAATGACCCATAGCGAAACTCAAAGCGAAGGATGAACACGTGAAGAACGAAGATCTTTTCCAGGCGCAGGCCGCGCAGATTGTGCTGCAAGACTTGGTCGACTGCCTGCTGGCAGAACAATTTTTCGATGTGAGCGAACCGTCCCTGCTGTCGCAGGAACAGGCGCGCACGCGCTATGGCCGCCATTTGCCATTACCGGACATGCCGCCCGGCAGCCTGCTTTGGCAATGGACCATCACCGAACAACCGCCGCACAGCGTACTGGTGCCGGTGGAGCGCGGCATCGTGCAGCCCTTGCAATGCCTGCCCGGCGCGCAAGCGCAGGAGCTGAGCCCAGGCGCAGGCGGCGAGGGCTTCCAGGTGGCCCGCCTGGGACCGGTACGATTCATGGAGCTGCTGCTGGCCCACGCCCCGGACGACTTCATTCCGCAAAATGCCGAAGGCGCCGCCCTGTTCCTCGAATGGGTACGCGAATCGGTGCAGCAGACCGCATGGTCGCTGGCACACAAGGTGGATACCTCCAATCTGCTCCAGAGGAGCCCCGCAGCGGCCTTCCAGGTGCTGGAGCAGTGCGCCTCCCTGCGCGACCGCCCCTTCCATCCGGTGGCCAAGCCCAAAAAGGGTTTTACGAAGGAGGACTACCACGCCTATATGGCGGAATTCGGCAAAGAAGTACCGCTGAACTGGGTAGCTGTCGAGCGCGCCGCCATCGCTTGCGGCACCGGCATTGAAGACGCCTTTGCCACCAGGCCCGAACACTTCCTGCTCAGCGCAAGCCAGCAAGAGGCGCTGCAGGAGGAACTGCGCCGGCGCGGTATCGCCGCCAGCCATGTAGCGCTGCCGGTCCATCCCTGGCAATTGCGCCATATGCTGCCGCAGATGCTGGGGCCTGAACTGCGCGACGGCGTCTGCATCCCGCTCGAATTCCGCAACGGCGGCTTCCTGCCCACTTCATCGGTACGCTCGCTGGCGCCGGTATCGGCAAGCCATCACTACCTGAAGCTGCCGCTGGGGATATATTCCCTCGGCGCTTCGCGCTACCTGCCGGCGATCAAGATGATCAACGGCCAGCGCAGTGAAAGCCTGCTGCGCCAGGCCATGTCCCTGGACAGCGAACTGGCGCAGCGTGTCTTCATCTGCGACGAAACCAAGTGGTGGTCTTACCTGCCGCAGCACGCCACCCTGTTCGACGAAGGCCCGCGCCACCTGTCCGCCATGGTGCGCAGCTATCCGCCTGCCCTGATGGACGATCCAGAATGCCGCCTGGTGCCGATGGCCGCCCTCGGTGTACCGCTGCCGCCCGAGGCCACGCACTTCTTCGATGAATGGCTGCGCTACCGCGGCCTCGCACCGCAAGCCGGTCCTGTGTTGGCACTGTTCCGCGAGCTGTGCGACAGCTTCTTCGACATCAACCTGCGCATGTTCCGCCTCGGCATGCTGGCCGAAGTGCATGGACAGAACGCCGTGCTGGTATGGCGCTCAGGCCGCATGCAAGGCCTGCTGCTGCGCGACCATGATTCGCTGCGCATCCACGTGCCGTGGCTTGAGCGCCAAGGGCTGGCCGATCCGGTGTACAGCCTCAAGCCGGGCCACGCCAATACCCTGTACCACGACACGCCGGAAGACTTGCTGTTCTACCTGCAAACGCTGGCGATCCAGGTCAACCTGCGCGCCATCATCGAAGTCGCAGCGCTGCGCTACAAGGTGCCGGCCGCGCAGCTCTGGACCGTCCTCGGCGAAGCGCTGCAGCAGGCCATCGGGTGCATCGACTTCCCGGCCGAAGCGCGCGCCATGCTGCGCCAGCGCCTGTTCGAGGCGCAGGCCTGGCCCCTGAAGCTGCTGATGCGCCCGATGATGGAACGCGCGGCCGGCCCGGGCAGCATGCCGTTCGGGAAGGGCATGACCAGCAATCCCTTCCGTTCCTTGCAGGCAGTCTAGGCGATGCACGACATCCAGCCCAGGATACAGGGCGTGTGGCCAGGGCTACGCGAACTCTATGAAGGGATCGAGGCATCCACCATCGGCCATCTGTGCGAGGCCGGCTATGTGCACGGCCTGCAACCGCTGGCGCGCCCCATCCGGCTGCTCGGCAATGCCGTCACGGTGAAGCTGCCCGCCGTCGACGGCAGTGCCATCCGCCCTGCCCTGATCGCGAGCCAGCCGGGCGACGTTCTGGTGATCGAGATGGCGGATGGCGACCAGCACCGCGCCTGCTGGGGCGAACTGCGCACCCTGGCCGCCATGAAAAAGCAGTTGGCCGGCGTGGTGATCGCGGGTTGCGTGACCGACGTGCGGGCTTTGTCGGCGCTGGGATTCCCGGTATTTTCCCGCGCTGTCAGCGCACTGACCACGCGCGCGCTCGACAGCGGGGGCGCGGTCAATGTCCCCGTCACCATCGCCGGCGTCCAGGTGCGTCCCGGCGACCTGGTGGTGGGCGACGAGGATGGCCTGTTCATCCTCGACCCGGCGTCGGCCCTGGAAATCGGCAAGCAAGCGCATGCCAAGCAGCGGGACGAAGCGGCCAGGCGCCAGCAATTGCGTTGACTTCGACTGACTTGCAGATGATAATGAGAACTATTTTCGATTAGCCAGCCACACGTGCACTCGCTGCATGCCAAGCCAGCCCTTGTCATCTGAGGAGCTTTCCGTGCAGTCGAATCAGCTTTTGCCGTTTAAATACCGCCCGCTGGTGGCAGCCATCCTGCTTGGCGTATCAGCACAGTCGCACGCCCAGCAAGAAGTGGGACTTGTCCTGGAACCTGTCGTCATCCTCGCTTCGCGGTCGAATATCGAAGCGGACAAGGCACCACAGACCGTGGTCGTCATCGACAGGAAGGAAATCGAACGGCAACTGGCCATTTCCGGCAACTCCTCCGATGTATTGAGCAGCATCCTCCCTTCCTATACGCCCAGCCGCGGCAAGATGAACGGCTCCGGTGAAACGCTGCGCGGCCGCACGCCCCTGATCCTGATCGACGGCGTGCCGCAATCGAACCCGGTACGCCCGACCGGCCGCGAGGCCCACACCATCGACTATTCCATGGTGGAGCGCATTGAAATCGTGCAGGGCCCGAACGCCATCAACGGCCTTGGCGCGACCGGCGGCACCATCAACATCATCACGCGCCGACCGGAAAAAGGATCGATGAACCAGACTGTCGACGTCCAGGTCACGGCGCCGACTACCCACGTCGAAGGCGACACCTTGAGCTACAAGTCCAGCTACCGCATCGACGGCCGCCTGGACAAGCTGGACTACCTGTTCGCGGTTTCCTATGAAGACCAGGGCCTGTACCTGGACGGCAAAGGACGCAGCATCGGCGTCGACGTGACGCAGGGCGACCTGATGGATTCGCGCAGCTACGACGTGCTGGCCAAGATCGGCTACCGTCCGGACGACCAGCAAAAGCTGCAATTCTCCGTCAACCGCTACCGCGTCAAGTCCAAGGCCAACTACCTTGGGGTGGCAGGAGACCGCAAGCTCGGCATCCCATCCACTTCAGTCGAGGGCACGCCACCCGGCGCACCGGCCTGGAACGACGTGTGGACCAGCAGCGCCAGCTACAACCATTACGACCTGGCCGGGATGGAACTGTCCGCCATGGTCTTCAACCAGGAATTCGTGGGATTGTTCGGCGCCGACAAATCGGCCACCTTCCAGGACGTGAAGATCACGCCGTCCGGCACCCTGTACGACCAGTCGCGCGCCGTTGCTTCCAAGTTCGGCAGCAAAGTCGGGCTGACCAAGGCCGGCTTGCTGGATGGCCGCCTGAAGCTGACGGCGGGCATCGATACGCTGTCCGACAAAGGCAAACAGGATATGTACCTGACCGGCCGCACCTTTGTGCCCGAGTCGAAGTACACCAACTTCTCGCTGTTCACCCAGGGCGAATTCAGGATCTTCGACACCCTGACGCTGCACGCCGGCGTGCGCCGCGAGAACGCCGACCTGAAAGTGGACAGCTATCGCACGCTGGCCGCGTACAAAAATACCTTCGTCGAAGGCGGCAAGATCAAGTTCAACGAAACGCTGGCCAATGCCGGCCTGGTTCTCACGCCAGTCAAGGATGTCACCGTGTACGCCAGCTATTCCGAAGGCTTCGGCCTGCCGGACATCGGCCGCACCCTGCGCTCGATCAATACGCCGGGACAGAAGATCGGCAATATGCGCAACCTGGAACCGATCCTCACGGAAGGCATTGAGCTCGGCACCCGCGTGCGCAAGGGCGACTGGGAGCTGGACGCCGCTTACTACCGCTCCGACTCCGATTTCGGCGCGCGCGTGATCTCGGTCAATGGCGTGTTCAACATGGCGCGTGAAAAGACCCGCCTGGAAGGCTATGACGCCAGCGCCACCTACCGTTTCAGCAAGGCGCACCGCGCCAGCATCGCCTATGCCTACACCAAGGGGCGCTACGACAGCAACAGCGACGGCAGCCTGGATGCGAAACTCGACGGTCTGAATGTCGCCCCGAACCGCCTGATCGCAAGCTGGAGCGCGAACTGGAGCGACAAGCTGTCTTCCTACGTACAGCTGCAGCACGCCTTCAACCAGGGCTTCGACGATCCGGCCAAGGAATTCAGCGGCTACACGCTGACCGACGCCTCCCTCAGCTACAAGATAAGCAAAGGTACGCTGCGCGTCGGCATCGCCAACCTGTTCGACAAGGACTACATCACCTACTACTCGCAAAGCGCCCTGGTGGAACCGGCCCGCTACTTCGCAGGCCGTGGACGCAGCGTAACGCTAGGCTATTCGCTGGGCTTCTAAGCGCAAGCGCCTTCCTACGCAATCGTTCGCGGCATTGCCGTCTTCTGGCTTGCCCAGTAGCCGTAATCGACGTGGATGTTTTCCATGAGCTCAAGCAGGCTGCTTGCCTGGTTGGTCAACAGCAAAGTCCATTGCGAAAAGAAGTTCCCCTGCTTTTCCGCCATCTTGGACATGGTGTTGGCGTGGCGGATCAGGGCATAGTCCTCGGCCAGGATGGCGCAGCCCTGGCGCCAGTCGAGGTTTTGCTGGTGCAGGCGCTGCATGATGGCCGCCTGCAACTGCAGCCATTCGCTCCAGACCTGCGGGTCGCCAAACCGGCTCGCCAGTCCGGCCGACAACATACTGTTTTGCAGCAGGCGCGCGGCCTGCCGCTGCACCAGCGAATTGGCCTTCATGGAGACAGCCAGCGGCGCCAACGCCTTCGATTCGCGCAAGGCTGGCAGGCCTGGCTTGTCGATGGTTTTCAATCCGACGGAAACGGGAAGTTTGCTCATATCGTCCTCCAATGGCGCTTAGGCGCAGAGCCGGTCGAGCATGGCGTGGATCGCCTTGATCTGCACCGCTTCGCGCGAGTAATAGTCGGGGGCTTGCGGATCCAGGCTGGTGTAGCCCCACCAGTCCCAGCATCCATCCGGGTTCTGGACGGTGTCGTTATCCGTTCCCTCGGCCTGGGGATAGAGCACGATGATGTCGTTGCTCTCGGCGATATGGTTGTAGCCGGTGGTGGTGAAGTAGCGGTTGCCGTAAGGCGGCTGATTGGCGATGTCGGCGCGGCCATTGACGTAGTCGGTGTAGTTGTAGCCCTGCTTGCAGCCGTGCAGCGCGATGTGCACGCGCGGCTCCTTCACTCGTCCCGCCGCGACGTTCGAAGGGATGTAGATGTAGCCGAACTGGCTCATGCTGGCCCGGTCCTTCGCATCGGCAAAGAACTCGCTCTGGTCGAAGCGCAGCAGCTGCCCGGCCAGGCTTTCCGCCGCCGGCTGCAGGTCGTTGTAGATGTGGCGCAGGATATCGTGCGATTGCATGAAGCCGCCGTTGTTGATGTACGGCGGCTGGTTGGTGCGCAGCTCCGAGTCTTCAGGATTGTCGGTGATGATGCTATGCCCTGCAGGCACACCGTCGACATAGCGGATGTTCGCCGGATTTACGCCCAACAGCTCATAGAACTTGCGCGTGCGCGCCACCACGTCCGAATCCACGACGTCGTCCGCGCTGCCGGTAAAGATGTAGAGGCGGTCATCGGCCAGGTTGGCGACCGCGTCGATCTGCCCTGCCCTGGCGGTTTCCTGGGCCATGCCGGCCAGCTTGTGCGCGTCCGGCGCCACCTGCGGGATCAATGGATTCATGCAGATATACAGCGAGTTCTCGATGCAAGCATCTTCCGCCGTCATCATCTCGTCCGGCCGGAAAATTTCCGCACAGCGGAACGGCCCGCCCGCAATGATGCCGGCGCCGGCAAAACTTGCCGAATGGGCCAGGTGCAGCTGCACAGTCATGAAGGCCCCCGACGACAGGCCGGAGATCGAGTTGTTGCGCTTTGACGCCTTGAACGAACCGAGTGGGACGACCTTGCTGCTGGAGCTTGCGATCATGCTGAGCCTCCTGGTAAGCAACGAGTTGACGGAACGGGGGGAAACGCCGCGATGGCGCCTAGCGACTATATCGTCGCCAGCATCGTCAGCAATTGAGTTTGCGCAAACTAGATTAGCAGCCAGCGAGCCCGAAAAGCTCCCCCATTGTCACAACTGGGCCGCCCGGCACATGAACTTTTTTCAGGGTCTGCTGTCTAGCCTCAAATCCCTTCGCTCAAGCGTGGGCCAAAGTTGAAGCTCGCTGACGGGAGGGACACATGGAAGTGGAAACACGCATCGCAAGGACTGAGGCAATGATGGAAACCAACCGACAAGAAATTGATCGCTTATACACAGCCATATCTGAACTGCGGAAATTGATCCTCGAACGAGCAGACCGGCTCCAGGCTGAGCTCGACGACGGATTCAAGGAGATACGCCGCGAGGCCAGCATTAACCAGCGTTGGATGATCGGCCTTACACTCGTCAACACAACAATGGTTCTTGGCCTCGGTGGCAAATTGTTTGGCCTGTACTGACGGCTTGGCCTTATTGCGAACTGGACGGCTTGCGATATCCCGCTTCCATCCACGCAGTCGCGCTGGCGACGCTCAACTTGAAATTCGGTGCCACGCGCACTTGCGCCTGTTCTTCGCCGAAGGGATCAAAGGCGGTCAGGGTCGCGTAGGGATCGTCCTCGTCCGGGGTGATGTCGAGGTTGACGGTGATGTAGGCCGCCCCTTCCGTGTGAACGCGCACGCTGCGGTGCAGTTGCGCATGCAATTGCTGCTCATGGCGGCGGATGACTTCGCTGGCCGTCTTGACCAGCGTATTGAAAGCATTCACGTCCAGCGGCTTGGGATTTTTCTTGTCGCGGCCCATGGTCCAGGGACCGACCAGGGCAGGTTCCGCTTCGCCATCCTTGATCATCGCCACCGCCCAGCCATCGTCATCCTCGTTCTTGATGACGCGTGCAGTCCAGCCGTTGTCCTGCCAGACGCGGTCTTCCTGCACCAGCACTTCCTCTTCCATCAAATCATCGATCATCGCGGCTCCAATGTTAGCTTGCTGAAAATACTGTAATTATATACAGTTATTTGTTTCCGGCAAGTACCACTGGATCAGTAACGCCCGGCGGCCAGGTCGGCCATGTACTGGTCGTACTTGCCGCTTTCCTTCAACTTGCGCAGGCCGCGGTTGAAACGTTCGATGTAGCCAGCGTTCGCGGCGTCGGCACGCCGCATGATCAGCCGGTATTGGGTGGTGTTGTAGCGCCCTGTGGCGACTGCGATGCCGGCGGCTTCTTCCGGTTTGAACCTGGTGCGCAGGATGTAGCGGCCCACATCGAGACTGGCCGGAACCACGTCGACCCGCCCTGCCACGAGCTTGCGCAGGTTGAGCTCTTCGTTCGGTGCGCGATCGAGATGCACGCCCGGAACCTCTTCGAAGCGGTATTCGTAGCCGGCCACGCCGCCGATACGCAGGCCGGCCAGGTCGGCATCCTTGGTCCAGGTGAAGTTGTAGCCTTTGCGGTGGAAAAACACCGATTGGGCTTCGAGCACGGTATCGCTGGACAGGAATTCCCGTGCACGTTCAGTCGAAGGCGGCCCCACACTCCAGACCAGCGAGCCATTGACCAACCCCCGCTGCGCCTCGGCGTAAGCGCGTGGCCAGGGACGGAACACATAATTAACGGTGATGCCTTCCAGCGCAAAGGCTTCCGTCACGATGCGCGATACGGCGCCGTAATGCGGCAACGTCTTGGACAGGTAAGGCAGCCACTCGCCATTACTGAGCGTAATGGTCTCCGCCCGCGCCCACGGTACGGCCAGGATGCAAAACAGGAGTGCCTTCCAGTTCATCGCTCCAGCATAGCGCAGAAAAGGGAAGGCCCCCGGGGATTCTCGTCCCTAGTCTTTGCCCAGCGCCCATTGCCCTGCCCCGCCAAGCGCAGTCGCGCTCACTACCAGCAACAGGAACAGGGCGTGCAGGTTGCCCAGGACAGGCGCGCCGTGAATCCAGCCAAGCACGATTGGCAAGCCGACAACCAAAGTCAGCACCGCGCTGGCGTATGGCATCAGGAGGCCGATCATGATCAGCGCGCCGCACAGCATCTCGGTCAGGTGCAGGGCCCAATAGCCGGCGCCGTTAAGCGTCGATGGGAAGCCGGAATGGCGGAGGGCCTGGAAGCCCATGAGGATCGCCATGCCGCCAATGGCAAGGCGCAGGAAAAAACGGGACGCATCGAGACGGGTTTTGGAAACTGCCATGAAAATCTCTTATATGGTTGGACAAATTGCGCAGGCGAACGGATCAGCGCCCAGATCCGCGCCGCGCGATTGTCGCACCATGCCGGCAGGCCATCAAGGGTTAGCGCAACCCTGCCCCCGTCCATGGCTGCACCGGATTGAAGCGGGCGCGCAGGAACTCGAAGAAACGGCGGACCCGGACCGGGATGCCGTCCCGATGCGGCACGATCGCCAGGATGTCGGCATCCGGGCAGTGCCATCCTGGCATCACCCGCACCAGTTCCCCGCTGCGCAGGCTATCGCGCACACTCCATTCGGAACGGATGATCAGCCCTTTGCCCGCCACCGCCCACTGCTTGGTCACTTCGCCGTCGTTGCTGCTGAACGTACCCGCCACACGGACGCGCTCCATCTGGCCGTCCTGGTGGAACTGCCACAGGGTCGCATCTTCATCGTTCTCGCGCAGGATGATGCAGCGGTGCTGCTGCAGGTCGGCCGGGTGCTGCAGCGGCGGCGCCGATGCGAGATAAGCCGGCGCGGCGCACAGGTAGCGTGCGTTCGGCGCCACCTTATAGATGGCGGAACTGGTCACCGGCATGGCGCCGATATGCACCACCAGGTCGAAGCGGTCATGCGCATGGGCCGACAAACGGTCCGCCAGCGTCAGCGTGATATCCACCTCGGGGTGCAGGTCGTGGAACTCGGCCACCAGGCTGGAAAGGTATTGGCGCCCGAAGCCCGGCGGGCCGAACACGCGCAAGGGGCCGGCCAGCGAGTCATGCTGCTGGTGCAGTTCGCGCTGCAGGGCGTCCAGGTCGCCCAGGATGCGCTTGCCGCGCTCATACACCAGGGTGCCCTCTTCCGTCAGCTGCAGCCGGCGCGTGCTGCGGTGCAAAAGCTTGGTGCCCAGCCGGCCCTCGAACTGGCGCAGGCGTTGTGATAATGCCGACGCGGTCTGGCCCAATTGGCGCGCGGCCGCCCCCATGCCGCGCGCATCGACGATTTCGATAAAAATTCGCAGTGACTGGATCTCACTGAAGTTCTTCATGCTTTCCATGGGGTGCCCGGCGCCAAGTGGTGTGGAATAATGACTAATAGTTGGTGCGCGAGTTTGCCGTAAATCAATATGCGGATCGTTTACGGATTCTGGCTATCGTTCGAAAAGTTATAAAATGTTGCCAAATTGCACCTTCGCCAGCCCATGCGTACTGCCGAGCCAGCCCTGAATGTTGTTAAACTGTCATGTCCTCATATGCATGAGGCATTGCCGCGCCCGCGCCTGTTCGATGTGCTTGGCGCCATGCGCCAGCGCCACAAGCTGGTGTGGCTGACAGCGCCGGGCGGCGCCGGCAAGACGACCCTGGCGGCCAGCTACCTGCGGCACCTTGGCCAGCCTCCCCTGTGGTACCAGATCGACAATGGCGACGCCGACCCGGCCTCGCTATTTTTTTACCTGGCGCAGATGCTGGGCGAGCGCGGCGCCGGCCTGCCCAGCCTGCGGCCGGAGCTGTGCGGCGACATTCCACGCTTTGCGCGCATCTTTTTCCGCGCGTTCTTCGGCCAGCTGGCGCCAGGCAGCGTGCTGGTATTCGACAATGTGCAGGAGTTCGACTGGGAGCACTTGGGACAACTGTTCGAAATCGCCTGCAGCGAGATCCCGGACGGCATCACCCTGCTGGCCTTGAGCCGCCACGCGCCGCCGCCGCGCCTGGCGCGTTTTGAACTGGACGCAAGCCTGGCCACCCTGGCATGGGAAACCCTGCGCTTCGATGAAGACGAAGCGCGCGCCCTGGCCAGCGCCGATGGCCAGCCGCTGGATCCGGCCTGGCTGGCGCGGGCCGATGGCTGGGCGGCCGGCATCGTCATCATGCGCGACCATGCGGCGCGCGACGGGGACGGCGCCATGCCTGCGCTGGAGGGGCACGACGCCATCTTCCGCTACCTTGCCGGCGAAATCTTCGAACGCGCACCGGCGGCGGTGCAGCGCCACCTGATGATGCTGTCCTGCCTGCCCGCGGTGTCGGCCGAGGATGCCGAACATTTGAGCCAGGACCCCGCCATCCGCCACACGCTGGACCACCTGTACCGCAACCGCCTGTTCATCGACCGGCGCGGCGGGCCGCAGCCGATCTACCACTTCCACGCCCTGTTCCGCGACTTCCTGCAGCACGTGGCGCGGCAGCAGCTGCCGCCGCCGGAACGCCTGGCGCTGCTGGCACGCGCGGCCCACATCCTCAACCGCCAGGGCCGCACCGAAGAGGCGCTGCAGTTGTACCGCGACAGCGGCGCCTACGATGCGATCGTGGCCCTGCTGCTGGAGCATGCCTACGAGATGATGGGCACCGGCCGTGCGCAATCGTGGCTGCACTGGCATAGCTGGGTACCGCCAGCGGTGACCGAGAACTATCCTAGGCTGTGGTTCTGGCAAGGCGTGATGCTCAACCCGGTGGAGCCGCTGCGCGCGCGTCCGCTGCTGATACGGGCCGAGGCCGAATTTGCCGCCCAGGGAGACGTGCAATGGCAGCTGATGGCGGCGGCCACCCTGGTCGACAATTCGTATTTCCAGTACGGCTGGCGCGATTCCGATTCGATGACGCACTGGATCGAGGTCATGCTGGCCGGGCTGGCGCAGGTCGATGCCGGGGCGATCGATCTGGAGATCTCCGTGCGCATCCAGTCGCGCCTGATCCTGGCGCTGATCTCGAGCGGGCGCGCGCCCGACCAGCGCGTGTTCGGCGCGATTGTCGAGACCTGTGTCAACGGCCTGCGGCAGATCGAAAACTACGGCCGGGTGCTCGACGTAATCGGCATCGTCCTGCTGGCGTCGCACTGGATCGAGCTGGCGCCCGGCATGGAAGCGGTGCTGCTGGCAGCGCTGCGCCAGAACATGCACAACGACGCGCTGAATCCCTATGCCCGGCTGCACGCGGTGCAGTGGGCGGCCTTCCGCATGCTGAACCTGGACGGCGAATTGCAGGAGGCGCGCGACCTGTTCGATTTCAACCGCCGCCTGGTCGACGAATACGGGCTGGATCGCTGGCGCCTGAACATCACCTACTTCAACACCCTGGTCCATCTCACGCTGCGCGAACTGGAGCCGGCCGGCGAATGGCTGCAGCAGACCAGGCAGCACCTGATGCCGCTCACGCCCTACAAGTCCTCACGCCTGGCGATGCTGGAAGGCGAATACCTGCGCCAGAGCGGCGACACCGCCTGCGGCCTGCGCATGCTGCTGGACGGTTTTGAACGCGGCATCGACAACCACGCCACCAGTGCGCTGGAAAGGGCCCGCTTCGAACGGCTGATCGCCGGCCATTACGCGCTGCTGGGCGATTTCAACGCCGCCGACCAGTGGTCGCAGCGCGCCATCGAGGATGCTTATGGCCTGGATCTGGCGGTGTCGCAGCTGGGACGCGGCTTCCTGCAGGCCTACGCCTGCGCACAGCGCGGCGACCTGGAGGGCGCTGCAGCACTGATGGGCCCTGCCATGCAGGCGCACCGCATGGGCCGTCACCATGGCTTTTACGTGCGCCTGCCGCAGCTGGCCAGCGAAATCGCCGCGCTGGCCCTTAGCCTGGACATGGAAGTCGAACACGTGCGGCAGATCATCCGCCGCCAATGCCTGCCGCCGCCGGCGCACGCGGTAAGGCACTGGCCGTGGCCGGTGGCGGTGCGCACACTGGGCAGCTTCAGCGTTGCGCTGCACGGCACACCACTGCCGGCCGGCGGCAAGACGCAGCAGCGTCCCCTGCTGCTGCTCAAATCACTGCTTGGCAGCGGCACCGCCGGACGCCCGCTGTCGGCCCTGATGCAGCTGTGGGCCGATGTGGCTGCGCCCAAGACAGCGCTGAACGCGGCCATCCACCGCCTGCGCAAGCTGCTGGAGAACGACGCCGCCTTGCTGGTCTCCGGCGCCAAGGCCAGCTTGGACCGGCGCCAGCTGTGGTCCGACGTCGACGCCCTGTTCGCCCTGTGCGACCGCATCGACAGCCTGCCGCCGCAAGCACCGCTGGCGGAACTGCGTTCCTGTGCCGATGAACTGCTGGACCTGTACCGCGGCCCGTTCTGCGAAGGCGACGACACGGTCTGCCTGCTCCCCATGCGCGAGCGTTGCCGCAGCCGCTTCCTGCACGCGGCCGATGCCCTCGGCCAGCGCCTGGAAGCGGTGCAGCAATGGCCGCTGGCGCACGAAGTCTATGCCCGCGCCAACGAAGCCGAACCGCTGGCGGAAGTAGCCTATCGCGGCATGATGCGCTGCGCCCAGGCGCGCCGCGATCCGGCCGCCGCCTTTGCCATTTACCGCCGCTGCCGCGAAGTCCTGTCGATCGTCCTCAACCAGCAACCCTCGCCTGAAACATCGGCGCTGGCCCAGTCGCTTGGCCTGCCGCCCGACGCCGCCTGACTTCCTTCCCGCCTTGGCATTGTGTAGCGCTACTAAGAAATCAATGTAGCGTGCGCCAATTGCTGCAAGGAAATACAAATGTTTGAATGCTGTCCGGCTTCTGGTGAAGTCATTTACAAGGACAAGACATGAAACAGAGACTCAACCGCCGGCAATTCCGCCTGGCGGCGCTAACCCTTGCCGTATTGAGCATTTCCCCGGCGTTTGCAGCTACCCGTGTTGACCTGTCCAAGGGCGTGCAGCGCGACGCCGTGGCCGGTGCCGATGTGCGCCCGACCAGCTCCGCCTTCATGACTGCGGACGGCAAGCGCAAGGTGCGTTACCAACAGTTCTTCCACAATGTGCCGGTGTGGGGCGAGTCCCCGGTGGTGGCAGAGCAGTCGCGCGACCGCCAGGGCGCCTTCGGCGACGCCGGCGCCCAGTTCGTCAGCGGCACCCTGCTGGAAGGCCTCGATGCCGACCTGCCGCAAGGTAAGCCAAAGCTGTCCAGCGCCGACGCGCGCCGGCTGTTGCTGGCCCAGGTACGCAGCCAGGGCGGCGATGTTTCCAAGGCCGAGCATGACGACATCCAGCTGTATGTGCAGATGGACAGGAACGGCCGCGCCCAGTTCATCTACATCGCGTCCGTGTTCCTGCATGGCGACCTGCCATCGCGCCCGACCTTCATTTTCGATGCCAACAGCGGCGCCATCCTGCAGCAGTGGGACGACCTGCAGCACCGTGAAGCCACCGGCATCGGCGGCAACGAGAAGACCGGCGCCTACCACTACGGCAAGGAATACAAGCCGCTGCAGATCATGGACGACTGCAGCTACGACAGCGCCAATGTCATGACCATCGACATGAAGAACGGCACGGCCGCCGTGACCACGCCGTTCAAGCTGGCCAGCTGCCCGACGACCGGCATGCCGAACAACGACGAGCGTCCGATCAACGGCGCCTTCTCGCCGGAGAACGATGGCCAGGGCTACGGCAATGTGCTGTTCAATATGTACCGCGACTGGTACGGCGTGCGCCCGATCGAACAGAAGCTGTCGGTGCGTGTCCACTACGGCAACAGCTACTCGAACGCATTCTGGGACGGCCGCCAGATGACCTTCGGCGACGGCGGCAGCGGCATGTACCCGCTGGTATCGCTGGGCGTCCTGGCGCACGAGGTAAGCCACGGCTTCACCGGCCAGCATTCAAAGCTGATTTACAGCGGCATGTCGGGCGGCATGAACGAAGCCTTCTCCGACATGGCGGCACAGGCAGCGGAAGAATACTTCCTCGGCAAGCCGACCTTCCTGATCGGCGGCGAGATCGTCAAGGCCCAGGGCAAGGCGCTGCGCTACATGCTCAATCCTGAGCAGGACGGCAAGTCGATCGGCCACGCCAGCAAATTCACCTCCTCGCTGAACGTGCACTACTCCAGCGGCGTGTACAACAAGGCCTTCGCCACCCTCGCCAGCACGCCTGGCTGGACCGCGCGCAAGGCATTCGAGATCTTCCTGCTGGCGAACTCCATGTACTGGAAAGCCGGCAGCACCTTCAACGAAGGCGCATGCGGCGTCGTGCAGGCGGCCAAGGACAAGGGCTATCCGCACGCCGAAGTGACCAATGCATTCACGGTGGTCGGCGTCAGCTGCGAAGGCGGCACCACGGGCGGCGGCGGCACCGGCAGCATCAAGCCGCTGAGCAGCGGCGTCGCCCTGACCGGCCAGGCTATTGCCGCCAACGGCAACCTGCAATACACCGTCACCGTTCCTGCCGGCGCCAGCTTCCTGGCCGTGCGTACCGGTAACGGCAGCGGCGAAGCCAACGTCTACCTGAAGGCCGGCAGCACCATGCCGACCACTGCCAGCTTCGACGCCAGCTCCACCACCTCGGGCAATGCCGAACTCGTACTGGTCAAGGCTCCCAAAGCCGGCACCTATTCGATCCTGGTCACCGCCGGCGCCGCTGTCAACGGCCTGTCCGTGATCGCCGTGACCCGCTAAGCGCTGCACAAAATACCAAGGAAGACACAGATGAAATTCGAACTGAAATTGATGGCCGGCGCGGTTGCGGCGGCCCTGCTGGCGGGACAGGCTTTTGCCGATCCGGTCGACAACCCCGAACTGACGCAGGCGCGCCGCCCGGTCACTGCCAGCGCCATGGTGCAGGGCACCGACCAGGTACTGACCTATGAAGTGGTGGACGACCGCGCCATGCTGGGCGACATCGTGCTGGGCAAGCACAAGGACATCCAGGCGCGCGGCATTCCACCGCTGTTCGTCGAGAACTGGACCAGGAAGTCCGCCAACCAGAGCGCACTGGTGGCGATGGACAACGTCTATAAGACTGCGACCCGCTGGCCGAACAACACGCTGTACTACACGCTGGATCCGCTGCTGACCCAGAAGAAGCTGGACGCCATCGCGGCCGGCATGAAGCTGATCACTGATTCCACCGCGATCCGCTTCGTCAAGCGCACCAACGAACCTAACTATGTGAAGTACACCTCCTCCGGCGGCTGCTGGTCGTACGCCGGCATGGTGGGCGGCGAGCAGACCATTTCGATCGGCGACGGCTGCGAGAAGTCCGGCGTGGCGGCGCACGAATCGATGCACGCCCTGGGCTGGATGCACGAACATATGCGCCCGGACCGCGACACCTACGTCAAAGTCAACACCGACAATATCTCGTCCTCGATGCAGAGCCAGTTCACCAAGATGCGCCAGGACCAGGTGGTACTGAACGGTCCATACGACCTGGACTCGGTCATGCACTACCCGTCGTGGGCCTTCTCCGCCAACGGCAAGCCGACCATCGAACCGGTCGATCCTGCGGTCGATCCGAAGCGCATGGGCCAGCGCACGCAACTGAGCCCGCTGGACATCGCCGCCCTGCGCGCCACCTACCCTGGCGAAGTAGGCACCGTGGAACTGAAGATCGCCCTGAGCGCAAAGGAACTGACCTTCGACCAGGACAAGAGCGGCAAGCTGACCATGGACGTTTCGGCGCCTGCCGGCGACCTGGCCAGCCTGAAGTTCAGTGCCCAGTCGGACAATACCGCCCTGATCGCCAACAGCGGCTTGGTGGTCGGCGCTGCGGTTGGCAACCAGCGCCCGGTGACCGTCACCCCGGTCGCAGGCGCTTCCGGCGTGGCCAATATCGTGCTGCATGCGACCAATAGCGCAGGCAAGGACGTGACGGCGGCCGTCAAGGTCACGGTACTGAAAGGCGCAGGCGGCGGCACCACCCCGGGCGGCGGTGGCACAACGCCAGGTGGCGGCACTTCGGGCAAACCGTTCGAGCTGACCGTGAAATACCGCGGCGGCGACGTGGTATCCCTGGGCGGCAAGAACTACACCTTCAAGGTGTTCTTCAACGGCGCGGCTGTCACCAACTACTTCATCAACGGCAAGTCCTGCGTGCCGGGCACCTGCACCGAACAGAAGCCATTCATCTGGGGCGGCGTCAAGTCCTACTGGGTGGAATCCGGTAACACGGGCGGCGGCACCACACCGGGCGCCAAGTGCGATGTGGTACTCGACACCACGCGCGACTACCTGATTGCCACTGCAGGCCAGCAGAAATCCCTGGTACCGGCGGCCGACATGGCCGGCGCGCCAGGCTTGGTCTGGCCCGATGGCGGCGCGCAAGTGTGGAACCTGCAGCGCAATGCCGATGGCTTCTACGCGATCGTCAGCAAGGCGTCGCGCCTGGCGCTCGATACCCAGGGCGGCAACGCCGGTGCGCAAGTCGTACTGGCTGCCGCAACCGCCGCGCAAAGCCAGCAGTTCTGCGCCAAGGCTTCGGCTACCGGCTACCAGCTGGCCACCCGTGCCGGCAGCCTGGCGCTGAACGCCGCTGATGCCGACGGTGCAGCCGTCAGCCAGGCAGCCAGCGGCAGCAACTGGATGCTGTCGGCCAAGCCGGGCATCAAGCCGGTCAAGTAATCGTCCCCTTTAACCGGCACGGCGGCCCCCTCCCGCCGTGCCGGCTTTTTTGCGTTAACATCGTGTGCAAAAGGATGTTCCAAAATGCGCTACCTATGCTCCCTCCTGTCTTGCCTGCTGACCGCTAACCTGACCGCCTGCGCCGCCGAGAGCGGACCGCAGCACCTCTGGCAATCTGCAACATCCCTGGTCCTGCAATGTCCGCCGGGCCAGGACTGTGCCGGCACGGTCGATTACCGCGCCCTGTACATCGACGAGAATGGCCGCCAGGTCTACCTTTCCTTCGACGGCGACCTGCCGCTGTCGGCGCCGAATGCCGCGGCCATGGCCAAGGCATTCCATTATGGCGACCTGTATTGGCCGGAAGGCCAGGGCATGGCCGCTGCACACCTGCAGGCGGACGGCGGGGGGGATGGCAGGCTGCGCTTCCTGCCCGCGCAGCCAGGACGACTGCGGGCGGAAGCCGTGCTGACCCGCTACAGGGTTGTGGTGGAACGCAGCGGCGGCGAGGAATGCCGGCTGGACGACGTGGCCGGCATCTGCCACAGCGAGACGGTGGTCAAAAAGCCACTGCGGATTTTGCTGGACTTCCCGTTGCCGGCAGCGGCTGGACAGGCGCCGGCGCGCCAGCCTGGTATATAAACCGCCATTCGGCCAGCGTCGGCTTGCCTTCGAAATCCGCATCGGCGGTATCGAAGCCGGTACGCTTGTGCGGCGCACGCGCCGAATTGCTGGCCACCCCGACCAGGGCGCCGTCCGGTCCGCGCAGCAGGGCCCACTCCCCGCCCGTTTCCGGGTCCGGCCGCAGGCGCCGCAAATGGCGTACCGCGACGGGAAAGCGCGGGTCCTGCAGCAGGTCTTCCAGCTTGCGCGGATACTGCCCGTTGCCGCCTGGCGCCTGCACATAGCTCTCGATGGCGCGCCGGTATTCGCCGCCCACCTGCAGCAAAAGCCGTTCGCGCAGGCGTTCGCCTTGCGTGATATCGACTTCCACCGCACGTCCCAGCAGCAGGATCATTACGGCCAGCACACCCAGCATCCATAGATAGGCCATGCCCTGCTGCCGCTTACCACTGCGCATACGGCCTCCCGTCGCTGCCGGTACCAGCCGCCCCGCTGCGCACATCAGCCACATTGCCGCGCGGCGCTTCAACATTGACCGGCCCGGCCGCCGGCGGCAGTTCAGACGCCATCTGCGCCGGCGCCACCACCAGCCAGCTGTCGCGCCGGTCCGTGACCGGATCGACAGGAATCTCGCGCAGGTAGCGCAGGCTCACCAGCTCGTCCAGCGAATCCGGATAGGCCCCGCGGTCGCTGTGGTACTGGTCGATCAGGCGGCGGAAGGTGGCCAGGTCGTCCTTCAGCACGGATTCCCTGGCACGCTCGATATGGCCCATATAGCGCGGCGCAATGATGCTCAGCAGCGTGGCCATGATGGCCATGGCAACCAGCAGCTCAAGCAGGCTGAATCCCCGCCCCCGGTTACCATTCACGGTACGGCACTCCGTTCAAGCCGCGGCCCTCGTTCAGGGATGTCACGTCGTAGACATCCTCCCCCGCCTGCGGTGCATCCGTTGGCGATGCGTAAGCGCGCTGCGCCCAGGTGCTTTCCGGCGCCGCGCCAGGATCGGGGAAAAATGGATCGCGCGGGATCCGCCGCAGGAACAGCAGACGCTTGCCGTCCGGCGCGGTGCGGTCCTGCACGCCGGCCGCCAGCACCTGCAGGTTGGGCGGATAGCCGCTGCCGCCCAGCTTCTTTTCAATCCTGCCTTCCTCCGTAGCGCGCTTGTAGGCATCCAGCGCGGCACGGATTTCGCGCAGGTTGTCGCGCAGCTCCGCTTCCTTCGTGCGCAGTGCCAGCCGCTGCGTCAGCGGCATCGCGGCGCCGGCAATAAGCCCCAGCAGCGACAGCGTCACCAGCAGTTCGATCAGGGTAAAGCCCCTGGTGTACCGGATCATTGCTGCGCGCCAGGGACCGGTTGCGCGACGGCCGTTTCCGGCGTGGCGAGCGGTGCGGCGCCCTGCTGAGGTAAAGCGACGCGTGCATCGCGCTTCGGCAACCGCAGCAAGTCGCCCCCAACGTCTTCCTCGGTACCGCTGGCAAACTCGCTGACCTCCGCTGCCGGCAGTTCCCGTCCGCGCAGCACGCGCGGGGTAATCAGCAGTACGATCTCGGTCTTGCTATGCTGGCTGCGCTGCGAAGAGAACAGCCGGCCCAGCACCGGCAGCTGGCCCAGGCCCGGCACGCGCTGTGCAGACTCGATTTCGTCGCGCTTGATCAAGCCCGCCAGGATCTGCGTTTCGCCATCCTTCAGGCGCAGCGCGGTATTGGTAGTGCGCGTGCCTATCTGGTAGGTCAGCAGGCCGGTCTTGCTCGCCACTTCCTTCACGATGTTGCTGACTTCCAGGCTAAGCTTGATACCCACTTCGCTGTCGTCGTACACCTGCGGCTCCACATCCAGCTTCAGGCCGACGTCAAGATAATTGACCGATTCGGCAATCGAGCCCGAGGCGGGGTTGGTGGTGGTGGTAATCACGGGCACGCGATCGCCGATATGGATCTTGGCCTTCTCCTTGTTCTTGACGCGGATACGCGGATTGGCCAGCGTGTTGGTATCGCCGTCCGTACTCTTCATGCGCAGCACCAGGGCGGGATCGGCGACCCGCAGCGGCATGTCGCGCAGGCCCACGCCTTTCAGCCCGTTCAGCGACAGCTGGGTACCGTCGGACGACAGCGGTAAAGCCAGGCCGACGGTGTCCGGGAATTGCAAACCCAGGTCATTCATCTTTTCGCGCGCCACCTCCATCACCTCGACTTCGAGCATCACTTCCGCATCGGCGATATCGTTGGCGGCGATCAGCTTCTCAGCCACGGCGATGGCGGCCGGCGTATCGCGGATCGTCACCGAGTTCATTTTTTCATCGATATGGATGTCGCGCGTACGCGCGATGGTCTTGATCAAGCCGCTGGCCACCTTGGCATCGATGTTATTGAGATAGAAGGTCTTGACGTTCAGCGCCTCCAGCCGCTTCATCTTGTTCGGAGTGGCCGGGTAAATCAGGATCGAATTGTCGTTCAGGACGCGGCGCGCCAGGCCGTTGCCGGACAGCAGGACGCCCAGCGCATCGATCAGCGGCGTGTCGTGGGCCAGGATGGTGGCGCGGGCATCGAGCTTGACGTCGCTGTCGAACACGAAATTGATGCCGGTGCTCTGTCCCAGCATGTCGAAGATCGACAGCAGCGGCGCGCTGCGGAACTCCAGGTTTACCAGCTTGTTCATGGCCGACGACATGGCGACCGGCGCCAGGTCCTGCCGGTTGCGCGCGGCATCAAGTTCCGCCAGCTGCTTGCGCGCGCGCGCATCGCGCGGCGCTTCCAGCAGCACCTGCCTGGTCAGGAAACGGGCGTGTTCCGCATCGCCTTTCTGGAACGCAGCCGCCGCATCGTCCAGTTGCGCTGCATGCAGCCTGCTGCGCTCCAGCGTCTTCAGCCCCAGCACGGCGCGTGGATGATCACGCTGGATGCGCAGCACTGCTTCATAGCTGGCCTGGGCCTCGTCGAATTTCTGGTTGGCGGCCTGGGTCGCGGCATTGCGCAGCAGGCGGTCGGTAGCGATCTCGCGCTGGCGCAGCCAGTACTTCCGATATTCCGCATTGGCGGCGTCGGACTGCGCCAGTTGCTCCAGGTTGGCGAGCGCTTCTTCGCTGCGGCCATCAGCCAGCATCTGGCGCGCGTGGACGAAGGTACGTTCCGACGAAGTGCTGCAGGCGGCCAGCAAGGCGCAGCATGCCAGGAGTGTCAGGCGGATTGGAATGGCATTCATGGGTTCACCTTCAGGGACAAGGTCTTTTTCTGGTTCGAGGAAATGTGGGTAAAAGCCAGCGCCCCCGCTTCGATGCCGTTGAAGCGCCAGCCGCCGGGCAGGTCCTGGCCGGGGCGCGCGATCATGGGTGTGCCGCCGCTATCGAGGTAGACATCCAGCATTCCATCGCGTTCCAGCTTGCCGAGATAGGCGAACGGGAATGGCAGCTCGGGCACCGGTTCCACCACGCGCGCCTGGCGTGCCCCGCCGGCATTGCCACGTGCTCCCTGCCGCGGCACTGGCAGCACCGCCTCTGCCGCGGCGGGACCGCTCTCCAGGCGGAACGGGTCGCCCGCCACCGGCGTTCCGGCCAGTGGCCGCAGGTGCCCGCGCCAGGAAGCGCGCGCTTCATCCTGCACCAGCACTGTGCCTGCCTCGGGCCTTGCCGGTGCCGCCGGCTGCGTGGCGGCCTGGGCGCCCGTCGGGCTTTCATCTTCATCCGGCACCTGCCATATGCTCCATACCGACAGCAACAGCACGGCGGCCAGCGCCAGCAACATCTTTTTCGTCCTTGCGTCCACGTGCTATGACCTGCCCTTCCCCGGCGCAGGCGGCGGCGCCTGGTAATAAAAACTGATGCGCAGGTGAGCCGTCACCTGCTGCCCCTTGGCGTCGCGCTCGAAGCGCGTCTCATCCAGCGTAGCGTTGCTGGCCTCATTCATCGCCATGTTGAGGAAGGCGCGCAGGCTGGCGTAGTCGCCGCCGATGGACAAGGCCACCTGGTAGCGCTGCAACGCCAGCGACGGCACCGGCTGCAGCTGGTATTGCGCAGCGCCGATCCTGAGCTGGACCGATCCGGCGGCCGCGTCCAGCTGCGCCAGCTGGTCCGGCAACACGTCGAACTTCGGGAAGTGCTGGTAGAAATCCTGCAGCGAAGGCCGTGCGGAGGAAGGCGGGGCGGCGGAGCGTTGTTTCGCGCTCGCTTCCTGGAGTTCTGTTGCCAGCAGCGATGCCTGGCGCCATGCCGGCAATACGCGCCCGGCCAGCAGCAAAGCCGCAGCCAGCAGCAGCCAGGCGCCGACGCGCCCGGCAGGCCCGAGCTGCTTCCAGCCGAATTGCAGCCAGGACTTCATGGCGCTGCCTTTGGCCGCGGCGCCTGCTCCCAGCTTGCGGCAAGCTGGAACTGGCTGATGCGGGACTGCTCGTCCCAGCGCTGCTGCACCAGGTGCACGTCGCGCAGTTCGCCGCTGGCCGCAAGACGGCGCAGGTACTCGTACAGGTCCTCCGCCCGATCCGCCTCGCCCGACAGCTGCAACTGGCTGTGCGCACCCGCAGGCTGGGGCAGGATCTGCGTCAGGCGTACGCCCGGCAGGCTGATGGCTTCCAGCGCCAGGAACAACTGCTCCCACGGACGGCGGAACTGCAATGCCAGGCGATCGGCCGCGGCGAACGACTCCGCCAGGCCTTTCGGCACCGGCGCCGGCGGCGCGCGCAAGCGCCACAGCTGCCCTTCAACCTGCGCACGTTCGGCATCGGCCCTGGTGTACGCATAGCTCGCGCCCAAGGCGCCTGCCAGGCCGGCCAGCAGCACGGCCACGCCAAGCGCCCTGCTGCCGTCGCGGCGCACAAAATCCAGATGTACTGCGGCCATCTCAAACTCCCAGGCACATGGACAGCACCTGGTCGCGGCGCGGATCGAAATGGGAACCCGGAGGCAAACGCAGCCAGGTTCCTTGCAACAGGCCCAAGTCCGGCCGGTCATGCTGCGGCGCGATGATGAACAGCGGCGTATTGAAAGCTCCGAGGGCGGCGCGCGCCTGGGTGATGAATCCCGGCAGGTGCAGCGCCCAGTTGGCCGGCAGCATGCGGTTATGCACGCTGTGCCACTGCCCCTGTGCCAGCTGCAGCATAGCCAGGCGGCGCGGCTCCACCATGGCCAGCAAGGCATCCTGCGGCAGCTGGCGGCTGATCCGGCCCAATACCGCGGCGAGCGACGGCCGCACGGCCGTCAGCCGCAGGCCGCAGCGCGCGGCCAAAGCCTCGATAGCTGCAAACCAGCGTTCATCGAGCGCCACCGCAACGCGCGGCCGGCGCGGGTAAAAAGGCGTCAGCGTCACGCGCCAGCCGGTGCTGGCATCGCCGTACTGCTGCTGGAACAGGGCGCGTGCGAAATCAATGGCCAGCGCTTCGTTGCCCAGCGCATCCTGCCACGGCACGATTGCATAGCGCACCCACGTGTTCGACACGACCACTTCCAGCCGGCCGCCGGCTTTTCCCAGCCACTCCCCCACTTCGGCGAACTGCGGCGCACCGTCCTGCAATGCCAGGGCGCACGACATCGACTCGCCGGGCTTGCCGCGCCAGCCGTGCAAGCGCACGCAGTCGATACGCTCGGCCCCGACGGCGAGCCGCACGCGTTCAGCGGACAAAAGTGACACGATTGATTTCCTCCAGTGTGGTTTGGCCGCGTGCCACCGCTTTCAGCGCCACTTCGCGCAGCTGCCTGGTGCCATTGGCGCGCGCCGCGGCCTTGATGTCGGCCATGGGCGCCTGCTTGACGATCAGTTCGCGCAGGCTGTCGTTCAGCTCCAGCACTTCGGCGATGGCGATACGGCCGGCATAGCCGGTGTTGCGGCAGTGCGGGCAGCCGCTGCCGCGCATGAACTTGAAATACTTGAGCGCCGCCGGCTGCACCCGCGAATGGATGATCAGCTCCGGCGACGGACGGTAAGCCTGTGAACACCGCGGGCAGTTACGCCGCACCAGGCGCTGGCCGACGATACCGTTCAAGGCCGACACCAGGCTGTATGGATCGACCTCCATATGCAGGAAGCGGCTGATCACGTCGAACACAGAGTTGGCGTGCACGGTCGACAGCACCAGGTGGCCGGTCAGCGAAGCCTGCACGGCAATCTGCGCTGTCTCCGGATCGCGGATCTCTCCCACCATCACCTTGTCTGGATCGTGGCGCAGGATCGAGCGCAGGCCGCGCGCAAAGGTCAGGCCTTTCTTGTCGTTGACCGGAATCTGCAGCACACCTGGCAATTCGTACTCCACCGGGTCCTCGATGGTGATGATCTTGTCGTCGCCGGTATTGACTTCGGTCAGGGCCGCATACAGTGTGGTGGTCTTGCCGGAACCGGTCGGCCCGGTCACCAGCAGCATGCCGTATGGTTCTGCCGCCAGGGAGCTGATGCGCGCGCGCGTGACAGCATCCAGTCCCAAGCTCTCCAGCGTCAAGCCATCCATCTGGCCTGCGACGGCCTGCTTGTCCAGCACCCGCAGCACCGCGTCTTCGCCATGGATGGACGGAATTACCGAGACGCGAAAGTCGACTTCGCGCCCCAGGATAACGGCTCTGAAACGCCCGTCCTGCGGCACGCGCCTTTCTGCGATATCCAGCTCGCTCATCACTTTCAGGCGCGACACCGCCTGCAGCGCCAGCTCGCTGCCGGCCACCCGGTTGGCGCCGTGCAGCACGCCGTCGATCCGGTACTTGATGCGCAGGCCTTCCGGTTCGCACTCGATGTGTATGTCGCTGGCGCCGCTTTTCAAGGCGTCATACAGCATGGAGTTCACCAGCTTGACCGGGGCGCTGTTCTCCGCATCGATGCGCTCCAGCGTGATGACCTCGACCACCTCGCCGCGCTTCTTGCTTTCGCCCTGCGAGTGCACGCCATCGATGGCGCGCTGGCCCTCCTCCAGTTGCGCGAAGCGCTGCTTCAGCGCCTCGTAGTCGCACAGCGCCAGCTGGTAGCTGCCGTCAAGCTTCTGTTCCAGCCAATGCATCAAGCCTGGTTGCAGCGGATCGGCAACGATAGCGAACAGCATGCCCTTGTGCAGGATCGGCAGGCAAAGCCGCGTCAGCGCTTCCGTGAACGGCAGGCGCGAAAAATCGGGATTCAATTCCGGCAGTTTCTGGTGCGCCAGCAGCGGGATGCCCAGCGTTTCGGACAAGGCAACCAGGACCATATCCGGCGAGCTGCGTACCAGCGTGGCCAGTGCCGCCTGCAGGCCCAGTCCATCCTGCTGCGCCTTGTCGCGCGCGCACTGCATCTGCGCAGGCGTGAGCAGGTTGAGCCGCCGTTTGCGCGCCGGCACCTGGGGGGCCATCCGCTCATTGCGTCCGACCAGCCTTCTGTCTTTCATTGCATGCCTCCCGCCAGGTCAAAGATCGGCAAATACATCAGCACCACGATCAGGCCGATAAAGCCACCCATGAACAGCATCAGCAAAGGCTCGATCAGCTTGGTGGCCATCTCGACAAAGCGCGCCAGTTCGTCGTCATGGAAGGCGGCGGCGCGTTCCAGCATTTCGCCCAGCTTGCCGCTGCGCTCCCCCACCCGGATCAGGCGCAGGGCGACCGGCGTGGTAAGCCCGGCAACAGCCATGGTGTCGCCCAGCGGCTGCCCCTGTTTGAGCTGCCCCACCGCCTGCAGTAAAGCAGCGCGCAAGCTCGGATGCAGCAGGTCCGCCACGCGTTCGCACGAGGTAACCAGCGGAATGCCGCTGCATAGCAGCATCCCTGCCGCGCGGTAGAAGCGCGCCAATTGGAAAAGTTTCAGCTTGGTGCCAAGGCCCGGACTGCGCCATGCCCACTGCCCCAGGTGCGCGCGGGTAGCGGGCATGCGCAGCAGCATGACCAGGCCGACGATCGCGCCGGCCAGTGCCGCCAGCACCAGGCTGCCGTGCCGTTCGATGATGCCGCCGAAATCCAGCAGCAGGCGCGAAGCAAACGGCAGGTCGCTATGCAAGCCGTCGTAAATGCGCGAGAACTTGGGAACCAGGTAGCCAAGCAGGAAGGCGCACACGCCGCCCCCCGCCACCAGCAGCATGGCCGGATATGTGGCGGCGCTGACCAGCCGCTTGCGCAGCGCATCCACCTGCTCCTGGTAGCTGATGTACCGCCCTAACGCGCGATCCAGGTCGCCCGTGGTTTCGCTGGCGCGCACGCTGGCCACCAGCAGGTCCGGGAAGGTCGCGCCGCGTGCGGCCATCGCTTGTGACAGCGAATGGCCCTGGTACAGCGCATCGCGCAGGGCATCCAGCTCGGCCTTCATGTGCGGCCGCAGTTCCTTCTCGGCCAGCGCCTCGATCGCCTCGGTCAGCGCCAGTCCCGCCTCGAGCAAGGCCGCCAGTTCCTGTGCAAACAGCATCAGGTCGAAACGCGGGCCGCGCTGCCACGACGCGGCTTTGGCAGGCGCACCGCTCACGCCCAGCACTTTCAGACCGCGTGCGGCGGCCTGCGCGCGCGCCTCCTCCACCGAGGCGGCCGCCAGCGCCAGGCTCGCCATGCGGCCGGCCGGGTCCTGTGTGATCAAGCGATACAGCTGGGACATTCCGCGTTGCCTGGATCAGTGAACCAGGTCCGCATCGTCGCCGCTGCCGCCAGGACGTCCATCGCGCCCCATCGACATGATGTCGAACTCGCGCCCTTCGGCGCCCGGCTGGCGGTATTGGTAAGGATTGCCCCAGGGGTCGTTCGGCACGCCCTTGCGCATATAGGGGCCGCGCCAGTTCGGCTCATCCGACGGAGCAGTGTTCAGCGTCGCCAGTCCCTGCTCGCCACGCGGGTAGTGGCCGTTGTCAAGGCGATACGCCTCCACAGCCTTGGCTATGGCATCCATTTGGGCGCGCGCAGTGGTGACTTCGGATTTGCCCAGGTTCTTGAACAGGTTGGGACCGATAACGCCGACCAGCAGGCCAATGATGACCAGTGCAATCAGCAGTTCAAGCAAGGTGAAGCCGTGGAAACGGCGCTTTGACCGGCGCGCCGGCCGGTGGTGCAAGGTTACGTTCATTCTGTCAGCAGCAAATGGGTGGCAACAACCCGCCGCAAGCAGCGACGGGTGCCCATTGGAGCATTTCAGGAATTCGGCAACAAGCGAGGCACGCTAAACGCTTAGTTCAGCAGCCCTAAAGAATCCCGCAAAGACTGTACTACTTCTTCGGGTTGATGATTTGCTTCAGCAGCACGAAGACTTCATGGTGGATCGCCTGGTCGTTCGCCTTGAATTCGCGATCGGCCTTGATGTAGGCGGGCTTCTTCAACTCGGCCTGCTCGGCGGGCGTCGCCTTGGGCACGGTGGGATAGAGCTGCGCGCCGCTGTTGTAGATGTTGTCGAGCACCTTCTTGCCGTAGCTGGACTGGTAGAAGCGCGTCATCTCGCTCACGGTCTCCGGGCTGAGGAGGCGGGCCACAGGCGTTGCCAGCCCCGTGTAGATGGTTTCCGACGGCGTTGCGATCACCTTATCCATCACCTTCTTGCGCTCAGCTTCGGATGCATAGTGGCTCATGCCGGCGGTCATACGCATCATCTTTTCGGCTTGCATCTCCTGCAGAAGGTCGTGCGTTGCCGCGACCTGTTTGGCATCCGGGTTCGGGTTGCCTGCCTGGGCATTAGTCAAAAGCGAGGCGGCAAGCAAGACTGCGGAGATCAACTTCATATCGATTCCTTGTTGTTGAGTAAGAAAACAAAAAGCCCCGAGTTTCCTCGGGGCTTTTCGCTTGAATCTGGCGGAGACGGTGGGATTCGAACCCACGATACAGGTTTTGCCCGTATGCCTCCTTAGCAGGGAGGTGCCTTCGGCCACTCGGCCACGTCTCCTCGTTGATATGTTACTGCGTCAACGCGACCGCAATATTAAAGACCGAGACCGCTTTGGTCAAGGTAAATACTGCAGTTTTTTTGGAAATATTTACTCTTTTTCCAACTCGAACGCTTTGTGCAGCGCACGCACGGCCAACTCCATGTACTTCTCGTCGATCAGGACGGAAATCTTGATCTCGGAGGTGGAGATCATCATGATGTTGATGCCCTCTTCCGCCAGGGTCTTGAACATCTGGGAAGCCACGCCAACGTGCGAACGCATGCCCACGCCGACCACGGAGATCTTGGACACTTTAGCGTCGCCCACCAGGGTGTGGTGGCCGATTTCGCCTTTTTCGTTGTGCAGCACATCCATCGCCTTCTGGTAGTCGTTGCGCGACACGGTGAAGGTGAAGTCGGTCTTGCCGTCGACAGCCTGGTTCTGGATGATCATGTCGACTTCGACATTGGCTTCGGCCACCGGGCCCAGGATGTGGTAAGCGATACCTGGACGGTCTGGCACGCCCAGCACGGTGATTTTGGCTTCGTCGCGGTTGAAGGCGATGCCGGAGATGACTGCTTGTTCCATGTTTTGGTCTTCCTCAAACGAAATCAGGGTGCCCGAGCTGGCTTCTTCCGCCAGATCCATCAGCGGATCGGTCAGCGAGGACAGCACGCGGGTCGGTACGCGGTAGTTGCCGGCGAATTCCACCGAGCGGGTTTGCAGGACTTTGGAACCCAGCGAAGCCAGTTCCAGCATCTCTTCAAACGTGATCGCTTTCAGGCGGCGCGCTTCGGAAACCACGCGCGGGTCGGTGGTGTAGACGCCATCGACGTCGGTATAAATCAGGCATTCGGCCGCCTTCAGCGCGGCGGCAATCGCCACGGCCGAAGTATCGGAACCGCCGCGGCCCAGGGTGGCGATGTTGTCGTTCTCGTCAACGCCCTGGAAACCGGTAATGATCACAATGCGGCCCTTCTCCAGGTCTTCGCGCACGCGGTCGTCGTCGATCGACTGGATGCGGGCTTTGGTGAAGGCGGAGTCGGTTTTAATCGCTACTTGCCAGCCGGTGTAGGAAATGGCGTCCTTGCCGATCGCTTGCAGCGCCATCGACAGCAGGGCCACGGACACTTGCTCGCCGGTGGAGGCAAGCATGTCCAGTTCACGTGGGTCGGGCGGGTTCTGGATTTCCTTGGCCAGGGCAATCAGGCGGTTGGTTTCGCCGGACATTGCCGACGGTACTACGACCACCTGGTGTCCCGCGTCGTGCCATTTGGCGACGCGACGCGCGACGTTCTTGATGCGTTCCGTCGAGCCCATCGACGTGCCGCCGTACTTGTGAACGATTAAAGCCATGCTGATTTTTCCGCATTGATGTGATAAAGGGAGCCCTTTACTCTACATGCTGCGTTGCAAAATCTCAAGTCAAAAAGCTCATACACTCATACCTAATTGGCATAAGTTCATATGTCTAGACAGATGTCGGCAAAAATTATTTGGTTTCCCAGCGAAATACCAAACGATGCTCTGGACTGGAGCTCAGTTTGCGGCAATCCATGCCGATACCGGCGGCATACAGGATATCGCCGGGGATCGATACCATCGGCAGGTGCTCGCGCTCCCAGGCCGGGATGCCGAGGGTTTGGTAGTGCTGTTTGAGGGTGCGGGTGGGGCGATTGCGGGCAGGCTTGAGCTTTTCGCCGCCTTTGCGCAGCTCGATCGTGAGCATCTGCTGGCGCAGCCAGTCCGGGTCGAGGCCGACCGGGGCCAGCTCGAAATGCAGCGTACCGCCAAATTCAGGGAAGTCGATACTGCCCTCCCCGTTCCAGCGGAAGGCTTCGCGCTGCTCGGCGTCAGCCTCGGCGCGGCGCGGAACCAGGTAAAGGCGGTCGCGGTGACGGCGCACTTCGCAGTCGGGATGGACAACCTTGAGGTTGGCGTCGTCGCGCGCGGTCAGGGCCTGCTCCTGCATCTCGGCCAGCCAGTTGGTAGACGGCAGGCGGATGCCGCGCTCGGCGAACCAGTGGCGCAGCAGGTTGGAGATGCGGTCGGCGCTGAGCATGCGTACGCGCGCCATATCCAGGCTGTCTTCACCGGCCAGGCAAGCGTGCAGGTCGTCGGCCGCCTGCTCGGTCAGCAGGCGCTGGGCTGCCTGGGCGTGGCGCGCACTGCGGGCAAAGCGCTCCTGGTAGCCCGGATAGGCTTGCGCCAGCTTGGGCATGATCTCGTGGCGCAGCGCATTGCGGGCGTAGCGCAGGTCTGCGTTCGACTCGTCTTCGATGTGGCTGATGGCGTGCTCGCGCACGTAGTCTTCCAGCTGCGCGCGGCTGACCTGCAATAGCGGGCGGGCCAGCAGCACTGCGCTGGTGCCGAGCAGGCCGGCGGCGCGGTTGGAGGCGTCCATGCCGGACAGGCCGGCAACACCGGAACCGCGCAGCAGCTGCAGCAGGATGGTTTCAGCCTGGTCGTCCAGGTGGTGGGCGGTGAGCAGCAGGTGCACGCCATGCTCGGTGCATAACGCGCCTAATGCTGCATAGCGGGCTTTGCGGGCTGAGGCTTCGCTGCGGTCGTCGAGGGTGACGCGGCGGCTGGCGAAGGTGATGTCCAGGCGTTCACATTCGGCACGCGCGTGGGCTTCCCAGGCGTCGGCGTTGGGGCTCAAGCCGTGGTGGATGTGGAAAGCGTAGACTTTTCGGTCGCTCGCGGCGGCAAGGTGCAACAGGGCGCTGCTGTCCAGGCCTCCGCTGTAAGCGATGGCGATGGGGCCTGGCGGGAGGTCGGCGAGGGATTGCTGGAGGATTTGCTGGGTGCGCATACTGAAACCGGTAAACCGGTGCCTGACCCTGCGGGTCAGACACCGCTTTGCCGGTTTTATTCGGAAGCAGTGGTCTCTTTGAACTTACCGTAGCTCATCAACTTCTCATGGCGAGCAGTCAGCAGGTCCTTGGTCTTGACGCCCTGGAACTGGCGCAGCGAATCCGCCAGCGCGCGTTTCAGCATCTTGGCCATTTCCTTCGGATCGCGGTGTGCGCCACCCAGCGGCTCGGTGATGATCTTGTCGACCAGGCCAATCGCCTTCAGGCGGTGCGCGGTCAGGCCCAGCGCTTCAGCGGCATCGGACGCGCGCTCGGAAGTCTTCCACAGGATCGAAGCGCAACCCTCAGGCGAAATCACCGAATAAGTCGCGTACTGCAGCATCAGCACGGTATCGCCGACTGCAATCGCCAGCGCGCCGCCGGAGCCGCCTTCGCCGATGATGGTCGCGATCAGCGGCACTTTCAGTTCCGCCATCACATACAGGTTATGGCCGATCGCTTCCGACTGGCCGCGCTCTTCCGCGTCGATGCCAGGGAATGCGCCAGGAGTATCAACGAAGGTGAAGATAGGCAGGTTGAACTTTTCCGCCAGCTTCATCAGGCGCATGGCCTTGCGGTAGCCTTCCGGCTTCGGCATGCCGAAGTTGCGCATGGCGCGCTCTTTGGTATCGCGGCCCTTCTGGTGACCGATGACCATGCAAGGCTGGCCATTAAAACGGGCAAAACCGCCAATGATGGACTGGTCATCCGCATAAGTGCGGTCGCCGTGCAGTTCGTGGAAGTCGGTGAAGATTTCGTTCACGTAGTCCATGGTGTATGGACGTTGCGGGTGGCGGGCGATCTGGGAAACCTGCCAAGGAGTCAGCTTGGCGTAAATATCTTTGGTCAGCTGTTGGCTCTTCTTGGCCAGGCGGTCGATTTCTTCGGAAATGTCGACGGCCGAATCGTCTTGTACGAAACGCAGCTCTTCAATCTTGGAATCCAGTTCCGCGATCGGTTGCTCAAAATTGAGGAAAGTCGTTTTAATCATTGTACCTCCAAGGTTTTTTGCTTCCCCGACAACATTGCCAATAACGGTTGCCGGTGAGAATTTGCGCTATTTTACCGGAACCGGATCAAGGCTACGCCATAAATACCATGTGGCGACCGTACGGAAGGGTTCCCAATTCGCCGAAACCTCGCGCGCATCGCTGCGCGACACGGGCTCCCCGGAAAAATAGTTCTGGCTGATCCCACTGATCAGCCGGCTGTCATCAAGCGGCAGCACGTTGGGTCGGAGCAAATTAAATATCAAAAACATCTCCGCTGTCCAGCGTGTAATACCGCGAATCTGAACCAGTTCGGAAATGACGGCTTCGTCATCCATCTGCGCCCATTGGGCGGCGTGGACCTTCTTATTCTTGAAATGGTCGGCCAGATCCAGGATGTATTCGGCCTTGCGCTTGGACAGGCCGCAGCCCGCCAGCGCTGCGGCGCCGACTTTTTGAACGGCTGCCGGGGTGAATTTGGGACAGGTCTCCAGCAGCTTGGCCCACGCCGCATTGGCGACCTGGGTCGTGACCTGCTGGTTGACGATGGCGCGCGCCAGGGTAATAAACGGATCGTCATGGCCGACCAGGTGCAGGTCACCGAATTGGGGAATCAGGCGGTTCATGATGCGATCGCGCTTCATGAGCTCTGCCTTGGCTTCCTCCCAATACGGCGGCACCGGGGCCTGATCCCCGTTTTCCCTGGATAGAACCATTACGCGCGGCGCCAGTTCGTGGTGCCGTCAGGCTTGTCTTCGAGGACGATGCCGGCTGCCAGCAGGTCGGCACGCACCTTGTCGGCAGTGGCGAAGTCTCGCGACTTCTTTGCAGCGGCGCGGCTGGCGATGGCGGCTTCGATTGCGTCTTCAGTCCAATGCGTAATCGTCGCTTCCCCGCCCGTAATCTCGAATTTACCGGCTTCCGCTTTCAGCACATAGGTCGGGCGGACAGCACGGAGGAACTCACGAGGGACACGCTCGAGGAGGCCCAGGACAGCAGCCAGACCTTTCATCTGGCGCACGGCGGCGGGCGACTTGGTCTTGTTCACTTCCGAAGCCAGGTCGAACAGCACCGACACCGCGATCGGAGTGTTGAAGTCATCGTCCATCGCTTCGGCGAAGCGCTTGGCATTGTCTTCGTTCCAGTCCAGCGGCTGGCCGTCGCCTTCCACGCCATCCAGCGCGGTGTACAAGCGGGTCAGCGCACCGCGCGCGTCATCCAGGTGCACGTCCGAATAGTTCAGCGGGCTGCGGTAGTGGGCGCGCAGGATGAAGAAGCGCACAACTTCCGCGTCAAACATCTTCAGCACTTCGCGGATGGTGAAGAAATTGCCCAGCGATTTGGACATCTTCTCGCCGTCCACGCGCACGAAGCCGTTATGGACCCAGTAGTTGGCCAGCGTCTTGCCGGAAGCACCTTCCGACTGCGCGATTTCGTTCTCGTGGTGCGGGAACTGCAGGTCAGCGCCACCACCATGGATGTCGAAAGTCTCGCCCAGCAAGGAGCACGACATCGCCGAGCACTCGATGTGCCAGCCCGGACGACCCTTGCCCCACTTGGAATCCCACTTCACTTCTTCCGGTTCGGATTCCTTGGCAGCCTTCCACAGCACGAAGTCCAGCGGATCGCGCTTGCCGGTGTTAACGTCCACGCGCTCACCGGCGCGCAGGTCGTCCAGCGACTTGCCCGACAGCTTGCCATAGCCTTCAAACTGGCGCACGGCATAGTTAACGTCGCCATCAGCAGCCTTGTAAGCCAGGTCTTTGGCTTCCAGCTTCTCGATAATGCCCAGCATCTGCGGCACGTATTGGGTTGCCTTCGGCACATCGGTCGGATCCAGGATGCCCAGCGCCTCGCAATCCTCATCCATGTATTTGATGAAGCGACCGGTCAGCTGTCCAATGGTTTCGCCATTCTCGACCGCGCGCTTGATGATCTTGTCATCGATGTCCGTGATATTGCGCGCATAGCGCACGTCGTAGCCCGACGCCTTCAGCCAGCGATAGATGACATCAAACGCCATCAGCATGCGGCCATGGCCCACGTGGCAGTAGTCGTAAACGGTCATGCCACAGACATACATCCGGACCTTGCCCGCATCAATGGGTTTGAACGACTGCTTTTCGCGTGCCAGCGTGTTGAAGATCTTTAAATTGCTCATCGGACTCGAAGTAAACGGGTCACTGGCGCGAACGCCTGGGGCGTCGCACCGGTGCTCGGTGTGTACCAGGGGGATGTTTGGTCCCTTTGTTATAGTTCTACTTTGTTAGAATGGAACGTCTGGCGAAGTATAGCATTGAAAAATTCGCGCACGCGAGTCGCAGTTCTTATAAAGGAAACAAGAATGCAGAAGAAATGGATTGCCCTGCTGGCCGGCCTGCTGATTGGCAGCGCCGCGGCAGCTGCCGACAACCCGCAAGTGTCGATCAAGACCAACCTTGGCGAAATCATCGTCGAACTGGACCAGGAAAAGGCCCCGATCTCGAGCGCCAACTTCCTCGCCTATGTAAAGAGCGGCTTCTACAAAGACACCATTTTCCACCGTGTGATCAACGGCTTCATGGTACAGGGCGGCGGCTATACGGCCGACCTGAAGTCAAAACAACCGCTGCGCCCCGACATCAAGAGCGAAGAAAAGAACGGCCTGTCCAACCTCGCCTACACCATCTCGATGGCGCGCCACGATTCGCCGAATTCCGCCAATTCGCAATGGTTCATCAACGTGGTCGACAATATCGGCCTGGACTACCCGAACATGAAAGGCCACGGCTATGCCGTCTTCGGTAAAGTCATCCAGGGCAAAGAGACCGTCGACAAGATCAAAGTGCTGCTGGTGGATGACAAGCCAGGTTTCCAGAACATCCCGGTTCGCCCGGTCGTGATCAAATCGGCCACCGTCCTGAAAAACCGCATCGTCCCGCCAGCTCCACCGGCCCCGCCGCCAGTTGTCGAACCTGCACCAGCCCAAGAACCTGCCCCGGTCCAGGAGCCCACTCCTGTTCCGCAGCAGGAGCCTGTAAAATAACGCTTTTTTAGAAACACCAAAGGACAATAAGATGACCACCATCACCATCACCACCAACAAAGGCACCATCGTTGCCGAGCTGGACGCTGAAAAGGCACCGAAGACCGTCGAGAACTTCCTGACCTACATGAAGGCCGGCCACTACAACAACACCATCTTCCACCGCGTGATCGACGGTTTCATGATCCAAGGCGGCGGTTTCGAGCCAGGCATGAAGCAGAAGCCAGCTGACCAGACCGTGGAAAACGAAGCCAAGAACGGCCTGAAAAACGAGCCATACACCCTGGCCATGGCACGTACCTCGGCACCGCACTCCGCATCCGCACAGTTCTTCATCAACGTGAAGAACAACTCCTTCCTGGACTACCCAGGCCAGGACGGCTGGGGCTACGCAGTGTTCGGCAAAGTCACCCAAGGCACCGAAGTGGTTGACGCGATCAAGGGCGTGAAGACCACCCGTTCCGGCATGTTCTCCGACGTGCCAGCGGAAGACATCATCATCGAAAAGATCGAAGCAGCGTAATTGATTCTCTTCGTATCAGACCTGCATTTGCAACCGGCGCGGCCGGTACTGACGGAAGCGTTCCTGCGCTTCCTCGACGAACATGCGCTGGGTGCAAAGCAGCTCTACCTGCTGGGCGATATCTTCGAATATTGGGCGGGCGATGATGACCTGCCGGAACCCTTCCACCAGCAGATTGTGTCCGCCCTGCGCCGCGTCAGCGACGCGGGCGTACAGCTGTTCTGGATCGCGGGCAACCGCGACTTCCTGGTCGGCGAAGCCTTCGCCGCCGCAGCGGGCCTGACCCTGCTGCCCGAAACCTGGGTGATCGACGTCTACGGCCAGCGCATCGTGCTGGTGCACGGCGACGCCCAATGTACCCAAGACATGAAATACATGGCGTTCCGCGCGCAAGTGCGCCAGCCCGCGTGGCAGCAGCAATTCCTGTCCATGCCGCTCGCCCAGCGCAAGCAGATCATTGCCGGCCTGCGCGAGCAGAGCAAGCAAGGTCACGCCGAGAAGTCCTACGAAATCATGGATGTAACGCCCGAAGCGATCGCCGACGTGTTCGCCCAAACCGGCACCACGATCATGATCCACGGCCACACCCACCGCCCCGCCCTGCACGAAGTCGCCGGCACCCACCGCTACGTGCTGCCGGACTGGGAACCAGAATCCACGCCCCCACGCGGCGGCTGGATCAGCATCGCCGACAACGGCGCCATCACCCGCCACGCGCTCGACGGCACCGCAATCTAAACTCGCGGCCAAAAGTCGGTGCCAGGTCTGTCATTCGGACAGCTAGCGCAAACATTTGATCTTTCTCAATACGCGAAAGATGGCAGATTTGCGTATTGAGAAAGATCAAAGGGCGTTGGCGCGTGTCCAAATGACAGACCTGGCACCGAATCTTGGCACCGAATCTAGACGCCCACGCGCTCAGACCAGCGAGACGTGGCATCCCACATGGTGGAGTCCTTCCACCTGCAATCCACAATCGTCATCGATAGGCCATTCGACGGAGGACATCACCTTCCCCCAGTTATACACATTCCCTCCACCGTCACGATAGACCCAATGCACCAATTTGTTCTGGCTGCTCATGATCCCCAGGAGGCCTTGCCCGCCCGGATCGGCATCGCTGGTGAGGGTTGCCGTTGGTATACCGCATATTTCCTGCACATACAGGGTCAACGCTTCCGGCGTCAACGCGCATTGGAAATCATTGCTCTCTCCAATTAAGCGCTTGCTACGCACGGCCAAGTCAGCCATCTGGATATATCCTTCAACGCCAAGATGCATCAGAGGCGATTTGAGTTCCTTGTTCAACACTTCGAGTCCCGGGATCAAGTCAGCCCAGAACGCGCGCACGTATTTCAGGAACGTCAGCACCTCGACCAACAACCCCAGCTGGATGGTGCGCGGTGTTTTCGTGTCAATCTGGTTCTGCAAGCGGACGTCCGTGGTGTACAGGTGGCTCAAGGCAGAGGTGAAACCGCAAATTCCCCAAGTCCCGTTATACCTGCTGATGCTTTCGCGCGGCATGATGCCTCCTGCCCATGAGATTGCGATGTCCGGAACCTGATTCCGGCGCACCGAGTTCATTCGACACTTCACGACAGTCTAGCGGGCATATCCAGGCGGGCAAGTAACACGGAGTATCGCATCACGTAACAAGGACCGGCAAAGTGCAACGATCCATGGCGCCAGAATCGATTGCGGCAACGACGCCCCACCCCTCTTGCATTTGAAGTTCTATGCCAGTCTTTTCCACCATGGCTTCTTCACGGCTGTGAAAGCCATGAGTGGGACCGAGTCCGGGTCCAATGACTCCGAGTCGAGGTTACCTTCCAACTGGTAGCCGAACAAGTTTTCAAGCGCAGCCTCTCCCATTTCCAACGGATGGAACGAAAGCGGGTAATTGCTGGAATTATCCCCAGGATCACCCACTGGCCGCTCACCCGACCAGAACGGCGCTTCGAAGAGGCGCGACACCAGCGCAGCACTGGCCTCGCGGTCCAGCTTCAGCCGTGAGCGCAGCCGGTCGATCGGATCACCATCGGCATACATCAACAACCACGTTTTTGCGCCCATCCTTGGCCCTCCACTATCTCACTGAATTCATTGCCAACCCTGGCTTCATCACTTCGTGACGCGACGACATTCATCCCCTGATGGCTTACCTTTCGAAACCGCATAACTTCGGCTTTGCCTCTGCGGGATACACGACGCAACTCCAGGCCACCTTGCCCTCTATAATGGTCGGCTCCTCAATCAAGAGCACACCATACTTTTCGCTCTGAACGATGATGGCGCCAGTGGCGGTGATCCATCCATAGTCGGGTACTGCATTCGTCTTGGTCCCGTCATCAGCCCATACCAAAGGGCCGGCAATCGCTACCTTTTTGTCGCCTAACAATGCCTTGGCAATTGCTTTACGTTGCTGCTGCAATCCCCCATCGATCATGAGTACATAGCCGCGCGGCGTAATCTCATCCTGATGACTGCAAGCCACTACAAAAATGGTGGCAGTAGTAAGGAGCAGCGTTTTCCACCACCTCATCAAATTTCCGTCCTTTCATTGAACTGAACCTTCATCATCGGATACGACACCCAAAGGGTCTCCGGCGTCAGTGGTATGCGGGTAGCCGACGCTTACGACCGCATCCAGCCCGACCAAAAATCTGTAGCCATCAGGCCCATCCCGGCTCAGCTCACGATAATGCTTGTCTCCAACTAACTGTGGTCCATACGGCGCCAGCTTATGCCCCATCGAATTAAGATGATCAATGACAGATCGCATCGATGCAGCAAGCGCAGGTTCAAGGTGTTCGAGAATGGCAGTCCTTAATTGCTTGGAAAGCTCTCTAGCCTCCGGCGTTCCAACGCCGGCTTTCGCAAATGCTTCCGCCGAAAATCTTTGTTCAATCATTGCTAACTCCAAGGTCAATCACGCGATGTTAGCACCGCCCAATCCCCTGTTACCTACAATCAATTGATTAATTTGCAACGCCACTCGCTTGACATCATTGTGACAACTGTCGCATACTGTCGCACATCGTCACAAACTTCGTAAGTCCATGCTGATTCCATCTACTCCCGAACTCTGCGTCCTGAAAGCTCTCTGGCGCCAGGCGCCTCTGAGCGCACGCGAAATCCACGAGTCGGTGGAGGATGAACTGGCATGGTCGTTCTCGTCCACGCGCAAGACAGTCGAGCGCATGATGGAGAAACAAATGATTGTGCAGCACGTCCGCCATGGCGTGCAGGTCTATGAGGCCTTGCTGGATAAAGTTGAAACCCTGGCCGCTTACGCCCGCGATTTCGGCACGCGCATCATGGAGCTGGACACCCCGCTGCCGGTGAACATGTTCGCCGGCAGTAAGCTGGTGGATGCCAGCGAACTGGCACAGCTCGAGCAAATGCTGTCCGACTGGCCCGATGAGGACGACGTAAAGTGAGCGACTTCGACTTGCTGTTGATGCGCTTCCTGTTGGCGAGCCTTGGCTGCTTTGCCGCGGGCTTCAGCGTGTGGGCTCTAAGCGCCCTGCTCCGGCGCTTTTTGCCCGCTCTGGCAGCGCAACGATCCCTATGGCTGCTTGGCCAGTTGGCCGTGCTGGCGACTTTTACATTGATGCTGCTGCCGCACAGCGAACGTGTGCGCCTGATTCCTCCACTTGAAGCGGCCACTGAAACGGTCACCCACTATATTGCGGCGCCAAAGGCCCCGGCCCTGCCTATTACAACTGCCGAAGAGGCGCGCGATGCAGGTGATTCTGCCGGTTCGCGTGTCTGGATGCTGCATGGCGCGCAATTGTGGCTGTGCGTGTACCTGCTCGGGCTGGCCTGGTCGACAGCCACCGTTTGGCGCGCGCAGCGCATGCTGAATCGCCTGGCGCAAACCGGCGATGTTGCGAGCGCTGGCGATGCCGACATCATTGAAGTGGATGCGCCGATTTCTCCGATGCTGCATGGCCTTTTCCGCCCTCGCCTGCTGCTGCCGCGCCATTTGGTCGGTTTCGATAAGCTGCAGCGCGAAATGATTGTCGAACATGAGATGACCCACCTGCGCCGCCATGACCTGCATTGGATGGCCGCCGGCATGCTGCTGCAAACGCTGTTGTGGTTCAATCCCTTCATGCGCCTGCTGCGCGCCAACCTGACCTGGGCGCAGGAACTTGGCTGCGATCGCGACGTGCTGCGTGGGCGCCCGGCATCGCAGCGCAAAGCCTATGCAGCCGCGCTGTTGGCTCAGCTCAAGCTGCAGCATCTTACACCGCAAGGCGCGCTGGCATTTGGCAACATCGATGCGAACACGCTGACGGAGCGCGTGTCGCTGATCCGAACGCCTGCCAATTCGCGCCGCGCAATGTGGGCGCGTGCTGCGACAGCTGCGGCGCTGCTCGCTATCGTCGGCGGCAATTTCGCGCTGCAACCGGCATTGGCATGGAGCGTTTCGCCTTCTGCGCAATCGGTCGCAGCACTGAATTGCACGACCTTTGTCGATGCCGCCAGCGGCAAGCCGCTGCTGCGCGAAGGCGATTGCACTGCGCGCATTACACCGGTATCGACCTTCAACATTGCCGTCAGCCTGATGGGCTTTGACAGCGGCTTCCTGAAAGACCAGCATGCGCCGCTGCTGCCTTATCGGGAGAGCTATCAGGCCTGGAACAAGCAGTGGCGCCGCGATATGGATCCGAGCCAGTGGATCAGCCATTCGGCCGTCTGGTACGCCCAGCAGGTGACGCAGCATATTGGCCGCGAGCGATTCGAGCGTTATGTGCAGGGCTTCGGCTACGGTAACCGCGACATCGGCGGAGACAAGAGCAAAGACAACGGCCTGACCTGGTCGTGGGTCGGTTCTTCGATGCAGATTTCGCCCGACGAGCAGACAACCTTCCTGCGCCGGCTGGTGCGCAAAGAGCTCCCGGTTTCGCTGTATGCGCACGAGCAGACCGCGCAACTGCTGAAAGTGAAAGACCTGCCGAACGGATGGCAAGTCTTCGGCAAAACCGGTACCGGTGCCCCCGTCGGCCCGGACGGCAAGGACGACTACTCCCGGTCCTACGGCTGGTTCGTAGGCTGGGCGACCAATGGCCAGCGCACCATCGTGTTCGCGCGCCTGGCCCAGGACGAGACTTTGATCGAAGGTGCTGCGGGCCCGCGCACCAAAGAAGCCTTCCTGCGCGAACTCCCCGCGCAACTCGCAAAACTCTAAACCGAGAAAAAAAATGAAACGCAAAATCTTCGCCCTGCTTGCAGGGCTGGGCCTCCCTTTGCTCGCGTATTCTGCAGAGCATTGCCTGGCTATGGCCGATGCGGCCAGCGGCAAGTGGCTGGCGCACGATGGCGTGTGCGATAAACGCCTGCCGCCGATGTCGACCTTCAAGCTGCCGCTCGCGCTGATGGGCTACGATGCGGGCGTGCTGTGGGACGAGCATGCCCCCGTGCTCCCCTTCAAGCAAGGCTACGTGGATTGGCGTCCCGTATGGCGGCAATCGCACGATCCGAGTTCGTGGATGAAGGAGTCGGTCGTCTGGTATTCCCAGCAAGTCACGCTGCAACTGGGCGAGGAGCGCTTCGCAAGCTACGTCAAGCGTTTCGACTATGGCAATGCGGATGTCAGCGGAGATCCAGGCAAGAACAACGGCCTGTCGGAATCCTGGCTCGGCTCTTCGCTGCGCATTTCGCCGGACGAGCAAATCGCTTTCCTGCGTCGAGTCGTCAACCGCGGCCTGGACGTCAAACCGAATGCTTACGACATGGCTCGAACGCTGGTCAAATGGCCCGAGCAAGTCGGCGGCTGGCAGGTCTTCGGCAAGACCGGCAGCGGCAGCGATGGCGGCCGAGAGCTGGGCTGGTATGTAGGCTGGCTTGAACGCGGCGGCCAGCGCGTCGTCTTCGCCCAGGTCGGCGATGGTAATGGCATGGAGGTGCGCGAGAGCTTCCTGCGCGGGCTGAAAGTGCGCTCCGCTGTTGATGGCGCGATTCGTCCGTTGATGGCAGAGCATGGGATGCCCGGTATGGCGGTCGCCGTCACGCTGGACGGCAAGCCCTACTACTTCAACTACGGCATCGCCTCGCGCGAAACCAATGCGCCTGTCAGCAAGAACACACTGTTCGAAATCGGCTCGGTCAGCAAGGCCATGACCGCCACCCTGGCCACCTGGGCGCAGGCGCAAGGCAAGCTGTCGCTGGACGCACATCCTTCGCGCTTCCTGCCGCAACTCAAAGGCAGCGAAATCGACAAAGCCACCCTGCTCCATCTCGGTACCTACACTGCCGGCGGGCTTAAGCTGCAATTCCCTGACGATGTACGCGAGGGCCGGGAAATGGCCTTCTTCCGCGCATGGAAGGCGGACGCAGCGCCGGGTGCCAAACGCCGTTACTCGAACCCCAGCATTGGCTTGCTTGGACACGCCGCCGCAGCTGCGCTACGAAAGGATTTCGCGACTGCGATGGTGTCCGAGATCTTCCCCCGCTTCGGCATGAACAACACCTACGAAGATGTGCCGGAGCACGCGATGGCGAACTACGCCTGGGGCTACAAGGGCGACCTGCAAGTCCGTGTGAATCCCGGCCCCTTTGACGCAGAGGCTTACGGCGTCAAAACCAGCAGCGCAGACCTGCTGCGCTTCGTGCAGGCGAATATCGATCCGGGCCGCCTGGAGCCGTCCATGCGACGCGCCGTCGCGGCAACCCACGTGCCTTATTTTGAAGCCGGCCCACTGGTACAAGGCCTTGGCTGGGAACAGTACCCCTATCCTGTCTCACTGGAGCGCCTGCAAAGCGGCAGCGCCCCGTCGATGACTCGCGAACTGGTTGCGGCCAAACGGCTCGACGCGCGCGGCGCGGCAGGCGGCGCCACCCTGTTCCACAAAACCGGCTCCACGGGAGGCTTCGGCGCCTATGCGGTTTTCGTGCCGAAAAAGAAGATCGGCATTGTCATGTTGGCAAATTCCACCTATCCGAACGAGGACCGCATCAAGGCGGCCTACACGATTCTCCAGCAATTGGCGCCATAGGGTGTGGCGCGGGGTCTTCTCACGGCTTGATCTAGATCAAAAATAACTGACTTGCATTGAGAATACGCAGTTCTTTCCAAATTTTTGACCTGCGTCAATTCAATAACATGCATGTAAAACATAAGATTTGCTTGTCAAACGGCGCAATCCCGTGCCGGACAAACCTGTGAGAAGAAAATGAAACCGACCCTGATGTCCAAAGCCATCGCTGCACTGGTGATCGGCGCAGCAACCTTGGCGCCAGCTTATGCACAACATGGCCAGCACGGCGGCAGCACTGCAGTCCAATATCGTCCCGACGTGACCTTTACCCTGCACACCGATATCGCAGACGGTAAGCTGGTTTTCGTCAGCGACGCCGGCGAATCCAAGGGCAAGGCCAATCCGACCTTGCGCGTGCCGGAAGGTGCTGTGGTGCAGATCAACCTGGTCAACGGCGATGGCGCAACCCACGACATCTCGGTGCCTGACTTCAAAGTCAAGTCGAACCAGCTGAAAGACAAAGGCGCATCGACCGCCATCGTGTTCAAGGCTGACAAGAAAGGCGAATTCACTTACATCTGCTCCCTGCCAGGCCACGTGGCTGCAGGCATGATCGGCAAGATCATCGTTGGCGAAGGCGAACTCAAAGCAGCACCAAAAGGTGCCGACGTTTCGCGCAGCCCAGCGGAAGTGGGCACGCCTGTCGGCAAACGCGGCCCGCAAACTGTCAACGTGAAGCTGGACACCACCGAGGTGCTCGGCCAGATGATGGATGGCACCACCTACAAATACTGGACCTTCAACAGCAAGGTTCCAGGCCCGTTCATCCGCGTCCGTGTGGGCGATACCGTGAATGTCGACATGTCCAACGCCAAGGACAGCCATATGATCCACTCGGTCGACTTCCATGCCGTGACCGGACCAGGCGGCGGCGCTGCGGTGACACAGGCGGCTCCAGGCAGCACCAAGAGCTTCACCTTCAAGGCCCTCAACCCGGGCCTGTACGTGTACCACTGCGCTACCCCGATGGTGGCCCAGCACATCTCCAACGGCATGTACGGCATGATCCTGGTGGAACCGGAAGGCGGCCTGCCGAAGGTCGACAAGGAGTTCTACGTGATGCAGGGCGAGCTGTACACCGCGCAGAAACACGGCACTCCAGGTGAAGCCGAATTCTCGCTGGACAAACTGCTGGCCGAACAACCGGAACACCTGATGTTCAACGGCACCCACGATGCGTTGACCAAAACCCACCGCATGGAAGCCAAGGTCGGCGAAACCGTCCGCATCTTCTTCGGTGTCGGCGGTCCTAACGCAACCTCCAGCTTCCACGTGATCGGTGAAGTGTTCGACCGCGTCTACAACCTGGGCGACCTGACTTCGCCTCCGCTGCAAAACGTGCAGACCACGACCGTGGCTCCCGGCGGCGCAACGATGGTCGAGTTCAAGACCGAGGTGCCAGGACGCTTCATCCTGGTCGACCACGCCCTGTCGCGGATGGAGAAAGGCCTGGTCGGCTTCCTCTACGTGACCGGCAAGGAGAATCCGGAAGTCTTCCGGACCAGCAGCAAGCCTGACGGTGACTCGGGCCACTGATCTTCAGGATTAGAACCGACATTACCTTAACCAGGACAGGACCCGCCCAGCGGGTCCTTTTGCCATTTCAGGAGAACCACATGCCAAGCCCCAAAATCGACCACCGCGAGTTCCTCAAGCGACTGCCCCTGTTCGCAGACCTGTCGCCGGAGGAGCTGACGCTGGTGGCTGCCGGCACCACCGAACACCACATCCCGCGCGGCAGCGCAGTCTTCCAGCGCGGCGATCCATGCATCGGCTTCCACATGGTCATATTCGGCCAGGTCAAACTCAGCTTCCTTTCCGCCCAGGGCAACGAGAAGATCGTCGAGATCATCGGCCCGGGGCACAGCTTCGGCGAAGCGCTGATGTTCATGGAAAAGCCCTACATCGTCACCGCCCACGCTGTCAGCGACTGCATGCTGCTGCACATCTCCAAACACACCGTATTCGCCGAACTGGCGCGCAATGCGCAGTTCGCCCGCCGCATGCTGGCGGGCATGAGCCGCCGCTTGCATGGCCTGATTTCGGACGTGGAAGCCTACTCGCTGCGCTCAGGCAGCCAGCGCATTATTGGCTATCTGTTGAAGGATGACGATGCGGGGGATGGTTCCGAGATCACGCTGGCCGTCAGCAAGAAGCTGCTGGCCTCGCGCCTGAACCTGACGCCGGAATACTTCTCGCGCGTGCTGCACGAGCTGGCCGACCAGGGCATGATTGCCGTGAACGGCCGCCAGATCAAGATTCTTGATTCTGCTCGTTTGCGAGCTTACGAAGGCTGATCGCAGCCAGCGCCAGGTCGAAGCCCAGGCGCATGCAGGCAACTGCCAATACCCCACCTGCCGCCTGGGCAAGCCAGCCGGGTGCGATGGCAGCGGCAAGCAGCAGCACCACGCTGGCGGCATGCCAGGCGAATTGCACGCGCGGTTCGCTCTCCGGCATCAGCTGGCGCACGCCCGGCACATCGCAGCCGGCGTGCTGCCCGTGATACCACAACAGGAACGGCACGATCTTGTACAGCATGCCGTTCACCGCCGACATGGCAAAGCCGACAATAAACAGCACGCCAAGCACCAGCGCTTTGTCTATGCCGCGCGGGCAAAGGAACACGGCAACGCTGGCCAGCAGCGAGCCAAGCGACAGCCACCAGTACCAGGTCGACACATCGGCCGCGCGCTTGCGGCGGAACAGCAGCACCAGCGTATAGACCGCGAACAGGCCCAGGCAAACGCTCACCAGGCCCGCCCCGATCCATTGCCACGGCTGGTTAAGCAGGTAGCCGACGGTCCACAGCACCAGCCCGCCAAGGCATAGCGGCGGCAGCGTGAAGGCCAGTTGGCGCGGGAATAATTGGGTGGACTGGAACATCGGCACCACCTGGAACACCACCGACACCACCAGCACGCCGACCCAGCCCACCAGGGCCCAGGCGGCATGCACATTGGTCCACTCCATCACGCGCAGGCGCACCGCGCCAACCAGGAAAGCCGCCAGCGCCACGCCGATCGTCACGGCGCAGGCCAGCGCCAGCACGGCCTGGCGCATGCCGGCGACGACGGGAAGCGCGTTCGGCGCGGAGCGCTGCGACAGCGCCCGCGCCAGCACGGCAACAAGAAGGATAAACGCGCCAACCAGCAGGATGCCGGCCGCGCGCAGGCACCACGGCAAGCCATGCAGGAAGCCCGCCGCCAGCAGCAGTGCGCCGCCGGCCAGGGCGCCCCAGATCACGGGGCTGAGCCGGCGCGCCCAGTGCAGCTCGACGCCGGCAACCACCGGCACCATCTGCAGCAGCGAACCTGCCATGGCCATGCCAAGGAAACCGAGGGTCAGCAAATGGGTCACAGCCAAGGTGGCCGGCGCCCAGCGCGTGCTCATCGCTTCGGCGCCCTGCCACACCAGCAGCAGTCCGGCCAATGCCCCGAACCACGGCGCCGCCAGCAGGAATCGCAGCGGCAGCGCCAGCCCGGGCGTATGCTCGAAAGCCAGCTTGCGTTGCATCAGTCGGCGTGGGTAATCAGGATTTCGTAGATATAGTCTTCGCGCATCGACGTAGCGTGGCGGTAGCCGTTCTTCTCGAGGATGCGGTAGAGGGGAACCGGCTCGCGGTCGATGACCATGCGGATATGCTGGCCAGGTTGCAGCAGGTCGAGCGCTTCCAATACGCGCTCCATCGGTTCAGGCGGCACCATGCCGCACAGCTCCAGCAAAATTTCAGGCGCACTCATGATGGTTCCTTCAGATGAGGTCCGCCAGGGTCTGGCGGTCGAGATGACCGAGGTAAGCCTCGGTCGCCCTGTGCAATCCCGCCTGCAGGCGGCAGGCGCCGGCCAGCTGGCAGGTATTGCGCGTGGCATTAAAACATTCAACGATCGTGAAGTCGGCTTCGGCCAGGCGCACTACGGCGCCCACCGAAATCGAAGCCGGCGGCTGCGCCAGGCGCAGGCCACCGGCCCGTCCGCGCCAGGTGGCCACCAGCCCGGCCTGGCCGAGCCGGTGCGCCACCTTGCGCAGGTGATGTTCGGAGATGCCGTGTGCCTTGGCGATCTCCTGCACGGTCACCAGCCTGCCCTGCTGCCGGCCCAGGTACATCAGCAGGCGCAAGGCATAGTCGGTGTGGCCCGTGAGGCGCATTGCTTAGTTCTCCAGCGCCACGCCTTCTGCCACGGTCTCTTCCTTCTTCGCCTTGCCGATCAGGCGCAGGGCGAACAGGGCGAGGAACAGGCAGCCAATCGCGAACACGATATCGCCAGGAACACGCAGCCAGACCGCGGTTTCCATGAAGGTGGAGTGCACCACCTCAGGCGAACGGGCATACCACATGCCCTTGGTGATGGCAGCGGCAGCCTGGTAGATACCGGCAGGAACCAGCGAGATGAACACCATCATGGCCAAGCCGATATTCAGGAACCAGAACATCGATGCCAGCAGCTTGTCCGACCATGCGAAGCGGTCAACCAGGCCGCGCAGGCAGAACAGCATCAGGCCGATACCCAGCATGCCGTACACACCAAACAGCGCAGCGTGGCCGTGTGCAGCGGTCATGTTCAGGCCTTGCATGTAGTACAGCGCGATCGGGGTGTTGATCGAGAAGCCCAGCAGGCCAGCGCCCACGGTATTCCAGAAGCCCACGGCGATGAAGCACAGGATGGCCCATTTGTAAGAGGCCAGCCATGGCGCCGACTGCGAACGCTTGTAGTTGCGGTAGGCCTCAATGCCGATCAGCGACAGCGGAACCACTTCCAGGGCCGAGAACATGGCGCCGATAGCGATCACCGAAGTAGGCGTACCGGTGAAGTACAGGTGGTGCAAGGTGCCCAGGATGCCGCCGAACAGGAACACGATGGTTTCCAGGATGATGGCGCTATTTGCCGAAGCAGCGCGGATCAGGCCCAGGCGGGTGAACAGCAGTGCGATGACAGCGGTTGCGAACACTTCGAAGAAGCCTTCCACCCACAGGTGGACCAGCCACCAGCGCCAGTACTCGATCATCGAGTAGTGGGTGCCCTTGCCCCAGGTCAGGGAAGTAGCGTAGAAGCCGCCGATGCACAGTGCAGCCAGGAACACCATGGCAATGATGCCGCGGCTTTCCGATGGTTTCTTCAGTGCCGGCCACAGGCCGCGGCCGAGCAGGAAGGCCCAGAACAGCAAGCCGACGAACAGCAGGATTTGCCATACACGGCCCATCGAGGTGAACTCGAGGCCCTGGTTGCCCAGCCAGAACGAGAAGTCAACGCCCCTGTGTTGCAGGGTGCCCAGCCAGCCGGTTGCAGTCGAACCCACCACGATGAACAGCAGCGCGTAGAACAGTACGTCGGTGCCCAGCTTCTGGAACTTCGGTTCCGCGCCCGAGATCGCAGGAGCGATATACAGGCCGGTAGCCAGCCAGGCAGTCGCGATCCACAGCACGGCGAACTGGGTGTGGATGGTGCGGCTGACGGTGAACGGCAGCACATTCGCCAGCGGGATACCGAAGAAGCTTGAACCTTCGACCGCAAAGTGCGCGGTGATCACGCCCATGCCGACTTGCGCCAGGATCAGGCCGATCACGACCAGGAAGTACTTCTTGGTGGCCTTCATCGAAGGCGTAGCCTTCATGCTGAACAGCGGATCGTTCTTCGGCGGCACAGGATCGTCTTCTTCCTTGTGCATGCCGTGGTAGAACAGCATGCCGGCGATAGCGCCGATCATCAGGATGATCGAAGCGATCGACCAGATGCCGGCGCCGGCGGTCGGGGTGTTGTCGATCAGCGGTTCATGCGGCCAGTTGCTGGTGTAGCTCAGGCCAACTTCGCCTGGACGGTCGGCGGCCGCAGCCCACGAAGACCAGAAGAAGAAACCGGTCAGCGCAGTGCGGTCGGTGGCTTCCGGCAGCGTGTTAGGCGCCATTGCATACTGTTCGCGCAGCTTGTCGTACTGCTCGGCGTTGCCGAACAGGCCAGTATAGTGGTTTGCTACGGTGCGCACTGCTTCAGCGCGGATAGCCGACAGCTTCACTTCATTGGCTTCAGCGTTGTAGGTGTTGGTGCGCAGCTCGCCCTTCACCAGTGCATCAACGTGGGCTTTTGCGCCGGCTTCGAGCTGGGCGTAGTCCTTGCTGAAGTTCTTGCGTGCGAACAGGTCTTGCAGTGCGACTGCTTCGCGGTGCAGCCAGTCGGCCGACCAGTCAGGCGCCAGGTAGGAGCCGTGGCCCCATACGGTGCCCAGTTGCTGGCCGCCAGCGGACAGCCAGGCGCTCTGGCCGTATTTGACCTGGTCAGCGGTGTACAGCACCGCCCCGGTGTCGTCGACGACTTGCGCTATTGGAGGCGCTTTCAGGTAAATTTCGCGGCCCACCCAGCCCAGTACCGAGAACGATAGCAGGCAGATAATGGCGAGCCACGTCCATAACTTCTTAGTGGCGTGCATGATAGCTCCTTTTGTGGTGTTTCAAATGTATGTTTTTGGCCAGAATACAGCCGCCACTGGGGCAGCTCACATGATCCAGGTCAAGTCTTGTTTAATGACCGCCGCAACCGCCGCAGCAAGTTTGGCTGCGCTGTTGCGGCGCCACAGGTGGGTAGCCGTGTTCTTCCAGCAGTTTGCCCAGTTGGTGGACGCTGGTCAGGGAGTCATCGAAGGCGACTTCAACGTGCGCAGCACCGGCTGGGGCGTGTACGCCGCGGATGCCGGGCGCGGTGCGCAGCAGGTCAAGTACGCGGGTCACGTTGGCGGCGTCCAGGATGGAAGCAAGTTGGAAAGAATGATGCATTTGTAAGTCCTCCTCGGGGTTGGTATGGGAGGAAGTTTATGGAGGGGCAAAATTGGCGTCCTTAACGCAAGTCAAGGGAAGCCAATGCCGCCCCGATTTAGTTATCCGCAGCCCCCCATGTAGTGGCATTCGACGCACCGCGTGCAGCCATCGACCTTATGCAGCGCCCTGGCCCCGCACTCCGGGCACTTGCCCGCCGACTGGGCAGGAGCCGCCCCTCCCGCCGTCATCGCCTCCGGCGCCGCATGCGCTGTCGACGCACACAGCACCGCCAGCTGCGGCACCGGTACCTGGTTTCCATACGCATCTAGGAACCCGCGCCGTATCAGAATCCGCTGCAAGGTAAACGCAATCGCGGCCACCTCCGAATCGTGGTAAACCGGCACCTGCACCCCATCCTCGCGCGTCAGCAGCCCGCAGCGCACCGGTCCCTTCTCCCAAGCCACCTCCCGCATATCAGCCAGCGCCTTGGCAATCGAACTCCCCGCCCGCGCCGCCATCGACAGCAGCCGCATGGACGAAGTAATCCACTGCTGCCCGTCACTGCGCTGGTTTGCCGGCATGAAGAACTCAAACGGCCGCTCAATCCGCACCGGCGCCCCATCCAGCGTGCCATCCACCGTAATGAAGCTCACCGTCAGGTAAGCCGACTTCTTGCCCTCCTGCGTCCAGTATTCAACCTTGGAGGTCACCGACTCCAGCTCGCCCAGCGGACGTCCATCAAAGCGCTTGCGCAGGGGATCATCATCCCGCAACGCCGGCGCAGCGGCGGCAGCAGCAGCTGCCGCCGAAACCGCCGCCGGCTCCGGCGCCACACTCAGCACGCTGCCCGTCACCGTATTCGGACGGAAGGTCGCCAGACCCTTCAGCCCCGCCACCCAGGCCTCGGTATACAGCTCCTTGAAATCCTCGTACGGATAGTCTTCAGGTACATTCACGGTCTTCGAAATCGCCGTATCAACGAAAGGCTGCACCGCCTCCATCATGCTCACATGATCCAATGCAGCCATATCCAGCGCCGTGACGAACTGCGGCGGCAACTGCCCCATATCGAAGCCCATATGGCGATACAGGCGCCACGCATGGTCCGCTACCTCGTAAGAGCGCGATGACCCATCCGGCATGCGCTTGCGGCGCTGGTAGACCCAGGAGAACGCCGGCTCGATGCCATTGGAGGCATTGTCCGCAAACGCCAGCGTAATGGTGCCGGTCGGCGCGATCGACAACAGGTGCGAGTTACGGATGCCATGCCTGGCAATCGCCTCGCGCAAGGCATCCGGCAAGCGGCGCACAAAGGCCCCTTCCAGGTACTGCTCCTTGTCGAAGAACGGAAACGCGCCCTTCTCCTGCGCCAGCGCCACCGAAGCGGCATACGCCGCATCACGCAAAGCCTCGGCGATGCTGGCCGCCATCGAACGGCCGCTTTCGGTGTCGTAGCGCAGGCCCAGCATCACCAGCGCGCTGCCAAGGCCAAGGAAGCCCAGGCCGATGCGGCGCTTGGCCGCACCCTCGTCGGCCTGCTGCGGCAGCGGCCACTGGGTCGCATCCAGCGCCAGGTCCAGCATACGCACCGCGATGCCAGCCACGTGGCGCATCGCCTCATAGTTGAAGGACGCGCGATCAGTGAACGGATTCTGCACGAAGCAGGTCAGGTTCAGCGAACCGAGGTCGCAGCAGCCATAGCCGGGCAGCGGCTGCTCGCCGCAAGGGTTGGTCGCGCGCAGGGTCTCGCAGTAATACAGGTTGTTCTCGGCATTGATGCGGTCTACGAACAGCACGCCCGGTTCGGCGTGGTCGTAGGTGGAAGTCATTACCTTGTCCCACAGCTCGCGCGCCGGCAAGCGGCGATAGACCCAAAGCCCATCCTCCCGCTGCCGCGCGCCTGCCGCCAGGTCCTCATCGCCCGGTTCGACCTTATGCACCAGCTCAAACTCCGAATCCGAAGCCAGCGCACGCATAAAGCCGTCCGTCACGCCGATCGACAGGTTGAAGTTGCGGAAGCCGCCGTCATCCTTGGCAGCGATAAAGCGCTCGATATCCGGATGGTCGATACGCAGCACACCCATCTGCGCTCCGCGCCGCGCGCCCGCCGATTCCACGGTCTTGCAGGAAGCATCGAACACTTCCATGTACGACACCGGCCCCGAAGCGCGCGATCGCGTGCCCTTCACCTTGGCCCCAGCCGGCCGGATGGCACTGAAATCGTAGCCCACGCCGCCGCCACGGCGCATGGTCTCCGCCGCTTCCGCCACAGCGGTATAGATGCCGGGCAGGCCATCGTCCTCACCGGTCACCGAATCGCCCACCGGCTGCACGAAGCAGTTCATCAAGGTAGCCTTCAATCCCAGGCCGACGGCGGAATTGATACGTCCAGCGGGCACGAAGCCATGCTCCTGCGCCCACAGGAATTTTTCTTCAAGCTCTTCGCGCAGCTCCGGCGCCTCCAGCGCGGCCAGGGCGCGCGCTACGCGGCGGCGGACGTCGATGATGTCCTGTTCATCCCCCTTCGCGTATTTTTCGCGCAGCACGTCCAGCGAGATTTCCTGGGGCGGCATAGGGTTGCCGAACATTTTTTCGTTTGCATTCATGAATAGTCCTGCTCAGGTTAAAACTGAGCCTGACTATCCACGAATGCCGGGGCAAAATCCTTGATTCAGGATAAGTTTGGCGGCCAGATATCCTCTTCCTTCCAGCCCAATTCCTTGAAATCCTGCGCCCGCAGCGTCGCCTCGCCTGCCGCGAAGAATTCATCCAGCTGCGGCGGTGCGACCGGCGTGGCAGACAGCATCGCATGCACCTGCCCCCGATGATGGATCTGGTGCCCGAAGATATGGGCCAGCAGGCGCTGGCGCGCATCGCGCTGGAATTCGCCCTCGCCGCGATCGATGACCACGACCCGGCCCAGGTCGTCGTCCCGCAAAGCCTTGCAATACGCGATCAGGCGGTCGTCAGATGCGCGCTGCGCCGCCCACAGCGCCGCACAGGTATCGAACGGTTCCTCCACCGCAAAGAATGCGCCGCGATAATCGGGATGCGGCGGAGCCCCGCGAGCCTCCCGCTCCAGCGCATCGATATAAAACCAGTCGACAGTAAGGATGTGATTAAGCGTAGCCTTGATCGAGGGAAAAAAGCCCGTGCGCGGTGCCACGAAGTCGGCGTGCGACAACTGCGCACAAGCCCTCAACAGCCGGTGGTTAGCCCAGCCATTGTTATAAGCCTCCGTCAGGAAATGCCGCGACAGCCGGTTACTGCCCAGCTCGTGTCCCCTTTGGGGTGTGACCCCATGGTGTGACACGGCCTCTGCTGTTACTTCTTGTGTCATTGGATGTGCAAGCAGGCGATGCCCGGAGCATCTTCAAGAATCGAGCGCACCGCGGTGTACAGTTCGGCCACCGCGGCCGCGCGGGGGTCGCGTCCGGCAAGACGTTCCATCAAGCCGCAATCGGCGAAGACGTACGCCTGCCAGCCTTGTTCCGCGCTGGTGCACGCCACGTACAACTCGCAATCATCAGCTTCCACCGGCACGCACCAGGCGAAATCCTCGGGAATCACCCCGCCCGATGCGTGATAGCCATGTGTGGGCAGCTCATTCGCCATCCACTCTGCCAGGCGCAAGCCAAAAATACCGGGATTGGTCAGCTTGTCTTCATCCGCTACGATCTCGAAGCGGGACGACTGGAACATCAGGACCGGGCTATGCATTCCGATGCTCCCTTCACTACTCAGCTACGCGGCACTTGCGCGAAAGCTGTTTTCAAACGCCGCACCGTGGCCTCGTTCAGCGAGGCCGTATGCCGGTTCCAGCGGTCCATCGTATGTTGCAGCTCGCTCTGCAGGCGCTGGGCAAGCTGGTACTCGCGCACGCCCGCCGCCCAGATCGCAAACTCCGCGCGCGCATCAAAACTGCCGAAACGATTCACTGTGTTTTCAAACTCCGCGCGGGCTTCGTCGTTACGGCCAGCCGCAGCAAAGGCCTTCGCCAGCAGCAGGCTGCACTGCTCGGCGCGGTAATTCGCATCCGTGCGGCGGATGAATTCCAGGTGCTCGATCGCCTTGCCATGCGCACCCACGGCCAGGTTGGCGCGCGCTGCGCCAAGGCGGATCTCCAGGTCCGAGCCAAAGGCGCCCTGCAGGCAGGCCTCATAGGTGGTAGCCGCTTCCGCCGCCTCGCCGGCCTCCAGCAGCGCCGAGGCAAGGCGCATCTGGTTCTGCGCAGTGGGGGTGAAATTGAAAGCATCGCGCGCTTCACGCAACTCACGGCCGGGATCAAGCATCTTGCCGGCGGCGAAGACGACTTTGCGCGCACCGTGCTCTAGGCGCGAGCTCGGCATATAGACCGCGAAGAAGTACACCAGGCTGCCCAGCAGTGGGAAAGAGAACAGGATCAGCAGCCAATACAGCTCCCGCCCGCGACGCACTGCGTGCACGGCGAAAAATATGGCGACCAAAATGTGCAGACCCAGCCCGAAAATCGGCATTTCACTTACTCCTGATAGTTGAAGTTTCGATTATAGACGACCATCGCGCAAGGGTTCCAGGTGAATGCTCAGGCCGCTTGCTGAGGTACGGATCGCGGTCGGCACGAACTGCACGCCGGCATAACGCAGCTCATCGGGACGCCAGGTATAGATTGGCGTGTCGCGCGCCAGGTTATCGGCCAGCAGGCGGGCGGCCCCGGCCACCTGCCGCTGGGTGCGCTCATCCACGCCATCGAGCGTGAAGTCTTCCAGGCGCGCGTCGGCCAGCATCACCGCGCTGCGCGCCTGGTCAATACTCAGGCGGCCCGACAGCGACACGCTGCCGGTGTACTGCTGGCGCATCAGCGGCGACGAGACCGACAGCGTCGCGCCCAGCGCAATACGGTCGTTCGGCAATGTGGACAGCCGCGGCTGCTCCAGGCGCAACTCGAATACAGCCAGCGCACGATGTTCAAGCGGGAAGCGCTGGTCGATATTCCGTTGCAGGCGCGCCAGCGGCACTTCGTAGTCACGGGGTCCCGCAAAACTTGCGCAGCCGGATAGCAGCAAGGTAGCGCCGCTGCCGGCGGCCAAAGCTGCGATAACAATGGCGCGGACGGCGAGTCGTCTGTGTGGGGTCATTTGGGGCTCCTGTGTCATAGTCGCAGCCATGATATCGGGGATCGCCTATGCAACCTGTAACCATTGGTATCGCTGGATGGGGTTTGCCAAGCGCTGACGCGGACTTGTTCCCACCGGCGAGCTTTGGCAGCAACCTGGCGCGCTACGCAGCGGTCTTTAGCGCTGTCGAGATCAACTCATCCTTCTATCGCCCGCACCGGCCGGAAACCTACGCGCGATGGGCGGACAGCGTGCCTGCCGGCTTTCGCTTTGCCGTCAAGCTGCCGAAGTCCATCACCCACGAAAAGCGCTTGCAGGATATCGGCCCGGACCTGGACCGATTTGTGGAGGAAGCCGGAGCGCTAGGCGAAAAGCTGGGCTGGGTTCTCGTGCAGACGCCGCCAAGCCTGCGTTTCGACGCAAGGGCGGCCGGCGCCCTCTTCTCCGGCATCGGCGAACGCTTAGGCCGCACATATCAGCGTGGACACGTTCTTGTAGCCTGCGAAGCGCGCCACGGCTCATGGTTTGGCGACCAGGCCACCGCGCTGCTGCGCGAAACGGAAGTGATCCGGGTGATTGCCGACCCGCCCGCAGGCGAACCCGGGCCATTCCTGGCGACGCACATCAACGCCACCTACGTGCGCCTGCACGGCAGTCCGCAGATCTATCGCTCAGTCTACGAGCCGGAACGTCTGGCGCAAGTTGCCTCCTGGCTGTGCGAACGCAGGGGCCAGGATGGCAGTTCACTGGTCATCTTCGACAACACAATGTCCGGCACCCAGCTCCGCCAGGCGGCGCAACTGCGCCAGATGCTTATTTTTTCTTCATCGGATCATCATCCGGGTTCACATACGTGATGTCGAACGGCCCCTCGCCGTGAATCTGCACGATCGTCTCGCCCTTCATGATCGCGTAGTGATTGGTCTTGGCAGGAATCGCCACAAAATCCCCCGCATGATGGGCCTTGGCCGCCTTCTCGTCGATCTTGTCCCCCATGCCCAGCATCAGCGTGCCCTTGATCACGGTGACGTTCTCCATCATCGAATGCATATGCGGCGGCACCTTATAGCCTGACTGGGCGTGCAATCGCATGACAAACGGACCGGCCTTGCCCGGGTCCCCCTGCAGCACAGCGGCTTTGGCGCCCTTGGGCAGCGTAGGCGGCCCATCGCCCCATTTCATCTCATCGCCAAGATGCATTGCAGAAACAGGAATCAGGCACCCAAAAGCAGCAGCGGCAAAGACAGCAGCCAGGGCGCGAGGCGTAATTCTGGACATGGCAATCTCCTCAAAAGGGGTACTCCACGCTTGATCATAGTCCGCAATTGCAAAAATACCACTTGCCGGGCACAGTTTCAGTGTTATAGTTCACTACAACACCAGTTCAATAACTCACCAATACTGGAGGAAATGATGTATGTGGAATGAAAACCGCCCGATCTACCTGCAGTTGAAGGAGCGGGTCGTCGGCATGATGCTGGATGGCTTGCTCAAACCCGGCGATGCCCTACCCTCGGTGCGCCAGGTCGCAGCCGATTATCAATTGAACCCGATAACCGTGTCCCGCGCCTATCAGGAGCTGGTCGACGAAACCTTGGTGGAAAAAAGAAGGGGATTAGGAATGTACGTAACCGAAGGCGCTGTTGATAAACTGCTGTCCACTGAACGCGACCGTTTCATCCGCGAAGAATGGCCCGCAATGGTCGAACGCATCCGCCGCCTGGGCCTGGACATTGAACAACTGCTGCGCGCCACAACTGTGCCGCCACAAGGAGCCCCGGCATGACAGCGATCATCACCGCTAAACACCTGAGCAAAAGCTTCGGCGCCATCAAGGCGCTGGACGATGCCAGTTTCCAGATCAATGCCGGCCGCATTGTCGGCCTGATCGGCCCAAACGGCTCCGGCAAAACCACCACCCTGAAAGCCATCCTCGGCCTGTCCCGCTTTGAAGGCGAGCTGAATGTGCTGGGCCTGGACCCGCGCCAGCAGCGCGATGAGCTGATGAAGGACGTCTGCTTCATCGCCGACGTCGCCATCCTGCCGCGCTGGCTGAAAGTGAAAGACGCCATCAGCTTCTGCGAAGGCATCCACCCGCGCTTCAACCGCGAACGCGCCGAGAAGTACATCGCCAACACCAAGCTGTCGCCGAACATGAAGGTCAAGGCCATGTCCAAGGGCATGATCGTGCAGCTTCACCTGGCATTGGTAATGGCAATCGACGCCAAGCTGCTGGTGCTGGACGAACCGACCCTGGGCCTGGACATCCTGTACCGCAAGCAGTTCTACCACCAGCTGCTGGAAGACTACTTCGACGAAAACAAGACCATCCTGATCACCACGCACCAGATCGAGGAAGTCGAAAACATCCTGACCGACCTGATGTTCATCCGCGATGGCAAGGTCACCCTCGCCGCCTCGATGGACGAAATCGGCGACCGCTACACCGAAGTGATGGTACAGCCGGAGTACATGACCGCCGCCAGCGCCCTGCAGCCGCTGCACCAGCGCACGGTGTTCGGCAAGGCAGTGATGCTGTTCGACGGCGTCTCGCGCAAGCAGCTTGAAACGTTTGGCGAAACCCGTACCCCTAGCGTGGCCGACCTGTTCGTGGCCAGCATGCAAGGAGAATATCAATGAAAACGATGAAATGGCTGATGCAGCGCGAGTACTGGGAGAACAAGGGCATGCTGGTCTGGGCCCCTGCCATTGTCGCCGGCCTGATGGTGGCCTTCACCGCCGTGATGCTCATCATCGGCAACAATATGGAAATGCGCTTTAACGGCGACAGCCTGGCACGCTTCCATGAAATGACTACGGTGCAGCGGCATGAAATGGCCAACGCCGTCGGCGCAGCCTTCCCGATGATGGCCACGCCGCTGTATATCCTGATGGCCTTCGTGATCTTCTTCTATTGCCTGGGCGCCCTGTACGACGACCGCCGCGACCGCAGCATCCTGTTCTGGAAATCGCTGCCGGTGTCGGATGTAACAACCGTGCTGTCCAAAGTAGCTGTGGCAACGGTAGCGGCGCCGCTGATCGTGGCAGTGATCGGCTTCGTGGCATCGCTCGCCATCGTCCTGATGACGTCTCTCGCCTTCAGCTTCCACGGCCTGAACGTGTTCGGCGACCTGTTCTCTTCCACCAACCTGTGGCTCGCCCCGTTCCGCATGCTGTCGCTGATTCCGGTCTACCTGCTGTGGGCACTGCCGACCGTGGGCTGGCTGCTGATGGTATCGAGCTGGGCGCGCGGCAAGGTGTTCCTGTGGGCAGTCGGTACTCCGCTGATGACCGGCGCTCTGCTGGCCTGGGCCAACTTTGCGTTCAAGCTGGGAATCAATATTGAGTGGTTCTTCCAGCAGGTGGTACTGCGCTTGCTGGGCAGTGTGCTGCCGGGCGCGTGGTTCATCTTTGACAAAGGTGCGCGCCAAGCCATGGAGCACTCGCCAGGCATGGAAAACAATCCGGCGCAGCAGATTGGCCAGTTCTTCGGCCAGACCTATGGTTCGCTGGCCAGCCCGACGCTGTGGATTGGTGTTGCGGCAGGCGTGGCGATGATTGCAGTTGCGATCTGGATGCGCCGCTGGCGGGAAGAGAACTGATTCAGTAAAGGGCGGCCGCCCCACAGTCACGGCCGCCCGTCATTATTCGCGCTGCCGCGCCATCAAGCAGGCAGCGTCTCCTTCTCCTCAGGCGCAGCATCTGAAACAGTCGCCTCGGTGGTCAGCAGCAGGCTGGCGATGGAGGCCGCATTCTGCAGTGCGGTACGGGTCACTTTGGTTGGGTCGATCACGCCGTTTTCCACCATGTCGACATACTCGCCGGTGGCGGCATTGTAACCGAAGTTGCCCTTGCCCTCGGCCACCTTGGCCACCACTACCGAAGGCTCTTCGCCGGCATTGGCAACGATCGCACGCAGAGGCGCCTCCAATGCTCTCAGTACGATCTGCATGCCTGCATGCTGGTCGGGATTCCCCCCCTTCAGTTGGGCTATGGCCGCACGCGCACGCAACAGCGCCACGCCGCCACCGGGCACGATGCCTTCTTCAACGGCAGCGCGAGTGGCGTGCAGCGCATCGTCCACGCGGTCGCGCTTCTCCTTCATTTCCACTTCAGTGGCTGCGCCAACCCTGATGACAGCAACGCCGCCGGCCAGCTTGGCGACGCGTTCCAGCAGCTTTTCCTTGTCGTAGTCGCTGGTCGCCTGCGCAATCTGGGCCTGGATAGTCGCTACACGTGCCGCGATGCGCTGTTGCTCGCCGGCGCCATCAATGATGGTCGTGGCCTCTTTCTGCACCTCGATACGCTTGGCGCTGCCCAGTTGCTCCAGGGTGACTTTTTCCAGCGTCAGGCCGGTCTCTTCCGTAACGACTGTGGCGCCGGTCAGCACGGCAATGTCTTCCAGCATGGCTTTGCGGCGGTCGCCAAATCCTGGCGCCTTGACGGCGGCCACCTTCAGGATGCCACGCACCGAATTCACCACCAGCGTCGCCAGCGCTTCGCCTTCCACATCTTCGGCCACAATGAAGAGCGGCTTGCCTGCCTTGGCCGATTGCTCCAGGACAGGTAGCAGTTCGCGGATATTACTGATTTTCTTGTCGTATAACAGCACCAAAGGATCATCCAGGCGCGCGACTTGTTTTTCGGGATCGTTGATGAAGTAAGGACTCAGGTAGCCACGGTCGAACTGCATGCCTTCCACCACATCCAGCTCATTTTCCAGCGACTTTCCATCCTCGACGGTAATCACGCCCTCTTTGCCTACTTTCTCCATCGCCTGCGCAATGATGTCGCCGATGGCACTATCGGAATTCGCCGAAATGGCGCCCACCTGGGCAATTTCCTTACTGGTGGCGATGGGCCGCGAAACGGCTTTCAGTTCCGTAATGGCAGCCGCCACTGCCTGGTCGATACCGCGCTTCAAGTCCATGGGATTCATGCCGGCGGCCACATACTTCATGCCTTCCTGGACGATGGCCTGGGCAAGTACAGTGGCCGTGGTGGTGCCGTCACCCGCCACATCAGCGGTCTTCGAGGCCACTTGCTTGACAACCTGCGCACCCATGTTTTCCAGGCGGTCCTTGAGTTCGATCTCCTTCGCTACCGAAACACCGTCCTTGGTGATGGTCGGTGCGCCGAAGCTTCGATCGATCAGCACGTTGCGCCCTTTCGGCCCCAGCGTGACCTTCACGGCGTTGGCCAGCACATTCACGCCCTTGACGATACGGGCGCGGGCATCTTCATTGAATTGGACGTCTTTAGCAGTCATGGTCTTATCTCCCTAACACGTTCTGGATTCAGGCGGCTTTGGCGTTGCTGCCGGCATGTTCGATCACGCCAAGAATGTCTTCCTCGCGCATGACCAGCAACTCTTCGCCGTCGAGCTTGACGGTCTGCCCGGCGTATTTGCCGAACAAAATCGCATCCCCGGCGCTCACCGCCAGTGGACGCGTACCGCCGTCGGGCAGCGCACGGCCATGGCCGACTGCCAGCACCTCGCCTTGCTCTGGCTTCTCGGTGGCGGAATCAGGGATCACGATGCCGGATGCGGTTTGGCGCTGCTTTTCAATTCGCTTAACAATAACCCGGTCATAGAGGGGACGAATTTTCATTTCTTCAATCTCCAAATGGTGTCAGATCATTTAACAGCTGAATTGGCCCAGACAAAGCTGGCACCAAGCTTCAGCGAGGTCGGAAATATGTTTTCGCGTTCGCATTTTCAAGATATCCGCCGCCGCCGAGTGTGTAACAAAATGTTTCATGGCAGGAAAAAGCGATCGTGGCGGCCCAGCTGGTACACCACCCGCTGGCCTGACGTGGTCGGAGCTGGCTTTACCGGGCAATCCGAAAGACGCCCACCGTCCGGAGCCAGGCTGTCATCAGCTGGACCGATGCCCTCCCATAAACCGCCCTTGACGGGCTGGAAAAGCCATCGGCGGTAACCTTTGCGTGCCGCAAGCTCCATCTGCTCGGTACGCGTATCCGGGTCACCTCCCAGCACTGGCTGGTCCTGATAGCCGGCAGCGTTGTCGCCGAATGCCTGACGGCAAGCGAAGGCCTCGCTGGCGGCGGCCCCCGCCATGTTGCAGGGTCGCTGTTCCAAGCGCTCCAGTTGCCAGGCCCCCAGTCGCCAGGCCACATCCAGCAATGCTTCCTCAGCGGCTACGCCACTGGTCCAGGGGCCATTGAACTGCAGGGCGGAACTCGCTACCGCGCGCGTCGGAAAGGACACTCCCTGCAGTTGCAGGGGTGTGGCTCGGCGAAAGCCATGCCAGTGGAGAAACAGCAGCAGGGGTGTATCGGGCCAGCTGGCGCGCGTGGCGCTGACGGCAAACAGCGGTAAGCCCATAGCGGAAATTTGCGCAGTTACAGTATCGAAAATATGCATGGCAAAGTCCTTCTGCCGACAGCTCAATGAACGTAGGCATGCTCGGTTGCGCGCTCCGGACGCATTCCCGCGGCGGCCGCGGCCTGCATCAGCTCCTGGCATCGCTCAAGTTGCCGAAGCGCCTGCGTCAGCGCTTGCCCGTAACTGCGCAACTGGTTGAGCGACGGCAAGTTGCCGTAGCCCTTTAGTGCGCACGCCCCCGTGGTGGTAATTTCCGCCATTGCCTGGCTGGCCTTGTCATGCGCAGTCCGCAACTCCGCCAGGCAGTCTAACAAAGCCTCTTTATGTTCCATGGTCTCTCCTTAAGAACACTAACAAGGCAAATTATTTCTGGTCCAAGTCACAGAATTTCAAGACCGCGAAAACGTTGCGCCCTCGCAGCTGCTGGGCCCGCGCCCCAGGGCTGTTCGTGAAAATCATAAAGCTCTTTGGTAATTTTCATAATTTCCATAAAGCAACATTTCGCCTAAGATGTCGCGCAATTTAACATTGAAATGCAATGGAATAATGAATAAGGCATCAAATCTAGCGTTCCTGAGCGCCATCGTGCTGCCCCTCGCACTGACAGCATGCTGGCGCGGATCAGCAAGCGGCTTGGCCGATAAAACGCCAACACCATCCAAGCAAATTGTGCCCGACCCTGCTGGCGGAAGCCCGGCGCTGCCTTCCGTCGGCAACGCGACACAGCCAACCGATGGGGCCGTTGCGACGCCACCATCCGGCAACACGGCGCCCCCGCCGGCCGCAGAAACGGGCACGCCCCCTTCCACCGGTAGCGGCGCACCAACTCCCGGCGCAAACGGCACACCCCCCGCAGGAAGTACGGCTAATCCAGGCGCGCCAAAGACTTATTCATGGTCGACGGCACTGTTCGGCGCTGGCGGCTATATCACCGGCATCACTTATCACCCTTCGGTACAAGGACTGGTGTATATCCGGACCGACGTCGGCGGCGTCTACCGCCGCAATCCCGGCAGCTCGACATGGGTACCGCTCAATGACGACTTGAACCGCGACGATAACCAATTGGAGGGCGCAGCGTCGCTGGCGATCGACCCGAACGACTCGCAGAAACTTTATGTGGCTGCCGGCATGTACCTTCCTTCATGGGGCCGCAACGCCGCCATCCTGCGTTCCAGGGATCGTGGTGCTACCTGGTCGCGCACCGAATTGCCAATCCGCTTGGGCGGCAACTCGGACGGCCGGGGCACAGGCGAACGCCTGCAGGTAGACCCGAACAAGGGCTCGATCCTCTTCCTGGGCACTAATGAGAATGGCCTGTACAAATCGACGGATGGCGGCGTCAGCTGGTCGCAGGTACCGGGCTTTCCAACTTCCGCCGGCGCCACGTTTGTCATGTTTGACAAGTCAAGCAGCAGCGCGGGCACGGCCACCAGAACGCTATACGTCGGCATCGCAGCGACAAGCGGCGAAACGCTGTACCGTTCAACCGACGGCGGCACTACCTGGGCGCCAGTGCCAGGCGGTCCGGCCGGCCTGATGCCAGTGCAAGGGGCGCTGGACGGCACCGGACGCCTGGTAATGACCTATGCCAATAGCCTGGGGCCCAATAACATCACGGCTGGCGCAGTCTACAAGTTGGTAACGGCAACTACTACCTGGAACAATATTACGCCGGTCGCACCGAGCGGAAGCTTGCCGTTCGGCTATAGCGGCCTGGCAGTCGACGCCCACAATCCGAACACTATCGTCGTATCGACTATCGACCGCTGGTCGACCGGCGACGACCTGTACAAATCGACCGACGGCGGCGCAACCTGGACTGGGCTGAACGCCATCAGCACGCACGCAGCACCGGCCAATCCCTGGGTGGGCGCGTATTCCGGCGGCTCGCTCGCGGGAAAGATGGGCCACTGGATCAGCGACATCGACATTGACCCGTTCAACTCCAATAACATCATGTACAACACCGGTTACGGCCTATGGGAGAGCAACACCCTTGGCAGCGCAACGGTGGCATGGCTCTTCAATGTCAACGGCATCGAAGAAACCGTTTTTGATGCGCCGCTGGTTTCACCCAGCACAGGCGCGCACTTGTTTACCGCGCTGGGCGACGTGGCCGGGGCGCGTTACGACACCAACTTTAATAGTATCAGCGGCTATTACAGCAATCCGGATAGCACCCATTACAGCGTCGATGTGGCGGAGCTCAACACCAATGTGGTGGCGCGCACCACGGCCACCAATGCGCTGATGCTCTCCTCCGACAATGGCATCACCTGGCGCCAGGCAGCCGCCATTACTGGTTTCGATGCAGGCCGCGTCGCGGTATCCGCAGCCGGCACAGCCCTGCTTTGGGTACCGGGCGGGATGCCTGCCCTCTACTCAACCAATGGTGGCGCCAGCTGGGCTGCGTCGACAGGCTATCCGGTAACGGGCGCTGTGCACTCCGGCAGGTTCTTCAATCCCGTCGCTGACAAAGTCGCGAACGGTTACTTTTATACCTACGACTTCTCGGCCGGGAAGATCCTGGAAAGCGCGAACAACGGCCAAAGCTTCGCGCCGATCCACTCCGGACTCGATGTCTTGCCTGCCTGGTCGTCGCAACACCAGTTGGCGTCCGTCCCCGGTTCGGTACGCCGCGACCTGTGGCTGGCGACACCAAACGGCCTGTGGCACATCAACGGCGCCGGTGCGGCGCCGGTGAAAATCGCCAATGTACAGTCGGCATACGGTGTAGGCTTCGGCATGGCTGGCGTCGGCAAGACCTACCCAGCCGTCTATGTTTCGGCCAAGATCAACGATGTATTCGGCGTTTACCAGTCGCTCGATGCGGGCGCCACCTGGACCAGGATCAATGACGACAAGCACCAGTGGGGCGGCGTCAATTACGTCACCGGCGATATGCGCGTGTTTGGCCGTGTCTATGTTGGCGCGGCACGCGGCGGCGTGATCGTCGGTGATCTCCAATAGCGCGTCATCTAGCGCGGTCAAAGTAGGTCGATCAGAAATAGTATTCGGGCGCGAACTATTGGAGTCTGCACCAAGCTGGGTTCGTACGCTGATGGATGTGATGATGCTCGAGTAGAACGGCGAGCGGGCGAAACAGCCATGCGGGCCGTTTACGCACCAAAGCTTTGGCCTCCAGCGTTTCAGCGCACTAGTGCTCGGCTATTTGTCTCGAGGAGCGCAACTGCCCTCCTCGCGTTACTGCGAGCCGAGTCGCGGGGATTCACTCAGTTCAGCGACGAATTTAAATTCATTGACCCGCAGCACATTGGTTCCGAATCTGAATCGTCGCCATTTTCTATACCTCTCCAAACAGCGCGTAAATGTCCTCGAGCGATCTGCACAATCTCAAGGTTCAGAAACGCCCTTGCTGTAGCGTGCGAATATTGTCCAGCGGGTCGGCATTTGGACCGTACCTTTCGGAAATTCAATCGACAAGTTCAGCGCAACATTGAGTGCCGGCCGCATTGACGCGGTGGCAGTTGCCACCGCCGCAGTGAATGAGGAACTGGAAGAGGATACTGAAGCGGGAGACGAGGACGGTGAGGATGACGACGAGGATGACGATGAGGATGACGATGAGGATGACGATGAGGATGACGATGACGATGAGGAAGCTGATTCGGATGAGCACGGAGCCCCCGGGTATAGGGCCCCCACAGTTTTATTGGAAATGTTATTTATATTTCCTTTCGGCATCAGGCATTCCAATGAGCTCGTCCTCATAAAGTGCCCGGTCGTAATAAACCGATGCAACTCGTTCGCCGCATCACTACCTTCAAAGACGAAACTGTGACGTTCGCTGAGCCCATTTAGCTTAGGAAACAACGAAAATTTTCCGTGCCAGCCGTGCAATACTCCGATTTTATCGTCGTTTTTTACTACGGTGATCCAATGGCCACTTTCCCCGCAAGCCGACAATTTCAGTATCTCGGAACGGCAGTTCGATGAAAATTTAATTTGCTTAGCTTGATTAACGCTCAAGTTTTCCTCCGCCCTCAAATTTTCGCTGTCATGAGACATGCTTGGCACGACATTAAGCTGTTGGCCGTCCGCAGGTGCCTGATAGATTTTTTCAGCATTTCCAGTGAAATAATCGTTCGACAGATATAACTTGATGAGGAAATCGGCAGTCCCTGAACAGTTGGTCAAGTACACAGGGTCAGGCTCGCCTTTCAGGTTCAATAAGAAAGTGGGATCGTATTTGTTCACGAAGGCCGGTATCTCACGCAATTCGAGCCCGTCCAGCTTATTCTTCAGCTTAGCCAGTTCCGACATGATGAGCTCCCTCTCGATTGACTTCCTCAACTTCGCTGCCCCGGCATTGCGAATGCGATAAAAGAGGCCCAGGTTCAGCTTACTCGAGGGGCGTGCGCAGCGCTAAGTGTCACAACGTATCACCGCAAAGGTAACATGAAGAATGACGCAGCCATGCGCCGAAAAAAATGCTCGATTTTGCGATGTGACACACGTGGCGGTTATTGCGGCTGCGATCTGGAAGGGTAATTCCCCTCCTTAATGTAAGAGCTAGAAAAGTCCGAAATAATCACGCACGGGGTGGAATCACTTGGTGCCAGGAGTACCAATGTGCTGAAGTAGGGACTTGAACTCCATGTTCATATTGAAATGGTGGATTTGGGACGATGAGACAAAGACTTTTCGAGTAGATGCCGATCGTTGAATTAATTTGCACGCCCCGTCATCATTGATGGTGGACACAACCCATAACCGCAATGGCAAGCAAAACAGTGAGAAGGTGGCGTGCGTGGCGCATGTACGGATTAACGTGCGTTCAAGCAAAAAAAAGCAATCGATGTGTTGAAAGCCAACGGCATTAGAAGTGATATTCCGCGCGAATCATCGGAGTTTGCGCGAGGCTACCTGGCACGTTTGATGGGTTACCAAACTTGTTGCGCCAGTACTGATATTCAAAGCCAGCCTTCAGCTTGCCCGGCTTCAGTCCCGCAGCTGCGCTGAAGTCATACATCACCTGCATGTCGATATTGGTCTCCGGCGCGGTGGGTCCGCCGAACTCATTGCGGCCCTTCTCGCCGATGTAGTTCATATACCCTTCGAACGACCAGCCGCTGCCCAGCGGGATACCCCAGGCGGCGTTCAGCATGGCGTGCGTGTCGTAGTGGTAGCGCTTGGACACGCCGATCGGCTCATTGCTTTCCCATAACGCCAGCAGGCTGATATTCAGGAAGCCAGGCACGTCGACCATCAGCGTCGGGCCCATCACCAGCATTTGCTTGCGCGAGGCGTAGCCATTGTCGTTCTTGTGGTTCCAGTCGAAGCCCGCGGTGAAGCCCAGGCCACGCATGCCGGCGCCTTTGAACTCCTTGCCGGAAAGCTTGCCGATATCGAGCGTGTGGCGGTAAAGCAGGTAGGTCTCGGTCGCCCTGTCGTCCTTGCGGTCGGACTTCAGGATGTCCAGGTTCATGTAATTGCTGCCGTACTGGTAGCCGCTGGCGTGGGTCAGGTTGATCACGCTCTTTCGGATGTCCTGGCCGTTGTACGGTTCGGCGAACTTGGTGCCGAAGCGGTAGCCGATGGAGTTGTCCATCCAGTCCAGCGCCAGGGCTGGCTGTGCGGCGCCGAGCGCCAGGGAGACAACGGCGGCGGTGCGCGCCAGCGGTGCGAATCGGGTCATGCGTCCTCCTGTTAGCGTAATTTAGGGGTGGCGTCGAGCTTGAACAACCCTACCACTTCTTCCAATCGTGCGGCCTGTTCGCTGAGCGATTGCGCGGCGGCGGCGGCTTCCTCTACCAGCGCGGCATTTTGCTGCGTGGTGTTATCCATCTGGGTGACGGCCTGGTTGACTTGGTCAATGCCCAGGCTTTGCTCCTGGCTCGCGCTGGCGATTTCCTGCATCAGGCCAGCTACGTTCTGCACGGACTTGACGATGTCCTGCATCGCGGCGCCGGCCGAATCGGCGAGCTTGCCGCCATCGGCCACCTGCTGCACTGATTCGGTGATCAGCTCCTTGATCTCTTTGGCCGCAGCGGCGCTGCGCTGGGCCAGGTTGCGCACCTCGCTGGCGACGACGGCAAAGCCGCGTCCCTGTTCGCCCGCGCGTGCTGCCTCAACAGCGGCGTTCAGCGCCAGGATATTAGTCTGGAACGCGATGCCGTCGATGACACCGATGATGTCGGAGATCTTGTTCGAGCTGGCAGTGATCGATGCCATCTTCTCGACCACCTGCCCCACCACGGCGCCGCCACGCTTGGCTGATTCAGCGGTACCGGCAACCAGCTTGTTGGCCTGTTCTGCGTTAGCGGTGTTGTTATGCACCGTCGACGTCAGTTCTTCCATCGCCGCCGCGGTTTCTTCCAGGTTCGAGGCTTGTCCTTCGGTGCGGGCCGACAAGTCCATATTGCCGCTGGCGATATCGCCCGTTGCGGCGCCAATGGCGCGGCTGCTGTCGCGCACGCGCAGGATGGTGCCGTTAAGCGATTCGACGAACTTGTTGAAGGCCGCTGCCAGGGCGCCCAGTTCGTCCTTCGACTGGACCGGCATGCGGCGGGTCAGGTCACCGCCGCCGCTGGCAATGTCTTCCAGCAGTTCGGCCGCCTTCGCCACCGGCGATGCGATTGCGCGGGCGATGGCAAAGATCGCCAGCAGCCCGATGCCGCCGCCGATGATGGCTGCGATCAGTGATGTCATGGCGGCGCCCCTTGCGATACCAGCCAATACTTCGGCTTCCGGCACTTGCGCCACCAGGTAGGCATTCAACTCGGGGATAAAGGACGATGCCACCAGGGTTTCGCCTTCGGCGCCTTTGAAACTGTCGGCCACGAAGGCTTCGCCGCCCAGCAGGCGTTTGGCCAGCGCTGGCGTCATGCCGTGCATCTCCGCCAACTGGTGCTTGCCGTCGACCATTTTCGGGTCGCGGTGGATCAGCACCGTGCCGTTGGCGCGCACCAGGAAGACGTAGCCGGACTGGCCCAGTTTGTAGTTGCGTACTGCCTCCGCCAGCGCGTTGACGGACAGGCCAAGGCCAGCCACGGCCTGCTTGCCGCCTGCGGTCTGCACGCGGGTGTTGATGAACAACATATACGTATCGGCGCTGACGTCTTTGTCGATGTCGAGCTGATAGGCCGAACTGCCGCTCAGGAAACCGTAGAACCATTGGTCACTGGCAGCCTTCTCGTTCAGCGTGCGGTCGTAGCCCTTGTCGGTGAAGTACTTGCCGGTCGCGCGCGAGACCCAGAACACGGTAGCCGCATTGTTTTTGGACTTCAGGTTCTTCGCCTCGGTCGTCCATGCGGCGACACCTTCTTCCGGCACGCCTGCTTCTTCCCATGCGTGCAGGAAGGTGTTGTTGGCCAGGGTTTGCGAGACCGCCAGCGGGGTGGCGATCTGGCGCAGCACATCATTGCGGATGGCCGATATCTGGCCCGGAAGTTCCTGCCGCAGCACGCGCTCGCGCGCCGCCTGGCTGGTCTTCATGATGCTGAGGGTGGAGGAAATAGCGATGAACAGCAGAAGGGTCAGGCCCATGCTGAGAAGAAGCTTGTGCCGGATGGACAAGCGGTGCAGCAATTCCATTCGATCTCCCGTGGCTGATTTGTTCAGCTTCAAGCATAACAATGCACGGGAGCCGCCACAATCAATCCAAACGAATATGGCGGATTCTCACAACAGCTACTACTACTCGATTACAGCCCTCAGTTCGGCGACCTGTGCAGCCAGTGCGGCGACTTCTTCGCGCAGGGAAGCGACTTCCTGCTCCAGTTGGGTCACCCGGTCGGCACGGCTGCCGCCGCCCTCGCCTGCTGCGCTTGCGCTGCCGCCGTAGGCGACGGCAGTGGCCTCGCGTGCCAGCGCATCTTCGCCGCCAAGCAGGTGGCCATAGCGCGGTTCACGCGAGCCTGGCGCCAAAGGCAGCTTGGAAACGATAGGCGGATACTTATCGATCAGGAATTGCAGGCCTGTTTCGACATCGGCGACCGACTTGAATTCGTGCATGCGGCCGGTGCGGGTGCGGATCTCACCGGCCGTTTGCGGGCCGCGCAGCATCAGGATGGTCAGGATTGCCAGCTTGTCCTGCTCCAGCGTCCACTTCATGCGCATGCGGTGTTCGTACTTGACCACGCGTGCGCCGGATTGGCTGACGGTGCCGACCAGCTTGCGCTCGGCCAGGCGGGCCAGTACGTCGGCCACGGTTTCTTCGCTGATCTGCATTACCTGCTCGCGGCTGGAGAGCTGGTTGCAGCCGTTTGTGAGCGCGTTCAGCGACAGCGGATAGTTATCCGGCGTCAGGCCTTCTTTTTCGGCCAGTACCGCGAGCACGCGGATTTCAAACGGGTCCAGAATGTCGTCCATGGTTTTTCCTTATTCGACCAGTTTGTTGAGTTCTGCCTGATCGAGCTTATCGCAGGCTTTGATGTCCGGACAGGATAAACCCGCCGCCTTCATGGCTGCCGACAGGCGCTCGATCTGTGCTTCCTGTGCCACTGCGTGGGTGATCAGGCTATGCAACGCCTTCGACAGCGGGTCGTCGCCGTTGGCGGTTACGCCATAGGCGGAGAAGAAGCGCGAGGATGGCGATGGTGTTGCGTGTTCTTTTTGTACCAGGTGGGCTGGGTTGCCAACCGCAGTGCCGCCGGCAGGTACCGGCTTCAATACCACGGCGTTGGAGCCGACCTTGGCGTATTCGCCGACCGTAAAGCCGCCCAGCACTTTGGCGCCGGCGCCGATGATCACGCCGCGTTCCAGCGTTGGGTGGCGCTTGGCGCCGGCGTGCAACGACGTGCCGCCGAGGGTGACGCCCTGGTAGATGGTGCAGTCGTCGCCGATTTCCGCGGTTTCGCCGATGACGACGCCAAAGCCGTGGTCGATGAAGACGCGGCGGCCGATGCTGGCGCCCGGGTGGATCTCGATGCCGGTGATGATGCGGGCCAGGTAGGAAATGAAGCGGCCCAGCCATTTCAGGCCGTGGGTCCAGCACCAGTGCGCCCAGCGGTGCATGACGATCGCTTGCAGCCCGGGGTAACAGGTCAGCACCTCCCAGCCATTGCGAGCTGCGGGATCGCGCTCGATGATGCTGCGGATGTCGTCACGGAGGTGGTCAAACATGGTGGTGCTTTGGGGGGATGTTGTTCAGGCAAATATCATAGCGCATCTGCCTGGGGCTTGCTGGAAGCCTAAACCGATACGCGGCGGCTGCGGGCAAGTGTCAGACCCCGCGGGTCTGACACTGGTTTAACGGTTCAGGCTTCGCGTGCAATACGCTGGCGGCGCGCTTCGTACAGGCACACGCCGGATGCGACCGAAACGTTCAGCGATTCCACCGAACCAAACATCGGGATCGACACCAGCACATCGCAGGTCTCGCGAGTCAGGCGGCGCATGCCCTCGCCTTCCGAACCCATGACGATTGCGGTCGGGCCGCTGTAATCGCCTTCGTACAGGGTCTTGTCGCCGTCATCGGAGGTGCCGATCAGCCAGATATCGCGTTCTTTCAGTTCGCGCAGGGTGCGCGCCAGGTTGGTCACGGTGATGAACGGTACCGATTCGGCCGCGCCGGAAGCCACCTTGGCAGCGGTGGCGTTCAGGCCTACGGAACGGTCTTTCGGCGCGATCACCGCATGCGCACCAGCGCCATCGGCCACGCGCAGGCAGGCGCCCAGGTTGTGCGGGTCGGTAATGCCGTCCAATACCAGCAGCAGTGGCGGGCCTTCCACCATGTCCAGCAGCTCGTCCAGGTTACGCGCCAGCGACAGCTGCGATGCGAAGGCGATCACGCCCTGGTGGCGGCGGGTGCCGACGATCTTGTCGAGGCGCTCGGATTCCACCGGCATCACACGCACGCCGGCAGCCTTGGCATTGGCGATCAGGTCTTTCATGCGGCGGTCGTCGCGGGCCTGGTCGAAGAAGATCTCTTCAACGCTGGAGGCTTCGTGGCGCAGGCGCGAGGTAACGGCGTGGAAGCCGAAAATCATTTTGTTCTTGGACATCGTAGTTCTCAAAATAAGTCCGGCGCCGAAGCGCCGGACGGGTGCTTATCGTTTTTTCTTAGGCTTTGCGGCCTTGGTCACGCGCTGGGCGGTGGTTTTCGGCTTGGCCTTTGCCGTTGGCTTGGCCGCCTTGCGCGAGGCGGGAGCCGTTGTGGCGTAAGGCGAAGAAGCTGCGCCGCGCTTGGAGTTCGTGCGGCCAGGGGCGCGCGTCGGCGCTTCGTCGCGTGCGGAGACCGACGGTGCGGCGGCACCGCGCGTGGCCTTGCGCTTGCGCGCAGCAGCTTGGTTGTCGTCTTCGTCAAAGCCGTCGAAATCGCCAAGCGAACCGACCAGGCCGCCGCCCTTGCGGGAACCCTTTTTACCTTGCGGCGGCAGGTTCGAAATTTCGCTGTCGGCCAGGCGCAGGTCGATCTTGCGCGACTCCAGGTCCACGCGAACCACCTGCACATTGACGCGACCGGTCAGCTGGTACCGCTTGCCGGTACGGCCGCCGCGCAGTTCGTGGCGCGCATCGTCGTATTCGAAGAAGTCGGCGCCCAGGTCGGTGATGTGCACCAGGCCTTCCACGAACAGTTGGTCCAGCTGAACGAAGATGCCGAAGTTGGTCACGCCGGTGATGATGCCGCTGAACTCTTCGCCCAGCTTGTCCTGCATGAAGTAGCACTTCAGCCAGGCTTCCACGTCGCGCGATGCTTCGTCGGCGCGGCGTTCGTTGGCCGAGCAGTGCACGCCAAGCGCGTCCCAGATGCTATGGTCGCCCTTGGATTTCTTCTCTTTGCCTTCCTGCTTGTCTTTCAGTGCCTGGCGGCGCTGAGCGTTCGAGATCGTGGTGTTCAGCACCGACTGGTCGTTGATCTTCGGCTCGTACTTCTTGCCCGCCAAAATCGCCTTGATGGCGCGGTGGGTCAGCAAGTCCGGATAACGGCGGATCGGGCTGGTGAAGTGGGCATACGCCTCATACGCCAGGCCGAAGTGGCCGATATTGTCAGGGCTGTAGACCGCCTGCTGCATGGAGCGCAGCAGCATGGTTTGCAGCAGTTGCGCATCCGGGCGCTCCTTGATCTTCTTCATCAAGTCGGCGTAATCGCGGGCTACCGGCGTATCGCCGCCGCCCAGCGACAGGCCGAGCTGCTTCAGGAAGTCGCGCACCTGGGTCAGCTTTTCCTTGGTCGGGCCGGCGTGGATACGGTAGGTGCCTGGGTGCTTGTGGCGCAGCAGCAGGTCCGCCGCGCAAACGTTGGCCGCCAGCATGCATTCTTCGATCAGCTTGTGCGCATCGTTGCGGGTGCGCGGGATGATCTTTTCGATCTTGCCGGCCGGGTTGCAGACGATGTAGGTCTCGGTGGTCTCGAAGTCGATCGCACCGCGTTCCTGGCGCGACTTCTGCAGCGCGTGGTAGATGTCGTACAGGTTCTGCAGGTGCGGCACGATTTCCGCGCGGCGCGCTGCTTCCGGGCCCTTGGTGTTGCCAAGGATGGCCGCCACTTCGGTATAGGTCAGGCGTGCAGCCGAGTGGATCACGGCCGGGTAGAACTGGTAAGCCTTGAGTTCACCTTGCGCGGTGATCACGGCGTCGCACACCAGCGTCAAACGGTCGACGCGCGGGTTCAGCGAGCACAGGCCGTTGGACAGCTTTTCCGGCAGCATCGGGATCACGCGGCGCGGGAAATAGACCGAGGTGCTGCGCTCGATGGCGTCGCCATCCAGGCCGTCGTTCGGCTTCACGTAGTGCGACACGTCGGCAATCGCCACGATCAGGCGGAAGGCCTTGCTGCGGCCGATCTTCACCGGTTCGCAATAGACGGCATCGTCGAAGTCGCGCGCGTCTTCGCCGTCAATGGTCACCAGCGGCACGTCGCGCAGGTCGACACGCTCGCCCCAATCGGCTTCGTGCACCACGTCCGGCAGCCTGGACGCCTGCTTCAGCGCGGCGTCCGAGAAAATATGCGGCACGCCGAACTTGCGCACGGCGATTTCGATTTCCATGCCCGGGTCGTCCATATCGCCCAGGACTTCAACAATCTTGCCGGACGGCTGCTTGAAGCGGCCAGGCTGCTCGGTCAGCTCCACGCTGACGATCTGGCCCGACTTGGCTTTGCCGACGGCGCCCTGCACCAGGATGTCCTGGCTGATGCGCTTGTCTTCCGGCGCCACGACCCACGCGCCGTTCTCCTTCAGCAGGCGGCCGATGATGTGGGTGGTGCCGCGCTGCACCACTTCGACAATGGTGCCTTCCGCGCGGCCGCGGCGGTCGTAACCGGTGATACGGCCCAGCACCTTGTCGCCGTGCAGCACCTTCTGCATTTCACGCTCGGCCAGGAACAGGTCTTCGCCCGGCTCGTCAGGAATCAGGAAGCCGTAGCCGTCGCGGTGGCTGGACACGCGCCCGGCAACGAATTCGGAATGGTCCGCCAGCACGTAGAAGCCACCGGTATCGGAACGGATCTGGCCGTCGCGCTCCATCGCATTCAAGCGGCGCGTCAGGACGGCATGGGATTCGGCTTTGACTTTGAGCGACAGCGCCAGCGTGCGCAGGTCGAGCGGCGCCTTGGCGCTGCGGAAGATGCCGAGAATCTCTTCGCGGCTAGGAATGATATGAGTGGAGTTCAAAAGTTCTTCAGTAATCTTTTTATTGGTTGTTAGTGTAACAGGAAGGGCCGCGCGCAAAAATCTTTCGCAGACCCTTTGACATCGGCAGAGTTTCCTCTATAATTCTGGCTCTCGCAGCGATGCGGGTATGGCGAGTCGATGTGCAGCGTGGAATGAAAGTTCATCTGGCGCAAAACTCACCAAAGCAGTATGATAGCAGATGTTGTTGCTAATGCCCACGTGGCGGAATTGGTAGACGCGCATGGTTCAGGTCCATGTGCCGCAAGGTGTGGGGGTTCGAGTCCCTCCGTGGGCACCAAAAATTCCGCGAAAAAGCCGCTGATCATTCAGCGGCTTTTTTGTTTTCCACCGTCGAATTCCCTTACGCCCTGGCCTTCCCTGCAGTTGCACGCCACGCCGGATCGGCGGCGCGCATGCTTCTTGCGGCATCCTCCCTACCCATCAATCCGTAGGAGACCGCCATGAAAACATTACTCGCCAGCCTTTTGCTGGCTGCCGGTAGCGCCTCTGCAGCCCCGGTTTTCCACTTCAACTACATCGCCGGCACCTCGCTCCAGGCGCAGCAGGGTTTCCAGGCCGCAGCCGCCCGCTGGTCAAGTTTGCTGAACGATAATGTGACGATAAATTTGACGGTCGGCTTCAACTCCCTCGGCGGCGGCATCCTGGGGCAAGCGGCCTCGGCCGAAGATTTCCATACCTATTCCTCAGTCCGCAATGCCTTGGCCGCCGATGCCACGTCCGCGGCAGACGCCGCCGCTGTCGCCCACCTGCCCGGCGGCGCAAGCTTCGGCATGCTGATCAACCGCACCGCCAACAATCCCAACGGCCCTGGCAGTTCGCTGCCCTATGTCGACAATGATGCAGACGCCAATAACCAGATCCTTTCCATCACGAATGCCGAAGCCAAGGCCATCGGCCTGGCCGTAACGCCGCAATCGCTGTCGGGCTGCATCGGCAACTGTGACGGCTTCATCCAGTTCAACAGCGATTTCCAGTTCGACTTCAACCCGAATAACGGCACCGACGCCAACGCCTTCGATTTCGTCGGCGTCGCGGCGCACGAAATCGGCCACGTGCTGGGCTTCATCAGCGGCGTCGATATCCTGGACGGCAACTCCCCGCCCTACAACGGGCCGTTTAACGACAACCTGTTCACCTACGTCTCCGCGCTTGACCTGTTCCGCTACTCCGCCATGAGCGCAGCGCACGGCGTGATCGACTGGACCGCCGACAACCGCGCCAAGTATTTCTCGCTCGACGGCACCACGGTCGGGCCAGGATTTTCCACCGGCGTGAACTTCGGCGACGGCCGCCAGGCCAGCCACTGGAAGGACAACCTGTTCATCGGCCTGATGGACCCGACCGCAGGCCTCGGCGAAACCTTGCATATCAGCGGCAACGACGTCCTGGCGATGGATGCCATCGGCTGGAATGTGGCGGCCATTCCCGAGCCATCGGGCTGGGCCATGCTGGGCGCCGGCTTGTTGCTGCTCTCGATACGCCAACGTAGCCGTTCCAACAAGCTTTCCTAAATGTCTTGACGGGTGGGCATCGGGCCATTACTATGCGTGCCTCGTTGCAGAACAACGCGACAATGCCCACGTGGCGGAATTGGTAGACGCGCATGGTTCAGGTCCATGTGCCGCAAGGTGTGGGGGTTCGAGTCCCTCCGTGGGCACCAAAAAATTCCGCAAAAAAGCCGCTGAAAAGCGGCTTTTTTGTTTCAGGAATAGATGGCGACTCCCCCATCTACCCGCGATCGCAATTCAGCCAGCATCTGCTTCTCAGAGAGATCCGCAGCCCAGGCAGGCCGCAACTGGAAGTGGGGTTCGTCATGGAGCGTCTTCCAGTTCCCTCCCCATTCGAGCCCCAGGTCTACGCCCAAGGCGCCAACCGCCTTGTACTTCGGGGACTCACCCAGGTACTTACTTCCCTCGAACACCCCCACATCGAATGCAATGCCGAAGTTATGATTGGAATGACCGCCGCGCACCTTGGTGACAATATCTCCCTCGGTAGTCCGTCCTTGCTCATACAGGGCATTTTGTTCCGCAAAGGTCCTCAGGCCGCTGATGATCTTGATCGTGATCCCAACGGCCGCAGCTTTTTGCACCAGCGCACGGGCAAATGGCTGCGCTTCCGGCAATAGCGTGGCAATGACCCTCTCACTACGGCTATCGGCAAGTGCGATCGTTCCCGACGGCGCCGCGCCCTGTTTCGGCTTGGGGACGATGCGTCCGTAGATCGCCCCCCAAGTCTGCGGGCCGCCCTTGCCGTCAACTTCGATCCCGAGTTCCTGCTGGACTGCAGCAATCATTTCTTCGATACGCATGGTGTTCTCCCTATCCCTCTTTTCGAGCCGCTGGTTTGTCGAATCCTGCTTTCACTGCCGCCGGCGGCAACCACACTTCAATCGTGTTCCTGGTCGGCGTATACACTTTTGACAATTGGCGAACCTGCCATTCCGGGTGCTGCACCAGTCCACCGAGGGCCTTCGCGCATGCCTGCATTGCGTCCGTGTGGTAAATCACCGTCGGCTCAGGGACGGGCGATGGCGGCTGGCGCGCCAGCCTTCGTGCTGAAGCATTCACATCCTCGATGGGCTGGACCGACGCGCCCACAGCCCGCCACGGATCCCGAAGCTGCCGCACCTTCTCGCGTCCTTCGTTGCCATAGATCTGGATGAAGATTTGCGCGCCCTGGCAAAGCTGCGTCGCAGGCTTCGTTTCCAAAACCTCGCTGGCTGGCTGCCGGCCCTGGGATGCGTCGCCCGACGGCGCCGCCGGAGGCGGATACGGGGCGCCGGACTTTGGTGCGGCCTCGCCGCCGCTCACCGTGGCGTCGGCAAGCACCGCCTGTTCGCAAAGACTATTTGGAATCTGATCGGGATCGCGGACCGCTGGATCGTATCTTGCCCAATAGCCCAAACTGCGCTCCACCGGGGTCTTGCTTCGCAATGGACGCGGGCACGCGGTGTCCGAAGTCAGCAAGGTGTGGCAGGCTGGATAGGTTTGCTGCAGCGGCTTGCAATGCAGCGCCGCATCCTGGATGACGGCAACCGCGTAGGGTTGCTTCAGCAGCTCCTGCTGCTGGCCCGCCTCCAGCGACTGCCAGACATACATCACTTCAGCGGCGAGGCGCGCCGCGCTGCGTTCAGCGTCCACCGAGCCACCGCTTTTAAGGTCGGCGTAAGCCGCATACAGCGGCCTGAGGAGATCCCGGTCGGGGTCCTGGCCGGCGCCGGGCGGCGTGGCTTTGTCGAAGGCCATACCCACCCCGCTGACTGCCGTCAACAACGCACCCAGGCCGACCGTTGCTCCTGCCGCCCGTCGAACGGCAAGGCGCACAGGGCTGCGCCCGGGATCTTCTTCCTTGTCCCCGGGCTCGCTCGCAGCCGCCTGGTCTTGCTGGCCATCCTTGTCGATCGGGCGAGCCGGCACTGCGGCCGCAGCGGGCAAGGAGTCCGCTAAACGCTCCACGCGCTCGAGCATTTCACCCGACAGGTAATTGCCAATGTATCGCCCCAGCGAGAAATAGCTCTCCCATTGATCCTCTGCGAAGAACTGGTCCGCCGTGCTTTGCTGTGGGAAGCTGTCGTTGTCGCGGGCGTAGTTGTGCACGTCCTCGGGCAAATCCCTCATCAGCGCAGGCTTGACCAGCACCAGCACGCCCTTCTCGTCGCTCGCCTGCTCTCCGTAGTCGATCTGCGCCAGGGCAATACAGGCATTGCATTTGTCGGAAACCAGGTCGTCCAGGGTGCCGACACCGCGCTGCTTCAGTTCGGCATCCGGCCGAATGAACCGGATGCTGGCACCGAGGTCGATACGGGCCCGCCGCAGCAGGTTTTCCAGGTCGTCAAAGCGATATTCGGGATCGGCGCCGCAATCGGCCAGCACAATCAGCTTGCAGCGCTCGCGAAGCAGCGGAAAGACTCCGGTGTTCTCGCAATGGCCACCATCACTGAGGTACTGGAATACATGTTCGGTGCCGGGCAACTGGCCGAACAACTCGGCGAGCAGGTATTTGTATTTCGGCACCAGTCCGGCACCGGAGGCAAGGCCGGGACGCGGCCCGCCGGAATCCCACCAATAGCCCAGCCTGATGCCAAGTGAGGTCAGCATCGCGGCGTAGCCAGGGCTGCTGCCGCTGCCATGCCCTGGCGCTACCGCGGCCCCGGAAATCGCCATCCAGGTGCCCACCGAATGTTCGGTGCCTTCTTTGAGTTGCCGCCATTCTTCAAGGCCGACGCGGTAATGCTTCGGCCCCACCACAGTCATGAGCTCTCCCTGGCGGTCGATATTGAACGCACCCTTGCGCTGGAACGTCTGGTTGACGCAGACGTTCATCAGATGCACCGGCCCGCCGTGCTTGTGCGGCTCATAATCGGACAGCTTGATGTCGTTCTTGCAGGCGCCGAGGTAAGCCTTGATCAGCCGCGACCGATAAAAATCGTGCAGCGACGAGCGGTTCAGGAATTGCAGGTGGCGCCCGGTGAACAGCACCCACACCATGGCCATACACGCCAGCCCGGCCAGCCAAGCCCAGGCGGCGCCGAAATCAACCTGCCCGGTCAATGAGTCCCACGCCTGGCTGGTGGCAAGCGCATGCACGACGGCGGTCCAGAAAATCGCCAGCGCAACCAGTCCGATCCGCCCGCCATAATCGACCAGCGTGGACATATTCAAGATGCGGGCAAAGTAGCTGCCCGGGGTCGCTTGCTGTGCCAGCGGCATCAGCACGCGGAAGACCGGCAGCAGCAGGACAAAGCCCACGCCAAGTACGCTGAGCACGCGCGGATTGTTGGCAATGCGCCATGCAATCCAATCGATCGCGCCCAGCAACAGCAACACGATCGCCAGGCTATACGCCAGGGTCAACAGGCTGTCGTCGCTGTTGCCCGCCCTGTGCCAGTACATGACGACAGAACATCCAGCCATCAAAAGCGGGATCACCAAGGCAAGCCATATGGTGGGCAACTGCGACACCGCATCCCATATTGCGAGCGCCTGCTGCTGGCCCGCCCCAGTCCTGCTCCAGATTAACTGGTTCATGGCTTCCCAGGCCAACAGGTCGACCGCGCCCAGCGCGCATCCGAGCATGATGCCGAGCATGCCGATTTCCAGGTGGATGCCCAGGAGGTTGCGCAGGAAGGTCACCACCACGGACTTCAGGTCGCCCACGCCACGCGGATTCAAATACCGGCTGTTGGCGCGCAGCCATTTGCGCAGCACGGACCGCTCCCCTGCCGCCAGCTCTTTTTGCAGGGCCTCCGCATCGTCGCCGGCCTGGGCCAGCCGGCCGAGCATGGCGCCGATATAGCCTCCGCCAGATACCGTCGACATCAGGTCGAAGCGCCAGAACTGCCTGTTGGCCGCCAATGCAGCTATAAGGCCGTAACAGAACGTCGCGCTCCTGACCCCGCCGCCTGACAGCGCGATGCCCCAGCGCCCTGGCTGCGGGATGTTTTCGCCTAGATGCTTGCGCCGCTCGGCCACCAGATCGTCCAGCTCGCTGCCCGCTGCGGCTGGTGCATTGCCCCCGTCCATGCTGCCCCCCTCATGACTCAATCGGTTAAGTTTTGAGTTTGCGCAGGAAGCACTTACATGAGGCTAAAAACCTGCAAAAAGATAATTCTTGAGTTTTTCCAAAGACCGTTTCAAACGGCGTCCGCCTGCCCTTGACTATGAGGGGGCAAGCCACCCTTTTGTTGCGCCATTGCACTTTGGGCCGAGAAACAAGATTGCATGAAAAAATCAATTTCCCCTTGACCAAACCGGCCCTGCCAATTAATATGCGTGCCTCTGTTGCACACAACACCGCAGCAGAGAGTTGAAGAAGTTAGCGCCCACGTGGCGGAATTGGTAGACGCGCATGGTTCAGGTCCATGTGCCGCAAGGTGTGGGGGTTCGAGTCCCTCCGTGGGCACCAAACGCTAATTTCTGAGACAAATGCAGTACCAGTGCCCACGTGGCGGAATTGGTAGACGCGCATGGTTCAGGTCCATGTGCCGCAAGGTGTGGGGGTTCGAGTCCCTCCGTGGGCACCAAGAATTCCGCAAAAAAGCTCCCCTCGGGGAGCTTTTTTCATTTATGCGCTCAGCGCCGCTTCCACTGCCTGCGATACGCTGCGGGTTGGACGTCCGATCAGCTTCTCCAGCGCTTTCCCATCATCGAACAAGCCGCCGCGCGCAGTGCCGGCATCCGAATCGGCCAGCAGCTCAGGCCACGGCGCTGGCACGCCCACGCCGGCCAGCACGGCGGCGAAGTCCGCCTGCGGCAAGTCGCGGTAGACCGCAGCCTTGCCCGACTGGCGCGCCGCTTCTGCCGTCAACTCCGCCAGCGTAAAGGAGGTGCTGCCAGCCAGTTCATACACCTGCTGCGGCGCTTCCGCAGTCAGCACGGCCACGGCGGCGGCGGCGTAATCGGCGCGGGCGGCGGCGGAAATACGGCCCTCGCCTGCACTGCCAACCATCTCCCCGCGCTGCGCAGCGCCGGCGATGCGGCCGTTGAAATTCTCGAAATACCAGCCATTGCGCAGCAAGGAATACGCCAGGCCGCTGTCGCGGATCGCTGTTTCGGTGGCGACGTGCTCCTCTGCCAGGCGCAGCGGCGAGGTATCAGCGCGCAGGATGCTGGTATAGGCCAGCAGCTTCACGCCTGCACGCTTGGCCGCGTCGACCACGGCGCGGTGCTGCGCCGAGCGTTTGCCGACCTCATTACCCGAGACCAGCAGCACACGCTCGGCACCGGCGAGTGCGGAATCCAGGCTGGCTGGATCGGTGTAGTCCGCGCGGCGTAGCTGCACGCCACGCGCCGCCAGGTGCGCCGCCTTGGCCGGGTCGCGCACGGCAGCCACGATTTGCGCTGCCGGCACTTTTTCCAGCAAACCCTGCACCACCAGTTGACCCAATGCGCCCGAGGCGCCAGTTACGACGATCATGTTTTTCTCCTTGGTTGAAAACAATGTAGGGCTATAATAGGACTAACACTAACTTTTCGTAAGTACGCACTTTTTAGTAAGTATGGAAAAAACTTCAAAATCCCTGCGCGCCGCCCTGGCCCGCCAGTCCGAAAGGCCAGGCAATGTGCTGGCGCCGGATTGTCCGTCGCGGGCTGTATTGAGCCATGTAACGAGCCGCTGGGGCGTCCTGGTGCTGGTGGTGCTGCTCGGCGGCACCCACCGTTTCAGCCAGTTGCGCAGGGAAGTGGGCGGCGTCAGCGAGAAAATGCTGGCGCAGACCCTGGTCGCGCTGGAAGGCGACGGCTTCGTGCTGCGCACCGCCCTGCCCGTGATCCCGCCCCATGTCGAATACAGCCTGACGCCGCTTGGCCGTGAAGTTGCCGGTCGCCTGGAGGTGCTGGTCGACTGGATTGAGGACAACCTGCCAAGCATCCTCACTTCGCAAGTCCGGACGGAGGCCGAGGCCAGCTTGTAATACACTGGCAGCGTGGAACAGAACAACACCATCCTCGTGGCAACCGGCGCCAGTCTCGATGTGGCGGCGCTGGAGCTGGCGCTCGCCCGGCACCAGTACCGGGTTGAATCGGTCACCAGCGGCCAGCATGCGCTCGAGGTGGCCGCCGCCGGCGGCGTGGTGCTGGTGCTGCTGGATACCGCGCTGGCCGGCGGCGCCGCGCTGGAGCTGACCGGCCAGCTGACCCAGGCCGACGCCGACCGCCGCATTCCGGTGCTGCTCATGTCGCACCGCCCGACCAACGACGAAAAGGAGCGCGCCGTCCGCGCCGGCGCCGACGGCTACTTCACCCTGCCCCTGGCCACCACCAGCGTCGTCGACCACGTCCTGTTTGCGCTGCAGGGCCAGCGCATCGGCGGCTTCGACCTCGAAGTGAACTACCACATGATGGCGGCCGCTTCGCCGGACGCCGTGGTGCTGATCGACATGGACAGCGGCCGTCCCGTCGACCTGAATCATCGCGCCGAACAGCTTCTTGGCCGCAGCGCGCTGGAACTGCTGACCGCTCCGTTTTCCTCCTTTTGCGATCCCCTGGAAATGAACGCCATGATGCAAAGCGTGCTGGCAGGCGAGCTGCGCGTGCACCGCATCACCCTGCGCCACAGCAGCGGGCACTCGGTCGAATGCAATGCCCGCGGCGTGCGGATCGCCAAGCCGGGCCGGCGCCTGTTCCATATCCGCATGGTGGACGTCACCGGCACCCAGCGCGCCGACGATTTGCGCGTCGGCCAGGAGCGGCTGCTGGAAATGATGGCGCGCGGCGTGCCGCTGGAAGATACGCTGCACAAGCTGGTGCAACTGGTCGAATCGCAATCGGCAGGCGTGCTGTGCTCCGTCATGCTGCTCGACGAAGACGGTGTCCATATGCGCTGCGCCTGCTGCCCCAGCCTGCCAGCCGCCTACGCCGCCCTGCTTGAAGGATTGGCCATCGGTCCCGGCGTGGGCTCCTGCGGCACCGCCATGCATCGGCGCGAAGCCGTGGTGGTGTCGGATATCGAACACGACCCGCTATGGGCGCCCTACCTCGACCTGATTCGCGGCTTCGGCCTGCGCGCCTGCTGGTCCATGCCCATCATGCAGGACGAGCACACCGTGCTGGGCTCCTTCGCCATGTATTACCGCACCGTGCGCCATCCGGATAACGAAGAACAGCGCCTGATCGGCGTTGCCAGCCACCTGGCCAGCATCGCTATCGAGCGCGCCCGCCGCGAAGCCGAACTGGCGCGCCACCGCAGCCACCTGGAAGAACTGGTCGAAGCGCGCACCGCCGAACTGACACGCGCCAAGCAGCACGCGGAACTGACCAGCGAAGAACTGCAATCGGCGCTGGAAAACCTCAGCATGACGCAGGATGAACTGGTGCGGCGCGACAAGCTGGCCGCGCTGGGCTCCCTGGTGGCTGGCGTGGCGCATGAACTGAATACGCCGATCGGCAATAGCCTGATCACCGCCACCACCCTGGCCGACCACACCGCGGCCCTGAGCACCCAGGTCGACGCTGGCATCCGCCGCTCGGAGCTGGACGCCTACCTGGAGCGCGCGCGCGAAGCGGGCGACATCATCCAGCGCAACCTGCAGCGCGCCGCCAGCCTGGTTGGCAGTTTCAAGCAGATCGCCGTGGAAACCACCGATACCCAGCGCCGCCACTTCTTCCTCGACCAGCTGCTGCAGGAAATGCTGGCGCCCCTGTGGGCCAGCCTGCCACAGCCGCGCCCCAGCCTGGTGCTGGACGTGGTACCCGGCCTGCAGCTGGACAGCTACCCGATCCCGCTGAGCCAGGCGCTGGGGCACCTGATCGACAACTGCATCATCCATGCCTTCAGCGCGCCTGGAGACGGCGAGCCGACCGTCACCATTACCGCCAGCGCGGAAGGCAGCGACGTGCTGCTGTCCGTGGCCGACAACGGCATCGGCATTCCGCCCGAGCACCTGCGCCGCGTGTTCGACCCGTTCTACACCACACGGCTCGGGGCCGGCCAGTCGGGCCTGGGCCTGTACATCACCCACAATATCGTGACCGGCGTGCTGGCGGGCCATATCGACGTGGCCAGCACGCCCGGCCACGGCAGCACCTTCACCATCCGCCTGCCGGCCTCCGCACCGCTATGAAACGACTCCTGATCCCGACCCTGCTGCTGGCCGCCCTGGCCACCGGCATCGCCAGCGCCCGCCCGGCCTGGTGGTACCTGTACCAAAGCCGCATCGACGGCCAGCGCGCCTGTTCGCAAACCCCGCTTGGCGAGGGCTGGGTACAAATGGCCGGCCCGTTTAAAGATGCCCATTGCGAAAACTTGGTGCGTAATAAATAATGAAGTCAAAGCAAGAAGCAGCGCCATCCCACAACCACAAGGAGACCGTATGTTTCAGAATCCCGAGCAGTTCGCCAACGCCACCAAGACGCTGTTTGAGTTCCAGCTGGAGACCTTCAACACCCTGACCAACCGCGCCATGCAAGGGGTGGAGCAAGCGGTGGCCCTGAATATCGCCACGGCGCGCAGGGCGCTGGACGACCAGATCGACGCCGGCCGCAAGGTCAATGCTTCCGTCACGCCGCAGGAGGCGCTGGACGTGATCAACGCCCGCCTGCAGCCCGGCATGGCCGCCACCAACGCCTATAACCAGCAGCTGGGCGCCCTGCTGACCGAAATGTCGACCGACTTCCACAAAGCCGCCGACGCCCACCTGGCCGAGGCCAAATCCAACCTGAGCGCCCTGATTTACGACGTGACCCAGAACGTACGCCCCGGTTCGGACAATGCCGTCGAAATTGTCAAAAAAGCCATTGAGAATGCATTCAAGGGCTATGAACAGGTAACCCAGGCGACGCGCGATGCCGTCACCGCCTTCGAACAGCAAGTAGAAAAGGCCAGTTCCGTTTCCAAGAAGTGACAGCGCAGCGGGTGACGCGCTATACTGTATATAAATACAGTTTTCGCGTCGCCTCGCCTGCATGAACCAAGTCCTTGAAAATCCGTTCTACTACCTGGAGAACTTCCATCAGGTCCTGCATTGGATTGGCGAGCGCTATAGCGACCTGCTGACGGACGAGGAAGCTGGATTTCTCGCCAGCTTCCCGACCGTACCCCAGCCGTCCCGCGCCCTGTTCGTGCGCATGGTGATGCGCAAGGGAGATTTGTTCCGCGCCTCCAGGTTGAGCTACCCCGAAATCGGCTGCACCATCGCCGCCGCCAGCCCGCTGGTCGAGCAAGGCTGGGTGGTGCAAGACCCCGAGCTGACCCTGGACGAGCTGTTCGACCTGCTGCAAAAGCCCGAGATCACCCGTGTATTCGCCCTGAGCGGCGCCGAACGCAGCGCACGCAAGGCCGACCAGCTCGAAGCCCTGCGCGAGCGCCACGATGGCAGCCACCGCTTCACATCCTGGTATGCCGATGCCGGCGACCAGGTCTACCACATCCTGTCCAAGCCCCTGTGCGACCGCCTGCGCCTGATCTTCTTCGGTAACTTCCACCAGGACTGGTCGGAATTCGTGCTGTCCAACCTGGGCATCTACCGCTTCGAGAAGGTCGAGTTTTCGCCGGCCGCACGCGGCTTCCGCTCGCGTCGCGACATCGACGACTACCTGGCCCTGCATGCATGCCGCGAACGTTTTTCGGAAGGCGAAGACCCGCTGCAGCTGGCGCGCGAGCTGCCGGCCCTGGCCGGCGACAATGAATGGCTGCTTAGCCGCCGCCAGAAAATGCTGTTCCAGTTCGGCCAGCAACTGGAAAAGCTGGGCAACTGGGCCGGCGCTTTCGAACTGTACGAACAATGCGCCTATCCCGGCGCCCGTGCCCGCGCCATCCGCGTGCTGGAAAAAGACGAACGCATTGGCCTGGCCTACGAATGGCTGCAGCGCGCGCAAGCCGCGCCCGAGAGCGAAGCCGAACGCCAGCAACTGCTGCGCATGGCCCCGCGCCTGCGCCGCAAGCTTGGCCACATGCGCGAGCCGGCGCATAAGCCAACGCCGGTCGAGCGCATCGACCTGGTGCTGCCGATGCCGGCCGAGGAATGGTGGGTGGAAGGCGTGGTGCGCGACCACCTGTGGCAGGACGAGGCGCCCTGCTTCTATGTGGAGAACGCACTGGCCAATTCCCTGTTTGGCCTGCTGTGCTGGGACGCGGTATTTGCCGCCATTCCCGGCGCCTTCTTCCACCCCTTCCACCACGGCCCGGCCGATCTGCACAGCGCCGACTTCCAGCGCCGCCGCGCCGCCCTGTTCGAAGCCTGCTTCGCGCGGCTGGAAGATGGCAGCTACCGCGACGCCATCCGCGCCAACTTCGCAGCCAAGGCTGGCCTGCAATCGCCCTTCGTCTACTGGGACGCAATCGATGAAGAACTGCTCGGGTTCGCGCTGGACTGCATTCCCGCTCCCCATTTGAAGCTGTGGTTCGAGCGCATCCTGCTCGACATCAAAGCCAACCGCAGCGGCTTCCCCGACCTGATCCGCTTCTGGCCCGCTGAACAGCGCTACCAGATGGTGGAAGTCAAAGGCCCCGGCGACCGCCTGCAAGACAACCAGCTGCGCTGGATCGACTATTGCGCCGAGCATGGCATGCCGGTGTCCGTGTGTTACCTGGCGTGGCAAACATGAACGCAACCGCGAGCTACACCATCGCCGTGCGCGCCCTGTGCGAGTTCACCGCAAAGCAAGGCGACCTTGACCTGCGTTTCACCCCCACGCCAACCGCACAGGAAGGCATTGAGGGCCACGCCATCGTCACCAGCCGCCGCGACGACGGGTACGAACGCGAGGTAGGCCTGTCGGGCCACTTCGGCCCGCTGCACGTGCGCGGCCGCGCCGACGGCTACGACCCGCGCCAGAACCAGCTGGAAGAAATCAAGACCTACCGCGGCGACCTTTCGCGCCAGCCCGCCAACCACCGTATCCTGCACTGGGCCCAGCTCAAGGTGTACGGCCACCTGCTGTGCAGCGCGCGCGAACTGCCCGCCGTGCGCCTGGCCCTGGTCTACTTCGACATCGGCACGCAGAAGGAAACCGTATTAACCGAAGAAGCGGATGCCGCCTCCCTGCGCGCCTTCTTCGAAGACCAATGCGGCCGCTTTGTAGCTTGGGCCGAGCAGGAACTGGCGCACCGCGCCGCGCGCGACGAGCAACTGCGCTCGCTGCGCTTCCCGCACGCAGGTTTCCGCCCTGGCCAGCGCGAGCTTGCGGAAGCCATGTACAAGGCCAGCGCGCGCGGCTGCTCGCTGCTGGCGCAAGCCCCGACCGGCATCGGCAAGAGCATCGGCAGCATCTTCCCGATGCTCAAGGCCAGCGCAGAACATGGCCTGGACAAGATATTCTTCCTGGCCGCAAAAACCAGCGGCCGCAGCATGGCCCTGGGCGCCGTCGAAACCATCAAGCGCAGCGCGCCTTTGCTGCCGCTGCGTGCGCTCGAACTGGCGGCCAAATCCACCGCCTGCGAGAACCCGGACAAAGCGTGCCACGGCGAATCCTGCCCATTGGCGCAAGGCTTCTACGACCGCCTGCCGGACGCTCGTGCAGCCGCCTTGCAGCAGCCCATGCTGGACCGCGCCTCGGTGCGCGAAGTAGCGCTGGCGCACCAGGTCTGCCCTTACTACCTGCAATCGGAGCTGGTACGCTGGGCCGATGTGGTGGTGGGCGACTACAACTACTACTTCGACATCAGCGCCATGCTGTACAGCCTGACACAGATGAATGGCTGGAAGGTCGGTGTGCTGGCCGACGAAGCCCACAATATGGTTTCGCGCGCCCGCAAGATGTACTCCGCCGAAATGGACCATGTGCGCCTGCGCGTGCTGCGCAAGACCGCCCCGGACGCGCTGCACAAGCCACTGGACCGCGTGCACCGCCAATGGAGCGCGCTGGAAAAGGCGCAGGAAGCGGAATACGCCAGCCACACCGAGCTACCCGAGAAATTCATGGCCACACTGCAAACAGCCTGCACCGAGATCGGCGACTACATGGCCGAGCATCCCGCCTGGTTCGATGCCGACATACTGGATTTCTACTTCAACGCGCTGCTGTTTGGGCGCCTGGCGGAAAGTTTTGGCGAGCATTCGCTGTTCGACATCGAGAAGTCCGACGGCGGCCGCGGCGCCGCGGCAGGCCGCGTGAACTCGCTGCTCTGCATCCGCAACATCCTGCCCGCGCCCTTCCTCAAACAGCGCTTCGAGGCCGCGCATGCGGTGGCCCTGTTCTCGGCCACGCTCAGTCCCTGGAACTACTACGCCGACACGCTCGGCATGCCGGCCGATACGGCATGGGTCGACGTTGCCTCGCCTTTCGACGCGCAGCAGCTCCAGGTACACATCGCCAGTCATATCTCCACGCGCTACCAGCACCGCGAGCGTTCGCTGGCGCCGATCGCAGCGCTGATGGGCGAGCAGTACCAGCGCCAGCCCGGCAACTACCTGGCATTCTTCAGCAGTTTCGATTACATGGAAAAGGCGGCCGACCTGTTCGCCGCCCGCCATCCGGACGTGCCGCTATGGCGCCAGGAGCGGCGCATGGATGAAACAGCGCGCGACGCCTTCCTCGCCCGCTTCCACGAAGGCGGCGAAGGTATCGGCTTCGCTGTACTGGGTGGGTCTTTTGGGGAGGGCATCGACCTGCCGGGCGACCGCTTGATTGGCGCCTTCATCGCCACGCTCGGCCTGCCGCAGATCAATCCCGTCAACGAGCAAATCAAGGCCCGCATGGAAACGGCATTCGGCGCCGGCTATGACTACACCTACCTCTACCCCGGCCTGCAGAAAGTCGTGCAGGCCGCCGGCCGCGTGATTCGCACCACCAGCGACCGCGGCACCGTCCACCTGATCGACGACCGCTTCGGCCGTCCGGAAGTCCAGGCCCTGCTTCCGGCCTGGTGGCAAGTCGGTGCGCCTTAGTGCGTGCGCTGGCCGGAGCCGCACAGTAAAGCGTGATTTTCCTTGCGCTGGCGGACGATGGCCTGGCGCTCCTCTTCGCTAACTGCGACCGAACCGCTCGAGCCGCCGAAGGCCAGCTTCGGAACCTTTTCGGAAAACTCGATCTGCTGCGCATCGCGCTTGCAGACTTCATCATCGGTCATCGGCTTGTTGTTACGGTGCTGGCTGGGGTTATACGGTGTCTTCCCGTCACTGCGCGCCGCGGTGTCGGCCGCTTCCTGGTTCGCATTCTCGCGCTTCAAGCGCCGTTCGCGCGAGTCGAGCTCACGCTGCTGCCAATCGTCGGAAGATGCCTTGGCGGGCTTCGCGGCCGCGCGCTGCACAGCAATTTCTTTACTCTTGACGCCATCCTGGGGGCGGTCGGAATAGTGCACCTTCCCGTCTGCATCGGTCCATTTAAAGAGTTGGGCATGCGCTGGTATAACGGCAAAGGCAAGGATCAGTGGCAAGATAATTTTCATAGCGCGAAGTATATGAAAAACGAGTCCTGCCGTGTCTCACACATTGTCACCTCATTGAGGTTTGGTTTTCAATTTCGTGCTCATTGCCTTAGAATTGCCTATTTTGCAAATCCCATCACGGCAGAATGAGCTACTTGAAAGCACTGATCGGCGCACTAATCGCATTTGCCGCAATTGGAACGGCGCAAGCAAAAGGGCCGAGCGACAGGCAGCAGATTCTTGATGCCATACGTCCGCAGGCCGCAGCAAGCCTTGACCAGCCGGTTCGCATCAAAGTCGACACGCTTAACATCGATTCCGGCTGGGCCGTCCTGGTTGGCAACCTGGTGGGGCCGCCCGGAAAAGATATCGATTGGGAGAAGACAAGTGCATGCAACCCCTACCTCGACAAAATGCTATGGGTCGTATTGAAGAAGAAAAGCGATGGCTGGCACGTCAAGCACATCGACTTATGCGCCTCCGAACCGCCCTACTGGTACATGGAACAATACGGCGGCTTCGTCTGGCCGTGCGGTGTTTATCGGGATCTGGTGGCGTTCGGCAACGAGACACTCGAGACCCAATGCCGGCGCGAAGGCAGGACAAGATAAGCCTCGGCCTAATCGGGTGATGGGCACAAACCCACCTGGCAGAACATGTCCATCGAAACGAGGAAGCCTGTGACCAGCAGGCTTCCCACTGTGTCGAACACCAGGCGTTATCCCGAAGGGAAAATGCTGGTCTTCTCAGCTTATGGGCTCAAATAACTTGAACAATGTCGCAATGGACCTAGAGCAACCACTAAAACGCATACGAGCTCAAATAAAGTTTGGCCGCACTGAAGGCGTGAGCGAAAAATTATCAGCCTTGCTCGAACACTTCAGGGGAAGCAGCCATGAAGCTGTAATTCTCGAAGTGTACGCGCTGGGGTACCTGCCAGACGTAAAAGGGTTTGCGGAAGCTGTGCCATTGCTTGAGCGCCTTTTGTCGCTAGAGATACCTGACAATGTCAGGGCAAATGCCTTAGGCTTCATGAGCCTTTGCATGAAGCGACTCAGTGTCGTTCCATCCGAAGCCGACCTCAATAACCCGAACCTCACCCATTTTATGGAGACCCTTCGCAGCGGGAACATCTTCGACTTCGACGCAAATCCTAACAGCCTTCACCGATATCCCATAACGAGAGACCTCGAGCTTGCGAAGAGGCTGGCATGGAATCAAAGCATCGAGAGCCCGTTTAAATCCTGGAATGGACTTCGCTCCAAGGCCAGCGCACAACGAAATAGATATTGCAGCGAGAATTTGATCAGCACTGCGCGCTTTGGCAAGATAATTACCTCTGAGATTACCGACATTTGTCAAAACAGGCTGGCCGGAGAAATCATGCATTTCTTCGACGATATATATGGTGATCTATCAGAGATCGCCGAAGGAAAAGCGGTCGGCTTCGAAACCGACCTTCATAAACAAATGTGGGAAGTCTACAAAAGAAAGGCATTCCCTTGTGGATGGATGGACAACTACCCGGATGAACAACTATGCGTGTTCATCCCCTATCGCCACTAGCGGAAGATTGGTGATCAGTGACGCTCTCGCTGCGATTGACGGATTCCCACGTTGCTGGCGGCTGGTATTGAGCTGGGCGGTTAATGGTCTTTTCAAACGGAGGTCGATTGAACCTCATGCCCTGAAAGGCAGACTCATTCATCCTGTTCTCGCCACCATTTCAGCAGCCCAAGGATGGTCAACGCAATACCGCCAAATAGGGCAGCGAAATACCAAACCAAATCCATCCACTCTTTTCCGGCGCGATGCCCCGACACGACTGAGACCAGGCCAACAAGTGTCAACAGCGGGCCAAGAACTAGCGGCGGCAATTTTTCCCACGGCAGTAACCACATAGATTTTCCTCACCCGATCCAAGCTAATTTCCAGTCCAGCGCTGCCATCATCATGCGCCCCTCGAATTGATGGTTAACCATAATTGTAATGGACCTGCTGCTCGTGTCTGTAGCCACAGTCTTCGATCACCGCCGGGTAAGCCTTAGGGTCAATCATTTCTCTTACGCGGACTACGCAGCTCGCCTCCTCATAATGGACCTGGCAATCTGCTCCGTCAAAAAAAGCCCGGAGCTTTTCACGAACAATTGCAAGGCAACCGCTCCCGCAGCGTATTCCGAGCGTAACGATGTCCATCTGGTCGGTTCGACCCCGATACAAGTTCAGGGCAAAAATGACTTTGTCGAATCAACGGGCTACCATTGGGACGCCCCCTGCTGGCATCGGCGAGCTTTTGAGGGTGCTTCGAACGGTGGCCCAGCCATTGCAGTATCTATTTTTCCATGCAGGGTTGAAGTTCAGCGGCCGCCGGCAGCGGCTCGCTGGATCGTTGGGCTGGACATGTACTGTCAAGCTTTGCAAGACTGCACTGCGCAGCTGCCACGACGGCGACCATCTCTCCCGTTTCCGCCTCGATGCCCGTCTCCTCAAACCCAAAACTAGCGTAGAAGTCTCGTGCCTTCAAATTCTCTGGCTTGTACGAGATAAAAATACGTCTTGCATTCGCGTCTGAGCGGATCTCGGCCATAAGGAGCGCGAATGCTTGACGGCCGTAGCCCCTGCCCTGAACGCTCGCATCCACCATGAAACGCCAGATGCCATATTCACCTGGCGGGTCCTCGCACTCTTCTGGAACGAGATACATGAGAAATCCCACAAGTCGCTCGTCAGCGTAGATCGATCGAGGACGCAACGCTGGATTGAAGCTGGCTTCCGCTATCGAGTATGAGTTGCTCGCTAAATAGGCTTGCTGATGCTCTAGTAGCCGAAGATCGGCGACCTCGTCCAAGTTCTCCCGGGTAACCGCCCTTAAGGTGATTTTCATTTGTGTCTCGCTTTTACGCATACAAAAGGTTGATCTGCTGTGGAAAAATTAGACGCTTTTGAGCGCGAGTTTTTGGTCAATAATCCCTTAGCAGATGGAGGATGACCATGAAGCGAAAACATTTTCCTGCGGAACAGATTGTAGCCGTTCTGAAGCAAGCGGAGCTGGGCATGCCGGTCGGTGATATCGTCCGGCAACTCGGCATTTCTGAACAGACCTTCTATCGGTGGAAGAAGCAATATGCTGGCCTGCAATCGGAGGGTGTCCGCGAATTGAAAGTCCTGCAGGACGAGAATGCGCGCCTGAAGAAGCTGGTGGCTGAGCTGAGTCTGGACAAGGCGATTCTGCAGGATGTCGCGTCAAAAAAGTGGGGCGGCCCGCGCCAAAACGTGAAGTGGTCGAGTACATCATCGAGCACTACGGGCTGAAGCTGGCGCGGGCATGCCGTCTGATCAAGCAGGTGCGCAGTACACAGTACCTGACTTCGAAGAAGGATCCTAAACTGGCCTTGCGACAGCGCCTGCGCGAGTTGGCGCAGGTGCGTGTACGCTTGCATCATGTTCACAGCGATGACCAACGTGGAATTGAGCGGGGCGCTTTAGCGCATCCGCTCGAATGGAGGGTTATGCGACGCGCGTGAACTTGCCACGAATGCCCTGCCCCCATCGCGTCCGCGAAAGCGCCCATGCGAACAGCAGCATAAAGCAAGCGGCTCCCCTTGCCGCAAACGGTGGCGCTGCCACCCGCCCAAACGCCACCGCGAGCCGCGCAGCCAGATTTGGCGGCGGCCCAGAAGACAAGCGAAGTGGAGGAAGCGCGCATCACAGTCAAATTCAAAGCGGGGTATAACGTTGTGCTAACCGGCGGCTGGAGCGCGCAGCGCGTAAGCCGTCCGGTTGAGCGGGAAGTTGGACACGCGTGTGAACTCGCAGCGAATGACCAACCGATTGCGCATCCGCGAATGCGCCCGTAAAAACGCCAGCATACCGCACCGGCTCGCGCTTGCCTAAAGTGGTGGTGCCGCCAAGGGCCCAATCGCCACCGATAGCCATGGAGGGCGAGTAGCGGGCCTTGGAGCCAAGCGAAGAAGACGAAGCGTGCATCATGTTCACAGCGATGGCCAACGTTCAAGGTAACTGGAGGTCGGAACGCGCAGCGTGGAGACCGTCCAGTTGACCGCAGGGTTGGGCGAAAAACTCACGCATGGCGAAACAGGAACCACAGCAAACAAATAACAACGACGCCAATTACGGGGACAAAGACACGAATCAAACGAGCGAGCCTTTGCTGCACCTTCGATGCCTGTTCTATTGCAGCTCTTTGTGCAGCAATAGATTCGCCGGCGTTACGGCGGTATTCCTCAAGATGTTGCCGTTGCAGATCTCGTATCTCGACAAGCAATGACTCGATTCGTGGGTTCTCCAATCTATGCCTCTTCTTTAGCTAGGCCCAACGTAAAGTCGACGTCATTCTGACGTTTTCCAAAATATTAACATGAGACCTAATCACGAAAAAAGAGTCGCTATCCGGGAAAGAAGTCTGCATCCGCACAATTTAACCTTCCTAAACCATGAGAAATTACTTCAATCCGAAGGAAATCTACTGAAAGCTGCCGACCAATCAGCGCAGCTACAACCCTTTCACCTTCTGATACCCGCTACGGCTGACTGGAACCTTGCGGCCATCCTTTAGCACGGCGCAGTGGCTGTCTTTGGTGGACTGCTCGATGCGCTCGATGCGCTCCACGTTGACGATCCAGGAACGGTGCAAGCGCACAAAACGGGTCTGGTCAAGCTGCTCTTCAAGTTCTGACAGCCGCTGGTTCTTCAGGTAAGGCTTGCCCTCGGCCAGGATCTCGACATAGTCGTCCTGCGCTTCGATGGAGTCGATGCGTTCTGCGGCAATCACATGTACGCGCGAGCCGTCGCGTATCAATACGCGCTCCAGTGGGCCATTGCGTGTCGCCGCTTCGGTCGCCATCTGCGTCACCGGTGGACGTTCGCTGCCCAGGCGCGTGCGTACATGGGCCACAGCCTGGTCCAGCCGTTCCTGCGGATACGGCTTGAGCAGGTAATCAATTGCATGCACCTCGAACGCCTTCAAGGCGTATTGGTCGTAGGCCGTGGCGAACACATAGTGCGGTTTGCTGCCGGCCAATTCCACCACTTCAAAGCCATCCAGCTTGGGCATCTGTATATCGAGGAACACCACATCAGGCTCCAGTTCGGCAATCGCCTTCACGGCCTCGAAACCGTTCCCGCATTCGGCCACGATCTCCACGTCGGCGTGGGCTCGCAGGTACTCCCGCATGACGCCGCGGGCCAATTCTTCATCATCGACAATGATGACGCGCATGATTCAGGACTCCTTCGTCTCGGCGGGTAGCGTCAGGGCTACCCGGTATTTATTGCTTTCATGCGTGCAGTGCACGCTGGCCAAATGGCCGTAGGCCGCCGCCAGGCGTTCCCGCACGTTGACCAGGCCAATGCCGTTGCCCTTGCGGGGCGGCGTGTCCGGGTCGGTATCGTTTTCCACATCGACCTTCAGCTGCGAGCCTTCGCGGCGGGCTCCAACGCGCACCGTGCCGCCTTCCGGCATGCCGCCGATGCCGTGCTTGACGGCGTTTTCCACCAGCGGCTGCAGGATCATCGGCGGCAGCAGGCATGGCAGCGCTGCTTCGTCCACATCCTGCTCCACGCCTAGCCGCGCGCCGAAGCGCACTTTTTCAATCGCCAGGAAGTGGCCGATCAGGCGCACCTCCTCTTCCAGCGTGATCTTGCCCTGCGCTTCAATGCCCAGGCTTTGGCGGAAGAAGTCCGACAGGCGCTGCGTCATGTCGCGGGCGCGTTTGGCGTCGATCGAGGTCAGCGCGCTGATCGAATTCAGGCTGTTGAACAGGAAGTGCGGGTCGATCTGGGTGCGCAGCATGCGCAGTTCCGCGTCGCGCGCCAGCAGCTTGGATTCCAGTTCGCGCTGCTCCGCCTGGCGCGCCCGGACAAATTCACTGACCAGGTAATTCAGGCTCGCCAGCAAGCCGTACATCAAAATACCGAGCGAGAACAGCAAAGCTGTCAACTGCGGGCGGATCGCAATGCCCTGGGCGCCGAACGATTCGGCCCCGACATTCCAGATCCGCATCAGGAATACCCACAGGAAGCCGGCCCATACCGCCGCAGTCAGCATCGACACCAGGATCACCGCCGGGCTGCGTTCGCGCAGCGGGTTGGCCTTGCACATATAGTAGGCCGAAAAGCCGGCGCCGACGGAGAACAACAGGGTCACCGGCACTGCAAACAGCATGGCACGCAGCCAGGGTTCGTCGCCCAGTTGCGCCACTGCCCCGCCCAGGCCGATACCCAACAGCAGCCACACTGTCAGGTACAGCAGCGCGCCGCTGCGGCTGGTCAATACGCGCTGCATCAGTTGCGGATTTCCAGGCCGCCCATGATGACGGTGCCGCGGATGACCAGGCGCTTGCTGTTGTCCTTCGGCTCCATGGTCTTCTCTTCGAAGCCACCCAGGATAGGCGTGCCTTCCAGCTCCACCGTCCAGTCGGTTGGTACTTTGACCGAAATGCCGCCCATCAGGGCAAACACGTTCAGTACTGCGGTGCCGTTCAGCGATGCGGTGCGCATGTCCAGGTCGATGCCGCCCATGATGCTGGTCAGGTCGCCGCCGCGGAAGTCCTGCGTGGTGACCTTGCGCTGGAAGCCGCCGAGGATGGCCGTCAATTCCAGCACGCGCTCGCTGGTTTCGCCTTCCGATACGCCGAACAGGGACGTGTCGTCGGCAAAGCCGCTGGCTGCCGTGCTTTCGCTGTCCGGTTGCTTGCGGCGCTTGCTGGCACGGAACACCATCATCAAGCCCAGGCCGATAATCCCGATCGGGAAGATGACCTTCCAGCTGATATGGATCAGTCCCAGGCCTTTCAGCAGCGACAGGGCGCCGAAGCCGATCATGAAAATGCCGGCCACTGCTGCCCCACTGCCGCGCCGTGGCGCTTGCGCCAGGGTCGAGGCGCCGAACACCATCAGGATGATGGGCCAGAAGTGCACCCGCATGTCGAGGTCGATCCAGCCCAGGTTATCGATCAGGAACAGGAAGCCGGCCGCGATGACGCCGGCGCCGATCAGCATCTGGGATGCGGTGTTACGTTCGCGATGGCTGCGGTTGCGCATTATTGGTTCTCCTCTTTATTGGCGGTGTATTTAATCACAACTGGCTGCAGCAGCAGGCAGATGCCGGCGATGATGACCAGGATGGGCCAGCTATTGTGGAAGGTCAGGCCCCAGACATGTTCGAGGGACGCATAGAACCAGCCGGCGAAGGCGATATGGCACAGGCCATCGACTGCATGCTTCGGCGTGGTTGGCGGAATCAGCTTGATGGCGCCGAACGCCATGCCCAGGAAAGGCCAGTAGCGCCACAGTTGGCCGATTGGCGGAATCTGGATATCGGTCAGGAACAGCACGCCGATGGCGATCACGATCAGGCCCCAAAGCAGCTGGCTGCGCGATTGCATTTCTTTGCTCATTTCTTGCTCCCCGTTGATTGGATGAATGAACAATACCGGGGTGCGAATGGCGGCGAAACGGCTTTTCGGTGAACGGCGGTGGCGTCTCGGTGAATGGCGAAGATTTCAGCGAATGGCGAAAAAAAACCCGCCGGGCGGCGGGTTAGTGTGGGTTACGGGGGTCTAGCGCCCGGTTTCCATCTTCGGCTCGAACAGCATCAAGCCCCAGCCCAACTGACGGCGAATCTCCTCTGGCGATGGAGGGGGTTTGACTGCTTGCGTACGACGTTCGAGGTACTCCCTTACCACGTACTTGGATGGGTGGTTGGTCTGGGTCATGATAGGCCTCCGTATTCTGTTTTTGGGCCGGTTGCCTCGCTGCGGCGGAAGCCGGCCAGGGTCTGTGGTAGATGAGCGCTGGGCGCTTCGATCACGGTTCCATCATATTTCCCGGCCTCGTTGGACACGGTGCGTTTGCTCACAATTCCCCCGTCAGTTCGGCTCTTGTTCCTGTCGGAATCGGACTACGAAGTGTGGCTTGAAAGTCTTGCGGTCTCGAGCACACAAAAATTTTTCTCTTGACGTTTGCCAGCGCTTTGCCCGCGCCCCGCGAGTGCCGTTGAGCTTTGTGCGCTTGAAAACATACACACTTCATTAATGAACTAATCACAGGAGGGGGTGGGCTATATTGGTCGTCGTTGGTAAGCAGGAAAGGTTATGTTTTCAGCAGGCCACTGACGATATAACCGGGCAATCTCTTGCAGGCTGACACCGCTTCACCTTCACAACAACATTACTCAAGGGGTATTAACATGAAGAAAGCGTTTCTTAGCAAGGTAGCCGGTACACTGATGCTGTCGGCGGGGCTGTTCTCCAGCTCCGGCGCGATGGCACAGACAACTTTGACCTTTGATGCTGCGGGCAATGCCATCTTTGGCGCCCTCCACGCTACAGCCGGGGACTACATCGACACCTATCTCTTCTCGGTGGATACCAACGCCACTTATGCGAGCGGTAACGTGGTGGTCGGTAAAACCTGGATCGATGGTTCCCGCCTGGCGAACTATGGCATCACTGGCATCCAGTTCTTCAAAGTTGAAGCAGACAGCAGCCAAACCTCCCTGGCAACGACGTTTGACACGTCGTCCGGCATCGAATTCTTCCCGATCGATGCCCTGATGTCGGGCAATTACGGCTTCACGGTCACTGGCAGCACCGCCATTGCAGGGCTGGGCGGTTCCTATGCCGGTAACCTGGGCCTGGCGGCTCCTATTCCGGAACCTGCTACCTATGCGATGCTGCTGGTAGGCGTTGGCCTGCTGGGCCTGGCTTCCCGTCGCAAGTCCAACGACAAGCTGGGCTAAGCCGCAACCACTCCCCCCGTGGAAACCCGCTGCGGCGGGTTTTTCATTTCTTCTTGCCGGCCTCGGGCACGGGCTTCGAATCAGCAACGCCAACATCCTTGGTGGCCACCACCTGGGCTACATACGGGCCTGGATCGGCACATGCAGGCAACGCTGCCGATGGTTTGCCGACGCTGCCTTTCGTCTTGAAATAGTGGGCTGCAACGCGATCCTGCGCCAGGCAAAGCTTGTAGGCGGCGACCTTGTCGGTCCAGCCTTGCTTGTCCTTGGCCGCCGCAGCGGTGGCCTTCTGCTCTTCGGTAGGTGCCGGCAACCTGGCTTGCACAGCGCAGCAGGTGACCAGCAGTACCAGTGCAAATATGGGCTTGTTCACGGCTTGCTCCTCATACGGTCTTGGGCGCGGGCGGCGGCACCACCTCGCCATCGTGTTCGGGGGCGCGCACCCGTGGCACTTTTCCATCCACTATCTCCTGGTACCAGATGTCATGGTGTTCACGTGCCCAGGCGTCATCCACATACCCTTCGCGCATGGCTTTGTAGGCGCCTTGCATGCCAATGGTGCCGAGGTAGATGTGGCCAAGTGCGAAGCCCATCAACAGCACGGTGGCGGTAATGTGCAGCAGGTTTGCACCCTGCATCATGAAGCGGGTGTATTCGAGGTTGGGTACCAGCTTGTCGAGCACGAAGCCGGAACCGCTGGCAAGCAGTCCAAGGAAAGTGACGCCGCCCCAGAACCAGAGCTTTTCGCCGGCATTGAAGCGGCCGGCCGGGGCGAGCCCTTTTCCGAACATGCCGCCCAGCTTGGCCAGCCATTTGAAATCGGCCAGGATCGGAAAATTGTCCTTCACGAACAGGATGAAGGTGATGATGATCGAAACCGTGAACAGCGGCCCGATGAAATTGTGGATGGTTTTCAGGGCGTAGGTCAGGTAGCCGAACAGGCCGTGGCCGATGATGGGCATCAGGATGAATTTACCGAACATCATGCACAGCCCGGAAACAGCCAGCAGCACGAAGGTGATGGCCGTGGTCCAGTGCACGAAACGCTCGGTTGGCGTGAAACGCTGGATTTTGCGGCCCGTCGGCGGCGAGTGCACCTTGATCGGGCCTTTGATGAAGTACATCGCGGCGATTGCGGCGAGCACGCCGAGGATCAACCACCCGCCGATGCCGATCATGGGGCCATTGCGGAACCGCCGCCAGGCTTCGCCGGCCGTCGTCGCCACCGGCTGGCCAGGCAATTGCGCCTTGGGCTGGATCAGGACTCCCGCTTCCGGGTAAGGCAAGCTGCTGTAATGCGCCTCCCCTGCCACGACCTTGCGCCATACCGGCGCATTGTTGCCGGGCTGGTCGCGGGTCCGTTCGGCCTGGTTTTGCTTGAGGATGTCCACCGACTCAACGCGCGGTGCCGCGGCCGGCGCCGGCACGTCCGCTGCGAGTGTGGTGCCGGCGGCGAGTGCCACGGCCAGCATTGCCCACCATCGTTTCATGGCAAACCTCCCTACCGGTTGGTCTTCACGTACTCGTTCTGCAGTTGCCCGCGTTCGCGCACCTGCTTGTCCCAGGAAGCCTTGTCGCCGGGAGTCCAGCCTTTGGCCACCTGCGCCGTGCCGGCGCCTTTATATGAAGGCGCATCGCCGCGATTCACCGCACTGCCCTGCTTCGACTGCGACACCTCGCCGCAGCCGGCCAGCGCCAGCAGCGCTATCAGGTAGAGCTTCATGATTTCGCCTCCGGTTTGCCGTAAGCAGTACCCCAGCCCCAGACTTCGCTGCCCTTGCCGCGCGTGACAACGCGGGTGCGGAAGATATCCGCCACCACATCGCCATCGCCGCCCAGCAGCGCCTTGGTCGAACACATCTCCGCGCAGGCCGGCAGCTTGCCTTCGGCCAGACGGTTGCGGCCGTATTTCTCGAACTCCGCCTGCGAGCCATTTTCTTCCGGGCCGCCGGCGCAGAAGGTGCACTTGTCCATCTTGCCGCGCAGTCCGAAGGTCCCGTTGGACGGGAACTGCGGCGCGCCGAAGGGGCAAGCATAGGAGCAGTAGCCGCAGCCGATACAGGCATCCTTGTTATGCAGCACCACGCCTTCCTCGGTGCGGTAGAAGCAGTCCACCGGGCATACCGCCATGCAAGGCGCATCGGAGCAATGCATGCAGGCCACCGACACCGATTTTTCCTGCCCGATAATGCCGTCGTTGATGGTCACCACCCGGCGCCGGTTCACGCCCCAGGGCACTTCGTGCTCGTTCTTGCAGGCCGTCGCGCAGGCGTTGCACTCGATGCAGCGCTCCGTGTCGCATATGAATTTCATCCGTGCCATGGCAATCTCCTCAGCCGGCGAAGCGTTCGATATTGCAGATGGTCGTCTTGGTCTCCTGCATCATGGTGACCGAGTCATAGCCGTAAGTCGTGGCCGTGTTGACCGCCTCGCCGCGCACAATCGGCGCCGCACCTTCCGGGTAGTATTCCAGCATGTCCTTGCCCTGCCACCAGCCCGAGAAGTGGAAGGGAATGAAGGCGGTGTCCACGCCCACGCGCTGCGTCACCAGCGCCCTGACCTTGATCCGTGCTCCGGTCGGCGTCGATACGATCACGTATTCGCCGTTGCGGATGCCCCGGTCCGCGGCGGCCTTCGGATTGATTTCAACGAAGTTCTCCTGCTGCAGTTCGGCCAGCCATGGGTTGGAGCGCGTCTCTTCGCCGCCGCCTTCGTACTCCACCAGGCGCCCGGAAGTCAGGATGATCGGGAATTTCTTCGCCAGGCCGTCGTCGACCGCCTTCTGCTGCACGGTCTTGTACAAGGTCGGCATGCGCCAGAAGGCCTTCTTGTCCTCGTGGGTTGGATACTTCGCCACCAGGTCGGGCCGCGTGCCGAACAGCGGCTCGCGGTGCAGCGGCACGGGATCGGGGAAATTCCACACCACGGCACGCGCTTTGGCATTGCCGAAGGGGTGCACGCCGTGCACTTTCAGGCACACGCGCTGGATGCCGCCGGACAGGTCGGTCTTCCAGTTCTTGCCTTCCGCCGCCAGCTTTTCGGCATCGGTCAGTTCGTCCCACCAGCCCAGCTTTTTCATCAGCAGGTGGTCGAATTCCGGATAGCCGGTGGTAATGTCGGCGCCTTTGGAGAACGAACCGTCTTCTGCCAGCAGGTTGACGCCGTCCCGCTCCACGCCGAAGTTGGCGCGGAAGTTGCCGCCGCCATCCATCACGTGCTGGCTGTTGTCGTACAGGTTGGCTGAGCCGGGGTGCTTGAGTTCCGGCGTGCCGTAGCAGGGCCATGGCAGGCCGAAATAGTCGCCGGTCAGGTCGTAGCCCGTCTCGGCGTCCTTGCCGCCTTTGCAGCGCAAGGTCTTCACGTCGAACATCTGCATATTGCGCATGTGCGCCTTCAGCCGTTCCGGCGACTGGCCGGTGTAGCCGATGGTCCAGCTGCCGCGATTGATCTCGCGCAGCATGTCCTCCGGCTCCGGCTCCATCATATTGCCCTTGCCAGGCACCAGCTTGATCTTGGCCACCAGCTGCTTGCCGAAGCCCAGCTTCTCAGCCAGCTGGTACATGATCATGTGGTCGGTGCGCGATTCAAACAGCGGCTCGATCACCTTTTCACGCCATTGCACCGAGCGGTTGGAGGCCGTCACCGAACCGGACGTTTCGAACTGCGTCGCGGCCGGCAGCAGGTAGACGGCGCGGTTCGGATTGACCTCCTGCCCTTCTACCTTCATTGCAGCCATGGCGGCCGTGGCGGATGGATACGGGTCGATCACCACCAGCATTTCCAGCTTGTCCATCGCCTTCTTCATTTCCAGCCCGCGGGTTTGCGAATTTGGCGCGTGGCCCCAGAAGAAGACGGCCTTGACGTTGCTGTCCTGGTCGATCAGCTCATTTTTCTCGAGCACCGCATCAACCCAGCGCGACACCGTCGTGCCGGATTTCTCCATCATGGCTTGCGAGGCGAACTGGCTCTTGACCCACTCGTAATCCACGCCCCACACCGCGCACCAGTGCTTCCATGCCCCCGCAGCCAGGCCGTAGTAAGCAGGCAGCGAATCAGGATTGGGGCCGACGTCGGTTGCGCCTTGCACATTATCGTGGCCGCGGAAGATATTGGTGCCGCCGCCGCTCTTGCCGACGTTCCCCAGCGCCAGCTGCAGGATGCAGGAGGCGCGCACGATCGCATTGCCGATCGAGTGCTGCGTCTGGCCCATGCACCAGACCACGGTGGACGGGCGATTCTTCGCCATTGTCTCCGCCGCCTGCAGTACCTGGGCTTCCGGTACGCCGCAGGCCTCTTCCACTTTATCCGGCGTCCACTTGGCGACTTCCTCCCGCACCTTGTCCATGCCATAGACGCGGGCCGCAATGTATTCCTTGTCTTCCCAGCCGTTCTTGAAGATATGCCACAGCATCCCATACAGGAAAGGAATGTCGGAGCCGGAGCGGATGCGGATGTACTGGTCCGACTTGGCCGCCGTGCGCGTGTAGCGTGGATCAACCACGATCATCTTGCAGCCGTTCTCCTTCGAATGCAGCATGTGCAGCATCGACACCGGGTGCGCCTCGGCAGCATTGGAGCCGATATACATGGCCGCCTTGGCGTTCTGCATATCGTTGTAGCTGTTGGTCATGGCGCCGTAGCCCCAGGTATTCGCCACGCCGGCCACCGTCGTCGAGTGGCAGATGCGCGCCTGGTGGTCGCAGTTATTGGTGCCATAGAAGGACACAAACTTGCGCAGCAGCGCGGACTGCTCGTTATTGTGTTTCGACGAACCGACGAAGAACACCGAATCCGGGCCGTCCTTCTTTTTCATGTCCAGCAGCTTGGCCGAGATTTCCTGCAAGGCCTGGTCCCAGGGGATGCGCTGGTATTTGCCGTTCACCAGCTTCATCGGATATTTCAGGCGGTACTCGCCGTGGCCATGCTCGCGCAGCGCGGCGCCCTTGGCACAGTGCGCGCCAAGGTTGATGGGCGAATCGAATACCGGCTCCTGGCGGATCCAGATGCCGTTCTCCACCACCGCATCGACCGCGCAACCCACCGAACAGTGGCTGCAGACCGTGCGCCGCACGACCTGCTTGCTACCGCTATCAACAGCGGCAGGTTCCTTGGCCTGTGCCTTGCGCATCAGCGAAAGCTGCGTCGCGGCCAGCCCCACGCCGACACCAATGCCGGAGCGTTTCAGGAATGCGCGCCGGTCCATCGTCGGCAGGGCCCGCGCCAGGCTGCCTTCCAGGCTCGATGCAAAACGTCCGGGCGCACGGGGGCCGGCAGGCCCTTTACGTGTAAGGAGCATCATGTGGCCCTCCACTCAGATCTTGGTGGTGCGGTAGTACTTCTGGATATGTTCGGTGAGGCGATAGCCGGAACCGGGAGGTGGTTCCGCATCCGCAGGCGGCGTCGTACCGGGCGGGCTGCTGGCTATTTTCGCGGCGATGCCGGCAGCGGCCAAAGCCCCCATGCCAGTGAAAAAAGACCGTCTTCCAGAGTTGGATTGCGTCGACATCATGGTCTCCCTTAGCCAACAACAGTTAGTCTTTTAACACTAGCACAAATAATTTAACAATGCAGCAACGCTCAGTCCATATCAAACGCCTGGGTTTCCACTTCGACGAAGCTGCGCGCCAGGCCGGCGACTGCACGATAGTAAGTTGCCCCGGGATGCGCATCGATAGCGTCGAAAAGCTGGCCCGCCCACGGTTGGATATGGGCAGCAAAAAATTCCTTCTGTGTTGCAATGCTGCCATGCAGCAAGCGCATTGCGTCGCACAGGGCGGCGAAGTGGTCTTCGCTTTCCGACAGGTGTTCGGAGCGCTCCAGGCCCAGACGCGCCAGGTCTTCACGCAGCGCTGCCAGCGGTTTCTCCATCAGGAAACCGGACATGTAGTAGGAGCCGTACAGCATGATGTCCGGCTTGCCTACGCCGATGAATAACGACTCGTATTCTTCGCGTGCGCGCTCGGCATTTGTTTTACTGCTGGCTGATTGCAGGCCGCGCCAGCCGTCGGCCAGCACACCATCGCCTTCGATGGCGGCGCCTACGATCAAATCCAGCACAGCTTGCGATGGCGGGCCGTAGAACAGCATGGAAAGTACGCCGTACAGCTCGGAACGCGCATATTCTTCGTCTTCGGTCATTGGCGTTTCACCTCAAAGATGGAGACTTCTTTTTCGGGCTGCATCATGTCGATAACGCGGCAATCGGGGCACATGCGCAGGCGGTCGAGGTTGCCGGAGAAAGCGCCGTGGCCGGCGAGTTTGCTGACCATATTTTCCACCATCTGCAAAGTGCCGAAGGGTTTTTGACACTTGATGCAATGATAGGGCTCGGCCTCATTGATGGCGCGCGCTTGCTTTGCCGTCGCACCCAGCGCGAGGCGCGGCTGCAGGCTCAGTGCCTGCTCGGGGCAGGTTTGAACGCACAGGCCGCATTGCACGCAGTTCGACTCCGTGAAGCGCAGTTGCGGCAACGATGGATTGTCGGACAGCGCGGACTCGGGGCAGGCGCCGACGCAGGCCATGCAAAGCGTGCATTTGCCCGTATCGATTTCAACCGCCCCGAATGGTGCGCCTGGTGGGAGGGCTATGCAGTCCTGCGGCGTTGGCGCGTGCCGGGCCAGGTGCGTGAGCGCGAAGTCCAGCGTTTCCCGCTTCGCTGCTGCGACGTGGAAGGTGGCTGCCGGCAGCGCAGGCAGGCGCTCGGCGGTGGCGGCGAAGCGCTGCAGTTCACGCTCCAGTTCCGCTGCGTCGCGCACGCGCAGCAAATGGAGTCCGGTACCGCTGTAGCCCAGGCCATCAATGATCGCCTGCGCGAACGTCATCTGCTGCGCGAGCGCATCCAGGTACTGCGGCGCCTCGCAGCCAGAAGACAGCAGCGCCACGTCAACCGCACCATACGCAACCGCGGCAAGCCACAAATCCATCCCCACCGATGCCACATGATGAACAGGCAGCGGCAGCACGCGCGCCGGCATACCGCGCGCCGCGCCCGCAGCCGCAAGCTGCCCGAGTTCTCGTACGAGCGCGCTGCCCTCCTCGTCGTTATGCAAGAGCAGCGCTGGCCGCTGGCCGCCAGCCCGGGCGTAGGTCGCCAGCATGGTGCGTGTCCGCTCGCCAGAATCAGGGGCGCGCGGCCACGCATATGTCAGCGCGCCGGATGGGCACACAGTCGTACAAGCGCCGCAGCCTGCGCACAGTTGCGGCGACACCTTGATATGGTCGCCCGCACTGGAAATAGCCTCCGCCGAGCAGATATCAATACAGGCATTGCAGCCCGGCTGCTTGCTTCGGCTATGCGCGCAAATGCTCTCTTTATACTGGAAGAAGCGCGGCTTGCTGAACGTGCCGACCAGCTCCAGCATCCGCATCGCCGCCAAGGCGGCCGCAGCCTCATCGCCGGCGGGCGCAAAATAGCCTTGCGGCAGCTGGTGCATGCGCAGCAATGGCGTGTCGCCCAAATCGAATACCAGGTCGAATTCACCGCTGCGCTCTTTCTCGACGCGTTCGAAATCGATCGCCGCCACTGCACCACAGGCCGCGACGCAATCGCGATGCGAACCGCAGGCATCGAGGTCAACCTGGTAGGCCAGGCTGATCGCGCCTTCCGGGCATGCTTTTACGCAGGCATTGCAGCGCGTGCACAATTCAAGGTCGACAGGATTGGATTGCTGCCAGCTCACCTGGAACGCGCCAAGCCAGCCTTGCAGGCGAGGTGCGCTGCCGCTGAAAGTCGGCCACGAGTGGCCGGCAAGCGCCGCATCGTCGCCATCGGTGAACAGCACGCTCACCTGCAGCTGCCGCTCCAGCTTGCGCGCCCACGGCAGCACGCGCCGCGCCGGGCCAAGCAACAGCACGCGGCCTTCGGATTGGTATTCAACCTCCGGCACCGGTTCGGGATCAGGCAGGCGGGCAGCGGCCAGCAAGGCCGCCATTTTGGGCGTGGTGTGATGCGCCTCCTCGCTCCAGCCGCTGGTCTCCCGCAGATTCACAAACCGCAGCGGCGCCACCGTCGACTTCATCTCCGCCAGTTCGCGGAACAGCGGCTCTTCCTGCGTACACCCGACAACGATGCGCTCCGTGCCTTCCAGCGTTTGCAGGTACTGGTTGACTTCACGCCGGCAAAGCTGGCTGGAAACCGGCAGCGCTCCCTCCCCCAAGGCGCTGCCGATGGCTGCGCCGTCCATTGGCATGGTGTTGTTGCAGTTACAGATCCTCGTCTTTTGGCTCATCGTTTTCTTCCGCCGCGAATTCGCGCGCGATCAGGTCCTTGGCGTGGTTGAGGGCTGCCACCATCAGGGGCGTCAGGGGTTCGAATTTGTTGTAGTCGTCGATGTAGGTGTCCAGGCCGTCCATTACGTTGAAACGGGGATCTGCAAACAGCTTCTTCAGCGCTGCGCGGCGCACCGTTTCATCGACACCTCGTGCAACGAAAGGGGTGAAATCGGAGTCGGCCGTCAAGCTCGCCACCTGTTCAAGGGTTGGTGCCGGTACCGCAGCATCGGCAGGAACCTCGGTGGCGGCAGGCTCCTGTGCCACTGGTTCTTGGCGAGCCTCTGTCTTGACGCGCGACCAACGTGAGAAGAAAGTCTCAGCGGCCATGGCGTCCCTCCCCTTCGGCCCGCGCCATCTGCTGGACGGCCGCACCGCCTTCGAACGAAGGCCGGCGACGCTTGCCCTTGGGCTCCGGGCGGTAATACTCCGCCACGAAAGCACCAAGCCGCTCGACAATCGAAGCAGGCAACGGCAAGGTATCTACCTGCTCGCCACCATCCATCAGCCGCGCCGCCTCGTTATATGAAAGCGTTACAAACTGCGGTACGGCAGCCTCGCCTTCCAGGCGCCACATGATGAACCAGCACGGCGCACCCGAATCCAGGTTCAGGAAGTAGCCTTCCGCCTCGTCGGAATACAAGCGCATCGACAGGCCAGGGTAAAGCCACAAGGTCTCGGAAGGATCATCCCGCAAACAACGCGGCGCGCCCGCCGGCAAAGGCGACAACACGACCTCCGCCGGCAGCCACTGGAATGGCTGCCATATGCTCTTCAATGGTTTGCGCTGCATGACGACAGCGAGACTGAGTTCGTCTGTTTCCACTGGCATTGTCCTTGCTTAGGAAGTACAGCCATACTGCACCAAATCTAGTAACATGCGCAACATTCTTAAAACTAAGCACAGGAGAACTTATGCACCGCAACACAGCCAGAAACTTCATTTTCGCCCTGTTTGCATTCCTGCTGGCCTTTAGCGCCCACGCAGAGAAGCTTCCAAATATCACCATTCTTGCCACCGGCGGCACTATTGCCGGCTCCGGCGCCACTTCCACCACCACTGTCGGCTACACCGCAGCCACAGTTGGCGTCCAACAATTGATTAACGCCGTACCGGAACTGTCCAAGATCGCAAACGTCAGCGGCGAACAAGTGTTCCAGATCGCTTCCGAAAGCATGACCAATGATCACTGGCTGACCTTGGGCAAGCGCGTCAACGCCCTGCTGGCGCAGCCGAACGTCGACGGCGTCGTGATCACCCATGGCACCGATACCCTGGAAGAGACCGCCTACTTCCTGAACCTGGTGGTCAAGTCGCGCAAGCCGGTTGTGCTGGTTGGCGCCATGCGCCCGGGTACTGCCCTGTCGGCTGATGGCCCGATCAACCTGTATAACGCGGTATTAATTGCCGGCAGCCAGGATGCAATTGGCAAAGGCGCGCTGGTAGCACTGGGCGATCAGATCCACGGTGCCCGCGACGTTACCAAGACCAATACCTCGACGCCGGACTCCTTTAAAACCCCGGAATTGGGCATGCTGGGTTACGTGCAAGGTCCTAAAGCCTTCTTCTATCACACCACCATCCGCAAACATACCGTCGACACCGAGTTCGATATTTCGAACCTGAGCGCCCTGCCGCAAGTCGATATTGTTTATGGCTACGCCAATATGAATCCAGTCGCGCTGAATGCCTTTATTGCCGCAGGCGCCAAAGGCATTATCCACGCCGGCACCGGCGATGGCAGTGTGGCGGCGAAAGTAAAACCTGACCTGGTGGCAGCGCGCAAAAGCGGTACCGTCATCGTTCGTGCCAGCCGCGTTGGCAATGGCATCCTGGCCCGCAATGGCGAAGCCAATGACGACGAACTGGATTTCGTGGTCGCCGACACCCTGAGCCCGCAAAAAGCCCGCATCCTGCTGATGCTGGGCATGACCAAAACTTCGAATACCAAAGAACTGCAGCGCATGTTCTACGCGTATTAATTTCTTTGCGTGCAGCGCGCCAACTATTGGCGCGTTTGCACCAATTTCCAGTCTAGCGATCCAGCGCCCGCCCAGCAGCGGCAAGCACCTGCTCCGTGAGCAGTTCCAGCTTCGGCGACTGGATCCGCCAAGAGTGCCAATACAGGTGGATATCGAGATATTTACCCGGCACTAAATCCACCAGTTCTGCCGATTCCAGCAAGGATTTATATTGCTGGCGCGGCAGCATGCCATAACCCATTCCAAGCCGGATGGACTCGACAAACGGATCGCTGGAAGGCACGTAATGGACCGGATAAGCCCCCGACGGCAAACCCAGCTCACGCTCGATAAATATCGCCTGTAACGAATCTTTACGGTCAAAAAACATCACCGGCGCTTTGCGCGCGGCTTCGCGGTTGAATCCATCTGGGAACCAGTGTTTAGCGAAATCCGGCTGGGCCAATAAGCGATAACGCATGAAACCCAGATGCTGCGAGCGGCAGCCACGCATCGGTTCGGGCTCGCTGGAAACACCTGCCAGCACCAGCCCCTTTTCGAATAGCGAATAAGTGTGGTCCTGGTCGTCGAGGATTATCTCCAGTTGGATATTTTCTCGATTCAGGAAAGAACTCAATTCAGGCAGGAACCAGGTGCCAAGCGTGTCGTTATTCACCGCGACTGGAATACGGGGCGGCATCGCCTCGTCCGCCTTTAAATCGGCCATGAATTCCTGCTCCATCAACCTGCTGCGGCGCAGGTATTGCACCAGCCTTTGCCCCGCGCTGGTCAGGCGCACTGGCCGGCTGCGAATCAGCAAAGGTGCGCCGACCGCAGACTCCAGCCCGCTGACCCGCTGCGACACGGCCGATGGCGTCAAGTGCAGGGCCGCCGCAGCCTGCTCGAAGCTGCCGGAATCAATCACCGCCAGCAAAGCCTCGCCCTGCCGCGCATCTGGAATCGCCATTTCCGTCCTTTAGCAAAATTAATGAATACTGAATTATATTAATGCAGCTTCATTTCCAAGGCCTGCGGCGGCAAAATTTCGGCTCCACAACAGGAGAAGCAAAATGCAGAGTTATGTGAACGGATTGGGGCTCGGTGCGAGCCTGATCATGGCCATCGGTGCCCAGAATGCACATGTGCTGCGGATGGGCATCAAGCGCCAGCATGTGGCGCTGACGGTCGCCGCTTGCATCGTGATCGACGTCATTCTGATTGCGCTGGGCGTCGCCGGCGCCGGGGCGATGATCCAGGATTCAGCGCTGTTGCTGGCCGCTGCGCGCTGGGGCGGCGCCGCCTTCCTGGCCTGGTATGGACTACGCAGCTGGCGCTCGATGCTGACGCCAAAATCGCTCGCCATCGACGCTACCGCGGCAGCGCCGGACGCCAGGCAGGCACTGGCCAGCATAGTCGCCCTCTCCCTGCTGAACCCGCACGTCTACCTCGACACGGTCGTACTGCTGGGCTCCGTCGGCGGCAGCTACCCGGACGGCCAGCGCCTCGGCTTTTCAGCAGGCGCCATGACAGCCTCGCTGCTGTGGTTTACAACGCTGGGGCTCGGCGCCACCCGCCTTGCCGGCGTATTGGGCCGGCCGCTGGCCTGGAAATGTATTGAAGGGTTGACCGGCGCCGTCATGCTCACGCTCGCGGCTGGCCTCGTTACGAGTTAGTATTTTGCATGCTCATCCTTTATGCCGGAACGATCTTCCTTAGTGCCTTCCTGCTGTTCCAGGTCCAGCCCATCATCGGCAAGATGGTATTGCCCTGGTTCGGCGGCTCGGCAGCGGCATGGACGGTTTGCATGCTGTTTTTCCAGCTCACCCTGCTGCTGGGCTACCTGTATTCCCACCTTGGCGGCCGCTACCTGGCGCCGCGCCGGCAAGCCTGGCTGCACGCCAGCCTGCTGCTCGTGGCAGCACTGATGCTGCCGATCATCCCGGCCGATAGCTGGAAGCCTGCCCCCGGCGGTGATCCCGCCTTCCTACTGCTGGGCTTGTTAGCTGCGACCATCGGACTGCCCTATTTCCTGCTCTCCACCACCGGACCGCTGGTCCAGCACTGGTTTGCGCAAGAACGGCCGGGAAGCCTGCCATACCGCCTGTTTGCCCTGTCCAATCTCGCATCGCTGCTCGGCCTGCTGAGCTACCCCCTGCTGTTCGAACCGCGCTTCACGCTGAAGGAAATGTCGACCTTCTGGTCGGCAGGATTCGGACTGTTCGCGGTGTTTTGCGGCGCGCTGGCACTGAACGGTGGCGGCCGCAATGCAGCACCCCGGGGGGAAGACGCTGAAGCGGGCACGCCAATCGCGCGCGACAGCCTGTTCTGGTGCGGCTTGGCCGCCGTGCCGACCGTAGTGCTGATGTCAGCCACCAGCCACCTCACCGCCAACATTGCCCCGGTGCCGCTGCTGTGGGTACTGCCCCTGGCCATTTACCTGCTGACCTACATCCTCTGCTTTGAAAGTACGCGCTGGTACCGCCGCTGGCTTTTCCTGCCACTGATGGCCACCCTGACGCCAGTGTTGATCGCCTGCAGCACCTACCCAAGCCTGATGCCCTCCGGGATCATGTGGCCGACCTTGCTGTTCTGCCTCGCCATCTTCGTGTATTGCATGGCCTGCCATGGCGAACTCGCTCGGCTGAAGCCGCCGCCAGCGCAACTGACAGCGTATTTCCTGACGATCGCCCTTGGCGGCGCCATCGGCGGCATATTCACCGGCCTGGTTGCCCCGCACGTCTTCAACGACGATTATGAACTGGCCTTGTCCTGCATTGCGGCCGTTTGCATCGTCGGCGCCGCCAGCGTGTATCGCCAGCCCAACCTTGCCTCGCATTCCCGCCCCATCAAAGCGGCGGTCGTTTGCACCACACTGCTCGGCGTAATGTGGGCCGCCAATGCCATCTCGCCGTCCACACCCACGATCAAGGGCCGCAATTTCTACGGCACGGTCAAGGTAAAGGATACCGGCAGCGGCAAAGAGCGAGTCCGCCAGCTGACCCACGGCGTCATCATCCATGGACGGCAGTTCCTTGAGCCGTCGCGGCAGCATTGGCCCACAACTTATTTCGGCAATGCCGGCGGCGCCGGCATCGCCATTGCGGCCAGCCGGCACGGCGGCCCGCAACACGTCGGCATCATCGGCCTTGGAATTGGCACGATGGCGGCATATTGCCGTCCCGGCGACGTATACCGCTTCTATGAAATCAATCCGCTGGTCGTGCAGTTTGCCAACGAACACTTCACCTTCCTGCGCGATTGCCCCGCAAGCAAGCAGGTAGCCGTGGGCGACGCCCGCCTGGTGATGGAAGCCGAGCCGGCGCAGCAGTTCGACGTGCTGGCGGTCGACGCCTTTTCGGGCGATGCCGTGCCAGTCCACCTGCTGACGCAGGAAGCATTTGCCATCTACTTCCGAAGCCTGAAACCAGGTGGCGTGCTGGCCGTTCATGTATCCAACCGCTACCTCAACCTCGTCCCCGTCGTGAACCAGGCTGCCGACGCATTCAAGCGCACTGCGTATCTTTCCGACAGCGGCTCCGACGACGCGCGTGGCCTCAAGGCATCCACCTGGGTGCTGGTCGGCCAGCGCGAACAGCTGGCGCGTTTTACCAGCCTCCGGCAACTGCCTGCCGCGCCGGACGTGCGGCCGTGGACTGACGATTACAGCAGCCTCCTGGGAATCATGAAATAATCGTCAAGCATTTAACTGACCGAAAGGAATTGACGATGGACGTAGTGAAGATTGATATCGGCCTGTCCGACGACAGCCGCGCACGCATTGCCGATGGCCTGTCCCGCCTGCTGGCCGACAGCTACTCGCTCTACCTGATGACCCACAACTTCCACTGGAACGTGAAGGGTCCCATGTTCAATTCCCTGCACCAGATGTTCATGACGCAGTACACCGAACAATGGACCGCGCTGGACATGATCGCAGAGCGCATCCGCGCATTGGGCTACCCCGCGCCGGGCACCTATGCCGAATTCGGCAAGCTGGGCACGGTCAAGGAAGTGGCCGGCGTGCCTAAGGCCATGGACATGGTGCGCCACCTGGTCTCCGCCCAGGAAACCACTGCGCGCACCGCCCGTTCGCTGCTGCCGGTGGTGGACGAAGCCAACGACCAGCCTACCGCAGACCTGCTGACCCAGCGCCTGGACGTGCACGAAAAGACTGCGTGGATGCTGCGCAGCCTGCTGGAAGAATAAGCCTCAGGCCATCCTGTCCGAAGTAATGATGTGCTCACCCGGTTGCGGGTGCATTGCCGCCTCGAACATGGCGCGCGCAATGTGCCCGGCCGGGTTGATGCGCCACGCCCGCGGCAGTACCGGGCCAAGCACAGACAGGATCGGCACCAGGATTTTCTCGCCGAGCCGGAATTCTTCGCGCGCACCGCCAATCAAGCCGGGCCGCGCTATCACCAGCGTTTCAAACCCCAGCGAGCGCACACCGTGCTCCACCTCTCCCTTCACGCGGTTATAGAAAACGCTGGAACCCGCATCCGCGCCCATGGCTGAATTCAGCACGAAAACCGGCGTTCCATGCTGGCGCGCCAGGCGCGCCACCGCCATTGGATAGCTATAGTCCACTTTGCGGAAGGCCTCCTGCGAGCCGGCGACCTTGATGGTCGTGCCCAGGGTGCAAATCACAGCATCGGCCTGCCACCAAGGCTCCAGCGCCGGCAAACGATCGAAGTCTACGATCGGCGCCACCAGTTTCGCATGCGGCTCCAGCCGCCGCCGCGAAGGCGCAACGACTTGCGCAACAGCCGGCGAGGCCAGCGCCAGCTTCAACACTTCGCGGCCGACAAGGCCGCTCGATCCCACCAACAGTAAATTCTTCATGGACTGATAGTATCAGTCTGCATTCCAGGCTGCGTGATTCCCGGATTCCATCACTGTCCACGCGACCTCAATTTCCGATGAGAGTCCCAACTGGTCCGGCATTCGATAACCGGTTACGCGCATGCACAAGCTGCGATGGGTCGACGATAAGGAATTCACGCGCGAGCGAATCGTCCAGGTGGACTGGTCTACGATCAGTACATCGCCTTTATCAAGCGCCATAAGGCATTGCCCGGCGGTCCAGGTCAGCGCACGGATCCGATCGCCTGTGTCGATCTGCGCGATCATTTGCCCATACTGCGCGTTCCAGACGTAGGCATGCCCAGCCGAGCCAGCGCCCACAATGAACTTGCCATCGGGCGACCATGAAAGAAGGGGCAGGCTCACTGGTGTCCGGCACAACTCGCGCGACGTGGTCCCGCGCCAAAGCACAATAGTGTGATCTTCTGCCGTCGTGGCGAACGCATCACCGGATGGGGCGCATGCCAGGCTTAATATATGGCCCCGGTGGGCACGTGTTGTGTGGACCGTCCCTGATGATCGGTCCCAAATGGCAACAACGCTTCCGGAACACGAAATGATGAACCGATCGCCTGCCGACCACGCGAGGCAATGAATGCGTTCCTCATGACTGTTCGCTAGCACGGGAACAGTGCAGCGCCCGCTGTCCGCTTCCAGGATGCGAACAGTACGATCATCGCTGCCAACGGCGATGTATTGCCCATCACGTGAAAATGCCAGGCATCGAGCATATTCATCGAGTCCTTCACGCCGCTTTTCGACGATACGAACGTCCTTCCCGCCCCAATCCTCGGAGGCGCCCTCCACGACCGTCGTCCCTTCGAACGTCCATTGATAGCGCCCCTGTTTCAAGTCATACAAAACGACTGTGCGAGCAATGCTGCCTACCGCCAGCTTTTCCCCATCCTGCGACACTGCCGCACATTGCACGCGCCATTGATGCGCTCTCAGAATTGAAGTCGATTTCGCAGCTGATTCGCGTTCGGCATGAATTTCAATGGTTTGGTCGGTTGAGCCCGTCGCAATTGATTGGCCATCGGGCGACCAGGCCACTGCCCGGACAGATCCTGGACGCTCTGAAATCCTGGTACCAGCAGGTGCCGCGAGGCCGCTCGAAAAAGGCATAGGCGCCGTGCTTATGGCCTCAGCCTTCGGCATCGCCGAAATGGCTATTCGAACGGCGGTCCGGTCTGACGACCCTACGACGATTTCATCGGAAGTTGGCGACCAGCTGCAGCCAAGAAGGGAGTCACGCGCCACTTTCGCGGCACGGACAATCCGCCACGTGAGCGTATCAATGATGGCCAGGTGTCCCGCTATGGTGCCCGCCGCGATCCATTCGCCAGACGGTGCCCATGCCAGGCAAATTACCTGCGCCCGATCTTGTTCCTGTTGGTGAAACAAAGCGGCAATTTTGACGGTTGCATGTCTTGCCCCGTCGCCTGCGCGCCAGACCTGGACAAAACCATCGGAGCCTCCACTCGCCACGTATTGGGAACAGGGCGATGCTGAAATTCCGCGCACCCGTGCATCGTGCGCCGAGAGGCGAAACAATTCTTCCGGGCTGCCAGGGTGAAAAATACGAACCGTTCCGTTTGCGTATCCACAAGCTAACCATTGCCCGTCGCCCGACCACGTAATGGCACGCGCCCAATCGTCACCGCCATTCCACTGTCGCCTGAGCGAACCATTGGGAAAATCCCAAATCTTTGCGCTGCCATCCGCAGAACACGAGGCGATGTATTTCCCATCCGGCGACCAACAGACAGATTTCACCGAATCCTGATGCGCCACCACCGTCAGGAGCAAGTCTTCTCCTTCGTGGCGCCATATGCGTACAGTGTTGTCGTCGGAGGCAACAGCGAGATAGCGGGAGCACGGGCTGAAGGCAAGCGCATTGACTTCGTTGGGACGCCAGGCCGCAATATTGAGCAGGTATTGCTGACGATGCCCCGCTTGACCGGGATAAGCGCTTGCAGCGCTCACTATCTGTACTGGCTCTGCACGGGGCACCAGTTCGTCAATAAACTGCTTCACTTTCAGGTACTGCAAGGCGCTGCTGGAAGCTGGCTTACAGATGCTGATGTGATTTTCATCCAGCGGGATTGGAATGACACCCTCAATTCCTGGATCAGATGAAGCCTCATCGACTACGATCACCGGGCCGCAGGGCAATTTTTCTGAAAAGACCAGCAGCTGGCAACCGATGCGTTTTACATTATTCCGAAACCATAGATTTAATTGCCGAAGGCCGGCGCTGTTCAGCTCCAGATCCCGGATTGCGGCCGAGGGACGCAGCCCTGGGAGGAAAGAACCCAGATCAGCCAGGCGTGATCCGGTATTGGGCGTAGCGAGAAGAACGATGCCCCTTGTCGATTTGCTGATGGCCCGCCACGGCGTCTGGGACAGGTCTTCCGCAAGCCGCAACATTTGTTTCACCAACAAACCGCCCAGGCTATGTGCGACAAAAATAATAGGCAACTTACCGATATTGTGCGCTTCTAGCAAAGTGAGGACATTTTGCGCGCGGTCGCCGAGAGGCATTGCGGAACCGGTCCAATCGCTTTTCGCTGCCGGATAGCCCAATGACCAGATCCCCACATGCTCCATTTCACTGCCCAGCACCTCAGGCCATGAAAAGTCCGGCCGGCGCCAGGTTTCAATTGGATCGCCCCCTAGTCCATGCACGAAAATCACGTCAGCTGTGCGGCCGGCAGTGCAACCCTTGAGTGGATGAAGCTGCGAAGTCATTGCCATGATTCTCGCCCATTGTGTTTTAAACACTATGGCACAATGGTTGACAGCGATGCAACGAAATAATGGTCTCAGTCCGCATTCCGGATCGCATTGGCCCGCCGCCGCAATTCCCTTTCAGTGGCAAACGGACGGTCCTCTTCCAGGCATGGCTCGCCCTTGAGTTCATCGCGGAAGGTCCAATGCAAATGGCTTGCCCGCACCACCAGCCCGCGCAGGCGTTTGACTTCCCACAGCACGGCCAGCATGTCGTCATTCTGGTTGCGCAGCCAGATTTCACGAAGTTGTGCTGCGGTCAGCGGCTTTCTTGTAACTGTATGCATATACAGTAGTTTAGCAAGCTCAATCGGGTTAGCATAGCCCCCATGTGTACCAATTACCGCCCCACTTCGCGCGACCTGCTGCAGGAAATGATGGACATCGACCTGTCCAACATCGCCGGCATGGAATGGCCAGACGAGACCTGGAAGGACTACGACGCCCCCATCATCCGCCTCGGCCTCGACGGACAGCCGGAATGCGTGGTGGCGTCCTTTGGTTTCGTGCCGCGCCGCCATGTGCCGGCGGCAATGCCATCGCTGACCACCATGAACGCCCGCAGCGAAACCGTGGGCCAACTGCGCTCCTACAGCAGATACTGGCGTTCGAGCCAGCTTTGCCTGGTACCCATGACGGGTTTTTACGAGCCCAATTATGAATCAGGCAAGGCCGTGCGCTGGCAAATCAGCATGGCGGACAAGCATCCGTTCGCCGTGGCCGGCATGTGGCGCAGCTGGGAGGAAACCGATGGCAGCGTCAGCCACGCCTTCACCCAGCTGACCATCAACGCCGACGAACACCCCTTGTTGAAACGCTTCCACAAGCCGGACGACGAAAAGCGCACCCTGGTCGTAGTGCCGCCGGAAGCATACCGCGACTGGCTGTCCTGCCGCGATCCCGAGTTTGCCCGCGCCTTCCTCAATCCCTATCCGCACGAGTTGATGCTGGCGTGGGAAGACCCCCGCCCGCCGGCCAGGAAGAAAGCTGCCGTCGAACCGCAGCAGCAATCACTGCTGGATCTTTAGCAGCAAACAAAAAGGGCTGGCCCCTGCGCAATGCAGGGGCCAGCCCTTGGCAGCAATGCCAGCAATCAGGCTTTGCGGCGGCGTGCTACGGCCAGGCCAGCAAGGCCCAGTCCAAGCAGTGCCAGCGATGCAGGCTCAGGAATTTTTGCCGACTCGACCATGAAGGTCGCATTCCTTGCATGCAGCTGCCAGCCCGGATAGCCGATTGGGGCCGCGAACATTTGCAGCTTGACGACAGGGTTCAATGCCCAGTCAATCGTGTCCAGTTTGAGGTTGAGGTTTTTCAGTGCGAGGGCGTCGTTCGCGATGTTAAAAGTCTGGGTCGTGAAGTTATGCCAACCGCCGGCTACGTGCACGTTGAACAAATTGGCGCCGTTGGCGAACAGGCCGATCAAAACCTGGTTACCCGCCGGATCCTGGCCACCCCAACCCTGGTCGTAAATATTCATCGAGCTGGTCAGCCCGAAAATTTCGTTGGTGCCATGCGCCAAGGTAACGCTGGACATCTGTTTCCACTCCCAACCACCAAATGAATCCATGAACACAGGTGCCGTGGTTTGGAGAGAGAAATTTTGTTTAAAATCAATGGACTGTAGAAAACATTGTTAAAACAGTCGAGTAAAGCGTAAAAAATCCCGACTCCATTTGGCAACATGATTGCAATTACGGCAATTAAAATTACCTTCTTAATGTCGGGAAACTTTACACTTCGTGTTCATCAAGGGGACTTGGCGCAAGCATTTCATTTACAAATCAATGATTTACAAATGCATGGCCCAGTTCTTGCTTTTGATTATTATTGATTACCATTAGCAAATTTTAGATGCCAAACATGAAATTAAAAGCCCTCGCTGCCGCAGCTGTTCTTGCAACACCAGTTTTCGCTAACGCCACCCCATTCACCCTCCTCGCAGGCGGCAATATCAACCTTGAGCAAGGCACCAACGTCACTGGCGACGTGGGCGCCAAGGGCAACATCCACTCCAAATACGAGTCCCAGGTGAGCGGCAATGTTAGCGCCGGCGGCAATGTCACCCTTGAGCAAAAGTCCCAGATCAAAGGCAATGCGACTGCCGGCAAGCAGGTGGACGTGAAGTACCAGGCCAATGTCACCGGCACCGTCGCCGGCAAGACGAATTCCCCATCGCTGAATACCTTGCCAACCGCCACCGATTTCAAGACAGGCGGAAAAGCCTATGGCCTCAAATCCGGCGCAACTGCCGAAATGGCAAGTGGCTCATACGGCAAGGTCAACCTTGAATACGATTCGACCCTGAAGCTAAGCGCAGGCACGTACTACTTCGACTCGCTGACTGTAGGCGCCGAGAGCGCGTTCATCTTCGACCTGTCCGGCGGCGCCATCAACCTGTTCGTCAAGAACAACGTGGAGATCGGCTCGAAATTTGATTTCGAAATGCTGAACGGTACGGCCAACGACATCTACACCGAAACCAAGGGCAACTGGACGCAAGGTGCATGGAGTGAATGGTTCGGCACCCTGTTCGCCTCCGGTGCAGGAAGCAATATGCACTTCAACCAGGGATCCGTTTTGGGCGGCACGTTCATCGCGCGCAAGAACATCCAACTGGACCTGAATTCCATCGTGACTGCGATGCCGGAAGAAACTTCGAAAGTACCGAATCCAAGCTCGCTGCCCTTGCTGGCAATCGGCCTGGCATCACTGGCGCTTTTCCGTCGCCGCAACGTGGACTAAGGCGGAAATTTTGCCTGGAGGCTTATTTATTCAATTCGCCATAGGCACGAAATTCTTGTCCAGGCTACTCCTGCACAGCAAGGTGGCCGACTTATTGCCAGCGCCCGCTGCACATAGGGTTTGTGCTACGGGCCATTCATTCACAAGTGGGAATCTGAGTTGAGATTGGCCTGCCCTACAGGAATCGAACCTGTGACCCTCGGCTTAGAAGGCCGATGCTCTATCCAACTGAGCTAAGGGCAGAATGGCGGGCGATGCAAGAAAAAGCCATGCCGCAAAAGAAAAGCGGGTTGTCCGAAGACAACCCGCTCTAGAATTTCCTGGTCGGAGTACAAGGATTCGAACCTTGGACCCCCTGCTCCCAAAGCAGGTGCGCTACCGGGCTGCGCTACACTCCGATGAACGAATAATACCCCGGCGAGGCACCATCCGTCAATGTCACGCGGGCAACTTTATGCTGCCAGCGCTGTTTCAACTTTATCGGCGATGCGGCGCGCCATGCTCTGGGCCTTATCGGCGTCGCGTGCTTCGACCATGACGCGGATCAGCGGCTCGGTGCCGGAAGCGCGGATCAGCACACGGCCGGTGTCGCCCAGCTCCGCTTCCACCTTTTCTTTTTCCGCAACCATGGCGACATTCTTCTGCCAGTCGAAGCCGGCAGGCACGCGCACATTGATCAGGGTTTGCGGGAACAGTGTGACTTCGCCGGCGATCTCGGCCAGGGTGTTGCCGCTGCGCTTGAGCGCGGACAGCACTTGCAGCGCGGAGATGATGCCGTCGCCGGTGCTGTGCTTGTCCAGTGCCAGCAGGTGGCCGCTGCCCTCGCCGCCCAGGATCCAGCCTTTTTCCTGCATCACTTCCAGCACGTAGCGGTCGCCCACTTTGGCGCGCGCGAAGCCGATGCCCTTCTGCTTGAGCGCCACCTCGACAGCCATATTGGTCATCAGGGTGCCGACGGCGCCAGCGACGCCGCCGTTGGCTACACGGTCCATCACCATTACGTACAGCAGTTCGTCGCCGTTATACAGGCGGCCGGCTGCGTCGCACATGATCAGGCGGTCGGCATCGCCGTCCAGCGCAATGCCGAGGTCGGCTTTGTGCTCGAGCACGGCAGCAGCCATGGCTTTCGGAGCGGTGGCGCCAACGCCGTCGTTGATGTTCAGGCCGTCCGGCTTGTTGCCGATGGCGACCACTTCCGCGCCCAGTTCATGGAACACGTGGGGGGCGATGTTGTACGCGGCGCCGTGGGCGCAGTCGACCACGACTTTCAGGCCGCGCAGGTCCAGTTCGTACGGGAAGGTGCTCTTGCAGAACTCGATGTAGCGGCCCTGGGCATCATCCAGGCGGCGGGCGCGGCCCAGCTTTTCCGGCGAGACGCATTCCATCGGCTGCTCCAGCATGGCTTCGATGTCCAGCTCGACCGAGTCCGGCAGCTTGGTACCCTGGTCGGAGAAGAACTTGATGCCGTTATCCTGGAACGGGTTGTGCGAGGCGGAGATCACCACGCCGGCTTGCAGGCGCAGCGCGCGCGTCAGGTAGGCGATGGCCGGGGTTGGCATCGGGCCGGCCAGCTTGACGTCGACGCCGGCGGCCGAGAAGCCCGCTTCCAGCGCGGCTTCCAGCATGTAGCCGGAGATACGGGTGTCTTTGCCGATCAGGACGGCTGGGCGGGCGGTGCCTGTCGCAGCGCTCTTGGCCAGAACCTTGCCAGCGGCATAGCCGAGGCGCATGACGAAGTCGGGGGTGATCGGAGCCTGGCCGACCAGGCCACGTACGCCATCGGTACCGAAATATTTACGTGCCATATTGTGTTCTCTTCCTTTTCTTAATGCGCCGCCTGCCACACGCAGAGTGCGTCGACGGTCTCTGCTACATCATGCACCCTGACGATCTGGGCACCGTGCGCCACAGCTGCCAGCGCGCCGCCGAGACTGCCTGCCAGGCGCTGTTCAACGGGTTTGCCAGTGATGGCGCCGATCATCGATTTGCGCGACAAGCCAGCCAGCAGCGGCACGCCCAGCTCGGCAACCATTTGCCTGCCAGCCTTCAGCAATGCGTAATTATGTTCTACTGTTTTACCAAATCCAAAGCCCGGGTCGATCCACAGGCGCTCTTTGTCGATGCCTGCCGCCGTCAGGACGGCAATGCGTTCGGCCAGGAAATCCGTGACTTCGCGCACAACATCATTGTACTCGGGGTTGGCCTGCATTGTTGTCGGATTGTTAATCATGTGCATTATGCACAACGCACAATCGCTCTCTTTCACCGCTTCGATGGCGCCGGGCGCGCGGAAACCGTTTATATCGTTGATCATGTCGACGCCGGCCAGGACCGCTTCGCGCATGACTTCCGGTTTATAGGTGTCGACGCTGATCGCCTTGCCGCAATCGCGCAGGGCAAAAATCAGGGGCATCACGCGCCGCAGCTCTTCATCCAGTGTCACGGCCGGAGCGCCGGGACGGCTGCTCTCGCCGCCGATGTCGATGATGTCGACGCCGTCACGGATCATCTGTTCGGCGTGGGTGATTGCGTAGTCGAGGCTGGCGAACTGGCCGCCGTCGCTGAAGGAATCAGGGGTGGCGTTGAGGATGCCCATCACCAGCGCGCGGCTGGTGGGGAAATTGAAGCGTCCGAACTTGTGTTGGGGCATGGGTGGCGGAGGCTTTTAAACCGGCAAATCCGGGTCAGACCCAAGGGTCTGACCCCGGTGTGCGGCCGTCCGGGGCTGGTTCTGAGTTTTTGACTTTCGACGAAGGTCAAGGACTACAACCAACACCTGTAACAGCGGATATGACAGTGTCAGACCCTTGGGTCTGACACTGGTTTACCGGTTTGGGATTTCGATCAGGCTGGGGCGGTGGCGTTCGGGTTCGGGCTGGAACCTGGGCCGTCGCTGCCTGGCTGTTTGCGGATGGTGGTGCCGGCCTTCGGCGGGCGCGGCTCCTGGCCCGCCATGATGTCGTTCACCTGGTCCGCATCGATGGTTTCCCATTCCAGCAGGGCCTTGGTCATCACTTCGACCTTCTCGCGGTTATCTTCCAGCAGCTTGCGCGCCAGGGCATATTGCGAATCCAGGATGGTGCGGATTTCCGCGTCCACCTTCTGCTGGGTCGCTTCCGAGATGGTCTTGTTGGCGCCGCCCAGCCAGCCGTCGTTCTGGCTGTCTTCGTACACCATCACGCCCAGCGCATCGGACATGCCGTACTTGGTCACCATGGCACGGGCCAGCTTGGTGGCGCGGGCGAAGTCGTTGGAGGCGCCGGTCGACATCTGGCCGACGAAGATCTCTTCCGCGATACGGCCGCCGAACAGGATGGAAATCTCTTCCAGCATCTTGTCCTTGTAGCCCGAAATATTGTCGTGCTCAGGCAGCTGCCAGGTCAGGCCCAGGGCCCAGCCGCGCGGCATGATGGTCACTTTGTGGACCGGGTCAGCCTTCGGCAGCAGCTTGGCCACCACGGCGTGGCCGGACTCGTGGTAAGCGGTATTGCGGCGCTCTTCTTCGCGGATCACCATGGACTTGCGTTCCGGGCCCATGAAGATCTTGTCCTTCGCATCTTCGAAGTCGATCATGTCGACCAGGCGCTTGTTGCGGCGCGCGGCAAACAGTGCAGCCTCGTTGACCAGGTTGGCCAGGTCGGCGCCGGAGAAGCCCGGGGTACCGCGTGCCAGGATATCGGCTTTCACGTCGGTGCTGATCGGCACTTTGCGCATGTGCACGTTCAGGATCTGTTCGCGGCCGCGGATATCCGGCAGGCCAACGGAAACCTGGCGGTCGAAACGGCCTGGGCGCAGCAGCGCCTTATCCAGCACGTCGGCACGGTTGGTCGCGGCAATCACGATCACGCCGGATGAAGCTTCAAAGCCGTCCATCTCAACCAGCAGCTGGTTCAGGGTCTGTTCGCGTTCGTCGTTACCGCCGCCCATGCCGGCGCCGCGATGGCGGCCTACAGCGTCGATCTCGTCGATGAAGATGATGCAAGGCGAATGCTTCTTGGCGTTCTCGAACATGTCGCGCACGCGGCTTGCGCCGACGCCGACAAACATTTCGACGAAGTCCGAACCGGAAATCGAGAAGAACGGCACCTTGGCTTCACCCGCAATGGCACGTGCCAGCAGGGTTTTACCGGTACCTGGAGGACCAACCATCAGCACGCCGCGTGGAATACGGCCGCCCAGTTTCTGGAACTTGGTCGGGTCTTTCAGGAAGTCGACGATCTCGGTCACTTCCTCTTTGGCTTCATCGCAACCTGCCACATCGGAGAAGGTCACGGTGTTGTTGGTTTCGTCCAGCATGCGCGCCTTCGACTTGCCGAAGGAGAACGCGCCGCCCTTGCCGCCACCTTGCATCTGGCGCATGAAGAATACCCACACGCCGATCAGCAGCAGCATCGGGAACCAGGATACAAATACCTGTTGCAGGATGCCTGGCTCTTCAGGCGGCTTGACGTCGAAGCGCACGCCGTTGTCGCGCAGGTCGCGGATCAGGCCACGGTCCAGGAAAGTGGACGTGGTACGGACTTTGGAATCGTCGACCCGGGTGGCAGTAATCGTCTGCCCTTCAATCACGACATCTTTAATGCGCTTCGCTATGACCTCATCCAACAGATCGGAATAAGCGATAGGCTTTGCGCCGCCGGCAATGCTGTGGCTGTCGAATTGCTTAAACAGCATAAATAGCAGCAAGGCTACAACGACCCAGATAGCCGATTTAGAAAACATGTTATTCACGAAAACTCCTTGGATGCGCAAAGCGCACCAGTTACCTGTAGCAGAAATCCGATTTTACTCGTTAAACCCGGGCCGTGCTACAAACCGGCCCTATGGTGCACACTCCTGCGCAGGATATGTGGGTTTTTCCAGCTAAATCAAGGGCCAGAATGGCATTATTCCACTGGATTTTTGAGCCCGCGGCCCAATAAGAAAATTTCTGACGATTTATCGCGGCTGGCCTTCGGCTTTTTCTGCACCACGGTCTTGAATTCGCGCCGGAATTTCTCGACAACCTGGCTGAATCCCAGGTCTTTGAAACACTTCACCAATAAAGCGCCACCCGGTTTCATATGCTGCTGGCTGAACTCAATGGCGATATCGATAAGGTCTTCCATTCGGGCAGCATCGGCCACCGCAATACCAGATAAATTGGGCGCCATATCGGACAATACAAGGTCCGCCTTGCGGCCTTGCAATACTTCGGCCAATTGGTCGAGGACTTCCTGCTCGCGGAAATCGCCCTGGATGAAGTGCATATCGGAGATCGGCTCCATCGGCAGGATATCCAGTCCGATCATGGTGCCGTTGATGCCGCCGCCCTCTTTCCCGGCCAGCTTGCGGCGCACGTACTGGCCCCAGGAGCCAGGGGTGCAGCCCAGGTCGACGATCACCTGGCCAGGCTTGATCAACTTGGCGTCCTCGTCGATCTCTTTCAGCTTGTAGGCTGCCCGGGCACGGTAGCCGTCCTTCTGGGCGGCCTTCACGTACGGATCGTTAATATGGTCGTGCAACCAGTTTTTGTTTAATTTGTTCTTAGCCATTAGCGTAGAATACTGCCTTTAAGAGAACTATCCAAAAATAACTATGCTGAACCTTACCCCTGCCGAACGCAGTGTCCTGCGCGCCGAAGCCCACGGCCTGAAGCCTATCGTCCTCGTCGGCGAATCCGGCCTGACCCCTGCCGTGATGAAGGAGATCGAGCTCGGCCTGGATTCCCACGGCTTGATCAAGGTGCGCGTTTTCGGTGATGACCGCGAAGCCCGCATCGAAATGTACGAATCCATCTGCGAGAAGACCGGCGCCGCGCCTGTGCAGCACATCGGCAAGCTGCTGGTGCTGTACCGCCCGAAAGTCGATGCCGAGAAGTCCGCCACCGGCAAAGCCGGCAAAGGCATGCGCATGGTGACCATCGTCAAGCCAAGCGCTTCCGGCACCAAGAAGCCATCCGTGAGCAAGGTCCTGCTGAAAGGGAACGAACGCGTTACCGCCGGCGGCACCATCAAGCGCGTCAAGAAGAAAGTCGGCACCAAGAAAACCGTGGGCTGAAATTAAAAAGGCGGGCTACCCCGCCTTTTTTTACGTCTTGATCTTTCAGGCTTGCTTCCAGAGCAGCCAACCTGCCAGCAGGCTCTGCACCAGGTAAATGGTGCTGGAAATGCCATGCAGCTTGCCAAAGCTGGCGTCGCCCGACGCCTTGGCCGCCGCCATCATCGGCTGGATGCCGAAATGGCTGGCCACGGTGCACATCACCATCGCCACCACGATCAGCAGCACCAAACGGCGGCGTTTGGGCGTCCAGTCGCGGGTGCCAAAGAACAGCAGCACGCCCATGGCGGCGCCGCAGCCCAGCGACAACATCGCTTCGGCATGGAACATCAGGCCGGCAATCGAGCCGGCCAGCACGCGGTCCAGCGATGCAAACAGGGTCGGCGCCACCAGGTAGCCGACCGTCCACAGGCTGCCGGCCCACAGCGCGGCCACCAGCAGGCGAACTTTCGCCAGCATCATCAAACGTAGCGGACTTCGAGGATTTCGTATTCGCGTGGGCCGGATGGGGCCTGCACTTCCACCACGTCGCCGGCATACTTGCCGATCAGGGCGCGGGCGATTGGCGAGGTGACCGAAACCTTGCTCATTTTCAGGTCGGCTTCGTCGGTACCGACGATCTGGTAGCTCACTTTGGAGCCGGACTCCAGGTCTTCCAGGTCCACCGTGGAGGCGAACACCACGCGGCCTTCCGCGTCCAGGGTGGTCGGGTCCACGATCTGGGCCGAGCTCAGCTTGCCTTCCAGCTCCGCGATACGGCCTTCGACGAAGGCCTGGCGCTCCTTGGCGGCATCGTATTCTGCGTTTTCGGACAAGTCACCGTGCGAACGCGCTTCGGCGATGGCATCGATGACAATGCGGCGTTCCTTGGTTTTGAGCTGGTGCAGCTCTTCTTTCAGGAGTTCGGCGCCGAATTTAGTCAGTGGAACGGTATTCATGTCAGTCTCTGGTCAAATTGCTAAAAAGCACAGAGCCCGCGCCATGCTTCAGCGCGGGCCCTGTGGTTATATTGTCAAGCGTACTACTTACGTGGCCTTAGTTTAAAGACTTATGCAGGCCTTGTAAATCGTACACACGCAATTCGTCCAGGTGGCGGATACCGGCCACGGCCGCTTCCGCACCGGCGATGGTGGTGTAGGTGGTCACGCGGGCCGCCAGCGACGAGGTGCGGATGTTGCGCGAGTCGTTGATCGCGGTACGCTTCTCTTCCACGGTGTTGATCACCAGGACGATTTCGTGGTTCTTGATCATGTCGACCACGTGCGGACGGCCTTCCGACATCTTGTTCACCGGGGTGACAGGAATGCCGGCGGCGGAGATCACGGCGGCGGTGCCCTTGGTGGCGCACAGGGTGAAGCCGGCGTCGACCAGGTCCTTCGCCACTTTCACGGCGCGCGGCTTGTCCGACGCTTTCACCGACAGGAACACCTTGCCCGACTTCGGCAGCTTGACGCCGGCGCCCAGCTGGGATTTCACGAAGGCTTCCGCGAAGGTGGCGCCCACGCCCATCACTTCACCGGTCGATTTCATCTCCGGGCCGAGGATGGTGTCCACGCCAGGGAATTTCACGAACGGGAACACGGCTTCCTTGACGCTGAAGTAAGGCGGCACGACTTCCTTGGTAATGCCCTGCTCCGCCAGCTTCTGGCCGACCATGCAGCGCGCGGCGATCTTGGCCAGCTGCAGGCCGGTCGCTTTGGACACGAACGGCACGGTACGCGAGGCGCGCGGGTTCACTTCCAGCACGAAGACGACGTCCCGCAGTTGGCCATCACCCTGATCCTGCTTCTGGATCGCGAACTGCACGTTCATCAGGCCGACCACGTTCAGGCCCTTGGCCATCAGCGACGTCTGGCGCTTCAGTTCATCGATGGTTTCCTGCGACAGCGAGTATGGCGGCAGCGAGCAGGCCGAGTCGCCCGAGTGCACGCCGGCCTGCTCGATGTGCTCCATCACGCCGCCGATGAAGGTGGTGTCGCCGTCGGAGATGCAGTCGACGTCGCACTCGATGGCGTCGTTCAGGAAGCGGTCCAGCAGCACCGGCGAGTCGTTCGACACCTTCACTGCTTCGCGCATGTAGCGCTCCAGGTCGCGCTGCTCGTGCACGATTTCCATCGCACGGCCGCCCAGCACGTAGGAAGGACGCACCACCAGCGGGTAGCCGATTTCCTGTGCCAGCGCCAGCGCTTCCTCTTCGGTGCGCGCGGTGCGGTTAGGCGGCTGGCGCAGGCCCAGGTCCTGCAGCAGCTTCTGGAAGCGCTCGCGGTCTTCCGCGGCGTCGATCATGTCAGGCGAGGTGCCGATGATCGGCACGCCGTTGGCTTCCAGGTCCAGCGCCAGCTTCAGCGGGGTCTGGCCGCCGTACTGCACGATCACGCCCACCGGTTTTTCCAGGTCGACGATTTCCAGCACGTCTTCCAGGGTCAGCGACTCGAAGTACAGGCGGTCGGAAGTATCGTAGTCGGTCGACACGGTTTCCGGGTTGCAGTTGACCATGATGGTCTCGTAGCCGTCTTCGCGCATCGCCAGCGCGGCGTGCACGCAGCAGTAGTCGAATTCGATACCCTGGCCGATTCGGTTCGGGCCGCCGCCCAACACCATGATCTTCTTCTTGTCGGTCGGGTTGGACTCGCACTCTTCATCGTAGGTCGAGTACATGTAGGCGGTGTCGGTCGAGAACTCGGCGGCGCAGGTGTCGACGCGCTTGTACACCGGACGGATGCCCAGTTCGCGGCGCTTGTTGCGCACGGCGGTGTCGCCGCATTGCAGCAGGTAGCCCAGGCGGCGGTCCGAGAAGCCCTTCTGTTTCAGCTTGTACAGGGTGTTCTTGTCCAGGTTTTCCAGCTTCTGGGTGTCGAGCCACAGTTCCAGGTCGATGATTTCCTTGATCTGCACCAGGAACCACATATCGATCTTGGTCAGCTGGTACACCTCTTCCAGGGTGAAGCCCTGAGCGAAAGCGTCGCCCACGTACCAGATGCGGTCCGGACCCGGCTCGCCCAGCTCCTCTTCCAGCTTCTCGCGGTCGACGGTCTTCTGGTTCATGCCGTCCACGCCCACTTCCAGGCCGCGCAGGGCTTTCTGGAACGATTCCTGGAAGGTGCGGCCCATCGCCATCACTTCGCCCACGGATTTCATCTGGGTGGTCAGGTGGTGGTCGGCGGTCGGGAATTTTTCGAACGTGAAGCGCGGCACCTTGGTCACGACGTAGTCGATCGAAGGTTCGAACGAAGCCGGGGTCGCGCCGCCGGTGATTTCGTTGCGCAGTTCATCCAGGGTGAAGCCCACGGCCAGTTTCGCTGCAACCTTGGCGATCGGGAAGCCGGTGGCTTTCGATGCCAGTGCCGAGGAACGGGACACGCGCGGGTTCATCTCGATGACGATCATGCGGCCGTCTTTCGGGTTGATCGAGAACTGCACGTTGGAGCCGCCGGTGTCCACGCCGATCTCGCGCAGCACTGCCAGCGAGGCATTGCGCATGATCTGGTATTCCTTGTCGGTCAGGGTCTGCGCCGGGGCGACGGTGATCGAGTCGCCGGTGTGCACGCCCATCGGGTCCAGGTTTTCGATCGAGCACACGATGATGCAGTTGTCCGCCTTGTCGCGCACCACTTCCATCTCGTACTCTTTCCAGCCCAGCAGCGATTCTTCGATCAGCAGCTCATTGGTCGGCGACGCTTCCAGGCCGCGTTTGCAGATCGCTTCGAATTCTTCTTCGTTGTAAGCGATGCCGCCGCCGCTGCCGCCCATGGTGAAGGATGGACGGATGATGGTCGGGAAACCGACTTCCTTCTGCACCGCCCACGATTCTTCCATCGAGTGCGCCACGCCGGAACGCGCCGAACCGAGGCCGATCTTGGTCATCGCGTCCTTGAACTTGGAGCGGTCCTCGGCCTTGTCGATGGCTTCCGGGGTGGCGCCGATCAGTTCGACCTTGTACTTGTCCAGCACGCCGTTGCGGTGCAGGTCCAGCGCGCAGTTCAGCGCGGTCTGGCCGCCCATGGTCGGCAGGATCGCGTCCGGCTTTTCCTTGGCGATGATGCGCTCCACAACCTGCCAGGTGATCGGCTCGATGTAGGTGACGTCGGCCATTTCCGGGTCGGTCATGATGGTCGCCGGGTTGGAGTTCACCAGGATGACCTTGTAGCCCTCTTCGCGCAGCGCTTTACAGGCTTGCGCGCCGGAGTAGTCGAATTCGCAGGCCTGGCCGATGATGATCGGGCCGGCGCCAATAATCAGGATGCTTTTGATGTCAGAACGTTTTGGCATTTATTTCTTCTCCGCGGCATTCATCATGTTGATGAAGCGGTCAAACAGGTAGGCGACGTCGGTTGGGCCAGGCGATGCTTCAGGGTGGCCCTGGAAGCAGAATGCCGGCACGTCGGTGCGGGCGAAGCCTTGCAGCGAATTGTCGAACAGCGACACGTGGGTCACGCGGCAGTTGGCCGGCAGCGTGTCCGCGTCCACGGCGAAACCGTGGTTCTGCGAGGTGATCATCACCTTCTTGCTGTCCAGGTCCTGCACCGGGTGGTTGGCGCCGTGGTGGCCGAACTTCATCTTCAGGGTCTTGGCGCCGGAAGCCAGTGCCATGATCTGGTGGCCCAGGCAGATGCCGAACACCGGGATCTTCTTCTCCATGAAGACTTTGGTCGCTTCAATGGCATAGTCGCATGGCTCAGGATCGCCGGGACCGTTGGACAGGAACACGCCGTCCGGGTTCAGCGACAGCACGTAGGCGGCGGAAGTCTGCGCCGGCACCACGGTCACTTTGCAGCCGCGCGAAGCCAGCATGCGCAGGATGTTGCGCTTGACGCCGAAGTCGTAGGCCACCACATGGAATTGGCGGGCCGCGCAGGCGTCGGCCACCTTGCCATAGCCGGTGCCCAGTTCCCACTCGGTCTCGGTCCACTCGTAGACTTCCGGTGCGGTGACGACTTTGGCCAGGTCCATGCCGGCCAGGCCAGGGAAGCTGCGCGCCAGTTCCAGTGCCTGCTGCACGGACGGCTCGTTGCCCTGCACACCGGTCACGATGGCGCCGGCCTGGGCGCCCTTCTCGCGCAGCACGCGGGTCAGCTTGCGGGTGTCGATACCGGCGATGGCGACGATGTTTTCGGCCTTCAGGTAGTCGGACAGCGATTGGTGGGAACGGAAATTCGACGCTACCAGCGGCAGGTCGCGGATGATCAGGCCTGCGGCGTGGACTTTGGATGCTTCGACGTCTTCGGTATTGATACCGTAGTTGCCGATATGCGGGTAAGTCAGGGTGACGATCTGGCGGGAATACGATGGATCGGTCAGGATTTCCTGATAACCCGTCATGGAGGTATTGAAAACGACTTCGCCCGTCGTATGACCGGCAGCGCCAATGGAAATACCTTTAAAGATTGTTCCGTCGGCTAGTGCCAGGATGGCTGGAACGGCTGGGCCAGAAAAAAATGGCGGCAAGGGCAACTCCTGATTAAGTTACCGTAGCGACGCCACTCAGACAACCCACGGGACGACCGGGCGCAATGCCGGGCTCGCAGGTCAGATGATGATGGATGTGTGAGGTAGGCGCTACGGTCGAATGGTAATTGGCTAAACCTTTGAATTATAACCCAAAGTTCCTTCGCCGGCAAGCCCCGGCCGAGCATCAGCGCCCTTGGCGAAGGGCCTCGGCCAATCGTGGCACCAGCGTCGAATGGCGTTTGTGCAAGAACAGGTAAAGCGGCACTTCTTCCAGGGGTGGCAGCAATTGCAGCAGGTCCGCGTCGTGCTCCTGCATCGCCCTTACCTCCTTATTGCCGCGCCCCATGACGGCAATGTCACAGCCGCCGGCCTTCAGCATGCGCAGCAGCGACGCATCGTTATCCAGGCGCTGCCGCGGCATGCCGGCGGTGCGTTCCTCGGTAAAGTTGTAGCCGCGCCGCACGCACAGGGTATGGCCGCGCAGGGATTTCCAGCCTTGCGATACATCGATCTTCTTGTAGGAATAGGCAGTCGGCGCATACAGATAGACCGGCTCCGGTACCGCCACCAATTGTGAATAGGCGCTGGCAGCCAGCATGGTGCGGCCGACGGCGCCATCGAGCTTGCCCTCGTTGGCCAGCACCATGCCGCGTTCAGACGACAGGGCGCGCACCTGGACCCGCACGCCGGCGCGTTTCGCCGCCGCCTCGACGGTTTTCCAGGCCTCCATATGGGCCGGCGTGTCAGGGATGACGAACAGCTGCAAGTCCTGGCCCCGCAGCGGCGCCGATACCAGCGCGCACAGCAAGGCGGCCAGGATACGCATGGCTACTCCCCTTCGCCGAGCAGTTTATGCATGGTGCCGTCGGCCCGCATCTGCTTCAGGGCGGCGCTCACCTTGGGTACCAGTGCCGCATGGCTTTTGTGCAGGTAGATATACAGCGGCATCACTTCCATCGGCGGCAGCAGCCGTTGCAGCGGCGGCTCCGCCGTCATGGCGGCGCGCGCCAGTGCGTTATTGCGCTCCATGACAGCGACGTCGCAGCCGCCGGCGGCCAGCATGCGCAGCATGGTCGACTCGTCGGCCAGCACCTGGCGCGTCATGTCCTTGGTGCGCTGGTCGGTCTGGCGCAGGCCGCGCCGGATACAGACGGTGTGCGAGCGCAGCGACTCCCAGCCAGCCGCCACATCAAAACGCTTATAGGAAAACGCAGTGGGCGCGTATTGGTAGATCGGCTCAGGTATCTGGACCAGGTTGGGGAAGTTTTTTTCCAGGCCTGAAGAGCGGCCCACGTCGCCATCGGTGGCGCCTTCATTGGCCAGCACGGCGGAACGCTCAGGAGAAACTTCGCGCACTACCGCAGTGACGCCGGCGCGCTGGAAGGCCACTTCCGCCGCTTTCCACAGGTCGGCGTGGGTGGTGCTGCGCGAGATGACGGACAGCTGCAGCTCTTCAGCATGCAGCGGCAGCGGCAGCGGCAGCGACAGGATGATTGGGCAAAGCAGCATGGCGACCACAGGTCTCATAATTCCCCCTTGCATGTATTCTAGGAATGCCTTGCCTCATTTGCAAGAGTTACGTCAGGGCAGAAATATGGACCTAAAAAGTTGCTGAAAAGAAGTGCTAAAATAGCAATTTCACCACTTTCTGCTTTCAATGCGCCTGCTCGCCCTGTGTTTTCTGTTCCTTTCCTTGCCTGCGCTGGGCGCCGATGGCCGCAGCAGCGGCCTGACATTTGAAAAGAAGCACTTCGACATCAGGATCGAGAAGGATGGCAGCTACCAGCTCGACCTGGCCTACCAGATACGCATCAATGAAGCGGCCAGCCTGGCAGATGGCGCCAACCGCATCGTCAGCTTCAACCGTGCTTGCGAAGATATTGAGATCGTCTCGGCCGAGACAGTCAAGGCCAACGGCAAGCGCTTGAAAGTGGAAGCAGCCGCCATCCGCGAGCAGCAGGCGCCCGCCTCGGCCAACGCGCCCGAATACCTGGACCTGCAAAACAAGGTGATCCTGTTCCCCAACGTCGGCGTCGGCGACCGCGTGGCCTACCGCGTGCGCATCAAACGCCGCACGCCGGTGTTCGCCGGCCAGTTCAATGACTACAACGCCCCCGAACAGGAGCGCATCGGCCATGCGAGCTATATCTACCGCGTTCCGCAAGGCATGGCGCTGCATTCCGATGCGCGCGGCTTCAAGGCACTGCCGGTGCGCAAGGAGGACGGCTACCAGGTCTACCAATGGGACTTCGAGGGGGTCCCGGCCGCGCCGCACGAATCCGGCGCGGTAGCCCGCGTCGACACCGAAGCGCGCATGATGGTAACCACCTTTTCCAGCCATGCGGAACTGGCGCGCGCCTTCGGCGCCCTGCTGGAGCCGGCCGCGCAGCCCACGCCCGAGGTCGACGCCAAGGCAGGCGAAATCGTCGGCAAGGCCACCGGCATGCGCGCCAAAGTCAATCTGCTGGCCGACTGGGTGCGCAATAACCTGCGCCATGTGGACGTCAATTTCAACGACGCGCGCAGCACGGCTCCGCGCCAGGCGGGCGAAGTCCTGGCAAGCCGCTACTGCGATATGCGCGATTGCGTGGTCCTGCTGCAGGCAATGCTGGCCAGCCAGAATATCAAGTCCCAGCCGGCCCTGGTCAACTGGGGCGCGATGTACACGCTATCCTCGGTAGCGATGCCCGACCTGATGAGCGGGGTATTGCTGTATGTTCCAGCCAGCGACTGGTTCATCGACCCTTCCGCGATCACGCCGGCGTCGGGCTATCTTTCCTACTGGCTGATGGGAAAACCCGCCCTGCTGGCCGGCAGCGGCGAGGTTGCGCAGACGCCTTCACAGCAGCGCGACATACAGCGCAGCGACACCACCATCGAAGTGCACGCCGATGGCAGCGCGGACTACAGCATGGCCAATACCTTCCTCGGCGCCTCCAGCAGCATCCAGCGCGGCAATATGCGCGCGGTGCACGATGCGGCGGCCTATGTGGGCAACCTGCTGGCTCGCCACAACCTGCGCGGCAGCGGTACCCTCGACAAGGGCGATGAGAACGGCAGCGGCGACAGCTACCTGGTTAAAGTCAATGCGCACGGCAAGGACTTCGCCAGCTTTCCCGGCACCGCCGCAGCCGCGATCGACGGCAACCTGCTGGCGCCACTGGCTTCGGGCATCGACACGCTGCGCCGCGAAAAGCAAAGGCTGCGCCCCTTCGCCTGCCATGCCTACGAAGTCACCGAACAGGTCCGCTACAAGCTCGACGCTGGCGTGGAACTGCTGTCCATGCCGCCAGGCCTGCACCTGCACGACGACTATTTCGACTACCGCGCCAGCTACCAGCGCGACGGCGCCGACATCGTGGCCAGGCGGCGCCTGCTGGCGCACCAGGCGGGACGCGTTTGCCGCCCGGAGGATTTCACGCGCATGAAACCGACGCTGGATGCCATTGCACAGGACTTGCGCAGCCACCTGGTGCTGCGTTCAGGCCAGGCGGCGCCTGCGCCAATAACCCAGGCCAGCACCGGCAGCGCCGATGTCACCGACCAGGACCTGACAATTGAGCAGCACCGGCACAACTCCATCCTGCATGCCGATGGCAGCTCGGATGTCGACATCAGAGCCCGCATCAGAATCAACCGCGTCGGCGGTATTGCCAAGATGGCGCTGCAGCGCTTCAGCTACAACGCCACGTTGGAAACCGTCGAGGTGCTGGAAGCCTATACGCTGAAGGCGGATGGAACGCGCATCGACGTTCCCGCCTCTTCCATTGTGGACCAGGCCGAAGCCGCATCTTTCGGGCCCCTGATGCTGGAGGACCGCCGCGCCCGCAGCATCGTCTTTCCCCAGCTGGAAAGCGAGGACAGCGTGGTGTTCCATGTCCGCTTCCACGCGCGCGAACAGCTCTATCCGGGCCAGATGGTCATGAGCCACACCCCGCTCAACATGCTGCCAGGCGAGGGCCATGAAATCATCGTGGCCGTTCCGTCCGGCCGTACCGTGTACGCGGACGCACGCGGCGACTTCATCGCGCAGGCGCCCGTCAGCGCCGACGGTTATACCCGCTATCACTGGACCATGAAACCGTATGCCTACCGGCGCCGCGAGTCGGAAGCCGTCGACTTCACCGACTACGGGCCGCGCCTGTTCATTTCGACTTTCGCCAACTATGCCGAGATGGCCCAGGCATTCGAGTCGCGCTTCCGCGACAAGACGCAAGCCGGGCCTGCCGTACGCGCGCTGGCGGCGAAACTGGTCGCAGGCCGCAAAGGCGAACGCCAAAAAGCGGCCGCCATCCACGAATGGGTGCGCGCCAATATCCGTTATGTGGCGCTGTACCTTGGCGCCGGCGGCGTCGTCCCGCACACCGCCGATGAAGTGCTGGCGCGCCGCTTCGGGGACTGCAAGGACCACGCGGTGCTGATGGAGGCCATGCTGGCAAGCGCCGGCATCGCCAGCACGCCTGCGCTGGTCAATGCGGGCGACTCCTTCGTACTGGCCAAAGTGCCCGCAGGCTTCAACCATGTGATCACCTATATCCCCACGCTGGACCTGTTCCTCGACTCCACCGACAGCGCAAGCGCCGCCGGCAGCCTGCCCATTGGCGACAGCGACAAGGACGTGCTGCTGACCCGAAGCGGAAAGATTGCCCATACCCCGCCCGACCTCAGCCAGAAAGTGGTGACGCGCATGCGCTACCGCGCCGCTGCCGGCGGCGGCACGCAATTCAAGGGCGAAAACCTGGCCAGCGGCAGCAACAGCAGCCGCCTGCAGTATGCGGTCGAGCACATCGCCAGGGACGCGAAGGCCAACCTGGTAACGGACATGCTGCGCGAACGGGGCCTGCACGGCAGTGGCCGGCTCGGCTTCAGCCAGGCCGGCAAGGCTGGCGGCGGCAAGCGCTTCGCCTTCGAGGGCGAGCTGGAAGACCTGCTGCAGCCAGCCGGCACCTACGGCGTGCCCCTGTCCGCCATTTTCAGCGGCGTCGAACAGGCCGTGCAGCTGCGCAGCCAGGAACTGGCGCGCACGCAGCCATTCGTCTGTGTCGCCATCAGTGCGCAGGATGAGGCCATACTGGAACTGCCGGCCGGCACCGAGGTGCTGTCGCTGCCCTCCAATGTCGAGGCCAGCGCCGCCGGGATGCGCTACAGCGCGAGCTACCAGCGCCTGGGCAGCAGCATCGCCGTCCAGCGCACCTTGCGGCACCGGCACCGCAGCGCGGTGTGCACGCCGGACGAATATGCCGAACAGCTGAAGGTGCTGGAACTGGCGCGGCATGACCTGAAGGCCCAGGCCATACTGCGCAGTAAAGGAAGTTGATGCCGGAGGGCCGTCCCTCCGGCGCTCAGCCCAGGGCTGCGATGCCAGCCTTGGCGATCTGCGCGTCCTCGCTGGACTTCACGCCGGACACGCCTACCGCGCCGATGGTATGGCCATCCACCACGATATTCACGCCGCCTTCCAGCGGTGCTTCCACCATCGGCACGCCGACGAAGGAAGTACGGCCGCCATTGATCATGTCTTCGTAAATCTTGGTTTCGCGGCGGCCCAGGGCCGACAGGCGTGCCTTGGCTGGTGCAATATGGGACGACAGCGGCGCTGCGCCATCCAGGCGCTGCAGCCACAGCAGGTGGCCGCCGTCGTCGACGATGGCGATGGTGACCGCCCAATTGTTCTTGAGCGCTTCCGCTTCGGCGGCTGCGGCGATTTTCTTGATGTCGTCCAGGGACAGCACTGGCTTGGTGATCATTCTCTCGATTTCCTGATAATTATGGGGCCGGGGTTTCGCGGCGCGCCTTCAGCTTTTGCTTCAGTTGCGGCATGACGGCCAGGGTTGCCCGCTCGCCCGCCTGCATGGCGCCCGTGCGGTTGGTGAATTCAGCCGAACCCATCTTGCCCAGCGGCGGCTGGATCACGATGTCGGCATCGCGCAGTTCCAGCTGGTTGATGCGCTGGCCCATGATGGAGAAGGTCTGCATGATGACCTCCAGCGACGAGGTGGTGGCCTGCGTATCGGCCTGCGTCGAAATATTCACCGCGATGACGAATTCCGCACCCATTTCCTTTGCAAAGCGCACCGGCACCGGCGCCACCAGGCCGCCGTCGACGTAGGTATGGTCGCCGATCTTCACCGGCTGGAATACGCCCGGTACGGCCGAGCTGGCGCGCACGGCCATGCCGGTATTCCCGCGCTGGAACAGGATGGGCTGGCCGGTCTTCAGGTCCGACGCCACGGCGCCGAACGGCATTTTGAGCTTTTCGATCACCCGGTTGCCGACTGCTTTGTTCACGAACGACTGCAGGGCTTCGCCTTTCAGCACGCCGGAAGACTTGCCGAACAGCGGCAGCGCCCAGTCGGAAATGGTCGATTCATCGAGGTCGACAGCCATTTTCTGCAGGGCCCTGGCGTCGTTGCCGGCCGCGTACAGCGCGCCGACCACGGAACCGGCACTGGTGCCGACCACGATATCGGGCACGATGCCCTGCGCTTCCAGGGCCTTGATCACGCCGATGTGGGCGAAGCCGCGGGCGGCGCCGCCGCCCAGGGCAAGGCCGATCTTCACCTTGCGCTGGACCGGCGCAACCGGTGGTACCACGGGTGGCGATACCGGAGGTTCAACCGACACCAGCGGCACGTCGTTCGGATTGATCGGCGGCGGCAGGTCGGTGGTAACGGTAGTAGTGGGAGTCTGGCACCCGGCAAGCGCTGCGGCGGCCAGGATGGCAAAAGCGAAACGTTTTAAGTGCATGAAGTGGTTGATCTGCTCGTTTTTTTAGGCGAGCAGATTTTACCTAATAAATGGGGTACGTCCCCATTTTTCCCCATTTTTCTTCTCAGGCCGCTTGCGCGGGCTCGACAGTGGTTGAGGCCAGCGATTTCGGCAGGCTGACCGTGAAGGTGCTGCCATGCCCCGCCTCGGAGCTGATATTCAGCTTGCCGCTGTGGCGCAGCAGCACGTGCTTGACGATCGCCAGGCCCAGGCCGGTGCCCTGGGTTTCGCGCGAGCGGCTCTTGTCGACGCGGTAGAAGCGCTCGGTCAGGCGCGAAATATGTTCGGGGTTGATGCCGATGCCGGTGTCCTGCACCTGGAACTGCACCCCGGTCGGCGTGTCCTCCCAGCGCAGGCGGATGGTGCCGCCAGACGGCGTGTAGCGCACCGCATTCGAGGCCAGGTTGCCAAAGGCGCTATGCAATTCGTCCATATTGCCCATCACATCGCCGCCGTGCACTTCCAGCGAGATCTCGTGCTTGCCGCCGGACAGCGCGCGCGCTTCGTGCAGCACCTGCTCCAGCAGGGCGCCGATGTGCACGTGCTCGGGCCGCATCGGGTGGTCGACCGATTCCAGGCGCGACAGGGTCAGCATATCCTCGATCAGGTGCTGCATGCGGTGGCTTTGCTCGCTCATCAGCTTGAGGTGGGCGGCCCGGGTTTCCGCATCCAGCTCCATCGAAGCGGCGATTTCCAGGAAGCCGGCAATCACGGTCAGCGGCGTGCGCAGTTCGTGCGAGGCGTTGGCGATAAAGTCGCGGCGCATCATTTCGGCGCGCTGGGTCTCGGTAATATCGTGCGTGACCAGGATCTGGCGCCGGTTTTCAAACGGGATGATGTGCGCCACCAGCTTGCGGCCGCGGAAATTCAGCGTCAGCGGCTGGTCGTAGCGGCCCAGGATCAGGTAATCCATGAAATCCGGGCTGCGTACCAGGTTGGTCACCCGCATGCCCTTGTCGCGCGCCTGCTGCAGGCCCAGGTGTTCTTCCGCCGCCGGGTTGCACCATTCGAGGAACAGCACGTCGTCCATGATCACCACGCCGTCCGGCAGCAGGTGCATGGCCTGGCGGAAGCGCGCCAGCCATTCGGTCAACTCGGCCTGGTTCTTTTCGTCGTCGCGGCGCAGGCGGTACAGGCGCGAGAAGATATTGGTCCATTCGCCCCAGCCGTCCGGCAGTCGGCCGGGCTCCGGCTTGTCCAGCCATTCGCTGAGCTGGTACAGGTATTTGAGCTGGATGAAGACCGCTGCCAGCACGCCGGCAAACGCCGTGACGATGCCGGCCGCCAGGCCGAACCACCACCATACCAGGCCGGCCCCGGCAAGCAGGAAACCCAGCCTGATCGCGACCGGCACCCAGAACACTACTTTTGGATTCATGGTTTTTCAGTCAGCATATATCCCACGCTGCGCACCGTCTTGATCAGGTGCTCGGCATCTTTCAGCGCCTTGCGCAGGCGCAGTACGTGGACATCGACCGTGCGCTCCTCAATCACCACATGGTCGCCCCACACCTTGTCCAGCAGCTGGCTGCGCGAAAACACGCGCTCCGGGTGGGCCATGAAGAATTTGAGCAGCTTGTATTCGGCGTGGCCGATGTCGATCTTATTATCGTGCATCGACACCGTGCAGCTGACCGGATCCAGCACCACCGGGCCGGCCTTGAGCTGGGTTTCGGCCAGCTCCGGGCTTTTGCGGCGCAGCAGCGCGCGCGAGCGGGCCAGCAGCTCGCGCGGCGAAAACGGCTTGGTGATGTAGTCGTCGGCGCCGCCATTCAGGCCGGCCAGCTTGTCCTCTTCCATGCTCTTGGCGGTCAGCATGATCACCGGCACGGCGGCGAAGTGGCGGTCGCTGCGGATGCGGGCCAGCAGGCGCAGGCCGCTCTGGTCCGGCAGCATCCAGTCCAGCAGCACCAGCTGCGGGGTACGGGTTTGCATGACTTCCCATGCTTCCTGCGTGGATTGCGCCACCACGCAGTTCCAGCCCGCTTCGCGCAGCGAGAACCTCACCAGCTCAACGATCGCCGGCTCATCTTCAACAATCAGTACGGTCGTTTTGTCGGATGCCATTTATTTGCTTGCTTCTTGGGTCGCTCCGTGGGAGTGGCGGATATCCTTGCCTTCCACCACGTAGATCACGTATTCGGCGATATTCTTGGCGTGGTCGCCGATGCGCTCGATGGCCTTGGCCACCCACATCGTGTCCAGCGCCGCCGAGATTGTACGCGGATCCTCCATCATGAAGGTAATCAGGTTGCGCATGATGGAACGATACTCGTGGTCGATCACCGCGTCCTGGGCGATCAGCTCGAGCGCCTGCTTGCCGTCGCCGCGGGCAAAGGCGTCCAGCGCATCATGCAGCAGGTCGCTGGTGGCGGTGGCAATGGTGCGCACCATTTCGTAGTGATTCAGGGTCACCGCGCCGCGCGCGTGCAGGGCCTTGGCGATGCGCGCGATCTTGGCCGCTTCGTCGCCGATGCGTTCCAGGTCGGTGATCACTTTCAGCGTCGCCATCACGGTACGCAGGTCGTTGGCGGTCGGCTGGCGTTTGACGATCAGGTGGCTGCACTGGTCATCCAGCTGCACTTCCAGCTGGTTGACGCTGGCGTCTTCGGCCACCACGCGCTCGGCGCGTTCCGGGTTGCCGATGCGGAAGCAGGTCATCGCATCCAGGAACATGGTCTCGACCATGCCGCCCATCAGCAGCACTTTGGAGCGGATGCCTTCGAGTTCGGTGTCGTAAGCTTTGGAGGAATGTTCGCCCATCATAATGTCTTCTCTCTCTTTTTCTGATTAGCCAAAGCGGCCGGTGATGTAGTCCTGGGTCTCTTTGCGCACAGGATTCATGAAAATCTGGTCGGTTTCGCCGAATTCCACCAGTTCGCCCAGGTACATATAGGCGGTGTAGTCGGAGCAGCGTGCCGCCTGCTGCATATTGTGGGTCACGATGGCGATCGTGTAGTCCTCTTTCAGCTCGGAGATCAGCTCTTCGATCTTGGAGGTGGAAATCGGGTCCAGCGCGGAAGTCGGTTCGTCCAGCAGCAGCACGTCCGGCTTCACCGCCACGCCGCGCGCGATGCACAGGCGCTGCTGCTGGCCGCCGGACAGCGACAGGCCGCTCTTGGACAGCTTGTCTTTCACCTCGCCCCACAGCGCGGCTTTTTTCAGCGCCCATTCGACGCGCTCGTCCATCTCGCCTTTCGACAGGTCTTCGTACAGGCGTACGCCGAAAGCGATATTGTCGTAGATTGACATCGGGAACGGGGTCGGCTTCTGGAACACCATGCCTACCTTGGCGCGCAGCATGTTGACGTCCAGGCCTGCTTCCAGGATGTTGTGGCCGCGGTAGCGGATGGCGCCTTCGGCGCGCTGGCCCGGGTACAGGTCGTACATGCGGTTCAGGGTGCGCAGCAGGGTCGATTTGCCGCAGCCGGACGGGCCGATGAAGGCGGTTACCTTCTTCTCGTGGATGTCCAGGTTGACGTTATGCAGGCTGCGCGTCTTGCCGTAGTAGAAGTTCAGGCCGGAGATTTCAATGATTTTGCTAGCTTGGGTCATGATCTGTACTCGTTATTTTGGTGCTTTTTGCGCAAACACGGTGCGCGACAGGATGTTCAGTGCCAGGACGCTGAAGGTCACCACCAGGGCGCCGGCCCAGGCCAGGTCGCGCCAGTTGTCGTATGGGCTCATGGCGAACTGGTAAATCACGACCGGCAGGTTGGCCAGGGGCTGGTTCATGTCGGCGCTGAAGAACTGGTTGTTCAGGGCGGTGAACAGCAACGGTGCGGTCTCACCGGCCACGCGGGCCACGGCCAGCAGCACGCCGGTCATCACGCCGGCCTTGACGGCGCGCAGGCGCACCATCAGCGCCACTTTCCAGCGCGGTGCGCCAAGGGCGTAAGCCGCTTCCAGCAGCGAGTTCGGCACCAGCTTCAGCATATTGTCGGTGGTGCGCACCACCACCGGAATGGCGATCAGCGACAGGGCGATGGAGCCGGCATAACCCGAGAAGTGCTGCACTTTGGCCACGTACAGCGCGTACACGAACAGGCCGATCACGATCGACGGCGCGGACAGCATGATGTCGGTCACGAAGCGTGTCACCTGCGCCACTTTGTTTTCTTCGCCGTATTCGGCCAGGTAGATGCCGGCCAGGATGCCGATCGGGGTCGAGACAGCAGTCGACAGGCCCACCATCATCAGCGAGCCGACAATGGCGTTGCGCAGGCCGCCGCCATCGCTGCCTGGCGCCGGCGTGTCGCCGGTGAAGATCAGCACGTTAAGGGCGGAGAATCCGTTGACCAGCAGGGTCGCCAGGATCCACAGCAGCGCAATCAGGCCGAGCGACATCGCGCCCACGGACAGCGCCATGCCGACACGGTGGTAGAACAGGCGCTTACGGTAGACAGGGTTTTTGGTCTGGATCATTTGACGCCCTCCTTGCGCGACAGGCCCATCAACATCAGCTTGGCGCCGGACAGGACGAAGAAAGTAATAATGAACAGGATCAGGCCCAGCGCGAACAGCGAGGACACATGCAGCGTGCTGGAAGCTTCCGCGAATTCGTTGGCCAGGGTCGAGGCGATCGAACTGCCCGGCGAGAACAGCGACGTCGGCAGCTTGGCCGCATTGCCGATCACGAAAGTCACGGCCATGGTTTCACCCAGGGCGCGCCCCAGGCCCAGCATGACACCGCCGACCACGCCGGTCTTGGTGTATGGCAGGACGACCTTGCGCACCACTTCCCAGCGCGTGCAGCCCAGGCCGTAGGCCGATTCTTTCAGCACGGCCGGCACGATCTCGAACACGTCGCGCATCACGGAAGCGATGAACGGGATGATCATGACTGCCAGGATCAGGCCGGCGGTCAGGATGCCGATGCCCATGGTCGGGCCCTTGAACAGCGCGCCAATGAACGGCAAGACGCCGAGGGTGGATTTCAGCAGCGGCTGCACGTATTCGCTGAACATCGGCGCGAACACGAACAAGCCCCACATGCCGTAAATAATCGACGGCACACCGGCCAGCAGTTCGACGGCGGTACCCAGCGGGCGGCGCAGCCAGGCCGGGCACACCTCGGTCAGGAACAGGGCGATGCCGAAGCTGACCGGGAAGGCGATCAGCAGCGCGATACCGGCACTGGCCAGGGTGCCGACGATGGCAATCGCGGCGCCGAACTGGTCATTGACCGGGTCCCATTCGACGGTGGTGATGAAGCCAGGCCCGAACTCTTTCAGGGCAGGCAAGGCGCCGTTGATGAGGGAAATGATAATGCCGACCAGTACAAACAGTACGGTCAGCGCGAATACCATCGTGATCTTGTGGAAGAACCAATCCTGAATGCGCTGCTTGCGCACCACGGACTGCATGGCAGCTACGGAGGCACTCATGGTGGCGGGTTCCGATAACCGGAGGGGGGCTGGTGAGGTGATTTCTGCACTCATAATTTATGTTTGGTTAGCTAACCGGGGAAGCCTGCACTCAGGCTGCCCCGCTTAACTTCCTCTTGAACCGGCAACCCGGTGTCTGGCCCCGCGGGTCAGACACTGATTTACCGGTTCTCAGAAGATCAGTTCAGCGGCTTGCCCGAAGCATCCTTCAGGTTAGCCTTCCACGAACCCTGCACCAGCTTGACAACGGTGTCAGGCAGCGGCACGTAGTCCAGTTCGATGGCGGCTGCATCGCCGTTCTTGAAGGCCCAGTCGAAGAACTTGATGACTTCCTTGCCCTTGTTCGCATCAGCCTGCTGCTTGTGCATCAGGATGTAGGACACGCCGGTGATCGGCCAGGAGGTTTTGCCAGCCTGGTCGGTCAGCACCACGCCGAAGCCTGGGGTCTTGGTCCATTCCGCGTTGGCGGCAGCGGCCTTGAAGTTGTCGTCGTCAGGCTGCAGGAAGTTGCCGTCCTTGTTTTTCAGCTGGGTGTGGGCGATCTTGTTCTTCTTGGCGTAGGCCCATTCCACGTAGCCGATGGCGCCTTTGATACGCTGCACGTTGGCGGCGACACCGTCGTTGCCTTTGCCGCCCACGCCGGTTACCCACTTGACTGCGGTGCCGGCACCGATCTTGGTCTTGAATTCCGGATTCACTTTCGACAGGTAGTCGGTGAACAGGAAGGAAGTGCCGGAGCCGTCGGCGCGGTGCACCACGGTGATTTCAGCCGCTGGCAGCTTCACGCCCGGGTTCAGGGCTGCAATGGCCGCGTCGTTCCACTGGGTGATCTTGCCGAGGTAGATATCAGCCACAACCGGGCCGGTCAGTTTCAGCTGGCCAGGAGCGATACCGTCCAGGTTCACCACGGTGACCACGCCACCCATGATGGCCGGGAACTGCATCAGGCCGTCGGCATCCAGATCTTCAGCTTTGAGGGGCATGTCGGATGCGCCGAAATCGACGGTCTTGGCTTTGATTTGCTTGATACCTGCGCCAGAGCCCACGGACTGGTAGTTCAGGCCGTTGCCGGTGGATGCTTTGTAGGCTTCAGCCCACTTGGCGTAGATCGGGTAAGGGAAAGTTGCGCCTGCACCGGTCATGTCCGCTGCGAAAGCGGTCGAGAATGCCATTGCCGCCGAAGCGCCAACAACGAAGGAGGTCAACAACTGTTTCATGCGCATATCAAAGGTCCTTTTCAGGGGTTGGGTTGAATGCTGCGCAGTGTATGACGCCAATATGACAGCTTTATGACACGTCAAAATTAAGTCTAGGACAAGGTCACAAACTTGTCATATTTCTCAAATATACTATTAGTTATGAAAACAGCATTCCTAGATCGGGAGCTGTCACAGCTGGCGTTCAACCGCCGTGTGATGGCCCAGGCAGAAGACACCTCCATCCCCGTGCTCGAACGATTGCGCTACTTGTGCATTGTCAGCAGCAACCTGGATGAGTTCTTTGAAGTCAGGGTGGCCAGCCTGCTGGCCGCCGCCAGCGTCGATGGCGACCTGGCCACCCACCCTGCCCTGGCGGCCACGCTGGAGCGGGTCAGCAACGAATGTCATGAACTGGTCAAGCGCCAGTACGAAGTATTTAATACGGCGGTGTTGCCGGAAATGAAGGCCCAGGGCATCCACATCGTGCGCCACAGCCAGCGCAACGAAGCCCAGAGGGCCTGGGTCAAGGATTACTTTGATCGTGAAGTGCGTCCCCTGCTGACGCCGATCGGCCTCGATCCGGCCCACCCTTTCCCGCAAGTCGTGAACAAGAGCCTTAATTTCATCGTTGCACTGAGCGGCAAGGATGCCTTCGGACGCGGCACCGCCATCGCTATCGTTAAAGCGCCGCGCGTGCTGCCGCGCGTGATCCGCCTGCCGGACCACCTGTCCAAAGAAGGCGGCGTGTCCTTCTGCCTGCTGTCCTCCGTCATCCACGCCCACATTTCCGAGCTGTTCGCCGGGCGCGACGTGATGGCCTATTCCCAGTTCCGGGTTACGCGCGACTCCGACCTGTGGGTCGACGAAGATGAAGTGAAAAACCTGCGCCAGGCGCTGAAAGGCGAGCTGCAAGGCCGCGCCTACGGCCGCTCGGTGCGGATCGAAGTGGCCAAGAACTGCCCGCCGGAGCTGTCGCAATTCCTGCTCGACCAGTTCAGCCTGGACCAGAGCCGCCTGTACCGCGTCGACGGCCCGGTCAACATGGTGCGCCTGAACGAGATCGTGGAACAGGCGCGCCGCCCCGAGCTGCGCTTCCCGCCTTTCATCGCGGGGGTGCAGGCCAAGACCGTCAACAATGACATTTTCGCCACCATCCGCAAGCACGACATCCTGCTGCACCATCCATTTCAAAGCTTCCAGACGGTGATCGACTTCATCCGCAGCGCGGCACTCGACCCGGCCGTGGTGGCGATCAAGCAGACCGTCTACCGCACCGGCATGAACTCCGACCTGATGGAAGCGCTGATTGCAGCGGCCCGCAGCGGCAAGGAAGTCACGGTGGTGGTGGAACTGATGGCACGCTTCGACGAAGAAGCCAATATCAATTGGGCCGACAAGCTGGAACAGGCCGGCGCGCAAGTGGTGTACGGCGTGGTGGGACTGAAAACCCACGCCAAGGTCGCCCTGGTGATCCGCCGCGATGAAGGCGGCCTGGGCTACTACGCCCACCTTGGCACCGGCAACTACCACCCGACCACGACCAAGTTCTATACCGATTTCGGCATCCTGACCTGCGAGCCGCAGCTGGGACGCGACGTCAACGAAGTCTTCATGCACCTGACCAGCCTGACCAGGCCGCAGCGCATGAACCACATCTGGCTGGCGCCGTTCGCGTTGCAGGACCAGGTCATCAAAGCGATCCGGAATGAGGCAAAAATCGCAAAAACCGGGCGGCCGGGCCGGATTATCGCTAAAATCAATGCATTAACCGATGAACCTGTGATCCGGGCGCTGTACGCCGCCTCGCAGGACGGGGTCAAGATCGACCTGATCGTGCGCGGCGCCTGCACCCTGATGCCAGGTGTGCCGGGACTGTCCGAAAACATCCGGGTCCGCTCCATCATCGGCCGCTTCCTTGAACATAGCCGCATCTATTACTTCCGCAACGACCTGGCCCATGACGTGATGCTGGCCAGCGCGGATTGGATGAACCGCAACCTGCTGCGCCGCATTGAAGTGGCGTTCCCGGTACTGGACCGGGGCCTGAAACGGCGTGTGATTGCGGAAGGTTTGACGCCTTACCTGAAGGACAACTCCAACGCGTGGGAGCTGGATTCGCACGGCCAGTATCAGCGCCGCAAAGCACGCGGCAAGCAAAAGGCCTTCAGCGCCCAGCAGCACCTGATGGAGTTACTCGGTACGCCGGCCGATATGCCGGCGCATTGAAGCCTGTTCACGGGAGGAAGCATGGACCTGATCTTGTGGCGCCACGCAGAAGCCGAACCAGCCCAGCCCGGCCTGGACGACCTGGAACGCACACTCACGCCCAAAGGGCATAAGCAGGCGCGCCGCATGGGCCAATGGCTGGACTCGGTGCTGCCGGAAAATTGCCGCATCCTGGTCAGCCCGGCCACGCGCACCGTGCAGACGGTGGCGGGATTGGGCCGCAAGTACAAGATCCATCCCGACCTGGCACCGGGCGCCGACGCCAGCGATATCCTGAGAGCGGCCAACTGGCCCGCGTCGAAAGAAGCAGTGCTGGTGGTTGGCCACCAGCCCACGCTGGGCCAGGCCGCAGCCTTGCTGATGACGGGCGAGGACAGCGATTGGGAGATGAAGAAAGGCGCCGCCTGGTGGTTTGTGCAGCGCGAAGCGGACGATCCATCCGGCTTCTATTTAAAGGCCGTGATGCAGCCTGACCTCGTTACGAAATAGATCTTTCTGCTGGCCTTGTAATTGCCACATCGGATGCTAGAGTTTAATTGTATCAACTCTAGGGAGCAGCCCCCGGAAACGTCGGCTGGTTTGTTATGTGGGTATTGTTCACCATGGGCATCTTCGGCGCCATGATCGCATTAATCGCGTTCGAAATTGTCGCTGAATATCGCGGCGGACATCATCGCTTGGTCGACCGCTACCACGAGTAGCATTGCGCTTCTGTAGAAGCGAGGCTCCGCAGCAGGTCCTTCGGGATTCTGGTGTTGGAGCCTTCAGTCTTTCCGGGGTTCAGGCCAGGATGTCGAATAGCGACGAGGCGCCGCCCGATTGCTCATCCTGCGAGTAGAGCCGCACCAGCGCCTGTGCCTGCACCGTGAGCATGTGCGCCATCGACGACTTGCGGCTTTGCAGGGTATCCACTTCGCGGTCGGCCTGCGCCAGCGCACGCGACACAACGCTGCGCTGGCCAGCGAGCGATTCGAGCCGGCTGCCAAGTGCATCGGCCAGCCCCCTGCCCTCATTCGTGAACAGCTTGGTCAACGCTTCAGGATCCGCCGCCACCGCGGCATTGAGCTTGGTGCTATCGAGCTTGAGCCGGCCATTGCTGTCGACCGTCAGGCCGGCATTGGCCAGCGAATCGGTGCTGCCGCCGACCGAACGCACCAGCTGGTCCAGTTGGGTACGCACCTGGCTGAGCGCAGGATTGCCGCGCAGTGCGCCTTTTTCCAGGTTATCCAGGCGATCCTTCAGCGCGTTGAAGCCTTTGACGAATGCGTCCACGTTCTTGCCGATCTGGCTGTTGTCGCGCGCGACGGTGACCGTGGCATCGCCTTCATCAGCCAGATTGAGGGTCACGCCGGCGATGGCGGATTCCACGCTGTTATCGGCGCTCTTGATGGTCTTGCCGTCGACGGTCAGGATCGCATCCTGCGCCGCCTGGGTCTGGGTCGCCTGGCTGAACAGGCTGCGGATCGTGGCATCGCCCGCGACCGATATATTCAGCTTGCCAGCCTCGCCGCTGGCACCGCGCAATTGCAGTGCCGTGCCGGTGCCGGAACGCACCAGGCTGGCGTCAATGCCCGCTTCCTTGAGCGCATCGGCAATGCCCTGCAGTGTATTGTTGCGGCTGTCGACAGTGATGGTCTTGCTGCTGTCGCCGCTGCCGATCTTGATCACCGCCGGCGCCCCGGTTCCCAGCCGCGTATCGGCGCCCTGCGCCTCGGGGCTGATGAGGATTTGCTGCTGGGCCAGTTGGCTGACCTTGACCTGATGCGAGCCGATTTCCGCTTTGCCGTTGGTGGCCACGCCAAGCACGCTGCCGGCCGAACTGCTGCCGCGTGTGCTGAGTCCACTACCCGCCAGGCTTTCTGCGATGTCCTGGAACACCGACAATGCCGATTGCAACTGGCCGAGGCCGGAGAATCGCGCCTGGGTAAGGTTGATGCTCGCGTTGAGCTTGGCTGCAGCACCGCGTTGCGGCGCCAGCGTCTGCTCGACGCGGGCCAGCACCGCATCCGATGGCGTGCCCACGACGCTGGCATTCCCCAAGCCCAGCGAGGTCCCGTACATGGTGCTTAGCAAGCTGCTCACATTGTTCATCCTTACAGTTTAGCGCATGAACTTGGTTATTGCTCCGGCTGCTTCATTGTCGAGTGGCGCAAAAGTGAAACCGATCTTGAATTCATCGCCGCTGAAGATGCAATTGTTGACCTTGCCGCGCGTATTGACGATTTGCGGCTTGCCATCGACAAGCATCTCGAACACGATCTGGCCGCTGGCCCCGACCTGGACCTTATGCCCGGAGGTCAGGGAAATGCCTGCCAGGCCGAGGTCGAAGGTGCGCGCAGCCATGGGGCCAGCGCCATCCATCACGATCATTGCCCGTACACGTATGATTTTGCGGGCGCCTTGCCTTGAATCGACTAACAATTTCTGGTCCGGTTTCTGGTTGGAATCGAGCCTGACATTGTAGCCAATATTTAGGAAAAATCTATATTACTGAAGCTCGCGCAGGCGATTGAATGCATCATCGATACGCTCGACCGCGATGATGGTCATGCCTTCGATCGGCTGCTTGGGCGCATTCGCCTTCGGGATCATGGCGATCGAGAAGCCAAGTTTGGCCGCTTCGCGCAGACGCTCCTGGCCGCGCGGCGCCGGGCGGATTTCGCCCGCCAGGCCCACTTCGCCAAAGACCACGAAGCCGTTCGGCAGTGCCTTATTGCGCATCGAGGAGTTGATCGCCATCAGGACGGCCAGGTCGGCCGCGGGTTCGGTGATCTTCACGCCGCCCACGGCGTTGATGAACACGTCCTGGTCGAAGGCCGCGATGCCGGCATGCCGGTGCAGCACCGCCAGCAGCATGGCCAGGCGATTCTGCTCCAGGCCGACCGACAGGCGGCGCGCATTGGGCAGGTGGCTGGTATCGACCAGGGCCTGCACTTCAACCAGCAGCGGGCGCGTGCCCTCCTGCGTCACCATGACGCAGGAACCTGGCACCTGGTTCTCATGCGAGGACAGGAACAGCGCAGAAGGATTCGACACGCCTTTCAGGCCCTTCTCCGTCATGGCGAACACGCCCAGCTCATTGACGGCGCCAAAACGGTTCTTGATGGCGCGTACCAGGCGGAAGCTGGAATGGTTGTCGCCCTCGAAATACAGCACGCAGTCGACGATGTGCTCCAGCACGCGCGGGCCCGCCAGCGCGCCTTCCTTCGTGACGTGGCCGACCAGGATGATGGTGATGCCGCTGGTCTTGGCGACGCGGGTCAGCTGGGCCGCGCATTCGCGCACCTGGGCCACCGAGCCTGGCGCCGAGGCCAGGGCATCCGAATACAAGGTCTGGATCGAGTCGATCACCGCCACTTGCGGCTTGAGGTCGGCCAGGGTGCCGAGGATCTTCTCGAGCTGGATTTCGGCCTGCAGCTTGAGGTCCTTGGCATCGACCGCCAGGCGCTTGGCGCGCAGCGCGATCTGGGCGCCCGATTCCTCGCCGCTGACATACAGCACGCTCTTGACCTTGGACATATTCGCCAGCGCCTGCAGCAGCAGGGTCGATTTACCGATGCCCGGGTCGCCGCCGATCAGCACCACGCCGCCCGCCACCAGGCCGCCGCCCAGCACACGGTCGAATTCCTCGATGCCGGTGCCAAAGCGCGGCACGTCCAGCGCTTCGATATCCTGCAGCGACAGTACGGGCGCGGTCTGCGCCAGCGACTGGTGCTGGGTCTGCGAGAAGCGATTGGCGCCGGCGGCTTCGAGCACCGTTTCCACCATGGTGTTCCACTGCTGGCAGGACGAGCACTGGCCGGTCCACTTGCTGCTGATGCCCCCGCATTCGCTGCAGGTATAGTTGGTCTTCGCCTTGGCCATGGTTTAAGCCTCGGTCACGTGCACGCGCGGCGCCAGGGCGCACATCAATTCATAGCCGATGGTGCCGGCGGCAGTTGCCACATCGTCGATCGGCATGCCCTCCCCCCACAGCACGACTTTGCTGCCGACGCGGGCGTTCGGCACATTGGCCAGGTCGACCGTCAGCATGTCCATCGAGACGCGGCCGACCAGGCGCGTGCGCACGCCATCGACCAGGATCGGCGTGTCGAGCGGCGCGTGGCGCGGGTAGCCGTCGGCATAGCCGCAGGCCACCACGCCGATGCGCATGGCTTGCTCGGCCCTGAAGCGGCTGCCGTAGCCGACATAGTCGCCAGCACCGATTTCCTGCACGCCGATCAATTCGCTGGACAGGGTCATGGTCGGCCTCAGTCCGAACTGCTCGGCAGTCTTGCCGCCGGGCGAGCCGCCGTACAGCATGATGCCGGGGCGGATCCAGTCTGTCGCCAGGCCGGCGCCCAGTTGCGGCATATGCAGGATGCCGGCCGAATTGCACAGGCTGCGCGGGCCGGGCAGGCCGGCAGTGCCATCATTAAAGCGGCGCACCTGCTCCGCCAGCGGCATGCACGGGTGATGCAGCTGGTCGGCATTGGCAAAGTGCGTCATCAGGGTAACCGTGCCGACATGCGGGATGGCGCGCAGGCGGGCGTGGGCGGCGGCGTATTCGCCCGGCTTGAAACCGAGGCGGTTCATGCCGGTGTTCATTTTCAGGTGCACATTGATTGGCCGCGCCAGCGCTGTACGCTCCAGCAACTCAAGCTGCTCCAGGCAATGTACGGTGCCTTCAATACTATGTTCCGCCATGGCCAGCAAGTCAGCAGAGTCGAACCATCCCTCTAAAAGAAGAATCGGCTTATTCCAGCCGAGTTCGCGCAGGCGCACGGCATTGTCCGGCTCGATCAGCGCCAGGCCATCTGCTGCGGCGAAACCGCGCATGCCGCGTTCCAGCCCATGCCCGTAAGCATTGGCTTTGACGACGCCCCAGGCTTTTGCGCCCGGCGCGCAGGCTTTGGCGCGCGCCAGGTTATGCTGCATTGCAGCGAGGTGGATGTGCGCGACGATTGGCCTAGGCATATCAAAAACCAGCAGAATAAGAAAGCAGCATTCTACCTTTTGCGCCTGCCAGATGCTGGCCGAATTCTTGGGAAACCTTACTTTCCATGGTATAAAGCATCCCGAGATTATTATCTGGCGTCCCTGAATGAATCGTGGTTTCTATACCATCATGGCCGCGCAGTTCTTTTCGTCGCTGGCAGACAATGCTCTGCTGATCGTGGCGATCGACCTGCTGCTGACCATGCAAGCTCCGCCATGGGTGACCCCATTGCTGAAGCTGACTTTTGTGCTGTTTTACGTGCTGTTGGCAGCATTTGTAGGCGCTTTCGCTGACGCCCTGCCGAAAGGCCGGGTCATGTTCATTTCCAACCTGATCAAGATCTTCGGTTGCGCACTGATTTTCTATCACGTGCACCCGCTGGCAGCTTATGCCGTGGTCGGTTTTGGCGCCGCGGTGTACTCGCCGGCCAAATACGGCATCCTGACTGAGCTGCTGCCGCCGGAAAAGCTGGTGGTAGCGAATGGCTGGATCGAGGGCTTGACGGTCAGCTCCATCATCTTCGGCATTGCCATGGGCGGGGCCCTGATCGGCGGGCCGGTCTCGGCAGCGCTGCTGCACATCGATATCCCGGGCATCGAAACGGGCCTCGATACCACGGCCGAGATTGCACTGGCGGTGGTCGGGGTAACTTACCTGCTGGCGGCCCTGTTCAACCTGCGCATCCCGGATACCGGCTATATCTACGAGCACCAGGAACGCAACCCGCTGCGCATGATTTCCGAATTCGCCGGATGCTGCAGCATCCTGTGGCGCGACAAGCTGGGCCAGATTTCGCTGGCCGTCACCACCCTGTTCTGGGGTGCCGGCGCGACGCTTCAATTCATCGTCCTGGAATGGGCCAAGCAATCGCTGGGCATGCCGCTGAATAAAGCGACCAGCACCATCGCTATCGTCGCGGTGGGCGTGGCAATCGGCGCCGGCATGTCGGCACGCTTCATCACGCTGCGCAAATCGCTGACGGTGATCCCGCTGGGCGTTGCCATGGGCATCATCGTGATGGGCATGGTCTTCGTGCACGACGTGCGCCTGGCCTACCCGCTGCTGCTGGTGGTGGGCTTGCTGTCAGGCTTCTTCGTGGTGCCGATGAATGCGCTGCTGCAACACCGCGGCCACGTGCTGATGAGCGCGGGCCACTCCATCGCGGTACAGAATTTCAACGAGAACCTGTCGATCCTGACCATGCTGGCGGTGTACTCGCTGATGGTGAAATTGCACCTGGGCCTGAATACCATTATCGTCTTGTTTGGCCTGTTCGTTGCCGGCTCCATGCTTGGCATCATGCGACTGCATGCTGCCAACCAGCGCGAGCACGACTCGCTCAGCCTAATCGGAGAACATAAGCACTAAGCGCAATGAAACGAGGTTTCTATACCATTATGGCGGCGCAGTTCTTCTCGTCGCTAGCCGATTCTGCGTTGCTGATCATCGCAATTTACGTACTGGGTACCATGAAAGCGCCGGCGTGGATGACGCCGATGCTGAAGGAGACCTTCGTCCTGTTCTACGTGCTGCTGGCAGCCTTTGTCGGCGCCTTTGCCGATGCCCTGCCCAAGGGCCGCGTCATGCTGATCGGGAACATGATCAAGATCTTCGGTTGCGCCCTGTTTTTCTATGACGTGCACCCATTGCTTGCCTATGCTGTCGCCGGCCTGGGCGCAGCGATCTATTCACCGGCCAAGTACGGCATCCTCACCGAACTGCTGCCGCCTGAGAAGCTGGTAGCCGCCAACGGCTGGATCGAAGGCTTGACCGTCAGCTCGATTATCCTCGGCACCGCACTGGGCGGCGCCCTGATCGGCGGCCCGGTCTCGGCCGGGCTGCTGGCGCTTGACGTGCCCGGCGTCGATACCGGCTTCGATACGGTCAGCGAAATCGCGCTGGCCTGGGTTGGCGTGGTCTACCTGCTGGCAACCATCTTCAACCTGCGCATACCGGACACCGGCTACGTCTACCCGCGGCAAGAACGCCACCCATTCCGGCTGATCCGCGATTTCGCAGATTGCTGCGGCATCTTGTGGCGCGATAAGCTGGGCCAGATTTCCCTCGCCGTCACCACCCTGTTCTGGGGTGCGGGGGCGACCTTGCAGTTCATCGTACTCGAATGGGCCAGGCAGTCGCTCGGCATGCCGCTGAATAAAGCCACCACCACGGTCGCCATCGTGGTGGTCGGGGTAGCGCTGGGCGCAGTGATGTCGGCGCGCTTCATCACCTTGCGCAAGGCGCTGTCGGTGATCCCGCTGGGAATCGCGATGGGCGTGATCGTGATGTCGATGATTTTCGTGCACGACCTGCGCCTTGCCTATGTACTGCTGCTGGTGGTAGGTGCGTTGTCGGGCTTCTTCGTCGTGCCGATGAATGCCCTGCTGCAGCACCGGGGGCACGTCCTGATGAGCGCTGGACATTCGATCGCGGTGCAGAACTTCAACGAGAACCTGTCGATCCTGACCATGCTGGCCGTGTATGCCATGATGGTGAAGCTGGGCCTGGCGCTGAACACGATCATCGTGCTGTTTGGCTTGTTCCTCGCGGGCTCGATGCTGGCCATCATGGCGCTGCATGCCGCCAACCAGCGCAAGCAGGATTCGCTCGGCCTGATCGGCGAGCATCACTAAGACGGCAAAGCCCCGTCGCTGCGGCGCGCCTGGGCACGGGCGCGCCAGTCATCCGGCACCACAAAGCCGCGCTCCACTTCTTCCAGCCAGCCGCCCTCTTCCTGCACCGTTGCGACCAGCACCGGGTTTGTGTCGGTGGCGAATTTTTCCGCCAGGACGTCCAGCAATGCCGCGCGCGTGAGCGGCGCCGGAGTCGGCGCGCTTTCGCTGCGCAGCGCCGGCGTGCGCAGGGGCGCCAGCCAGTGCAGGCGCGGCATCACGATGAATTGCCCGTCTTGGGCTGCGGCTTGTTCGGCATGGGTCCGCCAGTGACCGCGGCAATGGTCGGGCGAGATGCCTTCGATCTGCGGCGCTGCTTCGGTGGCGTGGTAGAACAGCCAGCCTTTGACCAGGGCCTGGGCCCTGGTGATCGGCGCCGGCGCGACTTTTTGCGCGATCGGATGTTGGGAGAGCTGCAACTGGGCGTTGAAGATCTTGCGCATCTTCAGGCCGAGCGTATCGGCCAGGTTGGGGCCGATGAGGCGATTATAGTTTCCACTGTCCGGGTCGCCGTCGAGCAGGTAGAACTTGGTGGCGAACTCGATGTGGCGCAGGTTTTCGCTGCCCTCCTCCTGCAGGAGGAAGTCGAATTCCCCGATGGTGCCATTCTTTCCGTCACGGACCTGCAGGCCGTGCGCGGCCAGGGTGCCTTGCTGCGCGAAGTAGAAGGCCATCAGCTTTTCAGCGTACAGGCCAAGGCGCGAGTAGAAACGGTTGCCGAGGGCTTCGTCCAGCGGCGATGGATCGGCGTCGAGGTCGTCCAGCCAATTGGCTACGGCGGGCGCTATGGGCCCCAGCGTGGCGATCCTGCCTTGCCAGTGCGCGCTGGCCGGGTCGAGCAGGTCGGGCGAATCGAGCAGCCAGGCCAGCGCGCGGACGTGGGGCCGCGTGAGGTGGCCCCATTTGCGATGGAATGTCCTAGCGTCGGCCGGCATGGGCGGCTTTGGCAAGGCACAGGTCCTGCCATGCCTTGGCCTTGTCTTCCGGCTTTTTCAGCAGGTCGGCCGGGTGGTAGGTGGCAACGACTGGCACAGCGCCGTGCAGCATGATGCGGCCGCGGGCGGCGCCGCCCAGCAAGCCCTTGCCGGTGGTGTGGCCGAAGGCGACGATGACTTTTGCCTGCGTCAGTTCCAGTTCACGCTGGAGGTATGGACGGCAGGCCTGCAGCTCCTCGGCGCTCGGCGCGCTTGGGGCGTGGCATTTCACCAGGCTGGTGAGGTAGGCGCCCTTTTCCGTGGCCTGGCCGACGGCTTTCAGCATATTGTCCAGCAGGTAGCCAGGGTCGCCGGCAAACTGGTAGCCTTCGCTGTCTTCAGCCGGGCCTGGTGCGGTATCGAGGGCGATCCAGCTTGCCTGCTGGTCGCCGCGGCCCGGGATCGCCTGCTGGCGGGTTTCGCAACGGCCGCAGCGGCTGCAGGCGCCGATTGCCGCCTGCAGCGCGGGCCAGTCCATCTGGGCGATCTGTTCGTCGCTGAATTGCCCCTGCTGCGCAGCGCGGGCGGCAGCCGGGGCCCTGACCGGCGCGGCAGCTTGCTCGTCGTCGAACCAGGATGGCGGTTCGTCCATCGGAATATCGTCGTAGGCTGGCATATCGTCTGGCTTGGCTGCTGGCGGGGCGCTGGCAGGGCGCGGCGCAATTGGCGCCGGCCGTGCCGCCTGGGCTTGGGATTGGCGCTGTGGCGGAGCTTCGGCGGGCTGCTCGGGTGCTGCCACTTTCTTGCGCTGCGGTTTGTATTCGGGCGTCGGGGCGTCGTCAAACCAGGACATGTCCTCGCCTGTCGATGTGATGCTTGGCGTGCCGGCCGTGCGAGGGGGCGCGACGGGAGCGGCCGGCGCAGGCGGCATGTCGGCGACTGCTTCAGCGGCAGCAGGCGCCGGCGCAACGGGCGCGGAGTGCGGGACGACGACTGCGGCCTGCGGGGCCTCGGCTTGCACCGGCGCCAGCGGCGCTTGTGCATGTGCGTGCGCGGGCCCAGGCTCGGGCTCGGCCACGGCTGCATCGGCGGCGCCAGGCGAAACCGGGCGATTGCGCAGGCGCCACTGCGGCCCCACGCCCATCTCCTCCAGGAACACTGCGGATCGACGATCCGTCATAGCCCAAAACGCATCACGATAGCGTCCTCACGGGTTGAATCGGCAGCAGGATAATACCCCTTGCGGCGGCCGATTTCGGCAAAACCATAGCGCTGGTAAATTTCCAGCGCACGCACGTTGGACGGCCGCACTTCCAGCAGGATCGACTCCATGCCGAGCCCGCGCGACAAGGCAACCGCCTGGTTCACCAGCAAGCGCCCCACGCCGCGGCCCTGCCAGTTGCGCGACACCGCGACATTCAGCAGGTGCGCCTCGTCGACAATCCCCATCACCAGGAAATACCCCATCAACTGGCGATCCTGGGCGCGCAGCACCCAGGCGTGATAGCCCTGCGACAGCGAATCGGAAAAATTGGTGCGGCTCCATGGATATGGGTAAACCTGCTGTTCCAGCGCCACCACCTCATCGAGGTCACTTTCCTGCATCGGCTCGTAAATAAGCCGGGCCAGATCCCATAACTGATGCATCATGCCTGCGACGCCTTCATTTCCTGACGTTCCGCCTTGGTGTAGGCAACCTTATTGCGCAGGTACAGCGGCTGCGCCTGGGCTGCCGGCACGGCGTGCCCGGCAGAGAAAGCGGCGCGCCCGAGCTGCGCGACCTGCACCGCATGCGGCATGATGGCGCCATCGGCGCCGTCGGCGAAGGCCTTGCCGGCAAACGCTTCGGCATAGGCGGCAAAGCCGTTGCCGCAGGCACACGCCGCAGCTGCCGGGGCGACGGCGCCAGGCGCCGACAGGGCTGGCGGCAGGACCGCAAGCGGCAGGCCGCCTTCAAAACGGTACTGGGCCCAATACACTTCATTCATGCGCGCATCGAGCACCGCCAGAACTTCATCGGACGCGTGGCGCTCGCGGCAGGCCAGCGCCATGGCGTCCAGTGTCACGATCGGCAGCAGCGGCAGGCCGGCGCCAAAACCGAGGCCCTGGGCGATGCCGCAAGCGGTGCGCACGCCGGTAAAGGAACCTGGGCCGGCGCCGTAGGCGATGGCATCGCAATCACGCAGGACTATGCCCGCCTCCGCGAGCAGCTCCTGGATCATGGGCAGCACGGCCTGGGAATGGGTGCGCACGCCGGACGACTCGCGGAAATACACGCGCTCCCCGCGCAGCAAGGCGCAGGAAGCCATTTCAGAGGATGTTTCGATTGCAAGAATGGTAGCCATGGCCGGTATTTTACCCTGTGGGCATGTACAATAGCACCCCATGCACAGCACTACCCTACATGCCGACAACCGCGCCGAAGTCGCCGCCGCGCTGGCACAGGACCACCTGGTGGTCACCTGCCTGTGCGCCGCCTGGTGCGGCACCTGCGCTTCCTACCGCGCAGTTTTCGAAGAACTGGCGAGCCGCCACCCGGACAAATACTTCCTGTGGGTCGATATCGAAGACCATGCCGACCTGGTTGGCGACCTGGATGTCGAGAATTTCCCCACCCTGCTGATCCAGCGCCGCGAGCACGTGGCCTTCTTCGGCACCATGCTGCCGGATCCTAACGTGGCGCACCGCCTGCTTGAAATCCAGGCCCAGCTTTCGGACGAAGAACTGGCGCACCAGGCTGCGTCCACCGCGGAGCGCCGCCTGTGGCAGCAGGAATGCAACCTGCGCGCACTGCTGGACCAGCGCAGTTAAGCCAACTTCAAGGGCAGGCTGCGCAAGCGCTGCCCCGTCAGCGCGAACACCGCGTTGGCCACCGCCGGCGCGATGGGCGGCGTCGCAGGCTCGCCCACGCCTTGCGGCGCTTCGGCGCTCAGCACGATCACCGTCTCCACCAGCGGCACCTCATTCATGCGCAGTACCGGGTAATCGGCGAAGTTGCTTTGCACGACCTTGCCGTCCTTGATGGTGATTTCGCCGCCCAGCGCCGCCGACAGGCCGTACACCACGCCCGACTCCACCTGCTGCGCGATGATGTTCGGATTGACGGCAATGCCGCAGTCGATCGCACAGACCACGCGGTGCACACGGATCTGCTTGTCCAGCACCGACACTTCCGCCACTTGCGCGACGATGGCGCCGAAGGACTGGTGCAGCGCGACGCCATGCGCGCGCCCTTCCGGCACCTTGCCGGCCTTGGAAATGGCGGCATTCAGCACAGCGAGGTGGCGCGGATGGTTGAGCAGCATGGTGCGGCGGAATTCCACTGGATCCTTGCCGGCCGCGCTGGCCATTTCGTCGACAAAGCTCTCCTTGAAGAAGGCATTTTGCGAATGGCCCACCGAGCGCCAGTTGCCCAGCGGGACGGCGCTGTCGACCACGACGTGGTTGATCTGCTGGTTCGGGACTTCGTACTGCATGTCGTACACGCCTTCGGCAGTCGAACGATCCGGCCCCGCACCCGGCATGCGCAGGTTGCGCTTGGTGAACTGGTGGGTCAGCGCGCCGCCAGCGGTCTTGGCTTCCCACGCGATGATATTGCCTGCCACATCGAGGCCCGCCGTCATGCGCGCCATGGCGGCCGGACGGTAAACGTCGTGCGTGGTGTCGTCTTCGCGAGTCCAGATCACCTGCACCGGCAGGCCCTTGGCTTCGCGCGCAATGGCGACCGCCTGCGCCACCATGTCCATTTCCAGCCGGCGCCCAAAGCCGCCGCCCAGCAGGTACTCATGCAGGATCACATTGGCTTCGCTGACGCCGCCCACGCGGGCGGCAGCGGCGCGGGCAAAGGTCGGCGCCTGGGTGCCGACCCATACCGTGACCTTGCCGTCCCTGACCTGGGCCGTGCAGTTGATCGGCTCCATGCAGGCATGTGCCAGGTAGGGCACGCGATACACCGATTTGATGGTGCGCAAGGCGCTGGCCGCCTGCGCCATGTCGCCACGCTTATGGTAATTGTCGCCGTCCTCGGCCTCGATGGCATTCGCCAGCGACGCATAGATTGCCTCGCTGGACAGCTTGGCGTTGGCGCCATCGTCCCAGCGGATCGGCAGCGCGGCGGCGGCCTGCCTAGCCTGCCAGTAGCTCTTCGCGAGGACTGCAACGCCGGCCCCGGCACCGTAATTCTCTTCGATGGCGTTGGAAAAATCGATCACCGACAGCACGCCCGGCATCTTCACCACTTCGCCCGGCGTAACGCCCGCGACCTTGCCCCCCACCACCGGCGACATGCGCACCGCCGCATACACCATGCCTTCCGGGCGCACGTCGATGCCATACAGCGCCGTGCCTTCCGACTTGATGCGCGAATCGCGGCGCGGCACGCTGGTGCCGATCAGGCGGAAGCTGTGCGGGTCTTTCAAGGTGACTTTGCCGGGCTGGCCAAGCGCTGCGCGCGCGGCGACCACGCCGTAGCCGACCGACTTCTTGCTGATGTCGTGATACAGCACGCCATTCTCGGCGCGCACCTGCTCCGGCGGCACTTTCCACTGCTGCGCCACTTCGGCAACCAGCATGGCGCGCGCCGTGGCGCCGGCCTCGCGCATCGAGGACCAGGCATCCTTGACGCTGGAAGAACCGCCGGTAATCACAATGCCCATCTCGCGCGCAACCTTGCCCAGCATCCAGCTCGAGAGCTCCTTCGACTTGCCCGTATCGTCCGGGTGGAATGGCAAGGTTTCGCGCATCACCGCCAGGTTGGCGTAGATCTTGTCGGCCGGCGCCTGGATCAAGCTGATCGCATCCAGGCTCACATCCAGCTCCTCCGCTACCAGCATGGACAGCGCGGTGTGGATACCCTGCCCCATTTCAGCGCGCGGCATGGCCAGCTGCACGCTACCGTCCGGCGCGATGGCGATCCAGCCGTTCAGGGCCACCGCGCCGTTTTCAAGCGGCAGCGGGGCCTGGCCGCGTACGCGCTGGCGCGGCGGCATCACGCCCCAGCCGACTACCATGGCCCCGGCGACGGCGACACCGCCCAGCAGGAAATGGCGGCGGGAAATCTTCTTCGGTTTGAGCATGGCTCCCTCTTTATGGCAGCCAGCGCTGCAGCAAATCGTCCGGCATCACCGGACGGCTGTAATAGAAACCCTGCGCCTGATTGCAACCGTGGCGCAGCAGGAAGGCCGCCTGCTGTTCCGTCTCCACGCCTTCGGCGATGACGGACAGGTTCATGCTGCGGCCCAACTGGATGATGGCGATGGCAATCGCTTCATCATTGACGTCGGTCGAGATGTCCTTGATGAAGGAGCGGTCGATCTTCAGGGTCTGCACCGGCATCTGCTTCAGGTACGCCAGCGACGAATAGCCGGTACCGAAATCGTCGATCGCCAGCGATACGCCAACCGCGTGCAGGTCGTTGATGAAGCCCAGCGCATCGCCGGTATTCATGATCACGGATTCGGTCACTTCAAGCTGCAGGCGGTGCGGCTCAAGGCCGGTCTCGCGCAGGATGTCGGCCACCATGCTGACCATGCTGCCGCGCTCAAACTGCTTGGCGGACAGGTTGACGGCAATCTTCGGCACGTGCAGGCCGGCTTCCTGCCAGCGCACCATCTGGCGGCAGGCCTCGTACAGGACCCACTGGCCCAACTGGCTGATGAAGCCCGTATCCTCGGCCAATGGGATGAAGCGATTCGGCGGCACCAGGCCCAGTTCAGGATGGTTCCAGCGCACCAGCGCTTCCACGCCCAGCAGCTTGCCCGAATCGATTTCGACCTGCGGCTGGAAGTTCAGGAACACTTCCTCTTTCTCGATGGCGCGACGCAGGTAGGTTTCCAGGCGCAGGCGCTCGACGCCCTCGCCCGACATGGATGGCTGGTAGAAGCGGTAGCCGTTGCGCCCGCGCGCCTTGGCCTGGTACATGGCCACGTCGGCATTACGGATCAGCATATTCAGGTCGCTGGCATCGGTCGGGAATACCGAAACGCCGATCGAGCAGGTGACGAACAGTTCATGGCCCGCCACCATGAATGGATGCTCGAACATGGTCACCAGCTTTTCGGCCACCTGGCCGGCGCCGTACTGGCCTTCCACGTCTTCCAGCAGCACGATGAATTCGTCGCCGCCCAGGCGCGCCAGGGTATCGCCTTCGCGCAGCTTTTCCGCCAGCGCATGTGCCACCTGCTTCAGCAGCTCGTCGCCGATGTGGTGGCCCAGGGTGTCGTTGACGTTCTTGAAGCGGTCCAGGTCGATGAACAGCAGCGCCAGCTGCTCGTTGCCGCGCACGGCGCGCTGGATGGCGTGCTGCAGGCGGTCGTGGAACAGCAGGCGGTTCGGCAACTGGGTCAAGGCGTCATGGTGGGCCAGGTGGTCCAGCTTTTCCTGCGACTCCTTGACCAGGGTGATGTCGCTGAACACGCCGACATAGTGCGTCGTCACCCCGCGCGTGTCGCGTACGGCGGTCAGCGTCAGCCACTCCAGGAACAACTCGCCGCTCTTGCGCATGCTCCAGATTTCGCCGCGCCAGTAGCCGTGCTCCACCAGCTCTTTCCACAATCCGGCGTGGAAGCCTTCGTCGTGGCGGCCGGAACGCGTCAGGCCGACGTCGTGGCCCAGCGCTTCGATCTCCGTATAGCCGGTAATCTGGGTGAAGGCCGGATTGACGGCAACGATGGTGCCCTTGTCGTCGATCACCATCACGCCGTCGGCGATGTGTTCCAGCACGGTGGCCGACAGGCGCAATTTTTCTTCCGCTTCCTTGCGGGCGCTGATGTCGGCATAGACCCAGATCGAGCCTTCGTTCGGGCGGTTCTGGTCGATGGCGCAGCCGGACACCATGCACCAGAACAGCGAGCCGTCCTGGCGGCGGTAATTGCGCTCTTCGCTGAAGTACTCGCCGTTGCCCAGCGTGGAATACTGGCGCGCACCGGCCGATTCGAAATCGAAGGTGGTCGGGAACACGATGGCGGTGGAAGCGCCGATCATCTGGCCCGGCTCATAGCCGAACAATTCCTCGCAGCGGCGGTTGACCGAGACGATGGTCCGGTGGCGCACGAACATCACGCCGAACATCACGTTATCCAGGATCGCGCTCTGCTCCGCCAGCAGGCCCTCGATGCGCATTTCATTGTGCTTGCGCTGGCTGATATCGGAAATGATGCCGTCCACCCAAGGCGCCCCGCCCGCCTCCGCCGCCTGCGGCTGGCCATTCTCGGCCACCCAGCGCTCGGTGCCGGCGGAGTCCATGATGCGGTATTCGATCTCGTAAGGCTTGCCGTCCTGGATCGCCTGCACTACCACGCGGCGCTGGCGTTTGCGGTCTTCCGGGCAGATCAGGTTGGCCCAGGCATGGGTGGTGCTGCGCATGAATTGCGCCGCGGAGTAGCCGGAAATTTCTTCGATGGCGTCCGAGACGAAATCGATCGGCCCATCGGGACGGAAGCGGAATACGGCGCCCGGCACCTGGGTCACGATGGTGCGGAAGCGCTCCTCGCGCTGGGCGATGTCTTCGAACAGGTGCTTGATTGCCACCCGCATCTGGTCCAGCTGGCCGGCCAGGCGGCCCAGTTCATCGCTGCCGCTCAACTCCATGCGCGTTTCGAAGTCGCCGTGCGACAGGCGGTCGGAGAAGCGCATCAGCTTGCGCAAGGGCTTCAGCAGGCGCTGGTTCAGGAACAGCACGATCAGCAGCAGCGACACGGTGAGCTGGGCCGCCAGCACGAATACATAGGACAGCTGTTTCTCGCGCAATTCCTGCTGGCTGCGGGCATCGTCCATCTCGACCATGATCTTGCCGATCTTCTCGCCGCGCACCATGATTTCGCGCTCGGCCCGCACCACATTGCCGATGGCGCGCTTGGGCGCTTCGACGTGCATGAACTGGGTATCGGCCTGGCCGGTGACCTGCACCTGCAGCACCGAACGGTCGCGCATGACGGATTCGACCAGCGAGTGGGCCGATTCCGCATTCATATTCCACAGGGATTCCTGCATGCCGAGGGCCAGGATGTCGGCGTTGCGCTGCAGCGATTCGTTGAGGACGGTCTGGGCCGACTTCTGTTCGTGCACCCCGATCAGCAGGTAAGAGCCGATAATAGCCGGAATCACCAGGCCGCCGAATACCACCAGTAACAAGGCGCCATAAATCGACAGCCCATACAGAGCGCTCAGGCGGGACCTAAATTTGTTATAAAAATTCCGAGCCATTCAGCGGGTCTGGTGGAAAAGATTATCCAACAGCAATTATGCACGTAACGCGCTATCATCGCTACTCTATATCAGAGGAGTTTCCCTATGTCGTTTTCCATGTATTCCGCTTCGATCCCGGTGTTCCGCCAAATCCTCGGCAGCCTGTTGTCCATCCTCGACAAGACCGAGGCGCATATCGAAGAAAAGAAGATTGATCCGAATGCCCTGCTGCAGTTCCGTCTGTTCCCGGATATGTTGCCTTTTACCCGCCAAATCCAGATTGCTGCTGACTTCGCCAAGGGCGCAGGCGCACGCCTGGCGGGGGCCGATGTGCCGGCTTACGAAGATACTGAAAAGACCATTGGTGAATTAAAACTGCGCATCCAGCGCACGCTGGCCTTTTTGGATTCGCTGCCGCGCCAGGCAATTGAGGATTCCGCGCAACGATCGGTAACTACCGGTAGCGGCGAAAAGGCCAAGCAGTGGGTCGGGCAGGAGTATCTGATGCACTATGCGCTGCCGCATTTCACCTTCCATGCGACCACCGCGTACAACATCCTGCGCCATAACGGGCTGGAGATTGGCAAGAAGGACTTTATTGGGGCGTGGAAGGCTGAGTAAAACCGGTAAACCAGGGTCTGACCCGCAGGGTCAGACCCAGTCTGCTCAACCGTCATGGGTTTGGTAACATGCCGACAAAACCCTTGGCCTTGAGACCGTTGTGGGCCTGACCCTTGGGTCAGACCCAGCCCTACCGGTTTTCAGGAATTGCGCCGCGGATACCCCTGCGCCAGGATCCGCTGCCACACCTTCTCCTTCTCCTCCGCACTCATGGCCACCCAGTGCGCAACCTCGAGATACGTCCGTCCACAGCCGCGGCAAATTTCATCGAAGGTCGTCGAGCAAACCGCCACGCAAGGCGTATCCGGCCGCTCGGGTACTTTATCTTGCGCCATCACTTCACCTGCAAGCCCAGCTTATCCCAGCCATCATGGCCGAGATTTTCCATGGTCTCGATATTCTTCTCAAAGATATCGGCCGCCTCCGGGAACGCTTCCACCGCACGGTCAATCGACGCCTCGCGCAGCAAATGCAGGGTCGGATAAGGCGAACGGTTCGTATAGTTGGAAATATCGTTCTTATCGGTATCGGCAAACTGGTACTCAGGGTGGAAACTGGCCACCTGCAGCTCGCCGTCAAGCTTCAGCTCTTCCAAAGCCGCATCGGCCACATCCAGGAATTCGTTGTAATCCCCAAAATCCTGCAACACCAGAGGATGGATCAGCAGGGTTGTATCGACCACTTCCGGGTCTTCCGCGGCCAGGAATTCCAGCTCCTTGATCAGGTCTTCCAGCAATTCCTCTGGCGAGGACGCCTCCGACACCACATAGCGCACCTGCTTCTTCACATGCACGGCCTTGGCGAAGGGGCACAGGTTCAGGCCGATGACAGCCTTCTCCAGCCACTGCTCGGTTGCCGCGATAACGGCTTCGTAATCCACTCGGGTGTTGCTCATTTATACATCCAGAAATCGTTATCCAAGACGCCAATTATATAGCCTGATCGACATAATTATTCAAGAAAATCAGTCACATAGCGAATTTTTTCTTGACTCGACCGGGTTTCAACCCTACACTCCGGCCTTAGATAGTCCGCCCTTTGTTTCCACACGACAACCGCGAAACTCTATGCAAGAACGAATCAAAAATGCTGTCCTGATCGCCCTGGCGCTGAGCGCCGCGCTGCCGGCAGCCTCCTCCCTGGCATCCACCGACAGCGCGAAATCGGTGGTGTTGCAGCCTGCCGTGGAAGAATACAAGGAAACCGACGTCTGGGGCCGCATCCGCTCCGGCTACGCCATTCCCGACGTGAACAATGCCCTGGTCGCCAAGCATGTCAAGTGGTATGCCGACCGCCAGGACTACCTCGACCGCACCACGGCCCGTGCCTCGCTCTACCTCTTCCACGTGGTGGAAGAACTGGAAAAGCGCGGCATGCCGACCGAGCTGGCCCTGTTGCCCTTCATCGAATCCGCCTTCAACCCGCAAGCCCTGTCGACCGCCAACGCGGCCGGCCTGTGGCAGTTCGTGCCGGGCACCGGCCGCGACTACGACCTGAAGCAGAACGCCTTCAAGGACGACCGCCGCTCCGTGCTGGCCTCGACCGACGCCGCCCTGAGCTACCTGCAGCGCCTGTACACCATGTTCGGCGACTGGCACCTGGCCCTGGCCGCCTACAACTGGGGCGAAGGCAATGTGCAGAAAGCCATCAAGCGCAACCAGGCCGCCGGCAAGCCGATCGATTTCGACAGCCTGGCCGAGCTGATGCCGGCCGAGACCCGCAACTACGTGCCCAAGCTGCAGGCGGTGAAGAATATCGTCGCCAACCCGTCGCAATACGCCGTGCACCTGCCGGTGATCGACAACGAGCCGTATTTCACCGCGATCGACAAGACCCGCGACATCGACATGGCCCTGGCCGCCAAGCTGGCCGAGATCTCGGTCGACGAATTCAAGGCCCTGAACCCGCAATTCAAGAAGCCCGTCATTACCGGCAACGAGCAGACCAAGATCCTGCTGCCGACCGAGAATGCCGCCAAGTTCGCTGCCAACCTGGCCTCGTGGACCCACGCCCTGTCGAGCTGGACCACCCACAAGATTTCCAGCGCCCGCGAAAGCATCGCCTCCCTGGCCCGCCGCTTCGGCACCACCCCGGATGCCATCCGCCAGGCCAACAACATGCCGCAGAAATCGGTACTCAAGGCCGGCTCGACCATCCTGGTGCCGAATATTTCCGCCTCGGCAGCCGGCACGGATATTTCGGCCGACGTGATCGAGAACGCCGTGATGGCCGTGGAAAACGAACGTGCCGGTCCAAAGCGCAGCAACTACCGTCAAGCTTCCTCATCTCGCGGCGAATCCAAGCCTGCGGTCAGCATGGTCAAGGCGCGCGTCAAGCGTGACGAAGCCGGCAAAGCGAAGAACCGCCGCAGCAACTAAACGAATTGCCAACACGCTACCCCCTGCCAAGCTTGCAGGGGTGGTCCGGGACTGGTTGCAAGACTATTCAGATCTTGCAGTCCCGGACGTGGCACGTTTACAATCCCGTTCTTGCGGTATAACCCCATTGGAGTAGATATGGCTTTCTTGCAAGGCAAAAAAATCCTGATTACTGGCGTCCTGTCCAACCGTTCCATCGCCTACGGCATCGCGAAAGCTGCCCACCGCGAAGGCGCCGAACTGGCTTTCACCTACGTTGGCGAGCGCTTCAAAGACCGCATCACTGAATTCGCAGCCGAATTCGACAGCAAGCTGGTCTTCGACTGCGACGTCAGCAGCGACGAACAAATCGCCAACCTGTTCACCGACCTGGCCAAGAGCTGGGACAGCCTGGACGGTTTCGTGCACGCCATCGGCTTCGCCCCACGCGAAGCGATCGCCGGCGAGTTCCTGGACGGCCTGACCCGCGAGAACTTCCGCGTAGCCCACGACATTTCGGCGTACAGCTTCCCAGCGATGGTGAAAGCCGCCCTGCCCTTGCTGAAGCCAGGCTCCTCCGTACTGACTCTGTCCTACCTGGGCGCGGTTCGTGCGATCCCTTATTACAACACCATGGGCCTGGCCAAGGCATCGCTGGAAGCCTCCGTACGTTACCTGGCAGAGAACCTGGGCCAGCACGGCATTCGTTCCAACGGCATTTCCGCCGGCCCGATCAAGACCCTGGCCGCCTCCGGCATCAAGGACTTCGGCAAGCTGCTCGGCTTCGCTGCCGGCCACGCCCCGCTGCGCCGCAACGTGACCATTGAAGAAGTGGGCAATGCCGCCGCCTTCCTGCTGTCGGACCTGTCGTCGGGCATCACCGGCGACATCATGTACGTCGACGGCGGCTTCTCGCACGTGATGGGCCTGAATTCGAGCGACTACGAATAATCGCTTCATGTCCCGCCACAAAAGCCGCCCATGGGCGGCTTTTGTTTTTAAAGTCGGCGCCAAAGTCGGTGCCAGGTCTGTCATTTGGACACCGAGGCATAACCCTTGATCTATCTCAATACGCTACAACCGCCGATTTCCCGTATTGAGATTTATCAAGCGTGTGGCTTGTGTGTCCAAATGACAGACCTGGCACCGAATTTGTGGCACCGAATTTGACTTACTTGCACAGAACAAACGAATTGACTAAAGTGGGCGCCTTGATTGCGCTTACTTAGAATTCCCCCCGCATGCCCATCGAACCATCCGACGACGAATTGATGTTGCGCTACCGCGATGGCGAGTTGTCGGCATTCCAGGAGCTGTATCGCCGCCACAGCCGTGGCCTGTACCGTTTCCTGGCCTGGCGCAGTGGGCGCAACGAGTGGGCTGATGAGGTCGCGCAGGAAACCTGGCTGGCGGTGCATCACGCCCGCGCGCGCTATGCTGCGCAAGGCAGCTTTCGCGGATACCTGTACCAGATCGGCCGCAATCGGCTGGCCGACATGCAGCGCCAGCCCGCTATCGAGGAATGTGGCGATATGATCCTGGTGCAGGATTCGGCTGAAGCCACGGCGCTGGAGCGCCAGCAGAACCTGGCGCTGCACGCGGCGATCCGCCTGCTGCCTTCGGAACAGAAGGAGGCCCTGGTGCTGCAACACTTCAGCGGCTTGAGCATCGATGAAATTGCGCTGGTGGTTGCTGCGCCGGCGGAGACCGTGAAGAGCCGCCTGCGCTATGCCATGCGCAAGCTGCGCGAGCAATTCACGCAGGAGGAGACGGTATGACACCGGTGGATAAAGACGATTTCGAAGACGCGGACCTGGCGCGCCGGCTGGCTGCCCTGCCGCAGCCGGAGCCGTCGGCGGAACTCGACGCAGCCATCTTCGCGCAAATCGAGAAGGATCTGCGGTCCGGCCCCGCCGCGGCCAACGATCCGGCGCCAGAAACCCCGCAGCCAAAACCCAAGCATCGCTACCGCGCACCGCTGGCGTTTGCGGCCAGCCTGGCCGGCATCGCTATCCTGTTCCCGGTCTGGCGCAGCTACCAGCACCAGGAATTGCAGTCCGTGGAAGTGCGCATTGTGCCGGAGGAAATGCCGGCGGCCCCGCCCGTGCCGATGATCAGCAATGACGTAGCCTCCCCGGCGCATAAGAAACGCGAATCCGCCATCGCCGAAGCGAAGCCAGCATCGTCCTTGCCAGAGGCGAAAATGCAGGTGCGCGAGCCGGAGCAGGCGGCGGCAGCTCCTCCGCCTGCGGTACCGGCCGCCGCACCGGCACCTGTGCCTGCAGCCGCACCGCCGGCGCCGGCATTGGAAGTGGATGAACTCGACCCGCCGCGTAAGGCGGCGGTGCGCTCCTTGGATGCCGGGAACCCGAAAGACTGGCTGCAATCCATCGAGCACATGCTGGACGCCGGCGACACTGAATCCGCCGCTGCGCAATGGAAGCGCTTCCGCAAGGCCCACCCGGATTATCCGGTGCCGGACATCCTGGCGGGCCGCCTCAAGGCGCTGGAATAACGTTACTTCGGCTTCACTTCAAATTCGCCGACCAGGATCGAGCTGCCCTGCTCTTTCAGGCGCAAGGTGACCATCTTGTCGTCCGTTTTCTGGGTGCCAAAGCCGGTCGTGAAGTGAAGCTGCAGCGTAGTCGCACCGGTCACGATCTGCTGCGCGCTGCCAAAGTAGTTGACCTCGACGCGATAGATGCCCGGCTTGGCGTTGCGCAGCATGAATTCCTCCGGCCCGTAACCGCCAGTGAAGTCCCGCGACATGCGCCCGCCCTGGTAGGTCAGCTGGTGCCCGTAGTAAGCGCGCTCTCCGTCGGGATCGATAACGTGCAGGTCCATATCGCTGTTATCAGCATCCCAGGTCAGCACCACGCGCAAGTCCACCGGCAGGTTGCGCAGCAGGCGTGAATCCATCCCCCGCGTATCGAGCGTGCGTCCGCCAGACCTGGCACGCGCCACGATCGAATTCAGCTCCGACAGCGCAATCAGCTCCACGTCGGCAAAACGCCCATCCCATGGCCGCATGACCACCTGGTACAGCTGTTCGATTGCCCTTTGCTCCTGGCCGCTGGCGGCAAGCGCCAGCCCAAGATCGCGGAACGATTGCGGCTCCTCCTCCGCCATGTCCTGCACCCGTTCCAGCAAGGGAACGGCCAGGCGCGGAGCGCCTGCCTCCATCAGGCGGTAGGCCAATACACGCAGCACGTGGCGATTCTCCAGCTCCATCTCGGCCAGGTTGGACAGCACGCGCAAGCCCAGGTCGCGCTGGCCGCACTCCAGCATCAGGCCCGCCACGTCCAGCAGGAAAGCGCTGCTGCCGGCATGCGATGGGCGCTCGTCCAGGTAGATGCGATACATGTCGCCTGCTGCCGCCTTGCGCATGCGTGCCGTATAAGGCGCATCCGGCTGCCACGCCTTCAGGCGCACACTTGCGCCGCCATTGATGCGCTTATCAGCTTGCATGTCCAGCTCATCCACAGCCATTGGAGCCGCCGGCGCAGTACGCGCAGCCATTGCCGGTGGCGGTGCTGGCGCGGGCATTGCCTCCATCATCGGGGCCTCGACCATCCGCATGTCGGCAACCGCCTCCTTCTTCAGCGCAGGCGCCGGTGGACGGTTCTTGGGGAACGGTTTCTCCCACCACGCCACTTTAGCCTGGAACTCCCGCACCACATTGTCCAGGTGCTTTACGCGCTGGTTGGCAACCTGGGTGCGGTTTTCGGCCTTCATTTTTTCGAAGGCCGCGCGATATTTCCCGGGCGGCGTCACGTCGTGACGCACATAGTCTTCCAGCTGTTCAAGCACCAGCAGCGAAGTTTCGCGGGTCGGCAGGGCGAACTCCAGTCCAAGACGCCGGATTGCGGCGCGATTGAGTTCATAGTTGCCCTCCAACTGCGCAATGCGGCGATTGGCCCACCACCATGCAGCCAACGGGTGGGATGCGTTCTTTTCGTCGACCGCATCGATGGTAACGTCGTATTTACGGCCCTGGTTTTCAAGCGACACGACCAGCGGCTCCCTGCCGCGAACCTTGCCGGCCACACGCAACAGGCCCGCATGCACCTGGCTTTCGTCAGCCACCACATCACCGGTCTGCATGCCGGTGGCGCCGATAACCCTTACGCCCTCGGTAAGCAGTTCTTGCGATGCATGCTGCGCGTCGACGGGATCAATGGCGATATGCCTGCCACCGTTGGCATTGGCCCATGCCGCCAGGCGCGCAGTGTCGGCGCCGGCGCTGGAGCTCAGCGTGAACAGGCGGCGGCCTTTTGCAAGCAGCGGGAAAGTACCCATGCCATAGTTGCGCAAGCCATCGCTGAACATCAGGTATTCATCCACGTCGGGCTGCGGCTGCCAGTCGGCCAGCGCGCTGGCGCCATCGTAGATGGTGGACTCGAGCTCCTCAAGCAGGGTCCCCGCCTGCCCTTTTGCCAGTTTGAAGGCCTTGACCGGCTCCGCCTTGTCGCGCAGGCGCACCAGCCGCACTTCCACGCTACCCGCCGCTTCGAGGTAGCTTGCCAGCACACGCAATTCCGCTTTCAGGGCGCGATGCGAACCGGAGTTCGAGCTGTCCCAAAGCACGCCGACCACCTTAGGCAAAGTGCGCGGCTTGCGTTCGGCCGGCACCGGCACTTCGGCGAGGAAGTACTGCTGGCCGTTGAACTCCTCCAGATAGGTCTTCGGCTTATCCTGCGCAGCCGGTACCCGCACCAGGATTTCGCCTTTCGCCTTCGCCACATCCAACTGCCAGCCGTCCTCTGCGCGCGCGAAGCGATCCGGCACGCCGATGGCAACCGGCGCATCTTCACTTCCCATGACGCGCACATCCAGGGCCACCGGGATGCTGAAGTGCTTCAACGGCATTCGATAGCTCCAAGTCTTCTGCTGGCGCGCCAGGATCGCCGCGTACTTCAATTCCACTGTCCGCGTGCCGCGGCCTGGGATCGGATAAATGCGCAGCTTGAAGTTGTTGCCCTGCGTTTGTTCGAGCAAAGCCGGATCGATGCGGCGGCGCTCCTCAGCCTCCAGGATCTGCCGTCCACGCTCCTTCTCGATCGGCACTGCCGGACGCAGTTCACCGCCGACATCCAGCGCGAAGCCTATTACCTGCTGGCCTTCGCCGAGAGGAAATTGCAGGTCTCCCTCAAGCTGGCGCGCGTTCGGATTGTAGAAGACCAGCTTCACCGTCGTTTCCGCCATGCCGCCCGAAATGACGGTCTGCACGGTCGCGCTTTGCACGCGTACCGGCGATTCGCTGCCGGTCGTGATGGACCTGATTAATGGTGGTGTCTGTGCCACGGCCACGCCGCCGGCCAGCGTGCACAACACCAGGATAAGCCTCGCCAACATGATTACTCCCTTCAAAATGAACGCTTCTGAACAGGAATCGGGCGGGCGGGAAAAAAGGGGTTAAACAAACGAGAATAATTTGACAACGCCCCAAAGTGAGATTAAAGTGATATCACTTTGATTTAACCCTCCTGGATCGATCATGAACCGAACCGAAAAGCCGTTTTCGTCTTACAGTGGTTACCTGGCGTTGACCGTCGTAGTCATGCTGGCGATTTTTGCCTTCCTCCTGCTGCGCGGATTCCAGCCGGTTCTGGCTGCCGCCTGCGTGCTGGTGGCGGTATTCCTGGCGCCTGGCCTGTACATGCTGCAGCCGAACGAAAGCGCCATCCTGACCCTGTTCGGCCAATACATCGGCACCGACCGCAGCGAAGGCCTGCGCTGGGCCTTCCCGCTGTACCGCAAGCAGCGCCTGTCGCTGCGCGCCCGCAACCTGAATGCGCCGACGTTGAAAGTGAACGACAAGCGCGGCAACCCGGTCGAGATTTCTGCCGCCATCGTCTGGCGCGTGCAGGATACGGCACAAGCCATCTTCGACGTGGATGATTTCGAGCGCTACGTAGCGGTGCAGGCGGAAGCGGCAATCCGCCACCTCGCCTCGCGCTATGCCTACGATGATGGCGAAGACCTGGCCAAGGGCGAGATGACGCTGCGCTCCGGCATGGATGAAGTGTCGCTGGCCCTGCGCAGCGAACTGCAGGAACGATTCAAGGCGGCAGGCGTGGAAACCGTCGACGCCAAGCTGACCCACCTCGCCTACGCCCCCGAAATCGCGCAAGTCATGCTGCGCCGCCAGCAGGCCGAAGCCATCGTCAGCGCCCGTTCCCGCATCGTGCATGGCGCGGTCAGCATGGTTGAATCGGCCCTGAATGCGCTGGCCGAACGCGAGATCGTCGAACTGGACGCGGAGCGCAAGGCAGCCATGGTGAGCAACCTGCTGGTGGTACTGTGCTCGGATAAAGAGACCCAGCCTATCGTCAACACAGGCACCTTGTATAACTGAGTCAAGATGGCCAGCCCCGGCAAAAAAGCCTTCCCCCTGAGGATAGACCCGGCGTTGTGGGATGAACTGCAACGCCTGGCCGCCCAGGACCTGCGCAGCGTGAACGCGGAAATCGAGTTCCTGCTGCGCGAGGCATTGGCGCGCCGGGGTATCAAACCGAAGTCGCCGCGCGATCCATCTACGAGCGATGGCGATTAGCTTTGCGTTATGCCGCCACATGCAAAAGGGATAGTCTGAAATGCTGGTTGAAATTGCGATTGGTGATGCTTACGGAGCGGGTTTCGAGTTCTGCGGCCGGGAGAAAATTGCCGCACACAACACGCTGGCCGCTTACGTCGAGCATGAACTCGGACTCGAAGCTGGCCGATATACTGACGACACGCAGATGAGCATTGCCAACGCCGAGGTGCTGCTGGGCACGCCCGACGCGCGCAGCGACGACTTCGCCGATGCTTATGTCCGCTGTTACCGGCGCGACCGCAGGCAGGGCTACGCGAAGGGTTTTCAGGCGCTCATGGATGAATGCGAGACCGGGGCCATGCTCAGGCAGCGTATCCGCCCCGACAGCAAGCGAAATGGCGCTGCGATGCGCGCGGTGCCGCTTGGCTTAATTGCGGACAAACAGCATGTGATGGCCCTCGCCAGCGAGCAGGCAATGGTCACCCACGCCACTAGCGAAGGCGTGTTGTCATCGCAGGCAGTGGCGTTGATGGCACATCTGATCATCTATGAAAATACCCGGCTGGACGACTTGCCGGACCTTGTGGCGCAACAGACTGGACTTTCATTGCGCCGTGATTGGCAGGCCGAGGTTGAGTGCGATGCGATGCAAACGGTGCATGCAGTGAGGTAACCTGACTTTTTCGGACACTTCCATTTGATAAACTTGTCAAAGGGAGTGAAAACATGAGATCAACAACATACACGCCGGAGTTCCGGGCC
>NZ_LMDB01000001.1 GCF_001425005.1 Duganella sp. Root336D2 | reverse complement strand
AATGCGCAAATAACGCTGCTGAGATTTGCAAGGTTTCGCTAAAATGGGCGCAATTCCTTGCAAATTTTCGAGGGTTAGATGGGACCAAAACCAGCTGGACCGCAGAGCAACGACATGTTTCGCCAGCGTTTGGRCGAGCTGGTGAATCCGCTCCACCCGTTAGCAAGGTTGGCGGCGCACATCGACTGGCAAGTGTTCGAGCAGAAGTGGGCGCCCCATTTTCCTTCGTCGCGTGGTCGCCCGGCGACCTCGACACGCTTGATCGCCGGCCTGCTGTACTTGCAGCACACGTTCGCCTTATCCGACGAAGATGTTGTGTGRGGCTGGGTCGAGAACCCGTATTGGCAGCTGTTCTGCGGCGAGACCTGGTTCCAGCACCAGCCGCCGATTGACCCCAGCTCGTTGACGCGCTGGCGCAAGCGGATCGGTGAAGAAGGCTTGGAGTGGATGCTGACGGAAACGATCAAGGCAGCTGAGTCGACCAATGTGGTGAAGCCCAAAAGCTACGAGAAGAKCATTGTCGACAGCACGGTACAGGAAAAAGCCATTGCCCATCCCACTGACAGCAAGTTGCTGGAGCGGGCCAGGCAGCACCTGGTCAAACTGGCCGCCGAAGGCGGCTTGGTGCTGCGCCAGAACTACAACCGCGAAGCACCAAAGCTGGCGGCGCAGGCGGGACGTTATGCCCATGCTAAGCAGTACAAGCGCATGCGCGCCAGCCTGAAAAAACTGAAGACGGTGGTTGGCCGCGTGTGGCGCGACGWGCAGCGACAACAGGAAAAGCTGCCTGCCGCCATGCAGGACAAGGCCCGCGACTTGCTGGCGAAGGCCAAGCGCTTGTTGACGCAAAAGCAGAAAGACAAAAACAAGCTGTACAGCCTGCACGCGCCGGAGGCCGAGTGCATCTCCAAGGGAAAATCGCGCCAGCCTTACGAGTTCGGCGTGAAGGTGTCGATCGCCACCACGCACAAGGAAGGCCTGGTGGTAGGGATGCGCAGCATGCCTGGCAATCCGTACGATGGCCACACGCTGTTCGAGGCATTGGAGCAGGTGGCGATTCTGACTGACTGCCAWCCCAAGGAAGTCTTCGTGGACCTGGGCTACYGTGGCGTGGAGGTGCAGCCTGGCACCAAGGTTTATCACCCCAAACTCAAGCGCAACATCACGCAGCGCCTGCGGCGCGATATCCGGCGCCGCAGCGCCATCGAGCCGGCAATCGGGCACATGAAAAATGATGGCCGTTTGCGACGGAACTGGCTGAAAGGCACTCCTGCGGAAGCTGCGGCTTCTTTTGGCCTTGATCGCAGCCCAGGCAATGCCGCCGCCGATTCCGGTGGCGTGGACTTGGCGCCGACTCCAGCCCAGGCATTGCTGAATAACGATTTATTCAGACCGGACTAGTTGGTTGCGGTGGTGGTGGGGAAAAGAGTTCCTCCAGCAATTCGGCCCCAGTTGATAGTGGAACTGTTGTGCCGCCAACTCCTCCAAAAATCACGAACTCCGGTTCTGTCGATGCTCATTTCATCGCCGGCGCCAGAGCAAGATTCCTCCTCGCCGGGGCTACGATACAAGCGGGAAGCGACCCAACACCATTCACGCAAACCAGCGACGGTGCGGTTACCGTTATGGGCAAGTACGCCCTGACCGGCACGCAGATCGCGACGCAAGAAATCTCTGGTAACTCAAATTATGCCCAAGGTCGTTGGAATGTTGGCACGGTATCACTAGGTAACGGCGCATCGGATTCAATGAGCGGCAGTGACTACAACTCGTACCACTACGTCTTGTTCAACGGCCTTGCGGCCATCCCGAAGAGTGGCTCAATGACATGTGATGCTGGTAAGTTCACCAAGCCAAATTACGTCAGCGGCGCAACCAGGCCATCTGCATCCGCTTATTTTGGCAACTCGACAGGTAGCGCAGCAATTAAGTTTGATACACAGGGCGCTCAAGTGTCGGCCGCCATTTCCCTCACGGCTGGCGTCGTGAGTGGTAACGCCAACCTCTCAACCACAATCTCGAGTGCCCTCGGTAATTCTTTCTATACTGGCGGGTTGGGCGGCAATGGCGCTTGGTTCACACTTGGCGATGCAGGTAATGGCTCCGTCTATCTGATTGTGAGCTACACCGTGGGCTTGGCAAATGGCGATGTGTACCGTGGCCTTGCTACCTTCACCTGCAAGTAATTGAAGGGCGCGAAGCCGGTCTGGTAGACTGGCTTCGCTGTCCACATTGCTCCAATCTACTTCCCATGCAGTCAGAATCCGCAACGATGGAAACACAGATCGACGTCCGTCAACGCTTTCGCTCGGCCAAGCCCGGTATGCTGCTTCCTCGGGCGCTTGCCCAGTTCATTGACGTTGCGATTCTTATTGGTGCCTTTGCGCTTCTTCAGCGTCTCACGGACTATCGGTACGAGGACGGTGTCGCAATCAACTTCCTGGCCGCACTTGCCTTGCTTTCCTATTTCGTCATCTGCGAATGGCGGTGGCGAAAAACCGTCGGGAAGTCGGTGCTTGGAATAAGTGTGGTCGATGCGAATGGCGAGTCGATCTCTTTCGCGCAGTCGTTGGGACGGAATTTGATCAGGCCCTTTGAGGCAATCGTAGGTTCGACTTGCATCGTTGGGGCGGTGCTTATTCTCTTCACAAAGTACAGTCAGCGCCTTGGCGACCTGGCTGCGGGCACCTACGTCATCCCGAGCCACCTTCTGCTCAAGCGTGCGCCGGCAAATAAAAATATTTGATAAGTGAAATTCTGAGAGTTTCTAAGGCCCCCTTGGCGGTTACTATACCGCCCCATGCGCCAGGTCTTTGTCACAAATATTGAGGTCGAATACGAAGATGCGTGGGATCGTTTGTCCCGCGCAGGCATTCCGGTGTTCGAACCTTCCAAGCCGTCCAAAGAGGGACGGGTACTTTGCATCTGGCTCGCTCACCAATACGACGATGCTGTCGAGCTGCTGCACAATCCCCTGCACATCGTTGCCACGGCGGTGACGGATGAAGAGTTCGAACGAATCCAGGCGGCTGCCGCTGTGCGCATGGCCCGCACCCGCGACCACGCTTGGGAACAATCGGTCAATCGCCACGTTGCGTGGGCTTCGCTTCTGCTGTTAAGTGGGTTGGTCTACATAACATTGCCGAACTGGCTGTAAGCCGATGACGGAGCTGTTCTCGGTCATCCGCATGGCCTATGCCGCCACACTCGCAGATGCAGTCGCTTCGTCCGCGCATGCGCATGTGGAACCGGCTTTGCGGGGTGACGACGGCAGCCTGGCGCTCGATGGCGAGTACGACCTGCCGATGCGGGCGGATCTCGTTTCAAGGGGCGGCAGTCAGGCTGGCAAGGTGCTCTCGGTCGATTCCCATACGCGCATGCAGTTCAGCGTGCACACCCTGCCGCTTCCCCCTGCCGTTGTCTACGTCGCGCCTTTTGTGTGGGATGCTGTGGCTTTGCGTGTCGGCGGACTGGTTCCGGAGCAGGTGGGCGCGGTGCTGGCGCCGTGGTTCATGGACTGGTTTGATCCGGAAGATGCGAACCGGCCGAACGAAGAAGGGCTGTTCGGGGTGGTGCATTTTGCCAGCGATCCGCGCGCGGAAGGCGCCTTGGTTGCGTTTGAACTGGACCTGGGCTCGGCGCCTGTGCCAGCACTGGAGGATTTGCTGGCGCGCCTTGCTGCGGCTGGTGCACGCGATATCCGCCTGGCCTAGTCCTGCATCATCGCCGTCAGTTCTGCGGCGATTTGTTCTGCGAACAGGTGGATGTGGTAGCCGTCAACAAAGCCGTGGTGCACCTGTACGGAGAACGGCAACGCAAGGCGTCCCGCGCCGGCATCCCCTGAATTTTCCCCACGCGAACGATGGAATATTCGGTTGCGCCAGCACCGCAGTGGGATGCTGGATCGAGGTGAAATTCAGCCAGGGTATGCAAGTAACGAATACCTGTTCCTTCGCTTCACGCGGCGTCATGCTGCGATACCTGTGATTCAACGCTTCCATATTCGACGCTTCTTCGCGTGCCAGCATGCCGCGCAACACGAACTCGCGCAGGTCATCCGACCATTCGAACTGGGCGAAGTTCAAGTCGTTGTGCTGGTTCTTTACGGTGAAGGAGGGCGTCAGGCGGTCGATGCGAACGACCTCGCCATCCAGGATGCGGTAGCGGAAATTCTCCACCTTCAGCACGGAGCGCAGCACGGCGCACAGCATTACGTGGAAAGGCGGCAGGTTCTGCGCCTTGCACCAGGGACGGAAGTCCGGCAACTCCAGCACGAAAGTCAGGTTCAGGGCCGGACTATCCATGATGTCAAATAGCTCGAAACGGTCCAGCCGGCGATCAAAACTAATCATTGGTATCGTTTCCATGGTTGTGCTAAAGTCAACCGGCTATAAAAATACTTTGGAGCGAAGTATGTCTACAACGGAGATCTTCCTGATCGCCATGCTGGTGATCTTCACGCTGCCATACCTCATTTGGCGCTACGCCAATTTCGATTACTTCGCTCCGCTGGTCATCGTGCAGATTATAGGCGGCGTGCTGCTCGGGCCGGGCGTACTGGGCGCGGTCTTCCCCGATTATTACCACTTCGTATTCACCCAGCCTGTGGTGCATTCTCTGAATGGGCTGGCATGGTGGGGTGTGATGATTTTCGTGATGATAGCGGGGATCGAGCTTGACCTGAAGCTGGCCTGGAACTTCCGCCGTGAGAGCCTGGTGACTGCCGGCCTGTCGCTGGGCGTGCCGCTGGCGCTGGGCTGCCTGGCGGCCGTGGTGCTGCTCGGCCAGCAGGGCTGGATCGGCCCTAAAGGCATGAACTGGCAATTCATCCTTGGTATCGGCATGGCTTGCGCTGTGACCGCGTTGCCGGTGCTGGTGCTGCTGCTGGAAAAGCTGGAGATGCTGCGCCTGCCGATTGGCCAGCGCATCCTGCGCTACGCCAGCCTGGATGACGTTGCGATCTGGGGCGTGCTGGCCATCATCCTGCTCGATTGGGAGCGCGTCGGTCGCCAGCTCGGCTTCCTGCTGGTGTTCGCGCTGGTGACGATCCCGTTCCGCAAAGGCATGTTGAAGGCGCAGGAAAAAGACCGCTGGTACTTCGCGCTGGTTTGGCTGATCCTGTGTGCTCTGGGTGCCGACTGGGCCGGCCTGCACTTCATGGTCGGCGCTTTCCTTGCAGGCGTGGTGATGGATGCGTCCTGGTTCAACCAGGAGAAAATGGACCAGTTCCGCCACAATATCCTGCTGGCCGTGATGCCGGTGTTCTTCCTCAGTACTGGCCTGAAGACCAATTGGGGCGTGGGCGGTTATGCCGTGTTCTATGCGGCTGGCTTGCTGGTTCTGGTTTCTGTCGGCGGCAAGCTGCTGGCGGCGCAGGCAGCAGGCCGCATCCTGGGTTGGCGCGCGGGCGAGGCATCGATCATCGGCTGGCTGCTGCAATCCAAGGGCCTGATCGAGATCGTATTCGCTAATATCCTGCTGGATAAGCAGATCATCACCAATGACACCTTTACCGCCTTGCTGCTGATGGCAGTGGCCAGCACCATGCTGACCGTGCCGATGGTCGCGCCCAAGCTGGCGGCTGGCGTCGCCGGCAGCGATGAATTGAAGCAGGCGGGTGCCTGAGTTGTTAACGGTTTCTGTGGAAAACTCTGTTAACAAGGAGCCCCTTTGCAAGCTAAGCGACTGATTTGATGGCGAATAAAGTTGCTGCTCAATTTTCCATCAACTCAGCCGGCCGAAGGTCAGGAAGATCCACGCAGCGGCAATCACCACCATTCCGGCTACGGTCACGCACGACCAGGTGAAGAAATAGGCTGATACCACGGTGGCCTGCAGCGCGCGCTCGAACAGGCAGCCAAGGCCGAAGTCGAACGTAGCCATCACGGTCCAGCGCCGGAAATAGATCGGCAGGTAGCGGCTCATGTATTTATTGTGCTGCAGGGCGGCGTGGCGCTCGATCACGCTGCGTGCCGCGCTCACGTCCTTGAACAGCCAGTCAAAGAAGATGAAGCGGTAGAGCAGGGTGCGGAAAGGCATGGCTTCGGTCGTCATGTGCGTCTCCCTTGGGTGCCTGGATATATTATCATTCCCGGCATTCCTCCAAAGGAGATAAAGCATGACGGAATACCTGCGCGGTAGCTGCCTGTGCGGCGGCGTCGAGTACCAAGCCGACAAGGGCACTGTGCACAGTGCGAGCCATTGCTATTGCACCATGTGCCAAAAGCAGCACGGTGCTGCGTCCGGGACTTATGCCAATGTGGCCAGTGCCGGCTTCAGTTTCGTCAAAGGCGCAGGCCTCGTGACGGAGTTCCATTCCTCCGACCATGGCCGGCGCGGCTTCTGCAAGGTATGCGGGTCGACCCTGACCTGGCGCAGCACCCAGTCGCCCGACCGGATCGCCATTACGCTCGGCACCATGGAGCCGGAATACGATGGACCGGTGCAGCGTGAACTGCACACGGACACCAAGCCGCGCTGGCTGCCGACCGCTTAGCGGGCGCTAACGGCGGCGCAGCGTCGCTACCGTTAAGGTGCCGTCCGCGGCGCGTTCGCTGATGGTCCACTTCAAGGGTGCTCGCGGTGAAGCACTGGTATCGCGCGCCACCAGGCGCAAGGTGTAGTCTCCGGTCGGCAGTGCCGGCAGCGCCCAGTTGTTCTGGAAGCTGGCGCTGGCGCCGCTGCCCAGCAACGATTTCAGGTTGGCGGAAGTCTGCCCCGACCAGGCCACCGTGCCAGACGAATTCACCAGTTCCGCATTCACCTGCCACGACTCGTAGGCCGGTGTGCTGCCGTCGTTGCGCAGCATTGCCGTCAGTGTCAACGCGCCGCCGGAGGTCAGGTTGACAGTGCTGCTGGCAACCACATAACGGTAGCCTGACTCGCGCGCCATCATCAACAAGTCGTTCTGCTCGGACGCAGTGAGAGCGCCCCAGCGCTCCGAATCCGGGCGGCTGGTCTCGAAGTTCCCGTTGCTGAACAGCGTGATATGGAAGGCAGCCGCCTGCTGGCGCGCGGTGGCGGGGTTGTTCTGCGGGTCGCCGCTGGTGAAGGGACAGAACTCGGATACGAACGGCGCCTTCTGCCACTGGCCTGCAAAGGCCGCCCATTCCGCAGGGCGGTTGGACCATTGGTCGAAATAGCCAGAGCGGCTCAGGCAATCCGCACGCAAGCCTACCGGCCTGCTGGTGATGGTTTGCTCCAGCAGGCCGTAGGTCAACGCATCCTTGTTGGAATAGGGGATGAACATCACATGCTGCTGGTTGGGGAAGGCGTCGAAGTGCATCTTTGCAAATTCGCGCTTGCTGGCATTGGTCGCCGGAGTGATGCCGGCAGGCGGGCTGGCATACGCGCTGGAGCGAACCGCCCATTCGCCGTACTGGCCGAACATGCCGACGTCGATCCATGCGATGTCCGCATTGCTCGTTCCCAGTGCGGCGGCCAAAGCCGACAGCAGGGCACGCGAGCGCTGTTGCAGCCACGGGTCGTTCCAGTCCGGAATGAAAGTCTGGCCGGGCACAGTGGTATCGGTGTCGGCCCAAAATCCGCAGCCTGCCTGGCAATTGGCGTTGTCCACGATATAGGCGGGGGCGTAGACCACGTTGTCATCGTAGCCCGCCATCATGCGCACGCGGAAAGCGAACTTGCGGCCCTGGCTTTTGGCCGCTGCAAGATCGTTCAGGATGGCGCTGAAGTTGTACTGGCCTTCGGTTGCTTCCAGGTCCTTCCAGTAGTAGCGGCGATAGGCGTCCTTGGCCGGCGATGATTGCGGAACCAGTTCCTGGTTCTGCCAGCGGTAATAGCCGCGCAAGGGGTTGATGGTGTCGTCGCTGGCGACGGGAATCGCCGTGTACGTGCGGCTGGCATTCAAGGCGGTCCAGCCTTTGGGGCCGGCGATTGCTGGGGCGGCGCTGGCCGCCAGCATGACAGTTGCGATGAGGAAGTTCAGGCGCGACATAAGGTTCTCCCAATATGTTGACGTCGGGAAAATTTAGCGCGCCTGCCATTCGGCGGCAATAATTACTTAATGTAGTAAAGCGCGCAGCTCTTCTTCGCTGAAGCCTGCCTTGCGGCGCGCCTCCATATTGAAAGGACCCCGCACCGACGCCTTGTACTGCACCACCAGTTCACCGTAAGTCGCCACCGGATCAAGCCCGCGCTGGCCGCACAGGTGCCAGTACCAGCGATTGCCGATTTCCACATGGCCGATTTCGTCGCGCAGGATGATGTCGAGGATGGCCGCCGCCGCCTCGTCGCCGGCCTGTGCCAGCTTGGCGCGCAGCGGCGGAATCGCATCGAGGCCGCGTGCTTCAAGGGTGCGCGGCACCAGGGCCATGCGCGCCATGACGTCGCCGGTAGTTTTCTCCACCATCTCCCACAGGCTGCCGTGGGCGGTGTAGTCGCCGTAAACGTAGCCCAGCGTAGTGAGGTGGGCTGACAACAGTGAGAAGTGATAAGCCTCCTCTTTCGCCACGCGCAGCCAGTCGGTATAGAACTGTTCCGGCATGGCAGGGAAACGCCAGATTGCATCCAACGCCAGGTTGACGGCATTGAACTCGATATGCGCCAGCGCGTGCACCAGCATGGCGCGGCCTTCCACTGTCGCCATCGAGCGGCGGCCGACCAGGCGCGGAGCCACAAGCTCGGGGCGGGCAGGGCGGCCGGGTATTTGCGCCGCCTGCGCGGGCAGTGTGGACGCGGTGTCCAGCAACAGCGCACCGCCAGTCCAGGCGTCGGCCATGGCGGCGACAGCGGCCACTTTGGCAGCGGGATCGGGTTCGACCAGGCATTGCAGCGCAAGGCTGCGGAGTTCAGGCTTAGCTTCCATTTGTTACACCACGTATAGATAGTCTTGCCCCGCACCCTATTTTTCTGCGCAGGGGCCGACAGTATAGTGCCTTCCATCGATAACTTTTTGGGAGAACGTAATGAAACTCGTATATGTTGGCGACCCGATGTGCTCCTGGTGCTATGGCTTCGGCAAGGAACTGGCGCAGCTGCTCGCCGCGCAGCCTGAGTTGAAACTGGAAATCGTGGTGGGCGGCCTGCGCGCCGGCGGCACCGAAATCCTCGACGACGCGGCCAAGCAATTCCGCCTGCAGCACTGGGCGCGCGTGGAAGCGGCGAGCGGCTTGCCCTTCAACCGCGAAGCGCTCCTGGCGCGGCAGGGCTTTATCTATGACACGGAGCCTGTGTGCCGCGCCGTGGTGGCGGCACGCCGCCTTGCGCCGCGAGCCGACCTGCTGGCGGTGTTCCGCGCCTTCCAGCATGCCTTCTACGCAGAGGGGCGCGACACCACGGATGGCAATGAGCTGGCTGCCATCGGCGCGGCCGAGCTGCAGCGGCAAGGCCATGACATCAGCGCCGCCGGCTTCCTCTACACTTGGCGCGAATCGGCCACCATTGCTGAAACGCACGCCGACTTTACCCGTACCCGCAAGCTTGGCGTCAGCAGTTTCCCCGCCTTGCTGCTCGACACCGGTAACGGAGTGCGCGAAGTCAGCCCGGGCTATGCCCATGCTGCCCAGATACACCGGCTGCTGGGCGAGGCATTGGCTGCTGCGTGAGACAGCGCACCGAACGGGCGCAGGCTGCAGGCGCAGAATGCCTGCATGGATACCCAAACAATATTGTTTATTGCCTGTGTGCTGTTCGGTGTCGCCGCTGCCGGCGGTATCGTCATGGCGCTGATCCGCTTGGGGAAAAAGACCAATCCACCGCATTGGATCGCCATGCTGCATGGCTTCATCGCCGCAGCCGGTATGACCCTGCTGGCCTACGTGACGATCTTCTCGCACGTGCCGGACCTGGCCCATATCGGTTTGCTGGCGCTGTTGCTGGCGGCAATCGGCGGCGTGTGGATGAACCTTGGCCGCCACCAGCAGGGTGTGCTGATTCCCAACGCGGTCATGATCGGCCACGCACTGATGGCCGTTGCCGGCGTTGCCTTGCTGCTGCTCGCACTCTAGTTGTAGTGCTGGTAGATCTTGGACGAGCCGTCAGGCAGCACCAGCAGGACATCGAAAGCGTCCTTGCGCGGACCTTCCATGCCCGGCGAGCCAAGCGGCATGCCCGGCGCGGCCAATCCCTTCGCCTTTGGTTTGGAGGCCAGCAAGCGCTTGACTTCCGCCGCCGGCACATGGCCTTCAATCGCATAGCCGTCCACCACCGCGGTATGGCAAGAGCCGAAACGGTCCGGCATGCCCATCTTCTCGCGCATATCGGAAGGGTTGGCGACGTTGTGCGCCTCCACCTTGAAGCCGTTGTCGCGCATATGCTTGACCCAGGCCTCGCAGCAGCCGCAGGCCGCGCTCTTGTAGACGTTGATGACAGGCGTGGCAGCCATCGCCAGCGCCGGCATGGCCAGCACCGCGGCCAGGAGTGTTTTACGGATCTTCATGGGAGCATGGTGCCACGGTCCTTTGCGGCAGCGGAATGACCTGGGTCAAAAATATGCCTAGACGACTGGTCTAATTAGGTCTATCCTGTGCCGCATGACAGCTACCAATTACGCCGACGTTCGCCAGGGCATCATCGATGCGGCCATGCCGCTATTCATGCACAAAGGCTTCAATGGCGTCGGCCTGACTGAACTCCTGGGCGCCGCCAAGGTGCCGAAAGGTTCGTTCTACCATTACTTCGGCTCCAAGGAAGTCTTCGGCGCGGCCGTCATTGACAGCTACTTCGAGCGCACGCTGGCGCGTATCGACGATCTGCTGGCGCGGGGCGCCACCGGGCGCGAAGGTTTGCTGAATTATTTTGAAGACTGGCGCGAATGCCAGTTGGGCGAATCCGGCCAATGCCTGGCCGTCAAGCTGGGCGCGGAGGTGAGCGACCTGTCGGAAGCCTTGCGCGCCTCGCTGCACCGCGGTGTCAGCGGCATTACCTCGCGGCTGGTGCAGAGTATTGAACGCGGCATGGCGGATGGCTCGCTGCAGCAAGGCCTGGATGCCAAGGTGCTGGCCATCGCGTTGTACCAGAGCTGGGTAGGCGCAAGCCTGCTCGCCAAGATCAACCATGACCGTGCGCCGCTGGATACGGCAATGGCGGGAACGCGGCAGGTACTGAATCTAACGCAGCAAGCATGAACCGAGCGGGGCGCCGGACCGGCCACCCGCTTTTTTGTGGATTGAATCTAGACGACTGGTCTAATATTGAAAGGAGCTTCAAATGAATGCTACTACCAACCGCCGCATCGTTCTCGCCTCCCGCCCGCAAGGCGCGCCTACGCCCGACAACTTCCGGCTCGAAGAAGGGCCGGTGCCGGAACCAGGAGAAGGCCAGGTATTGCTGCGTACCCTCTACCTGTCGCTCGACCCTTACATGCGCAACCTGATGGATGAAGTCCCGCCCGCTTATGCGCCGCGCGTGGAGCTGGGCGCCACCATGGTGGGCGGCACCGTGAATCGCGTGGTGGCATCGCGCCACCCTGGCTTCAAGCCTGGTGAAATCGTGCTGGGCAACGCCGGCTGGCAGGATTACGCGCTGTCCGATGGCAGCGACCTGCGCGCGCTGGGCGACATGAAGCAGCCGTCGCTGGCGCTGGGCGGGCTGGGCATGCCTGCCTTTACCGCCTACGTCGGACTGCTCGACATCGGCCAGCCCAAGCCTGGCGATACGGTAGTCGTCGCGGCTGCGACCGGGGCGGTCGGTTCCATCGTCGGCCAGCTCGCCAAATTGAAGGGGGCGCGCGTTATCGGCATTGCCGGCGGCGCCGACAAGGTGGCTTTCGCCCGCGACGAACTGGGCTTCGACGTTGCCCTGGACCGCCACGACCCGCAACTCGCGCAAAAGCTGGCCGAGGCTGCGCCGGGCGGCATTGATGTCTATTTCGAAAACGTAGGCGGGGCGGTTTTCGACGCGGTGTTGCCCCTGTTGAACGTTGGTGCGCGTGTGCCGGTGATCGGCGTCATTGCCCAATATAACCAGAATGGTGCAGTGCAAGGTGAGGACCGGCTACCGAAAGTCATGTCGGCCATCCTGCAGAAGCGCATCCGGATGCAAGGCATGGTCATCCTCGACCACTATGAATCGCGCTATGAAGACTTCGCACGCGACATGTCGGCTTGGGTTGCGGATGGCAAGATCAAGTTGTTCGAAGATGTGCTGGACGGTCTGGAACGCTCACCAAAAGGCTTAATTGGCTTGTTGCAGGGCAGCAATTTCGGTAAGGTTGTAGTGTGCGTCGCAAATTCCTGAAATGTTGTATATATCTCTGGCCGGGGGCTCTTTCTGCGTGGCATAATTGATTTAGTTCTTAATAATATTCCTGAACAATTCATGAATGTCTCCAGATTGATTATGGCGTTGTCGATGGCCCTGGCCGTCGGTACTGCAGCCGCCGCACCCCAGCCAACCAACACGTGGGACAACCTTGTAGGGATGAAGTACGCAAAAGCCCGCAAGGAAGTCATCGATGCAGGCTGGCGCCCCGACCACCGCAATGCCGGCGCGGAATGGGAACGCCAGCTCCAGGGCCAGTTCCCTGAGCTGCGCTCCTGCGAAGCCGCCAGCGGCCAATGCACCTACTTTTTCGTCTCCTATGACGGCATCTGCCTGAAGGTTGTGACCGAAGGCGAAACCGTCGCCGCCTTCAAGGTGCGCAGCGTGGCACAAGGCTGCCCTAAGCCACAGTAATGAAGTTCTCACTGCGGCCCGCAGTGGCGGCCGACATGGCCGAAATCATGCGGCTGGAACGCGCTGGCTTTGCGCAGGCGATCCAGGAAACCGAGGAAGCTTTCGCCGAGCGCCTGTCTGCCGCGCCCGAAGGATGCTGGGTGCTGGCCGGCGAAACAGGGTGCTTGTACGGCTATCTTTGCGCCGAATTCTGGCCGCTGGAACCAGGCTTCAATCCCTCCCGCTTTGCGCGCAACCATGCGGCGGCCGAAAGCCATGTGCTGGATGGGGAGGAGGTGTACGTCTCCTCGATGGTGGTTGATCCGGCCACACGCGGCACAGGGTGGGGGCGCCGGCTGTTCCGCGACGCCCTGTCAGAAATGTTCACCCGGCATCCGCGCCTGCGCAGCACGATCCTGATCGTCAATCCCGAATGGTTGGCGGCCCGCCAAATCTACAGCGCCGAAGGGTTTGTGGAAATCGGCGAAATCGAAGGCTACTTTGCTTCCGGCGAGGAGCGGCTGCCCGCCATCGTCATGCGCCGCAACTGACCCGGTTTGTGCATAATGGTCGCCATGCGAGTTGCGACCTTCAACATCAACGGAATTGGCGCCCGCCTGCCGGCGCTGCTGCAATGGCTGAATGAAACCCAGCCGGACGTGGTATGCCTGCAGGAGCTGAAAGCCCCGCACGAAAAATTTCCCGAAGCGGCAATCAACGACGCCGGCTATGGCGCCATCTGGCATGGCCAGAAAAGCTGGAACGGCGTCGCCATCCTGGCGCGCGGCAGCACACCGGTGGAGCTTGGCCGTGCCTTGCCGGGCGATCCGGAAGATGTGCAGAGCCGCTACATCGAAGCAATGGTCGGCAAGCTGATGGTCGCCTGCCTTTACCTGCCGAACGGCAATCCGGCGCCCGGCCCCAAATTCGACTACAAACTCAAATGGTTCGACCGCCTGATTGCGCGCGGCGAAGAACTGGTGGCCTCGAAGAAGCCGGTCATCATGGCTGGCGATTACAACGTCATGCCGACCGAGCTTGATGTCTACAAGCCGGAGCGCTGGGTGGATGATGCGCTGTTCCGCCCCGAAACCCGGGCGGCGTTCGCGAAGCTGGTCGGGCAAGGCTGGACCGACGCCCTGCGCACCATGCACCCCGACGAGAAGATCTACACCTTCTGGGATTACTTCCGCAACGCCTTCGGCCGCGATGCCGGCCTGCGCATCGACCACCTGCTGCTGAATCCGGTGCTTGCACCGCGGCTGCGCGGCGCCGATGTCGACCGTGTCGTTCGCGGCCGCGAGAAGCCCAGCGACCATGCGCCGACCTGGGTTGAGTTAGAGGGGCACTTCTAATCTTTTCGCAACTGTTGTTTCCACGCGGTATATTGGCCTCACTCCGGAGTTGTTCGTTTTGATAACACTAACCTGAGGAGGCACCATGCGTTACGCACGCAATGCAGCACTGACCACACCGTCCGCCGAAGCTGAGCCGCTGAACCAGTTGAATATGACGCCGCTGATTGACGTCATGCTGGTCCTGATCATCATGCTGATCGTCACCATCCCCAAAGCCAACCACTCCATCGGCATGGACATGCCAAGGTCGGGCGGCGCCATCGAGAAGCTAGCCCAGACGCTGGAAGTCGACTTCGACGGCACGCTGTGGTGGAACGGCGCCCAGCTCGCAAGCCGCGCGGCGCTGGAAGAAAAGCTGGGGGCGCTGAAAGGCGACGACAGCATCCAGCTGCGCTCCAACGGCCTCGCGCCGTACAAGGTGGTGGCAGGCGTGCTGGCCACGGCGCAGAAGCTCGGGGTACGCAATATCGCCATCGTCGGGAATGAACGCTTCCAATAACTTCTTACTGAAATCCGGTGCCAGGTCTGACATTTGGACAGACGACCCAGTTCTTTGATAAATCTCAATACGCAAATTCCCGTTATTTTACGTATTGAGCCAGATCAAATGATCACGCTACCTGTCCAAATGACAGACCTGGCACCGAATAAAAAAAGGGCGCCGCGAGGCGCCCTTCGTGCTTGGAGAAAGCAGTAACTTAGTTGCCGCAGCCCAGGGACTTGATGCGGTCGTAGGCTGCCTTGGCTTGCACCATGCCGTAACCGGTCTTGTTGTCCTTGCCAGCGGTTTCCAGGTCCAGCGCGGACTTGGTCAGCGAGGAGCGGATCTGCGAGCCGGTGCAGGTTGGGAAGTAGGACCACACCAGTGCCGCGACAGCCGACACGTGCGGGGTTGCCATCGAGGTGCCGTCGTAGAAGGAGTAGTTGGTGGCCTTCACTTCGACGGTCGCAGACTGGCCCAGCTGGCCTTTCATCGCTGCGCCGTCGACATCGGTCGCGGTCACCGAAGGAATGCTGGTCACGGTGGTGCCCAGGGTGCCGCCGAAGGTGCCAGCTGCGTTGTTGTACACGATCGCGCCGACGCCGCCGGATGCCTGGCAGTTCGACACTTTGGTGGCGAAGTCCACGGTGCCGCGCTGGATCAGGCAGACCTTGCCGGACACTGAGCTGTTGACCGCATCGCCCAGGCCGAAGTCGGCCAGCGGAGCGGTGCGGGTCAGCTTAGGCGAGCCGTCCATGTCGCCTGGAGCGTAGGTGCTGGCGCCTACGCTCAGGTGGGATTCGGAACCGGCGCCCATCGGTACGGTCGACAGCACTGCCACGCCTGGGCCGGAGATTTCAACCTTGCTGTTGTACTGCGAGAAGGTGGCCCATTTCTTGAATTCGTCGACGGCGGCGACCATCATCACGCTGGAGTAGCCTGCTGGGTAGGAGACAACGGTGTTGCCGTCGTTGCCTGCAGCGGCGATCGACAGGATGCCTTTGGACTGAGCGGAATCGAAGGCGCGCTGTTCGGTCTTGCTCGAACCGCCGCCGCCCAGGGACATCGAAATCACGTTGGCGCCAGCGGTCACGCATTTGTTGACCGCGCTAGCCAGGGTCGAAGAGTAGGCCCAGCCGTCTGCGCCGAATACTTTGACGATATGCAGTTTCAGGTTCTTGTTCGGGTTCACGCCGACCACGCCGGTGCCGCTGTTGTTGATGGCGGCGATGGTGCCTGCCACGTGCGAGCCGTGGTGGTTTTCGTCGGTGTACCACCAGCCGGTGCCGGAGTCGTACTCGCCGGTCACGTTGTTGCCGTTCAGGTCTTCGTGCGCGCGGTCGTAGCCGGAGTCGATGATGCAGACTTTGCGGTTGGCGGTGTTGGCGTCGGACAGCTGGTCAGCCTGGGTTGCCTTGATGCCCCACGGTACCAGCTGGCCCAGCTGGTATGGCGTGCCGGTCGATGGCGAGGTGGTGGCGAATGGATAGCGTTTCACGTCTTCTTCGACGTCGATCACGTCAGCGTGCTTTTTCAAGTTTGCCAGCTCGGCTTTCGACAGTTCAACAGCCATCGCATCGGCGCCGAACACTTCGTGCTTCAGCTTGCCTTTCAGTTTGGCGACGTGCTGTTTGATGTTGCCGGATTTGCCAGCATGGAAGGTGACAATGTAGCGTGCGCTATCGTCTGCTGCGAAGGCGTTGCCCATTGCGCCGAAAGCGATGACGCCAGCCAGCAGCTTGGCGCCGAATGCGATTTTGGAAACCTGGAATTGCTTCTGAACCATGAAAATCTCCACTCTGTGTAAGGTGTATATCCTTGAGCCGTTGTTCGGCATGAATTATTTTTGCCGTAGTGAAAAGATTTTTCACTCGACTGGGACTGAGTGTAGGGAGAAAAATCCGGGAAATCTATCAAAATGTCTCCAGTTGTAGCGGGCTGTTGAATTTAGCATACACTTTTGTTAAGAATGAGACATTTTGCAAGTCGCTGTCTCAAACTTAACAAATGAAAGTTGGATTTGCCGTATGCTGCCCGGCATGGACGACTTTATCGAAATCTATGACGGCGCCTTGACGGCCGAGCAATGCCAGCAGATCCTGGCGCGTTTCGAGGCCAGCGGCAAAGCCGTGCGCGGCAAGACGGGGCAGGGCGTCGATGTGGCGAAGAAGGACAGCTATGACCTGACCATCAGCCAGCACGCGGAATGGAACGATGTATCCAACCTGATGATGGCCAGCGTGCTGGCCCACCTGTCGCGCTACATGGACAAATACCGCATGCTGCTCGCGGGCGCGCTATCGCCGCGCGTGGCCGATCCGGAAAGCGGGCAGCCGGTCACGCTCGATATCGACAATTTCGAGCGCTGCGGCCGGCCTTACCTGGCGCAGCTGATCCAGTCCATGTACCGTGCCGGTCCGATCAATGTGCAGAAATATTTGCGGGCCAGCGGCGGCTACCACCATTGGCATTCCGAGATTTATCCGCAGAATGCGAGCTGCGAAACGCTGCACCGCGCATTGCTGTTCCAGTTTTACCTGAACGATGTGGCGGAGGGCGGGGAGACGGAGTTCTACTACCAGCAGCGCAAGGTGGAGGCGCGCCAGGGCCGGCTGATTATTGCGCCGGCCGGCTTCACCCATACGCACAAGGGAAATGTATCGCGCAGCGGCGATAAATATGTGGCTACTTCGTGGATCCTGTTCCAGCGCGCCGAAGCGATGTTCGGCGCGCCGGGTTGAGGCGCGCGTTTAAAGCGATCAAGCGCGGCGGCGGCGGCGTGCCAGGGCCATTGCGCCCAGGCCGCCCAGCAGCAGGGCGCCGCTGACTGGTTCAGGTATGTCGGCTGGAGGGGCCGCACGTTCGCCGGTCAGGCTGATATTGTCGATCGCCCAGCTTTCGTCCGTGTCGCCTTGCCAGACAGCGCCGGAAGCGAAGAACTCGATGCTGTGCGTGCCAGCGGCCAGGTTGTCCAGGGTGAAGCTCATTTCATAGGCCTGGTCTTCCCAGCCATAGAAGCCCAGGTGGGAGTGGTTGAGGAAGGTCAGGTGCGCGTCAGACGCGGAATTGCCGAACGTGTCAAAGTTTTGCTTGTACAGCTCTTTGCCATCGACACGGATATTGAAGTAATCCGGGCCGTAGCCGTTGTTGGCATCCCACGAGTCGATGGCGCCAAAGGACAGCTTCAGGGTCGGGGCGTTGATTGCGCTGGCAAAGTTCAGGCTCAATACCGACGCGGCCGCTGGATTGCCAGTGGCGCCATTGCGCAGCATTTGCTGGCCGAAGCCGAGCTGGCTGTAACCTTGGGTGGCGGTCAGGGCGCCGGCGCCGCTGAAGCCGTTGGCGTTGGATTCGAAGTTGTTCGTGTAAATAACGTCTGCAGATGCTGGGATCGAGGCGGCTACTGCCAGTGCTGCGAAAATTGCTTTGAAGTTCATTCAGGGTCCATTTTGTTATTAATCAAACAGAAATGCATTTAAGCAAAATTTATGCCATATAGGAAAATCAAGCACTTACGAAAGAAACATTTACCGACTGTAAAGTTTTCCGACAGTAATTCGCCAATTCAGGTTGACTCCGAGGCTGGCCAACACGATCAGGGCGAAGCCTGCGATCTGCCAGGCGCTGATCAGGTGGCCGTAGACCAGGTAGTCCCAGCACACCGCTGCTGCGGGGTAGATGAAGGTCAGCACCGCGATTGCCGCGGTTTCCATGCGCGGCGTCGCGCCGTAAATCATCACATAGGCCATTGCTGTCGGCACCAGTCCGAGGGTGCCGAGCCATCCCCACTGCGCGGCGCTCAGGCCGCCGGCAGGGATCGCGCTGAATGCGCCCAGCAACAGTGCGCCGGTCATGCAGTGCACTAGCGCGGTCAGGTGCGGCGGCGTGCCGCGCATCGATTTGGTGGTCAGGGTCACGCCGGCGTAGGCCAGGGCGCCGGTCAGCGTGCTGGCGATGCCGAGCAGGTAGTTGGCATCCATCGGCTCGTCGAAACGCACGCCGCAAGCCAGTGCCAGGCCGCCGAAGCCCAGCGCGACCCAGGCCAGCTTGTTGGCGGCCAGGCGTTCGCGCAACACTAGCGCGCCAAGCAGCAGCACCATGAAGGGCTGCACATGGAACACGATGGTGGCGACGGCGATGCCGATGCGGCGGATCGCTTCGAAGAAAGTGACCCAGTTGACCACCATCAGTACCCCGCTGAAGGCTGCCAGCTTGAAGGCGCGCGGCGGCATGTGCTCGCGCTTGAACCTGCCTTTCCAGCCGCAGTAGAGCGCGAGGGCTGCGGCGCCGATGGCGCAGCGGAAGAACACGGTGGTCACTGGATCGAGGCCCGCCTCCTGGACGTACACGCCCAGGGTGCTCAGCATGAGCATGGCGACGATGTAGGCGAGGACGGGTTGGCGCATTCCGTCGATCATCGCATGAAAGTCGGGGTCAGGTCCGGCAATCGGACAAATTTGTCCGATTGCCGGACCTGACCCTGAATTTACTGCACAGTGAGGATGACTTTGACGCTGTCGTCGACGGCGGACTTCTCGATATAGCCGATGGCCTGGACGTCGGCAGCAACGGCTTTCTTCACCTCGGCGCTGGAGCCGTACTCCTTGGGCGCCGTGCCTTTGCCGGTGAACACCAGCTTTGACCACTGCGCCTTGACCTGGGCGCTGTCCTTGCCCAGCACCTTCTGGCTGAACTCATTGCGCAGCGGGCCTTCGGTATGTTCGATCGGCGTGAACAGGGTCGATTTACCGAGGAAGAACTGGGCTGCCTGTTCGCTGAACATGCGCGAGGCCGGGTTCTTCGGATTGACCACTACCACGATCTCGGCTGCCAGCACGGGCAGGGCGGCACACATCATCGCTGCGGCCAGCAGCGGCTTGATTCGCTTGTCCATGGCTGCCTCCTCAGAACACGAAGTCGAGTGCTACCGCGTACACGTTCACTGACTCATTGAAGCCAGGCTTGTAATTGATGAACGCTCCGGGCCCGTCTTTCGGCTTGATGTGGTCGACCTGGACTTTCAATGCCAGCGATTTGTAGAAGTCCCAGCGCACGCCGATCGCGTCCGAGCTTTGCAGCGCCGCCTTGGCCAGGCCGTTGACGCCCAGGCCCAGCGGCGCCAGCGGGCCGGTGGTCGGCAAGCCTGCCACGCTGCGGTCCGACTTCTGCTTGATGCTGCCGTGGTAGTAGTAGGGCAGGAATTTGCCGAAGCGGTAGCCCGCCATCGCGTACCACGAGTTGGTGTCGTGCACGATCAGCGTATCGGTGCGGCGCATGGCGTATTCGGCCTGCAGCACCACGTTCTTCCAGTCCATGGTGCCGCCGACGGAGGTGAAGGTGCCCTTGACGTCGTTGAGCGGGATCATGTTCGCCACCGAGCCAAATCCGAAGGTACGAAGCGTGGTCACCAGCCCGGCCAGGGTGGGATTGTCGACCACGCTGAAGTCGGCCTGCGCGCGGCCGAAGCGCAGTGTGAACGGGCCGTTTTCGGCGACCACGTGCAGCAGCAGCATCTTGCGGAACTCGACGTCCTGCGCCGGCTGGTCAACGTCGGCGCGGCCGGTGCCCACCTGCACGCTGAGCGAGGTGTCGCCGAAGCTGTGCTGGTAGAGCAGGTCGACGCCGTCGAAGGAGTCCAGCGTGACCTGGCGATAGACTTCAGCCGGCGGGCGCAGCATGGTGTTGGCGTAGCCCACGTTGCGGAAGTCGGAAATCATATAGATCGGCGCGCCCATGCGGCCGACGCGCACGCTGAATTCATCGTTGACCTTGAACTTGGCAAAGGCCCACGCTGCCTGCGCGCGGTAATGGTCAATGGCATCCTTGCGCACCAGGCCCTGGCCGGTGAACGAGATCATGTCGTTGACTTTGACCGTGGCCTGGATGCCGAAGTTCGAATCGACGCCGGTGCGCCAATCCTTCCTCACGCCCGATGCCTGGTTGGGGCGGATGAATTCAGCGTCGTCGGTGTCGGTGGAGGTGAGGGCGGCGGTGCCGAAGCCGCTGATGGTGACGGTAGGCCCGCCTTCCTGGGCGCTTGCCACGATGGTGAAACTGGCTGCTGAAAGCGCGGCAAGCGCGCTGCACATTCTTTTCATCGTCATGCTTTCTCCCGTCGTTATTGGTGGCGAACAAGCTGACTACGGGCCCCAGTGTTACAGATTGCGGGCGGCTGCGCCATTTTTCGTGGTAGGCGCGCAACAATGAAAAAAGCCCGCAGCTGCGGGCTTTCATGGGGGAGTGTGCTGCTTACTTCGCTTTACCCAGCTCGGAGTTGTGGCGCGAGTAGCCGAAATACACCACCAGGCCGATGGCCAGCCAGATGCCGAAAGCCAGCCAGGTAATGGCCGACAGGAAGGCCATCAGCGACAGGCAGAAGATAACCGCCAGGCCGGGAATCACCGGCACGCCAGGGCAGCGGAAGGCGCGGTGCAGGTCCGGGCGCTTCTTGCGCATGATGATCACGGCGATCGACACCAGGCAGAAGGCGGCCAGGGTGCCCATGTTGACCAGTTCGGCCAGCACGTTCAGCGGTACCAGGGCGGCGATGAAGCCGAAGATCAGGCCGACCATCCAGGTGGCGAAGAACGGGGTGTGGTATTTCGGGTGTACCTGCGACAGCTTCTTGGGCAGCAGGCCGTCGCGCGACATGGCGAAGATGATGCGGGTCTGGCCGTAGGCCATCACCAGGATCACGGTGGTCATGCCCAGGATCGCGCCCAGCGATACCCAGCCGGCGAACCAGTTTTCACCGGCGTATTGCAGTGCCAGCGAGACCGGGTGGTCAACGCCCAGGAATTGCTGGTAAGGGACGATGCCGGTCATGATGCCGGCCACGATCACGTACAGGATGGTGCAGACCGCCAGCGAGCCGATGATGCCGATCGGCAGGTCGCGCTCAGGGCGCTTCACTTCTTCCGCTGCGGAAGTCACGGCGTCGAAACCGATGAAGGCAAAGAACACCAGCGCGGCGGCGCTCATCACGCCGGATGGGCCGAATGGCATGAATGGCTGCCAGTTGGCTGGCTTCACATGGCCGGCGCCAACGGCGATGAACAGCAACACCACGCCGATCTTGATGACTACCATGATGTTGTTGACGCGGGCCGATTCACGCACGCCCCAGCCCAGCATGGCGGTCAGCACGATCATGATGACGAAGGCCGGCAGGTTGAAGAACGTGGTGACACCTGGAACGGCGCCCGGTGCGGCGCTCAGCGCGGCCGGCATGTGGATGCCGATGCCGGAGATCAGCGATTGGAAGTAGCCGGACCAGGCTACCGAGACGGCGGATGTGGCAAGGCCGTATTCGAGCATCAGGTCCCAGCCGATCATCCATGCCACCAGTTCGCCCAGGGTGGCGTAGCTATAAGTGTAGATGGAGCCGGCAACCGGAACGGTCGAGGCGAATTCGGCGTAGCACAGGGCGGCGAAACCGCAGGCCAGTGCTGCGACCACGAAGGAAATCGTCAGGGCCGGGCCGGCGGTCAGTGCGCCGGTGCCGGTCAAGACGAAGATGCCGGTACCCACGATGGCGCCAATGCCCATCAGCACCAGGTCCATCGGACCCAGCACTTTCTGCAGACCGCCAGGGGTACGGGCGGTTGCCAGCATGTCGTCCAGGTTCTTAGTCCTAAAAATGCTCACTTGTCTCTCCAGTATCTCTTCTCTTTTGGGATCGCCAAAAAAAGGCTGCCGCATATTAGCACACGGGTTTGCGGCCAGATGTTGTAGGATTGTAAATCTGAATTGTTTGTTGCCTTAAAAGTCCTTGCCCCACAGATGAAATATATGATACTCGCCGCGGCCACTGCCGCGACCACTTTCGCCTGCGGCGCGTTCGCGCAGCCGATGCCGCCGCAGCCCAATACCCCGGCCTACAAAGCCTGCATGGCGGAAGAGGGCGAACTGCGCCCGCAGCGCCAGGCGCTGACACGCCGCTTCCGCGAACACGAAACGGCACTGGAGCGCACCTCCGCCGATTTATCGGCGCATGAAGCTGCCTCGCCCCAGGTCAATCGTACCGACAGCGCAGCCGTCGCCGCCTACAATGCACGCCAGGATGAACTGAACGCGCGCGCCGCCAGTCTGAACGCGGAGGGCACCAGCCTTGAAAAAGAGCTGCATGCATTTAATGCGCGTGTCGCTGCCGGCAATATCCGCTGCGGGAACATCCTCGCGCCCTACAACGTTCGCAGGAAGGAGAAATGATGCGCAAGATCCTCGCCCTGGTGTTCGCCCTGGCTTGTGCCGGAGTCCAGGCCGCACCGCTGCCGCCCCCGGCCCGTGCCGAAGTCGAGGCGCTGCTGACGCGCCTGCAGTCGTCCGGATGCCAGTTCAACCGCAACGGCAGCTGGTACAGCGGCGCCGACGCCAGGAGCCACCTGCTGCGCAAGCTGGAATACCTGGAGAAGAAGGACCTGGTCAAGAGCGCCGACCAGTTCATCGACCTCGGCGCCAGCTCCAGCAGCTCGAGCGGCAAGCCGTATCTGGTCCGATGCGGCGCGGCCGCGCCGGTGGAAAGCAAGGCCTGGCTAAGTGCCGAATTGAAAGCGATCCGCGCGCATTGAGTTTGCCGCCGGAGGTATAGTGGGCCAGGAGGTACGCCCGCCATGCTTCACGAAACAGCCAGTATTGCCACCCCTGCCGGAGAGCTCGAAGGCACGCTTGATCTGCCCACCGGGGCGAAGGGCGTGGTCCTGTTCGCGCACGGCAGCGGCAGCAGCCGCTTCAGTCCGCGCAATAATTTCGTGGCTGGCGTCTTGCGCGCGGCCGGCATCGGCACCTTGCTGGTGGACTTGCTCACGCCGGCCGAAGACCAGGTCTACCGCACGCGTTTCAATATCAGCCTGTTGGCTGAACGCCTTGGCTTGGCCGCCGATTGGCTGGCGGCCTGCGTCGCGGCGCGCGGCCTGCCGCTCGGCCTGTTCGGCGCCAGCACCGGCGCCGCTGCCGCCTTGCAGTTTGCCGCGGAACGCAAGGACGTGGCAGCCGTGGTGTCGCGCGGCGGCCGGCCCGATTTGACCGGGCAGGTGGCGCTGGCCCGGGTGGCTGCGCCAACCCTGTTCATTGTCGGCGGCCGCGACGAAGGTGTCATCGAGCTTAACGAATCTGCTTTCCATAATCTCCATTGCAAAAAACGCATCGACATCGTGCCCGGAGCGACTCATCTGTTTGAGGAAGCGGGCGCGCTGGAAGAAGTTGCACGTCTTGCACGTGATTGGTTCAGCCAGCACCTTTCATGATGATTGGTGATGAATGGTGAGAATGCGCGCATTTTCAACCCCATCTGCATCGCTATAATTTTCCCCATCTGATTGGGAGAGTGTATGACGCTGCATTTGAAGAAGGCATTGTTCAGGAATTGTGTATTCAACAGCATCGTGTGTGCTGCGCTGGCTGCCATCCTCATTCCATTGCTTGGCGCGCCCGGCGGCATGCTGTGGCCGGCGATACTGGTTGTTGGCGTCGGACTGGCGACTTTCCTGCGGACGGCATCGAGGATTCGGCAGGGCCTGCTTTCGCGCGTGCAGGAGCTTGCCTCTTACGTCCACATCGACCGCGCCAGCGCCCAGGCCCGCAAGCAGGTCGACTGGAGCCTGATCGACGATTATGCGACCCAGCTTGCTACCCGCGGGTTTCGCCCGCTCGGCGACTACACCACCTATCCGAGTGCACCGACACTGGCCGGTGTTGCGGCCATGTTTACCGATGCCGAAGGCAGCATGATCATCGAAATCCAGCAATTGAAGCTGATGCCGGAGGCCGGCAAGACAGACGGGATCTATTTCAGCATCATGTCGATGGTGGGCGGCAGTATCCGCGTGGTGACCAGCAACCATAAACCGATGGCAGTCACGTACATGATGCGCGGCGAACACGATGTGGCGACTGCGCGTCCGGGCTCCGGCTTGATGGAATTGCTGGCGACGCACACCGATTTGCTGATGCGCCTGCGCGAAAAGGTTGGCAAGGCGCCCTCGACCGGCCTGACGGTGGAGCGTTATTTGCTGGCGATCCGCGAGGCCCAGGCCCAGGCGCGCAGCCGCCTCAGCGCCATGAGCGGCTATGCGATCGCCTGCGCGGTCGATCGTTTCGACGCAGAGCGTCTGCTGCGCTGGACGCCGCAGATTGCGGACCTCAAGGACGTGCCGCAGCGCCGCCTGGAAGAGCTGGACAACGGCTTCGGTTCGGACATCCAGCCGCCGATCTTCCACGAATCACTGGCCACGCAGTTCTGATGGCATTGCCTTGAGCTGGTAGCGTGCGCCGGCCAGGAAAAGCAGGAACAATAATCCGGCAATCGCTTTCAGGGCCGGGGCCTCTGGACTGTCGAATGCCGGATTGCCTGCAGGGAGCCGGGTAAAGGTTTCGGTAATGCCGGGTATGAAGTGCAGGAAGAAGGTAAACGAATAGCCGACGGTCTCGATCTTGCGGCCGGCGGCGCCGAACCAGCCGAGCGAACCGGCAGCGTAGGCGAATGCCAGCGTCAGCAGGGTGAGCACGGCAAGGGCATGCGGTTTGCCGAATCCGCCGTGGGCGAACAGGCCGAAGCCGGTCAGGCTGACCAGCAGGGTGCTGGCCAGGTATAGCAAGCCGGTCTTGCGGCGCGGGCGGATGCCGCGGTGCAGGGCGTAGGCGGCGATGCCGGAAGCGAGGGCCAGCAAACCGAGCGCGGTGTGGAAGCTGCCGAGTAGTGACATGTTTAGCTCCTGGATATAAGGTTGGACTGCAATGATGTATTGATGATAGTCGTCATCAATACAGGTGGCCAATTGCATGTTCCTGAGGCTGCGATAGTGATTCATTTGCATAGGATGAAATCCCATCATGAAAATCAGCAATCGACTGGTCATTACCCTGGCAATTGCGCTGATCGGCCTGCTGTTTGTCGGTGCCGAAGGCTTTTGGCAACTGCGCGACGCGCAGCAGCGCATGGAGCTGGTACAGACTCGCCTGATCCCGAGCGTCTCAGCCATCAATGCCGCCAAGGCGGCGGTCAGCGACAGCCGCCTGGCCGGTTACCGCCTGTCGGTGTTTTCCAACCTGCCGGACAAGACTGCGCTGGACAAGGCGTACAACGACGCCCACGCCAACTTCGACAAGGTGCTGGCCGACTACGCCAGGAACAATGTGTTCGATGAGACCGACCGCAAGATGCTGGAGCAGGACAAGGCGGTCATGGAAACCTACCGCCTGGCGCTGGTGCCCTTTATCGCCGCTGCGCACGCGGGCGATATGGACGGCGTGCGGGCCACGCTGGTGGCGGGATCGCCGCTGGCGCTGGGCGCGGCCGGCGTCAAGAAAAGCCTGGACGACCACGTTGCCTACAACCAGAAGCTGATCGAAAAGGTCAAGGCCGACAGCGATGCCGATTACTCGAAGGCGCTGACCATCCTGGTTGCGGTCACCGTGGCGGTGCTGCTGATCGTGGCGTTCATGGGCTACAAGATGTACCTGGTGATCACCGGCGGGCTGGACCGGATGCAGGGCACGATGGAAGACGTCAGCTCTTCGCTGGACCTGACGCACCAGGTCGAGGTGGAACGGATGGACGAAATCGGCCATGCCGGCGCGGCTTTCAACAAGCTGCTGGGTGAGATCGGCGGCGTGGTTGGCACGGCCCGTTCGGCGGCGGATGCGGTCAGCACGGCGTCGCGCCAGATCGCGGCCGGCACCGGCGACCTGAATAACCGCACTTCGGCGCAGGCGGCGGCGTTGGAGGAAACCGCCTCCAGCATGGAGCAGCTGACTTCCACCGTGAGCCAGAACTCGGACAATGCGCGCCAGGCCAACCAGCTGGCGCGGAATGCCTCGCAGATCGCGGTGCAGGGCGGCGAGGTGGTGAAGGAGGTGATCGACACCATGGCCTCGATCAACGCTTCTTCGCACAAGATCGTGGACATCATCAGCGTCATCGACGGTATCGCGTTCCAGACCAATATCCTGGCGCTGAACGCCGCCGTGGAAGCGGCACGCGCCGGCGAACAGGGGCGCGGCTTCGCGGTGGTGGCGACCGAGGTGCGCAACCTGGCGCAACGCTCCTCCGCAGCGGCCAAGGAAATCAAGACGCTGATCGACGACAGCGTGGAGAAGGTCGATTCCGGCACCCAGCTGGTGGTACGCGCGGGCGACACCATGAGCGATGTGGTGGCCAGCGTGAAGCAGGTATCGGACATCGTGGCGGAAATCAGCGCCGCCACCGCCGAGCAGAATGCCGGCATCGCCCAGGTGCACCAGTCGATCACTTCGATGGACCAGGTCACGCAGCAAAATGCCGCGCTGGTGGAAGAAACGGCTGCGGCGTCGCAGGCCTTGCAGGACCAGGCCGAAGTGCTGGCCCGTGCGGTGAGCGCATTCCGCATCGGCGCCGCCCACCTGAAAGCGGCGCCAGTGTTGCGCAATGCCAGCAGTGCCGGCAGCCGCGCCGCTTCCACGGCCGTTGCGGTGCGCCCGCCACGGCAGCGCAAAGTCGCCAGTGCCACCGCAGGCGACGAGTGGGAGCAGTTCTGAGTTTTGTTAATATTTTTAGAATACTTTTTCATCTGTCCGTCATAATTTGACGCTATCGTCTGGACTCTTTTCAACCAGGAGACACCAGATGAAACTGAGCACCATCGCTGCCAGCCTCGCGCTGGCAGCATCCGCAGTAAGCCTTCCGGCCCACGCATGGCAGCAGGAGACGCACCGTCGTATCGTGCTGGACGCAGTCAATTACATGAAGGCCAATCCTGGTAGCACCAACTACAACAAGCTGCTGGCCGGCGTGACGCGCGCCGGCTACACGATGGAGCAGTTCGCGGCGGCGCTGGGGCAGGGCGCGTACGACGTCGACGACTTCGCCGACACCTATATCTGCGGCGCCACCACCGGCAACTGCCAGATGGCGCCGGTGTGGGGCGCGGGCGCCAGCATCGTCAAGTACACCACCTTCTGGCATTTCCAGAACCACACTGGCGGGCGCGACGTGCACGGCAATCCCTTCGGCGGCTATAACTACGCCAAGATGACCGTGGCCGGCGACATCGACAACCTGGCTGCGAGCTGGCTGTATGGCGATTACCTGGACGACGGCTCCGGCGGCCTGAAAGGCTGGTTCGGCGACGGCAGCAAATACAACGCCTACGGCATCACCGAGGCGCACTACCGCCTGGGCGGCTATTCCACGCCCTCGATGTATGCCGACTTCGAAGCCGCGCCGTTCCAGCCGATCGACAACCTGGGCCAGTACTGGTTCTCGCAATTCCTGGCGCAGCCGACCGCGCAGTCGCTGGGCTTCGTGCTGCACACCACAGACCTGCTGCAGCCGCACCACACCTGGACCACGTCCGCGCACGACCACTCGGGCTGGGAGCAGTGGGTATACGACTACTACGACAGCGAACGCCTGAACGACTCCGCGCTGGTGGCGGCCGCCATGGCGGATTTCACACCGGTGTCGACCAGCGGCAACGATATCCGTCCATTGCTGACGCAAGGCGGCACCTACTCGTATGCCAACGGCGGCATTGTGCTGTCCTCGAATGCGCACGGCGACCGTGTCGTGGTCGGCAAGAAGATGATTCCGCACTCGATTGCCATGGTGGTCCACGTACTGAACCGCGCCGCCGAGCGCCTGGCCAACTGATGGCCGCCCGCCACCGCGCTGCCTTGGCCGTGCGGGCCGCCGTCTCCGCCGCGGTTGCCGTAGCCGCCGCGCTGGCCGGCGCCCACGCGGTGGCGGGCACCGCCGCGACAGATGCACCGCGCACCGCCGCTGAAGCGGTCCATGGCGCTGCGGTCGCCGCCCGCATTGACGGCGAGCCGATATACAGCTTCACCCTGGACACGTTATGGCAGCAGCTGCGCGCCGGCAAACCGTCGCTTGAGCGGCGCGCCGCGCTGGACGACCTTATCCAGGTCCGCCTGCTGGCAGCGTATGCAAACGCCCCGGCGCCGAAATCGGAAGCCAGCCTTCCGGTAGCCTTCGCCCCGGACGTCACGCTGGAAGAGCGCCTTGTCGCAACGCTGCGCGAAGTGTATGGAAAAGAGGTCGATGCCGCAGTCAAGGCGCTGCCTGGCGCCACGCTGGAAAGCCTGGTTACCGCGCAGCCGCCCATGCCGCAGCCGGCTCTGGAAGCCATCTTCGGTCGTCCCGGCCCGCTGAGGCTTGAAATCGCGTTGACCCCGGAGCAGCAAACCCAGGCCGGTGCAATCGACGTCCTGCGCTACCAGCTTCCAGCTGGCGAACCCGCGCATGTCACTTTGTACGACGTGTATTACCGCCAGAACGTCCAGGGGCGCCTGGCGCTGTCGCAGCAGCCCGCCAGCGTCGCAGCCGCGCAAGCCCGCCGTATTGTTGCCAATGCTTTTGTCCTGCACTGGGCCAGGCAGCGTTTCGGCGCCGAAGCAGTGGCCGACCTGCGCCGGGCGATTGCCGACGGCGAGGCCGTGGTGACGCTGCAGCACCTGTACGGCGTCGGCCTCGACACCGACTCCGGCAGTGTGCTGCTGAATCGCCTGTCCAGCGAAGCAAGCCCGCAAGAAATCGAAGCCTTCTACACCCAGCACAAGGACCAGTTTGCCCGCATCGACAAAGTCCGCGCCCGCCACATCCGCGTGGCTGACGAAGCGCAGGCGCAGCGCGTGCAGAAAGCCCTGCAGGGAGGCGCCGACTTTGCCGCCACCGCCCGCAAGATGTCGCGTGCGGCCGACGCAACCAAGGGCGGTGACCTGGGCTGGATCAGCGCCGAAGGCAGCAAGGACTGGCTTGCCAGCCTGGCCTTCAGCCAGCCGCCCGGCCAACCTTCGGCCCCGGTCCGCGCCCCGGTCGGTCCGAACGAACCCGCCTACTGGGAAATCGTGCTGGTAGAAGAACAGGTGCAAGGCTCCCACCCGCTGCAATCGGAAACGGTGCGCTACCAGGCCAGCCGCATGATCGCTTTGAAGAAAGCCGCGCGGCAGCTGGGCGAGATGATCGAACAGGTGCGCGGCAAAGCGCGCATTGAAATCACGGAGGCCATATGAAACGCTGGCAAGGTGCCGCAGTGATCGGCGCGATTGCCGCCGCAGTCGTAGGTCAATGGTACGCCGCCAGCGCTCGCGAAACGGCGCCCGTCGGCGATGCCAGTGCCGCCGCGCCGCCCGTACCTGACGCGCCGCCCCCCGCGCCGCGCCCGCCGGTGGCCGGCGAACCGGCTACGGCCGAGGCGGAAAACAGCGACGGCGACGGCCTGCGCCGAGTCCCCATCGCGCCGGTCGACACCAGCACACCCGCCTGGCTGCCGCTGGCGCAAGCCCGCGAATCCGGCGACCCCCGCACACCGCCAATCCAGCACGACGCCCCGACCGAACACCCTGACGCCAGCGTCCTGGCCGACCCGCAAGCCTACGCCGCCCACCAGCTGGCGCAAAAGCAGCGTCTGGCTGCCGCCTACGCGCAAGCAGCAGTTCCCGAACTGGCCCGCCTGCAGTCCGACCTCGAGCAAGGCCGTGAAGCCGGCGTACCGCCCGAAGAACTAGCCAAGGTCGCCGAGAAAATCCGCCGCATCGAACAGCAGCGCCAGGCCGCCGAAGCAGCAAAATGAAAGTCGGGGTCAGCTCCGGCAATCAGACACGGCCTCAGCCGCGCAGCGGCTGAGGCCGTGTCTGATTGCCGGAGCTGACCCCGACTTTTTAAGTTGAAGCTAGTGCTCTCGCCAGCGGCTTGATGACTTCGTCGTCCGTCCAGTAGGCGGTGTGGGACAGGGGATTCCAGCTTTTGGTCATGAAGTCCAGGATGCCTTGGCCGGCGTTGACTACGCGGTCTTCGACCAGCGTTTCGTAGCCGCCTTCCAGCGGCTGCAGCGGCCAGCCCAGGGCGTCGTCCGGGTCGTACAGGTTGAGCCAGGTGAAGCCGGGATTGGGCTTGTTGATAGGCTTGACGTCCATGCGCTGGTGGGCCGAGACGAATACCGGGATGTTGCAACCGGTCGTGACGAAGGTGCGCACCGTGCCGCATTGCAGGAACTTGCGCTGTTCCGCGCTCAGGCTGTCGGCCATGCGGCCCGCTTTCCAGATCCCGGCTGCGACCAGGCCACCGCCGGCGCGTTTCTGCGCGTCGTAGATAAAGCTGGACATCACCTGGCAGCCCAGCGAATGCGCCAGCAGCACGATCGGCGTGTCCGGCCCACTGGTGGCAAGAATCGCCAGCAGGGCGCGCGCGATCTCCACCTGCGCCTGCTCGTAGACGGAGTTGTCGTATTCCTTGCGGTTTTCCAGCCCAGCTGCGTCGGCAAAGCCGAACAGGATGAATTTGCGCAGCTGCTCGTAGCGCACCGTGGCGCGCTCGCGCGTGCGGTTCCATACGTCCAGCTCATTTGGCTTGAGCAGGTGCTGGTAGTACACGCCGTGCACGTCGACGTTGGCAAAGGCTGCCCCCATGCGGTGCGACAGCGCGCGCCGCATGTCGTCGGCATAGTCGAGCGGCTGCTCGCCCATGCCGTGGATGGTCAGGAGTGCAACCTTGGACATTACGCGGCCGCCTTCTCGGGAACGCCGCGGAAGCGGTAGCCGATGAACAGTGCCAGCAGCCATACGGGGATCAGGTACACCGAGATGCGCAGTCCTTCGGTCATGTACATGATCACCAGGATGCCCGCCAGGAAGGCCAGGCACAGGTAGTTGGTGAGCGGGTAGCCCCAGCTCTTGAAGCCTGTCTCAAGGCCTTCCGCTTGTTTCTGGGCGCGGAAGCGCAGGTGGATCCAGCTGATCATGCCCCAGTTGATCACCAGCGAAGAGACCACGAGCCCCATCAGGAAGCCAAATACTTTGCCCGGCATGAAGTAATTCAGCAGCACGCAAATGCCGGTGGCAAGGGCCGATACGCCCAGCGCCGCCAGCGGCACGCCACGCTTGTTTACGCCCAGCAGGGCCTTCGGCGCATTGCCTTGTTTGGCCAGGCCGTACAGCATGCGGCTGTTGGAGTAGACGCCGCTGTTATATACGGACAACGCCGCGGTCAGCACCACGACATTCAGGATATTCGCGACCCAATTGGCGTTCAGGGCGTGGAAGATCATGACGAACGGGCTGCCACCGGTGACCACTTTCTGCCACGGGTACAGCGACAGCAGCACGCCCAGTGCGCCGATGTAGAAGATCAGGATGCGGTAAATGGCCTGGTTGGTCGCTTTCGGGATGGTCTCGGCAGGGTTGCTGGCCTCCGCTGCGGTAATGCCCACCAGTTCCAGGCCGCCGTAGGAAAACATGATGACGGCCATCGCCATGACCAGGCCCGAGACGCCGTTCGGGAAGAATCCGCCCTGTTGCCACAGGTTTGCAACGGTGGCTTCCGGACCTGCGTTGCCGGAGGCCAGCAGGTAGGCGCCGTAGACGATCATGCCAACCACGGCGACCACTTTGATAATGGCGAACCAGAATTCCATCTCGCCAAAGGCGCGCACATTGGACAGGCTGATTGCATTGATGACCAGGAAGAAGGCCAGGGTGCTGATCCATGGGGCGAGGTCGGGGAACCAGAACTTCATATAGATGCCCACCGCCGTCAATTCGGCCATGCTGACCAGCACATACAGCACCCAGTAATTCCAGCCCGACATGAAGCCCGCCATATGCCCGCAGTATTTGTCGGCGAAGTAGCTGAAGGAGCCGGCGACCGGCTCGTCGACCACCATCTCGCCCAACTGGCGCATGATAAAGAAGGCGATGAAGCCGGCCACTGCGTAACCAAGCAGCACGGAAGGCCCGGCCAGCGTGATGGTGTCCGCAATGCCCATGAAAAGGCCCGTGCCGATGGCGCCGCCCAGTGCGATCAGCTGGATGTGGCGGCTCTTCAGGCCCCGTTTCAGTTCTGTCATGTATGGCGTCCTGGTGTGGAAATGGTCAAAGGCCCTGATTCTACATCTTCGCAAGGCAACAATGTCTTTTTCGCACTGCCGCATTTTGCGATACTTCTCTTTGACCTGGATCAAATATTTTGTGCGCCGCCTTGGATATGCTGCAAACATGCTCACAATTAAATTCCTTGGTGCCACCGGTACCGTCACCGGCTCCAAATACCTGTTGCGCAGTGGCGTCGAACAGGTATTGGTGGATTGCGGCCTGTTCCAGGGCTATAAGCAGCTTCGCCTGCGTAACTGGGAGGCTTTTCCTGTGCCGCCGGACTCGATCAGCGGCGTGGTGCTGACCCATGCCCATCTCGATCACAGCGGCTTCCTGCCGGTGCTGGTCAGCGCCGGCTTCCGCGGCAAGGTGTACTGCACGGAGGCGACGCGCGACCTGTGCCGGATCCTGCTGCCCGACAGCGGCCGCCTGCTGGAGGAAGAGGCCTTGTATGCAAATCGCCACAACTTCTCCAAACACAAGCCGGCCCTGCCCCTGTATTCGGAAGCCGATGCGCTGCGCGCGCTGGAGCACCTGCAAGTTGTCCCGGTCGGCCACGAGTTCTCGCCCGCTCCGGGCATGGTGGCGCGCCTCCAGTTGGCCGGCCATATCCTGGGCGCCGCTTCGGTCTCGGTGCGCTGCGCTGGCCGCACCGTGATGTTTTCCGGCGACGTCGGGCGCCCGAACGACCCGATCATGCGCCCGCCCACCGTGCTCGGGAAATGCGATTACCTGGTGGTGGAATCGACTTACGGCGATCGCCGCCACGACGCGTCGGACCCGAGCGGCAAGCTGGCCGACATCATCAGCAAGACGGCAGCGCGCGGCGGCGTGACCGTGATTCCGTCTTTTGCAGTGGGGCGGGCACAGGAACTGTTGTATGAAATCTGGAAACTCAAAGAGTCTGGCGCGATCCCGGCGGCCTTGCCGATATACCTGAACAGCCCGATGGCGGTGGATGCGACGCGGCTCTACATCAAGCACCAGGGACAGCACCGGCTCGATGAACGCAGTTGCCACGCCCTGGGCCATGTGGCGCACATCGTCAACAGCGTGGAAGAATCGATGGCGCTGAACCGGCGCCAGGTGCCGATGGTCATCATTGCCGCCAGCGGCATGGCCACCGGGGGCCGCGTGCTGCACCACCTGAAATCCTTTGCCGGCGATTCGCGCAATACCATCCTGTTTGCCGGCTTCCAGGCGGCAGGCACGCGCGGGGCCCGCATGCTGGCCGGCGAAACCTCGGTCAAGATCCACGGCGAGTATTATCCGGTGCGGGCGCGCGTTGAACTGATCGGCAACCTGTCGGCCCACGCCGACGCCGATGAAATCCTGGGCTGGCTGTCGCATTCATCGGCCACCCCGCGCCAGGTGTTCGTCACGCATGGCGAGCCGGCGGCAGCCGATGCGCTGCGCCTGCGCATTGCGGAGCAGCTGCAATGGCCGTGCCGCGTGCCTGACTATCTGGAACAGGTGGTGCTGGAATAGGGGATGCCATGGCGGCGCAGCTGGAAATCTCGCTGGCCGCACTGTGCGGCGCTCTGCTGGCTGCGGCGCTCACTGCATGGCTCATGTTTCGCCATGTTGCGAGCATTTCACGCCTGCTGCGCCAGCGCATGCGCAGCGCCGCAGCGCGCGAGCACCTGGTGGCCAAGGTATTCGATGCGACGTCGGAAGGCATCCTGGTGGTCAACCGCGACATGCGTATCGTCGAAGCCAACCGCGCTTTTGCCGCCATGAGCGGCTATGCACGCCATAAGCTGCTTGGACAGCATCCGCGCATCATGCAGTCGGGCAGGCAGGACCCGGAATTCTACAAGGCCATGTGGCAAGGCTTGCTGGGAACCGGCCAATGGCAGGGCAAGGTGTGGGACAGGCGCTCCGACGGCTCCTTGTTTGCGGCGCACCTGACCCTGAGCGCGGTGCGCGATGAGCGCGACAAGGTGCAGCACTACTTCGGCCTGTTCACCGATATCACGGACGAATGCGCGCGCCAGGAGGAGATCGAAAAGATGGCCTTCATGGATCCGCTTACGCGCCTGCCGAACCGGCGCCTGATGGAGGACCGCCTGCAGCAGGCGCTGTCCTTTGCCGCGCGCGCGGAAAAGCTGGTGGCGGTATGCGTCATGGACCTGGATGGCTTCAAGAACGTCAACGATACCTTCGGCCACGAGGCGGGCGACGCGGTGTTGGTGGAAGTGGCGGGACGCCAGCAGCAAGTGGTGCGGGCCAATGATACTGTGGCGCGGCTGGGCGGCGATGAGTTCGTGCTGCTGCTGGCGGGCCTGAACGATGTCGCCGAAGCCGAGGAGATCCTGGAACGGGCGCTGGCGGCAGTACGTGCCCCGGTGCGGCTGGCGCATGAACAACCGGCGCTGGTATCGGCCAGCATCGGGCTGGCCGTGTTTCCCTATGATGCGCAACTGGCGGAAGACCTGCTGCGGCGCAGCGATGCGGCCATGTATGCCGCCAAGCGGCAGGGACGCGATCGCTGCAAGCGGGCGCAAGCCCGCTGCTGAGCCTTACAGGCTTTCCTGCACCGTGCGTCCGTTCAACGGCTGGATCGGGCGGGCGTTGTGCTTGTAGACGTGGGCGAATCGCTTCAACTGGGCGGCCGACATTTCAACCGGCGTTTTCAGCACGAACCAGTTGACTTCTTCGCTGCAGGGCGGGGTGGTCAGCGAGCCGGCGAAGTTGTAATAACCCTGGGTCGCTGGCAGCAGCTTGCCGATATCGATGCTCACGCCGGAGACTTCCTGCGCTTCGCCTTTTTCCTTCGGCAAGGCATCCCACAGGGTCTGCACCAGCGGGTTCTCGTGGCCCTTTTGGAACAGCACGGCTACCACGGCCAGCTTGCCTTCCGCGTTCTTGTGCACCAGGTGCGCCACCATCGGGTAGCTGCGGCCATTGATCTTCTCTTCGCTTGGCTTATGGAAGTGGAACTGCAGCAGGTCGTAGCGCTTGCCGTCAATGGTGACGCTGCTGCCCGCGGCGTAGTTCACCTGAATGGTGTGGCCGTTGTCGAGGATCTTCAGCGGCGACGGGCTGTAGGCGAATTCCAGCGCCGGCAGCTTGGCTTTGCTGGTCTTGCGGATGTCGATCGGCGACTGGTTGTGTCCCAGCTTGCAGGTGCTGAAGTCCTGTTCCAGCGCGGCCCAGTTCTGCGGGCCGGTGGCGCCTTCATAGCTCCAGTGCGCCGGCGTGTTCTCGGCGTAGGCTGCCGCAGGCAGCAGCGCGGCGCAGAATAGGAAGGAGAGGGTGCGTTTCACTGAGTGGTCCTTTCAGGGCTGTTAGCCGCCAGTTCCAGGCGGCGCAGGAATTTTTCGGGTGGCTGGTAGCCGATGATGCGCGCCTGGGTGACTTCGTTGCCGCCGGCGTCGAACATGACGATGCCGGGCGGGCCGAAAAGGCTGAAGCGCTTCATCAGGGCGCGGTCTTCTTCGCTGTTGGCCGTGACATCGGCTTGCAGCAGGTGCATGTCCTGCATCGCGGCTTGCACGCGCGTGTCGGTGAAGGTGAGGCGTTCCATCTCCTTGCATGAGACGCACCAATCGGCGTAGAAGTCGAGCATGACGGGTTTCTTCGCAGCGGCCAATGCCTGGTCAAGATCGGCCATGGTGCGAACGCGGGTGAAACGGGGTTCGGTATTATGTGCCTGGCCTGCACCCACGGCGGCAATAGTAGCACCGTTTCCGGCGCTGCGCAGGTGTGCCAGCGGCTGCAGCACGTCGCGTCCGGAACTTGCCGCGCCGACCAGTTCGAACAGGCCGCCAAGCAGCATCAGCACGCCGAGCGCCTTGGTTGCGTAGGCGCCGGCGCCGGCGCCCTGCGCGACAGCTTCACCGACGCGCAGGAAGGCGGCGCACAGGATGGCGAAAGCACCCCAAAGCGCCATGCTGGCGGTTACCGGCAGCACCGGGTTGACCATCCAGATTGCGACTGCGATGAGCAGCAGGCCGAAGACCTTTTTCACATGGTTCATCCAGGCGCCGGCGCGCGGCAGCAGGCTGCCGGCCGACAATCCGGTCAACAGCAGCGGAACGCTCATGCCGCAGGCCATCGCGAACAGGGCGCCGGCGCCGACCAGGGCGTTGCCGGTCTGGCTGATGTAGAGCAGCGCGCCGGCCAGCGGGCCAGCCACGCAAGGGCCGACGATCAGTGCCGATACGGCGCCCATCACGAACACTGCGGCCAGGCGGCCGCCGGACAAATTGCCGCTGGCGTTGCTCAGGCGAGTCTGCAGCGCGCTGGGCAACTGGAGCTGGTAGACGTCGAACATCGACAGTGCCAGCGCGACCAGCAGCGCGCCGAAGGTCATCAAGACCCAGGGCTTCTGCAGCGCCCCCGCCAGGCCCTCGCCCGCCAGTCCCGCCGCCACGCCCAGCGAGGTGTAGACCAGGGCCATGCCCAGGCTGTACGCCACCGCCAGCAGCAATCCGCGCTTGCGCGTCACCTGCGCCTCGCCGACGATAATGGAGGACAGGATCGGCACCATGGGCAGCACGCAAGGCGTGAACGACAGCAGCAGCCCGAATACCAGGAACGCCGCCCCGATGCGCCATGCGCTGCCGCTTTGCAGCGTGCGCTGCGCCAGTGAAGTGTCGTCCTCCAGCGCCGGTGCCTGCGCAGCCGGGGTTGCGCCTTCAGTAGCCGTGTTGGCGAGCTGGCCCGGTGGATCCTCGGGCAGCGCCTTCAGCACGCCCGGCTGCGCCGGATCGATGCGGTAGCGGCGTTCCACCGGCGGATAGCACAGCCCGGCATCGGCACAGCCCTGGTACCCGACCAGCAAGGTGCCGGCAGTACGCCCCTGCCAGGGAAGTTGCAAAGCCAACGACCCCGCATACGTCTCCATCTCCTTGCCAAAATTCTCGTCATACTTGCGTTTCCCGCTCGGCAGAAGCACCGGTACTGCCGCCCCATCGCTGCGCAAGGAAATGCGGTCACGATAAAGGTGGTATTCCGGTGCGATAGCCCAGTGCAGGGCAAGCTGTCCATCTGCCTTCAGTTCCGCCCGCAAGTCAAACGCGCGCTCCGGCGCCAGGAAATCGTCCGCCAGGGCAGGCCCGCCCACCACGGAAGCCAGCAGCAGCGCCGCCAGCCATTGAATCAGGAACTTCATTATTCACCTCCGAAAAATTCGCCCTTCCTGGTCAATCGCCAGGAAAGACAAGCCAGATTGCTCCAGGAATTCCAATCCATCCCGCTGCAGCAGCATGGCGGTGGTACTGCAGCTGCCGGCGGAAATGGCCATCGGCGACACCACGCTCACCGAGCGCCAATACGACACCGGCATGCCGTTGCGGGGATCGAGGATGTGGCAATAGCGCCGTCCATCCGCCTCGAAATAGCGCTCATAATCGCCGCTCGTCGCCAGCGCACCCCGGGTGAAGGGGACGCTGGCAACGGTGGAGCGCGTATCGCGCGGATGCTGGATCCCGATGCTCCACTCTTCGCCATCCGGCCGAGGGCCCAGGAAACGCATGTCGCCGCCCAGGTTCACATAGCCATGCTGCACACCCTGCGCGCTGAGGATCTCCGCCGCACGGTCAACGGCGTACTCTTTGCCGAACCCGCCGAAATCGAGCTCCATGCCGGCCCGGGACAGCATCACGCTGCCGCCTTCCCGCCGCACCTGCTGCCAGCCAACCAGCGGCAACAGCTGCTCCAGCGAGCGCGGCGACGGCACGGTCCCCATACGGAAGTCCCACACCTTGCGCAGTACGCCGGAAGTGATGTCGAAACGCCCGCCGCTGCTGCGATACACTGCATCGGCATACTCCAGCAGCGCCAGGGTCTCGTCATCACAGGCAACCTCGGATACGCCGGCCGCCGCATTGATACGGCTCACGATACTGTCGGCGCGATAGCGCGAGTATTTGGCTTCGATCCGGCGTACTTCGTCGAGCGCCGGTTCTGCCAGTGCCCGCGCTTCGGTGCAGGTGGCTGCGGCCAGCCGGATCTCGCAGCGGCTGGCCATCGCCTGGAAGTCGATCGTGAATATCGGGCTTACCACTGCCGTGTCACTCCAATTTGCAGGCTGACTGCCCGCATTGGCGCCAGCCCCGGGCTGCCGCTGCCAAACAGGCGCCACACCGCGCGCTGCTCGTAGCGCTCCACTTTGAAGTCGACCGCCCAGTCGCGATTGAGCTGCTTGGCCAGCTTCACGCCCAGCGTGGCCGCGCCGAAGCCGGACAGGCGCTGGTCGGCCGAACTGGCTTGCGGGCTGCCGAATACATAGCCAGGCGGGAAGGGTGCGCCAAGCTGGCTGTCGTACACCGGATCGAAATAGAAGTCGGCCGCACGCTGCGTGTACAGCCGCACGGCAGGCGTGACAGTCCAGCCATCGCCCAAACCCTGAACCCATTCGGCACCGAGGGTATGTGCGCTGATGCCGTAGCTGTCGCGGTAATAGCGGTAACTGAGCCTGCTGCTCGCGCCGAGTGCGACGAATCGGTGGTTCCACTGCAGCAGGGCCGTATCCTGTCGCCGCGAATCGGGCCGCTTGTCGGCCAGCTTGTACGGATCGGAGTAATAGCCATGCCCCTGCGTGTGGGTCAGCGTGAACTGGCCGACGTCAACCGGCGTCAGCACCCGCGTCACGCCGGCCAGCACGCTCACGGTCTGGCGCCCCGCATCCTGCACGATATGGTTGACAGGATCGATGCTGTCATCCGAACCGCCCAGGCCAAAGTTCCAGGTGGTGTTCTTGTCCTCGCTGGAAAGGGATGCCTGCAGCGACAGTGCGCGCGACACGTAATCATGCTCAGTCGAATACGCCGCCGAAACGCTGACCGTGCCGCGCGGCAGGTATCGCGTGGCGGTCACATCGCCCGCTTTGCGCAAGTCGTCCATGCGCGAAGCCCCGGAGACGGCCGTGTGATAGCGCGGCGAGGCGCCGGAAACGTCGTCCACGGTGGCGCTGGCAGCCACCGACCATTCACCGGCGATGGGCGCCAGCACCGACACCGCCGGTGCATGTACGCGTACACGGTCGAGGCCCGGCTGGTCTTCCTTGTAGTACAGGTATTTCACGCCGATGCTGCCCCGTTCCGGCGGCGTCTCTGCATGCACGGCGCCAATCCCCGGCAGCAGCAGGGCTGCAGCCAACAGGGCCTGGCCGACCGGCACGCCGTTGTGTGGTTTGTTATCCATGTCGATCCTTGTCAGTTGCAGCCGCAGCCGCCGCCGCCCACGGCACTGCCGCCGGAAGCAGCTTCCTTGCTGGTGTAAATGTGTTCATTGAAGCGCGTCTCCAGGCCGTCGCCCTGGATCAGCATGTCGGTGCGCGACAGCTCGCCTTTCTCCCAGGGCTGCACGGGTTTCAGGGCACAGCCGGAGAGAGCGGCCAGCACGGCGCTGATTAGCAGCAGGCGCGCGCTCATTGCCGCGCTCCCAGCGCAGTCTTGATGCGCGCTTCCAGCACGGTGCGATCGGCAGGACGGAAGCCGCTGTGCTCATACAGCACTTTCCCGTCGGGCCCGATCAGCACGCTGCTGGGCATGCCTTTCACGCCATAGGTGCGCGGCGCCGTGCCGTTCGGGTCGAAGGCGATCACGAAGCTGGCAGGGGTGGCGTTCAGGAAGCTGCGCGCGTCATCGGTCTTGGCATCGACATTGATACCGACCACCTGCAGGCCCTGGCCACCGTAGCGGGCCTGCATCTCGTTCATCCATGGGAAGGACTGGCGGCAGGGACCGCACCACGAGGCCCAGAAGTCGATGTACACCAGCTTGCCCTGGTAGTGCTCCAGCTTGACGGTGCCGGCCGGTCCGCTCAGCGAGAACGCGGGAGCAGCCTGGCCCGGCTCCAGCGCCATGGCCTGGCCGGCGACTGCCAGCGCGGCTGCCGCCGCCAGCAAGTGCGCCTGGCGGCGGCGCCACAGCAGCACGCCGGCAGCCAGTACCACCAGGATGGCCAGCATCGGGTCATTGCCGCCGCTGATCGACGAGCATCCGCCGCCGCCGCTGTTCTGCGTCGCGCCGGCAGGCGCTGCGCCGTTCGAACCCTGGCCGCTGAGGGCGACCTGCCAGCTTGCGCCGCCGGCCTGCAGGGTCGCGCTGCCGGTTGCGCCGCCTGCCGCAGTCGGGGTAAAGCGCACTGGCAGTTCGCAGGAAGCGCCGGCTTGCAATGTCAGCGGGAAGGCGCCGCAGGCGTTAACTTCACCAGTCGCAAGCGCAAATGGGCCGCTGAAAGCCAGCCCGTTCAGTACCAGCGCAGCGGATCCGGTGTTGGACAGGGTGAAGCGCTTGACCAGGCCGGCGCCGCCGGCGGCAGTGCTGCCAAAGTCGAAGGCTTGCGGCGCCACGCCGAGCGTAGGCGATGGCGCGGGGACTGCGCTGGCATTGCCGTTCAGGCGCACGGTGAGTTGGGCGCCGCCGTCGGTCACCAGCAGCATGTCGGCGTTACGTACGCCGGCTGCAGCCGGCTTGAAGGTGGCGTCAATCGTGCAGCTTGCGCCTGGGCTCAGCGTGGCGTCGGCGGCGCAACTGCCGGCCAGTGCGAAGTCGCCAGGATTGCTGCCGCCGAGAACCAGCGACGCTATTTTCAAAGCACCGGTGCCGCTATTTGTCAGCGTATTACGTTGTACGGCCGATTGTTGCCCCACCTGGGTATCGGCGAAGGCCACCGGGCCGCGGTTGCTCAAAGCCGGACGCGCCACTGGCAAAGTGGTGCCGGAGCCGGTCACTGCCAGCGACAGGTCGGCGGCGTTGGAGCGTACCAGCAAAGTGCCTGCCACATCGCCCGTCGCCGCCGGAGCAAACGCCAGTGGCACCGTGCAGCTTGCACCAACCGCCAGGCTGCTGCCGCAATCGCTGCCGCTGGCGATCGTGATGCCCGGCGCGCCGTTGACGGCGATGCTGCTGATGGCCAGCGCCACATTGCCTCGATTGTCCAGGGTAACTTGCTGCGCCAGCGGCGTGGCGCCAATGGTCCACAGGCCGAAGGCGACCGCGCCCGGGTTGGCACCGATGGCAGGTGAAGGGGCGGCCGCGTTGCCGGACAGAGTGAGCGTCACGTTTGCGTTACTCGCGTTCGATGCCAGGTTCAAGCTGGCTGCAAAGGCACCCGCCGCGGTTGGCAGGGCTTGCAGCACGACGGTGCAATTGGCGCCGGTTGCCAGTGGCGTGCCGGCCGCGCAAGTACCGCCCAGCGTGAAGTAGCCGGCCTGGGCGCCGCTGACGCCGATGGAGGAAAAGTTCAGGGCAGCCTGGCCGCTATTGCTCAGTGTAAGCGTGCGCTGGGAGGGGGCGTTGACCAGCAGCGCGCCATAGTCAAGCGCCGTGGCCGATAGCGACAGCGTGGCCTGGGCCACCGCGTTGCCGGTGCCGGAAAGCGCGACGCTGCTGGAGCCGCCGGTGGCATTGTGGCCCACGGTCAGCGCGCCGCTGCGGGCGCCGCTGGCGCTCGGGCGGAACACCAGCTGCACGGTGCAGTTGGCGCCTGGCGACAGGGCTGAATTGGATGCGCAGCTGCCTCCCGTGACACGGAAGTCGCCGCCGTTGCTGCCGCCAACTGCAATGCTGCCGATGTTCAGCGTTGCCGTGCCGGTGTTGGATAGCGTCGTGGCCAGTGCAGCGCTGTCCTGCCCCACGGTCGCGCCGCCGAACGAAAGCGTGGCCGGGGTCACGGATGCCGCCGGCGCCGCGCTCACGTTCGGGTTGCCGATGAAGGCCGCCAGGTCAGCGATTTCGGCGGCACTGAATTTCCCGTTGTAGAGTGTGCCCATGCCGCCTTTATTGGCGGCGAAAGCGGAGCTGATCACTGACGGATTATTCGCTGCTGCCTGTATGTTGCTGACGTTATTGGCCGGTGACGCGCTGTGGCAGGCGGCGCAGCTGGTGCCGCCGGAGGTTGGACCGTTCAGGTAAAGGTTCTTGCCGTTCAGGGCATCGGCAGCCTGCGCGAAATGCGCCGCCTGCACCAGGCCTAATGCCAGCGAAGCCCAAAGTCGGTGATGTTTCATTGCTGCTCCCGTGGTTGGTGAGTTGTTCAAGCACACATCGACAGGGCCCAGGCATTGCATGCACTGTGCAGCAGGGCGCACAGCCGCCAGTCGCGCCAGCGCTGGTATGCCAGCCCGAACGCCAGGCCCGGCCCGAATACCAGCGCCGCCGCCAGCGTCCCGGAGCCCAGGTGCAGGGCGCTGAATGCCGCTGCGCTGGCCAGCACGGCCAGCGTGGCGCCATAGCGCGGCGCCAGCCATGCATGCAGCCCGGCGCGCACCACCCATTCCTCCAGCAGCGGCGCCAGCACCAGCAAGCGCAGCATGGCGGCCAGGTCGGGCGAAAGCAGGGCGGGGCCGCAGACGGCAGTTTGAGCGAACACAGGTGCTGAACATTCTGTCAATGTTGTTACGGTCAATACCGGCGCACGCGAAAATGGTTCAAAATCAGGTGGGGAAATATTTTTGAAGATTCTTTGAACCTTTTTGCTCCCGCCGTGTATTCACGGGCGTAAAAAGGAGAAAAGTGCATGCGATTTGGCAGGAGGGCGGGAGTGACAGGCGACGTGGACGACGGTGCGCTGATACGGCTGGTAGGGGGCGGCGATCGCCTGGCCTTCCAGGCCCTGTACCGCGCCTACTTCCCGCGCCTGGCCCGTTTCCTCGACCGCATGACGCGCAACGTGCCGCTGCTGGAAGAAATCGTCAACGACACCATGCTGGTGGTATGGCAGAAAGCGTCGACTTACGACGGCAGCAGCAAGGTTTCGACCTGGATCTTCGGCATTGCCTACCGCCAGGCCCTGAAAGCCCTGCGCGGGCTGGACGAGCCTCTGGAGGAGGCGCCGGACGTCGCCGGTGAAGAGTGGCACGAACCCGAGCACGCGCTGGCTGCGCTCCAGCTGCAGCGGGGAGTCGGCCGGGCCCTGGACGCCTTGCCGCTGGAGCAGCGCGCCGTAGTCGCCCTGACCTACTATCACGGCATGGCCTACCAGGAGATTGCTGAAACCATAGGCTGCCCGGTAAATACCGTCAAGACGCGCATGTTCCATGCACGCCTGCGCTTAAAGGACATGTTGTCCGACCATATGGAAGAATCAAGATGAACATGCAAGACCCATCGAACGTTGCGGAGCACCAGGACATGCAGGCACTGCTGCCCTGGTATGCCGCCGGCTCGCTGGCCGACGGCGAGGCAGGACGCGTGCAGCGGCATTTGCGCGATTGCCCTGCATGCCGCGCCGAACTGGCCTGGCAGCGGCGCCTGATCGAAACGGCAGCCCCGTTGCCGGCCGGCCTGGATCCGGAGCGCGCCCTGGCGCGCCTGATGCCGCGGCTGGAGCAGGCGCCGGCACCTTCGCTCCAGCCGGCCCGCTTCGCCGGTGCTTTGCTGGACTGGCTGCGCGGACCCGGCGACTGGAAGGGCTGGGCCATCGCGGCGCAGGCCCTGGTGATCGTGGTGCTGGCGGCGAATATGCTGCCGTCCGGCTCACCGCCCGAGTACAAGGCGCTCGGCAGCGCGCCCGCGGCCACGCCGGACGTGCTGCTGGTGTTCAAGGCCGATGCCAGCGTGCAGGACGTGCAGCGGTTGCTGAAAACACCTGGCGCGCACCTGCTTGGCGGCCCGACTGCCACCGGAGCCTGGCTGCTGGATGTCGAACCGGCGCGCCGCGCCGCCGTGCTGGCGGCCCTGCGCGCCGATCCCGCAGTTGAATTGGCCGAAGCGCTGGCAGCGGAGGGCAAGCAGTGAGGCGTTGGGCTGCATCGATCGTTTGCACGCTGTGTGCTTTGGCCTGGATACCGGGCGCGCAAGCGGCCCAGGCCCAGCCCGCGGTTGCCGCTGCGGCCGCCGCGGCCGCAGCAGAAATCCTCGTCATGCTGCACCTGCCGGCGCCGCACTTCCGGGCCGACGGCTACAGCGGCGCCAGCTACCGCGATGACTCCGGGCGCCAGGCGCGCCAGCGCATCGCTGCCGCACTGGCGCGCGAGCATGGCTTGCAAATGATGGAAGACTGGCCGATGCCGGCGCTGAACGTGGACTGCTTCCGCATGCGCCTGGCAGCAGGCCAGGATCCGGCCGCGGTGCTGGCTGCGCTGTCGCGCGACAGCCGCGTGGCGTGGGCGCAATCGATCCAGGACTTCAGCGCGCAAGGCGGTGCCGGTGCAGCGGGCGTGTCGGGCGACCCGCTGTACCGCGTGCAGCCCGCCGCCGCGCCCTGGCAGCTGGAACAGGTGCGCAAATCGGCCACCGGCCGCAAGGTGCTGGTGGCGGTGATCGACAGCGGTATCGAAACCAGCCATCCCGACCTGGCGGGGCAGGTCACAGTGCAGGAAAACTTCGTTGACGGCCAGTCTTACATAGCCGAAGAACATGGCACGGCGGTAGCAGGCGTCATCGCTGCGCGCGCCGACAACGGCATCGGCATCGCCGGCATCGCGCCGGAGGCGCGCCTGATGGCCCTGCGCGCCTGCTGGCAGGCGGACAGCGGCACGCGCTGCAACAGCTTCACGCTGGCCAAGGCCCTCAACTACGCCTTGCTGCACAACGCGCAAGTCATCAACCTGAGCCTGTCCGGCCCGCCGGACCGCCTGCTGCAGCAGCTGGTCGGCGTGGCGCAGGTGCGCGGCATCCGCGTGGTGGGCGCGATCGATCCGGCGCGCAGCGATGGCGGCTTTCCGGCCAACAGTCCCGGCGTGTTCGCCGTCGCCGCCGACGATGCACCGCACCACGGCGCCCAATGCCTGCTCGCACCTGGGCGCGACGTGCCGACCACCATGCCTGGCGCGCGCTGGGGCATGGTTTCGGGATCCTCCTACGCCGCCGCACATGTCAGCGGCATGCTGGCCCTGATCGGCGAACTCAAGCCGCAGCTAAGCAGCGAGCGCCTGCATGAGGGCATCGTTCGCAGCAATGGCCCCGCACCGTTGACGGGGATAGATCTTTGCGCCACCATCATGCGCATTACCGGTAAATGTCCCTGCGCATGCCCCAACCCTTCCTCCGACAACCTGGCACGATCGCCCTGACCGGGCTGGCCTGCATCTTCGCAGCGAGCGCACAGGCACAGGTAAGCGGCAGCGCCGGCATTGTGTCGGACTATATGTATCGCGGCATCTCCCTCAGTTCCGGCAAGCCGGCAGCGCGGCTCTCGCTTGACGTCGATGGCGCCAACGACTGGTTTGCCGGCGGCCAGGTGGTCAGCGGCCAGCTGGCGCCGCAATCGCACCGCAACGCACAGTGGCTGGGGTATGCCGGTTATGCCGAGCGCCTGCAATCCGGCCTGTCGTGGGAGGCCGGCCTTTCCGCTTACGCCTTCCACGGCGCCCCGGATTGGAATTTTCGCGAGCTGTTTGTCGGCATGTCCTTTGAAAACTACTCGGCACGCCTGCATTATTCACCCGACTATCTCGGCTTCCGCGAACGCACGGTGTATGCTGAACTCAATGGCGGCGCACCGCTCGCTGCCGGCTGGCGCTACTTCTGGCGCGGCGGCTACCTGGCCGCGCCCGGCAATGCGGCCACCAACCGCGCCGAAGGACGCATCGGCGTCGGGACGGCCCTCGAAGGCTGGCAAATGCAGGTCTCGCTCGATACCGCGCGCCTGCGCCGCCAGGGCGCAAGTTCCGGTGGCGGCTACGGCGGCTACACCGTTGCACCTTCCAGCAAGGTGCACAGCAAAGTGGTCCTGGGTCTGGCACGCAGCTTCTGAAATTGATCCAGGTCATTCCGGGCGCCGCGGCTATCGCTTAGGCTGGGCGAAAGGAGTGAACCATGGGATACGCACTACGTGCCAGGCGGCTTGGCATCGACACCTACCAGCAGCCGGTGGCCTATATGCGGCGCGACTGCAAGGTATGCCTGGCCGAGGGCTTTGAAGCGCAATCGCGTATTGAATTGCAATGCGGCGGGCGGACCGTCGCCGCCACGCTGAACGTGGTTGATGGCGGCCTGCTGGATGAGCAGGATATCGGCTTGTCCGAGGCAGCCTGGGAAGCGCTGGGCGCGGCGCCGGGCGCACCGGTCAGCGTAAGCCACCCGGCGCCGCTGGCTTCTTTCGCGGCGGTGCGCGGCAAGATCCACGGCCGTCCGCTGGACGATACGGCGGCGCAAGCCATCATTGCCGATATCGCCGCCGGCCGCTATCCGGACATCCACCTCGCCAGCTTTATCACGGCCTGCTCCGGCAACCGCCTCGACCTGGCGGAAACCATCGCCTTGACGCGCGCCATGGCGGCGGCGGGCCAGCGCATGCACTGGCCATCGCAGGTGGTGGTGGACAAGCACTGCGTCGGTGGCCTGCCGGGCAACCGCACCACGCTGCTGGTGGTGCCGATCGTTGCGGCCTGCGGCATGACCATGCCGAAGACGTCCTCGCGCGCCATTACCTCGCCGGCAGGCACGGCCGACACCATGGAAACCCTGGCACCGGTCGCGATCGGCATCGACGCCATGCGCCGCGTGGTGCAGCAGGAAGGCGGCTGCATCGTGTGGGGCGGCAGTGTCACCCTGAGCCCGGCCGACGACGTGCTGATTCGCGTCGAACGCCCGCTGGAACTCGATAGCGATGGCTTGCTGGTCGCTTCGGTGTTGTCGAAGAAGCTGGCGGCCGGCGCCAGCCACGTGCTGATCGACATACCGGTCGGCCGCACCGCCAAGGTGCGCTCCGAACAGGCCGCGCAGCAGCTGGCGGCGCGCCTGGAAGGGGCCGGCCAAGCCTTGGGCCTGGCGGTGCAATGCGTGCTCAGCGACGGCAGCCAGCCGGTTGGCGTCGGCATCGGCCCGGCACTGGAGGCGATGGACGTGCTGGCGGTATTGCAAGGTGCGCCCACTGCGCCGCAGGATTTGCGCCAGCGCGCACTGGCCTTGGCTGCAGGGGTGCTGGAACTGGGCGGCCGCGCTGCTCCCGGGCAAGGCATGCTACTGGCCGCGCAGACCCTGGATTCCGGTGCCGCCTGGGCCAGGTTCCAGGCCATCTGCGCAGCGCAAGGCGGTATGCGCCAGCCACCGGTTGCTGCCTGCACCCATGCGCTGGAAGCACGCCATGCCGGCCGTGTGATCGCCATCGACAACCGCAAGCTGGCCACCCTCGCCAAGCTGGCCGGTGCACCGCGCGCCGCAGCCGCAGGCGTGCGTTTCTTCGCGCCGCTTGGGAGCAGGCTGGAAGTGGGGCAGCCTGTCCTGTCGATCCATGCCGATACACCGGGCGAACTGGCTTACGCGCTGGAATACGCCGAGGCCCAGAGCAACCTGGTTACGGTGGAAGACGCATGAGCAGGATCCTTGTCATCCAGGGCCATCCTGATCCGGCCGGCGGGCATTTGTGCCATGCGCTGGCGGAAGCCTACGTCGACGCCGCGCGCGCGGCAGGGCACCAGGCCGAGATCGTCACGCCGGTCAAACTGGATTTCCCGATGCTGGCCAATGCGCACGAGTGGGAAGAGGGCGAATTGCCGCCCGCCCTGGCGCCGGTAAAGCGCAGCATCGCGGAAGCACGGCATATCGTGATTTTCTATCCGCTCTGGCTGGGCGACATGCCGGCCAGCCTGAAAGCCTTCCTGGAGCAGGTGGCGCGGCCAGGTTTCGCCCTGGACCGACAGGCGAGGAACCCGCTGCATGCCGGCCTGCTCGCTGGCCGCAGCGCACGCGTGGTGGTGACGATGGGGATGCCGGCGCTGTTCTATCGCTGGTACTTCTGCGCCCACAGCCTGAAGTCGCTGGAGCGCAATATCCTGAACTTCGTGGGCATTGCGCCGGTGCGCAAGACGCTGGTCGGCGGCGCGGGCAAGATGGATGCCACGGCGGTGGCGGCGTGGCGCCAGCGCATGCAAGTGCTGGGCGCCAAGGGCATCTGAGGCTAGCGGCGCGGCGTGTCGCTGCGCGCCAGGATGGCGCGGTTCAGGCGCTCCATCGTTTCCGCCGGCACGTCGCGGCTGCAGACGACGTAGCGTTTCAGGCCGGGCGGCATGTCGGCGAAATCGATCAATACCAGTGACTGGAGCTCAGGGAATTTGAGCCGCAGATAGTTCCAGTCTTCGCGGTCGACGAACAGGTAGTCGGCGCGGCCGAAGGCCACCATGCGGAACATGGCCGAGGTTTCCACCGTCCTGCGCATGATCCGGTTTTTGCTGGTGCCGATCAGGGCATCGAGTTCCGGGCCGTAGGAAGCGCCATCGATCACCGCCAGCGTCAGCGATTTGTCGGAAAGCAGGGCCTGCAGGTTCTGGTGGGCCCTGATACGGGCCGCCACCGCCGGCACGGCCAGCACGGCATGCGGCAGGTCGGCATGGACCGGCACCGAGTACTGCGCCACTGCCTCGCGCTCAGGCAGCCGGTACCAGCTGATGGAGCAGTAATTCGGCGTGCCGTGGCTGAACTGGGCCCAGATGCGCTTTTGCGGCTCGTTGACGAATACCGCAGGCACGCCGGCAGCAGCGAAGACCTGTTTGGCGCGTTCCAGCATGAAGCCTTTCGCGACCTTGTTCTCGTCAAAGTAATAGTAGGGCGGTTTCTCGCGCCAGGCCACGGTTAACGGCGCTTGCGCCAGCGCGCCCGCCGTGCTTCCCGCCGCAACCAGCCCGATTAAATATTTCTGCCACATGCAGCCATTATAATAGGACGAAGCCCGCAGAAAGGAGTAGCACGATGTTCAGCCGTCCCCACGTAGCACCCCGCATGTTTGACGATCCTTCCGCAGCACTGGCCCAGGTCCGGGCAATTTACGACGATAGTATCCGCTTCCTGCGCGAATCGCTGCAGCGCTTTGTCGAAGGCGAAACGCCGACCGAGCGCGTGCGCGCCTGCTACCCGTACGTACGGGTGCAGACCGAGACCGTGGCGCGCGCCGACTCGCGCCTGTCTTACGGCTTTGTCGCCGGCCCTGGCGCTTTTGAGACCACGCTGACGCGCCCCGACCTGTTCGAAGGCTATTACACCGAACAATTCCGCCTGCTGCTGAAAAACCACGGCCAGCAGCAGACGCAGCTCGAGGTGGGGCTCAGTTCCCAGCCGATCCCGATCCACTTTTCCTTCGCCGAGCATGACCATATCGAGGGCAGCCTGAGCGCCGAACGCCGCCTGCTGATGCGCGACGTATTCGACCTGCCCAACCTGGCGGCGATGGACGACGGCATTGCCAATGGCACGTTTGAAGCAGCGCCGGGCGAAGCGCAGCCGCTGTCGCTGTTCACCGCGCCGCGCGTCGACTATTCGCTGCAGCGCCTGCGCCATTACACCGGCACCTCGCCCGAGCACTTCCAGAACTTCGTGATGTTCACGAATTACCAGTTCTACATCGACGAATTCGTGCGCCTGGGCCATGAACTGATGGCCAGCCCGGACAGCGACGGCTATATAGCGTTCGTCGAACCGGGCAATATCGTCACGCGCCGTGTCGGCCACGCCATGCAGCCGGGCGACGACCTGGGCGCCGCGCCGCCGCGCCTGCCGCAGATGCCGGGCTACCACCTGGTGCGCGCCGACGGCAGCGGCATCAGCATGGTGAATATCGGCGTCGGCCCGGCCAACGCCAAGACAGCCACCGACCATATCGCGGTACTGCGCCCGCACGCCTGGCTGATGCTGGGCCACTGCGCCGGCCTGCGCAACACCCAGCAGCTGGGCGACTACGTGCTGGCCCACGGCTACGTGCGCGAAGACCATGTGCTGGACGAGGATTTGCCGCTGTGGGTGCCGATCCCGGCCCTGGCCGAAGTGCAGGTGGCGATCGAGTCGGCCGTGGCGGAAGTCACGCAGCTGGGCGGCCATGACCTGAAGCGCGTACTGCGCACCGGCACCGTCGCCAGTACCGACAACCGCAACTGGGAACTGCTGCCGCAGCGCACGCCGGAGCGCCGTTTCAGCCAAAGCAGGGCGGTAGCGCTGGACATGGAAAGCGCCACCATTGCCGCCAACGGCTTCCGCTTCCGCGTCCCTTACGGCACCCTGCTATGCGTCAGCGACAAGCCGCTGCACGGCGAAATCAAGCTGCCCGGCATGGCCAACCAGTTCTACCGCGACCGCGTCGACCAGCACCTGCGCATCGGCATCCGCGCGCTGGAACTGCTGCGCGGCCTCGGTTCCGACAAGTTGCACAGCCGCAAACTGCGCAGCTTCGCCGAGGTCGCCTTCCAGTGATGTCCACCTTGGGGTCAGGAACAACAGTGGACATTTCACAGCAAGTGTCCACATTCGTTCCTGACCCCGAAGTGGACATTCAGTCTTTGCGCGTGGCCAGGTGGCGCACCAGGTAAAGGCCGATGATGTCGACGATGGCGTGGGCAATCATCACGCACAGCAAGCCAGCGTATTCGAAGGCGAGGCCTAGCAGGACGCTCATGCCGAACACGCCGCCGGCTTGCCACAGCGCTGCGCGGTCAAGGCGGCGGAAGTCGTAGGCGCCGCTATGGACCAGCAGGAACAGCACGCTGGCGCCCCAGATTCCGGCCAGCGGCTGCAGCGCTGCGCGGAACAGGAGTTCTTCCGAAACGCCGGCGGCGAGCGAAATCCACAACGGGTTCAAGCCATCGAGGTCAAGCCGCGCATAGCTGGCAACCGTGCGCCGCACCGCTTCGGAATGGGGCTTGCGCAAGGTGGTCAGGGCGGATATGCCGCCCACGGCAAACCCGATTGCGATGCCCGCCAGGCTCTGCTGCCACCACGGCAAGCCGGCCTGCAGCAGTCCCGTAAGCGGCAGCCGCCGCAGCAGCAGGATCGCAACGGCAATAGCCGCCAGCGCGGCGCAGCTGAGCAGCTGCGTGCGCAGGGGAATTTTCAGATCATGCTTTCGAAGATGATCTTCCACTCGCTGCCTTCACGCGCCCAGTACTGGCGCTTGCGCTGGGTGGAGCGGCTCTTGCCGATCTTCGATTCGAGGGTGAAGGTGCTGACCAGCATGTCGTCGCGGCTTGGGTAGCGGAAGATGGTCACTTCACTGAGCGATACGCTGAGTCCATTGACGCTGGCCAGCGGCCGCATGTCCTTCTCGTACCAGGTCTTCAAGTCTTCGCCATTGGCCGACTTGAACTTGACCGAATAATTTTTCAGCAGCCGCTTGCTGTCGGCGCTTACCAGGTCCGCGCGCCAGGATTCAACCAGGCGGTTGGCGGTGAAACGTTCGTTGTCCCACTTGGCCTTGCTGATGAATTCCTGGTGGCCGGCGATCACCACCGGGGTCTTGCCGATATCGACCGTGCCTTCCAGCTTACGCAAATCGTCATTGGTCAACACCACGCAGCCATCGGAAGCCAGGGGCGGGCGGCTGTAGTTGTCGGCCGGCGTACCATGCAGGAAGATGCCGCCGCCGCTGCGGCCGTTCAGGCGGTCCCACTCATTCGGGTAGTTGATGCGCAGGGCGCTGGCGCCGTAGAAGTCGGGCAGCTTGGGGCCGGATACGCGGCCGGTGATGTAGTACACCCCGAGCGGGGTCTTCTGGTCGCCTTCGCGGAACTTGTCGACGCCCAGCTTGCCCTGGCTGATGTAATAGTCGGTCACCAGTTTCAGTTCGCCGCTATTGTTCTGGTAGACATACAGGCGCGACTGCGTGGCGTCGACCACCAGCACATGGCGCATGTCGGCACGCAGCTGCAGCACGGAACGCGGCGCCAGTCCCGGGCCGGGACGCGCCACCAGGGTTTGCAGGCGCACGCGCGCTTCGTCGCGCAAATCGTTCAGCTTGTCTGCCGGACCGCTGGCGCCGGCGCCGAGCTGGCCCACCGGCTTGGTGTGCATCAGCAGCAGGTCGCCGCGGATCAGGTGCCCAACGCGGAAATTGGGGTAAGCCAGCACCAGGGCGTCGGCCTTGGCCATCGCCTCCTGCAGCTGGCTGGCGCGCAGGTTCTTGTAGATCTCCAGCAGCATGATCTCGGCATCCTGCCGGGCGCGCGGGGATTCGGCCGGATGGATGGACTTGGCCATGCCGATACCGGCTGGCGTCAGCAGGGCGCATGCTGCCAGCAGCGCGGCAGCCGCACCGGCACTTGCTCGCTTCGACATCTCCATCAGCTCCCCGACTGCTCTTGCTTGATTAACCAGTTCCTGCCTTGCTTCTCCAGCACCAGGGTCTTGCGTCCGGCGGTGCTGAGGCGGTCCGACACGTACTTCTGGCGGAATTTCACGGTCGCGGTATTGCCCTTGACCGTCACTTGCGGCGCCTCGATGGACACCTTGATATGGCCTTTGCCCTCGATGCGGGCGGTGCGGTCAGCTTCCCAGGCCTTGCGGTTCTGGCCCTTCGGCGTCTGGAAATTGCCACCGTAGGCATTCAGGTAGCCCTTCATGTCCTGCGCGCTCCAGGCCTTGGCCCAGTTCTCGACAGCCTTGATGACATCGGCGCCATCGGCGTCTTCTTTCTGGACTTGCTCAGCTTTCGGTGCGGCCTTTGCCAATTGTACCGCCGGCGCCGGGGCCGGTGCCGCTGCCGGCGGGGCAGTCGGAATCGGCTTGGCCTGGGCAATGACAGGAGCCGGCGCAGGTGGCGGCACCGGTGCCGCCTTCACCGGCGGCGCAGGCAGCCTGGCCGGGACTGGAGCAGGAGCCGGCGCCGCCTGCGCGATCACTGGGGCAGGCGCCGCGGCCGGGGCCGCAGCTGGAACCGAAGCCGCAGCGAGCGCGGCCAGCGGTGAAGCAGCCTCGCCGCCTTTAGGCGTCAAGGTGCGCAGCATCGCCAGTTTGGCTTTCTGCGGCGGCTGCTGGGTCGGATCCGCCAATTGCATCGCCTTGTCGTAAGACTGGCTGGCCAGCTTGGCATATACGCCGCCCAGGTTTTCGTGGGCGGTGGCGTAAGCGGGGTTGGTGCGGATCGCGCGCTCCAGTGCAACGCGGGCCTTATCGTAATTGCCGGCCGCCGCATGCAGCACGGCCAGGTTGTTATAAGGCTCAGGTAATTCCGGATAATCTTCCGTCAGCTTTTGGAAAACATTAATTGCATCGGCTGTTTTGCCCTGCTCGGACAAAATCATTCCTTTAATGAATCGCAATTGTGCATCTTTGGGCCGTTGCGATAACGCAACATCAACCTTGCTTAAAGCGGCTGGCAACTGCCCGCTGCGCATCATTTTATTGATTTCTGCGACCTCATCGGCCTGCGCTGAAAAGCACGCAATTAATAGCGCGGCCCCTAGCGCAAGGGCTGTACGAGAGGAAATTTGCGATGCCTGCATTTATTTATTTTGCCGACGGGAAATAAACACTCATTTTATCAAATCCCAGCCGGCTGAATATACTTAGAAGATGGAACTAAGTATTACGCAGCAGGACGCGGGGCATACGGCAGAGGGGTTGCCGGTGTTCATTTTTGCGCTGTGTAATCGCCATGGCATGGAAGTCCAGATCAGTACCTTGGGCGGTGCGATTGTAAAGATCAATGCACCTGACCGGAATGGCCGCCTGGCCAACGTCGTGCATGGCAGGGCGCCGGAAAATGGCATCCATTTGCTGCCAGCGCCCGGGCATGCCCTGCACCGGCTGCCCTGGCACGCAGTAGCGCTGGTGGAAGACGCCAGCGTCGGCCTGCGCCTGGTCAGTCCCGGGCCGCATGCGGTGCTTGCGACCTATGTCCTGGACGAAGCGAATGGTCTTTCGCTGCATTGCCAGGCGCCTGCCGCGGCACCGGCCTCGATATGCCTGCACACGGCGTTCAATATGGCCGGCGAGGGCGAGGGGCTGCGCCAGTTGCTGACAGTCAGCGCGGAGCGCGTCGCTCCCGCCGGCAGGCACGAACAGGACTGCGCCGGCACCCGCTGGGATTTCCGCCTGGCGCGCCCGCTGGCCGAATTGCCGGGGCAAGCGCGCTACCTGCTTGGCAAACGCATCAACGGGGAAGTTGCGCTGCGCTTGTTCGATACGGCCAGTGGGCGTTTGCTGGAGGTGGCTACCGATGCCGATAGCCTGCGCCTGGGAACTGGCGAGCCGGCGCCATACCTGTGGCTGGAGCCGGTCATGGCGGCAGCCGGCGGCAAAATCGTGCTGCGCTTCAGCGCCCAGGCCCAGGGCCTGCCGCCGGGCTTACCGTAAATACAATGTTAATATCTGGACTCCCTCAAAATCGAGTCCAGCCCAATGAGTATCGTGTTTTCCAGCCTGAACCACGTGCAGCGCGTGCCCCTCGCTGCCGAAATCCACTCGCGCCCCTTCCTGAAACTGGATGCGCCAACCCTGCTGACCCATTTCGCCATCATGGGCGAACAGGAACAGCAGGAGTTGCTGGCGGAACTGTGTGGCCATTTCGGCGTGGCGGCACCGGCGGCAGGCGGGAAATACTTTACCCATGATTTCGGCCGCTTCCGCCTGAAATGGGAGCTGCACACCGAATTCGCCACCTTCACCTTTGCCGAAACCGTGGCCAGCATGCCGCTGCCGGAGGAGGCCTTCAGCAATATGCCTTCGCGCCACCTGCCGGAACAATGGCTGCTGAAACTTCAGGGCAGGGTGCTGGTGGCGGCGCACGTCCTGCTGGGGCGCCCGGGCGGCATGCAGCATGCGTTCGCCGAAAGCCTGCAGCGCCTGTTCCAGGGGGCGCCGCTGGCGGGCAGCCAGGTGATGAACGGCGGCGAAATGTGGACCGACTTCGCCATCCACGCCGATGGCTTCAGCCGCTTCGTGATCTGCGATGCGGGCATGCACGAACAGCAGTCGGGCCGCCTGGTGCAGCGCGTGCTGGAGATCGAAACCTATCGCATGATGGCCCTGCTTGGCCTGCCGGTTGCACAGGACGCGACGCCGGAACTGAATGAGGTGGAGGGCGAACTGGCGACCCTGGCCGGCGCCCTGGTCGAAGCGGACGGCAAGGTTGATGACGGCTCCACCGAGCAGGACCTGCTCGACCGCATTACCCACCTGGCAGCGCGCATCGAGAAGGTCTCGGCCGACACCAGCTACCGCTTTGCCGCATCCAAGGCCTATTTCGGCCTGGTCAACGCCCGCATCGACGAGCTGCGCGAGCTGCGCATTGAAGGCACGCCTACGGTGGAGGAATTCATGGAGCGCCGCCTGGCGCCCGCCATGAAGACGTGCGAGGCCGTGGCTGCGCGCCAGCAGGCCCTGGCCGGCCGCATCGCCAATAGCAACGACCTGCTGCGTACCCGGGTCGGCATCGTGCAGGAAGCGCAGAACCGCAAGATACTGCAGTCGATGAATGCGCGCGCCGCGCAGCAGCTGCGTTTGCAGCAGGCGGTGGAAGGGCTGTCGGTGGCGGCAATCTCCTACTACGTCGTGGGCCTGATCGGCTATTCCGCCAAAGGCGCGAAGGTGCTGGGCGTGGGCGTCAATCCTGAACTGCTGATGGGCGTCATGGTGCCGGTGGTGGCGCTCGGCATGTGGTTCGGCTTGCGCTGCATGCACAAGCGCCTGCACCACGCATGATGCGCTTGATTCCTTACCTGGCCGCGCTGGCGGCGGGAGCGGCGTTGGCTGCCTGCGCGCCGACCGGACAGCGTGCGCCAGGTTCCACGGTTTCTTCGGTCAGTGCGCTGCGCTTTATCGGCGAACTGCGCGTTGCGCACCACGCCATGTTCGGCGACACCATGCTGGGTGGTTTCTCCGGGCTTGATTACGACCCGGCGAGCGGCCGCTGGCTGATCGAAAGCGATGACCGCTGCACCCGCAGCCCGGCACGCTATTACGACGCCGAACTGGATTTCGACGCCACCGCATTCCGCTCGCTGCGCTTCACCGGCCTGCACTACTTCCTGAATGCCGACGGCCAGGATTTTGCCGCCGCCGCCGCCGGTTGCTCGCGCGCCGACGTGGAATCTATCCGTATCGATCCGCTGGACGGCAGCATGTGGTACGCCAGCGAAGGCGATCGCCGCGATGGCCTCGAGCCATTCATCCGCCATGCCACGCGCGACGGCGCGCTGCTGGCCGAGCTGCCCTTGCCGGAGAACTTCAAGGTACACAAGGATGAACTGCGCGGTTCGCGCTATAACGCCACCTTCGAAGGCCTGGCTTTCGCGCCGGACGGACGCAGCCTGTGGGCTTCCATCGAATGGCCGCTCTATGAAGACGGCCCGATCCCGACGCCGCAGCATGGCGCCGTGGTGCGCATGACGCAGTTCCAGCGCGATGGCCAGGTGCTGCGCCAGTTCGCCTATCCGCTGGATGCCATCCCCGCCGAACCGGGGCCGGGCAGGGAAGCGGAAAACGGCGTCTCCGAAATCCTCGCGCTGCCCGATGGCGAACTGCTGGTGCTGGAACGCGCCACGGTGCAGGATGCCGCCGGCGTGTACACCAATTACGTCCGCCTGTATGCCACCGATGCGCGCGGCGCCAGCGATGTGAAAGCGCTGCCTGGCCTTGAAGGCAAGCGGTACACGCCGGCCCGCAAACGCCTGGTGCTGGACTTCAGCAAGCAGCCCATGCCACGCGCCTACAACCTGGAAGCAATGTCTTTCGGGCCGCGCCTGCCCAACGGCCACACCACCATGGTGTTCGCCAGCGACGACAATTTCGGCAAGGGCCAGGTCACCCAGTTCCTGCTGTTCGAGGTGCTGCCCTGATCATTATTTCGCTGGGTGGAATGGTGAATTGCTGTCGGCGGTGATTCCCATCATCGACAACATGGATCACACTTTCATCATTACTTGAAAGGAGAGCCAATGAAGCTGTACTACCATCCCATTTCCGGCCACGCCCACCGCGCCCACCTGTTCCTGTCCCTGCTGGGCCTTGACTTCGAGCTGGTCGAAGTCGACCTGATGAAGGCCGAACAGAAAACGGAAGCATTCCTCAAGCTGAACCCGTTCGGCCAGGTGCCTGTGCTGGAGGACGACGGCGTGGTCATCGCCGACTCCAACGCCATCCTGGTCTACCTGGCCACGCGCTATGGCGATACCGGCTGGCTGCCGCAAGACCCGGTCGGCGCCGCCGCCGTGCAGCGCTGGCTGTCGGTTGCCGCCGGCGAAATCGCCAGCGGTCCGGCCACCGCCCGCATCATCAACCTGTTCAAGAAACCGGTCGATCCGGCCGACGCCATCGCGCGTGCCCACCGCATCCTCGGCCTGGTTGAGGCAAGCCTGGACGGCAGGGAGTGGATCGCTGCCGGACAGCCGACCATCGCCGATATCGCCTTGTACAGCTATATTGCGCGCGCACCGGAAGGCAATGTCGACCTGTCGGACTACGCCAACGTGAAGTCCTGGCTGGCCCGCGTGGAAGGTCTGCCGCGCTTCCAGCCCTTCATCAAGTCAGCGGTCGGGCTGGCTGCATGAACGCGCCCTGGCACGCCGGCGAAATCGCGATCCAGGCTACGCTGGGCGCGGTGGAACGGATGGACGAAATCGGCCGCAAGGTGATCCGCAACTACATGCCGGACCAGCACCGCGACTTCTTCGCCCAATTGCCGTTCGCCGTGTTCGGCAGCGTCGATGCCGAAGGCCGGCCATGGGCCACGCTGCGTGCCGGGGAAGAAGGTTTCATGCATTCGCCAGACCCGCAGCGCCTGCAGCTTACGTTGCCGGCGCAGCACGACGATCCGGCGCAAGCCGGCCTGCACGATGGCGCCGCAGTAGGCATGCTCGGCATCGAACTGCACACGCGCCGGCGCAACCGCTTGAATGGCAGGCTGCGCGCCCTCGGCGGCGAGCAGTATGAGATCGCCGTCGCGGAATCGTTCGGCAACTGCCCGAAATACATCCATGAACGCGACTATCGTTTCGAGCGCACCCCGGGCGAGCCGTCGGGCTTGCCGCCGCGCCAGTTGCCGCAGCTCGATGCGCTGGCGCGCGACCTGATCGGCCGTTCCGGGACTTTTTTTGTGGCGACGTATTCCGGTGACGGCGCCGGAATGCGGATGGATGTGTCGCACCGCGGCGGCCAGGCGGGTTTTGTCCAGGTCGGCAGCACTGGAAGCTTGCTGGTGCCGGACTATGAGGGCAACCGCTTTTTTTCGACTCTCGGTAACATACTGCTGAATGGCAGGGCTGGCCTGGTGTTCCCCGACTTTGAGAGCGGCGGTTTGTTGCAGATGAGCGGAACGGCGCGCGTTGTCTTGGACGGAACGGAACGGCACTGGGAATTCCAGCCGCAGCAGCTTGTGTGGCGGGAAGATGCGTTGCCGCTCAGATGGGCGCTGCTAGCAAAATAGTTCTGCTACCATCGGTTGCATGGATAGGGCTTCTCTCGCTTCGCCGGGACGGACCAGGCTGGACGCATTCACCGCGGTGTATGAAAACAGCCCCAACTTGGCTTTTATGATGGATGCCGATGGCAATTTGCTTGCCGCGAACGCCCATGCGCGTCGGTTGGCAGATGAGCTCGGCTCCGGGGCGACGGCGTTCGGCCTGTTCCGCAGCTGGGCCGCCGCCGAACTGCGCGACGACGCCATGCCCGAGGCCAAGCTGCGCGGCGTCTGGCGCGGCGAGCTGGCGCTGTGCGAGAAAGGCGGCGATGGCGCACCGGTTTCGCTGGCGCTGGAATACTACGCCGGCCATGGCGCCCAGCCCGAATGCTTCCGCTGTCTTGTCACGCCGCTGCCGGAAGCCGATTCCTATGGCTCGCGGCTGCGCTTCAAGCGTCTGTTCGACCAGCACCCGCATGCAATGTGGGTGTACGACGTCGCGACGCTGCGCTTCCTGGTGGTCAACCGGGCGGCGGTGGCGATCTACGGCTACAGCGAAGAAGAATTCCTCGACATGACGATCGAGGATATCCGCCCCGATAATGAACTGGAGCGGCTGCATGCCGACCTGGAGACTTCGCCGCAATCGGCGGCGCAGCAATCGGGCGCATGGACCCATCGCTGCAAGGACGGCCGCCTGATCCAGGTGGAGATTTCCTCGCACCCCTTGCTGATGGCGGGGCACAAGGCGCGCTTCGTGTTCGCCCATGACGTGACGCGGCGCCTGCGCGTCGAGAAAGCCCTGCATGAATCGCAGGAGATGACGCAGCTGGTGGTCGACCACATCCCGCACCAGATCTTCTGGAAGGACATGGATTTGCTGTACCGCGGCTGCAACGACATATTCCTGCGCGCGGCCGGGCTGTCGTCGCAGGAAGAAGTGGTGGGCAAGAGCGATTTCGATTTCCCCTGGTCGCACAATGCGGAGCGCATCCGCGCCGACGATGCGAAGATCATCAACAGCGGCGTGCCGCACCTGAACCGCGAAGACCATTTGCTGTTTGCCGATGGCAGCGTGCACTGGTTCCTGATCAACAAGCTGCCGCTGCACGACCAGGCCGGCAAGACCATCGGCCTGCTGGGCACCATCGAGGATGTTTCCGAGCGCAAGCAGGTGGAGCTGATGCTGCAGCTGCATAACCGGGCGCTGGAGTCGAGCGTCAATGCCATTGCCATCACCGCCATCCATGCAGGCAGCGATACCATCGATTACGCCAACCCGGCGCTGGCGGTGCTGACCGGCCATGCCGCCGGCGAGCTGGCCGGCCGCAGCCTGGAACAGCTGCTGGCCGACCCGGAAGATGCGGCAGCCCAGACCGCCCTGCATGAAGCGGTGCATGGCCAAAGCGACGTGCAGCTGATGCTGCGCGGCCGCCACCGCGATGGCCGCAGCTGGTGGGCGCAGCTCCATGTGGCGCCGGTCGGCGGCAGCGAAGGCCAGCACACGCACCGGGTCTGCGTACTGACCGATATGACGGCGACCATGGACTACCAGGCCCAGCTCGAACACCAGGCCAACCATGACGCGTTGACCGGCCTGCCCAACCGTAACCTGTGCGGCGACCGCCTGGCGCAAGCGATCAGCTATGCGCAGCGCTACGGCCACACGGTATGGGTGGCTTTCCTTGACCTCGACAACTTCAAGCTGGTGAACGACAACCTGGGCCACGAAGCCGGCGATGAACTGCTGCGCACCGTGGCGGCCCGCCTGCGCAGCTGCATGCGCGACACCGATACCGTGGCGCGCATGGGCGGCGACGAATTTGTGCTGGTGCTGCTGGATGGGCACGAAAGCACGCCGTCGCAAGCCATGCTGCGCAAGATCATCGACAGCGTGTCGGCGCCGATGCAGTTGGCAGGGCAGGAGCATACGCTCACCTGCAGCATGGGGGTCTCCCTGTATCCGGCCGACAGCAGCGAGCCGCAGCTGCTGATGCGCTATGCCGACATCGCCATGTACCGCGCCAAGGAAAGCGGGCGCAACCAGGTGCAGTTCTACGAGCCGGCGATGCACGCCCGCATCGTGGAGCGCGCCGCCATCGAGAACGAGCTGCGCGGCGCTTTGGCGCGCGGCGAAATGTTCCTGGTCTACCAGCCGAAGATGAACGTGGCCTCCGGCGAGATCTCCGGTGTCGAGGCGCTGCTGCGCTGGCGCCATCCGACCATGGGCCTGATCCCGCCCGGCCGCTTCATCGGCGTGGCGGAAGAGACGGGCCTGATCGTGGCGCTGGGGCGCTGGGTGATCCACACTGCCTGCGCCCAGAACAAGGCCTGGCAGGATGCTGGCCTGCGGCCGCTGAGGGTGGCCGTCAACGTTTCGGCGCGCCAGTTCCGCGACAAGAACCTGGCCGACGAAGTAGTGGAAGCATTGCGCAGTACCGGCCTGCAGGCACAGTACCTTGAACTCGAGCTGACAGAGAGCATGATGATGCAGAATGCTGACGAGGCGGTGGTCACGGTGCAGCGCCTGAAGAAAGTCGGGGTGGGGATTTCGATCGATGATTTCGGCACCGGCTATTCCAGCCTGGCCTACCTCAAGCTGTTCCCCATCGATTACCTGAAGATCGACCAGTCCTTCGTGCGCGATATGCTGGGCGACCCGACGGTGGCAGCCATTGTGCGCTCGGTGATTTCGCTGGGACACAGCCTGGACTTCCGCATCATCGCCGAAGGTGTGGAATCCGAAGGGCAACTGGCCTACCTGCAGCGTTATAACTGCGACGAAGCGCAGGGCTACCACCTGAGCCATCCGATCATGCCGGACGTTTTCGCCACGCTGCTGCAACAGGAACAGTCGCGCCAGCCGGCACGGCGCCCGGCGGACGAGCGCAGGGGCACCTTGCTGCTGCTCGACGATGAACCGAACGTGCTGTCGTCCCTGATGCGGCTCTTGCGCCGCGACGGCTACCAGATCCTGGCCGCGCACAATGCGCAGGAAGCATTTTCCATGCTGGCCACCCACGAGGTGCAGGTCGTGGTCAGCGACCAGCGTATGCCGGATATGAACGGCACCGAATTCCTGAGCCGGGTGCGCAAGCTCTACCCGGGCACGGTGCGCATCATCCTGTCCGGCTATGCCGAACTGGAGTCGGTGCTGGGCGCCATCAACCGCGGCGAAATCTACCGCTTTTATACCAAGCCCTGGGATGACCAGGCGCTGCGCGACAATATCCGCGAAGCCTTCCGGTATCACGCACTGATGCATGGCGGCGATGGCCATGCGCCGACCGGTACCTAGGTGCCGGACAGCGCAGCGAAAGCGTCCAGCAGGGCGTCGGCCACCACCATGATTCCGGCGCGCGTGATGGCGTGGCGGGGGAATCATGCGGGCCGCTTTAGCACGGTTAAACAATTTCCCTGCCGTTCCTTTTGGATTTCTGGCAAGATTTGACGCAACAGTATAAGAATGGGGGTGCCGATGGCGAAGTTATGGCTGAAACGTCTTGTCCTCGCATTTTTTGCGCTGCTGCTGGTACTGGCGCTGGGACTCTGGTTCTTCCTGCGCGGCAGCCTGGCCCAGCTCGATGGCCGGCGCACTGCGGCCGGCCTTGCCGGCAGCGTGACGGTGAGCCGCGACGCCAAGGGCGTTCCTTCCATCTCCGGCGGCGACCGTAACGACGTGGCGTATGCAACCGGCTTCGTGCATGCCCAGGACCGCTTCTTCCAGATGGACCTGCTGCGCCGCATGCCGGCCGGCGAGCTGTCCGAATTGTTTGGCGAAAAGGCGCTGGAGACCGACCGCATCAACCGCCTGCACCGTTTTCGCGCCCGCGCCGCGCAGGCGATCGCAGCCATGCCGCCTGCCGACCGCCAACTGCTGGAGCGCTATACCGCGGGCGTCAACGAGGGCCTGAACGCGCTCGGCAACCGGCCCTTTGAATATGGCCTGGTGGGCGTCGGTCCGCGTGCGTGGGCGCTGGAAGACTCCTTCCTGGTGGCCTGGGCGATGTATATTGATCTGCAAGTGACAGGCATCGGCCGCGAACTGGCGCGTGGCTGGCTGAAGGAGCACGCCAATGCCGAGCAGCTGGCCTTCCTGCTGCCGGCCAGCACGCAGTGGGATGCACCGCTGGATGCTGCCAGCCCACCGGCGCCTGACGCGCCAATTCCGGCCCGCGCGCCGGACTGGTGGGGCAAGGGCGTGGCCAGGGAGCCGGCAACGCTGGCTGCCGCAGCATTTGTCGACGGCGTGGGCAGCAATAACTGGGCTGTGTCCGGCAAGCGCAGCGCTAGTGGCGGGGCTATCGTTTCCGACGATATGCACCTGGGGATCAAGCTGGCGAACACCTGGTACCGGCTGTTGTTGCAAGTGCCGGGCCAGCATGGCAGCACGCGCCGCATCGTCGGCGTCAGCATTCCCGGAGTGCCGGCCGTGGTGGCGGGCAGCAACGGCAATGTGGCCTGGGGCTTCACCAACAGCTATGGCGACTATGTCGACCTGGTGGAAGTTGCTACGGCCAGGGACAGGCCAGGCCAGGCCAAGCTGCCGGGCGGCTGGGAAACGCCGGTGGTGCATGATGAGACCATCCTGGTCAAGGGCCAGCCGGCCGTCACCATGAAGGTGCGCGAGACTTCGCTGGGCCCGATCATGCTGTCCGGCGGCCGCGAATATGCGGTGCACTGGGTGGCGCATGATGTGAAGGCGGTGAACCTGGCGATCCGGCATATGGAGGAAGTGGACACCGTTGCCGACGCGCTGGCACTGGCGCCGAAAGTCGGCATGCCGGCGCAGAACCTGGTGGCAGGCGACAGCGACGGGAATATCGGATGGACCATCGTCGGCCCGCTGCCGCAACGGCCTGCCACGCCGGTCGATGCCAGCTACCCGCTGTCGGCCAATGGCAGCACGCGCGGCTGGCAAGGCTTACTGCCGGCGGGCGGGTATCCATCGGTGCGCAATCCGGCCGGCGGCCAGCTGGTCACGGCCAACAGCCGCCAGTTGCTGGGCGCCGATTCCGTCAAGCTGGGCGACGGCGGCTTCGATATGGGCGCCCGCGCCAAACAGGCGCGCGACGCGTTGGCAGCGCTGGGCGACAAGACCGACGAGAAGGGCGTGTACAGCGTGATGCTGGACGACCGCGCGCTGTTCATTTCGCAGTGGCGTGAGCGCGCCCTGGCCGTGCTGGATGCGGAAGCCGTGAAAGGCAAGCCGCAGCGCGCCGAGCTGGCACACCTGTTAAAGGACAACTGGAACGGCCACGCCAGCGTGGATTCGGTGGCATACCGCGCCAGCCGGGCCTTTATGTGGTCCTTATATGAGCTGCTGTATGGCGGCGCCAATATCGAGTTGGCCAAGCTGGACAAGGATGCCAATATGCGCGCCGCGTCCAGCCGCTGGCCGGTTGTGCTGGGACGCCTGCTGGATGAACAGCCGGGCGGCTGGCTGCCGCCGGGGTATGCAGACTGGAAGGCGCTGCAACTGGCAGCGCTGGACCGCACCATCGAACACCTGGCGGCCGGCGGCAAGCCGCTGGCTTCCGCCACTTGGGGGGCGCGCAACACGGCGAAGATTGCACACCCGATTGCGGGCGCGCTACCGATGCTGAAGAAGTGGCTCAGCGTGCCGCCCGACCAGCTTCCGGGCGACAGCAATATGCCGCGCGTGGCCGGCCCGGCTTTCGGCCAGTCCGAGCGCATGACGGTGTCGCCGGGGCGCGAGGAACAGGGCCTGTTCAATATGCCGGGCGGCCAGAGCGGCCACCCTCTGTCGCCATTCTTCCTGGCCGGCCATGCCGACTGGGTCGCAGGCAAGGCCACGCCCCTGTTGCCGGGAGCGTCCGCCTATACGCTGACCTTTACGAAGTAGCGACGTTCGCGCGCAGGAAGTCCACGGTGCGCTGCCAGGCCTGCCTGGCGGCGGCTTCGTCATAGCGCGGCGTGGTGTCATTATTGAAGCCATGCTCGACGCCGGGATAGACGAAGTGCTGGTACGCCTTCCCGGCTGCCTTCAGCGCAGCCTCGTATGCCGGCCAGCCGGCCAGGATGCGCGCATCGTTGCCGGCATCGTGCACCAGCAGGGGCGACTTGATCTTGGGCACATCGGCAGCCGGCGGCTGGGCGCCGTAGAAGGGCACGGCCGCCGCCAGGTCAGGCACCATGGTCGCGAGGTAATTGGCCATGCCGCCGCCATAACAGAAACCCACCACGCCGACCTTGCCTGTTGCGCTGGGGTGCGACTTGAGGATTTGCACCGCCGCCAGGAAATCGGCGCGGGTCTTGGCCTGGTCCAGTTTGGAGAACAGTTCGCGCGCCTTGTCCTCATCGCCGGGATAGCCGCCCAGCGGTAACAGGGCATCCGGTGCAAAGGCCAGGAAGCCATCGAGCGCCAGGCGGCGCGTGATGTCCTCGATATGCGGGTTCAGGCCGCGATTCTCATGCACCACCAGCACAGCGGGCAGCTTGCCCTTGGCCGCGGCCGGCTGCACCAGGTAGCCGCGCAGCTTGCCGTAGCCTTGAGGTGAGGGATACTCCGCGTAGCCAGCCTTGAGGCGCGTGTCGTCGGCCGCTACCAGCGGCGCGGCAAAGCTGGGCGCCAGTGTCGCCAACAGGCTGGCGCCGGTCGCGCCGGCCACCGCATAGCGTGTTGCCGATGCGATGAAATCGCGGCGGCTTAACTGGCCATGCACGTATTTGTCGAACAGCTCCAGTACTTCCGGTTCAAAGTCCTTGGCGGTCAGGCGGGTCATCGTGTGAGTCTCCAGGTAAATTAGCGCTGTCAAGTCTACTCCGACCGGTGCATAATGACACTTCAACTCCGTGCCGGAACCAGCTATTGATGAGGCAAGCAATGATGAACGATTTTGCGGCCGCTTCCAAGGCCACCATGCAATTCCTTCGGCAGCGCCTGGGCTTCAAATTGTGGATGGTCACCCGTACCGACGGGAAAGACTGGATCGTCCTGTTCGCCGACGACCATGGTTATGGCGTGAAGGCAGGACAGGTTTATAGTTGGGCGGAAACTTTGTGTTCACGCATGGTCGAAGGGCAGGGTCCGCACATCGCGCCCGACGTGGCGAGCGAGCCGGCCTATGCCCAGTCCCCGATTACCGACAAGATCACCATCGGCGCCTATGTGGGCGTGCCGCTGCGGCGCGCCGACGGCACCCTGTTCGGCACCTTGTGTGCCATCGATCCCGAGCCGCAACCGGAGCGCATCCGGGAAGACAAGGACATGATCGTACTGATGGGCGAGCTGCTGGGCGGCTTGCTGGAAGCCGAGCTGGCCGGTACCGAAGCGGTGCGCAAGGCCGAGCGGATGGACGTCGATATCACGCGCGATGAACTGACCGGCCTGTACAACCGGCGCGGCTGGGACATGCTGATGGTGCGCGAGGATGAGCGTTGCCGTCGCTATGGGCACCCGGCCTGCGTGGTGTCAATCGATCTGGACGATCTCAGGTTCTATAACGATACCCAGGGCTATGCCTCCGGCGATGCCCTGTTGATCCGTTGCAGCAAGGCACTGAAGGAAGTCACGCGCGGTTCCGACGTGGTAGCGCGCATGGGCGGCGACGAGTTCGCCATGCTGATGGTCGAGTGCGACTATTTCGACGCCCAGGCCATGCTGCTGCGGGTGCAGGAAACGCTGGCCGGTTACGATGTGCGGGCTTCGATCGGCATGGCAATGCGCAAGCCCGGCATCGACCTGGAGGAAGCCCTCGCGATAGCCGATGCCGAGATGTACCGCGCCAAGCGCTCACGCAAGGTGCTGAACTAATCCATCCTTGGCGGCAGGCGTCGTGCCTGCCGCTTTCCCCACGCCGAACAGCGGCTGCAGCAGCGGCACCCGGCGCACTACCTCAAATACTCCGAAGCTGATGGCCAGCGTCAGCACCACGATCAGTGCGCCTTCGGTCGCGGGCGCCAGATTGGCCGCGCGCAGTGCCATCGCCAGGCAGATGATCAACGTCTGGTGCAGGATGTAGACCGGGAACACTGCCTGGGTCAGGTAGCGGCGCTTGGCGCTGTCGAAATTCAGGTGGCGATGGCCGAAACCGCACACAGCGATGATGGCGCTCCATTGGCACAGTGCGTAGACGACGCGTGCCAGCGGCAGCCAGTCCTTGTAGGTGTCGCCCGATGCGTAATAGAAGATGATGGATGCCCAGCTCGCGAGGAAGAATCCCAGCGCGGCAAAACGCACGTTTTCCAGTCGCTGCCAGAATTCACCGCGGCGTGCCATGGCCGCACCCAGCAGGAAGTAAGGCAGGCTCATCGCATGGTTATGCCAGTCGGACGTCAGGTTATGGGTATGCGGCCAATGCGGCAACAGCAGGATGCGGCCGACAGCCAGGAATGCCACCGGCAGGACAAACAGCTTCCAGCCCTGCAGGTGGCGCAGCAGCCAGGCGCCCATGGCTTGTATGCGCAGGCTGCCGATGGCTGCCAGCAGCAGGGTGTAGATCCACAAATAGGGCAGGAACCAGAGGTGGTTCCAGGTCGGCAAGTCGAGGCAGCCATTGTTGTCGCAGAAGCCGTGATAGGCGCGCAAATAGAGCTGCATGAAGTCGAAATAGCTGCCCTGGTAGGCGACGTCCGACACCACTTCAAAGTAGGATTGGGGCGGCACGATGAAGAACATGCCGAAGATAAGCGGAACCAGCAGGCGTTTGCTGCGTTCCTTGGCCAGGCCCTTGCCGCCCAGTTTGTCGAGCAGGAAAGCCGCTGCTGCGCCGCCAATCAGGAACAGCAGGCACATGCGCCAAGGGGACGAAAGCAGCATCAGCGGCTCGATGGCTTGGCTGGGGTGGGGCGCTTTGACATGCCAGTCCCAGGTCACGTAATACATGCCGGTGTGGTACAGCACGAGAAGGAAGAAAGCGCCGATGCGCAGCCAGTCGAGGAAATACAGGCGTTGGTTTTGCATGATGGTTTGGCAAGCAGGGTTGGACATGAATCCAGCTTAAGGACACCGGTCTTGCCAAGCCAGCAATAGGTGGCGAACAGCATTTGGCAGGGGCGAACGTATTCATTGACGCAGATTTCAACCAGCCGGCCGGCGCCGTGCAATATGACTGTATTGAGTGCCCCGATTGGAGATATTGATGAGTGCGTTGGCGTCCCCCAGGGATTTCCTCGAGTACGAGCCGCTGCTGTGGCGCGTGCTGAGCAAGCTGGTACGCGATGGCTATCACATCCAGCCGCACGACGCCCGCGACCTGATCCATGACTTTTTCCTTGAATGGGAACCGCTCAATAGCCGCTTTGACTCGGCCAAGGGCGATTTCGCCCCCTATCTCGCCACCGCCTTTTACCGCTTTGGCCGCCGCCGGCAGATAAAGTTGCACCGGCTGCGTTCGCGTGCCGTCGACATTGAAGAATGCCTCGACCTGGCCGCAGCCGATCCCTTGCCGTTGGAGGCTGTAGAAATGAAACAGCAAATCGCCCAGCTCAAGGCTGCCATCGCACTACTGCCCGAAGCCGAGCAGGCACTACTGGCCGACTTCCTGTCGGACTATGGGCCCGGCGAGCGCGAACTTGCGGAGAAACATCATCTCACGCGCTATCGCTTGCGCGACCAACTGGCTGCCACGGTCAGCCGGGTCGCGTTGCAATTGATCGAGGCACGGCCGCAATCGACCGATGCCGACATTGCTTACCGGGTCTGGGTCATGGACCAGGCGCCACGCACTGTGGCCGCCGAACTCGGAATGTCAACCGAACAGGTGAACCAGGCCAAGGCACGCTTTGCACAAGCACTGCTGAATTCAGTACGGCGTGCCGCGCAGCCTGATCGCCAGGGGAGAAAGATCATGCCGGAAATCGATATACTCAAGAAAGCACTCAGCGCATTTGATGATAGCGACGCACTGGAGAGCTTGCGCACGCACGCGCAGCAGATCCGCCTGGCGCTGGAGCAGGAGGACTTGTTGCTTGATCCTGGCGAGTGCGCCGCGCTGGCTGAACATCCGGAATGGCTTGCAAGTGTGTATGCAGCGTTGAGTAGCGGCGAACTGCAGAATGCTGAAACTGAGGAACTCCAGCCATCGATAGCAGCCATACTCAATGGCGAGCAGCAGGTGATTGCTGATGCCTGGGCAGCGTTGCTTGAAAAGCTGGATGAAATGCGCCCACCGTCCGGGCTTGGCCAGTGGGAACTCGCGCTCATGGGTGTCGGCAAACTGCCGCCTGACCTGGTGCCGCACTTGCGCCAGTACCATGCCTCTTGCAGAAGTGGCGATCCTGCCGGCGAACGACTGTTGAAATACGGCCTGACGCCCGGCATGGTGTGCGAGGCTTTGCGTGAAATTGAATTGCTGTTCAACCGCTCCCTTCGGCGCGCCGGAGACGGATCGGTAGCCCGCAAAAGCGCAGACACCGACATCGTCGTCAAGCAAAAGGGCAGCAGTGTAGCGATCAGCCAGGCGCTATTGAACGGAACCGTTGCGGGCACGCTCGACCTGGAATTGGAACGGGTGCCGGCGCTTGCCCGCAGCCTTTTCTGCATGTTGCAGGCATCGCCCCTGCTGGTTGGCGGTTATTGCTACCTGGGCGCGAACACGTTTTCCCAAATGCCGGAAACGGCGCGCCCGGAAGGTCTTCTCGCGCAAGACGTGCTGGTCCAGCGCTGGTGCGCCAACCAACGCGACCTGGCACAAGGTTCGGCGCTATTGCAACGCGAACTCGTGCGGGGCATGAACGGCAGTGAAGCCCGTTGCTGAACGGTGGTAGGTTGTCGTTGCCCACTCGAGCCTGCCATCAACGGCGAAGATGCGGTGGAGCATCAAGGCATTCGGCTCGAGGTTGACGCTGTCCGGTTTGCGCAGCCTGACGCGCCATTTGCGGGGAACGGCATCAAATTGTGTCGTTGAACCCGCACCGCATTCCCAGCACTCCCTGGCGCCGGCATAGTGGCGCCGCACGGAGGCTTTGTGCGTGTGGCCGCACAAGATCACGGCAATTTCGTGCTGTTGCAGGAACTGATCCAGGGCCTGCTTCGTAGCGTGGGCTATGGCCAGGCTGAATCCTGTCCATGTCTGTGCATGGTGGATGACCAGTACGCGGACTTCACGTGCTTTGCGTGGTTCAAGCATGGCGTCAAGCAACTGCAATTGCGAGCGGAAGCTGCCTCGTGCATAGCTGCGCTGGATGGAATTGGGGCGAATGTCGGCATCCGAATCAAGTTCAATCAAGGTTAGCTCATGGCCCAGATTTCCGAGCGGGAGGCTGCGCGTGGCGGGAAGGGCACCAATGAAGTAGTGGTAAAAGTTGGACGGAGTCGCACCTATCGGTACCGGTATTCCTGCCCAGTGATCGTGATTCCCAGGAATTGTGATGATTTTTCCGGCGGCATGCAGGCCGACATAATCGCCGTTGGGTGGAAGAATGTCGATTTCGCTTTCAAAGAATCGGCGTGCCAGTGCGAGTTCATGCGCATCGCCGTTGCGACTCAGGTCGCCGGTGACAAGAATCTGGAATTGTTCGTCGCTGGCGCGCAGTTTCTCGACAAATTCTGCGAGGGCGCGCAGGCCAGTGGCGTGATGCCCGAGCAGTCCATCGAATATGGGAAAGTTATCCAGGCCGAATTGCACGGCCTGGCTGATGGTGGCATCGCCTGTGCTTGGATCAAGGCTTCCGATGTGCAGGTCGGAAATGTGCAGCAAGGTTGCAAGCAGTTTTTGTTCTGGCATGATGGTCTCCCTGGTTAGTCTGGTATGGACAGGCAGGCCTACCAAAAGTTCAAACGATTTTCATGCGGGATCTCGGCGATAATGCGGAGCATGCAGCTCAAACATTTACGAACTTTTCTTGCGGTGGCTTCCACGCTCAGCTTCACCAGGGCGGGGCAGAAGGTCCATCTCGCACAGTCCAGCGTGACCGAACAGATCCAGGCGCTGGAGGCGGATTTAGGCGTGGCGCTGTTCGAGCGTTCGCAGCGTAAGTTGGCTCTCACCGATGCGGGCGGAAAGCTGGTGGAATATGCCGAGTCCCTGTTGGCGCTGGCAGCCGATGCGCGCGCCATTGTGGCCGGCGATACGGAGCTGCGGGGCAGCTTGACGATTGGGGCGCTGGAAACCTTGTGCGCGCATTGGCTGGCGCCGATGCTGGCCGACTTTCAGGGCAGGCATCCCGGGCTGCAGCTTGATTTGCAGGTGGCAGGCACTGGCGCGCTGCGCGAAGCGGTGCGGGATGGCTCGCTGGACCTCTGTTTCACTTTCACGCAGCCGCCGCCTGACAGCGGCCTGCACAGCGAGTGCGTCGGTTCGGACGAGTTGGCATTGTTGGTGCCGGCCGGTCACGTGCTTGGCGAGTTAGCCAGCGTCGGGCCGCAGCATGTTGCGGGCGAACGCTTCCTGGTGACGGCGCAGGGGTGCGCCTATCGCGGCATGTTTGACAGCGCGTTCTCGACGCGAGGATTCCCGTTGCCGCAAGTGGCTGGTGAATACGGCAGCCTGGGCGCGATAGTGAGCATGGTTCGCGCCCGGTTCGGTTGTGCGTTGATGCCACGGCTGGCCTTTGCGGGGCTTGATGCAGGGATCGTTGCGTTGCCATGGGAGGATGGCACCGGGCGCGTCGGCATCCATATGGCCTGGCGGCCAAGGCAATTGCCGCCTGCCTTGCGCCGGTTCCAGGATGCGGTCCGGCAGAAAGGCCTCGGCCTACACCATCCGGTGTCCACCGTCGACATGCAATACGCTGCCGGTGGCGAAGCGGTTGCGCATGAGGAAGCAGATCGCGTCGGCAATGTCGCCGACGCTGCCGACGCGCCCAACCGGTAACTTCTTTGCCATGCCTTCGAGCATGCCGGCCTTTGCATCGCCGGCGACAAATTCCCAGATCGGCGAGTCGACCCAGCCAGGCGAAACTGCATTGACGCGGATGGGCGCCAGTTCCACCGCCAGTGCGTAGGTGAGCGAGTTAAGCCCGCCGTTGATCGCGGCCACCACCGAGCCGCGTGCCGCTGGCCGGCACCAGGCGATGCCTGAGGTGAAGGTGATACTGCCGGAGGCTGGCAGCGAGGGCGCGCCGTATTTGGCCAGCAAGAGCGGGCCGACCAGTTTGGAATCCATTGCCTTGCGCATCACTGCGATATCGATGTCCGGCAAGAGCTGGTATGCGCCGCCGATGTCTGCCGCGGTGCAGACGATGTGATCGAACGGGCCGCATTGCGCAAACATGTTGGCAAGCTGATCCTCCTGTGTGATGTCTGCTGCGACGGTTGCGAGCTGCGGCGCGTTCTGCAGCTTCTCCCGCGCGCCGGCCAGCTTTGCGCTCGAGCGGCCTGCGATCGTCACCGCGCAATCCTCGTGCAGCAGGCGCTCCGCAAGCGCCAATCCCATGCCGGAGCTGCCGCCGGCGATCAATACCCGTTCCATGCTTTCTCCCTCCGTTGTGAGCCGGGTCATTGTCGCGGCTCATCGCTTGAAATGGAAACGGGAATTGGCGATTGCAGTTATCGGGATTGCCGATGGGTGACGGCCTCCAGTATGGCTGCCTTGAAGTTGCGCCCAAGCGGCACGAGGGCGCCGTTGCGCAGGACCAGTCGGCCTTCCAGGTCGATCTTGTCGATGAGGGATAGCCGGACGGCGGCGCGGCGGTGGCAGCGCACGAATTGCTTGCCCAGGCTGTCCAGCAGGTCGGTCAGGGTCTGGCGCAACAGCGGGGTGCCCTGTGAGGTGTGCAGCACCACGTAATTGTCGGCTGTCTCCAGCCATTGGATGTCGGCGACGGCGACCACGCGGGTGCCGCCGCGCTCGCTGACCAGCAGCTGCTGAAGCGGCAGGCCGATGGCGCCCGGAGCGCGCTCCCCTTGCAGTGCGCGGCTTGCCAGGCGTTCACGCAGGCGCTGCATGGCGCGTTGCAGGCGGGCAGAGTCAAAGGGCTTCAGCAGGTAGTCGATGGCGTTGGCATCGAAGGCCGGCACGGCGTATTCATCGAAGGCGGTGGCAAACACGATCAGCGGCGCCGGATGGGGCAGGGAGGCGGCCACTTCCAGGCCGCTGACTTCTGGCATCTGCACGTCGAGGAAAATGGCGTCAGGTGCGAAGCTGGCGGCTTGCTCCAGCGCCTCCACGCCATCGCGTGCCTCCTCGATGGCGGTGATGTCCGCCTCCTGCGCCAGCATGCGGCGCAGCTTGTCGCGCGCAGGGCGCTCGTCGTCAACGATCAGGATACGCATGGCAACCTCATTTGAGCGCGCACGCCAGCAGGTGCGAGCTGCCGCAACTGAAGCGTCGCCTGTTCGCCGTGCAGTGCTTGCAGCCTTTCGCGCAAGTTACGCACACCGATACCGCTTACCGCAACGCCGCTATCGGTGCCGTGCGCAGCGAGGTGCCCGGCATCGTCGCTGACTGTGAGCAGCAAAGCACCGCTATCGCGTTTCGCGCTGATGGCGATCTTCGTCACGCCGCGACGCCGTTCGACGGTGTGCTTGAAGACGTTTTCCAGCAAAGGCTGCATGCTCATCACCGGCACCAGGCAATCGCTGCAGGCCGCATCAATTTCCCAGACGATCTGCACGCGGTCCGCAAAGCGCTCCTCCATCAGCCGCGCATAACCGCGCAACAGGCGAAGTTCGGTCGACAATGGCGCCTGCTGCTGGCCGCTGACGTCCAGCGTCGCGCGCAGGACATCGGCCAACTGCACCAGCGTCGCATCGGCGCGTTCGACGTCGGTGTGCATCAGCGAAGAAATGGTGTTCAGCGCGTTGAACAGGAAATGCGGCTGCATCTGCTGCGTAAGCTGGTGCAGCTGGGCCGTCCGCCAGTTGGCATTGGCTTGTTCGGCGGCGCGATACGACAGCACGCCAAAGGTAATCAGGGTAAAAATAATGACGAAGACCGAAATCTTCACGTTCTCGTAAAGCAAGGTCTCGCCCCAGGGTTCATGCTGGTACTCCGCGCCCAGCAGGGCGTACACGCCGTGCCGGATGCCAAACGCCAACGGCGTAAACAGTATCCACCATACCGGCAGCCATAGAGCCTGCCGTGCAAACCAGGGCGCGGGAGTTGCCAGCAGGGTGTCATGGCGCCGCGTGGCAAGCCTTTGCATCGCCAGCAGCAGGGAGGCCACGACCATCGACGACGACTCCCACAGGATGGGTTGCCACAGCGGCCCATGGTCGTCATGGCGCAGGAAGTCCTGGATCGCCGTCGCCACCATCAGGGCCCAGAACAGCAGCCACGCGCCAGCGAGTGAAAGGGTGGCGCGCCGGTTCATTTCTTCTGGTGGCGTGCTTCGACGAGGTCAATCTCGCGCACCAGCTTGCGTGCCGTTTCGTCGGAAATGGTGTGGTGGCGCGCCAGGTCGAAGATAGCCTGGCGTTCGGCCACCATGGCGGCAAGGCGCAGTTCGCGCTCGGCGCGGTCCAGCTTGCGGAAGTGTTCCTTGTTCTGGTCTTCCGCCGACCAGGCCACATTCAGGCGGTACTCGTACAGCGCGATTACGCGCGCCGCCGCTTGCGGCAGCACGTCGGGATGGTGGGCGTCGGCCAACGCCAGTTCGGCGCGCTCGATGGCTGCGATCGCCGCCGATGCTGCCTGGCGCCGCGCCATATCTTCCTGCTGCCGCTCTGCCGGCTCTTCCGGCAAGCGCATGCTGCCCAACAGGCGCGGCAAACCGACACTTGCCGCCAGCAGGGAAATCAGGATCACCGAGCTGGCCAGCAAAATGGTCAGGTCGCGCGCCGGGAAAGGATCGCCGTTCGGCATGAACAGTGGCAAGGTCAGCACGCCGGCCAGTGTGATCGCACCGCGCGCACCGGCCAGCGCAGTTGCCAGCAGCAGGCGCCAGTGCGGCTTGCCGCCTTGCGCCGGGGAGGCGCGCCGGCTGCGGCGATACAGGGTCACGCGCAGCGTTGCCCACACCCAGGCAAAGCGCAGCGCAATCAAGCCGAAGCTGATGGCGAAGGCATACAGCACCAGCCACCATGGATTGATATGGCCGCTCTGCTCCAGCGACTCGCTGGCGCCGCGCAGGATGTCAGGCAACTGCTCGCCGAGCAGCACGAACATCACACCGTTCAGCGTGAACTGCACCGTGTCCCATACGGCGGTGCGCTGGATGCGGGTTGCGGCCAGTGCCTGGCCGCCCAGCTCCACATAACTCATGGTGATGCCCGCCGCCACGGCGGCCAGGATGCCGGAAGCATGCAGGCGCTCGGCGACCAGGTAGGCGCCAAATGGAATCAGCAGGCTGACCAGGATTGGCGAGCCGGCAGGCTCGCCGTAGCGCGTGGTCAGCCGGCCCTGCAGCCATGCGATGGCGCCGGTCACGGCAACACCCGTCGCGATGCCTGCCGCTGCCAGCCAGACAAAGGTCAGCGAAGCGTTGGCCAGCGAGAAGGAGCCGGTCAGTGCGGCCGCCACGGCAAAGCGGAAGCACACCAGGCCGCTGGCGTCGTTCAACAGCGCTTCGCCTTCCAGGATGTGCATCAGGCGTTTCGGGATCGGTGCGCGCGAGGCGATCGAGCCGACGGCAACCGGGTCGGTTGGCGACAGGATTGCCGCCAGCGCAAATGCCACCGGCAGCGGCATGGCGGGGATCATCCAGTGAATCAGGTAGCCGGCGCCGAGCACGGTGAAGATCACCAGGCCGAGGGCGAGTTCAAGGATCACGACGCGGTCGCGGAACAGGCCCGTGTTCGGGATGCGCCAGCCATCGAGGAACAGCAGCGGCGGGATGAACAGCAGGAAGAACAACTCCGGGTCGAGCTGGATGCCGTGGCCCGACCATGCGGCAATGCTGGCGCCAAGACCGATCTGCACCAGGGGCAGGGGAATGCCGGAAAGTATCCGCTTCATGTAAGCGCTGGCGATCACGGCCAGCAGCATTGCCAAAACTATCTCGATAGAATCCATGCGGATATTATAGGGGCATGACAAACGAAAAAGAACTTGTCACTCTGGATAGTGGCTGTCATAATAGCGCCTCCCCTGCGGGAATAGCTCAGTTGGTAGAGCGCAACCTTGCCAAGGTTGAGGTCGAGAGTTCGAGACTCTTTTCCCGCTCCAGAATTCTTAGAAGGACGCCAACGTGCGTCCTTTTTTTGTTGTTTCTGCCCCTCATCGCTCCCGGATGTCAAAAAAAGGCCGGTATACTGCCGAAACATTCCATACCAAAGGGAATGCCATTTAAAGCAGACTGGAGCGATCGATGAATTCCGTTCAACAAGAAGTTGACGAGCGTAGCAACCTCACAAACTCCAACAAGTTCGAGCTGCTGTTGTTCCGCCTCGGTGTCGATGGCACCAGTGGCAATTCCGAGTTATACGGCATTAACGTCTTCAAGATCCGCGAGATTGTTGCGATGCCGACCGTGACCGCCGTCGCAGGTTCGGAGCCGCATATGCTGGGTGTGGTCAACCTGCGCGGCCAGATTATTCCTGTGATGGACTTGCCGGGCATTGTCGGCGTCAAGCCAAAGACTGGCCTGAACATCATGCTGGTGACGGAGTTCGCGCGCACCACGCAAGCCTTCGCCGTTGAATCGGTGGACGAGATCGTGCGCCTGGACTGGAGCCAGGTGCTGAGCGCTGAAGGCAGCCACGGTAGCGGCATGGTGACCTCGATTGCGCGCGTCGATGGCGACGTGCAGAACACCCGCCTGGCGCAGGTGCTGGATGTGGAAACCATCCTGCGCAACCTGTCCCCAAGCGACGGTAAGGAAATCGACGAAACCGCCGTCGGCCGCCTGCCGCTGAAGCCAGGTACCTTCATCCTGGCTGCTGACGATTCGGTCGTTGCGCGCAACCTGATCGAGCGCGGCCTGGAAGCCATGCATGCGCCGTTCGTGATGATGAAGACCGGTAAGGAAGCGTGGGACAAGCTCAATCACATCGCCGAAGGCTGCAAGGCCGAAGGCATTCCGGTGGAAGACCGTGTGGCCCTGGTGCTGACCGACCTGGAAATGCCGGAGATGGATGGCTTCACGCTGACCCGCTTGGTGAAGCAGGATGCGCGCTTCTCCAAGATCCCGGTGGTGATCCATTCTTCGTTGTCCGGCAAGACCAACGAGGACCACGTAAAGGGCGTCGGTGCTGACGCCTACGTGGCCAAGTTCGTAGCGGAAGAACTTGCGGAAACGATCCGCAAGGTGCTTACGAAGTAATGTCGCTTCAAAGCTCTTTTAACTGGCGGCTATGCAGCTTCACATGGTCGCCAATGAAGCTCGAAATAAAGTAGTAGCCATGATCGTAGCCCGCATGCCGGCGCAGCTCCAAAGGCTGTCCGGCGGCGCGGCACGCATCCTCGAACACTCCCGGATATAACTGCTCCTCAAGGAATTTGTCGGCCAGGCCCTGGTCGATCAGGATGCCATTAGGGAAGGGTGCTTCGTCCTGTACCGACATCAATGCGCTGGCGTCGTGCTGCAGCCAGGTCTCCTTGTCCGGCCCCAGGTAGCCCTCGAACGCTTTCTGCCCCCAAGGGCAGCGTACCGGCGCCGCAATCGGCGCGAAGGCCGATACGCTGCGGAACAGGTCCGGCCTGCGCAAGGCCAGCGTCAAGGCGCCATGCCCACCCATCGAATGGCCGAAGATGCCGATGCGCTTGGCATCGACCGGCAGTTCATCGATCACCAGTTGGCGCAGCTCGTGGATGTAGCTCTCCATGCGGTAATGCTGCGACCACGGCGCTTGCGTCGCATCGAGGTAGAAGCCCGCGCCTTCGCCGAAATCCCAGCACGCTGTTTCACCTTCAATGCCCGTGCCGCGCGGACTGGTGTCCGGCGCGATGAGGACCAAGCCTTCACGCGCGGCATGCTGCTGCGCGCCGGCCTTGATGGCAAAGGTCTCCTCGCTGCAGGTGAGTCCCGCGAGATAGAACAGCGCGGGCAAGGGCCCTTGCGCTGCCTGCGGCGGAATGAAGATGGAGAAGCGCATTGGCAAGCCAATCGCTTCCGACTCATGCCGGTAGAAGCGCTGCACTCCACCATGGCAAACGTGTTCGCTGATCATGTCCATGCATGGCATTGTAACGGAGATAAGTGCGACGCGTTTTTCACAATTGCAATATAGTACGGCTCGGAGGTACGTTTATGACCGATTTGTTAGTCATCTCTGACGAACTCGCATGGCCTTGCGCCATGCTGCTGGCATGGCTCGCAGGTGAGTTCGTTCATCGTTGGAGTAATCTGCCGCGCATCAGTGTGTACGGTTTGGTGGGCTTCCTGCTTGCGCAGGCGATGCCCGATCTTCTTGTGCCGGACGGCAGCAGCCAGGTAACGCTGCTCGCCAATATCGCTTTCGGCCTCATCCTGTTTGAATTCGGTTACCGCATCAACCTGCGCTGGCTGCGCGTCAATCCCTGGATTGCCGTCAGCGGCCTGGCAGAATCTGCGCTCACGTTCGGCGCAGTGTTTTCAATCGCTTACTGGCAAGGCATGCCGCCGTTGACGGCGCTGTTGCTTGCATCCTTGGCGATGTCCACTTCGCCGGCAGGCGTGCTGCGCGTGATTAATGAGGAACGCAGTTCGGGCCAGGTGACGGAGCGCGTGCTGCATTTGGTGGCAATGAACTGCGTGCTTGCGTTGTTCGTGTTCAAGGTGGTGGTTGGTTTCTGGGTATTCCAGACCTCCGGCAGCCTGACGCAAGCCGTGTCGCGCAGCGTGATCGAGCTGCTCGCTTCGGCCGTGCTGGGCGCGGTGGCAGGCATGCTGGTGCCGGCGCTACTGCGCAGCATTGGCACGCTGGCGCGAGATGGCACCGTGGCTTTTGCCATGGTGGTCGTGCTGCTGGTGTCGATCACGCAGGCGGCCGATTTGTCGCCCGTGCTGGCGACCCTGACCTTCGGCCTGATGGCGCGCCATCGCCGCGTGACCTTCACGCGCACGCAGCGTAACTTTGGCGCGATCGGCGAACTGTTGACGGTGCTGCTGTTTGTGTTTGCTGTCTCCACGCTGGACTGGCAGCGCGTAGTGTTCGGTGCTTCGCTGGGCGCATTGCTGTTGCTGGTGCGCTTCGCTACCAAGACCATCGCCGTCGCGCTGCTCTCGCACGTGGCCGGTATTTCATGGCGCAAGGGCGCGTTGATCGGCGTAGCGCTGTCGCCGATGTCGGTGTTCGGCATCCTGCTCCTGGAGCAGACGCGCTATATGGGTATTGTGCTGGTGGATGAACTGGCTGCGCTGGCCGCCATGACACTTTTCATGGAAGTGCTGGGGCCGGTCATTACGCAGCGCGCGCTGATCCGGGCGCGCGAAACGGCAAAAGAGGAGGGCTGATATGCCGTTGGAAGAATTCAAATCGTCGCAAGCTTTGACAATGGGGGTCGAGCTCGAGCTGCAATTGGTCAGCCTGTCCGACTTCGACCTGACCGCGTCGAGCCCGGACTTGCTGCACCTGTTGGCGCGCAAGCCGTTTCCCGGCCACGTCACGCCGGAGATCACCGAGAGCATGATCGAGATTAACAGCGACGTGCACACCAATCACAGCGAGCTGGTGGCCCAGTTGCGCGAAACGCGCGATACCCTGGTACGGGCGGCCGACACGCTGAATATCGGCATTTGCGGCGGCGGGACGCACCCGTTCCAGCGCTGGTCGGAGCGCAAGATCTTCTCGAAGCCGCGCTTCAAGGAAGTGTCGGCGCTGTATGGCTACCTGGCCAAGCAGTTCACGATTTTCGGCCAGCACGTGCACATCGGCTGCACCAGCGGCGACGATGCGCTGTACCTGCTGCATTCCCTGAGCCGCTACGTGCCGCACTTCATCGCGCTGTCGGCGTCGTCGCCCTACGTACAGGGGAACGACACCCTGTTCAACTCCGCGCGCCTGAACAGCGTGTTCGCCTTCCCCATGAGCGGCCGCGCGCCGTTCATCCTGAAGTGGGACGAGTTCGAGCACAGCTTCTTCTCGAAGATGGAGCATACGGGCGTGATCAAGTCGATGAAGGACTTCTACTGGGACATCCGCCCCAAGCCTGAATACGGCACGATCGAGCTGCGCGTCTGCGACACGCCGCTGACGGTGGAACGCGCCGCGGCTTTGGCCTGCTATCTGCAGGCCCTGTGCTCCTATCTATTGGAGCGCAAGGAGGAGCCGCCGGCCGAAGACGACTACCTGGTCTACAACTACAACCGCTTCCAGGCCTGCCGTTTCGGGCTCGATGGCACGGTGGTGCATCCGAAGACCTACGAGAGCCTGTCACTGCGTGAAGACATCCTGACCACGCTGCGCCGCATGGACCTGCATGCCGAAGCGCTGGGCGGCAGCGCTGCGCTGAACCACCTGATGCAGGTGACCCACATGGGCAGCGATGCCCACTACCTGCGGGCGGAATTCGATTCCTCCGGCAGCGTGGAGGGCGTGGTGGATGCGGCGATTGCGAAGTTCAGGGGTAATTGATCGGCTGGCGGCGGCGCCAGGGCGCCAGCCGCTATCGGCGACGCGCGGAATTCCAGGCGATTGGATATAATTGACATTTTTTCAACATGTCGCGCCGCACCATGTCCGCCGTTCCCGCAAAGCCCCGCGCCATCAGGCGCGCCATTGTCGCCACTGTCATTCTCCTGCTTGCGTTGGTGCTTGGCGCATCGTTGCTCGCCAGGATGCCGTTTGCCAGCGACCAGGTATTCGGTAAGCTGCGCTCCGGCCAGCTGTGGAGTGAAAAGGCGCGCTACGTGGACGACTGGTATGCGGTTGAGGCGATTGACGATGGCAGCTACATCATCGCGGAACCCAAATCCTCACAATACAACTCTTCCTACCTGCTGGTTGGCGGCGATCGCGCGCTGTTGATTGACGCTGGATCCGGCGAGCGTCCCGCCAACATCCGCTCGATTCGGGCGCTGGCCGAAAGCCTGACTGCCAAGCCCCTCATGCTCGCGCTTTCGCACTTCCACTTCGACCATATCGGAGACCTGGATGCATTTGAAGGTGCGCTGGTGCTCGCGACAGCAGAGCTGCAATCCAGGGCGCAGGGCGGCAGGCTGCAGATCGCTGCCGCGGAATCGCTCACCGGCTCGCGCGCCTTGCGCATCCAGCGTTGGTTGGGGGACGGCGAGAAGATTGACCTTGGCGGCCGCGCCATCGAAATCCGCTCTACGCCGGGCCATGCGCAGGAGTCTGCAACCTTCGTCGACCGTGAGCGTCAATTGGTGTTTGCCGGCGACTTCCTCTACCAGCACCTGGGTGGACTGGTCGTATTCCTGCCCGGCAGCGACACGTGCGTCTACGCTCATGAAATCGGGAAACTGCTGGCCACGACGAGCAAGTCCTATCGGTATTTCGGCGCCCATGGCAAGCCGGAGTTTGATCACGACTGGGCCGATCGCGTCCGCTTGGCGATGGGCGAGCTGGCGAGCGGTGCCGCCAAGCCTGTGCTGGCCGAGAGCTACCTCGCTCCTGGCCTGCCGCTGCATATGCACCGGCAAGACCAGCTATTGATATACCAGCCGCCGTTTGTTCCGGCGTCAGTGCTGTATTCCTGGCGCTCGCTGGCAGTGCTGGGCACTGCATTGGCGCTGATATCGGGCATTTTCTGGTGGCTGTTCGGGGCATTGGGACGACCCCGGTCCGCAGTATAATCAGGCACTTCCAGTTAATTCGAATAGCTCATGAGCGATAACAGTGTCCTGGGGATCTACACCTTCGAAGGGATTTTCGAAGGCAAGCCGGTCTATGAATACGCACACCCGCAAGAGCATGCGCTGCACAAGTGCATGCTGTTCCTGCTGCAGGAAGGCGCGGATGCCCTCTGGGACTCTGCGATTATCGAGGCCAGCAAGTTCGGATTCGAGGAAGTTGCGATGGACGCGTTCAGTGTCCTGCAAACTGAAATGCTGGAGCAGAAGCCGTTCGTTGACCTGCACCCTCACATCGAAGAATCCCTGACCCTGGGCAGCTCCCTGGTCTTCTACGAAAAACCTTAAACGATGGCTGACGCTGCCGATTTTGCGCGGCGCGGGTTTGCGGTCATTGCCGGTGCCGTCGATGCCGGGCAATGCGCACGCTATGCCGCGCAAATCGGTACCCACGACACGGCAGGGTCCCGGACTTTGCTGTCGCAGGCTTGGTGTGCAGAGCTTGCGGGCTTCCTCACTGCTTCACCTGCGGTTCGGAACCTGCTGCCGGCCGGCCACGTCCCTGCGCAATGCACTTTCTTCGAAAAATCGGGTTCCGTGAACTGGCTGGTGCCGGTGCACCAGGACCTGAGCATCCCTGTGTACGAGCAGGTCGAGGGGACGGCCCTGCGCGGCTGGTCGCGCAAGGAAGATGGCTGGTATGTGCAGCCTCCGAGCGGATTGCTGGAACAGCTGGTCGCAGTGCGGCTGCATCTTGACCCTTGCGGTGCGGAGGACGGTCCGGTGCATGTGGTGCCGGGGTCGCACCGGCAAGGAGTCATTCCGCCGCAGGATGCGGCGGCATTGCGCCAGGACGAGCAAGCCTGCCTGGCGCAGGTGGGCGACCTGCTGGTGATGCGACCGCTACTGTTACATCGTTCCTCAAAAGCAACAGGCACCAGTCGCCGCCGGGTATTGCATTTCCTCTTTGGTCCTGCTGAGCTACCACATGGATTAGAATGGCCAAAGCGGGGAGGATGGCAATATGAAACTGATTATCGCGATATTTAGCCTGGTGTTCAGCCAGGCCTCGCTGGCAGCTGCAAACACATTGCCAGCGGCGGACGAAGCTGCCGCATTCAAGGCCGCGGGCTTCAAACAGCATGGAAAAGCATGGAAGTCCTGCGCTGACTCCGGGGCGAGCTATGTGCCGGGCGCGATCGAACAAGTCAAAGACCTGAATGGCGACGGCCAACCTGAAGCAATCATCACGGAAAGCGGCACGGCATGCTATGGCGATACTGGCGTCGGCTATGCCCTGGTCAGCAGGCAGTCCGATGGCAAATGGAAGCTCATTACCCATGGCGCCGGCATCCTGACTGTGCTCCATACCAGGGGCAAGGACGGCTGGCCCGACATCGAAATCGGCGGTCCGGGCTTCTGCTTCCCTATCGAGCGCTGGAATGGCAGCGCGTATAGGCAGCACCAACTGCAATACGACGGGAAGCCCTGCAAGCGTTAAAAGCGCGTTTCGCGCGCGGCGCGGAGGAAGCTGTCGAGGATGCCGGTGCAATCGAGCAGTTCAACGCCGCCCGCGCGGTGGAATTCGGGGTGCCATTGCAGGCCCATTACGAAGGGCGCCCGCGTGTAGCGGATTGCTTCGATCATATTGTCCGGATAGGACAGCGCTTCCACCTGCATATCCTTGCCCAGCGACTTCACCGCCTGGTGGTGGATGGAGTTCACCAGTGCGCGTTGCGGGCCCCTGACCATATTAGGCAGCGAGGAGCCGGGCGGGAAAGTGACTTCGTGCCGGTGCCGGTCGTAATCGTCGGACACGTGGGCATGGGCGTCCGGAACATCGGTCGCAATGTCCTGGTAGAGGCTGCCGCCGAAGGCGACGTTGAGCAGCTGGCATCCGCGGCAAATACCCAGCACCGGCTTGCCTGCTTCGACGAATTCATGCAACAGCTCCAGTTCGTACATGTCGCGCGCCCGGTCGCCGCTCCATTCAGGCTTGGTCGGCGCTTCGGCATAGCTTTGCGGCGATACGTCGGCGCCGCCTTGCAGCACCAGGCCGTCGAGGTGCTTGGCGTAGTCGCGCAGGCGGATATTGGAGGGGTGCAGCAGGCCCGATGTATTCACGGTCGGGATCATGAACACCAGTACGTCGCGCGACATCACCCACTGCGCCACGGACTCTTCGAGATATTGCAGGTTCTTGCTGCGCAGCCCCGTGGCGCCGGGCTCGGGATGGTAGATGCGGGCCGAAACCCCGATGTGCAAAGGCCGCTGGACGATATGCCGCGTCGCGGCGGCAGCCCAGCGCTTGTAGCGCGCAACGATCACGCGCCCCCACAGCGTGAAGATGGTTTCGCCGGGATCAAGGTAGCGCGGCGCGTCGCCGGCGCGCCGCCGCTGCCCGCGGTCTCCTTCGCGGCGATCCTGTTTGCGGGGATCGTGTTCGGTCATCCGTTGGCTGCCTCCTCTGCGCCAGTGTCGCACACGCGGCAATTCAAAGTCGCACTACTGGCTCGCCAGCAGCTCCAGGACTTCTTCTTCCGACACCTGCGGGAAGCTGCGGTAATGGCGGCTGACGGACATGAAGTTCATCGGCGCGGCAAGGTAGACAATGCCGTCGGCCAAAGGCGCGATCACTTCCAGCGAATCCGGCGCAGCCACGGGTACGGCGGCAATCAGCTGCTTTGGCTTGCGCGCGCGCGTGGAGCGCAGGGCTGCGGCCATGGTGGAACCGGTGGCCAGGCCATCATCGACAATCACCACGGTGCGGCCCTCCGGGTTGGCCGGCGGCCGCCTGCTGCCGTATGATGCGCGGCGGCGGCGCATCAGCTCAAGCTGCTCGTGGGTCTGCAACTCGACCCATTCCATGCTGGTACGGGTGCGGTTGAAATAGGGCGCCAGCTCGCGGTTGCCATGCTCGTCCACGGCGCCGACCGCCAGCTCGGGATCGATGGCAGAGGGAATTTTTCGCACCAGTACTACATCAAGCTCGCCATCGAGGCGGTCGGCAATGATGCGCCCCATCGGCACGGCGCCGCGCGGAATGGCAAGGATCAGGGGCCGGCTGCCGCGCAGGTACACCAGCTTTTCGGCCAGCAGCTCGGCGGCTTGATTGCGGTCCTGAAGGGGGAGTTCGATGTCGTCCATGCTAGCCTCCGCCACGCTGCACATACGACAGCATAGCGCGGGAAGGCGCTGGCGTTAAGCCTTGATATCGAGCAGTGTACCGATTCGTTCGTCGGCAGCCTGGATCACTTTGGCCGACAGGTCGAAGTTGGCCTTGTAGACCAGGGAGTTGGTGATCGAACTGGCCGGATCGGTGCCTGACGGTGCGCCGCCAGCGTTGGCGGCAGCCGACAGGTCGCGTGCCGCAGTGGAAATGGTGACGCTGGTGCCGCCCGCGGTTTCCTGGAACGTGGCCTGCTGCGGCTGGAAGTTCTGTGTCGCCAGGTTGGCGACGTTGTGTCCTTCCACGTCCAGGGCGCGCTGGTTTGCTTGAAGGCCGGACAGGCCGGCCTGGAGTGCGGAGATCGTCATGGCGCCAGTTTACATGATTCCACATGGAAATTACCAATCACTGCCCAAAAAATAAGCAGGCCGTGCAACACATGGTATGATGATGACCGCAATGATTGATGCGGGGGAGGCTGGCCATGAAGATCACCAGGGAAAAAGCAGCGGAAAACCGGCAAGTGCTGGTCGAAACGGCTGCCCGGCTGTTCCGGGAAAAGGGGATTGACGGGGTTGGCGTGGCAGAGATCAGCAAGGCCGCCGGGCTCACCCATGGCGCGCTTTACGCCCATTTCCCCTCGAAAGACGCGCTGGCGGCGGAGGCAATGCAGTTCAGCACACGTTCCGCCTATGGCAAGGTGACTGAGCACCCGGTGACGCTGGCGCAACTGGTCGATTACTACCTGGCGCCGGAACAGCGCGACAACCTTGCGCAAGGCTGCCCTTTGGCGGCTGCCGCCAGCGAGGTGGCGCGCCAGGATGCTTCAGTGGGTGCAGGCTATACCAGCGGTTTCCGCCAGATGGTGGAATACATCAGCCAGCAGCTGCCGGCCGGGGAAGGCCAGCGGCAACAGGCGCTCGCGGTCATGGCAGCGCTGGTGGGCGGCATCTCGGTGTCGCGAAATGTCTACAAAACCGACCCCGAATTAGCCGACGAAGTACTGGAATCCATGCGTTCCATGCTCCTGAAGCTGAGTTAATTGCTACGTTTGTCGTTTTGGGATTGCTTTCCTGAGCGGTGCGCATAAGAATCTGGGATATTGCCCCTACGCATTGTTCCGGAGAGCATCATTAATTCCTTCGCCGCACGTGTCGCCGCCATACTGCTGGCCTGTGCAAGCCTGCCATTCGCGCGGGCCGGGGAAGCTGCGCTCGACTCTCGCCTGCATGAGCAGATCATCATGGTTCCGGCCGGCCGCGCGCAGAGCGTACAACTGGAGACCACTGTTTTCCGTCCTCCTGGCGCCGGCCCGTTCCCGCTGTTGATCATCAACCATGGCAAGGCACCGGGCAATCCGAAGTTCCAGTCGCGCGACCGCTTCATTTACCTGGCCACGGCCTTCGTGCGGCGCGGCTACGCGGTAATGGTGCCGATGCGTACCGGCTTTGCCAATTCGACCGGCAAGTTCGTTGAATATGGCTGCAATATGACGGCCAATGGCTACGAGCAGGCGGGCGATATCGCCGACGTGGTGCGTTTCGCGCGTACCCAGCCCTGGGTCGACAATGATCATATCGTGCTGGCCGGCCAGTCGTTTGGCGGCCTGGCGAGCATGGCCGCGGCTACCCAGGACCTGCCGGGTGTGCGCGGCATCATGAATTTTGCCGGGGGCCTGAAGGTGCATGGCGACCTGTGCAACTGGCAGGGCGCCCTGGTCAAGGCGTTTGGCGAGTACGGCCGCCGTAACAAGCTGCCGAGCATGTGGATGTATGGCGCGAATGACAGCTACTTCGGACCGGAACTGGTGGCACGCATGCATGGCGCTTTCACTGCGGCCGGCGGCAAGGCTGACCTGGTGGCTTATGGCGCGTTCAAGAAAGACGCGCACGGTTTGCTCGGCAACCGCGATGGTGCGGCGGTCTGGTTGCCGGAAGTCGAGCGCTTCCTGGCCGGCGTCGGCATGCCGACCCGCGAGGTCTACGCCGTGGCCGAACCGCCGGCGCAAAAGGCCACCCGCTATGCTGCATTGGATGACGTAGGTGCCGTTCCCTACGTGCCCCAGCGTGGCCGCGAGCAGTATCGGGAGTTCCTGAACAAAGCTACGCCGCGCGCCTTTGCGATTTCGGCCACCGGTTCATGGGGCTGGGCGGAAGAGGGCGAGAACACCAACGAAAAGGCGCTGGCGGCCTGCCAGGCGGCGAGCAAGGAACCGTGCCGCCTGTATTCGGTGGATAACGATATTGTCTGGTCCGAGCACGGCACTGCCGGCCGCAACTGATCACGCCAGCGTCAGTCCGGCGACGACGGTAAGCGCGGCGCTCAGGTAGCCGAGCGGGCGCTGGCCCCAGCGCATGCGGCAGGCCAGCACGGCACTGGCGCGGTGCAGGTGGACGAAGGCGTAACTGGCCAGCAGGTTTTGCAGCGCCACCCAGGCATGCATCATGATCGCGGCGCCCAGCAGGGCAAGGCCGCCGCCCCGCGCGATCGCGCTAAGCTCCACGGCGGTGGCGATCACCGCGCCTTGCGCGATCCCCAGCATCATTCCCAGCATCGCCACCCGCATCAGGCGCGGATGGAAATACTGGCGCTGCCATTGTGGAACCAGGCTGAACGCATGCAGTACGAGGACGATTGTCAGGCTCAACTGGTAAAGGTCCAGCATGGACGCCAGCGATTGAAAATTTTCCACGGTTGACCTCCCGTGCTGTGGCATCCTTATACTGACGATAACATGTTCCGCCCCAGGGCCACGCATGATACCCTGAGGTAAGCAAGGCCATTTCGCGAGGTGAATCAGGGCATGATTCCTATTGCAGTGCAGGGTGCCAGCCGGGAGAGGAAGCGCCAGCGGCCGAAAGGCCGGCAAGTCGACGCTGCTGCACTGCAGCAGGTGCAGGCTTTGCTGGACGGCCTGCCGCGCAGGCGGGATCTGCTGATCGAGTTTCTGCATCTGATCCAGGATGCATATGGCTGCCTGTCGGCGGCGCACCTGGCTGCACTGGCTTCCGAGTTGCGGCTGGCGCAGGTTGAAGTCTTCGAAGTCGCCACCTTCTACCACCATTTCGATATCGTTCGCGAAGGCGAGCTCCCGCCGCCGGCGCTGACGGTGCGCGTGTGCGATGGCTTGTCGTGCGAGATGGCTGGCGCTGGCGAGCTGCTGGCGCGCTTGCCGGCGATGCTGGGGCGGGAGGTGCGGATCGTATCGGCGCCTTGCATCGGACGCTGCGAGCAGGCCCCGGCAGTGCTGGTGGGCCAGCGGGCGTCGGGCCTGGCCAGCTGCGAGAGCGTGTCGGCGGCCGTCGCGGCCGCGGCAAGCACCGGCGCCGCGCAGTGCATCGGCGAGGGCGAGGGCGCAGCGTTTGCGGTCCTGGGCGAATGCCTGTCCGGTGCACGCTCGGTGGAGGCTGTGATTGGTGCGCTCGAAGATGCCGGGCTGCGCGGGCTGGGCGGGGCCGGCTTCCCGGCTGGGCGCAAATGGCGGATTGTGCGCAACGAGCCAGGGCCGCGCCTGATGGCGGTCAATATCGACGAAGGCGAGCCGGGAACGTTTAAAGACCGCTTCTACCTCGAACACAATCCCCGGCAATTCGTTGAAGGCATGCTGATCGCCGCCTGGGCGGTTGGCATCGACGAGATCTATGTCTACCTGCGCGACGAATACCACGATTGCCGCCAGCTGCTGCAGCAAGAGCTGGCGCGACTGGGCGACGGCTCGCCCCGCATTCACCTGCGGCGCGGCGCCGGCGCCTATATTTGCGGCGAAGAATCCGCCATGATCGAATCGATCGAGGGCAAGCGCGGCATGCCGCGGCTGCGGCCACCGTATCTGGCCCAAGTGGGCCTGTTCGGCCGCCCAACGCTTGAACACAATTTCGAGACCTTGTACTGGGTGCCGCAGATCCTGGCGAAGGGCGCGGCATGGTTCACCAGCCATGGCCGCCATGGACGCAAAGGCCTGCGCTCGTTCTCTGTGTCCGGGCGTGTGAATCAGCCCGGCGTCAAACTGGCGCCAGCCGGCATTACGGTTCAGGAGCTGATCGACGAATACTGCGGCGGCATGCCGGGCGGTCACCAGCTTTACGCCTACCTGCCGGGCGGCGCATCGGGCGGCATCCTTCCCGCCAGCATGAACAACATCCCGCTCGACTTCGACACCTTGCAACCATATGGATGCTTCATCGGTTCCGCCGCCATCATCGTGCTGTCGCAGCATGACAGCGCACGTGCCGCGGCGGGGAATATGATGCGGTTCTTCCGCCACGAGTCCTGCGGCCAATGCACGCCATGCCGCGTTGGCACGGCGAAGGCGGTCGACCTGGTCGCGCAGCCGGTGTGGGATGAAAGCCTGCTCGGGGAGCTTTCGCAAGTGATGCGCGACGCCTCGATCTGCGGGCTTGGCCAGGCCGCGCCCAATCCGGTCGACTGCGTGCTGAAATATTTTCCGCACGAGGTAAGGCGATGATCGCCTTCGAACTCAATGGCCGCGCGATGCAGGCGGCAGAGGGCGAAACATTGCTGCAGGCGGCGCGTCGCGAAGGCATCCGGATCCCGCACCTTTGCTACATGGACGGCATGGCGCCAGCGGGCAACTGCCGCGCATGCATGGTGGAGATCGATGGCGAGCGGGTGCTGGCGCCAGCATGCTGCAGGCATCCCACGCTAGGCATGAAAGTCAGCAGCGACAGCGCGCGCGCGCTCGCAGCGCAAAAGTTGGTGCTGGAACTGCTGTTGGCCGATATGCCGCAGCAGGGGCATACGCGGCATAACGAAGTCGCATTTTGGGCTGCGGCGCTGGCGCTCGGCAAGCCGCGCTTCACAGCCCGCCGGCAGCCCGCGCGCGACCTCTCGCATGCCGCCATCGCGGTCAATCTCGATGCCTGCATCCAGTGCACGCGCTGCCTGCGTGCCTGCCGCGACGAGCAGATGAATGACGTGATCGGCCTGGCCTGGCGCGGCGACCAGGAGAAGATCGTGTTCGACATGGACGACCCGATGGGCGCATCGACCTGCGTGGCCTGCGGCGAATGCGTGCAAGCCTGTCCGACCGGAGCCCTGATGCCGGCGCGGGATGCCGCGCTGGCGCTGCCCGACAAACGCGTCGACTCCGTTTGCCCATACTGCGGCGTTGGCTGCCAGCTCACTTACAACGTCAAGGGCAACAGGATCCTGTTCGTGGAGGGCCGCGACGGGCCAGCCAACCAGGGCAGGCTTTGCGTGAAGGGCCGCTACGGCTTCGACTATGCCCATCACCCGCACCGCCTGGTCAAGCCCCTGGTACGGCGCGCCGATGCCCCGCCAAAATCGGGCGGCTTCACCATGGACCCTGGGCGCGTATACGACGTATTCCGTGAAGCGAGCTGGGAAGAAGCGCTGGCGCTGGCCGGCGGCAAGCTGGCAGCCATCCGCGATACGAACGGGCCGCGCGCGCTGGCCGGATTCGGCTCGGCCAAGGGCAGCAACGAAGAAGCCTACCTGTTCCAGAAGCTGGTGCGCATCGGATTCGGCAGCAATAACGTCGACCATTGCACCCGCTTGTGCCACGCCTCCTCGGTCGCCGCGCTGCTGGAAGGGATAGGTTCGGGCGCCGTATCCAACCCGGTCAAGGATGTGATGAAGGCAGAAGTGGTGATCCTGATCGGCGCCAATCCGGCGGTCAACCACCCAGTAGCGGCGACGTGGATCAAGAATGCCGTAAGCCAGGGCACCAAGCTGGTGGTATGCGACCCGCGCCGCTCCGACTTGTCGCGCATCGCCCACCGCTTCCTGCAATTCAAGCCGGATACCGACGTCGCATTGTTGAACGCAATGATGAACGTGATCGTGACGGAAGGGCTGGTGGACAAGGATTTCATCGCCAGCCGCACCATCGGTTACGACGAGCTGGCGGCGAACGTGGCCGATTACAGTCCGGAAGCCATGGCGCCAATCTGCGGTATCGAGGCCGAAACCATTCGCGAAATAGCCCGCCTGTACGCCCAGTCCCGCGCCTCGATGATCCTGTGGGGCATGGGCATTTCGCAACACGTGCACGGCACCGATAATGCACGCTGCCTGATTGCACTATCGCTGATGACGGGGCAGATCGGCCGGCCGGGCACCGGCCTGCATCCGCTGCGAGGGCAGAACAATGTACAGGGCGCCTCCGACGCCGGCCTGATTCCGATGATGTACCCCGACTACCAGCGCGTAACCGAACCAGCCGCCAAAGCCCGTTTCGAAAGCGCCTGGGGACTGGAGCCCGGCACGCTGGACGACAAGCCCGGCCTGACCGTGGTGGAAGTGATGGATGCCGCCGCGGCAGGACAGGTCAAAGGCATGTACATCATGGGCGAGAACCCCGCCATGTCCGATCCCGACGCAAACCATGCCCGGGCAGCGCTGGCGACGCTCGAGCACCTGGTGGTGCAGGACATCTTCCTCACCGAAACGGCCTACCTGGCCGACGTGATCCTGCCCGCCAGCGCCTTCCCCGAAAAAACCGGCAGTTTCACCAATACCGACCGCCTGGTGCAGATCGGACGCCAAGCGCTGGAACCGCCGGGCGAAGCGCGGCAGGATTTGTGGATTATCCAGCAGCTCGCGCAACGACTGGGCCTGAACTGGCAATATGGCGGCGCAGCCGGCGTTTTTGCAGAGATGCGTCAGGTGATGCCAAGCATCGCAGGCATCACGTGGGAACGGCTGGAGCGCGAACATGCGGTGACCTATCCATGCCACGAGGAGGGCGATCCCGGTACGCCGGTGGTTTTCACGCAGGATTTCCCGCGCGAGTCTGGCCGGGCGCGTTTTGTGCCGGCCGATATCATTCCCGCCGACGAAAGGCCGGACGCCGCGTACCCGATGGTCCTGATCACCGGACGCCAGCTCGAACACTGGCACACCGGCAGCATGACACGCCGCACGGCGGTGCTGGACGCGATCGAACCCGACCCGGTAGCCCTGGTGCATCCGCTCGACCTGGCAGCCCTGGGCGGCGAGCCAGGGGACGTGGTGACGATAGCATCGCGGCGCGGGCAGGTTTCGCTGTATGCACGGGCCGACGACAGTTCGCCGCGCGGCGCAGTGTTCGTGCCGTTCTGCTATTACGAAGCAGCGATCAACAAGCTGACCAACCCGGTCCTCGACCCGTTTGGCAAGATCCCCGAATTCAAGTACTGTGCAATCAAAGTCACGCTGGGCGGCACGCTCGGCGCCCAGTCCAGTTTTGGCGGCGGCAAAGCGATGGAGGCGGCAGGCGCATGAGACTACCGGAAATGACGCACGCCAGCGTGCCGCTGACGCAGGAAGTGGAAGCAATCGACGAAAAAGGACGCCGCTCGCAGATCCACATCCCCACCGAACGCCCGCTGACCGTGTACGTGGACAAACGCGAGCTGGTCACGCTGATGACGCTGGGCGGCGCGCCGGAAGCGCTGGTGCTTGGCTACCTGCGCAACCAGCGCCTGGTGCGGTCGGTGGAGGATGTGGCATCGATCCATGTCGACTGGTCGGTTGGCGCAGCGGCAGTCAGGACGCGCGAAGGGGTAGCCGACATCGAACAGCGCACCGCGCGCAAAGTGGTGACAACCGGCTGCGGCCAGGGTTCCGTGTTCGGCGACCTGATGGACGAAGTGGACGACATCATTCTGCCGCCCGACGCACGCCTGAAGCAATCCGGCGTGTACCGGATTGTCGAGGCCATCCGCACGCAGCAGTCGATCTACAAGCAGGCGGGCTCGGTGCACGGCTGCGCCCTGTTCACGCAAGCGGGCGAGCTGATGTACTTTGTCGAAGACGTAGGCCGCCACAATGCGGTCGACTCGATCGCCGGGAAAATGTGGCTGGACGGCGTGGACGGCGGCGACAAAGTGTTCTATACGACCGGCCGCCTGACATCCGAAATGGTGATCAAAGGGGCGCAGATGTCGATTCCATTCCTGTTGTCGCGCTCAGGCACCACGCAAATGGGCCACAGCGTCGCCAGCCACCTCGGCATGACGCTGCTCGCCCGCTGCACCGGCCGCCACTTCCTGCTGCTGACATCCCCCGGGCGCCTGGTCGCCGAACCCGAGTTGGCCGAACTACCGCCGAGCCCGTGTCACACCATGGGGTCACACCCCAAGTGTGACACGGGCTCGTCCGTGGAACCGGCTGAGCCCGTGTCCCCTTTGGGGTGTGACCCCATGGTGGGACACGAGCTGGGCAGGGAGGGCTGATGGGGCTGGCCGATGCGGTGCGCGGGGCGTTCGGATTGCTGTTCAATGGCGATCCTGTGCTGTGGCGGATTGTGTGGGTGTCGGTCAGCACCAGCGTGCTTGGCTTGCTGATTGCTACGCCAATTGCGATTGCCGGCGGCTACGCCATCGCGATGAGCGAGTTTCGCGGCAGGCGTATCGTGATCTGGCTGGTGCAGGCGGCCTTGTCGTTGCCGACGGTGCTGATTGGACTCCTGCTGTACATGATGCTGTCGCGCCACGGGCCGATGGGCGGCCTGCAGTGGCTGTTCTCTCAACCTGGCATCGTGGCGGGGCAGGTGGTGATTGCGCTCCCGGTGCTGCTGGCCTTTACACTGGCGGCCGTTCAGGCGGCAGATCCGCGCTTCGCTGAAACGGCGATCGCGCACGGCGCTTCGTCCTGGCGCGTCATGTCGACACTTCTTTTTGAAGTGCGTTTTGGCGTGATGGCGGCAATTATCAGCGGCTTTGGGCGAGTGATTTCGGAAGTCGGCTGCGCCATGATGGTGGGCGGGAATATCGCCGGCGAAACCCGCACTATCACGACTGCCATTGCACTGGAAACGAGCAAGGGTGAATTCGCGCAGGGCATCGCACTGGGCGTGGTGCTGGTGGCCATCGCACTGGCAATGAACGGCGCCATGCTGGTGCTGCAAGGCGACGCCCATGCCGCCCGGGGACGGGGGTGACGCCCATGCTATCCATTGCCCGCCTGACCAAGCGTTATGGGGAAAACCTGCTGTTCGACTTGAAGGACTTCAAGCTCGATGGAGCGCGAGCCTACGTCCTGACCGGAATGAACGGCGCCGGAAAAAGCACGCTGCTGCGGGTACTGGCTGGCTTGGCGCCGGCCGATGCGGAGGGCATTCACTTCGCGGGCGAAGCGGTGACGCTGGCTCCATATCCGGCGTCACTGCGCCGCGAAATCGTCTACGTGCACCAGCATCCTGTGATGTTCTCAACCAGTGTGGCCGGCAATATCGGCTACGGCCTGAAAGCGCGCGGCATGGCGCGCGCCGATGCGGCGCAACTGGTTGAAGAAGCGATGTACTGGGCCGGTGTGCAGCACCTGCGCGGCAGCCGACCGGCCACCTTGTCAGGCGGTGAAAAGCAGCGCGTGGCGCTGGCTCGAGCCAAGGTGCTGCATCCGCGCCTGTTGCTGCTCGATGAACCAACCGCCAGCCTGGATGGCGAGGCGCGCGAACAGGTGTTGGCATTGATTCCTTCGCTGACGCAGTCGGGCAGCACGGTCGTCATGGCGTGCCACGACCGGGATTTGATCAACCTGCCGGATGTGCGGCGCCTGAAGCTGCGCGACGGCCAACTAGAGGAGAAATGAATGAAGCGTCGGCTCCTGCTTGCCTTTGCCGCAGCATTTGCGCTGTCCGGCAGCGCGTATGCCCAGCAGATTATCCGGCTGTCCACCACCACCAGCACGGAAAACTCCGGCTTGCTGGCCTACCTGCTGCCGGCCTTCGAGGCCAGGACCAACAGCAAGGTGCATGTGATTTCGGTCGGCACAGGTAAGGCGCTGGAGCTGTCGAAGAATGGCGACGTGGATGCCACCCTGGTGCACGCGCGTTCGGCGGAAGACAAATTTGTTGCTGAAGGCTGGGGCGTGGACCGGCGCGACGTGATGTACAACGACTTCATTCTGGTCGGCCCATCCAGTGATCCATCGGGCATCAAGGGCGGCAAGGATGTCCTGGCTGCGTTTCGCAGGCTTGCTGGCGGCCAGGCGAAGTTTATTTCGCGCGGCGACAATTCCGGCACGGACATCATGGAAAAAGCCTATTGGAAGCAGGCAGGCGCGCAGCCGGCCGCTGCGCTGTACGTGTCGGCGGGCCTGGGCATGGGTGAAGTGCTGAATATGGCGGCCGAGATGGGCGGCTATACCCTGACCGACCGCGCGACCTACGGCGTGTACCAGGCCAAGACCGGCCTGGCCCTGATGGTTGAGGGCGACCAGCGCATGTTCAATCCTTACGGCATTATCGCCACTAATCCGGCCAGGCATCCGGGCGTGAACTACAAGGGCGCCCGCCAGTTGATCGACTGGATTACGTCGCCGGAGGGACAGGCGAAAATTGCGCAGTTCCGGCCGGGCGGGCAGCAGCTGTTCTTCCCAAGCGCCAAGCCTGATTAAGCGCGCTGCAGCCAGGCGAGAAGCGCATCGGCCACTGCACCCGGATTCTCGCGCTGCGGGAAGTGGCCGACGCCGGCCAGCAGCGCGCGGTGATACGGCCCGCTGAACAGGTGGTCCTTGTGTTCGGAAGTTTGCGGGCTGTTGGCGCCATCTTCCGTGCCATGCAAGGTGAGCGTCGGCACGCCGATGACGGAATCGTGCCGCAGCCGGTCTTCCTGCATGGCGTAATGTGGGTCGGAAAGGGCCAGGCCCCAGCGATGGCGGTACGAATGCAGCGTCACGTTGATCCAGTCCGGATTGTCCCAGGCGTGCATGGTGTCGTGGAAAACGCCCTCGCCAAAATGCCACGATGGCGACCAGGTGCGCCACAGCAGGAGGGCGAGTTCGCGCCGTTCCTTGCGCAGCGCTTCGGCGCCGCGCTCGGTCGACATATACCATTGGTACCAGTAATTGCGGGCCTGGTGCAGGCTCAGTGCCTGGTTCGGGTCATTGGTGCCCCAGCCGACCGACAATGCCATACAGCGCATCACGCGCTGCGGAGCCAGCAGGGAGGCGATGTAGGCGGCGCGGGCCCCCCAGTCGTGCCCGACCACATTGAATCGTTCGATGCCCAGTGCCGTGGCGAAGTCCAGCAAATCCTGGGCAAGGGCGCTTAACTGGCCGCTGCGCGGCGTGGCGTGATCGAGGAAGCGGGTTTCGCCAAAGCCGCGCAAGCTGGGCACGATCAATCGGTAGCCGCAGCCTGCCAGGTAGGGCAGGACGCCATCCCATGTGTGCATATCATCCGGCCAGCCGTGCAGCAGGAAGATCGGCTCCCCCTGCATGTCGCCATGCTGGCGGAAGGCAATGCGCAAGCGGTCGGTGTTCACGTATTCCATGTTGCCTCCTGGCGGGCGAAGCGTGCCCTCGGGATTATAAGCCTGCGCTATACTGGATCCTATGGAAAACTTGCATATCGTCTGCCCCCATTGCGACGCGGTCAACCGTGTGCCTTCAGTGCGCCTGGAAGAAGAAGCAACCTGCGGCAAGTGCCAGCGGCAATTGTTCACCGGGCACCCGGTGGACTTGTCGACGGGGCGCTTCCTTAAGCATATTGAGCGCAACGATATCCCGGTACTGGTCGATTTCTGGGCGCCGTGGTGTGGCCCTTGCCGCACGATGGCGCCGTTCTACGAGCAGGCAGCCCAGCACCTGGAACCGTATTTCCGCGTGGTGAAAGTGAACACCGAGGCGGAGCAGCAATTGGCTGCGCGTTATGCCATCCGCAGCATCCCCACGCTGGCGGTATTCAAGGGCGGCCGCGAACTGGCGCGCCAGGCTGGCGCCATGGACAGCAAGAGCATAATCGCCTGGGTGCAGCAGCACCTGCGCTAGAACTGGGCCAACCAGTTTCGGATTCCATCCATTGAGCGGAAGTCTGCCACCGAGCGGCAATCAATGCCGGGATGGCGCGCTGACAACATCTTCGACAAGGCGTTTCCCGGCCCCAGTTCCAGGGCGGCGGTGATGCCTCGCTCGGCGCAGGCGTCCATGCATTCGGACCAGACAATTGTTTCAGCAAGCTGGCGCGAGAGGTGGCTGATGGCTGCCTCCCTGTCGCGCACGGGCATGGCGTCAATGCCACCCAGGACCGGGGTGTGCAGCGTGCCGAATTCTTCCTGTGCGAGCAGGGTTGCGAATGGTTCGACTGCCGCTTGCAGGTAGGGTGTGTGGGAGGCGACGGCGACCGGCAGTTGCGCAATGCGTGCGCCTGGGATCGATATGGCTGCGGCGTTTGCCGCCGGGCCGCCTGCGATGCAGCTGTCTTCGCCGGTTTCGATCGCTATGTGGAAACCATGGGCGGCCAATTGCGGGCGCAGGGTTGCCGGGCGCCGGCCGCTGACCGCGAGCATGGCTTGGGGGCTGCCGGGGGCGACGCAAGCGTCCATCAGCGCGGCACGCCGCGCGGCCAGGGCGATGGTGCGTTCCGGCGTGAATGCTCCTGCAACGCCGTAGGCTGCCAATTCGCCGACGCTGTAGCCGGCCACCAGCGCGGGCTGCGGGCAATCGCGGCGCAGTGCTTCCCACATGGCGAGGGTGCTGGCCACGATGGCCGGCTGGGCGCTGCGGTTGCTGAACATCGCGCCAGGATCGGACAAGTCAGGCAGCGATGGCGCCAGTTGCGCCAGCAGCGCAGCGCCGTGCGGGTCGCGACGGGCCAGGTCGTACATGGCGCCGTGCTGGCTGCCTTGCCCGGGGCATAGAACCAGCAGGCGGCTTTTCATGGCGGGGGCATTGCGGTCAGGCTATGCACCAGGCAGGTGGCGGCGAGCAGGTCGGCGGCGCCGCCGGGCGACAGGCGCTGGGCGATGAAGCGCTGGTGGCAAGTCAATGCATGCTCTTTCCATTGCGGGTTTGCGGTACCGCCTTGCTGCAGGAAATGGCGGGCCGCGTGGCGTACTGTGTCGGCTCCCTGGGCCCCGCCGCGATGGTAGATGTTGGTATCGCTGATGTGGGACATCAGGGCAAAAATGGCTTCGACGCGGGCATTCAGCATTGGCGCGCCGCGTGCCAGCGCGGTTTGCAGGGCGGGCAGGCCGACGTCAAATACCGAGGGCAGGCCAAGGGCGCCTTCTTCGCGGGCTCCGCTGGCGGCGTGCCGGGTTGCCGCTTGCCGGCCATGCGAGTCGCCAATGGCGTGTGTGTGGGCCGCCAGTTCTTCTCCCCAGTGCAGCAGCAGTGCGGTGCGCAAGGCGGCCGGCGTCAATGTCATGCGCAAGGCGCGTACGCGCCCCATCGCGGCGCACAGCAATCCGAGGGCAAAGATGGCGCCGCGGTGGGTGTTGATGCCCTTGGTGGCGGCCATCATGCGCTGTTCGGCGGCGATGCCGAGTTTTTTCAGTTCGATGAAAGGGACGCCGTCGTAGCCGGCACGGCAGATGCGGGCGTAGTAGTGGCGCAGCGAGAACAGGCTGCGCATGAACGTGGCGGCGTCCATATCCGTATGGCTGCCGTTATCGACGAGCGAGACCAGGCCGGGCTTGGGGTACAGAGCCAGTTCGTGGTACAGGCTGCGCACCGCGCGCAGGGCCACTTCGCGCGAGAGGGCATGTGCGGCGTGCCGGCGCGGCTGGGCGCTGGCGCTGCGGCGGGCGGCGGTTGCCAGGGCGCGCGGCGGCTGCTGCGCGGGGCTGGCAAGGGCAGTCATGCCGGCTCCAGTTCTGCGCGCAGCTCCGCGCGCGTGCCGAGTTTGACGCCGTCTTGCGATTTGACCAGGACGCGCTCGGCGCGCGCGCGCGTCGTGAACCATTCCTTCCACGCCACGGCCTGGCCGCTTGGGAAAATGATCTCGCCGTCCAGCGGCAGTTCGTCGTGGTGGCTGGCCAGCAGCAGGGTGCCTTCATCCAGTTCGGCGCTGTCGCGCGGTCGGAACAGCAGGTCGATGTCGGAGGCGTCGCGCAGGTAGGCCTGGCCTGTCAGTGCTTGCAGGGCGAGCGAACCGAACACGCGCAGATCGAGGCCTGCGCGGGATTCAGCCAGGCGGGCAAAGGAGGCCCGCCAGTGCGCGGGAAGGGCGTCGGTCACGGCGTCCAGCGGCAATGGCGCGCTGTGGCGGGCGATGTGCTGCGAAGGCACGCGCAATGGCAGCCGCAGTTTCGCGCCGCTGGCGGGATCGGGCGGCGCTGCCAGGCCGAGGCAGGCATCTTCGGATTGTGCTGCGTCGTCGCGGCGGCGTACCACCAGCGGCCAATCGGCATCGGCCCAGCGGACGATTGCTGCATGGGCTGGCGTGCCGTGCGGGGCGCTGGCCAGCACTTCATGCCAGCCATTCCGCGCCAGCCACACAAGATCATGCCGCGCGTACATTGCTGCCGCCGATGATGGCTTCAATGACCGGCTGCGCGGCTTTGCGGCCGCCGCGCAGGAGGCCGAGGGCGCTGCGCTGGTCGTCGCGCGGAGCATTGGCGATGGCATCGGCAAGGTGGGCGGCCAGGTCGCCTTCCCAGATTGCCTGCAAGCCGCCCATGCGCAAATAGTTCTCCGGCCCCGGCGCGAACACCGGATTGCTGCGTGCCAGTTCCAGCAGTTTTTCTTCAGGTACTTTGGTGATGCGCGCCATCGCGGGCAGGCCCATGACGCGGATGGTGGCGCCGGGCAGGGCGTAGCAGGCGTCGGCCATCAAGCCGCTGGTGATGAAACCGCCGGACAGGGCCTGGTCGTACACCAGGCCAACGATGCGGTGCCCCAGGTGGCGTGCCAGGTCGATGCACTTGCCCAGGTGGGCCATATAGCTGTTAATGCCCAGCATTTCGTCGCGATGACGCAGGCGTTGTCCCTGCGTGTCGACCAGCAGCACGATCGGGCGGCCGGGATGGTTGCGCACCGTCGCCAGTACGGCCTTGGCTTGCGCCAGCGCGATCTCCACGCCTATCGGCGCATGGCCGGTGGTGCCGATCACACTGACGGTTTGTCCGTCCACGCGCGCGGTGCCGTTCAGGAATTGCTCACGTTCCAAAATGTCATGTCCGCCGGGGAACAGGGCATCGGCCAGTACTTTCCAGTCCATTGTCATGCTCCCAGTCGGTAAGGCGCCGCGGCGGCGGTGAAGGAATCGATAGCCAGCATCGGGACGTCCTGCGGCGCGGCGATACCCAGCGCCGACCAGATCTCTGCCGGGTCGCGCATGTCGCCAAAGCGTTCAATGCGCTGCTCCAGCAAGGCTTGCTCCGCTTCCAGGCCGCCCAGGGTCAGTTGCACCGTGCCGCTGCGGGCTTCTTCGATGGCGTCCAGCGCGGCCCGGCGGAAGGCGGGAATGCTGTCCTCCACGATGCGCTGTACGTCGCCCAGCAGGTAGCGGTGCTTGCCGCCGGTGGTGCGCCACACCAGGGCGCGGTCGCGCGAGTCGAATTCCTCCACGCCGTTGGCGGTTTCGATCACTTCCGGTCCCGACATGGCCAGGCGGCCTTCTTCTGAAATCACCAGTGAATTGGCGCAGCGCGCGACGATGCCCATGCCGCCGAAGGCGCCGTTGGAGCCGCCGATCAGCACTACGACCGGGATGCCGGCGGCGCGCACGTCCAGTACTGCGCGCATGACTTCCGACACTGCGATCAGGCCCGCATTGGCCTCATGCAAGCGCACACCGCCGGTTTCCAGCAGCAGCAGCACTGCGGCGGGGCGCTCGAGCAGGGCGCGGCGCAGCATGCCGACCAGCTTGGCGCCATGCACTTCGCCCACGGCGCCGCCCATGAATCCGCCCTCCTGTGCGGCGGCGAATACCGCCAGGCCGCCCAGTGTGGCGCGGCCGGCCACCACGCCGTCGTCGAACGACACCGGCGCATTCAGTTGCGCCAGGTGCGGGCTGACGATGCGCTGCGCAGGGCCGATGAATTCTTCGAAACTGTCGAACAATGCCAGGCGCTCGCGCGCATTGGCCTCGAGGTAGCTGCTCATTTTCCTTCTCCCAGCATGGATTCCACCGCCTGGTCGAGGCGCAGGCTGACCACGGCGGGCGTAGCGCCCATGTCGTTGATGGCGATGCGGGTGTCGGCCAGTTGCCAGCGCTGGTGAAAGTCGCCGATTACGGCTTGCCAGATCGGGCCGAAGCCGACTGCGGCGGTCTGGACCTGCACTTCGCAGGCGCCTCCCAGCGGCGTGCTTTCGATCAGCACCTCCAGGTTGCCTGAGCTGACCACGCCGACGATGCGCGGTTCGGCCGACAGCGGGCGGCGGCCTTGTTCGAATCGGTAATTGAGTGTTTCCATCTTTGCTCCTACCAGTTGCGGAAGCGCTTGGGCGGGTCATACAGGCCGCCCGATGCTCGCACGAGGTCTTTCATGTTTTTTGCCGCCAGCAGGTCGCGCGTGGCTTGGCGTTTGTCGATGCCCAGGTCTTCGGCGCGCGTAATGATGCCGCGCTCGCGCAGGTTTTCCACCATGCGCTTGTCGCGCCGCAGGCCGACCGGGGTGTAGCCTGCTACGCCGCGGATAGCCTGTTCGCGCTCTTCGGCGCTGCGGCACAGCAGCAGGTTGGCGATCCCTTCCTCGGTCAGGATATGGGTCACGTCGTCGCCGTAGATCATCACGGGCGGAATCGCCATCTTAGCCTGTTCGCCCAGTTCCCATGCATCCAGGCGTTCGACAAAGGCCGGCTGCATATGCTCGCGGAAGGTTTCCACCATCTGCACCACCAGCTTCTGGCCGCGCGGGATGGTGCCGCTGCCCAGGCGGGCCTGTGCGCCGGCTTTCAGCCATGCGGGGCTGGCGTGGCGCCTGCCGCGCGCGTCGGCGCCCATATTCGGTGCGCCGCCGAAGCCGGAGATGCGTCCCAGCGTGGCGGTGGACGAGTTGCCGGCCAGGTCGATCTGCAAGGTGGAGCCGATGAACATGTCGCAGGCGTAGTGGCCTGCGGCCTGGCAGTAGGCGCGGTTGCTGCGCATCGAGCCATCCGGACCCACGGCGAAAACGTCGGGACGGGCACGGATGTAGTTCTCCATGCCCAGCTCGGAGCCGAAGGAATGGATCGATTCCACGAAGCCGGCTTCAATCGCTGGAATCAGGGCAGGGTGCGGGTTCAGGGCCCAGTTGGTGGCGATCTTGCCGCGCAGGCCGAGCGAAGCGCCATAGGTCGGCAGCAGCAGTTCGATGGCCGCGGTGTCAAAGCCGATGCCGTGGTTCAGGCGCTGCACCTGGTACTCGGCGTAAATGCCCTTGATCGCCATCATCGCCATCAGCACCTGGATTTCGGAAATCTGCGCCGGGTCGCGCGTGAACAGCGGTTCGATATAGTAGGGCGTTGGCGACTGCACCACGAAATCGACCCAGTCGCCCGGCACATCGATGCGCGGCAGTTCGTCCACGATGCGGTTGACTTGCACGATCACGATGCCGTTCTTGAAAGCAGTGGCCTCGACGATAGGCGGGGTGTCTTCCGTATTGGGCCCGGTGTACAGGTTGCCATTGCGGTCGGCCGCTTCCGCAGCGACCAGGGCCACGCGCGGCGGCAGGTCGATGAAATAGCGGCTGAACAGCTCAAGGTAAGTGTGGATGGCGCCGATATTGAGCTTGCCGGCCGCCGCCAGCTTGGCAACGCGCGCGGCCTGCGGTCCGGAGAAAGAGAAGTCCAGTTTCGACGCTACGCCGCGCTCGAACACGTCCAGGTGTTCGGGCAGGGCCAGCACCGACTGCAGCATGTGCAGGTCGTGCACGCGCTGCGGATCGAGCCCCGCCAGCGCCTGCGCCAGGAAGTCGGCCTGCTTCTGGTTATTGCCTTCGATGCAGACGCGGTCGCCATTTTCAAGCACTGCGTGCAGCAGGTCGGCGATGCGGGCGGCCGGCAGTGACTTGCCTGCCAGTTCGCCACCGAGCACGCTGCGGGCGCGTGCCAGGCGGCCGTTGCGGTTGCGTTGAAGGCTATCCCAGACGCGGTTGGGGGAATTCATTTACCGGGCTCCCATGATCATGTCGGGCAGGCCGGTGGCAATGCCGGGGAAAATGCACAGCAGGACCACGGCGACCACCATCAGCAGCAGGAAAGGCACCACGCCCCAGATCACGTCGCGCAGTGGAATGTCGGGCGCGATGTTCTTGATGACAAAGATGTTCAGGCCCACCGGCGGGTGAATCAGGCCCATCTCCATGACCACCGTCATGACGATGCCGAACCACACCAGGTCAAAGCCCGCTTCACGCAGCGGCGGCAGGATGATCGGCGCCGTCATCAGGATGATCGATACCGGCGGCAGGAAAAAGCCCAGCACCACGACCAGCACCAGGATGGTTGCCAGCAGCACCCACTTCGACAGGTGCATGCCGACTACCCAGCTTGCGGCAGACTGGCTGATATGCAGGTAGCTCATGACGTAGGAATACAGCAGCGACATGCCGATAATCAGCAGCAGCATGGTTGATTCCTTGATCGTGGACGACAGGATCGGCGACATGTCCTTCGGCCGCCAGGCGCCGTACACTACGGCGATGAGCACCAGCGCGAGCAAGGCGCCAAGGCCGGCCGTTTCGGACGGGGTGGCAAAGCCGCCGTACAGCGCGATCATCACGCCGATCAGCAGCACGATGAAGGGCAGCACGCGCGGCAGCATTTCCACTTTTTCGCGCAGGGTGAAATGCTCGTCTTCCAGGTAGGCCGACTTGACGCCGCCGTTTTGGTAAGCCACCAGGGCCAATTGGTATTCTGCGCGTGCGCGGTAGACGGCGTAACCGGCAAACAGCAGTACCAGCAGCACACCGGGGCCGATACCGGCCAGGAACAGGCGGCCCAGCGACTGTTCCGCAGCTACTGCGTACAGGATCATGGTGATCGATGGCGGCAGCAGGATGCCCAGCGTGCCGCCCGCTGCGATGATGCCGGCCGCGAAACCGGGAGAATAGCCGCGCTTGCGCATTTCCGGAATTCCGGCCGAGCCGATGGCCGAGCAGGTGGCAGGCGAGGAACCGGCCATGGCCGCAAACAGCGCGCAGGCAAACACGTTGGCGATGCCCAGGCCGCCAGGGACCTTGTGCAGCCAGGTGTGGATGGCCGAATACAGGTCTTTGCCGGCCGGCGATTTGCCGATGGCCGCGCCCTTCAGGATGAAGAGTGGGATCGAAAGCAGGGTGATGGAAGCCATTTCCTCATAAACGTTCTGGGTGACCGTATCGAGCGCACTGGCAGGCATGAAAAAATAYATGAAGGAGGTCGCCACAATGCCCAGCGCATACGCGATCGGCATGCCGGAGAACATGACCACCAAGGTGACGATGCCGTACAAGGCTCCCAAAGTCAGTTCGCTCATTTTGCGGCTCCTTTATCAGTGATGCGAGCCAGCACTTGCAGCAAGATCTGCAGGGTCAGCAAGGTCATGCCGGCCGCCATCATGGAATAGGGAATCCACAGCGGCGGTGCGAAAGTGGAGGTGGTGGTCTGGCCATCCACCCACGCTTCATGCCACAGGGTCCACGACTTCCACGAGAAGAAAGCGCAGAACACGAAGGACAAAAGGTCGACGATGAACAGGCGCACCGCATTGGCCCTGGGCGGCAGGATGGCAGCCAGCGCTTCGATCCCGATATGGCCGCGGAAGCTTTGCACGTAGGCGCAGCAGAAGAAGGTGACCCCGACCAGCATGAAGATCGACGCTTCGTCCTGCCAGTCCGTCGGCGCGTGGAAGAAATAGCGCGATACCACGGAGTAGGTGAGGATCAGGGCCGTGGTGACCATCGCCACCATGGACAGGACCAGCAAGCCCAGGTTCACTTTGGCCAGCAGCGCGCCGGCCATCGACAGGCCCGGAGCCTGCGGCAACGCCGCATCCTTGGGCGGATTGAGCTCGAAACCGTGGCTCACAGCGTCTTCTCCGCAAGGGCCAGCAGTTTGGCGCAGTTGTCGTTGCGCTCACCATAGTCCTTCCATGCGGTGGTGCGGGCGATGGCTTGCCATTTCTTGACCGAGGCTGCGTTCAGGTCGACTACTTTGGCGCCGGCCTTTTGGTAGACGGCGGCGACTTGCGTGTCGTCGGCCTGCGCTGCGGTCCTGGCAAAGGCTTCCAGTTCGGCGCCGACGGCCATGATGGCGCCCTGCTGGTCCTTCGGCAGGCGCTCGTAAGCGGCGCGCGACATCATCAAGGGCTCGAACATGAACCAGTAAGAGGTACCGCGACCGGTGGTCAGGGCTTTCGACACTTCTTCCAGGCGGAAGGAAATCAGGGAGGTGGAGGAGGTCAGGGCCGCATCCATGGCGCCGGTCTGCATGGCGGCGTAGATTTCGTTGGAGGGCAGCGACACCACGGCGGCGCCGGCGGCTTTCAGGATCAAGTCCATTTCGCGCGAACCGCCGCGGATCTTCATGCCTTTGGCATCCTCCGGATCGACCACCGGCTTGACGCGCGAAGCGACGCCGCCGGCCTGCCAGATCCAGCTCACCAGCACCACGCCTTTTTCCCAAAGCAGCTGCGTCAGCGCCTTGCCCACCTCCTGGTTCTTCCAGCCGTAGCCCTGTTCGTAGGAGGTGACCAGGCCCGGCATCAGGCCGATATTCACTTCCGGGACTTCGCCGCCGGCGTAGGACAGCGGCACCAGCGACAAGTCCAGCGCACCCTTGCGCATGGCGGAGAACTGGGCGTTGGTCTTCATCAGCGACGAGCCGGGATAAATGGAGAACTTCAGTGCACCCTTGGTGCGCTTTTCCACTTCCGCCGCGAACATGCGGGTCAGTCGGTCGCGGAAGTCGCCTTCGGCCAAGGTGCCGCCTGGGAACTGGTGCGAGATCTTCAGCGAGCCGGACTGGGCCCAGGCGGTTTGCAGCCACAGCGGGCTGGTGGCGAGTGCGGCAACAACGGACCTGCGGGTCATCTGGGACATGTCATCCTCCAAGGGTTAAGTATGCAGCTTTGTTTTTTATGTATACAAGAATATCTTCAGAAAATACATTGTCAAGTGAAATATGCGACTTATAATGGAGTCTCATATACATACTGAACTTTTAGTTCCATGACGAAACATTCTTCCACCCTGCGGGAAACCATCGAGGAAATGATTGCGATGGGCGAGCTGCAGCCGGGGCAGCACCTGGACGAGACCGAACTGGCGAGCCGCTTCGGCGTATCGCGTACGCCGATCCGCGAAACGCTGATCCAGCTGGAATCGATGGGGCTTGTGGTGATCCGGCCACGGCGCGGCGCCATCGTGGCGGAACTGGGGCCGCAGCAACTGGTCGAAATGTTCGAAGTGATGTCCGAACTGGAGGCGACCTGCGGCCGCCTGGCGGCGCGCCGCATGACGCCGCAAGAGCAGCAAGTGCTGCTTGCGGCCCACGAGGCGTGCAAGGCTGCCGTGGAAGCGCAGGAGCCGGACGAGTACTACTACCGCAACGAGGCCTTCCACGAGGCGATCTACGCAGGCGCCCATAACAGCTTCCTCTTCGAGCAGACGCGCGGCCTGTATCGCCGGCTGCGGCCATACCGACGTTTGCAGCTTCGCGTGCGCAATCGCATTGGCCACTCCTATTCCGAGCACGAGGGCGTGGTGCAGGCTATCCTCGCCGGCGACGGCGACAGGGCGGCCGAGCTGCTGCGCGGTCACGTGATGATCCAGGGCCAGCGCTTTTCGGACTTGATGGCATCGCTGCCGCAACTGACCCAATCTGCCGCCTGAATAATAAGTAAGGTTTTTAGTTTACTTATTGTCGAGGCCTGCGTATATTGGTGGGCATGAACAATGTCCTCCTCATCGCGGCTACCTGCCTGCTTGGCCTGCTGTCCACTACGGGCGCTTCGCTGCCATACCCGATCCTTCCGCCGCTGTTTGCTGCCGAAGCACACAATTCCCTGAATAATTTCCTCGGCCTGCCGCCCAAGCTGTTGTTCGGCATTGCGCTGACGGTGAACCCGATTGGCCTGGTGATCGGCTCGGCGTTGCTGGGACCCATGTCCGACCGCTATGGACGCCGCCCCATCCTGCTGGCGACTGCCCTTGGCGCCGCTGCCGGCCATGCGCTGACTGCACTCGCGCTGGTGATGCAGTCTTATCCCTTGTTTATCCTGGCCCGCTTTGGCACTGGCCTGCTGGAAGGCAACGGCGCCGTGGCGCGTGCCCTGGTGGCAGAAAAGCGGGAAGGCCCGCAGCGCCTGCGCGCGCTGTCGCTGGTGAATGGTTCGCTGCACCTTGGCTGGCTGGTGGGCCCGGTGCTGGCTGGCTTCACGCTGGGCTTTGGCATCACGGTGCCGTTCTGGGTGGCGGTGGCAGCGCTCATGCTGGCTGCAGCGCTGGTGGCGATCACGGTGCCGCGGGCAGCCAAGGTCCCAAGCGATGGCGCATCCTGGTGGCAGGTGGCGCGCTCGCACCACGCCATGAACCTGCTGCGCTTCCCGGAGTTGCGTACCCTGTTCATCGTGCAGTTGGCGCTGACCTGCGGCATCACCGGCTTTTACGAATATTATCCACTGTGGCTGGTGGAGCAGGGCGGCTACGATGCGCGCGGGATTGCAACCATCAATATGGCGATGTGCGCAATCATGACGCTGGCGGCCATCATTGCCGGCCGGCCGAGCAGCATGGAACCGCTGCACCGTGCCAGCTGGCTCGCTTTCGCATTGGCGGCCGCGGTGGCTGGCGTCGCCCTGGGCAACCTGTGGATCGGCATGGTGGCGATTTGCCTGTTCGGGCTGCCCAATGCCTTCTATAACGCGACGGTGCAGTCGTGGGCGGCGGACCGCTTTGCGGCACACGGGCAGGGCTCCGTCATGGGCTTGCTGTCGATGACGTTCTGCTTCGCGAATATCGTGATGGCGACAATTGGCTCGGTCCTGGCGCTGGTCGATACGCGCCTGATCCTGCTGCTTGGCGCCGTGCTCGCGGCGTGGGCTGGCTGGCGCCTGCGCGGTTGGCGCTGCGAACTGGCAGCGCCGCCCCTACCGCGTGCCGCGGCGCGCACGGAAGGAGCCGGCGCATGAATACTGCCGACCAGATCCTGTTCCTGTTGAAGACGCGCGGCCCGCGCACGGCGCAGCAACTGGCCGAATTGCTCGACCTGACGTCGATGGGCGCGCGCCGTCACCTGGAAGCGGCGCAAGAGCGCGGCTTCGTTACCTTTGAGGACGTGGCTGAAAAAGTAGGCCGTCCTTCGCGCCGCTGGCTGCTGACCGACGCCGGCCATGCGCGCTTCCCGGATCGCCACGCCGACCTGACGCTGCAACTGATCACGCAAGTGCGCGCCTTGTTTGGCGAAGAAGGCATGGACAAGCTGATCACGGCCCGCGAGCAGGCCAGCGAGGCCTTTTACCGCGAGGCCATCGGCGACGGTGCGACGCTGCCGGAGCGGGTGCAAGCCCTGGCCCTGGCGCGCGACGTGGAAGGGTATATGGCCGAAGTCGCGCCGCAAAACGACGGCACGCTGCTTCTGCTCGAAAACCATTGCCCGATCTGCGCCGCAGCCCGCGAATGCCAGAATTTCTGCCGCTCGGAACTCGAGGTGTTCCAGCGTGTGCTGGGCCCCGGCTGCGAGGTACGGCGCGAGGAGCACATCCTGGCTGGCGAACGCCGTTGTGCCTACCGGATCAAGCCTGTGTGACAGCATTCCCGCCACTGGTGTAGAGTAGGGGAAACCCAACGGAGGCACCAATGGACGATGAAACCAGGCGGAAATTTGTCACCGAAGTGTGGAAGCGGTTTGTCGAGGTGCAGAACTGGGCCATTGCCAACTGGCCGGACAGCGAACATCCGCTCAGCTCTTCCGATTTTGTCGAGGGCAGGAAGGAAATCCTCGGCCTTGGCCTGCCCGCCAACCTCAGGCTGGGCCACGAGAAGCCCCAGCCAGCTCCCGAGCCGGAACAGGGCGGCCCACAATATCAGGAAGTGACGCCCGCCCCCTGGCCCTGATGTTGGCCATGCGTGGCGCCGCGGTAGGTGGCATAGCTCACCACCAGGCATGCCACCAGGCCGAGCGCCAGGTGCAGCGCGCTGTCGAACAGCAGCGGCGCAACCAGGCCTGACACCAGCGCAAACAGCATCATCTGCAAGAAGGACTGCATCGACGCGGCCAGGCCGCTATTCTGCGGGAACAGGTTCATGCCGGCCAAGGTCAATGGCGGCATCGCCAGGGCCAGTGAGAACGAGAACAGGAAAAGCGGCAATACGGCCCAAGGAATGGTCGCGGCGAAGAACCAGTTGTAGCCCACGTTGAGCGCAGCAGCGATGGCCATCAGGCCGAAACTCAGGTTGATCAATGTCGACGGCGCCATGCGGTGCGCCAGCTTGCCGCTTACGGTGGCGCCCAGCACGTGGCCGCTGATCAAGGGGATAAACAGCCAGGCGAAGGCCGTCTCCGGCAGCTTCAGGATGTGCATGATGAAGTACGCGGCGGAGCCGATATACAGGGCAAATCCGCCGAAGGCCGCCCCGAGCGACACCGACAGCAGCAGGAACTGGCGGTGCTTCAGCACCATCCAGTAGTTGCGTGCGATGGCGCCCAGGTGCAGCAGGTGGCGCTTTTCCTGCGGCAGGCTTTCCGGCAGCCAGCGCCAGACGGCAACCCACATCAGGACGCCAAAGGCGGTCAGGAACCAGAAGATGGAGCGCCAGCCGAAGGAAACCTGCAGCCAGCCGCCCAGCACGGGAGCAATGGCTGGCGCCAGGCCGAACACCATCATGATGTTGCCCAGCATTTTCTGGGCTGCCATGCCCTCAAAGCGGTCTTGCACGATGGCGCGGCCGATCACCGAGCCGGCTCCGGAAGCCAGGCCTTGCAGGATGCGGGCCCCGAGCAGGAAGCCGAACGAACCGGCCAGGGCGCCCCCCAGCGAAGCCAGGACGTACAGCACCAGGGACCAGAGGATGACCGGGCGGCGGCCAAAGCTGTCCGACAGGGTGCCGTAGAACAGCATCATGAAGGCGAAAGTGAACAGGAACAGGCTCAGGGTCTGCTGGATCGCCATCGGGCTGGCGTTGAAAGTCTGAGCAATCGCCGGGAAAGACGGCAAATAGGTGTCGATTGCCAGCGGGCCGACCATGGTCAGGCCGGCAAGCAGCAGGGTAAGCAGGATGTTCTTCATGTGGTGCCCGAGAGTGAGCGCGCTATTTTAAGGGAATCCCGAACTATCTGCTTATGACTGGAAAGCATAAGCTTGTGCAAACAGTTTCTTTCGCTTCTTAATGTAATTTCGATATTCTTGTGCCTTATGGCTATCGACTCTTACGGCGCCTCGAGCGGCGCAGCGCGTTGGGACCTCGACGAGGTGGTTAACCAATTGCGCGTGTCGCGCGAAGCGACCCACAATATCCGACACCAGCGCAGGGTGCGCGAGCTGCCTTCGCGCGCGGAGCTGGTGCAAATCCTCGAAGGCTTGTCGGCGGCCTTGTTCCCCACGCATTACGGGCGCCCGAACCTGACCGACGAGAGCATCGACTATTTCGTCGGCGATACGCTGAATACCACGCTGGACCGCCTGCATGAACAGGTTCGGCGCGGCCTGCAGTTCGGCGCCGCGGTGGCGGAGACCGAGGAGGCGCAGATCGCCACTGCGCAGGGCATTACGCGGGCGTTCGCTGCCTCATTGCCGCAGATCCGCGCGCTGGTCGTGTCGGACGTGCAGGCCGCCTATGCCGGCGATCCTGCGGCCACCTCGATTGCGGAAATCCTGCTGTGCTACCCGGGCATGGTCGCCATTCTGCATTACCGCCTGGCGCATAGCCTGCACAAGCTCGGCGCCCCCTTCATCGCGCGCATTGTCAGCGACATCGCCCACTCGCGCACCGGCATCGACATCCACCCGGCGGCGCAAATCGGCGCCAGCTTCTTCATCGACCATGGCACCGGCGTCGTGATCGGCGAAACCACCATCATTGGCGAGCGCGTGCGCCTGTACCAGCATGTCACACTTGGCGCCAAACGCTTCCCGGCCGACGAATCCGGGCAGTTGATCAAAGGGACGCCGCGCCATCCGATTGTGGAAGACGATGTCGTGATCTATGCCGGCGCGACAGTGCTGGGCCGGATCACCATCGGCGCCGGTTCCACCGTCGGCGGCAATGTCTGGCTGACCCAGAGCGTAGCGCCGAACAGCAATGTCTCCCAGGCCCAGATGCGCAGCGACTAATCCGCTTGCTCTGCAAGGTTCAGCAGCTCGAGGATGCGGTGCTTCAGCGGCTGCAGGCTGGCGTCGCCGCGGCTGCGCGGCCTGGCCGGTGGAAGGCGGAACTCCCCGCGCAGTGGGCCGCCGCCGCCCGGCAGGACCAGGATGCGGTCGCTCAAGTAGAGCGCTTCGTCGATATCGTGGGTGACCTGCAGGATCGTCAGGTGGTGGTGGGCTGCGATGCGCAGCAGGAGGTCCTGCAATTTCATCCTGGTGAACGCGTCAACGGCCGAAAACGGCTCGTCCAGCAGCAGCAAGCGCGGGCGGCGCATCAGGCCGCGCGCGATGGCTGCACGCTGGGCCTGGCCGCCTGATAGCTGCTTGGGCAGGCGCCGGCCCAGGCCTTGCAAGCCGGTTTCTGCCAGCAGCAATTCAAGTTCGCAGCCGCAATCGTCCGCGGAGGGCAGACCGAAACGCAGGTTCTCGGCTACCGTCAGCCAAGGGAACAGGCGCGGCTCCTGGAATACCAGGCTGATGGCCGGGTGCACGCCCTGCAAGGGGGCGCCGTTCAGTTGCAAGCTGCCGCGCCATTCCCGATCCAGTCCAGCAAGGATAGAGAGCAGGGTGCTTTTGCCGCTGCCGCTGGCGCCCAGCAGGCTGACGACTTCGCCCTGTTTCAATTGAAGCTGCAAGGGTCCCAGCACTTGCTGGTCGCCGTAAGATTTGCTGTCGATGCGGATATCAAGCATGGCTGGGGCTTTCAAAACTGTCGCGCCAGGCGAGCAGGCTTTGTTCGAGGCGGAGCATCAAGCTGTCGCTGGCCTTTCCAAGTATGGCAAGCAGCAGGATGGCTGCCAGCATGATGTCGGCGCGGCCGGTTTCGCGGCCGTCGCTAAGGAGGTAGCCCAGGCCCATGCTTGCAGCGATCAATTCTGCCGCCACCATGAACATCCAGGCCAGGCCCAGGCCATTGCGCAGGCCGGTCAGGATGGCAGGCAAGGCGGCAGGAAGCAGCACCTGCCTTGCCTGTTGCGAGGGTGACAGGCGGTACAGCCGTGCCACTTCAACCAGCTTGCGGTCCACGCCGCGGATGCCGGCGCCGACGCCCATGTAGACTGGGAAAAAGGCGCCGATGGCAATCAACACCAGTTTCGGCGCCTCGTCGATGCCAAGCCAGAGCAGCAGCAACGGCACCCAGGCGAGCGAAGGAATGGCGCGCAGGGCCTGCACCGTCGGGTCGAAAATGGCGTGGCTTGGCCGGTGCAATGCGGTGGCAGCGCCGAGCAGGATCGCGGCCAGGGCGCCGGCCGCGAAGCCGATGGCCACCCTGGCCGCGCTGGCGGCGACGTGGCCAGCCAGCCCGCGCTGCGCCAGCTCCGCAATGGTCTCCAGGATGGCGCTTGGCGGCGGAAGCAGGTTTGGCGCCAGGATGCCTGTGCGCACTGCCAGTTCGGCGCAGGCCAGCAGTGTGGCCGGCAGCAGCAGGCCAAGCAGCGGGCCTGGGAGGGGCCGGCGGCGGGCGGGCAGGGGCGGGCCGCCTTCGGTCGCTTGGCCCGCGTGGGAGCCACCTTGGCCGAGGTGGATTGCTGCCTGGTCGCTCATAAGCGTGCGGTCAGTGCTTGGGCGAAGCGGGTATCGACCAGCTCCGCGATCAGGCGCGGCAAGTCGCTACCGGGCTTGACCAGCGCTTCCTCCAGCAGGATCGGCGCCGCTGCCTGCAAGGCCTTGACATGCTCGCTGGATGGTTGCGGGGTGGAGAAGTCGGTGCGCAGCTTGAGCTGCAATAGCGCTATCGGCAGCGAAACCTTGGCCTCTTCTGACAGGATGCGCGCTGCTTCGCCCGGGTTGGCGCGAATCCAGCCACGTGCCTTCTCATAGCCCTGGATCACGCGGCTGACAGCACCCGGCTGGCTGGCCAAAAACTCTTCCCGCACATTGAGGAAGCCGTAAGTATTGAAGCTTATATTGCGGTAAAGGAGGCGCGACCCGCCTTCCAGCTCGCTGGCCGCCATATGCGGGTCCAGCCCCGCCCAGGCATCCACCTTGCCCTGCTCGAGCGCCGCGCGGCCATCAGCGTGCTGCAGCGAGACGTGCTCGATGTCGCTGCGCTGCAGCTTGACCGAATGGAGGGCGCGCAGCAGGAAGAGGTAGGGATCGGTACCCTTGGTCGCTGCGACCTTCTTGCCTTTCAGGTCGGCCAGGTTGCGGATCGGGGAATCCTTGCTCACCACCAGCGCAGTCCATTCCGGGCGCGAGAAGATGTAGGGCGTGCGGATAGGGTTGCCGTTTGCTTTTGCCAGCAGGGCCGCAAGCCCCGCGCTCGAGCCGATATCGATGCTGTTGGCATTCAGGTACTCGAGTGCGCGATTGCTGCCCGCGCTGAGCACCCATTTGACTTGCGTGCCGCTGGCCGCGAAGTCCTGCTCGAGCCAACCGAAGCGGCGTAGTACCAGGCTGGCTGGCGAGTAATAGGCGTAATCGAGCCGCAGTTCCTTGAGCGGCGCGGCCGCGTGCGCAAAACGCGGTACGACATTCAGGGCCGCACTGGCGGCAGCGGCTTGCAACAGGGTCCTGCGTTTCATGGTGCTTCCTCGGCTGACAGGGTGGAAATGGCAACTTGGGTGCCGGGGTGGCTGGCGGCCAGGCGCGGGCCGTGGCCTGCCAGCTTGTGGCGCAAGGTGCCTGGCGTGTAGGCCGCTCGGTAGCGGCCGCGGCGCTGCAGTTCGGGCACGATGTAATCAACCACGTCGCGCATCGATTCATGGGCGACGGCAAAGGCCAGGTTGAAGCCATCGATACCGGTGCTGTCGACCCAGTCTTCCAACTGGTCGGCCACCTCGCCGGCGTCGCCAACCAGCACCGGGCCGCGCCCGCCCAGGCCGATGAAGCGGGCGGCGTCGCGTACCGTCCATTGGCGGTCGGGATCGGCGCTGGTAAATGAGGCGAGCGCCGAACGGCCGGCATCGGAATCGATGTAATCGATCGTCGCGTCCAGCGGCACCCGGCTGAAGTCGACGCCGGTCCAGCCCGATAGCAGGGCCAGGGCGGCTTCAATGTCGACATGCTCTAGGTACTCGGCATGCCGCTCGCGTGCCTGCTGGCTGCTCGCTGCGGTGATAATCAGCGCTTGTCCATACACCAGCAAGCCAGCCGGGTCGCGCCCGGCTGCGGCTGTCGCGGCGCGCAGCTTGTCGACATAGCCTTTGACCACGCCTTTGCCCGGGCCGCTGACGAAAGCTGCTTCGGCATGGCGTCCGGCAAACACGTTGCCGCGCGGCGAACTGCCGGCCTGGTACAGGAAGGGAGTGCGTTGCGGCGACGGTTCGCTGAGGTGGATGCCGGGAACGCTGTAATAGCGGCCCTCATGCCCGATGGGATGCACGCGGCGCGGGTCGGTATAGATGCCGCCAGCCTTGTCGCGCAGCACAGCGCCGTCCTCCCAGCTCTTTTCCCATAATTTGTAGACCACCTCCAGGTATTCGTCGGCAAGGTCGTAGCGCTCGTCGTGCGCCAGCTGGCGTTGCCGGCCGAGGTTGCGCGCCGCGCTGTCGAGGTAGCCGGTGACGATGTTCCAGCCGATGCGGCCCTTGGTCAGGTGGTCCAGCGTCGACAGGCGACGGGCGAATGTGTAGGGATGTTCATAGGTGAGGGCGGCCGTCACGCCAAAGCCAAGGTGTTCGGTGACGCTTGCCATGACGGGAACCAGGGCCAGTGGGTCGTTGAGCGGCACCTGCACGCCGCGCGCCAGGGCCGTCTCGTGGCTTTGCTTGTAGACGTCGTACACGCCCAGTACGTCGGCCAGGAATACGGCGTCGAACAGGCCGCGCTCCAGCAGCTGCGCCAACTCGGTCCAATACTGCGGGTCGGTATAGCGGTGGCTGTTGTCGCGCGGGTGCCGCCACAGTCCGGGCGACTGGTGCCCGGCCGTGTTCATCTGGAAGGCGTTGAAGCGGATTTTCCTGGTCATCGTGCTACTGCGCCTTTTCCAGGGCGAGCTGGTAGTCGGTCTTGGCGTAGTCCCGGAAATGCTTATTGGTCACGGCAAGGAATTCCTTCGACTTGTAGGCAGCTTCGATATCGCGCGCAAACTGTTTGTCCTTGTCGGCGGTGCGGACCGCGACCAGGTTCACGTAGTTGGGCGAAATCTTTTCAGTAATCAGGGCTTCGTTCAATTTGAGGCCCGACGCCAAGGCGTAGTTGCCGTTGATGAAGGAATAGTCGGCATCCTGCAGCGAGCGCGGAAGCTGGGCCGCTTCCAGCGGCAGCAGCCTGACCTTCTTCAGGTTCTGTGCAACGTCACGCTCGGAGGCCCGCAGAGGATCGACGCCTGCCTTCAACTTGAGCCAGCCAAGCTGCTCCAGCAGCACCAGGGCGCGTGCCTGGTTGGTTGGATCGTTGGGCAGGGCTACGGTGCTGCCGTCGCGGACTTCGGTCAACGCCTTGTGCTTCCTGCTGTAGATGGCGATCGGCGCGGTCGGGATGGTAACCAGCGGCGACAGGGCGAGCTTATGTTCGGCCGCAAACTTGTTCAGGTAGACGATGTGCTGGAATACGTTGGCATCCAGCGAACCCTCGGCCAGCGCAATATTCGGCTGCACATAGTCGTTGAACTCCACCAGTGTGACCTGGTAGCCCTGCTTTTCGAGGATGGGTTTGATGCCAAGCTTGATCTGGTCGGCATAGGGACCGGCGCTGGTGCCGATCACAAGTTGCTTCGGGTCTTTGGCGGCTGCGGTGCCGCCAGCGAGGGTCAGTGCGGCCAGCGCGGCCAGCAGTACGGAACGTCGTAATACAGTCATTTTCACTCCTTGTTATCGTTTATCGAGGCGGCGCGCCAGGCGGTTGCCGGCGAACTGGATTGCCTGCACCAGCACCACCAGCAGGGCGACGGTGGCGAACATCACGTCGGTCTCAAAGCGGTAATAGCCATAGCGGATGGCGAGGTCGCCGATGCCGCCACCGCCCACCACCCCGGCCACTGCGGAATAGGACAGGAAGCTGATTGCCAGCACAGTCAGGGCCAGCACCAGGCCTGAACGCGATTCGACCAGCAGCACGCGCAGCACGATCTGCAGCTCACTGGCGCCTATTGCATGGGCCGCCTCGATCACGCCGCGCGGCACTTCGCGCAGGTTCTGTTCGACCAGGCGCGCGAAGTAGGGAATGGCTGCCACCGATAGCGGCACGGCTGCCGCCAGTGGGCCGATCGAGGTGCCGGCAATCGCCCTCGTAAACGGCACCAGAGACACCAGCAGTATGATGAAGGGGAAGGAGCGCACCGTATTTACCAGCCAGCCGAGGAGGGCGGACAGGGGCCGGTTCTGCAGCGACTGGCCGTCTCCGACCAGGAACAGCAGGATGCCGAGTGGGCCTCCCAGCAATACCGCCACCGACAAGCCGATGCCAAGCATGGTGCCCGTTTGCGTCAGCGCTTCGGCCAGTTCGGGCAGCAGCGAAAGGAATTTTTCAAACATGAACTGGCTCCTTGCGCAGGGACACGTCGGTGGCCAGCGCAGCTTGCGCCGACAGGGCTGCGAGTTCGCGGCCGAGCGCGGTCCGGCGCGGAGCCTGCCAGTCCGCGACGCGGAACTGTTCGGCGACGACTCCATTCTCGATGACTGCAACGCGCTGGCAGATCGAAGCCAGCACATCGAGTTCGTGGCTGACGATGACGATGGTCACGCCGAGCCTCCGGTTGACGTCCTGTAAGGTCGCCAGCAGCGCGCGAGTAGTTTCGGCGTCCAGCGCCGAGGCAGGTTCGTCGCAAAGCAGGACTGCCGGTTTGCTGGCCAGGGCGCGGGCAATTGCCACCCTTTGCTGCTGCCCGCCGGACAGGCGCGAAGGGTAGCTGCTTGCCTTCTCTTCAAGGTCCACCAGGGCCAGGCATTCCTGCACGCGGAGGGCAATCTCCTGCGGGCTTTGAGCACCGTGGATACGCAAGGGGAAAGCGACGTTCCCGGCCACCGTTGCGTTTCGCAGCAGGTTGAATTGCTGGAAGATCATGCCGATATTCTGCCGTGCAGTGCGCAATTCGCGCTTGCCCAGAGCAGTAAGGTCGTCACCATCCACCACGACACGGCCGCTGTCGGGGCGCTCCAACAGGTTGATCATGCGCAGCAGCGTCGATTTGCCGGCGCCGCTCTTGCCAGCCAGGCCGAATATTTCACCGCGCTGTATTGACAGGCTGATGCCGCGCACTGCATGCAGGCGCTCGCCAGGCCCGTGCGCAAAACTGCGCTCGACCTGGTCCAGTTGAATAAGTGGTGTGGTCATGGATCAGGAATAGGCAGTCGGTTCCGGCAAGGTGCGGTGCAGGGCGTAGCGCCCGAGGTCGCGGTATTTGTAGTCGATCGGGTCGTGCAGGGTATGCACGCGCACGTTGCGCCAGAAACGGTCCAGGCCCAGCTTGTTGGAAGTTGCACGGGCCCCGGTCAGCTCGAACAGCTGGTTCGATACTTCGATGCCGGCGCGGTGCGACAGGACCTTGGCTTCGGCCACGGAGATGGCCAGTTCGCCGCGTTCACGCTCGGTCAGCAAAGCGCCTTTGCCCAATGCCGCATCGAGCTCGTGCGCGGCATGGTTCGCCAGTACGGCGGCGGGGCGCAGCAGCGTCCATAACTCGCCGTAGCGGTGCTGAACGAACGGATCTTCGGTGGCGGCGGCTACGTTGGATGCGAACCAGGGCCGTGATTGCTCGCTGGTGAAGCTGCGGGCCGCTTCGAACGCGCCTTCTGCGATGCCGAGGTAAAGGTTGGTCATGATCAGTTGCGCTACTTGCGAACGCAGGGTGGCGCGCGGCGCCGGTGTTTCGCCCGGCGGCAGCAGGACAAGGCTGGCCGGCAGCGCGACATCGCGGAATTCCACGGTACCGCTATCTGTCTGCTTCTGGCCGAAGGCATCCCAGTCGGCGCGGATCGAAACTCCTGCGGTGGTGCTGGGGAGTACTCCGATCAGCGCACTTTGTGTTGGTGCATGCCATGCCGAGATCGTGAGCCAGTCCGAACCCACCGAGCCTGAGCTGAAGCTTTTCACGCCCTTCAGCACAAATCCATCACCCTGTTCGTTCGCGACGGTGCGCTGGTCGAGCGGGTTCAGTGCATTGCCCCAGAACAGGCCTTGCTCAACAGTGGCCGTTAGCAGTTCGCGCTGCTGGCGCGCATTGCCGTACAACTGGATGCCCGCGAGTTGCAGGTGGTGGAAGCCGAACAGGTGAGCCAGCGCGCTGTCGGCGCGCGCCAGGATGCGGATCACCTGGTTCACCGTGCTCCAGTTGGCGCCGGCGCCGCCGAATTCGCGCGGCACAGAGAGGGTAAGTAGTCCGGATTCGCGCAGCAGGCGGCGTTCGCGTGCCGCATGGCCGCCCTGGCGGTCGCGTTCTACGGCGCTGGCAGCGAAGGTGCTTGCCAGTTCCTCGGCAATTTCCAGGGGATCGGTTGGTTGCGGCTTGAGTAGAGCGCTGGTCATGGGATGTCTTTCGGGTTGCGATGCTTTTTAGTATTGCCTCCGACGCAAGCAAGCGTCCACGAAGAAAATTGAATAACCATTTGCGAAACAATTCGTTTGCCTTGCGAACCGTGCGCCTTACGCTAGGCCCATGACTATCTTGCTTATCAGCGGCAGCCCCGCACAACCATCCAGTTCCAGCCGCCTGCTGCAGCACATCGGCGAGCGACTCGCAGTGCTCGGACACCGGTATAACCGCATCCACGTCCGCGACCTGCCGCCGCGCGCCTTGCTGCATGGGTTGACGGAAGATCCTTCCGTACAGCGTGCCTTGCAGGCAGTGCGCGATGCCGATGCGGTGGTGATCGCAACGCCGGTGTACAAGGCTTCGTTTGCCGGCATACTGAAGGCCTTCCTCGACCTGCTGCCGCAGGACGGGCTGGCAGGCAAGGTGGTGCTGCCCATCGCGACCGGCGGCAGCCAGGCCCATTTGCTGGCCCTCGATTACGCGCTGCGGCCCGTACTGCAGGCCCTGGACGCGCGCCATGTTCTGGCCGGTATTTTCGCCACGGCGCAGCAGCTGCAATGGAACGAAGAGCACGGCCTGCTGCTCGCGCTGCCGATAGCTGCGCGGGTCGATGGCGGTGTTGCGGCGCTCTCGCAAGCATTGCTGCCGCGGCACGGTGAACTCAACGATTTTCAATCTGCATAAGGAATGCCATGAACCAGTACCAGCTAGCACGGGTGGCGCGCCGCCGCACCCTTGGACTCTTTGCCGTGGGCATTTTCCTCGCCGGCGTAGCGGCCGGCCTGCTGCCTTCCGCCGCGCTGGCGCAAGACAGGCCTGTGCTGCGTATCGGCTACCAGAAATACGGCACGCTGACTTTGCTCAAAGGCCGAGGCACACTGGAGACGCGCCTTGCGGAGAAGGGCGTCGATGTGAAATGGACCGAGTTCCCGGCCGGCCCGGTGTTGCTGGAGGGCCTGAACGTGGGCAGCATCGATTTCGGTACGGTTGGCGAAGCGCCGCCGATTTTCGCGCAGGCCGCAGGCGCCAACCTGGTCTATGTCGGCAATGAGCCGCCATCCCCGGCCAGCGAAGCGATTGTCGTGCCGAAGCAATCCACGTTGCGCAGCGTGGCCGATTTGAAGGGCAAGAAGATCGCGCTGAACAAAGGTTCGAATGTCCATTACCTGCTGCTCAAGGCGCTCGAGAAGGCCGGCCTGCAATACAAAGACGTGCAAACCGTGTTCCTGCCGCCAGCCGATGCACGTGCCGCATTCGAGCGTGGCAGCGTGGATGCCTGGGTCATATGGGATCCCTTCCTTGCCGCAGCCGAAAAGCAGCTGGGCGCGCGTGTGATCGCCGATGGCAAAGGCCTGGTGGCCAACCACCAGTTCTACCTGGCGTCGCGTGGCTATGCGCAAAGGAATCCTGAAATCGTCGGCATCGTGATCGACGAACTGGCCAAGGTGGATGCATGGGGCGCAAAGAATACGAAGGAGGTGGCGGCCATTCTGTCGGCGCAGACGGGCCTGGCGCCGCCTGTCGTTGAACTGGCAGCAACCCGCTATGCCTACGGCGTGCTTCCCGTGACCCCGCAAGTCATCCAGGAACAGCAGAAGGTGGCAGATGCCTTCGCCGCGCTCAAACTGATTCCGAAACCGATCATTGTCAGGGAAGCCCTGCTCAAGCCTTGAAGGACAACAAATGACTTCCGATATTTTCTGGTTCATTCCAACCCACGGCGACAGCCGCTACCTCGGCGCTGCGCAAGGTGCGCGCGCGGTCGATGCCGATTACCTGCGCCAGGTCGCCATAGCGGCCGATACCTTGGGTTATGACGGCGTGTTGTTGCCCACAGGCCGATCCTGCGAGGACGCCTGGGTGGTCGCCTCCACGCTTATCCCGGTGACGAAACAGCTCAAATTCCTGGTCGCGGTGCGCCCTGGCCTGTCCACGCCTGGCCTGGCCGTACGAATGGCTTCCACCTTCGACCGCTTGTCGAATGGCCGCCTGCTGGTAAACGTCGTCACCGGCGGCGACCAGCAGGAACTGGAAGCAGACGGCGTATTTGCCGACCATGCGCAGCGCTATGAGATCTCCGACGAATTCCTGCGTGTCTGGCGCGCCGCGCTGGCAGGCGAGGGCGGAGAGGCGGGCTATGACTTCGACGGCAAACACATTACCGTCAAAGGCGCGCGCACCTTGTACCCGCCGATGCAGAAACCCTACCCGCCGCTGTATTTCGGCGGCTCCTCCGAAGCGGCGCACGAATTGGCGGCGGAGCAGGTCGACGTTTACCTGACCTGGGGCGAGCCGCCTGCCGCCGTGGCCGAAAAGATCGCCGATGTGCGTGCCCGCGCCGAACGCCATGGCCGCAAGATTCGCTTCGGCATCCGCCTGCATGCAATCGTGCGCGAAACCAATGAGGAAGCCTGGGCCGCTGCCGACAAGCTGATCAGCCACCTGAGCGACGACGTCATTGCCAAGGCGCAGGCGGCATTCGGCAAGATGGATTCGGTGGGGCAGCGCCGCATGGCAGCACTGCACAGTGGCAGCCGCGACAAGCTTGAAGTCTCGCCGAACCTGTGGGCTGGCGTGGGCCTGGTGCGCGGCGGTGCGGGAACTGCATTGGTAGGAGATCCGGAAACCGTGGTGGCGCGCATTCGCGAATATGAAGCGCTCGGCATCGAAAGTTTCATCTTCTCTGGCTACCCGCACCTGGAAGAATCCTACCGCTTCGCCGAACTGGTATTCCCGCTGCTGGGCAAAGGCAAGGCGCCTGGAGAACAGTCGCTGAGCGGTCCATTCGGCGAAGTCATGGCGTCGAACATCGTGCCAAAAAAGGCGGCCTGAGATGGACTGGCGCAAGGCGCTGGCGCCCTGGGCACTGCCGCTTGCTTTGCTGCTGGCCTGGGAGCTGGCGGCGCGCATCGGCTGGCTGTCCAGCCGCATCCTGCCCGAACCGCTGGCGGTGGTGCAAGCCTTCTGGACGCTGGCAGTATCGGGCGAACTGTGGCAACACCTGAAAACCAGCTTATGGCGCGCCACCAGTGGCTTCGCCATCGGTTCCAGTGCAGGCCTGGCGCTCGGCCTGCTGACCGGGACCTGGCGCCTTGCCGAGACGCTGCTCGATACCACGCTGCAGATGGTGCGCAACATTCCCGCCCTGGCCCTGATACCGCTGGTGATCCTGTGGTTCGGCATCGATGAGACGGCCAAGCTGTTCCTGCTGGCGGTAGGGGTGTTCTTCCCCGTCTACCTGAACACCTTCCACGGCATCCGCTCCACCGATGCCGGACTGGTTGAAATGGCGCGCAGCTACGGATTGCGCGGCTGGCCGCTGTACCGCGAAGTGATCCTGCCGGCGGCCTTGCCTTCGATACTGGTTGGAGTGCGTTTCTCGCTTGGACTGGTGTGGGTGCTGCTGATCGTTGCCGAAACTATTTCCGCGCAAGCCGGCATCGGCTACATGACGATGAATGCGCGTGAATTCCTGCAGACCGACGTGGTACTGGTCGGCATCCTGCTGTACGCGGTGCTGGGCAAGCTGGCCGACATGCTGGCGCGCGGACTCGAAAAATACTATTTGCGCTGGAACCCAGCCTACCGATAAGGAGCACCCATGTTGCTGGCACCCACCTCCATCGACTGTGATCTGCTGGCCTATGCGCGCCAGGAAAATTCCCCGCCCGAGCGGAAGCCAGTAGCGCGGCTGGGTGCAAGTATCGCGCTGGAAGGACTGGGCAAGGCCTACGGGGCGCGGCGCGTGCTGCACGGCGTCGACCTGCACCTGAAGGCCTGTGAATTCGTCGCAATAGTAGGGCGCAGCGGCTGCGGCAAAAGCACGCTGCTGCGCGCAATTGCCGGCGTCGAAAAGGCCGACGAGGGCACCGCCCATGTCGGTAACGGCGTCGCGGATGCCAGCCTGCGCATCATGTTCCAGGAACCGCGCCTGCTGCCATGGAAGACGGTGCTGCAGAACGTCGCGCTCGGGCTGCCATATGGCCTGGGGCGCGCCGCTGCAGCGCTTTCCACCGTAGGCCTGGCTGAACGCGCCGACGACTGGCCGGCCGAACTGTCCGGTGGCCAGCGTCAGCGCGTGGCATTGGCGCGCGCGCTGGTGCACGAACCGAACGTGCTGCTGCTGGACGAGCCGCTGGGCGCGCTCGATGCACTGACGCGTATCGAAATGCAGCAATTGGTCGAATCCCTGTGGCGCCAGCGCGGGTTCACCGCCGTCCTGGTGACGCACGACGTGCAAGAGGCGCTGGCCCTGGCCGACCGCGTGCTGCTGGTGGAAGACGGCCGCATTGCCCTCGACCTGCCGGTACCGTTGCCGCGTCCCAGGCAGCGCGGCGGCGCCGCCTTTGCCGCCCTCGAGCAGCGCTTGCTGGCGCGCCTGTTGCGGCCCACTACCTCGAAAGGGTGATTGTTTTTCGCTCCAGGCTAGTGCCTACTATCGAAAAAGTCGATCAGTAGCGCGCACATTATGCGTTTTACACTGATCGGCAGTCGTCGCATAATGGGCCACCATCCCCTACTTGGAGTCTAGACAATGAAAAAACTGATCGCCTTTGCCCTCGCCGCTGGTTTCTCGCTCGCCGCATCGGCCGCCCCTGAAACCTACAATATCGATCCAACTCATTCCTTCTCGCGCTTCGAATACAGCCATTTCGGCTATTCGACCCAGGTGAACAAGTTCAATAGCACCACCGGCAAGATCCAGCTCGACCGCGCCGCCAAGACCGGCTCGGTGGAAGTGAGCATCGACCCGAAATCGGTCAATACCGGCTCCGACCTGTTCAACGGGCACCTGCAAGGTCCTGACTTCCTCGATTCGGCCAAATATCCTGCCATTACCTACAAGTCGACCAAATTCCTGTTCAACGGCGACAAGGTGGTCGGCGTGGAAGGCAACCTGACCATCAAGGGCGTGACCAAGCCAGTAAACCTGGAAGTGACTTCCTTCCAATGCATGCCGCACCCGATGGTGAAGAAAGACGCTTGCGGCGCCAATGCGATCGCCAAGATCAAGCGCTCCGACTTCGGCGCCGGTAAGTACGCACCGCACGTCAGCGACGACTTGACCCTCGGCTTCTCGATCGAATCGATCAAGGAATAAAGTCCATGACCAGACCGTTGCTGGCCGCAGCCTTGCTGGCTGCCGGCCTGTCGCATGCCCATGCGACGGACATCATCATCACCAATGGCAAAGTCGCCACGATGGCGCGTGAAGGCAGCTTCGCGCAGGCAGTAGCCGTCAAGGGCGGCGTGATTGCCGCGGTGGGCAGCAATGCCCAGGTGCTCAAGCTGAAGAAGCCGGGCACGCAGGTAATCGACGCCGGCGGCCGCACGGTCATTCCTGGTCTGAACGACTCCCACCTCCACATCATCCGCCAGGGCCTCAACTACAACGCCGAGCTGCGTTGGGATGGCGTCACCTCGTTGAAACGCGCCATGCAGATGCTGCGCGAGCAGGCGGCCCGTACGCCGGACGGTGCGTGGATCAAGGTGGTGGGCGGATTCAATGAATTCCAGTTCGAAGAAAAGCGCCTGCCGACGCTGGAAGAGCTGAATGAGGCGGTGCCGGATAAGCCGGTGTTCATCCTCTACCTGTACGGCCTTGGCTTTGTGAACAGGAAGGGCATTGAAGTCCTGGGCTACGACAAGGACACCAAATACAAGGACGGTGTGGTGGAACTGGGCGCCGACGGCAAGCCGACCGGCCTGTTGGTGGCCAAGCCGAACGCTATGGTGCTGTACTCCACGCTGGGCAAGACCGGCGCGCTGCCGCGCGAGCAGCAACTGAATTCCACCGTCCAGTACTACCGCGAGATGAACCGACTTGGCGTGACCAGCGCTATCGACGCGGGCGGCGGCGGCCAGGCCTATCCCGACGATTACGCAGTCAGCCTGGAGTTGGCCAAGGGCGGCAAGCTGACAGTGCGCACCTCCTACTACCTGTTCGCGCAAAAGCCGGGCAAGGAGCTGGAAGACTACCAGCGCTGGCTGGCCATGACCAAGCCTGGCCACAACGACCATATGTTCTACCCCAACGGCTACAACACCGAAGGGGCGGGGGAGAACCTGGTGTGGAGCGCAGCAGACTTCGAGAACTTCCTCGAACCGCGTCCCGACATGCCGGGCCATATGGAAAGCGAGCTGGAACCCGTCTTGCGGCTGCTGGTGAAGAACCGCTGGCCGTTCCGCATCCACGCCACGTATGGCGAATCGATCGAACGCGACCTGGCCGTGATCGAAAGGGTCAACCGCGACATGCCGTTCAACGGCTTGCGCTGGTTTTTTGATCACGCCGAGACCATCACCGACGAACAGCTGGCGCGTGTGAAGAAACTGGGCGGCGGCGTCGCGGTGCAGGACCGCATGTACTTCCAGGGCGAGCATTACTGGAAACGCTATGGCGAGCAGGCGCGCCAGATGCCGCCGATCCGCAAGATGCTGGAGATGAAGATCCCCGTCGGCCTCGGCACGGACGGCACGCGCGTGTCGAGCTACGGGCCATGGCCCTCGATCTACTGGGCGGTGACCGGCAAGACCGCGGGCGGCCTGCCGATGTGGCAGGCCAAGGACCGCCTGAGCCGCTACGAAGCGCTCAAGCTGATGACCCAAGGCAGCGCCTGGTTCAGCGGCGAAGAAAAGCTGAAGGGCCAGATCAGCAAAGGCCAATATGCCGACCTGGTGATCCTGCCGAAGGACTATTTCAGCATTCCCGAAGCCGAGATCAAGACACTGGAAAGCGCGCTGACGGTTGTGAATGGCCGCATCGTCCACGCCGGCGCCGACTTCGGCCAATACGCCCCCGAACTGCCCCTCGTGCAGCCGGAGTGGAGCCCGGTCAAGCACTATGGCGGTTACCAGAACCGCTAAGTCTCCACGGTCCCGGCTGTTATACGGCTGGGTTCGTGTCACACCTAGGGTGTGACCCCATGGTGTGACACGGCCTCGGCTGTTGGTGTTGCGGGCGGGCTATTGACTTATTGGCGTCATGGTCAATACTTCCCTGACCGCCCATCCCGCCTGAAGGTGTCCTTATGGATCTGCTGCAATTCCTGCCTCGCGTCGATTCTGCGCGCAGTGAAATCGTCGACCGTGGCATTGAGGTGCAAGCCAGTTTCAGCACCTTGTGCGCAGTCGAGTATATGAAGTCCCATAACATCGCTCCCCACATCATCCAGCGCGTCCTGCTGCAACCCGCCCAACGGCGTACAGCTGCTCAGGTTATGCACAAGAATTGACGACAAGTAACGAGCGACTTTAATTAGTTAAAGAACGCTCGTGGTAATTCGTGAGATTTTAAGTCGTTGATTTTTAAGGTGATTTTTTCTGCACATTGAACAGGCAGTTTGTTGGAAATGGCGTCGTTGAGGGCTGTTTGCCTTGTCAAGACCCTCTTATCAACAAAGATATCCACAAACAATGTGGATAATCGGAAAAGGCCTTTTCAATCCGCCACTTACGGCAACTTGCCGGGAATTCGAGGGCAAATCACTGCAGGATAACTACTGTACGTGCATACAGTCATTACTTCAGGATGTGCCCGGAGGCCTTGAAACTGCCCGATTCGGCGCCCGGCTGGACCTGGATATCCACAGTTGAGGCAGGCTGGCCGATCACGAGCTGGCCCGACCAGGCTTCACCCTTCTGCAGGCCTTGCAGGATCGCCGCGAACTGTTCGCGATGCTGGTTGTACTTGGCCAGTTGCGACTGCAGGATTTGCAGGTCGGAGTAGTTGCGCAGCGAAGAAATCACCGTGGTGAACAGCTTGCGCGTGGTGAGGTCGGTCTTGCACCAGAAATCGTTGATGTCGTAGTCGAGGATAATGCTGTGCTCGAGCGCCTGGCCCGGCTGGCCGGTACGCAGCACAATGCGCACCAGTTCATTTTTCAGTTCGGAGCGGATCTGGTTCGCCACGCGCAGGCCGGCATCGCTGGTTTCCATGATCACGTCGAGCAGCACCAGGGCCACGTCGGGATTGTTGCGCAGGGTGGTCAAGGCTTCTTCGCCGGAGTAGGCATGCAGGAAGCTGAGGCGGCGCCCCATGAAGCATGCATTGCTGAGCGAGAATTTCGTGACCACGTGGACGTCGACGTCGTCGTCAACGATCAGCACCCGCCACGGGGCGGGATTGGCGCCTGGAGCCTGCTCGGCGGAGCTGGCTTGCGCCTCGTCGTCGATCATCCATCCTTCGCTTGAATCGTCGTCAGGAACTTTCACGTCCATGCATTTTCCTTTGTCGGTTGTGGACACACTATTCCGCGCCAGAACTTTTGTCAAAATATTTTCCGAAGGCTCAGTGAGTTGCAAAATGGCATGCACTCGACTTGGCTAAGTCATTGATTTTATTGATACTAATCGATTGCCAAAGAATTGGGCAATTTATTGAAAGCCGCGCCGTTACAGGCGAAACGGGCTGTCAAGCCCGGCTTCTCCACACGTTTATCCACAGTAGAAGTGGATAACTGTAATTTCGTCTTTAAAAACTTCGTATTACAGCAATTTTATCATCCGGACTATCAAGCTGCCGCCTTGAGCCGGTTCAGTTCGTCGAGGAAGCGCTCGCAGGCCAACCCTGGCGGCCAGGGCTCCCACGCCGGCTCGCCGTACAAGGCCTGCAGTGGATCTTCAGCGAGGGGCACGGCGGTGATTTTCAGTGTGCGCCGCACTTCCTCGTCGCTCCAGCCCACCACGTGGACCGCTTCGCTGGCGGCGGCCAGGCGGTCGGCACGCTTGTGGACCTGGTATTCCTTCGGCGTCCAGGCCGGCAAGCCGTAGCGCAGGAATACGGCCTGTTCCAGGCGTTGGCTCAGTTCGCGGAAGCTGTCGCCGAGGAAGGGTTTCAGCACCGAGATGCAGTCAAAGCCCAGCAAGCCTTCTTCCGCATCGTGCAGCAGTTCGCGCAAGGAGCGCAGCGGGTCGAGCGGGGTGGGCGACCATAGGCGCCGCAATTGCAGTACCGTGATCGAATGCTGGGCGACGGAGAGCGGCAAGGGCCAGGCCGAGTGGCCACCCCAGCGATAGGTGCGCGCCAGGCCCAGAGCGAGGTCGGCGTCGTCCCAATCGAAGGGCGTGGGGTCCAGCAAGTCCAGCCGGCGGCCGGATGGCATGCGCACCCAGGCGCGTTGTGTCGTCATGCAGCTATCGTATCGTCGCGACGCAGGTCGGCGCAAGCTTGCAGGATCAGTGTCCCGAGTTCCGGCAACAGGGCGGTGGCTGCTTCCAGGTCGCCGGCCGCGCTGGCCTTTTCCATTTGATGGCACAGGGTGTGCAGTTCGGGGGCGCTCAGGTAGCCGCAACTGCCTTTCAGGGCGTGGAAGGCGCTGGTGGCGCCCTCGCCATCGCCGTTCTGCAGCGCCAGGCGGCCTTCGTCGAGCCGGCGCGGGGCTTCTTCCAGGAAGGCTTGCGCGATGCGCTGCTGGTGGCGCGCGGTCATGCCGCTGAGCGGCAGGATGTGGATGGCCGGGCTGGCTGGCTCCACGCCGAACATGTCGTCCAGTTCCGCCAGGGTGGGCGTGGTGCGCGGCAGGCTGCGGCCGCGATTGAGCAACTGGGTGATGGTTTTTTCAAGCTGGTCGAACAGCAGCCGTTCGTCGACCGGCTTGCTGAGGAAGGCGTCCATGCCGGCCGACAGGTAGCGTGCGCGATCGAGGTCGCTGGCATTGGCGGTGAGGGCGATGATCGGTATCAGCGGGTCGCGTGAGGGGTAGTCCTGGCTGCCGCCGCGGCGTATCAGGCGCGCCGCCTGTTCGCCGTCCATTTGCGGCATGCGGCCATCCATCAGCACCACGTCGAAGTCCTTTTCATTCAGGGCACGCAGGGCTTCCAGGCCGTTTTCGGCGACAGTTACTTCGTGGCCCATGCCTTCCAGCAGGGTGCTGATGATGATCTGGTTGGTGCGCACGTCTTCCGCGCACAGCACGCGCAAGCGGTAGGCATGGCGCAGGTGGGCCGGGATCTTGACCGGATCCTGCTCCGGCGGTCCGCCCAGGGCCAGCGGCAGCGAGAAGCGCAGCGTGGTGCCTTTGCCGAGGCGGGTATCGGCTTCGATCTGGCCGCCCATCAGGTCGACCAGCTCTTTGCAGATGGCCAGGCCCAGTCCTGGGCCGTCGGCGCGGCGGGTGGACGAGAGGTCGGCCGGCTCGAATTTGCGGAACAGGCGCGGCAGCATTTCCAGCGGGATGCCGGGGCCGGTATCGCTGATGCTGAAGCTGACGCGTGCCAGGCCGTCGGTCGTCTCGCCGGAGGCGCGCAGCCTTACTTCGCCGCGTTCCGTGAATTTGATGGCGTTGCCCAGCAGGTTGAGCAGGATCTGGCGGATGCGGTTGGGGTCGCCCTGCACGTGGCGCGGCAGGCCCGGCGCCAGCTCGCAGCGCAGCAGCAGGGCCTTGGCATCGGCTTGCGGGCGCAGGATGGTGATGGCTTCGTCGATGATGTCGATCAGGTCCAGGTCCTGGGTGTTGATCGACAGGCGGCCGGCGTCGATGCGGGAGAAATCGAGCAGGTCGTTCAGGATGGCCAGCAGGGCTTCGCTGTTCTTCAGGCCGATGCGCAGGTATTCTCCTGTGCGGTCGGCGATGGTGCGGTCGCGCAGGGCAAATTTCAACATGCCGATCACGCCGGCCAGTGGCGTACGGATGTCGTGGCTCATGGCCGCCAGAAAGTCGATGCGGTGGCGGCCCAGTTTCTCATTTTGAATCTGGGTTTGCCTCAGCGCGGCTTCCCGCGCTTGTAATTGCTTCTTTAGGCTGCGGTTCTCCCATATCAACAGGATAAGCGCCGCCAACCCCAGAATTAATAAGAGGGGCGCAACTAGTTCAATAGACGATGCAAACGAAGAAAGCAAAATATTAATGATCTCCTCAATAGTAATTATTGTAATGGACAAATAAACATGGTGTGATACTGAATTGTTATGCCCCGGCGCACTCGTGTATGATCCCGGCTATGTTAATTACTCCTGAACAAGGGCTGGCCTTCCTGGCCGCCGCCATGCTGATTACTGTTTCCCCAGGGCCGGATAACCTGATGGTATTAAGTATGGGCATGTCTCGTGGACGCCAGCAGGGCGTGGTTTTCGGCCTGGGCTGCGCCCTGGGTTGCCTTAGCCATACCCTGCTGGCTGCGCTGGGCGTGGGCGCGCTGATTGCCGCATCCCCGACAGCGTTTACCGCGCTCAAGGTTGCGGGTGGACTCTACCTGATCTGGATGGGTTATGGCGCACTGCGCAGCAAGGGCGGTGCGCAGGTGGGCCAGGTGGCCTTGCCGCAGGAGTCTTTGGGCAAGCTGTTTGCCAAAGGTTTGTTCGCCAATGCGATCAATCCGAAGGTGGTGCTGTTCTTCCTGTCCTTCCTGCCGCAGTTCGTGGTGGCAGGGCGCGGAGATGCCAGCTGGCAGACCGCCCAGCTCGGCCTGGTCTTTACTTTGCAGGCTTGCCTGCTGTTCGGGATGCTGGGCTACTTCTCCGGCGCCGTGGGCAAGTGGATCAACCGCAACCCGCGCGCCGGCTTGTGGCTGGATCGCGGCGCCGGTGCGATTTTTGTCGGCCTGGGCCTGCGCCTTATCGTCGCGCGCTGATCGCGAATCTCAGTTCCAGCTCGTCTTTCACGGCCAGTGCCCCGCCGAAGACGGCAAACGGCGTGATGCCGAAGTCCGTCTGCTTGACTGTGAAGGTGCCGCTGGCCAGCACTGTGGCGCCTTCTTCGCGCAGGTGCAGAGGCACTTTGTACTCGCGCGTCACGCCGTGCAGGGTGACTTCGGCGCGCAGCCTGTCCTTCGTTCCCGCTTCAAATGCGGCGCGCACCAGCACCCAAGGGTGGGCCTGCGCTTGCAGCACCTTGCTGAACATGTTGCGGCGGGTGCCATCGATGGCATCGAGCGACGGTTGTGTATCCAGCCCGGCTTCCTTGCGCAGCGCGGCCTCATCCACAGTGAGCTGGTCGAGGCGGAAGCGCAGTTCAGTACGGCCCTGGTCCAGGTCCACGAAACCTTCAAGCTGGCGGGTGGCGACGACGTGATCGTGGCCCATGCGCGCCAGAGGCCCGCCGCGGCGAACGGTGATGGCGACCAGCGAGTCGCCGCCCACAATGCGGTGCGCGGACTGGCTGGCCTGCAGCGCCGGAATCACCGCTGCAGCTTGGGCGGCAGGTGGCGCGGGCGGCTGTGTAGCGCAAGCGGAAATGGCCAGAACTGCCGCTGAAATCGCGGCTCGAAAAGTCCATTTGCAAATTTTTTTTCGCATTGTGACTATTGGAGAGTTTCTATTATAAAAATTGTACTATCTTAAACGAAGTCGTGATGTTTTCGCTGTTGAGAATATCCCCCTTGCACTTTCAAATCTCTCCCGATTTGAATTCTTTTACCCGCGCAAAGACGCGGGTATTTTTTTGCCGGGTTTATTTATTCCTTAATGAACTCCTAAGCCTTGGGCGCGGAAAAGCTGGCAAAGTACGTCCATAGCGTACAGCATCCCTGTACGCCGGGTTGCCGGATTCCTCAATCCGGCACGATTTCTTCAATCCCCACGCCCTGAAAAGCGTTTTCACCGGCCGCTCCAAATTGGCCGGTTTTTTTTGCCTGTGCGGGTTATCCTTTGCGCCTCGACGCGAATTAAGGATTCCCGATGATCGACCTGTATACCGCTGCAACGCCGAACGGCCATAAGATTTCTATCGCGCTGGAAGAGCTGGCGCTGCCTTACGAGCTGCACCTGCTCGAACTGGGCAGGAATGAACAGAAGGAGCCATGGTTCACGGCCATCAACCCGAATGGCCGCATCCCGGCGATCATCGACCGCGCGAACGACAGCTTCGCGGTATTCGAATCCGGCGCCATCCTGATCTACCTGGCCGAAAAGACGGGACGCCTGATGCCGCAGGACGCCAAAGGCCGCTCGCTGGTGCTGCAATGGCTGATGTTCCAGATGGGCGGGGTCGGCCCGATGATGGGCCAGGCCAATGTGTTCTACCGCTATTTCCCTGAAAAGATCCAGCCGGCTATCGACCGCTACCAGGGCGAGTGCCGCCGCCTGTTCCGCGTGCTGGACGACCGCCTGGCGCGTCACGAGTTCCTGGCCGGCGACTATTCAATCGCCGATATCGCCAATTGGGCCTGGGTGCGTACCCACCGCTGGTCCGGCGTTGAAACCGAAGGCTTGCCGCACCTGCAGCGCTGGATTCGCCAGATTCGTTCCCGTCCTGCCGTGCTGCGTGGGATCGAGCAGCCGTCCAGCAATGTGTTGGAACGGGCGGACAGCCAGGATAAAGTCGAGCAATTTGCCGCCGAGGCGCGCAAAATGCTGGAAACCGGCCAGTCGCGCTGATTAATTGAAGCAAAAGGAGACTTGATGAAGCTGTACACCGCCCCCCGTGCCCCCAATCCGCGCCGCGTCGCCATGTTCATGGCGGAAAAGGGCATCGAACTGGATTCGCAAGCGGTCGACCTGGGCAAGGGCGAACATCGCGGCGACGCTTACCTGGCGGTGAACCCATTCGGCCGCGTGCCGGCGCTGGAGCTGGACGACGGCCGCATCCTGTGCGAAACGCGCGCCATCTGCACCTACCTGGAAGGCCTGCATCCGGCGCCGAACCTCATGGGAGAGGGCGCCGAGGAGCGTGCCTTCATCGAAATGGCCGACCGTCGCATGGAACTGCACCTGTTTGCCATCGCGGCCAACAGCATCCGCCACTCGCATCCCGGCTTTGCGCCGATCGAGAATCCCCAGTTCCCGGATTTCGGCGCATCGCAGGGCGAGAAGTTCCGTGAGAACGCGAAGTGGCTGGACGGCGTGCTGGCCAGGCAGCCCTTCGTGGCGGGGCAGCGTTTCACGATTGCCGACATCACCGGTTTTTGCGCAATCGAGTTTGCGCGCGGGCTGATGAAATTCCGTCCGTCCGACTACGGTCTGGCGCACTTGCAGGCCTGGCGCGACCGCATCGCCGAGCGTCCAAGCGCCACTGCCGGGGCCTGAGCGATGAAAGCGGCGCAGCGCCGGCGCTGGCTGGGCCGCATGGCCCGCTGGTCCGGCGCTGCCGCTTCTTTTGCTGCAATGGCGGCGGCAAGCTGGCCGCTGCGCGCTGTCGCCAAGCCGCGGCCATTGCGCGCCGTGGCCTTGGCCATAGCTCCTTTCGCCATGCTTGACGCGAGCGGCCGCAAGACCGGCCTTTTCGTGGAAGCCATTGAGTTGATCGGCCGCGAGTCGCAGCGCCAGATCGAAATCACTGTCGCCCCGTACGCCCGCGCCGTCGCCATGCTGCGTTCGGGCGAGGCCGACCTGATGATCGCGACATCAAATTCCGCCATTGCGGGGACGGCCGAACCCATGGGCATGCTGTGGACCACGGAAGTCATCGCCATCGGCCGCGCGGGCGTCAAGCTGGAAGGCTTGCAGGACCTGCGGGGCCGCACGGTGGGCATGCTGCGCGGCTCGGATTACGGCGCCGCCTTCCTGGACGACCGCGAATACCGCAAGCACGAAATTACCGACCAGCTGCAGGGTGTACGCATGCTGCTGGAAGGCCGGCTCGATGCATCGATCGGTACCCGCCTGGCGCTCTTCCACGCCATGCGCCTGCTGGGCGTGCCGCGTGCGCGGCTGGGGGCCACGCTGGCGGTGCAATCGCGTGAAATCCACCTGCACCTGAGTCGCCATAACGCCGATGAAGCGCTGGCGACGGAGTTGCGGCGCGCGGTACATGAATTGCGCAGCAGCGGCAAGGCCGATGCTCTTCTGGCTAAGTACCTTGCCGGGCTGCCTTCTGCCTGAATTTCCCGACAATCCCGCTGGGGAAGAAGTAGATGGCCAGGATGAACAGGATGCCAAGCCACAGCAGCCAGCGATCCGGATGCAGGGCCGCTTCCAGCAACGGCACGCCGGCCACGGCACCCGCTGCTTGCGCCATCAGGGACTTGAGGTAATTATTCGCCAGGATGAACAGGGCGGCGCCGATCACCGAGCCATACAGGGTGCCCATGCCGCCGATGACGACGATCAGCAGGATGTCGGTCATCACTTCAAAGCCCAGCGTGGTCCTGGGGCCGACGTAGCGCAACCACAGCGCCATCAGAGCGCCGGCCAATGCCGCGGCGACCGCGCCAATGCAGTTGGCGGCGATGCGGTACACCACGGTGCGGTAGCCCAGCGCTTCGGCACGGAATTCATTTTCGCGGATGGCCTGCAGCACGCGCCCGAACGGCGAGTTCACCACCCGCAGCAGGGCCAGGAAGATCAGCACCGCGCAGACAAACACGATGTAGTAGGTCAGCACCTTGCCGTCCACGATGCGCCCCATGAATTCGCCGAACTCGTTGGCCGGCGATAGCAGGTCGGGCACGTCGAAAGTCTTGCCGTCTTCGCCGCCGGTCCATCCAGACATCTGCGATGCCAGGACGGCAAACGAAGACGCCACCGCCAGTGTAATCATGGCGTAGAAGATGGCGCGCACGCGCAGAGCAAACAGGCCGATGATGAGAGCCATGACCAGCGTCAATGCCAGCGCCGCGACAAGGCCCAGCGCCATGGCGCCCCAGGCTGGCGTCGGGCTGTCGAACCCGAGCCCGACGCCGTAGGCGCCAATGCCGAAGAACATGGTATGTGCGAAGGACACGATGCCAGTGTAACCGATCAACAGGTCGTACGAGGCTACCAGCACGATGTAGATGCAAATGGTGGCGGCGGTGTTGAGCGGGCGCGCGCCGCTGGTGATGAAGGGCGCCAGCGCGAGCCCCAGTACGACCACGAGCAGCAGTATGGACAAGGTTCGGCTGCGCGGCAGGTCGCCGGAGAGCAGGGAGTTCAGCATTTCATTTCCTCGACAGGCCGGCGGGACGCCACATCAGGATGGCGATCATCAGCACGATATGGGACACGAGCGCCAGTTTGGGCGCCAGGAAGCCGGCGTAGTTGGCGCTCAGCGCCATCAGCAGCGCGCCGATGAAGCAGCCTCCGACCGAACCGAGGCCGCCAATAATGATGGTGATGAAGACCATGACCATCACTTCACCGCCCATGGAGGCGGTCAGCGTTTCCTTGTACAGGCCCCACATCACGCCGCCCAGGCCGGCCAGTGCGGAGCCGGCTGCAAACACCGCCACGAACAGGCGGCGGATGCGGTAGCCAAGTGCTTCGACCATTTCGCCATTTTCGACGCCGGCGCGTATCAGCAAACCTAGCTTGGTGCGGTTCAGTACCAGTGTCAGTGCAATGAATACCAGGATGCCGACGGCGACGGCCAGCAGGCGGTACTTTTCGATGGCGGCATCGCCCAATACAAAGGCCCCGCGCAGGGCGGTTGGCAGCGGCATTGGTTTATGGTCGGCGCCCCAGACGACGTGGATCAATTGCTCAACCACGATCATGCCGCCCATGGTGACCAGGATCTGCTTCAGGTGCTGGCCGTAGACCGGCATGATGATGATGCGCTCAAAGACCAGGCCCAGTGCCGCGGTCACGGCCATCGCCATCGCTATTGCCAGGCCGAGCGCAGCGAGGTTCATGGCGAGCGAATCGGCCTCCATCCAGCCTTGCATCGGCACCAGTACCAGGGTGGCGGCGAAGGCGCCGACGGAAACGAAGGCGCCGTGGCCGAAATTGAGCACGTCCATCAGGCCGAACACCAGGGTCAGGCCGCTGGACATGATGAAGATCATCATCCCCATCGCCAGCCCGGCCACGGTGAGCGTGATCCAGGTCGGCATGCTGCCCACCAGCGGCAGCATGGCCAGCATCAGGACCGGCACCAGCAGCATGGGAATGTAGTCGCGCGGGACCGTAGGCATTGTCGAACGACTCCTTATTGGTGTGAATCGAGGGCCAGGCCGAGCAAGCGCTCTTGCAGGGCGCGGTCGGCAGCCAGTTCGGCCATGGAACCGCTGTGGACGATGCGGCCGTCGTCCATCACGGCCACGGTGTCGCCGAGCTGGCGTACAAAGTTGAAATTCTGTTCGACCAGCAGCACCGTGGCCTGGCCCTTGAGCTGACGCATCGCATCGGCCAGGCTTTGTATGATGGCGGGGGCCAGGCCCTTGGTCGGCTCGTCGATCAGCAGCAGTTCGCGCGGTTCGATAATGGCGCGCGCGATGGCCACCATCTGCTTCTGGCCGCCGGACAGGTTGCCGGCCGGGTAATTCCAGAACTTCTTCAGTGCGGGGAAGAACGAAAAAATCCATTCCAGGCGCGCGGTATCCATTGGGCCGCTGCGCGCAGCAAGGTAGAGGTTTTCGCGTACTGTCAGCTCGCTGAACACGGCCATCGATTCCGGTACGTAGGCGATGCCGGCCTGCGCGATGTCGGGCGTGCGCAGCTTGCTGATGTCGCGGCCATGGAATTCGACTTTGCCGGCGCTGGCCTGCCACAGGCCCATGATGGTACGCAGCGTGGTGGTCTTGCCGGCTCCATTGCGGCCCAGCAGGACTGCCAGCCCACCGCGCGGCACGGCCAGGTCGACGCCTTGCAGGATGTGGTATTCGCCGATGTGCGTGTGCACGCCGGATAGTTTGAGCAGGGCGTCAGTCATGGCTAGCGGTTCCCAGGTAAGCTTCCTGCACGATGGCCGAGGACATGACCGTGGCCGGTTCGCCATCGGCCACCAGGGCGCCGTTGTGCAGTACGATGATGCGGTCGGCCAGCGCGCGCACTACGTCCATCTTGTGCTCGACCAGCAGCACAGCCTTGTTGCGCTCCGCCTTCACCTGGTGGATCAGGTCCAGCACCACCGGCACTTCGTCCACGCTCATGCCGGCGGTCGGTTCGTCGAACATCATCACTTCCGGCTCCAGGGCGAGCATGATGGCCACTTCCAGCTTGCGCTTGTCGCCGTGCGACAGCGCCGCCACCGGCGTATCGCGCCGCGCAGCGAGCGACACGCGTGCCAGGTAATGGTCGGAGCGCTCGATCAGCTCCTTGTGGCTGGACCAGATCGACCACAGCTTCATGCCGGCGTTGGCGCGCGCCTGTACCGCCAATCGTACGTTCTCGTGGACGCAAAGATGAGGGAACAGGTTGGTGAGCTGGAAGGCGCGGCCGATGCCTTTGCGGGTCCGGGACGCCGGGCCGCTGCGCGTGATATCTTCGCCGCGCAGCAGCACCCGGCCGCTGGTGGCCGGCAACTGCCCCGACATCAGGTTGAAATAAGTCGTCTTGCCGGCGCCGTTCGGGCCGACGATCACCGTCAACTGGCCCGCATGGAAATCGGCGCTGACGTTGTCAACGGCCGTGTGGCCGCCGAAGCGGATAGTCAGCCCGCGTGTGGACAGCAATGGAGTCATCAGGTCAACGCCGCTTGTTCTTGATTGGGACCGGCAACTCGGAGGCCGGAATCTCGCGCACCAGTTCCAGCAAGTCCCATTCGGTCTTCTGGTCCTTCCTGATGCGGAAGTGGTACATCGGCTGCATGGCCTGGTGGTCGTCCTTGCGGAAGCTCATTTTCCCCTTGGGGGTGTCGAACTCCATGCCCTCCATGGCGGCGATCATCTTCTGCGTATCGCCGCCGCCGGTCTTGGCAAGGGCGGTGTAGACCGCGCTGGCTGCCGTGAAGCCGCCTGCCGTGAACATATCCGGCGGTTTCCCGTAGCGTTTCCGGTGTTCGGCCACGAACCAGTCGTTCATTTTATTTTTCGGAAAGTCGTAGTAGTAATAGATCGTGCCTTCGGTGCCGCCGAACGACTTCCAGGTCTTCAGCACCGGCAGGATATTGCCGCCCGGCGCCAGTGTGATGCCGTAGCGCTCCGGCTTCATGTCGGCGATCTTGTTCATCGGGTTGGGACCGGCCCAGATGATCTGCAGCACGCGCGGCGGCGGCGCATCCTTCAGCTTGTCGAACAGGCGCTGCGCCGAAGCGGTGAAATCGGTCGCATTCTGCGGCGCGAATTCCTCGTGCACGATGTTGGCTTTGGATCCGGTCAGCTGGAGCGCTTCACGCGCGGCCGCCACGGCATCCTTGCCGAAAGCATAGTCCTGCGCCAGGAAGGCGACGCTGCCTTGCTTGAACGTGGAGGCCGCGGCCAGGCCGTCCTGCATGGAATTGCGGGCGGTGCGGAAGATGTATTTGTTCCATTTTGCGCCGGTGATCGCGTCGGCCACTGCAGGTTCCACGATCAGGATCTTCTTGTACTCCGCCGCGATGGGCAGCATGGCGATGGCCGAGCCGGAGGAGCTGGTGCCGACAGCTATATCGACCTTGTCGTCGCCATAGGCCTCGGCCAGCAGGGTGCGGCCCTGGTCCGGCTTGCTCTGGTCGTCCTTGACCAGGACTTTCAGTTTGCGCCCGTTGATCTCCATCCTGCCGTTGGTCAGGTACTCAAGGCCCATCATGAAGCCGGCCTCGGTTTCCTTGGCGTATGGCTCGAGGATGCCGGTTTTCCCGGCGATGAGTGCGACTTTGAGTTCCTGTCCTGTGGCCGCGAGCGGCGCCAGGGCGAGCGCCAGGGAAATCAGTTTTTTCATCAATCAGTCCACACTGGCGAGGAAGTTGCGCAGCGCTTCTTGCGCAGCGGGCTCGGACAGCATCGGCGCGTGGCCGACGCCGGGCACCTCAGCATACAGCATGCGCGGGGCTGCTGCGCGCATCGCATTGGCCTGCGCCGGTTCGATCAGGTCCGACAGCGCGCCGCGAATCAGCATGGTCGGGCGGCGTCGCGCCAGCCGGCGGAAAGCGAAGTGCGCAGCCATCGACGTGGAGCGCAGTTTGTTGGCGCGGATAGGCACGGCGATATTCGGGTCGTAGCGCATGGCCAGCGTGCCATCGCGCTCTTCGCGGAAGGCGCGGCGCGCCCAGCGCTCCCATTCCTGGGCGGTATTGTGGGGGAAGGCGACCGCGTTGATGCCGCTGATGTAATCGGCCGCCTGCCGCCAGCCGGTAAACTGTTCGTCCTTGCCGGTATAGCCCCGGATGCGCGACAGGCCGCGTTCGGACAGCGTGGGGCCTACGTCGTTCAGGACCGCAGCTGCGATCAGGGTCGATTTGCGCAAGGCCAGGGTCATGGTAATCAAGCCTCCCATCGAGGTGCCGATGAATACGGCGCGCTCGATGCCCAGGTCGCGCGCCAGCTTGACCACGTCGTTGGCGTAGACCACGGGCGTGTAGCGGTCCGGCTGCGAATCGTATTCGGAATTGCCCCGGCCGCGCACGTCGACGGCGATCACGCGCCGGCCCTGGGCCGCGATCCACGGCGCGACGTCTTCGAAGTCGGCGGAATTGCGCGTCAGGCCGTGGATGCAGATCACGGGCAGGCGCGCAGGGCCGCTGGCGGCCGGGTAGTCGCGCGCATACAGGCGCAGGCCGTCTTCGCTGGTGTAGCTGATCTCGGAATACATAGTCCTCGTGGGCAGCGTTGCAGGAGCGTGCAGTGTGCAAGAAATGCATCAAGGCGGGAACCGGAGGCGGCGCCCACTGTGTGTGCAATTTTGCACAGCGGCACTGCGGGGCGGGAAAATGATGCACAATAGGCCGCATGAAAACACTGCCCGAATGGACTGACCTGCGCTTCTTCCTGGAGCTGGCGCGCTCCGGCACCCTGTCCGGGGCGTCGCGCCGGCTGGAGGTGGAGCACACCACCGTCTCGCGCCGCATCGACCGCCTGGAACAGCAGTTGGGCACCACGCTGTTCGACCGCTCGCGCGAAGGCTATGAACTGACGGAGATGGGGCATGCGGTGCTGCCGCATGCGGAGGCGATGGAAAGCGCGGTGCTGGCCGCGCAAGGCCAGTTGTCCGGCACCGAAGTCGCGATTCGCGGCGTGGTGCGCCTGGGCGTGCCGGAAGCCCTGGGCGTACGCTTCATCACGCCGCTGCTGGCGCAGTTCCTGCAGGACTATCCTGAGCTGTCGGTCGATCTGCTGGTGCAGCCGCGCTTCGCCAACCTGGCCAGCCGCGAGGCCGATCTTGGCGTGACGCTCGATGCGCCCAACACCGGGCGCTATATGGTGACGCGCCTGGCGTCCTTCCGCCTCTATGTGTACGGTTCGCCCGACTACCTGGCGCGCCACGCGCCGATCCTGAAGCGCAGCGACCTGGCAGGGCACGACTTTGTCGACTACGTGCAGGACCGGCTGGCCAGCAACGAGCTGAACTTCCTCGATGAACTGGGCGTGAATCCGCGCCGCCGCCTGTGCTGCACCGGCATGCTGGCGCAGGCCGAAGCCGCCGCCGCCGGCCTGGGCCTGATGATGGCGCCGCCGTATATGGCGACCGATGGCCGCCTGGTGCCGGTGCTGCAGGACGAAGTGTTCGTGGAGCGCGCTTACTGGCTGGTGGCGCCGGTCGACTTGTACAGGCTGCCGCGCGTCAGGGCCGTGTGGAATTTGCTTCGCTCGTTCGCCGAATCGCGCGCCAGCCTTTTCATCTCGAACAAGTAAGGCAGTTCGCCCGAGATCTCGGTCCGGTGCAGGTCGGGCTCGGCCCGATCCGGCAGCGCCTCCCGCTGCGCCAGCGCTTGCAGGATCGGTGCGGGGTCGTAGCTCCAGTCCACCATGTAGCGGCAAGGATCTCCTTCGCGCACCTTCATCAGGGCCAGTTCGAACCGGGATACCGACACCACCAGCGGGTCTTCGTGGCCGGCCAGGAAATCGAGGAAGGCCAGCGGCTGGTATTCGCGGAACGGCGAAATGTTTTCCTGCCGGATGAAAGCTTGCAGCGCGTCTTCCAGCAAATCGGCCTGGCGCAGCAATTCGACTGTCAGCACGCAAGTGCGCTCCAGCACATAGATGCGCCATAAGAGCACGTTGCCGCGCGCTTCCTGCAAGTCCGGTGACCCTGCAATGCGGTGGTAATAGGGCGCGTCGGCGGCGCCGGGCTGGTAAGTGGCGCGCATCAGGCCAAGCAGGATGCGCTGGTGGCTGGCCAGGTCCATGTCTACCTCCATTCTCGTTGCCGCATATGCTGCAGGGTGTTTGCGATAGCCGCATTGCCCAGGCCGGGCACGGCTTCCGGCATGAATTCGTACACGATCACCTCCGCCTCGGTCGCCACTTCGCGCAGTACCTGCTGCGCCAGGTCCATGGTGCAGGGGCGCGGCAGGCGCGAATGCACGTCCAGCATCAGGCCGTTATGCTGCACGCCGCAGGCGACATGCAGCTCTTTCACATGGCGGCCATCGAGTTCCGCGAGGAAGGCGTGGATATCGAGCGCGTGGTTATGTTCATCGCATTCCAGGTTGTACACGTCCAGGATCAGCCCACAGCCGCTGTCGCGTGCAACCGCGTTCAGGAAGCCGGCATCGCTGTAGTCGGCAGGGCAGTCGGGAACCACGTGCACGATGTTCTCCAGCAGGAAGGGCAGGCCGTAGCGTTGCTGCAGGCACCAGGCCCTTTGCGCCACCAGCTCCGCGGCCTGCTCGGTGCGCGGCATGGCCAGCATGATGCCGAGGTGTTCGCCGTCGACCCGCGTGTAGCCAAGGTGTTCGCTGTGCCAGCGCACCCGCACCTGGTCCATCAGTTCATCCAGTAAATGAAGGTAGGTCGGCGACCAGCCGTCATGCGAGCCGATGGACAGGCTGACCCCATGCACCACGATGGTTTTCTCGCGGTCGATATTTTTGAGTTCCGCCAGGATGCCCTGGTCCAGCGAAATCCTGTCGCCGTCGGCCACCGACATGGTTTCCGGCGTCACTTCGATGATGTCGACGTGCGGCAGCATCATCTCGAGCAAGGCCGGATCGCGCCCCTCGTAGCTGACGCCCACGCCCAAGGCAGGGCGTGGGGCAGGCGAAAGCAGTTCAGCCGCGGAATTCATTTTCCAGCACCGCGCCTTCGATGTGCGGCACCTCGCGCAGCACGCGGCCGATCGACGGGTCGCCGCGCAGGAAGGTCAGGTCGAAACCCGTCAGGCCGCAGTTGCAACCGCCCTTGGGCACCATCTGGGCAACGGCGATATCGAGTGCCTTATGCAGTTCTTCCAGTGTGACCTTGCCTTCGCTGACGACGATTTTGATATGGTTTTTCTTGGAATTGATGTGGCGCAGCTCTTCCATGACGTTCTCCAGTCGGTCCGGTATTGAAGAGGGGCGGGCCCTTCGGACCAGGCTATGGACCGCGCCCCGTGCTTTCCATGGAAGTCACTTTAGGCGCAGGGACGGCGCGGCGAATTGGTACTGGCACCCAGATTCCGGGGCGCCAGCACCTAAATTTTATGTAGTGGGGCTGGCGAGCGGCGCAGCAGGTCAAGGCGCGTGGTGGCGCCCAGTTTGCCAAGCAGGGTTGAAACGTGGTGTTCGACGGTGCGTTCGGAGCGGCACAGGCGCTGGGCGATCTCGAGGTTGCTGAGGCCATCGAGCAGCAGCTCCAGCACCTGGGCTTCGCGGCGCGTCAGGCCGCTCGGGTGTTCGCGTGCCGCCGCATACGGGCCGCGCCGCGACTTGGGCAACTGCGCTTGCGCGCCGCAGGCGCGGGCGCGCTGCCGCGCCAGCGCAGCTGCCGGCGCGGCGCCGATCTGTTCCAGCAGCGCGACGGCCTTGGGCATGGCCTGCGCGGCAGCATCGCCAGGCAGGTCAAGCAGGGCAAGCGCCGCCTCGAACGGCAGTCCCAGTGCCAGCCAGTTGTCGCACGCGGCCTGGCCGTTGCCGGCTGCCTCCGCGGCGCGCGGCGGCGGGGCTGCTGCAGCCTGTTCGCCATCTGGCCGGGCTGCCACGGCCACCCGGCGCCGCCAGGCACCGACTTCCGCCAGGTCCCATGCGTTGACGCCGGACAGGTCGAATTGCCCGATTTCGCCCAGCCAGCGGCGGCAGCTCTCCAGGTCCTGCACTTGCCAGGCCGCTTCGGTGAGGGCCAGCAGCACCGGCAGCAAGCGTTGCGATTCGCCCGTGGCGCGCGCCCATTGCAGTGCTTCCTGCAGGCAGCGCACGGCATCCTGCCCGCCCTGGCGCGACAGGGTACGCCCGAGTACCGTCAATGCCGGCAGCCGCATCACGAGGCTCAGGTCGGGCAGGGCGAGCACCTGCCGTGCCAGCGCGGCGGCTTGGGCAAATTCGCCCTTGTCGAGGTGGAGTTGCGCCTGCCAGCCCGTCAGGTAATGCACCCAGGCGTCCAGCTCATGCTCGCAGTGATAGGCCAATCCTTCGGCCAGCAGGCGTTCGGCCAGTGCAAACTGCTTGAATACGACAGAAAATTCAACCCAGTTGCTGTAAATGCGGGCCGCGTGTTCGTGCAGGTGCTGCTCCAGGGCGCATTGCAGTCCCTCGGCCAGGTCTTGCTGGCCGCTGTCGTCGCCCAGGAACAGTTTTGCGCTGCCGATATTGGTCAGCGCATGGACGCGGGTGTCATGGTCATCGAGCGCCGTCGCGAGTTCCAGCGCCAGCCGGCCCCACTCGATGGCCGATGCGGGATGGTCCTGCAACAGCTGGTGCTGGGAACGCATGCTGTAGGCCATGGCCAGCTCTTTGCTGTTTGGCAGTTGCTCGAGCGTGCGGATCGCCTCCAGTCCATAGCGCTCGGCTTCTTTCGCTTCGCCGCGGTACCAGTGGGTGCGCGCCAGCCAGCGCAGGTTCAAGCCGACCTTGTCCGGGCGCTCCACGCTTTGCCACAGGGCGATGGCTTTCTGCCGTGCTTCAATCAGGCGCTCGTCGATGCGCAGCAGGCCCGCTTCGTAGGCCCAGTCTTCGTAAAGCTGGGCAGCTTCGCCGGTCCAGCCTACCGCGTCGACGAATTGCAGGGCGCTGGCCAGGTGGGCCGCTGCCTGGCGATGTGCGCCCAGCCGTGCCGCCTGGCGGGCTGCACGCGGCGCCAGTTGCAGCACCATGTGCGCATCCTGGGCCCCGGTCGCATGATGCACCAGCCGTGCCAGTTCAATGCGCGCATGGGCCGGCGCCTGTTCGGTCAAGGCCTTGCACAAGCGCTTGTGCAGGGCGCGCGTGGCGCCGGGACGCAGGCCGCTCAACACCGCCTGGCGCGCCAGTTCGTGGCGGAACGACAACAGGCCGGGACTGGCGCGCTGCAGCAAGCCGCTATCGACGCTGGCGTCGATCACGTCGTGTCCATCGTCGCCCAGCAAGGTTTCCAGCAGGCGCTCCTCCAGGGCCACGGGACTGACGCTGACCAGTTCCAGCACGGTGCGCACCTCAGCCTCCAGACGGGATGTGCGTGCCCAGACGGCGTCGCGTACCGAGGCAGGCAAATGGCCGGGATCACGGCTGCAGTCGGTCAGCAGTTCGGAGAGGAAGAAGGGGTTGCCGCCGGTGACGCGGTATAACTCGCAGGGATCGCAATCGGTGTCGCGCGCCAGCGTGGCGACAGCGTCGGGCGACAAAGGCGGCAAGTCGAGGCGTTGGGTGCTGGCTGGCGGCAGGTCGCCGGCCCAGCGCCAGAAGGCGTGGTCGGGCGGCAGCTCGTCATTGCGGGCGCTGGCCAACAGCATGATGTGCTGGTCGGCGATGCGGCGGGCCAGGTATTTGAGCAAGTCCAGCGTAGCCTGGTCGGCCCAATGCAAATCCTCGCACATCACCAGCACCGGCCGCGGTTGGGCGGCCAGGTGGCCCAGCAGCATAGGCATCAGGATATCGGGGCTGGCCGCGTTATCGATGGTGGACACCACGTCCGCACCCAAAGCAGGCGCGAAGTCGCGCAAGGGGCCGAGCACGCGCGGCGTGGACAGGTCTTCGCAGGCGCCTTGCAGGACGAAGAACTCGCCCTTCAACGGCGCAGCAAAGGCTTGCAGCAATGAAGACTTGCCGATGCCGGCTTCACCCAGCACCAGGGCCATTCCGCCCGCACCTGAGCTAACGCGGCTGGCAAGCCGCTGCAAATCCTGCAATTGCCTTTCGCGCTCGAGCAGCATCTGGCTCTCCTCACTGCCATCATATTCCTGTCAGCGCAAAAGGATTCTCACCAATCGTAACGCGCGTTAGAACTTGTACGAAGCGGTCAGCTTGTAGGTGCGTGGATCGCCGTAATACGTTGTAACGGTGTTGAAGAATCCGCCGAAGGCATAGCCGGCGACCTTGTAGCGCTTATCCGTCAGGTTGCGGCCGTGCAGGCCGATCTGCAGGCGGCGGTCGGCACTCGTCCATACCAGGCCGGCGTCCCACAAGGTGAAGCCGCCTTGCGCCAGCATCAGGTTTTGCGCTACCAGTGCGTCCATCGATGCGATCCCGGTCGGGCGGACAATCTCGGCCTGGTACACCTTGTCCTTGTAGGACAGGCTGTTGTTGAAGCTCATGGTGCCGCCGCGGCCGAACAGGCTGACCGGCCATTCATACGTCGCGCCGACGTTGGCCGACTTTTTCGGCGTGTTCTGGAACTCCGCACTTTTCGCCACATTGACCAGCGTTGCCCCGCTGGCCACCATCCATTCCTTGTACTCGGCATCGATGTAGCTCAACATGCCGTTGAGCGACAGACCATCCGTCACGCGGGCAATCGCTTCCAGTTCCAGGCCTTTGAGCTTGGCCTTGCCGGCGTTGGTCAGGGTGCCGGCGAAGCCGTTAACCTGGCCTTGCGCATTGAAAGTCGGGATCGAGCCGGGGATCTGCACATTCTTGTAGTCGGTATAGAACACGGCCGCATTGGTCTGCAGGCGGCCGCCGTTCAGCGACGATTTCAGGCCCAGTTCAACCGAGTCGACCTCCTCCGGATTCACACCCTTGCGCTTCTCCAGCGAGGCCGGGGTATTCGGGCCGCCGGTTGCCGCCAGGTCCATGCGCGGGTCGAACATGCCGCCTTTGAAGCCGCTCTGGTAGGTGCCGTACACGTTGTGTTCCGGCGACAGCTTCCAGCCAAAGCCCAGTTTCGGGGTGAATTTCTTGTCCTTGCGCCGCAACTCGCCCTTGCCGAGGTCCGTGTTCGGCGCCAGGCCCACGGCTGCAGGGTTGCCCAGGTTGGGCGAACCGGCCAGGCCGAGGTAGGTGCGCTTGAAAATGGCGGCTTCGCGCTCGTCATCGGTCCAGCGGCCGCCTGCGCTGACGCTGAAGGTGTCCGATACGCTATAGCTGGCGTCGGCATATACGGCCCAGGTTTTGGAGTCGATATCGTCGCGGGTCAGCAGCGACAGGCCGCCGGCGGCGTTGTACAGCACATCGAATTCGTTGAAAGCGTTGGTTTTCATGTAGAACAGGCCCGCCACGCCTTGCCATTTGGAGCCGCTATAGGTGAGCTGAAATTCCTGGCTGTCCTGCTTGTCGCTGTAGATGGCGGGCGCTTCCCACAGTGGCGCGCTCAGGGAATCGAAATCAATCGGCGCATACGACTTGGACGAGCGGTGCGCGGTCACCGATTTGAACATCGTTTCGGCGTTGATGCTGTAGTCGATGGTCAGCGAAGCGCCCTTTGTGGTGACCTGCTGCTCATGGCCATTCACTTTATAAAGGTTGGCGCGCGTGTCGTAGGCGCCTGCCAGCGGCGCCTCATTGCCCGGTGGCGGGCCGTTCAGCAGGCGGTAGCCTTGCTTCGGCTCTGAATCGTCCTTGGTGTAATCGGCGGCGAGGCGGATAAACAGGTCGCTGTTCGGTACCAGTTCAGCGCTGATGCGGGCGGCGTTGACGTCTTTGTTGTAGTTCTCGCGGCCGTTGATCACGTTTTTGCCGAAGCCGTCGCGGTTGAAGGTACCCACCGTGCCGCCGACGCGCAGGATATCGCTGAGCGGGGTGCTGCCCTTCAGCACCAGGTCGCGCTGGCTGTGGTTGCCCAGCGCTCCCTTGATTTCAAAGGTCGGGTTGGGCGACAGCTTGCGGGTCACGTATTTGACCGCGCCGCCAATGGTGTTGCGTCCGTACAGGGTGCCTTGCGGGCCGCGCAGGACCTCGATACGCTCCAGGTCATAGATGTCGGTCAGCGCGCCTTGCGGGCGGGCCAGGTAGACGTCATCGAGGTAGATGCCTACGCCTTGCTCGTAGCCGGCCACCGGGTCTTGCTGGCCGATGCCGCGAATGAAGGCGGTGAGGGTGGTGTTGGTGCCGCGTGAAGCCTTGAGCGTGGTGTTGGGCACAATGTCGGTCAGCGCGGTAATGTCAGGCAGCGCCTTTTTTTCCAGCTGCGCGCCGGACAATGCGGTCACGGCGCCCGGTACGTCCTGGATCAGCTCTTCGCGCTTGCGGGCGGTGACGATAACCCGGTCCATCGCGCCTTCGGCTTTCTCACCGCCGGCGCTTTGCGCCAGGGCAGGGTGGGAATAAATGGCGGGAAGCGTCATCATCACCGCTGCTACTGAGCGTCGCAGCATGAAATTATCTTTCGACACACGCATCAAAGTCTCCTCAGGTTTTGTTATGCGAGGAGTGTGCATGTTTTGCCAACTGTGCGAAACTGACAGGGTTGCACTCACGTTGTGCAATTTTGCACAGATTCGCCACTAGTGATATTTCAAATTCAGAAAGAGCTAATCCGTCCTGATATAGCTGGGAGTTTGCGGTATGCCCGCTTGCTATCCTCTGCCGCAAATACATGGCGGAGGAGGCATATGGCGGCGACAAATGAAACCCGGCGCAAGCTCTTTCTGGGCTTGCTGGGCGGGGCCGCAGGCCTGGGCTTCGGCGGTGGTGCCGCGGCCCGCGTGCTGGTCGATGAAGCCAGCAAGGTATTCCGCCTGGACGGTGGCGGCGTGACCTATGCTTTTGGCGTCAATGCGGTCGGACAGGTGCAAACACTGTATTGGGGGGCCGCGCTGGCTGCCAGCGACAAGCTCCCGGCGGCGGTCCTGGCCGAAGGCAATTCGTCGAACGAGATGCCGGTGAGCGTTTCGCCCTACGAGTATGCCGGTTTTGGCGGCGGCTTGACGACCGAGCCGGCATTGAAGGTACGCTTTCCGGACGGCGTGCGCGACCTGGACCTGCGCTATGCCGGCCACCAGGAGCAGGGCGATCGCCTTATCCTGCAATTGAAAGACATGAAACGGGCAGTCCACGTCGCATTGACTTACGCGATGGATGAGGCTACCGGCATCCTGGCTCGCTCCGCCGTGGTGGAAAACAGGACCGGCAACTGGCTTCAGGTAGACCAGATGGCCGCAGCCTGCCTGAACCTGCCTTACAGTGATGATTACCATTTATCCTTCCTGTCCGGCAGGTGGGCCGGCGAATTCATGCTGCAATCCCGCGCGATGTCGCCGGGCGCATTCGTGCTGGAGAGCCGCAAGGGCGTCACCTCGCACCAGGCCAATCCATGGATCGCAGTGAGCCATGCCGCGACCGGCGAGGAATCCGGTGCGGTATGGTTCGCGGCGCTGGGTTGGAGTGGCAGCTGGCGTATCCACGTTGAGATGGATGCAATGGGCGGCGTGCACGCAAGCGCCGGCTACAATCCATTCGACTTCAATTACCGCCTGAAGCATGGCGAGAGCCTGGCATCGCCCGTCTTCCACGCTGGCTTTTCCGATGAAGGTTTCGGCGGTGCGTCGCGTGTTTTCCATCGCTACCAGCGCGAGAAGATCCTGCCGCACGCGCCAACACCGCGCTTGCGCCCGGTGCTTTACAACTCATGGGAAGCGACTTTCTTTGACATCACCGAAGCAGGGCAGATGGCGCTTGCAGAAAAGGCGGCCCGCATCGGCGTTGAACGCTTCGTCGTTGATGACGGCTGGTTTGGCGAGCGCAATAGCGACAGGCAAGGCCTGGGCGATTGGGTGGTCAACCGCAAGAAGTTCCCGAATGGACTGACGCCGCTGATCAAACGCGTCAATGACCTCGGTATGCAGTTCGGGCTCTGGGTTGAGCCGGAGATGGTAAATCCGGACAGCGAGCTGTATCGCGCCCACCCGGACTGGGTCATCAACTTCCCCGGCCGGCAGCGCTCCGAAGCGCGCAACCAGCTGGTGCTCAACCTGGCGCGCAAGGAGGTCTGCGAGCATTTACTGAAAGTGCTCGATGGGCTGCTCGCCAGCCACAATATCGCGTATCTGAAGTGGGACCATAACCGGGCCTGGTCGGAACCCGGCTGGCCGCAAGTAGCACCTGACGAGCAGCAGAAGCTTTACGTGGCCTACGTGGATAACCTGTACCAGCTGCTGGCCCAATTGCGGCGCCGCCACCCGACGCTGGAAGTCGAATCCTGCGCCAGCGGCGGCGGGCGTGTGGACCTGGGAATCATGCGGCTCACCGAGCAGGTCTGGACCTCGGACAATACGGACCCCTATGACCGCCTGGTGATCCAGGATGGCTTCAGCCACGCCTACGCCCCAGCGGCGATGATGGCATGGGTGACTGATTCGCCGAACTTCGTAAACAAGCGCGAGACTTCGCTGGAGTACCGCTTCCTGTCGGCGATGCAGGGCGGACTGGGAATCGGAGCGAACCTCAAACACTGGGGCGAAGGGGATTTCGCGACGGCCAGCCGTATGGTCGGGGAATACAAGCGGATCCGCGCCACGGTGCAGTTGGGGAACCTGTACCGCCTGGTGTCCCCCGGGAACGGTTCGCAGCGCTCAGCCACGCTTTCGGTTTCGCAGGACCGGCGGCAGGCGGTGTTATTCACCTTCCTGCATTCGAGCACGATGCGCAGCGCGCAGCACATCATCCAGTTGCGCGGGCTGGAGCCTGGCACCCTCTACTCTTTGCGCAGCATCGCCGGCGCTGCTGCGCCCAGAACGGTGGGCAAGGCCAGCGGCGCGTATTGGATGGGGCATGGCATCAAGGTGATGCTGGAGGGGGACTTCCAGGCTGCGGCCTTCGTGCTGGAAGCGGATCCGGTTGCATGACTGGGCGCTGGCATGAGCGGTGCTCCTCTCATCGGGAAGGCTAATCCGGCAAGGAGCCGCAGGTAAGATTGGCAATGGCGCCGGTCATAGCGCCCGCGCCGTCGGATGCCGCGAAAGCCGCGAATGCGCCGATCTGGGCCAGCGTGGGCAAGCGCCCGAGCAGGGTGGCGCTGTCCGCGCGCGCCTGCAGGAACTCTGCCACGCTGATGCCCATCTTGCGCGCCATGCCCTCGAAAGCTGCCCTGGCATGGGAAACGGGAACGGCCTCCGGGATGGCATCGGAACGGATGCATACCACCCGGATTCCCTGGTGCCCCAGTTCGCCGGCCAGGATGCGCGACATGGCTTCGACCGCCGCGCTGCTCGTGCCGTTGCCGAGAAAACCGGCCCCTGAGAGACGTGCACCCGGCGTGGACAGGGTCAATATGACGCCCGACTGCCGCGGTGCCATATAAAACGCCGCCGCCTGCGCGGTGAGGAAGATGGTGCGTGTGCAGGCTTGCACTGGCAGTTGGAAATCATCGTATGACAACTCCGCAAACGGAATGCCCTGGACATGGGGGAAGCCTACCGCATTGAGCATGACGTCGATGCCGCCAGCCTGTTCGGCGACGGCACGGGCGTGCAGCCGGACCGATTCCTGATCGAGCGCGTCGACCCGGGCGGCGTGGACGCTGCCGCCTTCAGCTCGCAATTCCCGTGCTAATGCTTCGAGTTTCTCCAGTGTGCGGCCGGCCAGGAACATTTGGCCGCCTTCGCGCGCAAATGCGCGCGCAACAGCACTGCCGATGGCGCCGGCGGCGCCGTGGATGATGCAGCGTTTGCCTTGCAAGATCATGGCGGCCTCCAGGATGACAGGCGTGCTTCAGTGTGGGAGCAGTTGGGCAAGCAGTATCAGCACATCGCCCCATCCATCGATATGCGATTCATATGTCTGGCCTGGGAGCTGGCGATGGGTGACGACGACCTCGGTGGAGCCGGCGTGGCCGAAGAATTCGACAGTGACAAGCGAATCACGCTGGCCGGTAGCGGGTGAGCGCCAGGTGAATACCAGCTTGTGCGGCCTGTCGATAGTGAGGTATTGGCCGCTATGATGTATTGCGCCATCGGGCGCGTGCATCACGATCTCGAATGCCCCCCCTTCGCGGGCGTCGCATTCGGCGGTGGCATGCGTAAAGGCGCGGGTCTTCATCCATTGCGCCAGCAAGTTGGCATCCAGCCAGGCATCGAACACTTCCGCCGCCGGTGCGCCTATCGTGTGGCGCACGCAGACCTGGTGCCGCGCTGCATGTTCAGCCATGTGCCTTCCCCTTCGCCCGCTTGCGGCGAGCGCTGACCAGGTGATCAAGCGCAGCCAGGCGCTCTTCCCAGAAACTTTCGAAGTGTCTTACCCAGTGTGCCGCTTCGGCCAGCGGCGCAGCGTTCAACGACAGCAGGTGGTCGCGTCCGTGGATGGTACGGATGACCAGGCCGGCCCGCTCCAGGATCTTGATGTGTTTCGAGGTGGAGTTGAGGGAAATGGGAAACTCGCGCGCCAACTCCGTTACCCGTGCGCTTTCATGGGTCAGCCGCGCCAGGATCGCGCGCCGGGTCGGGTCGGCCATCGCGGTGAACATATTATCGAGCCGCTGGTCTGCATTATATTCATCCATATGGGTGAATTTAGGCCGCCCAATGGCGCATGTCAAGCAGAATGCGCGGCCGGACTCGATCAGGCGACGCGCTTATACCATGGCTGGCCGGCCTGAAGCAGCTGGTAGTCGGAACCGATGGATTCTGAAGGGTCAAGTTCGCGGTCCAGGCCGAGGGAGCCGAACGGGACCAGGCTGTCGTGGAACAGTTGCAGTACGCGCTGGCGCAGCAATGGACCGAAGTCGGGTAGGGCGCGCTGGCAGGCAATCAGGTTGAATTCGTTGAACGAAGCGTCGGTGACCAGGTTGTACTGGGCCCAGGTGATGTGGCTGCGCAGCGATGGCGCCAGGATGGCGCGGCCGCCCTGGAGGTTGAAGTAATTGGCCAGCCGGCCTTTTCCGCCAGCCAGGACGTAGCGCTCCTGCGCCCGTTCGAGGTCGGTTTCAGGGAGCCATGCCGAGGTGGCTTCGTCCAGCATGTCGTCGCTGGCAACAGTGGCGTGGATTTCGGCGTGGGACAGCAGGCCCATTTCCGCCAGGATGATGGCCAGCGTCCAGGCTTGTCCGGCCCCGGCGCAGTCGGCCAGCCAGATGCGGGGCAAGGCGACGCCGCGCAAGGAATGCTGGGCGGCTTCGCGCAGCATCAGCACTTCCGCCGCATCGTCGAACATGCCGGAGGGCGGCACGTGCAGGGCGCGCAGCAGGTCACCGGCTGTGGCAGGATCGTGCAGCACGCGATCCTGCAACTGCGACAAGGTGGAAAGCCCACGCTGCTGCATGAAGCCGAACAGCTTGCGTTTCAGCGGCGCGCGTTCGTGTAGCCGGAAGTCGAAGCCGAAGCGGCGCACAACCGCCTCCAGCAGCAGTTCCAGTTCGAGCTCCTCCAGGTCAGGCGCCGTGCTGCGGCGCAGTTCATCGTTGGCCCCCATCAGTGCAACCAGACGCGCATCAGGGACAGCAGCTGCGCCACGTCCACCGGTTTGGTGATGTAGTCCGAGGCGCCCGCGGCGATACACTTGTCGCGGTCACCCTTCATCGCCTTCGCGGTCAGCGTGATGATCGGCAGCGAGCGGAATTTCGGGATGCGGCGGATGGCGCGCATGGTGTCGTAGCCGTCCATCTCCGGCATCATGATGTCCATCAGGACGATCTCGATGGTCGGGTCGCGCTCCAGTACTTCGATGCCGTCGCGACCGTTCTCGGCAAAGGAGACCAGCATCTGCTGGCGCTCCAGCAGCGAGGACAGGGCAAAGATATTGCGCAGGTCATCGTCGACGATCAGCACCTTGCGACCGGCCAGGCCGGCATCGGCAGCATGCACTTCCTCCAGCATGCGGCGCTGGGCCTCGGGCAGGTTGGCCTGCGAACGATGCAGGAACAGGGCCGTTTCATCGAGCAGGCGCTCCGGCGAACGCGCATCCTTGATGACGATGGTCTTGGCGTAGCGCTTCAGCTTCGCCACCTCTTTGCGGTTCAACTCCTTGGCGGTGTTGATCACGATCGGCAGGTCGCGCAGGCGCTGGTCCTTGCCGATCAGGTCCAGCAGGTCGAAGCCGCTGATGTCGGGCAGGGTCAGGTCCAGCACCATGCAGTCAAAGTGCGAAGCATGCAGCGCCGCCAGCGCATCCTGGCCTGTGCCTACTGCCGTGATGTCGACGTCGGAGTCGCCAATCAGCTTGACGATGGCGTCGCGCTGGTTTTCCTCATCGTCCACCACCAGCAGGTTGCGTTTGCCGCCGATCAGGAAGCGCTGGATACGCATGAACTCTTCGTTCAGGTCTTCCTTGCTGACCGGCTTATTCAGGTAAGAGATGGCGCCGGAGCGCAGGGCACGTTCGCGCTCGCGCAGGCTGGACATCACGTGTACCGGGATATGGCGCGTGCTCGGGTCGCGTTTCAGGCGTTCCAGCACCGTGAAACCGTCGATATCCGGTAAATCCAGGTCAAGCAGGATGGCCGATGGCAGGTAGTCGCGGGCCAGGCTCAGGGCCCAGTCGCCCTGGTGCGTCACCACCCCCTTGAAGTTCTTTTCGCGGGCAAAGTCCAGCACCACCTTGGCAAAGCGTTCGTCATCCTCGACGATCAGGACCGAAGGGTCGCCCGGCGTGGTGATCCCGCGGTCATCGAGGGTGGAGCCATAGACCTGGTCGTCCTGCTCGACCAGCTGTTCCTGTGCCGCCGGCTTGTACACCACCGTCGGCGTCGTAATGATTGTCGATGGCAGTGAACCGGGCGCCGGCAGCCGTGGCATGGCCGGCTGGCGTGCGGTTTCGTAGTACACGAAACCGGAACGGTTATACGGCAGGAACAGGGTGAAAGTGGAACCGGCGCCCACCGTCGATTCCACGCGGATCTCGCCGCCCAAGAGGCGCGCCAGTTCGCGTGAAATCGACAGGCCCAGGCCGGTACCCCCGTATTTACGCGCGGTGGAACCGTCGGCCTGCTGGAATGCCTCGAAGATCAGCTGCAATTTGTCGCCTGCGATACCGACGCCCGTGTCATTGACCGAGAACGCCAGCACTGCATCGGCATTGCCCAGGTTAGGGTGGTCGGTGCTCCAGCCGCTGTGGACCAGCGTGATGCCCAGCGACACCTGGCCATGGTTGGTGAACTTGAACGCATTCGACAGCAGGTTTTTCAGGACCTGCTGCAAGCGCGTCGTATCGGTCATCAGGCATGCTGGCAGGTTCTCGCCCAGTTCCACCGTGAAGCCCAGGTGTTTGGCTTCCGCCATGTGGCGGAAAGTACGCTCCACATAACTGCGCAGGTTGGCGAAGCGGTACTCCGACACGTCCAGCGTAACGGTGCCGGATTCGATTTTCGACAGGTCCAGGATGTCATTGATCAGGGTAAGCAGGTCGGAACCGGAACCGTGGATGGTTTTCGCGAATTCCACCTGCTTGCCTGACAGGTTGCCCTCCGGGTTGTCGCCCAGTTGCTGCGCCAGGATCAACAGCGAATTCAAAGGCGTGCGCAGTTCGTGCGACATATTGGCCAGGAACTCGGACTTGTACTTGGAAGACAGCGCCAACTGGGTGGCTTTTTCCTCCAGCGCCAGTTTCGCCTGCTCCACCTCGCGGTTCTTGCGCTCCACCTCGATGTTCTGTTCGGACAGCAGGCGCGCTTTCTCGGCCAGCTCCTGGTTGGTCTGCTGCAGCTCCTGTGCCAGCGACTGCGACTGGGTCAGCAGCGATTCGGTACGGCTGTTTGCCTCGATGGTGTTCAGCACCACGCCGATCGATTCCATCAACTGGTCGAGGAAGGACAGGTGGGTCTCGGTGAAGCGGTCCAGCGAAGCGATCTCGATCACCGCCTTCACCTGCTGCTCGAACAGGATAGGCAGCACCACGATATTGGTTGGCGGCGCCGCACCCAGCCCCGAACTGACCACGATGTAATCGCGCGGAACGTCGGTCAGCCAGATCCGCATTTTCTCCAGCGCGCACTGGCCCACCAGGCCTTCGCCAGGCAGGAAGGAGGTCGGCAGCTTGCGTGAAGAGCGGTAGCCGTAGCTCGCGATCATGCGCAGGCGGGCATCGGCCAGTTGCGAGTCCATCATATAGAACACGCCGTGGTGCGCCGATACCAGCGGCGCCAGTTCGGACAGGATCAGTTTCGTCACCGCCTGCAGGTCGCGCTGGCCCTGCAGCAGACGGGTGAAACGTGCCAGGTTGGTCTTCAGCCAGTCCTGCTGCGCATTCTTCTGCGTGGTTTCCTTCAGGTTGCGGATCATCTCATTGATGTTGTCCTTCAGGTAGGACACCTCGCCGCGCGCCTCCACCTGGATGGAACGGGACAAGTCGCCGCGCGTCACGGCGGTCGCCACCTCCGCAATTGCACGCACCTGGTTGGTCAGGTTCGCCGCCAGCTGGTTGACGTTCTCGGTCAAGTCCTTCCAGGTGCCGGCCACGCCGGAAACGTTCGCCTGGCCGCCAAGCTTGCCCTCGGTACCCACCTCGCGCGCCACCCGGGTCACCTCCGAAGCGAAGGAGGACAACTGGTCCACCATCACGTTGATGGTGTCTTTCAGCTCAAGGATCTCGCCCTTCACGTCCACGGTGATTTTCTTCGACAAGTCGCCGCGTGCCACAGCGGTGGTCACCGCCGCGATGTTGCGCACCTGGCCGGTCAAGTTGGACGCCATGAAGTTCACGTTGTCGGTCAAGTCCTTCCAGGTGCCGCCGACGCCCGGCACATAAGCCTGGCCGCCCAGCTTGCCCTCGGTGCCCACCTCGCGCGCCACGCGGGTCACCTCGGAAGCAAAGGAAGACAATTGGTCCACCATCACGTTAATGGTGTTCTTCAGTTCAAGAATCTCGCCTTTCACGTCCACCGTAATCTTCTTGGACAGGTCGCCGTTTGCCACCGCTGTCGTCACCTCCGCGATATTACGCACCTGGCCGGTCAGGTTGGACGCCATGAAGTTCACGTTGTCGGTCAGATCCTTCCAGGTGCCGCCGACGCCGGACACGTTAGCCTGGCCGCCCAGCTTGCCCTCGGTACCCACCTCGCGCGCCACGCGGGTCACTTCGGACGCGAAAGAGTTCAACTGGTCCACCATCACGTTGATGGTGTTCTTCAGTTCAAGAATCTCGCCCTTCACGTCCACGGTGATCTTCTTGGACAAGTCGCCGTTTGCCACCGCGGTAGTCACCTCCGCGATATTCCGCACCTGGGAAGTCAGGTTGCCCGCCATTGAGTTCACGGAGTCGGTCAAGTCTTTCCAGGTACCGGCCACGCCTTTCACCTGCGCCTGGCCGCCCAGCTTGCCCTCGGTACCCACCTCGCGCGCCACGCGGGTCACTTCCGACGCGAAGGAAGACAATTGGTCCACCATCACGTTGATGGTGTTTTTCAGTTCAAGAATCTCACCTTTCACGTCCACGGTAATCTTCTTGGACAAGTCGCCGTTTGCCACCGCCGTCGTCACCGCCGCGATATTACGCACCTGGCCGGTCAGGTTGGACGCCATGAAGTTCACGTTATCGGTCAAATCCTTCCAGGTGCCGCCGACGCCGGGCACGTATGCCTGGCCGCCCAGCTTGCCCTCGGTCCCCACCTCGCGCGCCACGCGGGTCACTTCCGAGGCGAAGGAGCGCAGCTGGTCCACCATCACGTTGATGGTGTCTTTCAATTGCAGGATCTCGCCGCGCACGTCCACCGTGATCTTCTTGGACAGGTCGCCGTTCGCCACCGCGGTCGTCACCTCCGCGATGTTGCGCACCTGGGAAGTCAGGTTGCCCGCCATCGAATTCACGGAGTCGGTCAAGTCCTTCCAGGTACCCGCCACGCCCTTCACCTGCGCCTGGCCACCCAGCTTGCCCTCGGTACCCACTTCGCGCGCCACGCGGGTCACCTCGGAAGAGAAGGAGGTCAGCTGCTCCACCATGGTGTTGGCGGTCATGGCCGCGCGCAGGTACTGGCCCTTCAGAGGATGGCCATCGACCTCCAGCGCCATGGTTTGCGACAGGTCGCCCTTCGCCACGGCGCCGATCACACGCGCCATTTCGGTCGTGGGGCGCACCAGGTCATCGATCAAGGTATTGACCGCGCTGATGATGGTCGACCAGCCGCCGGATACGTGGACGTTCGCGCGCTGCGTCAGGCGGCCTTCGCGGCCCACCACGCGGCTGACCTCCGTCACCGCCTTGACCATGCGTTCGTTGGTTTCGATGATGTCGTTGAGGGTGTCGGCGATCTTGCCCGACATGCCGGTCCAATCGGAGGGCAGGCGCGCCGAGAAATCACCTTTTTTCAGGGCCATCAGGGTGGACAGGATCAGCTTAAGGTCCAACTCTTCCGGCAGTTCGGTCATGTCGTTCATTCAACGATACCTCAGGTATGAAGATGGAATGCGAGGGGAAGGCTTAATGTCACTCCGGCGGCTGCGACAGTCAAGTACAACCGTGGGCAAATGCTTCACTTTGTCAACTATGCAACACGCTGGGAAACATTTTCCTTAGCATAATGACGCGCAATTTTCCAACGCGCACGATTGAGGCGAGCAGATTGAAAGTCGGGGTCAGGTCCGGTTGCCAGACCTGACCCCGACTTTCATTTCAGTTGCTTGAGGAGGAAGGCGTAGGTCAAGGCCCACATCTGGGCTTGCTGGTCGTTGTTGGCTGCGCCGGCATGGCCGCCTTCGGTGTTTTCCCAGTACAGCACGTCGTGGCCCTGGTCTTTCATCTTGGCTACCATCTTGCGGGCGTGGCCGGGGTGCACGCGGTCGTCGCGGGTCGATGTGGTGAACAGGACGCGCGGGTAATGCTTGTCCTTGAACACGTTCTGGTATGGCGAGTACTGGCTGATATAGGCCCATTGCTCCGGGTCGTCCGGGTCGCCGTATTCGCCCATCCAGGAGGCGCCGGCCAGCAGTTTGCTGTAGCGCTGCATGTCCAGCAGCGGTACCTGGCACACGACGGCGTTGAACAGGTCGGGGCGCTGGGTCAGCGCGGCGCCGACCAGCAGGCCGCCATTGCTGCCGCCCATGATGCCGAGGTGGCGGGGGCTGCTGATCTTGCGCTTGATGACGTCCTGCGCGACGGCGATGAAGTCGTCGAAGGCGCGCTGGCGGTTCCCTTTCAGCGCGGCCTGGTGCCAGCGCGGCCCGAACTCGCCGCCGCCGCGGATGTTGGCCAGCACGTAGGTGCCGCCTTGCTTCAGCCATGCTTCGCCGGTGGTGCCGCTGTAGAAGGGCTTCATCGAGACTTCAAAGCCGCCGTAGCCGTACATTACGGTCGGGTTCTTGCCGTTCAGCCTGGCCTTCCTGTCCATCAGGACGAAGTAGGGCACCTTGGTGCCGTCCTTTGATACGGCCATGTGCTGCTGCACCGTGTAGGGCTTGGCGTTGAAGTAGGCGGGCAGGGACTTCAGCGAGGTGCGTTCGTCGCTGCCGGCATGGGCCAGGTACATCGTGGTCGGGGTCAGGAAGTCCGTCACCGTCAGGAAGTATTGCTCGGATTCGATCGGGTCGAGCGCCTGCACGGCCAGCGTGCCGAAGGCTGGCGCATCGACCTCGCGCGCTTGCCATTTACCGTCCACGTGGCGCAGTTCGAGCAGGCGGTTCTTCACGTTGTCGAGCACGTTGAGCAGTAATGCCGAGCGGGTGGCGGAGACGCCGTCAAGCGAGCTGCTTGGCGTTGGCGCAAACAGTACCGCGAATTGCCGTTCGCCGGCCATGAAGCGCTTGAAGTCGGCCGCGAGCAGGGAGCCTTGCTTGTAGCTGGCGCCGTTGACGGTCCAGTCGGAGCGCAGGTCGATGATCAGCTGGTCGCGCACGGTGTAGGCGTTGGCGTCGTCCGGCTTGTCGACCTTGGCCAGCTTGTCGCCTTCGCGCACAAACAGTTCGCTGGCGTAGAAGCCGATCTGGCGATTGATGAACTGGTAGCTGTGGCCGGGCGTGAAGTCTTTGTAGGCGCCAACGCCGAGGTCGTCGGCCCTGGCTTCATACAGCGTGGCGGCTGCGGCCAGCGGGGTGCCGCGCTTCCATTCCTTGACGATGCGCGGGTAGCCGGAGGTGGTCATGCTGCCTTCGCCGAAGTCGGTCGAGACGAAGATGGTGTCGGCGTCGATCCAGCCGATATCGCTTTTCGCTTCCGGCAGGTTGAAGCCGTCGCTGACGAAGCGGCGCTTGGCGATGTCGAATTCGCGCACGACGTGCGCGTCGCCGCCGCCGCGCGACAGCTGCACCAGGCATTGCTCGCCTTTCGGGTACAGGCACGATACGCCGTGCCATACCCAGTTTTCGTTGTCATCGGCGGCCAGCTTGTCGATGTCGAGCACTGTTTCCCATTGCGGCTCGGCCTTCTGGTACTGCTCCAGCGTGGTGCGGCGCCAGATGCCGCGTGTATGCCGGGCGTCGCGCCAGAAGTTGTAGTAATAGTCGCCGTGCCTGGTGACGTAGGGGATGCGTTCCTGGGAATTGAGGATGGTCTTGAGGCGCTCGTGAATGCCGGGGTAGTCCGGCTGCGCTTGCAATTCCTTGAGGGCGGCAGCGTTCTGCTCCTTGACCCAGGCCAGCGCCTTGTCGCCGCCCACGTCTTCCAGCAAGAGATAGGGATCGGTTTTCTCAGCGTGCGCGCCGCCCGCCGCCGCCAGGCCAAGCACTGCGCCGGAGGCCATTTTCCGATACGCCGGCTTCACAGCTGGCGGGCCTCGAAGGTGTTGCACTGGGCAATTTCGCCCGATTCAATGCCGCGGTTGAACCAGCGCACGCGCTGCGCCGAACTGCCGTGGGTGAAGGAATCCGGCATCACTTCGCCGCCGGACTGCTTTTGCAGCGCGTCGTCGCCGATGGCGGTGGCGGCGTTCAGCGCTGCTTCCACATCGCCCTTTTCGATGATGCTGCGGGCGCGGTTGGCGTGATAGGCCCAGACGCCGGCGAAGCAGTCGGCTTGCAGTTCCAGCCGCACCGACAGGGCATTGGCCTGGCGTTCGGAAGCATTGCGCTGGGCGTTGTGCACCTTGTCGCTCAAACCCATCAGGTTCTGTACGTGGTGGCCGACTTCGTGCGCAACCACGTAGGCTTGCGCAAACTCGCCCGGTGCGTGGAAGCGTTGCTCCAGCAGGCGGAAGAAATCGAGGTCGATGTAAATGTCCTGGTCGCCCGGGCAGTAAAACGGGCCGGTGGCCGAGCGTCCGGCGCCGCAGGCGGTCTGGATCGCGCCGCTGAATACCTTCATCTTGGGCATCTGGTAGGTGCCGCCGTTGCGCCGGAACAGGTCCGTCCACACGTCTTCGGTGTCGGCCAGCACCACCTTCATCAATTTGTATTCGCGGTCATTGCCTTCGCTGCGCGGGCGCTGTTGCTGCTGCTGGCTTACCTGGACCGGGCCGCCGCCGCTCAGCAGGCCGAGGATGGTCATGGGGTTGACGCCCAAGACCCAGCCGCCAATCAATGCAACTACGATAGTGCCGATGCCGATCGATCGGCCGCCGAAACCGAATCCGCCGCCACCGCCGCCTTCGCCACGGTGATCTTCGACGTTATCGCTTTCCCGGTTACCTTCCCAACGCATTTTTTAACTCCTTGTTTGTTTTCGCTAAGTGTAACGCATTGGTGCGCAGCGCAGGCGCACGTAGAATGCTGGCCATGAAGATTGAACGCAAAACTATTGTCCTGCTGCTGGCCGCTGTGATGTTGTTGGCAACTGCGGCGGGCGCCTGGTACTACCAGCGCCAAAAGGAGCGCGGCAGCGTGCCGTGCGCACAGCAGCCGCCCTCCGGCTACAGTCCTTATTGCCTGGCACAGTCGCAGGCGGCCGCCGGCCGCGGCGACCGGGCTGCAATGGCGGCCCTGGTGGAATATTTCGAACCACGCCAGCCGGCGCAGGCGATTCTCTGGACCAGGGCTGCTGCAAAATTGGGCGAGCCGCGGGCGCTCAAGCGGGTGCTGTCTTCGTGCGGTACGGCGGGGCCGTTCACGCTCGAAGAGGCGCAGGCCTTGTTGCCGGCGGCGCCGGCCCTGGAGGCGCTGAATTTCCGCCTTGGCGGTTCATGTGCGCCGGCCGATATGGCGGCGGCGCGCGCCCTGGTGCCGGCCGACCTGCTGGCGGCCCCGGATGGGGCGGGCCTGTGCAAGGTGGCGCTGCGCTTTGGCATGCTGCGCCTGTCGCGCGACGGGGCGCAGCTCGATTCCCAGGCGGCGCAACAGCTGCTGGCAGAATGCGAGCGCCGCCAGCCGGTGCCGGCCTTTGTCCGCAAGGAGGCGGAAACCGTGCGGCAGATGCTGGCGCGCGAAATCAATCCGGTCCGCATCAGCGTTGATTGACCCAGACCGGGGCTGACCATAGCTGCTTGCCGTCGTCCTGGGTGAGGCGCGCGTAATAGAAGTGCGCGCCGGGCTGCGGCGTGAAGCTGTGCTGCATGCCGTTCACGCCGCGCACCGGCTTGACTTCGCCGTGGCGGCCGGGAACCCCTTCCATGATGTCCAGCGCGGCGATGCCGCGGCCTGTGCTGCTGGTGTAGTGCACTTGCAGCGTGAGCGGGCCGCTGTTGTCGATCCGGGCCCCCATCATGGTTCCATTGGCGGTGAGCGCAATGGCTGACTGCTTGTCCATCGTTGCAAACACGTGGCGGGCGCGGATGGCGTCGAGCAGGGCTTCGGCAGTGGGCGCGGCAGCGGCGGGCAGCAGGATGCCGGTGCGGTTGCTGTAGGCAGCGCCCCAGTTGGCGCAATGATTATCCTGGTTGCTGCTGAACGCCAGGCGGTAGCCCGCTTCCAGCAGTTTGTCGCAGGCTTCCTCGTAAAAACTGTGGCGAGTTTCGCCTTCATCCAGGCGTTTCGAGAAGGCGTTGCTGTTCATGACTTCGCACAGGGCCATGGCGGCGCCGCCGTCTTCGCTGAAGGCCAGCGGGACGCCGTCGATCGGGAACTGCCTGGCGCCCGGGTGGTTGAACTGGCCCAGCCAGCCTTGCTCCTTCATTACCGCGTACAACGCTGCGTAATTGTTCTTTGGCGTCACCACGTCGGCGAAGGGCTCGCCATTGGCGCTGCGTTCCCAGCCCAGCAGGGCCGGGCTGTTGAGGATGTTGAGGTGGCCACCGCCGCTGATCACGCCCCATTCCAGGCCGTACATCGCGACGAAGCCGGGGTGCCCGGTGCTGTACTGTTCGGCACTGGCAATGCCCAGCCGGTAAAGCTGCCGCGCCGCCAGCGGGTCGGCATGGGGATCGCTGCCGTCGCTGGCGTCATACATGTGGTTGTGTTCCGACACCAGCAGGAACTGCAAGCCGTGCTGCTGGGCGAACCGGTAAGCGTCATCGGGGCCGAAAGCGCCGGAGCGGGGCGCCTGGGCGCCGCGGCAGCTTGCCGGATCGCCGCCACCGTCGCTATGGTTGGTCTGGCTATGCAGGTTGCCGTAGACGATGTCGAAGCCGAGGCCGTCGATACGGGCCGGCGCGGCCATGCCAGCGCCATCCAGCGCGGCGCTGGCGGGCAACAGCGGCAGCGGCTTGCCGACTGCGACGGGCCGGTGCTGGAGAATATTGCCGGCTTGCAGGCGAAGCTGGTAGATCCCGGCGGACAGCGCAGGCGGAGCGTGCCAATGGACCACGGCCTGGCCGCTGCCGCCTTGCAAGACGTGGCGTCCGCGCCACTGGCGCAGCAGGCTGCCGTCGGCGCGATACAGTCCTAAAGTCCAGTTCACCTTGTGCGGCGCGATTGCACCGGGAAGTGTAAAGTGCACTATGAAAGTCCGATTTTTGCCTGTTGCCGGCGGCTGGAACGCGGCCTCCAGCATGGCATCGAATTCGCGGTGTTCCAATGCCGGCGCGGGTGGCGGGTGCCGTTGGCCAGCCGGCGCGGCGCCCGCAGCTGCGGCAAGGCAAAGTGCCGCGACACACTTGCAGGCTAAGAAATTCCGGCAAGCCCGGGATGCCGGTAAGATGTGGAATCCATTTTTCATGATGAGCCCTCCTGTCGCGCTTTGGACCAGGAGGATATGAATTGGTTCCGTTCAGGGCTGCTTTAATAGTATGCTGCTCAGATGCAAGACTTTTCTCAATGGATGAGGCGTAAGTTGCGTGGCCTGGTGAACGGGCGGGCTTTGCTATGGTTCCTCGGCCTGTCGCTGGCATCGGCAGTTGGCGCCACCTTGTTTGCCACCACGTCGAATACCGTGGAGGACGAGGCGCAGGCGCGCTTTGACAATTTGAATCGCGCTACCCAATACAGCATTTCGGCGCGCGTCAAGGCTTATTCGGACGTGGTGCGCGGCCTGGTGGCGCTGTTCCAGACTTCCGACCATGTGAGCCGCCTGCAATTCCGGCAGTACGTGACGTCGCTGAATATCGGCAAGCATTATCCGGCAATCGAGGCCATCAACTTTGCGCCGAATGTGCCGCAGGCGGAGCGCGATGCCTTTGTGGCGGCGGTGCGCGCCGACACCAGCCTGGCGCCTGGCGGCTATCCAAAGTTCGACATCAAGCCGCCTGGCAAGCGCGAACAATATTCGCCGCTGACCTACCTGGAGCCGATGGGCTTGATGATGGAAAAGTTCGGCGTCGACATTACTGCCAACCCCAATATTGAGCGCGCCATGCAATTGTCGCGCGATACGGGCGAAATCAGCGCTTCCGGCCAGCCGGTATTGCTCAAGCAGCCGCTGCCGCATATCGGGCTGGGCATGCGCCTGCCGGTCTACAGGCGCGGCATGCCGGTGGATGACGTGAGCAGCCGCCGTGCCAGCTTCATCGGTTCGGTGGGGATCGGCTTTTCGGTGTCGAAGCTGATCCAGGGCGCGATCGACGAGATGGCCGATCGCCAGGTGCACATGATCCTGTATTCGGACGCGTCGACCGATCCCGAGAAGCGCAACCTCACCATCGAGGCCGACGACCGTCTGCTGTTCAACGATAACGGTTCCATCGACAAGCCGGCCGCGCTGCCGGGTGTTGCGGGCGACTATTTCATTTCCGTGCTGCCGATCGATTTCAACGGCAGCCTGTGGAAGGCCCAGTTCTACGCGCGCAAGGACGCGATGATCGTCGGCTTTGACCGCTGGGTTCCGTACCTGGCGCTGATCACCGGCTTTGTCGGTACGCTGCTCATCTACGGCTACCTGTTCACCATGTACTCGCAGCGCCGCAACGCGCTGGAGCAGCGCCGCCTGCTGGATAGCGTGCTCGATAACGTCGAGGCGCACGTCTACATGAAGGACCAGGACCGCCGCTACGTCTATGTCAACGCCAAGATGGCGGAGGTGATCGGCCTGCCGGTGGAAGAAATCATCGGCCGCCTGGACGTGGAAGTCATGCATAAGCGCGATGCGGACCAGGCCTGGCAGGAGGACGGCGTGGTGCTGGCCGACCAGCAGAAGCGCTCGGGCGAGGCCAGTTATACCGACCGCCAGGGCGTGGTGCACCACCTGTGGACGGTGAAGGCCCCGGTGCGGCTGGAAAAGGATATGACGGTGGTGATCGCACTTTCCACCGACGTCACCGAACTGCACATGCTGAAAGAGCAGGCGCGCGCGGCGAACCAGGCCAAGAGCGATTTCCTGTCCAACATGAGCCACGAAATCCGCACGCCAATGAATTCCGTGATCGGCATGGCGCACCTGGCGCTGAAGGGCGCGTCCAATCCGAAACAGAAGGACTACCTGCAAAAGATCTACCATTCCGGCCAGCACCTGCTGGGCATCATCAACGACATCCTCGACTTCTCGAAGATCGAGGCGGGCAAGCTGGACCTGGAAGTACTGGACTTCGCGCTCGAGTCGCTGCTGACCAATATCTCGGGCCAGCTGGGCGACGCGGCCAACCGCAAGGGGCTGGAACTGGTGTTCGAGATCTGGCCTGGCCTGTCGCACCAGCTGCGCGGCGACCCGCTGCGCCTCGAGCAGGTGCTGTTGAACTTCACCAGCAATGCCATCAAGTTCTCGGAAAATAACCGGATCTATATCCGCGCGCGGCCGGTCGAGGACCGCGACAACTACACCGTCGTGCGCTTCGAGGTGCAGGACAACGGCATCGGCATGACGCCGGCCCAGGTGTCCAGCCTGTTCCAGTCCTTCCATCAGGGCGATACCTCGACCACGCGCAAATACGGCGGCACCGGCCTGGGCCTGGTGATCAGCAAGCAGCTGGCGGAGCTGATGGGCGGCACGGTGGGCGTGGAGAGCGAGCCGGGCAAGGGTTCGACCTTCTGGTTCACGGCCAAACTGCAGAAAGGCACGCACCTGCTGCAGGCGACCGATACCAATGCGCTGCAGCCCGATATGCTGGCGCCGATCCACGGTGCTTCGATCCTGCTGGTGGAGGACAACATCTTCAGCCAGCAAGTGGGGCAGGAATTGCTGGAAGATGCCGGCGCCACGGTGGTGGTGGCCAACAACGGCAAGGAAGCCATCGACCTGCTGGTCAAGGAGCATTTCGACTGCGTGCTGATGGACGTGCAAATGCCGGTGATGGATGGCTATGAGGCGACGCGCATCATCCGCGCCCATCCAAAACTGTCCGGCACCCTGATCATTGCCATGACGGCCAACGCCGGCCGCGAAGACCAGGCGCGCTGCCTGGCGGCCGGCATGGACGAATTCGTGACCAAGCCGATCGCACCGAACCTGCTGTTCTCGGTGCTGTCCAAGTGGATGAGCCAGCGCGCTGCAGAAGGGCGCATGGCGCAGGTGCGCAGCACGACCATGCCGGGCCAGCCGGTACCGGCGTCGGCGTCGGCGCCGCTGCCTGCCCCGGCGCCGACGCCGGTACCGGCTGCCGAGCCGGAAGCGGAGGGCGCCGCCGGCGCCGAGTCCGAGCTGTTCGATATGCGGGCGCTGGCCCAGACCTTCGGCAACAAGCCTGAAAAAATGCGCAAGTACGCCAATATGTTCCTCGACTCGGCGCAGGATGGCTTGCGCGAAGTGCAGGAGGCACTGGAGGCGGGCGATATCGTGCGCTTGTCGGAGCTGGGGCACCGTATCAAGTCTTCGGCGCGGGCCGTGGGGGCCATGAGCTTTGCCGACCTGTGCCTGGCGCTGGAGAAGATGGCCCCGGGCGACGGCATCGACCGCGCGCGCGCCACCGTGAGCCAGATGCAGCCTTTGCTGGACCGCCTGCGCGAGCATATTGCGCAGGAAATGAACGTCAATATTCCCGGATAGCCGTCTTTGCGGCGATAATGGCACTCCACGCTATTTCGCTGCTTTTACATGGCTCAAAGCATCCAACCCGGACTCCTGATCTTGCACGGCAACCAGCTCGAAGAGTTGCGCAGCGCCGTGTTCCAGTGGTTGCGCGGGCAGCCGCTGGCGCCGCTGGAGCAGGAGATTTTCCTGGTGCAATCGAATGGCGTGGCCGAATGGCTGAAAATCGCGTTGGCCGAGGAGACCGGCCTGTGCGGCGCTACCCGCGTTGCGTTGCCGGCTCGGCTGCTGTGGGAAATCTACCGCGGCATGCTGGGCCATGCGCGCGTGCCGGCCGTTTCCGCCTTCGATAAAGGCCCCCTGACCTGGCGCCTGATGCGCCTGCTGCCGCAATTACTGGCGCAGGAAGCGTTTGCGCCGCTGCGTCATTTCCTGCGCGACGGCGATCCCGAACGGCGCCTGCAGCTTGCCGAGCGCCTGGCCGACTTGTTCGACCAGTACCAGGTGTACCGCGCCGACTGGCTGCAGGACTGGGCCGCCGGCCTTGACCAGCTGCGCAACGCGCGCGGCGAGGCGGCGCCGCTGGCGCCCGACCAGCGCTGGCAGGCCGAATTGTGGCGCGCGGTCGCGGCCAGCGTGCCGGAAGAAGAACGCGGCCTGGGGCGCGCCAGCGTGCACGCCGCCTTCGTCGAAGCGGTGCAGCGCGGCGACATGCCGCTGGGCCGCCTGCCGCGCCGCATCGTGCTGTTCGGCGTCTCCGCGCTGCCGTACCAGACCTTGCAGGCCATGGCCTCGCTGGCCCGCTTCACCCAGGTGGTGATCGCGGTGCCCAATCCTTGCCGCTACTACTGGGGCGATATCATCGAAGGGCGCGACCTGCTGCGCGCGGCCCGCCACCGCCACGCCGCGCGCAAGGGCATCGACCTGTCGGCTGTGCCGCTGGAGGCGCTGCATGCCCACAGCCATCCGCTGCTGGCGAGCTGGGGCCGGCAGGGGCGCGACTACATCCGCATGCTCGACGAATTCGATACCGCCGGCGACCTGGAAGGGCGCGGCGACAAGCTGCGCGTGGACCTGTTCAGCGATGAAGCAGGCCAGAGCTTGCTGGCCCAGGTGCAGGCCGCCGTGCGCGACATGCTGCCGCTGGCCGAGCATGCGCGGCTGGCGCCGGAAGACAGCGACCGTTCGATCGAATTCCACGTGGCGCACAGCGTGCAGCGCGAAGTCGAGATCCTGCACGACCAGCTGCTGGCCATGTTCGCCGCCGATCCCTCGTTGCGCCCGCGCGATGTGGTGGTGATGGTGCCTGATATCGAGGTCTTCACCGCCTCGATCCGCGCCGTGTTCGGCCAGCACCGGCGCCACGACCCGCGCTTCATCCCGCACGAAATCGGCGACGTCAACGACCGCAGCGTCAATCCGCTGCTGGTGGCGCTGGAGTGGCTGCTGCGCCTGCCGCAGCAGCGCTGCCGCCAGAGCGAGGTGCGCGACCTGCTGGACGTGCCGGCCCTGGCGCGCCGTTTCGGCCTGGCCGAAGACGACTTGCCGACGCTGGGCCAGTGGATCGAGGGCGCCGGCGTGCGCTGGGGACTGGATGCCGGGCACCGTGCCGGCCTGGGCCTGGCGCCGGCCGGCGAGCAGAATGCCTGGATGTTTGGCGTGCGCCGCATGCTGCTTGGCTATGCCGCCGGCAAGGGCGAAGCCTTCATCGGTATTGAGCCCTATTCGGAAGTGGGCGGGCTGGATGCCGCGCTGGCCGGCTCGCTGGCGCAGCTGATCGAGGCCCTGCTGGCCTGGCGCGAACACCTGGGCGTGGCACGCAGTCCGGCCGACTGGGCCGAGCAGGCGCGCTTGCTGCTGGCCGGCTTCTTCAGCGACCGCGACGAAGCCGACCGCCTGACGCTGGCACGCCTGGACGATGCGCTGGACCAATGGCTGGCGACCTGCGAGGACGCCGGCTTTGACGAGGCGGTGCCGCTGGCCACCTTGCGCGAAGCCTGGATGGGAGGGCTCGACGAGCCGTCGCTGGAGCACCAGTTCGTTTCCGGCGGCGTCACCTTCTGCACCCTGATGCCGATGCGCGCCGTGCCGTTCCGCGCGGTGTGCCTGCTGGGCATGAACGACGGCGACTTCCCGCGCCGCGCCAGCCGCGCCGACTTCGACTTGCTGGCCATGCCAGGCATGGCGCGCCCCGGCGACCGCTCGCGCCGCGACGACGACCGCTACCTGATGCTGGAAGCGGTGCTGGCGGCGCGCGACAAGCTGTATGTGAGCTGGGTCGGGCGCAATGTGCGCGACAACAGCGAACAGCCGCCTTCGGTGCTGGTGGCGCAGTTGCGCGATTACCTGCAGGCGGGCTGGAACCTGGATCTCGCCGCCCGCACCACGATGCATGCGCTGCAGCCGTTCAGCCGCGCCTACTTCGAGCGCGGCGGCCTGCTGACCTATGCCGGCGAATGGCGCGCGGCGCATGATGCCGGCGGCAGCGACGCCGGCGCAGCCGCATTGCCCCCGTATGAGGTGGAAGAGACTTTCCGGCTGCGGCTCTCTACGCTGGCGGCCTTCCTGCGCCAGCCGGTACGGCATTTCTTCCGCCAGCGCCTCGGCGTCTATTTTGCGGAATCGGCGATGGTAGGCGAGGACGAGGAACCCTTCCAGCTCAATGGCCTCGAACGCTACAACCTGGAAGATGCGATGCTGGCGGACAGCGGCGAAGTGGAGGCGCTGGAGGACGTGCGCGCCAGCCTGCAGCAGCGCGGCCAGCGTTTGCGGCGCCAGGGCGTGCTGCCGATCGGCCTGATCGGCGACCGCGTGCTCGATGAGCTGGTGGAGGAACTGGTGCCGGTGCGGACAGCGTGGCTATCCCTGCGCGGCACCTACCGCGATGAAGCGCCCAAGCTGGCGGTCCAGCTGGAACTGGCCGGGCTGCTGCTGGAAGACTGGATCGACCAGTTGCATCGCGCCGAAGGGGCAACGGTCTGGCTGATGCAGATGTCTTCGCGCGTATGCGACAAATCCGGCGCACCGCGTGGCGAAAAGCTGATCCCGATGTGGCTGCGCCAGCTCGCCGCAGCCGCCCAGGGCCAGCCCGTGACCGGCTTCCTGGTGGCGCGCGATGCCATCGTCATCATGGCGCCGCTTGATCCCCAGGCCGCGCTTGCGGCACTGGCCCGCATCGTCGAACTGTGGCGGGCCGGCATGGACCGGCCGTTGCCCGTTGCCTGCAAGACCGGGCTTGCGCTGGTGATGGAGGGCGACCCGCGCAGCGTCTACGATGGCGGCTTTGAGCTCTCCGGCGAAAACGACGATCCGTGCCTGGCCCGCTTGTGGCCGGACTTCGCCGCCCTGGCCGGTGAGCCGGGCCATGCAGGCGACAGCCGCGCGCTGTACCAGCCGCTGGCGGACTGGCTGGCGCAATCGGTGCTGGTGCAGCCTATTGAGGGCGGCGCGGAGGGCGAGGAATGAGCATCGCGCTGAACCCGCTCGAATTCCCGCTGCATGGCTCGCGCCTGATCGAGGCCAGCGCCGGCACCGGCAAGACCTGGACCATCGCCGCCCTGTATGTGCGGCTGGTGCTGGGCCACGGCGGCGAGTATGCCTACCGGCGGGCGCTGATGCCGAACGAAATCCTGGTGATGACCTTCACCCGCGCGGCCACGCGCGAATTGTCCAACCGGGTGCGCGAACGGCTGGTGGAAGCTGCGGCCTACTTCCGTGCCGAGACGGCGCTGGCGCCGGATCCTTACCTGGACGCGTTGCTGGAAGAACTGCCCGGCCAGGCCGCGCGCCAGCAGGCCGCCTATCGCCTGCAGCTGGCGGCTGAAACGATGGACGAGGCGGCGATTTTCACCATCGACGCCTGGTGCCAGCGCATGCTGCGCGAACATGCCTTCGACAGCGGCAACCTGTTCGATGAAGAATTGCTCAGCGACGAAGCGGCGCTGTACGAAGACGCAGTGCACGATTACTGGCGCCAGCAAGTCTATCCGCTGGGCGAGCAGGCTTTGCGCGTGCTGCTCGGCGCTTGCCGCGACGTGTCGGCGCTGGGGCGCAGCGTGCGCGACCTGGCGCGCCGGCCCGATGCAGCCGCGCCGGCTGGCCGTGAGCAGCTGGGTGCAATGATCGGCCGCGTACAGCGCGAGCAGCAAGCGCTACTGGCAGGCCTCAAGCAGGGCTGGGCCGAGCGGGCCGGGCGCATGGAAGGCTGGATCGCGGCGCAGCGCGAAGCCAATCCGAAATGCTTCAATGGCACCAAGCTGCGTGCCGACTCGGTCGTCAAATGGTTTGCGGCCCTGCGCGATTGGGCCGGCGATCCCGCGCTGGCCGAGCCGGACATGAACGCCACGCCGTGGATGCGGCTGACGTCGGCCGGCCTGGTCGATGCCTGCGCCAAAGGCTTCGCTCCCGACATCCCGGCCGACTTTGACGAGGTCGCGCCGCTGCGGCGCGCGCTGGACGCTATCGAGCCGCTGCGCCACCATATCTTGCGCCATGCCGCCGCCACGGTCGCCGCGCGCATGGAGGAGTTGAAGCGCCAGCAGCGCCTGTTCGGTTTTGCCGACATGCTGGAGCGCCTGCGCAGTGCGCTGGAGGGGCCCAACGGCGCGGCACTGCGCCAGCGCATCGTCACGCAATTCCCGGTGGCGATGGTGGATGAATTCCAGGACACTGCCCCCAGCCAGTACCGCATTTTCAACCTGCTGTACCAGGTTGCCGCCAATGATCCCGAACTCGGCCTGTTCCTGATCGGCGACCCGAAACAGTCGATTTACGGCTTCCGCGGCGCCGACATCCACAGCTACCTCGATGCGCGGCGCGCCACCGAAGGGCGCCACTACCAGCTCGGCACCAACTTCCGCTCCACGGCGCAGCTGGTGGCTGCAGTCAACCAGATTTTCCTGCATGCGGAAGGCGTGGCCGGGCAGGGCGGTTTTGCCCGCGGCGCATTCCGCTTCCGCAGCGGCCAAGCCAATCCGCTGCCATTCGATGCGGTGGCTGCGCGCGGCCGTGCCGAGCGGCTGGTCGGCCCGGCGGGCGACATCCAGGCCTTGACAGCCGGCTGCACGCTGGAGCAGTTGGGGGCCGACGCTTACCGCGAGTTCTTTGCCGAGCAATGCGCCGAGCATATCGCCTGCCTGCTCAATGACCCCGCCACCGGCTTCCAGGGCGGCGACGGCTTCAGGCGCCTGCAGCCGGCCGATATTGCCATCCTGGTGCGCGACCGCCGCGAGGCGGCAGCCGTGCGCCGTTCGCTGCAGCGGCGCCTGGTGCCGAGCGTCTACCTGTCGGACAAGGATTCGGTGCTATCGAGCGACGAAGCGGCCGATATGCTGCGCTGGCTGGCGGCCGTGGCCAACCCCCTCGATGGGCAGCTGGCGCGGACTGCTTTCGCAACCCGCACCGCCAACCTGCCGCTGGCCGAACTGGCGCAGTTCTCCGCCGACGAGCTGGCGTGGGAAAGCCGCGTCGAACAGCTCAAGGAATTGCATGTGGTCTGGCAGCGCCAGGGCGTGCTGGCCATGCTGCGCCGCTTCATCCACGACCTCGGCTTGCCGGCGCAACTGCTGGCGCGCCCGGGCGGCGAGCGCAGCCTGACTAACCTGCTGCACCTGGCCGAGCTGCTGCAGCAGGCCAGCCGGCAACTGGAAGGCGAGCAGGCACTGATACGCTGGCTGGCCGAGCAGATCAACGATGAAACCGACGGCGGCGATGAACGCGTGCTGCGCCTGGAGTCGGACGCGGAGCTGGTCAAGGTCGTCACCGTACACAAGTCCAAGGGCCTGGAATACCCGCTGGTGTACCTGCCGTTTGCGGTCACGGTGCGCAAGGTCGATAAGCGCAACCGCACCTTTTTCGAGTACACCGATGCCGAGGGCGAGCGCCGCCTTGACATGCGCCTGTCCGACGAGGGCCAGGAAGCGGTGGAAGCCGCCCGCATCGAGGAAGACCTGCGCCTGCTTTATGTCGCGCTGACGCGCGCCCGGTATTTCCTGTGGCTCGGCGTGGCCGCGCTGCCGGCGCGCAAGAAGGATGAAAACACGCTGCACGATTCGGCCCTGGGGTATTTGCTGACAGGCGGGACACCGCTGCCCTCCGGCCAGTTGCTGGAAAGCTGGCAGCAGCTGCGCGCCGGCTGCGACGCTATTTCCGTCGCCCTGCTGGAGCCTGGCGTGCCGCTGACCCGCCTGGCGCGTGCGGTAGAACTGCCACCGCTGCAGGCGCCGCTGGGCTATCAAGGCAGTTTCGAGCGCGACTGGTCGGTTGGCAGTTTCACTTCGCTGGCAAGGCGCAGCAGCAGCGATGCGCTGCCGGCGCCGATGCACGCCGCGCAGGAAACGCTGCTCGAAGGCGAAAATGAGGGGGCTGCCCTGCGCATCGAAGACACGCCCTGGCACCGCTTCCCGCGCGGTTCGGTACCCGGCAACTTCCTGCACGACCAGCTTGAATCGCTGGCGCGCGACGGTTTCGCCTCGATCCACCAGGAGCATTTTGCGGAGCGCGCCGCGCGCCTGGTCAAGCGCGCAGGCTGGGGCCACCGCGAAGCAGATACCCTGGAATGGCTGCGGGTGATCGCCACCACCCGACTGCCGCCGCTGGGCGGCGCGCTGGACGCCATCGGGCAGTTGCTGCCGGAGATGGAGTTCTGGTTCCCAAGCGAGCGCCTGGACACGGGCCGGCTGGACCGCCTGTGCCGCCAGCACCTGCTGGACGGCATAGCGCGCCCCGGCCTGCCGCAGCGCGAACTGCACGGCATGCTGAAAGGGTTCTGCGACCTGGTGTTCGAACACCAGGGCCGCTACTGGGTGCTGGACTACAAATCCAACGCGCTGGGCGGCGGCGACGCGGCATACCACAAGGCAGCGCTGGCGCACGGCATGGCAGCCCACCGCTACGACGTGCAGGGTGCGATCTACATGCTGGCCCTGCACCGCCTGCTGCGCACGCGCCTGGGCGATGCCTACGACCCCGCCGCGCAACTGGGCGGCGCGATCTTCTACTTCCTGCGCGGCGTCGGCAACGAGCAGACGCGCGGCTGCTACCTGCTGCCGCCTGACCCGGAACTGCTGGATGGACTGGACGGGCTTTGCCAATGAGTTTTTACGAACATATCGACATGCTGGCCGAAGGCGGCATGCTGCGCCGCCTGGGCCCCGTCTTTGCACGCTTCGCAACGTCGCTTGCAGCAAGCGGCAGCGCGGCGGCGGGTAACCCGCTGGCCCTGGCCTGCCTGCTGCTGTCCGAGCTCGAGGGCCGCGGCCACAGTTGCCTGCAATTGTCGGCGCTGGCCGGCGATCCTTCGGCCATGCTGGGTTGGGGCGAGGACGATTGGCAAGGGCTGTGCACGGAAGCCGGCGAATTGCCGCAAGGGCTGGCGGCGTGGCACGAATTCCTGCAGGCTTGCCCGCAAGTGCTGGCCTGGCCGGGCGGCGCCGATCGGGGCCAGCCGCTGGTACTGGCCGGCGGCCACCTGTACCTGCGCCGCTACTGGTCGGACGAAAATACCGTAGCCGATGCTGTGCGTTCAAGGACAGGTACTGGCGAGGCAGCCCGGGGCAATCCGGGGCCGTCGCCGGCGCTGGTGCGCCAATGGCTGGACCGCCTGTTCACCCATGCGACGCGCGAGGGCGGGGCGGACTGGCAAAAGATCGCCTGCGCGGTCGCCGCGCGCGGCGAGCTGGCAGTCATTACCGGCGGTCCCGGCACCGGCAAGACCTATACCGTGGCCCGTTTGCTGGCCCTGCTTTTCGCGCTGGCAGGCGAGAATGCCGGCCAGCTGCGCGTGGCGCTGGCGGCGCCGACCGGCAAGGCTGCCGCGCGCCTGAAGCAAGCCATTGACGGCGCCCTGGAAGACCTGGAGCAAAGCCTGGGAGGCGCCTTGCCGCTGCGCGAACTGGCGCAGCGCATGGGTGGCGCCCGTACCCTGCATTCCCTGCTTGGTGCGCGCCCGGATACCCGCGCTTTCCGCCACAACGCCGGCAATCCGCTCGACGTGGACGTGCTGATCGTGGACGAAGCCTCGATGGTGCACCTGGAAATGATGGCGGCCCTGCTCGATGCACTGCCGGACGGCGCACGCCTGGTCCTTTTGGGCGACAAGGACCAGCTGGCGTCGGTGGAGGCGGGCTCGGTGCTGGGCGACTTGTGCTACGACGCGCAAGCCGGCGGCTACGGCGCTGCGACGGCGGCCTTCGTGGAAGCGGCGTCCGGCCAGCGCATCCCGCCGGAATTCCTTGGCAATGCAGGCGCGTTGGCGCAGCAAACGGTCATGCTGCGCCAGAGCCGCCGCTTCGGCGGCCCGATCGGCCAGCTGGCCGTTGCCGTCAACGACGGCGATGCCGACGCTGCGCGCGCCGTGCTGCGCTCCGACAGCGGCGGGCAGCTGCACTGGAACGAGGCGGCGCAGCAGGAGGACATGTTGCAGCTGGCAGCCGAGGGCTACCGGCCTTTCCTGCAAATGGTCAAGCAAGGCGCCGGCACGGCAGGCCACGACGCCTGGGCTGCCGGCGTGCTGGCGGCTTTCGAGGGCTTCCGCCTGCTATGCGCCGTGCGCGAAGGGGAATGGGGCGTCTCGGGCCTGAACGACAGCATCGCGCAGCGCCTTGAAGAGCAGGATTTGCTGAAGCGGCGCGGCGACTGGTATGTGGGCCGCCCGGTCATGGTGACGCGCAACGACTACGCCACGGGGGTCTATAACGGCGATATCGGCCTGGTGCTGCCCGATCCTGCGCGCAGCGGCTCGCTGCGTGTGTACTTCTCGGACGGCGGCCAGGTGCGCAGCGTGCTGGCAACCCGCCTGCGCAATGTGGAAACCGCATTCGCCATGACGGTGCACAAATCGCAAGGTTCGGAGTTCAGCCATACCGTGCTGGTGCTGCCGCGCGAAGCGTTCAGCGTGCTGGCGCGTGAACTGGTCTACACCGGCATCACCCGTGCCCGCCAGCGCTTTACGCTGCTGACGCCGAATCCCGGCGTGCTGCCGGACGCAATCCGCCGCCGCACCGAACGCACCAGCGGCCTACGCAGCCTGCTCGCCTGATTCGCCGGCGCCTTGCAGGTCGGCGTGGATCGCCTGCAGCACCGCGTCCAGTGCCGGCGCCAGCTGCGCCAGCTCGGCTGCCAGCGGGCCGCCGGCGCGCAGCGCATTGATCACGCCTGCCGCGGCCTGCCGCAAATCTTCCATGCCCAGTTGTGCCGATAGTCCGGCCAGCGTATGGGCCATGCGCTGCGCGCGCTGGCGGTCGCCCTGCGCCACCGCATCGCCAATGGCGGCATGCAGCGCGGCCTGGCCTTGCAGGAACTGGCACAGCATCTTGCGCAGCTGCGTGCGGTTGCCCTGCAGGCGCACCATCGCCCCGGCCATATCCACGCCGAGGGCGCATAGGGCGGGGAAGAGGGTTTGCGCCGTCGCCTGCGCTTCGGCGCATGCGACGGCGCCCGGCAGCGGGTGGCGGAACAGGGCGGTGAAGACGAAGCGGTTGCCTTCGGCCGGGTCGCTCTCCAGCAGCAAATGGCCGCCCATCATGGCCGCCAGCTGGCGCGCCACCGACAGGCCCAGGCCTGCCGCCGAGTCGCCGGGGCCGACCGGTTCATATAGCTGGACTGCCGCGTCGCGCGCCGCGCCGCTGTCGCGCACTTCCCAGCGCAGCACCGTACCTTCCGCGCTGCCGGCGTCTTCGCGGCGCAGCAGCAGCTGCACCTTGCCCCGTTCCGTGAACTTGACCGAATGCGCCAGCAGGTGCTGCAGCAGTTGCTGCAGGCGCGCCGCGTCGCCCACCAGTTCTTCCGGCAGCGATGCCTCCACCGTACATTCGAGCTGCAAACCCTTGCCTTGTGCCGCCGCCTGCCATTCGGCGCAAGCCTGTGCGGCGGCGTGGCGCACGCTGAACACGCATTCCTCCATGCGGAATTTGCCCGCCTCGATGCGCGAAAAGTCGAGGATGTCGTTGAACATTGCCATCAGGCTGGCAGCCGCGCCGTCGACTTGCTCCAGGTAGCTGCGCTGGCGCGCATCGAGCGGCCCGCGCAGGGCCAGCTCGGTCAGGCCGATGATGGCATTCAGCGGCGTGCGCAGTTCATGGCCCATATTGGCCAGGAAGGCGCTCTTGCTGCGGTTGGCATGGTCCGCAGCTTCGTGGGCGGTCGCAATGGCGCGCTCGGCCTGGCGCAATTCGGTCACGTCGATACCGAAACTGAGCAAGGCGATTTCGCCTTCTTCCAGTGCGCTGTGATGCCAGGCGATGCGGCGTTCATCGCCTGATGCCGTATGCAGCAAGTGTTCCTGGCCGGCCGGCATGGCGCGGAACTGTTCCAGCTGTCCGCCTTCCGGCCATTGCGAGACGGCCGACATGGGCAGCAGCGGCAAGTCGCGCCACACGCGTCCCAGCACGCTGTCGCGGCTGCATCCGGTAACCCGGGCTGCCGTTTCATTGAAAATCAGCACCTCGCCTTCATGCCCAAGCCCGAGCACCAGCAAATCGGCGCTGTTCAACAGGCGCTCCAGCAGCTGGCGCGTGCAGCGCAGCTTGCGCTCCGATTCACTGCGGGCGGCGGCGGCGGCGGCAAGGCTCTCCTGCAGCGCATGCAGGGACGACAGCAGCTCGCCGGTTTCATCTTCGAAGGGCTGCGGGGCCGGCGACGACAGCTCGCCGCTGCGAACCCGCTGCGCTATGGCCAGGGCCTGCGCCAGCGGCTGCGTGATGCTGCGGCTGACCAGCCATGCCATGCCGGTTGCCAGGGCCAGCGAACCGGCCAGGATCGCCAGCAGCAGGGCGCTGTCGGAGCGGATGCGGTCGGCCGCCTTGACCTCGGTGAAACGGGCGCGGCTCGCCGCCAGGTCGACCAGGTCGTCCACCACCTGCCGGTGCAGTTCATAATGGCGCTGCATTTTCGCCAGCGCATGTTCGGCGCGCGGCCGCTCGCCCAGCTCCAGCGCCGGCACCAGCTGGCCGAAGGCTTCGTTATAGAAGGCCGTTGCCTGTATATTCGCCTGCTTGAGCGATTCCGCCAGGCTGCCGTCAAGCTGGCGGCTCTGCCAGTAATGTACGCGCGCCACCTGCTGCGCGTGCAGGGTGCGCAGGCGCTGCGCCAGCTGCTCGCGCTCCACCTGGCTGCTGGCCGCCGCCAATTGCTGCGCCACCAGGAAGGACTCGATGATGTACAGCGGCGGCGGCAGCACGTCCGCAATCAGGTCCTTGCCCTGTATCACGTCGCCATACAGCGGGCCGTTGACGCGCAGTTCATCGAGGGTACGGAAGGACCAGAACCCGTACAGCAGGAAGCCGCCGGCAAAGATCCCCACCAGGATCGCCAGGCGGCGTGCGAAGCGCAGGTTGCGCAGCAGGTCCATGGTGCCTCTCGGCAGCGAACCCCGTCAGGTGTTTTACATGCGGCGGCGACGGCGTTCCGTTGTGCGCACTGCTTTCTTGCGCGGGCTCGATGCTTTCATCACTTTGGGTGCGTTGTCGCCGGCCAGCAGGCGGCGGATGTTCAGCGCATCCATCAGGCGCGCCGAATTGCCCCCGGCGTTCAGCAGGACCAGGGTGGCGGCGCGGCCGGCTTCGGTGATGCGCATGATCAGGCAGCGGCCCGCTTCTTCGGTATAGCCGGTCTTGGACAGGCCGATATCCCAGCCTTTGGCGCCGACCAGGCGATTGGTGTTGTGGTACTGCACCATGCGCCCTTTCATATTGATCACTTCCTCGGTATCGGTGGTGATGCGGCGGATCTCGGGGTACTGGGCGGCGGCCGCGGCCATTTTCACCAGGTCGGCTGCATTCGATGTATTGTTAGGCGACAGGCCGGTCGGTTCATCGATCTGTGTGCTGCTCATGCCAAGCTGCTGGATCTTGGCATGGACGGCGGCGGTAAAGGCGGCCGGGCCGCCCGGGAAGGTGCGCGCCAGCGCGGCAGCGGCGCGGTTATCGGAGGACATCAGCGCCAGCTGCAGCAATTCGCCGCGCGAAATGGTGGCGCCGACCGGCACGCGCGAGGTGCTGTGCTTGAGCGTATCGACGTCGTCTTTGTCGATGCTGATCTGCTCCTCCATATCAAGCTTGGAGTCGAGCACGACCATTGCGGTCATCAGTTTGGTGAGGGAGGCGATCGGAACAACGGCGGTGGCGTTCTTCTCGACCAGCACTTTGCCGGTCTCATCCTCGACGACAAGCACGGCTTGCGAGCCCAAAGGCACGGCAAACGCGGCTGCGGAGATCGACATCAGCAGGGCTGCGGTTATTTTCTTGAACATGGTCGGATTGGTGCGTTCGTTCGGGGCGGAATAATGCTGGATCAAGAGCAATATTCTAAATATGGACAATATCACTATCGGGTTAACTCGTCCAGCAAACGTCAATCATGCGCAACTGAACAATAAAAACCATGGCGTGCGGCACGCACGGCGGGAATACTGGTATTGTTATTCGATAATATTTCCTTCTTGAAATTTGCCATGTTGGTAATTGAGAGAATTGCAAAACATCCCTTGCGCGCCTGGGCCGTGGTCACGCTGCTGGCCATGGCGGCGGCCTCGCTGGCCGGCAGCCGCTACCGCGATAACCTGGAACGGGGACGGCTGGAATTATTGAATATCGATGTCCAGCGCGATGCAATTTCTGCCATGTCATTAACGCTGGACAGTAATTTGATGGGGGCGATTTCCCTGCTCGGATTGATTGAGCCGGATATCAAGAAGGAAAGCACCGAGCCAATTCCCCCCAACCAGCCGAATATATTGGCCTTATTGGAAAACGTCGCCCGCAGCCAGAAAATCCAGGGTTTATTCGTGGTGGGCCGGGATGGCTTCGTCAAATCGTCCTGGGACGAAAGCGGAAGACCGTCGACCGGCATCGACGTGCGCTTCCGTCCCTATTACAAGGAGTCGATGGCCGGGCGCAACAATATCTACGCCGCCGTCAGCCTGGCGCGCGGCGACCATGCCCTGTATTTTGCCGCGCCAGTGTATGCCGGCATGGCGCGCAGCGGCGATCCGGTTGGGGTGGTGGTGGCGCGCACCGACATGGAAAAGCTCGAGCGCCTGCTGGCGCGCAGCGGCCAGGCCGCCATCCTGCTGTCGCCGCAGGGCGTGGTGTTCGCCAGCAGCCGCCGCGAATGGCGCGGCATGCTGGCGGGCGAGGTGACGCTGGCCAGGGTGGCGCAAATCCGCGCCGTGCGCCAGTTCGGCAAGCTGTTCGAAGAGAGGGAGCCGCGCCGGCTGCCGCTCGATATCGCGCCGGGCATGGTGACGGCTGAGGGCCGGCATTATGCGGTGGCTTCGGCTACCGTCGACTGGCACGATCCATCCGGCAGCTGGCAACTGGTGGTGCTGGAAGACCTGGGCCAGAGCGTGCCTGCGGGCAGCGGCGTGCCGGCCGCGGCCATGGCGGCGGCCGTGGTGGTCCTGCTCGGGGCGGCCGGCTTGCGCGCCGTGCGCAGCCAGGCGGCGCAGCAGCGCGCCCATGTCGAACTGGAACGCGTGGCGCAGGAGCAGGAGCTGCGCGCCGAACGCAAGATGCAGCTGGCCCAGGTGGCGCTGCAGATGCAGCAGGCTGAGGATCGCCAAGCCCGCCTTGCAGCCTTCCTCGATCAATGCCATCGGCTGTTTGGCGCCATGCAGGGCGCCATCTACGGCGCCGATGCGAACGGCCTGGCGCTGGCCGCCAGCTATGCCAGCACGGCGCCGCCGCAACACCTGGCGCTGGGCGAGGGCTTGCTTGGCCAATGCGCACTGGAACGCCAGGCGCGCATCGTCGGCGCCGGCGCCGCGGGCGCCGCATGGAGCATCCGCTCCGGCCTGGGCGGCGCAAACCCGGGCGCCCTGCTGCTGGCGCCAGTCCAGTTGCGGGGACGCCTGCTGGGCGCGGTGGAACTGGCGCTGCTGCAGGCGCCTGACGCCGCGGCGTATGAACAATTCCTGTCAGCGCTTGACCTGCTGGCGATCAATATGACTGAGTAGGGGGGGAGCGTGGCAGGCTTACTGACTCGACTTGAAAAACTCGGCCTGACGTGGAAACTCGCGCTGGGTTTCGGCGGCAGCCTGCTGATCACGCTGGCGTTCGGTCTGCACAACGTCACCACCCAGGCCCGCCTGCACGACGAGATTCTCGGCATCTACAAGAACGACCTGCTGGGCATTTCCGACGCCAAGGACGCGTTGATCCAGTTTGCCCAGCGCGGCCGCGCCTTGCAGCAAGCCCTGCTGGCGCGCGACAGGGCCGGCCGCGATTATGCCCTGTCCATGGTCGACGAGGCGCAGCGCCGGCAAGACCGTGCGCTGGAGGAGCTGCGCCCGCGCATCATCCGCGAGGAGAACCGCAAGAACCTGGCCGAGTTCGAAACAGCCTACGCCGGCTATCACCTGCGCGTTGACGAAACGGTGCGCCTGCTGCGCGCCGGCCAGACGGAGCAGGCGGCAGCCGTGGTGGCGGATCCAAAATTCCAGGAGCACGCCCTGCGCGCCAACAACGCCTTGACGCGCATTGCCGAAATCAAGGAAGACAGCGCGCGCCGCCAGATCGAAGAAATGCAGGCGCTGTCGCGCTATGAGAAGCAGCTCACCTACGCTTTGCTGGGACTGAGCCTGGTGCTGGGCGTGCTTTTCAGCTACCTGGTGGGGCGCTCGGTGCGCCTGCCTTCGGAGCGCTTGCGCAGCGCCGTGCAGCAACTGGCGAAGGGCAGGCTCAGCGCCGAAGTGCCGCTGACGGATTTTCCCAACGAGATGGGCAGCCTGGCGCGCTCGATCAAGGTGCTGCAGGAAGAAGCCTGCAAGATGGAGGCGCAGCGCTGGCTCAAGACCCACCTGGCGGCAATCGGCAACGACCTGCAATCGGCTGATAGCGCGCAAGACCTGGCCGCGCGCACGCTGGCGGCACTGGCGCCGCTGGTGCAGGCCGGCCACGCAGCCTTCTACCGGCATGAGGCGGAGGAGGGCAGCCTGGCGCTGCTGGCCGGCTACGCCATGCGCGGCAGGTCCGCGGCGCAGCAGCGTTTCCTGCTTGGCGAAGGCCTGGTGGGACAATGCGCGGCGCAGCGCAAGCCGATTATCCTGCGCCAGGCGCCGGCCGGCTACGTCCGCATCGGCTCCGCGCTGGGCGAAGCCGACCCGGCCAGTATCGCCATCGTGCCGGTGGTGCGCAATGAGCGCTTGCTGGGCGTGCTGGAACTGGCGACACTGGAGCCTTACGGCGACCAGGCCCAGTCGCTGCTGGATGGCGCACTGCCGGTGGTCGCCATGAACATGGAAATACTGGAGCGCAATGAACGCACCAGGGTGCTGGAAGAGCGCAGCCGGCTGGTGCTGGGTACGGTCAGCGACGGCATCGTCGGCCTTGACCTGGGCGGCCGCATCACCTTCGTCAACCCGGCGGCGCTGGCCTTGCTGGGCTACGCGGAAGGTGAAATGGTGGGCGCCGAATGGCAGCAGGACAGCGAGCAATTGAAGCGCAAGGACGGCAGCACCTTCCCTGTCGATTGCATGGACCGGCCCATGTACAAGGACGGCGCGCAAGTCGGATCGGTGGTGGTGTTCCGCGACATCACCGAGCGCAAGGTGCTGGAGGAGGAAATCAAGCGCAGCAACTTCCTGGGCGATATCGCGCTGGAAATGACCGACTGCGGCTACTGGGTGGTCGACTACAGCGATCCCGAATACTATACGCAGTCCGAGCGCGCCGCGCGCCTGCTGGGCGAACCGCCGCGCACCGATGGCCGCTACCACCTGCAGGACGAATGGTTTGCGCGCGTGGTGGAAGCCGATCCCGAAGGCGCGCTGCGGGTTGCCGCCAGGGTGCAGGGAGCACTCGATGGCAGCTGCGACAAGTTCGATGCCGTGTATGCCTACAGGCGCCCGCTGGACGGGCGCATCATCTGGCTGCACGCGGTCGGCACCGTGGTGCGCGACGAGGAGAGCGGCGCGCCGCGCTTCATGTATGGCGTGTACCAGGACGTCACCGCGCAAAAAGCCGCCGAGGACGAACTGCGCATTGCCAAGGAGCAGGCGCTGGCCGCAACGCGGGCCAAGAGCGATTTCCTGGCCAATATGAGCCATGAAATCCGCACGCCGATGAATGCCATCATCGGCATGTCGCACCTGGCCTTGCAGACCAACCTCGATAAGCGCCAGCGCAACTACGTCGAGAAGGTGCAGCGCGCCGGCGAAAACCTGCTCGGCATCATCAACGATATCCTCGACTTTTCGAAGATCGAGGCCGGCAAGATGACAGTGGAGCGGGTCGAGTTCGACCTCGACGACGTGCTCGACAACCTGGCCAACCTGATCGCCTTCAAGGCCGAGGACAAGGGCCTGGAACTGCTGTTCCAGGTGGCACCGGAGCTGCCGACCGGCCTGGTTGGCGATCCGCTGCGCATTGGCCAGGTACTGGTCAACCTTGCCAACAATGCGGTCAAGTTCACCGCCGATGGCGAAGTGGTGGTCGGTATTGAACAGTCGGGCCGGGACGAAGAGGGTGTCGAACTGCATTTCTGGGTGCGCGACTCCGGAATCGGCATGAGCGAAGCGCAAAGCGCCAAATTGTTCCAGTCTTTCAGCCAGGCCGATGCTTCGACCACGCGCAAGTACGGCGGCACCGGGCTTGGCCTGGTGATCAGCAAAAACCTGCTGGAGCTGATGGGCGGGCGCATTTGGGTCGAGAGCGTGGAAGGCAAGGGCTCCACCTTCCATTTCACGGCACGCTTCGGGCTGCAGGCCAATCCCAAACCGCGCCGCATGTTCCGCGCCGACGAGCTGCTCGGCGTGCGCGTGCTGGTGGTGGACGACAATGCCTCGGCGCGCGAAATACTTTCCACCGTTGCACGATCCTTCGGGCTGGCGGTGGATGTGGCGCTGAGCGGACAGCAGGCGCTGGACATGGCGGCGCGCTCGGAAGAACAGGCTATGCCTTACGACCTGATCCTGATGGACTGGAAAATGCCTTCGATGGACGGCGTTGAAACCGTGCGTCGCCTGCAGTCAGCGCCGGCCGGCCGCCTGCCTGCCGTCATCATGGTGACCGCTTATGGCCGCGAAGAAGCCTTGACCAGCGCAGAAGAACGCCGGGTCCAGCTCAAGTCCGTGCTGACCAAGCCGGTGACGCCGTCCGCTTTGCTGGAAGCGGTCGGCGAGGCGCTAGGCAAGGGCGTGCTGGTCGAAGGCCGCCGCTTTGCTGAGCGCGACCTGCACCAGGGCGAAATCATGGCGCGCCTGGCCGGCACGCGCGTCCTGCTGGTTGAAGACAACGAGATGAACCAGGAACTGGCAATCGACCTGCTGGGCAAGGCGGGTATGGAAGCGGTGCTGGCTTGCCACGGTCAGCAAGCGCTGGATATCCTGGCGCAGGATGCGCGTTTCGACGGCGTGCTGATGGACTGCCAGATGCCCGTGATGGATGGTTTCCAGGCCTCGCGCGCGATTCGCGCCAATCCTGTCTTCGACAAATTGCCGATTATCGCCATGACGGCCAACGCCATGGCGGGCGACCGGGAAAAGGTGCTGGCCAGCGGCATGCAGGACCACATCGCCAAGCCGGTCAACGTGGCCGAAATGTACGCCACGCTGGCGCGTTGGCTGCGGCCGGAGCCGGATGGGGGGCAGGCCGCCGCGGTGGCGGCCGTGCAAAAGGCTTACGCTGCCTCCGCCGCTGCAGCGGGCGACAAGCCTGCTCCGCTTCCCGCGTTGCCGACGGTCGACGTGCGGGCAGGTCTCGCCACCTCCATGGGCGACGAAAAGCTTTACCGACGCTTGCTGGTCAAGTTCCGCGATGGCCAGCAGGACTTTGCCGCAATGTTCGTGCAAGCGCTGATGGGCGGCGATGCGACGGCGCCCGAGCGCCTGGCGCATACTTTGAAGGGCGTGGCAGGCAATATCGGTGCGCGCAGCGTTCAGGAGGCCGCGCAGGCACTGGAGCAGGCTTGCCAGCAAGGCGTTCCACGGGCGGACCTGGAACGCCTGCTGGCGATGGTGCTGGTGGAACTGGACCCGCTGCTGGCCGCGCTGCGGGCGGTTAATGCGGAGACGCGCGGCGGTGCCGTGCACCCTGCGCTGGCGCCCGTCGTCCCGGCCGTTGCGCCGCCGCTTGACCGCCTGCGCCACCTGCTGGCCGATAGCGACTCGCAGGCAGCCGAGCTGTGGGATGCGGAACTGGCGCAATTCAAAGCTGCCTTGCCCGAGCACTGGCGCCGTATTGCAAATGGAATTGGTAACCTGGACCTTGAAGCCGCGCTGGCGGCGCTGGAGGAAGCAATGGTAAGCCTGGAGGGAAAGTGAGATGGAACTGGAACTGATCGCAAAGAAAACCGTGCTGCTGGTCGACGACTCGCCCGACAACCTGGTGCTGATGAACGACCTCTTGAAAGACCTGTACAAGGTCAAGGTCGCCAACAGCGGCGAGAAGGCCCTGCGCATCGCCACCACCGGCCAGCCGCCCGACGTGGTCCTGCTCGATGTGATGATGCCCGAGATGGACGGTTACGAAGTATGCCGCCGCCTGAAGGCCGATCCTGCCACGCGCGACATCCCCGTTATTTTCCTTACCGCGAAATCGGAGGTGGAAGACGAGGAACTGGGCCTCGACCTGGGCGCCGTCGATTACATCACCAAGCCGATCAGCCCGCCCATCACGCTGGCCCGCGTGCGCAACCACTTGATGCTGAAAGAGCACGCCGACTTCCTGCGCGACCAGAACGAATTTTTGGAGCAGGAAGTGCGGGAACGCACGCGTGAAGTGGTGGCGATCCAGGACGTCACCATCCTCGCCATGGCCTCGATGGCCGAAACCCGCGATTCCGAAACCGGCAACCATATCCGCCGCACCCAGTTCTACGTCAAGGCGCTGGCGGAACGCCTGAAAGGGCACCCGCGCTTCAGCGCCGTGCTGACCGACAGCTTTATCAACCTGCTGTTCAAATCGGCCCCGCTGCACGATATCGGCAAGGTCGGCATTCCCGACCGCATCCTGCTCAAGCCAGGCAGGTTCGAACCGCACGAATTCGAGATCATGAAGACGCACACCACGCTGGGCCGCGCCGCCATCGAGCATGCCGAACGGTCCCTTGGCACGCCGATGGCTTTCCTGTCCATCGCCAAGGAGATCGCCTGTTCACACCAGGAAAAGTGGGATGGTTCAGGTTATCCGGAAGGCCTGGCCGGCGAAGCGATTCCCGTCTCGGCGCGCCTGATGGCGGTGGCGGACGTGTACGACGCCCTGATCAGCCGCCGCGTCTACAAGGACGGCATGCCGCACGAGAAGGCGGTGCAGATCATCATTGAAGGCAAGGGGAAGCACTTCGATCCCGACATGATTGATGCATTCATCGGGTTGCAGGAGGAGTTCCGCGCCATTGCGGCGCGGTTCCATGATTCCGACCATGACATGGCCGAGAAGAAGGCGCAGATTGAGCGCCTGACGAAAGCGTGATGCTTACTTCGAAGTGTAGATCTTGTCGAATTCGCCGCCGTCATCGAAGTGCTTCTTCTGCGCTGCGCGCCAGCCGCCAAACACTTCATCCACGGTGAACAGCGAGATCGGCTTGAAGGTGGCAGCGTACTTCTTGAACACTGCGTCCGAGCGCGGGCGCAGGTAGTGCTTGGCGATGATCTCCTGCCCGGCATCGGAGTACAGGAAGTTCAGGTAGGCGGTGGCTTCCTTGCGGATGCCTTTCTTGTCGACCACCTTGTCAACCACGGCCACCGGCGACTCTGCCAGGATCGAGGACGATGGATACACCACTTCGAAGTTGTCGCCGAATTCAGCGCGCACCAGGTTCACTTCATTCTCGAACGTCACCAGCACGTCGCCGATCTGGCGCTGGGTGAAGGTGGTGGTGGCCGCGCGCCCGCCAGCATCCAGCACCGGCACGTTCTTGAAGATCTTGCCCACCAGTTCGCGCGCCTGTGCTTCATTGCCGCCTTTTTTCAGCACCGAACCCCAGGCTGCCAGGTAGGTGTAGCGGCCATTGCCCGCGGTTTTCGGATTCGGGATCACGACGGCCACGCCCGGCTTTGCCAGGTCGCTCCAGTCCTTGATCGCTTTCGGATTCCCCTTGCGCACCAGGTAGACCATGGTGGAATAGGCTGGAGCCGCATTGTTCGGGAATTTCCTGGCCCAGTCCTGCGCCACCAGGCCGCGGTCGGCCAGCATGTCGATGTCATTGGCCTGGTTCATGGTCACCACCGACGCTTCCAGGCCGTCGGCGACGGCGCGTGCCTGCTTGGAGGAGCCGCCGTGCGACTGCTTGACGGTGACGTCGACGCCGGTGCCTTTCTTGTAAGCGGCGGCGAAGGCGGGATTGATGTCCTTATACAGCTCACGTGCCACGTCATAGGACACGTTCAGCAGCGTCACTTCATTGGCCGCTGCCAGCGGGGCAAAACCGATGGAAGCCGCTGCCAGGGTGGCGCTGAGTGCAAATGCGAATTTGTTATAAGTCATGGCAATCTCTATTGTGAAAACAGATATGCATGGTCTAGAATCTCGCGCCGAAAGGAAACTACTTATTCGTTATAAGCTTAGTATCGGCCCCGGCTAAGGCTGTGCGCACGCGGCCTCGTACGGGGTTTTGGCTGCTGGTGTATATTCCGGTTATTGAATACCTGTGAGCACGCATGAGTTTTGAAATTCGCCGCGCGGAAGCGAATGACGCCACGGCCGCCTGTGAGGTGCTGCGACGCTCAATCGCCGAATGTTGTGTGCTTGACCATAAAAATGATCCCGCCGTCCTTGGCGCCTGGCTAGGAAACAAGACGCCCGAGACGGTGGCGTCGTGGTTCGCCTCGCCCACCAATTATTCGCTGGTCGCAGTCGAAGAGGGCGCGGTGGTGGGCGTCGCCTTGCTGACGGCCGCCGGCAAGCTGGCCCTGTGCTACCTGCTGCCGGAAGTGCGCCAGCGCGGCGCGGGCAAGGCGCTGCTGGCCTGCGTCGAACAGCAAGCCTGCAGCTGGGGCGTCAAAGCCCTGCAACTTCACAGCACCGCCACCGGCGAGGAATTCTTTGCCCGCCAGGGCTATCTGCGCGCGGGCAATGTCCGCTCCCCCTACGGCGTCGACACCGTCTTCTTCTGGAAGCAGCTTGACGGCACCGTATGCGACGTCAACAGGCCGAAGCGCTTCTGCGGCTGCAATTAAGGCCGGACCTGGTGAAAGCCCTGTTTGCCGCCATCATTTTACTGGTGGGCTGCTGTGCGCAAGGCGCCCAATTCAACGTGCTGGTGTTCTCGAAAACAGCTGGCTGGCATCACGACTCGATCCCGGCAGGCGTTGCGGCAATTCAGGAGCTGGGCAAGCTGCACGATTTCAGTGTGTTCTGGACCGAGGACGCCAATCGCGGTTTCAGCGACCAGGAACTGGCCAAGTACCAAGCCGTGATCTTCCTGCAGACGACGGGAGAGATACTCGATGCGAAACAGAAGGGGGTGTTCGAGCGCTACATCCGTTCCGGCGGCGGTTACGTCGGTGTGCACAGCGCCGCGGATACTGAATACGGCTGGCCGTGGTACACCAGGCTGGTGGGGCATATGTTCGACCATCATCCGGCGGTACAGAGCGCGATCCTGAAGGTGGAGAAGCGCGATTTCCCAGGGATGGAGCGTTTCGCTGCGCGCAACCTGGTAACGGAAGAATGGTATGCCTTCAAGCCGGCAACCAGTAAAGTCACCTACCTGCTGACAGTCGACGAGTCGACTTACAAGCCCGGCCCCAAGGGCATGGGCGCATTCCACCCGGTCAGCTGGTACCAGCATTACGATGGCGGCCGCGCGTTTTACACTGCGCTCGGCCACCTGGCGGGGACGTATGCCGACCCGCTGTTTCGCCATCACCTGTACGGCGGCATTTACTGGGCCGCTACGGGCATGGGCCCGGCGCCGGAATAGTCAGCCTTCCCTGGACTTGGCCGCTGCGGCCTTGGCGCGCAGTGTCGTCACATTGTCGTAGCCGATGCCCCAGTTATCGGTCTCCACTTCGTCGATGATGACGAAAGTCGTGGCCGGGTTCTTGTTCAGCACGCGCTGCAGCAGCTCGGTTGCGCCCTTGATCAGCTCCAGTTTCTGTTCTGCGGTTGCGCCTTCTTTAGTGATGCGGAAATTTACGTATGGCATAGTGAAGCTCCTTTGCTTGGAAGTGGGTGTTTGATGCAGTACCAGGCCAGCAGCGCGCCCAGCAACAGCAAGGTGGTTGAAACGGAAAGGGAAAACGCGATGTCCTGCATGGCGCCGAAGATGGCAACCCCCATCGCGCCGCCGACCTGGCGCGCGGTATTCAATACTGCGGAGGCGGTGCCGGCCTGGCTGCGCTCGACGGCCGAAAGGATCGAAGTCGTCATCGCCGGTACCGCCAGCCCCATGCCGGCGGGGATCAGCGCCAGGCCGGGCAGCATCTCGAAGAAAGTGGCATCGCTGGCGACACCAAAGAGTCCGAGCATGGCATAGCCTGCGGCAGCAATCAATCCACCGGCAATCATCGGCGTGCGAGAGCCCAGGCGCGCCTGCATGCGGCCGCTGGCGATATTCGAGATGATGAAAGTGCCGGTCAGCGGCAGGAATACCAGGCCCGCATGCAGCACGGAGAAGCCGCGCACCTTCTGCAGGTGGAAGCTGAGAACGAAGATTACACCGTAATAGGCAAAGTTGACCAGGACGCCAAACAGTACCGCGCCGGAGAAGCCGATGTCCCGGAACAGGCCGAGCGGCAGCATCGGCGCCGCGCTGCGCTGCTGGCTGCGCACGAACAGCACGGCCGACACCAGGGCCGCCAGCAACGCGCCCTGCACCAGGCGGCTCGAGGCGCCCAATGCATTGAACTCGATTACGGCGCCGATGAAGGCGCTCAAGCCGACGATGGCCAGCAGCTGGCCAACGAGGTCGAAACTGCGTGCCGGATCCTTGCCGCGCAGGGCGGGGAGCACACGCAGCGTCAGCCAGAAACCGAGTACGCAGAGCGGGATATTGACCCAGAAGATGCTGCGCCAGCCGGCCAGGCTCATCAGCAAGCCGCCCAGTACCGGGCCAGCCGCAATCGACACGCCGCCGGCAGCCGTCCACCAGGCGATGGCTTTGGCCAGCTGCGCGCGGTCGTGGGCGTAGGTCGCGTTCAGGATTGCCAGTGAACTCGGCACCAGCAGCGCGGCACCCACGCCTTGTACGGCGCGCGCCAGGTTCAGCGCCAGCGCACCCGGCGCCATCGCGCAGGCCAGCGAAGCAAGCGTGAACAGTGCAAAGCCCGACAGGAAAACGCGGCGCGCGCCAAAGCGGTCGCCCAGCACGCCGGCCGAGAGCAGGAAAACGGCAAATCCCAGCGTATAGGCATCAACCACCCACTGCAGCGCGCTGACGCTGGCGCCAAGTTCGCGGCCGATACCGGGCAAGGCCACATTGACGATGGTGACATCAAGCTGGACGATGATGAAGGCAAAACTGGCAGCCAGCAGAACGGCGGGCGACGGCTTGTTCATGGTGAAGCTCCTGTGTATGGCTTGAACTATAAATGTCTTCACGCATCAATAAAAATGAATAATAATGAATCTAGCCATCTCAAATGGAGAATCAAATGGAGCTCTCCTCGCTCAGGATATTCAAGACCGTTGCCGAGGAAGGCAGCGTGACCCAGGCAGCGCTCCGGCTGCACCGGGTGCAATCGAACGTCTCGGCGCGCCTCAACCAGCTCGAGGAATCGCTGGGCGTCACCCTGTTCAACCGCTCGGGGCGGCGCATGCTGATCACGGCCGAAGGAACGCGTTTGCTGGAATACGCCGAGCGCTTGCTGCGGCTGGCGGACGAAGCGCAAATGTCGGTGCGCGGCGGCCAGGCGCCATCGGGCCAGTTGCGTATTGGCTCGATTGAAACCACCGCCGCGGCGCGCCTGCCGCGCGTACTGGGCGCCTTCCATCGCAAGTACCCGCAAGTCGACCTGGTACTCGATACCGGACCGACCGACTATCTGCTGCAGGCCGTGGCCAACCACAAGGTCGACGTAGCGCTGGTGTCTGCGCCGATCGACCGTCCGGAACTGGAACAGGTGCCGGTATTCGTCGAAGAACTGGTGTTGTTGACGGACGCGCTGCACGGCCCCGTGAGCGGCCCGGCCGATGTTGCACGGCGCACACTGCTTGGCTTCCGCAGCGGCTGCTCCTACCGGCGCCGGCTGGAATGGTGGTTTGCCGACGCCGGCGTGGCCCACACCCGCGTCGCCGAATTCGGCACCTTCGAAGCCATCATCGGCTGCGTGGCCGCCGGCATGGGCGTCGCCATGATGCCGCGCGAAGTGCTGCGCCAGCGCGGCCTCGGCCGCACTGTCCAATGCCACACCCTGCCGCCCGAAGTAGCCGAGGTCGAAACGATGCTCGTCTGGCGCCGCGACATCCCCCACCACGCCGCCCGCGACGCCTTCATCGCCAGCTTCAGCCAAGCAAAATGAAAGTCGGGGTCAGGTCTGGCAATCGGACATTCGCTGCGCGAATGTCCGATTGCCAGACCTGACCCCGACTTTTAATTACGAAGCGGAGGGCGGCTTACAGGGCTGCCAGGGCTGCGTTGAAGGTTGCGCTTGGACGCATCACGGCGGCGGTCTTGGCTGCGTCAGGCTTGTAGTAGCCGCCGATGTCCGTGGCGACGCCTTGCACCGAGTTCAGCTCTTCCACGATCTTGGCTTCGTTCTCGGCCAGCGACTTGGCCAGCGGTGCGAACTTGGCTTTCAGTTCGGCGTCGTCGTTCTGCGCTGCCAGGGCCTGGGCCCAGTACATCGACAGGTAGAAGTGGCTGCCGCGGTTGTCCAGCTCGCCGGTGCGGGTCGATGGCGACTTGTTGTTGTCCAGCAGCTTGCCGGTGGCTTCATCCAGGGTCTTGGCCAGGATCTTGGCTTTGGCGTTGCCGGACTTGATGCCCAGTTCTTCCAGCGATACGGCCAGGGCCAGGAACTCGCCCAGCGAATCCCAGCGCAGGTGGTTTTCTTCCACCAGCTGCTTGACGTGCTTCGGTGCCGAGCCGCCGGCGCCGGTTTCGTACATGCCGCCGCCGGCCATCAGCGGGACGATCGACAGCATCTTGGCCGAGGTGCCCAGTTCCAGGATCGGGAACAGGTCGGTCAGGTAGTCGCGCAGGATGTTGCCGGTCACCGAGATGGTGTCCAGGCCGCGCGATACGCGCTCCAGGGTGTAGCGCATGGCGCGGGTCTGCGACATGATTTCGATATCCAGGCCGCTGGTGTCGTGCTCTTTCAGGTAGGTCTCCACCTTCTTGATCACTTCCGCTTCGTGCGGACGGTAGGTGTCGAGCCAGAACACGGCAGGCATGCCGGAATTGCGGGCGCGGGTGACGGCCAGCTTGACCCAGTCGCGGATCGGGGCGTCCTTCACCTGGCACATGCGCCAGATGTCGCCTTCTTCCACGTTCTGGGTCAGCAGCACTTCGCCGGTGGCCAGGTCGGTGATGTTGGCAACGCCGGCTTCCGGCACTTCGAAGGTCTTGTCGTGCGAACCGTATTCTTCGGCTTGCTGCGCCATCAGGCCCACGTTAGGCACGGTGCCCATGGTCTTCGGATCGAAGTTGCCATGCCATTTGCAGAAGTTGATCATCTCCTGGTAAATGCGGGCGAAGGTCGATTCAGGCATGACTGCCTTGACGTCCGCAGTGCGGCCGTCGGCGCCCCACATCTTGCCGCCGATACGGATCATGGCTGGCATCGATGCGTCGACGATCACGTCGTTCGGCGAGTGGAAGTTGGTGATGCCCTTGGCCGAATCGACCATGGCCAGCTTCGGACGGTTTTCCAGGCAGGCGTGCAGGTCTTTCAGGATCTCGTCCTTCTGCGACGCCGGCAGCTTTTCGATCTTCTCGTACAGGTTGGCCATGCCGTTGTTGACGTTCACGCCCAGTTCGTCGAACAGCTTGGCATGTTTTTCAAACGCTTGCTTGTAGAAGATGCGTACGCAGTGGCCGAACACGATCGGGTGCGATACCTTCATCATGGTCGCCTTGACGTGCAGCGAGAACATGACGCCGGTCTTGTAGGCGTCGTCGATTTCGCGCTCGTAGAATTCCAGCAGGGCTTTCTTCGACATGAACATGGAGTCGATGATCTCGCCGGCTTGCAGTGCGACCTTCGGTTTCAGCACGATGGTCTTGCCGGACTTGGTGATCAGTTCCATCTTCACTTCACGCGCCTGGTCCAGGGTCATGGACTTTTCGCCGTGGTAGAAGTCGCCGCCGTGCATGTGCGACACGTGGGTGCGCGACGCCTGGCTCCATTCGCCCATGGAGTGCGGGTTCTTGCGTGCGAATTCTTTCACTGCCTTCGGTGCGCGGCGATCGGAGTTACCTTCGCGCAGCACAGGGTTCACGGCGGAGCCGATGCATTTGCCGTAGCGGGCTTTGAGTGCCTTTTCTTCTTCGGTCTTGGCATCTTCCGGGTAGTCCGGCAGCTTGTAGCCGGCGGCCTGCAGTTCGCGCACGCAGGCGATCAGCTGGGATACCGATGCCGAAATATTAGGCAGCTTGATGATGTTGGTGTCTGGATTCTGGGTCAGGGCGCCCAGTTCGGACAGGTTGTCCGGCACTTTTTGCGCGTCGCTCAGGCATTCCGGGAAGGCGGCCAGCACGCGGGCGGCGACCGAAATATCGCTGGTCACGACGTCAACGCCGGCCGGTGCTGCGAATTTCTGCACGATCGGCAGCAGGGAATAAGTCGCCAGCAGTGGCGCCTCGTCGGTAAGGGTGTAGATGATTTTAGACTTTTGAGACATGTTTATTCCCTCAAATACGGATGGTTTCCGCTGGATGTTCTTGCCTGGGCCGGACGGATTCGACCGGCTCGGGGTGGATGGCGGGTGGCGATGGCCTACCGGACAAGCTTGACATTGTAGCTCACAGGAATGGCCGTAACAATTGGCGATGATACGTAGCCGGGGCGTCCGGGCTGTCCAGGCCGACATCGTCGCGCCCGATCCTGCCCGGCGGCTGGCGGTAGGTGCGGAACAGGTGGTCCCACAGCATCAGCCATTCACCGAAGTTGACCTGGGCGTCCGCGTAGTCCCGCTTATGGTGCCAGCGGTGGGTCTGGGCGACGCCGAACGCATGGCGCAGCGGGCCCAGCGAATAGTCGAGATTGGCGTGCTGGAAGGCCAGGTGGACGGACAGGATGGCCAGGCCGCTGGCAATCGTTGCTGCCGGCGCGCCCAGGACCAGCAGGACGGCCAAGCCCGGCGCACCCATCATCATGGCGTGCAGTGGGTGGCGCCGCTCGCTGTTCAGCCAATACAGGCGCTCGCTGCTGTGATGCGCCTCGTGGAACAACCAGAGGCGGTAGTGGCGATGGCTTAGCCAATGCATAAAAAACAAGCCGAAGTCGAGCACGATCATGGCGGCGCCGACTTGCATCCATACTGGCCAGTGCATTGGCCAGTGCATGGGCCAGGCGGCCGGCGCAGGCAGCAGGCCGCGCGCCCAGGACAGGATCTCGATGCTGCCGTACAGGACGCTCGCGTTGAGCAGGAAGTGCAGGCTGTCGGTCGCTGTGTCACCGTGGTCGGCCAGCCAGGCCTTTTCATACGGTTGCCATCGCTCGAGCAGGGCGACGCAGGCGATGGCCGCCAGCGCCATCAGCGGTATGGTTGGCCAGTAAGGCAGGCCGTGCGTGGCGGCCCATAGAATTGCCGCGGCGGCGCCGCCGAAAACGAGCGGGTAGCTCAGGTATCGAATTGCCCATTGCTTCATCATGACCTCCTTGTGTGAATGGAGGCCAGCGTAAAGGCGCCTGCGTCAGGCGGCTTGAACGAAAGAGCTATCCAGCACAATGCCCTGCAGCAGGGCCGCTGGGTTGAGGCCGAACATCTCACGGAAAGTGCGTGAAAGGTGGGCCGAGTCGGCGAACCCGGCTGCATGGGCGGCGTCGGTCAGGTTGCCGCCGTGCGCCAGCCGGTGCAGCGCGAGTTCGAGGCGCAGCCATTTGCGGTAGCTGCGCAAGGGAAGGCCGGTCTGCTCGACGAACCAATGGGAAAAGCGGCTGGGCGACAGGTTTGCCAGGCTTGCCAGATCGTCGCGCGCTACGCGGCCCATTGCAACGCCTGCGCGCAATGCGCCTGCCACGGCAGCCATGCGTGGATCCGGTACTGACGGGCGTGACAGGCCGCATGCAGCTCGCAGCGTGGCACGCAAGGACTGGCCTTCATCGGCTGCCGCCAGCAGCTGGCTGCAAAGGTCGGCGGCGAGGGGCAACGCCGTGGCGGCGCGCGGCGGGAACAAAGCCGCGCCTTCCGGCGTCAGCGGGTCCAGGTAGACCAGCAAGGCCTGTTCCGCGCAGACACAGTGCGCCAGCCCTGCCGGGATGGCAATGCCGGGCGCACGCAAGGGTCCGGAAGGGAGCGCCACGCCGACTTCTCCATTCAGCGCAATCACCAGCTGGTGCGCGTAATGTGCGTGCAGCGCGTTATCCCCGACCGTGCCGCGGAATGCGCCGAAGCCGGCCGACAGCAGGGCACTCCCCGACCAAAGCTGGACTGGCATCAGGCTGCGGCGCATTTGCGCACCGTGTCCCAGGTGCGGGTAGTGATGTCCTTGCCGAAGGTCTTTTCAATCAGGCGCATGAAGACTGGACCGTCGCTGCTGGGCAAATAGGTCGAAAACACCTGGTTTCCGATCACGCCCAGCATCTGCGCCCCGCTGACGGGCGGTGGCAGGACGGTCTTGGGCGGCGTGCCGCGCATAAAGCTGACCACGCGCTTCGCGGCCGGATCGGCACCAAGGCCGGGATAGGGGTCTTCGGCCAGCAAATCCTGCAGCTGCTTCTGCGCGCGGATGATGGTGTAAAAACTGCGGCCAAGCGCCTTTTCCATAGCAGCTTCAGCCTTGCGCTCGAGTGCCGCTTCCGAGGCGGAGCGGGCATCGAATGCTACATTGCCGCTTGATAGAAGCGTCTTGACGTTGGAAAATCCGGCACTTTCAAAGGCGGCTTTCAGTTCCGGCATCTTGCAGTTCATCGGGCTGACGCCGCGGAGCAGGGCAATATAGCGAGGCATTGTGTTTCAGATAAGAGTTGAGCCGAAGGGATTATCGTTCGAAACGGATGGCGAAGCCAGCCTGTTGCTGTCGGCTGCCCGCGCCGGTGTAGTGCTGCCCAGTTCCTGCCGCAATGGCACTTGCCGCAGCTGCATCTGCCAGGTGCAAAACGGCACCGCGCGCCACCTGATTGAATGGCCGGGACTGAGCCTGGAGGAGAAGCGCCAGGGCTATATCCTGCCCTGTGTGGCGGTTGCAACGTCCGACCTGGTCATCGTGGCGCCTGGTGCCAAGTTTACGACAAATTGTTAAAGGGGTTTCTCAACTCATTCTCTATTGCTATAGTAATCGTTATTGCAATAGATGGAATCACCATGGCAACACGCAGAGACTTCCTCCACATGATGGCGGGTACCGCACTGGCGGGCTTGCCGCTGGTTGGCCGGGCCGGCCCGCAATCGGAACCGGAACCGCCGCCGGATATTTTCGACGCCCAGACGCTGGACCTGGAATTCTGGCTCAAGCCGCGCACCATCAGCGTGATCCGCCCGCAGAGCGGTGAGAAGGCCCGGTTGACTTACTGGAAGGATGGCGAGATTAACGACGCGGCCTACCAGGAACTGTGCCATTTGCTGCGCGATGTGAATGGCAAGGAGACGGCGGCGATTGATCCGAAACTGTTTGAGACGCTGTGGGGTGCGCAGGCCTTCGTGCAGCGCTTCGGGATCGAGAGTCCGCTGGAGATCCTGTCGGGATATCGCACGCCGGCTTCCAACAAGAAGCTGATCGAACAGGGGATTCCGGCGGCGCGGCAGTCGCTGCACATGAGCGGGAAGGCGGCCGATATCCGGATTCCGAATTTGAATGCGGAAGTGCTGGGGAGCCTGGTGCAGAGTTTCCGCCAGGGCGGGGTAGGCTTCTACTACCGCCAGGGGCCGCGTGGCGGATGGATTCATGCCGATACGGGGCTGCAGCGCAGCTGGAAAGGCTAGGACCGGGCAGGCGGCTGCCGCGTATCGGTGTCAGTGGTAGTAATACGCCGGCGTCGGCACCGCATCCGTCCTGGCTACCCGCTCCGCCTCCAGGTCGACCTGATGATCCCACCAGATATTCCAGCCAACCCGCTGGTCTGCCACCATCTCCGGATGCTCATCCAACAGCTTGCCGAAGAACGCATCAAACTCAGATACATATTCGTTTACTTTCATACCGCCTCCTGACGTTTCGGTTACACTCCTGACCCATGTTTAATCACGATGACGAAGCGGCCAAGCCGCGCTTTCGCCCGGTGCCGTGGACCGCACTGGAAACGCCGCAGGACGTGGAGCTGTGGATCGCCGAGCACGACCTCGCGCTGAAGGAACACGTCGGCAAGCAGGAAACCGGTTACGGCGTGTGTTTCAGCCTGGCCGAAGGCGGCGAGATTTACATGCAGACCACCGAGGGCGCCGTTATCCTCGATGTTACTCCTGAAGCCGATTGGGTGGAGCCCTTGCTGTGCGCCATCGCCGGCTGCGAACCACCCAAAGGCAGCCTCTGGACCCTGCCCGAGGACAAGCTGGTGCAGCTCATCCTTGGCCTGTCCGTGCTGATTGCCAGCACCACCCTCGTAGTAGGTCATCATTTCGGCCGCCGCCGTTCTTACTGAAGGATTCCTGATGCGCAAACCCTTGATCGCCCTCCTGCTGGCCGCCGCCGCGCTGCAGGCCAATGCCGCTGACCTGCTGCAAACCGTCAAGGCGCGCGGCACGCTGAAAGTGGCGATGGAAGGCGTCTACCCGCCCTTCAATTTCAAGGAAAAGAATGGCGAGCTGGCAGGTTACGACGTCGACGTGGCGCGCCTGGTCGCCGGCAAACTGGGGCTGAAACCGGAATTTGTGACCACCGAGTGGGCGTCGATCCTGGCCGGCCTGGCCAGCAAGAAATACGATGTGATCATCTCGCAGGTCGGCATCAACCCCAAGCGCGAGCAGGCCTTCGATTTCAGTACGCCCTACATCTATTCCTCGCCGATGCTGATCGTGCGCAAGGATGACAAGAACAACTGGACCGCGCTCGAGCAGCTGAAAGGCAAGCGCGTCGGCGCAGGGCAGGGCAGCGTGTACGAGATGCAGCTGAAGGCGGTGCCCGGCATCGACGTCAAAGGCTACCCGGCAGCGCCGGAAAACCTGACCGACCTGGCCCTGGGCCGCATCGACGCCGCCCTCAACGACAGCCTGATGACGGCCTACCTGTTGAAAACCACCAAGCTGCCGATCAAGGCCGGCGCCCGCGTCGGCGCCATCGAACGCATGGGTATTCCCTTCCAGAAGGGCAATCCCGAATTCAAGGCTGCGCTCAACAAGGTGCTGGCCGATGCTGCCGCCGACGGCAGCCTGAAGGCCATTTCCATGAAATGGTTCGGCACCGACGTCAGCAAGGCGCCTTAAGCATGGAGTGGCTGGAGCTGCTGCACGAAGCCGCGCCCGTGATGCTGAAGGGTGCCGGCTACACCCTGGTGTTCGCGGTAGCGGCGATGGTGGGCGGTCTGGTGCTTGGCTTCCCCACCGCCGTGATGCGCATCCTGCCCTGGAAAGTGCTGCGCTGGCCGGCCAATGTGTACGTCAGCCTGATGCGCGGCACCCCGCTGCTGGTGCAGATGTTTGTCATCTATTACGGCCTGCCATCGGTCGGCATCGAATTCACGCCGGTGACCGCCGGCATCCTGGCGCTGAGCCTGAACGCCGGCGCCTACCTGTCGGAAAGCCTGCGCGGCGCCATCCTCTCAATCCATAAGGGCCAGTGGTCGGCCAGCTACAGCCTGGGGCTGGGCTATAGCCAGACCTTGCGCCATGTGATCATGCCGCAGGCCCTGCGTATTGCCGTGCCATCGATGAGCAACACCTTGATCAGCCTGATCAAGGATACTTCGCTGGTGTCGGTGATTACCATGACCGAACTGATGCTCTCCACCAAGGAAGTGATTGCCACCACCTTCCGTCCCTTGCCGCTCTACCTCGCGGCAGCCGTGATTTACTGGATTCTCAGCCTGGCATTCGAGCAATTACAACGCTTTGCCGAGCAACGCCTGAACCGCGCGCACCGGCAAAGTTAGCTGCTCGACATTGTCACAAGGTCATGCTAGGCTGGAACCCATATGGATAAAGACCAGCATGCCAGGCAGGCGGAGCAGGTGACCGCCATACGGCCCGCCGTCCCTGGACTGGCTGGGCTCGATGCACTGTTGCCTGGCGAAGCCGTGCTGGCAGCCATGGGCGGCACCCCGGCCGCCGCCTACAGCGGCCTGCAGCGCGCCACCGGCGGGCTGCAACTGGCCAACGACCAGGACTACTTCAACGACCTCTACCTCCTGGCCCCAGTCGGCTATTTCGTCCTCGCCAGCGACACCACCATCCTGCAAATGAACCTGGTCGGCGCCGACCTGCTCGGCCTGCCGCGCCAGAATCCCGACGGTATCCCGTTCCGCAACTATGTCGCGCAGCGCTTCGTGGCGGATTTCGACGCCTTCGTCAGTAACAGCCTGGCCAGCGAAGAGCCGCAGCGCCTGTCGCTGCAAATGACCCGTGGGCGCGGCGACCGCGGCTTTGCCGTCACGCTGCTGGGCGGCGGCATGCCGGGCATGTCGCAATTGCGCGTGGTGCTGGAGATGGCCGAGGGCAAGCTGGCAGCGCTGGAAAAGAGCGAGGAACGCTTCCGCCGCATCGTGCACAGCGCCGAAGAGGGCATCTGGGAAATCGACGCCGCGGCGCGCACCAGCTTCGTCAATCCCAAGATGGCCGCCATGCTCGGCTACACGATCGAGGAAATGCTCGAGCAGCCGCTGGTCAACTTCATGGATGATGAAGGGCGCGCCCTGCTGGAGCGCAATATCGCGCGCCGCCAGCAAGGCATGGCCGAGCGCCACGAATTCAAATTCCTGCGCCGCGATGGCAGCGATATGTGGGCCACGCTGGCTACCAACCCGATCTTCGATTCCGACGGCAGCTATCTCGGCGCGCTGGCGCTGGTCAGCGACATCACCGAGCGCAAGCTGTCGACCGAGCTGATCTGGCACCAGGCCAATTACGATTCGCTGACGGCCCTGCCGAACCGCAATATGTTCCAGGACCGGCTTTCGCAGGAAATGAAGAAAGCCCGGCGCGACGGGCTGTTCCTGGCGCTGCTGTTCATCGATCTCGACCAGTTCAAGGAAATCAACGACCGCCTCGGCCATGAAATGGGCGACGCCCTGCTGGTGGAAGCGGCAAGGCGCATTGGCGCCTGCGTGCGCGCCTCCGACACGCTGGCGCGGCTGGGCGGCGACGAATTCGTCGTGATCCTGCCCGGCCTTGACCATGTCACCAGCGCCGAGCGCGTCGCCCAGCAAATCATAGCCAGCCTGAACCGGCCCTTCCTCCTGGGCGACAGTTCCGGATCGGTATCGGCCAGCATTGGCATCGCCCTGCATCCCTCGGACGCCAACGACCCCGAGCAATTGCTGCGCAACGCCGACCAGGCCATGTATGCCGCCAAGAACGCCGGCCGCAACCGCTACAGCTACTTCACGCCGGACATGCAGGCGGCCGCCCAGCTGCGACTGCGCATCACGCGCGATTTGCAGATGGCCGTCGCCAACGAACAGTTCGAACTGCACTACCAGCCCATCGTCAACCTGCACAGCGGCATCATCGAACGCGCCGAAGCGCTGCTGCGCTGGCGCCACCCGGAGCGTGGCATGCTGAACCCGGTCGACTTCATCGGCAGTGCCGAAGCCAGTGGCGTCATCCTGGAAATTGGCGACTGGGTATTCCGCAACGCCGCCGACCAGGCCAAGCGCTGGCAGGGGGAACTGGGGCGGCCATTCCAGATCAGCGTCAACCAGTCACCGGTACAATTCCGCACCGGCCCCGAGTGCTTCGAAAAATGGATGCGCTACGTCGACCAGCTGCACCTGGCGCCGCGCAGCATCGTGATCGAGATTACCGAGCGCCTGCTGCTGGACGACAGCGCTCCCGTGGTCGAGCGCTTGCGCCAGTTCAAGTCGATGGGCTTGCAGGTCGCGCTCGACGATTTCGGCACCGGCCACTCCGTGCTGTCGCACCTGAAGAACTTCGACATCGACTACCTGAAGATCGACCGCAGTTTCGTGATGGACCTGGCTGGCGATTCCGGCGACCTCGCGCTATGCGAAGGCATTATCGTGATGGCCCACAAGCTGGGCCTGAAGGTAGTCGCCGAAGGCGTCGAAACCGAAGCCCAGCTCAACCTCCTGAAAGCCGCCGGCTGCGACTACGCCCAAGGCTTCGTCTACGCCCGCCCCATGCCCCCGGCCCAAATGACCGCCATGGCCCGCGGCCCCGCCCAATTGGCTTCGTGAATAAAAGTCGGGGTCAGCTCCGGCAATCAGACATTTTGCGATAGGCTTTCACTGCGCGGCCGACCGTTCGCGACGAAACGTCGCAGAAACCGGCGATCTCGGCCATCGTGTAATTATTTGAAAGGTAAGCTTGCGCCATCGCTGCATGCCGGTCCGGACAAAGGAGGAAGTAGTCTGCCAGCGGCGGTACAAGTGCACGTCGCTGCGTGCGCTTGATTTCCAGCAGGTTGCCGCGGGTTTCGCCGTGGGCGGCCTGCTCGCAAAACTCGTCGCTGCCCAGGAATAGCTGGTTGCGCACGGCTCGGAAAGGACTCTCCTGTCCAATTCCCGCCAGGACAAAATCTTCGAATGCACGAATGGCATCCGCGCGATTATTGCTGAACTGGGCGAGGACGGTATTGCGCTCGAGCCACGCAGGCGCATCGACTGTGCCGATTAACGCACCATAGCTGCTCCAGAGCCAGTGGCCCGGATGCTTCACCAGCCCAGCACGCACCGGGTTCAACACGGTGTAGCGAGACAGTTCCCTCAGGTATGCGCTCTCCTGGCAAAGTATGGCGTGGTAGCGCCCCTGGAAAACGTGCCCAGCCAATTGATGCTGCCGGTTGAAGTACTGGGAGTAGTTGCCGTTCAGGTAGCGCATGCCGCGAGATAACTTGCCTTGCCGGGTTTTCACAACGAGATGATAGTGATTTCCCATTTGGCAGTACGCAAGCACGGTAAAGTTGAAGCGCTCGCAAGTTTCTGCGAGCAGTGCGAGCCAGGTCAGGCGATCGCTATCGGTGCGAAAGATGGTTGAGCGCCTGTCGCCACGCGACGTCACGTGGTAACAGGCATTGTCGTGCTCGATTCGCAAAGGTCGGTTCATGGACCAAGCTTAGGTCCAGGCAGCGAAGCAAGGTTTGCGTCCGCGCAAGAAATGTCTGATTGCCGGAGCTGACCCCGACTTTTAACTTAGTCGTAACAGGGAGACGACGCGGTCGCGGTTGATGCCGACCAGGGCGGAGGTGAGGGAGACCAGGGCTGAGTAGCCGGGCTCGTGGGCGACATTGGCGAACACTTCGGCCATCTGGCCCATGCCGGCCACTTCGATCTCCGGCAGTTCGCTTTGCACGCGCTGGGCGGCGGCGGCCAGTTCCTGGCGGACCTTGGACAACGCGGCTTCGACGTGGGCCAGCGCCTGCGTCACTTGCTGCAGCGTGGCACGCATGGCTTCAAGGTCGCCGGTGCCCCAGCCTTCAGGCATCACCACCGGTGCTTCGGCATCGGCCTTGATGCGGTTGAGCTGGCCTGCCGGGAAGCGGATGCCCGAGCCTTGTACGGCCAGCGAATCGCGAATGGCGGGCCAGGCGCTTTCCGGTGCGGTGAACACCAGCTCGCCATCCTTGTTGAGCGACACGCGTACCCCGGCCGGCGCCATGGCCTGGTCGAAGCGGGAAACAATCTCGGCATCGGACAGGCTGGGCGCCAGATGCACCGAGCGCAGGCCGGCTGTGCCGCCGCCGACCGAGATGGCCAGCGTCTCGCGGGCGCCGTTGCGCAGGTTGGCCAGCGTCATGCCGCGTACGGTGAAGCGCTGGGTCGATGGCTGGTTGGAGTAGTTCAGTTGTGCGTCAAGCGTGCCGCCGGAGGCTTGCGTGCGTGCGCGCCAGGTTTCGCTGAACTGGCGCACGCGCTGTTCCACCTGGCCGTCGCGCATGGTGCGCGTGGCCAGCTTGGCGGCGATGTCGCTTTTCAGCGCGCGCAGCTGGGCGGCGCTTTGTTCGAGGAAATCAATCGCTTGCTGGGCGCCCGATACATCATTCTGCAGCGGCGCGTCCATATTGCTCAAGCCGCGGCGCAGGGGCGCTGGCGCCTTGCTCGGCGCCGCCTGGTCGATCGCCGCGGCCGCATCTGCCAGCGGCGCCTCGGCCTGGCCTGCCGCCGGATTGGCGGTGGCGCGGGCGGAGAGGCCGGTAGTACTGGAGCGCTGGGCGATTTCCATGATGTTTACAGTACGTTAAACAGCGACAGGCCGCTGACCTTCGAATAGGCCTGGTAGGTCGCTTGTAAGGCGCTATTGTAACCAGACAGCTGGGTGGCCGCGAGGCCGTAATCCAATTGTGCGATATCGGTGATCGCGATCTTGTTCGACAGGCTGACGTTGCCGTGGTTGTTGGCCAGGGTTTCCATGACGTTCTGCGCGCCGCCGAATTGGGCAATCTTGCTGGAAACCTGGTTCAGCGCGGTGTCGGTGCCATCCAGCGCGGTTTTCAACACGGCTTGCAGGGCCGGGTCGCTGGCGCTGACGGTTGGGCTGCCGAGCATGCTGATCGCCTGGTCCAGCTGGTTCAGGTAAGTGTCGATGCCTTGCACGGTGACATTGGCGGGCTGGGTGATGCCATTGCCCACCACCACTTCCTGGGTGCCGTTATTGCCGGTATAGCTGTAGCGCGCGCCCAGTGGCTGGGTCGCGTCGTACGACAGGGCGGCGGTCGAGGTCAGCGTGCCGGAGAAAATGAACTTGCCTTCCTGGTCTTTGGTATTGCCATTGAAGTACAGCGAGTCGCGCAGCGCCACCAGGCTGTTGACCATGGAGTTCAGGTCGGCCGGCGTGTTCGAGCCGTCCGAAGCCCAGACGAACAGGTCGCGCGCCGCGCCCATGTCGTCGACCATCGAGCCGAGGTAGGTTTCGTTCTTGGACAGGCGGATTTTTACCGCGCTGATGTTGTCGACGTATTGGCTGACGATGTTCTCTTCGCGGCGCAGGCGCGACAAGCGGACATTGGCGATCGGCTCGTCGGACGGCACCTGGATCTTGTTGCCAGTGGCCATTTGCTCGGTCAGCTTGGAGATCACCGATTGGTTGATCTGCAGCGAGCGGTTCATGGATGCCTGGAACTGGCTGGAAGCGATACGCATTTCGAATTCCTCAGAACAGCGCCAAGGTGGCGTCAAACAGGGTGTTGGCAACGGCGATCACTTTCATGTTCGCCTGGTACATATTCTGGAACTCGACCAGGTTGATGGCTTCTTCGTCTTTATTGACCGAGCTGGTCGCGGCCCAATCGTCTTCCGATTGCTGGCGGATGGTGTTGGCGGTGTCCAGCAGCGACTGGTTCTGGCCGCTATCGATGCCGAGCTTGCCCACCAATTGGGTGTCGGCGTCGCCGATCAGTACCGTGCCGACCGAAGCCAGGGTAATGGGCTGGCCCTTGATGGCGATCAGGTCTTGCAGGTTCTTGCTGTCGCCAGGCGCGCCATTGGACGAGAATGCCAGGTCCTGGGCCTGGATGCCCGGGACCAGTCCCAGGATGCCGCCGGCGCCGGTGGCGTTGAAGGCAAACAGGGCGCTGCCGGGCGTGGCGGTGATCGGCGGGCCCGGCAGGCCGTCCGGTTTGTAGCCCAGCGCCATGGTGTTATTCACCTTAGTCGCCAGCTGGTTGGCCATGTCGAGCAGCGACTGCTGCAGCGGCTGCAGGGTGTTCTTTTCGAAGTCGCCAATACCGCCGAGCTGGCCACCGACCTTGGTGTCGTCCAGGCCGAAGGTGGTGCCGGCAAATTTCAGCTCGAGCGTGGCGGGCGTGGTCGATGGATTCATCGACATGCTGCCGGCCAGGTTGCCCACCACCAGCGGCTGGCCGCTGCGCAGGGAAACGCTGCGGGTGCCGTCCGGCTGTTCCAGCACTTCCACCGATACCAGGTTGGCCAGCGAATCGATGGCGCGGTCGCGCTCGTCGACCAGGGCCGAGGTGTTGGTGCCGAGCGAACCGGCCTGGGTGATGCGGTTGTTCAGGGCTGCAATATTGGCGCTCAGGGTATTTAGCTGCGGCAGCATGGCGTCGCGCTGCTGCGTGATCGACACTTGCTGCTGGCGCGTGACGTTGTAAATGCTGTTGAACGATTGCGCCATGGCGTTGGCAGCCGTCAGCACCTGCTGGCGCAGCGGGGTCGATACCGGGTCGACGCCGGCCGCATTCAGGGCGCGGAAGAACTGGTCGACGCCATTCGACAGGCTGGTCTTTTCGTCGCCCATCACCCGTTCGAGCTGGGTGAAGTAGGGCTGGGACTGGGTGCGCGAACCGAGTTCGGAATTGGCGCGCCACAATTGCTGGCTCTTGTAGGAGTCGGAGAAGCGGATCAGCTTGCTGACTTCGACGCCGAAACCGGGACCGCCGGAACCGGACGCAGGGGCAACTGCCGACAGCAGCACGCCCTGGCGGGTATAACCCTTCGTTTGCAAGTTGGCAATGTTCTGGCTGGTCGTATTGATGGCGGCCTGGGCAGCCAACGATCCCGACAGTGCATTGTTGATAATCGACATGGTGCTTTCTTCCCTTAGGCTGGGCCGTTGCTCAATGGCATCTTTGCCCCGTTAACGAGTAAAGGCGACCGCGCCGGTGGGGAGATTAAGCGTCGGTCGGATTTTTCTTGGGTAAAACTGAAATTTCTTGCGGGGAAGCTGATGCGGCCGGGGTGGCCGGCAGCAGCTGGCGCAGGATGGCGTCGGCAACGCCGAAGGCGCGGCGCCCGGCCAGCTGGTCGGCCACCATATTGTCGGCCATGTCGAGCATGTCGCTGTTGATCGAGTCCTTATAGATGCTGTCGTCGTCGGCCATGGCCTTGGTGGCGTCACGCATCTTGTGCAGCGTCTGGGCGATAAAGAAGCTCTCGAACTTGACGGCGGCGTTGGTTGCCTTGTCGCGGTAGTGCGCTTCCTCGGTCTGCGGGGCAGGCGCGGGCTGGCCGATTTTCGGTTGTTCGGGCTGCCCGAGGTCCAGCTTGCGCACCGGCAGGGGGAGGAAGCGGCTGTCCATCAGATCACCACCAGTTCGCCTTCGATGGCGCCGGCCTGGTCGAGGGCTTGCAAGATTGCCATGATGTCGTCCGGCGTTGCGCCCAGGCTGTTGACCACGTCGATGATGGCTTGCAGCTTGGCGCCGGCCGGCCATTTGAACATTTGCGGCTTGGCTTCGTTCACCGCCACGTTCGATTGCGGCGTGACGGCCGTCTGGCCCTGGCTGAACGGCGCCGGCTGGCTCACTTTCGAGCTTTCCGAAATAACAACCTTGAGCGAACCGTGGGTGACGGCGGCGGCTTTTACGCGCAGGCCGTCGGCAATCACCACGGTGCCGGTGCGCGAATTGAACACCACTTTCGGCACGTCCTGGCCGACTTCGATCGGCAGCGCTTCCAGCTTGGCCAGGAAGGCGACGCGCTGGGTTGGGTTCTCCGGCGCCAGCACGTCGATGCCGGTGCCGTCGGCCGTGCTGGCAACGTCGCCGAACTTGCGGTTGATGGCTTCCACGATATTGGTGGCGGTTTCGAAGTTCGGCTGCTTCAGCGACAGGTGGACCAGCGGTTTGGTGGCGAAGTCGGTGGCGATTTCGCGTTCGATCATGGCGCCGTTCGGGATGCGGCCGGCGGTCGGGGTGTTCACGGTGACCGAGGAGCCGCTCTTGCCGGAGGCCGCCAGGCCGCCCACCACCACATTGCCCTGGGCCAGCGCGTAGACTTCATTGTCGGCTGCTTTCAGGGGCGTCAGCAGCAGTGAGCCGCCGCGCAGGCTTTTCGCGTCGCCCAGCGAGGAAACCGTGACGTCGATCGGCTGGCCGCGGCGGTAGCCCGGCGGGAAGACGGCGGACACCATCACGGCGGCCACGTTCTTGGACTTGGCGTCGGCGCCGTCCGGCATTTTCACGCCGAACTGCTTGAGCATATTGACCACCGACTGGCTGGCGAACTTGACCTGGGTCGAGTCGCCCGAGCCATTCAGGCCGACCACCAGGCCGTAGCCGACCAGCGGATTGTCGCGCACGCCTTCAATGGCAACCAGGTTGCGCAGCTGGGGCGCGGCCGAGGCCGGAATCGCGATCGCCAGCAATAATGCTGCAAAGACTTTGAACATTCGCGTCACCTCAGAAAGGCATCAAAGGGCCAAGGAAGAAGCGCGTCAGCCAGCCCGGACGGTTGGTATCGGCCAGCGTGCCCTGGGCGCCGTAGGCAATACGCGCGTTGGCGATGCGCTGCGACGACACCATATTGTTGGCATCGATATCGGCCGCGCGCAGGAAGCCGCGCAGGCGCACGAATTCTTCGCCCTGGTTCAGGGTCAGCACTTTTTCGCCGGCCACTTTCAGCAAGCCGTTCGGCATCACTTCCTGCACGATCACCGTAATCGCCCCGCTCAGGGCATTTTGCTGGGTGCTCTGGGCATCGCCCTTGAAGCCGCGCTCCGCCGAGATATCGACGCCGGCTTTCGGGAACGTCTTGCCGAGCAGGCCAGGCGCGGCGATGCCGACGCTGGAATCCTTGGCCAGGGTGGTGCCGGCACTCTTCGATGCCTGCGTCGTTTCCTGCAGGATCACGGTGACGATATCGCCGACGCGGAAGGCGCGGCTGTCCGACACCAGCGAGATGCTGCTGTCCGGATTAAAGACGCCGCCCGAACTGCCGCGCGGCGGCGCGGAACGGGTCAGGGCGGGCGCCTCGTCGTGGGGCGCCGGGCGTACGGTCGGCTCCAGGCTGGAGCAACCAGCCAGCAGGAGCAGGGCCAGCGCGGGCAGGGCGGATTTCATCAGCGTGCGGCCTGTGCCAGGTACTGCAGCATATTATCCGCCGCTGTCAAAACTTTGGTGTTCATTTCGTAGGTGCGCTGGGCAGCGATCATGTCCACCATCTCTTCCACCACCTGCACATTGGAGCCTTCCAGCGCGCCCTGCTTGAGCTTGCCGAACTGGGCGTCGCCCGCGCGGCCTTCGGTCGGGGCGCCGGAGGCCGGGGTTTCGGCGAACAGGTTTTCGCCCAGCGCTTGCAGGCCGGTCGGGTTGATGAAGGAGGTCAGGGTCAGCTGGCCCAGTTCGGTCGGCGTGGTATTGCCCGGCACGGTGGCCGAGACGGTGCCGTTTTCGCCGATGGTGATGGCGGTGGCGTTGGCCGGCACGGTGATTTGCGGCACCAGCGGCAGGCCGGAAGCATTCACCAGTACCCCGTCCTTGTCCACTTGCAGCTGGCCGGCGCGGGTGTAGGCCGGTTCGCCGTTCGGGCGGCGCACCTGCAGGAAACCATTACCCATCACGGCCACGTCGAGCGCGTTATTGGTGGTTTGCACATTGCCATTGGTGAAGATCTTCTGGGTGCCGACCAGGTGGGTACCGTTACCCATCTGTACGCCGGACGGGTTCAGGGTGTTGTTGTCGGCCCGCTGGGCGCCCGGCTGCTGGTCGATCGAGTAGAACAGGTCTTCGAACACCACGCGGTCGCGCTTGAAGCCGACGGTATTGGCGTTGGCCAGGTTGTTGGCGATGGCTTGCAGCTTGGCGTCTTGCGCCTGCACGCCGGTCTTGCTGATCCACATTGCTGGATTCATCGGGATTCTCCTGTTAGCCGCTAATCAGTTTATTGCCCACCGAAGTCATGTCGTCGGCGGCCTTGAACAATTTCATCTGGATTTCGAAGGTGCGATTCAGGCTCATGGTGGCCACCATTTCTTCCACGGCCGTGACATTGGCGCCTTCCAGGTGGCCGGCCTTCACTTGCACGGCCGGGTCGGTGGCCAACAGCTGGCCGTCGCGCGCCACCAGCAAGCCCGCTTCATTCTTGGTCAGCTCGGACGCTTCGGCGCGCACCAGCTTGAGCTTGTCGATCACCTGCATTTCGGCATTGGCGGTCGGGCCCAGGATGGAGACGGTGCCGTCCTGGCCGATTTCCACCTTGCGGTGGATCGGCAGGGTGATCGGGCCGCCTTCACCCAGCAGCTGCATGCCGTTGACCGTCAAGGTGCCGTCGGCGTCGAGCGTGATGGCGCCGGCGCGGGTGTAGCCTTCGCCGCCCGGGCCCTGCACGGCAAAGTAGCCGGGGCCGGAAATGGCGACGTCCAGGTCGCGGCCGGTCTGGCGCAGTGCGCCCTGGCGGTCGGTCACGGCATTCGACTGCATCTGCGACATGTGGCGGTCGTCGTAGCCGTAGCCGGGCAGCTTGGCAGCCTGCGCCAGCTCGAGGTTGGCGCGGAAGCCGTTGGTGTCGAGGTTGGCGAGGTTGTTGGCGTGCACCTGCTGGCCACGCATGGCCCGCTCGGCGCCGCTCATCGCGGTGTAGATCAGCGCGTCCATTCGGTTTGCCTTTACAGTGCCTGCATCAGCGACTGCAGCATCTCGTTCTCCGCGGTGATGACCTTGGAGTTGGCCTGGTAGTTGCGCTGCGACGTCATCAGGCTGACCAGCTCCGACGTCACGTCGACGTTGGAGGTTTCCAGCGAGGCGACGGTCAGTGCGCCGGCGATGCCTTGTCCGGCTTCGGACAGGTTGGCGTTACCGGACTGGACGTTCGCGGTCCAGGACGTATCGTTGACCGGGTTCAGTGCATCTTCGTCCGGGAAGGTGGCAATTGCCAGGCGGGCAATCGCTTGCTTTTCGCCGTTGGAATATTTGGCCACCACATTGCCCGCCTGGTCCAGTTCCACGCCCACGTAGCTGCCGGCTGCATAGCCGTCGGCGGAATTGGTCGAGGTGGTCGACTCGCCTTTCTGGAACGTGGTGCCGGTATAGTCGATCTCGACGGTCATGGCAGCGGCCGGGGCTGCGGCGAAGCTCAGGTTGTGGGCGTAGGACGCGCCGCCATTGGCCGTCAGGTCGAGCTGGCCATTGGTGTCGAAGGTCAGGGTGTAGGGGGAACCGCCGGCGGCGCCCAGGTCGGTACCGTCCACTGCCGAATACACCTTGACGGTGCGCGCGGCAACGTCTTTCACGAAATACTGGGTCACCGTGTGTTCATTGCCGAGCGAGTCGTGCACCACGGTTACCTTGGACATGTTGTACATGTTCGCGTCCGGCACCACCGGCGGCACGGCTGCGGCATTCGGCAGCTTGGTGGTGATATTGCCGGTCGGTACGGTCCAGTCGGCCGACATATTGGCGACGAAATCGATATTGGTGGTGGCCTTGGCGGTCAGCAGGTTGGTCGGTACCTTGATGTCGCCCATCGGGCCGGCCACCAGGCTTGGCGGGGTCAGCTGGAAGCCCTGTACTTTGCCGCCGGCACTGTTGACCAGGAAGTCGGTGGCGTCCTTGGTGAAGATGCCGACGCGGGTGTAGTTGGTCTGGCCGGTGGAATCCTTGGCCACGAAGAAGCCGCGGCCATTGATCAGCGCATCGAGGCCGCGGTTGGTGGCCTGGATGCCGCCGTTCTGGCCGATCGACTGGGTGGTCGAACCGACGTGCACCCCGGTCGGCTGGGTACCCGCGTGCAGCGAGGCGAAGTTGGCGCGGCTGGACTTGAAACCGTAGGTCCCGGCGTTGGCGATATTGTTGGAAATCGTACCCAGTTGCTCATTGATGGCCTGGATGCCGGACAAAGCGATATCGAAACTCATGGCGAGGACCTTTCGTTAAATAGCGGTAGTCGGGGTTTTGCCCCGGAATGCGGTAATGGCGGAAGGCGACACTTCGCCCACGGTATCAATCTTGACGGTAACGCTACCGGCGGCGCCGACCTGAACGCTGTCGAGGCGGCCCAGCACGGCCAGCGGCGCGTTCGGGTTGCTCTCGCTGGCGATGCGCATCGAATAGCTGCCTGCGGGCAGGCCGAGCGCGACCGGGTCGATGCTGAACTGGTGGGTGCCTGCCGGCAGGGTGCCCATCACGATCTCGTATTGCTGGCCGTTGCTGCCGGTCAGGACCAGGCTGGTCTTGGCCGAGCTGCTGCCCAGGGTCGCTTCGCCCACCACCTTGTGGCCGTCGAGCGTAACCTGGCTGGACTGCACCATCACGTCGGAGCCGACCTGGGCGCCCATCGCCAGCACCTGCATCGACTGCAGCACGGAAGCGTTGGCGGTGGTCAGGCTGGCCAGGTTCTGCAGCGCTTCAGTCTGCGACAGCTGGGTCAACTGCTGAACGAACTGGGACGGGTCTTGCGGCGACAGCGGGTCCTGGTTCTTGATCTGGGCCACCAGCAGCTTGGTGAACATGTCGCGCCCTTCGTTGGAGGCGCCGTTCAGCGCCACGCCGGTCGGGTTGCTGCCCTGGGCAGCCGCGTTAGTGAACAGGTTGGTTTCCATCAGGACTCACCGAGTTTGAGCAGGGAAGCCTGCATGCCGCGGATGCGGCCCAGCACTTCCACATTGGTTTCAAAAGCGCGCGACGCCGACATCATGTCGGTCATCTCGGCCACCTGGTTGACATTCGGGTAGAACACCATGCCGTCGGCATTGGCCAGCGGATTGCCCGGCTCATAGACCTTGCGTAGCGGCTCGGACGACTCGACCACGTCCAGCACCTGCACCCGGCCGCCGGCGGCGGCGTCTAGGTTGTCGTCCATGACGGTGGCGAATACCGGCTTGCGGGCGCGGTAGGTCTCGGCTTCGCTGCCGGCTACGGAGTCGGCATTGGCCAGGTTGGAGGCGACGGTATTCAGGCGCACTGTCTGCGCCGCCATCGCCGATCCGGCAATTTGCGCAATATCTTTAAAGCTCATGGGAAATCCCTTTATTGACCGTTGATGGCTTTGGCAAGGCCACGCAATTTCATGTTAATGAAGGTCAAACTGGTTGCGAAGTCAGTTGCATTTTGCGAGAAAGCTGCTTGCTCCACGCCAATCTCGACGGTGTTGCCGTCGCCGCTCGGGTGGTAGGGCACGCGGAACTTGGTTTCGCCGTCTCCGTCGAGGATTGGCTCGCCGGAGAGCTCCGCTTCGACGCGCGCCAGCGACTCCTTGAAGTCGATATCCTGTGCTGAGTAGCCCGGCGTATTCTCGTTGGCGATGTTCGATGCCAGGATGCGCGTACGTTGCGCACGCAGCTGCAATGCATCCGCATGCAAACCTACCGCGTCCTTGAAATTAATGGCCATTGTTACTCTCCTCTGGTAATGTCCCAGCGAATTTACATACTAAAGGTATTGCCCATGTCCAACAATCCCATTGTACAGGTTTTCGGTGGATTATTGCTTTTGGGAATTTTAAATTTCCATGTTGCAACTGCTTCAACAATGGAAGAACTGCTAAGCAAAGTGAAACTAGCTGCAGAAAATCAATTGAAAAATAATGCAGAAAGTCAACGCTGGCTGGAGCCGAAGTTCGATGTCGAAGTCGTAAGGATCAATCGCGTGATCCCGGACTGTCCCTCTGAAGCGCGGGTCGAGAGCCTGGACCGGCGCGGCATTGCGCGCATGCGCTTCGTGGTGATTTGCCCAAGCTTGCAAGGTTGGCGTTATGAGTTCATTGCCAAGGGCAAGGTGTCGGCAAACGTTGCTGTTGCAGCCACCGATTTAATTTCCGGAAAAATTCTGTCGCCTTTAGACTTGTTGCGGGAGCGCCACGATATCACCTTGATTCCTGATGCTTTTTCCGACTTCGCCGAGCTGGAAGGGATGGCTGCGCGGCGTACCATCCGCGCCGGTGATGTGATCCGGGCCAATATGTTGGCAGCACCACAACTGGTCAGGCGCGGCGACCAGGTGCGCATCGTCGCCAGGCGCGAGCAGATCGAAGTGTCGATGGCGGGGGAAGCGCTGGACAATGGCACGCGCGGCGCCACCATCCGCGTAAAAAACAGCAGCGGCACCCTGATCCGGGCGCGCGTTATTGATGCTGGGACTGTTGAGCCTGCTGACTTGCCCTGATGCTGGCCGCCACCCGGCCCAGCTTGTCGGCATAGTCCGGATCGGTGGCGTAGCCGCCCGCCTGCAGCGCTTGCGCAAAGGCTTGCGCATCGCTGCCGGTGTGGAGGGCGCGGCGGTAGCGCGGATTGTCGAGCAGCATGCCGGCGTAATCCTCGAAGGAGCCGGCCATATCGCCGTAGCCGCGGAAACGCTCGTTGCGGGTTTGCGCCACGCCATCTTCCACTTCCATCGTCGCCAGCGCCTGCACCGCGCCTTGCCAGTTGCCGCCGGCCTTGATGCCGAACATATTGTTGCCTGGAGCGTGTCGGCCCCAGCCTGATTCCAATGCCGCGTGGGCGGCCACCAGTTCCGGCGCCACGCCAAGGCGGGCGGCAGCGGCTTCCGCATGGGGGCGAATCGCTTCCAGGAAGGCGTGCTGGGCTGCGTTGGGTACGCTGGCTTCGCCGCCCGCCTCGCCGTCCACGGCGCGCGCGGCAAGGCGGGCGCGCAAGGCAGCGCCGTCGGCAGTGAGCGCGCTGCCGGCGCCCGATGCGCCGGCCGGCGGGGTGTCGGCAGCGGAGATGTAGCGTGCGACTTCGGCGTGGACCTGGCGGAAAGTGGCGCTGCCGGCGCCAGCCATGCCCGCATTCGCGGCCAGGGCAGGGGTGAACGGCGCCGGCAGCACGGGGCGCGTGGCGCTCATATTGCTCACGGTGGCCGCAGTGGCCCGGGTCGGCGCTGTGGCGGCTGTAAAGGCCCGGAAAGGCGTAAATTCAGACCGGCTCATAAGTTTGATCGTCGCCATGCAGCACGCGCTGCATGATGGTGTATTGTTCCGCCAGCAGGTCGGCATTGCGGCGGCCCATTTCGCGCGCCGTCTGCACCATGCCTTCCAATTGCGCCCAGTCGGCTTCGAGGCGCGCACGCGCTTCGGGCTTGAGCAAGGTAAATACTTGTTCCATGGACGGCTGGGAGCCGACCAGGCGGGTCGCCAGATCGACCCGCTGGGCACGCCGCGCTTCCAGCACATCGACCAAGGCCGCGATTTCTTTCGCGATGTCTCCCAGCCGTTCGCTCTGGTGGCGGATCGCCGCTTCAAACTGCTGGGCAATCAGGTCCAGCATCTGCTGGTAACTTTGCAAGTCCGCCTGGATGCCGTCGAGCAGCATCTTCATGGCGTCTTGCCTGGACAGCTCTTTCACTGTTCGCCCCGGTGGAACTTCTGGATCAGGCCGGCCAGCTTGCCGGCATCAAAGGGCAGCTCGCCCTTGGCCAGGGCGTCGCGCAACTGGGCGACGCGCTCGTGGTCGATGTCGCCCATCTCTTGCATGGCTTTCATGGCAGGCTGCAACACAGCCGACTCCAGCTCGCGCTGGGCTGCCGGGGCGGCGCTTGCGTGCGCCGCTGCGGCCGGCGCGCTGTCGGCCACGCTCTGTACCGGGGCGCCTGGGGTGGAACCGGAAATCCTCATACGGTTTCCTCTTGACTTAACATTAATTGCCATTGCTCTTCCCCTTGCCAGGCAGCAGTTGTTGTCTTAATTGCTGCAACAGGCCGGGTTCGGGCAAATCCGATTCCCGGATGATAGCAGTCTTGCTGCTTGGCATGCCAAACATATCGGCAATGGCTTTCGCCTGCGTAGTGGTCAGGATCAGCAATTCGATGCGGCGGTTGACACCAGCATCGGCCCGTTTGGCATCGAGCGGCGCACGGTCCGCCATGCCCACCACCTGCAGCACGCTGTCCTGCGGCATGCTGCCGGCCAGCAGCTGCGAGCGCGCCGCCATGGCGCGGTTGCTGGACAGGTTCCAGTTGGAGAAAGCCTTGTAGCTGGTGTCGGCGTATTGCGAAGAGTCGGTGTGGCCAACGATCAGCATCTGGTTTTCCATCTTCGCAAACAGCGGGCCCATGCTCTGCAGCAGGCGCGCGAACTTGTCGGTCGGGATCGCCGCGCCGCGCACGAACATGCCCTGGCTGTCGGTATCGTGCAACATCACGCGCAAGCCGTATGGCGTGATCACTGATTCAAGGTTGCTGGCCAGGCCAGTTTCCTCGCTCATTTTGGTGAGCGTCCTGGCCAGCAGCTTGAGGTCTTCCGGCGACTCGTAGCGCACCCGGTTTTCCGCGGTATTGGTGGGGCTCTTGTTGAAGCCCTGGGTGGCATTGCCGTCGACATCGGTATTGCCGGTGCGCGGCATCGGGAAGCGTTCGATCAGGCTGCCGCGCGGGCCGCCCACCTGTTCCGGCATCACGCCCTTGCCGACGTCGGTCTTGCTGCCGTCGGCCTGGGTCAGCACGTGTTCCAGCGATTCCTGGTTGCGCACGGCCATCAGCCACAGCACCAGGAACAGGCACATCAGGGCCAGGCAGAAGTCCGCAAACGCAACCTTCCAGGCGCCGCCATGTTCATCGTGCTTGTGCTTGCCACCGCCGCGCTTGACGATGGTCTGCTCATGGTGCTTGTCATGCGGCTTTAGCACGGCCACCTCCCCGGCGCGAGTTGGTCTCCGGCTCGTCGCCGCCCTCCATCGCATTGATCCAGCCTTCCAGCTGGGCGAAGCTTGGCTTGATGTTCAGCTGCACCAGGCGGCGCCCGGCGTCGATCGCCAGTAGCGGCGGCTTGCCGGCGACATGGGTCACCAGCACCACTTTCACGCATTCCATGGTGGACGCTTCCTGGCTGACCAGCTGCTTGAGCATGTTCGAAATCGGGTCCAGCACGCCGTAGCAGAAGAAGATACCGATGAAAGTGCCGACCATGGCCGCGCCGACGTGCTCGGCAATCTCGGCCGACGTGGCGCCTTCGCCCACCGTGCCCATGGTGATCACGATGCCCAGCACCGCGGCCAGGATACCGAAGCCCGGCATGGCTTCGCCGATTTTGCCCAGCGACTTGGCCGGCTGGGTCAGTTCTTCATGGATGGCCTCCAGTTCCTGCTCCAGCACGCCTTCCAGTTCGTGGGCGTTGATCTTGCCCATCGCCATCAGGCGGAAGTTGTCGACGATGAAGGCCAGCAGCTTGGGTTCGTCCAGGATCAGCCGGTAGCGCTGGAACAGCGGCGATTCGCGCGGCGCCTCGACGTGCGCGTCCAGGGCCTTCAGGCCGCCGGCCGCCAGTTGCAGCAGTTCATACATCAGCAGCAGCAGCTGGCGCTGGAATTCCGAGTCGTACTTCTTGCGCGACATCAGGTGCTTGCACTGGGTCATGGTCTCGGCCAGCACGTGGCGCGGATTGCCGATGACGAAGGCGCCAATGCCGGCGCCGGCAATGACCAGCAGTTCCAGCGGCTGCCAGATCGCGGTGAAATGGCCGCCCATCATGGCGTAGCCGCCAAATACCGAGCCAAACACGATCATGATGCCGAATAGTTGCTGCATGGTTTATGCCTTTCGATAGGTCTTTGAGGTGGGCCGCGGCTCAGGCCGCCAGCACCGCTTTCATCTTGTTCAAGGCCTGCTTGTTCAACTGGCAGACGCGGGCGTCGGTCAGGTCCAGCACGGCAGCGATTTCTTTGTAGCTGAGCTCGAATTCGTAATACATCTGGATCACGCGCTGCTCGCGTTCGTCCAGGCCGGTCAGCGCCTGCTCCAGGCTGCGCCGTATCATCAACTGCTCTTCCGGGCCGGCCACGCTGCCGGTGTCGGCCAGCGTGTCCTGCAGGATTTCATCGAAGCTGGCAATGGTTTCCGCATTCTCGTCCAGCAGGTAGGCCTGGTAGCTGTCAGTATCGAGGCCGAGCGCGTTCATGGTTTCCTGCTCGCTCGGTTCGCGGCCCAGCTTGCGCGTCAGCTCGCGCACGGCATCGCGCATCTTGTGACTTTGCTGGCGCACCGCGCGCGGGCGCCAGTCCTGGCGGCGCAATTCGTCGAGGATGGCGCCGCGCACGCGCAGCGCGGCATAGCTGCCGAAACCGGTATCGGGTTCGCCGTAGCGGCGCAGCGCTTCGAGCAGGCCCATCAGGCCGATCTGCTCCATATCGTCGCGGTCGATCGCGCCCTGCACCTGCGAGTTCAGCTGGCGCACGATGCGCTTGACCAGCGGCGCATAGGCGAGCAGGTGCTTCTGCTCGTCGGCTATGCTGACTGCCGCGTAGCTTTCGGCATATGGCGCTGCAACCGTATCCACCAAGCCCATGGCCATTACTCCAGGATCAACTTGCCGATCATTACCTGTTCGAACGGGCGTTCGCGCACTTCCTTGGCGTAGGCTTCATCGTAAGCCTTGTTCAATTGTTCGACAAACTGGTCAATGGTCATCATGGACGCTTTTTCCATCGGCAGGGCCGACAGCGAGCGCACGGCCACGCTGCGCAGCAGCGGCAGCGCTTCCTTGGCTTCCTTCTCCTGCTTGGCCGTGGTCGCGATGACGAGGTCGGCCGACATATAGTGCGGCACCGTGTCGCCCGGCTGGCGGCGCAGCATGACTATGACTTTTTCGATGGTCAGGTACTTCAGCGGCTCGCCCGGTTTTTTCTCCTCGGCAGCCGCCTTGGCTGGCTCGGCACTCTTGCCTTTCATGAACCAGACCGCGCCGCCGGCGGCGCCTGCGCCTACCAGCAGCACGGCTGCCACGATCAGAACCAGTTTCTTATTCATCTATCGCTTACTCCCGTTCGCCCAGCATGGCAAATGTGGTGGTGCCGCCATCAGTGTCTTCCAGGGCGCGGCCTGGCTGGCGCTGATGCTCGGACTGCTGTTGACGCTGTTGTTGGCCGCCATCGGCCAGGTTGCGCGCGCTGCTTGAAGAAACGGTGACGGCCACCTCGCCGAACTGGCGCTGCGACAAGTCCTGGCGCACGGTGTCGCCAATGGTGTTGAGCTGGCGCAGCACTTCGCTGTGGCTGGCGGCAATATTCACCTGCAGCGTGCCGCCGCTGTGGCGCACGGAAATTTCCACGCTGCCCATATTGGGCGGTTCAAGGCGGATCACGGCGCGCTCATCGTTGCGCGCCAGTTGCAATTGCAGGCGGTCGCCGAGGGCGGCGCGCAGCGGCTGCTGCCATTGCTCCGGGCTGCCGCTCAGTTGCAGCGTATCGGAAGCCTGGGCGCCGGCTGCGGCATTGGCCAGCACGCTGCGAAAACCAGGCAGGGCGCCGGCATCGGCTGGCTGGTGCTGGCTGTCGGCCAGCAGGCTGGCGCTGTCCTTGGCCGCCAGCGGGGCGGCCGTGCTGTCGGCGGCCTGGCCCTGCAGGGCGCCGAGGGCGGCCGTCAGGGCTTCGCTGCTGCTGCGTGGGCCTGGCGCAGGGCTGGCCGCCGGCGTTGCCGGGGCTGCCGCGCGGCTGGCCACGGCCAGCATGGCGGCACGGGCATCGAGCAGGCTCGTTTGCGGCGCTTTGGACGCTTCGGCCCGGGCGCCGGCACCGGCTTCACGGGCGGTCAGGGCGCTGGCCTGGGCCTGCTGGCGCAGCAGCAAGGCGCTGTCGCTGGCCGGGGCTTTGGCGGCCGGCGCAGTCAGGGCCGCGGCCACCGCGGCCACGCTGTGCGGCGTGGCGCCCGGCGTGCCGCCGGCCAGTGGCAGGCTGCCCATGGCAGGCAGCATGGTTGCCACAGCTTGCGCAGCAGCCAGCTTGTCGTCGGCCTGGGCTGGCGCGCCTGCTTCGTCGCTGGCGCTGCCGGTCATGGCGCCCAGCAGGGCCCCGAACGGCGCCGGCACGATGGCAACGCCGACCTCCTGCAAGACAGCGGCCAGGCCGCTGGCCGGGGCGGCGCTGTCCGCCGTGGCAGCGGGACGGGCGGCATCGGCCACCGCGGCGCCATTCGCGGCCGGAGGCGGCAGGCCGGCGTTGCCGGCTGCAGGTTGGGCGGGGGCGGCAGGCGCCGCAGGCAGGTTGATCATGCTCAGGTTCCGGTTGCAGCGCTATCGCTGTCGAGGGCATAGGCGAGCCAGCCCTCTCTGTTGTTGGTCATATCGCTCAGGTGCTGGCCGGTCTCGATGGCGGCGCCATCGACTTTTGCCACTGCCGCGACGTGCAAATCATGCAGCGCCGCCAGCGCTGCACGCTCGGGCGCCGTCCACGCCCCCTGCGCTGCCAGCGCCGGCAGGGTGGCGGCCATCAAAGTATTCATCGCCGCCAGTGCCGTCCAGTCGCTGGCGGCAGTGGCGGCGCTCAGCTGCTGCGCGAGTTGCAGCAGCGCCTGTTGCCTATCCATGTTTGTCTTGCACTCCCTGCCAGCCGGCGCGGATCGTGGTCAGCAAGCCCACCACTTCGTCGATGACGGCAGGGTCCATGTCGACGCCGGCGCGGTACAGGCGGGCAGCGCAATAATCGTACAGGCGGCCCAGGTTGGCCACCACCTCGCCACCCTGCTCGAAGTCAAGCGAACTGGCCAGGCCGTTGATGATTTCGGTGCACTTGTCGAGGCTGACCGCCTTTTGTTCGTAGCGCTTGCCAAGGATGTGGGCGCGCGCCCGGGCCAGCTCTTCCAGCAGGCCGTCGGTCAGCACCAGCACCAGTTCGATCGGCGTGGCGCGGGCCGTCTGTGCTTCCAGGTTGGTGGCGTGATAGCTGCCGTAGGCGTCATGATCCATTGTTCAGGGCTTTCAGGAATCGGAGTTGCTGAACATCGCTTCAAACATGCTGCTGGTTCCGCTCATCTGGGACTGCAGGGATTGCAGCTGGGTGAACTGGTTCAGGTAGCGCTTGTAGGCGTTGTCATATTGGGTTTCCAGCACGGCCTGGCGGGCCACCAGCTGGGACTGCAGTTTGGTGTTGGCATCCTTGCGCGTGGCAAGCTGCCCGGTACCGGCCTTGGTCCAGCTGCTGACCAGGGTGTCGAGGTTGCCCAGCACGCCGCTTGGCATGGTGCCGGTCTTGCCCAGGATCGCGTCCAGGCCGGTCGGGTTGGTGGCCAGGGTCTTCTCCAGGCGCGTCTTGTCCAGCGCCAGGGTGCCGTCGCGCTGGGCGCTGACGCCATAGTTGACCAGGCTGACGCCGCCGACCGCAGTGCGCAGCAGCGATTGCATGCGCGATTTCAGCGTAGCGAGGCCGGCGTCGGAGGCATAGATGCCGCTGGCCGTGCCCTTGGCGACGTTGCCGGCGGCCGTCAGTTCGCCGATCGAGGCCAGCATCTTGTTCCACTGGTCGACAAAATTCTGCACATTGGTGGCGGTGGCGCTGCTGTCGCGCGCCACGCTCAGCGTCACCGGCACGCCGCCGGTCTGGGCTTTGGTAAATGTCATCGCGACGCCATCGACCACGTTGAAGGTGTTCGAGGCTTGCGTGATCTTGTTGCTCGGATCGCCGCCCGGGGCGCCGACCCAGACCACGGCATCGCTGCCGTTCTGCAGTACGCGGTTGGCATCGGCCAGCTGGGCCTGCAGCGCCGGGTCGCCCAGGCCGGTGGTGTCGATGCCGGCCACGCCATTGGCCTGGCCAGTCACGTTCGAGGTCAGCACCAGGCGGGTCTGGCCGTTGACGGTCAGGGTGGAGGCGGTCACGCGCGAGTTGTTGGTCGCCTCCATATTGATGGCAGCGGCAATCTCTTTCGCGCTCAGTGCGTTGTTCAGGTCCTTGTCGCCATTGGCCAGGCTGACGGTGAAGCTGCTGCCGTCGGCCAGTTTCACGGCCAGGCTACCGGCTCCCGCGCCGGTCACGCCGGAATCGGTCATGCCGCTGTACGAGACCTGGCCCACGGTGGCCAGCTGTTCGACGTAGAACTGGTAGTTGCCGGCAACAGCCGAGGCATTCGCGGTGGCAGTGCCGACATCGGAGCTGAAGCTTGCTTTATTGGCCACAACCGAGCCGGACGCGGTGGTGCCCGACAGGGCGCTGCGGAAGGTGCCCAGGGCCGAGCTGAGTTTGCTCAGCGCCTTGTCGATCGCCGTCGCGCTGGCGGACTGGCTGTCGAGCATCGACTGGCGGCCCTGGATATACATCTGCGCCAGTTGGGCGGCCGTGGTCTTGGGATCGTAGGTGGGGACGGAAGTTGCCATTTCTCATGCTCCGAAGAAATTAAAATGAAGTGTACCAAGGTAAGAGGCGACCAAAGTAATGACTTCATGAAATATTCGGTTCAGCCTTTCATTTATGTCCGCGGTACCACAGTTGGGTTGCCAGTTCGTCATGCCGCTTGCGCTCTTGCGCCCGCTGCGCCGTGGCTGCCGCATCCTGGTGGCGCTCCAGCACCTGGCCCAGCACCTCGCGCTTGACGAAGGCGGCGGTCAGGGCGCGCTGCGACACGGCCATGTCGGCTTCATGCATGTGCAGGTTGAGGCGCTGGCTGTCGGCCATGGCCATCACGCCCTGCTTGTAGTCGCCGCAATTGAGCGCCAGGGCCATCGGCAGCCGGCCGGACGGGCCGCTGCTCTCGTACAGGCTGGTCAGCTTGTCGAGGGTCTTCTGGTAGCGCTCGCGCACGCTTTCCTTGGCGGCCATTTCCGACTGCAGTTTGTCGACTTCGTTGCTGCGCATGTCGACCAGGGTCGACAGGCTGCGAATCGTGGTAGTCGTCATGCCATCAACCTTTCAAGTTGGTCTATGCAATTGGCGTAGGGGGCCGGTTCCTTGGTTCCCTGGCACAGGAATTCTTCGATATGCGGATGCAGGTTGACTGCCTTGTCGGTGACCGGGTCGGCGCCGGGCACGTAGGCGCCCAGCGGGATCAGGTCGCGCACCCTTTCGTGGCGCGCCATCGACGCTTTCAAGGCGCGCGATGCCAGCATGTGCTCGCGCGTGATCACGTGGTTCATGCAGCGGCTGATCGAAGCGGCAATATTGATCGCCGGGTAGTGGCCGCGTTCGGCCAGTTCGCGCGTCAGCACGATGTGGCCGTCCAGGATCGCACGCGCGGTGTCGACCACCGGGTCCTGCTGGTCGTCGCCTTCGGCCAGCACGGTGTAGATCGCACTCATGCTGCCGTAAGGATTCTCGCCATTGCCGGCCGATTCGACCAGCTGGGGCAGGGCGGAAAACACCGATGGCGGATAGCCTTTGGTGGCCGGCGGTTCGCCCAGTGCCAGCGCCACTTCGCGCAGCGCCATCGCATAGCGGGTCAGCGAGTCCACCAGCAGCAGCACGTTCTTGCCCTGGTCGCGGTAATGGGCCGCGATCGAATGGCACAGTTCGGTGGCCATGATGCGCATCAGCGGCGACTCATCGGCCGGCGCGATCACCAGCACGGCCTTCTTCAAGCCTTCCGGTCCCAGCGACATTTCGATGAACTCGCGCACTTCGCGCGAACGTTCGCCGATCAGTCCGACCACAACCACGTCGGCCACGGTCTGGCGCGTGATCAGGCCCAGCAGCACGGACTTGCCAACGCCGGAGCCGGCCATCAGGCCGACGCGCTGGCCCTTGCCCAGCGTCAGCATGGAATTGATGGCGCGTACGCCGACGTCGAGGGCATCGACCACCGGTTGCTTCTTGAGCGGGTTGATGCGCGGCGGCTGGGTGTCGAGCGGGTAATCGCCGCCCAGCTTGCCCAGGCCATCGATGGCTTCGCCGATGCCATTCACCATGCGTCCCAGCCAGCTGTCGCCGATCTGCAGGCTCGACTTTTCGGCCGACGGCAGCACGCGCGCGCCGGTGGTCAAGCCGGCCGCTTTCTTGAACGGCATCAGGAAAGTCAGCTTTTCGCGGAAGCCCACCACTTGCGCGTCGAGCCATTCGCCATCGACTGTCTCGATCTGGCAACGCTGGCCGGTATGCAGCTTGCAACCCGTGGCCTCCAGCAGCAGGCCGGATGCGCCCACCAGCCGCCCGGTCGGGGTGGCCAGCGGTACGTCATCGAGTTCCAGTTTGCGCAGTGCGTCGGCAATCATTCTTCACTCTCGGCGTCGTCACCGCCATCGGCGGCCTGCAACTGATTATCGACCTGTTCCATGACAGCAGCAAGACGCTGATGGCAGCCGGCATCGACTTCGCTGTCGCCGGCACGGATGCGGCATTCGCCCAGGTCGAGGCGGGCGTCGCCGATCAGGTTCCAGCGCTTGGCGCGCTTGGGATCGACTTCCATGATGCGCTTGACTTCTTCCGGGTTGAGGAAGACATCGATCTCGTCGCGCGTCGGCGGCATCGAGGCCAGGGTCTCGTCGACCAGGGCCATGATCTGCACCGGCTGCAGCGCCAGTTCGGCGCGGATCACGTTGCGCGCCACTTTTGCCACCAGGTCCACCACTTCCTTGCGCTGCGCCGCGCGGTAGTCGGTGCGCAGCTTCTTCAGCGATTTCAGCATGCCGTCGACCGGGCGCGCCAGGTGGTCGAAGCCGACCAGGGTTTCCTGGCGGCCTTCTTCACGGCCCAGTTCAACGCCCTGCTGGCGGCCGGCTTCGAAGCCGTCCTCCTGGCCGCGCTGCAAGCCGATTTCATAACCGTCGCGCTGGCCCTGCTCGAAGCCTTCGCTGACCGAAGCCTGCCACTGGGCGGCGTCGGCCATGTGGCCCTGCCCGGTAACGCGCTGGCCGTTGGCGCCGTGCGAATGCACGTACTGCTGCAAGGGCGGGAAGCGGTAGGGGCGGAACTGTTTCATCATTCCACCACCGTCTCGGCGAACAGCTGCACTTCGACTTCGCCGGCATCGGCCAGCGCTTTGACGGTGGCCATGATTTCCTGGCGCGTCGCTTCGATGCGCGACATCGGCACCGGACCGGCGCGCCGCATCATGTCCTCGAAGGCCTGCGCCTGGCGTTTCGGCATGGTCTTCAGCACCGCGTCGCGGATCGCCTGCTCGGCGCCCTTGAGCGCGATGGCCCACTGCTCGAGCGGCACTTCTTCGATGATGCGGGTGAGGGTGACTTCGGTCTGGGTCGACAGGATCAGGAAGTCGTACATCTGCATCTCGATCTGCTGCACCACCTCCGGATCGTGGGCGCGCAGCAGTTCGACGATCTGGGCCCGGTTGCTGGGCAGTCGGTTCAGGATCTCAGCCACCTGGCGCACCCCTTCCACGCTGGTCGACTGCGAGTCGAACGAGGACAGGCAGCGGTTCACCAGCTCATCGAGTTCCAGCAGCAGGTCGCGGTCGATCTCGTCCAGGCGCGCCATGTTCAGCAGCACCAGGTCGCGCCCCTCCAGCGGCAGCGCGTCGAGGATCTGGCCGGCCAGCGCCGGCGGCAGGAAGGCCAGGAACACCGCCTGCATCTGCACGTGCTCGTTGGCGATATAGTCGGCCAGCCATTTGGGCGACGCCCACTGCAGGCGCGCCATCTTCGGCCGCAGCTCGTCGCCGTAAATGCTGTTGAGCACGGTGTTTGCGATATCGCCGCCCAGCGCCAGGTCGAGCGAGCGCTTGAGGAAGGAGCGCGAGGCGCCGTGCACGCCCGATTGCTGGCGGTAATCGTCGAAGAAGGTCTGCATCGCAGTCTTCACTTCTTCCACCTTGATGCCGCTCATGCGCGACATGACCTGGGTCACTTCCAGCAGTTCTTCGCGCGACAGGCAGCGCAGCACGGCGGCAGCCGGTTCTTCGCCGATCGACAGCAGCACGATGGCGGCTTGCTCGACCGGGCTCAAGCCCTGTTCCTGGTCCAGGTTATTGTTGATGTCGGCCATTTTTCTGCATCCATTGTTTGACGACTTCGGCTACGCGCTCCGGCTCTTTCTCCGCCAGTACCTTGAGGTGGTCCACCATCACGTCCACCGGCGAACCGGCCGGCGGCAAATCGTAGTTTTCCAGCAGCGGCACCACCGGCATCTGGCTGCCTTCCAGCGCGCCCGGCTTGGCGGCGGCAGCTGGCGGCGCTTCCGGAGAGCCTAGTGCAGCTGCCGGCGCAGCGGCGCCCGGCACGGCGCCGCCAGTGCCCGGCACCGGCGTTGCTTCGGCCTGGCGTGCGGCAGCGCCTGCCAGCGCCGGCTTGCCTGCCTGGGCCGGCGCGGCGGGCGCAAAGCGCGCGGTCAGCAGGCGCAGCAGCGGACGCGCCAGCAGCAGGTAAGCCAGCAGCAGTGCCACCGCATAACCGAGCCAGTTGGCGGAGTCGACCACCGTATCGCGTTCCTGCCACCACGGCAGCTCGGCCGTCCTGGCCGGGAAATTCATGGCGCTGACCACCAGCTTGTCGCCGCGCTCTTCGTTGATGCCCAGGCCGCTGCGCAGCACCTTGTCGATGTTGGCGATTTCGGGCGCGCTCCAGCCAGTCTTGGGGAACGGGGCTGCAGCTTGCGCCAGCACCACCGCCACGTTCTGCCGCACCAGGCGGCCGCGGGCGCGCCTGGTCTGGGTGATGCTGCGGTCGTAAGCGTACTGGCGCGTGGTGGCGTTCTTGCGCGCCGTGCCTTCCGGGGCCTGGCCCGGCGCCGCAGCGCCGCCTTGGGCCGCCGCGGCATCGGCCGCCTGCTGTTGCGGCGGACGGTTGGACAGGGTGCCCGGCACGCCCATCGCGATGCGGTTGCGGTCCTGCTCCTCGCGCATGGCCTCGCTGGTTACCTTGGGATCGGCGCCATATTTTTCAACGGTTTCTTCGACCTTGTCGTTGTCGACATCGGCCGTCACGCTGACCCGGAAATTGCTGTCGCCGACGATCGGGCCCAGCAGGCCTTTGATGTTGCTGCGGATTTCGTCCTGCTGCCGCTTGGCGTTCTCGTTGCTGGAAGTCGATGCGTCGAACGCTTCGCTCAGGTCGACGTGCGAAGACAGCAGGTTGCCGGACTGGTCCACCAGGCTCACGCGCGCCGGGTTGAGCGAGGCAACGCTGCCGGCCACCATGTTGACGATGGCGGCGATGTGTTCAGGCGCCAGCGTGCGTCCTGCTTTGGTAGCGATAACTACAGAAGCCGACGACTTTTCGCCATCGCTCGCGACGAAGGAGGTCGACTTGGCGATCGACAGGTGCACGCGCGCATGCGCAATCGCATCGAGCGTCATGATCGATTGCGCCAGCTCGCCTTCCAGGCCGCGGCGGAAGCGTACGTCCTGCACGAATTGCGAGACGCCCAGCGGGTCGCTCTTGTCCATCAATTCCAGGCCGGCCGGCAATTGCGCGGTCACGCCCTTGGCCGCAAGCAGCATGCGCACCTGGCCCAGCTTGCCCTCCGGTACCAGCACCTGGCCGGTTTCCGGATGAATGCGGTAGGAAATTTTTTCCGTGTCGAGCACGCTCATCATGTCGGCCGTTGCGACTTTTTCGCGCTGGCCGAAGATGGGCTTGTAGCCGCTCTGGTCCTTCCACAGGACCATCAGCACCAGCGCGGTGACGCCGACGGCCAGCAGCAGCATGGGATACAGGTTCTTCAGGACAGCAGGCGGCATGGTTGGTGCCGCAGCGCCGCGCCAGCGTCCGAGGGCGGACTTGAGGTTAGCAATCACGTCAGGTCTTTCGAGAGGGAAGGCGGAAACAACAGCTTACAGCGGAAGCTTGATCAATTCATCGACCGCACCCATTACCTTGTTGCGCACCTGCATCAGCATCTGGAACGACAGGCTGGCCTCCTGGCTGGCCAGCATGGCGCCCACCAGGTCGTCGCTGCGGCCGGCATCGACATCGGCCATTTTTTGACCGGCATCGAGGTCTTGCGCATTGACGCCGGCAACGGCGTCCTGCATCGTTTGGGCAAAGGAAAAGGTGGCGCCAGGCTGCGCCGCATTGAACTGGGCGGCAGGCGCAATGAGGTTGGCGTGCTGCGCGAGCTCGGCGGCCGCGTTATTCAGGGATGCCAGGTCGGCCTTGATCAGGCCAGCGAATTCATTTGCCATAAATCACCTCAGGTTGGGTGCGCCGAGGCGGCGCACTGTCGTTACCAATACAACAACAAGATTAACTTCCAGTTACTAACCAACAAGCTGGACTAAATGTTAAATGGTGCCGTACGGGAACATGCATAGTAACCCGATTTCGGGATCGTAACAACCGCTTACAAATTGCAAAACATCTTATAAATCATGCACTAAGGATCGTTTTTGCAACCAACTGATGTTACCTTACAATAATTAAGCTTACCGTTTGGAAACTTTTATGTAAAGACTTTTTGACCAACGGGGTACTTGATTCATGGCAATACTGAGGGATTTGAGTTATTCTACGCTTCCAAGATCATCCTGAGCGTATAACTTTGCGATAGGATTGCAGCAGACGGATGGCCAATATGACTACCTCTCAAAGCACAGTGCGATACGAAGTACTTGACCCTTGCTTGCTGGGGCGGCCGGTGCACCGGCTGCCTGAGTTTGCCGCGCAGCTGCGCGAAGACCTGGCCCAGGCCATGCGCCTGAACGTACATCGCCGCTATTGGGGCACATTCCAGGTGGACGATGTTGCCTTCAGCCGCCTTGAAGGCAGCGAAGCGCGCCAGCGCTGGCTCGGTTTTGCCGCGCCTTCCGGACAACTCGCTTTCGCGCTGGAGCGTAAAATCCTGCTCGGGGTATTGAATTACCGTTATGGGCGCGCCACCCGCGCCGATGCCAATGTTGACGAACAGGCAGTTCGAGTTACCGCTACCGAAGAGCGCCTGGCTGTGGTTCTCGGGCAACAACTGGTCAGCATCCTGGCCGCGCGGATTGAAAGTAACCTGCCCGCTGGCGGCCGCGAACTTGGCGAAGAAGAAAGCATCAAAGCCAACAGCGCCACCCAGCCCGGCAAGGGAAGCTGGGTGGTCACCGTTTCGCTGAGCGATGGCGAGCTGCAGGGCAAGGCCTGGTTTGCACTCGACAAGCAGGTCATGGGCAATGTGCTGGGCGGCCTGATGCCCGAGCGCGATGCCGGCAAGAAGGGCAGCAAGAATCCAGGGCCGCTGGCGGCGCGGCTCCAGGTTGGCCTGAGCGGCCGGCTGGTTTCCAAGGAAACCACGCTGGGCGCCATGTTCGACTTGCGTGTGGGCGATGTCATCCCGGTCAGCCTGCACAGGGCAGACGTTATGCTTGAAGAATCCCGCCTGTTTACAGCCGCGGTAACTGAGCACAAGGGCAAACTCTGCTTAACCTCTTTTGAAGATATCGAATGACCATGATGAATAACCCGAACGGTTCCAACGACTCCATGCTGGACGATATGTCGGAAGAAATGATCATCGACCAGGTGGCGCAGGATCTGGGCGACGTGCCGGCACCGCGTGCCGGCCGGCGCGACCTGCCGGCCATGATGCGCAAGATTCCCGTCACGCTGACGCTGGAAGTAGGCTCGGCGCGCCTGTCGCTGCAAGACCTGATGCAGATCGGCCCGGACAGCGTGGTGGAACTTGACATGCTGGCCGGCGAACCGCTGACCATCAAGGTCAACGGCACCGCAATCGGCCGCGCCGAGGTGGTGGTGGCCGGTGAAAATTACGGCTTGAAGGTTATCGATCTGGACGGGTTGAACCTCGACATGATGGCGCCATGACCGTGCGCCGCCTGGTGCCTGGCCTCGCGGCCGGGGCAGTGCTGTTATGTGCCTGCGCGCCCGCGTGGGCGCAGGACTTGCTGGGGGGCGTAGTCCCCGGCGCGAAGACCGAGCTGTCGGTCAAGATGCAGATCCTGGTTATCATGACCCTGCTGGGCTTGCTGCCCATCATGGTGATGATGATGACCAGCTTTACCCGTTTCGTCATCGTGCTGTCGCTGCTGCGCCAGGCCCTGGGCCTGCAGCAAGGCTTGCCCAACCGTATCATCACCGGCGTAGCCCTGATCCTGACCCTGCTGGTCATGAAGCCGATCGGCGACGCCGTGTGGCGCGACGCGTTCCTGCCTTACGACCAGGACAAGATCGGCCTGCAGGATGCGCTGAAGATTGCCGAGAAGCCGATTTCGCGCTTCATGCTGGCCCAGACCAGCAAGGCATCGCTCAAGCAGATCGCCCACCTGGCAGGTGAGGACGCAATTACCGATCCGGCCGGCCATGCTTTCACCGTCAAGCTGGCGGCCTTCGTGCTTTCCGAATTGAAGACCGCATTCCAGATCGGCTGCCTGCTGTTCATTCCCTTCCTGATCATCGACCTGGTGGTATCGTCGGTGCTGATGGCAATGGGTATGATGATGCTGTCGCCGCTGGTGATTTCGCTGCCGTTCAAATTGCTGCTGTTCGTGCTGGTGGACGGCTGGACATTGACTGTCAATACGCTCGTGACGAGCATACAGGCCTTTTAGGTGATGCGATGCTGACGCCCGACGTGGCCGTCGACCTGATCGTCGAGGCCCTGCATATCGTAATGATCATGGTCATGGTGCTGGTGGTGCCAGGGCTGGTGGCGGGCTTGCTGGTGGCGCTGGTGCAGGCCGCGACGCAAATCAACGAGCAGACGCTGAGCTTCCTGCCGCGCCTGCTGGTCACGCTGCTGGCCATTGTCCTGACCGGGCGCTGGATGTCCAGCTACCTGATGGATTATTGCGTCTCGATTTTCCAGCGCGCGGCAACACTGGTCGGGTAGCGAGCCATGGAACAGGTCCTGGCAAACCTGCTGCTGTGGCTGACGGCAATCTGGTGGCCCTTCGTGCGCTGCATGGCCATGCTGAGCGCGGCGCCGGTGCTGGGCGAGATGATGGTGCCGGTCACGGTGCGGCTGCTGGTGTCGCTGGTGCTGGCGGTCATCCTGCTGCCGCTGACCCAGGGCCAGGTGGTGCAGGGCATCGACCCGATTTCGGTGCAGGGCATTGCGGTCACGCTGGAGCAGGCGGTGATCGGCGGCGCGATCGGGCTGGCGTTCCACTTTTCGATGTCGGTAATTGGCGTTCTTGGTTACCTGGTCTCGAGCCAGGTCGGCTTTTCGATGGCGGTGATGAACGACCCGCTGAACGGCACTTCGTCCGACGTGGTGTCGGCGCTGCTGTCCATGTTGGCCATCGTGATCTTCTTTTCGATCGACGGCCACCTGGTGCTGGCGGGCGTGATCGGGCAAAGCTTCAAGGCCTGGCCGCTGGGCGGCGGCTATTCGGCGCTGCTGCTGCAGACGGTGGCCTGGAACGTGGCCTGGATCTTTTCGGCCGCCATGCTGTTAGCGATACCGGTGGTGTTTTCGGCGCTGGTGGTGCAGCTTGGCTTCGGTTTCCTGAATCGCGTGGCGCCGACGCTGAACCTGTTTGCGCTGGGCTTTTCGGTGATTACCATTTTCGGCCTGCTGATGCTGGGCCAGGTGGTGCGTTTCATCCCGCAGCATTACATTCGCATGTCGGCGCGCGTGCTCGACATGATCCAGCAACAGATGGTGCCACATGGCTGACGACAGCGGCGGCGACAAGTCAGAGAAGGCTTCAGCGCAGAAGCTGAAGAAATCCCGCCAGGAAGGCCAGGTGGTGCGTTCGCGCGACCTGGCGACCGCGATCGGCATCCTGGTGTCGCTCAAGCTGTTCGTGTACATGCTGCCGACCTATTTGCTGGACTTTCGCGAGATCTTCCACCAGGCGTTTGCGCCACTGGAAGGCGAGGGCGCTTTGGACAACGTCATGAGCACCGTCTGGCTCAGTTCCGCGCTGCTGCTGGTGAAGATGCTGGTGCCGCTGTTCGTGGTGCCGCTGTCTATCGTGCTGGGCGCCATGGTGCCGGGCGGCTGGGTGATGAGCAGCAAAAACCTCGAGCCCAAGTTCGAGCGCTTCAACCCGGTGACCAACCTGGGGCGCCTGTTCTCGAAGAAGCACGGTTTTGAGCTGCTGGTCTCGATCGGCAAGGCAGCTGTGCTGGGCTGGGTGCTGGTGCACATCGGCACCAGCACCATCAATGAATATACGCGCCTGCAGGGGCTGGGGCTGAGCGAGGCCCTGACTTCCGGCGCCAACCAGATGCTGAACGGGATCATGGCCATGGTGGCCGTGTTCATCATCTTTGCCATCATCGACGTACCGGCCCAGGCCTACTTCTTCAGCGAGCAGCAGAAGATGTCCAAGCAGGAGCTGAAGGAAGAATACAAGACGCAGGAGGGCCGCCCTGAAGTGCGCCAGCGCATCCGCCAGTTGCAGCGCGCCATGGCCGAACGCTCAGCGCGCAAGATCGTGCCGGGCGCCGACGTGGTGATCGTCAACCCGGAGCATTACGCGGTGGCGCTGAAATACGACGACAAGCGCGCCGAGGCGCCGTACGTGCTGGCCAAAGGCGTCGATGAAATGGCGCTATACATCAAGCGCCTGGCGCAGGAGCACGGGGTCGACGTGCTTTCGCTGCCGCCCTTGGCGCGCGCAATTTACAATACCAGCCAGGTCAACCAGCAGATTCCCGTGCAGTTGTACCAGGCTGTTTCCATGGTCCTGCATTATGTGCTGCAGTTGAAGGCGTTCCGTGAGGGGCGCCGTCCATCGCAGCCAAATCCGCTGGAAGCGGGGCAGGTACCGGTTCCAACTTCCATGAGTGAGGCAGCAACGACATGAATTTCCTGAAGGGCTTGTTCGCAGAAGCGGGACGCCACAAATTCGCCACGCCGGTCTTCCTGCTGGCGATCCTGGCGATGATCATCCTGCCATTGCCGCCTATCCTGCTGGATGTCCTGTTCACCTTCAATATCGTGCTGGCGCTGATCGTGATCCTGGTCAGCGTGAACGCCAGGCGGCCGCTGGATTTCTCGGTGTTCCCGACGGTGATCCTGGCCACCACGCTGCTGCGCCTGACGCTGAACGTGGCCTCGACCCGCGTGGTGCTGCTGCACGGCCACGAAGGCACGGACGCTGCCGGTAAGGTGATCGAGGCGTTCGGCCAGGTGGTCATCGGCGGCAACTACGTGGTCGGCATGGTGGTGTTCGTGATCCTGATGATCATCAACTTCGCCGTGGTGACCAAGGGCGCCGAGCGCATCTCGGAAGTATCGGCCCGCTTCACCCTGGACGCCTTGCCGGGCAAGCAGATGGCGATCGACGCCGACCTGAATGCCGGCTTGATCAACCAGGAAAAGGCAATCCAGCGCCGCAGGGAAGTGTCGACCGAGGCGGACTTCTACGGCGCCATGGACGGTGCCGCCAAGTTCGTGCGCGGCGACGCGATCGCGTCGATCCTGATCCTGATCATCAATATCGTCGGCGGCGTCGCCATCGGTACCGTGATGCAGGACATGAGCTTCGGCGACGCGTTCAAGCAGTACGCGCTGCTGACCATCGGTGACGGCCTGGTGGCCCAGATCCCGGCGCTGCTGCTGTCAGCCGCCGCGGCGATCATCGTCACCCGCGTGTCGGAGACCGAAGGTGCCGATTTCGAAGTCCAGGTGGGCCAGCAGCTGCTGGCATCGCCCAACGTGCTGTTCAGCGCAGCGGCGGTGATGGTGATCCTCGGCCTGGTGCCGGGCATGCCGAAGCTGAGTTTCCTTACCTTCGCGGCGGTGCTGGCCTATGTCGGTTGGCGCCTGTACCTGCGGCAGGGCGCGCCGGTGGTCGACAATATCGCCGCCATCGAAGCGGCGCTGCGTGAAGAAAAGGTGCCGGAACTGGAATGGCAATCGCTGCCCGTGGTGCAGCCGCTGCAGGTTTCGCTGGGGTACAAGCTGGTGGGCATGATCGACAAGGCGCATGGCGAAGTACTGACCAAGCGCCTGCGCGGAGTGCGCCAAAGCCTGTCCGAAGCGATGGGCATGGTGCTGCCCCAGGTTAATGTGCGCGATGACCTGGCGCTGAAGCCAACCCAGTACGCGGTGGTACTGGGCGGCTCCACGATCGCGCTGTCCGAAGTGTTTGCCGACCGCCTGATGGCCATTCCCTCGCCCAATGTGTACGGCCAGATCGACGGGATCCCTGGCGTGGAGCCAGCTTACGGCATGCCGGTGACCTGGATCGAAACCAAGGACAAGGCGCATGCGCTGGGCCTGGGTTACCAGGTGGTGGAAGCGCCGAGCGCCATCGCCACCCATGTGTCGAAACTGATTCGCGAATACCTGCCCGAGTTGTTCCGCCATGAAGACGTGGCCGCGCTGATGGATCGCCTGACCGCGCTCTCGCCCAAGCTGGCGGGCTCGCTCGACAAAGCGCTGACCCATACCCAATTGCTGCGCGTATTCCGCGTCTTGCTGCTGGAGTCGGTATCGCTGAAGGATATCGTGCCGATTGCCACGACCTTGCTCGATTCCTCGGAAACTACCAAAGACCCGATCCTCCTGGCAGCTGAAGTGCGTTGCGCCTTGCGGCGCCAGATTGTGTCCGGCTTGTTCGGGCAGAAGACCGAGATGCTGGCGTTTAACCTGGGCGGCGAACTGGAAAACATGCTGCTTGGTTCCCTGAACCAGGCTCGCCAGACCGGCAAGGTGGTGCTGGATAACTACCCGATCGACCCGCATTTGCTGGCGCAGCTGCAGGTGAATATGCCGGTGGCGCGCGAGCAGATGAAGCAGCAGGCCACACCGCCGCTGCTGCTGGTACTGCCGCAGATCCGCCCCCTGCTGGCGCGTTACGCCCGTTTGTTCGCGCCGGGGCTGCATGTGCTGTCGTATAACGAAGTGCCCGAGAATCGCGAAGTGTCGATCATCGGCACAGTCGGCTAAACCCGGCACGGTTTCCGGGCTGCGGATTGCGGTTGTGCGATGTTGCCCGTACCCGGCTTTACCGGTTTTCAAAAACACTGCTAAAATCCCGCCGCCTGCACCGTGCAGGCAAAATAATTACGTCTTCGGGGCGGGGTGCGATTCCCCACCGGCGGTAAGAGCGGCAACGTTCGAGCCCGCGAGCGCCTGCCTGGCAGCAACGGGCAGGGTCAGCAGACCTGGTGAGATTCCAGGGCCGACGGTATAGTCCGGATGAAAGAAGATGTGCGCTGTCGCGCGTATTCCCTGCCAGCCTTGGCGGTAAGGGTAGCCGCGCCTATTCGCTTGCCCTGGAGCGTTTTTCGTTAACTTTTAGCGAGGAGCGTTTCCTATGTTGTCCCCTGAATTTATCCTTCAAAGTACCGACCTCGAAGCCCGCATGCACGCGGCGCTGGACGCCATGCGCGCCGGTGTTCCCGTTATCCTGCTGGATGATTTCGACCGTGAGAACGAGGCCGACCTGATCGTCGCCACCGACCGCCTGACAGTTGAAACCATGGCCCTGATGATCCGCGAATGCAGCGGCATCGTGTGCCTGTGCCTCACCGCGGAAAAGGTGCGCGAACTCGAATTGCCGCCGATGGCCGCGGAAAATGGCAGCAAGTACGGCACGCCGTTCACGGTATCGATCGAAGCGCGGCATGGTGTCACAACCGGTGTATCGGCCGCAGACCGCGTCACGACGATCCGCGCCGCAGCCGCGCATGGCGCAAGTCCGGAAGACGTGGTGCGTCCCGGCCACGTCTTCCCGCTGCGCGCCACGCCTGGCGGCGTATTGATGCGAGCCGGCCACACGGAAGGCTCGGTCGACCTGGCAAGGATGGCAGGCCTGTCCCCGTCCGCCGTGCTGTGCGAGCTGATGAACCCCGACGGCACCATGATGCGCGGCGAAGCGATTGAACGATTTGCCCAGCTGCACAGCATGCCGATCCTGACGATTGCCGAGCTGATCGAATGGCGCAAGCGTGGCTAAAATTCGGTGCCAGGTCTGTCATTCGGACACGCTGCCTGCACCTTTGATCTAAATCAAAACACCCGCTCCGACGCAATCGGCCAGCGGGTGTTTTCTTTTGAGGTGGAAAGTACTGATAAATGTCAAAGGTGTGTCGTGCGTGTCCAAATGACAGACCTGGCACCGACTTTTCGGCACGCATTGCGTGCGGGTTGGCGCGGTTTGCTAGTGACCTGGGTGCAGGGTAGCGATAAGCTCTCCCTATCGCTGACTATTTAGGAACCAAACATGAGCAAGTTGGAAGTTGATAAAACCAGGCCCGTCCTGGTCACCGGTGCCACCGGTTATGTCGCAGGCTGGATCGTGAAGCGGCTGCTGGAGGAGGGCGTTACCGTCCACGCGGCGGTGCGAAATCCCGATGACCGCAGCAAAATCCGGCACCTGGATGAACTGGCTGAGAAGCTGCCGGGCACCATTCGCTATTTCAAGGCTGACCTGCTCGATAATGGTTCGTTCGACGACGCCATGGCCGGCTGCGGCATCGTCTTCCACACCGCGTCGCCATTCACCCTGAACATCCGCGATCCGCAAAAAGAGCTGGTCGATCCGGCCCTGCTTGGAACCCGTAACGTCCTCGAAACGGCGAACCGCACCGATTCCGTAAAGCGCGTGGTGCTGACCAGCAGCTGCGCTGCCATCTACGGCGACAATGCCGATATCAATACGACCCCGGATGGCGTGTTTACCGAGGAGGTGTGGAACAGCAGCTCGTCCCTCGGTCATGCGCCGTATTCCTACTCAAAAGCAGTTGCCGAACGCGAGGCGTGGGAAATCGCCAGGCGCCAGTCGGCGTGGCAACTGGTGGTGGTCAATCCAAGCCTGGTGATCGGCCCTGGCGTGAACCCGCACGGCACTTCGGAGAGTTTCAACATCGTGCGCCAGATGGGGGATGGACGCATGAAATCCGGCGTCCCCGACCTGGGCCTTGGCGCGGTGGATGTGCGCGACCTGGCGGACGCACATTTGCGCGCCGCCTACCTGCCGCAGGCGAAGGGCCGCCATATCATCTCCGGCCATAACACTTCGCTGCTGGGCATCGCCAAAGCGCTCCTGCCCAATTTTGCTGCCTACCCTGTGCCGCGCCGTACACTGCCGAAGTGGCTGGTATGGCTGGTCGCGCCGATCGTGGATAGATCCACCACGCGCAAGTTTGTGTCGCGCAATGTGGGCTTTTCGTGGTTTGCGGACAGCAGCAAGAGTGCGCGCGAACTGGGCATGGTGTATCGTCCACTGGAGTCGTCGATCCGCGATATGTTCCAGCAGATGATCGACAATGGCCTGATTCCTAAACCTTAAAGCATGAGACATCCCTCGCATTTCGCCATCCAGCCCGGCTGGAAGCTTCTGCTTGCAGACATGGGCATCGATCCGGCGCGGGTATTGCGCCTTGCGGGCCTTCCTGCGGACTTGTTCGCACGCCAGGATGCTTCGATTTCGCCGGCGCAGTTCTTCCAGCTATGGCAGGTGATCGAGGATACGGCAGGTGACGATATGGTGCTGCCGCTCCGGATAGGGCAGGCAATCTCGGTGGAAGCGTTCGATCCGCCGATCTTCGCCAGCCTGTGCAGCCCTAACCTGAATATCGCCTTTCAGCGCTTGTCTGTCTTCAAGAAGCTGTTTGGACCACTGGCCTTGCTGGTCGAAATCACGGACTGCGGCACCTCGGCGACGCTGGAGTGCTATGCGGACGCGGGGCCGATCCCGCGCAGTATGGCGGCTGCGGAGACAGTCTTCCTGACCCAGTTGGTACGCCTTGCGACGCGCCATCGCGTGGTGCCGATCGCAGTGTCGATGCCGGAGCTGCCGGATCGTATCGAGGATTACAGGGAGTATTTCGGTGTCATGCCGGGAGCCGGCAATGGGGTCACGGTCACGTTCTCCAGGGAGGATGCAGCGCGCCATTTCCTCACCGCGAACGAGGCGATGTGGACGTTCTTCGAAGCCGGCTTGCGCGAGCGCCTGGGTAGCTTGAATGCATCGGCGACGATGAGCGAACGGGTCAAGGCCGTGCTGCTGGAAGGGCTGCCGGCCGGCCAGTACACGGTGGACGATGTGGCGAAGAATCTCGCCCTGAGCAAGCGCAGTCTGCAGCGGCAGCTGAGCGAGGAGTCGGCTACATTCAAGGGCATCCTGAACGCGACGCGCAGGCAGCTTGCCGTGCACTATCTGCGGAAGCCGGGCATTGCACAGGGGGAGATCGCGTTCCTGCTCGGCTTCCAGGATGTCAATTCATTCATCCGTGCCTTCAAGGATTGGCAGGGTGTGACGCCCGGTGCATTTCGGCTGGAATCTTCGCTGGACTATGCAGCCATGTAATGAGTACTGTCGCTGCGATGGCGCCGAGCATTTGGGCGGCGACGTAACCGGTTACGTCTTCCAGCCGAATACCTGCCACCGTACCGGTCGCGGTCCGCGCCAGAGTGAGCGCGGGATTGGCGAACGCGCCCGATGCGGTGAACCAGTACGCTGAGACGATGTAGGCGGCGACGGCAAACGGCGTGATCGCCGGCCGGCTGCGCGCGCAGCCGCTGATGACGAGAATCAGGCCGAAGGTGGCGACGAACTCGCTCCACCACTGCGCCGCACCGGTCCTGGCGTGGACAGCTGCGGCGAAGACCGGCTCGCCAAACATTGCGTGGGCGGCCGCGACGCCGGCGAAGGCGCCGCAGACCTGTGCCGCTGCATAGGGCAGCGTATCGCTCCACCTCATGCCGCCTTGCCAGGCTTCGGACAACGTAACAGCGGGGTTGAAATGGGCGCCGGAAACGGTGCTGAACGCAAGGATCAGCGCCAACAGGCCGCTGGCGCTTGCGACCGAATTGGCGAAGAGGGCGATGGCGGCGTTGCCGCCGGCCAGCCGGTCGGCCGCGGTGGCGGACCCCACCACCACGGCCAGCAGCAGCGCCGTGCCCAGTGCCTCGGCGGCAAGGCGTCTTGCGAGCGTCATGCCTATGCCTGCGCGCGAACAGCGTCCACCGCGTCGAGGATTGCTTCACCGGTCGCAGGAGCCCGCAGCGGCGGGTTGATGCGATAGTTGCCGACCGAGGCGACGGCGTCGCGAATGGCCAGGAACACGGAGAACGGCAGCAGCAGCGGCGGTTCGCCGACCGCTTTGGAGCGGTGGATGCTGTCGAACGGGTTGCGGTTCCTGAACAGGCGCACATTGAAGTCTTCAGGGCAGTCGGACACGCCGGGAATCTTGTAAGTCGACGGCGCATGCGTCATCAGCTTGCCCTGCTGGTTCCACCATAGCTCTTCGGTCGTCAGCCAGCCCATGCCCTGCATGAAGGCGCCTTCCACCTGGCCGACGTCGATGGCGGGGTTGAGGGAATTGCCGGCGTCGTACAGGCAGTCTGCCTTCAGCAGCTTCCATTCGCCGGTCAGCGTGTCGACGATTACTTCCGATACCGAGGCGCCGTAGGCGTAATAGCCGAACGGATTGCCGCTCATGGTTTCGCGGTCCCAGCTCAGGCCCGGCGTGGCGTAGAAACCGTCGGACCATAACTGCACGCGCGCCAGGTAGGCTTTTTGCACCAGGTCGGCGAACGGAATGACGGTTTCGCCGGCGAATACGGTGCCGTTGGCCAGGATGACTTCTTCGGCTGTCACGCCAAATGATTTCGCGGCGAATTCCACCAGGCGCCTGCGCAGCGTGTGGGCGGCGTCCTGCGCTGCCTTGCCGTTCAAATCGGCGCCGGTGGAGGCGGCGGTGGCGGAGGTGTTGGCGACCTTGCTGGTGTCGGTGGCGGAGGCGCGCACGCTGGACAGCGGAATGCCCAGTTCATGCGCCACCACCAGGCACACCTTGGTATTGATGCCCTGGCCCATTTCAGTGCCGCCGTGGTTCACCAGTACCGAGCCGTCGACGTAGATGTGCACCAGCGCGCCGGCCTGGTTGAAGTGGGTGACGTTGAAGGCGATGCCGAATTTCACCGGCGTCAGGGCCAGGCCTTTCTTCAGTACCGGGTTGCTCGCGTTGAATTTGTGTACAGCCTCACGGCGGGAGCGGTATTTGGTGTCGCTTTCCAGCTGCGCCACCAGCTCGTGGATCACGTTGTCGACCACCTTCTGGCCGTATTGCGTGACGTTGCGGCCTTCTTCGTCGTTGCGGCCGTAGAAGTTCAGCTTGCGGACGTCCAGTGCGTCCTTGCCGAGGTTGCGGGCGATCTCGTCGATGATGTACTCGATCGCGATGGCGCCTTGCGGGCCGCCGAAGCCGCGGAACGCGGTGTTGGACTGGGTGTTGGTCTTGCCGGCCATGGCGCGGATATCCACATCCGACAGGTAGTAGGTGTTGTCGAAGTGGCAGATGGCGCGCGTTGCCACCGGCGCGGACAGGTCGGCAGAGAAGCCGGCGCGGGTCACCATCTGCACTTTGGCAGCGGTGATCAGGCCCTGGTGGTCGTAGCCGATCTCGTACTCGTAATAGAAGCAGTGGCGCTTGCCGGTGACCATCATGTCGTCGTCGCGGTCGGCGCGCAGCTTCACGGGGCGCTTCAGGCGCGCGGCGCTGACGGCGGCGCAGGCGGCCCACAGCGCGGACTGCGATTCCTTGCCGCCGAAGCCGCCACCCATGCGCCGGCATTCCACCACCACGGCGTGCGAAGGGTAGTTCAGGGCGTGCGATACCACGTGCTGCATTTCGGTCGGGTGCTGGGTGGAGCAATAGACATGCATGCCCTTGCCTTCCTTCGGGACGGCGTACGAGATCTGGCCTTCCAGGTAGAACTGCTCCTGGCCGCCTACGTGCAGCTTGCCTTCCAGGATGTTCGGGGAGCGCTCGAAAGCCGCTTGCGCGTCGCCGCGCGTCAGGCGCATTGGGGGAACCACGAACGATTCGGCATCGCGCGCCGCTTCCGGCGTCAGGATGGCTGGCAGCTCTTCATACTGGATGTCGGCCTTGCGCGCGGCGCGGCGCGCGTTGTCGTGCGTGTCTGCGACCACGATGAAGACTGGCTGGCCGACGTACTCCACTTTCTGTTCGGCGAGGATAGGGTCGTCGTGGATGATCGGGCCGCAGTCATTGGTGCCGGGGATGTCCTTGCAGGTGTACACGGCCACCACGCCCGGCATGGCCTTCACCGGCTCCAGGTTGAGCGACACGATGCGGGCATGCGCTTTCGTGGACAGGCCCAGTGCGGCGTGCAGCGTACCTTGCGCTTCGGGGATGTCGTCAGTGTAGACGGCTTCACCCAGGACGTGCAGGATAGCCGATTCATGCGGGTGGCTCTGGCCCACTTCAGACCAGCCTTTGGCGGCGCCGAGCGTCATGAACTGTTCGGACTTGCTGTTCATGCAGCGGCTCCTTCCTTGAATGCGTAAGCGTTGACGTAAGTGCCAGGTATTGCGTCTTCGGGACGAGTCTCCATCCAGAAGCGGCGCAGCAGGTTCTGCGCAGTGCGCATGCGGTAATTGGCGGAGGCGCGCATATCGGTCAGCGGGGTGTAATCTTTTGCCAGCGCTTCCATGCCGGCACGCAGCGTGGCCTCGTTCCATGGCTGGCCGTTGATGGCAGCTTCGGCCAGCGGTGCGCGGCGCGAGGTCGCGGCCATGCCGCCGTAAGCGATGTGGGCGTTGCGGACAACGCCGCTATCGACTTCGAGCGAGAAGGCGGCACAGACTGCAGAAATATCCTGGTCGTAGCGCTTGGCCAGTTTGTAGGTGCGGAATTGCTGGCCGGCTTTCGGCGCCGGGATGCGCACGGCTTCCACGAATTCGCCCGGTTGCCAATCCTTCTTCATGTAATCGAGGTAGAAGTCCTGCAGCAACAGGACGCGCTGGCCTTTGTCGGAGCGCAGTACGATTTCGGCGCCGAGCACAATCATCCATGGTGCGGAGTCGCCGATCGGCGAGCCGTTGGCGACGCTGCCGCCCAAGGTGCCGGTGCTGCGGATCGGCTGCGAGGCGAAGCGCTGCCACAGTTCGTGCAGCGAATCGTTCGGATACAGTTCCAGCACGGCTTGGTAGGCATCGTCCAGCGATACGGCGGCGCCGATTTCCAGCTTGCCGTCGACGGTAGCGATGCGGTGCAGTTCATGCAACTGGCGGGTGTAGATCACGTCGCCCAGGTTGCGCATCTGCTTGGTGACCCACAGGCCGACGTCGGTCGAGCCGGCGAGGATGGTGGCGGCCGGCTTGGCGGCCCGCAGGGCTGCCATCTCGGCCAGGGTGCGCGGTGCGTGGAAAGTCTGGCCGTCGTGGGTGTAGCTGAACATGGTGTCTCGTTGCAGTCCTTGCAGGACTGCCTTCAATGCTGCGCGGTCGAAGCCGACCGCCGGCAGCTCGCCCATGCGGGCGGCTGCATCAATAATCGGGCGGTAACCGGTACAGCGGCACAGGTTGCCGGATAATGTCTCATCGATCGTTTTGCGGCATGGCGGCGCGCTCTGCCCCTCCTGCTTCAGGTACAGGCTCCACAGCGACATGGCGAAGCCGGGGGTGCAGAAACCGCATTGGGAACCATGGCATTCCACCAGGGCTTCCTGCACCGGATGCAGGCTGCCGTCCGGCTGTTTCAGGTCTTCCACCGTGAACACTGCCTTGCCGTCCAGCGTCGGCAGGAACTGGATGCACGAATTCACGTTGCGCATTTCCAGTTCGCCGTCCACCAGCGAGCCGATCACCACGGTGCAGGCGCCGCAGTCGCCTTCGGCGCAGCCCTCCTTGGTGCCGGTGCAGTGCAGGTCTTCCCGCAGGTGTTGCAGCACCGTGCGGGTCGGGGCGGCGGAATCGACTTCCTGCACGCGCCCCTGGTAGAAGAAACGAATCGGTTGGGACATCTTTGCTACTCCTTGCTTCATCCTGCGATGTAGATTGTTTTGAACAGGAACACGCCAGCGACACACCAGATCATGGCGCTGACTTCTTTGTACTTACCGGTGAGCAGTTTCAGGGCGGCGTAGCTGATGAACCCCAGCGCCAGGCCGTTGGCGATCGAGTAGGTGAATGGCATGACCAGCGCGGTGACGACGGCAGGCACGCTTTCCGTGGTCTCGGCCCAGTTGATCTCCGACATTTCGCGCAGCATCAGGCAGGCGACGAAGAACAGGGCAGGTGCGGTGGCGTAAGCCGGTACCACGCCGGCCAGCGGCGCGATGAACAGGGCGGCAAGGAACAGCAGTGCCACGATGACGGCGGTCAGGCCGGTGCGGCCGCCTGCCTGCACACCGGCAGCGCTTTCGATGAAGGCGGTGGTGCTCGAGGTGCCCATCACGGCGCCGGCGATGATGGCGCCGGAGTCGGCCAGCAGGGCCTTGTTCATATTGGCCGGCAGTTTGCCGTCTTTCATCAGGCCGGCACGCTGGGCTACGCCCATCAGGGTGCCGGTGGCGTCGAACAGTTCAACCAGGAAGAACACCAGCACCACGTTGAACAGGCCGTGCGAGATGGCGCCCATGATGTCCAGTTCGAAAGCGGTCGGGGAAATCGAAGGCGGCGCCGACACGATGCCGTGGAAGGCGTTACCACCAAAGAAGAAGCTCAGCACGGTCACGGCCATGATGCCGATCAGCAGGGCGCCGGTGACCTTCAGGCGGTCCAGCGCGACGATGACCAGGAAACCGACGATGGCCAGCACGGGAGCTGGCTTATGCAGGTCGCCCATCGTGACGAAGGTGGCAGGGCTGGAGACCACGATGCCCGCGTTCTTCAGCGAGATCAGCGCCAGGAACAGGCCGACACCGGCCGGAATCGCGATACGCAGCGAGGCCGGAATCGCATTCATGATTTTTTCACGGATGCGCAGCAGGCTGACGATCATGAAGCAGCAGCCGGAGATGAATACCGCGCCCAGGGCGGCTTGCCATGGGAACCCCATGCCTGCCACCACGCCGTAGGCGAAATAGGCGTTCAGGCCCATGCCCGGCGCCAGGCCGATAGGGAAGTTGGCATACAGGCCCATGATCAGGGTGCCGACGGCCGCCGCCACGCACGTGGCCACAAAGACCGAGTCTTTCGGCATGCCGGCGTCGCCGAGGATGGACGGGTTGACGAAAATGATGTACGCCATCGTCAGGAAGGTGGTAATGCCGGCCAGCACCTCGGTGCGCACGTCGGTGCCATGCGCACTGAGCTTGAAATATTGTTCCAGGAATTGCATTTTGGTGTCTCCGTTTAGTTTTTAGCGCCCGAAATTCCGCCTCTCCGGGCGGACAAATATGGCGTCCTCGTTCTCTTTGTTTTAACAATATCGTTGATGGCCTCCCATTCGGCTTATATGCCGTGGCATATCATCTATCTCGGTTTAGCTATAGTTGCGCAGGAAGCTGAGCAGGATGCGGGCCGACAGGTCGGCGTCGTCGTCCGTCATGGTCTCCAGCGGGTTGTGGCTGATGCCGCCGTTGCCGCAGCGGGTGAACAGCATGGCGACGTCTGTGAGGCGCGCCATCAGCATGGCGTCGTGTCCGGCACCGGAGGCGAGTTGGAAGGCTGGGATGCCATTCCGCTCCACCGCGGCAGCCAGCTGCTGCATCAGGCGCGGCGCGCAAGGGGCGCAGTCGGCGGCGACTGTTTGTTCGACCTGCACTGAGATGTGGCGCTTTTCGCACACTTTTTCGATGTGGGCGAGGATGTCGGCCACTGCGGCATCGCGCGCGGCATTGTTGGCCGCGCGGATATCGAGCGACAGTGTGCAGGCGCCTGGAATGACATTGGTCGAGCCGTTTGGCACCTGCAACTGGCCCACCGTGCCGACCAGGGCGGAATCCTGGTCCTGGGCGCAGCGCTGTTCCACGTACAGGATGATTTCGGCAGCGGCCGTGGCGGCGTCCTTGCGCATTGGCATAGGCGTAGTGCCGGCGTGGCTGGCAACGCCTTTCAGCTCCACCAGGTAACGCTTGCTGCCGGCGATGGAGGTCACCACGCCGACCGGCAGGCCGCGCTCGAGCAATACCGGGCCTTGTTCGATATGGACTTCGACGAAGCCGAGCAGGTCAGCCGGATCGCGGGCGATATCGGCAATCGTATTGACGTCATGGTCGGCGTCGGTCAGTACGTCGCGCAGCAGCTGGCCATCGCGGTCGCGCAAGTCCAGCAGCTTGGGATCGAACTGGCCGATCACGGCGCTGCTGCCGAGGAAGGTGCTCTTGAAGCGCACGCCTTCTTCTTCCGCGAAGCCGATTACCTCGAGGTGGAAGGGCAGGGTCTCGCCGGTTTCATACAGGTGCTTGACCACCGCGATGGCGGTCAGGATGCCCTGGCGGCCGTCGTACTTGCCGCCGTTGCGCACCGTGTCGTAGTGCGAGCCGGTGAGCAGCGTGCGTGCCTGCGGATCGGTGGACAGGTAGCGGCCCACCACGTTGCCCACCGCGTCGATATGGACGTGCATGCCGGCTTCGCGCATCCACTTCGCCAACTGGTTAGCGGTGCGGCGGTGGGTCGGCGTCATGTAGGTGCAGGTCAGGCCTTGTTCGTCCTCGCTGATGGCGCCGATTTCCTCGGCCCATTCAATGATGTCGCGGCCCATGTGAGGCACGTAGGAAAGCAGCGCGTTCAGGCGCATCTCGGCGATGCGGTGGATCTGGCGCAGTGCCTCGCGCAGTTCGTCGTCGGCCTGGTTGCGCAGGCGGCGGCGGAAGGCGGCAATGATGGCCTGCCGCGACAGGCCTTTGCCGTCGCCGCCCTTGACCGCCAGGATGAAGGGGAAGCCGAATTTGCCGTTATAGGCACTGTTGAGTTCCTGCAGCGCTGCGAATTCTTCCTTGCTGCACAAGTTCAGGCCGGCCTTGGCCTGTTCGCCGGTGGACTCCGGCGTCAGTTCGCCTGCAACGGCGGCTTTACCGGCCAGTTCCGGGTGGGCGCGGATCAGGCCCAGTTGTTCCTCTTTGCCGGCTTCCGCTACGACCTTCTGCAGGCCCAGTTTCAGCTCGTCGATGGTACGGAAAGGGCGCTGTGCGGCGGCGCGCTGGGGAATCCACGGGGAATGCTCGTACAGGCCATGCAGGATCTCGGTAAAAGTCCCTGCGTCGCAGGTGTTCAGTCGCTTCAGGCTCGTCATCGTGCTTCGGGGCGCCGACTGGCGACGGCCCGCTCCAAGTAAGGTGTTCTGGGGGAATGGCGAATTGATAATAGGGGCCCGGCAGGCGCGAGATATAACGCTGGGCCGATAGCGGCTATCCGGTGCTGTTCTATTTCACCAGCAGGCGGGCGGCGGCGCTGACCTGGGCGCGCAGCCATTTATGTTCGGTGGCGTGGTGGGCGCGCTCGTGCCATAGCTGGTAAAAGCTCAGCGGCGGGAAGTCCAGCGGTACTTTGTAGGACTTCAGGCCCAGCAGGTTTTCGTAGAAATTGGCGAATTGTTTGCCACTCGTCAAAACTAAATCGGTCTGCTGCACGATGTAGGGCAACATGCGGAAGTGTGCCGATTCCACCACAATATTGCGCTCCATATCGCGCTCTTCGAGGAAGGAATCGATGTTGCCGTGGTAGCCAGGCAGGATCTGGGCCGGCGCGACATGGGGCAGGGTGAGGTATTCCTCCGGCGTCATGCCGTCTTTCGGCGTGCGGCGGGCATAGGCGCTGTTGGCGCGCATCAGGCACACGATCGGGTCGTCGAACAGCTTGGAAATGTGCAGATGCTGCGGCGGTTCGTCCCAGTTGCCGACCACCAGGTCCAGGTCACCGTCCGACAGCAGGCGCACGTAATCGATGTCCGGGCCCAGCGAGTGGATTACCAGGCGGCTGCGCGGGGATTCGCGGCGCAGGCGGGCAATCACCTCGGTGAAGAACTGGGTGTTCATATAGTCGGGCGCGGCGAGATGGAAAGTGCGCGCCTCGTCCTGCGGGACGAACGCAGTCTTGGGACTGAACAGGCTTTCGGTTTCATCCAGGATGCGCTTGGCGGTCTTCAACAGACTCTCACCGTGTTGCGTCGGCACCATGCCGCGGCCGCCGCGTACCAGCAGCGGGTCGCCGGTCAGGTCGCGCAGCTTGCGCAGTGAGCCGGAAATGGAGGGCTGCGGCTGGTTCAGTTTAAGCGCCACGCGCGATACGTTCTTCTCCACCAGCAGCAGGTACAGAATACGGATCAGGTGGATGTCTAAGTGTTCTGGCAATCTGGACATCATGGTCTCCGAATATTATTTATTTAGATTTATGGATGAGAGGTTCGCACCTTCCGGCCCGCGAAACTATATCTCTGGGACTATGCGAGTTATATAGGAATTGGAAGGTCTCCCGCGCCCGCAACCGATATCGTTCCATCCATGCAGGTCGTAGCGGCGGCGGTATGACGACCGTTTGGTTCATCTGAAGTGCCCGCCAGAGGCAGGTGAACGGACTTAATGGATAAAAATCATGGAGACTTTATTCGGCCCTTACGGGGTGGAATGGCTTAACTTGCTCGTGCGATGGCTGCACCTGATCACCGGTATCGCGTGGATCGGCGCCTCGTTTTACTTCGTCTGGCTGGACAATTCGATCCGCCCGCCCAAGCCTGGCAGCCCGCTTGCCAGGAAGGGCGTGATGGGCGAATTGTGGGCGGTGCACGGCGGAGGCTTCTATAACCCGCAAAAATACCTGGTTGCGCCCGATGAGCTGCCGGAAGACCTGCACTGGTTCAAGTGGGAAGCCTATGCCACCTGGCTGAGTGGATTTGCCATGCTGTTCATCGTCTACTACTTCAACGCTTCGGCGATGATGATCGATAAGAACGTGGCCGACCTGAGCTCCCTGCAAGCGGTGGCCGTCGGCCTGGGCACGCTCGCCGGCGGCTGGCTGGTGTACGACACGCTGTGCAAGACCGCACTGGCCGAGAAGCCTGCGGTACTTGGATCCGTAATGTTCGCGCTCATCGTTGGCGCTGCCTATGTGCTGACGCATACCCTGAGCGGCCGCGCAGCTTACATCCATGTGGGCGCCATGATCGGCACCATGATGGTCGGTAACGTGCTGTTCGTGATCATTCCTGGCCAGCGTAAGCTGGTGGACGCCATGGCCAAGGGCCAGTCGCCTGACCCGATCTACGGCAAGCGTGCCAAGGTGCGCTCGGTGCACAACAACTACTTCACGCTGCCGGTGTTGCTGATCATGATCAGCAACCATTACGCGATGACCTACAGCCACGCCTACAGCTGGCTGGTGCTGGCGGCCATCATGGCTGCGGGCGTGCTGATTCGTCATTTCTTCAACCTGCGCCATGCGGGCAAGGTGTCGCCTGCGTTCCCGATTGCCGGCGTGATCCTGCTGGCTGGCGTGGCGCTGGCAATCGCCCCTGCGCCGCGCAAGGCCGTGGCAGCACCGGCGGCTGCAGCCGCAGCGCTGGACGGCGATGGTCATGCCGCGCAGGCCGTCGTTGCAGTTGCCGTTGCCCCGGCCGGCCAGGCCAGCCTGTCCAGCGTCCAGCAAGTCGTAACGCAGCGCTGCGCGTCGTGTCACTCCGCGACCCCGACCCAGGCGGGTTTCGCATCAGCCCCGGGCGGCGTGATGCTCGATACCGAGGCCCAGGTTAAGCAGCACGCCGCCAAGATCTACCAGCGCGCGGTGCAGAACAAGGATATGCCGCTGGCGAACATGACCCACATGACCGATGACGAGCGTCAGCTTATCGGTACCTGGTTTGAGACCAGCGCGAACTGAAAGGAAAAGCAATGAACAACGTAACTATCGACGGCTTCAACCTGTCTGCCGAAGACGTGCTGGCCGTGGCGCGCGACGGCGCTAAAGTCGAACTGTCCGCCACCTCGCGCGCCGCGCTGAAGGAAAGCCGCGACTACATCGAATCCACCTGGATGCACGACGAAGCGCCGATGATGTACAGCTTCAATACCGGCGTCGGCCTGCTGAAAGACACCCGCATCGCAGTCGAGCACATCGAGCTGTTCCAGACGCAGCTGATCAAAGCCCACAGCGGCGGCATCGGCGAGCCGTTTTCGGAAGAAGTGAGCCGCGCCACCATGCTGTTGCGCGCCAACGCCTTCGCCAGCAACTACTCGGCGCCGCGCGTCGAAGTGGTGGACCGCCTGCTGGCCTTCATCAACGCCGGCATCCACCCGATCATGCCGCAGAAGGGGTCTGTCGGCGCCTCCGGCGACCTGGCGCCGCTGGCCTACCTGGCTGCGGCCATCGCTGGCTTCGACGAGGCGGAAGTGATGTACAAGGGCCAGCGCATGGCGGCTTCCGAGGCGATTATGCGCGCCGAAGTCGGCCCGGTGAAGTTCGACCTGAAGGCCAAAGATGCATCGGCCCTGATCAACGGCTGCACCGCATCGCTGGCCGTGGCCGTGCTGGCTGCCAAGGACGCACGCGACCTGCTGACCGACGCCTGCCTGTCCCTCGGCCTGACGCTGGAAGCCATGCGTGCGGAGATGTCGGCTTTCGACCCCCGCATCCAGCAAGCGCGCCCGCATCCGGGGCAGGTCAAGACCGCCTCCGTCGTGCGCAAGCTGCTGAAAGGTTCTACCCGCACCACCCATGAAGCGCGTGCGGTGCAATTTCCGGACGAACTGCGGCGAACCGACATCCCCTATACCCCGCGTATCCAGGACGTGTACTCGTTGCGCTGCACGCCGCAAGTCTATGGTCCCGTGTTCGATGCGCTGGACTACATTGACACCATCGTAAGGAACGAGATCAATTCCGCCACCGATAATCCGCTGATCTTTGGCAAGGATGGTGGCGGCTTCGAGATCATCTCGGGCGGTAACTTCCACGGCCAGTACCTGGCGCAGGCGATGGATTTGCTGGCCATGGCGATCACGGATCTTGGCAGCATCTGCGAGCGCCGCGTGGCACGGCTAATCGACCCGACGCTGTCATGGGGCCTGCCACGCAACCTGATGTCCGGTTTGCGTGGCGTGAACACTGGCTACCCGGTGGTGCAATGTTCCCTCAGCTCCCTCGTAATGGAGAATCGCACGCTGTCGATGCCGGGCAGCGTGGACTCGATTCCCTCGAAAGCCAACAGTGAAGACCACATCTCCAACTCCACCTGGTGCGCGCGCAAGGCACACACCGTGGTGCAGAACACGCAGTACATTGTGGGCGTGGAGTTGCTGCTGGCGGCACAGGCGCTGAGCATGACCGAGCATTTGCTGCCAGGCTTCAGGCTGGGCGAGGGCACGCAGGCTGCCTACGACGAAATCCGCAAGCAGATCCCGGCCTGCCTGGACGGCGACCGCTGGTTCCATAACGACATCCAGGTCGCACACAGCTTTGTCACCAGCCGCTCGGTGCAGCAAGCAGTGGCCGCGAAGGTCGGCGCATTCGTCTGACGTTTCGCAGTTCCCCGGAAAACGGCCCGCATGGGCCGTTTTTTGTGCCGCGCTTCGAAAACAATGGAGTAGATCTGAATGACAAAGCTGAAGTTGTTGTTAAAGATGGTGGCAAGCTTTCTTGCGTTGCTCCTCCTGCTGATCGCATTCGTGTTCTTTATAAATCGCGAAGACAAACCCCCGTCCGAGTCCGTCATTAAATTGCAAGGCATTGAAACTGCCACTACGCCCGTCGGTGATCGTGACAATGCCTACGTGTATGTAATGGGCTTCTCCGCACCGGACAATTCAGACGTGATGTCGGAAGGCGTCGACCGCGTCGAGCAGATGCGCAAGTCAATGGGAACGTCTGTGGCGACCGGCTTCCGCGAAATGCCTGGCGAGAAACAGGGTCGACGCGAGCCTGCCCAGTTGATTGAACGCTACGAACACCTGCTGGAATTCAAACAGTGGCGCGAAGTCTTGCCGGGTGACGCGCGCTTGCAGGGTGCCGCATTCAATCAGGTCCTTGAGGCTCAGCGCCTGATGTATCTCAGGGCCTTGTCGCAGGAGGTCAAAGCGGATGCAGGCGATTGCAAACGCATGTTGGAAGAGGACTATCGGTTCTGGCGGATGGTCCTGGCCGAAAGTATCAGCGCTAACGTCAAAATGCTTGCAGCGCGCAGCATTGAACTGCATTTCGAAATGGGCAATCTTGTCGTCCGCCGTTTCCCGGCGACGCTGACGATGACGGCGATTCCTGAGGGCTGGCGAGAACCCTTCTCCAACCGCGAACGGTCACTGGCGAAGATCATGGCCCACGAGTGGACATCTTCCGACTTGCGGCCCGACGACGAACGCTCCGGGAACGTGTTGGCAATGCTGTTCGGAAGTTTCCTATACCAGCCGCAAGCGACAAGCAATGCCAACGCCGATCGTATGCTTCGTGTGGTCGAACTGTATGACCGCGACTACGCGGCGATTCCGCAGGCGGCTGCCACTTTCCTGGCGTCCTATGGGAATGAGAAGAAGGCCGCAGCCGACATTGGCGTCTACAACCCTGTTGGCAGGATCCTGCTCAATATGCAAGGTATGGATGCGTACACCACGTATGGATTCCGGGTCGTCAATCTGGAAGGAATGCGCAGGGTAGCGCTGCTGGCTGCTCAACTCCGAAGCAGCGGCGCCAACGGCAATAAGGTGGCTGAAGGAGTGCGAACAAGCGAACTGCGCGACCCTTACGATGGCGAGGAATTCGCCTGGGATCCGGAACACAGTTCCCTCTTGTTCAGTCGAACGCTCGAGGGAAAGCCGGATTTCAAGATCCTCTATTAAGGTGATATGCTGCTGCCATAAAGATTTCCCGCAATCCGACCCGCCAAGGCATCCGTCTCCACTGACATCTGCTGCGTCTTGCAGCTATCTATAATCCGGTTGGAAGTATTCTCGTCGACCTGATGGATGTGAAGACCTTCGTGCCTTATGGCTTCAGGATAGCGGACTTGGAGGGCGGGCGCAGGCTGGCGCTATTAGCCCCCCAAATGCGAGGACAAAATGTGGACCTTGAAGAGATCACAGGCAAGTTGGGCAGGGCTGGCCTGCGTGATCCTTACGATGGCAGCGCATTCTCCTGGAATTCAAAAGAACGCAGCTACGTGTTTCGCCGGACGCTGTCGGGGAAGCCTGATTTGAAACTCGCCTATCGAAGATGCTTAATTGACTGCATGCCACTGGCCGTCATCCCACCATTCGACGGCCAGGATGGTCTTTACCTCATAAGCTTCATCATCGTCGCGATAAATATCAAGTCCGAGGGAGCGCGCGAGCGCGGTGTCAAAACGTCGGAATGCCTGCAGTACTTGTGCGCTTACTGATTGGGGATAGACCTCGAAACAAACCAGGCGCTCACGCTCGTCGATGGCAATCAATTGCCGGGCAACGACGCGGCCAGAGGCGTCTCGAGCGTAAACCACCTGCTTGTTTGCGTCGACCAGGCAAGCCACCGAAGAATACTGGCAAACTCCGCCGAGTCCCAGGCAGCTGCCCACATAGCTGCCCAGCATCAGGATTTCCAGTGGGTCCGTTTCTATTGCGAGCTTGATAGCACCATTCTCCGTGGATTCATGGAGTTTATTGGTACTCCATATCGCAGCGTCAACGCGCTGATGGCGAACGTACCATTCCCGATTCAGCGGATGATCCAGGTAAGCATGGATGCCGCCATCGGCGTAGCCCTGAAGAAAGCGCCGCAGGGCCTTCTTGTTGCCCCCATCAATGCTGGCGTGCAGCCGAACCGCATGACTCGCGGCTGTCGAATGATCACGCAGGTTGAACGGGCCGTCGATCTGCCGCCAGGCCATGGCCTCCAGCGCCGCGAGTTGAACGGACGGCAAGCGAGCAATGGTGACGCGGCAATGGCGGGCAAGTTGCGCCTCATTGAGATGAGCCGTTCCCATGAGGTGCGCGCGCAGGCGGCGTGGCAACGGGCTGTCCAACCCATACTCAGCACAAAGCGCAAGGATGCTTTTGCAAGTGGCGAGGGCGGGCATTGCCGCCCACTCGGTGGCAAACCACGGCGTGCGCGCCGCCTGGGCAAAAAAACGCCGGCGTGAGTGGTATTCAAGACAGCCAATCAAGGCGACGGAGCGCATCAAGGGCTTCGGCGCAAACCTCAAAGCGTGCAGGGCAAAATCCGGCATCGCCTCCGTCAATCCATAGAGCCCATGCCGAATCAGCGTTGCGACATTGTCGCGGCGGCAGGCGCGCTCGATCGTAAGCCAGATATCGTCGCCTGTTTCGGCAAACTGGTGCAACCTGGCGCCGCGCAGGTGAACGGCCATTGACGACAAAGCGCCGTTGCCTGTGGCCTTGGCCGGGAACCGGGGGCCGCAGAGCCGAACTTGCAGTGGCAAGACAATTGGCCAACTGCTTTCCAAGGTGGCCGGATCGTCCCAGCCGCAGACATAGTCAACTTGCATTGCGGCGAAGCGGTCGCGCCGGTCCGGAGGTAAAGCGAGCATTTGCTGATGGAGTGCTGGAAACATGGCAAGGCGAACCCGCCATTGAGCTGCGAACAGCTCCGGGTTGTCGAAGTCCCACTCCGTAACCCTGAATAGCGACAGCCAGCGATTGGCCTCCTGGCTGCTCAAAACTTCCCAATGGGTTTCCGTAAGCACGCGGGCAAAGCCGGGCTGCGTTGCGCAGCTTTTCCACGCGCTCCGTGCCCAATGCATGCCATCCTCGCCAAGAGTGGCCAACATGCGCTCAATGTCTGCGACCGGAACTTCATCTGCATGAACCGCGACGCGAAGGTATATGGAATCGGGGTTTCTGTCCCGGGCAGGCAGTTGGCAACCAATCAGGGTGTAAGCCGCGCTCACTCCACGCGAGAGGTTGTCGAGCATGGTATCGAGGTAGATCCGGAAATGCGCATCATCTTTACTGAGTGCATTCACGGCGCTGAGCTGCTCGGCACTCAATTGGGAGGCTGGCAAGCGATAGGCCTTATGCTGGAGAAGAGACTGGAGGAAAGCGGCCTGTCTTGGCTTTGGCAAGTTCAGTGACAATTCAGCCCAGCCATGGGCCGCACTATCCAAAGCGCACAGGCGCGCCAGAATGGACAGGAGTTCTCCATGCGACGGCGCGCCTAGTGCACGCCATAACCTCAACCAGGCGAGGCTCTTCTCAGCGGACTCCTTGCGCAATACCCATAGAAAATGGCGTCTGAAAACGACGGGCGTACTTCCGCTCCATCCCTGCAGGCCTGTTAGTTGGGAAACTGTCGGTTGGCCATTTTCGAACAGGCTGGATGGCAAGGCTTGGCCATCTTGTCCTAATGCTGGCCGTCTGACGAAGTCGTGTCGCGAAAAGAATCCATCCAGCAGGCGGTCATCCGACATCCAGACATGCAAGTCCAGGTCGATCTGCGCCGGCTTCGGTGGTTGGAATTTTGTGCCGCGGAATGCCCGCGGATGGGCCGCTGTGGCGATCGGCTTCGCGCGCGGCATGACCTGTTGCGGCATTGCGGCGGGCGCAGATTCCTGGACCTCTGAAAGAGTCGCCCAGAAAACTCGCCAAAACGCGGGCCACACAGGTCCAATATCGCGGGCATTGCCAAGCGCCCGCCAGTCTTCCAGTAGCAGGTCTTTGCCGTGCAGTACAGCACTGCTTACTTCGTCCAAGCGGTGATCGACAACGGTGGGAATTTCCCCATCGCTGGGCGTGCCACTCACCGAGGCACGAATGCCATCGCGATGCCGAATCAGGCTTATTAAGATTGGTGTGAGCAATTTAAAATAATCTATATTTTCTCGACGGTGAGTTGTCCTGACATGATATCCGATGCGGGCCCTTCCTTCAGTGCTGGTGAGACTTGTCCGTTTTAGTGTCTGGCATGGTGACGTTGACAGTCTGGCTTGTCAGGATTTTATGATTGGGGTCGGCCAATTCGAGCAGGATCTTGTGCGTCCCGGGAGTCAGCCCGACCAGGATGACCGGATCGCCGCTGGTGTGCGCCCACGTGCCGTGCCAATCGTCGACCGTGACGTGCATGTGGCCCAGGTGCGGAGACACATCAACGGCCTTTGGGCCGAAAACCGGCATGATGCGCAGGTTCTCGGTGCGGAACTGGAGGATCACAACGCCCCTTGCAAGCGCCTCTGGCTGCGGTGGGTAAACAACCAGCCTGGCTGCTGCCTCGGAGGCGACGGGAATGACTGGCGGCGGTTGATCCACCTGTGCCAGGGCGCTTGCGGAAAGTACTGCGCCAGTGATGGCGCCAATCGCAATGCAGTACAGGTTTGGCATGACTTTTCCTTTCAAGGATAAGTTAATGTCTGCTGTGGGCCGCGACAATTCGATAGATTACACCTCCAGAAGGTCTATACAATCCCCAGAACCGAAAACCGAGGAGGCACGCATGAATATGCGCTTAAAGACGGCGGCATTGCCGCTTATCCTGGCGCTGGCCAGCGTAGCAAGTGCACAGGCGGCCACTGCCCCAGGCAAGCAGTTCATCAAGGTCCAGCTGGACGCAAGCGCCAGCCAGGCCAGCAATGGCCGCCTGCTGGTATTTGCCAGGGACGCCAAGTCCGCCGAATCGGAAGCGTTTGAGAAATCCAAGCAAAAATCCAGTGAAGTGACCATGGTGGACGCGGATCCTTTCGCCGCGACTGCAACCGCGGTGACGGCACGTGAGATCAGCCGCATCCAGCCCGGCCAAAGCGTGGATATCGATGGAGACGACCTTGCATTCCCCACGCCATACTCGCAGCTTCCCCCCGGCGATTATTACGTCCAGGCCGTGTTGGACGTGGATCACAGCTACAACTACACCGGCCGCGGCACGGGTGACTGGGTCAGCGATGTCGTCAAATTGCACCTGCCAGCTGCAGTTGCGCCAACGCTCCGCTTGATCAAGACCTTGCCTGCGAACGATCCGTGGAAGCGCGAATCTGCGTCGGATAGCGAACGCGCTGCATTGGAAGCGGTGCGTCCGAATGCTCAGTCGATTGATTTCACAAGTCCGGGCCTGAGTGCATTCTGGGGCCGCCCAATAAAGATGGATGGGTGGGTGTTGACGCCGCCAGGCTACGACGCCAAGGGAAAAGCGAGCTATCCAACGGTCTATTTCACGCATGGCTTTGGCGGCAACGCGCCGCGCCTGGTGCCATTGCTGGCGGAACTTTACGCGGCTATGGCCAGTGGCAAAATGGCACCCATGATCTGGGTGCTGCTGGATGAATCCAGCCCAACCGGGACCCACGAATTCGCCGACTCGGTCAACAACGGCCCGTGGGGCCAGGCCTTGACCGCCGAACTGATTCCCCACCTGGAGAAGAACTTCCGCATGGATGCCAAGGCCAGTGGCCGTTTCCTGAACGGCCATTCATCGGGCGGTTGGGCAACGCTCTGGCTGCAGACGCGCTATCCCCAACTGTTTGGCGGCACCTGGTCGACGTCGCCGGACCCGTCTGACTTCCGCGATTTCACCGGCGTCGATCTTTATGCGCCGCAGGCCAATGTCTTCCGCAAGGCTGATGGCAGTGCTTATCCATTGGTGCGCGACCACGACAAGGTGCTGGGAACTTTCGAGGAGTTCGCGAAGCTGGAGCGCGTGCTGGGCGCCTATGGGGGCCAACTCGCCTCGATGGAGTGGGTCTTCTCTCCGCGTAGCCAGGCCGGCGGCCCGCAGCAGATGTTTGACCGCGATACGGGGAGTGTTGACCCGGCTGTCGTCGCCTATTGGCGCGAGAATTTCGACATTGCCCACCGCATGAAGCGCGACTGGCCTGCGCTGAAATCCGACCTGGATGGAAAAATCCACCTGTTCGTAGGCACCGCAGATACCTTCTACCTGGATGGCTCCGCGCAAAAGCTCCAGGCAGTAATGGAGGGGCTGAACGCTAAAACAGATTTCCGGTTCATCCTGAACAAAACTCATTTTGACCTCTACCAGCAGGGCGGGAACAAGATGGCGTTGCTGGATCAGATCAGCTGGGAGATGTACGCGGTGGCGCGGCCAAAGTCCGTCTTGACGCCTGCCTCGAAATAATCGCGATATGAACAGACCATTCCACTTGGTAGTCGCACTTTCGGCCGTGATCCTGTGCTCGTTCGCGCCGTCCCATTGCACTGCTGCGCTTCCCGTGTGCGGAAGTATTGAGCCTGAAGGGAAGCATGTAGCACTGGCGTCAATGCGGATCAAGACCCCGGTCTATTTCATGCGCCGCGAAGGGCAGTTTCTCAAGGCAGACTTGACCAATCAGAGCAGCAAGCACCTGGCTGAACATGGATTCGGGAATGGCGTGAGCATGACGCAGTCTGCGAATGGCCGTTGGATAAGCTATTTGGGAGTGCGTGCTGGCGGCACTAGAATGCAGTATTGGCTGTTTGACCGGCAGACCGATTCCATTCGCCTGGTCTACGAGCATCCCACTTTTGGAGCACGTGCCCCTTCGTTCTCACCTGACAGCAAATACCTCGTCATCGGTGTATCGACAGATCCGCGCCGGCCAGACGCTGAAGGTGGACTCTTCCTTTTCGATGCTGCGACATTGCGGCGGACAAAGTTAAAACTGCCGGTTTCGATTCCGGAAAAGGAGATAGGGACTTCGACCATGTGGTCGGAAGACGGTTCTGAGTTGTTGATCCTGGTGCGCAGCATGCTTCATAACGGATATGAAGTCCCTATCGAGTACCTCTCTTATCGGCCTGCGTCGAAATCATTGGAAAAGGTCGCAGGCAGGTTCGAATCGCAAAGCGCGCGCCGTGCGTTCTTGCGAAACGGTAAGGAGATTCCCCTTTTCGAAGATTTGCTTCCTCGCTCTGCGCGCGCGCCAAAGTCGGAAGACTCCCCGGGAGGAACGTGGCACGCGTTTGTCGAAAACAAGGCTGGTTCAGAACAGTATGTGCTCAAGATTCGAAACCGAAATGGCATGACCAAGACGGTTGCCGGCATAGGCGTCGCCTATTGCGGACACATGCTCATATCCGGGTGGCTGGATGAAGACCATCTCGTCATCAGGCATCGCTTCGATCAACACCTCGTATATGAAGCGAGCAGCGGCAAGATGGCGGAGCTTCCAGGGGAGTTGAAAACGTCCGAGAGCTTTACCTGGTAGCGTGCGGGCCGCGCTTATTTTGTACCGGGCGAGCTGCCTTTCGCGCAATCGTACGCGCCTGATTTTATCGCCCCACTAGAATTATCGCTTTTATAACTTTGTGAGAGTTGGTATGAAACTTGGAATGCAAAAAGCAGTGGCTGCGAGCGTCGTAATGATGGTGATGGCCGGCGCCTACGCGCAGGAAGACGCTGTTGGCGAGGTAGAAGTGACCGATAAACTGATCAGCGTCAGTGGTAGCGGGCATCAGCGCACATTCCCATGCGACGGCCGCAAGCTGGAAGTCGTCGGCTCTGGCCACATTGTGACGACTACCGGGGTTTGCGGAGCGGTCGAGATTCTGGGAGTTGGCAATACCGTGACTGTCGAAGTAAAGCCCAAAGGCCGCCTGGAAATCACCGGAACAGACCATACGGTGCGCTGGAAATCGGAAGGCAAGATTGCGCAATCCGTTACTGGGACGGGGCACAGCGTTACCCGCATCAAGTAACCAGGTCTGAGTTCCGGCGATTGGCTGCGAATTAGCGCGCGACTTTGCGCGAGTTCGTCGCCAGCGCCAGGTCGGCGGCCAGTCGATTATGGCGTTCGATCGTCAATGGCAAGTCAATGGTTTGCAGGATGCTGTCCTTCACCACGACTTTGCCGTTGATGATGCTGTAGCTGACGTTTGCCGGCGTGCAGAAAACCAGCGCCGCGACTGGATCATGCAAGGCGCCGGCAAAGCCGATCTGGTCCAGCTTGAACGTGACGATGTCGGCGGACATGCCGGGCTTGAGTGCACCGATGTCGTCGCGGTTCAGTACTTTTGCGCCGCCTAGCGTTGCCAGCTCCAGCGCCTGGCGTGCTGTCATCGCGTCTGGACCAAAGCCGACACGCTGCAGCAGCATGGCCTGCCGCACTTCGCCCAGCATGTGGGCACCATCATTGGACGCGGAGCCGTCAACGCCCAGGCCGACCGGAACGCCTGCGTCGACCATCTTGCGGACTGGCGCAATGCCAGATGCCAGTCGCATGTTCGAGCAAGGGCAGTGTGCGACACCTGTGCCGGTACGCGCGAACATGTAGACGCCGTCCTCATCGAGCTGCACGCAGTGGGCGTGCCACACGTCGTGGCCCACCCAGTCGCAGTCCTCTGCGTATTCAGCTGGCGTCATATTGAACTTCTCGCGGCTGTAGGCGATGTCGTTGACGTTCTCCGCCAGGTGGGTGTGCAACGATACGCCATGGCTGCGTGCGAGTGCGGCAGCTTCTTTCATCAGGTCGCGCGAGACGGAGAATGGAGAGCAGGGCGCGACGACGATGCGCTGCATGGCGTGGCGTTCTGCGTCGTGATATGTCTCGATCAGGCGCTGGGTGTCGCGCAGGATCGCTTTTTCATCTTCAACCACGCAGTCCGGCGGCAGGCCGCCTTTCGACTGGCCAACACTCATGGAGCCCCGGGCAGCGTGGAAGCGCATGCCGATCTTGCTTGCGGCTTCGATGCTGTCGTCGAGCCTGCAATCGTTCGGGTAGATGTACAGGTGGTCGCTGCTGGTGGTGCAGCCGGAGAGGATCAGTTCAGACATGGCTGTCAGCGTCGACACGTGCACCATCTCTGCATCCAGGTTGGCCCAGATCGGGTACAGGTTGGTCAGCCAGTTGAATAATTCGCCGTTCTGCGCGGTGGGGATGACGCGCGTCAGGCTTTGGTACATGTGATGGTGGGTGTTGACCAAACCTGGCATCACCACGTGGCCGGCAGCGTCAATGACTTCGTCGGCCGATTGGGGCAGCTCGGCCGTCGGCCCGACTTGTTCAATGACGTTGTCGCGCACGAAGATGGCGCCGTTGTCAATCTCGCGGCGCTGTTCGTCCATCGTGACAACCACGCGCGCATTTTTGATCAGGAGAGTTTTGCTCATTCAGTTCTTCTCGAAATGATTAAACACTGCGGAAACAATGCGCGCGGCAATGCGGAAACAATGTCAGGGAAAGGATCGGTCCTGTTACCTGCAAGTGCAGGACCGGGGAAGTTTAGCCGACTTTTGGAATCAGCATAGGCTGCGGCACATCGTCTTCCTCATCCTCGTCGTGTTCGGCGACCGGGCGATCCGGCAGCACCAGGTTCAGCACCACGGCGACAATGGCAGCGGTGGAGATGCCCGAGCCGAAGATTTCGTGCACGAAGGCCGGCAGTTTGGCTAGCAGTTCCGGACGGACCGATACGGCCAGGCCGCAGCCCACGGATACCGCGATCAGCAGGCCGGTACGCTTATCGTGTTCGACGGACAGCATCTGTACCCCGGCCGCAATGATCATCGCGAACATCATCAGGCCCGCACCGCCCAGCACTGGTTGCGGAATCGTTACGACAATCGCGCCAAGTACCGGGAACAGGCCGGCAGCCGCCAGGAACACTCCGGTCAGCGCCACCACGTAGCGGCTTGCCACGCCAGTCAGCGAAATAACGCCAACGTTTTGCGCAAAGGTCGAAACCGGCGGCGCGCCCAGTACCGATACGAAGGCCGAACCCAGGCCGTCGCACAGCACGCCCCGGCACAGCAACTTGCCTTTCATCTTGGTGTTGGTGGCGGAGCCCAGCGCCATGAAGGTGCCGGTGGTTTCCACGATGGTCACCACGTACGCCAGTGCCATGGCCAGGATGCCGCTGGGTGGGAAAGTCATGCCGAAGTACAGCGGCTGCGGAAGGGCGAACACCGAGGCCTTCTGCACGGCCACGAAATTCACCAGGCCCATTCCCAGGCAAACGCAATAACCGATCGCAATGCCAATCACCACGGCGGAGGCGGAGATGATGCCTTTGCCGAATTGGACCAGTGCGATCACGGTGGCCAGTACGAACAGTGCGATGCCAAGATTCATCGGGTCACCATAGTTCGCACCTGCGTTCTTGCCGCCGGCTGACCAGTCGACTGCAACGGGGACCAGCGAAAGGCCGATCATGGTCACGACCACCGCCGTCACCTGGTGCGGGAACAGCTTGCGGATCTGGGGCATGAAGAAGCTGCCAAGGATCATGATTGCGGAGCCGGCCAGCGATGAACCAAGGATGCCGGGTACGCCATGTTCCAGGCCGACGCTGATGGCGGCGCCGACGAAGGCGAAACTGGTGCCCATTACGCAGGGCAGGCGGATGCCGACGCGGCCCACGCCGATACATTGGATGGTGGTGACGATGCCTGAACCCAGCAGGGCGGCGTTAACCAGTGCTACTACCTGGTCGGCGGGCAGTTTCAGGACTGCGCCGACTACCAGGGGAACGGCGATGATGCCGCCCAGGGCCGCCAGCATGTGCTGGGCTGCCAGCAGGGCGGTAGTAATTGGTGGTGGACGGTCGTCCACCTGGTATAGCAGGTTGTTCATGGTGTCTCCGTTACAGGATTTTGTCTGAACTACTTTTTCCGGTGCTATCCGGCATGCCGCGGCGGGTCAGGTCAGGGGCGGCTTATCGGCCGCGCCCCTGCATGAATTTAAAAATGGTATTCCGCGCGGATCATCGGCGTTTTTGCCGTGCTGCCGGGGATATTATGCGGATTACCGAATTTGTTGCGCCAGTATTGGTATTCCAGGCCGACTTTGAAGGTGTTCGGCTTGGCGCCCAGGTGGCCGCTCAGGTCATACATCACCTGCGCGTCGATGTTCACCTCCGGCGAAGTCTGGCCGCCGAATTCATCCTCGCCTTTGCTGCCGATCCAGTTGGCATAGCCCTCGAAGCTGAAACCGGAACCGAGCGGGATGCCCCAGGCGGCATTCAGCATGGCGTGCGTGTCGTATTTGTAGCGCTTGGCGATGCCTAGCGGCTGGTTGCTTTCCCACATGCCGAGCAGGCTCACATTCAGGAAACCCGGCACGTCCAGCATCAGGGTAGGGCCGGCCACGATCATGCGCTTGCGTGAGTTGTAGCTGTCGTCGTTCTTGGTATTCCAGTCGAAGCCCGCCGTGATGCCCATGCTGCGTACCGGGCCGAATTTGAAATCCCTGCCGCTTACTTTGCCCAGGTCCAGGGTGTGACGGTACAACAGGTAGGCTTCGTGCGCGTTGTTGTCTTTGCCGTCGGAACGCAGGAAGTCAAGATTCATGTAGTTGCCGCCGAATTTGTAGCCGTCGACGTAGGTCCAGTTCAGGATCTGCTTGTTGATGTCGTTCGGGTTGTACGGCTCTGCGAACTTGCTGCCGTAGCGATAGCCGACGGAGGTGTCGCTCCAGTCGGCGGCGTTGGCTTGCTGTGTGCCCATTGTGAGGGCCAGGACAGCGATGGTGCCGGCTGCCGCTACGCGTAATGCTTGCTGCATGGTGTCTCCTGTATTTTTTGATATGGAGTCCCGATTATGTCCGTGCACGTCATGGTTGATATTCACCACCGTGTATATATCGCAATGGCCTGCCGTATATGATTTTCTTCATTCACAAGAGGAGACCATATGGGCAAACTGAGTACACACGTCCTGGATATCACGCAGGGCAAACCTGGCGCGGGCGTAAAAGTTGAACTTTTCCGTGTTGAGGGCAACACAAAAGTGTTGTTGAAGACCGACACCACCAACCAGGACGGGCGCTGTGAAGCGCCTTTGCTGACTGGGGGCGAGGTCGTGGCGGGAAAATACGAGCTGGTTTTTGCTGCCGGCGACTACTTTGCTGCGCAAGGCGTGGCGCTGCCGGAGCCGCGCTTTGTCGATGAAGTGGTCATCGCTTTCGGCATTGCCGACGCTGATGCGAACTACCACGTGCCAATCGTGGTGTCGCCCTGGGCATATTCGACATACCGCGGCAGCTAGGAAGGCGTCATGACTACTTTGAAAGCTTTTCGCGCCAGCATCCTTCATTTCACGGCTGATCCGGCATTCCACACCGGCGCACATGCGTGGCATGAGGATGGCCTGCTGGTGATTAACGACGGCCACGTGCTTGCGGCCGGCGATTACGCGCTGCTGAAGGATACGCTGCCGCCGGATACGCAGGTGCGCGATTACCGCGGCAAGATCATCATGCCGGGCTTTATCGACACCCATATCCACTACCCTCAGACGGACATGATTGCCTCGCCGGCGCCTGGCCTGCTGCCTTGGCTCGATACCTATACTTTCCCCACCGAGCGCCAGTTCAATGATCAGGCGCATGCGGGTGAAGTAGCCGACTTCTTCGTCAGGGAACTACTGCGCTGCGGTACTACCACGGCAATGGTGTACTGCACCGTGCACCCGGAATCGGTGGATGCCTTCTTCGATGCAGCAGAGGCGCGCAACCTGCGCATGGCGGCGGGTAAGGTGATGATGGATCGCCATTGTCCCGGCTTCCTGCAGGATACGGCGGAAACCGGTGCGCGTGAGAGTGAGGAACTGATTCACCGCTGGCATAACAAGGGCCGCAATATGTACGCCCTCACGCCGCGCTTCGCACCGACTTCCACCGAAGAGCAGATGTATATGTGCGGTGAATTGGCGCGCGCCTATCCCGACACCTATGTACAGACGCACGTGGCGGAAAATACGGACGAGGTGGCGTGGGTGAAGTCCTTGTTCCCGGAAGCGCGCAGCTACCTGGACGTGTACGATAAATACGGCCTGCTGCGCCCGCGCTCCATGTACGCGCACTGCATCTGGCTGGACAACGAAGACCGTGCACGCATGGCTGCCACCGGCGCTGCCGTGTCGATGTGCGCCACTTCCAACCTGTTCCTGGGTAGCGGGCTGTTCGATTTCGCGGCGGCGGACCTGCATAAGGTTGCACTGTCCCTGGCGACCGACGTCGGCGGCGGCACGTCGTTCTCCATGCTGCAGACCATGAATGAGACCTATAAAGTCGCGCGTATGGGCGGCACCTATCTGCCGGCGCTGCGCATGTTCTACATGGCGACGCTGGGCGGCGCGCGCAGCATGCAGCTGGACGGCAAGGTGGGCAATTTCACGGCCGGTGCCGAAGCGGATTTCATCGTGCTCGATCCGAAGGCGACGCCATTACTGGAGCGCCGCACCACGCGCTGCGACAGCCTCGATGAGCTGATGTTTGCCCTGGCCTTGCTGGGCGATGACCGCGCTATCGCGGCGACCTATGCGGCCGGCGTGCAAGTACATCAGCGCGGTGAGTGACAGAACGAAGCCCTTGACGTGAGTGAATCGGGTCGGACCCTTGGGTCACCCTGCATTGCCGGGGGTATGCACATCGGAACCCGGTAAACCTGGGTCAGACCCAAGGGTCAGACCCAAAAGCGAAAAAAGACGCCGGTTGGAGGACCGGCGTTAAAAGAGAAAGTCTGTACTTTGAAGCTTATTGGGGCCAGATTTCGGCCAGGCGCAGCAGGTTGGTGCTGCCAGGCTGGCCAAACGGCGTTCCTGCTGCGATGGCGATCTGGTCGCCAGCCTTCACAAATCCTTCACGCAGCGCGGTCCGGCATGCCGCCGCCACCATTTCATCCACGCTGTTCACGTCCTGGCTCACGGTGCTGTGCACGCCCCATGCCAATGCCAGGCGGCGCGCCGTCTCCAGCTTGGGCGTAATGCTGACGATCGGCGCCATCGGACGCTCGCGTGCCGTGCGCAGGCTGCTATGACCGGAGGTGGTGTAGGCCACCATGGCTTTTGCACCCATGATGCGCGCCGCGTCGCGCATGGCGGCGCTGATGGCGTCGCCCTTGTTTGGCAGGGGCGCCTGGTGCTGGGCCTCAATCATGGCCGGGTACAGCGGATCGCGCTCAACTTCGGAGATGATGCGGTCCATGATCGATACCGCCTGCACCGGATAGGCCCCGCTGGCAGATTCGGCCGACAGCATGACCGCGTCGGCGCCTTCGTACACGGCATTGGCGACGTCGGAAGCCTCGGCGCGGGTCGGCACCGGTGCGCTGACCATCGATTCCAGCATCTGGGTGGCGACGACAACCGGCTTGCCGTGTTTGCGGCACAGGCGCACGATGCGCTTCTGTACGCCGGGCACGCGCTCCGGCGGCAGCTCGACGCCGAGGTCGCCGCGCGCCACCATGATCGCATCGGACACGCTGACAATCTCTTCCAGCCGGTCCAGGGCTGCCGGCTTTTCCAGCTTGGACAGCACGCCGGCACGGCCTTGCACCAGTTCCTTGGCCTGCACCACGTCTTCCGGCAGCTGCACGAAGGACAGAGCGATCCAATCGACGCCCAGGCCAAGCGCGAACTCCAGGTCAGCCTTGTCCTTGGCAGTCAGTGCAGGGATGGGCAGCACGGCATCGGGCACGTTGACGCCCTTGCGGTCGGACAGCACGCCGCCGTTCACCACGCGGGTGCGAATGACCTCCGCATCGCTGGCCAGCACTTCCAGCCGGATGCGGCCATCGTCCAGCAGCAGCGATTGGCCGGCATTGACGGCTGCGAACAGCTCAGGGTGCGGCAAGCGCACGCGCGAGTTGCTGCCCAGCGCCGGCGCCTGGTCCAGCTGGAACTCCGCACCGGCTTCCAGCGTCACCTTGCCGCCGTCGAACTGGCCGATGCGCAGTTTGGGGCCTTGCAGGTCGGCCAGGATGGCGATCGGGCGGCCCAGTTCCTTTTCGATGGCGCGCACGATAGCGTGGCGGGCCTGGTGGTCGGCATGGCTGCCGTGGCTGAAGTTGAAGCGGAAAACGTCGGCCCCTGCCTCGAACAGCGCCTTGATGGTGCCGTATTCGCTGCTTGCAGGGCCGAGGGTTGCTACGATTTTTGCTTTGCGTTCACGACGCATATCGGTGTCTCTCTCTATTCTCAAAAATTCAAAGAATCAGGATGGCGCGGAAGTCGTTCACGTTGGTGCGTGTCGGTCCGCTGACCACCAGGTCGTCCAGGGCGCTGAAGAAGCTGTAGGCGTCATTGTTGGCCAGCAGGTGTTTGCCGCTGACCCCCTTTGCTTCGGCGCGTACCAGCGAGTCCGGCGCATAGACGGCCCCTGCGTTGTCTTCGGAACCGTCGATGCCGTCGGTATCGCAGGCGATTGCATGCACTCCGGAGGCGCTTTCCATGGCCAGCGCGAAGCTGAGCAGGAATTCCACGTTGCGGCCGCCGCGCCCGCTGCCGTGCACGGTCACCGTGGTTTCACCGCCGGACAGGATCACGCATGGCCGCTGGAAGGGCTGGCCGCGCGTCAGCACCTGGCGCGCCAGGGCAGCGTGCATCAAACCTATGTCGCGCGCTTCGCCCTCGATGCCGTCGGACAGTATGTATGGTGCCAGGCCTGCTTCGCGGGCCTTCTCGGCCGCCGCCTCCAGCGCGTGCTGCGCAGTGGCGATGATGTGGTGGCTATGGCCGTCGAAACGTGTATCGCCTGGCTTCGGCGTTTCGCTGGCATCCGATTGAAGGTGCGCCAGCACGCTTTTCGGAATCTCGATCCGGTACTTGCACAGGATTGACAACGCTTCCTGGCTGGTGCTGGCGTCGGGCAGGGTAGGGCCGCTGGCAATCACGCGCGGATCGTCGCCCGGCACGTCGGAGACCAGCAGCGTGACGACGCGTGCCTTGCCGCAAGCCAGTGCCAGGCGGCCGCCTTTGATGGCGGAAAGATGCTTGCGCACACAGTTCATTTCGCCGATGGTGGCGCCGCTTTTCAAAAGCGCCTTGTTCAGGGCCTGCTTCTCGGCCAGCGAGATGCCTTCTGCCGGCAGCGCCAGCAAGGCCGAGCCGCCGCCGGAAATCAGGCACAGGACCAGGTCATTCTCGCTCAGGCCCTGCACCATTTCCAACATGCGGGCAGCGGCTTTCTGGCCCGCGTCATCCGGCACGGGATGGGATGCTTCCACCACTTCGATATGCTGCGTGTCCGCACCATGGCCATAGCGGGTGACCACCAGCCCGGACAACGGGCCTTGCCAGCTACGTTCCACCGCTTGCGCCATGGCTGCCGCACCCTTGCCGGCGCCGACCACCAGGGTCCTGCCATTGGCGGGCGGCGGCGGCAGGTAGTCCTGCACCAGGTTGCGCGGGTGGACCGCAGCAATTGCTGCGTGATACAGGTCGAGCAGGAGCTCGCGTGGGGCTGGTGCGGACGTCATATCAGGCCTGCGAAATGCGGTGGTTGGACATCAGTTCGATGGCCTGGCACAGCGCGGAGTGATCGAGACCGGACAAACCGTTGGCGGCGCAGGCGTTCATCAGTTCCTGCGTGGCCGAGGTGTTTGGCAGCGATACGCCCAGCGCCTTGGCGCCTTGCAGGGCCAGGTTCAAATCCTTCTGGTGCAGTGAGATGCGGAAGCCCGGATTGAAGGTGCGCTTGACCATGCGCTCTCCGTGCACTTCGAGGATGCGCGAGGAAGCGAAACCGCCCATCAGGGCTTCACGCACCTTCGCAGGATCGGCGCCGGCTTTGGAGGCAAACAGCAGCGCTTCGGCCACGGCCTGGATGTTCAGCGCCACGATGATCTGGTTGGCGACCTTGGTGGTCTGGCCATCGCCGTTGCCGCCAACCAGGGTGATGTTCTTGCCCATCAGGTCGAACAGCGGCTTGACGGTGTCGAAGGCTTCCTGCGGGCCGCCGACCATGATGGTCAGCGAGGCCGCTTTGGCGCCCACTTCACCGCCGGACACCGGAGCGTCCAGGTAAGCGCAGCTCTTCTTGTTGATCTTCCTGGCGAATTCCTTGGTGGCGATCGGCGAGATGGAGCTCATGTCGACCACGATCTTGCCGGCGCTCAGTCCCGCGGCAATGCCGTCTTCAGAGAACAGTACCTCTTCCACCTGCGGCGTATCGGGCACCATCAGGAAGATGATGTCGGCACGCTTTGCCGCTTCCATCGCCGAGGTGCAGACGGTGGCGCCAGCTTCAACCAGGTTGGCAGGCGGGTTCTTCACGTCGTGCAGGTACAGTTTGTGGCCGGCTGCCTGCAGGTGTCCTGCCATAGGGCCGCCCATGATGCCGAGGCCAATGAATCCGAGTTTTTGCATAATGTGTCTCCTTTAGTTTAAGCAGTCAATTCTTCGCGCCAGCCAAGGCCTGCTTCGGTGCCGGACTTTGGCTTGTATTCGCAGCCCACCCAGCCTTCGTAGCCGGCTTCGTCGAGGAAGTTGAGCAGGAAGCGGTAATTGATCTCGCCGCTGCCGGGCTCGAAACGGCCCGGGTTGTCGGCCAGCTGCACGTGCTTGATGACGGACAGGTGGTTCTTGATCGTGTTGGCCAGTTCGCCCTCCATGCGCTGCATGTGGTAGATGTCATACTGCAGGAACAGGTTGTCAGAACCCACCGACTCGATCAGCTCCAGGCCCTGGCGGGTACCCGACAGGAAGAAGCCAGGGATGTCGAAAGTGTTGATTGGCTCGATCAGCAGCGGAATGCCGGCCTTTTTCAACGCGGTCGCTGCGAATTTCAGGTTGCTGACCAGGGTGGCGCGGGCGTCGGAATCGGCCACGCCTTGCGGCTTGATGCCGGCCAGGCAATTGATGCGCTGGGTGCCCAGCACGCTGGCATAGGCGAGGGCAGTTTCCACACCCTGCTCGAATTCGGGAATGCGGTTCGGGTGGCAGGCGATGCCGCGCTCGCCACCGGCCCAATTACCGGCAGGGAGGTTGTGCAGCACCATGTCCAGCTTGTGCTTTTCCAGCTGCTCGTGCACTTGCTGCGGTTCGAATTCATAAGGGAACAGGAACTCCACGCCCTTGAAGCCGTTGCGCGCGGCGGCGCCGAAGCGATCCAGGAAAGGCTGCTCGTTGAACAGCATGGTCAGGTTGGCGGCGAATTTTGGCATTGCAGTTCCTCTTATGCGGCGTCGATGATGTCGTTGAATTCGTTGATGGCGTTGATCTCGGTCCCCATCGCGATATTGGTCACACGCTCCAGGATCACTTCCACCACCACCGGGACGCTGAACTTGGCCATCAGCTCGCGGGCTTGCTCGAAGGCCGGGATAATGTCGTCCGGCTTGTGCACGCGGATCGCCTTGCAGCCCAGGCCCTCAACTACGGCGACGTGGTCGACGCCGTAGCCGTTCAGTTCCGGCGCATTCACGTTCTCGAAGGACAGCTGCACGCAGAAGTCCATGTCGAAACCGCGCTGCGACTGGCGGATCAGGCCAAGGTAGGAGTTATTCACCAGCACGTGGATGTAAGGCAGCTTGAATTGCGCGCCCACCGCCAGTTCTTCGATCAGGAACTGGAAGTCGTAGTCGCCCGAAATGGCCACGATATCGGTGGTCGGGTCTGAGGCTCGCACGCCCAGCGCAGCAGGGATGGTCCAGCCCAGCGGGCCCGCCTGGCCGCAGTTGATCCAGTTGCGCGGCTGGTAGACATGCAGGAATTGCGCGGCGGCGATCTGCGACAGGCCGATGGCCGACACGTAGCGCGTATTGCGGCCGAAGTATTTGTTCATTTCCTGGTACACGCGCAGCGGCTTGACCGGTACATTGTCGTAGTCGGTGCGGCGCAGCATGGTGCGCTTGCGGTGCTGGCACTGGGCCACCCAGCCGGTGCGGTCGCGCAGCCTGCCGGCGGCTTTCCACTCCTTGGCCACTTCGACGAACAGTTCCAATGCATAGCCGGCGTCGGACACGATGCCCAGGTCGGGGCCGAAGACGCGGCCGATCTGGGTCGGCTCGATGTCCACGTGCACGAAGGTACGGCCTTCGGTGAACACGTCGACGGAGCCGGTGTGGCGGTTGGCCCAGCGATTGCCGATGCCGATGATGAAGTCGGAGGCCAGCACGGTGGCGTTGCCGTAGCGGTGGCTGGTCTGCAGGCCGGCCATGCCCGCCATCAGCGGGTGGTCGTCGGGGATGGTACCCCAGCCCATCAGGGTCGGGATCACCGGCACGTTGACGATTTCGGCGAACTCCTGCAGCAGCGCGGAAGCGTTGGCGTTGATGATGCCGCCGCCGGCGGTGATCAGCGGGTGCTCCGCGTCGTTCATCATCTCCAGCGCCTTCTCGACCTGGGCGCGCGAGGCGCGCGGTTTGAAGGCGTCCAGCGGGGTGTAGGTCTCGGGATCGAATTCGATCTGCGCCATCATCACATCGAACGGCAGGTCGATCAGCACCGGGCCCGGACGGCCGGAGCGCATCAGGTGGAAAGCTTGCTGGAACACGCGCGGCACCTGGGCCGGTTCCAGCACGGTGGTCGCCATCTTGGTGACCGTTTTGGCGATGGAGGCGATGTCCACGGCCTGGAAATCTTCCTTGTGCAGTCGGGCGCGCGGCGCCTGGCCGGTAATGCACAGGATAGGAATCGAGTCCGCTTGCGCCGAATACAGGCCGGTGATCATGTCGGTGCCGGCGGGGCCGGAGGTGCCGATGCAGACGCCGATATTGCCCGGCGCGGCGCGGGTGTAGCCTTCAGCCATGTGGGAGGCGCCCTCGACGTGGCGGCCCAGGATGTGCTTGATCTTGCCGTTTTTTTTCAGTGCTGCGTACAGCGGATTGATGGCGGCGCCCGGTACGCCGAACGCGACCGAAATGCCTTCTTTCTGCAGTACATGGACAGCTGCTTCAGCTGCCGTCATTTTTGCCATGGTGATCTCCTGATATGCATGAAGCGTGTTGTTGATGTTTTGTATGCTATCGGCGAACCGTTCCCCTGATAAGACGACAAAAAATCGTTTCATTCGATACTCGAGGTATGGAATAATCAGATCCATGGACAAACTCAAGCAAATCGAGGCCTTCGTGGCCGTGGTCGAGAAGGGCAGCCTGGCGCGCGCCGCGCTGGAACAGAACATCACGCCGGTGATGCTTGGGCGGCGAATTGATGCGTTGGAGAAACGTTTGGGTGTGAAACTGATGCACCGCACCACGCGCCACCAGACGCTCACGGAGCAGGGCAATGTGTTCCTGGAGGATTGCCGCAAACTGCTCTCTGACATGGATATCGCCGAGCGCAATATTTCGGAAGGCCGGCACAAGGCGACGGGCCACCTGATCGTGTCCGCGCCGGCCTCATTCGGGCGCCAGCATGTTGCGCCGCACGCGCCGGCCTTCTTGGCCGCCAATCCGGACGTGCAGCTGTCCTTCAACCTGACCGACCAGGTGATCGACCTGGTGCGCGAAGGTTATGACCTGGGCATTCGCATTGGCGGCGTTATCGACCCGAGTTTCGTGGCAGTGCGGCTGGCGAAGAACCGCCGTGTTGTCTGCGGCACACCGGAATACTTCGAGCGCCACGGCATCCCGCGTACGCTGGACGACCTGGCGCAGCACAACTGCCTGGCCTTCAACCTGCAGGGCGGGCAGCAGCGCGGCTGGTATTTCCAGCAGGGCGGCAAGCCTGTCACGGTAAGGGTGCAGGGGAACCTGGATTGCAATGACGGCGAGTTGCTGCACCGCTGGGCGTGCGAGAGCCTGGGCCTGGCGTGGCGTTCAACCTGGGAGATCCAGGCGCAACTGGCGGAGGGCAGCCTGATTACGGTGCTCGATGATTTTGCGCTGCCCGATTACGACATCATGGCCGTCTACCTGCAGCAAAGGCATTTGCCGGCGAAGATACGCTTCTTCATCGACGAACTGAAGGAGGTGTATGCGCAGCCGGGATATTGGACTAGGCCGACAGCGCTTGATCGGGCAAACGCGGCTGCGAAAGGAACACGGCAACTTCCGCCATCGCCTTGAACAGGGCGGAAGTCAGCAGCGCAACTTGGGTGCGCGACGGATCGTTCTCAAGATGGTTGACCGGCGTCAGCTCGCGCATCAGGCGCGCACGCACGATCTGCAGGCCGCAATGACCGATGATGGTGGCGATGCGCGGCAACAGCTCGCGCATCTGCTGCATGGCTTCATTGCTGGCGGCGCCGATTTCCAGCACCACCCCAAGTTCACTGGGCTCCATCTGCACCACTATTTTGCCGATGTCGGGCAAGTTCATTTCCAGGCGCAGGGCCACGCGCGGCTTGCGGCGGCGCTGCTCCGGCGGCCCTTCGTCCTGGCCGGGGTCGCGCGCCACGACGCGCAGCGTGAGCTTTTCCGCGCCCCAGGCGTAGACTGCGAAACGCCAGGCATCCAGCTCCGACACCAGGCCCGGATAAGGGCGCCCATCGCGCAGCACCGGCGGTGGCGGGTCGGCCATGAACAGGCTGGAGGGGACATGGCGGCCCTCGTTCTGCTGCTGCAGCGCGGCGCGCTGCTCGCCATAGGTGCGCACCATGACTTGCCAGGACGCGGCCAGCAGATTGCTATCGGGGGTGTGCCAGACCATCTGGCGCAGGGGGAATAACTGGTTGGGCTGCATCGACAGCGCTTCCTGCGACAGCAGCGCGCCGATGGTGGCGGCAGTGGCAGCACTGCTGCGCACCAGCTGGTTTTGCTGTGCACCTTCCATCGCCTCGATCAGCGCGCCGACGGAGGCGGGCAGGCCGCTTTGCAGCGCGAACTCGGGCGCATCGCCCGGCGGCTGGGCCACCGGCGGAACCGGCTGGGCATTGACCTGGCCGGGATTTTCCCGGACCTGGCGGTCATGGATGCTCAGGCTCGCATTGGAAGAAGTGACGCGATCGATTGCCATACAAACTGATAGTAATACGGCGATATAAAAAAAGCCAACCGCGCACGGTTGGCTTTCTCAGGCCACCCGCGAAATTACTGCAGCAGGGACAGGACCAGGGAGGACTGGCTGTTCGACTGTTTCAGCATGGCGGTGCCAGCTTGCAGCAGCATCTGCGAGGAGGTCATCTTCGCCGATTCGGAAGCGAAGTCGACGTCCATGATGCGGCCGGTTGCGTTCTTGGTGTTGGTCGAGATGTTGGCCAAGTTGTTGTAGACGTGGTCCAGGCGGTTCGACACGGCACCCAGGTCGGAACGCAGGGCCGACACTTTGTCGATCGCGGTAGCAACGATGTTGATGGTTGCGTTGGCGGCTGCGGTCAGTTCGGTGGTAGCACCGCCGGCTGCGGCACCGGTTGCGCCGTCGTAGTCGGCCGATACGGCTTCCAGGGCGGTGTCGATGGCGGTCAGGCTGGTGTCGAACTTGGCGTTCAGCTTCTCAGCGGAGTCAGCACCGATCTGGAAGTCAACACCTGCAGCCACGGCCAGCTTACCGGTGGTCTTGGTCAGCAGGGAGGTGCCGCCGAACTTGGTGTTGGTCATGATGTTCGACAGTTCGCTGGTCAGGGAGTTGAACTCGCTCTGCATTGCGGTCTTGTCGTTGGCGGTCGAGGAACCGTCAGCTGCCTGGGTTGCCAGGTCTTTCATGCGGCTCAGGATCGAGGTCACTTCGTCCAGCGCGCCTTCAGCGGTTTGCAGCAGGGAGATCGAGTTCTGGGTGTTGCGCATTGCGACGTTCATGCCGCTGGTTTGCACTTTCAGGCGGGTTGCAATCTGCAGGCCGGCAGCGTCGTCCATTGCCGAGTTGATGCGGAAGCCGGTGCTCAGGCGGGTCATCGAGGTCGACAGGGTGTTCTGAGTGCGGGTGATCGAGTTTTGGGCGGACAGGGCCGCTGCGTTGGTGTGAAGGCTCAGCATGATAACTCCTGGGTGGTTGGTTCAAATCGAGCAGCGGATCTTTTTCTGCGCTCTCAGAAGTACAAGACGACCGTGGGACCGGGAGCATTAAATGCCGAGTGGAAATTCTTTTGATTTATTTTGCTCGTGCGAGACTAGCAATAAAAAAGGGAGCCGAAGCTCCCGTGGTCATGCCTTACATATTTGGATAGTTCGGGCCGCCGCCGCCCTCTGGTGTGACCCAGACGATGTTCTGGGTCGGGTCCTTGATATCGCAAGTCTTGCAATGCACGCAATTCTGCGCGTTGATCTGCAGGCGGTCCTGGCCTTCATCGGTTTTGATGAATTCATATACGCCGGCTGGGCAGTAGCGCGATTCCGGACCTGCAAATTTAGCAAGGTTGACATTCACCGGCACCGAATCGTCTTTCAGCGTCAGGTGGACAGGCTGGTCTTCCGCGTGGTTGGTATTCGAGATGAATACCGACGACAGGCGGTCGAAAGTCAGCTTGCCATCCGGCTTGGGATAGGTGATCGGGGCGAATTCCGAAGCCGGGCGCAGGCAGGCGTGGTCCGGGGTCGAGTGGTGCAGGGTCCAAGGCGCTTTGCCGCGGAATACGATCTGGTCGATGCCGGTCATCAGCGAGCCCAGGTACAGGCCCTTCTTCAGCCATGGCTTGACGTTGCGCGCCACGTGCAGTTCCTCATGCAGCCAGGATTGCTCGAAAGCGGTCGGGTAAGCGGCCAGCTCGTCGGCCGAGCGGCCGGCGCCCAGCGCGGCCACTACCGCTTCAGCGGCCAGCATGCCGGACTTGATCGCAGCATGAGAACCCTTGATGCGGCTCATGTTGAGGAAGCCGGCGTCGCAGCCGATCAGGGCGCCGCCCGGGAATACCAGCTTCGGCAGCGATTGCAGGCCGCCGGCGGTGATTGCACGTGCGCCGTAGGAAATACGCTTGGCGCCTTCGAAGAAGGTACGGATTTCCGGGTGGGTCTTGTAGCGCTGGAATTCTTCGTATGGCGACAGGTACGGGTTCTCGTAATCAAGGCCGACCACATAGCCGACCATCACCTGGTTGTTTTCCAGGTGGTACAGGAAGGAGCCACCGTAAGTCTTGCTGTCCAGCGGCCAGCCAGTGGTGTGGATCACCAGGCCAGGCTTGTGCCTGGACGGATCGATTTCCCACAGCTCCTTGATGCCGATGCCGTAGGACTGGGGATCCTTGCCCTTGTTCAGGTCGAACTTGGCCATCAGCTGCTTGCCCAGGTGGCCGCGCGCGCCTTCCGCGAACAGGGTGTACTTGCCGTGCAATTCCATGCCCAGCTGGAAGTCAGGGCCTGGTTCGCCATCGCGCTTCACGCCCATATTGCCGGTCGCCACGCCTTTAACCGAACCATCGTCGTTATACAGTACTTCGGCGCCGGTGAAGCCAGGGAAGATTTCCACGCCAAGGGCTTCGGCCTGCTGGCCCAGCCAGCGCACCACGTTGCCCAGCGAAATGACGTAATTGCCGTGGTTCTCGAAACACTTCGGCAGCATGAAGTTCGGGGTCTTGAACGCCTTGCTTTCAGTCAGGAACAGCACGCGGTCTTCGGTGACTTCGGTGTTCAGCGGAGCGCCCAGCTCTTTCCAGTCAGGGATCAGTTCGGTCAGGGCTTTCGGGTCCATCACGGCGCCGGACAGGATATGGGCGCCGAGCTCGCCGCCTTTTTCCAGCACGACCACGGAGGTATCCGCGTTCATCTGTTTGATCTTGATCGCTGCCGCCAGGCCAGCAGGGCCGCCGCCAACGATCACAACGTCGTACTCCATTGCCTCGCGCGGGCCGTACTGTTCTACAAGGTTGCTCATAGTGTTTTTGTAAGAATGAAGGGAAATTCGATGCTGGAAATAGAACGAGTGTGCTCTTTTTTCCCGGGTATTGCAACGGTGGCGCCATTGTGAGGGCTAATATTAGACGTGGCAATCTAATAAGGAGGTTTTTTGTGTCATCATGGCGGAACGGAATCAAAAGGAGTAGCCGGTGGGGATCGAAGTAAATTTTGAGGGCAAAATCGCCCTGATCACGGGTGCCTCCAGCGGGCTTGGCGCCCGGTTCGCCAAGGTGCTGGCCAAGGCCGGATGCCAGGTGGTGCTGGCCTCGCGCCGCAGCGAACGGCTGAAAGAACTGCGTGCAGAAATCGAAGCCGACGGTGGCGCCGCCCATGTGGTCACGCTCGACGTGACCGACTATGCGAGCATCAAATCGGCCATCGCCCACGCCGAAACCGAGGCCGGGCCGATCGACATCCTGGTCAATAATTCCGGTGTGTCTATGACGCAACGTCTGCTTGACGTCTCGCCGGAAGATTATGACTTTGTCATGGACTGCAACCTGCGCGGCGCCTTCTTCGTGGCGCAGGAAACCGCCAAACGCATGATTGCGCGCGCCAAGGGCGATCCGCGCAAGCAGCACCGCATTATCAATATCGCTTCAGTGGCTGGCCTGCGGGTGCTGCCGCAGATCGGCGTCTACTGCATGAGCAAGGCAGGCGTGGTGCAGATGACCAAGGCCATGGCGGTGGAGTGGGGCAAATATGGCATCAACACCAACGCCATTTGCCCGGGTTATATCGAGACCGAGATCAATGAGGACTATTTTGCCAGCGACCAGGGCAAGCGCCTGATCGATATGCTGCCGCGCAAGCGGGCCGGCAAGCCGGAAGACCTGGATGGCTTGCTGCTGCTGCTGGCGGGGGATGAAGCGCACTTCATCAACGGCGCCATCATCTCCGCCGATGACGGGATGATGGCTGGTTAAGCGGTTTTCAGCGCGCCCCAGCCAGCTTGTGCACCAGCTCGGTCGCTGTGGCAGCCCCAAACTTCCGCATCAAACTGGCCCTGTGCATCTCTACAGTTCGCGGCGACAATCCCGTATCCCGCGCGATCATCTTGCTGGTCTTGCCTTCCACCAGCAGCGCCGCAATTTCCCGCTCGCGCGGCGTGAGTGCCGCCGACACCGGCCTTTGTTCCGACACATCTTCAAACGTCCAAATGCCCGCGCCCAGCGGCTGGGCCGCATCCAGCGCGCGCCCGGTCACGTGGCACCAGAACAATTCCCCATTGGCGCGGCGCATAATGCGCTCATCCGAATAACGCCCCTTGGCATTCATGATAGGGATGATGCGGTCGCCGGTGCGCAGGTATTCATCCTGGGTGGGGTACAAGACCTGGAACGATTGCCCATCCAGTGCGCCGGCGCCGTAGCCGAACATGGCGGCCAGCGCATCGTTGCTGGTTCTGATCACGCGGTTGTCCGATACGCACATGCCTACCGGGGCGAATTTGAAGATGGATTCGTAATTGATCGGCATTGCGGTATTTCTACGGTATTGAAGTTTCGGCGCGCGTATTCTATCCTCAATCGCCTTCTGGCCATTTGAACAAGGAGACATAATGAACAAGATTTACCCGGATGCCAAGGCCGCCCTGGCCGGCATCGTGGCCGACGGCCAAACCATTGCGGTCGGCGGTTTCGGCCTGTGCGGCATCCCGGAAGCGCTGATCGCCGCCCTGCGCGATAGCGGCGCCACCGGCCTGACCGCGATCTCCAACAACGCCGGCGTGGACGGCTTTGGCCTGGGCCAGTTGCTGGAAACCCGCCAGATCAAGAAGATGATCTCCTCCTACGTGGGCGAGAACAAGGAATTCGCGCGCCAGTTCCTGGCCGGCGAACTGGAACTGGAATTCACCCCGCAAGGCACCCTGGCTGAAAAGCTGCGCGCCGGCGGCGCCGGCATTCCAGCCTTCTTCACCAAGACCGGCGTCGGCACCATCGTCGCCGATGGCAAGGAGATTCGCGAATTCGACGGCGAACAGTACGTGATGGAGCGCTCGCTGGTGGCCGACGTGTCCCTGGTCAAGGCCTGGAAGGCCGACAAGTCGGGCAACCTGGTATTCCGCAAAACCTCGCGCAACTTCAACCCGAACGTGGCTGCCGCCGGCAAGGTCTGCGTGGTGGAAGTCGAAGAGATCGTGGAAGTCGGCGCCATCGATCCGGACGCCGTGCACCTGCCGGGCATCTACGTGCACCGCATCGTGCTCAACGCCTCACCGGAAAAACGCATCGAACAGCGCACCGTGCGTGCCAACTAAGGAGAAGACAACATGGCATGGACTCGTGATGAAATGGCCGCGCGTGCGGCGAAAGAGCTGCAGGACGGCTTTTATGTCAACCTGGGCATCGGCCTGCCGACCCTGGTGGCCAACTATGTACCGCAAGATGTCGAAGTATCCCTGCAGTCGGAAAACGGCCTGCTGGGCATCGGCCCGTTCCCGACCGAAGCGGAGGTGGATGCCGACCTGATCAACGCCGGCAAGCAGACTGTGACCGCACTGCCAGGCGCAGCTTACTTCAGCTCGGCCGATTCGTTCGCCATGATCCGCGGCGGCAAGATCAACCTGGCGATCCTGGGCGCGATGCAGGTGTCGGAGAAGGGCGACCTGGCCAACTGGATGATCCCGGGCAAAATGGTGAAGGGCATGGGCGGCGCGATGGACCTGGTGGCCGGCGTCAAGAAAGTGGTGGTGCTGATGGAGCACGTCGCCACCGCCAAGGATGGCTCGACCTCGCACAAGCTGCTGAAGAAATGCGACCTGCCGCTGACTGGCGTCGGCGTGGTGGACATGATCATCACCGACCTCGGCGTGATGGAAGTGACCCCGACTTTCATTTACTTATTGGCCTTTGACGTAGGTGTATTTACGTTTGCGGATCGAGCTGATGTTCGGGTTGATCCGTTTCGACTGGATCGCCGATGGCGGGCCGCCGGAGCCGATCACCACCGATACACGGCGATCGGGGGCGTTCGGGTTCCTTGGGTCAGATGGTGGGCGCACCAGCACGCCGCGCGCCAGCACCGGCGAAGGCGGCAGGCCGCCGCCGGCAAACACCGAGGAGCGGCTGCCGCCGCAGAGGCCGTCGGCGCCGATGGTGCCTGAAGCATTGAACAGGTTGACCACGTAGCCGCGCGCTTCACCTAAAGCGGTGGAGCAGCTGGAAGCGTTGCCGACGATCGGGCGGTTGGTGCTGAACATCACGGTGCCGCCGGCGATCAGGGAGGAGGTCACGACCTGCTCGCCCTTTTGCAATTCCATGAACCAGCCACGGCTGCTGCCGTTCGGCAGCACGTTCGGCGAATTACAGTCGGTTGGCGAAGTGCTGTTGGTCAGGCTGGCGTCCATGTTCAGGCCGGCCTCGTCAGTCGTTGGACGGCTGCTCAAGTCGTCCAGCGCCACGTAGAAGCGGTTGGATGTCGACTCGTACGGGTATTGCCAGGACAATGGGTGTTCGCGGTCGCCGCTGCCCAGCGTCACGTAGACGAATCCCTTGTTGTACAGCAGTGCCGGGCCGAACATGAATTTGCGCGGGCTGGTGGCCTGGTTGGTGTAGGCCACGCGGTACATGCGCCAGCTGCTGGCGTTCAGGGCCGCCTTATTGGTCGGCGTATCGATGAAGTCAATGCGGTAGACGTTGCCGCCCAGGTCGGCCGCATAGGCATAGTCGACCGTTCCATCGTTGTCGATATCGATCATCGAAACGTCGCCGACGATGCTGCGCTTGGTCTTGAAGCTGGCCAGCAGCGAGCCGGTTTCCGCGTCCATGATGTAGACGAAGCCGCCTTTGCCGGAAACACAGGTTGGCGCGCCGGTGTTGGCATCTTCGCAGTTGTCGTAGCCGCCGCCCATCACGATGAGCGGGCGGGTCGCGGAATAGCCCTTGACGAAGGCCACCGATGGCATCGACCAGGTCTGGCCGATGCCGTCGAAGCCAGGGGTGCAGTTGCTGTCGTTGGCCAGGTTAGGGCAACCAACCGACCACATCAGGCGTGGACTGTCGATGCTGCTGACGTCCAGGCCGTATACCATGCGGCCGCCCCGGCGCATGGTTGGGTAGATCCAGATCTTCTTGGCTTCGCTGGCATCGATCGGCTGGTTCTGGTACACGCCGGTGGAACCGTCGAAGAAGTAGTCCTTCGGGGTGCCGACTGCAGCCACGTCGCCGGGGCCGGCCACGTTCGGGTAGTTCACCAGCGGCGTCTGGTCCTTCAGGCGCGACAGGCGGCTGAAGAATTCAGGGGCGACGAAGGCCCAGCGTTCCTTGCCATTGCTGGCGTCCACGGCGCGGAAGAAACCGTCGTTGGAGCCGTAGAACACGAAGACATTGTTATCGTCATAGGCCAGCGGCAGCGGGCGCGAGTGGATCACGTCGCCGTGGATCGAAGGGCGGGTGGTGGTGGTCGGCATATCCGCGCCGCGCTCTAACGTGACGTCCGCGCCTTTGATGAAGTTGACCAAGTCGGCCGACAGGCCGCTATTGGTGGTGTTGAAGGCTACCAGCGAAGTGCCGCCGGCTGTGCGGGTGTACAGGGTGCGGTTGACCGCGTAGCTCGGGGTGCCGGTGGTGCCAGGGTCATTACCATTGCGCAGCATCTGCGCCATTGCGCCTTTCTCAACCGATGGTCCGTCCGGCGCATCGGAGTAGGGCGAAACACCGCTCGGCAAGGCCTTGCAGCCGCTGGAAGGGTCAGGGTTGAGCCCGAGCTTTTCCCAGTACGCACCCTTTTCGACCGTCCAGTAGCTTTGCGCGCAGTCGGTGATGAAGCCGGTGTTGTCATTCACTGCCAGGTTGCCGTTGACGTCGCCCAGCTTGACCTCGGAACCGTCCAGCACCAACTGGTAGCGCTTCAGGTTGCCGAACCAGCGCGGCTTGGCGTCCGGGTCGGGACGGAACATGCCGATGAAGACCTGGTTCTGGTTCTGCGAACGGTTGGTGGCGTTCACCGGCAGCGAAGTCGACGCAAAGGTCGAGTTCACGGCCAGGACCTCGCCAATAATCTGGTTCAGTGCGTCAAGGATGGCCTGTTGGCTCTTGGCGGCAAAATACTTGCCGCCGCCGGCCCGGGCCATGCTCAGCATCAGCTTGGTGTGCTCGATGTTCTGCTGCGCGTTGTACACGTCGATGGTGTAGAACGTTACTTTGGACTTCAAGGTGCTGGCCGGGATCGGCACGCCCTTGTCGTGCATGAAGCGCGCCCATTCGTCGGCATTCCACGGATTGGCATCGGTGGTTTCGCCGCCGGTTGGCACGTTGGTCACGCTGCTGTTGACGCCATTGATTGCATATGATGCGGTGCCGACCGGGCAGATCTTGCTGCCGTCGTTCAGGGGCGAGCCGATCTTGCAGCCGTCGGTGTAGTTGCCGCAGGTGGTTGGCCAAGGCGCCATGTTCAGTTCGTTACCGGCAGCGCTCTGGCTCGAATAGCAGACCGAGGTCTGGCCGATATTGGTAACGCTCTGGACGGTCTCGGTCGAGAAGTTCGGCAGGCCGAGTTGCCTGGTATTGCCGCCCAGGCTCTGCAGCTGGGTGGTGTTGGCGGAATCGTCCTTGGTCGGACCGCTCTGGTCCGGATTGGTGACGAAGATGACGATGGTCTTGGCGCAGCTGGCGTCGTCACTCAGGGGAGACTTGAACGGCACCCAGCGGCTGACATAGCCGTCCGGGTCGGCAATCGAGCCTGGCGTGACGCCTTGCGCGGCGGAATAGCCGGGGCGGCCGCCGAGGTAATTGTAGACGTCATACAGCAGGTTGCCGTACATCGTGCCCGAGTTGCGCTTCTCGATCGGGCTGGTGATGCCGTTGTCGATGGCGTCGAGCCGGTTGTTGAAAGCGTTCTTGGCCGAAGGACTCATCGGCTGCACCTGGAAACGCACGAAGCCGCCATTGTCGTTGGCGTTGCCGTCGGTGACGAACTCGAACAGGCCGACATTGACTTTGGAGTCCAGGGTGGCGATTGCGTTCTTGATGGCGCGCACCTCGGATTGGCCCTGGGTCAGTCCGCCCGGCCATTGCTGCGCCTGGCGCGACCAGTTGGACGTATTGTCCAGCACAATCAGGATGCGTGGATTGATCGAGGTACCGGCGGAGGCACCGGTGAAAATATCGATGTCGTCAGCGCCAGCTGGGAACGACAGGAGGGTGGCGCATGCGCCGAGGCTGGCGGCCGCGGCGATCATAAGCTTTTTTGGCATGGCTGGCTCTCAAAAATAAGCGGGCTACTATTTGCAGGAGGTTTCGACGTTGTCGGTGGAGACGCGCATGGCGACGCCCTGCACCATCTGCACTTCCGATTGAACCTGCTGGTCCTGGCTGGTGGCCGTCATCTCCCAGGTCGAGTCGGCGCACATCGAATCACCTTTGTTGGCGCCGACGATTCCGCTGTCGGCGCTGGAACCGACGCTGCAGCCGCGGTCTTCTTCGACGCCGAAATCGAGTTCGTTGGTCTTGATGGTGCGCACCTTGACGCATTTCGCTGCGCTCAAGGCAGTGACAATATCGACCACGCCGTCGCCATTGAGGTCGAAGCAGCGATGGTTACTGTTCAGGCAAGGCTGGTTCAATGCATCGTTTGGCGTGTCAAAGAAGCGGGTGCTGGACATCGCCTCGTCGAGCACGCTGCGGCTGGCGGCAATGCCTTCATCGCGGTTTTGCATATTGTTGACCACCTGGATGCTGGACTTGCTCAGGTTGAAAGTCGTCATGGCCAGCAAGGTGATCAGCACGAGCATGACCAATGCTACGACCATGGTCATGCCGCTTTGCTGACGGATTGCAGGGTGTTTCATCAGGATTTCCTTCCGGCCACGTTAGGCAGGCCGATCAGTGAGGTGAAGACGTGGCGCTTGTACTTGTCGTTGCTGGCACCGACGACATTCTGCTGGCCGTTCTCGTCCGAGCCGAGTACATAGGATTTGCTGTCAGTGTGTCCCACGGAAGGGCTCAAGGTGCGTGCTAGCAGGTGCAGTTTGACCGACACCACGTTGCCCCACTGCGCATCGTTGACTTTGGTGGTGAAACTGTCGGCCACGCCATCGTCGTTACTGTCAAGACCGTATTCCAGCTGCATATTTTCGATGCCTTCGGCCAGCGGCACGATCTGGACCGACATGACACCGCTCTTGCTGACCACTTCGGCACGCTTGAGGGTCGGGATGCCATCGCCCGCGACACTGTTGTTGGCAACAAAGTAGATATGGGTCAGCAGGCGGCGTACCTCGGCCACGCTGCCGCTGTTATAGGCTGTGGTGCAGTTGAACTTGTGCAGGCTGAAGCCGCTGTTTGTCGCCGAGATCTGGTAGTGCTTGGTCTTGTCGTTGGAGCCAAGTTCATAGTCGTTGGCGCATTGCGAGGCCTGGAAGAAGGGGCCGCCGGCAGTGTCGTCTTCGCAATCGGCAGCGCCGACCACACAGGTGTGGGTGTGGCGCACCACCACTGCATCGGTATTGGCCTTGACGTCAGACAGGCAGCCGAGTGAATTGCTGTTGTCATAGCCTTGTACCGCGTAGGCGATCGCGCCGCGCATACTGGTCAGGTCGAGATCGCACGGGTCGGGAAGGGCGGCCGGCGCCGTCAGTTCGATCGGGTCGTATTCAGAGTAATAGCCGGCGTTGCGCAAGTCGCCAGTCATCAGCTGCATGGCATAGCGGCCATTCTCCACCTGGCGGTTGGCGCGTTCGATTTCCATTTGCGCGGCACTGTTGCTCGTGAACAGGGTCGACAAGCCGGCGAGCAGCAGGAGACCGACGGCGACGGCCACCATCAGCTCGACTATGGTAAAGCCTTGCTCGCGACGGCGATAATTCTGCATGGATGGGCTCCTCATTTGCAGTTCAGTTGAGGAATCAGGACCTGGGCGGCAATCAGGCGGCGATAGCTCTCGTCGCCGAACTGATTGAGCCCGCAGCCCAGCGATGGAGCCTGGGTGGCGTGCAAGCCTTGCCAGGTAACGGCTACCTGGACAATGGCGGGCCGGCAAACGCCGGCGCTGGGGTCGGCGACCTGCAGCACGGTGATGCAGCCGCGGGCGCCAATCATGGCGCCGACCTTGGTGCTGCTATCAATTTCCGCAGCACCTTTCAGCAGATTGCTCCACTCGCAAACATCGCGCAGTGCGCCGGCGCCGAGGGCGCTGCAGTCGGCCGGCTGCGTGTCGCCGGTGCCGATGTTGCTGGATTCGTAAGATGCGACATTCACCGGGTTGCCTTGCACGCGGGCGGTCATGTCGTCCAGCAGGATGACGGCCTGCGCCCGCTGGTAAGACTCGATCGAGCCGACGCTGGCTTTGGCCTGGAAGACGGCAATGCCCAGCAGGCCGAATGCCAGGATCACGATCGTGACCAGCACTTCAATCAATGAGATGCCGTGTTGGCGGGGTCTTAGCATGATGTGGGTTTCACGTTCGGGCGGCCGCCGAGGTCAATGTTGATGCAGCTGGCCTTGCCCGTGGAAGAAGTAATCGAAAATTGCGGACTGCTGGTGCCCTTGACGCGGCCGGCGGCGGTGAAGGTCACGCCGCTTGCGGGACCGGTGACGGTGATCGCCTGGCGCGTGGCAAAACTGGCCAGTACCGGCTCGCCGGCATTCGGGCTTGGGATGGTCCAGCCCGTGTTCCAGTTGGCGGCAGGGGAGATCGTCACGTCCTTGTTGCGCTTGATGGCTTCGCTGCGCGCGCGCAGGATGCTGGTGAACAAGTCGCTCGAGGTACTCTTTAAACGCTGGTTGGAGATAAAGTCCTGCATCGCCGGCATGCCGACGGACGCCAAGATGCCGATAATGACAACCACCAGCATCATCTCTGTCAGGCCGAAGCCGGATTGGCGCTTCATGGCATCACCACTTATCGGCTGGCAGCTTGGCGCCAGCCTGGTCGATGCTCAGGTTGCCGTCGCTGGCCTGGCCGCTGCCGGCGACAGGCGTGGCGGTGATGGTGAACTTTGGCGGCGGACCACTGTCGGTCTGGATGGTGATGGTGTACCACTTGGACACGGCTGGCGGCGTCTGCATGTTCAGGCCGGCGACCGAATCTTTGTAGACGCGCGCATCGGCCAGGAATTGCTGTTCGCGCTGCGCCAGGTCGATCAGGTGCTGCTGCGCAGCGGCGCGATTGCCGCGAATGACGTAGCGGGTGTAGTTGGGGATCGCGATTGCAGCGAGGATACCGACGATTACAACGGTGACCATCACTTCAATCAAGGTAAATCCACGGTGGCTGGGGAGTCTCATCCTGGCTTCCGTTATATGCATTATTAGTGAGTTTATTCTAGGGCTCGTGTTTCCGTATGTCAACATTCACGCCGTGACTATTCGTTACATTCTCGCCACAAAGAAAGACAGGCCCCATGCAGTATTGCATGGGGCCTGTTTTGATGATACGGGAGTTGCGGGCTTATTCGGCAGTGGCGGCCAGGGCTTCCGCGGTAACCGGCTGGGCTGGCGCATTCAGCGGGGTTGGATTGGCCAGTTCGCGCTTCAGGGTGTCCATGTCCAGCTCGCCTTCCCATTTGGCGACCACCAGGGTTGCCACGCCGTTGCCGACGAAGTTGGTCAGGGCGCGGCATTCGCTCATGAAGCGGTCGATGCCGAGGATCAGCGCCATGCCTGCCACCGGGATGCTAGGCACCACGGCCAGGGTGGCAGCCAGGGTGATGAAGCCGGCGCCGGTGATGCCGGAGGCGCCTTTCGAGGTCAGCATGGCAACGCCGAGGATGGTCAGTTGCTGCCACAGCGTCAGGTCGGTATTGGTGGCCTGGGCGACGAACAGGGCGGCCATGGTCATGTAGATATTGGTGCCGTCCAGGTTGAAGGAGTAGCCGGTCGGTACCACCAGGCCAACCACTGGCTTGGAGGCGCCCAGTTTTTCCAGCTTGCGCATCAGCGAAGGCAGGGCGCTTTCCGAGGAGGAGGTACCCAGCACGATCAGCAGTTCTTCCTTGATGTAGGAGATGAAGCGCGCGATCGAGAAGCCGGTGTACTTGGCGATCAGGCCCAGCACGATGAACACGAACAGCAGGCAGGTCAGGTAGAACGAACCCATCAGCTTGGCCAGCGGCAGCAGGGAAGCGATGCCGTATTTGCCGATGGTGAAGGCCATGGCGCCGAAGGCGCCGATCGGGGCGGCCTTCATGATGATGTTGACCATGCCGAAGAAGGCGTGCGATACCTCGTCGATCAGCTTGTGTACCGGGCGGCCGCGCTCGCCGAGCAGGGACAGGGCGAAGCCGAACAGCACGGCAACCAGCAGCACCTGCAGGATGTCGCCCTTGGCGAAGGCATCGAACACGGTGTTAGGGATGATATTCAGCAGGAAGTCGGTGGTGGTCAGCGCCTTGGTCTTTTCCGTGTACTGGGCGATCGACTTGGTGTCCAGCGTGTGCGGGTCGGCATTGAAGCCGGCGCCAGGCTGCATGAAGTTGGCAACGGCCAGGCCGATGACCAGTGCGAAGGTGGAAACGATTTCGAAGTAGAGCAGGGCTTTGCCGCCGACGCGGCCAATCTTCTTCACGTCCTGCATGCCGGCGATGCCGCTCACCACGGTACAGAAGATGACCGGGGCAATGATCATTTTGATCAGTTTGATGAAGCCGTCGCCAAGCGGTTTCATGGCTACAGCGTCGGCCGGCAGGTAGATGCCGAGCATGACGCCGCAGAAGATGGCGAACAGTACCTGGACGTACAGTACTTTATAGAAGGGTTTCTTTTCCATGATGAGGGGGCCTCGTTTGTCTCCGAATATCCTCATCATGGCAAACGGCTTGTCTTGCCGCTATTGTGTCTATCCCCATTGTGGAAAACCACAATGGGGTGGGTGCTGCAGCGCCGCACGCCATATAATCCTGGCATGACCCTGCAACCCTACCTCGATACCTTCCCCCAGCTGGCAGACGGCGTGTTCGTCCACCAGTCCGCGCAAATCGTCGGCGACGTCAGCATCGGCCGCGATGCTTCGATCTGGTGCAATGCGGTGGTGCGCGGCGACGTCAATCGCATCACGATCGGCGAAGGCAGCAACGTACAGGACTTTGCCATGTGCCACGTATCGCACCGTTCTGCAGCCAAACCGGAAGGGGCGGCCCTGACGATCGGCAAGCACGTCACGATTGCGCATTCGGTGCTGCTGCATGGCTGCACCATCGGCGACGAATGCCTGGTCGGCATGGGTTCGATCATCATGGATGACGTGGTCATCGAAAAGCACGTGATGGTCGGGGCGGGCAGCCTGGTGGCTCCCGGCAAGGTGCTGAAGAGTGGTGGACTGTATGTCGGCCGGCCCGCGATGCGCATCCGCGAGCTGACCGAACAGGAGATTGCGCATTTCAAGTACTCGGCCGAGCACTATATGCGCCTGAAGAATAACTACCTGGCGCAGCAGGACTGATTACTGAGCGACCCAGCCGCCATCCATATTCCAGGCCACGCCGCGCATCTGCCGGGCGGCATCGGAGCACAGGAAGACCGCCATGGCACCCAGCTCCTCCGGCGTGACGAATTCGCCAGACGGCTGTTTTTCCGCCAGCAGGGCAGCTTTGGCCGCTTCGTTGGACAGGCCGTCCTTTTCGGCGCGGGCATCGACCTGTTTCTGCACCAGCGGCGTCAAGACCCAGCCAGGGCAGATGGCGTTGCAGGTGATGCCGGTCTTGGCGGTTTCCAGCGCCGTGGCCTTGGTAAAGCCAACCAGGCCGTGCTTGGCAGCGACGTAGGCGGACTTGCCGGCCGATGCCACCAGCCCGTGTACGGAAGCGAGGTTGATGATGCGGCCCCAGTTGCGCGCCTTCATGTGCGGCAGTGCCAGGCGGGTGGTGTGGAAGGCCGAAGTCAGGTTGATGGCGATGATGGCATCCCAGCGTTCGGCCGGGAAGTCTTCGATGTTGGCCACGTGCTGGATGCCGGCGTTATTTACCAGCACGTCGACGCCGCCGAATTTGCCGGCAGCATAGGCCATCATGGCCTCGATGTCGGCCGGCTTGCTCATGTCGGCGCCGTGGTAGCCTGCCTGCACGCCGAATTCGGCGGCCAGCGATTCCTGCAGACGGGCGATTTCGCCCGCGTCGCCAAAGCCGTTCAATACGATGTTGGCGCCTTCCGCTGCCAGGCTGCGCGCGATGCCCAGGCCGATGCCGGAAGTAGAGCCGGTTACGAGCGCAGTTTTGCCGCGCAGAGCCGTGCTGACCATTTGGTCCCCTATAATTAGTTAGCCAATGTAGAATGTAGCGCAAAAACCAATAGTACGGGGAGCGAGGAACCGAATGCCAGAAGCTAAAATCAAGTCCGTTCAGTGTTTCTCCATGTCTGGTTTGCACCAGATGGCATACAAGGAATGGGGCGAAGAAGACAACCCGGACGTACTGGTCTGCGTGCACGGCGTTACCCGTGTTTCGGATGATTTTGACAATCTTGCACAGTCGCTGTGCAAGGATTACCGGGTGGTCTGTCCCGATGTGGTGGGCCGCGGCCGTTCCGGCAGCCTGGTCAATCCCCAGCTCTACCGATTGCCGCAATATGTCAGCGATATGGTGACGCTGCTGGCGCGCGTGCTGGCCAATGGCGAGCGCCAGACGGTCGACTGGTTCGGCACATCCATGGGCGGCTTGATCGGCATGGGCCTGGCCTCGCTGCCGGATAATCCGGTCAGCAAGCTGGTATTGAACGATATCGGCCCCACATTGGATTCGCTGGCGATCCAGCGCATCGGCGATTACATCGCGCAGGAAGTGCGCTTCCCGACCTTCAAGGCTGGCGCCGAATTCGTGAAGATGGTTTCGACTACGTTCGGCGAACACACGGATGCGGAATGGCATAAGCTGGCCGCCGACGTGCTGCGCCAGGACAGGGACGGCTCGTGGGTGCGCCACTACGACATGGGCCTGGCCTTGCCGTTCCAGTCTGTGACGCCGGAATCGGCCAAGGCCGACGAAGCCATGCTGTGGGCGGCCTACGATGCGATCCGCTGCCCGACCTTGCTGGTGCGCGGCGCCAATTCCGACCTGCTGTCGCGCGAAACTGCGGAAGCCATGACGCAGCGCGGTCCGAAAGCCAGGCTGGTGGAAATCCCGGACGTCGGTCACGCGCCGACCTTCCTGCACGACGACCAGATCGCGATTGCGAAAGATTTTTTGTTGAACCACTAAGAGAGAAGCATGGAAATCAAACGTTTTCACGTAGGTAAGCGCATGTCGGAAATCGCCGTCCATAACGGCACCGTGTACCTGGCCGGCCAGATCGCCGAAAAGGCTGGCGACATCAAGGCGCAGACTGCGGAAGTGCTGGGCCACATCGACCGCCTGCTGGCCGAAGCCGGCAGCGACAAGGCGCACATCCTGCGCGCCCAGATCTACATCACCGACCTGGCCAATTTCGCCGCCATGAATGAAGTGTGGGAAGCCTGGGTTGTGGAAGGCAATACCCCGCCGCGCGCGACTGTCCAGGCGCAACTGGCGAATCCTGAATGGCTCATCGAAATCGTGGTGACTGCCGCCCAGAAGTAAGTTAGAAGTACGTAAAGGTTTCAGCAATGGTTTCAATCGCGGCTCTCAATAGCGCAACGACGGACGCGCTGGTACAAGGCTTGTCCGCCGACGATGGGGCGCGCGTGCTGGCTGCGCTCGACCACGCCAGCCAGGCGTACAGCGGACGTATCACCGGCCACGGGCAGGATGCCCTGGAGTTTGCCGTCGGGGTGGCCAGCACACTGGCCATCCTGCGCACCGATGCGGAAACCCGCATCGCGGCACTGATGTTCGAGCTGACCCTGCTCGACGCCGATACCGCCCCTTTCATCGAGCCGCGCTACGGCCAGGAAGTCAACGACTTGGTGGCTGGCGTGCGCCAATTGATCCGGCTGCGCGAACTGACGCTGGCGTCTTCCGGCAGCGCTGCGCGCACCAAGAATGCGGCGCAGCAGGCTATGGCCCAGGTCGAGTCGCTGCGCAAGATGCTGCTGGCAATGGCCACCGACATGCGCGTGGTGCTGGTGCGCCTTGCATCCTGCTGCACCACCTTGCGTTACTTCTCCGATATCAAGCGCTTTGATGAAGTGACACGGGCTTACGGCCGCGAAACCCTGGACCTTTACGCTCCGCTGGCCAACCGCCTCGGCATTTGGCAGATCAAGTGGGAGCTGGAAGACCTGTCGTTCCGCTTCATCGAGCCGGATACCTACAAGCGCATTGCGAAGATGCTGGAAGAGAAGCGCATGGCGCGCGAGAGCTTCGTCACGTCTTCCATTGCGCGCCTGCAGTCCGAATTGGCTGCAGCGGGCATCAAGGCCGAAGTCTTCGGCCGGCCCAAGCACATCTATTCCATCTGGAACAAGATGAAGGGCAAGGACCTGGACTTCTCGGAACTGTACGATGTGCGCGCCTTCCGCGTGATCGTCGACGACGTGAAGACCTGCTATACGGTGCTCGGCGTGGTCCACAATATCTGGACCCCGATCCCCAAAGAATTCGACGATTACATTTCCCGTCCCAAGGCAAACGGCTACCAGTCGCTGCACACCGTGGTGACGGCGGACGATGGCCGACCGCTCGAAGTGCAGATCCGCACGCAGGAGATGCACGGCTTCGCGGAATACGGCGTGGCTGCGCACTGGCGCTACAAGGAGGAGGGCGGTTCCAACTTCAAAGGCCAGCAATATGACGAGAAGATCGCCTGGCTGCGCCAGCTGCTGGCCTGGAAAACCGAAGTTGCCGATGCTGTAGTCAATAACGAGGACCAGCAGCGCGAATGGGTCGAGAAACTCAAGTCCGCCACGCTGGACGACCGCATTTTCGTGCTGACGCCGCAGGCGCGCGTGATCGAACTGCCGGTCGGCGCTACGCCGATCGATTTCGCCTACCACCTGCACAGCGACGTGGGCCACCGCTGCCGCGGTGCGCGCGTCGACGGCCAGATGGTGCCGCTGAATACCGCCTTGAAAAGCGGGCAAACTTGCGAAGTTATTACCGCCAAGGGCGCGCCCGGCACGGCTGGCCCGTCGCGCGACTGGCTGAGCCCTGGCTACACGGTTTCGAACCGGACGCGTACCAAGGTACGTGCGTGGTTCCACGCCATCGACGTGCAGGAAACTGTCGCCAACGGCCGTTCCCTGGTCGAGAAATCGCTGCAGCGTGAAGGCAAGACTGCCGTCAACCTGGAAACCCTGGCGCAAAAGCTGGGCTTTGGCAAAGTGGATGACCTGTTCCTGGCTGTTGGCAAGGATGAGTTCTCGCTGCGCCACGTCGAAGCCGCCTTGCGCGACCCGGCTGAATCGGAAGAGGATTCCACCGACCAGGTGGCGGTGAATAAGAGCCGCATTTCGAGCGTGGAATCGGGCGCCAAATCGGGCGTCTTGGTGGTTGGCACCGATGGCTTGATGACGCAACTGGCCAAATGCTGCAAACCGGCGCCACCCGATCCAATTGTCGGTTTTGTCACGCGCGGCAAAGGTGTGTCGATTCACCGCGCCTCGTGCAAAAACTTTGCCGAAATGCGTTCCAAGGCGCCCGAACGGGTAATCGTGACGGCATGGGGCGCAGCCCGCTCCGATACGGTATTCCCGGTCGATCTGTTTGTATTGGCTGCCGACCGCCAGGGATTACTGCGAGATATCTCCGAGATTTTCTCGCGCGAGAAAATCAACGTTACCGGTGTAAATACCCAGTCTGCCAAAGGCCAGGCCCGCATGACATTTACGGTCGAGATCGGAGCTACCAGCCAATTGCAAAAAGCCCTCGCTGCGATCTGCGAAGTCAGCGGCATCCTCGAAGCCCGCCGTGCTTGAGTCGAGGCGACTTGCCTCCCTCTGCGGGCTTGCCTGCAACGTGCCAAGGCTTGGCGCGTTGCAGCCAGAAGCTAGTTCGCTGGGCTGCTGAACAGTTGTGCGATCAGGTCGGCAGTGCGCCGCACGCGAGGCGATTTGCGCACATCATCGTGAATCACCATCCATAGTTCGCGCTGCACCGGGCAGATAATGTCGGGGATTATCAAGCCCGCGGCGAGGTAATCAGGCAGGATTGCAATGCCAGCCGCAAAACGCACTGCCGCCGCAATTGAATTAAGGTCGTTGCTGTAAAAAACATAGGGCCGGCCCGCCGCAAATGCTTCCAGCCACTCCTGCTGCGGTGTTTCTGCGAGGCTTTCGTCGTAGCCGATAAATTCCCATTGGTCCGGGTTATGCGAGGCGAGATATTCAGGCGTGGCGCACAGATAATATTTGACGGTTGCGACGACCCGTACCGCCAGATCGGGCGCTAATGGCCGACGAAAACGGATCGCGATATCTGCCTCGCGCCGCGATAAATCCACGTGGGCCGGTTCGGCACCCAACTCGATTTGAATTCCCGACAGTTGCGCATGCAACCCTGCCAAGCGCGGCGCGATCCAATGGGCTGCAATGGCTGGTGGTGCGGAAATGCGCACCGTGCCAAATCCGTCGGCAGCGCCAGTCGCCAGCCGCAGCAATCCCTGGATTTCCTCCTCCACGCGGCGCGCCTGGGGTAGTAGCTCTGCGCCAGCAGTGGTTAATGACCACCCGCGTGCGAAGCGGTCAAATAGCCGCACGCCCAGTACTTTTTCGAGCGCCTCGATGCGGCGCGAGACGGTTGTGTGCTCAACACCAAGCGAGCGCGCGGCTGCAGACAGCGAGCCAGACTCGATGACGGCAAGGAAGTAGCGAAGATCGTTCCAGTCAGGGGTATCCATCGGTGCAATTATGCACGGGTGGCGCGAGGTTTTTGCAATATTACTGCGCGATCAAGCCAGCTATCCTTTATCGAGTGTCCAACAGAATGGAGGTTTGCAATGAGGAAATTTGTTTTGGCTACGTTGGTGCTTTGTGGCGCGGCGGCGGCCACCGATATGCCCGCTGCCACGGCGGGCCTGGCCGGCTCGTGGGAGCTGATCGGTGCCTATCGGGAGCATCGCGACGGCAGTCGAAGTAACGATTACGGTGCGAAACCGCGCGGCATGCTGAATGTGGCAAGCGACGGGCGATATGCGCTGCAGATCTACCATGCCGAAAGGCCGCCTTTCGAAGGCGACTTTCGCGCGGCCGGGGCGCAAGAGTACAAGCGGCTATTGCTCGCCATGAGCGCCCATTTCGGCAGCATCTCCGTGGAGCAGGACAAGCTGGTGTTCCGCATCACCGCTGCCTCGAATCCACAATGGGATGGATCGGTGCAGCGGCGCGGATACCAGTTGCGGGGTGACGTCCTCGAATGGCGGGTGCCGCCGCGACCTGATGGCGATGTGCCGATCTCAGTTTGGCGACGCTTGCCGTGACAAGCCTTTGCGCAATGTAAGGCGCGGCGACACCCGCAAGGCCATCAGCCCGAGCCCGAACAAACATAAGGCGCCAGGTTCGGGAATTCCATTGAAATCCTGGATTCCGCTGATGGACGAAATAGCGACAATGCGTGCGTCGGCACAGTTGGCGGTATCGCACAAGATGCCAAGGCTGGTGTTATTGGATGCACTGAAGGCGGCAGAGTAGAACGGAACCGGGTCGATAAAGTATGCCTTGCCCTCGTCGGTGAGTGTCCAGCCGAAATTCAGGTTGACGAAGGCGCCACCTAACTCGTTCAGGCCGCCAAGGCCGTGCCGTACCGCATGGCTGGAGTGCGCCAGTTTGTATTGCTGGCCGAACGTATCGACCCAACCATCCGCTGCCAGGGTGGCGGCGTGATAGATGTTGTCGGCGCCCGGATCGGCATACATATCGAAATCGAAATTGGTGATCTGGCAGCCGACGCCATGGCCAAGCAGGGAATTGCAATGGAATGTAGTCTGGAATGTGCCATACAGTCCATAGTCAAGATTGGCTCGGCTTCTTCCTGCAGAGACTGGCATGCCGTTGTCGGAAAAGCTGTCAAAGGTCACATAGCCTTTCGAGACGTAAGTGGCGCCTGCGCCGGCAGCGAGCAAGGGATTGCCGGAATAGCTGATGCGGTGTGATGAAATGCCGTTGATTGCCGTGGCGCGGAACGTCTGGCCACCGTTGGTCAGGGCGCCGCCATTCGAATTCGGATTGATCAGAAAGGCAGGTGAGGCATTGGCGTTGGCGAGCGCCAGTGCCAGGGTCATGGCTGCCCCAAGTTTTGGAAGATTATGCATTGTGACCTCCGGGAATGATGAGGAATTAGCCGTTCGGCTAATATCCTGATGAGCATCATTTGTGCCCGGAGTGTCCCGCCTGTTACGTCGGCGCGTGCGTCAATTGCGCCGACGTTTTCATTAGAGCTGCGGTTCGGCTTGAAGCGTGATGTGATCGATTCCATGCTTTGCCAGTAGCATGGCTTTGACGTTGTGCAGGATTTGCGGCCATTCCTGCAAGTCGTCGATTTCAAGGTGGCCGATCAAGGCCGGCTGGCCGGGCGACATTTCCCATACGTGCAGATCGTGCACGGAAAGGACGCCCGGGACTTCGGCCAGGTCGGCGCCGATCTGGGCGTAGTCGGCGCTATCGGGCACGCCTTCCATCAAATGGTGGAAGGATTCGCGCAGCACGCCGATGGTCGATTTGAGAATCAGCAGCGACACCAGCAGAGAGAGAATCGGGTCAATCTGCATCCAGCCGGTTGCCATGATCACGCCGCCGGCGATCAGAGCGGCGACGGAGCCAAGCAGGTCGCCCAGCACGTGGACCAGTGCGGCGCGGGTATTCATGCTTTCCTTGTCGCGCGACAGGCTCCACGCGACGAGCACGTTGACCGCAAGGCCGATGGCGGCGACGACCAGCACCGTGCCGCCTTGCACCGGCACTGGTGAAGCGAAGCGTTGGACTGCTTCAAACACAATCCATCCGACGACAACCAGCATTGCCAGCCCATTGACGAAAGCGGCTAGCGCTTCGGCGCGGCCGAAACCGAAAGAGTAGCGCGCGGAAGGGCGGCGCTTGGCAATCAGTTGCGCCAGCAGGGCCAGGCCGAGCGCTGCGGCATCGGTCACCATATGGCCGGCATCGGAAATCAGGGCCAATGAATTGGCCATGAAGCCAGCCACCACTTCGACCACGGCAAAGCCCAAAGTCAGTGCCAATGCGGCTGCCAGCGCTGCCTGGCTGCGATGTTCGTTGAAGTGGGCGTGCTGCGCGTCGCCATCCAAATGGGCGTGCAGGTGGGTGGAATCGTGGTTTTGCATAGGCTCTGAATATAGCAGCAATGTTTTCTTCGGAAAACACTTGTCACAGAGGGAAGTGCTCTCTATAATGCTGGCTCTCGGGCGGTTAGTTCAGCTGGTTAGAATACTTGGTCGACATCCAAGGGGTCGGGGATTCGAATTCCTCACCGCCCACCAGAATATTTTTATGTAGTACCATTGCAAAAGACACGGGCGGTTAGTTCAGCTGGTTAGAATACTTGGTCGACATCCAAGGGGTCGGGGATTCGAATTCCTCACCGCCCACCAGACATTTTGTAAGAGCGAGAAAGGCACACCGGTTATGACACCGCGAACTACCATCAAGGTTGGTGAGTGACGCTAGTCGATCGGCTTTCTTTTGCTTGTTCAATTGAAGAAAAACGCGGCTAGCCCGCGTTTTTTTTCGTCCATTTTTTCCAGCATTACCTTTTTCTTCCGGAGATCCATAATGGTTTCAGTCCGACTGCCCGACGGTTCCGTCCGTCAATTCGATGCCCCGCTGACCGTGGCACAAGTTGCGTCCAACATCAGCACCAGCCTGGGCAAGGCGGCCCTGGCCGGCAAGGTTGATGGCAAGGTCGTCGATACTTCCTTCCTGATCGAGAAGGACTCCGACGTCGCCATCGTGACCGAAAAGGATGCGGAAGGCCTGGACGTGATTCGCCACTCGACCGCCCACTTGCTGGCCTACGCCGTCAAGGAGCTGTTCCCTGATGCGCAAGTGACCATCGGCCCGGTCATCGAGAATGGCTTCTACTACGACTTCTCCTACAAGCGTCCGTTCACCCCGGACGACCTGGTGGCGATCGAGAAGAAGATGGCCGAGCTGGCGAAGAAAGACGAGCAGGTGACCCGCAAGGTCCTGCCGCGCGACGAGGCCGTGGCTTACTTCAAGTCCATCAACGAACATTACAAGGCCGAGATCATTGCTTCGATCCCGTCCAATGAAGACGTGTCGCTGTACACCGAGGGGAGCTTCACCGACTTGTGCCGTGGTCCGCACGTGCCGTCGACCGGCAAGCTGAAGGTCTTCAAGCTGATGAAGCTGGCCGGCGCCTACTGGCGCGGCGACAGCAAGAACGAAATGCTGCAGCGCGTGTACGGCACCGCCTGGACCAAGAAGGAAGACCAGGAGCAGTATCTGTTCCAGCTGGAAGAGGCGGAGAAGCGCGACCACCGCAAGCTGGGTAAGCAGCTCGACTTCTTCCACTTCCAGGACGAGGCTCCAGGCCTGGTGTTCTGGCATCCCAAAGGCTGGACCATCTGGCAGCAAGTGGAGCAATACATGCGCCGCAAGTACCAGGAAAACGGCTACCAGGAAGTGAAGGCGCCGCAGATCCTGGACGCTTCGCTGTGGGGCAAGACCGGACACTGGGAAAACTACCGCGAGAACATGTTCGTGACCGAGTCCGAAAACCGTTCCTACGCGCTGAAGCCGATGAATTGCCCGGGCCACGTGCAGATCTTCAACAGCGACCTGCGTTCTTATCGCGACCTGCCGCTGCGTTACGGTGAATTCGGCCAGTGCCACCGCAACGAGCCTTCCGGCGCCCTGCACGGCATCATGCGCGTGCGCGGTTTCACCCAGGATGATGGACACATCTTCTGCACCAACGAGCAGATCGAGCCGGAAGTGGTGTCCTTCCACCAGCAGGCGATGGAGGTTTATAAAGATTTCCATTTCGAGAACATTGACGTCAAGCTGGCGCTGCGTCCGGACAACCGCATCGGCGACGACGAGGTATGGGATAAGGCTGAAGAGGCGCTGCGCTCCGGCCTGCGCGCCTGCGGCGTGACCTGGACCGAGCTGCCAGGCGAGGGTGCTTTCTACGGGCCGAAGATCGAGTACCACCTGAAGGATTCGCTGGGCCGTCCATGGCAGGTTGGCACCATGCAGGTCGACTTCTTCATGCCGGGCCGCCTCGGTGCGGAATATGTTGCGGATGACAACACCCGCAAGACCCCGGTCATGCTGCACCGTGCCATCGTGGGTTCGCTCGAGCGCTTCATCGGCATCCTGATTGAGAACTATGCCGGTGCGCTGCCGATGTGGCTTGCCCCCCAGCAAGTATCGATTCTGAACATCAGCGATGCCCAGGCGGATTACTGCAAAGCGCTTGAAACCAGGCTGCGCAAGCTGGGCTTCCGCGTTGCTGCTGATTTGCGCAACGAGAAGATTACGTATAAAATCCGCGAACATTCCGTCCAAAAAGTGCCTTTCATCCTCGTGGTGGGCGACAAAGAACGGGATGCCAACACCGTGGCCGTGCGTGCCCGGGGCAATATCGATCTGGGCGTCATGTCGATCGAAGCCCTGGTGGAGCGACTGCAGCAAGACGTCGCTACCAAAGCCTGATGCGTGAAACACCGCAACCGGCCGACTAACCAAAATTGAAGGAAACACCATAGCTACTGACAAGTCTTCCCATCGCATCAATGGCGAGATCACCCACCCTGAAATGCGTCTGTCGGGTGTGGAAAATGAACCGCTGGGCATCGTAAGCCTGGCCGAAGCCTTCCGCCTGGCGGAAGAGGCCGATGTCGACCTGGTCGAGATCGCGCCGAACGCGAGTCCCCCAGTCTGCCGGCTGATGGATTACGGTAAGTTCAAGTATTCGGAACAGAAAAAGGCGCACGAAGCCAAGTTGAAGCAGAAGGTGATCTCGGTGAAGGAAGTCAAATTCCGTCCGGGCACCGATGATGGCGACTACAACATCAAGCTGCGTAACCTGACCAAGTTCCTGGAAGAGGGCGACAAGACCAAGATCACCCTGCGTTTCCGCGGCCGTGAAATGGCCCACCAGGACATCGGCATGCGTATGCTGGAGCGTCTGAAGGCTGACCTGGAGGCGGTAGGCCAGGTTGAGCAGTTCCCGAAAATGGAAGGCCGCCAGATGATCATGATCCTGGCGCCGAAGAAAAAGAAGTAATCGGCCTCCGAGGCTAAGAAGGGCAGACTGCGGTCTGCCCTTTGTTTTTCCAGGAGTTATGTTATACTCCTGGGTTCCCGTGAGAGTAGGCACTAAAAGTGCAGCAGAGTTGTTGCCACCTACAATCCGGTCATTATTGGAGCATTCACATGCCAAAAATGAAAACTAAGAGCTCCGCGAAAAAGCGTTTTCGCGTGCGCCCAGGTGGCACCGTTAAGTCGGGCATGGCCTTCAAACGCCACATCCTGACCAAGAAGACCACCAAAAACAAGCGTCAGCTGCGTGGTACCCGTAACATCAATGCGTCGGACGTGACTAGCGTTCTGCGTATGATGCCAACCGCTTAATCTCACATTATTTAAGGAGCTACTATGCCTCGAGTAAAACGTGGGGTTACCGCGCGTGCCCGTCATAAAAAAGTACTGAACCTGGCCAAGGGTTACCGCGGTCGTCGCAGTAAAGTATTCCGTATTGCCAAGCAAGCAGTGATGCGCGCTGGCCAGTACGCATACCGCGACCGTCGTAACAAGAAGCGCGTCTTCCGCGCCCTGTGGATCACCCGTATCAACGCGGCTGCCCGCGAACACGGCGTGACCTACAGCGTGTTCATGAACGGTCTGAAGAAGGCCGCTATTGAACTGGACCGTAAGGTCCTGGCTGATATGGCTGTGATGGACAAGCCTGCATTTGCAGCGATTGTCAACGTCGTCAAAGCCAAGATCGCTGCTTAATTGCCAGTGATGTGTGCCGCCTTCGGGCGGTGCTCATAAGAAGCGGGACATGGCTTAGCTATGTCCCGTTTTTAATTTCCAAAACAGGAAAAAGTCGGATGAACTCGCTCGAACAACTCGTCGTCTCCGCGCAGGCTGACTTCCTCGCCGCCGCAGACGCTGCCGCACTTGAAAACGCCAAAGCCAAATACCTTGGCAAGACTGGCCAGATCACCGAAATGATGAAGGGCCTGGGCAAACTGGACCCTGAAGAGAAGAAGGCGCAGGGCGCCCTGATCAATGCCGCCAAAGTGCAGATCGAGGCCGCGCTGACAGCGCGCCGTGATGCGCTGGCCGAAGCCCAACTGCAGCTGCGCCTGAATGCTGAAGCGATCGACGTATCGCTGCCGGGCCGCGGCCGTTCCCAAGGCGGCATCCATCCCGTGATGCGCACCTGGGAGCGTGTGGAAGAGATCTTCCGCTCGATCGGCTTCGACGTCGCTGCCGGACCTGAGATTGAAACCGACTGGACCAACTTCACCGCACTGAATTCGCCTGAGAACCATCCGGCGCGCTCGATGCAGGACACCTTCTACGTTGAAGGCAACGACAGCACCGGCAAGCCGCTGCTGCTGCGTACCCACACCTCGCCGATGCAGGTGCGCTATGCGCGCAACAACAAGCCGCCGATCAAGGTGATTGCACCTGGCCGCACCTACCGCGTCGACTCCGATGCGACCCATTCGCCGATGTTCCACCAGGTCGAAGGCCTGTGGATCGCGGAAGACATTTCCTTCGCCGACCTGAAGGGCGTGTACCTGAATTTCGTCAAAGCTTTCTTTGAGACGGACGACCTGCAAGTGCGTTTCCGTCCTTCGTATTTCCCGTTCACCGAACCGTCGGCGGAGATCGACATCGCCTTCGGCAGCGGCCCCCTGAAAGGGCGCTGGCTGGAAGTGTCCGGCTCGGGCCAGGTGCATCCGAACGTGGTGCGCAACTTCGGCCTCGATCCAGAGAAGTACATCGGCTTCGCATTCGGCTCCGGCCTTGAGCGCCTGACCATGCTGCGCTATGGCGTGAATGACCTGCGCCTGTTCTACGAAGGCGATTTGCGCTTCCTGAAACAGTTCAACTAAAAGAATACGAAGGCACCCAAACATGCAATTCTCTGAAAACTGGCTGCGCACAATGGTCGATCCGAAGATGACTTCGGATGAACTGGCACACATGCTGACCATGTCCGGCCTCGAAGTGGAAGACATCGATCCTGTCGCGCCGCCATTCACCAACGTGGTGGTGGGCCATGTGCGCGAAACCGCCAAGCACCCGAATGCCGACCGCCTGAATGTCTGCCAGGTGGATGTGGGCACCGGCACGCTGCTGAACATCGTCTGCGGCGCGCCGAACGTGCGTCCGGGCCTGAAAGTGGCATGCGCCATGGCCGGCGCCGTACTGCCGCCGGGCGCCGACGGCAAGCCGTTCGAAATCAAGGTTGGCGAGCTGCGCGGCGTCGAGTCGCAGGGCATGCTGTGCTCCGCGCGCGAACTGAAGCTGTCGGAAGACCACGGCGGCCTGATCGAGCTGCCGGACGACGCGCCGATCGGCCAGAACATCCGCGACTACTTCGCGCTGAACGACCTGAAATTCACCATCAAGCTGACCCCGAACAAGGCGGACTGCCTGTCGGTGCTGGGCGTGGCGCGCGAAGTGGCGGCATTGACCGGCTCGCAACTGAGCCTGCCGCAGAACCGCATCGTGCCGGTCACGCTGGACGAGAAGCTGGCAGTGAAGGTGAGTGCACCCGACCTGTGCGGCCGGTTCGCCGGCCGCGTAATCCGCGGCCTGAACGCCAAAGCCGAAACCCCGGCCTGGATGAAGCAGCGCCTGGAGCGCAGCGGCCAGCGCCCTGTGTCGGCACTGGTGGACATTTCCAACTACGTGATGCTGGAAATGGGCCGTCCTTCGCACGTGTTCGATCTCGACAAGATCCACGGTTCGCTGGACGTCCGCTGGGGCAGGAAGGGCGAGCAGATCAAGCTCCTGAACGGCAACACGATTGAAGTCGATGAGTGGGTTGGCGTAATCGCCGACGACAAGGAACTGGAATCGCTGGCCGGCATCATGGGCGGCGACGCCACCGCCGTGTCGGACGACACTGCCAACATCTACCTGGAAGCAGCATTCTGGTGGCCGAACGCCATCCAGGGCCGTGCCCGCAAGTACAACTTCTCGACCGACGCGGCGCACCGCTTCGAGCGCGGCGTGGACTTCGCCTCGATCCCTGAGCACCTGGAGCGCATCACTGCGCTGCTGCTGGAAGTCTGCGGTACGCCTGACACCATGGTCGGCGCCATCGACGACCAGGTCGTCAACCTGCCGCAGCGCGCGCCAGTGCAAATGCGCACTGCACGTGCGGCGAAGGTGATCGGCGTTGCGCTCAACGACGACATGATCGCCGACATCTTCAAGCGCCTGGGCCTCGAGTTCAAGCTGGCCGACGGGGTATTCAGCGTCACCGCGCCGTCCTACCGCTTCGACATCGAAATCGAGGAAGACCTGATCGAAGAAGTGGCCCGTGTGTACGGATTCGAGAACATCCCGACCCTGCCGCCGGTGGCCGCGGCCGAGATGCTGATCGCCCCCGAAAATACCCGCTCGATCTTCGCCGTGCGCCACCAGCTGGCCGACCTGGGCTTCCAGGAAGTGGTCAACATGAGCTTTGTGGAAGCGCAGTGGGAGCTCGATTTCAACGGCAACGACAGCCCGATCAAGCTGCAGAACCCGATCGCTTCCCAGATGTCCGTCATGCGCTCGTCGCTGATCGGCAGCCTGGTGGCTAATGTGCGCTACAACCTGAACCGCAAACAGCCGCGCGTGCGCCTGTTCGAAGTCGGCGCCATCTTCAAGCGCGACGCCTCGGTGCAGGACGGTCCGCTGACCGTGGCCGGCTACGACCAGCCGCAGCGCGTTGCGGCCATGGCCTACGGCCCGGTCGCCGACGAGCAGTGGGGCCAGAAAGCCCGCGACGTCGACTTCTTCGACGTCAAGGCCGACCTGGAAGCCCTGTTCGCGCCGCGCCAGCTGCGCTTTGCCAAGCTGGCGCACCCAGCCCTCCACCCGGGCCGCGCTGCTTCGGTGGAGCTGGACGGCAAAGTCATCGGCTTCATCGGCGAATTGCATCCGCGCTGGCTGCAAAAGTACGACCTGCCGAAGGCACCGGTCCTGTTTGAAGTCGATGCCGTTGCGCTACAGCAACGCGACGTGCCAGAATATGAAGAGATTTCCAAGTTCCCCGGCACCGCGCGCGACGTGGCCTTGGTGGTGAAGCAAGCCGTTCCAGTGCAGGACCTGCTCGACGCCTTCCATGGCGCCGTAACGGCCCATGCTCAAGGGCGCATTGTGCAAGCCATTGTTTTGTTTGATGAATATCGCGGCCAAGGCCTGGAAAGCGACGAAAAATCGCTTGCTTTCCGCTTTAGCTTGCAAGATACTCAAAACACCCTGCAGGACGATGTCGTGGACGAGTTGATGAAGACGCTGACCGCTCACGTTGTCCTGGCACACGGTGCGAAACTGCGGGCTTGATTTAACAATCCAGTATCACCAGCGAGTCCGGCACTGCCGGACTCATGTACTTTAAAAGGCAGGGCAGCAAAATTAATAACAACGACGTCGATTCCGCCGTACTTGAATCCGCATTGGACGCCGAACTGCACAGCGCCATGCAGAATGCCAAGGTACGCCAGGAAGCTGAAAAAGATTTGCCTACGCTGACCAAGGCGGAACTGGCCGAACTTTTGTTCGAACAGGTGGGCCTGAACAAGCGCGAGGCCAAGGACATGGTCGAGACCTTCTTTGACGAAATCCGCAATGCGCTCGAACGTGGCGAGGCGGTGAAGCTGTCCGGTTTCGGCAACTTCCAGCTGCGCGACAAGCCGCAGCGTCCGGGCCGCAATCCGAAAACCGGCGAGGAAATCCCGATCACGGCACGCCGTGTGGTGACGTTCCACGCCAGCCAAAAGCTGAAAGGCATGGTCGAAGACAGCGCCGGCACGGCGCGCGCATCCTGAACTGCATAGGTGCGTGAATGACCGACCGACCTGGCAAGGCAGACCTGGTAGTGTTGCCGCCGATTCCGGCGAAGCGCTATTTCACCATTGGCGAGGTCAGCGAACTGTGCGGCGTCAAGCCGCATGTGCTGCGCTATTGGGAGCAGGAATTCACCCAGCTGAAACCGGTCAAACGGCGCGGCAACCGCCGCTATTACCAGCATCATGAAGTGCTGCTGATCCGCCGCATCCGCGAGTTGCTGTACGAGCAGGGCTTTACGATCAGCGGTGCCCGCAACAAGCTTGATAGCCGCGCTGCCGATTCGGCGCAAGGCGAGTATGATGAAGCTCCTGGCATGGCACACGAAGCGCCGCCGCTGGACCGGGAAATGCTGCGCAGCGAGCTGCACAGCATCCTCAAGCTACTAAAGTTGTAAGCAGCTGTAGCAAGGGCGCTTAGGCGTCCTTTTTTTCGGTTAGACTCGGCTAAACTGTTAAACCATTGGTGCTACAATATTAACGTTATGATTTTGCTAGTGATACTGCAGACGCTGGCTCCGTTCCCAAGCTAGGAATTCAAGAGGGAAGACAATGATTCGCGTAGCCATCTGTGATGACCACCAGATTGTACGGGCAGGTTTCAAGCAAATCTTTTCGTCGTCGGACGAATTCAGCGTAGTCGCCGAAGGGAGTACCGGGCGCGAGGCGCTCGACATCGCACGCAAGGAAGTGTGCGATGTGCTTTTGCTTGACATCGCCATGCCGGACCAGAGCGGTATCGATACTCTGCGTACCATCCGCCAGGGCCAGCCGGACTTGCCGGTGCTGATCCTGTCCGGCTATCCAGCCCAGCAATATGCGCTCAACCTGTTCAAGATGGGCGCCAACGGGTACCTGAACAAGGAATGCGACCCGGAAGAGCTGATCAATGCCGTGCGCACGGTGCACCAGGGGCGGCGCTATGTCAGTTCGCAAGTGGGCGAACTGCTGGCGCAAAGCTTCGACCGCGATCCGAATACGGCCCTGCATACGGAGCTGTCGGACCGCGAATTCCAGGTGTTCCTGCGCCTGGCACGCGGCGCCACCGTGTCCGACATCGGCACGGCGCTTTCGCTGAGCATCAAGACCGTCAGTACCTACCGCACGCGCATTATGGAGAAGATGGGCTTGCAGTCGAATAGTGACTTGACGTACTACGCAATGAAAAACAACCTGCTGGACTGATACGTCTGGTTACATTTTTGCGGTGCTGCACAATTAGCTTTCCGTGCGGCAGCATCTTGCTGCGGGTCTATAATGGGGAAAATGTACTTCACCATCGAACCAGCGCCGCGGCACCGGCTGCCGCTTTATAAAACGCTCTTGTGCGTTACCTGCGCGCTGATCCTGATTGTCAACGGTTTCAGCCTGTTCCATAACCTGCAATCGCTGAAAGGTGCCAATGAACAGTTGGCCCTGAGCTCGCGCGTGGCCGAGCGCTTGCAGTATCTGAATGTGCTGGTCCTGGATGCCGACAGCAGTGCGCGCGGCTACTTCATTTCCGGCAAGGAGACCTACCTCGGGCCGACGCGCTCGGTGGTGACGGAATCCGAGCATCAATTCCGCGAGCTGGAAAAGCTGCTCGCCAATAACCCTATCCAGTTGAAAAACCTGCAGCAATTGCAGGTGCTGGTGCGCAAGCGCGTGGCCATCCTGACCCAGGCGATCGAAGTCTACAGGCACGGCGGGCTGGACGACATCGTCAATATCGCCAGGGTCAGCGACGAGCGCAGCGGCATGGATGAAATCCGCCTGCAAGTGGTGATCATGGTGCGCGAGCAGGGCGAGGCGATGTCGGCGCGCGCCGCCAGCTTCTACCAGGAATACCAGAAGGCTGTGGTGATGGGGGCCGGCATCAACGCCATCGCGATCGTGGTGCTGGTGATGTTCTACCAGCTGGTAAGGCGCAGCTTCGTGCACCGGGCAGCGGTGGAGCATGCGCTGCAGCTGTCCAATGAAAGCCTGGAATCGATGGTGCAGCAGCGTACCGAACAACTATCGGTGCTGTCGCGCCACCTGATTTCAATCAGCGAAGAAGAAAAGATGCGCCTGTCGCGCGAGCTGCACGACGAGATGGGTGCCAACCTGACTTCGATCAGCATGGATATCGCCGCTGTCGCGCACCAGCTGCAAAAGACCAATCCGGAACTGGCCGCGCAATTGCGCCGGGCGCGCGGTACGCTGGTCGATACGGTGGAGCTGAAGCGCCGCATCATCGAAGATTTGCGCCCAAGCCTGCTGGACAACCTGGGGCTGTGCGCGGCGATCGACAGCTACTGCGAAGACTTCACGCGCATGGCCAATATCCCGTGCGAGACCGAGATTGGCCCCGACATCGATGCAGTGGCCAAGGCGGGCGACAGCAGCCTGTCGATTGCCTTGTTCCGTATCGTGCAGGAATCGCTGACCAATATCCGCAAATATGCCAAGGCCGGCCATGTCAGCGTCTCGCTCAAGCTGCAGCGCGACGACATGCTGGTGCTGCGCATTATCGACGATGGTATCGGGATTGCCGCTCCTACGCTGGCCAAGCCGATGTCGCATGGCTTGCTGGGGATGCGGGAGCGGGCTTTGTTGCTGGGCGGGATTCTGAACATCCGCCGGGGGCGGGGAGACCGGGGAACCTGTATCGAGGTTTATATTCCCCTGAAAGGCCGGGGCAAGCGCACAGTCGGCGCCGTGCCCCCGGCAATGCTGCATCCTAGCAGCACGCTACATCAGCGAGCAGACGATCATACTCAACCTTCGCCACCTTATAGCATTCGCCCGCATATCGTTCCAGACCTTCACGATCAATGACCGTGATGTTGCCGCGGCGGTAGGTGATCATGCCGTCTTCCTGCAGCTTGCCGGCGGCGGCGGTGATGGATTCGCGGCGTACGCCCAGCATGATCGAAATCATTTCCTGGGTCACCTTCAGTTCGTTGCTGGCGGAACGGTCCAGGCGATCGAGCAGCCAGCGGCAGAGTTTCTGCTCGATCGAGCTGTGGCGGCCGCCGACGGCGTTTTGCGCCATCTGCGCAAACAATGCCGCGTTATAGCGCATCAGCAGCTGGGGCAGGGCGCCGCCCTGGTTGAAAGCGTCGCGCAGGGCTTGCGCTTTCAGGCGGTAGCCGTAGCCGGCGCTTTGCACCACGGCGGTGCTCATGGCGCGTTCACCGGCAAACATCGACACGCCTACCACGCCTTCGTGGCCGACGACGGCGATCTCGGTGGTGGCCCCGTCTTCCATCACGTACAACAGGGACAGGATGGCGGTGGTCGGGAAATACACATATTCGAGCTTGCTGCCGAATTCAAACAATTCCTTGCCGAAAGGCAACTGCACCAGCTCAAGGTGCTCAAACAGGGCTTCCAGTGCTTCACGAGGGAGGGCTGCCAGCAGTTCGTTTTGCTGGGCGCCGCTGTAGCTGACAACAGGCCGGGACGCAACTTTGAACTCGGTCGAACCAATAGGCATTGCTTGCGACAGCGAGTTCCTGGCAGAGATGCTAAGTTGAGTGTTGTTCATTTTATCCTCACAGAACTAAAGTACACGGTATTGCAGTCGGCATTCCTAGACGTGCTGCTTGCCGATCGCGTTGGTAATACTTTAATTTTCTATGTGAGAGATGAACATAAGACCTGTTACCTCCTTCATGTAGGCTGGCAACATGGCAGTTTGTCAGGCTAGTCCTACAACATTGTAATTTTAGCTGGCGCACTGTTGAAAATGGGTACCGGCAGGGCCGCATCGGACCGTGTTGCCCATCAGTTGCCAATTGTTACCTCGTGATGAATCGGGGCATAATGCGCGGTATTCAACTTATTCCAAGCCTCATGCACGTAATCCTGGTAGAAGACGACGCAGTATTGGCCGATGGCGTGCTCCGGGTGTTGTCCGGCCATGGCATGAAGGTGGAGCTGCTGCAAAACGGCAGCGAAGCCGATGCCGTGCTGCAGCGCCCGGGCCCGGTCGACGTGCTGGTGCTCGATATCGGCCTGCCGGGGCTGGACGGCTTTGAAGTAGTGCGCCGCCTGCGCGCCCGCGGCAGCCAGTTGCCCGTCCTGTTGCTGACGGCGCGCGATGCGGTGGAAGACCGCGTGCGCGGCCTGGAACTGGGCGCCGACGATTACCTGGTCAAGCCGTTTGCCACGCCGGAACTGGTGGCGCGCCTGCGGGCGCTGGCGCGGCGCCACGCACCCAAACCCAGCGTGCTGCAAATGGGTTCGCTGGTGCTGGACCTCGGGGCCAAGCGCGCCCGCGTGCGCGATGCGGTGATCGACCTGTCGGTGCGCGAATGGGCAGTGCTGGAATACCTGCTGCAGCATAGTGCGCGCGTGGTCAGCAAACAGCAGATTATCGATGCCATCTTGCCGTGGGGCGAGGATGTGACGCCCAACGCGGTCGAGGTCTACATTTCGCGCATCCGCCAGAAGACCGCCGATGCCGGCATCAGCATCCGCACCATCCGCGGCTTTGGCTATATGCTGGAACCGGCCAATGGGTAAGATCCTTGGATAGCATCCGCCTGCGCCTGCTCAAGTGGCTGATCGGCCCGGTTCTTTTGCTGAACCTGGCCGGCGTGACGCTGAGCTATGCGCTGGCCTGGATCCCGGCCCAGATTGCCTTTGACCAGTCGCTGAGCGACGCCGCCGCCATGCTGGGCGCCCATGTCAGCGAACGTGAAGGGCGGCTGGTGCTGGACTTGCTGCCGGCCGCCGAACGCGTGCTGCGGGAAGACGAATTCGACAAAGTGTATTTTTCCGTGCGCGACAGCCAGGGCCGCCTGGTGGCGGGCGACCGCATGTTGCCGCGACTGCCGGCGCGTGCCGGTGCGCCCGCAGTCGACAGCGTGGTGGAAATGAACCCGGTGCGCATGGTGGCGCTGCCGGTGCTGACCGGCCAGCAGCAGGGCATCGTGGTGGTGGCCAAGACACTGCGCAAGCGCGGCCAGGCCCGTACCGCCATCGTGCGCGCCATGCTGCCGCTGGCGGCCGTGTTCACGCTGGCCTCGGTTGGGCTGGTGTGGTTGTCGGTGACCAGCGGCCTGGCGCCGCTGCATAAGGTAAGGGCCGGAATCCAGGCGCGCAGCGCCGAAGACGTGTCGCCGATCCCGCCGGCCGACGTGCCGCTGGAAGTAATGCCGATGGTGCGCTCTTTCAATGGCCTGCTGGAACGCGTGCGTGAAGGCGCGCAGGCGCAGCAGGACTTCCTGGCCAACGTGGCGCACCAGTTGCGCACGCCGCTGGCCGGCATGCGGACCCAGATCGAACTGCTGGCGGCGCAGCAATGCACGCCTGCCGTGGCCTCGTCGCTGGCGATGATGCAGGCCTCGATCGAGCGAATGATCCGCCAGGTCAACCAGTTGCTGGCGCTGGCGCGTGCCGAGCCCGGCCCCTTGCGCAAGACGCGCATGGAGCGCATGTCGCTCGACCAGTTGCTGGAAGAGTCGATCCAGCATTTCGTGGAGCAGGCGCTGCGCAAGGATATCGACCTTGGCTTCGACTTGCAGCACACCAAAGTCACCGGCGACCGTTTCCTGCTGCGCGACCTGGTCGATAACCTGGTCGACAATGCCATCCGCTACACGCCGCCCCAAGGTACGGTGACGGTCAGCTGCTTCCCGCACCTGGGCGGCGGCATGCTGACGGTGGAAGACTCCGGCCCCGGCATCCCGCCGGCCAAGCGCACCGCCGTCTTCCAGCGCTTCCAGCGGCTCGATGAAAAGACCAATGGCAGTGGCATCGGCCTGGCCATTGTGCGCGATATTGCCACTGCCCATGGCGCCAGCGTGGCCATCGACACCCCTGCCAGTGGGCGGGGCGCACTGTTTTCCGTGTATTTCCCCTCATAAAACTGCTCCTGTCAGGTATTTGTCAGGTTTTCCTCAGGGTAATGCAAGCTTGCTTGTCTAGACTTGCATTATCAAATACCAGTTTTGGAGCAAATACATGGACCAGCACCAGGCCAGCGCATCCCGCCAGATGGGCTTCACGCTGATTGAACTGATGGTGACAGTGGCAATCATTGCCATCCTTGCCGCGGTGGCAATCCCCGCCTATTCGGATTACATCAAGACCGGCCGCCTGCCGCAGGCGACCAATAACCTTTCCGCCATGCGCGCCAAGCTGGAGCAATACTTCCAGGACAACCGCACTTATATTGGCGCCTGCGCCGCCGGCACCATTGCCGCGCTGCCAGCTGCGGATGACTTCACCTATACCTGTCCAACCCTGACCGCCACCACCTATGTCGTGAAGGCCGTGGGCAGCGGCGCGGTCGCCGGTTTCGCCTACACGATCGACGAGTCGAACAACAAGAAGACCGTTGCCTTGCCAACTGGCTGGGGCACGGCCTCCGACTCGGCGCCGATTACCTGCTGGGTGCGCAAAAAGGGTGGCGCATGTTAAGCCGTCGCCAACAGGGCATGACGCTGATCGAGGTGATGGTCAGCGTTGCCATCCTCGCAGGCCTGCTGGCGATGGGCATTCCGGCGTTCTCCAGCTGGATCCAGGACACGCATAACCGCACTGCCGCCGAATCGATCCTGAACGGCTTGCAGACTGCGCGCGCCGAAGCGGTGCGGCGCAATACGGTGGTGCGCTTCAGCCTGACCGACGTGGACGGCAAGGTAAGCTGGACTGTCGGCTGCCCGACCGTGACTGCCAATTGCCCTGCTGACATCCAGAGCCGTCCGGCTGCTGAAAGCGGCGCGATGGCCAAAGTGACCGTCAGCGCCGACCCGATTCCGGTGCCGGCGCCCGCCGGCTATTTCACGGCCCTGATCACGGACGCGGGCGCACTGCCGGCCGAAGTCAATTTCGATGGACTGGGCCGTGTGTTGACGCCGCCGGCGGGATCCCTGTTCAACCGCGCCGACGTGACCAGCACGGCCAACGCCAGCGCGCGCCGCTATGTGGTGGTGGTGTCAAGCGGCGGCCAGATTCGCATGTGCGACCCGAAAATCGCGTTTGCCACCGACCCTCGCGGCTGCAGCTAAGGAGAAATTCATGAAATCTCAACGCACATTGCGCAAGCAAAGCGGCATAGCGCTGGTAGAGGCCCTGGTTGCCATCGTCATCTTTGCATTCGGCGTGCTGGCCATTGTCGGCTTGCAGTCGGCTTCCGTGCGCCAGGTAAGCGACGCCAAGTACCGCATCGACGCGGCCAATCTCGTCAGCCAGTCGCTGGGCGCGATTTGGGTGGATCGCGAGAACGTCCAGGCGTATGTCGTCAGGGACCAGGCAGTCAGCACTTTGCCGAACGGGAAACTGACCATCGCGGTGTCGGGGCCATGGAACGCTGCGGCAGGCGTTACGGTCACGGTGTCCGTCAGTTGGAAAGCGCCGGGCGAAAGCCAGGCTCACACACAGACCAGCGTGCAGTTTATCGCCGGTTAAAAAAGGAATAATCCAATGCACGACAAGCAAAACGGTTTCGGCCTGGTCGAGATCATGGTGGGCCTGGGCGTCGGCATGCTGGCCATGGTGGTCGTAATGCAGGTGTTCAGCCAGGCGGAAGGGCAAAAGCGCACCGCCACCGGCGGCGCCGATGCGCAGAGCAACGGCGCGATTGCCCTGTCCATGATCGAACGCGATGGCAAGATGGCAGGCTGGGGCATGGCCAATTCGATGTTCTCCGGCTGCAATACGACCTACAGCTACTGCGACGGCGACATCAGCTGCGGCGGTACGGCCGGCCCGCTCACTGGCTTATCGATGGCGCCAGCCGTGATCACCGATGGCGGCGACAACCCCGACAGCTTCCTGGTGCAGTACTTCGCCAACCCAAAGGAAGGTTCGTTCCGCTACCCGTCCAGCACGGAACTGCGCAGCAATATGCCGCAGCCATCGGCCGAACTCAATGTCGGCAACACGGCAGGCTGCCGTGAGGGCGACATGATCCTGGTGCAGCAGAACGGTAAGTGCACGCTGATGCAGGCGACCCAGATCCAGGACGAGGCCCTGAAAATCCAGCACAATCCCGGCGCCAGCGGACATTACAATCCACCGGCCGCCTACCAGACTGCCAACAACTGGCCTGCCTACACGAAGACGGCAAAACTGTCCTGTTTCGGCGCGCCGCCGGGCGGCGCCTTGTACCAGCGCTCCTATAGCGTGAATAACCTGCACCAGTTGCTGCGTTCCGATAATTCGGCCAACCCGGCAATCGTGAACGATGTGGTGGCGCCGGAAATCGTCGACATGCAGCTTCAGTACGGGATCGCGCTTGCCGACCCGAAAAAGGTCGATTCCTGGGTCTCGGCCACCGGTACCTGGGCCCATCCAACGCCGGCGCAATTCCTGCTCGTCAAAGCGGTGCGCGTCGCCCTGGTGGCGCGCAGTGTGCAGTACGAGAAGCCGGCTGCCGGTGCGCAATGCACCACTACGACCGATACCATGGTCGCTAACTGGTCAAGCTGGGCAACCTTCAAGACCACCAGCTATCCGGCCGACTGGAAGTGCTACCGCTACAAAGTGTTCGAGACGATTGTGCCGTTGCGCAATGTCATTTGGGGATAAGACCATGAACCACAACAAACAAGCCGGCGCAGTCCGGCAAGCATGGCAGCAGGGCGTGATCCTGCCTGTCACCCTGATTGTGCTGGTGGCCATGACGCTGGCCGGCATTGCATTGCTGCGCTCGGTCGATACCACGGCCGTGATCGCCGGCAACCTGGCCTTCAAGCAAAGCGCCACCGCCAGCGGCGACGCCGGTGTGGAAGCGGCAATTACCTGGTTGACCCAGAATGCGCCAACCGGCTTGCTGGACCAGGATTTGCCAGCGAGCGGCTACTATGCAACGCGCCAGGACGCCCTGGACCTGACCGGCAACAAACGCGATCCGGAACCCACTGCGGCCGACGACCTGGACTGGGATGACGGCGGCGCTGTCACCAAGCTGCAGAAGGACGCGGCCGGCAACGACGTGGCCTATGTCATCCACCGCATGTGCGATGCCGCCGGTGCGCTCGATGCCCGGACCTGCTCCACGCAGCAGGTGTTCATGAAGGGCAAGAACGACGGCGCGGAAGCCCAGATGGGCGGCTATCACGAAGGCGAAATCGACAATTCGTCGATCCGCGCTTTCTACCGCATTACGGCACGGGTAACCGGGCCGAGGAATACCACCAGCTACGTTCAGGCTGTGGTCTCAATCTAACGCAGGAGATATCAAATGGACTGGACCAATGTCCCACAGCCAGGCCTGCGTGCCTCGCTTGCCGCGCTCGGGCTGGGCCTGATGCTGGCCATGCAGCCGGCCGCTGCCGCCCCCACCGAACTGGCGGATATTCCGCTGGCCAACGCCACCACCGCGCCTATTTTGCCCAACATTATGTTGGACCTCGACAATTCGGGCAGTATGGCGTGGAGCTATATGCCCGATTACGTGCGCTACACCTCGCTTGGCAACTTCGGCACCATGTGCCGCGGGCCGAACAGCAGCAATACGCTGGTCGTGTGCGAACCCGGTGACGCGCCATTCTTTGCCAGCGCCTTCAACGGCCTGTACTACAACCCGGCGATCCGGTATTCGTGGCCGACCAAGGCCGACGGCAGCTTATTGCCCGACCATAACGGCAAGACCGCCTATGGCTCGCCCTGGAGTACCGTGGCCAGCGATGGTTACGGCGTGCAGGCGATCGACGAGACCAGTGCCGAACAGCCAAGCGCCAACCCCTGCAAAGGGGTGGTCTCGGGCGGCAACTGCCCGCGCCTGTCGAGAACCGCCACGGTAAATCTGGTGACAGGGTATCCGGAGCGCATGTGGTGCAAGAGCTCCAATGACGTGCCGCCGAGCACCAATTGCAGATCGGAGGTGGTGGGTGGCAACTATTCCTATCCGGACGGCACATACAGGAACCTGGTTTCGGTGGATGGCGCACCTTACTACTACAATGTGAGCGTTGAGTGGTGCAACACAGCGGATAGCACGCCGAACCAGAATTTCGGCAAGGCCGGCACCTGCCAGGCCAAGAAGACCGCCACCTACAAGTACGTGCGCTACTTCAACTGGTCGCGCGTCGACATCAAGCCGGGCACGGTGTTTCCGACCAAGGCTTCCGGTCGCAGCGATTGCGCCGGCGCCACCTGCACGTATGCCGAGGAAATGTCGAATTTCGCCAACTGGTTTGCGTGGTACCGCACCCGTACCCAGATGACCAAGAGCGCGATTGGACAGGCATTCAAGGACGTGCGCGGCACCCCGGTGTCCACCGATCCTGATGACTCTGCCTATCTGCACGCCCGTATTGGCTTGACCACGATTAACAACCCGATCGCACTGAATATCGAGAACTTCGACACAACCCAGAAGGAATCGTTCTACACCAACCTGTACAGCTTCGATCCGCTGGGCGGTACCCCACTGCGCAATTCGCTCGATTCGCTGGGCAAGATGTACATGGGCACGAGCACCACCTACAGGGATCCGGTGCAGTATTCCTGCCAGAAGAACTTCACCATCCTGGCAACGGATGGCTATTGGAACGACGGCTATAGCGGAGTAGGCGACACCGATGGCGCCGCGGGCGTGTCACTGCCATCGCGCGATGCCCTGAAGACCGGCAACACGCTGGCGGACGTGGCGTATTACTACTACCACACCGACCTGCGTTCATCATGCACGACGAAAGATGTGTGTACCGACAACGTTGCGCCATCGGGCGCGAATGCGGACGTGGACGACGTGGCGCAGCATCAGCACATGACCACGTTCACCATCGGCCTCGGGGTAGATGGTACGCTGACATACGATCCGAACTACAAGACCAATAGCTCGGGCGACTACTTCAACATCAAGCAGGGCGTCACCAGGTGGCCGGCGCCAAGCAGCAACTCGCCCGAGACTATTGACGACTTGTGGCACAGCGCAGTCAACGGCCGCGGCACCTACTTCAGCACGCGTGACCCGGAAGCGCTGGAAGGCGGCCTGCGCCGCGCGCTGCGCAGCATCGACAGCGTGACCGGCAACGGCGCGGCGGCGGCAACCAGCGCCCTGCAGCCTACCGCAGGCGACAACTTCATTTACGTGGCAACTTACCGCACCGTGAAATGGGACGGCGACGTCAGCGGCTATTCCATCAACCTGTCCACTGGCGCAGTATCGACCACGCCGCTGTGGCAGGCGGAACCGCTGCTGCGCAACAAGATCGCTGCGGCGGGCAATTCCGACAGCCGCGTTATTTACACTGCCAACGGCACCACCCGCACCCTGTTCGCCAGCGGCACCGGCGGCCTGACTGCCGCGCAGCTTGCGCTGTTCGACACCAGCCGGCTGAGCCAGGCGAGCGAATGGTCGGCTACGCAGCGCACGGCTGCCACCCCGGCTTCTCTGGTGAATTACCTGCGCGGCCAGGACCGCAATGAAGACCAGGATCGCACCGTCGCGTACGGCGCCTATGAGCGCCTGTACCGCGACCGCGAAAAAGCCCTGGGCGACATCGTGCACTCGCAGCCGATCTATGTGAAGGCGCCGCCGTACAATTTCAGCGATGACGGCTACCTGGAATACAAGGCTGCCAATGTGGATCGCCAGCCGACCCTGTATGCGGCCTCCAACGACGGCATGCTGCATGCGTTCGATGGCGAAACCGGCGAGGAACGCTGGGCCTATGTGCCGCCGGCGGTACTGCCGGACATGTGGCGCCTGGCCGATGCCAACTACGGCAGCCAGCACCGCTACTACCTGGACGGTCCGTTGACCATGAGCGATGCCAAGATCAACGGCAGCTGGAAAACCATCCTGATCGGCGCCATGGGCAAGGGCGGCCGCGGCTACTATGCGGTCGATGTAACCGACCCGGCGGACCCGCGTCCGCTGTGGAACTATACCGCCAACGACAATCCGCGCATGGGCTACAGCTTCGGCACGGCCTTCATTACCAAGATGGCCAACGGCACCTGGGTCGCCGTGCTGGCTTCGGGCTACAACAACGTGCCGGAAGGGACGAAATATGCCGGCGCCGATGGCCGCGGTTATATCTTCATCCTCGACCTGGCCAGCGGCACGCTGCTGAAAACCATTTCGACCGGCGTCGGCAGCACTGCCAACCCGAGCGGCCTGGCGCGTATCAATGTGCGCTCGCCTGACTTCACCACGAATAACACCGCCATCGGTGCTTATGGGGGCGACCTGACCGGCGTCATGTGGCGCTTCAACCTGGAAGCCGGCACGGCGACGAAGCTGGCGGAATTTGCGGACAAGCCAATCATGGTTGCGCCGGCAATGGGTGAAATCCAGGACAAGTTTGCCGTGTTCTACGGTACTGGCCGCTACCTGGGCCAGGGCGACCTGGACGACACTGGCACCCAGACCATCTTCGGCATCAAGGACGATGGCAGCACCACGGTCACTGCCAGCAGCCCACTGGTTTCGCAGACGGTGACGACGTCGGGCACCACCCGCAGCATCACCAACGCCGCAGTTGAGTGGAACACCAAGATGGGCTGGCGTGTCGACTTGCCGGACACCGGCGAGCGCGTCACGATTGCGCCGCAGCTGTTCCTGGGCACGCTGGTGTTTTCCTCCACGGTGCCGTCGGTGTCGGCCTGCCAGCCAGGCGGTTATGGCTGGCTGTACCAGATCGACTACAGGACTGGCGGCAACGTCCAGACCAACATCCCGGCCGGCCTGAAGTACGCAACGCCGATCGTTGGCACCAGTGTGGTCAAGCTGCCATCCGGCACGCCGCTGATTTATCCGGTGGGTGCGTCGAAAGGCATCGGGGTGCCGGCTGTCATGCGCCTCGGGCCGCCTGGTGACAATGACGCCAAGGTCCGCGTCCTGTGGCGCGAGATCTCGGACTGACCGGCCTGTGATGGTGAGCCGTCTCCGCCCCTGGCTGGCGCTGGCCGTATCGGCGCTGGTGCACGTCGGCCTGGCGCTGTTCCTGGTGGGCCATGCAAGCCGCGTCGCCAGGGAAGGCGGCAACGCGGCGCAGCCAGGTCCGGCCATGATGGTGCGCCTGGTCGGTGCCGTGCGGCCGGCAGCGCAAGACAGGGTGACGCTGGCCGCGGCGGATCTGACGGCGGCGGTGCCGGCCAGCAGGCCGGCACCAGCTGCCGAGCTGCGGCCTCAGGCGGAAGCGGGCGGGAACGACGGCGTCGAAGTGCAAGAGAGGCATTACTTCGGCGCCAGCGCCATGACGCAGCAGCCGGAAGTAGCGGAAGGCCTGGTTGGCGGCAAACTGCTGGTAGTGCCGGGCATTACCCCGCAAGCGGTAGACCTGCAAGTCTGGATCAGCGATGAAGGCGCCGTCGAACGCGTCGCCCTGGATTCGCCAATGTCCGAGAAAGAAAAGCAGATGCTGCTGGCGGCTTTCGCCAGCGTTCGCTTCCAACCCGGCCGTATCGGGCGTATTGCCGTGCGCGGCCACGTGGCGCTGCAAGTGATGCTCGATTACGCCCTCCGGATGTGAGGGGAGTGGTGGTAAAATAGCGGGTTTTCCGTCTGCGCCAACCGCTGGCTGCCATCATGTCTGACGATATCCAAATTCAATCTTCGAGCAAGACCCCCGCGCTGATTGCGCGCGAAGTCGCTCGCCGCCGTACTTTCGGCATTATTTCCCACCCGGATGCGGGTAAAACCACGCTGACCGAGAAGCTGCTGCTGTTCTCGGGCGCGATCCAGATGGCCGGTACCGTCAAGGCGCGCAAGAGCGGCCGCCACGCCACCTCCGACTGGATGGAAATCGAGAAGCAGCGCGGCATTTCCGTGGCTTCCTCGGTGATGCAGTTTGAATTCCGCGACCACATTATCAACCTGCTCGACACCCCCGGGCACCAGGACTTCTCGGAGGACACCTATCGCGTGCTGACCGCGGTCGACTCGGGCCTGATGGTGATCGACGCCGCCAAGGGTGTGGAAGCGCAGACCATCAAGCTGCTGGACGTCTGCCGCATGCGTCATACGCCGATCGTCACCTTCATGAACAAGCTGGACCGCGAATGCCGCGATCCGCTGGAGCTGCTGGATGAAGTTGAGTCTGTGCTGAAGATCCAGTGCGCGCCGGTGACCTGGCCGATCGGCATGGGCAAGAACTTCCGCGGCGTGTACCACCTGATCAACGACGAGATCCTGCTGTTCCGCGCTGGCGAAGAGAGCTTGCAGGGTTTCGAGGTCATCAAGGGCATCGACAATCCGCGCCTGCAGGAGATGTTCCCGATGGAGATGGACCAGCTGCGCATGGAGGTGGAACTGGTGCACGGCGCCTCCCATCCATTCAGCCTGGAAGACTTCCTGGCTGGCAAGCAGACCCCGGTCTTCTTCGGTTCCGCGATCAACAACTTCGGCGTGCGCGAGATCCTGTCCGCGCTGGTCGACTGGGCGCCTGCGCCGGAATCGCGCGACGCTTCGGTGCGCACCGTGCAGCCGACCGAAGAGAAGTTCTCCGGCTTCGTGTTCAAGATCCAGGCCAATATGGACCCGGCGCACCGCGACCGTATTGCTTTCCTGCGCGTTTGCTCGGGCAAATTCGAGCGCGGCATGAAGGTCAAGCACCTGCGCCTGAACCGCGAGGTGAAAGTGTCGTCCGTGGTGACGTTCATGGCGTCTTCGCGCGAACAGGTGGAAGAGGCTTACGCGGGCGATATCATCGGCCTGCCGAACCACGGCAATATGCAGATCGGCGACTCCTTCTCGGAAGGCGAGATGCTGCAGTTCACCGGCATCCCTTACTTCGCGCCGGACTTCTTCCGCCAGGTGCGTATCCGTAACCCGCTGAAGATCAAGCAACTGCAGAAGGGTTTGCAGCAGTTGGGCGAAGAGGGCGCGGTGCAGGTGTTCAAGCCAGTGCTGGGCGGTGAAGTGGTGCTGGGCGCGGTCGGCGTGCTGCAGTTCGAAGTGGTGGCTTCCCGCCTGTTGAACGAATACGGCGTGGATGCGGTGTTCGAAGGCACTTCGATTTCGACTGCGCGCTGGGTTTCCTGCGACGACAAGAAGATGCTGGCCGACTTCGAGGCGGCACTGGGCCATAACGTGGCTTATGACGCTGCGGGCAATATGGCTTACCTGGCGACTTCCGGCGTCAACCTGCGCCTGACCCAGGAGCGTTGGCCGAAGCTGACCTTCCACGCAACGCGCGAACACGCGACCAAGCTGGACTAAAACCGGTAAGGCGGGGTCTGACCCGCAGCCGTTTGTTGGGTTTGAGGCCTTTGACTCTCGACGAAAATCAACGGCCTAAAACCAACCCCTAGCGGTTGAGTTGACAGGGCTGACCCTGCGGGTCAGACCCTGGTTTACCGGTTTCCTAAGCCGCCCACAGGCGGCGTTCGCGCAGCAACGCCTCCAGTTGCTCCGCCGGCATCGGCCGCGCAAAGTAATACCCCTGCATCACATCACACCCCGCATCCGACAGGAAGGCCACCTGTTCCTCGGTCTCCACACCCTCCGCCACCACCGTCATATTCAGCGAATGCGCCATCGCAATGATCGCCTTCGCAATCGCCGCGCCATCGCCCGGCACTGCATTGACAAAGCTGCGGTCGATCTTGAGCTGGTCGATCGGGAAGCGTTTCAGGTAAGCCATTGACGAATACCCGGTCCCGAAATCGTCGATCGAGAGATGGATGCCGGCCGCCTGTATCTTGTGCAGCAAGGCGATATTGGCGTTCACGTTCTCCATCAACACGCCTTCGGTGATCTCCAGCTCCAGCAAGCGAGGCGGCAGGCCGGTCTCCATCAACAAGGCCTGCACCTCGTACATCAGCTGTGCATCCTTGGTCTGGCAAGCAGACACATTGACCGCGACGTGCTCGATGTCCTCCATCAAGCCTGCTTTGCGCCAAGCGGCGGCCTGCCGGATCGCCATTTGCAGCACCCAGCGGCCCAAGGGCACGATCACGCCGCTTTCTTCCGCCACCGGAATGAACTCCGCCGGGCTCACCATGCCGCCCAAAGCCGCGCAATGCCAGCGCACCAGCACCTCCATGCCGCACATGCGGCCAGTGCGCACGTCGATCTGCGGCTGGTAATGCAAGGACAGCTCGTTGTTCTGCAAGGCCTTGCGCAGGTTGGCCTCCAGCGCCAGGCGCTTGCTGGCTCTATGCGCCATCTCCTCGTGGAAGACTTCGTAGGCATTCTTGCCCTTGTTCTTGGCGTGGTACATCGCGATGTCGGCGCAGCGCACCACCGCCGCCGCATTCGGGGCATCCTTCGGATACACGCTGACGCCGATGCTGGCGCTGACAAACAGTTGATGGGTCTCGACCATGAAAGGCTCCGCCAGCGCGCGCAGGATCTTGCGGGCCACCTGGTCCGGTTCCAATTCATCGTCGGCCGGTTCAACGATCACCACGAATTCGTCGCCGCCGATGCGGCAGATGATGTCGGTGCTGCGTAGCATCTGCCCAAGTCGCTCGGCAACCTGGCGCAACAGCATGTCGCCAATATCATGGCCCAGGGTGTCGTTGACGACCTTGAAGTTGTCGAGGTCCAGCAGCAGCAGGCTGACGCTGGTCTCCTGGCGGTCCGCGCGCTTCAGGGCATGGGCCAGCCGGTCGTTGAACGCATTGCGGTTTGGCAGGCAGGTGACGGGATCGATATGCGCCAGCACGTGCAGGTTCTGCTCCGCCTGCGCTACCGCGACCCGCATGCGCCGCACCAGCAGCCATGCCAGTGCAAACGAACCCAGGGTGGCAAATGCAGTGAAAGTGGCGAAGGCCAGCGAACGCCGGTATAACGGCAGCAGGGTGGCTCGGATCGAAACGCTGCCGATAAGCTTGTGGTCGACTGTGATTGGCTCCTGCACTTCGATGTAGTCCATGCCGTATTCGTGCAGGGATTCGCCGGCCTCGCTGATCGGCAGCTCCGGCACTGGCGCGGCATTGCGGCGGAACTGCGCCAGCGGCGTGCTGCCGACAATGATGTTCGCGCTTTGCACGCTGGGCGAGGCGGACAGGCCGTTGAGAATTTCCTCCGCTGCGCGGGCGTCGCTGAAAAGCAGGGCGGCCGTGCTGTTGTTGCCAACAATGCGGGCTTGCACCTGCAGGTCGCGCAGCAAGGTGCTGCGCAGGGCCATAAACTGGAACACCACCATCAGCATGCCGGCCAGGCATAGTGCGGCGCCCGCCGCCAGCATGGTGGAACGGACTACCTTGCTGCCGATTGGCAACAGCGCGGTTTTGGCGCGCGACTTCATTGCACACTCCTTGCCAGCCGCAATAGCTTGGAACTGAGGGTCAGCCGCGCCTGGCGTACGGGCACCATGTCCACGTCGAAGCCCACGCGGCGATTATCGATACCAAAGGAAATCATGGCGCCGTTGGCGCCAATGATCCGGTCATCGGCGATGGTCAGCACGCTGCTGGTTGCCAGGTCATGCTTCAGCAGCGCCCACCGTTCGCGGTCCTGCGCGTCCAGCACCAATAAATGGCAGGTCGCCAGTTGCGCTCCGCCAGGCGTGGCCGGCAGCGTGCGCACCAAAACGCGATGCCCGTTGACCTGTTTCTCCTGCAAGCCGCTCAGTGCCGTCAGCAAGGCGTTGCCCTGGAAGACGCACAGGCGCAGCGGTGCATTGGCGGGCAGGGTGTCCGCAGGCCATTCGGTGAACAGCGCAAAGTTGAACAGTATGGCTGCTTTCAGTTCCGCCTCGTCCGCGCCAGCAGGAAGCTGGGCGCGCGCCTGCTCGCCTCCTATCACCAGCAGGAGCAGGAGGGCGAAAAGGTGGCGCATCATCAGTAGGCCGCCTTCAGCTTGAAGTAGACGCGGCGTCCATCCTGTTCCATGGAGCGTTGCCGGTAGCCCAGCGAAACAGGATCGGCGTAGTGGCGGTCGAACAGGTTTTGCACGCCGAACGAAGCGTCGAGGTGGCGCGTAAGACCGACGGAAAAGAGGTTCAGGTTGGCCAGCACAAAGCCGCCTGCCTCGCCGCCGCCAATCAGGCCGCGCGCGCTGACATACTGGCCTTCCACGCCTGCGTGCCAGGCGCCGGATAGGTGCCCAGTGGTATTCAGCTTTGCCAGCCAGCGCGGTGAATTGACTTCGCCGGCGGCGTTGCTCACCTGCTGCCGCGCCAGGCTGGCGCGCATCCTGGCCCCGTTGTTCCAGGAGCGTTCATATTCCATCTCCAGTCCGCGGGCGCGGTTGCGGCCGACATTGCGGAAGATCGGCAAGCCCAGCTCCTCGTCATCGACTTCGGTGATCAAGCCAGACGCCTGATTCGCATAGACGGTCAGCGTAAAGCGCGCGTTCGGGCCAAGCTGGCGCACCAGAGACAGCTCGTGGCTGCGAATTCTCTCGCGGCCGAGGTTTGGATTTGCCAGTTGGCCGCCTTGCCCGTCGATGCCGTAGAACAGCTCATAGCTGTTCGGGGCGCGGAAGGCGCTGCCGTAGATGGCCTTGAGCGTTGTCTCGCGCGCCACTTCGGCAATCAGCGCCAGGCGCGGGCTGAACACGCCGCCGGTGCTGGATTCCCTGTCATAACGCACTCCGGCGTTCAGCAGCAGGCCTTCTGCCAGCGTGATTTCGTCTTGCGCATAGATGCCCAGGCGTTTGCCGTATGCCACGTCGTCGAGGTAGACGATGCGCGGTTCGATATCGTAGTTCTGCAGCGTCAGTTTGCTGTTGTACTGGTATTCGGCGCCGACGACCAGTTTCTGCGTGGCCGTCAATTGCAGGAACAGGCTGGCTTCCGCGCCCCACCAGCGGGCGCGAGTCTGGTCAAGGTTGATCGAGCCGAATGGTTCGTTGTTGACGAAGAGTCCTTCGTAATGATAATCGCCGTGGAAGATGCGGCCTGTCAATTCGCCGTGCATCGGCAGCACCTGGCTGCGATAGCCAACTTCCGCCAGGCGCAGGCGATCCAGCGTCTGGCCGCCGGGGACGTTGAACGGTTGCCCGTAGGAGGCCGTGGCCATGCCCTTGGTGCGGGCGCCGTCCAGCAGCGTCATCGACCATTCGCCAAACTGTGCGCGTGCGAAGAGGTGGGTAATGCGTTCCCAGTCAAGCCCTTGCGCCGTGCCCTGGAATTCTGGGAAGTACAAATCGCGGCCATCGCTCAGGCCCCGGCTGGCCGACAACAGCAATTCTGCATCGCCATCGCGCCAGCCATAAGTTGCGCTGCCGGAGCGCGTGCCGGCCTGGCCCGCCTCCAGCATGGCGCGCGGTCCTTCCAGGTCCGCAGCGCGGCGCGTAATGACGTTGATCACGCCGAAAAATGCGTTGGCGCCGTAAATCGATGATCCCGGGCCTGGAACGAATTCGATGCGGTCCACCAGCTCCAGGTCGAGCGGAAATTCGCCGCCAAGCTGGGCCTGGTCGAATACCGGATCGTTGATGCGTGTGCCGTCAATCTGTAGCAGGAAGCGCGTGTTCAGGTCGCCCGAACGCAGGAAGCCGCGCGCGCCCAGGTAGCTGTAGCTGCGATCGTTGCTGGTGTACAGGCCGCGAATGCTGCGCAAGGCGTCTGCGAGCGTGCGCCATCCGTAGGCGCGAATATCGGCCGAAGTAAGGATGGTTACATTCGAAGGCGCTTGTGTCGCTTTCTGGTTAAAGCGCGAGGCGCTATACACCTCCATCGACATCAATTGCTCAAGCGGCAAAGTAGTCAAGTCGGCATCTTGCGCGCAAGCGTTCGCCGCCGCGAGCAGCAAGACTGCCAGCGGCCTGTAGAGGAGGCCTTGCAGTGCTGTGATTCTCATCCCGATGGTTTGTTTTTATCGTGTGTTCACATGGTGGCATTGCCCTGCGGGAATGTACAGCCCAGCAGGCCTGGCCGGCACCTTTAAACAACAACCGTTAGCTGTCGATCAACGCCCGCCACGTACTTGGCGCCTGGCCTGCGACCTGCTTGAAAGCGCGCCGGAAAACCACTTCATCGCTGAAACCGGTTTCAATCGCGACACGCCGCAAACTCACGTTAGGTTTTGCCAACATGCGCTTGGCCTGCGCGATGCGGCACTGAAGAATGTACTGCACCGGGGTGACCCCGAGCGCCGCGCTGAAACGCCGCGCCAGGTTGCGCTGGCTCATGGCGATGTGGCGCGCCACGTCATCGGGCGTGATGCCGGCGCAGCTATGTTGTTCGATATACCTTTGCGCCACCAGCATGCGTGCATCGCCATGTTCCTGCTGGCCGCCGGCGACGCCGATGCCCGCCAACTGGCGCGCCGAGTTCGCATAGCGAGCGAATTTCAAAGCCGCCGTCTCGCCATGGAAGCGGCTTACCAGATGCGCGCATGCATCGATGGTGGGCGTAATGCTGGCTGCTGTAATCAGCCTGCCATCGATAACGAGCGCTGCCTGCGGTGACAGGCGCACTGCCGGCCGCGTTGCTGCGATCGCGCGCCGGTCGGCCAGGTTGCAGGTGGCGTCGCGTCGATCGAGAAGGCCGGTCTCCGCCAGTATCCGCACGCCGCTTGCAGACGCCAGGATGCAGCCGCCGGCATCGTAATGCCTGGTGATCCAACGCAGCAGGGCAGGGCTTGCGGGCACGTCCCCGTAGAAGGAGGGCAGCACCAGTATGCCGGCCGGGAGGGCGTTGCGCAGGCTGCGTTCGGGTAGCAGAGCCGGCCCAGTAAAGGAACGCACCGGTTGCATGGTCGGTCCAACCAGCGATACCTCGAACATTGCTGCCGCTCGCAAATCAGGCTCACGAGCATTCAAAGTGCCAGCAACCGCCAACAACTCGCGAATCAGCATGACGCCGCCCGCCCAGCAATTGTGGTCAATGTAAATGCTTGTCGTGATGGCTGAAAAAGTATGTGACATGGCGAATAATGTACCATGCGTCCGACATGCCGGGGCTAGGATGGCTGCATGAACATCCTCTCCTACATTGACAAGCAAGAGCTCCGTGCCTTCACCACGGCCGACAACTGGCGCGCCACCGGCGTCGTGATCGTCAACGTGGCGCTGGTCGCCGCAGGCTTCGCGCTCCCTGCGCTGTGGCATCACCCGGTTGCATGGATCCTTGCCAGTGTGCTGCTCACAGGCCGCGCGCTTGGCTTCGCGATCCTGACGCACGATGCCGCACACGAAAACTTCTTCACCTCGCGCGGCGTGAACCAGTGGATGGGGAAATGGATTTTCGGCGCTTTACCGAATGTGCCTTACGCCGCTTACCGGCGCGGTCACCTTGATCACCACCGCAGGGCAGGCACCGGTGATGACCCGGACCTGGCCTTCGTCACCAGCTATCCCGCGACGCGGGCCAGCCTTCTGCGCAAACTGCTGCGCGACATCTCCGGAGTCAATGGTGTGAAAGGGATCGCCTACCAGTTCCGGCCAACCGATCGTGGCGCGCTGTATCCGGTGTTCGTGATGCACGGGATGATTTTCACCGTACTGTGGGCGCTGGGAGTGCCCCAAGTCTATGGTTGCTGGTGGCTGGGGCAGTTGTTCGTCTTCCCGCTACTGGTCCGCCTGCGCGTGATGGGGGAGCATGGCGGCGTCCCCGACCACATGGACCGCGACCCGCGCCGGAATACAGCCACCACTTTAGCTGGCCCGCTTGCGCGCTTGCTGGTCGCGCCCAATTTCGTCAACTACCACGTCGAACATCACATGGCCGCAACCGTACCTGGCTACAAACTGCCAGCGCTGCATAAGGTGCTACGTGAACGTGGTTACTTCGAAGGCACCTCGTGCCTCGCCACATCGTATTGGGCCGTAATCCTCCGCTGTACTGCCACAAATGGAAACGCGGCGGTACGCCGCATTAGCGGCGCCCGCGGCGCCTTGGACAATATGCGCTGATGAACTTTGACTTAAACCGAACTACTTTCAATAGTCGGGGAATCGTCTTTTCGAACATTAATGTAGACGCCGACGGGTCAATATGACCGCTGCCGGCGACTGTCAGAATATCTTCGTCATAAAGTTATTCGCCAGGGTCGTTACCGACTTCTGGCTCGCGCATTACCGTTGGCGCGGGCGAATCGTGAGATTCAAACTCGCCTGGATCGTTCTCTACTTCAGGGTCCACATCGAACTCTACCGCATCGGAATCCTTGAAGCGGATTGTCAGACTTAAGACTTCTCTAAAAGTATTGGCATCTGTCAACACCATTACTTTTCCGCTTTGGCTAATGGTGGGTGGACTGATTTGCTCGGGCTTCTTGCCAGTAACTTTAACCGATTTGAACTTCACGCCTGACGGGGTTGGCGTCACGAGTTCATAGCTCAAAATAGTATCGGGTTGGGTCGCTTTGATCTTTTCCGGGGTAAAGGTTGTAATGTATTTTACTTTTTTCGACGTTGGGTCGATCTCAGGAGTCGCAACAACTTGGACCTGAATAACCGGTGCCGTAGCCGGTGAGTTTTGGATTTTTGTCATGGGAGTCCCTTTTCTTTGTTTATTGCGACGATATGATTCGAAGATAGCGCTCGTCACGGTACGCTATTTGATTTAATTTCTCCCTGTCTTCGGCAAGCTCTTCGCGGTTTCCCAAGCATTGGTTGGCGATCGCCGATGGAACGATGAAATGAAAATCGCGAAGATCGCCATTCGAAGATTTCAAAGTGCTCAGCGCCTTACGGCAGTCGTCTTGAGACTCCGATGTTTTCCAGCCACGAGCGTGTGCTTGCCCAAGCAGCGCAAGAACGTAGTTTTCAAGTAGCAGCGCATCAGATTTGTTTTTTCCAAGCAGGCCCTCAAGTTCGGTTATTGCTGCGCTGAAACGGTTCGTTGCATCGGGAGCTTGCTTGGCCGCAAGCAACACCTCGCCCTTGAGCGCGTTGATTCTTCCTTTGAGTGCTCCTGCTCGGGCCATTTGCGGTTCATTGCTATGGATGCTTGAAATGCTCTTGAGTAGCGTATCCAGGCTAGACATTGTAGGGTTGAGTTCGCCCGCAATTAGCCCTTCGCGAATGATTCGCAACTGGTTTTCCGCCAAAGTGTAAAACCAGTCTTGGTTGCTTGGATCTTGTTGAACCAGATGGGTGAGAAGCACATTTGCTTCCTGATACTTCTTGATTCCCTGGACTGAATGGCCCATCGCCACGCTAAGTTCACCTTGAAAGCGTAACGTGTTACTAAGCCTTAACCGCCAAGTTGCATCGTTCGGAGACTGTGCAAGCAATTCCTGAAGCAATTGCACAGACTGAGCATACAGCTCGTATGCCTTGGTGAGGTGTCCGAGCCTAACCTCCACCGCCGCGAGTCCGACAATGCTGTTGGCTAAACCACCCGAAAGCTCGGCGTTTTTTCGCCTTTTCAGTGCCTTTTCTTTGAGTTGCACAGAAGTGGAAAAATACGACGCAGCGCTTTCCAAGTTGCCTTGACGTAGCGCAAGGGTTCCAAGATTGCTGTGGCTGTAAGCTAGCTCGATTATTGCATCGACGTTTTCAGGCGCGATCGCAAGCCACCGTTCGCTTACCGTTCTGTATTCGTTGAAATAGCGTTCGGCGTTTCCGAAATCTCTTTGCTTCAGGTGAACCAACCCGAGCCAATAAGCATTCGTGCCTAAGCTTTTGAGATGTGCTTCCTGATTTCGGTCCGACAAACCCTGTGATTGCAAGAGCTCGCGTGCAGTTAACAATGCCTCTTTAGCTTTCGCAGGCGTCGCCCGTGAGAGGTTTACCTCCGCGATGACTTGTAACGCTTTTGCGCGTTGTGCCACGGATTCTGGAGTCGTTGCAGAATGTTTGGTAGTTGTAAGGTACTGAAGCGCCCTTGAACTAACGTCATCCAACAGCTCCAGTCTTCCTAGCGGCCTTACTTTCTCGACGAAGTCGCCAAGCATATACCCCATTAATCCTTCTGCTTCAATTCGGTGCTCTTCAGACTCACGTTGTGAATTTCGCGCGCTAATTCCAAGAACTGCGGAGAGGATGGCCAGCAGGACAATAATTGAAATCACTGTGATATTGATGCGTTCACGGATCTTTGCGCGCGCAATGGATTGCCGAATGAAATCGAGCTCAAGTGGTGCAAGCGCAAAATCTTGTAAGTGCAAAAGTTCTGCAGCTTGGTGCGTTTGCATACCTTGGGGTATGAGAAGGTCTGAACGGCGCTCTGCATGTTGCCATCGCTCGGCCTGCCCATGTAATCGAGTTCGTAGTTGCAGTGCTTGACGGTGACCATCGATCCACGCAGATACTCGCGGCCAGCGACGCAGTAAGGCTTCATGGGCTACGCCAAAGCTTGGAACTTCGCCAGCCAATTCACTTACGAAGAGGCGTGCCTCAACCATCACTCGCACCAGTTCACGCTCATCTTCGGTGCGTAGCATAGAAAGCGGGCTGCGACGAGAGGTGACCGAGGCCTGATCCTCGCCAATATTTACCAACAACGAGAGAACGCGAGGCAGCGCGCCCAGCTGTACTTCGGTTAGGCCACTAACCACTTGTTCGGCCCGGACTCCGACTGCGCCGTCGATCCCACCGAGTTCTTGATACACGGAAAACTGTAGTTGCCCATTCTCATTTCGTTGCCGATACAGCTCGTTTAAACAGTATTGAAGTAGCGGTAAAGTGTCAGGGTTCCCACGGGCAGCATCACAAAGTACATCGTCAAGGCTGGCTCCGGTCGCTTCGTCTTTTTCGAAAGTCAGGCTGGCCGCCAACGCTGGTTGACGAACGATCTGAGCAAAATCCGCGCCGTCCGGTGCCAGTACGTCGAAATGGCCGCCGCGTGATTTCAGCGCAAGCAAAATTGGCTGCGCCATCACCTCGGGATAGAAGTCGTTTCGGCAGGCCATCAGCATCAGCAGGCAATTCGATTTCGCGAGGCATTCGATAACTTCCATGAAGCGGTCGGCTTCACCGGGTTGCGCACGGAAGACTGCTTCGAGCCGGTCGATGAATACCCCGACCGAAGCGCGGGGACATGCGCGTGCTTGTAACTCGGCGGCCACGGCGTCAGGATCGGAAACCAAGCGCTGGCCCAGGCTGTCGGCGCTGGCCCCGGGGAAAAGCGGCTCGCCGTTAATGTCGGCGTCGATCAAGGCGCCAGCCAGCGCCTGGAACAGGGTACCGCTGCCAAGGTCGGCGCAGTCGAGGTAGACAGTGCTGGATAGCCCGACCGGTTCGTCGGAGCGGATGGCGCCGGCCATTAACTGTGGCAGCAGCCCAGCGCGGACCAGCGAAGTCTTTCCGGAGCCGGAAGGTCCGAGTACCAGTGCCATGGGGCAACCATGGGCGGCTTGGGTCAGAACCAGCTCACGCAGCTGGGCAGTCGCTTGCACGCGGCCGAAGAAAATGGCTGCGTGGTTTTCCTGAAATGACTCAAGGCCACGGAATGGTGAACCGCCTTCCCAGGTTGTAGAGGGCGGGGCGGCGAAGGTGATGACGGGCGCGATGGCGCGATAGCCGCGCTTGCGGATCGTTTCAATATAGCGCGGTTCGGTGCTCGAATCGCCAAAGGCGCGGCGCAATTGGGTGATGGCCTTGTGGACCGGATTATCGCCCAGTTCATTGCTTCCCCAGCAAGCCTGCAGGATCTCTTCCGCCGGAATTACCGCCCCCGGATGGCGGCAAAGATAGCGCAACACCGCCATCACGCGCGGTTCGAGTTGCGTCTTGGCATCCCCATTGCTGACGAGATTGGCTTCTGGACTGACTAACCAGTCGCCGAATTGAAACTCCATGGCCTGTTCAACCTTCTTCTTATCTGTCTCTTATAAATCAATGACTTAGAAACCTTCCGGAGCAATTCTTCCGGTCCGGAAGGTTTCCTTCCGGCCTTCGGAAGATTTCCGGAAGGCGAGGGAAGGCTTTTTTTCTTACATTGCAGTCATTGCCAAACGGCCAAATCTTAACATTCTTAAAAGCAAAAATGGTCACAACTAAAGCGGTATTTTTTGAAATCGGGGCTGACACCACGACTTCAGTGCAACAGCTCTCCGCCAGCTGGTTCACCTCTGGAAAGTTGCTGGAAAGCACGATTGACGCCATGCGCGCCGCCGGGGAGTTTCCTAATGAGATACGTTACGGCAGCATGGAAGTGGGCAGCCTGGCGCTTGGCGGGGAAGGCGAGGATAAGGTTGAGCTGCGTCCGGTCGAGATCCGTTATGACTCCTCGGCACCAAACACTGCCCATCTGACACTGACCCTTTCGTCCGGGAATTTGCGCTTTTACAACGCCTATGGCCGGCGCGAGATCCTGCGTCAGTCGGTCGCTGGCTGGCGCCTGGAGTTCACTGCTGCGGTCAATGAATATGGCGGCCTGGTGCTGCAAGCGGCCCTGTGTGATGTAGATAAATCTCACATGCCGTGCGACAACGGCCCGCTGAAGGAATTCTTTATCACTGCAGTTGGCAACTGGTTGCGCACCCTGGCGCCGGCCGTGCTCAACAAAACGGCAATGCGCCGCGCGGTGATCGAACGCGACAGCTTCCTGCGCCAATACATTTACCCAATGGTGGTGGAGAAGCTGCAGCGTCGCCTGGACTCCTTGCCAGACTATGTCGCCTCGCGCGAGGGAGTGGCTCAGGTCAATTCGCAGGACTGCCAGAACGAGAAATCCGGCGTCGAGGCGTCACTCAGGAATGGCTTGCGCGCCCGCTTCATCCGTAATAGCAATGGCTGGATCTATCGCGACCACGTGCTGCTGAACTGGCAGGAGGCCAACCGTACCTTGCATGACCGCGAGTCGGAGCAGGACTTGCAATGCATGGTGACCATGGGCCGCCAAGCCGGCCCGGACGGCGTGCCGCGCCCGACCATCGATATCAGCAGCGTGCTGGGCCGCTATGAATGGGACAGCGTGAAGCAGGAATTGCCGCTGTCGCGCCAGCGCAGCTATATGGGCAAGGCCTGGGCGCGTGCCACCCTGCAATGGTCGCTGCGCTTGCAGTGGCTGGTGGAGAACGGCCGGGTAGGCGTTGCCGCGCTGGCGCGCAAGGGTGTGCCGGCCACCGATGCCGGGACCACGGGCATTTACGTGGTGTCGGACCCGCTGCCGCACTTGCTGAATGTGCAGCGCATGAACCTGTGGTGGGAAGGCAATGCCGCCAGCCTGGCCGCGGTTCAACAGGATATTGCCGGTTTCCTGGCAACGGCTACCGGCGACATGTTTGCCGCCGTTGCCGAGGGACTGGCCCCAGGGCGCAAGCTGGGTTGCCGTGACTTGCGCATCAACGAGTCTGGTGACATAGAAATCGAACTGGGGGAATGAAGCATGTCTGTGCTGATGACATCTGCGCCTGTGGCGCAGGTCCGGAAATGGGGTGGCGCCAATGCATCGGGCGCCCTGAGTTTTGCTGCCGCGCGCGTGGCGCGCATTGTGCTGCAACGGGAGCCGATGGCGAGCGAAGCGCTGTCGTGGACTACTTTGTATAGTTGCCAGGGCGAGGCCGTGCGCGGCCGCGCCGAGTTGGCGCTGCAATTGCTGGCGCGCCCGGAACTGGCGGAGCTGGATGTGAAGGAACGCCTGCTGCGGGCCTATAACGCGGTGTTCGACCGCTACGATGCGTCGCAGCCGGCTGACATGGCGTACTGGCGCAGCCAGGTGACGTCCGGCCGCGACCTGCCGGCACTGGTGCGGCAGGAGCTGGTGCCGCTATACGAATCGGGCTATCGTTCCAGCCCTTGCGCAGCGCCCGCCATGGCGCGTTCACCGCTGTTCGTGGTGCGCGACGCCTCCGGCTTGCCGCTGGTGTTCACGGTCGGAGCCAATCGTTCGCTGTATATGTTCCGTCGCACGCCATTCGGGCGCTGGTCGCAGACGGACCTGAGCGGCATGTTGCCCTTGAACAAACCGGGCAAGGTGCAGGCGCTGGACGTGCAGCAGTCGCCCGATGGCACGATCGCACTGGCGCTGGCGGTCGCGCCCTGGGCCAGCGGCGGCGGGCCGACTTTGCATGTGGCGGTCGGCATCCCTAACCACCTCGACGAAGCTGCCTGGGTGGAGACGATGCGCGGCATGGCGCCGCGCCATGTGCCGGAAGTGGAGCACGATGTAACGCGCATTTCGTTTGGCTTGCTGCAATCGGGTGCGGTCCCGATGGTGCTGGTGACGGCAGCGAACACCTGGTATTTCAACGCTGCGGTCGAAGGTCCGCTGACAGCATGGGAGGAGCAGGATGGCGCGGATTCGCTGGCGACGGCAATCGGCAGCTATCGCGTTCCGGGCGCCTGGCGCTTGAACGATACGCCTTGCGGCCGCACGCTGCGCTTCAATAGCTTTGCGCGCGCCGCGTCGTGGGGTATTGCGATCGACTACCAGGGCTTGCCGCGCCGTGCGACCAACCTGCACCTGGCACCGTCCAACGTTCCGAACGTGCCGGATGTGTTTGTGGCAGGCGAGAGCATCGTGGTCTATCGCGGCGGGCAGTCGGTCCCGCAACCGGTTGCCAATATCGGCGGTGCTTGCGTGGTGTGGAGCGAAGCGAGCCCGATTGGCGAGCACCTGGCTTACGGCGACGGTGCTGGCGGGCTGTGGCTCGTGTGCCGGAAGCAGGGCGGCCACTGGGGCATGCCGGTACCGATTGCCACCACGCTGGTGATGGCAGCCCTGATAGCGGCGCCGAACCACGGCGGGGTGCATGCAATCGGCATCACGCCCGGTGGCGCTCTGGCCTGGCTGCGGTTTAATTCCGATGGCGCCCAGGTTGGAGCGGAAGAAATTACCCAGGCCGCAGTCTGGGATGACGAAGCGCAGGATGTGCAGCGCGCTGCGCGGGTGGCGCGCAGCGTAGCTTAAGGCTTGTCGCGCACCAGGAGTGCGTCGGCGATGCTGGCGATCCAGCAAGCGAGCAGGATCCAGCCTGCAATGGAGGCGCCGGGTACGATGCTGGCTTTGGTCAGGCGCTGGGTAATGGCGATGGGGTCGGGCGCCAGGACGCCGCTCAGGGCTTCATCCATCAGCACCGAGGTGGCTTTCCACAGGCCGTACATCAGCCAGGAGAACGCCGCCAGCGCCGGCAGCATGAAGACCAGGCCGCGGACAGTGCGTTTCTGCACGAGCAGTTGGCCAAGGCCGGGGAAGCCAAGTCCTGAAAACAGGGCTGCTTTATTAGATTGCTTCATTCAGATTCCATTAAAAAAACGCCGGCACCTCACGGTACCGGCGTTTGGCGTTTCAGGCAAGCGTTCGCTTATGCGTAGTCGCTGACCGGGATGCAGGCGCAGAACAGGTTACGGTCGCCGTACACGTTGTCGGCGCGGCCGACTGGCGGCCAGTACTTCTGCTTGCGCAGCGATGGTACCGGGTAGGCTGCCACTTCGCGGCTGTACTTGCGGTCCCACTTGTCGGACAGCAGCACTTCCGCCGTGTGCGGGGCAAACTTCAGCGGGTTGTCCAGCTTGTCGAACTCGCCCGATTCCACTTTGGCGATTTCGGCGCGGATGGCGACCATGGCGTCGATGAAGCGGTCCAGTTCAACCTTGGACTCGGATTCGGTCGGCTCGATCATCAGCGTGCCTGGAACAGGGAAGCTCATGGTCGGCGCGTGGAAGCCGAAGTCCATCAGGCGCTTGGCCACGTCTTCGTTGCTGATGCCGGTGGCGTCAGTCAGCGGACGCAGGTCCAGGATGCACTCGTGCGCTACCAGGCCGTCGTGGCCCGAGTACAGGACCGGGAAGTGCGGCGCCAGGCGGCGTGCAACGTAGTTGGCGTTCAGGATCGCGGTTTCTGTTGCGGCGGTCAGGCCTTCACCGCCCATCATGGCGATGTACATCCAGGAGATAGGCAGGATCGATGCGGAGCCGAACGGTGCGGCCGAAATCGAGCCGATGCCGTCTTCGCTGCGCACGTAGCCGTTGGAGCGCTGGTTAGGCAGGAACTTGGCCAGGTGTGCGCCAACGCCGATCGGGCCGACGCCTGGGCCGCCACCGCCGTGCGGGATGCAGAAGGTCTTGTGCAGGTTCAGGTGCGATACGTCGCCGCCGAACGCGCCTGGGCCGGCTACGCCAACCAGTGCGTTCATGTTGGCGCCGTCAACATACACCTGGCCGCCGTGCGAGTGGATGATTTCGCACAGTTCGGTGATGCCGTCTTCGAACACGCCGTGGGTGGAAGGATAGGTCACCATCACGCATGCCAGGTTCTTGGAATGCTGTTCCGCCTTGGCTTTCAGGTCGGCCAGGTCGACGTTGCCCTTGTCGTCGCAGGCAGTAACGACAACCTGCATGCCCACCATGGCGGCCGATGCAGGGTTGGTGCCGTGTGCCGAGGATGGGATCAGGCAGATGTTGCGGTGGCCTTCGCCACGGGACTCGTGGTACTTCTTGATCACCAGCAGGCCGGCGTATTCGCCTTGCGAGCCGGCGTTAGGCTGCAGCGAGACAGCGGCGTAGCCGGTCACGGCGCACAGCATTTCTTCCAGCTGGGCGATCATTTCTCGGTAGCCGACGGTCTGGTCGTTTGGCGCGAATGGGTGGATGGTCGAGAACTCCGGCCAGGTCACCGGGATCATTTCGCTGGTGGCGTTCAGCTTCATGGTGCAGGAACCCAGCGGGATCATAGTGCGGTCCAGCGCCAGGTCCTTGTCGGCCAGGGAGCGCAGGTAGCGCAGCATTTCGGTTTCGCTGTGGTAGCGGTTGAAGGTCGGGTGCTCCAGGTACGCGGAGGTACGCACCAGCGCTTCAGGGAAGCTGGTGCCGACCGCTGCCTCCACTGCGTCGAAGTCAGGGGCAGCCTTGCCGCCGCTGAACACGTTCCACAGTGCGGCCAGGGTGTCGCGGTCGCAGGTTTCGTCGAGCGATACGCCGACGTGCTTGGCGTCGATCTTGCGCAGGTTGATGCCGGCGGCAACAGCGGCGGCGTGCAGCGCGTCGGCCTTGTCGGTGGCGACGGTCAGGGTGTCGAAGAAGGATTCGTTGACCGAGTAGCCCAGGGACTTCAGGTTGGCAGCCAGGATGCCGGCGTAGCGGTGGGTGCGTTCGGCGATCTGCTTCAGGCCTTTAGGGCCGTGGTAGACGGCGTACATGGAAGCCATCACGGCCAGCAGCACCTGTGCGGTACAGATGTTGGAGGTCGCTTTTTCGCGGCGGATGTGCTGTTCGCGGGTCTGCAGGGCCAGGCGGTAAGCCTTATTGCCGTTCTGGTCCACGGTCACGCCCACCAGGCGGCCCGGCATGGAGCGCTTGTACTCGTCGCGGGTCGCCATGTAGCCGGCGTGCGGGCCGCCAAAGCCCAGCGGTACGCCGAAGCGCTGCGAGTTGCCGACTACCACGTCGGCGCCCCATTCGCCCGGAGGGGTCAGCATGGTCAGGGCCAGCAGGTCGGCGGCAACGATCACCATGGCGCCGGAAGCTTTAACGGTTTCAACGGCGGCGCGGTAGTCGCGCACAACGCCGTTCACGCCCGGGTACTGCAGCAGCACGCCGAAGGCGTCGGTGACGCCGGCCAGTTCGGACGGGTCGAAGGTCTTGACGGTGATGCCCAGCGGCTCGGCGCGGGTCTGCACCACTTCCAGGGTCTGCGGCAGCACGTCGTTGGCGACGTAGAAGGTGTTCGACTTGGACTTGCCGACGCGCTGGATCAGGGTCATGGCTTCGGCAGCGGCGGTGCCTTCGTCCAGCATGGACGAGTTGGCGATGGCCATGCCGGTCAGGTCGATCAGCACCTGCTGGAAGTTCAGGATCGCTTCCAGGCGGCCCTGGGAGATCTCTGGCTGGTACGGGGTGTAGGCGGTGTACCAGGCCGGATTTTCGAAGATGTTACGCAATACCACGCCCGGGGTGTGGGCGTTGTAGTAGCCCTGGCCGATCAGGGATTTCAGCACCTTGTTCTTGGAGGCGATGCCTCTCAGCTTGGCCAGCGCTTCGTTTTCCGGCAGCGGCTGGATGAATTGGCCAAGGGGCAGGGCGCTCTTGTTGCGGATGCCTGGCGGGACGATGGCGTCGATCAGGGCGGCGCGGCTTGCGTAGCCGAGCACGTCCAGCATCTGCTGCTGTTCTGCGGCTTCCGGGCCGATGTGGCGGGCGATGAAAGCATCGCGGGCTTCAAGTTGGGTCAGGCTGGTGCGGGTCATGGTGGGAAATCTCTTGGCCAGAATGTGAAAAGGGCCCGCACACAGCGGGCCCGATAATGCAGTAATTAGTGCGCTACGTTGCCGTAAGCAGTTGCGTCCAGCAGGCCGTTGATGGCGCCGGCATCGCTAGGCTTGATCTTGAACAGCCAGTTCGCGTAAGCGTCGGCGTTGATCGATTCAGGTGCGCCGACCACGGCGTCGTTTACGGCAACCACTTCGCCCGAAACCGGGGCGTAGATGTCGGAAGCGGCTTTCACCGATTCCACCACGGCAGCGTCGTCGCCGGCGGTGAAGGATGCGCCTACTTTTGGCAGCTCGACGAACACGATGTCGCCCAGGGCATCTTGCGCGAATTCGGTGATGCCGACGGTCACGGTGCCGTCTGCTTCAGCGCGTACCCACTCGTGGGACTCGGTGTACTTCAGGTCTGCTGGAATGTTGCTCATATTGGCTCCAAGGCTAAGGTTATTGTTTGGTTCTGCTGAATTCTGGCTCAAGCAACCAGGATTTTACCGTTACGGACGAAAGGCAGCTTCACGACGGTGGCGGCCAGCTTCTTGTCGCGGATTTCCACGTGCACGGTGTCGCCCACGGTCACGCCCATCGGCACGCGCGCCAGCGCGATTGCCTGCTGCATGGTCGGGGAGAAGGTGCCGGAAGTGATTTCGCCAGCTTCGCCGTTGGCGGCGATGACTTTCTGGTGGGCGCGCAGCACGCCGCCTTTTTCGCGCAGGATCAGGCCGACGAACTGGGCGTTCTGGCCCTTGGCTTGCAGGGCTGCCTTGCCGATGAAGTCGCGCTCGGAGACCAGGTCGATGGTCCATGCCAGGCCGGCGTCCAGCGGGTTCACGGTTTCGTCCATGTCCTGGCCGTACAGGTTCATGCCGGCTTCCAGGCGCAGGGTGTCGCGCGCGCCCAGGCCTGCCGGCTTGACGCCGGCGGCATTCAGGGCGTGCCACAGGTTTTCAGCCTGTTCTGCCGCCACGCCGATTTCAAAACCGTCTTCACCGGTGTAGCCGGTGCGGGCCACCATGGCTTCGCCGAAGGCGGTGCCTGGCACCAGGGCCACGTTGAACGGCTTCATTTCTGCGGTAGCCGCTTTGGCTTGCGGAATAACTTCCCATACCTTGGCGCGGGCGTTCGGGCCCTGCACGGCGATCAGGGCCATGGCGTTGGCGCCGTCGCGGCGTTGGGTGATGGCCAGGCCGGCGCCGGTGGCTGCGTTCTGCTTCTCCATCCAGGCGATGTCTTTTTCCGCGGTGCCGGCGTTGACCACCAGGCGGAACCATTCTTCGTTGATGAAGTAGATGATCAGGTCGTCGATGACGGTGCCTTCCGGGGTCAGCATGCAGGAGTAGAGGGCTTTGCCCGATACCTGCAGCTTGTCGACGTTGTTGGCGACCAGGCCGCGCAGGAAGGAACGTACGTTGGCACCCTTGATGTCAACCACGCACATGTGGGCCACGTCGAACATGCCGACGTCGCTGCGCACGGCGTGGTGCTCTTCGATCTGGGAGCCGTAGTTGACCGGCATGTCCCAGCCGCCGAAGTCGACCATGCGGGCGCCAAGGGCACGATGAGCGTTGTTGAGTGGGGTTGCTTTGAGCGTCATTGATACCTCAGGGCAGAGAATAGGGGTTAATAAACGTAAACATGAATACGCCTACCCCTCTGTCCTTGGTACCTGAGAGATAACGGGAAGGTATTCCCGCACGCCCCTTCGGTGGGCCCCGCGCCATGGCGGGCCGCTCTCCAGAGTTTTAGCCCCACCCGCCAGCTTGCTGGCGGGGTTGGCCCCCTGACCGGTCCTTTTGCCTGAGAGTTTCTGGGTAATGCCCCTTCGGCGCCAGCGTACGCTGGTCTCTCCCGATCAAGACTTGCGACTATATGACAGGAGGACAATAAAGTCAATCTTGACGCCCCTTTGGAACCGCCTGCGCTAGAATGGCCGGACATCCATTTACAGAGTGGAGCGACCATGAGCGAAGAAAAGCAAAAGCGCGATACGGAGGCCTGGTTCACCCTGTCCGGCGACGTGAACAGCGATATGGTGCACCGCATGTTCGACGCGGTGGCGGACATGACGGAGGACGGCATTGAAATCGCGCACATCCTGATCCAGTCCAACGGCGGCTACGTCAGCGACGGCCTGTGCCTGCACAATTACCTGCGCAACTTGCCCATCAAGATCATCACTTATAACGGCGGCGCGGTAGCTTCAATTGCCGTGATCCTATTCCTGTCCGGCGAGGAGCGCTATGCCAGCGAAACAGCGCGTTTCATGGTGCATAAGTCCCACGCCAGCGCGCCGCATGGCGCCCGGCCGGATGCGCTGCGCATCATTGTCGAGGGCTTGCAGGCTGATGATGCGCGCACCGAGGCGATCCTGCGCAAGCACGTGCAGCTGACCGACGAACATTGGAATATCCACGCCTATTCCGACCTGCACCTGACCGCCCCGGAGGCTGCCAAAGTGGGCCTGGTAAACGCGGTCGCCGACTTCAAGCCGCCCAAAGGCAAGCGCGTGACGAATATCTGAAACGACAAGGGCCTGGAAGCATGCTTCCAGGCCCCTCGTGCGCCGCGGCTCATCTAGCGATTGCCGCTGCGGCTGGCCGGTGTTTTCTTGTCCGTCTTGCTTTGGCGGCCGGTATCGGACTGCTGGCTGCCCGATTGCGCGCCCGAACGCGAACCCTGGTCGACACTTTGGCGGGTGCCTGGGCTCGAACTCTGTTTGCTGGTTTTTTTCCTGGATTTCATGACAGTTCCTTTCTGAAGGATCGGAACTTCATCTTGCTTTGTGTAATAGTAAAGGTGAATCGGAATGCAGCGGCCAGGTTTGTAGGATTTATCCTGCACCATCGTGGTGCAAACTCAACAATTTCTCCACAGCACCCTAAATATTTCGAAATTCTCTTCGTTTACCTATTGCCACTTGGCAATAATCTGCGACAATGTGAATAACCACCAAAGCCAGGCCAGACCATGCTTCCAGAAAACCCAACATCTTCGGCGCCTAAAAAAGCGGTCACGCCGCGGCATGCCTTGCTGGAAAACCTGATTGGCCTGGTGAATAAACACATCAGCGAGCAGTTCGTCGCCTTGTCGACGACCTGGGCCGGCGAGCTGGTCGATGCCGACCATGCTGTCGACGTCAAGACCCTGCAGGCGCGCCTGCGCGCCGGCAATCGCCTGCGCACCGACCATTACGCCTTCCTCGGCATTTTCGCCAAGCAGCTCGAAAATGACCTGCGGCTGGAAATCGCCCAGCTGGCGCCTGGCCAGAAGGCGCCGGCCCGCAAGTTGACAGACGCGCTGTCGCTGGTATCCATGGAAGAGATGGATACCAAGGTCACCCTGAACAGTTTCAGCAAGGCGTTCGAGGTGAAGTACTCGGACGGCCTGGCTACGCTCAATGTGCGCCTTGCCTTCCTGCTGGACCGCGACATCCTGCGCATCAACCAGAATCCTTTCCGTCCCGAAGTCTTCCTCGGCGCCTTCCAGCAGGCGTGGATCGATTTCATCAAGGATGAGGAAGCGAATGAGCTGATCAAGCCATTCCTGCGCCCGGAACAATTCTTTGATTTCGGCAGCATGCTCGAAGAGCTGAGCAGCGCGCTCGAGCGCAAAGGCGTCGGTCCCGGCTCGGTCGAAAAACACAAGTCGCGCCGTGCCGATTCGCACGATGCATCGCAAGCTCCTTCGCGCAAGAAGAACCAGCAGGCTGCACTGGCGGAACAATTGCGCCAGTTCTTTTCGGGCACGGGCGAGGCGCCAGGCGGCGCCGCGGCCGGACCGAGTGGATTTGAACAATTGGGCGACCTTGACCTGTCGCTGCCGACCTTGAGCGTTGCGCCGGGCCTGTATGGCGCGCCGGCGCACACCGCGGATTCCGCCGCGGCCGCAGCACCGGCCATGGGGGCGGCGCCGATGGCTGCTCCTGGCCAGGCAATGCAGGCTCCGGGATTTGTTCCGGGCGCGATGCCCGGCATGGCAATGCCTGCTGGCGTTGGCATGATGCCTGCAGGCGCCGGCATGATGCCAGGTGTTCCTGGCGCTGCGCTGACGGGCGGCATGATGATTCCTGCCGGCGGCGTTGTACCCGGCGGTGGCCTGCCGATCATCTCAGCCCCCGGTGCCGGTGTTGCGGACATGGGAATGCAGGGTGGGGTAGTGGCTGCGGGCGTCCCGGGCGGGATGATGGGCGGCGTTGCGGTGCCGGGCGTGCCGGGCGGCGTGGCCGTGCCTGCGGGTGGCTGGGTGCAAGGACCGGCACAGGGTTTCCATGGCGGCGCCAATAACGAAGCAGCCCAGCGCGCATCGTTGATCAACGCCAAAGAGCCGCTGATGAATTTCCTGGCGCAGTTGCAGCGCGGTGTGCCGTCGGGCGCCGTGTTCACCAGTGCCGATAGCGGCGCGATGCCGGCGCCGGGCATGGGCCTGGCATCCGGTTTCGCGGCTGGCCCCATGCAGGCTGGCGGCGGTGCGATGCCGGCTCCAGGCCTGGCAGCGGCCGGCGGCTCGATGGGTAATGTATTCCTGCTGCCGCAGATCAAGGAGCAGGCGCCTGCGGGGAGCCTGACGCGCGCCGACGAAGGCACCATCGACCTGTTGTCGGCGGTGTTCGATACCGTCTTCCGCGATACCAGCATTTCGCCGGAAATCCGCAACCTGATCCGCTTCCTGCAGATTCCTGTGCTGAAGGCTGCGCTGGTCGACAAGAATTTCTTCTTCCAGGAAGCCCACCCTGCGCGCCGCATGATCGACCTGCTGTCGCGCATGGGCTGGGAGCAGCACAAGGATCCTGACGATCCGCTGTATAAAGCCATGCAGCGCAGCGTGGAAATGGTCAGCCAGGACCACGAAGAAGAGATGACGGTGTTCACCGAGGCGGTGAACGAGCTGGAAGCGTCCATCAAGGCGGAGGAGGCCGCAGCGGCCGCCGCCATGGCGGAGCCGATTGCACAGGCGCTCAAGCAGGAAAAAATGTCGGTGGCCGCGAAGTCGGCCAAGGATGCCGTGGCGCTGCGCATCGGTACCGGCGAAGTGGTGGCGATTGTCGAAGCCTTCCTCGAGAACAAGTGGGTGTCGGTGCTGACCATCGCCTATAGTGTCGAGGGTGAAAAGCCGGGCGCCGTCAACAACGCCACCCAGACCATGGATGACCTGATCTGGAGCGTGCGTCCGAAGATTACCCAGGACGAGCGCAAGAAGCTCATTTCCAAGCTGCCTACCTTGCTGTCCATGCTGAACAAGTGGCTGGATGTGGTCAAGTGGCAGGACGCCGACCGCTTGCAATTCTTCGCCGAACTGGCGGAATGCCATGCCTCCATCGTGCGCGCTCCGATCGAAATGTCGCCTGAGCGCCAGGTCGAACTCGCGATGGAAGTGGCGAAAAAGGATGCCGAGCGGCGCATGCAGCTGCAGGTTGTCGCCGAAGTGAAGTCGGAAGAGGCGCCGCCGCCGGATGACGATGCGGCGATCGAGGTGGATAGCCTGGCGCGCGGCATGTGGCTCGAATTCGACCAGCAGGACGGCAGCCAGCGAAAAGTCAAGCTGGCCTGGATCAGCCCACTGAAGACGCTTTATATCTTCTCCACCACGGGCCGCCAGGAGGCCTTCTCGATCACCGGCGAAGCCATGGCGGAGCAATTCCGCAAGGGTACCGTGCGCCTGATCCGCACCGAGGGTGTGGTGGCGGCCGCCCTGTCGATGGCCATGGGCGGGGTCGCAGCTGTCAACGACGACCACCACGACCTGCCGGCCAACGGCACTTCGTCTTAAGTCTTGCGCAGGGCGGCCAGCAGGCCGTCCGATGCGTCCTCGATGTAGTCCAGCACCAAATCGAAGCCGTTCGCGCCTTCGTAATACGGATCGGGCACCACGTCCGATCCGGAGTGCGAGGCAAACTCCATGAAAAGCCTGACCTTATGGCGATGTTGCGCAGGGCAGGCGCGCAGCAGCGCCTCCAGGTTGTCGTGATCCATCGCCAGCACGTAATCAAAGCGCTCGAAGTCTTCGGCCGCGACTTCGCGGGCGCGCTGGGGGCTCAGGTCGTAGCCGCGGGCTGCCGCATGCCGGGTTGAGCGCGGGTCAGGCGGGTTGCCAATATGGTATGCATGGGTGCCTGCGGAATCGATGTGCAGATCGAGTCCGGCGGCCTGGGCGCGGGCGCGGAATACACCCTCCGCGGTCGGGGAGCGACAAATGTTACCCATGCATACAAACAGGATGGCGGTTCTGGTCTTCATTTTGTTCTTGCTATACAGGGAAAATGGTATGATTAGCCACTTTTTTAACACGTCCCAGCGGGCGAAGTACAGATAAAACGTGCGTCTATCTTCCATTAAATTGTCGGGATTTAAGTCGTTCGTCGATCCCACCAATTTCCAGGTACCCGGACAGCTGGTCGGCGTGGTTGGTCCAAACGGTTGCGGCAAGTCCAATATTATCGACGCGGTGCGCTGGGTGCTGGGCGAATCGAAGGCCTCCGAGCTGCGCGGCGAGTCGATGCAGGACGTGATTTTCAACGGTTCCACCCATCGCAAGCCAGCCGGCCGCGCTTCCGTGGAACTGGTGTTCGACAACAACGAGGGCAAGGCGTCCGGCCAATGGGGCCAGTACGCCGAGATTGCGGTCAAGCGCACGCTGACGCGCGACGGTACCTCCACCTACTACATCAACGGCCAGCCGGTGCGCCGGCGCGATATCCAGGACATCTTCCTCGGCACCGGCCTCGGCCCGCGCGCTTACGCGATTATCGGCCAGGGCATGATCTCGCGCATCATCGAGTCGCGTCCGGAAGAACTGCGCGTCTTCCTGGAGGAGGCGGCAGGCGTATCGAAGTACAAGGAACGCCGCCGCGAAACGGAAAACCGCCTGCACGATACGCGTGAAAACCTGCTGCGGGTGGACGATATCCTGCGCGAGCTGAATAGCAACCTGGAAAAGCTGGAAGGCCAGGCGGCGGTGGCAACCAGGTTCCACCAGCTGCAATCCGACCAGGAAGAGAAACAGAAGCTGCTCTGGCTGCTGCGCAAGAACGAGGCGCAGGCCGAGCAGGCGAAGTACTTCCGCGACATGGAACAGGCGCAGAACGACCTGGAAGAGCAGACCGCGAAGCTGCGCAATGTGGAACTGACCCTGGAGCAGATGCGCCAGGCGCACTTCGCCGTCGGCGACCGCCTGCACCAGGCGCAGGGCCACCTGTACCAGACCAATGCCGAAATCGGCAGCCTGGAAGCGCAGATCAAGTTCGTCATCGAGTCGCGCAGCCGCCTGCAGCAGCAGCTTGCCACCCTGACCGCGCAGCGCGACCAGTGGGCGCAGCAGGCGGAGGAATATGGCGGCCAGGTCGCTGAAGCGGAAATCAACCTGGAAGAGCTGTCGGCGCGCGTGGAAGAGGCGCGCATGCTGGCGGAGCAGAAGGGCGAATTGCTGCCGGTGCTGGAGCAGGAGTGGCGCGAGGCGCAGACCCGGAGCACCGAGTCGCGTGCGCGCATCATGCAGGCGCAGCAGCAGCTGGAGCTGGAATCAGCGCACCAGCGCAATGCATCCAACATCCTGGCTGGCCTGGCAACGCGCAAGGAGCGCCTGCAGCAGGAGAAGGGCGGGCTGGCGATGCCCGATTCCTCGCACCTGTCCAACCTGAAGATGCAGCTGGAAGAAAAGCAGCAGTCGCTGGAAGAGCAGAACATGATGCTCGAGGAAGCGCTGGAGCAGCAGCCAAAGCTGGAAGAAGAACGCCAGGCGGCGCAAGCTGGCGTGCAATCCGAGTCTGCCGCGACGCACCAGCTGGAAGCGCGCCTGAATGCGCTGCGCCAGCTGCAGGAGCGGGTGCAGACCGAGGGCAAGATCACGCCCTGGCTGCAAAAGCATGAGCTGAACGAGCTGCCGCGCCTGTGGCAGAAGCTGGATATCGAGGAGGGCTGGGAAACCGCGCTCGAAGCCGTGCTGCGCGAACGCACTTCGGCACTGCAGGTATCGAACATCGAGTGGGCCAAGCACTTCTTCAACGATGCCCCGCCCGCCAAACTGGCCTTGTTCGCGCCTGCCGCTGCGGGCGCCGCGCCTGCGCCTGCCGGCGACGCGGCCCTGCGCCCGTTCATCGACTTGCTGAAGCTGAACGACCCGGGCTTGCGCGCCGTGCTGCAGGACTGGCTGCACAACGTGTTCCTGGCCGACGACAATGCCGGCGCCTTCGCGGCGCGCGCGACGCTGCCGGCAGGCGGCTGTTTCGTCACCAGGCAGGGCCACCTCATCACCCAGTCGTCGGTGCGCTTCTACGCCGCCGACGACGAGCAGGCCGGCATGCTGGGCCGCCAGCACGAGATCGACAACATCACCAAGCAATTGCGCGCGCAATCGATGCTGGCGGAGGAGGCCCGCAGCCGCGCCGTGCGCGCCGACGCCGCGCTGGGCAACCACAGCCGCCTGTTGACCGAACTGCGTGCGAAGGTGCAAAGCCTGACCGCCAGCGTGCACACGCTGCAGCTCGAAGTGGTCAAACTGTCCGAAATCGAAGCGCGCTTCAACCAGCGCAGCAACCAGATCGAGAGCGACCTGGCCGAAATCTCGGCGCAGGAAGAAGAACAGATGCAGGTCAAGCTGGAGTCGGAAGAAAAGTTCGAACAGCTCGACATGGAACTGGGCAACCTGCAAGGCGAACACGAAGACGGCCAGACCGCCTTCATGGCGAAAGAGCAGCGCCTGGCCGACGCCCGCGAAGCCTTGCGCGAACTGGAACGCAAGGCGCAGGAAACCGAATTCGCCGAGAAGTCGGGCCGCAACCGCATCGACGAATTGCGCCGCAGCATTGCCACCGCCACCGCGCAGGTGGCGCAAGTGACGGAAAGCCTGCAAGCCGGCAAACTGGAGCTGGAAGGCCTGGAAGCGGGCACCGCCAACGAAGGCTTGCAGGACTTGCTGGACCGCCGCACGCAGCAGGAACGCGCGCTGGCCGACGCCCGCCATGAACTCGACCAGATCACGCAGCAGCTGCGCCAGTTCGAAGACGCGCGCATGCAGGGTGAGCGCAGCCTGCAACCGCAGCGCGACAAGATCACCGAGATGCAGTTGAAGGAGCAGGCTGCGCGCCTGAACCAGGAACAGTTCGCGCAGCAGCTGGCTGAGGTGCAGGCCGACGAAGCCGCATTGGCCGAAAAACTGCACCCGGACATGAAGGCATCCTACCTGCAGGGCGAAGTGACGCGCCTGACCAACGCCATTGCCGGCTTGGGCGCCGTCAACCTGGCCGCGCTGGACGAACTGGCCACCGCATCGGAACGCAAGAACTTCCTGGATGCGCAGAACCGCGACCTGAACGAAGCGATTGCGACCCTGGAAGATGCGATCACCAGGATCGACAAGGAGACGCGCGAGCTGCTGCAGGATACTTTCGATCGCGTCAACCAGAGTTTCTCCGAGCTGTTCCCGATCCTGTTCGGCGGCGGCCAGGCGAAACTGACCATGACCGGCGAGGAAATCCTCGACTCCGGCGTGCAGGTCATGGCGCAACCGCCAGGCAAGAAGAACGCCACCATCCACCTGCTGTCCGGCGGCGAAAAAGCGCTGACCGCAACGGCCCTGGTGTTCTCGATGTTCCGTTTGAATCCCGCGCCATTCTGCCTGCTCGACGAGGTGGATGCGCCGTTGGACGATGCCAATACCGAGCGCTTCTGCCGCATGGTCAAGCGCATGTCCGACCAGACCCAATTCCTCTTCATTTCGCACAATAAGATTGCGATGGAGATGGCCAATCAACTGATCGGTGTGACGATGCAGGAACAAGGTGTGTCGCGCATCGTGGCGGTGGACATGGAATCCGCCGCGTCATTTGCTACAGAGGCTCAAGCCGCATGATTACAGATTTCCAAATGAGTTTGATTGCCGCCGGCGGCGTGTTCGTCGTTGGCGTCATCAGCTACAACAAATGGCAGGAGTACAAGCTGAAAAAACGCGTCGAACGCGCCTTCGACGGCCAGCACGATGATGTCCTGATGCGCACCGATGACGGCGTGCGCGCCGAACCGCGCTTCCACCTCGACGATGTACCGATGCCGGATGCCGGCTCTGGCGCGTACGGCGTGCCGGAACATGTCGGTGGCCACGTAGGCAACGTCGCTGCGCCGAACATTGCGCCGGATAGCGACGAACCGGGGCTGCCGATCCGCACCGCCGATGCCGGTGTGCCGGCCGAAGAACTGGCCACTTGCCTGGTCGACCCGCTGATCGATTGCCTGCTGCCGCTGGAACTGGAAGCGCCTGCGCGCGGCGAGAAACTGCTGCCGGCCCTGCAGAAGCTGCGCTTTGTCGGCAACAAGCCGATTCATTTCATCGGCCTGGCCGTGAGCGGCGACTGGGAGCCGGTGCGCCATGGCGTGGTCTACACCAAGCTGCAAGGCGGCGTGCAGCTGGCCAGCCGCAGCACCGCACTGAACGAACTGGAATACTCGGAGCTGGTGACCCGCCTGCGCAGCGTTTCCGACGAGATCGGCGCCGAACCGCAGATCCCCGACATGATCGAAGTCATGCAGGATGCCAAGAACCTGCACCGCTTCGTGGCCAACCACGACGCGCAGCTGGGCGTCAACCTGGCTTCCAACGGCGCCCCGTGGAATATCGCGACCCTGCTGGGCGCGCTGGAAAAACTGGGCTTCGACGTGCGTCCTGACGGCCGCTATGCAATGCCGGACGGCGAGGGCGGCTACCTGTTCTCGCTCTCGACCAACGTCACGCTGGCCGAGGAAACCACGTCGCGCCTGACGCTGTTGCTGGACGTACCTTGCGTCGCTCCGGCACGCGACGGCTTCGGTTCGATGATCGGCTGCGCCAAGAACCTGATGGTGCGCCTGGATGCGACCATCGTCGACGATGCCAACCAGCCGCTGGCCGACGAAACACTGGCCAGCATCGCCGGCCAGGTGCGCGAGTTCTACGACGATATGGCGGCATCGGATATTCCGGCCGGCTCCACCCGCGCGCTGCGCCTGTTCAGTTAAGCAGAAACATGAGCAACACCCAACACGCAACACCCGCCGAACGCGCAGCCTGGCTGGCCGCGGAGCTGAACCGCCACCTGCACGCCTACCACGTGCTGGACGCGCCTACCATTCCGGATGCCGAATACGACAAGCTGTTCGGCGAGCTGCAATCGATCGAAGCGGCGCACCCGGAACTGCAGGCGCCCGATTCGCCGACCCTGCGCGTTGGCGCGCCGCCGCTGGACGACTTTGCCTCCGTCACGCACGCCGTGCCGATGCTGTCGCTGAATAACGGTTTCAACGACGAAGATATCGAGAACTTCGACCGCCGCGTGCGCGAAGGCCTCGATGCGGTCCAATTGGTCGAATACGCCACCGAAGCCAAGTTCGACGGCCTGGCCATCAACCTGCGCTATGAAGACGGAGTGTTCGTGCAAGCGGCTACGCGCGGCGATGGCTACACCGGCGAGGATGTCACCGCCAATATCCGCACCATCAAAGGGATCCCGCTGCGCCTGATTGGCGACGCGCCGCCTGTGCTCGAAGTGCGGGGTGAAGTGCTGATGTTCAAGGCCGATTTCGCCGCCCTGAACGCGCGCCAGCGAGAACTGGGCCAGAAGGAGTTCGTCAACCCGCGCAATGCCGCCGCCGGCGCATTGCGCCAGCTCGATTCGCGCATCACCGCGCAGCGCAAGCTGAGTTTCTATGCCTACGGTATTGGCGAGCTGTCCGGCGCCGAGCTGCCCGCCACGCACAGCGCGCTGCTGGACTGGTATGCCGAACTTGGCCTGCCGGTGTGCGCCGAGCGCGAGGTGGTGCGCGGCAAGGATGGCTTGCTGGGCTACTACGAGCGTATCGGCAAGGCCCGCCCGGCGCTGCCATACGAGATCGACGGCGTGGTGTACAAGACCAACCGCTTCGAAGACCAGCGTGCGCTGGGCTTCGTCTCGCGCGCGCCGCGTTTCGCGCTGGCGCATAAATTCCCGGCTGAAGAAGCGCTGACCACGGTGCAGGCAATTGAGGTGCAGGTTGGCCGTACCGGCGCGATTACGCCGGTGGCGCGCCTGGCGCCGGTGTTCGTCGGCGGTGTGACGGTCACCAATGCTACGCTGCATAACGAAGACGAAGTGCGCCGCAAGGATGTGCGCGTGGGCGATACCGTCATCGTGCGCCGCGCCGGCGACGTGATCCCGGAAGTGCTGTCCGTGGTGCTGGAAAAGCGCCCGGCGCCGGAACCGCTGATGTGGGCGCTGCCAAGCGAATGCCCGGTGTGCGGTTCGCACGTGGTGCGGGAAGCGGATGAAGCCGTGGCGCGCTGCTCCGGTGGCCTGTTCTGTTCCGCCCAGCGCAAGGAAGCGATCCGCCACTTCTGCGGCCGCCGCATGATGGATATTGAAGGACTGGGCGACCGCTACATCGACAACCTGGTGGAATGCAAGCTGGTTGCCGGCGTGGCGGACCTGTACCGCCTGACCTTGGACGACCTGCTGAAAATGAAGCGCCTGGCCGACGAGCGTGAGGGCACGACGCCGGAAACGGCGGCGCAGGGCAAGGTGCCGACCAAGTGGGCCGAAAACCTGCTGGACGCCATCGCGGCCGCCAAGAACCCGCCGCTGGAGCGCCTGCTGTTCGCGCTGGGCATTCGCCACGTCGGCGAGTCGACCGCCAAGACGCTGGCCGACTGGCTGGGCAAGCTGGACCTGATCCGCAAGGCGCCGGTAGCCGTGTTGCGCGTGCTGCCCGATATCGGCGGCACCGTGGCTGAATCGATTGCCGACTTCTTCGCCGAAGAGCGCAACCAGCAAGCGCTGGACGCCTTGCTGGCTGCAGGCGTGGCGCCGAAAGGCGAGCGCGCACCGAAAGCAGCCCTGCGTGAAAAGCTCGAAACAGTCGCACTGCTGGCTGCCATCGGCATCCCGAAACTGACCGAACCGCGCGCGCGCCAGTTGGCGGAGCAGGTCGAGCAGGTCAAACCGGGCGCCACCCTGCTGGCACTGGCCCACCTGCCGGTGTTCAACGTCTTCGGCCTGCCGGCCAATGTGGCCGAAGCACTGGATGAGTGGATGCGCGAACCGGCCAACCGCGATTCGCTGGTAGCCCTGCATGAATTGCGCGAAGAACTGCTGGCGCAACTGCCGGAAGTGGCCGAAGCGGAAGGCGCCATGACCGGCAAGACCTTCGTCCTGACCGGTACGCTGCCGACCATGAGCCGCGACCAGGCGCAGGCCATGATCGAAGCCGCCGGCGGCAAGGTTTCCGGTTCGGTATCGAAGAAAACTTCCTATGTCGTCGCCGGCGCGGAGGCGGGCAGCAAGCTGGCCAAGGCCGAAGAGCTGGGCGTCGCCATTCTTGATGAAGCGGGCTTGCTCGCATTGCTGGGAGGCTGAAGATGGCCGTGCGTGAAATCCTGAAGATGGGCGACCCGCGCCTGCTGCGCGTGGCCGAGCCGGTGCGCGAGTTCAATACCCAGGAGCTGCATGCCCTGATCGTCGATATGTTCGACACCATGCATGCGGCGAACGGCGCCGGCCTGGCTGCGCCGCAGATCGGCGTCAACCTGCAGCTGGTGATCTACGGCTTCAAATCCAATGCGCGTTATCCCGACGCGCCGCAAGTGCCGGAAACGGTGCTGATCAACCCGCTCCTGACTCCCATCGGCGACGCGATGGAAGAGGGCTTCGAGGGTTGCCTCTCGGTGCCGGGCCTGCGCGGCAGCGTGCCGCGTCATACCCGCCTGCATTACGAGGGCTATGACCAGTTCGGCGAGCGCATCGTGCGCGATGCGGACGGTTTCCATGCCCGGGTGGTGCAGCATGAGGTCGACCATTTGCTGGGGATCCTGTATCCAGCACGGATCCGCGACTTCTCCAAGTTCGGCTTTACCTCGGTGTTGTTCCCGGACCTCGATCCCGGCGAGGACGACTGATTTGTTTGGCGGCGCCGTGAATCTGGCGTAATATCCCGGCCACTTTGCATCCTTATCAACACAACGGATTACCCAGATGAGCAACCAGTCGCAGAATAACCCGCTCGAATTCAGTGTCCGCGGCATCGTCCTCGGCATCTTCATCACGCTGATCTTCACCGCAGCGCAGGTCTACCTGGGCCTGAAAGTCGGCCTGACCTTCGCCACCTCGATTCCTGCCGCTGTGATTTCCATGGCCCTGCTCAGCGCATTCAAGGATGCCACGATCCAGGAAAACAATATCGTGCAGACCATCGCCTCGGCGGCGGGCACGCTGGCATCGGTGATTTTCGTGCTGCCTGGTTTGCTGATGATCGGCTGGTGGTCCAAGATTCCATTCTGGCCGACCTTCGGCGCCTGCGCCATTGGCGGCGTGCTGGGCGTGATGTATACCATGCCGCTGCGCCGCGCACTGGTGTCGCAATCCGACCTGCCATATCCGGAAGGCGTGGCCGCTGCCGAAGTGCTGAAAGTGGGCACCCAGTCGCGCGCCGGGGCGCAAGAGGGCAAGGCCGGCTTGCGGGCTGTGATCTGGGGTTCCGTGGCTTCCGCCATCTTCGCCTTCCTCGGCGCGGCCAAGCTGGTCGCCGCTGAAGTGGCGCATTTCGTCAAATTCGGCAATGGCGCCACCGGCCTCGGGGCATCGAGCTCGCTGGCCCTGGTCGGCGCCGGCCACCTGATGGGTATCGCGGTCGGCATGGCCATGCTGGTCGGCCTGGTGATTGCCTGGGGCATCCTGGTGCCGCTGCTGACCATGGCCAACCCGGCCGCTCCCGGCGTTTCGCTGGCCGACCACGCGCTGGGCATCTGGAGTACCCAGGTGCGCATGATGGGCGCCGGCACCATTGGTGCTGCTGCAATCGTGACCCTGGCGACCCTGGCCAAGCCGGTGATGGGTGGCCTGAAGTCGGCGATGGAGTCTGCCCGCCGCGCCAAGGCCGGCGGCGCCGACGTGCCGCGCGAAGACAAGGACCTGCCGCTCTTCATCGTCGGCCTGGTAACACTGCTGTCGATGGTGCCGGCCGGCTGGCTGCTGTCGTCCTTCCTGTCGGGCGGCCCGCTGTCCTCGATCGCTACTCCGCTGATGGTGGTCGGCGTCGGCTACATCCTGATTGCCGGCATGCTGGCAGCGGCGGTCTGCGGCTACATGGCCGGCCTGATCGGCTCTTCCAATTCGCCGGTTTCCGGCCTGGCCATCCTGTCCATCCTCGGCGCCGCGACTTCGGTGGGCTGGGTCGGCCGCGAAATCATGGGGCCGGACACCGCCCAGGCGCTGATCGCTTTCGCGCTGTTCGTGACTACCGTGGTGCTGGCTGTTGCGGTGATCGGCAACGACAACCTGCAGGACCTGAAGACCGGCCAGCTGGTCGGCGCCACCCCGTGGAAGCAGCAGGTCGGCCTGATCATCGGCGTGTTCGCCGGTTCCTGCGTCGTGCCGCCCGTGCTGGAGCTGCTGAACCATGCGAACGGCTTTGCCGGGGCGCCGAATGCGAATGCAATTTCCGACCAGCCGCTGGCCGCCCCGCAGGCGACCCTGATCTCGACGCTGGCCAAAGGCGTGATCGGCGGCGACCTGAAATGGGACTTGATCGGCTACGGCGCCCTGATCGGCCTGGCGCTGGTGGCACTCGACTTCATCCTGAAGAAATCCAGCCACCGCAAATACAGCTGCGCGCCGCTGGGCGTTGGCCTGGCGATCTACCTACCGTCGGCGGTAACCTCGCCGGTAGTGGTGGGCGCGATCGGCGGCTACTTCTTCGAGCGGGCAATGCGCGGCAAGAAGCATGGCGAAGCCGCTTCGCGCCTTGGCGTGCTGGTGATGTCCGGCTTCATCGTCGGCGAAAGCCTGTTCAACGTTGCCCTGGCCGGCCTGATCGTGTTGACCAACAAGGGCGAACCGCTGGCAATCGCCAACAGCATGAGCGAAGCGACCACCATGCTGATCGCACTGGCCGTAGCTGCTGCCGTAGTCGTAGGACTTTACCGCTGGTCCGCAAAATCTGCCAGCGCCATCGAGGCTTGAAGGGACATTTCCGGAGTGTGACATGACGCTATCGAGAATCGGCCAGGGCACCTGGAATATGGGCGAGCGCGCTGCCGACAAGGCAGCCGAGATACGCGCCCTGCAATTGGGCCTGGATCTTGGCATGACGGTGATCGATACAGCGGAAATGTATGCCGACGGCGGTGCCGAAAAGGTGGTGGGCGAAGCGCTGGCCGGCCGCCGCGGCGAGGCCTACCTGGTCAGCAAGGTCCTGCCGCAGAATGCTTCGCGCAAAGGTGTGGTGGCGGCCTGCGAAAAAAGCCTGAAACGCATGAAGGTCGACCACATCGACCTGTACCTGCTGCATTGGCAGGGCAGCGTGCCGTTTGCCGAGACCCTGGAAGGGCTGATCGCCTTGAAGCAGTCCGGCAAGATCCATGAATTCGGCGTCAGCAACTTCGACCTCGCGCAAATGAAGGCCGCGACCGCGCTGGCTGGCGGCGAGTCCATCGAAGCCAACCAGGTACTGTACAACCTGCGCCGGCGCGGCATCGAATGGGACCTGCTGCCCTGGTGCCAGGAGCACGGCATCCTGCTGATGGCTTACTCACCCCTGGAGTCCAATCGCAAGGAGCAGGAACGCCTGCTGGCTGAACCGGCCTTGCAGGCTGTCGCTGCACGCCACCAGTCTACCCCTGCGCAAATTGCGCTGGCATGGCTGCTGCGGCAGGATGGCGTCATGCCGATTCCCAAAGCAACCAGCGAAGCGCACGTACGCGCCAATGCGGCTGCCATGACCTTGCGGCTGGACCAGGAAGACCTGGCCCAGCTGGACAAGGCCTTTGCAGCGCCAAGGCGCGCAACCCCGCTGGACATGCTCTGAGCGCGGCCTAGTAGCGGTAGCTTGCGTAGAAGGCTGCCGTCGGCGCCGTATTGCGCCGCGTGAGCGGGCTGCGTGCTGCTTCGCGCACCAGCGTACTTGATCCCAGCATGCCGGTGAGCGTCCAGTTCTGGTCGACCCGGTGTGCCCAGGCAAAGTTCAGGACGGCTTGGTACATGCCCGCCTTCGGCGTGTATTTTTTGTACGCTGTGCGCGCGGCTTGCGCGGCCGTCACGCCGTGGTACGTCTGCATGTATTTGCTGTCCGCGAAATTCGCGCCCAATGACAGCGCCACTTTGTCGCTCTTGTCCTCGTGCAGCACGCCACTGATTTCGAGTCCAGCCGTCTTGCCGTTCTCCTTATGCGACAACGGCAGCGAAGCGCTGGCGCCGATTACCAGGCCGGGCACGATGCTGAAGCCGGCGCGCAGGTTGGCGGTGGCACTGGCCTTGACGTCGCCCATGCCGCGCAGCTCGGTGCTGCCGCGGCTGCCGATAACGCTGGACTCGTTCTTCTCCAGGCGCTCACCGCGCACGCCCAGTGCCGCATCCAGGGAAAAATCTCCCAGCGCGGTACCGTAGCCCAGTCCGCGCATGCTGCTGGCATAAAATCCATTGGCCATCTGGTAGTCGAGAACGACGACCGGCACGAGTTGCATTTCCCTGGAGCCGGCGTAGCGCGACGTGGCGGCCAGGCCGCCGCCCAAGGTGAAGGTATTTTCCTGCGCTTGTATGCTGGTGCAGCAGGCGAGGATCAGGAATGAGACTGGAAGTTTCATGACTTGTTCTGAAAAAGTGATGGAGCCGGCAGTTTCCCAGCGCAGCATGAAGATTGGATAAAGCGCATCTTCATGCTTCCTTCAGGTAGCTGTGATTAGAATGGCGGGCATGAAGATACTTCTGATTGAAGACGATATGGACCTTGGCAACGGCATCCGCATTGCGCTGGCCGACCAGGGCATGGAGGTAACCTGGGTGCGCCAGCTCGCCGATGCCAGGAACCAGCTGGCGCAGCGCGGCTTCGACCTGCTGTTGCTGGACCTGGGACTGCCGGATGGCGACGGCATCGACCTGGTGGCCGGCCTGCGGCGCGGGCGGGAGGGCGTGCCGATACTGATCCTGAGTGCAAGGGACGCGCTGTCGGAGCGCCTGCTCGGCCTGGACACGGGGGCGGACGACTACCTGGTAAAACCGTTCGAGCTGGCCGAGCTGCTGTCGCGGGTGCGGGCCCTGGCCCGCCGCAGCTATGGCTTTGACGGCGAAACACTGGAGCTGCGCGGCATCGTGCTGCATGTGCCGACGCGGCGTGTCACGGTCAGCGGACGCTTCGCCGACCTCACAGGCAGCGAATACGAACTGCTGCGCATCCTGATGATGCGTGCCGACCGCGTGGTGACAAGGCGCAGCCTGGAGGAGCAGGCTTTGCCGGGTGCACAAGCGAATGCCAGCAATTCACTGGACGTCCATATGGCCAACCTGCGCCGCAAGGTCGGGGAAGGCTTGATCCGCACCGTGCGCGGCGTAGGGTATGTGATCGACCAGTGCGAGGCGGGCCGGTGATGCGCAGGCTCTGGCGGCGGCTTGTCTCGCACAGCATGGTGGCGCGCCTGCTGGTGGCGCAGATGTTCGTCCTGTGCCTGCTGTGGCTACTTGCACTGGTGTATGTGGTGCATGACGCAACCCGGGACAAGGTCACGCTGGAGCTGGAATCGATCTCCGACGCGATCATTGTGGTCGCCGAAAACGAACTGGCGCAACCGGCAAAGATGCAGGAGTCGATACGCAAAGTGGAAGTTGCGCTGCGCGAAATGGCTGGCGTCGACATAAACGCTTTTCCCGGCCCGAGCTTCATCGTTGAAAACGGCGAAGGCATCCTGTACCGCTCCGTTGAAGTACCTGAGGGGGCAAGAGCTGGTCCGCTCGGCGAACTGCCCGTGTTTGAAAGTGGCGGCACATCGTGGCGCACGCGCACGGTGCAATCGCCGCGCTCGGACGTGCGTGTCACCAGCATCATGCCGGCCGACGGCGTCAACATTTTCTTGCGGCTGGCGTCGCGCGGCACGCTGCTGCTGCCCTTGTTGATCAGTTTCCCTTTCCTGGTCTTGCCGGCCTGGCTGTCGATCCGTCTGGCGCAGGGCCCCTGGACCAGGGCCATGGCCGACCTGGCGACGCGCGGCCCGCAGGACTTGCGCCCGTTGCCGGTCGAGGGGCGTCCGCGCGAGCTGGTCGCCATGTTCAGCCGGATCAATGCCTTGCTGGCCCGGGTCAGCGACAGTGCGCAGCGCGAGCGGGCCTTCATCGCCGATGCCGCCCATGAACTGCGCACGCCGCTGGCGGCCATGCGAGTGAACGTGGAAGCGTTGCAGCGCCAGGCCAGCGACCCGCGCCAGCAGCAGCTGTTGGATGGCATCGTCAGCGGCAATGTGCGCGCGACGCGGCTGGTGAGCCAGCTGCTAAGGCTGATGCGCAGCGATGCAACCAGCGGCGAGCAGGATGAGAACATCTGTTTCGACGCGCTGGTGCAGGAAAGGATGGCTGCGCTGGCCGGCATTGCCGACACCAAGGGCGTGGAGCTGGAATTGAGCGGCGATGATGGGCTCTACCTGTCCGGCCGCAAGGAAGGTCTGGTGTCGCTGGTGGATAACCTGCTGGATAACGCCATCAAGTACAGCCCGGAGCAGGGCAAGGTGCTGGCTGATGTGCGGCGCTCCGATGGCTGCGCCGTGCTGCGCATTTCCGACCAGGGCCCGGGCATCGCGCCCGAGTTGCGCGAACGCGTGTTCGACCGCTTCTTCCGTGATCCGCGCCAGGCGCAGTCGCATTCAGGCAGCGGCCTTGGATTGGCGATCGCGCTGGCGGTGGCACGCCAGCACGGCGGCAGCATCGCACTGGATGCTGCCGGCAGCATGGGCCTGTGCGTGACGGTGCGGCTGCCGCTTAAGGCCTAGCGTTCGCCGCGGCTGGTGCCGAGGCGTTCCAGGATGCGGTGCAGCTCGTCCTGCATCATTGGCGACAGGTTCTGGAACTGGCAGCCGATCTGCACCTGCTCGCCGAGCAGGAAGGAGCGGAAATGGCGCGACAGGCGGATCTCCAGGTCGCAGATCAGCACCGAGCCTGGCCCCATGTCGAGGCGCACGCGCTGCAGCTTGCGCCCGACGTGCAGCCCGACCGCATCGCGCGGCGAGCAGCGCATGCCGACGCCGCCGACAGCGAAGTCGTACAGCTGCATTTCATATGGTTTGCCGTTCAGGACAAACGATGCGGTGTGGTAGGTGCCAAGCGGGGTCTCCAGGCGCGGCGCGGCACGCCGGTTGAGCACCTGGCAACGCTCCGGGAATTGGGCCGGGACCAGCGTCGGCTGCTCGGGCAGGGCATTCCAGTGCGGATCGTTCAGCTTGAACTGGAACTTGGCGCCGCGCAGCCATGCCACAAAGGTGCATTCGCCAGGCGGCAGGGTGGACCCTTCATTGAGCTGGATGACAAAGTGCGGCAGTTCGGGATCAACCGACAGCAGGCGGGCCATGACCGCTTCGGCATTGTCCCGGTGGTAGATGGAAACCGCATCGCCCGCATCGGCCAGCGCCGTCAGCGCGTCGCCGATTTCATCGGGGTCGACGATATCGTGTGGATGCGTCCCCGCAGCGATCGGTTCCACCGCGTCTTGTGGACGGGGCGGCCCCTTGCGGAAGTCGTTTGGCATTGGATCGTTCACAGCTCAGGTTCTCGTTTTTTAGGAGAGGACGCCAGTACTTTACCGCGTTCCGCCGCCGAGCGCTTGCTAAACGGCAATGAATGCTGCTTTTGTGTTGCGCGATGCCGACTCAGAAGCGCTCGTCCGGGCTCAGGTAGCGCCATTGCCCTTCCGGCAAGTTTCCAAGTTTGACACGACCGATCCGTACGCGCTTCAAGCCTAACACGCGCAGGCCGACCATTTCGCACATGCGGCGGATCTGTCGCTTCTTGCCTTCGCGCAGGGTAAAGCTGAGCTGGTCGTCGTTTTGCCAGCGCACTTTCGCCGGCAGCAGTGGTTTGCCGTCCATCCACATGCCGTGGTTCAGCTTCTGTAATTCGCTGTCCGGCAGGCGGCCACCCTTGGTGTACTCAACGCGGACCAGGTATTCCTTGTCAACGTTGGTGTTCTCGCCAATCAGCTGCTTGGCCACGCGGCCATCCTGGGTCAATACCAGCAGGCCGACCGAGTCGATGTCGAGGCGCCCGGCAGGCACCAGGCTGCGCAGCTGGTTGCGGTCGAAGCGCTCCGGCGAACCGTCTTCGGCCCAGCGGTTTTCCGGCTTGATCAGGACCACGGCCGGCTGGTAGCCGTCTTCGGCCTGGCCGGATACATAGCCGACCGGCTTGTTGATCAGGATCGTGACACGGCGCGCCTGTTCGGCCGCAGCCTGGCGCTCCACGGTGACTTTCTGGCTTGGGTAGACTTTGGTGCCCAGCTCGGACACCACCTGGCCATCCACGCGCACCCAGCCCTTGGCGATCCATTCATCGGCTTCACGGCGGGAGCACAGGCCCAGTTCGGACATGCGCTTGGACAGGCGTAACAATTCTTCGGACATCAGATTTTCAATACTTCGAGTAAGTCGGTTTCCAGCTGCAGCTGGGTACGGGCATTGGCCAGGGCAGGGCCGTCGACAATGAACACGTCTTCCACGCGTTCGCCGAGGGTCATGATCTTGGCCGTATGCAGGTTGATCTTGTAGGTGGTCAGTACCTTGGCGATCGAGTACAGCAGGCCGGTACGGTCGTTGGCCGCCACCGACAGCAAGTAGTACTGCCCGCGTTCGTCGGAGCGCAGGTCCACCGTCGGCTGGATCGGGAAGGTGCGCGACAGGCGCGACAGGCGCCCCTTGCTTGGCGATGTCAGCGGGCCTTGCGTCACCAGCAGCTCGCACAGCTCATGTTCGATCAGGTTGATGATATCGCGGTAGCTCTTGGCGAAATTCTGTTCGGTGACGAGGAAGGTGTCGAGCGCATAGCCGTGCTTCGTCGTATGGATCTTGGCATCGAGGATGCTGAAGTTCTTGCGGTCGAAGTAGGAGCAGATGCGCGCGAACAGGTCCGGCTGGTCCTTGATGTAGACCGCCACCTGGAGGCCTTCGCCGATCGGCGCCAGGCGCGCTTTCACCACCGGCTGCTCGCTGTCCAGGCGGTCCCACAGCGCGCGCGTTTGCCAGGCGATATCGCTGGCGTCGTGGCGCAGGAAGTAGGCCAGGTCGAGCTGCTTCCACAGCGCTTCGTGGGCATCGGGCGGCAGGCCATACAGGCGCAGGGTCGCCAGCGCTTCCTGCTGGCGGTTCTTCAGTTCGCGGTCGGCCGAATGCGGTTCGCCGCCCAGCACGCGCAGCGTCATCTTGTACAGGTCTTCCAGCAGCTTGCCTTTCCAGGCGTTCCAGACTTTCGGGCTGGTGCCGCGGATGTCGGCCACCGTCAACAGGTAGAGTGCGGTCAGGTGGCGTTCATCGCCCACTGTTTTTGCAAACGCCTGGATCACGTCCGGGTCGGACATGTCCTGCTTCTGCGCCACGTGCGACATGGTCAGGTGCTGCTCGACCAGGAAGGACACAAGCTCGGTGTCTTCCTGGTTCATGCCGTGCTCCTGGCAGAACTGCTGCACGTCGGCCACGCCCAGCTTCGAGTGGTCGCCGCCGCGGCCTTTGGCGATGTCGTGGAACAGCGCCGCCACGTACAGCAGCCATGGCTGCGGGAAGTTCGCCATCAGCTGCGAGCAGAACGGGTATTCGTGTGCATGCTCGGTCATGGTGAAGCGGCGCATATTGCGCAGCACCATCATGATGTGCTGGTCCACGGTGTAGACATGGAACAGGTCGTGCTGCATCTGGCCCGTGATCTTGCGGAAGCTGGGCAGGTAGCGGCCCAGGATGGACAGCTCGTTCATCCGGCGCATATTGTGGATGATGCCCTGGGGCGCCTGCAGGATGCGCAGGAAATAGGCTTTGTTGACCGGATCGGCGCGGAAGGCGGCGTCGATCTTGAAGCGTTCGTGCCACAGCGCGCGCATGGTGCGTGCGGTCATGCCTTTCAGGGCAGGGCGCTCGCACAGCAGCACGAAGATTTCCATGATGGCCGACGGCGTTTTTTCAAACGTATCGTCGTCGTTCATGTCGATCATGCCGTTCACTTCGCTGAAGCGCTCGTTGATGCGCACCGGCTCTTCGTCGTGCGGGAACAGGTAGGACTCGATGTTCTGCAGCAGGATGGTGTTGAGCTGCACCACGGTCTTGGCAGCCCAGTAGTAGCGCTGCATCAGGTATTCGCTGGCACGGCGCATGTGGACGCCGCTGCCGGTGGCTTTCAGGCCCAGGGTTTCGGCGACGGCGGTCTGCACGTCGAACACCAGGCGGTCTTCGCGGCGGCCGGCCACCAGGTGCAGGCGCACGCGGATGTCCTTGAAGGCGCGCTCCTTTTCCATCAGCTGGCGCGCTTCGGTCTGGGTGATCAGGCCGCGCACGGCCAGGGTGCGCCAGGAGTTGGCCAGGCCGGCAGCCTTGGCCATCCACAGGATCACGTGCAGGTCGCGCAGGCCGCCCGGGCTTTCCTTCACGTTCGGTTCCAGGCTGAAAGGCGTGTCCTCGTACTTGGCGTGGCGCTGGCGCATCTCGATGGTCTTGGCCTCGAAGAAGGCGCGCGGGTCCATGGCCTTGTTGTAGGCGTCCTGCAGTTGCGCGAACAGCACCATATTGCCGGTGACGATGCGCGCTTCCAGCAGGCTGGTTTGCACGGTGATGTCGGCCTTCGATTCGGCCAGGCATTCGTCGATGGTGCGGATGCTGTGGCCGACGTCCAGCCCCAGGTCCCACAGCAACTGGACGAATTCTTCCAGCTTGCCGCGCGTGGCATCGTCCGGCGCCTGGTGCAGCAGGATCAGGACGTCGACGTCGGAATACGGGAAAAGCTCGCCGCGGCCGTAGCCGCCCACCGCCACCAGCGCCGCTTGCGGCGGCAGGCGGTTGCCGGCCCAGGCTTGCGTCAGGACGTCGTCGACACTGCTGCGCAGGTTGCGCAGCAGCTTCTCCGGCATGCCGTCTTCATGGAAGTTGGCAATGATGAGCTGGCGGTCCGATTTGAGCCGGGCCTTGAGCTGTTCCCGGAGGTCCTTCTTCATCGCGGCGTGGGGCATGCGTGTGTCGGCTGGATTAGGCTGCGGCTTTTTCGGTGATGAACGCTGGCGGCGGCGGGCTGCCGGCGGACAAGGTGAACACTTCGTAGCCGGTCTCGGTCACGACCAGGGTGTGCTCCCATTGCGCCGACAGGCTGCGGTCCTTGGTCTTGATGGTCCAGCCGTCAGGCATTTCCTTGATTTCGCGGCGGCCGGCGTTGATCATCGGTTCGATGGTGAAGACCATGCCTGCTTCCAGCACTGGGCCGGTGCCCGGCTTGCCGTAATGGAGGATCTGCGGCTCTTCGTGGAACACCTTGCCGATGCCGTGGCCGCAGAATTCGCGCACCACGCTGTAGCCGTTTTTCTCGGCATGCACCTGGATGGCGTGGCCGATGTCGCCCAGCGTCGCGCCCGGCTTCACTTGCTCGATGCCCAGCCACATGCACTCGAACGTCACGTCCGACAGGCGCTTGGCCAGGATCGACGGTTTGCCGATGAAGAACATGCGGCTGTTGTCGCCGTGATAGCCGTCCTTGGTGATCACGGTGATGTCGAGGTTGACCACATCGCCATCCTTCAGCACTTTGTCGCCCGGGATGCCGTGGCAGATCACATCGTTGACGGAGGTGCAGATGGCTTTAGGGTAGGGCGTGTAGCCCGGCGGGCAGTAATTCAATGGCGCGGGAACGGTGCCCTGCACATTGGTCATGTACTCGTGGCACAGGCGGTCCAGTTCACCGGTGGTGACGCCGGCCTTGACGAAGGGGGTGATGTAGTCGAGTACTTCGGAGCCGAGACGGCCGGCCTCGCGCATGCCGGCGATGTCCTCGGGGGTTTTGATATTGATAGTCATGGATTCTGCTATGAGTGCGTTGTCCCCGTGATTATAAACGACAACGCTATGCCTTCCTGGCGCTGGGGCCTGGTACGCCTTCCATGCCATCAAGCTGTCATAAATGCGACTTAGGATCCTGCTTTCCGCATTTGTTTTCAGCCGAAAGCTCATTGCCGCCGAATTCCGGCGTATTCGTAATCTGATGGCATGCATATCTTTCGAAATATGTGCGGAACTGTTGTTGGCTTTCGTTTAATCGTGCAAAACGTAACTTGCTGGCATGCCGGCGCATGATTTCTTGCCATAATCAATACACCCAACCTGACCATAAGGAACCCCGATGTCCACCAGCCGCCGCAAGTTCCTCGGCTTCGCCTCCGCAGGCGCCGCCAGCACCTTTTTCCCCGACCTGATCCGGCAAGCGCTTGCCGTCCCGGCGTATAGCCCGACCGGCACGCTGGCCGACGTGCAGCATGTTGTCATCTTCATGCAGGAGAACCGCTCCTTCGACCACTATTTCGGCACCCTCGCCGGCGTGCGCGGATTCAACGACCCGCGCGCCATCACGCTACCGGGCGGGAAAGCGGTCTGGTACCAGCCCAATGGCAGCGGCGGCCATGTGCTGCCGTTCCACTTCGACGCCAAGAACACCAGTGCGCTGTCGCTGGGCACCAACCATAGCTGGAAAGGCTCGCAAACCACCTGGCAGGGCTGGGACGCCTGGGTCAAGCAGAAAACGGCACAGAGCATGGGCTATTTCGACCGCGGCGACCTGCCGTTCTACTATGCGCTGGCCGACGCCTTCACCATCTGCGACGACTACCATTGTTCGATCTTCGGCGCCACCGACCCGAATCGCATGTATTCGCTGACCGGCACCAACCAGAACTGGCTGGGTGCAATGGGCAGCCTGTACAACATCGACTCCGCAGGCTATTACAACAACGACCCGAAGTACGACAACGTCACCGCGAGCCTCACGGCGAGCGCACCGAACTGGCGCACCTATGCCGAAATCCTGGAAGCGAACAGCGTGAGCTGGAAGGTCTACCAGGAATGGGATAACTACGGCGACAACTACCTGGCCTATTTCCGCAACTTCCGCGTCAATGCCGACGGCACGCGGCTGTCGGAAAGCAGTCCGCTGTACCAGAAGGGCCGTGTCATTGCGCCCGGCTCCACTGAATCGAACACGCGCGGCACCAAGGGCGACTGGCTGGTGAACTCCTTTGCCGACGACGTGCGCAATAACCGCTTGCCGCGCGTGTCCTGGATCGTTGCACCGAACGACTATACCGAGCACTCGCCGAACTCGCCGAATGCCGGTGAAAACCTGACTGCGCGCCTGCTTGCCGCTTTGGTCGCCAATCCGGATGTCTGGTCGAAGACCGTTTTCCTGCTTACCTACGACGAAAACGACGGCTTCTTCGACCATATCCCTTCGCATATGGCGCCGCTGAATACCGGCATGGGGCGCAGCACGCTGGCCGACAACGGCCAGTACGAGAACTACAACGGCGTGCCGGTCGGCCTTGGCCCGCGCGTGCCGATGCTGGTGATCTCGCCATGGAGCAAGGGCGGGCGGGTCTGCTCGCAACTGTTCGACCACACCTCGAAACTGCGCTTCCTGGAGGAGTGGCTGGTGGCCAGCCTTGGCAAACAGCGCGGCAGCATCGCCTGCGAAAACATTTCTCCGTGGCGTCGTGCCGTCTGCGGCGACCTGACTTCCGCCTTCGACTTCAAGGCGCCGAATGCGAGTTGGCCGTCCACAGTGCCGAAGTCGACCACCTACCAGCTGGTGTCAGGGAAGCCTTATCCGCAGCCGCCGGCAGTGCAGGCCTTGCCGGCACAGGAAGGCAGCAGTCCGCGCTACTCCTGCGCCTTGCCTTACGCTTTCGCAGCAACTGCGCGCGTCGCGTCGTCGAAGCAGGTCGAGCTGTCATTCTTCAACCAGGGCGCGGCAGGCGGCGCGTTCATCGTCTATTCCAAGGCCCGCAATGACGGCCCGTGGTATTACACGGTGGAAGCAGGCAAGAAGATCGAGCGCGAGGTGTGGAACTGGAATACGCCTGACTATCACCTGAACCTGCTCGGCCCGAACGGCTTCCAGCGCGAATTCGGCGGCGTGCTGGCGCTGGCCACGGCGGCAGGCGGCGCCCGGCCGGAAGCATGGCTGGCTGCAAATCCCGTCGCAATGTCGGTTAATGTCGTGCTCTCCAACATTGACGGCGGCCGCGCTGCTACTTTCCGTGTTGCCGATAACGCGTATGGACGCGCGGCGACGACCCACACAGTGGCAGCCGGCCAGCAGGCGACCGTGAGCGTGCCGGTGAGCGCGAGCTACGGTTGGTATGACCTGAGCGTTACCTGCGACTTTGACGCTCAATACCTGCGCCGCATGGCAGGCCGCGTCGAAAATGGCCAGGCAAGCCGTACCGACCCTGTGCTGGGGCGCACCCCGGCCGGCCCGCAAGCAAGTATGTCAGCCAGCGCGGCTTCGGTTGTACGCGGAACGCCGATCAGTTTCACTTACACGGTGCCTGCGGCCCAGGTGAACAGCAAGAATTGGATCGGTATTTACCGTAGTGGCGTAATGCCCGGCTCTACCGCTTCGCTGTCCTGGCAATACGTCACCACCGGCAGCGGAAGCGCGAGCTTTGCCACTTCCGGACTGGCTGCCGGCACCTATGCGGCATGGCTGCTGTACAACGATGGCTACGTGGCTTTGACCAGCTCCGTGGTGTTCTCGGTGACGTGATAAAAAGTGTGCGATTGTGCCGATTTCCGCACCGCACACATATAAATTCATCAAGACTTGCACAATCGTGCGTGATTTACTTTCGTTTCTTTACAACAAGAAACGGAGAGATCCAAATGCGATTGAAAGTTGCAACTGCAGCGGTAATGTTAGTAACCAGCCTGTTCGCACAGGCTGGTCTTCCCTATAAAGGCAGCATTTATGAGTTCAAACAGCCGGGCGGTGAAAAGCTGCGCGTACACCTGGACGGTAACGATTACTATGCCGAACAGCGCACCGATGACGGCTCGCTGATCGTCTATGACAATGCCAAGAAAGGCTTCTGCTACGCCACGGTGAGCGCCGCCGGCGACGAACTGGTATCGACCGGCGTACTGGCGACCAATGCCAAGGTGCGCAGCCTGGGCGGCGGCACCGCCAAAAAACAGGAAGGCCTGAGCCAGGATGCCCGCGCCCGCAAGGCCAAGGAGAAGTTCGAGAAGATGAATAACCGCTCGCTGGAAAGTGCCCGCAAGTCCGCGAGCATCGCGGCGAGCGCGCCGCAGGCACTGGCGGCGCCGGTGACCGGGCAGGTGAAGGGCCTGACCGTGATTATCGACTTCCCAGACGTGCCGGGCACGATCACCCAGGCGCAGGTCAATTCCTTCCTGAATGACATGCCGTACACCGGCTTTGGCAATGCGCAGTCGGTGCGCGGCTACTGGCAGTCCGTCTCTGGCGGCAAGCTCGATTACACCAATGCCACCACGGTCTATTACCGCGCCAAGAAGAACAAGGCGTATTACGCTGACAGCAGCCTGGATTCCGGCGTGCGCTCGCAAGAGCTGATCTCGGAAGCATTGAACTGGCTGGAGTACACCCAGGGCTTCAATTTCGCTTCATTAAGCGTGGACGCCAACAAGCGTATTCGCGGCCTGAATTTCTTCTACTCCGGCGGTTCGGACAGCGCCTGGTCGAAAGGCTTGTGGCCACACATGGGCTGGCTGGGCAAGCAGTTCTGCGCGGACGGCGTTTGCACCGGCTACTACCAGATCACGAACATGGGCAACAGCCTGGCCATCGGCACCTTCTCGCACGAGACGGGCCACCTGGTGATGGGCTGGCCGGACCTGTACGACTATGACGGCAGCTCCGAAGGTTCGGCTGCCAGCTACTGCATCATGGGCTTCGGCAGTATCGGCGCGCAAAGCCAGTATCGCCCGGTGCCGCCGAATGGCTTCTTCCGCTACCAGGTTGGCTGGGATACCGTGACCGAGCTGAATCCGGCGTTGAATGCCAGTGCTCCGAAAGGGCGCCTGAGCCATACTTCCGGCTCGCATAACCTGTACCGTTGGACCAACCCGGCCAAGACCGACGAAGCGTTCTACGTGGAAGCGATCTACAAAGCGGACCAGAACCTGTACCAGCTCGGTTCCGGCCTGGCGGTATGGCACATCGACCCGGCAGGCAACAACTCCGACGAGTGGCACCCATACGTGCAGATGGAGCACGCCGACGGCCGCCGCGACCCTGAGTACAACGCGAACCGTGGCGACGGCACCGACCTGTACGACGGCGCGATCTACAAGGCCTTCTACGACACGGTGCCGAACAACTACGTCAGCCGCGGTACCAATTCGCGCTGGTGGAGCGGGACCGGCTCCAACTTCGGCCTGGCCAACATCAGCGCCGCTGCGAAGACGATATCCTTCGACGTGGTGAAGGGCGACGGCACGGCGGGCGGCGAGACCTATACCGGCTACCTGTCCGGCACCAATGCCTCCGCCATCCACCCATCGCCATACTTCTTGTACAACGGCGGCACGATCAAGGCCAACCTGGCCGGCCCATCGAATGCCGACTTTGAGCTGAAGCTGGAGAAGTGGGATGGCAGCACGTGGGTGCAGGTGGCTTCATCGACCAGCCCGACGTCGACTGAAGCGATCAGCTACAGCGCCGCTTTGGCTTATTACCGGATCACCGTGTACTCGTATAGCGGCTCCGGCAACTACACGCTGAGCGTTACGAAGTAAGCCGCCTAAGGCGATGGTGCCTGCTGGCCGCCGGCTTTCGGCATGGCGGCCAGTCGGGCAGCTATGGCGTTCGGCGTTTCTTGTCGACGAGCGATTTCTCGATCGCGGCAAGGCGCGCATCCATCTGCACAAGAACCGCGCTGGACTTCTGATTTTGGACCGCCATTTCGTGTTGCAGGGTGGCGTGGCGCTGGCCAATTTCAAACGCGTTATGGAAGTTCTGGATGATTGCGGCGTTGAGGCCGGCTGTGCCGAAAAGGATGGTGAGCGTGGCCGTAACGCCGGTAGCGATGATGACTTTCCGAGTGCCCCGCGACTCCTTGCGGAACTCATCAAGCTGCCTCTGAACTTCCTTGTGCTGAATGTCGTCGGCGCGTTGACGGGCGGCGTCCCGTTCTTCCATTCGGGCGAGGGTGGCCGAAACAAAAGTTCTGAATTCCGCCACAGATGCAGCGCTGCGAGCCTCTGATGACTTAAGCTTGGAGTCGAAGTAGTCTTTGATAGCGGGATCCATAATTTTATCTTCGGTGGGCAGGTGGGGAATGTCAACCAGGCTCATGAGGGCACCTCGACGTGTTACCTCATTGTGGTGACGCTCCCTGCCCACCGCTTAGATACGGATCAAGCTTTGCTGCCTTCCGCCTTGAAGTGTGCAACGAGGGCATTGGCATGGCCATGACCCATGCCGTGGTCGGTTTTCAGCGCCGCCACCATATCCATATGCTTCATGCCCTTCATGCTTTTGAGCAGCTTGAGCCAATGCTCGACCGGCTGGCCATACTTCGCTTCAATCGAAGGGAAATAGGAGGAGGGGCTTCCCATGGCCGTCTCCTTATTGCTCGACCAGCAAAGCCAGCAGGGCTAGCGACTGCTGCCAGCCCAGGTAGCACTGCTCGGCAGGAATCACGGCCGGCACGCCTTCCTGCGTGATCTCGACTTCGGTGCCGCAGGAAACCGCACGCAGGTTGATGGTGGTCTGCATCTGCCCCGGCAGGTTCGGGTCGTCGAACACCGCGCTGTAGCGGATCTTCTCGCCTGGATGCAGTTCGAGGTATTCGCCACCGAAGGAATGGGTGAAGCCGGTGCCCAGGTCGACAAAGGACATGCGGTACTTGCCGCCCACGCGGGCATCCATTTCATGCACCTCGCCCAGGTAGCCGTTCGGCGGCAGCCATTTGTTGAAGGCCGAGGCGGTGGTCCAGGCCTTGTAGATGCGGTCCGGGGAAGCGCGCAGTACACGGTGCAGTTTGATGGTATTGGTTGCCATTTCAGTAGTCTCCATGTTTGGGTGGGTTGGTATAGGCACGACGCGCCAGCTCGGCCAAATTCGACACGGGCGTGACAAAAAATACAAAATATTTCGAGATTCTTTGTATTTCTTATCAAGTTTGCACTAAAATGCGGCCCGGTGCACCGTGCGGATGACTGCAACACGCTTGCATGAGCCCCCTCCGATACGCTAAAATTTATGGTTGCCTGACCTAGCGTCTTGCAATAGCAGCAAATTTTCTTATTTTATAAACCCGAATCCCCCCTACAAGGGTGCCCGCAAGGGTCACTGGGTGGATTCCAGACCAAACCCTGGAGTAAACAATGTCTGTAACGATGCGTGAAATGCTGGAAGCCGGCGTCCATTTCGGTCACCAAACCCGTTTCTGGAACCCAAAGATGGCTCCGTTCATCTTCGGCCACCGCAACAAGATTCACATCATCAACCTGGAAAAGACCCTGGCCATGTACCAGGACGCGATGAAAACCATCCGTCAAATCTCCGCTTCCCGTGGCACCATCATGATGGTTGGCACCAAGCGCCAGGCTCGCGACATCATCGCTGCTGAAGCTCAGCGCGCCGGTGTTCCGTTTGTTGACCAGCGTTGGCTGGGCGGCATGCTGACCAACTTCAAGACCATCAAGACCTCGATCAAGCGCCTGAAAGACATGGAAGCTTCGATCGAAGACGGTTCCGTCGAGAAGCTGTCGAAGAAAGAAGCACTGCTGTTCCGTCGCGAACTGGAAAAGCTGCAGAAATCCATCGGCGGCATCAAGGATATGGGCGGTGTTCCTGACGCAATCTTCGTGGTTGACGTTGGTTACCACAAAGGCGCGATCACCGAAGCCGCCAAGCTGGGCATCCCAGTGATCGGCGTGGTCGATACCAACCACTCCCCAGAAGGCGTGACCCACGTCATTCCTGGTAACGATGACTCCTCCAAAGCGATCACCCTGTACGCTCGCGGCGTAGCAGACGCGATCCTGGAAGGCCGTGCCAACGCTACCACTGAAGTCCTGGAATCCATCAAGACTGCAGCTGGCGACGAGTTCGTAGAAGTTAACGAGCAGGCTTAATTGCCTGGCCGTCGCAAGACGGCTTCAGCTTGAGAAAGGGGTGGCCCACCAGCTCCCCCTTTTTTTTAAACAGAATCCCCCGGATGAGCAGGCTGCCCTTGGCGCCGCCCCGGACTGAATCCCAAACCGAATACAGGAGAATCACATGGCAGCAATTACTGCAGCAATGGTAGGTGAACTGCGCGCTAAGACCGACGCGCCAATGATGGAATGCAAAAAAGCGCTGACCGAAGCCGGCGGCGACATGGACAAAGCAGAAGAGCTGCTGCGCGTTAAGCTGGGCGGCAAGGCTGCCAAAGCTTCCGCACGTATCACCGCTGAAGGCGTGGTTGCTTCCTACATCGCTGGCAACATCGGCGCGCTGGTGGAAGTGAACTCCGAGACCGACTTCGTTGCCAAGAACGACGATTTCCTGGCCCTGGCTGCCCTGGCTGCCAAGCTGGCCGCTGAACAGAACCCGGCTGACGTAGCTGCCCTGCTGGCCCTGCCAGCTGGCAACGGCCAGACCCTGGACGAAGTGCGTGCTGCCCTGGTTGGTAAAATCGGCGAAAACATGTCGATCCGTCGCTTCCAGCGTTTCGAAACCACCGGCAAGCTGGCTTCCTACCTGCACGGCACCAAGATCGGCGTGATCGTCGAGTTCGACGGCGCCGACGAGCAAGTGGGTAAAGACGTGGCCATGCACATCGCTGCAATGAAGCCGGTTGCCCTGTCGTCCGAGCAGGTTCCTGCCGAACTGATCGCCAAAGAGCGTTCGGTTGCCCAGGCCAAGTCCGACGAAGACGCAGCTGCTGCGCAAGCCGCTGGCAAGCCAACCCAGGCAGCAGACATCGTTGCCAAGCGCATCGATGGCGCCGTTGCCAAGTACCTCAAAGAAGTGTCGCTGATGAACCAGGCTTTCGTGAAGAACGACAAGCAGTCCATCGAGCAGATGCTGAAAGCCGCTAACACCACCGTCAAGGGCTTCACCATGTACGTGGTTGGCGAAGGCATTGAGAAGAAAGTTGACGATTTCGCGGCGGAAGTCGCAGCCCAGATGGCTGCCTCCAAAGGCGCATAATCAAGAGAACGGGCCGCAAGGCCCGTTTTTTTAGCTGTACCCGGCCTGTTAAGTGTTTTTTAAGACTTGCAGGCTGCGATTTAAACGGTGGACAATGGCATTTCCGTTATCATTGCCGCCGAAGCCACACCGAACAAAACATTTAAAAGGAGCCCCAGCTCATGTCAAAACCAGCATTCAAGCGCGTCCTCCTGAAATTGTCCGGCGAAGCCCTGATGGGTGATGATCCGTACGGCATCAACCGCGGCACTATCGAACGCATGGTGGCGGACGTCGCCGAAGTAGCAAAGCTGGGCGTTGAACTGGCGGTCGTCATTGGCGGCGGCAACATCTTCCGTGGCGTGGCGCCTGGCGCCCAGGGCATGGACCGAGCCACCGCCGACTACATGGGCATGCTGGCCACCGTGATGAACGCGCTGGCCCTGGCTGATGCGATGAAGCACGTGGGCGTGGTTGCGCGCGTCATGTCGGCCATCGGCATCGAACAGGTGGTCGAGCCTTATGTGCGCCCGAAAGCGCTGCAGTACCTGGAAGAAGGCAAGGTCGTCATCTTCGCCGCCGGCACCGGCAACCCGTTCTTCACCACCGACACCGCAGCGGCGCTGCGTGGTTCGGAAGTGAGCGCGGAAATCGTGCTGAAGGCCACCAAGGTCGATGGTATCTACACCGCCGATCCGAAGAAGGACCCGAACGCCACCATGTATCACAAGATCAGCTTCGACGAAGCGATCGCCAAGCACCTGCAAGTCATGGATGCCACCGCCTTCGCGCTGTGCCGTGACCAGAAACTGCCGATCAAAGTATTCTCTATCACCAAACCTGGGGCGTTGATGAACGTGATCATGGGCGAGGAAGAGGGTACACTGGTCCACGTTTAAAATATTTCAAGTTAAAGCAACAGGAGAGTAGGAATGTCTACTGCTGACATTAAAAAGAACGCCCAGGACAAAATGGGCAAATCGCTGGAAACCCTGAAGGCCGACCTGGCCAAGGTGCGTACCGGCCGTGCCCACGTTGGCATTCTGGACCACGTCATGGTGGATTACTACGGCAACCCGACCCCGCTGAACCAGGTCGCCAACCTGACCCTGGTCGACGCGCGCACCATCGGCGTAGCCCCGTTCGAAAAGAAAATGGGCGCCGCCATTGAAAAGGCGATTCGCGATTCCGACCTGGGCCTGAACCCGGCGTCGCAGGGCGACATGATTCGCGTGCCGACCCCGCCGCTGAACGAAGAGCGCCGCAAGGAGATGGTCAAGCTGTGCAAGGGCGAAGGCGAAGATGCCAAGGTCGCCGTGCGCAATATCCGCCGCGATGCCAACGAAGGCTTGAAGAAGCTGGTGAAAGACAAGGCTATTTCGGAAGACGAAGAACGTCGTGCAGTGGATGAAATCCAGAAGCTGACCGACAAGTTCATCGCCGACATCGACAAGACCGTCGCCGAAAAAGAGAAAGAAGTCCTGACCGTCTAAGGTCCCGAAACCGGGGAGGATAGGGGTATTGCCCCTGCCTCCCCGGATTTTTAGTTTACGCACCTATGAAATATTCGAGTTCGACAACCACAGTTCCTGATGCGCCGAAGGTGCCGCGCCACCTGGCGATCATCATGGACGGCAACGGGCGCTGGGCAACCAAGCGCTTCCTGCCGCGCGTGGCGGGCCACGTCAAAGGCGTGGAAGCGGTGCGCACCGTGGTGGAAGCCTGCGCTGCGCGTGGCATCGAGTACCTGACCGTCTTTGCGTTCAGTTCCGAGAACTGGCGCCGGCCGGAAGAGGAAGTTTCGCTGCTGATGAAGCTCTTCGTCACCGCGCTGGAGCGTGAAGTGTCGAAGATGCATGCGAACAATATCCGCCTGAAGGTGGTGGGCGACCTGGCGCGCTTCGACCAGAAGCTGCAGGACATGATCGCCAATGCCGAACGCAAGACTGCCAACAACACCCGCCTGACGGTCACCGTGTGCGCCAACTATGGCGGGCGCTGGGATATCATGCAGGCAATCGGCAAGATGGTGGCCGAGCATCCGGGCACGACCGACTTCTCGGAAGAGCAGCTGGCGCCGTACCTGTCGATGGCTTATGCCCCCGAGCCGGACCTGTTCATCCGCACCGGCGGTGAAGAGCGCATTTCCAATTTCCTGCTGTGGCAACTGGCCTATACGGAATTGCACTTCACCGACATCTACTGGCCCGACTTCAATGCCGAACGCCTGGATGAGGCGATTGCCTCCTACCAGGGCCGTGAACGCCGCTTTGGCCGCACTGGCGACCAGCTGGCACAGAAAAGCTAATAAGAGCTGATAACAATGCTGAAAACCCGCGTGATTACCGCCGTCCTGCTGCTGGCGGTATTGTTGCCTGTCCTGTTCTCCGGCTACCAGCCAGCGGTGAACGCGGTGGTGGCCGTGTTCTTTGCCGCCGCCGTGTGGGAAGCCTTCCGCCTGTTCAAGAACCGCGCCGCGATTGTCGTGGCGGCGGCGTGGACGGCAGCCTTCATTTACACCTTCTTCTTCAGCGCTGGACTCGAGCAGGCCAGGTTCTGGCTGGCGATCGGCGCCGCCATCTGGCTGATCCGCTTTGCACCGGCCCTGAAACTGGGCTTGCCTCCGGCCGAAGGCATGGGCAATACCATGCTGAGCATGGTGTACGCGGTAACCCTGGTGGCCTGCTTCGTCGCCATCCTGCTGCTGTTCGCGCGCGGCCCGGTATACCTGCTGTCGGTCATGGCCATCGTATGGGCGGCCGACATCTTCGCCTATTTCTCGGGCAAGGCTTTCGGCAAGCACAAGCTGGCGCCAAGCATCTCCCCGGGCAAGTCGTGGGAAGGCGCGGTGGGCGGCCTGGTTGCCGTGCTGCTGCTGGCCGCCGCTACCGTGCTGCTGGCGCCATCGGTGCCGCTGCTGCAGGACACCTTTGCGGTGCGCCTGGCCGGCCGCATGGGCTGGGGCATCATGCTGGCGGTGCTGGCGCTGGTCGTCGCAGCTTCCATCGTGGGCGACCTGTTTGAATCCATGCTCAAGCGCCGCTCCGGCATGAAGGACAGCAGCAACCTGCTGCCTGGCCACGGCGGCGTGCTTGACCGTATCGACGCGCTGGTGCCTGTGCTGCCTATCGCCGCGTTGATCACCCCAAGGCTGTTCTAAGGAATTCCATGCAACGCATTACCATCCTCGGCGCCACCGGTTCGATCGGCGTCTCCACGCTGGACGTCATCGCGCGCCACCCGGACCGTTATTCCGTCTACGCGCTGAGCGCCCATAGCCGCGTCGAAGAACTGGCAGCCCAGTGCATCCAGTTCCGCCCGTCGCGCGCCGTGGTGGGCAGCGCCGCCGCCGCGGACCGGCTGGCTGCCTTGCTGCGCGCGGCCGGCTGCCGCACCGAGGTGGAGTGGGGCGAGGCTGCGCTGTGCGCCGTTTCCAGCGCCGCTGAAACCGATGCCGTGATGGCGGCTATCGTCGGCGCCGCCGGCCTGGCGCCAACCCTGGCGGCGGCCCGCGCCGGCAAGAAAGTCATGCTGGCCAATAAGGAGGCGCTGGTCATGTCCGGCCAGCTGTTCATGGACGCCGTGGCCGAGAGCGGTGCCGTGCTGCTGCCGATCGATTCCGAGCACAATGCGATCTTCCAGTGCCTGCCGCAAGGCTATGGCCGCGTGCCGGCCGCTGCCGGCGTCACCAAGATCCTGCTGACCGCTTCCGGCGGTCCTTTCCTGAAGCGCGAAGTCGCGACGCTGGAAAACGTCACCCCGGACGAGGCTTGCAAGCACCCGAAATGGGTCATGGGCCGCAAGATTTCGGTCGATTCCGCGACCATGATGAACAAGGGCCTGGAAGTGATCGAGGCCCATTGGCTGTTCGGCGCCCCGGCCGGGCAGATCGAAGTGGTGATCCACCCGCAATCGGTGATCCATTCGATGGTGTCCTATAGCGACGGCTCGGTGCTGGCGGAGCTGGGCAATCCGGACATGCGCACCCCGATCGCCCATGCCCTGGCTTATCCGGAGCGTATCGCCTCCGGCGTGGCGCAGCTGGACCTGACCCAGGTCGGCACCCTGCAATTCGAAAAGCCCGATTTCAACCGCTTCCCCTGCCTGGCGCTGGCCTTCGAGGCTTTGCGCGCCGGCGGTACCGCGCCGGCCCTGCTGAACGCGGCCAACGAAGTGGCGGTGCAAGCCTTCCTCGACGAACGCATCGGCTTCCGCCGCATCGACCGGGTCATCGCCCGGGTCATGGAAGAATTGCCGCATGGCGCGGCCAGCAGCATCGAGGCGGTGATGGCGCAGGACGCGCTGGCACGGGCCGCGGCAGAACGGATTATCGCCGGATAAGCAGCACACACGCCAATGGACACCTTCCGCACCATCCTCGCCACGATCGTCTGCCTCGGCTCCCTGATCATCATCCACGAGCTGGGACACTACCTGGTGGCACGCTGGTGCGGGGTCAAGGTGCTGCGCTTCTCGGTCGGCATGGGCCGCATCGTCTGGATGCGCAAGTTTGGCAAAGACCAGACCGAATGGGCCATCTCCGCCATCCCGCTGGGCGGCTACGTCAAGATGCTGGACGCGCGTGAAGCCGATGTCAGCGGCCTGCCGGCCGGCGACCTGGCCCGCGAATTCACCCGCCAGAGCGTCTGGAAACGCATCGCCATCGTGGCCGCCGGCCCGCTGGCCAACTTCCTGCTTGCTATCGCCCTGTACGCCGGCCTGTATATGGGCGGCGTGCGCGAGCCGACTGCGCGCATTGCCGAACCGGCGGCGGCGACGGCCGCCGCAACCGCCGGCCTGCACCGCGGCGACCTGGTGAAGTCCGTCAACGGCGACGCCGTGCAGGGCTGGTCCGAGCTGCGCTGGGCCATCATCCAGTCGGCTATCCATAAGGAAGGCTTGCAGCTGGTGGTCGAGCGCCCCGGCTACGGCGAGCTGCGGCTTGCGTTGCCGGCCGAGGCGGCAGCCCATGTGAACCTGGAAGACGACGTGCCGGCGCTGATCGGCCTCGACCTGATGCGCCCGCCGCCGGTGATCGGCCGCATGGAGGAGGGCGGCGCCGCCCGCCGCGCCGGCATGCTGAAGGGCGACACGATCCTGGCCGTGGACGGCCAGCCGATCGATGATGCGCGCAGCTTCGTCGCGGAAGTCCTGCGTTCGCCGGGCCGCAAGCTGGTAGTCACCGTGCTGCGCGAAGGCCGCCAGCAGCAGCTGGAACTGACCCCGGACGCGGTGGAGGACAAGCAGGCAAACAGCAAAGGTCTTGTAACAGTCGGTAAGATCAAGGCCGAACTGGTGGGCGCTGTTGATACGATGGTGGTGCATTACGGCCCGCTGGAAGCGACTGCCAAGGCAGTGCGCCAGGTAAAGGAAATCTGCACCATGACCTTCAAGATCCTGGGCCGCATGATTGTGGGTGAAGTCTCTTTAAAGAATATTACCGGCCCTTTGACCATTGCCGAATATGCCGGGGAAACTGCGAAAATGGGCGCCGAGCCATTTATTGCTTTCGTCGCCTTTATTAGCGTGAGCCTTGGACTTATGAATTTGCTGCCAATTCCTGTTCTGGATGGGGGGCATTTGCTGTATTATTCGCTGGAAGTTTTGACCGGGCGTCCCGTTTCCGAACGCTTTGGCGAAATGGCGCAGCGTATTGGACTGGGATTGCTGGTGTCTTTAATGGCGCTGGCGATATTCAATGACCTGGCCCGGCTGCTTTAATTTTTTTCGATTTGCCGATGAAATTACACACTGATCGTATCGCTCCCCAATTCCGCCGCACTCTGGTCGGCGCAGCCGTCCTGGCCTTCTGCTCCGGCAGCGCAATCGCCGCCGAGTCGTTTGTCGTCAAGGACATCCGCGTCGAAGGCATCCAGCGTACCGAAGCCGGTACCGTGTTCAGCTACCTGCCAGTGCGCGTGGGCGAAACCTTCAGTGACGACAAATCCGTAGCCACCATCAAGGCCCTGTACGCGACCGGCATCTTCAAGGATGTGAAGCTGGAGCGCGACGGCAATGTGCTGGTGGTGATCGTGGAAGAGCGCCCGGCCATCGCCAAGGTGGACTTCAAGGGCACCCACGAGTTCGAGAAGGACATGCTGGTCAAGGCGCTGAAGGATATCGGCGTCGGCGAAGCGAAGACCTTCGACAAGGCATCGGTCGACCGCGCCGAACAGGAATTGAAGCGTCAGTACCTGTCGCGCGGCCTGTACGGCGTGAAGATCACCACCACCGTCACCCCGATGGAGCGTAACCGCGTCAGCATCGACTTCGACGTCGATGAAGGCGATGTGGCGCGCATCAAGCAGATCAATATCGTCGGCAACAAGGCTTTCAGCGACAAGGAGCTGAAAGAGCAGATCGCCCTGAATACCGGCGGCTGGTTCAGCTGGTACACCAAGTCCGACCAGTATTCCAAGACCAAGCTGAATGGCGATATCGAGACCCTGAAGTCCTGGTACCTTGACCACGGCTATATCGAGATGAATGTGGATTCCACGCAGGTCTCGATTACCCCGGACAAGAAAGACATTTACCTCACCATCAATATCACCGAAGGTGAAAAGTACACCGTCTCCGACATCAAGTTCGAAGGCGAAATGTTCGGCCGCGAAGACGAACTGCGCCAGCTGGTGCTGCTGCAAAAAGGCAAGCTGTACTCCGGCAAGCTGCTGACCTCGACCAACAAGCTGATCACCGACCGCCTGGGCACCTTCGGCTTCGCCTTCGCCAACGTCAACGCCAACCCGGAGATCGACCAGGCCAAGCGCGAAGTCGCGTTCACCTTCTTCATCGATCCGGGCAAGCGCGCCTATGTGCGCCACATTAATATCTCGGGCAATACCAGCACCCGCGACGAAGTGATCCGCCGCGAATTCCGCCAGTTCGAATCGAGCTGGTACGACGCCTCCAAGATCAAGCAATCGCGCGACCGCGTCGACCGTACCGGCTACTTCAAGGACGTGACGGTCGATACGCCGGAAGCGCAGGGAACTTCCGACCAGGTGGACATCAACCTGTCCGTGGTCGAGCGCCCGACCGGTAACTTCCAGATCGGCGGCGCATTCTCGCAGGCCGAGAAGTTCACCTTCAATGCCGCGATCCAGCAGGCCAACTTCGCCGGCTCCGGCAATACCGTGGGCCTGGAACTGAATACCTCGAAGTACAGCCGCACCATCGCGTTCTCGCATACCAACCCGTACTTCACCGCCGACGGCGTGTCGCGCAGCTACGAGCTTTACCTGCGTACCTTCCGTCCGCCTGCAGTGAACACCGGCTTGTACACCATCAAGCAGACCGGCGGCCGGGTAAGCTTCGGCGTGCCGTTCTCCGAGCAGGACACTGTCTTCTTCGGTATCGGCCTAGAAAAATCGAACGTGCAAACCGACGATTCCTCGCCAACCTACTTCAAGCAGTACGTGCGCGACCTGGGCGGCCCGGCCAACGGTGTCGGCTCGGTCAATGCCTATTCGGTGCCGCTGACCGCGGCGTGGGCGCGCGACAGCCGCGACTCCGCCATGACCCCGACCCTGGGTTATATGCAGCGCATCAACCTGGAACTGGATGCGATCGGCGAGTCGAAATACTGGCGCGCGGTGTATGAAACCCAGTGGTACAAACCGGTCACCAACAAGATCACGCTGGCGCTGAAGGGCGAGGTTGATTATGGCCGCGGCTTCGGCGGCAAGAACTACCCGGTGTTCAAGAACTTCTACGCCGGCGGCATCGGCTCGGTGCGCGGCTACCAGAGCTCCTCGCTGGGCGCGGTCGACCCACGCTACGGCGACTCGCTGGGCGGCGCCTCGCGCCTGATCGGCAATGCCGAACTGCAGATGCCGTTCCCGGGCCAGGGCCAGGACCGCTCGCTGCGCTGGTTCGGCTTCCTCGACGGCGGCCAGGTATACCAGGAACACCAGAAGATGCGCCTGTCCGAACTGCGCTTCTCGGCCGGCCTGGGCTTGAGCTGGATTTCCCCGGTAGGCCCGCTGAAGTTGAGTTATGCTTTGCCTCTGAACGACAAACTGGGTGACCGCCTGGAACGCTTCCAGTTCCAGATGGGTACTGGTTTCTGATGCGTTTAATGCACCAAAGTAACTTATTTGGACGGAGAATCGAGTTGAAGACTGCAACCGCTACCCTGGGCAAGATCGCTGCCGTACTGGCGCTGGGCATGATGGCCACGGCACCGGCGCTGGCGCAGTCCTCCCGGATTGCCTGGCTGAGCGCCGAGCGCATCTACAACGAATCGAAGCTGGCCAAGCTGGCCGACAGCAAGCTGCGCGATGAATTCGCCAGCCGCGAAAAAGCGCTGCAGGAACTGGCCATGCGCTCCAAGGCGGCAGCCGAAAAATGGGAAAAGGAAGGTGTCGCCAAGCCCGAACCTGAGCGCAGCAAGCTGCAGCGCGAGGCGTACGAGGCGGACCTGAATTTCCAGCGCCGCCAGCGCGAATTCCGCGAAGACCTGAACCAGCGCACCAACGAGGAGCGTGCTGCGATCGCCGAGAAGGCGACGAAGATCATCAAGCAGCTTGCAAACACCGAAGGCTATGACATCGTCCTGCAGGACGCAGTGTGGGCCAGTCCGCGTATCGACATCACCAACAAGGTGCTGGAAGCGCTGGATAAATAACCGATAGATTGGATTTCAGATGGGCCTTCGACTAGGAGAACTGGTCGAGCGCCTGGGCGGCCAACTGGTGGGGGACCCGGAACTTTACGTTGCCGGGATCGCGCCGTTGACCGATGCAGGCGCTTCGCATATCAGCTTCCTCAGTAACAGCAAATTCCGCTCGCAGGCGGGGCAAAGCCAGGCGGCAGCCCTGATTGTCAGCGCCAATGACGATGCCACCGTGGCCGAAACCTACAAGGGTGCCCGCATCGTCGTCAAGAATCCCTATGTGTACTTTGCCCGTGCCGCGCAGGTGTTTGAAGCGCAGACGGCGTACGTGCGCCCGGCCGGCGTGCACCCGACGGCATATGTCGATCCCGCTGCCAGCGTCGACGCGACTGCCCATATCGGCCCGAAAGTAGTGGTCGAGGCGGGTGCCGCGATCGGCTCCGGCGTGGTGCTCGATGCCGGCTGCTACGTCGGGCGCGACGCCCAGGTAGGCGAGGGGACGCATTTCTTTGCCAACGTCACCTTCCACGCGAAGTGCGTGATCGGCAAGCGCGGCATCATCCACTCCGGCGCCGTGATCGGTACTGACGGCTTTGGCTTTGCCAACGACGCCGGCGTCTACGTACGCATTCCGCAGGTGGGCCGCGTGGTGATCGGCGACGATGTCGATATCGGCGCCAACACGACGATCGACCGCGGTGCGCTGGCGGATACTATTATTGAAGACGGCGTGAAGCTGGACAACCAGATCCAGATCGGCCACAACTGCCATATCGGCGCGCACACGGCCATGGCCGGCTGCGTCGGCGTGGCAGGCAGCGCAAAAATCGGCAAGCACTGCACCTTCGGCGGGGCAGCGATGATCCTGGGCCATTTGACGATTGCGGACCAGGTCCATATCTCGTCGGGCAGCCTGGTATCGCGCTCGATCACCGAACCGGGCCAGTACACGGGCTTCTACCCGTTGGCCAAGAACAGCGACTGGGAGAAGTCGGCTGCGATCGTACGGAACCTGCCTACGATGCGCGATAAAATGCGCGCGCTGGAAAAAACCATTAAAACTAAAACCGAAGACGAAGAATCATGACGACTACCGAAAACAAAACGATGGACATCTGCGAGATCAAGGCCTACCTGCCGCACCGCTACCCGCTGCTGCTGGTTGACCGCGTGATCTCTTATGAAGAGAATAAGTCCATCACCGCCATCAAGAACGTGACCGTGAACGAAGAGTTCTTCAACGGCCACTTCCCGCACAAGCCGGTCATGCCCGGCGTGCTGATGATCGAAGCGATGGCGCAGACCGCAGCCCTGCTGTCGTTCAAGTCCATGGGCATCAAGCCGGACGAGAATTCGGTGGTGTACTTCGTCGGCATCGACAACGCGCGCTTCAAGCGCCCGGTAGGTCCCGGCGACCAGCTGAAAATGGACGTGGAAATCCTGCGCAACGCGCGCGGCATCTGGAAATACAAGGCGGTCGGCTCGGTCGACGGCCAGGTGGCGCTGGAAGCTGAGCTGATGTGCACCATCCGCTCCGTGGAGTAAAGAGCATGGCGACCATCCACCCAAGCGCGATCGTCGACCCGAAAGCCGAACTGGCTGCCGGCGTCGAGATCGGCCCATACACGATCATTGGCCCGAACGTGGTGATTGGCGAGAACACCGTGGTGGGCCCGCACGTCGTGATCGAGGGCCATACCACGATCGGCAGGAACAACAAGTTCTTCCAGTTTTCGTCCATCGGCGCCGCGCCGCAGGACAAGAAATGGAATGGCGAACCGACCCGCCTGGAAATCGGCGACGACAACACCATCCGCGAGTTCTGCACCTTCAACGTCGGTACGGTGCAGGACAAGGGCGTGACCAGGCTTGGCAACAACAACTGGATCTCGGCCTACGTCCACCTGGCGCACGACTGCGTGGTCGGCAACAACACCATCTTCTCCAACAACGCCCAGATGGCGGGCCACGTGGAGATCGGCGACTGGGTGATCATGTCCGGCTTCGCCAACGTGCACCAGTTCTGCAAGATCGGCGCCCACGCCTTCGTCGGCATGAGCACCAGCCTGACCCAGGACGTGCCGCCTTACGTGCTGTTGAACGGCAATCCGGCAGCAGCCCACGGCGTCAACATCGAAGGCCTGAAACGCCGCGGCTTCACGCGCGAGCAGATCAACGCCATCCGCAACGCCTACAAGCTGCTGTACCGTTCCGGCCTGACGCTGGACGAAGCCAAGGCAGCCATGCTTGCCGCCGAAGCCGAGCTGCCGGAAGATTGTGCAGCCGCCGCGCGCTCGATGCGCGATTTCCTCGATACGACCACCCGTGGCATCGTCCGCTGACGTATCGATCGCAGTCGTTGCCGGTGAACCGTCCGGCGACCTGCTGGCAGGCCGCTTGCTAGGCGGCCTGCGCCCGCACCTGCCCGACGCGCGCTTCCACGGCATTGGCGGCCCGGCCATGATGGAACATGGTTTCGCGTCGCAATGGCCGATCGAAAAGATGACCGTGCGCGGGCTGTTCGAGATCATTCCCCGCTACCGCGAGCTGAAGGGCATCCAGAACACGCTGCGCGACCAGTTGCTGGCCGAGCGGCCGGCCTGCTTCATCGGCGCCGACTACCCGGGCTTCAACCTGGGGCTGGAAGCGCAGCTGCGCGATGCCGGCATCCCGACCGTGCATTACATCGGCCCGCAGATCTGGGCCTGGCGCGGCGGGCGCATCAAGAAAATCGTCAAATCGGTCTCGCATATGCTGGTGATCTTCCCGTTCGAGGAAGAGATCTACAAGAAAGCCGGCGTGCCCGTGACCTACGTCGGCCACCCGCTGGCCGAGGTGATCCCGCTGCAGCCCGACGAAGCGGCCGCACGCCGCCGGCTCGGCCTGGCGGAAGACGCCAACGTGGTCTGCGTCATGCCGGGCAGCCGCATGGCGGAACTGAAATACAATACGGCCGCCTTCATCGGCGCCTGCAAGCTGCTGCTGCAGCGCGACCACACGCTGAAATTCGTGGTGCCGACGGCCGGCGAAAAGCAGCGCAAGTACTTCCTCGAGCTGATCGCAGAAGCCGGACTGCAGGACGTGGAACTGATGCTGCTCGATGGCCAGTCGCACACCGCCATCTGCGCCGCCGACGCCGTGCTGGTGGCTTCCGGCACCGCATCGCTGGAAGTGGCACTGTACAAAAAGCCGATGGTGATCGCCTACAAGATGATGGCTGCATCGTGGCATATCATGAAGCATATGGGCTACCAGCCCTGGATCGGCTTGCCGAACATCCTGGCGCGCGAATTCCTGGTACCGGAAATGCTGCAGAACTCAGCCACTGCCGAGACGCTGGCCGACGCCATGTGGCAACAACTGAGTGACGTGCCGCATCGCCTGCGACTGGTGCAGCGCTTCACCGACATGCATTACAGCCTGCTGCGCAACAGCGCCGAAGAAGGCGCCGCAGCAGTCCTTAAGGTGATCAACAGATAAGCCCGTGTCACACCTTGGGGTCACACCCCAAGTGTGACACGAGCTGGTCCGCAGGCACTGCTGTGGCCGTGTCACACCTGGGGTGTGACCCCATGGTGTGACACGAACTGAGCAGTAGAGAGAATTGAGCAATGGTGCAACAATCCGGTCTTTTCGATGACCTTCCTTACTCGCTTGACGAGATCATCTGCGGCGTCGATGAGGCTGGGCGCGGCCCTTTGGCCGGCCCGGTGTTTGCCGCCGCCGTGATCCTGGACCGCAACCGCCCGATTGCCGGCCTGCGCGACTCCAAGAAGCTCAACGAAGCGCGCCGCGACGAACTGGCGCCGCTGATCCGCGAACACGCAATCGCCTGGGCCGTGGCCAAGGCCTCGGAAGAAGAAATCGACCGCCTGAACATCCTGCAGGCCAGCCTGCTGGCGATGAAGCGCGCCGTCTATGCATTGCAAACCGTGCCGACGCTGGCCCTCATCGACGGCAATAAATGCCCGGTGATGCGAATCCAGAGCATCGCCATTGTGGAAGGCGACGACAAGATCGAGTCCATCTCGGCCGCCTCGATCCTGGCCAAGACAGCGCGCGACGCCGCGCTGGTCAAGCTGCACAAGAAATACCCGCAGTACGGCTTCGACCAGCACAAGGGCTATGGCACCGCGCTGCACCTGGAACGCCTGCGCGAGCACGGCGCTTCGCCGGTGCATCGCCGCAGCTTCTCGCCGGTGCGGGAAGTCCTGGAACGCGACTTATGAAACACATCACCTCGCGCGACAACGCGCAATACAAAGACCTGGCCAAGCTGGCCACCAATTCGCAGGCCCGCCGCAAGGCCGGCCGCAGCCTGCTGGATGGCGTGCACCTGTGCGAGACGTGGCTCGAGCTGCGCGGCCATCCCGAGCAAGCCATCGTGGCCGAAGGCGCGCTGCAGAATCCTGAGGTGGCCGGCATCATCGCCCGCCTCGAGTCGGAACACGCCCACGTCCTGTGCCTGACCGACCAGCTTTACCATGCCGTCAGCCAGGTGGAGCACGGCGTCGGCCTGATGTTCCTGATCGGCACCCCGCAGAAAGACCTGCCGCAGGCGCTCAGCGTCAACGCAGTCCTGCTGGATAACGTGCAGGATCCCGGCAACGTCGGCTCCATCCTGCGCAGCGCCGCCGCCGCGGGCGTGAAGGAAGTCTATTGCGCCCCCGGCACCGCCTTCTGCTGGTCGCCCAAAGTGCTGCGTGCAGCCATGGGCGCACACTTCGTGCTGGACATCTACGAAAACGTCGACCTGGCGCAACTGGTGCAGGGCGCCGGGATTGCCACCCTGGCCACCAGCGGCTACGCAGCCGAGCAGCTCTACCAGCTCGACCTGAAACGGCCGGTGGCCTGGATCTTCGGGCATGAAGGGCAGGGCGTTTCCGACACACTTTTAAGCAACGCCAGCCACCGCGTCATCGTGCCGCATCTGGGGCAAGTCGAATCGCTGAACGTCGCCGCGTGCGCCGCAGTATGCTTTTTCGAGCAAGTAAGGCAAAATCTGACTTAATAAAACTAACCAAGCTGGATTGGGCGTTATGGAAATTGCAAGCTTGCACTTCCTGGTCGCCGAAGGCGAACCCGTCCAGCGTGAGCTATTGGTCGGCATGCTGCGCCACCTGGGCGCCCAGCACGTCACGCCGGCATCCGATGGCCTGGGCGCGCTGCGCTTGCTTGAAATAGGCCTGAACCCTCCCGTCAACATCGCCCTGATGGACCTGACGCTGCCTGGCATGGACGGGCTGGAAGTGATCCGGCGGCTGGCGGAAATCGACTGCCGCGCAGGCATCATCATCCTGGCTTCGGAAAGCGCCGATGTGCTGTTCTCGGTCGAAACCATGGCCGAGGCTTACGGGCTTGACATCCTTGGCAGTTCGATCAAGGCCATCGCCTCGGCCAGGCTGCAGGAACTGATTGCCAACTACCGGGAACCTTGCGGCGAGCCGGAGCCCGGCCCGCAGCACCCTGAATTCACCTTTGCCGAAGTGGAGCACGGGCTGCGGGAACGGCAGTTCGATCCCTTCGCCCAGCCCGAGATCGAGCTGGAAACCGGTGCTGTAATAGGGCTGGAAATGTTCGCCCGCTGGCGCCACCCCGAATATGGCGTGCTGGGCCCTTCGGCATTCGTGCCGGTGCTGGAAAGCGTGCGGCGCATCGATTTCCTCGACTGGTGCATGATCGAGAAGTCGGTTGCGGCCTGCCGCAGCCTGCACGACAAGGGCATCCCGATTTCGTTCTCGGTCAATGTGGATCCGGGTACGCTGGCGCATCCGCAATTCATCGCCCAGATCACCGCTTGCCTCGAGCGCCATCGCATCCTGTCCGATTACGTTACCTTCGAAATCACGGAAGCTTCGGTACTGACCACCAATCCGCACTTCCTGGAGCGCTTGCTGCGCCTGCGCATGATGGGATTCGGCCTGGCGATCGACGATTACGGGACCGGGCGCTCCAACCTGCAACTGCTGGCCGCGATTCCGTTCTCGGAACTGAAAATCGATCCCAGTTTCGTCGACGGCGCCTCGCGCAAGCGGCCCATCGGCACCGTGCTGAAGTCCTTCCTCGGGCTGGCGCGCAGCCTGTCCCGGCACGCTTGCGCCGTCGGTGTCGAAACGAGGGCGGATTGGGACTTCCTGCAAAGCCTGGGCTGCAGCTATGCCCAGGGCTTTTATATCGCCAACCCAATGCCGGTAGCCGATATTCCGGACTGGCTCCACGACTGGAAAAGCTTCTTCTGATGAAAAAACGATGGATTGCAGGACTGCTTATTGCAGTCGCCTTGCCGGCAGCCGGCTTCTTTACGCCAGTTGGCCAGATGAGCTTCTATGGTGCGCGAGCCTGGCTCGCCAGCAAAGCGCACTTCACGCAATGCACCCCTGATCCACATATCTGGTGCGAACCGGGCGCCGAGGCCTTCGGCGCTGCCGTCGCGCCGCTGCTGCCGGCCGCCATCGCGTATGACGAGCAGGCGTTCGGCATGGCCTACGCGGCCCCGGTGCGTGTCAATGTATATGCCAGCGACGACAGCTTTTCACGCTACGGCGCGGTGGCCCCGCGCGCGGCGGGCGTGGTGGTGCTGGGCGATGTGCACCTCGCGCCGAAGATGCTGTCCTGGCCAGCCGGGCGCATGGCCGCCATTGTGACGCACGAACTGGCGCACCTGCACCTGGTGCAACGCATCGGAACGGCCGGCATCGGCAAGCTGCCCAACTGGTTCTGGGAAGGCTTGCCGACCTATATTTCGGCCGGCGGCGGCACAGGCGCGGTGACGCGCGAGGACGCGGTCCATGCCTTCGTCCATGGCCGCCACATGGTGCCGGAGGATGACGGGTCGCTGCTTGCGCCGAAGCAGGCAACAAGCTACGGCCTGTCGCACGCCATGTACTACCGGCAGGCTTCCATGCTGGTGGGCTGGATGGACGACAAAGACCCGGCAGCGTTCAAACGCCTGCTGGCGGCGGTCGGCCGCGGCGAGGCGTTTGCGGGGGCGGTGAGCGGAGCCTACGGACGCCCGCTGGAAACCTTATGGGGCGAATTCCAGCAGGCGATGCGGGCGGAAATCCTTAATAAACCGAGCGGTTCGGCTTGATTTCCTGCAGGATGGTGGTCGAGATCTCTTCGATCGACTTGGTGGTGGAGGACAGCCAGCGGATGCCTTCACGGCGCATCATGGCTTCCGCCTCGTTGACCTCATAGCGGCAGTTTTCCAGCGAAGCGTATTTGGAGCCGGCGCGGCGCTCGTTGCGGATCTCCGACAGGCGCTGCGGCTCGATGCTCAGGCCGAAAATCTTCGATTTGAAGGCATACAGCGCCGACGGCAGCTTGCCGCGCTCGAAATCGTCTGGAATCAGGGGGTAATTCGCCGCCTTTACGCCGTATTGCATGGCCAGGTACAGCGACGTAGGGGTTTTGCCCGAGCGCGAGACCCCGACCAGGATCACATCGGCCGACGACAGGTTCTTGTTCGATTGGCCATCGTCGTGCGCCAGCGAGAAGTTGATCGCCTCGATACGATTTTTGTACTCCTCGCTATCCACCACATTGTGCGAGCGGCCGATGGTGTGGGTCGATTTCACGCCCAGCTCCTGCTCCAGCGGCGCCACGAAGGTCTGGATCAGGTCCATATGCATGGCATTGGCGCGCTGGATCACGTCCGACAGCTCGGCCTTCACCAGGGTCGAAAAGACGATAGGCTTGGTGCCGTCTTCAGCCGCAACCTCATTAATTTTGCGCACTGCATCATAAGCCTTGTCGCAGGTATCGATGAAGGGCAGGCGGATCTGGCGGAAGCGCAGGTCGAACTGCGTCAGCACCGAATGGCCGAAAGTTTCGGCAGTGATGCCCGTGCCGTCAGAGACAAAAAAGACGGTGCGGCTAGAGGCCGGCAATAAACGTTGATCTTGTGGCATCAAAAGAGCTTTTCCAGTGGATGAATCGTCAATTTGCTGCGCAGGCTGTAAAATGCTTGCCAACGGTAAGATTGTGCTGCACGGCGCCAAGAATGACAAGAACGAAGCCAAGCATGCCTGCGTAAAGATTTTTATCATCAAAAAAAGGTGTCTTTATGACTAACGCAGCATTGAAGGAGCAATCCGACGGGGTGTACGTTGCCTCGTTCGAGACTTTGCGCATGACGGATGTCGAATCCGTCGGCGGCAAGAACGCGTCGCTGGGCGAGATGATCTCCCAGCTGGCCGGTGCAGGTGTGCGGGTGCCTGGCGGCTTCGCCACCACCGCCCAAGCCTTCCGCGACTTCCTGTCGCACAGCGTTGACGGTGGCCCATCGCTGGCCCAGCGCATCGCTGACCGCCTTGAACACCTGAACGTCGACGACGTGCGCGCCCTGGCCGCATCGGGTGCGGAAATCCGCCAATGGATCATCGACACCCCGTTCCAGCCACGCCTGGAAGCCGATATCCGCGCCTTCTACGACAAGCTGGTCGCGGACTCCAGCACTGAAGTGTCGTTCGCCGTGCGCTCCTCCGCCACCGCGGAAGACCTGCCTGACGCATCCTTCGCGGGCCAGCAGGAATCCTTCCTGAACGTGGTCGGCATCGACAACGTGCTGGAAGCGATGAAGCACGTGTTCGCATCCCTGTACAACGACCGCGCGATTTCCTACCGCGTGCACAAAGGCTTCACCCACGCCGAAGTGGCGCTGTCGGCCGGCGTGCAGCGCATGGTGCGTTCCGACACGGGCGCATCGGGCGTGATGTTCACCATCGACACCGAATCGGGCTTCAAGGACGTGGTCTTCATCACTTCCTCCTATGGCCTGGGCGAAACCGTGGTGCAGGGCGCCGTGAACCCGGACGAATTCTACGTCCACAAGCCGATGCTGGAGCAGGGCAAGTCCGCCGTGATCCGCCGCAATATCGGCTCCAAGCTGATCAAGATGGAATTCACCAACGAAGCCAAAGCCGGCCGCTCCGTGAAGACCGTCGATGTACCGATCGAGATGCGCAACCGCTACTCGCTGGTCGACGCCGAAATCGTCGAACTGGCCAAGTACGCCATGATCATCGAGAAGCACTACGGCCGTCCGATGGACATCGAGTGGGGCAAGGATGGCCGCGACGGCAAGCTGTACATCCTGCAGGCACGTCCTGAAACCGTGAAGTCGCAGCAGAAAGCCACCGACTCGCAGCAGCGCTTCAAACTGAAGTCGAGCGGCACCGTACTGACCTCCGGCCGCGCCATCGGCCAGAAGATCGGCGCCGGCCCTGTGCGCGTGATCAGCGACCCGAGCGAAATGGAACGCGTGCAGCCAGGCGACGTGCTGGTGGCCGACATGACCGACCCTAACTGGGAACCGGTGATGAAGCGCGCTTCCGCCATCGTCACCAACCGCGGCGGCCGCACCTGCCACGCGGCGATCATCGCGCGTGAACTGGGCGTGCCAGCTGTCGTGGGCTGCGGCGACGCGACCGACGTGCTGAAAGACGGCAACTTCGTGACCGTATCCTGCGCCGAAGGCGACGAAGGCAAGATCTACGACGGCCTGCTGGAAACCGAGATTTCCGAAGTCCAGCGCGGCGAACTGCCGCCGCTGAAGACCAAGATCATGCTGAACGTGGGCAACCCGCAGCTGGCCTTCGACTTTCAGTCCGTGCCGAACAACGGCGTAGGCCTGGCCCGCCTCGAGTTCATCATCAATAACAATATTGGTGTGCACCCGAAAGCGATCCTGGAATACCCGAACATCGACGCCGACCTGAAGAAGGCGGTGGAATCGGTCGCACGCGGCCACGCTTCGCCGAAGCAGTTCTACATCGACAAGCTGGCGGAAGGCATCGCCACCATCGCCGCCGCGTTCTGGCCGAAGAAAGTCATCGTGCGCATGTCCGACTTCAAGTCGAACGAGTACAAGAAGCTGATCGGCGGTTCGCGCTACGAGCCGGACGAAGAAAACCCGATGCTGGGCTTCCGCGGCGCAGCGCGCTACCTGTCGGCGGACTTCGCTGCTGCATTCGAAATGGAATGCGTCGCCATGAAGCGCGTGCGTGAAGAGATGGGCCTGACCAACGTCGAAATCATGGTGCCATTCGTGCGCACCCTGGGCCAGGCGGAAAAAGTGGTCGGCCTGCTGGCCAAGAACGGCCTGAAACGCGGCGAAAACGGCCTGCGCGTCATCATGATGTGCGAAGTGCCTTCCAATGCCGTGCTGGCAGAGCAGTTCCTGGAGCACTTCGACGGCTTCTCGATCGGTTCCAACGACCTGACCCAGCTGACTCTGGGCCTGGACCGCGACTCCGGCATGGAGCTGCTGGCAGCCGACTTCGACGAACGCGATCCTGCGGTGCGCGCGCTGCTGAGCATGGCCATTTCGGCCTGCATCAAGCTGAACAAGTACATCGGTATCTGCGGCCAGGGTCCCTCCGACCATCCGGAACTGGCCGTATGGCTGATGCAGCAGGGTATCGAGACCATGTCCCTGAATCCCGACTCGGTCATCGACACTTGGCAGAAGCTGGCAGAAATGCAACAATAAACCGCCGATAAGCGGCTTGAACCCCCGTGGCCTTATCGGCGGCGGGGGTTTTTTACTTTTGGAGGTTGTGATGGCTGACTGGATGTTGTGGGCGATTGGCGCAGGCGTGCTGGTCACCCTCGAACTGTTTAGCGGCACGTTTTATTTGCTGATGATCGCCATTGGCATGGGGGCGGGCGCATTGACTTCGCTGGCGCGTGTCGACATGCCGGGCCAGATGCTGGTGGCAGCCATCGTGGCCGCCATCGCGACGGTTCTGCTGCGCCGCAGCCGTTTTGGCAGGGCCACGCAGCCGCCGGCTTCGGCCAACCCGGACGTCAACCTGGATATCGGCCAGAGCGTCAACGTGCCGGCCTGGCAGGACGGTGTCGCGCGCGTCATGTATCGCGGCGCCCTGTGGGACGTCGAACTGGCGCCGGGCGAACCCGCTGCGCCAGGTGTATTTCGGATTCGCGAGATTCGCGGCAGCCGGCTGATCGTCGGCGCATAACAAGGAGAAGTAATGGAAATAAGTTTTGGTACGGTCACGCTGGTCATCTTCATGGTCGCGCTGGTGTTTGTCTTCAAGACCATCAACGTGGTGCCGCAGCAGCACGCCTGGGTGGTGGAAAGGCTTGGCAAATACCACGCGACGCTGGGTCCCGGCCTGAATATCGTGGTGCCGTTCATCGACCGCATCGCCTATAAGCACGTGCTGAAAGAGATCCCGCTGGACGTGCCATCGCAGGTCTGCATCACCAAGGACAATACGCAGCTGCAGGTGGACGGCATCCTGTACTTCCAGGTGACCGATGCGATGCGCGCCTCATACGGCTCGACGAACTACGTCGCCGCGATCACGCAATTGGCGCAGACCACGCTGCGTTCGGTGATCGGCCGCATGGAGCTGGACAAGACCTTCGAAGAGCGCGACCACATCAACACCACGGTGGTGAACGCGATCGACGAATCGGCCGCCAATTGGGGCGTGAAGGTGCTGCGCTACGAGATCAAGGACCTGACGCCGCCGCAGGAAATTCTGCACGCCATGCAGGCCCAGATCACCGCGGAACGCGGCAAGCGCGCGCTGATTGCCGCCTCCGAAGGGCGCAAGCAAGAGCAGATCAACATCGCCACCGGCGAACGCGAAGCAGCGATTGCCCGCTCCGAAGGCGACAAGCAAGCCGCCATCAACCGCGCCCAGGGCGAAGCCGCCGCCATCCTCGCGATTGCGGAAGCGACATCTGGCGCGCTGAAGCAAGTCGGCCAAGCGATCGGGCAGCCGGGCGGCGAAGCGGCAATGAACCTGAAAGTGGCCGAGCAATACGTGGACGCCTTCGGCCAGCTGGCCAAGACCAACAACAGCCTGATCGTCCCCGCCAACGTCGGCGACATGAGCAGCCTGATCGCCACCGCCCTGCAGGTCGTCAAGACCCAGAAATAACTACGCCTGAGTCCGTGTCACACCCTGGGGTCACACCCGAAATGGGACACGAGCTCATGCACAATGCGCCTGAGGCCGTGTCCCGAAACGGGTGTGACCCCATGGTGGGACACGAGCTGGGCAGTAATTGCGTACAATGCGGCCTTATATCGATCAGGAGGCGCAATTGGGAACCTGGGCTGTTGGACCGTTTGGCAATGATTTCGCGCAGGATTGGGTGGAGGATCTGCAGGAATCAAGGGACCTCTATTTTATCGAGGACACGTTGAACAACGTGTTGCAGGCGGAGACCACCGAGTACCTGGAGGCTCCGTTCGGCGCCGAGGCGCTGGCTGCGGTGGAAACCTGGTCGCGCCTGCAGGGCAAGGGCGGAACCAGGGACGAAGACTCCGCGCGCGTCGATGAATGGGTCACCGAGGTGCAGGCGAAACTGAGCAAGCCGCGCGCCGATATCGCCGACAAGGCGCAGCGCGTGCTGGCACTGGTGCTGTCCGAAGCTTCCGAGCTGCGTGAACTGTGGGAAGACAGCGAGCACTTCGAGGACTGGCGCACCACAGTGACCGACCTGCAGCGCAGGTTGTCGGCATGAGGCGGCTTCTCGCGGCTTTACTGGCGTCGACAGCACTGTCCGCACAGGCGGGCGATGCGGCGACCGATGCCGCCATTACCGCCCGCATCGCCCAGATCCGCGCCATGCCTGTTGCCGCCAACGCTTCCGCTGCCGGCGCCCAGCGCCGCGAGTTGGATGCCGCCTGGCGCTTCTTTGGCGATTTTCGCGAGGACGCCGTCCCGCTGCTGCGCCGCGAGCTTGCTGCCGAACTGCGCTCGCCGCGTCCGAGCCAGCAACTGCTGCTGGACGCCGCCTGTTTCCTGGCCGCCTACGGTACCGAATCCGACAAGCCGTTTGCCGTGCAGGCCGCATTGGCCATCAATCCTGATGCAGCCCTCGACGGCCCGCAGCTGTTCCGCCTGATGCACGCTGCCGCGGCAAGCCGTGATACGCGGCTGCTGCCCCAGGTCGACCGCGCTTTCCTGCGCAAGGATGTGAGCATTCCGCTGCCGCAGCAAGGCAGCACCATCGACGAAACGGGTGTGCGCGCCTTGCTGTATGGCCGCTTCGGCGCGGCGGGCGAACGCCATCTTGCCGCGCAGCTGCGCGATCCGGCAGTCGCGAAGCCGGTACTGGACGTGCTGCAGCTTGTCGGCTCGCCGGCGAGCGTGCCGGCCGTTGAACTGCTGCTGCAAAGCGCCGACATGGAGATCTTCACGCGTGCCGTGAACTTCCTGGTGCGGGCCGGCGGCCCGCAGGGCCGCGAGGCGCTGCTGGCGCTTAAACCGCAGGGGCTGTCGAAAGAGGCTGTGCAGTTCTTTACCCCCATGCGCCTGCAACTGGCGCAGCCGCCGGCGCCCCAGGCAGGCAAGGGTATTTTGCCGGACGCTGAAGTACGTCGCCAGCTGGAGGTGCTGGAAGCAAACGGCGGCCACTATGCGGGCGTCGACCCTTCCGCGATCGCACAATCGCGCCTGCCGAAGCAGGAATTGCTCGAGCGCCTGGCCCGCATCCGCGAGCGCAGCTTTGCCCGCGCGACGAATGAAGCGCTGGCCGATATCGACACCACCAGCGCTTTGCTGAACGCAATCAGCTACCGAAATCAATAAAGGAACCTCGACATGCTGCAAATGCGCCCCAACTGCGAATGCTGTAACAAGGACTTGCCGCCTGGTGCGCAAGACGCCTTGATCTGCTCATTCGAATGCACCTTCTGCGCCGATTGCGCGAATGATAAGCTGCATGGCAAATGCCCGAACTGCGGCGGCGACTTCGCTGCGCGGCCAACCCGTGCTGCTGCGAAGCTGGAGAAATACCCGGCATCGACCGAACGTATCTTCAAGCCAAATGGATGCGTCGCAGCCGGATGAAGTTGAGCTGGCGCGCTTCCTGGCGCGCCACAGCCGCGTGCTGGTCCTCACCGGTGCGGGACTGAGTACTGCTTCGGGCATTCCCGGCTACCGGGACAAGGATGGCGTTCGGCGCGGCCGTACGCCGATCCAGGGCCCGGAATTCCGCCGGAACGAGGCGGTCAGGCGCCGCTACTGGGCGCGCAGCATGGTGGGCTGGCCCACGGTATCGCACGCCGAGCCGAATGCCGGTCACCGCGCCATCTCCGAGCTGGAAGCTTGCGGCCACGTACACAGCGTGATTACGCAGAACGTGGATGGCCTGCACCAGCGCGCCGGCAGCAAGCGCCTGATTGAATTGCACGGTAACCTGCACCACGTGATCTGCCTTGAATGCCAGGCGCGCTACTCGCGCGCGAGCCTGCAGCCGCAACTTGAGCGCGACAATCCGGAATTGGCGAACTTGCTGGCCCAGCCGCTGCCGGATGGCGATGCGGCGATCGAGCCGGATGCGCTAGATGGATTCAATGCGCCGGCATGTGCGGCCTGCGGGGGCGTGCTGATGCCTGACGTGGTTTTCTTTGGAGATAACGTGCCGCCCGCGCGCACCATGCAGGCGCTGGCTGAAATGGAGGCCGCCGACGCGCTGCTGGTGGTCGGTTCTTCCCTGATGGTGTTTTCGGGCTACCGCTTTTGCCGCATGGCGGCGGCTTCGGGCAAACCGATTGCAGCCGTCAACGCGGGTAAAACCCGCGCCGACGACCTGCTTTCCCTGAAACTGGAATTGCCGGCGCAGGAAGTCCTGCCACGGCTGGTGGATTTGCTCAGCGTCCCGACAGCATAGAGCGCACCACCGTGTCCTTGGCCAGTACGTAGTCGGTTGCCGCCATCACCTGGTTGGTTTGCGGCTGCACCACTTTGATGTTGACGAAGACTGCGTCGCTGGTCTCGCCGTACGAGCCGACCACTACGGCCTGGGCGTTGTGGTTGTGCGCCATCTCGCCGACTTCGCGCGTCAGCATCATTTCGCCTTGCTGGCGTTTCATGTAGAGCGAAGTGCGCAGCTTCATTTCAAGCATGCGCAGGCCGCCCTGGGCAAGGCGCGTCGACAGCTGCTCGGAAACCAGCCGGCCCAGCGTGGAGCTTTGATCCAACGCATCGATGTTGACGACAGTCGCCATGATCAGCGGCTTGTCTGCCGCCAGGCGGCCGTTCAGTTGCGCGAGCAGCGCGTCGGCGGCGTTGTAATTGGCGCCGACAAACTGGTTCTGCGACGTTGCGGCATAGTTGTTTTCCTGGGGCTTTTCAGAGAACCAGGCGCAACCTGCCAGCGTGAGTGGAAGAAGTAGGGCAGCAACAGCTCGCATTGACGATCTCCTTATACCTGAGTGTAGCACTCGCATTGCCGCTTGGAAATATTCGTGGCTTGCCGATTATCGTTTGTGTTGCTTCATAGCTTGCGCCACTTCCCGGCTGGCGTCGCGGTCTTTTTCGGAAGCACGCTTGTCGTGTTGCTTCTTGCCCTTGGCCAAGCCGATTTCGCACTTGATGCGGCCGCCCTTGAAATGCAGGTTCAACGGCACCAGGGTGTAGCCGGAGCGCTCGACCTTGCCGACCAGTTTATCGATCTCGGCGCGGTGCAGCAGCAGCTTGCGGGTACGCACGGCTTGCGGGTGAATATGGGTGGAGGCGGTAGGCAGGGCGCTGATGTGCGCGCCAAACAGGTACAGTTCGTTATCGCGGATGGTAACGTAAGCTTCCTTGATCTGAACGCGCCCATCGCGGATCGCCTTGACTTCCCAGCCTTCGAGGGCGATGCCGGCTTCATATTTGTCTTCAATGAAGTAGTCGTGGAAGGCTTTGCGATTATCGGCAATGGACATGGGTAAAAATGCGTGGGTCGGTTAAACTACGGGTTCTTTGGACAACATCATAGCAAACGGTTACTCAATGGCAGTAGTGCACAAGTCGGTATTCCTGGGATACAGCGCCGAGCAAATGTTTGATTTAGTGGCAAAGGTCGAGGATTATCCCAAATTTTTGCCCTGGTGTGGCGGCGTTGATGTCCGCGAACGGGGGGAGAATCATGTTGTGGCCAGCGTTGGGATCAATTTCCACGGCGTTAAGCAGCATTTCACCACGTCCAACACGAATACTCCGTTCAGTGAAATCCGCATGAAGCTGGTTGATGGCCCGTTCAAAACCCTCGACGGCACCTGGACTTTCAAGGCTTTGCGCGAAGATGCCTGCAAGGTCGAACTCGATCTGCACTACGAATTTTCCAGCAAGCTGCTGGAACAGGTGATTGGCTCCGTGTTCAGCATGATTGCCAACAGCATGGTCGATTCCTTCTGCAAACGCGCCGAGACCGTCTATGGCTGAACGTATCAAGATTACAGTGTGCTATGCGCCGGCTTCGCAGCCGCTGCTGTATGCGCTGGAAGTCGATCTGGGTACCACCATCGGCCAGGCCATCGAAATCAGCGGCATCCTGCAGGAAGCGCCTGAGATCAACCTGGTGACCATGCCGGTTGGGATTTACGGCAAGAAGAAAACGCTGGATACCGTGGTGCGGGCGCGTGACCGGATCGAAATCTACCGGCCGTTGATCGCCGATCCGAAAGACGCCCGGCGGCGCCGGGCGAAGAAGGCTTAAAGGCCTGCGCCCGGCAAGGTGAGTTCCCGATTACTTGCAGATGCTGTTGACGGATTCTCGCTGTTCCTTGATCTTTTGCGCGCGGGCTTCGTCGGACATGAAGTTGCGTTCGCCGTTCGGGCCTGTTTCGGCAATACGCGCTCCGCTTTCCAGGGTGCCGATGTTGCTCTTGGCTTCTGCACAGTACTTCTTCTTCTCGGCTTCGCGCTTGGCGTCTTCGTTCGCTTTGGCAGTTTTCTCAGCGGTTTCCTGCTGGCGCTTCTTGAAATCCGCGTTGCGTTCTGCCAACGTCGGTTTGGCGGGCGTGGCCTTCTCGTTGCCCTCGGCAGCCTCTTCGCCATTGGCTGGCGCTTCGGCCGTATCCTTGCGCAGTTCGGCAACCGCTGCGCCGCGTGGGCCTTTCAGGATGCGGTTGGCTGGCGTGCCGGGTGGTGGCGGCTGGTCGGAGAACTGTTTCACGCCTTTATCGTTCACCCACATCCACTGCGCTTGGGCGAGGGAAGTGAAGGCTATCAGCGCCGTTGCCAGCGCCAGGCGGATAATACGTTGATTCATAGGGGGATTTCCTTGGTGAGAGTGCTCATTTCACCCCGAAATCCCCTTGTTGTCAAATTTATTTCCCAAAAGAATCGTTCGCTTGAATGCGAATTAAAAACGATGGCGCAGGCCGACTGTGAGCTGGCGGTCGCCCAGGCCCGGTTCTTCACTATTGCCCTCGACATATCCCGCGCCATTGTGGTTGCGGATGCGGGCGTACGAAGTGTAGACATCGGTGCGCTTGGAGAAGGCATACATATAGGCCAATGCGTACTGCTGCGCATCCTGGTTCGGCACGCCGCGATCGTCCTTGCGGATAGCGTCTGCCACCACGGTGTGCGGTCCGAACGGGACTGAGACTCCGAGCAGCAGGTCGCGGCTGTCAGTCGATGGCGCCGGTGCCGTGCCGCCGAAAGGCGTCCCGGAACTGTTCAACGGCGCACTGTTCAAGCCCTTGTCGACGCCAAGTCCGAACCACAGCCTGGCGACGTCGAAGTCGTAGTTTGCGCCCAGCAGGATGTTGCGCCCGCCGCCAGTGTTCTTCAGTGCAGAAGTGTCGTTGTCGCGGTGATGGTAGGCGAGCCTGACGTTCAACGGCCCTTTGGCATATCCCACCGAGCCGCCCAGCGAGCGGTTGGCGCTGCTGTCGCCCGCTACTTCTCCCGCTGCCGCCATGAAGTCGGCGCTGAAGCCATTCACGTCGACCGTGCGGAAGAGCACCGAGTTGCTGGCGCGGAAGCCGGTCGAAGGCATCAGGTTATTGGAGCGCGCGATGCCGTTGCGCAGCGGGTCGACCACGGTATTCAGGGTGGTGAACAGCGGCGTATCCTGCAGGCCGGCGGACACCGAGCCAAGCCGGGCGCTGCGCAGTCCGACAATGCTGGTGCGCCCAAACAGGGTGTTGTTCTGGGTTGAATTGCCCGCGTCGCCGTGGATACCGCCTTCGATCACGAAGAAGGCCGACGTGCCGCCACCCAGGTCCTCGCTGCCTTTGAAGCCCCAGCGGCTTTGGGTTGCCATGCCGCTGGTCACACGGGTCGACGTGCCGGCCACGCCGCCACGATCCTGCGAAATGCCCAGGTCCATCACGCCGTAAAAGGCGACAGTGCTTTGCGCCAGCGCGGCGCTGCTGCAGGCGGTTAGGGCGAGCGCCGCCACCGCATGAATGCGTTTGTTCATTTTGTCTCCGGAGTTAAATAGGGCGGTGCGCGCTCAGGCAGGGACGGTGCTGCCGCGCGGGGAAGGATCCGGCAGCGGTTCGATTTTTCCAAGCACGAAGACAAAGGACACAATGCCAACCAGCAGGATCACTCCCGCGACCATGAAGGCATTGGCGAAGGAGTTGGTGGCGCCGACGATCATGCCGGTAACGATAGGTGCTGCAGCACCCATCAGGTTATTGGCGAAGTTCATGATGCCGCCGACCGTGCCTGCGCCGCCTTTCGGTGCGATCAGCGATGGCAGCGACCAGCCTACTGGTGCAGCGGAGGCCAGGCCTCCCAGCGCAATCGAGATCCAGAAGATAGCCCATGCGGGATCGGTGGTTTGCGTTGCACCGAAGACGGCAAGGCCGAACAGCATGCCGATCACCAGTACGCTCTTGCGCACCGTCGATTCGTTCTTGCCTTTGGCGATCAGATGGTCGATCAGCCAGCCGCCGACGAAGAGGTCGGTCACGGTGGCCACGGCCCATGGAATGGCGGCCAAGCCGGCGGACTTGATGATACTCATGTGCATGGTCTGTACCAGGTAACCCGGCAGCCAGGTCAGGAACAGGTAGAAGGTATAGCCATAGGCAGCGAAGCCGATGGTCAGGCCCCACACCTTGCGCCTGGTGAGCAGGTAGCCCAGCATATTGACTGCACCGCCTTCAGCCGGGCCTTCCGGTGCGGCACCGCCGCGTTGAATGTATTCGAGTTCGGCCTTGCTCAATTTAGTGTCGGCGCTTGGATCGCGATAGCACAGCAGGAAGGCGAAGAAGTAGCTGAAGCTCAGCACCGCAGTCAGGCCAAAGCCCCAACGCCAGCCAAAGGCCACCACGGTGACAGCGACCAGCGGCACGCCGATCACATTGGAGAATTTGGCGGCAGCATCGAAGATGGCGGTGGCGGTGCCGCGTTCATTGCGCGGGAACCAGTAGCCGGTGGCTTTGGAGCTGACCGGGAAGGCCGGCGCTTCGGCGATGCCGAGCAGGACGCGGGCCGCAAAGATGCCAGCGAAGCCGCTGGAGAATGCTGTAATGACCGAAGCCAGCCCCCACAGGAAGGCGCCCCAGCGGCCGACGCGGGTCGGGCCGAAGCGGTCCAGCACCATGCCGACCGGGATTTGCAGCAGCGAGTAAGACCAGGCAAAGGCGCTGAACAAAAGGCCCATGTCGACCGGAGTCAGGTTGAAGGCTTCCTGGATCTGGGGCGCGGCGACCGAGAGGCCGATGCGGTCGATGTAGTTGATCAGGACGCCGATGCCGAGCAGGGCGCCGATGCCCCAGCGGCGTTTAGCGACCTTGGTGGTGATGGCTGATTTCATGCGGTCTCCAATCTTGATTTTAGGCTTGCTATTGCAGGGTTTGCAGGATCATGTTGACCAGTTGCTGCGGCGACTGGGTCAGGTCAAGGCGCACGCCGTTTTCATCGGCTTGCAGTGGCTCCAGGTCGCGCAATTGGCTATCCAGGAGCGAGGCCGGCATGTAATGGCCAGGGCGGGTGCGCATGCGCTGTTCCAGGATCTCGCGCTTGCCGTGCAGGTGGGCGAAGCGCAGGTCCGGATCGCCATCGCGCAGCAGGTCGCGGTAGCGGCGCTTGAGCGAAGAGCAGGACAGCACCAAGCCTTCGTCGCGTTCGCGCGCAGCGCTGATTTTGCTGCGCAGCTTCTCCAGCCATCCGGCGCGGTCATCGTCATCCAGCGGGATGCCGGCCGACATCTTGGCTACGTTCTCCGGTGGGTGAAAGCTGTCGCCTTCGAGGAAAGGGACGCCAAGCGCGGTGGCCAGCCGGGCGCCAATCTCGCTCTTGCCGGCCCCGCTGACGCCCATGACGACCCAGCGCAAATTCGTATTGTTTTCCATATTTCTCCTAATGACTGATAGCGCTAACAGCGATGACAAGTTTAGACTAGCGCAAGAATTTGTAAAGAAGTTTGGATTGTGCGGCGCAGCAAGTGTCGCATCAATGATAGCGCTAGCATCGCGCTCACGGCGCGGCGACTGGGGCGGTATTTGAGGATTGCCGAGACGAAAGCGGATGTTTCCTGTATAATCTGCTTTTGCGCCTATAGGAAATACTATGCGTCTGCTCCAAAAAGCACTCACTTTCGATGACGTGCTCCTCGTCCCCGCGTATTCCAACATTCTGCCTGCGGATACGTCCCTCAAGACTCGCCTGACCCGTAACATCTCCCTCAATATTCCCCTGCTGTCCGCAGCAATGGATACCGTTACCGAAAGCCGTTTGGCAATCGCAATGGCACAGGAAGGCGGCATCGGCATCATTCACAAGAACCTGACGCCGAAAGACCAGGCGCGTGAAGTGTCGAAGGTAAAGCGTTTCGAGGCCGGCGTGCTGCGCGATCCTATCACCATTCCGCCGGACATGAAGATCCGCGACGTGATCAAGCTGACCGAGCAATATGGTATTTCCGGCTTCCCGGTTGTGCAGGGCAAGGAAGTGGTCGGCATCATCACCAACCGCGACCTGCGCTTTGAAAAAGAACTGGATGCGGAAGTGCGCGCCAAGATGACCCCGCGCGAAAAGCTGGTCACCGTCAACGAAGACGCCAACACCGAAGAAGCCAAGCGCCTGATGAACAAGCACCGCCTGGAGCGCGTGCTGGTGGTGAACGAAGCGTTTGAACTGCGCGGCCTGATCACCGTCAAGGACATTCAGAAATCCACCGAGCACCCGAACGCATCGAAAGACCAGCACGGCAAGCTGCTGGTTGGCGCGGCAGTCGGCGTTGGCGCAAAAGACGAAGAGCGTATCGACCTGCTGGTAGCGGCAGGCGTGGACGTGCTGGTGGTCGATACCGCCCACGGCCACTCCCAGGGCATCCTGGACCGCGTAAAGTACATCAAGACCAAGTACCCGCACGTTGACGTCATCGGCGGCAATATCGCCACCGCGGCCGCTGCGAAAGCGCTGGTTGAATACGGCGCGGACGCAGTCAAGGTCGGCATCGGCCCAGGCTCCATCTGCACCACCCGTATCGTTGCCGGCGTAGGTGTACCGCAGATCACTGCGATCTCCAATGTGGCTGAAGCGCTGGCGGGCACCGGCGTTCCATGTATCGCCGACGGCGGCATTCGCTTCTCGGGCGACATTTCGAAAGCACTGGCAGCCGGCGCATCCACCGTGATGATGGGCTCCATGTTCGCAGGTACTGAAGAAGCACCGGGCGAAGTGATCCTGTACCAGGGCCGTTCGTACAAGTCTTATCGCGGCATGGGCTCGCTGGGCGCGATGGCCGATGGTTCGGCTGACCGCTACTTCCAGGACGCCAGCGCCAAGCAGGACAAGTTCGTCCCGGAAGGCATTGAAGGCCGCGTGGCCTACAAGGGCTCCGTTCTGGCGATCCTGTTCCAGCTGGTGGGCGGCGTGCGCCAATCCATGGGCTATTGCGGCTGCGCCACTATCGACGAACTGAAAGAGAAAGCAGAATTCGTCGAGATCACGTCTGCCGGCATGCGTGAATCGCACGTGCACGACGTCCAGATCACCAAAGAAGCGCCGAACTACCGCTCCGAATAAGTACCTCCGCAAAGCGGCGACCACTGGTCGCCGCAATTTTTTTTTGCCCCCGCTATGCACTCAAAAATCCTCATCCTTGATTTCGGTTCCCAGGTTACCCAGCTGATCGCACGCCGCGTGCGCGACGCGGGTGTGTTCTCCGAGGTGTACCCATACGACGTTAGCGAAGAGTTCATTCGCAGCTACGGCGCATCGGGCGTCATCCTGTCCGGCTCCCACAATTCCACGCTGGAAGGCGATTCCCCGCGCGCACCGCAAGCCGTGTTTGAAATCGGCGTGCCGGTTCTGGGCATCTGCTACGGCATGCAGACCATGGCTGCGCAACTGGGCGGCAAAGTGGAAAACGGCCTGGTGCGCGAGTTCGGCTACGCTGAAGTGCGCGCCCGCAACCACACCGCACTGCTGAACGGCATCAACGACTTCGTTACCGACGAAGGCCACGGCATGCTGAAGGTCTGGATGAGCCACGGCGACAAGGTGCTGGACATGCCTCCTGGCTTCAAGCTGATGGCATCCACCGACTCCTGCCCGATCGCCGGCATGGCCGACGAAGACCGCAAGTTCTATGCCGTGCAATGGCACCCGGAAGTGACCCACACCGTGCAGGGCAAGGCCATGCTGGGCCGCTTCGTGCACGAGATCTGCGGCTGCAAGGCAGACTGGAATATGCCGGACTACATCTCCGAAGCAGTGGAGAAGATCCGCGCCCAGGTCGGCACCGATGAAGTGATCCTCGGCTTGTCCGGTGGCGTCGATTCCTCCGTGGCAGCGGCCCTGATCCACCGCGCCATCGGCGACCAACTGACCTGCGTCTTCGTCGACCACGGCCTGCTGCGCCTGAACGAAGGCAAGATGGTGATGGACATGTTCGCCAAGAACCTGGGTGTGAAAGTGATCCAGGTCGATGCGACCGATCAGTTCATGGGCCACCTGGCCGGCGTCACCGATCCTGAGCAGAAGCGCAAGATCATCGGCCGCGAATTCGTCGAAGTGTTCCAGGTTGAATCGGCCAAGCTGGTCAACGCCAAGTGGCTGGCACAAGGCACCATTTACCCTGACGTGATCGAATCGGCGGGCAAGGGCAAGAAAGGCCAGACCATCAAGTCGCACCACAACGTGGGCGGCCTGCCGGAGACCATGAAGCTGCAGCTGCTCGAGCCGCTGCGCGAACTGTTCAAGGACGAAGTGCGCAAGCTGGGCGTGGCCCTGGGCCTGCCGCACGAGATGGTGTACCGCCATCCATTCCCAGGCCCAGGCCTGGGCGTGCGCATCCTGGGCGAAGTGAAGAAGGAATACGCCGACCTGCTGCGCCGCGCCGACGCCATCTTCATCGAAGAACTGCGCAACACCCCGTACGAAGGCGCCGTGATGGCAGGCGAGGACGCACCGCAGAACTGGTACGACGCGACCTCGCAGGCATTCGCTGTGTTCCTGCCGGTGAAATCGGTGGGCGTGATGGGCGATGGCCGCACCTACGATTACGTCGTAGCCCTGCGCGCCGTGCAGACCCAGGACTTCATGACCGCACACTGGGCGCACCTGCCGCACACGCTGCTGGGCAAGGTCTCCAACCGCATCATCAATGAAGTGCGTGGCCTGAACCGCGTGGTGTACGACATCAGCGGCAAACCACCAGCGACCATTGAATGGGAGTGACAGAATATTAACTGTCATTGCCTCAGGTAAGCAAATAATGGCTCCTTTTTGGAGCCATTATCTTTTGGTTCCTCATTGAACTGCCGGTGATTTCCTTGCGCTGTTTCGCAAAGAGCAAATGCGGGACCGCGACGGCCAGAGAGATATGGAGCGGATCCGATGACATGCTAGTGCTGTGCTTGCTTGTCGGCCAAGCCGTCCAGTATTACGAAGGTCGCCGACGCTAGGACCTTTTCCCAGGCGGCGTCCTTGAGCTTGAAACCATCGTTGCGCACGCCCAGCGTCAGCACACCGTTGAACATTCCCCAAAGCGCAGTCGCCATTGCGGGAGGGTCGATGTCGGCCCGCACCTCACCGCAGGTAATCCCTTCCCGCAACAACTGTTCCAACTTTGTGTTCTGTTCGGCGACTAGTGCTATCAGAGGCTTGGCAGTTTCGAAGTCGTCGGGTGGCGAGGCCAAGAGCAGGAACTGGATCGGTTGTTCTAGCGCAAACTGACGATAGGCCGCGCCAACCAGCCGGATGCGTTCCAACGGCGACCCCGGCATTGCATACGCCGCATCCATGTGCCGGCGGTTTTCGAGCATGGCTGATTCGGCCGCGGCAGCCAGTAGGGCGCCTTTGCCACCAACCCGGTTGTAAACCGTCTGCGGTGCTATGTCGGCACGGCGCGCGACTTCCTCTGCGCTGAGCGCTGCGGTGCCGCTTTCGGCGAGGATTTGCGAGGCGATTTCGATGATCGTGCGACGCATTTCCTCGGTGCGCCGCTGAGTGCGAGTGGGTTTGGCTTCATTCATAGCTTGACTATAGCATACTCCAAGTATAGAGTTAACTCCAATCAATGGAGACAGCTCTAATACTGGGGTTAGCTAAAAATGACAACTCGTTTAGAAATTCACTTCCCATCGCAGGGCGAGCGGTGTGCCGCGTGGTTGTACCTGCCGCAAGGCGCGCGGCCGGCACCCATCATCGTGATGGCCCACGGTCTGGGCGGAGTCCGGCAGATGCGGCTGGACTCCTTTGCCGAACGTTTCCAAGCCGCGGGATATGCCTGCCTGGTTTTCGACTATCGGCATTTCGGCGGCAGCGACGGAACGCCGCGCCAATTATTGGATGTCGGGAAGCAGCAGGCTGACTGGCGTGCTGCCGTCGAGTTCGCGCGCGGGCTGGCGCAGGTCGACGGCCGTCGTGTGGTGGTCTGGGGCACTTCTTTCGGCGGTGGGCACGCTGTCCATGCCGGCGCTACCGTTGAAGGAGTCAGCGCAGTCATCGCGCAATGCTTGTTCACCGATGGCCTTGCGTCGGGGCTGGCAATGAATCCGATCACCTCCCTTCGAGTCCTGCCGCTCGCCATTGCCGACCAACTGCTGGCCTGGGCCGGCGCCAAGCCGATCATGGTCGATACCAGCGGCGCGCCGTGCTCGGCCGCGCTGATGACAGCGCATGATTGCCTGGATGGCTACCTCAAGCTGGTACCGCGCGGTTTACCGTTTCAGAACCGTGTTGCTGCACGCGCCGCGCTGCAGATCATGGCCTACCGTCCCGGCAAGCTGGCCAGCCAGTTGCCCTGTCCCGCCCTGTTCTGTGTCTGTGAGCACGACACCGTCGCACCGACGCGGTCCACGCTCCGCCATGTCCGCAAGGCGCCGCGGGGCGAGGTCAAGGTATACGGGGAAGGCCACTTCGGCGTCTATGTCGGGAAAGGCTTCGAGAAGGTGGTGGCCGACCAGATCGAATTTCTGCACCGCCATGTTCCTATCGCTATCCAAGAAAGTACATGATGACTTACGACTTGAATGACAAAGTGGTGCTGATCACCGGCGCGGCGGGCGGCATCGGTGCCGCGACTGCTCGCGAACTCTATGCTCTCGGTGCGAGCTTGGTGCTGACCGATATGCAGCAAACCGCTTTGGATGAACTTGCGAAAGAGTTCTCCCAATCTCGGGTGCTACCTGTGGCGCTCGACGTCACTGACGCCGCAGCAACGAAGGCAGTCATCCAGAAAACGATCCAACGCTTCGGACGCCTGGACGTGGTTTTTGCCAACGCCGGCATTTCATGGCGTAGTGGTGCCTCAACTATTGCCAGTTGCGATGAGGCCGAGTTCGAGAAAATCGTAGAGGTGGACTTGCTTGGCGTCTGGCGTACGATTCGTGCGGCGCTGCCGGAGATTATTCGCAACAAGGGGCAAGTCCTTGTGACATCTTCCGCATACGCTTTTCTCAACGGAATGGCGAATGCACCTTATGCCGCATCTAAAGCAGGGGTGGAAATGCTCACACGCTGTTTGAGGGCAGAGTTCGCATATAGCGGCGCAACGGCCAGCGTCGTCTACCCCGGTTGGACGGCCACAGCCATTGCGAAGGTTGCCTTCGGCGGAAACGCAACCGTGACCAAAATGAATGAGGTTGGGCTTCCAGGGTGGCTGCGTCGGGCCATTCCTCCCGAGCAGGTAGCACGTGCGATCGCGAAAGGTGTGCAGTATCGCAGGACCCGCATCTACGCGCCTTGGCGGTGGGTTCCGTTCTCACTCTTCCGCGGTGTCTTCGGTGTACTCACCGATGCCATTCTGAGTCGACACAAAGTAATGCATGCGTTGCTCCAGCAACTCGAGACTGAATCACAGCGTTGAGAAAACACGGGCGGCCATATCGAAGACCGCCGGCCATACCAAGGAGATTGAGATGCTTCACTATGACTTAACCGGCCGCGTCGTGGCCATCACCGGTGCTACTGGAGGGCTGGGTAGCGCCCTTGCGCGTGAGCTATCGGCCAGGGGCGCGCGGCTGGCGCTACTCGACTTGGACGAAGCTGCCATCAGCCGGCTGGCGCAAGGTTTCGGCGGCGAGCAGCAGGCCAAGGGTTGGCGTGTTGACGTTCGCTCCTACGAGCACCTGCAGGCGGCGATGGGCGCCGCCGCAGCGCACTTCGGGCGCATCGACGTAGTGATCGCCAATGCCGGCATCGATGAGGTCTCGCCCATGGCCACAATGAACCCCGATGCCTTCGAACGCGTCATCGACATCAACCTGAGCGGGGTATGGCGCACCCTGAAAGCCGGGCTGCCCCATGTCGCCAGGCAGCGCGGCTACCTGATGGCCATTTCGTCGATGGCGGCGTTCGTGCATTCGCCGCTTCAGGCCCACTACACGGCTAGCAAGGCCGGCGTCTGGGCCATGTGTGACAGCGTCCGCTTGGAAGTGAAGCACTTGGGCGTGGGCGTCGGCAGCGTGCACCCGACGTTCTTTCGCACGCCTTTGATGGAGCAGATCCATGCCGATGCCGCCGGCGTCAAGCTCTGGGGCGGCAACAAGGGCGGTTTGTGGCGGATGATTTCGCGCGACGAGGTCGTCGATGGGGTGATCCGCGGCATCGAACGGCGCAGCGATATGGTGGTATTGCCGGCGCAGAACACCTTAATTGCAAAGGCACCTGGCTTGTTCCGCAAGATGGCCGAAAGGCTCGGCTTCAAATCGGCCGACATCGTCGAGGCCATCGCGTTGGCCGAGAGAGAACTGACGCTTACGTAGACTTGGGCGCTGGCTGGCCCACTACCTTAATCGCATGCCTTCGAGGTGTAAGATGATTGAAGCGGATCGTGAGTGATAGTGGCGTCCTAAACGAACAATAGGCGATGGTGTTACTGCTGGTATCGTCCGAAAGCCGATCGGGAAAGCGACGTTAAATCAAGGGGTTGGATCTTTCGTTGATAATCGAATGGGAATAATTTCCCGTCTGGCTGCCACTGGCAGCAACCGGTTAAAAACCTGAGCCAAGCCCCTGATTTTTCAGGGGCTTTTTTGTTTTCTGGTGGCGAAATCTGGCAAGGATTGGCAGCGTCAAGCGGCTCCTAATGTTGGTGCTTCCGATGGTATCCGCCAACAGGGGTCTCAACAGGCGCAGAAATACCATCATCGCGAAAAAGTCGGATTGATGGCATCAGAACGCGCTGAGGAAAGGGGCTCCGTTTGTAGCACGTATTCAAGCGCGAAATGGGTTGTGCACCGGCCATGTACTGGAACAGCGTGCTCAGCCATGCCCTACAATGAGGGTCATGGCAGAGTTGCAGAAGAAGCGGGCTAGTTGGTCGACAGGACCAGCACGGTCACCGAATAAGGTGCGAAGTTGTAGCTGAACTGCTTACCAAGCCCCTTCACTTCGCTGGTCACCGGCACCACCTTGGTCGGCTCGGCGATGGTGTTGGTATCTTCCTTTTTCGCTGAGGCGAGCACGATCGCCTTACCTTGCGCAGCCACCTTGCCGGCGCCGGCCAGGTCGACCTGCACGGTTTGCGCACTGCCGATCGCGTTGACCACCTTCAGGTAAATCTCGCGGCGCTGATCGGACTTGGTCGCCGAGAAGAACATCGTCGGCACCTGCATGACAGGCGGCAGCTCCAGCGGCGTTTCCTTGTTGGGCGGCCGCTGCCAGCTTTGCGTGCTCACTTTCTCGGCATGCAGTGGCAGCGAAACATTGCCCAGGTAGTTGCTGAACATCTTCTGCATGTGGTACGACGGCGAGCCGTAGCTGGACTGCACATCGTAGCCGATCAAGTTGCTCGTCCACTGCATGCCACCCGGGTTCACATTCACCAGCAGCGGCGCGTAGCAGGACATCTCGACCACGTCGGCATTGCGTTCCATGCCGGCCATGAAAGCGGCGTCGGCCAGCGCGGAGTGCAGGTTGGTGGTCGGTTCACCTTCGCGCGCGGCCCACTCGCCAATGAAGACTTTCGGCCCTTTGCGCTCGTAGCTGTCGTAGCGCGCGGCGTCGTTCATCATCTCCATCGGGCTGTAGTAGTAGTGCTCATCGACCAGGTCGGGCACCCGGCTGGTCAGCTTCTGTTGCTGGCTCAGCCAATCCTTGCCGTTGACGGTGGAGATCAGCTTGAGCTGCGGGTACTTCGCCCTGATGGCGTCGTGGAACTGGGTGTAGCGGCCGTCGTAGGTCTTCTGCTTGTCGAAGCCGTCCTCGTTGCCGATCTCGACGTAGCGCAGCTTGAACGGCGCCGGATGGCCATCCCTGGCGCGTTGCGCGCCCCATTTCGTGCTCAGGTCGCCGGTCACATATTCGATCTCGTCGAGCGCTTCCTGGACGAAGGGCTGTAAGTCCGGGCCGCCCGGAATGGTTTCGCCGTGGAGCGCATAGCCGGCGAATACCGCCAGCACCGGCTCTGCCCCCATGTCCTCGCACCACTCGAGAAATTCGAGCAGGCCCATGCCGTCGGACGAGCGGTAGCCCCAAGTGCCGCGATGGCCGGGACGCTGCTCGATCGGGCCGAGCGTTTCCTTCCACTTGAAGCGGGTCGCTACGGTCTCGCCTTCGAGAAAGTTCCCGCCCGGGAAACGTAGGAAGGCCGGTTTCATGTCGACCAGCTTTTGCATCAGGTCGACCCGGTTGCCGTTCGGCCGGTCCCGATAGGTCGGCGGGAAAAGCGACACCTGGTTGAACCAGACGGTGCCCGGACTTTCGGTGGCAATCACCAGGCGCGCGTTGGCGGTCGGCTTGACCTTGGCGCCGGTGTTCAGGTTGACGCTATAGCGCTTCCATTCACTGTTGATGCGGCCACCCTCGGCCTGCGCGTATACGGTCTTGCCGTCTGCGCCTTCAATGCTGACCGTCAGCGGCACGCCGCCGGCGTTGGTGGTTCTGGCGTAGAAGCTGGCGCGGTAACGGGTGTTTGGCTTGACGGGAATGCCCCAGTAGCCAGCGTTGGCGATGCCGACCCGGTGGCCCTGCGCGGCATGCATGGCGTCCAGCCGCAGGCTGGTGGTCAAAGCTGTGTCGGCGACGGGAAAGCGCTGGTCGAGCGCGATCGCGGCGCTGCCGCCGGCGTCTTGCACCACCGACCAGTGCACCGGCGCCTTGTCGTCGTCCTTGAAGACGCGGTTGCGCACCAGTTCAGCGTACAAGCCGCCATCGTAGGAGTAATTGATTTCTTCCGTCATCAGGCCGTACAAGGTCGGACTGAGGGGAATGCCAGGTTTGGCGAGGTCGATCTTGATGGCGGTCTGCGCCATCGCCAGCGGCGCGATCAGTGCCGCCAGCGACAGCAGGCGAGGGGCGCGGAAGCGGCGTCGCGCGACCGGCATAGCGGCACTGCGCGATAAGATGTTCGGGTTCATTGGTGGGTAGGGCCTTATGTGATGTTCGCAACATTTATACCGCGAAGGCGGTGAAAAAACAGAAGGCCTGGCGCGCGACAAGATTGCGCCTGGCCCTATCGAATGGTCTCCAACCGTTTGTCCACGATTCTGCGCACTCCTCATGTGCGTCGCAATTCTCAAAATCATCAATGCGCAGAATCATTTTTCATCATTCCTTCGCCAGGATCGGCGACAGGGAGCCGTCCGGCGGCCGACCTATCAGGCTGCGCGGGATGTAGCCGAAATCGGTCGCGCCCGGCTTTTTCCAAGCCAGCATCAATGCGAGGTCCGGCCCAGGCCCCTGGAAGTAGCGCACGCGGAAGTTGTGCAAGCCCTGTTCCAACTTCAACGTCGTCGCCACCGGTGTTGGCGCGTGGATGCCATCGTTGTCGATCACGTTTTCATCGTCAACACTGAGCACGGCGCCATCGTCGGCCAACAGCATCAGTTGATATGTGGCGGTTTCCTGAATAGTGACGGTAAAGCGAATATCCAGGCCGAACCATTCGTTCGTCGAGCCCAGGCCGGGAAAGCCTTCCTTGAAAGAGCGCGGGGTGATGTCGAGCTGGGCCATGCAAACCCGCTTGATCGGCTTGCGCCGGCGTATTTCGGAGACCGATTGGTTGCCGACACTAAGGCGATAGACGTCGGCAATCATGCGCCGATCTGACCCTTCTGCGCATTCTTCAAATATCTTGGGTGGCGCGCTGGTCGCGACTTCCTTCGCCGGCGCAGGAGCCGGCGGAGGCGGAGCCACGGCCAGGGCAGGGACTGGCGCCGGCGCCGGGGACCGGATAGCGTCGGGTACGATGTCGAGCACTGGCAGCGTGGGCATCACGAGTGGAGGCGGCGCGACGGTGGGAGGGGCAATATCCGGCGGAGTTTCGGCAATCTTTTCTTCCGGAATTTTTTCCTGGAGCATGACTACGTCAACGGCGCGCTGTGGTGGCTCAGGTTTGTGCGCGCGCGACAGCATCACGGCAGCCAGCAAGGCAAGGTGGATGAGCAACACGACAACCATCGCAAGGCGCCGGTTCCCGCGCCGAAAGGTAGGCTGCCCTTCAGCTTCCGGCGGGGTCGAACTGGATTCCGGTGATGTACTCATACGATTCCCAATAACATTTCAATTGAACTAAATCTGACGCCTTTGCGGACCGGCACGGTTTCATCGTGATTGCCCGGTCCGGTAGTAATCAAAGTCCACACGGCCGCCGGCGCTTTTCGTCGAATAGTAGAAGAGGGCGTAGCGGTAACCCATGAAGTGCGGGAAGGTGTAGGTAAGGCGCGAGGGCCGGCCGATGGCGGTCCAGGATTTGCCGTCAAGGCTGTAGGAGAAGCGGGCGACTTCAGGCTTCCCTGGTTTGCCGTAGATCTTGACGCTATGCCCGTCGATGCCGAAGCGGGCGTCATCGGGCGCAGATTCAAATTCGCATTCGACCCTGAGGTGAACGGTATTGTCGGAGAGGGGAACGGGGGCGAATTCCTCGGGCGGGCCGGCGTCGGCGCTTACCATGACGAGAGATTTGGCTCCGCCGCTCATTTTGACGCCAACAAAACCGTACTGTTTCTGAAAAGCGGACAGTCCGGCCCAGTCGCCGTCTTTCATGCCGCTCACGTCGATGCTGGTGATGGCGAAACTGTTAGGGCCAAAGGTGCGTTGCGTGAGGGTATTCCTGGCCTCGGACAGGCCGGAGTCGATCCGGCTGGTGACAAAGCTCATGTAGCCCGGGCGCTTGGTGAGCGACCAGTTGCGCGGCTCGGGATTGTGATTCCATTGCCAGGCCAGGGGTAGGGGAGGAGCATCGGGCAGGCGGTCGAATTCGTCGTTGGCAACAATGCCGGAGGCGCCGGAGGCGCCCTGTCCGCCGGCTGGGATGTCGAGCGTCATGGGCACCTCGCCATCCTTGCCGAGCACGGGCCAGCCTTCCTTCCATGTCACAGGCACGAGGTAGGGGATGCGGCCGACGGCGCTGTTGTCCTTGAACAGGTAGGCATACCATTTGCCTTCCGGGGTGTCGACGAGACCGCCCTGGGCGATACCGCGGTCATCAAGCGCAATGCGACCCTCGTAGGGACCGTCGATGCTGTCGGCGCGGTGGATGGTGACAGTACGCGCCCAGCGGGTCTTGGGCGAGGCGATGTTGAACAGATAGTAGCGGCCGTTGATCTTGAAAAGCTGCGAGCCCTCGCCTCTGAGCCCGCCCTGGTCGGTGCCGAAGAGTTCATTGACGTTTTCGATAATGACCTTGTCTACGCCACCGGGCTTGATTCCGGAGAGATCGGGTTTCAGTTCGACGAGCGAAATCCGACCGCTTCCGCAAACCATGTAGACGCGACCGTCGTCGTCGAAAAACAGGCTGTGGTCACCCAGCGAAGGCGCGAAACTCGTCTCTTTCCACGGCCCGTGGTGCGGATCGCGCGTGCTGTAGATGTGGGTGCGTTCCGTGTTGGCGGAGAAAGTCGTGGCATAGAACACGCCGTCGTGGAATCGCAGGCTACTGGCCCAGGAGCCTGCGCCGTACGCGTTTTTGCCGTTTTCGAGACGCAAGGCTTCATTGTCAGCAAGGGTGTCATAGGCGTAGGAGGCCATGCTCCAGTTGACCAAGTCCGTCGACTTCATGATCGGCAGGCCCGGGCTCATGTGCATCGTCGTGCTGCTCATGTAGTAGGTTTTTCCGACACGGATGACTGCGATGTCCGGGACATCGGCCCAGATCAGGGGATTATGGGCAGGATGCGCCGGTGCCGCCGCGAGGGGCTGGGATGTGGCGGAGGCGAGTTCGGCAAATTGCCAGTAATCGAACTTGAACAGCTCTTTGCCGGCCGCACCGCGGAACACGAAGACGAGATCATGGATGCCGGAGGCACCGGAGACCAGCACGGACTGCGGCTTCCATTGTCCGGCCGTTCCGGAGACTGGCAGCGTGCCGATCAACTGGCCGCCGAGCTTGTCCAAACGAATCTCGACCTTCGCCCCAGTGGGCGCCATCGCCTTGGCAGTGCTTGAGATGCTGGCCATGAACGCGCGCGCGCCGGCTGCGCCGAAATCGACATTGCGCACCCGGATGCTGTCCCCGTCGTGGATGTCTTTCACATTCTGTCCGCCGGCGCTGTTAGGCTCAATTTTGACACCGGAAGACCAGGCGATGGTCTCGGCTTCTACGCGCTTGTAGGGATCGAGGGTTGCGACCGGTGCTGGTCCTTCCTTGGTCGGCTGCACCGTCGGGACCGAACCATCCGGGTTGAACTTCAACTCTTCGACCGACACGGAACGTTTGAAGCCGTCGCCTCCCTTCAGCGCGGCGTTGTGGTAGAAGAGGTAGGTCTTGCCCTTGAAATCGACTACGCCGACGTGGTTGGTGAAGGCACTTTGCGGGGGCATGACGACGCCGCCGTAGGTCCACGGGCCTTCGGCTGTGGGACCGGTGGAGTAAGCGAGATGTTCAGGGAGGGGGCCACCGGCAAAAAACAGGTAGTACAGATTCTTGCGCTTGTAGAGCCAGGGTCCCTCTTCGTAGGATGTCCCGCGCAGAGCAGGCTTTGGTAGCGTAAAACCTACCGTGTCCGGCGGGGTGCGCTTGCCCAAGGCCGCGACGGTCATCGGATGGCGCATGATGCCATTCTCCCCGACGCTGGTGTCGTAGGAAATCATGTCCTTGTTCAGCTTTACCGACCAGAGATTGGGATTGCCCCAGGCCAGAAAGGCCTGGCCCTTGTCGTCAATGTAGACGGTCGGATCGATGCTGTCGTACAGGCCACCAGCGTGGCCGGCGATCAGCGGCTTTTTGATGGGATCGGTGTAGGGCCCCAATGGACTATCGGCCACCAGCACCCCGATGCCCCGGCCTTGCACCGGAGCATACAGATACCATTTTCCATCCCGCTCAATCACCTGGGGCGCCCAGGCGCCATTATCAAAACCGTCCCAGCCGGAGATCTCTTTGGCGGCCCAGGGGAAGTCGTGAAGTGAGGCGACCACGCCATGCTGCGTCCAGTTCACCATGTCCGTCGTCGTAGCGAGCACCCAATTCTTCAGGTTGAAGCTGTTTTTTTCCCCGACGTCTTCGTCGTGGCTGGAAAACAGGTAGAGCGTGCCCTCGTGGACCATGGGCGCCGGATCCGCGGTATACATCGTTTGAATAACCGGGTTGACCGCCAATGAGGCCGGGGGCAGCGAAGCCAACACGGACAAGAGAACTACAGCGGAGCAGCTTGTTTTTTTCATGAAGGTCGGAAAATCGGGGGGCGAAAAGCGGATAGGCGATTTAGGCGAACGAGCCTGCGGCATGGCCCAAGGCCGATAGCGAGCGACCAGATTGGATCATCATGATTTGCCTCGGGTGGTTTCATTTTTCGCGCACCGTGCTGCGATTCGAACCCATTGTGCGGGCCGGAATAGATCGCAGCAATTGAGAAAATCACCAACTTAGAACATGAAATCGGCCAATCCAGCCCTAAATACGCCCTTATCGACGGCCGGCGCGAGTGATGGCAAAGCCGATGTTCTTAGGATATGGCGGGGCCCGAGTCCGTTAGCCAGGATAACGCCATGATGATGTTCTTTCCCTCAAAAAGGGCGAGACCACGCATGATTGGCACGGTCAGAATCACGGTCGACAGCGAAGCACCCAGTGCGATATTCACCACTGGTTGCATGCGATTGGCAATCGCCGCGCGCACGGCGGTGAGGATTTCAGGGCTTGCCGATATGAATGCCACCACGACAGCGGCGATGTTCGGCGGGACGCCGCTTTCGGCTAAGCCCGCATCCAGTGTCTTGGCCATGACTTCGGCCAATAGGCCGATGATGATGACAGCAACGACCAGAAGCACGATCGAAGCGTGTGCGCTTCCCGGATGGCCGTGCCCGGCCACACCGGTTTCGGCGTAGCTGTAACTGAAGAAATAGCTATGACTTGTTGTTTGCGAACGAAGCAACATTGGTACAGCACCGCCATAATCGCGATTGTGAAGATCGCGTAGGAGATACCGGCTGCTGGGGGCAAGAAGGCTGGGACGATCATCGAAATGCCGATAGCCGTCAGGATCATCACGACGTATGTGTTGCCTGAGTCGACGTTGTAGGGCTGCTCGCCATGGCGCAAGCCGCCCAATACAGCGGCTATGCCAAGGATAACGACTTCCACCAATACTGCCGCGAGCGTGAGAGTCATGCTGCCATAGGGTTCGCCAACCTTTTCGGCAAGGACTTCGGCGTGGTGGGCAACGCGCCGCGACGCCAGCATGATGGCACCGATCAGGAGTCCAGCAGCTGCAAGTGATGCAGCCTGGCCCGCTGCCAGGGCTGCATGTTCCAGTGGGAAGGTGAAAGCTGCCATCGGGGCAGCAATACCCTAAGATGCCGGCGGAGCCGGTGTGGGCCGCCGCCGGTGGGGATTGTTACTTGATCGAGAAGCGCACGCTCATGGTGCTCTTGTCGGGGAACACGATGGCGGCCACCACTTTGGTGCCGGCGGTGACTTTGTCGCCAGTCTTGGCAACCAGGGTGTTGCCGCTGCCTGCGGTGAGCGGCGCTTCCGATTTCTCGGTGCCTTTCAGGACGGTCAAGGTGCCGGAGCCGCCAGCCATTGCGACTTCTTTGCCGTGATCGTCGACGTAGATCGTGGTCTGGCCATCCTTGTTGACCAGCTCAAATGACATGTCGCCGGCGGATTTGACAATGCCGCCATGTTTTGCCGGGCTTTCGTGAGCCATTGCCTGGCCACCTGCCATGGCGAGCGTGAAGGCCATGAGTGCCATTAGTTTTTTCATTGCAGACTCCTTAGAGAATTGCGGCAGCTTGCTTGGGCGCTGCCGCATGCCCATTTTGCGTCAATATGTTTCGTTGGCGCTACCCGCCACAAGTTGCTCCAGCGGCTTGCGGCCCACCTTCCAAAAGATCAGTGGGGTCAGGAGCGAGTCGAGTAATGTGGAACTCACCAAACCGCCAAAGATCACCACGGCAACAGGGTGCAGGATCTCCTTGCCGGGTGCTTCCGCCGAGAGCAGCAGCGGCGTCAAGGCGAAGGCTGCCACCAGTGCGGTCATCAGTACCGGTGTCAGGCGTTCCAGCGAGCCGCGGACGATCATCGGCCAGCCAAACGTTTCCCCCTCGAACTTGCACAGGTTGACGTAGTGGCTCACTTTGAGAATCCCGTTGCGCGTGGCGATGCCTGCCAGCGTAATGAAGCCGACCATCGACGCCACCGACAGCGCTACGCCGGCGATCCACATGGCGATGACGCTACCGACAAGCGCGAACGGGATATTGCCCATGATGACGAGTGCCAGCGTGCCAGAACGATAGCGGGAATACAGGACCAGGAAGATCATCAGCAGGGAGCCGAGCGAAAGGCCGAGGATCAGGCGTTGCGCCTGCTCCTGCGCCTGGAACTGTCCCTCAATGCTGATAAAGTAGCCGCCAGGCAGAGTAGTAGCGTCGACCGATTTACGAACGTCGCCGATAATGCGCGACATGCTGGAGCCGTCGGTGTTGGCATATACCACGATGCGGCGGCGGCCATTCTCGCGTCCGATCTGGTTGGGGCCATCGCTCTCCTCAACGGTGGCCACACTGGAGAGCGGAATGCGGCCCGCCGGGCTGTCCAGCATCAGGCGCTCCAGGTCTTGCGGCGTACGTTGCGCATCCGCCAGGCGCACCACCAGATCATACCGGCGCGCACCGTCGATTACCTGGGTGACCCGTGTGCCTTCAGCCAGCGCTTCAATGGCCGTCAGCACTTGTCCTGGCGCCAAGCCATGCTGGGCGGCCTTACGGTAGTCGATGTGTACCTTCACTTGCGGGATCAGGACCTGTCGCTCAACCGACAGGTCAACCAGGCCCGGTACCGATTGCAATTTGCCGCGCAGCGTATCAGCCAGTCCACGCAGCGTATCGATGTCGTCGCCGTAGATCTTCAATGCGATCTGCGCGCGCACGCCGGACAGCAGGTGGTCAAGTCGGTGCGAAATCGGCTGGCCGATGGCGACCGATGCGGGGATCGCCGACAGCTGGGCGCGGATTGCGGCCATGACCTCCTCGCGGCTGCGCTTGGACGGCTTGAGATCGACGTCGATCTCGGAGGAATGGACGCCTTCGGCGTGTTCGTCGAGTTCCGCGCGCCCGGTGCGGCGCCCCACCTTGGTGACCTCAGGCACCTGGCCGATTAACGTTTCGGCCAGGGAACCCAGCCGGTTGGCCTCGGCCAGCGAGGTGCCCGGCGTGAACATCATGCCCATCACCAGCGAGCCTTCGTTGAATGCCGGCAGGAAGGCGCGCGGGAAGAAGGGCACCGAGGCGGCGGCAAGTACCACGAGCACCGCTGCGCTCGACAGAATGACCTTCATGCGGGGGAAGCACCACGCCAGCAGTCTTTCATCGAACGCCTTCAAGCGCGTGACCAGCGGACTGTCGCGGTGCACTTTGAGCAGCGACGCTGGCAGCAGGTAGTAGGCCAGGACCGGTGTCACCGTCATCGATACCAGCAGCGAGGCCAAAATCGAAGCGATGTAGGCGATGCCGAGCGGTGCAAATAAACGGCCTTCAATACCGGGCAGCGCGAAGAGCGGTACGAATACCAGTACCACGGTTGCGGTAGCGTAGACGATGGCCGAGCGCACCTCCACCGAGGCTTGCCAGATCACCTCCAAGACCGACACGCCCTCTTCGCGGCGCTGGCGTAGGCGGCGCTGGATGTTCTCCACGTCCACCACCGCATCGTCGACCAGTTCTCCAATCGCAATGGCCAGGCCGCCGAGGGTCATGACGTTGATCGATTGTCCGAGCAGGTGGAAGGCGAGGGCGGTCAATGCCAGTGACAGGGGGATTGCAACCAGCGAAATGGCCGTGGCGCGTGCGCTGAGCAGGAATGCAAACAGTACCACCGCGACCAGGATCGCGCCGTCGCGCAGGGCGTCCTGTACGTTACCTATCGAAGCATCAATAAAGTTCGCCTGCCTGAACAGCACCTGCGGCGCAGCGATGCCTGCCGGCAGGCCTTGTTTGAGCTCGGCTAGTGCGCTTTCGATATCGCGTGTCAGGCGCACGGTGTCGCCGGCTGGCTGCTTTTGCACGCTGACGATGACCGCTGGCTTGCCGTTCATACCGGCGTCGCCGCGCTTGAAGGCTGGCGCATAGCGTACGCTGGCCACTTGCTCCAGCAATACAGGTGTGCCGTTGCGCCAGGCAACGGCCAAACCTTTCGCGTCCTCCAGCTTGCTGGTGCGTCCAAGATTGCGGATCAGGTATTCGCGGCTGTTCAGGTCAATGAAGCCGCCGCTGGTGTTGGCTGCGTAACCGCGCAAGGCACTGGTGACTTGCTCCAGCGTCACGTTGAATTGCGCCATGCGCGCCGTGTCCGGCGCAACCCGCAATTGCCGCACCTCGCCCCCGATGGGGATCACCTGCGAAACGCCGGGAATCGACAGCAAGCGTGGACGTAGCACGAAGTCCGCATATTCCCGTGCGCGCATCGGATCGGTCTTCGCCTGGTCGATCGGCAGCGCGATCAGCATGATCTCGCCCATGATGGACGATACCGGACCCATGAGCGGGGTAACCTGTCCCGGCAATTGTTCTTTGACCAGTGCGATTCGCTCTGAAACCAGTTGGCGATTGCGATAGGGATCGGTGCCCCAATCGAACTCAGCGTATACGATGGAGAGGCCAACGCCGGACACGGAGCGCACTCGGCTCACGCCGGGCATGCCGTTGAGTGCTGTTTCAATCGGGAACGATACCAGCTGCTCCACTTCCTCGGGCGCCATGCCGCCAGCCTCCGACAGTACCGTGACCACCGGCTTGTTCAGGTCAGGGAACACGTCGACTGGAGTGCGCCCTGCCGTCAGCGCGCCATATACCATCAGGAGCGCGGCAGCGGCCAGCACGAACAGTCGGTTGCCCAGGCTGAAACGAACTAAGTAACTAAACATGGCGCTCCTAGCGGATCTGGTTGATCAGCGCGGCACCAGACACCACCACACGGTGTTCCGGGCTCAGGCCCTTAGTGACGACGACCGTGTGCGCATCCAGTGACTTGGCCTCGACAGGCTGGGCGATGAAGCGCATGGCGCCGGACTTGATCCACACCACCGTCTCATTGGCTGGATTGCGAACCAAGGCCGCAGCGGGCAAGGCGATGCCTTTCTCTGTCGTTTTCAAGCGCGCCAGCACGGTGACCGGCTGGCCCACGGCGAGCTGTAAGCCGGCTCCCTTGGCCTGGAAGTGCACCGGCAATGCACCGTCACGCAGGCTGCGCGCGCCGCCTAGCAGGCGCAGTTGCGCCTCCGGTGCCTGCACCAGGCTCGCCGTCGCAATGCGATTGGCAAGGCTGACATCTGGAGTGGTGGCCTCGACCAGCATGCGTTCCGGGTGGACCACTTCGAACAGCACGTCGCGCGACTCGACGATCTGTCCAGTCATCACGAGCGCGCTGGCCAGGACTCCATCGGTGGGGGCAACAATCGGTTCAGCACCGCCGACTGCCGCACTGATCGCTTTATCGCGCCCTTGCAAGCTTGCCAGTTCGGCGCGCGCGGCGTCGATATCCTTTTGTGGAACCGTGCCTTCCAGTGATTCGAGGCGCTTTACGCGCTGCTCAAGCAGGTTGCGGTTGGCGCGGAGGTCTGCTAGCGCCGCCTGCTGGGCGCCTCGTTCCGCCGCACTGGCGACAGGGCGCAGCAGTGCCAGGACTTCTCCTTTGCGTACCGCCTGGCCGGGCACCGGCAATCCCTTCGGACCGGCTTCGATGCGACCGGCAAACGGCGCCTGGACGCGACCTCCGGCGTTGGGATCAATCGCGGTGCGTCCATTCAGTTCGACCGTGACAGGATGTTCTCCGGCCTCCGCTCTGACGGTGCGAATCGCCATGCGGCGCTGCGCCAACTTCGGCACATTGACGCTGCCATCGGGCAGCCGCGCCAATCCGCTGGCGCTCGTGGCGTTAGCGCCGTCGAGGTGTTCGCCGTTCGGGCCGTGCGCCCCAGGGGACGCTTGTGCAGCAACGCTGGAAGCAAGCAATGAAGCCAGCGCTATTAGTTTCAGTTTCGTGTTCATGGTGTTCTATTCACTTCTTGGCAGTCAGGCGGCGGCGCAGGATCAAGCCGCCCGCCAGCAGGAACAATGCAGCGCCGCCAGCCCAGTAAGTCCAAAGCGGCAGGCCCGCTTGCGCGTGCTGCGCTGCGCGCGGCACGTCCAATGCCCCTTCCAGCAGGTCGCTTTCATTGCCTGCGACGAAGGTGAACATCAACTGGTGCTTTCCGGGGGTAGATATCGCCTGCAGAAACTTTGGATCGTCAATCGCGTAATCGCCGAGGTCCGAATGGAACTTGGCCTGCGCCTTTATCCCTTGGTATTGGACTTCCAGCTTGCCGTTCAGTACAGGCTCGTTGGTGTCATAACGGTCGATCATGACCGACAATTCGCCGCCTGACAGGTGACCGACGAGTTCAAACAACTCGGTAAAGGTTTCAATGCGTGGGACGCTGCCGGTACTGGTAACCGATGCCGGGCCGTCCAGGTGTTCGCCGTTGGGGCCGTGTGCGCCTGGCGAAGCGAAAACTGGCGCGACTAGCGCCAGCAAAAACAACAATGTGGTCAGTCGTTTCATGGAATGATTCCTAATGCTTGGTTAAGTTCAGCCCGCGCCATACCCAAGGCTACGCGCTGCTGGCGAAGCGCGATCTGGGCCTCATGGCTCAGAATCCTGGAGCGCAGCAGTTCCGGCAGCGCGCGCTCGCCTGCGGCAAAAGCTTTGTCGAAGAGTCGGGTGTGCTCCTGCATGGCGCCAGCACGCTGCTCGGCCAGGCGAAGCGCTTCTTCGGCATCGGCTAAGCGGTCGCGCGCGAGTGCAATGTCTGCCTGTGCCTGGGCCTCTAGCTGGGCCAGGTCGGCGCTGGCCGAAGCCAGCTGCGTGGTCGCGGCGGCTTCCGCGGGACGGTTGCGCTGCTGACCGATCAGCGGGATTTGCAAGGCTATGCCGATGCTGCGATCGTTTGGCATACCGACGCCATCGCGCTCACGCCGCATTGATACCGCCACCGTCGGTGCTGACGCCGGCTGGGCCCGCACTGCCGCAATGGCCGCGCGGGCGCGTAGCTCGGCGGCCCGTGCCGCTTGGAGGCGCAGGGGAATCGGTTCGCCAGATGGCGCCACAGGCTCGATTTCAACGTCGGGCAAGGTGGTCATCCCGGTCAGGACGGAAAACCGTGCCAGTGCAGCTTTCGCGTCGGTTCGGGCTGCGATGAAATTGCTGTGTGCCAGTGATACTTCTTGGCTCGCAAGCAGTACATCACTGCGCGCCAGATCGCCAGCCTTGACGCGCCGTTCGACGTCATTAGCCAGTTCTTGCAGGTGGGACCAGTGGTCGGCGCGCTCGATCTCAATTTCCTTGGCGGCGCGAGCCTGCCATAGCCGTGTTCGCACCTGGCCGGAAATTTCAAGCTTGGCCTGCGCCAGTTGTGAGGCAAGTTCGTTGGCACTGGCATTGGCGAGATCCGTGCGGCGTGCCTTTTGACCAGGAGTCCAGATTGGGGCCGATAACGATATCTCGGATTCTCGTCGCTCGTGCCGGTCTGTCCATTGGTCAGTACGCTGTAAAATGCCCAGCGTCGGCGCGCTGGCGAGCCATGAATCCGCAAGTGCCAGGCCAGCGGCCGCTTCATCCTGTCGCGCTTCCAAGGTGCGGACTTGGGGCGAGCGCTGCCAGGCGTTTTCGACAAGGATATGAAGGGTAGCCTGCGGCGCAGAGGGCTGCGCAGGCTGCGCGAACGCCAAGGCTGGCCCCAACAGGGCCAGCCCGGCGAAAGCGCGGGGCAGTCTAAAGACGTGCATGGGTACTACTCCATCGGATGATTAGGAATCAGCGAGGAATGCGGGCACGATGCGGCTTTGCCGCAATCAAAGGGATGTGCTGGGCACCCTCGGCAGTTTAGCCGAGGGCGAGTGCGGGAGGCCGGTGCGGTAGCTCCAGCATTGGATCAGGAATATAGGCGATAACACGGGCAGAAACGATCTCTACCAGCTGGTCAGGCGCTGCGGCGACTGCCGGGAGCAGCAAACCAGTAGGCTGTGGTGAACAGGAATGATCCTGCACATGCTGGACCGATTCGTCGGACGCGTCGAAGTGAATTGACCCGTCGGCCTCGTGGTGATGGCTCACGTGCTCGTCATGCAGTACCCCGTGCGCAAACGAGCGATCCCCAGTTTGAATATCCTCGCTCCAATGCCTGGCAAAGCCTTGCAATGGTAGGCAAAACATTAATAGGATACAGAGAAGTTGGCGCATAGGTGAGGGCGATTATAGCAGTGGGAACGCCACGTGCAAGTTGTACTCGACTTTGCTCGTCCGATTGGGCGCCTTATGGTTGCGGAGTCCAGAAAGTGATTGCAGTTGCCGCAACCATCCTCGCTAGCTGACCGAGAATGAATCTGGGCCGCCCCGGTGGACTATATTCGCTAGCGTTCGGCAGCGCGGACGAGCTTGTTCCAAATGAACAGGGCTGATTGCATCATCGTCGAGGTGTAGCGGGCACACGAACATCCTTACCTCGATCTCCGACCGCCTGGGCTGCAAGATATGCACGGGACGCCGCAAATGAATCGACCGCCGCCAGGCCATCGTCTAAGGTGAAGCCTTTGGTATCTTTGGGCGTTCTATGCGTGTATTGCTTTCTATTCGTCGGGTGATCGAAACGCTAGAATTGCGGAATTGCATTGTTGGAAACCCCGCGTGAAAGTCGAAACCCCTTTACTTGTTCCTGTGCTGGCCGCACTGCCGGTGTCAGCCTGCATGGTCATTTTGGGCCTACCCGCCGTCAGTGATCACTATATCGTTGCCTTTCGTACGCTGTTCCTGGTCGCCTGCATGCTATGGCTTATTCCGCTGACGCTGCTGCAGCGGGCCATGTGGCGTCGCGATTGGTCCTGGCTGCGCATGGGATTGATACTGCTGGTGATTACCTATGCCATGGCCATTACGAACGCCCTGCTGGGGCAGTCTTTCGGGATCGCGCTCGGAATGGAAACCGGCTATCAATGGGGCCGGCTGGCACGCGGACTGGATAGCTGCTGGCTGGCGCTGATCGCCTTTTGTGCGGTCCACGCGATGGGTGCCTACTATCTGTCCCTGCAACAGGTGCGTTTGCATCTGGCCCAGGCGCAAGGCGCCGCGCGCGATGCCGAGCTGCGCGCACTGCGACTGCAGGTCAATCCACACTTCCTGTTCAATTCCCTGAACGCGGTATCCGCGCTGGTGTCGGCCCAGTCCAACCGGGAGGCCAATCGCATGCTGGCGTCACTGTCCGACTTTCTGCGCGCCACCCTGGCGCATGACGGTCGCCACGAGCATGCGCTGGCCGATGAACTGGCCCTGCTCGATGCCTACCTCGCCATCGAAAAGGCGCGGCTTGGCGAACGCCTGCGCCTGACGATGAAGGTCGGCCCCGACCTGCTGGACAGCGTCGTGCCTTACCTGATCCTGCAACCGCTGGTGGAGAACGCGATCCGTCACGGCATTGCTCCGCTGCCGACGCCCGGGGGGCTCGACATTCTGGTCGAGCGTGAGGGCAAGCGCCTGCTGATCGACGTAAAGAACGATGGCCAGAAGCGGCCGCACTCGGCCAGCGGCATCGGCCTGGCGAACGTCAGAGAACGCTTGCGCCACCTGTATGGCGCGGAGCATCAGGTGGATGCCGGCTGGAGTATGGACGACCGCTTCCAGGTTCGAATCGCCATGCCACTGCGCGCTATGGAGGTGGCAGCATGAACATCCGCGTCGTGATCATCGACGACGAGCCGCTGGCCAGGCTGGCAGTCAAAGTCAGGCTGGCGCGTCGCGACGGCTTCGAGCTGGTGGGTGAATTCGGGGACGGCACCAGCGCTCTCGAAGGTATTGTGGCGCTGCGGCCCGACTTGGTGTTCGTCGACGTCGAAATGCCAGGCAAGTCCGGCATCGAGGTGCTGGCCGCGCTGCCGCCGGCGCAGCGGCCGATGGCGATCCTGCTCACTGCCTACGACAGCTTTGCCCTGCAAGCCTTCGAACTGGCCGCCCTCGATTACCTGCTTAAGCCGGTCGATGACGAACGTTTCGACGAAGCGCTTGACCGCGCACAGCAGGCTTTTCCTTACCGCAGCCAGGGCCGAGCCGTTGCATCGGCCGCTGAACCGGCGCTGCAAAGTTTCAGTGTGCGCGTCGGAACGCGCACGGTGCTGGTGCCGGTGGCGGAGGTTGAGCGCATCGAGGCCGACGGCGACTATGCGTCCCTGCATTCAAATGGGACGACCTGGCTGGTGCGCGAACGCCTGCACAGCCTGGCCCGGCAGCTCGATCCGCGCCAATTCCACCGGGTACATCGATCAACTATCGTGCGGCTGGACATGATCGCCGAGCTGCGCTCGCTCACCAACCGCGATGCCTTGCTGCGCATGCGTGACGGTAGTGTCCTGCGCGCCAGCCGCACTTATATGCCCGCCTTGGCGGCTGCGCTGCAGCAGCGCAAAACGAGGCCCGATTCGCAGTCCAACCTGGAGAATGTATGTTAGTTAGTAAGAAGCTTGTCGCAGGCGCTGTATTGAGCATGCTGTTGTCTTCGTCCGCACTGGCAGCGGATGACGCTCCGTTGAACGCATCCGAGCGCGCTGCGATCGTGCAGACGCTGGTCGCGAAAATGAACGCAAATTACATTGAGCCCGCCGTGGCCGAACGCGTTGGCCGTGCGATTGCAAACAAGAATGCCAAGGGGGGATATGCGTCCGCCGCCGGCGCGAAATCATTCAGCGAGGCATTGGCCAAGGATTTGCGCGAAATCAGTGGTGACAAGCACTTCGGCGCCAGGGTGTTTGAAGGATTCAATGACTCTAACGGTGCTGCCGAGCCGCTCAGCCGTGCCCAGATCGACGACTGGCGCGAGCAGATCGAGCGGCGCGGTTATGGCATCCAAAAGATCGAGCGCCTTCCCGGAAACGTTGGCTATATCGAGCTACGCAATTTCGGCAGCCCGGAATTCGTCGCCCCGGCATACACTGCGGCGATGTCGCTCATGGTCGGAACGGATGCGCTGATCCTCGACCTGCGCCGCAACGGTGGCGGCAGCCCGACGAGTGTGGCGTACCTGATGAGCCACTTTTTCCCGGTCGGCGATCACCGGCACCTGATCGACATGTACAACCGACCGGAGAATACAACGCAGCAGTATTGGACTGTACCGACGGTCGGACAGCGTTACGACAAGCCGGTGTACGTGTTGACCTCGGCTCGCACCTTTTCCGGCGGGGAGGATTTCGCTTACGGCATCCAGGCGCACAAGCGCGGGACGGTGGTCGGGGAGGTCACCGGCGGCGGCTCCAATCCTGTGGGGTGGTTCAGCTTGGGCCATGACATTGCTGTTGCGATCCCGACCTCGCGCACGACCAATGTTGTCACCAAAACCAACTGGGAGCATGTCGGTGTGAAACCCGACATCGCGGCGACTGCGGCGCAAGCGCTGCAAATGGCACACGCCACCATCCTGCGCAACCTGGTCGCTTCCGCAAAGGAAGACAAAGGACGCACCGAGCTGCAACGCCTGCTGGCCATGGTGGAGAAGGGGGAAGCCGAGCAGCCAGTCTATTTCCTCAGGGGTGAGCGTTAATCGACTTTCCATGCGAGGATGCAATGTAGTCTGGTGAGCAGATCTGAGCTTACCTGGCATGGCCTTTGATCGCATCATCTTCGACGTGTAAGAACATCGACGCGGATCGTGAGCAATAGTGGCGTTTTGAACTAATCTCGTTGATAACCGAATGGAAGTGACAGAATATTAACTGTCGTTTCCATTGGTAACTCAATAGTGGCTCTGTTGGGGCCATTATTGTCCGCATTGCTCAAGCTCTTCGCCACACGCGGCTACCGCGTGTTGAGTGTGTAGCAGGATTATTGCCACGAGGGTATGGCAGCCTACCGTTTGGAAAAGCGCCTGCTGCCGGCCGCGCCATGCGGGTGAATCAGTCGCCCGAGGCCGACAATTGCAGCCGGTACCCGACTGCCGTCTCGGTGATCAGGTACTGGGGCTGCGCCGGATCGTCTTCCAATTTGTGGCGCAGATGTCCCATGTAGATACGCAGATAATGGCCGTTGTCTGCTTGGGCCGGCCCCCATACCGCGCGCAGCAATTGCGGGGCGGTCAGTACCCGGTTGGCATTGGCCACCAGCACCGACAGCAGGCGGTATTCGGTCGGCGTCAGGTGCACATGCTCGCCGCGCTTGGTGACCCGGCGAACCGGCAGGTCCACTTCAACTTCCCCGAACCTGACGCTGCCGGACAAGGTCGATTGCGGCTGGCGCAGGCGCCGTTGCGCGGCGCGCACGCGCGCCAGCAATTCGCCAACGCCGAACGGTTTACCGAGGAAGTCATCGGCGCCGGCATCAAGGGCCTTGATCTTGTCGGCTTCATCGACCCGCGCCGAAAGCACGATGACGGGCACATTGGACCACTTGCGCAGGTCGGCGATCAGGTCAATGCCATCGCCATCCGGCAGCCCCAGGTCGAGGATGATCAGGTCCGGGCGACGGGTGCCGGCATCGATCAGGCCGCGTGCCAGGTTGGCCGATTCGTGCACGTGCCAACCTTCTTCTTCCAATGCGCTGCGTACGAAGCGGCGGATCTGGGGTTCATCTTCGACCAGCAAGGCGGTGGGAATGATCTCGGCTTGTTGCTTGTTCATACTTCCTCAATTTCAGGGGCCTGGGGCGGGGTTCCGACAGGCAGCGTAAACACCACCGCGGCACCGCCCAGCGGCGACTTGTCGGCGCGGATCGTGCCGCCGTGGGCTTCGACGATGGCGCGGCAAATCGCTAGGCCCAGGCCGACACCAGGCTTGGCAGACTCTTTTTCGCCGCGGGTGAATTTTTCAAAGATCGCTTCCTCGCGTCCGCGCGGCAGGCCCGGGCCGTTATCGTACACCATCACACGCACCAGATCGCCGCGCTGTACGGCGTAGATCACGATGGAGGAAGCTGGCGGCGTGTACTTGGCCGCGTTTTCAATTAGGTTGCAGAGCACGCGTTCGATAAGGACCGCATCGAAGCGCAGCAGCGGCAAGTCGAGCGCCAGTTGCGTGCTAACCTTATGCTCTTGCAACTGCAGTCGGCTGGCGCGCAAGGCACTGCCCACGACTTCCTCGAGGGGTTGCCACTGTAAGTTGAACTTCAGTTCACCGCTTTCGATGCGCGCCATATCAAGCAGGTTGGCGACCAGTGCACTCATGCGAAGCGATTCCGTGTGCAGGCATTGCGCGAGATCGAGCTGTTGGGGCGACAACGGTGGACGCGAGCTGGCCAGTGATTCGGAGAAGCCTACCAGCGAAGTGAGCGGTGTGCGCAGGTCATGCGACAAAGCGGCAAGGAGCGAGTTGCGCAGTCGCTCCGATTCCATGCTGATCAGGGCATTTTGTGCCACTTCGATATAGTGGACACGCTCCAGTGCAATCGCCGCCAGAGCAGCAAACGTCTCAAGATGCTGCCGTTGTTCGGGAATCATGATCCAGCGTCGTTGCGGAGGCTCGATGGCCAGGATGCCACGTGTGCGCATAGGCGCAACCAGCGGCATGTAAAACAGCGGACTGGCGGGGAGTGTGTCGGTCCCGATGCCCGCACTTTCGGCATGGTCAAAGGCCCACTGCGCCACGCCCAGGTCGAATGCGGCGTTGGATGCTACGCCGCTTGGAAGGTGCAGGCGACCATTATCGTCCGGCACGAGCAGCGTGGCTTTGGCGCCGAACGTGCTTCGAGTGAATTGCGCGGTGGTGTCGAAGATCTGTTCCGTCTGCAGCGCGCCCGATAGTTCGCGCGCGAACTCATACAACGCGCGCGCTCGCGACTCACGGTAGGACGCAACCCGCGCCTGGAATCGCAGGCCCGCAGTCAGATGCCCGGTAATCAACCCGACTGCAAGCATGACGATGAAGGTGATCGTGTACTGCAGGTCCGAAATGGCAAAGCTGAAACGCGGTGGTACAAAAAAGAAGTCGAAACAGGCGACGCTGACGCAGGTCGCCAGTACCGACGGACCGCGGCCAAAGCGGACCGCAACGATGAACACCACCAGCAGGAACAGCATGGCGATGTTGGCGAGGTCCAGCCACCCGATCAGGGGGGTCGCGAGAAGAGCCATTCCGACGCTGGCACCGGCCGCGATCGCGTAGCCGGTCACATTGCGCTTGATGATCTCCGCCTGTTCGTCAGCATCGGTGGTGGGGGCGGGGCGCGGCGCTTCGTCTCGCCTATCGACCGCGACCTCGATCAAGTCGACGTCGGGTGCATACGATGCAAGTGAACGGATATGGGAGCGGCGCCATGGCCACGTCGTATGGCCGCGCCCCATCGTGATCTTGGACAGGTTGTGGCTGCGTGCATAGTCGACCGCAGTGGCCGCGATGTCGCTGCCGGAAAGCACTGCAGTATCAGCGCCAAGGTCCTGCGCCAGCTTGAGCGTTTGCAGGATGCGTTCCCGCTCGGTCGTCGGGAGTCGTTGCAGGCTGGGCGTTTCGACGTAGATGGCATGCCACTCCGTGCCAAGCTGTCCGGCCAGGCGTGCGGCGCTGCGCACCACCTGTTCGCAGCCAGGGCGTGGGCCCACCAGCGCCAGGACCGATGCTCCGGTCTTCCAGATATTGTCGATGGACTTTTCGACACGGTAGGCGCGTACATCGTCCTCGATGCGGTCGGCAGTGCGACGCAGGGCCAGCTCACGCAGGGCAATCAGGTTCCCTTTGCGGAAGAAGTTGTTGGCGGCGCGTTCCGCTTGCTGCGTGTGGTACACCTTGCCGCCCTTCAGGCGAGCCAGCAATTCGTCGGCGGGGATATCCACCAGCACCACTTCATCGGCGGCATCGAATACGGTGTCCGGCACCGTCTCGTTAACCTGTATGCCAGTAATGCCACCGACCACGTCATTGAGGCTCTCCAGGTGCTGCACGTTGACTGTGCTGAAGACATTGATGCCGGCTTCCAATAATTCCTCGACGTCTTGCCAGCGTTTCGGATGGCGCGAACCAGGCGCGTTGGAATGGGCCAGCTCGTCGATCAAGACCAGCGGTGGCTGGCGCTCGAGTGCGGTGTCGATGTCGAATTCGCCGAGAGACTTGCCCCGGTAGGCAATCTGCTTGAGGGGCAGGATGTCCAGGCCATCGAGCAGTGCAGCAGTCTCGCTGCGGCTGTGGGTCTCGACGATGCCGACCAGGACCGGTTGCCCAGCGGCCTGCAGCTGGCGGGCGGCTGACAGCATGGCGTAGGTTTTGCCCACCCCAGCCGACGCCCCGAAATAGATACGCAGTTTGCCCCGCGCTGCCTTGCGCTCCTGTGCCTGTACTTGCGCCAGGAGTGCATCGGGGTCTGGGCGGTCGTCGTCGAGTGGAATCATATCAGCGAGTATGCGGTGTTTTACCGTCCAGCGCCAGGTTCAGGGCCAGGACGTTTACGCGCGGTTCGCCGAAGACGCCGAAGTACTGCTTGTTCGAATGCTGTTCAACCAGCTTTTGTAGCAGCTCCGGCGTCATACGGCGCTGGTCCGCAACTCGATGGAGCTGGTACTGCGCGGCTGCCAAGCTGATTTCGGGGTCCAGCCCGCTGCCCGAAGCAGTCACCAGGTCGACCGGGATCGGCGCCTTGTTATCTGGATCGGCTGCCTTCAGCGCATCCACACGGCCCTTGACGGCGTCCGTGAAGGCCGGGTTCTGCGGCCCCTGGTTGGAAGCGGAAGAACCGTTGGCGTTATATGGCATCGGGCCAGTGGCAGACGGCCGTCCCCAGAAGTATTTGGGCGAGGTGAACTGCTGGCCAATCAGCGTCGAGCCAATTGCCTTGCCGTCCACTTCAATGATGGAGCCAGACGCCTGGTGGGGGAACAGGGCATGGCCAGCGCTGGTCACGGCCAGCGGGTAGATTACGCCAGTGGCCAGGGTCAGTGCCCCGAACAGCACGAGGGCGGGGCGGAAAGTCGAAATCATAGGGTTCTCCAGCTTATACGAGGTTGAGTGCTGCCAGCAGCAGGTCGATTAGCTTGATGCCGATGAACGGCAGGATCAGGCCGCCGATGCCGTAGATCAGCAGGTTGCGGCGCAGCAGCACGGTGGCGCCGATGGCGCGGTAGCGCACACCTTTCAGGGCCAGCGGGATCAGGAAGACGATGATCAGTGCATTGAAGATCACCGCCGACATGATGGCTGAGTTTGGGCTCGACAGGTGCATGATGTCCAATGCCTTCAACTGCGGGTAGGTACCCACGAAGGCCGCCGGGATGATGGCGAAGTACTTCGCCACATCGTTGGCAATCGAGAAGGTGGTCAGCGAGCCGCGCGTCATCAGCATCTGTTTTCCGATCTCCACGATCTCCAGCAGCTTGGTCGGGTTGGAATCCAGGTCAACCATGTTGCCGGCCTCTTTCGCGGCCTGGGTGCCGGAGCTCATGGCGACCGCCACATCGGCCTGAGCCAGCGCCGGGGCGTCGTTGGTGCCGTCACCGGTCATGGCCACTAGCCGGCCGTCGGACTGGTAATTGCGGATCAGCTTGAGCTTGTCTTCCGGGGTTGCTTCGGCCAGGAAGTCATCCACACCCGCTTCGGCGGCGATCGCGGCAGCGGTCACCTTGTTATCGCCCGTGATCATCACAGTCTTGATGCCCATGCGGCGCAGCTCGGCAAAACGTTCCTTGATGCCGCCCTTGACGATGTCCTTCAGTTCCACCACGCCCATGACGTGGCCGGAATCGGCCACCACCAGTGGCGTGCTGCCGCGGCGCGACACGTCGTCGACGCTACGCAGGACTTCAGCGGGAAATTCCTTGCCCATTGCTTCCACGTGCTTGCGCACGGCTTCGGCGGCGCCCTTGCGCACTTCACGGCCATCCATATCAACGCCGCTCATGCGGGTATTGGCGGAGAACGGCAGGAAGGTGGCGTGAACCGGCGACAGCTCGCGTTCGCGGATGTTGAACTTCTGCTTGGCCAGCACGACGATGCTGCGGCCTTCCGGCGTTTCATCGGCCAGCGAGGCAAGTTGCGCCACATCTGCCAGCTCACGCTCGGTGACGCCTGGCGCCGCAAAGAAGGCCGAAGCCTGGCGGTTGCCGAGGGTAATGGTGCCAGTTTTGTCCAGCAGAAGGACGTCGACGTCACCAGCGGCTTCCACCGCCCGGCCCGAGGTAGCGATCACGTTCGCCTGCATCATGCGGCTCATCCCGGCCACACCAATGGCCGATAGCAGACCGCCGATGGTGGTCGGAATCAGGCAAACCAGCAGCGCGATTAGTACTGTGATGGTGATGGGGGTGCCGGATTGCGCCACTTCCACCGAGAACATGGACATCGGCAGTAGGGTTGCGGTCACCATCAAGAACACGATCGTCAGTGCCACCAGCAGGATGGTCAGGGCGATCTCGTTCGGGGTCTTCTTGCGCTTGGCGCCTTCCACCATGGCGATCATGCGGTCGAGGAAAGTCTCACCCGGATTGGCGGTGACCTGCACTACCAGCCAGTCGGACAACACGCGAGTGCCGCCCGTAACGGAGGAAAAGTCGCCGCCCGATTCTCGGATCACGGGCGCTGATTCTCCCGTAATGGCGCTTTCGTCCACCGAGGCCACGCCTTCGATGACGGTGCCGTCGATGGGGACCACGTCGCCGGCTTCCACCAGCACGTAGTTGCCCTTGCGCAGATCGGTGGCAGGGCATGGCAACCACGTGGTGCCATGCTTGGGCATCGACAGCTTCTTCGAGGTGACGCTCTGCTTCAGGCTGCGCAGCGAAGCGGCTTGTGCCTTGCTACGGCCTTCAGCCAGCGCTTCGGCGAAGTTGGCGAAAAGGACGGTGAACCACAGCCAGATGCTGGTGGCCAGGATAAAGCCCGAACTGGCTTCTCCTTGGCCAGTCAGAGACTGGATGTAGAGCAGCGTGGTGATGATGCTGCCGACGTAGACCACGAACATCACCGGGCTGCGGAGCTGCACCGCTGGACTGAGCTTCTTGAAAGAGTCAACAATGGCAGGCACCACCAGTTGCGAGTCAAGCAGCTTCAGGCGTTTGCTCGGCTGCAGGGTATGCATCGCCATTTCTTGTTGGGTTTGAGCTTGCGACATAAAGGCGCTCCTTATTTATACAGTTGCAGGTGTTCGATGACCGGGCCGAGGGCCAGGGCAGGAACGTAGTTCAGGACGCCGACCAGCAGCACCACGGCCACCAGCAGGAATACGAACATCAGGCCGTGGGTCGGCATGGTGCCGGAAGTGACTTGCAGGCGTTGCTTGCCAGCCAGCGAACCGGCGATGGCCAGCACTGGCACAATCATGGCGAAGCGGCCGAACCACATGGCGATCGCCAACATGGTGTTATAAAACGGTGTATTGGCTGAGATGCCGGCAAACGCGCTGCCGTTGTTGTTGGCGGCGGAACTGAAGGCGTACAGGATTTCGGTGAAGCCATGCGCGCCAGGATTGGCCACCGCTACCTTGCCCGGTTCTGTCATAACGGCAATCGCGGTACCCACGAGCACCAGGGTCGGCGTGACCAGGATGGCGATTGAGGTCATCTTCATTTCATAGGACTGAATCTTCTTGCCGAGGTATTCTGGGGTGCGTCCAATCATCAGGCCGGCGATGAACACTGCCATGATGGCGAAGATCAGCATGCCATACAGGCCCGAGCCAACGCCGCCGAATACTACTTCGCCCAGCTGCATCAGCAGGGTCGGGCCCATGCCGCCCAGGGGGGTGTAGGAATCGTGGAAACTGTTCACCGCGCCGCAGGAAGCGGCGGTGGTGACGGCCGCGAACAGGCCGGAGGCCGAGATGCCGAAGCGCGCTTCCTTGCCTTCCATATTGCCGCCCGGCTGCAGTGGGCCTGCCGACTGGTCGATCCCCATCGCTTGCAGGGCCGGGTGGCTGGTCTGTTCAGCAGCCATAATGCCCCCCGCCGCCACCACGAACATGATGCTCATGGCGCCAAGTACTGCCCAGCCCTGGCGGCGATCGCCCACCAGGTGGCCAAACGCAAAGCACAATCCGGCGGGAATCAGGAAGATCGCCAGCATCTGGCTGAAGTTCGACAATGGGGTTGGATTTTCGTAGGGGTGCGCCGAGTTGGCGTTGAAGAAACCGCCACCGTTGGTGCCGAGCATTTTGATCGCTTCCTGGGAAGCGACCGGGCCCATGGCGATCAACTGGGTGCTGGCAGATTTATCTTCCATCACAGGCTGGCCGGCTGCATCCTTCAATGGCTGGCCCTCAGCATCGGTCTTCGGTGCGGAATAGGCAACGCTCTCGACCAAGTTTACTTCCTGGTACGTGGAGAAGTTTTGGATCGCGCCTTGGCCGACCAAGAACACGGCGTAGACGAAAGAGAGCGGCAGCAGGACGTACAACGTGATGCGGGTCAGGTCGACCCAGAAATTGCCGATCGACTTGGCGGAGCGCGCGGCGAATCCGCGAATCAGGGCAAATGCGACGGCAATACCGGTGGCGGCCGACAGGAAGTTCTGCGGCGCGAGCGCGAGCATCTGGCTCAGGTAGCTCATGGTTTGTTCACCCACATAGCCCTGCCAATTGGTGTTGGCGACGAAGCTCACCGCGGTATTGAACGAGGAGTCCGGGCTAACGTTGCCCAGCCCTTGCGGGTTGAGTGGCAGCCATTGCTGAAGGCGCTGTACCGTGTAGGCAAAGAGTGTTCCTAGAGTGTTAAATGCCAGCAGCGAAATCGCATAGGCTTTCCAACCCATGCCTTGCTTCTCGGACTCCAGTGGAACGCCGGCCGCGCGGTAGAGCAGCCTTTCCACAGCGCCCAGTAAGCCCAGGCCCGGCACCTTGCGGCCGTCGGCCACGCGCGCCAGCCAGCCGCCCAGTGGCCAGGCGGCGGCGATCAGCACCACCATGAAAACCGCCAATAACAGGAAGGATTGGGTGGTCATGTTACAGGTCCTCCGCTTTCAAAAGGGCTACCAGCAGGTAGACCAGAAGGCCCGCCGTGGCGACCGAGCCGATGAGATAGAAGATAGTCATTGCTGGCCTCCCAGCTTGTCGCAGCCGTTGGCCATGGCGACCACCAGTGCGAAAAAGGCGACGATCGCGCCGATAAATACGAAGTCCATTGCTTTCCCCGAAGGTCTTGTTTGGATACTGACTAGCTTAGTGATCACCGCCTAAAATCGGTGTAAACACTTGCCAAGCGCATGTAAAAAAGGTGTAAAAAACGGCGCCATCGGGCGCCATAGATGCGGACTTTGCCTTAGAAGGTTTTGCTGAGGGTCAGTTGCAAGGCATTCTTGCCGAGGAACTTGCCGTTGGCCGGCGAAGCGTAGGCGATCTTGCTGCCGTTGGTGCCCACCGCGGCCAGCTGCAGGCTGGCGAACCCTAGATCCTTGGTAATGCCGACTTTCCAATCGGTGTAGTTGGCGATCCTGTTGTGGCTCACCTTCTGATGACCTGCGTGCAGGTTGACGGTGTAGCCTTGGCATGCGGGGAAGTTGGCGCTGAAGTCCAGGTAGCCGGAGTTCTTGCTGTCAACGTACCCAAACAGGTTGGTGACAGAGTGTGAATACTTCACTGTCGCTGGGCCGTAACCGAGTTGGCCGTAAACTTCCGTCGTGTCGGCATTGGCGAAGCCGGGCACATGTTTCAGGCCGTTGTTCGCGTAAACATAGGTCAGCACGCCCACGTCGTAGCTGACATCGGCAGTGACCTGGCCGCGCTTGCCGCCGTAGATGTCCAGTTCGACGTTGCCGTCGCCACCGGCATCCTTGGTCCACTTGATGGTGGAGGCCCAGGCGCCAACATACAGGCCGCTTGGATTGTTCACGTAGTCGGTGCCGCCTTGCAGCGCAGGCTTCAGGCGGGTCTGGGAAATGCCGCGGTAGCGGTAGTCGGAGCTGACGGCGGCATTGAAGCTCATTTCGTTGTCGGGCTTGGCGTCTTGCGCGTGGGCGGAGGCGGCGCAAAGTGCGAGCATTGCGGTGGCGAACATGATCTCTTTCATGAGGTGGTACTCCTTTGGCAAACAGTGAACCGCAGTTGCGGGATGTTGCCACTCTAGAGATCGATGCGTAAAAATGGTCTAAAAAGACGGTGCTATGGGATAAAGAGCTTGTATACGGCGCGGGCGCCGATGGCCGCACGCATCGCCAAAATACGCAATTTTTACACCTTTTTTACAGCGGCGAAGTGTAAGCTGCCCCCGTTGGCATTCTTGCATGGAGCAAATTTGAGCACTGAATCTAAACGCAGTTCACTGGCTGCGTTGACGCTGGCTGCAATCGGTATCGTCTACGGGGACATCGGTACCAGTCCTTTGTATACGCTGAAAACCATTTTTGACGCGGAGCACGGTCTGGCGCTGAGTCAGGATAATCTGCTCGGTGTGATCTCGCTTGTTGTCTGGGGCCTGACGATTATCGTTTCCTTGAAATATGTAACGTTAGTGCTGCGGGCCGACAACAAAGGGGAGGGCGGCATCATGGCGCTGATGGCGCTGGCGCTGTCCTCCTTGCCCAAGCCCTCGCGTAGCTACACCGGCCTACTGCTGATTGGTGTTTTTGGGGCAGCCTTGTTTTACGGCGACAGTGTGATTACGCCAGCGATTTCGGTGCTTTCTGCCGTCGAGGGCCTGGAAGTGGCAACTCCAGCGCTCAAACCCTACGTGGTGCCGCTGACCATTATCGTGCTGGTGCTGCTGTATGCTGCGCAGAGTCACGGCACGGCGGGTATTGGCCGCTGGTTTGGCCCGGTCATGCTGTTGTGGTTCCTCGCGCTTGCAGCGATGGGCGTGGTCAACATTGTGCAAAGGCCCGAAATCCTGGGAGCGCTCAACCCCTGGCATGCTGTCCAGTTTGTGATGCATAACAAGCTGGTAGCGTTCATTGCCCTGGGCGCCATCGTGCTGGCCTTCACCGGTGCCGAAGCGCTGTACGCGGATATGGGGCACTTTGGCAAGCTGCCGATTCGCGTGGCATGGTTTACTGTCGCTTTTCCTGCGCTCGCATTGAATTACATGGGGCAGGGTGCTTTGCTGCTTGCCCATCCGGAAGCGATCTCGAACCCGTTTTATCAGCAACTGGGCGCGTGGAGCATCTATCCCCTGGTGGTGTTGTCGACCTGCGCCACCGTTATCGCATCGCAGGCCACTATTTCCGGTACCTTTTCCATGACCAAGGAAGCGATCGCGCTTGGCTTCTTGCCCCGCATGCGCATCCTTCACACTTCAGCCACGGAAATGGGCCAGGTATACATGCCGGCAATTAACTGGCTGCAGCTGGCGGCAGTGCTATTGGCAGTGATCGGCTTCGGCTCGTCCGAAAATCTGGCAGCGGCATACGGGATTGCAGTGACGGCCACGATGTTGGCGACAACGGTATTAACGTACTTTGTTGTACGCCATCGTTGGAAGCTCAACATTGTGGTGTGCGTGCTGGCGACAGGTTTCTTCTTTGCGGTCGACGCGGCATTCTTCTCGGCCAACGTGTTGAAGCTGATGCATGGCGGCTGGTTCCCGCTGGCCATGGGCGGGGCGTTGCTTCTGGTGATGCTGACGTGGAAGCACGGCCGCGCGCTGGTCTTCGCAAACCTGCAGAAGCATGCCATTCCTCTCGAAGCGTTCCTGGAATCACTGTTTGTTTCGCCGCCCGAACGCGTTCCCGGTACGGCTATCTTCCTCCGTGCGGAAAGCGATGGCGTTCCACACGCAATGCTGCACAACCTGTCGCACAACAAGGTGATCCATGAAAGGGTGATCTTCTTGACGGTCCACATTTGCGACCAGCCTTGGATTCCAGCACGTGAACAGATTGACGTTGTGGCGCTCGGCCACGAATGCTACCAGCTCAATGTGCGCTTTGGTTTTAAGGACGAGACAGACATCCCCGCAGTACTGGCACGATGCGAAGATCACGGTTTAGTGTTCCATATGCTTGAAACCTCGTTCTTTATTGCTCGCCAGACCGTGATTTCTGCGCCAGGTGAAGGGATGGCGCCGTGGCGGGAGCATTTGTTCGTCGCTATGTCGAGGAATGCGCGCGATGCGGCCGATTATTACCACATCCCTACGAATCGCGTCATCGAGCTGGGTACGCAGGTAGAGATTTGATGTCGTTCATCGGTGCCGACTTGGGTTTTTTGGTCGGCACCAGGATGAGCGTGTTGTCGAAGCGCGCTGGCTACACAAGGACATTGCATTCTCGTTGATAATCGAGTGGGAATAATTTCCCGTTTGGCTGCTAATGGCTGCAACCGCTTAAAAACCTGAACCAGGCCCCTGATTTTTCAGGGGCTTTTTCTTTTCCGAAGGCGAAATCTCACAAGAATTGGCAGCGTCAAGCGGCCCTTCTGGTGGTGCGCTGTGGCAGTTGGCGCGGTTGCCGGGCGCCAGCACCGTGAAGTATGCGTCGATCGCGGAGACTTCCACGTTACCGTGGTGCAGGCGTTCCATGCGCAGGGTGTCCCTGTCGACCCGGCTTTTCGTTACGGGAACAAACTCACGCTCAAAATTCTGAAACTGATATTATTGCGATAATGATATTTTTATCAATTCACTCAATTAGGATAGTCGAATGAGGTTACGTGTCGTTTTGCCTTGGGTCGTAGTGGGAACTTTGGGTGCATTTGCTCTGTCAGGTTGCAAATCCAAAGAAAAAGCGTCTGTTGAACCACGGACGATGGTAACCGAGGTGAGCGATGCCGCTGCAAGCGCGGTGTCGACGCCAGTTGTCGTACCTGGCCAGGTCAAGGCTTTCGATGTCACATCCGTGCCGATGTCGACAGCTGTCATTCCTCCCTTCCCCTTCGTTGAAATGCCGGCAGGGACCGATGGCTACCATACAGATGCGAAGGATTTCGATCGCGCGTGGGTCGTCGCAGGTGAAGAACTGCGCGCCGTTGAGGGCCGCACCTCGGAGCGTTGGTTCCCGCCGAGCGCTGCGAACATGTCAATGCTGGCAGCGTTCCGCAACTATGAGGCTGCCATTAAATCGATGGGCGGCGTCCGGGTCGATAAGGTGCATCCACTTGACCCCGCGTTCATCGCGCGTAATGGTGGAGATAAGGAAGCGCTGCTTAAGAAGCTGGCGATCCCCAATAGTCACGTTACGGCGCCCGACGAAACGCCTTCGTTCTCGCAGTACCTGGTGCGCACTCCAAAAGGGAACATCTGGATCGCGTTGTTCTTCTTTGACGACGATTTGAACATGTCAATCGAAGTGGTGCAGGAAAAGGCAATGGAGCAAACGGTCGCCCTGGTGAAGGCTGACGACATGGCCGCGGCGCTGGCCAAGGATGGTCATATCGCGCTTTACCTGAACTTTGACAACGACAGTGACATCCTGCGCGCCGACAGCAAGCCGGCCATTGACGAAATCGTCAAGATGCTGGCCGCTGATGGAAGTCTCAAGGTGCGCGTGGAAGGCCATACCGACAATACCGGTACTGCCGCCCGCAATACAGCATTGTCGCGTGCGCGCGCGGAGTCGGTTGTGAAGGCGATTAGCACCTTGCAGATTTCCAAAGACCGGCTGAAGCCGGAGGGCATGGGCTCCGGTCGTCCGCTGGCTGATAATTCGAGCGAAGAAGGACGCGCCAAAAATCGTCGCGTGGAACTCGTCAAGATATGAACGCTGCGCGCTGATTTCGCTATGCCGACGCCGATTCCGGGCGGCATAGCCTTCATAAGCGAATCGCAAAAAAAATGGCCTGCCTTGCGCAGGCCACGTCGTTTGCTGAACTTGAGCTTGTAAGTGGCTCCACAAACCGGCAAGTCAATTAGTCCATTTTCTAGGGAAACACCGAAAAAAGTGGATCGAACATGTCCGTGGGGCGGCGGAATGTGCCTGTGATGCCGGCCTATCTACAGGTTCAGTATGAGTAGAAACTTGGCGGCATAGCGGAAAACTAAAATAAAGCTAGGTGATGTCTGGAAAGACGCGTATATTGCATCTCGTACTTGCATCAAGTCGTAATCTTGTTGGTCCCAATTCCGCATGGCTGTCTTTTCTGGTCGTTCAGTTTTTTTCCTTCGGTTTTAATTCTTGGTTTCAAGTGCCCTTATGGCAATGTTGCCTATAATTTTAATTAAGGAATTAATCATGAGCATTCAACAAACTGGTATCGTTAAATGGTTCAACGACGCTAAAGGCTTCGGCTTTATCACTCCGGACGCAGGCGGCGCCGATCTGTTCGCCCATTTCGGGGACATCCAATCGAACGGTTTCAAGAGTCTGTCCGAAAACCAGCGCGTCTCGTTTGTGCGCAGCGTTGGCCCTAAAGGCGAAAAGGCTGGCAACATTCAGGTTTTGTCCTGATCGCTGATGTGCCAGTGCCCGGCAAAGCCGTGCGCGAAAGGTCTTTGCCGTCGAAGACAAGTTACACGCATATGAAGGTCGCATTGCCCTGCGCCCTAATGCGCCGTCCCCCTCCAACCGGCTACGGACACCTGGCAGATAGCCTGGGTCTGGAGAAAATGGTTTAGCGGGACAATAGCATGCATTAACTGGCAACACCGAGCAGATAGCGCGGGTTGCGGATGGCTGATGATACCCGGCAGATAGCCGGGGTGATCGGTGAATAATGCGTCTTACTGAATAGATAAGCCCGCCTCGCGCGGGCTTATTTGTGCTTGCAAGACTGGTTCATTTCATTTTGCCAGATTGCAGCGAAGCGATTGTCAATTTAGCGCCGCGTCAGCTTCCGGCTTACACCTTTTGAAGCTTCTACCGACAACAGTGCTGGCGTTACGCTTACGATCAGACCGATCTTCAGTCCATATGAAAGTCAGTGCAAGATATAGTTTGAGCCACGGCCCTAAAGGTTCAATCCGTTCACTCAAATCTACCGCATTCAGCCCTGTACTCACAATGCCCGCATCGTGTACCCAGGTAGCGAGGTATCGACTTCGATGGCCAAACACTCCTTCGTAAAATCATCCACGATGTTCAGGCAGCGCAACCGCCTGCCATCGACAAAGCCATCCGACACAAAGTCCATCGACCAGCTTTGATTCGCGCCCGTGGCCAGCACGCGGATCGTACGTTCGACCCCGGCGATGCGCTTGCGCTTCCTGCGCCGAACCATCAGGCCTGCCGCGTGGTACACGCGGTAGGTAACAAGCCCGCGTCACGGCCAACGCATGCATGGCCATTAAATGCGCCACAGCGAGCCGCTTAGCCTGCGGGGCTACCACTTTCGGCAAACTGCTGCGGCCTGGGACGATGTCCAAGTAGTTACTTGTCGAGAATGACGATCGGCTGGTTCTTCTCCACCAGGTAGGTCGCCAGCTCCGAGGTTGTTCCGGATGAGACGTTTTTGGCCGAATGCACCGCGCCGGCGGGGATATACAGTGACTCGCCAGCCTGGAGGCGGAACGTCTTGCCGTTCATCTCATATTCGATGACGCCGCTCAGCACGTAGGCGATTTCGACGCCGGGGTGAGAATGCTTGGGGAAGGATGCGCCTTGGGCAAAATCGACGCGGACCTGGATCGCCACTCGCCTGTGATCGAAGTCACTGCGCACGGTTTCCGTACGGGCGATACCTTTAGCGTCAAACTTTGGCGTTGGCAGGGCGGCGGCCGCGTGCATGTGCGGGTCTGCCGCGGACTGCGCCGCGGCGGTGCCGCCGAAAATCATCAGCGATACGGCGGCCATAGCGATGTTGCTCATAATTGAATTCATGTTTCTCCAATACGCGGCTTAGGCCGCATGATTTCTGGTTAAAGTCGAAAGGTGTCAGGGACCAAATTGTCACCTTGGATGAGTTTGGTTTAAACTGATGAATGTCTCACCGCCAACCCCGGAGCACCAGTGTCAAGCAGCATCGCAACATCCAGCAGATCCACGCCAGTACGTATTCTTAACGTTGACGATCACCCCTTAATCCTGGCCGGACTAGCCGACACAATTGCAAGCCAGCCAGATCTGCGTCTGGTCGGCGAACTTGAAGACGGTGAGGGCATCGTGGCAGCGTTCGAAGCGCTGCGGCCAGACATCACGATCATGGACATTTCCATGCCGCGAACGAGCGGCCTGCAAGCACTGGAAGCGCTACGCCGGGCTTACGGCCATGCCCGCGTTATCATGCTCACCACTTTGCCCGGCGAGCATTACGTGCGCCGCGCAATCGAGCTGGGCGCCGCCGGTTTCTTGATGAAACATAGCCTGCGCAGGGATCTGCTTGATGCGATTCGGGCGGTGCACGCCGGTAACCGCTGGATTCCCGCCGACGTCGCGCGCACCCTGGCTGATCACTATGGACAGTCTTCTTTGAGCGAGCGCGAAATAGAAGTGCTGCGCAGCGCCGCCGCCGGCAACTCCAACAAGCGGATCGGCGTGCACCTGGGCATCGCGGAAGACACGGTAAAGGCCCACGTACGTACCATCCTTGCCAAGCTGGACGCGCGTGACCGCACGCATGCGGTCGCTTTGGCGGTCAAGCGGGGTATCATTTCGCTCTAGTGCAAGCGCCATCAGCCCTTGATAAAGGCCAGCAGATCGTTGTTGACGCGATCCTTGTGGGTGTCGGTCAGGCCGTGTGGTGCGCCCGGATAGACCAACAGTTTGGCGTGCTTGACGATCGCGGCGGCAGCGCGGCCCGAGGCATCGATCGGCACGATCTGGTCGTCGTCGCCGTGAATGATCAGGGTCGGCTTGTCGAACTTCCGCAAGTCGGCACGGAAGTCGGTTTCGGAAAACGCCTTGATCGAGTCGAAGGTGTTTTTGTGGCCAGCCATCATGCCTTGCATCCACCAAGCGTCAATCAGTCCTTGCGAGGTCTTGGCGCCCGGACGGTTGAAACCGAAAAATGGGCCGGCGGCGATGTCTTTGTACAGCTGCGAGCGGTTGGATAGCGACCCTGCGCGGATGCCATCGAATACCTCGCGCGGCAAACCGCCCGGATAGTCGGGAGTCTTAAGCATCAGCGGCGGCACGGCTGACACCAGGGCCAGGCCGGCGACGCGCTTGGTGCCGTGGCGGCCGACGTAGCGCGCGACTTCGCCGCCACCGGTGGAAAAGCCGACCAGTACAGCGTTCTTCAGATCGAGCACTTCGATCACGTGCGCCAAGTCATCGGCGTAATGGTCCATATCGTTGCCATCCCATGGCTGGGAGGAGCGACCATGGCCACGGCGGTCGTGCGCGATGCAGCGATAGCCTTGGTCGGCCAAGAAGATCATTTGCGATTCCCAGCTATCCGAGTTCAATGGCCAACCATGGCTGAATACGACCGGCTGACCATTCTTCGGCCCCCAGTCCTTGTAGTACAGTTCCACCCCGTCGCGCGTGGTAACGCTGGCGACCTGGCGGGTCTGTTTGTCCGAGGCGGCTGCACCGGCGCTCAGTGATACGCCCGCCGCCGCCGCGCCGGCAGCCGCCGTAGCCGCGCTCTTCAACACATTGCGTCGGAGCTGATCCGGATTGGTAACGTTGCTCATGCTTTTCCTCTTTGTCAGTTGAAATGTTCGGCATGTCTGACATGCCACCCATAGCGTACTGGGGAGAGGAGGGCCCGCCATCGTCACGAAGAGTGCCGCGTCGATAGCTCTTTCGGGCTATCGGGCTTAAGCGGCGTCCACTGCCGCACGGCGCAGCTCGCGCAGGCGGGCGAACAAGGCCGCTGAACTACGGCCGGGATAGGCATACTCGGCAGGGATATCCAACCGCATCACTGTGCCCCGCCCAGGGGTGGAATCAAGCATATAGCTAGCCCCGGCCGCCTTGGCGCGTTCACACATGCCGACAATGCCATAGTGTCGCGGTTTTCCGCTATCCAACAACGCAGCCGGCATGCCGCAGCCATCGTCCCGGACCTGCAGCATGAAGCCATCGGGACGATACTCGATGGTGAGTTCAACTTGTTTCGCATCGGCGTGACGCGCGGCATTGAACAGCGCTTCGCGCGCGATCGCCTTGACCTCTTGGCGCACCCGTGGACACAGCGGGCGTGACGCACCCGACACGCGGGAGGTGAACTTTTGCTGCAGCAGCAGGCTGGCATACTGGCACAACGCATGATCGAGGTCCCCGGAGTCGCCGTTATGGCGGAGGTCCGACACGCAGTCGCGGCCTTCAGCCAGTAATTCGTCGGCGAAGTCAAGCGTTTGCTCGATCTCGCTCCGCTGCGCAGCGCTGATCGGCAAGTTACGCACTTGCCGCTCGAACAGCATGATCAGCCCCTGCACGCTTTGCAGCACAGTGTCGTGCAGGCCGCGCGCAATGCGCTCGCGTTCGGCCAGCCGCTCTTGCATGCGTTCCTGCACGCGCGCGGTAAGCCGGCGTACCCGCAGCAGATACAACGCCCGGATCAGCACCAGCGCCGCCAGTGCTATCAGCAAGATAAACCAGCGAGTTTCGATAAACCTCGGGGGCAGACTCAGCTCCAGTGTGGCGCCGGTTTCGTTCCATACCCCGTCCTCGTTGGCGGCGATAACGCGGAACCGATAATCACCGGGCGGCAGGTTGGTGTAGACCGCGTCACGCCCGATGCCCGCGTCTTGCCAATACTGGTCAAACCCTTCAAGTTTGTAGCGGAAACGTAGCCGCTCAGGGATCGCCAAGCCAAGCGCCGTATAGGCGATGCGCAAGTCGCGTCGGCCCACGGGCAGGCGCAAGCCATGGCGCGGCGCGTACCTGACGTCTCCCGCGCGCACCGACAGGATCTGTACAGGTGGTGCTAGTGGATTGCGTGCGATGGTCGCCGGGTCTATGTTGGCCACGTCGCTGGCAGTTGCGAACCACAGGCGGCCATCGGTGCCCTGTGTGATGGAGGGCAGTGGGCGCAATTGCTCGGCGGTGCCAACCAGTCCGTCGAGCGCGTCGAACCTCTCGTACGACACGGCCCCTCCAGGGGCATGCGTCAGTCGATCAACATCGTCATTTGCGATGCGGGTGATGCCATCCGAGCCGTTCAGCCACAGGTCGCCATTTCGGGGGCGCACCATTCCCGAGACGCCGCGTAGCGACTGGCCGCCAGCCAGTGTGACACCGTGCCAGCGCCGCCCGTCGTAACGGGCCAAGCTGTCTACCCCGCCCGCCCAGAGCTGGTTGCCGTCCGCCAGCAGCGATAGCACATTGCCCAGTCGGAGTCCCTCGGCGGCGCCGAACAACTGCAAGCGCTGGCCGTCGATCAATGCGATCTGATTCTCCGCGAATCCAGCCCAGACCCGGCCCGCGCGGTCGGTGGCGAGCGACAGTGCGAGCCTGTCCGGTATGCCGGTCAAGCTTCCATGCTTGCGCCAAACGCCGTCCTCAATCACGAACAGCCCCTGCCGCGAGACCGACACCCACATCCGGCCACGGCCATCGATGGTCATGGCTTGCGCGGCATAGCCAACCAGGTGTTTTGGATGAGGTATCCGCTCGTAGGCGCCCGACGCATCGCGTCGCCAGCGCTCGCTGGCATTGGCAAGCCACAGCGTACCGTCGGCGGCGCGGTAGGCGCAGGTAAAGCGCAATGGCTGCAGCGCCTCCTGGCGGCCGGATGCATCGTAGCGGCGCAAAGGCCGCCGCCAATCACCGATAAGAACGCCGCCACCCTCGTCGGCGACCACGCCAGGGTGGTCGAACGCAGTTTCAACCTTGACGCCGCTTAGCCGGATGCGCCGCAGGCGGTCTAAGCCACCCGAGGTACCGAGCCAAATATTTCCTTCCCGGTCCTCGAACGCGCTTTGCACCAGTGCGCCGCTCATGCCGTTTTCCCTGGTGAGCTCGCGCGCGTCGGCCGCCTTTCCGACATACGGCGCGCGGCGGCGTTCTACCGCGTTTACTTTCAGGATCCACATATTGCCGTCACGGTCGAACATCGCACCGTTGCCGCCCAGTTCGGCGTGTGGCGCAGGATTGCCGGGCGGCGCGCTGGTCAACACGCGGTAATGCTTGTCTATCCCATCTGAGGCCCATAGCGTGCCGTCCGGCGCCTCGGCTATCGCCATCAAGTCGATATACGGCCACGCCCTTTGGAAACGTGCGCGGCCGGGATCACGGAAATAAATTCCCCCGCTTAGCGAAACCCATTGGCGGCCATCCCGACCGAACAAGACCTTCTGTGTCAAGGTCTCTGGCAAGCCTTCCTGCTTGCCAACGCGGCGGAAATGCGTGGCACCGGGCTGCAGCACGCCCAGCCCGGTGCTGGTGGCAGCCCATACGCTGCCATCGGGACCTTCGGACATCGTTAGTACCATCCCGCGCGGCAAGCCACTGTCCTCGTTAAACACTCGGAAATGGTCTGCGGCAATCATGCTGATGCCACCAAAGCGTCCGCCAACCCATAGCCGGCCGTCGCGCGTGGTCAGTAATCCAACCGTGTTAGTCGTGTGCAGGCGATGACCATGCACGCTATCCATGCGTTCAAAATCGACTCCGTCGAACCGGAACAGGCCGTTCGGCGAACTGATCCATAGCCAGCCGTCCTGGGTTTGAGTGAATTGCAGGACGTCTGCAGGCGCACCGCGCTGCCCATTCCACGCAGTGTGGGCGTAACTTCCCATAGCCGGAGTGATTGCACTTGCGGGTTGGGACTGCATTACAACTGCCAGCGCTATCAGCGTGAGCCAGTGCGGTAATGAGATGGCCGGGATTGTGAGGAGCGCAATCAGACGCGTCGCTATTTTCCCGTATTTCAACAACATTTAAATTCTATTAGAGTGTTCAAGGCGAGACACCAAGCCATGAAGCCGGCGGCTACTGATATATTGCCTCTATTATATGATGAGTTAGTTCAGAAAACATTTGATGGAGGCTGGATGGACACCTCACGCTTTCGGTATCTGAACTTGGTAGTCATGCGCCATCGTTAGCCGAATCCCAGGTAATTTTGACTGCTTCATCAGTGACATGTCATTTTCCTTAGGTGATCGCTGTGAACTGCTGTACAGTAGCGCATCCATTTCGGTACTTTGTCACCGTCCTGTCTCCTTCCTGTTGAGGCCGCTTCGCCACTCCTGTCTGATTCTCGACCACTGGCTCTACTTGAGAAGTGGCTCCGTTCGTCTATAGCAAGGAGCAGCATGATCACACATACGGGAACAATTCATTGGTTCAGCAGATTGAAAGGCATTGGTCAAATCAGGCCGGATGCGGGTGGCCACGATCTCTTGGCAGATATCGGGGACTTCGTTGAGGTGCAGCCAGCAGGATCCCTCGAGCATAAGCTTGTTGCTTATCAATTGGATGAGTCGGTTGTTGGCGGGCGCGCTACGCGGATTCACATGGTGCAACGGCTCTGAACTTGGCTAAAGAAAGCCTCATCGATATGCAGGGCATGATCCAGGAAGTCTCGGCGGACGGCGTCACCGCGTTGAACTGGAGAGCGGCGTTCGGCTGATTGCCTATTCTGAGGCCGCATGAAAAACCTTATCGGCATTCTAGCCGGTGATGTGTCCTTGAAGCTGTCCGCTTACGAACTATGGACAAGGGTCGAATTACCTTCCGCCATCTCGACGCTCCTAAAGGGCCGGAATGCGCGGGACAATTCGGCGCACCCACTGAAGCTCATGTCGCTATGGACCGCGGCTAATGCAGGCCGCGGCGCCTGCGCTCGTGGATGGCACGTCAGCTTGCCGGATGCTTGTTCGGTGTGATTGCTTCCGAAAGGGATTGCTCTGCACTTTCTCGCCTGCGTAACGCGGGTTGCGTAAGAACGCGCGCGATCACCCGAGCGGGCACATGTTTAAATTCCATGTAGCGTCGAGCCAGACTGGCATTGCGCACGGCCAAGATATTGAGTCCACGGGCGACGGCGTTTGCGGTCACCTCATCAGTGCGTCGTTGCCGTTCAATCATGGGACGCCAGCCGGGCTGCCTGTGCGATTGAGGGGGGCGTTGACAGACGTTGCGCGCAAGCGAGTGCCTGCTCGAGGAAATCGTAGTGGAACTCTTTGTACCGAGAGGTTCCATGCGCGTAGACGATGATAAGTTTCATTGATCTCGAACTCTTCGCTGGCGGGGCCCGTCTGTTGCTCCCGGCACAGGGCAATGGCATCGACTGGTAGTCGGGCCGGCGCTGGTCTACCTTGGCGTAAGCAATAGCATCTCTCAATGTGTCCGGAGCGATACTGTTGGTAGTGGAAGCTGCGGCCTTCGAACCAAATGCCCAGGGCCGCGTTGGCAAGCGGCGGCGCTCCGTTGAATTGCGCGCTGTCCATCTGGGTTCCTATTCACTGGGGAATCGTACGCCGCTGGCTCTCGATAAATACAGGGAACACGCGATGGCGCTCGTAAACATAACTTAGACTATACCCCTTGCGGCCAAGGTCTAAGTTCTTTTTGGGTGCGAAGTGAGCGTTTTCCGGCACATAGTATTTTGTAGACAGCCGCTCCAATATTCATGCTAATGCAAGACTGACCAGCGGTCCTCACCCAGGAGGGAGCCGTGAGAAGGGACCTGTCCGCGGGCGCAAAGTCTGCGGTATCAGCAAAGCTATCTGCGGACAGCGACAGCAGGCGCTTGCGCAGACACTCCTTGGCGGCAGGGCCTTGGCACGCAGATTTCGGACGGCCCAGAAAAAAACGGATTTACGTTGAACGTAAATCCGTTTTTTTCTAGTCGGTAGCACGTAGCGGCGACACACCCGGGCTATCTGCACGGCGCATGCTTCCGCCAGATCAACGGCTTAAATTGCGCGGATCTCTCCGGCTTTGTCACCTTTGGGACCGGTCGAGCGCACGAAGGAAACGCGCTGGTTTTCGGCCAGGCTTTTGAATCCTTGCGATTGAATGTCCTGGAAATGGGCAAAGAGATCGCCGCCGCCTGCGTCAGGTGTGATGAAGCCGAAGCCTTTGGAGTCATTAAACCATTTTACGGTGCCAGTTTGAGTAGTCATTTTCGTTCCTTTTAGATGATGGGCAAGCGCCCGAATCGCACGTTCGACCAAGAGGGCAATGAGAGGAAATCAAACAGGACCGCCAATAGGCGAGACGGGAGAGAAAGACCAACAATAACGGCGACTTGATGTAGTGCGGGATTCAATATACACGGTTTTCGCACTGTCACCTTTGTTTTTCGGATTATTTTTCGCGGCTGCGACTTCAGATGCTACTTATCGCAATCACATCCGAACTCCGTAGGCAGCTTTTCCAAAATTGCTGTATCTTGCTGGCGAGACTAGAGGAGTTACGCCTCTGCTCATACCAATTTCCAGCCAAGTACATAAATCAGGAGCCTGGAAACGACATGGAAATATACGATCGAGAAGCCTACGACGTCGAGGATGTAGAGACAGCTCTGCATGTGCTTCACTCCGCGTTGACAGACGATCTGGAAGTTCTAGAAGCAAAGATTCGCGCAGTAGGCCTTACCATGCCTGCAGCGCCAACTCAGGCTGAGTCCGAGATGTCCGAATACCATGCGGCGCGAGCGGCTTTGCATAGCGGCTTAGTGAGCATCGCCGAAGTACTCGGATGGATCCAATGGAAGACTGAAGAAGAGCCCGAAGGCGAAGTTGCAGTTGCCCTTCAGCCGCTGCCAACGCTGCGCGGATGCTCTATCCATTAATTCTACGATAGCAAATGGCAGGCGAGGCAAACTTTAACTGGAGAAAATGATGAGTAAAAGCCAAGACGCGAAGAAATCCCCGAAAAAGGAACCAGTAAAAACTCCGAAGGAAAAGAAAGCGGACAAAAAAATCAAAAAGGCGGAGAAGATGCGCCAGCAGTAATAAGCGCTATCTTAGGCAGGAATTCGCGGGAACCCATGTGGATTTTTCAGCATCGGTTCTTGCTATTACAGCGGCATCTTCCTCCTCCGCCACAGCATTGAGCAGGCCACTGAGAGTCGCGCCGAAATGCTCGAAAAATTTCGCCAAGTCATCCTCGGCTCGTCGGAAAAATTCTGAGACCATAAACCCGCGAAGTGCCAGCTACCTAACCCGAGCCTCTGTGCGGACCACCCAACGGCTCTCGGTGACCGGCGGGCCGCTAGCTTTACTGAATCGCCACCGCTATCCTGGACGCCCCGAAGCCTCTGAGAATGCCGCTTTTCAAACTCGATTGGCGACAGCTTTTTGTTGAACTCATGTGACCAGGCGATGGCGCGGCCAGCGTACGAGCGCTTGGGCGGCTAAGTGAAAGTGGACGAAACCTCCTGGCCTTCACCGTCCGGGAACGGCCCCGGGTTGGGTAGTTAAACGCTCGCGCGCTGCTGGCGCATAAGAAAGCTGCACCGGACTTTTTCGCGACGAACCGGTGGGGCCGTAAGTGGAAGCGCCCGTGCACCCTGGAACGTGAGCTGCGGTGACGGGCGAATACGATCAGCAACGCGGAGTGATGGTGTGATTACTGCACTACGAGTTCCACCCGGCGGTTCATGGCTCGTCCAGTTTCGTCTGCGTTCGAAGCGACGGGGGCCAGGCTGGCGACGCCTTTGCTCGCAAGGCGAGTTGCAGGAATCTGGTATTGCTTGGCTAACGCTGAGACCACCGCCTGTGCACGTTGCTGTGACAGCGCCTGGTTGGCGTCCAGGTTGCCCTGGTTATCCGTATGGCCGACGATGTACACCTTGAGTGCGGGCTGGGTCTTCAGGAGTTTCGCCATTTCGTCCAGCTGGGTTTTGGATTCAACTGCTTTGATGTCCGCCTTGCCGGTGTCAAAGTAGATGCCGTACAGGGCGATCTTGCCGCTCGACTGCAAGGCAGACTTCAAGCCATCTGCATTGACGGTAACCTGGCCGCCCTCCATCGCTTTAGGTTCGGCAATCTCGATGTAGGTCGTGGTGAATTCAGTGTTGTGGACTTTGCCCGAATTTAGCATCACGTGGACGGTGGCACCGTTTTTGGCCAGGGTGCCGTATGTGAAATAAAGGTCATCGGTGCCAAGCATATTCGAACCGCCCAGCGAGCCCATCTGTCGATCGAGCGCGGAGCCGTCAGCCTGACGATCCCGGTTCGCATTGAAGTCGGCTTCCTTCATGGCTCGGTAACGATCGTTTAAACCGAAGCGCATGTACTCGCAATCTTTATCGCGTGGCGTGCAGCTGATGCTGGCCTTGAATCCAGCTGCCTTCAATGCCTGTTCGTAGTTTCGATGAACTTCCAGCGGTGTCTTGCCGAGCGGGGCGAAATAAACCATGCGGGTGATCTGGCCTTCCACGGTGATCGGCGCGATGAAATCATTGTTGCTGTTCAGGCCCAGCTTGCCGGGAAAAGTCGCCTGGTCGAAGTTGATCTTCTTGTAGGCCATCATCCAGGAATTGTTGTAGCGCTGGAGCAGGGGATGATCCTGGCCACCGGCGACGTCGATTGCCCAATTCGGACCGGCAGAAGCGGTAGTGGTGAATGCGAAGGCGGATAGACAGAGTGCGGTGGAGAAGATGCGGCGTGCCAGATGGGAGGACAGCAGTTTCAAGGTTGATCCTTTCTCAGAGAACGGCAAAGCATGGATGTAAATTGCAACGATGGCAATTTTATACCGCTCAGCCCGCGGATTCGTCGGTAATCGGAGCGACTATTTAACGATGCCGCGGAGTCTGCTGAAATTGAAGGTTCTACCTCAGTTCGACGCCGCTATCAGTCGTGTCATCCACTTGCGCGCCGACCCATATGGCGTGGCAGCTGACCGGCTGGGGCTCGCTAGCCCAGAAGTTCGCCAGCGATGATTTCGGCAACTCAAAAACATGTCGGCTATTGGCGAAAAACATAAAAGACTGCCGCGATCGCCGCCGTTAGAATCGAGCGCGAAAAACGAGTAGAGGAGGCGCCGACGCGCGCACAGATAATCGGTTTCTTACCGCGCATGGAAGGTTTTGATGCACCGCGCAGCTTTGCCCTGATCGCCTTGTTCCTCGTTAGCACGACCGAACTGGACGAGCTTCCCTGATCGTGTCTGGTCACAGATCCGATCTTTGATGCGACGTCGTGCCGTCTTCTTTCTGCTGCAGCAGATCCCGGTCCTCTGCATCCCATGGCTGTCACGGTGTGTGCTGGGGCAAATTTTAATCAAACAAGGAAAAGATATGAGATATGTATGGGCCGCGCTGCTTTCCACCGCGCTCGTTGCCTGCGGCGGGGGGGCAAGCTCCGCCAACCCTTCCGCACCAATCCCAGCGTTGGGTTCCACACCGGCGTTGGGCGCTGCGCCGTCAACCCCCGTCATACCCCCCGTCGTCGTGCCGCCTGCGAGCCCTGCGGGCTGTGGCAGTGGTTCCAAGCTGGCCACCGGCATGCATTCGCTCACCAGCGACAGTACTTCGCGCAGCTACTGGATCGAGATGCCGGCCAACTATGACCGTAACAAGGCCTATCCTTTGATCATCGGGTTGCACTGGCGTGATGGCAGCGCTGCCGATGTCTACGGTTGGAGCGGCTTTTTCGGTCTGAAGAATCTGTACGGCGACAATGCCATCTTTGTTGCTCCGGAAGGCCTGGATAAGGGTTGGGCCAACACCGGTGACCGTGACATTCGCTTTCTGCGCGCGATGATCAGCGAGGTACAGCAGGGCGCGTGCACCGACACCCAGCGTGTTTTCGCTACCGGTTTCAGCTTTGGTGGCATGATGTCCAACGCCATCGGATGCCAGATGGGCGACGTGGTGCGAGCGATCGTGCCGATGGCCGGTTCGCTCTGGAGTGGCTGTGCCAGTTCTTCCAATAAGGTGGCGGCCATGTTCATTCACGCCAAAGACGATAACGTAGTGCCTTATTCAGCGGGGATGGAGGCGCGCGATCTTTTCCTTAAACGTAATAGCTGTAGTGCCAACACGGTTCCAGTGGGCAGTAACGGCTGCGTAGAGTACCAGGGCTGCGACAGCGGCAAGCCCGTGATTTGGTGCGGTACCGAGACAGGCGGCCACTGGTATCCCAATTTCTCGGCGCAGGAGTCCAAGGCCTTCTTTGAACGGTTCAAGTAGTCGAACAACGCTAAACGGCAGCTTCGGCCGCCGTTCTTTTGTGTGCCAGCTATGGACGGTCTCGGAACGTCTCTTTGCGAAGGTGCCAATAAACGGAATAGCGTTGGTGATGCAGGTCAAATAACGGCCGAACGACAATTCCGGTTGCCGGACCAGCGTCCTTGATTCTGAACGCGGACGGATCGCCGGGAACCGGAGCGAGCCAATCGGCCGGATTGCCGGACGTGCTGACGAGATTGGGAACCGGCGCCGCAGCGATCTTCAGGAAGGCATCCTTGTCGCCCACGTCGCTACCGGGCATTTTGTCCTTGCCAAGTTCACCAGCCAGCAATAGGGGACCATGGAATATGGAGACCATCGAAGATGCGTCCCTGGCTTGCTCCAGCCGCAGCCCCACCGGGAGCGTAAGATCGATGACGTCGCCGGCTTTCCATTGCCGACTTAACGAGATATAGCTTGCGGGCTTCGCGTCCACCGCTTGCGGCTTCCCATTGATGCTCAATGCAGCCGGTTTGGCGATCCATGCTGGGATTCGCAAATTGAGGGTAATGGCATGGGCGCCAGTTTTGAGCACCGTCAAGCGCACCGGGTCACCGCGCGCGATATCCCCTTCCTGCCGCAAAAGCATCCCGGCTTCCGGCCAGTTGAGCTCTGATGGGATATACAGGTTCACCCAGAGCGTATCATCCTTGCGAAAGTAAATTCCTTCGTTGTAGCGTGCGGTGTTTTCAATACCGGTGCCGTTACAGCAAAAACTGCCGTTAAGATAGGTGCGAAAGTCGCCATGGAGCGGCGTGAAGTACGTCACGGCGCCCGAATCGGGCGCCACCGAAGCCAGCACGTGGTTATACAAGGCGCGCTCGTAATAGTCAGCGAGCTCCGCGCGGCGGTTGCGCTCGAAAAGCCTGGTGGTGAGCTTGAGCATGTTGTGGGTGTTGCAGGTTTCGGCCGTAGTCGGGGACAAGACTTGTGGTCATCGATTGACGGGCCGGCCTCGACGCCGGGTTTGTCGAACCATTCGTTAAATGAGTTGCCTCCGTTGGTGAACGAATGCTTGTGCACAACCAGCCGCCAGAAATTTTCGGAGGCCTTCAGTTCCAGCGGGTTGCCATTGGCGTTAGCACAGTTTGCCAAGCCCACTGCTTGCGCGACGTGCGTATTGGCGTGTACGCCGCCCAGCCGATCTTCGCCCGCGGCAAGCGGGCCGACAAACCATGCGCGATTGAACCTACGGGCGGCGGCGAGATGCCGGGGATCGTTGTCGATTTTGAAGAGTTCCGCCAGAACGTCACTCATCGCACCAAATTCGTTTTGCGGATTGCGGCTGCCGTCCGTGCGGAACAACCTGTCAATCTGTGCGGCATCAAGCGCTGCGAGCCGCTTCCCAAAGTAGTCTGCCATCCGGCTAGCTACCTTGAGCGCCTGCTGGTTCCCGACATAGGCATGGGCGTCGAGGAGGCCCGACATAATCTTCTGGACCGTGTAATAAGGCACCAAGATGCCCTCCGCATCGGCCCCAGGCTTACCTTCAAGCTGGTCAAATGCAGCTGTGGGAAAAGCCGCCAGGTAACCATCCAGATCCAGGCTGCCCTGGCATTTGGAGAGCTCACCCACCAGGTAGTTCACCCGGTCGCGAAACAGCGTGCTGCCGGTAGCCGCCGCCATGCGCGAAGCGGCGGACAAATAGTGCCCCGTCATGTGCCCGCGCAGAAAACCACTATCCCAACCGTCATAGCCGCTTGCGATGCCTTCTTTTTGGGGAAGTTTGGCCAGGGCGCGATAGGGATAAAGTAACTTGTCGGGATCATAAGAGGCCAGCACTCCTTTGCGCTGCAGCTCCTGCCGTATGTAAAACGGACTTCCCGGCAGCAAGCGCACCTGGGTCGCGAGGAAGGCGTGCGCCGCATCAACAGGAACAGGGGCCGGCACGGAAGGTACAAGTTGGCCAAGGTCGCGGGCGGCGCAATGCGCCGGCAGCGCCGCGAGCGTGGCTTTGAGCATCGATCGCCGGGTGAAGGACATTGGAACGCCTTTCGTGAAATGGGATTGCCAAGGTGGGAATTACTCTTCTGCCAGGCTCCGGGATAGTGCTGTATGGGGATGAGGGCGCGAGTGCGGCTATTTTTGCGACGCGATGCGCGATAAGGCAATTATGAAAATTGCCGGTGGCGAGAACGATTTTGCTCGAGCGTTTAACGTTCCGCCAAACGCTGTTCGCCAGAAATCAAACCGCGGATGTGATTTGCACTGCCTGCGCCCAAAGAAAGCACGCGATTTCACCTTGGGTGGTGACCCGCATGCAGGGCAGTGTGGGGGGGCAGCCCGGCAATGCAATCGTTAACTTTCATTAACGACTTACAAGGCCGGGCCGCACGCGGTTTTCACTGCGGCTTGGACGCGAACAGACCGAATTCCGCGAGGTCGGTAAAGGTGGCGTCGCCGTTATTGGCCGTGATGTTGAGCCGGTAGTAGCGATAGGCACCGGGCCGGGAGACAGGGTAGTTCTTCGGCGCGAAGCGTCGGCCGAACACCTGATTGCTTTGCGCGTCGAGTGTTTGCCAGGCCACGCCGTCGTTGGAACCCTGGAGCTCCCAGTCCTTCGGATCGCGCGGAACCTGGTCGTTGGAACTGATGACGGTGTAGCTCTGGACTGTCTCCGTATGCCCGAGGTCATATTGCAGCCAACCCTGCACACCTTTGTAGAACCATTGCGTCGCCGAGTTATGGTCGAAGGCGCGCTTGGCGTTGTCGGCATTGTTCGCACTGTCGTTGGCAGTGCCGCCGGCGGCGACATTGACCATCGGGTGGAACGGTGTGGCCGAGTCCTCGGGGGAATCGGCGCCAACGCCGGCGGAGTTTGCCGCTGCGACGGTGTAGTAGTAGGAGGTGCCGTTGGCCACCGATTTGTCCGTGTAGCTGCCGCCCTTGACATCTGTTGCGATGGCAGTATAGGGGCCGCCGCTGGACTTGGCGCGCTTGACCACGTAGCGCGTAGCGCCGGATGAGCGCTGCCAGCGCAGGGGAACAGCGCCATCGCCCGGCGAGGCCAGCAGCGCTGCCGGCGCTGCCGGGATCACGCTCGGGGCATTGCCGTCTCCTCCAGTGATCTGCACGTTGCTGAAGATCGAGCTGTTAGGTGTGCCGTTGACCGTCGAAGAGACTACCAGGCCTGCGTAGATGGTATTCGGCAGGGGGCCGTCAATCCGGCCGACGTCGGTGGCGGCCCAGTTGGTGCCATCCGGAGACAGGTAGCCGGTGATGACGTTGCCGATGCGCTCGAGCTTGACCCAATAGGAGGCCGCAGTGTTCGCAATAGGAAGGACTTTGTTCGCGTAATTGCTGCCGCCATAGGCTGTAAGATTCCGCATATTCTGCTCGGCGGCGCCGCGACTGGCGATGGCCATCCACGCACGCGGGGCGCCTTGGTCAAGGCTGGTGCGGATCATCACCCCCGCCTTTGCAGACGGGCCGGTGTTCTGGACCGATTCAACCTTGGCGATGATGGCGCCGTCGCCGACCAGAGCCTTGTAGGCGAAGTAGCAACTGTCGTTAGTGCCCCAAATCTCTGCTCCGCCGCCCGTCACAGTCCATTTGCCGGCGGCATAGCTGGCGGACCCGCTTGGGATGGCGCCGCCGAGGTCAATGCTGCTCAAACCCGTTGTCAGCGAGGCGGTCGATGGAATGGCAAGCTGTGGCGCCGGCGCCGCGACGGAGGTGTCGGCGTCCTTCAAGAACATGAAGCTGTTGCCGTCCACCGGCATCCAGAGGCGCCGTTGTGCGATAAATGGTGCCTGCACGCCCTTGCGGATGGCGTAGGCGGCATGGATCTGGTTGAGCAGGACGTTACCGCCACCCCAGCCGTCCCAGCCGCGGTTGGTTCCGTCAGCGATGTAATAGGCATCGGTGGTGCCAAACGGGAGTGCAGTGGTCGGCACGAGTTCGTTGACCCGCGCGAAATATTCACCAGCTGCCAGCAGCCGGTCGTCGAAATCGGAATAGATGTCGATGCCTTGCTTCCAGAGTGCCTCGGCGAGCATGATCAGCGATTTGAGCTGCCCATGGAAGTGGCCCTGGTCGCGCAGGGAGTCGCCGAGCATGCCGATATCGTTGGAATTGCGCAGTCCGATGTGGGCCAGCGTGCGCACCTGGTACACAACCTTGTCCACCGCCGCTGCATCGTCGTTGAAGATGGACATCAAACCGAGGGCAACCATTGCCAATGCGCCCTTGTTGGCGGCGCCAAACTGGTTTTCGCCATAGGGGTTCGATGCCGGGATCAGGACATTCTTGAAGTATTTCTTCATTGTGGCAGTGTCGGCTTCCGTCCAGCCCGGCCACGTGCCGCGCAGGATGTCGGCACCGCCCACGAACATATAGGCGTAGTCGCCCAGGTCGAGCATGGACTCGCGGCCGGAAAACTCGACCTGGGTAGTCGCCCAGGCCATGAGGATCTGGCGCGCCTTCTTTGCGTATTCGTCGTTGCCGGTGAAATGCCACATGCGCGAGAGATTCCAGACCGCCATCATGTCGCTGCGCCATGCCCATAGATTCACGTCGGGCGCGCGACCGACTGTCGCGTACGGCCCCTGCATGGCATAGGTGAGCTTGGACCTGCCTTCGTTTGCCAGCTGCTCGTAGGCGGACTTCCATGGTTGCCGGCCCTGGTCGACGTAGGCCTTGAGCGTGTTGAGGTCAGAACGGGTGAGCGGGGCGCCGGGGTGGTTGAAAACGCGGGCCGCCGTGCCGCCGCCAGGCGTGCCGCCAGCGCCGGGCGTCGTGTCAGCCCCGGTCGTGGTGCCAGTGCCGGGAGCGCCGCCGGTGTCAGGCGCGCCGCCAGCGCCAGGCGTGCTGCCAGTGCCAGGCGTGCTGCCAGTGCCGTTTGCAGCCGGTGTGTTGCGGGTGTTGCTGCTGTTGTCTGGTGCAGTCGTACTGGTGGCTTCTTCGAAGCCGCCGCCACAGCCCGCGGCGAGACTCGCTGCGAAAATCGACAGGGCGATCGTTCGCATCTTATAATTTTTCATGCCATCCTTCCAACGATTAATGTTGCCTGGCGGCAATTGTCGGTGCGACAGCCTGTCTTGGCAATTATGAATATTCCCAACTGGCATAATGAAATTGACCAGGGCGGTCAAGGCGCCAGGTCAGCTGCCGCCGTAGTGAGCCTTCTGCGCAGCGCCCGATTCGCGCAGGCTGTTGGCGGCGAGTACGTAGCGCGCGAGGGCGTCATCCAGCGTCGGCATCAGGATGCCGCGTTCGCTGCCCAGAGCCGAGAAGCGCGGCTGTGCGGCGTGGCCGTCGAAGGTAACGGCTGCGCAGGCTTCCAGTTCGTCTGTGCCGACGTCGGCCATCAGGCAGACGCGCTGCGCCAGCTGGTGCCAACTGAGCGCTTCGCCGTTGGACAGATGCCAGATGCCGCTTTCCTGGTCGATCAGGAGATCGAGGCAGGTCTGGACCAGGTCCGGTACATACGTGGGTGAGACGATCACGTCGTCGGCTGCGGCGAAGCGCTCGCCGGCGGCCAGCGCCTGCAGCGCGTTTGTTACAAAGTTGTGGCGGTCCCATGGTCCGAAGAAGGCGCTGGTGCGCACAACAAGTGTGCCGGGGTGGATGGACAGCATGCGTTGCTCGGCCTCCGCCTTGCTGCGCCCATAGACATTCAGCGGCGCTGTACGATCGCTTTCCACGTAGGGCGCGCCCTTGCCGCCGTCGAACACCAGGTCGCTGGAAAATCCAAGCAGGCGCAAGGCGTGGCGCGCACAGGCGACGGCCAGCACGGCCGCACCGTGTGTATTTTCGCGCAGGCAGCGGGCTTGCTCCTGCTCGGCCTGGTGTACACGCACATAGCCGCCGGCATTGATGATGGCCCAGGGCTGGTAGAGCCGGATGGCTGCCTCCACCGAAGCTGGATCGGCAATGTCCATCTCCTGGCGCGTCAGGACGCGGTACGACAGGTTGCGTTGCTCGCAGATGCGCGCAAACGCCGATCCCAGCGTGCCGGTGGCGCCGCTGATCAGGATCGGCTGTGCGGGGCGCTGCGGGACCTGGCGTTCGGCTGGCAGGGCTGCCAGGCTGGTGCTGCTGGCCGCCGGCGGGCAGAGAAAACGGCCGGGGCGGCGCCACCAGCCGGCGCCTTGCAAGACCGGGCTCGATAGCGGGCGGCCGGTGGCCAGCTCGCGCATCATTGTGGCCAAGGCGGTAGGGCGCGGAAGCGGTGCGCGCAGGTCGAAGGCGCCCGTTTCGTAATACCCGCTGCACTCGGTTACCAGGCAATTCCAATCGAAAGAACCCAGCAGCGACCATACCGTCACGGCGCGCACGTCCGCGCCGCGCCGGCTTGCTTCCTCGGCCGCGTTCCACACTTCGAGCAGCCAGCGCAGCTGGTCTTCCCGGTTGGCGTCGATATGGGCTTCGGTCACGGCCATTGGCAGCTTGTAGCGTTCCCATACTTCGTCGAGCAGCGGTCCAATGCCTGGCGTGGGAACGGCCAGGGCACGCGCTGTTTCGATGTCGGCAAAACCGTCTGCGCCTACGTAGCGCTGCGGATAGCGCTCGGCGCGGTGATCGAGCCAGCGTTCGCTGGTGATGTAGTAGTTCAAGCCGATGATGTCGGGCGGGCACGGGTTCTCGCTGAACCACAGCAGCTCTTGCGCGCTGAGTCCGCCGCGTTCGGTGAGGTAGGGCCACAAGGCATGTTCCTGGTTGACGCGCCCGCACAGCAGGTCCCAGGCCAGCCAGCGGCGATCATTATAGAAGTCCGCCCAGTCGGACAGCTCTGGCGTGCTATAAGTCTTACCGAGGTCATCGGTCTGGATCAGCTTGGCGTGCGGATTGACGGCACGGATGGCGCGCATCGCCAGCACGGTGCCTTGGCATTGATGGAGCAGGGCGCGCAGGAAAGTCTTGTCGTCGCGCCCGTGCGGATACCACAGTCCGTAGAGGCCGCAAAAGCGTGCCGTCGTCAAGGGTTCGTTGACGGGCGTGTAGTACTGGATCCAGGGATAGCGCTGCGCCACCGCGCCCGCGTAGCCGGCCAGCTGCTCGGCGAAGGCCGGATCCACCAGGCTGGTATGCAAGGGGCCACTGCCGTGATGCACCAGGCCCACAATCGGGGTGACACCCAGCGCCTGCAAGACCGGCAATCGCTTGTCCGGCTGGGTCCAGTCGGCACTGGCCAGGCCATTCGGCGCCACCCGCTCCCACAGCACGGGGTAGCGTAGCGCGCGAATACCCAGCGCCGCAAAGCGGTCCAGGTCGTCCTCGCGCCGGTCGTGGCCGTTGCGCTCAATCTGGCTGAAGTATTGGTCGGCTACGCGGTTGACGGTGCCTTCCAGTCCGCCCCACAGTTCTACGGTGGTTGGCTTGTTTGTTGACATTGTTCTGGGCTTGCGAGTCGAGGTGGCGAAAGTATCCCGAACTTTTCCACTGGCTGGCGCAACCTTGCCGGTAGTCATGCGTGCGCAGTCACCGGCCCCGCTTCGCTACACTGCGCGGATGCGTTATACCTTTCTCGGAAATTCGGTCGAAGAATGGGGCACGGCGCTGGCCGTGATGGCAGCGGCGGCGGCCGTGCTGTACCTGGTGAAATGCCTGGCTGTGCGGCGCCTGGCGGTGATCGCCGCATATACCCATACGGCGATTGACGATTGGCTGGTGCGCGCGCTGCGCAAGACCTGGTTGCTGACCATAGCGGTGGGCGGGGCGTGGCTGGGGAGCCAGATGCTCGACTTGCCGCCGAAGCAGCAGACCTGGATGTGGCGCATCACGGCCACCACCCTGCTGCTGCAGGGCGGAGTCTGGGCCGACAGCCTGCTGCGCTCGTGGCGCGGCCATTACCGTGCGCGCGACGAGAAAGGCGCCTCTGCCACCTCCGCTGCGATCATCGACTTCGTATTGCGCCTGGTGGTCTGGGTCGTCTTTACCCTCATGGTACTGGACAACCTGGGCTTCAATATCACGACGCTGGTGGCCAGCCTCGGCATCAGCGGCATCGCAGTGGCGCTGGCGGTGCAGAACATCCTGGGCGACCTGTTTGCCTCGCTTTCCATCGTGCTGGACAAACCCTTCGTCGTCGGCGACTTCATCATTGTGGACGACAAGCTGGGCACGGTTGAATACATCGGCTTGAAGACCACGCGCTTGCGCGGCCTGGGCGGCGACCAGATCATTTTTTCCAACGGCGACATCCTGAAGGCCCGCATCCTGAACCAGACGCGCATGCACACGCGGCGTGCCGCATTCATCCTGCGGGTGCGTCACGGTACGGCGGAACAGCAGTTGCGCGAGATTCCGCGGCTACTGAAGGACGCCGTGCTGGCCCAGGAGCAGACGGCGACCTTCGAACGCTCGCATTTTTCGGGCCTTGGCGAGTGGTCGTTCGACTTCGAAACCGTCTACTGGATCAAGTCGCCCGACTACTTCGTCTTCATGGACACCCAGCAGGCAATCTACCTGCGGGTGGTGGGCGCGCTGGCCGAGCACGGCATCGAGCTGGCCATTCCCATGCGCTTGATGATGGCGCCGGCGGCCGCTGAAATGCTGCCCGCAGCAGGACCGGAAGCGACCCGCGCCAATCCGGTCCACTGAGCAGCCGGCTGGGCGCTCAGTTCGAGGTGGACCGACGCCAGGAAGGTGTGGTCGGGATTGCACCAGCGTCGCGTTGGCTCATACGGCATCGGGCTAGCTGCCATTTTTCAAACATTTTTCCCGTTCGTATCGTGAGCGCACTGAGGTAGATGCGCTGTTACGATGGCCCAACGAAAAAACAAATCGGGCAGGGGAGAAAATGGGCCAGTTCGAATATCCAAGGCCGCAGCTGGTGCGCGAGCAATGGCAGTCCTTGAACGGCGAGTGGGACTTCGAATTTGATGACGAGCATCAATTCAGCTTGCCGTCCGACCGCATCCCATGGTCGCGACGGATCACGGTGCCGTTTGCGCCAGAATCCGTTGCAAGTGGAATCGGCGATACGGACTTCCATTCTGCATGCTGGTACCGCTGCCGTTTCACGGTTGAGGAGCGCGGGCCTCGCACCTTGCTCCACTTTGGCGCCGTGGATTACCAGGCGCGCGTGTGGATCAACAACCATATGGTTGCCGAACACGAGGGCGGCCATACATCATTCACTGCCGACATCACGGATGAACTGGTCGACGGCGAACAAACGCTGGTGGTGTATGTCGAAGACGATCCGGCCGACCTGGCCAAGCCACGGGGCAAGCAGGACTGGCAACGTGAACCGCATTCGATCTGGTATCCGCGTACGACGGGGATCTGGCAATCCGTCTGGCTGGAGAATGTCGCGGCGACCTATATCCGCCGCTTGCGCTGGACGCCCATTTTCGACGGCTATGAGCTGGGCTGCGAGGTGCTGGCCGCCGGTGACGCCTGCCCCGCACTGGCGGTTGAGGTCAAGATCTGGCAAGGTGAAAAACTGCTGGCGGCCGACCGCTACATGCTGGTTGGGCAGGAGGCCAACCGCAAGATCGCACTGTCGGACCCTGGTATTGACGATTCCCGCAACGAGATCCTGTGGAGCCCTGAACGGCCAACCTTGCTTGATGCGGAACTGACCCTGTACAGCGGCGATCGCATTCTTGATCGTGTGCGCTCGTATGCCGCCATGCGCTCGGTATCAATCAACCGCGACCGTTTCATGCTCAATGGCCGGCCCTATCAGTTGCGCCTGGTACTCGATCAGGGTTACTGGACGGACAGCCTGATGACGGCGCCTTCGGACGACGATTTGCGGCGCGATGTCGAGCTGGCCAAGGCAATGGGCTTTAACGGCGTCCGCAAGCACCAGAAGATCGAGGATCCGCGCTACCTGTATTGGGCGGACCGCCTGGGCCTGCTGGTATGGGAGGAAATGCCGTCCGCTTACGCCTTCACGGCGCGGGCCATGACGCGGCTGGTGCGTGAATGGACGGAAGCCATTGAGCGCGACTACAGCCACCCCAGCCTGATTGTCTGGGTGCCGTTCAACGAATCATGGGGCGTGCCGAATCTGACGGCGGTGCAGGCGCATCGCAATGCCGTGGAGGCACTGTACCACCTGACACGCATGCTCGACCCGACCAGGCCGGTGATCGGCAACGATGGCTGGGAGGCCTCGGCCACGGACATCCTTGGCATCCACGACTATGATCCGGACCCCGACAAGGTGCGCCAGCGCTACGAAGTCACGGACCCGGTCCGCACATTATTCGACCAGCGCCGCCCGGGTGGCCGCATCCTCACCCTGGATGGCTTTCCGCACCGCGGCCAGCCCATTGTGCTGACTGAGTTCGGCGGCATTGCGTTCGATCCGAACGCGCCGCCCCACCATACCTGGGGCTATTCGCGGCAGAACACTCCCGCAGCCTTCCTCGATCATTACCGCGCCTTGTTGAAGGTGGTGAACGAGACGGTCATGTTCAGCGGTTTTTGCTACACGCAATTTGCCGACACGTTCCAGGAAACGAATGGCCTGCTGAACGCGGACCGCACGCCGAAGGTCCCGCTGGAACAGATCAGCGCGGCGACGCGCAACCTGATGTAGCGCCAATCAATCCGGCTGGCTGACAGCCTTTGCCTCGAGGAGAGCACCATGCAAACCCTGATCGTCTTCTGCCACCTGCGCTGGGACTTTGTTTTCCAGCGTCCGCAGCACCTGCTCACGCGCCTGGCGAAGCATTACAAGGTCATGTTCGTCGAAGAGCCGGTGTACGAGGCAGGCGAGGGGCGCATGGTATTTTCGCAAGCTTCGCCTAACCTGACAGTTTGCCAGCCGCATACGCCATCCCATGCGCCAGGCTTCCATGACGACCAGCTCCCCCTCCTGCAGCCGCTGGTGGCGGAGCTGGCACCGGCTGGCGAAGAGGTGCTGGTATGGTTTTATACGCCGATGGCGCTGCCATTGCTGCAGGGCCTGCACCCTTCGCTGGTGATCTACGATTGCATGGATGAGCTGAGCGCATTCAAGAATCCGCCCAAGCAGCTGCTTCAGCGCGAGAGTGCCTTGCTCAATATTGCCGACCTGGTGTTCACGGGCGGACCGAGCTTGTATGAAGCAAAGCGAACGCGCCATGACAATGCGCATTGCTTCCCGAGCAGTGTCGAGGCGGCGCATTTTGCGCAGGCGCTTGACCGCAGCAATGGACATGCGCTTCAACGCGGCGTCCCGCATCCGCGGCTGGGATTCTTTGGTGTTATCGACGAGCGCTTCGATGCCGGCCTGATTGCCGACATCGCCGATGCGCACCCGGAATGGCAGGTGGTGCTGGTGGGGCCTGTGGTCAAGATCGATCCTGCTGCGCTGCCGCAGCGGCAGAACGTGCACTATTTCGGTCAGCAGTCCTATCAGGATCTTCCGCAATTCCTGGCCGGATGGGACGTTTGCCTGCTGTCGTTCGCATTGAACGAAGCAACGCGTTTCATCAGCCCGACCAAAGTCCTGGAGTACATGGCGGCGGAGCTGCCAATCGTCAGCACGGCGATCCGCGATGTGGAGGACCCTTACGGGACGATTGTTGCAATTGGTCGCGACCACAAGCAATTCATCGCCCATTGCGAAGCCGCGCTGGCGCAGACACCGGAGCAGACTTCCAGGATGGGCGCTTCGATGCGGGAGGTGGTGGCGCGCACCTCATGGGATGCCACAGCCGACCGCATGCAGCAACTGATTGCCGGTACACCACCAGGCGGCAAGGCCGCGCGGCTGACACGTAAAAGCGCCGGCGACAACGGGGAAGCGGGCCAAACCGATGCGCCCGGAAAGATCAATCCGCTGCGTGCATCTCCAGGTATACCGCTCTACGGCAGCATCGTTATTGGGGGCGGGCCGACTGGACTGTCGGCGGCATATCACGTAGGCACCGATAATTTGCTCCTGGAGCGAAATGGCAGCGTTGGCGGCTGGTGCCGTTCAATCCAGGACGGCGGTTTCACCTTTGATCATGCCGGGCACATCATGTTTTCCAATGACCCTTACGTGCTGGAGCTGTACGACAAACTGCTGGGCGAGAACCAGCACTGGCAGATGCGCGAAGCGTGGGTCTACAGCAAAGAGGTGTATACACGCTATCCGTTCCAGGCCTCCCTGAATGGCCTGCCACCTGAAGTCATCAAGGAATGTATCCTCGGTGCCATCGAGGCCCGCTACGGGGATGGCGCCGAGGCACCATCCTGCGCAAGCCAGCACGTGGAAGATTGTTGCGCTGATGGTGGTAGCGAAGCGGCGCGGGCCAGTGATACGGCTCGCACGGAGAAGACGCAAAGCTTCGAGGACTTTATCTACAAGGTGTGGGGCGCCGGGATCGCGAAACACTTTGCCATCCCGTATAACCGCAAGCTCTGGACGGTGCCGCTCAGTGAAATGGAAACTTCCTGGCTGGGCGGCCGCGTGCCATTGCCGAACCTCGCGGAGATTGTTGAAGGCGCGCTGCGGCCGGTGCCCAGGCCGATGGGCCCCAACGCCCGTTTTGGCTATCCGAAGCGCGGCGGCTTCCAGTCGTTGATGAATGGCTTCCTGCCCCTGATTCGCGGAAAAATTGAGCTCAATGCCGAAGTGGCGCAGGTGCTGCCAGAGGAACACCGGGTAACGCTGGCAGACGGCCGCCGATTCCAGTACGAAAAACTGGTCAGCACGATGCCATTGCCGGAACTGGTCAAACTGATTGGCGATGCAGCGCCACCGGCGGTGCGGCAGGCCGCACGGGGGCTGCGTCACATCTCGATACGTTGTGTAAATATCGGCATCGCGCGCAGTGATGTGACAGACAAGCATTGGATCTACTATCCAGAAGACACGATATTCCATCGCATCTTCGTGCAAGGCAATGCCAGCCCCGAATGCAATGCTCCGGGCGGCTTTGGCTTCACCTGCGAGATCTCATACTCACCGCTCAAGCCGCTTCCACTGGACGGCGAAGCACTGATCCAGCGCTGTATTGACGACGCCATCAAAGTCGGCTTCATCAGCGCTGACGACCAGGTGCTGGTCGCAAACCAGATTGACATGCCTGTGGCCTATGTTGTCTACGACCACCAGCGGGCCGAAAACGTAGCGACGGTGCGGACCTGGCTGGCCGGGCATGACATTCATCTGGCTGGCCGTTACAGTGAATGGGAGTACTACAACTCCGACCATGCGTTCCTTGCAGGAAAGCGGGCAGCCGAGCAGGTCACGCGAGAACATAGCCGGGTTGCCCCGCGCGCGTCATGAGGAGCGCCGACGCCGGAGAACGGCCCCATGTGTAGCGGTCAGGGATTCATCGTTGATGCGAGGTGGACATGAAGATCACACGACTGAGCACTTACCGGGTGCCGCCGCGCTGGATGTTCCTCAGGATCGACACGGACGAGGGCATTGTCGGCTGGGGCGAGCCGGTGATAGAGGGCCGTGCTCGCACCGTTGAGACCGCTGTGCAAGAGCTGGGCGAATTGCTGGTCGGGCGCGACCCGGCACGCATTAACGACATCTGGCAGGTGCTGTACCGCGGCGGATTCTATCGCGGCGGTGCGGTATTCATGAGCGCCATTGCCGGCATCGACCAGGCGTTATGGGATATCAAGGGCAAGGCGCTGGGAGTTCCGGTGTACCAGTTGCTGGGTGGGCTGGTGCGTGAGCGGATGAAGATTTACAGCTGGGTCGGCGGTGACCGGCCGGCGGAGGTCGTCGCCGGGATCCGGACCCTGCAGGCGCTAGGCCTGAATACGTTCAAAATGAATGGAACTGAAGAACTGGCAATGCTCGATAGTGCGAAGGCGGTAGACGCCGCCGTCGAACGCATCGCGGGCATCCGCTCGGTGTTCGGATACGACATCGAGTTCGGCATCGACTTCCACGGCCGTGTTGCATGGCCAATGGCGAAGCCGCTGTTGCGGGCCCTGGAACCATATCGGCCTTTGTTCGTCGAAGAGCCCGTGCTGGCGGAACAGGCCGAGTATTACCGCCGGCTGTCGGATATGACCAGCATCCCCCTGGCAGCAGGTGAGCGCATGTATTCACGGTTCGAGTTCAAGCATGTACTGGAGCAGGGCGGGCTCGCTGTCCTGCAGCCCGACCTGTCGCACGCCGGCGGCATCAGCGAGTGCCTGCGCATTGCGGCCATGGCCGAGGCCTACGACGTGGCGCTGGCACCGCACTGCCCGCTCGGCCCCGTGGCACTGGCCGCCTGTTTGCAGGTCGACTTCGTTTCCTACAACGCCGTACTGCAGGAGCAGAGCATGGGTATCCATTACAACCGGGGCGCGGAGTTGCTGGACTATGTACACAACGCCGACGACTTCCGCATGGATGGCGGCTACATCAAGCCGCTGCCATTGCCGGGTTTGGGCGTCGATATCAACCAAGAGCGGGTCATTGAGGCCAGCCGCAGCGCGCGGGATTGGCGCAATCCGCTGTGGCGCCACCCCGATGGCAGCGTGGCGGAATGGTAGCGCCAGCCTGCCTGTTGGGTATCGATTGGGGTAGCAGCAACCGTCGCGCTTATGTCGTCGGCGCCGGCGGACACTGTTTGCATAGGCATGAGGACGCCCAGGGTGCGCTCGCCGTGCAGGGGCATTTTCCTGAGTCGCTCCAGGCGCTGCGCCATCATCTCGGCATCGACGCGCAAGTTCCGGTCGTGTTGTCCGGTATGGCGGGCAGCGCCCTGGGCTGGCAGGAGGTAGCCTATTTGGACAGTAGCGTCGCGCTGAACCGCCTGCCTGAGACGCTGGTGCCGGTAAACACAGCGCCGGGCTGCTTCATCGTCCCCGGTTATTGCCACCGCGGGGATGGTTCCGTTGATGTGATGCGGGGCGAAGAGACCCAGCTACTGGGTGCCTTGGCCCTTCAGCACGGCGACGGCTGGTATGTCCTGCCAGGCACCCATAGCAAATGGGTCGAACTCCGCGAAGGCGTCATCAGGCGATTGTCGACTTACATCACGGGTGAATTGTACGCGGCCATGCGCAGCGGGGGAACGCTGGCGCCCTTGATGGGCGGTAGCGATGACCAGGCCGCGCTATGCAAAGGGGCCGACCGTGCGCAGGATGGCGAGACGCTGTCGCACACGCTGTTTGAAGCGCGGGCTCGCGTGGTGTCCGGCGATGCTGACGCTTCCGGCACCGCATCCTACGTCAGTGGCCTGCTGATCGGGGCCGAGTTCGCGGCACGCGCCGCATGCGACAGGGATGAATTGCCGCTACTGCGCCTGATCGCATCGGCCGGGCTGAATGCCCCATATCTCCAGGTTGCCCACGCGCTGGGCTACTCCACGCGGCTGATTGATCCAGACCAGGCCTATTGCGCTGCCCTGGCACGATTCGCGGAGGCGATCGCACCATGAACATCGAAGAAAGGCACTGGCGGGTGGAGCAGTTGGCCGCCTGGAGGGAAGGATGAAGCCATCCGTCTCCCAGTCTCGATTCGGCGAATTGGCCGATGGCCGGCCTGTCACCGAATTCACCCTGGATAACGGCACAGGGATGCTGCTCCGGGTGCTCGACTATGGCTGCATCATCCGGCGCTGGACACTGGCCGTATCTTCGGAAGAACCGGTCGATCTGGTATTGGGCTTTGACACAGTGCGGGAATATGAAACCGACGCAAGCTATATGGGCGCACTGGTCGGACGATTTGCCAATCGCATCGCTGGCGGACGTTTCGCCCTGGATGGCAAAGTGCATCAGTTGGGCCGAAATGAGGGCATGCACCACCTGCATGGAGGTGCTGCCGGCTTTCACAAGCAGATGTGGCAAACAGGCTTCCATGTCGAAAACGAACTGGCACGGCTCATCATGTATCGGCTGAGTCCTGCCGGGGAAGAGGGCTATCCGGGCAATCTGCTGGTGATGGTTACCTACGAGCTGCTGGCCTCGGGTGCCTTGCGTTGTACCTACCAGGCGGCATCGGACCAGGCGACGCCGGTCAGCATCAGCCAGCACAGCTACTTCAACGTTGCCGGCCGGGGCGATGTGCTGTCGCACCTGCTCTGGATCGATGCCGACCTGTATTTGCCGGTGCGTGACGACCTGATTCCCGTCGGACGTGCGGAGCCTGTGACTGGCGGCCCATTCGACTTCCGGCTTGCGCGCTGCATCGGAAGCAGCCTTGGCACCGACGACCGCCAACTGATGCTCGCGCGCGGCTATGACCACAATTTCGTTCTTGGGGCAATTCCCGGCCCGCAGGCCTGGCTGCGCGACCCGGCGTCGGGGCGCCGGCTGCGGATCTATACCGATTGTCCGGGCTTGCAGTTCTATAGCGGACAGTACCTCGATGCCTCAGCGGGTGGCCAAGGCAGGAGATTCGGACCGCATGCGGGTCTTTGCCTGGAGCCGCAGGAGTTCCCGGACGCGCCCAACCAGCCGTCATTTCCAGGCATGGTGTGCCGTCCAGGCGAACCTTGTGCAATGTCGACGCTATACGTCGTGGATGCAGGAGGAAATCATGGAACTGGTGGTTGACGCGCAAAACGCGCTGGGTGAGTGCGCGCTCTGGTGCGACCGGACGCAGCGGCTATGGTGGACCGACATTTTGGGACGCGTCTTATGCTGCTTCACGCCGTCCAGCGGAGCTGTCCAGACATGGGTGATGCCTGAACGCCTTGCCTCGTTTGCCCTGACGCACAACGATGACCGTATATTGCTTGGCCTGGAAAGGCGGCTGGCCTGGTTCAACCTGCCTGATGCGGCCATCCTGACCATCGTGGAAGTGGATGGCGGCAGTCCCGAGGTCAGGCTCAATGACGGCCGCTGCGACAGGCAGGGCCGGTTTGTATTCGGCACCATGAACGAAGCGTTGGGACGGGCGCCGATCGGCCGTTTCTACCGGCTTGGGCACGATTTGCGGCTCGAATGCCTTCCCTTGAAACCGGTGGCCATTGCGAACAGCATCTGCTTTAGCCCGGACGGCCGGCTTATGTATTTCTGCGACTCGCTGGCCGGGGTCATCTGCTGCTGCGACTACGGCGATGAGCTTTCAGGTGAGCGGGAATTCGCCTGCCTGCCCCCCGGCTGCGGTGAGCCCGATGGTTCAACCGTGGACGCCGATGGCTGCGTCTGGAATGCGGAGTGGGGCGCCGGCCGCATCGTGCGCTATCGGTCGGACGGAATTGTCGACCGCGCCATCGCTGTGCCGGTCAGCCAGCCAACGTGCCCGGCGTTTGGCGGCCCAGGGCTGGACCAGTTGTACGTCACCACTGCGCTCGTGGATCTATTGGTGCATGAGCGCGATGCCGGTGGCGTGTTCTCGGTGCGCGTGGCGGATACCGTTGGTTTGCCCGAATCGCGCTTTGGCAGCTAATTGAAGGAGGTTCATATGCGAGCGCTGGTCTATCATGGAGCCCATGATGTAAAAGTCGACACCGTCCCGGATCCTGTCATCCAGGAGCCTGATGACGTCATCCTTCAAGTAAGCGCCACCGCGATCTGCGGCTCGGACTTGCACCTCTACCGGGGCAAAGTACCGGGAATGAAGGAGGGTGACATCATGGGCCATGAATTCATGGGTACCGTGGTGGATGCCGGACCGGATGTCACGCGGTTGCAAAAGGGGGACCGGGTGGTGGTGCCTTTCGTGATCGCCTGCGGGAGCTGCTTCTTCTGCGACATGCACCTCTATTCGGCGTGTGAAACCACCAATCCGGACCGTGGCGCCATCATGAACAAGAAGTCGCTCCGTCCAGGGGCGGCATTGTTCGGTTTCAGTCACCTGTATGGCGGTGTGCCGGGAGGGCAGGCGGAATATGTGCGGGTGCCCAAAGCCAATGTCGGCCCGATCAGAATTCCGGATACGCTGGAGGACGAAAAAGTCCTGTTCCTGAGTGACATCCTGCCAACCGGCTACCAGGCGGTGTTGAACGCCGGGGTTGGCGCCGGGTCATCGCTGGCGATCTTTGGCGCCGGGCCGGTCGGACAGATGGCCGCGGCGTGCGCCCGCATGCTGGGCGTGGAAACGATCTTCATGGTGGATCACCATCCTTACCGGCTGGAGTTCGCACGCACGACCTACAACATCATTCCCGTCAATTTCGATCAGGTGGACGCAGCGGAATACATCATCGAACACACGAGCCGCCGCGGCGTTGACGCCGTGGTCGACGCCGTGGGATTCGAGGCGAAAGGTAGTGCGCTCGAAACAACGCTGGCGGCGCTCAAGCTCGAAGGGAGTAGCGGAAAAGCCCTGCGCCAGTGCATCGCCGCGGTGCGGCGAGGCGGAACCGTTAGCGTGCCGGGCGTCTACTCCGGATTCATTCACGGCTTTCTGTTTGGAGACGTGTTCGAAAAGGGCATTGGATTCAAAACTGGCCAAACCCACGTCCAGCGCCACATGCCCGAGCTGTTGACGTTCATTGAACAGGGAAAGCTCAGCCCGGATGTCATCATTTCGCACAGATTGCCGCTTCTCGAGGCCAGCGAGGGATACCGGATGTTCGATGAGAAGCGCGACGCCTGCCGTAAAGTCGTTCTTCGGCCATGAGGGCGCCAGGACTGCAAAACCATTACGGCATGGCGCCGGCATCACAGTGCAACGCGATGTCAGCCGCCCAGCGCTTTGAAGGCGGCGACAGCGGCGCGGGCCGACTCGGTTTGCGCCTGCGCCTGCGTGTCGGTGGCACGCAGCAGGTTTTCGTCCGCCTGCAGCACTTCGACCAGGCTGGCAACGCCCTGTTGGTAGGCGGCAAGCGAGGCCGCGCGTGCGCGGCCAAGCGAATTCACGCCGTCGGCCAGGATGCTGGCTTGCTGTTCACGGTTGACCAGGGTGGAGAAGGCATTCTCCACGTCCTCCATGGCATGCAGTGCTGATAAGCGGTAGGCTGCCAGCGCTTCGGCCTCGCGGCCTTTGGCCACTTCGATTTGGGCATTGATGCGGGCGAAGTCGAATAGCCGCCAGCGCAAGCCCAGTATCCCGGCAGCCTGGTTTGCGCTGCCGGAGAACAGCTTGCCTGCCGAGATGGCCGTGGCGCTGCCAAGCATTCCGCTCAGGGACAGCTTCGGATAATATTCAGCGGTTGCCGCGCCAATGCGGGCATTTGATGCCGCAAGTCGACGTTCGGCAACGACCAGGTCGGGCCGGCGCCGAAGCAGGTCGCGCGGCGACCCGGTCGCGGCGACCTGCGGTATGGCCGGAAGTACGCCGCGTGCCTCGGCCAGTTCCTGCCGGTGCGTTCCTGGAGCGCTGCCGAGCATGACGTCCATTGCATTCATGGCCGCATCCAAAGCCGCTTGCAGCACTGGCACCGTAGCCCGTACCTGCGCCAGCGCACCCTCGGTTTGCCGCATCTGCAGTTCGGCTGCCAGGCCCTGGTCGTAAAGCTGCCTTATCTTGGCCAGCAACTCCTGCTGCGTCTGAATTTGCCTGCCCGCGACGTCAAGGCGGATTTGCAGGCCCCGGATAGTCATGTAAAGGTCCGCAGTCTGGGCCGCTACGGCCAACTGCACGGCCGCCGCGCCAGCCTGGGACGCCTGGTATTCGGCAAGCGCTGCCTCGCGGTCGCGGCGCACGCCGCCAAACAAGTCCAGTTCCCAAGACGCTCCGAGACTGACATCATAGGCGCTGCCATTGCGGTCGTAGCCTGGCGTCGAACTCAGAACCTGTCCCAAAGGTGTTTCCAGCGATTGGTGGGCGCGCGTGCCCTGGGCGCTGACGCTGGCGGAGGGCAGGAGAGCCGCGTTGGCCGATGCCAGTCCGGCCTTGGCCTGGGTGATACGGGCCGCGGCCTGGCCGATGTCAAGGTTCTGGCGCAGTGCCAGGGCAACCAGGCGATTCAGGTTTGGGTCGTCAAAGCCTTCCCACCAGGCGCTGGATGGCACTGTCGCCGCGCTGCCCCGCTGTTCGATGGCCTCCTTGCTGAAATAGTGTTGGGGCAAGGGTGCGTCGGGGCGAGCGTAATCGGGGCCGACCGCGCAACCCGCTGCGAGGCCGGCAATGAGGCTGATGGAAAGGCTGGTTTTGAACATGGCTGACTTTCTGGGAAGATGATTTTGAGGTGACTGTATCATGAAATGGTCACTGGTTGTGCAAAATGGAGTCAGGCGGTAAGCTGTCGGTCATGAATAAGGCAACCGTTACCCCCAGCCCATCTCGTGGTCCTGTCGACCATGAGGTGCGTGACCAGATCGTCGCCGCGGCGAGCGAGCATTTCCGTTTGTATGGCTATGAAAAGACCACGGTCTCCGACCTGGCCAAGTCGATCGGTTTCTCCAAGGCCTATATCTACAAATTCTTTGAGTCCAAGCAGGCGATTGGCGAACAGATTTGTGCGAACTGCCTGGCTGAAATCGAGTCGGATGTCAGGGCGGCCATCGACGCGGTCGAGAAGCCGCCTGAGAAGCTGCGCCGTATGTTCAAGGCGGTTGTCGAATCGAGCCTGCGCCTGTTTTTTGAAAATCGCAAACTTTACGATATAGCAGCAGCGGCAGCCACGGGAAATTGGGAATCCACCAGCATGTATGAGCAGCGCATCCAGTCCATCTTGCAGGACATCCTGCGGCAAGGCCGCGAGACGGAAGATTTCGAACGAAAGACGCCTCTCGACGAGGCGGTGACGGCGATTTACCTGGTGATGCGGCCGTACCTGAACCCGGTCCTGTTGCAATACGGCCTGGACTCCGCGCAGGAGGCGCCGCTCCAATTGTCGAGCCTGGTGCTCCGGAGTTTGTCGCCCTGAACGAGCCGATACGGCAGAAATGTGCAAGTGACTATTGACTTAAGTGGTCACTAGTCTCAAAATGGAATCCTGTTTGCTTCCTTTTCGGGATTCCTATGCGCCGCCGCAACCTCATTTTCTCGTCTGTCGTTACCGTCCTGCCCCTTGCGCTAGCCGCTTGCGGCGAAAAACCGCCCGCCGATCCACGTACTGCTGCTCCGCTGGTGAGGGCGGTCGGGGTCGAGAGCGATGTCGCCGATGCCCGCGCATTCACCGGGACTGTCGCTGCCCGCGTGCAAAGCGACCTGGGTTTTCGTGTCGCCGGCAAGGTGACGGAGCGGCTGGTGGATACCGGCCAAGCCGTCAAGCGCGGCCAGGCGCTGATGCGTATCGATCCCTCCGACCTGAAGCTGGCAGTCAACGCCCAGCTGGAAGTCGTTGCCGCAGCACGTGCCCGGGCCCAGCAAACGGCCGACGATGAAACCCGCTACCGTGGCTTGCGCGGCACGGGCGCCATATCGGCATCAGCCTACGACCAGGCCAAGGCTGCGGCAGATGCGGCCAAAGCGCAGCTCAGCGCGGCGGAATCGCAGGCGGAATTAGCGCGCAACGCGAGCCGTTATGCGGAGCTGGTGGCCGATGCCGACGGCGTGGTTGTCGACACGCTGGCCGAGCCCGGCCAGGTCGTCAATGCAGGGCAGGCCGTTGTGCGGGTAGCGCACGCCGGCCGGCGCGAAGCCGTCATCCAGTTGCCGGAAACCCTGCGCCCGGCCGTGGGCGCCACCGCCCAGGCGAGGCTGTTCGGCAAGGAGGAACTGGCAGTGCCGGCCCGGCTGCGGCAGCTTTCCGATGCCGCCGACCGGCTGACGCGCACGTACGAGGCCCGCTATGTGCTCGAGGGCGAGCTATCGAATGCGCCGCTCGGCTCCACAGTCACCCTCCAGGTCCCGCTAGCGAACGCGCAGGGGCGGGGCGGCCTGCGGGTGCCCATTGGCGCGTTGTTCGATGCAGGTAAGGGGCCGGGTGTTTGGCTGCTGGCTGGAGAACCAGCCAAGGTCTCCTGGCGGCCGGTCGTCGTGCAGCGCCTGGACGACGATAGCGCACGTGTCGCCGGCGGTCTTAAACCGGGCGATCGCATCGTTGCCCTTGGTGCGCACCTGCTGCATGAAGGCGACCAGGTACGCGTGGCCGGCCAGGCCGCCGCAGCAACCGTGGCGGGGCTGCCATGAGCGAGGGGCGTTTCAACATGTCTGCGCTGGCCGTACGCGAGCGCTCCGTCACATTGTTCCTGATTTGCCTGATCTCCCTGGCTGGTGTCATTGCGTTCTTCAAGTTGGGACGCGCGGAAGATCCTGCCTTCACGGTCAAGGTGATGACCATCGTTACCGCCTGGCCAGGCGCCACGGCGCAGGAAATGCAGGACCAGGTCGCCGAGAAGATCGAGAAGCGCCTGCAGGAATTGCGCTGGTACGACCGCAGTGAAACCTATACCCGACCGGGCCTGGCCTTCACGACCTTGACCCTGCTCGACAGCACGCCGCCGTCTGAAGTGCAGGGAGATTTTTACCAGGCGCGCAAAAAGGTCGGCGATGAGATAAGCAACCTGCCGCCCGGCGTGATCGGCCCTCTGGTCAACGACGAATACGCGGACGTTACCTTTGCCCTGTTCGCCCTCAAGGCGAAGGGAGAGCCGCAGCGCACGCTGGTGCGCGACGCGGAGGCGCTGCGTCAGCGCCTGCTGCGCGTTCCCGGCGTGAAAAAAGTCAACATCATCGGCGAGCAGGCGGAGCGCATTTACCTTGAATTTTCGCATGAGCGGCTGGCAACGCTTGGCGTCAGCCAGCAGGATGTATTCGCGGCGCTGCAAAGCCAGAATGCCCTGACCCCGGCCGGTTCGGTGGAAACCAGGGGCCCGCAGGTGCTGGTGCGCCTGGATGGTGCCTTCGACCAGTTGCAGAAGATTCGCGACACGCCGGTGGTGGCACAGGGCCGCACGTTGAAGCTGTCCGATATCGCCACCGTCAAGCGCGGCTACGAAGACCCGGCAACGTTCATGATCCGCAACGGCGGCGAGCCGGCGCTCCTGCTGGGCATTGTGATGCGTGAGGGCTGGAATGGCCTTGACCTCGGCAAGGCGCTCGACAAGGAAGTAGGTGCGATCAATGCCGAACTGCCGCTGGGCATGGGCTTGAGCAAGATCACCGACCAGGCCGTGAATATCGGTTCGGCCGTCGATGAATTCATGCTCAAGTTCTTTGCCGCGCTGCTGGTGGTGATGGTGGTGTGCTTCGCCAGCATGGGTTGGCGGGTCGGGATCGTGGTTGCAGCCGCCGTGCCGCTGACCCTGGCGACGGTGTTCATCGTGATGGCAGCGACCGGCAAGAATTTCGACCGGATCACGCTTGGCTCGCTGATTCTCGGCCTGGGCCTGCTGGTGGACGACGCCATCATTGCCATTGAGATGATGGTGGTGAAGATGGAGGAGGGCTTCAGCCGCGTCGCTGCCTCGGCCTACGCCTGGAGCCATACGGCGGCGCCGATGCTGGCCGGCACGCTGGTGACGGCGGTAGGCTTCATGCCCAATGGCTTTGCCCGCTCTACCGCCGGCGAGTACACCAGCAATATGTTCTGGATTGTCGGCATCGCGCTGATCGCCTCATGGGTAGTGGCTGTGGTGTTTACGCCTTACCTCGGCGTCAAGCTGCTGCCCGACGTCGAGAAGGTCGCCGGCGGCCACGGGGCGCTTTACGACACGCCGCGCTATAACCGCTTCCGCCAGCTCCTGAAGCGCGTGATCGCACGCAAGTGGCTGGTGGCGGGCGCGGTGGTCGGCTTGTTTGTCGTGGCCGTATTCAGCATGGCGGTGGTGAAGAAGCAGTTCTTCCCGATCTCGGATCGTCCCGAAGTGCTGGTTGAAGTGCAGATGCCCTACGGCACGTCGATCGGCGCGACCAGCGCCGCCGCCGCAAAGGTGGAAGCCTGGCTTGCCAAGCAGGACGAGGCGAAAATCGTTACGGCCTACATCGGCCAGGGCGCGCCGCGTTTCTACCTGGCGATGGGCCCGGAACTGCCAGATCCATCGTTTGCCAAGATCGTGGTGCGCACCGATAACCAGGTGCAGCGGGAGGAGTTGAAACAGCGGCTGCGCAAGGCGGTAGCCGACGGGCTGGCGCCCGAGGCACGGGTGCGCGTCACCCAGCTTGTGTTCGGGCCATATTCGCCGTTCCCGGTGGCCTATCGCGTCTCCGGCGCCGACCCGGAAAAGCTGCGCCATATCGCTGCCGATGTACAGCAGGTGATGGGCGCCAGTGCGATGATGCGGACGGTGAATACCGACTGGGGCACCCGCACGCCATCCTTGCACTTCACCTTGCAGCAAGACCGCCTGCAGGCCATGGGCCTGACGTCAAGCGCGGTGGCGCAGCAATTGCAGTTCTTCCTGTCCGGTGTGCCGATCACCGCGGTGCGCGAGGATATCCGCACGGTGCAGGTGGTGGCCCGCTCGGCCGGCGAGGTACGCCTCGACCCGGCCAGGATCGCCGATTTCACGCTGACCGGCGCCAATGGCCAGCGCATACCTTTATCCCAGGTCGGGAAGGTCGAAGTGCTGGCGGAGGAGCCGGTGATGCGCCGGCGCGACCGCCTGCCGACGATCACGGTGCGCGGCGATATCGCCGAGGGCCTGCAGCCACCGGACGTATCTGCCGCCATCAGCCGCCAGTTGCAGCCGCTGATCGACAAGCTGCCGAGTGGCTACCGCATCGAACAGGCCGGCTCCATCGAGGAATCGGGCAAGGCGACCGTGGCGATGCTGCCGCTGTTCCCGATCATGCTGGCGATTACCCTGCTCATCATCATCTTCCAGGTGCGCTCCATTTCCGCGATGGTGATGGTGTTCCTGACCAGCCCCCTGGGTTTGATCGGGGTGGTGCCGATGCTGATCGTGTTCGGGCAGCCATTTGGCATCAATGCGCTGGTGGGCCTGATCGCGCTGTCAGGCATCCTGATGCGCAACACGCTGATTTTGATCGGGCAGATTCATGACAATACGAGGGCTGGACTCGATCCCTTCAACGCGGTGGTGGAGGCAACGGTACAGCGCGCCAGGCCGGTGATCCTGACAGCGCTGGCGGCGGTGCTGGCCTTCATCCCGCTGACCCATTCAGTGTTCTGGGGCACGCTCGCTTACACCCTGATCGGCGGCACCTTTGCGGGAACCATTCTTACGCTGGTCTTCCTGCCTGCGATGTATGCGATCTGGTTCAAGATCCAGGCTGGCGGCGATAGCGTGGAACAGCCAGAGGCGGACAGCAACGTCGCGCCGATTGCGGGGCGGCTTAGCCATCATTGAAAAGGAAATGGAAATACAGGAATCTACAGTTGTTGTTGTCACGGGGGTGTCGTCGGGTATTGGCCGCGCCACAGCAGAGAAATTGGCCAGGCGCGGTTGCCGCGTGTTCGGAACCGTACGGGATATCGCCGGTGCGAGCCCATTGGCCGGTGTCGAGTTGGTGGAGATGGATGTACGCAGCGACACGTCCGTTAAGCAAGCATTTCAGCAGATCGTCGCACGCGCCGGACGCATCGACGTCCTGGTCAATAACGCCGGGGTGACCATCGTCGGCGCGGTGGAAGAGACTTCGATCACGGAGGCGGGTGCGCTGTTCGATACCAACCTGTTCGGTATCCTGCGCACGGCACAGGCGGTCCTGCCGCAGATGCGGCTGCAGCGCAGCGGCAGGATCGTCAACGTCAGCTCGGTGCTTGGTTTCCTGCCGGCGCCTTACATGGGCTTTTATGCGGCGTCCAAACATGCGGTCGAGGGGCTGTCGGAATCGCTGGACCATGAAGTGCGCCAGTTCGGCATTCGAGTCGCCCTGGTCGAGCCGGGTTTCACGAAAACGAACCTGGACCTGAACTCGCCGCACACTGCGTCCAGCATTGCAGACTATGACCGTGAGCGTAGCCTTGCTACACAAGCTGTGGCAGCAAGCGTCAGCGGCGCGCCGGAACCGGATGCTGTGGCGGACACCATTGTGCAGGCGGCACTGGGACCATGGCGCATGCGGCGCGTTCCATCCGGCCAGGCGTCCTTGCTCAGCAAGTTACGGCGATTTATGCCGGCCGGGCCGGTGGACGCAGGATTGCGCAAGACTTTTGGACTTGCCTGATGCCGCAGCAAGATTTATGCGGTTCGTCCGTCGACAGGTAACGCGGAGCTTGACTGTGGAGGGCTATGGCGCAATAGTTGATGCGGAAATGCCATCATCAACTCCGCATTGCTCAGAAGATTCATGAGACGCTTTGCTTTCGCGACATGCCTGGTTTTCGCCGCGTTCGGCACGGACGCGCGGAGCGATACGTTCAAGGTCGGCTTCTACGATTACCCGCCTATGATGATCGAGAACGGGCGGAGCGGGATTTATCAGGAAATCCTGGATGAGCTAAGCAACATCACGGGCCACCGCTTTCAGATCCAGTACTTCCCCTACGCGCGCCTTGCCAAAGAGTTCGACGTAGGACGTATCGACCTTGAACCCGGCGTGTTTCCCGGCTGGGTAAAAAATCAAAGGGTTCCGGGCGAATTTTCAGTCCCGTTTGGTAAGGTCGTCGACGTACTCGTGTTCGCCCCGGGCAAATATTTTCCAATGCATACGCCGAGGGACTTGAGTGGCAGAACCATCGGATTGGTAAGGGGTTACACCTATCCGGACTTGCATGAGCTGTTTGACAGCGGCGCCGTGCATCGCTCCGATGCCGTGAGCGAGGCGCAGCTCATGGCCATGCTTTCGGCGGGGCGCATGGACCAGATCCTGATAAACAAAGCGGTTGCCCAATACAATGTTCTCATGGTGCCCAAGTATCGTGAGTTTGTCCTGGGTGACGTTCTCGGTTCGTTTGATGTCTCGATGCGCGTCCACCCCGGCAAGAAAGCCTTGCTGCCGAAATTGGACGAAGCCATCATCACAATGAAACGCTCGGGGGCCATCGCCAGGATCTACGCCAAGTATGGTGTGAGCCTCTAAGACGTTGGTACAGTTGCTGTTGGGAAAAATCGTAATCCATAAACTTACCGACGGCTATGGTGACTGCACATTGTCCGGCGCTGTGCAATACTGGGCTATATATGCATGGGGACAAAGCAATGGCCGGTACAGAACAAGCAAGGCGGGTCGACAATCGAGTTGCCGAAAAGGTGGAGCGTGGCATAGCGCTGATGGCCCTTACTGGAAGGGAAGAGGCGGTGCGCTACTTGAGGAACTGCGGAGTCCCGGCCGACGTCATTGGACGCGTACTCACCAGTCCGATAGCTCGCAGGACGCACGGTGCACACTTGGCTGATCAGCGACCCGATCACCGGGGAAACGAAGGCTTGCATTGAGGGCCGGGGTATGGCTGTCTGGCGGCATGCCTGCGCTTTGCCTGGAAAACGACAGTGGACTTTGAGATTTCAATTTGAAATGGAATAATAGGTCTCAGCGGTTTTCAGTCGCAAGATGGTTAATGTATCGCCATGGCCAGTTGGAGGTGATGATGCGCTCTACGACGGAAGTGATCGGGTCTCACAGTGTTCGGCACGAGATGTACACCGTGATTTGCAAGAGTGGACAGCGAGGTATCGAGTTCAGCGATGCGCGGCTGGCAGCGTTGGCCTTCCTGCGCGCGCCGGCCAATGATCGGCCCTTTGTGTTGCGCCACCAGGGTAATGCAACGCATGTGGTGGCTTCAGCAAAAGCGGGAACAAAGCTGATTGAGCCCGGTCGATTGGATGACACCTTCCGCGCCGCTTACGAGTCGGCAGCCATCGCCAATGCATTTTAGTGAGGCCGGCGTACCACGCTGGCCCTCACGATCAGATCGCGCGGTCGCTGCGATTCGATTGCAAGCGGTATTCACTCAGGACGGACATTCGCAGCTTTCTCACCCTTCGGACTTGGCGCGCGCTCAAAGGAGACGCGTTGATTTTCCTTGAGAGCCTTGAATCCTTTTGCCTGGATATCCTGGAAATGCACGAACAGGTCTGCACCGCCAGTGTCTGGTGTGATGAAGCCAAACCCCTTCGCTTCATTGAACCACTTTACGGTGCCGGTTTCGGTAGTCATGTTAGAACCTCCAAGTTGATATGAAAATACCTGGCGCCCCTTTGCGACCAGCGCCCGCTCGATCAGCCTGCCTGCGGGTTTAACCGGGAAAGCCTGGAACTATTCCCCCTGCCAACAAAGACCCGGTCTGTAATGTCATGACGGAACAGCTCAAGCCAGGAAGTGTTGTCACTGATGAGGTATTGCTTTGACTTGCCGGTCGACTTTCGCATCACGGTAAGTTCGCCCTGTAAACCTGATACCTCGTCGGTCTTTGGATCGGTTGTGTCGACGGCGCTCAACGAAAAGTCCTGCTGCGCCAGATGGTGCTGGCGGAGGATCGATTCAAATTCCGCAATATCTCTCTGTTCGATCAGTTGCATGGCTTCACCTTTTGAGGGGCTCTTTCAGTTTAGGCCAGATTTGCCGCTCCGCTTTCCAAATAGTCCGGAGCTGGGTCTCCGCAACGTATACGGCGAACGCATCGGGTTGCGAATGTTAATAGTAAAGCCCAATGCCGGCGGCCGGCGCGGCATGCTAAATTTCTTCTTCCAACAGGCGGGCAAGTCTCGTCCTCGGCGAATGCCGGGAATACAGGGAGAACAGCATGCCAGATGATTTAATGATTGGAGATCGGCGATCACTCGAAGGATTAACGGAAATGGTCGACGGCGCCCTTGAGTTGGCTGACGAATGTGGATGGAGATATGCGTTGGCATATCTGATCAGCGAGCGTGTTCCTTCGCAAGTGATCCAGCGACTGTTGTCAGGACGCGCGCGAGCCAGAAAGGCCGCAATCAATAACAACATGAGTTTTCCAGACAAGAGCTACTGCTGGCAAGGACGAAATACAGAAGAGACGCAACGCCTTTTTGCGACCTTGCGATTGCGCAGTCCGATCAAATTCCAACCATGCGACCTGCCGCCGATGGCATCGCGCAGCCGCGGCCCCGTCTCCGACGACGAATGACACGGCAGGGCGATAGTCCTTAACGGTTGTTGCGCAGTTTGCTAATGCGCCGGCCCCCAAGGAACAGTCCTGTGGCGCACAACATTGCGCCGAATACGCAAAGCACCGCCACCAGGACGTCCCATAAGGGTCGCTTGCGCACGGCGGCCGCAAAATCAAGCTGGTGCAGGCCATTGAACAGCCAGCGGTTCCACTTGCTGTTGCGATCGGCATGTCCGACCAGCTGTCCCTTGCGGGGATCGGCATAGAATGTGGTCTCGTCGTTCAACTGGAACTGCACGCGCAGTACCGGGAAGTCGCGATCTCCATGATGTCTGTAGTAAAAGCTGTCACCGCTATCGATCAGCTCAGCCGCAAGAACCTGGACGCCAGGCCGCGCGGCGCGCACGGCATGCAGCAGTACCTCTTGCGCAATGGGCGCCGCTGGCCTGCCGCTGTCTGGGTCCAGCAAGCGTTGCCCGGTACGGTCGAGTGCACCGAAGAAAAGTTTGCCGTCGACTCTGCGCCACTCGAGCTCGAGTAAGCCCTGGCTGGCATGGACCGCCTGCGCCAGGTCCAGCGACAAATCCTGGCGACTGAGCGGGCCGCCTGCGAAGGCCAACTGGTCGTTGGCCGTTACGCCCGGTGAAGAAAGCCAGTTGAATGGGGTGACCGATAGCCAGCCGCTGAACAGCCAGGTCAGTGTCAGCGTCCCAATACCCAGCCCAAGCCAATGATGCCATGCCTGCCAGCCACGATACGGCGAACGCCGGCCGCTGGCATAGCGCTGGCGCAGCCGCAAACGCTGAAGGCCCAGAACCATGCCTGCCATCACCAGCACGAGGGCTGCGGCGGAAGTCCACATCACCGCTTGCCGCCAAGGCTGGGCATATGTACGCAAGGGCGTGAAATAGATCCAGTGCATGACCGAGCCAACCCAGTTCCAGCCACGCTCGTTGCGCGTGGCGTCCCGCACTAACTCGCCAGTGCGGCTGGACACATACAGGACACTGCCCACATCGTCGTTCGCCCGAACCCGGTACAGCGGCCGATGTCCGCTGACGGAACCAAAAGACCACTGGTCCAGGTCAATCCGGTCCACCGCCAGGCTGCTTGCTCCAGGCGCCGCATTTCTGGCTGAGGCCTGGGCGATAGCCTCCGTGACTTCCAGAGCGGTGCCGGTGTCCGCCCAGGCTGACCACCGGCGGCCATCGCGCATGAAGTGATAGGCAGGACGTCCTGCAATGGTATTGATCTTTACCGCAGAGGGAACGCCGGCTTGGCCGGAAGATTGCCATGCATCCCAGGCGCTGGCCTTGACCTGCTGGATATCCAATGGCGCCAGCCACGCCATGCGTTCCTGCTTGTTAAGGGCAGGATTTGGCACGTACATCATGACGATGCCGGAGATGAACCACATCAGCACGAGCAAGCCGATGGCGATGCCGAGCCAGCGGTGCAGCAGGTGCAGCTGGCGTTTCCACGATCCCACGGTGCGGGAGATCAGTAACGCCACTGCACGGTCAGCTCGGCGTGGCGGCGCTCGCCCAGCAGGTACTGGCTATCGCTGTATGAGGTGCTGGCATAAAGCTTGTCGCTCAGGTTGCGCAGGTTCAGCTGCAGCAGCACATTGCGGTTGACGTTCCAGCCAAGCGACGCGTCCATCGTGGTATACGCGGCGAGCGCCTGCGTGTTGCCATTGTCGATATAGCGTTCGCCAACGTAGCGCGCGCCGATCGCCACGCGCCATGAGTCTGCATGGTAGTTCAGCCACACGTTGGACGAGATCTTTGGTACGTCGGCCGGACGCATCCCAGCGCGCGAGCGATTGCCGCTTTCGATCAACTGGTCGAACCGGGCATCGGTGTAGGCCGCATTGGCCTCCAGGCGCCATTCCGGCAATAGGGTCACGCTGGAGGTAAACTCCGCGCCACGCGACGATTGCGATCCGCCCTGGATCGACAGCGCCGGACTGGATGGATCGCGCGTGATGATGTCGTTCTTGCTGATGCGGTACAGTGCCGCAGTCCATTCAGCCTTGCCGTTCGCCAGGGATTGCTTGATGCCGGTTTCGACTTGGCGCGAGCTGGTCAGCTTGTAGCGGCTGCTGGCCAGGTTCAGCGACAGCAAACTGCCAACCGGGTCGCTGCCGCTGCTGACCTGCCCGTACAGGGAAGCGTCGGCGGCCAGCTTCCAGGTCAGGCCCAGGCGCACTGCGTTCGAATGCAGCCTGGTGGTAAAGCCGGCGGCACCGCGCAGGCTGGCGCGCTCGACCTTGTACTGGTCGTGGCGGAAACCGGCAAGCATCAAAAGGCTTGGGTTGATGGCGTAGGCATCTTCCACATACACGGCATTGGTGGTGGTATCGGTGCTGAAGTCAGGCCGCAGCGGATCAGGGCTGGCAAACAGGCCCGGATTGAAGCCAGTCGGGGCTACTGTGGATGATCCGCCGTAGGGCGAGTTGTTGGCGTGGGTGAAGTTGATGACAGCAGCTTCCCAGCCAGCTACGACGCGGTTGTCTCCGCCGTTCCAGCGTGCTTCCAGTCGATTGCCGGTCTGTTCCTGCTCATGCCGGATGGCGATATAGTCGCTTCGCTCCACCACCTTGGCTTGCGCATCATAGGAATAATATTCCGCATTGCGCCAGTTCCGGTGCACCTTCATGTAAGCGAGCTCGTTACTGATGGCCAATACCGGGCTGACACGCCAGGTGAAGCGGGCAACGGCTTTGTCATCCTTGTACGAGATGTCGGCATCGCCGACGTTGTAGTTCTGGTCGCGAAGTTCGCGCGCGATACGGCCATTGACAAGGGGCGTGCCAAAGTAGCGCTGCGGTTTTTGTTCCAGGTGGTCGAGCGAGAAGTCGAGGTCGAGGCCGGGCGCCAATGAACAGGTCAGGCTGGACAGGATCTTGCCGCGGCGGGATTGGCCGCGGTCGATGAAACCTTCGCTATGATCGGCATAGGCGTCGATGCGGAACGCCGCTTTCTCGCCGAGTGCGCCAGTTGCGCCGACACCGCCGCGCAAGGTCTTGCCGCCGCCGACACCAGCCATGGCCTCGAAGCTGGTGGCGCGCTGTGGAGCTTTGCGTACGGCGTTGATGGTTGCGCCGGTGGTGCCGCTGCCATAGACCACGGACCCCGGGCCGCGCAGCACGTCGATGTATTCATAGCCCCACGGGTCGGACGGATAGGTGGCCGTACCGGAACCGACTTGCGGGCGCTGGCCATTCTCCAGTAGCGCAATGGCGCTGTTGCCGCTGAAGCCGCGTGCAGAGTAGGCGACTCCGTTACCCGGCGAGCTCGTATCTGTCAGGCCGGTAGTACGCGTGATGGCATCCTTGACCAGCAGGTCGCCACGCGCCTGCATCGTGTCGGCGCTGAGGGAGTCGACGCTGGCCGGCAGTTCCTGTGCGGTCAGGTCCAATCTGCTTGCCGTAGCGCCAGGGCGCGTCAGTCCGAGGCCCTCATACGCCGTCGCTCCCTGTACGGTTACGGTTGGCATGATCTCGGTTTGCTGAGCCCAGGCAGCGGAAGTGAAAAGCACAGAGATCGCGGCAACGATAGGGCGCAGGGAAGGGGAGCGGGCTGGTCGGGATGAGGACATGGATGGATTTCTGCTGGGACGGCATGGCACGCGCGCATTGCGAGCGCGAGTGCGCACAACGACCGAGTGCGGTAGCTTTAGCGATAAATGGAAAACGGCGAAACATATCTTGCAAGAGCCACACCCCGGGCTTTGCTTAATCATCGTGACTGGCCGGTCTTCTGGCTTGCCTTCATTCTTCCCTGATCGTGCCTTCCCGTGCGTTGGACAGTGGCGGTTGATCAGAGTCGTCAGGCTTACAGCAGCGGGGACTGCGCCGGAATGGTGCGAGATGAAAATCCCGCGCGTCACCGGCTTCCCGTTTCACCCTTCGGCCGACAAGCAGAAGGGCACCTTTCACGTATTGGCGCGCATTCTACATGCAAAATGCGATCAGAGGTAAATTTGGGCCACGACAGGGGTACTTCGTCCACGGCCGTGTGAAATGGATCAATGCTGAGCAGTCACGAAGCCAACACAACGTTCAGAAGGTTGTGTGCTCTTCTTCGAAAAGCCAGGTGAGGGGATTTTTCTACCATCGAAACGGCCATTATTCCCTCCAACGACGCAAAGATTAACTCGGCGAGTTCGCGCTCTGCGCCGTCCTGCCGCAATCTCAAATTGGCCGGTTCGCTGTGCAGAATCTTCTCTAGCCAGTCTATATTCTGCGTTGCAAACCGCTGTAACTCTTCAATGCATGTACGCTCCTGGAACGACGGTTCGCGCACCATCATCAGGTACATGCAAGGCCGCTTGCCGTCCTCCAGCATTTGCGCGAAGAGTTCGGTGTATTGCCGAAGGTGCTCAGCAAGCGTCAAGCTACCTGATCCGGAAATCGCATTCAGCCTTGATGCCTGCTCTTCTCGATATAGTTGCATTGCCTGTCGGGCCAGATCTTCTTTCGATGCGAAATGATGGTAAAGGCTCGGTGCCTTAATCTGTAGGTTATCAGCGATTTGCCGCATTCCCAGTGTGCTGAAACCGAACTGCTGAAACAGGCGTATCGCCGCGCCCAGAATGGCCTCCCGGGTGAGTGACGCTTGATTTGCTTTGACAGGCGCCATGGGTGTCACTCCAGAATCTCGATGCCACCGCGGTGGGCAACGAACAGAAGCGCTTCTTCCAATGCGTAGGCCTCATGCTCGTCGCTTCCCTGGACATGAAGTACGTCTCCTGCCCGCATCTCGACGTCATTGAAGCGGATAGCGCCTTCCAGAATACAGATTTGCTCCCACCCATGATGGGAATGTTTTGGAAAGCGTGCGCCCGCCTGGAACCTGGCCAAGTAGCCGCCGTCGCCGTCATTACCTGTCCAGGTCGAACATGTCTGAATCCCGGGAATGCCTGAATCGCACCATTCACGGTTAATTTGCCGAACCAAATTCATTTGCTGATTTCCATCTCATAAGGAATACGGAACTCTAACTAACGTTCGTTAGGTGGTCAATGGCAGGTTCATCTGGAGCAAGCCAGGGCATGACCCTGGCTTGCTCGGTGCCTGTTGCTTGGTCTCGAGGCCGGTATCGGACGCTTGAGGGGGATCAGAACTTGTACTGCAGGTTGGCAAAGAACGACCGGCCGCGTGGGTCACCGTAGGTCGGGTCCCAGGTCACTTCGAAGTAGCGCGACTGGTTGGTGAATGGCGGCGCGGTATCGGCGACATTAATCACGCCGGCGCGCAGCTTGAGGTTCTTGTTGAACGAATAGCTGCCGGTCAGGTCCCACAGCGAATAGGCCTTCACATCACGGTCGTTCCAGCCCGGATCAGCCAGGCCCGGAATGTTCTGGTCGCGATAGCTGGAGAAGAAGGTGTTGCCCAGGCTCAGGCTGAGGGGACCCTGGGTCCAGTCGACACTGAGTTTGTGGCGCCAGCGCTGCACGGCCTTGTCGTCGCGGAACACGCCCAGGCCATTCGTCATCGGCGAGAGTGGATCGGACTGGAACTTGTACTTGGTGATCAGCGTGCCATCCAGGCTGGCGCTGAAGCGGCCCAGCGACGTGGCATCGCCACGCCAGTTGAGCGCAAGATCGAAGCCTGACGTGTTGAGCTTGCCGCGGTTTTCTTTCTTGAACTGCAGGAAGGACACCACACCATCTTCGTCGCGCACCACGATATTCGGATCGTTGTAGTAGACCGGGTTGTCGAACACGGTTTGCTCACCGATCTCCGAAATAATGTCGGTCTTACGAATGATCCAGTAATCGAGGCTACCGCTCCAGTTGTTATTGGGTTGCAGTACCACGCCGGCAGAGAACTGTTTGGATTTTTCCGGCTTCAGCTGCGGGTTGCCGTAACGGTCCAGGTCGAACTGGGCAATTTCTCCCGAGACCGGGTCTTTAACAAAGCTGGCCGTGGTGCCGGAACGCACCGGCAGGAACAGTTCGGCAATCGACGGTGCACGGAAGCCGGTGCCGTAGGAAGCGCGGCCCAGTACTTCTTTGCTGGGACGGTAGCTGACGGCGATTTTCGGATTGGTGCTTGTCAGTTTCGGGGTGGTGATATTGGTCAGCGGATCGTGTACGCCTTTGTAGCGGTCATGGCGGATCGCGAACTGGCCTTCCCATTCCTTGCTGAACGGCGCATTGATCTCCGCATAGATGCCGGCTATGTCGCGCGAGTTGGACGAATCGGCCAGCAGTTCGTCGGAGCTGGCGCGGTCACCCTGCACGTCGTTGGTGCGCAATGCTTCGGTAGAGCTGAACGCGGTCTTCTCGCGTCGCAGCTCGGCGCCCACCGCCAGCATGGCATCGCCACCGCCCAGCGCCATCAGCGGGCGGGTCACCTTGCCATCGACGCTGTCGCTGGTGCCTTTGGAGATACGCGCTGCGTCGTGGATCTTGATCGAGTCCATGAACTTGCGCCCCGAGCCGTCCGTCGCCGGAACAAAGGGGTTGTACTGGCCGCTGGCCATGCCCGCCAGCATTTTGCTGCGTGAGACCCAGCCATCCATATCGAGGTCGGTAGCCTTGTTGACGCTATGGTTAAGCGCCGTATCGTAATCCCAGTCGCCCACCTTGCCGGTCGCACCCAGTACGAAGCGCGACGCTTTGCTGGTCACTTCCGAGGTGCGGCGGCCGGCGTCCGTCAGGCGGAAGCGGAAGTTGACCGGGGTGACGATGCCGGTCTTCGTTTGCAGGTCGGCCGGCAGGAAGATGCCGTTGTCGGTGCCGTTGATGCTGCCCGAAGTGGCGGGCGATGCGGCATAGCTGGTCTCGGCTTTGCTCAGCAGGACTTCGGCAAACACTTCATGGGTGTCAGCTATCTGGAAGGTGGCACGGCCGATAAAGCTTCGCTTTTTGGATTCCGGATAGACTTCGGAGTCGCCCATGTAGTTGAAGGAACAGCCTTCGGTGCCGCCAGGACCGAGTGGCCGCACCACGTTCGGGCTGCCATTCACGCAGGAGTCCTTGCCGAAGTTGACGCGCCGGCCCGGCGACGGCGCCCAGGTGCCGCCAGGGCCGGAACCTTTCAGGTAGCTCGAATTGTTCAGGGTCGCCAGCTGGGCAGGAGTCAGGTCGACGTTGGCAGGGAATGTGTAGCTGGAGAGCTGCGGAGAGAGGCGGTCCGGCAGGCTGTATTCCTGCATGAACTCGCGTTGCGAGCTGGCCAGGCGGTCGGTTTTCTGCACGTCCAGTGCGCCGAACACGTTGTAGCGGTCAGTGCTCAAATTACCAAAGCCTCCGGACAGCGAGGCCGATCTTTTGCCGCCGCCACCTTCGTGCGTACGCAGCGCATACACGCTGGCATCGCCACCCTGGTAATCCTTGCGGGTGATGAAGTTGATCACGCCGCCCATGGCATCGGTACCGTAAATCGCCGAAGCGCCATCCTTGAGCACTTCCACGCGCTGGATGGCGCCGGCTGGGATGTTGTTCAGGTCGACGCCGGAATTGTCGCCAGGGCTGGCGAAGTTGGCCATGCGGCGGCCGTTCAGCAGCACCAGGGTGCTCGATACACCCAGGCCGCGCAGGTTGGCGCCATTGAATCCGCGCTGGCCACCCATGACGTCGCTGACGCTGGCACCGTCGGTCAGGCCGCCCACATTCGAGGAAATTTTTTGCAGCAGTTCAGCTGCAGTTGTCACGCCGGTCTTTTCAATGTCTTCGCGCTTGATGACTTCTACTGGCAAAGCTGTTTCACCCTCGATGCGCTTGATGCTGGAGCCGGTGATTTCCACGCGCGGCATGGTCTGCGCGTAAGCGCTCAAGCTCATGCTGCCAAGGGCGAGTAATACAGCATGGGTGCAATGGGTGCGGCGGAAGGCCGATGCCTTGTGCTTGCCAGGTATTTTCATGCGATCAGTCCTCGTGAGTAGGTATTCAAACGCTATTAACTAGCTTCGGTGGAACTGTTTCAGTGTATGCAACTTTGCACGCCTTGCGCGCGCAGGAACTTGCATGAGTACCTCGGTGCAAAGGGGGTGTTGGATTGTTGCAACAAAGTCAATGCCGGATCAATGGCAACATGGTCGGCAATTCCATTCCAGTGAAGGAGCCTGTTCGTGAAATCCGTATCGACACTGCTGTTATGCGCGGCGCTATCCAGCGGCCAATTTCCGGGTTCCTGCGCCCATGCTGCGGACGCTTTGCCGTCGCAGGCGTTCCAGCCTGTCGCCGGTACGGTGGTGCCGATGGGTGGCTCCGTGCGCAACGATAACGAGGCGGTACGCCAGCGCCTGGTGCAGCTGGCCGGCGGCCCTGCGGCGCGGTTTGTGGTGATTCCCAGCGCATCGTCGCAGCCTGAAACGTCGGGCGCGGAGGCGGTGGAGCAGCTAAGGCGCCGCGGTGCCCAGGCGGAACTACTGAAGATCGCTCCGTGCTGGGCTGGCGAGACGCTGGAGTCCGCACGCCGGGCGGCAGCCGACCCTGCCATCGTGGCCAGGATCGGTGCCGCCACAGGCGTGTTCTTTACCGGTGGCGAGCAGGGGCGCACGGCCGACGTATTGAATCCGGACGGGAAGCCATCTCCGGTACTGCAGGCTGTGCGCGAACTGCAGGCGCGCGGTGGCGTGATTGCCGGCAGCAGTGCCGGTGCCGCCATCATGAGCAGCACGATGTTCCGCGATGCGATGAATTCCGTGCAGGTGATGAAGGGCGTGATGCGCGACGGTAAGGAGATCGACCGGGGGCTGGGGTTTGTTGGCGAACAGCTGTTCATTGACCAGCATTTCCTCAAGCGCGGCAGGGTGGGGCGCATGCTGGCGCTGATGCTCGCCAAAGGCTACAAGGTGGGGCTTGGCGTGGACGAGAACACCGCAGCGATTATTCACGGTAGCGAAATCGAAATTGTCGGCGGCAGTGGCGCGCTCCTGCTGGACTTGCGCCGGGCAACGCAGGAACAAGGGCCTGTGAATGTACGCAATGTACGGATTTCCTATCTCGATAATGGCGATCGGTATGACCTCGCTAGACTGCAGGGGCAGGTGTTGGCGGCAAAACAGGCCAGGGGTGAGCTCAAGTTCCGCCAGCCAGGCTTTGCTCCGGAGCTGGAATTCATGCGCCCCGCCTATACCGACATCCTCGGCGAAAACGCCATCCTGCGTGCACTGTCGCAACTGGTGGATGGTCCGCGCGACCATGTGCGCGGCATCGCCTTCGACCTCGAGCAGCTACCCGATGCACCAGTTGCCGATCCAGCCCCTGAGCTGGGCTTCGAGTTCATGCTGCGGCGCGATGAGCATACGCATGGCTGGGACAGTGCCGGACTGGATGATAAGGATTACTCGATCTTCGACGCCAGGCTCGATGTGCGGCCGGTGCGTTTGAAAACGCCGTTCTACCAGGCGTGGCAGGAGCCATGAATTTTTGCCTTCACCTGACTGCGTCCTGGATTCTGCCGCTGGACTGCAAGGCATTCTTCAGCGCATCCGCATTGACGGTCACCTGGCCGCCCTGCATCTCCTGAGGTTCGGCGATCTCGATGGAGGTCGTGGTGAATTCAGTGCTATGCACTTTGCCGGAATTCAGCATCACATGGACGGTGTTGCCATCCTCGGCCGAGCATTTTGGTGCAGCCCAGGGAATGCGATGGCGCAGTGACAATTCAAGAGAATCCCCCTTGGATGGACGCCTATATTGAACTGGTGCTGTCGGCGTCCGCCGTACGCGCCACACTTCATTCAAGAGGAGGTCCATGCAATTAGTTATCAAGCTCGCTCCGGAAATTTCGCAAGTCAAATCCCGTGCTGATGTGCCGCCGTTCACACCGGAGTTGAGACGTACCTTGACGGCGCTCGCTCTAGACTTGCACCCAATGCATCCGGGCAGCAGTGATCCTGATCTGACGGGTTTTTTTTATACGGAAGTAGCGGATCAAGGCGCCGCCGTGCACGCACTCGGCTTGCTGCAACAAGCACCTGGTGTTCAGTCAGCATATCTTAAGCCGCGTGACGAGATGCCCTGAAAGTGACCGCAACAGGAACGTAAGGGGAGGATCTGCAATGCAGAAGAATCGTGGATTCATCGCAGGAAACAAGCAGGGTGGCGGTGCCCCGTCTGGCGACGGAAATGTACCGGAACGGCTCAAAAGCGAATGGGAGTTGATTGTTGTCGCGGAACCTGGATTTGCGCTGCGCTCCCGGCAGGATGGTGTTGAGTCGGCGGCCAGTGCGGACGTCGCGCCGCTGGCACGTTTGCTCGAGGCCGAGCAGATTGTGCTGGAACCCTTGTTTGGCAGCGAAGACAAAGTACTGCGCGAGCGGCAGATGGCGCCGGCGGCATCGGATGGCAGCCCTGAAATGCCGGACCTGTCCGTGTATTACCGTGTCGACGTGGCACAGGACCGCATGGCGCACCTTGCCGAACAGCTGCGCAAGCAGCCATCAGTCAATGCCGCCTACATCAAACCTCCGGCTGAACTGGCCCATGCGGCTTTGGATGTCACATGGGAGGAGCTGAACACGATGACGCCGGATGCGCAAGATGCGCCCCCGGTGACTGCGGACTTCAGCAGTCGCCAAGGGTACCTTGATGCCGCACCCGGCGGTATCGATGCGCGCTATGCGTGGACCTTGGGCGGCGGCGGCGGCACAGGGGTGAATGTGATCGACCTGGAATGGGGATGGCGCTTCAGCCACGAAGACCTGCTTCAAAACCAGGGCGGCGTGGTAGGTGGCACCGGCGCCACCAGTACTGACCACGGGACAGCCGTGCTGGGCGAGATCAGCGGCGACCGTAACACGATCGGCATCACCGGCATTGCGCCGGAAGCGTCCATCAGCGCGGTGGCCTTCTCCATGCCCACTGCTACGGCAATCCGCAACGCAGCGGACCGTTTGCGCCCCGGCGATATCATGCTGCTGGAAATCCACCGGCCTGGTCCGCGTTACGCCTTCGCGGGACGCCTGGACCAATTGGGCTATGTCGCCGTCGAGTGGTGGCCGGATGATTTCGCAGCCATCCGTTATGCCAGCAGCAAGGGGATCCTGGTGGTAGAGGCAGCAGGCAACGGCGCCGAGAACCTAGACGATGCGCTGTATAGCACCCGGCCGGCAGGTTTCCCGGCAACATGGACCAATCCATTCAATCGCAGCAATCCCCAGTGCGGCGCCATCGTGGTCGGCGCCGGCGCGCCGCCGCCTGGAACGCACGGCAATGACCATGGTCCGGATAGATCGCGCCTGGGATTTTCCAATTTTGGCGCGTGCATCGACGCGCAGGGGTGGGGCCGCGAAGTCACGACCACCGGCTATGGTGACCTGCAAGGCGGCGGCAACGAGGACCTCTGGTACACCGACCGCTTCAGCGGAACATCCAGTGCTTCCCCCATTGTGGTGGGCGCCCTGGCATGCGTGCAAGGCGTGCTGCGCGCACGCGGGCGAATTCCCATGTCGCCGGCAAGGGCGAGGGAGGTTTTGCGTACCACGGGCTCACCCCAACAAGATGCACCGGGCCGCCCGGCCAGCCAGCGCATCGGCAATCGCCCCAACCTGCGGCAGATCCTGGCGGCGGTCACGGCCAATGTGACGCCCTGGGTCGGGGTTCAGTTCCGCGGCAGCCTGCCTGCTGGCGCCAGCCGCCGCTGGTTCACTTACAACTGGCCGGCACATTGGCACATGCTGTGGACTGTTGTCCCGACAACGCCGAGGCCGGGCGGGCCGCAAATCAAATGGCAGGTCCAGGTGGAGCGAGCGTCCGATGCATACATCACTTACTGGATCACGATCACGAACGTCAGCGCCGCGCCATGCGACATCGAAGCCCGCTACGCCGTGCTGGGTTGGTAAATCTTTCGGAGGCATATCATGAGAGTTGGAGTTCAGTTCACCGGGTCGGTGCCAGCGGGTGCAACCCGCCGCTGGTTTACTTTCAATTGGCCACAGGCCTGGCATGTTAAGTGGAATGTGGTGCCGACATCGCCACGCCCTGGTTCACCACAGATCGACTGGGATGTTGAAGTTGAGCGAGCGGATGCCAACAATATTACTTACTGGATCAGCATTCGCAATGTCACCGCGGAGCCCGTGAACATCGAAGCTCGTTATGCGGTGTTGAACTGAAAGGAGCGATTCATGCGTATTGTCATCGAGACAGATGAGCAGTCAGGTGCCGGTTCAAGCGGCAGCATGGTACGAGCCGGCGGGGGCGACTCCGCTTCGTTTGCGCCCGCGGCGCTTGACGCTACCGATGCGGGCCCGCCGTCGCAGCAGCTGCTGCAGGCGATTTCCGAAGCCAGCGCACCGAGCCTGGCAAGGAACGTCGGCCGTGAAGCCATTGACGGCGGCGGACCAGCCCTCGAGTTGGTGCAAGATCTAAGGCAATCTGCCGCGGAGCCTTCCAGCCGCTCTTCGGAGAGCCCGGAAAACGGCGGTGGCGCGCCGCTGTGACGTATTGAATAGCGCGAAATAAAGCGCGTCGCAATGCACGCCATCCATCTCCTGGATGGCGTGCCATCAGTCGGTAGCGCATCCCACCTTACATTGATACGTCGCTGTTACTTGTGTTACGCATCGCCACGCTCCTACCATCAAAGTCGTGCAGCGCAGTGCCATCCACATTTCGCATCGCGATCGCTTGTTCGAGCTTCCGATTAGGAAGCCGACGTAAAAATGCGACTGTGGAAATGTGCGCAATTCTTCGTCATTTCGCCATGTAGAGTAGACCTGCATGCTCATGCGGAACTGGCTGTACTCACGTAATCAGGCTGTGAAGCGGGCAGTGCGAGGTCCGGGCTTTGATTGGCCTGCCGCCGCGCATTGCATACGTTCCAATTGCGATAGCGAGGTGTATGGTGAGAATGCGTGTATCCCAGGACGGGCCGAAGGCATTGACCGTCAATGCGGTGGCGGGCACTTATGTTGTACTGCTCGGTATGGAGGTGAGCGATGACGCGCGCAAAGGCTTGCTAGGCTTTGCAATCCATCGGACGGATAAGACGGCCGATGAACAGTATTGGTTAAAGGGGTTCAAGACCTTTGAAGCGACTGAACCCAATCCTGCGCCAGGCAGTCTGGTATCGACCCTGGAGCATCCGGTGCAAGGCTTCCTGTGGGGCGACTACACGGCCAAGGCCAACAACAACTACGTCTACAAGGTGGTGCCGGTATATGGCGATCCGCGCAACCTGCAATACGGTGTTGCGGTCGAAGTGCCTGTGACCACCGAGAACGAGGACAATGGCGCACACGCCATCTACTTCAATCGCGGCGTGGCCGGCAGCCAGGCATATGCCCGCAAGTTCGGCAACGTCAGCCCGGCAAAGGCGGGGCCGGAGGCATACAAGTGGCTGTCGCGCGGCGTGGAAGAGGCGATCATCGCTTTCATCGGGCAGGCAAAGGGCGAGCGCTACGCGATCCGGGCCTCGGCCTATGAATTCAGCCACAAGGCAGTACTGGCAGCCTTTGGTGCGGCTGCCGCCAGCGGCGCTGATGTGAAAATCGTGTACGACTGCCGTAAGAAAGAGCCGCAGGAAACCAGCAACAAGGCTATTGCGGCAGCTGGCATTGCAGCGCTGATGATTCCGCGCAAGGCAAATCCAAGCTATATCTCGCACAACAAGTTCATCGTGCTGCTAAAGGATGGCGAGCCGGTCGAAGTGCTGAGCGGGTCGACGAATTTCACCGACGGCGGCATCTATGGGCAGTCGAACGTGGTGCATATCACGCGCCTGCCGGAGGTGGCATCGAAGTACCTGCAGTACTGGCATCAACTTGCTGTCGACACGCCTGCCGTAAAACTGCGCCCTGAGAACCTGAAACAGACCCCCGATCCCGAAGGCGACCTGGCCACCGGGGTGCACGTCGTGTTCAGCCCTCGTCCTTCGCTGAATGCCCTGCAATGGTATTCGGGCAGCATCGACCAGGCGCAGAAGCTGGCAGGGTTCACGGCGGCGTTCGGCGTCAACAAGCTGTTCGCCGATGTCCTGGCACGCAATTCAGCGAATATGCGTTACGTGCTGCTGGAAAAGCCTGGCCCGACATATGACGAGTTCAAGGCCGTTCGAAACAACCTGATCGCGATTGGCGAGGTGCTCGACACGGAAGTTGTCGGCGACTCGGAGTTGCATCGCTGGCTGGGTGAAAAGCTCAGTGGCCTGAACAGCTTCGTCAACTACGTGCATACCAAGTACCTGTTTGTCGATCCAATGGGGGCCAATCCGACCGTCATCAGCGGCTCCGCCAATTTCAGCGATGCCTCGACCACCAACAATGACGAGAACATGCTGATCGTCCGCGGCAATTGCAGCGTGGCTGACATCTACCTCGGTGAGTTCATGCGCCTGTGGAGCCACTTCCGTTTTCGCGATGTCGCCAAGCGCTACTCGATGGTCAACGCGAAAAAGGCTGTCGGCAAAGCGGCCAGCGCCGGGAGTGGCGACAACGCGCCGTACCTGGCCCCGGACGATAGCTGGATACGCACCTACTACGGCGACAACCTGGCCAAGGTAACCGAGCGTGAACTGCTGCAGGGCATGTACATCCCGAAACAATAAAACAGGAGGGACATGGTGATGGATCTGATCGGCGGGCCGGTATGCCAGGCCAAAGTGGACCCCAGCCTGCTGCCCGGTGACGGCCAGGCGTTGACGCATGCGAACAAGGAAGCGCTGTGGGACATCTTCAAACAGATTGCTGTGACCTGGAAGAACGTGCGCTACGAGTCGTCGAACCTGAAAAGCTCGTGGCTGGAGATGCTGCAGCAAAAATCGGAACTTGCGCCCAGCTACACCGGCGAATACGTCAACGCCATCTATGTGGTCAGGGAGCTGGTGGCGATGTACGGCGAGGGGGAGGCATACCGCAGGCTGTTCCTGGCGAACGGCATCCCGCCCGGGCCGCCAGGCACGCGCCTGGCCCACGCCAAGCGCTACGTGGTCGATGAATTCATCAAGCTGCAAGTGATGATGAGCGGCTTCAAGCACTTCGGCGGCAAGAACTACCACGGCTATGTGAAGGGTTCGCGCTACAACGAGCATGCGCTGGTGCGGCAGTACGAACCAAAGGAGAACAACTCATGACTGCCAGCCGAGTCTATGACTATGTCATCGTGGGATCCGGTGTGGCGGGGGTGAGCCTGGCCAAGCGCCTGTTGGAGGACGACCCCGAAACCGCTATCCTGATGCTGGAAGCCGGTCCGTTCATACCGTCGCGCGACCGGCGCTCCTGGTGGGACTACATCACCTTGAATCGTGCGCCGTACGACTTCACGTATGACCAGGATTGGGAAGTGCCGTCCACCGGCAACGTGAACTGGCTATCGGCAGGTACGCGAGTGAAGGCGGTTGGCGGTTCGACCATGCACTGGGGAGCCTGGAGCCTGCGCTTCAAGCCGGAAGACTTCCAGCTCTACACGAATACCGGTGAAGGCGCCGACTGGCCAATCGGCTACAACGACCTGGAGGACTATTACAACCAGGCGGAGGAATTCCTGTCCGTCTGCGGCGACGACGCCGAGGACTGGTCGCCGCGCAGCAAGCCCTATCCGGCACCGCCTTTCGCCTGGACGGCGGCCGATGGCGAGATGATCGAAGCCTTCCAGGCTTTGGGCATCAAACCCGGCAAGATGCCGATTGCCCGCTACCGGAAATGCCTGACCACCGGCACCTGCAAATACTGTCCTTTCGGGGCCCGCTTCTCCGCGCAGAACGTGCTGACGGAAATGACGGACAACAAACGCTTTGTGAACTTCGAACTGCGCGCCAACACGCCAGTGACGGAAGTGCGCATGCGCAGCAAAGAGGAAGTGGACGGCCTCGATTGCATCGACAACACAACCGGTACGCACTACATCGTGCAGGCAAGCCGTTACGTCATCTGTTCCGGCTCCTATGAAACGCCGAAGCTGCTCATGAAATCGAAGAACCAATACTGGCCGCAAGGCGTCGGCAATGACCACGACCTGCTGGGGCGTTTCATCATCTCGCACTCCATGCTCAAGGTGCGGGGCCGTACCCCCGCCAATCCGAACCGGTGGTTCCAGGAGTACGACTTCCCGACGTTGATGTCGCGCAGCTACGATACGCCGGAACGGCAGAAGATCGGCAAGATCTTCTTGTTCAAGGACCGTGTACGCCCCAATACCGACATCGCCGCCTTGATGATCGCCGGGAAGACGCCGGAAGAGGTGGACACGATCGTCAGCGGCCCGATGGAGATGGAGCTGCAGGCTTTCATGGAGGAGAAGGGCAAGTTCGACAACCGCCTGCAGATCGCCGAGGGCTATGACAGGTTCGGCCTGCCGCTGACGACGGTCAGCTTCAGTCGTACCGAGCAGGAAAACATCAATACGCAAGCCAATCTCGACCTGATGCAGGAAGTTATCGTCAAGATGGGTTACGAAGTGGTGTACGCCAAGACGGAAGACCCGGGTGCGCACCATACCACCGGCACCTGCCGCATGGGTGCGACGCCGGAGATGGGGGTCACCGACAGCGACCTGAAAGTTTTCGCTACCGACAACCTGTACCTCTGCTCGAACGGCGTCTTCCCGAGTGGCAGCGCAGTTAATCCGACACTGACGCTGACGGCGCTGTCGATGCGCCTGTCCGATCACTTCCTTGCCCACCCAATCAACAAGGCCCAACCATGACTACCGCCCCCGCCAGCAGCCTGCACGACCGTGTGTGTCAGGTCCTGAGTGCCCGCAATCCGAGCATCAAGGAGAATGTTGCGTGCCTGATGCATGCCGAACTGGAGGTGAAAGTCAGCCCGGAAGAGCGGCTTGCCTTGCTGAAGAAGACTTTGCAGCAGGCAGTGCTGCTGGAGTTTGCCACGCTGCCCCCATACCTGTGCGCCTTGTGGTCGATCAAGGACAATCTTGATCCGGTGGCCAAGTCGATCCGGCACGTGGTGCAGGAGGAAATGCTGCACATGGCGCTGGCCTGCAATATGCTCGCGTCGCTGGGTGGCAAGCCGCATATCTACGACACCACCAGCGGCGGGCTGCATTATCCATGCGCATTGCCAGGCGGCGTCCATCCCGAACTTCACATCGGGCTGGCCGGCCTGAGTGATGCAACGCTGGACGACTTCATGGAAATTGAACTGCCGGAAGCACCGATGGAGATCGGCACTTACGACAGCAAGTACAAGCACGCCCATGATCACGAAGGGACGCACGCCAGTACCATCGGGGCGCTGTACGACGCCATTGCCCATGAATTCGATAGCCTGAAGCCGGAAATGACGCCGGACCACCAGGTCGCGGGGCCATTGTCCTGGTTTGTGGTGGATGCCCCTGAAAAAGTGGTCAGCGCTATCGATTGGATCAAGACGCAGGGCGAGGGCGCGGTGCAGCTCGACCCTTCGGAGAAGGGCCTGGCGTCCTTATCGCACTACTACCGTTTCTGGGAAGTGCGCGAGCGGCGCAAGATCGAGTACGACCCGGTCAACAAGAAGTACGTATTCGGGGCGCCGCTCGAATTCCCAGAGGCCTGGCCCATGGCAGAGGTGCCGGAAGGCGGCTACCGCGCCGATGAAGTGAGCCAGGAGGTTGGCGACCTGCTGCTTGGCTTTGACCGCACTTATTCGAAGGCGATCCAGCTGCTGGAAAGCGCCTGGGGCGAGGGCGGGCAGGGCGCGATGTGGCGCGCCATCGAGTTGATGTTCGAGCTGGAAAAAACGGCGCGGCCCCTGATGCAGATTCCGATTCCTGATGGCCGGGGCACGTACGGCCCTTGCTTCCGCCTGATCAATCTTTGAGGAGCCGCCATGTTATCGACACCCCAGCAGGCCGGCGAGCTGCGACATGTAGTCAGCACCGTCGAACTGAATGCATCGGCCGACACGGTATGGTCGGTGGTTGGTGGTTTCTACACCATCCACCACTGGCATCCCGATATCACGGAGTCGGAGGTCGATCCTGAGCAAACCGAGATCCCGATGCTGCGGCGGGTGCTGACCTTTCCAGGACAGCCCACGACGACCGAAGAGCTGGTGACGATGGATAACCCCAATCGCTGGTACAGCTACAAGTGGCAGGCCGGGGCCTGGGGCGAACAAGTGAAGGAGTACCAGGCGCAGATCCGCGTGCTGGAGATCGTTCCCGGCCAGACGTGCATGGTGCATTGGTCCTCGACATTCCGCTACACGGAAGATGCACTGAGCTCGTTTTACCAGCGCGGGTTGGATAACCTTATCGAGCGCTTTGGCCGTTCAAAATCAAGGAGCTGACATGGGAAGCTATGTGGAAATCAACGACACACTTCAACTGACTACGGAGCAGGGATTCCCCGCCGACCTGCTGAACCTGTCGCGGCACCGGGAGAAGCCGATTACGCTGCAGGACGTGGAGGGCAGGGTGTTCGAATTCAAGGACAAGCCGAGTGCCCGCATCTTCCAGCTGGACCCTGTGCGCGTCTATTACGTCCACAATATCGATGGCAAATGGCTGTTCTGGGGCAGGGTCTTCGTCGAGAGCCAGACCATCTACAAGAAACTGAACGCCGATGGCAGCTGGACGGAGGGGAACTGGCTAACATCCGGCAGCTACCGCATCATCGACGTGTATCCGCCGGACTACCAGCACACGTTTACGCTGCATGAGGCGCCGGCGGATCGCAATTACTTCAAGCCCTGATACGTCACTCAGAACTGTGGCAGCTGGCGTCGCCCTTTAACTGTCAGTTGCTGCCTCACGCCGCTGGACGGATGTGGCACCGTTGCCCCGGCGGGCTGTCCGCCTCCGACCCAAATGATGGCACTGCCGGCTTCCACGATACGGTTGCCCTTCGCGTCGACCGTGCTCATTGCTTTGCCATCCAGCGCAAATGCGATCCTGCGCCGCTCGCCCGGCTCCAGGTGGACGCGGGTGAAGGCGGTCAGCGTGCTGGTCGGCGCGCTGCCGCCGGGACGGCTGACGTACACCTGAACCACCTCATCACCCGCGTATTTGCCATCGTTTTTTACGTCAACCGAGAGTTTGATGCCGCATCCGGCGCAGACGGTCTTTGGCGTTGCCGCACTGGCGGAATAGCTAAAGTGCGTGTAGCTGAGGCCGTGCCCGAACGGATAGAGTGGCGCGCCCTTGAGGTACTTATAAGTGCGCCCTTGCATGCTGTAGTCCTTAAATGGAGGCAAGTCCGCGGCCGCTTTGTAGAACGTCACCGGCAGGCGGCCGGACGGGCTGAAGTCGCCGGCGATGAGTTCGGCCACAGCCTGTCCACCTTCGCCGCCCGGATACCAGGCCTGGATGATGGCCGGCACATTGCCTTCGGCCCAGTTGAGAGCCATGGCGCTGCCGCTCATATTTACCAGCACCATCGGCCGGCCGAGTGCTGCCAGGCGCTCCAGCAGCGCTTCCTGGGGGGCGGGAAGGTCAATGCTGGTGCGGTCGCCGCCGGCAAAGCCGGGCGCTTGCACGGACATCTCCTCGCCTTCGAGTTCCCAGTTCAGGCCGCTGACATAGACGATCAGGTCAGCCTTGCTTGCCGCTTCCAGCGCAGCCGTATCGTCGAAACTTGGCTTGCTCCACTGCAGGCGCTGCTCGCCGCTCCAGCCGGTCTGTTGTGCCTCGATTTCGATCCGGTACACTTTACCGGCCTGCAGCCTGATCTCGGTTTTTGCAGTCGGCCAGGCGATGTCCCACAAATCTGCCACCAATTGGCCATCGACGCGAATGCGGTAGGGCTGGCCGCCTTTCAGGCGGAAATTGTGCATGCCGCTTTCTGCGGCGCGGACGTAGCCGGACCAGCGCGCTGAAGTCTGGCGTTCATATGCGTCAGGCCAGCCCCATTTGAACTGGGCCTGCGCCATGGTTTCCGATGCACTCGGCGTACCTTGCAGCCTGGTGTTGTCAAAGCGCTCCAGCTTCAACCCGGCCTGGGTGCATGCGGCGTCGGAGTACAGGTTGCCAGGCGGCAGGTCTTGCAGGGGCGGGGCGACCCAGCCCGTACCTTCGACATAGCTCACCTGGGCATTCGGGAAACGGGCACGGATGCCGTCCAGTACTGTGACTGGCCTGCTCGGCGTGCCGCTGTAATTGCCCACCAGCGCATCGATGCTGTGGGCGTTCGGCCCGATCACAGCAATGTGTCGTGGCGCTTTCTTTAGCGGCAGCAGGCCGTCGTTTTTCAACAGCACGAGCGATTGGCGTGCCGTTTCCAGGTTCAGGCTGCGGTGCGCCGGGGTGTCGTAGTCTTTGGCGCTGATTTGCCGGTAGGGCCGGTTGCCTGGCGTTTCGAGCAGTCCCAGCCGGATGCGCGCTTCCAGCAGGCGCTGTATGGCGCGGTCGAGGGCGGCTTCCGCCAACAAGCCCTGTTTGACGGCGCGCACCGTGGTCGCAGGCGCCGCGGTCGGCGAGCCGCCAAATTCGCAGACCAAGTCGGTGCCGGCGTTTACTGCCGCCGCAACCGCTTCTTCCGGCGTCTTGGCATAGCGGTGTGCGCCGTCCAAATGGATGTCTGCCACGGCGCCGCAATCCGATACGATATGGCCCCGGAACTTCCAGGCGCCGCGCAGGAAGTCCTTCAGCAGCGGCACGTTGGCGCAGGCCGGCACGCCATCCACGGCGTTGTAGGCGCACATGACCGACAAGGCCTTGCCTTGCGTGACGGTGGCATGGAATGCGGGCAGGTAGGTCTCGACCAGGTCGCGCGGCGCAGGATGCACGTCTTCGCGGTGGCGATCCGATTCGGGGCCGCTGTGAACCGCCAGGTGCTTGACGGTAGCCGACACCTTTGGCGCCAGCGGGTCGTCGCCTTGCAAGCCTTGGATATACGCGACTCCCATGAGCGAGGTCAGATAGGGATCTTCGCCATAGGTTTCCTGGCCGCGGCCCCAGCGCGGATCGCGGAAGATATTCACGTTGGGCGACCATACAGTCAAGCCCCGGTAAATGCCAGTGGCGCCGTCGGCGCCGACCGTTTCAAGATATTTGGCGCGGAATTCGGTGGCGACCGTATCGCCGACCCGCTTCATGAGGGCACGGTTCCAGGTCGCCGCGAGGCCGATGGCCTGCGGGAAGACCGTGGCGTTGCCGGCGCGGGCAACGCCGTGCAAGCCTTCGTTCCACCAGTTATAGGCGGGAATGCCCAGGCGTGCGATGGCCGGGGAGTCGTGCTGCAACAGGCTGGCTTTCTCTTCCAGCGTCATTTGCGCCACCAGGTCGGCCGCGCTGCCGCCGCTGTATGCCTGTGCCGACAAGGCATACATGCCGATGACAATGGCCGCTGCCTTGGCGCATACGGACCTGCGATCGATGTTCATGACAGATTTTCCTGCCGGTTCGGTTAGCGGCAGAGCGCACTGACTGGATTTTCACCCTTGGCGGTGATCACCCCCAGGCGATACGGGATCTTGATGTAGTCATCCACAGGCACTGCCGGGTCATTGCCCTGGAAGAGGTATTCGAGCGGCCGGCAAGGATCGATGGTCATTGTCTGGTCCGCGTTGGTCCGGACCATTTCGCCGTGAGAGATACCTTCCGACCAGATCTTTTCGACGTTAGTGCGGTTGGCGAAGGCATTCATGGGGGCGGAAGAGAATGGCTCCCATTTTCCTTCCAGGCCGTCGCTTTTCCAGATCCGGAAGTAGCGCCCCTGCGGAGAAATTGCTTCCACCAGGGTGATGTAGGTTTGTGTATTGGCGATCCTGTAGGTGTTGCTCGCCTCGAACAGGTCCTCCCTTTTTTCGTTCATGACGGCGACCGTGTTGTGGAAGCCATTCGGGAAGCGGGCTATATCGGTTTCGGAGCGCAGCATGCGGCCGTGGTCATCGGTATTGAACAGGTAGCACTTCTTTTCGTCGCAAATCACCCAGAAATCCAGCCAGCCATTGCCCTGCGGCTGCTTGATGATATCGGGAGCGACGGAAAAAAACGGTTTAGGTGCGCTCCAGGACGCCGGATCGCCGATGTCGTTCGACGTCGAGTAGAGTGGATCCGGGCCCTGATAGATGAGGTACCAGGTTTTTTGCGGAGCAAAATAGAATACCTGCGGTGCAGCGCGATACCCCGGCCCCATCGGGGACCTGTCAAGCGGGACTATCTTTGCGCTCGGCGCCTCCGACCACTTTTCAAAGCTGGTGTAGGCGAGCCCCCAGCCTGCCGATCCGGCGGTCGTCATGAATACGTGGTACCTGCCGTTCACACGGACAATCGACGGGTCTTTCACGGCATAGATTGCCTGCTTCGTATCCGGTTGCGGCGATATCAGTGGCGCGCTCGATTCCCAGCCAAACGTCGCATGGCTTTCAGTGCCGCCCGAAATGCTGTTGGGACCGCTGCACGCTGTCAGGGCAGTCATGATGGTCACGCCGAGAATGCATTTTTTCACGTTCAAGATTCTTCCTCTGGGCAGCAAGGGAGCAGTCGGCATTGCCGTACTGCCTCTCTATTGATAATTTGCGAAAACTCACTCTAGGGTAGACGGTTTCTATACGTCAATAAGTTCCAGACCGGTTGCTAGAAATAATAAACAGCCTCGGTAGTTTTATATTGCGCGGTTATGGTATATGATGATCGTCATGTCAAAGAAAACCACAAAGCAACAGTTGCCAACTCGTAAAGAGGAAACGCACGAGCGTATCGTCGAGGTCGCGGCGCGCGCCATTCGCCGTACCGGCTACAGCGGCACCGGTGTCGCTGACATCATGAAAGAGGCCGGCCTGACACACGGCGGTTTTTATGCGCACTTCGATTCGCGCGACGCGCTGCTGGCTGAAGCCGGGGATCGTGCCGGCGCCGAGTCGGTGGCGCTGGCGGCGCGCGTGGCGGCGGCAGCTGCGCCGGGGCAGGCGTTGCAGGCAATGATGCAGGCCTACCTGTCGCCAGAACACATAGCAGCCATTGAAACCGGATGCCCGGTTTCGGCACTGGGATCGGAAATGCCAAGGCAAGCGCCGGAGGTGCGGCGTGCGGCAACCATCCACATCAAGGAAATGATTGACTTGTTCGCGCGGCAAATGCCGGACTGGGGCCAGCCCCAGGCGCATGAACAGGCAATGGCCCTGGTTTGCGGCTTGATTGGCACAACGATGGTGGCGCGTGCGGTTGACGACCCCAAGCTGTCGCAGGCACTCTGTGCGGCCGCGCTCAATCGATTTTTACCGGCCTCCGGTTGAAGCGGGGCGCTGCGGCGGCGCCTTTTTTTTGGCATGAAATATGATACGCATCATATTGCGTAATCGATTTGAGAGGAATCTGGCATGAAAAAGATCGCTTTGGTTACCGGCGCTTCGTCCGGCATTGGCGAGGCGACGGCAACGCGCCTGTCGGAGGCGGGCTTCAAGGTGTACGGCACCAGCCGCCGCGGCGCCCAGGCGGGGACAGGGGCATACACGATGCTTTCCCTCGATGTGACGAGCGACGATTCGGTGCAGGCCGCGGTCGCGGCCGTGATCGCGGCGGAAGGGGGCATTGATTTGCTGGTCAACAACGCTGGCTTTGGTGTGGCGCCAGCGGGGGCGGAGGAAAGCTCCATCGCACAGGCGCAGGCGATGTTCGACACCAACTTCTTTGGTGTCGTTCGCATGACGCGCGCCGTGCTGCCGCATATGCGGGCGAGGGGAAAGGGGCGCATCGTACACATCGGTTCCGTGCTGGGCATCCTGCCGATGCCTTACGGCGCATTGTATGCGGCCAGCAAGCATGCCATTGAAGGCTATTCGGAATCGCTGGACCACGAATTGCGTCACTGGGGCATTCGTTCCATCGTGATCGAACCGGCATACACGAGGACACCGTTCGACGCCAACCTGCTGCAGCCCGACGCCACGCTGGAAGCATACGGCGAAGTGCGCAACACCGTCGCGCGCAGGGTGCAGCAGGCGATGGCAAGCGCCGAAGGCCCGGGGGTCGTAGCGGAAACGGTATTGAAAGCGGCCCTGGCGGGCAAACCAAAACCGCGTTACACCGCCGGAGCCCTGGCAAGGCGCCTGCGCCTTTTACGCTCATACGCGCCGGCCGGCCTGGTGGACGCAGGGCTGCGCAAGGATCTGGGCCTGGCATAGCGCAAGGTCCGGGGTATCTGTTGAAACCATTCGGGAAAATTCCAATGAAAGCACTCGTTTTAAAGCGCTACGGCGGCGCAAAGCATGTCGAGTTCGCGGACCTTCCGCGACCCGCGATTAAACCGGATGAGATCCTGGTGCAGGTGTACGCAGCCGGCCTTAATCCCATCGATAACATGATTCCGACGGGGAGTTTCAAACCCCTCATCAAACTCCGGCTGCCGGCAACCATGGGCAGCGACCTTGCGGGTATTGTGGTGGAGACGGGGAGCCGGGTGACCCGATTCAAAGTCGGGGACGCGGTCTTTGCCAGCACCTTCGACCTGGGCGCCGGCACGCTTGCCGAATATGCTGCGGTGCCGGAGCACGCGGCAGCGCTTAAGCCGGAGAACCTGGACTTTGTGCAGGCCGCGTCAATTCCAATGGTAGGCCTGACTTCATGGCAAGCGTTCGCCGAACGTGCCAGGCTGCAGCCTGGCCAGAAGGTCTTTATTCCGGCGGGCGCCGGAGGTATCGGCAGTTTTGCCATCCAGTTGGCGAAACTGTTCGGCGCCAGGGTCGCAACGACGACCAGCACCGCCAATGTGGAATTGGTGCGCCAGCTGGGCGCGGACGAAGTGATCGATTATAAGAAGCAGGAGTTCGAAGAGCTGCTGCGCGACTGCGACGTGATACTTGCGACACTGCGCGGCGGCGAGCTGGAAAAGTCCCTGCAGGTCGTTGCGCCAGGCAGCAAGATCGTCTCGCTGATCGGGCCGCCGGATGCCGCGTTCGCACGGCAGCGCGGCATGAACTTCCTGATGAAGTTCGTGTTCGGCCTGCTGAGCTGGAAAATCATCCGTCTCGCGCGACAGCGTGCGTCCAGCTATTCCTTCCTGTTTGTTCGTCCGGATGGCCGGCAATTGGCAAAGATCGGCGAACACCTTGCCGCGTCGCGCCTGCGTCCCGTGGTCGATAAAGTGTTTCCCTTTGCCCAGGCAAAGGAGGGGCTGGCCTATCTCGGGCAAGGCCGGGCGAAAGGCAAAGTGGTTGTGCAAATGGTGGCTTCCGAGGCGGCAAGTGATGCCATACCGGGGTAGCAGGCTACCCCGGTATGGCAAAGCCAGGGATCAGCTACGGCGGCGCACCAGGGAGGCGGCGGTCAGCCCTCCCAGCATCAGCGCCAGCGTGCCTGGCAGCGGCACGGCATTCGCCGCTTCTGCCACCTCGATATTGTCGATCTGGTTGAAGGCGCCCGAGCTTAAGCGCAGTTCTGCGATGCCGGTCAGCGCCGCAGTCCAGCTGCCTGCATCCTGGATGGCGCCGAGCAGCTTGCCGTCGGCCGACACCTTGCTTACATCGACCAGGTAATCGAAGCTCTTCAGGTTGAACAGTCCGCCGCCAACGCGGGTCAGCGTCACGAAGGTGTCCAGTCCGTTGTCGAGGCCGTCGTGCCAGTTGAAGGTCTGGGGCTCGAACGTGCCGGTGCCGAGGTTTGCCGAACCGGGTGCTGCGTTGGGCGCGTGCAAGGTCAGCTGGAAACCGGCTTCCACATAGCTCAGGTTCGAACCGTCATAGTTCATGCCTGCTGCCAGTGGAAAGCCGTTGCCGTACATGAAGCCGGTGAGGCTGTCGAAGCTCAGGATGGTTGCGTTGGCGCTGCTGGCTGCCGCGCCAAGGGCGATGGCGGCGAGGATGGATTTGAATTTCATAGGGTCTCCGAAAGTTGTGGCTGGCGTCATCAGTAGCTGAATACGACGCCGCGGCCGGCGGCGCTGGCGAATACGCGTCCTGGCACCGACTGGTCCGCAGCAAGGTTGCCCAGGCCGGCGTACTGGTGCTTGTCGTCATTGATCCGGCGCCAGTTCACGCCGCCGTCGTCGGAGCGGTGCACGCCCCAGACGCCGTTGATCGTGCCCACGATGTAAATGGACGACGAGTACGCGGCACCGGCAGGTGCCCTGCCCAGTGCGATGGAAGTTGCGCCATACACCTCCGGATACATCCAGGACGGCTGTCTGCCCCAGATCGGCGCCGTAGCTGCCAGCCTGGTCCAGTTCGCCCCTGAATCGGTGGAATGGAAGATGCTGAAGCCGTCGGCCAGCCAGATATCGCCTTCCGCATTCGGATTCACTGCAAGCGAGGTGTGGCCGAAGTCGGCCACCAGTGCGCCCGCCGCAGTCAATGTGGTGCTTTCGGTGAAAGTGTGCCCACCATCGGTCGAGGTCCAGAAATGCGCGCTGTCCGACCACTGGTTCCACCATGCGCCGCCCGAGTTGTAGGCGTACACCTTGTTGGGATTCTTGCGGTCGGCAACCACGCGGTAGCCGCGGTTGATGCCTACGGCGCCCAGGGCCGGCAGGTTGGTATAGCTCCAGCTTGCACCGTTATCGGTGGTATAGGCGGGCCGGGAATTGGACGGCGCCCAGACGATATGGCCCGGCTTCGTGACCGCGATGTTGGATTCACCTCCCGTGTTGGCCACGCCGTCAGGGTGGTTGGCAGCAAACGCCGTCCAGCTCAGGCCGGAGTCGCTGGAATAGGCGCCGGCGACGTTGGGCGTGTTCCACACGGGAGTACCGATCGCTGCGATATAGGAAGGCGTGGACCAGGCCATGTCGGCGCTATTGCCGTTGCCGAACCAGCCGCGCGGGCCGCGCGTCGGCGTCTTCAGGAGCTCGGTCTGCACGTGCATGCCGATATCGCCCGAACTTCTGAGCAGCGTGTAGCTGGCGCCCTTGGGCGGCGTCGCCAGGCCGAGCGTGGCAGTTTCCTCGAGACCGTTCACGTCCAGGTTCCAGGCCGGCGCCGCCGCCGATGCGTTGCTGGTTCCCCACACGCCGCCGCCGAAGACATGCAGGATGCGGTCGGGGTTGTTCGGGTCGATTTCGACGTCGTCGATCCAGCCGGCGAAGTCCGGGCCGGACGGGGTGTGCGGCGTCATCGAGGCAATTTCGCGCCAGCTCTGGCCGGCGTCATCCGACAACTGCACGATTGGCTGGCCTTGCCAGTTGCCCCAGGAATTCGTGACGCCCAGTGCAATGCGGGTGGTCGGGCCGGAGCCATGGACCGACAGGCCGCCGAGACCGAAGTTGACCCACTGTTCGGTGTCGTAGCCCTTCAACAGCGTCCAGTTGCTGCCGTCAAATTTGTAGAGCCTGGCGGGACCGCCGGCGCCCGGGCCGATGTCACGGGTGAACACCATGTAGATCATGCCGTCCCTGGCGCGGACCATATGCGGGATGTGGTAGCCGCTTACCGGCGTCGCGATGCCCGTCCAGCTGGCACCGCCGTCGGTCGACTTGTACAGGCTGAAACTCAAGCCGGCCGCATTGGCATAGTCCGGCGCCACGGTGGCGTAAATACCCTGCGTGGCCGCACCCGCGCCGGTGCTGGAGGTATCGAACAATACGCCTTCGATGCCGCCCGAGGTACGCCCGGGCAGGCTGGGGATCTGGTCGGCGGGATACTGGAACGACGACAGCGAAGTTACCTGCGCCCAGTTCTGGCCATGGTCCGAGCTCTTCCACAAACCCGCTGTGCGCGAGCCGTAAAACAGGACCGAGGACTGGTTGGGATCGACCATCAGGCGTTCGCCAATGGCTCGGCCCGGATCGTTGGAACCGACGCGGAAGGGCAGGTCGACATGTGTCCAGTTGTCGCCGCGATCGCTGGAGATGTAGAGGCGGCCATTGCTGCCGGCCCAGTCGTACAGGCCTGTGACCAGGTAGACGCGCTTGTCGTCGCTGGCGTCCAGGGCAATGCTTTCGGCACCGTTGAAGAACTCTTCGCGAATCCCGAAACCATCGGTAATCGGAATCCACGTCGAGGTCGCTGCCTCCCAGCGATAGCTTCCTCCCATGTCGGTGCGCGCGTACAGGACATTCGGGCTGGTAGGGTGGAATACCAGGCCGGGCACGTAGCCGCTGCCGCCGAATTTGACGTTCATCCAGCGGCTGCCGGTTGCCGTGCCGGCGGCGCTGCTGGTGGTGACGGTAGCGGCGAAAGATGGCGACTGGGTGGCGGGACTGCTTTCGCCACCGCAGCCTGCCGCCAGGCCTGCCACGAGGCAGGCGAGGGCAAGGGTTTGCTTCTTCATCCTTAAGCTCCAAGAAAAATGTGATGCCGTGATTGTTGGAATATCGGACCGGATGGTCCGACAGAACCAGACTACGTCGAGGCCAAAACCATTTTTCGCATTCGCGGCTAGAAAACCTTGAATGTGCAGGAAGTTGTAAAGATTTACACGGTATTAGAAGCTGACCTTGAAGCTGGAGGCCATTTGCGACGGCAGGCTGGCCGGTAGCTCGATGGTCAATGCCTCATCGGTTTGCTGCCAGCGCAGCGTCGTGCTGCTGCCAAGCAGGGTGACTGCCTTCACCGCACGCGGCTCGAGTCCGGATTTGCGGCCCAGCGACTCGATGCGCACCGGCTTGGCTGGCGTGCCGAGCGTGATGGCGTAAATCGCTCCCGCTTTTGTGGTGAAGCGGATATCCTGCGGCGTGTAGGCGGTATCTTCCTTGAAGTGGCCGGACGATGCCTTTGTCGGACCCTCGCCGAAGGTCTTCCAGGGACGGGTGCCGTAGATGGCCTCGCCATTGATGGCCATCCAGGCCGCCATCTCCTGCAGGAAGCGCATTGGCTCCGGCGGCAAGCTGCCGTCAGGGTATTGCACCACGTTCAGCAGCAGGTTGCCGTTCTTGCTGACGATATCGGCCAGCATATGGACCACTTCGCTCGTGCTCTTGTACTTGTAGCCCTCGCTGTAGAACCAGTCGCCAATGGAGGTGTCGGTTTGCCAGGGCAGGGGATTGATGTGATCCATGACCCCGCGCTCCACGTCCTGTACGCCGGCTTCGCGTATGAACTCGCCGGAACCGATCTCCTTGTGGTTGTAGACCGCTTCCAGCTTGCCGCCGTGGTTGGCGATGCTGGCGTTGTAGAAGTTTGCCAGCAGGGTACGCCCTACCGTACCAAAAGGAATGCCACCGTCGGAGTAGAGCAGGTCTGGCTGATAGCGCGTCACAAGGTCGGTGATGCGGTTGAACCATTCCTGGTGGAAGCGTGCATCGGTGGTGTACCAGGTGCTTGAACTGCGGTACGGCTGGTTGTGGGCGCGATGGTAGAGCGAGGCGTACTTCGGATCGGCGCCATCATAGTCCACGCCCAGCATGGGCCAGGCCTGATCGTAGCCATGGCTGGGTGCGAACCAGCCGTAGCTGGCGCCGAGGTGCTCCGAAACCCCGAAGCGCAAGCCGGCTTTGAGGGCGGCTTTCTTCCAGTCGCCGACGATATCGCGCTTTGGACCTGTTTTCACGGCGTTCCACTCGTGATGGCGCGAGTCCCACAGGTCGAAATTGTCATGGTGCACGCCCATGCTGACGAAGTAGCGCGCGCCAGCGTTCTTGTACAAGGCCATCAACGCTTCGGGGTCGAATTTCTCGGCTTTCCACAGGGGGATGATGTCCTTGTAGCCGGACTTCGATGGGTGGCCGTAGTGCTCAAGGTGGTGTTTGTATTGCGCGGTACCGTAAATATACATATTGCGCGCATACCAGTCGCCGGCGCGCGGCACGGATTGCGGCCCCCAGTGCGACCAGATGCCGAACTTGGCGTCGCGGAACCAGTCGGGCGCCTGGTAGGTTTTGAACGATGCGGCGTCCGCGCGGAACGGACCGGCAACGGTGCTCAACTGGACGGGCAAATCCTCGGCGTGGACTGCCGGGATCGGCACGCACAAGGTAAGCAGTGGGGCGGCAAACGCGAGCAGCGTGGCGCGGCGATTGGGCATGGGTGGTCTCCGGATATTGTGAACTTCAGATGGCGGAGACAGGTTAATTACATTCGACCGCCCGGGCAAGCGATGCCGTGCGTTTTGGGGGAAAGTGCGAAATATCGTTGGCCTGCTTGTTAACTTTCGCAATTGCCACCGCTTTGGCGCCGCTCGCACAATGAGGTTGATCCAGCCAGCCGGTAGACCGCAACGAATGAAATCGTCAATAAACAGGCATCACATCAAGCAAATGCTGCTCGCAGCCGTGGGAACGTTTGCATTTGCCGCTGGCGCCCCGCCGGTTGCCGCGGCACAGGCCCCGTCCTTCGCCGCGATCTTCGGCGATCATGCTGTGCTGCAGCGCGGCCAGCCCATCGTGACCTGGGGCCGGGCGGCGCCTGCCGCCATCGTGAGCGTGACGCTTGGCACCGGGACGGTGCAAGTCACGGCCGATAGCCGCGGCAAGTGGCGCGCCGAACTGCCGGCCATGGCGGCGGGAGGGCCCTATGTGTTGGGCGTCAGCTCAAACGGCAGTGCTGCCACCCTGAATGACATCATGGTGGGAGACGTCTTCCTGTGCGGCGGGCAGTCGAACATGGAGCTGCCAATGGCCAATGCAACCAATGCGCCGATGGATGTCGCCTTCTCTGCCAATCCGCACATCCGCTTCGCCAATATCGTGCGCGACAGCTCGCCAGTGCTGCGTGATGAATTCAAGACGGCGCCGCAATGGCAGGTGGCTGGAGCGCAGTCCACCGGCCAGGCGTCCGCCGTTTGCTATTACATGGCCCGCACCTTGCACCGCCAGTACGGGGTTCCGGTCGGTTTCGTCAATGCCAGCTGGGGCGGCAGTTCGATCCAGAGCTGGATCAGCGGTGAGTCCATGCGCAAGTCTGGCAGCTATGGCCAGGCGCTGGACGTGGTGGATGCGTATGGAGCTGATGTGGCAGCGGGCATGCGTGCCGAGGAAGAGCGGCAGGAAGCCTGGTGGGCCAGCGTCGATCCAGCCGCCCGCGCGCAGCAGGCCTGGGCCGGGCCGGATTTTGACGACAGCGCCTGGCCAGGGATGGAACCGGGCGGGCGCTGGAGCGAATCCGGCATCGAAGCGGTCAGAAAACATCGCGGTGTCGCATGGTTCCGTAGCACGCTCGATCTGACCGCGCAGCAGGCCGCTGGCGTGACGCAGCTACTGCTTGGGCAGATTGCGAGCGCCGACACCACCTGGGTCAATGGGGTGCGGGTTGGCGCCAGCACCAATTGGTGGTCTGGGCGCGAGTACGCGGTGCCGAAGGGTGTGCTGAGGGCGGGACGGAACGTCATCGCGGTCCGCGTCCTGGACGACGATAACGGCGGTGGGCTGCTGAGCCCGGCGGACCAGCGGGTCCTGCTGACGGCGGACGGTTCAAGGATAGTCTTGCCGGCGCGCTGGAAGTACCAGATCGGGTCCCGCTTCAAGGCTACCCAGCCCCCTACGCCATGGGAACCGCCGACCAGCCTGACCACGCTGTACAACGGCATGCTCGCACCGCTGCGGGGGTACAAGTTCAAACTGGCGGCGTGGTACCAAGGCGAGGCAAACGCTGGCGCCGCGCGGGAGTACCGTCGCCTGCTGCCGCTGCTGTTCGACGACTGGCGCAAGACATTTGCACAGCCTGGCCTGCCGTTCGTGGTCGCGCAGCTGACCTCATTCGGGTCGGTGGCGACCAGGCCTGGCTATTCTGCGTGGGCCGAACTACGCGAGGCACAGTCGGCGGCGGTGCGCAACGATCCGCACGCAGGCCTGGCCGTGACGTTCGATTTCGGCGACCGTTCCGATATCCATCCGGCGCAGAAATCGATCGTCGGCGCACGCCTGGCCAGGGCCGCCCGGGTGGTCGCATACGGTGAAGCGATCACGCCAGGCGGACCGCAAGCAGTATCCGCACGCCGCAGCGGAAAGGACATCGTGATCCGATTTGCCGATACCAACGGCGGGCTGCGCACCTATTCGTCGGACACGGCGATCGGATTCGAGGTCTGCGGGAAAGACGCGTGCAAATACGCCCACGCGACTGCCAGCGGCGACACGGTCACCTTGCACGGCGCCGCGACACCGGGCATAAGCAAAGTACGCTACGCCTGGGCCGACGCGCCATTCATCAACCTGTTCAGCGCGGACGACCTGCCTGCCAATGGATTCGAACTGGAGGTGAAATGAAGTCGTTAGCGTTGCCCTGGACACTGTTCCTGCTGTTTGCCGCCGGCAGCGGCAGCGCTGCCGGCGCGTGCGGCCCGGACGCATTGGGCACGTCGCGCGTGCTGACGCTGAAGCATGAGTACGCGGCTTACGGGACGGTGCAGTACGGACCCCTGCCTTTGCAGATCGGCGAGGTAGTCCTTACGTTTGACGACGGCCCGCTCCCGGAGACTCTTGACCGCGTGTTGCAAGCTCTCGAAGCGCAATGCGCGAAGGCGACCTTCTTCATGACCGGAGCCAATCTCGCCAAATACCCGGAGCTGGGGCAGCGCGTGGTGCGGGCCGGCCATACCCCGGCTTTGCACAGCTTTGCGCATCCGTCGCTGAAGTCGATGACAACGGCCGCGCAACTGGCTGACCTGGAGCAGGGAATGCAGTCTTTTGGCGCCGTCTTTGGTCATGCCCCGGCGGCGTACAGGTTTCCTTTCCTGGAAGAGACACCTGCCACCCTGGCGGTACTCAAGGAGCGCAAGATCACAGTGGCCTCGGTCGACGTAGGCATCGACGACTACAAGCCTAACGACATGCGCAGTGCTGCGCTGGTGGAGCGCCTGGTGCAGCGGCTGCACGCCGCCGGCGGCGGCATCGTCCTGATGCACGATGCGAACGCGGCAACGGCAGAGGCGCTTCCGGCTCTCCTGAATGCCATCCGGGATAACGGCTACAAGGTCGTGCAATTGCGATGGGAATGATTGAATGATTTACTGCTCAACGAAGACGAATATGAAGATGAAGAAACTGAGTGTGTTACTGGGCCTGGCCTTGGCCAGCGGTGCGGTGCTTGCGCTGGAGAGCCCGAACCGGCAACTGGACGTATCGGTTGCCGTCAACCCGGACAAGACGTTGTCATATACCGTCAAGCGCAATGGGCATGCAGTGCTGCTGCCTTCACCGCTGGGTTTGAAGCTGGCCGGTGCCGATTTATCGCATGACCTGAAACTGGTGAACACTTCGCCGGTCAAGCTGGTCTCCGACCAGTATGAAATGGCGGTTGGCAAGCGTCGCGAGATCCAGTATCGCGCCAATGAGCAGGTGTACTCCCTGGTTAACGCGGCCGGCAACAAGATGGATGTGGTGTTCCGTGTCTCGGACGACGGCGTGGCATTTCGCTATATCGTTGCCGATCCGGCGCTCCCTGCCAAGCGTTTCGTCAGCGAGGCGACCGGTTTCGCCTTCGATCCCAAGTCGCGCGCCTTCCTGCAGCCGATGGCAGTGGCCAAGAGCGGCTGGGGCAGGACCAACCCTTCCTACGAGGAGCATTATCAGGTCGACATTCCGGTTGGACAGCCAGCCCCGCTGAAATCAGGCTGGGTGTTCCCGGCCCTGTTCCGCAGCGGCGACACCTGGGTGGCCTTGACAGAAGCAAATATGGACGGCGGTTTCCACGCCTCGCGCCTGGCGACCAGCTCGGCAGGTGGCGTGTACCGTATCGATGGACCGACGCCAAAGGAAGTCTTCACCAATGGCAAACTGTTGGCGGAAACCAAGGGCAGCTTGACCACTCCGTGGCGCGTGATCGCAGTGGGAGCGCTCGACACCGTCATGAACTCCACCCTTGGCACCGACCTTGCTGCGCCGGCGATCAAGTTCGACTCCAGGCTGGTCCAGCCCGGCCATGCATCCTGGAGCTGGCCCCTGCTCAAGGATGGCGCCACGGTATTCGAGGTACAGAAGAAGTTTATCGACTATGCGGCCGACATGAAGTGGGACTATACGCTGGTCGACGCCGAATGGGATAAGCAGATCGGCTATGACAAGATGGCCGAGCTGGCCGGCTATGCCGCCGCCAAGGGTGTGAGCCTGCTCGCCTGGTACAACTCCGCCGGCGCCTGGAATGCGGCGCCGCAGACGCCGCGCGACAAGCTTTTGACGCATGAATCCCGGATAAAGGAATTCGCGCGCCTGCGCAGCATGGGCATCAAGGGCGTCAAGGTCGACTTTTTTGGTGGCGATGGCGTCTCGATGATCAAGTATTACGTGGATATCCTGAACGATGCCGCCGATGCCGGCCTGCTGGTCAACTTCCATGGCGCCACCTTGCCGCGCGGCCTGGAGCGAACCTTCCCGAACCTGATGACGGCCGAAGCCATCCGTGGTTTCGAGTTCACTACCTTCGACCAGAAGGAGCACGATGCCGTACCGGGCCATGCGGTAAACGCCGCCATGATCCGCAACCTGTTCGACCCGATGGACTTCACGCCGATGGTGTTCGGCGATATGGGGCAGATCAAGCGCATCACCCGCAACGGCTTCGAGCTGGCCCAGTCGGTGCTGTTCCTGTCGGGCATCCAGCATTTCGCGGAGATCCCGGAAGGGATGGCGACGGTGCCGGACTATGTGCGCGGCTTCCTGCGCGACCTGCCGCGGCGCTGGGATGACAGCCGCTTCCTCGCGGGCTATCCGGCTTCGCACGTTGTCGTGGCGCGCAAGGCGGGTGGAAGCTGGTATGTGGCCGGCATCAATGCCGACCAGGGCGAGCGCACTGTCGAGCTGGACCTGTCCTTCATCGGCGGCCGCAAGGGTGTCATGATCACCGATGGCGCGGGACCGCGCGAGTTCAGCCAGAAGGAACTGGCCTCCGGCAAGACGCGTGTGACGCTCAAGCCCCGCGGCGGCTTTGTCGCGGTGTTCCGCTGAGCGTGAGGATTCATGAAACATCTCCCTGAAACTGTGCTGGCCGCGTCGCTGGCACTGGCGGCTGTCTGGGGCGCACCGGCCCACGCCGCCTGCAAGCAGGCCCCGTGTACCAAGGCCGCGGCAGCGGCTGGCAGTGGACTGGATAAGAACGGCCACTTGCTGGCGCTGCCTATCGCCGCCCGCGATGGCTTCGGCTACGTGCGCCTGCAGCACGGCGTGCAGTTCCGCGTCGGCGGGATCACCAAGAACGTCATCTTCTATGGTCCCGGCACGGTTCGCGTCAATGCCAACCTGGGCGAAAACCACTGGACCAGCCCGAGCATCGTGGTAGTCGGCAAGCCGGCCAGGGTCGCCTTCGAACTGCAGGAAAGCGCGGATACACTGGTCATCAGCAGCGCCCAGTTGCGCATATCCATCGACCGCAAGACCGGCGCCCTGAGATTCATGGATGGCGCCGGCCGTGAGTACACGCATGAGGCGGAGCAGCCGCAATCGGTCAGGGCGGTCGAGATTTCGGGCGCACCGTCCTACGAGGTGGAGAACCGTTTCATCCTCAAGCCGGACGAGGCGATCTTTGGCTTCGGCTATACCGACAGCGACGCCGTCAACCGGCGCAAGCAGGACCTGCTGCTGGTGCAGACCAACCTGGGCATCATCATTCCCGTCATGATGTCGTCCGAACGCTACGGCATCCTGTGGGATACCTATTCCAGGATGCGCTTCCAGGACGGCGCGGAAGGTGCAAGGCTGTGGGCCGAAAGCGCACCTGGCGGTGTCGACTATTACTTCATGGGCGGCCGCTCGATGGACGGCGTGGTGGGCGAGTACCGCCGCCTGACCGGCGCCGCGCCGATGTATCCGAAGCAGGCCTTTGGCCTGTTCATGAGCAAGGAGCGCTACCCCACCCAGCAGCGCATCGTCGAAGTGGCCGAAACCTTCCGCAAGGAGCGCTTCCCGCTCGACTACATTGTGCAGGACTGGCAGTACTGGGGCAGCGACAAGGACGGCAGCTGGAGCGGCATGACCTGGGACCCGGTGCGTTTTCCCGATCCGGCCGGCATGGCGGACAGCCTGCATGGGCTGAACCTGAAGCTGATGGTCTCGATCTGGCCGTCGGTGGGCAATGACACGGCGCTGGCCCGGGAACTGGACCAATACGGCCTGCGCTTCGAACCGCTGCACTGGATCTCGCAAAAGGCGCGTGTCTACGATGCCTACAGCCCGAAAGCACGCCAGATCTACTTCAAGCACGCGAAGTCGGGCCTGTTCGACAAGGGCGTGGACGCGCTGTGGATGGATGGCACCGAAGTGGAGGTTGGTTCCGCCGCCTGGGATGCGGGCAAGAATGAAGCCGACATCAAGGCGCTGGGGAAAAACGCGCTGGGCGACTTCGCGCGCTACCTGAATCCTTATACGCTGCTGACCACCCAGGGCACCTACGATGGCCAGCGCGCCACCAGCGACAAGCGCGTGTTCACGCTGACCCGTTCGGCCTGGGCCGGGGCGCAGCGCACCGCCGCCGCATCGTGGTCCGGCGATATCTTCTCGAGCTGGGACACTTTGCGCAAGCAGGTGAGCGGCGGCGTCAACGTGACCATCACCGGCAACCCTTACTGGACCCAGGACACCGGCGGCTTCTTCGTTGCCCGCGATTTCCCGGGCGGCGAGAAAGACCCGGCCTATCGCGAATTGTTCGCACGCTGGTTCCAGTATGGCGCATTCAACCCGATCATGCGCGTACACGGCACGGACATCGAGCGCGAGCCTTACATTTTCAAGACGCTCGATCCGGAAGTCTACAAGTCCCTGCTCGATACCGTGCACCTGCGTTACCGCCTGCTGCCCTATATCTACGGCCTGAGCGCCAAGGTGACCAGCGACCATTACACGCTGATGCGCGCTTTGCCGATGGATTTTGCGGACGATAAGGCGACCTACGGCATCAATGATGCCTTCATGTTCGGTCCGTCGCTGCTGGTGCACCCGGTCACGCGGCCGATGTACCGCATCCAGCCGCCACCGCCGGCTACCATCCCGGCCGATTACCTGCGCACGCCGGACGGCCAGCCGGGGCTGGCGGGACAGTACTTCGAAGGGCGCAACTTCGACACGCCGAAAGGCCAGGTGATCGACAAGGTTATCGACCATTCATGGCCGGCGCCGCCGCTGGCCACGATTCCGGCCGGACTGAGCCGGCTGGACGACTTCTCGGCGCGCTGGAACGGCACGCTGGAAGCGCCGGAGGATGGCGAGTACGAGATCGGCATCGAAGGCGACGACGGCTACCGCCTGTTCCTCGACGGTGCGCTGGTGCTCCAGCGCTGGGAGAACGGCGGCAAGCGGCTGGCCAGTTCGCGCCAGGTGCTGCGCAAGGGGCAGCGCGTCAAGCTCACGCTCGAGTACTACCAGGCCACCTCGGACCGTAGTTTGCGCCTGGCCTGGCGCACGCCAAGCGCCATCCGGGCGCTGGCGGAAAGCAGGCCGGTGTCGGACGCCGGCATGCGCACCTACCTGCCGAAAGGGACGGCCTGGTATGACTTCTGGAGCAACCAGCGCCACGAAGGCGGACAGGCCGTGGTGCGCGAGGTGCCGCTGGATATCGTGCCGCTTTATGTGCGTGCCGGCGCCATCCTGCCTATGGGACCGGTGCTGCAGTACGCCACCGAACAGCCGGATGCGCCTTACGAAATCCGCATTTACCCGGGCGCCGACGGCAGCTTCACTCTGTACGAAGACGACAACCAGACCTATGCCTATGAAAGGGGCCAAGCCGCCCGCGTCCAGCTTGGCTGGAACGACAAGGCGAAGGTGCTGACCATTGGCGCCCGCAAAGGCAGCTTCCCCGGCATGGTGAAAGCCCGCACCCTGAACCTGGTGCTGGTCGACCCCGCCAATGGCAAGGGCGTCGGCATGGCGCAAGCCGCAAGGGCCGTGCGCTACGACGGCAAAGCCATGGCCGTGCGGTTCTCCCAATGAAACCCCTTAGCAACCCATCAATTGATTCCTGGACCCTGATCCCATGACAAACCTGCCTCGCCGCCGACTCCTCACTTCCTCCGTGGCCACGGCCGCCACCCTTGCCCTGCCTGGCGCCGCGCTGGCGTCGGCCCCAAAAGGCGGGGGCCGCACGGCATTGGCACCAACCCCGCCGATGGGCTGGAATAGCTGGAACTCATTCGCCACCACCATCAGCGAGGCGCAGGCGCTGGAAAATGCCCGCATCATGGCGCACAAGCTGCTGCCGTCGGGCTATGACATCTTCACGGTCGACATCCAGTGGTATGAGCCGAATGCCAAGGGCTACGAATATCGCAAGGATGCCGAACTGACGATGGACGAGTATGGCCGCTTGCTGCCGGCGCCGAACCGCTTCCCGTCGGCCGCGCAGGGCAAAGGTTTCAAGGACCTGGCGGAGCAGATCCACCGCCTGGGCATGAAGTTCGGCATCCACGTCATGCGCGGCATACCGCGCCAGGCGGTGCGGATGAATACGCCGATCCTGGGCACCAGCCTGCATGCACAGGATATTGCGGACACCGGCTCGACCTGTGCCTGGAACGGCGACATGTACGGTATCGACATGAGCAAGCCCGGCGCGCAGGAGTATTACAACTCGATCTTCAAGCTGTATGCGTCGTGGGGCGTGGATTTCGTCAAGATGGACGACCTGGCCCGCCCTTATGACAAGAACTGGCCCGAGATTGAAGGTGCGCACAAAGCGATCCAGGCGTCGGGGCGGGCGATCACCCTCAGCATCTCGCCCGGGGAAACCGACCTCAAATGGGCCAACCACGTGCCGCACTATGCGCAGATGTGGCGCATTTCGGATGACTTCTGGGATGAGTGGAAGCTGCTGAAGGAGCAGTTCGAACGCCTGGAAAACTGGAATCCCTTCATGGCGGAAAACTCCTGGCCGGACGCCGACATGCTGCCGCTGGGCCGGCTGGCGATGGGGGAGCGCGACACGAAATTCACGCCCGATGAACAGCAAACCCTGATGACGCTGTGGAGCATTGCCCGTTCGCCGCTGATCATGGGCGGCGACCTGCGGCGCCTCGACGCCGCGACGCTCGCCCTGCTGACGAACCCGGAGGTGCTGGCGGTAAACCAGAAGAGCCAGCAGAACCGGCCGCACCGCGCCGAACCCGGCACACGCATCTGGAGTGCGCAAGCGACCCGCGGCAAAGGGATCCACTACCTGGCCCTGTTCAACACCGAGGATGCGCCGGTGCGGATCGACTTCGACCTGTCGCGCCTCAACCTCGGCAACAGGAACGTGTCGGTGCGGGACCTGTGGCGGCGCCAGGACCTGGCGCCGGTGCATGGGGCGATCCGGCAGGCGCTGGCACCGCACGGCTCAGCCCTGCTGCGTTTGGTGGCCGATGCGCGCTAGGGCAGGAGCGCCCAGGCTATCAAGCCCGACACAATGAGGAAGGGGAAGGAATACAGGTGGAAACGCAGCCATAAATGACGCTCGGGGGCCATGCGCAGCGCGATGATATTGGCCAGCGAGCCAATCGCGAGGCCAAAGCCGCCCGCGTTGACGCCGTAAGCAATGACCTTGTAGGCCGTCGAATACTGGACCAGCAGGATGGTGGCCGGCACGTTGCTGATGAGCTGCGACCCGAGCAGGGCTGACATGAACAGTTCAAGCTGCGAGAAATGCGGGATTGCTGCGACACCGCGCTGGATGAAGTCCATCTGCGACAGCAGGCGGATGTCGATGAACATCAGGATGAAGACGACAATCAGGCTCCAGTCGACCTTGGCAATGATCTCGCGGCAAAGCAGCACGACTGCGATTGCCACGCCAAGCAGGCCCCAGCCCGGCTGCCTCAGTTCGACCGCCGCCAGGAAGGCGAGGTAGAGCAGGGCGCAGCTCCTGAGCAGCCCGGCCCGGTAGGAGGCGGGATCATCCTTCAACTCGGCATGGATTGTCTTGTGCGGGAAGCAGAACCAGGTTGCGAGGAGCAGCACGACGAAAATCGCCAGTGCGAGCGGCGCCATTTGCCAGGTGAAGTCGGTGAATGACAGGTGGGAGCGCTGCCACAGCAAGATGTTCTGTGGATTGCCGATCGGCGTCAACAGCGAGCCTGCATTCACCGCCAATGCTTCAAAGATGACCAGGCGGCCGATCGGCAGGCCGCCGATGCCCGACAGGCTGACGGTCAGGGGAACCACGATAAAGAGCGCGATGTCGTTGGTCAGCACGGTGGACAGCAGCGTCGACGCCGAGACCAGGAAAATCGCCAGCACCCGTTCCTGCTGCAGCCGATTGATGATGAGGCGCCCGAGGTGTTCCAGGTATCCGCTTGCCTCGATGCCGGTGGTGAGCAACAGCATCCCTGCAAGGGTTGCGATGGTGTGCCAGTCCACCCAGCTTCCATACTCTGCGATCGGATGCGGCGACAGGAACGACAGCATGATACCCGCCGCCAGCAGCAGGTGCATCAAGCGGTCGCGCAGGAACGGCCGGCTGATCTGGCGAAGGAAGGAAGGGGCGGCGAATGGAGCGGTGGTCTCGGGCATGGGCGCCATCATAGCAGGCCCCAGGCGGCGAGGGCCGCGATCCGATGTGAGTTTTCGTTCCATGAGTTGGTGACTTTAGCAATTGCCAGCAATGCAAGGCCGCTTGCACAATCGCTCATCTTCCAATGAAGGACGGCTATGAACCCAGTTTTACAGCGTGTGCCCGCTCTGGCAATGCAGCTGCTGTTGGCAGCATCGATTTCCATGCCGGCACTTGCGCCGGCGGCCCAGGCGGCGCCGGACATGCCGGCGGGGCAGGCCGGCCAACCGTCCCGCATCGACTGGTGGCGGCAGGCCCGCTTCGGCATGTTCATTCACTGGGGACTGTACGCGATACCCGGGCGCGGCGAGTGGGTGCAATGGAACGAGCGCATCCCGGTGGGCGAATATGCCAAGCTGGCCGACCAGTTCCGCCCCGCCAGCTTCAATCCCGACGAATGGGCGCAGCTGGCCAAGGCAGCGGGCATGAAGTACACGGTGCTGACCGCCCGCCACCACGATGGATTTGCCATGTTCGACGACGGCGACAACCGGTTCTCGAGCGTCAATAGCGCCGCGCACCGCGACTTCGTGGCGGACTATGTCAAGGCGGTACGCAAGGCGGGGCTGGGCGTGGGCTTGTACTATTCCCCGCTCGACTGGCGCTATCCCGGCTTCTTCTTCCCGGACCTGCAGCGCGAGAGTGCGGAGGCCATGCGCAGCCAATACCACCGCCAGGTTGAACGCCTGCTCAGCAATTACGGAAAGATCGACGTATTGTGGTTTGACGGCGGCGAAATGGACTGGCTCAATTTTGGCGGCGACTGGGCCGGCGCGGAGTGGGGCGTGGGCTGGAAAAAACGGGCGGCGGAGCAGCACTACGCCGGAGCATTCAGCTGGCGCTCCGAGCAGGTCTACGCCAGGCTTCGGCAGCTGCAGCCCAACGTCCTGGTCAATGGCCGTGCCGACATGCCGGAAGACTTCCATTCGCGCGAAGGCGACGGTGCGCTTGGCGATTACGACGACCGTCATCCATGGGAACTTTGCACCACCATCGCCGGTGCCTGGGGATACCAGCCGAACATGAAACCCAAGCCGCTGAAGCATTACATCCAGCTGCTGGCCAATGTCGCGGGGCGCGACGGCAACCTGTTGCTGAATGTCGGCCCCGGTCCCGATGGCAGGATCGACCCGGAGCAGGCGCAGCGCCTGCGGGAGATCGGCGCCTGGCTGGAAAAGTATGGCCAGAGCATCTATGGCACGCGCGGCGGGCCCTTCCTGCCGGGAGAGTATGGCAGCTCGACGCGCAGCGGCAATACGATCTATCTCCATGTCTTGCGCTGGCCGGGCGCGAAGCTGGTGCTGCCGGCGATACCGGCCAAGGTGCTGCGGGCGACCCTGCTGGGAGGTGCGGCAGTGGACTTCAAGCAGTCCGCCAGCGGCCTGGCAATCACGGCGCCGCCCGGCGCACCGGACCCGATCGATACCGTGATCGCCTTGCAGCTCGATTCACCGGCTGCGGGCATTGCGGTGCGCTGAATGCGTGCATAAGAAATATCGTTCCATTCCTTGGTGATTTTAGCAATTGCGGGGCAAGCGCCGATGCTTGCACAATCTTTGCAACAAGCTGCGTTGGACGAAATATATGACGTACAAAAGGGGCGGTGCAATGCAACGAATGGGAATGGTGATCGGGCTCGCGGCAGACAAGGTAGAGGAGTACAAGGTCCTGCATGCGGACGTCTGGCCACAGGTGCTGGCGACGCTGCAGCAAGCCAAGGTGCGCAATTACACGATCTTCCTGCGTGAGCCGGAGAATCTCCTGTTCGGCTATTGGGAATACCACGGCGATGATTTTGCAGCCGACATGAAGCTGGTTGCGGCGCACGCCGAGACCCGGCGCTGGTGGACTTTCTGCAGCCCTTGCCAGGTGCCCCTGGCCAGCCGCGCCGATGGCGAACACTGGGCGATGATGGCCCCCGTGTTCCACATGGACTGAAAGGAAGCTGCCATGCCGATCGCCTCGCAGCCCGCTGCACCCCTGCTGCTGATGTCAGCCGAAGACAATTGCCTGATCGCCCGCGTGCAGCTGGCTGCCGGCGCGATCATCGACATCGATGGCGTCCCCGTTGCGCTGCAGGAGGATATCCCGCTAGGCTACAAGGTGGCCCGCCGCGCGCTGCGCAGCGGCGACAAGGTGCTGCGCTACGGCGCCTTGATCGGCAGCGTCACGACCGAAGTGGCGCGCGGTGCGATGCTGCACACGCATAACCTGGCGAGCGACTACATACCCACCTATACCCTGGGGCCGGATGCCCACGCCTTTATCGGAAGCGGCCATTGATCATGAGCACAACCATGCCAGCCCTGACGGGCTACCCGCGCGCGGACGGTCGCAAGGGCATCCGCAATATTGTCGCCGTTGCCTATACGGTCGAATGCGCGCATCACGTGGCGCGCCTGGTGGTCAATGCGTTCCCCGGGCAGGAGGTGCACCTGATCGGCTTCCCTGGCTGCTACCCGAACGAATACGCCGACACGATGATGAAGCGGCTGGCGAGCCACCCGAACGTAGGCGCTGCGCTGATCGTCTCCCTCGGCTGCGAAAGCTTCAACCGCCGCGGCCTGCAGGAGGCGGTAGCCGCCAGCGGGCGGCCGGTGCACACCATCACCATCCAGCAGAACCGCGGCACCCGCAGCAGCGTAGCGGACGGCGTGGAATGGGTGCGCTGGGCCCTGGAGGCGCTGGCAACCCAGCAGCGCGTACCGATGGCCGCTGGAGAGCTGGTGGTGGCCACCATCTGCGGCGGCTCGGACAGTACCAGCGGCATTACCGCCAACCCCGCCGTCGGGGTGGCATTCGACCAGCTGGTTGCTGCCGGTGCCGCCTGCATTTTTGAAGAAACCGGTGAACTGGTCGGCTGCGAATTCCACATGCAGCGGCGCGCCGCCACGCCGGAGCTGGGCGCTGCCATCGTGGCCTGCGTGGACAAGGCGGCCCGCTACTACAGCGTGCTCGGCCACGGCAGTTTTGCGCCCGGCAATGCCGACGGCGGCCTGACGACGCTGGAAGAAAAGTCGCTGGGAGCGTACGCCAAGAGCGGCGCCTCGCCGATCAGCGGCATCCTGAAGCCGGGCGACCAGCCCGCGGCCGGCGGCCTGTACCTGCTGGACGTGGTGCCCGATGGCGAGGTGCGCTTTGGCTTCCCCAACATTTCCGACAATGCGGAGATCGTCGAACTGATTGCCTGCGGCGCTCACCTGACGCTGTTTACCACCGGCCGCGGCTCCGTGGTGGGGTCGGCCATCTCGCCGGTGATCAAGGTGTGCGCCAACCCTGTCACTTACGAGCGCCTGGCGGACGACATGGATGTGAATGCCGGCCGCATCCTCGCTGGCGAGGCTTCGCTGCAGCAGGTCGGTGGCGAGATCGTCGACCTGGTGGCGCGCGTGGCAAATGGCGAGCAAAGCTGTTCGGAAGCGCTGGGCCACCAGGAATTCATCCTCACCTACAAGCAGTTCGAGCCGTCCGGCCCGGGTTGCTTTCCCTTGAAGCAGGCCTGACATGGACGCCGCCATGCTTGCCGGCGACAGCCGCACGCTGCAGCGCAGCGGGCTCGCCCTGACCGCCATGGGCCTGGGATGCGCCCAGCTCGGGGGCCTGTACCAGGCCATGAGCGACGCCGAAGCGCACGCAGTGGTCGATGCGGCGTGGGAGTCGGGTATCCGCTATTTCGACACCGCGCCTTATTACGGCTATACCCTGTCCGAGCGCCGCCTTGGAATGGCGTTGCGGGAACGCGAGCGCGACAGCTACGTCGTCAGTACCAAGGCCGGACGCCTGATGCTGCTCGATGCCAGCGTGCAGGCCGGTGAAAACGGCTGGGCCCAGCCCTTGCCGTTCCGGCCGCGCTTTGACTACAACTACGACGGGATCATGCGTTCGCACCAGGACAGCTTGCGGCGCCTGTGCCTGGACCGTATCGACATCCTGTATGTGCATGACATCGGCCGTGCCACGCACGGGACTTTGCACAACCACTACTGGAAGCAGCTGACCGTTGGCGGCGGTTTCCGCGCGCTCGCCGAACTGCGCGACGGGGGCAGCGTGCGTGCCATCGGCCTGGGCGTCAACGAATGGCAGGTAGTGGCCGACGCGATCGATGCCTGCGATATCGATTGCGCCCTGCTTGCCGGGCGCTACACCCTGCTGGAACAGGCCGCGCGCGAACCCCTGCTGGAGCTTTGCGCCAGGCGCGGTGTCGATATCGTCATCGGCGGGCCGTTCAATTCCGGCATCCTGGCCGGATCGCGCAAGTTCAATTATGCGGATGCGCCGCGCACCATTATCAAGCGCGTCGAGGCCATCGAGGCGGTATGCCGCGGCTACCAGGTGCCGATCCAGGCCGCTGCCCTGCAGTTCCCGATGGCCCATCCGGCGGTAGTGTCATGCGTCGCCGGAGCCCACAGCGCGCAGCAGCTGCGTGAAAACGCCGCCTGGTTTGCGCAGCCGCTGCCTGGCGAATTGTGGCAGGAACTGGTGCGGCGCGGCCTGCTCGACTGCCGGGCACCGACGCCGCAGGCGGCCTGAAGCTTCGATCATCATTTTGTCCGACGTACAAGGAAGACCATGAAACTGCTGCGCTTTGGCCCGAAGGGCCACGAAAGACCCGGCCTGCTCGACGCCAACGGCGTCCTGCGCGACCTGTCCGGCCTGTTGCCGGACCTGACCCCCGACCACCTGGGCCGGGCCGCGCTGGACAAGCTGGCATCGGTAGATCCGGCCCGCTTGCCGGCCATCGAAGGAGCGGTGCGCCTGGCGCCGGTGGTGGCCGGCATCGGCAAGATGATTTGCGTTGGCCTTAACTATTCGGACCATGCGGCCGAATCGGGCATGGCGGTGCCGTCCGAACCTGTCCTGTTCACCAAGTCCACCAGTGCCATCGTCGGCTGCAACGATGCGGTGGTGCTGCCGCGCGATTCCGCCAAGAGCGACTGGGAAGTCGAGCTGGGCGTGGTGATCGGCACGCGCGCCCGCTACGTCGAGCCCGAGGATGCGCTGGACCATGTGGCCGGCTATTGCGTGGTCAATGACCTCTCCGAACGCGAGTACCAGCTCGAGCGCGGCGGCCAGTGGGACAAGGGCAAAGGCTGCGATACCTTCGGGCCGGTCGGGCCCTGGCTGGTCACCGCCGACGAGGTGCCCGATCCGCAAAACCTCGACCTGTGGCTGGAGGTGAACGGCAAGCGCTACCAGGACGGCAATACCCGCACCATGGTGTTCACGGTGGCGCAGCTGGTGAGCTACATCAGCCGCTTCATGACGCTAAACCCGGGTGACGTGATCAGTACCGGAACGCCGCCCGGCGTGGGGCTGGGCCAGAAACCGCAGCCGGTCTACCTGCGACCGGGCGACCGCATCGTGCTGGGCATCGAAGGGCTCGGCCAGCAGAACCAGACCGTGCACGCCTGGGACCCGGCGCTGATCGATGCTTGACGCCGGCCCCTTCAGCAGCAGTCCATTTGCCAACCCACAAGGCACCGCCAAGCGTGCCGCTTCGGAGACACGCAGCCATGACCGAACCAAGCAGCCGGCAGAGCTACGCTTTTGCCTTTGCGATGATCACCTCGCTGTTTTTCATGTGGGGCTTCGTCCATAACCTCGACCCTATCCTGATCCCGCACTTGCGGCGGTCCTTCAACCTGACTGTTTTGCAATCGGCGCTGGTGGATTCGGCAGTCTTCATCGCATATTTCGTGATGGCGCTGCCGGCGGGCATGCTGATCCGCCGCGTTGGCTACAAATGGGCGATGATCGCAGGCTTGCTGCTGTTTGCCGCTGGCGCGCTGCTGTTCCTGCCTGCAGCCGATACCCACCGCTATGCGTTCTTCCTCGGCGCGCTGTTCATTATCGCCTGCGGCCTGGCGGTACTTGAAACCGCGGCCAATCCTTACATCGCGCTGCTGGGAAGGCCGGAGCGTGCCGTCCAGCGCCTGAACCTGGCGCAGTCGTTCAATGGCCTGGCGGCCACGCTGGCGCCGATCGCCGGCGCACGACTGATCCTGGTGGACGGGATGCCGGAAGCGCAGTTGCAGGCAATGCCGGCGGCAGTGCGCCAGGCTACGCTGGCGGCGGAAGCGGCCAGCGTGAAAGGACCGTACCTGGCCATCGCACTGGTGATCCTCGTCATCGCCGTGGTCTTCTACTTCCTCGAGATGCCGGCACTGTGCAGCGAACCGGCCACGCAGGCCGGCGGCGCACTGCGGCGGGCTTTTGGCAGGCCGGCCGTCCGCCGTGCGGCCATCGCGCAGTTCTTCTACGTCGGCGCGCAAGTCTGCGTGTTCAGCTTCTTCATCCTGTATGCATCGCAGGCGGCGGGCCTGGCGCAGGTCGCGGCGGCCGATTACCTCGGCTGGGGCTGCGGGCTGGCATTTGTCGGCGGGCGCTTCGCCGGCACCTGCCTGATGAAGTACATCGCATCGGCGCGCCTGTTGTTCGCCTACGCCCTGGCCTGCATGCTGCTGTCGGCTGTCGCCATGTTTGCTGGCGGCCTGGCCGGCGTGGCGGCGGTGATCGGCATCGCATTCTTCATGTCGATCATGTTCCCGACCATCTTTGCCCTGGGCATCCACGGCGCGGGATGCGACACGGAAATGGGCAGCAGCCTGATCATCATGAGCATCGTGGGCGGCGCCGTACTGCCGCTGGTGTTTGGCTATATCAGCGACGTGACGGGCAAGCTCCAGTACGGCTATGCCGCGCCCTTGCTGTGCTTCCTGGTGATTGCCTGGTTCGCGCGCACTGCGGCGCGCCAGCAAAACCCGCAAGCCGCCATGGCCCCCGAAGGAGCGCTGCAACATGTTTGAATTAACGCAGAAGAAGGCCGTCATCACCGGCGGCGGCAGCGGCATCGGGCGGGCCATCGCCATGCTGTTCGCGCGGCAGGGAGCGCGGGTCCATATCGTTGACGTCAGCGCCGGGGCTTGCGCCAGCGTCGCGGCGGAGATCCACGCTGCCGGCGGCGAAGCCCGGGCCCATCCCTGCGACGTGACGCAGCAGGCGGCGGTACAGCAGGTGTTCGCGGACATCGGGCCGATCGACATCCTGGTCAACAACGCCGGCGTGGCGCATATCGGGACGGCCGGCAACACCTGCGAGGCGGATTTTGAGCGGGTGATGAACGTCAACGTAAAAGGCGTCTACAACTGCCTGCACGCGGCTATTCCGCGCCTGCGGGAGAGCGGCGGCGGCGCGATCGTGAACATGGCCTCGGTGGCCGCGTGGGTCGCCGTGGCAGAGCGCTTTGCCTATTCGGCTGCGAAAGGCGCGGTGACCGCCATGACGCTCTCCGTGGCAAAAGACTACCTGCAGGACCATATCCGCTGCAATTCGATTTCCCCAGGCCGCGTGCATACGCCGTTCGTCGATGGCTTCCTGGCCCGCCAATATCCGGGCCAGGAAGCCCAGATGTTCGAGCGCCTGTCCAGGACCCAGCCAATTGGCCGCATGGCGCAGCCGGACGAAGTGGCGGCGCTGGCGCTTTACCTGTGCAGCGATGCGGCGGCATTCATTACCGGCAGCGATTACCCGATCGATGGCGGCTTTATCACCTTGAATTCATGAATCCAATCCTGACCTCCCTTGCGGCTGCAGCCGCAGCAGTTCTCGTCCCGGCGGCTTGCGCCGGCGCGGCGCCCGCCACTATCCTGTCGCCGGACGGGAAGATTGCCATCCGGATCGAGGAGGACGCGGGCCATTTTTCCATTTCGCGCGCCGGCAAGGAGCTGATTGCGGCGTCGCCGCTGGGCCTGGATCTTGATGGCGCCCCGGCTTTCGGCGCATTGGCGCTGGAATCGCGCGCCGAGATCAAGGTGGACCGCAGTATCGCCCTGGTGGCGGCCAAGGCGTCTTCGGCGCGCGACCACTACCGCGGCGCCACGCTGGTATTCAAGGAGCGTACGGGCGCCGGCCGGCGCCTGCTGCTCGACGTCCGGGCCTACGACGATGGCGTCGCCTTCCGCTACCGCGTCGATGGCACCGAAGCAGTGCGCCTGCGCGGCGAACGCACGGCGTTTGTTCCGGCCGGCGACCCCGAGTGCCTGGTGTCGGTGGCCGATGGCGCGCATGAAGTTCCTTTCGAGAACGTGAAAGTGTCGCGGCTGCTGCCCGGCAAGGCATACGACGTGCCGGTAGTGTGCACCCTTCCTTCCGCCGGGACCACCTATGCGATCACGCAGGCCGGCCTGGCCGGCTATACCGGCGCCGCGCTGCTGGCCGGGAACGGGGCGCTGCGCGTGCGGCTGTCGGCGCCACCGAAGCGGCCGGCGCCGGCGTATGTGTCGCAGGGCGGGCTGACGACGGCCTGGCGCGCGGTCATGATCGGCAATCGTCCCGGTGACTTGATCGCCTCGCACCTGGTCGGCAACCTGAATCCGCCGCCGGTGGGCGACTTCAGCTGGGCAAGGCCCGGCAAGGCGGCATGGGACTGGTGGTCGGGCCCGCTGGCCGGCATGAAACCGGACATGGACAGCTACAAGCGCTTCATCGATTTCGCCGCCGCTGCCGGTTTTCCCTACTACCTGATCGACGCCGGCTGGGCCTCCGGCCCCGGCGGCTGCTGCGATGCCGATCCAGCCACCGACGTAACCCGCGCCGCCGATGGCATCGACATGCCGGAGCTGGTGCGCTATGCGGCGGCAAAGGGTGTCGGCTTGCTGCTCTGGGCGCACTGGGAACACGTGGCGCCGCGCATGGACGAGGTGCTCGATACCTACGCGCGCTGGGGCATCAAGGGCATCAAGGTCGACTTCATGAACCGCGACGACCAGGACGTTGTCGCCTTCTACCAGCAGATCGCACAGGCTACGGCGCAGCGCCGCCTGCTGCTCGACCTGCACGGCGCCTATGTCCCCGCCGGGTTGCAGCGCACCTATCCGAACTTCATCACCCAGGAAGGCGTGATGGGCGCGGAGTGGAACAAGATGGGCACCAGGATCACGCCGCAGCACAACCTGATGCTGCCCTACACGCGCATGCTGGCCGGCCCGATCGATTACACCCCTGGCGGGTTTGACAACGGACAGCCGGCGACGTTCAAGGTGCGCGAAGTGAATCCGCAAACCCAGACGACGCGCGGCCAGGCGCTGGCCATGTACGTGGTCTACGACAGCCCGCTGCAGATGGTGTCGGGCGCGCCGGAGGGCTATCGCGATGCGCCCGGCTTCGACTTCATCCGGCGCGTGCCGACAGCATGGGATGAGACGCGCTTCCTGTCCGGCACGCCGGGACGCGACATCGTGCTGGCGCGGCGCCAGGGCGCCACCTGGTACCTGGGCGCGATGACAGCCGACGGCGCCAGCGGCGGCCGGATCGAAAAGATAGCGCTGGGTTTCCTGCCCGCTGGCCGCTACCGCGCCACGCTGTGGGAAGACGGCGCTTCGCCCAACGAACTCAGGCGCGCGCAGCGCATGGTGAAGGCGGGCGACGTGCTGCCGCTGCGGCTGGCCTCTGCCGGCGGCGCCGCCGTGATACTGGAACCGATTACCGCAAGCGAAGGAAAATAGCATGAAGACACTGGTATGCCAGGCGCCGGGCGAACTGCGCATGAGCGAGGTGCCGGTCCCGGTGCCGGCGCCGGGTGAGGCACTGGTACGGGTGCGCCGTATCGGCTTGTGCGGCACCGACATGCATATCTTCCGCGGCAGCCAGCCTTTCCTGCAGTATCCGCGCGTGATGGGGCACGAGCTGTCGGGGGAAATCGTGGCTGCGCCGGAAGGTTCCGGCCTGGCGCCGGGCGACCAGGTATATGTCATGCCTTACCTGTCGTGCGGGCGCTGCGTGGCCTGCCGCCGGGGCAAGACCAATTGCTGCGCCAATATCCAGGTGCTGGGCGTGCACCGCGACGGCGGCATGGCCGAGTACCTGGCGCTGCCGGCGCAGTTTGTATTCAAGACCGACGGCATCTCGCTCGACGAGGCGGCGATGCTGGAATTCCTGGCGATCGGCGCGCACGCGGTGCGCCGTGCTGCGGTGCAGGAAGGCCAGCGCGTGCTGGTGGTCGGGGCTGGGCCGATCGGCCTGGCGGCGACGCTGTTTGCGCGCCTGAACGGGGCCCGGGTCACTGTGCTCGATACCCGCGAGGACCGGCTGGCGTTCAGCCGCGAAGTGCTCAAGGCGCCGTACACGGTGCTGGCCGGGGAGGGCGACAAGCAGCTGATGGCGGCATTGACCGAGGGTGAGTTCTACGACGTGGTGTTCGACGCCACCGGTAATGCCAAGGCCATGGAACGCGGGCTGGAGTTCGTCGCACACGGCGGCGCCTATGTGCTGGTATCGATCGTGCCGGACCGGATCTCCTTCGCCGACCCCGAGTTCCACAAACGGGAAACCAGCCTGTTGGGCAGCCGCAACGCTACTGCCGATGATTTTCGCACGGTGCTCGCTGCCATGAGGGCGGGCCAGGTACCGACCGGCTTGATGAACACCCACCGCTGCACGCTGGAGGGCTTGATCGACGCCCTGCCGCAATGGATGGATCCGGCCAGCGGTGTGATCAAGGCCATCGTCGAGGTATAGATGCAGCCCATTCTCCAATTCGGCACCAGCCGCTTCCTGCAGGCGCACGCCGACCTGTTCATCAGCGAAGCGCTGGAGAGCGGCAACGCGCTGGGCAGGGTGACGGTGGTGCAAACCACCGCCAGCGCCGCAAGCGCGCGCCGGGTGGCGGCGTTCAGCCAGGGCGGCGCATATCCGGTCGTCATTCGCGGCTGGCAGGATGGCGCGCCTGTCCGGCGCGAAGTGCAGGTCCGGTCGGTGGCGAACGCCCTGCAGGCCAGCCGGCAATGGCCGCAGGTGCTGCAGGCGGCGCTGGCTGCGCAGGTGATCATTTCAAATACCGGCGACCGGGGATACGAACTGGAGCCGTCCGATGATGCCGGCCTGCTGCAAGGCGGCCGGGTGCCGCGCAGCTTTCCGGCCAAATTGCTGGTGCTGCTGCACGCTCGCTATCTGCACGGCGCGGCGCCGCTCACCCTGATGCCATGCGAGCTGCTGGCCAATAATGGCAGCGCGCTGCGCGGCACGGTAGCGGGTCTGGCGCGGCGCTGGGAGATGGACCGTGCTTTCCTGGCCTGGCTGGAAGGTTCCTGTATCTGGGTGAATTCGCTGGTCGACCGCATCGTGTCGCAGGCGCTTGAACCGGCAGGAGCGGTGGCCGAGCCGTACGCCTTGTGGGCGATTGAGGCGCAAGCAGGAATGGTGCTGCCATGCAGCCATCCCCAGCTGGTGGTGACCGGATGCCTGGCTCCTTACGAGCGGCGCAAGCTCCTGATGCTGAACCTGGGGCACAGCTTCCTGGCCGAACATTGGCTGCTGGGGGCGCGGCCGGCCGGGGAAACCGTGCGCGAAGCGATGGCGGATCCTGCGCTGCGGACAATGCTGGAAGCGCTCTGGGAAGAAGAGGTGCTGCCGCTGTTTGCCGCCTTGGGCGAAGGCGGGGCGAGCCGCGCCTACCTGGCGCAGGTAAGGGACCGCTTCTGCAATCCTTTCCTCGACCACCGGCTGGCCGATATCGCCCAGAACCACGAGGAAAAGAAGCGCCGCCGCCTGTTGCCGGCGCTGGAACTGGCCGCCGGGTTGGGGCTGCAACTGCCGCAGCCGCGCCTGCGCGCCGCGATGGCGGGGAGCACGCCGGCATGATGCGCGTCGACGCCCACCAGCATTTCTGGCGCCTGGCCGACCGCAAGGGAGCATGGCCGCCGCCGCAATTGGCGCCGCTCTACCGCGACTTTTACCCGGAAGACCTGGGCGGCCTGCTGCGCCGGCACGGCGTGGCCGCGACCGTCCTGGTGCAGTCGCTGCCGAACGAGGCCGATACCCATTTCTTGCTGGACCTGTCGGAGCGCTACAGTTTTATCGGCGCGGTCGTTGGCTGGGCCGACCTGAAAGCACCCGATGCAGCGCAGCGCATTGCAGCATTGGCGTGCCGTCCCAAGCTGCGCGGCCTGCGCCCCATGCTGCAAGACCTGGACGACGATGGCTGGATCGGTGATCCCGCCCTGGCAGCCGCCGTGGCGGCCATGCGGCAGCACGGCCTGCGCTTCGATGCCCTGGTCCTGCCGCGCCATTTGCCGGCCTTGCTGGCGTTTGCGCGCCGCAACCCGCAGCTCCCCATCGTGATCGACCACCTGGCCAAACCGGCCATGCACAGCGAACCCGATACGCGCTGGCTGAGCGACATGGCCAGCCTGGCGGCCCAGCCGCAGGTGCACTGCAAACTATCGGGCATGGTCACCGAGGCCGGCAGCGGCTGGACGGTCGCGCAGTTGCAGCCCTATGCCCGGCATATCCTGCAGGTTTTCGGCCCGGAGCGTGTGCTGTGGGGCAGCGACTGGCCGGTGCTTACGCTGGCCGCCGAATACGGGGCCTGGATCGATGCCAGCGCAGCGCTGCTGGCGCATCTTGACGAAGCGCAGCAGCGGGCCGTGTTTGGCTTGAATGCCTGCCGATTCTACGGGATGGCCTGCCATGCAGGGTGAAGGTGGCAGGCCGGAAGCGCGCCTTTACCGGCTGGTGGCCGAGCGCATCGAGCTGCTGATCCGGCAGGAAGGGCTGGCGACAGGGGCGCGCCTGCCGGCGGAACGCGAGCTGGCAGCCAGCCTGGGCGTGAGCCGCGCCTCGTTGCGCGAAGCCTTTGTGGCGCTGGAGATCGGCGGCGTAATCGAGGTGCGCAGCGGCTCGGGGGTGTATGTGGCGGGCAGGCCCGCGCTGCCTGCCGCCGGCGTGGAATCGGGCCCGGGGCCGTTCGAGGTGCTGGCGGCGCGCAGGGTGGTGGAGGCCGAAGTGGCAGCCAGGGCAGCCCGCAATAGCAGCGACTCGGCGCTCGATGCGATCCTCGCCGCGCTGCTCGAGATGGAGCAAACCTACGCCGATCCAGCCTGCCATGAGATGGCGGACCGGCGCTTCCACCTGGCACTGGCAAGGGCGGCCGGCAATTCGGCGCTGGTGGCGCTCGTGGAGTACCTGTGGAACCAGCGCGGCGCCATGGCGCACCGGCTCAAGCATCATTACCGCACCGAGGAACTGGGCAAGGCGACCTTGGCCGACCACCGCGCCATTTTCAGCGCCGTTGCCGCGCGCGACGAGGCCGGCGCGCGGCAGGCGATGCGTGCCCACCTGGCACGCGTGCACCGCACCTTGTCCGGCGGCTGAGGCGTCGCGATCCGTGGCCCGTTTGCCCACCGTCTCACGGCGCAGCGCCAACCTGCTGCTGGACCATATCGCAGAAAACATCGTGGTGGGCGAGGCGCTGCCCACCGAACACCGGCTGGCCGCGCTGGCGGCGGGCAGCCGCAGTGCCGTTCGCAGCGCCATTGCGCACTTTTTCGCGCGTGGGCTGATCAGCGGCAGGAAGGGGCGCCTCCTGCTGCGCAAGCCGGCGCCGGGCGACTATTTCGATGTTGCCGATTTGCAGAGCGGAGCCGAGCGGGTGCGGCAAGCGCTGATGGAGCTGATCTACCAGGGCGACTGGCTGCCAGGTGCCGAGTTCACCGAGGCGGAGCTGGCGCGCGCGGCGCGAGTCAGCACAGTCAGCGTGCGTGAGTTTCTGATCGGGTTCTCGCGCTATGGACTGATCAGGAAAAAGCCGCAAGGCGGCTGGCGCCTGTCTGCCTTCGACCGCGCCTTCGCCATGGAAGTGGCGGAGGTCCGCCAGATGTTCGAACTGGCCGCCATCGAGCGCTTCGCTGCCCTGGCGGCTGGCGACCCGGCCCTGGCCGCTCTCGGCCAGCTGATCGTGAGGCACGAGCAGCTGGCTGCCGGCATGGCGCAGCGCCACCAGGACTTCCCGGCGCTGGACCGCGACTTCCATACCTTCCTGATCGGCTGCCTGGAAAACCGCTTCGCGCAGGACTTTTACGACATTGTCTCGCTGGTCTTCCATTATCACTACCAATGGGACAAGGCTTCGGAAAAGGCGCGCAACCAGCATGCTGTGCACGAACACCTCGCCATCCTGCAGGCCCTCGCGCGCCGCGACACGGCAGCGGCACTGGCCGCCATGCGCGCCCACCTCGATTCGGCCTGCAGCACGCTGCTGCAGTCGATCAACAGCCGCCAGCTGGCCTTTACGAATTCGGCCAACGACAACAATGATTTGACTCAAATGCCGCCACGTTGACGCGCGGCGCCGGGCTTTCCTATATGTTTTATCCATTCCCGCCGCCCGCTTTTGGCGGCCGGGAAGCAGCGCCTGCCGCCCACAGCGGCAGCAGGTTTTTTATCGTCCACATGCAGTTCAATCCAACAGGAGACATATCAAATGAAGTGGATCAAATCAGTGTTCCGGAGCGCGCTGGCCCGGGCAGCCGCTTGCGCGGCGGTGGCCCTTGCGGTCCAGCAGCCCGCCGCAGCCTATAGTTGGGATACCGTCGCCATGGGCGGCGGCGGCTTCGTCTCGGCGGTCATCCCGAGCAAGACCGAGGCCGGCGTGGTGTATGCCCGCACCGACGTCGGCGGCGCCTTCCGCTGGGATAATGCCAATGGCCGCTGGGTGCCGCTGCTGGACTGGGTCTCGGACGAACAGACCGGCTACCTGGGCGTCGAATCGCTGGCGGTCGACCCCAAGAGTGCGCGCAATGTCTATATGCTGGTCGGCATCAGCTACTTCAATAACGGCAAGAGCGCGATCCTGCGCTCCACCGATTACGGCGCGAGCTTCACCACCATCGACGTGAGCGGCCAGTTCAAGGCGCATGGCAATGGCATGGGGCGCCAGGGTGGCGAGCGGCTGGTGGTCGATCCCGGTTCCAGCAACGTGCTGTATGTCGGCACACGCTGGAATGGTCTGTTCAAGAGCACCAATTCCGGTTCCACCTGGTCGCAGGTGACTTCGCTGAACGTGGCCGCGACGCCGAACGACAACGGCATCAGCCTCGTGATGGCCGACCCGTCCAGCGTGTCGGGCGGCGTGGCGCAGCGCCTGTTCGTCGGCGTCTCGCGTTACGGTTCGGCAGGAACGAACTTCTATCGCAGCGACAATGCGGGTGCTTCCTTCTCCGCCGTGTCGGGCGCGCCATCGGGATTCATGCCGCAGCGCGCAGCGTTCGATGGCGCAGGCAACCTGATCGTCACCTATGGCAATGGCGCCGGCCCGCACGGCAACCAGTCGGGATCGGAGCCGATGGACAATGGCCAGGTCTGGAAGTACACCATTTCGAACGGGGCCTGGACCAATATCACCCCGGCCGGCGTGGCGCGCGCGTTCAGCGGTATCAGCGTTGATCCGTCCAATCCGCAGCGCATGGTGGCGTCGACGGTCAACCAGTACGCCGCGCAAGGCGGGGCCTGGGGCGACCGCGTATACATCAGCAGCAACGGCGGCGCCAGCTGGACCGACGTGATTGCGCGCGGCTTTGCCCGCGACAACGGCGGCATCAGCTGGATCGGCAATGGTTCCATCCACTGGGCCGGCACAGTGAGCTTTGATCCGTTCAACAGCAAAACCGTGTGGGTCACCTCCGGCAACGGCATCTTCAAGACCAGCGATATCGATGCTGCGACGACCACCTGGACCTTCAACAGCAAGGGCCTGGAAGAAACGGTGCCGCTGAACGCCGTCAGCATTCCCGGCGGCCCACTGCTGTCGGCGCTGGGCGACGTGGACGGCTTCCGCCACTACAACACCGCCACCTATACCAATCCCATGCACGAGCCGCGCATGGGAACGACCACCGGCCTGGCGGTGGCCGCAGCCAACACCAGCATGGCGGTGCGGGTCGGCGCCAATATGTACACTTCGGCCAACGGTGGCGTCAACTGGAGCCAGGTAGCGATGAACGGCAGCAAAGGGCAGGTCGCGTTGTCGGCCAGCGGTTCCGCGCTGCTGCATAGCCCGGAGAACTCGTCCACCACCTACCGTTCGACCAATATGGGCGGCAGCTGGTCGGCAGTTGGCGGCCTTGGCGTAAACAATGCGCGTCCCGTCGCCGATCCATCCAATGCCAGCAAGTTCTACGTCTACAACCCGGCCGACGGCAGTTTCATGATCAGCACCGATGGCGGCGCCTCGTTCTGGAAATTCAACACGCTTGCCAGCTGGGGTTCGGACGTGATCCGGGCGGCGCCTGGCCGGGAAGGCGATATCTGGGTGCCGCTGTACGGCGGCGGCCTGGCGCGCAGCACCAGCTCGGGGTGGCAATTCAGCACCTTCGCCAATGTCAGCTACTGCAGCGCGGTCGGCTTCGGCAAGGCAGCCGATGGCGCCAGCTATCCGACGGTCTTCATCTGGGGCACGGTGGGCGGCGTACGCGGCTTGTTCCGTTCGACCGACGCCGGCGCCAACTGGACCCGCATCAACGACAACGCGCACCAGTACGGCGGGGTTGGCAATGGCCGCTTCGTGGTGGGCGATATGAATAGCTACGGCGTGGTGTATATGAGCACCGCGGGCCGCGGCATGGTGGTCGGCAAGCCGTAGGCAGGGAAGGAAACAGGGAAGGAAATATGCTCCCGCCGCAGTCCGCAAGGGACGCGGCGGGAGCAGGCGGGAGGCTTAGAACATATAGCGCAGCGAGACGCGGTAGCTGCGGCCCGGCTCGAACCAGGCGCGCCCCATGTTGCCGGGGTGTTGCTGCTGGGTCTGCCTGACCACGGTATCGGTCAGGTTATTGGCCGCAAAACTGGCCGACAGGCGCTCGGTCACCTTGTAGTCGATGCCGAAGTCAAGCTGTCCCATCGCTTCCTGCCAGGTCGGCAAGCCCCAGCCCACGTCCTGCATGCCGGGACGGGCCGGATCGGCGCTGGTGGCATCCGTACCCTGGGTGCCATTGACGGTCACGCCCTGCAGGAAACGGCCGCGCCAGCTGTAGGCCAGGCGCGCCGACAGCGGCCCGCGGTCGTACAGGAAGGCTACATTGTAGGCATTCTTCGACAGGTACATGATAGGCAGCGAAGTGAACGGCAGGCCGTTGGTATCGCAGCCGTACACGGCCAGCGAGCTGTTGTTGAAGGTACTCGAGGAAGGGCAGTATTTCAGGTCGAACGGGTGGTCGAGGTTCTGTTTGCTCTTGATGTAGGTGTAGTTGGCGGAGATGCCGAAACCCTTGGCCCATTCCGGCAACAGCTGCTGCAATCCCGGCACGTGGTCGAAATATGTCTGGCCGGCGACTTCAACTCCGCTCACCGAGCCGTTGGCGACATTGTTCGGCGCCGTGATCAGGAAGCTTTGCTCGTTGCCATCGAGCGACTTGTAGCTGCGCGTGAAGGCCGACGGCAGGATGATGTCGCGCACGTTCTTGTGGAACAGGCCCAGGGTCAGCGATGCGCCATTGCCCGGGTACCATTCGAGCGACAAGTCGTAGCTGTTGGCCGTGATCGGCTTCAGTTTGACGTTGCCGTCGTCCTTGCCGGTATAGGTGATGTTTTTCACGCTGCGGTCGTCGTTGTCGGTGACGGTCTGGTTGAGCGTGATGTATTCGCGCAGGTCGCCAAAGCCCGGGCGGTACATCGCCTTGGCGAATGCAAAGCGGGCCTGCAGCTTGTCGGTCAGGTCTGCCTTCAGGTTCAGGCTTGGCAGGTAGTTGGTGTATTTATGCTGTGCCTCCAGCGGCTCGTCGATGGTGCCGAACTGCGGTACTTCCGGCCGCGGGCTGCTGCCGTAGTTCGGCTTGAACACCGTGTAGCCCTGGGCTCTGGTGTTGGTGCGTACCACGCGCAGGCCGGCACTGCCTTCCACCGGGAAGCGCCATTCGTCGAAGGCAAAGCGCGCCGAAACATAGCCGGCCTGGGTGTTTTCCTTCTGGCGGCCGGTGTTGGCGGGATCGCCATCGAAGGTCAGCGCCTTCCAGTTGTTGCCGGCGGTCGAGCAATCGTTGCTGGTGCCATACAGCTGGTTGCCGTCCTGGCATTGCAGCTGCATGATCCGGGTCGCCTGCTGGTAAGCGCCCGGATAGTCGCGGGTGAAGCCCAGGGTCGGCATCACCAGCGACGGCGGCAGATTGGTTTTGCCGTTGAAGAAATTATTGAAATTGACTAGCTGGTTCGGCACCAGGGCGGCATAGCGTGGATCGCTCAGGTAGCCGAAGCTGCCGCGGCTCTGCCAGCTTTGCATATCGGTCGAACTGGGCAGCCGGCCCGGCACGCTGGTGGTCTTGACGTTCCATGGCTCGGCCACGCTGTACCAGCCGCTGCCGCCGGCGTTGATGCGCGTTGCGGAGCGGTCGGTCAGGCGTATCCCGAAGCCCAGGTCGCGCAGTACCGGGTGGTCAAAGCGCACCTTGGCGTCGACTTTCCAGGCGTACAGGTCGCCCGACGCCTTGCTCAGGCTCGGCATCATGTGGTCCAGGTAATAGTTGCCCGGATTGGACAGGAAGTCGCGCGCCGACTGGTCGAAGCTGATGCTGGGCGGGGTGCCGGCGGTGGCGATGCCCATGCTTGGCACATAGGTCACCATCGCCAGATTGGTGGAGAAGTTCTTGTTGGTCGAATGGACCCATTGCAGGTCATTCTGCACTGTCCAGCGATCGTTGATCTTCCACTTGGTATTCCAGGCGATCTCCCTGGTCTGCGAGCGGCGGTCGGCAAAGCCGGTGTTGGAATTGAAATTCAGGCCGCCGGCGGCGAAATTGTTGGCGCCAAGGCCGCCGAACGGGTAGGTGTAGGTGGCCGATTGCAGTACGCCATTGGCGTCGAACACGGGATCGACGAGTTTGGACTTGTAAGGGTTTTCCACGCCGCTGTAGAGGGCGTATTCTTCGCTTTGTTCCTTGTAGCCCGAATGGAAGTAGGTGAGGGCCGATTCCAGCTTGTCGTTCTTCCATTGCAGCGCGCCGTAGATGCCGGCGCGGTTGGTCTCGCCCGTATTGCGGCGCCAGGAGGCGGACTTGGGCGCCCACACCGTCTGGCCGTCGACAATACCGGTGCGTGGATAGAACGCGTCCATCTGCACCGTGTCGTTGAGCGTATTGGTGCGGTTGAACGACAGGTCGATCAGGGCGCCGAACTGGCCGCTGGCGGTATCCCAGCGCTTCGAATACAGGGCGGAGGCGCCGGGTGATTTCTGCTTGCCCAGCTGGTTGTAATTGCCGTTGGCCGATAAGGCAAATTTCTCGCTCTTGTAGTCGAATGGCAGCGCGGTGCGCAGGTCGACCTGGCCGCTGACGCCGCCTTCAATCAGGCTGGCTGGCGGGTTCTTGTGCACGATGACGGCGGACATCAGTTCCGGCGGCACGTCGCCCCAGCTCAGCTCACGGCCCGGCCAGCCCGCCGAAAACGCTTCCCGCCCGTTCAGGGTGGACGAACCCCAGGTCAAGCCGCGGATCGAGATTCCGGAGCCTTCCACGGAAAAGTGCTCGGGGTCGCCGCGCGAGCGGTTGCGGTCAATGGTAATGCCGCTGACCCGCTGCAGTACTTCGGTAATCGATTTGTCGGGCAGCTTGCCGGCTTCCTCTGCCACCACGGCCTCGACGATTTCATCGGCATGCTGCTTGATCTTCTGTGCCGACTGCAGCGCTGCACGCTGGCCGCTTACCACGATCTTCGGCGTAGCATCGCCGGATTCCTGCGCATGTGCCACGCCCCCCACAACCAGGACTGCTTGTGCGACCGCGACGGACAGCGCGGTTCTTTTGATTTGTCTCCGCATCACTTCAAACTCCCTCAAGAAATAGTGCTCGATAGCCTGCTTACTGCACGGTGATTGCGCCGCTCAGGGTGATCTCGGTTGGATAGGTCGGGCTGCTCGCCGTGGCACTCTGCACCGAGAAGTTGGGTTGCGCCGCGTCGAAGCCGATGCTGACGATCGGATAGCTGGCCAGCTCGCCGGCTGCAGTCAATCCCGCCAGGTCGCAGGTTTCGCCGATTGCCGTGAAGCTGCCCAGTTGCAGTTCGTATTTCTGGACGGCTGCACCCTTTGGCGTAAACACGGTATTCAGCGTGACGTTGCAGGCCTTGTTGTTGTCCGAAACCTTGTTGGCGAAGTGGCCGAGCACCAGCGTGACTTTGACGGCCTTGGCGGAAGCACTGAACCATTCGCTGTTCTGTCCCAGGTTGAATTTCACCGACGTCTGTTTGTCGACCTGGACGCCGCCCGTGGTGTTGCCGGTTTTACTGATGCTGCCGACGTTCGGGCCCAGGATGCTGAAGCCGGCGTAGCCGCCGATCCAGCCGTCGTTGTTTGGATGATTGGGATCCTTGGTCTGGATCAGGTAATGGAAGCTGAACGTGCTGCCGTCCGGGCTGGCGTTGGCGCCACACCAGTTGGCATCGCTGCACCACCAGCCGTCGATATTGCTGCCTGCAAAGGTGGTGATCGCGCCGCCATCCAGCGTCGCGCTGGCCGAGGCGTAGCCGGAAGCGAACGTCAGCACCGGCGGCGGTGCGTCGCCGACAGTAAAGCTAACCATCTGCTGCGTTGCGGCGGCATAGTTGGTATCGCCTTCCTGGCTGGCCGAGAGGGTGCACTGGCCCTTGGACAGCAGCGTCAAAGCGGTGCCGCTGGCGGTGCAGACGTCCGGCGTGGTGGAACCGTAGGTGATCGGCAAGCCGGAAGTGGCAACTGCCGCCAGCGGTGCCGGTTGTCCGGTGATGGCCTGGAAACCGGGCGATTCAAAATTGATGGACTGGGCCTTCTTCAGGACCTTGAACAGCTGCTGCGAGCTGGCCGGCGCATAGCTGGCGTCGCCGGCCTGGCTGGCGGTGATCGAACATTCGCCGGGCTTGACTGGCACCAGCTTGCCGTCGGCCACAGTGCAGAAGTCCGGCGTGTTCGAGCTGAACGTGATCGCCAGTCCCGATGTCGCGGTCGCGGCCAGGGCTTCCGGCGCAGTCGCCAGATAGCGTGCTCCCGGGTAGGGGAAATCGATCGATTGGGATTTGCTGCCCGAGCTGTCGCTGCCGCTTCCGCCGCCACCACAGGCGCTTAGCGCGGTGATACAGGCCAGCCCCGCCATCGATACAGGGATTCTCATCGCATGTCTCCTCATGATTTGTTCTCCAGGTTTTGATTTGTCTGCCTCCGGCCAATCCAATGGCACCGGCAAATCCTTTTTTTACTTCACTGCTGTTGAATGCAGGCAGGTGTCAGCAAACTGTATGGTGCAAGCGCGGGCGCTCACCATCAATTACAAAAAACGTCAATACAACAGACATTTTTCCGCAAGCAAGAGTGCGTGCGTCAGCGCCGCACGTCGAGTGCGCAGTTGCTGACAGCGTCGATCTGCGCCTCGTTGGCCAGGTTGAAGTCGCCGGCGATTGAATGCTTGGCCACGGCAGCAGCCAGGCCGAAGCCAAGCGTCCGGTCGTCGTCCCAGCCGTGCAGCAAGCCGTGCAAAATCCCCGCGGCGAATGCATCGCCGGTACCGATGCGGTCGACGATGCCGTGCATTTCGTAGGTGCGGGCCTGTATCGAGCCGCTTCGCGTGCACAGCGTAGCGCTGAGGTCATGGCGCTCGTTGGCGAGCTGGCTACGGCTGGTGGCCGCGATCGATGCAAGATGTGGAAATGCAGCGAATGCTGCCGCCATGGCTTCGGTGCGGCTGCCTTGGCCCAGGCCAGGGCGGCGCAGCACCAGTGCGAAGTCGCGCTGGTCGGCAAAAGCCAGGTCGGCGTGGCGCATCAGTTCGCACAGCACGTCGGCGCCGTCGCTGCCTCGCCGTGCCCACAACGCTGCACGGTAATTGCCATCGAAAGAGACTTTGACACCCAGCGCGCGTGCGGCGCGCATGGCGTCCAGGGTGGTTTGCGCACCGCGCTCGCCGGTGGCTGCCGAAATGCCGGAAACATGCAGCCAGCCCGCGCCTTCCAGCAGCGCCGGCCAGTGATAGGCGGCCGGCTCGGTCGCGGCGAAGACGGAGCATTCGCGGTCGTAAATTATTTCGGCGGGGCGCAACACCGCTCCGCTGGTCAGGAAATACAGCCCGACCCTTCCAGGCGCAAAGCGGATGGCGCGCGTATCGACCCCGTGGGCCCGGACGCCATCACGTATCGATTGGCCCAGCGCATTGTCGGGCAGGCTGCTGACCAGCGCGGCGCGGTGTCCCAGGCGGGCCAGGGAGACGGCGACATTGGCCTCGGCACCGCCAATACAGGTATCAAGGTGCGGCGACTGGAGCATCACCTGGCCGCCCGGCGCCGACAGGCGAAGCAGCAGCTCGCCGAAGCATACGATGTCATTTTCCATGCGACTATGTTGGGAACTTCGTCCCTGCAGCGCAATGGCGAAAACGGCCAAGGCGGCCAATGAAATGCGCCAGACGGCAGCCGATACGGAAAAACATGGAGCCGGCTGGTGAATATTGGAATTGCCCGGCAAAGTGGCGCAGCCGAAAATCGGCCGCAAGCCATACCGACAATGCCCCGCTTACCAGGAATGCGTTCCGATGTTGAACAGACTCGCCCTTATCGTCGCCGCCTGACTGGCGACGGCGTGTACGCTGCCAGTGCAACAAGGCCCGGCGGCCGGCAATCCGGAGCGGCCGGGCGCCACGCAGCCGCGCGCCATTCGGCTGGCGAGCGACGATGTACGTGCATTCCCGGTGCCGCCGGCAGGCTTCGCGGACAGGCAGCCGGGCATTGCGCAAGGGCTGGTGAAGGAATTCGAATACGACTCGGCGGTCACGGGAAAGCGGCGCAAGGCCAGCGTGTACCTGCCGCCAGCCTATTCTGCACTGCGCCGATATCCGGTGCTGTATTTATTGCATGGCCTGGCCGGGACCCATGATGAATGGCCCGCTTATGTCCGCGCCGCACCGGTTCTCGACCAGCTGATCGCGGCTGGAAAGGCGGTGCCAATGATCGTCGTCATGCCCAATGGCCGCGCGCTGCCCGACGACCAGCCTGCTCCCGAAGAACGCAAGTTTTCGGAAGAACATGTCGCAGGCTTTGCCAACTTTGAACGCGACCTGCTGGAGAACCTGGTTCCGGCGATCGAGCGCAACTACCCGACCTTGCCCGGCGCAGGACAGCGGGCGATAGCCGGCCTGTCGATGGGCGGCGGCCAGGCGCTGAATTTCGGACTTGGCCACCCTGAGGCATTTTCCTGGGTGGGCGGATTCTCTGCGGCGCCCAATACCCGCGCCGGCTGCTGTACCTGTCGTGCGGCAAGCAGGATGGTTTGATCGGCGTGTCGCAGGATTTCCACCAGGCGCTGCGCCGGCTCGGGGTGCCGCACATCTGGCATGTCGACGACTATGGACATGAGCGCGAGAGCTGGGCCGAGGCCTTGTACCAGTTTGCCCAGCTGGTCTTCCGCTGAACGCCCAGCCGTCAAGTGGCGAAAGCGTCATGATGAATTTGTGTAAAATGGCTCAAGAGCCACAGATTGCTGAACAATGAACATGCTTCGCCTGTTGACCTGGATAGGCTTGCTATGCATTGCGGCCTCCGCACACGCGGCGACCACGGTGACCTGCGTCACCGAGGAGAACCGGCCCGTCAATTTCCTGGAGAACGGCAAGGTCACCGGCTTCAGCACGGAAGTGATCCAGGCCGTGCTGAAGGAAATCGACGTGGAATGCGATTTCCATGTCATGCCCTGGGCGCGCGCTTATTCAACGGCCCTGCATTCTGAAAATGTGCTGATCTTCTCCATCCTGCGCACGCCGGAGCGCGAACAATTGTTCAAATGGGTCGGCGTGGTTTCCCCGCCGGACAGTTCCTACCTGTTCGCCCTGCGCGAGCGCAAGCTGAAGATCCATAGCCTCAGCGATGCCCTCAACTACAAGATCGGGACCATCAATGGCGATGCGCGCGAGCAGTACCTCGAGTCCAAGGGCTTTGTCAAAGGCCTGCAGCTGCAGGGGAATGCCTTGCCGAAAACGACATATGAGAAGCTGAAACTGGGTCGCGTTGATTTTTGGGCAATGAGTGAAATCGTCGCGCTCGACCTGGTACGGCGCGAGGGCGGCGACCCCGAGCAAATCCTGGTGCGGGCCCTGCACCTGTCTGAACTGGGCAGCGGCGGCAGCTATATGGCGTTTGGCCCGAAGACCGACGACTACCTGGTCGAGCGATTCCGCAAAGGCCTTGAGACCATCAAGGTGCACGGCATATTTGCTGCGCTGCATAAGAAGTGGTTCTGATTTTACTGAATATCGTTCGGCTGCCTGGCGCTTTTCGTAATTGCCCGGTATGCAAGGCGTCGGCAAAATCGCAGCATGACAAAATCCCCTGGAGTGTTGGCGGCCTTGCTTCTGGCGGCCGCCGGGACCGGCCCGTGCGCCGCTGGCGACAATGAAATCGTCCTGTTCGCAGGAAGGCCGGCGCCATCCTGGAGCGCAGCGATAGGCGCGTTCGAAGCGCCGCCAGGCGCCTCGGCAGGGTTGCGTATCGGCGAGGTCGATGGCAAGCAGGGGGCACTCACGCTGCAATGGAAGGATTCCTGGACTACCGCCATGCGCCTGGAAGGTGGGCCTCCGCTAGACTTGCGTCCCTTCGCTGCCGGCGGCACATTGGAGTTTGACCTGAAGGTGCTTGACTTGAGCCAGGGCGGCATCTATTTTGCCCTGGGTTGCGGGCCGGATTGCTACCGCAAGCTTTCCTATGTCGTGGCCGGCAAGGCCCTGCAGGGCAAACCCTGGCAGCACCTGTCTTTCGCACTGTCGTGCTTCATGCGCGATGGGGACGATTTCAGCAAAGTGCCGCTTCCATTTTCCCTCGAGGCCAACGGGACGGGGCAGGTCGCGCTTGCCGGCATCAAGCTTGTGCAGTCCGGTGTCCCCAATGCGGGCTGCCCCGATTACCGCACCCAATCGTCAACGCCGGGGCCGCTCGACCATTCCTGGGCGCTGTCTTCCTGGCTGGCGCGCCACGAGAGGAAGCTCGAGGAGAATCGCAAACTCCTGGCAGCGGGCAAGAAGCCGCAAATGGTATTCATCGGCGACTCCATCACGGAGGGTTGGGAGACGCCCGGCCAGGCGGTCTGGCAGCGCTATTACGCCAGGCATGATGCGGTCGCGCTGGGCTTCGGCGGCGACCATACCGAGAATGTGCTATGGCGCTTGCGGCACGGCGAGCTGGACGGCCTGGCGCCCAAGGTTGCCGTGCTGATGATCGGCACCAACAATAGCGGCGACCGTCTTGACGACCCAAGGGCAACCGCGGCCGGCGTCAAGGCAGTCATTGACGAGATGCGCAGCCGCTTGCCGCGTACCAAGGTGCTGCTGCTGGCGATCTTCCCCCGGGAGGAACAGCCGACGGCCTTCCTGCGCCGCCTGAACGAAAGGGTGAACTCCCTTATTTCGGGCTATGCGGACGGTAAGCACGTCTTCTACGCCAATATCAATGGCGCGCTGCTGAATGTGGACGGCACGCTGTCGCGCGACGTGATGCCGGACCTGCTGCACCCGCAGGAGAAGGGGTACGAGATCTGGGCGCGCAGCATGGAACCGGTCCTGACGAAACTGATGACGGAGTAATTCTATGAAGATGACCAGGGCGGTCCTGGCCTGCCTGCTGTTGGCAGCCGGTGCGATGCAATCCGCGCGGGCCGGAAATTGCGCCACGGCCCCGGCCGAGCGCTATTTCGAATACCCCTGGATGTCGGTCGAGCGCTGGCACCAGATGCACGCCGACCAGGTTGCGCGCGCCACGCAGGGCGATGTCGACGTGATGTTCGTTGGCGATTCGCTCACGGAAATGTGGCCGAAAGCGCTGTGGGACAAGAATTTCGGGCATCTCAAGGCCGCCAATTTCGGCATAGGCGGTGATCATACCGGCAACGTGCTATGGCGGCTGCAGCATCCGGCCATCGCTGCCCTGAAGCCAAAGCTGGTGGTGCTGATGATCGGCGTGAACAATATCAACCTGTGCAGCGAAGGCGCGGAAGAGGTATTTGCCGGCATCCAGGCGGTGCTGGGGCAGTTGCGCAAGCAGTACCCGCAGGCGCGCATCCTGCTCAATGCCGTGCTGCCGGAAAGCACGCCGGAATCGGAAGAGCGCCTCCGCATCGGCGCGCTTAACCGCAAGGCCAGGGCGCTGGGTGACGGGAAGACGATCTTCTTCCGCGATTATGGCCGCCACTTCGTGGGTGAGGGCGGAGTGCTGTCGAGGCAGTTGCAGCCCGACCTCCTGCACTTCTCCGAACAGGGCTACCAGGTCCTGGCCGGTGCGATGCGGCCGGATATCGAGGCCCTCCTGAAGTGAGCCGGGCGGCAGGGCCCGGCCACTGCTTCAGCGGCCCGTGCCTTCCTCGACGATGGCCAGGTCCCATGGGCCAAGGTTGAGCGTATCGCCGGCTTTGACCGGGCGCGAAGACAACAGGTCGGTACCGGCCTGGTGCTGGTAGCTGAAGCTGGCCGCGGCGGCGGAATAATTGAAGAAGTAGCGCACCGTCTTGCCGTAGCCGTTGGTGCCGCTGCGGGTATGGACCTGCGGCGGCAGTTGCTGGTCGGGGCTGGACAGCCCTGCATCCTCCAGTGCCGACTTCAGCACTGCTTTTTGCAGCTTGTCCGTCAGGTAGGTTCCCTCATAGATAACCGTGCCCGCGCCGTACTGGTTCTGCGTGATGGCCGGCCAGCGGCCGAAGAAATGATGGTCGTAGTAGGCCAGGGCCCTGGCCGTATCGAGCTGCAGGAACTCGGCCCAGTACTGGACCTTGTTGTCGGCGCCGGCCTGGAATGGATCGCCTTTCAGCGCCAGGGGCTGCGCCAGGTTGGAAAACTCCTGGTAATGGAAGCCGAGGGCCTCGCGCAGCGGGCCGGGCGCCATGCTCCAGCGCACCGCGGCGTTTTCGTTGGCGAAGCCGCTCTTGAAGGTCATTACCACGCGGCCACCCTGGCGGATGTAGCCGGCGATACGCTTCAGCAGCGCGTCGTCGGCGACGTACAGCGCCGGCACGAGCAGCAGCTTGTATTGCGAGAAGTCCTGTACCTCCGGGAAAACGAAATCGGCGCCCACCTTCATGTCGTACAGGGCGCGGTGCATCTGCCGTACCAGTGAACCGTAATCGGCCTTGCTGCCGCCCGCGCCCCACTGGGCGTCCTTGGCAAATGGCATGTCGTTCAGGGCGTTCAGGGAATCGCGGCTCCACAGGATGGCGACGTCGTTGCGCAATTTCAGGTTGACCAGGCGCGGCCCGATCTTTTGCAGCTCGCGTCCGGTGCGGCTCATTTCGGCGTAAGCCCGGTTCGGCTCCATGTCGTGCGACAGCACGCCTTTCCAGTAGGTCTCCTGGTTGGCGTGGATCGACGACCAATGCCAGTACTCGACCATGTTCGAACCATTCGACAGGTGGGTGTATACGTCCTGCCGGAACTGGCCGTCATAGGGCGGATACTGGAACGAGGAGCTCCAGTCCGTACTTTGCGCATTCGTTTCCGTTACCAGGAAGTTGTTGCGCTTGAGCGAACGTGTAAAGTCCGCCTGCAAGGTTTGCTCGGCCCCGTTGTAGTACTCGCGCTGGCCCCAGTGGTAGATGTTCACGGCCGGCATGTCGAGGGCGGCGGAGACAGCTTCCTCGTTCACGTCGCTGTGCATCGCGCCGGCGAAATCATGGGTCACGAACTGGCGCGGCGAAGCGTTTTCGCGCACCAGGTTCGCCTGCCAGTGCAGGAATCCGGTCACGCGCATCTGGCCCCAGCGCGACCATTCAAGCTTGTAGCCGGTGCTCTGGGCGGCATCGGGGCGCGGCAGGTCGAGCCACGAGTGGAGGTTCTGGCCCCAGTAGTTCAGGAACCAGGCCTTGCTGAGGTTTTCCGGCGTGCCGAATTTCTTTTCCAGGTGGTGCTGGAAGCGTACGAAGACATCGTCGTTGGCCGCGCCGTAGGTGCTGGTTTCGTTATCGACCTGCCAGCCGATGACGTTCGGGTTATCCTTGTAGCGGCTGACGATCTTGCGGATCAGGCGCTCGGCGTAAAAGCGGTAGGCTGCCGAGTCGGTATTCATGTTCTGGCGCATGCCGTACATGTTCTGGGCGCCGTTGAACTTGCGGGCCAGGATTTCGGGATTCTGCTTGGCCATCCAGGCCGGGATCGAGTAGGTCGGGGTGCCCATGATCACTTTAATGCCGGCCTTGCCCATGGCATCGATGACACGGTCCATCCAGGCGTACTCGAAACGGCCGTCCTCCGGTTCCCACAGGCTCCAGGTTGATTCGCCCAGGCGCACGACATTGAAGCCGGCAGCTTTCATCATCTGCACATCCTTCTCCAGCCGCTCGTATGGCATGTACTCATGGTAATAGGCGGCGCCATACAGGATGGTGGGCAGGGGTGCAACGGCCGGGGAGGGGGCCTGGGCGCAGGCAGCGCTGGCGAGACTGTATGCCAGTGCCGCCGAAAGGATCCTGTGTCGTAACATTGCGTCTTTTTCCTCAGGTTGAATTTCCAGTCATTCCATTGTGGCGGCTCCCCGCGGCCGGGCCAATGCTTTGGCCACAAGCTGCGCAATTTCATTTTGCCGGTTGGCGTTTTTTGCAATTGCGGCGTGCTGGCGCAGCTCACACAATGGTCCAAAACATGAAAGGAAGAGTAAATGAGACCCGTGCTGACAAGGACTGTGTTCGCCCTGGCGCTGAGTGCGGCGCCGTTCGCGCATGCGCAGAATTGCGGCAGCGGCGGCGGCGCCACTGTCTGCCTGAACGCCAGCGCCAGCGGCAGCGACGTGCGCCTGAACTGGAGCGTCAGCGGCGCCGTCAGCGGCCTGCAGGTTTATCGCGATACCGATAGCGACCCGAATGGCCGCAGCCGCATTGCCGCGCTGGGCAAGAGCGCGACCAGCTATACCGACAACAGCGCCGCAGCGGGGACTGTCTATTGGTACTGGATCAAGTTCAGCACCGGTGGCGGCAGCTTCAGCTCGGGTGCGGCGCATGCCGTGCGCGTCGGCGTGATGCGCAACCTGAGCAGCATGCAGTTGTCGGCGCAGATGGCGCCCGGCTGGAACCTGGGCAATTCGCTGGAAGCGACGGGCGGCACTTACGTCTGGGGCAGCAGCAACTTCAATGAAACGGGGTGGGGCAATCCCAGGGCGTCCCAGGCCCTGTTCCATGCCGTCAAGGCAGCCGGCTTCAAAAGCGTGCGCATTCCTGTCTCGTGGAAGCAGTACGCCGACGCAGATGACAACATCAGCCCGCAATGGATGGAGCGCGTGACCGAAGTTGTGAACTACGCGCACAGCGCAGGCCTGGTGGCGATGATCAATATCCACTGGGACGGGGGCTGGATGCAGCCGACTTATGCCCGGCAGTCCGCTGCCAATGCGCGCCTGGCCAAATTCTGGACCCAGATCGCCAACAACTTCAAGAACCATGACGACACGCTGCTCTTCGCTGGCACCAACGAGGTGATGGTCGACGGGAATTACCAGCCGCCGACCGCCGAATACTGCGACGTGCAGAAGGGCTTCAACCAGGCGTTCATCTCCGCTGTACGTGCTACCGGCGGCAATAACGCCAGCCGGCACCTGGTGGTGCAGGCCTTCAATACCAATATCAACCACGCCAACTCCTGCAACGCCGCCATGCCAGGCGACAGGGTCGCCAATCGCATGATGATGGAAGTGCATTATTACGACCCGTTCGACTTCGCGCTGGACGAGAAAAGCACATCCTGGAAGTGGGGCCAGGCTGCCAACCCGTCGGGCTGGGCCAACGAGGCCTATGCCGATAGCCAGTTCCAGATGATGAAAACCGGCTTTATCGACAAAGGCGTGCCTGTCTTGCTGGGCGAGTTCGGCGCGATCGTGCGCACCGAGTACGATCCCGCCGGCATCTACCGCAAGTCGTGGGACCAGTACATCACGCGTGCGGCGTTCACGCGCGGCATCGTGCCGATGTATTGGGATAACGGCTACACCGGCAATCACCAGATGGGCCTCTTCGACCGCGCGAGCGGTGCGCAAGCCTTCCCCGACGTGATCGGTAGCATCGTCAATGCGTCGAAATGATCCGATGACCCGATTGCCCGCACACTGGAACCGGTGCGCGCTGCGCGCCGGTGCCCCGGCACCGTTGTTGTAACCTGTAGTCTCCTCTACCTCTATTTCGGTAGTTTCCGGGGCGGCCGCGGCTGCCCCCTTTTTTGAGGAACCCATGAAATTGAAGAAAACGATCAGTCTCCTGTCGGCCGCTGTTGCCTTGTGCTGCGGACCTGCGCTGGCCGCATCGGATAGCAAGCCCTGGATGAATTCGAAACTGGGCGCGGCCGAGCGGGCCGACCTGGTGATCAGGGAAATGACCCTGGACGAAAAGCTGAAGCTGGTTTTCGGCTACTTCGGCATGGATAACGAGGGCAAGAAATACAAGCGCCCGCAAGAATCGTACAACCAGTCGGCAGGCTTTGTGTATGGCGTACCGCGCCTGGGCATCCCGAACCTGTGGCAGACCGACGCCGGAGTGGGCGTGGCAAGCCAGGGCGGGCCCCAGGTGCGCACGGCGACCGCGCTGCCATCGGGCCTGAATACCGCCGCCACCTGGGATCCGCAGACCGCCTTCGCAGGCGGCGCCATGATCGGTGCGGAGGCGCGCGGCTACGGCTTCAATGTGCTGCTGGCCGGCGGCGTCAACCTGATGCGGGACCCGCGCAATGGCCGTAATTTCGAATATGGCGGCGAGGACCCGCTGTTGGCCGGCAGGATGGTCGGCGCCCAGATCAAGGGCATCCAGTCGAGCCGCGTGGTGTCGACCCTGAAGCATTACGCACTGAACGACCAGGAAACCGGCCGCACCACGCTGAACGTGAAGATCGATGACCAGTCGGCCCGCATGTCGGACCTGCTGGCTTTGCAGATTGCCAAGGAAGAGGGCAATCCCGGCTCGGTCATGTGCTCCTACAACCGCGTCAACGGCGTGTACGCCTGCGAGAGCAGCTACTTGCTGAACGAGGTGCTGAAGAAGGACTGGGGCTTCAAGGGCTGGGTCATGTCGGACTGGGGCGCCACCCACAGCACCATCCCTGCCGCCAATGCCGGCCTGGACCAGCAATCGGGCATGCCGTTCGACCTCGCCGACTATTTCGGCGCGCCGCTGAAAGAGGCGGTGCTGAACGGCTGGGTGCCGCAGTCGCGCCTGGACGATATGGCGCGCCGCGTGCTGCACGCGATGTTCGAACATGGCGTGGTGGATCACCCGGTGGCGTCCGAACCGGGCAAGATCGACTTCAAGGCGAATGGCGCCGTTTCGCTGAAAGACGCGCAAGAAGGCATGGTGCTGCTGAAAAACCAGGCAGGATTGCTGCCGCTGGCGAAGTCGCTGCGGCGCATCGCCGTGATCGGCGGCCATGCCGACAAGGGCGTGCTGGCCGGCGGCGGCTCTTCGCTGGTGTACCCGGCCGGCGGCAATGCGGTGCCGGGCCTGGAACCGAAGACCTGGCCGGGACCGATCATGTATTACCCGTCCTCGCCGCTGAAGGCGATCCAGCAGCGCGTACCGGCGGCCCAGGTGTCGTTCAATGACGGCAGCGACAAGGCTGCCGCGGCAAAACTGGCGCAGGAGAGCGATGTGGTGCTGGTTTTCGCCACGCAATGGACCGGCGAGGCGTTCGACATGCCCAGCCTGTCGCTGCCCGGCGCGCAGGACGAACTGATCGCGGCGGTGAGCACGGCTAATCCGAAGACCGTGGTGGTGCTGGAAACCGGCGGCCCGGTAAGCATGCCATGGCTGGCGAAAGTGCCTGCCGTGCTGGAGGCCTGGTACCCGGGCACCAGCGGCGGCGAGGCGATTGCCAGCGTGCTGTTTGGCGAGGTCAACCCGTCAGGCCACCTGCCTGCCACGTTCCCGGCGTCGGAAGCGCAGTTGCCGCGTCCCGTACTGGACGGCTATCCGGAAGTGGCGGACAAGCGTTTCGATGTCGAATACCGCGAAGGAGCGGCAGTCGGCTACAAATGGTTCGACCTGAAAGGGCTGAAGCCGCTGTTCCCGTTCGGCCACGGCCTGTCGTACTCCGAATTCGGTTTCTCAGGCTTGTCCGCCAGTGTGAAAAACGGTGCGCTGCAGGCGACGTTCACGGTGAAGAACACCGGCAAAGTGGCAGGCAAGGAGGTGGCCCAGGTCTATGTGGCGCCGCTCAATGCCAAGTGGGAAGCGCCGAAGCGGCTGGCCGGGTTCCAGAAGCTGGCGCTGCAGCCGGGGGCCGAAGGCAAAGCCACGGTCACGGTCGATCCGCGCCTGTTGGCGATGTACGATTCCGCCAGCAAGACCTGGAACATCGCCAAGGGGGACTATCAAGTCACCCTGGCGGCCGATGCCGCGGGCGGGAAGGCCGTCAGCACGGTGGTTCACCTGGAAGCTGCCAGCTATGATGTGAACGGCAAGCCGTTGCGCCGCTGACGATGATACTGGAGGGGGCACGATTGGCGCCCCTTTCACTCGTTGAACTGTTATGATGCAATAAGCAAGCCCGGCAAGAGGCTTCGCATACGGAGACAGTTCAACCATCTGTAATGATGCAAAAATTCTACAAGCAGGCCTTGCTGGCACTGATCGGCCTGGTGATCGCGGATGCATTGCTGGCGTTCTTCCTGATCTACCAAAGTTATTTGTCCGTCCCCCTGCTGGCGGCGCAGGGAGCCGGGGCGGGCTGGCAATACATGACCAACACCGACCAGGTCATGGGCGGCACGTCAAGCGCCCGGATACCGGACCCGCAGCGCGCGCAACTGCGCTTCGACTTCAAGCTGACCAATGCCGGGCAATACCCGTTTGCCTCTGCCGGAATGATCTTGCGCGATGCCAGGGGGGAGGTGGCCCAGGCCAACTGGGCCAGGTATAGCGAGATTTCCTTCCTTGCCAAGTGCGCGCCGTCCAATTCGATGATCTTTGGCATATCGACTTTCGACGACAATATTTCCAAAGCCGGCGATTTCATCACCTACCGCTCCCCCGGCACTTATTTTTCCTGCAACGCGCGCGGGGTCCCGGTCTCGCTGGACCTGTCGCGCCTCACCATTCCCGACTGGTGGTTCTATTCGGTCAAGCTGGACTTGTCGCACCAGGGTTATGAATTGAACAAGGTGTCGAAGCTCATGTTCGGGACCAGCAGCCAAAGCCCGATGCACGTCGATTCCTACCTGGATATCAGTGAACTGACCCTGCATGGCCGCGACTACCGCTATATCGCCGCCCTGGTGGCGAGCGTGCTGGCGAGCTGGCTGGCGTTTGCCCTGTGGTTCTTCCGCGCCCACGCGCAGGCCCTGACTTCCAGCCTTGACTCCAAGATGAAGGAAGACCTGCCGCTGGTCGCTTATCGCGAATTAACCCTGGAACCATATAAGGATAAAGAAAAAGCCAGCGTGCTGCGATATATCGCCACCAATTACACCAATCCGGATCTGGACCTGGAATGCGTGGTTTCGGCCACCGGGACCAATCGCAATAAAGTCAATGAGGTTTTAAAAACCGAGTTGGGGATGACATTTACCAGTTACCTCAATAAATTACGCCTGACGCAGGCGGCCAGGTTATTGTCGGAAAAAAGCACGGCGACGGTTTCGGAAATCGCCTATTCGGTGGGCTACTCCAACGTCTCCTATTTCAATAAATTGTTCAAGGAAGAATACGGCTGCACGCCGAAATCTTTCCGCCTGCTGGCCAGCCAGCAGGCTCCGGTAAATCCCCCCTCCCAGGCAGAAAACCAGCCTTCCCAGGGCGCAGAAACCGCCTGAGCGGCTTGCACTCCCTGCACAACTAATCGCATTTCTTGCACATTGATAGAAATTCCTCCACGGGCGCTACCGTGCAGGGAGGCCCCGTTGCTATGCTTGGTCCATGGCTTGGCGCTTGCTGCCAGCCATTAATTGCCGTCAGCGGCGACCTTTCTTTTTGAATGCGAAGACCGGGGGTGCCTGTCGGCCCACCCCGGCTTATTGGAGACATCATGGAAAAGAATCTTTTCGGTATCAGTGCCGGCAAAGTGCAATTGCCCGGCCAGCCAATGCAAACAGGCGCGGTACGCCGAAAGCGTGCTGCGGCGGAAAAATCCGCCGCTTAGCATTCATTTGAACCTGTTTTGCGATTGGCGATTATGAATACTTCGAAAGCACACCGTATTGCCCTGCTTTTTAATGCAAACAAGAGTTTCGACCGTGAAGTTATTTCCGGGATTGCCGCTTATCTTGGCAGCACCCGCGCGGCATGGGATTTATTCCTGGAAGAGGATTTCCGCCTGCGCCTGGCCGGTATCGAAGACTGGCAGGGTGACGGCATTATTGCCGACTTCGATGATCCAACCGTAGCCGCGGCCCTGGGCCGCTGCAGCGTGCCGGTGGTGGCGGTCGGCGGCTCGTACGTCGACGAAGCGGACTACCCGCGCGGCGTGCCCTATGTGGCTACCGACAATTTCAAGCTGATCAAGCTGGCCCGCGACCACCTGATCGACGTCGGCCTGCACCGCTTTGCCATGTTCAGCCTGCCCAAGGCCCGGGATAACCGCTGGGCCCAGGAGCGCGAAAAAGCCTTCCGCGCCCTGATGGAAGCGGACAAGATGGATGCTGAGATTTTCCGCGGCTGCGAAACCAGTGCTTCCGCCTGGGACGAATCGGTGGAAGGGCAGATTGCCTGGCTGCGCAGCCTGCCCAAGCCGGTCGGCATCATCGGCGTGACCGATGCGCGCGCCCGCCAATTGCTGCAGGCCTGCGTCATCGCCGGCATCGCCGTGCCGGAACAGGTGGCATTGATCGGCATCGACAATGACCCGCTGGTGCGCATGCTGACCCGCATTCCGCTCAGTTCCGTGATCCAGGGCGCGCAGGAAATGGGACGTACCGCGGCCCACTTGCTGGACCAGATGCTGCATGGCGTGCGCCTGTCGAATACGCGCATCCTGATGCCGCCGGCCGGGATCAATGTGTTCGCGTCGAGCCAGCACCAGGCGGTGCGCCATCCGCACGTGGCAAGGGCGCGTCATTTCATCCGCCAGTATGCCTGCCAGGGCATCAAGACGCACCAGGTGGCGGAATACGTTGGCGTGTCGCGTTCTTCGCTGGAAGCCTATTTCCGCCAGGAGCTTGGCTGCAGCGTGCACGACGTGATCCTGCAGTTCAAGCTCGATGCCGCCAAGGCCGGCCTGGAATGCGTTGAACGCAGCATTGCCGACGTGGCGCTCGGCTGCGGATTTACCTCGACCCAATACATGCACCTGGTGTTCAAGCGCGAGCTGGGATGTACGCCGCGGGCCTACCGTGACAGGGCGCTGGCGCTCGAGACGCAGTGAAGCAAGGGCCTGAGGGCCCTGTTTCTTTTGATGGGGCAGGTATCGTACCGGCGAACTGCCGATCAGGGGCAGCGTGGCCGGAAAGTGCGCGCGGCGGCAACTGGTGCCGCCAGCGCACTTGTCGCCACCGGGCCGCCGTGGCACAGCTTCCAGAATCCCTGTTTTCCGCCCGCGTTCGCCGGGCCGGCGGGTGTTCAATAGTGAAAGAAGACATGAGATCAAAGAGAATTTTCCTTGCCGCCGCAGTGTGCTGCGGCACTGCCGCGCTTGGCCCGGTCGCGGCGAACCCGGCATCCACCGGCCAGCCCTGGATGGACGCCCGGCTGGCGCCTGGAGAGCGGTCCGGAATGGTGGTCCAGGCCATGACCCTGGATGAAAAACTCAAGCTGGTGTACGGCTACCTGGGTGCCGACCTGGAGTGGAAAAACTCGAAACGCCCGGCCGAATCCCGGCTACAGTCGGCCGGTTTTATTCATGGCGTGGCGCGCCTGGGCATTCCGCATTTGTGGGAAACCGACGCCGGCCTGGGCGTAGCCAGCCAGGCCGGTCCGGATGTGCGCCCCGGCACGGCACTGCCTTCGGGCATGAATACGACTGCCACCTGGAACCCCGGGCTGGCCTACGGCGGCGGCGCCATGATCGGCGCCGAAGCGCGTGCCTTTGGCTTCAACGTGATGCTGGCTGGCGGCGTGAACCTGGTGCGGGAACCGCGCAATGGCCGCAACTTCGAATATGGCGGCGAAGACCCGCTGCTGGCCGGGAAGATGGTCGGCGCGCAGATCCGCGGCATCCAGTCGAACCGCGTGATCTCCACCCTCAAGCATTTTGCGCTGAATGACCAGGAATCCGGGCGCACCACGCTGAACGCCAGGATCGGCGACCAGGCGGCGCGCATGTCGGACTTGCTGGCGCTGCAGATTGCCATGGAAGAGGGGAATCCGGGGGCCGTCATGTGCTCCTACAACCGCGTCAACGGCGTGCATGCCTGCGAGAGCAGCTACCTGCTGACCGAAGTGTTGAAGCAGGACTGGGGCTTCAGGGGCTGGGTGATGTCGGATTGGGGCGCGGTGCACAGTACCGTCCCGGCCGCCAATGCGGGGCTGGACCAGCAATCGGGCATGCCGTTCGACCTGGCCGACTATTTCGGCCCGCCGCTGAAAGAAGCCGTGCTCAATGGCTGGGTGCTGCCGGCGCGCCTGGATGACATGGCACGCCGCGTGCTGCACGCGATGTTCGAACAGGGTGCGGTGGACCACCCGGTCAAGCCGGCGCCTGAAAGCTTCGACCGCAAGGCGCATGCCGCCGTCTCGCTGGCCGATGCGCAGGAAGGCATGGTGCTGCTGAAGAACAGTGCCGGCGCGCTGCCGCTGAAAAAGACCGCGAAGCGCATTGCCGTGATCGGCGGGCATGCCGACAAGGGTGTGCTGGCAGGCGGCGGTTCTTCACTGGTGACGGCGGAAGGCGGCAACGCGGTAGCGGGACTGGAACCGAAAAGCTGGCCGGGTCCGGTCATGTACTACCCGTCCTCGCCGCTGAAAGCGATACGGAAGCGCGTGCCGTCGGCCGCGGTGTCGTACCACGATGGCGTGGACCTGGCCGGCGCCGCCAGGCTGGCGCGCAGCAGCGATGTGGTGCTGGTGTTTGCCAACCAATGGACCGCCGAAGCGCTCGATGTGCCAAGCTTGTCGCTGCCAAACAGGCAGGACGACCTGATTGCCGCGGTGGCCGCAGCCAACCCGAATACCGTGGTGGTCCTGCAAACCGGCGGGCCGGTCACGATGCCGTGGTTGGCGCATGTTCCGGCCGTGCTGGAAGCCTGGTACCCGGGCAGCAATGGCGGCGAGGCTATCGCCGCTGTGCTGTTTGGCGAAGCCAACCCGTCCGGGCACCTGCCGGTCACCTTCCCAGCCTCGGAAGCGCAACTGCCGCGCCCGGTGCTTGACGGGTATCCCGAAGTGAAGGATCTCCGTTTCGACGTCGATTACCATGAGGGCGCGGCGGTAGGCTACAAGTGGTTCGACCTGAGAGGGGAAAAACCGCTGTTCCCGTTCGGCCATGGCCTGTCGTATTCAGAATTCGCGCTGTCCGGCCTGGCTGCGCGCGTCAAGGACGGCGCGCTGGACGTTTCGTTTGCGGTGAAAAACGTCGGCAAGGTCGCAGGCAAGGAAGTCGCGCAGGTTTACGTGGCCCCGCTTGGCGTGCGCTGGGAAGCGCCGAAGCGCCTGGCAGGTTTCCAAAAAGTCGACCTGAAGCCGGGAGCCAGCGCAAATGCGGCGGTCACGGTCGATCCTCGCCTGCTGGCGATGTATGATTCGGCGTCGAAAACCTGGCAGGTGGCCGCCGGCGATTACAAGGTGATCCTTGCCGCCGACGCCGCCGGCAGCAAGGCACTGAGCCAGGTTGTGCACCTGGAGGCCGCCACCTACGACGTGCGTGGCAAGCGTTTGCGCTAAGCTTTGTTCACAGTGCAGCGCCCGCCATGCGGCGGGCGGTCTGTTTGTGATCGGCTGTCCTCAGTTGGAGTAGAGCAGGCCGCGGCCGGTGCCTGACACGTAGATCCGGCCGTAGGTGTTGTGGTCGGCCGCCATCACGCCAATGCCGCCAAACTGGTGGGCATCGTCGTTGAAGCGGGTCCAGCTCACGCCCGCGTCGTCCGAGCGGTGCACGCCCCAAACGCCGTTGATCGTCCCCACCACATAGATCGCGGCCGAGTACTTGGCGCCGCTGGCCGCCTTGCCCAGCGCGATCAGGCTCGCGCCCTGCGTGCCGGCACCCGCCGCGAAGGTATTCAGCTTGGTCCAGTTCGCGCCCGAATCGACCGAGTGGTAGACGGTATTGCCGTCGGCCAGCCAGAGGTCGCCTTCGGCGTTGGGGTTGACTGCCATCGAGGTGGTCCAGAAGGCGCTTGGCGCGAGGCTGGCCGTCACCGAGCCCTGGCTCAGGCTGAAACTGTGGCCGCCATCGGTCGAGACATAGAACTTGCCTGGGGTGCCCCACGTTGCCCCGCCCGAATCATAGGCATACACCTTGTTCGGATTTTTGCGGTCCGCCGCCAGGTGATAGCCGCGATCCCAGTTCTGTCCGACCACAGGAAGCGCCGGCAGGTTGGTCGCAGTCCAGCTCGCGCCGCTATTGGTGCTGTAGGACGGCACCGAGTTGGCAGGCGCCCAGACGATGTTGTTGCGCGACGGGACTACCAGGCTGGCCGCGGAGCCAATGTTGGCCTGGGCTCCGGCGGGCAGGGTGGCGAAATCGGCCCAGGTCTTGCCGCCGTCGCCGGACCAGAAGCCGAAGCCGCCTGCGCCGGACCAGTTGGCCACGCCGGCACCGGCGATATACAGCGGGTCGGCCCACGCCATGTCGGCGGTGTTGCCGTTGCTCCAGTTGGCGTTGGGGGCCAAGGTCGGCTTGCTGGCGACGTCGGTCTGGAGCCAGGTGCCGATGTCGCCGGCACTGTTGATGAACTTGTATGGCGCAGCGGCCGGCGGCGTGACGATGGCCTGGGTCGCGGTTTCCTCGATATTGGTGATGGCGCCAAGCCAGGTCGGCGTCGCCGAGGAAGCATTGCGGGTCTCGATGATGCCGCCGCCGTGCACGTGCAGGATGTGGTCGCGGTTGGACGGATCGATTTCGACGTCGTCGACCCAGCCCGAGGCGCTTTCGCCCGGCATCGCGGCTTCGACTTCGCGCCAGGTCGCGCCGGCATTGTCGGACAGTTGTACGATCTGCTGGCCGTTCCAGTTGCCCCAGGAGTTGGTCACGCCCAGTGCGATGCGGGTGGTGGCGCCGCTGCCGTGGACCGAGACGCCGCCCAGGCCGAAGTTGGTGCCGCCCGCCGGGTCTACGCTCTTGAGCAAGGTCCAGCTGCTGCCGTCGAATTTGTAGAGGCGGCCGGGACCGCCGGCGCCGGGCCCGGCATCCTTGGTGAACACGACATAGAACATGCCGTCTGCGGCCCGCACCATGTGCGGGATGTGGTAGCCCGATACCGGGGTCGCGACCGGGCTCCAGCTTGTGCCGCCATCGGTGGATTTGTACATGCTCGAGCCCAGTCCGGCTGCGCCGGCATAGTCCGGGGCCACGGCCGTGTAGATGGTCTGGGTGGCCGTGCCGCTGCCCTTGGTGCCGGTGTCGTATACCACCAGCTCGACGCCCATGGCGCTGCCGCCGACGGCATTGACCTGGTCCTGGGTCATCTTGAGCGAAGACAGTGCCGTGACCTGGGACCAGGTCTTGCCGGAGTCGGTGCTCTTCCACAGGCCGGCCGTGCGCGAGCCGAAGAACAGGGTAGAAGGCTTGTTCGGGTCGACCATCAGGCGTTCGCCGATGGCGCGGCCGGAGTTGTTGCCGCCCAGCGGGAAGGGCAGGTCGACGTGGGTCCAATGGTCGCCGCGGTCGCTGGAGATGTACAGGCGGCCGTTGCCCTCGAAAGTGTACATGCCGGTCGCCATGTAGACCAGCTGGTCGTTATTCGGATCGACCGCGATGCTTTCGATGCCGTGGTATTTGCTCTCGGCTGCGCCGAAGCCCAGGCCGTCGGTGATCGGCGTCCACGAGGACGTCGCCTGGTTCCAGCGGTAGGCGCCGCCGATGTCGGTGCGCGCGTACAGCAGGTTGGCGGTGCTCGGATGGAATACCAGGCCGCTGACGTAGCCGCCGCCGCCCCATTTCACGCTGTTCCAGGTGGTTGCTTTGGTGGTGGGCGTGGCGCTGCCGGCCGGATCCGGGGTGCTGCCGGCAGGATCCGGTGCGCTGCTGCCGCCCGGGGCCGGCGTGCTGCCGGCGCTGCCTGGGGCTGGTGCGCTGGTGTTGCCTGGGGTGGTCCCGCTGCCTGTGCCGTCGGAGCCGCCGCCACAGCCCGCGGCGAGGCTGGCTGCGATCGCAAGGACGATCGCCCGCATTTTGTAGTTATTCATGCTATCCCTTCCAAAGAGTGAAAATTGCCGCTAACGCGCCATGCATTGTGCAAGCCGGTAGGTGCGCTGGCAATTCTCAAGAACGCCAAACTGGTGAATGAAATTGCGTAATGGCCGGCACAATGAAAAAGGGCCTTGCGGCCCTTTTATGCAGCTGCAGTTCGGCTTGCGGTTACCAGAGCGAACCGTAAATCGCAGCCAGCGCCACGCCGATGATGGCCGAGCCGACGGTAAAGGCGCCGTCAACCCGGAACATCGAGCTGTCGACGTGCAGGTGCTTGATGACGCCGTCGCGCCTGGCTTCGGCCAGCTTGCTGAGCAGGACCATGCCGGCGATCACGAACCAGAACACGATGAACATGCGGTCCAGGAAAGGAATCTCGGCAACGCCGGCCTCGGTGACTTTGGCGAAACCGATCGGCAGCAGGAAGGACAGGTCCATCATGGTCGGCAGGAACTTCAGCAGGATGGAGCCGGCCAGGCCGCCGACCGTGGCGAACATGGCTGCGCCCTGCGTGGTCTTTTTCCAGAAGAAGCCCATCAGGAACATGGCCAGGATGCCAGGCGAGACAAAGCCGGTGTATTCCTGGATGTACTGGAAGCCGCCTTTCTTGTCGATGCCCAGCATTGGCGCGATCAGCACGGCCAGCGCCATCGACACCACCACGCTGACACGGCCAATCCACACCATGCGCTGCTCGGTGGCCTGTTTGTTGAAGTTCTTGTTGTAGATGTCGAGGGTGAAGATGGTGGCAATGCTATTCGCCTTGCCGGCCAGCGAGGCCACCACGGCAGCGGTCAGGGCGGCGAAGGCTACGCCCTTCAGGCCCGATGGCAGCAGGTTGAGCAGGACCGGGTAGGCGCGGTCGGGATTCAGCTCGCCGCCCTGGCGCATGGCATCGCCCAGTGCGCCGGATTTATCCAGGGCGTAGGCGGCAATGCCCGGCAGTACCACGATGACCGGCATCAGCAGCTTGAGGAAGGCGGCGAACAGCAGGCCTTTGCGCGCCGTCGGCAGGTCGGCGCCCAGGGCGCGCTGGGTGATGTACTGGTTGCAGCCCCAGTAGTTCAGGTTGACAATCCACATGCCGCCCAGCAGTACCGACAGGCCCGGCAGGTCCATGTAGTTCGGGTCTTCGCGTTTCAGCACCATGTCGAAGTGGCCGCGTGCCGCGCCGAACAGTTCGGACAGGCCATGCATCGCGCCATGCTTGCCGGCCAGGCCAGCCACCAGGTCAAGCGCCAGCCAGGTGGTGACCAGGCCGCCGACCACCAGGCAGGCCACCTGCACCACGTCGGTATAGCCGATCACCTTCATGCCGCCCAGGGTGATGATGGCTGCGAACACGGCCAGGAACAGCATGCAGGGCAGCAGGGCGATGCCTGACAGGCTGGAGATCGCCAGCGCGCCCAGGTACAGGATGGAGGTCAGGTTGACCACCACGTACAAGCCAAGCCAGAACAGGGCCATGGTGGTGGCAACCGCCTTGCCGTAGCGCTGTTCCAGGAACTGTGGCATGGTATAGATGCGGTTCTTCAGGTACACCGGCATGAAGAACACGGCCACGATGACCAGCGTGGCGGCCGCCATCAGTTCGTAGACGGCGATCGCCATGCCGATCTTGTAGCCCGAGCCGCTCATGCCGATGAACTGTTCGGCGGAGATGTTGGAGGCAATCAGCGAAGCACCGATGGCCCACCAGGTGAGCGAGCCTTCGGCCAGGAAGTAGTCGTGCGAAGCCTGGCCGGAACTGCTTTGCTTGCGGCGGTAGATCCAGATGCCGTAACCGGCCACGGCGATGAAGTAAATCAGGAAGACAATCAAGTCCAGGGTTGAAAAGGTACTCATGCGGTGCTCACAAAGTGGGGTTGTCTCTGGGCGGGAGCGCGTGGACTGTGCGCCGTCCCCCGTTTTTTCGAATCGATATCCGGAAATCGTAGGCGATAGCCGCCTCTCATTTCCAATAACACTTTTGCATGCAGCTATATCGGATTGCATATGGGTCGGAATTCTCATGCGGTTCCGCTCCGCTGCGCTGGCATTATTGCCCAATCCCGGCGCTTGCAGGCCACCCGGAACGACAGTTCGCCAGAATCGTTCCGGGCCTTGGTGATTTTAGTAATTGAATCGCCATGCGCCGGATTGCAGAATGGCATGGTGCCGAAGTGTGCACAGGGAGCCCGATTTTTCAATGATGACGAAACATTTTTCCGGCGCAGCGTCAGAGGCTGACGAATACCGCTTGTTTACACTCAGGAACGCCAACGATATGGTGGTCACGGTCAGCGAACGCGGCGCCGCTTTGTGGGCCTGGCGTGCGCCGGACCGCTACGGGCGGATGGCGGATGTGCTGCAGGCGCCCGGCCGCAGTGCCGGCATGGCACTGTGGCAAGGACGCCACGCCGATGGCGGCGTCCAGCTGTTGCGCATGGGGGATGGCGATGCCTTGGCCCAGATGACCAGGTTCCGCCTGGACGACGATGGCAGCCTGACGGTGGAGCATGAGGTGGTAGCCATGGCGCTGGCCCCGCTCGAAACGGCATCCAATCCCTGTTTCAACCTGAACGGCGGCATGGCCGACGTGGGCGACCATATGCTGCAGATCGACGCCGACTACTACGTCGAAGCGGATGCCAATGGCGCCCCGGCCGGAGTGGCCGCCGTGGCCGGCACAGCCTTCGACTTCCGCCAGCCGGCGCCGATTGGTGCGCGCCTGCGCTGGCCCGATAGCCAGCTGGTCGGACGGGCCGGCTTCGACCACTGTTTCTTCGTGCGCGACCATTTTGCCGGCGGCCAGGGTCCGCTGCGCAAGGTGGCCCGTGTCGTCGATCCAGGGTCGGGGCGCTGCCTGCAGGTGTATACCACTGAAGCGGCGATGCAGTTTTGCGCCGGCCCGCTGGGCGGCTTTACCCTTGAAGCGCGCTCGCGCCCGGAGCTGGCAAGCGCCGCCTGGCCGAACATGATGGTCCTGCCCGGCCAGGTGTACCGGCAGACCTCGGTCTACCGGCTGTCGCTGGACGCTTAGGCAGGCGTCAGGCCGCGGTAGGAAAACTGCCGCGCCCGGACTTCGCCGCTGCCGGCGCTGTAGAGGCCGACTTTCAGGCTCATGAATCCGCCGAACACGTTGTGGTGGAATCCCGAGACTTCCATCTGCCACGGGTGCTTGACCCACGCTGCGCCGTCGCGCGAGTAATGGTAAGTCACCACGTTGCTGCGGTTGGTGAGCCGGATGTGGATGGTGCCGGCGGCGACGTTTTGCCGCATCCAGCTTTGCTCTTCGCTGCACTGGTAGGTGAACATCTGCGCCGGACTGAAACCGATGCCGCAGAAGGCGCGCTGGCTGTAATACAGCAGCAGGCCGCCCTGCGCCCCTTCTGAAATATCAAGAACCACCGACACTTCGTAATCGCGGTCGCCGACGATGCAGGTGAGCGGCGAACAGTCGGCGGGCGAGCTGCCCTTGCCCTTGATGACCAGCCCCTTGCCGTCGTAGCGGGCGCGCAGCATTTCATCGGCACCGGGGGCGAAGAAGCTCCATTGAACGCCGAAGCGGTTGCTTGAAAAGTCGTCCGACAGCGCCTGCCCGGCAGGCGAGAGCTGGCCGCCCCTGGGTTTGCGCAGGGGCCTGGACAGGGTGCCGCCGCGTGCGCGGAACCAGCCGTCGCTGGTCCATTCGACCGGTTCCAGCAAGGCCTGGCGGCCCAGTGTGCGAAAGCCATTCTCATAGCCGTGGTAGATCATCCACCAGTCGCCGCCCGGTCCTTCGAAGACGCTGGCGTGGCCGCGCGACCACCACGGTTCGTCTGCGCTGCGGGTGCGTACGATCGGGTTGGCCGGGCAGTCCTGCCAGGGGCCATGGATGGACCGCGAGCGCGCCGCGGTCACCATATGGCTGGTGGGCGGGCCGGAAGTGCCGCCGACGGCAGTCACCAGGTAGAACCATTCGCCGCGCCGGAATAGCTTGGGGCCTTCCGGCGCGAACATCTCGACTACCCAGTCCTCCGGGTAGCGCCAGGGCTCATAGACTTTTTCCAGCGCTCCGGCTGTCGAGAGGCCGTCGTCGGACAGGGCGACGCGGCGCACGCCATTGAAGAACAGGTAGCGCTTGCCATCCTCGCCCACCGCGTGGCCGGGGTCGATGCAGCCTTGCAGCTTGAGGTCGACCGGATCGCTCCACGGGCCGCGGATATTGTCGGCATGGATGACGTGGATCGAGTCGCCGGCCGGGATGTACAGGAAGTAGCGCCCCTGGTGCTTGACCAGGTCCATCGCCCATACGCTGCCGATCGGCTGGCTCAGGGCGGCGCAGATGGGAGCCCAGTTGAGCAGGTCGCGCGAATGCCAGATGACGGCGCCGGGGTAGGACAGGAAGGACGAAAACGTCATGTAGTAATCGTCGCCGTCCTTCAGGATGGTGGGGTCGGCATGGTCGCCGGGCACGATCGGATTCATGAACATGCCATTGCCTGAGTCGGCCTTGCGTTGCCCCTCGATGCCGTAGGCTGGCTGCGGCGGGCGCGGCGCGCCCGGCGGGCATGCCGGCACGCCGGCGGCGGCGGCGCCGGCCAGCGGCGCCAAGGGGGCTGCCGCGGCCCCGGCCCCGGCCAGGGCCAGCTTGAGCAGGCCGCGGCGGCGCGCCGGATCGGCTGGTTTGCTGTCGCGCCTCATTTTCCTGCCACCCTGGTGATGCCTGGCGCCTTGCGCGACAAGTCGGCGTCGCCGCTGACGGTGAGGCGGCCGGCGCTGTCGTCCCATTTCAGCCTGGCCAGCGTGGCCTTGCCTTTTTCGTAGTCGTAGGAGACGCCATCGTCGTCATACAGGGTGAATTCGCCGTCCCTGCCCGGATAGACCTTGATCTCGGCAATTGCCTGCCTGGTGGCGGTCGACTGGATCTCGGCGCCCAGCGGCACGATGGAGCCGGCGCGCACGAAGACCGGGATCTGCTCGATCGGTGCCGCGACCTTGATCCAGCGGCCGCCAGCCAGTTTTTCATTGGTCCAGAAGTTGTACCAGTCGCTGCCCGCGGGCAGGTAGACATCCTTTTCGGTCTGGCCCTGCTCGGTCACCGGCGCCACCAGGAAGGCCGGGCCGAACATGTATTCGGTACCGATATTGGCGACGTTCGGGTCCTGCGGGAAGTCCATCCACAGCGGGCGCATGAAAGGCGCGCCATTGTCCCAGGTCGCCTTGGCCTGGCTGTAGATGTAAGGGATCAGCTGGTAGCGCAGGCGGTCGTAGCGCGCCATGATGCTTTCGGCGTGCTGGCCGAAGGCCCAGATTTCCGCATGCTTGCGGTCGCCATGCAGGCGCAGTGTGGGCAGGAAGGTGCCGTACTGGAACCAGCGTGTGAGCAGTTCAGGATAGTCGTGGTTCTGGCCGATGGTCTCTTCGCCGCCGCGCGGGTCGACCAGCGGCTGCCTGGTGGCCCGGGTCGACTGCGGCAGCCATTGCCAGCCGCCGATATCGTTGCCCCAGTAGGCGATGCCGGAAGCGGTCATGTTCAGGCCAGTCGGGATCTGGCGCGCCAGCGCTTCCCACGACGGGTTGATGTCGGAAGACCAGAACAGGGCGCCGGTGCGCTGGGAACCGAGGTAGGCGGCGCGCGACAGGATCAGGGCGCGCTTGTTCGGCTTCCAGGCGCGCATGCCCTGGTGTACGCCTTCGGTATGCAGCAGCGGGAACAGGTTGTGGTAGCGGTCGCCGGAGCCGATCGAATAGAAATAGCCGTCCGGTACCAGGTCCGGCTCGGTTTCGTCGAGCCATGGGTAGTCGAAGCCTTGCGACAGGATATTGTCGCGCATGCGCTCCCAGAACCATTGGCGCGCGGCCGGGTTGGTGGCATCGATCAGGGCGCCCACGCGGTCGGAGCGGAACGGCAGGCCGTCAACGGTCTTGCCGTCCTTGTCCTTCAGGAAGTAGCCCTTGGCATCGAGCTCGTTGAAATAGCGGCCCGAGGTTTCAAAGCGCGGCCAGACCGAGACGATCGACTGCATGCCCAGCTCGTGCAGCTCCTTGTTCATGGCCGCCGGGGCGGGGAATTGCGCCGGATCGATATCGAGCTGGCCCATGCGGGTCCAGTGGAACCAGTCAAGCACCATGATGTCGAGCGGGTATTTCTTCTGGCGGTAAGTGTTCGCCACGCTGAGGATTTCCTGCTGGCTTTCGTAGCGCGCTTTGGACTGGATCAGGCCGAAAGCGGCCTTGGGCGGGATCGGCGTCTTGCCGGTCACGCGCGCGTAGCCCGAATAGATTTCTTCCGGCGTGCTGCCGGTGATGACGAAGAAGCTGACACGCTCGCCGACGTTCGACTGGAAGGCGGTACGGCCGTTGACGCCGGCGATGAAGCGGGTCGCCGAGGCATTGTCCCAGACAATGCCGTAGCCCTTGGAGGACACCATGAACGGCACGCAGACCGTCTCGCCGGCCGGTGCATCGTACCAGTGCTTGCAGTCGAGCACACGGCCGCGCAGGTCGAGCGGGCCGGTCGATTCCTGGTTCTGGCCCATGCCGTAGTAATGTTCGTCGGCAGGCGCGCTGAAGCTGGCGCCGGCCTGGTAGGTCTTTTCGCCGGCAACCGTGTGCGGCGCCAGCTCCCAGCCCGTCATGTCGAGCACCAGCTCGCCCTTGGCGTTGCGCACCTGCAGGCCGACCGGCGCCAGCTGCGGTGCGAAGTACTTTTCCATCTGGCTTGGCACGCGCGGTTGCGGGGCGGGCGGCAGGCGCAGGTTCAGCGCCGCCGAGGCGAAGCTGTCGCCATCTTTTCCGCTGCTGTGGCGGAAGGCCGAATTGTCGGCGTTCTGCGGCAAAATGCCAAATCCCGGACCCTTCAGTGCTTCGGCCTTGTCGGCCGCAATGGTGATGTGGAGCACGTTCGGCCCATAGGCCTCCACCGAGACCCAGGCGCCGTTGCGGTCAAGGGTAGCGATTGGCGCTGCGTGGGCGGCGCCCAGGCCGGTCAAGGAAAGCGCAGCGGCCAGGGCCGTGCGTTTGCAATGCACATTCATCAAAACTCCTTCATTGGGAAATCAGTTTGCGGTCGCGCAGCCAGTCTTCGGCGCGCCGGGTCCAGCTGGAGGCAGTGCCGTTGCCGGTGCGCATGGCCATGCCGTGGCCGCCGTGCTCGAAGACCAGCATTTCAGCCGGCACCTTGGCGCGGGTCAGGGCCTGGAAGTAGAGGATGCTGTTGTCGACCGGCACCAGGCCATCGTCCTGCGAGTGGATCAGCAGGGTGGGCGGCGTAGCCGCGCTGACCTGCTTCTCGAGCGACATCAGCTGCACCAGTGCGGCCGGCGGCCTGGGGCCGAGCAGTGCGTCGCGCGAGCCGGCGTGGACGGCCGGCGCTTGCATGCTGATCACGGGATACATCAGGATGGCGAAATCGGGGCGTGCGCTGACAGGGTCGAGCGCATCGCCGGCCCTTCCTGCCGGATGGTTGAACAGGGTGGAGGCGCTGGCGGCAAGGTGGCCGCCGGCCGAACTGCCCATGACGCCGATGCGGTCCGGTGCGATGCCGTATTTTGCCGCCTGCGAGCGCACCAGGCGGATCGCGTGCAGGACGTCCTGCAAGGGAGCCGGATGGCCGTAATCGGCCAGGCGGTACTTGAGGACGAAGGCGGTGATGCCAAGGCTGGACAGCCATTGTGCGTATTGCTGGCCCTCACGCGTATTGGACAGGAACTGGTAGCTGCCGCCAGGGCAGATGATGACGGCCGTGCCGGTCGGGCGGTCCAGGGCAGCCGGATACAGCGCCAGGGTCGGCTGGCTGACATTGCTGATACGCTCGCCGTCGGCGCGTTCCGGGCCGGCCTGCGGCCGCGCGTTGGGGACCCCATCGGGCCAGACCGGTATGACGCTGGTTTGCGCAAGGGCGCTGTTGGCGGCCATGAACAGCAGGGCCAGGATCCATGATCGCATTGGTTGCATTCTCCGGGAATTGACAAACCAGGCCATCTTTGCAGACTGGCCGTGGCGCTGCAATTATGAAAATCACCGACCGGCAGAATGATTTACCGCAAGCGGCAGCGGCCACATTCCCAGTCCGAATGCCCGGTGATAGCATGCCTCGCACAACCAGAAACAACAGGAGTCCGACCGAATGAAGCTGCAACACATCTGCCTGGCCGCGCTGGGCGCGGCATGTTTATCGAATAGCGCGGCGAATGCCGCCACGCCCGCCAAGGCGGCGGCGCGCCAGGTTGTGCTGGACGCTGCGAAAGCCGGCCAGGCCCTGGACCGTTTCTACGATCTGTCGATCGGCTCCGATTATCCGGGCACCCTGCGGCGTGCAGACAGCATGGCCCAGTTGAAGACCCTGGTCGACGAAACCGGCTTCCGCTACATCCGCTTCCACGCCATCTTCCACGACGTGCTGCAGACCGTGAAGAAGGAAAACGGCAAGCTGGTCTACGACTGGAGCGGCATCGACAAGCTGTATGACGACCTGCTGGCGCGCAATATCAAGCCCTTCGTCGAACTGGGCTTTACACCCCAGGCGCTGGCCACTTCGAACGCCAGGATTTTCTACTGGGAGGGCAATACCTCGCACCCTGAGCTCATTGGCTGGCGCGACCTGGTTACGGCCTTCGTCCAGCACTGCCAGCAGCGCTATGGCAAGGAGGAAGTGCGCAGCTGGTTCTTTGAAGTCTGGAATGAGCCGAACCTCGACGGGTTCTGGGAGGGCGCCGAGCAGAAGGCGTATTTCGAACTGTACGACGTCTCGGCCAAGGCGATCAAGGCCATCGATCCGGCCCTGCGCGTAGGCGGTCCGTCCACTGCCGGCGCGGCCTGGGTGCCCGAGTTCCTCGAGCATGTGGCCAGCAGCGGCGCGGCGGTGGATTTCGTAAGCACCCATACCTACGGCGTCGATAGCGGCTTCCTGGACGAGAAGGGCGTGGAGGACACCAAGCTGTCGCCATCGCCCGATGCCATCATCGGCGACGTGCGCAAGGTGCGCCAGCAGATCGCCGCATCGAAGTACCCGCAGCTGCCGCTGTACTTCACCGAATGGAGTACCAGCTACAACCCGCGCGACAAGGTGCACGACTCCTATATCGGCGCGGCCTACATCCTGAGCAAGCTGAAAGGGACCAAGGGCCTGGTGCAAGGCATGAGCTACTGGACCTACACCGACCTGTTCGAAGAACCCGGGCCGCAGACCAGGCCATTCGACGGCGGCTTCGGCCTGATGACGCCACAGGGCGTGCGCAAGGGTCCGTATTTCTCGTACCAATACCTGCACGCCTTGAGCGGCAAGGAAATTCCGGTGGCCGACGGGCAGGTGATGGCGGCCAGCGATGGCAAGGCGGTGCGCGCCGTGGCCTGGGACTTCCAGCAGCCGCAACAGGCGGTCAGCAACCGTTCCTTCTTCACCAAGGTGCTGCCGGCCACGCCGTCCGCGCCGCTGGCGTTCACGGTGCGCCACGCCAAGCCCGGCAAGTATCGCGTGCAGGTGCACCGCACCGGCTTCCGCGCCAACGATGCCCATACGGCCTACATTGAAATGGGCATGCCGGAAAAGCTGACGCCGGAGCAGCTGGACAAGCTCACGGCCTTGACCAGCGACGCGCCGGAAACGGTGCGCGAAGTCAGCATCGGCAAGTCGGGCAGTTTCTCGCTCACCGTACCGATGCGCAGCAATGACGTGGTGCTGCTGACGCTGGAACCGGTGGGGAAGCGCTGAAGCGCTAGCGCGCCGGCGGCGCCGGCCGGAAAGTCCATTCAACGGAATCGGCGGCGCCGCCCGCCGAGACTTGCAGCCGGTTGGCGCCCTCGGCCAGTTCCACCTGCCAGGTGGCGATGTGGCCGGCCACCGGCCGCTGGCCGAGGTCGACGCCGTTCAGGCGCAGGCGCGCGCTGGCCTGGTTGCTGTACACCTTGACCTGCGTGGCAGCCTGGGTGCGCAGGGCGTGGCGGCGCGAGGTGATATAGGCCATTGGCTGGGACGCCCAGTTGGCCTGGTACCAGAAATAGGCGTCCTTCCTGATCGTACGGTCGAAGCTGACCAGGCCCTTGTCGTTGAATCCCGGGGTGTCGCCCTCGTTGCGGCCGGCCGACGCGAAGTCGAACCCGACCCAGACGAAGCTGGCCCAGAGCCAGGGCCGCGCCGCCAGCTGCGGCCAGGCCGCCTCGTGGTACAGCGCCTGGTACTGCTCGGGGTGCCAGCGGCCGCCCGGCTGCGGGCGTCGCGGCGGGTCTTCCTGCTGCAGTGCACTGGCGCCCGCGCCATACTCGCTGATGGCCAGCGCAGTTGCCGGGCGGCGCGTGCGGTTGGCATCAAGGAAGGGGCCCAGGTCGGCGAATTGTCCGTCGTACCAGCCGAAATAGACGTTGGAAGCGACGGCATCGGTGTGCGACGCCTGCGGGCCATCGATCGGTGCGCAGCAATTGGCGTAGGCGGTCGGGCGGCTCGGGTCCTCCTCATGTGCGATTTGCTGCAGCTTTGCCAATACGCGCGCGCTCGCCGCGTCGCTCTGGTAAATCTCGTTGCCCAGACCCCACAGCATGACGGAAGGATGGTTGCTGTTCTGGCGCACCAGCTCGCGCAGCTGCTGCGTGCTGTTGGCAAGGAAGTCATCCGAGCCGTTGACGGCGGCGGTCAGGGGCAGTTCGGTCCACACCAGCCATCCGGCACGGTCTGACAGGTCATAGCCGCGCTGCGGATGCTGGTAGTGCGCATAGCGCAGGCCGGTGACCCCGAGTTCCGACAGGATACGGTAGTCGGCGTCGATGTCCGCGTCGGAAGCGGCGATGCCTTTGCCGGGCAGCGAAGTCTGGTGCACATTGACGCCATGCACCCGGTAGCTCGCACCGTTGAGCAGCAGGCCGCGCTCGGGATCGAGCCGGATATCGCGGATGCCGGCTGCAAATGAGAGCCGGTCGCGCAAGCTGGCCCCGGCGCCGCCTTCTTCGGCCAGTTCGGCTTCGCTGGTGTACAGGTAGGGATCGGATGTCCCTTGCCACAGGTGCGGTGCCGGCAGCACCGCTTGCAAATCGATTTCCACCGCGCTGCGGGGCGGCAGCTCGACGGTTTTGCGCGCGCTGGCGACGATCCGTTGGCCGGCATCGCGCAGCCGCGTGGTGACGACGGCCCGCGCGCTGCGATCACGGTCATTGCGGACCCGTGCGGTCCAGGCCAGCGATGCCGTTTCGTGTGAGATGGCATAGGGCTTGAAGTAGACGCCCGGGCCGCCGTAGTCAAGCATGTCGAAATGGAGATCGCTGGTCGCCACAAGGCGGACTTTGCGATAGAGCCCGCCGGAGAGCGTGTAGTCGCCGGCCAGCGGCGCGACGGCGGCATCAGGCGCATTGTCGACGCGAAGCACCAGCGTGTTGTCGCCTTGCCGAAGCAGGTTTGTGACGTCAAAGCGGAAACGGGCGAAGCCGCCTGCGTGCCGGCCTGCCTGTTGGCCGTTGATCCAGGCTTCCGTTACCAGCAGGGCGCCATCGAACTCCAGGAAATGGCGCTGGCCGTTGCGCACGCGCGACAGGTGCAGCGTGCGGCTATACCAGGCGGGCCCGCGGTAGGCGCCGTAGCTGTGGGGCAGGGTGACCGCCTGCCAGCCATGGTCGCCAACCTTGTGGAAAAGCCAATCCGCATCAAGCGCAATCGCTTCGCGCGGTGGTGCGGCGGCGGCCAGCGGCGCAAGCAATGCGCACGATATCAATGCGAGGGTCGGTTTCATAGCGCCGCATTGTCCACCGCAGTGCGCCGCAGTTCAATTGCCCTGCAAGATTTCATTGTGCGACTTGGTAGTTTTCACAATTGCGAAGGCCGGTGGCCACTTGCACAATCCAGACGCATAAAGAGTCGATCCACACACGAGATCGCGAAGGGGACGAGGATGAATACCGCATACAAGCGCATCGTGGTCGTTGGCGGCGGAACGGCCGGCTGGATGACAGCCACCGCATTGGCGACCGCTTTCCCGGCCAGCACGGTCGAGCTGGTTGAATCGGAGGAAATCGGCATTGTCGGCGTTGGCGAGGCAAGCTTTCCCTCCATCCGTGCCTTCCACAAAATCCTCGGTATCGACGAAGCGCAATTCCTGCGCGCCACCGACGGCACCTTCAAGCTGGGCATCGAGTTTCGCGACTGGCGCGAAGCGGGAGCGAAATACTTCCATACCTTCGGCGATTTCGGTGGACTGAGCGGCCCGTATGCGCTGTGGGGCCAGCACCGCCGCCTCGGCGAGGCGGAGCTGGGTGCGCTGGACCGGCAATGCCTGCCCAGCGTGATGGCCAGCCAGGGACGTTTCATGGCCCCCGGTCCCGGCGACGGGCGGCAGTTCAATTACGCCTACCATTTCGACGCTGCGCTGTACGCCGCCTTCCTGCGCACGATGGCGCTGCAGCGCGGCGTACGCCGCAGCGAAGGCCGTATCGTCGACGCGGTGCGCCGTGCCGACGGCGGCATCGCCCACCTGGCGCTTGCCGACGGCCGCGTGGTGGAAGGCGACCTGTTCGCCGACTGCTCGGGCTTTGCTTCGCTGCTGCTCGGGCGTGCGCTGGAAGAGCGCTACGTCGATTTCAGCCGCTGGCTGCCGGTGGACCGGGCCTGGGCTTGCCCGTCCGCGCGCAATGGTGCGGCGTTGACGCCCTCTACGCGTTGTACCGCGCTGGAAGCGGGCTGGGCATGGCGTATCCCCTTGAGCAACCGTACCGGGCATGGCCATGTGTTCGCCAGCCGCTACATCGACGAAGAACGGGCGCGGGAACAGTTGATGCAGCAGCTCGACGGCGCAGCATTGGCCGACGCGCGCCTGCTGCGTTTCAGCGCCGGGCACCGTGAGCGGTTCTGGGTGCACAACGTGGTGGCGCTCGGCCTGTCTTCCGGCTTCCTCGAACCGCTGGAGTCGACCAGCATCTTCCTGGTCCAGAGCGGCCTGGGACGACTGATCGAACTGCTGCTGGCCGGCGCGCGCCCCGGCCAGGAAGCCGTGGCCGCCTACAACGCCGGCATGCGGCGCCAGTTCGAGCGTATCCGCGACTTCATCATCCTCCACTACTGCCTGACGGCTCGCCGCGACAGCCAGCTTTGGCGCGATATGGCGAGCATGGAATTGCCGGAGACGCTGGCTTTCAAAATCCACGCATGGCGCCAGGCCGGCGCCCTGCACCAGTACGACCAGGAAGGTTTCGACGCTACCAGTTGGCTGGCGATCCACGCGGGCATGGGCCACTGGCCCGAGCGCGCGGATCCCTCGCTGCACGAAATGCCGCACGAAGATGCCTTGCGCGCCCTGCGCATGCGGCGCGACAGCATCGCCGCCACCGTCGCAACCATGCCGAGCCACCAGGATTACCTGCACAGCGTGCTGGCACGCTGACCGAGACGCTGTTTATAGGAAGTTTGATGAAACGACGAGACTTATTGAAGCATATGGGAGCCGCCGTGCCTGCAGCCGCACTGTCTGGCGTGGCGCGCGCTGCGGCCGACACCCTGGCGCCGGGCGCCGCGACCCCGATCGCCTCCGGGCCGTTCAAGCCGGAATGGGAATCGCTGGACCAATACCAGGTACCTGAATGGTTCCGCGACGCCAAGTTCGGCATCTGGGCCCACTGGGGCCCGCAATGCGCACCGGAGTTCGGCGACTGGTACGGCAGGCTGATGTATGAGGAGGGCAGCGACGCCTACCGCAATCACCTGCAGAAGTACGGCCACCCTTCGCAAGCCGGTTTCAAGGACGTCATCCATCAATGGAAGGCTGAAAAATGGGATCCGGACGGTCTGGTCGCCTTGTACAAGAAAGCAGGCGCGAAGTACTTTGTCGCCCTGGCCAACCACCATGACAACTTCGACACCTACAGCAGCCGCTACCAGCCGGAATGGAATTCGACAAAGATCGGACCGGGCAAGGACCTGATCGCAGGCTGGAGCAAGGCAGCCCGCGCCAACGGCCTGCGTTTCGGCGTCAGTGTGCACGCCGCCCATGCCTGGACCTGGTATGAACTGGCGCAGCGTTCGGACAAGAGCGGTCCCTATGCCGGCATCCCTTACGACGGCAACCTGACGCGCCTCGATGGCCTGGGAAGGTGGTGGGAAGGGATCGACCCGCAAGCACTGTATGCACAGCGCCATCCGCTGAGCAAGGCGGAAGGCGACGGCGGCGTGAACAACGAACAATGGCACTGGGGTGGAGGAGCCGCGATTCCGGACAAGGCTTACTGCGACAAATTCTTCGACCGCACGCGCGACCTGATCGATACCTACGATCCGGACCTGGTGTACTACGACGATACCGTGCTGCCTTTGTATCCGTTCAGCGATGTCGGGCTGCGCCTTGCGGCCCACATGTATAACCGCAGCATTGCCACCAAGGGCAAGCTGGAAGCTGTCGTCAACGGCAAGATCCTGAATGAACAGCAGCGCCGCAGCATGGTATGGGACATCGAGCGCGGCCAGAGTAACAAGATTGAGGCATTGCCATGGCAGACCTGCACCTGCATCGGCAGCTGGCACTACGACCGGCGCATCTACGATAACCGCGCCTACAAGAGCGCGCAGGCCGTGGTGCACACCCTGATCGACGTGGTCAGCAAGAACGGCAACCTTCTGCTCAGCGTTCCGGTGCGCGCCAATGGCACCATCGACTCGCAGGAGACCGCGATTGTGGAGGAAATCGGACGCTGGATGGCGCGCAACGGCGAGGCAATTTACGACACGCGCCCCTGGACTGTGTTTGGTGAAGGCCCAGTGATGGAAGACGCAGCCGCACCGGTGTCCGGTGCGGGCTTCAACGAAGGCAAGGGTAAGCCGTTCTCGGCGGCCGATATCCGCTTCACCGCCAAGGGCGATGCGGTGTATGCCTTCGTGATGGGCTGGCCGCAGGATGGCAAGGTGCTGATCAAGACGCTGCGCGCTGCAACGCCGTACCTGAAAAAACGCATTGCGCGCATTGAGCTGGCAAGCAGCGGGCGCCCGCTGGCTTTCCGCCAGGGCGCCGACGGTTTGCAGGTGACGCTGCCGGCACACAAACCTGCGCTGGCCTACGCCAACGTGCTGAAGATCACCTGACAGGGCGGGATTACAGATTTTCGTTTGTTGTATTGGTGATTTTCACAATTGCCGCCGGGTGCAGCCGAAGGCAGAATGGTTTGCCCGCCAGAGGTTATAAAACAGATAATGGAGATATCAATGAAAATTCGAATTCTTGCCGCGCAAAGCGGCGAAACAGCACGCGCCGTCTAGGCGCGGCGCGATTCAGGCTTATCCCGCCAGGCACTCCTAAGCAATGCGCAGCTCGCGCGCCGGCACGGCGGCGTAGCCGCGCTGCATCGGGTCACGGTGACCAGATCAATAAGTTAGAACGAGAGGATTCAGAGTGAAACACTTGAGGAAGACAGCGATCGCCATGGCCGCGGCGCACATCGCACTGCTGGCAAGCGGCGCCGCCCTGGCGCAAACAGCAGCTGCCGGCAAGGGCAGTGAGAACACCGTGGTAGTGGTGGGCCAACGCGCCGCGCTGGAATCGGCACTGAAGATCAAGCAGAATTCCGACGAGATTGTCGATTCGATCGTGGCCGACGACATCGGCAAATTGCCGGACCGTTCGGTTACCGAAGTGCTGCAGCGCATTCCTGGCGTGAGCATCGACCGCACCATGAACCGCGCTGACCCGATGCAAGGCCTGGGTGATGGCATCCAGCACTTCGCCGCCGAAGGTACGGGCGTGTCGGTGCGCGGCTTGAGCTATGTGCGCTCGGAATTGAACGGGCGCGATTCGTTCTCCGCCAACGGTGGCCGTGCGCTGAGTTTCGAGGACGTGCCGCCCGAGCTGATGGCCGGCGTGGACGTGTACAAGAATCCATCGGCCGAGCAGATCGAAGGCGCGGTGGGCGGCCTGGTCAACCTGCGCACCGCCATGCCATTCGACTACAAGGGTTTCAAGTCCGCGCTGTCGGTGGAAGGCTCGCGCGCCAGCCGCAGCGGCAAGACCAAGCCGGCGGTGTCCGGCCTGGTGTCGAACCGCTGGGACACCCCGATCGGACAGGTCGGCGCGCTGCTCGACCTTTCGCATTCGCAGATTTCCACCGCCAGCGATGCCCTCGGCGTCAGCAACTACCTGCCGCGCGCCGATATCACGCCAGGCCAGTTGCGCTGGATCAGCCCGGGCGCCAGCTGGAACTCGAACACGTTCGACCGCACCCGCCAGGGCCTGTATGGCGCCCTGCAATGGAAGAAGGGCGATCTCTCCTCCGGGCTGACGTACTTCAAATCGAAGTACAAGATCCATACGGAGGAGAGCGGGTTCTTCATGACCACCACTGCATCGACGCTCACCGTCGATCCGGGCGCGACGTACGACGAAAAAGGGGCGCTGTTGACGGGCGTATTGCGCAATCCGACCGATGGCGGCTTTGGCCTGAGCAACGGCATCGGCTTCGGCACCGACGCGCGTACCACCGCCCGAAAGGCTGACACCTCCGACCTGTCCTGGAACGCCCAGTGGCGCGCTTCCGACCAATGGGTGTTCAAGGCCGACTTGCAGCACACCCGCGCCACCACCAAAGGATTTGACAACACGGTCGGCCTGGGCGGCTTCATGCCCAAGGAAACGATGGACCTGAGGACCTCGCCGCCGACCTACACCTTCGACGCCGCCGACCGTGCCTGGCTGGCCGATCCCTCGCACTATTACTGGAGTTTTGGCCAGGAGCACCGCGACAAGGCGGTTGCCACGCAAAATGCGGCACGCCTGGACGCCAGGTTCATCTTTGATTCGCCCGTCCTGCAGGACCTGCGTTTCGGTGTGCGCGCGACCAAGCGCGACTCGCTCACCAACCGTACCCATGGCGGCAATGGCGGCAACGAATGGTCCAACATCACGCAGACCTGGTCGGTCGGTGACAGCTGGCAGCCATACAGCCAGTTCGCCGTCCTGACCGATCCGCGCCTGGGACAGAACTACACCACGCACGCTTTCGGCAGTTTCTTCAACGGCACCTTGCCGGCACCGCCGACAATCGTTGTGCCAACCCCGGCGACAGTGGCCGGCTCCTTTGACGCCACGCCGGCGATGTTCAATGAATTGCACGGCTACGCCAACAACTTCTGCAAAAACCCGGGGCCGACCGGCGATTGCACCAACTGGAAGCCTTCGCCATTCGGCGGCCCGAGCGATACCAACGAGCAGCACGAGCGCACCAAGGCGGCCTATGCCCAGCTCCGTTTCGCCATCGACAGCTTGCCCTATCCGGTCGATGGCAACATCGGCACGCGGGTCGTCAAGACGCAAGCGCAGGCGGTCGGGATGTTCTTGTTCAGCCCGCCGACCGGAACCCAGCCGCCGGGCGTGCCGGCAATTGCGGAGCTGTCTGAAAAGCGTACCGTCGAACATAATTACACCAACGTCCTGCCGAGCCTGAACCTGCGCATGAAGGTCGGCAGCGAGCTGCAGTTCCGCTTCGCCGCGTCGAAAGGCATGACGCGGCCGGACTTTTACATGATGCAGCAGTACACCACGCTGGAACAGAAGGTGAACACGCACACCGACGCGGCGACCAACCAGACGGTGCTCGATTCGATCGACTACAAGGGCAGCGCCAACGGCAACCCCATGCTCAAGCCGACCACTTCGAACAACCTGGACCTGACGGCAGAATGGTATGGCAGCCATGGCAGTTCGGCGACGCTGTCGCTGTTCAACAAACGGCTGAAGGACATCATCATCAACCGCACCTCGTTCTACACCTTGACCGATGGTGCGGGCGCGGCGCACGATTTCCTGACTACGGGACCGGTGAACGGTGCCGAGGGCCGCGCCCGTGGCGCCGAACTCGGATTCCAGCACTATTTCGACAAGCTGCCGGGTTTGCTGTCGGGCATTGGTGTCTCAGGCAACTACACCTATATCGACAGCAAGCTGGACATGCACGCGCCGACCGGCCTGTGGTGCACGCCGAAGGGCACGCTGGTGGCCAATACGCTGCGTGACCTCGCCGGCTGCGATACCGACGGCCGCGTGATCGGCAATATGCCGCTGACGGGCATGTCGAAGAACGCCTACAACCTGGCGTTGTTGTACGATAAAGGTCCGTGGTCGGGACGCCTGGCATATAGCTGGCGTTCGAAGTACCTGCAGGTGATCAATGCCTATGGCAGCAATGGCACCGATGGTATCGACCAGAACCCGGATAGCCCGAACAAGGGCCAATTGAACTCGGTGAACTACGCCCTGCCGGTGTGGGGTGGCGCGTACGGCCAACTGGACCTGGGACTGCAGTACAAGGTGACCGACAATATGACCGTGGCGTTCAACGTCGGCAACCTGAACAATGCCATGTACAAGCAGTACGTGCAGCAGCACATCGGCATGAAGGAGCACTTCGCCAACTTCACCGGCCGCAGCTACTACCTGCAGGCGCGATACTCGTTCTAGAACGGTCTGGCGGCACGCCGAGGCGGCGTGCTGCCTATTTCATCATGGAAGACGCATGAAAAGAATTCACTGCCGCCGCATGGCGGCGTTTGGCTTGATGGCCGTGCTGGCTGCGACTGCCGATGCGGCGCAGGCGCCGATTCCACAGCTGGCAGGTAAAGACGGGCGCTATGCGCTGCTGGTCGACGGCAAGCCGTTCACCATGCTGGGCGTGCAGGCCCACAATTCCAGCAATTATCCGGCCGCACTGGATAAGGTATGGGCGGCGGCAAAAGATGCGCATGCCAACACGGTCGAAATTCCGGTGGCCTGGGAGCAGCTGGAGCCGGACGAAGGGAGGTTTGACTTCAGCTTCGTCGATACCCTGGTCGCGCAGGCGCGCCAGAACAAGATGCGGCTGGTCCTGTTGTGGTTCGGCACCTGGAAGAACACCGGACCGCAGTACACGCCAGAGTGGGTGAAGTTTGATAACCGGCGTTTCCCGCGCATGGTCGACAGGGAGGGGAAGGGGATCTACTGCTTGTCGCCGTTTGGCGAACAGACTTTGCAGGCCGATAAGAAAGCCTTTGTCGCCCTGATGGCGCACCTGAAAAAGATCGATGCAGCGCAGCGCACCGTGATCATGGTGCAGGTAGAAAACGAAGTGGGCACCTATGGCACCGTGCGCGACTTCGGGGCGAAGGCGGAGGCGGCCTTCCGCCAGCCGGTGCCGCCGGCTATCCTGGCGCGCAAGAAGGCGCCTGTGCCGGGTGCGGCCAGCGGCACCTGGGCCGAAGTGTATGGCCCGTACGCCGACGAATACTTCCACGCTTACGCGGTGGCGAGCTATATCGAAGCGCTGGCCAAAGCAGGGCGTGCGGTCTACGACCTGCCGATGTATGTCAACAACGCGCTGCGCGACCCGATCGAGCCGATGGCGCCATGGAAGGGCAACTTTGCCAGCGGCGGGCCGACTTTCGACGTGATCGATATCTACAAGGCAGCCGCGCCGCATATCGACATTGCCGCGCCGGACGTGTACTCGCCTGAATCGAGCAAGGTGGGGGCCACGCTCTCCCTGTTCCAGCGTCCGGACAATGCCTTGCTTGTGCCTGAAATGGGCAATGCGGCCGGATATGCACGGTATGTCTACCAGATCCTGGGCCGCGGAGCGATCGGGGTCGCGCCATTCGGCATCGACTATGCCGACTACAGCAACTACCCGCTCGGATCAAAGCTGAAGGACAAGGCCATGGCCGAACCTTTCGGCAGGATCTACGCGGCGTTCCGCCCGATGCAGGGACAGTGGGCGCAGTGGGCGCTGGACGGGCGCACTTTCGGCATTGCCGAGGCCGAGGACCGCAAGCCGCAAACGATCGATGCCAATGGCTGGAAAATCACGGCATCGTTCCGCGAATGGCAATTCGGGACTGCCAACAACGGCGACCGCCCGCCCGGCACCGAGTCGCCCAACGGCGGCGCCGCCCTGGCACAGGTGGCCGCCAACGAGTTTGTGGTGATCGGCCAGAATATACGTCTGGCCTTTGAGGGCGCCGGCGCGAACGCCGGCAAGCCTTCGATGTACGCCCGCGTGGAAGAGGGTCATTTCGACAACGCGGGCAAATGGGTTATGGAACGCAACTGGAACGGCGACCAGACCGACTATGGCATCAATTTCACCGCCAACCCCACGGTACTGAAGATCCGCCTGGGCACTTATTGAAGGAGAAGCAGGCATGGCAGGTAAGCCGATCCGGAACATCGTAATTGTCGGCGGCGGCACCGCCGGCTGGATGAGCGCTGCGCCGCTGGCGCTCAAGCTTGGCAAGGCCTGCCGGATCGTGCTGGTCGAATCGCCGGAGATCGGAACGGTGGGCGTTGGCGAGGCGACCCTGCCCACCATCCGCTACTTCAACCACGCGCTGGGGCTGGATAACGCCGATTTCGTCCGCAAGACGCAGGCCACCTACAAGCTCGGTATCGAGTTCAAGGACTGGGGGCATGTTGGCAACCGCTTTTTCCACGGCTTCGGCGACTTCGGCCCCACCATCGAAAACCGTTCGCCGGTGACCTACTGGCTGCGCCTGGCCCGCGAATACAAGGACATGCCGTCCTACGAGGAATGGTCGACAGCGACCGCCATGGCACGCAGTAACCGCTTCATGGAGCCTTACGGCGACCAGCCTGCCGCGACCAATGCCTTCTCTTACGCCTATCATTTCGACGCCAGCCTGTACGCGGCCTACCTGCGCGATTATGCAATGGAGCGCGGCGTGCAGCGCATTGAAGGCTTGATCAGTGAGGTCGAGCAGCATCCTGAAACGGGTTTCATCACCGCGGTGAAGCTGAACGACGGGCGCCGCGTCGAGGGCGACCTGTTCATCGACTGCTCCGGCTTCCGCGGCCTGCTGATCGAAGGCGTCTACCAGGCCGGGTACGACGACTGGAGCGCCATGCTGCCGTGTAACAGCGCGCAGGCCGTACCCTCTGAAAAGGTGGAGCCCCTGACGCCATACACGACGTCCACCGCCCGCAGCGCCGGCTGGACCTGGCGAATCCCGCTGCAACACCGCACCGGCAATGGCCATGTGTATTGCAACGGCTTTACCAGTGACGAAGAGGCGGGACGCGTGCTGCTGGCCGGCCTGGACGGCCGCGCCCTCGATAACCCGCGCCAGCTGCGATTCACCACCGGACGGCGCCGCAAGTCATGGGTCAAGAATTGCGTGGCAATCGGTTTGTCGAGCGGCTTTCTGGAGCCGCTTGAATCGACCAGCATCAATATCATCGAAAACTCGGTTGGCTGGCTGCTGCAGTATTTCCCCGACCGTGACGCCAGCCCGGAGCTGGCCGATGAATTCAACCGGCTGGTGTCGCAGCGCTACGAGTATGTGCGCGACTTCATCATCCTGCACTACAAGGCGACCCGGCGCGACGATTCCGAATTCTGGCGCTATTGCGCCAATATGGCGATCCCGGACACCTTGCGGCACCAGATCGAGCTGTTCCGGGCCACTGGGCGCGTGGCCATTTACGACCGGGACGGCTTTAGCGTCGCTTCCCACGTCTCGATCCTGATGGGGCTGGGGATCGTACCCAGGGCCTACGATCCGCTGGTCGACCTTTTCGACCTGGCGCGCCTGCATGAGCACTTCAGCCGGCTGCGCGAGACCATCAGCCAGGCAGTGGCCGCCATGCCCGGGCATGGCCAATACATTGCGCAATTACGATAGAAGAACCCAGTACGCGTAATTATGAACGCCGTTGGTGACTTTCATAATTGCCGAGACCAGCGCTAGCGGGCAACATTCCATTCGTAAATCAACCAACCCAGTCAGGGAGAAGATTCAAGTGACGAATGGAATATTGCCGGCCGACCTGGAGCGGGCGCTGCTGGTAGGGCGTGTCTGGCGCGAAAACGTGGGCCCTGCAGTCGTCGTAGTGCGCCAAGGCGAAGTATTCGACATCACGCAGCACGCGCCGACCGTGTCCGCGCTGCTCGAACGCGCCGGCCTGCAGGAACTGCTGGCGAACCTGCACGGCGAGCTGCTCGGGACGGCGGAAGAATTGGTGGATGGCTCGGCCGCCGCCCGCGGCTTGCGCCTGCTGGCGCCGTGCGACCTGCAGGCCATCAAGGCCTGCGGCGTCACTTTTGCAGTCAGCCTGCTCGAACGCGTGATCGAAGAGCGCGCAAAGGGCGATCCGGCAAACGCCGCGGGCTTGCGGCGTGAGATCCAGTCGCGCATTGGCGTCGACTTGTCCGAAATCCGCCCCGGCTCCGATGAAGCCATGCGCCTGAAACAAGACCTGCTGGCGCAGGGCTTGTGGTCGCAATACATGGAGGTGGGCATTGGACCAGACGCCGAAGTATTTACCAAATCGCAGCCAATGTCTGCCGTCAGCCATGGCGACGCCGTGGGCCTCCATCCATCCTCGAAATGGAACAATCCCGAGCCGGAAATCGTGCTGGCGGTGAATGGCGCCGGCGTGGCCCTGGGCGCCACCCTGGGCAACGACGTCAACCTGCGCGACATCGAAGGCCGCAGCGCCCTGTTGCTGGGCAAGGCCAAGGACAATAACGCCTCGTGCTCGATTGGCCCCTTCATCCGCCTGTTCGACCAGCACTTCGACATGGACACAATCCGCAACGCGGAAGTGAGCCTCGCGATCGAAGGCGACGACGGCTTCCAGCTGGCGGGCACCAGCCGCATGCGCGAGATCAGCCGCGATCCGCTCGACCTGGTGGCCCAGACCTGCGGCAAGCACCACCAGTATCCCGATGGCTTCATGCTCTTCCTCGGCACCATGTTTTCGCCGACCAAGGACCGCGCTGCGGCTGGCGGCGGCTTCACCCACCACCTGGGTGACCGCGTCAGCATCAGCAGCCCGGCGCTGGGAACCCTGGCCAACCACGTGCAGCGCAGCGACCAGCTGCCGCCCTGGACCTTCGGCGTGCGTGCCCTGTACAGCAACCTGGCGCAGCGCGGCATCGCGCTCGGGGAGTGAACATGGCTGGCAAACCAATGGAATTTGCGCGCTATCCGGACCTGCCGGGCAAACTGGTCGTGGTCACTGGCGGCGGCAGCGGTATCGGCGCTGCCATCGTCGAAGCCTTTGCCGGCCAGGGGGCGCAGGTGGTCTTCCTGGACGTGCAGGACGAACCGTCGCGCGAACTGGCCGCCAGGCTGGCCGGAAGCAGCCACCCGCCGCATTATGTGCACTGCGACCTGACCGACCTGGAGCAACTCGGCGCTGCGTTTACCGCCATTACGCGCGACTACGGCGCTGTCGACGTCCTGGTGAACAATGCCGCCAACGACCAGCGCCACCAGGTGCAGGACGTTACGGCGCAGTACTGGGACCAGAGCCTGGCCGTCAACCTGCGCCACCAGTTCTTCTGCACCCAGGCGGTGGTGCCCGGCATGCAGTCGAAAGGCGCCGGCGTGATCCTGAACTTCGGCTCCATCTCATGGCATCTTGCGCTGGCCGGCTTACCGCTGTACATGGCGGCCAAGGCTGCCATCGAAGGCCTGACGCGCGGCCTGGCGCGCGAGTTGGGCCCGCACGGCATCCGCGTCAACTGCATCGTGCCGGGCGCGGTCAACACGCCGCGCCAGATGGCGCTGTGGCAGACGCCGGAGAGCGAAGGGGCAATCCTGGCAGCGCAATGCCTGCCGCAACGCGTTGAGCCGGATGACGTCGCGGCGCTGACGCTGTTCCTGGCGTCGTCCAACGCGGCGCGCTGCAGCGGACGCGAGTATTTTGTCGATGGCGGCTGGTATGGCGCTTAAGGAGGGTGACACCATGAACAAACGCCGCTTCCGCTCGCAGGACTGGTTCGACAATCCAGAGCGCATCGACATGACTGCGCTCTATCTCGAGCGTTTCATGAATTACGGCATCACGGCCGAGGAACTGCGGTCCGGCCGGCCGATTATCGGCATCGCCCAAAGCGGCAGCGACATCAATCCATGCAACCGCATCCACCTGGAACTGGCCAAGCGGGTGCGCGAGGGCATCCGCGACGCCGGCGGCATTCCGATGGAATTCCCGGTACACCCGACTTTCGAGAATTGCCGGCGGCCGACTGCCGCTATCGATCGCAACCTGGCCTACCTGGGGCTGGTAGAGATCCTGCACGGCTATCCGATTGATGCGGTGGTGCTGATGACCGGTTGCGACAAGAGCACCCCGTCCCAGCTGATGGCCGCGGCCACGGTCGACATTCCAGCCATCGTGCTGTCGGGCGGGCCGATGCTGGACGGCTGGCTCGACGGGGAACTGGTGGGTTCGGGCGCCGCCATCTGGAAAGGCCGGCGCATGATGGCGGCGGGCCAGATCAATGAAGAGAAGTTCCTGCAGATCGCAACGGCGTCCGCCCCTTCTTCGGGACATTGCAACACAATGGGCACCGCCTCCACCATGAATGCGATCGCCGAGGCGCTCGGCATGTCGCTGACCGGTTGCTCGGCCATTCCCGCGCCATACCGCGAACGGGGGCAGATGGCGTATGAAACCGGGCGCCGCATCGTGGCCATGGCGCATGAGGACTTGCGGCCATCGCAGGTCATGACGCGCGCGGCATTCCTGGATGCCATCGTGGTCAACGCCGCCATTGGCGGCTCGACCAACGCACAGCCGCATATCATGGCCATGGCGCGCCATGCCGGCGTTGAAATCACGCCGGAGGACTGGATGCGCTTTGGGTACGACGTGCCTTTGCTGCTCAATATGCAGCCGGCTGGAAAATACCTGGGCGAGCGCTTCCATCGCGCTGGCGGCGTACCGGCCATCATGTGGGAGCTGCTGCAGGCTGGCCGCCTGCTTTCCGATCGCCCAACCGTCACGGGCCGCAGCATGGCCGCCAACCTGGAAGGCCGCGCCACTTCCGACCGTGAAATGATCTATCCGTTTGAACAGCCGCTGAAGAAGCAGGCCGGGTTCCTGGTCCTGAAAGGCAACCTGTTCGATTTCGCCATCATGAAGACCAGTGTAATCTCGGCGGACTTTCGCCAGCGCTACCTGTCTGCACCGGGACATGAAGGCGTGTTCGAATGCCGCGCAGTAGTGTTCGACGGCTCGGACGATTACCATGCCCGCATCAACGATCCTGCGCTCGAGATTGATGCGCGCACCATGCTGGTCATTCGCGGCTCCGGCCCGATCGGCTGGCCGGGCTCGGCCGAGGTGGTCAATATGCAGCCGCCGGATGCCTTGCTGAAACAGGGTATCAGCGCTTTGCCGACGCTGGGCGACGGCCGCCAGTCCGGTACTTCGGACAGCCCATCGATCCTGAACGCATCGCCGGAAAGCGCGGCCGGCGGCAACCTGGCATGGCTGCGCACCGGCGACATTATCCGCGTCGACCTGAACGAGGGGCGCTGCGATGTGCTGATCGGCGACGAGGAGTTCGCCGAGCGGAAAAAGCTGGCTCCGGCACCGGTCCCTCCCAGCCAGACGCCGTGGCAGGAGCTGTACCGCGCTACCGTCGGCCAGTTGCAATCCGGGGCCTGCCTGGAATTGGCCGTATCATACCGCGGGGTTGGCCACGATTTACCGCGCCATAACCATTAAGCTGCCGCCCCTGAATTTCGCAGGGGCTTTTTTACGCGAACTATCATCAATATGCGGCGGTGACATTTCAAGAGAATCTCCCGGGAAGGAAGGCCTATAGTGTACGGGGCGCGGTCGCACGCCCGGCACTTCATTTCACAGGAGATTCAAGCAATTGCTTATCCAGCCCGCCCCGGAACGTTCACGCCAAGGCGCCGTCGCGCACACGGCCGGCTGGTTGCCGCAAGTACGGGCTTAGGCGGGTATGGTTTCCATATTTGTGGATGATGTCGATAGAACCCGGCAAGTGAAGGATTGGAAGATTTGGCGGGATAACAAGGAGAAGAAGCTCGTTCTTACCTGCTATTTTCATTCGGGAAAGTCGTTTCATTACCCGCTTGGTAAATGCCGGATTCAACCGACCGTCAAAGTGGATGCGAGATTGCTGTCGCGCGCGGGTGGAAGCGTGTTCAATGCGATCGACAGCGCCGAAATTTACGGCGGACGCTATGCGGTGGTACGGTACGCCGGAAACCCCAACGACTACGTCTGGAATGCGTCGGGTATTACCCTTAGTTCAGTATCCTCCGTCAAGGAGGGACCAGTATTTCGCTACCTGGCGGACGTCGCGCAAGCCAGGATCGCGATGTCTGCGCCAGCGGACAGGCCAATCACCGAGAATATCCTGCGTCAACTTGAGAAGCTGCCTGCACATGAAGACAGCGTACTTGACGCGTATTGTTCGGGGCAGTGGCGATCGCGGCAACCGGACGGGGAACTGATCTATCCATTTGGTGTGAACGAGAGCCAGTTGCAGGCGGTAGAGCAGGCCTTCACGTCCCAGGTAAGTCTGGTTGAAGGTCCGCCAGGTACTGGCAAGACGCAGACAATCCTGAACATGGTCGCAAATATTGTGTTGCGAGGAAAGACCGTTGCGATCCTGTCCAACAACAACGCCGCGGTCGACAACGTCTACGAGAAGCTTGCCAAGGTTGACCTGGACTGGCTGGTTGCCAGGCTGGGGAGCCAGGAAAATCGCCATGAGTTCTTCAAGTCGCTTGCCCCGGTCCACAGCTGCGATCCTGCCGCGGCGCCGAGTATGGAGCAAATCCAGATCTGCCTGCGCAAGTTGAGCGGGCTTCTCCAGGCCCGGGGCAGGGTAGCGCGGCTGACGGCGGAGATCGATGAAATCAATATCGAACTCCGGTACCTGCAGCAATGGCAGGAAGAAAACGAGGTGATGGCGCCGCTGTCTGTGACGAAGTACAAGCTCTCTCCAGGAAAGTCGACGGATTTGATGGCTTACCTGGCCTGCCTCGAAGACAAGCGCCTCAGGATTAAAGACAGGATCGAACTCCTGCTCAATTTCAGAATCCTGCGCATGAAGCCCTTTGATAATCTGGAAAAGCGCAAGGCGGTAATTTACGCGCTCCAGCGGCACTTCTACGAAGAGCTGCTCCGGATGAAGGGGGCGGAACTCGATGACTGCCAACAGGCGCTCGATAGGGGCAATTTCGAGGCGCTGCTGGAGGAGCTGAGCGCCGGGTCGATGTTATATCTGAAACAGCAACTGGCTCGAACGCCGCAGCCTCCTGTGGAGTTCGGCGCAAAGACCTACCGCAAGGATTTTGACGCTTTCCTGAAACGATTCCCTGTACTCGGCAGCAGCGCACACTCGATTGTCAATTCCCTCGCGCCGGGGACGATACTCGATTACGTCATTATCGATGAGGCGTCGCAACAGGACATTGTTCCAGGAATCCTGGCGCTTGGCTGCGCCAGAAACCTGATCATCGTCGGTGACAGGAAACAGTTGCCGCATATCCCTGCAAAAACGGGCCTTGCCGCACCAGCAGAGTTTTACGATTGCGACAGATATAGCCTGCTCGATTCGTGCATCGGGGTATTTGGAAGCGCCATGCCAATGACGCTGCTGAAGGAGCACTATCGTTGCCATCCAAGGATCATCCAGTTCTGCAACCAGCAGTTCTACGACAATCAGCTTGTACCGATGACCCTGGACTCTGGCGAGAAGCCGCTGAGGCTGATTGTGACCGCCAAGGGAAATCATGAACGCAGGAATGCCAATCGTCGTGAGCTGGACTCATTCCTCGAAACACTCGATTGGAGTGGACCGAGTGACTGGGATGGTGCAAACAGCCGGGGCTTCATCGCGCCATTTAAGGCACAAGTTTCGCTATCGCGCGGGCTGTTGCCATCGGACTTTGTGAAGGAAACTGTGCACAAATTCCAAGGCCGGGAGTGCGATGAGATCGTCTTCTCCACGGTGCTGGACAAAAAGACCAGCGGTTCGGAGAAGCTGGCCTTTGTGGACGATCCTCACCTGGTCAATGTCGCTGTGTCGCGAGCCAGGGAAAGATTTACGCTTGTCACTGGCGACGGCGTTTTCAGCGGAGGTACCGGGCACGTGGCTGCGCTTTTGCGTTACATGGAATATTATGCCGACGTTGATCAAGTCTATCGTGCTCCGGTCGTATCGGCCTTCGACCTGCTATATGAAGAGTATGACCAGTCCCTTGAGAGGCTCAATGATAAATTGCGCGATAGCGATTCAAAGTTCAAGTCCGAACGTATCGTAGCAGCCATTCTGCGCCATGCCTTGAAGCACGAAGCGCACCAGACGATGAAATTCCACAGCCAGGTGCCGCTGATTCAGCTGGTGGCGTCGAGCCGGCTGCCGTTGACTCCGCGCGAAAAGGAATTCATTCGGAATCGCGCGAGCTGTGACTTCGTGCTCTATTTTAAGGTCGGCAAGGCACCTCTCGGCGTGATCGAGGTCGATGGCGGCTCGCATGACTTGCCGCACCAGGCCGAGCTTGACGCCCTTAAGGACAGCATCCTTAAAAAATACGCGATCCCTATCTTGCGGTTAAAGACGGTGGAATCGGAAATTGAAGAAAAGGTGGGGCGATTCCTGTTCCAATGGGCGAGGGGCCCTAGCGGCGATGCTTGCCGAAAAAATCAATGATCAATCGGCCAGCATCGGGACCTGCTTTCGCATTGAACCGTTCCGATGGATCGCCTCCGCTCCACGCGTGGCCAAGGCCGCTAATGCGCACTGAACGTACCACGGGTTTATTGCCAAGCAGGTAGTCGTGAATTTCGTGTGCGTTCCGGCTGCCGCCGCGCAGGGATGGCTTGATCGTTATACGCTGCGCTCCTGTGTCATGGGGCATGCCATTCAATCGCAGCCACTGGCGTATGAGCTGTTGCTGATTTACCGGATGGACCACTTTATCGTCGTCGCCCTGGATGGTCAGGACCGGCATGAGCGGCATCGGCAGGGCAACTCCAGTCAGCGAAGGCCGCCTGCGATGCTCCAGGATGCGTTCGATCGGGCCTTCGGCGGGCGTTGCCGAACCGTGCCGCATCACGCGCAGGCCATCCACCGCATTGCTTGCGGCGCCAAAGACCGGGCTCGAATGCAGGCCGACCGCTGCAATCAACTCAGGATGATTGAGCGCCAGTATGGCGGCCATTCCGGCGCCGGCGGAAATGCCGCAGGCGTAGATCCGGCTGCGGTTGATTGGGTACTGTGTGCAGATCTTTTCAATCAGTCCCGCCAAGGCAGCGGCTTCATCGCTGCCTTGCTGTACCGACGAGGAATACCAACGCCAGCAGCGCTGTGCCTGCATGCTGAGCGGTTGCTGCGGGTACAGCACTGCATATCCCTTGCCCTCTGCCAGGTGATTCATTCGCGTCCCTTTGGCGAGCTGGGTAGCGCTTTGATGGCAACCGTGCAGCATCACAATCAGGGGCCAGCCATGGCGGACTACAGTTTCGGGGATCTGTTCAGGCGTATACAGCCAATAGTTCATCCGTGCGAGATGGCTTCGGGATTGCAGCGGATATGCAAACTGGCCGGCTTGCCAGTTACCCGGGGCGGGATGGACATCCTTACGTTCGTGCGAACGGATTGGCACCTTCCTGGACGATGAGCCAGTCCGTTTTACGGCTTTGGGCGCTGAGGCAGCGACGAGTTTGGTGACTAAACGCTGCTGTGCTTTACCGGCGCGTGCCAGGCTGCGCAGCAATTGGGATACTGGATTTGCTTTTGCCATCAGGACTCCGCCGGTTTTTGCTGCGCTGCAGTATGTTACCCCGCCCGGCCCGTTCCGGAGCGTCCGATATGCAGCGCCTCTCCATCCTGTGCAATAATCGATTTCATCACCCTGATGAGGCGTGGCGCTATTTGAGGAATGGTAGCGCTTGCCATCCGGAACGCTATCAAGATGTCCTTTTCACTCCGTCTGTTGTTTGCCATCACTCTCATCCCAAAGACCATCTATGCGGCGGAGCTGGTGATGGCCATCTCGAACGGCAGCGGCATGCCAATGACCGACATTCGTGCCGAGGAATTGAAAGGCGGGATACTCAAGGAGTTCGGGGATGCATTGGGTGAACAGTTGCATCTCCAGCCGCGCTACCTGATCTTGCCACGCACCAGGGTTGAAGGCGCACTCTTGCGCGGGCACGCCGACTTGCTATGCGACCTGCGGCCCGAGTGGCTCGACAACCAGACCTTCCTCTGGTCCGACGCGATCATCTCGAATCGGATGATTGTTGCCATGCGCCGCGAAAGACCTTTGCCAGCGTCCCTGGATGCCATCGCAGGGCTGCGCGTCGGTACTGTCCGGGGGTACCGCTACCCGGAAGTCGAGCGCTTGCAGCCGGCGATCGCGCGTGATAACGCTGCCAACGATAGCCAGAACCTGGAGAAGCTGCTGCTTGGGCGCTTTGACTTTATTTTCACGAACCGCATTTATTTCGACTGGCAGCGCAAGGTGCATCCTGAACGGGAGCGCCTGGCTCCCTACGACCTGAAGATCACGGACTTTGATACTTACTGTGCAATCCCCGCGCATGGCAAGCTTGCTATCAAGGACCTGAACCAGGCGATTGCGACGCTTAAGGCGCGTGGCACCATCCAATCGATCCTGGCGCGTTACCGGCCGCATGGCCCATCCTGAAATTTCGCGCTTCCGGCCAGCGGGCGCACAAGGTCCACACCTTGTGCGCAAGTATGGTTCTACGAAGTAAACGACGATGCCGCCAGGTTCGTCAAATTCCTGCCTTTGCTGAGAAGGATGGCCAATGCGGGCAGCAAGATGGCGCAGGCCGGCCGGCTCGAGCTGGCTGCGCCCGCGGCGCATTATCTTCCCGACGGCTATCGGCATTTTCACGACCCGCTGCGGCGCACTGCCCGCGACTCGGGTCCGGGAAACCGCTGGCGTTCATTTCCGAACCTGGCCTGGGCTGGCGCTGTTCCGGCGCAGGGTACCTGGTACTGCAGGACATCATGGAGTCAATTGCGCAAACGGGGCTTGCCGAACATCTCGACCAGCATTTGTTCGCTCGCCTAACAGTCAGAACTGCTCGTTGCGCGCCACGAGTTCACCAGGGGAGCCGAGCAAGAAAATATTGTCGTTCAGCGCCTCTTCGGTTTTGTAGCGCTCATAGGTGGTAAGGGAAGGCAGCAGGTCGCGCACCAGTGACTGCTGGCTCGGGGTGGTTTTGTCCTTTGTCAGCTTGCCGAGCAGGAACGTCTGCACCCGCTCCGACTGATTTGCCATCTGTTCCAACGTCGCCTTGTTCAACTTTCCGTCCCTGAAGTTCAGCGAGACATTGCTGCGCGCGCTGTCGTCAATCTGATGGTATTCATAGTTCTGGGTCTGCGGCGTTCCGTCGAAAAAGGGCGCACTGGATTTTTCGATGGCGGTATGGAATTGGGCCCCCAGGTGTGATTGCTGCGATTGGCTGATGGCGCGCTCGTTGAGCGTTGGGGTCTTCACCGTGGTCGACTGCGAAACATCGTAGGAGAAATTATCCTGTTCCAGCGGCTTGCGCGGATTGCTCGATGTTGGTGTCTGGGTGACGGAAGCACTGAAATCGGAAAGGCCGGTGAGGGTGCTGCGGTCGGAGTTCAGCTGCCAGCGGGAATCCGCAGCAAGCGCATCCTTGCGCTCCTCGCTGGTAGCGGTTCGATTCATGTCCGAGAAAGCGTCCTTGAACATGGCCATCAACCTCTTGTCGCCGTGACCGCGCGACACTGCCTGGTCGAATTGGGCAAGGTAATTGTTGATGGCCTTTGCCTGCTGCTGCCTGGTGCCGACGTGCTCCACGGCGCCCGTATCCACATTCACTTCAGCCTTGCCATCGGGCCCGCCTATGCTCACTTTGCGCCGCGCGTCGTCAATGCTGAAATCCAGGGTTTGCGTGGTGGCGTCGGCTGTCTTCACTTCGGCATGGAAGTCGATGGACTGCACAAACTGGTGATCGAACCGGGTCAGGCCGCCTAACCGTACTTGCGGATTCGGTTCGGCCATTCCGTCAATGGCGGCCTGGAATGCGTCCGCCAGCCCGGCAAGGGCTTTGCGCTCATCATCCTTCAACTCGGCGCTTGAACTGACCTGGAAGATCATTTCGTCATCCATATTGGCCAGCGTCAGTTCAAGCTTGGCGCCACTTCGTGTCGTGACGCTCAGCCCGAATCTGTTGTCGACGGTGTCGGGCAATTTCGTATGGTCGGGCGGAATCACCGAACCGGTGCCGAGCTGCTTCAGGATATCCGCACCAAGCTCATGGTAACGCTGACCCGTCGAAACCGGGGCGGCGGCAGCGGCGAGCGCTTCCGGGCTCAGTGCGACGATGGTTGACGGCGGCGACGTGCCGGCCGCCGCGTCGAGCCTGGCGACGACCGGATTGAGGCTCCGGCCGGATGCCGGCGCCGCGTAGCGGCTGGCTGGTTGCCAGTTGGAGAGAGTGGAAATTGAGCTCATTCCCACTTAACGGCAATTCATTAGTGAAACTTTAATTGTGACCCTTCGGCATTGCAAAGCGTGCTACCCTACCATTGCTTTTGAGGAAATGTTTTTCGTGCCCGTTTTGCGATCCGCAGCGGGCGGTTCCACAATCCAGGCCGGCTGCCGCTACCCGCTGCGGGCCCGCCAGGATTGGTCCTGCGTCACCATCGCAATTGAAGGAATCTGAATGAGCAAGGGCGAACCACTTCGCCTGCACGTGCCCGAACCGACGGGACGTCCAGGCTGTGCAACTGATTTTACCTATCTCCGGCTTTCGCCGGCCGGCGCCGTGCGCCGTCCCGAGGTTGACGTGGCTCCCATGGACACGCGCGATCTCGCATACTCCCTGATCAGCGTGATCGACGCCGAAGGCAACGCAGTCGGGCCCTGGGTCCCCGAAATCGATATCGAAACCGTGCGCAAAGGCATGCGCGCCATGATGAAGACGCGCATCTTCGATAGCCGCATGCTGATGGCGCAGCGCCAGAAGAAGATGTCTTTCTATATGCAGAGCCTTGGCGAGGAGGCCATCGGCACCGCGCAAGCGCTGGCGCTCAATGTGGACGACATGTGTTTTCCCACCTATCGCCAGCAAAGCATCCTGGTGGTGCGCGACTACCCGATGGTGGACATGATCTGCCAGCTGATGTCGAATGAGCGCGATCCGCTCAAAGGCCGCCAGTTGCCCGTCATGTACTCGGTGAAGAAGGCGGGCTTCTTTTCGATTTCCGGCAACCTCGCGACGCAATATATCCAGGCAGTGGGCTGGGGCATGGCGTCTGCGATCAAGGGCGATACCAAGATTGCATCGGCATGGATCGGTGACGGCGCCACGGCGGAGGCGGACTTCGACACCGCACTGACTTTCGCCCACGTGTATCGCGCCCCGGTGATCCTCAATGTGGTCAACAACCAGTGGGCCATCTCGACCTTCCAGGCCATTGCCGGCGGCGAGGACACCACATTCGCTGCGCGTGGCGTAGGCTGCGGTATCGCGTCGCTGCGTGTCGACGGCAATGACTTCCTGGCGGTGTACGCGGCGTCGCGCTGGGCCGCCGAGCGGGCGCGCCGCAACCTCGGCCCCTGCCTGATCGAATGGGTTACCTATCGCGCGGGCCCGCATTCGACCTCCGACGACCCATCAAAGTACCGACCCGGCGACGACTGGTCGCATTTCCCCCTTGGGGATCCGATCGCACGCCTGAAGCAGTACCTGATCAAGGCCGGCGCCTGGTCCGAGCAGGAGCACGAGGAAACCCAGAAACGGCTGGAGGCGGAAGTCCTGGCGGCGCAGAAGGAGGCCGAGCAGTACGGCACCATGGCCAGCGGCCATACCTTCAGTCCCGCGGAAATGTTCGACGGCATCTATAAGGAATTGCCGGAACACTTGCGCGTGCAACGTCAGCAACTGGGGATCTGAGATGGCGGAAAACACAGTAAAAACTTCCATGACCATGATCCAAGCGCTGCGTTCGGCGATGGATGTGATGATGGAGAAGGATGAAAATGTCGTGGTCTTCGGCCAGGACGTTGGCTACTTTGGCGGCGTGTTCCGCTGCACCGAGGGCCTGCAAAAGAAATACGGCAAATCGCGCGTGTTCGATACACCGATTTCCGAAGGCGGCATCGTCGGCGTGGCCATTGGCATGGGGGCGTACGGCCTTCGGCCATGTATCGAAATCCAGTTTGCCGACTATATCTACCCGGCTTACGACCAGATCGTGTCGGAGGCGGCGCGCCTGCGCTTCCGTTCGGCCGGTGACTTTACCGCGCCGATCACCATCCGTACGCCATGCGGTGGCGGCATTTACGGTGGCCAGACGCACAGCCAAAGCCCGGAGGCGGTCTTCGCCCACGTCTGCGGCTTGCGCACGGTGATGCCGTCGAATCCTTACGACGCCAAGGGACTGCTGATTTCTTCGATCGAGAACGACGACCCGGTGATCTTCCTCGAACCGAAGCGCTTATACAACGGCCCGTTTGACGGCCACCACGATAAGCCGGTGGTGCCCTGGTCGCAGAATCCTTTGGGCGAAGTGCCCGAAGGCTATTACACCGTCCCGCTGGACAAGGCGGCCATTTTCCGGCCGGGCAAGCAACTCACCGTACTTGCCTACGGCACCATGGTGTGGGTATGCGAGGCCGCCGCGCGGGAGACCGGCATCGATGCCGAGATCATCGACCTGCGCAGCCTGTGGCCGCTGGACCTTGAGACCATCGTCGAGTCGGTCAGGAAGACCGGCCGTTGCGTGGTGGTGCACGAAGCCACCCGTACTTGCGGCTTCGGCGCCGAACTGGTGTCGCTGGTGCAGGAACATTGCTTCTACCACCTGGAAGCGCCGATCGAACGTGTGACGGGCTGGGACACGCCTTATCCGCACGCGCAGGAGTGGGCGTATTTCCCTGGGCCGGCGCGTGTTGGCGCGGCGTTCAAACGTACGGTGGAGGCATAAAGATGGGTATTCACGTCATCAAGATGCCTGATATTGGCGAGGGCATTGCAGAAGTTGAGCTGGTCATGTGGCATGTCAAGGTGGGCGACGCCGTTACGGAGGACATGATCCTGGCTGATGTCATGACCGACAAGGCCACCATCGAGATCCCGTCGCCGGTGCACGGCACCGTGGCCATGCTGGGTTGCGCGGCGGGGCAGGTGATGGCTGTTGGGGCGGATCTGATTCATATTGAAGTGGAGGGTGCGGGCAACCTGAAACCGCAGGCTGCAAGCGCTGCCGCTGCCGCTTCCGCTGCAGCTGCAGCACCGGGGCAGGCTGCGCCACCGGCGCCGGTTGCCGCTGCTGCGCCTGTGCCGGCGGCGGTTGCTCCTGCGCCTGCTGCAGCCAAGGCCGCGGCGCCGCCGGCAGCGCACGCGTCCACGCCTGCGTCGACCCGCGTTGCGCGTGAGCCCGGCGAACGTCCGCTCGCTTCGCCGGCAGTGCGCAAGAGGGCCTGGGACATGGGTGTTGAACTGCAGTTCGTGCATGGCAGCGGTCCAGCCGGCCGCATCCAGCACGCGGACCTCGACTCTTATGCTGCGCGCGGCGTCCAGGGTGGACCAGCCGCTGTCGCGCGCGGTTATCGCGAGATCCACACGGAACAGGCGATTCCCCTGATAGGGCTGCGCCGCAAGATCGCGCAGAAAATGCAGGAATCGAAGCGCCGCATCCCTCACTTCTCCTATGTCGAGGAGGTCGATGTCACCGAGCTGGAGAACCTGCGCCTCCGCATGAACGAGCAATGGGGCAAGGATCGCGGAAAACTGACGGTGCTGCCGTTGCTGGCGCGCGCCCTGGTGGTTGCGCTGCGCCAGTTTCCACAGATGAACGCACGCTTCGATGACGACGCGGGCGTGGTCACGCAGTACGGTGCCGTCCATCTCGGGGTTGCGACGCAGACCGATTCGGGGCTGATGGTATCGGTGCTGCGCCACGCCGAGGCGCGCGATATGTGGTCCTGTGCCGCAGAGATCGGGCGCCTTGCCGATGCTGCGCGTACCGGCAAGGCCACGCGCGACGAGCTGTCCGGTTCGACCATCACCATTTCCAGCCTCGGTGCGCTGGGCGGGATCGTCACCACCCCCGTGATCAACCATCCGGAAGTGGCCATCATCGGCGTCAACAAGATCGTGGAGCGGCCCATGGTACGGCAGGGGGCGGTAGTAATCCGCAAGATGATGAACCTGTCGTCCTCATTCGACCACCGCGTGGTCGACGGAATGGATGCCGCCCAGTTCGTGCAAACCATCCGCGGCCTGCTCGAATGCCCAGCCATGCTCTTTGTGGAGTAATCAATGAATCAACACACCACTACGCTGCTGGTAATCGGCGGCGGTCCCGGCGGCTATATTGCGGCCATTCGCGCCGGGCAGCTGGGTATTCCGACCACGCTGGTCGAAGCTGCGGAACTTGGCGGCACATGCCTCAATGTCGGCTGCATTCCATCGAAAGCGCTGATCCATGCGGCGGAGGAATTTGAGAAAGCCAGCCATTTCGCGAGCGGATCGGCGCTCGGGATTTCGGTGCAGGCGCCGCGCATCGACATTGGCCAGACCGTGCTGTGGAAAGACGGCATCGTCGCTCGCCTGACCGGCGGCGTGGCGGCATTGCTGAAGAAAAGCGGGGTGCGCGTCGTCAAGGGATGGGCCAATATCGTCGATGGCAAGACGGTCGAAGTGGTTCGCGACGGCGAAAGCCCGCAGCGTATCGGCTGCGAACACCTGCTGCTGGCCACCGGTTCGCATGCTACCGAATTGCCCTTCATGCCGTTTGGCGGGAAAGTGATCAGTGCAACGGAAGCACTGTCGCCCAAGACCGTGCCGGGCAAACTGGTGGTGGTGGGAGCAGGGTACATCGGTCTCGAACTGGGTATTGCTTATGCCAAGCTGGGGGCGCAGGTTGCCGTGGTGGAGGCACAGGAGCGGATCCTGCCCGCCTACGATACGGAATTGATCCGTCCGGTGGCCATTGCACTCAAGGGACTGGATGTCGAGACCCATCTTGGGTGCTCGGTGCTCGGGCTGGAGCAAGGGGGCGTGGCGGTGCGCATTCGAAATGCCGCCGGCGAAGAGTCGGCATTGGCGGCGGACCAGGTGCTGGTCGCAGTCGGGCGCCGTCCGAATACACGCGGCTTCGGCCTGGAAAAGCTGCGCATCGACATGGATGGCCACTTCATCAAGGTCGACGACCAGTGCCGCACCTCGATGCGCGATGTGTGGGCGATCGGCGACGTGACCGGCGAACCGATGCTGGCGCATCGCGCCATGGCACAGGGCGAAATGGTGGCCGAGGTCATTAGCGGCAAGCGCCGCCATTTCAGCCCTGCCGCTATTGCGGCGGTGTGCTTTACCGATCCGGAAGTCGTGGTGGCCGGCGCCACGCCCCAGCAGGCACGAGTGCAGGGGATCGACTTCATCGAGGCCGTGTTCCCGTTTGCCGCCAACGGGCGCGCCATGTCACTCGAATCAAAGGACGGTTTCGTCCGGGTGGTAGCGCGCCGCGACAATCACCTGATCGTCGGCTGGCAGGCAGTGGGCAAGGCCGTGTCGGAGCTATCCGCGGCGTTCGCCCAATCCATCGAGATGGGGGCGACGCTGGAAGACGTGGCGGGGACGATCCACGCGCATCCCACCTTGGGCGAAGCGATCCAGGAAGCAGCGCTGCGGGCGTTGGGGCATGCGCTGCATATCTGATCGGCCTTGTTACTGTTGCGGCTGTGCCGGCGGCTGCGGTTGCTGCTGGTTGCGCTTGGCGATTTCGTTGCCAACATAACCGCCGCCAATCGCACCGACCACGGTAGCCACCTTGCGGCCATTGCCGCCGCCAACCTGGTTGCCGATCAAACCACCCACCACCGCGCCGATGCCGATGCCTAAAGCACTATTCTGTGGCGCAGCGACCGTGGCCGGTGCTGGCGCTTGCGCTTGCGGTTCAGCGGCCGCCACCTGCTGCGCCGGCGGGTAGTTACGGCGCGCCGGCGTCCTGTGCTCCACTACCTTGCGTGCTTCGGGTTCAGGCGCCGGCGCCGAGACCGCAACGGCTGCCGGCGTTGCGACGGCGGCTATCGGGGCGGCTGCCGCACTTGGCATGGTGGTCGCTTGGGAGTTCGGCAGCAGGCCGGCGATGGATGCGGCTCCAACCAGGCTCACGAGCGCAACCGAGGCGGCTGCGGCGATAATCATTGGATGAATTTTGGTGCGGGCGCTGTTTTCCATTTTCTTCTTTCGTGAATTCGCCATCATTGGCGCTTGCTCACTAAACGGCTGGGAAAGGCAAGGCGGTGACGCAAAAAGTGTTTCACGGGTAAGTAAATGTAAGCGGTTGAAGTAGCATATTTGGCAATTCGAGGCAGGAATTCGACCATTCGTCGCAAGCGAAGGACAGCAACCTGCCACCTCTCATAAAATTCAAGCTGGCCAATCCGAGCCGCTTTAGAAGAGAGAATCCATGAGAATTCCCCTGACCGTCCTTGCCTTGTCGCTGTCCGCCATGGGCGCCCATGCCGAATCGCCGTTCAAGTTCGCCGCCACCCCGGGCAAGCTGCCCAAGGACGTGATTCCGCTCCAATATACGGCGCACCTGGTGCCGGATGTTGCGAACAACACATTCAGCGGCTCCGAAACGATTGATGTCGAGGTGAAGCAGGCCACTTCCAGCATCATGCTCAATGCCCTGAACATGGAGATCGACGCCGCCGCCCTGAGCGGCAAGGGATTGCCGGAAACCAGGCTGGACCCGGTGCTCGACAAAAAGGCTCAAACGCTCAGCTTCAAGCTGGCCAAGCCGCTGCTGCCGGGCAAATACACGCTTGCGCTCAAGTTTCGCGGCGTGGTCAATCGTGAACCGCGCGGCCTGTTCTACCTGAAGTACAAGAGCGGCGCGGACGACAAGTCCCTGCTGGCAACCACCATGGAGCCGACCGATGCACGCCGCTTGCTGCCTACCTGGGACGAACCTTCGTTCCGCGCCAGGTTCAAGCTGACCGTGGACGTGCCGGCCAGCTTCAAAGCCTTCTCGAACACGCCGGCTGAAAAGCAGGAAACCCTGCCTGGCGGCCTGCAGCGCGTATCCTTCGGTGTCACGCCAAAGATGCCGAGTTACCTTTTCGTGCTGGTCGCTGGTGAAATGGCGCGCAATGTGGCCGCGCAGGACGGGGTTGAGATCGGCGTTGTATCCACCATCGGAAAGGAGGGTTCGACCCAGTTCGCGCTGGACTCCTCCAAAGAACTCCTGCATTACTACAACAATTATTTCGGCGTGCCTTACCCGCTGGCAAAGCTGGACCAGATCGCCATCCCCGGCATGAACGGCGCGATGGAGAACTGGGGCGGCATCGTCTACAACGAAGCGACCTTGCTGTACGACGCGAAGAAGAACCCCGAGACCACAAAGCAGACCGTATACGCCGTCACGGCGCACGAGATGGCACACCAGTGGTTCGGCAACCTGGTCACCATGGCCTGGTGGGACAACCTCTGGCTCAACGAAGGCTTTGCTTCCTGGATGGGCACCAAGGCGACCGCCCGTTTCCATCCTGAATGGCGTATGCAGCTCGACGCGATGGTGGACCGCGAGAGCGTGATGAACCTGGATGCGCGCGCGACCACGCATCCGATCCAGACCAAGGTCGAGAACGAAGAACAGGCCAACAGCGTGTTCGATGCGATCACTTACGGCAAGGGCCAGGCCTTCCTGCACATGCTGGAGGCGTACCTGGGCGAGGATGCGTTCCGCGAAGGTATCCGGGCCTACATGGCCAAGCACAAATACTCCAACACGACGAGCGCCGACCTGTGGGCGGCACTGGAGAAGGCGTCCGGCAAACCGGTTGCCATGCTGGCTTCAGACTGGACCACCCAGGCAGGCGTGCCCGTTGTAAAAGTGGCGCAAAGCTGCGAGAACGGCCAGCGCAAGGTCACGCTGACGCAGCAGCCTTTCGTGTTGGACGGCAGCCCCGTGCCGACGCGCCAGTGGCATATCCCGGTTGCGCTCGGCACCGTCGGCGGCAAGGTGGAGTACACCATGCTGTCGGGCGCCAGCAGCACCGTGACCCGTCCCGGCTGCGACGGCCAATTGATCGTCGACCCTGACAGTGTCGGCTATTATCGCGTGCAGTACGACGATGCCAGTTTCAATGCGCTGGCTGCGATGGCCACCGGGCTGCCGGACGCCAGCCGCGTCAAGCTGCTGGGCGACGCCTGGGCCATGGTGGTGAGTGAACGCATCCCCCTTTCGCGCTACCTGTCATTGGCCAGCCAGTTCAAGGACGAGCCGCGCCTTGCCGTCTGGGGCGCAATGCTGAACAACCTGGGCAACCTGTATAACCTGGCGCAGGGTACGCCGGAACGCGCCAAGCTTGGCCGCTACATCGCCACGCTGGTGCTGCCGAAGTTCCAGGCCTTGGGCTGGGAAGAGAAGCCGGGCGAATCGGTCGAGGACCGCCAGCTGCGCACTGCGCTGGCCGGCGTATTGGCCCGTACCGGCGACGAGAAGGTGATCGCCGAAGCCCGTGCGCGTTTCCAGCGTTACCTGGCGGATCCGGCCAGCTTGCCGCCTTCCTCGCTGGGCTTCGTGATGTCGGTGGTGGGACGCTATGCGGACGAGACGACCTACGATGCGCTGAAAGGACTGGCACTGAAGGCGCAGTCGGTGGAAGAGCGCAACCGCTTCGCGCGCTCGCTGGCGATGGCGATCGACCCCAAGCTGTCCGAGCGCACGCTGCAAATCGCACTGTTGCCCGACCTGCCGATCCAGCTGACCAGCATGGTGTTACCGAGCGTGGCCTCGGCGGAACACGTCGGGCAGGCCTGGACCTTCGCGGTTGCGAATCGCGAGGCGCTGCTGAAGAACCAGGATTCGGTGGCGGGCAACCGCATGTATTCGGCCATTGTCGCCAGCTCGGTCGACGCCGCCGATGCGGACCGGATGGAAGCCTATGTCAAGGAGCACTTCTCGGCCGACGCTCTGGTCGATGCCAAGCGAATTGGCAACGGCGTCAGGGTGCGTGCCAAGCAAAGGGCGCTGCTCGTTTCGCAGATTGGTCCGGCCCTCGATGAGATGAAATAAGGGCGAGGCCGGGCGACAAGCCGCGGGCTACATTCGGTCCAGGCTTTCGATGCGATTTGAAAGGATCGTGCCCATCCAGCGCAAGGAGTTGGACACGACCTGATCGTTCGGCATGATGCGGCTTAGTATCGCCTGGCTGTTCAACAGGACAGCGCCGCCGTCGGCAGGGTCCGCGACTTCCCAGGCGCCCGCGATGATCGGAAACTTCGTGAGCCACCGCAGTACGACGTCGACTTCTTTCTGGTGGATGAAATCGTATGGCGAATTGTGCATGTCGCCGTGACCTTGCTTCGCATTGTGGAGAATTGCTTGCGCAGTGAGTGGCTTGGCGGGCTTGAAGAGTTGCTTTCCGCCGATCTCGCCGCCCTTGGTGGGGCTTGCCGGCAAAATGCCGCCGACCAGGTGCAGCTTGAGCGTATTGTCGATCTGTCCCATGGCGCGCCCATTGCCGATCGGGCCGTGGATCACGGTTTGAGGCGGAACGGGCATGCCAACTCCCGTGGTGGCATCACGCGGGATGGCCAGGGGGTGCCACAGGATGGCACCCCAGGTGAAATTGGGTGTGCTGGCTTCGGCCAGGTCAAGCACCATCAAGTTGATTGGCCAGGCGCGGGCGTTTCGCGCGGGTTCGGCATGGAATATTGCCATCGTCGTGACCGGCAATAGAAACTGCATGCGCGAATAGTCCTTGCCCAACGCGAGCTTTTCCCCCTTCATTAACTTGCGGATTGCGCCGGCGATAACTGGGGAACGGGTAATATCGTTCCAGGAAATCGCGCGCGGCACCCCGCGCCCGGCTGCCAGCGCCTGCCGGCTTTGATCGTAGATCAATCCCGGGTCCACCATACGTTGAGCCAGCAGTTGGTATTCGGGATCGCGATGCGAGTTTTTCACCATCCAGCCCTGCAGCCTGGCCCTGTCCTCTGCATGAAAGAATTCCATCGAGTCGTTAGATGCGCCGCCGCTTATCTTTGCCGCGGCTTCCACCACTTTGCTGAGGACGACCGCGGTCCAGTTCGCGGGCGGCGTTCCGCTGGCCGTAACCTGGCGCAGTACCTGCCTGGAGTTGACGCCCGGCTGCGTTTCTTCGATGCCCAAGCGAATCGTCATCAAAAATCCTGTCTCAGTGCGCAAGCGTGGCAAGCGGCCGTAAAGGCTGCGAAACGACTTGCATGCTGCCTCCAGGATGCTCGCGCCTTGCAGATAGGCTGGGCCGGCATCGCCAATATAGACGCGCTTGTTCTTCGTAATCAGGCGGCCGGCCAGCTTATAGTAAATGACAGCTTCGTGTGTCGATGCTTTCCAGCGTGTGATCCAATCCGATGCACTGTCCATGACGTAGGGATCGTTGGCCGCGCCGGTGCCAGCGAGATCCGGAGCCAGCCTGGTTTCATGAATCAGCTTCTCGATCAGGGCGAGCAGGTGGAAGCCATCCACAAAGACGTTGCCGTTGCGCAGCTTCAAATAGCGTGCCATGATGCCTCCGAGCCGAAGATGGCGCCTGGCGCCGTTATCCATCCTGCCCAGTTTTAGCTGATTGCCAGCGCTGTTTCAAGTATCAATGCAGTATCAAAGCGTCGCTGCGAGAGGCCGCGCTGCGGCCTGCTACTGGAGCTTTACCAGGTCGGCTACAACGTCGAAGTCGCACTGGACGTGCTTCTTTTCAGCACCGCAGATGGCGGCATCGAAGAGCGGCAGCGTGCGCTTGCCGGAGTTGGCGCCGATGATTGAACGCGCGATGCCATTTTTGACGCAATCATCGCTGGGGGACGAGGCGGGCAGGGCGGCCGCATTGAACTCGAACTGGCCGACTGCGTGGACGCGCTTGAACCCTGGCAGCGGAGCGTCCGAGACAGTCATTTTGTCGACCTGGATTTTAAGCTTCGCCTCCGGATCATTCTCAACCGCTGAGTACTGCTGGCTATAGGTGCCGCCGTTGTACCCCTTGAGCAGATCACGATCAGAGGTCCTGACGTTGAAAGAAGCCAGCGTCATCCCCGGCTCGGTCAGCGATGGGAAGTGGAAGGTGCCGGTTTCCATTGGCAGCGGCATCAGTGAGCTGGAAACCTGGTATGCCTTGCCGTCATGCTCCACGTCCAGGCTTAGGCCGAAGCCGGTGATGGTATTGCCCTGGATGCCGAAACTGGCCAGCCCGACTTCCGGTTCACCGGTGCCAGCCAGCTTGATATCGCCGGCAACGCAGTTCATCGTATTGCCCTTGCCCGGCGTTTCCGATTGCTTCGCGTGCGATGTTGCCGTCTTCTGGCCGCAGGCTGCAAGCAGGATCGATGCAAGCAAAATGGCCAAGGGCTTCATGACTATTATTCGTCGAATTCCGAACTCAGGTCCTTGAAGCCCTTACGCACTGCGAAGGGCAGGAATTCGTCCGGCGTATCGAGCACGATCAGGCGCTTTTCCTGAATGACCGGATCGCCCGGCGTCAGATCAGGGCCGCTGTAGCCCAGAGTACGCAAGCGTGCGCTGATTTCGGCAAGCAGCTTATGATCCTTGTGCAAGCCGTCGCTGGCCGGTGCCGCCAGGTCGGCATAAAGGTCGACCACGCCATAACCTTCATCGAAGATGCGCAGGGACTTGATGTCGACGGTGCGGCCATTGCCGTCCACTGCTTTGAAAGGGCCGCTGAGCTGGATATCGGTGTCTTGAGTCATGCCGGCAGCATACACCATTTGATCGGATGCGCCGTAGTGAAAACTCATTTGCCCAGCAAACGAAGGGATTCTTCCCAATCATTCTCCCAGGCATAGAGGAAGTCGTGCGCCTTGAATGCGCGCTTTAACGGTCCGAGCGGAACACGGTAAACGTCGTGCAGTCCAAGCGCCAGGGTGACTGGATTCCATACCGCGTTACGTTTCGATTTGCGGGCGCTGGCTTTGACGCGGGCGCCGTCGTCACCGAAGATCCCAAGCGCCGTATCCAGTTCGCGCGCCAGGTCCAGTCGCACGAAAGCAGAAAAAGCGGTCAATACTTCGGCCTTGCCGATGCCATACTGCGATTCGCTTGTACTTGCGGCCTCACCCTGTGGGGGCGTCGGACGGTTCTCGTGCTTCAGCTTCCCCGCGAGGCGCTGCAGGTCCTTCTTGGGGAAACGCAATTCGTCGAGTGAGCGCCGAAATCCCGGGGCAGGCAATCGTGCCGGCAATTGATAGGCATCTTTCGTGAACGTGATCAGGACATCGTCGCTACCGGCTACCAGCCGTGCGATATCGTCCTGGAAGAAGATTGGCGCCGCATAGCCGCCGTTGGCATCGCCGAACAACTCCGGGTACGCCGCATCGTAATCGAGCCAGATCACCGGTTTCAGGCCGTTCTCCAGCAGGCGGGCGAGGGTCCACGGGGAGCCGGTCTGCCGCGCCAGCCAGGCGCAGGCTTCATCGGTGGTGGCCCTGAAAGGTAATACGGTATCGCTCATAGGTTTTTCTGTAGATTCTGGTGCGCGCTTGTGATTATATCCGTGGCGCGCAGCGCAGCACCCGTCTTTCAAGAGAAAAGAGGCGTGTGGAATCGTCAGATTCGCCTTACTTCAGGAACTGGACCAGCCTGGGGAGTACATCGGCTGTCGCTTCCTCCATCAGCCAGTGTCCGCTGTTCTTGATCACCACGCCTTCGACGTTGTTATCGACCAGGCGGGCCTGCTGTATCAGGAATTGACCCGATGCTTTTTCCCCGGTCAGCACCAGCATCGGCATGGTCAGCGGCGTTTTCATATAGGTCGCAAATTCTTCCGCGTCCTGGGCAAAAGCCCGGAAGACTTCGAAGCCCGCCGCCATATGGCCCGGTTGTGCGTATTCAGCAGCGTAGAATCTGCGATCAGCCTCGCTCAGAGATTTCGTTTTATCCGCCGCGAAATCGTTCCAGAAATGTTCGAAGTAAGTGCGTTCACGCCCTTTGACCAGGGCCAGCGGCGTCTCGCCATAAAAATGGAAATGCCACAAGTCGCGCAGTAGCCAGACGTCCTTCCAATTGCCCACACCAGGCAGGAAGGCATCCATCAAGGCAATCTTGCTGACCTCTTGCGGGTACTGCGCGGCATAGGCGTAAGCAACCATCAGGCCAATATCGTGCCCGACCACCTTGGCCGATTTGATGCCAAGGCTGACCGCCAGTGCGTGCACGTCCTGCGCCATGACCGATTTGGTATAGGGACCTTGCGGCAGGCCGGATTGCCCGAATCCGCGCAAGTCGGGAGCAATCACCAAATGCTCTTTCGATAGCTGGGCGATCAGCGGCAACCACATATGGCTGGACTGGGTGTAGCCATGCAGCAGGATCACCGGATCGCCTTTGCCGGCTGCCAGATAGTGGATGCGAACGCCATTTACGTCCGCAAAATTACTCTTGGGTGTTTGCGCGTGAGCGTGTCCGGCGACGCTGCAAAACAAGAGTAAGCCCATGTAAAGCAAATTGCCCATAGTTCGTAGCATGATGATCTCCAGTGGTTGAACCACCAGAATATCCATGCCTGTACAAGCGGCATACCCACTATCGGGTAGTTTGTTTCTATACAATGTTCGTCATTGCAAGAAAGTTCAGAAACGACAATACATTGCCGATCGCGCACGCTATGGAGAGTTCATTGCTGAGTTATAGAAGCTTGGTTTCGGTGCTGGTGCTTCTTTTTTGCTGCGCGTCGTCTCAAGCCCGCAGCTGGCCAGGGGCCCAGATCAACCTGCACCACACCAGCTGGACTGCGCGCGATGGCGCCCCGGCCATGGTCCTGTCGATGACCCAGTCGAAGGACGGCTGGCTGTGGCTTGGCGGCCCGGCCGGACTGCATCGCTTTGACGGAATCCGGTTTGAACAGTTCACACCGGCCAACACGCCCTTATTGACCAGGAACGTCAGCCTGGTCAACGCGTTCGTCGATGGCTCTTTATGGATAGGCTATCGCACCGGCGGCGCCGCAAGGATTGAACATGGACGCATCCGGAATTACAGCGAACCGGACGGCCTGCCGAAGCGCGCGGTATGGGGCATTGAGCAAGATGGCAACGGCCGGACATGGGCGGCGACCGCTCAGGGGATGTATTACCTGGAAAACGATCGTTGGCATGCGTCTCCCACTTCGTGGCGGCTCCCCGCTGATACGTACAAAACCCTGATGCGCGACCGGGATGGCGTATTGTGGGCGCAAGGCGATAGCGGAGTCTACTTCCTCCGGCCGGGCAATACGCATTTCGGCAAGGCTCCAATCGATAGCGGCACTGGCGTCCTGTTCAACCTGGCGGACGGCGCCGTAGTAAGTTGGAATGCCGCCCGCGCCCGTTTCAATCGTTTGTCAGGCCCTGGACAAGATAGTTATCCCTCGTTGTGGGAGCGCTTGGGCGACCCTACGAGCCTGCTAATTGACCACCGGGGGAACCTGTGGGTAGGACATAAGGACGGACTTGAATACCGTACGCGGGATCGGGCGTACCTGACTACGCCACCGCAAGGCCTGAGCGGCCCTGCCGTAGGTGCGATATTCGAGGATAGGGAGGGCAATGTATGGGCCGCCACGTCTACAGGAATCGATCGTTTCCGCGGCAGGCGCTTTGCAAGAATCGAAGTGCCTGAGTCGGCCATTGGCGCCGCCATCCTGGCCGACGACAACGGCGGTGCGTGGGTGGGCGGCTTTCACATTGCTGCAGGCGATGCTGGCGATCCGAGGATTACGCCGTTGTGGCCTGCCAGGCGTGAGGGCTGGGCGGATATGCTGACCAGCTTCACTCGTAGCAGCGATGGTACGTTGTGGGGCGCGTCATATGGCGCGCTGCGGCGTATCCAGGGTGCGGACAATCGCCGAATCGAACTGCCGGCCAGCATTGGCGAACGGGTAATAACAAGTGTGGCGGCTGACCGAAACGGAGAGTTGCTTGCGGCGATTCAGCAGATGGGCCTGTACCGCCTGGATTCCAGCGGCGGCTGGGGGAAAACCGGGGAAAATGGTGAAGTCAATGTAATGGCGCGCTCCGATGCCGCAGGCTTATGGCTTGGATACTTTCCGGGCCGCGTAGTGCACGCCGAGGATGGCAAATGGCAAAGCTACGGAGCAGCCGAGGGCCTTGCGATTGGACTGGTAATGTCGCTGCATTTGCATGGCAAGCACGTGTGGGCGGGCGGGGACAACGGACTAGCGCTGTTCGAGGCCGGCCGGTTCAAGCAGGTCAGCGGCATCAATGGCGAGTCCTTCGACGGCATTTCTGGCATAGTCGAAATGGAAAATGGCGATCTATGGCTGAATGCCACGGCAGGCCTGTTCCGGATTGCGGGTGGAGAGGTCGCCAAGGCGCGGCGGGAACCGGCATACCGCGTGCATTTCGAAAGGCTGGATCAGTCGGATGGGCTGGAGGGCAGTGCGCCGCGCATTACCCCATCGCCTTCGCTGGTGCTCTCGTCGGATTTGCGCTTGTGGATAGTCAGGTCGACCGGCTTGTTCCGGCTGGATCCGGAGGAACAACTGCCGCAATCGCCCGCCTTGCCCCCGATCATCAAGACAATCGGCGCTCCGGGTGAAGGCAAGGCCTTGCAGGGAGATGTTCAATTTGCACCAGGCGTGACGTCCTTGCAGGTCGACTACACCGTCCCTTTGCTGGCCATGCCGGAAAGGGTGCGGTTTCGTTATTGGCTGGATGGGGTGGATAAGGAATGGCAGGATGTCGGCACCCGTCGCAGTGCCTATTACAGCAACCTTGCGCCGGGTGATTATCAGTTCCGCCTTGCTGCCTCAGACTACAACGGCAAGTGGGGCGATCAGCACACGGTGGCACGCTTCACGATCGTCCCGACCATGGCGCAAACATGGTGGTTCAAGGTGCTATGCGTAGCGCTGCTTCTGTCAGGTGCCTACATTGCATATCGCTGGCATGTTAACCGCTTGGCCAGGCAAATGGCCTATCGCCTGCAGGCACGGATGCATGAGCGTGAGCGAATTGCCAGGGAGTTGCATGACACCTTGCTGCAATCGGTGCAAAGCTTGATCCTGCATATCCATGCAGCCGTTACGAAATTGCCGGCGAAAGATATTTTGCGGATCCAACTTGAGACTGCGTTACAGCAAGCAGACGACGTGGTGGATGAAGGCCGCGAACGGATTCGCGAGTTGCGGGGGGCGGATGACCACAGGCTCAGCTTCCCCGATGCGGTGCTGGCTGCAGCGGCCCGCTTGCGAGTTGGTGAAGCCGGCGCGATCCGGATGAAAATGAGTGGCGTGCTTCGCCTGATCGACGGTGCCATTTACCAAGACGTCCTGGCGATTGTGATCGAGGCCATCGCCAACGCCTACAGGCACGCCGGCGCAGGCCGGATCGAGGTCGAATTTCAATACGGTATGCGGGAATTCCGTTGCGTCGTACGCGATGACGGCGTAGGCATACCAGTGGAAGTGCTGAGCGAGGGCGGGCGCCAGGATCACTGGGGAATGCGTGGTATGGCTGAGCGTTCGGCCCGGATCGGCGCCAAGCTTACAGTACTAAGTAGTGCCGGCCATGGCACTCAGTGGCAGTTAACGCTGCCGGCGGCGCTGGCCTATACCCGAAAGGGTGATCAAAACGGCATTTTCAGGTGATACCCTCATGCAGGTGAAAAAAGGAGCGCTGTTATGGAAAGCGAACGCGGCAGGACGATCAGGATTCTGGTCGCAGACGATCACCCCCTGATGCGCAGCGGGATTGCTGCTGTGCTGTCCGCAGATCCGGCATTTTCGGTTGTAGCAGAAGCCGCCGACGGCGATGAAGCCATCGAACAGTACAAGCGCGTTCGCCCCGACATCACGCTGATGGACCTGCAGATGCCGCGCCGCGATGGGATAGAGGCAACTGCGGCGATCTGCAGCTTAGACGCGCAGGCACGCGTCATTGTCCTGAGTACATACGCCGGCAACGTGCAGGTAGCACGCGCCTTGAAAGCGGGCGCGAGCGGCTATATCCTGAAAAACCTGGCCCGGAGCGAATTAGGCAGCTATATAGCTGCCGTGCATGCGGGACAGCGACAGCTACCGCAGCAAGTCGCCTCCAGCCTGGCCAGCTGCTTCCAGCAGGATTCGCTGAGCAAGCGGGAGCTGGAAGTGTTGCGCCATGTCGCCGATGGCAATTCCAACCAGCGTGTTGGCCAGTGCCTGGGGGTGAGGGAAGACACCATCAAAGCGCATATGAAGACCATCCTGCAAAAACTTGATGCGCGCGATCGCACCCATGCGGTGACGATCGCCTTGCGTCGCGGCTATTGGGAAAACTAGAGGAGGAACACCATGGATCTGCAACTCGAAGGCAAGCTTGCATTGATTAGCGGTAGTACGGCAGGAATTGGCAATGCCATCGCATACGCCCTGGCGCAGGAAGGTGCGAATGTTATCGTCAACGGCAGGTCGCAGGCCGGGGTCGATGAGGCGGTGGAGCGCATGCGCTCCGAAACGCGTGGAACGGTCCTCGGCTTTGCTGGTGACCTGAGCCAGCCCGATGCCGCACAGGAAGTGGTGCGGCGCCATCCCGGCATCAGCATCCTGGTCAACAACCTTGGCATCTTTGAGGCGAAGGCCTTTGAGGACATTCCGGATGAGGATTGGCAGCGCTTCTTCGACATCAATGTCCTGAGCGGGGTGCGCCTTGCCCGCCTGGTGCTGCCGGATATGAAGCGGGCCAACTGGGGACGCATCATTTTCATCTCCAGCGAAAGCGGGATCCAGATCCCCACCGAGATGATCCACTACGGCATGACCAAGACGGCGCAACTAGCGGTGTCGCGCGGGCTGGCGGAATCGGTTGCGGGGACCGGCATCACGGTCAACAGTATCTTGCCCGGACCGACGAAGTCGCGCGGCGTCGGCGACTTCGTGGAAGGCATGGCGCGTTCCGCCGAAAAGAGTTTCGAGCAGGTGGAGGCGGAGTTCTTCGACCATGTGCGGCCTACGTCCTTGATCAAGCGCTTCGCCACGCCGCAGGAGGTGGCCTCGCTGGTCGCCTATGTGGCGAGCCCGCTTTCGTCGGCAACGACCGGCGCAGCATTGCGTGTCGATGGGGGTGTGGTCAAGAGTGCGTTCTGACGGGCAATCGTGTTGCCGTAAATATATGCTCGTGCATTATGATTGCGCAAGGCTGCACGGGGAGGCATTGCGCGATGCGCAGTGGCCGCGACGGGCGGATGGAACTTGAAAAACACGATAGGAAAGAAATGAAGAATTTGTTTTGCACGCTGCTCCTGGCCACCCTTGGTTGCGCCAGCGTTCACGCTGCCGATCTGGAACTGGATGACTGCGACGTCCTGCTTGGAAAGAAGTCCAATGCTGCCTACAAAAGCTGGATGAAAGAAAACCATAAGGAAGCTGAAAGCGGTAACCGCGACGCGATCCGCCTGCGCGCGGCGGAAGCGAACAATCGCCTGGCCTGTCATGAAGAAGTACTTACCGGAAGTTCCGGTTGGGGTGTGACGATGACTTCTGCGGACGGCAGCTCGGAATCGCAACTGCCACCCATCATCACCGACATCCGCAAGCATGCTGCCGCATGGCGCGCGCTGAACCAGGCAGTCAAGTACGGCCACCAGGCGGGCGCTTTCGATGTTGGTTACAAGGGTGCGGCCGCGCAACAGGTGATGCGTTATGCGGCCGAGCTGCCGGAGCAACTGGAAGGAGCTTATGCGGATGCGGCTGCGGTCTATGAATACGACTGCGTGCTGAAGCGCCAGTTCGGGCGGCGCGACCGCAATGCAGGCTGTGCTTCCGTCCGTTCCACAAAGGCGCGCCTGCTGCCGCTGGTCGCAGCTGAGCGACGCCAGGTGCTGGATGTATCCGCGCGCCAGTGGGCAGAACAATTGCCGGCCGTGCCAAAGAATCAGTAAGACCGTTGTTGTACGTAAGCCGAAGGCAGCCCGATGTGGCTGTCTTTTTTTAAAGTTGGACGCCGGCAATCCTCGCTATTTTGCGTTGCAGCGCCATTTCGTCCAATGCCTCCGCAGGGAGGTTGCGGAAGATCTCCAGCCGCGTCTTGATTTCGCGGCAGACCGTGAAGAACTCCTGGCGGATCCCATCCACCGGCCCTTGCCTGGCAGCCGGGTCGCGGAAGTTCCAGTTCGCCGATGCTGGCTGGCCCGGCCAGACCGGGCATGGTTCGCCCGCCGCCACGTCGCACATGGTGATCACGAAATCCATCTCCGGTGCGCCGGGCTCCGAAAATTCATCCAGGGATTTGCTGCGCAGGCCATTCAGCGAATCGTCGAGGGCCCTGATTTGTTCAACGGCGAACAGATTCAGCTTGCCGGCGGGCTGGCTGCCTGCGCTGAAGGCGCGGAAACGGCCGCCGCCAACGGCATTCAGCATTGCCTCTGCCATGATGCTGCGGGCAGTATTCTGTGTGCTGAGGAACAGCACGTTGTAGGTTCGGTTGCTCATGCAAATTGTCCAATCATAGCGAAGCAAGGTTACAGTTTCATGACATATTTGTTTCGCTATCAATGCAGAGGAAAAGGTCATTGGACACCCCGGTTCTTGCGCGCTAACTTGCGTAAAAACATAATTGGAGACGAACGTGACCAAACCCTTCTCGCTGTTATGGGCTGCCGCCGTATTGGCCTGCTCCATATTGTCCCTTGATGCAACGGCTGGTGTTCCCTATGCCCCGGTGGCTTTCCAGAACGCGTCGGTACATGATCCTTCCGTGATCAGGACTGGCGGCACCTACTATGTGTTCGGCTCCCACCTGGCATCGGCCAAATCTACGGACCTGATGAACTGGACACAAGTCACCAGTTCCGTCAGCGCGACCAATAAGCTGTTCCTGAACGGTTCCGGCAACGTGTTAACGGAACTGGCGGAGACCTTCAACTGGGCCCAAACGAATACCTTGTGGGCGCCGGACGTGATCCGGCTGGCAGATGGCCGGTACTATATGTATTACAACGCCTGCGAGGGTGATTCGCCACGCTCGGCGCTGGGTGTGGCGGTGGCTGACAAGATCGAGGGCCCTTATGTGAACAAGGGCATCATCCTGAAGTCGGGCATGTGGGGCCAGGCAAGCTACGACGGCACTGTTTACGACGCGCTCAAACATCCGAACACAGTCGATCCAAACGTGTTCTTCGATAATGGCGGCCGGCTGTGGATGGTGTACGGTTCCTACTCCGGCGGTATCTTCATCATGCAGATGAATCCAGCGGACGGCATGCCCCTGCCGGGGCAGGGTTATGGGAAGCGCCTGATGGGTGGTAATCACAGCCGAATCGAAGGCGCCTACGTGATGTACAGCCCTGCAACGCAGTACTACTACCTGTTCAGTTCATTTGGCGGGCTGGACGCCGCAGGTGGCTACAATATGCGCGTGGCACGCTCCACGAACCCGGATGGTCCTTATGTCGACGCCCAAGGGCTGAACATGGCGAACGTCAAGGCGGACCCGGCGAAGCCCCTGTTTGACGATGCCTCGATTTCCCCTTATGGCGTGAAAATCATGGGGAACTTCCTGTTTGAGCGAAGAATTGGTGACGCTGGGACCGGTGTCGGCACCGGCTATGTATCGGCCGGCCACAATTCGGCGTATTACGACGCGGCCACCCGCAAACATTTCCTGGTTTTCCATAGCCGTTTCCCGGAGCGCGGCGAGCAGCATGAGATTCGCGTGCACCAGATGTTCATGAACGCTGACGGATGGCCGGTGCTGGCGCCGTATCGCAATACCAACGAAACGCTGGCGCCTATACCGCGCGGGTTCGTCTTTGGCGACTATATGTTCGTCAACCATGGAAAGGACATTTCCGCCAGCATCAAGAAGTCGAAGCTGGTCACGCTTAATGCGAATGGCACGATCAGCGGGGCTGCATCGGGCACCTGGACGCTCCAGGGCGGCAACCAGGCCGAGATCAACCTGGCCGGCTCGCCGCCATTCAAAGGCGTCTTCCTGAACCAATGGGATGAGACTTCCAAGAGCTATACCGTGGCGTTCAGTGCGACGTCGCGCGACGGCGTGTCCATCATGGGCAGCCGCTTGCCGGCCCGCAGCGACATGCAGGTCGTGCAGGCGGTATACGGCGAACTCAGTCTGGGCAATACCAATGCGGTCACGGGAGATATCGCATTGCCGACCAGTGCCGCGCGCGATTCGGTCATCTCCTGGGCTTCTTCCAATCCTTCGGTGTTAAGCAGTACCGGACAGGTCAGCAGTCCTGCAAGCGACGTGAACGTAACACTTACGGCCACTATCACGAAGGGACACGCGCGCGTTGTCAAAACGTTCGCTGTCACAGTGCGCAAGCTGCGCGGCATGCTTGCGCACTACACGTTTGACGGCAACCTGGGCGATTCGACCGGAACTTTCGGCGCGGGCACAGTCGTCGCTAGCAAAATCGATGTTGCCGGTGGCAGCCTGATTTACGAAGCGGGCATGAAAGGAAGTGCTGCCGTCTTCAACGGAGCAACCGGCGTGCGCTTGCCGGATGGGCTCATATCGAATAACGCCTACACGGTGGCGATGTGGCTCAAGCCTGCGCAGCTGGCTGCTTTCTCGACCACTTTCTTTGGCGCCCGCAATGCCGAGTCGTGGATCAGCTTCCTGCCGAAAGGCCATGACTTTGCCGGCGGGGCGAGCATGCTGTGGTCCGGGACCGCCTGGTATGACGCGGGGCTGGGGATGAACATCCCCGTCGGGCAATGGTCGCACGTGGCATTCACGGTCAAGAATGGGGCTGTCAGCGTGTATGTCAACGGGACGAAGCGCTTCAGCGGGGCGAACTTCCCGAATGTGTTTACGACAAACACAGGCGTGTTTGCGCTGGGCGTCAACTGGTGGGATACGCCGTATAAGGGCTCAATGGATGACTTGCGCATTTACGGTACGGCGTTAAGCGATTCGGAAGTCGCAAGCATTGCGCGCTGATTTTTTGCAGGTACAACGAATGCCCGGCTTTGGCCACCTTCCCAAGCCGCTTTGATTTTTATCAAACCATCGCTGAAAGGCGAAGAACGCAACAATTTTCAGCCGTAAGATCGTCGTAAGGCAATAAGCAGGGCGCCTGGTTAGAGTAGCTGCAGCACGCCGCAAGTGCAATTCGATCACTCCTGACTGGGAACGGAAATGAACGCACGATTGATGCAGCCACTGCAAGAGAATGGAGTCGCCCTGTCAAACGATGACCTCTGGCGCGAGGTTGAACAGTTGCTGGCCAGCCCGACCTTCGCGAAAGCGCCCCGCATGTGCCGCCTGCTGACTTTCCTGCTTGAGAAGAAGCTGGGTGGACATGAGCACGAGATCAACGAATATGCGATCGGTTTGGACCTATTCGATCGCGATGCGAGCACATACGATACAACGCTCGATCCGCAAGTGCGGGTGCAGATCGGGCGCCTGCGAACTCGGCTGGCAACCTACTATGCGGCCACGGAGCATGCGGCGGCGATCCATATTTCGATCCCGATGGGGAGCTACGTTCCTGTCATCTCGCATTCCGGAGCGGTGCCGAAGCTCCTGCGCTACAAGCGAATCCAGCTTGCTCCGTTACGAAACCTGACCGGCCCCGGTGCAAGCAGCAATTTTGTTTGCGGACTTGACGAGGAACTCGGCTCCAGGTTGTTCCAGTCGCTTGGCAATGGTGTGCAATTCAGCGCCGCCGGCACGATGTGCGAAGCCGGCAATGCCAGCCAGGCTCCGAGGCTGGAAGGGAGCGTACGCGTGGAAGACAAGCATGTGCGTGCTTCAATCAGGCTGGTGGAGCCTGTGGCCGGCAGCATCGCCTGGCTTTCGCAATTTGATCGCTGCGGCGAGCTCTGCATGTCATTACAGGAGGAGCTGGCCGCGGCGATCTGTGACGAACTACGGCACTATCTCGCCGACTATCAAGGCGGGATGTTAGCTTCCTGAGGGTCTTCCTTGAACCTGGCCTCAGTCACCGAATTGTAGAAGTGTATGTAGTAATTGAACACTTCGGAATGGTTGCCGTGGTCATTGTAGGTGGCGATCGACAAGCCGTAAGCTCCGTTCTCAAACGGCAGCGACTCGGCATTTTCAGGCTTGGGCGAGATTTTGGTAATGGTCCAGCCATTTACCGATGCATCGTCGTCCAGCACGAAGTTGCATATTGTCGGGCGGTTGATCTGCATGTCGCACCGGTCGGACCGATCGTGGAATATGCCGGAAACCGGTTCGGTGTATGTGTACGTTGCATTGGCATCGTTCTCGATACCAAAGATACTGACAACGATGAGTCGTTGAACAGTTGGTCTGTCAATTGGCTGCATGTATTTCCCTTCTAATGGCTAGAAACAAATTGGAAGTACGAACTATCACGGTAGCCTATCTCTTTAAGTTGTTTTGCTCCTTTCTGGAAGATGACTTGATTCTGCAAGCATGCATTCACCCGCACCCATGGATCAAGGATTTGATGGTTCATTGACTCTGCCGCTTCACCTGCGATCAGTTCGCGGATGTGCGAACAAGTCGCAACCGAAGCCTGTGTGTTTTTCTGCTGTTGCTGGAGCGAAGCCTGCAGCTGCAAGGCTTCGATCAATGCCAGCCTGCCATTGAGGTTCGACGGATTGCTGGCGTAAATCGCCTCGAGGTTCGCGACCGAACGTTTGACTTCCTCTTCCGCCGCGGTCGCCTTGCCACTGGCAAACAGCAGCGTCGCGAGCCGTGTGCGCGCGGTGGCTTCGCGGCGCTTCCAGTCCGAATTCCTGGGGTCGAGAGCCAGGATTGCCTGCAACCGGCGGTGTGAGTCCGCTACCTTGGGCAGCAATCCATCGGGCGGGGAATGGCGTGCGGTGATGCGCAGCAGTTCGAGGTCCAGGCTCGCCAGCTCCACTTGCCAGGCGCGGTTGTTCGGATCCTGCGCCGTCACCTGCATGAGCAGGCTCCTTGCTTCCTCATAATCGCGCAGGGCTTCCTTATCCATGCCAAGCGCCAGGCCGATGCTGGCACGGTGCTGGAGGGCCAAGGCATGCCTGTGCACCCACATGGTCTCGCTCGGGAAGCGTTCACGCAACCGGGTGATCAATTGCATCTCCTGCGCATACAGGCGTTGCGCTTCCTGCAGCTCGCCCGAGGCTTCCTTGGCCGAAGCCAGCCAGGAGTAGCTGCTCGCCAGCTCGACGACGATCGGGTACAGGTCTGGTCTGATGGCCAATACCTTGCGTTTCAGCTCAATTGATTCCACAAATTCAGGAACCGCCAATGCTGGCTTGCCGCGTTTGAAGGCCAGGTTACCGAGATTATTGTGGGCATACGACTGCTCGATCAGCCATTCGGTATTTTGCGGCTCGATCTGGTGCAGCATGTCGGAATAGGTGAGATAGTCCCGCCACGCTTCTCCCGCCGCTTGCCAGTCGTTGCGGTCCTTGTGCATCTGGCCGACCCAGTAGGCGTTGGCTCCCAGGCTCTTGAGCACCTGGATGTCCTTGGGCGCAGCCTGGTGCTGGCGTGTCAGGATCACATTGGCCTGGTTTAGCGCATCAATGGCTACTTTGGAATCGCCGCGCGAACGGCCAACCTCGCCGATTACCTGCAAGCCCTTGGCACGCAAGGTAAGGGCATTGGGGCTCAGGTCCTCGCCATCCGAGCCGCGCAGGTATTGCATTGCCTTGCCGCTGACGCTTTCCAGCAAGTCCAGGCGGCCCAGCGGACGCAGCTTGTCGGCAAAGTCGCCGAGCATGAAGTCCATCAGGCTTTCCGCCTCGTTGCGGCGCAGCTCCGCCGAACGTTTGGCGGCCATGGCGCTGAGTCCAAGGCCCGTGGCCAGTAGAGCCAGGGCGACAATTGCCGACATCGCCAGCACGCGGAGGCGCTCGCGCTGGCGTGCACGCTGGTGCGACGCGCGAATCAGCTCCGACTCATTTTCGGACAGCGAGAGCACGCCGGCGTGCTGCAGGTCGCGTGCTTCATCCAGCAGTTTTCCGTGCGGGAGCAGCAAGTCGGCTGGCCGCCCTTCGTCGCGCCAGCGTGTCGCCTGCTGCGCCAGGCGGCCGCGCGTGCGCAGGGCAACACGGTGCGCCGCTATCCAGTCGGTCATGCGCGGCCAGCGGCGCAGGATGGCGTCGTGCGCGATACCGAAGACTGGATTGCCGTCGGCCAGGTCGCTGACGAACAGGCGCGCTTCGACCAGCGCGCGCACCGCTTCCTGCGCGGCTGTGCTGCGCAGCGCCGACCACGGGGCACGCTGGCTGGTCGCAGTGTCGCCGTCGAGCGAGAGCACAATCAGCAGCGACATGATGTGCGGGATGGTCGCGCGCTGGGCGTCGTCGAGCTCCAGTACCACCTGTTCGGCGCGCTGGCCGATTGCACCCTCAAGATCGCCCAGCTGGTGGAAGGCCTCGAAGCTGAGCACTCCTTGCTCCGTGCGCAGGCGGTACAGCTCCTGCAGGCAATACTGCAGCAGGGGCAGGGCGTCCGGACTGTCTGTCGCGCTCTCGCATAACACGTCGTCGAGCCGCGCATTGGTCAACGGGTCGATACCGAAACTGAGTTTGGCCGCCGCCGCCGGCCGGCGGATGATTTGCGCGATGTCGCTGAAGCCAGGGGCGCCAAGGTCGAAGTGGCCGCCGTGCCGCTTGCCTTCGGTTAGCAAGGCGTATTTGGCGATGCTGGGATAGAAGTCGTTACGGCAGGCGATCACCAGGAGTGCGGCATGGCTGCGTGCCAGTTGCCCCAGCACCGACAGGAAGGCGCGGCGCTCAGTCTCGGCGATGCGGCCTTCGTTGAAAAAGGCTTCGAAGCGGTCGATGAAAATGGCGAATCGCAGTCGCTTGTGGAGCTGGGAGTGCGCTTCGAGCGCAGCTTCCATTCCTGCTATCACCGAGTCGCAGGACTGCTGCAGCCGGATGCCCAAGGAAATAGCGTTCTCGCCAGGGAAGGCGCAGTCCTCGCCCCACTGCAGGTCGAGCAGGGCGCCGGCCAGGCCGGTGAACAGGGTTTGCTCGCCCAGTTCCACCAGGTCGAAGCCAGTCGCAGCCAATACGCCGACTTCGTGACCTGATGCCAGGTCCGATAAGGCTGGAAGCAGGCCGGCCTGGATCAGCGACGTCTTGCCAACGCCGCTGGGGCCGAGCACCATCGTCAGGGAAAAACCGTGCCTGGCCTGTTCCATCACTGTTTCAAGCAGGTTGCGGGTTGCTTCGTCGCGGCCGAAGAAGACATCCGCATGTGCTTCGTCGAAGGCCATCAGGCCACGGAACGGCGAACCAGCTTGCCAGCTCCTGGCGCCTACCGATTCAAAGTCGATCGGGGCCACCGCGCGATAGCCGCGCATGCGGATGGTCTCGATGTATTCGGGGGATTTTGCATCGTCGCCGAGCAGGCGCCGCAACTGAGCGACGTTCTTGTGCAGGGAGCTGTCGCTGTTGACGACGTTGCCCCAGCACTGCTCCAGCAATTCTTCTGCGCTGACCACCGCGCCGCGTGCATTGCACAAAGCAAGCAATACATCCATCGTGCGCGGCTCCATCTGGCGCTTGCCTTGCGTGCCCTCAATCGAGTTGGTGGATGGGTCGATCAGCCATGCACCAAAGCGGAAGGGGCTTCTTGTTCCTTTCAATCCTGCTGCTGCAACACTAGCGTCGGGCATGTCGGAAGATCGCTGGAGGGACGAAGCCGCATGCTAACACGATTGCCCTCAAAAGTTGCGACGCAGAATTGGGCCAATATCGCTTGATACTGCGCTGATACTTGTGTTACGCGAGCGCGCAGTCCTAATCTCAAAACCGAAACACCCGGTTTGTCCCCTATAACATTTCCAGTGAGGGCGTGATGTCAGACAGCTTGCAAAAATGGGTGGGACGGAACCGTCCCCCGCGCGTGCAAATTACCTACGATGTGGAAATCGGCGACGCGGTCGAGAAGAAGGAACTGCCTTTAGTGGTGGGCTTGCTGGCCGATCTGTCGGGCCAGCCACTGGTGCCGTTGCCGAAGCTGAAGCAGCGCCGCCTGGTGGAAATCGACCGCGACAACTTCAAGGAAGTGATGGCGAAGATTGCCCCGCGCCTCGACCTGTCGGTGCCGGACACCTACAAGAAAGACGGCAACCTGAAGATCGAATTGAAGTTCAGCGAGATCGATCATTTCCATCCGGAGTCCATTGCACAACAAGTGCCACGCCTGGCGAAGCTGCTGGTGGTGCGCCAGCAATTACGCGACCTGCTCGGCAAACTCGATGGCAACGATGAACTGGATACGCTGCTCGAGAAGATTGTCGAAAACACGGAAGAACTGAAGGCGCTGAAGGCCGAAAGCGGTGCTGCTTCCGCGGGCGAACCTGCAGCGGAAGAAAAAGCCGAAGAAGTCCAGTCCTGATAGCGCCAGCGCGCTGTTTTCCCTACCATTCAGAGAGAGTCCAAAATGGCCAGCAATCAAGAGGAAGTCCAGGCCGGTGCCAGTACGACCAACCAGGAATCGAGCCTGTTGGATCGCATCGTCCAAGAAGGAAAAATGGCCGTCGAGCCATCGCAAAGCCAGTACGCACGCCAACTTCTTGGCCAGTTCGCCACCCAGGTACTGGACGAAGGCATGAAGAAGGCGCCCGACGCGGGCGTCGTTGCCATGATCAATGAACGCGTCGCACAGATCGACAAGATCCTGAGCGACCAGGTCAATGCCATCCTGCACGACGAGCGTTTCCAGGCGCTCGAAGGATCGTGGCGCGGCCTGCACGACATGGTGTTCGGTACCGAGACAGGCACCATGCTCAAGCTGCGCTTGCTCAACGTGACGAAGAAGGAATTGTTGAAGGACCTGGAAGGCGCGGTCGATCACGATATGAGCGTACTGTTCAAGAAAGTCTACGAAGAAGAATACGGTACGTTTGGCGGCAACCCTTACTCGCTGTTCATCGGCGACTACTACTTCGGCCGCCATCCGCAGGACATCGCGCTACTGGAACGCTTATCAAAAGTCGCCGCGGCTGCGCACGCGCCGTTCATTGCCGCTGCAGCGCCTTCGCTGTTCGACATGGGTTCGTTCACCGAACTGGGCGTGCCGCGCGACATGGCGAAGATTTTCGAAAGCGATGAGCTGGTCTCCTGGCGCGGCTTCCGCGACACGGAAGACTCGCGCTATATCGCCCTGGTGCTGCCGCGCTACGCCGCTCGCCTGCCTTACGGCGCAAAGACCAATCCGGTCGAACAGTTCGCCTTCGAAGAAGATGTGGACGGCAAGGACCACAACAAATACCTGTGGGCGAACTCCGCTTACCAGCTAGGCCTGCGCATCACCGATGCTTTCGCCAAACATAGCTGGACCACGGCAATCCGCGGCGTGGAAGGCGGCGGCAAGATTACGGGCCTGACGGCGCACACCTTCAAGACCGACGAAGGCGACATCGCGCTGAAGTGCCCGACCGAGGTAACGATCACCGACCGCCGCGAGAAGGAATTGAACGACCTTGGCTTCATCGCCGTGGTCAACTCCAAGGGTTCGGACATGGCCGCCTTCTTCGGCGGGCAGTCGGTCAACAAGCCGAAGCTGTACAACAAGGATGCCGCCAACGCCAATGCGGCGCTGTCTTCACGCCTGCCGTATGTATTGGCCGCCTCGCGCTTTGCGCACTATATCAAGGTGATCATGCGCGACAAGATCGGCAGCTTCCAGACCCGCGGCAGCGTGGAGAACTTCCTCAACAACTGGCTGAGCGACTATGTCCTCCTGAGCCCGAACGCTTCGCAGGGCGAGAAGGCGCGCTTCCCGCTGTCGGAAGGTCGCGTCGACGTTACCGAGGTGCCCGGCAAGCCGGGGGCCTATTCGGCCACGGTATTCCTGCGGCCGCACTTCCAGATGGAGGAGCTGACTACCTCGATCCGGCTGGTGGCGCAACTGCCCGCCGCGGCTGCCTGATTGACCATCGATCCTGCGCGCGGCATGCGCCAGTCGCTGCCGCCGCATTCACTTTACGGAGCTTGCTATGTCAGACGTACTGATTCTCGACCTGGGTGCCGACATCAAGGGCAACTGCACCATCACCGGCTTTACGGACAAGATCATCGTCCATTCGTTCTCGCACAACGCCTACCTGCCGATGGGCAGCGACGCCGGCAATACCGAACGGACCCTGGGCCGTGCCGTGCTGTCGGAAATGTCTTTTTCAAAGTCTTCCGACCTGTCCACCACCGAGTTGTTCAAGGCTTGCGTGAAAGGTACGAAGATCGGCCCGGCCAAGCTGAACATCGGCCGGGTGGAGAATGGCGCCTACATGAACTTCATGACCTATGTGATGGATAACGCCATGGTCTCGCAAATGAGCTGCAGCGGCGGCGGCGGTATCCCGAACGACTCGTTCTCGGTGAATTTCACCAAGATCAAGGCCGATTTCACGCAGCAGAAAACCGATTCGACGTCCAAAGGTACCGGTACCTGGAACTGGAACCTGGAGACGATGAAGGCGGATTAACCAGGATCCGCGGATGGCCTGCATCTTTCGGCAGGATCGAGAGATGCAGCGCCGTGTTTTGACTCCCAAAAAATTCATTACCCGATCGCAGCGGTCACGAAAGCATCGTCGCCAACTTCAAGGCGGACGGGCTCAACAACATTTCCGCCAGCCTTTGCTCAAGGTGATCGCAGTGCATACCTCGCTGGACTGGCAAGTCTGAGTACGGTCTCATGCGGAGACAAATCGTGGGCTACATATGCTACCAACTCAACAATTCTTCCAATCTTCAGGGAATTCGCCCGCGGCGTTAGCCGGAGGAGGAACACGAGCCGCTGTTCCGAATCCGGGGCCTGCAGGCTGGTAGCAACCTCCGCAAATTCCGGCTTGTAAACTCCGATGTTACCCACGTGATACTTGTGTAACGTACCGGGCCAACCCTAACATCACTTCAAGCCCTTTTGACCGATGCAGCCTTGAATTGGTGCCCCCATGAAGCTCATGCCAGCGAATTCCGTTTCACCGTTGTTCGACCGCCTCGCGGGAATATCCGATGCGGCAGGTGACGGCCGCTTGCTTGACGCCGACGGTTTGCAGCAGTCGGTGCTGACCGATCTGTCCCGGCTATTCAACTCCCGCAACGGCCTGACGATCGAGCAATTCCTCGGCGACCAGGCGAGCTCCCTGCATTACGGCCTGCCCGACACCTTGCGCCTTTCGCCGCAGTCGGCGGCCGACCTGGCGCAATGGGAACGGGTGGTGGCGCGTGCAGTGGCGTTGTACGAGCCGCGCCTGTCGCAGGTGGTCGTGAAGGTGGAACGCGATCCCGGCAAGCCGGTCGCTGCGCGTATCCGGATCGGTGGTGCCGTGACGCTTGGGCTGCAGCAGCGCCAGGTGCATTTCGACTGCCTGCTCGACGGCCGTGCGGCCTCGCTGGAGCCGGCAGCATGAACCCGAGGGAGAAGCCTGCCATGCGCGCGCAGGACGACCTGCTGGAGTACTACCGCCGCGAACTCGCCTACCTGCGCGTTCAGTCGGCTGACTTCGCGGCGCGCTACCCGAAGGTCGCACATCGGCTGGTGTTGACCGGTGACGAAGCGGCCGATCCGCATACCGAACACCTGATCCAGTCGGTGGCCTACCTGAATGCGCGCGTACATCGCGAACTGGAGCGCGACTTTCCGACCGTGGCTGCCGCCATGCTCGACAACCTGTGTCCGAGCCTGACCCAGCCTGTTCCTGCCATGACGGTCATGCAGATGGCGCTCGACCCGAGCGAGGGCAAGGTCACGGCGGGAATGCCGGTGAAGCGCGGCACAATGCTGTCGGCGACCGCCGCGACGGGAGAACAATGCCGCTTCCAGGTGGGATGGAACACGATCCTGTGGCCGCTGAGGATTGGCGCCATCATGCAGGAGGACGCGCGAACCTTGCGCCTCGACCTGCTGTGCGAAGGCGGTGTCGACGTGGCGGAGCTGGAGCTCGATACGCTGCGCCTGCATTTGTCGGGCGACCTGCTGATTACAATGCCGCTGCACGAACTGCTGATCAGTGCATTGGAATATATCGAGGTGGTCGGCAGTGCGGGCGTTTACCGCATGTCTGCGCACCATTTGGTGGATGTGGGCTTCGCCGAGGATGAAGCGCTGCTGGCGCGGCCGGCGCACGTCCATCCCGCATACTGCCTGTTGCAGGAGTACTTCGCGTTCCCGCGTAAATTCCAGTTCTTCGACTTATCCGGTTTGCGCGGGCGCCTCGGCCGGGGAACCGGCTTTTCGGTCCGCCTGGTGTTCACCCGCAGCGCGGCAGTCTTGTCTCAATTGCGTCCCGAGAACGTGCTTCTGGGATGTGTGCCGGCTCTGAACCTGTTCCCTGTTACCAGCGAGCCGATAGTGCTTGACCGGCGCCACTATGAGTACCTGTTGATCCCGGATCGTCGCCGCGACGCGGTGCTGGAAGTGCATTCGATCGTCTCGGTCAGTGCGGCCGACCCGCGCGGGGAGCGCAGCCTGGAAATCCCTAGCGCGTTCGCTGATGCCGAGCCCGGCGCAGGCGGCGCGGAGGTATGCTGGAGCATGCGGCGCGAAGCCAGCCTGCGCAAGGGTATCAACGGCAGCGACGTTTACCTCGGTTTTGTCGATCGTGGCGATGTGCGCGCGGAACTTGGCGAATTTGTAGTCTACGCCAGCCTGCTATGCACCAACCGGCTGCTGGCCGAGCAGGTCGCACCCGGCACGCGTTTCCGGGGCGATGGAGTCGCCGCTTCGACCTCGGTCCGCGCCGTCTACCAGCCCAGCGCTCAGCGCCAGCCGGCACTTGGCAATGATGCGTTGTGGGCCCTGGTGGGGCTGCTGCGCCTGAATCACCGCTCGCTGGCCGACGGCTCGAACGGGGCTGCCACACTGCGCGAAATGCTGTCGCTGTTCGCCGGCAGCAGTGCGCGCGACCAGTTGCAGGTGCGCGGCATCAAGCGCCTGCACGCCCAGCCAGCTACGGCACGCCTGGGCAGCGAATCTTGGCGCGGGCATTGCCGCGGCACCGACGTCACGCTGGAATTCGATGCCGCTGCATTCGACGGTACTTCGCCGCTGGTGCTGGCGGGCGTACTGGCGCGCTTCTTTGCGATGTACACCACGGCCAATTCTTTCGTGCGCCTGTCCGTGCAGCGCACCGGCGAGACCTGGAAGCAGTGGCCTGCGATGGCGGGGCGGCAATGCCTGACCTGATCTCACAGCTGCGGGCAGCGCCGCATGACTTCAACCTGTTCCAGGCCATCAGCCTGCTGGAGCGCAGCGAGCCGGCGCGCGCACGGGTTGGCCGCGGTATCGGCGCCAATGAAGCACTGCGGCTGGCGGCGCAGGTCGGGATGGCTTTTGCGCCGAGCGATATCGCCAGCCTGGACGAGAGTGCCAGGCCCGGACCGCCGTTGACCTTGCGCACACCAGCCTTGTCCCTGGCCGGCGCGCAGGGACCGCTGGCAGCGGCGTTCACCGAGCTGCTGCTGGCGCGCCGCCGAGCGCGTGACGGCGCCGGGCTGGATTTCCTGGACATCTTCAACCAGCGCCTGATCGGATTCTGGTACCGCGCCCGTTGCAAGCACCACCTGCCGCTGCAGGGCATCGCCAGCCCGGCGCCGCTTCCGCACAGCCTGGATGCACTGTCGGGGCTTGGCCTGGCGGAAGGCGCCCACGGGCCGGGCGGCGAACTGGCATGGTTGCGCCATGCGGGCCTGCAGGGGGCCGCACCGCGTTCGCTGGCCAGCTTGCTGGCGTTGTTACGCGATCGCCTCGGCGTCCAGTTCGAAGGGCAGCAATTCGTCGGAGGCTGGCACCCGCTGGCAGTTAGCGACCGTGCGCGCCTGCAGGGACTGGGCGGCGGCCACCTGGCGCAACGCCTGGGTGGAGGCGGCAGCCTTGGTGCGCGCGCCTGGGACCAGTGCGCCGGTATCGCGCTTGGTGCCCCGGCGTTGGCGCACGAGCGGTTCGCAGAGCTGCTGCCCGGTGGGCGGCAGTGCGGGCTGCTGGCCTGGCTGGTGGCGCGGCACCTGCAGCGCGATATGAAGGTGACGCTGGAGCTGAAGCTGGCAACTTCCCCGAAATCCCGCCTCGGGGCCCGGCAGGCAGATGCCCTTGCGCCGCGGCTGGGGCGCAGTGCATGGCTGTGCGGCCGTGCCGCCCCGGGGCGCCGGGAATGCGAATACCAGGCAGCACGTTTCGTGCTGCCGGCACCGGGGAGCTGAGGCATGGAAGTCGATATCCGCAGCCTGTTGACACGCCTCGACCCGGAATGCCGGCGGGCGATGGATGCCGCTGCCGAACTGTGTGTCCAGCAGACCCATTTCAACGTCGAGGTGGAGCACTTCCTGGCGGCGCTGATCGATGGCGGCGCCTCCGACCTGCTGCTGCTGCTGCGGCACTATGGCGTGGGCGGCGACGCCGTGCGGCGCCAGGTGCAGGACTGCCTGGATGGCTTCAAGCGCGGCAATGGCCGTACGCCGGCGCTTTCGCCGCATTTTGCCCCCTTGTTCCGTGAAGCCTGGCTGACTGGATCCATGCTGCTGGGCACGCAGCAGATCCGCTCCGGCGTGGTGCTGCTGGCCATGCTGGAATTGGACAGCCTGCGCGGCATGCTGATCGAAACTGCACCAGCCTTGCTCGAGATCCCGCGCGAACGCCTGAAGACCGAGCTGGCCACGCTGCTGGCTGGCAGCGCCGGCGGCGCAGGACAGGGCGGAGCAGCCTCGCTGCCAAGTGCAACGACGCCCGCACTGGACCTGTACACGGTCGATATGACGGCGCTGGCGCGCGCGGGCCGCATCGATCCGGTGCGCGGCCGCAATGACGAAATCCGCCAGATCATCGATATCCTGCTGCGGCGGCGCCAGAATAATCCCATCCTCACCGGCGAGGCAGGCGTGGGCAAGACAGCGGTGGTGGAAGGCTTTGCCCAGCGCGTCGCCGACGGCAACGTGCCGGGCGTACTGGCCGATGTGCGCGTATGCGCGCTCGACCTGGCGCTGCTGCAGGCGGGCGCCGGCGTGCGCGGTGAATTCGAACAGCGCCTGAAGTCGGTGATCGCGGAGGTGCGCGCCGCCGCCTCTCCTGTGATCCTGTTTATCGACGAGGCGCACCAGTTGATCGGTGCCGGCGGCAGCGAGGGGCAGGGCGATGCCGCCAACCTGCTCAAGCCGGCCCTGGCGCGCGGCGAACTGCGCACGATTGCGGCGACCACCTGGGCCGAATACAAGAAGCATGTCGAGCGCGATCCTGCGCTGGCACGGCGCTTCCAGGTGGTGAAAGTGGATGAGCCGGTACCGGAAGCGGCGGTCAGCATGTTGCGCGGCATGGTCGCTACGCTCGAGCGGCATCACAAGGTGGAAATCCTGGACGAAGCAGTGCGCGATGCGGTGCGCCTGTCGCAGCGCTACATCGCCGGACGGCAGTTGCCGGACAAGGCGATCAGCGTGCTGGATACGGCCTGCGCGCGGGTGGCCATCGCGCAGGCGGGCACGCCGCCGGCGCTGGAAGCGCTTCAGCACGAGATAGTGCTGGCACAGGAAGGGTTGCGCCTGGCACGCCAGGAGCTCGGGCGCGGCGAAGGCGATGCCGCCGCGGCGGCACAACTGGCAGGCGCGCTGGAACGCCTCGCCGCGCGCCATGCAAGCGTCCTGGCCAAGGTGGGCGAGGAGCGGCACGCGGTCGAGGAGATACTGGCGCTGCGGCGCGAGATCGCTGCCTGTGCCGATGCCGGGGGCAGCGGGGATGAAGAACAGCTGGCGCAGGCCGCCCGGTTGCAACGCTTGCAAAAAGGGCTGGAGGCTATCCGCGACGATGAACCGCTGGTGCCGGTCTGTGTCGATTCGGCCATGGTGGCCGGTGTAATTGCCGGCTGGACCGGGATCCCTGTGGGCAGGATGCTGGCCGACGAAGTGCACACGGTGCTGGAACTGAACGAGCGCCTGTGCGAGCGCATCGTCGGCCAGGACCAGGCGCTGGACGCTATCGCGCGCCGGGTGCGCACCTCGCGCGCGGAGCTCGACGATCCTGGCAAGCCGGCCGGGGTGTTCATGCTGGTCGGGCCAAGCGGCGTTGGCAAGACGGAGACCGCCTGTGCCCTGGCGGAGCTGCTGTATGGCGGCGAGCGCAATATGATCACCATCAATATGTCGGAATTCCAGGAGGCGCACACCATCTCCAGCCTGAAGGGGGCGCCGCCCGGCTACGTCGGCTATGGCAAGGGTGGCGTGCTGACCGAGGCGGTGCGCCGCAGGCCCTACAGCGTGGTGCTGCTGGACGAGATGGAAAAGGCGCACCCGGACGTGCTGGAACTGTTCTTCCAGGTGTTCGACAAGGGCACCATGGAAGATGGCGAGGGCGTGCCGATCGACTTCAGGCATTGCATGATCCTGCTCACATCGAATGCAGCGCAGGATGTGATCACGCGTGCCTGCCAGAATGGCGTGGCGCCCGATCCCGCCGCCCTGGTGGAGCAGCTGCGGCCGGCCTTGCTGCGCCAGTTCAGCCCTGCCTTCCTTGGACGGGTGGTGCTGGTCCCGTACTACCCGCTGGACGATGCCGGCATCGGCCTGATTGTCGACATGAAGCTGGCCCGGCTGGCCGAACGCTTTGCCGCCCACCATCATGCGCGTTTCAGCTGGGACGATGCGGTAACGGCTGCCATCGCAGCGCGCTGCACGGAGGTCGACAGCGGTGCGCGCAATATCGATTTCATACTGACCCAGACCGTGCTGCCGCAGCTTGCCAGCCAGGTCCTGGAACGCATCGCCACCGCCTCGGCATTTTCGGGGGTGCACATGGCAATGGCGGGCACGCAATTTTCCTACATTTTCCGCGATAGTCCGATCGGGAGGGCGGCATGAACACCGGTTTTCAACAGGCCGGCGGCCTGATGCACCTGACGTCGCCGTTCGGCGCCAACGACCTGCTGCTGGATAGCCTGGCGGGCAGCGAAGGCTTGTCGGAGCTGTTCAAGTTCACCCTGCATATGCGCTCTTCCAGCACCAGCCTGCGTGCGGCAACGGCCGTCGGCAAGGAAATGACGGTGAGCATCGGCGGGTCGGGCGGCACGCGCCATATCAGCGGCATGGTCATGCGTTTCGTACAGAGCGGCCAGGATAAGGATTTTTCGCTCTACGAGGCGGAACTGGTGCCGACGCTGTGGAAGCTGACGCTGTCGCGCGACCGCAAGATTTTCTCCAATCTCGGCGTCGATGCCATTATCAAGGATGTGCTGACTGCCTTTGGCGTGGCATTCGACTCCCGGCTCAGCAAAAGCTACGCGAAGCGTGAGTATTGCGTGCAATACGACGAAACCGCTTTCGACTTCGTTTCGCGCCTGATGGAGCAGGCCGGCATCTGCTACTTCTTCACCTTTGGCGCCAGCGGGCACACCATGGTGCTGGCCGATACTTCCAGCCAGTTTGCCGACTGCAGCGGTGGCGCCAAGGTGCGCTTCTGGCCTGAAACGGGCATGCTGCGGCCGGTCGATGCGGTCTCGCGCTTTGCCCACGAGCACCGCATCGTGCTGCAGCAGGCGACAGTCAGCGATTACGATTTCGATACGCCGGATACTTCGCTGGAGGGCGATTTCTCCGCCACGGGCGGTGTTGGCGCCAGCTACGAATTCGCCACCGGGCATGCGACGGTCGACGCAGGCCGGGCCCTGGCTCAACTGCAGGTGGAGGAGAGCCAGTGCGCCTCCGAAGTACTGCACGGCGACAGCTTCTGCTACCCGTTCAGTGCCGGCACCCGTTTTACGCTGGCCGGGCACTTCGTCGCTGCCTTGAATGCCTCCTTCGTGCTGCGCCGGGTACAACATACGGTACGCGGCGACTTGTACAGCAATGCCTTTGAAGCATTTCCGGCCCCGGTGCCATTCCGTCCGCCGCGCCAGGCGCCGATTCCCCGTGTCGCGGGCTGCGAAACGGCCGTGGTGGTTGGGCCATCGGGGGAAGAAATCTGGACCGATAAGCATGGACGCGTGAAGGTGCGCTTCCCTTGGGACCGCGCGGCTGCCGACGACAAGCGGGCGCCGTGGATACGGGTGGCGCAGGCCACGGCGGGCAAGGGCGTCGGCGCCTTCTTCCTGCCTCGCGTCGGGCATGAAGTGGTGATCAGCTATGTGAACGGCGACCCTGACCGCCCGCTTGTGACCGGGAGCGTCTATAACGGCAACAACATGCCGCCGGCGACGCTGCCCGCCAACCAGACCCAATCCATCCTGCGCACCCTGTCGTCGAAGCAGGGCAGCGCCGGCAACGAACTGCGCTTCGAGGACAAGAAGGACGCCGAGCAGCTCTACCTGCATGCGCAGAAGGATATGGACGTGGAGATCGAGAACGCGCTGACGACCACGGTAAAAAAGGGCGCCGAGCTGCGCACGCTGGAAGAGGGCGACCGCACCATTGTGCTGAAAAAAGGCAAGGAGTTGCGCCAGGTGGCCGGTACGCGGGAGCTGGCTGTGACAGGGGCCGAGAGCCATGCGAACCAGGCAGCTTTCACCCATACCGTCAAAGGCGACTACCAGCTCACGGTGGATGGCAGCCTGACCATCTCGGTCAAAGGCGGCATCAAGCTGGTATCGGACGACAGCCTGGCGCTGGAGGCGGCGAAAGCACTGTCGGCCAAGGCGGGCACGGAATTGAGCAATAAGGCAGGCACCGCGCTGCAGTGCGAAGCCGGTACGGACTTGAGCAGCAAGGCCGGCAAGGCCTTGCTGCTGCAGGCCGGCCTGCAGATCGACCAGAAGGCGCCGATCATCAACAGCAAGGCCGATGCCACCCAGACCGTGGAAGCGGGCGCGGTGCTGACGCTCAAAGGCGCGATGGCGAAGGTGAACTGAATGGAAGCGCAACTGCAGGCAGTGAACGAAAGCCCGGCGCCGACCGTGGTCGAGGAGCACGATGCCGACGGCAATGTGCTGCTGCGCAGCGCCATGGCCAGCGGTGTGCTGCATGGGCCGCTGGAACAGTTCTGGCCCGGCGGCCAGCTCGCAATGCAGGCCAATTTCGAGAACGGCAAGCTGCACGGTCCAATGACGCTGTACGACGCCGACGGCGCACTGGTGCAGCGCAGCGCCTTCCAGCGCGGCCTGGCGCATGGCGTGGTGGAGACTTATGTGCATGGCCGGCGCGTGATGGCACAGACCATGGCCGAAGGCATTGCCTGCGGACCGTCGCTGTCGTATGACGAGGCGGGCCAGGTCACGGCGCGCCTGTCGCTGCAGTCCGGCCAGATTGAAGGACCCGCGGCCTTCTTCCACGAAGGCAGGCAGGTACGCAATTCGGTGTACCGGGGCGGTTTGCTGGAGGGCGAGTCGGTCGACCTCGACGCCGAGGGCCAGGTGGTGCAACGCTGCAGCTACCGCGCCAACCTCCTGCATGGTTCGCTGCGCCGCTACTGGCCGAACGGGGCGCTGATGGAGGAAGTGCTGTACCACGACGGCGTGCCGGTGGGAGTACCGGTGCGCTTCAATGCGCAGGGGGGGCGCCTGGGCAATGCCGAGGCGGCGCCGGCCTTGATGGAGCGCATCAAACGACTTTTGAGGGGCGAATGATGGGACAACAAGTATGCGCTGGAGCGATGCTCAAATGCTCGTTCGGGATGGCGCCCGGCACGCTGATGGTGCCTCCGGCCAGCCAGGTCATGTCGACCATGCCGGACGCGAATGTAATGGACTGCAAGCCGATGGTGAACATACTGCCGTTCGGCATGTGCACCTCGCTGGGCAACCCGCAGGTGGCGGCTGCCACGGCGGCGGCCCTGGGCGTGCTGACGCCAATGCCGTGCGTGCCGATGACCAGCGCACCGTGGATGCCGGGTTCGCCCACTGTTTTGCTGGGCAAGCTGCCGGCACTGAACAATGCCTCCAAGCTGATGTGCATGGCCGGCGGCGTGATCGAAGTATGCATGCCGGGGCAGGCGACGGTGGCGGTCCCCTGAGCTGCAATTCCAACTGACAGGTGCGATGATGGAATACCGATTGAGCCTTACTCCCCGTTTGCTGGCGGTCGGCCTGTGCGGCGTGTTGGCCTTGCTGGTGCTGCTGTTTGCGCTGGGTTTCCAGGTCGGCCTGCGCATGTCGGCGCAGACCGCGGAGCCGCCGCAAGTGCTGGCTGCTGCGCCGCAGGCATTCAAAAACGTCGAAGCGGCGACGCCGCCAGCGGCCGGGCAGGAGTCGCCATGAACGCGCGCCTGGCCTGGCTGGCGATAGTGGCTTGCCTGCTGGTCGCGCCGGCAGCGCTGGCTGCCAATGCGGCGCCAGCGGCGGCATCGCCGCTGGTACGGACCGCCGACGGCCGCCTGCTGGCGCCCGAAATCGCGCGCATCGTCGAGCGCGGCGAACTGGTTGTGGCCATGTACCAGACCGACAGTCCGCCGTTCTACGCGCAGAAGGATGGCGTCCTGCGCGGCATCGATATCGACCTGGCGCAGGCAATCGCCGGTGAACTTGGCGTGAAAGTCCGCTTCGACCGCACTTCAGCCACTGTCGATGCGGTGGTGGAAATGGTCGGCAACGGCCAGGCCGACCTGGGTATCAGCCGCCTCGGCCGTACACTGCGGCGCAGCCAGATGGTGGCGTTCTCCACGCCTTACCGGATGCTGGGCCACGCGATGCTGATTCACCGGGTGCGCTTCGCCGAAAAATACGGCAAGCAGCCGCTCAAGGAAGCACTGCGCAGCTTCGAAGGACCGCTGGGCGTGATTGCCAATACGTCATGGGTGGAGTTTGCCCGGCGCGACTTCCCGGCAGCAAAATTGCAGCCATATCCAAGCTGGCAGGCGCTGGTCGAGGCGGTGCGCCATGGCGAAGTGCTGGCGGCCTATCGCGACGAGCTGGCCGTGCGCGAGGTGCTGGAGCAGGACCCGCGCCTGGCCCTGAGCCTGCGTACCGTGACGTTTACCGACGCGCAAACCGCGCTGAGCGTGATGGTTGGCGTGCGCGACGGCACCTTGCTGTCCTTCGTCAACGAGGTGATTGCGATGCAGGCCAGCCGGCGCAAGCCTGAAGAGCGGAGAATGAAACCATGAGCTCCCTGGTACAACCGGCAGGAGCGCCGCCGGCCGCGGCATGGCGCCGCGTGCAGTCCCTCGCCACCAATCCGCTGGTGGTTCTCGCTTGCGTGCTGTTGGGCGGGACGATCGGCTGGTCGGCGCCGGCTATCGGGCAGCGCCTGGCGCTGGTTGGCGCCATTTACGTCAATTTGCTGACCATGGTGGTGCTGCCGTTCATGATCTCGGCCGTGGTCCTGAGCTTGCAGACTTTGTACCGCGAAGGCGGGACCAGCAGGATCGCCCAGCGCGTGGTGGCGGTTTTCGTGCTGCTTGCCTTGGCGGCGGCGATGCTGGCCACGGCGGGCACGCTGGCCATGCATCCGGGCGACAACCTGTCCGATGCCACCCGGCTTGAACTGGGGCAGATCGTCGGCGGCGCCGCCGACCAGACCAACACTGCCATGGCCTTGCGCCAGCCGGATTCGCCGCCGGCAACGGTCAATGCGCAGGAGATCGTGCGGCGCCTGGTGCCGTCGAATATCTTTGCCGCCCTGGCCGAAGGCGAAACCCTGAAAGTGCTGATCTTCGCGCTGCTGTTCGGGATGTCGGTGGGCCAGGTGCCGGAACGCATAGCCGGCGGCCTGCAGCAGGCGCTGCAATCGGTGTACGAGGCCTGCCAGACCTTGACGCGCTGGATCAACCTGCCGCTGCCCCTGGTAGTGGTGTGCATGACGGCGGGCCAGGTGGCGCATACCAACGTCGCCGCCATGGCTGCGATGGCCGGTTACGTGGTGAGCTTCCTGTTCGCCAGCGTGCTGGTGATCTGCCTGGCCCTGCTGCTGCTGCGCCAGCGCGCAGGGGGCGAATTGCAACCCGTCCTGAAAGCCATGCGCGAACCGTTTGCGCTCGGGGTGGCCACGAACAGCAGCGCCGCCTGCATGCCGGCGATGGTGCAGGCGTTGGCCGGGCCGCTGGGTTTTGCGCGCACCCGCGTCGAATTGCTGGTGCCCCTGTGTACGGCCTTGCTGCGCGCCGGACCGGTGGTGTATTTCGTCAGCGGCACCATGTTCATCGCGGCGCTGTACGGCCGCACGCTGGGGGGCGGCGAACTGGCGCTGCTGGCCGCGGTGGCTGCGCTGACCGGTTTCGCTTCGTCCGGCATGGGCGGGGTGGCGACAGTTGGGCTGATGGGCACGGTATGCGCCTGCCTGTCGCTGCCGTTCGAGGCCGCGTTCGTGCTGTTCGTTGCGGTCGACCCGCTGTGCGCAATGGCGCGTACTGCGGTCAGCGTGCTGGTGAGTTGCGCGGCGGTATCGCTGATCTGCGCACGGCCACTCAGTTTGTGAGGGAAACACCATGAAGCTGCTCCAGGCGATCCTGCACCAGCCAGCGGTCCTGTTGGCCGCCATGCTGCTGGGCGCGTGGTGCGGCCTGGCGTGGCCGGGAGCGAGCCCCGTGCTGGCGGCGCTGGCAGCGCTCTACCTGTCGCTGGTCCAGGCAGCCACGCTGCCGTTCCTGGCCCTGGCGGTGTATTTCGGCCTGCAGCGCAGCGTTGCCGGCGGCGCGCCGTGGGGCCGCTTCGCCTTGCTGCTGGCGGCCGGCGTGGGCGGCATGTTCCTGTGCGCCCTGGCGGGAGCCTTGCTGACCAGCGCGGCGGCCGGCGGCGCCGGCATGGCGCCCGGGCAGGCGGCAGCACTGGGACGCTTGACGCTGCAGGCCGAACTTGCCGCCCCGGTCAGCCTGCGCGGCGCCGACGCGGCGCAAGCGGCAATGCCCGTGGCGCCGGACCTGGTGCCGTCCAACCTGTACGCGGCGCTGGCGGCGGGTGCCGTGCCATCGGTGCTGGTGGGCGTGCTGCTGTTTGGCGCAGCCGTCGCCGCGCAAAAAATGGAGCGCGCAGCGCATCTTGGCCATATCCTGGAGGCCGTCTATCGCGGCCTGGAAGGGGTGATTGGCCTGGTCAATCGCGGCTTGCCGCTGATCGCCTTTGTGCTGGCGGCGGCAGCCGTCGGCGCTGCCGGCAATGAAGCCGGCCTGCTGGGCGGATTCCTCGCCAGCTGGGGTGTGGCGGCGCTGCTGGCAGCAAGCCTGGCGCTGGCCGCCCTGTGCTGGCGCCTCAAGTCGGCCCCGGGTCCGGTGCTGTCGGCTTTGCGCGCGCCGCTGACGGTCTGCCTGTTCTCGCCGGTAGGTACCGCTGCACTGCCGGAATTCATCGCCGCGCTCAGCGGGAGGCTGGGCTTTGCGCGCGGCAGCGTTGAACTGCTGGCGTCCGCGTTCCCGGTGTTCGTGCGCAGCGGCGAGGCGCTGTTCTACGCGGTACTGGCGGTGTATGCAGCCAATCTCTATGGCCACGCGCTGGGCGCGCAGGAGATCGTGCTGATGGCCATCTTGTCCTGCTGGTTCACGCTCGCGACCAGCGGCCTGCCGGGCGCGAAGGCAGCCCTGTGGGCTGGGGTGCTGCAAGCGCGCTTCGGCCTGCCGCTCGATGCCTTGCTGCCGGTGATGGTGGCTGTGGAATTGCTGTGTCAAGGCACGCGCAGCCTGGTGTCCTACCTGGCTGCCGCCGCGCTGGTTGCCTTGTCGGCCGAACCCGGGCGGATGCCGGCGGCGGCAGCGGGCGGCAGCGCCGCAGCGGCACCGGTGCTGCTGGTGCTGGGGCGGCGCGAGGCGGTCCTCAGCCTGCTGCTGCTGGGCGGCACGTTCCTGCTGGTGTTCTGCGCCGGCATGGGCGCCGGACTGCGCAAGAACCTGCTGGCTACTTTTTAAGGAGGCGCCATGAAACATGCGAAGCCTGCCGTCCCCCTGCTGGCGGCTATCCTGCTGGCCGGCTGCAGCACGCTGGCCAACCTTGCCGGCGGTCCGCGGCCGCAGGCACCGCGCTGGCAAACGCTGGCCCTGGCCGCTGCCGACAACGCCAACGGCAATAGTGCGCTGGCGGTCGACGTGGTGCTGGTCAAGGACAAGAGCGTGCTCGAGACGCTGGCCGCGATGCCTGCCGCCCGCTATTTTGCCGCGCGCGCCGACCTGCAGCGCACTTTTCCCGAGGCCCTGACCGTGCTGGCGGTGGAAATAACGCCGGGCCAGGTGATTCAGCTCGAGCCAAAGCGCTTCGGCGCAGAACGTGCCTGGGCCGCGCTGGCCTTTGCCAACTACGCCGTGCCGGGCGAACACCGCGCGCGCCTGCTGCTTGACCGCGGCGGCTACGTCCTGCAATTGAACGCCCAGGGCTTTGTCGCGAGCGACATCCAGCCCGGTACAGCCCACTAGAGGAGGAAAGTGCCATGGCCGAAGCACGCTTATCCGAACATATCCAGTGGCATGAGGGCATGCTGCTGGCGCCCCAGCACTTCCAGCAGGAGAGCGCGCGGGTCGACGCCCTGGTGGGCTGGCAAACCCTTGCCGGCCAGCCCGCTGCCTGGGGCGTGCGCCGCCTCGAGGTTGACGAAGCGCTGCTGGGCAATGGCCTGCTGCGCATCACTGCCATCGAGGCTATCCTGCCGGACGGCATGGCGGTGCATTACAACGCGGCGCTGGCGCAGGGCCATGCGCTGGAACTGGACCTGGCGCCATACCGCGGCGCCATGGAGCAGCAGGCAGTGCCGGTCTACCTGGCGGTGGGCAGCGCGCGCTCGCTGCGGCTGGCGGGCCAGCCGGCCCGTTTCCGCCGCATCGCCGGCAGCCTGGTCGAAGACGAGGTGTCGGAGGCACTGGCGGAAGAGGTGCCGCGCATGGCGTCGAACCTGGCGCTGATGGCTGGCACGGTGCCTGGCGCAGCCTACGTTTCGCTGCAGCTGATGCAACTGCTGCGCGAGAACGAAGAGGTGCGGCGCGCCCCGTTCTGGCCGGCGCAGCTGGCGGTGGCGCCGCAGGCGCCGCTGCTGGAACGCGCCAAGGCGCTGGCAGCGCAGATGCGCAGCAAGGCGCTGTTCCTGGCGCGCCAGAGTGCAGCCGGGTCGTCGCTGCCGGAAGAAAGGCTGGCCTTGCTGGAACTGCGCTCGCGCCTGGCCAGCCTGACGCTGCACCTGCCGCTGCTGGAAGCGGCCGTCTTTGCGCCCCAGGTGCAGCCGCTGCCGCTCTACCTGGCCCTCTGCGCGCAACTGGGCCCGCTGTGCGCGCTGCGCCCCGGCGCCGTGCCGCTGGTGCCTCCCGTGTACGTGCACGCCGACAGCCACGGCGCTTTCCAGCAAGTGCTGGACAACCTGGAGGACCTGGCCTGCGAGGTGAGCCAGGAATGGCGCAGCCACACCTTCCGCGACGAGGGGCGCGTATTCGCCTTGCCGATAGAGGAAGCCTGGCTGGGCGCGCGCCTGGTCGTCGGCTTGCGCGGCCAGGACGAGCGCGGCCTGCAGGACTGGATGGAGCGCGCAGTGATCGGCTCGCGCACCGTTTCGACTTCGCTGGCCGAACGCCGGGTGCCGGGTGCGGCCCGCTGGTCGATCGACTGCGCACCGGAACTGGGTTTGCGCGGCGGCGCCGGCTGGAACCTGTTTGCCATTGAAGCCGCGCCGCAGTTTATCGTCGCCGGCCAGGACCTGCTGCTTAGCAACCTGCTGGAACATTCGCAAGCAGGGCGCCCGCGCGAAGTGGTGCTCTTCGTGAAAGACTGAACATGGCTACCCACGACACCAGTGCCGGCGGCGACGACTTTGCCTCGGCCCAGTTGCGCGCCTTCGTCGGCGTGCTGCAGCAGGAGGTGGCCGCTGCCGTGCGCCTGGGCGAAGCGGACGGCCGCGCCGGCGCCGATGCGCTGAGCCAGCGCCTTTGTGCCCTGATCGAGGAACAGGCGCGCGAGGCGGGCCGGGTCGCCGGCCGCAGCGGCGCCGACGCGGCGGCGCAGGCGCGCTACCTGAAGGCGGCCCTGGCCGACGAAGTGCTGCTGCACACCGATTGGGCCGGCCGCCAGTATTGGCAGCACGTGCTGCTGGAGGCGCTGCTGTTCCACAGCAGCCAGGCCGGCCAGCGCGTGTTTGCCGACATCGACCAGCTGCTGCGCGAGCGCGAGCCGGCCCAGCGCAGCCAGGCGCGCATGTTCCTGCACGTGCTGGCGCTCGGATTCCAGGGCAGCTATCGCGACGGACCGACCTTGGCCCCGCTGGCCGCTTACCGCCGCGAACTGTTCCAATTCGCCTACCAGCGTGCGCCGGGGCTGGGCGGGCGCGACGCGGTGCTGAGCGACCAGCCCTATGCCAGTACGCTGGCGCACCTGGGCACGCGGCGCCTGGCGAGCCTGAGCCGGCGCTACCTGGCGCTGGGACTGGTGCTGCTGATCCTGCTCGGCCTGTCCGAGGTGTTCTGGCTGTGGCAATCGTGGCCGGTGCGTGACGCGCTTGCGGCGCCGGCAGTTGCCTGGTCCGCCGCACCGGCGGCAAGGGGGCTGCCATGCTGAACTTCCTGTCCGATAACCTGGCCATCGTCAGCCTGCTGCTGGTGACGCTGCTGGTATTGGCCCTGCTGGCGGTGGTGGTCAGCGCCGCGCTGCGCGGGCCCGGCCAGCCTGCCGGCGCCGCCGTCGCAAAACTCGGCAGCGATTCGCTGCGCCAGTCTTTCCGCACCGCGCTCGAGCTGATCGAGGGCAGCCTTGCCACGCGTGCCGAACGTTACAAGCTATGCTGGACGCTGGTGCTGGATGAAGGCAGCGGCGCCGGGCTGCCGCTGGCGCAATCGGGCCTGCCCAGCGCACTCAGCGCCGACAGCAGCCAGCGCGCCGCAGCGCTCGGGGTAAGCTGGCATTTCTTCGACCAGGGCGTGGTGGCGCAGTTGCAGGCCAGCCAGCTCGGTTCTCCCGATCCGGACAGTGCCGCCAATACCGGCATCTGGGACGACTTTATTGCGCTGTGCCGCAAGTACCGCCCGCAGCGGCCGTTCGACGCCATCGTCCTGGCCCTGCCTTGTTCGGCCCTGCTGGCCGGCGATGCGCAAGGCCAGCAGGAACTGGCCGCGCGCGCCAAGGCGATCCACCGCCGCCTGTGGCTGGCGCAAAACCGGCTGGCCCTGCGCTTCCCGCTGCACCTGGTCATCACCGAATGCGAGCAGGTGCCCGGCTTTGCCAGCTTTGCCGCCGCCTTGCCCGAGGTACTGCGCCGCTGCATGCTGGGCTGGGCCGCGCCGTATGAAGTAGTGGCGCCGTTCCGGGAAACATGGGTCGACGCCGCCATGGACCAGGTGACCGGCAGCGTAGCCGACGCCTGCGCCGAACTGTGTGCGCTGGAGGGCGGCGATGGCGGCAGCTCCGCCTATTTCCTGCTCCCGGCGCAGCTGGAACGCTTGCGTGCCGGCTTGAAGCTGTTCTGCGGGGAGCTGATGCGCCCCAGCGCCTACCATGAGCCGTTCCTGTTGCGCGGCATCTTCCTGAGCGGCGATTGCAGCGCGGCCATGCCGGCGGGCCAGGCCCGGGCGGCGGAGCAGGGCGGCACGGCGGCGCTGGAGCAGGCGCCGGGCATGCCGGCCTTCCTGCGCGATATCTTCGAGCGCAAGATCTTTCCTGAGATGGGCCTGCTGCGCGGCGCCTCGCGCCTGCGGCGACCGGCGCTGAGCCGTGCCGGCCAGCTTGCGCTGTGGGCGCTGCCGGCGGCGTGGAGCGTCGGGCTGGTGGTCGCCACCATCCAGCTGTCGCAGCAAGGCAGCGCGGCACACGAGTACCTGCAGCGCCAGGCGCTGGCCGATGGCGCCGCCGACACGCCCAGCGCGCAAGCCGGCCAGCAGCGCACAGTCGACGCCTTGCGCAGCCTGGAACAGCTGGGGGCGCGCCGTTTCTCCTCGGTCTTCATGCCCGGTTCCTGGTCCGTATTCGACGACCTGCATGTGCGGCTGCAGCGGCGCCTGGCCAGGGATTTTGCCGAACATGCTTTCGAACCGTTGCGCCGCGCAGCATTGGCGCAGGCTTCGGTCCTGACCGGCGTGCCGCGCGATCCTGCCGGACAGCTGATCCCTGGCGCGCAATGCAGCCTGCCGGCGCGCTGGAGCGAGTCGGCCGGATCGGCGCGCGCCCTCAACCTGGAAGACTTGCCGCAGTACCTTGGCCTGCTGCAGTACCTGGACCAGCTCGACCGGCTGGACGGCGCACTGCAGGCCCTGCGGCGGCTGCAGGATCCCGGCGCGCCGCCGGCCACCAGCGACGACCTGGCGCTGGCGGTGCGCGACCTGCTCGGCGTGCAGCTGCAAGGGCTGCCGCCGCGCACGGCAGCGATGTTTCGCGCCACCGCGCAGAAACTGCCGGCGCTGGACACTACAGTGATGCAGCAGGCCGCCTATTGCACGCTGAAGCTGGCCAGCCATGCGCTCTACCGGCGGTTGTTCGAGGGCAATGGCCTGCTGCGTGCCGAACAGGCAGTTGCGGCCAGCACGGCCGGCCTGCTGGAGACCGCGCCCCGCGCCCCCGAACTGGGGGGGCAGCTGCAGCTCTGGCTAGCGCTGCGGGGCGCCCTGGACGATGAAAAAGCCATGCTGGCCACGGCCAAGGGCGGCTGGATGCGCGAAGGCACAGTCAACCTGGGGGCCACCCACGATGCGCTGCTGGCGCGCATTTCCGGCAATGGGCTGCTCGGGCCGGAGCCGGCGCGCAAGTTGAAGGAACGGGCGGCGCAAGGCTTCGCGGCCTTCAAGACTGCATGGGACGGGCTGCTGGCGACCCCGCTGGCAATCGATGGCGGCAGCACCGGCCTGGCCTGGAGCGAGGGACACTGGGCTTTCACGCCGGAGCGCAAACTGCTGCACGAGACGGTATCGGCATTGCTGGCGCAGCCTTACATGAAAGAGGGCGCCGCTGCACGCTTGCCGGAGGTGCCGCCCGGCGCCACGCTGGCCTGGGACAAAGGCCAATTGGAACGCGCTGCCAGCATGGCCGAGGCGCGCAAAGCCTTTCAAGCCGGCAGCTATCTGCATTTGCCGGCCGCCTTGCAGCCCGCCAGCGCAGCCCTGGTCGACCTGGCGCTGGCCGAGAGCACGCATAATGCGCTGGCGCAGGCGGCCAGTATTGCCCCGGCAGCCTTGCCAGGCGCGGCCAGCGATGCCGAACGCGCGGCGGCGCTGCGCGTGCGCGCCTTCCTTGAGGAACTGGGTGCGCGCGCGGCGCTGGCCGAACTGGATGCGGCGCTGGCGCGCGACGCGCTGACCCGCCTGCAGCGCATGGACGACTACTTTACGGCGGCCGAAGTGTTCCAGCCGCGCGACCGCAGCTTCCTGTCGTGGAAAGGCGGTAAAGGACCGCTGGCCGACGCCTTTGCCGGCGGCGATGCAGGCGCCCTGCCGGACTACGTCGCGCAACAGCTGGAGTTCATCGAGGTGGCCGGCAAACAGGTGGAAGGCGTGCTGCCGCTGGCCGGCGCCACTGCAGCCGGTGCACCGGCGCTGGCGCGCTGGCAGGGTATCGCCGCCGACTTGCGGCGCTACCGCCTGAAAAGCCCGACCAGTTCGCTGATCGCACTGGAGCATTTCATCCTGCAGGGCGGCAGCGAGATCGAGGCCGGCAACTGCCTGGACAAGCTGGCAGGGCGCGCGACGCAGCGGCGCGGCGCCGACCTGTTCGCCGAACGCCTGGCCAGCCTGCAGGACGCTTTGCAAGCCCGCTGCCGCGAGCTGTCTGCCCACCAGTACAAGGTGGAATGGGAGCGCTTTGCCGACGCCTATAACCGCGACCTCGGCAAGCGCCTGCCGTTTGTGGCCTGGCCCGGCAGTGGCAGCGAGACTCCCGCTGCCGCCGTCGACGAGGTAGGGGCGGCGCTGCGCCAGTATGAACGGGTGCGCGCCGCAGGTGCACGCGCCGAGCGCGATCCCGGCGCGCCGGTGGCCAGTGCCGCGGTGCGCCAGGCGGACCTGCAATGGCGCCGCGTGCGCGAGGTGCTGGCGCCACTGTTCCCGGCGGAAGAAGGCCAGGCCGGCGGCCTGGATGTGACGGCGCAGTTCCGCGTCAACGTCGCGGCGGAGTCGGAAGGAAACAAGATCATCGAATGGAGCCTGGCGATCGGCGCCAATACGGTAAGGCAGGGCGAGGTGCGCGCCTTGCGCTGGGAGCCGGGCATGCCGGTGCTGCTGACCCTGCGCCTGGCGCGCGATGGCACCGTGGTCCCGAAGGCGGAAGCCGGCCATCCGAACATGACGGTGGAGGCGCGCACGGTCAGCTACCGCTTCGACGATCCGTGGGCCTTGTTCAGCCTTATCGGCGCCTACCGCGACGGCGACACCAGTGCCGGCGACGGCCGGGTTCCCTTGCTGCGTTTCGAATTCCCGCTGGCGCACAGCGAACCGGCCGCGCCTGATACACGCGCCCGCGTCTTCGTGCGCCTGCTGGTCAGCGCTCCGGGCAAGCGTGCGCCGCTGGCCTGGCCGCTGGCGTGGCCGACGCAGGCGCCCGCCTGGGATGAGCCGGCCCGGGCCAATGAAGCGCCGCGCCGCACGGCGCAGGCGGTCCTGGCCGAGTGAGGGCAGCATGGACATGACAAGGCCGGCCAGGATCGCGCTGTTCGGCAGCTTTTATCGCGGTTTTCATGTGCTGAGCGAACTGCTCAAAGGCCCGGTCGGGCTGCAGGTAATGGTGGTGGGTGTTGCCACCGACGATGCCGGCGCCAGTTTTGTCAGCCCCGCGCGCCGCGTCTGGGCTTATCCACACAGCGCCTGCGAAGCGGCAATGGTGGAGACGTTGGCGGGTGCACATGGACTGCCGGTCTACAAAGGGCGCGTCAAGAGTGAACTTTTCTACCGTGAATATGAAGAGGAATGGCGCCCCGACCTGTGCATTGCCGCCACTTTCGGCCAGCGCATCGATGCCCGCCTGCGCAGTTTTCCCCGTTTCGGCTTCTTCAACCTGCATCCCTGCATCGACGACGGCTGGCCATCCGGCTATGCGGGCCCGAATCCCTTCCAGGCGCTGCTGGACGATGGTTCCGACCATGCCGTGATCGCCTTGCACGAGGTGGACGAAGGTTTCGATACCGGCCGGCTGGTGGCCCTGTCGGAGCGGATCTACTTTCCGCCCGCCGCTTCGGTGGTAGACCTGCACAAGTGCACCTCTCCGCTGGCGGCCAAATTCCTGGTGCAACAACTTGGCAAGCTGCTTGCCGTCACTTCCCTAAAGGCTTAGCGATGAAAGCGATCCCCGATTTCCTGGTCAGCGCCTCCGAACAGCAATTGCTGGACCAGTTGCTGGCGCCCGTGTCGCAAGACGCGCCATGCGGTCCACCGGCACGCGACGACTCCGCGTTTACCGAGATCCGCCTGCTGCGCGAAGAGGACGACCCGAGCCTGCCCATGGGCCATTGGGACCGGCCGCTGAAATACGCCGACTGGGACCAGGTGGCACAGCGCTGCGGCACGATGCTCGCCACGCGCTCAAAAGACTTGCAGCTTGCCGTCTGGCTGGCCGAAGCGTGGATGCGCCAGCGCGGCTTCGTCGGCTTGCTGCATGGCCTGCGTTTGCTGGATGCGCTGTTGCGCAGCTATTGGCCGGTGCTGCATCCCTTGATCGAGGACGACGGTGATTGCGATGCGCGGCTGGCGTCGCTGGAGTGGCTGAACGACTCGCTCAGCGTCAGCGTACGCGTCCAGGCGCCGTTGTTGATGCTGGAAGGCTTCAAGCCGCCGCGCGCTACGCTGGCCGACTGGGAACGCATGGCGACGGCGCGTGAAGCGGGCGCCGATGCGCCGGGCGGCGAACCGGTGGCGACCCGCGCCGATGTACTGGCCGCTGGTGCGGCGCAAGGTGCGCAAATGGCAGTCACGCGGGCCGCCGTTTTGCATAGCCTGGACTACCTGCACTCGATGTCGGCCATGCTGCACGATCAATTGCAGGAGCAGTCGCCCAAACTGGGCAAGCTGCAAGGCGCGCTGGAAGCCGTCCAGCGCGTGCTGCAGCAGTTGCAGCCGGAGCAGCGGGAAAGTGTCGCGGCAGCCGCCGCTGGGGAAGCGCCGCAAGCGCCGGCTGCTGAAACGGCGCCGGAACCAGCGCCAAAGCAGGAGCCGATCGTCGTCGGCCAATGGCGGGACCGCAACGAAGCCTATGTGACGCTGGATGCTTTGGCCGACTACCTGGTGGCGGTGGAACCGCACAGCCCAACGCCGTTCCTGTTGCGCCGTGCCGCCCGGTGGGGCCGCATGCCCCTGCCGGAAGTCCTGGCTGAAGTCATGCAGGAAGAAGGAGACCTGAATCGCCTGATGAACGTGATCGGCATCAAGTTCTAGTGCCGGCCCGAGCCGCGGCCGCACCAGCGTGCCGCAACCGCTTGCTCATTCCGCTGAGACAGGGAGCAGGATCTCGCGGCTGCCGTTGGTCGACATGGAGGAAAGGATGCCGGCTGCCTCCATGTCTTCCACCATGCGCGCTGCACGGTTGTATCCGATCCGCAACTGGCGCTGGATCGAAGAAATAGAGGCACGGCGGGTACGGATGACGAAGGCCACCGCTTCGTCGTAGAGCGGATCGGTTTCCCCGGCGCTGACGTCGCCGAGAAGGTCGGCTGCCGGCTCTTCGCTTGGCGTGCCGGCCAGGATCGCCTCCTCATATTCGGGTTCGCCAAACTGCTTCAGGTAGTCCACTACGCGGTGCACTTCTTCGTCGGATACGAAGGCGCCATGCACGCGCTGCGGGTAGCCGCTGCCTGGCGGCAGGAACAGCATGTCGCCGTGGCCCAGCAGGGTCTCGGCCCCCATCTGGTCAAGCACGGTGCGCGAGTCGATCTTGGACGACACCTGGAAGGCAACGCGGGTCGGGATATTGGCCTTGATCAGGCCCGTGATCACATCGACCGAAGGGCGCTGCGTCGCGAGGATCAGGTGGATGCCGGCTGCGCGGGCCTTCTGCGCCAGGCGCGCGATCAATTCTTCAATTTTTTTTCCGGCCACCATCATCAGGTCAGCCAGCTCGTCGATGACTACGACAATAGTCGGCAGCGTCGACAGCGGTTCCGGTGCGTCCGGTGTGAGCGAGAACGGATTCGTGATGTATTTCTCGGCCGCCTTGCCGTCGCGGATTTTCTGGTTGAAGCCGGCCAGGTTGCGCACACCCAGGGCGGACATCAGGCGGTAGCGCTTTTCCATTTCGGCGACACACCAGGTCAGCGCATTGGCCGCCAGCTTCATGTCGGTGACCACGGGCGCCAGCAGGTGCGGGATGCCGTCGTAGACCGATAGTTCCAGCATCTTCGGATCGATCATGATCAGGCGCACATCGGTTGGCGTGGCCTTGTACAGCAGGGATACGATCATGGCATTGATTGCCACCGATTTGCCGGAACCGGTGGTGCCCGCAACCAGCATGTGCGGCGCGCGCGCCAGGTCGGTGACCACCGGGGCGCCGGTGATGTCCTTGCCCATCGCCAGCGTGAGTTGCGAACGGGAGGCGCGGTAGGCATCCGATGCCAGGATCTCGGAGAGCTGGATCATGTGGCGGCGGGTGTTGGGCAGCTCGAGGCCCATGCAGGTCTTGCCGGGAATGGTCTCGACCACGCGCACCGAAGTCACGGCGAGCGCGCGCGACAGGTCCTTCACCAGCGCCACGATCTGCGCGCCGCGCACGCCCACCGCCGGCTCGATCTCGAAACGGGTGATGACAGGACCGGCGGAGGCGCCAAGTACGGTGACCGGGACCTTGAATTCCTTCAGGCGCTGTTCGATCAGACGGCCCGTCTCCTCCAGTTCGGTGGAGGACACTTCGAACCTGGCTTCGGAAAAGGCGTCCAGCAGGTCCAGTCCAGGAATTTCGATATCGAACTCCGACGCCGTGCAGTGCGCGGCCGGTTCGGCAGGCGGGGCTGGCGGAGCGGATGCCGGCGCGGGCTCTGGCGCGGCGGGAGGCGGGGCGAAAACCGTGATGGACGGTTCCAGCTGCTGCACGTTCGGCACAGCAACCAGCGGCACAGGCTCAATTTGAATGACTGGAGGGGACGGATGCCAGTCCAATCGCGGCGCAGCATCCGGCACAGGCGCAAACGGCGTGTATTCGACTTCGATCGGCTGCCCGGTGATGTGCGGCGCATGTTCCAGCGTGGACTGCACGCCTGCCATGTCGCTCAGCCAAGCCGGCTCGGGCATTGTAGCGGCAATCGTGCGCACTTCTATAGCTGTCTGCACCAGCTGTACTTGTACCATCGCCGCTTGCACGCCCGGCGCCGGCGGGGAAGCGGCCTTCATGGTGCGGACCGGCTCGGACGCCGGCGGCAGCTTCACGATCCTGATGGTTTGTGCCTGCTTGGGACGCGTCTCGGATTCTTCCCTGGCCCTGGCCCGGGCCAGCATTGCCGGGGTTGGGCGCAGGCTTTCGACTTCCGCCCATTCTTCGCTCGGACGGGGCGCAGCGGCGCGCGCCTTCTCCAGGGCATCCGCTCCGAAGAAGCGCGCCGGTGGTGCGTCCGGGGGAGCTTCCCACGCCGGACGTTTGTCGATAAAACGGTCGCTCGTGCGCTGCGGGGTAGCCGTCGCGGCAGTGACGGGGCCAGGTCTCGGCGCCGCACGCCGGTCTGGCCCGGCCGGGCGCTTGGACAAGCGCGCGAGGCGGCTGCACCAAGCCAGGAATTCGAGGGCCCGATAGCCGAACAGCCAGGGAACGGCCACGATCCCCGTGGCGAGGACCATGGCTATCCCGGCAGGACGGCTGAGCGAGGCGGCAATCGCGTTGGCCAGCAAAATAAGCAGGGTGCCCAGGACCAGGCGAATGAAGCCTTGTCCAAGCAGGGTTGCCCTCTTCAGCACAAACACCTTCACCAGGCGCCAGACCAGGGGGAGGGTGCACAGCACGGACCAGCCAAACCACGACATCACTGCCATTCAAATCCTTCTTCTCAACTCAGGGGCGCCAAGCATTGAAGTTTAACATGAGCAATGTTTGCATTAGGCCCAGATCTGGCGCGAGTCGGTATGGACGGGCGGTTAATTCGTGGTCATACTTGTTAAAAAGTAAGTTCAATTAACTTAAAGTCAAATTCGAGATGAATATGAAATGAAGATGAGTAATGAAACTTCGGAAATTTTAGGCACAGACTTCCCGTCCCCGTATAAAGCGGCAGTCGATGCGGTTACGGGCGTCACGCAAAAAGCGCAGGAAGCCGCCGCACCCTGTGCGATAGGGCAATTAATTATTGAAGAAGCGTTCGCTATGCTCCATGCGAGCTCACTTTATTCAGGGTTAGGAGAAGAGGGCGTTACCGCCACTTTCGCCGCATCGCTTGCTTCGGCCGCAGTACTTTGGCGCAGGCACTGGATCTGGAAAGAGCCGCCCACCGACTATCAGTTGGTCTGGACGCACTTTAACGACAAGAGCGAGACGGTCATTGGTGCTGACTTCTGCATGGTGATCATCGATGCTCCGTCGGGCGGAACTCGGTATCGCGTGATTGTCGTGCAGGCCAAAAGGCTGGATGCACTCGAGCCGGAGCGCCTTAATGTGAAGCGTAAAGCTTTCTCGAAGTCCAGAAGCAAGGACGCCGAAGAGGATTGGAAGGCAAAGGCTGACTGTAATCTCAGGGCGGCATTGTCCTCGAAATCCTTCGAAAATCAACTAGAGACACCGAACTGGCAGTTGACCAGGCTTATAGCGTTAATGAAAAAGTTCGATGGTGACGAGAACCGACCATCTATTCTTTATGTGGCTTGGCCCGCGATGCCGACCGAAGCCAGGCCAAAAGACAACCCCATCCTGTATGAAGAATTGGATACAGTGCTGAAGGAAATTGGAAATGAAAAGGACTCAGATGGATCTCTACGTCAATCCTTCGCGCTTGACCACGGCAAGATTTTCCGGGACTACCTGTTGAATAATTCCGACGATCAGGGCATTTCGGAGGGCAAGCTGAAAGAGGTTGTGGAAAAGGTGAAAGAGGGATGCACCGCCACCATCATGATCAATGCCAGCGGCAAAGAGCTTACCAATGAGGCAGCGGCGATCTTCAAGCAGGTTCCTCTTCCTGAGTATTTGCCGGCTAAGGCCCAGTCGCCGAAAAAGATCCCTCCGCTTACCATTAAAATAGGGCGTTAGCCCTCCTGCTGCGGCGGCACGTTGCCGCAGTCGCTGCCTTTCCAGCGGGCGGTCACTTCCTGGGTGGCATGGAAGTCGCCCGCTTGCGGCACGGGGGCGCCATTCGGGCCGGTGACCTTGCCGTCGCCGACCATCTTGAAACGCCATTCCTTACTATTGGCGACGATATACTCGCCGCTGCCGTTGTAGTTGTTCCCCTGCGGTCCCATGCAAGCGGCCTTGAATTTGGCGCCGGAACTGCTGGCCGAGATGATGTCCAGCTTGCAGCCCTGGGACGACTGTTCCATTTTGCGCTTGATGACTTCGGTGTCGACGCCCTTGGCCACTTGTGCCGGTGTCAGGCAGGTTTGGGTTCCGCCAGCGTTGCTGCCGCGACCCATCTGTTCCTGCATCTGCTTGCGTTGTTCCGGCGTCAGGCGCGCCATCATCTTTTCGCGGCCCTTGCGCATCGCTTCCTCGACGTTCTGGCCGTTGATCAGGGTGACGCGGGTTTCTTCCCACAGGCCCGGGGCCAGTTTGAGAGGGATCACCTCGGCGTGGCTAGTCAGGCAAACGGTGGCAAGGCCGGCAGTAAGGGCCAGTGCCCGGATAGTGAGTTTCATTCGATGCTCCTGTTGGGAAAAGGAGCGAATAATAGCAAAAAAACATCAGGATGCGGCGCCCGTGTTGCGCTCTACGATCACATAGTGCTTGCGAACCGGTTCGACGACCTCGAACACCCCCTTGAAACCGCCCGGTATCACCAGCGCGTCACCCGGTCCCGCTTCGGCGGCCCGGCCTTGCTCGTCAATCACGCGGCAGCGGCCTTCGAGGACATGGAAATACTCATCCTTGCCAGGTGCGAACTCTATGCGCCAGCTGCCTTTTTCGCAGGCCCAGATGCCGGCATGGACTTCGCCGCTGGCATTGGTGAAATGGTTCCAGGTGGTGCGCTGTGGATGCCCCTCCAGCCGGCGTTCTTCGCGCGGATGGTCGTATTCAGGTGCCGGGGATGCGGTGCGGAATTCGGTGATTGCTGTCATGGCGTTATTTTGCGCGCGGCGCTGGGGGCAGTTTCGCCAGGGCGCCGTTGCTCAGTTCATAGGTATTGAAATCCTGCGCCAGGAATAGCGTGCCGCTGTAATGCCGGCGCGCTTCGGCTGCCACCTCAGCCATGCCTTCCAGGCTGTCGTAGCGGGCGCTGAAATGGGTCAGGACCAGGTTCGGTATTTGCGCATCGGCGGCAAAGCTGGCGGTGCGCTGCACCGAGCTGTGCTGAGGGCCGGGACCGACTTTTTGCAGCACGGCCTCGGTGTAGGTAGCCTCGTGGACCAGCACGTCGGCATGCTGGCAAGCCTTGGCCAGCAGCGACGGCGTATCGTTGTCGCCGCCGATGACCGCGGTCGCCCGTTCGGTGTGCTGCGAGCGGTAGCGGGCTGCGGCCAGCACGGTACCGTCGTCCATATGTACGTCCTTGCCATGCTGGAGCTGGCCCCAGGCCGGACCGGGCGGCACGCCGCGCGCGCGCAGCGCCTCACTATCAACCTTCCATGTAGTCTTTTCGAAGCTAAACTTGAAGCCGAAGCTGGGAGCGCGGTGCGAGAGCGGGAAGCGTTCGATCGTCAGCCCATCCTGCTGGTAGACCGACTGCTCGCTAGCCACGTCGATGTGGATGATCTCGAACGTCAGGAAGAGTTCGGTATGCAGCATGGTGGCATCGAGCCAGGCCTTGACCGGGGCCGGGGCGATCAGGATAAGCGGTTTCTTGCGGCCGTTCATGGATGCGCTTGCGAGCAGGCCCGGCAGCCCGTAGCTATGGTCGCCATGGATGTGGGTGACGCAGATCCCCGCCAGGTCATGCACGGTGAGCGGGATGCGCAGCAGCTGGTGCTGGGTGGCTTCGCCACAATCGACCAGCCACCAGTCGCGGTTCATTGTTGTATGTAAGGCCAGCGCAGTTACGTTACGCCGGATAGTTGGCACGCCGGATGAGGTGCCAAGGAAGGTCAGTTTCAGCATGCCATATTATGCCGCATCGGCGCCGGTTCGTGGCCAGCGCGCGACAAGCGCTAAGGCCTTCCAGGCCATTTGCTTGTCCCTGCGAGCCACGGGGTTGTTGCCGCGCAGGCCGGCGCTAAGATGAGTTGTTGGCTGGTCGATTCGAAAAATACTTCAATGATCGGAGACACTCTATGCAAACTCGCATCCGCAGTACGCTTTTGGCCGCAGTAGTCTTGTTTACCCTAGGGGGACAGGCAGCAGCAAACACCCTGACCCAAAACGTTTCCTGGACCATCGACCGTGCCGGCACGAGCACCAAGTACCGCGTTGTCGCTTATGGCGATTCAATTTATGCGGGATATAACGGCTCGATCACCAGCGCGGCCAAGTATTCAGCACCGACGGTTGATGCGGAATACCTGTCGGCAGCATGGAATGCCGATATCGAAAGCGTACGCCGCGCCAAATCCGGCGCCGTGGCCTCCGATGTCTACAACAATAAAATTGTCGCCGAGCGATCTTATATGCAGGCCAGCAATACGCGCGTGGTCACCTTCGAAATGTGCGGCAACGACGGGCTGCAGGCCCGCTCCGCCTTCAAGGGCCAGAGCGGTACCTGCGATGACTCGGTGCTGACGGCTGCCGAGAATAGCTGCAAGACCTACGTTGCCGCAGCCATGGACTACATCAATGCCAACGCCTATTCGGGCGTGAAGGTGAAGGTCATCTCGAACCTGCACTATCCGGGCTACACGGCCGACAATGTGCAGAGCTCCTGCAAGGATCCGAACACCGGCGCCACCGTCAATATGCAGCAGAAGTTCCTGCCTGCACTGGCCCGTATGAATTTCATGATGTGCGATACGGCGCGCCAGAAAGGCTTCCAGTGCGCTGACAACTTCGCCCAGTACATGGGCGCAGATTACGACAGCAATGGCGATGGCATTGCCGATTCCGACGCGCTGCGCTATGTGGCGGGTGAAAGCCAGGCCAGTTACGTCACGCGCATCACGTCGACCTTGCGTTCGACCCTGCGCGACGCCAATACGCACTTCGTGTCGGCGGGCAGCAGCTACGACTACATCCAGTCGGACGATACCCACCCGACTTACACCGGCAGCACTGTGACGGCAGGGCTGTTCGGCGGCACCACCGGCAGCGGGGCGCCTCGCTACACTTCCTTCAGTTCGGGCAAGAACCCGATCTGGAACCAGTTCGGGCATGAACGCATGGGGTGGGCGGTCTCGGTCTTCAACTCGCCAACGCCGTGAGTTCCTGGCGCCCCAGCCCGGGTTACCTGGCGGCGGCGCTGCTGCTGGCCGTTGGCGCGGCCAGCCTGGCTTTCTTTCTTTGGTACTTTGCGCGCGGTGACGCGGCAGCCGGGGCGGGCCAACCGCCGGCCCCGGCAAATGTGGCGGCTGCCGGACGACCAGCCTTGGCTGCCACAGCCGCGCCACCGGTTGCGCGCGAAGCGCCCCGGCGCCAAATGCAGCCTGCGCCTGAAGGCGATGCCGATCCAACGCGCGACTTGCGCAGTTACGTCATGCGGGGCGAGAAGCCGACCATGAATGAGGTCATCAAACGCTTGCACGAGCAGGGCGTGCATACCGGCCTGGGCGCGTTCAACCCGCCCGGCACGAACCCGCCGCTCGCAGGGCTGGCGGTACCGAAGGATTTCGCGCTGCCGCCGGGGTATGTGCGCCACCACCAGGTGACCGACGACGGCCAGAACATAGAGCCCATCTTGATGTTCGCCCCGGATTTCCAGCTCTACGATGCATCGAACCGGCCGCTCGAAATGCCGAAAGACCGCGTCGTTCCTCCTGAACTGGCGCCGCCCGGACTGCCTTTGCGGCGCATTGTGATTCCTCCCCCGATCGACAGCTCCGGAAAATGAAGATACTTGCCTGCATTCTCGCCAGTGCTGCGATGACTGCCCTGTATGCGCGCGGCGGCGCGGCCTGCGTGCTGGGTTTTGTGTTGCTCGTACCATGGCTGCGGGCGCTCGACGGACGCAGTTCGCTTAGCTGGACGTTGCTCTGCGCCTGGATCATGTCGCTGGCTTACACGGCAGCCGGCTTTGCGTGGTTCGGCGCGGCCTTTGGGCGCTATACGCAGATCGGGGAAGCGACCGGGTTCGCTTTGCTGCTGCTTGCCGCGCCGCTCTTCCAGCCGCAGTTCTTTGCTTATGCGCTGGCACGCTACGCGGCGCGGCGCTGGTACGGGCGAGCCGTGAGCGCGCTGGCGGCGGCCGCGGCCTGGGGCGCGACGGAATGGCTGGTGCCGCGCATGCTGGGCGATACGCTTGGTTATGGCCTGTATCCCTCGCGCTTGCTGCGGCAGGCGGCCGATGTGGGCGGGACGGCTGGCTTGACGTTTTTGCTCCTGCTTGCCAATGAGGGCGTGGCCGCCAGCCTGGCGCGCTATCGTGAGGGATGGCGCGCATTCGCCAGGCCGTTGGCGATGGCGGCGCTGGTTCCCGCAGTCCTCGCCGCCTACGGCGCGCTGGCGCTGTCGGGCAGCCCGGCAGCTGCAGGCAAGCCGCTTCGCATGGGCTTGATCCAGGCGGATATGGCGGATTACGAACGGCAGCGGCAGGAGAAGGGCACTTACGCGGTTGTGCGCGCAGTGCTGGACCGGCACTTCGCGATGGGTTACGACGCGGTCGCGCGCCAGCACGCGGAGGCGCTGCTGTGGTCCGAAACCGCCTATCCCACTACATTCGGCAAGCCCAAAAGCGCGGCGGGAGCGGAGTTCGACCGGGAGATCGGCGAATACGCCAATGCGGCAGCGGTGCCGCTGGTATTCGGCACCTACGACCGCGATGAGCGGGGCGAGTACAACGCCGCGGCTTTTGTGCAGCCCGGCCGCGGCCTGGTGGGCATGTACCGCAAGTCGCGGCTGTTCCCGTTCACCGAGTACCTGCCGCCATTGCTGGACCGCCCATCGGTACGAACCCTGCTGCCATGGGCCGGCAACTGGCTGCCCGGCAGCGGCGCGCGGGTCTTCCCTTTGCGTCTTGCCGACGGCCGCGAAATACCAGTGTTGCCCTTGATCTGCCGCGACGATGTCGATCCGGGCCTGGCCATCGCCGGCGCGCGGCTTGGCGGGCAGGTCATCTTCACGATGTCGAATGATTCCTGGTTCAGTGGCGACGGACCGGGGGCACGGCTGCACCAGGCGGCGGCAGCGTTCCGCAGCATTGAAACGCGCTTGCCGCAGTTTCGCGTGACGACCAACGGTTTCAGCGCCGCGATCGATGAATACGGCGAGGTGCTGGCCGGAACCGGCGTCGGCCAACCAGGTATCGTGATTGCCGACCTGCCGGTGCGCTCACCGGCGCCGACGCTGATGGTGCTGTGGGGCGACTGGGTCGGGCTGGCCTGCTGCGCGATGTTGCTGGTGCTGACCGTAAGGCCACTCAGCCAGTTGTGGCGGCCGCATGCTGAAGGAGCACGGGCGCGTGCGTCACGGCCGGCTTTTCCGGTGCGGCTGGCCGTGTTGCCGGCTGCGGCGCGCATCGTGGCGGGTGTTCTTCGCGTGACTTCACGTGCCGGCCTGCTGGGCATGTGTGCAGCCCTGCTGTTGAACGAGCCGCTGCGTACCAATACCCTGGCGCAGATGCGCATGTTTACCCTGTTCTTCCTGCTGCCGGAAGCGATAGCGTGGTGCGTGCTGATGGCATTTTCGGCGCGGGCTTCAATTGTCGACGGGCGGCTGGTGCTGGAACGCGGGGCGCAGAAGCTTGAACTCGCTTTGGCCGAGCTGGCTGCAGTTGAACCCTGGCGCTTGCCCGTGCCGGGCCCGGGCGTGACGCTGCGGCTGCGCTCTGGACGCTATTCGAACTTTGGCCTGGCGCTGCCGGACCCAGCCGCGTTCTCCGCTGGTCTGGCGGCCGCCGGCGGTCCCATGCCTGCCAAGCCGCGCCGCTGGCGCACGTTAGCGGCGCCGGGAACGCGGCTCGATCATCCGCTGGCCAAGTTCGTGCTGCTGCCGTTTGCGCTGGCGCTTCCGGCCTTCCACCTGCACCAGCACATTGCGTATGGCAGCGCACTGGGCGAATTCTACAGTTTTGGCCTGGCTGCCTACCTGGGCGCCTTTGGAATGTGGTGGGCAGCCTGGGCCATTGGAGTGGTACTGGGCGCTGCTTTGCTGCGTACGGTAATTGAATCGGTAACCCTGCTGGCGGAAGCGCTGCGGCCTGGAAATGCGCCTGGCATCCGGCACGGACTGGAGCGCGCAGGGCACTTCGCGCTCTACCTTGCCTTGCCGGGCTGGCTCCTGCTGCGGGTGTTCAGCGGCTAGGCGTTGGCGTACTAGAGCGTGGGACGGATATCGAAGGTGGCGCCCGGCGGCGCCGCTTCCGGGTCGTCCGCGACATGGACGTGGCTGACACGCGCAGCGCCCGGGCCACGGTGCGCCCATTCAATGATGGCTTTCACGGCGTCGGCTGGACCATGCACGCTGGCTTCCACGGCGCCGTTGGCGCGGTTGCGAACCCAGCCCGCCAGGCCGAGCGCGGTTGCCCGTTCCGCAAGCGCGTAGCGGTAGCCGACGCCTTGCACCAGACCTTCGATCATCAATCGCTTGGCCATCACATCCTCCAGTTGACGCGGTTGCGGCCGGCCTCCTTGGCGCGGTACAGGGCAGCATCGGCGGCATCGAACAGTGCCGGCGCCGTTTCCTGGCTTCCCGCGGGCAGGGTGGCGCCGCCGATACTGACGGTCAGGACCGGGCTGGCGATGGACTGCTGGTGGGGAATCAGGAGCTGTGCCACCGCTTCCCGGATGCCTTCAGCCACATACAAGGCTTGCGCGGCATCGGTTTCCGGCATCAGGACCACCAGTTCCTCGCCGCCGTAGCGGGCCGCTACATCGCATGGACGGCGCATGGCGCTGCGTGCGACGCGGGCCACGGCCCGCAGGGCGCGGTCGCCGGCCGGGTGACCGTAATGATCGTTGTACTGCTTAAAGCAGTCGATGTCCAGCAGCGCTACTGAAATCGTGTGCGCATGGCGTGAGGCGCGCTGCCATTCGCTTTCATAGACTTCATCGAAGCGGCGGCGGTTGGCCAGTTCGGTCAAGCCATCGATATGCGCCAGGTGTTCCAGCATGCGGCGCTGGCGCACCACTTCCAGGTGGGTGGCGACGCGCGCCATCACAACCGTGCTGTTGAAGGGCTTGGTGATGTAATCGGCGGCGCCCAGCTTGAGGCCGCGTGCCTCGTCCTCAGGCCGCCCCATGCCGGTGATGAAGATGACTTCAATCTGGGCGGTGGCAGGATCGGCGCGCAGGCGGCGCAATACTTCGTAGCCGTCCATGTCGGGCAACATCACGTCCAGCATCAGCAGGTCGGGCAGGTGGCGCTGCGCCCGCTCGATGGCCTGCTCGCCTGTCTTGGCGAGCAATACGACGTACTCCGGTTTCAGCAAGGTGGCGAGAACCTGGCGGTTGATTCCGTCATCATCCGCGATCAAGACCTTTTGGTTCATGCGTTCATTTCCATGTCGATGCCGAGTGCCTGCGCCAGTTCGGCCAGCGGTTTCAGGGCATCATGATATTCGATTTCATCCACCGCACGCTGGATGCGCGCCAGCAGGGCAGCGTGGGTGGAACCTGCGAGCAGGGCGCTCAATTCGGTCAGCAAGTCTTCGGCGCGGGCGTCGTCGGCGCGCAGGAAACCATCGAGTTCGCGCAGCAGGCGGCCAAAATCGGCGGCCTGGCTTGCGCCGGCGCCGGCTGCCGGCTGCAGGGCATTGGTAAAGCCGGCCAGGATGATTCCCAGCGTCTTGGCCATGTCTGCCGCCTCCCGGGTGCAGCGCTCGGGGCGCCCGTCGCGGATACCGGCTTCCACGATGTCGGAAAGCTGGGCGAGCCCGATGGCGCCAAGATAGGTGGCGCTTGACTTGAGGTTGTGGGCCAGGCGTTCCACCTGGGCCCAGTCGCCGTCGGCCAGCGCAGCAGTCAGCAAGGCAGGCCCGTCGCCATATTCGCTGCAGAAGCTGCGCATGCGTTTGGCAAGGATGGCGGGATCGCGGTCGGCGCGCGCCAGCGCGTACTGCCAGTCCACGCCTGCCAGCGGCGGATAGGCGACGGCGACCGGGTCCGCGCCGCTTTCAGCCGCCGGGGCACCGGGAATGGCGCGCCCCACCAGGCGCGACGGATCGATCCATTTCAGCATGGCGCGGAACAGCACGTCCGGGTCGATCGGTTTGGTGATATGGGCGTTCATGCCTGCTTCCAGGCTCTTGGCCTGGTCGTCCGGCATGGCGTGGGCAGTCATGGCCAGGATCGGCAGGTCGCGCAGCGCCGGGATGGCGCGGATCTGGCGGGTGGCGCTCAGTCCGTCGACCACCTGCATCTGCACGTCCATCAGCACCAGGTCGTAGTCGCCTTGCTGCACCATCTGCACAGCCTCGCCGCCGTGTACGGCAACATCGACGTGCACGCGTACGGTTTCCAGGAAATCGACCGCCACTTCACGGTTATTGGCATTATCTTCCACCAGCAGGACGCGGGCGCCGCGCAGCCTGGCCAGTTCCTCGGCCGGCACGCCGCGCTGCTCGCCCTGCAGGGAAGCGGGCTGTGCGATCTCCGGGCGCAGCACCTGCAGCAGGCTGTGATACAGCAGCGCCGGGCCGACCGGTTTGGTCAGGAATCCTTGCAGCGGCAGTTCGCCTTCTTCCTGCAGCACGGTTTCGCGGGTGCAGGCGCTGACCATCAGGATCGATGGCGGTGCGGCGAAGCGCGGGTCGGCATGAATGCGGTGGATGGTTTCAACGCCGTCCCATCCCGGCATCATGTAATCCATCAGCACCACCTGGTAAGGCATCCCGGTTTCGACGCCGCGCACCAGCATATTGAGGGACTGTTCGCCGGAGCTCGCGCTGTGCGCTGCCACGGCGAAGGTGCCGAGCATTTCCACCAGCGCTTCGCGCGCGGTGGCACTGTCGTCCACCACCAGGACGCGGGCCTGCTGCAGGCCCCCGGTCGGCGACGAAAGCGGCTCCGCACTCGCATCGCCGACGCCAAGTTTGACAGTGAAGCTGAAGCGGCTGCCGACGCCCGGCGTGCTGGAGACCTTGATGCTGCCGCCCATCAGTTCCACCAGCTGGCGGGAAATGCTCAGGCCCAGGCCCGTGCCGCCGTATTTGCGGGTGATCGAACTGTCCGCCTGGTTGAAGGACTGGAACAGGCGCGCAAGCTGCTCCTCGCTCATGCCGATGCCGGTATCGCTGACGCTGAATTGCAGCACCACGCCATCCGGCGAACGTTCGGCAGCCCTGACGGCGACCACGATCTCGCCGCGTTCGGTGAACTTGACCGCGTTGTTGGTCAGGTTGATCAACACCTGGCCCAGGCGCAGCGGATCGCCGACCAGTTTTTGCGGCACGCCGCGTTCGACGCGGAACACCAGCTCCACCTTGCGCGCATCGGTCTTGATGGCGGTCAGGGTGGACAGGTGGTCCAGCATTTCATCCAGGCTGAACGGCACCGCTTCCAAAGCCAGCTTGCCGGCCTCGATCTTGGAAAAGTCGAGGATGTCGTTGATGATGCCGAGCAGGTGCTCGCCCGCGCCGAGGATCTTGGCCAGGTAGTTGCGCTGTTTCGGACTGGGGTCGGTCATCAGCGCCAGGCGGCTCATGCCGATAATGGCATTCATCGGGGTGCGGATTTCGTGGCTCATATTGGCCAGGAAATCCGACTTCAGGCGGGTGGCCGCTTCGGCGCGCAGCATGGCATTCTGCATGGCCTTGGTGCGCAGGCCGAGGATGCGCATGAAGACTACCATGTCGAAGGCGTTGCCGAACTGGAGCGCGTGCATGGTCCAGAAGTTGGCTGCCAGCTTGCCGCTGATCACCTGGCTCAGGACGACGGACGACAGGAAGCTGACCGCCCAGCCCACCATGAAGTAGATGCCGACCGAATCGCCGGCGCGGGCGCGCTTGTAAGCGCCCGGCAAGCCAAGCAGCATCGGCAGCAGGCCAAGGGTGCTGACGATGATGACCAGGCCTTCGACGCTGATCACGTCGAGGCAATAGGCGACGGCGAACAGGGCGGCGAGCGCGGCGCCGGCCTTCATCAGGATCGAGAACGTGCGGTCGACGCCAGGGCGCGCCAGCGACTGTTCGACAAACAGGTAGCCGCCGCAGGACGCCATCAGCGCGAACAGGCCTCCGGCGTGCAGCGTCATCCAGACGTTGTCGCGCCAGATGTACTGGCTGCCAAGGCCGAAGAATTCGAAGGAGAACAGGGTGGTGCCGGCGATCAGCAGCGAATATTTGGCAAACAGCGGCTCGCGCAGGTTGGCCCACTGGGCCATGCTGTACAGCAGCAGGCAGAGGCTGAGGCCAATCAGTATCCCTTGCAGCATCTGCTCGGCAAGCGCCGAAGCGTGATATACCGCGGCTTTGGAAAAGTGGATCGGCAGGATCATCGAGCCGACGTTCTCAACGCGCAGCAGGACCACATGGTCGGCGCCGGGCGTCAGGCGCAGCGCCGCCGCCGGCGTGCGGCCGCCGCCGCCCGGGGCGACTACCGGCTGCAGGTTGCCGGTCACCGTGTGGCTGTGCAGCGCGCCATCGGTGGCGGCAAACACGTCGACCCGGTTGATCTGCGAATAATCGATGTTCAGCGTCCATTCGCCGCTGGCGTCGGCCGGTACGAATACGGGGATGCGGACCCAGATGACGGTGCCCTTGTTGACGCCCAGGGTGGCATACGCCGATTGCGGCTTCTTGAATCCGGAAACGGCGGCCAGCACTTCGGCCGCGCTCAGGGTGCCGCCCGGGTCTTTCAAAATCGTGGCTGCGGGCCAGGCGTCGTGCGAACCGGCTTGTTCGTCGAGCACCAGGGGTGCGGCCGGTGCGGTAGCCGTGGCGTCGGCCTGGCAAAGGGTTGTCGCCAGCGCCAGGAACAACGCCAGGAAAAAACGCGTCAGCATGGCTGCTGGTCTCCTGCCGGCTTGGCCGGGCCACGGCCGGCCAGGCGCGCTTCCAAAGCATTCATCCAGGCCGGAGCCTTGGGATCCTTGCCCCAGCCGCGCACGGCGTGGTCGACCTGGTTCAGGACCGCGGGCGGGAGTTTCAGGGGGCGGGTCTGGTCCATCAGGAATTTCACGGTGAACTGGTAGCCGAAGACGCGGGTAATCATGCGGCAGATCGAAAAGTTGGGGAACACCAGCCGCACCAGGGCGTCCACGCCGCGCACCGCGAGCATGCCGCTGATGAACAGGGCGCGCGACAGCAGGTTGACGCGCTGGTTGAGCGCCAGGTCGGCGCGGGCGGACTTGCCGCACAGGTAGCGGGTGAGCAGGACCGGGAACGGCTTCAGGATGCGCAGCGGGATCTGGTCCTGCATGGCCTTCATCAAGGCCGCACCAAGCTCCGGACGCGTATCGGGCAGGTAGGGCGACAGCCTGGCGCGGGCCTGGATTTCGTTGAAGCTGGCTTCGGCCTGCTGCATGGTCTGCGGCATCAGGCTGGACTCGATGCCGAGGATATGGCCGACCACATTCCAGGTGTGCAGGTAGGCTTCCTCATCCTGCTGCGGCAAGCCAAGGCCAAGCTTGCGCAGGCCGCGCAGGAAGATGTAATGGAAGGTGAGCAGGGTGTAGGCCAGTTCTTCCTGGTTGCAAGGCAGGCCGTCGGCCGCGACATCCCAGCCATGGTTATACAGCGTGTCGTGTACATTGCGGCAAGGCGCATCCATCGGCGCCACGGCGCCACCGCCATCCAGCACGGCGTCGGAAGGATTGCCGCGCAAGATCAGGTGACGGATGGTGGCGTGGATCAGGCGCACTTTGAGGATCTGCGCCACGCCGCCGCCTTCCGCGCTGGTCAGGCCGCCGTGCATCATGACCGGGAAGATCATGGCTGCAGTGGCGCGCACGCGGTAATCGGTGTGCGCCTCAAGCTGGCCGGCGACGTGCAGCACGCCCGCCAGGTCCGGCACCACATAGCATTCGGGCAGGCTGGCGCAGAACAGCAGGCTGCAGGACAGCATGCTCATGTCGAAGAACAGTTCTTCCGCGCGTGCAATGCGGGCGCCATCGGCCCATTCAGGCAGCCTGGAGCCGGCGGCGAGGAAGGCTTCCAGTGCCGAGGCAATCGGAGCCGGCGTGCCTTCCGGCGCGCGCCAATCGCCGATGATGGCGTTGCTTTGCCACTGGCCGAGCAGGCGATTGACGATTGCAATGGCGTCCCACTGGCTGCCGTCATGGCCATGCAGGATAGCCGCTATGGTGTCATCGGCGAGCGGATCGGCGCGCAGGGTAGGCGCTATCGCAACGGGTGCGTTCATTTTCCTTCCTTCCAGCGCATCCAGCCGCAAAGGCCGGTCAGGACTGGAATGCCCATGGCGAACAGCGCGATGGTGCGGGTCTCGATCGGATTGCCCTTGAGGGCCTGGAATACCATGCTGCCGCCGTAAATCAGCAGCGGCACCAGTGCGTAGAGCGGCGTAATGCGGCTGCTTGGAACCGACGGCTTCTTGCGCAACGTCAGGCGGAAGCCGTAAATGATCACGAATGCGACAGTCATCCAGCCGACAAAGCCCTGCAGGGTTTCGCCGAACCAGCCGCCATCGGTCCTGGTCATGATCCAGGCCTTGAGCGTGAATACCATATAGGGATCGGCGCCCAGGTCGTAGGCGGTGACGATCATGGCGCCAAGGAAGGCCATGATGAAGGTCATCAGGGTCGATGGCACGCCGTCGGTCGGCGTTTGCCAGACGATCAGGTTGGCGATCACATAAGCGACGTAGCACAGGGCGAACCACATCAGCGGAATGATGAAAGGCACGGAGCCGATTCTCGGGCCCAGCACCTCGGTGTAAGTGTACGAACCGAAGAACCAGCCATAACGTGCGCCCATCTCCTCGGCGAACCAGCCCACCACCAGGCCGATGACGACGAAGCGGAAAGCCGGCGCATGCCCGAGGAAATGGCTCGCGCTCGCCCAGCAGCAGGCAAACATCAGGATCGAACTGACGATCAGCAGCGTCGTCGTCTCACCCCAGCTGCGCGATGCAAGCGCGACCAGGAAGCCCGCCAGGAGAACGAGGGTGAGGCGGGGTAGTTGGTTCAGCAGCGACTTCATAAGTCTCCGGGTCAAAAATGGTAGTCGAATCGAATATCAAACGTCCTTGGTTCGCTTGGGGCAGCCATGCCGAAGCTGTCGATGGTGACAGGCTGCACCTTGTTTCCAAGGTTTTTCACATGCGCCAAGAGGCTCCAGCTGGCGCCATCGGGACGGTACGCCAGCGACAGGTCGCCGGAGGTGCGCGACGGAACGCGGTACTGCAGCAGCTGGCTGGAGACGCTGATGTTGTAAGCCGCGCTGCGCCGTGCATTGATGCTGGAGGTAAGCGCTGCGCCAGGCACGCGGAAAGTATGGTCCCAGCCAAGAGAGAGGACCGAATGGGGCGCCCGGTCCAGCGCTTGGCCGGCCCATGACACCACGCCATCCGGCTTGTAGCTCACGTAATGGGCATCGAGCAGCGTCAGGGCATAGCTGAAACTGTCGGCGGAAGTCGCACGTAGCTGGCCGTCCAGTTCGAGCCCCCTGACGCTGGCGGCGCCGGCGTTCCGGGTCACGAAGCGCGGCGCGCCGGCAACGATGGCCACGCCGGACAATTGCAGGTTGGTGTAGTCGTAATGGAAGACCGCCAGGTTCAGGCTGGCGCGCCTGTTCCAGAAACGGCTTTTAAGGCCGGCTTCCCAGGATTTCAGCGTTTCCGGCTGGTAGAACAGGGTTTCCGCCGGCACTGCGATCACCGCGGGGCAGGGAATGCCCAGCGCGCTTGATCCTGCCAGGCAGCCGTCATTGAAGCCGCCGGACTTGTAGCCGGTGGCGACGCTGGCGTAGGCCATCGTCGCCGGGGCCAGGTCGAGCTCGGCGCCAAGCTTCCAGGTGGCCTTATGCGTGGCCAGTTTGGCGTCGTTCAGCATTTTGAAGTCGGTGGCGGCGTTGAATTCGCGCGCCTGCTGGAAATTGGTCGAACCAACGCGCGATTTCTCGTCATCCGTGTAGCGCAGGCCGGCAGTGGCGCGCAGCGCCGGCGTCACGCTGTAAGTGAGCTGTCCGAAAGCGGCCTTGCTGCGCGAAACGGTCGGACCATGCGGGAAGACGTAATACGGCGGCAGCTTCACCAGCTGCAGGTCGCGGAAGACATAGAGCTGGTGCGACTCTTCGCGAAAGTAGTAAACGCCGCCCTGGGCTTTCAGCGGCCCGCTGCCGTTGGACGACAGGCGCAATTCGTGGGAATCCTGGCGCTGGTCGCCCCAGAAATTTTCGTGCACGCCGATCGCGAGGGTCGGCAGCACGCGGTAATAGAAATTGGCCAGGAAGTCGTGGTCATTCTTGCGGTGCGAACCAAGGTAATCCAGCGTAGCCGGGCCCAGTTTCCATGACAGTTCGGCGCCAAGACTGTCGGTCGATTTGTGGCTGTAGCCTTGTTCGAGCCGCGTATTGAAGGGCGTAAAGGCGTTGGTAAGCTGCGCATCGCTGCCGGCGTCGAACCATTGCGGCTGTCCCGCGCCGACGCCTTTGTAGAAATTGCTGTCCGGGACGACGTTGTCGATATTGCCGTTTTGCGTGGCATGCTCATAGCGCAGCAGCAGCGAGGCCGAAGGACCCAGCGCCAGTTTGGCCGACAGGCGCGCCGCACGGTCGTCGCGGTCCTGTCCCAGTTCGTAACCGGTGCCCTGGCCGTTGCGCAGGTAGCTGGCATGCTTGTTGACCGCGACTGCGGCGCGCAGCGCCAGCTTGTCGTTGAGCGGGACATTCAACATGCCGGATGCCGTACGCGCGTTGAAATTGCCCAGCGCGAGGCTGGCCGCGCCTTCCCAATGCTGGACCGGTGCATTGCTGATCACGTTCACCAGGCCGGCCGTCGTATTGCGGCCGTACAGGGTACCTTGCGGGCCGCGTAATACTTCGATGCGGTCGACGTCGAGGAAGCCCAGGGTCTGGGCTTGCGGGCGGGCGATATAAATACCGTCCTGCATGAAGGCGGCCGAAGGGTCGCCTTTTTCGGTCACGTCGGAATTCGATACGCCGCGAATCGTGATGCGCAGGCCGTCCGGGGCGCCGTCCAGGTGCACATTGGGCAGGCGCTTGCCGATGCCGGCGGCATTGTCGATGCCGAGCTTGTCGAGTTGCCCTGCGGTCAGCACCGACATCGCGACCGGCGTGCGCGATTCGGGCGCAACGACACGCTGGGCCGTCACGAGGACTTCCGGCAGCGGCTCTTCGGTTTGGCTTTGCGCCAGTACCGGCGCGCAAAGTATGCTGGAGACGGCGGCCGCCAGCATGGTCGGGCGCAGATTCGCCCCGCAATTCGACATGATTACCCCTAGTGCCTTGCTGGATATGATTATTTTTGCAACGTTGATTAAAACTGTTGCTAGCAAAGTTCAAGAGTCTATCAGTTTGGCAACTCCGGAAATAGGGTTATGTAGGCTTTCCCCGACATGGATACGACACGATGGCTGATAGCGTGCCGGCCGCGACGGGCGAATACTGGCGGCAGGCCTGAAAAAGGAAAGGAGTGCATCATGCTTGTACGAAACATAACTTTCGCCTTCACCCTGGCTTGCAGCGCCCTTGGCGCAGCAGTGGCGGCCGATGAGCCGCAATTCGTTACCGGCGGCGTTGGCCTTGAAGAGCGCGGCCAGATGCTGGCCAGTAAGCCCGATTACAACGTGCGCATGACCTTCGCGACGCGCGGCACCGGCGAGTACCGTTCCGACGTGCAGGTTGAAATCTCCGACACGAAGGGGCACACCAACGTCAACGCCCATGACGCCGGGCCGCTGATGTTTGTCAACCTGGAACCCGGCCGCTACCGGGTGACGGCAACGGCTGCCGATGGACAGGTCCAGCGCCGCGAGGTGCAAGTGCAGCCGGGACGGACCAAGGACCTGTACTTCTACTGGAGCGAACCAGCCACTATCGTGCAGTAGACATCAAGGCGTTGAGCGGGCCGTAATCAAAGGCCTGCTCATCGTCGATGGCGCCGGTCTGGTGAAAGCGTTCCATGTACACCCGCAAGCGGCCCATCATTACCTCAGCCGGGGCCGAACCGGCGCTGAGCCGGCGTACGCCCAGTTCTGCCAGGCGCGCCGGCGCGGGCAGGTTCGGCCGGGCCAGCACATTGAGCGGCATCGTTGTGCCTTTGGCAAGGGCGGCCATTTCGCCTTCGTCGCTCACGCCCGGCGCGAACAGGCCGCTGGCGCCTGCCTCCTGGTACAGGGCCGCCCGGCGCAGCGTTTCCGCCACGCGCGCGCCCGGCTCGGCCAAGCCGCGCAGGTAGACGTCGCAACGGGCATTGATATACAGGTCGATGCCGGCCGCCTTGGCCGCCGCGCGTGCCGCGTTGATCTTGCGCGCCAGCAGCTCTGGCGTTGCGCTGCCATCTTCAATATTGATGCCGACCACGCCGGCCTGTGCCAGCTGGCCGACAAACTGGCCGACCACTTCCGGATCGGAAGAATAGCCGTCTTCGATATCGACCGTCAGCGGCAGGGCGCTGGCGCGGACGATGTCGCGTACGGTTTCCAGCAGCAGGGCGGTCGGCAGCTGGGAGCCGTCGGCGTAGCCGTGGCCCCAGGCGACGGCGGCGCTGCTGGTGGCAAGCGCCTTGGCGCCGGCCAGGGCAGCGATGCGGGCGGTACCACCGTCCCAGCAATTGGCGAGCAGCAGGAGGCCATCCTGGTGCAGCGCGTGGAATTGGGTGTCGTTGCGCATGTGGTTTTTTCCTTAACATTGGGGAGCAGGCCATTCTGCCACGGTTCCCGCATTCCTGCTTTGGTACAATTCGGGCTTGCCAATCTCTCCCCACACCATAGTGCAAAGCCGCCAACTCTACGTCCGCCTGCTCAAGGAATTCCTCCCCTATAAGTGGGCCGCCCTGATGACCCTGGTCGGCGTGGGCGTGGCTTCGCTGACCGATGTGCTGCTGATCCGCCAGCTGCAGAACGTGGTCGACGCGGTGCAGCCGGGCGCGGCTGGCGCCGCGCCGCAGAGCGGCGCGCTGGCGACCATCCATGGCTGGCTTGAGCGCATCCTGCCGAGCGACCCCGGCGCTGCTGCCATGTGGGCGATCCCGGCCCTGATCATGGCTCTTGCGCTGCTGCGCATGGTCAGCACGTTCATTGGCGACTACGGCTCGGCGTGGCTGACGCAACGCGTGCAGGCCAATGTGCGCGAGAAGATGTTCGCGCGCGTGTTGCGCCTGCCGAACCGCTATTTCGACCAGTCTTCGACCGGCACCACCTTGTCGCGCATTGCGTTTGATGCGACCCAGGTGACCCAGGCCGGCTTGAGCGTGTTCACCATCGCCGTGCGCGATACGGTGGCGGTGGTCGGCTTCCTCGGCAACCTGTTCGATATCGACTGGAAACTGGCCCTGTTCTGCCTCGTGCTGCTGCCGCTGGTGGCGCTGGTGGTGACGATTGCGGCGCGCCGCATGCGCCGCCTCAGCTCCAGCGCCCAGCAGGCAATGGGCGAACTGACCCGCGTGCTGGACGAAAGCATCGGCGGCCAGCGGGTGGTGAAGATTTACGGCGGCCAGCCTTACGAGGAAAAGCGTTTTGAAGAAGTCGTGAAGCTGAACCGCCAACTGGCGGTGAAGCACGCCTCGACCGCCGCGATGAACTCGGGCCTGATCATGCTGATGGTCGGCGCCACGCTGTCGGCCGTGATCTATTACGCCTTGCTGCGCGCGCAGGCCGGCGCACTGACCCCGGGTGCTTTCGTTGCCTTCATCACCTGCCTGATGTCCTTGCAGGGCCCGATCAAGAACCTGACCAAGCTCAACGAACCGCTGCAGCGCGGCCTGGCTGCGGCGGAGTCAGTATTCGGCTTGATCGATGCGCCGATGGAGGCGGATACCGGTACGCGCAGCGCCGAAAACGTCAAAGGCCGCATCGAGCTGGTCGACGTCGGCTTCCGCTACAACGTGGACGACCCGGAAGCTGCACCGGCGCTGCGTTCCGTGTCGCTCGACATTGCAGCCGGCGAAACGGTGGCGCTGGTTGGCGGCTCGGGCAGCGGCAAGACGACGCTGGCCGGCCTGCTGCCGCGCTTCTACGACGTTGGCAGCGGCCGCATCCTGCTGGATGGCGTGGACCTGCGCGAATACAGCCTGCCCGAGCTGCGCAGCAAGATCGCGCTGGTGAGCCAGGATGTGGTGCTGTTCAACGATACGCTGGCGGCCAATATCGCTTACGGCGATCCTGCGCCGGACATGGCGCGGGTTGAGGCGGCGTCGCGTGCGGCAAATGCGCACGACTTCATCATGCGCCAGCCGCAGGGCTACCAGACCGAGGTCGGCGAGAATGCTACGCGCCTGTCAGGCGGCCAGCGCCAGCGCCTGGCCATCGCGCGCGCCTTGTACAAGGACGCGCCGATCCTGATCCTGGACGAGGCGACCAGTGCGCTGGATACCGAGACCGAACGGCAGGTGCAGGCTGCGTTGGAAAAGCTGATGGAAGGCCGGACTACGGTCGTCATCGCGCACCGCCTGTCCACCATTGAGAACGCCGACCGCATCGTGGTGATGGCGGCCGGCTCGATTACTGAGCAGGGCAGCCACCAAGCGCTGCTGGCGAAAGGCGGCATCTATGCGCGCCTGTACCAGACGCAGAAGCAGCTGGACCAATAATCACCTGGCGGGCTGCAGCAGGTAGGCCGCCATGTCGCGCGCATCGCGCTCCGGCACCCCAAGCTGCGGCATGGCGGTGCCGGGTTTGACCTCCTGCGGCGTGCGGATCCATTGCACCAGGTTTTCTTGCGTTGCGGGCAGCTTGCCGGCAATGAAGCTCCTGTGCGCCAGTCCGCCCAGGTCGGGTCCGACGTAAGTGAGCGGGCCGGTCACTCCGGGGATGTGATGGCAGGACTGGCAGGCAAACTGGGTCAGCGCCAGCCTGCCGCGCTCGCGATCCGGCGCGCCGGCCGGCGCCTGCAACGTTCCTGGCCGCGGCAGCGGTGCCGGCTTTGCGATGGCGGCATATTCTGCGGGGGTGATGGCCGGCAGCGCACCAAGGAAGGCGACCACGTCCCACACTTCCTGCTCGCCGAGGTGGAAGCGCCAGGCAGGCATCCCGCTCATCTTGATCCCATTCGAGGTAATCCAGTACATCTCACGCGCCTTCCAGCGGCGCGCCGCATCGGCCAAAGGCCCCGGCACCGGCTGCATGCTCAATCCGATCACGCCCATCGGCATACCAGGCCCGCCATGGCATTGCTCGCAGTGCTGGCGAAAGACGGCGCCACCACGTGCTACGGCTCCCGCAGCCGCCGGCGGCGCAACGATATCGCGCGCATGGAAGCGCACCGACTGCTGCATGCCGCGCTCAATCAGGGTGTGCACGAACTGGAAATGCGGCCTTATCGCCGAAGCGTCATACCAGCCGGCTTGCAGCACCAGCGCAGCCGCCAGCGCCCCGGCCAGCAGGGCCAGGCACAAGCTCGCAGCGGCGGTAGCAATAAGGCGACGCACAATCGGGAAAGGGGCGATGATGTCTTGAATGAATTATAGGGGCCGGCAGCGGGAAGGCAGGGACGATTCGTGCAAGCAATCACTATGCGTTTATGGAAAAAGGGGCTGACGGCGCGCACCGCCATGGCCGCGCTTTTGCTGCCGTTCGCATTGTGTGCCTGCCAGCCGCGCAAGCCGTACCCGCCAGCCGGTGACGGCGGCGACCCGCGGCGTGGCAAGGCCCTGCTTGCGCAGTTCCAGTGCGGCAGCTGCCACTTTATTCCGGATGTGGAGGCGGCACGCGGCAAAGCCGCACCATCGCTCGCCGAATTCGGCTTGCGCAGCTATATCGCCGGGCGCTGGCCGAACCAGCAGGCCAACCTGGTGCGCTGGATTTCTGCGCCGCAAAGCATGGATCCCGCGACCCTGATGCCGGACATGGGCGTGTCTGCCGACGACGCCCGCCATATCGCGGCTTATCTCTATTCGCTCAAATGACGCCGGCCCTGCAATCGGTCCTGTCGCCCGCAGGGCCGGATGCGGCGCTGCTTAGCCGCTTTGGCTGGATGCTGTTTGGCGCCGGAACCCTCATCTTCCTGCTGGTTGCGCTGCTGGTCCTGGCAAGCGTTGTTCGCAAGCGCGGCAGGTCGTGGTCGCGCAGGCTGGTGGTGGGCGGCGGTTTGTTGGTGCCCGTGCCCTTGCTGGCGGCGCTCATGGGATGGTCGGGCTGGCAGGCCTCGCTTATCTCCTGGCCGTTCTCGGGGACCCGCATCCAGGTGACCGTAACGGCGCACATGTGGTGGTGGGAGGTGCGCTACCGCGACACGGTATCTGGCCGGGAGGCGGTACTTGCGAATGAGCTGCGGCTGCCGGTAGGCGAGCGGGTGTATCTTGCGCTTGCTTCGGTGGACGTGCTGCATGCGTTCTGGGTGCCGGCGCTGGCGGGAAAGGTCGATATGGTGCCGGGGCGCATCCATGGGCTGACGCTGCGCGCCGATGCGCCCGGCCGTTATCGCGGCCAATGCGCCGAATATTGCGGCATCCAGCATGCCGCCATGGCGCTGGATGCGGTGGCGCTCGCACCCGGGGATTTCGATGGCTGGCTGGCGCGCCAGGCTGCCCCTGCCGTAAGCGGCGCGGCGGCGGGAGCTGTTGCGCGCCGCGGCCGCGAAGTCTTTCTCGCGGCGCGCTGCAATGCCTGCCATACGGTGCGCGGCGTAAGCGAGGGTGGCACACTGGGGCCGGACCTGACGCACCTGGCGAGCCGCAGCCACATTGCGGCCGGTGCGCTGCCCTTGAGCCGCGCCGCATTGACCGGCTGGATCGCTGACCCGCAGGCTGCCAAACCCGGTGCCCGCATGCCGCACAGCCGTCTGCCGCCGGACCAACTGCAAGCCTTGGCCAGCTGGCTGGAGACCTTGCAATGAGCGAAGCGCGCGCTACTCCGAACAGCCTCCCGCGCCCGCCCGGCGAGTACGAGGCGCTTGAGCGCGCATGGCGCAAACCGGCCGGCTGGCGCGCGCTGACCGCCGTCAACAATACCCGGATCGGCCGCCTGTACCTCGCAACCGCGTTTGGCTTTTTCCTGTTTGCTGGCGCCCTGGCGCTGGCCATGCGCCTGCAACTGGCCGTCCCCGGCAACGACTTCCTGGCGCCCGGCACCTACAACCAGTTCTTCACCATGCACGGCACGGTGATGATGTTCCTGTTCGCCATCCCGATGGTGGAGGCCATTGCGGTGTTCCTGCTGCCTGGCATGCTGGGCGCACGGGACTTGCCATTCCCGCGCCTGTCGGCCTATGCCTATTGGGCCTATGCCTTTGGCGGCGCCGGCTTCATCGCGACCCTGGCTTTCGGACTGGCGCCGGATGGCGGCTGGTTCATGTATCCGCCGCTCACCGGCAAGGAATATTCACCCGGCTTGAATGCAGACTTCTGGCTGCTCGGCATCGGCTTCATCGAGATCTCCGCGATTGCGGGGGCAATTGAGCTGATCATCGGCATCCTGTTCACCCGTACGCCGGGTATGACACCGGCGCGGATACCGGTCTTCGCCTGGTCGATGCTGGTGGTGGCCGCGATGGTGGTTTTCGCTTTCCCGCCACTGATTGCCGGTACTGCGCTGCTGGAACTGGAAAGGGCTTACGACTGGCCATTCTTCATCCCTGCGCGCGGCGGCGATCCCGTGCTGTGGCAGCACCTGTTCTGGTTCTTCGGGCATCCGGAGGTGTACATCATCTTCCTTCCGGCGGCCGGCATGGTGTCGTCGATGCTGCCTGCGCTGGTGCAGACACCCCTGGTCGCGCGCCGTGCCGTGATTGTCTCGCTGGCGGCGGTTGGCACGCTGAGCTTCGCCCTCTGGATGCACCACATGTTTACGGCCGGCCTTGGGCAGCTGGAAACTTCCCTGGTGTCGGCTGCCAGCATGGCCATTGCGGTTCCGACCGCGGTACAGGTGTTCGCCTGGATTGCGACGCTATGGCGGGGCAGGGTGCAGCTGAACGCGCCGACGCTGTTCATTCTCGGTTTCCTGCTGGTGTTCGTATTCGGTGGCCTGACAGGCGTGATGGTGGCAGCAGTGCCGTTCGACTGGCAGGCGCATGACAGCTACTTCATCGTTGCCCACCTTCACTACGTGTTGGTGGGCGGGCTGGTGTTCCCCATGTTTGCGGCCGCCTATTTCTGGATGCCCTTGTTCAAGGGGCACCGCATGTCGGAGCCATGGGCGCGCTGGGTCTTTGGCCTGGTATTTGGCGGCACTAACGTGGCGTTCTTCCCGATGCACATATCGGGGCTGCTCGGCATGCCGCGCCGGGTCTACAGCTATGGCACGGAAATGGGCTGGACGGGCCTGAACATGGCCAGCACAGTGGGCGCTTTGCTGCTGGCTGGCGGGGCCGCTCTGTTCCTGATCGACCTGGTGCGAACCCTGCGCCGCCCGCAACGGGCGCACGGCAATCCATGGCGAGCGAGTTCGCTGGAGTGGCTGCCGCAGGATGAATATGCGACACGCAGCCAGCCGGAAGTGCGTTCGGCGGAACCGCTGTGGCGGCAGCCGCTCCTGGAGCAAGAGGTGGAGACAGGCATGCATTGGCTGCCAGGCAGCGTGACCGGCAGGCGCGAGACGCTGGTGACCGGCTGGCGCGATGCGCGCCCCAGGCATTTGCTGGTGCTGCCGGGCGATAGCTGGCTGCCTTTCCTTTGCGCCTTCGGCACGGCGGCATTCTTCCTGTTGTTGACGCTGCAGCTAGCCATCGCCGCCTGGCTGTTCGGGGCCCTTGCCATCGCGACGCTCGTGGCCTGGCTGTGGGCGGCGGACCGGCCGCCCGCTGCTGCCCAGGCGTTGGTCGCAGAAGGTGTGGCGGTGCCGATCGGGGCACAAGGGCGTGCATCGCATTCCTGGTGGGCGACCTGGGTGCTGGTTGTAGTGGATGTGGCGATTTTCGCTTCGCTGGCCTTCACGCTGGTGCACTTGTCGATGAAACTGGAGGTGTGTCCGCCGCCGGGCGCGCACTTGCCGGACAGGCCGTGGCCATGGCTGCAGGCGTCCTTGCTCACGGCCAGTTCGGTCCTGGCCTGGTGGAGCGGGCGCCGGCCGCTGCAATGGTGGCCGATATTGGCGGCGGCGACGTGCCTGCTGGGTGCTTTTGCGGCAGACCTGGGAGCGCACCGGCATGCTGGCCTTGCCCCGTCGGGCGATGCCTGGAGTGCCTCTGTGGCAGCTTTATTGTGTTACGAAGGCCTGCATGCGTCCGTGCTGGCGCCGGCAGCGATCTACCTTGCGGCACGGGGGAAACTGCGGGCGGCCAGCCGTGCCACGCTGGATAACACGATCCTGCTGTGGCACTGCGCCGTTGCGCAGGCGCTGGCAGGGCTGGCTTTGCTGTACTGGCTTTAGAAAGAGTAGACCAGCGTTACCGATGTCTGGGTGTCGGTGTTTTGCTTGTCGATCGGTACGGTGGAGTCGTTGATGGCGCTGAAAGCGGCCTTCATGTGCATCGAACCGTTGATGCGCGCGCTAAGCGAAGTTTCGGAAGTCGAGTGCGTGTTCCAGGAGGCGCGTTCCACCGTCAGCATCTGCGCAAACGTCGCGCTGTCGCTGAGCTTCCAGCGGAAAGCTGCGCGGCCACGCAGCACCAGGCCGCGATCTTCCTCGCCGTTTGCGCGTGTCGCTTTGAAGAAACCCGGGCCGGCTTCCATGTCCAGGGTCTTGTTGTCGCTCTGGTAGACGCGGAAGCCATGACCGACACCGACGCTGGCGCTGCGGGTGTATGCGCCGAAGCGGTCTTCGGAGAAGGCGCCCAGGACAAACAGGGTGGAATTTTCTTCGAGCAGTTTGTAGCCGGCCTTGGCGCCAAACTGGTAGCGTTCAGCCGAACGCTGCCTGGTCTCTTCGCCGTTGACGCGCGCGCGGTCTTCCTTGAAGTAGCCGTTGCCGGTGTACTCGTTGCTCCAGCGGAGGGTATCGTGCAGGACTTCGAACCTGCCGGTGACGGATGTACCGGCAGTATTGCCACTGGTGGTAATCGCGCCGATTTCGGCGGACAGCATCAGGTTGCCAGTGTGATCGACTTCGTTGTCTTCTGCCAGTGCGTTGCCAGCGGCCAGGCCGGAGGCGAAAATCAGGGGGATCAGGTATTTCATAACTGAATTCTATCAGGGCTCTACAGAATGTGCCCGCTTCAGGCAGCGCAACACGAAGGTCGAGCGGCTGTGGCGAATGCCGGGCAGTTTATACAATTTTCGGCGCAGGAACTCTTCGTAACCCGCCGTGCCGGCCACGGCAACCTTGATCAGGTAGTCGTATTCGCCGGTCAGCAGGTAGGCCTCCATCACTTCCGGAAGCTCGGCCAGCGCGAGGCCGAATTTGTGCAGCATGTCGTCGTCGTGGCGGTCCAGTGTGACCTCGATGATGACGGTGTCCGGCAGGCCGAGGGCCTGCTGGTTGAGCAGCGCAGTATACCCCTCGATCACGCCGCGCTCCTCCATCGCCTTGACGCGGTTCCAGCACGGAGTGGTGGACAGGCCCACGGTTTCGGCCAGCTTGGTATTGCTTAGACGGCCATCCCGGCGAAGTTCGCGCAGGATTTTGCGGTCCATTTCATCAAGGTGTTCCATGAATTCGGATAAATGAAGAAGATTCTTCTATTTTACATGGAAATCGGGGCAAAGTTTGGATGCCTATTCCGGCCTGCCAGCCGGATAATCTTCATATGAATACCGAAAAGAAAACCTTCCGCCTGCGCCTCGACCGCTGCTCCGCCATGGATGCTGCAGAGGCGGTGCTGGCGACGCTGCGCCGCGGCGGCGTCCAGCTCCATGCGATGCGCATGGCACCGGGTGTGCACGGCATGAACCTGGACCTGGATGTGGCAGCCGAGGGCGAAGATGCCCTCGTGCTGGCCCGGATGCGCCTGTGTAACCTGATCGGCGTGCTGAAAATTCGCGTGCAGCCGCGCGCCTACGCGCCGATATAAGCGTATTTGAAACTGAAGACGATGGCGATGACCCACACGATCGGCTTGACTTCCCGGAAACGGCCGGTCAGCAGTTTGAGTGCGGCGTAGGTGATGAAGCCGAAGGCGATGCCGTGTGCAATCGAATAAGTGAAGGGAATCAGCAGGGCGGTAATCGCGGCTGGAATGCATTCGGTGGTTTCATTCCAGTCGAAGTCGCCGAGGTCGCGCAGCATCAGGCAGGCGACGAACAGCAGCGCCGGCGCCGTGGCATAGGCAGGCACCACGCCCGCCAGCGGGGCAATAAAGAGGGCCGCCAGGAACAGCAATGCCACCACCAGCGCGGTGAGGCCGGTGCGGCCGCCAGCTTGCACGCCCGAGGCGCTTTCCAGGTATGCGGTGGTGCTGGAAGTGCCGAGGATGGAGCCGGCCACAATGGCGGTGCTGTCCGCCAGCAGGGCTTTATTCAAGCGTTCCATCTTGCCGCTGACCAGCAAGCCGGCGCGGCTGGCGACGCCCATCAGGGTACCGGTGGCGTCGAACAGTTCGACCAGGAAGAACACCAGCACCACATTCAGTACGCCGACGCCGAGCGCGCCCGGCACGTCCAGTTTCAGCAAGGTGGCGTCCAGCGATGGCGGCGCGGAGAACACGCCATGGAACTGATTCCCGGCGAAGAAGAAGCTCAGCACAGTGACGGCCATGATGCCGATCAGGATCGCGCCTTTGACTTTCAGGCGGTCCAGCGTAACGATGAGCAGGAAACCGACTACGGCCAGCAGTGCAGGAGGCTTATGCAGGTCGCCCACGGTGACCATGGTGTTTGGATTGGCCATGACAATGCCGGCGCTCTTCAAGGCGATCAGGCCGAGGAACAGGCCAAGGCCGACGGTGATGGCGATGCGCAGCGAACGGGGGATGCCGTTGACGATGGCTTCGCGCAGGCCAAGCAGGCTGACAAGCAGGAACAGGCAGCCGGAAATGAAGACGGCGCCCAATGCAACCGGCCATTTGATGCCCATGCCGAGTACCACGGCGTAGGCGAAGTAGGCATTCAGGCCCATGCCTGGCGCCATGCCGATCGGGTAGTTGGCGTACAGGGCCATGATGGCCGTACCGAGTGCGGCGGCCAGGCAGGTGGCGACAAACACTGCTTCTTTCGGCAAGCCGGCGTCGCCCAGGATGGCCGGATTGACGAAGATAATATAGGCCATGGTGAGGAAGGTGGTGATCCCCGCCACCACTTCCGTGCGCACGTCGCTGCCGGCTTCCTTGAGTTTGAATAGTTTTTCTACAATCGACACGACTGCTCCCCGGTTTGAACTACCGGGGAGCATACCACTACAGCAAGCCCAGCGCGCGGGCGATATCGTCCCATGCAACATACTTGAAATTTTGTGCGCCATCGGGCAGGCGCTTGTACCCGTCCTGCACCACCAGCATGCCGCGCGCAAAGCGGCCGCCGAGGTTGGCGGAGGTGACATCCAGGCCGTCGGTCTCCGAGGCGCCATCGATGCCTGCTTCGGGGTTCATGCCGATGCGGAAGCTGCCGCGGATGCGGTGCGGGGGCATGGCGTCGGCCACCACGTAACTGTTGCTGCCCTGGCTGGAGACGACCAGGTAGCTGGCACTGGCGCCGTGGTAGATGGCCATGCCTTCGACGTCAGCGCGCAGCGGGCCGCCGACCGGCAGGATCATTTTCGGCTCTGCCTTGGCATCTGCGCGGGCGTCGATGCTCCAGACGCCGCGCTTTTCTTCACCGGCGAACAGGCGCCCGTTGCGGTCGTCGGCAACACAGCCTTCAGGCTGGGTCGCCAGCTTGAATCGGCGCACCTCGGCGGCGGTGAAGGATCCGGCCTGGCGCCCGATGCGGTATTGCAGGTAGCTGCCGTCCTTGTCGTTGACAAAGGCCTGCAGGCCGCCGCTGGCCGGCTGGTACAGGCAGATGCCGTAAATCTTCTCCAATGGGGTCGGGAAGCGGGCGGCTTCCGCCACTATGCCAGCGGCGTCGATGGTGTACAGCACCAGCGAGTTCTCGTCGCGCTGGGTGGCAGCGGCGAGGTCGTAGGCTTGGCCGTCCAGCATGACGCCCTGGCGCAGGTCGACGTTGTTCAGGCGGCCCGATTCGAGCATTTGCAGCTGGCGGCCTTGCAGGTCGTAGACATGCAGCCCCTGCTTCTTGTTCGTGCCGAGCACGCGGCCCTCGGCGGGATGCTGGCGATCGATCCAGATCGCCGGATCGTCGGCCGCATCGCCCATGCGCGGCATGTTTTCGGTCTGCACCTGCGCTTGCACGACGACTGCTGGCGGCAAGTCGGTGTGCAACGCAATGGTGCGGCGGACCTTTCCGTCGCGGCCAAGCAGGGACACGCCTTCCCGGGCTGCTGCCAGGCCGTAGGCCGCGCCAATCGCCAGCGCGCGGCGCCCAGGGGGGCCTTCTGCGTCGGCATTGTAGGCCCAGACGCCCATGCCTTTTTCCGCAACGACCAGGCTGGCGCTCGCATCGTGCACCACGCATTGTTCGCTGTGCGGAGGCAGGGCAAGCTTGCGCAGCAATTGTGGGCGGCCGTGCAGCAGCCATTGCTCGGCCTGGCCGTCTTTCCCGGCCAGGAATGCGTACAGCAGGCCCTGGCCATCGCGGTAGAGGCAGGCGGCTTCGGGAGCAAGGGCGGAGCCGTCAAGTACCGCGCTGCCTGCCAGCGTGGCGCTGGCAGTGTCGACTGCCACGGCGATTGCGCGCTCGGTATTGGCGTCGACGACCAGCGCGGTGCCGGCGCGGTAATCGAGATGGCGGCCGCGCAAGGCCATCCGGGCGCGCTCGGCGCCATCCGCGGCGCGCAAATGCAGGCCTTGTTTGTCGAGCGACAGGGTGGCGCCGCCTGGGAGGGCAATGGTGTCAGCCGCGGCAGCGGGCAAGGCGCAGGCCAGCAGGAACGCGAGGCAAGAGAGACGGCGCATCAGAACACGCTCGCTTTCAGGCCCAGCTTATAGGTGCGGCCGTATTGCTCGTACTGGGCGTTGTGCGACTTGACGCCCTGATAAACGTAGTACTTCTCGTTACCCAGGTTGGCGACATCGAATCCCAGTTGCAAGCCTTTGGACAACTGCCAGGACAGGGAAAAGTCGACCTGCTTCTGTGTATCGACAATGCGGTCCTGTGCGCCGTTCAGCAGGTCCGAACCCAGTTCCAGCAGGTAGGGCGACTTGGTGTTCAGCGCAATACGGGTGCTGACCGGGCCGGCTTCGTAGCCTAGCATCAGGTTCATGACCCGATCAGACTGGCCCGGCATCGGGATGCGGCGCCCGAGCATTGCGCCGGCCTTGCTGTCGAAACGTGCGATATTGGCGCGCGAGCCGGTCACGGCTCCATTGGCACCGACCAGCAGGCCATTGAATGGAGCCGGCAACATGCGCAGCGGCTGCTGCCAGGACAGCTCGAGACCCTTCACCTTGGCCGTGTCGCCATTGGCGTAAGTGGTGGCACTGGTGTAGCCGGCCCACTGGCCGCTGCCGGCGAGATTGGTGGTATAGGTGAAATCCTTGATGTCCTTGTAGAACAGGTAGGCCGACAGCATGCCATCGTTGCCGATCACGCGTTCGACGCCGAGGTCAAGATTGTGCGATTTGAGCGGGTTCAGGTCGGGGTTGCCGATCGTGGCTTCGGTCGCGCTGGCCAGCGCGACGCCGGGCGCCAACTGGCTGAAGTTGGCGCGCACGACGGAATTGGTCCAGGCGCTGCGCAGGCTGGTGCTGCGGTCCAGATCGTAGCGTAGTTGCAGCGATGGCAGCCAGCTGGTGTAGGACCGGCTGCGCCGCAACGGCGTGATGGCGCTGCCATTGACGCGCACGCCGGAGGCGTCGAAAGCGGTGTGCTCGGCGCGCACGCCCGCCAGCAGGCGCCAGTCGCCTTGCGACAGGGTGTTCTGGAAGTAGGCGGAATCGATATCCTCATTCAGGGCGAAGTCGTTGATGGCGGATTCGGCTGCGAGGCGGGCGGCATTACGGTCCAGCCCTGCAACGCGGGCGCGGATCGCGGCCGGATCGATGGCGGCCCCGATCTGGCCGAACGGGTAATCAAGCTGGCGGCCTTGCACAAACGATGCCATCGACAGGGAACCGCTGACAGCCTTGCTGCCGTAGCTCCACTGGTTGCTGTCGCTGGTTTTTTCGCGGCGGCTTGCCTTGGCGCCGAATTTCAGCGCCGCGTGCATTTCGCCCAGTTCGAAGACATGCCCGAGGTCGAACTTCAGGTGCTGCCCGGTATCCTTTGAGTAGCGCTGCTGCAGCGTGATCGCGTTCAGGCTGTAGCTGGACGGATCGTAGGCGGAGGCCGGCGCAGTCAATGCCGGGCGTTCGCCGTTAGTGAAACTGATGCCTTTGAAATTGGCGGCGCCGCGGAACCGGCCATCGTTCAGCGCCTCCGGCGTATCTTCGTCAGCCTTGCTGCGGCCGGCCTGGACGCCGAGCAGCCAGGCGCCGAGTTTTTGCTGGGTGCCGAGGACGGCAGACTGGATTTCCTGCGTATATTTGCGCTGGCGGATGCGGCGCTCGAGGCGGGCGCTGGCCGGGACGCCTTCGGCCAGGGTGCCGCCGCTGACGTTGCTGACGGTCAGGCGGTCGCGCACCTCGTCATCGCTGAAGCGGCTCAGGAAGGTACGCAGGAACCAGCTATTGCCGGCTTGCGGCAGGTAGTCCAGGTTCAGTGCCGCAGCCCGGCGTTCGCGCACCGGCAGGTAGTCGCGCAGTTCGAAGCCCGACAGGCGTTCGCCGTCCCACGCACCGCCCGTTTCCACGTTATCGGAACCGAATTTTCGTCTTTCTCCGCCCAGGCCTACCGCCACACCAAATTTGCCGTCGCCAAAACGGCTCGCCCACAACATGCCTGCACTGGGGCTGTTCTTGCCGGTGTTCTGGTCGTGCGAGGCGGCCGCGTTCACGGTCAGCAGTGAACCTGGCAGGTCGAAGGCGGACAGCGACTTGACTTCGACGGTGCCGCCAAGCGAGCTGGCGTCCTGTTCCGGCGTCAGGGTCTTGGTGACTTCGAGCGAGCGGATCAGGCCCGCCGGCAGCACGTCGAGCGCCACTGCGCGGCGGCTCGCTTCCGGCGACGGCACCAGCGCGCCGTTGATGGTGACCGCGTTCAGGTCGGGCCCCAGGCCGCGCACGGTGATATAGCGGCCTTCGCCCTGGTCGCGCTGCACGGAGACGCCCGGCAGGCGGGCCAGCGCTTCGGCGGCATTCTTGTCGGGCAGGTTGCCGATATCGTCGCTGCTCAAAACGTTGATGATGTTGTCAGCCTTGTCCTGGGCCGCGATGGACTTGGCCAGCACTGCGCGCTGGCCGGTAATGACGACGCTGGCGCCTGCCAGCGAAGCATCCGCACCCTCGGCGGCGATGGCATTGGCCAGTGTCAGGACGCCGGCGGCGAGAGCGCTCAATTGGGTTTTCATTTGCATTCTGTTTGGAGTGGAAGAATGCAGCGGATTATGTGAAGCCTGGATGACAGCCTGGTTACCCGGCGGTGAGCTGAAATGACCCCGTGCCTGTCATGCGCCGGTCACACGGCAGGACTAAGCTGCGCGGTTATGCTGAAACTTCATCGACATTCCCTGGTGGCCGCGGCGCTTGCCGTGATTGCGTGCCTGCTGCTGTATGCCGGCGCGGGCCAGGCCAAACCGTTCAACGCGTGGCGCTGGATGGACATTGTTGCCGAAGGCGGCATGGCGGCCATGGCGGGGCTGTGGTTCGTCATGACCCTGAGCAGCCGGCCGGGAGGGCTGGTCACGCGATTGTTGTCCGGCGGGCTGGCCGCCATCATGCTCGGCTCCTGGGCCGACTGCCTCGATGAATTCTTCCGTATCGACAAGGCAGCAAGCTGGGACAACTGGCTGGAGGCCCTGGTGCCATTCGGGATGCTGGTCCTGACGGCCGGCATCTATTACTGGCGCCACGAGCAGTTCATGCTGAACGACCACCTGGCCAAGCGCGAACGGCTGTTCCGCCAGCACCGCGCATTCGACCGCGTGACGCAACTGGCCGATGCTGCCTACATGCGGCACCAGATCCGGCTGGAGCAGGAACGCGACCCGTCCGGCCAATGCGCGCTGGTCTTATTGGACATCGACGGCTTCCACCGGATCAACCGCGAACATGGCGCGCGCGAGGGCGATCGCGTGTTGCAGGCGGTTGGGCACATGCTGTTGCTTAACCTGCGCAATGAAGACCTGCTGTGCCGCTACGCCGGTGACCGATTTGCATTGCTGTTGCCCGGCATGAAGGACGACCAGGCGCGCGCGCTGGCACAGCATTTGTGCAGCATGGTGGCGGCGATGCGCCATCATGGGCCGCAAGGTCCACTGCCGGTGAGCCTTCGTTTTGCGAGCGATGCGGCGCAAGGCGATGCAGATTGCCTGCTGGCGCGCCTGTCCGCCGCAGTCGATGGCGCCGGGGAGGTCCTTTTGCCGCGGTCGCAGGCGGCTTACGCGTCGTGATCCGCTACACGCTGCCGGACCAGGCGACCATTCCCGCGCAAGGCGTGCCATGGCACTTTTTGAAATACGCACTGCAACGCGATGCGCTGCCGGCGCCGATCGCGCGTGGCACAGGCATGCCCGGCGATGGCGGCGCGCCGTTACAGGGTACGCTGCTGAGCCCGCAGCAATGCCTGCAACTGCTCGGCAACACTTTGCGCGAACTGGATAGCCCGGACACCGGCTTTATGCTCGGCCAACACATGCTGCCCGGCGCAGATCCCGCTCTGTCGGGCGCACTGCGCCAGGCCGCGTCGCTTGGGCAGGCGCTCGCGATCCTGTGCGAGTGGCCGTCGTTCCTATCGCCATTGCTGCGCCCACGCCTGCACGTTGGCGACGGCCAGGCTGTGCTGTACTGGAGCGACAGCCATGGCGCGCCCGGCCTGCGCGCGGCGCTGGTGGAGATGCATATGACGGCCGTGGTGTCGCTGGCGCGCTGGCTGGGCGGCCGCCGCCTGCCGTGGCGCTTCTGTTTTAACCGCGCCCGGCCGCGCCACATCGAGCAGCATGAGGTGCATCTTGGCGGCGACCTGCGTTTCGATTGCCAGCTCGACGCCATGCTGCTGGATGCTGCGTTGCTGTCGCAGCCATGGCCGGGCGGGAATGCCGATGCATGCGCGGCCGGCCTGGCTGCCGCAGGCGGGCGTGGGCGCGCGCCCAGCTTGGCCGATGCACTGTACGACTACCTGCTGGCCGAAGTACGCTGCGCTCCCACGCTGGAAAGTGCGAGTGCGGCTTTCGGTGTCAGCCCTGCGACGCTCAAGCGACACCTGGCTCGCTACGGCACGCACTTCGTGGCGGAGCTGGACCAGGTCCGCACCCACGTGGCCTTGTACCTTTTCCAATCGCGGCGGGCCGACAATGAGGCAGTAGCGGATTACCTGGGCTTCCATGATGCAGCCAATTTCCGTCGATCCTTCAAGCGCTGGACCGGGCTGACACCGGCATTGCTGAGGGCATCCCTGGCGGGCTAGGACCGGCATGCCGGAAGCATTGGCCCGCCGGGGCGAGGCTCAGGCAAGTGCGAACAATTGCGAATAGACGCGGGCTGCCATCAGTCCCAGCGGCTGGTGATGCACGGCTGGCCCCATGTGGCGGGCGAGCAGGGTCATGGCTTCGGCCTTGCCGCCGCAGGCTGCGATCTGGGCTTCCAGCAGGCCAAGCTCGCTGGAGATGGTTTCCCAGGCGTGCTCGTCGCCGTCGAAGCGGTGGCGCAGGATGGGGCGGGGGTCTTCCGGCACCGGCGGCGCCTCGGCGGCCTCCGTAATGCCGGCCGCAGGCGCAGCGAAGATGGCAGGCATGGCGGATCCGTTGGCAACCGGCGGGTCCTGTGGCGCGCCGTCTTCCGGCGTCGCCGGCATGGTTTGCAGGCCGATGCGACCGAGGGCATAGCCCAGCTCGACTTGCTGCATGAACTGGGCCGCTGTTTCAGGCGCCTCGCCGAGCATGGCGCGCAGCACATTGAGGATGACGCTGTCGGAAGGCGGCGGGGGCGGCAATGCGATGCCGAGTTCTGCCAGTTCAAGCAGCAGCGAAGGCTGGGCGGCGGGCTGGTCCGCGACGGCGAGCTGATAGCCAAGCAGCTCAGCCACGTAGGGTTCGCCCGCGCTGGCCAGCGCGAGCCGGATAGCGCCTTGCACGAAGCCGCCGTCTTCCAGGTCTTGCCAGGTGCTGCAGGCCTGGACGGCAAGCACTTGTCGCACTTGCGCAACATGATTAGCCGCCGGAATGCCTTTGCCGAGGTAATCGAGGTAAAGCTTGACCAGCGGCATATAGGCCGCCTGCCGCCAATGGTCGAGCACACTATGCAGCCAGGCGCCTTCGACCAGCAAGCCGGGCGCCTGCACGCTCAGGAAGCGGCGTGCCTGGGCCAGCGTCGCAAAGTGGCGGCGCGGGGCGCCTTCCTGCCGTCCTTGCTGGTATTGCCGGAACTCCTCGGCGCGGTTGCGGCTGCGCAGTTCCAGCCATTCTTCCAGGCCGTGCAGGCCGCCGCTCCAGGATGATGGCAGGGCTGCCGCCTCGGCCAACCGCCGCTGCAGGTAGCCAGTTGCGGCGGCGCGGTCGGGCGCCTCGCGCAGCAGCATATACAGCTGTTGCGAGGGGCCGCTGGCTGCGGCCTGGGGGCTACGGCTAAGTGGAAGTGTGGTCATCATGTCAACCAGTATCCAATTGCAAGGCAGTGTTTCCAAGCAGAGAGAAGCGCGCCGCCATGTCGGACCAGTCTTACATGGTCGTGTAAAATCGGCCGCCATTGGTAAAACACAGGATCGCACATGCTTGACGCAATGTCGATGGACCAGCTGCGTACTTTCATCGCGGCCGCCGAAGAGGGCAGTTTTTCGGCAGCGGGGCGCAAGCTGCGGCGCGCGCAATCGGTGGTCAGCCAGACCCTCGCCAACCTCGAAATGCAAGTCGGCTTCCAGTTGTTTGACCGCAGCGGCCGCTATCCGCAATTGACGGAACAGGGGCGCGCCTTGCTCGATTGCGCGCGCGCCGCGGCCAGCAGCATGGATGGCTTCAAGGCCAGGGCCCGTACCCTAGCCGAGGGACTGGAAGCGGAACTGTCGGTCGCGGTCGACGTGATGTTCCCGATCGGGCGGCTGACGGAGGCGGTGCGGGTCTTCCATCACGAGTTTCCCGGCACGCCGCTGCGCCTTGATGTGGAAGCCCTGGGCGCCGTGGTGCAGCCCTTGCTGGAGCGGCGCTGCCGGCTAGCCGTGATCGGTTCTTATCCCGATGTGCCGCCAGAGTGCGAAACGGACTTCCTGTTCGAGGTGCCGGTGGTGGCAGTGGCGGCGGCCGGCCACCCTTTGGCCGCCATGCCTGCGCCGATTGCGCGCAGCGAGGCGGCGCGCCATGTGCAGCTGATCTTGAGCGACCGCTCGACGCTCACCGCGGGACGTCAATTCGGTGTGGTCAACCAGCAAGGCTGGCGCCTGGCGGACCTGGGCGCCAAGCATGCTTTCCTGCGCGCGGGCCTGGGCTGGGGCGGCATGCCGCGCCATATGGTGCAAGACGAGCTGGCGCGCGGCACGCTGGTCGAGCTGTCGCTGGAAGCGAGTCCGGTTCTGGGCCAGGCATTTTCAATGTATGCAAGCTGGCGCAAGGACCTGCCGCCGGGGCCGGCCGGGCGCCGCTTGATTGAGTTGCTGCGCGCGGCCTAGGGCTGGGATATCGCCGCTTCCGGCAGGCCGCGGCCATTGTCGATGGTGAAGCCGTTGCGGCCGCGGCGTTTGGTATCGTACAGCGCCATATCGGCGCGCCCGATCAGGCCGCCCGCCGTTTCGGTGCCGCCGGCATACAGTGCAATGCCGATGCTGGTGGTGACGCGCAGTGGCGCGTCGAGCACGGTGAAATCGTGCGCCACGGCAGCCATGACCTTCTCCGCCAGGAGCTGGACCTCGCCGGCATGGCGGATATTTTCAAACACGATCACGAATTCATCGCCAGCCAGGCGCGCCGCGGTATCGGTGGTGCGCACGCTGCCGGACAGGCGCAGTGCGAATTCCTTCAACACTTCGTCCCCGCCGGCGTGGCCCAGGCTGTCGTTGATGTGCTTGAAATTGTCGATGTCGAGGTAGGCCAGCGCCATCTGGCTGTCCTGGCGCCGCACGCGTTCGATGGCCTGGTCCAGCACGTCTTCGAACTGGCGCCGGTTGGGGATGCCGGTCAGCGGGTCGCGCCGCGCCTGGCGCAGCAATTCCGCTTCCACCTCGCGGCTGCGGGTAACGTCGGTGGTCAGGGCGTAGACCAAAGGTACGCTGCCGTCCTTGCGCACATCGGGCACGAAAATGGTTTCCAGCACGCGCGGCTCGCCGTGCAGGCGGGCGGTCGATTCGTATTCCGTGACTTCACCGCTGAAGGCGCGGTCAAGCCAGGGGCGCGCTTCTTGGTAGGCGCTGCCGCCGGCTACGCTGGCCATCGGGCGCCCGGGCAGGGTATCGGGATCGGTATCGAGCCAGCGGCGGTAGGTGGCGTTGCCGAACTGCAGGACGTGCTCGCGGTCGATGGCGCTGATCATCACCGGCAAATGGTCGGCAATCAGGCGCAGGCGCTTCTCGCTGGCAGCCTGCGCCAGTTCGGCAGTCTTGCGCTCGGTGATGTCGGTGCACATCATGTAGAAGCCAGGCACGCTGCCATCGGGCGCCAGGTCCGGCACCAGTTCGGCCATCAGGTGCAGGTGGCGCTCCAGTTCCTCGCCGGGGCGCTCGACGTGGACGCGGCGTCCGGCCAGCACGATATCGAAGCAATCCTTCCAGCGTTCGCAGGCTTCGGTGCCAAATACTTCATCGAAACGCTTGCCGAGCATGGTGCGCGGGTCGATGCCGAGCAGGAATTCGTAATGCTCGTTGGTGAAATGGTAGCGCAGGTCGCGGTCGATATAGGCCACCAGGGCCGGGATGTTGTCGGCGATCACGCGCGCCCGTTTTTCGCTTGCGGCCAGCCGGTCCTGCGCGGCCTGGCGTTCCGCCGTCAGTTCATACAGGGCTTCGCTGAGCTCGCCGATCTCGTCCTTGCCGCCGCTGCGCAGCAGGCTGATATCGCCGCCGCGGTTGCGGATGGCATGCAGGTTGGCGCGCAGTTTCTGCAGCGGCGACAGCAGGGCGTTGATCATCAGCCAGCTCAGCACCCCGGCCACCGCCGCAAACACCGTTGCCGCCAGCACCGCTTGCTGGCGCATGCTGATCATGGGCGCGAATGCTTCGGCAGTCGGGTAGCGCGCCGCCACGATCCAGTTGGTGGCGTTCAGCCGCTTATAGGAATAGATGCCGTCCACGCCATCCTTGTTGCTCGCCTCCATCCACCCTTCAAAGCCATCGAGCGCGCGCTGGGTACCGAGGTTAAGGCCGGGGCGCGCGTTGATATGCTCCAGCAGGCGTGACTTGTTGGGGTGATTGACCAGCAGGCCGTCGGTGGTCATGATGAACATGAAGCCTGTTTTGCCCGGCTTCATGGTATTGAAATGGTGGAAGAAGTCGGAGTTCAGCAAGTCGATGCTGCCCACCAGGACCGCCTGCACGTCGCCGCCGCTGTCGATGATGGGATGGGTCAATACGACGACGGGCAAATTGGACACGCGACCGCGCAGGGGCGGTGATATGATGGCCCGCTTTTGCGCCAGGGTCTGGACGAAATAGGGGCGGTCGGCCACGTTGGGCTTGTCCTGCTGCGGCGTGCGCAGGCTGGCCAGGTAGCGTCCATTGCTGTCGAACGCCGCCACGTTGGCAAATTCGGCGGAGGCCGAGGCATGGCGCTCGATGGCGGCGTGAATCGCGGAGGGCGTGCGCTGGGTCGCCGGAATCGCGTCCGCGATGGAGCTTAGCAGCAGGCGTTTGCTGGCCAGTTGCTCGTCGATATGGGCGGCGGCGACCGACAGGAGGCTGAACTGTTGCTGGCCGATCACGCTTTTCATGTCCCGTTCCGACATCGACAGGGCCAGCCAGGTCACGATGCTGGTGGCTGCAAGCACGAACAAGATGACCACGCAGGTCATGCGCGCACGCAAGCTCTGGGGTAGCAGTCGGGTGAGGGCCATGGCTTAGTATTGCACACCTGTTTGCGAGTGTGTTCTAAAATCCAAGGCACAGCCTTAACTGGAAATAATGTGAAAAATGCAATGACACTTGGCTGGGTGAACTGAGAATGGCTCATTTCCACCTGGCTTGGGAATTAGGGGGGGACCTGGCCCATGCAGGACGCTTGCGGGTCATTGCGCAAGCCCTGCTGGCACGCGGCCATGCGGTCAGCCTGTCGGTGCGCGACCTGGGCCAGGCCCGGCGCCTGCTGGGCGGACTCGAGGTGACGATGCTGCAGGCGCCGCTCTGGCTGCACGGCGCCGCCCAGCATGCGGCCAGCCTGGCCGAAATCATGCTCAGTTCCGGCTACCGCGAAGCGCAGGGACTGGACGGCCTGGTACGCGGCTGGCGCTCGGCGCTGCAGTTGCTGAAGCCCGACGTGGTGGTGGCCGAGTTTGCGCCCACGGCCTTGCTGGCGGCGCGCACCCTGGACATTCCTTCGGCGGCAATCGGTGCCGGTTTCACCTTGCCGCCGCCGGGCCAGCCCTTGCCCAATTTCCGCCCGTGGGAAGCGATGGACCTGCAGCGCCTGGCTGCGGCCGAAATGCATGCCCTGAAAGTCATGAATACGGTACTGGTGCACCATGGCGGCGTGCCATATGTGCAGGCGGCCGATGCGCTGCTGGGGCGCCAGCATTTCCTGTGCGCCTGGCCTGAACTGGACCATTATGGGCGCCCGCCCGAGCGCGAACAGTGGTACGGCCCCGCCTTCGTGGCGCCGGCTGGCGAAGCGCCGCAGTGGCCGCCCGGCCACGGCCACAAGGTATTCGTCTACCTGCGCCAGGAACATCCGGCCCACGTCGCGGTGCTGCACGCCCTGGTGATGGAAGGCTGCCGGGTGCTCTGCTACCAACCGGAAGTAGCTGCCGGCGCGGTGCCGCCGGTACATGCCACCAGCCTGGCATATGCACGCGGGCCGGTCGACCTGGCGGCAGCGCTGGCCGAGTCGCGCATCTGCGTCAGCCAGGCGGGCGAGGGCAGCATCGCGCATTCCCTGCTGGCCGCGGTGCCCATGCTGCTGTTGCCGACCCAGCTCGAGCGCTACCTGCTGGCGGCGCGCCTGGAACAGGCCGGCGTGGCGGTCAACGGCGGTCGCCTGCCGGGGGCGGTGGATTGGCGCAGCGTGGTGCGCAGTTTGCTGATGGACGGGCGTACCCTGATGGCGGCGCGCGGCGTCGCCAACCGTTATGCCGGCTTCACGCCGGCGCAGATGGCCGACCGGCTGGCTGCCCGCCTCGAACTGCTGGCGGCGAACGCTTAATGTGCTGCGCCTGGCCGGTGCTGATCGCAATACTGGCGCCAGGCCAGTTCTTCCAGCGCGGCCACCGCGTCGCGCAGTCCGTCAAAACGTGCATCGGTGAAACTGCGGGCAAACCGTTCGTGGAATTCCACCCGCTCCAGTTCGGCGGGCGGCTGCTTGCGTGGCTGCTTGCGTGACTGCTCCATCGTATTCTCCAAGACTTGGGCCCATTTTGGCAGCGGGAAATGGTCGCGTCTGTGCGGCAGCGTACTGTTGGCAAGTGGGTACGCTTATCATTTATATAAGCCTTACTGTTATGCAGCCAATTCTTCATAGTGAAACGTTGCGATTTGCGCCACAAGTCAGTACACTCAATTTAATTCACGGCAACCATTTAAGTTCCGAATAAAAGTGTATTCACAGGCGCAAATCGATCCGGTCGTCAGTTTCCTGAACACGCAAGGTGAAGCGGTCCGCGGCACCATCGTGACGCTCCAGCGCAAGTCGCTGGTGATGGAAGTGTATAACCCGTATTCCATCGTGCAGGTCAGCGAAGTGTTAAGCGAGCTGACGGTACGCATGGGAACGGCCAGCGCCTACATCGGCAAGGCGGTAGTGATCAGCATGGTCAACACCGGCCTGACTGCCGTGGTGTCGGTGACGCTGATCGACGAATGGCGCGAGCTGAGCGAGGTGGTGATGCTGCCGGGCGCAGTGGGCCGCGAAGCGAGCAAGTTCGTGGCGGACTGGGACGAGCGCTTCCGCATCCGGCGCGATTACCAGATTGCCGTCAACGAGTCGCGCGCCTACCTGGCCGAGGTGGCGCGCTGGGTGGAGCAGGTCGACCTGTCCGATTCGCTGCCGAAAGAGGGCGGCCGCCTGCGCGCCGACGTCTTTGCCGAGCTGGCCGAGCCGCTGATCATGCGCGTGCGCCGCTATTTCGACGACCTGAACAAGGAAGCCGCCCTGGTCGAGGCCGATGCGGCTGCGGCCCACCGCGCTTTTGCCCAGGGCGCGCTGCACCCGCTGATCCTGCGCGCGCCGTTCGTGTTCCGCACCTTCAGCAAGCCGCTCGGCTATGCCGGCGACTATGAGATGGTGAACCAGATCCTGGGCGACCCGCGCCAGGGCCCCAGCACCTACTTCCAGATCGTCAACGCCGCCTTCCTGCAGACGGCGGTGGCGGTGGCGCACCGCAACCGCATCGAAATCCTGGTCGAGTTCCTGAAGCGCCAGGCCGACGCGGCGCGGCGCGTGGGCCGCCCCTACCGCGTGCTGAACGTGGGTTGCGGGCCGGCGCAGGAGATCCAGCGCTTCCTGCGCGAGTACGACGAGCCGCACTGGCTGTCGTTCGAGCTGGTCGACTTCAGCGAAGAAACCCTGGCCTGGACGCGCGGCCAACTGAGCGGCATCAGCGCCGGGCTGGCGCGCCAGCCCGACATCCGCTTCGTGCAGGACTCCGTGCACAACCTGCTGAAACGCCGCGTGGACGGTCCGCAAGCGGGGGCCGACTTCGATGTGGTGTATTGCGCCGGCCTGTTCGACTACCTGTCGGACAAGGTCTGCCACCGCCTGCTGAACTATTTCGCTTCCTGCATGAAGAGCGGCGGGCGCCTGCTGGTGACCAACGTCCACAGCAACAATCCGGAGCGCCCCGGCATGGAACACCTGCTGGAGTGGTACCTGATCTACCGCGACGAAGCCAAGATGGAACAACTGCTGCCGCCGCAATCGCGCGCGCGCCTCACCTATGTCGATGCGACCGGCGTCAATGTGTTTGCCGAAGCGTCGCTGCCATGACCGGACCGGCACCCTACGTGAGCCCACACCTGCATGCGGCCTATGAGTCGGACCTGCGCGCCTACCGGCTGCGCTTCAGCCGCGGCGGCGCCTGGACCGCGATCGGCCTGGTGCTGCTTGGCATCGGCCTCGATTTCAGCCTGTATCCCGACCACCTGGGGTCCTTTACGCTGGCACGGGTGCTGGTGTCCCTGGCCATCCTGGGCATTATCGGCCTGATGCGCCAGCCCTGGGGCGCGCGCCATGTGGAAGCGATGAGCTTCACCTGGCTGATGCTGCCGCAGATCATGATTGCCTGGATGATTGCCGTGACCGAAGGCGCCTCCTCGATTTATTATGCGGGCCTGAACCTGGGCGTGTTCGCCTCGGCCATCGCGTTTGCCTTCCGCATGTGGCAGAACCTGACGCTGGGCCTGCTCACCTACCTGCTGTACGCGGCCGCCTGCTGGGTGCATGACGGCCAGGCGCCGGTGGGCGGCGCCTTTGCCGTCAATTCGCTGCTGCTGGCCTTCAGCGCCATTGCCAGCGCGGTCTGCACCTATTACAACGAGCAGGCGCGCTTCAACCTGTTCCAGTTGAAGGCGGAACTGGCCGACAAGAACGCCCAGCTGGAAGCCAACAACCGCAGCCTGGCCGAGATCAAGGGCCAGATGCTGCAGCAGGAAAAGATGGCAGCCCTGGGTACGCTGGCTGCGGGCCTGCTGCACGAGGTGAACAACCCGGTCAACTTCTGCATGATGGCGATCGACATCGCGATGGAGGAGCCGGGCGCAAAAGGCAGCGAAGTGCTGCTGGAATGCCTGACCGATGCCAAGTCCGGCATGCAGCGCGTGCAGTACATCGTGTCCGACCTGAAGACTTTCGCCTACCGAAAGTCCGGCAGCGACCACGAGAGCGCACAATTCCTGTTCGAGCGCGCACTGGAATCGTCGGTGCGCCTGGTAGGCCACGAGATCAAGGGCATCAAGGTCAATCGCCATCTGCAGCCCGATACCCTGGTGCGCGGCGACGAAGCGGCCATCATCGGCGTGCTGATCAACCTGCTGAGCAATGCGGCGCTGGCCATGCGCAAGGGCGCGACGCAGGATCCGGCCATCGATGTCTATGCGGAAGCGCGCGGCGAGCGCCTGAAGATCACGGTGCGCGACAACGGCCCGGGCATCGCGCCGGAGAATATCGGCCGCGTCTTCGAACCGTTTTTCACCACGCGCGAAGTGGGGCAGGGCCTGGGCCTGGGCCTGTCGATCTGCTACAGCGTGATCCAGCGCCACGGCGGCCAACTGGCGGCGGAAAGCGTGCCGGGCGAATGGACCCGGTTTACCTTTGACCTGCCGCGCGTGAGCGGAGGCGAGAAATGAGCGATCGCAGCCAGCAGGCAACGGTGCTGTATGTGGACGACGAGGAATTGGCGCGCAAGTATTTTGCGCGCGCGGTGGAGAACGACTTCACGGTACTGACCGCGCCCAGCGTGGACGAGGCGCTCGTGATCCTGGCCAGGCCCGACAGCGATATCGACGTGCTGGTCACCGACTACCGCATGCCGGGCCGCGTCGGCGGCGAGCTGCTGCGCCAGGTCGAGCGCGATTACCCGCACCTGGTGCGCATCCTGGTCACGGCCTATGCCGACAAGGAGGTGCTGCTGGAAACCATCAACGGCGGCGACATCTTCCGCATCCTGGAAAAGCCGCTGGACGCCAATATGGTGCGCGACGCGCTGCGCCTGGCCAGTGAAAATGCGCGCGAGCGCGCCATGCGCCGCCAAAGCCTGCTGGCGATCGAGGAGACGGTGGCCTTCCTGGCGCACGAACTGAATACGCCGCTGGCCACCATCGCCAATTTCGCGCGCAATATCCAGCGCCGCGTCAACGCCCAGGCGGAAGACAAGGGCTTGCCGCTGCGGGCCGATATCGGCAACGCCGCGGCGCACATGAACGACAATGCGCGCTACTGCCTGTCGGTGCTGGCTTCGTTTGTCGAATCGGTCAAGCGCGCCAGCGTGGTGCCGACCGCGCGCCTGGCCAGCGGCAGCGCGCAGCAGATGGTCGCGGCCCTGCTGGGCGTGTATCCGCTGGCGCCCGGCCAGCGCGAGATGATCGAAGTCGATGTGCAGGCCGACTTCAATGTGCGCGCCTCGCCGAACTGCGTGGCGCTGGTGCTGTCCTCGCTGCTCAGCAACGCGCTGCGCGCGCTGCAGGGCCAGTCCGGCCCGCGCATCAGGCTCACCGTGGGCGTTGCCGAGCGGCCGTATATTATCGTGCAGGACAATGGCCCCGGCATTGCGCCGGCGCTGCTGAACCGCCTGCTGCTGGACCCGGTGTCCATGCACGGCAGCGAAGGCGGCAGCGGCTGGGGCCTGATCTTCTGCAACCGCGTGATGCAATCGTTCGGCGGCAACCTGCGGGTGCAGTCGGAACCGGGTCGCGCCACCACCGTCACCATGAATTTCCCGGAGTTAGAGAAGGAACGAGCATGACAGAACAACCGACCAAACAAACGCCGGCGATCCTCTACGTCGACGACGAGGCGACCGCCCTCAAATATTTCCAGCGCGCCCTCGGCGCGCTGGCGCCCGTGTACGTGGCCGAGTCGGTGGAGGAGGGCAAGCGTATGCTCGACGAGCACGCCGACGAGATCGCGGTGCTGGTGTCCGACCAGCGCATGCCCGGCGCCTATGGCAATGAGCTGCTGTTCTACGCCTGGGACCGCTACCCGCATATCGTGCGCATCCTCACCACCGCCTATTCGGAACTGGAGCACACGGTGGACGCGGTCAACCAGGGCCAGATCCACCGCTATATCCAGAAGCCATGGGATATTGCCGCGCTGCGCATGGAACTGAAACAGGCACTGGCCCTGGCCAAGCTGCAGAAGGAACATTCGCAACTGCTGCGCGAAAAGCTGCTGGTACGCCAGAAGCAGGCCGTGGCCAGCCGCATCGGCACCCTGTACACGCTGGCGGCCAGCCTGTCGGCCGGGCCGTCCTTCGTGCCGGTGGAAAGCTACCTGGCAGGCGCCCTCAGCGCCGGCATGACGCCGCCGGAACCGGACTGGCTGATGCTGGACCATTCCGACCTGATCAGCTCGGAGGCCTTCCGCAGCGCCGCCTTCGGCTGCGCCGTGCGCGACCACCTGCTGGAGCTGGAGCAGCGCTATGCCGATGCCGACCCGGCGCATGCCTTTGCGCTGCTGGGGGAGGCCTTCGGCCCGACCTTCCGCGCGGTCGATGCCAGCCATGCACTGTTCCTGAAGGCGTCCCAGCTCACCGAATTCCTGGAAACGCCAACCAGCGCGCCGGTCTCGTCGCAACACGCGTTCTGGCTGGCATGCCTGCTGTGGCTGGGCAAGCGCGGCGCGTCGCTGCAAATGGCCAGCAATGTACTGGGCGTCGAATGCCGCCTGGTGCAGGCCGACGCCGCCCTGACGCCGTCGCAGCTGGCGGCCTGGGTCGAGCAGTTCTGAGCGGTGCAGCGCCGGCACGCCGGGAGCCGCTCTCGTTACGTGCGCTGTGCCTGGCAAGGCTTGGCTAGCATGGGGGCAGCAACGGACATCAGGAGGCCAGTCATGCCAAAAGGAGCCAGCCCGAAGCGGGAGCGCGAATACAAGGAACTCAAGCAAGAGTTCAAGGAAGAGCACCGCTACCCCGGCCGCGAGGAAGAGGTCGCAGCGCGCATTGTAAACAAGCAGCGCCGCGAGCACGGCGAAACCAAGGCGCAGAAGTCGCGTTCGGGACGTAAAGTGCATTAATGAAGGCACGTTGAGCAAGACTTTCTGGCAACTTTGCGCTGGAGAGTCGGTTATACTCGGGGCTTCGGAGAACCGGAGCTGCCATGCCAGACCATGCCTTGCCCGAACGTCCTGACCTGCGACACAGGATTGGCCCGGCGGGCCTGGGGACGGTGCTGGCCGGACTGATGGCAATCTCGGTCCTGCTGCTGGCCTTGCTGGCGGCGGCCCTGCTGGGCTGGCGCACTGCCGGCGAACTCAAACACAGCATCGGCCAGGGCCTGGCGCAGCGTGCCGGCGACAGCGCCGACCAGCTCGACGCCGCCATGTTCGAGCGCTATCGCGAAATACAGCTGCTGGCGCGGCGCGCCGGTGCGCTGGCAGAGCAGCACACGCCGGCGCAGCGGCGCCACCTGCTGGAAGACCTGCAGCGCACCTATCCCCTGTATGCCTGGATCGGCCTGGCCGATGCGGCAGGCAAAGTCAGCGCCGCCACCGGCGGCGTGCTGGAAGGCGCCGACGTTTCGAAACAGCCTTGGTGGGCCGAGGCGCCCAGCGGAGTGTATGTGCACGATGTGCATGCCGATCCGCTGCTGGGACGCCTGCTGCCGTCCAACGGTGGCCGCCCCCTGCGCGTGCTGGACCTGGCCTTCCCTTACTACGACGGCGCCAGCCGCCCGGCGGGCGTGCTGGGGGTGCAATTGCACTGGAACTGGGCGCGCGAACTGCTGGCGGAAAACACCATGGTGGTGGCGCGCGAGGGCAAGGTGCTGGCGGGCCCGGACGGCTTGCTCGAGCAGACCCTGCCAAGCAGCGCGCTGGCGCAGGCGCGCTTGCAGCATTCCGGCTATGTGGAAGAACGCTGGGCCGATGGGCGCAGCTACCTGGTCGGCTATGGGCGCACGCGCGGCTACGACGGCTATCCGGGGCTCGGCTGGACGGTGCTGGTGCGCCAGGATACGGCCAGCGCACTGGCGCCGGTGCGCCGCCTGCAGGCCGCCCTGGCACTGGGCGGGATGGTACTGGCGCTGCTGTTTGCACTGCTGGGCTGGCGCACCGCGCGCGCCTTGTTGCGGCCGCTGCAGCAGGCCACGGCGGCGCTGCACGCGGTGGAGCAGGGCACGGCGCGCGAAGTGGCGCCGCTGGCGGGCAGCTTCGGCGAAATGGAAAGCCTGCGCCTGGCGTGCAACGGCGCGCTGCTGCGCCAGCGCGATCTGCTGCAGCAACTCGAGCGCGACAAGGGCGCACTGCAACTGCAGCTGGAGGAGCGCAGTGCAGAACTGGCGCTGGCGCAGGGCGACGGGCGGGCCCTGGCAGCGCGCATGCATGCCATGCTCGATGGGACGCAGGAAGCGTTTATCGGGCTGAGCGAAGCCGGCATCGTCAGCGACTGGAACGGGCGTGCCAGCGAAATCTTTGGCTGGCAGCGCGCGCAAGCGTTGGGCAAGCCGGTCGACCAGCTGTTGCAGGCCAGCGCCGGCCTGCTGGCCGGCCTGGGCGACGGCAGCGTCGGCCAGCCGGTGGCCCTGACGGGCTGGCGCCGCGACGGTACGCGCTTCGACGCCGAACTGACGCTGCGGCGCCATGCGCTCGATGGCGCGCAAGCGTATGCGGTGTTTGTGACCGACGCCACGCAAAGCCGGCGCAGCGAAGAGGCGGCGGCAGAACAGTTGTCGGCGCTGGCCAGTGCCCAGCTGGAGCTGGCGGACAAGGAGCGCTTCCTGCGCACGGTGGCCGACCATAATCCGGCCGCCATCGGCTACGTCGACCAGGACGAGGTGTTCCGCTTCGCCAACCGCAGCTACCAGACCCTGCTCGGGATCGATCCGGCCGCCATGATCGGGCGCAGCATGAAGGAAGTACTGGGCGAGCAGCTGTACCGGCAGATCGAGCCGCAGGCGGCGGCGGCGCTGCGCGGCGAGCGGGTGCACTTCGAGACCGATACCGAGCGCGCCGGCTGGCAGCGCCACTTCATGACCGACTACATCCCTGACACCGATGTGCAGGGCGAGGTGTGCGGCTTCCATATCGTGGCGCTGGACATCACGGCGCGCAAGAAGGCCGAACTGCAGCAGCAGGAAGCCAGCCGCGCCAAGAGCGCCTTCCTGGCCAATATGAGCCACGAGATCCGCACCCCGATGAACGCGGTGCTGGGCATCGGGCAACTGCTCGAGCGCACGCCGCTCAGCGCCGAACAGCAGGAATACGTGCGCCTGATCCGCGCCTCCGGCAGTGCGCTGTTGGCCCTGGTCAACGACATCCTCGACCTGTCCAAGATCGAAGCGGGCAAGCTGGCCGTGGTGGCCGCGCCGTTCCAGGTCGACGAGCTGGCCGAAGCGGTGGCGGCGGCGATGCAGTCGGCCAGCGTGGGCAAGCGCCTCGACCTGCTGCTGACGCTGGATGCGGACCTGCCGCCCAGCCTGGTGGGCGACTTGCAGCGCCTGCGCCAGGTGGCGCTCAACCTGGTGGGCAATGCCATCAAGTTCACTGCCGAAGGCGAGGTGCGGGTGCATATCGGCAGCAGTGCGCCGGGCAGTTCGATGGAAATCCTGCAGCTGGTGGTGAGCGACAGCGGCATTGGCATGAGCGGCGAGCAGCTGGGGCGCCTGTTCAATCCTTTCGAACAGGCCGACAGTTCGACTGCACGGCGCTTCGGCGGCACCGGGCTGGGACTGTCGATTTCGCAGCAGCTGGTGCAGCTGATGGGCGGCACCATCACGGTCAGCAGCGAAGCGGGTCGCGGCAGCGAGTTCGTGGTGTCCGTGCCGCTGCAAGTGGCGCGCCGCCAGCGCCTGGAAGGTTGCGCAGACGGCGCGCTGGCCGGCCTGCGCGTGCTGCTGGTGGATGACCATGTGCCGACGCTGCATTACCTGGAGGCGCAATTGCGGGGCTGGGGCTGCGTGGTGGAGGCGCATGCGGCGGCGCCGGCCGCCGATGCCGCCAACTGGGACGTGGCGCTGGTCGACTCGGTACTGCTGGACGCGCAGGGCACGGCGCCGTTTGACGGCCTCTGCCTGGTAGCGCTGAACCGCAGCCTGGACCGTCATTCGCTGGCGGGCGAAGCGGCAGCGCTGGCCAAACCGGTCATGCCCGGCGCCCTGCGCCTGCTGCTGCAGGGCTTGCGCCAGCGCGGCGCCGTGCCGCAACTGGCGCCGGAGGCGGCGCAGGCAGCCTATGCCAGCGTGCTGCGCGGCGCGCGCATCCTGCTGGTGGAAGACAACCTGACCAACCAGGTGGTGGCGCGCGGCGTGCTGGAGCCGACCGGCGCGCTGGTGACGGTGGCCGAGCATGGCCAGCAGGCGGTGGACATGCTGCGCGCCGAGCCGGCGGCGTTCGACCTGGTGTTGATGGATGTGCAGATGCCGGTGATGGACGGTTTCGAGGCGACCCGCATCCTGCGCGCGCAAATGGGCTTGCGCCTGCCGATCCTGGCGATGAGCGCGGGTGTGCTGGATACCGAGCAGGCCAGGTGCCAGGAATGCGGCATGGACGGCTTCATTCCCAAGCCGGTCGAGTACACGCAGATGCTGGCCACGATTGCGGCCCACCTGGGCGGCGCCGCGGCGCGGGCGCCGTCGCCACCGCCGCCGGCCCTGCTGCAGCAGGCGGCAGCAGCGCCGGCGGCGCACAGCGACGCCGAGCAGCAACCCGGCGTGTTCGCCATCCGCAAGCTGCTGGCGGTGATCGGGCACGGCCCGCAGCGGCAGAACATTGTTTCACTGGTGGAGCGCGTGGTACGCCAGTCGCAAGGGGAACTGGACGCGGCCCGGGCGCACTGGCAGGATGGCGATGCGGTGGCCGCTGCGGCGGGCCTGCATGCGCTGCGCGGCGGTGTGGGCAGCCTGGGCGCGCGCAACTTCGCCGACGCCACACTGGCGGCCGAGGCGGCCCTGCGCAACGGCGATGGGGCCGAGGCCGGGCGCCAGTTCGAACTGGCGCAGATGGCGCTGTCGGCGACGCTGCAGGCCGGCGCGCGCTGGCTGCAGCTTGAACAGCCGGCGCGCGCGGCCGGCGTGCAGCAGGATTTGCACGCGGCCATGCATACCCTGGCCGAAATGCTGCGCCGGCAGGACCTGGATGCACTGGAGCAGTTCCGCCAGCTGCGGCCGCAACTGGCCAGCGAGCGCGGCGACGACGCTGCGGCGCAATTGGAAACGGCGATCGAGGCGCTGGACTTCGGTACCGCGCTTGATGTGTTGAGTGAGGAAGCATGGAAAGCACCATCCTGATCATCGACGACAACCCCGACACCATCCGCCTGATGAGCGCCATGCTGCGCGAGCAGGCGCGGGTGCTGTTTGCCACCAACGGCATGGCGGGGCTGGAAATCGCACGGGCCCAGCGCCCGCAACTGATCCTGCTCGACCTGCAGATGAAGAGCATGGACGGTTTTGCCGTATGCGACCGCATCATGGCCGATCCCGACCTGCGGCATTGCCCGGTGATTTTCGTGACCGCCAGCAGCGGCGTGGAAAACGAGATCGCCTGCCTTGATGCCGGCGCGGTGGACTTCATCACCAAGCCGCTCAGCGGGCCGGTGGTGCAGGCGCGCGTGCGCACCCATTTGCGCTTGCAGGCGGCGCTGGCCAGCCTCGATACGCTGGCGCACAAAGATGGCCTGACCGGCCTGCACAACCGGCGCTATTTCGACGAACAGTTCACGGTCGAAGTGGCGCGGCACCGGCGCCAGGGCGCGGCACTGGGCGTGGCGCTGGTCGACGTCGACCATTTCAAGCTGTACAACGACCACTATGGCCACCAGGTGGGCGATGAGTGCCTGCGCACGGTGGCGCAGGCACTGGCCCAGTGCACGCGCCGGCCGGGCGAACTGGTGGCGCGCTACGGCGGCGAAGAGTTCGTGGTGCTGCTGCCCAACAGCTGCGAGGAAGAGGTGCAGCGCTACGGCACATGGATCTGCGAGCACGTGGCGGGACTGCATCTGCCGCACGCCGCTTCGCTGGTGGCGCCGCATGTGAGCATCAGCGTCGGCCTGTGCTCGCTGCCCCCCGACACCGACGACACGCCGGCCAGCTTGCTGGAGGCGGCCGACAAGGCGCTGTATGAAGCCAAGCGCTCCGGCCGCAACCGCGCCATGCTGGGCGGAGCGCAGCGCGCTAAGTGCCGGGCAGGCTGATCCGGTTGCGGCCCATATGCTTGGCGCGGTACAGCGCCGCGTCGGCCGTGGCCACCAGCTGCGCCGGCTGCTGCTCGTGCGAGGCGATCGCGGTCGCGGCACCGATGCTGACCGTGACGTAGCGCTGGGACGCGCCGCTGTTGGGCAGGCGCAGCGCTTCGATGCGGCAGCGGATCCGCTCGGCGACGATGGCGGCGCCTTTCAGCGACTGGTTGGGCAGGATCACGGCGAACTCCTCGCCGCCATAGCGCGCCACCAGGTCGTTGGCGCGCATTTCGCTCGCTACTGCGCTGGCGATGCGCTTCAGGCAATCGTCGCCGCCGACATGGCCGAAGGCGTCGTTGTACTGCTTGAAGTTGTCGACGTCGACCATCAGCAGCGACAGGGGTTGCGCCTGGCGCAGGGCGCGCTGCCACTCGGCCAGCAAGGTATGGTCGAAGCAGCGCCGGTTGGCCAGCCCGGTCAAGCCGTCGCGCGTAGCCAGCTGCTCCAGCGCGATCTGGGTCTGCTTTTCCTCGGTCAGGTCGCGCAAGGTCTCGACCACGGCCACCAGCTGCCCGTCGCTGTCGTAGATCGGGCTGGCATCGGCGGCCAGGTAGCGGCGGCCGGCGCTGCGCGGCATTTCGCACCAGTTTTCCGCACACAGGTTGTCCCTGGTCCCGGCCGGGCCGCGCGACTGGCCGTCGTACAGGTCGAGGATCTCGCCGGTACGGCCGGCGATCACCAGGTCGGCCAGGGTCGGGCGCTGGTTGGCGTAGAAGGCGCACCAGTGCGCGCTACTGCCAAGCAGCTCGTGCGCCGGGACGCCGGTCAGGCGCTCGCAGGCGCGGTTCCAGATGATGACCCGGCCCTGGGGGTCAAGGACAAAAGTGGGAATGACCAGCAGTTCCATCAGCTTCAATGCGAAACCCTGCGGCTGGTCCGGGCAGGGGGCTTCCATCAGGTGGGAGCTCTGGAGGAGACTATTCATTTGGCGGCGGCCCTGTTTGTTGTTCACTGCGTCGGGAACTTGATTGTGCCGCCGCCGCAAGAGGCAAATGTTGACGAAGCGCAAAGGCATTTCGTTTCGTGAAACGCGCTATAATGTAGGGTTGCCGACCACCGGATTCACCCGTGACTTATAGCATCAAGGAAATTTTCTACACCCTGCAGGGCGAAGGCGCCCACGCCGGGCGGCCCGCCGTGTTTTGCCGTTTTTCCGGCTGCAACCTGTGGACCGGCCGCGAACAAGACCGCGCCAGCGCCGTCTGCCAGTTTTGCGACACCGACTTCGTGGGCACCGATGGCGAAAACGGTGGCAAATTCGCCGCGCCGGCGGCCTTGGCGCAGAAAATCGACAGCCTGTGGCCGGCCGGCCATGGCCATAAATATGTGGTGTTCACCGGCGGCGAACCGCTGCTGCAGCTCGATGCGCAGCTGATCGACGCGATGCATGCGGCGGGCTTTACCATCGCCATCGAAACCAACGGCACCATGGAAGTGCCGGCGGGCGTGGACTGGATCTGCGTCAGCCCGAAAATGGGCGCGCAGCTGGTGGTCAGCAAAGGCAATGAAATCAAGGTTGTGATCCCGCAGAAGGACCAGGACCTGGCCGCCTATGAAGGCCTGGATTTCGAGAATTTCTTCGTGCAGCCGATGGATGGCCCGCTGGCGGCCTTCAATACCACGCTGGCGATCGAGACCTGCAAGCGCAATCCTAAATGGAAACTGAGCCTGCAAACCCATAAACTGTTGAACATACCTTAAGTATTGCTGACTCGATGTTAACTATTACCCGCAAACTGGAATTCGATGCTGGCCATCGCATTCCGGACCACAAGAGCCAATGCCGCAACCTGCACGGCCACCGCTACACCTTGGAAATCACCCTGACCGGCAAGGTGATCGACTCGGAAGGCAATTCCGACAATGGCATGATCATGGACTTTTCGGACGTCAAGACCATCGCCAAAGAGCATCTGGTGGATGTCTGGGACCACGCCTTCCTGGTGTACGAAAAGGACGCCGCGGTGAAGGATTTCCTGTCCTCGCTGCCGAGCCACAAGACCGTAGTGATCGACCGTATCCCGACGGTGGAAAACCTCGCGGCGGTGGCCTGGGATATCCTGAAGGCCGCCTTCAAGGACCGTTACGGCACCGGCCTGCACCTGCACAAGCTGGTGCTGCACGAAACCCCTAACTGCTGGGCTGAAATTGTCGAATGAGTTGTACATGCGCGAGGCGCTGCTTGAAGCGCGTCGCGCCTGGGCGGAAGGCGAGGTGCCGGTCGGCGCCGTCGTCGTCAAGGACGGCGTGGTGATTGGCCGCGGCTACAACCAGCCGATCGGCCGCCACGACCCGACCGCCCACGCTGAAATCATGGCGATGCGGGCCGCTGCCGAAGCACTGGGCAACTACCGCCTGCCGGGCTGCGAACTGTATGTGACGCTCGAGCCATGCGTAATGTGTTCCGGCGCCATGATGCACGCCCGCCTGTCGCGCATTATTTACGGCGCCACCGATCCCAAGACCGGCGCCTGTGGTTCGGTGGTCAATGTTTTCGAGAGCGGACAGCTGAACCACCACGCCGAGGTGGAAGGCGGCCTGCTGGCCGAGGACTGCGGCCAGGTCTTGAAGGATTTCTTCGCCGAACGGCGCGCTTTGCGCAAAAACAACGTCGCCTGAGCGCGCGCCACGCGCCGCTTTGGCGGTGCTATGCTGAGCTATGTCCAGCGTTGATATAAACGGTATTACGATTACCTACGAGTCCAGCGGCGACCCGGCCGGCCCGGCTGTGCTGCTGAACATGGGGCTGGCCCTGCAACTGATTTCCTGGCCGGGCGAACTGGTCGACGGGCTGGTGCAGCGCGGCTTCCATGTGATCCGTTACGACAACCGCGATGCCGGCTTGTCTTCCCATCTCGACCATCTTGGCGCGCCCAACCTGTGGCTGGCCTACCTGCGCCACCTGTTCGGCTGGCCCCAGAGCGCGGCGTATACCTTGAACGATATGGCCGGCGATGCGCTCGGGCTGCTTGACGCATTGGGCGTGGCGGCAGCGCATATTGTCGGTGTGTCGATGGGCGGCATGGTGTCGCAGATCATGGCGGCGCGCTATCCGACGCGCACGCTGAGCCTGACCTCCATCATGTCGAGCAGCGGCCGCCGCGGCCTGCCGGGGCCGACGCCGGCGGCGCGGCGCATCCTGCTGCGCCGCACGGCAAGTGCGCACCACCGGGCGCGCGTGGTGGAGCAGATGGTCGATACCTTCCGCACCATTGGCAGTCCGGCGTTCCCAATGCCGGACGATTTGTTGCGGCAGATGGCCGGTGAGGCAGTGGCGCGCAGCGTGAGTGGTGACGGGGTGGCGCGGCAACTGGTGGCGATTGCCGCTTCGGGCGACCGCAGCGCGCTGCTGCGCAAGATCCGCTGCCCGGCACTGGTGATCCATGGCGATGCCGATCCCCTGGTGCCATGCGCCTGCGGCATCGACACGGCGCGCCAGATCCCGGGGGCGCGGCTGGAGCTGATTGAAGGCATGGGCCATGATATGCCGCCGGTCTTGGTGGGACGCCTGCTTGCCTTGCTAGAACAACATCTCCGGGGTAATATGGCCGGGTGAAAAATATCGGAATTGCCATTGCCGGAACCAGCGGCTACCCCATCGATGACGCCGCGCTGGCACGCGGCATTTCCCGCCTCCAGTCGCAAGGCTATATCGTCCACAATTACTACGACGCGGAGCGCAAATTCGAGCGCTTCGCTGCCTCGGATGGCGAGCGCCTGGCGCAGCTGAACGCCGCCGCAGCCGACCCCGAATGCCAGATCGTGATTGCCTTGCGCGGCCAATACGGCATCAGCCGCATCCTGCCGCACATTGATTTTCGCAGCATGGCCGACAGCGGGAAGCTGTTTGTCGGTTTCAGTGATATCACGGCTTTCCATATGGGCCTGTACCAGGCGACAGGCCGCATCAGTTTCGCCGGGCCGATGAGCGCGGACTTGGTTCGCGAGGAGCCGGTTGCGTACACCTTGAAACAGTTCTGGGATTGCCTGAAGGGGCCGACCCATTCCGTGCGCGGCACGGGGGCAGGCAATCCGCAGCTGGACGTGGAGGGCACGTTGTGGGGCGGCAACCTGGCAATGATCAACCACCTGATTGGTACGCCATACTGGCCGCAGATCGATGGCGGCATCCTGTTCCTTGAAGATATCGGCGAACATCCATACCGTGTCGAGCGCATGCTGCTGCAGCTGCATTTTGCCGGCGTACTGGAGCGCCAGCGCGCCATCGTGCTGGGTGATTTTTCCGGTTACCGGTTGTCGCCGCACGATAACGGTTACGACTTCGACACGATGCTGGCGTATATCCGCAGCCTGCTGCCGGTGCCGGTGCTGACCGGCCTGCCGTTCGGCCACGGAGAATCGCGCTGCACCTTGCCATTCGGGGGGCGGGCGCATCTCGTTTCCGACGGCGAAGGCTTTGACCTGACGGCAAGCGGCTATCCAACGCTGTGATGAACGGCGCGGAGAGCTACTACCGCGCTACCGCGCCCGGCGATGCCTGCGCGCCTCTGGCGGGCCGCCAACAGGCGCGCATCTGCATCGTCGGCGCCGGTTTTGCGGGATTGGCGACGGCGATGTCGCTGATGGAGCATGGCGAGCGCGACGTGGTCCTGCTGGAAGCCGAACAGGTCGGCCACGGCGCATCCGGCCGCAATGGTGGCTTCGTGTTCGGCGGCTATTCGCTCGATGAACAGGCTTTGCTGGCGACCGTTGGCGCGCAGCAGGGCAGGCGGCTCTACCAGCTCACGCTTGGCGCTGTCGACCAGATCCGCCGTCGTATCGCGCAGTACGGCATTGATTGCGACGCTACGCATGGCGGCATTTACCTCGCCAACTGGTTTGACGATCCGCGCGTGCTGGATGAGCGCCAGCACTTCATGCGCGACCACCTGGGCGTCGAGTGGCAACGGATTTCGCCGGCCGATTTCGCCCAGCGGGCGCGCAGCGAGCGTTATTTCGGTGCCCTGTACGAGCAAAACGCCTTCCACTTTCATCCGCTGAAGTACGCGCAGGGCCTGGCGCGCACGCTGCAGGCTGGCGGCATCCGTGTGCATGAAAACAGCCGTGTGGTCTCGATCGAGGCGCTGCCGCGGGCCGCCGGAGGCAAGGGTTGGCGTGTCGCGACGGCGGCTGGCGAAGTGCTGTGCGAGGAAGTTGTCGTCTGCTGCGGCGGCTACCTCGAGCGCCTGTATCCTGCGCTGGCCGGCGCGATCCTGCCAATTGCGACGTATGTCATGGTGACCGAGCCGCTCGGCGGCCGGATGCCGCAGGCATTGGCCACTGATGCGGCCATTTACGACACACGTTTCGCCTTCGATTACTACCGTCCACTGGCGGACAGCCGCTTGCTGTGGGGCGGCCGCATCTCGGTTCGATCGCGTAGTCCGGAGGAGGTGGCGCGCCTGTTGTATGACGATATGCTGAAAGTCTATCCCCAGCTCGCGGGCACCAGGGTCGATTACGCCTGGAGCGGCTTGATGAGCTATGGCCGCCACAAGATGCCGCAACTCGGCAAGCTGCCAAATGGGGTCTGGTATGGCATGGGGTTCGGTGGCCACGGGGTGGGGCCGACATCGTTGGCCGGCGATGTCCTGTCGGCTGCCCTCATGGGCGAACTCAGTAAGGTCGAGCAGTTCGCAGCCTGGGGCCTGCCGACCACCGGCGGCCCGGCCGGGCTGCTGGCTGCACAAATGACGTATTGGTACTACGAATTGCGCGACTGGATGCGGCAATAGAGGGGTGTTCGCGAAATACAGGAAAATTCTTATTCGCTCTTAATCACTCTTATTGCCTCTTGATTGAACTTATTCGCTCTTAAATTGGTCGAAGCTGGCACTGCGCTACGCCGGACGAAGTGTTTCGCCAGTACAGTTCGTGAATGCCGTGGGCGGCTCGTTCAGGAATGCATGGACGACCATCTGGGTCCGCTTTCCAAATGACAATGAATGGCAGCCGGCGATGTTCCTGCGCAAGAAAGTAAGGAAATTTAAGAGCGAATAAGAGTAAATAAGAGAAAACAAGAGTGGTCAAGAGCGTTTAAGAGTTTTCCGCGAAATCGGAAAGAGGCACTATCCCGTAGCGTCTCGTGATGTTTTTGATGATTATTTTGCATCACCACCGAGGGCCGCTCCTATGCGTCCCTATGGTGGGCGGGGTATAATGCCCGATTCGCTTTTACCCACATTTATTCCAGCATGCTTTCTACCGCTAACATCACCATGCAGTTCGGCGCCAAGCCGCTGTTCGAGAACATTTCCGTCAAGTTTGGCGACGGTAACCGCTACGGCCTGATCGGAGCGAACGGCTGCGGCAAGTCGACCTTCATGAAAATCCTCGGTGGCGACCTCGAACCGTCTGCCGGCAATGTGAGCCTGGACGCCAACGAGCGCCTCGGCAAGCTGCGCCAGGACCAGTTCGCGTACGAAGAAAAGCGCGTGCTGGACGTGGTCATGATGGGCCACACCGAGATGTGGGAAGCGATGTCCAAGCGCGACGCCATCTACGCCAACCCGGAAGCGACCGACGACGACTACATGGAAGCGGCCGAACTGGAAGGCAAGGTCGCCGAATACGACGGCTACACCGCCGAAGCGCGCGCCGGCGAACTGCTGATGGGCGCCGGTATCGACATCAGCCTGCACCAGGGCCCGATGAGCGCCGTGGCGCCGGGCTGGAAGCTGCGCGTGCTGCTGGCGCAGGCCCTGTTCTCCAACCCGCACATCCTGCTGCTGGACGAACCGACCAATAACCTGGACATCGATACCATCCGCTGGCTGGAAGACACGCTGAACCAGCGCGATTCGACGATGATCATCATCTCCCACGATCGCCACTTCCTGAACCAGGTATGCACCCACGTGGCCGACATGGACTACGGCACGCTGAAGATCTATCCGGGCAATTACGACGAATACATGCTGGCCTCGACCCAGGCCCGCAACCAGCAATTGGCCAACAATGCCAAGGCCAAGGACAAGGTCGCCGAACTGCAGGACTTCGTGCGCCGCTTCTCGGCCAACAAATCCAAGGCGCGCCAGGCCACCTCGCGCGCCAAGATGATCGACAAGATCAAGATCGAGGACATCAAGCCATCCTCGCGCGCCTATCCCTTCGTGCGCTTCGACGGCGAGAAAAAGCTGCACCGCCTGGCGGTGGAGACCCAGGGCATCTCGAAAACCTATGACCGCACCCTGTTCAAGAACGTCGACCTGGCAGTGGAAGCGGGCGAGCGCATTGCCATCATCGGCGCCAACGGCGCCGGCAAGACCACCATGCTGCGCTGCATCGGCGGCGCAGAGATCACCGGCCTGAATGCTGATACCGGCCTGGTGAAATGGGCGGAAAACGCCAACGTCGGCTACATGCCGCAGGATCCGACCGAGGAATTCGCCAGCGACATCAACCTGACCGACTGGATGGGTCAGTGGACCAAGGAAGGCGACGACGACCAGGCTGTGCGCTCATCGCTGGGCCGCCTGCTGTTCGGCGGCGACGAAGTCAAGAAATCGGTCAAGGTCCTGTCGGGTGGTGAAAAAGGCCGTATGATGTATGGCAAGCTGATGCTGGGCCGCCACAATGTCCTGCTCCTGGACGAGCCGACCAACCACATGGACATGGAATCGATCGAGTCGCTCAACATCGCCCTGGAAAAGTACGCCGGCACCCTGATCTTCGTGTCGCACGACCGCGAGTTCGTTTCCTCGCTGGCCACCCGCATCATCGAGATCAAGGAAAAAGAAGTCGTGGACTTCCGCGGCGGCTATGAAGACTACCTGAAGAGCCAAGGCATCGAGTAAATGAACGCAACCGTTGTACCGATCAAGACTGTCGAATTCGAGAAGCCAGTCGAAGGCGGCAGCTGCGTGGCCCATGCGTGGGCCCGCACCCCGGCACCTGTGCCGGCCAACGAGAAAATCCTGCTGAAGGAACGCATCAAGACCCTGCTGCGCGAGCGTAACGCCGTGCTGGTGGCCCATTACTACGTGGACGCCGACCTGCAGGACCTGGCCGAGGAAACCGGCGGCTGCGTCTCCGATTCGCTGGAAATGGCGCGCTTCGGGCGCGACCATCCGGCCAAGACCCTGGTGGTGGCCGGCGTCAAGTTCATGGGCGAGACGTCCAAGATACTGAGCCCGGAAAAGACCGTGCTGATGCCGGACCTGGACGCCACCTGCTCGCTGGACCTGGGCTGCCCGCCGGAAGACTTCATCGCTTTCTGCGACCAGCACCCGGACCGCACCGTGGTGGTGTATGCCAACACCAGCGCCGCCGTGAAAGCGCGCGCCGACTGGATGGTCACCTCGTCGATCGGCCTGGATATCGTCAAGCACCTGCACGAGCAGGGCAAGAAAATCCTGTGGGCACCGGACAAGCACCTGGGCGGCTACATCCAGAAACAGACCGGCGCCGACATGCTGCTGTGGCAGGGTTCCTGCCTGGTGCACGACGAATTCAAGGGCGTCGAGCTGGACCTCCTGAAGGCCGAGCACCCGAACGCCAAAGTGCTGGTGCACCCTGAGTCGCCGGCCGGCGTGGTCGAGCAGGCCGACGTGGTGGGCTCCACTTCGCAGCTGATCGCTGCCGCAGTCAGCCTGCCAGCTACCGAATTTATCGTCGCCACCGACAACGGCATCCTGCACAAAATGCGCATGGCCGCACCGGGCAAGAGCTTCATCGAAGCGCCAACTGCCGGCAATAGCGCCACCTGCAAGAGCTGCGCGCACTGCCCGTGGATGGCGATGAACGGCCTGCGCAACCTGGCAGACGTGCTGGAAAACATGGACAACGAAATCCACGTTGACCCTGAAATCGGCAGGCTGGCGCAGCGCTCGATCAACCGCATGCTCGATTTCGCGGCTGCCAAGAAAGCCAAAATCGCCCCAGGCGCAGACCTGGCGAAAGAAGCGCAACTGTTCCAAGGTATCGGTCCTGCATGAGCACTCTGAAAAATAAATTCGCACCGTTCGACGATGCATTGGCGGGCGCGTATGAACGCAACCTGCTGGCAGCCCTGATGGAAGATATCGGCACCGGCGACCTGACCGGCAAGCTGGTGCCGGAAGAGGGCCGTGCCACCGCGCGCGTAATCGTGCGCGAAGAGGCCGTGCTGTGCGGCGCGCCATGGTTTGAGGGCGTGATGGAAGCGCTGGATCCCGCAATCGGGATCGAATGGCATTATGCGGAAGGCGACCTGATGGCCGCTGATTCCCCGGTCTGCACCATTGTCGGCCCGGCGCGCGCAATCCTGACGGCCGAACGCTCGGCGCTGAACTTCATGCAGCTGATGTCGGGCGTGGCCACCGCGACCCGTCGCTATGTCGACGTGATCGCCGGCACCACGGCAGCCATCCTCGACACGCGCAAGACGGTTCCAGGCATGCGCCTGGCACAGAAGTATGCGGTACGCGTGGGCGGCGGCCAGAACCAGCGCCTGGCGCTGTATGACGGTATCCTGATCAAGGAAAACCATATCGCGGCCGCAGGCGGCATTACCGCCGCCCTGGCAGCGGCCAAGCGCCTCGACGCGAAAGTCAGCATCCAGGTCGAAGTGGAAACCCTGGAGCAGCTGGAAGAAGCCTTGAGCGCCGGCGCAGTCTCCATCCTGCTCGACAACTTCGACCTCGACATGATGCGGGCCGCCGTGCAGCTGAACGGCGGCCGCGCGCTGCTGGAAGCCTCCGGCGGCGTCAACTTCGACACCGTGCGCGCCATTGCCGAAACCGGCGTGCACCGCATCTCCATCGGCGCCCTGACCAAAGACATCAAGGCCACCGACTTCTCCCTGCGTATCATCGGCTAAGCCACGATGCGCGGCTGTTGCGCGCGGGTCAAAGTGACAAAGAGTGAGTTTCTGCGGCGGTTTGTGGCGTAAAGTTTTCGCTGGAGCCGCCGCTCCGGCGTCTCCAATACCCCCAACTGTTCTGGAGGAGACGCCATGTCAGAACTATTGCACATCAGTACCACGCTGGCCAAGATCATCGCCCGCATCAATCCCAAAGTGTGGGAAGTGATCGGCGGCGGGCCGCTCGGCAAGAAGTATCACTATGCTTCCCAGTATGCCGAGCCGGACCCGGTGCCGTGGCTGGAAGCTTCGCAGCTTGCCGCTGTCAGCCTGGCCCAGCGGCAGGTCGATGCGGCAGCCGCACTATTGACCCAGGGCGGCGACACCAAAGGCTTCCTGAAAGCCACGCTGGATGACTGGTGCGGCACCGTGCCACGTCCGCCGCTGAACTGGCCCGGCCACGGCCCACGCCCACCACGTCCACCACGCCAGGATGAACTGGAAGACTACACGCTGCCCATGGCGGGTGGCCTGGCATTTGTCGCACTGAGCGAAACGATCGGCAATGAAGGATTTGCCAAGCAGATCGCTGAACTGGGCGGCAACATCATTGACCGCACCGCCACCTATGCACTGGAGCATGCCGAAAAGCGGCGTTGAAAGAAAAAAGCCGCCCGGGCAGGGCGGCTTCTGGCACAGGCAGGGCCGTTCAGTCTTGCGCGTAGATGTTGTTGTCCTTGGTCTCACGGATGCATACCGCGCCGATCACCAGGGTCGCCAGCGCAATCACGATCGGATACCACAGGCCGTAGTAAATGTCGCCCTTGAACGCCACCAGCGCGAAGGCGGTGGTTGGCAGCAGGCCGCCGAACCAGCCGTTACCGATATGGTAGGGCAGCGACATCGAGGTGTAGCGGATACGGGTCGGGAACATTTCCACCAGCATCGCTGCAATCGGACCGTAGACCATGGTCACGTAAATCACCAGCACCCACAGGATCAGCACCATCATCGGCTTGTTGATCTGCGCCGGGTCGGCCTTGGCTGGATAGCCGGCTGCTTTCACGGTATCGCCAACTTCCTTCTTCAGGGCCTTTTCCTTGTCTTTCGACGCGGCGTCGAAGTTCAGGCCATCGGCCGTCATGCTCGCGTTGAACGATTGCACTTCCTTGTCGCCCACCTTGATCGTGGCCACACTGCCGGCAGGCGCGTCCTGGCGGGTGTAAGCCACCGACGCCTTGGACAGCATCGACGTCGCGATATCGCAGGACGAAGGGAATTTCTTTTCGCCGGTCGCATTGAACTGGAAATGGCACGAAGCAGGATCAGCCACGACCACCACCGGCGAATTCTTGATCGCAGCTTCCAGTTGCGGGTTGCCGTAGTGGGTCAGGGCGCCGAACAGCGGGAAGTAGGTGGCCGCCGCAATCAGGCAGCCGCCCAGGATGATCCACTTGCGGCCGATCTTGTCGGACAGGCTGCCGAAGAAGATGAAGAACGGCGTTGCCAGGACCAGTGCAATCGCGATCAGGATGTTCGCAGTGGCGATGTCCATCTTCAGCGTCTGGATCATGAAGAACAGTGCGTAGAACTGGCCGGTGTACCACACCACTGCCTGGCCCATGGTCAGGCCGATCAGCGCGAAGATCACGATCTTCAGGTTCTTCCATTGGCCGAATGCTTCGCTCAGGGGCGCTTTCGAGGTCTTGCCTTCAGCCTTCATCTTGGCGAAGGCAGGCGACTCGTTCATCGACAGGCGGATCCATACCGAGATGCCCAGCAGTGCTACAGACACCAGGAATGGAATGCGCCAGCCCCAGGATTCAAACTCTTCCAGCGGCATCGACTGGCGCACGCCCAGGATCACCAGCAGCGACAGGAAGAAGCCGAGCGTGGCGGTGGTCTGGATCCAGGCCGTGAACAGGCCGCGCTTGCCATGCGGCGCGTGTTCAGCCACATAGGTTGCTGCGCCGCCGTACTCGCCGCCCAGCGCCAGGCCTTGCAGCAGGCGCAGTGCCACCAGGATAATCGGCGCTGCAATGCCGATCGTGGCATAGCCGGGCAGCAAACCCACGATGAAGGTGGACAAGCCCATGATCAGGATGGTGACCAGGAAGGTGTACTTGCGGCCGATCATATCGCCCAGGCGGCCGAACACGATGGCGCCGAACGGGCGCACAATGAAGCCGGCGGCAAAGGCCAGCAGCGCGAAAATGAAGGAGGTGGTCGGGTCGCCGACGAAGAACTGCTTGGCGATGATCGATGCCAGCGAACCGTAAAGATAAAAGTCGTACCATTCAAACACGGTACCGAGCGAAGAGGCGAAGATGACCTTCTTCTCTTCCTTGGTCATCGGTGCGGCTTTGCCGCTGCCGACGCTCCGCCCGTCGGCGGTGCCAGAACTAATTGCCATTTTGCTTGTCTCCAGTTGTGTTGTGTGTATTTCAAATGCTTCAACGGCAGGATGGAGTCTGGACCTGGTTCCTTACGTCATGCTTGCTTGAAACTTACACAAAACTTACAAGGCAAACAATTTAGCGAACGACCGTGCTAAAGCTATGCTATGCTGGTTCGAAACAATTCACCCAGGAGACCTTCATGACCGACGCCGTCATCGTTTCAACCGCCCGCACCGGCCTCGCCAAATCGTGGAAAGGGGCCTTCAACATGACCCATGGCGCCGCGCTTGGCGGCCACGTGCTGCAAGCTGCGATTGCCCGCGCCGGCATCGAGGCGGGCGAACTGGAAGACGTGATCATGGGCTGCGCCAACCCTGAAGGCGCCACCGGCGGCAACATCGCGCGCCAGATCGCGCTGCGCGGCGGCGCTCCGGTCACGGTGCCCGGCATGACCATCAACCGTTTCTGTTCGTCCGGCTTGCAGACCATCGCCACCGCCGCCCAGCGCGTGCTGGCCGGCGAGGGCGATATCTTCGCCGCCGGCGGCGTCGAGTCGATCTCCTGCGTACAGCAGGAGATGAACATGCACATGTACAAGGACGTGTGGCTGAACGAGCACAAGCCCGCGATCTACCTGCCGATGCTGCAGACCGCTGAAATCGTGGCAGCGCGCTACGGCATTACGAAGGAACGCCAGGACGAATATGGCGTGCAGAGCCAGCAGCGTGCCGCAGCGGCGCAGGCGGCAGGGCGTTTTGACGCCGAGATCGTGCCGATGACCGTGACCATGGGAGTGGCCGACAAGTCGAGCGGCATGCTCGGCACGCGCGAAGTCACCATCGCGGCCGATGAAGGGATTCGCGCCGACACGACCATCGAAGCGGTGCGCGGCATCCGTACCGCCGTGCCGGGCGGCGTGATCACGGCCGGTAACGCGAGCCAGTTCTCCGATGGTGCCTCTTGCGCCATCGTCATGAGCGACCGCAGCGCCGCCGCCAAAGGCCTGCAGCCGCTTGGCATCTTCCGCGGCTTTGCGGTGGCGGGCTGTGAACCGGACGAAATGGGCATCGGCCCCGTGTTCGCCGTGCCGAAGCTGCTCAAGCGCGCCGGCCTCAAGGTCGACGATATCGGCCTATGGGAATTGAATGAAGCCTTTGCCGTGCAGGTGCTGTACTGTGCCGAAAAGCTGGGGATCCCGCTGGACCGTCTGAACGTGGACGGCGGCGCCATCGCCGTCGGCCATCCTTACGGCGTGTCCGGTGCGCGTATGGTCGGCCATGCGCTGAGCGAAGGCAAACGCCGCGGCGTGAAGTACGTGGTGGTCACCATGTGCATCGGTGGCGGCCAGGGTGCGGCAGGCCTGTTCGAGGTGGTGTGATGACGTCCCGGCTGCTGAATCGCCGCGATGTTGAATTCATGCTGTATGACTGGCTCGACGCAGAAGCACTGGCCAAGCGTCCGCGCTTTGCCGACCATAGCCGCGAGACCTTTACCGCTGCACTCGACACCGCCGAACAGATTGCAGGCGAGCTGTTCGCGCCGCACAACAAGCTGAGCGACCAGCAGGAACCGCAGTTCGACGGCGAGCGCGTCAGGGTGATTCCGGAAGTGAAACGGGCGCTGGATGCCTTTTCCGCAGCCGGCCTGATGGCTGCCGGCCAGGATTACGCGCTGGGCGGCATGCAATTGCCGCTGACGGTGGAGAAGGCGATTACGGCATACTTCACGGCGGCCAATATGGCCACGTCCAGCTATGCCTTCCTGACCATCGGCAATGCCAACACGCTGCTCAAATGCGCCTCCAGCGCGCAGGTCGAACACTTCGTGCGGCCCATGCTGGAGGGACGCTGGTTCGGCACCATGTGCCTGAGCGAGCCGCAGGCCGGCTCCAGCCTTTCCGACATCACGACGCGCGCCGAGCCCGATCCCGGCGCCGCCGGCCAGTATCGGCTGGCCGGCAACAAGATGTGGATTTCGGGCGGCGAACACGAGCTGGCGGAGAACATCATCCACCTGGTGCTGGCCAAGATCCCGGGCCCGGACGGCAAGCTGCCGCCGGGTGTGAAAGGCATCTCGCTGTTCATCGTGCCCAAGATCCTCGACAATGGCGAGCGCAACGACATCGCACTGGCGGGCTTGAACCATAAGATGGGCAACCGCGGAACCACCAACTGCCTGCTGAATTTTGGCGAAGGGCGCCAGCAGCCGGGCGGGCGCAGCGGCGCCATCGGCTATCTGGTCGGCCGCGAGGGCCAGGGCCTGTTCAATATGTTCCATATGATGAACGAAGCCCGTATCGGCGTCGGCCTGGCCGCGGCAGTACTGGGCTACACGGGCTACCTGCACGCGCTGGATTATGCCCGCGAGCGCCCGCAAGGACGCCATCCTGCCGCCAAGGACCCCTCCTCGCCGCAGCTCCCGATCATCGCCCACACCGATGTGCGGCGCATGCTGCTGGCGCAAAAGGCCTACGTGGAGGGTGCGCTGGGCCTGTGCCTGTACAGCGCCCGGCTGGTCGACGACGAGCACACCGGGGAAACGCCGGAGGTCCGCCAGCGCGGCGGGCGCCTGCTGGAATTCCTGACGCCGATCACCAAGTCCTGGCCTTCGCAATGGGGGCTGGAAGCGAACAACCTGGCAATCCAGGTTCATGGCGGCTACGGCTATACGCGCGAGTACAACGTCGAACAGTTCTACCGCGACAATCGCCTGAACCAGATCCACGAAGGCACGCATGGCATCCACGGCCTGGACCTGCTGGGCCGCAAAGCCAGCATCCATGACGGCGCCTTGCTCAAGACCATGTCCGGGGAAATCCGCGCCACTGTGCACAGCGCCCGCAGCCAAGGCCGCGGCGCCGATGCCGGGCAGCTGGCCGCCTACGCCGGCGCGTTGGACGCCGCCTGGCGCCGGGTTGAACAAGTCACGCAGGCCCTGTATGCTGCCCCCGACCTTAACCAGACCCTGGCCAACGCCACGGTCTACCTGGAGGCGGTCGGGCATGTGGTGGTGGCCTGGATCTGGCTGCAGCAAGCCATGGCGGCCGTCGCCACTCTGCCGGAAGACGACAGCTTCCGCTGCGGCAAACTGCAGGCCTGCCGCTATTTTTACCAATGGGAGCTGCCCAAGGTCCAGCCGCAACTGGATTTGCTGGCCGCACTCGACACCACCACGCTCGACATGCAGGACGCGTGGTTCTGAGGATGAACGAATGATCAAGCACATCGTCATGTGGAAACTGAAAGAGCACGCAGAAGGCGCCGACCGCGCCGCCAATGCGGCGAAAATGAAGGAGCAGTTGCTAGCCTGCGCCGGCATCGTCCCCGGCATCGTGAAACTGGAAGTGGGCATCGCTGAGCCAGGCCTGGAAGCAAGCTACGACGTGGTGCTGTACTCCGAATTCGAAAGCAAAGAAGCGCTCGACGCTTACCAGTCGCACCCGCAACACCAGGCACTTAAACCATTCTTCAGTGCTGTGCGCGACGCGCGCCAGTGCATGGATTATTCAATATAAGGACTCGAACATGCGAACTACCCAGCAACTCTTCGACCTCAAAGGCAAAACCGCTTTGGTGACCGGCGGCTCGCGCGGCCTGGGCCTGCAAATGGCGCTGGCGCTCGGTGAGCTGGGCGCCCGGGTGGTGCTCACCTCGCGCAAGCAGGCCGAGCTGGACGATGCCGTTGCCGTATTGACGGAGCACGGGGTCGAAGCCTTCGCTATCGCCGCCGACCTGGGTAAGGAAGCATCGATCGACCCGCTGGTGGATGCGGCACTGGACGCGCTGGGCGGCCATATCGACATCCTGGTCAACAACGCAGGCGCCACCTGGGGCGCACCGGCTGAAGATTATCCGCTGGAAGCCTGGGACAAGGTGATGAACCTGAACGTGCGCAGCATCTTCCTGCTTTCGCAGGCAGTCGGCAAGCGCTCCATGATTCCGCGCCGCTCGGGCAGGATTATCAATATCGCATCGATCGCCGGGCTGGCCGGCAATGGCCCCGGCACCATGAAGACCGTCGCTTACAATACGTCCAAGGCGGCTTTGATCAACTTCACCCGCACCCTGGCAGGCGAATGGGGCGAGTTCGGCATCAACGTCAATGCGCTGGCGCCGGGCTTCTTCCCGTCCAAGCTCAGCGCAGGCGTCATCAAGGCCATGGGTGAAGACAAGCTGGCAGCGGCAGCACCGCTGCAGCGCCTGGGCGGCGACGAGGACCTGAAAGGCGCGGTGGCGCTGTTCGCCTCCGACGCCGGCCGGCACATTACCGGCCAGGTCCTGGCAGTGGATGGCGGGGTCTCGGCAGTCTAAGGAGTTTGAATGACTAAGTATCATCGTATCGTGCTGGCCTCGCGCCCGCGCGGCGCCGTCGTGCCGGAGAACTTCCGGCTTGAAGAAGTGGCAGTACCGGCGCTGGCCGAGGGCCAGCTCCTGGTGCGCAACCATTACCTGTCGCTGGACCCGTACATGCGCGGCCGCATGAGCGAAGCGAAAAGCTACGCCGCGCCGCAGGCGCTGGAGCAGACCATGATCGGCGGCACCGTCGGCGAAGTGGTCGAATCGCGCAACGCCCATTTCGCGGCCGGCGATTTCGTGGCCGGCATGTTCGGTTGGGCCGAGATGGGAGTGTCCGACGGCAGCGAGCTGCGCAAGGTCGACACCAGCGTGATCCCCGCTTCGGCCCACCTGGGCGTGGTCGGCATGCCGGGCATGACCGCCTGGTATGGCATGCATGAAATCCTGCGTCCAAAGCTGGGGGAAACGGTGGTGGTTTCCGCCGCCAGCGGCGCGGTCGGCAGCGCCGTCGGGCAGCTCGCCAAACTGGCGGGCTGCCGCGCGGTCGGCATTGCCGGCGGCAAGGCCAAGTGCGACTACGTGGTCAACGAACTTGGTTTCGACGCCTGCGTCGACTACAAGGCCGGCAACCTGAAGGCCGACCTGGCCGCCGCCACGCCGGGCGGCATTGACGCCATCTTCGAAAATGTCGGCGGCGAAGTGTTCGACACCGCGCTGGGCCGCACCAATGCCTTTGCCCGCGTCGCACTGTGCGGCCTGCTGGCCGGCTATACCGGCGCTGAAATCCCGATCCGCAACGCCAAGAAGCTGCTATTGAGCCGCATCACGCTGCGCGGCTTTATCGTCACCGAGCATATGGATATGTGGCCCCAGGGCCTGTCCGAAATGGGCAGGCTGGTCGCAGCCGGCAAGCTCAGATACCGTGAAACTGTTTCCCAGGGCCTGGCTTCGGCGCCGGAAGCCCTTATCGGCCTGCTGCAGGGCCACAACTTCGGCAAACAACTTGTGAAACTCACTCCATGAAAAACTTCCAAGGCAAGGTCGCAGTAATCACCGGGGGCGCGAGTGGCTTTGGCCGCGAATTTGCGCTCAAAGCCCATTCGCTCGGCATGAAGCTGGTGCTGGCCGATGTGCAGCAGGACGCGCTCGACACCACCGCAGCGCAATTGCGCGGGCAGGGCGCGCAGCTTGCGGCTGTGCGCTGCGACGTGCGCAAATCGGACGAAGTGCAGGCCTTGGCCGATGCGGCGATGCGTGAATTCGGCGCGGTGCATCTTGTCTTCAACAACGCAGGCGTCGGCTTCGGCGGCCTGTTGTGGGAAGCAAGCGAAGCGGATTGGGACTGGGTGATGGGGGTGAATGTTTCCGGCGTGATCCACGGCGTGCGCATTTTCACGCCGCTGATGCTGGAATGCGCCAGGCGCGACCCGGATTATGAAGGCCACATCGTCAACACGTCCTCCATGGCCGGCGTACTTTGCCCGCCGGTGATGGGAGTCTATAACGTATCCAAGCATGCGGTGGTGGCGCTCACCGAGACCCTGTACCACGACTTGTCGCTGGTCGATGCGCCGATTGGCGCCTCCGTCCTGTGCCCGTTTTTCGTCCCGACCGGGATCCACCAGTCGCACCGTAACCGTCCCGGCGATACACCCATGGAAGGCAAGCCAACTGCCAGCCAGCTGGCGGCGCAGTCCATGGTGAGCAAGGCTGTGACCTCGGGCAAAGTATCGGCGCACGATGTGGCGGAACTGACTTTCGCGGCCATTGCCGGCGACAAGTTCTACATCTTCACCCATCCGCAAGCGCTGGACGGCGTAGCGCAGCGGGCGCGCGACATGGTGGCGCAGAACAACCCGGCCGATCCTTACCAGGCGACGCCGCAGGTTCGCGACGCCCTGCGCGCGATGTTGTGAGAGAATGCGCGGCATGACGACAACACTCCGCTTTGGCGATTGGGCTGCCATGCAGGCCGATGCAAAACCGATCCGCATGGAAGTCTTCGTGCAGGAACAGAACGTTCCTGCCGACCTCGAAATGGACGACAGGGATGTCGCCTGCCTGCATGCGGTGGCTTACGATGCTGACGGCAAGCCGCTCGGCACCGGCCGCCTGCTGCCTGACGGCCACATTGGCCGCATGGCGGTGCTGAGTAGCGCGCGCGGCGCAGGCGTCGGCGGCGCCATCCTCAAAGGCCTGATGCAAAGGGCCCGCGAGCGCGGCGACCAGAAGGTTGTCCTCAGCGCCCAGACCCATGCGGCGGAGTTCTACCTGGCCCACGGCTTCGCCATGGCGGGTGATGTCTTCCACGAAGCGGGCATTCCCCACATCGAAATGCACTACGAATTCTAGGAGTTGAAAATGAAACGTTCGATCATCGCGCTTGGAGTTTGCGCAGTGTTTGGCGCGGGCTTCCTCGCCGGTTCCATCAGCCCGATCCAGGTCGCGCAGGCCCAGGTGGGCAGCGTGGGCATGCAATGGCCGGCCGCCGCCGCGGCGCCGGCCACGGCCAACGGCCCGACCCATTTCTACGCCATCGACACCGGCACCCGCACCCTGATTTCCTGCTCCCGCCAGGGCAAGGAAAAGCCTTCCTGCGTGCGCGAGCAGCTCCCTTAACGGATCTGGAGTTCGTGCAGTTCCGCCGGGGCGTCCGCGTACAGCTTGACGACGGTGGAGCTGCGTGTGCCGTAATTCGGCGATTCGATCTTCACGGCTGACAGCAGCCGTTCCAGTTCCAGCGGGACGCCGGTTTCCGGCAGGCGCATGTCCGGCGCACGGGTGGTGTCGGACAGCATCTCGAAGTAGGCGTCTTCGGGCGCGCCGAGGCAAAGCAGGCTGGCAAATTGCGCCTTGGTCTTCAGCACTTTCGGCCAGGCCGAGTCGAGCAGGGCGTTCGACAGGCCATAAATCCCCGGCTCCAGCGGCCTGCCGTTGCGCGGGTCGTGCGCTCCCTTGTTCGAATACCAGACCAGTTCCTTGCCGTCGCACAGGACCAGGTTGAAGCCGTTATATTCCCCGGCGCCCGCTGCGATCTGCGCTACATACTCCCGCGCCGTCATGGCGCCGGCCAGGAAGCCGGCCACCAGCTGCCCGCGCGATGGCGCCAGCGGGTTGTGCTCCTGCGGATTGCGCACATTGGTGATCGCAGCAAAGCGCGAGGGCCCGCCCGCAATTGTGCCGGCGCCGGCCGCCGGGGTGTCGCCGCCGCCGCAGTCTGCCCGCGGCATTGATTGCGGCGCGCTTGCCGCCCCGTGCCGCGTGATGCCCATCCAGCTCCCGCCGGCCTTGAGGTCGCGTCCAGCGTAGATATGCGGCGCGTCCGGCCATGGCGCAGCCGGCGTGGTATCACGGTCATAGAATTCATCACGGTTGGCGGCCGCTATCAGCGGTACGCCAGGCACCACCTGCCAGGCGAAAACTATCAGGCACATGGCGGCAAATCCTCAAAGATTTCAACGTGGCGCGGCCCGGAGATCCAGCGCGCCAGCCCCGCTTCAGCCACGGCCGCATTGAGGGCAGCCAGGAACGGAAGGCCGGCCACCGCAGGATAAACCTCCATCCAGGTCTGCACGCCTTCCGGCGCCTCAGGGCGCCGCTTGAGCTGCGCCACCACGCCATGCGCCGCCGACAACGCCGCCTGCATGGCGAAAACTGCCCCCTGCAGGCCAGCCGCCTGGGCGGCCTGCACCTTGTAATACACGTAGATGTCCATGTTCAGACGTCGAGCTTATCCAGCGCGTAGGGCAGGGGCTTGAACTGCAAGGCCGGTCCGCTGGCAGAGCCAAAGCGCACGTCGCCAGTTTCCAGCGCTTCCAGCTTCATTTCCACCAGGGCATCGACCCCGCCCGCGCCATTGCGCGCGGCGTTGACCACCATGCCGCACGGTTGCTCCGGATCGGCCGGCGAAAAGACTTCAGAGCCTGGCGCTGCCGCGGCGTCGGCAATCGTAGCCAAAGCGGTACGGCGCTTCAGTTTGCCCAGGTATTGGCTGCGCGCCACGATTTCCTGGCCTGGATAGCAGCCTTTTTTGAAATTCACCCCGCCCAGCAGTTCGAAATTGACCATCTGCGGCACGAACTGCTCCTGCGTGCCCGGGCCCACCTGCGGTATGCCGGCATGGATCTCGGACAGGCGCCAGGCCTCGTTGCCGCCAACCAGCAGGCGGTCCTTCAGCATCGATGCCGCCATCGATGCGGTTTCAGCCGATGCCAGCCACAGGTAGCGCGGCGCGCCGAAAGCGTCGGCCACGCGCAGTACGGTACCCAGCGGATGATCGATCTTGCTGAACGGTTTGGCCGGCAGTACGTCGAACCAGGTCTGCAGCACCGCCTCGGCATCGCCGCCGCCAATGGCCAGCGTCACGTACTGCTCGGTCACGTCGGCTGGCTTGGTCTTGCTGCGCAGGATGAACATCTGCAAACGTTTCTGCACTGCCGGCTGGATGGCGCGCGGCAACTGCAGGAAGACCGAATCATCGCTCTTCCACATCAGGAAGGACGCCAGCATGCGCCCCTTGGGCGAGCAATAGCCGGCCAGGCGGACGTCGTCCAGGCCCAGGTGTTCGACGTCATTGGTCAACTGGTTATGCAGGAAACTGGCCGATTCTTCGCCGCTGAAGGCGATCAGGCCCTGGTCAGTCAGCGCGGCGACAAAACCGGTCGCGAGCTGGCTGGTGGTCAGGGATTCTTGTTCCTGTGTCAAAAGTTGATTCCAGTTATTCATAAAGTTCCGTATTCTGGCGATGAAAGCATTATTATTACGGCCTTCATTATAGTGATCCTGCGCAAATTGCGCCGGGGCTTGGAAAACGCTGTCGTCCAGGCTGGAACTGGTTCAAGATTGGATTATCGAACGGGCATTTGGAAATGGCGTTTATTAAGAAGTCGATCACACTGGTAATATTGGCCGCGGCCGGGGCCGTGGGCGGATTCGCCTGGTGGGCGGGCCAACCTGTCATTGGCCAGGAACCTGCCATTGAATTCACCATCAGCAAAGGCAGCGGCGCCAGTGCGGCCGGCCAGCAGATGGCCGCCGCCGGGGTGCCGATCCAGCCCCTGATGTTCAACCTGCTGGCACGCGTGACCGGCAAGAGCGGACAGCTAAAAGCTGGCACGTACGAGCTGAAGCCTGGCACGACCCCAATGCGCCTGATCGACCAGCTGGTGCGCGGTGAATTCGCCCAGGAATCGCTGACAATCATCGAAGGCTGGACCTTCCGCCAGATGCGCCAGGCGATCGCCGCGCATACCGGCCTGAAGCACGATACCGCCGAGTTGAGCGACCGCGAACTGATGGCGCGCATCAATCCTGATTTCAAGGATCCGGAAGGCCTGTTCTTCCCCGATACTTATCTGTTTGCCAAAAATTCAAGCGAGCTGGCCATTTTCCGCCAATCGCACAGCATGCTGATGAAGCGCTTGGACGAGGCCTGGGAAAAGCGCGATTCCGGCTTGCCCTACAAGACCCCGTACGAGGCGCTGACCATGGCTTCCATCGTGGAAAAGGAAACCGGCCAGAAGTCCGAACGCAATATGATTGCGGCTGTATTCGTCAATCGCCTCAAGCTGGGCATGCTGCTGCAGACCGACCCGACCGTAATTTACGGCATCGGGCCCAAGTTCGACGGCAATATCCGCAAGAAGGACCTGGAGACCGACACCCCCTACAATACGTATATGCGGGTCGGCCTGCCACCGACCCCGATTTCGCTGCCGGGCGTGGGCTCGCTGACGGCGGCGCTGGCCCCGGCCAAGTCCGGCGCGCTGTATTTTGTGGCGCGCGGCAATGGCACCAGCCAGTTCTCCGATAACCTGACCGACCACAACCGGGCGGTCAACCAGTACCAAAAACAATAAATGACACAACGCGGTAAATTCATTACTTTCGAAGGCATCGACGGTGCCGGCAAGTCGACCCATATCCAGTTCGTCGGCGAGCTGGTCAAGGCACGCGGCCTGGAACTGGTCAGTTCGCGCGAACCGGGCGGCACCCCGCTCGGGGAAAAGCTGCGCGAACTGTGGCTGCACGAAGCCATGCACGTCGAAACCGAGACCTTGCTGGTATTTGCCAGCCGCCGCGAACATGTGGCGCAAGTCATCGAGCCCGGCCTGGCACGCGGCGCCTGGGTTATTTCCGACCGGTTTACCGATGCCAGTTTCGCCTACCAGGGCGGCGGCCGCGGCCTGGAGCGCGAAAAACTGGAAATCCTGGCGCACTGGGTGCACCCGAACCTGGAACCGGACCTGACTATCCTGTTCGACGTGCCGCTGGAAGTGGCGCGCGCGCGCCTGGATGCAACGCGCGACCTCGACCGCTTTGAACGTGAGAAGGCTGATTTCTTCATGGCTACCCGCGCCGAATACCTGCGCCGCGCCGCTGAAGCGCCGCATCGCTTCCGCGTCATCGATTCCACCCGCAGCATTGCCGACATCCAGGACGAGCTGGCCAAGATTATTGGAGCGCTTGCTTGAGCGGCAACGTCTATCCGTGGCAGCAAGGCGCCTGGCAGCAGCTGCAGCAGCTGCGCCAGAGGATGCCGCACGCCATCCTGTTCCACGGCGCCAACGGCATCGGCAAGGCGGCCTTCATCGAGCAGTTCGCCCAGTCGCTGCTGTGTGAAAACGCCCGTCCGGACGGCCATGCCTGCGGCGAATGCCCGAGCTGCGGCTGGTTCCAGCAGCACAGCCACCCGGACTACCGCCGCGTGCGGCCGGAGATTTTTGAAGATGAGGCAGGCGAGGGCGAGGAAGGCGAGGACAAGAAGGCGGCCAAGAAAGCGCCCTCCAAGGAAATCAAGATCGAGCAGATCCGCGCCCTGGCCGATTTCATGAATATTTCCACCCACCGCCAGGGCTTGCGCGTGGTGGTGCTGTATCCGGCTGAAGCGCTGAACATGCCGGCCTCGAACGCCTTGCTGAAAACGCTGGAAGAACCGCCGCCTGGCACCGTGTTCCTGCTCTCCTCCAACGGGCTGGACCGCGTGCTGCCGACCATCCTGTCGCGCTGCCGCAAGTTTGCCATGCCGATGCCGTCCTACGCTGAAGCGCTGGCCTGGCTCAGGGAGCAGGGCGTGCCGGACGCCGACAGCTGGCTGCGCGAGCAGGGCGGTTCGCCGCTGGCCGCCGTGGCTGCCTCAGAAACCGGCAATCGCGAAGAATTGGACGCATTCCTGCAGTACCTGGCCCATCCCAGCGTGGAAGGCGCCTTGAAAACTGCCGACAAATTGCAGAAAGTGCCACTTACTTCCTTGGTTTCGTGGCAACAACGCTGGCTTTACGACCTGTTTTCGTACAAACTTGCAGGTAACATCCGTTATTATCCCCGGTACCAGCGTGAGCTGGCCGGACTGGCGGACAAGGTGAACATCAGCCGCCTGATGGGAGCGCTCAAGGGCGCCAACGAACGGCGCGCGACGTCCGACCATCCGCTGTCGCCGAAACTGTTTATTGAAGATATGCTTCTTGACTACACTGCTTGCTGTAGCTGAAGAAAGGAAAAAATGAGCGCAAGCCCTAACGATCCAGGCACCGCGGCTGTCAACCGGCCGACGGTGTTGTCCCTCGCAATCAAGGAAAAGGCGGCCCTGTATGCGGCCTATATGCCTTTCCTGAAGCATGGCGGCATGTTCGTGCCGACCCAGAAGCCGTACAAGATTGGCGATGAAATTTATCTGCTGCTGACGCTGATGGACGACCCGGCCAAATACGCGATTGCCGGCAAGGTGGTCTGGATCACGCCGCCCGGTGCGGCCAACAACAAGACGCAAGGTATCGGCGTGCATTTCCCAGACGACGAGACAGGTACCCGTACCCGCCTGCGTATCGAAGAAATCCTGGGCGCTGCGCTGCGCTCGTCCCGGGCCACCCACACGCTTTAACGAATGACGAAGTTGCGCCACTCGAATTTTCGCCACCGTCTTGCCACGCTCGGCGACCTGCCCGCCATTGTCGCGATCTACAACAGCACCATTGCCTCCCGTGAGGTGACTGCCGATACCGAGCCGGTGTCGGTCGCATCGCGCCTGGCGTGGTTCAACGAGCACCAGCCGGAACGGCGGCCTTTGTGGGTGATCGAAGAGGGCGGCAGGGATGGCATTATCGGCTGGATTTCGTACTCGAACTTCTACGGCCGCCCGGCCTATTCGGGCACCGCGGAAGTCTCGATCTACATCGATGAAACCTGGCGCGGAAAGGGTGTTGGCCGCTACGCGCTGCAGGAGGCGATTGATTTTGCGCCGCAGGTGAACGTGCACACCGTGCTCGGCTTCATCTTCGGGCACAACAAAGCTTCGTTGGCGCTGTTTGAAAAATTCGGTTTCGAGACCTGGGCCAAATTGCCGCGCGTCGCCAATCTCGACGGCATTGAGCGCGACCTGGTCATCCTCGGCAAGCGTGTTGCGTGACTTAGAGTGCGGCAAGGCTCGGGCCCATTAAAAGGTCCCCGTCAGTCGGGCAATGATGCCCAGCACCAGTGCCAGGATTGAGAGCAAGGCGCTGAACGTCCACCGGAATCCGCGCTGCATCTCCTGGCGTAGTTCCTTGATTGATTCCGCCCGTGCAGCGCGTTCCTCGCTCGAACCGCGTTCCATGCCGGACCGGTGCTCTGCATAAGTGGCGCGCTCCTCAGCGCGTGCAGCTCGCTCTGCCGCGAAGCCCGCTTCCATCGCCTTTCGATGCTCAATGAAACCTGCTTCCATGGCGGACCGGCTCTCTGCGCGAGCGGCTCGCTCTTCCGCGAAGCCTGTTTCCATGGCGGTCCGCAGCTCAGCGCGAGCGGCACGTTCCTCCGCGAAGCCTGCTTCCATGGCGGTCCGCAGCTCGGCGCGAGCGGCTCGCTCCTCCGCGAAGCCTGCCTCGATTGCGGAGCGCTGCTCAGCGCGCGCAGTACGCTCTGCCGCGAAGCCTGCTTCCATCGCTTTTCGATGCTCGGTGAAGCCTGCCTCCATGGCCTTTCGATGCTCGACGAAGCCTGCGTCCATGTGGCCACGCAACTCGGCCATAGCAGTTCGCTGTTCAATGAAGCCGCGTTCCATGGTCGCCCGCAGCTCGGCCTGTCCCTGAAGTAGTGATCTTTGCCCTTCTTTCAATGCTGCAATTTCGGATTCCGCTTTTGACATGCGTTCCTCGATGTCCATGGTGCCTCCATTGAGCTGTTTGGGCTTCTGTGGCGCGGCCAAGTTGGTTTGGTGTTGGCATTGGACTGCCGGGATCAGGAAAAGTTCCGCAGTTTTCGATAGAATGCCGGAATGTTTATCGATTCCCATTGCCATATTGACTTCCCGGAACTGTCTGCCCGGATGCCAGAAATCCTCGCCAAGATGGCGGAAAACAAGGTCAGCCACGCACTATGCGTTTCGGTCGACTTGCCCGATTTTCCGCGCGTGCTGGCGCTGGCGGAGCAGTATCCGCACATTTACGCTTCCGTCGGCGTCCACCCTGACTACGAGGACACACCTGAGCCCAGCGTTGAACAGCTCGTGGAGCTGGCCAGGCACCCGAAAATCGTCGCTATCGGCGAAACCGGCCTTGACTACTACCGCTTGCAAGGCGACCTGGAATGGCAGCGCGAACGATTCCGCACCCATATCCGTGCCTCGCGCGAGTCGCGCAAGCCCCTGATCATCCACACCCGTTCCGCCTCGGAAGACACGATCCGCATCATGCGCGAGGAAGGCGCCGGCACCGGCAATGGTGGCGTGGCCGGCGTCATGCACTGCTTTACCGAGTCGCTCGACGTTGCGCGCGCCTCGATGGAGCAGGGCTTCTATATTTCCTTCTCCGGCATCGTCACCTTCAAGAGCGCAAAGGAGCTGCAGGCCGTGGCGCTGGAAGTGCCGCTGGAACGCATGCTGATCGAGACCGATTCGCCCTACCTGGCGCCGGTACCGTACCGTGGCAGGATGAACGAGCCGGGCTATGTGGCCCACGTGGCGGAATTCATCGCCAGGCTGAAGGGCGTGCCGCTGGAAAAGGTGGCCGAACAGACCTCGGCCAACTTCTTCGAACTCTTCAAGGCAGCCGCCTGATGGGCGGCCGCCGCTCGGTATTGGTCCTCCTGGCCGGGGCCGCGCTGGCGATGCTCACCGGGCCGGCCGGCGCCAGCCCGGCAGCCGGCGAAACCGAGGCTGAAGCCGACAAAGTCTCGTTCTTCCGCGCCGTCCAGATCAACGATGACCGCACCGTCAAAGCGGTGCTCGCGCGTGGCCTGGACCCGAACCTGCATGACCCGGAGCGCGCTGAAACCGGCCTGATACTCGCCCTGCGCTACGACGCGATGCGGGTCGTCAAGGTGCTGCTCAGCCATCCGAAGCTGAATGTCGACGAGCAAGCCTCCAATGGCAATACCGCTCTGTTAATGGCGGCTTTCCAAAAGAACAAGCCTGCCGTGCTGGCATTGCTGGAAAAAGGCGCACAAATCAACCGTCCCGGCTGGACCGCCCTGCATTACGCCGCCGCCGCCGGCGACCTGGACATCATGAAGCTGCTGCTCGAGCGCCACGCCGCCATCGACGCCACGTCGCCGACCGGCACCACGCCCCTGATGCTGGCCGCCCGCGAAGGGCAGGAAGACGCTGTCCAGTTGCTGCTGGAAGAGGGCGCCAACGCCACCCTGAAAGACCGTGCCTGGGGCGAGAATGCCGCCGAATTTGCTGTTCGCGCCCAAAAACCGTGGATAGCGGAACAGATCCGCAAGCACCTCAGCCGCAAATAAGGCGGTATTTCCCTTTCATATCGTGCAAATGGCCAAGCGTGCTTGGGGCGACAATCCTATTGTCGAAAACCCACCGCGCACCCGCGCCACTGCCATGCTGAACGAACGCGAAATCGAAAGCTGCTACCTGGGCCAGTTCATCCCTGTGCATTACCATCACAATATGCTGATGGATGCCAACCGCATGCACAACTTCAAGGCGGCCATCGATTTCGTGGTCAAGCCTGGCATGAAGGTATTGGAACTCGGCGGCGGCACTGGCGTGCTGTCCTTCTTCGCCGCGCAGAAGGCAGGCAAGGTGTATTGCGTGGAGTTCAACCCGGATATGGTGCAGGAAGCGCGCAAATTCCTGGCCATCAACAAGAACGGCGAGCGGGTCGAAGTAGTGCATGCCGACGCCTTCGAGTACCTGCCGCCGGAACCGGTCGACCTCGTGATCTGCGAAATGATCCACGTCGCCATGCTGCGCGAGAAGCAGGTGGAAGTCATCGAACACTTCAAGCAGCGTTACCTGGAGCGTTTTGGCGGCCCGCTGCCCATTTTCATGCCGGAAGCGGTCCTGATGGCGGTGCAGCCGGTACAGCAGGAATACGATTTCGATGGCTTCATTGCCCCGATCGTGCAATTCCAGCAGCCGGGCCAGATCCAGAATGGGACGGTAGAGCTGTCGCAGCCCCAGGTCTATTCCCTGATCGACTTCACCCAGCCCAACGACATGCTGTATCGCTGGGAAGGCCAGTTTACCGCCGAGCGCGACGGCCAGCTCAACGCACTGCGCTTCATCACCAAGAACATCCTGGCCGTGGTGCCGGAGCGTAACAGCACCATCGACTGGCTGAACCACTACATGACCTTGCCGCTTGCGGAGCCAGTCCAGTTGCGCGCCGGGGAAACGCTGCAGGTAAGCTTTGCGTATCGCGCCGGCGGCCAGATCCAGTCCCTGCAAGCCAATATGCGCGCCGTGCTGCTGCGGGACACGGCAGCTTTGCCGGCCTTTGCAGCTTGATCCCGGTTTTTCGCGATCTGTCGGCCTAAACTGCAACTGGTCGCATGACCGTTGTCCGGGCCGGACGTCCGCTATACAGTTGCCTCAACTTCAATCGGAGGTACTGGGATGTTCGGCTTCATCTTATGGCTGTTGTTGTTGTTCCTGTGCTGGCCATTGGCCTTGCTCGCCCTGGTCCTGTATCCCATCGTCTGGCTCCTGCTGCTGCCATTCCGCCTGCTCGGCATTGGCGTTGATGCGGTGTTCGGACTGCTGCGCGCCATCGTGATGCTGCCGGCCCGGGTGCTGGGCGGTGCACCGCGATAGTTTTTCCAGCGCGTATCGTAAGCACGCCGCGCCAGCCGCGCTGCTACGATGGCCCATCGAACAACAACGGGCCCGGCACTGGCGGCGCCAGCCGCCATTTCTCTACCGGTGCTGCACCTGATCGCGTCGCAGGAGCCGGGCGCGCCATACCGCGAAGTTGCGTAAATGCTCGGCTATGGGACCGGGTTGATCGATCCGACCAAGTATATTACGCGGCGCTGGCGCGCTTCATGGAGGCGATCTGATGAGCCCAATCGACCAATTCCAGCCACCGCTGATGGCGATCCTGCGCGGGTTAACGGAAGCGGAGGCCCCCGCTGTTGCGGCAGCCCTGTTCTACAGCGGATTCCGGCTGCTGGAGGTGCCGCTGAACCGTCCGGGTGCGCTGGAGTGCATCCGGCTGCTGGATAGCATCAAACCAAGTGATGCCCTGGTCGGCGGCGGCACCATGACGTCCGTTGCCCAGGTAGACGCGGTGCACGCTGCCGGCGGCCGCATCATGGTCGCGCCCAATTTTGACCCGGCGGTCGTGGCACGCGCACGCGAGCTGGGAATGCTGACCATGCCAGGCGTAGCCACCCCGACCGAAGCGCTGGCGGCACTGGCAGCCGGTGCTGACGCGATCAAATGGTTTCCGGCTGAGACGCTGGGGCCGATCGGCCTGCGTACCGTGAAGACGGTGTTGCCGCCCTCGGCAAGGGTATGGCCGGTCGGTGGCGTGAGTGCGGGCAACTTGCATGAATGGTTGCGTGCAGGCGCCGATGGCTTCGGCATTGGCGGGCGCCTGTATGAGCCTGGCATCACCTTACCCGAACTGGAGTCCAGGGCAAGCGAACTGGTCGCCGCCTGGCGCGCCCGATGAAACCGCAGGTCGACAGCCGCCTGTTCGGAGAACTGGCCAATGGCGAACCGGTCATGGAATTTACGCTCGATAACGGGCAGGGGATGCTGCTGTCGGTCCTCGACTATGGCTGCATTATCCGCAGCTGGCGGGCGCTTGGCCGTCACGGCGCACCGGTGGATTTCGTGCTGGGCTTCGACACCTTGCTCGACTACGAGCGCGACACGGCCCGCTTCGGCGCGCTGGTCGGACGGCGTGGCTTGCACAAGCGCTGCTGGCAGGGGCGTGCCAGCAGCGATAATGAGGTGGCGCGCCTGACCCTGTGGCGCCTCAGCCGCGATGGCGATGAGGGCTATCCCGGCAACCTGCTGCTGATGGTGGCCTATGAGCTGAGTGTGGCCGGTGAGATGCGCTGCTGCTACCAGGCGCTATGCGACCAGCCCACGCCGGTGGCCATCAGCCAGCATAACTATTTCAACCTGGCCGGCGAGGGCACGACCCTCGGGCATGAACTGTGCATCGATGCCGCCCACTACCTGCGGCTCCGGCCGGACCCGTCGCTGGCTGGAGAATTGCGGGACGTTGCTGGTGGGCCTTTCGACTTCCGTCTCAAGCGCAGTGTCGGCGAAGGTTTGGCGCAGCCCGACCCGCAACTCGACCTGGCCGGCGGCTACGACCATGATTTCGTGCTGGCGGGCGGCGCCGGCCCGAAAGTTTGCCTGGCCGACCCGGGGTCCGGCCGCCAGATGGACATATATACCGATTGCCCAGGCTTGCACCTGTATAGCGGCAACCGGCTTGACGGTACGCTCGCGGGCAAAGGACGCGACTTCATCAGCCACGCCGGCTTGTGCCTGATGCCGCTGCATTTCACGGATACAATCTGCCACCCCGGCGCGCCCTACAGTGCCGGCACCCGCTATGTGATGGACCGCTGGCGCTGAGTGGCCTGCAGGGAATCCGCTGCGGCGCTAGAATGGGCGATGACCCAGCAATTTGAATACTTCAAGCCGGTCGCCCTGGAGCACGCCAGCCGCCTGCTCAACCACGGCCCGACCGTCCTTGTCACCAGCGCCCATGCAGGACGCCGCAATATCATGGCAGCCGCCTGGTCGATGCCGGTAGAATTCACGCCGCCGCGCATCGCCATCGTGATCGACAAAAACACCTTCAGCCGCGAGCTGATCGCGGCCAGCGGCGTGTTCGCAGTCTGCATTCCCGGTGCGGCAGCAGCCGACCTGACCTATGCCGTCGGCACCGCGAGCGGCCGTGAAGGCGACAAGTTCGACCGTTTCGGCATCGTGTTTCGGGCCGGAGCGGCGACTGGTGTGCCGCTGCTTGCCTCAGGCTGCGTGGCGTGGCTCGAATGCCGCCTGATCCCCGAGCACCATACCGAAAATGCTTACGATACCTGCTTCGCTGAAGTGGTGGCAGCCGCAGCCGACGAACGTGTTTTTTCTAACGGGCATTGGTCGTTCCGCGAGGACAATGCCGACCTGCATACCCTGCATCATCTTGGTGCCGGAAATTTCGCGCGCGCGAGTGCGATGATAAAGGCGAAAGCATTCCCTTGATTTATTGCTGAGCCGCCCAATCTTCGCTCTCCTGTTACTGATAGAATCGAAGATGCCCACAAGGCATCGTTCAAGGAGATTGTGATGAGCCGCAAGACACCTATCGAGCGTTACCGCAACATCGGCATTAGCGCCCACATCGACGCTGGCAAGACCACGACGACGGAGCGCATCCTGTTTTACACCGGGGTCAACCATAAGCTGGGTGAGGTGCACAATGGCGCCGCGACCATGGACTGGATGGAACAGGAGCAGGAACGCGGCATCACCATCACCTCGGCAGCGACCACCGCCTTTTGGAAAGGCATGGGCGGCAATTTCCCCGAGCACCGCATCAATATCATCGACACGCCGGGCCACGTCGACTTCACGATTGAGGTCGAGCGCTCGATGCGCGTACTCGATGGCGCCGTCATGGTGTATGACTCGGTTGGCGGCGTACAGCCGCAATCGGAAACCGTCTGGCGCCAGGCCAACAAGTACAAGGTGCCGCGCCTTGCCTTCGTCAACAAGATGGACCGTGTCGGGGCGGATTTCTTCCGCGTGCAGCAGCAGATCAAGGATCGCCTGAAAGGTACCGCCGTGCCTATCCAGATTCCGATCGGCGCCGAGGAAAACTTCCACGGCGTGGTCGACCTGGTCAAGATGCGCGCCATCATGTGGGACGACGAAACGCTGGGCGTCAAGTTCAGCTACGAGGACATTCCCGCCAACCTGCAAGAGCTGGCGCAGCAGTGGCACGAGCATATGATCGAAGCTGCCGCCGAAGCGACGCCGGAGCTGACGGAGAAATACCTGAACGGCGAAACGCTGACGGAAGACGAGATCAAGGGCGCGCTGCGCGAGCGCACGATCCGTAACGAGATCGTGCCGATGCTGGCGGGCAGCGCCTTCAAGAACCGCGGCGTGCAGGCCATGCTGGACGCGGTGATCGAGTACTTGCCGTCGCCGGTCGACGTGCCGGCGATTGCCGGCCACGATGAGGACGACAACGAGATCGAACGCCATCCGGCGGATGACGAGCCTTTCTCTGCGCTTGCCTTCAAGATCATGACCGACCCGTTTGTAGGCCAGCTGACCTTCTTCCGCGTGTATTCGGGCATTGTGAATTCGGGCGACACGGTCTACAACCCGACCAAGGGCCAGAAGGAGCGCCTGGGCCGGATCCTGCAGATGCACGCCAACGAGCGCAAGGAGATCAAGGAAGTGTTCGCTGGCGACATCGCGGCCGCGGTGGGATTGAAGAACGTGACCACCGGCGACACGCTGAGCAATCCGGACAAGGTGATCATCCTGGAAAAGATGGTCTTCCCCGAGCCTGTGATTTCGCAGGCGGTGGAGCCGAAGACCAAGGCTGACCAGGAAAAGATGGCGATTGCCCTGAACCGCCTGGCGCAGGAGGACCCGTCGTTCCGCGTCCATACGGACGAGGAATCGGGCCAGACCATCATGTCCGGCATGGGCGAGCTGCACCTGGAAATCCTGGTGGACCGCATGCGCCGCGAGTTCAGCGTCGAAACCACAGTGGGCAAGCCGCAGGTGGCCTATCGCGAAACCGTCACCAAGGCGGTCAGCGATATCGAGGGCAAGTTCATCAAGCAGTCAGGCGGCAAGGGCCAGTATGGACATGTCGTGCTGAAGGTGGAACCGATGGAAGCAGGCAAGGGCTTTGAATTCGTCGACGCCATCAAGGGCGGCGTGGTGCCGCGCGAGTTCATTCCGGCGGTGGAGAAGGGCATCCGCGAGACGCTGAACAGCGGCGTACTGGCGGGCTACCCGGTGGTCGACGTGCGCGCCACGCTGACCTTCGGCTCCTACCACGACGTGGACTCGAACGAGAATGCGTTCCGCATGGCCGGTTCGATGGCCTTCAAGGAAGGCATGCGCAAGGCCGATGCGCAATTGCTGGAGCCGATGATGCACGTCGAGGTGGAAACGCCCGAGGAATTCATGGGCAATGTGATGGGCGACCTGACCACGCGGCGCGGCATGGTGCAGGGCATGGACGAAATCCCCGGTGGCGGCGGCAAGCAGGTCCGCGCGCTGGTGCCGCTGGCGGAGATGTTCGGCTACTCCACGTCCCTGCGTTCGCTGACGCAAGGACGGGCTACCTACACCATGGAGTTCCAGCACTACGCGGCGGTGCCGAAGCATATCCTCGACCAGGTGGCGACGGCGCGCGCATCAGCGCGGCACTGAGCCGGGTACTAAACCGGGTACTAAGCCGGTTCGAGCAAGGCCGCGAATTCATCGGCCGGGACAGGGTGGCCATACAGGTAGCCCTGTCCCTGTTCGCAGCGCAGCAGCTTGAGCAGCTTGGCTTCTTCTTCTGTCTCGATCCCTTCGGCTACAACCTTGAGGTCAAGGTTGTGCGCCAGGGACACCACCGTGCTGACCAGGCCCATATAGCCGGCATCCTGCGACATGCGGGTGACAAAGGAACGGTCGATCTTCATCACGTCCACCGGCAGGCTGACCAGGTAGGACAGCGAGGAATAGCCGGTGCCGAAATCGTCGATCGCCACCGGCACGTCCAGCGCCCGCACCTTGCTCAGGATTTCAACCACGCGGTCATGGTCGGACACCAGCGAGCTTTCCGTGATTTCAATCGACAGCGGCTTGTTGTCGGCGCCGGCCGTGTGCAGGGCGTGCTCGATATCGTTGACCAGGGAATCGCAGCGGAACTGGGCCGGCGCGACGTTGACGGCAATCTGCGGCGGCTGCAGGCCCGCATCGTACCAGGCGCGCCAATCCTGCATGGCGCGCTGCATCACCTGGCGCCCGACAGCGATCACCAGGCCGCTGCGCTCCAGTTCCGGCACGAATTCAGACGGCGGCACCAGACCGCGCACTGGATGGCGCCAGCGTACCAGCGCTTCGGCGCCGGTCAGCTTGCCGGTGCGCAGGTCGATCTTCGGCTGGTAGAAGTTGACGAACTCCTGGCGCTCCAATGCTTCGCGCAACTCCACCTCAAGGCTGATCTGGCGTGCCACGACGCGGTCGGCGGCGCGGTCGTACTGGCCGAAGCGCAGGTCAAGGTCGCGCGCTGCCGACAGCGCATCCCAGGATTTCACCAGCAGTTCATCGGCGGTGGTGCCATCGTCCGGCAGTGCCGCGGCGCCGGCGTTGATGGCGCACCAGATCTTGTGCTCCTTGACCTGGTACGCCCCTTGCAGCATCGGCACCGCCGTTTCCTGTATGAACTCGGCCGCTGTCTGGGTGCCGTGTGCCGGCAGGAACACCGCAAAGCGGCCGACACCGACGTGGGCCAACAGCATGCTTTCCGCCACCACCGAGCGCAGGCGCTGGGCAATATGGCGCATCAGGCCGACGGCGGCGGCATTGCCGTAGGCGGAGCTGATTTCGTCGAAGCGGTTGATGTTGATCTGCAGGACCGTGCCGCGCGCGTCGGAAGCGGCCAGGGCGGCAATTTCTTCCTCAAACTGCAGGCGGCTTGGCAGGCCGGACAACACATTGGTGCGCGCCAGCCGATGCATCTCCTGGGCATTGACCAGGCGCTCGATGCCGTAGCTCAGCTCGTTGCTCAGCTCGCCGGCGCGCTCGCGGTAGAAGGCGTCGAAATGCTGTTCGCGGCGCGAATAGAAGGTCGCCACACCCCAGGGCTGGTTATTGACGAACAGCGGCACCGCCATGCAGGAAGCGATTTCGTGGCCCTTGCGCGAACCCGATTGCACCCGGCCGGTGGACAGCACATGGGCCGCCAGTTCGGCTGCCAGCCAGTCCGGCGGGGCTTCGCCCACGCTCCAGTGGCGCTCCTGGCCTTCACGGCTGGCCGAAGCGAACAGGTACAGCGTGCCGTCTTCGGCGCTGCGGCTGATGGCGGCGCAGTCCAGGCTGGGCTGGTGCGCTGCGAGGCGGCAGGCGTCGAGGCAGAGCTGTTCCAGCGTGCGCGAGCGGGGAATCAGGGCGCTCAGGCGCGACAGCAGCACATAGAAATTGTCATGGCGGATCAGGGCCCGTTCTTTTTCCACCTCAGTGGTGACGTCGATCGCGGAACCGCCGGTGAAGGACTCGCCATTCACATTGATCGGGAACTTGTGCACCAGCCAGTGGCGCTTGCCTTCGTCCGTGGTCTCCATGGTCTTGGTGACGTCCGGGTTTTCCAGGGCAGTACCGTCCTGGTACTCGAAGCCGCTGCCCATGACGTAATCGCCGGCGGCGTCCTTGATCCACAGCGGCGCCGGAGCATGCTCTGCAAAACCGGCCAGGAAACCCCGGGCGCGGTCCAGGCCCTGGCGCAGGCTTTGCTGGGTACGCACGCAGGCGGCCAGGTCGGCCAGCGCGCTGTGCTGCTCGTCCGAATAATTTTCCGGCAAATAGGAGAACAAGAGCGCTTCATCCGCCAGTGCCTCGGCCGGCACCGGCTTTCCGCACACAAAACCAGCCAGTCGCTGCAATTCCTCGAGCGGGCTGGATTGCAAGTGTTCAATGGATGCGCGCTTGTTCATGTCAATCACAGCAGTTTGAACTTGAGCTGCACGGATAAGGCACCATGCAGACGTTCCTTGTATGTAGGTACGATAGCAAAGTTAACGCCGACGCGTTGGTATTCCACGCTGACAACTGGAATCGCCGCGAGGAACCATCCGCCATCGCGCATTTTCGGGTAGCCATTAAAGCCGCCGACCACCGCGCCCAGGCGCACCGGGCCGATGGCCCAGGGCTGGTAGTAGACGCCGGCGTAATTCGACATCTGGCGGTCGCTGTTGTGGAAGCGGCCGGCAGTGAGGGAAGCAACGGTGGAAAAGCGGTATTCGGCGCCGAATCCGGGATTGGTGTCGTCGAAACCTTTGTCGCGCTGGAAGTGATAGGAGTAGAAACCCGGATTTACCCAAAGTTCGGATAAGGGCTGGTTTTCAATCGCGGAAAAGGTGTCGGCAAACGCCGGCAGCGACAGGGCAGCAAAAGTAGCCCCGATCAAAAGCTTTTTCATTTATTTCCAAAAATTTAATGACTGCGGGTGAATTATAGCGTTTGTGGCAATTCGTGAGATTTCAATTGCGTACCTTGCCGTGAACAAATTGTAAAATTGTTGCAATTAAGTCATCTCCATCGACCGGTTTGGCGACGAAACCATTCATGCCGACGGCATCGCATTCGGCACGCTCGCCAAGGGTGACGCCGGCGCTCATGGCAAGTACCGGCAGGTCCAGTCCCAACTCCTTGCGAATGGCCTGGGTTGCACTGAAGCCGTCCATCACCGGCATTTGCACATCCATCAAGACCAGGTCGACCGGCTGCTGGCCGCTGCGCAGGAAATCGAGCGCCTGGGCACCGTTTTCAGCGATATGGACGCTGGCGCCGACCGCCTCAAGCATGCTGCGTGCGACCAGCTGGTTGAGCGCATTGTCCTCGGCCAGCAGGATCGATAGCCCCTCCAGTGCCTTGCTGCCGTTGCTGAAGGCGCCGTGCCCCGCGGGCGCCGGGCTGGGCTGGGAACCCGCTTTATCTGGCGCGGCGTGCAAGGCGTGGAACAGGGCCGAACGGGTCAGCGGCCGCAATAGTTCGGGGTCCCGCCCCGTGCCGCCGGCAGCGGCCTGCGCTCCGCCGCGCAGGCAGATCCGCTGCGGCACATTGGCGCTGCGGGCGGTGCCGGCCAGGCTGCTGTCATAGACCAGCAGGTCGTAGTTGGCGCGCGCCAGTGCGGCCACGATGCCGGCCGCCGAGTCGACCGTGTCGCAACGCCAGCCCCAGCGCGCCGCCAGCTGCACCACGTCGTCATGCAGGTGCGGCTTGGGATCGGCGTACAGCACGCGCCAGTGGCGGCGTGCCCCCGTCAGCGCATACGGGTCGGGCAAATCGCCTTCGCGCAGCGGCATCAGGAAGGTGAAGGTGGTGCCGCGGCCCGCTGTGCTGCTGACCTCGATCGTGCCACCCATCATTTGCGCCAGCCGCTGCGAAATCGCCAGCCCAAGCCCGGTGCCGCCGTAGCGGCGCGCCATCGAAGCGTCGGCTTGGCTGAAGGGCGTGAACAGGCGTTGTATCTGGTCCGGGCTGATGCCGATCCCGGTATCACTCACGTCCCAGCGCAGCATGCCGGGCTCGGACGGGTCGCGGCTGGCGTGCACGCTCACCGTGCCGCTGTCGGTAAACTTGAGGGCATTGCTGACCAGGTTGAGCAGCACTTGCTGGACCCGCTGAACATCGCCGTGCAGCGAGACCGGCACTTCCGCTTCCACGCACAGCGACAGGGCCAGTCCTTTGTCGGCACTGGTCATGGCCATGACCGCGCCCAGCGCGCACAGCACGTCTTCGACCAGGAAATCATCGTCGGCCAGCTCCAGCTTGTTGGCCTCGATCTTGGAAAAGTCCAGTACATCGTTGAGCAGCGCAAGCAGGGAGCGTCCGGCGCCGGACACCATGCCCAGGTACTGGCGCTGCTCCGCATTGAGTGGCGTGCGCGCCAGGATCTGGCTCACGCCAAGAACCGCGTTCAACGGCGTGCGCAGCTCATGGCTGATATTTGCGACGAAGGCGCTCTTGGCTGCGCTGGCCGATTCAGCCTGCGTCTTGGCGTCGTTCAATTCCTTTTCGGCAGCCTTTTCGGCCGTGACGTCGCGCATGATCATGGCGAAGCCGATGCAGTTGCCCGGCTCGTCGTGCACCGGGAACAGCTGCTTCAGGCCGAGGAAGGTGCTGCCGTCGCGGCGGCGGCGCAGGGAGGTCGACTCGTACTGGCCATGCTCCAGCGCCAGCGCCATGCTGCGCGTGGCATGGCTCTCGGTCGACAGGACCCGCAGCGGCTGGCCGACAATTTCCGCAGCCTGGTAGCCAAACAGCTTTTCGGCGCCATCGTTCCAGGTGGTGATGGTGCCCGCCGGATCGAGCAGCACGATGGCGTGGTTGCGGATATGCGAAGTGAGCAGCTTGAAGCGTGCTTCGGATTCTTCCAGGCTGGCGGTCTGCTGTTCGAGCTGCCTGGCCGACTGATCCTTGGCGCGCAGCGCTGCAATGCGTTCGTGCACCAGGTTGCGGCTGGCGCCGAAAAACAGCAGGCTGATCAGGGTACCCATTACCAGCACCAGGAAGGATTTGCCCTGGTCGACCGAGGCATCGAACAGGGCGGTCGGGTGCACGTTCAGGGCCCAAGATTGGCCGTTGTCGCCCACCGGTACATATTGCAGGCTGGACAGGCGGGTAAAACTCTGCCCGGTGCCGCTGCGGGCGCTGGTGTACATGAGCTGGCCCTTGGTGTCCTGGAAGTAGACGTCGAGCCGGACTTCGCGCAAGCCATTGCCGAAGATGCCCTCCATCAGGTCGCCCATGCGGAAGGGAATATAGACAAAGCCGTGCAGCTCACGGTGCCCGGCCGCATTGTTGTGATACACGGGATTGAACATGAGGAAACCTGCCTGCTTGGGCCCGGCGATTTCCTGGACCAGGGTTATCGGGCCGCTGGCGGTCAGTTTCCCGCTTTGCATGGCGGCCACCATGGCATCGCGCCGCGTCGGCTCGGACATCATGTCGTAACCAAGGGCAGCCTCGTTGCGGTGCGACCGAGGCTCCAGGTAGACGACGGCCGCATGCAGGTCGCGATCGCCTTCCGGCCAGACCCGCAATTCCTTGTTGAGTGCAGCTACCGCGCCGGCGGGAGCAAAGCGCGCGAAACCGACGCCGAGCACGCCGGGATACTGGGTGGTCACATCCAGTCCCGCAATGAACTGTGTCCATTCGTCGCGCTCGACGCTTCTGGAGGCGTCGAACAGTGCCGTGCCGGCACGCAGCAGCGATTCATATCCCTCCATGCGCAGGCGGACGGTCTCGCGCACATTGTCGGCAGCGCGCTGGAAGCGTTCACTGGTACGCGCTTCGGTGTCATAGGTGATCCAGCCCCAGGCGCCGACAGTCAGGCTCATGCAGGCCAACAGGATCAGGATTGGCGTCCAGACATAGCTCTCCGCCAGGCCCGGGTCTTCTTCCGTGGCGAGGACCCAGGCCAGGATGCTGCTGATGGCCAGGTAGGTCGAGAGCGACAGCAGCGAATGGTGCAGCACGCCGGAAACAAAGGGGCCGTGGTCCATCACCGTGGCCGGAATGGCGATGCCGGAAATGACAGCCAGCGCGATGCGCACCATGTCGCGCCAGCGGTTGACCGCGGCCAGGCCCAGGAAGAAAAGCAGGCAATACGGCAGGAACTGGGCCGCGGCGAGATGTGAATCGCTCAGGAAAACAGCCAGCGTGGCAAGCAGCAGGGTGGCCAGGAACACCAGTTGCCCCGGCAACCATTGCGGCCAGGCCGGGCGTGCGGGAATTGCCATAGCCAGCGGGGCGAGCAGCAGCAGGCCAAGGAAGTCGCCGGTCCACCAGGTGGCGGCGACCTGCCAGGTCAGCGCGGGGGGAATGATGCCGGACAGTACGAGCGAGAGCACGCCAACCACGGCCGATGCGAGGGCGGCAGCGGCGGCCACGCCGCCAAATTTATACACTTCGCGCTGGCGCTGCAGCGCGATGCCGGCAATGCCAAGGTGCCGCAGCAGCCCGTGCGCCAGCAGCGCTTCTGCCGTATTTCCAAGCGCAATCGTCAGCGAGACCGTCAGCAGCACCGGCAGCGAGGCCACGTTGTTGTTATGGAAGACCGCCAGGTTGGCCAGGAAGGCACCAGCAATGATGGCGGGCCAGAGCTGGCGCCCAAAGCGCAACAGCAATACCAGCGCAAAACCGGAAGGGGGCCAGATCGGGCTGGCATTGCTTTGCGCCAGTGCGAGCATCAAGCCGAGGCGCGCCAGCAGGTAGTACGCTCCAGCAGCGAGCAGCAGGACTGTCAGCGTACGCAGGCGATATGGCATGGCTTCGTGGGGAGGTCGGCGGTGATGTCTTTATATCACGGAAGATGTATAAGGCTGAAATGATGTTGTCACAATTACCCCTTAGCATGTCAATATGCAATTGACTCCAGAAAATCGAATGCGCGTGCGTGCCACGGTCTTCAGCAAGACCGATGCCGGCCGGGTCGAATTTGTCCAGCGCAGCGCCGGACTGAGCGCACGCCAGCGTTCGGTGCTGATCCTGATCGACGGCCAGAAGGCCTTGGGCGAGATCGAGACCTGGCTGGGCGAAGAGGAAATGCTGGAGGCGGTCGAAGCCTTGTTGCGCAAAGGCCTGGTGGGCATTGCATCCGCCCCGGCCCCGCTGCCGGCCCGTCCAGCCGCCGGGACCGCAGCGCTGGCAGCCGCGCGCGATTTCATGGTGGCGGCGGCGCGCAAGCATCTGGGCCTGATGGCGGCAGACCTGGTGCGCCGTATCGAACATGCGAAGGACGAAAGCCAGCTGGCCGGTGTCATCGGCCTGTGGCATGTGTCTTTACGCGAATCCAAGACCGGCAAGCCCTGCGCCGAGGGCTTGCTGGCGGAAGCGCGCGCCTTGCTGGCTTAGTTCGGCCGCTTGCGGTGGAATATCAGCGGACTGTACGGTACCGCCGATGGAGGAGGGGAGTTCAGGATGCCTGGTTTCATCGCGCCAACCACGTGCATCTCGCACGGCTTGCAATCGAAGCGCAGCGTGTAGGTATGGTCGCCGCTGACCAGGGTCATCGGTTCAGCCTTCACCTGGCCCTGCACACCCTGCACGCCTTTCGCCTGCTTCGGGCACAGGTTGAACGAGAAGCGCAGGCAATGCTTGGTAATCATCAGCGGCACTTCGCCCGCTTCCTCATGCGATTCGTAAGCCGCGGCAATCAGCTGCACGCCGTGCTTGTGATAAAACTCGCGCGCTTTTTCGTTGTAGACGTTGGCCAGGAAGCTCAGTTGCGTGTCCGGATAAATGGCGCGCGGCTCGGCCGGCGCTTTGCGCTGCGGCCGCTGCCAGGCTGCCAGGCGCGCCGCTTCGTGCGCCGCCACCGCATCGCGGCGCAGGGCGTTGATCGCAGATGAAGGCACGAACCAGGGCTGCGACAACTTCAATTCCACATGGTCGGCGACAAACATGGTGTTGCCCAGTTTTGCCAGGCTGGCGCGCAAGCCGCTCTCGGCTTGTTCGGCATTCTGCGCCGGCTGCAGCGCAAGCACTGCGTCGGTGCTGCTGACGATTCCGTCCTCATCGATGATCGACAGGCGCAAGCCGCCTTCGGTTTCGGCAAGCGCCAGCTGCAGCCCGACGTGGCGATCGGCGGACTTTTTGTGCAGCGCCGCTTCCCACTGGTGGTCGCGGTTGCGGTGGATCACTGTGCCCACTTTCAGGCCGGGCAGGGTAGCCATCTGCTCGTTGGGGAACACGCGCCAGCGCTGGCCGTCTTCGGTGTCGCCCATTTTTTCGGCCTTGTTGGCCTGGATGCCGACCGTGGTGCGCTTGTTCATGTAATTCAGGCCGTCGCCGTTGGCCATCGGCGCATTCGTGATGACGTCGATATGGTCGCCGCCCAAGCGCACTACGGTGCCCAGTTCGACGCCGACGTATTTGGGCGAATCGAAAGCGCCGATATCTTCCTGGCGGCCGTTGGCGAAGTAGTCGGTATGGCCGCGGTGGAACGTCTTGTCCACGTCGGGCGTGAACAGTACACGGGTGCGGCCGCTGGCGGCCCGCGCAAACTCCGGACGGCGCTCGAGCAGCTCGTCCAGCAGCAGGCGGTAGTGGGCGGTGATGTTCTTCACATAGCCCATGTCCTTGTAGCGGCCTTCGATCTTGAAGGAGCGGATGCCGGCGTCGACCAGTGCTTCCAGGTTGGCGCTCTGGTCGTTGTCCTTCATCGACAACAAGTGCTTTTCGAAGGCAACCACGCGGCCCTGGTTGTCGGACAGGGTGTACGGCAGGCGGCAGGCCTGCGAGCAGTCGCCGCGGTTGGCGCTGCGCCCAGTGTCGGCGTGCGAGATATAGCACTGGCCGGAGAAGGCCACGCACAGCGCGCCATGCACGAAGTACTCGAGCGGAGTATCGACTTCCGCGCGGATCTGCTTGATCTTGTCGAGGGTCAGCTCACGCGCCAGCACCAGCTGGGAGAAACCGACGTCGCCCAGGAACTTGGCTTTTTCAACCGTTCGGATATCGCATTGGGTCGAGGCGTGCAGCTGGATCGGCGGCAGGTCCAGTTCGAGCAGGCCCATGTCCTGGATGATCAGGGCATCGACGCCGGCTTCGTACAGTTGCCAGATCTGCTTGCGGGCCAGGTCGAGCTCGGAATCGTGCATGATGGTGTTCATGGTCACGAAGATGCGTGAGCGGTAGCGGTGGGCATATTCCACCAGCGCGGAAATATCCTCGATCGGATTGCTGGCGTTGTGGCGCGCGCCAAAGGCGGGGCCGCCGATATACACCGCATCCGCGCCGTGCAGGATGGCTTCGCGGCCAATGTCCGCGGTTTTGGCTGGCGCCAGCAGTTCGAGCTCGTGGTCAAGCAGAGACATTCTGAGATAACCCTACAGTTGCAAGGGTGGATATTATACCGGCTCGTCGAAGCCGCGATCGCCCAGTTTTTCCTTCATGTAGTCCACGAACGACGCAATCCGCGCCGAAAGCGCTGTATTGCGGTAGTAGACGGCATTGATCGGTTGCCGAACCTCCAATGTTTCCGCTACCAGGACCTGCTGCAGGCGGCCCGCTTTGCGGTCGGCGTTACTCAGGAAATCCGACAGGCATACGATGCCCGCGCCGTGCAGCGCCAGGTGCAGCAGGGTCTCGCCGCTTGAGGTGTAAATATCCGGCGTGACGTGGACCGGCTGGCTATCCGCATCCTCCAATGGCCAGTCGTTCAAGGTCTCGGGCTGGTTGAAGCCAAGGATGGTGTGGTTTGCCAGGTCTGCCACGGTAGCGGGTGCGCCGTGCTGTTCCAGGTATGCCGGGCTGGCCAGGATACGCAGCTTGCCGGTGCCGATGGGCGTGGCGTGCAAGGTCGAGTCGCGCAGGCGGCCGATGCGGAATGCGACGTCGGTACGCTTCTCCATCAGGTCGGTGATTCCCTCATTGCTGTTCAGCTCCAGTTCCACGCGCGGATAGCGCTCACGGTAGCCATTTACCAGCGGCACGATCACGTGCAGCATGAATGGGGTGGAAGCGTCGATGCGCAGGCGCCCCGCAGGTCCCTGGCGGCGCAGGGACATCTTTTCCTCCGTCTCCTCGACCTTGGCAACGATGCTTCGGGCGCAGTCGAGGAAGGCTTGTCCTTCCTCAGTCAATTCGAGCCGGCGGGTGGTACGCCGCACCAGCGTGGTTTCCAGCTTTTCCTCAAGGCGGGTCAAGGTGCGGCTGGCGGCGGACACGGTCAAGCCCAGGCGCTCTGCGGCCGCGCTGATCGATCCCGTGGCAACAATGGCAATAAATGCCTGCATTTCGTCAAGGGTGGTCTTCATATATTTGATTATTGCTCAAATATCTTTCGCGGAAAACAGGCTTTTTCCGCAAGAGTCCGGGTACTTTTCGCCAGGGCAGGCCGTTGCCGAATCCGGCGTGGCGCGCAAGGAGCTGTTCCTGACCCCCAAGGTCTGGAACGACAACTTTGCCGCCGGCCGCCTGGTCGCCAGCCTGGAACAAATACGGCAAGGTGCTGGGCGATCCTGTAATTGCGGCCATCGCTGCGCGCCATCAGGCCACTGCTGCCCAGGTCACCCTGGCCTGGGCAATGCAGCTCGGCTACTCGGTGATCCCGTCCTCCACCAAGCCAACTGAACGCGCAGGATACGGCGAAAATCGCGGCGCTCGAGCGCAACGGCCGCATGGTCAACCCCGAAGGCCTGGCCCCGGACTGGGACCTGTAGCGCTGATACTGTTACCCGGCCTGATACTTGTGTTACGTGGCAGCGCAGACGTATGGTCGGGAGAACCGGCATCCCTCAGGAGCAAACCATGGCCAATCACGCTAACCGCTGCCTTCAGGTGACATGCAACTTTACCCATCCTTCCGCGCAGGCACTGAACCGGGTCTATGCGGCCATGTCCTTCCGCTACAGGTTTCCAAACGATGACATGTCGCTGGCGATCCAGAACCATGCCAAGCGGATGTATGCGGACGCAATGAACATCCGTGGCGGATGGATAGGGCACATCGACGTCAATACTTCGATCCGAAACAACATGGCGCCGGACACCTCCCTCAACGACCACTACACGGTACGGGCCTGATCAAAGCGACTTCAGGAAGGCCAGCAGCGCTTCGCGGTCACCCTGCGGCAATGCGGCGAAGCGTTGGCGAGATGCTTCTGCCTCGCCGCCATGCCACATGATTGCCTCGGTCAGGTTGCGCGCGCGGCCGTCGTGCAGGTACCCGGCCTTGCCGCTGTTCCCCATGACCTTGTCGCTGTAGCCGATCCCCCATAACGGCGCGGTGCGCCACATGGCGCCCTTGGCCTGGCCTTCGACGAAATTGTCGGCAAGGCCGGGGCCCATATCGTGCAGCAGCAGGTCCGTGTACGGATGGATCGCCTGGTTGCGCAGCTCCGCCAGCAGGTGTCCCGGGCCGGTACGCATTTCGACGGCGTGGCACGCGGAACAGCGCATGGCCTGGAACAGGCGCGAACCGGCGCCCACTTGCTGCGCATCGACGCGGTGTTCCTCCAGCGGGGCGACGCCTTTCGGGAAGCCGCTTGGCAGGCTGCGCTGGGCGGGAACGGCGACCAGGGCAAGGTACTGCGAGATCAGTTGCAGCTCGGGTTCGCTGACGCCGCGCTGGGCTGCGGCCGCCTTGCAGCCGGCAGGATCGCTGCTGCAACTGCGGTTCGGGTAGACCGGCGACGTGACTGCCATGTCCTGCAGCAGGGCAGCCGCGGCCTGGTGGCGCAGGGTGGCTTTGGAGGCCTTCCAGCCAAAGCGGCCGAGGCGGACGGCGCCCGTTTCCGGATCGTAGACGAAGTTGGCGACGCCCTTGACGCCGTCGGCATCCGGCGCGCTGCGCACACGGGCCAGGATATCGGCCTCGGGAATTGCTTCGAGCAGGCCGGTACCGATCATCGGCTGCGCGGCACGCAGCGATGCAATCTCCGGTGCAGGTCCTTCGTAAGCGATGGCCGGCTTGCGCAGTTCAATCGTCGTGCCATCGGCCAGTTTGGCCGAACGGGTCTCGAAACCGGCTACGCGCACCCCGGTGCCCCAGTTCTGCGGGGCACCGCTGGCAGAGACCGCATTCATCTGCACCGCAGCTCCATACAGCGGATGCGGCATTTGCTGTCCGTCCGCGCCAGTCACAGCGACCCGCACCGACATGCTATCGAGCTTCTGGTTGACTGCCAGCGGCGCTGGGCTGCGGCCATTGTTCACGTGGCAGCCGATGCAGGCGGACTGGTTGAAGCGCGGGCCCTGCAGGCCGACGGCCGGCGTGTAGCGGTCGTTGCCGGCCTCATTATGCTCGCCGCTGGTGAAGCTGGTGTGGATCAGGCGGCGGCCTTCGACGAAGCGCTGCATATTCTGCATGCCCACATTATTCTGCGGCTGCTGGAACATGAACAAGCCATTGTCCGAATAGTTGTAGGACACCGAGCCAAGGCCGCCTGACAACGTGTCCGCCGGTAGCGGCACGGAGTTCAGGCGCGGCTGCACACCGTACCAGGGCCGCAGCCCAGCGCCGACCACGTAGGTCCATTCGGCCGAGTAGTAGCGGATGCCGCCGCTATCGCCTTTGCCAAGCATGGACTCGGTGGTAGAGAACATGGAAGGCGAGACTTCGATCACATCCCCCGCCACCAGCGGCCGCGCCGGGATGTTGCCGCCGTTCGGGAAGCCGTTCGCATCCAGCGCATTCATGCCGGGATATTGTTTGATGAGCAGGGTGCAGGCGCCATTGATGCCGCCCGGTGCGGCGAGCCGGCCGGCGGCAGGATAGGGCGAAGGCGTGCAGACCTTGACATTGTTATCGACCAGTTCGCCGGGCGCCATCCAGCCGTAGCCGGTGACGCCCGGCCGGTCGATCGCGCGGAAGAAGGCGATGCCGCCGGAGAGGAAATCGACCGTCGTGTACTGGTTCACCACCAGCGTGGGCTTGCTCACGCCGGGAACCCGGCTATTATCGACGATCTCCACGCCCCAGGTGCGGTTCTTGAAGTATTGCGGCACGAAGGTCAGGTAATTGCCGGGCCCCTTGTCGAGCGGCAGCCCGCTGGCGGGATCCACCGTTTCATTCGGGCCGTAGCCGATTTCATTCCAGTCTTCGCCACGCTCGCGGCCGTGGCGCGCGAAACCGCGGGCACCAAAGCGCGTAACGAGGGTGCCGTCGGCCAGCGTGAACTGCAGCGTCTCCAGCGGCGATGCGGCGGCCGGCAAAGGTGCGAATCCGTCGCCGTCGGCGGGGAAGCGCAGCGCCGAGGTCGCGCCAGGCTGCAACGTGTTATCGCTGCCTGGCGACTTGAACTCGACTTCGAACAGGGAATAGCCATACTGGGTGGCGCGGGCAATGCCCTGCATGCGGATATAGCGGGCATTGGCGCCGAGGTTGAAGAATTCTTCCGTGCCGCCCCGGCCGTTTGAAACCAGCCGCAGTTGCGACCAGTTGTTGCCGTCATCCGAAACCAGCAGGGAATACTGTTTGGCATAGGCGTTTTCCCAGGCCAGCTTCATATAGCCGACGGCAGTGCGGGCACCGAAATCGAACTGGATCCATGCGCCGTCCTCTTTCGCGCTTGCCCAGCGGGTGTTGGCCTGGCCATCGATGGCGGCGGCAGCTGCAAGGCCGGCATTCTCCACCGCAGACGAAGTTGCGGCAACCGGCTTCACCACCAGGCCCGGCGCGGAGGGATCGCCAGGCTGCGGCTCCGGTTGCGGCGTCGGGTTGGGGGAGGCCGGCGTGCCGGAGAACGCCTGCATCTCGAGGATCGAATAGCCGTATTGCGATGAACGTTTGATGCCTTTCATGCGCAGGTAGCGGCCCTGGCCCGCAAGGCCGGACCAGTCTTCTGTGCCGCCCTGGCTGTCCTGTACTGATTTGATGGTGCTCCAGCTTGCGTTGTCGTCCGATACCTGCAGCAGGTATTCGGAGGCGTGCGCATTTTCCCAGGCGATCGTGACCCGGTTGACCGCCACCGGTTTGCCGAAATCGAGCGTCAGGTACTGGTCGTCGGTGAAGCCGCTGCTCCAGCGTGTGCCGTCGTTGTGGTCGATGGCCGCCGCAGCCGACAGGTCGCCGCGCTCGATCGACGAAGCCGTCGCACTGGCCGGCGTCAAAGCGGTCTCGCTCGATTGCGCGCTGCTCTGCGCCTTCAATACTGTTCCCGGCGCGCCGCTGTCGTTTCCATTACCGCCGCCGCAAGCCGCCAGCACTGCTGCGAGGGCAAACGGCAAGCCCTGGGTGATCCTGTGTTTGGTCAACATGAAACCTCCTTGAGTGGAATCCTTTCCAATTGCTGGTAGGCAATATTGTCCATCTGAACAACAAAGTCAAGCGTGCGCTGCAACTTCTGCCAAACAAGCGGCATCGCAGTCAGCTTTTGTTGAAGCCGCTGAAAAGAGCTATCGCGTCCGCGCGGCGCGTGGTGTCAGGCGGCAGCAGGAAATGCGCCGCCAAGGGCAGTTTTATCACCGTAAGGAGGAAGAAGATCAAGTATGATGGCTGCCGGCGCAAATCCAGCCAGCAGACCCCTTCAAGATTTGCATTGTCCCTGATGCCTGTAGCGGAAACCGTATGAAAGTGAATTTTGCCGTCACGGCGGCTTGTGTCCTTGGCCTTCTCTACTTCGGCCGGGAGGTATTGCAACCGGTCGTAACGGCGCTGGTGTTGAGCCTTGCGCTGGCACCGCTGATTCGTTCGATGGGCAGCCTGGGCCTGTCGCGCGTCAATGCCACTTTTGCGGGACTGGCACTGGTGATCGTGACGTTTGCCGGCACCTTCGCGATGCTGGGCGCAAACGTGATGGCGCTGACGTCCGACCTGCCTGAATACACCGCCGAAATCCGTTCCAAGTCCAAATCGCTGGAGGAACTGGCCCAGCATCCGCTGGCTCGCCTTACTCCGCAACTGCTGGAAGAATCACCCTCGGCAGCACTTGAAACGGGCCCGCGGCCGGTACCGGTGGAAATCCGCGAGCACGCCAGCACCAGCGATTCGATCGCCAAGGCGATTGGCGTGGTCTCAGGCCCATTGGGCGAAGCTTTCCTCGTGCTGGTACTGATGATCTTCATCCTGCTGGACCGTGAAAATTTGCGGGACCGCGTACTGCGGCTGGTCGGCCAGCGCGAAGTGAGCCGCACGATCAAGGGCCTGGAAGACGCGGCGGAGGGTGTTTCCAGGTTCTTCTTCACGCAATTGCTGCTGAACCTGACTTTTGGCGTGGTGATCTCGATTGCGCTTTGGCTGATCGGCATCCCGCACGCCATGCTATGGGGCGCACTCTGCGCCGCGCTTCGTTTTGTGCCCTATATTGGCGCACTGATCGCTGGGGCTGCCATTGCACTTTTTGCCGCTGCGGTCGAACCTGGGTGGTCGCTTGCCATTTACGCCATTGTGCTGTTCATCGTGCTCGAAGTATTCGTTGCGAATGTCATCGAGCCGCGCGTGTATGGACACAGCGTCGGCATGTCGCCGCTGGCGGTGATTGTCTCGGCATTGTTCTGGGGCGCGATCTGGGGGCCGTTAGGACTGCTTCTCTCCACGCCGCTGACGCTGTGCATCGTGGTTGGCGGCCGCTATATCAAGAGCCTGGAGCCGATCAGCATCATGTTCGCGGAGTCGCCAAATACCAATGAGGCGCAGCGCTTCTACCACCGGGTGCTGAGCGGCGATGCGAACGCGATTATCGAGGATGCGCGCGCTTTCCTGCGCAAATCGACCTTGGCGCGTTATTGCGACAAGGTGCTGTTGCCTGGCCTCGCAATGGCTGGGACGGACCTGCAGACCGGCCAGGAAAGCCGTTTGCGGGCGACAGTGGCAATGGTCGCCGATGCCCTGGACGCCGGCCACGCGCCGAGCCGTGCGCGCCGGCGCAACATCTCCATGCTCGTTGAAAATGTTGGCGCCCATCTGCGGCACCAGCGCGAAGAAAGGCTGGGTCGCTGGCAGGGTTCGCTGGACGTGCCTGCACGTTCGGTCATCGTCTGCACCTCCATGCCGGGCGTGCGCGAGGAGTTCCTGAGCGAATTGCTGGTTCTGGTTTTCCGCGATGCGAAACTGGACGCACGCAGTTTCGTTCTCAATCCGGGCGGACCTGAAGACGATCCCGGGGCCGACAACCTCGTTTCCACGGTATTCGTCACGTATCCAATACAAAGCGCCCCTGCGGCCTGGATTGCAGCCGTCACCGAGCTGCGCGCCGCGTTGCCCGACGTTCAACTGGTCACGATCCGCCCTCGCGACGATGTCGGGAATGAACACGCGACTGTTGCCTCGCACGTCGACCTGGTACTCCAATCGTTTGAAGAGGCTCTTGCGTTCGTCGCGCCAAGCAAGATCGGCTAGAATGCGCGGCAGATGATCCAGCGAGCACTTCAATACCTGTTTTTCCTCTGCCTGGCGACCGTGCTGCGGCCAGCTTTGGCCGAAGCACCGGGCCCATTGCTCGTTGGTTACACGCATACGGCCTGGAACGAACTCGATGGTGCGCCGGCAGGTGCCACGAAATTTGCGCAAGGCGCCGATGGCTGGCTATGGATTTCGTCGCCGACAGGCTTGTATCGCTTCGATGGCGTGAGTTTTGAACGCACCGAACGCGTCTTCGGGCACCAGCTTGAGTCCAGCAATGTGATGGCTCTGGCCGCCGCGCCGGATGGAGCGCTCTGGGTCGGATACCGCGCCGGCGGCGTATCCGTGTTCCGCAAAAATGGGGCGCACACGTATACCGAGAACGATGGCTTGCAGCCGGTTGGGGCTTTGCACATAGAGGTGGCGCCGGATGGTGCTACCTGGGTTGCGATGCGCGACGGCGTAGCGGTGCTGCCTGCGGGCGGCAAGCGCTTCCACCATCTCGGTCCGGAAGCCGGCCTGCCAACGCTGGGCGTCTTCCAGATCCTGTTTTCCCGCGATGGCACGACCTGGGTCGGGACGAACACGGGCGCCTTCTTCCGGCCACAAGGCGAGGCGCGCTTCAAGCAGGCATGGCCGCGCAAGACACTGGTTTCACTGGCTGAAGCGCCCGATGGGACCATCTGGGGCAATGATTTCGAGCGTGGCTACTACAAGATTCATACTGCTCCTCCGGCCTCGAATCAGGCAGTCCTGCCCGAGGTCGAAGGTGCGCTGATGCGGTTTGACCGCCGCGGCGCCATGTGGATCACCCAGCCCGATGGCCTTGAGCGCAGGCTTGATCCTGCAAAGCGTAGCAATCCGGCACAGCGCCTGTCAATCGAAAACGGGATCAGCGGCCCGATGATAGGGGCGCTGCTCGAGGATCGGGAAGGCAGTCTCTGGATCGCCACCTCGCAAGGAATCGACCGGCTGCGTCCGAATCGCTTACGCACAGTCCCCCTCGAAAAACAGCTGGAGTTTCCTGCACTCGTGAGCGGACCTTCCGGCGACTTGTGGGTGGGGGACTATGCAGGCGACCTGTGGAGTTTTAGCAGGGCAGGGCGCATCAAGCGAGAGGTTGCGGGGAAGCTGACCGCCAGCTATACCGGTCCGGACGGCGTGCTTTGGCTGGGAGGAATGGACGGCGTAGTGCGCCGCGCCACCGATGGCGTGATCAGCATGATTCGCTTCCCGGACGAGCTTAAAACTTTGCGTATCCACGCCATGCAACAGGATCTCGACGGCGCCTTGTGGGTCGCGATTTCTTCAGGCAAAGGTGTCTACAAGATCGTCGATGGCAAATGGATCAAGTGGGGCGGGGTGCAAGGAATCCCGGACTTGCTCACCACGTCAATGGCGCGGGACCAGGATGGCAACTTGTGGATGGCGCACTTGCGCAGCCTGGCCACCATCATCAGCAACGGCAAGGCACGCACCCTCGGCGCGGAACAGGGCCTGCAACTCGGCACGGTAATGACGCTGTACGCCGACGCAGGCAATATGTGGGCCGGGGGCGAGAAGGGTGTCGCGCTGTATCGCAACGGACGCTTTGCCGCGCTACTCGGAGAGCATGCCGAAGGGTTTCGCGGCGTATCCGGCATCGTCCGGATGCCGGGCGGCGACCTGTGGCTGCACGGTGCGGACGGATTGTATCGAGTTCCTGCCGCCGGCCTGGCGGCCTGGATGAAGGATGCCCGCAAGCCTGTCGCCTTCGAACGCTTCGACGCGCACGACGGCATGAAAGGCCATGCGCCGCAGCTGCGTCCTGTGCCATCGTTGAAGCTCGCTCGTGACGGTTTCCTTTGGTACGCAACCACCGGATCTGTCGGCACAATCGATCCCCAAAATATCCTGCGCAACCCCATTGCCCCACCGGTGGAGGTGGTTGGCGTGACCGCCAATGGCCAGCGATATGCGATTCCTGAACGTCACTTGATCCGGCTGCCGGAAGGCACCCGCAGCCTGCAGGTCGATTTCACGGCTTTGAGCCTGGCGCTTCCCGAGCGTGTGCGCCTGCGCTACCGCCTGGCAGGCATGGACCGCGAATGGCAGGAAGCAGTGGGCCGCCGGCAGGCTTACTTCACCAACCTGGCGCCGGGAAAATATCGATTCGAGGTTAACGGATCGAATGAAGATGGCTTGTGGAACAGCAGGGGCGCAGTGCTGGAAATCGATATTCCACCGACCTTTATAGAGAGCACCTGGTTCAAGTTGCTGATGGTGTTTGTCATTGTCATGACCCTGTTTATAGCCTACGCAATGCGCCTGCACTACCTGACCAGGCAGATGCAGGAACGCATGCTCGAGCGCATGGCGGAACGTTCGCGCATCGCGCGCGCCCTGCACGACACACTGCTGCAAAGCGTGCAGTCCTTGCTGCTGTCTTTCGATGCACATAGCAGGTACCTGAAGGAAGGCTCTCCGGAGCGCGATTGCCTGAACCAGACGCTCGACTTCGCAGAGAAGCTGCTGGTGGAGGGGCGCGACCAGATCCTGGACCTGCGCGCATCGGCATCGCAGGAACATCTTGAACAAATACTGGGGCAGTTTGGCAAAGGCCTGGCCGCCCACGGAGCACACGCCTTTGAAGTCAATGTCGACGGAAGCCCGCGCCAGCTGCGCCAGCAGGTGCACGACGAGTTGTACGCCATCGCACGCGAAGGGCTCTTTAACGCTTCGCGCTACGCCGGCGCCAGCCGGATCGAACTCGCCGTTGAATACAGCAGCGACTCGGTCAATGTTCGGATCGCGGATAACGGGCGGGGACTGGACGCAAGCGTCGTCGCATCCGGCCACCGCCCAGGGCATTGGGGCCTGGTCGGCATGCGTGAACGGGCAGGCTGCATCGGCGCAGAGATCGAGATCGACAGCAAACCGGGCGAGGGGACGACGATCTCGGTCACCGTTCCAGCCCAAAAGGCCTATTAGCGGCCGGCGAACTGCCTTTGCGGCGCGCTCAAAAAGAGCCGATAATAGCGGCCACGCTATTTTGAGCACTAAATTTGGAACATTCCCATGGAAATTAAGGTCAACTTTCTCGATAAGCTTCGTTTGGAAGCCAAATTCGACGATTTCACGGTCATCGCAGACCAGCCAATCCGCTATAAAGGGGACGGCTCGGCGCCTGGCCCGTTCGACTATTTCCTGGCTTCGTCGGCCTTGTGCGCGGCATACTTCGTGAAGTTATATTGCTCAACTCGCAATATTCCGACCGAAAACATCCGCCTGTCGCAAAACAATATCGTCGATCCGGAAAACCGCTACCAGCAGATCTTCAAGATCCAGGTCGAGCTGCCGCCGGATATTTCGGCGAAGGACCGCGAGGGCATTTTGCGCTCGATCGACCGCTGCACCGTCAAGAAGGTGGTGCAGGCCGGCCCGGAATTCATCATCGAGGAAGTGGAAAACCTGGATGCCGATGCGCAGGCTTTACTGACCCTTGATGCCGGATCCGGCACAACCACCTACATTCCCGGCAAGGACCTGCCACTGGAACAGACCATCGCCAATATGTCCGGATTGCTGGCGAACCTCGGCATCAAGATTGAAATCGCTTCGTGGCGCAACATCGTTCCCAACGTATGGTCGCTGCACATTCGCGACGCGCATTCGCCGATGTGCTTCACCAACGGCAAGGGCTCGACCAAGGAAAGCGCGCTGGCGTCCGCACTGGGCGAGTACATCGAACGGATCAGCAACAACCATTTCTACGCCGGTGAATTCTGGGGCGAAGACATTGCCAATGCCGACTTTGTACACTACCCGGACGAGCGCTGGTTCAAGCCTGGCCGCAAGGATGCGCTGCCGGCCGAAATCCTGGATAAATACAGCCGCAAGATCTACGACCCCGAAGGCGAACTGCGTGGTTCGCACCTGTACGACACCAATTCCGGCAAGGTCGAACGTGGTATCTGCTCGTTGCCGTTCGTGCGCCAGTCCGACGGCGAGGTGGTGTACTTCCCGACCAACCTGGTAGAGAACCTGTTTGTCAGCAATGGCATGAGCGCCGGTAACACGCTGGCGGAAGCCCAGGTGCAATGCCTGTCCGAGATTTTCGAAAGGGCGGTCAAGCGCGAAATCCTGGAAGGCGAACTGGCATTACCGGACGTACCGCAGGAAGTGCTGGCGAAATATCCCGGCATCGTGGCCGGCATCAAGGGCCTGGAAGAGCAAGGCTTCCCGGTATTGGTGAAGGATGCATCACTCGGCGGAACTTACCCGGTCATGTGCGTGACGCTGATGAATCCCCGCACAGGCGGCGTGTTCGCCTCGTTCGGTGCCCACCCGAGCCTGGAAGTCGCGCTGGAACGCAGCCTTACCGAATTGCTGCAGGGCCGCAGCTTTGAAGGCCTGAACGATTTGCCGCGCCCGACCTTCGTCAGCAACGCTGTGACGGAACCAAACAACTTCGTCGAGCACTTCATCGACTCCAGCGGCATCGTGTCCTGGCGCTTCTTCAGCGCCAAATCGGACTTCGAATTCGTTGAATGGGATTTTTCCGGCCAAGGCGAAAACTCGAATGCAGAAGAAGCCGCAACCCTGTTCGGCATCCTGAAGGACCTAGGCAAGGAATCCTACATGGCGGTCTACGACCAGCTTGGCGCGACTGCATGCCGTATCCTCGTGCCCGGCTATTCGGAAATCTACCCGGTAGAAGACCTGATCTGGGATAACACCAACAAGGCGCTCCAGTTCCGCAGCGATATCCTGAACCTGCATCGCCTCGATGACGATGGCCTGGACGAATTGCTGGAACGCCTGGAAAACAGCGAGCTTGATGAGTACGGCGATATCGCCACCCTGATCGGCATCGAGTTCGATGAGAACACCGTGTGGGGCCAGCTCACGGTCCTGGAACTGAGGCTGCTGATTAACCTCGCCCTCAACGAATACGAAGCCGCAAAAGAGCTGGTTGAGTCCTTCCTGCAGTACAACGACAACACGCTGGACCGTGGCCTGTTCTACCAGGCTCTCAGCGCAGTGCTGGAAGTACTGCTGGACGAAGAGATGGAACTGGACGATTACGTCGTCAATTTCCGCCGCATGTTCGGCGACGAGAAGATGGATGCGGTAATCGGCTCGGTCGACGGCAGCGTGCGTTTCTACGGCCTGACCCCAACCAGCATGAAGCTGGAAGGGCTCGACAGGCACCAGCGTAAGATCGACAGCTACCGCAAACTGCACGCGGCGCGCGCCAAGGCAGCGGCCAAGTCGAACTAAGCGCCGGAAGGAAGGCAGCCAAGGCTGCCAAGCGTGCGGGTGAGGGCGGTTTCCAGTGGAGTATGCGGTTCGGTGCCGAGCACTTGCCGCAGCTTCTGGTTTTCCATCCGCACAGCACGCAGCCACAAGTAGCGCATTTCCATCATTTCCCGCAAGGTCTCGTTGAACGGTGCGGCGAGACGAATCAGCCACCAGGGAAAGGCCTTCAGCTTCGGCAGCTTCGCACCGTGGGCGGCGACCACGCGCTGGATTGCCTGTCCGAATCCGGTGCCGTCATGGTCCCAATAGCCGGCCATGTGATAGCTGGCAAAGACCGGCAGTTCATCGCGCTTATCCAGTAGCGCAATCATGGTGGCCGCCACGTCCGGCAAGTAGGCATATTGATGGCCAACACCAGGCGCGCCGGGCAGTTTTACTTCGGCGGGCACTTCGCCGGGACGGATCATGCCTTGCGAAAGCCAGTTATTGCGCGCACCGGGACCAAAGAAATCACCCGCACGGACAACGATGACGCGCACCATTCCTTGCTCGCTTGCCTCCCGCAGGCGCTGCTCCATTTCGACGCGAATCTTGCCTTTACGTGTAAGAGGGCGCTGCAGCGAATCCTCATGCAGGACCGGGAAAGCGTCGGGACCGTAGTTATAGACGGTTCCCGGCAGGACGACGGTCGCACCTTGCGCAGCCGCCGCAGCGATCGTGTTTTCGATCATAGGCAAAACCTGCTGGCCCCAGCCGCGATAGCCAGGCGGATTCACCGCATGGACGATCACTGCGCAACCTTCAGACGCCCTGCGTACATCGTGCGCGATCAACGCGTCGCCTTCGACCCATTCGACGCCATCTGCCAGCCGGCTTGCTGTGCCCAGGCCGCGCTTCAGCGCCCGAACTCGCCAGCCTTGCGCTACGAGCTGACGCAGCATTTCGCCGCCGATACCACCGCTAGGGCCGAGAACCAATACCGATTTAGCTTCCATGATTTGCTCCGTTAAGTTGACTATGAGGCAAATTATGGCCAAACTCAGACTAAACGAAAATTCCCTAAAGCTTTTCATCGGCTATACAAATTTGCATGACAACCTCGATTCCCTGGGATCTTTACCGAAGCTTCCTGCATGTTTTGAACGCCCAGTCGCTATCCGGCGCCGCCCGATCCCTGGGATTGACGCAGCCGACTGTCGGCCGCCACATATCCGAGCTGGAATCCAGCCTCGGCCTGGCCCTGTTTACGCGCTCCCAATCGGGGCTGCAGCCGACAGAAGCTGCATTGCAGTTGCGCAATCAGCTCGAAGAAATGCAGCACGCCGCCGCGTCGATTGAACGCAGCGCCCGAGGCCACAACGCCGTTCGCGGCGCCGTGCGCATTTCCGCAAGCGAAGTTGTAGGCGTGGAGATCCTGCCGTTGATCCTGGCGCCGCTTCGGGCTGAATATCCGGAGTTGGCGATTGAACTCGTGCTCAACGACGCAGTCCAGGATTTGCTTGGCCGGGAGGTCGACATCGCCGTGCGTATGACGCAGCCGCAGCAGGATCTGTTACTGGCGCAGCGCGTCGGCGAGGTTGCACTGGGATTCTATGCGCACGAAGATTATCTGGCGGCCCGCGGCACGCCGAAAACCTTGGCCGACCTGGCCGCCCACAGCCTGATCGGATTTGATATGGAGACGCCATTCCTGCGGTCGGCCAGTGCCAAATTGGGCGGATGGAAGCGCGAAGGATTCGCGTACCGCTGCGACAGCAATCTGGCGCAAATGGCGCTGGTTCGTGCCGGCGCAGGCATTGGCGGGTATCAGGTTGGACTGGCGGCTCGGGATAAAAAGCTGGTGCGGGTCCTGGCTAAAGAAATGAACATGACGATGACGACATGGGTAACCATGCATTCCGATCTACGCCAAAGTGCGCGTTGCAAAACGGTTTTTGACGCATTGGTGTCCGGCCTGAAGGAAGTGTGGGAAACTCCGAACGGCCCTAAGGAATGACATTTGAACCAAGCAAGGACAGTGCTGCGGCGTTGCAAGACTTCGCATAATCTATATTATGTCAAATGCAGTATATAGTCGCCGTGCACTATGCCGGGCAATGACGCCCCAACGGCAGCGCCTTGACTTAATGAACATGTCCAATCGCAAAAATATGGTCTGTTCCCGGGATCTATCCCGTTGTAACAAGGATTGAGTCGACTCATTTATGTGATTGCAAATGATCGTCGGGTCGCCCCTTCCTGAGGTCGAAGGGGCTTACGATGGCATCGTCGATTAATACGCTGCCATTGCGCGCAACTCCGTCATCCCGGCACGGCTCTTTGTCTCTACGGATACGGCCGGCACATAGCGCATGAAATCGTAGCGCGGCAATGCTGGGGTCGACACGGTTCCGGAAAGTGCGAATACCGGGACGATCATGCCCTGCACTTCGCGCGGAGGCAGCGCAAAGAAACCAACCTGGCAGTCATGGAACTGGACTGAAGCCTCACCAGCGCGCAGCTGTGCAAAACTTTCATCGCGCATCAGGATGTCCGTCAGGTGGTCTGGTGAGAGCGTTATCGCTTCACCGGCCACATCGACTTCGCGCCAGAACCGTAGCAGCTCGTCCATGTTGCCGCCTTCACCGAGCGCTACCTGGATTTTGGCGCCCGGGCCAAAGCATGGGAGCCCGGCTTCCTTGAAGCGCATATTCACCTGGCGCGCAATCGGAAACACGGTTTCTTCCTTGTCGCCGGCCTTGCGGAAGCTGTACTCAAAGTCCGTGACTGAATGCACGGCTGCGGAGCTGTGCATCAGGTCGAGCTCGCGCAGTCTTTTCATGGCCAGGTCGATGGCTTCCTTTTCGTCGGGCAGGCGTGGCTGGTATTCTGCTTCACTTTTCTGGCCTGGACGGGTGCTGTAGCGCACCGAGCCGGTGGCCACGAAATATTCCAGTGAAGACCGCTCGTCGCGTGCAATCATGCGCGCCCCCATATCCTGCGGCCGTGCTTGCACGCCGAAACGTTCGGCAAATTTGCTGGCAAGGTCCATCGCGGCGCCTTCGATACGGCGTGGACGTAACAGGCATACCGATTGCTGCGCTGGCATTTTGGGGAAGGTAAACAGTTCGTAGTTCATGAGGATCTCCTAGCAAGCGCCGCGCAGGTAGTAATGGATAGCCGGAACATCGGGGTCGGACGAGACAAAGCCCTTGCCGTGCCAATGGTCCTCATAAGTATTGGTGCCGCTGGCGTCGGCCCGAAGGTAGGCCCAACGGCAGTCGGAGCCTTCGGTTTCCTGGGCGGCCGCGATCCAGGCGTCGCGCACGCGCCATCCGTTGTTGAGGTGGTCGGCGAAGTAGCGGCCACGGTTGGTCTCGTCATGGCACACGGTATCGAAGCCCAGCATGTAATGCAGGCCGGTGAAAGAAGGTCCCCAGCGGTCAAACACGCCTTCGCGCTGCAAGACCTGGCAGGCATGGAAAGCGATCCACTCTAGATCGATATCGCCCAGGCGCACTTCACCAGGCGTGGCCTGGCCGCTGTCGATCGTGGTGCCGAAGATCGGTCCCTGCGAATTGCCGTGACCCGCGAAGAATGCGATGTCGACATTGTCCGCCCAGGAACTGTCGCCGCCGGACATCGGGCTGCCGGCGCCCTGCTGTTCAAAATCCCTGTCCCACGCCGAGTTGTCGCCCCAGGCGAATTGGCGGACCGCGTGGAGCGTATTGTAGAAGCCTTCAGCTGCCGCTTTGGTATTTGAGACGTCTGCGGCACGCCCGTTGTACTTCATGACCCATTCAATGCCCATTCCCATGATGTATCTCCGTTGTTGGTTCGAGATGCCCCCCTGGTACTGCCCGGTGGGATGTCCTGAACTTTACGGAGATAGTCAGCCTCGGTGATCCGTGCTAGTACCTAACTTTGGCGCCCTGCTCCACCTAAAATACGCCGGACGTGGCGCACTACAGGTCTGGCACGATCCAGCATCAGATCACGGACGTAGCTGGCCCTCAGGCATCTTGTACTGTGCCAGCAAGTCCACTGTTCAAGGGATGAAGAACGTAACGCTGTACTGGAACGACTTGGCCTGGCCGCCGACTTTTACGTTGCTGATCGACACATTGAACTTGGTGTCGGACGGCGAGCGGGACCACTCGCTTGCGTCAGCGGTCAGCTTCCAGTTCATGGTGTTGTCGCCATAACCGTCCGGCAATGGACCGACACTGCCGACGGAGAGCACCTTGCCCTGGTCGTTGCTCATCGCCACGCTCGCGCCACTGAAATCCGCGCCGGGCAAGGAGAAGCTCCACGGGTGGCTTGGGTCGGCCACTTTGGAAGTCCAAGGCACATAGCCGCGTGATGGCCAGGCGATGCCCGTTTCCGTCACACCAGCCGGTGCGGCAACGGTGCCGCCGAATACCCATAAAGTGTTGGCCCGCGTAGTGTCGCCAGTGCCAACCTCGCCCAGGCGCGAATAGAGCACCCAGCGGCGGTGTCCCAGGCTCGGCGTGCCGTTATCGACAATATACGCGCGCACGGCATTTGGCCCTGCGTTGCCCAGTGCCAGGTTGGAGCTGCCCGCTGCGGTCGCACCGTCTGCCGTGTAGCAATTCCACGAAGATGGCGGAGAGTGGCTTAACTGCGAATTTGCTTCCATCATCAAGGCCGCTTGCTGCGCCATCGCAGAATGCGTGAGATTCAGGGAGACGTTCCCTGGCAGTCCAGCCAGCACGCGGAAGCTGTTCACCGTATTAACGACCGCCGCCTTATATTCAGCAGAGGTGGTACCGGCTACACAGCCCTGGGTTGAACCCGTCCACTGCATGGGAACCGAAAACGCGGGCAGCATGGTGGCGTCGTAGAAAGCGGCCACTTCCGCCCTGCTGTTAACGTTAATCGCCGTCGTCCCGCCGGTAGATGGCGTGGTTGGAGTGGTCGGCGTCGTCGGCGTCGTTGGATTTGTTGGAGTCGTCGGTGTTGTTGGTGTCGTGGACGGCTGCACTGACGGCTTGGATGACTCGGAACCACCGCTGCCGCAACCCGCGATCACCACAGTCAGAGCTGCCGCCAGAATTCGCGCCCTCGGGGACGCAGTTGTCATTTTCATCATTAGCTTATTTTATTGCCATGCGGCACAATTAATTGAGCCAGCATTATCACTTAGACACGGCAGATCTAGCGTTTGATTGGCACAAAAACCATAGTGTGTGCGCTCTACACGTCATTGGGCTAGAGGCAGTTGCCCATCGGTTTTCCGCGGTTCGGTAGTATAGTCGCGCCTCAACACGTCAATTTGCCCTGAAATCGAACATGCCCGATACCCTGATCAAGATTAACCGTTGGCCCGTCATCGGGCCGATTGTCCGCGCCATTGGCCTGCCTAATCCGACGGAGTTGCGGCGCTCTGCGGCGGCTTATGTCGCGCAGCCCTTCATTTCGCAGTCGTATTTGCTCGCGAAGGCCGAGGGAGCTTACGCCTCGTCCGCACTTGCCGCCGCGCTTCAAGCTGCCGGCGCAAAGGAAGCGACGGAATTGATCGACATCTTTGTGGTGGACGCTACGGGCTGCCGGACTGTCGGCGATTTGCGCGCGGTGTATTGCGCGTTTAATCAACACATAAGTTGCATCGCACGCAATGGACGCGTCCTTCTTATTGCTCCGCCTTTCAGTGCCGCATCGGATCCCCTAGCAGCAGCCGTGGCGCGCGGTTTGGAAGGACTGGTCCGTTCGCTAGGTAAGGAACTTGGCCGGCGCGGCGTGACAGCGAACCTGGCCAGCGTGACGCCACAGGCTTTGGACCGGCTCGACGGCGTGGTGCGCTTCTTCTGCGGGCCTCAATGCGCCTACGTCTCCGGCCAGGCAGTCCATGTCTCGTCCGAAACTTCCGCGCCAGGCGCCCTGCCCTCAACCGCAACCCTGGCCGGCAAACTCGCTTTGGTGACCGGTGCGGCACGCGGCATTGGCCTGGCAACGGCTGAACGCCTGGCGCAAGAAGGCGCCAAAGTGGTGGCACTCGATATTCCTGCTTCCGCCGACGAATTGAATGTCGTCGCAAGCCGGATTGGCGCTTCGCCGCTGGCGCTCGATATCGCTGCACCTGAAACTCCGGCAGCGCTTGCCCGATTCATCAGGGAGAACTTTGGCGGCGTCGACATCGTCGTGCATAACGCCGGCATTACGCGCGACCGAACCCTGGCGAAAATGGAAGCGCGCCAGTGGGATCAGGTGCTGGAGATCAACCTGTCGGCCATCGCAGCAATCGACAAGCTGCTGATGGATGAGGCACTGCTGCGGGAGAACGGCCGCGTGGTTTGCATGTCTTCGATCAGCGGAATCGCGGGCAATTTTGGCCAGACCAACTACGCCACATCGAAGGCGGCCCTGATAGGCTACGTCGCAGCGCATGCGCCCTTGCATGCGGCGCGCGGGATCACCTTCAATGCGGTCGCACCAGGCTTCATCGAGACGCCGATGACCCGGAAAGTGCCTTTCCTGACGCGTGAGATTGGCCGTCGCCTCAATTCACTATCCCAGGGCGGCCAGCCGCGCGACGTCGCAGAACTGGTGACTTTCCTCTGCACCCCCGGCGCTTGCGGTATCAACGGGCAAACCATCCGGGTCTGCGGCCAAGGACTGATGGGCGCTTGAGTTCCGATAAACGGTCCGGTGGCCGCAAACACCTATAAGTGACGATGAGTGAAATTGCCGTCTAAGCCAACATGTGGGTCTTAATCAGTGTGCTTTATTTCCTTATCCTTCAGATTTCTCCAGACAACGATGACAACAGTAAATAGGGCGGTGGTGATCAGAAATACAATTGCGGCATAGTAGCGCACAAAGCGATTGATGATGTAGTCACGTGACTCCTTCTCCCACAGGAGACTAAACCCGAAAACGGTGTCTACGCCCCCAAGGGCGGCTACTGCGGAAGCGACATCTCGGCCTGCCAGCAGTTCTTTACCTTTTGCATGGTACTCACCTCGTATGACCAACCGCTGCGCAGTCTCAGGTACGCCATTGGGATACCTGAACGTATACTTGAGTGCCATTTCGTCGAATGAAAAGTAGAGGAATATTGCACCTACACAGCATAAAATTCCGACGGCGGCCCATAAGCGTTGCGTAACAACTCTGCTCCTCGCTCGGATAAATGGCATCAGCGAAAGAAACACGACCAGAGTCCCAAGCGCGACAAAATTGACCGTCCGATCGGCGCCATTCATCTGCGGAAGTAGGTCTTTGAGAATTGAGCCGAATAAGGCGAAGGTAGAGCACACCAGCGCGGCCCCAGCACTAATGACTGCAATTGGGCCCGCGAACGGGCTTCCCGCCTTCACCGCCCCACCTGATCCAACTTTACAACTTGTCCTTCGTAGAAAGTCAGCTCAGCGGGACCGGTCGATGCCATATTCGCGTGTACCGGAGCAAACTGAATCTTTCCACCCCGAATTAACGGAAGCATCGCCTTGAAGGCGTCTTTGGGTCCAACCCAAACACGCAGGTCACTGACTGGCATGTGGGCTTCAGATGGCGATGCCAGCTTTTCAAACGAGAGTTCAACCAGCAGGTCTTCAACCAGCTCTACGGGAAATCTCTCCGGATGATGGAACATGTCCTTTGGCAACGCATAGACTCGCAACCCTGACATCTGTTTGGCATCTGTTTCGCTGACTAGAACCATTACTTTGATATCACGATGTTGCAGCGGTTCCTGGCCTTGACTTATCCTGGCTTGCATTGAGTGTAACGGTACAGTAGCGTCGCGTAGCGCTGCGAGGTCGGCATCATTGATCCCGCCTGACTTCGTGAACGCCTTCGATTCCAGTTGCATCGCTTCGACGTTCGCATTTGCTAATAAGTACTTTGTCATCGCGAGGTCAACGCGGCTGTATCGGGCCTGCCTTTCTTCCACAAATTTTGCACTCGCTTGGAACTGCCCTACCAGCTGCTGGTGCTTAACCAAGGTTGCAGCATTTGTGTAGCTTTGTCTCGGCAGCAGTTGTAGGCGCTCCTTTGCTGCTGAAGCGTTAGTGAACTGAACCTCCAACGTCGGTTTCGTTCTCTCGGCCATGCGAAAGCGATCCGCCAACGATTGACCCTCTGTTCGTTCTAAAGCAGTTTCATAGCTTTTCGTCTTTCCCGGAAATTTCTCGGCATTTCTCAGTGTGGGGATTGATGCAGCCTCGCGAGGCAACGACTGTTCCTGAGCTATAGCAACGGCTGACAACAGGCAACTAAGAATAAGCATTGATTTCATTTCTCTCCCCTTAATGCTGTCCCGCCATCGGCTCACTATATTCCGATATTAATCTCTGAAATTGCGCACTTTCTCACCTTTCTGATTACAAATGCATCCGGTGCTAACAACAGCAAGGGGCCGAAGCCCCTGCCCATGCGTCAAGCCGGTTCTGCAAGATCCTTCAGCCCATCCTTGATCTTCAGCCCTTTGGCCTTATTGGTCAGCTCCTTGGCCAATTGTTTGCCTGGCGCCGTGCTTGGGCCTGCGTCCTTCACCCAAGCCGCAGCACGCTTCAATTCCGCTGGGCTCATGACCGTGCTGCTGTCGATCAGCTTGGCAGCGGCGGCAAAGTCGGCTTTACGTTCACGGAAACGAGTCGCCATGCGTTTGGCTTCGACGTAGGCAAAGTGCGGGCGCAGCACCGGGTTGGCAATCGCTGCATCGATCGCAGCCAAGCCTTCGTGCAGGTGGTCGCCGCCAATAGCCAGCGACAGCAGCGAATCCGGCGTCGACAGCACTTTCAGCGCCGCCTCGGCGTGCGCCTGGTCGACTGCGGAAGTCACCATGACCGTGTTTTCGCCGGTGCAGGTGCATTCCAGGCCGCCATTGTCCCAGCGGGCTTCCACGATGATCCGGTAAGCGCCAGGCATCGGGAACAGCGCGCCCTGGCCGCCGCGCAGCAGGGTCAGGGAATGCTCCACCGTGTCTTGCGCATCCAGTGGCTGGACCTGGTCGTCTTCCACGCAAATGACGATGGGCGCGAAGGTGCGAATGGTGCCGCATGGGTCGATCACCTTGCCGCGCACAATACCGCTCTTCATGCTCAGGGTGTTTGGTGCGGCGATCGGGGCGCTGGTCTGGTTCTGCAGCGTGATGTTCAGGCGAACCGGGGCACCGATCGGAACTGCGCTGGCGACAGGCATCACGAACATGCTCAGGCCGTCGATTTCCAGTTCCATGTCGGTTGGGCTGATCGGGGTCGAACCGTAGGAGGTGCCGAACGGAAGGCCGCCAGGACGCACGTAGATATCCGGCATATGGCGCAGGCGCTTCGCATCATCCGGGTTATAGGACCACTGGATGTTCGCCGGGAATTGCAGGCTGCCCGGATTGAGCGAGCGTGAGGCGATCACGTCGGTGGTGCACAGGTAGCCGTTATCGGCGGTGTTGTGGTACAGGCCCATGGCATGGCCGATTTCGTGCACCGCGGTGCGGAAGTATGGCGCAGCAGCCGTGCCGAAACGCTGGCCTGCAACGGTGCCCCACTCCGCTGTGTTCGGCATGGTCCAGTGTGAGGAAATGGCGCAGCCTTCACGCGGGACGTTGTTGGAGTCCGTGCCGCTGTTGTCGTACATGATGCCGCGTTCGGTTTCGTCCAGACGGCGCATGGCCAGCACATGGTAACGCCATTCGACATCCAGGTTGGACGCGTCGCGCTTGGCCAGCATTGCGGCATGGGCTTCGCCGTTAGACCATGAGATGCCGCTCGGCTCGACGACATTATTGTTGCTTTGGATCGCGGTGATGTTCCAGTCCACGCTCTTGCCGATCACAGCCCAGTCCACACCCGCGCCGTTGCTGATGACGGCTTCGGACTGGCTGACGCGGTCCACTTCGATGGTCGCTTTGCGCAGGAAGTCGGAGACCCAGCCCATCGTCAGGCGGCCGACCACCACGTTGGAAGCGTTTTTGACGTCGCCTGCCAGGTAGTGGCTCGGCTCAGGGAAGCCGGCTGGCGCTGCCTGCCATGTCATCTGGGCCGTCAACTCTTCCTTGCTCCAGGTGCCGCCGGTATTCCAGGCGCCGGGATTCTTGGTGAAGCGCCACATCTCGAAGCCCAGCGTGAAGCTGTTGCCGAAGGTGAAGTTCTCCAGGATCTTGGTGACCCGCAGGTAATAGCGATAGCGGCTGCGGGACAGGATGGGAATGCCGCTGGCGGGATTGGGACCCGACAGGAGCAGTGGCCGTGCAAGGTCGGCCGGCAGCGCGCTCTTCAGCGGCAGGAACAGGACCGGGCGCTGGTACAGGTCGCCGCTCGCGGTACGTCCGCCTGCATGTTTTTCAACGCGCATCGTGCCGTCGTAAGTCACCAGGCCGATGCCGCTCGGGGTGTAGTTCAGCAGGTAGCAACCTGGGCGCACACTTTTTATCTTGATGAACTCCGGGTTCACCAGTTCGCCGGGGCCGGGAAAATGCGGGTGAATGTCGGCAGCCGATTGAGGCGCCGGCATCTCGAGGGCGTCTGGCAGCGTTGGGAACATCTGGTTCGATTGCATGGCGGAAGCGTTGTTTTGGGCATCCATTGCGAAACTCCTGGTTTGGATATCGGGTATGTGAAGGTGAGGTGAACATGCCGCCTGCGCGATGTGGCGCTGCTGCATGTCGAGCACTTTAGGTGGATGCTGCGATGTCCGAATTGGTGCTGGCACCCAGATTTGGCGGGACGTGCCCCCTAAATTTCAACGCCGCTGGCGATCGCGAAGTGACAGCGGCGCGTTGATGTTGTATTTTGCGCAGCAAGGGCAGCTGGTGAGAATTGGTGTAGATGCTAGCGGTTAAACTTGATTATCGTTGCAAGTCCGACGCCGCCTGGAGATTCCCGCATGCTGGACCTGGATGCCACGCTGGTAGGATCTAGTCCTCCGATACAAGCTTTGCGTGCATACCTGCCCAAAGTCGCGCGCTCATCGGCCTCGGTACTGATCACCGGCGAAACCGGGACCGGCAAGGAATGCGTTGCGCAAGCGATTCATGCGCTCAGTCCGCGTAGCCGGGCCAATTTCGTGGTGGTCAACTGCGCCGCCCTGCCCGATACTTTGATTGAGTCCGAGCTTTTCGGCCATATGCGCGGCGCCTTCACCGGCGCACACGCCAACGCCCGCGTCTCCGGCGCCCGGGCCTGGCTGGCGGAACGTTTTCCCGGCGCTTTTGTCGTGCAGGGCGGCGAAGCGGAAGCCTTCCCTACTCCCGCCTCCGAAATGACGCCCGAAGAGCGCGCGGAGCAGCAGGCAGCGCGCGATGCCGCCACGCGGCTGCAACTGGCGCCCGGCGCCGGCATGCCAAGCCCCGCGGCCCTTCGTACCGTACTAGGACTCCAGCCGCAGGACGAAGTTCCGGCCGGCGACCCGGAGCGGCTGGTGCCTCTTGCACGCTCATGCCTGGCACGCAACCGCCAGCAGATGCTTGCCACGATGGTGATGATGGGCTTGCAGCGCATCGTTATCGAAAGCGGCCGGCTGAATGCTTCGATGCGCTTCCATATCGACACCCGCAGCGCCGCGAATGACGACCGAGGCTCCAGTTTTGATGAGCGTAATGACCTCAGCGTTGGTGTCGGGGCGAAGGTTGGTCCCTGGGGTGTCGATGCGCGGATGCAGAACACGATCGCTTATGTTTCGACCCAGCGCACCCAGACCTCGGAGGAGATGAATACCGACCTTGACCTGAACTCCTCGGTTGAATTGCTGTTCAAGACGGACCATGTGGACCTGGAACGGCTCGCCGGCGGGCAGGCGCAGGAGCGCATCCGGGTGAATACCATCAATCCGGAGGCGGAATCGCGCTTGGCTTCTGAGGATCGGCGTGCACGGATCACCGCGCAATCCGGTGCGGAGACGGCGCGCAGTGGGCAGGTTTCGGGGCGCCTCACAGCGCCGGCACAGGCTGGACCGGTGCATGCGACGGTACCAGGCAGCGCCGAGCGCAGCACCACAGCCACGGCACCGGAAGCAGCCGCCAGCACCGCCACCACCGGAGGCACAGGCGGCACCAGCGGCACCAGCGGCACCAGCGGCACGGGAAGTACCGGCACCACAGGCTCTACAGGCGCCACCGGAGCAAACACCGCAAGCCCCACCCCGTCCGGCCCCGAGCAGCCGCTCCAGCCCCCGCCACCGCCCCCGATGGACCGCTCGCACGGCCTGGCAGCTTGAACAGGGGCTGGAGTGGTCCAAAACACCGCCTAGTTGCAGTAATCGGCGTTGATGAAGTCCCGCAAGCCGTGATGCTGGAAGATCTCGCAGTAGTCCTGCTTCCCGCCACTCGACCAGTTGGTGTGCTTGTCGAGGATTTCCATGAAGCGGTTGGCATACTCGTAGCGGTCTTTGTAGGTCGATGCCGCCATCAGGTCGGCCGCCCAATACACGATCCAGTTAAAGTCGGTATCGGTAGTTGGGCGCCAGGTCCCGCTCTGGGTCGCGCCGGTGACCTTGATGCCATGGTAGAACTCCCACAGCGCCTGTCCAACGACACGGCCGGCGTGATACGGTCCCTGGTCCGTGGTCTGGTTGACACAGAGGTAGCCGCCGACCGTCATTCGGCTTGCATCATTCTCGTGCACTTGCCCGGTTTCAGAGTGCGAGAAGTATAGCTTGTCGGTGCTCGACGGTTTATAGCCGACCCCGTAATAGCTCTGCCAGAACGCCTGCGGCACCGCAGTGCCAAGCGCACCTTCATGGATGAACTTCATCTGGTTGTTGCCGCCGCAATCGAGGTCCGAACCGAAATCGTAATATCGTTTCAGGAAGAAGTGATTCAACTCATGATGCAGATTGCTTGGGTTGTCAAAGCAGCCGCCACCTTCGCAGGATGCATTGTGATTCGACGCACCGGCAGGATCCCGATGCGCGAGACGGATCACATTCCCGCCTTCGCCCTTATTGTCGTCGGTGGTAATGGCGAAGGTGGAATTATGGACCGATCCGGAGCGGCAGGCGTCCGATACCAGGAGCACGCGCGGGAAGTCGCTGGCCGAGTCGGGCAATACGCCCATTGCATCGAGCGAGGGTTTCAGCCATTGCGAGAACTGGCGCGCCCAGTAATACGCATTCGTCTCGCCGAAAGTCTCGCTGGCGCCGCCGGGGAAGTACGGCGCAAAGTCGCGATCGGTCCTGCGGGTAGCGCGGATGAATGAGCTGCCGCTGTCCGTGCCATACGCGGCCGAACACCAGTTGCTCGCAAATTTGGTTTCGCCGCACATGGTTTCTGCCGCGCCTTCGCAGCGGTGGTCGTTCATCATGTAGAAGAAGTCGTGCTCGAGGCGGCGGTCATTGCGGGTGTACTGGCCGGTTGAAATCACTTGCGCTGGGGTAAACAGGTTGCCGCTCGGGTAGCGCCAACGATTCACCTGTGCGTCCGTGTAGGCGCGGTCGACCAGGTCGCTCACATTGAGGATGCGCCCGTTCGCTGCATCGACAATGGTGCGCCAGTGGCACTCGCCATCGCTGGATCCCGATTCAATGTCAAACACCCGAAGGCCGCGGGCGATGTCGATCGTGCGCTCGTTGCGGATGGTACGGACTTGCATTTGCTTGCATTCGGCCTGCGCCGGCGCAATCAATGCAGTTCGTGCCGCCAGTTCCGGGCTGATGCCGCCGCCGATGTCGGCACTGGTGGACTTGAGCTGCAGCTTTGCCGGTGTGAGCAGCATCCGGCTGATACCTATCACGTTCCAGTTAAGATCGAAATGCACCAGCGTGCGGCCATAAAGCACTTTTTCGTCGCCAACGTACTGCTCGATCGTCAGCTTGCGGAACAGCGGCGACGTCTGATATTCCTTGATGCGCAGCGACTGCGCGATCCGGGCCGGATCGATGTCAAACATCCTGGCATGGCGCGCCAGGAAGGCCGAGAGGATCGGCATTGCAGCGCGCTTCTCGAGCGCGAGCGTGGCCGCATCCGGTCTTTTCCAATCCACCATGCGGTCGGGGTCCGGCGCAGGCCCCTGCCGTACCTCGCGCGGCACTACCGTACCGTCGCGCGGCTTGTCGGCGCCATCGACTGTGCCCAGCGAAGCACTTGCCGCGCTGCCAGCCTCGGCAACGAATGGCAGGGCCAGGCCGTTGGTCTCCAGGTCGCGGCTGGCGATCGGGCCCTTGGATGGCAGCAGGAGGCTGCGCACCGGTTTCGCAGTCGCCGGCATGCCGAGTTTGACGAGCACCTGCATGGCATAGTCTGGGATCACGGGCTTCGCCTTCGACGCGAAACTATCGATATGCGGCCCGGCAAAGGTAAACGAGACGTCGGCATCGAGTTTCCGGTAGTCGGCCATGGCACTGGACACTGCAAGCGAAGGCGCCTCCCGAGGTGGACGCGCACCGTCGATGCTCCCTGCCTGCGCCGCACCGGCACTGAAAAGCGCTGCAATAGCGAACGGCGTGATGGAACGTGGGGTAAACATTATTTCCTCCCGGCTGAAAAGCCAAAGTTGTCTGGGTCAACCAACTTTAGAAAAGATCAGCGGCGGGCGGATTGGTGCTGGCACCTAAATTCCCCTGGGTGCGGCACCTAATTTTCTCAGGCCAGGTCGCTACAGATTTGGAAGGTGACGCGCCGCACCAACGCAGAAAACTATTTTTCGGTATTGCCGTGTGAAAACTAGTCAAATCTGTGTAAGATCGTCATTGCCGTACAGAAATAGCATCCTCCTGGTGACGCCCCACCTCTGCGCACCGCACTGCCGCCAAGGCACATCAATCAACAGCCCTGAATCCTGCTGTCCGAGTCTGGCTCCGTTTATGCAAACGCGATTGCCCGATCCGTCTCAATTCAACGTCTGAGGTAGCGTTATGAACAGGATTTTCCGAGTTGTGTGGAATGCCAGCATGGGTATGTGGCAAGTGCGTTCCGAACTGGGCGGCGCCCATGGCAAAGCGCGCGGCGCGCGCGCCACGCGCCGCGCCCTGGCGACAGCAAGCCTGGCCCTGATTGGCGGCGCGGCGTTGGCGGCAGATTTGCCGACTGGCGGCGTGGTCGTCGCCGGCCAAGGCCATATTAGCCAGCAAGGCGGCGCGATGACCATTAAGCAGGGCGGCGCCAAGATGGCCATCGACTGGAATTCGTTCTCCATCGGCAAAGGGAATACTGTCAATTTTGTACAGCCTTCCGCCTCCTCCGTCGCCTTGAACCGCGTTACCGGCAGCGATGTATCGCAAATCCAGGGGGCACTCAAGGCAAACGGCCAGGTCTTCCTGCTGAACCCCAACGGCGTCCTGTTCTCGCCGACCGCACAGGTGAATGTAGGCGGCTTGCTCGCGTCGACCCTGGACATGAGCAACCAGGACTTCATGTCCGGAAATTACAAGCTGCAGGGCGCCAGCTCGAACGCAGTGATCAACCAGGGCAATATCAAAGCCGCCAACGGCGGAACGGTCGCCCTGGTTGCAGCACGCGTGAGCAATATGGGCGAGATCTCCGCCGAGCGCGGCAATGTGCTCCTGGGCGCCGGCAGCGAAGTGCTGCTGGACCTGGGCGGCCCGATCAAGCTGCAGATCCAGAAAGGCGCCATCGATGCGCTGGTCGAAAACGGCGGCGCGGTCCGCGCCGATGGCGGCAACGTCCTGCTGACCGCAAGGGCTGCCGGCGACCTGGTCAGCACTGTCATCAACAATGAAGGCCTGGTGCAGGCACGCACCATGGCCACCGGTGAACAGGGCCAGATCCTGCTGCTGGGCGATATGCAGAACGGCCGTATCGATATCGCCGGCAAACTTGATGCAAGCGCGCCGGAAGGCGGCAATGGCGGCTTTATCGAGACCTCGGCGGCGCATGTCTCCACCGCACGCGCCGTGCAGATCGATGCCAGCGCCGCGCGCGGCCAGGGTGGTCATTGGCTGATCGATCCCTACAACTACACCATCGATACCAGCGCCGCCAGCAATATCGTCAGCGCCCTGAACCTGGGCACCAGCGTGACCGTCACTACCCAGTCCAATGTTTCGAACTACGGCAGCACCGGCTCAGGAAGCGGCGACATCACGGTCGCCAGCGCCATCGCCAAGACCAGCGGCGGCGACGCAACCCTGGCGCTGCGTGCCGACCGCAATATCATCGTCAACAGCGACATCACCTCCACCGCAGGCAAGCTTGGCGTGACCCTGAGTGCGGCCAATGCCGCCAATGACACCCTGGGCGGCGTTGACATCAATGCCGACATCAAGTCCAACGGCGGCAATATCATGGTCGGCAGCAATGCCGGCAGCCAGGTCAATGGCTTCGGTTACGCACTCAATTCAAGCTCCGGCACGGCTGCAGTTGTCCTCCAGCGTGCAAGATCCATCCTGTCCGACGGCGGCAATATCGTCATCAACGGCAAATCCGTGGTCGGTTCCAACAGCGGCAGCTACGCTGGCGTTACCGGCGGCGTGTACATCATGTCGAATGCGAACATCAACTCCGGCACCGGCAACCTGTTCATCACCGGCGTCAGTACGGCCGGCATCAAGACTTTTGGCGTCGCCTTCGAAGGCAATTCCAACACACTCACGACGGTCGGCAATTCGGCGGGCGGCGGCATGCTGCTGAATGCCTCCAATACCACGGCGGGCAATACCCAGGCAGTGCTGGACCAGGGCGCAATTGGCCTGGTCTCTTATGGCAACCGTGCGCGCGTGGCATTCCGGGGGAACTCGGTTGCCAGCTGGCTGGTGTTCGTCAACGGCGCGCCGCAGTTGTCGGCATATACCCAATCGCCGCAGTTGTCGAGCTGTGCGACGCCTTATCCGAACTGCGGGACGCTGGTCATTCCTGGCGCGAACAACAGCTACCTGTACGCGACCTACCAGGCGGTCAGCATGTCGACCCAGCCGCTTTACGTGATCCAGAATGCGGCCGGCACCAAAACGTACGACGGCAACAGCATCGCCACCGGCCTGGCATTCACCACGATGGGCGGCCCGGGAGGATTTTCCGTTTCATCGCTCACGCCGGCTGTGGCCTATACCACCAGCAGCAAGAACGCCGGTTCTTATGCCGGCTTGAACGCCGATGCCGCAAATCCGACCAGCTATACCAGCGGCGGCACCACTTACGCTATCGGCTACTTCAACACGGGCAGCTACACCATTACACCAAAGACCTTGACCCCGGCTGCCGCCAGCAAAGTATATGACGGCACGACGGCAGCCAATGTATCGGCCACCGGCGTCGTCAGCGGTGATGCGGTCAACCTGAGCGGCAACGGAACTTTCGCAAGCAAGAATGTCGGCAACTATACGGTCGACATCAGCAATATCACGCTTAGCGGCGCGGACGCCGGCAACTACGCGCTTGCCAGCACTTCTGCCAGTGCTTCCGCCAGCATCACCGCACGCGCTGTTTCCGTGGCGGCGGCAAAGACCTATGACGGCAGCACCGATATGAGTGGTTACGTCATGCTGGGGAACCTGGTGTCCGGTGAAAGCCTGAACTACACCGGCGCTGCCGCTAATAGCGCCAATGTGAATGGCGCGAGCTACCTGAATGCGATGACGCTGACCGATGGCAGCAACGGCCTTGCTTCAAACTACTCCCTGCCCGGCCTTGGATCGGCTGGTGCGGCGAACTCCGCGTCCATCGCGGCGAAAGCGTTGACCCTTACCGGTCTTGCTGCGACTGACAAAGTCTACGACGGCAATACCTCGGCAACCCTTAACGGCGGCACCCTGAACGGTTTGGTCGGTGCGGAGACTTTGAACTTCTCCGGCCTTTCCGGGATCTTCGCGGACAAGAACGCAGGTTCGGCGAAATCGGTGACGGTGAGCGGCCTGGTGCTGTCGGATGGCTCCGGCCTGGCTTCCAACTACACCATCAGCAATCCAGTTGGCGTAACCGGTTCGATCACGCCGCGTGCAACGGCAGTGTCGGGCATTACCGCGGCAGGCAAGACTTATGACGGTAGTGCGGTGGCGCAGCTTAATGCGGGCAATGCCGTGTTCTCCAACCTGGTCGACGGCGAGGCGATCAGCCTGACGGTCTCCGGCGCGTTCACCGATAAGAATGCCGGCGCCGGCAAGCTGGTGAGCATCAACAGCAGCTACGGCGGGGCGTACGCCAGCAACTACACCATTACGGACCAGGCCAGCACGACTGCTTCCATCGCACGCAAGGCATTGACCATCGTTGGCATGTCCGCAACTGACAAGACCTATGATGCGACGACTGGCGCAACCCTGGTTGGCGGCACGCTGAGTGGCCTGGTTGGTTCGGAAACTTTGAGCTTCTCCGGCCAGGCGGGGGCGTTTGCGGACCGCAACGCGGGCAGCAACAAAGCTGTTTCCGTGAGCGGTATCGTGCTGGCTGATGGCACTGGCCTGGCGTCGAACTATCAGTTGACGATGCCGGTTGGGCTTATGGCTTCGATCTTCCCGAAAGCACTGACTGTGGGCGACCTGGCCGCAGCAGACAAAGTGGAGGACGGCAATACAGTGGCAGCGCTGACCTCCGGCGGTTCGCTGGGCGGCGTGATCAGCGATGATGATGTACATATCGACAGCAGCGCGGCGACTGCGCAATTCGCACAAGCGACCCCAGGCAGCTCGCTTAACGTCAATGTGGCTGGTCTTGCACTCGGTGGCAGCGATGCAGGCAATTACAGCTTCTCCGGCAGCGGCGCGACGACGGCCAGCATCACGGCGCTGCCGGTGCCAACGCCTGTACCGATTCCAACTCCTGTTCCAGCTCCAGAGACCACGCCGGCCCCGGCGCCTGAACCAGAACCAGTCACAGTACCTGTGCCGATGCCAGTTCCAGAGCCGCTCACCATTCCGGTGCCAACGCCAGTTCCTGAACCAGTTTCGGTGCCTGTGCCAACGCCAGTTCCAGAACCAGTCAGCGTTCCGGTGCCAACGCCGGTCCCGGAACCAGTCTCCGTGCCTGTGCCAACGCCGGTTCCGGCCCCGGTTCCGGTCACGACGCCTGAGCCAACGCCGATCGTCGTTCCAGCTCCGGCCCCGGTCGTGACGCCGGCGCCAGCCCCTGTTGTGGTAGCAGCCCCGGCCGCAATCCCGGTGCCTGAGCCAACGCCCGTAGCAGCCTCTGTAGCAGCCCCTGTAGCAGCGCCTGCCCCGGCTCCAGTTGCAATCAGCGTCCCGGTTCCAGCACCAGCTGCAGCAGTATCGCCAGAACCTGCGCCTGTAGCAGCGCCAGTTCCCACGCCAATGGCGGCGCCGGCACCGGCCGTAGAACCATCGGCCATGCCAGACGCAAGGACCGCTATCGCAGCCCAGGCCGCAAGCCCCATCATCACGGGTGGCGCAACCCCAACCTTGCCCTCGCTGAGCGTCGGTGGCTTGAACTACACCGATGTCAGCGACTCCAGCAGCGTTCAATCCGGCTCCGGCAATCGTGACAACATGCCTGCAACCCAGAGCCTGACCGCTGGCCGCGACGTCAAGTTCCTGAGCGTGTTTGTGGTCTCTGGCGGCATCCAGATGCCATCTGCCGTCCCAATTAATGAAGGAACAGCGACAAACGACCAAAAGTAACGATAGAATGGAGTTGTCAATCAGACAGCGTTGAAAGCCGACATGCGACCAGCCAACACCATTCTGACCATCGCCATCTTTTACGCCTTCGCCGAGGCGGCCTTTGCCCAGCAAGGCGCGCAGTCTTTGCAGGAAAACGGGCAGCGGGAGCTGCGGGAGCCTGTTCCCGCACCACCGCTCCCGTTACCTCCCCCGCCCCCTCCCGCCACAGTCCCTCCTGGCGGACTGACGGTAACGCTGAAACAGGTAACCGTCACCGGCAATACCCTCATCCCACAGAAAGAACTCCTGCGCGAACTGGGCCCTGTGGTTGGCAGGACTTTCGACTTCGCCGGCCTGAGTGCATTGGCGGACAAGCTCTCCACTTACTATCGTGCAGCGGGCTATCCATTTGCTCGAGCGTACCTGCCGCAGCAGGATCTGCAGCAAGGCAGCCTGCGCATCGAAGTGCTGGAAGGCCGCTACGGTGCAATTACAAGCAACGGTGACAAGTCCCTCAGTCCCGCAGCACTGCGTTTCCTGTCACCACTGCAGCCCGGCAGTGTGATTGAAAGCCATGAACTCGAGCGTGTCACCCTTATCCTCGACGACCAGCCGGGCGTGCGCAGCATTCCTGTGGTGCGTCCCGGGAAGGAGGTTGGTACCGGCGACCTTGCCGTCGAAGTGCAGCGCAATCATCGTTACGCAGGCGAGATCGGGCTCGATAACAACGGCACGCGTTACACGGGGCGCACCCGCGCCCATGCCAACCTGGACATTGACAGCCCGTTTACGCTTGGCGACCAGGTCTCGCTGCAGGGCATGTACACCAACGAGCAAATGTGGTTTGGTTCCGCGGCATACGCCGTCCCGCTGGGCGCAAGCGGCTTGCGCGGCCGCGTTGGCTACAGCCGTTCCTACTACGCGTTGGCGGACAGCTTTGCGGCCCTCAATGCAACCGGCACGGCAAATGTCAGCAGCGCTGGGCTGAGCTATCCGCTGGTTCGATCCCAGCGCCGCAACCTGACCTTGTCGGCGACGCTGGAACATAAGCGCCTGCGCGACCGGCAAGGCGCCACAGACAGCAGCAGCGACAAATCGAGCAACAGCGTGCCGATTGCCATGAATTTCGACGTGCGCGACAACCTGCTGCGCGGCGGTGTCACCTACGGCGCCGTTTCATGGACGCCGGGACGCCTCAGCCTCGATGGCGCCTTATTGGAGACCGACGCAACGACCTCCCGCAGCGCCGGCCATTTCTCCAAGCTGAACCTGGACCTCGCCCGCATCCAGTCGGTGGCCGAACACGTGGACCTGTATGGACGCCTATCGGCGCAATGGGCCAGCAAGAACCTGGACTCGTCCCAGAAATTCGGGCTCGGCGGCCGGAATGGCGTGCGTGCCTATCCCGGAGGCGAGGGTTATGGCGATGCGGGTGCCCTGGTCCAGCTCGAACTGCGCTACGCTGCCGGCGCCTTCATGCCTTACGTTTTTTACGATGCCGGCCGCATCACCGCCAACCGCGAGCCATGGACCAGCGACAGCAACCACCGCTCCCTGGCCGGTGCGGGCCTCGGCCTGCGTTACGACAATCGCGCCTTCAATGCCTCACTGGTTGCTGCCTGGCGTATCCGTGGTGGGGCGCCGCGCTCCGAGCCCCATGACAGGCAGGCGATGGCTTGGCTTAACCTCGGCTATCGCTTCTGAACGCGGGAGCCGCGCGCCACGCGGCGCTGCATGATGTTAACCTGCCGGTGCTGACAGCTAGCAGACAGGGCGCGCCATGCAAAACGCTACTATCGCTCCGTTCCACAAACAGCAGCCGAAGTCCGTTTTCATCATCGACGACAACGCAATGATGCGCTCGATGATGCGCCTCGGTGCGAATGAAGCAGAACTGGCGGTTCTGGGAGAAGCCGGAACAGCCCAGGCCGGACTTGCACGATGCACGCAACTATCGCCCGATATCGTGCTGCTGGACCTCGGCCTGCCCGATGGTGATGGCCTGGAATTAATCTCCGAAATCAAAGCGCGCTGCCCTGACGTCTTCGTTATTGTCGTATCGGGCAATAACGACCAGGGCGTCGTCCAGTCGGCCGTCTCGCGCGGTGCAATGGGATTTATCGTGAAGCCCTTCAGCATCGGCAACATTACCGATACCCTGGTTGCCGCCAGGCGGCGGCTTGCAGCTCGGCAGTAACATGCCGGCGCTGTATATCAATTTGCAATGCAATGTCGGAAAGTTTTACATTTTTTCAAGCGCCTGCTGCCCCCGCAAAGTAAGTGACTGAAAGTAAAGCGGCTTATTTGCTGGGCCCGTTTATTGCTAAACGTTTTCCCAACGTATTCATTCACTGAGCAATATTCTCGGGAGGGAACGACGTGGGACCAAACATCGCAAAAAAACTGTTCGGCATGGCACTGGCGTTCATTGCTTTTGCCGGCACAGCACACGCTACGCCAGGCGGCACCATCACACCGTTGATCACATCGGGCGCACTGCCTGACACCCCTGCAGCCCACGTAGATCCCAATACTGCCGCCTCGCCTTTCTCCGGCGTGGTAAGCATCAATATCCGCTATGACGGACTGAGCTATATCTGTTCAGGTGCACTGGTCGGCAAGCGCCAGGTGGTCTCGGCTGGCCATTGCGTGGATACGAATGGCAAAGGCAGCCTGATCGACCTTAACAAGCCTGGCAACGATGTCCGCGTTGTATTCAATGCTTCCTCCACGCCGGGCGACCCTGGGCGTGCCGTAGTAACCGCGTCCAAAGTCCAGATGAATCCCAACTACGCGGGATTTGGCAATTGCCCGGCCGGCGTGTCAGGCTTTTGCGTGAACGATGACCTGGCCGTCATCACACTCGGCCAGGATGCGCCTCCGTCGGCCAAGATCTACAAGCTGGCAGGCCAGCAGTTGCAGGCCAATACCCGCCTTATCATGGCCGGCTACGGCACTTCGGGCGACGGCATCAAAGGCTACACCATCAGCCCGGACTTCCGCATCAAGCGTACTGGCCAGAACGTCGTCGACCTGTTCGATGCCGATGACGAACAGGGTTTCAGTGGACCCAACGAAGTCTGGTACGCCGACTTCGATGGCAATGGCCACGACACCTTCTGCGAATGGGGCCTGGCGTGCTCCGCACAGCTGGCCAACGATCGTGAATCTGGCATCGGCGGCGGCGATTCGGGCGGCCCCTCGTTTATCGAGCAGTATGGCGAATTGATGCTGATCGCTACCAACACCTTTGGCGGTACGCCGGATGGCATTGTTGCCGGTGCCTTCGGCACCTATTTTGGCGGCATTGCCCTGAACAGCTACCTCGATTACCTGGCCAGGGCGACCGGTGGCGCGATACAGGTGGTGCCTGAGCCTGCGAGCGCCGCGATATTTGCGCTTGGCCTGTTGGCACTGGCAGCCGCCCTCCGCCGCGGCCGGCGGCACTGAGCGCTTCACAGGGCGGGCTGCATCGCACTTTTTTGCGCTGCGGCCGCCCTCTCCCGCGACGAACGCTTGCGCCACCAGATCACCACTCCGGTGACGCTGAGCATGGCGACCACGATTCCCATGGCGGAAATCAGGATTCGCCCCGGCAGTCCGAGGATGCGGCCGGAATGCAGGGGGAACTGCGCCTGGACGAATATATCGGCCGCAGTTCCTTTCCATGGCTGGCGGTCACCCAGCAGGCGGCCATCGATGCCGTCGTAATACAGCACCGCCGGTCCCACGCCGCCAGCACCATGATCGTCGCCCGGCTTGAAGAAACTCACGCCATAAATTCCATAGGCCTGCGAATAGTACACACTGCCAGGCGGTACGGTCCATGCGCGCAGCCGGGCTTCCTGCGCGGCCTGTTGCAGGACCTTGGCATATCCAACGCGGGCCAGGTTCGGATTCCGCAAATCCCGCGGCACCCTGGTATCGAATGGCGTGGGCGTCAGCTCCGAGACAGTCTTCATCACGGGATAGAAAACTTCGCGGTACAGGTTCAGCGAGAACGCTGTAAAGGCCAGGATGAACAGCAGGCCCCACGTCCACAGGCTGACGGCCCGGTGCAGGTCGAAATTGAGCTTGGCACTGCCGCCGCCCCAGCGGACTTTCCAGGCGGGCTTCCAGCGCTGCCACCAGCCGCGGGCAGACGGCGTGCGGGCACGGACAGGCAGCGTGAGGTAGAAGCCAACGAAGCTGTCGACCGCCCAAACCATCGCAATCACGCCCATCAGCCAGATGCCCCAACGGTCCATGCCCCACATTTCAGGAATGTGCAGCGAATAGTGCAGCCGATACAGGAAGGACACCAGGGTCTCCTTGCGGATCGGCCAGACTGCTCCCCACTCACGCTTACCCAGTTCCGCGCCGCTGACGGGATCGACAAACACCTGGTTGAAGCCGCTTGCCTCAACGCCAAACCCCAACGATTCTCCCTGCCCTGCATGCAGCGGGATATACGAAACCTTTGCCTCGGGATGGCGTTGCTCGAGCTGGCGCGCCAGCTCCAGTGAAGACTGCGGCTTACCCGCCGTATGCGCCGCCATCAGGTGCGGGTTAAGCAGGTCGTCCAGCTCATGGTCCCATGAGATCACCGCCCCCGTCAGGCCGCTGATGAACAGGAAGCCCGCCGTGAGCAGGCCAAGGTAGCGGTGAACCAGGGTCCAGGTTGCGCGCATGTCGTCCTCGATTTAGAAACGGTACTTCAGGCTGGCCGAAACACTGCGTGGCGCAGCGTAAGTAATGGCGCCGTAGGCTGAAAACATGCCGAAGTGCTTTTTGTCGAACAGGTTGTTGACATTGGCCTGTAGCGAAAGCTGCTTCGTCAAGTCGTAGCGCGCCATCAGGCTGGCCAGCGCGAAGGAGTCCTGCTCGATCAGTCCATTGGTAGCCGCTGGCGCACCGGGGTCAAGCGTATAGGTACGGCTTTCCCAATTCACCCCGCCGCCTACGGTGAGCGCATCCAGGCGATAAGTGGTAAAGACGCGGAACAGCTTGCGCGGGTAGACGCTGTTGATGTCGGCGCCCGCAGCGTCTTTCGCCTTGAACTGCGAATAGCCGGCGGTGGCGTTCCAGCCGCGCGCCAGTTCGCCTGACAGCTCGAACTCGAAACCAACGCTCTTGGCCCCGTCCGCAGAACGGTAGTAGGCTTCCGGCGCCAGAGGGCCGGCACCGTCGCGGTCAACCAGGCCGGCTTCCTGGGCCAGCTTGTCCTGCTTGATCTTGAATACTGCAAGCGAGGCATTCACGCGGCCGTCCAGGAACTCGCCCTTGATGCCCGCCTCGTAGCTCTTGCCTGCCACCGGGTCGAGGATATTCCCCGCCCGGTCCTTGCGGTTCTGCGGCTGGAAAATGTCGGTGTAGCTGGCGTACGCGGACAGGCTTTCGTTGATGTCGTACACCACGCCCGCGTACGGTGTCAGTTCACGATCGTGCTTCAACCGGTAGGCGGGGCTCCAGGCTCCGACGCCTGTTTTGTCAAAGTTGGTGATGCGCGCACCGATAATCGCTTTCAACGGATCGGTGATCGAGAAACGCGAGACACCGTACAGTGCTTCCTGCCTGGTTACGCTGCTTTCGTAAAACGTCGGCGCGCCCCATTTCGGCTCGGGATAGGCGGCGCCATTCCAGGTATTGAAGTTCCCTACTGGCGGATAGCCGCTGCCGTAGTCGGCGGCGCGGCTGTCGGCGTTGAATTCCTGCTTCGAATGCATGTAGCCGACCGCCGCCTCATATTTGCGGCCCGCGAGCTCGAAAGGGCCGCTGGCGTGCAGGCTGAAATTGTCCTGATTGGTGTGGGTGATGTAGGAGCCGGCAAAAGCGCCTACGCCCAGGCCCGTCACGCGCTCCGGCACGCCGGACAGGTAAAGCAACGCTGAATCGGCTTTGCGCTCGCCCTGGCTGAAACCCGCGCGCAACGTCCAGCCATTGTCAAAGGCGTGTTCCAGGTCGGCGAATGCGTTCTCGAATTCGCTCTCCCAACGGGTCCAGTCCGCGGCGGAAGTTTTCGATGCATCCCAGTTGGTCTTGCTGCCGTCTGTGTACCAGTATGGCAGGCCGCCCCACATCGGGCCCTTGGGTTCGTTCTTCTGGCGGCTGTAGCCTGCGGACAGCACGGTACGCGGGGCCAGGTCGGCCTCCACCGTAGCGTAGAAGGTATTGCTCTTGCTCTTCAGGAGGTCAAGCCAGCTGTCGGACCGCTGGTATTCCCCGACCACGCGTGCGCGCACAGTGCCGTTGGCATTGACGCCTGAGGAAACGTCGACCATGCCGCGGCGCTCATTCCAGCGGCCAATGCCAATCTCGGCGCTGCCGGTCAGCTCCTTGCTTGTGGCGCGTTTGCGCACCAGGTTGATGGCGGCCGACGGGTTGCCGGCGCCCGTCATCAGGCCGGTCGCGCCGCGCACCACTTCCACCCGGTCGTAGATGGCGAGGCTGCCCACCACTTCGCCGGAACTCCAGGGCTGGTCCCAGGTGGTCGGCGCGCCGTCAATCTGCAGGTTGTCGATGTCGAAGCCGCGCGCAGTGAAGCCGGCGCGGTGGGTTTCGTACTGGTTGACCGAGACCCCGGTCACATTGTTGACGACATCGGTCACGGTCTGCAGCGCCTGGTCCTCAATGCGCTGCTGGGTCACCACGGACACCGATTGCGGCGTGTCGCGCAAGGACATATTCAGCGGCGTCGCAGTGCGGCTGCGGTCCGTAGTGTACGAATCCAGCTTTTGTGCAGTGACCTGGATTTGTGGCATCAGCGCCGCGTCTTCCGCAACTGCCGCCAGCGGAAAAGCCAACCCCAGCAGGACGGCCAACTTCTTCTTACCCATCGTTACCTCAGCTAATTGAATGATCTTTAGCTGGCAACAGGCTGGCTTTTATATGAAAACGCAAATGATAACCATTCGCATCTAAAAGTCAACACTTGCTTATGCAAGTTACCGGATTAGATTGAAGTTGACCCAGATCATGCCGCTGGATTGCGCAAAACCCTAGACTTTTCTTATCTATCCAACACGGAGGCTGCCATGGGCTTCAAGACCGTCGTCGTGCACGTCAATAGTTCCGCCGAAACCGAACGCAGGGTGCGGCTTGCATCCCAGATCGTGCGCATGTCCAATGGTCGCCTGGTCGGTACGGCAATGACCGGCATTTCCCGCTTCCTGTACGCCGATCACGCTACGGCAATGGGCGTCGGCATGGCCGCCCAATGCATCGACGAGGCGCGCGAGAACGCGCGTGCCAACCTGCGGCGTTTCGAGTCGCAATGCCAGATGCTTGATATGCCGTCATTCGAATCGCGCCTGCTGGATGACCAGGCCTCCGATGGCCTGGTGCTGCAGTCGCGCTACGGCGACCTGGTGGTCCTGGGCCAGGTCAACCAGGACGATCCGATTTCGCCGTTGGAAGAAGAAACGCCGGAATATGTCGCCATGAACAGCGCGCGACCGGTTCTGGTCGTGCCCTACGCCGGACATTACGAAGCGCCCTTTCAGCGCGTGCTGGTGGCCTGGGATGGCAGCATGGAGGCCACCCGTGCCATCACGGCGGCGATCCCACTAATGGAGCACGCCGGCAAGGTCACGCTGGCCGTCTTCAATGCCGGCCGCGAACCGGACACCCATGGCGGCGAACCCGGTGCCGATATGGCGCTGTACCTGGCCCGTCATGGCGTCAGCGTCGAGGTCTCCTCACAGGCAACCGCGATCGATGTCGGATCGGCCCTGCTCTCTTTCGCCGCGGACACAGATGCCGACCTGCTCGTCATGGGTTGCTATGGTCATAGCCGCTTCCGCGAAATCATGTTGGGCGGGGCATCCCGCACTGTTTTGCAAAGCATGACGCTACCGGTATTGATGGCGCATTAGGTCTATACTGGCCTGCATGCCAAATCCATTTGCCAATGTCGCCGCCGCATGGCTGGCGCATCCCTTGGAGATGGCCCGGGCGTGGCAGGAACTGGCCAGCGTCACCTGGGCCAGCGGCATGCCTGCGCCATTGGCTGAAGCAGCCGAGGGCGACGACCGCTTCAGCGACGAGGCCTGGCGCGACAATCCCTTCTTCCATGGACTGATGCAGCAATACCTCGGCTTCACGCGTACGCTCGAACGCCAGGTGTACGACACGCCTGGCGTCGCCGAGAGCGAAGCCCACAGTGCCGCATTCTGGCTGCGGCACTGGTGCAATGCGATTGCACCGAGTAACTTTGCGCTGACTAATCCAGAAGTACTGCGCCGCGCATTCGACAGCGGCGGCGCGAGCCTCAAGCACGGTTTCGAAGAATGGCTGCGCGACCTCCTGGCCGGCGATCTGCGCATGGTGGATCCGGCGCAGTTCCAGCTTGGACGCGACCTGGCAGCGACGCCGGGCCGCGTTGTGATGCGCAACCAGATGATGGAGCTGATCCAGTACGCGCCTGTGCGCCGCGAAGTACGATCGGTGCCCCTGCTCTTGGTTCCGCCCTGGATCAACAAGTACTACATCCTGGACCTGACCGAACGGCAAAGCATGGTGCGCCACCTGGTCGGGCAGGGATTCGAGGTCTTTGTCTTGAGCTGGAAGAACCCGCGCGGCGATATGCAGGAGGTGAGCTTCGAGGACCACCTGTTCGACGGCATCCTCGCGGCGATCGAGGCAGCGCGCACTGTCGCCGGCGCCCCGCAGGTACACGCGGTCGGCTACTGCATTGGCGGTACCGCCCTGTCGGCCCTCATGGCGTGGCTGAACCGGCGCCACCGCGCCGTGCGCGATATCCCGGTCGCACACTGGACCCTGCTGGCCACGCTCACCGATTTTTCCAAGCCTGGCGATATCGCCAGCTTCATTAGCGACGAAAGCGTAGCGCTGCTCGACGGCCTGATGGCACGCCAGGGCTTCCTTGATTCGCAGCAGATCGGCTGGAGCTTTCGCATGCTGCGCCCGAACACGCAGATCTGGCGCTACGTGGTGCACAAATATCTGCTTGGCGAACCGGCACCGGCGCTGGCGCCTTTGGCCTGGAACTCGGACGGCACGCGGCAACCGCGCGCCACGCATAGCTTTTGCCTGCGGCAGCTGTACCTGGCCAACCGCCTGGCCAAGGCCGATGCGCTCGACATGCGTGGCCAAAAGCTGGACCTGGGCCGCATCCGCCAACCCCTGTATGCGGTCGGTGCGGTGGCCGATCACATCACGCCCTGGCGCAGCACCTACCGCAGCGCCGCGCTGGTGGGCGCGCCGGTGCATTATGTGCTGACCGCCTCCGGCCATATCCTCGGCATTATCAACCCGCCGGGGGGCAGCGCCAAACAGCAGTACTGGTCGGCGCCCCTGGTGGCGGGCCGTGATGCCAAGGATTGGCTGGCTGTGCAATCGCCCACGCCAGGCTCGTGGTGGCAGGACTGGACCGCATGGCTGCATGGGCGCTGCGGCGAATGGCGCGAGCCGGCGCCGGAGGCCCATCCGGATTATCCGTGGTTATGTGAAGCCCCTGGAAACTACGTGCGGGAGCGTTAGCCTTGGCCTTATAATTTCGGCCATGAAAAATGAGGAAAAACAGTTCCGCCGCCGGCTTGCCATGCTTGGCGCGATCGCACTTACAGGTTTTGCCGTGCTGGCGGGCCGCGTCATCTGGCTGCAGGCCTTCCAATGAGCGGCAGTCCCCCTTTGTGGCGCCGCCTGCGGCCGGTGCTGGCTGTTGACGCGCCTTTGGCCGCCATCCTCGCCCTGCTGCTGGCAGCCGGCCTGCTCACCCTCTACTCCGCGTCAGCCGATTTTCCCGGCCGCTTTGAACTGCAATTGCGTAACGTGCTGATGGCATTGGGCCTGATGTGGACCGTGGCCAACATCCCGCCCTCGATGCTGATGCGCCATGCGGTCACGCTGTATTCGCTGGGTGTGGCCTTGCTGGTGGCGGTATTCCTGTTCGGCGTGACGAAAAAAGGTTCGACGCGCTGGCTGAACCTGGGTCACGATTTCCAGCCCTCGGAAATGATGAAGATCGCGATGCCGATGATGCTGGCGTGGTACTTCCATCGTTTCGATGGCGCCAAAGGCTGGCAGGTATTTGTCGCGGCCGCCGTGCTGTTGGCCATTCCTGTCGGCCTGATTGCCAAGCAGCCCGATTTCGGTACCGCGATGCTGGTACTGGCAGCGGGATTCTATGTGATCGTACTGGCGGGCCTGTCATGGAAGGCGCTCGCCGCACTGGCTGGCTGCGCCCTGGCGGCAGTGCCCATCGTGTGGCAGCTGCTGCACGACTTCCAGCGCCAACGGGTGCTGACCTTCCTCAATCCGGACGCAGACCCGGCGGGCAAGGGCTTCCAGATTACACAAGCTAAAATCGCCATCGGTTCCGGCGGCATGGCGGGCCGCGGCTGGCTGGACGGCACCCAGGGTCATCTCGGCTTCATCCCGGAGCGCTCCACCGACTTCATTTTCTCGGTCTTTGCTGAGGAATTCGGCCTGCTGGGCGGCATTGCGCTGCTGCTGCTGTATTCCTTGCTGATCTGGCGCGGCCTGCAGATTTCGGCCGCTGCGGTGACCCCGTTCTCCCGCCTGCTCGGTGGCGCCATCACCATGATTTTCTTCACCTATGCCTTTATCAATATCGGCATGGTGAGCGGCGTGGTGCCGGTGGTTGGCGTGCCCCTGCCCTTTTTCAGCTACGGCGGCACGGCCCTGGTAACGCTGGGCATCGGTTGCGGCATCCTGATGGCCATCCGGCGCCAAAGCGAGGCCTGAGCGCGTTACAACTGTCCGAGATTGGACAAATCCGGCGCTCCTTGTTCAAGGCGTAACGGATCCGTTGTTGAAATGACGACAAGTTTGCGATTTCGATTGAACTGGCGCAGCCTCCCCGGCAAGATTGGATCACCCAACCACAACCGGACGGAGAGACGAATGAACTTGAAACACCTTGGCGCTTTCGCACTCGCAGCTTCCTTCAGCCTGGGCGCCTATGCGGCCGACGGACTGACCGCCAGCATCAGCATGGACAAACGCGCTCTGGGCCCGAGCGATGACGTCATGGTCCAGGTGACCCTGACCAACACGTCGTCGGTGCCGCAGTATGTCCTGAAGTGGCACACCCCGTTCGGCGAAATTGAGGAATCCCTGTTTGAAGTCACCCGCGACGGCGCCAAAGTGCCGTATGAGGGCATGCACGTCAAGCGTGCTGCGCCGACGCCTGCCGATTACTATGTGATCCACCCGGGCAAGTCGCACAAGGTGACGGTGGAACTGTCCCACCTGTATAACATGAGCATCTCGGGCGACTATTCCATCCGCTACCTCACCAAATCATCCAAGCTGTTCAGCAGCATGGACCCGATGGGCAAAGCGGTAGACAAGCGCCAGTCCGATACCCTGCAATCGGATGCGCTCGCCATTTCGATCGAAGGCAGCCTGCCGCGCGGCAGCGTCGCCAAGGCACCGGCCGCGCCGGAAGCGCTCGCTGGCAGCCTGTCATTCAGCAAGTGCACCGCGTCGCAGCAATCGACCGTCACCAGCGCCGTGTCGGCCGCCAAGAACATGGCCAACGACGCCAACGGCTATCTGGGCGCCAACAAGACCGGCCAGCGCTACACCAAGTGGTTCGGCACTTACACTTCGAGCCGCTACTCGACCGTAAAGTCGCACTTCACGGCCATCAAGGATGCCTTCGACAACAAGCCGGTCACTGTCGACTGCGGCTGCAAGCAATCGTATTACGCCTACGTATATCCGAACCAGCCATACAAGATCTACGTCTGCAAGGCATTCTGGAGCGCGCCGATGACCGGTACCGACTCGAAGGGCGGCACCCTGGTGCATGAGATGAGCCACTTCAACGTAACCGCAGGCACCGATGACCATGCCTATGGCCAATCGGCGGCCGCCAGCCTGGCGATCAGCAATCCGACCCAGGCCATTGACAACGCCGACTCGCACGAATATTTCGGCGAGAACACACCTGCCCTGCAATAAGTCGCCCCTTGCCGCTCACCTGCCGGTATGCTCAAAGCGTACCGGTCCAACGGTGAGCGGTATTTCTTTTCCATCCATGAGGTAATGCCCGGCATAACTGATCGTGTAAGCATGGCGGCCTTGCTTGAAGCCGTAGGCCGGCGCCAGGTCGATTGCATTGCTGCGGCGCGCGCCCGCCTTCATGGCGAGATAATCTTCGTCGGTCAGCGGCCCGCGCTTGACCATGATGCCTTGATATTCAAGGAGCTGCCCGCTTTCCGCATCGCGTATTTCGAACAGCTTGCCGAACATCTCTTCTTCCGTCGCCAGCGCGCGCAGGGCCTTTACCGGCCGGGCCGAATGGTTGGCCAGGGCAATGTGCAGCACGGGCCGGCCGGCCGTCTCCTTGACGGTGAATTTAACGTCGAGCATTTTCGGTTCTCCCGACAAGGCGCCGGCCGCTAGCAAGACTGCAATATTAATATTCAATCCAGACCTCGTTACACGTGAAACCTATGGTTAGGGCGACTGTTCCAGGGCTTCCCCGACCACTTCCAGGAAGTCCTTGATGTTCAGGGGTTTGGTCAGGTAACGGAAGAAGCCTGCCTCCAGCGCTGCCTGCACGTCAAGCGGCATGGCGTTGGCGGAGAGCGCAACCACTGGAATGTCGCGTGTCGTGACGTCCTGGCGCAAGCGTCGCTGGGCTTCGCGGCCGCTGATGCCCGGCAGGTTCATATCCATCAAGATTACATTGGGCAGGTATTTGCACGCCAGCGCGACTCCGGTATTGCCGTCTGTTGCCGACAGCAGTTCGAGGTCGAGGTGAAGCTTGACGATTTCCTCCACCAGCTTGAGGTTGGCAGGATTGTCTTCCACATACAGCAGTAGCGGCTTGCCATGGCGGCCACCTGCAACTGCCGGCAACCGCAAGTCTTCCTGGCCGTCCTGACGCGGCAGCTGTTGCGGCGCGGTGGCTGCCAACTCAACCGTAAAGGTGCTGCCCTGCCCAACCGAACTGGCGACGCTGATTGACGCGTTCATCAACTCGGCCAGGCGCTTGCTGAGCACAAGTCCGATGCCGCTGCCCTCTTCCGAGCCGCCCTCCTGGCCAAGCCGGTTGAAAGGCTGGAACAGGCCGGATATCTGTTCGCCGCTCAGTCCGGGGCCGTCGTCGCGCACGGCCAGCCAGGTACGGCCGGGATCCGCCTCGCCGCAGGCGACCCAGACGTGGCCGCCCTTGCTGTTGTACTTGACCGCATTGGTCAGCAGGTTCAGCACGACCTGCCGCAGGCGGATGCGATCGGCCCGGACATACATGCCACGTGGCTCGGACAGGTAGACCGTCACCTGGCGCGCGTCGGCCATGGCCTCGATCATCTTGCTGGCTTCGTGCAGCAGGTCGTCCAGCGCCACCGGTTCGAGCGACAGCGTGACGGCGCCGACCTCGATCTTTGCCAGGTCCAGTGTTTCATTGATCAGGTGCAGCAGGTGCTGGCCAGCCTGCACGATATTGCCGGCAAAGGCATAACGCTGCTGCTGCGTCAGCGGCAGTTTTTCGTTATGCAGCAGCTGGCCGAAGCCGAGGATGGCGTTCAGCGGCGTGCGCAATTCATGCGACATGCTGGCCAGGAAATGGTCCTTGGCCCTGCTGGCCTGCTCCAGTTCCAGCTTCTGCTCCAGCAGCTTGTGCTCAATCTGGCGCCGGCCGCTGATGTCGCGGATTGCACTCGAGACCAGCAGCTCGTCTTCCGTCTTCAAGGGACTCAGGCTGATCTCCACCGGGAATTCCGAGCCGTCGCGCCGCATCGCATACAAGTCGGTGCCGGCACCCATGGCGCGCGGCTGGGCCTTGTCGAAGAAGCTGCCGCGCGCCGCCGGGTGCCGCCCCGCAAAACGAGCCGGTATCAGGATTTCAATCGGCTTGCCAAGCAGCTCCTGGCGCTGGTAGCCGAACAGTTGCTCGGTGCGGGTATTGACCAGCACGATTTCGCCGCGCGCGTTGACAATCACCATCGGGTCGGGCGCCGATTCCAGCAAGCCGCGGAATTTCTGTTCGGCTTTCTTGCGCTCGCCAATGTCCCGGATCGCGCTCATCACGATGGCGCCGTCTTCCATCTGGATCACGCTGAGGCTGATCTCGACGGGAAACTCCAGGCCATCCTTGCGCAAGCCGTACAGCTCAAGCCCGGCGCCCATGGTGCGCGTGCGCGGTTGCACAAAGTATTGCGCCCGATGCGCGACATGCCCGCCGCGGAAACGATCAGGCAGCAACACTTCGACTGGTTTCCCCAGCAATTCGCGCGGCTCGAAGCCGAACAGGCGCTCGGCCTGGCTGTTTACCAGCACAATGCGGCCGGTGGAGTTGGCCATCACGATTGCATCGGGCATCGACTCCAGCAGGCCGCGGTAGCGCGACTCGACCTGGCGTGCGTCGCGCAGCGCCTTGGCGTCGGTGATGTCGTTCTGGCTGTGGATGACGTATTCGATTGCGCCCTGGGCCGTGTAGACCGCCTTGCAGGCAGCGCCGACATAGACGGCCTGGCCATCCTTGCGGCGCCGCAGGTATTCGAAATCGGCGCCGAATTCCTGCCGCACCGGCTGGCCCGGCATGCCGATCAGTTCCGCCAGCCGTTGGCCACGCGCCTCTTCCGCGCTGTAACCATAAATCTCCGTTGCGCCCTTGGTCCAGAACAGCACGACGTCATGGCCATCGGTGGCAATGATGCCGCCGGGAGCTTCTTCCAGGATGAACTTGCCCAGGTCAGTTTGCATGGATGGTCTTTTGGCGGACTCGGTGCATACCAATTGTAAGCGAATTCGCGTGAAAAAAAACCGCCTCCCCTTACGGGCGAGGCGGTCGATAGCGCGGGGGTGCGCCCTTTAAATTACCAGGAGGCTTTCAAGGTGTAGGTGCCGCTGGTCGAACCAGTGCCACCAGAGTAGTAGTACACCTTGGCATACCACGTTACAGCAGTCGAGCCCGTGTTGGCGCGCGTTACGACATCGGCCTGCCCCGTGCCTTTCACGCTCGACGCCAGTTCGGTACCTGCGCTGTTGTACAGCTTCAAGTCGTAGTCCGAAGAGGCATTCGGGGTCATGGTGGCAGTCAGGGTCTTGCCTGCAGGAACGGTGATGGCGAAGTAGTCGGCATCGGCGCTCGTGCTCATGTTGGCGCTGGCCGTGGTGCACGATGCGCTGATCGGGTTGGCGCTCGCGATGGTGTTATTGCTTTCCGTTTCAGACATGTTCACCGGGGTGCAGGCGCCGCCGCTCAGGATGTTCTGCGCTTCGAACTTGGCCTGGAAGGTGTTGGCGTAGCTCAGGTCCGATGGGAACAGGGTCTTCGCCGCGTTCACGATTGCCGTTGCCATGGCAGGCATCTTGATGTTGGAACCCAGGCCAAAGTGCGCTTCCAGGATGATCTTGTCGATGTTGGCGCGTGGCTTGCCTGCTGCGATCAGCGACACCATCGACGAGTACAGCGGGGCCGACCACAGTTCGTCGGACTGGAAGGTCACGCCGTTTTCGGTCACCGAGCTGTGCGCGCTGTACGACTTGCTGCTGTTGTACTTGGCATCGGTGCGGTTCAGCATGCGGCCGGCCCAGCAGGAGCCGTGGCCGTCCCAGCTGAAGGCCCACTCAGGGTGGTAGACCTGGCCGTTCGGGGTGCTGTAGGAGTACGATGCGGCCCAGTAGTCGCCGAAGCCTTCGCCCATGGCGCCGGTATCGCCGCCGGACCAGCTGGAGTTGATGCTGGCCTGGATGCCGTGGCCGTATTCGTGCAGGATGACGTCGGCGTCTTCGCTGTCATTGACGCAGCCATGGCCGAAGGCCAGGTAGCCGGTGGCGCCGGTGCCGCTGAAGTGCGAATTGTCGTCGCCGTTCACGCCGTCGGTATCGATATCCATCGAACGCTCGAGGATGCCCTTGCTGCCGCTGAAGCCCAGCGACTGCATGTAGCGCTGGCTCTGGTCGATGTGGAAGTAGACGTTGGTGTCGTCGAAGGCGTTGTTGCCGCGCTTGGCAGTCCACACACCATTGGTGGTGGTGCTCGGTGCGGTAGCCGGCGCTTCGATGTTCTTGATGTTGACGTACGGACCGGTCAGCTTGTAGACGCCGGAAGTCACGGTCAGGTCGCGCAGGGTCTTGCTCGAGTAGGCTGCGTCAAAGGCGGAGGCAGCCGAGGTATCGGTCAGCGCATCGTTGTTCAGCGTGGTGCGCGGATCCGGATCGAAAGCATAACCGCTGCCATTGATGCCGGAAGCTGCCAGCACGGTGGCAGTACTGCCCGCCTTCAGCGCGCTCACGCTGGAACTGGCCTTGGCGGCCTCGGTCGCGGCGTGGCGGTCCAGCGCCTGGCCCGGTGCTGCGGAGCGGGCTGCCAGGCTGCGTTCGCCGCCCTTGTTGGTGCGTGGCAATGAGGTGGAGTAAGAATCGATCACGCTGCCGTCATGGGCATTCAGGTACTGCACGAAGCCGCCGGTCGGCATCTCGGCTTCAATATTGACCTTGCGTGCCAGTTGCACGCCATCCTTGGTCGGTACCCACACCAGGGTGGCCGAAGGTACGTTTACCAGGTTGTGCTGGACCTTCATGTTCTTCCAGCCTTTGTCCAGTGCTTCGTCGTCGCTGATCTGGGACTTGTTGTACAGTTGGTTCACCGCGTCCGCATCGACCTTGGCCGAGATATGGCGGGTTTCATTGAAGATCTTTTGCAAGTCGCCGTTCTTGCCGATCGAAACCACGATCTGGGCGCGGTCGACTGGCAGGCCGCGCAGCATTTGCTGGTAGTAGTAGTGCTTGCCGGTCAGCGATTCCTTGACCGCTACCAGCACCAGGTTGTTCAGGTTCGCAGGCAGGCCGAAGCGTGCGGCGTTAACCTTCAGCACGCCCTCGGCGGAAGCGGCCTTGGTATTGGTGAAGACGGTCAGGTTGTCGACGGTTTTTTCGCCTGCTTGCGCCATGCCGGCGCATGCCAGCATGACCATGGAAGCGATCGTGGTACGAGTTGTGTAGCGCATGTTGTAAATCTCTCCTGAAGCGGTTATAGATGTAATTTTTGGATGGAAGAACAAGCCCCGCCGGGCCTAGCACTCAACAGCGTGAGGGCCGAGTATAACGACTAAAAGTTCGCTGATTTAAATGGAATTCTGCTGAAAAACGGAAAAGCATTCAGTCAAGACCGCGCACGCAACGTTAGAAGGAGTCGTCAGTGAAATTGAACATTTTGTTATTTTTTTCATGCCTTTGCTGCTTCGCTACGGCAGCCGCAATTCCCGATGACGAGCCCGACGTCACGGCCCAGGTGGCCGAAGTCCTGGAAGGCGTGGCGGAAGCCAAGCCTGCGACCGGGCGTTTCACCGAGCGCGGCGCCAGCTACCTGGCGCCGCCGGGACTGCCCGCACTATTGAAAGGCTGCGCCCGTCCCTTCGCGCTCGAGCTGCTTTCGAGAAACGTAAATGGGGAAGACCGGCTTTACGTGTACCGTGCGAAATGCCAGCCGCAAGCCCTGCGCATCGCCATCGATTTCAACAAGGCGGCCCGCATCAACCGGCTTGAACTGGCACCTGAGCGCTAGTTGCACGTGGCGCTGGACTTGGCGTTGGGTGTGTGGTCAGATATGCATTAATCAGCCAGGAGAAGAGCATGGACGTCATTACGACAGCGGTGACGGCAGGTGCCGGCGAGGGTGGCATCAGTGCGGCCTACCAGATGCTGAAGTCCCGCCTTGCAGCCCAATCCCCGTCGGTGGCCGATGCGATCGCCGATGTAGAGGAGGACCCTGGCTCACGCTCGCGCCAATTCGCCCTGAGCGATGCGCTCGCTTCGGCAGGCCTGGCTGGCGACCGCTACTTGCGCGCAGCAGCCCGCAACCTCATTGACGAGGTCGAACGGCGGCGCAATGCGCGCACGCCCGCCACGGCCAAACTGGACGGCGCGCCAGACCATGCTGTGATGAAAGTGTATTTCGCAAGCGACCGCGAACTGAGCGGCGATCGCCACCCTGCGCGCCTGTTTGGCAGCGTGCGTGGCCAGCTGCGTTACGGCAGTTGCGAAGTCAGCATTCCGCGCGACCATCGCATGGGCGAAATGGAATCTCCCTCATTGCTGAGAATGGAATTCCGCCAGGATCCGGAGCAGCATGTCGTGTTGCTTTCAGCCGACTTGAGCGAGCGCGACAATTTTTTTGCGGAAGTGCGGCAATCCATTGCCGCCAGCGGTACCGGCAGCGCCCTGCTTTTCATCCACGGCTTTCGCACTTCGTTCGAGGATGCGGCCAGGCGCACCGGCCAACTGGCCTACGACCTGGGATTTCACGGTACGCCGATTTTTTACAGTTGGCCCTCGCAAGGCAAGCTGTCAGGATATATATTGGATGAAGCTAATGTGGAATGGACCCAGGCCGACCTTGCTGCGTTCCTGGCAGACGTGCTGCAGCAGTCCGACGCCGAGCATGTCTACCTGCTCGCGCACAGCATGGGCAACCGCGCCCTGGCCCAGGCAACTGCCAGCGTGCTTGCCGCGCGCCCGGACCTGGCCGGCCGCATTCGTGAAGTCATCATGGCAGCACCGGATATTGACGCAGATGTTTTCCGCCAGCAGCTGTTGCCGGCACTGGCCGGCGTGCCTGGCCCGCTGACTTTGTATGCTTCGTCTGAAGACAATGCCTTGCATGCTTCCAAAGCCGTGCACGGCTATGCCCGTGCCGGCGAGAGCGGACCGGGCCTGCTGGTGGCGCCAGGTGTCGAGACCATTGACGCCAGCAAGGTCGATACGGATTTCATTGGCCACACTTACTTTGCCGAACAGCGCTCTGCTTTGAGCGATATGTATTACCTTATACAAAAACATACCAGGGCCGCCGAACGCTTCGGCTTGCAGGCGGTCGAAAGTGCGATGGGACGCCATTGGACGTTCCGCGTATAACGGAGACTTTGTCTATGAGTTACGCAAGTGCACCGGATGAAGCGGTATTTTGTGTCGAAAAACTGCTGCAATACATGGGACAGGACGAAAAAGCCCTGAATACCATCGTCAAGATCGTGCGCGACGGCATTGGTCCCGGGATTGAGCCGCTCAACCTGGCCGGGGAAGCAATCCGCGACGGCAAAATGATGGAAGCGCGCCGCATCCTGCACAACCTGCGCGGTTCGATTGGCAACCTGGGGGCAAAGCGCTTTGTCGCTGCCTCCCTCGCACTTGAATTGGCCTTGCAAGAAGGCAAGATCGTCGAAATTCCCCTGCTTTTCACCGCGCTCGAAGGTGAATTGAAGCTGGTTCTTGACCATGCAGGAGCGTGGCTCGACCAGCACGCCGGCCGCGCGGCCGTCCGCTAGCATTTAGTTACATCTGTTACCCCAGCCTTTTTGTGCGGCGCAATAGCCGCATGTTATGATCGGAAACATTGTTTAGGTTTGGCATTTTTGCGAGCCGTGCGCCTCTGTCGCCTCGCATTTCATAAAATCCTGAAAGTTGCCCGCGACTTGACGCAGGGCAATTAATTGATATAATTGCCATCCGTTCGGGGATACACAAAGAAATATGGAACTATTTAACAAGGCGGGAGTTATTGTGACATCCACCCTTGTCATGGTCGGCATGTTGATTGCCTGCCAGGTCAAGGAAGACGTCGAGCCGCCGGCCCCGGTTGTCGAAGCCGTAGCGAAGAAATTGGCGGAGCATGGCGGTGCAGCTGCGGAACGGCGCATGCGCGAATGGGCTGAGCAAGGTTCGCCCGTTGCCGCACGTGAATTGGGCCTGCTTTACGTCCAGGATGCTGCAAAGCACAACGAAGCCATGCGTTTGCTGGAAAAGGCAGCGCTTGCCGGCGATTCCGTATCTGTTGACTATTTGTCTACCCGCTTCCGCTCCAGTGCTACGGTGGCCAACGCCGCCGGCGCGCAAGGCTGGCCGTTGTATGTCCAGCTCGCTAATCAGCAGCACACCAAATAACCCTGCGCCGGATCGCATGCTTTCTTGAGCGCGATCAATAAGCAGATGTGAGAGCTCCCTACGCTGGTAATTCCACCAGCCTGGGAGTTTTTTCATGTCTCGTCCGATCACAATCGCCGCGGCAATGACGTTGGCCGCCCTCCTCGCTTGCCAGCGGATCAAACCCGTGGCCGACGTACTTGCCGACGCGCGCAAGGCACACGACAGCGGCGCAGACCGGGCTGCGGTCATCCATCTCAAGAACCTGCTGCAGCAGGAGCCCGGGCACGGTGCCGCGCGGCGCATGCTGGGCGAACTGCACCTGGCACTGGGAGATCCAATCTCGGCGGAAAAAGAACTGCGCCGAGCACTCGCCCTCGGCCAAACTCGGGCGCAACTGCTGCCGCTGCTGGTGCGGGCCCTGCTTGCGCAGGCGTCCTATCAGGGCGTACTGGACGAACTGCAAGCGGAGCCGGCCACGCCAGCCATCCAGGCCTGGCGTGGCCACGCCTTGCTTGGGCTGGGCAAGACGGAAGATGCCGGCCGGCTTTACACACTGGCCTTGGGCAAGGACAGCAAGCTGGTTGAGGCACACCTCGGCCAGGCAAGGCTTGCCATGCTGCGCAGCGAGACAAACGCCGCCGCCGATTCGGTACAGCGCGCCCTTGCGGCCGATCCGCATAACAGCGACACCCTGCGTTTCAAGGGAGACTTGCTGCGGATGCGGGGCGATTTTGCCGGCGCCCTGGCGGCATACCGCGTCATCCTGGAACACGACAGAAACAACGTGCAAGCCTTCGCTGACATCGCAGCAGTTCACCTGCTGCAAGGCAAGCCGGACCTGGCCCGTCAGCAACTCGACGCCGCCCGCAAGATCCAGCCTTCCAGCCTCGTCATCCTGTACGCGCAGGGATTGCTCGACTTGGCCGAAGGTAGGCACAAGGCCGCCCTGGAACGCGCGCAAATGGTGCTGCGGGCGGCGCCCGATCATCTGCCGAGCGTGCTGCTGGCCGCCACTGTGGAGCTGGAAAATGGTGCCACCGCCCAGGCCCGCGCCCATATCGCCCGCTATCGCCAATCCCAGCCCAAGGAACTCTTCGCGCTGCGCCTGCAGGCCCAATGCGAGCTGCGGCAGGGAAAGCCTGGCGACGCCGTGGCGCTGCTGGAGCCCGCAATTGCCGAGAATCCGCAGGACATCGACCTGCTGGCACTGGGCGGCGAGGCAGCCATGCGCGCCGGCAGGCATGAACTGGCGGCGCGCTGGTTTGGCCGTGCCAGCAGCCTGGCGCCGGAATCAGGCAGCCTGCTGGCCGCCAACGGCCTGAGCCTGCTCGGCCAGGGGCAGGATGCGCGCGCAGTCGACGCCCTGGAGCAGGCCGCTCAGAAAGAAGGCGTAGCCTCGCGCGCTGCCTCCCTGCTGGTCATGAGCCATATGCGCAACCGTAACTTCAGCAAGGCGATGGAACAAGTCCGGCGCATGGAAGCGCAGGGCGACAATCCTGCGGTACAAAACCTCAAGGGCGGGGTGCTGCTTGCGAGCGGCGACCTGGCCGGGGCACGCAAGGCATTTTCCCGCTCTTTGGAACTCGACCCCGAACACATGCCCGCGCTGGACAACCTGGCGGAACTCGACGTGCTGGAAAAAAAGGTGCCACTGGCACGCCAGCGTTACCAGGCCGCGCTGGCCCGCAGCCGCGACACCCTGCCGCTGCTGATGGCCCTGGCCAGGCTCGAAGCCAGGCAAGGCAATGTGCCGGCGGCGGCCAGTTGGCTGGAGCGGGCCATCGCCGCGGCGCCGGACGGCGCTGCCCCGGTGCAGGCTCTGGCAGCGCTCTACTTGCGCAGCGGGCAAGCAGGCAAGGCACTGCAGCAGGCGCAGCGCCTGCAGGCACTGCGCCCCAATGAGCCTGCCAGCCTCGATGTGCTGGCCCAGGCCGCATCAGCCGCCGGCCAGCATGCGCAAGCGCTCGATAGCCTGCAGAAGCTGGCGCTGCTGCGTCCACTCGAAGCCGACGTGCAATTGCGCATTGCCCGCACGGCGCTCGCCCTGAGCCGGAAGCCTCTTGCATTGCAGGCTGCGCGCAAAGCCGTTGCGCTCAACCCGGCGCGGGAAGATGTCCTTGTACTTGCCAGCATGCTGCTGCTCGATAGCCGCGCGTTTGACGAGGCGCGCAAGCTGGCGCGCTCGGCGCAGCAACGCCAGCCCGGCGCCGCCATTGGCTTCAAGCTCGAAGGCGACACCCTGCTTGAAGAGGGCAAGGCAGCCGATGCCGTGGCGCCGTATGAACGTGCTTTCGGCCTGCAACGCAGCGGTCCGGTACTGATCGCCTTGCATCGCGCCCTGCATGCCGCCGGCAAAGCGGACGCGGCCGAACAACGCATGCGCGACTGGCTCGGCCAGCATCCGGGCGACCAGCCCACCAGACTATATTTCGCGAGCCATCTGCTGCAGCAGGCGAGATTCGGCGCCGCGCAGCGCGAGTACGAGTTCATCCTGCAGCACGACCCCGACAATGTGCTGGCCTTGAACGACCTGGCCTGGGCCCTGCTGCAGAGCAAAGAGGGCGATGCAATGCGGCCGGCCGAACGCGCCTACCAGCTGGCGCCAGGCAATCCCGCCGTGGCCGACACCCTGGCCTGGATCCTGGCGGAAAACGGCAAGCCGGCGCGTGCCCTGCCATTGTTGAAGAAGGCGCTGGAAACTGCACCGACAGCAAGCGACATCCGCCTGCATTATGCGCACGCACTATTTCGCAGCGGCGACAAGCGTGCCGCGCGCAGCCAGTGCGAGCAGCTATTGGCGCTCCAGGGCTTTGCGCACCGTGCCGAAGTCGAAGGATTGCTGGCCAAGCTGTAAGGCGTCGGCGGGCTTTACGGGTCGCGCGCTCGGCCCCTGCATTGCTGCTGGCGCGCTCCTTGCAACATGGCTCATATCCATCACTAGGAGCACACCATGTTCAAGAGCGTAGTTTGCAAAGGCGCCACCTGGCTTTCAGCCATGGTGCTCGCCGCTCCGGCCGCTGCGAGCCCACTCGCCCCATTCGTGCTGCACGCGCCAGGCGCCGTCGAGCTCAAATTCAGCGGCTACCTGGCCCGCAGCGCGGATAGCGGCAGCGCCGCGGGCATGCCCGAAGCCAGCTTCGGCGCCGGCTATATGACCAGCATCCACGAACTGGGCAACCCGGCCAGCCAGCTATGGCGCAGCGGCCAGGATAACCAGAGCATTTCCTTTATGATGTACGGTGCGGCCGATGCTGCGGTCTTGCCGCTGGCGGGATCGTCGGCCCACCAGGTGTTCGGCAGCGGGTGCACGCATCTCTCGTTTGGCTGCGACGGCAAGATCCACCTCGATTTCTACCTTGACAAGCTGAGCGGCGGAACCAATCCGGGCTTCGGCATCGGCGGCATCAGGGCATCGCAACGCCAGGGTTTCAGCCAGCTTGGCGGCATCACCGATGGCGCACTGTTGATGCGCTGGGAATTCGTCCCCGGCCTGGCGGCCGCAGCACCGGGCGCCACGCCGGTCACCCTGTACCAGCAGCTGAGCGGACTCGCGTCGCCCGCTTCCGGTTTTGGGAGCTACCTGGCACGCTGCACAGGGGGGCCGGCCTGCAGCTATTTCAGCAACGGCATGCAACAGGCGGGAGCCGACTTCTATGGCACCAATACGACAACCAGCATCCTGGCCCTGACCGCGATCGGCCAGAATGGCTGGAGCGCCCGCCTGTCCGACCCGGTGATCGCGCAGGTAACCCTGGACCAGCCCGCTACCAGCGCGCTGCTGCCGCTCGGCGCCGCCATGCTGGCCTGGATGCGCCGGCGCCGTCAGCGGGGCTGGTAGCGGCCGGGGGCGATGATGTGCTGCGGGTCAAGTGCGTCCTTGATGCGCGCCACCGTGCCCCAGTAGGTGTCATGACCGCTGTCCAGGGCCTTCATTGATTGCGGCCCCACACGGTAAGGAATATATCCGGCGCCCTTGAGCCGCTCGAATGCGGCCTGGTAGCATAATCGGGCGCGCGCGGTTTCCACCGCATCCTCCTGGTCGAAGCAGATGGTCAGCACGCCGCCCAATGCGCGCTCATTGACCATGCTGAAGGTTTCGAACAGGTCGAAGCCATGCGTGGCGAACAGCGGCTCGACCAGCGAGTGCACGTGCAGCAGGTCGCGGCCACGCAGCGGCAGCACCGGGGCCAGCCACATCATTCCACAGCCGTCGCGCGCCGGGTTGGCGCCGCGCGGGAACTCCGGCGGCAAGCCGCCCCGGCGTCGCCAGTAGGCCCCGGCCAGGAAGCGGCCATCCGGGATGCCGCGATTCATGTTCAGCAGGGACTGGCCCAGGTTCACTTGTGCCGAGATCCTGGTGCCGAGCTTGCCCTGCCCCAGCCAGCGGCCCGCGAGGCGGCCCAAGGCCAGCATCTTCTCGTCGATAAAACGCAGCGTGGCCAGCCTTCCAATGGCTGCCCGCAGCGTGCGGCGCGCATCGGCGACCTGGGCGGGCCGGCCGTACAGCGCTGCTGACACGGTCCAGGCGCCAATGCCGGCCTGGCGGCAGAACTCGGCGCGCAACTGCGGCGGCAAAGGCGGCCCCTGCGGCAGCTGCGCAGCCGGGAACACCATGCCGCCCGACAGCACGCGCAAATCGTTACCGATGTGAACCACACTGGATAAGGTGCCATCCATGCGCAGCGGGCGCAGCGCATCGACCACGGCAGCAATCGCGCCGAATCCGGCGACGCTCGCAACCATGTGGCTGACCACTTCGGTTTGCGGCATCAGCCATAGGCCGAGGCTGGTAACAATGCCGAAGTTCGATTGGGTGAACAGGCCATCGAGCCAGGGCCCGACGCCGTAGGGATAGAGATAGGCCGCGCTGGCGTGCGCAAAATGCGCGAAGCCGGTCTCCAGCGTGTCGCCGCTCGCCAGCACGATGCGCATACCGGCCACGTGCAACATGCGGTTGCCGTAGGGCGTGTGGCCGAAGCCGCGTTCCAGGATGTTGCCGACCAGGCTGGTATCCGGCCCGGCGCCGGTGCAGTCCATCCACAGCGGCAATTGCTGCTCGGCCAGGTGGCCGGCCAGCTGTGCCTGCGTGACGCCGGGCTCGATGACGGCATAGGCCAGCTCGCGGTCCGTTTCAAGGATGCGGTTCATCCCGCCCAGGTCCAGGATCACCTGCCCTGCGCCACTCGGATTGGCGTCGCCATATCCCCAGTTGCGGCCGGTACTCAGCGGATAAAGCGGAATGTCAAATTCACCGGCACTGCGCACGATGGCCACCACTTCCCCATGCGACAGCGGACGCAGCACGGCTAGCGGCGCCACGGGACTGGCCGCGGTGCTGGCCATATACGGGGCCAGGTCGGTGGACGAGGTGAGCACGCGGGCAGGCCCAAGCAGCAAACGCCAGGCGCGCAGTGCGGGGTCAAGGTTTGCCATCTCAGTCCCTCCCTTCGCGCAGGCGCACCGTGATACCGGTCTCATCTTGCGGTGAAAAGAAGTAGGGGTAGAAGGAGCGCTCATTGGGCGCCGTTTCCATACGGCCGCCATACAGCCGGATCTGCTCGGCCATATGGCCCAGGTCAAGCCGCAACAGCACGGCAGGCGCGCCGACACGGCTGCAGTGCCGTTCCGGCGCCGCGTCGCGAAAGCCCAGCATGCGTTTGTAGAAGCGTACATGACGCGGATTGACTTCGATCACATAATCGGTGCATCCATGCAGGTTGTGGGCGTAGACATAGGAAATATGGATCAGCGCCGCGAATATCCGCATATTGACGTTGCGGTCAATCGCCAGCCGCGCCGGCTCGCACAGGCGCCGTCCCTGGGCCCGCAGGGCCGCCAGGATGTCGCCAAAATTTTCATCGGCCGGCAGGCCAATGCCGGGGTCATCCAGGCACAGCGACATGGTGCCGACAGTTTCGCCCTGGCTGTCGGCCGCCAGCGTGATACGGTTCGGTTCGTGCGGCGCATTCGGTTCCACCTCGTAGCCGCGCCAGCCATACATCTTTTGCAGCAGCACACTGGCCGCTTCGCGTTTGCCGGCCGAATTCGCCAGCCGGATGTGGAACAGTTGCTGGTCGATGGCGTGCAGTGGCTCCTCGCCGCCGGCGCCTTCGTCAATCAACAGGGAAACAATGGTGTCGTCGTCCACGGTGCGTCCTCCTATCGGAATACGGCTTGGATGCTCGGCCTGGCGCAAGGTTCCGCACGCGTCGGATTTCTTTTCATGGCCAGCGCCCAGCGGGGCGGCGGCGCATGGCACGGATGCTGCTGGTACGACCATGCCGGCAAACCCGCCGCAATCCAACCGGGAGATCCACGCTATGACTACCTTCCGCACTTCCTTACTGGCCACTGCCGCCCTGATGGCGGGCATCGCCAGTGCACCGGTCCAGGCATCGACCTTCGCCTCGGCCATCCTCGACATCAACAATTTCCGCCTGCTCCACGCCAACGGCACCGCCTACAGCACGGCCGACTTCACGATCCTGCAGGGCACCAACGACGCCCATGCAACGGCGTCCCTGAACGGCGTCTTTGCCAACGGGACGTCTTCGATTCCCATCCTGACCGGTACGCCAAACGTGGCCCATCAGTGCGTCGGCGGGACTTGCGGCGGACTGGCCAATAACGATTTCACCCCGTTTGCCAGCCCGCCACCGGTGCCGGGCACCTTCGGCTATGCCGACCAGGACTTGACCGGGGCCTCGATTACGATCGGCGCCGCGCCAGCCGGAGCGCACGCGCGGACGCGTGCCGATGCCTCGACCGCCTTGAATGCCATTGCCTCGGGCAACTCGGACGTGGGGACTTCCACCACTTTCCAGTTCACCCTGGGTGCGGCCGACACCATGACCGTGTCGTTTGACGCATCGGCATTTACCCAGGCCTACGTCTCGCCCGGATCGGGGCCCGATGCCAATGCCAACGCGCGCCTGTCCTGGTCCATCAATATCGTCGACCTGACTACCCAGGGCAGGATCTTCGACTTCGCACCGGACCAGTTGAACGCGTTCAGCGTGCGCAGCCGCACTGATGGCAGTCCCGGCATCCTGACTTACACCTTCGCCACCCCGCTCGGCTCGCCGCTCACCAAGACTTCGGGCTTGCTGAGCGCCGGTACCAGCTACCAGATCACGATCCAGCACAACACCCTGGCCAACGCCTTGCAGCAGGAATTGCCCGAGCCCGATTCAATGGCCGTGCTGGCCGCAGGCATGCTGGCTATGTCGCTGGCGCTGCGCCGCCGCAAATCCTGAGCACTTCTTGACAGGCCTCAAAGTTCGGGCGGGTTCGCCAGCCAGGCTGCAATCCCGCCCATATAATCCAGAGCACCGAGGCGTATCACCAGGGAGCGCAGCATGGAGCAACTCTTCAGCCAATTGCTGTCAAGCCTGCAAGGCATCTGGCAGCATCGCTGGGCCGGATTCGGTATCACCTGGCTGTTTGTGATGGCAGGCTGGGCCAAGGTCTATTCCCTCCCCGACGAATACCAGAGCACGGCACGGGTGTTCGTCGACACGCAAAGCGTCCTGAAGCCACTGATGGTGGGGATGACCAGCATGCCCAACGTTGAACAGCAGGTTGCCATCATGGGCAGGACCTTGCTCAGCCGCCCGAATATCGAGCGCGTGCTGCGCATGGTCGACCTTGATGTGCGCACCGTGTCGGCGCGCGATCACGATGCGATGGTCGAAGAAATGTTGAAGCGCATCCATATCAATGGCACCGGCACCTACGATATCTACACCATCAGTTACACGCATTCGGACCGGCGCCAGGTGCGCGATGTGGTGCAGGCATTGCTGTCGATCTTCCTCGAGGGCAGCTTCAAGGGAAAAAGGGGCGACTCGGAAAAGGCGGTTCAGTTCATCGACGAACAGATCAAGAGCTATGAAGAGCGCCTGCTGACGGCGGAAAACTCAGTCAAGGAGTTCCGCTTGAAACACAATTACCTGCTGCCCCGCGAAGGCCAGGATTATGGTGGCAAGCTGTTGGCGGCCAGTGAATCCCTGGCAAGTGCCCAGCTCGAACTGGCGGAAGCAGAACAGGCACGCAAAGCGATTGAAGCGCAGTTTGGTGGCGACGAACCCCTGCTTGCCGCCGTCGGCACGCCGGCCGAAGTGTCCGAGCTCGATGCCAGGATCAGCGCCTTGAACAAGAACCTGGACGCCTTGCGCCTGCAGTACACCGACCTGCACCCCGATGTTGTCGCCGCATTGCGCCTGGTCGCCCAGCTCGAAGAAAAGCGCCAGCAGGAACGCCAGAAACAGGCGGATCCTGGCGATACGGCGCGCCAGTACAACCCTTTGTTCCAGCAAATGAAAGTCGCGCTGGCTGAATCAGAGGCACGGGTCGCGGCCTTGCGGGCCCGCGTCGATGCCATGCAAAAGCGCCAGGCGCATCTGCAGGAGCAGCGCAACGCTGTCCCCGAACTCGAGTCCCAGCTTGGGCAGCTGACCCGCGACTACCAGGTCAATAAGGAGAACTATGAAAAATTTATTGCGCGTCGCGAAGCGGCCAAGCTGTCGGGCGAGTTGACAACCACTACCGAGATGATGAGTTTCAAAATCATCGATCCGCCGACCATGCCGCAACGGCCGATAGGTCCCAACCGGGCACTGTATTACAGCGCCGTGCTGGCCGCCGGCCTGCTCGGCGGCACAGCCGCGGCGCTTGGGCTGGCGGAATTGCGACCTACTTTCCTGAGTCCGGCCGAACTGCGCGCTGCAACCGGCATGCGGGTGCTGGGCACGATCGGCATGAACTGGACCGACGACGAAAAGCGCAGGCACGGGCGCGACCGCCTTGGTTTTGGCGCCGGCAGCGCTTGCCTTCTATTAAGCTATTGCTGCGTGATGGCATTCACCCTGCTCTACCAGTGATTGGAGGTCCCATGCAACTACCGCCCAGTTTGTTGGAAGTCGTACCGCCGGCCGAGCTAGGCTATGCTGACATCAACCTGGTGCGCATGCGCCAAAAGGGCATGATCACGCACGAGAGTGGCCGCACTTCAGTTGCAGAGGACTTTCGCATCGTCAAGCGCCACTTGCTCAATGATGCGCGCTCGAGCGGCGCCAATGCCATCCCGCATGGCAACCTGATCGTCGTCACAAGCGCCCTGCCAGGGGAAGGAAAGACTTATTGCGCCGTCAACCTGGCAATGAGCATTTCGATGGAGAAGGACTCGCGCGCACTGCTGGTGGACGCTGACGTGGCACGGCCATCGGTACTCAAGGTGCTGGGCCTGGAGGCCGAAAGCGGCCTGATGAATGTGCTGCTCGATGGCAGCGTGGAATTGTCCGACGTTATCTTGCGCACCAATGTTCCCTCCCTTACTTTGTTGCCGTCCGGCCCCGCAAGCCGCCATGCAACCGAGCTGCTTGCCAGCCGCAACATGAGCCGGCTACTGGAGGAACTGGCCAGCCGCTATCCGGACCGCATCATCATTTTCGACTCGCCACCATTGCTGCTGACCACCGAAGCAAGTGTACTGGTTTCGCAAATGGGACAGGTTGTCATGGTGGTCGAGGCCGAGACCACGTCGCAGTCCGCGGTGCAGGCAGCGCTGCAGCGCATCGAACACTGCCGGCATGTAAACCTGGTCTACAACAAATCGCGCGCCTTTCCCGGTGCCCAATACTACGGATACTACGCATGATCGATGCCGCGGCCATCGGGGTGCTGCTGTTGTGCGCCTATATCCTGCACAAGGTGCGGAATATGCACCTGCTGGTGCATGCCTTGCGGGATGATTCGCGGCAGGAACATGCGTCGCTCTTCCGGCAGCTTGAAGCCTTGCAAGGCCTGTATATCAGCCTCGGATTGCAGCGCGCACTGCCTTTGACACGGGGCTGGGCTGCATCGCCCGACTTCCTGCAGGAGCTGGCGGCCTATGCGCTTGATGAAAAGCCCTTGTGCGTGGTGGAATGCAGCAGCGGCACCTCGACACTGGTGCTGGCGCGCTGCATGCAGATCAACGGCGCCGGGAAAGTGTACAGCCTGGAGCACGATCCCGCCTATGCCAGGCGCACCCGGCGCCTGCTGGAGCTGCACGGCCTGGCAGACTGGGCAACGGTCATCGACGCCCCGCTGCTGACCCAGACCTTCGGCGACCGGCAGCAGCCCTGGTACGACTGCAGCGGGCTTGCGACCGGACAGGCAATCGAGATGGTCGTGATCGATGGGCCGCCCCAGGCGACCAGCGAGGCCGCGCGCTATCCTGCCGGCCCCCTCCTTTTCCCGCGCCTGGCGCCTGGCGCAGCAATCTTTCTGGACGACGCAATGCGCCCCGGCGAACGCACGGCCCTGCAGCGCTGGGCAGCTGAATTCCCGGAACTTGAGATCAGTTCGCTGCCGTGTGAAAAAGGCGCCGCGATGCTGCGCTACAAGCCTAAAACCTGAATTCAGGCCGTATCCGCCGGCACCAGTTCGCGGTAGCAGGCTGCGACCTGGGAGGCGACACGCTGCCAGGTGAATTGCTCCACCATCGACTGCACGCTGGTGCGTAGCGGTGGCCGGGCAGCCAGGCTGACAATCGCCTCCCGTTGGCCGGCCTGGTCGTTCCATGCGACCTTGCGCAGCATGCCATCCGAGCCGTCAATCTGCAGCGCACTGTCCTGTGTCATGACCACCGGCGTGCCCGCCGCCAGTGCCTCGAGCACCGACAAGGGGAAGATCTCACCCTGGCTGGGCAAGGCCACCACCGAGGCGGCAGCATAGGCACTGGCCAGCAAGGGATCCTCATGGTCCAGTGCGCCAAGCCAGCGCGACCAGGGCGACTTCAGCACGCTTTGCAGGTAGTCGTGCTCCTCGCGGGCGACCGGGCCGATCATCACCAGTGGCAGCTCGCTGCCTGCCAGCGCCTGGGACAGGCCAAGCTGGTTCTTATATGACGAGACCGTGCCCACGGTCAGCACGAAGGGGCCGACAATACCGGTGCGATGGCGGAACAGCTCGCCTTTTGCGGTAAAGAACTGGCGGCTGATGCCATTGGGGAAGACACGGATTTTCGAGCGATCGGTCAGGAATCCGCTCACGATCGCCTCCCGTTCGGCTTCGCCCAACGCGATCACCAGGTCCGCCAGTTGCAGCGCGCGCTTGGTCTGGGCGTAGCTTGTCTGCAGGTTATAGGAGCAGATGCGCCCTGCCAGCCGGTCCGCCACCCGCGCGCGAAGGCCTGCATTGCGGCTCCAGGTGGGCGAGACCAGGGGCGAAAGCACCACCGGAAGACCCAGTTCGACCGCGGATTCGACTACGCGGAAATTGCCGTTAAATGCAGAGAAAACATGGATCAAATCGAAGTCGGTCAACCTCTGGCGCGCCGGGTCGACCAGTTCCGCCGACATCGAGGCCTCAAGGTGGTTCAGCGCCGCGACGGTCTCGCGCACCTGGACCTGCAGCCCGCCTTCACGCTGGAACAACATGGGATAAGACAGGATTCCGATGCGCATGACCCCTCCCCTCATGGTTGCCAGCCGGTGCGACGCAGGAAGCCGGCCAAAGGATGCTGCTGGAGCCAGATTGCCAGTCCCCATCCAAGCGCTCCCGCGCCGCCGCCGGCGAGCAAATGCAGCACTCCAGGCGCCTCGTTGCGGGCCGCTGCCAGCACCAGCATGGCCGGGGCGAGCGCAGCACCCGTAGCCAGGGCGCTCTTGCGCAATGCCCGCAGCAAGACAGCGGGCTCCAGTCCGTATAGCTTGCGCAGGCATCGCAACACCAGCCAGCTGCGTAACAGGAGGCTGAGGGCAACCGCCGCCGCCAGCCATTCCAGCCCCGCCAGTCCAGCGGGAACGAGTATCGCCAAGCGCCCCGCTACCGCGATGGCGTCGATCCTCGCTTGCTCTCCGATATGACCGGTGGCCAGCAACAGATAGCGCGCCATATTGAACATGCTATACAGCGCAGCGGCGCCACACATGATCCGTATCAAAGGTACGCAGCCTTGCCACTGCTGGCCGTACAACAGCGACACGAGTGGCCCTGCGAACAGGCCGGCAAACAGGAAGAAGGGCCAGGACAAGGCAGTGATGCACGCAGCCGCCGCGATGTATGCCTGCAACGGATCACCGCCTTCGCGTGCCTGCTTCGCGAAAAGCGGGAAGACCACGGGTGAGACCGCACTGGTGACGGCCTGGTTGAACAGCGAAAGCACCGATTGCGCCTTGCCGAGCAAGGCCACCTCCTGCACCCCGAGCAGTTTGCCGGCGACGAGGTCGGGCGCCACGACGCCGACCTCGTCGATTGCGTTCGACGTCACGGCAAGCCCGCCGGGCCGGACCAGAGCGCAGATGCCATGCAAACCGGGACGCCATGCCATACCGGCAGGCTGCTGGAAGAGCCCCGCCAGAAAGCCTGCCAGCGTCGCCGCAAAACTGCCCCACGCCAGGGCGCAGGGTCCTGATCCGTTGCTGGCCAACGCGATGGTAGCTACAAACTGCGTCGCGTTGTAGCTCGCAGACACCCTTAACAGCGCGCCCGCGCGCATCTCACGGCGCAGCAGTGCCGTTACCTGGGACGAAAACGGCACCAGGACGAAGTTGAGGGCCAGGATGTGCAGCACTTGCGCCAGTTGCGGTTGCCGATAGAAGTGCGCAAGTGCGTCGGCCGAGGCGGCCACCAGCAGGGCGAGGCCCCATCCCATGGCAATCGATATGGTCAGTAAGGCGCGCTGTTCTGCTCTCGACAGATCACGCCGTGCAATTAATAACTGACCGGTCCCCAGGTCGCGGAACACCTGGGCCAGCCCGGTCAGCACCGCTGCGATCGAATAGACGCCGATCTCCGAAGGGGACAGAAGCCGCGCGAGAATGATGGAAGATGCCAGGGCCAATGCGGCCTGCAGGTACTTTTCGGCAAAGCCGAAGGCAAAGTTGCGCGCCATGCCGCGCATTTCACGTCAGCCCGTCATAGAAGGCCTCCACTTGCGCGCTGATAACCGGGACCGCATACCGCGCCTCTGCTTCCGCCCTGCCCTGGCGCCCCATCTCGGCGCGGCGTTCAGGATCGTCCAGCAATGCGTCGATCGTCAGGACCGCATTGTCGATGTCGCCCGGAGCGAGCAGCAAGCCGCCTGCGCTGCCCTCGAGGATATCTGCGCTGCCGGGCACCCGTGTAGCCAGGACCGGCACGCCGCACGCCATTGCCTCGATCGTCGCAATGCCGAAACCTTCGCGCAGGCTGACCAGCAAATGGAGGTCCATGGCGGGGATGATGGATTCAACCTTGGCCTGGAAGCCGGTAAAGATGACGCGCCGCGTCAGGCGCTGGCGGCGCACCGTCTCGCGCAGCGTCGATTCCAGCGGGCCGGTCCCGACCAGCATGAGCTTCAAGCGCGGCCGCGTCTGGGCCAGGCTGGCAAAGATCGCCAGCAGTTCCTCCGGGCGTTTCTGCCCCGACAGGCGGCCGACGCTGCCGATCACCTCGTCATTGTCGGCAATGCCCCACTGGCGCCGTGCAGCGGCGCGCCGCCGCGGCGAGGCCTGGAAGCGCCGCATATCGACGCAGTTCGGTATCACCGCCAGCCGCGCGCCAGCGGGCAGCCAATGGCGATACAGCGCCAGGAAGTGATTCATCGCAGAATCCGATACTGCGTACACGCCTCGTACTCCCGACATGGCACGCTGCAGCTGGCCACGCTGCCATTCATTGAACTCGGTATGCGGGAACGCGTTGTGGACGCTGATCACGGCCGGTACGCCGCAATGCTGCGCAAGCCATAAAGCGCTGGCGCCATAAGTCGTCCAGCAGAATGCCACATGTACCAGGTCGGGGCGCAGCTTGCGCAATGCCGGCGCGCTGAAGGCCATCGCGCGCAAGCGGTTGAGGTGGCGCCAGGGCCATTCTTCCAGCATCGGCGGCACCTTCAGATCGGCTATTTCGACGCATTCATCCTGCGCCGACTGGCGCCAGCGCTCATCGCCGACAAAGCGCGGCGGCGCCAACACGCACTCATAGCCGACACCCTTGAGGAAGCGGGCTTCGTCGAGCATGCGCAGCTCCATGCCGCCCAACTCGCCCGAAAAGCTGGTCAGCACGATGCGGCGGCTGGCCGGGCGTTTGATGGCCGCTGCCGCTTCTGCAATGTAGCCGCCAAGGTAGGCCAGTTCCCAGCGCCGCTGGAAGATCCGTTCCGGCTGGCGCAGCAGCATGGCTGTAGCCAGGCCGCCCAGTTCTTCCATGTACTTGCGCAGCATCCAGCGCGGTGCGCCAAACAGCTCGGGAAACTGGCCCGCCTTGGTCAGCCGGCAGGCACCGCGGCCATAGCGCCGGGCGCGCGCCATGACCCAGTCGGGCGTCAGCTGCACCGGGCGTATATGGTGCGCAACACGCGCCGCAGGGCAGAACCAGGACTGGAATCCGGCGCCCTCCAGCAGGCGGGTAAAACTGACTTCGCCTCCCATCGCATATTCGCCTGCGGCCGGCCCGATCGACTCGTCGAAGCGGTAGCCGTGGCGGAAGACCTCGCCGCGCACCGCCATATTGGCGCCCCACACAAGCCCCGGATAGACAGGGCCTTCCGGCAGCTTGGGGTCGGTCAGGCCATACGTCAGGCCGCAGGGAACCAGCCGCAGCAGCCATTCCGGCGGCATCTCGCTCCAATCGGGCACGATGCTGCCACCGAAAATCGCGAAACCCTGCCGTTCGTTTGCTGCGTCGGCGTAGCGCACCAGCCAGTCGCGCTCAGGCGTGGCGTCGTCGTCGGTGAAGACAAACAGGCGCGTCTCGGGCCCTTTCATCGCCACCGCCAGGCCACGGTTCAACGCCGCGTTCTTGCCACGCCGCGGTTCGTAGGCATAGTGCAGCGGCAGGCGGCTGGCGTAGGACATCAGCAATTCGCGCGTGCCATCGTCGCTGCCATTATCCACGACCAGCAGGCGCCAGCCCTCCTCCGGGCTATGCAACTGCGTGTAGGCATCGAGCACTTTAGGTAAAGTACGCACCCCATTGAACGTAGCCATCAGCACAGTGAGCATGATGATCCCTCCCCGGAAATGCCAGTCTATGCAAGGCGACGGAGAACGCGCTTGCGTTAGCTCAAAGAGCTCGCGCAAAGCTTTGCTGTAATGACTGCATGGCCACCCACCTTTTGCACACTATCTCGGAACTCGGCCCCGGCAATACGGCCTGGTACGCCCTTGCGCGGGCATTGCGCCTCCTTGGGCTGCAGCTGTGGCGCTACCATTTCGTTGCGCAGCGCGTGGCGCCGGCAGCCATGCGCTCCGCTCCCGGCAAGATCGTTATATCGTCTGTTGCAAGCCTGGCCGAATTGCCGCCGGACTATCCGAGGCCGCGCGAAGTGGTTGCGGCGCGCCTGCGCCAGGGCGGCTGCAGCATCGCGGCCTGGAAAGGCAGGGAACTCGCCGCAACCTTGTGGTACCAGTTCGGCGCCTATGAGGAAGATGAGGTGCGCGCGCGCTACTTCCTGCCTGCGCCGGATTCTTGCTGGGACTACGACGTCTTCGTGCAGCCGCATATGCGCCTGGGCATGACCTTTTGCCGAATCTGGGATGAGGCGCACCGGCGCATGCGCGCGCGCGGAGTGCAATGGACCTGCAGCCGGATTTCCGCCTTCAATCCCGGCTCGCTGCGGGCGCACCGGCGTATCGGCACTGTCCACCTTGGCAGTGCAACCTTCATCGCCCTGGGGCGCTGGCAGCTGATGTTTGCAGGCCGGCGGCCATTCATCCACCTCTCCGCCGGCCCCGGCTCGCGGCCGCAACTTGTTTTCGACACCCGCGCGCTCGAACCTGGAGGACACCCATGCCAGCCTACCTGATGCTGCTCGCAGCGCTCGCAGCAGACTGTCCTCCTTTCAGCAAAGGCAGCACCGGCGGCGACTACTACAACGGCGAAGATGCCAAAGGGCTGGCCGTGGTGGAAGCCTTCCATTTCGGCCCGCAGGTGGAGGCGCTGCTGCGCGGGATGTCAGGCACCTTGGGCGGCGATATCGCCTACACGCTGGAGCACTTCCCCAACCATCCCCGCGCCCTGGCCGCGATGGCCCGGCTGGGATTGCGCGCAAAGAAAGTCCAGGTGCCCGGTGCACACCATACAGTGGAGTGCTATTTCACGCGCGCCATCGCATTCGTTCCCAGCGACGGCGCCGCCCGGGCCTTGTTTGGGGCCTACCTGCTGTCGCTGAAGCGCGATGCCGATGCCATAGGGCAGTTGCGGGCCGCGCTGGACATCCAACCCGGCGACGCTGCGGCCTGGTATAACCTGGGATTGGCCCACGTGCGCCGGAAAGATTGGCCGGCGGCGCTGGACGCCGCGCACAAAGCCTATGGACTCGGATTCCCGCTGCCCGGACTGCGGCAGCAATTGAAGGCAGCGCGCGAATGGCGCGAACCCGACTCACTTGATGCCGTGGTGGCTCATTAAGTCGTACAAGGTGGGGCGGCTGACACCGAGCAATTCGGAAGCACGCGCAATATTTCCTCCCGTTCTTGCCAGCGCCTTGACCATCACCCGGTACTCGGCCGCATTGCGCGCATCGCGCAGGTCGATGTTCTCGGCCTGGGGCGCACCGGCAGGCAAACCCAGGTCCTCCAGCGAGATATGCGGCCCTTCGCTCATGATTACGGCACGCTTGATACAATTTTCGATCTCGCGCACATTGCCGGGCCAGCCGTAAGCTTCAATGGCGGCCAGCGCATCCGGATGGAATGGCCATGCTGGGCACCCTTCCGACTGCAGGAAACGATGCCGGAAGTGCTGCGCCAGCAAGACCGCATCGCCGATCCGTTCGCGCAGCGGCGGCACCACCAGTACGATTTCAGTCAGCCGGTAAAAGAGGTCTTCGCGGAAGCGCCCCTCGTCCACCATCACCTTCAGGTTGCGGTGCGTAGCACAGACGATGCGCACGTCAACCGCGATCTCGCTGCGCCCGCCGAGGCGCTCGATCACGCGCTCCTGAAGGAAGCGCAGCATCTTCGCCTGCAGCGGCAAGGCCATGTCGCCGATTTCATCAAGGAAAAAAGTGCCCCCTGCTGCCAGTTCGATCTTGCCCAGCGTTTGGCGCTCCGCGCCGGTGAAAGCGCCCTTCTCGTACCCAAACAGCTCGCTCTCCAGCAGGTGCTCGGGTATCGCAGCACAATTGATGGCCACCATGCGCCGGTCGTGCCGGGTGCTAAGTTGATGCAGGCCGCGCGCCAGGACTTCCTTGCCGCAGCCGGAGGCTCCCATCAGCATCACGGTTGCGGAACTGGGGGCGACTTTTTCTATGCTCCGGCACACGCGCAGCATGCCGGGATCGCGTGTCACCAGCCCCGCCAGGGGCGAATCGGCCTCGGTTTGCAGCATGCGCCGGTTTTCCTGCTGGACCGAGTGCAGGAAGAAGGCACGCTCCGCCATCAGGCACAGCATGGCGCCGTCCAAGGGCTTCTGGTGGAAATCATAGGCGCCGAGCGCCATTGCCTTCAGCACGTTTTCGCGGTCCTGGTTGCCGGACAGGACGATTACCTTGGTGTCGGCAGCAATGGCCAGCATCTGCTGCAGCAAAAGCAAACCTTCGCTTGCACTGTCCGGCTCCGGCGGCAGGCCGAGGTCCATCGTCACCACTGCCGGCTGGTGCCGGCGCAATTGACCCAGGGCGGCATCGCGGTTGCCCGCAAAGACCACCTCATACGCGTCCAGAGCCCAGCGCAACTGCTTCTGCAGGCCCAGGTCATCCTCCACCACGAGCAGCTTTTTCTTGGTCATGAGCCCATGATGCAGCATGCCGCCAGTGGGGCTTTTGAGGCAGCGCAACGGCAAATAGTTTATATTGTTGCTTATTACGCTAAAAATAAGCCCGAAACACCATGAAATTCGATGTCGTGATTGTTGGCAGCGGCCTGGCCGGCCTCTCTGTTGCACTCCACCTGGCGGAAAGCCGCAAAGTCGCCATCATCTCCAAACGCGCCCTGCTCGATGGCGCCAGCAACTGGGCCCAGGGCGGTATCGCCGCCGTGCTCGATTCAGGCGACAGCCATGAGCAGCACATCGCCGACACGCTGGTGGCCGGCGGCGGATTGTGCGACGAGGGCGCCACCCGCTTCATCGTCGAACACGGGCGCGAAGCCATCGAATGGCTGATTGGCCTCGGTGTACCGTTCACCCGCGACGAGAATGCGGAACTCGGCTTCCACCTGACGCGCGAAGGCGGCCATAGCCAGCGCCGCATCATCCATGCTGCCGATGCCACCGGCCATGCCGTGCAGGTCACGCTGGAAGAAAAGGTGCGCGCCCATCCGAATATCAGCCTGTTCGAGCAGCATTGCGCGATCGACCTGATCACCACCGACAAGCTGGGACCGCGCCCTGCCAACGGGCAGCCGCGCTGCCACGGGCTGTACGTGCAGGACGTCACCACCGGCCAGGTGCACACCGTCACCGCCGAGCATACCGTGATGGCAACCGGTGGCGCCGGCAAGGTTTACCTGTACACCACCAACCCCGACACGGCCAGCGGCGACGGCATCGCCATGGCGTGGCGCGCCGGGTGCCGCGTGTCGAACATGGAATTCATCCAGTTCCACCCGACCTGCCTGTACCACCCTTACGCAAAGTCCTTCCTGATCACGGAAGCAATTCGCGGCGAAGGCGGCCTGTTGAAACTGCCGCCGGAAGCCGGCGCCGCCGCCGGCCAGCGCTTCATGCTGGCTCACGACGAACGCGCCGAACTGGCGCCGCGCGACGTGGTGGCGCGTGCCATCGACTTCGAAATCAAGAAGCGCGGCCTGGATTATGTGCACCTGGACATCAGCCATAAGCCGGCCGAGTTCCTGATCGAACACTTCCCGACCATTTACGCACGCTGCCTGGAACTGGGCATCGACATCACCAGGCAGGCGATTCCTATCGTGCCCGCAGCGCATTACACCTGCGGCGGCGTGGTAACCGACCTGTTCGGCCGCACCGACTTGCCGGGCCTGTATGCCGTGGGCGAAACGGCCTGCACCGGCCTGCATGGCGCCAACCGCCTGGCCAGCAATTCCCTGCTCGAATGCGTGGTCATTGGCCGCGCCTGCGCCCAGGACATCCTCGCCCAGGACAAGGAAAGCACGCCCTACCTGCCGGATTGGGATGAGAGCCGCGTTACCGACGCCGATGAAGAAGTGGTGATCGCCCACAATTGGGACGAACTGCGCCGCTTCATGTGGAATTACGTGGGCATCGTCCGCACCACCAAGCGCCTGGAGCGCGCCCAGCACCGCATCGCCCTGCTGAAAGAGGAGATCGACGAGTATTACCGCCATTTCCGCATTACCAGCGACCTGCTGGAGTTGCGCAACCTGGTGGAAGTGGCTTCGCTGATCGTCAACAGCGCCCTGCATCGGCGCGAGAGCCGCGGCCTGCATTTCAGTCGCGACTATCCGGCCACGCTGCCGAAAGCGCTGCCGACCGTACTCACGCCGGAACGCCGCTAAGGCACAGTCACTTCGTGCCGCACGCCGAGGCGCTTCAGCTCTCCGCTATCGACCAGGCGCTGGAATTCCGCATCGAATTCCTTGCGCAGCGCGTCGGACGCGGGGCGTTTCGGGAACGCGAAATAGCCGTCCTGCACCTCGATCACCCGCGGCAGCATGGACAGCTGGCCGGACAGTCCCATTCGCCCCAGCACCGGCTCGGTGTTACGGCGGTTACTGGCAAACATATGCGCATGCTGCGCCGCCAGCATTTTCAGGCCGCTGTCGACGCTGTTCACCACGTCGAGCCGTAATTGCGGCCGCGCCTTGTCGAAGGCCGTCCCATACGACCAGCCGTTAACGATCGCGATGCGCTGCTCCGACAAGGAGGCATAGTCCCCGTCCCAATCCTGCATCGCGCCCCTGCGCACGTAGAACACCATCTGGTCCTGGTAGAACGGCAGTCGTGAAAACGACATGAGCTGCTGGCGCTCGAAAGTCTTGTAGGGGCCGACCAGGATATCAGCCTTGCCCTGCGCGACAAGCGCCTGGGCACGCGCCCAGGGGTAGAGTTCAAAGATGGCCCGGTGCCCCAGGCGCTGGGCGATGAGGCGCACCACTTCCGGGCCGAAGCCAACAATCTCGCCCTCCTGGCCACGCTCGTACACGCGTTCGAAATGGGTACCGATCACCAGCAGGTCGCGGGCGGCCGCCGGCAGGCAGCAAAGCAAGGCGAAGATAGCAGCAGCGAATTTGCGCATGGTTTCTCCCTGGGTGCCACCCTATGATAGCATTTCCGAATGACAAATCCAGCCACACTGCGCGCTGCCACAACAGCCGATATCCCGGCCATGAAGGCCCTGATCCGGCGCTCAGGAATCGAGCTCAGCAAGGGTTTCTATTCGGACGAACAGGCCGCCGCGGTGACGCGCCATGTATTCGGGGTCGACACGCAGCTGGTGGATGACGGCACGTATTTCCTCATCGTACGCGATGGCGAGCTGCGGGCCTGCGGCGGCTGGAGCAAGCGGGCCACGCTGTTCGGCGGCGACCAGCACAAATCCGGCCCGGACCCCTTGCTGGATCCGGCCACCCAGCCAGCCCGGATCCGGGCATTCTTTGTCGATCCCACGGTGCCGCGCCAGGGGCTGGGCCGCATGCTGATGGAGCATTGCGAACACCAGGCAGCCGCCGCCGGTTTCCATGCCATGGAACTTGCAGCCACCATGCCGGGCGTGCCGTTGTACATTGCCTGCGGTTTTAAGCCGGTGGAAGAGTTCGCGCTTGCGCTGCCCGGCAACGTCTCGGTACCGCTGTTGCGCATGCGCAAGCATATTACTTAATTACTATTGAAACCTTTGCCTTCGGCGGCCAGTTTGAGCAGCAGCGCGGCCGGTTTCCAGGCTTCGCCATGGCGGCCCCTGGCAAATTTCTCAATAGCGCCCACTACGTTAGCCAGCCCCACCGTGTCGGCATAGAACATCGGGCCGCCGCGGTAGAGCGGGAAGCCGTACCCGGTCAGGTAGACCATGTCGATGTCGGAGGCGCGCAAGGCGATCCCCTCTTCCAGGATGAGCGCGCCTTCATTCACCAGGGCATAAACCAGGCGCTCGACAATTTCCTGCTCGCTGACATGGCGGCGTACAACGCCGATATCGGCCGAATGCTTGACGATCATCTGGTTGACTTCCGCGCTTGGGTAAGCCTTACGGTCGCCTTCCTTGTAGTCGTACCAGCCGCCGCTGGTTTTCTGGCCAAAGCGCCCCATCTCGCACAGCAAGTCGGCAGTCTTCGAATACACGACTTCCGGCTTTTCGATATAGCGGCGTTTGCGGATGTACCAGCCGATATCATTGCCGGCCAGGTCGCTCATGCGGAACGGCCCCATCGGGAAGCCAAATTTCTCGATCGCCTTGTCCACCTGCTCCGGCAAAGCGCCCTCTTCCAGCAGGAAACCAGCCTGGCGGAAGTATTGCTCGATCATTCGATTGCCGATAAAGCCATCGCAGACACCGGAAACCACGCCGGTTTTCTTCAGCTTTTTCGACAGCGCCATGGTGGTGGCCAGCACATCCTTGCCGGTCGCCTTGCCACGCACCACTTCCAGCAGCTTCATGACATTGGCCGGGCTGAAGAAATGTGTGCCGACCACGTCTTGCGGACGGCTGGTGAATGCCGCGATCTGGTCCAGGTCCAGCGTGGAAGTATTCGAAGCCAGGATGGCACCCGGTTTCATTACCTCGTCCAGCTGACGGAATACGGTTTCCTTGACGCCCATCTCCTCGAATACTGCTTCGATGACAATATCGGCGTCGGCGATGGCGGCGTAATCCAGGGTGCCGCCGATCAAGGCCACACGCTGGTCGAATTTGTCCTGCGTTAATTTGCCCTTTTTCAGGGTGTTTTCATAATTCTTGCGGATCGTGGCAAGGCCTTTGTCCAGCGCTTCCTGCCGGGTTTCCAGCAGCACAACCGGAATGCCGGCGTTGGCAAAATTCATTGCAATACCGCCCCCCATGGTGCCTGCGCCGATCACGGCGGCCTTGCGGATCTCGCGCACCGGGGTATCGGGCGGCACATCGGGAATCTTGCCCGCGGCGCGCTCTGACACAAAGGCATGGCGCAGTGATTTGCATTCGGTGGTTTGCATCAGGTGCAGGAAGCGTTCGCGCTCGAATTTCAGGCCGGCTTCAAACTCCATGGTGACGGATGCCGCCACGGTTTCCAGGCATTCGATCGGTGCCGGGAATGGGCCGGCCACCGCTTTGACGGTATTGCGGCTGAATTGCAGGAAAGCTTCATGATTGGGATAGTCGACCTTGCGGTCGCGCACTTTCGGCAGCGGACGCTGGCCGGCGACGCTTTCCGCAAAGGCCTTGGCCTCGGCCAGCAGGTCAGCCCCGGCAGGCAGCAGTTTGTCGAACAGTGCGGTACCCGCCAGCTTTTCGGACAGCACCGGCGTGCCGGACACAATCATGTTCAGCGCCATCTCCAGGCCAAGCACGCGCGGCAACCGCTGCGTCCCGCCAGCCCCCGGCAGCAAACCCAGTTTCACTTCCGGCAAGGCGATCTGGGCACCAGGCAACGCTACGCGGTAATGGCAGCCAAGTGCCAATTCCAGGCCACCGCCCATGGCAACGGAATGGATCGCTGCCACCACCGGCTTGCTGCAACCCTCCACCGCGCGGATCAGGCTGTGCAAAGTCGGCTCGGTCAGCGCTTTGGGCGAATTGAATTCCTTGATATCGGCGCCGCCGGAAAACGCTTTGCCCGCACCGGTCAGCACAACGGCTTTTACCGCATCGTCCTCTTGCGCCCGCCGGATGCCTTCGATAGCGGCAGTCCGCGTCGCCAGCCCGAGGCCGTTGACTGGCGGGTTGTTGAACGAAATGACAGCAATGGAACCGTGGACTGCGTAATCTGCGCTCATGGAATGTCTCTTCTTTCTTGGTGTGATGGTGGTGCCGAGCAGCTACTATAACCCAGCAATCGAACGATCGTACGTTTCGAGTCGGGAAATTCGTTCTGAATTATATAAAACATATTGCCCAAGGATATTACCAACACAAACATTCGCATAAATCCGCTTGCCTTCCATTAATCGGCCGAATAATATCTCGCGGGGTAGTTCTCGTTTTTTAATCTATTAAAGACAGGGACTCGCACCATGAAATCAATTCTCTCGCTTTCCTCGGTAATCGCCCTTGCGTTTGCAAGTTATACCGCCTCCAGCAGCGCCGCACCGCCCGAAGCATTTGCCCTTGGCCGCATCCTTGTCGAGCCGCGTGCCGGCCTGGCAATTGACGAAATGTCGAAGCTCATGAAACAGCACGGCGGTAATCAATCCCGCAGGCTCGGGCAAAGCAATATTCACGTGCTGGAAGTCAGCAAGGGCTCCGAACGGGCCATGGTCAGCAGATTGAAGAACAACCCGCATTTCAAATTCGCGGAACTGGACCAGATGGTTCCGGTTGCGGCCACCGCCAATGATCCCTATCTCGGCAGCGAGTGGCATATCAACAAAATTGCAGCGAATACGGCCTGGGATACTTCCCAGGGGGCCGGCGTCACCATCGCGATCCTGGACTCGGGCGTCGATTCGGCCCACGCAGACTTGGCGGGCAATATTGTGGCTGGTTACAACAGCTACGACAACAACACCAATACGGCGGATGTCTGCGGCCATGGCACCAAGGTCGCAGGCTCGGCCGCTGCGGTGACCAATAATGCCCTCGGTGTGGCGGGTGTGGCCGGCAAAGCCAAGATCATGCCGATTCGAATCGCTTTCCTGAGTTCGGGCTCCTGTTATGCCTATTTCTCAACCATGGCGAGCGGCCTGACCTGGGCGGCGGATCATGGCGCCAGGATAGCCAACATCAGTTACGCCAGCGTGCCAGCCAGTTCTGCGGTGCAAAGCGCGGCGAATTACTTGCGCAGCAAAGGCGGCCTACTGTTCGTTTCGGCCGGAAACTACAACCGTGATGAAGGCTTTACCCCCACCACCGCGATGATCCCGGTCTCGGCTACCGCCTCGAATGACACACGCGCCAGTTTCTCGAGCTACGGCGCCTTCGTCGCTTTGTCCGCGCCGGGTTCCGGTATCTACACCACGGTGAAAGGCGGCGGCTACGGTGGCGTGAATGGCACATCCTTTTCAAGTCCGATTGCGGCAGCCGTCGGCGCATTGGTGATGGCCGCCAATCCGTCACTGACCGCCGACCAGGTACAGGACATCCTGTTCAATACCGCAGTCGACCTGGGGACCGCCGGACGCGATATCTACTTTGGCTACGGCCGGGTCAATGCTGCCGGCGCGGTAGCAGCCGCTATGGCTGCGCCTCTGCCTGATAACGTAGCGCCGGCTGTTGCCATGACAAGCCCCAGCGGGAACAGTACAGTTTCCGGCCTGGTAGCGATCGACGTGAATGCATCCGACAACCGGGCCGTGACGCGCGTCGACCTGAAGGTGAACGGAATTGTCGTTGCTTCCGATACGTCCGTTCCATTTGGCTTCAGCTGGAATTCCAGCGGCGTCGCCAACGGCATCAACAGCCTGGCCGCAGTGGCCTACGATGCCGCTGGGAACGCAGGCAATTCCAGCACGGTGCAGGTGAACGTCGCCAATAGCGCGTCGCGCTAATGCAATCATTCTAATTGCCTTGATACAGCCCGGTTTAGGCCGGGCTTTTTAATTTAAAAACATTATTGTGACTACGAAAGTAGAAGTAACCAAAAGAAATATATCAAGTCATTGAATTAACTAAAGTTTCTTTGATTCCAGACTTAATTGCGACATTCAAAAAAAGTTTTAAAAATTCTGCTTGCCACACGGCAATTGCATGATTATAGTTCCCTACAGCAAGATCTGAAACANATTCCAGACTTAATTGCGACATTCAAAAAAAGTTTTAAAAATTCTGCTTGCCACACGGCAATTGCATGATTATAGTTCCCTACAGCAAGATCTGAAACAGGGCAAACCACTGGAAACGGTGGGACGCAAAGTCATCGGTCTAAAGAGCTTCGGCTCCATGACGGCAGGACTGCCAGACAAAAGTATCCCCTCAACATGGGCGCTCATATGCCTGTGCGGGTTGTGATGCAGTCTTCTACCGGCTTATAGACCGGCGGGCAGTCCTCGTTTTTATTTTTTGAAACAGGGACTCGCACCATGAAAACCATCACCACCATCGCCGCCGCAATCGCTACCGCTGTCGCTACCCTGGCTGCACCAGCCTTCGCCGCTCAAAACGAAGACTTCATCAAGGGCCGCATCATTGTGGAACCGAAAGCCGGCCTGACCGTGGCGGAATTCTCCAAGATCCTGAAGGCTAACGGTGCCGGCAGCGCCCGCAAGCTGGGCCAGAGCAACATCCACGTGATCGACGTGGCGCACGGCTCCGAAAAAGCCATCGCCAACAAGCTGAAGAACAACCCGCACTTCAAGTTCGCCGAGCTCGACAAGCTGGTCGATATCGCTGCCACCGCCAACGATCCATACATGGGCAGCGCCTGGTACATCGGCAAGATCGGCGCCAGCACCGCCTGGGACAGCAGCTGGGGCGAAGGCGTCACCATCGCCATCGTCGACTCGGGCGTCGAATCGACCCACCCTGACCTGGCCGCTAACATCGTGCCTGGCTATAACACCTACGACAACAACAGCAACTCCGCCGACGTTTGCGGCCACGGCACCGAAGTTGCCGGCACCGCCGCCGCGGCAACCAATAACGCCCTGGGCGTGCCTGGCGTCGCCGGCAAAGCCAAGATCATGCCGATCCGCACCGGCTACCTGACGTCCACCGGCGCCTGCCAGGGTTCCTACTCGGCCATCGCCGCCGGCATCACCTACGCTGCCGACCACGGCGCCCGCATCGCCAACGCCAGCTACGCCTACCTGCCAAGCAGCTCGGCCGTGATCAGCGCCTCGAACTACATGAAGAGCAAGAACGGCCTGGTGTTCGTCGGCGCCGGCAACAGCAACATCAACGAAGGCTTCACCCCGACCGATTCCATGATCGCCGTCGCCGCCACCGATGGCAACGACGCCAAGGCCAGCTTCTCCAGCTACGGCTCCTTCGTACAGCTGTCGGCTCCAGGCACCAACATCAACACCACCACCCGTGGCGGCGGCTACCGCATGCAGGCCGGCACCTCGTTCTCCAGCCCGGTCGCCGCGGCAGTCGGCGCACTGGTGATGGCGGCCAACCCGGCACTGACCGGCGCCCAGGTGCAGAGCATCCTGTTCAGCACCGCGACCGACCTCGGCGCCGCCGGCCGTGACATCTACTTCGGCTACGGCCGTGTCAACGCGGCAGCCGCCGTGGCCGCCGCCAAGGCTACCCCGGCCGCCCCGGCAGCCGACACCAGCGCACCGACCGTGGCSATCACCAACCTGGTCAGCAGCAGCACCGTTTCCGGCCTGGTCGCCGTCAACGTGAACGCWACCGACAACGTCGCTGTCAGCCGGGTCGACCTGAAAGTCAACGGYACCGTGGTCGCYTCCGACGTCACCGGSCCTTACAGCTTCAGCTGGGATTCGAAAGGCGTGGCCAACGGCATGARCAGCCTGGTAGCCATCGCTTATGACGCTGCAGGCAACGTGGCCAGCTCCAGCACCGTGTCGGTGAACGTCGCCAACACCGTGGCCGCACCGGTGGCTGACACCACCGCTCCAGTGGTCACCATCGCCAACCCGACCTCCGGTTCGGTGTCCGGCACTGTGAACGTCACCGTGAACGCCTCCGANCGCACCGGTGGCTGACACCACCGCTCCAGTGGTCACCATCGCCAACCCGACCTCCGGTTCGGTGTCCGGCACTGTGAACGTCACCGTGAACGCCTCCGAYAACAGCGGCTCGGCCGGCATCAACATGAGTGTCTACATCGACGGCCAGCTKMAAGCATCCGGCGCCGGTTCCTCCCTGTCCTACAGCTGGAACACCCGCAAGATCGCTGCCGGCAACCACACTGTCCAGGCTGTGGCCAAGGATGCCGCYGGCAACACCTCCACCACCACTGTACAAGTGACCCGCTAATTACTAAATACCCTGTTACAGCCCGGCTTCGGCCGGGTTTTTTTTATTTAATTTCATTATTGAGACTTCGAAAGTAAAAGTGACTATAGGAAATAACCCAAGTCCTTGAATTAACTAAAGTTTCTTTAATTCCAGACTTAATTGCGACATTCAAAAAAAGTTTTAAAAATTCTGCTTGCCACACGGCAATTGCATGATTATAGTTCCCTACAGCAAGATCTGAAACA